>NZ_JBSSGD010000002.1:3275000-8931233 GCF_054063295.1 Bradyrhizobium sp. USDA 3240
ACTGAGCTACAAGCCCCTAACACGAGGGACATGCCGGCGCGCACCCGACTTATCGTCGGTGCGTCGCACAGCGCTCAGCCCTGGCGCGTGTTCGTCCGCGAAGAAAGAGAAACGAAGACGGCGAAATCCCGCCAATGGAGCTCAACAATCCTGAAACTGTTGGCCCCTGAATGTTTCTAAAACGGTTCGACAGTGAGCGTGAGCTCGCTGAAGAACCATCCTTAGAAAGGAGGTGATCCAGCCGCAGGTTCCCCTACGGCTACCTTGTTACGACTTCACCCCAGTCGCTGACCCTACCGTGGCCGGCTGCCTCCCTTGCGGGTTAGCGCACCGTCTTCAGGTAAAACCAACTCCCATGGTGTGACGGGCGGTGTGTACAAGGCCCGGGAACGTATTCACCGTGGCGTGCTGATCCACGATTACTAGCGATTCCAACTTCATGGGCTCGAGTTGCAGAGCCCAATCCGAACTGAGACGGCTTTTTGAGATTTGCGAAGGGTCGCCCCTTAGCATCCCATTGTCACCGCCATTGTAGCACGTGTGTAGCCCAGCCCGTAAGGGCCATGAGGACTTGACGTCATCCCCACCTTCCTCGCGGCTTATCACCGGCAGTCTCCTTAGAGTGCTCAACTAAATGGTAGCAACTAAGGACGGGGGTTGCGCTCGTTGCGGGACTTAACCCAACATCTCACGACACGAGCTGACGACAGCCATGCAGCACCTGTCTCCGGTCCAGCCGAACTGAAGAACTCCGTCTCTGGAGTCCGCGACCGGGATGTCAAGGGCTGGTAAGGTTCTGCGCGTTGCGTCGAATTAAACCACATGCTCCACCGCTTGTGCGGGCCCCCGTCAATTCCTTTGAGTTTTAATCT
The DNA here is from genome assembly GCF_054063295.1 of Bradyrhizobium sp. USDA 3240. NCBI lineage: Bacteria > Pseudomonadati > Pseudomonadota > Alphaproteobacteria > Hyphomicrobiales > Nitrobacteraceae > Bradyrhizobium > Bradyrhizobium sp. USDA 3240. The sequence goes on from NZ_JBSSGD010000002.1 coordinate 3,275,873, forward strand.
TGCGACCGTACTCCCCAGGCGGAATGCTTAAAGCGTTAGCTGCGCCACTAGTGAGTAAACCCACTAACGGCTGGCATTCATCGTTTACGGCGTGGACTACCAGGGTATCTAATCCTGTTTGCTCCCCACGCTTTCGTGCCTCAGCGTCAGTATCGGGCCAGTGAGCCGCCTTCGCCACTGGTGTTCTTGCGAATATCTACGAATTTCACCTCTACACTCGCAGTTCCACTCACCTCTCCCGAACTCAAGATCTTCAGTATCAAAGGCAGTTCTGGAGTTGAGCTCCAGGATTTCACCCCTGACTTAAAGACCCGCCTACGCACCCTTTACGCCCAGTGATTCCGAGCAACGCTAGCCCCCTTCGTATTACCGCGGCTGCTGGCACGAAGTTAGCCGGGGCTTATTCTTGCGGTACCGTCATTATCTTCCCGCACAAAAGAGCTTTACAACCCTAGGGCCTTCATCACTCACGCGGCATGGCTGGATCAGGCTTGCGCCCATTGTCCAATATTCCCCACTGCTGCCTCCCGTAGGAGTTTGGGCCGTGTCTCAGTCCCAATGTGGCTGATCATCCTCTCAGACCAGCTACTGATCGTCGCCTTGGTGAGCCATTACCTCACCAACTAGCTAATCAGACGCGGGCCGATCTTTCGGCGATAAATCTTTCCCCGTAAGGGCTTATCCGGTATTAGCACAAGTTTCCCTGTGTTGTTCCGAACCAAAAGGTACGTTCCCACGCGTTACTCACCCGTCTGCCGCTGACATATTGCTATGCCCGCTCGACTTGCATGTGTTAAGCCTGCCGCCAGCGTTCGCTCTGAGCCAGGATCAAACTCTCAAGTTGGACTTGAACTTTGAACCGGCTGATCACAACGTTTGACGAGGTCCCACCATTCTTCGCCGACCGAAGTCTGCGAGCTGCCTGCGATTCACATCGCTGGCAACGATGGTGTAACCTTTAAACGTGTACCGCCGAAGTCTTTCGTCCACCCTCAGAAAGTCAAAAGCCGAAGCTTTCAAGTATTCCGAGAGACGCAAGGACTCCGCCGTCCACGTTTCTCTTTCTTCATCTTCACTTGTCAAACAGCCCGGGATCCGATGACCCCACACCCTTAGAGGGTGGTTCTACCCTTCAGCGACGAACAGTGAACCTCAACCGATTTATGTCGGCTGCTGTGTCACTCATCGAAGTGAGGAGCATCAGTGGCGCGTTCGCTCGCCTTGGTCAATGACCCGGCGGCGCCGCGCTCAGTGGTTGGTTTATAGTCCCCACCCCTCGGGATTGTCAACGACCATTGTCAACAAATCGTCGCACGCCCAAATCGTGTGTGCAGTGCAGAAAAGTTCTCGTATTTTCTGTAGCTTAGGTCGGAGGTAAAAATTCGCGACCCAACCCGCGTTGCAAAAAACTTCAAAAAAAGTTTGTCGCCGACGAGCTCGAGAGGCCCTCCGGAACGGGTTCCCCAGCCCCCGGAACGGGGTCCCTGGCGCTCCAGACCGGGCAGCGGCATCGACCTGCTTCAGGAAGCTTTTCCACCTCAAACGCCGCACTTGAGCCACAATCCTGCGACGTTCTGGCTATAAGACATGCATTGAACCGCTCGTAACCTGTGGGGGCACGGGTGGTTTTTCAGGGGGACCAGGCGATTTTCTCCAAGAACCCGTCGCCTCTTCCCTACGCGGCCGAGCAACATCGAGAGATCTGCACACCATTGACGTTCGAGATCGCGGCTAGCTAATGGCCATCGGCTTCTCGATTTCGATGCGTGTGGCTCGCCACACTGCCGAGATTCCTCTTCGGAGGATTGAGGTGGGGACGACGACGAGCAGAGGTTGATCGCAGTTGCCGGAATTTGGGGGGATATCGGGTTGAGCCAACGGGCGTCACGCGGAAGCGGTAATGGGCGCGAGACCGGGATGATCGATCTCGGTCACGAACCGCCGCTTTCAGTCGACGGCACCGAGGCTGCGGTGATCGATCGCCGCCGTGTCTCCGTACAATGGTTCAGCGGCACCATTCTGACTGGATTATGTGGCGCGGCCCTGATCGGCGGCGCCGTTTTTGCGTCGCTCGACGGCGAGATGACCTTCGCCAAGGTGCCGGAGCGCGTCGAAGGCGCGCTGCGCGGCGCCTTCACCGGCAATGATCGCGTCGTCAGCCTGCACAAAGGCGACCGCCTGCCGCCGCCGAGCGAATCCTCCGCCTCCCGCAGCCTGGTGCGCGTGTCGACCGTGACCCGCGTCGGCAATCGCGACGTGATGCGGGTGCGGCCCTTCATCCGCATCTCCGGCAATCTCTCGATGACCACGAGCGATCTGTCGTCCAAGATTCCGGCATTCAACGCGCAGCGTCTGTTGACCGATGTCGGCTCCGACACGCCGGCGGCGGCCGAGGATCCGAATGCGGCCGACGCCGCCGAGCCCGACGCCGAGGTCTCTTTCGTCACCAAGGATCTCGGATCGGTGCTGCCGAAAGCCAAGCTCGCCGCCGTTGTCGCGCTCGACGACGTGTTGATGCGAGTGCGCGACGCCGCCAACTGGCGCGGCTCCGGCGGCTCGGTGCGCTACGCATCACTTGCTAATGCCGCAGCCGATGCCACCGGCGCCGGCCCCGATATCAGGATGGCCTACGCCACCGAGGGCAACACCTCCGACCCCTATGCCGGTTTCGAGACCCGCGTGGTGCCGGAGAACGTCACCCTGCTGCCGAAGACCAAGGAGCAGGTCACCGGCGGCAATCCGGTCGGCGAACGGGTTCACCTCGTCAAGAAGGGCGACAGCATCACCTCGATCCTGCGCGATCAGGGCGCAACGCCCGACGAGGCGAAGGCGATTGCCGCAACGCTCGGCCCGCGCGGCCGCGACGGCGGGCTGAAGGAAGGCCAGAAGGTGCGGATCCTGATGGCGCCGGCAGCGCCAGGCGCCCGGCTGCAGCCCTATCGCGTCATCGTCGCCAACGAATCCATCGTGGAAGCTGTCGCCGCCCTGTCCGATCTCGGCAAATACGTCGCCGTCGACGTGCAGAGCATGAACACCACGACCGACACCGCCGACAATTCCAGTGACGATGACGAGGATGATGGCAGCGGCGTGCGGCTCTATCAGAGCATTTATGAGACCGCGCTGCGCAACAAGGTGCCGCCGACCGTCATCGAAGACATGGTCAAGATCTACTCCTACGACGTCGATTTCCAGCGCAAGGTCCAGCCCGGCGACTCGTTCGACGTGTTCTTTGCCGGCGAGGACGAGGGCGTCACCAGCACAGAAAAGACCGAGGTGCTCTACGCCGCCCTGACCGTGGGCGGCGAAACCAAGAAATACTACCGATTCCAGAGCTCGGACGATGGCCTCGTCGACTACTATGACGAGACCGGCAAGAGCGCGAAGAAGTTCCTGGTGCGTAAGCCGGTCAACAACGCGATCATGCGTTCGGGCTTCGGCGGCCGCCGCCACCCGATCCTCGGCTATGTGAAGATGCACACCGGCGTCGACTGGGCCACCGCCTACGGCACGCCGATCTTCGCTTCCGGCAATGGCGTGCTTGAGAAGGTCGGATACGAAGGCGGGTACGGCAAATATATCCGCATGAAGCATTCGAACGGCTATGAGACGGCCTACGGCCACATGTCGGCCTTCGCCAAGGGCATGGAGATCGGCAAGAAGGTGCGGCAGGGCCAAGTGATCGGCTTTGTCGGTTCGACCGGCCAGTCGACCGGCCCGCACGTCCACTATGAAATCCTGGTCAACGGCCGATTCGTCGACCCGATGCGCGTGAAACTGCCGCGCGGCCGCTCACTCGAAGGCCCGATGCTGGCCAATTTCGAGAAGGCGCGCGACGGGATCGAAGCCCAGATGTCCAGCCGCGGCAGCTCGCGCATCGTCTCGGATGCAACGAGCTCCACGTCGCAGACGCGCTCCACCACCAACCGCTAGAGCGTTTTCGAGCGAAGTGGATACCGGTTCGCGTGAAGAAAACGCGTCAAAACTAGAATCCAGAGCGCCGTTCCGATTCATTCGGAACGGCGCTCTAGTTCAAAAACGGAACGATTTGCGTCGGTCAGGATTTGTCCCGTCGGGCAAACCTTGCACAGGAGGCGCGCATGACCAGCCTCACCCGCGAAGATGTGCTGAAGGCCGTCGGCCATGCCGACGATGTCACCATCGCCAGGATCATCGCATCCGGCGCCACGATCACCGAGCTTGCCGAAGCCCAGGCCTGGCTTGCCAATGACGAGCCGCTGATGAACGCCGGCAGGCCGCTGGCCACAGGCCGCGCCCGCGAGCTGGTCGATATTCTGTCCGAACTCGAACCCGCCGATGACGACGAGCCCGGTCAGCTCAGTCCACCGATCGTCCCGCAGGACTAGCCCGGACGACGAAGCCCTCCCCGCGACCGCGGGGAGGGCTTTTGCACGCGTATCAGTTCAGCTTGCGCTTCGAGACCGGTGCATCGAATTGCACGATCTCGGCGGTGTTGGGCACCTGACCGTTGAAGGTCAGCACGTTGCCCTTCTCCGAAATCAGCACGCGATCGCCGTCCTTGACCTCGCCGGCGAGGATCATTTCGGCCAGCGGGTCCTGCACGCTGCGCTGGATCACCCGCTTCAGCGGGCGGGCGCCGTAAGCCGGATCCCAGCCCTTTTCTGCGAGCCAGTTCCGCGCCTTCGGATCGAGCGTGAGCTCGATCTTGCGATCCTCGAGCAGCTTGGTCAGCCGCGCGAACTGGATCTCGACGATGCGGCCCATCTCGTTCCGCTGCAGCCGGTGGAACAGGATGATCTCGTCGATGCGGTTCAGGAATTCCGGCCTGAAATGCGCCCGCACGACGCCCATCACCTGATCGCGAACCGCCGCGGTGTCCTCGCCTTCCGGCTGATTCACCAGGAATTCCGAACCGAGGTTCGAGGTCATGATGATCAGTGTGTTGCGAAAGTCGACGGTGCGGCCCTGACCATCGGTCAGGCGGCCGTCATCGAGCACCTGCAACAACACGTTGAAGACGTCGGGATGTGCCTTCTCGATCTCGTCGAACAGCACGACCTGGTAGGGCCGGCGCCGCACGGCTTCGGTCAGTGCACCACCCTCGTCGTAGCCGATATAGCCGGGAGGCGCGCCGATCAGCCGCGAGACCGAGTGCTTCTCCATGTATTCGGACATGTCGAGGCGGACCATCGCGGTCTCGTCGTTGAACAGGTCAGCGGCGAGCGCCTTGGTCAGCTCGGTCTTGCCGACGCCGGTGGGGCCCAAGAACATGAACGAGCCGGTCGGCCGGTTCGGGTCCTGCAGGCCTGCGCGGGCACGGCGCACGGCGGTTGCCACCGCGCGCACCGCTTCGGCCTGGCCGACGACGCGCTTGGCGAGCGCGTCCTCCATTTTCAGGAGCTTGTCCTTTTCACCCTCGAGCATCTTGTCGACCGGCACGCCGGTCCAGCGCGAGACGACCTGCGCGATGTGGTTGGCGGTGACCGCCTCCTCCATCATCTCGCCGCCGTTCGGCTTGCTGCTTTCTTGCGCCTCGATGTCGGCGAGCTTCCTTTCCAGCTCGGGGATCCGGCCATAGGCCAGTTCGCCCGCCTTCTGGAATTCGCCGCGACGCTGCGCATTGGCGAGTTCGACGCGGAGCGCATCGAGTTCGCTCTTCAGCTTCTGGGCGTTGGAGAGCTTGTTCTTCTCCGCGCTCCAGCGCGCCGTCAGCGCAGCCGACCTCTCCTCGAGCCCGGCGAGCTCCTTCTCCAGGGTCTGCAAGCGGCTCTTCGAGCCGGCATCGCTCTCCTTCTTCAGCGCCTCCTGCTCGATCTTCAGCCGGATGATGTCGCGATCCAGCGAATCGAGCTCTTCCGGCTTCGAATCGACCTGCATCTTCAGCCGCGCCGCCGCCTCGTCCATCAGATCGATGGCCTTGTCGGGCAGGAAGCGGTCGGTGATGTAGCGGTTCGATAGCGTTGTCGCGGCCACCAACGCGGAGTCGGTGATGCGCACGCCGTGATGCTGCTCGTACTTGTCCTTCAGGCCGCGCAGGATCGAGATGGTGTCCTCGACCGTCGGCTCGCTGACATAGATCGGCTGGAACCGGCGGGCCAGCGCGGCATCCTTCTCGACATGCTTGCGGTACTCGTCGAGCGTGGTCGCACCGATACAGTGCAGCTCACCGCGCGCGAGCGCAGGCTTCAGCAGGTTGGACGCGTCCATCGCGCCGTCGGCCTTGCCGGCGCCGATCAGGGTGTGCATCTCGTCGATGAACAGGATGATGCCGCCCTCGGCGGACGAGACCTCCTGCAGGACAGACTTCAGCCGCTCCTCGAACTCGCCGCGATATTTCGCGCCGGCGATCAAGGCGCCCATGTCGAGCGACAGCAGCTTCTTGTCCTTCAGGCTCTCCGGCACGTCGCCATTGAGGATGCGCAGCGCCAGGCCCTCGACGATCGCGGTCTTGCCGACGCCGGGCTCGCCAATCAGGACGGGATTGTTCTTGGTCCGCCGCGACAGCACCTGGATGGTGCGGCGGATCTCCTCGTCGCGGCCGATCACCGGATCGAGCTTGCCGTCCCGCGCAGCCTGGGTCAGGTCGCGGGCATATTTCTTCAGCGCGTCGTAGGCGTTCTCGGCGGTCGCGCTGTCAGCGGTGCGGCCCTTGCGCAGCGCTTCGATCGCCGCATTCAGGTTCTGCGCCGTGACGCCGCCCTTGCTCAGGATGGAGGCTGCCTCGCTGCCCTTCTCGAGCGTGAGCCCGAGCAGCAGCCGCTCGACGGTGACATAGCTGTCGCCGGTCTTGTCGGCGGCCTTTTCCGCCGCGTCGAAGGCACGCGCCAGCTCCGGCGACAGGTAGACCTGTCCGGCACCGTTGCCCGAAACCTTCGGCAGCTTGTTCAGCGCCTCTTCGGTCGCTTTCAGGATCGCTCTGGAATTGCCGCCCGCACGGTCGATCAGACCGCCGGCGAGCCCCTCATTGTCGTCCAGCAGCACCTTCAACAGATGCAAGGGCGAAAACTGCTGGTGACCGTCGCGCATTGCGAGCGACTGGGCAGACTGGATGAATCCGCGCGAGCGCTCGGTGTACTTCTCAATGTTCATTCGTTTTCCCTCGGCCTGCCATCGTCACCCATTCAGGCATGACAACGGCATCTTCATTGGGTTTTCCGCGGGCCGCGTTGACGTTCCTCAACCAGCCTCTGGTCGTCGCCATCATTTTTCAGGCTTGCCGCAGATGTGGGCACTTGGTTCCGAAACGGAAGAGCCACAGTTTGCGATTTCACCCGGTGGAGCTCAGCGCCGCACGATGGCGACAAGGTAGCGGCAGGGCTGAGCAGTTTCGTTTCGGAAGACGATGTCCGACGGCGGCCCGAGCTCGACGCGGTCACCCGCGGCAAGCTCGTGGCGCTCCGCCCCTTCCATCAAGGTGAGGCGGCCGCTGATCACCCACACCACCTGGCGGACCAGGTGATAGGCGCTGGCAGGGAAACCGGCTTCCTGCCTGGCAGGCAGCTCGACTTCCACCAGTTCCAGCGGATTGGCCGGATGCAGGAACACCTGCCGCCGCAGATAGGCCGCCTTGGGATCGCGCCATACCGGCTGATCCTTGGCCCGCTGCAGGCGGGAACTGTGTGAGGCAATCTCGAACAGCGCCGCCATGGTCAGGCCATAGGCCGTGGCAATCCGCGACAGCGTCGCCGCCGTCGGGCTGGCCTCGGCCCGCTCGATCTTGCTCAGCATGGCCTTGGACACGCCAGCCCGCCCGGCGAGTTCCGCCAGCGACCAGCCGCGCCCCTCCCGTTCGGCGCGAACCCGCCGACCGAGAGCCTCATCGGCCTTGTCTTCTATAATTGACATAACGTCTTATATAGTGGACGGTAGGGAGCATTCAAGAGGCCCGTCGAGGAACGACCATGATTATCCGCCCCGCCACCGAGCAGGACATCCCTGCGATCACCGCGATCTTCAATGAGGCGGTCGCCAACTCGAACGCGATCTGGACCGAGAAGCAGGATTCCGACGCCGAGCGGCTGGCCTGGATGAGGGCGCGGCTGGCGCTGGGCTATCCGGTGCTGGTCGCAGCCGAAGGGTCTGTGGTGCTGGGGTACGGCACGTTCGGTGATTTCCGGGCCTTCCCGGGTTACCGCTACAGCGTCGAGCACAGCGTCTACATCCACGCCGATCATCGCGGCCGCGGCCTCGGTCGCGTGATCGTCGACGAGCTGATCGCTGCGGCCACCGCACTCGGCAAGCACGTCATGATCGCCGGCATCGACGGCGGCAATCCGGCCTCGCTCCGGCTGCACGCGCAGGCCGGCTTTGTCGAGGTCGCGCGGATGCCGGAGGTCGGGCGCAAGTTCGGCCGCTGGTTCGATCTCGTGTTCATGCAGCGCGTGTTGGACGCCCCGGGCGCGGCGCGGCCCGACTAGCTGCCTTGGCATTGGCGGCGGTTCTCCCCGTCCGCCAAACAGGCTAGAGCAGGCGAATGGACACGACGCACACCTCCTCCGCCCGGATCACCGGCATCTACCGCTATCCCGTCAAGGGTCTGACGCCCGAGCCGCTGCCCCGCGCCGAGCTCAAGATCGGCGAGACGCTGCGCTCAGATCGCCGCTACGCGATCGAGAACGGCCCGAGCGGTTTCGATCCGTCGGCGCCGAAATGGCTGGCGAAGCCGCATTTCCTGATGCTGCAACGGGACGAGTGGCTGGCGCCGCTGCGCGCCCATTTCGACGATGACAGCCATGTGCTGACGTTGCGCCGGGACGGCGCGATGGTGGCCCAAGGCGATCTCGAGACCGAAGCAGGGCGCGCGGCGATCGAGCGCTATTTCACTGACCGTCATGCCGGCCAGATCAAGGGGCCGCCCAAGGTGCTGGTCAGCCCCGGGCACAGTTTCTCCGACGTGCCGCGCAAGGTGGTCTCGATCATCAATCTGGCCAGCCTGCGGGCGATCGAGGACATGGTGCATGCGCCGGTACATCCGTTGCGCTTCCGCGCCAATCTCTATGTCGAGGGCTGGCCGGCCTGGCACGAGGCCAGCCTGCTCGACCAGACCATTGCGATCGGCAGCGCACGGGCCAAAGTGGTGAAGCGCATCACCCGGTGCGCCGCGGTCAATGTCGATCCCGATACCGGTGCGCGCGACCTCTCGGTTCCGAACACGCTGATGCAGCGCTTCGGCAACAACGAATGCGGCATCTACGCCGAGATCATCAGCGACGGTGGCGCGGCCGTCGGCGACACGATTGCCGCCGAATAGCCTGTAGCGTCGCAGGCTGGGCAAGGCGCGCGTGCGCCCCTGCCCAGCCTTCGACGGCTCAGTTCGACGGCATCACATAGGCGTAGATCCGGCCGCGCGAGACCGGCGTCTCGCGGACGCGGTGGCTGCTGTTGCCCGAGATCATGATCGGATTGCCCTTGGCATCGACGCCGGTGATGATCCCGACATGACCGCCGCCACGGCGGCCCATCACGGCGATGGCGCCGACCTGCGGCCCCGAAACGCGCGTGCCGTATTTGGCGAACGAGCTCGCCATGTCGGAGCCGGTGCCGCGATGGCCGGTCTGCTGCAGCACCATGTTCATGAAGCGCGCGCACCACAGGCTGGAGCGCCCGGTCGGATTGCCGCCGCCGAGATAGCGGCGCGCCGTGTCGACGATGCCGGATGAGCCGAAGCCGCCGGTCGCATTCATATCGGTGTTGGACGCGGTCTCAGCGCCGGGCAATACGGCCGCATTGGCCTCGCCGAAGCCGCCCGCCTGCATCCGGGCGTGACGCTCGGCGCGCGACAGCCGCGCTGCATGCCTGTGGTGATGATGGGCAAAATGCCGCGCGTGATGGCCGGTAGGGGCCGAATGCGCGTGACGCGCATGGTGCGGACGGGCGGAAGCCGGAGCGGCGGAAATCACGGCGAGCGTGAGCGAACACAGAGCCAGCGCCAAAACTCGAAGCGACCGGCGATACGCAAGCAACTGAACCATACTTCACGAGTCCTCTGAATCGCCCCCCGATTCCCCGTCGCGTTCCCACGAGGAATGCGGCGGTGGTTTTGAAAATCGGGATGTGGCGCGAGGAAGATTTCATGCGGCGCTCAGGAAACGATTTCTGGGTCATTCCGCGCAAATTCCATGACGAAAATAGCCAGAACTGCCGCATTGCAGCCGCGGAAATTAATTGCAAATCTGGGGGCGGCCAACGAGAAGGAATTTCAAATGCCCCACGCCCTGACGAAAGATCATGTCCGCCTCCACTTCGAAGAGGCAGGCAGCGGGACCCCGATCATTTTCCTGCACGAATTCGCAGCGGACCATACCAATTGGGAACCGCAGATGCGCTACTTCTCGCGCGGACACCGCTGCATCGCTTATTCCGCGCGCGGCTACACCCCGTCGGACGTACCTGCGAACGCCGACGTCTACACCTACACACACTTCTACACCGACGCGCTCGCGGTGCTCGACCACCTCGGCATCGCCAAGGCCCACTTCATCGGGCTCTCGATGGGCTCCTATTCGTCGCTGCAGGTTGCGCTCAACGCGCCGGAGCGCGCGCTGTCGATGACGCTGGCCGCCGTCGGCTCCGGCTCCAGCCTCGAAAATCTCGATGCCTTCCGCGCGCAGTGCCGCGCCAATGCCGAGCAGTACGAGGCGATCGGCTCGATCGAGGTCGCCAAGGTGACGCGCGAGGCGCCGAGCCGGATTCCGTTCCTGGTCAAGGACCCGCGCGGCCACGCCGACTTCTACGCCGCGCTCGCCCGCCACGACGCCAAGGGTTCGGCCAACACGATGCGCAGCTTCCAGGGCGGCAGGCCCTCGATCTACACCATGACCGACGCCATCAAGCGCGCGGCGACGCCGGCGCTGATCCTGTGCGGCGACGAGGACGACAATTGCATCGCGCCGAGCATGTTCCTGAAGCAGCATCTACCGGCCGCCGGCCTCGCCTTCTTTCCGAAGTCGGGCCATGTGCTCAACCTCGAGGAGCCGGCGCTGTTCAACGAGATGGTGGAGCGCTTCATTGCGCTGGTGGAAGCCGGCCGCTGGCCGGTGCGCGATCCGCGGTCGCTGGTCGCCGGATGATTGTCCCGTGTCGTCGCCGCGCGCAGGACGCAGCCAGAGCCCGCGCAGTGGATGCGGACAGCGCCCGCTGTCTGCGTCCGGAATGTGGGCAAACGAAATCCATCGACGTTCCCACGGCACCGGGCGAACGATGAGAGCAGGTTACCTTCTTCTGCTCTGCGCCGTTTCAATCGGGCTTGCGGTCGTCTCCAGGGCGGCTTGCGCGGGAGGCCTCGTTGAGGAAATGAAACTGGAGGCCGCGGGCGCTGCGGCGAACACGTCCTATCTCCTGGATGGGAAGCCGCAGCCTTCAATCCCGATCGGGTGGGCCGTGATGAGCCCAATGATCGTCGTCATCGGCGACGATCAGTACGCGCCCATTTTCGCGCCTTGCGATCCTGCCAATCCAGGTCTGTACTGCGTTGAAATCCTGAGAAACGGCGCGACGTTCTCGGAGCCGCTGGATATGGGGCACGCCTTCGTGCCGGACGGCTTTCAGGCCGAGCTCGCCTATCATCCCCCGCTGTTGTTTACCGACGGAACCAGGCTGCTGGTCACTTACTGGGTCCGCGCGAAGGATCACCGTTCCATCATCCAATTGCTCTCGCTCGATCCGAAGGCATCGACTCCCGCTCCTTGGACGTTGCTATCGAGGCTTGAGAACCGTGGTGACGAGCTTCTGAGCTACCTCGGAGGAGCGATGGGCCCTGCCGGCGAAATCGTGATCGCCGGATATGGGACCGGAGGACCTGCGCGAAGCCACCGGCTCGAAATAACAAAAATACTTCCGCCATACACCGGGCCCTGGATGCCGAAGCAGCTCATCGCCGAATATCCCTCGCCGGCCTACGCACCGGAATATCCGCATGTCGCCATTCGCGACGACGGCAGCATCAGCATCTTGACCGTGCTCGCCAACTACACGCCATGCTCAGAGAGTGAAGTGACATATTCCGTCTACAAGAACGTCATCGCGTTCGAGGGACAGTATGCCGGATCGTTCGTCGCGAGATGGAGCGACGCTACGGCGGACACCGTGGCCGATCCGGAAAACCACGGCGACAGCTGCCTGTTCGGGGCCGACCGCTATCCGCTGGCTCACTTCTGGGACAAGCAGTCGCGCGCGATCTATTCGATCGTACGCAGCGCCGACCTCGACGAGGTCGATGCCACGCACAAGGTGGCCTCGAACGTCCGCTTCTCACGGACGTTCAAGCTCTATCGGGATGGCAACCTGATCGTGCCCGACCTTGCAGTCTATTTCTCGCAATATTTTGCCGACCCCGAGCATCCCTGCTACAGCCCGCAGAGCGCGTGTCACATCCACGCCATGACGATGACCCGTCTCGACAATGGAGAATTCGTCATCTTCGCCAATGCCCGCGACGATGATCCCGCCATGACCTATTCAAAGATCGGCGTCATCTGGTCGAAAGATCTCCAGACATTCTCCGAGCCGGTCTATCTGCCGACGTCATACGGTCCTGGATACAGCGTATTCGTCGCGCAACCCGACAAGAACGGCATGCATTCGGTGGGCAAGCTTCAGTTCTTCAACGCGGGCAATACGTACAACCCGGCGCAACTCAATTACAACCAGCGCCTGACCGTGTGGCGCTATTCCCTCGAGTAGCGCCGGCCTCTCGTCGCAGGCGCGACGCGATCAACGAAAGCGCGAACGGTTCGCACGCGCCCGCCGATATCATTCGCCGCCTGTCGCCTGAGCGAACGTGGCGCGGATGTCTCTTTCCATCTCCTGTTCGAAATTGCATTTCCCGCAATACTGCGCCTGCTTGTAGAATTCGTAGTTCCTTCCACGCCTGACCGCCTGTTTTGTCACGGTGAGCGACAACGGCAGCGATGTCATGTCCCCGGCCGGATCGGGAAACTTCACATCGAGCGCAATATGGCCTTGCTCGTCGGGCCGCAATGCCGGGAAGTCCTGGATGAACGCCATCTTGGTGATGCGGTTGTCGACGATATCGGCGACGATTCCCTCCAGCCGATAGCCGTAGCGCACGTCGTCAGGGTGAATGACCAGCTTGCGCAGCAGGGGATGCACGATCAGCTTTGGGCTGGTCTTCTTGACGAAGACAAAGTTGGCGGGCTCGGAACCGGACGCCGCACCTGCGAACGTCCAGCGGCTTTTTGCGGCCTGGTCCTCCGTATTGACGATATGCTGTCCCGCCAAAGGATAGAGCTCGTTCGAGGGATTTTGTGCAAACTCCAATTCCTTCGAAGTCGGCGCCAGATCGTCCGCATCGGCCAGGGCCATTGTCGCGTTGCTGCCCGGCAGCGGCTTCGCATCGACCGGCGCCAGCTGGCCACCGAACGCGACGCCAAACCGGGCCTTGATTTCCCCGCTGGTCAGCCCCTTGAGATCAGGTGGCCCGTGGTCTGCAAAGGGGACGAAGTTTTCGTTCTGCGATCCGAAATACAGCCTGAAAGTCTTGCCGGCGGCATCGCTCCAGAAAATCCGGTCGCTTTCGAAGAGCATGGCGACGTCACCATTCTCCGGCACGGCCATATCCTTGAGATCGAGCTTCGTTGTCGCTCCCTCGGACGAAGCGTGAATATCCCTCAGCGTAACCATGCGGAACGGACGATTCGCCGACTCGATCATGATGTTGGTTGGGTTGCGGAGGTACGCGCCATCGACGGCATTGATACCGCGCTGCGGCAGCAGCAATCCGGTGGGAAACCGCTCGGCCGTCACATTCTGGAAGGTAATGTTCTCGGTCTGGGAATTTCCGCCGATCGCAAAATCGGTATCCATGTGACGTTTGCCACCATAGGCGTGGACGTTGCGGATCAGCGTGTCCCGGACGTAGGGGATGAACAGCGCGTGCCGGCTGACGTTCCAGACCGTGATATCCTCGATCAGGCTCCGGGAGGGATGCGGCGCAAGCAGCTTGTGATTCCAGATCTCGACCCCGTCGGTCGAGCCGGCAGCGTAGTTGCGTGCGAAGTACAAATCGACGTCCGACGTCGAAATGCGGCCTTCCGCATCCGCGTTGACGCGGTTGTCGGTATTGCGCGCATCGAAATAGGTACGGCTGCCTCCTTCCGCGAACGAATAACCGAACACGACATACGCACCCGCGGCGTGTCCAAAAGCCCAATTGTCCGTTACCCGGACGCCGGCGCTTTGCATCCAGAAGCCGTGCCCTTGATGACCATTGTCGAAGATTCCCATTCGGCTGACGAGATCATCGCCTGATCCGGTCGATCGGACGGCGAGGTTGCCGCGAAACGATCCGATCTCCGTGCCGTTCTCCGCAAAGAAATGCGAGCCGGCGATCGCGAACGTCACATTGTTCTCTGCCAGAAGATGACCGCCATGGTTGACGATCCCATGCTTCGGACTTCCCCACACGACGCTGTTGCGCACCACATGAGGCGGGACATCGATGCGCGCGCCCGAGACGACGTGGAAATGAAGCGCGTATCGGCCGACGGTGTTGCCGTCCGATCCGGGGACCAGTTTTCCGGTCTCATCGAGATCGGGTGCGGTCTGGGCCCGCTTCGCGTCGGTACGGCCGAGATCGCGGAACTCGGCGCCGTCGATGTTCACACCGGTCTGCTGATGCAGGAACATGATATGGCCGCGCGCCGACAGGGGCGCCGCAGCCTCGGAGGCAATACGGATGTTCCTCGTGAGGTTGCCCATCGGAACGGAGCTGCCGTCCGGTGTCAGATGCGCATGTCTGAGCGGCCGATCGAGCCGGATTTGGTCGCCATCGACGGCGGCAATGGTCGGCGTCTCGTCCTCGTTGCTCGTGTCGCTGGTCCCGGGCACGATCAATTCATCCCCGACGGCCCAGTTCGACGGCGGCTGATCGAACTTGAATTCTGAAGCTCCGGACAGGAGCTGGCTCTGCGGTATCTTCCAGGCGGTCTTTTCGGCGCCGTGAATCCGGATCGCGCCCATCGAAATCAGCCCGCCCGCCATGTCGAACGGATCATGCTTTCGGTCCCGGTACGTTCGCGCGGCGAAGGTGAGCTTTGCGACGACGGACTTCGGCACAGGATGATCTTCGGTCCCGATCTCGAGCGCCCCTTCAGGCGTGACGACGATCGTCCCGGCATTGATGGAGGCTGCGCGATCGGTGCTCCAGACCATGGCACCATCGACGCGAATCCAGTCGATCTTGGCAGGAACCTCCTGATCGACCTTGACGGTCACTCCGGATGGAATGCGCACCCTTGCGCCGGCGGCGGGCGGCTTGCCCTCAGCCCAGGTGGCGGGGGCGCTCCAGTCACCCGACTTCACGGCAACATCGGTCTCCGAGCACAGGGCCACAAGTTCGAGTGCCGCGGCATGCTCGCGATGGCGCGCCGGATTGGACGCGTGACCCGCAGCATGCTCGGACGCGTTCGCGTTGCAGGCGCCTTGCGATCGCGCGAGATGATGCTGATGCCCCGCGGGTTTGATGATACCAACAGCCCAGACGGCTGCGGACACTGCCGCAACGACAGCGAGCGCAATCGAGAAACCTGTTCGCATTGCCTTCCCCAGCAATTAACCGTTCGGCGTCAACCTGGATCGACCACCATCAGCCCGTGATCGATTTGCATCGCCTGGGGCGGCCCGCTGCATTGTCGCATGGCAATGGCGATCTGAAAAGCTAGACGGCGAATATCCGGCGCGATGCAACGGGACCGTGCACGCCGTGCATCGATTACTTCGCCTTGCCGCCCCGGCTGAGCAGAAACACGCCCTGCTCGCCGAACATGTTCCACACCCACCAGGGCAGGTTGAGCGGCACCGGGCGGCCGTAGAGATCGAGCGCCACCGCGCGCTCCATCTTGACGTTGATCTGCTCGCAGAGCTCCACGAAGTCCTTGATGGTACAGAAATGGATGTTCGAGGTGTCGTACCAGCTCGCGGGCAGATTCTCGGTGCGCGGCATGTGGCCGCCGATCAGGAGCTGCAGCCGCATCTTCCAGAACCCGAAATTCGGGAACGAGACAATGGCGCGCTGGCCAATCCGCAGCAGGTTCTCCAGCACCACCTTGGGCTGCCGCGTCGCCTGCAGGGTCTGCGACAGGATGACATAGTCGAACGCGTCATCGGGATAGTTGACGAGGTCGGTGTCGGCATCGCCCTGCACCACCGCGAGGCCCTTGGCGACGCAGCCATTGACGCCCTCGCGGGACAGCTCGATGCCGCGGCCGTCGATGCCGCGGCTCTCCAAGAGCTGCAACAACTCGCCATCGCCGCAGCCGACGTCGAGCACGCGCGAGCCCGGCCGTACCATCTCGGCGACCAGGAGATGATCCCTGCGATAGCCGCCAGTCCGCTCCGGCGCAACGCCCGGCAAGGGCAAGGTTTGCTGCATGCTCATGACTGGCCGCCGTCTTTCAGTCCGCGCGCCTTGCCTGCGGCCTGCAGGAAAGCGCGGGAGATCTCCAGGAACTCCGGCACGTCGAGCAGGAACGCGTCATGGCCGCGATCGGTCTCGATCTCGGCGAACGACACCCGCGCGCTCGACGCGTTCAGCGCATGCACCAGCGCCCGCGATTCCGAGGTCGGAAACAGCCAGTCGCTGGTGAACGACACCACGCAGAACCGCGTCTTGATGCCGGCGAACGCAGTCGCCAGCGCGCCGTTGTGATCGGCGGCGATGTCGAAATAATCCATCGCGCGCGTGAGATACAGATAGCTGTTGGCGTCGAAGCGCTCGACAAAGGACGAACCCTGGTAGCGCAGATAGCTCTCGACCTGGAAATCCGCATCGAACGAGAAGGTCGGCAGCTCGCGGTCCTGCATTCGCCGTCCGAACTTGCGATGCAGCGCGGCGTCCGAAAGATAAGTGATGTGCGCGGCCATCCGCGCGACCGCCAGTCCGCGATGCGGATGGGTGTCCTCGTCGACATAGCGGCCGCCGCGCCAGTCCGGATCGGCCATCACGGCTTGGCGGCCGAGCTCGTGGAACGCGATGTTCTGTGCCGAGTGCCGCGTCGAGCAGGCGATCGCGAGCGTCGAGAACACGCGCTCGGGATAGGCCGCGGTCCATTGCAGCACCTGCATGCCGCCCATCGAGCCGCCGACCACGCAGAACAGCGTCGTGATGCCGAGGCGATCGATCAGCATCGCCTGCGCGCGCACCATGTCGGGGATCGTGATGATCGGGAAATCGAGCCCCCACACCTTGCCGGTCGCCGGATTCAGCGACGCCGGTCCGGTCGAGCCCATGCAGCCGCCGATCACGTTGGAGCAGATGATGAAGTATTGTTCGGGATCGATCGGCTTGCCGGCGCCGACCATGGTGTCCCACCAGCCGGGCTTGCCGGTGACGGGATGGGTGTTGTTGACGTGCTGATCGCCGGTCAGCGCGTGGCAGATCAGGATCGCGTTGGACCTGTCGGCGTTAAGCTCGCCATAGGTCTGATAGGCGATCTGGAAAGGCGCGAGATCGATGCCGCAATCCAGCTTCAGCGGCTGATCCATGCCGAACTTCGCCACCAATGACGACGGGTGATCGGTCTCATGGGCGCGATCATCGCTCTGGGTTTGCGGTATCGGACGCACGTTGCTCATCTAGGCGACCCTGCCCTCGCGCGGGAGGGCTCGAACAGAAATCAGGCCATAAAAAAACCCGGCCTGAACAAGGTTCGGCCGGGAGCTGATCTGTCCCCGGCCTGTTTAGCGAGTTGTTTAACGTGGCTGCAAGCCGGCCGGCTCAAATGACCACGGAGTGGAGCGAACCTAGTCCTCAGGCCCCCCGTCGTCAAGGCGGCCAGCGAACGTCCCCTTGCCGGAGGCCATAGTTAACCGTTTGCGCAAGGCTGGACCGCGAGGTTTCTCTTTGCTTTCGCCGGCCGTCTTTCCTAATCAGGGACCCTGTCCGGCGCGGCATCGGGCCGCCCGGACGACAAGGTTTGAGAGCATGTCCAACCCACCCCCATCGCCGCCCTCGCTGCAGGAGCTGCGCAAGGAGATCGATGCGATCGACGAGCAGGTTCACCGCCTGCTGATGGCGCGCGGCGACATCATCGACCGCCTGATCCAGGTCAAGAAGACCCAGGAGGTCGGCTCGGCGTTCCGCCCGGCGCGCGAGGCCAGCATGATGCGCGAGCTGGTGCGGCGCCATCGCGGCATCCTGCCGCTCGACACCATCGAGGGCATCTGGCGCGTCATCATCTCGACCTTCACCTACGTGCAGGCGCCGTTCGCCGTGCATGCCGATGTGTCCGTCGGCGAGTCGGCGATGCGCGACTCGGCGCGGTTTCATTTCGGCTTCGTGGTGCCTTACGTCTCGCATTTCAGCGCGCAGGCAGCGGTCGAGGCCGTGACGAAGTCGAAGGGCGACCTCGCGCTAGTCTCCGCGATCGCGAGCCGCACGCCGTGGTGGAATGCGCTCGAGGCCGATGGCGCGCCGAAGATCATCGCGCGGCTGCCGTTCCTCGAACGCGCCGACCATCCCGCCGCGCTGCCGGTGTTCCTGATCTCGCGGGTCGCCGACGACGCCATGGTGACCGAAGTGCAGATCTGGAGCGTGCGCGTCTCAGGCTGGAACGCCGATGTTGCCCGAGCGCTCGCCCCGCTCGCCGAGATCGTCGCGGTCCCCGACACCGCGTTCGACGGCGCGGCCTTGCTGGTCTCGGTCACCGGGCACGATTTCGAGAAGATCAAGCTCGCCTTGATCGAGGCCGGCGCCTCGGTGCGCTCTTCGGCCCTCGTCGGCAGCCACGCAACGCGCTATACGGTGCCCTCTAACGGATCGGCCAAGAGCTAGCCGTCTGTATATCCGGAGTTGATAATGTCCCGCCCCGTGCCGAATCCCGGCATCCTCGATATTGCGCCCTACACGCCCGGCAAGAGCCCGGTGCCGGAACCGGGCCGCAAGGTGTTCAAGCTGTCCGCCAACGAGACGCCGTTCGGTCCGTCGGCGAAGGCGATCGCGGCCTACAAGGGCGCGGCTGACCATCTCGAGGACTACCCGGAAGGCACCTCGCGGGTGCTGCGCGAGGCGATTGGCCGTGCCTACGGGCTCGATCCCGATCGCATCATCTGCGGCGCCGGCTCCGACGAGATCCTCAATCTCTTGGCGCACACCTATCTCGCCCCCGGCGACGAGGCGATCTCGACCACCCACGGCTTCCTCGTCTACCCGATCGCCACCATGGCGAACGGCGCGAAGAACGTGATCGCGGCCGAGAGCAATTTCACGGCTGACGTCGACGCCATCCTCGAGGTGGTGACGCCGAAGACCAAGTTGGTCTGGCTCGCCAACCCGAACAATCCGACCGGCACTTACATCCCGTTCGACGAGGTCAAGCGGCTGCGCGCCGCGCTGCCCTCGCATGTGCTGCTGGTGCTCGACGCTGCTTACGCCGACTATGTCTCGCGCAACGACTACGAGCTCGGCATCGAGCTGGTCGCGACCACCGACAACACGGTGGTGACGCACACCTTCTCGAAGATCCACGGCCTCGCCGCGCTGCGGATCGGCTGGATGTTCGGCCCGGCGCATATCGTCGATGCCTGCAACCGGATCCGCGGTCCGTTCAACGTCACGACGCCGGCGATGCTGGCGGCGGTGGCGGCGATCGAGGACGCTGCGCATGTGCAGATGTCGCGGACGCACACCGAACAGTGGCGCAACTGGCTGACCGAGGAGATCGGCAAGCTCGGACTCAAGGTGACGCCGAGCGTCGCCAATTTCGTGCTGATCCATTTCCCGGCCGACACGGGCAAGACCGCGGCGGAAGCCGACGCCTATCTCACGCGGCGCGGCCTCGTGCTGCGCGCGCTCAACAATTACAAGCTGCCGCATGCGCTGCGCATGACCATTGGCACCGAGGAAGCCAACCGCCTCGTGGTCGAGGGCCTGCGCGACTTCCTGGCCGGAAAGTGAACATCGACGTGACCACGGCTCCGATCTTCAATCGCATCGCCCTGATCGGCTTCGGCCTGATCGGCGGCTCGATCGCGCGCGGCGCGCGCGCGCAAGGCCTGGTCGGCGAGATCGTGACCACCGCGCGCTCGGAGAAGACGCGCGCCCGCGTCGCCGAGCTCGGCATCGTCGATCGTGTCGTCGAGACCAATATCGAGGCGGTGAAGGATGCCGATCTTGTCATCCTGTGCATCCCGGTCGGCGCCTGCGGTCCGGTCGCGGCCGAGATTGCCGCCCATCTCAAGCCCGGCGCCATCATCTCCGACGTCGGCTCGGTGAAGGGCGCCGTCGTCAAGGACATGGCGCCGCATCTGCCCGACGGCGTGCACTTCGTCCCGGCGCATCCGGTGGCAGGCACCGAGCATTCGGGCCCGGATTCGGGCTTCGCCGAGCTCTTCATCAACCGCTGGTGCATCCTGACGCCGCCCGAAGGCACCGATCCCGCGGCGACCGACCGGCTGCGCGCGTTCTGGGCCGCGCTCGGCGCCAAGGTCGAGATCATGACGCCGGATCATCATGACCTCGTGCTCGCGATCACCAGCCATCTGCCGCATCTGATCGCCTACACCATCGTCGGCACCGCCGACGAGTTGGCGCAGGTGACGGAATCCGAAGTCATCAAGTTCTCCGCCGGCGGCTTCCGCGACTTCACCCGCATCGCAGCGTCGGACCCGACGATGTGGCGCGACGTGTTCCTCGCCAACAAGGACGCCGTGCTCGAGATGCTCGGCACCTTCACCGAGGATCTGTCGAAGCTCACCCGCGCGATCCGGCGCGGCGACGGCGAGGCGCTGTTCGACCACTTCACGCGCACCCGCGCCATCCGCCGCGGCATCGTCGAGATCGGCCAGGATTCCGCCGCGCCCGACTTCGGCCGGCCGCATGCGAATTTGAAGAAGTAGGGTCAGGCCCGCGATTTCTCCACTTGGTCGTCCTGGCGAAAGCCAGGACCCATTGCCACCGCATTGGGTTGTGAACGGGAACGTGGCCTCAGTGTCGTCCAGCAATTTACATTCGGGGTGATGGGTCCCCTGGGTTCACAAACGAAGTGCAACACTTCCTTGAGGAGGTGTTGCCATGGGGCGGACTTACAAGCAGCTCTCTCTGGACGACCGATGCGAGATTGCCTGTCTATCGGCCAATGGCAGCTCGGTCCGGCAAATCGCGGCAGCTCTGGATCGCTCGCCATCAACAATCTCTCGGGAACTGAGCCGTAATCGGAGCGTTCAGGCTGGCTACAAGCCAAATTATGCCCAGCAACAGATGCGAGCGCGGCGCTGGACGGGCGGACGCCTCGAACGGGAGCCCGTCCTGCGCCGCGCGGTGTTGCAACGCCTTCGCCGAGGTTGGTCGCCGGAGCAGATCGCCGGCCGGCTGGCCCGCGAGTGCGGGCACAAGGTGATCTCCCACGAGACCATCTACCGCTTCATCTATGGCCAACTCAGGCGCACCTCGGACTTCAACTGGCGACGCTACCTGCCGCGCGCCAAGAGCAAGCGCGGCCTCCGCGGCAAGCGAGGCGGCAGCCCCGCAAGCTTCATCGAAGGCCGTGTTTCCCTGGCAAATCGGCCCCTTGAGGTTGCCGACCGTAGCGTCGCCGGGCATTGGGAGGCCGATTTGATGATGTTCTCGAAGTACGGTCAGGCCGTGCTGACCGTGCATGAGCGCACCTCTCGCCTGCTGCTCGGCATCCGCCTTGCCAGCAAGGTTGCGCGCGGTGTCGCACGCCATCTCGTCCGCTTCTTCGCTGCCCTTCCACAAGAGCTGCGCCAGACCGTCACCTTCGACAACGGCACCGAGTTTGCCGGTCACTTGGCGCTACATCGCCTCTCGATCGAGACCTTCTTCTGCGATCCCCACGCGCCCTGGCAGAAGGGTGGTATCGAGAACGCCATCGGCAGGATGCGCCGCTTCATCCCTCGCAAAACGGATCTCGTAACCCTCTCGACCGCCAGATTCCGCCAGTTCATCGCCACCTACAACAACACCCCACGTAAATGCCTTGACTACCGCACGCCTGCGGAGTCCTTTGCCGATCAAGTGTTGCACTTCGAGTGTGAATCCACCTCCTGGCTTTCGCCAGGACGACGGTGAGGATAGTTCTCGCGCGATACGACGCACCGTCATTGCGTACTTCATCTCGGTGTCATCGCCCGCCCGAGTCGAAGGGCTGACAGGTTTTGCTGTGTTGCCCGTCGGGTTGATTTGTCGCACCCGGCTCGCGCCGAACAGCTTCGCGCCGCTTCATCGCCTCTGGTCAAGGCAACGACCGAAGCAGCACTCCATCGATCTTTCCGTCGGATGCCAAAATGATCCGCCATTCCATGTCGACATTGGCGAAGTTGACGTCATAGACATCCCAACCGTCTCGTCCGACGCCCTTGAAGCGAATCGTTTGCATGCCCCCGGCCAGATCCAGCGCGGCGATGATCGCCGGAGCCTGCTCGCGGGCCACCGCCGCCATGATGTCGCTCATGCCGGCGTAGTCGACGGCACCTTGCTGGTGCTGGATCATCAGGTGGCGGATCGCCTCCTCGGTTCCCGGCGACGGCGTCTTGCCATCTATCTTCTTTGCCAGCGCGGTCGCCGCATCTCGGGCCTGCTGGTCGTCGATCCGGGTCGCGTTGTGCGTCAACCCGCCTTGATGAAGCGTGAGGGCGTTCGTGATTCCGTCCGGCTCGACGACGAAGGTAATCTGCGCCGCCGTGGTCTTGAGAAAAAACGTGTGCTCGCTTTCGGGATATATCTCCGAGGCGAACTGTCCGAGAGGCTTCGCGAATAGATGACCGCCATCGCGTGTGATCGTCACCACCTGCCCGCCGATCTGAAACCGAAAATGACCGACGTAGCGCTCCATCACGCCGGGATCGATTTGAATCGCAGCGCGGGGCCGGGCCTGTTCGTAGCGCCGTTGAGCGACGGCATCGAAGGATGCTTCGGCAATATTGGTCTCTTTGGCCAGCACAATGAGGTCGGCGATCGAGAGCGATCCGCCGGCCGAAAGCTTCAAACGCGCCACATTCACCAATGCAAGGCCCTCATCGGCGCGGTTGCGCAGTTGAAGGATCGACGATTGTTGCATGGCCAGGATCTGGTCGAGATCGATCGCGCGGCCTTCGAGAAGCTTGGCGATTTGCGCCAGGCTGAGCCCCATTCGCTTTAGCGCGAGGATCTCGTGCAGGCGGCTGATCTCCGCGGCCCCATAGAGCCGCCAACGCTTCGCCGTGCGGCGCGGCGAAATCAGGCCGCGGCTCTCATAGAGCCGAAGTCCGCGTACCGTGAGACCGATGCGAGCGGCGCACTCTGCCGCGGTCAGCAAGACGTCCTTGTCGGCTTTGTCTCTCGGCTCGTTCATCGACGGAGGCCCTTTCGCCGGTACCCTACGGTGTGACCTTAGGTCCGGCCAAGGCCTTTTTCGGCGCGGCAGGCGATAAACCGCTTGAGCCGACCCCAAGGTCATAGGTCAGAAGCGGGCCAGGAAGACCCTTCAATGCAGAAGCAGCCAAGAGACACTCGCGCATGGACGACGGTCCTCCCACCTCGCCACTCAACCATAACAACGGGAAACTCATCTCATGAAAAAGCTTCTGCTCGGTGCGGTCGCTGGTATCGCCTGCGCGGCTCCTGCGGTCGCGGCCGATCTTCCGGCGCGAACCTATCCGAAGGCGCCGGCCTATACGGCGCCGGAGGCGGCCTATAACTGGACCGGCTTCTATATCGGCGGCCACGTCGGCGGTGCCTTCGCGGGCAACAACAGCCTGGGTGGGGACAAGGGCCGCTTCCTGGGCGGCTTGCAGGGTGGCTTCGACTACCAATTCGCATCGAGCTGGGTGATCGGTGCCGAGGTTCAGTTCAGCGGGCTTACCGGCAACGCTGGCAAAGGCTCGGCTCTTCCGGCAGGCACCCAGGTAACAGGCAATCAGCTTGGCTCGATTACCGGCCGGCTCGGCTACGCCTGGGGCCCGGCGCTCCTCTACGCCAAGGGCGGATACGCCGTCCGCGACAACCTCAATATCGGCGCCGGCTCCGGCGGAATTCCGGTGGTCGTTGCGACCAATGGCAGTCACCGGAGCGGCTTTACCCTCGGCGGCGGTCTCGAATACATGTTCGCGCGGAACTGGTCCGCGAAGGCCGAATATCAGTACTACAACTTCGGCAACACCACCTTCGCCGGCGGCCCCGCCACGATCGTCGGCGTCCGGTTCAGGGACGACGAGCATACCGTCAAGGTGGGCTTCAACTACCGCTTCGGCTGGGGTGGCTAGCACATAGGATGGGTAGAGCGCAGCGAAACCCATCCTGCAATTCCTGATCAGGGCCACATGGAAAGGGCCATCTGTCTCGTCACTTCCCCGACGCGCAAACCGTTCTTTGGATAAGGCTCCCCGACGGCCTCGATTTGCTGCCCGCATAGGCTCGCAGGATGGGCAGATCGACTCTTCCGGGGCGCCAGCCTGTCTACCAGTCGACGGAGCGGCCTGGTAGCCTCGAGCGAGAGAGGCCGTTGCCGGCAGTCCACCCGGCGGAGGCCGACTGGCGCGGCTTCGGTGACAGGAGCGACAAGATGATACTCAGTCCGGATCATGTGACGATCGCAGTGGCCGACGCCGGCCCAGCGATCGCATTCTTCGCACTCCTTGGATTCAGAAAGACTCACGTCGCGACCATCGACGGTGGCATTCCCGCCCAGTACATGGGCATGCCGGCCATGAAAGCGCAGCACATCACCCTCGCGCTTGAAGGAGCGGACTTCGAAATCCAGCTGCTCGAGTTCGACTCGCCCCCAGGCACCGATCCGGGGGTGCACCCGACCAACCTGCGAAAGCTCGGCTTCAATCACCTCGCGTTCCGCGTCGACGACATCGAGGCGGCCACCGCGCACCTGATCGCCAACGGTGTAACCATGCTGAGCGACGAGATGGACTACATCAGCCGAAAGCTCCGGCTGTTCGAGGGGCCCGAGGGCATCACCTTCGAGTTGGTCCAGCGGGACGAATGAAACTCCGCTGACATTCTATCCTCCTCATTCCAAGGCAGCCCGCAGGGCTGAACCCTGAATCCATTCATCTACAATCGCTGTGGCTCAATGGATTCCGGGCTCGTGCTTCGCACGCCCTCAGGTGCGCGTTTGCGCACCGGGGAATGACGAGGAGAGATGCCTACGCCGGCGGCAGGCCGAGCGACTGCGCGGCTTCCATCCAGACCGGCAATTCGCGCTGATACAGCGCATTGCTGTCCTTGAAGCCGATCGCGGGCTCCAGCACGAAGGTCGCGAGCACCTCCTTCACCTTAGGATCGCTGTTGGCGGCGACACAGAGCTCGGATAAGCGATCCACGATCGGCTGCGGCGTCGCCTTCGGCAGCGCCCAGCCCGAGAAGCCGCTCACGGTGAAGAATTTCGATGTCGCGCCCTGTTCGGGCAGCGTCTTGATCTCAGGGATCGCATCGACCTTCTTCGCGTGCACCCCAAAGACGACGCCGCGGCTGCTTTGCAGGACGGTTTGCGCAGCGGTGTAGCTGCCCATCGCGACATCGAGCGTGCCTTCCGCCAGGCCCGTCCACATCGGCGCTTCGCCGCGATAGTGGATCGGCTCGATATTGAGGCCGTATTGCTTGTTGAGCTCGTTGATCGTCATGTGCGGGGCCGAGCCCGCGCTGTAGGTGCCGAAATTCACCTTGCCGCTGCTCCGCGCATGGGCGACGAATTCCGCCAGCGTCTTGACGCCGAGCTTGGGGCTCGCGACCAGCAACAGCCCGGCGCCCGGAATGACGCTGACCAGCGCCAAATCCTTGTCCATGTCGTAGCCGGGGTTCTTCATCATCGCCCGGTTCATCACGTAAGTGGTCGAGATCGAGCACAGGATGGTGTGTCCGTCGGGCGCGGCGCGCGCCACCTCGGCGGCGCCGATCGAGCCCGAAGCACCCGCCTTGTTCTCGATGACGACGGTTTGTCCCACCTGCCTTGCGATGAATTCGCCGAAGGCGCGCGCCAACAGATCGGTCTGCCCGCCGGCCGGGTAGCTGCAGATCATGCGGATTTGCCGCGACGGCCACGCCGCCTGCGCCGAGGCGCCGCGCGACAGCAAGGGCATCGCGAGCGAAGCTGCTCCGGCAGCGATGACGTGACGGCGGCTGAATTCTGCTGGCATGTAAGTCCCTCCCCGATTTTTCAGCGAGGGTACCGCATCGGTCGATCTCAGCTACGGGACAGATTGGCGCAGCGGCTAGTCAGCGACGGCGCTCACCGTCGCATTCGTTGATCCCTGATCGGCCCCGCTGCCGAGATCGGCGCGACCTTCTGGGTCAGCCGCTGGCGGCCGACGAGGCCGGCGGTTGCCAGCATGACGTCGCCGCCGAACCACCACGAGCCGATCACGAACTCCCAGGCACGTGGCGGAATCTCGTCGAACACGATGCCATAGACCGACACCAGTGCGGCCAGCGCGGCGAGGAAGATGCCGCCCGCGCTCATGAGCTCGACGGCATCGATGCGCCCCGTGGCGCGCAAGGCGGGCCTTGGAATATCGATGCCGAGATAGAAGCCGACGGCGCCGATCACGATCGCCGTCACGATAAAGACAAGTGTACCGAAGAAGGCGATGTGCCCCTTCGCGAGCTGGGCCGCGACGAAGGTGCCGGCCATGGCGCCGGCCATCGCGAGACCTGTTCGCTGCAACACATGCGCGGCGCGGCTGACCATCATCAGTTCGCGGGCGAGCACGGCCCTCTCCTTTCTGCTCACGATCCTCATCTGCAGTGTCCTTTACCAGCGGTGCGCTCCCTCTCCCCGTTCTTACGGAGAGAGGGCTGGAGTGTGGGGCCGTCTCGGCAACAATGTCGACGAACGGACTCGCGAAAACTCCCCCTCACCCGGATCGCATCTTCATGCGACGTAGCCGAAGCTCTGCCCCGGCGTTCTTAAGGACGGCCGCCGAAGGCGACCTACGCCTCTCCCCGCACGCGGGGCGAGGTAACCGAAGCCCTAGAACGGGTAGTAGCGGATCTGGGTCATGACGATGTGGTCGTCGGTCTTCGGCGCGCCGCCGACACCTTGGAAGGCGAAGCGCTGGTTATAGGAGTACTGCACGCCGGCCTTGATCGCCCCGTAATCGCCCTTGAAGATCGTGTCGTAGAGACCGACCGTGTATTGCCTGACCTCCGAAGTGTTGCCGTTGCAGGTCGCCGCCGGCGAGTTCTCGATGTTGCATCCGAGATTGTTGTAGAGCGGATTGCCGTAGCCGAACGGCACCGTGCCGACATTGGAGAACGTCGCCTTGGTCTTCTCGAGGCCGGCATAGGCATAGAGATCGAGCGACGGCGTCGTGTGCCAGACCGTGCCGAGCAGGAACGCCGTGATCGGCAGCGGCTGGATCGAGCCGTCCTGGCGCACCGTCGCATCCGGGAACGGCGTCGCCGTGAAGCGGCCGAGCGCGCCGTGCGACGCCGAGCCCTGCAGCTCCAAGAGCTGCGGCACGATCTCCGCCGAGAAATGCCCGCCGAAGCTCACCGTGTTGACGTCGTGATTGGCGAAGTTGAAGCGATCGTAGAAGTCGCGATACATCGCCCAGCCCTCAACATGCAGCTTGTAGGGTCCGAGCCGCGGATCCCACGCACCCTTCACGGTGAAATCAGGCACGTGATTGAGGCTGACATTGTTGGCGTTGTTGAAGAAGCTGCCGCCCGGCCCGGTGAGGTTGACCAGGAGGTTCGGGTTGAGCACGCCCTGCGGGCCGGCCGCGGGCGTACCGACCAGCGGCGTGTTGCCGCCGAAGAACGAGGTCTGCGGGTTTTCCGCCGAGACCGCGAGCTTGAATTCGGGCCCGATGTCCTGCCAGACGCGAATGCCGGGCTGCCGCGCCGCAAGGAAGCCGGGCACCGATTCGAAATCGATCACGCCGGGCGCATCGACCCCGCGCGGATCGATGCCGGACTTGCTCGGCGCATTCAGCGACCAGCTCTGACCGGCAAGCACATGCAGGCCGAGATCGGTGCGGCTGACCTCGACGCTGGCCTGACGCAGCCGCGGGTTGAACGAGTTGGTGGCGACCGAGTTCGCGGTCTGCGCCGCGCCTTCGAAATCCATTTCGCCGTAGCCGGCGACGCGGGTGTTGGCGAAGATTTCGGCTTCCGCAAGTACCGAGAAGCGGGTCTGCCGCGCCGAGAAGCGCGATTCTCCGGTGTTGAAGTTCTTGCTCTGCGGGAACGGAATGAAGGCGTAGACCGAACCGGTGTCGGAGGCGAGATTGCGGGTGCGATAGATGCCGGTGAGATCGACCCAGCCGCCGAAGGTGAAGGTGACGCCCTTGTAGCAGAGCTTGCCCGATGCGCAGGGATCGAACGGCACCGGCGCCTTGGCCGCCATCCGCATGTTCTGCATTGCGCTCTGTCTTGCCGCCAGCGCCTCCTCCTTGCGCGCCTGCACTTCCATTTTCTGTTCGAGCTGCTTGAGCCGCGTCTTCAGCGCCTTCAGCTCGGACGCATCGTCTTCCGCAAACGCAGAACCAGTCGACAGCAGCATGCTGCCGAGCAGAATTCCCCCGAGAATTCGCATCGCTTCTCTCCCACGCGAGGTTGTTTCCTCAGGCCAGAGAGAGCGGTATTCGAGGACTGATATTCGCGGCGGCCCGCAATATTCCGGTCACGTTTTTCTCATAGCGGCCGCGGGAATGTTTTGCCGCGACAGACGATATCGCGCGCGAGGGGTTAAGGTGTCGATGCACTGCGGAGGGTGGATTTGCGCAGCACAATCCGCCTCTCAGCCTGCGGAGAGCGACGGCGGACATGTAACAACACCGGTCGCGAGATCGAATTGTCGTTCGGCGCCTGCTTCAGGCTGCCATGGACATTCGAAGGACGAAGGACAGCAACATGATCAGTGAAGTCATTGTGGTCGGTGACCTGAAGTTGCGGGATGACGCCTCGCTCGACGAATACAGCCGGCTGGGCGAACGCATGTACGACATCGTCAGCCGCCTTCCGGGATTCCTCTCGGTGAAATCGTTCAAGGCGGCGGATGGCGAGGAGCTCACCCTGTTTCGCTTTGCCTCGGAAGAAGCGCTCGAGACTTGGCGCCAACATCCGGACCATGTCGAAACCATGCAGCGCGGACATGCCGAATTCTACGCCAGCGGCTTCCTGCAGATCTGCAAGGTGATCCGCGAAGTCGGCCCGTTTGAGCATTCCTGACGATGCGCAGGTGCGTAGGGCGGATCAGCGTAGCGTAATCCGCCGCACAGCGGGGCGGTGAACAACGGCGGGTTACGGCTTCGCCTAACCCGCCCTACGAAACACCGCTCAGAACAGCGGCGGAACCTGCGCGACCTTCAGCGGCCCCAAGAACACCGCGCCGTCGGCGAAGCGCAGCGGGAAGTTGCGCGCCTTCTTGCCTTCGAGCGTGGCTTCCGTGCCGAGCGAATTGATGCCGGCGGAGATGCCGGCATTGGCGTTCTGCTTGATCACCTTGCCGAGGCCGGGGATCGCGCGATCCAACGCACCGAACAGATTGCTGAGGTCCTGGCTCTTCACGCCAGGTGCGACGCGATCGAGCGTCGCCTGCGGCACGCCGTCCTCCAGCATCTTGTCGATGCCGAGCGCGGGAATGACGCGCTCGAGGCCGGCCACCGTCATCTGCAGCTCGCCCTCGATGCGGCCTTGCGCGTTGAGGCGGAGCGTGCCGGCCGCGACCGACAGCACGTCGCCCTGCTCGATCCGCGACTGCTGGATCTCGACGCTGCCGCCGGCCGCCTGGATCTCGCGGAAGCGATCCGGCCACGGCTTCGGCGAAAAATCCTTCAGGCCGTTCAGCCGCGCATGGATGTCTGCGTTGAACGGCTGGGTGAGCAGGGGATGCACGTCCTGCAGGGTACCGCCGGCGATCTGCAGCACGGTCTCGATCGCCGGGTTGTTCGGGGCCGAGCCGTCGACCTGCCGGCCGTGCAGCTCGATATGATTGACGCGCATCAGCGGCGTCGGCGCGGGACCGCCGGTGCGATCGATCGCGAGATTGTCGAACACCAGCGAGGCGCGCTGCGGCACTGCCGGCAGGCCGACCACGCTGGAGCGTCCCAGGCTCCAGTTGACCTGTAGCGTCGGCTGCGCGTTGCGTTCGGCGATCGTGGCCGGTCCCTTGAACTCGGCGATCACGAGCTTGGGATCGTAGACCTGTGCCACGACCAGGATTTCGGCCAGCCGCGCCACGAACGCCATCTGCGGCGAGGCGGTCTGCGACACCAGCATCACGCTCGGATCGGTGCAACGGACCTCGAATCGAAACGGGTAACCCGCCACCGAACGGTTGCCGCAATCATAGACCCGGCCGGCCGTCGCCTCCTGCGCGCGCCAGGCATCGGCCTGCACGCCGACCTGCGAGGCGGCAAAGAACCAGAAGCCGCTCCACGCGACCGCGGCGATCAGGACCACGACAGGGACGGCATAAAGGCCGAAGCGCGAGCGACGGCGGGGGGCTGAGTTCAAATCGGACATGCGGCGTCCTTTGGCGGGCGAATTTGTCAAAATCGAAGCGGCGGCAGGCCGCGGGCACCGCTTACGCACCTGTTGTGCAATCCTCGCGCAACCTTTGCGTAACCCTCAGGTAACCCTTGGAAACATCACGGAATCTGCTTCGCTTCGACGGCGTGTTCTGCTAGCCCATCTGCGCGATGTCAGCAAATCCTCCCCATTCCGAAACCGACGGCGACCTCTGGGTGTTCGGCTACGGCTCGCTGATGTGGAAGCCGGGCTTCGAGTTCCTGGAGCAGGTGCCGGCACGGCTGATCGGCGAGCATCGCGCGCTCTGCGTCTATTCGTTCGACCACCGCGGCACGCCGGAGAAGCCGGGCCTGGTGCTCGGGCTCGACCGCGGCGGCGCCTGCCGCGGCATCGCGTTCCGCGTCGCCGCCCGGCTGCGCCACAACACCATCGCTTATTTGCGGGCGCGCGAGCAGACCACCAACGTCTACCGCGAGGTGATGCGCTCGGTGTGGCTGGAGAATGCGGCGCGCGATCGCGTCTCCGCTCTGGCCTATGTGGTCGATCGCGGCCATGTGCAATATGCCGGACGGCTGTCGCTCTCCGAGCAACTGCGCCTGGTGCAGCAGGGCCACGGCCGCTCCGGCAACAACCGCGACTATGTGCTCTCGACCGTCGCATCGATCGAGAAGCAGGGCTTTCGCGATGCGCCGCTGCATCAGCTAGCGGTGATGCTGCATGATTCGGGCACGACGCTGCATCGGGATGCGCGTGCGGCTGATGGGCTCGACCAGGCCTGAGTGCGGCCGCGCCATTGGCGTCGATCGCGTGAGGAACCCCGTTCGCGGAATTTTGCCACGGCGCGAACAACATTGTGGTCTCAATTTCCGGTCGCTGGAATGGAATGACCGGAATGCGCCCCTCTTTGCCCAAGCTCGCCGCGCTCGGCCTGCTGTTGCTGCTGAACTCACCATCCTATGCCGGTCTGCGAGAGGATGGCGCGGCGTGCGACGCCAAGGATCCGCATCCGGAACTCGCGATCCCCGCCTGCACCCGCCTGATCGCCGCCAATCCGAGGGGGCGCGACCTTTCGATCACCTATTACAACCGGGCGCTGGCCTGGCATAACAAGGGCGATCTGGAAAAAGCCAGGGCGGACTACGATCAGTCGATCGCGATCAATCCGTCGTTTGCGCCCTCCTATGGCCAGCGGGCGAAGGTGTATCTGCAAAACCAGGACTACGACCGCGCGCTGAGCGATTTCGATCAGGCGATCCGGCTCAAGCCTGCCGGTCCGTTCAGCGCCGGCTGGTTCAACAATCGCGCCGAGCTGTTCGTCGCCACCGGCGACTATGATCGCGCGCTGGCCGATTACGGCAAGTCCATCGAGCTCGATCCCAACTCGTGGTACGCCTATGTCAATCGCGCGCTGGTCTATGATTTCAGCGGCAAGGACCGGCTCGCGGCGCTGCATTGCCAGGATGCGATCAAGCTCGCGCCGCGCGCAGCCGGACCCTATTATTGCCGGGCCGTGGTCGAGATCAGCGCCGGCGATCTCGACAATGCCGCACGCGATATCAAACGCGCGATCGCGATCCAGGACGGGCAAGCCGAGTTCTACTCGCTGCGCGGCCTGACGCTGGCCAGCAAGGGCGAGCTCGACCAGGCCATGCGCGACTACGACCACGCCACGCAACTCAATGCACAGGGCGCGCTGAACTATGCACGGCGGGGCCTCACCGACGAGAAGAAGGGCGATATCGAAGGCGCGCGCGCCGACTTCCGCCACGCGCTCGACGTCATCGGCCTCGATCAGCTCGACCGCACGCAGGGCCAGCGCGTCGCCCGCGAAGGCCTGAAACGGCTGGATCAGGTCGCCACCACGGAGAAGAGCGTCGTCGCCGATCACGGCGCGACCAAACCTGACACGGTCAAGCCCGCCCCCGCGCTCGCCGCGGCCGTTCCGCTCGCGCCGCTCGGCGCGGGCCCGAAGGCAACGACGGCCGAACGGCGCGTCGCCCTGGTCGTGGGCAACTCGAAATACCGCTCGGTCCCGGCCCTGCCGAACCCCGGCCAGGACGCCGCGGCTATTGCCGACACGCTGCGCGCGGTCGGCTTTCAGGATGTCCGCCTCGTCACCGACGCCACGCGGGACAGCCTGGTCGAGGCCCTCAAATCATTCGCCAGCGCGGCGGACGGCGCCGACTGGGCGGTGATCTACTATGCCGGCCACGGCATGGAGATGGCGGGTGAGAACTATCTGGTGCCGGTCGACGCCAAACTCGCCACCGACCGCGACGTGTCGTTCGAGGCCGTCGCGCTGACCCAGGTGATGGGCGCCACAGAAGGGGCGCGCAAGCTGCATCTCGTCATTCTCGATGCCTGCCGCGACAACCCGTTCGCCAGCCAGATCAAGCGCACCGTCGCGTCACGCTCGATCGGCAGGGGATTGGCCCAGGTCGAACCCGACAGCGGCACGCTGGTCGTCTACGCCGCCAAGCACGGCCAGGTCGCGCTCGACGGCGACGGTGGTCACAGCCCGTTCGTGACCGCCCTGATCAAGCGCATGCAGACGCCGCGGATCGAGATCCGCAAGCTGTTCGACCTCGTGCGCGACGACGTCATGGCGGCGACGGATCGGCGCCAGCAGCCCTTCAGCTACGGTTCGGTGCCGGGAGCTGAGGATTTCTACTTCGTCGGCGCGAGCCAGAATGCGGCGAAGTAATCCGTGTCCGCGCAGTCGAGAACGATGCGATCGAGAATATGGCCGCCGTCCGGCATTTGTTGCGGCAAGACAAATCGCGGCGGGTGTATGGCGGCGGCCTGTGACATTTAGGCTTTTGCATCGCGGCACGGACGGATAGAAGCTCATCCGCGAACATCGACACTGATGCAATGAACCTCTCCGCCCCATTCATCCGCCGGCCGGTCGGCACCACGCTGCTGTCTCTTGGACTGGTGGTGGCGGGCATCATTGCGTTCTTCAAGCTGCCGGTGTCGCCGCTGCCCGACGTCGACATCCCGACCATCATGGTGCAGGCGACCCTGCCTGGCGCGAGCCCGGCCGACGTCGCTTCCACCGTGGCGAGCCCGCTCGAGCGCCACCTCGGCCAGATCGCCAGCGTCACCGAAATGACGTCGACGTCCTCGCTCGGCTCCGCCCGCATCACGCTGCAGTTCGACATCGACCGTGACATCCATGGCGCCGCGCGCGACGTGCAGGCGGCGATCAACGCGGCGCGCGCCGACCTGCCGACCAACCTCCGCGCCAACCCCACCTACCGCAAGTTCAACCCGGCCTCGGCGCCGATCCTGATCTACACCCTGACCTCGGACACGCTGACGCCGGCCGAGCTTTATGATGCCGCCTCGACCGTGCTGGCCCAGAAGCTGTCGCAGGTCGAGGGCGTCGGCGAGGTTTCGGTCGGCGGCGGCTCGCTGCCCGCGGTGCGCGTCGAGCTGATCCCGCCGGCGCTCTACAAATACGGCATCGGGCTCGAGGACGTCCGCGCCGCCCTGTCGAGCGCCAACGCGCACAGTCCGAAGGGTGGCATCGACGTCGGCGACCAGCGTTACCAGATCTATGCCAACGACCAGGCCCGCAAGGCCGCCGACTACAAGCCGCTGGTCGTCGCCTACCGCAACGGCGCGGCGGTGCGCCTGACCGACGTCGGCGACGTCATCGATTCCGTGGAGAATGTGCGCACGCTCGGCCTTTCCAACGGCAAGCCCGCCGTCGTGATGATCGTGTACCGGCAGTCGGGCGCCAACATCATCAAGATGGTCGACAGCGTGAAGGGGCTGATGCCGCAGCTCAAGGCCTCGGTCTCGCCCGCGATCGACATCACGCTGGCGATGGACCGTTCGAAGACGATCCGGGCCTCGCTGCACGATGTCGAGATCACGCTGCTGATCGCGGTCGCCCTGGTCATCCTGGTCGTGTTCGCGTTCCTGCGCAACGCCCGCGCCACGCTGGTGCCTGTGGTGGCGGTCGGCGTATCGCTGATCGCGACCTTCGCCGTGATGTATCTGCTCGGCTACACGCTCGACATCTTCTCGCTGATGGCGCTGACGGTTGCGACCGGATTCGTGGTCGACGACGCCATCGTGGTGCTGGAAAACATCACCCGCCACATGGATGCCGGGCTGTCGCGGCTCGAGGCGACGCTGGTCGGCACCCGCGAGGTCGGCTTCACCGTGCTGTCGATGAGCGTGTCGCTGATCGCGGTGTTCGTGCCGATCCTGCTGATGGGCGGCCTGGTCGGCCGCCTGTTTCGCGAATTCGCCATGACGATCACAATCGCGATCGTGATCTCACTGGTGGTCTCGCTGACGACGACGCCGATGATGTGCGCGGTGGTGCTGCGCAAGGAGGAAGGCCAGTCGCACGGCTGGATCTACCGGATCAACGAGCGCGTCTTCGAGCTGATGCTGAGCGGCTACCGCGCCACGCTCGGCCTCGCGCTGCGGCATCCGCTGCTGGTGATGCTGATCCTGGGCTGCACGCTCTATCTGAACGTCCATCTCTACACGGTGGTGCCCAAGGGCTTCGTTCCGCAACAGGATACCGGGCTGTTGATCGGCTCGATCCAGGCCGACCAGAGCACCTCGTTCCAGCTGATGCAGCAGAAGCTGACGCAGTTCATCGACATCGTGAAATCAGATCCGGCGGTCGATACCGCCGTCGGCTTCACCGGCGGCGGCGGCGTGGGTCCGGGCGGCACGAACACCGGCACCGTGTTCGCCTCGCTGAAGCCGATGGACGACCGCAAGCTGCGCGCCGACAAGGTGATCGAGCGGCTGCGCGACCCGCTGGCAAAGGTGGCGGGCGCCACCCTGTTCCTGCAATCGATCGGCGATCTCGGCGCCGGCGGGCGCTCGGGCAATGCGGCCTATCAATACACGCTGAAGGGCTCGACCTTCGAGCAACTGAACGAGTGGACGCCGAAGCTCGTCGCCGCCTTGCAGAAGGAGCCGACGCTCGCCGACGTCAACACCGACCAGCAGAACAAGGCGCTGCAAGCCAATCTGGTGATCGATCGCGACGCCGCCTCGCGGCTCGGGATCACAGTCAGCCAACTCGACAACACGCTCTATGACGCGTTCGGGCAGCGCCAGGTCTCGACCATCTTCGTCGCGCGCAACCAGTATCACGTGATCATGGAGGTCGCGCCGCGCTTTTCGCAGGACCCGCAGACCCTGAAGGAGGTCTACATCTCGACCTCGGGCGGATCGGCGAGCGGCACGCAGAGCACCAATGCGGTGGCCGGCACGGTGGCCTCGTCGTCGCAGAAGAGCCCGATCAACTCGATCGCCGCCAGTGTGGTGCGCAATCAGGCCACCAACTCGATCGGCGCCAGCGGCAAGGGCGTCGCCTCGACCGGAACGGCGGTCTCGACCAGCGCGGAGACGATGATCCCGCTGTCGAGCGTCGCCCGCTTCGAGCATGGCGAGACGCCGCTTGCGGTCAACCACCAGGATTTGCTGGTCGCCAGCACCATCTCGTTCAATTTGCCGCCGGGCGTCTCGCTCAGCACCGCGACCACCACGATCGAGAACGCGATGCACACGCTCGGCATGCCGGCGGGCATTTCCGGCGGGTTCGCGGGCTCCGCGAAGATCTTCCAGCAGGCGCTGGCGAACGAGCTGTTTTTGATTCTCGCAGCACTCGCGACGATCTACATCTCGCTCGGCATGCTCTACGAGAGTTACATCCACCCGCTGACCATCCTCTCCACCCTGCCCTCGGCCGGCGTCGGCGCGGTGGCGGCGCTGATGCTGTCGCATACCGACTTCGACATCATCGGCATGATCGGGGTGATCCTGCTGGTCGGCATCGTGAAGAAAAACGCGATCATGATGATCGACTTCGCGCTCGACGCCGAGCGCCAGCGCGGATTGTCGTCGCGCGATGCGATCTACCAGGCCTGCATCATGCGCTTCCGCCCGATCATGATGACGACGCTCGCCGCGCTGTTCGGCGCGGTGCCGCTGATGATCGGCCTCGGCGAAGGCAGCGAGCTGCGCCAGCCGCTCGGCATCGCGATCTTCGGCGGCCTGATCCTGAGCCAGATCCTCACGCTCTACACCACGCCGGTGGTCTATCTCTATCTCGACCGCGCCAGGCTCTGGACCCAGCGGCGCCGCGCCGCGCGCCGCGCTCGGCGAGCAGCGGCGAGCGCGTCCTGACCAAGCCGTGCACTCATAAAGCCGCCACGCGTGTCCGGGGTAGCGAGATCCGCCTTACCCTGAACAGCAGGCGTCGGCTATGCCTGAGTTGATGTCTGCCAAAGGCCAATAGCCGTCGTCAGCAGATGCAGCACAATACCAAGGGCTATTTCGGTGCGGACAGTCTATCAACTTCCTGTTGGAATTTCTGCATGTCATAGCCCGCGCCTTGCAGCATCGTGCTGTTGAAACGGACCAGCGCGGCGGTCGCGACGGCCTCCTTTATTTGCGCATCGGTCGCACCAGCGGCCTTTGCCAATTTGGTGTGACCGTAAACGCAATAGACACAGGGAATCTGTGCTGCCACGCCGAGGGCAATGAGTTGCTTGGTCTTCGCGTCCAAAGCCCCCTTGGGATTCATCAAGGCCAACTGTAGGTCCCAATGCTGCTTCAGTGCCTGGTCAGGAAGTGTCTGTTTGAAATAATCAGGGGCCTCCTGGGCGCTGACGCCTGGTTCCGTTGCCAAGGCCAACAGCGCTAAGCCAGCGCTCGCTAGTAAGGTTCTCATGACTGATCTCCCTTAAGGGGACGCCGACAAAAAATCAGCGCGCAACCATGGTCTCCTGCAATGAAAGTCGCCGCATCGCCTCCCTGTGGCTCGAAACCACACCAGCGGCTTGCAGCTACCTTGATTACAGCAGGGAAATGCGACCGGCGAAATATGCTCAATGGTCTATTTTGCGCAGCAGCAATTGGGAGTCGCCTATGTCTCTTGCGGGTCACAAGAGGGCATCTCGGCGACCGCCTGTCAGCGTTACCTCCCAAGGCGGACCTCCCGGATTTATTAGCTCAGATTGGATCGTCATCGCGCGTTAGCTTCTTGTCCGAGCGTGATCTCCGCCGCAAACGCTTCCGCGTTTGTCGCGGGGGGCGACTGCTTCGCACTTTGCCGGATCGTGCTCTGGGGTCGTTGACAGACCTTGTCCCGCCTTGCCAATTTGCCGAAAGGCCCAGCGCAAGGAACTGACATTGTGACTCCAGCACCCGAAATCGCCGCGTCGCGCTGGTTCAACACCAGCGAGCCCCTGAGCCTGGCCGGGCTGCGGGGCCGACCGGTTCTGCTGCACGCATTCCAGATGCTGTGTCCCGGCTGCGTCTCGCACGGCACGCCGCAGACACAGCGCGCATTCGAGCTGTTCAAGCATTCAGACCTGCAAGTGATCGGGCTGCACACTGTGTTCGAGCACCATGCGGCGATGACGGAGGTATCGTTGGAAGCCTTCATCCACGAGTACCGGCTGACCTTTCCGATCGGCGTCGACGAGGCCGGCGACGGCACGCCGATCCCGGTCACCATGCAGCGCTACGGCATGCAGGGAACTCCAACCAGCATCCTGATCGACCGCGACGGCAACATCGTGCATCACGGTTTCGGGCAGCAGAGCGACATGGCGCTCGGCGCGATCATCGCAGCCGAGCTTGCCGCGCCGCACGGCTGATACCGGCCCACACGGTCTGCAACCCATTCCCGCAGCTGCGTTATGACGGCGTCGCGCAAAGCGTGATACCGTTTCGCCAACCAGAACCATCGCCTTGCGGGAGGATCTCGTGAAAACCTATCAGCTCTACATCAATGGCCAGTATGTCGACCCCGCCAATGGCGAGTGGTTCGAGACGATCGATCCCTATCGCGGCGAAGCCTGGGCCAAAATCCCGCGCGGTACGGCCGCCGACGCCGACAAGGCGGTGAAGGCCGCCAACGAGGCGATGTGGCGCGGACCGTGGGCGAAGATGACCGCCTCCGCCCGTGGCAAGGTGATGCGCAAGCTCGGCGACCTGGTCGCGGCCAACGCCGAGCGCCTCGCCGAGATCGAGGTGCGCGACAACGGCAAGCTGATGGCCGAGATGCTGGGCCAGCTCCGCTACCATCCGGAGTGGTGGTGGTATTTCGGCGGCCTGGTCGACAAGCTCGAGGGCGGCCTGGTGCCGATCGACAAGGCGGACACCTTCGCCTACACGACGCATGAGCCGGTCGGCGTCGTCGCAGCGCTGACCGCCTGGAATTCGCCGCTGCTGTTCGTCGCCTGGAAATGCGCCGCCGCGCTCGCAGCCGGCTGCGCCGTGGTCGTCAAGCCCTCGGAATTCACCTCGGCCAGCACGCTGGAATTCGCGGCCCTCACCAAGGAGGCCGGAATTCCCGACGGCATCTTCAACGTGGTGACCGGCTTCGGGCCCGAGGCGGGCTCCGCGCTGATCTCGCATCCCGGCGTCGCCAAGATCACCTTCACCGGATCGGACACAACAGGCGCAAAGGTCTACGAGACCGCGGCCAAGAGCCTCAAACGCGTCTCGCTCGAGCTCGGCGGCAAGTCGCCGAACATCGTGTTCGAGGATGCGGACCTCACGGCGGCCGCGGCCGGCGCGATCTCCGGCATCTTCGCCGCGACGGGGCAGACCTGCATCGCCGGTTCGCGCCTTCTGGTGCAGAGCTCGATCAAGGAGAAGTTCGTCGCGCGCGTGCTGGAGCTGGCGAAATCCGCCAAGATCGGCGATCCCATGCAAGCCGACACCAATGTCGGCCCGATCACGACGCCGGCGCAGTACAAGAAAGTGCTCGATTACATCGATATCGCGAAGGCGGAAGGCGCGCGCTGCCTGCTCGGCGGCAAGCCGGCCACCGGCGACGGCATCAAGGGCGGCCAGTTCGTCGAGCCGACCATCTTCACCGATGTCGACAACACCATGCGGATCGCGCGCGAGGAGGTGTTCGGCCCGGTGCTGTCGATCATCTCCTTCGACACCGAGGAAGACGCCATCCGCATCGCCAACGACACGATCTACGGCCTTGCCGCCGGCATCTGGACCAAGGACCTCGCCCGCGCCATCCGCGTACCGAAGCAGCTCCGCGCCGGCACGGTGTGGGTGAACACCTACCGCGCCATCAGCTATATGATGCCGTTCGGCGGCATGAAGTTCTCCGGCGTCGGCCGCGAGAGCGGTATCGACGCGGTGCGCGAATATCAGGAGACCAAGAGCGTCTGGATCTCGACCGCGACGGACGTGCCGGCGAATCCGTTCGTGATGCGGTGAGGAGGGCTCAGATCTTTGGTTCACCTTTCCCTGATGGCGGAAAGGTGAACCGGGCTGACGCGCCGCTGCCGCTAATGCATCGCCATCGGATTGCCGCCGTCCACGACAATCGTCTGCCCCGTCACGCTGTCCATTCGGCAATAGGCCACCACAAGCTGGGCGATGTCATCGGCGCTTCCGGTTCGTCCAAGGACTGACTGGGCGCGCGCCGTTTGCCGCATGGCTTCGGGCACGCGCTCCGCCATGCGCGTTCCTTCAACCAGGCCGGGGGCAACACAATTGACGGTCACTTCGGGCGACAGCGTGACTGCCAGGCAATGGGTGAGGTGGATCAATGCCGCCTTGCCGACCGCGTAGGCGATACTGCTGCCGCCTGGTGCAACCCCGGCGATTGAGGCAATGTTGACGACGCGACCGGCCTTGTACCGCCGAAGCTCGGAGGCAAAGCCGCGCGCCAGCAGAAATGGTCCGCGAAGATTCGTTTCAAGGATCCGATCCCAGATCTCGGGCGTCAAGGCGTCGAGTTCCTTGAACGGGATGCCGACGTTCCAGGCAGCGTTGTTGATCAGGATATCCAACCGACCAAAGTGGCCGGTCACGGCTTTGACACACGCATCGATCGATTGAGGATCGCGCTGATCAAGCTGTACTGCGTGACTGCGCCGGCCAGCTTTCCGAAGCGCGTCGACCAGTTCACCCGCGCGCGCCGTTTCCGCCACGTAGGAAACGGCAACGTCCGCGCCGGCGGCGGCGAGAGCCTTGGCTATCGCCTCTCCGATTCCACCGGAGCCGCCGGTGACCAAAGCAACTTTTCCGTTGAGCTCCATGGCTGGCTTCCCCTTCGTCCACACGAACGGCAACGCTCGAGGCGAAAGATACACGTTTCAGCGCATCCGGCAAAAATTGCGGTAAATCCATGCGCGTCCGTGTCCGGGCGAATACGCTGTCTTTATCTCCCGCCTTGATCGGACCAATGACTATCGGCTTTCGACGCTCGATCGGCGATGATCTGGTTCGCTGATGCATGCCCCCGCGATTCTGTGCGACGGGAGGCCGAGCGTGAACGAGATCGGCCCTACCCCCTTGCCTCGCCCGGCACCCCGCCGAACAGTTGCGCCTGCTCGGCGCGGCCGGCGTCGACGATGCGGGTGGTGGCGGTTTCGATCTGGTCGCGCAGGCGGGTCATGAACTCGTCGCGCGGCAGGCCGGGCGGCAACGGATCGAGGAATTCGACCACCAGCGTGCCGGGATAGCGCATGAAGGTGCGGCGCGGCCAGAACAGCCCGGAATTGAGCGCGATCGGCAGGCACGGCACGCCGCTCTCGGCATAGATCTGCGCGACGCCGGCCTTGTAGTTCGGCGCGGCGCCGGGCGCGGTGCGGGTGCCTTCCGGAAAGATCACGAGCTGGCGGCCGAGCTTCACCTCCGCAGCCGCACGCTTCAGCGTCTTGATCAGCGAGCGCGGGCCGCCGCCGCGCTCGACCGAGATCATGCCGACCTTCTTGAGGTACCAGCCGAACACCGGGATCATCATCAGCTCGCGCTTGAGGATGAACAGGGGGTGCTCGAAGAAGCGCACCAGCGCGAACGTCTCCCAGAACGACTGGTGCTTGGAAGCGACGATCAGCGGGCCCTGCGGAATCTTCTCGATGCCGCGGAACTCGATCCGGATGTTGCAGATCACGCGCATCAGGAACAGGCTGGTGTTGGCCCACGCGGCCTCGATCGCCATCATCGCGCCGCGCGGCAGCAGCAGCGCCGGCAGCGCGACGATGCAGAGCAGCACCAGCACCAGATAGAACAGCACGTTGAAGATCAGCGAGCGCAGGAAAATCATTTCAGTCCTTGTTCGCCTGCGCCGTTGCCGGGCGGCGCGGCGTAGCTGCCGGCTGCTCGGCGAGATCGGAGGTCAGGTCGAGGCCGATATCGGCCAGCCGCACCCGCATCTCCGCAGCGACATATTTGGCGTATTCCGATAGCAAGAGACGGAACGTTCCGCCACTCGTCCACCACGGCTCGTCGCGCCATTTGTCGCCGACGACCGCGAACGGGATCAGCGTGATATCGGGCATCGCATGTGACAGTTCCACGATCGCCCTCGGCATGTGGTAGTTCGAGGTGACCACGATCAGCGACTTGAAGCCGCGTTCGTGCGCCCAGCGCCGCGTCTCCGCCGCATTGCTGCGGGTGTTGACCGCCGAGCGGTCGAGATCGACGCAGCATCGCATCAGCCCCTGGCTGTCCGGCACCGAGCGGGAAATGTCATTGGCGTCGTTGGTCGGATGCACGCCGGAGATCAGGAGGCGCTTGCCGTAGCCCGCCGCCAACAGCTCCATGGCGTCGGACACCCGCGACGAGCCGCCGGTCAGCACCACGATGCCGTCGGCATTGTGCGGCGGATCGGTCTCGACGCCGCGCAATTGCGACAGGAAGCCGATGAAGCCGACCGCGGCGGCAATGAAGGCAAGCGCCAGCGGCACGACGATGACGACGCGCAGCCAGCCGCGCGCCTGCGCGGCATGGCCTTTCGGCGACGTATCGTCGGGCTGCAAACTCATGTGATGCTGATATCCTTCCCCCCGGGGATTTTAGAGCATGATCCGGAAAAGTGGAAACCGGTTTTGCCCGGCCAGGCCGGCGCTGATGCGCGCGAAATCACACTCCGGCGGCGACACGCGATCACGAAACCGGCCCCATGATTGCGACGCCGCGGGCCGTCAGTCGATGTCGTCGAGCGTGGCGAACAGGGTGCGCCGCGACGCCCATGCGGTGATCGCCGCGATCAGCACCGCCTGCAACGCCAGGACGAGGTAGCCCGACGGACGCAGCGAGAACGTGCCGAGCAGAGCCGCGAACTGGTCGCCCACCGGCGTGCCGGAGAACCAGTTGGCGATCGACTCGGAGAAGCCGAACGCAAGCATCGCCGCGCCGCCGCCGATCAGCCCGCCCTCGAGACCGAGCCGGAGGAAATGCCGCAGGGAAGCGGTTGGCGATGAAGCTGTCGCCGGCGCCGACGAAATGCAGCACCTCGACGATCGGACGGTTGGACGCCATCGCGCCGCGGGTCGCGAACGACACCGAGATGATGGTGGCGATGATCACGAGGATCAGGATGCCGACGCCGGCAAACACCGTGGCGCCGGTCATCGAGCGCATGCGCTCGATCCAGGCGCGGTGATCGTCGACGCTGGCGGTCGGCGCGACCTGCGTCACCCGCGCGCGCAAGCCGGCGAGATCGAGCGTGGTGCCGGGCTGCACCCGCGCCACGATCACGCGCGGCACCGGCAGTTCGTCGATCGAGAGCCCGCTGCCGAGCCAGGGCTCCAGCAGCTTGGCGGATTCCTCCTTGCTGAACGGACGGACCTCGAGAATGCCGGGCTGCGCCCGCATCGCCTCCACCGCGGCCTGCGCGTCGCGGTCGAGGTCGCGGCCCGGCGAGGGGCGCACCTGGATGGTGATCTCGCTCGACACTTCGGACTGCCATTCGGCCGCCGACGCGCTGACCAGCAGCACGGTGCCTGTCGTCAGCGAGGCGAGGAAGGTCATGATCGCGACCACCGCGACCAGCGCGCGGCCCGAGATCGAGGCGCGCGGCACGATCGGCGACATGTTGCGCGCGGTGGCCGGGACCTGCGGACGCTCGCGCCCGAGATCGACCAACGACACTTTCTCGTCGCCGCTCCTACTCATAGATGTGCAGCCGTCCCTGATGCAGCACCAGCCGCCGCGCCTCGTATTGATCCATCAATGTAATGTCGTGGGTCGCGATGATAACCGCGGTGCCGGATTTGTTGAGCTCGATGAACAACCGCAACAGGCGGCGTCCGAGCGTCGGATCGACGCTGCCGGTCGGCTCGTCCGCCAGCAGCAATTGCGGCCGCGAGATCACCGCGCGCGCGATCGCCGCGCGCTGCTTCTCGCCGCCCGACAGGATCGGTGGCAGCGCATCCATGCGCTCGCCGAGGCCGACCCATTTCAGGAGGTCGATCACCTCGCGGCGATAGGTCGATTCCTCGCGGCCCATCACCCGGAACGGCAGCGCGACGTTCTCGTAGGTCGTCATATGGTCGAGCAGGCGGAAATCCTGCAGCACGATGCCGATGCGCTTGCGCAGGTCGGCGACCTGGTCCTTGCTCAGCAGGGAGACGTCCTTGCCGAACAAATTGACCAACCCGCGGGTCGGCCGCAGCGACAGGAACAGCAGCCGCAGCAGCGAGGTCTTGCCCGCGCCGGACGGCCCGGTGAGGAACTGGAACGAATGCGCCGGGATCATGAAGGAGAGGTCGCGCAAAATCTCCGGGCCGAGCCCGTAGCGCAGACCGACATTTTCGAACCGAACCAATGCGCTAGCTCCGTTCGAGAGGGCCTGTGGCCCAATACCCAATACTGGCGGCCCGCCGAGCGGCCGCGAACCGCACAGAAAGCTTGTGCGTCGGTTATGGTTTCCGATTCGTTAACGGTCGCTCAGTAGCATCCGGGCATACCACACGGTCGAGATTCGGCTCCATATGCATATCGTTTGCCCGCATTGTACAACATCCTACGCCATCAATCCGGCCACCCTGGGTGAGGCCGGACGCACGGTCCGTTGTTCCCGCTGCCGCGAGGTCTGGCTGGCCCGTCCGGAGGACGCGATCGGGGCGACCGCGCCGACCTTGGCCTATGAGGCCGCCGGCTCCAATCTCGCCGCCGAATGGGACGCGATGGGCCGCGAGGAGGCTGACACGACCCCGATGGTCGAAAGCCCCTCGATTTCGGCCGATTTGCCCACCGAGGACGCCGCCACGGAATGGCCGGCGGTGGCCGAGGCGGATGCCGCCGCCCATGCCGGCACCCAGGACACCGCCGGAAAGCGCCGCTTCCGCCTGC
Source organism: Bradyrhizobium sp. USDA 3240 (assembly GCF_054063295.1). Taxonomy (NCBI): domain Bacteria; kingdom Pseudomonadati; phylum Pseudomonadota; class Alphaproteobacteria; order Hyphomicrobiales; family Nitrobacteraceae; genus Bradyrhizobium; species Bradyrhizobium sp. USDA 3240. The sequence continues at coordinate 3,320,400 of NZ_JBSSGD010000002.1, forward strand.
CGCGGCTTCCCCGGCTGTTACGCCTGCCTTCGCTGCCCCGGATACCCTTCATGCCGGTGATCGGCGCCCTGCCGACCACCTGCGCCGCGATGGGCGCGCTGATCATTGCGCTGTTCGTCTGGCGCAACGACGTGGTGCGGCTGCTGCCGCAGACCGCGCTGTTCTACAAGATGGTCGGGCTCGACGTGAATTTGCGCGGCCTCGCCTTCAAGGACCTCAAGATCACCAACGAGACCGTGGACGGCAAGCCGGTGCTGGTGATCGAGGGCATGATCGTCGGCCAGACCAGGAAGCCGGTCGAACTGCCGCGGCTGCGCTTCTCGGTCCGCGACGCCCAGGGCGCCGAAATCTATGCCTGGAATGCGGTGCTGGAGCAGCCGGTGCTCAATCCCGGCGAGCGCGCCTTCTTCAAGTCGCGCCTCGCCTCGCCGCCGCCCGAAGGCCGCAATATCGACGTACGCTTCTTCAACAAGTATGACCTCACCGGCGGCCGCGCCTGAGGCTGACGGCCACCACTTTCGGAAACCGACCATCGCCATGACGCGTGTTCTGATCGCCGACGACGAAGACTCGATGCGCTCGCTGGTGGCCCGCGCCATCGCCATGGACGGCCACGAGACCGTGACCGCGCAGGACGGCGCCGAGGCGCTGGAGATGCTGACGCGCGACGAGGGCGCGTTCGACCTGCTGCTCACCGACATCCAGATGCCCGTGATGGACGGCATCGCGCTGGCGCTGACCGCGGCGCGCGACTTTCCGGAGTTGAAGATCCTGCTGATGACCGGCTTCGCCCACCAGCGCGAGCGCGCCTCAGGCCTCGAAGCGATCGTGCATGACGTGGTGACCAAACCGTTCTCGGTTGCCGATATCCGCACCGCGGTGGCGGACGCGCTGGCGGCGAGGAAGGCGAGCTAGGGCGTCATTGCGGGGCGAAGCAACTTGCCTCACATTCCGTGTCATGCCCCGCGAAAGGGGGCATCCAGTACGCCGCGGCCCTCTCGATTCCATCGCTGGCGCCTCTGGAATACTGGATCGCCCGGTCGAGCCGGGCGATGACAGTAGAGGGCGCGGAGCCTTCGCCTCCGTCATTGCGAGCGAACCGAAGCAATCCATGGTTCAACGCAGGCGGAAGCATGGTTTGCTTCGTCGCTTCAGCGTAAAATTGCTTTGCAATTTTGTCGCGAGCTCCTCGCAATGACAATTGAGCCTCAATAATCCTTCAACAGCCGCTCGATGTAGTCGAGCTCGAACTGCGGGCGTGACGGATCGGCGAGGCGGCGGCGCAGCTCTTCGAGGATGCGGCGGACGCGCTGGACGTCGATCTCGCCGGGGATCTTCACCGTGTAGTCGTCGCCGAATTCGCGGCCGTGCAGCGGCCGGCCGAGCGGATCGGTCTGGTTGCCGCCGCTCTGCTGGCGGCCGGCGCGGTTGCCCGGGCCGTCGCCAGGCTGATCGCCGTCGCCCTGCTGCATCGCGTCGGCGAGGCTCTGCGCGCCCTTGCGCAGCGCATCCAGCGCGCGGCCTTGCGAATCCACTGCACCGTCGGCATTGCCCTCGCCGAGCCGCCCGGAGGCATCGCCCATCGCGGAATCTGCCTGGTCGAGCCCGTCGCCGTCATCACCCTGATCGCCGCCCTGGTCGCCCTGCTGGGCCTGGTCGCCCTTCTGGCCTTGCCCCTTCTGGCCCTTCTGGCCGCGCTGCTCCGGTCCCATGCCGCGCTTGGCGAGCTCTTCCTGCAGCTTCTTCAGACGATCGCGCAGCGCCTGCTGATCCTGCTGCAGGTCGCCCATCGACTGGTCGCCCTGCTTGCCGCGCATCCGGTCGCGACGGGAGTCCTGGCCCTGCTTGAAGGTCTTGTCGCGCAACTGCTGCTGCTTGCGGATCATGTCGCCGAGCTCGTTGAGCGACTGCTGCATGTCGTCGTCGCCCTGATTGGGCTGCGCCATCTGCAGGTTTTCCAGCATCTGCTGCATCTGCTCAAGTAGCTGCCGCGCCGCATCCTTGTCGCCGGAGCGCGACAGCCGCTCCATGCGATCGAGCATGTTCTTGAGATCCTGCTGGCTCAGCACCTTGGCATTGGGATCGAGAGGGCGGGCGAGCTGCTGCGGATTGTTGCGGAACTGCTCGACCATCTGGCGCAGGAAATTGTCCAGCGCCGCGCGCAGATTGTCGGTGAGCTTCTTGATCTCCTCGTCGCTCGCGCCGCGCTCCAGCGCCTGCTTGAGCGCGTCCTGCGCCGCGCGCAGCGCCTTGTCGACGTCACTGATGTTGCCATCCTCGATGGTAACGGCGAGCGCCCATAGGCTGGCGACGACCTCGCGCAACTGGTCGTCGGTGCGCGCCGCCTCGAGCTGGCGGCTCACGGTATGGAGGCCGAGGTAATAGCCGGTTTCCGGCATGAACATTTCCGGCGCGATCATCAGCGCGTCGAGCGCGACGTAGACCTGGCCGTTCTGGTTCGCATCGAGCGCCAGGATACGGCGCTGCTCGATCAGCGCGCGCGCCAGGGGCTTGGTGAACAGCCGCTCGGGCAGCCGCATGTTGAAGGGCTCGCTCCTGCCCTCATTGCCGGCCTCGTCCTTGGCGGTCAGCGTCAGCGTCACGTCGGCGCCGGCGTAAGGATCTTCGCTGAGATCCTTGACGGTCTGGCCGACGCCATTGCGGGTGCGCGCATTCGGCAGCACCAGCGGAAATTGCGGCGGCTCGAACAGCGGACGCGGCTGCGCCGCCTTGCCGTCGGCATCCTTTGACGCTTCCTTGGGCGCATCGGCCGGCCGCGGCGCGAACTGCGCGCTGGCTTCGGTGACGCCGTAATCGTCCTCGAGCCTGTAGGACATCTGCAAGGCGCCCCGCGCCTGCCGCTCCGGGTCCTTGGCGAGCGCAATCGACGGCGGGCGGTCCGGCGTCGCGGTGAATTTCCACTGCGGCTGGCCGGCCGGGGCGCGAACATGCGCGGTGCCGTCGCCGGTGATCTTGAAATGCCGCTCATTGGTGCCCTTGGGCGCCTGCCCCTCCGGCGCGACCTCGGCGACGCCGCCGCCGACCACGACGTCGATGGTGCCGCCGCTGGAGCGCACCAGCAGCGTGCTGCCGGCCGGAACCGCGAGCGGGGTCGAGTCGGCCGCGTTGGCGTCCTTGTTGGCGTTGGACAGGATGATCGGCGGCTTGCCGGTGTAGTTCGGCGGCGTTACCCAGGCGTCGACCCGGACATTGGCCGGCGCCATGATGCCGTTCCAGTCGAACGCGGAGGCGACCCGCAGGCCGCGCTCGTCACCGGCGGCGACATAGGTCGCGACCAGCATCACGATCACCAGCGCGCGCAGCGCCCACGGATCGTGCAGCGAGACCCGCGGCCGCGGCAGGCCGGCGCGGATGCGCTTGATCGAGGCCAGCGTGCGCTCGCGCTGCGCCTGCCAAAGCGCCAGCGCGAACGGATCCTTGTTGGTGAGCGTGTCGGAGAGCGTGGTCGCCGGGCGATGGCGGACGCCGGCGCCGCGGTCGAGCCGGCTCAGGCCCTCCTCGCGGCTCGGCCAGCGGAAGCGCAGCAGCGGCAACAGCGCCACGAGCGCGGCAATACCGAACAGGCCGGCGCCGGCCACGCGTGCTGCAAACGGCAGCACCAGCCACAGCCCGGCCCAGGAAGCGACCAGGAACAGGCCGGCGACCGTCAGGAACCGCGCCAGATGCGGCCACGCCCGTTCCCACGCAATCGCGAACTTTGCCCGCTGCAGAGCCTCGGCCAGCTTCAATTGCGTCAGCTTCAGCCGCGCGTCCGCATCGCTGTCGTTGACGGCGCGTGACGGGTTCTCAGACGGGTCGATGTTGGCTCCGCTCAATAAGATCTCCGGGTAGCCGGCAGGTCAGCCTAGCACAGCGGCGGCTTTGAGGCACCCGTTCCGCGACGTAACCCACACCGGGAAATACGCATAACACGAAGGCGTGACTGCGGCGGTTCGACCCCGTAACGTCCCGGCCGAACCAACGCCTTAACGCATGAGGAAACGACATGGACCAGAAGACGCACGACAAGGGGCTCGAAATCCGCAAGGCGGTGCTCGGCGAGGCCTATGTCAACAATGCGCTGAAGAATTCGGACAGCTTCAACAAGCCGTTCCAGGAACTGGTCACGGAATATTGCTGGGGCGCGGTCTGGGGGCGCGAGGAATTGCCGCGCAAGACGCGCAGCATGCTCAACCTCGCCATGATCTCGATCCTGAACCGGCCGCACGAACTGAAGGCGCACATCAAGGGCGCGCTGACCAACGGCGTGTCGCGCGACGAGATCCGCGAGATCTTCATGCAAGTCTCGATCTATGCCGGCATCCCGGCCGGCGTCGACAGCTTCCGCATCGCGCGCGAGGTGTTCGCCGAGCTCGACAGCAAGGCGTGAGGCGCACGCCGCCTCCGCATCGTCGTCCCGGCGAAGCCGGGACCACATCGAACGTGGGGCGCGCGGCTCGGCACATAGGGACGTAGAGGAAACGACATATGGAAATCGGATTCATCGGCCTCGGGAAGATGGGCTTCCCGATGGCGCGCCGGCTGATCGAGGCCGGCCACAGGCTCACCGTGTTCGACACGAGCAAGGAGGCACTCGACAGGCTGGTTGCGCTCGGCGCCGCAACGGCAACGTCACCGAAGGACATCGCCGACCGCGTCGAGACCGTGATGGCGAGCCTGCCCTCGCTGCAGGCCTCGCTCGAGGTCGCGACCGGCGCCGGCGGCGTGATCGAGGGCAAGCGCGTCAGGCGCTTCATCGATCTCTCCACCGTCGGCTCGCAGATGGCGGTGAAGATCCACGACCTGCTGGCGAAGAAGAACATCGTGCAGATCGACAGCCCGGTCTCCGGCGGCGTCTCCGGCGCCGAGAAGGGTACGCTGGCGGTGATGGTGTCGGGCCCGCGCGCCGATTTCGAGCTGGTGAAAGCCGCGCTCGACGTCATCGGCAAGGTGTTCTTCATCGGCATCAAGCCGGGCTCCGGCCAGACCATGAAGCTCGCCAACAATTTCCTGTCGGCGACCGCGATGGTCGCGACTTCGGAAGCCGTCGTGATGGGCGTCAAGTCCGGGCTCGATCCGGCGGTGATGATCGACGTGATCAACGCAGGCTCGGGGATGAACACCGCGAGCCGCGACAAGTTTCCGCGTTCGGTGCTGCCGCGCAGCTTCGACTTCGGGTTCGCCACCGGCCTGATGGTGAAGGACGTGCGGCTCGCGGTCGAGGAAATGCGCTCGCTCGGGCTGTCGATGGAAGTCGCCGAAGCGGTCGGCCGGCTCTGGGAAGTCATCATCCGCGACGAGGGACCGGACTCGGATTTCACCGCCGCGATCAAGCCGATCGAGAAGGCCGCGGGCGTGATCGTCGGCGGCGGCAAGGGCGGCAGTCACGCCGCGAAGTAAGCGCCGTCGACAAGATAACGCCGTCGTCCCGGGCAAGCGAAGCGCGACCCGGGACCCATAACCACAGGCTTTCGTGGCTTGGCTGAGCTGAGGCCCCAGCTCAGCACGACAATCGAGAGCGGTGGTTATGGGTCCCTGCTTTCGCAGGGACGACACCGTTTTAGTGAGGCGCGACGCCGGCCATCACAGCCAGGGCGCGGGCTTGTCCATCGCGATCAGCGCGTCGACGTCGATGCGTGGGCGGACCACGGCGTACTGGTCGTCCTTGACCAGCACTTCCGGCACCAGTGCCCGCGTGTTGTAGGTGCCGGCCTGCACCGCGCCATAGGCGCCGGCGGTCATGATCGCCAGGAGATCGCCGGCCTTCGGCTGCGGCAGCGAACGGTCGAGCGCGAGATAGTCGCCGGTCTCGCAGACCGGGCCGACCACGTCGGCGACCATGGTCGGTGTGCCCTGCGCAGGCTGGCGCACCGGCAGGATATCGTGATGCGCTTCATACAGCGTCGGCCGGATCAGGTCGTTCATCGCTGCGTCGATGATCACGAAGTTCTTGGCATCGCCCGGCTTCACATGGATCACGCGGCTGACGAGGATGCCGGCATTGCCGACGATCAGCCGGCCCGGCTCGAACATCAGCGTGCAGCCGAGATTATGCGTGACGCGCTTAACCATAGCGGCATAGGCCGCCGGCGCCGGCGGGGCAGCGCGGTCCATGTAGTAGGGAATGCCGAGGCCGCCGCCGAAATCGACATGCGAGATGTCGTGGCCGTCGGCGCGCAGCGTCTGCACGAATTCGGCGAGCAGCCGAAATGCGGCCTCCAGCGGGCCGAGATCGGTGATCTGGCTGCCGATATGTACGTCGGTGCCGGTCACCTTGATGCCCGGCAGCTTCGCCGCGCGGGCATAGACCTCGCGGGCGCGCGCGATCGGAATGCCGAACTTGTTCTCCGACTTGCCGGTTGAGATCTTGGCGTGGGTGCCGGCATCGACGTCGGGATTGACCCGCACCGAGATGCGCGCGGTCGTCTTCATCTCGACCGCAAGGCGCGACAGCATCTCGAGCTCGGGCTCGGACTCGATATTGATGCAGAGGATGTCGGCGGCGAGCGCGGCACGCAGCTCGCCCTCGGTCTTGCCGACGCCGGAGAACAGGATCTTCGACGGCGGTATGCCGGCCGCGAGCGCCCGCTTCAGCTCACCGCCGGACACCACGTCGGCGCCGGCGCCGAGCTTGGCCAGCGTGCGCAGCACCGACTGGTTGGAATTGGCCTTCATCGCGTAGCAGACCAGCGCCCTCTCACCGGCAAAGGCCTCGGTGAAGACGCGGTAGTGCCGCTCCAGCGTCGCGGTCGAATAGCAATAGAACGGCGTGCCGACGGCCTCCGCCAGTCCAATGAGATTGACCGCCTCGGCATGCAGCACGCCGTTGCGATAGTCGAAATGGTTCATGACACGCTTTTAGATATTAGTTGCCGAGCAAGGGATCGAGCACGAAAGACCGTTTATTGCCTTTCGACGCGGCCGGCGCGGCATCCGAGCCATAGGTCGGATTGAACACGCTGGGCTGGGCCGCGCGCTCGCTCTCGGTGTCGCCCGGTGCTGTGGCCGGCGCGGCGTTCGCGGTCGGCGGCAGGTCGAGCGGTCCCTTGCGGCCGCAGCCGCCGAGCGCAAGCGTTGCAGCGCTCAGCACAATGATGGCCCATCCCGAGGGGGTCAGGCGGTTCTTGCTAATCACGACGAATTCCCCAATTTGGGCGGCACCATACAAACATTGGCGTGCTCTGGCGAGAGGCGGAGCGCCATGAAATCACGACCAAATTTTCCGGATCAGCCCAATTTTCGCTCTTTTTCCAGCCGCTTGGCCCAGGCTTTGGCCTGGGCCATCACATTCTTCGGCGCCGTGCCGCCGAACGAGGTCCGGCTCTTGACCGAGGATTCGACGCTCAGCACCTTCAGCGCCTCTGCCGTAATCTTCGGTTCGACCTCCTGCATGGCCTTGAGCGGCAGCTCGTGCAGCGCCACGCCCTGTGCCGAGGCCAAGCCGACGATGCGCCCGGTGACATGGTGGGCGTCGCGGAACGGCATTTTCAGGGTGCGCACCAGCCAGTCGGCCAGGTCGGTGGCGGTGGCATAGCCCTCGCCGGCCGCGGCTTTCATCTTCGCCTCGTCCGGCACCAGATCCTCGACCATGCCGGTCATGGCGCGGATCGCGAGCGACAGCGCCTCGAACGCCTCCATGGCCCCCTGCTTGTCCTCCTGCATGTCCTTTTGATAGGCGAGCGGCAGGCCCTTCATCACGATCAGGAGCGCAGTGAGCGCACCGATCACGCGGCCGGTCTTGGCGCGCACGAGTTCGGCGGCGTCCGGGTTGCGCTTCTGCGGCATGATCGAGGAGCCGGTCGTGAACTTGTCGCTGAGCTTGACGAGACCGACCAGCGGCGAGGTCCAGATCACGATCTCCTCGGCGAAGCGCGACATATGCACCGCGCAGATCGCGGCCGCCGACAGCGTTTCCAGCACGAAATCGCGATCGGACACCGCGTCGAGCGAATTGGCCATCGGCCGGTCGAAGCCGAGCGCCCTGGCGGTCGCAGTGCGGTCGATCGGAAACGAGGTGCCGGCGAGCGCCGCCGCACCGAGCGGCGATTCGTTCAGCCGCTTGCGCGCATCGGAGAAGCGGCCGCGGTCGCGGCCGGCCATCTCGACATAGGCCAGGAGATGATGGCCGAAGGTCACGGGCTGCGCGGTCTGCAGATGGGTAAAGCCCGGCATCACGGTTCCGGCATGCTCCAGCGCGCGGGCGACCAGCGCCTGCTGGAACGCGGCCAGCGCCGCATTTGTCTCGTCGATGGTGTCGCGGACATAGAGCCGGAAATCGGTCGCGACCTGGTCGTTGCGCGAGCGCGCGGTGTGCAGCCGGCCCGCCGCGGGCCCGATCAATTCGGACAGCCGCGACTCGACATTCATATGGATGTCCTCGAGCGCGCGCTTGAAATCGAAATCGCCCTTGCCGATTTCTGACAAAATCGTGTCTAGACCTTTGCCGATATTTTTCGCATCAGCTGAAGTGATGATGCCCTGCGCAGCGAGCATCGCGGCGTGCGCCTTGGACGCGGCAATGTCCTGGGCGTAAAGGTGACGGTCGACGTCGATGGAGACGTTGATTTCCTCCATGATGGCGTCGGGACGCTCCGAGAACCGGCCGCCCCACATCTTGTTGCTCATGACATCTCGCTCACGAATTTGTATTTCAGGCCGTGCTGTTTCTTTGGCCGTAGTGGCGAAACAGCATGGCGGTTCCGGACGTATTCCCGGCACTGCATAGCCATATCTGACCCAGGATGACAAACGATATGCCCGAGACGACCCCATCCGAACCGACCGCCAAGCCGACGGCCAAATGGCGCATCCCGCTGGTGATCGGCGCCGTGCTGGCCGGGGCCGTGATCGGCTATATCGGCGTCTCCGGTCTCAGGCATCCCGCCGGCGGCGACGTCGCCTGCAACAGCGCGGTGGATCTGGCGAAGAAGATCGCCCCGCTCGCCCATGGCGAGGTCGCGGCGCTGACCATGGCAACCACGCCCTTGAGGCTGCCCGACCTGACATTCGAGGACGCCAACGGCCAGCCCAAGAAACTCTCGGACTGGCGCGGCAAGACGGTGCTGGTCAATCTGTGGGCGACCTGGTGCGTGCCCTGCCGCAAGGAAATGCCGGCGCTCGACAGCCTGCAGACCAAGCTCGGCGGCAAGGATTTCGAGGTGGTCGCGATCAACATCGACACCCGCGATCCGGACAAGCCGAAGAACTTCCTGAAGGAAGCCAATCTGACCAATCTCGGCTATTTCAGCGACCAGAAAGCCAAGGTCTTTCAGGACCTTAAGAACATAGGCAAGGCGCTGGGCATGCCGACCTCGGTGCTGGTCGACGGCAAGGGCTGCGAAATCGCCAATATCGCCGGTCCCGCCGAATGGGCGAGCGACGATGCGATCAAGCTGGTGAAGGCGGCGCTAGCCCCGGCCGCGGCAGGGTTCTGATCAGGCGACGGCGTTGAGGTTACCGCCGACGCCGGGACCGAGATTGGCGGTCGACGGCGTGCCGAGCAGGGTCTGAACCGCGAACTTTTCCGCATCGAGGTTCTGCTTGGTCACGCGGGTCGCGATCTGACCCTGCAGATTGCCCTGCTGCATCGACAGGATGCTCGACACCATGCTCATCATGTCCATACGCGGCACTCCCAAACTCGGCTCTTGCGTAGCGCGCGAAAGTTAATGCTTGGGTAACGCATGGCCGCGTCAGGCTGACGCATCGTCGCCCTCATGGCGCAACAGATCGCCGGGCTGGCACTTCAGATAGATGCAGATCCGTTCCAGCGTATCGAACCTGACGCCCTTCACCTTGCCCTGCTTGAGCAGGGACAGATTGGCCTCGGTGATCCCGACATATTCGGCAAGCTCTTTCGATTTCACATTGCGCTCGGCGAGCATCACGTTGAGCCGGACCCGGATCGGCATCGAAGACCTCAGACGAATTGCGCGTGTTCGTCGGCGATCGCATTGGCTTCGGCCATCAGCCAAGCCGTGACCGCAACCAGACCCGCGAACAGCAGCGCCAGCAGCGTGTCGGAACCGAGCGCGATGACGACGGACTTGCCCTGTGCGTAGGTTTGCCAGCTCAGCAGGATCGAGAGCAGCGCACCGATCACGGGCTTCAGCAGGGTCGAGAGCAGCATCGCGATCGCGAGGTCACGCAACCCCGCGACGTTTGCGGCCGTGAAGAAGCGGCCCTGCGCGAACGACGCGAAAGCGCGACGCACGCGCGACAAGCCCCAGATCAGACAGGCGAGCGGCAACGCCGAGACCAACAGACCCATCAGGCGGACCAGCCAGCCGATCGGATGGAATGCGATGCCGGTCAGCCCTGCATCGCGCAGGATCGCCTCATCCGGGCTCGCCAGCCAGTAGGCCAGCAATCCGACCGCGAGCACGAACGAGATGCCGGTGCACGCATAAGCGAGCACGCGGCTAAGCGCGCGGATACGTTCGAGGCGGGCCGGCCGCGCGGATGGGGAAAGGTCTGACGAGAGGGACGCGGACATGGCTCAACCTCGGGATTGCTGATCTAACATTATTGTTTTACGATAATTAGTATCTGCAAGTCAACCTGCCTTAGGAGATGAGATTATGCTCGTTCGTCCCGCTCACGCGATCCGCGCCGTCCTTCTCTTGACGACAGCGGCGCATGCGCAGCCCTCGACGTCGCGCGGACAGATCTCGGTCGCACAGGTCAGGGCCATGCTGGACCAGGCCGCGACCAATCCGACCGCGCGCCAGACACTGAGGGCCTATCTGGCCGGCACCGGCGAAACCGCCGGCTGGCTGCTCGATGCCGCGCGCAGCCTGCCGCCCTGCGCCCGGCGGCTGACACTCGACGCGCAACAGGCGCGTGATGCGATCGCGAGCGCGGCAGCCACCGCCGCGACCGAGACGCCGGCCACGCCCCTGATCATCCGCGACATGCTCAAGCGCGCGGGATGTCGCCTGACAGAATGAGAAGCGGACAATGCTTGCGCGGTCAGGCTGCGTTCGCGGCGAAGGCCGCACCGAGGGTGCGCAGCGCCTGCCGTGTCCGCGCATCCGACAGCTTGGAGTGAAGCATGACGTCGCGGGACGGCAATGGCGGCAGGCCAAGTCGCGGCCCGAGGTCGACGGTATCGGCCGGCGCCACCCGGCGCGCCAGCGCGGCAACGGCGAGGCCTGCGGATATCGCAGCGCCGATGGTCGAAAGCCCGCCACCGACGAACGCCTCGGTCCAGGCGATGCCGGCAGCGTTGAGCGTTTCGACCGCCATGGCGCGCACGCTGCAAGGCTCGGCTTGCGTCGCCAGGCGCAGCGGCTCACCGGGCCGATGGTGAAAATCGGGCGCGGCCATCCAGCCGAAAGGTTCTTCGAACAGCACGTCGCCGTCGCGGCGCTTGGCATCGTGGCGCAGCACGATCGCAGCATCGAGCCTGCCGTCGTCGAATGCGCTGAGCACCGAACGCGACGTATCGACATGCAGCTGGATCACCAGGCCCGGATCGGTCGTGTTCATCCGCTTCAGCAGCGAGGCCAATTCCGATCCGACGATGTGGTGGCTGATGCCGACGACAAGCCGACGGTGTTCGACCGCAAACGACCCGAGCGCCGATTGATGCGCGGCCACCAGATTGCGCGCGGCGCCGAGGAAGGCAGTGCCCTCCGCCGACAGTCGAACCAGCCGCGGCGTTCGCTCCAGCAGCCGGCGGCCGAGCCCATCTTCCAGCCGCCTGATCTTCAAGCTGACCGCGGACTGCGTGGTCTCCATGACCTGCGCCGCGCGCGTGAAGCTGCTGAGGTCGGCCACCAGGACAAAGGCCTGCACGGCCTCGACATCGAGCGCCTTCATGACCATCCATTTAAAAATGAAATCATTGAAATACATTATCATACCGTTTTTCAATGATCAACGAACTCCTAGGATTAGCGCAGTCAACGATTGCCACCAGGAGACAACATCATGCCGCTGACCCGCGTCTCACTGCGACGGGGCAAGCCCGCCGCCTACCGCAAGGCCATTCTCGAGAGCCTCTATCGCGCCATGCGCGAGACCTTCGATGTGCCGGACGGCGATCGCTTCATGACGATCTCCGAGCACGATGGCGACGATTTCGCCTTTGGCGCGGACTATCTCGGCATCAGGCGCAGCGACGATCTGGTCATCATCCAGATCACGGTCAGCAACACCCGCCCGGTGACGCAGAAGCAGAAGCTCTATCGACGGATCGCCGAACGGCTGACGGAGAGTCCCGGCCTGCGCACTGAAGACATCTTCATCAATCTGGTCGAAGTGCTTCCGGAGAACTGGTCGTTCGGCAACGGCGGGGCGCAGTACGTCCGATGACCGCGACACCGATCCTCTCGCCGCGCATGAGCGGCATCAAGCCCTCACCCGCATCGGTGCTGCGGCGCCGCGCCCGTGAACTGCGCGCCGTCGGGCGCGACATCATCGAGCTGTCGTCGGGCAATCTGGACTTCCCGACACCCGACCATGTGATCGCGGCAGCGCATGACGCGGCACTGCGCGGCGAAACCCGTTACACCGATGTCGACGGCACGCCTGAGCTGAAGCGGGCGGTGCAGGCCGCGCTGCTGCGCGACCATCATCTCGACTATCGGCCGGACGAGATCGTCATCACCAACGGCTCGACGCAGGCGCTGTTCAACGCGCTGCTCGCGACGCTGGCGCCTGAAGACGAGGTGATCATCCCCGCGCCGTATTGGGCGCCCTATCTAGATCAAGTGCGGCTCGCGGGCGCGACGCCGGTGGTCGTGCCGTGCGCGCAGAACAACGGCTTCAAGCTGCGCGCCGAGGATTTGCAGGCGGCGATATCGGCGCGAACGCGCTGGATCGTGATCAACAATCCGGTCAATCCCTCGGGTGTGTTGTATTCTCCGGAATATCTCTTCGAGATCGCCGCGATCCTCTTGCAGCATCCGGACATCTGGGTGCTTGCCGATGGGCTCTACGAGCACATCGTGTTCGATGGCCGACCTGCGCCGACGCTGGCGCAGATCGAACCGCGCCTGAGGCCGCGAACGCTGACCGTCAGCGGCCTCGCCAAGAGCTACGCCATGATGGGATGGCGCATCGGCTATGCCGCCGGCCCATCGGCGCTGATCCGCGCGATGATCACGATCCAGTCGCAGACGACGTCGGGCGCGTCGTCGATCAGCCAGGCCGCCGCGGTCGCCGCGCTCGACGGCGCGCAGGATGTGCTGGCCGAGCGCGGCGCCATCCTTCGCACGAGGCGTGACCGCTTTGCGGAACTCGTGAACGGTTGCAGCGGGCTCGCCTGCACGCCGCCCGGAGGCACGTTCTATCTGCTGGTCGGTTGCGCCGGCGTGATCGGCAAGCACGCGCCTGACGGCAAGCTGATTGCGACCGACCGCGATTTTGCGACTTACCTGCTTGAACACGCCGATCTGGTGGTGTTTCCCGGCGAGGATCTCGGGTTGTCGCCCTATATCCGCCTCAGCTTCGCCAACCCGTCATCGATCATCGAGGAGGCCGGCAGGCGGCTGAAGCGCGCCTGCGAGGCGCTGCAATGACGGCGCACAGGCAAAGCCAGCGCCTGGCGCTAACCGCGCATCTGCTCGGACTTGGAGTTGGTGTGACGATGACTGCAGGTCTCGTGCCCGCGACGCTTGCGCTGTTGCGGGCGCTGATCTGACGAGAGGGCGCGAATTACCGCGTCGGGACCGGCTTGTCGCCGCGGTAGTCGTAGAAGCCGCGCTGGCTCTTGCGTCCGAGCCAGCCGGCTTCGACATATTTCACCAGCAGCGGGCACGGCCGATACTTGGAGTCGGCCAGCCCCTCATGCAGCACCTGCATGATCGACAGGCAGGTGTCGAGGCCGATGAAATCGGCGAGCTCGAGCGGGCCCATCGGATGGTGCGCGCCGAGCTTCATCGCGGCATCGATCGCCTCGACGTTGCCGACGCCCTCATACAGCGTGTAGATCGCCTCGTTGATCATCGGCAGCAGAATGCGGTTGACGATGAAGGCCGGGAAATCCTCCGACACCGCGACCTGCTTGCCGAGCTTGGCGACGAACGCCTTGGCAGTGTCGAAGGTCACATCGTCGGTGGCGATGCCGCGGATCAGCTCGACCAGCTCCATCGCCGGCACCGGATTCATGAAATGAATGCCGATGAATTTCTCCGGGCGGTCGGTCGAGGCGGCGAGCCTTGTGATCGAGATCGACGACGAGTTGGTCGCGACGATCGCTTCCGGCTTCAGCACCGCACAGACGTCGTGGAAGATCTTGCGCTTGGTCTCTTCCTTCTCGACCGCGGTCTCGATCACGAGATCGCAATCGGCCAGCGCATCGATGGTCTCGGCGGAGGCGATGCGGTCGAGCGCCTGCTTGCGCTCGCCCTCGCTGATCCCCTTCTTGGCGACCTGGCGGGTCAGATTGCCGTTGATGGTCGCCAGCGCCGACTTCAGCCGGTCGGCGGAGACGTCATTGAGCACCACGTCGAAACCGGCCAGCGCCGCCACATGGGCAATACCATTGCCCATCTGGCCCGAACCGATCACACCGACCTTCTTGATTGCCACCGTCATCTTGTCATCCACCGGAACGGCGCGCATGTCGCGCCTGCCCAATTCCAACGATACCCGAAGTGAAGCCTTCCGGGTTGCCCAATCCGCCGGAAAACGTTTCCCGGGACCATGATGTGATTGCAGGCAATCACATCCCGATCCCATTTCCCCTGTCGGGCATGATCCTTCCGGAAAACCGTTTCCGGATCATTGCCTCGAAAATAACAACACCGGCCGGAGCTTACCCACCCGGCCGGTGTCTTGTCGCTTACTTTCCGAGCTTGCCGAGTGCTTCGGTCAGCTCCGGAACCGCCTGGTAGAGGTCGGCGACCAGGCCGTAATCGGCGACCTGGAAGATCGGTGCGTCCTCATCCTTGTTGATGGCGACGATCACCTTGGAGTCCTTCATGCCGGCCAGATGCTGGATCGCGCCGGAGATGCCGACCGCGACATAGAGTTCCGGGGCCACCACCTTGCCGGTCTGGCCGACCTGCCAGTCGTTCGGCGCATAGCCGGCATCGACCGCGGCGCGCGAGGCGCCGACGCCGGCGCCGAGCTTGTCGGCGAGCGGCTCGATGTACTTGGCGAAGTTCTCGCGGCTCTGCATGGCGCGGCCACCCGAGACGATGATCTTGGCCGAGGTCAGTTCCGGACGGTCGCTCTTGGCGACTTCCTCGCCGACGAACGTGGACAGGCCCGGATCGGCGGCGGATGCGGCGTTCTCGATCGCGGCGCTGCCGCCTTCACCGGCCGCGGCGAAGGTCGAGGTGCGGACCGTGATGACCTTCTTGGCGTCCTTCGACTTCACGGTCTGGATCGCGTTGCCGGCATAGATCGGCCGCTCATACGTGTCGGGCGCGACGACCTTGATGATCTCGGAAACCTGCATGACGTCGAGCAGCGCTGCGACGCGCGGCATCACGTTCTTGAAGCGCGAGGTCGCGGGCGCGACGAAGGCGTCATAGCCAGGCGCCAGCGCGACGATCAGCGCAGCCAGCGGCTCGGCAAGGTCGTGCTCATAGGCCGGACCTTCGGCCACCAGCACCTTGCTGACACCGGCAAGCTTGGCGGCAGCTTCCGCCGCCGCCTTGGTGCCCTGACCGCCACCGGCAACCAGCACATGAACGTCGCCGCCGAGCTGGCTCGCCGCGGTCAGCGCCTTGTTGGTCGAGTCCTTCAGGGTCTCGTGGTCGTGTTCGGCAATCAACAGCGTCGTCATCAGAGAACCCCGGCTTCGGTCTTGAGCTTGTTCACGAGTTCGGCGACGTCCTTGACCTTGACGCCCGCCTTGCGGCCCGCCGGTTCCGCGGTCTTCAGCACTTCCAGACGCGGCGTCACGTCGACGCCGTAGTCAGCGACGCTCTTGTCGTCGATCGGCTTCTTCTTCGCCTTCATGATGTTGGGCAGCGACGCGTAGCGCGGCTCGTTGAGGCGGAGGTCAGTGGTGACGATCGCCGGGCCCTTGAGCTTGATGGTCTGCAGGCCGCCGTCGACTTCGCGCGTGACCTTGAAATCAGAACCATCGACCTCGAGCTTGGAGGCGAAGGTCGCCTGCGACCAGCCGAGCAGCGCGGCCAGCATCTGGCCGGTCTGGTTCGAGTCATCGTCGATCGCCTGCTTGCCGAGAATGACGAGGCCGGGCTGCTCCGCATCGACCACCGCCTTGAGGATCTTGGCGACCGCGAGCGGTTCGACATTGCCTTCGGCCTTGACCAGGATGCCGCGGTCGGCGCCCATCGCAAGCCCGGTGCGAATGGTCTCGGAAGCCTGCGCCGGTCCGATCGACACCACCACCACTTCGGTCGCCTTGCCGGCTTCCTTCAGCCGCAGCGCTTCCTCGACGGCGATTTCGTCGAACGGGTTCATCGACATCTTGACGTTGGCGAGCTCCACGCCCGATCCATCGCTCTTGACGCGGACCTTGACGTTGTAGTCGACGACCCGCTTTACCGGCACAAGAACCTTCATCGATCCTCTTTCGCTTTGATTTTATGGGTTTCGGTTGGCTGGCGCGGAACCTAAAGGTACCGTCCCCCCCGGTCAACGCGGCAAAGCCAAAAAACCGTCCCCCGGTTTTGAACCAGTTTAGCGGTTCTGGCCCGGCACCCACAACACGTCACTGGCCCCTTTATTGTTCTGGAAGCGGCTGGCAACGAACAGGAAATCGGACAGCCGGTTCATATACTGGATACCAGCGGCATTGACCGTCTCGTCGGGTCGAGCGGCGAGTTCCACCATGATCCGTTCCGCGCGGCGACATATCGTCCGGGCGAGATGCAGATATGCAGAAGCTGACGTCCCGCCGGGCAGCACGAACGAGGTCAGCGGCGCAAGCTGGTCGTTCAGGCTGTCGATGTCGCGTTCGAGCCGCTCGACCTGGCTCGCCAGCATCCGCAGACGCTCAGCCTTGCCCTCGCGCTCGGGCACCGCAAGGTCGGCGCCGAGATCGAACAGATCGTTCTGGATCCGGCCGAGCATCGCATCGACCTCGGGGCTATCGGCCAGATGCAGCCGCACCACGCCGATCGCTGCGTTGGTCTCGTCGACAGTGCCATAGGCGGCAACCCGCAGATCGTATTTCGGCCGCCGCTCGCCGGTGCCGAGCGCAGTGGTGCCGTCATCGCCGGTGCGCGTATAGATCCGATTGAGAACGACCATGGCCGTGATCTCCTAAGGTTTGCGCATCGCGCACGTCGCTCGAAACCGCCCTACCGCCCCATCGCCCAGACCGCGAGCATCGCGATGACGATGGCGACGAACTGCAGCAGCACGCGCAGCCGCATCAGCTTCTGCGATGTGTTCGGCGAGCCGCCCTTCATCATGTTGACGAGGCCGAGCAAGAGCACCAGCGCGACGGCGCCGACGGCGATGGGAAGAATGATCGTGCTGAGGACAGATGTCATCTGCGGTACATAACACCGCAGGACGCGGACTTCCACACAGGCGGCGCATGCAACCAACTGGCTTTTCAATGCGTAATATCAGATGCTGGGTCCGTCCTCGGACCGAGCGGTTTTCGACAATGCCGGGTGGAATGTGAAGCAGCTTCGTTACGTCTACCACGTCGTGATGGATGCGTTTTACACGTTCCTCGCCGACGACGGCTGGGCGATCGCGAGCCACATTGCGCTGTCGACCCTTATGGCGCTGTTTCCGTTCCTGATCGTGCTGACGTCAGTGGCCGGCTTCTTCGGCTCCAAGGAGCTTGCCGACCAGGCGGTCGGACTGTTGCTGCAGGTCTGGCCGCAGCAGGTCGCCGAGGCGCTGTCCGGCCAGATCCACGACGTGCTGACCAGCACCCGCGGTGGCATCCTGACCATCGGCGCGGTGTTCGCGGTGTACTTCGCTTCCAACGGCGTCGAGGCGCTGCGGGTGGCGCTGAACCGCGCCTACGCCGTGATCGAGCCGCGGCGCTGGTACTGGCTGCGGCTGGAATCGATTGGCTACACGCTGGTCGCGGCGTTCACCTCGCTCGCGATGGCATTCCTGATCGTGCTCGGTCCGCTGATCATCGAGGCGGCGCGGCGCTATATTCCGTTCTTCGTCGAATCCAACGAGAGCCTGCTCAACACCGCCCGTTACGGCGTCACGGTACTGGCGCTGGTCGTCGCGCTCTTCATCCTGCATGCTTGGCTGCCGGCGGGCCGCCGCGGCTTCACGCAGATCCTGCCCGGCATCATCTTCACCATAGTGGCGTCGCTGATCTCGGGCATCGGCTTCGGCATGTATCTGGCGCGCTTCGCCAACAACTACGTCACGATGTATGCGGGGCTCGCCTCGGTGGTGATCGCGTTGGTGTTCCTATATTTCATCGCCGCAATCTTCGTGTTCGGCGGCGAGCTGAACGCGGCGATCATCAAGTCCCGGCTGCCGCGCGGCGTGCCGCTTCAAGCAGCGCAGTCGCGAGTGCCCGCGGAGAAACAGGCTTGACCAGGAAGGCGTCGGCGCCGGCGGCGCGCGCCGCGGCCTCGTCCTCGGCGCGACCGGAGATTCCGACGATCACGATGCGGCCGTGCGGCGGCGGCAGCGCGCGGATGCGCTTGATCGCCTCGACACCGCCGATGCCGGGCAGCACCATGTCCATCAGCACGGCGTCGAAGGCACCCTGCGCGAGCCGATCAGGCGCGCCCTCGCCCTGGCCGATGAATTCGGCATGGTGACCGAGCTCGGTCAGGATCGTGTTGAGCACGACGCGACCGAACGGATTGTCCTCGACGCTGAGCAGCCGCAGCCCCTGCGATGACGGCGTCGCTGCGCCTTCGCTCGAGGACGCGCCGACCGGTCCTGCGGCTGAAGCCAGCATAACGTTGAGCGTGAAGACGGTGCCGCCGCCCTTGCGCTGGGCCACGACGATGTCGCCCCCCATGGCGCGCGCGAGCTGCTCGACCGAGGAAAGGCCGAGCCCGGCGCCGCCGAACCGCGCGGCGATCGAGACATTGGCCTGCGAGAACGGCCGGAACAGGCGCTTGACCTCCGATAGCGTGAGACCGATGCCGCTGTCGGAGATCGCAAAGGCAACGCCGATCCTGCCGTCCGCCGTTCCCTTGGCCGATCCCTTGACCGATCCCTTGGCCGCGCGCGCCGGCGCGACGTGCAGCTCGATGCTGCCCTGCTCGGTGAACTTGACGGCGTTGTCGATCAGGTTCTCCAGCGCCGCGCGCAGCCGGACGGGATCGCCGACCGCAAATGCCGGCAGCTTGGCGGAGATCTCGACCGAGGCCCGCAATCCCTTGGCTGCGGCGCGGCCGGCCAGCGAATCCCCGGCATGGCGCGCCAGCGTGCGAAGGTCGAAGAAGTCCTGCCGGATCTCGAGCCCCGGCCCCTCGCTCCGGGCAGCATCGACGAACAGGGTCGCAAGGTTAGCCAGATGCTCGGCGCCGGCCTTGATGGTGTCGACCCAGCGCCGCTCGCGCTCGCCGAGATCCGATGTCGCGAGCAGATTGCTGATTGCCAGGATTCCGGTCAGCGGGGTCCTGACCTCATGGGCAAAGGCGGCAAGCGCGGTCTCGATCAGACCGGGACCGGCCTTCGGCGCAGTTCGCTTACGGCCCGGCTTCGCGACCGCCTTGGTGACCGTCTTAGTGACCGTCTTGGCGACGCGGGTCTTCGACGGCTCGCCCTTGGCTCGCCGCTTGCTGCGCCCTCCGCGCGATACTTTCGCCATGATCTCCGTGACCCCGCCCCGCGGGCAGCATGGCATGCCAGGAGCGGCAGAGTCACGGCGCCCTTTGGGTGAAGCCAAGGCAAGTCACGATGATGGTAACCAGTCCATCCACCCGCGGTACCTCACCCGCTTGCGGGCAGGGCTGTCGCACATGGCACTTGGCCGACAGCCATACGCGATAGCCTGCCGTCGCAGGGACGCGTCGCCAAAATATCGAAAACAACCCCATGCAAAGTAGCCGGCGGCTACCGGCGTTCGACACGGCAACTTGACACGTCGGGCAAATCAGCGGCAGACTTCCGTTATTCCGAAATCATGTGCAGCACGCTAGAGCAAGCCGACCAGGCGGCGGATATCGCCCGGGCTGGCGCCCTCTGCCCGCAGCTCGCGCAGCCCGGTCGCCCGGGTCGATTTCGACAGCTTTTGGCCGGCAGCGTCCCGGATCAGCGTGTGGTGCCGGTAGGCCGGCACGGGCAGTCCAAGCAGCTCCTGCAACAGCCGATGCACGCTGGTCGACCAGAACAGGTCAACGCCCCTGACCACATCGGTGACGCCTTGCATGGCGTCGTCGATCACGACCGAGAGATGGTAACTGGTTGGGGTCTCCTTGCGCGCCAGTATGACGTCGCCCCAGGCCTCCGGCCGGGCCGCCACGTTCCCGGTCTCGCCGGCCGGTCCCTCGCCCGCCTCCTGCCAGCGCAGCCCGCCGGTGCGCGCGCGTGCTGCCGCCATGTCGAGCCGCAGCGCGAACGGCGCGCCCTGCGCGATCAGCCGGTCGCGCTGCTCGGCCGAGAGCGATTTCGCCGCCCCCGGATAGAGCGGCGCGCCATCCGGATCGCGCGGCCACGCGCTGGCCGACTCGCGGTCCGCGACCAGCCGCGCAATATCGGCGCGGCTCTCGAAGCTCGGATAGACCAGCCGCTCGGCCGACAGGCGGTCGATCGCCGCGCCATAGGCGGCAAAATGCTCCGACTGCCGCCGCACCGGGGTCTCCCAGGCGATGCCGAGCCAGGCCAGGTCTTCATAGATCGCCTGCTCGAACTCGACCCTGCAGCGCGTCGCGTCGATGTCCTCGATCCGCAGCAGGAAGCGTCCGCCCGAATCGCGCGCCAGATCGTGGTTGAGCAGCGCCGAATAGGCATGGCCGAGATGCAGGTAGCCATTCGGACTCGGGGCGAAACGGAAAACGGGTGGCATGGTGTTCGATCGCGCGTCATTGCCGGGCCCGACCCGGCGATCTTGATTTGAGCATGATCTCGTAAACCGGTTTCCACTTTTCCGGACCATGCGGCTGGACAAGACTCTGTTACGATAGGAGATGGATGCGCGGGTCAAGCCCGCGCATGACAAGCCGAATGCAGATCCCGCAATGCTGATCCATCTCGAAACCCAGGCCGACCTCGACGAGGCCATCCAGAAGCTGGTCGACCAGGATCGCCGGCTGCGCCCGATCCTCGAACTGACCGGCATGCCGGCCATCCGGCAGCGCGAGCCGGGGTTTGCGGGACTTGCCGCGATCGTCTGCGGCCAGCAGCTGTCGACCGCGAGTGCTGCTGCGATCTGGGGCCGTGTCAGCCAGGCGTTCGACCCGTTCCACCATGATACGATTCGCAAGGCGCGCGCCGACCGGCTCGGCCGGCTCGGGCTCTCGGCAGCCAAGATCAAGACGCTGAAGCACATCGCGCGCGAGCTCGCCGAGGAGCGGCTGAACCTGGACGTGCTCGCCAACGAAGAGGCCGATGCCGCGCACAACACGCTGACCGCGCTGCCCGGGATCGGCCCGTGGACCGCCGACGTCTATCTCTTGTTCTGCCTCGGCCATGGCGATGCCTGGCCGGCGGGCGACCTCGCCGTGCAAGAAGCGGTCAAGGTCGGACTCGGGCTGAAGGAGCGGCCGACGCCGAAGCAGATGGCACCGCTCGCCGAGCCGTGGCGTCCGTTGCGCGGCGCCGCCGCGCATCTATGGTGGGCCTATTATCGCGTGCTCAGGAATCGCGAAGGCGTGATCGCCGGCGCGAAGTAGGTCGTGGAGAAAACATTCCAACTGCGTGAACGCGTGTTATAGCATCAGCAGACGAATATTCATTCAATTTGCCGGCCTCGCCCATTTTGCCCAGCACATCCTTCCAGCAAGGAGGACAGACCTGGTATCGCTTCGCATCCCGCTGACGCTTCTCCTGATAACCCTCGGGGCTATCGCCGCGGCGTGGTGGTGGCTGGGCATCCCGGTCAGCCTGGTGCGCGCTCCGATCGATCCGAGCGATAAAGTCCAGTGCATCTCCTACGCCCCGTTCCGCAACAATCAGACATCACTTGCTCCCGCGACGCAGGTCACGCCGGAACAGATCGCGGAAGATCTCGCCCAACTTGCGAAGATATCCGACTGCATCCGCACCTACGCGACTGATCTCGGTCTCGACCAGATTCCCGGGCTCGCGGCCAAGGCGGGGCTGAAGGTCATTCAGGGTATCTTCCTCGATCGGGACCGAAAGAAGAATGCGACGCAGGTCGAAACGGCGATCCGCCTCGCCAAGCAATATCCCGACACGATTGTCGCGCTCGTGGTCGGCAACGAGGTTCTGCTGCGCAAGGAAATGGCGGCGTCCGACCTCGCCGCCATGATCCGCTCGATCAAGGCACAGGTCAGCGTTCCCGTCACCTATGCCGACGTCTGGGAGTTCTGGCTGAGCAATCGCGAACTTGCTGACGTCGTCGACTTCATCACGATTCACATCCTGCCATATTGGGAGAATATTCCGATCCCCGCGGAACGTGCCGCTGCCCACGCTGACGAGATGCGCCGGCAGATCGCGGCGGTTTTTCCGGGCAAGGAAATCTTTATCGGAGAAGTAGGTTGGCCGAGCGAGGGGCGCATGCGCGAGTCCGCGCTGCCGTCGCGCGTCAATCAGGCACGCGTGGTCTCGGAGGTGCTCGACCTTGCCCGGCGCGAGCATTTCCGCGTCAATTTGTTCGAAGCGTACGATGAAGGATGGAAGCGCGAGATCGAAGGCACGGTCGGTGGCTCCTGGGGCCTGTTCGATTCCGAAGAACGCACGCTGAAATATCCGGCTGGCCTGCCGATCAGTAATTTTCCGTTCTGGAAATTGCAAATGTGCGGCGGAATGGCGCTGGCGATCCTGGTGTTCGGCGCGGCATGGCTGACCTTGCGTCGCAAGCCGAGGGAGCCAAAGGAAGCAAGGCTCGTGTCATGGCTTGCGGTCGGACTCTCTGCGACCACAGCCGGAATCCTGTTCGGGGTCGCCGCGCAACGACTGGTCTATGAGAGCTACGGCACCGGAGGCTGGCTGGTGTGGGGCTCGCTTCTTGTGGCGGCAACGGCCTCGCCGGTGTTCGGCGCTAACGCCCTGATGTCGGGTCGCACACCGCCCAGCTTTGCCGAATTGCTGGGTCCGAAGGGCTACCACACTGAATCGATACTGGTGACGATGCACGGATTGGCCTTGATGGTCACCGCCGTGATCGGCACAGCGACCGCACTCGGCCTTATCTTCGACCCGCGCTTCATCGATTTTCCGTTCGCCCCCCTCACGATGGCGGCGGTGCCTTTTGCAGCTTTGACGCTGCTCAATCCTCCCGGGAAGGGAAACCGCCCTCTCGCGGAATCGATGTTTGCCGGCATTTTCGTTGCAGCGGCAATCTACACTGGGCTCAACGAAGGGCCAGAGAACTGGCAGGCGCTGTGGACTTGCGCTGCCTTCATGTTGCTCGCGGCAACGTTATGGCGGGCCCGCGCCTGAAAATACGTACTAGAGCCCTTTTCCGTTCCGATGGAATCGGAACGGGGCTCTAGATTTTCGTTTTGACGCGTTTTCTTGACGCGAACCGGTATCCACTTCGCTCGAAAACGCTCTACCCGCGCAGCCTGACGCGGTCCTCGCGCGCGCAATCGGTGACGAAGCCGATGACGGCGCGCACCGAGGGAAGCTCGACCAGATCGGGATGGGCGAGCAGCCAGAGATCGGAGAGGCTCGACAGCTTCTGCGGCGCGACCCGAACCAGATCGGGATAGTCGGCCCCGACCAGGCAGGACAGCGCGCAAATCCCGAGCCCGGCCCGCGCCGCCGCAAGCATATCGCCCTGCGAGGAGCAGCGCATCACCAGCGTGCCCTGCCGCGTGATGACATCGCTCCACCGCGCCAGCCGCGCATTCGAGGCCTGGTCGGCGAACCCGATCACGCTGTGCCCCCGCCACTCGTCCGGCCGCTCCGGCAGCTTGCGCCCGACCGCATAACCGCGTGACGCATAGAAGCCGGCGCCGAGCCGTCCGATCTTGCGCCCGATCAGGTTCTCGTCCCCGGCATCGACCGGCCGCAGCACCACGTCGGCCTCGCGCCGCCGCACGCTTGCCGGAAACGGGTGGGTGATGATCTCGAGCTGGATGTTGGCGTGATCGCGCAGGAACGGCCCGAGGCGCGGCATCAGCCAATGCGCTGCCAACGTCGCGCCGATCGACAGCTTCACGACGCCGCGAGCCTGCTCGCCGGTGGCGGACGCGGCCGCCTCCGCGCGCAGCGCCGCCGCCGCCATCACCTCGGTGTGCTCGCGGAACTTGCGGCCATGCGGTGTCAGCGAGAGGCCATCATTGGATCGGGCGAACAGGCGGGTCCCGAGCTGCTTCTCGAGCGCCGCGACGTTGCGGCCGACGGTGGGATGGCTGATGCGCAGCCGCCGCGCCGCGCCGGCGAAGCTGCGCGTCTCCGCCACCGCGACGAAGGTCTTGCAAAGCTCCCAGTCCATGTTGCCGCCCGCGCCGTTGTTCATTTCTGGCCAATCAGCTGTTCAATATTGAACGTCATGACGCGGCCGTCCAGCCTTATATTGCCGCGCCAAGGGAGCCGCCGCTTCCGGCCATCACAACAAATCGCGATCCGTCCCGGCACCCGGCCGGGCGGCGCATGGAGGATCCGAACAATGTCGCTGCCCGCCTCGCTCGCCAACAGGCTTGAACTGCCGGTCGTCGGTTCCCCGCTGTTCATCGTCTCGGGGCCCGAGCTCGTGATCGCACAGTGCAAGGCCGGCATCGTCGGCTCATTCCCGGCGCTCAACGCCCGCCCGGTCGAGAAGCTCGACGAATGGCTGACGCGGATCGACAACGAGCTCGGCGAGTACCAGGCGCTGCATCCGGAGAAGAAGGTCGCGCCCTACGCGGTCAACCAGATCTGCCACGCCTCCAATGACCGGCTGATGCACGACATGGAAACCTGCGTGAAGCACAAGGTGCCCATCATCATCACCTCGCTGCGGCCGCCGTCCGAGATCGTCGAGGCCGCGCATTCCTACGGCGGCGTGGTGTTCCACGACGTCATCAACGTGAAGCACGCCCGCAAGGCCGCCGAGCAGGGCGTCGACGGATTGATCCTGGTCTGCGCCGGCGCGGGCGGCCATGCCGGCACGCTGTCACCGTTCGCGCTGGTGCGCGAGGTCAAGCAGTGGTTCAAGGGCACCATCCTGCTGTCGGGCGCGATCTCCGACGGCTGGAGCATCGCGTCCGCACTCGCGCTCGGCGCCGACCTCGCCTATGTGGGCACCCGCTTCATCGCGACCGAGGAAGCCAACGCCGACCTCAGGTACAAGCAGGCGCTGACCGAATATGCCGCGCACGACATCGTTTATTCGAACCTGTTCACCGGCGTGCACGGCAACTACCTCGGACCGTCGATCGCAGCCGCGGGCCTCGATCCCACCAACCTGCCGGTCGCCGACAAGACCAAGATGAATTTCGGCTCCGGCGGCAACACCAAAGCCAAGGCCTGGCGCGACATCTGGGGTTCGGGCCAGGGCATCGGCCAGATCACCGACGCCCCGCCGGTTGCCGAACTGGTGGCGCGGATGAAGGCCGAGCTTGCGCAGGCACGCGACAGCTTCACGACGCGGCTCAGCGCCTGATCGGCAATCCCTGATATCTCGCAGGAGAGCAGGATGAAGCGTCCGCTGTCATTGATCCTTCTCGCCCTGCTCACGACGATGTCCGGCATGGCACGGGCCGGCGACGGCCCGTGGGGCACGTTCGAGAAGAACACGCTCAATCCGGGCGAGGTGTCGCAGGCGACGCCGGCGGATGTCGGCCTGGCCTTCGAGCGCGTCGCAATACCGAGCCACGATCGCCGGCTCGACGGCTTCCTGGTGCATGCGGCCGCATCCTGCCAGCCGGCACCGGCGCTGCTGATCTTTCACGGCCGGGGCGAAACCGTCGCCGATTGGATCGCGGTGCAGAAATTCCTGCACGACAAATGTGTGTCCTCGCTGGTGTTCGACTATTCAGGGCACGGCCGGAGCAGCCCTCCCGGGACGATCGACAACATCAACGATGACAGCGTCGCGGCGCTCGATGCCTTCTTGAAGCTGTTTCCCGCCGACGGACGGCGCTGCTTGCTCAGCCACTCCCTCGGCGGCGGTCCATTGCTTTACGCGGCAACGCATAGTGACGCCAAACCGGACTGCATCATCGTAGCAAGCCCGTTCTCGTCGCTGCGCGATATCGCCATTCGAGGTGGCGCGCCCGAGCAGGCCATGCTCAAGCTGCCGGACGTCTGGAACAATGTCGACGCGGCGAGCCATGTGTCGATCCCCCTGCTTTGGGTTCACAGCCGATCGGACAAAACGATCCCTGTAGATCTCGGACAACGGGTCTATGATGCCAAGTCGGGGACGAAGACCTCCAGCGTGATCGATGGATTTGATCACAACGCGATCTACAAGGAGATGCCTGACGCGATCTGGTCACCGATCATCGCGTTTGCGAAGACCAAATGAGCGGCGCGGGCCGGAAACTAAGACCGAACACCGGCCGGACGATCGCGAGGAAACGGAACGGAATATGATCATCAGCGGCGACAGACAGATCAGCTATAGCGACATTCACGCCCGCATCGCGCGGGCGGCGACCGGCTTCCGCGCGCTCGGCGTTCAGGGCGGCAAGCCGGTCGGCATGATGCTGCGCAACGATTTCGCGCTGTTCGAGGTGGTCGCAGCGTCAGCCGCACTCGGTAGTCCGGTGGTGCCGATCAATTGGCATCTGAAGGCCGACGAGGTCGCCTACATCCTGTCCGACAGCGGGGCCGACACGCTGGTCTGCCACGCCGACTTGCTGCCGCAGATCCGCGACGGGTTGCCGCCGGCGATCAAGCTATTGGTCGTGACGACGCCGCCGGAGATCGCCGCAGCCTATGGCGTGGCGCCGGAACTCACGCACGCGCCCGATGGCGTCGCCGACTGGGACCAATGGCGCGACACCCATGCGCCGCTGACCGACGCTCCGCTCGGCGCCGCGCCGATGTTCTATACTTCGGGCACGACCGGACTGCCGAAGGGCGTGCGGCGCAAGCCGATGCGTCCCGAGCAGCTGCCGGCGGCGGCCCGTATCGGTGCGCTCACCTACGGCGTCAAGCCCGACGAAGATCAGGTGATCCTGATGAACGGGCCGATGTACCATTCGGCCCCGCATTCCTACGGCATGCTCGCATTCCGCAATGGCTGCAGCATCGTGCTCGAACCGCGCTTCGATCCCGAGGATCTGCTGCAACTGATCGAGCGTCACCACGTCACCCATATGCATATGGTGCCGACCATGTTCGTGCGGCTGCTGCGCCTGCCGGAGGAGACGCGGCGCCGCTACGACCTGTCGTCGCTGAGCTTCATCGTCCATGGCGCGGCGCCCTGCCCGGTCGACGTCAAGCGCGCGATGATCGGGTGGTGGGGACCTGTCATCAACGAATATCTCGGCTCCACCGAGACCGGCATCCCGGTGTGGCATTCGTCGGCCGAGGCGCTGGCCAAGCCCGGCACTGTCGGCCGCGCCATCGAGGGCGGCATCGTCAAGATCTTCCGGCCCGACGGCACGCAATGCGACGTCGGTGAGCCCGGCGAGATCTTCATGCGCCAAACCTTGATCTCGGATTTCGACTATCACGGTAATGCCAAGGCACGCGCCGAGGCCGATCACGACGGCCTGATCAGCGTCGGCGACGTCGGCTATGTCGACGCGGACGGCTATCTGTTCCTGTGCGACCGCAAGCGCGACATGGTGATCTCGGGCGGCGTCAACATCTACCCCGCGGAGATCGAGAATGCCCTGATCGGCATGGCAGGCGTCCGCGACTGCGCGGTGTTCGGCGTGCCCGACGACGAATATGGCGAGCGGCTGTTCGCCTGCGTCGAGCCGGAAGCGGGCAGCACACTGTCGACAGCGGCGATCCAGGATTTCCTGCGCGGCAAGCTCGCCAATTTCAAGGTGCCGAAGGACATCCGCTTCATGGACGCGCTGCCGCGCGAGGCCACCGGCAAGATCTTCAAGCGCAAGCTGCGCGACCTCTACCGCGACGGACAGCTTCGCTGACGAGGTGACGGTGAGGCGAACGGCGTTTGAAACTTAGTTGCTGTTGCAAAAGGCCGGCGATCGACGCAACTATGCCGGCGCATCTGAAGCCGGGATCATCGCCATGAACGCCACTGACTTCATCGTCATCCGCAACGACCTGCAGCAATGCAAGGTGATCGAGACGCGATTGCCGGACGCCACGGCGCTGCCGGCCGATGCGCTGCTGGTGAAGGTGACCCGCTTCGCCTTCACCGCCAACAACATCACCTACGCCGTGATCGGCGAGCAGCTGAAGTACTGGCACCTGTTCCCGGCGCCCGAGGGCTACGGCATCATCCCGGTGTGGGGCTTTGGCGAGGTGCTGGCCTCGAAACATCCCATGATCGCAGCCGGCGAAACGCTGTTCGGCTATTTCCCGATGGCGACCCATCTGGTGATCGAGGCGGCCGATGTCAGCAAGCGCGGCCTGCGTGACGGCGCCGCGCACCGCCAGGAGGTCTCGCCGGTCTACAATGCCTATGCCCGCGTCTCCGGCGATCCGACCTATGCCGGCCAGCAGGGCGATTTCCGCGCGCTGCTGCTGCCGTTGTTCATGCTGTCGTTCCTGGTCGACGACGCCCTGGCCGAGAACGCGTTCTACGGCGCACGCCGCGTCATCCTGTCGTCAGCCTCGAGCAAGACCGCGTTCGGGCTCGCCCATCTGCTGCACAAGCGCGGCATCCGGGTGATCGGGCTGACCTCGAAGGGCAATGTCGATTTCGTCACCTCGCTCGGCTGCTACGACGAGGTCGTCACCTATGACCAGGTTGCCACGATCCCATCGGCTGAGCCCGTCGCCTATGTCGACATGGCCGGCAACAGCGCGTTGCGCGAGACCCTGCACCGGCACTTCGGTGCGCAGATGGTCTATTCCGGCCGGGTCGGGCTCACCCATCGCGCGAGCGAGCCGGATGAGCCGACGCTGCCCGGTGCCAAGCCGGTGTGGTTCTTCGCGCCGGACCAGATCCGCAAGCGCGCCAAGGAATGGGGTCCCGGCGGCATCGACCAGCGTTTCGGCGCCGCATGGACAGAGCTCGTGCCGCATCTGCCCAACTGGCTCGATGTCGTCGAGCGGCGCGGCCCGGCCGCGGTGCGCGAGGCCTATCTCGATACCCTGCAGGGCCGCGTTCCGCCGGATCAAGGCCTGATCCTGTCGTTGGCCGAATAGGCGATATCCCGTCACGCCCTTTCTGCGGCCTCGCCAATGGGTATAGGCTTGCCGGCAAGGGAACGCCGCCAAGAAAACGTCACCAAGGGCGGCCGATGACGAGAAACGCTCAATGCTCGACAAGACGGACGATATTTCGGTCGCCGCCGACAATTGGCTTGTGCAGTTCGAGGATGCGCTGGCGGGCCCCGACGATGTGCTGCTGAAGCCGCTGTTCCATCCCGAGAGCTATTGGCGCGACGTGCTGGCGCTGAGCTGGAACATCCAGACCGTCAACCGCGCCTTTGCCATCATCGAGGAACTGCCCGCGCATGCCCGCCGCAGCACGCCGCATGATTTCCGCATCGATGCCGAGCGCGCGCCGCCCCGCCGGGTGATGCGCGCCGGCACCAACGCGATCGAGGCGATCTTCAAGTTCGAGACCGCTGTCGGCCGCGGCCACGGCATCGTGCGGCTGATCCCCGACGCCGCCGATAGCGATCGGCTGAAGGCCTGGACGCTGCTGACCGCGTTGGAGGAACTGAAGGGATTCGAGGAGCAGCAGGAACACACGCGGCCGCGTGGACAGGCTTATTCCCGGGACTTCCGCGGCCCCAATTGGCTCGACCTGCGCAAGGCGTCCGCCGAATATGCCGGCCGCGATCCCGATGTGCTGGTGGTCGGCGGCGGACAGGCCGGGCTCGCGATCGCCGCGCGGCTGCAACAGCTCAAGATCGACGCGCTGATCGTCGACCGCGAGGCGCGCGTCGGCGACAATTGGCGCAAGCGCTACCACGCGCTGACGCTGCACAACCAAGTGCAGGTCAATCATATGCCCTACATGCCGTTCCCGCCGAACTGGCCGACCTACATTCCGAAGGACAAGCTCGCCAACTGGTTCGAATCCTATGTCGATGCCATGGAGCTGAACTTCTGGACCGGTACCGAATTCGTTGGCGGCAGCTATGACGAGGCAAAGGGCCGCTGGACCGTCGAGCTGCGCCGGGCCGACGGCACGACGCGAAAGATACAGCCGCGCCATGTCGTGATGGCGACCGGCGTCAGCGGCATTCCGAGCGCGCCTGATATCCCCGGCTTGAAGAGTTTCTCCGGCAAGGTGCAGCATTCCAGCGGCTATGAAGACGGCGAGCATTGGGCGGGCAAGCGCGCGCTTGTCATCGGCACCGGCAACAGCGGCCACGACATCGCGCAGGATCTGCATTCCTCCGGCGCCCAGGTCACCTTGGTGCAGCGCTCCTCGACGCTCATCACCAATATCGAGCCGTCGGCGCAGCTGGCCTATGCCGCCTACAATGAAGGCTCGCTCGAGGACAACGATTTGATCGCGACCTCGATGCCGCTGGCGCTCGCCAAACGCAGCCACGTGCTGATGACCGAGCAGTCGAAAGAGCTCGACAGACCGCTGCTCGACGGTCTCGCAAGCAAGGGCTTCAAGCTCGATTTCGGCGACGGCGGCACCGGCTGGCAGTTCAAATACCTGACCCGCGGCGGCGGCTATTACTTCAACGTCGGCTGCTCCGATCTCGTCGCGAGCGGCGCGATCGACCTGAAACAGTTCGCCGACATCGAGACCTTCGTGAGCGAAGGCGCGCGGCTGAAGACCGGCGAGACGGTTGCCGCCGACCTCATCGTGCTCGCGACCGGCTACCGGCCGCAGGAAGAGCTGGTGAAGAGGCTGTTCGGCGAGGCGATGGCCGCGCGCGTCGGCCCGATCTGGGGCTTTGGCGACGGCCAGGAGCTGCGCAACATGTACACCCGCACGCCGCAGCCCGGCCTGTGGTTCATCGCCGGCAGCCTCGCGCAATGCCGCATCAACTCGCGCTATCTCGCGCTGCAGATCAAGGCGATCGAGGAAGGTCTGCTGCCGCGCGACGTCGGGCCGGTGGCGAGGTTACAATAGCCAACATCGTCATTCCGGGGCGATGCGCAGCATCGAACCCGGAATCCATCGGGCCACCAACTCTGAGGATAAATGGATTCCGGGCCTGCGCTTCGCGCATCCTGGAATGACGAAAAGGGGAGACAACAATGCCAACCATCCTCGGCACCGGCGAGCACCGCTACCGCGCGGTGGAGAACTTCGCAAAACTCCCCGACGGCTGGAGCCTGACGGACGTCGCCTCCGTCGCGGTCGACAGCAAGGACCGGGTCTATGTCTTCAACCGCGGCGACCATCCGATGGTGGTGCTCGATCGCGAGGGGAATTTCATCCGGGGCTGGGGCGAAGGCGTGTTCGCACGCGCGCACGGCCTGCATATCGACGCCGACGACAATCTCTACTGCACCGATGACGGCGACCACACCGTCCGCAAATGTTCTGTTGGCGGCAAGGTGCTGCTGACGATCGGCATCCCGAACAAGCCGGCGCCGTTCATGAGCGGCGAACCGTTCCATCGCTGCACCCATACCGCGCTGTCGCCGAACGGCGAGATCTACGTCTCCGACGGCTATGGCAATGCCTGCGTCCACAAATACACGCCCGATGGAAAGTTGATCAAAACCTGGGGCGAGCCCGGCACTGATCCCGGCCAGTTCAACATCGTGCACAATATCGCGACCGACGCCGACGGCTGGGTCTATGTCGCCGACCGCGAGAACCACCGCGTCCAGGTGTTCGACGGCAACGGCAGATACGAGACGCAGTGGAACAATCTGCACCGGCCGTGCGCGTTGTGCTGCTGCGGTGGCGGCAAGCAGCCGAATTTCGTGATCGGCGAGCTCGGCCCCGGCATGGCCGTCAACCGCAAGGTGCCCAATCTCGGCCCGCGGCTGTCGATCGTGGATGGCACTGGCAAGCGCATCGCCCGGCTCGGCGGCGAGCACGGCCCCGGCGTCGAGACCGGCAGATTCCTGGCGCCGCACGGCATCGCGCTGGATTCGCGCGGCGACATCTATGTCGGCGAAGTCGGCGTCACCGACTGGAAGACCAGCTTTCCGGACACCGAGATGCCCGCCGCGGTGCGCGTGACGCGGTGCCTGCAGAAGCTGGAGCGGGTGACGGCGTAGTTTTGTAAAGGCCGCTCTTTGTCTTACCCCGTCACCCTGAGGAGCGCCGCTCGCGCGCGTCTCGAAGGGTCGACGGCCCGGCTGGTGGCCGTGCATCCTTCGAGACGCCGCTTCGCGGCTCCTCAGCGACTGTGTTCTTCGTCAAGCGGGTTGCCATGGTTTTTGGTCCCTGAGCATGGCGTTGAGGGTGGTGAGAACTTTGCGCGCGACGGCGATGAGGGCGACCATCTTGGGCTTTCCAGCGGTCACCAGGCGCCGATAGAAGACCTTGAGCTGCGGATGGTATCGGCTGGCCGACAGAGCGGCCATGTAGAGCCCGGCGCGCAGCTTGGCTCTTCCGCCGCCGATCATGCTCTTGCCCTTCCAGCGGCCCGACTGGCGGGTGAACGGGGCAAGACCGGCGAGGCTCGCGATCTGGCGCCGATTGAGTGCGCCGAGCTCCGGCACCTCGGCAAGGAAGGTCCGCGCGAGGGTGTTGCTCACGCCAGGAAAGCTGACCAGCAGTTCCTCCTTAGCGCGCCAGACTGGCGAGCCGCGCACCAGCGTGTCGATGTCGTTGTCGATCTCCGGCAGCTCCTTCTCGAGGACCTTGATATGGCGGGCAAGGCTCTTGCGGACGCGGACATTCTCGGCCCGCTTCTCGCGCTGACGCTCGGCAACGATCATCTCGATGATCTGCCGTCGGCGACTGACCAGTTCAGCCAGCAGCCGGGCTTCCTGATCCGGCATGGCACGTGGCTCCGGCTTTACGGCCTCGACAAACCGCGCGATCACTGCCGCATCGATCGGGTCCGTCTTGGCACGCTGACCAACCGCCTGCGCGAAGTGCCGGATCTGGGCCGGATTGACCACCACCAGCGGCAGCTGAGCGCCCGCCAGCGCAGCAGCGACGATGGTCTCGAAGCCGCCGGTTGCCTCCACCGCAATCAGCGCTGGCGAGATCACCTGCAAGCGCGCAACGAGCTCTTCCAAGCCTTTGCCGTCACGCGCCACGGCAAAGGCTTCCCCGCTCGGACGCACATGCACGTCCAGCCGGTCCTTCGACACATCAATGCCAACGTAGATCGCGTCCATCTGCACCCCTCCTTGCGCAACCGGGCTCGCCAGGCGGCCCTCGCGACTGTTCGGGTTCAATGGAACAACGGACGGGGCGCCGCGCTGAGGATCGGGCTTCAAAGCCCTGGGATGAAGCGGTCTCCCGTCCGCTACCGCACCGGACACTCTATCCGATCCGGCGATTCGAGACTTACAAGGATGACGGGTCGAAGAGCGCCCGCCGCAATCAAATCTCGCCGATCACCTCGCGGCGGCGCTGCTCGGATTCTTCCGCGTAGCGCCGCATCGCGTGCGCTTCGGTGAGGAGGCCGATCGGCCGCCGGTCGCCGTCGTCCTCGACCACGGCGAGCGATTCCGCTTCGGCGGCGTCGAACACCGCGATCGCCTCCTGCACGTTCATGGCGGGATGCAGCACCACGTCGGCGTAGCGCAGGATGCCGGCAAGTCCCTTGTCGGCCTCGAGATCGGGCGCGTGCGCTTCCGCGACCAGCGCGAGCCCGGCATAACGCCCCTCGCCGTCGACCGCGACGACCTGGGTCTTCGATCCGGGCGGGAATTCCTCGCGAAACGCCTCGATCGGCATCGCGGCGTTCACCGTCGTCATGTCCTGCCGCATCATCTTGCCGACCGTGAGATCGCGGATCCAGCCGATATCGGCGGCGCTGCGGATGGTCTCGCCGCGCAGATGCAGCCGCCAGGTCGCGAACGAATAGCCGAACAGCTCGCGCGTGATCGTGGTCGAGATGATGACCGCCACCAGCACCGCGGTGGTGAGCCAGAGATTGCCGGTGGATTCCAGCGCGATGAACGACATCGTCAGCGGACCGCCGATCACCGAGGCCGACAGCGCGCTCATCCCGATCACGGCATAGGCGTTGGGATCGAGATTGAGCCCCGGCCACACGATGTCGACGCCGGCGGCGAACAGCCGGCCGCCGAGCGCGCCCATGAACAGCGTGGCGAAGAACAATCCGCCGCGGAAACCCGAGCCGAGCGACACGATCGAGGCAACCGCCTTCAGCGCGAACACGCCGGCGATGAAGGTGAGCGGCATCGCCACGATGCCGGCGAAGCGCAGCGCGCCATGGCCCGACGACATCACCTGCGGCGTCAGCAGCGCCATGGCGCCGACCGCTAGCCCGCCGAGCGCCGGCCGCAGCGGCGGCCAGAGCCGGGTCTTGGCGAGCAGCGTCTCGCACAGCGCCACCCCGCGCATGATCGCAATGCCGGTCAGGGCCGCGACCACGCCGAGCAGCGCGGCGATCGCAAGATCCCGCCCGAGCACGTCGCCGACGGTTCCGACGCCGACGCCGAGCGGCAGCGGCTCGAAGGCATGGGCGACGAAATAGCCGGTCACCGCCGCCACGCCGACCGGAGTCAGGCTCGCCGGCGTATAACCGCCGATCACAAGTTCGAAAGCATAGAAGGCGCCGGCCAGCGGCGCGCTGAAGGCCCCGGCGATTGCCGCCGCCGCGCCGCAGCCGACCATGATTCGCTGGTCGTTGCGGCGGAGATGAAAGCCGCGGCCGAGCGAGGCGGCCAGACCGCTGGACAACTGGGTATAGCCGGCCTCGAGCCCGACCGAGCCGCCGACGCCGCTCGACCAGATCGTCTGCAGCGCCACGATCACGCTGCCGCGGAACGACATCCGGCCGCCATACAGCGCGTTGGCCTCGATCGGATCGATTTCCCGGGCCGGCCGGACCCGAAGCAGCAGCAGGAACGCTACGCCAAGCACCAGTCCGCCAACCGTGGGAACCGCGAGCGCCCGCACGGGATCGATGCTGAGCTGGCTCGACAGCCGTTCGCCCAGCGGCAGATTGAACAGCACCGAATGCAATACGGTGACCAGGCTGCTCATGACCGCGACCACGAG
Source organism: Bradyrhizobium sp. USDA 3240 (assembly GCF_054063295.1). NCBI lineage: Bacteria > Pseudomonadati > Pseudomonadota > Alphaproteobacteria > Hyphomicrobiales > Nitrobacteraceae > Bradyrhizobium > Bradyrhizobium sp. USDA 3240. The sequence goes on from NZ_JBSSGD010000002.1 coordinate 3,355,570, forward strand.
GCCGCCGATGGCGCCGATCAGCACCGCCAGCACCACGAGGCTCGTCTCGTGCGCACGCACGAATGCGCGCAACCGGCGCGGCGCCTCGAGATAGCTTGTGGTCGTGGTCATCGGCAGGGTCCGTCACTGGCCGACAGGGCCTTGCGGCTCCCTTTAAGGGCCTCGCGGGCGGGAGGCAATCGGGGCAGGAACATGGCAGGGCATGGCGGATAAGCCGCTCATTGCTCTTCACAATCCCGTCACGCTGCCTGTAGTATGTGAGTGCATGCTGCTTCGCAGCTAATGGGAGATCAGGAGCGTTATTTGAACGCACATGTCTCGCAAGGCGGTTGGCCGGTGCTGGTCTTGAATGCGGACTTCCGGCCGCTGAGTTATTACCCGCTGTCGCTGTGGTCCTGGCAGGACGCGATCAAGGCGGTGTTCCTCGATCGTGTCAACATCGTCGAATATTACGACCGGGCGGTACGAAGTCCTTCCTTCGAGATCCAGTTGCCGAGCGTCGTCTCCCTCAAATCCTTCGTCAAGCCGACCACCCACCCCGCCTTCACCCGGTTCAACGTTTTTCTTCGCGACCGATTCAGCTGCCAATATTGCCTGTCGGGCGACGACCTCACCTTCGATCACATCATTCCGCGCAGCAAGGGTGGCCAGACCACCTGGGAGAACGTCGTCGCCGCCTGCTCGCCGTGCAATCTGCGCAAGGGCAATCTGACGCCGCAACAGGCCAAGATGTTTCCGAAGCAGACGCCCTACGCTCCGACGGTGCATCAGCTTCACCGCAACGGCCGGCTGTTCCCGCCGAACTATCTGCACGAGAGCTGGCTCGATTATCTCTACTGGGATACTGAGCTCGATCCGTAGGGCGCGCTGGCGGCGCGGAGGATATGTGCCGGGACTCGTCGGAGCGGCACTCGCTCAGGGATGAACGACGATCAGACCAAACGTTGGTTGCGACTGCAGCGCCGCCTCGTGTTCCGGCACCGCGCCTTCGCCATGGCGTTGACGCGCGTTGCCGAAGTGAACGACGCCGTTATGCGCGGTGATATCTATGTCGGCGGCCTCGCCGGCGAGGACTGGAGCCGGTTGATGCACGACTTCGGTTGAGAGCGGGCAGCGCGCTGCGTCGAGCAGTTATCGCGCGGTCACCCGTCTTTGGTCATCGCGGGACCTTATTCGACCGTTGGAGCGCGTCATCAACGCGGCATCTGCCCGTTGCCTTCCCGCTTGCCCAGCTCCGGCGCTGGCTGTCCCGGCGGGGGCAGTTGCGCTGCCAGGACCATGCCGAGCATTGCGATCGCCGCCATCACGAGCGTCCAGCTGACGTAGAGCTGGTGACCGATCAACGCGCCGCTCAGCAGCGGAGCGCAGATATTGGCGCCCGACATCAGCGATTGGTTGAGGCCCATGATCATGCCCTGCCGGTTGATCGCGGTGCTGCGCGACAGTTCAGCAGTCAGCGTGCTTCGGGCGAACATCATGCCGACGATGATCAGCGTCAGGAATGCCACAAGCAGGCTGATCCGGTCAGCGAACGCAAGTCCGACCAATCCGGCTGCCATGCAGGCGAACGCCGCCAGGACAATGATGCGATCGGACGCGAAGATATTCGCGCGGGTGATCAGGGCACATTGCACGACCATGTTGATGAAACCGGCATAGGCGAATACGGCGCCGAGCTCGCGGGCGCCGAAGGCATGCCCGTTCCAGCTGAACCGCGCCGACAGGAACAGGCCGATCTGCGACAGGAACATCGAATTGACGAAGAAGAACACGATAAGCAGACCGAGCACGCGCCACGCATACCGCAACCCGAGGATCGTGTGCGGCAGCGCCGGCTCGGGCACCCGCTGCTGATAGAGCGGCTCTGCGGCCGGATGATCCGGCGACAGCAGAGCGATCGTGGCGACGATGCTGATCAGCGACAACGCTGCGGCAGCCCATACCGGCGCGGTGTCGCCGAGTGGACAAGGAGGCCCGACAGCGCGGGGCCGACCAATAGACCGGTCCCGATCGCGCCGCTGGTCATGCCGAGCGCCGGCTTGCGGGCCTGCGGCGGGCTGTGCTCGGCCGCATAGGCGTGCGCCACCGAGATGTTGCCCGACGTCAGCCCGTCGATGATGCGGGCCAGGAACACAAGCGTCAGATTGCCCGCGATGGCCAGCAGAACGAAGCCGACGCAGGTGCCCACCTGGCTCACGACCAGCACCTTGCGGCGGCCGTAGCGATCGGAGAGCACGCCGACGATCGGGCCGGCGATCAGCTGACACAGCGCATAGACCGAGATCAGCGCACCGATCACGAATGGTGTCGCCCCAAGCCGCTGCGAGTAGAACGGCAGCAACGGCAGGATGATCCCCAATCCCGTCGCATCCACGGCCACGACGATGAAGGTCGGGACCAGCGCCAGACTGCTGTCGCCCCGGAATTCTTCGCCCGCTCCTGCCGTGGAGCTCGTGCCCATTGCCGCTTGCTCGATCGCTTTTGCGTGATCACCAAGAATGTTCCGGACTATATAGTTGCAGCCTACGCGACGGCTATACCGCTGCTGGTGCTGTCGCGGCAGGGGGAGAATGTCCGTCAGGGTGTGCTCGCCGATGAACTTGGGATCGAGGGGCCTTCGCTGGTGCGGCTGATCGATCTGCTGCAGACCGAAGGCCTGGTCGAGCGTCGCGAGGACCCGACCGACCGGCGCGCCAAGACGCTGCATCTCACCGCGGCCGGCGACGCCAAGGTCGAGGAGACCAACCGGATACTGCGCCGCGTGCGGGCCAGCGTGCTGAAGGATATCGGCAGCGAGGAACTTGCGGTAACCTTCGAGACGCTGCAGCGCATCGACGAGCGAGCGAGCCGCCTGCACGACGCCAAGAGCGCTGCAGCCAAGACCGCTTCAGATAAGACCGCTCCAGGGGCGAAATAGTCATGCGCGCGGAAGAGCCGTTCCTGGTCCGCCACGCGGATCTCATCTTCGCGTTGAAGACATTCGCCGCGTCGATGCTGGCGCTCGTCATCGCATTGGCGATCGATCTGCCGCGGCCCTATTGGGCGATGGCGACGGTCTACATCACGTCACAGCCGCTGGCCGGCGCGACCAGCTCGAAAGCGTTCTTCCGCGTGATCGGCACTCTGGTCGGCGCGAGCATGACGGTCGCCCTGGTGCCGAACCTGGTCAATGCACCGGAGCTGCTGTGCCTCGCGATCGCGCTCTGGGTCGGACTGTGCCTTTATCTGTCGCTGCTCGACGGCACGCCGCGCAGCTATGTCTTCATGCTGGGCGGATATACCGTCGCGCTGATAGGTTTCCCGTCGGTCGCCGACCCGGGCAGCATCTTCGATGTCGCGCTGGCGCGGGTCGAAGAGATCTCGCTCGGCATCATCTGTGCCAGCCTCGTCTCGACTGTGGTGTTTCCGCGCAGCGTCGCGCCGGCGGTCGGCGGCCGTGTCAGGAGCTGGCTGTCGGATGCGCGCCGCCTCTCCCGCGACGTGCTGCTTGATCACGGGACCAGCGAGACGCGCCGGGCCCAACGCCTTCGCCTCGCGACCGACATCGTCGAGACCGATACGCTAATGACCCATGTCGCCTATGACCGGCTGGCCGACGTCGGCACCGTGCGCGGCCTCGGCGAGGTCCGGCTGCGCATGCTGATGCTGCTGCCGATCATCACGTCGATCGAAGACCGCCTCGCCGCACTCGGCGAAGCGGCGGTGCAAAGGCAGCCGGAGCTGCGGCACCTGATCGACGATCTCGCCGCATGGATCGTCGACGACGATCGCCAGCGGCAATCCGGCGACGCGATCCGCGCTGCGATCGCCGAGCGGCAATCTGCCCTCGACGGCCTGGTGCCGCGCGAGCGCATCATCACGATCAGCCTGCTGCTCCGGCTCCGCGAGCTTGTCGACATCTCGGCCGACTGCCGCGCAATCGGCGATGCGATTGCCGCGGGGAAGGATATCTCCGCCGTCCCGCTGGCGTTCCACCCGGAGTCGGGAGCCGCGCCGGTCCGTCACCGCGACCACGGCATGGCGCTGTGGTCCGCCGCGGGGGCGGCGGTTGCCATCCTGATCTGCTGCGGGTTGTGGATTGCGACCGGATGGCCGGATGGCGCCTCGGCGCCGATGATGGCGGCGGTCGCTTGCTCCTTCTTCGCCGCGCAGGACGAGCCGGCGCGCAGCATCCGGGCCTTCGGACTGTTTTCGCTGGTCGCGATCGTCGTCGTCGCGATCTATCAGTTCGCGCTGGTGCCGGGCATCTCCCATGTCGAGGTTCTGATCGCCGCGCTCGCGCCGACCTTCCTGCTGTACGGCTTCCTGATCGCGCGGCCCAAGACCGCGCCGATCGGCATGGCGCTCGCCGCCAACACCGCGACGCTGCTGGCCTTGCAATCGACCTACAGCGCGGATTTTGCCAGTTTTGCCAACACGTCGGTCGCCTTCTTCCTCGGCGTCGTCATCGCCGAGATCGTGACGCGGGTCGCGCGCGGCGTGGGCGCCGAATGGATCGCCAAGCGGCTGATGACGTCGGGCTGGCAGACGCTGGCGGTCGCGGCCGAGCGGCGCGGCCACGGCGATCGCGCGCAGTTTGCCGGCCTGATGCTGCATCGGCTCGGCCTGTTGGTGCAGCGCATCGCCTTCATCTCCGAGAGCGACCGCCGCGATGCCGACAGCCTGGTCCAGCTGCGCATCGGGCTCAACATCATCGACCTCAGGCGGGCCCGTTACGGCCTCGCCGCATCGACCGTGCGTGCCATCGACGACATGCTGGACGACCTCGCGGCGTCGTTTCGCGCCCATGCCGACGAGGCAATGCCGGCCGAGCTGCTGTCATGCGTCGATGCGGCGCTCGCCGCGGTCGTCAAGGATCCCAACGAGCGCGCCCGGGACGATGCATTGCTCGGCCTCGTCGGCATCCGCCGCGGCCTGTTTCCGGATGCACCTGCGTATCGATCGCAGCCCGAGGAGAGCTTTGCTGCATGAGATATGAGCTCGACATCTACGGTGTCCTGGTCCCGGCGCTGCTGCTGTGGCTGATCGTGGCCTATGCGCTGAGCGCGGTGGCGAGCCGGATCATGCAGCGCTTCGGGCTCTACCGGCTGGTCTGGCATCGCGCGCTGTTCAATTTCGCCCTGTACGTATGCCTGCTGGGCGTCGTCGTCTATCTTTCGGAGTTTCTGCCATGAAAGGGAATTTCGCCTGGCTCGGCCGGGTTGCGCTGACCGCGATCGCGCTCGTCGCTGCGCTCGCCGTCGGCCGCGCGCTCTGGGTCTACTACATGGAGTCGCCATGGACTCGCGACGGCAGGGTCCGCGCCGACGTGGTGCAGGTAGCTCCCGACGTCTCCGGATTCGTCACCGACGTGCTGGTCAAGGACAATCAGCAAGTGCATCGCGGCGATATCCTGTTCCGGATCGATCGCGCCCGCTTTGCTCTCGCGTTGCAGCAGGCCGACGCTGCGGTCGCCGGCCATCGCGCGACGCTTGATCAGGCCGACGCCGACCTCAAGCGCTACAGTGCGCTGACCACCGATGCGGTTTCGCAGCAGAAGCAGGAGCAGGTCCTGGCTACGCAGCTTCAGGCCAAGGCCGCCTACGACCAGTCGGTCGCCGATCGCGCGGTGGCGCAGCTCAACCTCGATCGCAGCGAGGTGCATGCATCTGTCAACGGCACCATCACCAATATGGACCTGCGGCCCGGCGCCTACGTCACCGCGGGCAAGGGCGTGATGGCGCTGGTCGACACCGATACGCTGCATGTCGAGGGCTATTTCGAGGAAACCAAGCTCGCGCGCATTCGCGTCGGCGACAAGGCGCAGGTCCGGCTGATGGGCGAGCCGGTCCGGCTCACCGGACATGTCGAGAGCATTGCCGCCGGCATCGCGGACCGTGACCGTACGGACGGCGCCAACCTGCTTGCTAACGTCAATCCGACCTTCAGCTGGGTCCGGCTCGCACAACGCGTCCCGGTGCGCATCGCGCTCGATCACCTGCCGGATCGCATCGCACTGGTCGCTGGCCGTTCGGCCACGGTCGAGATCATGGACTAGAGCATTTCGGTCCTGATTGAATCAGGACCGAAGCTCTAGACTCTTGTTTTGACGCGTTTTCTGCACGCGAACCGGCGTCCACTTCGCTCGAAAACGCTCTAGCCGGCCATGCTCGCTATTGCACGCCGTAGCGCGTGAAGTCGTCGCCGATGCTGCCCTGGATCACCTTGGCCGCGGAGATGTCGACATTGCCGCCGGCCTTGTCGCCCTGTTTCAGCTTCGCCAGCCCGCGTCCGTAGAGCGCGCTTGCCAGCTTCGGATCGATGCGGAGCGCGGCGCTATAGTCGTCGATGGCCGCGCGGAGCTCGCCGGTCTTCAGATAGATCAGGCCGCGCGAGTCGTAGGTGGCGGCATTGGCCGATCCCGATTGCAGCGCCTTGTTGCAGTCTTGCAGCGCCTCCTGCAACGCGCCGAGGATGGCCCGGCTCCAGCAGCGTCCGTTCCACACGCCGTCGAGGTTCGGCTCGAGGCGAATAGCCTGATCGTAATCCTGCACGGCGTGGGCATAATCATGTTTCTTCAGATAGGCACCGGCGCGATTGGCAAAGGCTTCGCCGTAATTCGGGTTGAGCTTGATGGCCTGATCGAACGCGTCGGTCGCGCGATCGTATTCGCGCTTCCTGAAGTAGGCCACGCCGCGGTTGTTGAACGGCTTGGTGTAGGTTGGATTGAGCTCGGTGGAATGATCAAAATCCCCGATAGCGCGGTCATAGTCTTCCTTGGCGGCGTAGGCGTTGCCGCGGTTGTTGTAGGCGATCGCAAGGCCGGCCGGCGTCATGTCCTGCCCCGCATCGATCAGCGCCGTGCAGGCGCCGATGCGCGCGTCGGCCAGCGCGTGATCGACGCCGCTGCACAGCTCGATGTTGCGCAGATAGTTGCTCTTTTGCTTCGGGTTCTGCGCGCCCACCGGCGATGCAAGCAAAAGCAGAATGAACAGCGCCGTCAGGCCGCCACTCCCGCCGGAACCTGCACGAGGCTTCATGTCGGGCTCCGGTTTTGACGACGCCGCGTCACTGGTTTCCATGAATGGCCGCTCAAACCCGACGCCCTGCTCGCCTAGCACCCTCGACAAATATTCGGATTGAACCTGTGGTAGGTGTTTTGCTCGGGCTGCGGCGCCACGCGTGTCGCGGGCTTCCTGAGAAGCTTGCTCTTGCCCTCTTCCACGAGCGTCGCGAACCTGACCGTTCCATCGTCGGATATTTCGATGCGCGGCGTGGTGCCTCGAATTCCCATCGTCGCGGCGGGTGTGTCGATCTTCATGTCACCGGTCTTCGCAATATTGCCGGCAACGAAGGTGAACGTTCCATTGGCCAGCTTGAACAAGGTCGAATTCGACTTGCCGTTCGGGTCGTATACAAACTCGGTCAGGGTCATCTTGGCGTTGCTCGACAGATTGAACGAGGTGCCATCGGTGAAGTTGATCCCGACGCGTCCATCGACTCCGGTCTTCACCACGTCGCCCATATAGACGGGATCGCCAACCTTCGCTGGGGGCAATTGATCAGACAGCGCGGCCTGAACGACGACCGCACTGGGATGTTCGATCGTGACTGAACCCGTGACCGTCACGACCTTCCCGATGAACTTCGCTGAGGAATCCTGAACAGCGGGCTGGGCCGGTTCGGTTTGCGCCAGCACCGGAACGGACGTCAGTGCGGCGACGAGCGTGAAAACGGTGCCGGCGAGCAATTGAACAACAATATGAATGCGCACGATCCCCTCCCTCGAGAAGATCTTGTCGTGTCGCGGCTCGATGGTGATGTGGACCGCCGGGCCGAGACCGCAGGACCTTGAGTGCCAAGTTGCAGCAGACAGGCCTAAATGCCTGTACCAGTTCGACTAAAAATTAATAGGTGGACAATAAACTTGGTGAATATACACTAAATCTAGTGGGGCTCCACTCGCGATACTAGTGGGGCTCCACTCGCGATAAAGGACAGCAGTTCTGTCATTTTTGCGATAGCTCCCCGCCGTACTGGAATCACATTTCGACGACCGAATTTAATTTCAATCAGGACGTTTCTGCGGGCAAGCCTATGGCTGCCGGTGCGGGGTCATTTCACCTCGTCGCGGGCGCAAGCCAGACCAAGAAACATACGGCGCCGCGTTCCGCCTGAGCTGTTTAGCAGGCGAAAAGCCAATGTTAGTCGCGTCCGGCGTAGCGTTCGGGGACGCGTGTCTGGCCATGTTCGGCCAGTTGCCCCGAATGGTTGGCGTTGTTCAAACGGCCGCCGGCTGCGGCACGATCACGCGTGCACGCGGCGTTGCCATTCAAATCGTGCCCGGCGATCCCGTTTGCCAGGGCGACGTCATCGAGATCGCAGCCGGCGGCCGGGTCGCAATCCGCATGGTCGATGGCACGGTGCTCGACCTGCCGGCTGACACTCGACTGGAATTGGGCGACTTGGAAGACCGAGGTCGCACCCTCCGCCCGGGGAGGTTCGCCAAGGCCAGAAGCATCTTGCGCATGATCAGCAGCCGGCTGGCAGGTTCAACCGTCCTGGCGGCGGACACGCCTGTTGGCACCATTCGGGCCAGCGGCCTTGGCATGCTGTCGTTCGCGGCGCTGACACTCTCACTCCTGGAGGACGCGCGGGCTGCGGAGCCGAACGTCACGATCCTCGACGACGACAAGATCAACTACAAGGACCTCCACCACGGTGTGTTCGAGCTGGTGACCAAGGAGGCGATCCCCAGACACATCGTCGTCGACGATCCCGGAGTGACGATCATCTTGAGCCCCAAAGGGTCGTCGGTCGGGGTGAACCAGGTCACGAATAGCCCGACCCACATGGAGGAATTGCGCGACGCCCAGCAGGAGGCGCTTGCCAATTTCCAGAAGGGAACGGGATCAAAAGGGTCCGGCATGCCGGCTCCCGAAGGGTCGCCGCTGCTGCAACCCATCAATTTTATTCAGCCTGCCTCGCCGTCGCCGACGCAAGATCCGCTCGGGCCGCTGCCGGTCGTTACCTTGGCGCATATCGAGTTCTTCAAGCCGCCGCCGGCGCCGCCCGTGCCGCCGAGCCTGAACCTTGGCGCAGGACCGACGGAAGTCGATACGTCGGCATTCGATGACTTCAAGACCACGAGTGGGACCTTTTCCGCGAGCAGCCAGGGCGGCGCGCTGACCTTCGGTATCAGCGGTGGAACTGTGGGCAGCGTGCTAGTGGGTCAGTCGACATACAACGTATCGAGCGTTGGTCAGTTCGGCACGCTTTACGTCAACAGCATCTCCGGAAACTATACCTTCGTTCCGAACAATGACGCGATCAACGCGTTGAAGGTCAACGCGATCCAAAACTTCGTCATCACCGTGGGGGATGGCACGCTCTCGACGAGTGAGAGCTTCAACATTACCATCGTTGGTGTCGACGACGCCTCCATCATCTCCGGCGCCAAGGCTGGCGCGGTTGTGGGGGCAGTTGGCGTCAGCGGAGCCTCGCCCGGTCTGCTCATCGCGACCGGCACGCTCACCGACACCGACGTCGACGACCCCGCCAACACCTTCACCGCGGTGAACGCGCCGACGACAAGCGCGGGCGGCCATGGCACATTCACCCTAACGACGGGCGGCGTGTGGACCTATACGCTCAACAACGCCGACAGCTCCGTGCAAGCCCTCCACGTCGGCGACACGCTGACCGACAGCTTCACGGTGACCACGATTGGCGGAACCCCGCAGGTGGTGACGATCACCATCCACGGCCCGCTGATCGAGGCCAGACCGGCGCCGTCGCTGACGCTGAGCGAGACCCATCTGACGGCGACGGCGCTGGACGACAACATCGCCGGCTCGGTACCGGACGCCGCGTTGACGACGACCTCCGGCGAGTTCTCGGCGGCATTCGTTACCGAAGCGGGTCTGGCGGTCAGCTACGCGCTGACGATCACCGGCGGCAACGGTGCAGCGTCGGGGCTGATCGACTCGCACACCGGCCTCTCCGACGTGCTGGTTCAGAACGGTAACACCATCGAAGGCCATGTCGGCACAGCAAGCGGCACGCTCGCATTCACCATCACGGTCGATCCGGCGACCGGACGCGTAACCTTCGTCGAACACCGAGCGGTGGAACAACCGCTTGGCACCAGCCCGGACAACGGCGAAGCGATCGCGCTGGGGACAGGCATTGTAAACCTGATCGCGACGGTGACGAACAGCGACGGCCAGTACCAGGATGTAAGCATCGATCTCGGCAAGCAGCTGACGATCACGGACGATGCCCCGAGCATCAAGGCGAACGCAACCGCCCCGTCGCTGACGCTGAGCGAAACGCATCTGACGGCGACGGCGCTGGACGACCACATCGCGGGCTCGGCGCCGTGCGCGGCGCTGACGACGATTTCGGCCGATTTCTCGACGGCATTCACTTCGGTTCAAGGCGCCGATGGCGCGACGACCCACTATGCGTTGGCGATCAACGGCGGTAACGGCACAGCGTCGGGCCTGATCGACTCGCACACGGGCTGCGCCGACGTGCTGGTTCAGCACGGCAACACCATTGAAGGCCATGTCGGCACGGCAAGCGGGGAGCTGGCATTCACCATCGCGCTTGATCCGGCCAACGGAAGCGTGACTTTCACCGAGTATCGCGCGGTGACGCATCCATCCTGCACCAGCGCCGATGAAGCCGTGTCGCTGACCGCCGGCATCGTGAACCTGGTTGCCACCATCACGGACAAGGATGGCGACACCCAGAGCGCGAGCATCGACCTCGGCAAGCAATTGACGATCACGGACGATCACCCGACCATTTGCGGCTTCCCGGAGACCTTCGTCGCCGCTCAGGACAATCAGACCGCAAATGGCACTTACCATGTCGATTTCGGCGCGGATGGCGACGCCGCGATGCGCGTTGCCGTCCACGATGGCGCAGTCGGCTGCACGGGATACGATCTGGCCACGTCATCCCTGGGTGACGGCATCACCTCGGTGCACGTCACCGGACATGGCGATGACTACAGCTTCTACTATACGACCCATGAGGCGGGCGGCGGTGTCGAACTCGATGCGTATCTCGGGGATTGCGGTGGCACGCTGACCGATCCGTACTTCAAGTTGCTGATCGATCCGGATGGAACCTATTGCTTTGACCTTGAGCACGCCGGACTGTCGAAGAACGTCACCGTTAGCGGCTCCGATTTCGACGCCCCGGCCTGCGGCACGCCGTCATTGACCGCTCCGGACGGACAACTGGTGATTACCGGATCCGACTGCACCGGCCATCCGCTCGACGTCAAAGCGTCGGAGTGCGGTATCGCGGTCGGTGACAGCGGACTGCAAATGGATCCCACTGAGCAGTTGAATCTCGCGTTCTCCGGGAAGCAGTCGCAGGTCAGCTTCGATCTCACACAATGGCAGGGTTATGGCACCGCCGGCGTGATCCTCAAGGTTCTTGACGGCAGCGCCGACGTTCACGACTTCTGCATCGATGTTCCCAAACCGCTCTGCGGCAGTGCCAGCTTCGTGGTCCACGAGACATCGGACGCGTCGTTGATCGACACCTACACTTTTGATGCCGCGACGACGACGTACACGCTGTACGTTGACAAGGCATTCAATCAAGTCCAGGTCGACTACGATCGGCCGGAGGCCGGGCACCCCACCTTCGCGGTCAACAACATCAACTATACCGAAAAGACGAGTATCAACGCGGATCTCCTGTTCGATGTAACTGCGGTCGACGGAGATGGCGACTCGGCTACGACCAATCTTCAGGTCGATATTCAGTGCCATACGGCGGGAATGGACGCGTTCACATTCGCGCCCAGCCCGGACAGTGCTGCTGCACCACCGGTCGGCGGCAGCACCAGCGCTCCGGCGCCCGTCGTCAGCGCTGCGTCAACGAGCGGCCACGAAGACGCAGCATGGTCGCAGGCCATGGTGCCCTTCGCAGGGGGCGGAACGTCTGGAACCGAGCAGTCCTTTCATTTCGCGGAGCAGCTTCCGAGCCTTGAACAGCAGGGAGCTTCGGCCCCTCTACAATTCGATCAAGCCGCCGCGTGGTTTGGTCACAGCCAGGATTTCGCCGGCTTTCACCTGGCACAAGGGGCTGCAGATGGAGCGCCAGCAACTGGGCCGGCGATCGCCGAGCACCAGCCGGTTTATTCCTCAATCAACATGGACGCCGTCGTGACCCATACGCCTCACGATCTGATCGTCTAGCTATCCCCCGCGCTCAGGGCCAGCATCTGGCCCGCGTCGGATCTTGACGCGGGCCAGGATGATTTCTCGTATCAGTGCCAGCCTTCGCCGGCCTTCAGCGCCGCCGAGAGGCTGCGCACCGGGCGCGTCACCAGCGGATCGAGATCGAAGCGCTTCTCGAGCAGCCGAAGGATCGACGTGGTGTCGAAGTCCTCATGCGCGACGCCAGACTTGTTGAAGCGCTTGGCGATCAGCAGCGCCGGAATGCGGGTGCCCGGGCCCCACTGGTCCGCAGCACGGGCCTCGGCACCACGGCGGTTGTGCGGCGGGGGCGGAACGTGGTCCCACTGTCCGCCGAACTCGTCATAGGTGATGACGATCAGCGTGTCCCTGCCGTCCGGCCCTTCGACGATTGCCTTGACGAGATCGACGAGATGCTGGCTGCCTTCGGATTCGCTGGTGTAGCCCGGATGCTCGTTCTCCTCGCCGATCGGCTTGATGAAGCTGACCTGTTTCAGCCGGCCGTTCTTGGCCGCCTGGATGAACTCCGCCTCGTCCTTCAGGTGATCCCTGCGGGCCTGCGTTCCGGGCGCGAAATTGGCGAAGTAGTTGAGCGCCTGATGGTGGAACTGGAAGTCCACATCGGGGCAGTTCGGGAACACCGCCGTGGCGAGATGGTTCGGATCGGTGCAGGTCGTGCCGTTGCCGTTGGTCCAGCCGGACGCGCCGACGTCGCCATTGGCGTTTGACCAGCCGCCCGAATACCAGGCCCAGTCAACATGCTTGGCCGACAGCCGATCGCCGATATTCGGCGTGTGCAGTGGCGGCAGGCGCTTGATGTCCGGGGTGCCCGGCGAATAGGGCTGGTAGGTCGGCTGCGTGGTGTTGACCGCGTAGTCGCCGCAGGCGAGGCCAGCCGGCAAGCCGGGCTGGTTGCATTTCGCCGTCAGCTGCGCGTCCTTCACGGTCGAGACCGGCGTGTAGAGCGGCGTGCTGGTCGGCATGCCGTTGGCGTCGACGATCGCGTGAAAGTCATTGGCGCTGCCGTCGTTCAAGGCACCGACGAACTGCGGCGCCGCAGCCGCGACCAGGAACTGGTGGTTGAGGAACGAACCGCCGAAGGCGCCCTGGAAGAAGCTGTCGGCGATCACGTAGTTCGGCGCACCGTGGCCGTGGAGATAGGTGTAGATGGGCAGCTTCTTGGTGTCGTAATAGCCCATCACCAGACCCGCAGCGTCGCTGCCGGTCATGTAGCGGTTCTGCCGGCCGCCGTTGAGCTGGTACTGCTCGCTGTAGAAGCGATGCACGATATCCTCGGTGCAGCCGCCGGGCGAGCCGGTGCCGTTGAGGAAGCCGTGCGCCGCGAAGGCGCCAAGCGGCTTCGGACAGGTGGTCGCCGAGGTCGGGATGAAGTCGTTGATCTCGAACGGCTTGTTCTTGAAGGCGCTGAGGATCGCGACCGAGCCTGTATTGTCGGTGCAGGTCGTCGGCTGCGGCGACGGTGAGGTCAGGTTGACGTCATTCTGCAACAGACAGGCATAGACGGTCTGGTTGTCCTGCCGGACCTGCAGCGTATGCGCCTGATCGGCGTCGGAGGTGCCATTGATCCGGTCACGGCCGACATCGCCCCAGTGCCCATAGAGGTTATCGAAGCTGTGGTTCTCCTGGTAGATGACGACGATGTGCTTGTACTGATGCACACCTTCATGGCCGCGGTCGCGCAGGTCACGCAGCTCGTCCCTGACCTCGTGCTTGAACTCATCAATGATCTTTTCGACCAAATTCTCGGCCTTTGCCATCGGTGAGATGGCAACGGCGCCAGCAACAACTGCGAGCGCCGGAATGGCTCCCCAAAGCCGCATAGTGCTCTCCTGATTTCAGAAAGAAATAGAAATGGAGTTACACGCTATGCAAAACACATTTCGCCGGGATGACCGTTTTTCGACGCGCGCACAAACACGTGAAAAGATGCACGGGCCGATGAATTCGTCGTTCTGTCAAATGCAGATCGGCTTGCGTCCCGTTCATCGATCGTCATCAAACCGCAATCAACGATCGTCTATCCAAACAGATGGTCATTGATCCTGCCGACAGGAAACTGTCACCTCCGTGACATCTTCCGGTCTACGGCAGCGCATATGCATTGTGACAGGGGCGGTTTTCTCGCAATGGCTTGGGATATTCTGGCGTCCGGCTCCGGGAAATGTCGTGCGGCATCGGCCGATCTTGGCGTCACCGCATCGGTCGCACTGCTGACGCTCTTCGTTGTGCTCCTCCCATCGCGCGCGATAGCATTCCCGCTCGGCGGCGACCAGACCGTGCTGCCGGCCGGCACTGAATTTTCCGAGGAAGCGTTGGCCCGGCCGCGCGAAATCTTTCATTCCGAAGCCATGGGCGGGCGAAAGTCCTATCTGGTAAATCTCGGCGATCTCGCGTTCAATTCGCCTTCCATCCTCGGCGGCAAGGCCCGGCAGGCCGAGATGAGCTGCGGCACCTGTCACGTCAACGGCGCATCGAACCCGAAATTGTTCGTTCCGGGCTTATCCTCCCGCCCCGGCACCTTCGACACGACCAGCCTTGTCTTCAACGCCAAGACGTTCAACAGCATCCTCGATCCGGTCAGAATCCCGAGCCTGCGGGGCGCCCGCTTCCTCGCCCCCTACGGACATGACGGGCGCATGACCTCGCTGCGCGACTTCGTCTATAATGTCATCGTCAATGAGTTTTCCGGGCCGCGACCGAGCGATGCGGTTCTCGACGGCCTCGTCGCCTATATCAACGATATTGATTTCCTGCCCAATCCGAAGATTGCGCCGGGCGGCCGGCTTGCCGCGCAGGCCAGTGTTGAGGAACGGCGCGGCGAGGCGCTGTTCTTCAAGCCGTTCCCGAAGCAGGCCGAGCTGAGTTGCGCCGGCTGTCATCTTCCGGCCGGGACCTTCAACGACCAGCTGCGTCACGACGTCGGATCGGGCGGATTGGTCAAGACTCCCACGTTGCTCAACGCCAATTTCAACGCGCCGTATTTCCACGACGGCCGCTATGACAGCTACGAACAGGTCGTCGGTCATTTCGATCGCGTGTTCGACCTCGAATTGTCGACCCAGGACACGCAGGACCTCGCGGCCTATCTGAATGCGGTCGGGGACGGCGAACGCCCCTTCGACAAGGACGGCGTCGTGCTCCGGATGAAGGAAGTGCTGGAGCTTTCGAGCGTGCTCGAGGTCGCGATCCCGGCCGCCGACACCGCGGTGGTGTCGCTGGCCGTCACCGGGGTCGGCGCCGAACTGCGCGAATTGACCGAGCACATTCCCGACATCAGGAACACCTCGGTCGGCGGCAAGGACGAACGGCTCGCGGCGCGCGCAATCCTGAAGGATCTCGTTCTGACCTTGCGCCGTATCGACCTCGAAGTCGGGGCCGGCCGGATCGACGAAGCGATGGCGGAATACCGCAAATTTGCCCAGCTGGTGAATTTCGACGTTCCGGTCGCCCTGAAGAAGGCCGAGCCCTGGTCCCTCTTCAACAGCAACGTGCATCAGTCGCACTACACGGCGCTCGGCCGAATACTGCCGGTGACAGGCCGGCAGCCGCAGTAGTGCCTGCACTCACTGCGAAGCCGGCGGCGCGACCCATACGTCGCTCTGCTTGATCCGGCGGATCAGCGCTTGCGGGTCGAACTTGCGCAGACCTGCGGGAATTTCGAAGGTTTGCGCCGGCTGCGGTTCGTCGCGGATGTGATCGGCGACGATCACCGTCCCGTCCGCGGTCTCGATCTGCGCCGGAAACCCGCGCGCGCGGTCGACCCAGCCGGTAAAGCCCAAACCGGACGGCGCCGCTACGCGATAGACGTCGGTGTTGCGCCCCGCGATTGCTTCCTCTCCATCGCGCTGGCAGTGCCATGTCGCGACATCGACCGGCGCGGAGAGCTGCGCCATTGCCAGCCATTGCCGGCAGGGATCGCTTGGGTCGACCGGGACGAACAGCTGGGTGAGCGGGCTCGATTGCATCGCCTTCATATAGACGTGTGCGGCCGGGCGGACGAAATAGGCGCCGGGCTTGGCGGTATCGAGTAGAAAGAAGCCATCGGGCAGCGCGGTTGGATCGATCCGCGCCTTTCGGCCCGAGACCCGCAGCGTTCCCATGGCGGTTGTCGTATCGTCCTTCCTCGCGACGAGGTCGGCGGAAAACTGCTGCGCCGCGGCCGGCAACGGTACGTTGGCCAGGATGGCCATTGCGAACAGGCAGGCGGTAGCGCTCCTGCTGCCCTTCCACATCTTCTTGCATGTCTTCTTGCACGTCGTCACGTCGCGCTTCATCGCATATCCCCGGTCGGTCAGCAGGCGGGCAGGCAGAACATGACAGCGCCGACCGAACCAATGATTCGATCGGCGCCGATCTCAGTTCAAATCAAGACCTCGTCCTGGACGAGAGCTCGATCACTCGGTGTAGGACAACGCGACCGGCTTGCTGAAGTCGAACGCGTCGAACATGTCAGACAGCGCCGGGCTGTTGGTCGGGACGTACTCGTTATTCCTCGAGTAGGTCGGGTTCGGCAGGTTGTCGCGGCTGCGGTGCGTGAGCGGCTCGAGAGCCCAGTTGCGCTCAATGAACTTCAGCAGCGAAACGTGGTCGGCGTAGTTGTGGTTGACCTTGCCGCCCGTCGAATAGGGCGAGAGGATCAGGGTCGGAATACGCGGTCCGTCGCCGAAGAAGTCGATCGACTGCGTATAACCGGAGTCCCAGTAGCCGCCGGCCTCGTCCCAGGTGATGAAGACCGCGGTGTCAGCCTTCAGCTCCGGGTTGTTGTCCAGCGCGTTGAGCACGTTCAGGACATAGGCCTCGAACAGATCAACCTTCGAGCTCTGCGGATGACCGTCGAGCAGACCGTCCGGCTTGCCGAACGACACCGCGGGCAGCGTGTTGTGCTGGATCGCCGTGATCAGATCCGCCGTGTCCTTCATGTGAGCCTGACGCACGGTCGGATTGGCCATGATCGAGGTCGCATACTGGAACGGGTTGCAGATCTGGCAGTAGGCAACACCGAGCGCGTGCGCCGGATCGGCGACCGCGGCGGCGCCGAGGTTGGGGTTCGAGGGGTTGGCGGCAACCGCAGCGTTGGAAAGCGCCACGGCGTCGTTGAACGCACCACCATAGAACGCCCAGGTGATGTTCTTCTCGATCAGAGCGTCACCGATCGTGCGAACCGACGACGGCGGGACGTTGTTGCCGCCCGACAGCGCGCCGTTCGGCAGATAGCCCGGATTGACGTTGTTGAGCATGTAGTAGTGGTTCGGCTTGCAGTTCGGCTCCGCCGCGTACGGCAGATTGTTGAGATAGGTGACGATCGGCTTCACGCCGGGCTGGAACACGTCGGAGCAGTTGCTCCAATTGCCGTCGACACTATAGCGGTTGACCGAACCCGCGACCGGATTCGGGTTGGCGATCAGGGTGGCCGGCGGCGTCACCGGATTGCCCTTGCCGTCGCTCCAGAAGGCCGCATCGCCGGTGCCGAGCATGAAGTGGTTCGCGCCGGTGCCACCGTGGAACGACTGGTGGAAGTTGTCGCTCAGCGTGAAGCGATCGGCGAGCATCTTCAGGATCGGAGCCTGACCCTGCTGGGCATTGTAGAAGCCCATCGAGTTGGCCATGCTCTTGTTGGATGCCGAATAGGTCGCCATCACGAACGGGAACAGGTCGTTCTGGCAGCCCGAATTGTTCTTCTTGGTGGCGTTGGCGGCGCTACAATCTTCCTGCTGCCAATCCTGATAGAAGCGATGGGTCGAGTCGCCGGTGTAATCGTCGTCGCTGATCTGCTCGCCCTGCAGCTGGAACGGTCCGTTCAGACCGCCGGCGCCGGGAATGCGGGTATCCAGCACACCGGTCGGCAGGCCGCTGAAGCCGGTGGTCAGGATGTCGAGATCGGCCGGGTCCATGTCCTTCTCGACGCTGGCTTCGGTGATCGTCTTGAACGGGGCGCCGGTGTCGCTCTGCGCGGTCGGCGTACCGTTGGTGTTCGGCTGCGGCATCAAATTGGTCGCGTTGTAGGGCGACTTCGCGATCGCCGGCGCGCCGATGTAGAAGGACGGCTGGCCCGCAACCGAGTACTGCTGCGCTTGCGCGAAGTTCGGTCCCGGCGTTCCATCCTCGTTGACGATGCCCTTCGACAACAGGTTGGAGATGGTCTGGCCCTTGCCCTTCGGCTTGTAGATACCGAACGTGTGATCGAGGCCGCGGTTCTCACCGATCAGGATGATGACGTGCTTGATCGGCGAAGCGGTCTTGCCCTTGCCGCCGTGATCCTTGTCGTCGTGATCGTGATCATGCTTGACGCGATCAGCTTCCTGATGCGCCTGGTGATTGTGATGCGGACGCTTGTCCCAATCACTGTGTCCGCCCGGATAGTGAGCGGCATATGCGGCTGTTGCGACGAGCACCGTTGACGCGATGCAGAGCGCGGTGCTGGTTCGCCAGTGCTTTTTGTAGTTCAAACTCATTGTCGACCTCAGGGTGTTTGCGGTTAGCAACACACACTGCTTAGTGCGACAGTATGACGCATGGTTTTCGCTTACGTGAAAGCGCGCGAGAAATTTCGAAACGTTCAAATATTTTCTGTGGAGACATCTGCTGCTTCAGCTGCATCTCCACGATTCTATTCTTCAGCTGAAGATCGAAAGCAGATGCAGCGCCCACGGAACGACGCGGATCGCAAATGCTCTATGAATCAGTTCGATTAATGCGAGATGTGCCGCGAGCGCATCACCTCGCGCAGCGCAGCGTAATGCTGATCATGCACATCCTGATTGAACAACGACCACGGCTCGGCGCTCGCCAGTAATGCAGGCACCGCAGCAGCCGTCAGATTGCGATAATTCCTGAACTCGGTTGCAGCATCGGCGTTACGCCCCGCGGCAACGGCCATCTCGATTCGCCGCAGCGTGAGCACGAGCTCCTTCAGCCCGTTGCGCGCAAGCACGCGCTGCTGCTCGCCGCCCGACACGCTGGTGTTCTTGCGATCGGGATATCGCTCGGTCAACTCGCGCAGCTCGCGGCCGATCGTATCGACTGCAAGCGCGACGATGTCCTTGTCGCCGGCAGGAATCGCGGTCGCGAGCACTGTCGAGAAATCGTTGATCTCCTTCAGCGTTGCACCGGCACCGTCGCGTTCATAGGGCTGCACGCCGTCGCCGACGGCCGTGAGATAGGCGACGAGGTCACCCTTGTCCTGCGCCGAGAGATCAAGCTGAAAGGTCCGGTCAAAATAATCAACGACCTGGTTGAAATTGTCGAAGCGGCCATCGTGGAAGTATGGCGCGTTGAAGTCGGCATTGCGCAGGGTCGGCGTCTTGAACAGTCCGCCCGAACCGACGTCATGCTGCTGGTGATCGACAAAACCGGACGACGGAACGTGGCACCCCGCGCAGCTCAGCGCCGGATCGTGCGGGAACGGCTTGGCGAACAACGCTTCGCCGCGGCGCTCCGCGTCGGTGATCTTGCCGGCCAGCCGCCCGGCGGGACCAAGGCTCGGATTGGGCAGGAAATCGATGTCGTGAAGATAGGCCACGATCGCATCGAGCGTGGCCGGCGACGGTTCGGGACCTGCGAACTCGCTGGTGATGACGTTGTGGACGAAGTCACGCAGCGAGGCGAACCGGCCATCGGCGCCGTAGGGTGCAAGATAGCGGGCGCCGCGCAGGCTCGGGATCCGCACCGGATCGAACGACAGGTTGTTGGCCTTCGGATTGAACAGCGGGCCCGTGGTGTCGAACGTGCCGGGCCGGCTCGACATCTTCGGCATGAAGAACTTGGCGTTGTTCGCACCATTGACGTGGCAGGTCCCGCAGCTCACGCCGGCCTGCCGCGCCACCTCGCCGAGCAGCCCCGGAGAATTGAAGGCGAGATCGCCGAGATTCACCAGATACGACTTGGCTCCGGTCCGCTCGGACTGAAACACCTCGCGCGGCTTGTCGAGCGCATCCTCGTTCAGCTCGGTCGCAACCGGCAACACGGTCTTGTCGCCATCGACCGGAAACGCCGCCGCGCGCCCGAGCAGCGCGAGGGCGATGACCGCGGAGAGCAGCGCGGCCGGACGCAGGTGAAGCGATCTCATCGCGCCTGCGCCTCCAGGGTCGGGCGCTGCAGCCCGAGCTTTGCCGAGGCGCTCTGCAATGCGACGACCAGCTCCTCGCTGGTCTGGCGCAGATCGGCGATATTGACATGCGGCAGGTCCGGCGTCGCGACGATCGCCTCGAGCTGCTCGATCCGGTTCGTCACCATCTCGTCGAGCTTGCCGTCGACCGTATTGAGCGCGGCAGAGAAGATCGTGTGGTAGGCAAAGTCGATGCCGGCGATATTGTTGCGCATGTCGTCCAGCGAGGTGCCGCTGATGCGCGACTCGCCGCCATCGGCTTTGCTTTCACCGACTTCGTAAGCGAGCCGCACGGTGCCATCCAGGAGACCCTGCGGCGTCAGCTTGATATCCTTGAGCTTGCCGTGAAGATCGTTCAGGTGATCGACCAGGCCCGTGGCATCGGTGGCGACATCGGTACTACCAGCCCCGAACAGTTTCGCTTCGATCGCGTGAAATCCGCTGTCGGCATTCGGCCAGGCGTCGATCTGCGCATCGAGCTCGGGCACGAAGCCTGCAGTGAACACTTCCGAGCGCTCCCATCCGGCGCGCGCCGACAGCCAGGCCTTCTTGGCGCCGGGCAAATCCGCCGCAGCGGCGCGCTCGCGCAATGCACGCGCGCCCGCCAGCGCACTGGCAACGCCCTCGATCAGATACGGCCGATAGCGCTCGGCGCCGTCCTCGAGCGCGCCCGCATTCGCGGCGCGCACGCCTGCCGACGCTACCAGCAGAGCAAGGCACGCCGCCACTCGCATCTTGTGCATAGTCAACCCACTCGTCTGCCGCGAAGGGCTCGCGGCACATAATCGGGGCGAACTATTGTCGGTATCCTATGCGGATTTGTGACAGCGCAGACTTTTTGTCGCATCTTTTCTGCTTCGCGATCGTTGTTGACGATCACAATCCCGCAAACGCATTGCTCGATTGAAAATGCACTGTTCAACGCGCGTGAGTTGTTGCAACACAGTGTGTTCAAGCGTCACACTTGTCCCACCACCATGCCAATCGATCGCGAAGCTCTTTATTTCATTGCATCCTACGGCACGCTTTGCGTGCTGTGCTGCACCGTCGCGCTGATCGATCTGCGCCACGGCATCATTCCCGATTGGCTGAATCTCGCGATCGCGGCATTGGGGCTTGCACATGTCGTCATCACTGAAAGTATCACAGCCGCGTTCAGTGCGATGGCGATCGCCGCTCTCGTCGGCGCCCTGTTCTTTCTATTGCAGAGACTCTACTTCGTCTTGCGGCATGTGGACGGCTTGGGACTGGGCGACGTCAAGTTTCTTGCCGCCGCGACGATCTGGGTCGGCGCTTTTGGGATTCCGACCCTGCTGCTGATCGCGGCACTCGCGGCACTTGCTGTCGCCGGCAGCCTGCAACTCGCGGGGCACGAGATGAAGCGCCAGACGTCGATCCCGTTCGGTCCGTTTCTGGCGCTCGGGCTTCTCCTGACGCCGGCCCTGCAGGGCTGGCTGGGATTGAACTAGCGCGGGAGCGAGTGCTCAATCACCGCTGGATCCGCGCCGCCAGCGGCCTCCTGTCGGCACTGACGGGAACGAGGCGGACATCGCCGCTCTCCTCGGTGCCCGGCTGAGGTAATGTGAGCACGGCATCGTGCTCGTCTTTCTGCATCGTGACTTCGCGTCCGCTGATGGTTCGCAGCTTCCATCCCTGGAAATCGTCGCCGAGCTTCAGCCGCAATGCGGTCTTGTTCGCTTGGTCGAGAAAGATCCCGAAGCTTTCGTCGTCTCCCGCGATCGTGCCGACGAGCGACAGCGGCGGCGGTTCGAGCACGACCTTGCGCGGCGGCGTCGGCAACGGCTTGCTGACTTCCGGTTCCGCGACGACGGCAGGCGGCGGCCGCCGCGACGGCGAGAACACCGGGCGGTCGCGGGTGTTGGACAGCGTCTTGAGCGGAATGCCCCACAGCGGATTTGCGCTGAGCGGCCGGGGCGTCGGAGCCGGCGAAGGCGTCACCCGGACCGAGGTCACCGGTTCGGACGGCGGCGGTGAACTCAACACCGGCCCGCCCAGGCGGGTATCATCGAGCGTCCCGGCGTCCAGTGCATCGCCGGATGGGTCAGGCACCGCAGCCGGCGCCGAATAGGCTGACACCGCCAACAGCACGATGGTTGCAGCGAAGCGTCGCATCACTTGGCCCCTCGCCATTGTCCGGATACACCGAGCAGCACGCGCAGTCTGCCGGGATCGGCGCCCTTGGCCGCTTCGTCGGCGACGGGTTGCACGACCAGTTGGTCGATGAACAGGAACGGCATGCCGGCTTCGAGATCGTAGAGCACCTGCTGCAATTGCGCCTGCTCGATCTCGCTGCTCGCGACCATGCTGATGAAGCCGGCCTTGGCCGGCGCGTTGGGAACGTCGAGCTGCGTCGACAGCACGTTGCCGCCGGCCTTGATCACCGCGCCCGATACGCGTTGCAGCAGCGTGGCGCCGGCAACGGTGACGGTCGCCCCCTCGAGATAGGCGGAGCCGGTCGGCATCGGGGACTGGCCGGGCGCGGTATTCGCCTTGGATCGTCCCTCGAGTTGCTCCAGCATTCCGGCCGACGCCGCAACATCACTGCGCAGGCCGATGATATCCGAAAGCGACGAGATGACGACGAACAGCAGCAGCACGAAAAGGCCGAGATAGCTCGCGGTTGCGACCAGTGGCGAAGTGCTGACGGCGGTCAGCGATCGGGATGCTGCGCTCATGAGCCGGACCCAAAAGAAGCGGATAAATTAGCCTCGACGTGGAACCGCTCCGCCGATTCATTCGCGGCGCGGGTCGTCGGCGCGAAGAACGTCGCGCGGGTGAATTGCGGCGACTGCTCCAGCAAGCGGATCAGGGAGGGCGCATCCTGGGTCAGTCCCACCACCTGCACCTTATTGCCCTCGATGCGGAGCTCCGTCACATAGGTGGTGTCGGGCAGGACGCGCGAGATAGCTTCCAGAACCATGACGCTCGACGGCGTCGTCTGCTTGCGCTTGGCGAGCAGGCCGATGCCGGACGAGTCGCCATTGGCATCGAGACGCAGCGCGGCGCGGCGCTGCGAGATCCGGTGTTGCAGGTCCTCCTGCTCGGATTGCAGCCATCCGCCGAGATAGATGTTGAGCAGCAGGGAGACCGCCGCCGCAGCCGCCGTCGAAACCAGGCCGATGCGCAACAGGCGCGGAACCGCAGGTCCGCCAAGGCCGCGCAGCGATCTGTCGAGCAGCGTCACCTGCTGCGGGGCGCCGTCGCCGCCAACCGCCGGCGCCGAGACCGCAACGGAGCCGGCGCCGAGCATCCCGGCCATCCGGACCAGCGGATCGACCTTGGTCGCCGCGGTCGCACTGAACGCGACTTCAATGCGGTCATTGGCGATCGCCTGTGGCGAACCCCAGCCAAACACCGCATCGGCCGCGGTCCATGGCGTCAGCCGGTCGACCTGCGCGCGGATCATGCCATCGAGGAAGTCGCCCGCCTGGCTCGGGAAATCGAGTACGCGGCTGACGACGTAATCAGATCGCAACCGCACCTCGATGCGGCTGCCGTCGAACGCGGTCTTCCACTCTGCCGACAACGGAGGCTGCGGCGCGTCGTGATCGAGCCGGAACGAAACCGGCTCCGACGGCGAGCCGTCCCTCGCCACGGCGGCGCGGGCCGTGTACGTGCCGTCTGCATTCTCGTCGAGCTCGATGCTGCGCCGGAGCATGAACCTGCCGGCAACGCCGTCGACGGCCGTCGCGACCGCGCCGATCCATTGCTCGAACCATTGCCGTGCCTCGGCGAGCATAGCCATCAACCTCTCCTCTGCGGCAGAACCGTACTGCGCGGCTCGACATCGTTCTGCCAGGACAACACACGATAGGGCTCGACCTTGTCGCCGAGCGCGATCACCGCTTCAGACGTGGTGCGGTGACCGTTGCGGAACCGGATCGAGATTGCGATCCGATAGCAGGGGCTCTGCGCCGTCGATGCCGCAGTTTGCGGGTTCGGCGCCTGCGATCCAGCGGTGAGGCTGCCGCTCGGCGGGGGAGCCGGCGAGCCGAAACCGTCCTGCTGCTTCCCCGATGCCTTGTCCACGGCAAGAGCGACTTCCGGCGCAGCGATCGCCGGATCGACATCCGGACTGCCGTTGAACACCGTCACGAACGGCAACACGCGATCGACGAATGCTTCGGGGATGCCGGCGACCAGCGCCAGCTCATTGACATGGGTGAACAGCCCCTGCCGCGGCGAATAACCGAGCGCGTTGTAGCGCGCGGCCTCCACGTTCTCGCTGCCCGGCACCGGCCGGGTTCGCCAGCCGACGATCCGATCAGCGTACTCGCTGGCCGCGTCCTTCCGGGCGCCGAGCACCACGAAGAGGCCGATCAGCATCTCCTTCGATGCATAGTTCAGGTCGACGCGGCCGGCCTCCGACGCGAAGGTGACAGCAACGCTGGCGTCGTCCAGCCCGAAATGAAACGCCCCGTGCTGCGGCCTCGTCTTCTCATCCGTCAGCGTCAGCTGATAGGCGGTGAGTTCGAGCCCGGCCGACACCAGCGCCTCGGTCTGCAACGACAGGTCACTGGCCGCCAAGGCGCGCGCCGACGCGGCAAGATAGGCCGAGAAGATGATCGCCAGCGACGACAGCGCAAGCAGGATCCAGAGCACCGCAACGATGACGAAGCCGCGATTGGCCTGCGATCGGCCGATATTGCCGGAGGCGCCCATCAGGTCTTCCCCTGATCGGCAGCACCGTCGGCACTTTGCTTGTCGCCGCAATTGCCGTCCGGCTTGGTGCAGTCGCTCGGAAGCTGGACGTGGACCGGCGCGATGGTCGACACCGACAGGACGCGCTGGCTCGCCGCGTCACGCACGGTCAGCCGGATCATCGCCGGCAGCTTGTTGGCATCCTTCCACACACTCTTCCAGGCCCGGTCGGGACCGGCATAGGCGAACGACAGGCGATAGGGTGCGCGCAGCAGCACGACGGGGCTGCCGAGATGCACCTGTTCCGACAGCGACACCCCGTCGGTCAGCGGCGCGAAGCGCGTCTGCGAACGAACCGTGACAAACTCGCCGCGATCCCGGGTTTCGCCAAGGCGCACCAGGTCGAGCCCCGGCCCCGCATTCGGCCCCACCGACGTACGCACGAACATCACGGACAGTTCCGATCCGTCGAACAGCGGCTTGTGGGTATCGCGGCTGGCGGCAACGAATTCCGCCGCTGCGAGGTCAGCGCCGATCCGTTCCAGCGCGATGCCGATCAATTCGCTGCGCTGGATCCGGTCGAGCCCCCTGTTCCAGCTCGGCAGCCATTGCGCCGTGATACTGGCGAGCGCCGACAGCAACAGCCCCATCAGTGCCAGCGCGACGATGGTCTCGATCAGCGTGAAGCCGCGTTCATGCGTTCGCTGTGCTGTGCCTGCCGGGGTCATTCCGATGACCTCGGCATCAGGCGCACGGTGCGAATGTCGGACAACGCGCCGCCCGGAGACTTGACGCGAATTCGCACCAGCTCCGGCGCCCAGGGCACGTTGCCCTCGGGTACCGTCCAGTCGCCACCGAGCGGACTGACCTCGATGGTCCAGCGGTAGCCCTCAGCCTGTCCCGTCGACCTGCCTGACTGCAATTCGGCGCGCGGCGGAATGCCGACCGTCATCAATGTGCGCACCGCCTGCATCAGCGCAACGTGCTGCTCCATGGCCCGGACGCCGCGCGTCTTGACGCCCATCACCGCGCCGATCGCAACGATCGAGACAGCCACCAGCGCCAGCGCCACCAGCACCTCGATGATGGTGAACCCTGCATCCGTGCGGTTAGTTGGCGGCAACGTCGCGAGCAACGATTTCAACCCTTCCGGTGAGCCAGTTGACGCGGACCTCATATCCCGCATCGAGCCGCGTCAGCGCGATTGAGCCGCCGCAGGAACCGCCATTGGCGAAGAAGCGGATGGTCGACAGTGCGGCGCGGCGCTGACAGCTCTGCGGCAGCACCGCATCGAACCGCACGTCATCAGGGATTCGCACCGTCATGCGCGACGCGCCGGAGTGAATCACCCGGCTCGCCGCATCGACCAGGGTCGCAACGCTCGTGCTGCGCTCGATGGCGGCATTGCGATCGGCCTTCAGCAGCGTTGCGGTCTGCAACGCATAGGCCTGCAAGCGCGATCGCGAGGTCTGGTGCGGAATGAACGGGAGCAGCACGGCCGCCAGCAGCGCGATGATGGCAAGGACGCACACCATCTCGAGTAGGGTGAAACCGCGCTGCGACGCCTCATTCATGCTCGCCATGCATCCTTATTGTTGGTCGTTGTTGGCGGCTGTCGTCTTTTCAAGCGAGATGTCGGCCGAGGTGCCGCTGCCGCCCTCCTGACCATCGGAGCCATAGGAGACGATATCGTAGGGGCCGTGTTCGCCGGGCGAGCGATAGAGATAGGCATGGTTCCACGGATCGTTCGGAACGTTGCCGCCCTTCAGATACGGACCATTCCAGGCGGCGACCCCCGGCGTGCGCCGGACCAGCGCGGCAAGTCCCTCCGCCGTGGACGGGAAGCGCCCGGCGTCGAGGTAGAACAGGTCGAGCGCGCTGGAGAAGCTCTGCAACTGAATGCGCGCGGTCTTGACCTTGGATTCGCTGAGATAGTTGAGCACGCGCGGCCCAATCAGCCCCATGATGAGGCCGATGATCGCGATCACCACCAGCATCTCGACGAGGGTAAAGCCCGCCTGCCCTGAACGTCGAGGCGGTTGTGCGCGCGTCGGATCGCGTCCCGCTCGCATGGAAAATGTTTCGATGATCGTGTTGCGCGATATCATGACCGATGACCCCTGCTCTAACCGACTAGCTGCGTGACCGAGAGCAGCGCTGTCATGACCGACACGATCAGTCCGCCGACGACGGTGCTGATCGTGATGATCGCCAGCGGACCGACGATGCCGACGACGCGGTCCAGGCTGCGCTGCAATTTTGCTTCGTAGAATTCCGCGACCCGCCCGGCCAGCACCGGCAGCTGCCCGGTCTCTTCACCGAGTCGCAGCATGCGGACCGCCATTGGCGGCAGGCTGTCCGCCACGGCGAGCGCGTCCGACAATTTTCCGCCATGGCGGACGCGATCGGCGGCGGCGGTCCAGTTCGCCTCGCTGCCGGTCACCGCCATGATGTCGACGAGGATGCGCAATGCCGCCGTGAGGTTGACGCCGCTGCCGAGCAGGACGCCGAGATTGCGGCAGAACAGGCTCGCGCGATAGAACTGGAAGGCGCTGCTGATGCCCGGCACCCGCGAGATCCCGCTGACCAGCGCGGCGCGCACGCGCGCCTGCCGCAACAGCCACCATGCGAGCGCAATCGTCGCCGCACTGATCAGGCTTGCCGCCGTGGCATTGGCGCGCAGGAAGTCCGACACCGCGATGAAGCTGGCGAGCGCCGTATCCGACTTGCCGCCGAAATCGCCGAGCACCGTCGAGAATTGCGGCAGCACGAACAGCAGGAAGAACAGCATCACGCCGGACGCGGCGACCAGCACGAAGGCCGGATACTGCATCGCGTCGGTCAGCTTGCGCCGCATCTGCTCGGAACGCGCGCGCTCGGTCCCCAGCATCTCGAGCACCGAATCGAGCGTGCCGGAGATCTCTCCCACCCGGACCAGCGCGATATACATCGGCTGAAACAGGGTCGGATGATCGGCAACCGAATCGGCAAAGCTCTCGCCGGTGAGCAGGGCTGCGCGGATCTTTGCCACCACCGGACGCATCCGTCCGACATCGGCATCGCCGGACAAAAGCTCCAGGGCATCGTCGAGACGTGCGCCGGCCTTGAGCAGCAGCGCGAGATCACGCGTGAACGTGGTGACCTCGACAGCACTCGGCCCGCCGAACAGGCTGCGGCCACCGGTGGCGCCGGATGCGCGCCTGTCCTCGGTGGTTTCGATCGGCAGCAGCTTGAGATATTCGATCCGCCGCGCCACCTCGGACGCGGTCGGTGCCGAGATCGTGCCGTTCACGATCTCGCCCGCCTGGGTCAAAGCGCGATAGCGATAATTCGGCACGGCGTCACCGCACCGTCGCAACGCGGAGGATCTCGGCGGGCGAGGTCAATCCGGCGCGGCATTTGGCAACCCCGTCATCGAGCATCGTGGTCATGCCCCCCCGGATCGCCATCGTATCGATCTTCATTCCGTCGGTTCGCTCCCCGATCAGTTCGCGCAGCTCATTGGACAGTTCGAGCAGCTCGAACACACCGAGCCGGCCGCGATAGCCGGTCCCGCCGCAACGTTCGCAGCCGCATGGCTCGTGAATGATCTCGCCCTCCCGGAACCCGAGCGCGGCGAGCCGGGGATCCTCGGTGAAATCGGCCGTCGCCAGCGGCCGCGCGGTCTTGCAGCGCTCGCACAATTGCCGGACCAGGCGCTGCGCGATCACGCCGCGCAACACCGACCGCAGCAGATAGCCTTCGACCCCG
Source organism: Bradyrhizobium sp. USDA 3240 (assembly GCF_054063295.1). Taxonomy (NCBI): domain Bacteria; kingdom Pseudomonadati; phylum Pseudomonadota; class Alphaproteobacteria; order Hyphomicrobiales; family Nitrobacteraceae; genus Bradyrhizobium; species Bradyrhizobium sp. USDA 3240. The sequence continues at coordinate 3,384,310 of NZ_JBSSGD010000002.1, forward strand.
AGGTCGAGCAGGCGCGGCACCGCGGCAGCCGCCGTCTCGGTATGCAGCGTCGTCAACACCAGATGCCCGGTCAGCGCCGCATGCACCGCGACATGCGCGGTCTCGGAGTCGCGGATTTCACCGACCATGATGACATCAGGGTCCTGGCGAACGAAGGACCGCAGCGCGGTGGCGAAGGTCAAGCCGATCGCCGGCTTGACCTGGGACTGGTTGACGCCGGGGATCTCGTATTCGACCGGGTCCTCGATCGTCAGAATCTTGCGGCTGGGCTCATTGAGGATCGAGAGGATCGTCGCCAGCGTCGTGGTCTTGCCGCTGCCGGTCGGTCCCGTGATCACGACCATGCCGTATGGCAGCTTCAGCAGCCGCCGCAGCTTGGCTTCGTCGGGCTCCAAGAATCCCAGCTTCTCGACGACCAGCAGACCGCGATCCTTGGGCAGGATACGGATGACGGCGGATTCGCCGTGTTGCATCGGCATGATCGCAACGCGGATATCGATGTCGGTGCGCCCGGCCCGCAGCCGCGCCGCGCCGTCCTGCGGCAGGCGACGCTCGGCGATGTTGAGATTGGCGATGATCTTGATGCGGGAGACCACCGCCTGTGGCAGCACCCCCGACAGCGCCGCGACCGGCCGCAGCAGGCCATCGATGCGTAGGCGCACCATGAGGCCGGCGGAGAACGGCTCGATATGGATATCGCTGGCGCGCAGCTCGACGGCCTTCTCGATCAGATCATTGACCGCGCGCACCACCGGCGCGCCGCTGGCGAGATCGCGCAGGCTCTCGATGTCGTCTTCCCGGGGCAGCGCTGCCGCCATATCGGCGGTCTCGGCCTCCTCGGCGCTGGAAGAGTTGTTCAGGGCGATGGCGACGTCTTCCGACGAAGCCACCTTCACAGTGATGCCGGCGCCGAGCACGATCTGCGCCGCCCGCAGCGTCGCCTGGTCGGTCGGGTCGACGACCGCGAGGACAGTGCTCCCATCGCCAGTTCGGCACGGATAGACCATGGTCTCACGCAGGAAGCGCGGCGAGAACGCCGCGACCAGCGGTTCGGCCGATGTCATGTCCTGGAGTGTCAGGCGGCCGAGCCCGAAGAAGCGCGCGGCCTCATCGGCGAATTCGGTCGGTGAGAGGCTGGTGACCTCCCACAGCTTCAATTGCTTGAATTCGGCGCCCTGCCCGGTCCGCTCGGGCGATCCGTCGATCGGCGCCAAATGATTGTTCTGGCGCAGATAATCCACGAACCGAACGGACAGGTCGTTGGCCATTCTCGATATCCCGCCACACTATCCCGGATCAGTCCGTGCCATCCGCCGCAGCGTTCGGCTCTCGGCAATTCTGCGGTTATCGATCCGAAGTGTGACAGCTGTGCGAAGTCACATCGTTCGCCTCGCTCAAGAAACCTTGACGTGGCATCGCGGACACGGCTGCGCCCAGCTGCACGTTTGGGGCGCGACGCGATGGGCAGGTCGCGAACGACAATCATGTAACTAATTTATTTCTGTCATGTTCGATCGATAAGAGTCCCTCCGGGGTAGGACCGATCGTCGCACGCCGTCGAAATTTCAGTTAGTCAGAGCGAAGGGCCTTCATGCAACGCGTAGGCACAGTGGGCCGCTGCCCGACGATCCGTGGCGGCCTGGCAGCCATTTTTGCCTTGACGTCACTGGGGTTGCTGGCGTCCTGCAATTCCGCGACGGTCGGCGAGAGCGTGGACGCGTCTCAGGTCGACGTCACCGACAAAGTGCGATCGCTCGATCTCTTGCCGCGCCAGCCGCAACCGGTGAGCGGGCTTGCGGCAGCGGGCGGCAGCCAGGGCGGCAGCGTCCGCGCGGCGATGTATGAGGGAAGCGAAGTAACCGGCGTCGCCGACGCGCGGCCGCAGCCGGCGTCGAGCGGCAATGGCTTCGATCTGAATTTCGAGAGCACGCCCGTTGCGACCGTCGCCAAGGTCGTGCTCGGCGACATCCTGCATGTCGGATACACCATCGACCCGCGGGTGCAGGGTACGGTGAGCCTGGTGTCGGTCCGCCCGGTGCCGAAATCCGACATGGTCTTCGTGCTTGAAAACGCGCTGCGCCTGAGCGGCGTGGTGTTGCTGAAAGATACCGCGGGCTATCGCCTGACGCCGCTCGGCGACGCCGTCGGCGGCGGCCGCGTCGATGCTGCGGCGGCCAATCCCGAACCCGGATTCGGCATCTCGGTGGTCCCCCTGCAATATGTGTCGGCGCAGACCCTGCTGAAGCTGACCGACAGCTTCGCCACCAGGGCGGGCTCGATCCGCGCCGACACGACGCGCAATCTGCTGCTGATCCAGGGCACCGGCGCCGAGCGCCGCACCGCGGTCGATACCGTGCTCAGCTTCGACGTCGACTGGATGCGCGGCCAATCGGTCGGCATCTTCCCGATCTCGAGCGGCTCGCCGGCACCCGTCATTGCGGAGCTGGAGAAGATCGTCGATTCCGGCGAGAACGGTCTCAGCCAGAACGTCATCAAGTTCATGCCGATCGCACGCCTCAACGCGGTGCTGGTGGTGACCAAGAAGCCGGACATGCTGCACACGGCAGCAACCTGGATCAAGCGCCTCGACCGCAACGACACCGCGCGCACCTCGGTCCATGTCTACCGCGTCAAATACGGCGACGCGCGCCAGATCGCGCGGGTTCTGACCGACATGTTCCTCGGCGGATCGTCCGGCAATCTGCTCGACAGCGCCGACAGCCAGCTCGCGCCCGGCTCCGGCACCTCGTCGACGTCAAGCGTCGCCGACCGTCTGTCGGCGAACGGCAACTCGGGCTCGAACTCGGGCAGCTTTGCCTCGCGCGGCACGTCAGGGACAGGCGCAGCCGGCCAGGGCCTCGGCCAGGGATTTGGCGCCGGCGGGCAAGCGAACAATCAAAATCAGGGCCAGGGCAACAATGCCGCGCTGGATGCCGGACGCGGCGCTGGTTCGGGCTCGGGCAACGGCCAGCCCGTCATGCAGGACGTACGGATCACGCCCGATGTCGTGAACAACAATCTGCTGATCTATGCCGACCAGGCCAACTACCGCATCATCGAGTCGACGCTGCAGCAGATCGACGAGCCGCAGCTCCAGGTCGCGATCGATGCGACGATCGCCGAGGTCACGCTCAACAACACTTTGTCCTATGGTGTGCAAACCTATCTCACCAGCAGGAACCTCGGCCTGAAGCCGAACATGGGCTCGTTCACGGGCACCCAGGCCACCACGGCGCCCGCGACCACCACGGACGCGACCACCGGGGTCGCCTCCGTCGCAGGCTCGGTCACCAATGCCTTCATCAACCGCGCCTTCCCGGGCTTCAACTTCCTGATCGGATCGGAGACGCAGCCGAGCCTGATCCTGGATGCGCTGCATGCCGTCACCAGCGTCAAGGTGCTCTCCAATCCGTCGCTGGTCGTGATCAACAACCAGGTCGCGACCTTGCAGGTCGGTGACGTCGTCCCGGTGTCGACCGGCAGCGCGACGGTGCTGACCGGAAGCAACACGGTGGTCAACACCATCGACTATCGCAACACCGGCATCATCCTGCGGGTCTCGCCGCGTGTCAGTGTGAACGGCACCGTGCGGCTCGATGTCGAACAGGAAATCAGCAACGTTCCGCAGACCAGCGCGAACAGCCTGACCCCGACGGTATCGGAGCGGAGGGTCAAGAGCCAGATCGCGGTCGCCAATGGCCAGACCGTGCTGCTGGCGGGCCTGATCAGCGAACAGCAGAGCGGCAACCGCAATGCCCTTCCGGTGCTTGACCAGATTCCCGGCCTCGGCGACGCCTTCGGGCATCAGAGCAACGCGACCCAACGCACCGAGCTGATCATCTTCATTCGCCCGCAGATCATCCGCAACGGTTCCGACGCCCAGATTGTGGCCGAGGAGCTTCGTTCGAAACTGCGCGGCAGCATCGCCACGACGACGACCAATGCGCCGATCACCACCAGCTTCCATTGAGCAGGGCGACACGATGCTCCTCACGCGCGCGCTTCGGACAAACCTTTGCGCTTCGCTTGCGGTCGTGGCCTGGGCGATGACCGCATCGGTCGCGAGCGCCGACAGTCTTGTGCGCGGAACGGCCGCCTTCCATCGCGGCGACTATGTCAGGGCATTTCACGAGCTCTCGCCGGCCGCCGATCGCGGCAACGCAAGAGCCCTCGGCATGCTCGGCTTCATGTATGAGCACGGCTTCGGCGTTCCGCAGGCCTACGCGGCCGCCGCCGATCTCTACTATCGCGGCGCCATGCAGGGCGACCCGTTCGCACAAGCCATGCTGGGCTTGAACTACGACAAGGGCCACGGCGTTCCGACCGATTTCTTGCTGGCCTACAAATGGCTCAATCTGGCGGCGGCCCGCACCGGCGGGCGACAGCGCGATGCCTATCTCCGCTTCCGCGATGCGGTCGCATCCAAGCTCTCAACCTATGAGATCATCGCCGGCCAGCGGTTTGCATTGGAATGGGTCCCCGACCGGCAGGCACCGGACGTGCATCTGACGGTCAAGTAGCTTCCCGCGCCGGCTTCAAGCTGGGAGGCGCGTGTCCCCTCTGCACCTTGCGCCGCGAGAGCCGGCGCCAGCCGATCACGATACCGCTGATCGAGACGATCGTGCCGACCGCCGACAGCAGCCAGACCACGACGTCGCGCGCCGGCGAGATGCGCAGCAGCAGCGGGAAGTCCAGACTGTGCAGCGCGTTGAACAGCCAGCGGTAGGACCGGCGGCTGTCATCGCTGCGGTCGAGTATCTCGGCGCTGACCGGAGAGATGTGCAGCCAGGTGTGGGCGGGATCGTCGAAGGCGATCCGCAGCACCGGAAGCTCACGCGCATGGTGCAGCGTGTACCAGTAGGCGTCCGGCTCGTCGAGTTGTCGCACCGATATCAGCGCTGCTCCGGGCATCGCGCGCCGGGCGGCCGCGACGATCTCGTCCTGCGAGAGTGTCACGGGCGCGCCGGTCACGGGATCGGCAAGACTTCGACGGCCATTGCTGTCGTCGAGCATCACCAGGGGGCGGCCGCCGATCCAGATGTAGCGCGCTTCCACGGCCTGCGCGGATGGCGCTGCCCGGAAGCCGGCAACGATATCGGGTGTGTCGTGACCGCTGTATCCGGCTGCGATCTCGCGCATAACGCCACGGCCGGAGAACGCGCCGCCGGGATTGAGCGACAGCCAGCCGCTGAACATCCAGGTGAAGATGAAGATGCCGCCGATCAGGCCGGCGATGTGATGCCAGGCCATCCAGCTGCGATAGGGCGAGACGGCGCCATCAGCGTAACGGCGCGTCAGCCGCAGGCGGAGAATGCCGATCCAGAAGCCGGTGACCGCGACGACCAGACACACACCCGAGATCCACAGCACCACGTCCCGCCAAAGCGGGCCGTCCTTGCGCAACACGGTCGGATAGATCCAGTGCGGGATCGAGCCCAGCCAGTTCCAGATACGTTCCTGCCGCGTGGTGTCGAGCGCGATCTCGCCGCTGCGCGAGGAGACATAGAGCTCGGTGCCGTCAGCGTCGCCAAGGCCGATCAAATAGAGCGGCCGCAACGGATCGAAGCGTGCGGTGACCGACCATTGATCGCGCGTCACGGTATCGAGCAATTGCGGCTGCACGGCACGCGGGTGGTGCCGGGCAATGGCAAGCGCCTGGTCGGGCGCGATCCGGTCGATCACGCTGCCGTCGATCGCCGAGATGGTGACCGCGCCGCCCTTCCATCCGGTCACGCGATAGACCGGAACGTCGTCCATCATCGAGAGCCGGAGATCGCGCGGATAATGCTCCGTGCCCGCGATCGCCAGCGCGCGATCGGGAGCGACCTGCACCTTGTTCCAGAGAATGACGGGGAGCGCGGACAGGCGCTCGCTGTCAGTGAGGCGCGGAAACGCCACGTACATCATGACGAGACCGGAGATGAACCACATCGCGAAGAACAGACACGTCGCAATGCCGATCCAGCGATGGACGACATAGAGCCATCGCCGCGATCGCCGGATCAGAGCCTTGCGCATGGTCAGAACTTCACGTTGACGGACAATTCGGCGGTGCGCGGCATGCCAAGCAGCCACTGCCCCGTCCCGTTCGAGGTCACCGCGTAGACCTTGTCGAACAAATTGTAGACCCGGAACGCGACGGTGGTGCGGTCATCCGGCTTCCACCTGACACCGCCGTTGACCACATTGTAGCCCGGCCGCAACTGGGTGTTGGCAAGGTCTGAGTACATCGCACCGACCATCTGCACGCCGCCATAGACCGACCAGTTCGGCGCGAAGTCCCAGGTCAGCCAGACGTTGGCGACCTTCTGCGGCACGTTGATCGGGACATTGCCGGCATAGCTGACGAGCTTGCCGCCGACCGACTGGGTGTTGTTGTCATACTTGGCCTGCAACATCGCGACATTGGTGTCGATGCGCCAGCCGTCGTTCAGCGCCAGGCCGACCGTTGCCTCTACTCCGCGGGATGATTGCTGACCGATCTGCAGCGAAGCGCCGGGAGTGCTGGGATCGGCAACCAGCAGGTTGTTCTTGACGATCTGATAGCCGGCCAGCGTCCATTCGCCGCGGCCGCCCAGGAACGATTGCTTGACCCCGAACTCGGTCTGCTTGCCGGTGGACAGCTGAAACGTCTTTTGCGAGGCCGACAGCGAGATGATGTTGCCGACCGGATCGACGCCGACCGCATACTGGCCATAGAACGCGAGGTTCTTGATCGGCTCATACACGATGCCGGTGCGCCAGCTCGTGCCCGACAGCGTGGTTTCGAAGCTGTTCGTCGGTGTCTTGTAGTCAGTACGGTCGACCTCAGGGCGATCGTACCTGACGCCAGTGACGAGCGACAACTGATCGGTCAGCGATAGCCGATCTTCGGCGAACAGCGCGTATTGATTGACGTTTGCATTGAAGCCCGGCGTGGTCGGAGACTTGGTCACAAAGAACGACCCGGGATCAAACACATAGGGAGCGACCGAGGAGTTCGTGGGAATGGACGGAACGCTTGAGTTGTTGGTATGGAAGAACTCGATGTGATTGACGTCGAAACCGGTCACGAACCGGTTCTCGAGGCCGAAGATGTGGCCGCTGAAGGTCGCATCCATGCGGTTGCCGACCTGCTTCTGATCGTGGAATATCTCAAGATAGCTCGTGCGATCGATCAGCTGCGTCTTGGGGTTGAAAGTGTAGTTTTCGATATCGCGCCAGTGCCGCTCGCTGTTCAGATAATACAGCGTGTTGTTGACCTTGATGCCGTCGGCGACATCCCACTCGGTCTTGAACTGGGTCCAGCTGTCCTGGTAGCGGATCGCGCTGTCCGATGCGTTGTAGTTCTTGAAACGCAGCGCGTCCTGGATCTGGCCGTTGATCAGCGGCGTGCCGAAATAGCGCGACGGACTGCGGTCGCCATAGTCTTCGGAGAGCGTAAAGGCGAGATTTTCCGATGCCTGCACGCGCACGGCGGCGGAGACCACTGCATTCGAGGTCTTGTCGCGATCGACCCAGCCGTCCGACATGTTGCCGGTGGCGTTGATGCGGTACGACACATTGGGATTGATCGGCCCGGTGCTGTCCACCGACAGCCGTCGCGTCATGTTGCTGTCGAGCGAGACCTCGGCCTCGTTATAGGGCGTGCCCTGCGGCTTCTTCGGAACGACGTTGATGACGCCGCCAATCGCGCCTTCGCCGTACAGCACGGAGGCCGGGCCGCGCAGCACCTCGATGCGTTGCGTCGACCAGGTGTCGTAGGGGAACGTCAGGGTGCCGGAGCCGACGTAGAAGCGCGTCCCGTCGTACAGCGTCATCACCGAGTTGCTGCCGGCAAAGCCACGGGTGCTGAACGACAGGCCGCCATTGCCGGGCGCCGGCGTTGCGATGAACCCAGCCGCATTCTGGGTGACGGCGTCGAGCACATTATGCTGGCCGCGTTCGGCGATGGTCTGCGCCGTGATGATCTCGACGCTGGCCGGCGTCTGCAGCGGCGTCAAATTGAGACGGCTGCCGGTGCCGCCCTGCGTGGTGGCGTTGAGCGTCGGCGACGCCGATCCGGAAGCGCCTGACACCGCAGCATGTGGCGCGCCAGCGGCTGCCGCCGCCGTTGCAGGTCTCGCGCGTGACCGCGATGCGGCGGCAGGATTGCTGCTTCGTGCCGCAGGCTTGGGCCTTGCGGATGTCGCGGGGGCGACCTCGATCGGATCGAGCGTCGTGGGTGGAGGTGTTTGTGCCGAACCCTCGGCGGGCAGCAGCAGCGATGACAGGGAGCAAACGAGACCGAGGCGCCAACGGCGCGCGGCGGGAGAGGACGGAGACATGAAAAGACTCGCGGTAACGTGGCACGTCACCGCGAACGCGGAGTGGCGCAGTGCCCGAAAGGCAATGCTCCGATCCCACCAGGACGCCCCCGCCCGATGTGCTCGCGTGTGACCACGACTGACGGCAGGTCTCCTGGCTCACGGGTCATCGCCTGTCGACGCCTTCCCGGGCCTGAAAGGCCCAGTGGCAAATTGACGAAAGGCTCGCCGTTTACAGTTGCGGGGACAGCTGCGGCATTGGGGTTACCCTCGCACCGCATTCCCTTTTGATCCCCGAAGGGAACCGTCGAGAGAAACGATAGGTGGTGCGGGATGGGCTGTCAATTCGACGCGATTGTCGCACACATGCTTTGCGCGGTGGTGCTGCGGCGATGACACAGCGGCATCGGCGGCTGACGCGGGTACTTCTTATCCCCGTCATCCTGAGGTGCGAGCGGAGCGAGCCTCGAAGGATGCACGGCCACCAGCCGGGCCGTCGACCCTTCGAGACGCGCTTCGCGCTCCTCAGGGTGACGGGAAACTAGCTTCGCATCACTCGGCTTCGACGCATCCCTGCATCACCTCATCGATCTCGGCCCGCGACAGCGCGCCCATTTCGGCGATGAACACGATTCGCGTGCGCGGCACGCCCGGTGCCGGCACGCCGCCGGCAGCCAGCGTCGCGCGTCCGCCGGCGAGTTGAAATACCGTCAGCCGTCCGGGCTGCTCCACCGTCTCGAACAATCCCTTCGCCCGCGCCAGCTTCGGCGCCAGTTTGCCGATCGCCTGCTGCAAGCGCGGCAACCGCACCGGCCATTCAGAGGTCCAGCTCAGCGTCTCGAACCGGTCGGATACCGGCCGTCGCGGCGCGGTCTCGCGCGGCGCCGGCACCTGATCGAGGTCGGCCGGAAACAGCAGCGCGGCCGGCACCTCGCCATGCAGCGCATCGACCACCACGGCCGCCGGACGCACCGCCCGCACCGCATCGCGGATCGCTGTGCACGCGGCTGCATCGGCCAGATCGACCTTGCTCAGCGCCACCACATCGGCCGCCCGCAGCTGCGAGCGCAGCAGCGCATCGTTCAGCATCGCCGCAGGCTGCGTCGCGTCGACCACGCACAGCACCGCCTCTAGCGGCGCCTCCTTCCAGATCACGGGATCCATCAGGTTGCGCACGATGTCGGCAGAATCGGCGATCCCGCTGGTCTCGATCACGATGAATTCGGGACGCGGATCACGCCGCAGCAGGGTTGCGAGCGTGCGCAGCAGATCGCCTTCCAGCGTGCAGCAGATGCAGCCATTGCTCAGGCTGACCACGCCGTCGCTGGCGCCGGCGATCAGCTCCGCGTCGATATTGATCGCGCCGAAATCATTGACCACCGCAGCGATGCGCCGCCCTTGCGCATGCGCCAGCAGATGGTTGACGACCGTGGTCTTGCCCGCCCCGAGAAAACCCGCGACCAGCAGGATCGGGACCGGCATCTCAGCCTCCGGCAATCGGCCGGCGCACCGGCCGGCCCGGCCGTGCGGCGACGTCAAGCACCCCATCGTTGATCAGCGGCTGGCCGCTGACCACGAGATGCCGCACGCCTTCCGCCGGGCGGTTCATCGCGGAGAAGGTCGCGCGATCGCTGAGCGTCTCGAAGTCGAACACCACGACGTCAGCGTCGGCGCCCGCCTGCAGCCTGCCCTTGGCACGCATTGCCGGCGTGCTCGCGGACAGGATTTCCGCCGGGATCAGCGCGCATTTGCGGATGCCCTCGAGCAGCGACACCTTCCGACGCTCGCGCACCCATTCGCGGATGAAGCGGGTGAAGCAGCCGGCCGAACGCGGATGCGAGGTGGCATCGTCAGGCAGCGGCCAGGCGTCGCCGGTGTAGGGGCGGCCATCCGACAGCGTCCACGGCATCGCGTCGGACGCGATCGCACCGCCCGGATACAGCACCGCCATGTCGAGCAGGTCGCGATGATGCTGATTGTTCTCGATATCGAGCACATGCCACAGCACCAGCGTCGAGGGTTCCGCGGCCTGCGCGGCCAGCAACTCCTCGCGGCTGCCGAAGCGGTGACCGTCGGTCACGCGCTGCACCGAATCATAGCCGAGGCCGTTGCGCTCCTCGAACTGGGGATCGCTGAAGAAGGTCGCCGCCAGCACGGTGGAGCCGGTGCCGTAGGGATAGGCCTCCACCGTGATCGGCAGGCCCTGCGCCTGCGCCTTGGCGATCAGCGCCACACAGCGCTCGATGTCCGTCTTGCTCGACGAGTTGAAGTGACAGATGTGCATGTGCGCGCCGGTCGCGCCGGCATAGCCGATCAGGCGGATATAGGCCTCGGCCGCGCTCTCGGGATCGATGCGGGACATGTAGGCGACATGGGTGAAGGTCGGCACCGCATGATTGGCCGCGAGCTGGCACACCGCAGTCAGTTCCTGCACGCCGGCGCCCGGCGCATAGGCGTTGAGAATACCGATGCCGATGCCACCCTCATTCAGGGCGTTGGCAAGGCGCGCGAGGATACCGCCGACCTCGCCCTCGGTCGCCACGTTCTCGATCCAGCGGCGATCGCGCATCGCTGCGCCGAACGATTCCAGCGAGCTTTCCGAATTCGAGCCGGTCATCGCGCCGATCCGCGCGAACGCCCAGTTGGCCGCGGCGCCGTAGTTCAGCACCCGCCCCTTCTCGGCCTGGCGCTTGTACCAGGATGCCACCGGCAGCACGCCGGCCTCGAGGTCGAGCGATGTCGTCACCCCGTCGAACGCCTGCATGCGATCGGCCGGAATGGTCTGGCCGTGCGCGTGCAGGTCGATGAAGCCCGGCGCGACCACGAGTCCGGTGGCATCGATCTGCCGCTCGGCGCCGCCGAGCCCGGTGCCGACCGCGGCGATCTTGCCGTCGACAACCGCGATGTCGCCGATCGCGTCCATCCCGCTGGCCGGATCCACCACCCGGCCGCCGCTGATCACCAAACCACCCATCTCACCACTCCCCGCATTGTCCGACACCGACCGGTCTCTTTTCGAGCACAGAGAAGCGCATCGCACTGATCGCAGCAAGCCGGGCCACGGTTGTGGCGACATGCTGTGACGGAATATCCGCCGCGCCGTGATGGCGATTGCAGAGAGACCTCCCTACGTTCCGGTTGGACGTCGCGAAGGCAGGCCCCGCCAGAGATCGGCACCGGGCTTGACGCGGCTCGCCACGAGTTTCGGCGGCATGCGGTCCCTGGCGATCGCCGCTTCGACCGCGCGCTTGAGCCTGACATTGTCGATCTGTGCCAGGAATCGCTGGATAATGGCGTCCTGGTCCGCCCCCCGACTGGAGATCGCCGCGCACAGCTCCGCGGTCGTCCGGCGGAAGAAGTGGAAGCCGTCATCGGCCGCGCCACCCAGCCGGTCGACCTCGCCGGCCGCGCCGAGCGCGTGCATCCGATCGTCGTCGTCGAGCGTCACCGCGAAGCGCAGCACGGCAAGCTGCCAGGTCCGGAACAGCTTGCTCTCCGGTTCGGTCGCATTCTCGCGCATCAGTCGAACACCCCGCGCGCCGATGCTCCTTCGGCCGTCGAGGGAGGTCAGACGCGGCGCGACTATCCTTGCGCGGGAATAGGTTTTCGAGAGGAGCGCGCGCGCGATCGCATAGGAATCGCATAGGCGGAGCGCACGGAGTCCGAATACGCTCAAATCCCCTCGAATTGCAGCCGCGCCAGCCGCGCGTAGAGGCCGTTGGCCGCCACCAGCTCGGCGTGGGTGCCCTGCTCGACGATCCGGCCCTGGTCCATCACAAGGATGCGGTCGCAGGACAGCACGGTGGCCAGGCGATGCGCGATCACCAGCGTGGTGCGATGACGCATCAGTTCCTCCAGCGCGGTCTGCACCAGCGTCTCGCTCTCGGCGTCGAGCGCCGAGGTGGCCTCGTCGAGCAGCAGCAGCGGCGCATCGCGCAGGATCGCGCGCGCGATCGCGATGCGCTGGCGCTGGCCGCCGGACAGCGTTACGCCGCGCTCGCCGAGCTGGGCGTCGAAGCCTTCAGGCAGCCGGCGCAGGAATTCAGTGGCATGCGCCAGATCGGCGGCGCGCTCGACCTCGGCGTCAGTGGCATCGGGCCGGCCGAACCGGATGTTGTCGCGGGCGCTCGCGGCGAACACCACGGAATCCTGCGGCACCAGCGCGACCCGCGCGCGCACCTCGGCCGGATCGGCCTGCCGAATCGGCACGCCGTCGAGCGAGATGATGCCCGATTTCGGATCGTAGAAGCGCAGCAGCAAATGGAACAGCGTGCTCTTGCCGGCGCCGGACGGGCCGACGATCGCGACCTTCTCGCCCGAGCCGACCTTCAGCGACACGCCGTCGACCGCCAGCGCATTGGGCCGGGTCGGATAGGCGAAGCTAACATTGTCGAAACCGACATCGCCGCGCGCAGGCTGCGGCAGTGCGCGCGGCGAAGCGGGAGCTGCGATCTGCGGCCTGACGCGCAAGATCTCGAACAGCCGTTCGGCGGCGCCCGATGCGGCCGAGACCTCGCCCCAGACCTCGCTGAGCTGGCCGAGGCCGCTCGCGGCGAAGGCCGTGTAGAGAATGAACTGGCCGAGCCGGCCGGGGCTGATGGCGCCGATCAGCACGTCGTGCGAGCCGACCCACAAAATCACGACGACGCTGGCGAACACGATGAAGATGACGATCAGCGTCAGCACCGCACGCGCCTTGGTCGAGCTGCGCGCGGCTTCATAGGCCTGCTCGACCTCGCTGGCAAAGCGCGTCCGGGCGAGCCGCTCACCGGTATAGGCCTGCACGGTGCGGATCGCATTGACCAGCTCGCTCGCATAGGCGCTGGCATCGGCCAGCGTGTCCTGGGCGTTGCGCGACAGCCGCCGCACCCAGCGGCCGAACGCGACCAGCGGAATCACGATCATCGGAATCGCGAGCAGCACGAAGCCGGAGAGCCGCGGGCTCGTGATCACCATCATCGTGGCAGCGCCGAAGAACAGCATCAGATTGCGCAGCGCGATCGACACAGAGGCACCGACCGCGGACTTGATCTGCGTGGTGTCGGCGGTGAGCCGCGACACCAGCTCGCCGCTTCGTGCCGAATCGAAGAACGAGGGCGACAGCGAAATCAGATGCGCGAACACGTCGCGCCGGAGATCGGCGACGATGCGCTCACCGATCGTCATCACGAGGTAGTAGCGCGAGGCGCTGGCACAGGCGAGCACGGCGACGACCGCGATCATCACGCTGAAATAGCTGTTGATCATCGCGATGCCTTCGGGCGTGAAGCCGAGGTCGATCATCCGCCGCACCGCGACCGGCACGATCAGCGTGGTGATCGCCGCGATCGTCAGCGAGATCAGCGCGAGGATCGCGCGTCCCTTGTAGCGCGCCACATAGGGCGCGAGCGCAAGCAAAGGCCGCAAGCGGGCACGGCTCTTCGCCGGCTCCATGATCTGGCTCTCGATGAAGGCTTCCTCATCGAGCAACGCGTCGCGCGGCGGCTCGGGGGTGCCGCGAGGGGTCTCAAGCTGTTCGGCTACACTCATTATCTAGACCGGTTCTATCGCCCCCCACATAGGCCCCCGGACCCCCGGCTGGCAAATCCGGTAAAGTCCCAATCCGGTGATGGGCTTAAGCCCTTTCTTGGCTTGTTTTGGGCGGCACCATGGGTTATAGAGCCGCCCAAATCCCGTATCCAATACATCTTGAGACGGGCGCTGGCGCGCCGAAGGAACTGTCATGAAAGCCGATATTCATCCGAATTATCATACGATTAAGGTCGTCATGACCGACGGCACCGAGTACCTGACCCGCTCGACCTGGGGCAAGGAAGGCGACACGCTGAACCTCGACATCGACCCCAAGTCGCACCCGGCCTGGACCGGCGGCAGCCAGCAGCTGATGGACCGCGGCGGCCGTGTCTCGCGCTTCCAGAAGAAGTTTTCGGGCTTCCTCAAGAAGGACTAAAGTCCGCTTCGGGATTACCCAGCGATCAAATGCAAAACGCCTCCGTTTCGGGGGCGTTTTTGTTTTCGGGCTGCTCCGGATCGGCCGGACGGACGAGCGCGCGGCTCTCTCCATGCGTCGTCCTGGCAAAGGCCAGGACCCATAACCACCGCATTCGGTGATGAACGGCATCGCGGCCCCAGCGCGCGCAACAATTGAGGATTGGCGTAATGGGTCCTGGCCTTCGCCAGGACGACATTGAGTGTGTGGCGCCGCGTACACCTCAATCGTCGTCCTGCGCAAACACGCGCGCGAGGCGGGCACTGCCAGTTGGACCGCCGTGACCCTAGCGATCCCCAAAGGCGAGCCGCGCGCCGAGCGCGACCAGGATGCTGCCGCCGATCCGCTGCATGATCCGCTGTGACCTCCGGGAGCGCTGCAGCTTCGCCATCACGGCGCTGGCAAAGAACACGCAGACGATATCGACCGCCGAGAACGTCAAATTGACTGTCGTGCCGAGCAGAAACAGCTGGGCCCAGACCGGCAGGCTAGCCGACGCATCGACGAATTGCGGCAGGAACGCCAGGAAGAAGATCGCGGTCTTCGGATTGAGCACCTCGACGACGATGCTTTGCGCGAACGCGCGCTCCGCGGAGAGCGGCGCCAACTCGGGACGCTTGGCGGTGCCGCGATCGCGAAACAGCGACAGTCCGAGCCAGATCAGATAGGCCGCACCGGCAAGCTTCATCGCCATGAATAGCGGCGGCACCGCATGAAACAGCAGCGCAAGGCCGGCGGCCGCTGCGACGACGTGAACGTAGCCGCCGAGATGCAGCCCGAGCGACGCCATCAGCCCCGCACGCCGGCCGCCCGCCAGGGTGCGGGCCGCGGCGTACAGCATGGCCGGCCCCGGGATCAGCGCGAAGGTTGCGGTCGTGATGGCGAAGGCGAGGTACAGTTCCATGTGTGGGCGTCAATCTCTGAAGGGGCTAAGCGAGCGCAACTTCCTCCGCCGTCATTGCGAGCGAAGCGAAGCAATCCATCTGCCCGCATACGCAGATGGATGGATTGCTTCGTCGCCGTCGCTCCTCGCAATGACTGGCTTGGAGCACGTCAGTTCGCCGGAATCATCGCCGCGACCTCGCGGTCGACGGGATTGTCGCTGGCGCCGAGGCCCGCGATGACACCGGCGCGATCCTCGAGCTTGCGGTTCTGGCTCATCTTCTTCTTGGCGTCGATCCGGGTGATCGGCATCCGGAAGCCGACGATGCCGCGCAGCTGCGCCTTGATGAAATCGTCAGGCGCATCGCTGACCTGCCAGACTTCCTTGCGCGTACTCTCGTGCAAGCGGGTCAGTCGCGTCACGACGTCGAGCAGCCGGTCCGGATCCTCGAAGAACTCGGCGAAGCCATAGGCGTGCACGGCGAGGTAGTTCCAGGTCGGCACCACCTTGCCGTGCTCGGCCTTGGTCACATACCAGGACGGCGTCACATAGGCGTCGGGTCCGGTGAAGATCGCCATCGCTTCGCCCACGGCAGGCAGCTTCCATTGCGGATTGGGCCGCGCGACGTGACCGTACAGCGTGCCGTAATCGCCCTCGTCTTCATTGAGGATCAGCGGCAGTGGCGTTCCGATCAGCCCGTCCGCGGTTGCGGTGACCAGTGTCGCGAGCTTCGAGGCCCGCATCGCGGCGTGGATCGGGCCGAGCTCATCCATCTTGAAATGCGGCGGCAAGTACATCGAAGACCTCATTGAATTGTTGCTCACACAATAGCGCTGAAGTGGCCTATGATAAGAGCCACTTTCGATCACAATGACTGGTCCACTATGCCCCGCCTGCGCGCCACCATCAGCATCCCCTCGCTGCGGACGGTCGACCGCGCCGCCGGGCAGGTCGGGCGGCAGATCGCGCGGGCGCTGCGCGCCGCCATCGCCAATGGCGAGCTGAAGGCCGGGGAGTATCTGCCGTCGACCCGCGCGCTGTCGGCCTCGCTCGAGGTGGCGCGCGGCACGGTGACGGAAGCCTTCGAGCAATTGCAGGCCGAGGGCTATCTGGAATCGCAGGTCGGCGCCGGCACCCGCGTGGCGCCGACGCTTGCGGAGCAAGCACGGCCACCCCACCCGCCGGCCGGCCGCAGCCCGAACAAGCCTGCGCCGATCGCGTTGCCGCCGCGTGCGATGCGGCTTGCCAAGGTGGTGGCGGCTTTCACGCCGATGCCCGAAGTCCCGTTTGCGATCGCGGTCCCCGGAGGCGCGGTCGCGCCTGACGACAACTGGCGCCGCCTCGGCAACCGCGTGCGTGCGTCGCGCGCCGCAGCGCCGGCAAGCTATGGCGATCCGCGCGGCCTGATGGAGCTGCGGCAGGCGATCGCCGACTACGTGCGCAAATCCCGCGCGGTGCATTGCGAGCCCGAGCAGGTCGTGATCACGGCCGGCACGCAGCAGGGCCTCTACCTCGCCGGCCGCGTGCTGCTGTCGGCGGGCGATCGGGTGTGGACTGAGGATCCGGCCTATCCCGGCATGACGGCCGTGCTCGACGATCTCGATCTCGTCACCACGCGTGTTGCAGTCGATGCACAGGGCATCGACGTCGATGCGGCGGTTGCCGCGTGTCCGGATGCGCGCGCAGCTTTCGTGACGCCCTCGCATCAATATCCGCTCGGCATGCCCTTGAGCATGGCCCGCCGCAACGCGCTGGTGGCGTGGGCGCAGCGAAGCAATGCGTGGATCGTCGAGGACGATTACGACAGCGAGCTGCGCTATGCGGGTCATCCGTTCCCGTCGATGCAAGGCCTCGCGCCGTCGCGGGTGATTTATCTGGGCACGCTGAGCAAGGTGCTGTTTCCCTCGCTGCGGCTCGGCTACGTCGTGGCGCCGCTGCCGCTGATCGACGCCTTCGCCGGCGCGCGGGCGCTGCTCGATCGGCATTCACCGACCGCCGACCAGCATGTGCTGGCGGCGTACATGCGCGAGGGATTGTTCGAGGCGCATATCAGGCGCATCCGCGGCGTCTACGCCGCGCGCCGCGCGACACTGATCTCGGCGCTTGCGCGCCACATGCCTGATGATTTCACGCTGCAGCCAAGCGACCAGGGCATGCATCTGTTGCTGTGGATGCCGCAAGGCTTCGACGATGTGCAACTGGCGAAGGCCGCACTTGCGGGCGGCATCGTCGTGCGGCCGATTTCACCGATGTATTACCGCGCGCCGCGGTCAGGCCTGATGCTCGGCTTCGGCGGCTTCGAACCGGAGGAGCTGGAAGCAGCCGCGATACGGCTGCGACGCGTGATCGATCAGCACACGTCACAGCGGCGGGCCAAGCCACGCCGCACTGAGGCTTCACACTGAGCTGACTGTTCGTATCTTACTGCTCGAACGCGGCCTTGAGCCGGTTCAGCTGCGGCACCAGCGGATTGCCGATCGACGAGCGATCCGGCGCCGGCGCGTGGATCGTGGTGTCGAGGCGGCGGACGCGCGCCTGCAGATCCATCGAGCGGGCGATCAGCTGCTGCAATTGCTCCGGCAGCTTGGTCACCATGTCGACCGGGCCGGGATCGGCGGCCGACAGCTTCACCTTGGTCTTCTCGCGATTGGCCTGGGTCAGCGTCATCTCGCCTTCCTTGACCGCGCGATGCAGCAGCAGCCAGGACGCGAGCTGCATCAGCCGCGTGGTCAGGCGCATGCTCTCGGTGGCATAGGTCAGGCTGACGGAGCGTTCCAGCGCCTTGGCCTCGGCACGGCCGTCGCCGTCGAGATAGGCGGCGGTCTGCTCGACCAGGTCCATGCCTTCCCGGAACAGCACGCCAAATGCCGCAGAATTGGTCAGCCGTTCACTGAACAGCACAAGCCCGGCTTCGTTCTGGGAACGATCCGCCATGGTTAACGCCCTCACACCATCGTAACGCCCACTGGCATCTGACGCGCCAGCTTATGATGAACAAATCATTGCGCGGGCGCGCCGCAGAGTCCAGCCGCAACCGGATTTATGGTTTCCAACGGATAGGACGCACAAAAAAGAGCCGCCGTTTCCGGCGGCTTTTGAAGTTGATAACAGGGAGGCGTCAAACAGAGTGGACAGGAGCCACTCGGTGTCCAAACGAGGACAATCCAGTCATAATCGAGAAAGCTTAACCGATCGTAAATGAACGGATTTCTTCAGGCTTTGTTTGCCATGTCGGCCATTGACCTAGTTTGGGACAGGTCCGCGTTGATTCCCATGAGTCGTCCCGGCCTAGTGCGCAATTGCGCACGGGGCCGGGACCCATAACCACCAACCCCCACGTTGCGCGCAGCTGTGGCCCCAGCCGTACGCGACGATGAACAGCGGTGGTTATGGGTCCCGGATCGCGCTCGCTTTGCTCGCTTGTCCGGGACGACGTGGTCTGATGTCGAAGACCTACGACTTGAAGAACGCGTTCGCGGCGTCCTTCGACGCGCGCTTCTTCGTCATCGCCTCTTTCAGGCGATCGACTTCGGTCGTGAGCAGCGCGATGCGCTCGGTCAATTCCTCGACCGACAGCAGCGAGAGATCCTGTCCGATCTCGTGGGTGATCTTCTTCCGCGGCCGGTCCTCATCCTCAATCGGCATGTGTCCTCCCCGCGATCATGATCTGGCGCCTGGCGTCCAGAGCTGGTAAATGTCGTTGTGCAGGAGAATTTTGCAGTGACTTTCGTGTGCGCGCAACATCTGACGCGAATGCCCCGGCCCGACCGCAAGGAGTCTGACCGGACGGGATAGTGCGCCTGCGCGCCAGGCATGAGCCGACCCCAAGCCCTTCCGATCACGCGGGAGGGCTTTTGATTTTTCCGATCTGGGGTCGGCATCACCGAACGCGAAAGACCCTAACCCATGACCAAAATTCTCATCACCAGCGCCCTTCCTTACGTGAACGGCGTCAAGCATCTCGGCAATCTGATCGGCTCGCTGCTGCCCGCCGACGTCCACGCCCGCTTCCGCCGGCAGACCGGTGACGACGTGCTCTTCATCTGCGCGACCGACGAGCACGGCACGCCGGCCGAGCTCGGCGCCATCGAGGCCGGGCAGGACGTCCGGGCGTTCTGCGACGCGCAGCACGCGGTCCAGGCCGACATCTACCGGCGCTTCGGTCTGTCCTTCGATCATTTCGGGCGCACCAGCGCGCCGCACAATCACGCGCTGACGCAGCACTTCTATCGCCGGCTCGACGCAGCCGGGCTGATCGAGGCGCGCACCTCGCGGCAGGTATGGTCGCCGGCCGACCGGCGCTTCCTGCCCGACCGCTACGTGCTCGGCACCTGCCCGCATTGCGGCGATGGATCGGCGCGCGGCGATCAATGCGACCAGTGCGGCACGCTGCTCGACCCGCCGGAGCTGATTGACCTGCGCTCGGCGCTGTCAGGCGACCGCGCGCTCGAGATCCGCGACAGCCGTCATCTGTTCCTGCGCCAGTCGCAGCTTGTCGAGAAGATCGGCGCCTGGATCGATAGCCGCTCCGGCTGGCCGCCCTTCGTGGTGTCGACCGCGAAGGGCTGGCTCAATACCGAGCTGCGCGACCGCTGCATCACGCGCGACCTTGCCTGGGGCATCGCGGTGCCGCGCGAGGGTTTTGACGGCAAGGTGTTCTATGTCTGGTTCGATGCGCCGATCGGCTATATCGCGGCGACACAGGAATGGGCCGCGGCAGCGCCCGGCCGCGACTGGCGGCAATGGTGGTGGCAGGCCAATGACGTCAGCTACATCCAGTTTCTCGGCAAGGACAACATCCCGTTCCACACCGTGAGCTTTCCGGCGACGCTGATCGGCTCCGGCGAGCCGTGGAAGACCGCCGATGTGATCAAGGGATTCCACTGGCTCAACTACGAGGGCGGCAAGTTCTCGACCAGCCGGAAGCGCGGCATCTTCACCGACGCGGCGCTGGAGGAATTGCCGGCTGATCTCTGGCGCTGGTGGCTGATCGCCAACGCGCCCGAAAGCGCCGACGCCGATTTTGCCGTCACCAAGATTCGTTGCCGATGTGAACAAGGATCTCGCCGATATCTTCGGCAATCTTGCCAACCGCATCATCAGCTTTGCGCACCGCGCCTTCGACGGCCGAATACCGGATGGTGGTGTACCCGGTGAGGCCGAGCGGCAACTCGCGCTTGATCTGGAGCAGCGCATCGCAGCACTGCACCGCCATCACACGGCGCTGGAGTTTCGTGCGGCGGCAGCTGCGACCCGCGCGATCTGGGACACCGCGAATGCTTACCTGCAACACGCAGCACCATGGACGGCGATCAAGTCCGATCCGGCACGCGCCGCGATCATCACCCGCACGGGCTTGAATCTTGTCGCGCTCTGCGCCACGCTGGCGTGGAGCATCGTGCCTGATCTCGCGGCGCGCGTGCTTGGCGCGCTCGGTCGCGACGATGTGATCCCGTCCTGGCCCAATGGCCCACTCATCCCGCTGCTGGATCGTGGTGCCGGCACGCCGGTCGCGAAGCTCGGCCCGCTGGTCGAGAAGATCAGCCCCGAAAAAGCCGACCATCTGACCAGGCGGTTTGGGGCTTAATGGCGTTTCGCTTCGTTGCAAAAGGCGGTATGCCACGAGCCAATCCACTTCACCGACCAGGGACGAACCATGCCAAACCTGCCCGCGCAAATGACCGTCGTTGCCATCAGCAAGCCAGGTGGCCCGGAGGTGCTGGTGCCGGAGACCCGCGCGCTGCCGGTGCCGGGTCCCGGCGAAATCCTGGTCAAGGTCGCGGCCGCCGGCGTCAATCGCCCTGACGTCGCGCAGCGCTCCGGCTCCTATCCGCCGCCGCCCGGCGCGAGCGATCTGCCCGGCCTCGAGATCGCGGGCGAAGTGGTCGCGCTCGGCGACGGCGCCAAGCACAAGATCGGCGACAAGGTGATGTCGCTGGTCGCCGGTGGCGGCTACGCGCAATATTGCATCGCGCAGGACGCGCAGGCGATGACCGTGCCGCCCTCGTTGTCGATGCAGGAAGCCGGCGCAATTCCGGAAACGCTGATGACCGTGTGGCACAATGTGTTCGAGCGCGGCGCGCTCAAGGCCGGCGAGACGCTGCTGATCCACGGCGGCTCGTCGGGCATCGGCACGATGGCGATCCAGCTTGCCAAGGCATTCGGCGCCAAGGTGATCGTCACCGTCGGCTCGCAGGACAAGGCCGACGCCTGCCTCAAGCTCGGCGCCGATCGCGCGGTCAACTACAAGACCGAGGATTTCGTCGAGGCCGTGAAGCAGGCGACCGGCGGCAACGGCGCCGATGTCATCCTCGACATGGTGGGCGGCGACTATATCGACCGGAACTATGACGCCGCCGCGGTCGAGGGCCGCATCGTCCAGATCGCGTTCCTGTCGGGAACACCGAAGGCCACAGCCAATTTCGCCAAGCTGATGGTCAAGCGGCTGCACCACACCGGCTCGACCCTGCGCCCCCGTAGTAATGCGGACAAGGCGGCGATGGTCGCAGCAATCGAGGCGAAGGTGCTGCCGTTGCTGCGCGAGGGCCGCGTCAAACCGCTGATGGACAGCACATTCCCGCTGGAAAAGGCCGCCGACGCGCACCGGCGCATGGAGACCAGCGAACATATTGGCAAAATTGTGTTGGTGGTTTAACTCTCGCAGCGGAAGCAGGGGCGGAAACCCTTTGATTCCCTTCGCTTTCGTGTCATTTATCGCGCCACCTCCGGGCCGGTCGCCGGGCCCGGGCAGTTTGTCGATCGCGGAGTACTGACATTGCGTCTGATCAGGTGCCTTGCGCTGCTGGCGCTGGGCCTCATGATGTTTGCCGCTGCGCCTGACGCGTATGCGATCGACGCGGTCAGCGTGCGCAGCGATGCGCCGGCGATCGACCTCACCGCGGTTCTCGGCCATCAGCGCAGCGAAGCCGACCGCATCCAAGTCTCCACCGCACCCGGAACCGACGGCATCGTGCGCCGCATCGAAGTTCGCGCCCGCGAAGGCGGCCAGAACTGGGTGGTGTTCGCACTCGCCAACAACACCGACGACCAGCTCGACCGCCTGATCGTCGCGCCGCACTACCGCATCGTGTCATCAGGCCTGTTGTGGCCGGACCTCGGCCTGTCGCGCATCGCCACCATCACACCGTCGGTCGGCGATCGACCCGAGCGGCAGGAGAGCCCGACCGCCGACGTGTTCCGCATCACGCTCGATCCCGGCGCTGTCGTCACCTATGTCGCGGAACTGCGCACCGACAAGCTGCCGCAGCTCTATCTCTGGGAACCCGACGCCTACAAGGACAAGGTCAACTCGTTCACGTTGTACCAGGGCATCGTGATCGGCATCTCGGGCCTGCTCGCGCTCGTGCTCACGATCTTGTTTGTGGTCAAGGGCAGCATCATGTTCCCCGCCGCGGCGGCGCTGGCCTGGGCGGTGCTGGTCTATATCGGCGTCGACTTCGGCTTCTGGGGCAAGGTGCTCGACATGTCGAACAACGCCGAGCGCGTCTGGCGCGCGGCGGGCGAGGCGATCCTCGCGGCGACACTGCTCGTGTTCCTGTTCGCCTACCTCAATCTCAGTCGCTGGCATGTGCGCTACTCGCACATCACGATCGGCTGGCTCGTCTTCCTCGGCTCGCTGGTGGCGCTGGCGCTGTTCGACCCCGCGGTCGCCTCCGGCATCGCGCGGATGTCGCTGGTGATGATCGCCTTCGCCGGCTTCGCACTGATCGTCTATCTCTCGACCCACGGCTTCGACCGCGCGGTACTGTTGATCCCGACCTGGTTCCTGCTGGTGGTCTGGGTGGTCGCGGCCGGCATGACGGTCGCGGGTTCCGTGACCAACGACATCGTCGGCCCGGCACTGCTCGGCGGCCTGGTGCTGATCGTGATGCTGATCGGATTTACGGTGATGCAGCACGCCTTCGCCGGCGGCGGCGCCACCACCGGCGTCGTCTCCGATGTCGAGCGCCGCGCGCTGGCGCTGACCGGCTCCGGCGATCTGATCTGGGACTGGGACGTCTCCGCCGACAAGGTGTTCACCAGCCCGGAGACCGAGGCGCTGCTCGGCCTCAAGCGCGGCACGCTGGAGGGTCCGGCGGCGAAATGGCTCGAAGTGCTGCACCCGCTCGACCAGGACCGCTTCCGCGCCGCACTCGACAGCGTGCTCGACCAGCGCCGCGGCCGCCTGGTGCAGGATTTCCGGCTGCGCACGCCCGACGGCCATTTCATGTGGTTCGCGCTGAAGGCGCGGCCGGTGGTCGGCTCCGACGGCGAGGTCTCGCGCGTGGTCGGCACCCTGACCGACGTCACCGAGTTCAAGAACTCCGAAGAGCGGATGCTGCACGACTCGGTGCATGACAATCTGACCGGGCTGCCGAACCGCCGGCTGTTCATGGATCGCCTCGGTGCGGTTGCTAACCTGGCCAAGACCATGCCGAACCTGCGGCCAACCTTGATGGTGATCGATCTCGACCGCTTCAAGCAGGTCAACGACTCCGTCGGCATTGCAGTTGGTGATTCCATTCTGCTGACGCTGGCGCGCCGTCTCACACGCATCCTCAAGCCGCAGGACACGCTGGCGCGGATGGCCGGCGATCAGTTCGGTCTGATCCTGCTGTCGGAGCAGGACCCGGCGCGGATCACCAACTTCGCCGAGACCATCCGCAAGACCATCCGCGCCCCGATCGCGTTCAACGACCGCGAGATCTTCCTGACCGCGTCGATCGGCCTTGCGCTGTCCGATCCGGCGGCGCCGCTCACCGACGAGATCATCAAGGACGCCGAGCTTGCGATGTATCACTCGAAGCGGATCGGCGGCGACCGCATCGACGTCTACAAGCCGGCGATGCGGGCACGGAAGACCGACCGCCTGACGCTCGAGAGCGACCTGCGCCGCGCCATCGAGCGCCAGGAGCTCACGATCCTGTACCAGCCGATCGTGCGGCTGGAAGATCGGGCGATCGCGGGCTTCGAGGCGCTGGTGCGCTGGGACCATCCCAAGCTCGGCCGGATGTCGCCGTCGGAGTTCATCAACGTCGCCGAGGAAACCGGCCTGATCGTCGATCTCGGCATGTTCGTGATGGACCAGACCGCGCGCCAGCTCGCGGTGTGGCAGCGTGCGATGCGCGCGCGCGAGCCGATCTTCGCGTCGGTCAACGTGTCGTCACGGCAATTGCTGCGCCACGATCTGATCCACGATATCCGCACCGTGCTGTCGCGCTCCTCGGTGGCGCGCGGCACGCTGAAGCTGGAGCTGACGGAATCGCTGGTCATGGAGAACCCGGAGCACGCCGCCCAGATGCTGGCGCGGATCCGCGAGCTCGGCACCGGGCTGTCGCTCGACGATTTCGGCACCGGACATTCCTCGCTGTCCTATCTGCAGCGCTTCCCGTTCGACACCATCAAGATCGACCAGTCGTTCGTCCGCACCACCAGCCGCGGCACCCGCCCGGTGATCCTGAAATCGATCATCGCGCTGGCGCACGATCTCGGCATGGAAGTGGTCGCGGAAGGCGCCGAGACGGATTCGGACGCCGTCGAGCTCTACCAGCTCGGCTGCGAATACGCGCAGGGCTTTGCCTTCGGCGAGCCGATGGACGCCGACGCCGCGACGCGCCTCCTCACCGAGGAACGGCTGGAAGCCGCGAGCTAGATCTTGTCGTCCCGGCCTCGTGCGCAATTGCGCACGGGAGCCAGGACCCATACGCCGCGGCCCATCCATGACGCGCTGGGGCCAGTTGCCTTCGTAACAACAATGCCCTGTGGTTATGGGTCCCGGCGTTCGCCGGGACGACGATTGGGCATGCGCTTGAACCTGACGCTCTTGCCGTCGGCCTGGCGCGTGGCGATGTAGCCGGCGTCGAGGCAGGCTTCGCGCTGCGGCATCTTCTCCTGCGGGCTGCGCAGGGTTTCCCACCACGACGCCCGGTGCGCGGCGCGCGGCAGCGCCGCATCGATGATCGCCTCGATCTCCTCGAAGGTCAGCACGAATTCGGGCAAATGCTGCTTCTTCAGATAGTCCCGCAGCGCGTCGTAGTCGTTCACAACATCCTCGATGACAAAAAATCAGGTCCCGGCAACCACCCGTTAACCCATTCAGCGGCCGCTGTCGCCATTTAAGGCGACAACAAGATTTCCCGTTGCATGACGGCGCTTTGGAGCGGGACATGCCATTTCGACGGGGAAACGACGCAAGGCGGCGCTGGCGGCTATCGGCTAAGCTGCTGATCGCTGCATCCGTTGCGACCGTCGTCGGCTTCTCCGCGGTCTGCGCCGGCGTGATGTTCGACATGCGCCGCGGCGAGGAACAGCTGGCCCGCCGCACCCTGGAGAATCTGGCGTCAGGCATCGAGGCCGACATCAGCCGCAACATCGAACTCTACGACCTGTCGCTGCGCGCGGTCGCCAGCAATCTGGAAATGCCGGAGATCCGCGGCGTCAGCAAGGAACTGCGCCAGCTGATCCTGTTCGATCACGCCGCGACCGCAAAGCATTTCGGCGCGATCCAGGTGTTCGACACCAAGGGCAATCTGACCATCGACGCGGCGAGCCTCGATCCGCAGCCGGAGAACCGCAGCGACGAGGAGTATTTCGCCATCCAGCGCGACCATCCCGACACCGGGCTGTATGTCAGCCGACCGATGCTGCATCGCGGCGCCTACGCCATCGTGCTGAGCCGGCGCATTGCCGGCGAGGACGGCCGCTTTCTCGGCGTCGTGGTCGGCTCGATCCGCTTCAGCTACTTCCACGATCTGTTCGGGCGGCTGAACCTCACCCCGGGCGACACCATCACGGTGCTGCGCAACGACCGCACCATCATCATGCGGACGCCGTTCGATCTCGACGTGATCGGCAAGAACCTCGCCGAGCAGCTGGACTGGCGATCCGAGAACCTGAAGGTAGGCGGCGCGTTCTCCGGCAAGGGTCCGGTCGACGACACGCCGCGGCTCTATGTCAGGCGCAGCAGCAGCGGGCCGCTTTACGTCGTGGTCGGCAAGCCGCTCGAAGCCGTCTTCAATCTATGGCGCACCGAGGCGATCAGGATCGGCGCGATCATGGCCTTTCTGGTGCTGTTCGTGCTCAGCGCGACGCTGGTGCTCGCCCGCGAGATCGTCCGCCGCGCCGACGCCGAGGACAAGCTTGAGGAGCTCGCGACCACCGACGCCCTCACCGGCCTGAAGAACCGGCGCAAGTTCGATGCCGAGATCGACCGCGAATGGCGCCGTGCCGGCCGCTACGGCCAGCCGGTCGCACTGCTGATGATCGATGCCGATCATTTCAAGGCCTACAACGACACCTACGGACACCAGGCCGGCGACCAGGTGCTGGTCGGAATCGCGATCTGCATCTCGGACGCGGTGCGCCGCGCCGGCGATTGCCCGGCACGCTTCGGTGGCGAGGAGTTCGCCGTGCTGCTGCCCAACATGACCGCGCTCGAGGCCTTCAAACTGGCGGAGACCATCCGCGGCAAGGTCCAGCAATGGTGCGAGGGCGAGCTGATCACGACGGTGAGCGTCGGCGTCGCCAGCATGCGGCCGCTCGCAGGCCAGCAATGGTCCGACCTGATCGAAGCCGCCGACAAGGCGCTCTACGCCGCCAAGGCCAACGGCCGCAACCAGTCGGTGCTCGCCACCGTGCCGAAGATCGCGCTGGTGGCGTAGGGAGCTGTACATGCACTGCTCTCGCGGTTCATCGTCATGACGAAGCCGATGTCACGCCACATCCACTGCGTCGTCCCGGCGAAGGCCGGGACCCATAACCACCGCATGTGATTGTAAACGGGATTGTTGCCGCAGCGTCGCGCAACAACGAGCATTCGGCGTAATGGGTCCCGGCCTTCGCCGGGACGACACTGAGTTTGCTGCGGCGTCGAAACTCATACATCGGCATTCTGAACGCCGCTGACGCCAACTCAGCCGCGGTGCTTCTTCTTTGGCTTCTTGCCGAACTTCGGTTTCGAAGCCGACACGTCCGGCCAGTGTCCGGCCTGGCCGGGCTTGTTCCGATTCTTCTTTTTCTTGCCGAACCCTGGCTCGCTGTCGAATTTCGGCTTCGCGCCTTTGCCATCCCGGTCGGATCGGAACGCGGCTCTCGGTTCCTGTCTTGGCGCATAGTCTTCACGCGAACGGCCCGCGCCTTCGCTCGAAAATGCTCTCGCCTCGCGGTCCGGCTTGCCGCGTCGCTTTGCAGCCACCTCGTCACGCGGTTCGTCGCGGCGCGGTGCGCTGTGGCCGCCGTCATCCTTGTCGCGCCAAGGATCGTGCCTGGGCTCGTGCCTGGGCTTGCGCGCCGGCTTGTCCGAGGGTGCCTGGCGCTGCGGAGCGTCCGCCAGCGGCTCGATGCGGATGGTGTCTTCCTTGTCCGGACGCTTGATCTTGACCGCGAAGGAATCCGCGACCCGCGCGGCGATCTCGAACTCGGTGGTCGTATCCGAGATCTTGATGGCGCCGATGTCGTGCTTGTCGATGCCGCCGCGGCGGCAGATCATCGGCAACAGCCAGCGGGCTTCGGCATTCTTCCTGCGTCCGATGGAGGCGCGGAACCAGACGGTAGCCTCCTCCATGCCGTGACGCGGGGAAGCCTTGCCGGCCTTCGATCGCGGCCCGGCCGGACGATCCTCGCGGCGCGAGGTGCGCTCGCCGCGGCGATCGTCGCGCTCGCGGCCGCGTCCCTCGCCGGGATCGAGAATGTCTTCAGGCGCAGGCAGCCGCGCGCGATAGAACTGGGCCAGCGCCGCGGCGATCGCCTCGGGCGACCGTTCGGCAAGCAAGGCTTGCGCGAGCGCCAGGTCGTCGGAGGTCGTCTCCTCGGAGAACACCGCATCCTGCATCAGGCGGTCATGGTCGAGCTTGCGGATCTCGTCCGCCTGCGGCGCAGAACCCCAGACCACATCGATGCCAGCCAGATTCAGCAGCAATTCGGCGCGGCGCCGCCGTGCCGGCGGGACCAGCAGGATGCTGACACCCTTGCGGCCGGCGCGGCCGGTGCGGCCCGAGCGATGCTGCATGACCTCCGGGTCTTTCGGCAGATCGGCATGAATGACGAGATCGAGGCTCGGCAGGTCGATGCCGCGCGCCGCCACGTCGGTCGCGACACAAACCCTGGACCGTCCGTCGCGCAACGCCTGCAGCGCCTGGGTGCGCTCGTTCTGGGTCATTTCGCCTGACAGCGAGGCCACCGAGAACCCGCGCTCGAGCAGCGCCGCCTGCAAATGCCTGACGGCTTCTCGCGTGTTGCAAAACACCAGCGCGCTCGGCGCCTCATGGAAGCGCAGCACGTTGACGACCGCGTGCTCGACATCGTCGGCGGCCACCCGGATGGCACGGTACTCGATATCGGCGTGGCCGCCCTCGTCGCCCGCGACCTCGATCCGGAACGCCTGTTGCTGATACTGCTTGGCCAGCGCGACGATGCCGCGCGGAAACGTCGCCGAGAACAGCAAGGTGCGGCGGGTGTCCGGCGTGGTCTCGAGAATGAACTCCATGTCCTCGCGGAAGCCGAGATTGAGCATCTCATCGGCCTCGTCGAGAACGACGACCCGCAAGCCCGAAATATCGAGACGGCCGCGCCGCAAATGGTCGCACAACCGGCCGGGCGTGCCGACCACGATGTGGGCGCCTGCGGCAAGCTCGCGCTGCTCGCGGCGCGGGTCCATGCCGCCGACGCAGGAGACGACGCGACCGTCCGCGTGTTCATAGAGCCATGCGAGCTCGCGCTGAACCTGCAAGGCGAGCTCGCGGGTCGGCGCGACGATCAGCGCCAGCGGCGCGGCCGCCGGCTCGAACCGCTCGGCGCCGTCGAGCAGGTCCTTTGCCATGGCCAATCCGTAGGCAACGGTCTTGCCTGAGCCGGTTTGGGCCGAAACAAGCAGATCACGGTCAACGGCGTCGTCCGCGAGCACGGCAAGCTGGACGGGGGTCGGCTGTTCGTAGTTGCGCTCAGCCAGGGCGCGGGCGAGCGGCGAACTTGTGGTCGGAAAGGGCACGAGATGGGAAACCTTGATTGGTCCGGGTGCAGAACGTCGAGCGGGACGACCTGAGGCTGCGTACCCGGCAGGCGGCACAGCCGCATGACGATTTGGGCTGCTTTACGCCAAGAACAACCAAACCGCCATGCCCCCGCAGCGGAAAAAGCCGCGGATCAGGCCGGTTGCCCGATCGGGGGCCGGCTGCCGGCGATCCGGTCTATCAATCCGGACAGCCGCGACGGCGGCGGGCCGGCTGCGGCAATCAGGCCGCCCGCCCCTAGCAGCACGCCCGGCATCAGCTCGCAGGCCAGCAGCCGATCGCGCTGATATGGACCGGGCATGCGGAGCGTGCCGGTTTTCGCCGCCGAGAAGCCGAAGCGGTCATAATAGGCGGCGTCGCCGACCAGGATGACGGCGCGGTGACCGAGCCGATGCGCCCGCTGCAGGGCCTGCCGCATCAGCGCGGCGCCGATGCCGAGGCATCGCGCCTCCTCCGCCACCGCGAGCGGGCCGAGCAGCAGGCAGGCGTGACCGGTGCCGGTCACGATCGGCCACAGCCGCAATGTGCCGACCAGGTGGCTGCCACGGCGCGCGACAAACGCGAGGCCGCGCGCAGGCTTGCGGCCCTCGCGCAGCCGCTCCGAGGTCTTGGCCAAGCGGCCAGGACCGAATGCAGCGTCGAGCAGCCCCTCTCGCGCCGCCACGTCCGAACGGCGTTCCTGACGGATCGCAACCGGCTTGTCGTTCGGAGAACCAAATGAGGACATCACGCAACCCTCGCCAGATAGATGAAGACCTCGTCGAGGTCCCGGCACTTGAAGCGCTCGGCGAGCTCGCCCGGGCGTCCCATCGCGACGACGCGGCCGTGGCTCATGATGACGACGAAGTCGCAGAGCTGCTCGACCTCGGTCATGTTGTGCGAGGACAGCAGGATGGTGGCGCTGCGGCGCTTCTGATAGGCGCGCAGCCGGCTGCGCACCCACTCGGCACGGTCAGGGTCGAGCGATGCCGTCGGCTCGTCGAGCAGCAGCACGTCCGGGTCGTTGATCAGTGCCTTCGCGACGGCGACGCGTGTCTTCTGCCCGGCCGAGAGCCGCCCGGTGACGCGGTCGAGCACGTCGCCGAGCTCGAAATCCTCGATCAATTCCTCGATCCGCGCCTTGAGATTGGCGACACCATAGAGCCGTCCGAACACCGTCAGGTTCTGCCGCACGGTGAGTCGCCCCGGCAATGCGACATAGGGGCTTTCGAAATTCATCCGGCTGAGCACCTTGTGACGCTCGGTCGCCATGTCGTGGCCGAGCACCATGGCGCGGCCAAGGCTTGGCACCACCAGGCCCATGATCATGGCGATGGTGGTGGTCTTGCCGGCGCCGTTGCCGCCGAGCAGGCCGACGGTCCAGCCCTTGGGCACGTTGAAGTTCACGTCGTCGACCGCCCAGTGGGTGCGGTACTTCTTGCAGAGGTCCTCGACCGCGATGGCCGGCGCCTCATCGATACCGAGGCTCACAGGCGCATTGTCCTGCGCGGGGGTGGTGGTTGGCGACACCGGTGTCAGATGTCTGCGGGGCAGAAAGCGTTCGATGCTGCTCATGGATGTCTCCCTTACTCGCCCATGGTGAGCAGGCCGCCCTTGTGGCGGGCGCTCTGCAACAGGGCAACGAATGTGGCGAAGCCCATGCCGAGATAGACGGCATTGAGCGCGAGGCATTCGATCATCAGGTCGGTGCGGAAGGTGCCGTCGAGCAGCACGGCGCGCATGCCCTCGAACACATAGGTCGGCGTCAGCGACCAGGCGACCGGGTGCAGCCCGACCGGCAGCGCCTCGACCGGGTAGTAGACGCAGCACAGCGGCAGCAGCACGATCATGATCGAGTAGGCGAGACTTTCGGCGCCGAGTCCCTGGCGGATCACGAGGCCGGCGACGACGAGCCCGATCGCCCAGCTGGTCAGCACGAGGTTGAGGAAGAACAAGATCAACCCCGGCCCCATCGCATAGACGTTGAAGCCGAACAGCAGCAGCGTCAGCAATGTCACCGGCAACGTGCCAATCACCAGCCGGATCAGGCTCATCAGCATCAGCGAGGCCGCAAGCTCGGCCGGCTGCAACGGGCTCATCATCAGATTGGCGAGGTTTCGCGACCAGATCTCCTCCAGGAAGGTGAAAGTGAAGCCGAGCTGGCCGCGAAACAGCACATCCCAGAGCAGGACGGCGCCGAGCAGCAGGCCGGCAGTGGAGGCCATCGCCGACTTGCTTTGATAGAGGTAGGTATAGAGGAAACCCCACACCATCATCTGCATCGCCGGCCAGTAGACGATCTCGAGCAGCCGCAGCCATGACGAGCGCAGGATGTAGTAGTAGCGCGCCGTCATGGCGGCGATGCGGTTCAGTGACTGAGTCATGGCACGCACTCCTCTCGCCGAGATCAATCGAACTCGCGGCGGATCGGGCGGCGCTTGCCGACCTTGGGCGGAAACGCGAGCAGCGCGTTGGCCTGCACCCGGACCGGATGCTCGAGGCAGGCCGCGAGCAGATCCTCCAGATGTGCGACCGAGCCGTGCAGCCGCGACATCGGCGTATCCTGGCCGAGCACGACGCGCGCCTCGACGAGGTCGACGCCGCGCTGCACGATCTCGAACTGCGCCAGATGCAGGTTGCAGTCGAACATCCAGCGATAGGTTGCATCGAGAATGCTGCCCGCCGGGACCTTGCGGCCGTCGCGGTTGACGAAGGCATCGTTGAGCCGGCCGTCGATGCTGGCGATCTGCGACCAGTTGATGTCTGATGGCGCCGGATTGGCCGGCCGCGTGATGTAGTCGCCCTGCACGTAGCGGATGAACGGCATCGCTTCGTTGAGCAGGTTGGTGATCACGGCGATGCCGGACTGGCCGTCGGCCTGCGGCGCCATCGTGACGGGATCGAGCACGTCGAGATGCACGGTGTCCTCGCAGACGTGATACTGGCCGTCGGGCATCTCCAGCGCGATCCGCGTGGCTTCCTCGGAGGAGTATTCGTCGAGCACGGGCACGCCGAGCTGCCGCGACCATTCCTGACGGGCAGTACGCGAGGAATATTCCGAATGCGTCACCGCGAGATTGAGCGAGGAACGGAACTCGTCGACATGCGGCATCAACGCATCGAGGCTCGACGGATAGAGCGAGAGGATCTTCGGCCCGAGATAGCGCAGATGCTGGGAGACGCGCGCCGGCGGGATCAGGTTCGAGATGAAGGCGGTCGGATAGTCGCCGCCGATCGAATCGAACCACCACGGCACGGTGTAGACATGGGCGAGCAGGTCCTCGGCGCGGTAATTGCCGCCGCTCTGCATCGCGAACTGGCGGACGCCCTGGATGGTGTCGGTGATGACGGCGTCGTAATCGACGCGGATCAGCAAGGTCTGGCCGGACGAGCCCGACGAGCGCGTTGGAAACAGGTTTTCCGGCTTGTACTTCTTGTTGACGCACTGGTCCGGGAAGGCCGCGACCAGCTCGGGCTTGGTGATGACAGGGATCTTCTGGATGTCGTCATAGTCGCGCAGATGTTCCGGCTTGAAGCCGGCCGCATCATACTTGGCGCCATAGACCGGAATGTCGCGATAGGCGAGCTCGACCAGCTCCTTGATCCGGGCGAACTGCCGCGCGCGGATTTCCGACACCGGCAGATAGGGGTGCCGCATGCATTCGCCGAGATAATTCGCAGTGGCCGCGACGAGCTCGGGCGCGGCCTCGTTGGAGGGCTGGAAGTCCGGCCGGGTGTGCTCGGTCTCCCAGAACTGGCGCTGCGGCGCGCTGGTCGCATCGGCGGGAACGAGGGACGCGGCGGCTTGATCATGCTCCGGCACCAGAGCAACGCCGTCATCGGAAACACTGATTGCAAGGGAGGACGTCATCTTCAGCTCCATGATTGACGGAAGACCGCCCGTTCATGGCGCTATCAATGGCTCGCAGCGCCGGCTCCCGCCGTGACGCGCGTCACACGCGGTCGCACCCCGCGCGCAGGCTGAGACGTAGGGCGGGTTAGGCGAAGCCGTAACCCGCCATTACTCCAGCGCATCGCGTTGCTGCGGGTTACGCTGACGCTAACCCGCCCGACAAGGCTGATGCTTCAGGTGCCTACTTGCCCCAGGTCGCCTTCCTGATCCGCCCCTTGCCGCCGCATTTCTTGCAGGGCTCGGGATAGATCTTCCGTCCCGGCTCGCCCGGCTGCTTCACCTCCGGAAAGCCTGTCCCGTTACACGCGTCACACTTCTCTTCATTGGAAATAAGGTGCTTCACCATCAACCGTCCCGGATTGAAGAATCAGAAGCCCGCGGGCGCGGACTTCTGCCACCTATCGAATACGAACGGCGGCGGGTTGTGGTTTCAGGTGCATGGCTGCCCTGCGCAGCGACGCAGCAGCGAGATCGGGGGAACGACAACGGCACGATCGCTGTTGTCAGCCTCTTCCTCGCGCCACGTCACTTCGCCTTGAGCGCCTTCTCGTGGCTCTCGAGTGCGGATGCCATCAGCTTCGGCAGTTGCGCGGCATAGACCTCGATGAAGGTGGCATCGCCGCAGGCCTCCGGATCGCGCGCGGCCTGCTCGGCGACGCGCGCGGCCTTGGCTTCGCATTTCGCGAACATGTGCCAGAACCAGTCCGGGCTCTTGCCGAGCGCCGGCCTGTGCTTCTTGATGACGGCGGCGCCGACCGCGCTCATCGCGTTGACGACGCCGGCGCCCAGCGTGCTGATGGCCCGCGCGTTCAGGATATCCTCGCGCGATTGCGCGGTAGCGTTGCTTGCGGTCGCTCGTCCTTTGGCCGGCATGCTCAAGCTCCTTGTCGATCCCTGGTCCGTCCTGTGCGGCGGACAAAAGCATCGGCCGGGGAGGTTGAGGAAGGCTCAAGGGGCATGGTTGAAAACCGCTATGGATTTCATTCCGGTTTTAGGCGCTTCCGAGCGATCGGGCCTGGAGGGGATTTTGACCTCCCCTCCGCTGTGGAATCCGTCAGCGACCGTTACCCATTGGCACCGTAGCGGTGGATCAGCTGGTCGGCGACGTCGTCGAGATTATCTCCGACCATCTGCGGCTGCGGACCGACGCCAAGCACATCGTTGCCGGGCCGCTTGATCAGCGCGGCCTCCCAGCCGGCGGCGACTGCGCCGAGCGTATCCCAGGTGTGGCAGGCGATCAGGCAGAACTCCGACGGCTTGGCGCCGAGCTGCTGCTCGACATAGCCGTAGGCCTGCCGCGACGGCTTGTGATGCTTGACGCCGTCGGCGGAAAAGCGCCGCTCGAACAGATCGACGATGCCGCCGTTGGTCAGCTGCCGCGTCTGCACTTCCAGCAGATTGTCGGTCAGCGTGAACAGCCGAAAGCCCGCCGCGCGCAGCTTGCGCAGCGCCGCCGGCACTTCCGCATGCGGCGGCATGGTGGAGAATTTCTCGGTCAGCTCCTTCTTGTCTGACTCATTGATCCTGATGCCGCGGGTGTCGGCCAGCATCTTCATGACGGCCGCGCCGATGTCGGTGAAGGGCACGTAGCAGCCCGCCACCGTGAGCGAAGCCGAGTACATGATGAAATTCGCGAACCACAGCCGCATCGCGCTCTTGTCATTGAAGATGCGCGCGAACACCGGTTCCATGGTCTCGAGGTCCAGCAGGGTCTCGTTGACGTCGAACAAGATCAGAGGAAGCGCCATTTTTTTCTCCGTTTGGTTGGGTTGGTTCTCAGCCCCTGTCCTTGATCCGGCTGCGATGCGCGGCCTGCTTGGCGCGGTTGCCGCAGACCGCCATGCTGCACCAGCGGCGCGCACGCGCCCGCGTGTGATCGGCAAACATCAGCGTGCAGGCCGGGCCCTCGCACGCCTTGATGTCGGAAAAGCTTTCCTCGCAGACGACCTTGGCCATCGCCTCGCCGATCGGCAGCAGCAATGTTTCGGCCGAGCGCCAGCGTCGCGTCCGCTCCAGCGCGAAGCCGTCATGATCGTCGTGACGATGCGGCACGATCCGGCTGAACGCTTGATCACTTTCGAGCAGCCGGTTCAGCGGCTCCATTTCCTTAAGCGCACGCGGCGTCAGCGGCCGGCCCATATGCTTGCGGACGAAGCCGCGGAACCATTCGCGCAGATCGCGCGCTTGACCGGCAACCTTGTCGAGCTCGCCCGGCGCCGCCCGCGCCATCAGCCCGTCGAGCACATCTGACGGCACCAGCTTCGCCTGTGCGAGCCACCGCACCAGGCCGTCGCCATCGGCGATCCAGTCGACCGGCGTATCGACCGGGGTCGCGATCGAGTTGATGAAATCGAGGCCCGGGCTATCGGCGATGAACATCGCGGGCGGGTGGGACTGCACGGTGGCGCTCTCCTGGGCGGCTTTCTCTGAACTCGGTCAGAATAACCTGCTTAAATGCCGTTGACAAGTTACTAGTATTGGGCCATAAGCGACATAACCCGTCAATTGACATTTTACTGGTTACTACTGAAACAAGGGAGCTCAGGATGTCGAACAAGGATGTCAGCGTGGTGCTTGCCCATGGCGCGTGGGCGGACGGGTCGAGCTGGGCGCGTGTGATCACGGCGCTCGATGCCGAGGGCATCACCGCCGTCGCAGCGCCGCTGCCCCTCACTTCGCTCGCCGACGATGTCGCCGCGCTGAACCGCACGCTGGATCGCGTCGAGGGACCGATCGTGCTGGCGGGCCACGCCTATGCCGGCGCTGTGATCGCCGAGACCCGCTCGCCGCGCGTCAAGGCGCTGGTCTATGTCGCGGCGCTGGCGCCGGACGAGGGCGAGACGGTGGCCGATGTGTTCTATCGCGCACCGCCGCATCCGTTCGCACCAAAACTCGCGCCCGACACGAGCGGCCTGATCTGGTTGCCCGAGCCCGCCTTCGCATCGGCTTTCGCGCAAGGCGCGCGCGCCGAGGACCTCGCAGTGCTCGCGGCCGTGCAGCGGCCGATCTCACCCGCCTGCATCACGGTGCCGGTCGGCCGCCCGCTCTGGAAGGACGTCCCGAGCTGGTTCCTGGTTGCCGAGGAGGATCGGATGATCGCGCCCGAGACCCAGCGCAGTATGGCGGCGCGGATGAAGGCTGCCGTGCGTTCACACGCCGTCGATCACACCCCGATCGTGACGGCGCCAAAGCTCGTCGCCGACATCATCCGGGAAGCCATCCACGGCGTTACAGAGCACTGACGTCTTTAATCAAAGGACAGGAGCGCTGCCATGCAGGAGAAACATTTGTCGGCCGACCGGCTCGGCGCGTTTTCCGATGCGGTGATCGCCGTCATCATCACGGTGATGGTGCTGGAGCTGAGAGCGCCGGACGGCTCGCGGTTCGCCGACTTGCTGCCGCTGTGGCCGACCGCGATCAGCTACGCGGCGAGCTACCTGTTCATCGCCGTGATCTGGGTCAATCATCACCATCTGCTGCATCTGGTGCGGCAACCGACGCCGCGGTTGATCTGGCTGAACTTCGTCCATTTGTTCGCGGTCTCGCTGCTGCCGTTCGCGACCGCCTGGGTCGCACGCTCGCACATGGCCGCGGCACCGGTGGTGGTCTATGCGGTGATCTTCCTCCTCATTGACCTCGCCTATCTCGCCTTCGAACGCGCGGTGCTGGCACAGGCGGATCAGAGCATGATGCCCCAGCAGGTGCGGACATGGACCCAGCGCCGCACGCTGCTCGCGCTGCTGGTGTTCGCGGCCGGCGCCGCCATCGCCCCCTTCGTGCCGCTGCTCGGCTTCGCCACCGTGTGCTGTGCGCTGCTGCTTTATCTCAGGCCCGAGGCGATCAGCGGGCTTGCGAAGCAGACCAAATCCTAACCCGCCAACCACACCACCACATCGCGACCACAAGGAGTGACAGATGTCCGAGATCAAATATCGCACGGCCGATGCCGACGGCTTCAAGGTGTTCTATCGCGAGGCCGGTTCGCCGGGCGCGCCAAAACTGCTGCTGCTGCACGGCTTCCCGAGCGCGGGCCACATGTTCCGCGATCTGATCCCGCAGCTTGCGGACAAGTTCCACATCGTGGCGCCGGACCTGCCCGGTTTCGGCCAGTCGGACATGCCGCCGCGCGAGACGTTCAGCTACACCTTCGACAACATCGCCGGCGTGATCGATCGCTTCACCGAGGTGATCGGCTTCGATCGGTACGCGGTCTATGTGTTCGACTATGGCGCGCCGACCGGCTTCCGTCTCGCGCTCAAGCATCCGGAGCGGATCACCGCGATCATCTCGCAGAACGGCAACGCCTATGAGGAAGGCCTCAGCGACGGCTGGACCCCGATCAAGGCCTATTGGCAGGACCCCTCGCAGGCGAACCGCGACGCGCTGCGCGCCTTCCTGACGCCGGAGACCACGCGCTGGCAGTACACTCACGGCACATCGGATCCGCAAGCCGTGTCGCCGGACGGCCAGAACCTCGACAATTACTACATGACGCGGCCTGGCGCGCATGACGTGCAGCTCGATCTGTTCGGCGACTACAAGAGCAACGTCGCGCTCTACCCGGCCTTCCAGTCCTACTTCCGCACCCATCAGCCGCCGCTCCTCGCGGTGTGGGGCAAGAACGATCCCTTCTTCCTGCCGCCGGGCGCCGAGGCGTTCAAGCGCGACAATCCGAAGGCGGTGGTCAAATTCTTCGACACCGGACACTTCGCGCTCGAAACCCATGCCGCCGAGATCGCGCAAGCCATCCGCGAGTTCCAGAGCCGCTGAAGTCGCGCGCCGATCACCCCAGGGAATGCACATGACCCAATCCGTCGCCATCGTGACCGGCGCAAGCTCCGGCATCGGACGTGCCACCGCGCTGCGGCTCGCGCGGGATTTTTCTGCCATCGTCCTCGTCGCGCGCAGTGGTGAGAAGCTGCGCGAGGTCGCTCAGGAGATCGAATCCAGCGGCAGCACGCCGCTGATGCTCGATCTCGACCTCGCCTCACCGGCGGCCGCCGACGACGCCGTCAAGGCCACGCTGGATCGCTTCGGCCGCATCGACGCGCTGGTCAATGTTGCAGGCTCAGTACCCGGGCTCGATCTGTTCGAGATGACCGACCAGCAGTGGGATGCGGGTCTCGCGCTCAAGTTCCATGGCGCCAGGCGGCTGACGATGCACGCCTGGGACGCGCTGAAGGCATCGCAAGGCGCCGTGATCTTTACCTCAGGCAATGCGGCCGTGTCGCCTCGCGCGGGCGCGGCTGCGGTGGGCACGATCAACGCTGCGATCGAGGCGCTGGCAAAGGCGTTCGCCGAGCGCGGCATCGACGACGGCGTGCAGGTGAACTGCGTGTCGCCGGGCGCCATCATGACCGGACGCCGCCTTGCGATGCTGGAGAAATCAGCGACAGCCAGGCAGGTCGACATCGACACCGCCAAGGCCGACTTCCTCAGGCAGGCCGGCATCAAGCGCTTCGGCTCGCCGGAAGAAATCGCCGACCTCGTCGCGTTCGCCGTGTCGCCGCCGGCGCGCTGGATGACCGGCACCGTGCTGCGCATGGATGGCGGCGAGATCAGGACCGTGTAAGACAGCACTCGACGTGTGAGAGCAAATGCGTGATCCTCGCAGCCTCGACTGACATCCAAGCGAGGTCACGCCAATGCCAACCTATACCTGCACCAGTGCGCAAGGCCGCCTCAGCGCGGAACAGAAGGGCCGGATCGCGGGCGAGATCAGCCGGATCCACGCCGAGGTAACGGGCGCGCCGAGCTATTTCGCACAGGTGATCTTCAGCGACGTCACGCCCGGCAACTGGTTCATGGGTGGCGTCCCGGTCGCGCATGACCACATCTTCGTCTACGGCGATATCCGCGCCGGCCGCGCCGCCGTCGACAAGACGCGAATGATCAAACTGATGGCGGACGCGGTCGGAGCCGCCGCCGGTGTCGACAGCAAGCGCGCGGTGTGGGTCTATCTCAACGAGTTGCAGCCGCGGCAGATGATCGAGTTCGGCCATGTGCTGCCCGAACCCGGCGACGAGCCGGCCTGGACCGACGCTCTGCCGGAAACGGATCGCGTTTTCATGCAGTCGATCACCGGGCGGCGTTGAAGCGCTACACCCCCGTGACGCGCCAGATCACGTTGCCGACATCGTCGGCCACCAGCAGCGAGCCGTCGCCGCCGAGCGCGACGCCGACCGGGCGTCCGTACGATACCTTCTCGTCGGGCGCGAGGAAGCCCGACAGGATGTCGCGCGCCGGCCCCGAAGGACGGCCGTTCGTAAACGGCACGAACACCACCTTGTAGCCCGACAGCGTCGAGCGATTCCACGAGCCGTGCTGGCCGATCACCATGCCGTCGGGGAAACCCGGCAGCGTGCCCGCCGGCATCCAGCACAGCCCGAGCGAGGCGGTGTGGCCGCCGAGCGCGTAGTCCGGCTGGATCGCCCTGGCGACCATCGCCGGATCCTGCGGCACGCGATCGTCGACCGTCTGGCCCCAGTAGCAGTAGGGCCAGCCATAGAAGCCGCCATCGCGCACCGAGGTGAGATAGTCCGGCGGCGTCTCGTCGCCGATGCCGTCGCGCTCATTGACGACGGTCCACAGCACATTGGTGGTCGGCTCCCAGGCGAGCCCGACCGGGTTGCGCAGGCCGCCGGCGAAGATGCGGCTGGTGCCGGCTGCGAGATCGAGCTCATAGATCGCGGCCCGGCCCTCCTCCACCTTCATGCCGTTCTCGGCGATGTTGCTGAGCGAGCCGACGCCGGCGTAAAGCTTCTTGCCGTCGGCGCTCGGCAACAGGCTGCGCGTCCAATGTCCGTCGGGCTTGAAGCTGACGAGCTTGCGTCCCTCCGCCGTGATGCGGTCTGCACCCGCGGTGTAGGGAAACGCGACCACGCCGTCGGTGTTGCCGACATAGAAGGTGTCGCCGATCAGCGCCATGCCGAACGGCTGACGCAACCCTTCCATGAAAGCACCGCGGCTTTCCGCGACGCCGTCGCCATCGCGGTCGCGCAGCAGCGTGATGCGGTTGGCGCTGTCGCCGAGTGCCGCAGCGCGGCGCATCGTCGCCTGCATCGCATAGTGGAAGACGCTGCGCGGCGTGCCTGCGATTTGCGTCGCCTCCGCGATCAGGACATCGCCGTTCGGCAGCACGTTGATCCAGCGCGGATGGTCGAGCCCGGCGGCAAAGGCGTTAACCTTGAGTCCTGCTGCTGCGGTCGGAAGCTGGCCCTTGTCCCAGCCGCGCGCCGTCGGCATCTTCAGCGTCGGGATCGCGCCCTGCGACTTCGCCGCCGGAATCTGCGGCGCGCTGCCCCAGGCCGGTGCAGGCTCGGCGCCCTGCATCCGCCGCCACGCCACGGCGCCGGCCCCGATCGCCGCGACGACGCGGGCAAAAACTCCAGACGTGCTCATCGACTTCCCCTGTTATTCGCGCCCCGTTATTGCGCCCTCCCGGGCGGCCGCGGCCCGCAGCAGCATTCGCATAATGCCGGCCCTGATGACAGTAGTTATACGATCTTCGCAGCCGCCATCGAATCGGGGAGACTGGCCGTACGCTCCCTTGTCAGAGCGTTTTCCTCCCTGAGACCTAGCCCGCCCCGGTCGGCGGGCTTCCTTTTACGAAACGCCAGGCTTTTCGAAGCACTGCGGGCGCGGCCGGCTGCGGGGCGTTATAGCCGAAAACGCATAGCGGCCCGGCACCGGATGCATTGGACCGGGCACAGCGACGGCGCAACAGGGCTGGCAACCGGACACGTATGACGCCGCAGCGATGCGGCTTACTTCACCATCGCGCCGTAGACGATGTCCTGCACGTTCTCGCGATAATATTTGCGAAGCTCGCCGGGCGCTGCGGTTCCAACCACCACGACGAGGTGCTCCTTCGGATCGCAGAAGAACTGCGTGCCATAGGCGCCGTTCCAGGTGAACTCGCCGGGATTGCCCGGCACCGACGCCAGCCCCTCGCTGGTCCGCACCGCGACCGCCAGCCCGAAGCCGAAGCCGCCGCGATGCGGCTCGACCGCAGCGACATTGTTCTTGATCTCGGGCCCGAGATGGTTCGACGTCATGAGATGTACGGTCTTGGGGCTGAGGATGCGCTTGCCGTCGAGCTCGCCGCCATTGAGCAGCATCTGCCCGAAGCGGACGTAATCGCCGACGGTCGCGAACGAGCAGGCGCCGCCGCAGTCGAACTTGGTCGGCGTGTCGAGCAGCTTGATGGCTTGCGGCTTGCCGGTGAGCGGATCGTTGGGGAACGGATGCGCCAGACGCGCGCGCTGGGCGTCGGTCGGGTGGAACGTCGCTTCCTTCATGCCGAGCGGCTTCCAGACATTGGCCGAAAGATAGTCGCCGAGCCGCTGGCCGGAGACCTTCTCGACGACGGCACCGAGCACGTCGATCGAGAAGCCGTATTCGAACTCGGTGCCGGGCTGGTGCACCAGAGGCAGCTTGGTGATGCGGTCGATGAAGGCCTGAGTGTCGCCTTCGACAGCCGGCGCGGTGCCGTCGGGATAGAGCCGTGCCAGCGCGCTCGAGCTGTCGGGCCGGCCGCCATACATCAGGCCGGAGGTGTGGCGATAGAGATCGTGGATGTAGATCGGCCGGGCCTGTGGCTCCATCGTCAGCGAACCGTCGGCCTGCTGTACGCCCACCTTCATGTCGGCAAACCCCGGATAGAACTCGGCAACCTTGGCCTGCAGCGGCAGGCGGCCCTGCTCCATCAGCGTCAACCCGGCCACCGCCGCCATCGGCTTGGTCATCGAGGCCAGCGCGAACACGGCATCGATCGGCATCGGCGTGCCCTTGACCGGGTCGAGCTGGCCATAGGCCTTGTAGTGCACAAGGCGGCCGTCGCGTGCGATCGCCACCACGGCACCGGGCACGCGCTTGGCCGCGATCTCGCGCGCGAAGAAGTCATCGAGCCGCGCCAGTCCCTGATCCGAGAAACCGGCCTGATGCGCCGACGCTTCCGGCAGCGGCGGCGCGGCATGGGCGATGTTGACGGCAAGACATGTGGCGGCGGCAGCCGCGGCAATGGCGAACGTTCTCATTGTTTCCTCACCAGGAACCGCGGGCGATTGTTATGACTTCGCTGCCCGCTCCGGCAGGCTTAGATCACGCCGGCAAGGGCGACAAGGCGTCGCGGCGCGCGGCGGTGTCGCCGGGGCGCATGTCTGCGTCGGCGAAGAACGGCTCGACCTCGTGCTCGAACGTCTTCAGCGCGGCGCCGATTGCCTGGTGCATGTCGAGATATTTGTAGGAGCCGAGCCGGCCGCCGAAGATGACGTTCGGATGCGATGCCGTCATGGCGTGATAGGACGTCAGCATGGCGCGGTCGGCTGCGGTGTTGATCGGATAATACGGCTCGTCGGTGCGGCCAGCGAAGCGGGAATATTCGCGGTAGATCGTGGTCCGCGCCCCGGCATGCGCGCGCTCCGGATGCAGGTGCCTGAACTCGTGGATGCGGGTGAACGGCACCTCGGCGTCGGCATAGTTGATGACGGCGGCGCCCTGGAAATCGGCGACGTCATGGACCTCACGCGCGAAGTCGACGGTGCGCCAACCGAGATGGCCGCAGGCATAGCCGAAGAAGCGGTCGATCGGTCCGGTATAGATCACGAGCTGGCGCGGGTTGATGCGGTCGGCGACGTCGAAATAGTCGACACCGAGTTGCACCGCGATCCTGGGA
Source organism: Bradyrhizobium sp. USDA 3240 (assembly GCF_054063295.1). Lineage (NCBI taxonomy): Bacteria > Pseudomonadati > Pseudomonadota > Alphaproteobacteria > Hyphomicrobiales > Nitrobacteraceae > Bradyrhizobium > Bradyrhizobium sp. USDA 3240. The sequence continues at coordinate 3,427,041 of NZ_JBSSGD010000002.1, forward strand.
TGATCGAGCATCCGGCGGAAGATCGCAGTGTGGCCATCGAGCGGCATGCCCTCGTAGCGGTCGGCGAAGTAGCGATCGTCGAAGGTGAAGCGCACCGGCAGGCGGCCGATGATGTCGGCCGAGAGCTCGCGCGGATCGGTCTGCCACTGCTTCTGCGTATAGCCGCGGATCAGGAGATCGTAGAGCGTGCGGCCGACCGAGGCGATCGCCTTGTCCTCGAGATTGCCGATCCCGGAGGCACCATGCCTCCCGGATGCGCCATGCGCTGCGGCCTCGGCCGCGATCACGGCGCGCGCCTGGTCCGGCGACATGATGCGGCCGAACGCGGCGCACACCGTCGCAAGGTTGATCGGCATCGAATAGACGCGGCCGTTCGCCACCGTGAAGACGCGGTGGCGGTAGTCAGTGAACTCGGTAAAGCGGTGCAGATAGCGCCAGACGGTCTCGGAATTGGTGTGGAAAATATGCGTGCCGTAGCGGTGCACCTCGACGCCGCTGTCGGAATCGACCTCCGAATAGGCGTTGCCGCCGATATGCGGCCGGCGGTCGAGCACGCAGACGGAGCGGCCGAGCCTGCTCGCCACCTGCTCGGCAATCACGGCCCCGAAAAAGCCGGCGCCCACCACGACGACGTCGAAGCTCTCAAGCTGCATGTGGCCCCCGCTCCCCGCGCGGGCCCGGGCTGTAGCCCGCCGCGACATCCCGACGGAGCTTCAACGGCGCTGCGGCCGACTTCCGGCGAAGATTTTGGTTAAGGCCGCGATAATTTCGTGCCCGGAACAGCGGGCTCGGCCGTTCAACTGACAGCATGCGAGGCGCTGGGTTTATCCGCGCGCGCAGCAACAGCATCATGCGCGGGGGCCCGATGTCCGTAATCTGCGTCCTGTATTCCAGCAATACGACCTATGATTCGCTGCGCGGCATTCTCGCGATGGCCGCCGCCGAGCTCGACCGGCTCGGCCATGAGGTCAAGATGCTCGACCTGCTGGCGCCGGATTTCTCGGCCAGGCTCAACGCGCTGTTGCCACGAAAGACCGAGACGATGGCACTCGGCTTCTCCGGCATCGGGCTCGATATCCACACCAAGGACGGCAAGCTGTTCTGGGACGTCGCCCAGATCCCCGTCTTCACCTGGTTCTGCGATCATCCCTGCTACTTCGCCAAGCGGCACGGGCTCGAGAGCCGCTACACCGCGCATGGCTACGTGTTTCCCGACCATGCCGCGTTCAACCGCGATCATCTGGGCGCCAACGGCGCCGTGTTCGCGACCCATATGGGCATCCCCGATCCCGGCTTCTTCGGCGGCCTGCCGCCCGAGAAGCGCAACGGCCGGCTGATCTTCGCCAAGTCCGGCTGGAATCCGCTGGCGCTCGAGCGCGGCTGGCGCAAGACGATGCCGCCAAAGCTGTTCGCGCTGCTGTTCGATGCGATCGCCGAGGCGCGCGGCAAGACCTGCAGCGCGTTTCCAGAAATCATCGTCGACGTGGCCGAGCGGCATCTCGTCTATCTGAAGCCGGGCGGCGACCTGTTCAACGTGATCCTGACCCGGCTCGACAACTACACCAGAGGCGTCCGCACCCGCGAGGTGGGCGCGGTGCTCGCCGACTATCCGGTCGATTTCATCGGCGGCGGCTGGAGCGATCTCGACGTCAGCGGACGCCCGGCCCGCGTGCTCGGCGCGATGACCTTCGATGCGATGCGCGAAGGCCTCGGCAGCTATCTCGCCGCGGTCTCGCTCAATCCCAATATCGACCTGTCGGTGCACGACCGGGTGTTCTTCGCACTCGGCGCCGGCACCGTACCGGTGTTCGACGCCAATCGCTTCTCGGCCGCGGAGATGCCGCATCTCGCCCGCTACAGCTTCGGCCAGGACACGACGAGCGTCGCTGCCGCCGTCGAGGCCCTGCTGGCCGATCCCGCCGCCGCCCAGGCTGCGACCGCCGCCACGATGAGCGAACTCTATCCGCGCTTCTCGATGCAGCGGTCGGTGCAGGATATCCACGAGATCACGATGTCGATCGCGGGTGCCGCCGGCGCCAATCTGTTGCCGGCCGAGCCGGTCCCGGCAGGCGTCTGGACACCAAAACAGGCGGCCTGATCGCACCGCCATTTCCGTGGCCGCCTCGCGCCGGCTGCGCTACCCTGTGCCCGTCACCTTCGATCGGGTCCAGCATGAACCGCCGTGCGTTTGTCTCGGGACTGGCCATCGCCGCGGCGCTCGCGGGCCTTGCCACGGTGCCGGCCGCTGCCGACGGCAAGCGGGTGGCGCTGGTGATCGGCAACGGCGCCTACAGAAGCGTGCCGGCGCTGTCCAATCCGCCGACTGATGCCGGCGATATCGCCGCGGCGCTGAAGCGCCTCGGCTTCGCGGTCACCCTGATCACCAACGGAAGCTTCGACGAGATGCGGCGCGGCCTGATCGCATTCGGGCGCAATGCCGCCGGGGCCGACATGGCCGCGGTGTATTTCGCCGGCCACGGCATGGAGATCAACGGCGACAACTGGCTGATCCCTGTCGATGCCGAGCTGAAGCGCGATACCGATGCCGCCAATGAAGCAATCAGCCTGCAGAGCGTGATGCTGCAGGTGTCCAGCACCGGAAGTCTCGGCCTCGTGATCCTCGACGCCTGCCGCAACAATCCGTTCGCGGCGAAGATGAGCCGCTCGCTCGCGACCCGCGCCGCCGCCAGCAATGGGCTCGGCCGCATCGAGCCGGTCGGCAACGTGCTGGTCGCCTATGCCGCGCGCGACGGCACCACCGCGCTCGACGGCGACGGCCACAACAGCCCGTTCGCCGCAGCGCTGTTGCGCAACATCGAGGCGCCGGGCGTCGAGGTCACCTTCATGTTCCGTAACGTCCGCGACGACGTGATGGAGGCGACGCGCAACGAGCAGCAGCCCTTCGTCTACGGCTCGCTGTCGCGCAAGGCGATCTATCTGGCAGCGCCGCCGGCCGACGCAACGGCGCCGAAGCAGGCGAACGCGACACCGGCGGCCGCGGCTCCCGCCTTGTCGGCGCCACCAGCGACCGCGGCCGGCCCCATCGATCCCGCGCTGGTCGGCACCTGGGAAATCATGGTGGCGGGCAGCCGCGGCCAGTCGCGCTGGATCTGGCAGATCATGACCGACGGCACCTACAAATTCCACGCCGAGCCCTTCCGCTCGGCGCAATCACATGAAGGCACCGTCACCTTCGCCAACGGCAGCTGGACGCTGCACGCGCTGAAGGGACTGCGGAATTATAGTGATGCCGGCTCCTACGAAATCCACGACAGCACCGCCGTAATCACCGGCAAGCTCGGCACCGGCTATTGGAAACGGAGCGTGGAGTGAGGCGGCGCGATGATGCGCCGCAAGCTTCGCCACCCGTTCATAAATCCAGTTGCCCCGTCGCCGGATAGACCACCGTGCCATCGCTCTGCACGACGGCGCCTTCGGTGAGGCGGGCGGGTTCGAGGCGGCCTTCCCCCATGATGTGGACGACGGTCTCGCCCGACGCCATGAGATAGTCGGCGACGATGCGGCGGTGGCAGCGCCACCACACGGCTTCCGAGCACATGATTGCGCAGCGCAGCCGGTGGCCCTCGTCGCGCAGATGCTGCAGGCTCGCGTGAAATTGCGGCGACAGCGCATAATCCGCGTAGTTGTGGAAGCTCTCGTTGCTCCAGAACCCATTGACTGAAGGCGGCACGCCTCGCGCCTTGCCGCGCAGCCCGCCGAGATCGGCCAGATGCTCATACGAGATGCCCGCGGCCGCCAGCGGATCGGGGAGCGTGTCCCTGTTGAACCGCGGATTGGTCCGCGACCCCGGCACCGTTCTGATGTCGACGACACGGTCGATCTTGGCCGCGGTGAGGAGGACGATGAAGTCCTCGAGACTGCGGTTGGAATGGCCGACCGTGAAGAACGGAAGCGCCGCGGCTTTGCTAGGCATGATGGAGCGCGCTGCCCTTGTGCGCCGCGACGTGATCGGTCTTGTCGCTCTTGATCTCGTATTGCGGATCGGCTTCCGAGGCGCGGTGCATGTGCCCCTTGTAGTCGAAATCACTGGTGTGAACCGCGATGATGGTGCCCGAGACGTGGCCTGCCTCGGAATTCCATCTGACGTGATCGCCGACCTTGAATCGTCTGGCCATCTCGCAATCTCCGGTTTCGTCGAGCACGGCAGGTTCTGGCGATTTGGCACGGCCAACGCCAGCAACCTGACCGGCACAGCATAGCCGGAGGAAGGCGTCCGCGCCTTGCTGATTCCGACTAAAGCGGCTTCATCAAGTCAGCGGAGGTTGCGCCTTCTGGGGCGATGTAGATCGCAAGCAATGTCGCCGGCACGGTCGCGCTCGGATTGCGCGAGACCCGATGCACGGCGCCGGCCGGCTCCCACCAGGCGTCACCCGCCTTGTAGGTCTGCTCCGGACCTTCGCCGACTTGCGAGGAGATCGAACCTGCGACGACGAACGCCATCACGCCATTGGCATGGGCATGCGCCGGCGATCCGGTGCCGGGCGGATAATGGACTTCCACGAGGCTGATCTCGCGCCTGGGATCGCCAGGCAGCGCTTGCTTGATCACTTCGCGCCGGGTCGACGCGGAATTTTGTGCCTGCGCCGTCGCGTCCGCGCCGTACGCCGCGGCGATCGCTGCGAACAGGGATAACAGCGATGCGCGGTTGACATCCCTTCTGGTCAAGTCTGCCTTCGTCATGAGAGTGGCCCTTGGTTGCCTCGTTGTCGCGAGGTGCTGGCTGCGTGAAGCCACGATGTAGCCCGGCAGTGGCCTAGGCTTTAGGGCCAAATTCCGACACATTGACTAGGCCATGACGATGACTGCGAGGACACCGGCGAAACGCCCGCGGGGCCTGATCCGCGGCCACCGCACGCCGCTGTACCGGCAGATCTACGAGCGCTTCCGGCAGGCGATCGCAACCGGTCAGCTCCGCCCCGGCGACCGGCTGCCGTCGGTGCGCGACCTCGCCCGCGAGTTTGCAACCGCGCGCGGCACCGTGGACGCGGCGTTCGCCATGCTCGCGGGCGAAGGCTACGTCGCGAGCCGCGGGCCGGCAGGCACGATCGTCTCACCCGAGCTGAACGCTGCGGCAGCGACGGCGCCCGGCCATCGCCCCAATGCGTCACGCACCCGGCCGCAGGCACGCGCCGAACCGAAGCTTCTGCAATTGGGATTGCCGGCGCTCGACCTATTTCCGCGCAAGGCCTGGGCGAACATGGTTGCGCGCGAAGCCCGCCGGATCTCGTCCGCCGACATGGCATATCCTGATACGGCCGGCCTGCAGCCATTGCGCCAGGAGGTCGCCGCCTATCTCGCATCCTCGCGCGGGATCGCCTGCCAATGGCAGCAGATCGTGATCACCAGCGGTTTTCAGGACGGGCTCGATCTGGCGCTCCGGGTGCTGCTTCGGCGCAATGACCGGGCCTGGATCGAGGACCCGTACTTCCCGCCGGTTCGCGCCGCGCTGGAGATGGCGGGCGCGAGACTCATTCCGGTTCGCGTTGACGCGGACGGGATGCGGGTTACTGACGGCATCAGGCAGGCGCGGAAGGCCCGCATCGTCGTGGTCACGCCATCGCATCAATCTCCGCTGGGGGCTGCACTGTCGCTGCCGCGGCGGCTGGCACTGCTCGGCTGGGCCAACACCGCCGACGCCTATGTTATCGAGGACGATTACGACAGCGAATTCCGCTTCGTCGGCCGCCCGCTGCCGGCGCTGAAGAGCCTCGATCGTGAGCAGCGCGTGATCTATGCGGGAAGCTTCAGCAAGACATTGTTTCCCGGCTTGCGGCTCGGCTATCTGGTGCTGCCCGACCGGTTGCTCGGACAATTCGTCGAAGCCAGCGCAACGCGGACCGCGGGACACGGCCTGTTCGAGCAACGCGTCGTCGCGGCCTTCATGGCCGAGGGACAGTTCGCGCGGCACCTGAAGCGCATGCGCAAGCTCTATGCCGCCCGCCGCGCCGCCCTGGTCGATACGCTCGAGGCCGAATTCGGCGAGCAGATTACGATCGCGCTCAAGCCGGGCGGCATGCATCTCGTCGTTCAGTTCACAGGAGGTGTGCGCGACGTGGCGCTGGCGGAGCTTGCGAAAGCCGCCGGCTTCGGCGCCGAGGCGCTGTCGGCACGAACCATCGCGCATCAATCCGTCGAGGCACTGCTGGTCGGCTTCACGAACGTCGCCGAACCGGATGCACCGGCGGTCGCGCGGCGACTGAGGCACGCTCTCCAGCCATCTCTGAAAAAGCGCCGGGCAGCTGACCCCGCGGTTACAGCTGCTTTATTCCCTGCGAGCGGCGATCAGGGCCGGTCAGAGCGGCTGGGAAGTTGGAAGCCAGTCACCCCGAAGAAAATTCCGAACTCGCATACTATTGAAATTGCTGTTGGATTTTCCAACCTGCGAATAGTCGTCCCGGAGCCGGCCAGGGTTCCCGTCGGTGAGCACGCGATCACGCACGGCCAAACTCGTCATGGCGGGCGGGGTATTTCAGGAGAAGGTTCAAATATTTAGGCAGTGAAGAGGCTCGCTTTCTTCGGATCGTCGCAGCCTTGAGTTCAAATCGTCGTGCGAACCTTGCGGACGTCAACCTAAGGGCCACCTGATGCGACGAATGTGAAGGACCCTACTTCGGGACCGGCCTCCCGCCCCAGGCTCGATCGAGCCAGCCGGTCATGAAGGGACAAAAACGCTGATTTGAAAAACAATGAGCTTCCTTCCGGGCTGAAACTTACAGCAAGCGCAGAACGATGCGTAAAGAATGTCACGATTTCATTTGGTTGACGGTCCAAATTGAGCCTCCCTATGGTTGTGCGGCCAAGGAGTCGCATCTAGCGTCGGCGCCAGCCGGATTTTGATGCAAAGCCCCCTAAGGACGATTTCTCGCGACGCGGCCTGACGGCTGCGCCGCCCATGCGGCTCCTTTCGGAGTCGCCAGACCTGGAGACGACTGCAATGTCTACCTCTGCATCCCCGAAACTCGCAGAATCGACCGCCGTCAACGAAGCCATCAAGGCGCGGATGGCGCCGAAGCAGGCGACGCAGGCCGCGCCGGTCGACATCACCGCCAATCCGGTGGCCAAGATCGTCTTCAATCCCGAAGCCGCGCCGGAAGAGCGCAGCCGCCAGATCGGCACCCTGCTCTCGCCGGACCTTGCCGAGGAGTGCAAGGCGTCGATCAAGCAGCTTGAAGCCTACAAGGAATATCTGGCGCAGCAGCGCACGCTGATGCAGCGCAAGCTGATCGAGCTGTCATCGACGACCGTGTTTGCCAAGATGAAGCAGACCTTTGCGGACATGAACAAGGGCGTTCTCGACTTCCGCGAGATGATACATCCGCTGGTCGACAATCTCGATGCGCTCTACACGCTGCGCACCGCCGGCGACAATGTCGTGCTGGATACCTTCGCGGAGATCGAGGACGATCGCAAGCGCGAGGCCGATTGGGACCGCCGCACGTCGGGCGTCGAATCCGAAGCGCGGCAGATCACCTCCGACAAGGAGATGCTTGAGCGCGACATCGCCAAGCTGAAGACGCAGACCGGCCTGTTCGGCGGCATCAAGAAATCCGCCCAGGCCGAAATCGCCGCCAAGGAGCTCCTGATCGCCAAACGGATCGATGACCTCAAGGCCTGCCGCGACAAGGCGCAGGCGATCATCGTGGAGAAGGCCGAGCGCGACGCCAAGCAGGGCAAGTTCAAGGCCGAGAAGGACCAGGTCCGCAAGATGCTCGACATTTCGGGTCCCGAGCACGTCAAGCGCGTCGAGGGCATCATCAAGGCGGCGCTCGATTACATCGACAAGTCGCAGGTCACGGTCTCGGAGCTGCGCGACGAACTCGGAGGGATCGAGGGGCAAGCCGACAAGCTGGTCAAGATCAACTCGCAGATGATCACGGTGGTCGCGATTCTCGACAAGGGCATCGACCTCGCCTCCGCGGCGAACAAGGACAAGGTGCAGGCGCTGTCGACCGCAAAAGAGGGCGAGGACACGCTTGCCCGTCTCGAGCGCGAGCGCAAGAAGAACGATTTCGAGCGCCACGTCACCGCTCTGCTCGACAGCGGGCGCGGCACCAAGAAGACCGTGGCCGATCTCGAGAAGGATGCGGTCGACGCCAACACCTTCCACGACGCCCTCGGCAAGCAGAACGTCAATCTGCGCGAACTGTCCAGCGACGGCATCGCGAGTGTCGCCACCAGCCTGAACACTACCATTCAGGCACTCAACAACTCGGCGCTCAACGAGGCCTCGGAGAGCGTGCGCGATTCGATGCGGGCGATGAATGCGGTGACCGACGACGTCGCCAACAAGGAGGTGATCCGCCAGGCGCTGCAGGTCGACGAGCAATCCAAGCGGATCATGGAGAAGGTCGAGTCGATGTCGAACATCGCCGAATCGCTGCAGGCCGCCAACAAGCTGCGCGAAGACGGCCTCTCCAACATCCAGAGCCGGCTCGGCGAGCTCAACGATGTCACCGCCACCGTCCGTGCGCGGCTGCAGGAGAGCATCGGCATGGACGCCAAGGATCCCGGCGCGTCGGCCGCTGCCGCGGCGCCGAAGCCGGTCGACGACAAGGAAATCACGTTCGGGCAGATCTGAGCTTGTTTCCCGCGTGCAGCCTGACCGATGGACATCCCCATGGCCGACAATTTTCTGATCACCGGCAGCGACAAGCTCGCCAGCCGGAAGAACTTCAAGCTGGTTGGCCGCGCGGAGAAGTTCGAGGAGCTGTGCACCATCCTGACGCGGATGGAAGCCAACAGCGTGATCGTCTCCGGTCCGAGCGGCGTCGGCATCACCACGCTGGCGCTGGCGCTGCAGGCGCGCAAGGCCGATCCCGACGCGCCATTCGACATCGTCAACAAGCGGCTGTTCTGGCTCGACACCGACGGCCTGTTCGGGCTCGGCGACAACGACGCGATCGTCAAGCAGTTCAAGGCGATATTTGCCATCCTGAACCGCACCCCCGATAGCGTTCTGATCGTCGAGGACACGCTCGATCTGATCGATGCGCTGCGCAATAGCGGGCTGATGCACATCGTCAACGCGCTGACGGCGATGGTGAAGGCGAAGAAGACCCAGGTCTTCCTCGAGGTGCGCGAGGCCGACCTGACGCAGGTCCTCAAGTGCCATTCCGACTTCCGCGATCACTTCACGCTGATGGATCTGACCGAGCCGGTCGGCGCCGAGCTCGAGGAGATCGCGCTGCATGGCGCGAGGGATCTCGAGGAGAACTACGAGGTCCGGATCGATCCGGCGGCGGTCAAGGCCGCGATCGACATGTCGAGCAAGTATCGTTCGCTCGACACCGGCCTGACGGCGGCGCAGCCTGCGCGGACCCGGACCCTGCTCGATCGCGGCATGGCGCGCTATTTGTTGCGGGCGCACTCGACCCCGCCGCTGCTCGCGGAGCTTGAGGCGGAGCTCGCGCGTCTTGTGGCCGGCGGGCCAACTTCCGGAAACGAGGAAAAAGCTGCTGCCGTGCGCGCCGCGATCGCGCGCCACAAGGCCGAGTTCGCCGAATACCAGGCCAGGATCAAGGGCTACTACGCGGCGCAACGCGAGGGCGAGAAGTCGATCGCGCACATGGAGGCCCAGCTGCGCACCCTCGAGGAAGAAGAAAAGAAGCGGCACCTCGACGAGCCCGCCGGCAAGGCCACGGCGAGCGATGCCGACTTCGATCTGATCGCCAGGGCGTCCGGCTATGCGACGCCCGAGATTCTCCAGCTGCGCGGCGACATCGCGCGGACCCAGGCGGCCGTCGACGAAAATCGGGTGAAATACAAGGCCGTCACCAGGGAGATCAACGATCGGCTGCTGTTCACCGCGGCGATGGTGATCGATGAATTCTCGCTGATCTCCGGCATCGACGCCTCCAAGCTCAAGCAGAACGACGCCGTCAAGCTGCTCAACCTCCACGGCGCGCTGAAGCGGCGCGTGTTCGGTCAGGACGCGGTGCTCGATCACGTCGATCGTGCCGTCAAGGTCTGGCGGCGGGGACGGCGCACCGACAGGCCGCTGCCGTTCCTGTTCTGCGGCGCCAGCGGCGTCGGCAAGACCGAGGTCGCCAAGGGGTTGGCGGAGGCGTTGTTCGACACCGACAAGGCGTTGAACCGCTACGACATGGGCGAGTTCATGGAGAAGAACGACGTCACCAAGCTGATCGGCGCGCCTCCGGGCTATGACGGCTTCGCTGCCGGCGGCGAGATGACCAATTCGGTGCGGGCCAATCCGTATCAGGTCATGCTGTGGGACGAGATCGAGAAGGCTCATCCCGACATCTTCAACATCTGCCTCAACATCCTCGACGACGGGCGCTGCCGCGACAATCTGGGCCGCAAGGTCGAGTTCGGCGACGTGGTGATGCCGATGACCACCAACATCGGCGCGGACCATGCGCTGCGGGTCGGCACCGGTCCCGGCGACCTGACCCAGGAAGAGGCCTACGAACTCACCATCCGCGACCTGAAGAAGGCGTTCCGGACGGAATTCCTGAACCGCTTCGAGGGACGCGAGAACATCATCCTGTTCCACAAGCTCAACATGGACACGATCGAGAAGATCGTGTTCCGCGAAATCTCACGCATCAACGCATTCTACGCGGCGCAAACGATCGAGGTGCGCTTCCCCGAGGCGCAACTGCGGGAGTTCTGCGACAAGACCTATTCGCCCGAGATCGGCGCGCGCGGCCTGCCGGGCCGCATCAAGCGCATCGAGGCCATGATCGTCGAGAAGACGATGGCGGACGGCGCCTTCGGCGGCACGCTCGACATCGGCTTCGATGCCACGAGCCGTAACTTCACGTCGAGCTGGATCCCCCATGACAGAAAAGCCGCATAACGACGCCGACGCGTTGCTGGACGGCATCGACAAGACGCTGTCCGACTTCAAGACCAAGGCATACGAGGCCAAGAAGTCCTATGACCAGTCGGATATCGGACGCGCCCACCGGGAGCTGAGCATGCTCGGCCGGTTCTGGTCGCAATTCGTGCGTTCGTGCGGGTGGATCTACCTGACATTGATCGCGCCGGTCACCTGGCGGCTCTACCGCTTCGTGCGATGGGCGTTCGCCCGCTACCGCGCGCTTTGGGCGCGCTGCGTCTACACCAAGGACGCCTATGGCGATCCACAGTTCAGCAAGGCCCGCGGCGGAATCATGATCCTCGCGACGATCGTCGCCTGCTACCTCGTCTATGGCGCAGCAACGGTCGCGGCGACCTTGCCCTGGTACCTTGCCACCGTGCGACACGACGAGCAGCTGTACCTCTCCAACTCGCAGAACCTCTCAAGCTCGCAAACCGACGGCCTGGAGACCCACGAGGTCTACGGCTGCGAGACGCTGCCCTGCACCGATCAGAACACGGTGACGTTCCGGGTACGCTCGACCTGGTTCAACGAGATCTGGAGCGTGCTCCATCATGGTGCGCTGTTCTATCCCGGCTATGTCGCCGCCGCGGTCAGCCCGGTGCTGAACCGCTGCATCATCACCTCCTACGGCATCCGCAGGAAATTCCTGGTGCGGACCTGGGAACTCTATCCCGACCTCGTGCAGGTCGAATGCATGCCGACCGACGCCGGTGGAGGCAAGGACGGCAAGGTGATCGACAACAAGGACTATCGGTAGATCGCTTCACGCTGATCCATGCGACGCCCCGGTCAAGCTTGCCATGAGGGGGATGGTGCCCAGGGGCGGGATCGAACCACCGACACTGCGATTTTCAGTCGCATGCTCTACCAACTGAGCTACCTGGGCATACCCGCGGGGCCGAAAAGGCCGAAGCGAGCGGGCGGTTTATAGAGAGGTCGGGGCGCTGTGTCCACCCGGCTTCGCGAAACGCTTCGCCGGGCGCCGCCCGCCCGGCGTTGTTTCCCCAACTTGTTGGGAAATCTCGGCTATTCCGGGTCTTCTGCGTCGTCCTCGCGACCGGGAACGACATAGCGGCCGCTGAGCCAGCGGTTGAGGTCGACGTCGCGGCAGCGCGACGAGCAGAACGGGAGAAAGGCCTGCTGGGCGGGCTTGCTGCAGATCGGGCAGGCGCGTGGGGTGGCCGGGGGTGTTCGGGCTTGGTCGGTCATGGCTGGGATGGAGTTTATACCAGTTGGCGATTGAGGAGGCGGCCGCATGTTCCACGTTCACCGTCGGCTTCCCTTCTCCCCTTGTGGGAGAAGGTGGCGCGCGCCAGCGCGACGGATGAGGGTCTCTGTCCGCGGAGACAGACCCCTCACCCGGAATTCAAGCTTTGCTTGAATTCCGACCTCTCCCACAGGGGGAGAGGTGCAGTGCCGATGCGGCGCAGGAAGAGGGTCTCTTCAGACCTCACACCGCGACGGCGTTGAGCCAGCCGTGGCGGATCGGAAAGCCCTCGCCGCCGAGCAGGGTCACGGTCTCGTAAAGCGGCAGGCCGACCACGTTGGTGTAGGAGCCGACCATCTTGACCACGAAGGATCCGGCGATGCCCTGCACCGCATAGCCGCCGGCTTTGCCGCGCCATTCGCCGGAGCCGATATAGGCCTGGATGTCGTCGTCGCTGAGTCGCTTGAAGCGCACGCGCGTCTCGACCAGGCGCTGGCGGAACGCCTCGCGGGGCGTCACCACGCAGATCGCGGTATAGACGCGGTGGTTGCGGCCCGACAGCAGCCGCAGACACTGCGCGGCCTCGTCGACCAGATTGGCCTTCGGCAGGATGCGGCGGCCGACCGCGACCACGGTGTCGGCGGAAATGATGAAGGAGCCGCGCAGATCGTCGTCGAGCTGCACCGACTTCAGCGCGGCGTCCGCTTTCGCACGCGCCAGGCGGTTGGCGCAGGCGCGCGGCAACTCGCCCCGCCGCGGGGTCTCGTCGACATCGGCCGGACGCAGCGCGTCGGGCTCGATGCCGGCCTGGTTGAGCAGGGCCAGCCGCCGCGGCGAACCGGAAGCAAGAACGAATTTGGGACGGCCTAGCATGCGGGCTTTTGGGCTGAATCGGGGGGACGGACGCGGGCGGAACCTATCGGATGGGGCATGGATGCACAACCTTGGAACCGGCCGCGAATCGCGCTTCCCCGTGGGCGACAAGGCCCATAAGCACAGCTGTTTGTCAGTCTGGCGACAAGGGGCGGACGATGCTGATCGGAACACGTGGGTCCCGGCGCTGAGCCCTACAGGTTCGCCACGCCGGCCTTGGTGAAGCGGCGGCGGATGCGCATCAACAGGCCGTCGCAAACCTCGCGATAGGCGGCGAGCTTCTGCTCGCGATTGCCGCTGGTGCCGGTCGGATCAGGGGTCGGCCAGTATTCGACAGCGGCGGCGAGCGTCCGGGTCAGATCCAACGCCTTGTGGTGCGCCTCGGGCGACAGCGTGATGATGAGGTCGAAGTTCAGCCCCTCCCAGTCCTCGAGCTCCTCGAAGGTCTGTGGCTTGTGGCCGGAGATGTCCTGGCCGAACTCGGCCATCACGGCGACCGCGAACGGATCGAGCTCGCCCTTCTTCACGCCGGCGGAGCGGACATAGACGCCTTGCGGAAACATCTGCTGCAGCAGGCTTTCGGCCATCGGCGAGCGCACGGCGTTGTGCCCGCATGCGAACAGCACGGCCTGCGGGGAGCGCGCGCGTGGCGCTTCCATGCGATCAGGCTTTTTTCGACCGGGGTACGCCCCCGTCGTCTGGCGAAGTGGCGATCATCTTCGGGATCATGCGCCTCTCTTCTTGGCGCATGATCCGATCCGAAAACCGGTACCCACTTTTCGGGATCATGCGCCTTCACCCTTCCAGTGCAGCACAGTGATCAGCGTGAACAGCCGCCGCGCGGTCTCGAAATCGACGCGCACCTTGCCCTTGAGCCGCTCCTGCAGCGTGCGCGAGCCCTCGTCATGGATGCCGCGGCGGCCCATGTCGATGGCCTCGATCTTGTCCGGTGTCGCGGTACGGATCGCCTGATAGTAGCTGTCGCAGATCATGAAGTAGTCCTTCACGACGCGGCGGGAACGGCGTCAGCGACAGCAGATGCGCCACCACGGGCGCGCCGTCCTCTTTTCTGATATCGAACATCAGCCGGTTGCCGGTGATCGCGATATGCAGGGTGTAAGGTCCCGGCCCGGCCGCGCCTTCGGGCGCGAACAGGTTCTGCTCGACCAGGTCGTAGATGGCGATCGCCCGCTCATGCTCGATGTCGGGGCCGGAACGGCCGATCGATTCCTCGTCGAGCGTCACCGCGACGATGCGATTGTTGGAATCCTCGTCGTCTGGTGGCTTGTTCATGAGAGGTTGAGGCGCAATCCGACGGAACGTGAATGGGCATCGAGACCTTCGGCCTGGCCGAGCGTCATCGCGGCGGGCCCAAGCGCACGAAGCTGATCCGGCCCGCACCGCAGGATCGAGGTTCGCTTCATGAAGTCAAGCACCCCGAGGCCCGAAGAGAACCGCGCCGAGCGCGCGGTCGGCAGCACGTGGTTGGAGCCGCCGACATAGTCGCCGATCGCCTCCGGCGTATGGGGCCCGAGGAAGATCGCGCCGGCGTTTCGGACCTTCTTCGACAGGCCCTCGGCGTCCGCGGTCATGATCTCCAGATGCTCGGCCGCGATCGCGTTGGCGAGATCGACCGCATCGTCGAGTTTTGCGACCATGATGATCGCGCCGAAGTCGTCCCACGAGGCGCGCGCAATCGCCGCACGCGGCAGCGTCGCAAGCTGGGCCTCGACCGCACGCTCGACGTCGGCGGCGAGCCGTGGGCTGTCGGTAATCAGGATCGACTGCGCGCTGACGTCATGCTCGGCCTGCGCCAGCAGATCGGCCGCGATCCAGTCGGCATTGCCGGTGTCGTCGGCAATGACCAGCACCTCGGAGGGGCCGGCGATCATGTCGATGCCGACCTTGCCGAACACCAGCCGCTTCGCCGCGGCGACATAGGCGTTGCCGGGGCCGACGATCTTGGCGACCGGTGCGATCATCGCGGTGCCATAGGCCAGCGCCGCCACCGCCTGGGCGCCGCCGACCCGGTAGATTTCCGAGACGCCGCCGAGACCTGCTGCCGCGAGCACCAGCGGGTTGAGCTTGCCGTCCGGCGCCGGCACCACCATCACCACCCGCGGCACCCCGGCGACCCGGGCCGGCACGGCATTCATCAGCACCGACGACGGATAGGCCGCCGTGCCGCCGGGCACGTAGAGCCCGACCGCATCGACCGCGCTCCAGCGCCAGCCGAGCTCGACACCGGCCACGTCAGTGAAGCGCTCGTCCTTGGGCAGCTGGCGGCGGTGAAAGGTCTCGATCCGGTCGCGCGCGAATGTCAGCGCCTCGATGGTCTTGGCGTCGCAGGCCGCAACCGCGGCGTCGATCTCGGCAGCGGTGATGCGCAGGCCGGCGGCGTCGATGTCGAGCCGATCGAACTTCTTGGTCGCCTCGAGCAGCGCCGCATCGCCGCGGGCCGCCACGTCATCGACAATGGCGCGGGTGGCGCGCTCGACGTCGGCCGACACCTCGCGCTTGGCCGCCAGGAATTCGCGGAAACGCTGGTCGAAATCGGCGCTCTGTCGGTCCAGGCGAACGGGCATGGCGGCTTTCTGAAGAGGATTTTCGGTCCCTGCTCAATGGCGCGGCGGATAATGGCCGTCAACCCTTGGGGCTGCGTCATTCCGGGGCGATGCGAAAGCATCGAACCCGGAATCTCGAGATTCCGGGTTCGGTCCTGCGGACCGCCCCGGAATGACGAGCTCAATTACCCCGCCCCCACCCCGAGGTCGTCTTCCCCGAGATCGGTCAATTCGCACTCCAGGCACTCCACATCGAGCCGCAGCGCTCCGCCCTGGCCGAACATCAGGAGTGCGCTACCGCCCGGCGGGTCGGAAGCATGGAATTCGATCCCGAGCAGTTCCAGGCTTGCCTCCGGGGCCTCCAAATCGATATTGCGCGACTTGCATGCCAGCACCCGGTCGAACCTGAGCGCGGCGATCAGCCGGCGCGAGCAGGTGCCACCGGCCAGGGTCTGCTCCCAGTCCAGCCTGTTCAGGCCGACCACGAGGCGTTTCTCGTCCTGGCGCCAGACGATGTCGGCGGGCTGGACGCGGGCGTCCTGGACATGGGCGGAGATGACCGCGAGGTCATCGGCATCGAGGGCGATCAGTTTCAGCGGTGCGGGTGGAGACATGACGGTGGTTATAACGCCTTCGGCCGCCGGAGGTACCGCCTCGCCGAAGGAAATCCGGCGCAAGGGAACCTGTCCTGCCGCCCGGTCAGAGGCTGTTGATGTCTTCGCTCTCCAGCCCCGCTTCGGGTAGCCGTCGCGGGCGACTTTCAGCATGGCGCAGCCGAGCTGTTCCGAAGTCGTCATGTAGCTCGGGGCCACCCGCACCAGGAACGAGAGCAGCGGCGAGGTCGCGACATAGATCGCCTGCACCCAGCCGGTCTTCGAGCGGACCCCGTGCAGCGGCTGGATACCGGCGGGCCGGAACATGTAGGCGGCCTTGAACGGCAGCTTGAGCAGGTCGTTCTCGGTCTTGCCCTTCACCCGCGCCCACATCACCGCGCCCTGCTCGGTGGAATCGGTGCCGCGCCCGGTGACATAGGTGAACACCATGCCGGGATTGAGCCGCGCCAGCGTTGTCGCCGCCGCCAGGGTGATGTCGTAGGTCAGATGGCGGTAGCGCGCCTCGTCCATGCCGATCGAGGAGACGCCGAGGCAGAAGAAGCACGCGTCATAACCCGTGAGCTGCGGCTCGATCGCGCTGTAGTCTGTGAAATTGTCGCAGGTCAACTCGACGAGCTTGGCATCGCGCTGCCCGGTCGGGCTGCGCCCCACCGCGAGCACGCGCTCGACGCTGGGATCGAGCAGGCACTCGCGCAGCACCCCCTGCCCGACCATGCCGGTCGCGCCGAACAGGATGACCTTCATGTTGCGTCCTCTTCCCCGGCCTTACCGGATGCGCTCACGCGCAGCCGCCCGTCAGCCCTTGATGAACGCCAGCAGATCCTTGTTGATCGTCTCGGCTTCGGTGGTCGGCATGCCGTGCGGAAAACCCTTGTAGGTCTTCAGCGTGCCGTTCTTCAAAAGCTTGGCCGAGAGCGGACCGGAATCGGCGTAAGGCACGATCTGGTCGTCGTCACCATGCATCACCAGCACCGGCACGTTGATCTTCTTCAGATCCTCGGTGAAGTCGGTCTGCGAGAATGCGACGATGCCGTCGTAATGCGCCTTGGCGCCGCCCATCATGCCCTGCCGCCACCAGTTCTGGATCACGGCTTCCGACGGTTTTGCGCCGGGCCGGTTGTAGCCATAGAACGGCCCGGCCGGAATATCGCGATAGAACTGCGAGCGGTTGGCCGCGAGCTGGGCCTGCAGGTCGTCGAACACCGACTTCGGCAGCCCGCCGGGATTGGCCGCGGTCTGCACCATCAAGGGCGGCACCGCGCTCAGGATCGCGGCCTTCGCCACCCGGCTCTCGCCGTGGCGGGCGATGTAATGCACCACCTCGCCGCCACCGGTGGAATGGCCGACATGGACGGCATTCTTCAGGTCGAGATGCGCGGTGACGGCCGCGAGGTCGTCGGCATAGTGGTCCATGTCATGGCCGTCGGCGACCTGGGCGGAACGGCCGTGGCCGCGGCGGTCGTGGGCGACCACGCGAAAGCCGTGCCCCACGAAGAACAGCATCTGCGCGTCCCAATCGTCCGACGACAGCGGCCAGCCGTGGCTGAACACGATCGGCTGACCCGAACCCCAATCCTTGTAGAAGATGTCGACGCCGTCTTTGGTGGTGATGGTGGGCATCTGATTGCTCCTCTTGTTGCGTTACGTCATTCCGGGGCGACGCGCAGCGTCGAACCCGGAACCTCGATCGATTGACTCTGGATTCTGGGTTCACGCTAGCGCGTGCCCCGGAATGACGTGGCATGAACAGATGTGTCGGATCAGGCGAACGTGACCGGCCTGAACCGGCGCCAGGCGCCGATGATCACCACAGCAAAGAACACCAGCACGATGCCCTGCACCACCGCGAACACCGGACCGGACGGCGGGTTCGGCGGCACCGCCGGCGCCAGCGCCTGTAGCGCGGGCACCTTGAGGAAGCTCTGGATCACGAGCACGAAGACATTGAGATAGAGCGAGATCATCGCGGTCACGATATAGATCGGGCGCCAGGCGCCCTTGAGCTGCATCGCATACAGCGCGATGCAGGCGATCGCGAGCAGCACCAGCGAGAGGCCGCCGATGATGTGCGAGGGCAGCAGCTTGTCGGTCACCAGAGGCGGGATCACGAAGCCGGTGGCGTTGGTCAGAATCGTGAGGATGAGGAAGATCGCGGTCAGCCCGGGCATCGCCCGCGAGCCGAGCAGGCCGAACATCACGATCACACCGGCGACGATGGCGATCAAACTGATAATGACGTGCACAAGCACTAACGTCGTCATGTGGCGCACTCCCCGCTGAGACCCGCGCACGAGGTTACGATGCGTGCCGGAAAATTGCTACATGGTTCGATAGCAGGACGGCTGACATCTCATGAAAATTCGTCGGCGCCGACACTTGCCGAAAATTGTCGCACGCGTGTCGTACGCACGTGCGCCTCGTGAGACATTGAATCAATAATAGCGCGGGATCGGCCCGTTATGCGGCGTCTTGCGCTTCGACAGGTCGAACAGCACCTCGTCGACATAGCACCAGCCCCAGCCTTCCGGCGGATCGTAGCCCTCGATCACGGGATGCCCGGTGGCGTGGAAATGCGCCGTCGCATGCCGGTTCGGCGAGTCGTCGCAGCAACCGACATGGCCGCAGCTCCGGCAGATCCGCAAATGCAGCCAGCGGCTGCCGCTCTTCAGGCATTCCTCACAGCCGAGCGCGCTCGGCGTGACGTCCTGGATGCCGGCGATATGGGTGCAGCCTTTTGTCATTCTTGGTCCCTCATGCGGAAGCAATTGCTTCGAGTTCAGCTCAGCGAATTCGCTGGCCTAACCCGTCATCCCCGCGCAAAGGCTTCGCCTTTGTCGCTGGAGGAGCGCGTCTCGAAGGATCGACGGCCACCAGCGGGGCCGATTCATCCTTCGAGGCTCGCTCCGCTCGCACCTCAGGATGACGGGGATAGTTCGTGCTCGCCGCATCGATCGCCCATTATCGCTACAACGTCGGGCTCCCGTCATCGGCGAGATAGCCATGCAGCGCGGCAACGACCTGCGCGCCCTCGCCGATCGCGCCGCCGACGCGCTTGACCGATCCGGAGCGGACGTCGCCGACCGCGAACACACCGGGCACCGAGGTCTCGAGCAGCGGCACCGCGGGCGCGCCCTCGCCGTTCTGCACGCCGGTCATCACGAAGCCGCCGCGATCGACCTGCACGCCGCAGCCCTCGAGCCAGCCGGTCGCCGGATCGGCGCCGACGAACAGGAAGAGATTGCGGATTTCCATGGTGAACTCGTCGGGCGCGAGCCGGCTCCGCCAGCGGACGCGCTCCAGCGTCTCCGCGCCTTCGAGCCCGGTCACCTCGGTGTTGAACATCAACTCGATGTTCGGCGTCGCCTCGATGCGCTCGATCAGATAGCGCGACATGCTGGCCCCGAGCCCGCCGCCGCGGATCATCATGTTGACCCGGCGCGCATGCGCCGACAGGTACACCGCGGCCTGGCCTGCGGAGTTGCCGCCGCCGACCAGCACGACATCCTGGTTGGCGCAGAGCCGCGCCTCGATCGGCGAGGCCCAGTACCAGACGCCACGGCCTTCATAATTCTCGAGATTGTCGATCGTAGGCCTCCGATAGCGCGCGCCGCTCGCGACCACCACCGACTTGGCGCGCAGCGTGTGCCCGCATCCGGTGGCGAGCGCGAACGCGCCCGACGCTTTCGAGCAGTCTAGCGATTTGATCGAGACCGGGATCAGCATCTCGGCGCCGAACTTCTGCGCCTGGTTGAAGGCGCGCCCGGCCAGCGCCTGGCCGGTGATGCCGGTCGGGAAGCCCAGATAGTTCTCGATCCGCATGCTGGCGCCGGCCTGGCCGCCGAAGGCGCGGGAATCGAACACCGCGACCGACAGGCCCTCGGAGGCCGCGTAGACCGCGGTGGAGAGCCCGGCCGGGCCGCTGCCGACCACCGCGACGTCATAGATCTTGTCCTGCGCACTGTTGCCGATCATGCCGAGCGCCATCGCAAGCGCGGTCTCGGACGGATTACGCAGCACGGTGCCGTTGGGACAAACCACCAGCGGCAGTTCGGCGCGCGTCGGCGAATAGCGCGCGACGAGGTCGGCGGCATCCTTGTCGGTCTCGGGATCGAGCACGTGATGCGGCTGGCCATTGCGCGCCAGGAAATTCTGCAGCGGCGCCATGTTGCCGACCGACGCCGAGCCGATCAGCACCGGCCCGCCGGCGCCGCCCTGGATCAGGCTGACGCGGCGCAGGATCAGCGCGCGCATGATGCGCTCGCCGAGATCGGCCTCGGCGACCAGCAGCGCGCGCAGCCGCTCGGGCGGCAGCAGCAGCGTCTCGACGGGACCCTCGGCATGGCCGTCGACCAGTGCGGCGCGTCCGGAGAGCTGGCCGATCTCGGCAAGGAATTGCCCCGGCCCCTGGTCGATGATCGGCGTAACACGGCCGAGGCCATCGCGCTGAGAGATCGACACGCAGCCCGACAGCACCACGAACATGCCGGGCCCCGGCTTGCCGGTCTCGAACAGCGCCTCGCCATCCCCATACGACCGCGGCTCGCCGAAGCGGCGCATCCGCTCGATCTCGTGCCCAGTCAGGGTCGGAAAGGTCTGCTCGTGGCGCGGAAAGGCGGTGGCGCGCGCGTTGAGGGGAGTGATCATCGTGTCGTCTACAGCCATCGACCTGCTTCCTCGCAGCCAAGTTGCGAACCGGCTAACGCTCCGGTCCGTTTTCGTCCGCGTCATCTAGGTGAGTGGCGGGCAATTCGGAAGACGCGGCCTCGTCGCGACCGCGCGCCTGCGATTTCCGCCGCTTCAGGTTTTCGCGCAGCGCCAGCTTGAGACGATCCTGTCGTGAATCCTTCACGCGGGCTCCGGCCTGCCCGCCGCCCTTGCCTTGATCGCCTGTCATTCCCGAAACTC
Source organism: Bradyrhizobium sp. USDA 3240 (assembly GCF_054063295.1). Lineage (NCBI taxonomy): Bacteria > Pseudomonadati > Pseudomonadota > Alphaproteobacteria > Hyphomicrobiales > Nitrobacteraceae > Bradyrhizobium > Bradyrhizobium sp. USDA 3240. Next base: position 3,448,071 of record NZ_JBSSGD010000002.1, read on the forward strand.
TCAAACCGCCGACGTCCTGCGCGAGGCCGACCATAGCCAATGGCCGCCGCCCGCGCACCCTGCCCGGTCGGCCAGTTGCGCCAGGCGGCATGATTCGGCGGCCGGGCGGATCAGGAGCTTTCCGACTGGAACGGAACCCGATCGGACCGAAATCGGCCGGATTGGACGGAATCGCTAGCGAGGAACGCCGATTTCTGCCGATTTCGCCGCCAACAGGGACGCTGTTTCGCTTGCGCCAACGGGAGGCCTGTGGCAAGAACCGCCCGCTTGGACGGGCCCATGGGGCCGATTCAATTTTTCCCGGGCACGCTGCCGTAGCTCAGTGGTAGAGCACTCCATTGGTAATGGAGAGGTCGACAGTTCAATCCTGTCTGGCAGCACCAGGACCTTCAATAAAACAATGGCTTATCGACACCGCAATAAGGCGGAGGCTTTCGCATGCCCTTGGGGGAGCGAGCGGGGGAGCAGGAACCTTGGGACAAAGTGCGGCGGTCACGACCTGCCCGATGGGCGCCCCAGCTAACGCGACGAGGGCTCACAACCTCGGCAAGAAGCGGGGAAGATCACATCCATTCAGGATAGGCTTTATGTGGACCGCGTGGTGATTCGGCGCGGCTATCTCATAAGACTGAGAATTGGTTTCGTCGGGCCGAGCGTTTCGGCTCATTTTAGGAGTTCGTTGTGTCGAAAGCCCCCCTTCCACCTATTCGGCTATCGCAGCTGCGGTTTGGCCACATCGACGCTCGGAACGAGGTCACCACACGAGACTCAGCTGCAATGGAGCATTTTCGGCAGTCCTTCTTGGAGCCGAGCGGAATCAGGATCGACGACTTCAAAAGTGGCGTTCGATACTTCGTGTACGGGATGAAGGGTTCAGGCAAGACAGCGTTCTTGCGTTACTTGAGCATGACCCTCGAAGAACAGCATTGCATAACGAGATTCATCTCGTTTGCCACGCAGATTTCGGATCAGCAGCGAGCCAGGTTGTTCCAAGATGCTGGGATCACAGCGTACGAGCAAAGCACCGAAGACGACGAGGATGTCGGTCTCAGCGTTGTGAACGTTTGGCTTCTCTTCATCTTCAAGCAAATCGCAAACGTTATTGAGGCAAACCAAACGGCATTCACTCGCAACAAGGAAATCAGCACCTTCTGCGACTTGGTACGACGGTTTCACGAGGGTGAGACAAAGGGCCTGTTCAAGTGGCTATCAAACATGGCCAAGCGAGGACGCTACAGCTTCAAGTCGCGCCACTTCGATGCCAAACTTCAAGGCAAAACGGCGGACGCGGACAAGGATTTTACCATCGATCAAATTGTCGAGCAGTGTTTCAACTTGCTCTCGAAGCTCTTTTACGAAGGCACTCACGGAGCGTACATCTTCTTTGATGAGCTGAACCTGTCGTTCGGATCGCGCAACCAACACCGCCGTGACGCGACGTTGATACGCGATCTCATCATCGCGATAGATCAAGTGAACGCGTTCTTTACGGAACAAAAAATCAACATCTTCATTCTAGCCGCAGCCCGATCGGAAGTGCTGCACGCGCTCAACGTACCTACCCTAGAAATAAATAAAGTACTCTCAGACAAGGGCGCAGAATTGCGCTGGTATGGTCAGACCGCAAGTGAGACATGGCCCATAACTCGACTGATCGAGCGAAAGATTCAGGCATCCGAGAGACTTCTCAAAAGAGAACCGTCACCCGACGTGTTCGACCAGTACTTTCAACGCGGGATTTTCAATATGGAGCCGCAGGTCCTGATGGTTGAACTCACATGGTGCAATCCGCGCGATTTAGTTCTCCTACTCGGTAAGGCGGCGGAGGCTTCTGAAGGTGAACTCCGATTTGGTGAAGCCGTCATAAACCGCGTGCTGGAGAGGTTCAGCGAAGACGCCTGGAATGAGCGTGTGGAAGAACTCAACGTCAAATATTCGAAAGTCGAAATCGATTCAGTGAAGCGGATTTTGCTGAGCTTTCAGCCTTGGTTCAAGGCAACCGATTTTTCCGTACAAGCGAAAACCAAAGAGTCAGACCCGAATATCAAGACGCTGATGAAGAAAAAGACTGCCGAAAGAATTTTGGAGGATCTCTATCGAATAGGCGTGATTGGTCAGTCGAGCCGAGAACCTGACTTATCAAGTGGCGGGCTTCGGCAACTGCGTGAACACTGGGCTTACAGGGGCGACCTCAACTTCGACCCGACGGCCTGGATGATAATTCATCGCGGGCTTTGGCCGCAGTTGCGTCTGGGGCGCATTCAACCAAATCCCGCAACGCTCAAGCCGATGGAGCCGAGACGGCCTAGTCGAAGCCCGGCGCGGCACCCTAATCGAACGAGACGATAACGTCGGCCAATTGCTGCGGTCGCGCCCTCACCCCTACGTAGATACCTACATCATCCACTGCCCGCAGGATTATACGGTTGTGGTTTATGGACTCTACCCGAATCGGAACTTACATTGGCGTCCGACGCGATGCCGGAACGGTTAACGGGTCGGCTTTGAAAACCGTAGCAGGCTGTGGTGGCCTAGTGGGTTCGACTCCCACTCGCGTCTCCAGTTTCGACTGGCGAGAGGAAGAATATCGGGGCGAGCACCACACTCGCCCCACCCTCCCTTTGTTCCTGCCGATAGGCAAATTTTCCGCGAATCCAGGCAGCCGTTTACCCCTTGTTTGGGCGATTCGGGCCTTATATGGTCAAGTCTCGTAGCGACAACACCACCGGGCTCGCCCGTGTTGCTACGAAACGTTGAGAGGAGACTCTCGACTGGAGACGCGAGTGTAAAAACACAAGGCCTCACCGCAAGGTGGGGCCTTGTTGTCTTCTACCACGGGCAATAGTTGCGCGCCTCGCGATCCTTGCAGGACTGACAAACGCGGTTGTGACGGCCCTCTGAGGGGAAGACCTTGTTGCAACACATGCAGGAACGAGGCGTCTTGTTGGCCCATCGCTGCTCATGCTGTTCAGTCGCCAGCTGCTTTCGGCGCTCGCGCGTGTATGTCGAGGGAACAGCGCTTCGGTAAGCCCTGGTCACCTCTCCAGGTGAGAGCAGCGGCTGGAACGACAGGGTTCTTTGATAGAGCCTATGGTTGATGGCCTTCCCCGTGATGCCCAGGGCGAACAGCTCGCCCAATGACATGCCAACGGCGACCTTGGTCCATTGACCACGGACCGGTTTGAAATCCATGCGAGATAGGCGAGTGTCGATCATTTGCCGGCCAGCGCACGCACCTTCTTCGCGGCAACTGCACGCGGAGACTCAGGTCGGTTGATGATGTCGCTGTATCGGGCGGAAAGCCGATTGCCCGCCTGCATCACGCGACTAATCGCCTGAGAGGTCGCATCGTACTGCGCTGAATCAACCGGCGCGAATTGTGCCGCTGCCCTCTTCCGCAGAGCGTCCTGCGCGGCCGGGCTGAGCCCAGAGAGGAAGGGCTGGGCGTGCAGGATCGCGGCAACCGTCGCTTTGTCGCCTGCATCCACGGCGCTCATGCAGAAAGTGAGCCGATCACCATCGCTCATACTCTTGACATGCGCGCGCACCTCGGCAGCAAGAGCGAGCCCTTCGCTGGTCTTCCGACTGGGATTGTCGATCGCTGCGGCAACACGGCTTTCAAGCGTCTGATGGAGGCCCTTCAGTTCCTTCATCCGGCGATCGATTGACGGGCCGATCCTTGCCCATGCCTGCTGAGCGGCTTCGACCAACTCATCGGTGGCGACGACGAGCGTAGGAACGCCGTTCACCATCCGGACGTCTTGTCCCGATCTCAGGGCTTCCTTCCGCTGCGCGGCGCTCAGTGGCCGTGACTCACCGGTTGCCTTCTCGGCATCGTTCAACAAACCGAAGCTGTCATGGCAAATCTTCAGTGCTTCGCGCGCCGCAGAGTATGCATGCACGCCAATTGTGTCAGGTTGATTCAAAACCTTGCCGACGCCAGAGAGTGTGTCGGGGTGCATGCTGATCGGAACATCGGTCCGGATGGGTGTGTGCTGTTCGAGCTGGTCGGTCATGGTCGGCTCCTAGTGGTAGGGATTGCCAAAGTCAGTGCTGCTGTAATCGTCGGGACCATCGGACGGCCAACTGACGCGAGGGCCGTCTCTGTAGATATTGTTCTGTCCAGAGGTGTTTTGGTGCTCCATTGCCGCGTAGCGAGCGGCATCGGCCGCGTGATCGGGGCCGGTTGTCAGCACATCTTCAGGACGTGACGGATCGCGCTGGATGAAAGGCACGGTCTGCCAGAAGTATTTGCAGCGCGCGGTGATCCACATGCCCGGACGGCCGTTCCGCTCCTTGGCGTTGTGGAGCAGCTGCCGCATCGTGGACCAACCAGCGACCCGCTGCTTCTGGGGCCGTTGGAGATTCACGCCGAGCTCGTACAGAACTTGGAGGAGCGTATCCTGCAAGCCAGCGGCATCGTCGCCGACGCCATAGGTGTTCGCATTCCAGCGCCCGCACATCTCAAGGATCGCTTCAGCCAATTTCCCGGGAGGCCAGCGCAATCCCTCATTCGGGTCGTTCGGGTCTACGGTCGCAAGCTCATCAAGCAGGATGAGGCTGTTGCGAGGGAACGGCCCAATGTCGCCCGGAGCCTTGAGACATACGTAGGTGACCGAGGGCGCGGCGCTGCCCCAATCCATCGCGAGGTACGAGCGCCACTCCTTCGTGACGGGATACGGCCACGCGACGGGGAGCATGTGAACCTTCTCGTCGAGCGTGCCGCCGAAAAAAGCACCGCGCGCAATATTCCAATCGCCGTTGATCCAAGCCCGGAAGAGTTCGTCGTCGTTGCCGCATGCTGCCCGGAGGCGCCGCTTGTAGTCTTCGTGATCGAGATGCGGATTGTCGATCAAGGTCGAAGGACAATTCACCCACGTTTCGCCATCCAGCTCGTACGGATGCCAGGCAAGCTGCCGCGCGATGAAATTCTGATGGATGAGTGCGTGCAGCGGTCCGCCCGGGTTGGCAGTGCGGACCTCACGGAGCGGGATGCCTTCGGCGCCGCGCAAATTCGATTTCAGCAGGTCAACCCATCGGCGGTCGGCCAGCAGACCGAACTCGTCAATGATCAAGAGCGTGAAAGATCGCCCCTGATACTTCTTATATGCGTTCGGACCGTCGAGCTGACCGCATTCGACAATCGCACCATTGGGCAGCCGGAACGTGTGCTCTGCACGGTTGTGTCGAACGCCCTTGCCATAGGCGGTGGTGAGCAGGCCATCCAACTGCTCCTCCAGCTCCTGCGTTGCCTTGTGCGTCTCGCGGATGATGAGCGGCCGTGCGTCCTCGCCGTACTTCTCAACGTGCCGCAGCACGAGCAGCAACGCGCCGGTTGACTTGCCGCCACCACGGCCACCGGCCATGAGCAAGTTCCAATGCTCGGGAACAGACAACACGGTGGACTGATACGGCGTGGGTGCGAGGATGCTGCTCATAGCATCGGCTTTCGAGCACGGGTCGCAGTGCCGTCAGCGTTGCGACCACCTGTGTAGAGCGGCGGACGAATGCACTGGCGCGCGAAGACGGGATTGCCGACCGCGTCAACGCCAACCTGCTCCTGCTCGAACTCGCCCATGTCGCCGGGCTGAAACATGAATGGCGATCGCGTGGTGGTCACTGCTGATCCTCCACGGGCTTGGGCTGCTCGATTACGCTGACGGCGCGCAGGTAGGCTTCGGGCGTTGCAGCGTCGGGCAGGTTGATGATGATGTTGGGTCGCGCATCGGGCCTATCGCCCTCGACCCAACCGAGGCGAGCCTTGGTCAGGTAGATGGCGGCGACCACGTTGCCCTTGCGTGCGGCGGTCAGCAGGTGGTGTGTCAGTTCGTCAGCGAGCAGCGCCTTGCCACCGGTCATCGCCTCTTCGACGTTGGCATCGCGCTTCACGATGTCCATCAGCGTCTTGCGGTGGAGGCCGAGCTTTCGCGCGATGGTGGCTTGGTCCTGACCTTCAGCGGCCATCGCCTCGATGACCTTCAGGCCAGCAGGAGTGACCGTGCAGGTGGCGGTTCGGCTGGTGCCAGCACGGGTGATGAGCGCCGCACGCGTGGACAGCGCGAGCTGCAGAGCGGTCTTACTCTTGGGAGCGCCGGTGGTGGTTGGTTGCTTGGTCATAGGCGACCTGATAGCGCCCCAAAGCCAACGGAAACTCAGGTCTTATTCTCTGCGGTGGGTCGCGAGCCTGAGGTCTGCCCAGCGAGCCCTGTGGCGAGCTCCAAGGCGAGGGGGGAGTACGAAGCGGCGCGGCGCGAACCTTCTCTATGGAAGGGAGAGGCCGAACGGCGAAACGCTCAGCGCTAGTGAAGGTTAGTGCGAGCTGGTGCACGCCGGGGGAGCTCTAGGGGAGCTGCAAGGCGTCGATGAACCTCGTACTGCTGTGTTTGGGTGATTTCGCCGGTGTCTTTTTTAGCCGCGTGAGGGCCGGTTTCGCATGCCTACCGCCCAGGGTGCATCCGACCTCGTTCCTCGCGCGTTCTCGCTTTTCGTTCTCCACTGCAGGAACGACGAAAGCCCATGAGCTGATGGCCTTTCTTGTCCGTTCCTCTCGTTCCTCCTCTTATTCTAGAAAGAGAGTAGAGGTAGAGGGAGTAGGCCTACGGCCAGCCCTCTTGGGCAGAGATGCAAACCACCCCGCTGGAACGGAACGCGGGAACGATAGCGAATTCGTTTGCCTCTGGTGAGGCTTAGCCGTGCCTCCCCCAACAAGGAACGCCACCGGAGAAGGAACGCCTCACACCCAAGGCCCGACGCCCAGGTGCAAACGCCCAGCGGAAGCTAATGGTGCGACACGAGCGGCGCAAAATGAAGCTCCGGAGGCGGATCGCCATGGAAGAAGTGATACTCGGCCAGCAGCCGTTCCAGCCGCTCCCTGTAGTCCGCAGCGGCCTCGTTCGTCGACGAATACAGGAAGCAGGCATTCTCCGTCGTCGTCGTCCACACGTCGTCGAACGTGTGCGGGTCACGAGCAAACACCAGCGCGTCGTTGATGCACATCTCGTAGTCGGTCCAGCCGACGGAGCCCAGCCGCGAGTACTCCCGTGATACAGGCAGCCAGCAATGACGGTACGTCGGCGACTGCATCTTGATCAGCGCATAAGGCAAGACCTCTTGCCTGCCCAATGCCAACAATTGATGGATGCGCATGTCAGAACGGTGCCTCCTCTTGGACGAATTTCTCCTCGCGGTGTTCCTGATACGCGAGCGTTAGCTTGTTCTCGGGCGGTGCAGAGCGTTTGACCTCAATCAATCGGCGACTGCCTTTGACGTAGCACCAAGTCGGCACACCATTTACTCTCTGCCTTTTGCGCTCCCAGCCGAGCTTGCGGAGGCTCGTGCCAATGGCGGACTTGTTTTGCTGACTCTTGTGGGTAGGGCCGAGGCCTAGAATTGTCCAAGCGTCATCGCACTTGAACATGCCCTGGCGAGAGCCGAGGACATCCTCAAACACGTCCACGAATGGATGCATCTCTACCCTCGCCTCCTGCTCCACCGCAGCAGCCGTCCAAAGCCTTTCTTCCAGATGAATGCTAGCATCGGTTGCCTCGCGTGCACCAGCCTCCGCCCACAGTTGATCGCGATCGCGTCGAAGAGCTTGCAAGTCGAATTGTTTGATCTGCACCGGCCAGATGCGTCGGTTGCCCGTAGGATCGATAAGGTAATGCGCGCTATTCGTAGTACCTGCTAATACACATTGTCGCAGCACGTTTACCGAAAGGCGCTCGTAAGACATGCGCGCGTTGTCCGCTTGCCGCGAAAGAAAACTTTTAAGCAATTCAGATTTGGCTGCGCTAAGGCCATGCAGTTCAGCGGCTTCGATAATCCAATGCCCCTGCGTGACTTCGATGACCTCTTTGGACTTCGCGCCGAGAACCATGTTGTCGGTGAACCATTCGTCTCTCACCGCGAGGGTCCGCAGCGCGGTGGACTTATTGGTACCCTGGGCGCTCTCCAGAACGAGCAATTCGTCAAACTTCACACCGGGCTGTCGGACACGACGGACAGCAGCAGTCAGCCAGTGCAGGCCCACGGCACGGGTGTAATCCGTGCGCGGAGCACCGCCGTAAGTCGTCAACCAGCCATCGATGCGCGACACGCCATCCCAAACGAGCCCATCGAGATAGTCTACAACAGGGTGGAACTGTGCTTGGCGGGCTGTATCCAGCACGACGTCGAAGAACAAATCCTTCGTCGGCAGAAATCCGAAGCGCTCCTTGATAAGCAGCCGCAAGCGCCTAACCGAGTGATCGTCAAGAAACGGCCCCTCGCCGTCCAAGCCTTCGATCAGAGCTCTATCGCTAAACGTATCGTACCGGACCGTCACGCCTAACTCCCGCATAGCCACTACGATGTTTTTCGGCTCGGTTGATAGCGGCACGCCTTCCTTACTGACGATAAATTGGAGTTGATCCAGAGCGACCTGTTTCTTCGCCTGCTCAATCTGGCGGATCGCGTAGCGTTCAGCGCCCCGGCCCTTCTCCAAGATGCTTTCGCTGATGGCAAACTCGGGGTCCATCAGGATCGAGAGCACGGCGCCGTCGGGCACCTCACAGCGCAGCAAATTGCACACGCAGTCGAACACCCAAGCCGAACGGCTGTTGTCGCCCTCTTTGGGCTCGTCAGGATGCCGTCCCTGCACGCAGATAACCTTGACGCGGTCGGGGACGTTCCACTTATCGAGCTCGTTGATATCAGCGAGGCGCTTCACAGCGGCCGCATCGATATTGACGGCAACCGGTGCGGCAGCGGTCGTCGCAGCAACCGACGCAGGCGTGAATGCACTCAGCGGATGAACGTTCTCCGGCGCCCAAGTGATAAGCTCAGCGAGCGCAGGCTTGCGGCCCTTCTTAACCTTCACCGCATTCGGAAGATTGACGGTGCCGGGCAGCCGCATAACTCGTGAGATGTCGCTGCACGAGTCACCGCCGAAAAGCTGCTCAAGCTTCTGATTGTAGCGCTTGGCCTCCTCAGCCAGGGCGACATCGCCGCTAATCGGAATGGACTTTTCAAGTTTCCAGAACGCCTGCACGCCCGAGCCCGAAAAGACAACAGCGGTAGGCGCTGGGAAACCAGCGGGCAGGTTCTCGGCGAACAGGGCGATGCACCGCTTGCGCTCCGCCTCCAAATCCTCTCCCGCACGCGGGTCTACGTCTACGTGCAGGAACGCGACCTCCTCGATGTCGGTGAGCGCCGCTTTTTTGTTGAGGTCTCGCACAGTCGGGTTAACCGACCAGTAGAAATTGGTATCGCCGGTCTTGGCCTGCTCTGTGAGCCAATCAGACAGAGCTGTCTGCTGATGCGGACGGAACGTCTTGGTATCCGTGCCCTTTTTATCATTACGAATAGCCGTGAGCACCCATGGCCCATCGGGATGGACCTTGGTCAGGAAGTCGATTGCAGCATCGTTGTCAGGCTTCGGAAAGGTCATGCCGGGACCTTTCGATCTCGGCGCGATGCAACGGCCTGATGCGCACGCGTGCGACGGAGCCCAGCGCTGCTGTCAGCGGCCTCCACCTGGGCCTGCATCCATGCATCAACCTGCGACTCAAGGAACACAACCTTGTGCGGTCCAAGAGCGACAGAGCGGGGAAACGTTCCGGCCTTGATGCGCTCGTATAGCTCTGTCTTGCACAGGCAGACCCTGTCGAGCACCTGCTTCACGCTAATAAATCGCTCGGCCATGGCCGAATTCCTTCCAATAAATCACATGGAAGGCTTATGCCCCGAGTGTGGATGGTGAAACTTAGGTCTTATTCTTTTTGGTTCGTGGACGAAGGACGTTGCGCGTCAAGCCCGCCGCATTCGTGAGGGAATACCTTGGGTCGCCGCACTCCTGCATTACAAGAAACAGCAACCGGGCCTCGGCATTGCAGTATTTGAGGTTATATGGCCTTGGGCCAAAATTCGGTTTGAAGGTCTCTCCCACGGTAGCCTCCCACCAGTTGGCGATCCGCCGCACGATCGGAGGGAGATAGAAGAGAGGTGGGCCATCACTCCGATAGCGGTTGCCGCCGGGGTTGCCTCGTTCTCTCTTGTAGAGTTGATCGTAGAGCTTCACCCACTCCTTATCAGCCCATCGTTCAGAGTCATCATCCATTAGTCCGCGGTAATCATAGGAAAACGCCGGGTGGTTTGCACCGAGACGTTTTTGTTCGCGTTTATGAGCGAGAGCTCCCGCCCCGTAATCTTTGAAATTATCCTCGTACACTCGCTTGTAAGTTCGGGATCTCAATCGGCGCGCCTCCAAACGAAACATGCGTTTGGCTTCTACGAGCAGCGCGCGGACCGCACGAATGCTTGGCTGCAAATCAACACTTGGCTTTTCTACTTCCACATAAGTAGGGCGACGCTTGGTCTTATCGCGGCGACGTCGCATCAGAGGCATTGCCACCTGCGCAATGACGAATACGGCGGGGTCAGCGTCTTCGACGTCTACGTCCGGTGGGACAAGCTTGATCACCTCACCACCCCCATCACGTGCTGGGCATAGGCAGCGAGCGCGGCCTTCTTCTCCTCAAGGTACCCATACTTATTATATGTCTTCTGCAGGCCCGGTTTGGCATGCCCAAGGACAGCGTCACGGACCTCCTGATTGAAGCCCAGGTGAGCGAGGCGGGTCTCGCAGGTGACGCGGAAATCATGCACGCGGAAATAGGCCAGCTTGGCTTCCGGGTCGTCTTTCTGCATCGCGCCGAGAGCAGCATCATCCAGTCGCCGCTTGGCTTTCGAGAAGCCTGACACGGGAGTGGTGCCGTCCATCGTTGAGAAGATGAAGTAGTCGTTGCCCTCCCAAATAGGCAGCGTGTCGAAGATCGACCATGCTTCGTCGGATATCGGCACGATGTGGTCGCGCTTGCCCTTGTAGCGGGCCTTTGGAACTTCCAAGAGGCGCTTCTCTGCGCTGATCTCGGAGCGGGACGCAGCGGCCCATTCGTTGCGGCGTTGTCCTATTAGCATCAGCATTTGGTACATCGGACCGAATGGGTACATCAGACTGCGCGCCGCGTTCCATACATAGCGCAGTTCGTCATCCATCAGCGCCCTTCCCGCGTCCTCGTTGGGCTTCAGGTCGCCGCGCCGCATTCCGTGGACCGGGCTAGCAGCAACGATCTCACGGTCAACCGCCCAGTTGAAGAACCGAGACAGATGTTTGCGGACCTCGATGGCGATGGACGTTTTCTCGCTGGCGACCAGTTCGTCTAGCAGCTCGTGCACGTCACTGCGCCGAAGGTCCTGCACCGGCATATCGGACCACTCTGGCTCCACGTACCGTTTCAGGGTGCTCTGGATGTTCTTCCAGTTCTTCACGTTCGGCTTCAGCTCCAGCTCGACAAACCGAGCGCAGGCCTTCTCGAACGTGTTGGTATGCCGGATGAGGTTCTTTTCCCGGCGCTCATCCCGTGGGTCGCGCCCTTCCGTGGCCGCCTGGATGATCTTGCGCGCCTCGTCTCGGGCTTCCGTGAGCTCCAACGGCGGGGTCGCGCCCAAGGTGATTCGGTGTTGGGCTCCGGTAAGCAGCCGCCCGTTGCTGTTGGCGCCGCCCTCACCCGGCACCTTGTAGATGACGCTGAACGACTTGACGCCGCGCGGGGTCACACGAAGGACAAGCCCCGGGCAGACCTCGTCCTCAATCTCCATCCGGCCACTCGGCGGAGCGGCGGCCGGGTCGTATTTCAGCCGTTCGATGCTTTGTGGGGTGAACCGTTTCTGCTGACGCGTGCGAGCCATTGAATCCTCCGGGGGAGCGTCGGGGGAGCGAAAACTGCGCATTTCCATGCGAACTCGCCCGAACTCTACCGAAGGGATTATAGAGCGATTACAAAGCCTTGGGCCCTCAAATACTTACTCATGGTTACTATCTCGGCCGATACACCTCTACATTGGTAATGGAGAGGTCGACAGTTCAATCCTGTCTGGCAGCACCATTCTCCCAGCGATTGCTGCCATCATTGCGGGCATCGCCGCGTTCACCGCATCAATGCGCGAGCAGCAGCCCCGCCCCGCCGATCATCAACACGACGTAGAACGCGAACACACTGCCGACCCATTTCCAATCGATCTGTCCGTGTTCGGGGCTGAGGCTTTCGATGATGCCGTGCATGATGGTTTCCTTGAGAAGTCGCATGCGCGGCGTATAGACGGCTCCCCGAGCACATCATGTGACTCACTTCACACTTTACTGTCGCGGAGCGGACCCTAAGCGTGACCGGCCCAGAACTCAGAAAATTACGCAAACATCTCGGCGAGGCGCTCGGCCGGGAGCTGACGGCGGCTGACATGGCGAAGCTGTGCGGGCTGCCGGCGGCCGGCGGCGCCGAGAAACTCCGCAAATGGGAAGTCACCGGCCCGACCCCGAAGGTGGCGGGCCTGCTGCGCGTGCTGGCGATGGCGAGCGAGCACTATCCGATCCTGGAGAAGTTCGACGTGTTCGATCGCCACGACGTTCCGGTCAGGGATCGCGCCGCACGCCGCCAGGCGTTCCGCGAGCAGATGCGCGACGACGTGCGCAAGCGATTGGACTAGCAGACGGCTTGGTTAACGGAACAAGCGCGTCGCGCGCGGCGCGTTAAGCTTTCCGTCATTCCGGCTTAAGCGTTCGTTAGGCACAACAAAACGTTTCACCGCGAGGGGCGCGACTTAACGCGCCAAGTCGTCTTCCGGTGACAGCATTTTATTCAAATGCGGTCTAACGCATCGCCATGGATGGCGCCATTCACGCTGCGCCTCATGACTTGTCCGGAGACTGCCCCCATGAAGAAGTTCCTGCTCGCAACCGCAGCCGCAGCTGTTGCCGTCGCTGCCTTTGGCGCGACCGCCCAGGCCGCCGATCTCGGCTCCCGTGGCTATTACCAGAAGGCGCCTGTTTACGCCGCGCCGCTCTACAACTGGACCGGTTTCTATCTCGGCGGCCATCTCGGCGGCGTGTTCTCGCAGAACAACACGTTCAACGGCCTCGCGCTGTCGGACTCCAGCGCCCGCTTCATGGGCGGCGTCCAGGGCGGCTACGACTGGCAGCTGTCGCCGATGTGGGTGATCGGCCTCGAAGGCCAGTATTCCTGGGTCGGCGGCCACCAGCTCAACGCGATCTTCCCGGGCGGTTACGTCTACAACAACAACCAGCGCGGCATCGCCTCGATCACCGGCCGCGTCGGCTACACCTGGGGCCCGGGCCTGATCTATGTGAAGGGCGGTTACGCCTATTCCGACAACAGCGAAACGGTGACGCTCGGCGGCGCACCGATCGGCTTCGCGCTCAGCGACAACCACAGCAACGGCTGGACCATCGGCGGCGGCGCCGAATACATGTTCGCGCCGAACTGGTCGGCCAAGGTCGAGTACCAGTACTACGACTTCGGCGACAGCCGCTTCACCGCACCGGGCGCGCTGGTGCCGGTCGGCAGCTTCCACAATGACGAGCACACCGTGAAGGCCGGCCTCAACTACCGCTTCAACCTCGGCAACCTCGGTGGCCCCGCTTACGGCCGGTACTGAGGTTACTGATCACCACAACCAAGAGTGGAAAGGCCGGCTCGCGCCGGCCTTTTTGCATCCGAACGCGCGCATCTGTTCCGCACAGCGAACCAACACCGCGTTGGCGCGCGGCAGCCGCGAAAAATCCCGCAGATCGTCGCAATTTTCCCGATTTTGTTAACCCGCCGCACCGATACTCCCGCGCCGGGGAAACATCCAAGAGTAGTGGCCAGGAGTATGGCCAGGGGGCACGGGGCAATGGCGTTTCGTTTCAAGCTCGGCAAACCAAATCTCAAGCGTATCCATCTGCCGCAGATGGGCGTCAGGGGCAGCCTGTTCGCGGCATTCGCCGTGATCGCAGGCATGGCGCTGGTAATCAGCGCAGGCGCCGGCATCGTGCTGCATCAGCTCGGCGGCACCATGAGCGATCTCTCCGGCCGCGACATTCCGCGGCTCGCCGCGAGCCTGCAGCTTTCCGCGCAGAGCGCCTCGCTCGCAGCCCAGGGGCCCGGCCTGCTCGCCGTGCAGAGCGAGGATGCGCTGAACGACCGCACCAAGAAGGTGCAGGAGGTCGCGCAGCAAACCAATGCCAAGCTTGGCGAGATCATCGAACTCGGCGCCGACAAATCCGTCGTCAGCGCGCTGCAGGAGAATGTCAAGAACACCGACGAGGCGACCAAGAGCCTGATCTCGGCGGCGCATGAACGGCTCGATGTCGGCGCGCTGCGCGACAAGCAGTACAACGCGCTGCGCAAGGCGCAGGGCGCTTTCGTCTCCGCCGCCGGTCCGGCGATGCTCGATGCGCAGACCCGGCTCAACGCCATCCTCGGCGCGGCCGATGTCTCCGCAGACGCTGCCACCGAAGCGGCCCGCACTGTCGGCCAGATCGGCAACGTGCTCGCCGCCGGCAATCTGATGGCCGCCGACATGACCGCGGCGCTGTCGGCCAATTCCAGCGAGACGCTCGATGCGATCGAGGCGGAGTTCAAGAAGGGCCGCGACCGCGTCAAGTCCAACCTCGAGGACCTGCCGAACAATCCGGCGATCGTTGCCGTGCGCGACACCGCGCAAAAGCTGCTGGTGCTCGGCGAGGGCAAGACCGGCGTGTTCAAGATCCGCCAGAAGGAGCTCGACGCGATCGATTACGGCCAGACCATCCTGGAAGAGACCCGCAAGCTCAATGTCGGGCTCGGCATCAGCGTCCAGCAGTTGGTCGACGCCGTGCAGAAGGAGACCGACTCCGCAACCTTCCAGGCACGGCAGCAGATCTCGCTCGCGACCACGGTGATGATCGGGCTCGGCGCGCTGACGCTGGTCGGCTCGTTCCTGTTCGTCTGGCTCTATGTCGGGCGCAACATCCTGCGCCGCATCCGTGGCCTGCAGCGCTCGATGCAACTGTTGTCCGACGGCGACCTCGACACCGAGATCCCGCAGAGCCGCCAGCGCGACGAGATCGCCGTCATGGCCGACTCGCTGCAGGTGTTCCGCGAGAGCATGATCGAGAGCCGCGAGCTCACCGAAAACCAGAACAAGGACCGCTCCGCCAAGGCCGAGCGCGCCTCGCGCATGGAGACCCAGATCGTCGCGTTCGAGTCCAATGTCCGCGGCGCGCTGGGCAGCCTGCAAACCGCTGCGAACTCGATGCAGTCGACCGCGCAGAGCATGTCGGCGACCGCCGACCAGTCGAGCGCATTGGTCAACGCGGTGGCCTCGGCCGCCGAGGAGACCTCGGTCAACGTACAGACGGTGTCGGCCGGCACCGAGGAGCTGTCGTCATCGATTTCCGAGATCGGCCGCCAGGTCGTCACCTCCGCAGAGATCGCCCGCAAGGCGGTCGAGGAAGCCAGCGCCACCGACACAACCATGCAGGGCCTTGCCGACAATGCCGCGCGGATCAGCGTCGTGGTCGACCTGATCCAGACCATCGCCTCGCAGACCAATCTCCTGGCGCTCAACGCCACCATCGAGGCGGCGCGCGCCGGCGAGGCCGGCCGCGGCTTTGCCGTGGTCGCCTCCGAGGTGAAGAACCTTGCGAGCCAGACCGCCAAGGCGACCGAAGAGATCCGCCAGCAGATCGTCAGCATGCAGGAGGTGACGACGACGGCGGTCACCGCGATCCGCAACATTTCGAGCACGATCGGCGAGATCAACGACGTCACCACCGCGATCGCCGCCGCGGT
Organism: Bradyrhizobium sp. USDA 3240; assembly: GCF_054063295.1. Taxonomy (NCBI): domain Bacteria; kingdom Pseudomonadati; phylum Pseudomonadota; class Alphaproteobacteria; order Hyphomicrobiales; family Nitrobacteraceae; genus Bradyrhizobium; species Bradyrhizobium sp. USDA 3240. The sequence goes on from NZ_JBSSGD010000002.1 coordinate 3,463,721, forward strand.
CGAGGAGCAGGGCGCGGCGACCCGCGAGATCGCCCGCAACATCCAGCACGCCGCCGGCGGCACCAGCGAGGTGTCGAGCAACATCGTCGGCGTCTCGACCGCCTCGGCCGAAGCCGGCGCCGCAGCCGGCGAGGTGCTCAGCGCCTCCGACGCGCTGCGCCGCGAGGCCGACGTGCTGCGCTCCGAAATCGACGGCTTCCTGTCGAGCATCCGCGCGGCGTAACGAGCTACGTCGTTCCGGGGCTATGCGAAGCATAGAACCTCAGGTGCGCAACTGCGCACCGGGGAATCTCGAGATTCCGGGTTCGCCTCTTCGAGGCGCCCCGGAATGACGGCGCAAACTCACGCACCCCGCTTCGCTTGATCCGGGCTACGGAATTCTTGGATTTCCCACCACATTCTCCGGACGACTATCTGATTTTTCGGCTGGCGCGGCGGCCCGGGTCCCGCTAAGTCGGTAGCATGCATACGAAGACCGACAGCCTGCCCTCCTCGGCGGAGGCATTGCGATACCCCTGGGAGAACCATCCCGGCCACGACCAGGTCGTGGAGGTTGCCCCCGGCGTGCTGTGGGCGCGGCTGAAGCTGCCGTTCCGCCTCAACCATGTGAACATCTACCTGCTCGCCGACGGCGACGGCTGGACCATGGTGGATGCCGGCTTCGGCAATGAGGAATCGATCGCGGCCTGGACCACGTTGTTCGAGGGACCGCTGAAGCACGTCAAGGTCAAGCGGCTGATCGTGACGCATTCGCATCCTGATCATGTCGGCCTCGCCGGCTGGATCACCGAGCGCTTCGACTGCCCGCTATACATGTCGCAGGTGGAATACCTGCAATCGGTCTATCACCAGAACCGCGGCACCGAGGAGCGGCGCAACGCGCAGCGGCTGTTCTTCCGCCGCCATGGGATGGACGAGGACCTGACCGAGAAGCTGCTCGGCCGCGGCCAGGATTACCTGAAGCGCGTGTCGGTGCTGCCGCCGTCCTATCACCGCCTCACCCATGGCGACGAGGTCGTGATCGGCACGCGGCGCTTCAAGGTGATCACTGGCGGCGGGCACGCGCTCGACCAGGTGATGCTGTATTGCGCGGCCGACAAGCTGTTCCTGTCCGCCGACCAGGTGCTGAGCAAGATCTCGCCCAATGTCAGCGTCTGGGCGGTCGAGCCCGAGCAGAACTCGCTCGGCGAATATCTGGCCTCGCTGGCCAGCCTGACCACCACCCTGCCCTATGACGTGATGGTGCTGCCCGGCCATGGCGTGCCGTTCTATGGGCTAAAGACCCGGATCAAGCAGCTCGCCGATCACCATGAGGAGCGCTGCCGCCTGATCGCCGAGGCCTGCCGCGAGGTGCCGCAGACCTCCAAGGAACTGGTCCCGGTGGTGTTCCACAAGCACGTGCTGGACGAGCACCAGATGGGCTTCGCCGCTGGCGAGTTGGTCGCCCATGTCAACTACATGCTGGTCGAGGGCCGCCTGACGGCCGAGATGCACGACGACGGCATGCTGCGCTTCAAGACGACCTGAGCGCCGGGCCGGGCGGCAAGGCATCGCCCGGCGATTTGACCAAAATCAAGCCAAACCGAGCTAGCTAGGGCAATTTGCCCAACTGCGGCGCATGCCCGGATGTGGGCCAGTGCATAGACATTAGAGCTGGAAAAGCTCTAAGAAGAGGCAGCTTTTCCGGTCAGGTTCCGCTTTCTGGGTTCGCCGATGAATTACAGCCAGTTTTTCCAAACCGCCCTCAACCGCCTGCATGACGAGCGGCGCTACCGGGTGTTCGCCGACCTCGAACGGATCGCGGGACGCTTCCCGCACGCGACCTGGCATTCGCCGAAGGGCAGCCGCAACGTCGTGATCTGGTGCTCCAACGACTATCTCGGGATGGGCCAGCACCCCAAGGTGGTCGGCGCCATGGTCGAGACCGCGACCCGCGTCGGCACCGGCGCCGGCGGCACCCGCAACATCGCGGGCACCCATCATCCGCTGGTGCAACTCGAGGCCGAGCTCGCCGACCTCCACGGCAAGGAAGCCTCGCTGCTGTTCACCTCGGGCTATGTCTCGAACCAGACCGGCATCTCGACGCTCGCCAAGCTCGTTCCGAACTGCCTGATCCTGTCGGACGCGCTGAACCACAATTCGATGATCGAAGGCGTGCGCCAGGCCGGCTGCGAACGCCAGATCTTCCGCCACAACGACGTCGCGCATCTCGAGGAGCTTTTGATCGCCGCCGGCCCCGACCGGCCGAAGCTGATCGTCTGCGAGAGCCTTTATTCGATGGACGGCGACGTCGCGCCGCTCTCCAAGATCTGCGATCTTGCCGAGAAATACGGTGCCATGACCTATGTCGACGAGGTGCACGCGGTCGGCATGTACGGCCCGCGCGGCGGCGGTATTGCCGAGCGCGACGGCGTGATGCACCGCATCGACGTGCTCGAAGGCACGCTGGCGAAGGCGTTCGGCTGCCTCGGCGGCTATATCGCGGGCCGCGCCGAGATCATCGACGCGGTGCGCTCCTACGCGCCGGGCTTCATCTTCACCACCGCGCTGCCGCCGGCGATCTGCTCGGCCGCAACCGCTGCGATCCGCCACCTAAAGACCTCGAACTGGGAGCGCGAGCGCCATCAGGACCGCGCCGCCCGCACCAAGGCGATCCTGACCGCCGCCGGCCTGCCTGTGATGTCGAGCGACACCCATATCGTGCCGCTGTTCGTCGGCGACCCCGAGAAGTGCAAGCGCGCCTCCGACCTGCTGCTCGAGGACCACGGCATCTACATCCAGCCGATCAACTATCCGACGGTCGCCAAGGGCACCGAACGGCTGCGCATCACGCCCTCGCCCTACCATGACGACGGCCTGATCGACGCGCTGGCCGAGGCCCTGCTCCAGGTCTGGGACGGGCTCGGCCTGCCGCTGCGCCAGAAGTCGCTGGCCGCCGAGTAACCCTATCCGCGTCCACCCCCGAATTTGGGCCGGCCGTGCATCGCGCGGCCGGCCCTTTGCGTTATAATCCTGGCACCCGGCCCTCCCAGCGGCCGGGACAGGAGATGAGCAGCGATGCTGCACGACTGGGGCGTCATCGCCACGGCGTTCGCCTACATCGGATTGTTGTTCTTCATTGCCAGCCGCGGCGACCGGAGGTCGGCGGGCGCGCGCGGCCGTGCCAGCCAGTGGATCTATCCGCTGTCGCTCGCGATCTACTGCACCTCCTGGACCTTCTTCGGCTCGGTCGGCTTCGCCACCCGCACCAGCGTCGACTTCCTGGCGATTTATGTCGGCCCGATCGTGATGATCGGGCTGTGCACGCCGCTGCTCCGCCGCGTCATCGCGCTCGCCAAGTCGCAGAACATCACCTCGATCGCCGACTTCATCGCCGCGCGCTACGGCAAGAGCCAGGCGGTCGCGGCCACCGTGGCGCTGATCGCGATCATCGGCTCGGTGCCCTACATCGCGCTGCAGCTCAAGGCGATGGCCTCATCCCTGGAAACCATCCTGAGCGAGGATCAGGCGTTCTCGAAAATCCCGATCATCGGCGACATCGCGCTGATGGTGACGCTGGCGATGGCGGTGTTCGCGGTGCTGTTCGGCACCCGCCACACCGACGCGACCGAGCACCAGCACGGACTGATCCTGGCGATCGCCGCCGAATCCATCGTCAAGCTGGTCGCCTTCATCGCCGCCGGCGCCTTCGTCACCTTCTGGATGTTCTCCCCGGTCGAACTCTACGAACGCGCCCTGAAGACGCCGGAAGCGGTACGCGCGATCGAATATGTCCCGTCGATCGGCAACTTCCTGATCATGACGCTGCTGTCGTTCTGCGCGGTCATGCTGCTGCCGCGCCAGTTCCATGTCAGCGTGGTCGAGAATTCGACGCCCGGCGAAGTCACCCGAGCGCGCTGGCTGTTCCCGCTCTACCTCGTCGTCATCAATATCTTCGTGATTCCGATCGCGATCGCAGGCCTCGTCATCTTCCCGTTCGGCGCCGTCGATGCCGACATGTTCGTGCTGGCGCTGCCGATCGAGGGCAATGCGCAATTGCTCAGCCTCGCGGTGTTCGTCGGCGGACTTTCGGCGGCGACCGCGATGGTGATCGTCGAATGCGTCGCGCTGTCGATCATGGTCTCCAACGACATCGTGCTGCCGCTGGTGCTGCCGCGCAGCGACGATGCCCGCGCCGGTCAGAAGGACTTTGGCGACTTCCTCCTGAAGGCGCGCCGCTTCTCGATCTTCGCCATCATGGTGCTGGCGTATTTCTACTATCGCGCGCTCGGCAACACCCAGCTGGTCGCAATCGGCTTGCTGTCCTTTGCCGCGATCACCCAGCTCGCGCCGGCGTTCTTCGGCGGGCTGTTCTGGCGCCGCGCCACCGCACGCGGCGCCATGGCGGGCATGCTGGTCGGCTTCGCGATGTGGCTCTACACGCTGTTCATCCCGAGCTTCCTCGAAAACTCGACCACCGGCCTGATGCTGCTGCAGCATGGGCCGTTCGGGATCGAGGCGCTGCGGCCGCAGGCGCTGTTCGGCGCCGATTTGCCGCCGCTGCTGCACGGCGTGCTGTGGAGCCTTGCGCTCAACATCGTCACCTACGTCTTGTTCTCCCTGGCGCGCGCGCCGTCCTCGATCGAGCTGTTGCAGGCCGACGTGTTCGTGCCCAACGCACTGGCGCCGATCGCGCCGAGCTTCCGGCGCTGGCGCACCACGGTGACGGTGCAGGACATCGAGAGCACGGTGACGCAATATCTCGGCCCCGACCGCACTCGTGAGGCGTTCGCGGCATTCGCCCTCGACCGCAATATCGTGCTGTTGGCATCGGCGCCGGCCGATTTCGAGCTGCTGCAGCACGCCGAGCGGCTGATCGCCTCCTCGATCGGGGCAGCGTCCTCGCGCCTCGTGATGTCGCTGCTGCTGCAGCGGCGGACGGTGTCGGCCAAGGCCGCGCTGAAGCTGCTCGACGACTCCCACGCCGCGCTGCATTTCAACCGCGAGATCCTGCAGACCGCGCTCAATCACGTGCGCCAGGGCATCGCGGTGTTCGACGCCGATCTGCAGCTGATCTGCTCCAATCGCCAGTTCTCCGAACTGCTCGCGCTGCCGCCGCATCTGGTGCAGCTCGGCATCCCCTTGCCCGAGATCCTCGAATTCATGGGCGCGATCAGTCCGCCGCCGACCGGTGACAGCAACAACCTGCTCCAACTGCGGCTGCGCGCCTACACCACCGAGGGCGAGCCCTATCTGGAACGCTTCACCGACCGCCATCTGGTGATCGAGGTCCGCGCCAACCGTATGCCCGGTGGCGGGCTCGTCATCACCTTCTCCGACGTCACGCCGAGCTTCGAGGCCGCCGAGGCGCTGGAGCGCGCCAATGCGACGCTGGAAAAGCGGGTCCGCGACCGCACCGAAGAGCTGACGCGGCTGAACTCCGAGCTCGCGCTCGCCAAGGGCATCGCGGAGGACGCCAACGCCTCCAAGACCCGCTTCCTGGCGGCGGCTAGCCACGACATCCTGCAACCGCTCAATGCGGCGCGGCTCTACGTCACGAGTCTCGTCGAACGCCAGAACGGCGGCGAGGATTCGCGCCTGGTCGAGAACATCGACGACTCGCTCGAGGCGATCGAGGACATCCTGGGCGCGCTGCTCGATATCTCCAGGCTCGATGCCGGCGCCATGACGCCGGCAATCACGAGCTTCCGGATGGCCGATTTGATGCGCTCGCTGGAGATCGAGTTCATGCCGATCGCGCGCGACAAGGGCCTCGATCTGCGCTTCATCGCCTGCTCGCTGCCGGTCGAATCCGACCGCTCGCTGCTGCGCCGGCTGTTGCAGAACTTCATCTCCAACGCGATCAAATATACCCCGCGCGGCCGCGTGCTGATCGGCTGCCGCCGCCGCGGCGACACGCTCCAGATCAGCATCTTCGACACCGGCGTCGGCATTCCGGTGCAGAAGCGCGGCGAGATCTTCAAGGAATTCCATCGCCTCGAGCAGGGCGCCCGGATCGCCCGCGGCCTCGGTCTCGGCCTGTCGATCGTCGAGCGGCTGGCGCGCGTGCTCAACCATCGCATCGCGATCTCGGCCAATGTCAGCGGCGGCTCGGCGTTCTCGGTCACCGTGCCGGTCGCGACCGCCGTGAACCATACCGCGGCCGTCACCACCGCCACGCCGCTGTCGAAGACCCCGATGAGCGGCTCGCTGATCGTCTGCATCGAGAACGATCCCGCCATCCTCGACGGCATGAAGACGCTGCTGACGGCGTGGGACGCCGAGGTGATCGCGGTGCTCGATGCCGACGGCGCGATCAGCGCGATCGAGGCCGCCGGCGGCCGCGTCACCGGCGTGCTGGTCGACTATCATCTCGACCGCGGCAACGGCGTCGCCGCGATCCGCGAGATCCGCCGCCGCTTCGGCGACGGCATTCCGGCGATCCTGATCACCGCCGACCGCAGCCCCGCGGTGCGTCTGGCCGCGCGCGAGGAAAACATCGCGGTGCTGAACAAGCCCGTGAAGCCGGCCTCGCTGCGCGCGCTGCTCGGACAATGGCGCACCCAGCAGATGGTGGCGGCGGAGTAGCGGAGTGCCGCGAGCGCGCGCCTACGAACAACCAAGGCATCACTCAGCGCTGACCGGCCGCGGCGAAATCGCGCGCGCGTTTGTGCTGAGAGAAAAGAGCACGTAGATTCGTTTCCGAATCCCGACCGATGGGATCCACGGAGGAATTTATGACGCTCGATGATTTGGTTTTCACGCCCGACGGTCGAGAGACGCTGCGCGATTTGCTTTTCACGTTTGATGGTCGAATCGAACGCAGAAAGTTCTGGCTCGCCTCGCTTGTGTGGATTCTTGTTCCGATGGCGATTTGGGCAGCACTTGTTCTCGTTGGATGGCTGTCCTCCCTCGCATGGATCGCAGCAGTGGCTGTTGTCTTTGTCACCAGCATTCTGTCGATCCTTTCGGCGATCGCCGTTGGCATCAAACGCCTGCACGATCGCGGCAAGAGCGGGCGGTGGCTCCTGCTGTTTTGTTTGGGGCCGGCAGTCATTGGAACGATCGGCGAGGCGGCTGGATCAGCGCGCATCGCCAGCCTCATCTCTACCGCGATCGGCGTCTGGGCGCTTGTCGAACTCGGTTGCCTTCCTGGCACCGCTGGACCGAACAGATATGGACCCGGTCCGCTCGCCACGCCCGGCGCAAGATCGGCTTCGACATGAGAAAACAATAGCCGCAGCACGTCATGTTGACGGCGATCGATCGGCTTGCGGCCTGCGCAGCGCCCGCAGGCGGAGCCCGGCCGCGAAGGCGAGCATGGCCGGCACCACGAAGCTCGCCGGCACCCAGAAGGCGGCGCGTGCCATCGTCGCGTCGGCAATCGCAGCCGACAGGCCGCTGGCATTCGCGATCAGGCCAGCGATCGCCGCGCCGAACGCAAAGCCCATCTGCTGGATGGTCGGCACCGACGAGGCCGCGACCACCTCGTCGCCTGCCTTGGCACTGTCCATGATGCGATGTGCGACGAGCGGCCAGCACTGGCCGATACCGGCTCCCAGCAGCGCGATCGCCACGACCAGCAGGATGATGGACGCCGCGCCGTCCGGACCGAGCCACCCGATCGCGGCGAGACTCGCTGCCATGATCGCAGGACCGGTCAGCATCAGGCGGTCCGCGCGGCGGGCCGACACGCCGGCCGTCAGCAGCGAGGCGGCGCTCCAGCCCAGCGACGCGCAGGCGACGGTGAAGCCGGCCGAGAGCGGATCGAAGCCATGCAGTTGCTGCAGGAACATCGGCACGTAGATCTGCAACGGACTGAAAGTAATGCAAAGCAGCAGCGCGAGCCAAAGCCCGACGCCGGTGCCGGTGCGCCAGGAGAACGCGTCGCTCGGCAGCAGCCGGGGTGACGCCAGCCGATCGAGCCGCAGCATCGCGACAAACGAGACGATCGCCGTGACGATCAGGCCGAGCTTCAGGACGGACGATCCGGCAGCAGAGGCGGCCGACGTCGCGGCGATGGCAAGGCAGATCAGCGCGACACGGCCGAGCGGCAAGCGCGCCGGCGACGCGCGCTGCACCGCCGTGACCGGCGGCAGCACGAAGAAGGCAGCGATCGCCAGCACGGCGGCCGTTGCGGCGCTGGCGACAAAGGCGCCGCGCCAGCTCGCGAAATGCGCGAACAACCCGCCGACCAGCGGGCCGATCAGCACCGACATGCTCCAGCTCATCGACATCAGCGCGATGGTTCGCGACCACATCTGTTCGGGAAACGTGCCGCACCAGCACATAGGCGACGGCAGCCTCGAGGCCGCCGCCAAATCCCTGGATCAGCCGGCCGGCCACGATCCAGCCTATCGCGGGGGCGAGCGAACACAGCACCGCGCCGACGCCGAAGATCGCAACGCCCACGCAGTAGACCTGCCGGGCGCCGAGCGCGGTGGAGAGCACGCCGACACAACTCGCCGCGACGATCGAGGACGCCAGATAGGCGGTAGTCGGCCAGCTCAGCATGGCGACGCCGCCGAGTTCGCCGACGATCGACGGCAGCACTGTCGTCAACATCAGGACGTTCATGGACTGCAGCAGCACACCGCCGAGCAGGATGGCCAGTGTCGGGATCCATTCGCGCTTGAGGAGCGATCGCCACCCCGCGCGGACTTGTTGTTGCTCCATGTCGGAGTTCTCCTTCCGGACTGGCGCCAAGGCAGTTGCACGCGGCGGCGATTTCCGGTTATTTTAGATAGTATCTTGTTTCTAAAATAGGCCGATGAGTCAAGACGACATCAACAGCCAGGATCGCATCCTGTTCGAACTGAAGACGCGGGGCCCGCAGACCGCCGCCGGCATCGGCGCGCGCCTCGACATGACGCCTGCCGGTGCGCGCCAGCATCTGCTCAAGCTCGAAGCGGCGGGCCTCGTCGAAAGCGGCGATGAACGCGAAGGGCGCGGGCGGCCGCGGAAGTATTGGCGTCTGACGGCGCCGGGCCACGCGCGTTTCCCCGACCGCCATTCCGACCTCACGCTGGATCTGCTGCGGTCGATGCACGCGGTATTTGGCGAGCGCGGCCTGGAGACGCTGATCGCGCATCGCGAACGCGCCGGCATTGCCGACTACCGGAAGGCGGTCGGAACCGAAGGCTCACTCCGACAGCGGCTCACGGCGTTCGCCCGGATCCGCAGCCGCGAAGGCTATATGGCAAGCGTGGTCAAGGACGCCGGCGGCTTCCTGCTGATCGAGAACCACTGCCCGATCTGCGCGGCGGCGGCAGCCTGTCAGGGCCTCTGCCGCTCAGAACTTGCGGTGTTTCGCGCCGTGCTGGGCAGCGATGTCGTGGTCGAGCGCGTCGATCACATCCTGGCCGGTGCGCGACGCTGCGCGTACCGGGTGATGCCGGCTGCGTAACTCAGCTCGACGGCGTGCCCTGGCGCCACTGGCCGCCGGCGATCTTGGCGGCGGCGATTACGGCCTGGGTGCGGCTTTCGACGCCGAGCTTCTGCAGGATGGCCGAGACATGGGCCTTGATGGTCGCTTCGGAGACGCCGAGCTCGTAGGCGATCTGCTTGTTGAGCAGCCCTTCGGACAGCATCATCAGCACCCGCACCTGCTGCGGGGTCAGCGTCACCAGACGGTCGCGCAGCCGCGTCATGTCGGGATCGCCGGCCGCCGACAGATCGGTGTCCGGCGGAACCCAGACGTCGCCCTCCATCACCTTCATGATGGCGTCACGCAGCGTCTCGACGCCGAAGCGCTTGGGGATGAAACCGGAGGCGCCGAAATCGAGCGAGCGGCGAATGGTTCCGACATCGTCGCTGGCGGACACGATGACCACCGGAATCGCCGGATACTGCGCCCGCAGATAGATCAGGCCGGAGAAGCCGCTGATCCCCGGCATGCTCAGGTCGAGCAGAATCAGGTCGACCTCGGAGTCCCGTTCCAACAGCGCGGTCAGGTCCTCGAACGATCCGGCCTCGCTGATGGTGGCCGAACTCACGACGCTGGACACCGCCTGACGCAACGCATCGCGGAACAGCGGATGGTCATCGGCGATGACAAGATGAGTATTGGCAGCAGCAGTCATCTCAGTCCCACAAGCGGGCTTTGGGAAGCCCGCGCCGTTCGGTTGTCGCCCGCGTGGCAGTATCACGCAAGCCCTTGATAATACCAGATGCCAACTCAGTTAACCCGCCGAGCTTGTGCGCCGCAACAGACGCACGCGGGGACGTTCCATCCAGCTCACGCCTCCAAAGATAAGTTCAAGCGTGCAAAAGCCAAAAGTCTTATTGGGACGGGTTTCACTGCGATGTTACCCTCGAATTAAGCCTAAGACCCATTCGGGTCTAACCCGCCAGCCGGGGGCGAGCATGGCAGCAATAATTCGGGGGGAGCAATCCAGATGTCCACTATGACTGCAACTTCGGCGCGGCCCGCCGGCATGACGAAGGATGAGCGTTTTGTCATCCTGGCGTCGTCGCTCGGCACCGTGTTCGAATGGTACGACTTCTATCTCTACGGGTCACTGGCCGGCATCATCGGCGCGCAGTTCTTCTCCGACTATCCGCCGGCGACGCGCGACATCTTCGCGTTGCTGGCCTTTGCCGCGGGCTTCCTGGTGCGTCCGTTCGGCGCCATCGTGTTCGGCCGGGTCGGCGACATCGTCGGCCGCAAATACACCTTCCTCGTCACCATCCTGATCATGGGCCTGTCGACCTTCATCGTCGGCCTGTTGCCCAGCGCCAAGACCATCGGCATCGCGGCGCCGATCATCCTGATCTCGCTGCGCCTGTTGCAGGGCCTCGCGCTCGGCGGTGAGTATGGCGGTGCGGCGACCTACGTCGCCGAGCATGCGCCGCAGGGCAAGCGCGGCTACTACACCTCGTTCATCCAGACCACGGCAACGCTCGGACTGTTCCTGTCGCTGCTGGTGATCCTGTTCACCCGAACCTTCACCGGCGAGAAGGACTTCGCCGATTGGGGCTGGCGCATTCCGTTCCTGGTGTCGGTGCTGCTGCTCGGCATTTCGGTCTGGATCCGTCTGCGGCTGAACGAATCGCCGGTATTCCAGCGGATGAAGGAGGAAGGCAAGACCTCCAAGGCACCGCTGACCGAAGCCTTCGGGACCTGGAGCAACGCCAAGATCGTGATCCTCGCCCTGCTCGGCCTGACCATGGGCCAGGCGGTGATCTGGTACACGGGCCAGTTCTACGCGCTGTTCTTCCTGCAATCGATCCTGAAGGTCGACGGTTACACCGCCAACCTCCTGATCGCCTGGTCGCTATTGCTCGGCACCGGCTTCTTCCTGGTGTTCGGCGCGCTGTCGGACAAGATCGGCCGCAAGCCGATCATCCTGGCCGGCTGCCTGATCGGCGCACTCACCTTGTTCCCGATCTTCAAGATGATCACGACCAACGCCAACCCGGCGCTGGAAAAGGCTTATGAGACGGTCAAGGTGCAGGTGGTTGCGGATCCCGCGGGCTGCGGCGATCTGTTCAACCCGGTCGGCACCCGCGTCTTCACGGCGCCCTGCGACACCGCCCGCGCCTTCCTCGCCCAGTCGTCGGTGAAGTACTCCACCGTACCGGGCCCGGCCGGCTCGCCGGTGAAGGTCACCGTCAACGACAAGGAAGTGCCGTACACGGACGCCAAGACGTCGAACCCCGCAATCCTCGCGGCGGTGCAGGCGGCGGGCTATCCGAAGGTGGGTGACGCCGGGATCGTGAAGATGTCGAACCCGTTCGACGTCTTCCGTCCGCAGGTGGCCTCGGTCATCGGGCTGCTGTTCATCCTGGTGCTCTACGTCACCATGGTCTACGGCCCGATCGCCGCCATGCTGGTCGAATTGTTCCCGACCCGCATCCGCTACACCTCGATGTCGCTGCCCTATCATATCGGCAACGGCTGGTTCGGCGGCCTGCTCCCGGCGACTGCGTTCGCGATCACAGCCTCGACCGGCGATATCTACTCCGGTCTCTGGTATCCGGTCATCTTCGCGGCAATCACCGTCGTGGTCGGCGCGCTTTTCATTCCGGAAACCAAGGACGTCGACATCACCAAGACCTGACCAGTCGACATCGCAATCACAATGCATCGGCCGCGGAGCGATCCGCGGCCGATGTCGTTTTGGAAGCCAGAGCTTGGAAGCCAGACCTTGGAAGCGAGGTGCAACCCGTCAGCGCGTGGCGCCGATGAATTGCAGCACGATCTCGCGCCGGTGCGCCCTGGCGCGATGCTCGATCAGATAGATGCCCTGCCAGGTGCCGAGAGCCATCTCGCCATCGAGCACCGGGACCTGCAGCGAGGTCGCCGTCAGCATGGTCTTGATATGCGCCGGCATGTCATCGGGACCTTCGGTGTCGTGACGCCAGCCGCCGTCTTCGGGTGCCGCGCGATCGAGCGCCGTCATCAGATCGACCAGCACCGTCGGATCGGCATTCTCCTGGATCGTCAGCGAGGCCGAGGTGTGACGGATGAACAGCGTCACCGCACCCTCGCCGGCACGCACCTCGCGCAGGAATTTTGCGACCTCGCGCGTGATGTCGGTGAAGCCGGCACCGGGCGTTTCGACCGTCAGGCGCGACGACACGGTGCTGGTCGCCGCGACCGAGGATGGCGCCGAGCGCGACATTTGCTTCGATGAACTCATCTGCAGTCTCTCAACTCGTCGTCCCGGCCTAGTGCGCAATTGCGCACGGGGGCCGGGACCCATACTCCGCGGCCCCTCACGTTCAAAGACTCGGAGTGGATATCCTTTGTAACCAATACGCTTCGGTGGTTATGCGTCTCGGCTTTCGCCGGGACGACACCGTGGATGTTGCAAACGCCGTATCAAATCTTGCCGCCATTGACGTCGCGCTGCACGCGGTTGGCCATCTCGATCAGCCGCCGCCAGGCCCGCTCCACGAACGACATCATGCGATCCATGTCGCGGTCGCTCGGCAGCGGGATCTCGATCTTGCGCTCGCCCTCGGCGACCTTCGGCTCAGCCTTCTTCAACGAATCCGATTTCGGCAACGCCTCGTCGGTCTTGGCCGATGGCGCGCGCGCGGCGAGCTCGCCCTTCAGCTTGTCATTGTCGGTTTGCAGGCGCCCGATCTCCGCATCCAGCGCCGCGCGCTCGTCCGGCACCATGTAACAGGCCCAGCCGGCGTTGGAATTGGTGCAGGTCGACACCGCGCCGGTGCGGGTGTCGAGCCGCAGGAAGCCATCGCCGGCCGGCGACAGCGCGTAGCGGCCGTTCTCGGTATCGGGCGCGGTTTGCGCGAGCGCGGCGCCACTTGAGATCAGGATGGCAACGATTGCGATGGACAATTTCGAAGTTGACATCGCGATGGGCATGGCTTGCTCCGCCTCAACCTGATTCCTGCCCCTAGACCACAGAGCTATAGGGCCTGCGGCCTGACTTCAACGCGTCCTCGAGCAATTCGATCCGGTCCTGCCCCCAGAACACCTCGCCATCGAGCACATAGCCGGGCGAGCCGAACACGCCGGCGTCCAATGCAGTCTGGCGATTCTGCTCATAGGCCGCGCTGATCGCATCGGAGGCGGAGCGCTCCACCAGCTGCCGGCCGGGCAAGCCTGCATCGTCGGCAAGCTTCACCAGCGTCGCAGCATCGGCAAGGTTGAGCTCAAGCTCCCACACCGCGGGATAGGCGCGTTGCAAAAACGGCTCGGGATCGAGCCCGGCCTCGAGCATCGCGATCACGACGCCATCGGCAAGCCGCCCATTGAACGGCCAGTTGGCCGGCTGGAGGTGAAAATTCAGCCCGCGCTTGTCGCGCCAGCGCTGCAACTCGATCATCCGGTAGCGCTGGCGCACCGGATGGCGCTGGGCGAGCGGCAACCCGCCGGTCTCCGAGAACAGATCGACCAGCAGCACGGGCCGGTAATTTACCTTGAGATCGTAAGCGCTTACGAGCCGCACGAAGGGCTTGTGACCGATATAGGCCCAGGGGGATTGCAGCGAGAAGTAGTAGTCGATCTGGCGTGACATGCGGAACCTTGACTGCGCAAGAGGATGAGGACTTTCAGCGATCCCAGCAGAGCGGGAAATGCCGCGCAACATGGCTTCAAAGCATACAAGCTGTTGCACTGCGAACACTGCGTCACTCTGACCTTGAATATCTTCAAATAAATCCAGCAGAATCAAAGCAATAACTGGTTACGACGCAATCTTGACTTGATTAGACGCGGTAAGTATGGTCCGCGCGGCTTTTGACGGGGACGGGCGCAATTTCCATCATCCGCGGCTTCGGTTAGTGTTTGCAGCATGGCTGAGAACACCAACGACGGCGCAGGTGGAAGTCGCGATCAATCGCCTCCTGACGAAGCTGCGCTTTCCGCAAGGCTCGGAAGTCTCGATCATCGGTTGTCAGAAATTCGCGACAGCCGCAGGAGCAAGACTGATCAATCCGGTACTGAAAGCGGGGACAGTGCGGCCAGAGCTTCGGCGATGGCGCTCGGTTTCCGCCTTTCCTCGGAGCTGATCGCGGGCGTTGTCGTCGGAGCGGCGATTGGCTGGGGATTCGACCGTTTGCTGTCGACGTCGCCATTCGGCTTCATCGTGTTAACGCTGCTCGGCTTCGTCGCCGGCGTGGTCAACGTGGTGAGGTCCGCGGGCGTGGCCTCAGGCAAGCGCTGAGCGCTGGCGGGAAGTCACGACATTTGAAATTCGATTACCGGCACGATGGCCGGTGGACCAAGAGCCGCGCGGATGAAAATCGACCCGATCCACCAGTTCAATATCGAGCCCCTCTTCACGCTCGGCCACATCGGCAATCACACGATCGCCTTCACCAATTCGTCGCTCTTCATGCTCATCGCGGTGCTGCTGATCGCGCTCCTGATGCTGGCGAGCGGCCGGGAACTGGTTCCAGGACGGCTGCAGTCGGTCGCCGAAATCTCCTACGAGTTCGTCGCGTCGACGATTCGCAGCACGGCCGGCTCGGAAGGCATGAAGTTCTTCCCGCTGATCTTCTCGCTCTTCATGTTCCTGTGCGTCTCGAACCTGGTCGGCGTGATCCCCTACACCTTCACGATCTCGAGCCACCTGATCGTCACCGCTGCCCTTGCGCTGCTGGTGTTCTTCACCGTCCTGATCTACGGCCTCTACAAGAACGGCCTGAAATTCTTCAAGATCTTCGTCCCCTCCGGCGTTCCGATCTACATCCTGCCGCTGGTCATGTTCATCGAGATCCTGTCGTTCTTCCTGCGGCCGGTCTCGCACAGCGTTCGTCTGTTCGCCAACATGCTGGCCGGCCACATCGCGCTCAAGGTGTTCGCGGGCTTCGTCGCGATGCTCGGCTTCTCGCTCGGCGCGCTCGGCTGGTTCGGCGGCGTGCTGCCGCTGGCGCTCACGGTCGCGCTGTACGCGCTCGAACTGCTGGTCGCATTCCTGCAGGCCTACGTGTTCGCGATCCTGACCTGCATCTACCTCAACGACGCCATTCATCCGGGACACTAAGCGGTCCGGGGAATCTCCACCCACCAATCTGTCTATCTTTCTCAAGGAGCTACAAATGGAACCGGCAGCAGCAAAACTTATCGGCGCGGGCATCGCGTGCATCGGCATGGGCGGTGCGGGCGTCGGCGTGGGCATCATCTTCGGCAACTACCTCGCCGCTGCGGTGCGTAACCCCTCGGCCGCTCAGGGCCAGTTCGGCAACCTGATCTTCGGCTTCGCCGTGACCGAAGCGCTCGGCATCTTCTCGCTGCTGATCGCGCTGCTTCTGCTGTTCGTTCCGCTCTGAGCGGCACCCCGGTTCCGCTTTAGCGGCAACCCGGTTCCGCTCTCGCGGTAACCCCTTCGCGCCGCCCAAAGGTCGTCCCAAAGGGCGGCGCGCATGACAGCAACAGGAGAACACCGTGGCTGAGAGTCATGGCGAGGCAAAAGGCCAGAATGCCGGCGCCCACACCGAGGCCGATGGCGGACATCACGGCGGAGCTTTTCCGCCGTTCGATTCCTCCAATTACGCTTCGCAGCTGGTGTCGCTGGCGATTGCATTTGTCGCGCTCTATCTGATCGTGTCGCGTTTCGCACTGCCGCGCGTCGGCGGGACGATCGATGCACGCCAGAACAAGATCGAGGGCGATCTGGCGGAGGCGCAGAAGCTGAAGGACGAGTCCGACGCCGCGCTGAAGGCCTATGAAACCGAGCTGGCGAATGCGCGCTCCAACGCGCAGGCGATCGGCAACGAGACCCGCGAGAAGCTGAACGCGGCTTCGGAAGTCGAGCGCAAGGCGCTGGAAGAGAAACTGGCGGTCAAGCTCGCCGACGCCGAGAAGCAGATCGCAACGACGAGGACCAACGCCATGAGCAACGTCCGCGGCATCGCGGCGGATGCGGCCGGCGCCATCGTCCAGCAACTCGCCGGCGTCACGCCGGACGCGAATGCGGTCAACAGCGCCGTCGACGCGTCGCTGAAGGGATAGACGATGTTTTACGAACCGGAAACCTGGGTTGCGATCGCCTTCGTCATTCTGCTGGTCGTGTTCGGCTATCTCGGCGTCCATCGCACCCTGCTGACGGCGCTCGACCATCGTGCCGAGCGCATCAAGGCCGAGCTCGAGGACGCCCGCCGTCTGAAGGACGAGGCCAACAAGCTGCTCGGCGAATACAAGGCGCGCCGCGCCAGCGCGGAGCGCGAAGCCGCCGACATCATCGCCAACGCCAAGGCCGAAGCCGAGCGGATCGCGGCTGAAGCCAAGACCAAGATGGAAGATTTTGTCGCCCGGCGGACCAAGACCGCCGAAGGCAAGATCGCCCAGGCCGAGGCACAGGCGGTGGCCGATGTGCGCGCCGCCGCGGCCAACGCCGCCGTGACCGCCGCCTCGACCATCCTGTCGCAGTCGGTCAAGGGTTCGGTTGCCGACGACCTCGTCGGCAAGGGCATCGCCGAAGTCCGTTCCAAGCTGAACTGACGCGATCAGACTTCCTTCCGGAAAAGGCCGGCGCGAGATCATCGCGCCGGCCTTTTTCTTTGTTCCTGCTGCTTCTTATGCCAGCGGCCGCGTCACGGCCGGCGCTAGTGCTTCTTCTTTGGCGCGCGGGCCTTGGGCTCCGGCTTCAGCGCCTGCGGATCAAAGCCGATATAGAAGATGTAATCGTCGTTCTCCGCGGCCGACGGCGCCGGATAGACGACATCCTCGGCGACCAGGCTGAACGGCACGCTGCCGCTGTCGTCCATCTGCACCGTGGTGGTGTAGGCCTTGGTGGCGATGGTCTTCTCGCCGACGCCGCCCTTCACCACGGCGACGCGCAGCGGCACCTGGATGGTCGGCGGCGCGCCCTGGGGGCCAACGATGATCCGCCCCTGGATACCGATCTTGGCCGTGATCTGGCCGCTGTTCAGATTGCATTCTCGCGCCGTGCGCGTGATCGAGGCCAGGAATTTGACGTCGTTACCGACCGCTTCCTTGCCGTCCACGGCCACCGAATAGGTCGAGGCCCCGGAGCGGATCTGCACCGGCGGGCAGGTCAGCCCGGCGTCGGCATCGTTGAGCGGCTGCGGTGCCGCCGCCGTCGCCGGCTTCGAATCGGACGAACCGCCGCCGAACAGGCTCTTGAAGCGGTCGCTCAGCGACTGCGCCGAGCTGGCCTCCGGCAGCAGGGTGGCACCGAGACCGATCGATACCGCCGCCGCGAGCGCGAACCTGATCACCCTGTCACCCATGCGATGTCCCTAAAGCCTCCAAACCAGAGTTCCCCGTTTCGCGGGCGTTATAGCAAGCCAATGGCGGCGAACCCAAGGCATGTCGAGATGGCATGTTGCAAAGGCATGTTGCAAGGGCACGCTGAAAGCATCCTGAAACGGCTCGGATGCGCCCGCCATCAGCCATTGGCCCAAGATTCAACCGCGGAAATCCTCGTGCAGCAGGCCGAACAACAGGTGGTCCTGCCAGATGCCGTTGATGCAGAGATAGCGCCGCGCCAGGCCCTCGCGGGTGAAGCCGCACTTCTCCAGCACGCGGATCGACGACGCATTGGAGGGAATGCAGGCCGCCTCGATGCGATGCAGGTTGAGCTCGCCGAACAGCGAGGGCAGCAGCACCCGCAGCGCCGTCGTCATGTAGCCGCGATGGGCGTGCGGCAGGCCGACCCAATAGCCGATCGTGCCGGCCTGCACGATGCCGCGGCGGACATTGGCGAGCGTGATACCGCCGATCATCACCCCGTCCGATTCGCGGAAGATGATGAACGGATAGGAGCGGTCGGCGGCGATATCCTCGCTGTAGCGGCGCAACCTGCGGCGGAAGCCGGCGCGGGTCAGGTCGTCGGAGGGCCAGATCGGCTCCCATGGCGTCAGATAGGCGCGGCTGAACTCGCGCAATTGCGCCCATTGCGGGAAATCCGACATCTGCGGCGCACGCAGCAAAAGCCCGTGCCCCCGCGGCATCAGTGCAGCCGGTCCACCGGACGGCAAACGAAACAGGGCCATGGCCCAACACTCCCCGACCTCACCCTCGTCCCGCGTTTGCGGGGTCGAGACGAGCAAAGCTCGCTCTTAGAGGGTCGGGGTGAGGAGCCCTTTCCGCAGCCTCGATCTGCGGCTCGATCCCTCACCCGAAGCCTTCGACTTCGACCCCTCCCCGCAAGCGCGGAGCGAGGTGAACCCAAAACCTAATGCAGCAGCGTCTTTGCCTTCGACTTCGTCAATCCTTCCGCAAAAGACACCGCCGTGTCCAGACCCCTGCCGCTGCCGAGCGCAACAACGGCGGGCCGGCTGCGCGACAGCAGCGCGCGGGCGGCGTTGCGGCTCGATTCGACCGACACCGCGTCGATCCGCGCCACCAGCTCTTCCACCGTCTGCGGCCGGCCATAGGCTAGCACATGGCGTGCCAGTTGCTCGGCCCGGGATGAACAGCTTTCCAGCGCCATCAACAGGCCGGCCTTCATCTGCGCCTTGGCGCGGGCGACCTCGGCCTCGGTCAGGGTTTCCACCGCGTCATTGATGACGTCGACGATGACTTCCATCATTTCCGGCGCGTCGGCGGGATCGGTCCCGGTGTAGAGGCCGAAGAAACCGGTGTCAGTGTAGGGGGCGTGGAAGGTGTAGATCGAGTAACACAGCCCGCGCTTCTCGCGCACCTCCTGGAACAGCCGCGACGACATCCCGCCGCCGAGCGTGTTGGTGAAGACCTGCAACGAGAACAGCGACAGGTCGGTCTGCGGCACGCCTTCGAGCGCCAGCGTCAGATGCGCCTGCTCGAGTTCGCGATGCACCACCCGCGAGCCGCCCTTACCGAACATCGCAGGCTGCGGCGCCGGCGCCGGCGTGGCGTCGAAGCTCGCGAATTTCTCGGCGACGTCCTCGACGACGCGCTTGTGATCGACGGCGCCGGCGGCGGCGACCACCATGTCCGGGGCGCGGTAGTGCGTCGACAGATAGCCGCGCAGCGTGTCGCGGTTGAAGGCCTTCAGCGTCTTGGCGGTGCCGAGCAGCGAGCGCCCCATCGGCTGGTCCGGATAGCAGAGCTCGTTGAGATGTTCGAACACGACGTCGTCGGGCGTATCCTGCGCCGCGCCGATCTCCTGCACGATGACGCTCTTCTCGCGCTCCAGCTCGTCCGGCACGAAGGACGGATTGGCGAGGATATCGGAGAGCACGTCGAGCGCCAGCGGCACGTCGGCCTTCATCACCCGCGCGTAATAGGCCGTGGTCTCGGTCGAGGTTCCGGCATTGAGGTCACCGCCGACCGCCTCGATCTCCTCGACGATCTCGCGCGAGGAGCGCCGCGCCGTGCCCTTGAACGCCATGTGTTCCAGGAGATGCGAGATGCCGTGCTCGTTCGGCTTCTCGTCGCGCCCGCCGACCCCGGCCCAGACCCCAAGCGCCGCAGTCTCCAGATGCGGCATGGTGTCGGTGACGACGGTCAGGCCACTCGGCAGCTTGGTGATTTCAACACTCATCAGGCAACTCCCTGCTTGGCGGCACGGCTGACCGACAGCACGAAGCGCTCGACCTCGGCGGAATCATTCTTCATGACCGTCATGTATTCGGATTTCGTCATCAGGCTTCCGAGCCAGGCCGGCAATTGCGGGCGCACCCCGCAGGCCGCCTCGACTGCATCGGGGAATTTGGCCGCATGCGCGGTCGACAGCACGATGTTCGGGATCTTCGAATCCGAGGTATCGCGGTCGGCAACCGCGAGCGCGACCGCGGTGTGCGGATCGACGAGATCACCGGCCTCGCGCCAGGCGGCGCGGATCGCGGCCGCCGTCTCGGTCTCGTCGGCGCGGCCGGCATCGAAATCGCGGCGTACCGCGGCCAGCGTCGCATCCGGCAGCACGAAGCGGCCGGACTGCTTCAACGAGGCCATCAGGCGGCGCACCTGATCGGCGTCGCGGCCGCTGGCCTCGAACAGCAGCCGCTCGAAATTCGAGGACACCTGGATGTCCATCGACGGCGACGCCGTCGCGTGCACCTCGCGCACCTCGTAATTGCCGGTCTTCAGCGTGCGCGGCAGGATGTCGTTGACGTTGGCGGCAATCCGCAACCAGCGGATCGGCAGCCCCATGCGCTTCGCCACATAGCCGGCGAAGATGTCGCCGAAATTGCCGGTCGGCACCGTGAAATCCACGGTCCGCTGCGGCGCGCCGAGCGCAACCGCCGAGGTGAAATAATACACCACCTGCGCCACGATGCGCGCCCAGTTGATCGAGTTGACGCCCGACAGCGCCACCTGGTCGCGGAAGCGATGGTTGTTGAACATCTCCTTCACCAGCGCCTGGCAATCGTCGAACGTGCCTTCGATCGCCAGCGCGTGGACGTTGGAAGCACCGGTCGTCGTCATCATGCGCCGCTGCACCTCGGAGATGCGCCCGTTCGGGAACAGCACCACCAGGTCGACATTGTCGAGATTGGCAAACGCCTCGACCGCGGCGCCGCCGGTATCGCCCGAGGTTGCGACCACGATGGTGGTGCGCTGCGCGCGCTTGGCCAGCACGTGATCCATCAACCGCGAGATCAGCTGCATCGCGACGTCCTTGAACGCCAGCGTCGGCCCATGGAACAGCTCGAGCAGGAACTGGTTCGGCCCGACCTGGTCGAGCGGCACCACGGCGGGGTGGCGGAAGGTGGCATAGGCCTCGTTCGCCATGCGGCCGAGCTCGGCGTCGGAAATCTCGCCGGCGACAAACGGTCGGATGATCTCGACCGCGACCTCCCAATAGGGACGCCCGAAGAAAGCGGCGATGGTCTCGGGCGACAATTGCGGCCAGGTCTCGGGCACGTAAAGCCCGCCGTCACGGGCAAGCCCGGTCAGCATCACATCGCAGAAGCCAAGCACCGGGGCCTCACCCCGGGTCGAAATATACCGCGTCAAACCGCCCTCCAAAGGCTTCGATTAGAGCCTTAAGCCTTTGATATCGTGGATTTATCGAGTTCGCCGCATGCGACCCGATATGGTTCACCATAGAAGATCGGACCAACAATGGGTAGCCCGAAGCGCGCGCCTCGGGGGCGTGCGGAGTGGTGAGTGGCGTCGCCCGCGACCCACCGTCAGCGCCGCATTCACAACCGTCGTCCTGGCGAAAGCCAGGACCCATAACCACCGCATTCGGTGATGACCGGGATCGTGGCCCCAGGGTCGCGCAACAATTGAGATTCGGGGTAATGGGTCCTGGCTTGCGCCAGGACGACGTTGAGTGTGTTGCACGATCCGGAGCAAGCCCGGTGTCATCACCCGTTAAGGCGCACGCGGGTGATCCAGTATTCGTCCCTAACCGCTCGGCGGCGCCAGCGGCTGCACGATCTCCTGAAACGGCGGCAGCGCCTCGCAGCGCGCGGTGTGGGCCTGCAGCGCCGGATAGCGTGCATCGAACAGATGCGGATGCGCCTCGCCGGCGAAGCGCAGCGCGCAAGCCACCGCGATATCGGCATGACCGATGCGATCGCCCAGCCAGTACGGCGCCAGCACCGCCGCGCGCTCCTTTTCCAGCACCGCGAGCACGCCCGCAATCTGCGCCTCGCAGCGCTCGACCCAGAGCTTCAGCTGCTCCTTGCGCAGCACGCGCTCGTAGACAAGGCTCACTGCCTTGTCGGCGAGCCCGGTCGCCAGCGCCGTGATGCGCAGATGCCTACGCCGCGCGGGCCCCGAGCGCGCAATCATCGCTCGCTCCGGCCCGACCAGTTCGTCGAGATAATCTAGGATCGCACCGCTCTCGATCAGCGCCTCGCCATCGTCGAGCACCAGCGTCGGCACCCGTCGCACCGGATTGTACGCCGCAACCTTCTCCGCGTCGCCGAAGGTCGACCACGGCTTGTGCTCGAACGGCAATCCATAGAGCCGCAGCGCGATCGCGGTGCGGCGGACAAAGGGCGAGTCGTACTGGCCGATCAGGAACATCTGTTTTCTCGTCGGTCATGCCGTGGCAAGGCGTTGCCGCGAAAGCAGGGCTTTCGAAGGTCGGGCGGCCAAGCCGGGTCAGAGGTTGCGCTTTGCACCATCCTAGATGGCTTGCGCCGCGTTGCAACCGGATCATGATCCGGTCTGACTATCCAACCACCGGCACATGCCTCGCCGCATCGCGCGGCAGCTTGCCGTCGAGCCTGGGATCGTCGGCCACCTCGATCTGCCGCTTGAACGCACGGAAGCCGGAGCGCTGGTAGAACGCGATCGCGGAGGGATGATCGAAGGTGCAGGTGTGCACCCAGACGCGGCTGACGTCGCGCGACCAGGCGATCTCGAGCGCGCGGTTCATCAGGAAGCGCGCGGCGCCGGTGCCGATGAATTTTGCGGTGACGCCGAAATAGAGCAGCTCGCATTCGCCTGATACGCTGAAGTCGAGTTCGAGCAGGCCTTCATCACGGTCATCGACGACCAGCCCGTAGAGCTCGACGCCGGGCGCATGAATCCGCCCGCCGAGATCGGCGTCATCGAGCCCCGTGCGGGTGAACCACAGCCATTGCTCGCCGACGCGGCGGTAGAGATCGCGGTACCAGTCGAGCGCCGGCGGCTCGACCTTGCGCAGGCGCGACGCGCCCGGCGGATCGTCGCGCCGCGGCGGCCGCTCGGTCATTTCCAGATGTGTGACGACGGCGGCGATCTTGCCGTGGGAGACGTCGGAGTAGCCGTCAGGCAGCAGCATCGCGCGACCTTTGTTTCGATACGATCGGCGGGAAATATCCGCATGTCGCGGCAGATGCAATGCAACGCGGCGTAACAATGTTACCGATTTTTCAGTCGGTGCTTTGGCGAATCAGGCGCTCCATGTCGCAAGGCCACCGGAGCAACGACCGTGTCGCGCCATCACACGCTGCCGCCGATCATCTATACGCCGCCGCCACCGAAGCCGAAGCCCACGCGGCGCCGGCGCGGCGTCGGATACGCTTACGGCGCGAGCGCTGCTGATGAGGCCGCGGACATCGAGGACGGCGCAGCGGTGCGCAGCGCTCCGGTGCTTCCGCAGCATGCGCGTCCGGTCGAGACGGTCGCGCGGCGCACGCCGTCACCGAACGGCAAGCTCAGCGACGACACGCTGCGCGCGATGCCGGGACCTATAACCACAGGATCGGGTTGCTCAAGCGCGCTGTGGCCCCAGCGCGCAAGGACAATTGGCATCGGTGGTTATGGGTCCCGGCCTCCGCCGGGACGACGTAGAGTTTTGGGCCGCCGCCTTGCTTACTTTGGCCCCAGCGCCGTCACCTCGGCGTCAGCGAGATCGCCTCGGCGGTTGCGGCTTCCACGGCGCCACGGCTGTAGAGCAGCGGGACATATTGGCC
This sequence comes from Bradyrhizobium sp. USDA 3240, assembly GCF_054063295.1. Lineage (NCBI taxonomy): Bacteria > Pseudomonadati > Pseudomonadota > Alphaproteobacteria > Hyphomicrobiales > Nitrobacteraceae > Bradyrhizobium > Bradyrhizobium sp. USDA 3240. The sequence goes on from NZ_JBSSGD010000002.1 coordinate 3,487,421, forward strand.
GGTGGCCCAGAGCGGCGCGAGGTCGCGGTAGTGGCCGCTGAAGGGATCGCCGGATTGGCCGGGCGTGTTGATGGTGCGGCTCGCATCCCAGTTGCCGACATCGAGCACCATGCGGAACGAGGCGCCCGCGGTGAGATGATAGTCGGAGCGGCGATAGGTGGCCGCACGCGGCACGTTGGCAGCGCCGCCATAGGCGAGCGGGCCGACTGTCATCTGCGCCGCGGTCGCCTTGTCGGCGAGCGGCATCAGCGCGTGATCGAACTTGGCGACATGCAGGCGGCCCCAGCGCCACGTCGACGCATCGCCCCCGAGCTTGCCGGCGACGTCGGCAACGGCCTCGCCGAGGCTGTCGCGCAGCACGCGGTCACGTCCGCCGGCGGGATCGCTGCCGAGCGCGGCGTCGGGTTTTTCGAGATAGTCGACGATGGCGGAGATGCTTGAGGCTTCCGGCGCGATCAGCTCGGCCGCCTTCGGCGCCGTGGTCTTGAGCAGTACCGGGCCGAGATGGTTCGCGATCCAGACCTCGTAGACCGCGGCTGCCGCGCTGTCCTCAGCGTCGCGCGCATCCCACGCCTTCAACAGTTCGAGGCCCTTCTTCACATCGGCATCGTCTGACGACAGCGGCTTCAGCAGCGCGACGAGGCGCCGCGCCAGCATGCCGGTGTCGTCGTTCTGCAACGCCATCGCGTCCGCGAGCGTCACCTTGCTGTTGGCCTGCAGCACCTCGGTGATGCGCTGCCAGCGCGCGCTGTCGGACCATTCGAAGCCGACCCTGCGTTCGTTGACCGGATAATCCGCCGGCAGGTTCATCTGGTTGGCGGTAGCGATGAAGCCCTGCTTCGGCTGGTACTGCTTCGGCAGCTCATCGAGCGACAGAAAGCCCTGCCACTCGTAGCGGCCATCGCCGGGCACCGGCATCAGGCCGTCGAAGCTGGTGCGGCGCGGCGCCTTGCCGGCGGCAACCCAGCCGATATTGCCGCTAGTGTCGGCATAGACCTGGTTCTCCGACGGCGCGCCCCAGCGCCGCATCGCGCCGAGGAAGCCGTTCCACGACTTCGCGGTCATGTAGTCGGACGAGCCGAAATAGGCCGAGGTACCCGGCTCGAACCAGATCGAGCGCACGGCGAAGGCGTGCCTCTTGTCGGCGTCGACATAGATCACCGGGCCGTGGCGGGTGAACTTCAGCTCGAGGTCACGGTCGGTCTCACCCTTCACCGCCTCCTTCTCGTGGACGATGCGCATGTCCTCCCAGCCCGTGCCGTAGCGGTACTGGTTCGGATTATCAGGGTTGAGCTCGTAGACGTAGAGGTCTTCCTGGTCGACGTTGAAGATGGTGAGGCCAAACGCGATGGTGTCGTTGTGGCCGATCGAGATGCCCGGCAGTGCCGGTTCGCCGGCGCCGATCACGGAGATGCCGGGCGCGTTGAGGCCGACGATGTAGCGCAGCGACGGCACCGAGTGCTCGCGATGCGGATCGTTGGCGAGAATCGGCCGTCCGGTCGCGGTGCGCGATGCCGCGATCACCCAATTGTTGGAGCCGATGGTGTCGCGCTGCTGATCGGCCTCGGCCAAGTATGTGTCGGGATCATGCGCCAGCGCGGCCTTCTGGTCCTTCGGCGCGGCGAACTTCACCGGGCGCGTGGCGAGGTCGTAGGCCGCGAGCACGCCCTTCGGCACGCTGCAGGGATCGAGCCCATCGGGGATCTTGGTGGTCCAGGTGGGTTCGAGCTTGACGCGGAAGCGATCGGCATCGAGGCCGGCGGCGCAGGCGACTAGCGCCCGCTTCACTTCGGAGGCGACGTTGCGCGTGAGACCATGGCTGCGGACCCGCACCACATCCTCCGCCGACCACAGGTCCGGCATCGTGCCCGCGATCCTGAACTCGATCGGCAGCGGCCGCTTGCCCGCTTTGACATCCGCGACATAGGCGTTGACGCCGGCGATGAAAGCCTCCGCATAGGTTTTCGCTTTCGGACCATAGGCGGCCCATTCCGCATTCATGTCGCCGCGATAGAGGAACTGACGCAGCGCCTTGTCCTGCTCGGCATAGGCGGGGCCGAAATCCTTCGCCAGGAGGCCGAGGCCGCGCTTGCGCCAGAGATCGATCTGCCAGAGCCGGTCGCGCGCGGCGTTGAAGCCCTGCAGGAAGAACAGGTCGTGCTCGTTGCCGGCATAGATGTGCGGGATGCCCCAGACGTCGACCAGGATCTGGCCCGGCGCCGTCAGCCCGGCGACGCCGGTCTTGACCTCGCGCGCCGCGACGAGCGGGCTCGCCTTCTCGCGCGCCACGGCGGGCGCGGCGAGCCACGCAGTGCAGAGCGCGGCGGTGAATAGTCTCGCGACGCGGTTGAGATCCGTGTTCATGTTGTTTCTCCCGATGGTTGTTATTGGTTATGAGACGTCTCCAGCCGCAGCGGCACTGCGCCCCCTCTCCCGCTTGCGGGGGAGTGTTGGGGTGGGGTGTCGCCGCGATAGGACTAGCCATTATGCGGTGAAAGCCCCCACCCGCTACGCTCTTCGAGCGCAGCGACCTCCCCCGCAGGCGGGGGAGGTGCAGCGAGGCTGCCGCGCGAATTCACTACTCCCCCCTCGTCGCTCGCCAGCACGCCCTTCACCGCGCGGGCCCAGCCGGCGAGCTTGCGGTCGCGCGTGGCTTCGCTCATCGCCGGCCTGAAGCGGTGTTCGAGCCGCCAATTGTCAGCGAATTTCGCGGGCTCCGGATAAACGCCGGCCTCGAGGCCGGCGAGATAGGCCGCCCCTAACGCCGTGGTCTCCTGGATCATCGGGCGATCGACCGGCGCGTTGAGCAGATCGGCGAGCCGCTGCATGGTCCAGTCGGATGCGGTCATGCCGCCGTCGACGCGCAGCACGGTGTTGGCGGCGTTCGCCTCCGGCCAGTCGGTGCGCATCGCGGCCCACAGGTCGAAGGTCTGGTAGCAGACGCTCTCCAGCGTTGCATGCGCGATCTCGGCCGGGCCGGTGTTGCGGGTCAGCCCGATCAACGCGCCGCGGACACGCGGATTCCAGTAGGGTGCGCCCATGCCGACGAAGGCCGGCACCAGATAGACGCTCTGCATCGAGTCGGATTTATCGGCGAGCGGCCCGGTCTCGGCGGCATGCTTGATGATGCCGAGCCCGTCGCGCAGCCATTGCACCGCGCTGCCGGCGACGAAGATCGAGCCTTCGAGCGCGTAGGTACGCTGGCCATTGAGCTGATAGGCGATCGTCGTCAGCAGCTTGTTCTTCGAGGCGACCGGCGTGGTGCCGGTGTTGAGCAGCGCGAAGCAGCCGGTGCCGTAGGTCGACTTCATCATGCCGGGCTCGAAGCAGGCCTGGCCGATGGTCGCGGCCTGCTGGTCGCCGGCGATGCCGGAGATCGCGATCGGGCCGCCGAACAGATCCGCGGTGCTCTCGCCGAACCGGGCGGAGGAATCCTTCACCTCGGGGAGCATCGAGCGCGGCACGCGCAAGAGGTTGACGAGGTCGTCGTCCCACGCCCCGGTATGGATGTTGAACAGCAGCGTGCGCGAGGCGTTGGTGGCGTCGGTCGCATGCACGCGGCCGCCGGTGAGCCGCCACAGCAGATAGCAGTCGACAGTGCCGAATAGCAGCTCGCCGCGTTCGGCGCGCTCACGCGCGCCCGGCACGTGATCGAGGATCCAGGCGACTTTGGTGCCTGAGAAATAGGGATCGATGATCAATCCCGTTTTGGCCGAGATCGCCGGCTCATGGCCCTCGGCCTTGAGTTTGGCGCAGATGTCGGCGGTGCGGCGGTCCTGCCAGACGATCGCGCGATGCACGGCCTGGCCGGTGGCACGGTCCCACACCACGGTGGTCTCGCGCTGGTTGGTGATGCCGATCGCAGCGATGTCCTTCGCCTTCAGCCCGGCCTTCTCCAGCGCCTCGCGGCACACCATCACGGTCGAGGTCCAGATGTCCTCCGGCTCGTGCTCGACCCAGCCGGAGGCCGGAAAATGCTGCGGAAACTCCTGCTGCGCGACCGCGGCGATGGAGATGTCGCTGCGAAACACCATCGCGCGCGACGATGTGGTGCCCTGATCGATGGCCAGCACGAAAGACATGAGCGTTTCCCTTTAGGCGTCGTAACAGGCGCCAAGGGAGCGGATTACCGCGGCGAGGTCAAGATTGCTGGTGCGTGTGGCGGGATGGTCGAAGCAAACCCCCGCCACGGTATCAATCCCGTCATCCCCGCGCAAAGGCTTCGCCTTTGTCGCTGGAGGAGCGCGAAGCGCGTCTCGAAGGATGCACGGCCTCAGTCGGGCCGTCGCCCCTTCGAGACGGCCGCTACGCGGCCTCCTCAGGGTGACGGAGACAGATTAGACCCGATCACATCGGCCGGTAGGTCCTGACGTCGCCGGGGACGTTGACGCCGATCTTGATCGCGCCGACCGAGCGGATGATGTCGTCGCCGAGCAACTGGGCGAAGCAGGCGTAGCCCCAGTCGTTCATGTGCAGGCCGTCGGCGATGACGAAATCGTCGATCGGGATCGCCTGTTTCTCGTGCCAGTCGCGCATCACCTCGAAGCGCGGGAAGATGCCGACATGGCGCAGCGCAGCGATGCGGCCGAGCAGCTTCACCATGCCGCGCGCGCTCTCGGGGCGCTCGGTGACGCGCGGCGAATATTGCGGATCGACCAGCACGACATCGGCACCGGACGCCTGCAACCGCGCCACGCCGTCCTCGACCTGCTTGGCGGTCTCGGTCGGATCGAGGTTGCGCAGCACCGCGTTGGTGCCGACCTGCCAGATCACCATGTCGGGATGGACGTCGAGCACTTCGGTCTGCAGCCGCTTCATCATCTCGGGTGCATCCTCGCCGCCCTTGCCGCGATTGAGCACGCTGATGTCGGCGGACGGATACTGCCGGCGCAGCTGCGCGGCAAGCCGGCTCGGATAGGTGAATTCCGGCGCCGACGAACCGTAGCCCTGGGTCGAGGACGAACCGAACGCGATGATGACGACCGGCTTGCCGGCGGCGAGCTTGGCCGCGACATGCGGCAGCGAGCCGGTCGAGTTCGGCACGCCGGTCGGCTGATGACAGGGCACGCGGTGGAAGATGTCGCTGGCGGATTTCGCGACCTGCTTCACCTTGTCGAACGCCTTGGCGGCGACGCCCGGTTGCGGATTGACCGCATCGGCTTCGATCGCGGCGGGCTTCGCAGCATCGCCCCTGCCGGCTTCAGTCTTTGCTCCCGGCGACAGCGCCGCATGCTGGTCAGCCTGGCCGGTCTGCGCACACAACGGCACGATTGAGAGCGGTGCGAGCAGCACGAGCGCCGCAACGGCGCACAGACTCCGCCCTGAGATTGGGCGAAAAGGGAAGGCAAAACGCATCAACTCGGCTTCCTCTAATTCTGCTGCACCGGGCCCAGATGGGCCGCATCGATCACGAATTTCGCCAGTGCGCGGCCGAGACAGGCATGAACCTTCTTGGCCAGGTCGACACCATGCGAGGTGCTGAACAGGTCAAAATATCCGGCGTCGCTCCACTGCTTCATAATCGCGAACCGGTCGAACAGCGGAACGTCGTGCTGCTGCGCCACCACCTTGATATTGTCGAGATATGGCGGCGCAGAGATCATCGTTTCCGTACGCGGGCTGTATTGCAGATTGACCAGCACCACGTCGGTCCCGGCGCCCCGCAACGCAACAACGCCGTCGTTGATGGCGGTGCGGAAATCGTCAGGATCGACTGCTCGCATAGCATCGACCGTCCCGGTCTGCCAAATAACCAAAGTAGGCTTTTTTGCTTCGACAAGCTTAACAAGGGTTCCCGCGGTCTCCTCGGCGGTGCTCTTTGCCTGTAATTCTACGGATAAATCGATGGTCGCTGCCGGAAATGCCTCCTTCAGCGCCGCCTGCAGCGTGGCCGGATAGGCGCTCGCCTCGTTGCCGGGGATGGTCGAGGAGCGGCTGCCCACCACCAGCACGTTGAGCGGCTTGTTGGCCTTCACCGCGTCGGTGACCTTCGGCAGCGAACTCTCGCTTGCCAGCAGATAGGCCGGCACATCGCACGGCGGAGCCGGCTCGGCGGCGTCGCCGGCGCGCGCGGGCACGGCCGCCAAACAGGCGGCCAGCAGCATCAGGCCCAGCATCGTCCGCGCGGACTTCATGCTCCCCCTCCCGCCAGATCGGCGTTGCCGGCGGCGCCTTTTTTCGAGGCGCCTTTGTCGGCGGAGTGCTTGTACCACGAAATAATCCACGCCATGCCGCACATGATGAGGATGCCGAAGACGCTGATCAAGGCGTGCAGTGCGGCACCGCCAGACACTTCGGCAAGCACGAAGTGACCGGCGAAGGCGAGGAAGACCCCGAGACAGAATATCTCAAGCGAATGCTGGCCACACAGGATCAAAGGTCGCAGCCAGGGCGATTTCAGGCCCGGCCAGTCCCGCGGCAGGAAGCGCACGGTGAGGGCTGCGAGCGCCAGGAAATGCGCGAACCGCAACACGTCCAGGTCGGTCTTGTTGATCGGATACATCCATTGCTCGATCACCTTCGGCATGATGTGGCCGAGCTGCGGCACGTACCAGGTCAGCGTCACGAAGAACGCGGCGACGAGATAAGCGATGCAGATCCACATCGTGATGTTCGACGACAGGATGCGCGACATCCGCCGCGCGCCGCCGAGCGCGCACCAGGCGCCGAACACGAACAGCAATTGCCAGGCGAACGGGTTGAACGCCCAGAAGCCGTTCGGATAGGCCGACAGGTAAAGATCGAACTGCCAGGTCAGCGCGTAGAGCAGAACGGACAGGCCGAGCGTGACATCGGGCTTCCACTTCATCAGCCACAGGATCAGCGGCAGGAACAGCATCAGCACGATATAGAGCGGCAGCACGTCCATGTTAACGGGGCGGAAGCGCAGCAGCAGCGCCTGTACGATGGTGACGTCGGGCTGCTTCAGGAAGTCCATGATCCCCATTTCTTCAGTGTAGAGCGGGTTCTCGAACGAGGTCGCGACATAGGAGATCTCGGCGAGGAAGATCGTGAACAGGAAGACATGCGCGACATAGATCTGCCAGACCCGGCGCAGGATGCGCGCGGTCGCGATCACGAAGCCGCCCTCCAGCATCGCGCGGCCATAGACGAAGGCCGCGGTGTAGCCGGAGATGAAGATGAAGATCTCGGTGGCGTCGGAGAAGCCGTAGTTGCGGATCGTGAGCCAGGTCAGAAGATTGGTCGGCAGATGATCGATGAAGATCAGCCACAGCGCGAGCCCGCGGAACAGATCGAGCCTGAGCTCGCGCTCGCCGGTCACCGGCAGCGTGATCGCGGGCGCCGCAGCTTTCGCCTTCACCTCGGCATCAGCCTTTGCCTCGGCTTTGGCGTCGGCCGCCGGCGAACCGGCTATGGGATCGGCAATCGAGCTCATCAAGCACCGTGTCGGCCGCGGACGCCCCGCATGCCCAGCTGAAAAGATAATATCGGTCCACAACTTGCCGACAAAGCACAGAGTGCGGCGACATGCGGCCGCGCTTTAGAGCGGAACTATGTTGAAACCACGATGAACAGGCAGCCTCCGGGACCGGCTTTTCACGGCCCGCCCGGCGATTGGTTCCGGCTGACCAATTGGCTATGATGGGCGCCTGTTTGCGCGTGATCCGGCCGAAAGCGGATTTTGCGCCGAGATCATCGGATTGAGCCGTATGTACCGTGCCGTTACCCGCCAGATCGAAGTCACCGTCGAGCCGAACTTCATGCCGGAGCGCTCGTCGATCGACCGGCGCGAATATTTCTGGTCGTACAAGATCGTGATCGTCAATTCGGGCCCGGAAACGGTGCAGCTGCGGACGCGGCACTGGATCATCACCGACGCCACCGGCCGCCGCCAGGAGGTGCGTGGCGAGGGCGTGGTCGGCGAGCAGCCGGTGCTCGCGCCCGGCGAGCGCTTCGAATACACCTCCGGCGTACCGCTGCCGACCGCCTCCGGCTTCATGACCGGCAGCTACCAGATGGTCACCGAAGCCGGCGAGCGCTTCGACATCGACGTGCCGACCTTCTCGCTGGACAGCCCGAGCCCGGACGGGAAAAGGGTGCTGAATTAGCCGCGCCGTCGGTGCCGCCGCGCCCCAAGTAGTCACCGGGGATGCGGCCATCAAATTTCTGAATAATGGAAATGGTTTAGGGGTTTCCTGATTTTGCCCGACGGACGGACGCGCACGGCCGGCCTCAGGTCGTCATCATTTCAACGACCAGTTGCGCTTGGGGCGGCTTGACCGCCCGCGATCAATGCAATCGACCGGCCGGCGCCAGGAACCAATGGCTCGCGAGACTCTTGGCCCCCTGACACAAGCACTTTTGGAGAAATCATATGAAGAATCTCGCGATCTATTTGGCAGCCGGCGCAAGTGCCCTTGTCATGACTGCCACAAGCACGGCTTTCGCCGCACCGCCTTCACTCGGCGCATCGGTCGGGCCGGAGAGCAACATCCAGAACGTTCGCATGGTTTGCGATGAAGCCGGCCGTTGCTGGCGCGCACGTGGCGAACGCCGCGTCATCGTCCGCGAGCCCGGTGATTCATACGGATACGCGCCTCGCGAGCGCTACATCGAGCGCCGTGGCTATGAAGAGCGTGATGGCATCGGATTCCGCGCTCCAGGCGTGAGCATCGGAATCGGGACCGACCGCTACTGAGGAAACCGGAAAGGCGTCAGAGCGGCCGCGGAGCAATCCGCGGCTTTTCTTTTTGGAGGCATCTCAAACGGCGTGGACTGGATCCACCGGAAGCCTGCCCCAGCTTCACAAGTGAGGGGCACTGGCGCCACGCATGCGCTCCAGGAGCCAGAAAGCCCCGATCGCAACGAACGAGAGCACGAAGATTGCTCCGCACGCCAGGAAAGTCTGTAGGAAGCTCGTATCCATGCCATCCTCCTTTTGATCGCTTGCAAGGGTGGTGTGCGGCTAACGCGCTCAATCTGCCAAATTGTCGCGCGTGACCATCAAGCCGCCGGCTTCAGAAATTCGCGGCGACCAGATCGTATGATCCCCTGCTTCCGCGGACATAGACCCTGGCCGCAGCGGCGCATATCCGATCGCGGTTGGCATCGAAGGCGTGGAGAAGGCCCGGCTCGTCGAGGTAGGCATCCGATTGAAGTCGCTTCAATGCGCCTTCGGTGACGAAGAACGATGCCTCAATAGCACTGTCATATCCCCAAAACCGCACGGCGCGACGCGTTTGGTCGTATGAACGACTATGATTTGGAAATTCGATCATGGGTGGGGCCTATCAGGTTGTTCCACAGCTTGTCGTGATCCGTAACGCGCGCATTGAAGCGACGTGACGTTTGGCCGATCGGTTACAAGATTTGGCAGCTAAGGCTTCGAGCTTCCGCAAAGGGGATGCTGTAACAATACAGTTGCGCTGCTGTTCAGGTGGCTACTCCGCGGTCGAATGACAAGCCCACTCGGCACGGATCGGGGCAATCGCTCGCGTTTTCGTGCCGGATACGTCCAGATTCGCCCAATTGCGCGGAAAACATTCTGCCGAAGAGCCAGCTTATGATGATACGGTCGATTATGTCTCCAGCCGACCTCCGCACAGACCCGGGTGCTGCAAGCAGCTTGGCACCGCAGCAGGACGTTGTAGCGGAAGAGAATGTCAGCCTTCGACTTCTCCTCGCGCAGGCCGCGATCGATGCCCAGAGTTTGCTGACCGCAGCCGGCCTTGACGCCAAGGAGCGCGAAGCGGCTGACAAGCTGCAGAGGGTGATCCTCGAGGAACTGCACCACCGCATCAAGAACACGATCGCAACCGTCGGTGCCATTGTCTCCCAGAGCCTGAGCAACCTGGACGGGGTCGAACATGCCCAGCACGCCATCGCGGGCCGGTTGCTGGCGCTCGGGCGGGCACACGATCTCCTTCTGCAGGCAAGATGGAGCAGCGCGGATCTCGGCACGGTCGTCCGCGGCGCCACCGAAGCCTTCAACAATCCGGACGAGCCGAAATTCTCGATTTCAGGACCCGGTATTCGCATGACGTCGGGCGCCGTCGTCGCCATCGCAATGACGCTCAACGAGCTCTGCACGAACACCACGAAGTTCGGCGCCCTGTCCGTCCCACAGGGGCGGATCGACATCAGTTGGACGCTGGATCAACCAACACAGCGCTTGCATCTGACATGGAGCGAGAAGAACGGTCCGGCAGTCCACCCTCCGGAACGGCGCAGCTTCGGGACACGGTTGGTCGAGACGCTCGGCAGGCAGCTGCGCGGCGACGTGCGGCTAAGCTATGAGCCGATCGGTTTCGTGTACACATTCGACGTACCATTGGCTTCTCTTACTTCGTGAAGCGCACAGCCGACGTCCCGAACTCGCGCCAATGTCTGGATATCGCCCTCGATTGCGAATTGAGTCGACTACCGGACGTAAGGAGTATCTACTGCGGTTACCACTGCTCCGCCTCTGGCCGATACCAGTGACTGAGAGTGCTGCAAGCTCCCGCCAGTGACCAGGAGAGCTATGTGCCGATTGCTCAACACAGCCAGCCTGAACCGCCGCCGCATGATCTTCCGGCGTTGGAGGCCGTGAGGATAGGGGATGCTGCGAAGCCATTCCCGTCCGGCCTTCAGCGCGACGCGATGCTTCGCAAGGCGCGGCTGGTCGAAACCGCCTCGCACATCAATGATTGGCTGACATCTCCCGGCCTGCGAAGGCCGAGCTAACTGCCGATCTTGAGGAGAAAGCCCAGTACGGGGCCGACTGAGGCCGCCATTCTTCCGATGCCACTGGGGCGTAGCCTCCGGTCGCCTCTCGCCAAGCGATGGCTTCGACGTTGCTTTCAACCGTGCTTCAGGAACAGGCGACCGCGGTGAACGTTGTCGCGGTGCAGATATTCGCGCGCGCCATCCGATTTGCTTGTGCCCGATGATTTGTGGCCTTGGTGCTCGTTATTCGACCCTTCGCCTCCCATATACAAGTCAATCCTCGTCAGCATCGAGATTGGTCGGAATGCGCGGAGACCTCCAAGGAAAGGGCCCGCCATGTTCAAATCGCAGCAGTATCGCGCCAAGGCAGCCGAATACGGCGAACTGATCAAGCGTTCGAGCAGTCAGGGCGAAAGCCGCAAGTTTCGAGAGCAGCAAGACCGTCTCGCTTCGCTCGCGGACAACGAGCAAGGACTGGCGGACAATTTCGACAACGCAGTAAACGTTGCGGAGCAGGACCGCTCTCGCGGCGCCGCCCTCGCCGCCGAAGAGGAGTACGTTCTGCGGTGTCTCGGCGCGGCCATCATCATGCAATGGAACGTCCTGCCGAAGGCGCTGCAGCGGGAAATCTTCGACACCGCCGGATCAGTCGGAAAACTGTTGGAGACGTCGGCGCTCCGCGGGCAGATCGCGCGCTTCCTGCACAAGCACAAGGATGATGCCGGTCGCGACAAGCTTCTGGAGGCGCGTCAGGACGCGAGATCGGGCGCTGCGGCTTTGTCGCGATGGGACAATGAAGGAGGTGCAGTCCCCGACGGACTGCCGATGTGAACCAACGACGACAACAGGAGATTCACCATGTCACTTACCCAATTTGACGTCGATGACGGACAGCACAGCATGGACGGGCTGCGACTTCTCGCCCGTGATGGAAATGAACGGGTCGAGGCATTCATCGGCCGCAAGGTGATGGACGTCTGGGCCGAGTCTGTCGAGCACCGCGGCGGACATCAAAGCCTGTTCCGCGATCAATACAACGCACTCGGCAGGCTGAACCTGGCGGCGATCGAGCGCATCGTCAGTGCGAAATACCAACGCGGTGCTGCGTTCAACCGGCAGCATCCCTATGTCGAGGTACTGTTCTCGGACATCACCGATAGCGGGGAGACCTTGAATCTGAGCGGGCTCGTGCGCGAGACCCTGCCGCCCGCGTTTCACCGGTTGAGTTGAGATCGATCCAGGAGGAATTCCCATGACGAAGAAATCCCTGCTCTCCATTGACGAACCCGAATTGAAGAAGCCGTTGCGCGCCGACCGGCCTCCGACCGAAGGTTTCGTGATTATCGTCGACAAGCAATTCAAGTCGGAGTTCGACAGCGCCGAGGCTGCTGAAACCTCTGGCCGACAATTGAAGGCGGCTTATCCGATGCTTCAGATCGAAATCTATGACGCCGCCAGCAAGGCCCGCACCTTGCTGAGCTGACAGGCCTGGTTACCGGGCCTCGTGGTCGGCTTTCCGCCTACTCCACGCCGGCTTCCTGCGGCGTGAATTCATACACCGACGAGCAGAACTCGCAGGTCACGACCACCTTGCCGTCCTTGACCATCTCGGCGCGATCGTTCGGCGCAAAGCTCTTCAGCATCGACGACACCGCATCGCGTGAGCAGGAGCATTGCGCGCGCAGCGTTTGCGGGTTGAAGACGCGCACGCCGCGTTCGTGGAACAGGCGGTACAACAGCCGCTCGCCGGAGAGATCGGGATCGATCAGCTCGACGTCCTCGACGGTGGAGATCAGCGACTGTCCCTCGACCCAGGCGTCGTCGTCCGGCACGCTGTGCGTGGCGGTGCCCTCCGGCGCATCGCCGGGATGCAGATCGGCCTGCTTGGCGCGTTCGGGGGCCTTGGGCAGGAATTGCAGCAGGATGCCGCCGGCGCGCCAGTGCAGCTTGCCGCCTTCGCCGCCGCGCATCTCCTCACCGACCGCGAGCCGCACCCGCGTCGGAATCTGCTCGGAGCGCAGGAAATATTCGTGGGCCGCCTCTTCCAGGCCACCGCCGTCGAGCGCGACCAGGCCCTGGTAGCGGCTGGTGTTGGCGCCCTGATCGATGGTCATCGCAAGGTGGCCCTTGCCGAGCAACTCACCCGAGCTCTGCCCCTCCTTGAGGCGCGCCACATCGTAGCGCGCATAGGCACGCAGCCGATCGGGCGCCTGGAAATCGACGATCAGGAGCGAGACCGGACCCTCGGTCCGGGTCTGCAGAATGAAGCGGCCCTCGAACTTGACCGACGAGCCGAGCAGCGTGGTCAGCACGATGGCCTCACCCAGCAGCTTGCCGACCGCGGGCGGATAATCGTGCTTGTGCAGGATCTCGTCGAGCGCGGGGCCGAGCCGGGTTAGCCGGCCGCGCAGGTCCAGCGCACCGACCTCGAAGGCCAGCACGGCATCGTCGACAGGAACCGCCGAGGGCGCGCGAATGGGCGTCTCGGGCTCGATTTTGATGTCAGGGGATTGTGAAACCATGGCGCTCTATCTGGGGTCTCGGACCATGAAATAAAGGGGTTCACTCAACGAGAGATCGTCGTCCCGGCGAAGGCCGGGACCCATAACCACCGGATTTTGTCGCGACACAAGGCGTCTCCCCTTGTGCCTCTTTCACGGGCCGCGGCGTCTGGGTCCCGGCCTTCGCCGGGACGACAACGCCTTAGCGACCTACGCTTACGCGACTTCGTTAAAACACCAGGCCAGAATGCCCTTCTGCGCATGCAGGCGGTTTTCCGCCTCGTCGAAAACCACGGATTGCGGCCCGTCGATCACCTCGTCGGTGACCTCCTCGCCGCGATGCGCGGGCAGGCAGTGCATGAACAACGCGTCCGGCTTGGCGAGCGACATCAACTTGGCATTGACCTGATAGGGCTTCAGCACGTTGTGGCGGTGCTCGCCCTCCTTGTCGCCCATCGACACCCAGGTGTCGGTGACGACGCAGTCGGCGCCGCGCACGGCGGCTTCCGGATCGGTGCCGAGCATGATCGGCGCGCCGGTGGCCTTGATCCAGTCCCGCATCGGCTTCTTCGGCGAGAGCTCGGGCGGCGTTGCGATGTTGAGGTTGAACTTGAAGCGCTCGGCGGCGTGCGCCCAGGAGGCCAGCACGTTGTTGTCGTCGCCGGTCCAGGCCACCGTCTTGCCCTCGATCGAGCCGCGATTTTCCTCATAGGTCATGAGGTCGGCCATCACCTGGCAGGGATGCGAACGCCGGGTCAGGCCGTTGATGACGGGCACGGTGGCGTGAGCGGCGAGCTCGAGCAGCGCGTCATGGTTGAGGATACGGATCATGATCGCATCGACATAGCGCGACAGCACGCGCGCGGTGTCGGCGATGGTCTCGCCGCGGCCGAGCTGCATCTCGGCGCCGGTCAGCATGATGGATTCACCGCCGAGCTGGCGCATGCCGACGTCGAACGACACCCTTGTGCGGGTCGACGGGCGCTCGAAGATCATCGCCAGCGTCTTGCCTTCGAGCGGCTTCCTGCCCTTTTCATGCGCCTTCAGCTTCGCCTTCATGGCGGCGCCGGCAGTGAGCATGTTGCGCAGCTCGCCGAGCGGCAGCTCGTTGATATCGAGGAAGTGGCGGACCGGCTTACTCATTATCCGGCCGCCTTCTTCGGCTGTGCTGCCGATAGTGTCGCGCAGGCGCGCTCGAGCGAGGCGATCGACTGGTCGATCTCAGCCTCGGTGACGATCAGGGGCGCGAGGAAGCGCACGACATTGTCGCCGGCGCCGACGGTGAGCAGCTTCTCGTTGCGCAGCGCGGCGATCAGATCGCCCGACGGCACCACCGCCTTGACGCCGATCAACAGGCCCTCGCCGCGCACCTCCGACAGCACGCCGGGATAGCGGTCGACCGCGGACGCGAGCTTCTGCTTGAGCAGCAGCGACATCTTCTGCACGTGCTCGAAGAAGCCGGGCTTGAGCATGACGTCGAGCACGGCATTGGCGGCGGCGACCGCGAGCGGATTGCCGCCGAAGGTCGAGCCGTGCGAGCCCGGCGCCATGCCGGCCGCAGCCTGCGCGGTCGCCAGCACCGCGCCGATCGGGAAACCGCCGCCGAGCGCCTTGGCCAGCGACATCACGTCCGGCGTGACACCGGTGCGCTTGTAGGCGAACAGCTCGCCGGTGCGGCCCATGCCGGTCTGCACCTCGTCGAAGGCGAGCAGCAGGCCGTGCTCGTCGCACAGCGCGCGCAACGCCTTGAAGAAGGCCTGCGGCGCCGAGCGCACGCCGCCCTCGCCCTGCACCGGCTCGATCAGGATGCCGGCGGTGTGGGGACCGATCGCCTTCTTCACCGCCTCGATGTCGCCGTGCGGCACCTGGTCGAAGCCGTCCATCGGCGGGCCGAAGCCTTCGAGATATTTCGCCGAGCCGGTCGCAGCCAGCGTGCCCAGCGTGCGGCCGTGGAAGGCGCCTTCGAAGGTGATGATGCGGTAGCGCTCGGGATGGCCCTTGGAGAAGTGATAGTGGCGGACCAGCTTGATCACGCCCTCCATCGCTTCCGCGCCGGAATTGCAGAAGAACACCAGGTCGGCAAAGCTCTGCTCGCACAGCCGCGCGGCCAGCACCTCGCCGTCCGGGCTCTTGAACAGGTTCGACATGTGCCAGAGCTTGGTCGCCTGCTCCTGCAGCGCCTTGACCAGATGCGGATGCGCATGTCCGAGCGCGTTCACCGCGACACCCGAGGTGAAATCGAGATAGCGGTCGCCGTTGGTTGCGATCAGCCAGGCGCCCTCGCCGCGCTCGAAGCCGAGATCGACCCGGGCGAAGACGGGGAGCAGATGCGACGAGGCGTTGGTCATGGCGTTCACTGCCGTTTTAAAGCCGTCAATTGCTGCGCGCCTTGACGCCAACGCAGCAACCGCCAGCTTCGGAAAACAAAACGGCCGCCTTTGCGGGCGGCACGTGCGGGTCATTCTATGCGGCGGCCGGTCAGTGTCAATCGCCAGGAGCCGGCCTTTGCCGGCCTTCCTGCAATGCGAAACCAGCGCAATCCGGAGCATTCCGGTGCGGTGGAAAAGCCTCATAGCAATGCTTAACTTTGTGGGAACATGTGGACGCACGGCCGCGGACTCTTGCGCCAGAGTCACGCCATATTGTAGCGTTTGGCCTGTCGGGTACGACATCTCGTGCGGCAGTACTGGACCCTCTAAGTAGCCTTCGTTCTCGCGTAAACGTTCGGGCGCAACACCGTGCCCGGCGAGGGCTAAGGGATTCTGGCCGCAGGGATATTTGTCCAGATTGGCTCGCAGCGCCGCTCCGATGAGTGGCCGGCGCCATGCGAAAGGAAGAATGTGATGACTGTATTGACATGGTCCGACGATCGCGTCGAGCAGCTGAAGAAGCTCTGGGAATCCGGCCTCTCGGCCAGCCAGATCGCGGCGGAACTTGGCAATGTGACGCGAAACGCCGTGATCGGCAAAGTGCATCGGCTCGGCCTCTCCGGCCGCGCCAAGGCTCCCTCCACGGCTGCGCCGCGGCAGCGCAAGGCCCGCCCCGCCCAGCACATGATGCGGGTGGCGCGCCCGGTCTCGCGCGGCAACACCGCCCTTGCGCATGCCTTCGAGGTCGAGATGGAGCCCGATCCGATCTCCTTCGACAATGTGGTGCCGATGAGCCAGCGGCTGTCGCTGCTCGAACTCAACGAGGCCACCTGCCATTGGCCGGTCGGCGATCCCTCGAGCCCGGAATTCTTCTTCTGCGGCGGCAAGGCGCTCGGCGGCCTGCCCTATTGCGCGCACCACTCGCGCGTCGCCTATCAGCCGGCCAGCGATCGCCGCCGGCCGTCGGCGAAGCCACAGATCAAGTAAGCACTCGGGAAACTGCCTGGACTGCAAAAACAAATCCCCGCGAAAGCGGGGATTTTTTTTTGTGGCTCGTAGCCCGGATACATCCACCGCGTCGTCCCGGCGAAAGCCGGCAACTGTTATGTTGGTTTGGTTTGCAGGTACGGCTTTCGGTCTCGCATGATGGCATTGAGGACCGTCAGCAGCTTCCTGGCGACGGCGATGAGGGCGAGTTTGGCTGGTTTTCCGGCCTGTCGCAGTCGTGCATAGAAGGCCTTGAACGGATCAGCTCTGCGGACTGCGTTGAGGGCCGCCATATAAAGGGCGTCACGAACGCGCTTTCGGCCGCCCGCAATCTTGCGCTTGCCGCGGAAGGCGCCGCTGTCGACGTTGAAGGGGGCAAGGCCAGCGAGCGCTGCGAGCTGTTTCGGTCCGATCCGCCCGAGTTCCGGCATCTGCGCGATGAGCTGCATGCAGGCCACGGGACCCACGCCGGGCAGCGAACGCATTAACTTCGCATCGTCCGCGATCTCCGCTTCGGCTTTAATCAATGCGCTGATGTCGGCCTCGATCTCGGCGATCTCGCTGTCGAGGACCTCGATGAGGCGGCCAATGCGTTCGGCCATGGCGCGATCGTCGGCCTCGCTGCGCCGGTTCTTCTCCTGGGCGCGCATCAGGACCAGCTGATCCCGCCGTTTTGCAAGCCTCGCCAAGGCGTTGCGTGCAGGATCGGCGACCTGCTCGGGGGCGGGCTGCATGGCCCGCGCAAAGGCTGCCAGCATCCGCGCATCGATCGGATCGGTCTTGGCGAGCAGGCCGCTAGCCCGTGCAAAGTCGCGGGCACGGGCCGGGTTGATCCGTGCGAACTGGATCCCGGCCTGACGTAGCGCCTCGCGAAGCGCGAGGTCATAGATACCCGTCGCCTCGAAGACGACCAGCGCATCGCATTGCCAACGCGCCACCTGCTGTGTGATGGCCTGTGTCGCGTTGGCAATGCGCCTCGGCACGCCGTCAGCCTCATCAAAGATATCGAGGTGTTTTTTGGAGATGTCGATTCCGACGTAACGAAGAGCTATGATCACGGTGCCTGTCCCTGTGATGCGAGGTCTGTTGGCGCAGCCTCGTGCAACTGTTCAGGTTTGTAGATGGAACGGGCGGGAGACCGAGCCGGCTCACGGCGTCAAGCGCCAAGGACCCAACGGCTTCCCGCCCACCCCATCATGACAGACTTCCAAGACACAGGGACCCATAACCACGAATGGGTGTTGTTAGAAAGCCGTCTAGCCGCGTGCCGATTGCGACGGCCGCGGCGTATGGGTCCCCTGAGTTCACAAACGAAGTGCAACACTTCCTTGAGGAGGTGTTGCCATGGGGCGGACTTACAAGCAGCTCTCTCTGGACGACCGATGCGAGATTGCCTGTCTATCGGCCAATGGCAGCTCGGTCCGGCAAATCGCGGCAGCTCTGGATCGCTCGCCATCAACAATCTCTCGGGAACTGAGCCGTAATCGGAGCGTTCAGGCTGGCTACAAGCCAAATTATGCCCAGCAACAGATGCGAGCGCGGCGCTGGACGGGCGGACGCCTCGAACGGGAGCCCGTCCTGCGCCGCGCGGTGTTGCAACGCCTTCGCCGAGGTTGGTCGCCGGAGCAGATCGCCGGCCGGCTGGCCCGCGAGTGCGGGCACAAGGTGATCTCCCACGAGACCATCTACCGCTTCATCTATGGCCAACTCAGGCGCACCACGAACTTCAACTGGCGACGCTACCTGCCGCGCGCCAAGAGCAAGCGCGGCCTCCGCGGCAAGCGAGGCGGCAGCCCCGCAAGCTTCATCGAAGGCCGTGTTTCCCTGGCAAATCGGCCCCTTGAGGTTGCCGACCGTAGCGTCGCCGGGCATTGGGAGGCCGATTTGATGATGTTCTCGAAGTACGGTCAGGCCGTGCTGACCGTGCATGAGCGCACCTCTCGCCTGCTGCTCGGCATCCGCCTTGCCAGCAAGGTTGCGCGCGGTGTCGCACGCCATCTCGTCCGCTTCTTCGCTGCCCTTCCACAAGAGCTGCGCCAGACCGTCACCTTCGACAACGGCACCGAGTTTGCCGGTCACCTGGCGCTACATCGCCTCTCGATCGAGACCTTCTTCTGCGATCCCCACGCGCCCTGGCAGAAGGGTGGTATCGAGAACGCCATCGGCAGGATGCGCCGCTTCATCCCTCGCAAAACGGATCTCGTAACCCTCTCGACCGCCAGATTCCGCCAGTTCATCGCCACCTACAACAACACCCCACGCAAATCCCTTGACTACCGCACGCCTGCGGAGTCCTTTGCCGATCAAGTGTTGCACTTCGAGTGTGAATCCACCTCCCGGCTTTCGCCGGGACGACGGCGTGTTGCGGTCTATGATCACTGCACAGCCTTACGGCTGCGGCTCGGCCTTCGCGAAGCGGTCGTCGAGCGCGTAGCCGGCACCGCGCACGGTGCGGATCGGATCCTGCTCGCGGCCCGGATTGAGCAGCTTGCGCAGGCGGCCGATATGCACGTCGACGGTACGCTCATCGATGTAGATGTCGCGGCCCCAGACGCTGTCGAGCAGCTGTTCGCGGCTGAACACGCGGCCGGGATGCTCGAGGAAGAATTCGAGCAGCCGGTACTCGGTCGGACCGAGATCGATCGGACGTCCCGAGCGCGCCACGCGGCGCTTTTCGCGGTCGAGCTCGATGTCGCCATAGGTCAGCACGGTCGCAAGCCGTTCCGGGCTCGCACGGCGCAGCAGGCCCTTCACCCGCGCCAGCAGTTCCGGCACCGAGAACGGCTTGACGATGTAGTCGTCGGCGCCGGTGGCAAGCCCGCGCACGCGCTCGCTCTCCTCGCCGCGCGCGGTCAGCATGATGATCGGAAGCTGCTTGGTCTCGGGCCGCGCCCGCAGGCGGCGGCACAGCTCGATGCCGGACAGGCCCGGCAGCATCCAGTCCAGTACCACGAGGTCGGGAACGCGCTCCTTCAGGCGGGTGTCGGCATCGTCGCCGCGCCCCACCGTCTCGACATCGTAGCCTTCCGCATCGAGGTTGTAGCGCAACAGTGTCGTCAGCGCTTCCTCGTCTTCGACTACCAGAATGCGTGCGCTCATCGGTTTAAGTTCTCTCTCTGTGATGATCCGTTGCCCAGACGCAAACCGAAACGCTTACTTTCCTGAGCACAACCCCCGCGGAAACGACTTGTCGTGAAGACAATCCGGCTCCGCGCCTGCGGATCATGTCCTAGGTACCCGGCACCGTGGTGGCAAAGTTGGTCATGTCGCCCTTCGGGCGCTTGTCGGTGATCTGCTGGCCCTCGATCATGTAGAACACCGTCTCGGCGATGTTGGTGGCGTGATCGCCGATCCGCTCGATGTTCTTGGCGCAGAACATCAGATGGATACAGAACGAGATGTTGCGCGGATCCTCCATCATGTAGGTCAAGAGCTCGCGGAACAGCGAGGTGCAGATCGCATCGACCTCCTCGTCGCCCTTCCAGACGTTCATCGCCGCCGGCAGATCGTGCGCGGCATAGGCGTCGAGCACCGACTTGACCTGCGACAGCACGAGGTCGGTCATGTGCTCCAGGCCGCGGATCAGCTTCAGCGGCTGGAAATCGCTCTCCAGCGCCGCGACGCGCTTGCCCATGTTCTTGGCGAGGTCGCCGATCCGCTCGAGGTCGGTGGCGACGCGCATCGCGCTGACGATTTCGCGCAGGTCGATTGCCATCGGCTGGCGGCGGGCGATCGTCAGCACCGCGCGCTCTTCGATGACGCGTTGCAGATTGTCGATTTCGATGTCGGCGGCGACCACGCGCTTGCCGAGCGCGACGTCGCGACGGATCAGCGCGTCGACCGACTCGGTGATCATCCGCTCGACGAGGCCGCCCATCTCGGCGACCAGGCGAGTCAACTCCTGCAGGTCGCTGTCGAATGCCTTGGCGGTATGTTCAGAAGCCATCTTGTATCTCCTCAGCCGAACCGGCCGGTGATGTAATCCTGAGTCCGTCGATCGCTCGGCGAGGTGAATATCTTGTTGGTGTCGTCGAACTCGATCAGCTCGCCGAGATACATGAAGGCGGTCTTGTCGGAGACGCGCGCCGCCTGCTGCATATTGTGGGTGACGATCGCGATCGTGTAGTCCTCTGAGAGTTCCTGGATCAGCTCCTCGACCTTGGCGGTCGAGATCGGATCGAGCGCCGAGCACGGCTCGTCGAACAGGATCACCTCGGGCCGCACCGCCACGGTGCGCGCGATGCACAGGCGCTGCTGCTGGCCGCCGGAGAGCGACAGGCCGGAGGCGTTCAGCTTGTCCTTGACCTCGTTCCACAGCGCGCCGCCGCGCAGCGCCTTCTCGACCCGATCGTCCATCTCGGACTTCGAGATCTTCTCGTAGAGGCGGATGCCGAAGGCGATGTTCTCGTAGATCGTCATCGGGAACGGCGTCGGCTTCTGGAAAACCATACCGACCCGCGCGCGCAGCAAATTGAGGTCGAGCTTGGGATCGAGAATATTGGTCTGGTCCAGCATCAGCTGGCCGACCGCGCGCTGGCCCGGATAAAGGTCGTACATCCGGTTGAAGATCCGCAGCAGGGTCGACTTGCCGCAGCCCGACGGGCCGATGAACGCCGTGACGCGGTTGGTGCCGAGCGTCAGGTTGATGTTCTTCAGCGCGTGGTGCTCGCCGTAATAGAAGTTGAGGTTGCGCACCGTGACTTTCGGCGGCGCTTCCGGCAGCGGAACCTGGGGAACGTGGCTCGCGACGGTCGTGGAGACGGAAAGCTCGGTCATTTTGTGGCCCTTTCGGCACCAAGGATACGCGCGCCGATATTCAGCGCGAGCACAGTGAAGGTGATGAGCAGCGCACCGCTCCACGCCAGCTCTTTCCAGTAGGCGTAGGGGCTCTGCACGAAGTTGTTGATGGTCACCGGCAGGTTGGCCATCGTCTTGGTCAAATCCCAGCTGAAGAACTGGTTCGACAGCGCGGTGAACAGCAGCGGCGCGGTTTCACCGGCAACGCGGGCGGTCGCCAGCAGCACGCCGGTGATCAAGCCGCTACGCGCAGCACGATAAGCGATCCGCTTGATCACCAGCGAACGCGGCAGGCCGAGCGCGGAGGCCGCCTCGCGCAGCGGATTGGGCACCAGCAGCAGCATGTCCTCGGTGGTGCGCACCACGACCGGGATCACGATCACGGCGAGCGCGAGCGCACCCGCAATCGCCGAGAAGCCGCGCATCGGCATCACCACCGCACCATAGATAAACAGGCCTATGATGATCGAGGGCGCGCTGAGCAGGATGTCGTTGATGAAGCGGATCACCGAGGTGAGCTTGTCGTGCTTGCCGTATTCGGCGAGGTAGGTGCCGGCGAACAGGCCGAGCGGCGCGCCGATGCCGACGCCGATCACGGTCATGATGACCGAGCCGACGATGGCGTTGAGAAGGCCGCCGTCGGTCGAACCGGGCGGCGGCGTGTTCTGGGTGAACAGCTGCACGCTGAGGCCGGCAAGGCCGTTGTAAAGCAGCGTGAACAGGATCAGCGCCAGCCAGGTGACGCCGAACAGCGCCGCGCCGACACAGAGTGCGCGAATGACGATGTCGTTGCGGCGGCGGGATTTGTAGATCGGGTTCATGGCGCTATTTCCCCGCCTTCTTTTCAAGCCGCATCAGCATCAACCGGGCGCCGGCGAGCACGAAGAAGGTCAGCACGAACAGCAAGAGGCCGAGCAGGATCAGGCCGGACTGGTGCAAGCCGTCGCTCTCGGCGAATTCGCTGGCGATCGCCGCCGAGATCGTGGTGCCCGGCGCGAAGATCGACGACGAGATGCGGAACGAGTTGCCGATGATGAAGGTCACCGCCATGGTCTCGCCGAGTGCGCGGCCGAGCGCCAGCATGATGCCGCCGATCACCCCGACGCGGGTGTAGGGGATCACGACGTTGCGGACGACTTCCCAGGTGGTGCAGCCGATGCCGTAGGCGGCTTCCTTCAGGACCGGCGGCACGGTCTTGAACACGTCGACCGAGATCGCGGTGATGAAGGGCAGCACCATGATCGCGAGGATCAGCGCGGCGTTGAACAGGCTGAGATAGGACGGTGGCCCTGCGAACACCGCGCCCAGCACCGGGACGCCCTCGAAGATCCTGATCATGAAAGGCTGGAACGTGTTGGCCAGGAACGGGCCCAGCACGAAGAAGCCCCACATGCCGTAGATGATCGAGGGGATGCCGGCGAGCAGCTCGATGGCGATGCCGATCGGACGGCGCAGCATTTGCGGGCAGAGTTCAGTGAGGAACACGGCGATGCCGATGCCGACCGGAATGGCGATCATCATCGCGATGACGGACGTGATCAACGTGCCGTAGATCGGGCCGAGCGCGCCGAGCACCGGCGGATCGGCCGAGGGCGCCCAGCGCTGCGTCCAGAGGAAGGCGAAGCCGTATTCCTTCATCGCCGGCCAGGCGCCGGCGATCAGCGACAGGATGATGCCGCCGAGGATCAACAGAACCGAAATCGCCGAGATCCGGGTGATCCAATAGAACGCGAGATCACCGAGCTTGAAGGCGCTGAGGGCCTTGGCGCGATCGTAAGGTCCCGCGGCTTCCATCACATCGCTCTGAACAGCCATGTCTGCCACGCCAATCCCCTCATTACTATGTGAAAGCTACGCAAACCGCTACGCCCCGAAGCGATCTTCACTGACGCATTTGGCCAGGCGTCGTTCCGGCTTGCGCCACCCGGGCGCGACCCCCGGCCCCGCCCCGCGTTTCTTGCCGCGTTGATGGAGCCCGGGTCTCAATCGGTCGACCTGTGCCGCCCTTGGGAGGCGGCACAGGCCGTTTTCGAAACGTCGGACTTAGCTCTTGATGTCCGAGGACCAGGTCTTCTCGATCAGCTTGACGACCGATTCCGGCATCGGGATGTAGTCGAGCTCTTCGGCCGCCTTGCCACCCTTCTCGAAGGCGTACTTGAAGAACTTGATCGCTTCCTGCGAGGACGCCTTGTCGGTCGAGTCCTTGTGCATCAGGATGAAGGTCGCCGCGGTGATCGGCCAGGAGGCTTCGCCCGGCTGGTCGGTCAGGATCACGTAGTAGCCGGGAGCCTTGGCCCAGTCGGCATTCGACGCAGCAGCCTGGAAGGCGGCGATGGTCGGCTGCACGGTCTTGCCGGCCTTGTTGACCAGCGCGGTGTAGGTCAGCTTGTTCTGCTTGGCATAGGCGTATTCGACATAGCCGATCGCGTTCTTGGTCTGGCTGATGTTGCCGGCAACGCCTTCGTTGCCCTTGGCGCCGACGCCGACCGGCCACTCGACCGCGGTGCCGGAACCGACCTTGGACTTCCAGTCGGCGTTCGACTTGGAGAGGTAGTCGGTGAAGTTGAAGGTGGTGCCCGAACCGTCCGAACGGCGCACGACGGTGATCGCGTCGGCCGGCAGGGTCAGCTTCGGATTGAGCTTGGCGATCGCCGCGTCATTCCACTTGGTGATCTTGCCGAGATAGATGTCGCCGAGCACTTCGCCGGAGAGCACGAGATCGCCCGACTTGATGCCTTCGACGTTCACGACCGGAACGATCGCGCCCATCACCATCGGCCACTGGACGAGGCCGTCCTTCTCGAGCTGCTCGGCCTTGAGCGGCGCGTCGGTGGCGCCGAAAGTCACGGTCTTGGCCTGGATCTGCTTGATGCCGGCGCCGGAACCGATCGACTGATAGTTCAGGCCATTGCCGGTGTCCTTTTTGTAGGCATCAGCCCACTTCGAATAGATCGGGAACGGAAACGTCGCGCCCGCGCCGGTAATATCGGCAGCGAAGGCCGACGTCGAAGCGGCGATCATGCCGGCAGCGACGATTGCTTTGATGAAATTCATGGGGTCGTCTCCATTTGTGAGCGAAGCGCCGCATGCGCCCGATAGCGCTCACGCCGGTCCATCTAGGAGCGGTCGGTGCTGCTTTTACGAAGGTTGGATGACAGTTCGATGACAGCTCTAAGCGGCTGAAAACGCTTAACTTTGTGTCGGTAACGGGGTCTTCGGCCGAGGAAAACAGGCGGTAAAAGTCGCGCCATTCTTCGGCACGCTCTCGATCAAGAGACGCCCGCGATGACGGTTAAGAATATGTTTCACCAGCGATAATCCGAGACCGGTTCCACCCTGGTTGCGGCTGTCGCCGACGTCCACCCGGTAGAACCGCTCGGTCAGCCGCGGCAGGTGCTCCGGGGCGATGCCGGGACCGAAATCCCGTACCATGACACGGATTTCGGGGATCCCCTCGCCCGATGCGCCCGAAACGGCCTGATTGAGCGACACTATGACGCGGCCGCCCGAGGCGCCGTATTTGAGGGCGTTCTCGATCAGGTTCTCGAACAGGCGGAGCAGTTCCTCGCGGTCGCCGGCGATCGTGACCGGGGTCAGTGGCAGGTCGACATCGATCTCGACCTGGCGCTCGCTGGCCAGCGCCTCGAGCCCGTCGGCCACCTGGCGGATGATCGGCACGATATCGATCGACGCCTCGGGCCGCACATGGGCCGACAGTTCAACCCGCGACAGCGACAGCAGGTCGTCGATCAGCCGCGCCATGCGGGTGGCCTGGGTGTGCATGATGCCGAGGAAGCGCTCGCGCGCCCGCGCGTCTTCGCGCGCCGGCCCCTGCAGCGTGTCGATGAAGCCGGACAACGCGGCGAGCGGCGTGCGCAGCTCATGGCTGGCATTGGCGACGAAATCGGCGCGCATCTCCTCGACCCGGCGCAGCGGAGTCAGATCGTGGAACGTCATCAGCATGCATTTCTCGGTGCCGCCGAACTGGGTCGGCACCGGCACCGGCGTGATCACCAGTTCCATCCAGCGATCGACCGGAACGTGGTCGGAGTAGGTGGCGCGGCGCGGCTCGGTGGTCGCGATCGCCTCGCGCAATGCGGTGATAATCTCCGGCGAACGCAGGGCAAATTGCGCCAGCTCGTTCTTGCGCAGCGCCGGCGCCAGCTGCGCCGCGGCGGTGTTGAGATGGATGACGCGACCCGCGCGATCGAGCAGCACGGCCGGGTCCGGCATGCCGGCGACGACCGCGCTGACGGCGGTCGCCTCGACCGGATTGCCGTGGCGGACATCCTCGCGCGAGGTGCCGGCATCATGCAGCCGCCAGGGCACCAGCGCCGCGGCCGCGATGCAGACGAACACCGCGCAGGCGCGCACCAGCGACAACTCGCCGAGCGCGACCACGACGCTCAGCGCCAGCGCTGCGGCAAGCAGGATCAGCGCGGAATGGCGCAAGCGGTCGGGCCAGGGCGAGAAAATCGAATGCGGCGTATCGTCAATGGCCATCGCGGCGGCTTTCTTCCCGTCGGTTCATGTCTCGCCCAGGCGCGGTCATATCGACCTTCCCTCGGGAGGCATCGGGCCGCGTCATCAGACCCCTGAATCACCGCGCTTGCGGACCAGAACCGCCTCATGGTGCGGCTCGGCGCGGGGACCCGAATCAGTCTGCGGCAGCCGTTTGAGTCGGGCGCCGACGATAACCTCCCGAAACGTCAGCAAGATTACAGATATGACGAACGGCGCAATATAGTAGAGCAGGCGGAACAACAGCATACCGCCGAGCAGGTCCTCGCGGTCCATCTGCCAGAGGCCGACCAGCATGGCGGCGTCGAACACCCCGAGCCCGCCGGGGGAGTGGCTGGCGAAGCCGAGCAGGGTCGCCGACACGAAGATGACCGCGACCACGACGAAGCCGAGATTGGGCTCGTCCGGCACCAGCACGTACATCGCCAGCGCGCAGAAGCCGAGGTCGACGATGCCGATCGCGATCTGCAGCAGCGTCAGCGGGCCGCCCGGCAGGGTCACCGTCCAGGGACCGCGGCCGACCACCCGCGGCTGGGTCCAGACCCAGACCACATAGGCGACCAGCGCGATGATGATGCCACACGCCAGGGTGCGGTTGAGCCAGGGCGGCAGCTGGTCGATGTTGGCGGCGGCTTCCGGATGATAGGCGATGCCGAGCCCGAGCACTGCGGCATTGCCGAGCCAGAAGGTCAGGCCGGCGAGAAAGCAGATCTTCGCGACGTCGATCGCGTTCAATCCCCAGGCCGAATAGATCCGGTAGCGCACCGCGCCGCCGGTGAAGACGCTGGCGCCGACATTGTGGCCGATCGAATACGAGGTGAATGCCGCGAGCGCATTGATGCGATAGGGCACGTGGGCGTGACCGATCGCGCGCACCGCGAACAGGTCGTAGAAGGTCAGCGTGAAGTAGCCGGCTGCGACGAACAGTCCCGCGAGCGCGATTTGTCGCGGCTCGGTGCTCTTGATGGCCTCGAGCACCTCGTTGGTGTCGATGCCGCGCAGCATGTGATAGAGGACGTAGCAGGCGATGCCGATGACGGCGATGCTGATGACAACACCCAGCCGATGCAGGATTTGCTTCTGGCGCAGAAACGCCATCGCCCTGCGTATTGCTTCCAGCATCTAGACCTCGAATTGCGATCCCGCGACGACGGCTCCCGGGCGAACTCCGCCGGCGCTTCGCTGTGCCCCGACCCCTGTAGCGCGTTTTAAGCCGGAGTGGAATTCGTCAAACGACAATAAAACGCGCATCTTCAAGATATTAGGGATGATTCATGACAGCGGGTGCACAAATATGCGCGTTTCTCGCCACGTTCGACAAGACTTGACATCGACGTGCGGCAGTTAGCCCGCCGAACGCTGCGCAAGGCCATCCGGGAAACTACGGGGGCGAGAGCGACGCGCGGCGTCCGCGCAGCGAAAATCGCCGCCGCAATGGTCATGCGACGGCGATCAGGCAAGCCTGCGTAGACTTTTATGCCCGTGCCGCAGCCACTGCGGTGACGATTTCGGCGGCATCGGGGAAATGCCCCTTCACGCGCTTGGCGATCACTTTGCCGTCAAGCTTGACCTCAAAGACGCCGCCCTTGCCGGGCACCAGCTCTGCATCGAGCGCAAGCCGTTCGCGCAGCAGCGCGGCGGCCTCCCCGGCGCGCTTCTCGTAACCGCAGGGACGGCAATAGATGATCGAGAGATCGGTCATGGCGTGCTCTCCCATCCACTCATGCTGCAAGATGTTGCGCGTTGACGGCTTCGATCCCGGCGATCCACCCTGCAACCGAGCGGCCGATCGCCTCCGGATGGTCTTCCTGCAGATAATGCGCGCCGGCGCCGAGCTGGATGACCGCGCAATGCTGGAGCCTCGGCGCAAAATCGGCGGCGAAGGCCGGCGACACCAGTGCCCCGGGAGATCCCGCAAACAGCAGCTTCGGATAGGTCGATGCCGCGAGCGCCGCATGCGCTGTGGCGAGCGCCTGATCGACGTCGGCAGGTTCGCCCGCGATCGGCAGCTCGCGCGGCAGCATCAAGGTCGGCTTGCGGCTCTCGCGCGTCGCAAATGGCGCACGGTAAGCGGCCATCTCTTCCTCACTCAGCTTGCGCAGCATCCCGTTCGGAAGAACGCGCTCGATGAAGGCATTGCCTTCCAGAATCATCGCCTCGCCCACACCTTCGGTCCTGAACTTGCGAAAGGTTTCTTCGCGCACGCCGTGATCGGGATCGAAATCGCTCCATGTCGACATCGGCCGGATAAATTCCATGAAGGCGAGCCCGCGCACGAGTTGCGGACGGCGCGCCGCGAGATGGAACGCGAGCGCGGTGCCCCAATCCTGGGCGACGAGATATGCCGAGCTGATGCCGAGCGCGTCGATCAGCGCATCGAGATAGTCCGCATGGTCGAAGAAGCGGTAGGCGATGTCGGGCTTGCCGGACTGGCCGTAGCCGATCAGGTCGGGCGCGATGCAGTGCCCGACCGGCGCCACCAGCGGCATGATGTTGCGCCAGATATAGGATGACGTCGGATTGCCGTGCAGGAACAGCACGTGCGGCGCGTCGCTGCGTCCGGTTTCGCGATAGGCCATCGTGGTCCCGAGCACCGGGCGATGATGCAGACTGATATCGGCAGACACGGTCATGGCAACTCCTTGAACACGGTTTGGAAGGCGATGGTCTTGAAACGCTCGAGCGCGGCCGCGCTGCGCTCGACCTTCATGCGCAGCATCGCGCCCTGCCAGGATGCGAGCAGGAAATCGGCAAGCGCATCGGGATCGAAGTCGGACGCGATCTCGCGCCTGGCCTGGGCCTCAGCGATGCAGGCCGCAAACGGCGCACGCCATTCGCAGAAAATCTCGTCGAGCTGCTCGCGCAGCATCTCGCTCGAGCCCGACGCCTCGAGGCTGAAATCGCCGATCAGGCAGCCGCGGGTGAAGCCGTCATGCGCGAGCTTGCCGGTGATGAGATCGAGATAGCGCCGGAGCCTGTCGCGCGGCGGCAGTGTCGTGTCGCCGAGGGCTTCGGCGACGAGGCCGCGCACATAGAGGAAGTAGCGGTCGAGCACTTCCGACGCGAACAGCTCCTTGGAGCGGAAATGGTTGGTGAACGAGCCCTGCGGCGCGCCGGCCGCGGCGGTGACGTCGCGCACGCTGGTGCCGTGATAGCCGGTCCGGAACATTTCCTTCAGGCCGGCGTCGAGGATGGCATCGCGGAGAGAGGGTTTTGGCATGGGCACGATTTAATACGTACGTACGTATTGATGTCAAGCGGTAAAATGCATGCGGCTCGCCCTGCACTCGGCGACGCCGCTCGGACCTGTTGGATCAGGGGTTTGGGGTCAGCTCGCGGGCCTGCTGCGCGAGACCACCCAGTCGCGCAGCCAGGAGCCGATCGCGCAGCCGACGAGATAGAGCGCGAACATGACAAGGAACAGGTCGAGCCAGTAGCCGAAGCGGCCGGGCACGACCCGCGCAAACGATGCCGCGACCAGCGCGACGGCGAGCAGAGCCAGCCAGCGGATCCACACCTTCGAGACGCCCTGCGCCCGATGCACCACCGCGATCCAGCCCATGCCGAAGCCGAGCAGCGCGGCGCCGAGCAGCCAACCCCAGAAGAATGTCGCGAGCACGGTCATCGCTACTTCACCACGAATTCGATGCGGCGGTTCTGCGCCTTGCCGTCTTCACTCTCGTTGCCGGCGAGCGGCTGCGTGCTGCCATAGCCGATCGGAGTGAAGCGGTTGGCAGGCAGTCCGGCGCGCACGAGGTAATCGACCACGGCCTGCGCGCGGCGCTCCGACAAGGCCTGGTTGGCCGCCTCTTCGCCGTCGCTGTCGGTATGGCCGGCGACTTCGATCGTCGCGTTGGGACAGCGCATCGCGGTCTCGATCAGGCGGTCGAGCAGACCGGCAGAGTCAGGGACGATGTCGGCCTTGCCGGACTCGAAGCGGATCTTGCCCTTGGAGAGGATTTCGGAAAACAGCTGCTGACACACCGTCGGATCGACCGGCGCCGCCGCCGGCTTCACGGTGACCTCGGCCTTGTACTGCCAGCCCTGCGGAAAATCCTTGCCGAGCCCGTCGCGGATCTGGCCGGCCGCGGCATCATAGAGCGCATCGCCCGACAGCTTCACCTCGCGGTCCGACACCACGAGCGTCCCGGTCGACAGCCGCGACAGCGCGCCGAGCGCAGGCACAACTGCCGCCGCAAACCCTGAGGGAGCGCCGATGCTGGCCTTCAGATTGTCGACCACCTTCTCGCTAAAGAACTTGCGGCCGGCGGCGGCGACCAACGCGGCATGCACGTTGTTGTCGGGCACGTAGCCGGTCAGCGTCAGCGTCACCGCGACCGGATCCTTGTAGGCCTGAAACACGTAAGGCGGCGCCTTGATGTCGTTGGCGGCGATCGAATAACCTTCCGGCAGATTCTTCAGCGCCGCCGCCACCGCTTCGCGTCCGCCGAGCTCGCGCGCCATGCCGGCAAGCGCAACCTTGTTGTCGGTCAGCGTAATCTTGCCTTCCTTCAGCTTGCCGATCTGGTCGAGCAGCAACAGCGCCGCCGGGTCGAAACGCGACGGCGCGCCACGGGCCAGCGCCATCTGATCCACCACCTCGACGCCGCCGAGACTGGCCTTCGCGGCCTCGGTCAGCTTGCTCTTGCTCGACGGCAGCGGCGCGTTGCCGCCAAGCGTGACCCGCACCACGTCGCGTTCGGCGGACCACACAAAGGGCTTGGCTTCGGCAACGAGCCGGGTCTCGTCGTTGACCAGCCGCACGCCCGGCACCGCCTCGACCGACGCCACTGCGCTGAGACGGCCGTCCTCGGAGAAGGCGTTGGCCGCAAAGGTCACATCGCGGCCGTCGACGCTGATGCGGCGCTTGTCGAGCACGGTGTCCTTCAGTGCGGCATTAGCGCGCGCAGCAAGGTCCGCTTCGACCGTTCCCGTTGAGGTCCAGGCCGCGATGCCCCACAGGACGACCAGTGGAATCACCCCCGGCCACCACTTGCTACTCCACTTGAAAAGTCCGTGCATTCAGCGTCCTGCGGGTCTGGAACTAGAGAGAAAACAAACCCTTGGCCGGCTGTCAAACCCCAAATCAAAGGCCGAATCAAAGACCATGGCGGGGACGCCATATTGGATCGGGATAACAGTTTCTTCAGTGGTGTTTCGCTAAGTTTCCGGCGGAATGCAAATCGGCCAGCCCGTGCCCCTCATGAAACAACTCCGCAACACCGTGATCCGTGCCGGGATGGAGGCGTTGTATTTCTCGGGTGCGCACATCCTGCTGCGGCCGATCTTTGCCGGCGTCGGCGCCATCTTCATGCTGCACCACGTCCGCCCGCGCCGCGCCGACGCGTTCCAGCCCAACCATCATCTCGAGGTCACGCCCGACTTCCTGCGCGCGATGCTGACGCACCTGCGCGCGCTCGACGTCGATGTCGTCAGCATAGACGAGGCGCATCGCCGCCTCACCGAGCGGAATTTCGCGCGGCGCTTCGCCTGCTTCACCTGCGACGACGGCTACCGCGACAACCGTGATTTCGCGCTGCCTGTCATGCGCGAATTCGGCGCGCCGTTCACGGTGTTTGTCGCGAGCGATTTCGCAGAGGGCTGCGGCAAATTGTGGTGGATCGCGCTGGAGCGGATCATCGCCGCAGCATCGGCCTTCGAGGTGCCGATCGCCGGCGTCATGACGCGGATCGACACCGCGACGCCGCAAGCTAAGCGCACGGCGTTCAGCCGCATGCACGACTGGCTGCGTTCACTGCCGGGCGAGAAGGAGATGCAGGCCGAGATATCCGCGCTGTGCGCCCGCCACGGCGTCGACGAGGCCGGCATCGCGCGCGAGCTCTGCATGTCCTGGGACGAGTTGCGCGGCTTTGCCGACGATCCGCTGGTCACCATCGGCGCCCACACCATCACCCATTGCAATCTCGCCAAGCAGAGCGAGACCGTCGCATCGTTCGAGCTCGCTACCAGCCGGGCACGGATCGAGGATGCGCTGCAGCGGCAGGTCGCGCATCTCGCCTATCCCTACGGCGACCGGATCGCCGCCGGGCAGCGCGAATTCGCGCTCGCCAGATCGATCGGCTTTCGGACAGCGGTGACGACGCGGCCGGGCATGCTGTTTCCCGAAAGCGCCGAGCATCTGACCGCATTGCAGCGGGTCTCGCTGAACGGCAATTACCAGGACGCGCGGCTCTTGCCGGTGCTGACATCCGGCGCCGCCACCGCGGTGTGGAACGGTTTTCGCCGCATCGACGCGGCGTAATCAAGCAACGTCCTAAACCACCAGCAGCAGTCCCGACACCAGCAACAGGCCGAGGATCACCCGCCTGAAGTTGGCCTCGTCGATGTTGCGAAAGGCAAAGATGCCGAGCCCCGAACCGGCAAGCAGCGCCGGAGCGCCAAGCACAACGTCATAGGCGACCTTCATCGAGAGGTCGCGATGCAGCAGCATCATCACGAGCGCCGAAATCTGCATCGCGGCGATGAAGGGTTGCACGAGGCCGCGCTGTTGCTGCTTCGGCACGCCATGCATATCGCACCAGATGGTCGGCAGCGCGCCCGGCATCGCCGTCAGCCCGCCGATCAGGCCGCCGCCAAATCCGACAAGCGCGTTGCGCCCCTCCGGCAACCGGCCGTAGCCGATCGCTGGCCTGAACAGCATGTAGCCGGCATAGAATGCGACCAAGATTCCGAAGCCTTCACGAAAGGTCCGGCTGTCTGTGTTGTGCAACAGCCAAAGCGCGAGCGGCACGCCGAGCAGCCCACCGGCGATCAGAGACAGGCTCTGCTTCCACTGGATGTTGTGCCGAAGCGCCCACAGATTGGCTGCCTGTACACCGACGCTGCATGCCATCATCAGCGGCACCGCTTCGGTCGGCGACATCGCATGCAGCAGGATCGCGCCGGCGATTGCGGAAAAGGCAAAGCCGGCGAGACCGGACACGAAGGCGCCGCAAAACACCGCAGCGCTGAGCACAAGAAATGACGTGACGTCGGCCACAGCGTGGACCTCCGTTGATGACGGCGATGATGGATGGATCGGGAAGGCGCTAGTCGGTGTGAACCGCCCTCGCCTCTTGCGGCGCGGCCGCATCGGCCGTGGCCGCTGGCATCAGCAACGTCGCAGTGAGGAAGTGCAGCACAAGAAATCCGATTGCGATGGCAACAAGCAGCGTGATCTCGCTGACCTCCGGGAGCCGGATGACCGATTTGCGCGTCGACGACCGTTCAGTAACGGACATTGCGGCCGCCCTCCAAATTGGTGCAATGCCGGTCGGCGCGGTCGATCAGATGCTGATATTGCTTGAGAACGCGTCGCGCCTGAATCCGCCGCGAATAGTGAATTGCGCCGACGATCGCTGCGAACAGTCCTTTCCGCCTTCGGCGAAATTGAACGGGGGTGACAGGCATCACACCGGCCACCGGCAATGAAATGTGCTTCATTATTGGAACTCCTTGATCTGGAATTCCACCCCACGCGCATGATGCGGCAAAACCGGCTGACCAGTTTGTGCACTGCATCACATCTCAAGAAAGCTTGATCGATTCGACGCCCGCCCTTCGCGGGTAAACTGATCAGAACATCGCCGGAGATCGAGCAGGCTGAGCGTTCGCCGGCCGCGGCGGTTCCTTGACTAGCTCCATCAACCCGGCCAGAACGCTTGGCATAGCTAAGGAGGCAACATGTTCAAGGATCTGTTCTCACTGAAGGGCCGCGTCGCGCTGGTGACCGGGGGATCACGCGGCATCGGCAAGATGATCGCGGCCGGTTTCCTCGCGCAGGGCGCCGCGAAGGTCTACATCACCGCGCGCAAGGCCGGTCCCTGCGAGGCCACCGCCCAGGAGCTCACCGCCGCCTATGACGGCGAATGCATCGCGCTGCCGATCGACATCTCGACCGTCGAGGGCTGCGACAAGCTCGCGGGCGAGATCATCAAGCGCGAGCCGAAGCTCGACATCCTGGTCAACAATGCCGGCGCGGCATGGGGCGCGGACTTCGACGAATTCCCGGAGAGCGGCTGGGACAAGGTGATGAACCTCAACGTCAAGTCGATCTTCTTCCTGACCAAGGCGCTGGCCAAGCCGCTGCGCGCCGCGGCGACGCAGGACAAACCGGGCAAGGTGATCAACATCGCCTCGATCGACGGCATCTTCGTCAATCCGATGGAGACCTATTCCTATGCCGCCAGCAAGGCCGCGGTGATCCATCTGACGCGCCGGATGGCGACGCGACTGATCAAGGACAACATCAACGTCACCGCGATCGCACCCGGCGCCTTCAAGTCGGACATGAACCGCGCCGCGCGCGACCACGCCGACGAAGTCGCACAACGCGTTCCGTCGCGACGCGTGGGCAGCGACGAGGACATGGCAGGCACCGCGATCTATCTCGCCTCGCGCGCCGGCGACTATGTCGTGGGCAACACCATCGCGGTCGATGGCGGCGTGGTGTATGCGACCGCGGGGCTCGAGATCGCGGGGTAAGCGACCGCGTCGCTCACGCGCATTAGAACACCGCCGCGCGGCGCTTGGCAGCGAGACTGGTGATACACAAAGGGCGCCTCGCTCGCAGCGAGGCGCCCTTTGTCGCATGGAGTCCGATGGCAATGGGCCTCGCCAAGAAGCGAGGCCACTTTCGTCACTGTGGTCACCCCCAGTTGCGGCCGTGACGCCTCTGGCGCATGTCATTCAGATGCATTACATTGATCGTGAGTAAGGAGATCGCTATGGCTTCGAATGCCCTAGTCCAAACCCGCATCGATGCGGACGTAAAAGAGAAGGCCACCGCGGTTCTGGAAAACATGGGTCTCACGGTGTCGGACGCGGTGCGGATATTGCTGACGCGCACGGCCAATGAAGGGACGCTTCCACTGGAGCTCGTCAGCAACAGCCAAGCTTACGACAGCTGGTTTCGCGAGAAGGTGCGCCAGGCGCTGGCGGATACACGGCCGAGTCTCGATGATTCCGAAGTCGAAGCGCATTTCGCGCAACGTCGTGCCGCCGCACTTCGAAAGGCGGCGGAACGCAAACGGTGAAGCTCGTCTGGACGCGCTTCGCACTGTCCGATCGCGACGACATTTTCAGCTACATCGAGGCGGAGAATCCCCGTGCCGCGGTTCATGTCGATGAACAGATCGCCGATGCCGCGCGGCGCCTGCTCGACTTTCCTGACAGTGGCCGGCCCGGGCGTGTCGCCGGAACGCGGGAGTTAGTCATCCCGCGCACACCTTATGTCGCAGCGTACCTTGTCGACGGCGAGACCGTTCGCATCTTGCGCGTGCTTCACGGCGCGCAGATGTGGCCCGACGAACTTGCAAATGACGATTAAAGCCGGTTGAGCGGCGAACGCCGAGCAGCCACCGCCGATCCGCCTTCCTCAGAGACTCGACGCGAACTCGTCGACGAGCCGGTCGAACGCGTCGGCTCTTTCCCACTGCGTGGCGTGGCCGGCACCGTCGACCACCTGAACCTGGCCGCGCCATAGCGTCGGCGCGGGCAGCCGTTGCAGATAACCGAGATCGACCATCTGCTCCTCGCTGCCATGCACGATCGCCAGCGGAATCCCGAGGCCGCGCACGATCTCGACCTCGTCGGCGAAGCGGCCGGCCTGCACGCTGGCGCCGAGGTAGCCGCGCGCATTGCCGTCGGTGCGGCGGAAATCGGCGTCGACGAACGAGGGCAACGGCGCATAATCCGGCGCGAAGACCGTCTTCAGCCAGGCCGCGATCTCGGCATCGCTGGGCGCCGGCGTGAAGGTGGTCGCCGACAGCCCCTTGAACCCGGAGAACCCGTCCGGCGCCTTGCTGATCGGTGGCGTACCGAAAATCATCAGCCCGGCCGTCATCGGCAAAGACGGGGCTGCGTTGAGCACGGCATGTCCACCGAGGCTCCAGCCCACCACCACCGCGTCCTTCAGGCCGAGCTCCTTTGCGGCCGCGGCAATGCAGCCGGCATAGCCTGCACCCGAATAACCGTGTTCCGGATCGGGCGCAGGCGACGAACCGCCATGTCCGGGAAGATCGATCGAGATCACGCGGTACTTGGCGCCAAGCGGCCCCTGGAGTTGCTTCTGCCAGATCTGCGATGACGACGAATTGCCGTGGATCAGCAGGATGTCGCGGCCGGTGCCCGCACTCTCGAAGCCCGCGATCGTTTGCTCACCGAACTGGAGCTTGAGCGGACGCAGGGTCGGCCCCGGAAAAATCTCTTCACTCATGATGGCCCCGCCGTATTCCTGATCCGCGACAACCGGCTCAAGCGGTCATTGCAGTTCATGTTGAAGCTGCGTGATTTCCGCGCGAAGGCGTCTCGCTTGTCAAGCCGGGAAGCTCCAAGGCTTCATCGCGCACGCGAACGCACGTCTCAAAAAGAAAAGGGGCAAGCCAGGACCTTCTCGGCTTACCCCTTTTCGGCCCCTCCGGGAGGAGAGGAACTGCTAGCTGAAACTCAGCTCTCGATTCTCACATATTCGAAGTCGCCGGGCTTGTTGTCGATGCCGACCTTGGGCGCCGAAATCCACGAGGCGAACTCGCCGGGTTCGGTCACCGGCTTCATCAGCGAGGCGATGAAGTCGCCGTCCGCGGTCGACGGCAGCCAGTCGTTCTTGCGCTTGGCCCAGGTGGCGTCGTCGATCAAGAGGCCATCCGGCGTCGCATGGATGTCCTTGAACTCGCCGATCTGGCGGTGGAAGGCGGTGTTCGGCACCGCGAGCTTGTAGTCGATGCCGGCGGTGGAGATCACCTTGTTCCAGCGCAGCATGCCCTTGACGCAATCCTGCGTGTAGTCGTCGCGCAGCCGCATGTTGAGCGCGGTCAGCGCCGGCTCGTCGACCATCTTGATCTGGCCGTCCACCATCTTCATGACCGGATAGGTCGAGCTCTTGAGCTGGTGATCGTCCTCGATCGTGGTTTCCTTGTAGCGGCCCTTGATGCCGGCATTGAAGGCATTCGCCGCGTTGGTCGATACTTCGGAACCGAACAAATCGAGCGACAGCGAATAGTGCAGGTTCAGCTTCTTCTGGATGGTCGGCAGATCGATCACGCCGAGCGCGCGGATTTTTGCGATGTCGTTCGGATCGGTGATGCCGGCTTCCGTCATCGCATCGCAGGTGCGCTGCACGACGCGGGTGATGCCGGTCTCGCCGACGAACATGTGATGGGCTTCCTCGGTCAGCATGAAGCGGCAGGTGCGCGACAGCGGATCGAAGCCCGACTGCGCCAGCGAGTGCAGCTGCATCTTGCCGTCGCGGTCGGTGAAGTAGGTGAACATGAAGAACGACAGCCAGTCCGGCGTCGCCTCGTTGAAGGCGCCGAGCATGCGTGGGCTATCCGCATCGCCCGAGCGGCGACGCAACAAATCGTCGGCTTCCTCGCGGCCGTCGCGGCCGAAATACTTCTGCAGGAGGTAGACCATCGCCCAAAGATGGCGGCCTTCCTCGACATTGACCTGGAACAGGTTGCGCATGTCGTAGAGCGAGGGCGCGGTCTTGCCGAGATGGCGCTGCTGCTCGACCGAGGCGGGCTCGGTGTCGCCCTGGATCACGATCAGGCGGCGCAGCATGGCGCGATGCTCGCCGGGGACTTCCTGCCAGGCCGGCTTGCCGTAGTCTTCGCCGAACGGAATGACGCGGTTCTCTTCCTGCGGTGCAAGCAAAATGCCCCAGCGATATTCGGGCATCCGCACGTAGTCGAACTTGGCCCAGCCGCGCGGATCGACCGAGTAGGCGGTACGCAGATAGACCAGCGACTCCTGGAAGCCGTCCGGCCCCATGTCCTTCCACCAGTCCATGTAGCCGGGGTGCCAGCCCTCCAGCGCCTTGAGCACCTGGCGGTCTTCGGCGAGATTCACATTGTTTGGAATCTTGGTCGAGTAATCGACGTTCATGATGTTCATGGCCGTGCTCCCTTAAACGCGTGTCATGTCGAATTGCGCCTTCTGGCCGGTGCCGTAGCGGCGCAGCGCGCCGTCCTCACCGACCGCATTGGGCCGCTGGAAGATCCAGTTCTGCCACGCCGTGAGGCGCGAGAAGATCTTCGATTCCATGGTCTCGGGACCGACAAAGCGCAGATTGGCTTCCATGCCGGTGAGGCCATCGGGAGAGAACGAGGTCCGCTCTTCGAAGAACACGCGGACCTCGTCGTCCCAGTCGATATCGTCGAGCGCGAAGGTCACGAGGCCGAGCTCCTCGGCCTCCTCCGCGTCGAGCGCCTTGCCGATCGAGCCCTGCGCGCGTTCGATATCCATTGGGTCGGCCTGGAAGCGCGATTGCAGCCGGGTCAGGCCATGGCTCATCGGATACGGCCCGAAATTCATCGCCGTCAGTTCGATCGCCGGCGGCGGGCGGTTATCGCCCTGCTTCTGGCCGATCAGCATATAGGAGCGGTCGGCGGCGAACACGAGCTCGGCCAGGGTGCCGACGAAGCAGGAGCCGGGCTCGACCAGCGTCACCAGCGTGCGTGAGGTGACGTCGATGCGCTTGAGCACGCGCTTCCAGTAATGCCTGACCTCGTTGACCAGCCAGTGCGCCTTGTTGGCTTCCATGAACGCGTCATAGGAGACGACATTGGCGCGGTCGCCATGGCTCTTGAACACCAGCATCGCGGTCTCGAGCTCGTTGATGCGCAGATGCAGGATCGCATCGTCGAGCTCGCGGGCGACCTGCAGCGGCCAGAACGAAGCGCCCTGTCCGATCATGCCGTCGATGTCGGCAGGCGCCGCAGCTTCCGGCGCCTTGATCGAAATGGTGGCGATGCGCGCGGCGCGATCGATGTCGACGCTGACGAAGCCGTAGCGGATGGCGCTGTCGTCGATGGTCCGCGTCAGCGGCGCCAGTGCGATGCCACGGCCCTCGCCGTTGCGCTTCGACCTGGCGGCGAATTCCTTGACGCGCTCGGCAAGCTTGCCCTCGAGCTTGGAGTTCGGCGCGATCTCGTCGACCAGCCGCCACTGCACCGCGCGCTTGCCCTTGATGCCTTCCTCGATGGTGCAGAAGAAGTCGGCGTGGTCGCGGCGCACCTTGCGCTTGTCGACCACACGCGTGAGGCCGCCGGTGCCCGGCAGCACCGCGAGCAGCGGCACTTCCGGCAGCGCGACGGCGGCCGCGCCGTCATCGGCCATCATGATGTGGTCGGTCGCGAGCGCCAGCTCATAGCCGCCGCCGGCGGCGGTGCCGTTGACGACGGTGATGAAGCTCTGGCCGGAGTTCTCGCTGGAATCCTCCAGCCCGTTGCGGGTCTCGTTGGTGAACTTGCAGAAGTTGACCTTGTGGGCGTGGGTCGAGCCCGCCAGCATCCGGATATTGGCGCCGGCGCAGAACACGCGGTTCTTGCCCGAGCGCATCACCACGACCTTCACCTCGGGATGCTCGAAGCGCAGCCGCTGCACAGCGTCGGCAAGCTCGATGTCGACGCCGAGATCGTAGGAGTTCAGCTTGAGCTGATAACCCTCGAACAGGCCGGCGTTCTCGTCGACGTCCATGGTCAGCGTCGCGACGTCGCCGGCAATGTCGAGCTTCCAGTGCCGGTAGCGCGACGGGTTGGTCTGGAAGTCGATGTACTTCGCCCCGCCTGCAAGGACGCGATCGTCACCAGCCATGGGCCACCCTTATCTGTTGTTCGTTTGAAGGTTCGTTCGTCGAGGTCGTCATGCACAATAGTGCATGTTTTTGATTTCGTCTAGCTCAAAACTCAAAAACATGCATTTTGTTTCATGTTCGAGAAATTCACCCATTGGGCCAATGGCCTGGCACCGGCACCAAAAGTCAGGCCGCCAGTGCCGGGTCGTCGCGCAGCGCCGCTTTGGCGAATTCGGTGACCGCTTCGAGCGTGACAGAGGGCGCCTCGCGGTGCGGCGAGTGGCCGGCG
This sequence comes from Bradyrhizobium sp. USDA 3240, assembly GCF_054063295.1. NCBI lineage: Bacteria > Pseudomonadati > Pseudomonadota > Alphaproteobacteria > Hyphomicrobiales > Nitrobacteraceae > Bradyrhizobium > Bradyrhizobium sp. USDA 3240. The sequence continues at coordinate 3,527,126 of NZ_JBSSGD010000002.1, forward strand.
CCGCCGATCGCGGCGACGTCGACCGGGCAGTAGCACTCGTCCTGGGCGATCTCGACCTGACGCATCGTGCCGTATTGATCATCCGCACCCTGCACGATCAGCACGGGCACGCGGATGTAGGCGAGATATTCGGAGATATCCCAGTCGCGGAATGCCGGATCGAGCCAGGCGTCGTTCCAGCCACGGAAGGCGTTGTCGACATCCTTGTGCCAGCGCGCCAGCTTCTCCTTCAGATTCGTGGTCTCATACGCCGTCTTGATCTCGGCGATCGACTTCACCGAAATGTCCTCGACGACGAAGTGCGGCGCGAGCAGCGCGAGGCCGTGCAGGCGATGATCCTGATGCGCGCCGGCATAGATCGCCGCGATCGACGCGCCGTCGGAGTGGCCGACCAAGAGGCCGCGGCGGAAGCCGATCCGATCGAGTAGCTTCGGCAGCACGTCCAGCGCTTCGCGATGCATATAGTCGACCGGACGCGGCAGCTTCGCCGGCGACGACGCGCCATAGCCCGCGCGCGAATAGGCGAACACGCCGGCGCCGGTCGCCGCCTGCAGCTTGTCGGGGAAGTCGCCCCACAGCCCGACGCTGCCGAGACCTTCGTGGAGCATCACGAGGGTCGGCGCCGTCTCGGGTGACGGACCGATCATCCGGTACTCGAGTTCGGCGCCGCCGATGCTGAGGAAGCCCGCGGGGTTCAAGTTCGTCATGGTGGGCCTTCCTCACTCGTCGTCCCGGCGAAGGCCGGGACCCATAACCACAGGGGTCAGTTGTTGCGCAAAAGCCGTTGAACAGCGTCTTTCAAAAACGAAGGACGCGGCGTATGGGTCCCGGCGTTCGCCGGGACGACGCAAGTGGAAATGCTAGTGCGCGCCGTCGTCGTGCCGCAACTTGAACCGCTGGATCTTGCCGGTCGCCGTCTTCGGCAGATTGTCGACCACATCGATCCAGCGCGGATATTTCCACGGGCCGATCTTCTGCTTGACGTGTTCCTTCAGCGCCTCGTGCAAACCATCGGCCGAACTCTCGGGCCGCAGCACCACATAGGCCTTCGGCTTCAAGAGCCCTTCCGGATCGGCCTCCGGCACGACGGCGGCTTCCAGCACGGCGGGATGGGTGATCAGCGCGCTCTCGACCTCGAACGGCGAGACCCAGATGCCGGACACCTTGAACATGTCATCGGCGCGGCCGCAGAAGGTGTAACGACCGTCGGCATCGCGCGTGTATTTGTCGCCGGTGCGGGTCCACGCGCCCTCGAAAGTGGCGCGGCTCTTGGCGCGCTGATTCCAGTAGCTCTCGCCGGCCGAGGGTGCATCGACCAAGAGCTCGCCGACCTCACCGTCGGCGACGTCGGCTCCGAGCTCGTTGACCAGCCGCACCTTGTAGCCGGGCACCGGACGCCCCGAGGAGCCGTATTTGATGTCGCCGGGCGCATTCGACAGGAAGATGTGCAAGAGCTCGGTCGAGCCGACGCCGTCGAGGATGTCGACGCCGAACCGCGCGCGCCACGCATTACCGACCGATTCCGGCAACGCCTCGCCGGCCGACGTGCAGACCCGCAGGCGATCGCCGCCGGACTGCGCCTTGGTCGCCTCGTCGTTCAGCATCGCGGCGAACAGGGTCGGCACGCCGAAGAAGATGCTGGGATGATATTTGTTCATCAGCGCGAACATCACCGCCGGCGTCGGACGCTCCGAATTCAGGATCGTCGTTGCGCCGACCGACATCGGGAAGGTCAGCGCATTGCCGAGCCCATAGGCGAAGAACAGCTTTGCCGCCGACAGGCCGACATCGTCCTCGCGGATCCCGAGCACCTGCTGGGCATAGGTCTCCGCGGTCGCCGCGAGATTGGAATGCAGATGGCGCACGCCCTTCGGCATGCCGGTCGAGCCCGACGAATAGAGCCAGAACGCCGGCTCGTCGGCATGCGTCGACGCGGTCGCGAACACGTCGCCCTCGCGCGCGATCTCATCCGACAGCTTCTTGTGGCCGTGCGCGTCCTTGCCGGAGACCACGACATGCTCGAGATCGGGCATGCGCGCGATGATGTCCTTCACGACAGGCAGCAGCGCCTCGGACACGAACAGCACGCGCGCGCGGCAATCACTGAGGATGTAGGCGTATTGCTCTGATGTCAGCAGCGTGTTGAGCGGCACCGGCACCACGCCGGCGCGGATCGCGCCGAGGAACACGATCGGGAAATCGACCGTATCGAGCATGATCATGGCGACCCGCTCCTCGCGGCGGACGCCGAGCCGGCGCAGCATGTTGCCGACCCGCCGGGTCTGCTGCTGCAACTCGCCATAGGTGATTTGCGAGACCGTATCGTCGAACACGACCTTGGCGCCGCGGCCCTCATCGACATTGCGGTCGAGCAGCCAGGTGACTGCATTGTAGGTCATGGCCCGCTCCTCAGGCACAGGCGCGCCGCGCCTGTCCTCTCTCGTCAAGATTTAAGAATTATAATTCATACAAAGCCACCACATTGGCTTGCTGTCAATCCTCATCGGCATTATGTTTCCTAGACCATTGGACCTGATTCAGTCAGGACCGCGCGTCGCATGGGGATCATGACCGAAGCCAACGATCCGGAAACCGACTTCCTCGAACAGCTCGGGCAGCGGGTGCGCACCATGCGCGCGCTCCGCGGCATGTCGCGCAAGGTTCTCGCCAAGGTCTCCGGCATTTCCGAACGCTACATCGCCCAGCTCGAAAGCGGCAAAGGCAATGTCTCGATCGTGCTGCTGCGCCGTGTCGCAGGCGCGATGGGCGCGCATCTCGAGGATCTGATCCCCTCGAGCGAGCCGATCCCGGACTGGGCCGTGATCCGCGATCTCCTGCGCAAGGCGTCGCCGAACCAGATCGCGCAGGCCAAGGACATGCTCGCCGGCAGCAGCCCGCTGGCGCCGCGCGGCGCCTCGTTCTCAGGCATCGCGCTGATCGGCCTGCGCGGCGCCGGCAAGACCACGCTCGGGCGGATGCTGGCGAAGAAGATCGGCTGGAGTTTCGTCGAGCTCAACAAGGAGATCGAGGCGCAGAACGGTCTCTCGGTCGCCGAGATCATCGCGCTGTACGGCCAGGAAGGCTTTCGCCGCATGGAGCAGGCCGCGCTGACGCAGCTGCTCGCGCGCAAGGAATTGATGGTGCTGGCGACCGGCGGCGGCATCGTCTCCGAGGCGCTGACCTTCGACCTGATCCTGTCGTCGTTCTACACGATCTGGCTGAAGGCCGAGCCGGAAGAGCACATGGCCCGCGTCCGCCGCCAGGGCGATCTGCGCCCGATGGCCGACGACCGCTCCGCGATGGCCGAACTGCGCAACATTTTGGTCAGCCGCGAACCGCTTTATGCTCGCGCATCCGCGGTGGTCGACACCGCCGGGCTTTCGGTCGATGCGGCCGCGGCGCGATTGATCGATTCGGTGCGGCCGGTGCTGCAGAACGAGGCGCGCAGCTTCGGGCTGCGCAGCGTGGCGCTGTAATCTTACAGCTTGATCGACCCGCTATCCCCGTCATTGCGAGCGAAGCGAAGCAATCCATCTTTCCGCGCGTATGGATGCATGGATTGCTTCGTCGCTAACGCTCCTCGCAATGACGAAGCATCGCGAGGAAATAAGAGCGCCTTACAATAGCCTGCTCTTCACATCATCCGCACCGTCGCGCAGCAGCGGCAGGAAGCGGTCGATCAATTCCTTGGCCGGCACGCGATCGACATGCGCGCCCATGTTGATGGCGGCGACGATGGTGCCGTCATAGCGATGCACCGGCACCGAGATCGAACGGAAATGCGGCTCGGCCTCGCGGTCGACCAGCGAGTAGCCCTGCGCACGATCGGCGATGATGGTGGCGAGCAGCTTCTTCGGATCGGTCGTGGTCTGCGGCGTCACCGGATCGCGGCGCATCGCCTTCAGGCGTACCGCGAGCTCGGCATCGCCGAGCCGGCCGAGCATCGCGCGGCCCACTGACGTGCAGAACGCCGGCAGCCGGTAGCCGATATCGAGACCGCCGGAGAACACCCGCGTCGGGCTCGAGCGCGCGACGAACACGACGTCGTCGCCATCGAGCAGCGCGAGCGAGGCGATCTCCTGCGCTGCGGTCGCGATGCGGTCGAGCACCGGTTGCAGCACCGTCACCACCTGGTTGGATTGCAGGAATGAGCCCGCGAGCGTCAGCACATGCGGTGTCAGCGTGAACAGTTTGCCGTCGGTTGCGACGAAGCCGCCATGCGCTAGCGTGAACAGGATGCGGCGCGCGGTGGCGCGCGGCAGGTCGGCGGCGCGGGCGAGGTCACTCAGCGTGGCCGGACCACTGACAGTGCCGAACACCTGCAAAAGGCGCAGGCCGCGATCGAGCGCCTCGACGAAGTCGGTGGCGCGCTCGTCCTGATCGGTCCGCTTCAGCTTGGGCATTGGGGGCTCGCGGATTTGAACGGTTCAAAAATTGCGCTTGCGGTTGGAATGAGACATGGCATAATTCGCACATTCGTTCAATAGGCGAACAAATCCACATTCGGGAGACGCCGCCATGATGAGCCAGGAAGCGAACGATCTGATCACCCGCACCGGGCGCAAAGACCCTTGCGGAAAGCTTATGCGGATGTACTGGCAGCCGGCGGCGCTGGTCGACGAGTTGGAAGGGCCGCGCCCGGTTCGACCGGTGCAGCTGCTCGGTGAAAACCTGGTGCTGTTCCGCAGCGAGGACGGCAGCTACGGGCTAATCGATCGCCACTGCGCGCACCGCGGCGCCGACCTCGCCTTCGGCCGGCTCGAGAATGGCGGGCTGCGCTGCGCCTTCCACGGCTGGCTGTTCGACGCATCAGGCCAGTGCATCGAGACGCCGGCCGAGCCTGTTGGATCGCAACTCTGCAAGGGTATCAAGCAGCGCTCCTATCCCGTGGTGGAGAAGAGCAGCATCCTGTGGGCCTATCTCGGCGAAGGCGCCCCGCCGGCATTTCCGGAGCTCGACTGCTTCGTCGCACCCGACAGTCATACGTTCGCGTTCAAGGGCCACATGAACTGCAACTGGCTACAGGCGCTGGAGGTCGGCATCGATCCGGCGCACGCCTCCTTCCTGCATCGCTTCTTCGAGGACGAGGACACCTCGGGCGCCTACGGCAAGCAGTTCCGCGGCGCCTCCGCCGGCAGCGACATGCCGATGACCAAGATCCTGCGCGAATATGATCGGCCGATCATCAATGTCGAGCACACCGAATACGGCCTGCGCCTGATCGCGCTGCGCGAGCTCGACGAGGAGCGCACCCATGTGCGCGTCACCAACCAGCTATTCCCACACGGCTTCGTCATCCCGATGTCGACCGAGATGACGATCACGCAGTGGCACGTGCCGGTCGATGACGAGAACTGCTACTGGTACGCGATCTTCACCAGCTACGCGGCCCCGGTCGACAAGCAGAAGATGCGCGACCAGCGGCTCGAGCTCTATACGCTGCCCGACTACAAGTCGCGCAAGAACCGCAGCAACGACTACGGCTTCGATCCCCACGAGCAGGCGACCGAGACCTATACCGGCATGGGCAGCGACATCAACGTCCACGATCAGTGGGCGGTGGAATCGATGGGGGCGATCCAGGATCGCACCAACGAGCATCTCGGCCAGAGCGACAAGGCGATCGTGCAATATCGCCGCCTGTTGCGGCAGGAGATCGAAAAGGTTTCCGGCGGCGAGAAACCGATGCTGTTCCTCGACGAAGCCTCCGCGCGTAGCATTCAGGGTCCGGCGACGATGGACGGCATCGGACCGACGCTGGGCTGGGAGCTCTACTGGATGGAAGTCGACGTCAAGCGCCGCCGCGGCGCGCCGTGGGCCGCCCCCGTGCCGCGCGAGATCGCCGGCAAGGTGCACCACCTGACGGCGGCGGAGTAATGTGTGTGAAGTTGTCATTCCGGGGCGATGCGGCAGCATCGAACCCGGAATCTCGAGGTTCCCCGATGCGCAGTGCGCATCTGTGGTCTGGTCCTTCGGACCATCCCGGAACGACAGCAACAAAGGAGTGACGCGATGAGCTTCGTCGAGCGTCACGGCCTGTGGTCGGATGAGCAGAAGGAGGCCGCGAACCGCCTCCGCCGCATCGTCGAGGAGAAGAACCTCGAAGTCATCCGCCTCTCGTTCCCCGACCAGCACGGCATCCTGCGCGGCAAGACCTTGATCGCGAGCGAAGCGGTGCGCTCGCTGGAGGGCGGCTGCTCTATCACCACGACGATGCTCGCCAAGGACACCTCGCACAAAACGGTGTTTCCGGTGTTCACCGCAGGCGGCGGCTTCGGCATGAAGGAGATGGAGGGCGCGGCCGACGTGCTGATGGTCGCCGACCCCACCACGTTCCGCGTGCTGCCCTGGGCGGAGAACACCGGCTGGCTGCTCTGCGACCTCTATTTCAGCGACGGACGGCCGGTGCCGTTCGCGACCCGCAACCTCTATCGCAAGGTGCTCGATCAGCTCGGAAGCCGCGGCTACGATTTCGTCGCCGGCCTCGAGGTCGAATTCCATCTGTTCAAGCTCGACGACGCCCACATGGCGCCGGAGGATGCCGGCCAGCCCGGGCGGCCGCCGTCGGTCAGCCTACTGTCGCATGGCTATCAGTACCTCACCGAGCAGCGCTACGATCAGATGGAGCCGGCGCTCGAAATCATCCGCCGCGACATCATCGCGCTCGACCTGCCGTTGCGCACGGTCGAGGTCGAGTTCGGTCCGAGCCAATGCGAATTCACCTTCGCGCCGACCGTGGGGCTTGCACCCGCCGACATCATGGTGCTGTTCCGCTCCGCCGTGAAGCAGATCGCGCGCCGCCACGGCTATCACGCGACCTTCATGTGCCGACCCAAGCTGCCGAACGTGTTCGCCTCGGGCTGGCATCTGCATCAATCGCTGGTATCGCGCGCCAACGGCGAGAACGTCTTCATGCCGAAGGAAGCCGGCGAGCCCTTAAGCGCGCTCGGCCGCGCCTGGCTGGCCGGCCTGATCGAGCATGCACGCGCCTCGACCGTGTTCACGACGCCGACCATCAACGGCTACAAGCGCTATCGCTCCTATTCGCTGGCGCCGGATCGCGCGATCTGGGGCCGCGACAACCGCGGCGTGATGATCCGCGTGCTCGGCGGCGCGGGCGATCCGGCAACGCGGCTGGAGAACCGGATCGGCGAGCCGGCGGCGAATCCGTATCTCTACATGGCGTCGCAAATTCTTTCTGGCCTCGACGGCGTCGACCGCAAGCTCGATCCCGGCCCGTCCGCCGACACGCCCTATGAGACCAAGGCAGCGCTGTTGCCGAAATCGCTGCGCGAAGCCGTGTTTGCGCTTCAAGACGATCCGTTCTTCCGCCAGGCGCTCGGGCCCGAGTTCGTCGACTATTACGTCTTCATCAAGAACGCGGAGATCGAACGCTTCCAGGCCGAGGTGTCGGACTGGGAGCAGCGCGAATATTTCGAGATGTTTTGACCTCACCGCGGCACAACCACCTGACCCGTCACCCTGAGGAGCGCGAAGCGCGTCTCGAGGGCTCGACGGCCACCAGCCGGGCCGGCATCCTTCGAGACGCGCGAAGACGCGCTCCTCAGGATGACGGGGATGGAGTGAGCGCACCTGCTCCGCCTCAAATCCCCAGATACTTGTGCTGCAGATCCGGCTCGGCGATCAGCTGTTTGCTCGTCCCGCTCCACACCGTCTTGCCACGCTCGATGATGTAGTGGCGGTCGGCGATACGGGTGAGGTTGCCGACGTTCTTGTCGATCACCAGCACCGACTGCCCGCGTCCCTTCAGCATCGACAGACAGCTCCAGATCTCGTCGCGGATCAAGGGCGCCAGGCCTTCGGTGGCCTCGTCGAGGATCAGGAGCTTCGGGTTGGTCATCAGCGCGCGGCCGATCGCAAGCATCTGCTGCTCGCCGCCGGACAGGGTGACGCCCATATTGCCGGTGCGTTCGGCGAGCCGCGGGAACAGCGCATGGATCTTGTCGATCGTCCACGGATCGGAGGCATTCAGCCTATTGCCTGATGCCGCGACGAGGTTTTCGCGCACCGTGAGATTCGGAAAGATCTGGCGTCCTTCCGGCACGAGGCCGATGCCGAGCTTTGCGATCTTGTACGACGGCAGGCCGTGCACCGCCTCGCCGGCGAAGCGGATGGCGCCCCCACGCGCCGGCGTCAGGCCCATGATCGAGCGGATGGTGGTGGTCTTGCCCATGCCGTTGCGGCCCATCAGCGCGACCATCTCTCCCGCTTTGATCTGCAACGACAGGCCGTACAGCACCTGGCTCAACCCGTAGCAGGTCTCGATCCCATCGACTTCGAGCAACGTTTCAGCGGTGTTCGTCTCAGCCATGGCGCGTCACCGCATGCTGATCGCCGAGATAGGCGCGCTTGACCTTTTCGTCCTTGCGGATCGCATCCGGCACGCCGCAGGCGATGACGCGGCCATAGACCAGGACCGTGATGCGGTCGGCGAGCGCGAACACCGCCTCCATGTCGTGCTCGACCAGCACGATGGTGACTTCCTTGCGCAGCTCCTTCAGTAACGCGACCATCCGCGCCGACTCCGTGACGCCGAGGCCAGCCATCGGCTCGTCGAGCAGCAGAAGCTGCGGCTTGGTGGCGAGCGCGACCGCGAGCTCGAGTTCGCGCTGCTCGCCATGGCTCAATTGCGACACCACGATATCGGCGCGCTTGCCGAGGCCGACGCGTTCCAGCGCCGCGCGGGCGGTGTCGCGCAGCTGCCGCTCCTTGCGCGCATTGCCCCAGAAGCGGAACGAATGGCCGTCATGCGCCTGCGCGGCGAGCGCGACATTGTCGATCGCGGAAAAATCCTTCAGCAGCGAGGTGATCTGGAACGAGCGCGCCAGCCCGAGCCTAGAGCGCTTGTAGGACGGCAGGCTCGTGACGTCGCGGCCGGCGAAGCAAATGGTGCCGGAATTCGGCATCACCTGCCCGGTGAGCTGGCTGATCAGCGTGGTCTTGCCGGCGCCGTTGGGGCCGATGATGGCGTGCAGCTCGCCCGGAATGACCTCCATCGAGAGGTTGTCGGTCGCGGTGATGCCGCCATAGCGGCGCACAAGATTGTCGACGCGGAGCAAGGGATTTGGCAAGGGATCAACCACGACTCATCCTCCCGAGCAGGCCCATGATGCCGCCGCGCGCGAACAGCACGATCAACAGCAGCACCGGGCCCAGGATCAGTCCCGAATATTCGGTGAACTGCGACAGCAGCTCCTCGAGCAGGAGATAGACGATCGCGCCGACGACAGGGCCGAACAGCGAGCCCATGCCGCCGAGGATCACCATCACCATCAGGTCGCCGGACCGGGTCCAGTACATCACGGCGGGGCTGACGAAGTCGGTGTTGTTGGCAAGCAGCGCACCGGCGAGGCCACAGATCGTGCCTGCGATCACGAAACAGACCAGGCGATAGCGGTTGGCGTGGAAGCCGATCGCCTGCATGCGCTGCTCGTTGGAGCGGACGCCCTGCACCACGAGGCCGAAGCGCGAATTGACGATGCGCCAGATCAGATAGAGGCCGCCGAACAGGCAGCCGAGGCAGAGATAATAGAACTGCGTACGGTCGGACAGATTGATCAGGCCGGCGAAATCGCTGCGCTTGTAGACGGTGAGCCCGTCGTCGCCGCCGTAGCGCGACAATGCGGAGGCGACGTAATAGGCCATCTGCGCAAAGGCCAGCGTGATCATGATGAAATAGACACCACGGGTACGCAGGCTGAGCGCGCCGATCAACAGCGCAAACAGCGCCGAGACCGCGAGCGCCACCGGCCACTGGATGAAGCCGGAACCGATGCCCTCGGCGGCGAGGATGCCGACGGCATAGCCGCCGATGCCGAGATAGGCGGCATGGCCGAAGCTCATCATGCCGCCATAGCCCATGATCAGGTTGAGGCTCGCGGCCGCCAGCGCATAGATCGCGATGCGGGTGAACAGCGTCAGGATGAAGATATTGCCAGTGACGGCCGAATAGACCGGCAGCAGGACCAAGGCGGCGCACAGCAGCGCCGCGACCGCATTGGAGGCGTTGAGCTTGGGCGTCATCGTTTGGCCGCCGGGAACAGCCCTTCGGGCCGCAGCACAAGGATGATCGCCATCAGGAGATAGATCAGCATCGAGGACAGCGCCGGCGCGGCGGTCGAGGCCGCCGCCCCGCTCAGCACCTTGCGCAGCAGGTCGGGCAGGAACGCACGGCCCATCGTGTCGATGATGCCGACGAAGATCGCTGCCATGAAGGCGCCGCGGATCGAGCCGATGCCGCCGATCACGATGATGACGAAGGCGAGGATCAGGATGTTCTCGCCCATCCCGATCTGCACGGTGAGGATCGGCGCCTGCATCAGCCCGGCGAGACCGGCGAGCGCGGCCCCCAAGCCGAACACCAGCGTGAACAACAGCTTGATGTTGATGCCGAGCGCCCCGATCATCTCGCGGTTGGAGGCGCCGGCGCGGATCAGCATGCCGACGCGGGTGCGCATCACGACGAGATAGAGCATCGCTGCAACCGCCAGCGCGACCACGATGATCATCAGCCGGTAGGCCGGGTAATACACGCCGGGAATGATCTGCACCGGCACGGTGAGCCAGGCCGGCAGCGGCAGCGCGAGGCCGGCCGGGCCCCAGATCAGCCGGACGGCGTCGTTGAAGAACAGGATCAGGCCGAACGTCGCCAGCACCTGGTCGAGATGGTCGCGGCCGTAGAGATGCCGGAGCGCGACATATTCGAGCACGATGCCGAGCAAGAGCGTCGCGCCCAGCGCCAGCAGCGCACCGAGCACGAAGCTTCCGGTCCAGGCCACGAAAGTCGCCGCGAAATAGGCGCCCATCATGTAGAGCGAGCCGTGCGCCAGGTTGACGAAATCCATGATGCCGAACACCAGCGTCAGTCCGGCCGCCAGCAGAAACAGCAGCAGGCCGAATTGCAGGCCGTTCAGCAGTTGTTCGACGACGAGATACATCGTGAGGCTACATCATCCCTAAAAAAACAGCGGCAGTGCATGCCCACCGCCGCATTGCTCGCTGCGTGTTCTCCCTCGCCCCGCTCTTGCGGGGAGAGGGTTGGGGTGAGGGGTAGCTCCACAAACCGGATTCGCGGAAGGAGCCCCTCACCCAATCGCTTCGCGCATAGCCGAAGCTGCGCTTCGGCGTCCTTCGTCAAGAACGGCCGCCGGAGGCGGCCTATGCTCTCCCCGCAAGAGCGGGGCGAGGTGAAGAAAGCAAGCCACGGGCCAGAATTGCCCGAAGATCACTTCATCGAACACTTGTCGTGAAACTTGTCCTGGTCGTCCTTGACGATGGTCGCGACCGTCTTCAGCGAGAGCTGGCCGTCGGCGTCCTTGACCACGTCCTGCAGATAGAAGTTCTGGATCGGGATGTGGTTGTTGCCATACTTGAACGGGCCGCGCAGCGACTTGAAGTTGGCCTTCTCCATCTCGGCCTTCATGGCGTCCTTCTTGGTGAGGTCGCCCTTCACCGCGACGACCGCGCTGTTGATCAGCTGGGCGGCGTCATAGGCCTGGGCGCCGTAATAGGTCGGACGCAGGCCGGGATACTTCTTGCGATAGTCCTCGACGAACTTCTTGTTCTCGGCGTTCGGCAGGTCGTTGACCCATTCCTGCGCGCCGGGAATGCCGATCGCGTTGTCCTTCTGCAGCGGCAGCGACAATTCGTCGACGGTGAACGCGGTATAGAGCGGGATTTGCGCCTTGATGCCGGCCTGGGCGTACTGGTTCAGGAACTGGACGCCGGCGGCGCCGGGATAGAACACGAAGATCGACTCGGCCTTGGAGTTGCGCGCCTTGGTCAATTCGGCGGAGAAGTCGAGCTGGCTCGGCCACACCGTGTATTCCTCGCCGACCACCTCACCCTTGAAGGTGCTCTTCACGCCCGCGAGCATGTCCTTGCCGGCGGCGTAGTTCGGGCCGATCAGGAACACCGACTTGACGCCCTTCTGGTTCATGTAGAGGCCCATCGCGGCAGGCGTCTGGTCGTTCTGCCACGAGGTCGAGAACACGTAAGGCGAGCACAATTCGCCGGCGAGCTGCGACGGACCGGCGTTGGCCGAGATCAGGAAGGTTTTCGAATCGACCGCGGTCTTCAGCGACGCCAGCAGCACGTTCGACCAGATGTAGCCGACGATGAAGTCGACCTTGTCGGACTGCACCAGCTTCTCGGTCTTCTGCTTGCCCACATCAGGCTTCTGCTGGTCGTCCTCGTAGATCACCTCGACCGGCTTGCCGTCGATCTTGCGGCCGAGATGGTCGAGCGCGAGCTCGAACGAATTGCGCATGTCGTTGCCGATCACGGCGGTCGGACCGCTGAAGGTCGAGACAAAGCCGATCTTGACGCTGTCAGCCGCCGTCGCGGGCTGCGCGAGCGCCAGAGCCATGGCGCCTGCCAGCCAGAATGCCTTTTTCATATTCACTCCCCTCCTCAACCAAAGATCCCGCCAGGCTTGATCACGATGGCCCGGGGGTCACGCTTTGCGCGCGCCGTTCTGTGACGTGTTTTGTGCGCGATATCGCAAGTGTGCAGCAAGCATGAACCGACGGCACCCAATTAGAACCTTCGGCGCATACCCCAGCACCTTGCATCATAATTCGTCCAAATCGACCATTGCAAGAAATATAATGCCGGTTGCGTAGGCAACGATTGTCGCAGGGCCCGGCGCAATGCCAGCGACCGGCGCCCGCCCACAGCCGCAGGCTTTAACGATCCGGTAAAGCACCCGGAAACCACGGGCCGGCAAGCGCTCGCGGGCTTCATGGTCTTGAAAGCATCACCGGGCGAGGCTGGGCCCAAAGGGGTGCGTCACATGCTGAATTACATCTTCGGCTTCAATGCCCGGATGGGCCGGTTGGCCTTTTTCTTCTGCACCCTCGTCGTGGGCCTTGGCTTTGTGATGCTGGTCTACGGGATCACGGGCAATGTGCCGCGCGGCAGGACGGACGTGCTGCTGGCGCAGGCGTCGAACAGCCCCGCGCTGATCTTTTCCTTCTACGGCATGCTCGTCGTCTGCTTCATGCTGCAGTCGATGCGGGTGCGTGACATCGGATGGGATCCGGTCTGCGTGATGGCGGCATGGATCGCCCTCATCGTGCTCGACAAAGCCATTGCCGGACGATTTCCCGAATATGCGCTGACCTACCAGCACGCCGGAACGGTGGTCGGTGCGCTCGCCAATGCCGCGATGAACCTCGTCCTGACGTTCTGGCCGGGCGGCCGCTCCGAAGAAGCGCCGCCGTTGCCGCGTGAGAGCAGCGGCGATGGGCTGTTTGAAAGAAGCAGCGCCCCCGCCGCAGCCGGCAGCCGCGTCGCGCGGATCGCCAAAGGCGAGTTCGGCGGCAAGACGCGGTAGTGGCTGTCGTCCCTGCGAAAGCAGGGACCCATAAAACAGGCCTGGATTGTTGAAGGACGCTGGGGCCCCAGCGATACAAGACAATTCCCATGCGTGGTTATGGGTCCCGGATCGCGCTTCGCTTGTCCGGGACGACAGTCAGTTTGTGGCGCGGTCACTGCGCCACGCGCTGATAGCCGCTTACCCTTGATCCACCGCCCATTCGGCGCCGTCGATCGCGTAAGCCGCGTGGCGGAAGTCCCTGATCGTCGCGACCTTGTCGGCCGACCAGTCGAGCAGCATGAACGATCGCGGCGGCCCACCCTGGGCGTTCGGATCGAACACCAGGATCGCGGGACGGCCCTCGACCTGTCCGGTCACCAGGTGCCAATCGTCGATCTTCGCATAATTGCCGAAGTAGCGTGACACCTCGGCCTTGCCGTTCAGACGTGTCTTGTTGACGAGCTCGAGCCTGATGTCATCGGCGATCATGGCGCGGATGGCATCGAAGTCGTGAGCGTTGAAGCGGCCGACATAGGCATTCAGCCGGTTGCGATCGGCCGGCGACAGGCCGGGCCGCGGCGCCTCGTCGGGCTCGCGGGCGAACGCCCGCAGTTGCGTACGTCCGCGATGCAGCGCGGCCTTCACCGCGGGCAGGCTGAAATCCATGATGCCGCAGACTTCCTGCAACGAGCAGCCGAGCACGTCCATCAGGATCACGCTGGAGCGCTGCGCCACCGGCAACCGCATGAAGGTGCGCAGGCTGCTTGCTGCGATCTCGCGGCGGCTGACGTCGTCAAGCTCTCCGGCCATCATGTCCACCTCCTCCGGCGCGTGGAGCGCGTCCTGGCGGTTGCGCCGCCTGAGGAAATCGAGCGCGGTGTTGTGCGCGATCCGGAACAGCCAGGCCTCCGGATGCTGGATCGGGCCTGCGGACGCGAACGCTTCCATCGCCTTGATCAGCGCGTCCTGCAGCACATCCTCGCCGTCGATGACCGATCCGACCATGCGGGCGCAGTAGCGATGCAGCCTTGGCCGCATCGCCGCCAGCAGCGCGTCGACCTCGGCCGGCGCCTGGGGTGGTGACGTCATGATGGCTCCGCCAGATCGCTTCAAGGCCAGTCGGTTCAAAGCCGGTCGGTTCACGGCGCATCCAGCATACGATAATTTCCGACAATCACAGCACTACGAACCAGCGGCGGCTCGGCGCAGCGATCGCGGATGCCGTCCTGGAAGGTCTGGAACGCCGCCAGCTTCGGGATCGGGCTCGAGCCGTCATCGGCCGCGGTCTCGACCATGTGGATGAAGGTGTCGTCCTCCAGTCGCAGGGTCAAATAGCGCACGCCGTCCGGATTGGCCGCCTTCAGTTCGGCGAACACCGCCGCAACCAGCGCGGCATTCTTCTCCGCCATTTCGGGCTTGGTCTTGTACCTGATCAGGGTCCGTCTCATCGCAGCCTCCTTGGCCTCGGTTTTCGGCCTGAACCGGCCGCGTCAGCCCTAAGGACGTTTGCCGGCGGCCAAAGGATGCGGTCCGGCAAAAATAATTCTTCGGCCGCATCCTTTGCCCGCTCCGGTTCGTCCTGGCCTGCGAAGCGCGCCGCAACCTTGCGGTGCGCCAACGGAGAACCACCATGCAAACCTCACAGCAGCGCGCCGAGCAGCGCTGGGTGCTCGGCCTCACCGCGCTGGCATCCTTCATGATGGCGCTGGACGCCATGATCATGACCACGGCCTTCGCCACCATCCGCGCCGATTTCGGCAGCGCCGTCGAGACGCTGCAATGGACCGTCAATGCCTTCAATCTGACCTTCGCGGTGCTGCTCCTGACCGGCGCGGCGCTCGGCGACCGTTTTGGGCGGCGTCGGATGTTCGCGGCCGGGATCGGCCTGTTCGTCGTGGCGTCCGCGGCCTGCGCGCTGGCCGGCAACGCCGCGGCATTGATCGTCGCGCGCGCCCTGCAGGGCGCAGGCGCGGCGCTGGTGATGCCGCTGGCGATGGCGATCCTGAGCGGTGCCTTCGGCCGCGAGGAGCGCGCCCGCGCTCTCGGCATTTTCAGCGGCATCACCGGATGCGCGCTGATCATCGGCCCCGCGATCGGCGGCTTCATTACCGAGCATCTCGGCTGGCGCTGGATCTTCTGGATCAATTTGCCGATAGGCCTCGTCGCGATCGCCCTCGTGATGGCGCGCCTGCGCGAGAGTTTTGGGCCGACGGCGCCGCTCGATATCGCCGGATTGTCGCTGGTCGCGCTCGCGGCGCTGGCGCTGGTCTGGGGCCTGTTGCGCGGCAACAGCGCCGGATGGGCGAGCGCGGAGGTGACGGGCGCGCTGATCGCCGGCATCGCGCTGGCGGTGATCTTCGTGCTGTGGGAGCTGCGAGCGACCAGCCCGATGGTGCCGATGCGGCTGTTCGCTGCCAGACCGTTCGCGGCCGGCATCGCCGCAAGCGTGCTGTTCTACGCCGCGATGTATGGCGTGCTGTTCCTGCTGCCGCAGTTCCTGCAGATCGCGCTCGGCTTTGACGCCTTCGGTGCCGGGCTGCGCCTGCTGCCGTGGACGGCGACATTGTTCGTCACGGCGCCGATCGCCGGCGCCGTGGTCAACCGGTTCGGCGAACGCACGCTCGTGGTCACCGGTCTCCTGATGCAGGCAATCGGGCTCGGTTGGATCGGCGAGATCGTGAGCCCGTCGGTGCCCTACTCCGCACTGATCGCGCCGCTGATGCTCGCCGGCGTCGGCGTCTCGATGGCGATGCCGGCCGCACAGAACGCGGTGCTGAGCGCGGTCGCGGTCAGCGAGATGGGCAAGGCATCTGGTATCTTCAACATGGGCCGCTTCCTCGGCGGCATGTTCGGCATCGCGGCGCTGGTGGCGAGCTTCACTGCCAATGGCACGGCCGATTCGTCCGGACATTTCACGAGCGGATTCGCTGCGGCGATGAGCCTTGCGGCAACGCTGTCGTTCGCCGGCGCGGTCGCGGGACTGTTCCTGCCGATGCGGCGGCGGGTCGTCGCCACGACTGCGCCGCAGGACGCGTGAGGCACGCAGTGATTGGGTTTCGCTATCGGGCGATCGGGCATTTCGTGTTGGAATGAGGCTGCGAATGACTACATAATCAGATGACGAAGCCGTTCGAAACCGAGGGCGACATCAGATGACGCAAGCGCCGGCCAAACCTCATCGCGTGGTGATCGTCGGCGCCGGCTTCGGCGGGCTGGAAGCCGCCTTCGGTCTCGCAGGCGCGCCGGTCGAGATCACGCTGATCGACCGCCGCAACCACCATCTGTTCCAGCCGCTGCTCTATCAGGTCGCGACCGCGTCGCTTGCGACCAGCGAGATCGCCTGGCCGATCCGCTATCTCTTGCGCGACCGGCCCGAGGTGACGACGCTGTTCGCCAATGTCTGCGGCGTCGACGCGGCGGCGAAGCAAGTGCAGCTCGATGACGGCGGCAGCATTCCCTACGACACGCTGGTCCTCGCCACCGGCGCGCGCCACGCCTATTTCGGCCATGACGAATGGGAGCCGTTCGCGCCCGGCCTGAAGACGCTGGAGGACGCGACGACACTCAGGCGGCGTATCCTGGTCGCTTTCGAGCGCGCCGAGCGCGAGACCGATCCCGACAAGCGCGCGGCGCTGCTCACCTTCGTCATCATCGGCGCCGGGCCGACCGGCGTCGAGATGGCCGGCACCATCGCCGACCTCGCCAAGGACACGCTGCCGCAAGACTTCCGTCACATCGACACGCGCAAGGCGCGCGTGGTGTTGATCGAGGCCGGCCCGCGCGTGCTGGCCGGCTTCCCGGACGATCTCTCGGCCTACGCGCAGGCGTCGTTGGAAAAACTCGGCGTCGAGGTGATGCTGGGCGAGCCGGTCACCGAATGCTCGGCCGACGGCGTCGTGTTCGGTGGCAACAGGCTGGAGGCGCGCACCATCGTCTGGGCCGCCGGCGTGCGCGCCTCGCGCGCCGCCGAATGGCTGAACGCGCCGGCCGATCGCGCCCATCGACTGCAGGTCGAGCCCGATCTGACGGTGCCTGGTCATCCCGACATCTTCGCGGTCGGCGACACCGTCACGATCAAGGACCCCGACGGCAATCCGGTGCCCGGCATCGCGCCGGCGGCAAAGCAAGAGGGGCGCTACGTCGCCGCACTGATCAAGGCGCGGCTCGACGGCAAGACGCTGCCGCCATTCCGCTACAAGCATGCCGGCAGCCTCGCGCAGATCGGCAAGAAGAAGGCGGTGATCGATTTCGGCTGGCTCAAGCTGCGCGGCTCACTGGCATGGTGGATTTGGGGCCTCGCCCACATCTACTTCCTGATCGGCGTGCGGCATCGGATTGCGGTGGCGATGAACTGGCTCTGGATCCACACCCGCGACCAGCGCGCCGCACGGCTGATCACGCAAGGCAGCAGCAAGGTCGCGCAGTAGGCGCTGCTCGGCGCGGCCCCCATCTCAGACAGTCTGGACCGGCACCCCCGCGCAACGGCTTTGCCGTTGTCGCTGGAGGTGGCCGCCTCTTCGGCGGCCCTCGAAGGGTCGACGGCCCGGCTGGTGGCCGATTCATCCTTCGAGGCTCGCTCCGCTCGCACCTCCAGCGACAAAGGCGAAGCCTTTGCGCGGGGATGACGGAACTACGTTCAAACCATTGTGCGGCAAGATAGCGCGTGAAATACTTGCCATAGCAACAATATTGCATGGGGAGGAAACGATGCGGATCAATGCGCGCACATGGGCGTTCGCGGCTTCGCTTGTCACATTGATGTCGTGCGCTTCGGCCGCATTTGCGACCAGAATGACCGGTGATCCCGCGGCAACCTGCAGCGGCCTTGCCGGTCCCGCCGACGGCGCCGTCAAGATCGACAGCGCCACACTCCAGGCACCATCGCCGCTCTCGGCCGCCGAGAAAGCGCCGACGCCCGCGGCGCGCATCATCCCGGCCAATCCCGCGTTCTGCAAGGTGCTCGGGCAGATCACCCCGACCGATCCTGCCGCGCCGCCGATCAAATTCGAGGTCAACCTTCCAGTGGAGTGGGACGGCCGCTCGCTGCAATATGGCGGCGGCGGCTTCAATGGCGTGCTGATATCAGGCCTCGGCCTGCCGCCGGCCTATCCATTCGACAAGGCCTCGCCGCTGGCACTCGGCTTTGTGACCGTCGGCACCGACTCCGGCCACGAGCAGAAGCCCGGCGAGCCGCCGCAGCTGTTCTCGCTCAACGACGAGGCGTTCGCGAATTTTTCGCACGAGGCCTACAAGAAAGTGCGCGACGCCGCGCGGGCACTGACCGTCCGCGCCTACGGCAAGCCGCCGGCGAAGACGTATTTCATGGGATCGTCCGAAGGCGGCCGCGAGGCGCTGACCATGGCGCAGCGTTACCCCGACGATTTCGACGGCATTTTCGCGCGCGTGCCTGTCATCAACTGGGTCGGATTGCAGCATGCTGGCACCCGCTCCGGCCTCGTGACCATGGGCGACGGCTGGATCAGGCCGGCGCAGGTCAAGCTCGTCGCCGACGCCGTGCTCAGGGCTTGCGACACGCAGGACGGTTCCGACGACGCACTGGTGCAGGACCCCGTCGGCTGCAAGTCCGCGTTCAAGCCGGCGACGCTGGCATGCGCCGCGGGCCACAGCGGCGACGACTGCCTGACCGACAAGCAGATTGCCGCGATCGAGACGCTGCATGCGCCGTATAAATTCTCGTTCCTGCTCGCCAACGGCCTCGACGACTATCCCGGCTGGGGCGTGTCGGGCGAGAATACGCCGGCGTTCGGCCCGACCGGCGGCTGGAAGGCCTGGTGGCTCGGCAGCGCGGCGCCGGCACAGCCACCGGCTCCGACCAACGGCATCGCCTGGATCTATGGCGCCGGCGGCATGCAATATGTCTTCGCCCGCAATCCGAAACTCGACGTCACGACCTACAAGCCCGAGGACCACAAGGCGCGCGTGCTGGAGGTCTCCGCGCTGATGGATTCCACCGATCCGGACCTCACGCGCTTCCACGCCCACGGCGGCAAGCTCGTGATCCTCGAACACATGTCCGACTACGCGCAAAGCCCCTATGCCGGCATCCGCTACTTCGAGAACGTCGAGAAGACGCTCGGCAAGGACAAGGTCGCGGAGTTCGCCCGGCTCTACACTGCGCCCGGCGTCGACCATGTCGGCTCCGGCGCACCCGCCAATGTCGACATGCTGGCCGTGCTGGTCGATTGGGTCGAGAACGGCAAGGCGCCCGGCGATCTCGAAGTGCGCGAGCAGAAGACCGAGGCGCCGGCCTTCGACACAGTCCGTGCGCTGCCGCTTTGCCGCTGGCCCGCATGGCCGCATTACAAGGCAGGACCGGTCACCGCGGCCGCGAGTTTTGCCTGCGCGCCGTAACGAGAGGACGCCCCGCCCCTCACCCCATCACTTGATGCGGCGAGCGGCCGAACGCGGCCTTGAAGGCGCGGCTGAAATGCGAGACGTCGCTGAAGCCGAAGCTGAGCGCCGCATCGGTGACGTGGCTGAAGCGCCGTTCGGCCAGCGCCTGGTAGGCGCCGGCGAGGCGCTGCTGCCAGAGCCAGCGGATCGGCGTCGTGCCTTCGCGCGCGAACAGGCGATTGAGCGTGCGCGGCGCCATGTTCTGCGCGGTCGCAATCGTATCGAGATCGAGTTCGGGATCGTCGAGATGGGCCAGGATGTAGGCCTTGATCCGCGCCAGCCGTTCGTCGCCGCGCTGCGGCACCTCGTCCGTCAGCTCGGTCTGGAGCGTGGTTGCGAAGATATCGAGCACTGAGGCGCCAAGCCGGTTCGCCGCGGGCCCGGCCTCGTCGTCGAGGCGCGTCAGCCGGCGGATCAACGATCCCGCCAGCGCGCCCACTTTTGACGCGTTGCCGACCCGTCGTGCCGTCAACCGCTGCGCATCCGGCAGGCGCGCGAGCAGCAGCGGCCGCGGGATCGACACCATGATCGAACGCGCGCTCGGCGCGAATTCGAGCGTGAACGGCTGCGCCTGGTCATGCAGCATGAGATCGCCGCGGCGCATCCGCACCTCGCGTCCGCCCTGCGCGAAGCCGACCTCGCCGCGCAGCGTCAGCCACAGCATGAAATAGTCGCGCGGATCCCTGCGGACGTCGCTCGCGCTGCGCATCACCCGGATCCGGTCCGCGGCCGGCGTCGACGACCAGATGTCGTTGATCGCGAGCGGCCCGAAATGGCGGATCGAGATCGCTGCCTGAAATGCCTCGTCCGCGACGCGGCGGCATTCGGTCAGCGAGAATTCGCGGCAGGTGACGTGATGCCAGCGGTCGAAGCTGTCACCCGGCGCAACAAGCGTTTGCGCGACGACTGCGTGATCTGGGGTCTGCATTGGCCTTGCTCCCGCCCAACCCGGCAGCGGGATATTCGGCGTCTACCGCCTGTCTGGCAAGCAGAGTCCAGCGATTGGCCCGCACAGCCAAGAACCGCCGCAGGAACCGGCGTAGAAAATGTCTCCCACCAGGAGAGGAGACATCAAATGGGCTACCAATGCGACATCATCGATCCCGACCGCACCGTCATGATCGTGGTCGACATGCAGAACGATTTCGTGGCCGAGGGCGCCAAGCTGCGTTCGGCGCAAGCCGCCGCCATGGTGCCCCGGCTGGCGCAGACGCTGAAGGCCTGCCGCGACAAGGGCATCCGCGTCGTCTACACGGCGCATGTACATCGTCGCGACGGCAGCGACATGGGGCTCTATGACGATCTCTATTCGCCGATCGCCGACCGGTCGTCGCTGGTCGATGGCACCGCGGGCGTCGAGATCTTCAATGATCTTGCACCGGCACCGGGCGAGCACGTCATCAAGAAGCACCGCTACAGCGCCTTCTTCGCCACCGACCTCGACCTCATCCTGCGCGAATGGGGCATCACGACGGTCATCATTTCGGGGACGACGACCGAGAACTGCTGCCACGCCACCGCGCGCGACGCCATGTTCCACAACTACAAGGTCGTGTTCCTGTCGGATGCGACGGGCACGTTCGACTATCCGGATGTCGGCCAGGGCGCACTATCAGCCGAACAGGTGCAGCGCGCCACGCTGACGATCCTCGCGTTCTCAACGGCGCATGTGATGACGGCAGCCGAGATGCTGGGGCGGGTGAAGGCTGCCGACGGGGCGGCGAAGGCGGCGTAGTAACGGCCAATTCTCGCGCAACGAACTCGGTTCGCCTCTCCCTTTGTGGGAGAGGCCGGAACGCATGAAGCAGAGCGAAATGCGATCCGAGTGAGGGGCTGCGGTCCCTCCACCCGGTACGCCGTGTGTAGAGCACCTCACCCTCCCCTGGAGGGGGGAGGGTCGGATCGCAACGAGCGAAGCGACGTGCGATCCGGGGTGGGGTGATCTCTCAACACGGGCACTGCTCGACTGGAGGGACTTTCACCCCACCTCGGTTTGCATTTCATGCAAACCGATCCTCCCCCTCCAGGGGAGGATGCGCGCGCGGCCGGCGGCTCACTTCACCAAGGCGCACCCGCCATCGGCGATCGGCCGGAACGCCTGCTCGGCCGGGATGGTTGCGATCAGCTTGTAGTAGTCGTAGGGATGCTTCGACTCCTCCGGCTTCTTCACCTCGAACAGGTACATCGGGTGGATGACGCGGCCGTCCTGGCGGATCGTGGTGTCGCCGAACAGTCTGTCCTTGCCCTTGAAGGTCTTCATCTGCGGCACCACGACCTTGGCGTCGTCGCTGCCGGTGGCGGCGACGGCGTTGAGATAGGCGAGCGTCGAGGCGTAGACGCCGGCCTGGTTGCCGCTCGGCATCTTGCCGTTCATGCCGGGCCGCGCGGCAAAGCGCTTTGCGAACGCGCGGGTGTCGTCGTTCATGTCCCAGTAGAAGGCCTCGAGCAGTTGCAGGCCCTGCGCGACCTTCAGGCCCATGCCGTGGACGTCGTTCACGAACAGCAGGAACGCGACCATGGTCTGGCCGCCCTCCTGGATGCCGAACTCGGCCGCCTGCTTCACCGCGTTGATGGTGTCGCCGCCGGCATTGGCGAGGCCGACCACCTTTGCCTTCGAATTCTGCGCCTGCAGCAGGAAGGACGCGAAGTCCGACGTGCCGAGCGGATGCTTGCTCGATCCCAGCACCTTGCCGCCGTGCTTCTCGATGTAGTTCGTCGCCTCCGCTTCAATGCCTTTGCCGAGTGCGTAGTCGACGGTCACAAAGTACCAGTCCTTGCCGCCACGCTGCATCATCGCGGCCGCCGTGGTGTTGCCGGTCGCCCAGGCGTCGTTGACCCATTGAATGGTGTTCGGCGAGCAGGCCTTGCCGGTGAGGTCGGAGCTTGCGGTCGACGACGCCAGGAACGTCATCCGGGAGTCGCGCAGCACGGTGTTGATCGCGAGGCCGACCGCCGAGTTCGGCACGTCGACGATGGCGTCGACGCCTTCGACATCGAGCCATTTGCGCGCGATCGCGGAGCCGACGTCGGCCTTGTTCTGGTGATCGGCATAGACGATCTCGACCTTGATGCCCTTGCCGCCGCCGTTGAAATCCTCTGCCGCCATCCGCGCGGCTTCCACCGAACCCATGCCGTTGGTGTCCTGGAAGATGCCGGAAATGTCGTTGAGCACGCCGACGCGCACGACATTGTCGGAAATTTCCGCGCGTGCGCTGCCGGCGGCACAGGCCAATGCCAGCGCAAGTCCGATCCCAAATCGCCCAACCCCAAAGCTCGTCATCGTATCCCCTCCCATGCTTCCTTTGCCGGTATTGAGCGTCTCGTCAGGCCGGCGTGATCTCGACCGGCAGGCTGCTGAGCCCGCGTAGCGTGTTGTTGAAAAGCCGCTTCGGCTCGCCAGTGATTTCGATCCTGGCGACACGACGCGCCAGCGCCGCCATCATCACCTCGCCTTCGAGGCGGGCGACCAGTTGGCCGACACACATGTGGATGCCCGAACCGTAGCCGACATGGCCCGAGGTACGACGCGTGATGTCGTAGCTATCGGGCGCGTCCCAGCGGCGCGGATCACGATTGGCCGCGGCCAGGAACATCAGCACCTTCTCGCCTTCGGGAATGGTGGCCCCTCCGAGCTCCACGTCGCGGGTCGTGGTGCGGAAGAAGGTCTGGACCGGACTTTCGAACCGCACGGCTTCCTCGAAGGCGTTGCGCGCCAGCGTCGGATCGCCGCGGAGCTTCTGGAACTGGTCGGGGAAGCGGGCGAGGCAGTAGACGGCGGCGCCGATGCCGTTGACGGTCGTGTCGAGACCGGCCGAGAGCAGCGAGCGCACCAGCAGCGGCGCTTCGGTCGCGGTAATGGCGCCGCTATCGACATGGGCGTGGATGCAGGCGCCAATACCACCCGGGGTGAGATTGTCGCGCTGACACTGTTCGGAAATATAGGCCTGGTGCGGCGCAGAGCGCTCGATCGCCTGCTTGCGCAGTTCGTTCGGCGGCCCGAAGGCGTTGAACACCAGGCTTGCGTAAGGCAGCAGATTCTCGCGGCCCTCCGGCCGCAGGCCCAGCGCATCCGGGAAGATCGACAGCGGATAGGCTTCCGCGAGGTCCTCGATCGCATCGAAACGGCGCTTCTCCAGCAGCGCATCGATGCAGGCCTCCGCCGCCGCGGCAAATCGCCCGCGAAGCTGCTTCATCACGGTCGCCGACAGCACGCTGCTCAGCACCGCGCGGGTGCGGGTATGCGCCGGCGGGTCGGCCTCCAGGATCAGGCTCGGCGGCCGCCAGGGCTTCTCCCTGGAGAAGTCGCTGAGGCCCACGCCGCGGCTGGAGCAGAAGGTCGCGGGATCGTTCAGGACCGCATGGACCTCGGCATAGCGCGCCACGCCATAGACATTCCACTTGTCGAGATAGACCACGGGTGCGGCCTCGCGCAGCCGTTCATGGGTCGGGAACGGGTCGGCGAAGAACTCGAGCGCGAACGGATCGACGTCGAGATGCGGGACGGACGCAGCTTCTGTTGCAGTCATCGGGACCTCCCGAGGTTTGATCTTGTCAATACGGGCCGCATGTCTATTGCTCCCGAACAGTTTCGCAGCGATGATTTGATAAATGAGCAGCCAGCCCCTCCCCCGAAAGCCCCGCCGGCCCAAACCGGCCGATCCCGCAGATGCCACCGATGGCCCGCTGCTGGACCTCAATCGCTATGTGCCGGCGTTCATCACCTTCATCGGCAACAAGCTGTCGAACAGCGCCACCGCATTTTACCAGAAGAATTTCGGCGTCAACGTCACCGAGTGGCGAATCATCTCGCAACTGGCGATCGAGCCGGGGATTCCTGCCTCCCGGATCTGCCAGGTGATCGGCTTCGACAAGGGCCCGGTCAGCCGCAACCTCGCGGCGCTGCAGAAGCGCGGCCTGCTGACGATTCGTACCGCGCCCGACGACGGCCGCACCCATTCGATCACCCTGACCGCGCGCGGCCGCGCCATCCACGACAAGGTCATCGTCGCGGCGCTGGAACGCGAGCGGCGACTGCTGTCGTGCCTGAAAAAGGACGAGCGCGAGGTGCTGATCGACCTGCTGCGCCGGCTCCACGAGAATCTCGGCGCCGTGACCGGGCAAAGCACGACCTGACCGCACGGCGGGACCGCGGGCGGCGCCCTGCGCCACCGCGATATTCGCCCGGACTTCCATGCGTGCCGCTCGCGCGCTGCTGCGCAAAATTGTCCTCCCGAAAGCGCGGCCGTTGACCGGCCCTGTCCCTATGGGTGCGGAAACTCGCACAGCTTAGTTGCTATGGCAACTAAAAACGCGCGCGTGCGGCGCGAGGCCCCAGGGAACCGGTGCCGACGGCTCAAGTGGGGTCCATCAGACGTGCCACAAATTCGGTGTCGTCCCGGCCTCCGAGCCGGGACCCATAACCACCAATGCTGATTATTTCACGCCGGCGGAACGACGACCTTTGTACACAAAGTCGGCCGCAGAGTATGGGTCCCTGCTTTCGCAGGGACGACGGCGGTGGCGTCCTCCCAGCACTCTACCGGTACAAATCACGTCACGAGCCCGCGCAGCGGATCGCCTCACCCGATCCGTCGTCCTCCAGCACTGCCACCGCCGCGGCGCGGTGCGTCAGCACGGCGCGCTGGTTGATGTAACCCTTGTCTGTGATCTCCCCGCCGTCGACCGAAGCGGGCTCGGCGAGCAGCAGCGCCCGGGTGGCATGGCCGGAGGAATGGCCGCCCTGCGCCTTCAATCGTGCCAGCCCCTGCCCGATCGCGGAACGGACCGCCGGATGGCTGATCACCTCCCTCGCGTCGGCGCCTTCGGGCAGGCCCGCCAACGCACGGCAGGCGGCGAGGTTCGGGAACACCAGGAAGCGGACCTCGTCGCGGCCGTGGCCGGTGACGACGATATCCTGCGCAAGCGGCGCCAGCGCCGCGATGCCGGCGACCCGCAGGGTGCCGACGCTGACCCAGGTGCCGGAATTGAGCTTGAAATCCTCCGCCACCCGGCCATCGAAGAACAGGCCGAGATCGGGCCGTGCGGGATCGGCGAAGGTGACGGCGTCGCCGATCTTGTAAAAGCCTTCGTCATCGAAGGCCTCTCGGGTAAGTTCGGGCGCTTTCCAGTAGCCCGGCGTGACATTGGGCCCGCGCACGCGGACCTCGAGCTTGTCGCCCGACGGCACGAGCTTAAGCTCGGTGCCTGATATCGGCACGCCGATATTGCCGGAGCGTTTAGCGAGGAAGTGGCAATCGGTCGCCAGCGGCGAGGTCTCGGTCGAGCCCCAGGCCGACACCATCGGAAGCCTGCGGCCGACCGTCTGCAGCGACAATTCCTCCAGCGCGTCCCACAGATTCTGCGGCAGCGCCGCGCCGGCATAGAAGGCGAATTTGGTGCCTTCGAAGAACTTGCGGCGCAACTCGTCATCGGTGCGCAGTGCCGCGATCAGCATGTCGAAGCCGCGCGGCACATTGAAATAGACCGTCGGCACCACGCTGCGCAGATTGGCGAGCGAGGCCGCGAACAGGCCGGGCGCCGGCTTGCCGCCGTCGATATAAAGCGTGCCGCCGTTGCACAGCACCAGATTGAAATTGTGGTTGGCGCCGAAGGTGTGGCTCCAGGGCAGCCAGTCCAAAATCACCAACGCCTCGCCGGTCTGCTCCAGGAACGTCCAGGTCTGCGCCTTGGCCTGCTGGCTCGATGTCAGCATGCGCTGGGTGTTGATCACGGCTTTCGGCGTACCGGTCGAGCCCGAGGTAAACAGGAATTTTGCGATCGTGTCCGGCGTCACCGCAGCGAAGGCGGCGGCGACATCAGGCGATTCAGGCGTCGCCGCGACAGTGCGGAACGACAATGCATCAGCATCATCCGGGTTGCCGCTGACGATGGTTGCCCGATGCAGCGGCGCGATCGCAGCCAGCGCCGCCGCGAACGGCTTGGTGCCCACAACATAGATCGCGCCGGGATCAAGCAGGCTGATCATGCTCTTCAGCTTGTCGAAGTCTTTCGACATCAGCGAATAGGCCGGCGAGATCGCGGCCGAGGGCACGCCGACATGCTGGGCGGCGAGCGCGAACAACGCGTGGTCGATGCCGTTGTCGGCGAGGATGACCAGCGGCCGCTCGGTGCTCAGGCCTTGCGCCAGGATCCACGATGCGGTCCGGCGAACGATTCCGAGCGCATCGCGATAGCTGACGGTGCTCCAGGGCGCTTCGGCGCTGGCGCGCTCACCGAGGAAGATGCGATCCGGCGCCTGCCGCGCCCAATGCTCGAGCCAGTCGCCGACGCAGCGGGCGCTCGGCTTCAACGGCGTCGTGGAGCGGACGAGGATGCTACCGTCCTCGCGGCTGACTGCAATGATCGCGGGCGTGGCGAACAGGCGTTGCGGATCGTCTCCGCTGGCGGCCATCGTCATGGTTTCCTCCTCGCCCGTGTCTTATCAGGATCGCGCTGCAACAAGGTGCGGCGCCGCGGTCCCGGTCGGGCTCTTTGGTCATAATGTTGCGGACATCAATTGTTGTCGTCAACAACAATCTTTCCCTCGCGACGCCGTCGCGCTAGCCTTGAGGCATGGCGAGCAAGCAACAGACGTCGCGCAAGGCGGCAGGAACGGGAGCGGCAATCCGCCGCCCCCAGACACGCGCGGCGAACGGCCGGACACACGGCGATGCCGGCGACGACATCGGCCTCGACGCGCTGGTCGGCCACGCCGGCTATGCGGTGCGGCGCTTCCAGCTCTGGATCTTCCAGGACTTCGTCAAGACACTGGCGACCGTCGATATCCGCCCGACCCAATATTCGGTCATGACCGTGATCGGGGCCAATCCGGGCCTCAGCCAGATGGCAGTCGCAAAGCGGCTCGGGATCGAGCGCGCGCGGCTGGTGCATCTGCTCGACAGCCTGGAAGAACGCGGCTTCGTCAGCCGCATCCCTTCCGCCACCGACCGCCGCTCCCACGCGCTGCATCTGACCGCGCGCGGCAAGACCGCGCTGGCGCAATTCAAGCGGCTCGCCGCCGAGCACGAGCGGCACGTCGCCGACAAGATCGGCAAGGAAAACCGCGAACAACTGCTGCAGATCCTCGCCTGCTTCACCTGATTGATCGACCGGATTTCGGCTTGATGCTATTTGCCTGAAAATTGAGCAGACGCGCTCTCAGGCGAGTTTGCTTCAGCTCCCGTCGACCATTTCAAGCAATTGATATTGTGCAATAATCCGCCGCGCCAGGGCGCAAGCGCATTGTACACAATGGCACATTGCTTGCTTCGATCAGGCTGCAAGCGAGCATCCGATGCTTCACCGCGCCAGAGACGAGGCCAACCACGTGACTGAAACTGTCGCCGCGATCGTTGCCGCACACCGCGCCGGGACCATGACGCCGGCGCAAACGGTAGCACGCAGCTACCAGCGCATCCGCGAGCATAATGACCCCGCCATCTTCATCAGCCTACGCGACGAGAAGGACGCGCTCGCCGAGGCCGCGCGGCTCACGGATCCGACGCTGCCGCTCTACGGCGTGCCGGTCGCCGTGAAGGACAATATTGACGTCGCGCGGCTGCCGACCACGGCCGCCTGCCCCGCGTTCTCCTACCTGCCCGTGCAGGATTCGACGGCGGTGGCAAAACTGCGCGCGGCCGGCGCCATCATCATCGGCAAGACCAATCTCGACCAGTTCGCCACCGGCCTGATCGGCGTCCGCTCGCCTTACGGCATTCCCAAAAATCCGGTGCGCGGCGATCTCGTGCCGGGCGGATCGAGCTCGGGCTCCGCGGTCGCCGTGTCAGCGGGCCTCGTGCCACTGTCGCTCGGCACCGATACCGCGGGCAGCGGCCGCGTGCCGGCGATGCTCAACAACATCGTGGGGCTCAAGCCGAGCCTCGGGTTGATCTCCAACGCGGGGCTGGTGCCGGCCTGCCGCACGCTCGACTGCATCTCGGTGTTCTCGCTCACCGTCGACGACGCACTGGCCGCGCTCGCGGTGATGGCCGGGCCCGATGACGCCGATCCGTTCTCGCGCGACCGGCCGCTGGCACCGCTCGGGCTGTTTCCAGCTAAGCTGAAGCTCGGCATTCCCAAGAGCGGCCAATTGATCTTCTTCGGCGACCGCGAGGCCGAGAAGGCCCATCGCGAAGCCTGCAAGCGCTGGCAGGCGCTCGGCGCCGAGCTCGTCGAATTCGATCTCGAGCCGTTCTACGAGACCGCGCGGCTGCTCTATGAAGGCCCCTGGATCGCCGAGCGCTATCTCGTGATCCGCGACCTGCTGGCCTCGTCCCCGGACGCGATCCATCCGGTGACACGCGAGATCACGATCGGCGGCGCGCGACCCACCGCGGCGGATACCTTCTCCGCGTTCTATCGCCTGCAGGCGCTGCGCCGCGTTGCCGCGCGCACCTTCGCTCAATGCGACGCGATCGTGCTGCCGACCGCGCCGACCATCTATTCAACTGCTGACGTGCTGGCCAACCCCATCGAGCTCAACTCGCGGCTCGGCACCTACACCAATTTCGTCAACCTGCTCGATCTCTGCGGCCTGGCGCTGCCGGCGGCGATGCGGCCCGACGGCGCACCGTTCGGCATCACGCTGCTGGCGCCCGCCGGCCGAGACGCTGCGCTTGCCGGCATCGGCCGCGTCTTCCACGCCGACACCGGGCTCGCTGTCGGCGCCAAGGCGGTGCCGCAGCCGCCGCTTGCCGCGGTCCCGGCGCAGGCCGGCGCCGATGAGATCACGATCGCGGTGGTCGGCGCGCATCTCTCCGGCATGGCGTTGAATCATGAACTGACCACGCTCGACGCGCGCCTGCTGGAAGAGACCGCCACCGCAGCGGACTACAGACTCTACGCGCTCGACACCACGCCACCGAAGCCCGGCATGCTGCGCATCGAGCCGGGAGCGGGTCATGCGATCAAGCTCGAGCTGTGGGCGATGTCGCCGGCCGCGTTCGGCACATTCGTCGCTGCGATTCCGCCGCCGATGGCGATCGGCACGCTCCGACTCGCCGACGGACGGCAGGTCAAGGGCTTTATCGTGGAGCCCGCCGCGATCGCCGGCGCGAAGGATATTTCGGCCTATGGCGGCTGGCGGGCGTTCATGGCGGAGAAGGCGAAGGGATAACCGACTTTCCTGCCGTCATTCCGGGGCGCGCGCAGCGCGAGCCCGGAATCCATTTCGCCGCGGTGACGATCTTAACGTAGCGCATCCATGCGGATGAATGGATTCCGGGCTCGCGCTTCGCGCGCCCCGGAATGGCGGCGTTGATGGATTTGCGCGAGACCTACACCGACACCGCGTAGGTCTCGTACTCCCCGCGCACCTGCTCGATATGGGCGCGCATCGCAGCCGCAGCACCTGGCTTGTCGCCGCGCATGATAGCTTCGACGACGCGGTCGTGCTCGGCGTGGGATTTCGCCAGCCGCCCGAGGTTGCGGAACTGGGCGCGGCGGAACGGCTGCACGCGCACCCGCGTCGCGAGCGTGATCTCGGCAATATAGGCGTTCTGCGAGCCGGCATAGATCGCGTTGTGAAAGCGCTCGTTGACCTCGTGGAAGCGGTCGGGATTGCCGGTGTAGCTCAACACCCGCAGTTCCTCATGGACCGCCTCGAGCGCGTGGCGCTCCGCCGCAGACATCCGCTCGGCGGCAAGGCTGGCGCACATCGCCTCGAGCTCGGCCATCGCCTCGAACATGCCGGTGAGCCGCTCGAGCGAGGGCCGCGCGACCACCGCGCCGCGGTGCGCGCGCGCGTCGATCAGCCCGCTGGCGGCGAGCTGTCGCAGCGCCTCGCGCACCGGTGTGCGCGACACCTTGAAGCGGCGCGCCAGATCGGTTTCATCGAGCCCGGCGCCCGGCGGCAGCGTGCCGCGCACGATCTCGTCGGCGAGCTGCAGCCGGAGTTCCTCCGCGCGGGTGGTCTTATCGACCAGAGACGACGCGCGATCGACACGCGGCACCAGCTCGGCGCCCTGCGCTGGCGGCACGCGGGTCGGAAGATCGTCCAGGCTCATGGCTGCAACGCCCTTTCAATCACCCTGGTTCAAGCCCCCTTAAGTTCATCGATGACGCTGACATGGGCGGCGACGATTCTCCAGCCCTCGGCGAAGCGAATCCATGTCTGCATCTGCCGCCCCACCCGGCCCGGTGTGCTGTCCCGATAGAACAGCGTCGAGGCGATTGCGGTGTCGCGGCCGTAGGTCGTGATCACGGTGCGGTCGATCCTGCGCATCAGCCCGGCCGCCGGCCGCCCCGCGCGAAACGCCGCGATCTCGCCGTAGCCATAAAGGTTCTCGCCGATGCCATAGCGCAGCGTCCGGCTGTCGCTCCGGAACAGCTCGTCGAGCACGGCGACATCGTTCGAGACCAGCGCCTTCTCGTAGCGCTCGAACTGCACGGTGACCTCGGCGAGCACGTCGGGAAGATCGATTTCCATTTTAGAGTCCTCTTGGCGCGGGAGCCGCCACGACACCCATCTGTTCCAGCGCGTAGGCGACCCGCAGCGCGATGTCCTCACGCCAGGGCGCGGCAATGATCTGCACGCCGATCGGCATCGGTTCAAGCGGCACCGGCACGGCGGCCACCGGCAGGCCGATGAAGGAGATCGGCTGGGTGTGGATCCCGATATTGGGACGCACCGGAAGCTCGACCCCGTCGAGCGTGAACGTGGCCTGACCGATCTTCGGCGCCACACATGGCGTTGCCGGCGCCAGGATCACGTCGACCGACTGGAACAGCTCCAGCACCTTGGCGCGGTACCAGCGGCGGAATTTCTGCGCCTTGTCGACATAGACCGCCGGGATCATCGCGCCCGAAAACAAGCGGTCGCGCACCGGCGGATCAAAGTCGTGGGGCCGCGTGCGCAGCCGATCGAGGTGCAGCGCGGCGCCCTCGGTGGTGGTCATGATGAAGGCGGCCGCGCGGGCGCGCGCCGCTTCCGGCAGCTCCACGGTCTGCGTGGCGCCGAGCGCCTTTGCCACGCGCGCGACCGCTTCGACGGCCTCCGGCAGCAGATTCTGCTGGAAATAGCCACCGGCAATCGCAAAACGCAGCCGGCTGACATCATTGGCAAGCAGCGGCACGGTCGGCTCGACCGACTGTACACTGCAGGCGGGATCATCGGCATCAGGCCCCTGCATGGCGTCATAGGCGAGTGCGAGATCCTTCACGCTGCGCGCAAACGGACCGAGGTGATCGAGGCTTGCGACGAACGGAAAGGATCGCGCGCGCGACAGCCGGCCATAGGTCGGCTTCAGGCCGAACGTGCCGCAGAATGACGACGGCACCCGGATCGAGCCGTTGGTATCGGAGCCGAGCGCGATCGGCACCAGCGCGCCGCCGACGGCGCTGCCGGAGCCGCCCGAGGAGCCGCCGGCCATCCGCGTCGGATCATGCGGATTGCGCGACGGACCGTCATGCGCGTTCTCGCCGGTGAAGTCGTAGGCGTATTCGCCCATGTTGAGCGCGCCGACCAGCACGGCGCCGGCTGCTTCCATCCGCTCGATCAACGTGGCATCGCGCGGCGACGGAGGCAGGTCGCGATTGATCTTCGAGCCGGCGCGGGTCGAGAGGCCCTGCACGTCGAACAGGTTCTTCACCGCGAAGGGCACGCCGGCGAGCGGACCGGCCTGTTGGCCCGCATCGATCGCGGCATCGACCGCCTTGGCGCGGGCCCGCGCGCGATCTGCGGTCACGTCGGTGAAGGCATTGAGGACCTTGTCGTGCGCAGCGATCCGCGCGAGCGCCGCCTCGGTCGCGGCGAGGGCCGTGATCTTGCGGCTCGATACCGCCTGCGCGATTTCGGCGGCCGACGTGGCGGTGGGAGTTTCTGACATCGCGATCTCAGGTCGAATAGACGGCGGCCGATACGACGTCATCGGGCAGCGGAAAGTCATCGACCAGCCGCGCCAGCCGCAGCGCGACCTCGAGATTTGCGCGCACCGCCGGACGCCAGGCGTCTTCCAGCGGCAACGCCATCGTCCGGGCGACGGCATTCATGTAATCGTCGAGATGATCGTCCATTTCGCTCCCAGTACGTTTTTTCAGGCCACCGGCAACGGCGGATGCGGGATCGCCGTCAGCAGCTCCCTTGTATAGGCATCCTGCGGATTGCCCAAGACGTCATCGGATGCACCCTGCTCGACGATGCGGCCGCTGCGCATCACGATGACGCGATCACACAGCAGGCGCACCACGTTGAGATCGTGCGACACGAACAGATAGCTCATGCCCATCGACTGCTTGAGGTCCTGCAGCAGATTGAGCACCACCGCCTGCACCGAGACGTCGAGCGCCGCGGTCGGCTCGTCGAGGATCACGAGCTTCGGGTGCAGCGCAATCGCGCGCGCGATGCCGACGCGGGCCTTCTGGCCGCCGGAGAGCTGATGCGGAAAACGGTCCAGCAGATTGACCGGCAGACCGACCAGCCGAGCGAGTTCCTCGCAGCGATCGCGGAGCGCGTCGCGCCCCCTGATGTCACCGAGCTGCATGATCGGGTCCGCGATCGCGCGCGCCGCGGTGAAGCGCGGGTTGAGGCTGTCGGTCGGATCCTGGAACACCATCTGGATCTGGCTGCGCCGCGGCAGCCGCGCGAAGGATTGCGGCATGATGCCGCCGATGTCTTCGCCATCGAACATGATGCGGCCGGAGGTCTGGTCCAACAGCCGCATCACCATCATCGACGTCGTCGACTTGCCGCAGCCGGATTCGCCGACTAGCCCGACGCTCTCGCCATGGTCGATGGAGAAACTGATGCCGTCGACGGCGCGGAAGATGTCCTCCTCGACCGGCGGCTTGCGGCCGAACAGTTTTGCGAGCACCGAGCCTGCGCCCTGGCGAGGATATTCCTTGACGAGCTTTTCGACTGACAGGAGGGGTTCTCTCTTCTCGTCACCCCCCGGCTTGACCCGGGGGTCCATCGAGGAAGGAGCATCCCGCGAAGATTGATGGATGGCCGGGTCAAGCCCGGCCATGACGGAGATAGGCTGCGGAGGCTTCGCCTCCTCCTCCGGCAGCAGATCCCGCAATGACACCCCGATCCGCGGCGTCGCGCGCATCAGCTTCTTCGTGTAGTCGTGCTGGGGCGCGGCGAAGATGTCGGCCGACTTTGCGGTCTCGACGACGCGGCCCTTCTCCATCACCACGACGCGGTCGCAATAGGCGCCAGCCAAACCCAGATCGTGCGTGATCAGGATCGTCGACATCGACCGGCGCCGGGTCAGCTCGACGATCAGGTCCATCACCACCTTCTGGGTGGTGACGTCGAGGCCGGTGGTCGGCTCGTCCGCGATCAGAAGCTGTGGGTTGCAGGCCAGCGCAAGCGCGATGACGACGCGCTGGCACATGCCGCCGGAGAGCTCGAACGGATAGGCGTGATAGCGCTCGCGCGGGCGCGCGATCTTGACCTGCTCCAGCGCCTCGATCGCCTTCGCGCCGCGATCGGTGACCTGCGCCTGCTGCACATGCTGGCGCAGCACGTCTTCGATCTGGTGCCCGACCTTGCGGATCGGATTGAGGGCGGCGCGCGGGTTCTGGAAGATCATCGAGACTTCGCGGCCGCGCAGATCGCGCATCTGGCTCTCCGAGGCCGACTTGACATCGATGCCGGAGAACATCACCGATCCGTCGGCGATCCGGCCGGCGCGGTCGAGGATGCGCATTACGGTATATGACGTCACCGACTTGCCGGAACCGGACTCGCCGACGATGCCGACGGTCTCGCCCTTGCCGACGGAAATGTTGACGTGCTGTACCGCCTTGACGATGCCGCGACGGGTCGTGAACTCGACCGTGAGGTCGCTGACGTCGAGCAGGGGCTGGGCGGTCATGCGCGGCTCCCCTCATGCGAGGCGTCATCCAAAAATCCGCAAAACAACCCCATGCAAAGTAGCGCAGCGGTAGCATGGCACCGTACAGAGACAGTCATCACGTCCTCCGCTGCGGGTCGACGATGTCGCGCAGGCCGTCGCCGAGCAGGTTGAAGCAGAAAACCGCGATCATCAGCGCAAGGCCCGGGAATAGCGCGATCCACCATTCGCCTGAGACCATGAAGCCGGCGCCCTCGGCGACCATGATGCCCCACTCCGCGGTCGGCGGCCGGACGCCGAGGCCGATGAAGGAGAGTCCCGCGGCATTGAGGATCGCGTAGCCCATGGTCAACGACATCTGCACGATCATGATCGGCATGATGTTGGGCAGGATGTGCCCGAGCAGGATGCGGTATTCGCCATTGCCGGACAGCCGCGCCGCCTGGACGAAGCCGGCGTTGCGGCGGACGTTGGCTTCTGCGCGTGCGACGCGGGCATAGAGCGGAAAGTTCACGATCGCGGTGGCGATGATGATGTTCTGCACGGTGTTGCCGAGCGCCGCGACGATGCCCATCGCCAGCACGAACAGCGGGAACGCCATGATGGTGTCGGCGATGCGGCCGACGATGCGATCGGTCCAGCCGCCGAAATAGCCGGCGGCGATGCCGGCGAGGCCACCCATCAGGAACACCAGCACGACAGAGGCGACCGCGATGAAGGTATCGAGTCTGGTTGCAACGATGACGCGGCTGAAGATGTCGCGGCCGAGCTGATCGGTGCCGAACCAGTGCGCGGCGGACGGTGGCTTCAATGCAGCCGCGGTGTTCGAGGCAAGCGGGTCATACGGCACCAGGTAGGGCCCGAACAGCGCGGCGAACATGATCAGGATCAGCAGCGCGAAGGCAAAGCCGGTGACTTTGTTTTCGCTCAGCACATAGCGGGTCTGCTCGATGATTGCGGCGAGCCCGGATGTTCGCGCAGGACCGACAGGCTCGACCGTTGGCGCAACGGAGCTCATGGTTTCAACCCTCCAGCCGCACGCGCGGATCGATCACGCCGTAGAGAATGTCGATCAGGAGATTCAGCAGCACGTACATGACCGCCATGGTGAGGACAAAACCCTGCACCGGTGCGAAATCGGACGCGATCAGCGCCTCGACCGCGTAGGAGCCGATGCCGGGCCAGGCGAACACCTTCTCCACCAGCACATTGGCCCCGAGCAGGAAGGAGAACACCATACTGAGCGTGGTGATGACCGGCAGCATCGCGTTGCGGAAGGCGTAGGTCACGATCACCTTGCCGGGCGACAGGCCGCTGGCGCGCGCGGTGCGGACGAAATCGGACGCCAGCACCGCCAGCATCGAGGCGCGCGTCATGCGCGCGATCGGCGCCAGCGAGAAGATCGCGAGCGTCACCGCCGGCAGGATCAATTGACTGAACGCCGAGCGGAACGCCTCGAAGTCGCGCGCGATGAGTGTGTCGATGAGATAGAAGCCGGTGACGGTCGGCGGCGTACTGTAGAACACGTCGAGCCGGCCGAGCGGCGCCGGCGACCAGCCGAGCCGGAAGTAGAACACGTAAACCAGCACGAGGCCGGTGAAGAACACCGGCAGCGACACGCCCGCCGTCGTGGTGACGCGGCAGAGATGATCGATCCAGGAGCCCGGCCGCGTCGCCGCCAGCACGCCGAGCGGGATCGCGATCACGATCGAGACGACGAGGCCGAGCAGCGTGAGCTCAGCGGACGCCGGCAGGCGATTGCGCAGTTCGGCCGCGACCGGCTGGCCGGTCGTGAGCGAGGTGCCGAGATCACCATGGGCGAGATCATTGGTGTAGCGGACGAACTGTTCGATCAGCGGCTTGTCGAAGCCGAGCTTCTTCCTGATCTGGTCGACCGCTTCCTTGGTTGCCGCTGGCCCTGCAAAATACGCCGCGGGATCGCCCGGCAGCGCGCGCGTCAGCAGGAACGTCACGATCACGACCCCGATCAGCGACGGGATCGCGAACAAGAGTCGCTTGCCGATGAGGGTCAGCATGGCGCGCTCCTGGCGGTATCCAAAGCCACAGCGAGACTGGTAGGGCTCCCTCCCCCCTTGTGGGGGAGGGTTGGGGAGAGGGGTGCCGCTAGCTCCGCTGCCAAACGGAACGCTTCGCTGACCCGCGCGTGATGCTGCGAATGGTCGGGCACGATCTCGCTTGACGTCGTCCTTGCGCGTTCGCGGCTTACCCCTCTCCCCACCCTCCCCCACAAGGGGGGAGGGTGCCTGAGAGGCGCGCTCACCTCACTTGAGTAAGCGGCCCACGCCGACGTGTCGCGGACGATCAGCATGCGCACCTCACCCCTTGGCCATCGCGCGGTAGTCGAGGCGGCGGTGGAACCAGTATTGGTAGCCCGAGATGTTCTTCTGCATCGCGACGTTGACGAAGGGCTGATACAGCGGGATGCGCGGGATGTCGGTGTAGGCGAGATCGACGAAACCCTTGACGTCGGCGTCGTAGGCCGCGGTGTCGCCGTTGGCGGCAGCGATGCGCGCGCCGTCGATGAGCTTGTCCATCTCCGGCGACTTGTAGCTCATCGTGTTGAAGATCGAATTGTTGCCGTGATAGCACCAGTAGAAGAAGTACTCGGGGTAATCGAGCCAGCCCGAGAACACGTTGGTGAACAGCGGCATTTCCTTCTTGGTGAGCTCGGTGCGCCAATTGGCACCGGGCACCTTGTTGATGGTGGTCTTGATGCCGAGCTGCGCGAGGCTCTCCTGCACCAGCACGCAAAGCGGCTCGTTGACTCCTGCGAAATTCAGGTCGAACGAAATCGTGGTCTCGAAGCCGTTGGCGTAACCGGCTTCAGTGAGCAGCGCCTTGGCCTTCTCCATGTCGGTGTTGTATTTGGTCGGCTGCGGCCAGGCCACCTCGGTCGGCTTGTCCTTTGGTGCGCCGAACATCGGGTTGGCGAGGCCGAACAGCACCGCATCCATGATCTTCTGATACGGCATCGCGTAGGCCATCGCCTGCCGCACCTTCGGATTGTCGAACGGCGGCTTGGTCACGTTCATGCCGATGTACTGGATGCCGTTGGAGAACGGCAGCGAGACCACGTTGAGCTTGCCGTTCGTCTTCATCTCCTGGAAATCCTTGAACGGCAGCTCGTAGGAGATATCGGCATCACCGCGTTCGAGCAGCGCCCGGCGGTTACCGGCCTGCGGCACCATGCGCCAGATCACGCGCTTGATCTTGGGCATCGGGCCGGAGACCCAGTCGTCGTTGCGCTCCATGACCACTTCGGTGCCCGCGGTCCATTTGGTCACCTTGTAGGCGCCGGAGCCCGCAGTCTGCTGCTTGGTGAATTCGAGGCCCCACGGATCCTTCTCGCTGGCGTTCTTCTTCACCAGCTCGGAGTTGACGACGCAGGGCACGATGACAGCGAGGTCGGGGATCGTGAGCTTGTCTTTCTTGAGGAAGTCGACGCGCACCGTGTGGTCATCGACGACAACGAACTGCTCGGGCTTGGTCAGCGAGCCCGCGCTCATCTGGAAGGTCGGGAAGCCGCCGACGCTGACGGCACGGTCGAGCGACCATTTGACGTCCTTCGCCGTCACCGGCGTGCCGTCGTGGAATTTGGCGTTCTTGCGCAGCTTGAAGGTGACCGACATGTCGCCGATGTTGAAGTCCTCGGCGAGCTCGGGCTTGAACTTGTCGCGGTCGTAATAGGGCACGCCGCCCGGACCGCTCTTCATCTCGTGGCTGATCAGCCGGTCGTAGCAATTCCACGACACTTCATAGCCGGGCACGTTGGTGCCGACGCCATGGATATCGAGATTGTTGGGACCGCCCTCGGAGACGATCAGCAGCGTCTCGGAGCGCGCGTCGGCCTTGGCCGGCGACCAGATCGCGGGCGCGGTCGGCGCCAGCGCCCCCGCGGCCAGCCCGGACACCGATTTGAGGAAATCGCGACGCTTCATGTGATGCTCCAACGCCCTTGAGAACGGCCTTGGAACTCAGATCGCAAGGATTGTGCCAACCCTTAACGAAACCTTATGAGGCGATAACACACTGGAGATATAGGAGAAATCGCCGAAGGTATCTTGTTCTGACGTCAATCAGGACGGCAAGCATTGCATACAAAGAAGAGCTATCTGCTCAATAGATAGGCGCACCATAGATATTGCTCGCTTTCTGACCGGCGACCGACGTCAGTCGGGCCAAACCAACTCCTGCAACTGCACGAGATCGTCGACCCGGTCCGGCCAGCCCGCGATGCAGATGTGCCGGAGCGGATCGCTGGCCGAGTGCAGCATCATGAGCGCCAGCAGCCGCCGCTTCAGCGCGAAATTCACCTCGCTGCGCGGGATGCCGTAGCCATCGAACAGGCTGCGCACGCGGCGCGGATGACCGGCGGCCATGAAGGCGCTGGGACCGAGCAGGTCGTACTCGCCCCACCCCGTCCGAACGTCGCCGAAGTCGAACAGGCCGGCGACGTGCCAGCCGTCGGGGCGGCGGCCGAGCAGGAAATT
This sequence comes from Bradyrhizobium sp. USDA 3240, assembly GCF_054063295.1. NCBI lineage: Bacteria > Pseudomonadati > Pseudomonadota > Alphaproteobacteria > Hyphomicrobiales > Nitrobacteraceae > Bradyrhizobium > Bradyrhizobium sp. USDA 3240. The sequence goes on from NZ_JBSSGD010000002.1 coordinate 3,566,185, forward strand.
CTCCGGGATGTACTCGCCGGTCAGGATCACCGGCGGCGCGTGCATCGGGATCAACTCAGTGGCGTCACGCAGGAGATCGTCGAGCGAGGTGAGGAATTTCGCCGGCAGGCCGAGCCGCTCATGCCGCGCCCGGCACTGCGCGATCTGGGTGCGCATGAAGGCCTCCCAGCGCGGCTCGATCGCAAGCAGGCTGCCGGGCGGCACGCGCTGCACCTCGGCAATCACAGCGCCGATCTCGCCGAGCACGCGCTCGCGCTCGGCTTCCGGTAGCGATGGCCACACCTCCGAGCCGACGGTGCCGGCGAGGTGCGTGATGACGAGATAGGGCCAGCCGTCGCGCTCGCCCTGCGCAACGAGATCCGGGATCGGAATGCCGAGCCGTCCGCGCAGCTCGGCGAGCGCACCACGTTCGGACACGAATTGCGGGCGCAGAAACGGCGGAAACAGTTTCAGGATCAGCTCACCGTCGAGCCCGACGACGAGGTTGGTGCCGGTCGAGAACACATGCGGCGTGCCAAAGGATAGCCCGTGGCTGTCGGCGATATCGCGCGCGACCGGCAGCCAGCGCGACGCGTCGCCGCGCCAGGCGCGGTAGGTGTCGTAGTCGGTAAGGGGTGGCAAAGGCGCGGTCATATTTCAATCGTCATTGCGAGGAGCAAAGCGACGAAGCAATCCATGTTCGAGCAGGCGGCGCGATGGATTGCTTCGCTGCGCTCGCAATGACGCTGGAGAGAGCGCACCACCCTCACCGGTCCGGGTTGGCGCGCTCGAACTGGCGCAGCAGGCGGTTGCCGCGCTCGACGGCGTTGTCCATCGCGGCCTGCGCCGAACGCTTGCCGGCGAACACCTGCTCGAGCTCCTCCTCGATCACGTCGCGGATCAGGACGAATGAGCCGAGCCGAATGCCCTTGGAATTGTCGGTTGGCGGCTTCAGCGTGACCTCCTCGATCGAGATCGAGGCGCCGGGATTGCGATCGTAGAAGCCCTGCGTGCGGGTGAGATCGAATGCGGCGCGGGTGATCGGCAAATAGCCGGTGCTCTGGTGCCAGGCGGCCTGCACCTCGGGCCGCGACAGATAGGCGAAGAACTTCGCCACCCCGGCATATTCGGCGCGCGGCCGGTCGCGCAGCACCCACAGCGTCGCGCCGCCGATGATCGAATTTTGCGGCGCGCCCTGCACGTCAGGCTCATACGGCATCATGCCGTAGCCGACCTCGAATTTCGAATTGGCCTGGATGTCGGCGCGCGTGCCTGACGAGCCGATGAAGATCCCGCATTCGCCCTTTTGAAAACGCGGCTCGGCCGCCTGCCCGCGGCCGCTGTAATCGAAGGTCTTGTCGGCCTGCCATTGCGCCAGCTGCGCGATGTGGCGCAGCACGATCGGGTTGTTGAAGACCAGCTGTGCGTCGAGCCCGGCAAAGCCGTTGGACCTGGTCGCGATCGGCAGATTGTGAAAGGCGGAGAAGTTCTCGACATTGATCCAGGACGGCCATGACGTGGTCACGCCGCACATCGCACCCGCGGCACGCAGTCGCTTGGCGGCGACGCCGAGCTCGGGCCAGGTCTTCGGAGGCACGCTCGGATCGAGCCCGGCGGAGCGGAACATATCCTTGTTGTAATACAGGATCGGCGTCGAGGCGTTGAACGGGAACGACAGCATGTTGCCGTCGACATCGGCATAGTAGCCGGCCACCGCGGGCAGATAGGCCGACGGCGCGAACGCCGCCGACTGATCGCGCATCAGCTCGAACACCGGATAGATCGCGCCGCGCGCCGCCATCATGGTTGCGGTGGCAATCTCGTTGACCTGAACGATCGCCGGCTGGCTGCGCGAGCGGAACGCGAAGATCGCCGCGGTGACGGTCTCGGTGTAGTTGCCCTTGTAGGCCGGCACGATCCGGTAGTCGGATTGCGCGGCGTTGAAGTCGGCGGCGAGTTTTTCGAGCTGCTTGCCGAGCTCGCCCGACATCGCGTGCCACCACATGATCTCGGTCGCCGCCTGCGCTGGTGCCACAAGCAGACGGGTCGCGACGGCGAGATACAACAGCTTCAAGGCGAACTTCACAACGAGTCGTTCCCGGATGCCAACACGCGGTCATAAGGCGCTACAACCGTAAATTCAATCGACACCGCAGGTTGCAGCGCGGTTCTAGCGTTTGGCCGATGGGCGAACCACCGCCATTCTGCTAAAAGCGTTGAACCTTTTGCTCCCGCCCTGGACACAAATCACAAGGGGAATTGTAACCAGTGTACCGCCGCGCCGGCCTTTCGCGGACAATAACGCTTGCCGTCGCGCTGTTATGCACAGCGGTCTCGACGAGCGCTTTCGCGCGCGAATTCCGCACCGCCGATACCCAGAATGAGGACTATCCGACGGTCCAGGCGCTGAATTACATGGACCGCCTGATCGCCGAACGCACCGGCGGCCGGCACCACATCGTGGTCTTCCATTCCCGCCAGCTCGGCGAGGAAAAGGAGACGCTGGAGCAGACCCGGGCCGGCGCCATCGATCTGAACCGGACCAATGTCGCGCTGATCGGAACCATGGTGCCTTCCGTGAACGTGCTGGCGATGCCGTTCCTGTTTCGATCCCTTGAGCACCTGCAGCATGTGCTGGATGGACCGATCGGCAACGATATCCTGAACAGCCTCGAGGCCCACGGCTTCGTCGGGCTGACCTTCTACGATTCCGGCGCCCGCTCGATCTACAACAGCGTCCACCCGGTGCGTTCGCTCGACGATCTCAAGGGGCTGCGGCTGCGCGTGCAACAATCCGAGCAGATGTCGGACATGATCCACGCGCTTGGTGCCCAGCCGATCCAGATGGCCTACGGCCAGGTGCTGACCGGGCTCGCCAACCGGCTGATCGACGGCGCGGAGAACAACTGGCCGTCCTTCGTCACCACCGGCCACTACAAATACGCCGGCTACTACACCCTGACCCAGCACACCGTGAGCCCCGAAGTGCTGGTGATGTCGCGCAAGGCCTGGGCCAGCCTCACGCCGGATGAACAGATCATCTTCCGCGAAGCCGCGCAGCGCTCCAGCCTCTACATGCGCGAGAAGTGGCGGGAGCTCGAGGAGCGCTCGCGCAGGCAGGCGGAGCTGGCGGGCGTCAAGGTCGTAACCGATTTCGACCGCAAGCCGTTCGAGGCAGCGGTGGCCGGCATCTATGCCAAGGCGGAGCGCGATCCGGCGGTATCAGCGCTGATCGAACGCATCCGCAACATGGAGTGACCGGATCTTGGACGCGCCCAAACAGGACGGGACGAAGCGACGGCGGGCGGCCTTTGGGCCGCAGGGCCGTTTCCGCATCGTCCAGCTCCTGCGTGCGGTGCCGATCCGCTGGCGCATTCTTTCGATCGCGCTGCTCAATTCCGCGGTCGTGATCGTGCTCGCGGTGCTGATCTGGAACGGCGCGAAGGTGCTCGGCTCGGCCTGGGACGATGTCCGCCAGGTCCGTGAATCCGACAAGATCCTGGCCAAGCTCGAAAGCGAGACCAGCCGTCTGCAGAACCTGATCCATCGCTACATCAACCAGCCGAGCCCGGACCTATTCGCGGAAATCCTGCTGCTGCGCGAGGCCGTGCTCGGCACGCTGACCAACCGGGCCTCGACCGACCCGATGCTGTCCGGCTCGGTCGAGCAGCTGGAGCGCGTCACCAGCCGCTTCCTCGACGGCTTCGGTGAATTGCGCACCGTGCAGACCAAGATCTCCAAGACCTATGACGAAGAGGTGCTGACGCCGACCAGGGACATGGCCGGGCTCTATTCTATCATCGAGGGCGCCACCGGCCATCGCGACGCACTGATCTGGCCCGCGCTCGGCAAGTCGCGCGAAGCCTTCACTTCACTCCTGGTCGCCGCCAACGCCTATTATCTCTCGCTGGCCTCCTCGTCGGCCGAGGAAGCCCGCCGCAACATCGATACGATCGAGAAGACGATCCCCGTCATGACCGATATGGCGGAGAACGATCTGCAGCGCATGGCGCTGGCGCGGCTCAAGGTCAAGACCGCCGAGCTGCGCGACGGGCTCGGCAAGCTCAGCGAACAGCTCACCAACCGCACCGATCTGTTGCGCAATTCGATCGACGCCAGCCAGGCCGACGCGATCGGCGCGATCGACGATCTCTCGGTGAAGATGCGCCAGCGCGAGCAGAAGGCGCAGGAGACCTTCGACAGGACGCTGACGTCGATCTCGCGCCGGGTGCTGTCGATTGCCGTGATCTTCCTCGGCGTCATCATGTCGGCCGGCGTCATGATCGCATTGTCGATCCGGCTGCCGCTGGCGCAGATCATGGCCGCGATGCGCACCATCACCTCGGGCGACCTCGACCGGCCGGTGCAGGGCACCTCGGCCAAGGACGAGGTCGGCGCGATGGCGCGTGCGGTCGAGGTGTTCCGCGAAAACGCGATCGCCAAGCGCAAGACCGAGGACGAGCTGCGCAGCGCCAAGGAGAAGGCCGAGAGCGCGCTGCTCGAGCTCAACGCCGCGCAGCAGAACCTGATCGATGCCGAGCGCCTCGCCGCGCTCGGCGGCCTCGTCGCGGGCGTCGCCCACGAGGTCAACAACCCGATCGGCATCAGCCTGACGGTCGCCTCGAGCTTTGCCCGCCGCAGCGAGATGTTCGAGAACGACCTGAAGACCGAGCCGCTGCGCCGCTCCAAGCTCGACGAATTCGTGCGCGCCTCGCGTGACGCATCGCAGCAACTGGTCTCGAATCTGCAGCGCGCCGGCGAACTGATCCAGTCGTTCAAGCAGGTTGCCGTCGATCGTTCGCATGCCGAACGCCGCCAGTTTGCCTTGAGCGAAGCGACCGACCAGATCGTGGCGAGCCTGCGGCCGGTGCTGAAGAAGGCCGCCATCGCGCTGTCCGTCGATGTGCCGGACGGGCTCCTGATCGACGGCTATCCCGGCGCCTATGGGCAGATCTTAACCAATCTTTTCCTCAACGCTGTCAATCATGCCTTCGCGAACGGCCGCTCCGGCAACATCACGATCTCGGCGCGGGGCCGCGGCGCTGATGATGTCGAGATCATCTTCGCGGACGACGGGGCTGGCATGACGCCGGACGTGCAGCGACAGGCGTTCGACCCGTTCTTTACGACGCGACGCAACGAAGGTGGTACGGGCCTCGGCCTTCACATCGTCTATAACCTCGTCACCCAGCAGCTCGGCGGACGCATGATGCTGGAGTCAAGGGTAGGACAAGGCACCACTTTTCGCATTATCATGCCCAGGATCGCCAAGGGTGAGCCCACGATCACTGACGCAGCAGCCGACGGAACCAGTCAATGGCCGAACAGGACGATGTCCTCCAACTGATCGACGACACCGAGAGCCCCCCGGAGGACTCGCCGGTACGGAAATGGAAGATCGCCGTGATCGACGACGATCACGCCGTCCACGAAGGCACCCGTTTTGCGCTCAGCGACTACAATCTGAACGGCGCGACGCTGGAGATCCTGTCGGCCTACTCTGCGGCCGAAGGCCGCACGGTGATGCGGGACAACCCCGACATCGCAGCCGTGCTGCTCGACGTCATCATGGAGACCGACGTCGCCGGCCTCGAGCTCGTCGAATACATCCGCAACGAGATCAAGAACGAGACCGTCCGCATCATCCTGCGCACCGGCCAGCCCGGCCAGGCGCCGGAGCGGCGTGTCATCGTGCAATACGACATCAACGACTACAAGGCGAAGACCGAGCTCACCGCCGACAAGCTGTTCACCTCGCTGACCGCGGCGCTGCGCAGCTACCAGCAGCTCGAGCGCATGGTGCAGACCAGACGTGGCCTCGAGATCATCATCGACGCGGCTTCGACGCTGTACGACTTCAAGTCGATGCAGCGGCTGGCCGAGGGCGTGCTGACGCAACTCGCCTCGCTGCTCAATGTCGATTGCGCAGGGATCCTGGTGCTGCGTGACGACGGCAATTCGGCCGCCGCCGATTTCTCGGTGCTGGCCTGCTCGGGCTGCTACAGCCGCTTCATCGGCACGACGTCGTCGAAGGCACTCGATGCGGACCTGCGGCACATGGTGGAGGAAGCGTTCCAGCGCCGCAAGAACGAGTTCGCCGACCACCGCAGCGTGCTCTATTCGCGCACCGGCAGCGGCCGCGAGGTCGTGGTGCTGCTGCAGGCCGAGCGCCAGCTCTCCGACACCGACCGCGCGCTGGTCGAGATCTTCTCAAGCCGGCTGTCGATCGCGTTCGACAACGTGATCCTCTACCAGCAGCTTCACGAGGCCAACAGCCAGCTCGAGGACCGCGTCGCGCAGCGCACCCGCGCGCTGATGCAGGCCAACCGGCGGCTGTCGGCGCAATGGCTGCGGCTGCAGCGCGCCAACGGCTTCAAGAACGAAATCCTCGGCACCGTCGCCCACGATCTGAAGAATCCGCTCGGCGTGATCCTCGGCCGTACCGAGATGCTGACCGAATTGATCGGCGCCGGTTCGCCGAAGGAAAACGTCACCTCCCAGGTCGAGCACATCAGGGATGCCACCAAGCGGCTGACCTCGATGGTCGACCATTTGATCTCGGATGCGATGGCCGACGCGTTCGACATCACCATCCGCCGCGAGCCGGTCGACATCGCGGCCCTCGTCAACGAGGTCACCGAGGCCAATTTGCCCTCGGCCGTCAACAAGCAGCAGAGCATCTCGGTCTCGGGACCGCAGCAGTTCGTCACGATGTGCGACTCCGACCGGATTCGCGAGGCGATCGACAATTTGGTCAGCAACGCCATCAAGTACTCGCCGATCGGCGGCAAGATCACGGTCGCGGTCAGCCACGAGGGCGAAGACACGGTGGTCCGGATATCCGACCAGGGCCCCGGCCTCAGCCCCGAGGATCTCGGCCGGCTGTTCGGCCGGTTCCAGCGGCTGTCGGCCAAGCCGACCGCGGGCGAAAGCTCCACCGGGCTCGGCCTCTCCATCGTCAAGCGCATCATCGACATGCATGGCGGCCATGTGACTGCACAGAGCCCGGGCCCCGGACAGGGGTCGACCTTTACGGTTACACTGCCGGCGACAGAGACATCATGAACCAGAACCCGCATATCTTCATCGTCGACGATGAGGCGCCGGCCCGCGAGATGGTCGGCGATTACCTCAAGATGCACGGTTTCGGCGTGACGCTGTGCGATGGCGGCAAGAGCCTGCGCAAGGAGATCGAGAGCAGCACGCCCGATCTCGTGGTGCTGGACCTCAACATGCCTGAGGAAGACGGCCTCTCGATCATTCGCGACCTCAAGAGCAAGATCAACGTCCCCGTCATCATGCTGACAGCTACCGCCAGTCCGATCGACCGGGTGGTCGGGCTCGAGCTCGGCGCCGACGATTACGTGGCCAAGCCGTGCGAGCTGCGCGAGCTGATGGCGCGCATCCGCTCGGTGCTGCGGCGGAGCGGCCCCGCAAAATCAGCCACGCCGGAACCGGCGAGCGCCAAGGCCGAAAAGGAGCAGCTGGTGCGGTTCGGCACCAAATGGCTCGATCTCGAGGCCCAGGCGCTGCGCGACGACGAGGGCAATGAGCACCCGCTGACCGCCTCCGAATTCGGCCTGCTCAAGGTGTTCGCCGCCAATCCGAAGCGCGTGCTGTCGCGCGAGCGGCTGCTGGAACTCGCCAATGCGCGCGACGCGGAAGCCTTCGACCGCGCCGTCGACCTGCGCATCATGCGCATCCGCCGCAAGATCGAATTCGACCCGACCAAGCCGTCGGTGATCCGGACCATCCGCGGCGGCGGCTACCTGTTCTCGCCGACCGGGGATAAGGCGTAGTCTATTCCGCAGCTACCCCGTCACCCCCGCGCAAAGGCTTCGCCTTTGTCGCTGGAGGAGCCGCGAAGCGGCGTCTCGAAGGGCCACCGGTGGGGCCGATTCATCCTTCGAGGCTCGCTGCGCTCGCACCTCAGGATGACGGATTTGCACGTATAGCGCGGGCACAAATCCATGAATTCGCTGTGCGGCACACCCCGAATCCACACATGTAAGGCTGTCAATCCGCGCAAAAATCCCTAAGTTTCGGCCATGCCGAAAACAGCCTCCCAAGACCCCGCCAAATCAGCCCCGAAGACCGCAGCCAAGCCCGTCGCCGCCAAGCCTGCGGCGAAGGGCGACCACGTCTTCCTGGTCGATGGTTCGGGCTACATCTTCCGCGCCTATCACGCGCTGCCGCCGCTGAACCGCAAGTCCGACGGGCTGCAGGTCAATGCCGTGCTCGGCTTCTGCAACATGCTGTGGAAACTGTTGCGCGACATGCCGGAGGACCACCGGCCGACGCATCTGGCGATCGTGTTCGACAAGTCGGAGATCACGTTCCGCAACAAGCTCTATCCCGACTACAAGGCGCACCGGCCGCCGGCGCCCGACGATCTGATCCCGCAATTCGCGCTGATCCGCGAGGCGGTGCGCGCCTTCGAGCTGCCCTGCCTCGAGCAGGCCGGCTTCGAGGCCGACGACCTGATCGCGACCTATGCGCGGCTCGCCACCGAGCGCGGCGCGACCACGACGATCGTGTCATCGGACAAGGATCTGATGCAGCTCGTCAACGACAAGGTCGTGATGTACGACACGATGAAGGATCGCCGCATCGGCCGCGACGAGGTGATTGAGAAGTTCGGCGTGCCGCCGGAGAAGGTGGTCGAGGTGCAGGCCTTGGCCGGCGATTCCACCGACAACGTGCCTGGTGTCCCCGGCATCGGCATCAAGACCGCAGCCCAGCTGATCATCGAGTATGGCGATCTCGATCAGCTGCTGTTCCGCGCCGGCGAGATCAAGCAGCCGAAGCGCCGCGAGGCGCTGCTCGAGAACGCCGAGAAGGCGCGCATCTCGCGCCAGCTCGTGCTGCTCGACGACAAGGTCGATCTCGAGGTGCCGCTCGACGACCTCGCGGTGCACGAGCCCGACTCGCGCCGGCTGGTCGCCTTCCTCAAAGCGATGGAGTTCTCCACCCTCACCCGCCGCGTCGCCGACTATGCGCAGATCGACCCGGCCAATGTCGACGCCGATCCCGGCAACAAGAGCGGCGCCAGCGTGTTCTCGCCGCTGCCGCCGTCGGACGTGACGCCGGCACCGGGAGACGCTCCGACATCGGCCGCGGCACCACCTGCGAAGGCCAAGCCGACCGGTGCACGCGACGACAAGAACTCCAGCCTGAAGGGCACGCCGGCAACGCTGGCCGAGGCCCGCGGCGAAGCGATCCGCAAGACCGGCTTCGATCGCAAGGCCTACCAGGCGATCGGCAGTCTCGAGCAGCTCAACGCCATTGTCGCGCGCGCGCACGACGGCGGCTACATCGCGATCGAGGCGATGTCGGAATCGATCGACCCGATGCAGGCCGAGCTGTCGGGACTGGCGCTCGCCGTGGCGCCGAACGATGCCTGCTACATCCCGCTCAGCCACAGAGAGCCTGGCGGCGGCGCCGGGCTGTTCGATGCCGGCCTCGCGCCCGGCCAGATCAAGACCGCCGATGCACTGAAGGCGTTGAGGCCGCTGCTGGAGTCTGCCGGCATCCAGAAGGTCGGCTTCAACGTCAAGTTCACCTCGGTGACCTTGGCGCAGCACGGCGTCACGCTGCGTAACATCGATGACGCCCAGCTGATGTCCTATGCGCTCGATGCGGGCCGCGGCTCGCATGCGCTGGAGGCGCTCGCCGAGCGTTGGTTCGGGCATGCCGTCGTCAGCTACGGCGGCCTCGTCGGCAGCGGCAAGGGCAAGCTGACCTTCGATCAGGTCACGATCGACAAGGCCACCGAATACGCCGCCGAAAGCGCCGACCTGATCCTGCGGCTGTGGCGGGTGCTGAAGCCGCGTCTCGTCGCCGAGCGGATGACGACGGTCTACGAGACGCTGGAGCGGCCGCTGGTCTCGGTGCTGGCGCGGATGGAGCGCCGCGGCATCTCAATCGACCGCCAGGTGCTCTCACGCCTCTCGGGCGATTTCGCCCAGACCGCGGCGCGGGTCGAGGCCGAGATCCAGGAGATCGCCGGCGAGCCGGTCAATGTCGGCAGTCCGAAGCAGATCGGCGACATCATCTTCGGCAAGATGGGATTGCCCGGCGGCACCAAGACCAAGACCGGCGCCTGGTCGACCACCGCGCAGGTGCTCGACGATCTCGCCGAGCAGGGCCACGACTTCCCGAAGAAGATCCTGGAGTGGCGCCAGGTCTCGAAGCTGAAATCGACCTACACCGACGCGTTGCCCAACTATGTCAACCCGCAGACCCATCGCGTGCACACCACCTACGCGCTGGCCGCGACGACGACAGGGCGGTTGTCGTCGAACGAGCCGAACCTGCAGAACATCCCGGTTCGTACCGAGGACGGCCGCAAGATTCGCCGCGCCTTCATTGCAACACCGGGCCACAAGCTGGTGTCGGCCGATTATTCGCAGATCGAACTGCGGCTGCTCGCCGAGATCGCCGACGTGCCGGTGCTGCGCCAGGCGTTTCGCGACGGGCTCGACATTCACGCCATGACGGCCTCCGAAATGTTCGGCGTGCCGATCAAGGACATGCCGAGCGAGGTGCGCCGCCGCGCCAAGGCGATCAATTTCGGCATCATCTACGGCATCTCGGCGTTCGGCCTCGCCAACCAGCTCGGCATCGCGCGCGAGGAAGCCTCCGCCTACATCAAGAAGTACTTTGAGCGCTTCCCCGGCATCCGCGCCTACATGGACGAGACCAAGGACTCTTGCCGCCGCAACGGCTATGTGACGACGCTGTTCGGCCGCAAGATGTACTACCCGGACATCAAGGCGTCCAACGCCTCGGTGCGCGCCTTCAACGAACGCGCCTCGATCAACGCGCGCCTGCAGGGCACCGCGGCCGACATCATCCGCCGCGCCATGATCCGGGTCGAGGACGCACTCGCCGAGAAGAAGCTCTCGGCGCAGATGTTGCTGCAGGTGCATGACGAGCTGATCTTCGAGGTGCCCGACAACGAGGTCGCAGCGACGCTGCCGGTGGTGCAGAAGGTGATGCAGGACGCGCCGTTCCCCGCGGTGATCCTGTCGCTGCCGCTGCAGGTCGACGCCCGCGCCGCGAACAACTGGGACGAGGCGCATTAGAATCCACCTCGCCCCGCCTGCGGGGAGAGGTCGGATCGCATGGAGCGAAGCGGAATGCGATCCGGGTGAGGGGGTACAGGTCTAACTACGGCCCTCATACGTGGATAGGCCCTCACCCCAACCCTCTCCCCGCAAGAGCGGGGCGAGGGAGTGCACCACTGCTGCCGCGACATTGCTCCGAGAGCAATTCCAACATGGCCGCGCGGCGGATGGCACGCTAGAAGTGCGTGTATCCCCTTGCGAGATCCACCATGCCCCACACATCCGCGTTGCTCGGCTTTGCGCTCGTCTGCCTCGGCATGGTGCTGACACCAGGGCCGAACATGATGTATCTGATCTCGCGCTCGATCACGCAGGGTCCGGCGGCCGGCATCGTCTCGCTCGGCGGCGTGGCGCTCGGCTTCGTGTTCTACATGCTGTGCGCGGCGTTCGGCATCACCGCGCTGCTGTTTGCGATTCCCTACGCCTATGACGCGCTACGTTTCGCCGGCGCGGCCTATCTGCTCTGGCTGGCGTGGCAGGCGCTGAAGCCGGGCGGCCGCTCGCCGTTCCAGGTCAAGGCGCTGAAGGTCGACGGCCCGCGCAAACTGTTCGCGATGGGCTTCATCACCAACCTGCTCAACCCGAAGATCGCGATGCTTTATCTCGCGCTGTTGCCGCAGTTCATCGATCCCGCCGGCGGCAGCGTGCTGACGCAGTCGCTCGCGCTCGGCTCGATCCAGATCGTGATCAGCGTCAGCGTCAATGCAATGATCGCGCTCGCCGCCGGCTCGATCGCGGTGTTCCTCGGCACCCGCCCGACCTGGCTTTTGGTGCAGCGCTGGCTGATGGGCACGGTGCTCGCAGGGCTCGCGATGAAGATGGCGCTCGAGGCGCGGCGGACGTGAGCCCAACTCGTCATGCGCGGGCTTGACCCGCGCATCCATCGCCCGCTCAAGCGGGCGGCAACTAAAGGGTCTTTGCGAAGAGGATGGATTGCCGGGTCAAGCCCCGGCAATGACACACCCAATCAATCCAGCTTCGCCTCCATGCCCCGCTTCGTCGCGGGGCGGGCCATCAGCGTCTCGTACCAGCGCTTGACGTTGGGGAAGTCTGATAGCTCGACCTTGTGGCGCGGATGGCGCCAGGCCCAGCCGAGGATGGCGAAATCGGCGACCGACAGATCACCGGCGACGAATTCGCGGCCATCGAGCCGGCGGTCCAGCACGCCGTAGAGCCGCCGCGTCTCGGCCATGTAGCGCTTCAGGCCATAGGCGCGGTCCTGCTCGTTCTCCAGCGCGATGAAATGGTGCACCTGGCCCGGCATCGGGCCGAAGCCGCCCATCTGCCACATCAGCCACTCATAGACCGGGATCCGCTCGATGAGCGGTTTCGGCAGGAACTTGCCGGTCTTCTCGCCGAGATAGAGCAGGATCGCGCCGGATTCGAAGATGCTGACCGGCTTGCCGCCGGGGCCATCCGGATCGACGATCGCCGGGATCTTGTTGTTCGGGCTGATTGCGAGGAAGTCGGGCGCCATCTGCTCGCCCTTACCGATATTCACCGGGATGACCTTGTAGGGCAGCCCCATTTCCTCCAGCGCCACCGAGATCTTGCGGCCGTTCGGCGTGTTCCAGGTGTGCAGCTCGATGGTCATTTCCGCTTCCCTCGCAAGTGTTTGGCGTCTGCTTTAGGGGGATTGGAACGGGCGCACAACCCGCGCTTTCCGCACGCGGCTGCGCTGAAATGGCGGCGCGGGCACTGTTGACGGCGGGATTTACCCGCTGGAATGTGCGCCAGACCGCCGATAGATTGCCGGCCGCCTGAAAGCCCCAAAGAACCCCCAAGGGAAAAAGCCTTTGTCCAAATCAGCCTCCCGCGCCCGCCTCGCCGAGATCATCCGCAAGCGCTCGTTCGGCCGCGGCGAGATCACCTTGGCGTCGGGCCGCAAGAGCGATTTCTATTTCAACCTGAAGCCGACGATGCTCGATCCCGAGGGCGCGGCGCTGCTCGCCGAGCTCACCTATGAAGCGCTGAAGGACGACCGGCTCGATTTCGTCGGCGGGCTCGAGATGGGCGCGGTGCCGCTCGCCGGCGCCATCGCGCAGCTCTCATGGCTGAAGGGTCACCCGATCGCCGCCTTCTTCGTGCGCAAGAAGCCGAAGGAGCACGGCGCGCGGCTCGCCGTCGAAGGGCTCGCCAAGGGCGAGAGCCTGGCGGGCAAGCGCATCGTGATCGTCGAGGACGTCACCACGACAGGCGGCTCGGCGCTGAAGGCTGTGGAAGCCGTGCGCGAGGCCGGCGGCGAGATCGCGCTGGTCTTCACCATGGTCGACCGCGAGGAAGGCGCGACGGAGACGTTTGCCGAGGCCGGCTTGCCGTTCCGCGCGCTGTACAAGGCCGGCGAGTTCCTGAAGGACTGAGGCTCTTTTCTTCCCCCTCGCCCCGTTCTTACGGGGAGAGGGTTGGGGTGAGGGGCTGCTTCCACGAGCCGTGAACGCGGTGAGACTTGTACCCCCTCACCCGGATCGCATCTCGCGATGCGATCCGACCTCTCCCCGCAGGCGGGGCGAGGTGAAGAAGGGTTCGCGCAACCTCGCCTTCCTGTGACGCCGTCACCCCTGATCAATCGCTCGTTTACCATCCCGCCTTAAGGTGAATCCGCCGGGGCACCTTGTCGCCGCGGCGAGGCGCGTCGGGTGGAGTTGGCGTTGCGTACAGAGTTGAGTGATCGGCGCATGCGGCGCCGCGTGATGCTTGCCGCCGCTGCCTTTGCGGGTTCCGTCCTAGTCGTGCCCGCTCCCGTCTCGGCCGAAGGACTGTTCGACTTCTTCTTCGGCGGTGCCCAGAAGCAGCAGGGCCGGCAGGCCCCGCCGCAAGCCAATTTCTTCGCCGATCCGTTCGGCCTCAACCAGCAGCCGGAACGGCAAACGTCCGCACCGGTCTCGGGGACGCGCGTGGCCGGTTCCGGACCGGCATATTGCGTGCGCAGCTGCGACGGCAAGTATTTCCCGCTGACGATGCGCGGCAACGCGACGCCGGCGCAGCTCTGCCAGGCGTTCTGCCCGGCGAGCGCGACCAAGGTCTATTACGGCGGCGGCCATATCGACAGCTCCGCCTCGGCCACGGGTGAGCGTTACGCCGACAGCGAGAACGCCTTCGCCTATCGCAAGGCGCTGCGCGCCGACTGCACCTGCAACGGCCGCGACCCGGCCGGGCTCGCGCCGGTCGACCTCGCGCTCGATGCCTCGCTGAAGGCCGGCGACGTGATCGCAACCACCGACGGCCTCGTCGCTTACACCGGCGTCCGCGTCGGCAACGAGCAGTCGTTCGACTTCACGCCGATCGCCTCCTATCCCGGATTGACCGCGGCGGTCCGCGCGCGGCTCGGCGAAATGAAGGTCGCGCCTGTCAGCGCCGAGATCGCCAGCGACGCGCCGCTGCCGGAAACCAGAAGCGATGTCGCGCCCGCGACACCATCGTCGGTGGTGCCGAAGGGCCATGCCGCAAAGCCCGCCAAGCGGGCCGAGGCGAGCTGACGGGCGTAAGCCCGTCATTCCGGGGCGCCTCGACGAGGCGAGCCCGGAATCTCGAGATTCCGGGCTCGATGCTTTGCATCGCCCGGAACGACGTTACGACAACACTCAGCGCGCCACGATCACGCCGATCACGTTCGGCGCGGCCATGTATTTCTCCTCGATCGCGGCCCGCGCCGCCGCGCGGTTCTCCGGATTGAGGAGGCCGCGCTTCTCGGCGAGGATCATCCAGCAATAGCCCCACCAGTCGGTCAGCATGCCGTGATCGTCGACGAGGTCGTAGCCCTGTTCACCGGCGAAGATCCGCGCATGCGCCTCATCGAGCGAGTCGAGCCAGGCGTGATCCTCGTTCGAGAACAGCTCGTCGCTGAAATCATCCGTGGTGTAGCCCCAGATCGACATGCAGACCGCGTTGAACTCGCGGTCGAGCTGGTCATCGTCGATCGGCTGCCGCCGCGAGGCCTGGTGCAGCCGCGACAGCGACCGCGCAAAATCGGCAATCCGGGTCAGAGCGAATTGATCAAAGGCGATGGTGGACATGTAGTCCTCGCGGAGACTGAGAGACCATAGATATTGTGTCGGCGCAGGCGCCGAATCACAATGATATATCAAAGACTTGCTAAAGTGTTCTTAATTCGTTCTGTTGGGTTAATGGGCGTCGCCCCGGCGAAGGCCGGGGCCCATAACCGCCGCTATCGGACATCTCACGTGACCGGTGCCCGGAAATGAATGCCGCAGTCTATTACGTTTACATTCTCGCGAGCCGCCGCCACGGAACGCTCTACATTGGCGTCAGCAACGATCTTTCCAATCGGCTTACGCTTCATCGCTCTGGACGCGGCTCACAATTCGTCAAAAAGTACGGCGTCACGCGTCTGGTTTACATGGAGGTCTATGCTTCACCACAAGAGGCGATCGCACGGGAAAAAGCGCTGAAGGAATGGCGCCGCGACTGGAAGGTTCGCCTGATCGAGCAAGACAATCCGGAGTGGAGCGACCTGTCCCATCTTCTCTGACGGCTGTGGTTATGGGCCCCGGCCTTCGCCGGGGCGACGGGTTGCGGTGACTGCCATTACCCCATGAGAAATGCGGTCGCCGTGCTCGGATATGCCTGCCCGCAAAGCAATACGGGCCGCTGAAAATGTCAGCGGCCCGTTGAAAAATTGCTTCGGAATGAAATGCGTCGGAGCTGAAAATGTGCCCGCCCCATGCGCGACAGGTGTGTTTGTAAAGAACTCGTTAAGCCTTGGAAATCCGTATCACTCCGGTGTTCGCGACCGCGCGTGGACGCGCGTTGTGCGGCCGTCTAATTCGCTGCGGACAACAGCTTGTCACCGCAGGCATTGGCGTAGAACTTGCCGCCGCATTGCCGCTTGATGGCGGCGCAGCGCGCGGCAGGCGTTGCGTTCTGCGCCACGCTGAAGCTGCAGCTCAGGCCGTCGGCGCTGCGGCCCGTTTTGCCCGCCGCAT
Organism: Bradyrhizobium sp. USDA 3240; assembly: GCF_054063295.1. Lineage (NCBI taxonomy): Bacteria > Pseudomonadati > Pseudomonadota > Alphaproteobacteria > Hyphomicrobiales > Nitrobacteraceae > Bradyrhizobium > Bradyrhizobium sp. USDA 3240. The sequence continues at coordinate 3,582,236 of NZ_JBSSGD010000002.1, forward strand.
AGGCTGCGCTGGTCGCCGTGATGCACACCATGAGCAACGCCGCGGTCGCGATCTCGATCAAGAGTCTCATCACGCGCATCCTCCGCCCAGATTGCCGCAAGATCCCGGCTTCCACGGCCGATCGTAGCACCGGCAATGACGGTTCCGAAGGCCCCTAAATCGGCCCGGTCCTTGCATAAAATATCGGCAGCGCGATGCACGGCAACGTTCCGGGCGGTTTCGGTTGCCATGCAACGCGCGTATCATCGACCTGGGGCATGATCCGGACACTATGATCGCATCATGATCCGGAAATCTGAACGGCAGGATTGGGCGCTTTGCACGAACAAACAAACTACCCGGCATTGAACCAGCCGATCGATGAGCTGGCGCTGACCGAGATCAAGGGCGCGATCCTCGCCAAGCTCCGGCTTGCGATCGGCAAGGACGCTGGCATGGCGACCAGGCGCGACTGGTACAAGGCGGCGGCGCTGGCGCTGCGCGACCGCATCGTGCACCACTGGCTGACGGCCGAGAAGCAGACCTACGACGCCGGCTCCAAGCGGGTTTATTATCTCTCGCTCGAATTCCTGATCGGCCGCCTGTTCACCGACGCGCTGAACAATATGGGATTGCTGCCGCTGTTCGAGGCGGCACTCGGCGACCTCGGCGTCGATCTCTCGGACCTGCGCAAATGCGAGCCGGACGCGGCGCTCGGCAATGGCGGTCTCGGCCGGCTCGCGGCCTGCTTCATGGAGAGCATGGCGACGCTGGCGATCCCCGCGACCGGCTACGGCATCCGCTACGATTTCGGCCTGTTCCGCCAGATCATGAATCAAGGCTGGCAGCAGGAATATCCCGACGAGTGGCTCGCCTTCGGCAACCCCTGGGAATTCCAGCGGCCGGAGGTGGTCTACAACGTCCATTTCGGCGGCCATGTCGAGCATGTCGACGAGCGCGGCCGAGACCGCGCCACCTGGCATCCGGCGGAAACCGTCGAAGCGATGGCCTACGACACGCCGATCGTCGGCTGGCGCGGCCAGCACGTCAACGCGCTCCGCCTGTGGTCGGCGCACGCGCCCGATCCGCTCAAGCTCGACGTCTTCAACACCGGCGACTACGTCTCGGCCAGCGCCGAGCAGGCGCGCGCGGAAGCGATCTGCAAATTCCTCTATCCGAACGACGAGAGCGCGGCAGGCCGCGAGCTCCGGCTGCGCCAGGAATATTTCTTCGTCTCGGCCTCGTTGCAGGATCTCGTGAACCGGCATCTCGCCTCCGACGGCGGCCTGCGCAACCTCGCGCAGAAGGCGGCCGTGCAGCTCAACGACACCCATCCGAGCCTTGCGGTCACCGAGCTGATGCGCATCCTGGTCGACCTGCACAGTTTCCGCTGGGACGAGGCATGGAAGATCACCGTCGCGACGCTGTCCTACACCAATCACACCCTGCTGCCGGAAGCGCTCGAGACCTGGCCGGTCGAATTGTTCGAGCGGCTGCTGCCGCGACACCTCGAGATCATCTACCGCATCAACGTGGCGCATCTCGCGCTCGCCGAGGAACGTTTCCCCGGCGACATCGAATACCGCGCCTCGGTCTCGCTGATCGACGAGCGCAGCGGCCGCCGCGTGCGGATGGGCCAGCTCGCCTTCGTCGGCTCGCATCGCATCAACGGCGTCTCCGCGATGCATTCGGACCTGATGAAGGAGACCGTGTTCCACGACCTGCATCATCTCTATCCCCAGCGCATCACCAACAAGACCAACGGCATCACCTTCCGCCGCTGGCTGATGCTGGCCAATCCGCGGCTGACCGCGCTGTTGCGCGAGACCTGCGGCGAGGCTGTGCTCGACGACTTCTCGCTGCTCGAGCGGCTCGAGACCCATTCGAGCGACCTGGAATTCCAGAAGCGCTTCCGCGACGTCAAGCACCACAACAAGCTGGCGCTGGCGCGGCTGATCGGGGAGCGCAACCACATCAAGGTCGATCCGTCGGCGCTGTTCGACGTGCAGATCAAGCGCATCCACGAATACAAGCGGCAGCTGCTCAACATCCTGGAGACGATCGCGCTCTACCACGCGATGAAGGACGATCCGGGTGCGAACTGGGTGCCGCGGGTAAAAATCTTCGCGGGCAAGGCGGCCGCGAGCTACCGCTACGCCAAGCTGATCATCAAGCTGATCAGCGACGTCGCCGAGGTCGTCAACAATGACGCTTCGCTCGGCGGCAGGCTGAAGGTCGTCTTCCTCGCCGACTACAATGTCAGCCTCGCCGAGGTGATCATCCCGGCCGCCGATCTCTCCGAGCAGATCTCGACTGCCGGCATGGAAGCCTCCGGCACCGGCAACATGAAGCTCGCGCTGAACGGCGCGCTGACCATCGGCACGCTCGACGGCGCCAACATCGAGATCCGCGATAATGTCGGCGAGGAGAACATCGCGATCTTCGGCCTCGAGGCCGGTGACGTCATGGTCCGCCGCAAGCAGGGGCTCGATGCCAGCGACATCATCCGCAAATCGCCGCGGCTCGAGCGCGCGATCCGCGCCATCGAGAGCGGCGAGTTCTCGCCGGGTGATGCCGCGCGCTTTGCCTCGATCGGGCACGCGCTGCGCTACCTCGACCACTACATGGTCTCGGCCGATTTCGATTCCTATTACAACGCGCAACGCGGCATCGACGCCCGCTGGCAGGTGGTGCCGGCCTGGACCCGCGCCTCGATCCTCAACGTGGCGCGCATGGCATGGTTCTCCTCCGACCGCACCATCCGCGAATATGCCGAGGACATCTGGCACGTGCCGGTGCATCCGAGCGCCTCGCTGCAGCTCGGCAATCAGCGCGAGGCGAAGGGGTAATCCCGGGACGCGGAAATCGATTACGTCCGGCGTTATTGAATTCCGCGCGCCAGCCCGCGATATTGCCAGTAAAGCTCATGCCGTCATTGCGAGCGAAGCGAAGCAATCCATCGCGCCGCAGATGCGGATCAATGGATTGCTTCGTCGCTTCGCTCCTCGCAATGACGAGCAAATATTCAAGGTAATTCATGCTCACCAAGGCTCCGCACCTTTTCGATGAAGCCACCACAGTGACGGCCGGCGACAGCCGCTGGCAGGGACGGACCAGCCCGGATTACTGGGCGTTCGTCGGCCCGTTCGGCGGCTGCACCGCCGCGACGATCCTGCGCGCGCTGATGCAGCACCCGCAGCGCGCCGGCGATCCGCTGGCGCTGACGGTCAATTACTGCGCGCCGGTCGCCGAGGGCGCGTTCGATCTCGATGTCCGCCTGGTGAGAAGCAACCGCTCGAGCCAGCATTGGTCGGTCGAGATGACGCAAGGTGGCGGCGAGGTCGCGACCTTGGCGACGGCCGTGTTCGCCGAACGCCGCCCGTCCTGGTCGCACCAGCCTGCGGAATTTCCCGGCGCCGTGCCATTCGAAGAGCTGCGGCCTTATCCGAAGCTCGCGATGACCTGGGCCAACCAATATGATTTCCGCTTCGTCGAGGGCGAACCGAAGTTCGGCGGCGGCACCGCGAAGCAGCCGTCGAGCCCTTACTCCAAGCTGTGGATCGCCGACCGCGTGCCGCGCAAGCTCGATGCGCTGTCGCTGATGTCGATGTCGGACGCGTTCTTCGGCCGCGTGTTCCACGCGCGGCACGAGCTGGTGCCGTTCGGCACGGTGTCGCTGACCACCTATTTCCACGTCGACGGTGCCGACATGGATGCGGAGGACACCACCCGCGTGCTCGCCACCGCCGACGCCAAGACCTTCCACAAGAGCTATGGCGACCAGCACGGCGAATTGTGGTCGCCGTCCGGCCGCCTGCTCGCCACCACGACGCAGATCGCTTATTTCAAGGCCTAGCGCGTTTTCGAGCGAAGCCTGTCTCGCACTTGATCCGGGATGGGCACCGGTTCGCGGTGAGGAAAACGCGTCAAATCTGGACGCACAGCTCAACTATCCACATGGCCGGATTGGACCGGGTTGCCTATTTCAAGGGTTGAGGGAACAGTGGCGCGTCGCTTCTGTTCCACGCCTTTGGGAGCCCTGCCGCATGTCCGAAGCCGACAATTCCAAGCCCTCGCGCATCGCCCTGCTCGGCGTTCCCATCGAGATCGGCGCGTCGCAGCCCGGCCCGCTGATGGGCCCGGACGCGCTGCGCACCGCGGGCATCGCGCGGCTGCTTGAGCAGCTCGACTTCCACGTTGACGATCACGGCAACCTTGCGATCCCGGCTGTGGTCGCCGACGGTCCGGTGCCGGCGAACACCAAATTCTACGACGAGGTGAAGACCTGGACCCGCGCGCTGTCCGAGCGCGCCTACTGGCTGGCGCATTCCGGCGCGATCCCGATCTTCATGGGCGGCGATCATTCGCTGTCGATGGGATCGATCAACGGCGTCGCGCGCTACTGGCAGGAGAAGGGCCGGCCGCTGTTTGCGCTGTGGGTCGACGCCCATGCCGACTACAACACGCCGGCCACCACCATCACCGGCAACATGCACGGCATGTCGGCGGCCTTCCTATGCGGCGAGCCCGGCCTCGACGATTTGCTCGGCGGACTGCCGCGCGCCTCGATCCCGCCGGATCAGCTCGACCTGATCGGCACGCGCTCGGTCGATCCGCTGGAGCGCAAGCTGCTGCGGCAACGCAACGTCTCGATATCAGACATGCGCCAGATCGACGAGTTCGGCGTCGCCGTGCTCATCCGCCGCATCATCGAGCGCGTCAGGGCCAAGCACGGCGTGCTGCATGTCTCGTTCGATGTCGACTTCCTCGATCCGGACATCGCGCCCGGCGTCGGCACCACCGTGCCGGGCGGCGCGACGTATCGGGAAGCCCATCTGATCATGGAGCTGCTGCACGATTCCGGACTGGTGCGCTCGCTCGATATCGTCGAGCTCAATCCGTTCCTCGACGAACGCGGCCGCACCGCGCGCGTCGCCGTCGAATTGATCGGCAGCCTGTTCGGCCTGCAGATTACGGACAGGCAAACCCCGAGCAATGCGGTGTTGCCGGAGATAGGGGAGTAGCGGACACCTTTCGGTCCCGTCATCCTTGTAAGTCTCGAATCGCCGGATCGGATAGAGTGTCCGGTGCGGTAGCGGACGGGAGACCGCTTCATCCCAGGGCTTTGAAGCCCGATCCTCAGCGCGGCGCCCCGTCCGTTGTTCCATTGAACCCGAACAGTCGCGAGGGCCGCCTGGCGAGCCCGGTTGCGCAAGGAGGGGTGCAGATGGACGCGATCTACGTTGGCATTGATGTGTCGAAGGACCGGCTGGACGTGCATGTGCGTCCGAGCGGGGAAGCCTTTGCCGTGGCGCGTGACGGCAAAGGCTTGGAAGAGCTCGTTGCGCGCTTGCAGGTGATCTCGCCAGCGCTGATTGCGGTGGAGGCAACCGGCGGCTTCGAGACCATCGTCGCTGCTGCGCTGGCGGGCGCTCAGCTGCCGCTGGTGGTGGTCAATCCGGCCCAGATCCGGCACTTCGCGCAGGCGGTTGGTCAGCGTGCCAAGACGGACCCGATCGATGCGGCAGTCATCGCGCGGTTTGTCGAGGCCGTAAAGCCGGAGCCACGTGCCATGCCGGATCAGGAAGCCCGGCTGCTGGCTGAACTGGTCAGTCGCCGACGGCAGATCATCGAGATGATCGTTGCCGAGCGTCAGCGCGAGAAGCGGGCCGAGAATGTCCGCGTCCGCAAGAGCCTTGCCCGCCATATCAAGGTCCTCGAGAAGGAGCTGCCGGAGATCGACAACGACATCGACACGCTGGTGCGCGGCTCGCCAGTCTGGCGCGCCAAGGAGGAACTGCTGGTCAGCTTTCCTGGCGTGAGCAACACCCTCGCGCGGACCTTCCTTGCCGAGGTGCCGGAGCTCGGCGCACTCAATCGGCGCCAGATCGCGAGCCTCGCCGGTCTTGCCCCGTTCACCCGCCAGTCGGGCCGCTGGAAGGGCAAGAGCATGATCGGCGGCGGAAGAGCCAAGCTGCGCGCCGGGCTCTACATGGCCGCTCTGTCGGCCAGCCGATACCATCCGCAGCTCAAGGTCTTCTATCGGCGCCTGGTGACCGCTGGAAAGCCCAAGATGGTCGCCCTCAGCGCCGTTGCGCGCAAAGTTCTCACCACCCTCAACGCCATGCTCAGGGACAAAAAACCATGGCAACCCGCTTGACGAAGAACACAGTCGCTGAGGAGCGCCGCAGGCGCGTCTCGAAGGATGCACGGCCCGACTGATGGCCGTCGACCCTTCGAGACGCGCTTCGCGCTCCTCAGGGTGACGGATTGAGGAAGTGTCGCGCGGCGGTAGAGCGATCGGAACAAAAAAAGGCGGCCACGATGGCCGCCTTTTCAAATCGCGAGATCAGCGCGAGCGAATTACTCCGCCGCGAGCTTCACTTCCGGCGCGGCGGCGCGGACTTCGGCGTCGACCTGCGCTTCGAACTTCGCGAAGTTCTTCTGGAACATGCCGACCAGCGCACGCGCGGTCTTGTCGAAGTCGACCTTGTCGGCCCAGGTCTTGATCGGGTCGAGGATGTGCGGCTCGACGCCCGGCAGCGAGGTCGGCACCGCGAAGCCGAAATACTTGTCGGTGCGGAAGTCGGCGTTGCGGAGCGAGCCGTTCAGCGCCGCGGTGAGCAGCGCGCGGGTCACCTTGATCGGCATGCGGCGACCGGTGCCGTACTTGCCACCGGTCCAGCCGGTGTTGACCAGCCAGCAATCGACATTGTGCTTGGCGATCAATTCGCGCAGCAGATTGCCGTAGACCGACGGATCGCGCGGCAGGAACGGCGAACCGAAGCAGGTCGAGAATTCCGGCTGCGGCTCGTTGCCGAGACCACGCTCGGTGCCGGCGACCTTCGCGGTGTAGCCGGACAGGAAGTGATACATCGCCTGCGCCGGCGTCAGCTTGGCGATCGGCGGCATCACGCCGAAGGCGTCGGCGGCGAGCATCACCACATTCTTCGGATGCGGCGCGCGGCCGGTGCGTGAGGCGTTCGGAATGAAATCGAGCGGATAGGCCGAGCGGGTGTTCTCGGTCTTCGAGCCGTCGTCGAAATCAGGCACGCGATCGTTCGCGCCGAGCACGACGTTCTCCAGCACCGCGCCGAAGCGCTTGCTGGCGGCATAGATTTCCGGCTCGGCTTCGCCTGACAGCTTGATGCACTTGGCGTAGCAGCCGCCTTCGAAGTTGAAGACGCCGTCATCGCTCCAGCCATGCTCGTCGTCGCCGATCAGCGTGCGCTTGGGATCGGCCGAGAGCGTGGTCTTGCCGGTGCCGGACAGGCCGAAGAAGATCGCGGTGTCGCCATCGGGGCCGACATTGGCCGAGCAATGCATCGGCATCACACCCTTCTCGGGCAGATAGAAGTTCAGCGTGGTGAACACGCTCTTCTTCATTTCGCCGGCATAATAAGACCCGCCGATCAGGACGATCTTGCGGGCGAAATCGATCGCGACGACGTTCTCCGACTTGCAGCCGTGGCGTTTCGGATCGGCGCGGAAGCTCGGCAGATCGATGATCGTGAGTTCGGGCACGAAGCTCGCGAGCTCCGACGTCTCGGGGCGAATGAGCAGCGTGCGGATGAACAGCGAATGCCAGGCGAGCTCGGTGAAGACGCGCGTCTTGATCCGATGCGTCGGATCGGCGCCGCCGTAGAGATCCTGCGCGAACAGCGTCATGCCTTCGGCATGCTTGAGGAAGTCGGCATGCAGCGTCGCGAACTGCTCCGAGGTGATCGACTGGTTGCCAGCCCACCACATGCTCTTGTCGGTCAGCCCGTCGCGGACCGTGAACTTGTCCTTCGGGCTGCGGCCGGTGAACTCACCGGTATCGGCGCAAAGCGCGCCATCGGCCGAGAGCACCGCTTCGCCATTGCGCAACGAGTGCTCGTAGAGCTGCGGCGCACCATAGTTCCAATGCACGCCTTTGAGATTTTTTAAGCCGAATTTGTCGGCACCGAAGGCACCGTTATGCACGCCCGTCTCTTGCACGAAGAACCTCCTCGAACCCGCGTATCCTTGTTCGCGCGAATGTCGCTAATCGCGCCCCGTCGCGGTGATGACCGTCAACAGAATATAGCCTCTCGGCCCCGGTCCGGCGACCTAATAGTGGGGATCGCCGGGCTTGCCAAGCCAGTCGAACGGCTTTTGGTTTATTCCAAGGCCAGCACATCGTTGGGTGCAAATACCGCAGCGCGAAACCCTTTCGCTTTGCTTTCGCTTTCCCGTTGTTTTCGCGGCGATCGGGCGACGTTTCGTCGCCGTTCCCGCCGCCAGCAAGGCGTTGCAATGCACAAAGAGTGCCAGCGATTGGCGTATGTCCGCGCCGCGCAACGCAGCAGGCACGGGGAATGCCCGGTATGCGTTTCGCGCTGAGGATGTGTCGTTGAGATCAACCGCCGCGAGTTGACGCTGCGCTGCCGTGCCAGGCGTGTCGTCCACCATCGTGTTGCACGCGGACGGCACCACTGGGTCGGCATTGAGCTGCATGCGATTGAGCTCAACGCTCCGTCGTCCAAGCTGGATCATTTCAATCCCCGGCGACGACGAATGTTCCGCAACGCGCACTGCGTTCGGCGGCAACAAGATCACTGACCGCAACGATCGATGGTAACGCAATCACCGCGTTGGACGTGCATTCAGCGCGGTTGAACTTCGCAATCCGAACGATTTTCCAGCGCAGCAGCACCGGAAATTCTCGCAACGCGCATCGCGCATCGCGCCGATCGGCGACCATATCGGGTGGAGGTGCGAAATGATCGCGCTGTCAGAGGCGCGACGCCCGGCCTCGGCAACTGCGCGCGCGCGGAGCCGCCCCGTGCGACACCATGTCTCGTCGCGCCAGCACCGCTGCTCGAAGCGAGCCGGTCGTACTCCGCCATCCCTTGCCTATCCCTTGGCGCGCGCTTCGCCGGCGAGCCGCACCAGCATCTTGCGCAGCTCGGTGCCGTTGCTGACCCGCTCGGGGAAATCAAGCCGCAGCGTGTTGCGGTCGGCCTGCATGTCCATGCCCTCGGGGTCGCAGCCGGTGCACAGCCAGTCGGCACTTTCCGCGCCAAGCAGCCGCGTGGCGTAGAGGTTCATGGCCTCGCGGTGATCCTCGTTCATATGCGCCACCGCGCCCGCCTCGGCCTCCAGCAGCGCTTCGGCGCCACCGAGGTCGGTCAGAAACTGCGCAGGCTTGAGGTCGACAATGCGGCCGAACCCGGCAACCAGATGGGCGCTGCTCGGCCGGATCACGAAAAACGAGAAATCCTTAAATTCTACAAAGGCTTCCGCCGACGGATGAGCGCCAAGGTAGCGCCGGTGAACGAGCTCCCGCTCGGCCTCAGCAGCCTCCTCCGCCCGGCCGGCCAGCATGATCCGGGCGCCCTCCAGCGGATCGCCCTCGGCACGCTCGTCCAGCATCAGCGACACCCTGCTGTCGGCCAGGATGTTCTTCGTATGCAGCGCCAGCCGGGAAATCAGCAGGATCGGCGAGCCGTCGGGGTGGCTGGCCAGATTAACCAGCGAGCAATAGGGATCGCCGGTACCGGCCATCAGCGTGGCGAGCGCGCCCTGGCGGCTGCGGCGGAGCAGCGAGCGGGCAAGATCGGCGGGGTCAAAGTCGGCGGTCGGTTGCATGGGCCTATCAGGTCATTTTGAGGGCGAATCGAGCCGGTTCCCGTTGAAAAAATAGCCTTTTCTCACGGTCTCAGGGTGCTATATGGGGGTCCAACGCGTGGGTCGCAGAGCGTTTTGCGGAACTCGGTCACACTTCAGCCCAGCTTGCATTGCTCGTTGACCGCGTTCGAAGCCCATTTTCTACGGCGAGTCGCCAGAGTGCCCGCCGTCTAAACCACTCTCAATTGTGAAAGCAGCTCATGCCCACAATCGCCTTGGTCGACGACGACCGCAACATTCTTACGTCGGTCTCGATCGCGCTCGAAGCCGAAGGCTATCGCATCATGACCTACACGGACGGTGCGTCGGCGCTGGATGGGTTTCGCACGTCGCCGCCCGATCTCGCGATCCTGGATATCAAGATGCCGCGCATGGACGGCATGGAAACGCTGCGCCGGCTGCGCCAGAAATCCGACCTGCCGGTGATCTTCCTCACCTCGAAGGATGAAGAGATCGACGAATTGTTCGGCCTGAAGATGGGCGCCGACGACTTCATCCGGAAGCCGTTCTCCCAGCGCCTCTTGGTCGAACGCGTCAAGGCGGTGCTGCGCCGCGGCCAGCCGAAGGATCCGACCGCGGCGCCGAAGGAGCCGGACGCCCGCGCGCTCGACCGCGGCCTGCTGCGGATGGATCCGGAGCGCCACACCTGCACCTGGAAGAACGAGCCAGTGACGCTCACCGTGACCGAATTCCTGATCCTGCAGGCGCTCGCCACCCGCCCCGGCGTCGTGAAGAGCCGCAACGCGCTGATGGACGCGGCCTATGACGACCAAGTCTATGTCGACGACCGCACCATCGACAGCCACATCAAGCGGCTGCGCAAGAAGTTCAAGGTGGTCGACGACGATTTCGAGATGATCGAGACGCTGTACGGCGTCGGCTATCGCTTCAAGGAAGCCTGATCTGCGCTTCGGGAGCGGCTTGTTAACTGACAGGCTCCGCACGGCTGGGGTAAGCTCGGGCGAGGACCTGCTTCGCGGGACGACATCCATACCAACCGGCAGCTTTGCCAGTGCTTGATCGAACGCAGCTCGAGCAGGGACTGAACCCCGAGGACGCCTCACAGCTCCTCGATCAAGAGGCCGTGGCCGACGATCTGGTGCGGGACAAAGGCTGGCGCCGTCCGCTCGGCTGGGTGCGCCGCGCCGGTCAGTTCTTCTTCGCGCTGTCGTTCTCGAGCCTGACGCGCCGCATCGTCTCGCTCAACCTTGCCGGCCTCGTCGCGCTGGTCGCCAGCATCCTTTATCTCTCGCAATTCCGCGCCGGCCTGATCGAGGCGCGCACACAGAGCCTTCTGGTCTATGCCGAGATCATTTCGGAGGCGATCGCGGCGTCTGCGACCGTCGAAGGTAACACCGTCACCATCGATCCCGACCGGCTGCTCGACCTCAAGCCCGGCGAGAGTTTTGGCCAGCCCGATGAATCGGCGGATTTCCCGATCAATCCCGAGCGCGTCGCGCCGACGCTGCGCCGCCTGATCGCGCCGACCAAGACGCGGGCCCGAATCTTCGACCGCGACGGCGGCCTGATCCTCGACAGCCGCAACCTGTTCGCGCGCGGCGACGTGCTGCGCATGGAGCTGCCGCCGCCGTCGGAGAAGCCGTCGCTGTATGAGAAGACCAAGGCCACGATCAAGACCTGGCTCAACCGCGGCGACCTGCCGATCTACCGCGAGCTCGGCCCCGAAGGCGGCAAGGGCTATTCCGAAGTCGCGCAATCGCTCGAAGGCATGAAGGGCAGCGCGGTGCGCGTCACCGATCGCGGCGCGATCATCGTCTCGGTTGCCGTTCCAGTGCAGCATTTCCGCGCCGTGCGCGGCGCATTGATGCTGACCACCCAGGGCGACGACATCGACCAGCTGGTGATGTCGGAGCGCCTCGCCATCCTCAAGATCGGCGGAGTCGCATCCACCGTCATGATCATGCTGTCGCTGCTGCTGGCGAGCACGATCGCGGGCCCGGTGCGGCGGCTCGCCGAAAGCGCCGAGCGCGTCCGCAACCGCATCCAGACCCGCGTCGAGATTCCCGACTTCACCGGACGCCGCGACGAGATCGGGCATCTCTCGGGCGCGCTGCGCGACATGACCAACGCGCTCTACAGCCGCATCGAGGCAATCGAGATGTTCGCCGCCGATGTCGCCCATGAGCTGAAGAACCCGCTGACCTCGCTGCGCTCGGCGGTCGAGACGCTGCCTTTGGCGCGCAACGAGAACAGCCGCGCGCGGCTGCTCGCCGTGATCGAGCATGACGTCAGGCGGCTCGACCGCCTGATCTCCGACATTTCAGACGCGAGCCGGCTCGACGCCGAATTGCAGCGCCAGGATATGGCGCCCGTCGATCTGCGCCGGCTGCTGACCACGTTGACCAGCGTCGCCAACGAGACCCGGCTCGGCCACGACGTCGCCGTCGAAGCCCGCTTCGAGGGCCGCGGACCGACCGACACGCTCTCGGTGCCCGGCCATGATTCCCGGCTCGGCCAGGTGATCTCGAACCTGCTCTCGAACGCGCAATCGTTCTCCAAGCCGGGCGACAAGGTGCGCATCGTCTGCCGCCGCACCCGCAGCGAGATCGAGATCGTGGTCGACGATGACGGGCCCGGCATCGGCGAGGATGCGCTGGAGCGGATCTTCGAGCGCTTCTACACCGACCGGCCGCACCAGGGTTTTGGCCAGAACTCCGGCCTTGGGCTGTCGATCTCCAAGCAGATCATCGAAGCGCATGGCGGACGCATCTGGGCCGAGAACCGCACGGGCCCGGCGGACGAAGACGGCAAGCCCACCGTCGCCGGCGCTCGTTTCGTGGTCAGGCTGCCGACACTATGAGCGACAATTCAAGCGTGCACGCATCCGCCGTTCTGGTCGGCGAGCGTGCGGTGCTGATCCGCGGTCCGTCGGGCGCGGGCAAGTCGCGCCTGGCCTTCGATCTGATTCTCGCCGGACGCACCGGAGCGCTTCCGCCGGCCATTTTGGTGGGCGATGACCGTGTCCATCTCGACACAGCCGGCGAACAATTGTTGGTTCGCCCGGCACAGCAATTGGCCGGTCTGATCGAGATCCGAGGCCTCGGAATCCGCCATTGTCCGTTCGCAGGCGAGGCCGTGGTCGGCTTGATCGTCGACCTCGCCGCCGACGACGCCGAGCGGCTGCCGCCGCCCGAGGCGCTCAAGATCAGCCTTAATGGTGTTTCAATACCGCGAATTCCCGTGCCGGCCGGCTTCCAACCCCTGCCGCTGGTTGTCGCTGCGCTGACGACAACCTGAAAGTTCATCCTCCCGTAATCTTGCGGCCAATTGTGAGAAGGGAATTGGTAACCATATCACATCCACTATCGCGTCGGATTTTGCCGGCGCAGCCTCCCCTCTCTACCGCCAGGAACCGGGAGACTAGCCAAGATGCCCTCTTGCGCAGGGCCTCTGGATGGTCAAAGTGGCGCGTTCGTGCGGTGCACCAAAGGGCGCCCGCGAGGAGTTTCCGATGATTGGTCTAGTGCTGGTGACCCATGGGCGCCTTGCCGACGAGTTCCGAGCCGCGCTCGAACACGTCATGGGTCCGCAGAAACAAATTGAAGCAATTACGATCGGGGCCGAGGACGATTCCGATCTCTGTCGAAGCGACATCATCGAGGCGGTGAACCGCGTCGATAGCGGCGACGGCGTTGCGATCCTCACCGACATGTTCGGCGGCACGCCGTCGAACCTTGCGATCTCCTGCATGAGCCGCCCGAAGGTGGAAGTGCTCGCGGGCATCAATCTTCCCATGCTGGTCAAGCTCGCCAAGGTTCGCGAAGAGCGTTCGCTGCCCGACGCGATCGCGATGGCGCAGGAAGCCGGCCGCAAATACGTCACCATCGCCAGCCGCGTTCTCGCAGGCAAATGAGCGGCGCGGCCCCGGGCGAAAATCATGTCGGCCCGGGCGTGCCGGCGGGCGCCATTTCGCGCGAACTCCTGATCGTCAACAAGCGCGGCCTGCATGCGCGGGCATCGGCCAAGTTCGTCCAGCTGGTCGAGCGCTTCAACGCCGAGATCTGGGTGACGCGCGGCGGCGAAACCGTCGGCGGCACCTCGATCATGGGCCTGATGATGCTGGCCGCAGGGCCTGGCACCACGGTCGTTGTCTCCGCGAAAGGCGACGAGGCGCAGCAGGCGCTCGACGCCATCGCCGAGCTCGTCGCCAGCAAGTTCAACGAAGAAGGCACGTAAGCGCCGCTCGCGCGCCGCTACTCTCCCCGTCATCCTGAGGAGCGCGTAGCGCGTCTCGAAGGATGCACGGCCCGGCTGGTGGCCGTCGATCCTTCGAGACGCCGCTTCGCGGCTCCTCAGCGACTGTGTTCTTCGTCAAGCGGGTTGCCATGGTTTTTGGTCCCTGAGCATGGCGTTGAGGGTGGTGAGAACTTTGCGCGCGACGGCGATGAGGGCGACCATCTTGGGCTTTCCAGCGGTCACCAGGCGCCGATAGAAGACCTTGAGCTGCGGATGGTATCGGCTGGCCGACAGAGCGGCCATGTAGAGCCCGGCGCGCAGCTTGGCTCTTCCGCCGCCGATCATGCTCTTGCCCTTCCAGCGGCCCGACTGGCGGGTGAACGGGGCAAGACCGGCGAGGCTCGCGATCTGGCGCCGATTGAGTGCGCCGAGCTCCGGCACCTCGGCAAGGAAGGTCCGCGCGAGGGTGTTGCTCACGCCAGGAAAGCTGACCAGCAGTTCCTCCTTAGCGCGCCAGACTGGCGAGCCGCGCACCAGCGTGTCGATGTCGTTGTCGATCTCCGGCAGCTCCTTCTCGAGGACCTTGATATGGCGGGCAAGGCTCTTGCGGACGCGGACATTCTCGGCCCGCTTCTCGCGCTGACGCTCGGCAACGATCATCTCGATGATCTGCCGTCGGCGACTGACCAGTTCAGCCAGCAGCCGGGCTTCCTGATCCGGCATGGCACGTGGCTCCGGCTTTACGGCCTCGACAAACCGCGCGATCACTGCCGCATCGATCGGGTCCGTCTTGGCACGCTGACCAACCGCCTGCGCGAAGTGCCGGATCTGGGCCGGATTGACCACCACCAGCGGCAGCTGAGCGCCGGCCAGCGCAGCAGCGACGATGGTCTCGAAGCCGCCGGTTGCCTCCACCGCAATCAGCGCCGGCGAGATCACCTGCAAGCGCGCAACGAGCTCTTCCAAGCCTTTGCCGTCACGCGCCACGGCAAAGGCTTCCCCGCTCGGACGCACATGTACGTCCAGCCGGTCCTTCGACACATCAATGCCAACGTAGATCGCGTCCATCTGCACCCCTCCTTGCGCAACCGGGCTCGCCAGGCGGCCCTCGCGACTGTTCGGGTTCAATGGAACAACGGACGGGGCGCCGCGCTGAGGCACGGGCTTCAAAGCCCTGGGATGAAGCGGTCTCCCGTCCGCTACCGCACCGGGCACTCTATCCGATCCGGCGATTCGAGACTTACAAGGATGACGGAAAACGTCACTGACGCCGGGAAATAACTACTTCGCCGGCGGCACCAGATAGACCTTCCACATCGTCGACGGACCGGGATGGCCGTTGAAGAAGCGCATGGTGTTCATCACCATCGGCTCGGCATTCTTGGCATGCTCGGCCATCCACGCCTCGCATGGCTGCAGGAACACCGGATCGGTGGTGTCGCAGACGCCGATGAAGCCGAGACGCTTGGCTTCGTCGAGCGACGTCAGCCCCGACGACCACGCTTCACCCGGCACCAGCGAGGCCGGATGATCCGGACTGTAGAACGTCATCGGCTCGCCGATGTCGGAACGTGCGACCACCACCGCCCAGCGCGAATGGAATCGGTCCTGCCAGGTCTGGGTCAGCTCGCGCGCCAATTCGGAGCGCGCGGCGTAGGTCGAACCGCCGACACGGTTGGACGCGATCTCCTGCGTCGCGATGCTGGGCGCGGCGATCAGCGTCGCGATGGTGGCCACCAACCACACCGCCGTGATCGAGAACAGCGCCATGCGCGGGAAACGCAGCGAGGGGATCGCAACCAGCGCAAGCGGCACCAGGAAGAACAGCGGGATGCCCCAATCGGTCTTGATATAGACGGTGAACGCCAGCGCGCCGAGCGGCGGCCCGATCGCGACGATCAGCTGGATGATCCAGACGTTGAGCGCCTGCGGAAGGTTGACGGCCGGATTGGGACCGCGCGACCAGATCCGCGCCAGCACGTCCGACGGCCGCCATGGGACCGACCCCAGCAGCAGCGCCACCAGGCCCAGCACGGTCGGAATCGCGAGCAGCCCGAGATTGTGCACGATGTAGCCGATCACGAGCTGGACGTTGAGCTCGCGGCTCGACAGCGCGTAGACGTCGCCGGCATAGGTGAACGGCACGAAGTTCACCTCCTCCAGCCACACCAGATGCGGAATCATCGTCACGATCATCGTGCCGATCGCAACCCATGGCGCCGGCGAGCGCAGGAATTGCATGCGCTGCGGATGGATCAGCGCGGCAAGCCCGACGGCGCCGATCATCGTCACCACCCAGTACTTGGTCATCAGCGCCAGCATGCCGGCAAAGCCGAGCCAGAGCCCCGATTTGAAGCTGCGCTTCTCGAACGCGTTCAGATAGGCCAGCACCAGCAGCGGCAACGGCACCAGCTGCGCGAGGTCGGCGTTGTATTTGAAGCCCTTGAAATTGAAGATCGGGTAGAGCGCGAGCATCACCACCATGAAGAACGCACGGCGGCGATCGACGACACGCAGTGCGATCAGCCAGCACACCACAAGCGCGAAGCTGACGGTTGCCATCGCGAGCGCGTAGGTCGACCAGTTGGTGACGGGGAAGATCCTGAACCAGACCCCGGCGATCCAGCCCGACAGCGGCGGATGCTTGCCATAGCCGAGCAGGAAGCGCTGGCCCCAGGCATAGGCCTCTGCGACATCCATATGGACGTCCTGCGCAGCCTTGAGCTTGACCAGGATCATCGTCCACAGCACCGCGTGAACCAATGCGAAGCCGATCACGAACCACAGGCTGGTCCTGGGATCGACGGCGCGCGAGGCAATCCAGGCGGCAATCCGCCGGATCGTCAGTCTGCGGGTGGTGCGCCTTGCGGCAGGGAGAGCGGTGGCGGTCGACATGGCCTGTGCCTGAGGCATGCCCCGGAAACGTGGAAAGCGGTTTCCCGGAAGGATCATGCCGAATGGAAGCGGAAGGAGCGATGAGTGATTGCTCACCAGCATTTCATGGCGCTTTAGCGCGTTTTTGTGGCCAGTGTAATCAGCTTGGCGTGAGAATGCCTCAAGCTGGCCTGTTCACTTTGCGAGAAACTCCGGCCGGTACTCGAAATGCATGGTGTCGTAGTGGTACCACTTGCCGCCCCAGATGAAGCCGTGGCGCTCGAAGATGTCGACGATCTCGCGCGGCATCCGGTTTCTATAGGGGATGGTCCCGCTGCCCTTGCCCGCCCAAAGCCGGTAATCCGAGACCTTCAGGTTGAGGTCGATGGCGGCCGCATAGCCATGCATGCTCATCCGCCCGGTATCGGCGACGGCGCGACAAGATAGCACACCCGCGATCGGGAAGGCCGCGGCGCGCAGCGCCGGATCGAGCGCGTCGATCTCGGCGGAGACCTGCTTCAGGCGCTCGGCGACGCCGTTGACCCGCGTGACCTGAACCGGCTTGCCCCAGGACCGCGGCAGCCAGGTGATCGTCACCAGGTTCCGCCTGACCTCGGCCGTGTTGCAGTCGCCATACATCTTCTTGAAGAAGGCCTCGTTGCGGAAGCGGCCGGGATCGACATTCGCGGCCGGTGGCGCCGCCGGCCCGGACGGATAGGGCTGCCGCATCTGGTCGAGGATCGAGGCATTGCGCAGCAACTGATCGAACGGCTTGCCGGAGACGCCGTCGTCGACCGGCATCACCGTGCCGTCGCGCCAGGTGATCGTGGTGTCGTCATGGGCGGACAGCGCGTCCGGATAGGCGCGCACCAGGCGGTCGAGCAGTTCGCGTCTGTCTTGGGCATGCGCAGGTGGCGGCATCAGTGCGAGCAAGAGCGTCAGTGCGAGCAAGACATCGGCGCACGCCACCCAGCGCACAGCCGTTCGGCGTTTCCCGGCCTGATCGAACCGCGCAACATTGGCCTCTTCGATCGCGTTCATCCTCGGATTCCAGCTGTTCGGCGCATGCCAGGAGAAGCGAGGGTTTTGGGCCGAAAGACCTAGCAGAAACATGCCCGAAAATCGAACACGGCAGATCTGACTGAAACACGGCCGTGATTCGCCGTCACATCCCTGCAAAATACCGCAATATGGTTGCCCGTGCGGGGGTGCGGATGCTATCCCGCGCCCCATGACAACTGCCCCGATTTCGAACATCCGCAACTTCTCCATCGTCGCCCATATCGACCATGGCAAATCGACCCTTGCCGACCGCCTGATCCAGATGACGGGCGGCCTGACGGATCGCGAAATGGCGGGCAAGGAGCAGGTGCTCGATTCGATGGATATCGAGCGCGAGCGCGGCATCACCATCAAGGCGCAGACCGTCCGGCTGAACTACCGCGCCAAGGACGGCAAGGATTACATCTTCAATTTGATGGACACGCCCGGCCACGTCGACTTCGCCTACGAGGTCTCGCGGTCGCTGGCGGCCTGCGAGGGTTCCCTGCTCGTGGTCGACGCCAGCCAGGGCGTCGAGGCGCAGACGCTCGCCAACGTCTACCATGCGCTCGACGCCGGTCACGAGATCGTGCCGGTCCTGAACAAGGTCGACCTGCCCGCGGCCGAGCCCGAGAAGGTCAAGCAGCAGATCGAGGACGTGATCGGCATCGACGCCTCCGACGCCGTGATGATCTCGGCCAAGACCGGCCTCGGCGTGCCCGACGTGCTGGAAGCCGTCGTCACCCGCCTGCCGCCGCCGAAGGGCGACCGCGACGCGACCTTGAAGGCGCTGCTGGTCGACAGCTGGTACGACGTCTATCTCGGCGTGGTCGTGCTGATCCGCGTCGTCGACGGCGTGATGAAGAAGGGCAGCCGCATCCGCATGATGGGCACCGGCGCCGCTTACGACATCGAGCGCGTCGGCTTCTTCACGCCGAAGATGCAGCAGGTCGATGAGCTCGGCCCCGGCGAGATCGGCTTCATCACCGCGGCGATCAAGGAAGTCGCCGACACGCGCGTCGGCGACACCATCACCGACGACAAGAAGCCGGTCACGGAAATGCTGCCGGGCTTCAAGCCGGCGATCCCGGTGGTGTTCTGCGGCCTGTTCCCGGTCGACGCCGACGATTTCGAGACGCTGCGCGCGGCGATGGGCAAGCTGCGCTTGAACGACGCCAGCTTCTCCTTCGAGATGGAAACCTCCGCCGCGCTCGGCTTCGGCTTCCGCTGCGGCTTCCTCGGGCTGCTGCATCTGGAGATCATCCAGGAGCGGCTGTCGCGCGAGTTCGATCTCAATTTGATCGCGACCGCGCCGAGCGTCATCTACAAGATGAAGCTGACCGACGGCACCGAGCTCGAGATCCACAACCCGGTCGACATGCCCGACGTGGTCAAGATCGCCGAGATCGAGGAGCCGTGGATCGAGGCCACCATCCTCACCCCGGACGAATATCTCGGCAGCGTGCTGAAGTTGTGCCAGGACCGCCGCGGCGCGCAGAAGGAGCTCACTTACGTGGGCTCCCGCGCGATGGTGAAATACGATCTGCCGCTCAACGAGGTGGTGTTCGATTTCTACGATCGCCTGAAGTCGGTCTCCAAGGGCTACGCCTCGTTCGACTATCATCTGACCGACTACAAGCCGGCCGACCTGGTCAAGATGCAGATCCTGGTCAACGCCGAGCCGGTCGACGCGCTGTCGATGCTGGTGCATCGGACCCGCGCCGAGGGCCGCGGCCGCGCCATGGTCGAGAAGATGAAGGAGCTGATCCCGCCGCACATGTTCCAGATCCCGATCCAGGCGGCGATCGGCGGCAAGGTGATCGCGCGCGAAACCGTGCGCGCGCTGCGCAAGGACGTCACCGCGAAGTGCTACGGCGGCGACATCACGCGCAAGCGCAAGCTTCTGGAGAAGCAGAAGGAAGGCAAGAAGAAGATGCGGCAATTCGGCAAGGTCGACATCCCGCAGGAAGCCTTCATCGCCGCGCTCAAGGTGGATAGCTGAGGCGCCGACGCCGGCGCGCCTGTTGCTCATTCTTGTCCCAGCAACAAAACGCACCATGATTTGAATCGCCACGACGCGGCGTGCCGACTAAGCTGCCGTCATGTTGCGCATCCTGTCTCTCTCGATCGTCATCCTCGCCTTGCTGCAGCCGGACCTGAGCGCGGCCGCCTCCTCGAAGAAGCGGCACGGCAGCACCCGCTGGCATGGCTATGGCTTCCTGCCCGGCTACCGCCAGCCGCCCAACGAGACCATTCCGGTGCTCGGCCCGCGCGGCGCCGCCCGCGGCTATCCGGACTTTTCGCCGGAATATTACTATGGCGGCGATTGGCACTATTTCGGCCGGCCCGGCTTCCATGGTGGCGGGCGCTACAACGGCGGCAGCTACGGCCCGTGCTGGAGCTGGACGCCGATCGGCCGCGCCTGGAACTGCGGCTAGCCGCGCGTCGCTGCGACATCCTGCTCATGCGACGCACAATCCGCTTGATCCCGGAATGAGAGGCATGTTGCCCGTCATATTGCCCCTGGACCTCGGATAGGCCACCATCCTCCCTGCGCACACCACAACAAACAACAGCGCCGGGGAAACGCATGAGCAAGGACGCTCGGTTCGACTATGGCTGGGTCGTCGTCGGCGCGGGCGCGCTGATGACCTGCGTCGGCTTCGGCACCATGCTGTCGCTCGCGGTGTTCCTGCAGCCGATCTCGGATGCGATGGGCTGGTCGCGCGCCGGCGTCTCGGCGGCCGCGACGTTGGATTTCCTCTGCATGGGCTTTGCCGCGTTCGCATGGGGCGCGCTGTCCGACCGCTTCGGCACCCGCATCGTGGTGCTGGCGGGCAGCCTGCTGCTCGGGCTTGGCCTCGTGACGGCAAGCCAGGCACAGACCCTGTGGCAATTCCAGCTCTGCTTCGGCGTGCTGATCGGGATCGCCGCCGGCAGCTTCTATGCGCCGATGATGGCGCTTGCGAGCGCCTGGATCGACAAGCATCGCAGCCTCGCCGTCGCACTCGTGTCGGCAGGGATGGGCGTATCACCGGTGACGGTCGCGCCATCCGCCAGCTGGCTGATCACGGCCTATGACTGGCGCTTCGCGATGCTCGTGATCGGCATCGTCGCTTGGGCGCTGCTGATCCCCGCGTCGTTCCTGGTGCGCCCCGCACCGCAGGGAACGAACGTTGCGATCCCAACGGCGGGTAATGCGCCGCAAGCGGAATGGACCGTGGCGCAGGCGCTGCGCACGCCGCAATTCATCACGCTGGCATTGGCGCATTTCGCCTGCTGTGCGGCGCATTCGGGCCCGATCTTCCACATGGTGTCCTACGCGATGGTGTGCGGCATCGCGCCGCTCACCGCGGTCACGGTCTACAGCCTCGCCGGCTTCTCCGGGCTCGGCGGTCGGCTGCTGCTCGGCGTGCTGGCCGACCGGCTTGGCGCCAAGCCGGTGCTGGTCGGCGGTCTCCTCGTGCAGGCGCTGTCGATCGCGACTTATCTTGCAGTGGCGCAGCTCGGCGAGTTCTACGCGCTGTCTGTCGTGTTCGGCCTCGCCTATGGCGGCGTGATGCCGCTCTATGCCGTGCTGGTGCGCGAGTTCTTCGGCGCGCGCATCATGGGCACGGTGTTCGGCGCGGTGTCGGCCTTTGCTAGCCTCGGCATGGCGCTCGGGCCGTGGGCCGGCGGTTACGTGTTCGACACGTTCCACGGCTACACGTGGCTGCACGCCGGTTCCTTCGCGATCGGCCTTGCCGCGGTCGCCGTGGCGCTGAGTTTCTCCACCAAGCGCCAGCCGTCGCTCGATCTCGGTCGCGCCGCCGCCTGAGCGCGGATGCATGCATCGATCGCGCGGCCGCGATGGATAGCTGATCTGCGCCGGCGCCGCCCCGCCTTGCCCTCGTTTGCCGGATGGGCCACCATCGCCTGCCCCGCCCAACAACAACGTCAGAAGGGGCGCCGAGGACACGCATGAACAAGCCGCAGGGAGTAGACCTTGTCGAGCGGGCGCGCGCGCTGGCGCCGCTGATCATGAGCGAAGCCGACGAAATCGAACGGACGCGGCGGCTGACGCCTGCCGTCACCGCGGCCGTCGTCGAGAACGGGCTCTATCGCGCGCTGCTGCCGAAGCGTTTCGGCGGCGCCGAGGCGACGCTGGACGCGTTCATGCAGATGCAGGAGGAGATCGCCAAGGCCGATGCATCGACCGCTTGGTGCCTCGGCCAGTGCAGCGTCTGCGCCATGACCGCGGCCTATCTCGAGCCCGACGCAGCAAACGAAATCTTCAACACCGCACCCGGCATTCTGGCCTGGGGCGCGATCGCCCATGAGGTGCGCGCCGAGCCCGGCGGCTACCGCGCCACTGCGCGCTGGGACTTCGCCTCGGGCTCGCGGCAGGCGAGCTGGCTCGGCGCCCATGTCCGTGTCGTCGAGGCCGACGGCTCGCCGCGCAAGAAGGCCGACGGCTCGCCGGAGATCCGCACCATCCTGTTTCCGGTGTCGCAGGCTGTGATGTACGACGTCTGGGACGTGATCGGCCTGAAGGGCACCGGCACCGATTCCTATTCGGTCGACAATCTCTTCATCCCCGACAAATTCGCCGCGCTGCGCGACGACCCCAGCGCGTGCCGCGAGGGCGGCCCGCTCTACAAGCTCTCCACCAACATGGTGTTCAGCATGGGCTTTGCCGCCACCGCGCTCGGCGTCGCGCGCGCCATGCTGGATGCGGCGACCGAGCTTGCCCGCGGCAAGACCCCGCAAGGCCTCAAGGCGATGCGCGACAACAACGCCGTGCAGGGCCAGATCGGGCGCACCGAGGCCAGCCTGCGCGCCGCGCGCGCCTATCTGTATGCGACGGCGAACGAGGTCTGGAGCGATCTCGCCCGCGGCGATCCGATCAGCGAGGCGCATCGCATCGCGATCCGCATCGCCTCGACCTGGACCATCCACCAGTCGGCCGCCGTGGTCGACATCGCCTATCACATGTCGGGGGCAACGGCGGTGTTTGCGAAGAATCCGTTCGAGCGCCGGTTTCGCGACATGCACGCGATCGCGCAGCAGATCCAGGCCCGCGACACCCAGTATGAGGATGCCGGCAAGGCTATCCTGTCGGGCAATCTCTCCGCCCCGCCGACGACGCGCTGAAACGTGATGAAGTCAGATTGAACCAGGGCGTGCACTCATACATCCGCCATGTCTGTCCTCCTGAAACCTGATATCGCCGGGTGACCACGGCATGTCGGTTTTGGGTCAGAAGCGGAAGTGAATCAGAGGTCGTAAGGTCGGCCTGCGTCGGTAGAATTGACAGAATGCGTGGCTGAAGATAACAATTTCACTTGGGTAGATACGACCCGCTGCTTGCGCCCCATCGGGGCACGGTGAATGTATCGAACCGCTTCAGCCACCCTTTGCCAGAGCGAACGGGTCAGCAACGCAAGCACCTGATAATCCTTCTCTCGTTCGCCAAGCAGAGGATCATCCATGCGCGATTTTCGCGATGCGAAGCCCATGGCGCAAACCTTGCGCGAAGCCCTTAAGGCGAAATCGATTTCTATCACTCACAGTGAGAGCCTTGAGCTAATTGCCAAAGCGCTTGGCTCCCACGACTGGAACGAACTATCTTCAAAAATAGAGGCGACCCGGCCAACTCTCACCAAATCAAGAAGGCTCGTGACGGCGACCACGCTCTTTGAAGCAGCCGTCCCGATCTTACCCTTGCGAGACATCGTATTGTTCCCTGAGATGGTCTGCCCGATCTTTGTGGGACGTCACAAAACCCGGCGCGCCGTCGACAACGCCCTGGACCGGGACGGCCTCATGTTCGTGGTCGCCCAGAGACGTGAGAGTGACGATGATCCCAATCTTGAGGCTCTTCATTCAGTTGGCGTTGCGGCGCACATCACCAATCACTGGACTCTTGTGGATGGGACACTCAAGGTGCACGTTTCTGGCATTGAACGCGCGACCGTCAAGCGCTTCATAAGCGACGAATTTCTCGTAGCTGAGATCGCGCCGGTTAAGCAAGTACGCGTCGATGTGCCCGAAGCGACCGCGCTGTCACGCGCTGTTCTCGAAGCATATCAATGCTACTTCGACGTCGACTTCTCATCACTGCGAGACTCCGAAGGAATGCTTAGTCTGGCCCATGTCGGCAACCCTGGCGCGTTGGCGGATTCCATCGCGCCAGAGCTATCGATCGATATCGACAAGAAACAGAAGATATTGGAGGCCAGCGACGTGGTTAGACGCCTCGAAATGATCCTTGAGCTCATGGCTGGTGGAAAGGCCGCCTGAGGTAGCGATGCTCTGATCAGGACCACGTCTCTTGAGAGGCAAGCGCGGACGTGACCAGATCCTGCGTCACGTCCGCTATCGGTCAAAAGCCCTCGATCGCGACCAAATCTAGGGACGTCCGATTCACTTCGGGGAGCCACTGCTACTAAGCTAGGCATCGTCAACGCCGGTCGTCATTTCCCGGACGGATCACCACATACGCGACGGAAGCAGCCTTCGTGCTGGAAACCGGTGTCGCGGCTCGTCGCCAAACTGATGAGGGGGTTGACGGTATCGTACAAAAATCAAGAATTCTGTCCCATGCGGGTGGCCCGTAATGGCAGGGCTTTACTGAGGGCCGGACTGTGTAAGAAAAAGCGCGGCGGGTTCGCCCCGCCGTGTCTTATCGTATTCGAGGTTTCTGCAGCTCTACTGCAGTTGTGTTTGTGCACAGCGCGCCAGGTTGGCCCTGACCACGAGGTGATGAAAAGGCCTGATCGCGTTGAGATAGGTGAAGCCCAGGGCATTGTGGGTATGCACAACGGTTGTCGCGATGAGCAACGTGCCTGTTGGAGAATGGCGTCGGAGCAGAGATAGCCGGAAGTCCAGGTGTCGGTCATCCGTACCGAGCACAATTTCGTCCTTGCCCTCCCAGTGCACCGGGAAGAAGTCCACCCGTTCATGGCTGTCCGGGGTCGTCCTGACCGTGTCGGAGGTTTTGATGCCGAAGGGCGTCACCATGGCGTCGCGCAGCGCGATCAACGCCTTTTGCCACGCGGGTGGATTGACGAGCGTCCGCGTCGCCAGCTCGCGCATGCTCGACTGTTCCGATGCACCCAAGTCGATGCTGTAGCTGTCGAGTAAACTGGCGTTCTCGTACCAGCTCGCAACGACACTTTCCGACGGCGGCGTCGTCCGGCGCACCTGCGGCTTGTGGTCTAAACCCATGCTCATGACGATGTCACCTATTCAACGGGCCGATCGGAAGAGCCATTCTCTGTTTCAGACGCGAGTAGTTTCCCGACGCTGAGCTCGCAACTTGTCGCTGGTCTGCAGGTCTTCAACTTTACGGCGATTGGCGCGGGGTCTCAAGCGGGGGAGAGCAGGGTTTGGGGGTATCGCCGCTATTCCCATCGTGGAGAGCCCCCACCCGCCGCAAGCGGGAGAGGGGAAGCGAGTCTGCGGCCCCGACTGATTCAGCTCACCTCATCTCGATTTGGCCGCATGGTACGAAAGTAGGCACCGGCGACAATGGTCACGGTACGAATTTTCGGCGGTGCAACACCCGGTTGTTAAGCTTTTTCTGAGACTTTCCGGCTGGCGCTAATGCCTGGAGTTCCGCTGGTACCATGTTCAAGCTTCGATCTATTGCCGCCCGCCTGATCCTGGCGATTTCACTGACCGTTGCAATCGCCTGCGCCATCCTCGGCAGCTTCTGCATCAGCCAGCAGCGCACGCTGACGCGGCTCGCGCTCGATCAGCAGCTCAAGCTGCAATATGACAGCGTGATTGCGGCGATCGAATACGAAGGCCGCGCCGCGCTGGCGGTCTCGGCCGTGATCGCCGCCCTGCCACCGGTCGAAGACGCGATCGCCAAAGGCGACCGCGACGGCCTCGGAAAGCTGCTCGGCGCGCCCTTGGCCGCGATGAAGGCGCAAGGCATCCCGCTGATCTCGTTCTGGCAGGCCCCGGCGACGAGCTTCTACCGGGTCCACGCGCCAAAACTGTTCGGCGACGACGCCTCCACGCGGCGCACGACGGTGGTGGAATCGATCAGGGCCGGCAAGCCGATCGTCGGCGTCGAGCCCGGCCGCGAAGCGCTTTCGATCTTCGGCATGACCCCGGTCATGCATGACGGCAAGACGCTGGCCAATGTCGACGTCGGCGCCGCCTTCGGCAAGGAGTTCGTCGACCGCGCCAAGAAGCGCTTCGGCATCGACCTCGCCGTGCATTCCTTCGACGGCCAGACCTTCAAGCGGCTGTCCTCGACCTTCGGCGACAATGTGGTCGCGACCCAGGACGAGCTTAAGGGCGTGATGAACGGCGCAGCCCTGCTGCGCGACGCCAAGCTCGATGGCCATGCGGTGGAGCTCTATCTCGGGCAGATCAAGAACTATGCCGCGAGCCGGTCGCCGTGCTCGAGATCATCAAGGACACCAGCGATTATGAGGCCGCCGCGGCGAGCGCGCAGCGCAATCTGATCCTCGGCACGGTCGCGATCCTGGCCGCGGCCGTGTTGCTCGCGTTCCTGCTCGGCCGCGGCCTGTCACGGCCGCTCACCGCGATCACCGCGGTCATGAACCGCCTGTCCAGCGGCGACACCAGCGTCACCATCCCCGGCAGCGAGCGACGCGACGAACTCGGCACGATGGCCAAGGCCGTCGACGTGTTCCGCCGCGGCATGCTCGAAACCTCTTCGCTGCGCGATGCGCAGGAGGCCGACAAGGTGAAGGCTGCGGCCGACAAGCAGGCGCTGCAGCGGCAGATGGCCGACCGCTTCGAATCCGACGTCAAGGGCATGGTCGCCGCCGTCGCGCAATCGTCGAGCGCCATGCAGCGCGTCGCGGGCGAGATCACCACCAGCGTCAACGGCACCTCCGAACGGACCGCGGCGGCCGCCGCCGCGTCCGAGGAGGCGTCGGCCAGCGTCAATGCGGTCGCAGCCGCCACCGAAGAGCTGGCGTCCTCGATCACCGAGATCGGCCGCCAGGTCACCCATTCCAGCCGCGTCGCCGACAATGCCGTGGCCAAGGCGATGGAGACCACCGAGATGGTGACGAGCCTCGCCGCATCCGCCGAGAAGATCGGCGACGTGCTGCGCCTGATCAGCGCGATCGCCAGCCAGACCAATCTGCTGGCGCTCAACGCCACCATCGAGGCCGCCCGCGCCGGCGAGGCCGGCCGCGGCTTTGCCGTGGTCGCCGCCGAAGTGAAGGGACTGGCGAGCCAGACCGCGAAGGCGACCGAGGAGATCGCCGGCCAGGTCGGCGCGATCCAGTCCGCCACCGGCAATTGCGTCAGCGCGATCGGCGACATCAGCGGCACCATCCGCGAGATCTCGGGTATCGCGACCGCGATCGCGGCCGCCGTCGAGCAGCAGGACTCGGCGACGCGCGAGATCGCCCGCAGCGTGCAGCAGGCGTCCTCCGGGACGGTCGAGGTCTCCGCCAATATCGCGGGCGCGAGCGAGGCCGCCGGCCAGTCCCGCGCCCTCACCGGCAATGTGCTGGATACGTCCGGCCAGCTCGGCGATCACGCCTCCGCGCTGTCGCACAGCGTCGACACCTTCCTCGCCGGCCTGCGCAACGCGGCCTAGAAAAGCGCTCTGGCCGGCAGCGCAAGGCTCGACTCATGGCCAGGGTAATACGGGCGGAGGCGCGGATCGATCCGGCTTGTCGTCCGGCCCCGGCTCGGACCGTCCCCAGCTGCCCATGAAGGGCATCTTCAACAGCCCGCGCAGCGATTGCTTCTCGGCAGCGTCAAAGCCGTCGAGGCCGTAGCGCAGCTCCGCGAAGCGCGGGCCGTGATTGTAGGTGCCGCCAAGCCGGTCCCAGATCGAGAGCAAATTGGAATAATTGCTGTCGGTCTCCGGCTGGTGACGGGAATGATGCATCTTGTGCATGTTCGGGGTCACGAAGAGGAGCCGCAGCCAGCGGTCGAGCCGTTCCGGCAAGCGGATGTTGGCGTGCTCGAACTGGGCGTTCAACGCGGACAAGGTCAGATAGGTGACCAGCACCCAGGCCGGCGTTCCGAGCACCAGGACACCGGCGATGTGCCAGCTGATCCGCCACAGCGTCTCGCCGGGATGCTCGCGGAAGGCCGTGGTGACGTCGACGAAGCGATCGGCGTGATGCATGCGGTGGAAACGCCACATCCAGCCGAGCTTGTGCATAGAGACGTGGGCGAAATAGGCGAACAGATCGAGTCCGATGATGCCGAGCAAGAGCTGGCTCAGGGGTGACAGGCCGAGCCACCAGGACAGGCCGAATTTCGCATCCAGCGTCCATTGCGCGGCCAATGGCGACAGCGGGCTGAGCAGCAGATTCACACCGACAAAGATCACGGTGATCGTGGCGTTGCGGCCGATATTGCGCATCCGGTCGCTTCGGCTGTAGCTGAACAGTGGAAACGCGGCCTCGAACAGTAGCACTATCGCGAACGACGCGAGCAGGAAGCCGATCCGCGCGCCGATCGACGGCAGCTCGACATGGGCGATCTCGCCGGCCCCCGGATGCCACAAAAGCTTTGCAAAGCCGATCATGCCGGCTGCTCCTCTCTTTACAAAACGAATATTCGTTCTTTATAATGAGCACAGGCGATCGTCAAGCTGGCCCCTGCGCCACGAACAAGGATCGACAATGCCGAAGGTGAAGCCCGAGACCCTGGCGATCCGCCGCGAGGAGATCCTGCAGGCCGCGGAAATCTGCTTTGCGCGCCAGGGATTTCACCAGGCCACGATCCAGGACGTGATCAAGCAGTCGGGGCTCAGCGCCGGCTGCATCTACGGGCATTTCACCAACAAGGAGGAGCTGATCCAGGCGATCGGCGAGAGCCGCCATGGCCGCGACAACGCACTGCTGGCGCTCAAGGGTCCGTCGGACGACCCTTTGCAGAGCCTGCGGTCTATCGCCCGCGGCTTTCTCGGCGACCTGCAAAAGGAAGAAGGACTGCGCACCCGCCGCGTCGCATTGCAGCTCTGGGCTGAAGCACTGCGCGACGACGTTGTTCGCGAACAGGTGACCAGCGGAATCCGCCAGCCGATCGCCTTGATCGTGGAACTGCTGCGGCGCGGCCAAAAGAGCGGTGCAATCGACCGCAACGTGCAGCCGCGCGGCGCGGCGCGGGCGATGGTCGCGATGTTCCAGGGCATCGTGCTGCAACGGCTGTGGGGCGAGACCGTCTCGACGGCGGAAGCGATGCAGGCTTTCGACATCTTCCTCGCCGGCCTAGCCGCAAGGCGCTGACGGGAGATGCGACGATGATCCACGATCTCCTCCTCGGCATCGTCACCGGCCTCGCCGGCGGTCTGAGCGCAGGCCTGCTCGGCGTCAGCCCCGGCGGCGGGCTGGTGGTATTCTCGGTGCTGCTGCTCGGCGCCGGCCAGCACGTCGCGCAGGGCATCTCGCTGGTCGCGCAGGTGCCGCCGACCAGCCTTACCGGAATCCGGCGCTATTGGCAGAGCGGCAATCGGACGCCGCTGCGCTGGATCGTGCTGCTGACCTTCGGCTTCGTCGCCGGCGGCGCAGCCGGTGCGCTTGCCGCCAACCGTGTCGCCGAGCCCGCGCTGCGCTGGACCTACGTGGCCTACCTCGTCGCGCTCGACGCGATGCTGATCCTGCGCGGCAGGCGCGACAAGAAGGAGCATGAGGCCGGCGCCACGCGCGACGTGTCCTGGCCGGCACTGCTCATTGTTGGTCTGCTGGCCGGCCTGTCGTCGGGCTTTCTGGGCATCGGCGGCGGACTGGCGACCGTGGTCGGATTGAGCGCCGTGCTCGGCGTACCGCAGCACCAGGCGCAGATGGCAAGCCTCGTGATGTCGCTGATCCCGACCACGATCCCATCGGCCTGGATCTATTGGAGCGAGGGCACGCTCGCATCATGGCCGGTGCTCACCGGCGTAATCGTCGGCCTGCTCGCCGGCACCGATCTCGGCGCCCGCGCCGCCAACCGCATCGACCGCGCGACGCTGCGCAGCGCGACGATCTTCTTCGTGTCGCTGATGGCGCTCTATATGACCTTCAAGGCGCTGTCATCGTGAGGCGCGGCTGGCCCGCGCGCCGGGCAACTTGCCCCGCCAGCCCAGCGCGATGACGCCCGCCATTCCGAGCAGCAGCACAACGCTGAGCAGGAGGTCGACGACCTTGTGCGCCGGCGCACAGGAATTGAACGCACAGCCTCGCAACAGCATGTCGGCAATCACCGCGAGCAAGGTGACGATAACGAAGATGAGCGGCAGATACAGGCAGATCATCAAGATGCGCTGCCAGCGCGCCGGCATGAGGGACGCGCGCGTCTCCTCGATCCGCGCGACGACGAATTGGCCCGGCCGCGCCTTCGCGGGATCGCGGATCTGCACCGTCGACCGCGTCACCAGATCGTGGATCGCCTGATTGCGGCGCGTCGCCGCGATAACGACGAATGAGTACCAGCCGAGAAAGCCCTTGATCAGGAGCCGCGCGCACGCCTTCAGGAAGCCGACATTGCCGCCGGTCGCGTCATCGACGACGCGCAGATTGCTGAGATGATGCCCGACGGTGCCGCCCGTGAATGACACCAGGACCGGTTCGTAAAGCAGCAGCCCGGCGATCACCACGATCCCGAGCGCACGCGAAACCGAATCGATCGCGACCACGGACACCACGAGCAAGGCAGCGCATATTGCCACCAGCGTGACGACCCAATCGATGAAGATGCCGCGAAAGCGGCGGGAGAACCGCGCATAGAGCGGCGGTACCGCCGCAACAGGTGGTACGGTGCTGCTCATGCTCATCGGGCTCATCTCGTTCTCGCACCCCTGCCGTTAAGACGAGACGGCGGCGGCGAAGGTTCAACCCTTGGCTTTCACGCCGTTGGCGATTGGTCTAGTTTCTGTGCAAGCACACCAAACAACCATGACCGGGCGATGAAGAAATCGAGCGCCAGTGTGACGAGGAAACCGCGCCCGGGCAATCCCGCCTCCGCGGGCGCGTTGTTCGACGCATACCCCACGCCAGTCAGGGCCAAGCTGCTGGCGCTGCGGCGACTGATCTTCGACACCGCGAAGGCAACCAGGGGCGTCGGCGCGCTGGAAGAGACGCTGAAATGGGGGCAGCCGAGCTATCTCACGCCGGAGACCGGCAGCGGCAGCACGGTCCGGATCGATCAGGTGAAGCCCGCCGCCGACCAGGTCGCGGTCTACTTCCACTGCCAGACCAATCTGGTCGAGACCTTCCGCGAGCTCTATCCCGAGCTCAGCTACAGCGGCAACCGCGCGATCCTGCTCGATGTCGCGGAGAAGCTTCCGGAGCCCGCGCTGCGCCACTGCGTGGCGCTGGCGCTGACCTATCATCTGAAGAAGCGAAAGCCGAGCGACCGGGTGTAATCCTCTCCTCCGTCATCGCGAGCGCAGCGAAGCAATCCATGCTGCCATTGCGGGAAGATGGATTGCTTCGTCGCTTCGCTCCTCGCAATGACGGAGCGGGCGGCTTCGCTACGCCGCCGTCGCGACGCGCTGCGCCTTCAGCAGACTGATGACTTCGGCGTTCGGCCGCGCGCGGCTGAACAGAAAACCCTGGCCCTCGTGGCAGCCCTCGGCGCGCAGGCAGCTCAGCTCCGCCTCGGTCTCGACACCCTCCGCGGTGATGGTGACGCCGAGCCCCACGCCGAGGCTGACGATCGAACGCACGATCGCCTGCGCGTCCGGGTTCGCGCCGAGGTCGCGCACGAACGACTGGTCGATCTTGATCTTGTCGAACGGAAAGCTGCGCAGATAGCTCAGGCTCGAATAGCCGGTGCCGAAATCGTCCATCGACATCCGCACCCCGAGCGCGCGCAGTGCATGCAGGGTCGCGAGCACCTGGCTGCTCTTCTCGAGCAGCAGCGTCTCGGTGATCTCGAGCTCGAGCCGTCGCGCCGGCAGGCCGGATTGCCGCAAGGCGTCGGTGATCAACGCCAGCAGGTTGCCGGTGCGGAATTGCAGCGGCGACAGATTGACCGCGACGCGGACGTCGTCGGGCCATTGCGCTGCGTCCATGCAGGCGCGATGCAGCATCAGGGAGCCGAGCGGATTGATCAGGCCGGTCTCCTCGGCCACCGGGATGAACTCGCCGGGCGAGATCATGCCGCGCTCCGGATGCGGCCAGCGCACCAAGGCCTCGAAGCCCGTGATGCGCCCGCTGGTGAGATCGACCAGCGGCTGGTAGTAGGGCCGCAGGCCTTCATTCTGGATCGCATCGCGCAGATCGATCTCGATCTTGCGGCGGCTCTGCGCCCGCGCATCCATCTCGGCTTCGAAGAAGGAAAAGGTGCCGCGGAATTCGCTCTTGGCGCGCGACAATGCCATGTCGGCGCTCTTCAAGAGCTTCTCGGAATCCTCGCCGTCGCCGGGCGACATCGCGATCCCGATGCTGGCGCCGACCACCACCGAGTGGCCATCGAGCAGATAGGGCTCGCCGATCGCATCCAGGATCCGCCGCGCCAGCAGCACCGCATCCTCGGGCCGCATCACGCCGCCCTGCACGATGGTGAACTCGTCGGAGTTGAGCCGGGCCAGCGCGTCTTCCTCGCGCAGCGTCGAGCGCAGGCGCTTGGCGACCCCGCGCAACAGCTTGTCGCCGATGCCGTGGCCGAGCGTGTCGTTGACCGCCTTGAAATTGTCGAGCCCGAGCATCAGCACCGCGACCTTGTCGGTCGAGCGGCGGGTGTGCTGCAGCATGTCTTCCATCTGCTGGCGCAGCAGATTGCGATTCGGCAGGCCGGTCAGGCTGTCGTGCTGGGCCATGAAGGCGAGCCGCGCCTCGGCGCGCTTGCGTTCGGTGATGTCCATCAGCGCGAGCAGCATCGCCGGCTGGTCGCCATGCATCAGCTGGCGCGAATAGATCGCAAGGTCGATCAGCGTGCCGTCCGCGCGCACATGCTTCCAGGTCCGCGCCGCCTGCTCGTCGCTGCTGCGGCCGGCGGCCCAGGGCAGCTCGGCATCGAACGCCTGCAGGCTCTTGATCGTCATCCTCTCGAATTCGGCACGCACATAACCATAGTGCGCGATCGCGGCGTCGTTGACCGCCAAAATCTTCTCTCCGTTGAGCGCGCACAGGATCATCGGCACCGGGTTGCCGTCGAACAGCAGGCGGAACGACGCCTCGCGCTGCTTCAGTTCGGTGATGTCGACGCGCAAGCCGACGATGCCGCCATCCGAGGTGAGCCGCTCCTCGATCAGCACCACGCGGCCATCGGCCAGCACCTGCTCGTGCCGTTCGCCCGGCTGATACATCCTCTCGAGCCGCTCGGCGATCCATTCCTCCTCGCGCCCGGCGGCCTCGGGGTAGTCGCCGCGCGCGACGCCTATGCGGATGGTGTCTTCCAGGCGCGCACCTTGCTCGAACAGGTCGGAACTGCGCTTGTAGATTTCCGAGTATTTCTTGTTCCAGAGGGTGTAGCGGCCTTCGGGGTCCAGGAACACGATGCCTTGCGGCAGGATGTCGATCGCCTCGCGCAGCCGCGCATTGGACCTGCGGGCCTCAACGATCGCGGCGTCGGCCTGCGCGCGCTGGCGCACCAGTTCGCCGATCTCGACGGCGGTGCGGCGCGAACTGCCGGACATCTTCGGCATCGGCCTCACCCGGCGGCCCCCTGGACCTGACAGTTTGGCCTGCTTCGGCTTCTTGATCTTCTTCGGCCGCATCATCGCTATCGCACGCCCCACGCGCATTCCAGTTCGGTGACATTTCTGCGGTAAGTGTCTGAAAAATTGGTATCTCTCGGCGAATAGCTGCGCTGCCTGAGAAAGCCGTAGCTGCCCGCTTTGCAGGCGAGCTCACGCCGGATGCGAGTAGCTTGCGGTGCGCACGCGGCGAACAGAGCAGATTTGCGGCGTGGACCCGCCGGAGCGTGGTGAAGAAAGCGTAAATCGGCGCACCACTGCACAATGAATGCGCCGGATGCGGCTCAAGCGCACGAATGTTTGTCAGCGCGTGACAGGGTTATCGCAGGGTTAAGGCAGCACGTGCAATGACGGGAGGACTTCCGATTGCGGGTTATAGCGGCTTGACCATGCGGATCGTCTCCGAACGAAAACCACCGCGCTCATAAAAATCAACCGCGCGTCGATTGTCGGCGAACACATCGAGACTGAGAAACCGATACTGCATTTCGCGTGCCCAATCCTCGGCATGGCTCATCAGCAATTTGGCGATGCCCTGCCCCTCGGCCTGTTCGGTAAGGGCTAGGATCGCGACATAGCCACATACCTCGTCGGTTACGCCATCCTTTCCGGGCTGCATATGGATGTAGCCCAACCGCACATCATCGTCCGACACGGCGATGAGTGTCCGGAAGTGTTCGACGGCCTGATTCACGGTGGCGGCCATGTACCGGTCTTGAAACTGTTCCATCGCTTCCAAGCCATGCCACGCGGGACCGGGGACGCCTGAGAGACGAGGAGACAATGCGAGAAGAAAGTCGCGGTCCGATTGGGTTGCCTCTCGCACGCGAACCGAACCTGTGCCAATCGGCATTACATTCTCCCACTATGGCGCTAGCGAAAGCCAGAGGAGTTACAACAGATCGGTCCGTCAGGCCACCGATACGCATTGCTGCAAGGCGCGCGTCTTGCAAGCTCGATCCGCCTTGTGGGCGATCAAGCAAATGGGATGAAAGCGCGGTTCGCCTGCGTCGAATCCATGTTAGCCTTGCGCAGACAGAGTGATCCGAATGACACCCCGCCTGCGTCTGATCCCGCTCCTGATCTCCACCCTCCTCGCCTGCACCATCTCCGCGCGTGCGCAGGACAAGGGCTCGCTCAATCCGCAGCCATTGCCGCCGCTCGCCAACCCTAACGATCCAACGATCGGGGCGAAGCAGCTGTTCGCGCGCAAGGTGCTGCCGGCGGCAATGCCGACCCAATCGATCGGCGGCTATACCAAGGGCTGTCTCGCCGGCGCCGCGCAGATGCCGCTGAACGGCGACACCTGGCAGGTGATGCGCCTGTCGCGCAACCGCTATTGGGGCCACCCCGACATGATCGCGCTGCTGAAGCGGCTTGCGGCCGGCGCGCACAAGGACGCCGGCTGGCCCGGCATCCTGGTCGGCGACATCGGCCAGCCGCGCGGCGGCCCCGCGCTCTCCGGTCACGCCAGCCACCAGATCGGGCTCGACGCCGACATCTGGCTGACGCCGATGCCGGATCGCAAATTGTCGCGCGAGGATCGCGAGGAGATGTCGGCGGTGATGATGGTGCGCGACGACCGGCTCGATATCGATCCGCGCGTGTTCACGCCCAGTCATGTGCTGGTCATCCGCGACGCGGCGCGCGAGCCTGCCGTGCAGCGCATCTTCGTCAATCCGGCGATCAAGAAGGCGCTATGCCGCCAGGCCAAGGGCGACCGCAGCTGGCTGTCAAAGATCCGACCGTGGTGGGGCCACGACTACCACTTCCACATCCGCATGCGGTGTCCGTCCGGCAGCCCCGCATGCGAGGGGCAGAAGCCGCAATCGGAGGGCGAAGGCTGCAAGCCGTCCGACCTTGCCTACTGGTTCAAGGACTCGGTGCTGCATCCGAAGCCTCCGCCGAAGCCGCCGAAACCGCGCCCGCCGATGACGCTGGCGCAGATGCCGGCAGAGTGCAAAACGGTGCTGAACGCAGCCGACGCCAAGCAATAAGCATGATCCGGAAAAGTGCAAAGCGGTTTTCCGAAAGATCATGCGAAAGCAAGAGGCCAACGCAATAACATCTTTGTCAGGCGGCTTTTCCAGCCGGCTCGAACTGCGTTATGATCCCGCGTCGTCGCGCCGTAAGCGCGTTCGAGCGATGGATCGGGGCCGCTGATCTCTTTCATCCGTCACAATTGCATTGGACCAGTCATGCGCAAATCGCTCCTCGCCGCATCGCTCCTGCTTGTCTCAGTTCCCGCCTTCGCGGCGGAAGAGCCGAGCGGCTGCGACAAGTTCAAATGGTCGATCGACCGCGCACGCGCCGCGCTCACTGCGCCCGATCGCGCCAAGCTGGCCTCGGGCAGTGAGCAGACGGCAGTACCGTCGACCGCCATCACGCTGGCGCTGGTGGCCCCCGCCGACGCCAAACTGCCGAGCCCGCCGGAGCGCGCACCGAAAGACGGCACCTTTGCCGGCTTCACCAGCTTCAAGGCCACACCGAAGGCCGGGCTCTATACCGTCAGCCTGTCGGCCGGCGCCTGGGTCGACCTGGTGCAGGACGGGCACTTCCTGAAGCCGAAGGCCTTCAGCGGCGCCACCGATTGCGACGGTATCCGCAAGACCATGAAATATGACCTCGCTGCCAGCCCCTTCGTGCTGCAAGTCAGCGGCTCCAAAGAGAACTCGCTGTCGATCGCGATCCAGCCGTCGGATGAATAGCACGCGCCGTTAGACAAACGGTCGCCTTTACCGTAAGTCCCAGCCTGCTATGTTTGCAGTGCGATATCCCCGAGGACCGTAAGTCCTTCGGGGACCAGCGGAACAGCGCTTCCGTCCGTCGCGCCCAGAATCCACCCAACGCCTGTTTTGCGCGCGCTCGTTCGTGCGCGAGCCCGCACGGAGCGCTTTCCATGTCACGACTTTCGATTTCAAGGCTTGCCGGACTTTTCACTGCCTTCGTCATCCTGCTCGGCGCGATCCATTCGCCCGCGCGCGCCGAAGACAAGACGCTCACCGTCTTTGCCGCCGCCTCGATGAAGAACGCGCTCGACGAGATCGATGCGGCCTACACCGCCAAGACCGGCGTCAAGATCAGCGCCAGCTATGCCGCGAGTTCGGCATTGGCAAAGCAGATCGAGCAGGGCGCGCCGGCCGACGTGTTCGTCTCCGCCGACACCGACTGGATGGACTACGCGATCAAGCAGAAGAACATCAATGAGCCGACGCGGGTGAACCTGCTCGGCAATTCGATCGTGCTGATCGCGCCGAAGGATTCCATGATCAGCAATGTCAACATCGGTCCCGGCTTCGATCTCGCCAAGCTCGCCGGGGACGGCAAGATCGCCACCGGCGACGTCAAGGCGGTGCCGGTCGGCAAATACGCCAAGGCCGCGCTTGAGAAGCTCGGTGCCTGGCAGGCGGCGGAGCCGAAATTCGCGATGGCCGAGAGCGTGCGCGCCGCATTGACGCTGGTGGCGCGCGGCGAAGCCGTGCTCGGCATCGTCTATTCGACCGACGCCAAGGTCGAGCCGGATGTCAAGATCGTCGGCACTTTCCCGGCCGACACCCACCCCGCGATCATCTATCCGGTTGCGGCGACCACGACCGCCAAGCCCGAGACCGCTGACTATCTCGCCTTCCTGCGCTCGTCGGCGGCGAAGACGATCCTCGAGAAATACGGCTTCAAGTTCCTGATCAGCCCGACGACCTGAGCGTGTTTGATATCTCGCCGACCGAATGGACGGCGATCCTGCTGTCGCTGCGGGTCGCCGTCATCGCAACGCTGGTGGCGACCCCGTTCGGGATCGCGCTCGCCTGGTTGCTGGCGCGACGCGATTTCTGGGGCAAGTCGCTGCTCGATGCTGCCGTGCATCTGCCGCTGGTGCTGCCGCCCGTCGTCACCGGCTATCTGCTGCTGCTGACCTTCGGCAAGCGCGGACTGGTCGGCGGCTGGCTGGCCGATCACCTCGGCATCGTGTTCGCATTCCGCTGGACCGGCGCGGCGCTTGCCTGCGGCGTAATGTCGTTTCCGCTGCTGGTGCGCCCGATCCGGCTTTCGATCGAGGCGGTTGACCGCCGCCTCGAGCAGGCCGCCGAGACGCTCGGCGCCGCGCCCTGGCGGGTGTTCGCAACGGTGACGCTGCCGCTCGCGCTGCCGGGCGTGCTGGCCGGCATGGTGCTCGGCTTTGCCAAGGCGATCGGCGAGTTCGGCGCGACCATCACCTTCGTCTCCAATATCCCCGGTGAGACCCAGACCATTTCGTCGGCGATCTACTCGCTGATCCAGACGCCCGACGGCGACACTGCCGCGGCGCGGCTCGTGATCATCTCGGTCGTGCTCGCGGTCGGTGCGCTGATCGCCGCCGAAGTGTTCGCGCGCCGCGCCACCGCGCGCCTGCACGGACAATAGCGATGCTGCGCGTCGACATCACCAAGCAGCTCGGAGAGTTCTCACTCACGGCCGCGTTCACCAGCGAGGGCCGCGTCACCGGCCTGTTCGGCGCGTCCGGCTCCGGCAAGACGTCGCTGATCAACACCATCGCCGGGCTGGTGCGTCCCGATCGCGGCACCATCGTGATCGACGGCGAGACGGTCGACGACACCGCGGCCGGCATTCACATCCCGACATATCGCCGCCGCATTGGCTACGTGTTCCAGGATGCGCGGCTGTTTCCGCATCTCGATATCAGGCAGAACCTCGATTACGGCCGCCGCATGAACGGCCTTGTGGAAGATCCTGCGCAACACAAACGCGTCGTCGATCTGCTCGACATCGGCGCGCTGCTCGACCGCCGCCCCGGGAAGCTCTCCGGCGGCGAGCGGCAGCGCGTCGCGCTCGGCCGGGCGCTGCTGTCCAAGCCGCGGCTGTTGCTGCTGGATGAGCCGCTGGGCGCGCTCGACGAGAGCCGCAAGCTCGAGATCCTGCCCTATCTGGTGCGGCTGCGCGACGAGGCCGGCGTCCCGATGGTCTATGTCAGCCACGACGCGGCCGAGCTTCGCCAGCTTGCCACCCAGATCGTGATGCTGCGCCGCGGCCAGGTCACCGCGTTCGGCGGTGTTAAGGTGTTGACGGGCGGTGCGTAGCTGGCCGTTTTTCCGAAAGTCGGCATAAGATAGCCCATCTTGTCTGCTAGGCCCGGATCGGCACACCCGATCGGGCATGGGGAAAGGTGCACTTTGCGACTGACTGGCTGGGTATTGCTGCTGATCGGCGGGCTGCTGTGCGCCACGATTTCGTGGGCCGCCCTGGGCTTCCTGCTGATGGGCGTCGGCCTGATCTCGCTGCAGGTCGCCGAGCGCCGCCGACGCCCCGGTGATGACGCCGTGCCGGCCGGGGCTGGAGGATTTACCCCGCCGCGTCTCAGTGCCGGGCTACAGCCGCCGACCCTCGACCCCGTCACTGGCCAAGACACTGGCCAGGACACCGGACCGCAGCGCCAGCCGCGCCGGGTGGCCTGGCCCGACAAGAACGGTGACGCGCCCTATGACCGGCAGGCTTGGCGCCGGCTGGTCGAGAGCGATCCCGATCTCGCCCAGCTTGCCAAGGTGCTGGCCGATTACGGCCCGCAATATGTCGATGAGCTCGCGGCCAGCTATCTCGCCGCCCCCGACAAGAGCCGCTTGGGCGCGATCGTCGACGGCATCATCGCGCGCGCCCGCGACGGCCAGCCGGCCCCGCCGCCCGCGACGGTCGAAGCATCGCAGCCACCGCCGCTGCCGTTCCGGCCGGAGCCAAGGCAGGTGGCCGGCCCTGCCGCCAGGCCGGCGACTGCGCCGAGCAATCCCGCCGATGCGCTGGAAGCGTCCCTGCTCGCCACGGTCGAGGAGGCTTCCGCCAGGGTCGCCGCCGAACGCGCGGGTCTCTTCAAGCCTGCCAAGGGGCCGGGCAAGGAGCCTGACAAGGCCACCGACAGCCGGCCGTCGACAGCGAGCCAGCGGGAGCCGCTGTTCGGCCGCGCCCCCCGGGACGCGAAGCCCGCCGCGCCGCCGCCGATGCCGGCTGCACCACCGGCCATGCCGACGGAGACGCCCGCCGACCTCGAAGCATCGTTGATCACCGCCATCAGCGAGGCCGCCGCCAGACGGGCGGACGCATCCAAGCCGGAGCCAACACCGCCGCCAGCAAAGACACCGCCTGCAAAGACACCGGCCGATAATCTCGACGAGACGCTGCTTGCGGCGCTGGCCGAGATATCCGGTCAGAAATTCAAGGACGAGCCCACGCCGGACGCTGCGTCCAAGGGCCCGCCGGCCGATGACGGCCTGTCCGACATGATCAAGAAGTTCGCCCCGGATTCGAGCTTCCTGCGCAAGCAGTGACGGCGCGGCTCAGAATGACGGAGCGCATGGTCCTATCCTCGTCATTGCGAGCGAAGCGAAGCAATCCATAGCTCCGCAAAACGGAAGGATGGATTGCTTCGTCGCTATCGCTCCTCGCAATGACGGCGCTGAAAGCTTCACTGCCTCTCAGACGCCGGCGACCGACGCCCAGATATCGGCGAGCTTGCGCCGGACGGTCTGCATCCGCGTCTGCGGTGCGACCTCCTCCTCTTCCTCCGGCAGGCGCAGGCCGACGACATTGACGCGGCCGCCGCTGATGCTGCGCGCCACCAGCACGATCTCGTCGAGCGCGAGCTCGGCACCTTCCTTCGGCGCGCGGTCGAGATTGACGTCGAAAAAATCGGCCAGCGTCAGCTTGGCCTGGTGCTCGTCGACCTTGACGCCGTAGATCTCGGCGAGCTCGCCGAGCGTATGCTCGCCCGACACCATGAAGTCGCCGAGCAGATGCGGATCGGGCGCTGACGACGGCGCCATGTCGACGAAGAAGCGGTCGAGCGCCTCGGCGCGCTCCGGCGGCGCCAGCAGATAGATGTAGTCGCCGGGCGCGACCGGATCGGCCTCGACCGGCGTCAGGATCCGCTCGTCGCGGATCACCAGCGTCGGCTTCGACCACGACGGGATCAGGCCACGGCGGAAATACAGGCTCTTCGGCCGTACCGGATACCCGACCAGCTGCTGCTCGAGCTGGCCGGGCAGATCCAGCTCGACGCGGCGCGGGCCGCGTTCGGCGCGCGGCAGCGCGACGTGCAGCCGCCGCGCCGCCGGCCCCAGCGTCCAGCCCTGTAGTAGCAGCGAGATGATGACGACGACGAAGGCGACGTCGAAATAGAGATAGGCCTTCGACAGGCCGACCAGCATCGGGATCGAGGCGAGGAAGATCGCCACCGCGCCGCGCAAGCCGGTCCAGGCGATGAAGACCTTCTCCCGCCAGTTGAACTTGAACGGCGCAAGGCAGATCAGCACCGCCAGCGGCCGCGCCACCAGCATCAGCGCGAACGCCACCAGCACCGCGCCGCCGGCGCTGGAGAGCAGGCGATGCGGTGACACCAGCAGGCCGAGCAGCACGAACATCACGATCTGTGCCAGCCAGGTCGCGGCGTCGAGGAAGGTCACTACCGAATTATGCGCGCGGGTCGGCCGGTTGCCGATGATGATACCGGCGAGATAGACCGCAAGGAATCCCGAGGCATGCACGATCTGGGAGCCGCCGAAGATCACCAGCGCCGCGGTCGTGACGAACGGCGCGTGCAGGCCTTGCGGCAGCGCGACGCGATTCAGCGCGATCACCACCAGCCGGCCGCCGATCACCCCGATGACGGCGCCGAGCACGGCTTCCTGGATGAACTCCATCGCGATGTGCGCGGCCGAGCTCTGGCCGATCGAGATGAACTCGACCAGCATCAAGGTGAGGAAGATCGCGAACGGGTCGTTGGTGCCGGACTCCGCCTCCAGCGTCGCGCCGACGCGCGGGCGCAGGCGCAGGCCCTGGGTGTGCACCAGGAGGAACACCGCGGCAGCGTCGGTCGAGGCCACGACGGCGCCGACCAGAAGCGACTCGGTCCAGTTGAGGTCGAGCACATAGCGGGCGACCGGCGCCGTGATCAGCGCGGTCAGCAGCACGCCCGCGGTCGCCAGCATCATCGAGGGCGCCAGCACCGTGCGGATGCTGGCAAACCGCGTCTTCAATCCGCCGTCGAACAGGATCAGCGCCAGCGCCACCGAGCCGACCAGATAGGTGGTGCGGACGTCGTCGAACTGCAGCCGGCCAGGGCCGGAATCGCCGGCCAGCATGCCGACCAGCAAGAACACCAGCAGCAAGGGGGCGCCGAACCGCAGCGCCAACAGGCTGGACAGGATGCCGGCCATCACCAGCACCGCACCGAGCAGGATCGCTATACTGACGGAGTCGAGGGATGCCATGCGCCTTTGGAGGTCTCAAGGACTTGGGAGGTCTCAAATACTTGCAATTGCATCCTTATCGTCGCGACACTGGGACGCCAACCAATTTCTGTCCTGAGCGGCAATGTGCCCGGTCCCGTGAGCCCTGAGAGCCTTTTTCCGTTCCGACAAGATCGGAACGGGGCTCTCGATTCTTGTTTTGATGCGTTTTCTTCACGCGAACCGGTGACCACTTCGCTCGAAAACGCTCTAACTCGCCCCGACACTGTGGTGTATCGATGGTCGCGTGCGCGCCTTTGTGGGATTCTGGCTGCACCTTCGAATCACATTCGCCTGACCCGCGCTTCGAGTTGAGATTTTGCCGATGGACATGAGCTGGAAGGACGTCCTGGAATCGCTCCAGATGGCAGCGCGCTCGGTCGGCGCCGAGATCGCCTCGCCCTGGTTCTATCTGCAGTTCGGCATCATCCTCGCCGCCGCGGGCCTCGCCTACGCCGCCGATACCGCCATTCATGCGCGGGTCAACATGTCGTCGCTGGCGAGCCGCTGGCCGCTGCCGCTCCGGCACTTTGCCCGCGTGATGGTATCGAGCGCCTCGACCGCGGTGTTCGCGGTGTTGATGGTGATCTCGCGCATCGTGATGTGGCACGCGACCTGGCCGAGCCGCAGCTATCTGATCGCGGTCTCCGCCAAGCTGGCGCTGGCCTGGCTCGTGATCCGCCTCGTGACCTCGGTGATCGACAACGCCTTCATCGTCAAACTGGTCTCGATCGCAGCCTGGGTGGTCGCCGCCCTCAGCATCATCGGCCAGCTCGACTGGGCGGCCGATACGCTGGATTCGTTCGCGGTCATCGTGGGCGGTCTGCGGCTGAGCCCGCTGCTGCTGATCAAGGCCGGCGCGGTGCTGATCCTGGCGCTGTGGCTGAGCAATATCGCCAGCAATTTCATCGATGGCCAGATCACCCGCTCGACCGACCTGACCCCGTCAATCCAGGTGTTGCTGGTCAAGATCATCCGGATCGGCCTGATGGTGATCGCGGTCGCCATTGCCCTGAGCGCGGTCGGGATCAACCTGTCGGCGCTTGCGGTGCTGTCCGGCGCCGTCGGCGTCGGCATCGGTTTCGGCCTGCAGAAGATCGTCGCCAACTTCATCTCGGGCATCATCCTGCTGGTCGACAAGTCGGTGAAGCCGGGCGACCTCGTCACCATCGGCGACAGCCAGGGCCGCATCAGCGCGATGAAGACCCGCTACATCTCGGTCGCCGCCGGCGACGGCCGCGAGTTCCTGATCCCGAACGAGGACCTGGTGACGCAGAAGGTCACCAATTGGACCTACACCGACAAGAATACGCTGGTGAAGATCGCCTTCGCCGCCAATTACGACGCCGATCCGAGGCTGGTCTGCAAGCTCGCGATCAATACCGCGACGGCCCACGCTCGCGCACTCAAGGGCAAGCCGCCGAACTGCATCCTGACCGAATTCGCTGAGCTCGGCATGAAGTTCTCGCTGACCTTCTGGATCGCCGATCCCGACGGCATGGACGGCGTGAAGAGCGACGTCATGCTGTCGCTGTGGGACGCCTTCAAGCAGGACGGCATCAAGGTGCCTTACCCGGTGCGGGAACTCCGCATCCGCGGCGGCGCGCTGCCGGTCGAGAGCGTGGTCGAGGTATCCAGCTAGCGCCTCCGCACGGCTTTTTCGGGCGAGCGGCCGCCGCTGTTCCGGATTTGGCCGGAAAATCAAGCCGTTTGAGCATTGTCCCCATGCCCAAGCTTGGCTTGCGCCGGGCGCGCCGATCATTAAATTAGGGCCTGAAATCAGCCCCTTGCCCGCAGAAACATCCCGCCCATGAGCTATATCGACGCTACCGACACCTCCCTTCGCAAGACCGGCCAGATCAAGCTGCACGGACCGAGCGGCTTTGCCGGCATGCGCAAGGCAGGCGCCCTGGTGTCGAAATGCCTCGATGCGCTCACCGACATCGTCAAGCCGGGCGTCCCGACCTCGGTCATCGACGACTTCGTCCGCAAGTTCGCCTTCGACCACGGCGCCTATCCGGCGACGCTGATGTATCGCGGCTACCGCTACTCGACCTGCACCTCGATCAATCACGTGGTCTGCCACGGCATGCCGGGCGACCGCCCGCTGAAGGAGGGCGACATCGTCAATGTCGACGTCACCTTCATCGTCGACGGCTGGTACGGCGATTCCAGCCGCATGTATGCGATCGGCGCCATCGCGCGGAAGGCCGAGCGGCTGATCGAGGTGACCTATGAGGCGATGATGCGCGGCATTGCCGCCGTCAAGCCCGGCGCCACCACCGGCGATATCGGCCACGCCATCCAGAGCTTCGTCGAGCCGCAAGGCATGAGCGTGGTGCGCGACTTCTGCGGCCACGGCCTCGGCCGCCTGTTTCACGACGAGCCGAACATCATCCATATCGGCCGCCCCGGCGAAGGCGCGCCGCTGAAGCCCGGCATGTTCTTCACCATCGAGCCGATGATCAATCTCGGCAAGCCGCATGTGAAGATCCTGTCCGATGGCTGGACCGCAGTGACCCGCGACCGTTCGCTGTCGGCACAGTTCGAGCACTCGGTCGGCGTCACCGCCGACGGCGTCGAGATCTTCACGCTGTCCGAGCGCCACGGCGAGAAGCCGTGGGTTCAGGTG
This sequence comes from Bradyrhizobium sp. USDA 3240, assembly GCF_054063295.1. Classification (NCBI taxonomy): domain Bacteria; kingdom Pseudomonadati; phylum Pseudomonadota; class Alphaproteobacteria; order Hyphomicrobiales; family Nitrobacteraceae; genus Bradyrhizobium; species Bradyrhizobium sp. USDA 3240. The sequence goes on from NZ_JBSSGD010000002.1 coordinate 3,626,496, forward strand.
TAAGCGCCCTCGACAAGGTCAATAGTCGCTCCGCGTCCGCTCGACGATCTCCTCGGGCGTGTGGTTCTCGCCGATCGACATCGCGCAGATCCGCGACAGATGCAGGTAGGATAGCCCGGTCTCCTCTGCCCAGGCGTTGAACTGCGCCTGCACCTTGGCGAGATCGCGCTTCGACTTGACCTCCTCGGCTATGTCGAGCCCGGCATCACGCAGGCAGGCGACGACGTCGCGCGAGGTGACGAAGCCGTCCCAGCCGAGAAAGCGCAGCAGCATCTGCCCGGTGTTGCCGCCGAGCCGGCTGCCGCGCTTGCTCAGCAGATCGAGCAGCCCGATCTCGTCCGCTGACGGCCAGGCGCTAAGGAATTTGCCGAAGCTGCCGTGCTCGCGCGCGATCTCCTGCACGAAGCGGCCATTGTCGCGCACCGACATGATCTTGGCGCCGTTACGCACGATCCTGGTGTCGCTGACGAGCTTCTCCCAATATTCGTCCGGCTTGAACGCGAGCTTTGCCGGCTGGAAGCCGAGGAACGCGTCCTCGAAGCCCTCCCATTTGGCGTCGATCACGCTCCAGGCAAAACCCGCGCAGAACACGCGCCTGGTCATTTCGGCCAGCACGCGGTCGTCGCCGAGCTTGCCAGTGCCTTGGCGCCCACCGGCGGCCGCAGCAGTTTCTCGAGCGCCTTCGGCCCGCCCTTGCGCTTCTCGGCACGCGAGCGGATTACCTTGAATGACGTCACGCCGCCCTCCCCTTTTCGATCTCGTTGCAGGCAACGGTAATTCGCCCGTCGCGCGGTGGCAAACCGGGAAGTTGCATCGCCCCTTGCAAAACGCGGCAAGCACGGCATGGTTGTGGCCGATGCCCGCCAGACCCGACGCCAGCAATGACGACACCGACGAGACGCCGCATTATCACGGCCATCGCGAACGGCTGCGCGAGCGCTTCTACGCCGCCGGCCCGGATGCGCTGACCGACTATGAGTTGCTGGAGATGGCGCTGTTCGCCGCGATCCCGCGCCGCGACACCAAGCCGTTGGCGAAGGCGCTGTTGAAGAAATTCGGCTCGTTCGCCGAGGTCGTGCACGCGCCGCCGGCGCGGCTGCGCGAGGTCGAAGGCGTCAAGGACGCCGCGATCAACCAGCTCAAGCTGCTCGCCGCGGCAGCGGGCCGGATCGCCAAGGGCGAGATCAAGCGCAGCGTCGCGCTGTCGTCCTGGAACGACGTCATCGACTATTGCCGCACCGGCATGGCGTTCGCCGACAAGGAGCAATTCCGCCTGCTGTTCCTCGACAAGCGCAACCAGCTGATCGCCGACGAGGTGCAGCAGACCGGCACCGTCGATCACACCCCGGTCTACCCCCGCGAGGTAATCAAGCGCGCGCTGGAACTGTCCGCCACCGCGCTGATCCTGGTGCACAATCATCCGTCCGGCGACCCGACCCCGTCGCAGGCCGATATCCAGATGACGAAAGCCATCGTCGACATCGCAAAGCCGCTCGGGATCGCCGTGCATGATCACATCATCGTCGGCAAGAACGGGCATACGAGCTTGAAGGGGATGAAATTGATGTAGTCTCGCTGCATTGAGACCATCGCCATTCCCCTTTCAACCGAAGCGTCGACACGGAGAAGCCGATCATGTCGAATGGTCCCAGCGCAGTTCTCCCTTTCGACGAGATCGACGCGATTGCACGTGACGCCGTTGCAGAAGGACGGGCGGACCGCAAGCAGGCTGCATCGCAGAAGATCCAACCGCTCCGAAAGGCCCAGCGCCACCAGCCTGAGGCCGCGATGGCGTTGTTATGGATTGTCGACGAACGAAGCCTCACGAGGGAAGAGGCAGCCGACATTCTTGCAGAGATCGCCGACGCCCACGATGACGACATAGCTATCCTCTCGAGGCTCGGCCTGTGCCTCGAAGCCGTCCGCGACATCGATGATCTGAATGCGCCGCCGCCGGAGCACCCGATATTTCAGACGATGGTCGCCAAGCTGGACCGCTTGTCCAAAGTCAATGAAGGGCGACCTGAGCAGGAGCAGATCCTTCGCGGGCTCGCTACCGCGGCGCGAATGACGGCGCGCCAGCACGATGCGATCGCCGAGGCCAGTCTTCGGAGACTGATCGACATCGATCCGCAAAGGAGCGCACATCATTACAATCTGGGCCTCTTCTACAAGACGCGCGGCAGGTTCGCGGAAGGCGTGGCGGCGAACCGGGCCGCTGCAAGCCTGTCAGAAGCGGCTGTCGACAGCACCGAATGGAATCTCGGCATCTGCGCCACGGGCGCTCGGGATGCCGAGACCGCGTTGGGCGTGTGGAAGCGCATGGAGCAGAAAATCGAGCATGGACGCTTTGGGTTGCCGGAGGGTGGATATCCGGGTTGCAAGGTGAGGCTTGCCGCGCGTCCGCTCGCTGAGCGGACGGCAGATCGTGATGACCCAGGCGAGGAGGAAACGGTCTGGATCGAACGGTTGTCTCCGTGCCATGGCATTATCCGCAGCGTGCTGTACGGCGATCTCGGCGTCGACTATGGCGATGTCATCCTCATGGACGGCGCCCCGATTACGCATCACACCTATGGCGAGCAGCAGATACCGGTCTTCCCGCATCTGGCAACGCTGCTGCGCCGGAATTACCAGTTCTTCGCTTTCGCAGGCACGCAGGAGACGGCGCGGCAATTGGCCGGCATCAGCGAAGAGCTGGACGGGGACGCCGTGATCTATTCGCACTCGGACAGCCTCAAGATCATGTGCGCGAATTGCTGGCGCAACCCCGATCTCGATCACGCTGAGCACGAGACAATGGAAAAGCACGTCGTCGCCGGCCGCATTGCCGCGTCTCCCGACATCGCGCCTGCGCAGCTTCTGGACATGATCGACAAGGCGATCGCAGAACGCGGAAGCTGCCAGCTTTATGCACCCGACCTTTGCGCCGCAGCGGGACAATCGGCGCGCGAGCGGATCGACCGCCGGCGGTTTGCAATGCTGACGGGCAATTAGTGCGATGGTCTTGGCAAGAATGGGCATGCGGGTTTGACGGGGATGCGGTTGCTGTAAGCCGCGCCGTCGTCCTGGCGAAAGCCGAGACCCATTGCCACCGCATTCGGTGACGGAGCAGATCGTGGCCCCGGCGTCGTGCAACAAATGAGATTTGGGGTAATGGGTCCTGGCCTTCGCCAGGACGACACCGAGTGTGTCGAATGGCCTGTGGATCAAACATCGGCATTCTCGCGACATGACGCGCTCGGCCTGCCCGGACGTCATACGAACCACCGGCAACTGCCGCTAAACTAGCCAATGCAACGTTTTCCGCGCGGCGGCGTTTGTTGCTGGTTGATTTGTCAGTTCCAGGCTTGGGGGACACGATGTCCGATTTTGTGATCGAGGAAGGGCTGCCCTATCCGCTCGGCGCCCATTGGAGCGGCCACGGCACCAACTTCGCGGTGTTTTCCGCCAACGCCACCAAGGTCGAGGTCTGCCTGTTCGACGGCGAGCGCGAGACGCACCGCTTCGAGCTGCCCGAATATACCGACCAGGTGTTTCACGGCTTCATCAACGGCGTGCAGCCCGGCACGTTCTACGGCTATCGCGTCTACGGCCCCTACCAACCCGATGGCGGGCACCGCTTCAATCCGAACAAGCTGCTGCTCGATCCCTATGCCTGCGCCCATGCCGGCAGCCTCACCTGGAATCCGGCGGTGTTCGGCTACAAGATGGAAACCGGCGACGACCTCACCTTCGACGAGCGCGACAGCGCGCCGTTCATGCCGAAGTGCGTGGTGGTCGATCCCAATTTCGACTGGGTCCAGGAAGCGCAGCGGCAGGACGTGCACTGGGACGAGACCGTGGTCTACGAGATCCACGTCAAGGGTTTTACCAGGCAGCACCCGGGCATCCCTGAGAACCTGCGCGGCACCTATGCCGGCTTCGGCGCGAACGCCGCGATCGATCATCTCAAGGCGCTCGGCATCACTTCGGTCGAGCTGCTGCCGGTGCATTCCTTCATCAACGACAGCAACCTCCTGGACAAGCACCTCGTCAACTACTGGGGCTACAACACGATTGGCTTCTTCGCGCCGGATCCGCGCTATGCCGCCGATGTGCCGAACGGCCTGCGCGAATTCAAGGAGATGGTGTCGCGACTGCATGGCGCCGGGCTCGAAGTCATTCTGGATGTCGTCTACAACCACACCGCCGAGGGCAATGAACGCGGCCCGACGCTGTCGTTCAAGGGCATCGACAATGCGAGCTATTACCGGCTGCTGCCCGACAAGAGGCGCTACTACATCAACGATACCGGCACCGGCAACACGGTGAACCTGTCGCATCCCCGCGTGATCCAGCTGGTGATGGACAGCCTGCGCTACTGGGCCGGCCACATGCATGTCGACGGCTTCCGCTTCGACCTCGGCACCATCCTGGCGCGCGAGGTCTACGGCTTCGACGAGCAGTCCGGCTTCCTGAAGGCAATGAACCAGGACCCGTTGCTCGCGACCGTCAAGCTGATCGCCGAGCCGTGGGACTGCGGCCCCGGCGGCTACCAGGTCGGCGGCTTCCCGCCGGGCTGGGCAGAATGGAACGACAAGTACCGCAACATTGTGCGAGATTTCTGGCGCGGCGAGGCGGCGCCCGGTGCGCTGGCGCCGCGGCTGCTCGGCTCGCACGACGTGTTCAACCGCGAGGGCCGCCGTACCTGGGCCAGCGTCAACTTCATTACCGCCCATGACGGGTTCACGCTGAACGACTGGGCGAGCTATAACTCTAAACACAACGAGGCCAACGGCGAGAACAACAACGACGGCTCGTCCGACAACCACTCCTGGAATTGCGGCGCCGAGGGCCCGACCGACAATCCCGAGATCCGCACTTTGCGCGAACGCCAGAAGCGCAACATGCTGGCGACGCTATTGGCCTCGCAGGGCACGCCGATGCTGCTCGGCGGCGACGAATTCGGCCGCACCCAGCGCGGCAACAACAACGCCTATTGCCAGGACAACGACATCTCCTGGTTCGACTGGAATTTCTCAGATGACGCCGAGAAGCTGCTCGCCTTCACCAAACGGATGATCAAGCTGCGGCGCGACTATCCGATCCTGCGCCGCAGCCGCTTCCTCTCCGGCGATCGCGATCCGCAACTCGAGATCCGCGACGTGGTCTGGATCAGTACCTCGGGCGTGGAGATGACGGCGGCCGACTGGACCACCGGCTGGATCAAATGTTTCGGCGTCGTGCTCGACGGCCGCGCGCGCAAAACCGCGATCGCCCGCGCGGGTGAGGACGACACCGTGATCGTGATCCTCAACAGCTACGAGGGCGAGGTCGACTTCAAGCTGCCGGCAACGTCCGCCGGGCCACAGTGGTCGCTGCTCATGGATACCAATGCGCCGGAGGAGCCGGCAGGTGCGCAGTTTGCGTTCGACAGCACGTACAAGACGGCCGGGCGTTCGTTCGTGCTGCTCACGGCCGGTGACGTGAAGTAGTCTCGATAGGGCGGACTAGCGAAGTATATCGACGGGATGTAGTTCCCTCCGTCGTCATTCCGGGGCGTGCGAAGCACGAGCCCGCAATCCATTGGGCCGCACATTCTGCGGATGAATGGATTCCGGGCTCGACGCTATCGCGTCGCCCCGGAATGACGAGGAGAGAGACACGGTGCATCGACCCACTCACACCGTGCAGGCCTGAACGATCTTCGGCAGATAGCCCTGGCAGAAATCCAGATAGGTTCGCACGATAGTCGATTGGTGACGGTGCGGCGGATAGAGCAGGTTGAGCGACCATTCCGGCAGCGGATGCTGCGGTAGCAACCGGATCAGACGTTTCTCACGGATCGCCGCCGCCGCCAGGAAGGGCGGCAGCTCCGTGACCACGTCGCCGCGCAGCGCGCGGGTGCACAGATGATGATAGTCGTTGGTCGACAACACGGCGTTGGGCTCGACCATTTGCCCGCCGAGCTCCCAGCGCACCTGGGTGTCGATCCGCGACGCCCATACCCCGCACGGCAGGTGACGTAGCGCGTCCGGATCTTTCGGCAGCCCGAAGCGCTTGATCAGCCGCGGACTGGCCACGAGCACATTGCGGAACGACAGCACGCGGCGCGCCACCATCGCCTCGTGAACGATCGCGCCGACCCGAAGCGCGACATCGATGCCGTCCTCGACCAGGTCGACGCGACGCTCGGTCGAGTAGAGGTGAACCTGGATGTCCGGATAGCGCTGCTGGAAGGCGGCCAGCAGTTCCCACCACGGCTCGAATGTCTGCGGCAGCGACAGGCGCAAACGTCCCTTCAACTGCATCTGGTCGTTGACGACGGCCTGCTCGGCTTCCAGCAGCTCCTCGATGCCCTGGACGGCGCGCTCATGCAGCCGCGCGCCGGCATCCGTCAGCTTCGCGCCGCGCGCCGATCGCTCCAGCAGCTGCACCTTGAGCTGCCGTTCCAGATCCCTGATCCGGCGGCTCAGTGTCGGCAGCGGAATGTCGAGCCGGGCGGCTCCCGCCGAGAGGCTGCCGGCCTGAACGACCGCGACGAACATCCTGACCGCGTTGAGATCCATGCGGGCAGCCTATCATATCCGGGAGGCTTGTTGCCAATCCTAGGCATTCATTTTCATATTTGGCTGGCTTACCTCTCCAGCCATGAGGGACCTCACCTCCGGAGAGCCTATGAAAACGAGCATCCTGACAGCCATGACATTCGCGCTCGCCAGTTCCGCCACATCGGCACCAACAGCGGCGTCACCGCCGCAACCCGTCACCGTCGCGAACTACGCGCGGGCACAAACCGACGTCTATTTCGCCGGCGTAGTCAAAGCCGGCGGCTTCGGAAAATTCCGTCATGGCCGCGAGCTTGCAGCACCGGTGCAGCAAGGCATCGTCCGCCCCAACCGCGATACGCTGTATTCGTTTGCGATCTTCGATCTCGATGCCGGACCGGTGACAATCACGCTGCCGGACGGCGCCAAGCGCTTCATGGCGATGCAAATCGTCAATGAGGATCAATACACCAGAGGTGTCTATTACGGCGCGGGCAGCCACACCCTGACGCGCGAGGCGATCGGCACGCGCTACGCCATTGCGGTGGTCCGCTTCCTGGTCGATTTCTCCGACAGCGACGAAATCCAGCAGGTTCACGCGCTGCAAGACGCGATCACATCGAACCAGCAGCGCCCCGGCACGTTCGATATTCCGAACTGGGATGAAGCCAGCCTCAACAAGGTGAAGGCAGCCCTGTTGCAGCTCGGCGCCACGGTCTCCGATACGCGGCGCATGTTCGGCGCCGACGCGCACCAGGTCGATCCGGTGAAGCATTTGATCGGCAGCGCCATGCTGTGGGGCGGCAATCCCGAGAAGGACGCGCTGTATCTGCCGATCACGCCGGCCCGCAACGACGGCAGCACCGTCCACACGTTGACGGTGAAGAACGTTCCCGTCGACGGTTTCTGGTCGCTCACGGTCTACAACAGTGACGGCTATTTGCAGCCGAATCCGACCGGCAGCTACGCAGTGAACAGCGTGACTGCCAAGAAAGGCGCCGATGGCGCGGTCACCATCCGATTCGGCGGCTGCGACGGCAAGGTCGCCAACTGCCTGCCGATCACGCAGGGGTGGAATTACACCGTGCGGCTGTTTCAACCGCGGCCCGACGTTGTCGATGGCAGCTGGACATTTCCCGAGGCGCGGCCTGCAGATTGAGCCACGTCCGAGGTAATGATCCCTCCAAGGTCCCCTCCCCGCGACCCCGGCGGCCAATTGACATTCGGCCATTGGCTGCCAGACTTCGCGGAAAATTCGGGGTGGAGACCTCTGGATGGCCAATCTTTCGGCCTCAAATCACGTCGCCCGTGTTTTGTCGGCGGCCAATCAGGTGGCTGGCGTCGACACCGAGGCGCGAATTGCCGCCTCCTGGCGGCGCTGCGTGGTCAATCACAACCTCGATCCGGCCCGGCGCGGGCCGCCGCAGACCCTGACCGAAGCCGAGGTCCGGCACATCGCCGAACCGATGGAGGATTTGATCCAGGTCGCGGTCCCGGAACTCGAGGATCTTGCCCGCCTGCTCCACGACTCCGGCTACTGCGTCAACCTCGCCGATCCCAACGCGACGATGCTGGTGAGCCGGCTGCCCGGGGGCGACTACGCGCGGATGTTCCTGGAGTGGAAGATCTACACCGGCTCGAACTTCGCCGAGACTTTTGAGGGCACTAACGGGCTCGGCACCGCGCTCGCCGAGCAGCGGCCGATCATCGTGCATGGTGACGAGCATTTCCGCGAGCAGTGGCACATGTTCACCTGCGCCGTGTCGCCGCTGTTCGATCATGCCGGGCGGCTCGCCGGCGCCGTCAACATCTCCTCCTGCCGCAGCGATCTCGGCCGCAGCGCGCATGAACTGGCGCTCGCCGTCACCGCAGAGGCGACGCGGCGGATCGAGCAGTCGTTCTTCCGCCGGCGCTACCGTGCCTCATGGATCGCGACACTGCCCGGCGACGGCCACGGCATGCTCGCCTATGACGACGACCGCCGCGTGGTCGGCGCCTGCCGCACCGCGCGCGGCGTATTCGGCCTGACGGACGCGATGATCGACGACGGCATCGACCTGTCGCGCCTGATTCAACTGGACGATCGCGCGGCGCGTTCCGCGGACGAGCCGGTCGCGCTGCGCCGGGCCGACGGCACGCCATGGGGCCGCGGCCGCGTGGCGCCGCCGGCGCGCGCGCGCGTCGCCCGTCCGCTGCCGGCACCCTCGCGCGATGCGCCGGCCGGACAGTTTTCCGGCCTGCACCGGCTCGCCGGCCGCGATCCCGTGCTGATCAAGGGCGTGAAGCGGCTGATGACGGTCGGCAATCTCGATCTGCCGATCCTGCTGCGTGGCGAGACCGGCGCCGGCAAGGACGTGTTCGCGCGCGCCATTCACGCGGCCAGCAATCGCGCCGGCCGCAACTACGTCGCGCTGAACTGCGCCGCGATGCCGGAGAGCCTGATCGACGCCGAGCTGTTCGGCTACGAGGCCGGCGCCTTCACCGGCGCCCGGCGCGAGGGATCAAAGGGGCTTATCGTGCAGGCCTCTGGCGGCACGCTGTTCCTCGACGAGATCGGCGACATGCCGCTGTCGCTGCAAACGCGGCTGCTTCGCGTGCTGGAAAATCGTGAAGTCTGGCCGCTCGGCGCGCTGAAGCCGGTCGCCGTCGACATCCGCCTGATCAGCGCCACCCATCGCGACCTCGCAGCGATGGCCGAAGACGGCAGCTTCCGCTCCGATCTGTATTACCGGCTGCGCGGCATGGAGATCCGGTTGCCCGCGTTGCGCGAACGCGCCGACCGCAGGGACATCATCACGCAGATCGCCGACGAGGAAGCGCCGCACTGCCGCATCTCGGCGGACGCCTGGGCGCAACTGATGGCCTATCCCTTCCCCGGCAACATGCGCCAGCTTCGCCACGTGCTGCGGCTCGCGGGCGCCACCGCCGAGGGCGGCGTCATCACCGAGGCCGAGCTCGATTTGCCGCCGTTCGGCGCGCGCCATGTGGAGGCCGATCATGCGGCGGCCGAGCGCGCAGCGATCGTCGAGGCCTTGCGCGCCAATGACGGAAGAGTGACGGACGCCGCCAAGGCGCTTGGGCTCAGCCGCGCGACGTTGTACCGGAAGATCAAGGCGTTAGGGATCGAGCTGGACAGCTAGACCGGAAGCGCACCTGTTGTTCCGGCCGCGCGGGAACGGTGCTATCCTACGTCTTTCATTCAACGCCACGGAGCGGGTCCCATGACACGGTTTTCCCTCGCTGTGGTCGTTGGCCTCATTGCCGCGACCATTTCGCAGCCTGCCGCCTCGGATTCTACTGAACAACGATTGGGTAAAGTGCATTTTGCGACGTCCTGCAAACCGGAGGCGCAGGAACTATTCGATCGCGCCATGCTGTATCAGCATTCGTTCTGGTACAGCGCATCGCGGCGCACCTTCGAGGAAGTGCTGGAGGCCGACCCGCAATGCGCCATCGCCTATTGGGGGATCGCGCTCAGCTATCTCTACAATCCGCACGGGCCGCCACCGCCCGAGAACCTTCCGCTCGGCCTCGAAGCCGCCAGGAAAGGCCAGGCGCTAGATGCGCAGACCCCGCGCGAGCGCGAATACATCGATGCCATCGCCGCGATGTATGTCGACTATGACAAGGTCGATCACCGCACCCGCGTGCAGCGATTCCTCGCGGCTGAAGAGCAGGTCGCGACGCACTATGCCGACGATGACGAGGCGCAGATCGCCTATGCGATCACGCTGAACGTCGCAGCGTCCCCGAGCGACAAGACCTATGCCAACCAGCTCAAGGGCGCGGCGCTGCTCGAACCGATCTTCAAGCGGCAGCCCGAGCATCCGGGTATCGCCCACTATCTGATCCATCTCTACGATTATCCGGCGCTCGCGGAGAAGGGCCTCCCCGCCGCGATGCGCTATGCCAAGATCGCCGAACGCGCGCCGCATGCCCAGCACATGCCGTCGCACATCTTCACGCGCGTCGGCTACTGGAAGGAGTCGATCGCCTCGAACAAGGAATCCGCGCGCATCGCCAAGGAAGATGGCGAACAGCAGGATCAGGCGCACGCGATGGACTACCTGGTCTATGCCTATCTTCAGCTGGGCCAGGACAAGGAGGCGCGCGCGGTGGTCGACGAGCTCGGCAAGCTCGCGTTCAAACAGGATCGGTTCACCGGCCCTTATGCGGTGGCGGCAAGCCAGGCCCGCTATGTCTTCGAGCGCGGCGACTGGAAGGGAGCTGCGGCGCTTGACGTGCATCCGACCAAATACGCCGCTGCGGACGCCATCACCTACTTCGCGCGCGCAGTCGGCGCCGCGCGCTCCGGTGATCCGGCGGCCGCCAAGGCCGATATCGCCAAGCTCGCCGAGCTGCGCGACAAGTTGAAGGACGCGAAGGACGCCTACTGGTCCAACATCGTCGACATCCAGCAGCAGATCGCGAGCGCCTGGGTGCTGTACGCCGAAGGCAAGCATGACGAGGCGCTCAACGCGATGAATGCCGCCGCGGAGGCGGAAGACAAGACCGAGAAGCATCCCGTCACTCCGGGACCGCTCGCGCCGGCGCGCGAGCTCTACGCGGCAATGCTGCTCGATCGCGGCAAGGCCGCCGACGCGCTCGCCGCCTACGAGGCCGTGCTCAAGAAGGAGCCCAACCGGCTGGCGGCCTATCTCGGGATGATCAAGAGCGCCAAGGCGTCCGGCGACCAGGCCAAGATCCGGGAATGCGCTGATCAGATCGCCCGGCTCACCGCGGATGCGGATCTGTCGAGGCCGGAGTTGATCGAATTGCGCCAGACAACCGGAAGCAAGCTGTGATGCCGCTGACGACATGGCGCAACGGTGCGGCGCTGCTCGGCGCCGTTGCGCTGTCTCTTTGCCACGTGCCGCCGCTTGGCGCGATGGAGATCCTCGGTCAGGCCGGCGTGCTCGGCGAATGGGAACTGACCGGGCATCTCACCGAAAGCGCGCCGGACACGCCCAGGCAATTCTCCGGACCGCTGAAGATGAAGCACGTCGGAATCTGCACGCAGGACGGACCGGAGGAACGCGCCGGCGAGATCCGGCTGCAACTCACGGGTCCGGATTCGCAGGTGACGGCCGAACTGGTGCTGGACGGCGCGCCCTGCACCTACAGCGCCCGCAAGACGCACAATTACGAGGGCACGCTGTCCTGCGAGGGCCGCGCGCCCGTCCCGCTCCTGGTGTGGCTCAAATAGAGGCTGCTTCAGGCCGCCGGCCGCGCGCGGCCCAGCCATTCGTTCAGGTCGATGCGGCCGAGGCGCGCCTCGCCCAACGGCACCAGCGAATGCTCTCCGACCCGGCCGCCCCAGTAGAGGGCGTCGGGGTCGCGCACCACCTGACGCGGGTCGCCGATCGTCTTCAGGTAGCGGGCCACGATCTCGTTGAATGGCGCGCGGTCCGGACCAGCGATCTCGACGATGCCGTTGCGCGGCGGCTCCAGCGCCACATCGGCAACGAGCGCAGACACGTCCTCTGCCGCGATCGGCTGGAACAGGCCGGGCGAGAGCCGGATCGTGTTTCCAACGGCGCTGGCATCGGCGATGGCTCCGACGAATTCCATGAACTGCGTCGCGCGAATGATGGTGTAGGGAATGCCGGAAGCCTCGATCAGTTTCTCCTGCGCGACCTTGGCGCGGAAGTAGCCGTTCTCGGGCGTGCGGTCGGTTCCGACGATCGAGAGCGCGACGTGGTGCTTGACGCCGGCCGGCTTCTCCGCCGCCAGCAGGTTGCGGCCGGAGGTCTCGAAGAACGCCATCACGGCCTTGTCTTCGAATGACGGAGAATTGGCTAGGTCGATTATGACGGCCGTGCCGGCCAGTGCCTCCTTCAACCCCTCACCGGTGATGGTGTTGACGCCGCTCTTCGGCGAGGCGGCGACAACGTCGTGGCCGCGTTGACGCAGAATGGCAACGGTCCTGGAGCCGATCAGTCCGGTGCCACCGATCACAACGATCTTCATGATTGGGCCTCACTTGTTGATGACGCGAGATTCCGGAGAGCGCTTGTGTCCCCGGTTGCGGCCGTCAGGCGCGATGAACGCATCGGCTGATCAACGAGCGCTGCGCGCTGGCGAGACAATCGGCCGTGCTGCTGATGAGAGGTGTTGAAGAGCTCGCGCCGCCTCATCGATCGCTCCTGCACGCGCGGCAGCACGTATAACATGCCGCGCGTGTAGATCGCGTGCGCGTTGAATTGACCAGGATTGGTCAGCGATGCTGATTGACTATGGGAGGCGTGCCGTCCGCCAGCCGCTCTAGGAAAATTCGTTCCAGCTGACGCGCCGCGCGTCGATGTCGCCGAGCACGACCGGATCATGGATGTTGCGCACGCTCTGGAAGCCGCTGCGCAAATAGATCAAGGGATCGACCGTGGTCACGGCGCGGACATGCTGGACTTCGCCGATGAAGACCGAATGGGTCTTGGTCTCGAGCTCCTGGCTCAGCACGCAGTCGAACGCCGCCACCGCATCCTCCAGCACCGGGGCGCCGGTCGCGCCGGTGGTCCAGCGGCCGAAGCCAAAGCGGTCGTCGCCGTTGACGCCCTTCTGGCCGGAGAAGGTCAGCGCCAGCAGCGCATGGTCCTCGTTCAGGAAGTTGATGACGAAATGGCGCTCGGCGCGGATGCGCTCATGCGCGCTGGCATTACGGTTAACGCAGACCAGGACGGATGGCGGATTGTCGGAGAGCGAGCAGGCCGAGGTCACCGTCAGGCCGGTGCGTTGCCCCGGCTCGCGGCCCACCGTCACCAGCGCGACGGCGCCCGCGCAATGCCGCATTGCCTGCTTGAAACTCTGTGCGTCGACCGTCATGCCCTGACCCTGAACCGGAATAGTTCCCTCAAACATATGCGAGGCAGGGTGCGAGGCAAGCCCCGCACCCTGCCTATCTGTCATGCAGCCTTCTCGAACTCGGCGCCGAGGTGCTTGAGCCGCGGCATCACCTCGTTCTTGAGCAGGTCCAGCGAGTGCCGCCAGGCCTCCGGCTTGTGCTTGTAGTCGAAGCCGAACACGCAGAGCACGCCGAAGCCGCCGACCTCCCGGTAGATCTTCTCGATTTTCTCGGTGACCGTCGCGGGCGAACCGACGACCCAATTCCGGCGCGCGCAATATTCGACGGTGACGTCGCTGTCGGGCACGTCGGGCGCGTGCTTCAGATAGTCCTTGAAGCCGAAATGGCCGAGCAGCGGCAGGAAGTACTCCCCCATCATCCGGCCCATCATGTCGCCGGTCGACAGCCTCCACGCCTCCTCATCGGTATCAGCCACGAACACCTCGCGCACCAGCCGCCAGTCCCTGCGGCTCGGCTTGCGGCCGGTCTTGGCGGCGCCGGCTTCGACCGAGTCCCAGTGGCTGCCGACATAGGCCGGGTTGAGGTTCAGGCTCATCGGGATGAAGCCGCGCTCGCCGGCGAGCTTGAGCGTGTCGGAATTCTTCGACAGGCCGGCGACGCCGATCGGCGGATGCGGACCCTGCAGCGGCTTGATGTGCGGCTTGAGGAAGTCGAACATCGTGTCCGGCTTCGACACCGTCCAGTACTTGCCTTTGTGGGTCCAGGGTCCAGGCTCGGACCACATCTTCAGGATGATCTCGAGCGCCTCGCGGGTCATGTCGCGGTTCTGGCCCGACATGCCGTCGACGTTGAACATCGCCCAGTCGCTCGGCAGGCCGGAGGCCGCGACGCCGAAGTTCAAGCGCCCGTTCGAGAGATGGTCGAGCATCGCGACGCGGTTGGCGAGCTCCGCCGGGTGATGATACGGCAGCAGGAAGCCGCCGGGCCCGATGCGGATGTTCTTGGTCTGCAGCAGCGCCTGCGCGACCAGCAGATCGGGTGACGGGTGCGGCTCCCACGGTGCGGTGTGATGCTCGCCGATCCAGGCTTCCTGATAGCCGAGCTCGTCGAGCCAGCGCAGCGTCTGCAGGTCCCAGTCGTGCCCCTCTTTCAATCCGCACTCCGGCGGGTGCGAGGGCATGGTGAAGTAGCCAAGCTCCATGTGCGTTTCCTTCCTTCGCTTTGGGTTCAGTCATGCAATGCGTCTTGCCGCGCATTCGAAGATGCGTTGAGCAAGCGCTGTGCCAGCTGAGGAAATCGCAGGAGAAGAGGAGAAAGGCGGCGTTTTCGGCCAAGTGCAAGCCATGCCTCGGGCCCAGCAAGGCCCTTGCCGTCTCATCGTCGCGAGACGCTGTCGCAACGATGAGACGCGCCGATCAGCATCCAGCCAGTTTACTCCCTCTCCCCGTTCTTACGGGGTCGAGACGAGCGAAACTCGCTCTTAAAGGGTTGGGGTGAGGGGCTGCCTCCGCACATACGGAAACAGATACTCTCGCGGAGACTCCCCCTCACCCGAATTCGAGCTTCGCTCGAATTCGACCTCTTCCCACAGGCGGGGCGAGGCGAAGCGGAGCGGCAAATCAGCCCGCCGCGCGGCGCGGCAGCTTGTTGGCATCCGGCTCCGACGGCGCGGGAAGCTGCATCAGGATGGTCTGGCCCATCGAGGCGATCTCGATGCCCTCCTCCTGGAAGCGGCGCTTCATGCGGCGGTTGAACTCGCGCTGCACCGACCAGCGGCCGCCGTCGGTGCAGCGGATCTGGCCGACGATGGTCACGACCGAGCCGTCGACCTTGTCGACGCCCCACAATTCGAGATCGCCGCGGATCAGCGCGCGATACGCCGTTTCCTGGCGCATCCCGGCGACGATGTCCTTCAGCACCTCGCCGGCGCGATCGGTGTCCTCCTTGTAGGACACGTTGACGCTGACCGCGGCATTGCCGGCGCCGCGGCTGGCATTGGTGATCGTCGTCACCGCACTGAACGGCACGATATGCACCGAGCCGTCGCCGGCGCGCAGCCGCATGGTGCGGATCGAGACGTTCTCGACCACGCCCGAGAGGCCCGACACCGTGACGGTGTCGCCGACCTGCACGGTGTTCTCGAGCAGCAGGAACAGCCCGGTGATCAGGTCCTGCACCAGCTTCTGCGAACCGAAGCCGATCGCGATGCCGACGATGCCGGCACCTGCGAGCAGCGGCGCGACATTGACGCCGATCTCGCTGAGCGCGGTGAGCCCGACCACCGCGACGATCATGCATAACAAAGCGGTGCGCAGCATCGGCTGGAAGGTGCGCAGGCGCGCGGCGCGGGCGAAATGCCCATCGCGCGACAGCGTGTCGATCTGCCGGTCCATCAGCGCATTGGCGACCTCCCAGATCACCGCCGCAGCGAGCGCGGCGACGCCGATCGTCACCAGCGCCGAGATCAGGCGAGAGCCGATCTGGCCACCATAGAACCAGACGATGGCATCGACGCCCCACACCTCGAGCAACGCTACGAAGCCGATCACGGCGATCACCGCCGTGACCACCTTGCGCAGCAGCGGCAGATAGCGATTGGCGCGGGTCTCGAGCCCCGGGAAGCGCTGCATCAGGTCCGGGCTGATCCGGAAGCCGCGATCGATCAGGCTCAGCACCACCATGGTGACGAGCCGGGTGACCAGCAGCACCGCGACGGTGCCGACGAAATACTGCAGCAGCAGCGAATAGCCGTTGCGGATGTTGAGCGCCCACACCGCCCACAGCGCGAGATCGAGCGCGATCGCCAGCACATGCCACAGCGAAGCAAGACGATTGCGCGCCCGCGCCGCAAGGCCGGTGCGATCGGCCGGCGCGCGGATGACGTCGGCGACCTGGCGGCGGCACTGCAGGATGATGACGACGACGAAGAGGTGCACCACCAGCATCACGAGCCGGAGCAGCGCGGCATAACCGGCGCGATGCAGCCCGAGCAGCAGCGCGACATTGGCAAAGGCGATACCGGAGACGCCGACCGCGACGATGCGCCGCGCCCAGATCTCGATATAGGCCGCGGTCTCGGCCCGGACGCGGAACAGGCCGAACGGCCCTGCCAGCGCGCGCACCGCGCAGATCAGCACGCGCGAGAACACATAGGCGTTGACGACGGCGAGGATCACGAGCCGCGTGGTCGACTGATCACCGATCTCGGTGCCGAGCAGCGCAGTGGCGATGCCGCCGAATACCACCACCGGCAGCAATTCGAGCAGCAGGCGGCCGAGCACGAAAGGCAGCCGGACCAGCGACTGCCAGGCCCGCGCCAGGCTGAGCCGACGGCGATGCAGATCGCCCTCCGGCGTGACGTCGGCAACCGACGACGGCGGATCGGCGCTGGCGAGCGCCTGCACCGGCACGCGCGCGGTCTGCGGCAGCCGCGCTTCGAGGAACGCGACCGGCCGCTTGATCAGGCGGAACACCACCCATTCGGCCGCCAACGCGCAGCCGAGCACCAGCGCCAGCTTCCAGGCGATGTCGATCAGCAGGCCATAGGCGGCAGGATCGTTGGCAGTGCGCACGAACCAGTAATAGAACGCCGGAAAGTGCGTCAGCGTGCGCGCGACGTCGGCGACCTCGCGCGACATCTCGCCGACCTGCTCCGAGACCATCAGCAGAAGCTGCGCACCGAGGCTGTCCGCGTTGAGCGGGATCGGTGACTGCGACGCGGGTGCAGGCGGCTCGGCCGCTGGCGCAGGTTGCGCGGCCTGCGGCGAGGCGTTAGCGATGGCGCGCAGAGTGTTGATGATCTCGCCGCGCTTCTTGTCGTCCTGCAGCGTCTCGAGCGCGCGCTTCGCCTGCTCGGGCGTCAATGCGTCGTTGGTACTGGGTTGCGGCGGCGCCGGCTTGGCAGCGTGCTGCGCCAGCGCGGGCGAGACCAACAGGGTGAGGACGAGAAGGATCGCAAAGCGAAGTTTGTGCGACACGAGGGCCTCTTATTAAAATAATTGCGCGACCGCAGATCCCCGGGAGGAAACTGCTCTCGCGCTCGCGCCATGTCGGATCGCCCCTTTTCGCCTTGATGATGTGTCGGAAGTTTGCTGCTGCGACGACCATCTCTTGGCATTTGCCGCAACACAATCGTCACAGGTGTTGAGCGGCGTTTACCCATGGCGGGCGCGGCAGGCCGAGCCGGCCGATCGGCGCGCCACACGCCAGGGCTGAAGCCGGACAATCTTTCGCTTGACGCACAGCCGTCACCATGATGTTCTTCTTTTGTTCTTTCTGTTTCCCGTTGCGTTTCGAGGTGACCATGCACGACGTCTTTGCCGATGACGGTCCGGTCCAGCTCTTCATTCACGACGACGGTGAGACGCCGCTGGAGTTCGTGCAGGACCTGCTGCGCACGGTATTCGGGAAATCCCAGCAGGAAGCCGTCGCGACCGCTGCCTTGATCGAGGCAAGGGGCGCTGTTCCATGCGGCCCCTATCCGGGCGCCGTCGCGCGGGCAATGTTCAACAGCGCCAAGTGGCTGATCCGCTCCAACGGCCACCCGTTGATGATCACGAGCGAGTCCGCCGACGCCAGCCGCCCCTGCGATCTTTGCGAAGCCCCGAAAGCCGTGACGGAGATCATTCTCTCCGGTACGACGGCCTCACTGTGCAGGGACTGCCTGCTCGCCGCGCGTCGCAGCTCGGAAGAATTGCCGAGCCACGAGTTTCGATACGCCTTTGTAGCGCTCGACTGGCATTTCGCCGGCGTGCCGCGCAACCTGATCGTGACGCGGGCACGCCAGTTTCCAGGCCACATGCGTGCCGACGTTCAGGTCGCGATCGACAAGCTGCTCACGGACCCGATTCACTTCTTCGGAATCCATGAGGAATATCGCTACGAGACGATTGGATTTGCGTCCCTAATGAAAGACAGCCGCAATGCGCCGGCGATCGCACCTCCCCAGTACCAGGACGTCGATATCGGCGAGCCCGAGCCGGTGAAATGTCTCGTCAACGGTTTGTGGCTGTGCCGGTCCGGCACGTTACGCTACGCCGTGCTGCTGACCTATCATCGTGAATATGACCGCGAACCCGCTGTTCGGATCGAGATCGCATTGCCGGCAGGCACGGCCGGCGATGCCTTCGTACAGCCGACCTTTGCCGCGCTGGAAGCCGCTGTCCACGCCGCGCGATCCTACCGCGGCAAAATACTCTCGCTCGAGGGTGGTTCGGACTATCGCGGCCGTTCGCGCGGCGTGACCGTGCATCGGCTGCCGACGGTTGCCCGCGATGACGTGATCCTGCCGGAACGGACACTGCGGCTGCTCGACCGCAATGTGCTCGGCTTTGTCGAAAGCCGCGATCTGCTGCGCAAGCTCGGCCAGTCGACCCGCAAGGGCATCCTGCTGTATGGCCCGCCCGGCACCGGCAAGACCCACACCATTCGCTATCTCGCCACCAACCTCCCGGATCACACCACGCTGATCATCACGGCCGAACAGGTCGGCCTGCTCGGCGCCTATATGAACCTCGCCCGCCTGCTGCAGCCGGCCATGGTCGTGATCGAGGATGTCGACCTGATCGCGCGCGACCGCGAGGATATGGGCGGACCGTGCGAGGAATCCCTGCTCAACAAGCTGCTCAACGAGATGGACGGCCTGAAGGAGGATTGCGACATCCTGTTCCTGCTGACCACCAACCGCCCCGAAGAGCTCGAGGGCGCGCTGGCCGGCCGGCCGGGCCGCATCGACCAGGCGATCGAAGTGCCGCTGCCCGACGAGACCGGCCGCGGCAAGCTGGTCCGGCTCTACGGCAAGGGCCTGCCGCTCGAACAGCCTGTCATCGACGAGGCCGTGCGACGCACCGAAGGCGTCAGCGCCGCCTTCATCAAGGAGCTGATGCGCCGTCTCGCCCAGGCCAGCATCATCCGCGACGGCGGCGGAGAGGTCACAACCTCCGACCTCGACGGCGCGGTCGGTGAAATGCTGTTCGACGGCGGCCGGCTCAACGCCAAGCTGCTGGGCGGCGCGCAGGGAATGAGCGCAACGTGACTGACCGGAGGGCTCGGCTGGTCGTCAGCCGCGGGACGCCTGCGGCAGCAGCAGGTCCCGCTCCCCTCGCGCGACCCGCGCAAGCTCGTCGGACATCCGGGTCAGCACGCCCTCCCAGGCCTGCGGTCTGTCCTGGCGGAACAGCCGCATGGTCGGATACCAGGGCGTGTCGGCGCGGTCGCGCAGCCAGCGCCAGTCGAGCGCATAGGGGCACAGCATCCAGACCGGGCGGCCAAGCGCGCCGGCGAGATGCGCCACCGAGGTGTCGACGGCGATGACGAGATCGAGCGCGCAGACGGCCGCGGCGGTGTCGGCGAAATCGCCGAGCGTCGGCGCAAGATCAACAATTTCAGCACCGAGACGCCGCAGCACCGGGGCATCGTCCGGCCGCGGCTCCTTCTGCAGGCTGTAGAGCTGCACGCCTGATGTGACCAGCCGCGGCAGCACGGCATCCGCCGGCAGCGAACGCTGGCGGTCGCCCTTGTGCCTGGCATTGCCGGCCCAGACCACGCCGACCTTCAGCGCGGACGGGCCTGCGAGCGCCTCGCGCCAGCGCGCGAGCTTGATGACGTCGGCCTGGAGATAGGACACGGCGGCAGGGATGGTGTCGACGGTGGTGCGGAAAATCCGCGGCAGGCTCAGCAGCGGCAGTTGCAGGTCGAACGGCGGCAACGGCTCGCCGCGCGCGAACACCGCGACATCGGGCAGCATCGGCCGCAGCAGCGAGACCAACGCCGGCTGCACCTGCAGAATGATCCGGCCGCCTCTGCCCGCCAGCATCGGCACATAGCGGACGAAATTGATGGCGTCGCCGAGCCCGTATTCGGCAAACAGCAGCAGCGTGCGTCCCGCCAGCGGCTCGCCCTGCCATTCCGGCTCGTCGAACACCGGATCGCCTTCGCTGAGCATCTTGGTCTTGCGGCGCCACTGATACTCCTCAAAACCCTCCTCGAACTCGCCGTTCATCAAGAGGAAATGCGCGTGGTTGTAATGCGCCAGCGGCTGTTCGGGATCGAGCGCGATGGCGCGGCGCGAGGCCACCAGCGCCGCATCGATCTCGCCGGCATTGCGCAGCGCGACCGCAAGATTGGCGTGGCCCTTGGCGTAATTGGGTTCGAGCTCGATGGCCCGCCGATGCGCGGCGACCGCCGCCTCGACCAGATTCTGTGCCTCGAAGATGATTCCAAGATTGGTGTGCGCGGCGGCATAGTCCGGCTTGAGCGCGAGCGCCAGTTCGGCGCAGGCGATGGCGTCGTCGACCTGTCCGAGCTCGAACAGGCAGGCGCCGAGATTGTTGAGGATGACGTGATCGGACGGATCGCGGGCCGAGACCTGCCGATAGATGCGGACCGCCTCCTCGCGCTCGCCCAGCTCGTGCAGCACCATGGCGAGCAGGCGCCGCGGCGCGAAATTGTCGGGCTCGAGCGCGATCGCGCGGCGATAGTGCAGGACTGCGTCCTCCAGCCGGCCCAGCCGGTAGAGGGCCGCTCCGAGGCCGCTATGCAGGCCGGGATGATCGGGATCCGCGCCGAGCCCGCGGCGATAGGCGGTGGCGGCGGCGTCATGCTTCTTCTGATCGGTCAACGCATTGCCGAGGTTGAGCCAAACCCCGCGATAGGCCGGATCGCGCGCGATCACCTCGCGATAGGCCTGCTCGGCCTCGACCGGCCGCTGCTGTCCGGCCAGCGCAACGGCGAGGTTGAACCGCGCCCGCGTCAGGCCGCCATCGAGGGCGATCGCGCGGCGAAACGCCGCCTCGGCCTCGTCGAAGCGCGACAGCTCGCACAGCGCGACGCCGAGCTTGATGTGCAGGCCAGCATCCTTTGGCAGCAGTGTGACGCCGCGCTGGAACGCCGCCACCGCACCCTCGTGCTCGCCCTTCACGGCGAGCGCATCGCCGAGCGTGGCGAACGCCGGTCCGTGATGCGGATCAAGGCTGAACACCCGGTTCAGCAGCACCGCGCCTTCCGCGGCGCGATCGGTCACGAAGGCGATGACGGCGGACAGATGCAGCGCCGGAATATGATCGGGATCTGATGTGAGGATGTCGCCGCACAACGTGCCGGCCTCCATCGCGCGGCCCGCGCCATAATGCGCCACCGCATCCAGCAACATCCGATCAACCGCCACACTGCCCACGATACCGCCCCCGCCTCTCAAGACCCCAATGGGGATTAAACGGGCGGCCCGGCCAAATCCGGCACGCGAAGTTCAGCGTCCGCTATCGCCCTCTTGACGTCCACCCCATCATGTAACATATGAAGTTACATGATACGCGATAGCCGTCTATCTGGTGTCCTGCACGGCCTGCTCCACATGATCGGAGCGGGCGAACCGGTCACGTCGGAGCAACTTGCGCAGGCGATGGCCACCAACCCGGTGGTCGTCCGCCGCGTGATGGCGGGCCTGCGCGAGCAGGGCCTGGTCCGCTCCGAGAAGGGCCATGGCGGCGGCTGGACGCTTGCGCGCGATCCCGCCGACATCACGCTCGCCGACATCTATCGCGCGGTCGGCGCGCCCACGATCGTCGCGATGGGCCATCGCTCGGAAAATCCCGGCTGCCTGGTCGAACAGGCCGTCAACGACGCGCTGTCAGGCACGTTTCGCGAGGTAGAGGCGATCTTCCTGAAGCGTCTCGGCGCGGTGACGCTCGAAGCGCTCGCGAAGGATTTCAAGCGCCGCCTCGCCAAACACAAACAAAGTCTCGAGGACCAGATTCATGCAGCCAAGTGACCAGGCGAAGCCGCTTCCGTTCAACGATCCCGCGCATTGGGACAAGATGGTCGCGACCTACGAGGCGCAGTCGCAGCCGTTCACGACACACTTCGCCGAGGCCGCGGTCGCGCTGCTCCCGATCGGCGCGTCGTCGAAGGTGCTCGACGTCGCCACCGGTACGGGGGCTGCGGCGCTGGCCGCCGCGCGCAGGGGCGCCGACGTCACCGCGATCGACTTCTCGGCCGGCATGGTGGCACGGGTCCGCGCGCATGATGTGGCGAATATCGAGGCGCGGCAGATGGACGGCCAGGCGCTCGATCTACCGGATGCCGCCTTCGATGCGGCGGTGTCTGTATTCGGCGTGATGCTGTTTCCCGACTGGCGCGCCGGACTGCGCGAGATGGCGCGGGTGACGCGGTCAGGCGGATCGGCGACGATTGCGGTCTGGAAAAGCGCCGACGGCGCCGCCGTGTATCTCTTGCTCTCGCAGATCATCCGGCGGCTCTATCCCGACAACGTCACGCCGATGCCGTGCACCGGCCTCGCGGAGCTCGCCGATCCCGGCCGCCTCAGCGCTGCGGTCATCGCGGCCGGCTTCTCCGATCCTGTCGTCGCCGAGATCACCCACGACTTCAAACTCAATGTCGCCAATCCCGCCGACGTCGACAAACTGTTCGCGTTCATGCCGCATTGGAGCGGGCTCGATGCGGACCAGAGCGCGGCGGTCGCGCGCGCCTTCCGCGCCGAGATCGAGCGCGGGCGGGTCGGAGACACCTTCGCGATTCCCTCGACCGCACTGATCGCGACGGCCCTGCGGCCCTGACCATCATCTGCTTTGCCTGCGCTGAATGAGAAGAGCCCGCCGCGCGATCGCCAGATCGCAACCATGGCGCGCGCCAACGCCTTCTCAGATTGTGCAATGACGTAGCGGCCCGGCAACGGCGCGACACAAAAGCAGATGCACGCGGAGATTCCGCGACGCGCCTGCCGAGCCGCGTACTACAACAATCCCGTATTTTTTAGATGTGCGCCGCCTGCTGCGGACCGGCGCGACGGGGGTTACCTTTGTTGCCGATTGCAAACCTTGCGCGGACTCGCTTCCGCTTGGCCGCCCCGCGTCTTGCGTCCGAGCTTCACAACAGACTGCCGTCGATGGCGATCGTGCGACGCGCCGGATGGCGTCTCGTCGTGATCGCCGCCGCGCTGTTCGGCTCGGTCGCCGCGGCCAGCGCGCAGGCACCGGTGATAGCCTCGATCTCCCCGACATCAGGTCCCGCCGCGGGCGGCACCAGCGTCACCATCGCGGGCGGCAGCTTCAGCACGGCCACCGCGGTGCGCTTCGGCGCCGTCAACGCAACGAGCTTCGTCATCAATTCGAGCGAGCGGATCACCGCGGTCGCGCCGGCCGGGACCGGCACAGTCGATATCACGGTGACCAACCCGTCCGGGACGTCATTCGCGTCTCCCGTGGATCGGTACACCTACGTGGCGTCCGCGCCGACGGTGACGTCGATTTCACCGACCACAGGCCCGACCAGCGGTGGAACGACGGTCATCATAACAGGCACAGGCTTGACCGCTGCGACGGTCGTAACGTTCGGCGCAACCCCTGCAACCGGCTTCACCGTCAATTCCAGCACCCAGATCACGGCGACCTCGCCGGCGGGAACGGGAACGGTGGATATCACGGTGACGACGGCAGTCGGGACATCAGCGACATCAGCGGCGGACCGCTTCACCTTTGCAGCCACCACGACGACCCAGACCGCGCTGACCTCGTCGCAGAATCCGAGCAGTCTTGGCCAATCGGTGACCTTCACGGCGAACGTCACCGCCCCAGGAGGAACGCCGACCGGCACAGTAACCTTCAGCGACAATGGATCGCCGATCGGCACCGCGACGCTCGCGGCAGGCACGGCGAGCTTCTCCATCGCGACGCTCAAGATCGGCAGCCACACCATCACGGCGAGCTATGCCGGCAGCGGCGCATTCAATGCCAGCACCTCGCCCGCGCTGGCGCAGAGCGTGAATGTCCCGACCGACAGCGTAAAGCTGCGGGCATTGCAGATCGACATCACCAAGCTGGTGGCGCAGAACTCCGGCCAGGCGATCTCGGGCGCGATCGACAACGCGATCTCGGAAGGGTTCAGCGAAGGCGGTAGCTTCATGACACCAGGCGGCGCCGGCATGCACTTCAACTTCGCGGCCGATCCGTCAGACGGCGTGACGCAGACGGACACCGGGAATCGTGGTGCCTACGCCTCGGATCGCACTTTCAGCGCGCCCGGACGCAGCGGCAACAGTTCGCGAATCGACAATGCGTTTGCGGCGATCGACCAGCAGATGCCGATCAAGGCGGCGCCCAAAACCCAGACGACGATCAATCGTGAACCGCGCGATTGGCTGTTCTGGATCGACGTCAGGGGCAGCGGCATCGACCGCTGGTCGTCGCCGACCGCGCCTGGTGTCGGCACAACGGGTTCATCGATCTACGGCAGCCAGCTCAATGCCCTGATGGGACTGACCTACCGGGCGCTGCCCAACCTCCTGGTCGGCGCCGTCGCCGGCTATGAGACGTTCAACTACACGGCGCAGGACATCAACGGAAAGCTCACCGGCGACGGCTGGACCGCGGGCGCCTATCTCGGCTGGATGATCACACCCGCGCTGCGCTACGACGCCGCCGTGACCTTCTCGCAGATCGGCTACAACGGCGTCGCCGGAGCGGCGCAGGGCAATTTCAACGGCGACCGCTGGATGTTCGCGACTGGGCTGACCGGCAGTTACAAGATGAGCAACCTGCTGATCGAGCCCTCCGCCCGCCTCTACACGCTGTGGGAGCATGAGAACGCCTATGTCGACACGCTCGGCACGCTGCAGACGGCGCGTGACTTCGTCACCGGCCGCGCATCCGGCGGTGTCAAGCTGAGCTATCCGCTGGCAACGATCGACGCCGCGATGGTCTCGCCGTATCTCGGCGTCTATGGCGACTACTATTTCAGCAAGGACGACGCCGCGGCACTTTCCGTGAGCGGCATCCCGATCAACCCGACGCTGGTGCTGGAGGGTTGGTCGGCCCGCGTCACCGGCGGGCTGAACGCCAGGCTCGCGGGCGGCATGATGCTCGGCCTCGGCGCGGAGTATGGCGGGCTCGGCGGCACGGCCCGGCTCTGGACGTTCTCGGCCAGGGCGCGCGTACCGTTCAACTGATTGAAGACGGCGCCACCGGCTCGCATCCTCGGCGATGCAGGTCCATCGGCGGCACGCTTACTTGCGCTGGCGCTGGTCGTCGCCCGGCTTCTCTCCGTCGCTCGGCGGTTGCAGGCCGGGGCTGTTGGCCCAGCGATCGAGATCTTCGATGACCCGCCTGTGGCTCGGCCGCAGCGACGGCGGACCACCGGGCTCCTGAGACAATTTTCGGGGCAGCTTGACCTGTTCTGGCATGGCGAGGCTCCAGAGCTGGGCGGTGTGCGGGCCGTTCGCAGCGAGCGTTACGCAACGGAGCCGCGAAGACTATTTGTGATCTGCCGGATTTGCCGGTGCTGCGACCGGCTGCGCGGGAGCGGCCTGCTCCCATGGCGCCGGCAGGATGACCCGCGCCGGCGGCAGGTTCTGCGCCGCGCGCTGCACATTGGCGTCCGCGTTCGCCGGCCGCGACTCCTCGCTGGCACTATCGGCGCGGGCGACGGCGATGGTGATGCCCATCGCCACTACCGCGAGGCCGAGTCCCGCGCCGATCGAAGCGGCAACGACGCCGGCCCGCGGCCTGTTCAGGATGGCAAGATGAGATGGGGTCATCACAACTGCTCCTCACGCAATACACCTGGTTCGGAGCCGTGCGCGACGCTAAAGCAGCGCACGGCTCAAGGCGGTGATCAGGTCTTGATGTCGGCCGGCAGCTTGCCGCCATTGGCGGCGAGCTTGGCCATCACCTGCTGATGCAGCCAGACGTTCATGGTGGCGGTGTTGTTGGTATCGCCGGTGTAGTGCAGCTCCTTGGCGAGCTCCTTGCGCGCAGCAAGGCTGCTGTCGAGCCCGAGCGCCTTCATCAGGTCGACGATCGAGGTCCGCCAGTCGAGCTTCTCGCCGGTGGCAGCCGCCGCCTTGTCGACGATCGCCGCGACGTCGACCGTTTGCGCGGCGGGCGTGCCAGGCGCGGTGGATGCGGCAGTTGACGTCGTTGCCGGCGATGCTCCCGGCGCAGCCGTCGTGGTCTCAGGTGTTTTGGCCTGGGCACCGTGGCCGAAGATTGCACCCATGATGCTTCCAAAAATGCTCATGTTCTCTCACTCCGTGCGCCCGGGACACCGTTGGTCCCGTGACTGGTTCCAGTGACGGGTGAACGATAGGCAGGCCATTGGCCGAGTGGAAGATGACCATCGTCACTATCGGAGTGTGGGACGGCGTGGTGCAGTTGGAGAGAGAATCGTGCGGTCCTGCACCGCACGTCGCGCGCGTTTCATCGCACGCCCCACGTGCGATGAAGTCAGCCGTCCCGGCCCGATTCGCCAGCCCCGAGAAGTCGGGACGGCTGACACAAACCTGCGCGGAGTTATGTGAGCTAGAGCTGACGGCGGCGAATGGTCTGAGCGAGATCGACAAAGCATTCGGCAATGCCGACGCCGGTCTTGGCGCTGACCGGCTTGACGCTCGACTTGGCGAGTTCGGCAATCGCGCCGGCGCTGCCGGCAGCCTCCGGCAGGTCGATCTTGTTGAGCAGCGCCCGGTAGGGCCGGCCCGGGAAGCGCTCCTCGAAACCGCGGACCAGCTCGACCATGCGGGTCACGGTCTGCGGTCGCGTGACGTCGGACACGATGATGGCGGCGGATGCGCCGGTGACATAGACCGTGTCGAAGATCTGCGTGCCGAAATCGCCGTCGGTGTCCCACAGTACGAGGCGCATCGGGTCGCTGCCATCCGCCGGCGCTACGTCATGGCTCAGGATCTCGACGCCCAGCGTGGATTTGTACTGGCCCTCGAACCGGTTGTAGATCAGCCGATAGAGGATCGACGTCTTGCCGACCCCCATGTCGCCGAGCAGCATGACTTTTGCGGTGAGCATCAGCGGGCCACTTCGCCTCGGTAGACCGTCTCGAACGCCACGCGGCGGTTGCCGCCGACGGTGGCGTCGAGCCGGTCGGTGATCGGCATCGTCGCGGCGCGCGACACCAAAATCAGTCGCGACGGGTCGACCCCGAGCGCGGTCAGCTTGCGCTGCACCTGCTCCGCCCGTTTGCGCCCCAGCGTCTTGTTGGTGCCTTCGGTGCCGCTCTGATCGGCGTAGCCGACGATCCGCAGCCTGAGATCATTGTTCGTCAGCAGCCCGGCGAGTTCACGCAGCTGCTGATCGGCCTGGTCGTTGTCGAGGATCTCGTCGGAATTGTTGATGAAGAAGATCGCGGTCGAGGCGATGAAGCGATCGAGCCGCGCCGCCGGACCGTCGGCGACGGACTGCAGCTTCGTGACTTGCTCGCCCAATTTCGCAGACTGCTCGCCGAGCTTGTCATATTGCGCGGCGAGAGCGGCATATTTCTCGTCGCCCGACTTCGCCTGCGCACCCATCGCCTCGCGCATCTGGTCGAGGCTCGCCTGCAACCGCGTCAGGCTCTGCTGCAGGCCCGCGATGCCGGCCTGCGATGCCGCCGCCTGCTCCGGCGTGGGCACCAGTCCGATGCGGTCGACCACCTTGTACGGCGCCGCGGCTACAGCGAGCGCGTCGATCACCGGCGCGGTCTCCAACTGGCTCGGCTCGAGGCCCGAGACGGCCACGCTTCGGCTGCCGTGATCGAAGTCGAGCCGCAGCGGGAAGGTCGCCAGCAAGGGCTGCTTCGCGGCGAGCTGCTCCAGCGCGGCATGGGTCCGCCGCTCCAGCAGCGCGCGTGTCACCGAGGTCGCGGCAAAATAAAGCAACAGCGCGGCCACAGCGGCGAGCACGGCGAACAGGATCACCTTGCCGCGCCGGCTCGCGATCCGCCGCGGCGTGTCGTCGGTCTCGATCGCCGTTGCGAGCGAGGCGAGCATCGGCCCGTCGCAATCCGCACCGCGGTCGATGCGCTCGATCGCATCGAAGAACAGCGAGTTGATCCTGGCATTGTCGGCGGGGCGTAGCGGCCCCAGGCACTCCGCCGCCAGGATGAAGCGCGGCGAGGCGCGCAGCGCGAGCTGCCGTCCGCCGAAATCGAGCGTCTGCAGATTGCCTTCGCCGGCCAGCGCCTGCACGGAAAATTCGAGGATCGCCGCGACCATGGCGCTGAGCAGGTCGGCGCGCTCATCGACGGTCGCCTCGCGCTTCCAGTCGACGACAAGGCGGCCATTGCCGCGTTCGATGATCAGGAGCCGGTTGATCTGCGGCGGACTGTCGGCGAGCACGAACTCGCTGATCGGGCGTCCCGTCACCAGCGACTTGACCCGCCCGACCCACAATTGCGCCGAGGTCAGCGCATTGATGCGCTGCTCGAGCGAGGCAACCAGTTCCCGGAACGCGTTCGCAACCGCGGCGCTGACCAGCCGGCCGACGATCGGATAGAGCGCCTCGATCATCTGCTCGCGCGAATTCTTGATCTCGCTGCGGATCGCGGAGACCACGACCGGCGCGATCGCTGTGGCGAGCTCGCGCGGCCGGTTGACCTCGGCGCGCTCCAGCGCCTCGACCAGAATGCCGGCGGTTGCCGTCTCCAGGCGATCGGCATTGCCGACATAGCGCTGCAACGAGTCGAGGTCGGCCTCCAGCGACGTCAGGCGCGTCGCCTCGGGCTGAAACAGCAATGTCCTGAGCTGCTCGATCTCGCGGTTCTGGCCGGCAGCAGCTGCCATGCTATTTGCCCGTGCGGCCGGATCCCAATCCGCTGATCGCAGCGCCGAGCTGGGTGATGGCCGCACCGACATCCTTCAGCGAGTCGAGACGCCTCTGCTCGGTATCGCGTTCAAGGTCGGAGAGCCGCGCCTGCAGCGCGGTGAGCTCGTTGTTGAAGTCCGCCTGCATCTGCTTTAGCGATGCCTGCATCTCCTCGCGCAGACCCGAGAGATTGGTCTCAATCGAGCGTTGCGCGCCGCCGAACAGGAGATCGCGGACCTGATCGATCGCCGCCATGCTAGGCGCCGCCGAATCCGCGCCGTTGCCGGCCGCCGCGTTTGCCAGTCCATCGCTATCCTTGGTCTGGCGCTCGATACCCTTCATGGTCATTCCCTGTTTAGTCAAAGCCGCGCAATCCGGACCTGCCATGTCAAAAAGCAAATCCGAAACAAACCTATAGCCAATTTTGTCGGCGCGGCACAGAGAAAGGCGAGCAATCTCAGCCAGATCAACCGCGTGGTGTGCGGTTGGGGGCAGTTATTTCTAGTAAGTTATTGCCTTTATTGCCAGTTCCGTACGGTTCTTGACCTGGCATTTCTCCAGGATGGTGCTGACATAGTTCTTCACCGTGCCCTCGGCCAAATGCAGCCGTTCACCGATCTCGGTATTGCTCTTGCCCTCGACGATCAGCGTGAGAATTTCATTCTCCCGCGCCGTCAGCCCGTCGCGAACCGGCAGCTTTGCCGAGACGCGCGGACCGCGCAGCCGCTTGAACTCGTCGAGGATGCGCGCGGCGACGCTGGGCGACAGCCCGGACTGGCCGTTGATCACCGCGCGGATGGTCGATGCGATCTCCTCCATCCTGGCGTCCTTCAGGAGATACGCCTTGGCGCCGGCGCTGACCGCCTCGAAGATCAGATCGTTGGTCTCGAACGTCGTCAGCACCACGATATGGGTCTGCGGCAACTCGCGCAGAATCCGTTGGGTCGCGGCGATGCCGTCGACACGCGGCATCTGCAGGTCCATCAGGATGACGTCCGGCCGATAGCGCCGTGCGAATTCGATGGCCTGCTCGCCGTCGGACGCACCGGGAAGTATCTCGAAATCGTCGTTCTGCTGGGCAAGCAGTGTGGCGATACCTTCCCTGATCAGGGTCTGATCCTCGGCGATCAGCACCCGCACCTTCTCAATTGTGCTCACGGGCTTCAGTCATCCTCTCGAAGGTCCCGAGCATGATCCGCTTGAACCGGATCATGCTCTTGTCCTCTGTTGGTCGCGTTTTCTTAACGCGAACCGGTATCCACTTCGCTCGAAAACGCGCTGAATAGGCGGCGACGACATCAATCGGCCAGCAGGCCGGCAGACGCTGCCGGCGGCACCGCCACGGGGAGCGATATCCGGACCAGCGTACCCTGTCCGGGCGCGCTCTCCACCGCGCAGCTTCCGCCGACGAGTTCAGCAAATTCGGCCATCCCGATCAATCCGAAATGTCCGGGAGTAGGCACCGCGAGATCGAAGCCGCGGCCGTCGTCGCGGATCTCGACGACGAGCTTTCGACCGACCGCAGCCGGCGCTTCGAAGGCGTGAAACGAGACACGGCGTGCCTTCGCATGTGCCTGAACATTGCGCAATGCCTCGCTGAGGATGCGTTGAACCGTCAAGCCGCAATCGCGCAAGCCGGGACGCGCCTCCTCGTCGATCTGGATCGACACCCTGACGCCGCTGCGCGCGGCGAAGTCGCTGAGCAGTCCCTCGACATCGGGATCGAGCTTCAAATCGTCGGGCGTGCGCAGGCGATCGATGGCCTCGCGGGCGCGCGAGAGGCCGCTCGCTGCGGCGTCTTCGGCGGTTGCAAGGCTGTCCGCTACGCGCTCGGGGTCGGCCGAAAGGTAATGCCTGATCAGCCGGATCTGGGTCAGCAGCGCCACGATCGAATGCACCAGCGTATCGTGCAGGTCGCGCGCCAGCCGCAGCCGCGTCCGCGCCAGCGAGGCAAAACGCACTTCGGCGCTCGCCGCCTCGAGCTGCTGCTCCATCAGCCGGCGGGCCCGGCGCTCGCTGCCGAGCAGCGTTTCGACCTGACGTCCCGCGAAGTCCGGCATGGCGATGACGAAGTAATGCGACTGCGCACCATTCCACAGCACCACCGCCGTCATCGGCTGCGCGATGCCGGGCGAGGCACCGCGGACACCGGCCAGTGCGATCATGTCCCGCTGGCCGCGAGCCAGCGCCGCCAACTCAGCCTCCATGCCGACCAGCAGCATGCATTCGCAACAATCGACGCCGATTGCGGGAAGCCATTCGACCAGCCGCCCGATCTTCCGCTGCATGCTTCGGTCGGCACCGATGACGGCGAGACCGATGACGTCAGCTCCTGCAGCCGCAAGCAAATCCGCGCTCAGATCGATCATGCGTTGCCCATCAACTCAGCGAGCAGCCCACTCTGGCGTAGGCCGGCCGCGGCCGCAAACGAATATGACTTTCGTCATAACTGATCCTGACTTTCGTCAGATGCCGCTGCCGCTCGAAATGCGGTTCTGTCTTACGAATGAGTAACAGCGCAAGCCATGATGTGCCACATGCCGGCGTCCATGGCGATGCCGGCCGGTCGCCGGGCCTCGCGGAAGGTCGCGCCCGTCGGCCGGAATGTGAGCTGACAATGAAGGCCGCGCCACGGAAATCGTTGGGTACCGAGCTCATGCTGGCGGAAGCGGAAAAGCCTGCGCGGCGCCGGCGCCTGAGCGCGACCCAGAAGCTGGCGTTGCAGGAAGCGCTGGCCGGCCGCCTGCAGCTCTACCCGCGCGGATATGCCGCGAGCAAGACCGGGCCGTTCCACTCGCGCCGCGCCATTCTCGGACTGGTGCGCGCCGGCCTGATGAGCCTCAGCGCGACCGCGCGCTATGCGGCCGTGACCCGGCGCGCACGGGACATGTACGCGACGCCGGCGACCAGCGAGAGCGAATAGCGCGCGTCATCGGGATACTGCGCATCTCCGGCCGACGCCTAGTCCGGCAGGGGCGCGCCCCAGCTTGCCGTCACGTTGCCGCTGAGCCTCGGATTATTCAAAGGCCTTCTCGAGCTGAGAATTGGCGGCAAGCGCGGATCGTGAAACCGGGCGTAATACGGCTCCATCCAGGCAAGGTCTCCCTGGAACGTCCAGGGGAAGAGCTGCTGCGGAACGTTGGTGAGAGCGCCGAAGCTGCGCTCGTCCTGCACCGCGCGAACGATCAGGTCGGCGAGCCGACGGATCGCTCCGTCGTTCTCCGCATAGAGGTCGATCTTCCGGCGGCTTGCGAGTTCGGCGCAGAACACCAGCGGGGTCAGCGCAAAGTTATGGTAGTGCAGCGCGCGCTCGCCGCGCTTCAACTCGCGCTCCAATTCGCCGCGGGCACCGATATCTCTGATGCCCTGGCGCGCCCGGGAAATGCCGGCATCGACCAGATCAGCCCGATCCGTCAGGGTGCCGATCGACATCAGATCGAGCCCGGCCCAATAGACCAAATTGTTGCCGAGGTGGTTGATGCGATCGGCATCGCGGGTTTCCTCGGCAATCCGGATCAGCCACGGCTTGATCTGCTGGAATCGATGGTCGGCCTTGATGGACGCGTTGGGGAAGCGCAGCAACGCCAGCGCGAAATCGGTCCCGGCCCACGAGCGTTCGAAATCGCCCTGATAGTTCGCCCCGATCGTCAGCAGCGCACTTCCGCTCGCCCAGCCTGCGAGCAAGTCCATCACGCAATCGAGGTCGCGTTCATCGGCGGCCTTGTTGACCTGCGCAATGAACGCATGCAGCGGCTTGATGGCGTCCGCGTAACCGCTTGCGTTCTGGTAGAAGCCGGGAGGATCGACCGATGTCAGCGCCGGTGGCGCCTCACAGGTCCGGGCCGCTGCCGGCTGCGCCAGGCAAGCGAGGACGATCGACACGCCGATCGCCGTGAAACGAACATCAAACTTCATTCCAAACAACTCCGCGAGCCACCGCGGGGACGATACGCCACGTTGTGAGCGCAAGCGCAGTCATCGACAACCGCGCGCACGAAGACAACAAAATCTAATGTGATTCACTCCGGAGCCGGGTTCAGGCGCCGTTCAGATTTTGCAGCATCGTCCAACAATGCCCTGCGACGGCACAGACGATCACGGGAATATGAAGGTAATCTGCGAAGGCAATCTTTACAGTTTACCTTCATATCTGCTAGCCTCATCGACATGAACAATGCAGCGGCCCGTACCGGCTCGGCGCGCACATCCGCGCTCGCCGAAGACCTTCGCCTGTTGATCGGAACGCTGAAGCGCCGGCTGCGCGAGCAGGGGCAGCGTGAGGATCTTCCGCCGTCCCAGGTCGCGGTGCTGCTGCGCCTCGAAAAGGCCGGCCCCGCGACCGTGTCCAGCCTGGCGCGCTCCGAAGGCATGCGTCCGCAGTCGATGAGCTCGGCGATATCGGCGCTCGAGGCAGCGGGCCTGGTCCGCGGCGCGCCCGATCCGGACGACGGTCGCCAGACCATCATGTCGCTCACCGATAGCTGCCGCGAGCGGCTGCGCACCGGCCGTGCCGCGCGGCAGGACTGGCTGTCGCGCACCATCGCCGCGCGGCTGTCGGCACGGGAGCAGGATGAACTCGCCGCCGCCGTCGGCCTGCTGAAACGGCTGGTCGCGGATTGATGCCGGCCGCGCCGCGCCAATCGCGAGAACAGGAGACGATGATGGCTCTGACGACGCTCGATCCGATCACCGCCCTCATTGTCGTCGATCTGCAATCGGGGCTTGTCGGCGCGCCGTTCGTGCATCCGTTCGGAGACGTCGTGGCGCGCGCCTGCGCCCTCATCGATGCGTTTCGGCGGCGTGGACTGCCGATCGTGCTGGTCAATGTCGACGGCACGGCGCCCGGGCGAACCGAGCGGCCGCGCCACAGCGGACAATTTCCCGACGGCTGGGCCGACCTGGTTCCGGAGCTCGACCGGCAGCCGGGCGACATCGTCGTGACCAAGCGGACATGGGGCGCGTTCGCCAGCACCGATCTCGAGAAGCAGCTGCGCGCCCGCGGCGTCAACCATGTGGTGGTCGCCGGCGTTGCGACCGGCACCGGTGTCGAATCCACGGCACGGCAGGCCTATGAGGCCGGCTTCAACGTCACGCTCGCGATCGACGCCATGACCGATGCACGGCCCAACGCACATGACTACAGCATCGAGCAGGTGTTCCCGCGGCTCGGCGAAACCGGCTCGACGCAGGCGATCATCGATCTGCTTGAAAGGACCAACGCGCATGAACTGGCTTGACCTCGTCGCCTATTTCTTCGGCGGCGCCTTCCTCACCAACGCAATTCCGCACGTCGTCGCCGGCATGATGGGCGAACCGTTCCAGAGCCCGTTCGCAAAGCCGCCGGGCGAAGGCCTGTCGTCATCGACCGTCAACATCGTGTGGGGCTTCTTCAACCTCGCGGTCGGATATCTGCTGGTCTGCCGCGTTGGCGACTTCGGCTTGAGAACGACAAGCGACGTCGTAGCGCTCGGTCTCGGCGGCCTCTTGATCGGGCTGTTCCTGGCGCGGCGGTTCGGACGGTTTCACGGCGGGAATGATCCGCAGCGAACATGAGACGCGTCTTTCGATCGCTCGCAAGCTTCAACTACCGGGTCTGGGCGGCCGGCGCGCTGGTGTCCAACATCGGCACCTGGATGCAGCGCGCCGCCCAGGACTGGCTGGTTCTCACCCAGCTCACACAACATAGCGCATCCGCTGTCGGCATCGTGATGGCGCTGCAATTCGGCCCGCAGTTGCTGTTGATGCCGTGGAGTGGCTTTGCCGCCGATCATTTCAACCAGCGCAAGCTGCTGATCGCGACCCAGGCGACGATGGGCGCGCTCGCGCTGGTGCTTGGGATTCTCACTGTCACCGGATTGGTGCAGCTCTGGCACGTCTATGTGTTCGCGTTTCTGTTCGGCTGCGCGGCAGCGCTCGACGCGCCGGTGCGCCAGACCTTCGTCGCCGAGCTGGTCAGCGACACCAACCTCTCGAATGCAATCGCGCTGAATTCGACCTCGTTCAATGCCGCGCGCATGATCGGCCCCGCCGTCGCCGGCCTGATCATCGCCTCCGTCGGCACCGGCTGGGCGTTCCTGTTCAACGGCGCCTCGTTCCTGGCGGTGCTGACCTCGCTGACCCTGCTGCGCACCCCCGAGCTGCGCCCGAACGCGCGGGCGCATCCCACCAAGGGCAGCGTCATGCAGGGCTTCCACTATGTCTGGTCCCGCCCGGATCTCCGGGCGACCTTGATCATGCTGTTCCTGATCGGGACCTTCGGACTGAACTTTCCGATCTTCATCTCCACCATGGCGGTCGGCGTGTTCCACACCGATGCGCGTGGCTTCGGCCTACTGTCGTCGGTGATGGCGCTCGGCACGATGTCGGGCGCGCTGCTGGCCGCGAGCCGCGAGCAGCCGCGGTTCTCGTCCCTGATGCTGGGATCAGCGATCTTCGGCCTCGGCTGCACGCTCGCCGCGTTGGCGCCGAACTATTGGCTGTTTGCTGCCGCGCTGGTCGTGATCGGCGTCGCCGCGCTGACCGTCGCCAACACCTCGAACGCGCTGATGCAGCTCGCGACCGAGCCTGCGATGCGCGGGCGCGTGATGGCGCTGCGGCTCGGCGTGGCGCTGGGCGGCACGCCGATCGGCGCCCCGATCGTCGGCTGGGTCGCCGATCACCTCGGCCCGCGCTGGGCACTCGGCGTCGGCGCTGCCGCCGGCTTCGCCGCCGCGATCGTCGCCCTCGGCATGCTGCCGCGGAAAACCGCCGAAGCCGGCCATGGCAGCCTGCCGCCGGCGGAATAAAGGCAATCGCGTAGCCCTATCCACGTCATTGCGAGCGAAGCGAAGCAATCCATTTCACCACATGTGGAAACGTGGATTGCTTCGTCGCTGACGCTCCTCGCAATGACGGAGTTGGATGCTTTCGCAACGGTTCAGACGAAGGCGCTCAGTCCCGTGATCGACTTGCCGACGATCAGGGTATTCATCTCGCGGGTGCCCTCATAGGAGTAGATTGCCTCGGCATCGGCGACGAAGCGGCCGATATGGTTCTCGAGCAGGATGCCGTTGCCGCCGAGCAGCTCGCGCGCATAGCCGACGGTCTCGCGGCATTTGACGGTGCAGAACGCCTTCGCCAGCGAGGCGTGCTCATCCAGCATCACGCCTTCGTCCTGCATCTGTCCGAGCCGCAGCATCATCGCCTGCGTCGCGGTGACGTTGCCGAGCATCCGGACCAGCAGATCCTGCACCAGCTGGAAGCCGCCGATCGGCCTGCCGAACTGCTGGCGCTCGGTCGCATAACGCAGCGCGTGCTCATAGGCGCCCATCGCGCAGCCGACAGCGAACCACGCCACGCCGGTGCGGGTCATGCGCAGCACCTTGGCGGTGTCCTTGAACGAGTTGGCGTTCTGCAGCCGGTCCGCCTCGGGCACGCGGCAATCCTTGAGCGTGATCAGCCCGTTCTGCACCACGCGCAGTGCCATCTTGGTCTTGATCTTCTCGACCGAGAAGCCGGGATTGTCCTTGCCCACGACAAAGCCCTTGACCTGGTTGGAGCCTTCCTCGCGCGCCCAGATCACGTTGATGTCCGCAAAGGTGGCGTTGCCGATCCACTTCTTCTGGCCGTTGAGGATCCAGACGTCACCCTCGCGTCGGCAGGTGGTCAGCATCCCGCCCGACGTCGCCGAGCCGACCAGCGGCTCGGTCAGACCAAACGAGCCGATCTTCTCGAAGCGCATCATCGCCGGCAGCCAGCGCTGCTTCTGGGCCTCGTCCCCACACAGATAGATCGAGCCCGCCGAAAGCCCAGTGTGCACGCCCCAGAAGGTCGCGACCGAGGAATCGACCCGCGCCAGCTCCATCGCGACAAAGCCGTTCAGCAGCCAGCTGCCGCCGGCCGCGCCATAGCCCTGGTAGCCGACGCCGCCGATGCCGATTTCGGCCATGTCAGGGATGATCGCGAACGGAAATTCGTCGCGGCTCCAGAACTCCTCGATCACAGGCGCGACGACACCCTCCGTGAACTCACGCACACGCCGCACCAGCGCGCGCTCCTTGTCATTGAGGACAGTGGCAATGCCGTAGAAATCGCCATTGATCGGCGGCGGCGCGTAATCCGGCTTGGCAGACCGTGTCGCCTGTGCGTTGGCCATGATGTCCTCCCTGATGCATGGCGATGGCTCGCCCTTATCCCGCGCTCCCGGCAGGACCCGCGCCCTGCCGGGATTCGTCTCATCGTGAGGTCAGGTTGACTTGTTCGGGCGGACGCTGGCGCGGAACTCCTCAAAGTTCTCCTTCATCCGGTCCTGGATAATCTTCACCGCGTCCGTGGTCGACTGCCGCGCTGTCGACGCGCTGTCCTGCGCGCCCTTGACCGCGATATCGAACACCTTCCGCGCGAATTCGGTTTGCAGAGCGAGGTTCTCATGAATCTTGCCGAGCGGCTTGTACTCGCGCGCCAAGGTCGAGGCCTCGCGCAAACCCGCCTCGATCACTTCGCGCTGCTTCTGCGCCACCGATTGCGCGCCCTGGGCCGCAACCTTCGCGCTCTGGCCGAGCGCCTCGAGGTTCTTCTTCTGGGCTTGCAGCAATTCGTCCACGTTCAGCTTCGGCAGACCGAGATCACTGCCGAACTTCCGCAGCATGTCGATGTAAGAGGTATTGTCGGTCACGATATCCTCCCTGGTTGCTGTGTCTAAGGTTTCTGCCGTCCGCCTCCGGACGTTGGAACGAGATCCCTGAAGTAGCTCGTCGTTCGCGCGAGCAGCGATGACGATGCGGCCTGACGGCTCTCGTCGGCCAGAAACGCCTCGATCAGGCCGGCGGTTTCCTTTGGCCGCGTTACCATGAACAGATGTCCGTCGTCGATCAGGCACAGCTCGGCGTTCGGGATCAGGCTCGCCATGATCTGACCGTTGACCGGAGGGACCAGCGGATCGTCACTGCCCATCAGGATCAGCGTCGGCTGCGGCAGCGACCACAGCCAGGGCAGGCTGGTCCAGCCGGTCATCGCGAGCAGCTGATAGAAGTAACCCATGCTGCGCGCGCCGTGCATCGCGGCGGCATGCCGGCCGATCAATGACGGATCGTCGCGAAACGCCCCGCCATAGATGTCGGCCGCAATCGTCTTCATGTAGCCCTTGTCGGTGTAGCGGCGCGGCGTTGCCATCTTCCACAGCACCGACGGGCTTGCCGGCACCATCGTGAAACCGGGCGCGGTCGCGGCAAGCACCAGGCGGCGGCAGCGCTTCGGAAACTGATGCGCGAATTGTTGCGCGATGCCACCGCCCCAGGACACGCCGGCGACATCGACCTCGGCGTAGCCCAGCTCCGCAACGAGCCCAGCGGCAAGCCGCGCCAAGGTCGACGGACGATAGGGCCACGCCGGCCTCGGCGATCCGCCGACGCCGGGCACGTCGAAAATAATGGCGGAGGTGCCGGTGAGCGCATCGAGGAACGGCCTCGCCAGCTCCCAATTGGCTCCGATCCCGTTGAACAGCAAGAGCGGCGGCCCGCTGCCGCCGCCGTGCCGGATCGCAACCTGAAGCAATTGGCCGTCGATCGTGATCTGCCGCGTCTCGATCGCGCCGTGCTGCGCAGCCGCCGCCGGCCCGGCCTTGTCGCCACTGGTGAGATCGTCAATCAAAGACGTAGGTCCCCGGTGCCGCGCCGAGGGATGGATAGCGCGCACTGCCGAGCGAGGCCGGCGCCGCCACCTCGTCGCCCGAACGCGCCTGCAGCCAGTCGCGCCAATCGAGCCACCAGCTGCCCTTGCGCTTCTCGGCCGAGGCCATGAACGCGTCGGGCTTGTCCTTGGAGATCGGCCCGATCATGAACGACGCCTTCGGATTGCTCGGCGGATTGAGCAGGCTCTGCAGGTGCCCGCTGTTCGACAGCACGAAGGTGGTGCCCTCGCCCATGATCTGCGCGGTCTTGTAGACGCCCTTCCACGGCGTGATGTGGTCGGTCACCCCGGCGACGACGTAGCTGTCGGCCTTGACCTTGCTCATGTCGATGGTCTTGTCGTTGAGCGTCAGCTTGCCGGCGTTGACGAACGGGTTGGAGAAATAGAGATCGAGATAGTCGCCGTGCAGCGCCGCCGGCAGGCGCGTCGTATCGGCGTTCCAGTACAGAATGTCGAACGCCGGCGGCTGGTTGCCGAGCAGATAGTTGTTGACCCAGTAGTTCCAGATCAGGTCGTTGGGTCGCATCCAGGCGAACATCCGCGCCAAATCGTGGCCATCGACGATGCCGCGCAGCTGCGAGGACGCCTTGGCCGCGCGCATGGTCTCCGGCGTCATCAGGCAGCCGAACGTGCTCTCCTCGGCCGAATTGGGATCGAGCAGGCAGACCGCCAGCACCAGGTTCTTGATCTTCTTCTCGATTGCGCTGCCGAGCGTCGCGAAATAGGCGGTCGAGGTGATGCCGCCGGAGCAGGATCCCATCATCGAGATGTCCGCGCTGCCGGAAATCTCGCGCGCCGCGTCGACCGCCTCGTCGAGCGCCGCGACATAGGTGTCCAGTCCCCATTCGCGATGCGCCGCCGTCGGGTTGCGCCAGCTCACGGCAAAGACCTGGAAGCCGCTTTCGAGCAGGAAGCGCACCATGCTCTTGTCCGGCGACAGATCGAGCGCGTAGTACTTGTTGATCTGCGGCGGCGTGATCAAAAGCGGCCGCTTCCTGACTTTCGGCGTCGTCGGGGTGTACTGGATCAACTCGATCAGCTCGTTGCGGAAGATCACCGCGCCCGGCGTGGTCGCAAGGTTCTCGCCGACCTTGAACGCGTTCATGTCCACCATCGACGGCATGCCGCGATTCTGCGTCAGATCGCCGATGTAGTTCTTCAGGCCGCTCCACAGGCTTTGCCCGCCTGTGTCGATGAACTTGCGGACTGCTGCCGGGTTGGTGAGCATGGTGTTGGTCGGCGCGACCGCATCGATCAGGATATCCGTGATCAGATGCGCGCGCTGCTTGTCGATGTCGCTGAGGCTGGTCTTGTCGACCAGGCCGTTGACCGCCTCGCCCCACGCCAGATAGGCCTTGAGCAGCCCGGAATGCAGCGAGCTCTCCTTCCAGGTCGGATCGGCAAACCGCTTGTCGCCGGCCTTCGGCGCGCGCTCGGACTTGCCGGCTACGATCGAGCCGAGCTCGCCGACGAAAGACAACCACTGCTCGGTCGCGACTTTCGGCTCGTTGATGACCGCCTTGAACAGGATGCCGGCGCCCTCGACGAGGTCCTGCCCCTGGATGCCGACCAGTGGATTGAGCGCCAACGTGTTCCTGGACGCCGCCTCGGACATGTCAGACGCCGGGGAATCCGGGCTGCGATTTTCCGTGCTCATTGCTCGGCTCCCGCTGGGGGAATCAGAAGCGCCAGCGTTTCGGCGATCAGAGCGGGCTTCTCCGATCCTTCAACCTCCAGCGTGTTCAGGGTTTTCATGATCACCTGGCCACCGTCCCTCGGCTCGATGCCGGACAGCACCACCCGCAGCCGCACCCGCGCGCCTGATGGCACCGGCGCCAGGAAGCGCACCTTGTCGACCCCGTAGTTCAACCCGGCGGCGGCATCGCGCGGGATGATCCCGACCTGCATCGCCAGCGGCGCCACCATCGCGAGCGTCAGATAGCCATGCGCGATCGGACCGCGGAACGGGCTCTCCCGTTTCGCGCGTTCGACATCGACGTGGATCCATTGATGGTCGCCGGTGCAGGACGCAAAATTGTCGATACGCTGCTGATCGATCGCGACCCAATCGGAAAGTCCGAGCTCTTTGCCGACGTGCTCGCCGAGGCCAGCCAAAGTGAGGTTGCTCATGATGTCGTCCTCCTCGATCCGTTCCCGGCTGTATTGAGCCGTCACATGTCGCCGTACAACTCGCGCAGCTCCTTCTTGTTGATCTTGCCGACGCTGGTCTTGGGGATGCTGTCGATGAACAGGATCTTGCCGGGGATGCCGTATTTCGAGATGACGCCCTTGTCGGCGAACAGCTTGAGATGGTCCTTGATGGCGTCGTCGCTGAGGCCGTCGGCACCCGACGGCTTCTTCACCACCAGCGCGAGCGGCCGCTCGCCCCATTTCTCGTCCTTGACGCCGATCACCGCGGCCTCGGCCACGCCGGCGCATTGCGAGATCAGATCCTCGATCTGCAGCGAGGAGACCCATTCGCCGCCGGTCTTGATCACATCCTTGATCCGGTCGGTAATCTGGACGTAGCCGCCCGGGCTGACCACGGCGATATCGCTGGTGTGCAGATAGCCGCCCTCCCAGAGCTGCTCCGAACCTTCGGGATTGTTGAAGTAGCCCTGAGTGAGCCACGGCGCCCGCAGCACGATCTCGCCGGCGGACTTGCCGTCATGCGGCACGTCCTTCATGTCGGGATCGACGATGCGCAGATCGACCAGCGGCCCGGCCATGCCGGCACGGGTGCGGAATTCGACCTCGCCGTCCGGATCGCCGCTGAGATCCCTGGATTGAACATGGGACACCGCGGCAAGCGGGCCGGTCTCCGACATGCCGTAACCCGCGAAGATGTCGATACCGGCCTCCATCGCCTGCTTGGCCAGCGCCTTCGGCAACGCGGAGCCGCCGATCACCATCTTGAGCCCGTGGAGATCGACCTTGGCGGCAGTGGCGGCGTTGAGCAGCATCTGCAGGATGGTGGGCACGCCGTGGGTGAAGGTGACGCCTTCGCTCTTGATCAGCTTGACCAGCATCGCCGGCTCGTAGCGGCCGGGATAGACCTGCTTGGTACCGGCCAGCGTCGCCGACCACGGAAAGCCCCAGGCGTGAACGTGGAACATCGGCGTGATCGGCATGTAGACGTCGTCGCGCGAGAAGCGTCCCTGCGACCCGGCCATGCCGAACAGCGCAAGCCCGGCGATCGTGTGCAGCACCAACTGGCGGTGGCTGTAATAGACCCCCTTGGGCAGACCGGTGGTGCCGGTCGTGTAGAAGGTGGTGGCCTGGGTGTTCTCATCGAAATCGGGAAACTCGTAGTCTGGCGAGGCTGCGGCAAGCAGGTTCTCATATTCGCCGATGAAGGACAGGTTGCCGGTCTGCGGCGACGGCTTGTCCGACATCACGATCATCCGCTTGACCTTGGGCAGCTGCGCCTTGATGCCTTCAAGCAATCCGACGAACTCTTCATTGACCAGCAGCGTCGATGCGCCGGCGTGATCGATCGTGTAGGCGATCTGCTCCGGCGACAGGCGGACGTTCACCGTCTGCAGCACAGCCCCCATCATCGGGATCGCGAAGAAGGCTTCGAGGAAGCGATGACTGTCCCATTCGAGCACGCCGACAGTATCGCCGGGCTCGACGCCTGCCTTGCTGAGCGCCGAGGCGAGGCGGCCGATCCGTTCCCTGGTCTGTCGATAGCTCTGACGCTTGAGATCGCGATAGACGATCTCCTGGTCCGGCGCCTGCACGCTCGGCGTATGCCATAGCTGCTTGAAGATGAGCGGATAGTGATAGGCGGATTGGGCAGTCTGAATCAGTCTTCCGACCATGGAAGCCTCCCTCGACCTGGCATGTCCTCCGACCGTTGCGTCCGCAGTTCTAAGCGAGCGGATCGTGTGGTCTGACGTGCTGCATCACGACGGTCTGACCGTGTGACATTAGGACGAAGCGTCGCGTGGCGCCCGAGATTTGTGAAGGTCCGAAACGGACAGGAGCCGGGTCTGAACCGGACAGAGTGCCGTCATCGACGGCAACCGGTGTTTTGCCGCCCTCGTCGCAGTCTGCGTTTCCGCGCCCACTTTGCTGCTTCGCAACAAGTGAGATCCATTGACGAGTCTTGGGTTTTGGCGCGAACCGGCTATGTTCCAAGGGCTCGCGAACGGAAATCCACTCGGGCCAGGTTTGCGGCGCACGGCTTCCGGACTGAAGGAAAGGCTGGTTCACTTTGCAACCAACCACGCGACTGAAGAGGCCTGTGGGCTCCCGCAACGATATCCTGAGCGTCGGCACCGGCGACAAGGTCTATGAGACGACCAAGCTCGGCGCTGTCTTCGACATGCTGGCGGGCGCCGGCGTCCCGGCCGACGCCATCCTGCGCGACACCCGCATTCCGCTGGCCGACGCGCACTCACCGCAGGCGCGGATTTCGCTGACGCAGCTGATGACGGTTTGTCAAAACGCACTGCGCCTGTCGACCGACCGTCACTTGCCCTATCGCATCGGCGCATCGATCCACATCTCAACCTACGGAATGTACGGCTATGCGTTGCTGTGCTGCCCGGACTTTCGCAAGGCAATGGAATTCGCGATGCGCTACCACGCGCTCGCCGCGCCGCTGGCGACGATCGAATTCACCGAGGACAAGGCCCATGCGCGATGGACCATCGAGCCCAATCTGCACGCACATGCCGATTACGCGCTCTACCGGTTCGTCGCCGAGATGCAGATCGGCATCCACATTTCGCTGATGCGCGACATCATGGGACCAGGCTTCGCTCCCTCCGAAGTCACGCTCGCCTATCCGCAGGCACAAGACTTCGAGCTTCCGCTCGATCATGTCGGGTGCCCGGTGCGCTTTGATCAACCGGCCAACCAGATCATCTTCAAGGCGCAGTTGCTGGACCGGAGCGCGGATCTCGGCAACAGGACGACCTATCCGACCATCGTCGCCCTCTGCGACGACTTGCTTGGTGACTTGAGATTGCGGACCGGCGTCGCCGGAAAAATCCGCGCCATCCTGCTTCGCGATATCGCCAATCCCCCGACCTTCGAGGCGATCGCCAAGCAGCTCGGCATGAACGATCGCTCGCTGCGGCGCCAACTTCGTCAGCAGGGCTTTTCCTTCCGGGGGCTACATGACGAACTGCGGACCCAGATCGCGCTGAAATATCTCCGCAACACGACGCTGGCCAATGACGATATCGCATTGGCGCTCGGCTTCAGCGATGCGGCAAACTTCCGGCGCGCGTTTCACCGCTGGACCAACAAGGCCCCGAGCGACATCCGCGGCGAGTAGCGTTCCTCCCCGTACGCTTTCAGGGCGCCGGTCCTAAAACGCGTAGGAATTCGTATTGGGCTGTACCGTCAGCCGGAAAGCGATGTCGGTCGAACCGTCCATCCTCTCGAGAACTTCATGGCAAACCAGACATAAAAACTCGCCTGCCGCGCCGCCCTTCGACGTCAGTTCGATCCGGCGATAGCCGGCTTGGCATTTTGGACACGTCACATCGGATTTACGCATGAAGTCAGCAAGCGGTTGAGAATCAGTAAGCGGTTGCCGTCTTCATTTTCCCATACGCCACCATCGGAAATGTGACGAGTCGCATCTCCAAGATCG
The DNA here is from genome assembly GCF_054063295.1 of Bradyrhizobium sp. USDA 3240. Taxonomy (NCBI): domain Bacteria; kingdom Pseudomonadati; phylum Pseudomonadota; class Alphaproteobacteria; order Hyphomicrobiales; family Nitrobacteraceae; genus Bradyrhizobium; species Bradyrhizobium sp. USDA 3240. The sequence continues at coordinate 3,670,686 of NZ_JBSSGD010000002.1, forward strand.
AGCGTCATTGGACATCGGCGATCGTCACCGACGTCCGACCGGCGACGTGTAGACCGGCGCGGCCGGGCGATACGGAAACGCCGAGACCCCGAAGTTGCGGCCATACTGCTGCTGCACCGCCGGGATGTTGACCACGCCCACCTTGAGATCCTGCGATTTCGCGTCGATCGGCGGCGTGTTGGTCACGGGCGGATTGACCTGATCGACCTGCTTTTTCAACCGCTCGTTGATGCAGCCCAGCGAGGCCGCATCGCCGCAGCCCCCGGCGGGCGCGCCGCCGCTGCCTCTTGCCGCAGCCCGGCCGGTGCCGCCGCTGGTGTCACGGTTGAGGTTGACCGCCGGCGGCGGTGTGCCGACGACAATTTCCGGCAGCGGCGTGTGTTGCTGCGTCTGCGCCTGCGCCTGCATCGCCGACAATCCGGCAATGACGATCGCCAACATGATCACTTTCATCGGTACTGCTCCTTGCAGAACCTGAACTGTTTCAAACGATAGGAAGCCAAGGGCTGATATCAATGCGGCGGTGTCGCCGCTTGCTATTTCCCTCCCCGGGCCTGGATCACAAGCGCATTGAGCCGCGTGTTGAGCGCGACCAGATCGACGCGACCGATGCGTCCACCGCCGCCGAGGCATTTGCGGCCGCATCCGCCGCCGCCGCCGGCACGACCCGGTTCGCCGAAGGTCGCGACCGGTACGGTTCCGGTCACCCGAAAGCCGCGGGCAAATAGCCGGCTGCGCACCGCCACGCAATAATTCACCGACAGATAGGAGAAGCGGGTCTCGCCATGGCCTGCGCGGTACTTCATGACCGCGGTACACAGGTCGCCACCGGCAAGGCGCCACGCCTGCGCAAGATACATGACGCCGAGGTGAATGTTGTTTTCGGGAATCGCGAGTTCGGCAAGCGAGCCGGAGAAGCCCAGCATGCGCGCGGTCGACGGCAGCAGCTGCATCAACCCGATTTCGCCGACGCCGCCGATCACGTCGGGATTGTAGCCGCTCTCCACGCCCATCACCGCCTCGGCGATCTCGGGCGCGAGCCCGCTTCCCGCCGCCTCCTTCTCGATCAGCGCGCGATAGCGCATGCGCGCGTCCGACACCGCGGGCTGGCTTGCCGGCGAAGGCGGGAGCGTTTTCCCGCCGCCGTCCTTCGCCGCATCTTTGGCCAGCGCTGCCGGCTTCGCCGTCGCCTCGGCCGGCGGCTTTACCGTGGCGTCGGCTGAAGGGTCGGCCGACTCGCCAGCGGCAAAGCGCGTGCTGAATGACGACGCCGTCGTCGCCTGCTCCGCGTGAGCGGGCCGCGCAAGACAAAGCGCGAGCACAAGACCGCAGGCTGCGATGCGGCTGCCCCTGTGACGAACAGGATCGCGCCGCTTCCGCCGTCGGCTGAAGCTGCCCGTCTTCATCGTTGAGACATCGTCATTCATCGGTCGCTTGCGGTCCTGATCGTCGCGCGTCCGCACGATTTACTGGATCGTGGGAGTTGTCCCCGCTTCCGCAGTGTGCTCATGCGACGGCTGCTGGGCCGGCGCACCGGGTTGCGGGGCCGTAGCCGCCGCGCCATTCCGGGCGACGATCTTCGGCAGCTCCTCGCGCAGATAGGCGATCAGCTCCTGAACCAGCCGGTCCCAGACCTCGATCTGTGCCCGCACAAAATTCGGCGCCACGCCGCCGGCCACGGAGATATCGAGGCAGAACATCAGGAACGGTTGGCTGAACTGCAGCCGCCCGAACCGCCGCGTCGTGTTCCAGCGATTGACGAGGTCGAGCGGCAGCTCGCCCTGCACCTGAAGCGTGGTGACCAGCGTGGCGTCGACAAAACTCTGTTCCTCGCCGACGAGCTGGTTTCCCGGCCGGATCTCGAAGCCGAGCCCAGCCGTCGCCGAGCGCAGGTAGGTCGTGTTGGCGACCGGATCGGTCAGCGTTTCGACGCGATAGCCGACATTCTGGAAGGTGTCGCGCAATCCGTCGATGGTGAGCTTGGTGATGATCTCTGACATCTTTATCTCCGTATTATTTCTTCGACGCGTCGAGCAGGCTCGACAGTGCAAGCTCGTTGAGGACGGGCGGATGCTGCTTCAGCAGCTCGGCGAGATAGGCCCGCCGCATCATGTTCGAGCGCTCGGAGCGGATCTGCAGCACCAGCTGGTCGCGCACTTCCGGCAAGGTGCGGGTATAGGACGCCTTGGTGTCGATCAGCTTGATGATGTGCCAGCCGTCGTCGAGCTTGATCGGCTCGGACACGCTGTTCTTGGCAAGCCCCATCACCTGGTTGCGGATCTCCGGACGGATCTGGTTCTCGGCAACCCAGCCGAGGTCGCCGGCGTCCTTGGCGGCGTTATTGTCGCCGCGCGCAATCGCCGCGAAGTCGGCTCCCGGCGCCTTCAGCTTGCGCTGCACGTCGTCGAGCTCCTGCTTCGCCTTGTCCTCGGCGGCCTTGTCGCCCTCCTTCGGAGCGGCGACGAAGATCTGCGAGAGCTGGAATTGCCGCGGCATCAGGAACGCGGCGCGATTAGCCTCATAGACCTTCTGCAAATCGTCTTCGCTCGGAAAGTTCACCGGCGGCGTCGACACCGATTGCAGGTAGAGCTCGACCACCGCGCCCTCGCGCGCCCGATCGAGCTGCGCGGCGACGGCGGGTTGCTGGTCCCACTTCTTCGCCACCGCTTCCTGCAGCACGAGGCGGTTGGCGAGCAGCAGGCGGACCGCCTGGCTCAGCATGGCCGGATCCTTGGCCAGCGCAGCCTGCTCGCGCGGGGCGAGGGCTGCGACATAGCTGCGGAGATCATCGGCGGAGACGTTGGTGTCGCCGACGCGCGCGATGACATTCTCGGGCGCGGTGGGCTTCGGCGCGGCAGCGACGGGAGCCGGTGCGGGCGTGGCGGCAGCTTGCGCCTGTGCTGCGGGCTGTGGCTGCGGCTTCCTGACCGGCGCCTGCACCGTCCGCGGCGCGGGGGCCTGTGTCTGGGCCTGCGCCGAGGCATCGAGCGGCGCAATGAAGGCCACGACGGCGGCGGCGAGACCGATCGACCGGAGCGGCTTCACAATAAGGGCGGTCGTCATGGATTCACCTTCTGATCGAGGAACTTGTCCTGGCTTTCCTGCAGCTGATTCTGGATTTCGACGCGGCGCTGCTGAATCATCGGCTCGCGCGAGACCACGATCTCGCCGATGGTCAGGTCCTTGTAGCGCTGCACCATCTCCTTGCCGGCCTTGATCAGCTGGGTGTTCTTGGCGACGCAGCTCTTGGTGCTGGCCTTGTAGGCAGTGGCCTCACCCTCGAACTTGGCACGCTCGGCGTCCTTGGTGCGGGCAACGGTGGCAGCTTCTTCGTAAGCCGACTTCCACCTCTCCAGCGTCTCGTCGCGTTCGGCGAGCCGCTGATTGAACTCGTCGACAGCGTCGCGATGTTCCTTGTCGGCTTTCTTCAGCTGCGCCTTGAGGTCGTCGACCTCCTTCTTGGCCGCCGCCTTTTCGCGATCAGCGTCGGCGACTTTTGCCTGCAGTGCCGTGCGCTGGTCTTCCAGCGCACGGGTCTGTGCCGTCGCGCTGCGCAGGGCGTCGCGCAGGCGGTCGGTCTCGGACTGGGCGAATGCGGTGCCGGAGCTCAATGCTCCGATCACCATCATCAGGACGAAGAGTGCGATGCGCATGATCAGAACTTCGCGTTGAGGTCGACTTGCAGGACGTCGACGGCATAGGGGTTGCCGGCGATGCTGTTGGCGCTCATCCAGCGCAAGGTCGCCCAGACATTCTCGCCGAGACCGATATTGCCGCCGACGAAATAGCCCTTGAGATTGGTGCCGCCGAGACCGAAGTCGGAATCCGCGAAGGCATCGATGGTCGCATCGGATTCGAGGTATTTGTAACCGGCGTGGACGTTCCAATCCCAGAGATGCTTGATCTCCCTGTCGCCGACGGTGACGCGGCCGAGCCAACCCTGATTGCCGCCGTTGAACGGACCGGGCGTGTTGCCGCCATCCGGGCTCGGCCCGCGGTTGTTCATGTTGACGCCGTAGATTGCCGCGGCCGCATTCATGAGGGAGCGGCTGAAGGCGGTGTTGTTGACGTACTCGCCGTCGAGCACGATGTGGGTCGGATGGAAATGTCCGAGATCGAGCTGTCCGCTGACCACCACCGGGCGGTACTGGCTGACCAGTCCGAAATATTGGTACTGAAAGGCGGTGCCGCCATTGTTACCGAAGCCGGGGGCATCGGCGATGATGTTGCGCAGCGGAAAGTAGGTGTTTCCTTTCTGCGCAAAGGACGGCCGGGTGATGTCGGTATTGCAGACGTCGGACGCCAGCTCGACGATGCATGGGCTGGAGCGCTGGCCCTGCACATTGTCGAAGTCGTAGTAGGCGACGCCGAACCGGAACGCATATTCCGGGCTGAAGCGGGCATTGAAGCCGACCTGGCCTCCGAACAGCCACTTGTCGTGGCTTGCGAACTTGGTTGGCGCCCCGGTGGCCGGATCCGCCAGATTGATTCCGGCGTTGAAATCGGTGTTGTAGATCGGGAATGCGCCGGCCACGGCGAACGGCGTGAAGCCTTCCCACACCTCGTGCTTGGCCTGAACGGCGAAGCCGTCGAAGCCGAGTTCCTTGTACCAGACGAGATCGGTCGGCGACCAGAACGGGTTGTCGAAACGGCCTGCAGACAGGGTCAAATCGCCATTCCAACCCTGCCAGTTGATGTAGCCGCGATCCAGCCAGAGCGAATATTTCGAGAAGTTGCCTCCAGTGGCACCAAACGTCTGGTTGGTCGACACCGGCGAATTGTTTTCGCCGGTCGCGATGCGCAAGCCGGCCGTGAATCCGTACAGGAGGTCCGCTTCCATGCCGAGCCGGCCGCGAAGCCGGAACTGGTTGCGGTCCTGCGTGGCGTCATAGGTTGGCCCGAAGTACGGGTTCGAGTTCGATATGTCGAACGGCGATCCGGTATTGATCGCATTGAAGTTGCCGGCGCCGGCCTGGTCGTTGCCGGTCGGGAAATAGTTGCCCTGATAGCGCACGCGCGCATCTCCGTAGAAGCGGATGCGTTGCGCCCATTCCGGGTAGGTTCCGGGCGACGCCCAGTTCTCTTTCTGCGCCTTGGCCATCACCTCCTGCTTAATCTCTTCCCGTAACTGTCTTTTGACGACTTCGGGAACGTAGGTGACGTGCCTGGTGCCGGGCGGCTGCGCCGCCGCGGCGGCAGCCGTTGCGGCCTTGGTGGCGTCGTCGGCCTTGGTCGTGGCATCCTTGGCGGCCTGGCGGGAGACATAGGCCTCGTCCTCGGCCTGCTTGATCAGCGCCTGGGCCTGCTCTTCCTTGAGGACGCCCTGCTGCACCAGCAGATTGACGAGATTGACGGTGGCGTTCGACGATGTCGGCTTGGTGCTCGACACCTTCGGCTTCTTGGCATCGGTCCGCTTCGCCGCAGCGGCGGGACCTTGCTCGGCAGCCTGGTCCGCGGTCTGGCCCACAGCCGGCGTTGCGCAGGCGAGCGCGCTCAGCGACACCGCAAGCGGCAACGCGCGCCATTCTGCGTGAGCTCGTTTCTTAAACATCAGTCCCCCAGTTCTCACTCGCACATTGAAGCTCGAAGGTTGGTCATTCGAAGGTTGGTCGTTCGTCAGTTGGTCTCGTCAGCTCGGCCGTCGCGCGGTGACGCGCGTGACCACCGGCATCGGCATGTCCTTGGGCGGCGGCTCGCGCAGCGTCAGGCTGCCGATCACCTCGTTGCGAAGCGCCGCATCGATCTCCGGATTGCCGGACGACGGCGTCAGGACGACGCGGGTGACGTGGCCGGAGCCGTCCACCCACAGCCGCACCTGGATCTGCGTCGCCATGTTGCGGGTCTTCGGATTGGCGCGGATCGCCGCCTCGACCTGCGAGGTGATGATCGTGGTGTACCAACCCCAACGGCTGCCACCGCCGCCGCCTCCGCCATACGGGTTGCCGCCGGGCTTGCCGCCGAGATTGAACAGATCGCCGGGTCCCGTCGGCTTGGCATCGAGCGACAATGGACCGGGTGGCTCGTCGTTCTTGGCATCCTTGGCCGGCTCGTCCTTCGGCTTGTCGACCGGCTTCTCTTCCTTGAACTCGGGCTCCGCCATCTTGGGCTGCTCGATCATCTTCTGCTCGGGCTGCGGCTGTGGCGGCGGAGGCGGAGGTGGCGGCGGCAGCGTCACATTGACGATGGTGAGATCGCGCACCTGACGCGGCGGCGGCAGGTCGTCGTGACCGAGAAAGAAGTAGACGATGCCGCCGAGCAACAGCGCGACCACCGCCACCACCGCGCCGTAACGCAGCAGCGCACTGCGCTCGCCCTTCCGCGCGGCCGTCTGACGAGCAGCCGTCGGCGACGCCGGCGCTGTTGCGGGCGCGACGGCAACATCGTGATCGTCGGCCGGCGGCGCGGCACGCGCGTTCTGGTCCCGCATCGGCGCGTTCATGGCGCAGCCTCCACCGGGGCGCGGTCGAGCAACCTGTCATTGACGTATTGCATGACGAAGCTCGCGAGCGCGTCGAAGTCCCTGGTCTTCAGGATGACCTTAGTGTCGGGGCCTGCTTCGATCGCCGCGTGAAAGGTCTCAACCTCGCTCAAATAGTCGACATAGGCCGTCGCATCGATCGAGAGGCGGGCCCACGGGCACCGCGAGATCGTCAGCCGCAGCGGATTGTCGGCGGGCTCGCGGCCTGCGACGCGTCGGCGCAGAACATCCGCGAGCTTGACCAGCAGGGCCTCGCCATGAACCGGAAATGCCACCACCTCACCGCGCGGCTCCACGTGCACAGCCGCGGCGCCCGGTGCCACACCGAGTTCCGCGCCGATAGCGGCGTGGATCGACGCCGGCGACACGGGGACGGCGCGTGCAATGTCCGCGACACCGCAGCCGTGATCGAATGATCGCATCATGCTGCTCAGCCACGACCGCAGCGTCCTGCGCTCGGTCAGCGGGAAAGGTGATGGCTGCGTGATCATGGCGTCGCCTCCCGGCTGGCTCACTTCACGAGCGGCTTGGTGGCGAGCCCGACCTGGCTCAGGCCGATACGGCTGAGCAGATCGAACACATCCATTACGCTCTGGTACTGCGCCTGCGCATCGCCGCGCAGCACCACGGGAAATTCCGGCGTCAGCGCCTTCTGCTGAATCAGCCGTTGCTCGAGCTCGGCTAGGGTCACCGGTATCGTGTCGAGGAAGATCTTGCCGTCATTGGCGACCGTGATCGCCTTGGTGGTCTGGGTCGCAAGGCTCGGCGCCGCCGAGGCCTTCGGCAGATTGACCTTCTGACCCTGCACGGTCGCCGTCGTCATGATGATGAAGATCACCAGCAGCACGTAGGCGAGATCCAGCATCGGCGTGATGTTGATGTCGTCATAAGGCTTGGAGTCGGCCTGGATCTGCATGGCCGTTACTCCGCAGCGATGCGGTGTTCGATCGGGTCCGGCCGGTCGGCGGAATAGAATTCCGCCATCTTGGTCACGAACTCGTCGACGAAGACCTGGATGTCGTTGGTCAGGTCCTTGATCCGGGAGATCAGGTAGTTGTAGCCGAACAGCGCCGGGATCGCGACGCCGAGACCGGCGACGGTTGCCACCAGCGCCGCGGCGATGCCGGGCGCGATCGCGTTGACGTTGACGTCGCCGCTCGCCGCGATCGCCGCAAAGGTGATCATGACGCCGACCACGGTGCCGAGCAGGCCGAGGAACGGTCCGCCCGATATCGCGATGGTCAGCAGCACCATCAGGCGGTTGAGCCGCTGCATCTCCTTGACGACGCCGCTATCGAGCGCCGCGCGGATCGCCGCGATCGAGACCGCCGACAGCACCGGAGCGCGCTGCGAGTTGCTGAAGCGATGGCGGATTTCCGCGGCGCCGATGTGGTAGATGCGGTAGAGCGAGGACGAGCGCATCATCTTGGCGTCGGCCTCGGTGAGGCGTCCGCCAAGCGTCGAGATATCATCGGCATCACCGCGATCCAGCATGGTGAGATCGGCGGCGATCTCGCGGAACCCCTTCATGAACTGGGCATTCGCCCTGGCCTGCTTGCTGAGATACGAGGCTCGGTCGAACATCACCACCCAGCTGACCGCGGCCATGATCAGCAGAATGCCGATCACCACCCAGCCGTCGAGCGTCACCGACTTCAGGATCACCGCGAAGTAGCCGGACAGCCAGCTTGCAGTCTCCTCGTCGACGCTGAAGGCCATCAGCTTGGCCTGGTCGGGGCCCTGCCCGATCGCCATCACCTTGATCAGTCCGGTCGGGCGCGCGACCTTGCTGATCTGCAGTTCGTCGATGTCGCCGACGAAGCCGGCCATCGCTACGGCAGCGGGCGCAGGTGCCGGCGTTGCCGCCGCATCCGGCGTCGCCGCGGGCGCGGCGCCACCGTCCGCAGCCGACGCATCAGGGGGCACTGATGGTGTTGCTGCGGACGGGGCCGTCGCAGGCGCGATCGGAGAGGCACTGGAGGTCGACGAGTCTCCTCCGATCAGGCCAACGGTATTGAGGGCCGGTAGGCTTGCGTTGAGCGCGGCGTAAGATACGCCGTCGAGATAGAGCGTGACCTGACCGTTTCCGGCAACGACGGCGACATGATGCCAGCTGCCGGCCGCCACCGGTGCTCCGGCGCTTGAGCGCTGCACGGAGCCCGCATTGGTGACTTCGACAAATGGACTGCCGTTATCGATACCGACCACCAGCGCGTTGGCGCCGTCACGCCGGCTGAACAGCGCAGCGTTGGGCTGCAAGGCGGCCGGCTTGATCCAGGCCGACCAGGTCAGCGCAGCACCATCCGGCGAGGCGAGCGACGGCGAGGCCGGCACGGTCAGCGGCACGCGGCCATCGAGCCGCAAGCCGGTCCCGATCAACGAACCGTCCGCAGGCTGGCCGACGCTTTGGGCATTGTTGGCCCACACCGAGGAATCGATCGCCGGCGTGCCGCGCTCGTTGAAGTGATAGACCGTCAACGTGTCCGGGTCGTAAGTGCCCTTGGGATCGCTGGTCGCGAGGGCTTTCTTGTTGCCGTAATAGAGCCAGATATCGGTCCGCGCTCCCGGCGCGATATTCGGCACTGCCACCCAGACCAGGCCTTCGCCGAGCAGCGAATCGAACTTCTCGATGTGATGCTTCAGCGGCGTCTTGTCGTCACCGGCGACGAACCGCAGATCACTGCCGTCGTCCTTCGCCGAGCTGAAGCGGAAGTTGCCGACATGCAGCCGCACCAGCACCGGCACCCCGCCGATCGGATCGGTGACGTTGGCACCCGACGCACTGACGTCGACGGTGATCTTCTTGCGCAGCGACCATTCGTCGTTCCACCACGCATTGGCCGGCGCGAGCGACGCCACCAGGGCGACGAGCCCGAACAACAATGCCGTCGCGGCGTTCGCAATGCCTCGGCGCAGCGCCGTCCGGCGCGTGCGACGCTCGAGAGTAAGACCCATCCCCATCAGAATTCACCCCAAATTCGGAAGTTCACGCGCGGACTGTTTGCGTGCGTGTATTGTTGAGCGACCCCAGGCATCGAAAGCGCGACCATGCCGTTGAAATATTCGAACGTCTTGAATCGCGTGCCGAGGCCGTAGCTCCATGCGACGAATGACGATTGCTGATCGGGCAGCGGCTGCAGGATCGACGCGTAGCCGGCGTCGAAGAATGTGAAGAAGCGCCAATCGTTGAATGTGATGAAGCGCGGCTTGCCGTCGCCGGTTTCGCTCTTGAGCTCGCCCTGCAGCATGCTGCCGACATTGGGGGTACGCAGCTCGAAATTGGCGACAGCGCCGTTGTCGCCGAGCACCTCGGATTCGAGATAGCCGCGGACAGTGTCGAGACCACCGAGGCTGAACTGCTCGCTCGAGACCAGCGGGCCGTCGGCAATCTGCCCCTGCACCTTGCCGTAGAGCTGGAAGCCTTCCGGCAGCTCCTGGGTATGCGAGACGTCGAGGTTGAGGTGGGTGAAGCTCGGCGAGGCCTTAAACCGCTTCGCGTCGAACTCGTCCAACGGGCTGCTCGGCGTCCGGATGTTGTAGGTGACACCGGCGTTGAATTGCGTCGTGAACTTCTCTTCCTGGAACGTCGCCCCATAGGTCGCGACGACGGGATAGTAAGTGACCGGCGACGAGAACCCGTCGGTGCCGAGCTTCACGGTCTGGTCGAAATGCTTGTAGTCCATGCCGACCGACAGCGTATGGAACAGGCCCTCGCGCGTCGGCAGCGTGATCACGGCGCGCTCGCCGATGATCGTGCCGGGGCCGACTACATTGGTGCCGCCGACGGTCGCGACATTGCTGTTCGACTTGACACTGTAGAACAGCAAATTGAGCCAATCGGCGTTCGGTATCCGCGCCATGTAGGAGCCGGAGAACACCTCGGCATCGCTCGGGCGTTCCGGCGCGACCTGATAGGTGAAGCTCAGGGAATGGCCGAGCTGCCACAGATTGTCGTAATGCACGGTGGCGGAGACGCGGCTCGCCGTGGTGGACGGCGACTGCCGGTTGTTGGCTTCGAGGCTGGCGTGGAACGGCGCCTTGTCCTCGACATTGAGATCGACGTCGACCGTGCCCGGCGCCACGCCGGCGCGCAGCGCCGGAGTCACGCGACGATCCGGCCACTGGTTGAGCGACACGATGTCCTTGGTGACGTCACCGAAATTGGGAACGGTGCCTTCCTTCAGCGAAGGCGCGCTGTCCTTGATCCGGTCGAGATCGAAATAACGCGAGTTCTTCACCCGCAGCCGCCCCACCTTTAGTTCGGTCACCTTGAGGGTAACCACACCGCCCGTCACGTTCTGCTGCGGGACCGCGACGCTGACGGTCTGGAGGCCCTTGTCGTGATACGCCTTCTCCAGCGCGGCCCGCGCCTTCTCGACATCCTCCGAGGTCTTGTTCGGACCGAGGAAGGGATAGATCGCCTCCTCGATCTCGACCTGCGGCAGCTTGTCGGCGCCTTGCACAGCGAAGTCGTCGATGTCGAAGCGCTGCAGCGGCGCCGACGGCTTTTGCGCCGGCGCATTGGCCTGAGCCGGCGGCTTGCCCGCCGCCGGCGCTGCCGCTGCAGCAGGAGCATCTTTCGCTGCTTCCTTCGCCGCGCGCGCCGGAACGATGGCTGCTATGGAGCCGACCACGGTGAGTGCCGCAGCTGACACGCGCAACCCGATCCGGCATCGCTGACGATGCCTCAAAACCCAATGATCTCTTCGACTACGCACAGACGTCCCACTTACTTCGCGCAGGCGCGCGCCATCGCGACAGGAAGGCCGCGATGACGACGCCTTACTCAGAAGACGTCCGGGCGAACGCAAACCCGCAAAAGAATCTGCGGCGGCGCAAAAGAAATTTTTGGTTTGTTAGGAAATCGAGCGGCGCGGCGTCGATTCGTTCGAATAGAGCCCCGTTCCGATAGAAGCGGAACGGAGCTCTGGATCTTTTTGACGCGCTTTCTTCACGCGAAGCGGTATCCATCATCCATCCCGCATCAAGTGCGGGACAGCTTCGCTCGAAAACGCTAAGGTCAGCTCATCAGCACCACGCCGCCGGGCAGCGACGTGATCCGCGCGCCGAACAGTTGCTCGACCTGGGCGACGAAATTGTCGAGCTTGTCGACCTGGAATGTGCCGTTGACGAGCCGGCGTTTCAGTTCCGCGCTGGTAATGATGATCTTTCCGGCGCGATACCGGTTCACTTCGTCGACGACGCTCGCCAGCGGCCGGTCGCGGAAGATCAACAATCCGGTCTGCCAGGCCGCAACCTGCCTGGCGTCGACCGGAAGCGATGCCTGCAGGCCCGCGGTCGAATAGGTGACCTGCTCTGCCTTGCGAAGCTGCACCGAGCGGCCGTCCTGCTCGACGGTGACGATGCCGTCGAGGCATGTCACCGAGACGACGCCATCGAGGCAACGCGCGTTGAAATCCGCCTGCAGCGCGCTGATGCGCCCGTCGCGCGCCAGCATCACCAGCGGCGTCGACGACGACCTTCTTGTGACCACCGAGGCCTCGCCCGAAATCAACTCGACCCGCGTTTCGTTCGGCGAGGGCCGCAGCGCCAGGCTGGTCTGGGTGTTCAATTCCACCGAAATGTCGGGCGCCAGCATCACCTTGCGCTGTTCGCCCTTTCCGGTCCGGTAGTCGGCCGAGAGCTCCTCGATCGACGGCCACATCTCGAGTGGCGGGCGGATCATCACATAGCCGGCCGCGGCTGCGATCGCGCCGCCGAGCACGATGCGGCGCGTCAACAAGCGTGATGGACGGGGCGGCAACGCCGCCACGGGGGCCGCGGCGACCTGCTCATCGGCGAGCTCCTTTGCCGCGGCGCTGGCGCTGCGGAGCAGCCGGGCTGCCGCCCTGAAGGCATCCTCGTGGTCGGGACTTTGCGCGCGCCAGCGTTGCAATGCGTCGACGTCGGCGCGTGTCGGGCCGCCGGCTTTCAGCCGAACAACCCAGTCAAGCGCCTCATCCAGCAACGGATCGGGCCCGGAAGTGCGGGTCGGCTCGGTCACGACGGATTGCTCATCACCCTGCTCGCCAAACCTCAACCTCCCGATCGCGTCGAGCACATAGCGAAGGTCGCTATATAGACGATTCCGACGGCAGCAGGGCACCGCAATCGGCCGTTGCGCACAACGCAAGCAGAAACATCCGGCAATCGCAGCTTGTGCTGCATCGCGCACTGCAAGGCAGCACGGCGATCGCATGCCGGGCCGATCAGGTCTGCACGTGTCTTCAAGTGGCGCAACACTTCCAGCGAACCTTTCCCAGGCACCCAAACGGTCCTTATGAGATCGCTCTCTACCCTATAGACGACGGAAAGCCCGCTATCCCGCAGAACAGATGTTGAAAATCCAGCAGCTTGTGACCCCTGATTTCAGGTCAAGCGCCTGCAGTTGTTGGAAATAGTTCCCGCAACAAATTTCGACGACCCGCTGCGCGTGAGGGCGCGCGTCGCGGCCGCGGCAAATTCGATCACGTACGGGGACGAGGACCGCCGAGACGACGGATCAGAGTATAGTCGAGGCAATCGGCACAATGGCTCAGGGCCAACTTCAAATCACTTTCCACCGTTCGCACGCTGACGCCGAGGCGAGTTGCCACATCGTGCGCCGTCCGTCCCTCGATCGTAATACTACAAAGGACGTCGCGCGGCCGCTCCGGCAATTCGGCCAGCGCACGCTTGAAAGCATCAATATCGGAGCGCGCCTCGACGATTCGCGCCGGGCTCGGTCCGTCGTCGCTGACGTCGAGCAATGAATCGATTTCGGCCGCGCTGACGCGGAGATTCTGCGCCTTCTGGCGATCCCTGGCGATGTTGATCGCGATGCGAAAGATATAGTCGGCGGGGCTGCGGATCGGCACCGCGTCAGTGACCCGCTCCAACCGCAGGAACGTCTCGTGCAGGGCTTCGTATGCGAAGTCCGACGATCCCAGACGGCGGGTCAATTTCTTGACGAGGCCGTCGTAGTTGTCTGCAAGCTGGCCCCGCAGCCGCACTCGATTGATTTCAGCCACGTTCCGCGGCCTCCCAGACACCAGCCCGATATCCAGATTGAATTGTTCTTGAAGCTGCCCATCTCGTAACGGCCGCGCACAACACATTTATGACGGCAACAAGTCGACACCGAACGACACGCAAGCTGGTGCATCGGGATCACATCGAAAACTATGAACTGCCGCTCGCGACTGCGAAGCCGAGCGGGACCGCGCGACTGGATCAGGCCGGATCGAACACCAGGGTGATCTGAATATTGAGCCGGTCGGGCAGCGCCGACGGGATCGACGGCAGCGGCTGCGCCCGCCTGATCGCCTCGACGGCAGCCTTGTCGAGCACGGCCTGTCCGGAACTGGTCTTGACCCAGACCTCGAGCAGGGTGCCGTCCCGCTGCATGGAGAACAGCGTCTCGACCGCCCCGTGCAGCCGACCGATCCGCGCCGCGTTCGGATAGCGCTGGTAGCGTGCCACATGACGAAGCAGCGCCTGCTGAAATTTGACCGCGACACTGTTGGGCGGTGCATCGGCAGGCGACGGCGTCGGACGCAGGCTCGGCACGGTTGGCTCCGCCGGCATCGGCTCCCGCGCCGGCGCCGCGGTCAGATTGTCGAGCGGCGGATCGGAGCTCTCCAGCGACACCTCGGTCCGGCTCGCAAGCGTCGCGGTTTGCGGCTGCGACACGGGCGCAACCGGAATCGGCGCAGGCGATGGGCTCGGCAGCAACCGAACCTGGACGATCGAGCTCTGCTCCCGGCTTGCCGGTCCAGCCGGCGGCTGCAGCCGGATCCAGTAGATTCCCCCGACGAACAACAGGGCTGCGATCGCCGGCACCAGGAGCAGACGCAGCACCTCGCCCGAGGTCCACGCGCTCGGATCCTCGGGATGAAACAGCAGCGTCATCGGCCTCAAGCCGCGCACGCCATCCGCTCCGCTGCTGTCGTTGGCACTCATTGGAACGATTTCACCCGGATCGCGATCCGCACCGGCTGCGACGCATTCGCGGGTGTCGTCCGGCTGACGGTCAATCCTTGCAGCGCCGCGGTGACAGCGGCATCGCGGTTCTGATCGCCGGTCGAGCGCAGCAGCTGGGTACGCTGGATCGTGCGCGAGGGATCGATCCAAAGATCGACAACGAGCTGATAGCTGCCGCCGCGCACCCGATATTCTTCTGCAACGCCTTCTGAAGGTCGAGCTGCAGGCTTTCGCTGTAGTCGCGCAGCGCGCCGGTGTCGTTGCCGTCACTGCTCGCCCGCACCTGCAGCGTGCCGAGCGACAGATCCGCGGTCACAAGCGGGCTCGCCGGCGGATGGTCGGCGCGCACGGCGCGCGAAGCAAGCGTGATGGCATCCGGACGAATGTACTGGACCTTCAGGTCGGTTCCAGTCAGCAGCAAATTCAATGCATCCTCGGGCGTGAGGCTGCCTTCGACCGACATCGACCTCCGGCCCGTCGCAGAATTGCTCTCATAGAGCACCTGAACGCCGGTCCGTTCGCCATAGGCCTGCAGCGCGCTCGCAAGCTGCTGGGCCGGGATGTTGAATTCGATCGCGGCCGATGCCGCAACGGTGTCGCGCTGCTGCGCGGCGACGGCGCAGATGCCGCCGATCAGGAGCGGAGCACAAATCCCGAACAGATACCGCGACGTTGCGGAGATTCCCGGAGCGCCAGCGCCGACCGCAGCGCCCGCGCGTGCACCATGTGATCCAACTGCCGTCATAACCTTGCTTCGGCCCAAAGTGACCGTGGGTGAAATTCGGCCAGCATGTCTGTACGGGTTGGCCTTCCGGTCAACGAGCCTGCGTTCTTATATCTGGAATGTGACGGCCGTCTAACCGGCAACATGATCGGCCAAGGTGTCCGGAATTTGTGCTGACCTTTCAGCGCGAAAAGTTCCCGAACCGCGCCAGAGCGGCGCTGCACTCCAGACAAGTGGCGCGGCGCGCACCAAAAAACGAGCGAGCGCTCTCTCAGAAAAATTGATCATCCCCCTTTTCCGAACGGCAGTTCGTGGGCTAGGAATTGAGCAAGGGCGTAAAGCCCGGCCCGGACCGGCAATCAAATGAAATGGTCCGGGGACATAGCCAGGGAGGCAACGTGGGTCTCGCGCGTCAGCGGCCGGGGACGAATGCGTTCGCGATGGACGTGCTTTGCGCACGCATCCTCGAACGTCATCGGGATTCCATCCGGGTCCAGAAGCCGCATCTCGCCGTTCCGAACCTCACGCGCATCATCGGCGCCACGCTCACGCTTTCCAACAAGCACGGCTTTCACGCCACCACGCTGCGCCAGCTCGCGGAGGCCTCCGGTCTCAGCATGGGCGGCCTCTACACCTACTTCGACAGCAAGCCGACGCTGCTGTCGATGATCCTCGGCGAGGTCGCCGAAACGGCGGCGGAAGTCCTCACCGCGCCGCCCGCCAGCGTGAAGCAGGATGCGCGCAAGCACCTGCACTGGATCATCGCCACCCACGTTCGCATGAGCGAGGCGATGCAGCCCTGGTTCGTGTTCTCCTTCATGGAAGCGAAATCGTTTCCGCCCGCCGAGCGCCAGCGCGCGATCGAGATGGAGGTGATGACCGAGAAGATCATCGCCGACGTCCTCAAACAAGGCGTCGCCAGCGGGGCGTTCGCCATCGACCAGGTCACGCTGACGGCCTCGCTGATCAAGCCGCTGCTGCAGGACTGGTACGTCAAACGCGCGAAGTACCGCCGACGCGGCACCTCGATCGAGGCCTACATCAACGCCGTCGGCGCCTTCGTCGACGCCGCGGTCGCCGGCAGGACGCGGCCCGGCCGCGTCGCGACCGGCTCCCGCACAAGATCCAGGCAGACGGCGCAGCCATAGCCGAAAGGAAGGACGAGGCAATGAAGCGATTTCGATTCAGTCAACAGGAGATCGTCTTCGCCGTATTCGCCGTGCTGTTCCTGGCATTCTCGATTTTCCTGCGCGGCTTTCTGACGCCGGAGAACATGCTGACGCTGCTGCAGAACGTGGCGGTGCTCGGCATCCTCGGGCTTGCCATGGCGCTGGTCGTGATCGGCCGCGGCATCGACATCTCGCTGATCGCAGCCCTCGCGGTGCCTCCGGGGCTCGTGCTGCAGATGGTGCAGAATGGCCACTCGCTGCCGGCCTCGCTGTTCACGGCCGTGCTGCTCACGATCGCGTTCGGCCTGGTCAATGGCTGGCTGATCGCCTACGCCGAAGTCCCTTCGCTGTTTGCGACGCTGGCGACCGGCCTGCTGCTCGCCGGCCTCGGACAGGCCGCGCTGTTTCAGCTCGACGTCGTGCAGTGGAGCGACGGCATGCAGGGCTTCGAGCGGCTCGGACAAGGCACCATCCTCGGTATCCCGACCTCGATCGTGATGTTCGCGATCGCCTGCGTGGTGGTCGCCTTCCTGCTGCGCCAGACCCGCTGGGGCGCCTATATCTACGCGATCGGCGACAATCCCTATGCGGCCCGCGTCACCGGCATCCCCTCGCGGCCGATCATCGTGCTGCAATATGTCGTCGCGGCCCTGATCGGCTGCTTTGCGGGCCTGGTGATGGCGGCGTCGGTCAACTCGATGCCGACCCGGGTCTTCAATTCGACCCTGATCTACGACGTCATTCTCGTCGTCGTGCTCGGCGGCATCGGGCTGTCGGGCGGTCGCGGCGGCGTGCTCAACGTCATCATCGGAACGCTGCTGATCGGCACCATGCTGAACGGCATGACCATCATGGACATCTCCTATGCCGGACAAAACCTCGTCAAGGGCGTCGTCCTGCTGCTCGCCGTCATCACGGATTCATTCCTGAATCCGCGCAACGAAGAAACCGCACAGCAGGGCGACATCTAAATCAAGTGGAAGAACGATCAATCACGACCAAGGAGGAAGCAATGAAATACGCTGTCAGGACTGCCAAGGTGATCGCCGCAGCGCTCGGGCTCGCGGCCATCGCCGCCCCGGCTCTGGCCCAGCAGGGCCTCGACGAGCCGTTCCAGAAGCCGTTCAAGGAGGCCCTTGCCGGCAAGACGGTGGCCTACGTTCCGGTCGCCATGAACTTCGACCTCACCGAAGGCTGGTACGCCGGCATGAAGAAGGAGCTCGAGCCCCTCGGCGTCAAGTTCGAGATCCGCGATCCCAACTGGAACACCAACGCCGGCGCGCAGGCGGTGACCTCGCTGATCTCGGAGAAGCCGGCCGTGATGGTGATCCACAATCCGGACGTGCAGACCTACGCCAAGCTGCTGCAGCGCGCCGAGAACGAAGGCATCTACGTCATCCAGATCAACATGGGATCGGCCTATCGCTCGTCGGCCTTCGTCGGCGCCAACTGGATCGAGATCGGCGAGAAGGACACCGAAGCCGTGGTCAAGGCGTGCCAGGGCAAGTCGAACAAGATCGCCATCGTGCAGGGCGCCCTGTCAGCCGCCGCCAGCGCCTACACGCTCAAGGGCGTCGAGAACGTGCTTGCCAAGCATCCGGAGATCAAGGTGGTCTCGAGCCAGGCCGCCGACTGGGATGCGGCAAAGGCCAAGGCGATCACCCAGACGGTGCTGAAGCAGAATCCCGATCTCTGCGGCATCGTCGGCTTCTGGGACGGCATGGACATCGGCACCGCGGCCGCGGTGAAGGAAGCCGGCCTCACCGGCAAGGTGTTCGTCGCGACCTCCGGCGGCGGCGAGCGCAAGGGCGCCTGCGAGCTCGTGAAGTCCGGCGCCTTCGACCTCAACCTGAGCTACGACGTGCCGACCCAGGCCGCGCAGATGGCAGGCACCATCAAATGGCTGCTGTCGTCGGGCGCCAAGGCGGGCTCGATCAAGGGTTCGGAATACACCACCCTGATTCCGATCACCAAGGAGAATGCGGACAGCCAGACCGCGTGCTGGAATCTCAGTGACCTGAAGAAATAGTCCGGCCATTCCCGCCGGACGTCCCGGGCGCATCCCGCCCGGGACGTTCATCTCCGAAAATCGAACGCCTTGCTGGAATGCCGATGCGCGATACCCTGACGAGCCTGCGTTACCGCTACTGGCCGGATCATCTCCTCGGCGAGATCCTGTCCAAGCGTTGGACCGAGACCGCCATTCCGGTGATCCTGCTCTTGATCGTCGGCTTCGCGCTCAGCCGCTCCATCGATCACTTCCTGTCGCCGGCGAGCCTTGCCGACACCGCGCGGCAGGCCGGCGAGATCGGCTTCATCGGGCTCGGCATGGCGCTGGTCGTCATCGTCGGCGGCATCGATCTGTCGGTCGGCTCGATCTTCGCGCTGACGGATTTCTGCGCGCTCTATCTGCTCGACGTGCTGAACTGGCCGGTGCCGGCGGTGGTGGTCGCCACCCTCGCCTGCGGCGCGCTGCTCGGCGCCGTCAACGGCGTCCTGATCGGATATTTGAGGCTGCGCGCCTTCATCACCACGCTGATCACCTTGATCATCTACCGGTCGGCATTCGACCTGCTGATCCGGCGCTATTCCAATTCGATCGCCGCGGCCTTTCCCGACATCCCGTCCTGGAATTTCATCGGCGGCGGCGATGTGTTCGGCATTCCGAGCGTCGCGCTGGTCTACATCGCGATCGCGATCTTCGGGCATATCTTCATGACCCGGCTGCGCCCGGGCTGGCACATTACCGCGATCGGCGGGTCGCGCCGTTCGGCCTACAATTCCGGCATTCCGGTTCGCCGCACCATCGCGCTCTGTTACGTCGCGAGCGGCGTGCTGACCAGCATCGCCGCGCTGTTCTTCGCGGCGAGGCTCGGCACCGTCGGCGGCGACATCGGCGTCGGCCTCGAGGTGATCGTGCTGACCGCGACCGTGCTCGGCGGCATCACGCTCGGCGGCGGCAAGGGCTCGGTCGCCAAATCGCTGGTCGGCGTGCTGATCGTGCTCCTGATCACCAACGGCCTCACCACGCTCAATGCGCGCGGCGGCATCAACCGCATGGCGCTCGCAGGCATCCTGCTGCTCGCCGCGATGGTCGACATCCGCTGGCAGAAGAACCGCACCCGCATCATCAGCAAGGTCTATGTCGCGCCGACCTATCACGCGTTGCCGCCGCCCCCGGCCACCGAGATCGGCCAGGGCGGCCCGTTCGAGCAGAACGACAAGCTGCGCGACGTCGAATTGATCGGCCTCGGCCGCATCGAGGCGCCGGAGGACGTGATCCTCGACCGCAACAACAATCTCTACGCCGGTTCGCGCCATGGCGACATCATGCGCTTCTTCGCGCCCGACTATCAGCGGATGGAGGTATTCGCCCATATCGGCGGTCAGCCGCTCGGCATGGCGTTCGACCGGCAGGACAATCTCTATGTCTGCATCGGCGGCATGGGCCTATACCGGATCACGCCCGACGGCACCGTGGAGAAGGCGACCGACGAGACCAACCGCAGCATGCATTCGGTGAATGACGACAGCCGTTTGCGGCTCGCCGACGACCTCGACATCACCGACGACGGACTGATCTTCTTCTCCGAAGCCACCGTGCGCTACGAGATGGACGAATGGCCGATCGACGGCCTCGAGGCGCGCGGCAACGGCCGCATCATCTGCTACGACACCAAGACCGGCGCCACCCATACGGCGCTGCGCGGCCTCAAATTCCCCAACGGCATCTGTGTCGCGAGCGACGGCCAGTCGATCCTGTTCGCCGAAACCTTCGGCTGCTCGATCAAGCGGCTGTGGTTCGCGGGACCGAAGAAGGGCCAGGTCGAGGTGGTGATGGACAATCTGCCGGGCTACCCTGACAACATCAACCTCGCCTCCGACGGCAATTACTGGCTGGCGCTGGTCGGCATGCGCAGCCCCTCGCTCGACCTCGCCTGGAAGATGCCGGGCTTCCGCCGCCGCATGGCCAAGCGTGTCCCGGTCGACGAATGGCTGTTCCCGAACATCAACACCGGCTGCGTCGTCAAGTTCAACGAGCAGGGCAAGATCCTCGAATCGTTCTGGGACCTGCGCGGCGAGAACCACCCGATGATCACCTCGATGCGCGAGCATCGCGGCTACCTCTATCTCGGCGGCATCATGAACAACCGGATCGGCCGCTACAAGCTCGACAATGCCGACCCGAACTATGTGCAGTATGACAAGCGCTGGGGGAAAGCGTCGTGATCGCGGCCGTCAGAGAATTCGCCAACCGCTTCCTCGGCCGCGGCGAGGCCACCATCACCGTGCCGTCGTTCGACGGCGCGCTCAAGCCGAACCAGAAACTGGAGGCCGCGACGACGCTGCTGGAGTGCGAGGCGCTCGAAGATCTCGCAACCGATGGCCGCAACCTCTATGTCGCCGACGGCCGGCGCCTGCTGCGGCTCGACGGCAGCATCGCGACCGAGCTGCGCAGCTTCGAGCAGCCGATCTCGGCGCTGTGTGCACTCGCCGACGGCGGTATCGCGGTCGCGCTCGGCGGCCGCGAGGTCCGCCTCTATGCCAATCCTTCGGCAGGCGAGCCGAGCGTGACATTCAGCGATGCCGCCTTCAACGCGATCAACGCGCTGACGCCGACGGACGACGGAGCCTTGATCGCGACCGACGGCTCGACAAGCTGCGGCGTCGACGATTGGGCGCGCGACCTGATGGAGCTCAACCGGAGCGGCCGCGTGTTCCGGCTCGATCCCAGGACCCGATCGGTGAAGCCGCTGGCCTCGAAGCTCGGCTACGCCTTCGGCGCCTGCGCGCGCGGCGATGGCGTGCTGGTCAGCGAGAGCTGGCGGCATCGTCTCGTGCTTGTTGCCGACGGCAGGCCGCCGCAGACCGTGCTCGGCCACCTGCCGGTCTATCCGTCGCGATTGTCGAAGGCCGCAGGCGGCGGCTATTGGCTCACAGCGTTCACCGCACGCACCCAGCTGATCGAATTCGTGCTGCGCGAGCCGGGCTACCGCCGCCGCATGATGGCCGAGATCGACCCGGCCTATTGGGTGGCGCCGCGGCTGCGCTCGGGCTTCTCGTTCAAGGAGCCGATGCAGGGCGCGCACATCAAGACCATGGGCGTGATCAAGCCGTGGGCGCCGCCGCGTTCCTACGGCCTCGTGATCCGGCTGGGCGAAGACGGCAAGCCGCTCTATTCGCTGCACAGCCGGGTCGACGGCATCAATCACGGCGTCGTCGCGGCGCTCGAGCTGGGCAGCGACCTCGTGCTGATCGCCAAGGGACCGGGCCGCGTGCTGAAACTGCCCCTCGCCGGGCTTGCTGAGGAGACAGGCTCATGAGCGACACCGTGCTGTCCCTGCGCAAGGCCACCAAGCTTTATGCCGGCGTGCCCGCCATCGAGGGCGTCGACTTCGAGCTTCGCCGCGGCGAGATCCACGCGCTGGTCGGCGAGAACGGCGCCGGCAAGTCGACGCTGACCAAGGTGATGGCCGGCGTCGTGACATTGACGTCGGGTAGCATGACGGTCGACGGCTCCGACGTCGCGCCGCGCACGCCGCTCGAGGCCCGCAATCTTGGCATCGCCATGGTGTTCCAGGAGAACAGCCTGGTGCCGACCATGACCGTGGCGCAGAATCTGTTTCTCGGACAGGAGAAGTTCTACAACCGGCTGCGCGGCATCTACATCGCCGCCCAGCAATTCCTGCAGTCGCTGAATTTCGACGTGACGCCGACCGCGACCGTGAGTGGGCTCGGCGCCGCCAAGAAGCAGATGGTGGAGATCGCGCGCGCGGTCCTGCACAAGGCCAAGGTCATCATCTTCGACGAGCCGACCGCGTCACTGACGCCGGAAGAAAAAAAGTATTTCTTCGACCTCGTCCGTGACCTCAAGAAGCGCGGCGTCTCGATCATCTTCATCTCGCACGCGCTGGAAGAGGCCTTGCTGCTCGCCGACCGGATCACCGTGCTGCGCGACGGCAAGCACGTCGTCACCGACGATGCGGCGAAATTCGACCGGGCGGCGATCGTGCAGGCGATGGTCGGGCGCGACCTTTCAAACACGCTGTACGGCGCCAGGAAGGCCAGCGTCCGGCCCGCCGGCGCGCGCGTGCTCACGGTGCAGAACCTCAAGATGGCGCCGATGGTGAAGAACAATTCGCTGTCGGTGTTTGCCGGGCAGATCACCGGCGTGTTCGGCTTGGTCGGCGCGGGCCGCACCGAAACCTTCAAGATCGTATCCGGTGTGCTGAAGCGGGACTTCTTCCATGGCGGCGAGATCCTGCTGCATGACAAGCCGGTGCGCTATCGGGTTCCGGCGCCGGCGGTGAAGGCCGGCATCGCCTATGTGACCGAGGATCGCAAGGTCGAGGGCTTCTTCGAGACGGCCTCGATCGCCCGCAACATCTATCTCGGCCTGCTGTCGAAGTTTCCCGCCGGCCGGATGATGCTGTCGCGGCGCGAGACCAACACGGTGGGCAAGACCTGGACCCAGCGGCTCAAGGTCCGCGCCATCGGCGACGAGGCCAGGGTGGTCGAGCTTTCAGGCGGCAACCAGCAGAAAGTGGTGATCGCCAAGTCACTGGTGCAGGAGCCCGAGCTGATCATCTTCGACGAGCCGACCCGCGGCGTCGACGTCGGCGCCATTGTCGAAATCCACGAATTGATCAACCAGCTTGCCGACGAGGGCAAGGCGGTGGTGGTGATCTCATCCTATCTGCCCGAGATCATGGCCCTCTCCGACCGCATCCTGGTCTCGCGCCAGGGCAAGGTGGTCGAGGAATTCTCCGCGGTCGAGGCCACCGAGGAGAAGATCATGTACGCGGCGATCCATTGACGGACGCAAGAGAGATGCGTCGTGACCTGCTGGCCACGCCATGGAAGCCGCACCCGCTGCGCCCTCGGTTCGCCCGCTACTGCTTTGGACCGACGGTCCCGGTCGCCTTCAATCTTGCCGACCTCACCCAACCCGAGACGTCGTTGCCGCCCCGTGGATTGAGATACATCACCGACGACCAGCCGTCATTGGTTTGCGCATAGGCGACGAGCGCGTCATTCGGAATGACGAACACGCCGCTGATCGGGCAGTGCAGATTCGGCGCCGAGTAGAATTGCAGCCGTCCCTTGCCCGTCACCACATTGGCGAGCGGCGGCGACAGCATCGGGACGCGGCTGGTGCCCGCCGGCGGCTCCTTGCAGCTCGCCGGCGTCTGCGCGTGCACGGTCGCGCCTAGGGCCCCCAGGATCAGGGCACTGCAGACGATGCAGGCGAGCACGGCTCTGTCCGACATCACTCGATCTCCCGACCGCTGGACGCGATCATTCGTCATTCCAGAGTATTTGTCGCCGCGCCGGGCGGCCAGGTTCTGCGAGCTAGGACGAAAGTTTGCACCCCCGCAGCACGAGCATGGCCGCAGGCACGGTGGCCAGCCCGACGACAATATCGCTCAGATGGTGACCGCCGGCGGTCAGCGCCGATACGATGATCAGAACGTTGAGCGGGAGAAAGACGGCGAACAGGAAAGTGCCCCGGCTCGTCAGGATGAGGATCAGCGCAAGCGCTGCATGGAACGAGGGAAATTGAATGATGCCGTTGATCCTGGCCAGATCGATGACCTTCATGGATCCATCGCGGATCGCATAGAAGTCGGACAGGTAATAGGCGCTCGTCAAATGTGACACAACGTAATGCGCCCAGGCTCCCTCCGCGGGCAGCAGCATCGACAACGGAAGGATCATCAGCAGCGTGATCACAAAGAGCCAGGCGAGTTCTCTTGCCCTTTCGAGCTTTCCGATCGTGTTCAGCACGACCAGCAGCACGCCGAATTGAATGAAGAGGGTATCGTAGATGATATCGAGCGCCCAACCGATGTTGGGATGCTCGAGCTTCACCCAGTTGAAGAATGCGAGCCAATCGAAGCCTACAGCGGAATCGGACGCAGCGAGTGCGTTGTCGACCAGAGGAAATCCGGCGGACGCAGCAAGATAGCTGAGAACGGTTCCGACATTGCTGAACGCAACCAGCTGCGCGCAGGTGAGGGCAAATGACGCGATGCGTCGGTTAGGCCTGATCCTGGTGTAAACCAGATTGAGGCCGACCAACGCCAGGAAGCCGACGACGATCACAGGATTGAATGAGACCCGAAGTCCCGACAGAACGAGCCCGGCAGCGGCAACTCCGGTGAGCGCCGCGATGATAATCCAGAGGCTCCTGGCCTCTGGGGCTTCAGAATTTGAGTGAGGGAACACGCGCGCGGCCCGTGCTGAAACCGGGCCGGGCGCACAAGATTGCACCCCGTCAATATCACCCATGGAAATGCTCGTATCGTTCTATAGCCGAACTCATGTCCCGCGCCGCGCGCGGTTCTGTTTCATCGTCCTTGCAGCAACACGCGCCGGACAACACCAGCGCTTCGCGGATTCCGGCCACGAGACGAAGTGGCCGGCTCAGTTCGCACCCGCGATGATGACGAGATTGTTCAGGACGGGCGTACAACAGAAAGCGACGACAAGAGCGATGTTGTAAACGTTGGTGCTGCGCCAAAGTAGCCACGTCAGGACGAACGTGAGACCGAGCTTGGGGACCAGCCACCATACGCCGAACCATGTCTGAGCCAGATGCATGAACGGGTTCAACTCGCCCAACCCGAGAGTCAAAATCACATTGGTCGACACGAGGTCGGCGTAGCCCAGCAGCAAGGCGAAGAACAGCAAGAGGCCTTTAACCCAGTTCATTCTTTGACTCCCCATGCCGAAGATGCCGGATCGGCCAGATCACGCTGTTGATGATGTCCACCCGTTCGGCAGGCACAAGTCCCGTCGCAGGATACTCGTCCGGCTTCGGCACCCACGCCGTGCCAAACACAATGTCCAGGAGCGGAAAGAAGGCAGCAAAATTCTTGTCCCGATGCTCGGGATGGACCGAATGATGGATCCGGTGCCATTGCGGGTTGTTGACCCATGTCACGAACCGGCCGAGCGGGATGCGGACGTTGAGATGCGCGCACGCATCGGGGACGAAGAAGATGAATCCCGCGGCGATTGCCATATCCGGCGGGATCCGAAACAGGATCGCCAGGATGGGAAGGAAGGCATCAGACAACACCCTCTCCAACCAGAAATGCCGGGCGCCGGTGATGAACGTAATGCCGTTGGCGCTGTGGTGGAACGAGTGCATCGCCCAGAGAAAGGGGATCGCATGCTGCAGGCGATGGAATGTGTACTTGTAGAGATCGAGCGCCACCACGAGGATCGCGAGGGAGACGTACCACCAGTAGCCTTCGGTCGGCAGCTTGATCCAACCGACCCCGACGTAGCTCGCAATCGCACCCGCGCTGATCGCCGCGATCGGAGCAAGCATGTGCTCCAACCCGACGCTCACGATAACCGCCAGCCAGTCATCGCGAAACTCGGCGCGGGAAACATCGGCAATCGGCCACCTCTTCTCGAGGATGCGACTGCCGTAGACGACACCCAGAAAAATCGCCGCTAACAAAATGGCGTTTGAGATCTCACTCGACATGAGAGATGACCCGCCGGTTCAAATGGACAGACAAAATGAATAAAAAACGTTCTGCCGCTTATAGGCTGAAAGAACTTATTTTTTCTCAACGGTCGGACGAGCGCAAGCAGGGGTTTTACGGGGCGGCCGCTCGCCATCACCGGCGTCGATAGCGTTCGCAGGTCGGCAATGTCGAGGCCTTGCGGCTGTCCAAGCATGCGATCGAGTTCGACGACGGCCGCATGCTGCTACGCGGATAAGCGCGGGCGGAGGCAGCCGTTGCACACCTCACATATGAGAAAGCCCGCGACGCGGCCGCGGGCTTTCTGGAGTTGGACCAGTTATGCCAATCAGTGCAACGCGCGGTCCGTCCGGACAGAAGCCCGCGCGGTCGTGATCTTGCTTCGCGGCGTCAGAACACTGAGTTGATGCGGAGTTGCCGACGTCGCAGCTACCGGCGCCTGCTCGTGGACGTTGGCGGCGCCAAGCACACCAGCCTGCACCGGCGAGATCGGCAGGCCCGCGGCTTCGAAAGTCGGACGCTCCGCAGCGGATGCGACCGTCGCGCTCGCGATTGCGAGGGTGGCGGCTACGATGGACAGAGAAATCTTGGTCACTTGGAGGCTCCTCGATAGGACTTGAGCAGCACAGGTAGACGCATTTTGTTGCAATGCAATAAAATCATACTGCGTCGCACAAGTATTTGATCGTCGCGACAAGCCCGGCGCCGGCAGTCAACGGTGTCGCTCCCGCTCCGGCCAGGAGCGAGCGCGGCAAACGACACGAAACTTCAATGAAAACAATGCCAAATGGCGCGCCCGGAACGAGGCGACGGAACCGTCAGCTTCCTATTGAAAAATCAGCGCAAATCAGCGTAGCCGCTGATCGGCTAGTACCACCTTCTATGACCACCATCAAGGCTTTGCATCGACGGCTATAGCCTGCTCGGACGAAGATTGGCTCTGACGACAGCTACCAACTTCCACACGGTCAGGATCAAGATTGCTAACTGGATGGGAATGAACAACAGAAGCAGGAATGCGAATTGATCCCACGAATACCAGCCCGGCGCATAAGCAAACGGAAAATCCAGCGTCAAAAGCCCCTGCACCGTGACTACCCTACCCCACAGGACCAAGCTCAGGCCCTGTGAGATTGAAAATAGCGCGTAGACAACGGCCCCTAACAAAATCGGGACGAACGCACAGAGATAGCCGTACACGCGCCCAAAGAAGTCAGTTGTTTCGAAAGCGAACCAGTATTTGTCGGAGGTAAGTCTACCCTTCGGTAAACGCCGCACTCGTCGCCACAACTCAAAAGATAGCAAGAAATAGACTAGCGGCCCGAGCCGGATGAGTTGAGTGCTTGACGCGCTGATACCGAAATATGAGGCGTCTCTTTCCTTCTGCTCATAAAGCTGCTGCACCGCTTCGTCCAACCGCTCCGGTGCAAAGCGTTTCCCTAACTGCGCGTTCGCGAAGCTCAAAATTAGAAAATCGACCGCCTTTCGATGTAAAATCACAAAGCTTTCTGGCAGATCGAGGTAGGCCCTCAACGCGTCCGGCACCAAGCGCGCGATATTTGCAGCCTGCGCGTCAAAGGGGAAATTGCGAAAATTTCCAGCTCTTGAGGGACCAAGGAACGTCGCATCCAATGAGTCTGGTATCGCGAAAGCGAATTGGCCGTCATCTAGTCTAAAAACAAGAGCTTGGAAGTCATCGCTGGGGAAGGGCTGACATCTATGGAAGATAAGCAGCCTAACCTGACCGCTGTCCACGGTATACGTTTGTCCTACGATCAAGACTGTGGCGAAGTTGAAGCTCGTTCCCGGGGCAAGGTGCGCAACGAGCACATCACATGATCCGCTGACGGCCATGCGCATAGGCACGTCCAGAGCTACTTCCGCGTTGCCGACGAGTTCATCGCCAAACTTCGGAGGCTTGGTCTCTGGCTTTGTCTTCCCTTCCGGCTCATCCGCGTCTACGTCCATTTCCTGTATGGCTTCAGACAGCGCGCTGGAAAAGAATGCAGGGATGTCCTTCATTCGCGCGGGCCGTATCTCGATCATGTTCGCATAGGTCAGCCGCCTCAGAGCCAAGAGTTCGTCCAGGCCGACCAGCTTATCTTCGGTCGCCCGGTGCTCGTAAGTGCTCACGCCCACGTAGACGTAGAGAGCCACGAACGAGAAAATTGCGACGTACAGCGTCCATATCGAGGGGATCAGGCTATCTACGAAGCTTTCGACCGGTCGAGGCTTCAGTTTTGTTGCTGCCAGCATAAAGGTCCGTTCTCGCGGTCAAACACGCCCCGATGAGGCCGCGTGGTTATGCCATCCGGCGGCTCTATGCCAGCGCCGCACGGAGCGTCGGAAAGAAGATAGATATTGGTGTCTCAACCGCTTCGGGAGCTTCGAGCGCTCGTCTTATGTGAGAAGATATGTCCGTCTGATAGGTGCTGATACGAGGTGCGAACGAATAGATATCCGACGTATCGATGATGACGGTCCTCATCTGGTTGACATCGAATGGTATGGTGTCTGACTTCCGAACGATTTGCACGATAGGCAGGCGCATCATGTGGCGAATTGCCAGTTCATAGAAGACGTTTGGATTGTGATAGGACATATCGACGATGACAAGCCGAGCTTTGACAAGAAACTCCATAATCTGCTTGGTGATCATCCCCGGCTTATCTATCTGATCGGCGCGCACCAGTGACACCCCAAACGACGCTACGGCTGGCTCGATGAGTGTGCCCATGAACAGGTCAGAGTGCTGGCGATACTCACTGTCAGCAGCACCGATAGGACTGATGTAAAAGCACGTGGCTTCAAATTTGGCGTGGTCTGCGGTGATGACAGCGCCAGCCGGTGGCGATGTTGTTGGTGGTAGAACGGATGACGGAGAGGTTCCGGACGTCGTCTGCCCCGCAGGCTGCTGAACAGCATCCACGGCAGCGTCTTTCGAGACGAGACGCTCAGCACCGGACAGCATCGCTAACAGGCCGACATACCGCGCATTGAGGATGAATGTTTCAACGGCCTCCGGGGCGGCGTCTTTGCTTTCACCCAGCTCCATAGCTGTGTCGATTAAAGCGGTCTTCGCTGGCAAAGAACGGCCAACAAATCGTTCATGGAGCTTCGCGAAAATCTCGATATCTTCTATCGATAGCTTGATTTTAGCACGGAGCTGATCTCGTGCTGGTATCTGCGGGTCAACAGTCCGTACGCCGTCTTGCGTAAGTTCAAGCGTTTCGCCAGCATAATTGCCTTTGATGAGCCCGTACTTGTTCGCGTTGGTCACCAACATGCGGCTCGCGCCGCTGTCCGGCGACTTACCGATATGGTCGAATAGCGACAGCCTGCGGACGGCTTCACCGCTTCCGAACTCGAACATGCTCTTCACAAAATCGATGCTGTCCTCGAACGGAGCGGCCGGAAAGCTGCGCACGGTGCGCTTGCGTCGCGCGACCTCCTTCTCAACCTTGTCGTTTGCAGCTGCGATAGTTGCGGAAGTCGCCTTTGCCTTGCGTGCCATTGCCCACCCCTTTTTGCGGGTTCCCAAATAGCACTCGCGCAAATAGAAGCGCAACCGTACTACTCGGCCGCGCGGTGGTGGATGAGCTGAGACGTGCAGGCACGCCAGAGCGCTGGCGCTGCCTTCGACCCGTTAGGGTCTACCCTCCCGAGACATTTTAATGAGACACAAAATCTGTCTCATTAGGGTTGACATTTGAGTTGTGAGACATGACTGTCTCAAGGTCTAGATCCTAACGAGACAGGACCCCGAAACATGACCGTCATCGGATACGCGCGCGTAAGCACCACCGATCAGAACCTTGATGTCCAAGAGAACGCATTGCGCGCGGCGGGCTGCGACTTGATCCGCTCTGAGAAGCGCAGCGGCACGACCACCACGGGACGCGAGGAGCTTCGCATAGTGCTCGATTTCCTCCGCACCGGGGATGTCCTGATGGTCACACGTATCGACCGCCTCGCGCGCAGCATCGGAGACCTCCAAGACATCGTGCGGACCGTGAAGGGGCGCGGAGCATCCCTGCGGGCCACAGAGCAGCCCATCGACACCAGCACGGCGGCGGGGAAGTGCTTCCTGGACATGCTCGGCGTGTTTGCTGAGTTCGAGACGAACCTACGCCGCGAGCGGCAGCTTGAGGGCATCGCGGATGCCAAGGCGCGTGGGGTGTACCAAGGTCGCAAGGCTTCCATCGACCCTGCCAAGGTGAAGGCGCTACGGGCGGAGGGCATGGGCGCATCGGCCATCGCGAAGGCGCTCAAGATTGGCCGTGCGTCCGTCTATCGCGCTTTTGAAGACTGAAGGACAGGATCATGACCTTAGCAGTAGCCCTCACGATGATGTTGGCCGGAATAGCATCGGTGGCGCTGGAGTGCGCGGTGGCAGGCTCAGTGCTGCTCGGCGGCGCGGTGCTGATCGCACGTTACGCCATGTGAGAAGAGGGCCGTCCGCCCGGCCCCCTCTTCTAGAAACGGGTCCCCTTTCGCGCGGGACCCCTATTTCCAGTAACTCGCCAAACGAATTTCAAATTCGACGCCCTTTAGGCCGTTTGCTGCTCGGCTACTGCAGCGCCTCAGTGCTCCCGGGAAATCCTGAGCCTCCTGAGCGCGGCGCTACCAGCAGAAGTTCACGCCATTCTTGACCTTCTCCTCCCAGTCGGGTCCTAGGGCCTCCCGGGCGCTCACGGCTTGTTGTGCTCCGGGCTCACCATCGTGGAACATCACGAGGGCAAGGCCTTGATCATGCGAACCAGAGACGACGGTAGGTCCCGGTTGGTACGTCGTGGTCGCTTGCATTACGCCGCGCCCGTAGGTGCCCTCGGTGTTGTAGGTGCCGGGTAGTTGCGTGACGCGCACGTTGTTCTGCGCCTCACCGCCCGTGATGATGTAGCGGTCGTATCCGGCTCGAATGGTTTCGATGGCAGCAAGTCGCTGTGATGCAGCAAGCGCGCCCGTGCCACCACAGACCGCCGCCGCTGAAGTTTGAACGATCATCGTGTTGGCGGAAGTCCGCACCGCCTGCCCTCGCGCGCACGCGCCCAACACAAGCGCCAACGCTAACACGCCCAAAACTCTCATCTCAGTTAGCCCCCCTGCCTGCTCTTCTATCGCAGGTCGCGTTGCACGAAACAACACCCTCGCTAACGGACGTGCGTGCAACGGGTCCCATGATTAACGGGTCCCCTTTTTCGCAATCCGCGCGCAGCAGATTTCAAAATAAGCCAGTAAAGCGCCGTGCCGCTGCTCGGGTGCGCGCGGGGCTCTGAACGCCTCCTAAGCTCGACGGTAAAATGTGCCGCAAAACGACCTTTCCCTAAGCGGTCACAACCACATGACCGTTCTTTCCACTCACCATAGAGGAAAGGGCGCGCTTCGGCTCGCCTTCACTCGCTCCACTCATCCACGAGAACCTACGGCCGCCTCGATGCTCGCAAGTCCCGTTGGATTTTTCGCGAAAACTGGAAAGGACATACGATTGATCAGTGACGACGACGCCACCTTACCGCCCGGTCCCGCGTGGCAAGCGGCTCGCAAGGCATGTCAGACGCCCATCGACCGGGAGCGGCTTGCTGCAGCTACCAAAGCCCGCTGGCGGCCAGAAGAGTTCTCAGAGTACGCGCGCTCGTGTCATCGCCGCCGAGGGCGGGACTACGCAACCTCGCACTCCTATCGAAGCGCGCTGAAGTATCACGGCAAAGAGGATGCGAAGCTGTGGCGCAAGCTCTTCAGGGAGCGCGGCTCACTCCGACTACCGCCTAGGTGTCCCAAGGAACTCGACTATACCGCGCCTGCCTCAGGCATCGGAAGCAATCACCGGTACTGGCCGTTCCATAGCCCAGAGCTGATTGCGCTGATCGACGCGCGTGCCCGTGCGTACTTCAAGATCAGGGACACCTTCTCGGTGCATCCGCACGCGTGGATCGCGTCTTATCTCTGGCACCAGAGGGAGCAGGCCGAGGACATCAAGGCATAGTTTGGTGGGGCGGACGTCTGCTTTGGTGCTCATAGCAGACCTCCGGCACGCCGCGCGGCATTGTCAGCTAAGGGCCAACCGCGGAAATAGTTAGCCTCGCCTGGGGAACAGCTTGTCGCGGATGTAACGAGAGGTTGGTGTTAGCCGGATGCCGCGCGGCTTGCGCCACGTGGCCTTATCTATTTCCTTCTTGTCGCCTATGGCGAGACGACCGGTGGCCTTATTGGCGATGAATATAGCATCGCTCATCTTCCGTCCTGATCTAGGGTTCTTGGCCTTGACCTCTTTCCAGAGCTTCAACCGCCCCAGTTTGAGTTTTGGAAGCTCCTCCCGGATTTCTCTGCGCAGGCAATCTTTTTCTGTTTCCCGCCCGCGCCTACGCCCTCCCGGGAACATCCATAACCGGTCCCGCCTTCTTCTTACCAACAGGACCCGCCCGCGCTTTGCCGCCACGAGTTTTGATGACTTTGCCATTGCTGTTCCGTGCACCGCCTAACATCAAAGCATTTGCACGATTTTATAAGATGATTCTCAAGGCAATAGAATGAGCGGTACCTAGCTGGCGGATGCTTGCCGTGGGCGCCGCTTCTTGCCGGACTTTTTCTTAGCCTCCAGCACATCCGCCTGACTGCGATAAGCCTTCGCCATGTTCAAGAAGCCTTCGGAAATTTCGGGGTCGGCAACGGTCCGCGCCATGCGTTCAGCCTTAGCCGCCTGTTTCCGAAAAAATTTGGTTTCTTTCACCATCGCGCGCCTCAGTGCAAATGCATCGGGACGTACTGAAGGGCGACCCAAACGCAAAGCCCGAAGAGTAGGACGAACATCGCGCCGCCGATAAAAGGTTGAAGCCGCATGAGTGCCCTCGTTTCGAGCCGGGCAGAAGTCCGCCCTCCAATGGGAGCGGGCGGGCAAAGCTTATGCTGAGGGCCAAGGGTCAACACCCTGACGCCTACCGCAATCATATCATGGCGTTAAGCGCCCGGAAATTGATATAAGAGAGCACGAGGGGTTATCGATGGGACAAGAGGACCTGATAATCATCGGCAGAGTGATGGGCGCGCTCGTTATCGGTGCGCTGATCGGGTTTGAGCGCACCTCCCACGGCCGCCCTGCGGGCTTCCGTACTCACTCCCTGGTCTGCATCGCTTCCGCAATTCTGATGATCGTAACAGTTTATCAGAACCAGTGGATGACGTTTCTAGAGCATGACGCCATCCGGACCGACCCCACTCGCATGGCGCAAGGCATCATGACCGGCATCGGATTTCTTGGGGCCGGGGTGATCTTCAAAGAAGGCCTGATCACAGCCGCGTCTATTTGGGTTACGGCAGCTATCGGCATTTTGGTGGGCATCGGGTTTTGGTTTGCTGCCATTGTCGGGGCTGCTGCCGCGCTGATCGTATTGGCGTTGTTTCGGTATATTGAACGCCAACTGCCGAGCGAGTTCTATGCGCATCATATGCTCAAATTTGCACGCGATCACGTCATTGGCGAGGAGGAGGTGTACAGGCTCATCCACGATCACGGCTTCACCATCGCAAATCCGTCATCACGACTAAGCGAGAGTGGCCAGCAGTTCGAATACCGAATGACGATCAAAAGCAGAGACCGCAAGAATGCTGAGGCGCTGTCCTCATACCTTCGCGGACGGCCCGAGGTTATTGAATTTCGGATCACGCCGACCGGCTACTAAACGACCCATTGCTACATCAAACGGGGCACTGAGGACCCGCCGCTTAAGCGCGTGTTAGATTTCCGAGTTGGGTCAAATGCGGAAATCGCAGCGCGCAACCGTGACGTCCGCTTCACCATCGACACCGGACTTGCAATAGCCAGCGCGGTGACGGGTCAAATAGCGCCCGAGAGTCCGCCGCGAGCAGATCGAGACCGCCTAGGAGCCCCTCAGGGATTCGTGAGAAGCGTGGGGAACACATGGCGCCAACCACCGCGCTCCATGTGCCAACGCTCTCCAGCGGCTCCCTGAGTGATCCTAGGGGCGTCCTAGGGCCAGCGGCCTTCTGACCACCGCCCTTCTCCTGCTCCCTTAGACGCAGATAACGTCGTTGGCCCCGGTCAACGCCGCCGGAAAAGGTCCCCTTGAGACCTCTAAAGAGACTCTCTCTTAGAGCTTAGAGGGGGTCCTTTACTGGTCATCAATAATTACTCACCGACCACCATCAACAATGTCACAAGGCTGCTTAGGTGCTCCTAGGGCTCTTATGCGCCTTGTCGTGTCCATCAGGAACACCACAAGATGCCCTCTATCCCCGAAGACGTTGACAGCTACGCGCTCGTGTCACCGCAGGCTTTCTCCGAGCGCATGAACATTCATTGGACTACACCGGCCCCACAAGGCCTAGGTCAATGTGCCTCCCTTGCCCTTCGGACCTTGTGGAAGATTATGGGCGATAACTTCCAACAATCAATTGTAGAAGCCACCAAGGGCACCAAATCGCCTTGGCGCATCCTGCAGCCGCCCACGGGCACCGGGAAGACACAGGGCACCTGCGTGTACGCAGCTATGCAAGCGGACCTAAACCGCAACACCAGCGGAACGCGAAGGCCGGTGGGCATCCTGATCGTGACGCGATTGAA
The DNA here is from genome assembly GCF_054063295.1 of Bradyrhizobium sp. USDA 3240. Classification (NCBI taxonomy): domain Bacteria; kingdom Pseudomonadati; phylum Pseudomonadota; class Alphaproteobacteria; order Hyphomicrobiales; family Nitrobacteraceae; genus Bradyrhizobium; species Bradyrhizobium sp. USDA 3240. The sequence goes on from NZ_JBSSGD010000002.1 coordinate 3,705,100, forward strand.
GGAGGAGGCTGACAAGCTCGAGGAAACCATCAACGGAACCGCAGGCCGCTCCGTCGCCGCAGTGGATCATTCAGGTAGGCGGGCGTCGCCGGAAGTGCTTCAGCAAAGCGACGTGTTGATCATAACACACGAAGCGTTCCTCAGTGCCAAGCGCGGACTCAAGGAGCACCAAAGAGCACCTTGGGAGCGGCGGACCCGGTGGCGCGGTGGACAACGTCTCCTGACCATCGTGGATGAGGCCCTTGCAAACGTGGTCGATGAGAGCCACGCCACGACGGAGAACCTGGCTTTCGCCATAGGTCACATCCCGTTTGATGTGCGCGCAGCATTACCCGAGCAAGTGGCAGTTCTGGAGCAGATGCACAGGGTTCTCTTGAGCTACGTCGAGACAGACGGAAGCTCAGACAATGCGATGACGTTGTTGTGGCCGGACGGCGGCGCTCCTGCGTGCATCGACTTCGATCCGCTCCGGACAGCAATGCTTTCTCTACGCTATGACCGCTTAGTCTATGGCCGGGACAACCCCAGCGACCGCACCCGCCTAGCTGCTCGCGTTGATGAGACCCTTAAGGCCGCTCAAGCGACACTGGATCAATTCGCCTACTATGCCAAAACAGGCGAGCGACATTCCATCAACTCAGCGGCGCTTGGGATGCCCTTGGACACCCCGGGGCCGGTCGTGTTGGATGCTACGGCAAGCGCAAACTTCCTTTGGGATCTATTCGAAGAGCGTCACATTCGCCCGGCCGTGCCGAGCAATGCACGGGACTACTGCAACGTCACCCTGCACCTTGCCCGAGCGTCGGGGCTTGGCAAGCACAGCATGATTGAACGCATTGGCGAACGATGGCCACGGGTGCAACGCGCTATCGAAGCTGAGCTTGGTCCAGAGCGCTCAGTCTTCATGTGTATGCACAAGGACGCTGAAGTCGCAGCTGAGGGATACGGCGCGCGGTTCAAGCGCTTCGCGGTAGGCCATTGGGGCGCGGTAGACGGCCGCAACGATTGGCAGGAGTACGATGCGGCGGTCATCCTAGGCCTGCCGTACCGTCCGCAGACTTGGGCAACGAACATGTTCTGCGCGTTGCAAGGTGCCCAGGATGACAAGTGGCTCCGGTCGCCCGAGTGGAAGCAGTACACGAATGTGCGGAAAGTGATGGAAGACCGGCAGCTAGCGGTATCCGTGATCCAAGCCATAAACCGAATCTGCTGCCGTCGCGTCATTGACGCAGAGGGTAATTGTCCAGCGGCTGACATCTTCATCGTGCTGCCGCAGGATAAGACGGGCGAGGCGGTGTTGGACGCCGTGCGCGCCGACATGCCGAGGCTCAATATCGTGCCTTGGTATTTCGAATTGGATGGCCCCAAGGTCCGCCTGCCACGCAGCGGAAGTTCGCACGCCCGGCTGATCAGCCATATGAGCAGCGTGCCACCGGGCATGCTCTCACTCTCTAGCGTTCAAAACGAATTGCGCATTGGGAAGAGCGGCCTGAGCAAGCTCCGTGAAACGCTCAACAACGCGGAGCACGAGACCACCAAGGCGCTGAGCGCTCTTGGCGTGCAGTACATTCCCGGCGGCGGGAGGGGCACTAAATCATACTTACTGAAGAAGGCCGCTTAAGCCTCACGCCCCGCAGCTCCCCGTGCTCCTCGAAGGACATCGTGGGCTGCGGGACGCCCCTTGGCATCAGTACGTTGATCGCTCCGCAATCAGCGGCCCGAGAACATCGTCAGCATTGATGCCCGCCGCTGTGGCCCGTGCATCCACATGCTCCTCAAGGCGCTCCCCGAGGCGCTCAAGGTTCTCACCCGCCGTGCGGAGCTTCCAAGCGAGATTAGAGCGCACCGTGTACGCCTCTGTGCCCTCAAGGCGTCCAGAGAGCGCCGCGATGCGTTGGCCCGTGTCGATGACGAACCACGCTGCGCGGGTGAGTATCGTGAGCGCCAATCGGTTGTTCAGAACTGCATTCAACATGTACGTCTACTTCCCCAACATCCACGCAGCGCAAATGCTGTGCGGGATTCCCTCTAGCTGCTCTTGCGCGTGCCGTTCGGCGCGAATGGACGCACTCGGGATAGGTCTAACCCCGAGTAAGTGATTCTGTTGACGGCATCGGAAAGGGCCGCAGCACCGAAACGTGACAGCATCGCGTTCGCGCCATAGCCCCAACTCACCGAAGATGCCTGTGCATGACCGATGAGTGCCTCACGCATCTCGTGATCCGCTCGGCCCCGCCGTAGGGCATCCTTCACCGTGTGCCTGAAGCTGTGAAACACCTTGGCCTTGTCGGTGACGCCTGAGGCGCGCAGGTATCGCCCAAACCACTGGGACCAAGCAGGCACGCCAGCGCGCCCCCGCTCTGGACACGCTGAGGGGAAGAGCCATGCGTCATTGCCATTGGCGCGGCGTCTCGCATCGACGTAGCTTAGGAAGCCCAGCCGGATCACTTCGGGATGCACAGGTACAACCCGCTCTGAGGCATCGGTCTTGACCCGCTTGCCCCGTGCTCGCTCAGTCACGAAGTAAAGCAAGGGCACAGACGTCGCTGCATCCGTCTGCACGTTAGCGACGGTGAGGCCTCCTAACTCGGCCTGCCGCGCGCCTGTGAAGAGCGCCAGCACAGGCAACCAGAAACCTGCGGCCCCATGGGCCCCTAGCGGCTCCGCGTGCTCTGTGAACACGGGCGCGTTGAATAGAAGCTGCAACTCAGCAATCTCAAACGACGTGCGCTCTGAGCGCTCCTCGGGCAGTCTCAGCTTGCTGAAAGGGTCATTCCATTCCACGTCATCCGGCACGAGGCCGTTGTCACTGGCCCAGATGCACACAGACTGCACGCCCCCGAGTTGCTTGTTGATGGTGGCTGCGGTGATCCTAGGCTCCTCTGGGTGCTCACGGCCCCACGCGGCTTGTGCCGGGAGCGCGGCGCGCAGGAGGTCGCCCTTGCGGAGCTTAGGTACATCCTGGAGCGCTTTGCGATACTCGAGCGCGTGCTTCTTCTTGATCGACACCACGGGCATGTTGCCGTGAAGCTGCACGAACATATCCACGCTGCGGCCAAACTCATCCACGGTGCGCTTAGGCCGCGTGCGGTGGCGCTTCCAGCCTTCTAGGGCCTCTTGAAGTGTGCCGCCCTCCACCGTGCCGCTTGGCCCGGGCAGCATCGCTGCTGGCGTCTCCACGGTGATGCCTGCGTCGCGTTTCTCGATTGCCTCCAAGGCCCTCAGCTCCGCATGGAGGCACGCGGTGCCGAGCTTGATGTAGGCGGGGCTCTGTTCGTTGAGCTGGATGTTAAATGCGTCCAGCGCCTCGCTGACTTGATCCTGCACGGCCGCGATGTCGCCCATAGCGGCGGCTTGGCGCAGCACGCGCAAGGTGTCCGTCAGTTCATCGCGATTGGCTTCAAACACCCTGCTCGGCACACCACGCGGCGGCCACTGCTCATATGGGACCGCCCATGGCTCGAGAGGCGTCCCGTCGCGGCGAAGGTGTTCGGCCTCAAGGCGCTCCATCTCGTCGCGGCCACCGAACCGCACTCGCTCGTCCCAAGCCAGCGTCTTGGCATACACCCACTCGACCATGCGCTTGATTTCGGTGTCGTTCAGGCTGGTACGCTTTACCGTGGGCGCCGCGTTTGTCGCGATGAGCTGCTGCGCCTTGCTTATGATCCTGTCGAACTCAGCCAATACGGGCTTGGCGCGAATGTTGGCCTCGCGGAGGTCCTTGGTGCCAAGCGAGCGCTTAAGGTGCTTCTGAACAGCCCTGCCGTTTGCGAGCACGCGCGCGACGGCGGCCTGAAGCCCCTTAGGCTTCTCAGGTACTGTCTTTCGCGCACAGTAAGTGCCGTGCCGATCCTTAATGACGCCCATCAAAACACGCACGATTCGTACTACCGCTTGTGACCACCACGCGGCAGCTAAGTGCTTCTATCTGCGCTTCTTATTGATCTTCAAGCGATTTCTGGATGAGTGGCGCGCCCGGAACGATTCGAACGTCCGACCCTCAGATTCGTAGTCTGATGCTCTATCCAGCTGAGCTACGGGCGCATCTTCGCAGGTGGGCTTAAAGCCCGCACAGCTCCGGGAGCCCCGGAGCGTCGCGAAAGAGCGCTCTAGCTACAGGCTCCCGGTCCGGTTGGCAAGGTCTGCAAGCGCCAATTTCGGCCGCGGTTTTGGCTGCCCTGGGTTACCAGAATGACCTCAGGCCCTCGCCCGCTCGCTGCGAACCGACAGCAGTTCTACCGGGCGGTCCGGGATCGAGATCTGGAAGGTGGCGCCGATGGTGCCCTCGACCAGATGGATGTGGCCGCCATGGGCGCGGATCAGCTCGGCGGCGATCGCGAGGCCCAACCCGCTGCCGCCGGGGCGACCGGAGGTCTGGAACGCCTCGAACAGATGCTCGCGCGCCTTGGCCGGAACACCGGGGCCGGTGTCGGAGACCTCGAGGATCGCAACCGTGCCCTCGCGGCGGCCGGTGATGCGAATCTGCTGGGCACCGCCGTCGCTGTCCTGCCGGCTTTCCAGCGCCTGGGTCGCGTTGCGCACCAGGTTGAGCAGCACGCGGAACAGCTGGTCCGGATCGGCGTCGATGGTGAGGCCGCGCTCGATTGCACTGATCCAGGTGATCGAGACATCGGTCGCAAGCCCGGCTGATTCCCGCACCTCGGCCACCGCAGGCTCCACCATGATCACGCGGCGATCGGGCGCCGCCTCCTGCGCGCGGCCATAGGACAATGTCGACTGGCAGAAGGCGATGGCGCGCTCCAGCGAGCGCAGCAATTTCGGCGCGAAGCGCTGCACCCGCGGGTCCGGCACGCTGGCGAGCTGGTCCGACAGCAGTTGCGAGGACGCCAGCAAATTGCGCAGGTCGTGATTGATCTTGGAGACGGCGAGCCCGAGCGCGGCCAGCCGGCTCTTTTGATGCAGCATCGAGACCAGGTCGCGCTGCATGTCCGACAGCTCGCGCTCGGCAACGCCGATCTCGTCGCCGCGCTGGCTGGGCACGATGATTCGCGCCGAACTCTCCGGATTCTCGTGGAACCCGACCAGACTCGCGGTCAGCCGCCGCATCGGGCGGACGAACAGATAATGCAGCGCCAGATAGACCAGGCCGGCGGTCAGGCCGGCGATCAGAAGCGCGACGACCAGAACGTTGCGCGAGAAGCGGTACATCGCCTGCCGCAACGGCTTCTCGTCGATCACGACCTCGATGAATTGCGCCTGGCCCGGCGCGGGTCCGACCACGCGGATGGTCTGGTCACCGTGCTCGAGCATGATCTCGAAGGCATCGACGATCGCCGACCACACCGTCATGGCCCGCATGTCGACATCATGGTCGATCGAGGCCGGCAGGTCGGCGCTGGCGAGCAGGCGGCGCTGCTGCCCGAGCTTGATGGCGACGGCGCGGGGCGCCGATGCTGGTCAGGATCTGCCGGGCCAGCGAATCCGGCACCAGGCCGGAGGGGGCGGCATCGAGCACCAGCGCCGCGGTGTTGGCGGCGGCCAGGCGGTCATTGAGCCGGTTCATCCGGAAGTTGGCGATGGCCGGCACGTAGATCAGGAGCCCGGCGATCATCACCAGCGGAATCGTCAGCAGCAAAAGCTTGCCCGACAGCCCGAGCCGGTGGGACGGCTTGGGCCGCTGTTTCTGCGCGGTCGCCTGATCGTCAGTTAGAGCCACAAGATAAGGCCTTGTTGGGCTTAGGGGTCGGAAGATGCGGCCCGGCCCCCAAGCCGGTCAAATTACGGATCGCTAATGTCGGCGGTTCCCGAACGCCCCAAAGCGCTCCTCACCGTCAAAAACCCCGCGAAAACAGTTATATTCGCCCCAATTGCGACGTTTCAAAGAAGCCTCTTTGCGACGCCCTGTGACATTGACGAGAACAGGGCGCTCCCTTATAAGCCGCGCCAACTGTCCGCGATGGCCCGGTTCTTGACCGGGGGCGGCTCATTTGGGGCCGTAGACGGCTCGCTTGGGCCCGCCAGCATCATCGGACTCCATCTCAATACAACGGCAAATTGCCCGGTCAGCGGAGAATTACCCGTGAAGCGGACTTATCAACCCAGCAAACTGGTGCGCAAGCGCCGTCACGGCTTCCGCGCCCGTCTCGCCACGGCCGGCGGTCGCAAGGTCCTCGCTGCGCGTCGCGCGCGTGGCCGCAAGCGCCTGAGCGCCTGAGCCCGGACGTCTCCTCTCCGGAGATACCCATTATGGATCGGCTGAGGCAGCGGGCGGATTTCCTCGCCGTTGCCAATGGCGCACGGGCGAATACCACGGCTTTTGTGCTGCAGGGCCGCCGTCGCGACGATCAGGGCCCGATCCGCGTCGGCTATACCGTCACCAAGAAGAACGGCACCGCGACCGAGCGCAACCGCATCCGCCGCCGGCTTCGCGAAGTGATAAGACGGGTCGATGCCGTATTCATGCGGCCACACCATGATTATGTGCTAGTCGGCCGTCGTGACGCGCTGACCCGCGACTTTGCGACCATGATTGACGACCTGCGGTCGGCGCTGGGCCGCCTCGACCGGCCTGCGCCCAAGACTGGTACCAATAAGACGGGTACCAACAAGGCGGGTAACAAAAGCGCTCCCAATCCGAATGGAATGACGAGACCATAAGAGATGTCCGACAACCGCAACACGATCATCGCCGTCATTCTGTCGGGCCTCGTCCTGATCGCCTGGCAATACTTCTATAACGTGCCGCAGATGGAGAAGCAGCGCGAGGCGCAGAAGCAGGCCGAGCTGCTGAAGCCGACGCCGCAGGCGACCCCTGGCGCTGCTGCTCCCGGCGCCGCTCCCGGAAGCTCCGCGACGCCATCACCGACGGCGGCCGCGCCTGCTGCCGACGCCCCGGTGGCGAGCCGCGAGACGGTGCTCGCGGCCGGCCCGCGCATCAAGATCGAGAGCCCGCGCATCATCGGCAGCATCGCGCTGAAGGGCGCCCGGATCGACGATCTGGCGCTGGTCCAGTTCCGCGAGACGGTTGACCCCACATCGCCGGCCGTCGTGCTGCTGTCGCCGTCGGGCACCGCCGAGCCTTATTATGCCGAATTCCTGTGGCTGACCGCCAGCGGCTCGTCGGTGAAGACGCCGAACGCCGATACCGTCTGGCAGCAGGAAGGTTCGAACAGCCTGTCGCCGAGCACCCCGGTGACGCTGAAATACGACAACGGCCAGGGCCTGACCTTCCACCGCACCATCTCGATCGACGATCGCTACCTCTTCAGCATCAAGGACGAGGTCATCAATCAAGGCAGCGCGCCGGTGACGCTGTATCCGTTCGGCCTGATCTCGCGCGGCGGCAAGCCGCCAGTCTCCGGCTACGCGATCCTGCACGAAGGCCCGATCGGCTATCTCGGCGAACAGGGCCTGCAGGAATTCACCTACAAGAACCTCGACGAGGCCAAGACCCCGACCGGTGGAAACTCGCGCGGCATCGTGTTCTCGAAGATCACCGACGGCTGGCTCGGCATCACTGACAAATACTGGGCCACCGCGCTGCTGCCGGACACCAATGCGACGCTGGACACCGCCCGCTTCACCACCGGCGACAAGCGCTACCAGGCCGACTACATGCTGGGCGCGCAGACCATTCCGATCGGCGGCACCGGTTTTGCCAATGGGCGGCTGTTCGCCGGCGCGAAGGAGGCCGCCACGGTCGGCCTCAACTTCCCGCTGGTCGGCTTCGGCGGCTACAACAAGCAGCTCGGCCTCAACCATTTCGATCTCCTGATCGACTGGGGCCATTTCTACTTCATCACCAAGCCGATGTTCCTGGCGCTCGACTGGTTCTATCGCCTGGTCGGCAATTTCGGCATCGCGATCCTCCTGGTGACGGTGATCGTGAAGCTGCTGTTCTTCCCGCTCGCCAACAAGTCCTACGCCTCGATGGCGAAGATGAAGTCGGTGCAGCCGCAGCTGGCCGCGCTGAAGGAGCGCTATCCTGACGACCGCGTGAAGCAGCAGCAGGAGATGATGGAGATCTACAAGAAGGAGAAGATCAACCCGATCGCCGGTTGTCTTCCCGTCGCCTTGCAGATCCCGGTGTTCTTCTCGCTCTACAAGGTGCTGTTCATCACCATCGAAATGCGGCACGCGCCGTTCTTCGGCTGGATCAAGGACCTCTCCGCGCCCGATCCGACCAATCTGTTCACGCTGTTCGGGCTGATCCCGTTCGATCCGATCGCGCTGCTCGGACCGCATTTCGGCGCCTACCTGGTGATGGGCATCTGGCCGATCATCATGGGCATCACGATGTGGGTGCAGATGAAGCTCAACCCGGCGCCGCCGGATCCGACCCAGAAGATGATCTTCGACTGGATGCCGCTGATCTTCACTTTCATGCTGGCCGGCTTCCCGGCGGGCCTCGTGATCTACTGGGCCTGGAACAACACGCTCTCGGTGCTGCAGCAGAGCTTCATCATGCGCAAGAACGGCGTGAAGGTGGAGTTATTCGACAATCTGAAGTCGGCCTTCGCCAAGAAGCCGACTTAACTCCACTGCGTATCCCGTCATTGCGAGGAGCAAAGCGACGAAGCAATCCATCCTTCCCGTGCTGAAGAATGGATTGCTTCGCTCCGCTCGCAATGACGGCGAAGCCGCTTGCGCCTTGATGGGATCCTTCGCATGACCGTCGAACCTGATGCGGAGCTGATCGAGCAGGGGCGAAAGCTGTTCGCCGGCGACTGGCGCTTCATCTGGGCCTCGCCCTCGATCGAGACGCTGCCGCCGATGGCCGGCCTCGAGGTCGCCTTTGCCGGCCGCTCCAATGTCGGCAAGTCGAGCCTGATCAACGCGCTGACCGGCCGCACTGCGCTGGCTCGCACCTCGCATACGCCGGGCCGCACCCAGGAACTGATCTTCTTCGAGGGCCCGCAAAACGCGGACTTTCGTCTCGTCGACATGCCCGGTTACGGCTACGCCTCGGCGCCGAAGACCAAGGTGGCGTCGTGGACCGCGCTGATCCACAAATTCCTGCTCGGGCGCGCGACGCTGGCGCGGGTCTATGTGTTGATCGACGCCCGCCACGGCATCAAGGACGTCGATCTCGACGTGCTGAAGACGCTGGATAAGTCCGCGGTCAGCTACGAGGTCGTGCTGACCAAGGCCGACCAGGTCAAGGCCGGCGAACTCAAGACCGTCACCGCCGATACGATCGCGATGCTCGCAAAACATCCCGCCGCGTTCCCCGAAGTGCTGGTGACATCGTCGCGCACCGGCGACGGCATGCCGGAGCTGCGTGCCGCCATGGTACGCCTGATCGAGGAGCGGCGCCGATGAACGGCGCATCCCGCCTCCTGATCGGCCTTGCAGCCATCATGGGCGCCTGCGGCGTGATATTGGCGGCGGCCGCAGCCCATCTGCCGGACGCCACGCGGCTGGCGGCGGCGTCCTCGATGCTGCTGTTCCATGCCACCGCCGCCATCGCGACCATTGCGGTCGCAGACCGCGCGATCATCCATGCCAAGCTCGGTGTGGCGGCGGCGGCAGGCTTCGTCATCGCCGCGTCATTGTTCGCGGGCGATCTCACGCTGCGCCAATATGGCGGCCATGGCCTGTTTCCGATGGCGGCTCCATCAGGCGGAACGCTGCTGATCCTGAGCTGGCTGGTGCTGGCGGTTTCGGCGATGTGGCCGAGGCGGTGATCACTGCCTTCCTTCTCCCCTTGTGGGAGAGGTTCGAAGACAGCTTTGCGCCCTGCCCGGCAATCAGATAGAAACGCGCCCGTCCCTCCGCTGACGTGAGACCAGCCCCATGACCGACCAGCACATCAGCCCGCTCGATCAGGCCCGCATCCTGTCCGAGGCGCTGCCGCACATGCAGGAATATGACGAGGAAACCATCGTCATTAAGTATGGCGGCCATGCCATGGGCGCCGAGGACACCGCCAAGGCGTTCGCGCGCGACATCGTGCTGCTCGAACAGACCGCGATCAATCCGGTGGTCGTGCATGGCGGTGGGCCGCAGATCGCGACCATGCTGAAGCGCCTCGGCATCCAGTCGGAATTCGCCGCGGGCCTGCGCATCACCGATGCCGCGACCATCGAGATCGTCGAGATGGTGCTGGCGGGCTCGGTCAACAAGCAGATCGTCGGCTACATCAACGAGGCCGGCGGCAAGGCCGTTGGCCTCTCCGGCAAGGACGGCAACATGGTGAAGGCGTCGAAGACGACGCGCACCATGGTCGATCCCGATTCCAACATCGAGAAGGCAGTCGATCTCGGCTTCGTTGGCGACCCCGAGAAGGTCGACCTCACGCTGCTCAATCAGCTGATCGGCTATGAGCTGATCCCGGTGCTGGCGCCGCTGGCGACCTCGCAGGACGGCCAGACGCTGAACGTCAACGCCGACACCTTTGCCGGCGCGATCGCGGGCGCGCTGAAAGCCAAGCGCCTGCTGCTGCTGACCGACGTGCCCGGCGTGCTCGACAAGTCCAAGAAGCTGATTCCGGACCTGTCGATCAAGGAAGCCCGCAAGCTGATCGCCGACGGCACGATCTCCGGCGGCATGATCCCGAAGGTCGAGACCTGCATCTACGCGCTCGAACAGGGCGTGCAGGGCGTCGTGATCATCGACGGCAAGACGCAGCACGCCGTGCTGCTCGAGCTCTTCACCAACCAGGGCACCGGCACGCTGATCCATAAGTAATGGCAGACGAGGTCGTCATCGCGGGACGCACGGCGAGGAACCCTCGCCGGTCGCCGCCGGCGCGGCTCGCGATGTCGCTGCCGGCCGCGCTGGTGTCGTTCCTGTTCTCGGCGGCGCCGGCGCATGCCGACCTCAAGCTCTGCAACCGCATGAGCTATGTGATCGAAGCCGCGATCGGCATCGACGACAAGGCCGCGACGGCGACACGCGGCTGGTTCCGCATCGATCCGGCGACCTGCCGCGTCGTGGTGCAGGGCGCGCTCACCGCTGACCGCGTGCTGCTCAATGCGCGCGCGCTCGGCGTCTACGGCGCCTCACCGATCCCGCAGAACGGCACCGACACGCTGTGCGTCGCGCAGGACAATTTCGTGATCGCCGCCGCGCGCCAATGCCGCTCCGGCCAGACACCGGCGCAATTCACCCAGATCACGCCGACGCAGAGCGATGACGGCAATCTCGTCGCCTATCTCGCCGAAGACGGCGAATATGACGACGAGCAGGCGCGGCTCGCCGGCATCCAGCGTCTCCTGGTGATCGCAGGCTACGACGCGGCGCCGATCGACGGCGTCGACGGGCCGAAGACCCAGAGCGCGCTCTCCGCATTCCTCAAGAGCCGCGGGCTTGCCAGCGACATCGTGCAGTCGCCGAACTTCTTCACCACCATGGTCGATGCCGTTCAGAAGCCGTCGCCCTCGGGACTGACCTGGTGCAACGACACGCCGCACAAGGTGATGGCCGCGGTTGCGACCGACGACGGCAAGATGGTGACCAGCCGCGGCTGGTATCGGATCGACCCCGGCAAATGCCTGCATCCCGACGTGTCGGGCACGCCGAAGCAGATCTATTCCTTCGCCGAAGCCGTCGACGGCGACAACCGCGCCATCCGCATCAAGGACAAGCCGCTGAACTGGGGCGGCGGGGTGCAGCTCTGCACCCGCGAAAGCAAGTTCGAGGTCAACGAGCAGGGCGACTGCGCCACCCGCGGCCTCACCGCGCTCGGCTTCACCACCGTCGACATGACCAGCGGCGGCAAGACGCTGCGCTTTGCGATGCCGTGATGAAGACAATGGCGCCACATGGATCACCGTCGTCCTGGCGAAAGCCAGGACCCATTACCACAGGCAATCATTTGGCGAAGACGGGTAGTGACCGGCCGTTGCGCGGTATTGGCACCGCGCTTCATTTGATGGATCACGCGGTATGGGTCCTGGCCTTCGCCAGGACGACGACGGAAAGATAACATGAAAACTCCCCGCAGCTTCGGCCATGTCGAGACCTGGGTGTTCGACCTCGACAACACGCTGTACCCGCATCACGTCAATCTGTGGCAACAGGTCGATGCGCGGATCGGCGAGTTCGTCGGCAATTGGCTGAAGATCTCGCCCGAGGAAGCGCGGCGGCTGCAGAAGGACTACTACCTGCGCTACGGCACCACGATGCGCGGCATGATGACCGAGCACGGCGTGCAGGCGGACGACTATCTCGCCTATGTGCACAAGATCGACCACTCGCCGTTGCAGCCGAATCCGGCGATGGGCGCTGCGATCGCCAAACTGCCGGGGCGCAAGCTGATCCTGACCAACGGCTCGGTCGATCATGTCGATGCGGTGCTGGGCCGGCTCGGCATCTCCGACCATTTCGACGGCGTGTTCGACATCATCGCCGCAGATCTCGAGCCGAAACCGGCGCCGCAGACCTACCAGAAGTTCCTCACGCTTCACGACGTCGATCCGGCAAAGGCTGCGATGTTCGAGGACCTCGCGCGCAATCTGGTGGTGCCGCATGAGCTCGGCATGACCACCGTGCTGGTCGTGCCCGACGGCAGCCAGGAAGTGGTGCGCGAAACCTGGGAGCTCGAAGGCCGCGACGCCGCTCATGTCGACCATGTCACCGACGATCTCACCGGATTCCTGCAGCGGCTGAAGCCGTAGCCTCTCAACGGATGTCGTCCCGGCGAAGGCCGGCAACTGTTATGTTGGTTTGGTTTGCAGGTACGGCTTTCGGTCTCGCATGATGGCATTGAGGACCGTCAGCAGCTTCCTGGCGACGGCGATGAGGGCGAGTTTGGCTGGTTTTCCGGCCTGTCGCAGTCGTGCATAGAAGGCCTTGAACGGATCAGCTCTGCGGACTGCGTTGAGGGCCGCCATATAAAGGGCGTCACGAACGCGCTTTCGGCCGCCCGCAATCTTGCGCTTGCCGCGGAAGGCGCCGCTGTCGACGTTGAAGGGGGCAAGGCCAGCGAGCGCTGCGAGTTGTTTCGGTCCGATCCGCCCGAGTTCCGGCATCTGCGCGATGAGCTGCATGCAGGCCACGGGACCCACGCCGGGCAGCGAACGCATTAACTTCGCATCGTCCGCGATCTCCGCTTCGGCTTTAATCAATGCGCTGATGTCGGCCTCGATCTCGGCGATCTCGCTGTCGAGGACCTCGATGAGGCGGCCAATGCGTTCGGCCATGGCGCGATCGTCGGCCTCGCTGCGCCGGTTCTTCTCCTGGGCGCGCATCAGGACCAGCTGATCCCGCCGTTTTGCAAGCCTCGCCAAGGCGTTGCGTGCAGGATCGGCGACCTGCTCGGGGGCGGGCTGCATGGCCCGCGCAAAGGCTGCCAGCATCCGCGCATCGATCGGATCGGTCTTGGCGAGCAGGCCGCTAGCCCGTGCAAAGTCGCGGGCACGGGCCGGGTTGATCCGTGCGAACCGGATCCCTGCCTGACGTAGCGCCTCGCGAAGCGCGAGGTCATAGATACCCGTCGCCTCGAAGACGACCAGCGCATCGCATTGCCAACGCGCCACCTGCTGTGTGATGGCCTGTGTCGCGTTGGCAATGCGCCTCGGCACGCCGTCAGCCTCATCAAAGATATCGAGGTGTTTTTTGGAGATGTCGATTCCGACGTAACGAAGAGCTATGATCACGGTGCCTGTCCCTGTGATGCGAGGTCTGTTGGCGCAGCCTCGTGCAACTGTTCAGGTTTGTAGATGGAACGGGCGGGAGACCGAGCCGGCTCACGGCGTCAAGCGCCAAGGACCCAACGGCTTCCCGCCCACCCTCATCCTGACAGACTTCCAAGACACAGGGACCCATTACCCCGAATATTAGCGATGCGGCACGCTGGGGCCACAGCATGCAACCCAATCGAGATTTGTGGTTATGGGTCCCGGCCTTCGCCGGGACGACGGAGGAGAGAGGTCGCTCTGCGGCGGCAGTTTGCCTTGACTCCGCAGCCCCAAATCCCGAAAAAGCCCTGCAAAATTCCCGTCATATCCCCGATACGCCCAAGGATTGTCCCGATGTCGCTGTCCGCCCTCGAAACCACCGTCAACACCGCGTTCGACGCCCGCGATGGCATTTCGACGTCGACCAAGGGTGAGGTCCGTGAGGCCGTCGACCACGCTCTGGAGCTGCTCGACAAGGGCGAGGCCCGCGTCGCCGAACGCGAGGCCAATGGGAAGTGGAAGGTCAATCAGTGGCTGAAGAAGGCCGTGCTGCTCTCGTTCCGCCTCAACGACATGAGCGCCATTCCCGGCGGTCCGGGCAAGGCGTCGTGGTGGGACAAGGTGCCTTCGAAGTTCGAGGGCTGGGGCGAGAACCGCTTCCGCGACGCCGGCTTCCGCGCCGTGCCGGGCGCGATCGTGCGCCGCTCGGCCTTCATCGCGCGCAACGTCGTGCTGATGCCGTCCTTCGTCAATCTCGGCGCCTATGTCGATGAAGCCACCATGATCGACACCTGGTCGACGGTCGGCTCCTGCGCCCAGATCGGCAAGCGCGTGCACATCTCCGGCGGCGTCGGCATCGGCGGCGTGCTCGAGCCACTGCAGGCCGAGCCCGTGATCGTCGAGGACGACTGCTTCATCGGCGCGCGCTCAGAGGTCGCTGAAGGCGTGATCGTGCGCAAGGGCGCGGTGCTGTCGATGGGCGTGTTCCTCGGCGCCTCGACCAAGATCGTCGATCGCGAGACCGGCGAGATCTTCGTCGGCGAGGTCCCGGAATACGCCGTCGTCGTTCCCGGCACGCTGCCGGCCAAGCCGCTGAAGAACGGCCAGCCGGGTCCGGCCACCGCCTGCGCCGTGATCGTCAAGCGCGTCGACGAGCGCACCCGCGCCAAGACCAGCATCAACGAACTGCTGCGGGACTGATCGGTCTTCCGCCGCGAGACCAGTCCATCACCGTCACCCTGAGGTGGCCGCTCCTTCAGCGGCCCTCGAAGGGTCGACGGCCCGGCTGGTGGCCGTCGATCCTTCGAGACGCCGCTACGCGGCTCCTCAGCGACTGTGTTCTTCGTCAAGCGGGTTGCCATGGTTTTTTGTCCCTGAGCATGGCGTTGAGGGTGGTGAGAACTTTGCGCGCAACGGCGCTGAGGGCGACCATCTTGGGCTTTCCAGCGGTCACCAGGCGCCGATAGAAGACCTTGAGCTGCGGATGGTATCGGCTGGCCGACAGAGCGGCCATGTAGAGCCCGGCGCGCAGCTTGGCTCTTCCGCCGCCGATCATGCTCTTGCCCTTCCAGCGGCCCGACTGGCGGGTGAACGGGGCAAGACCGGCGAGGCTCGCGATCTGGCGCCGATTGAGTGCGCCGAGCTCCGGCACCTCGGCAAGGAAGGTCCGCGCGAGGGTGTTGCTCACGCCAGGAAAGCTGACCAGCAGTTCCTCCTTGGCGCGCCAGACTGGCGAGCCGCGCACCAGCGTGTCGATGTCGTTGTCGATCTCCGGCAGCTCCTTCTCGAGGACCTTGATATGGCGGGCAAGGCTCTTGCGGACGCGGACATTCTCGGCCCGCTTCTCGCGCTGACGCTCGGCAACGATCATCTCGATGATCTGCCGTCGGCGACTGACCAGTTCAGCCAGCAGCCGGGCTTCCTGATCCGGCATGGCACGTGGCTCCGGCTTTACGGCCTCGACAAACCGCGCGATGACTGCCGCATCGATCGGGTCCGTCTTGGCACGCTGACCAACCGCCTGCGCGAAGTGCCGGATCTGGGCCGGATTGACCACCACCAGCGGCAGCTGAGCGCCCGCCAGCGCAGCAGCGACGATGGTCTCGAAGCCGCCGGTTGCCTCCACCGCAATCAGCGCTGGCGAGATCACCTGCAAGCGCGCAACGAGCTCTTCCAAGCCTTTGCCGTCACGCGCCACGGCAAAGGCTTCCCCGCTCGGACGCACATGTACGTCCAGCCGGTCCTTCGACACATCAATGCCAACGTAGATCGCGTCCATCTGCACCCCTCCTTGCGCAACCGGGCTCGCCAGGCGGCCCTCGCGACTGTTCGGGTTCAATGGAACAACGGACGGGGCGCCGCGCTGAGGATCGGGCTTCAAAGCCCTGGGATGAAGCGGTCTCCCGTCCGTTACCGCACCGGGCACTCTATCCGATCCGGCGATTCGAGACTTACAAGGATGACGGGACTAATTCCGCGTCATTGCGAGGAGCGAAGCGACGAAGCAATCCACCGTTCCGCATATGCTGAGACATGGATTGCTTCGCTGCGCTCGCAATGACGTGGATAGGCCGGACGTCCATACTCTACGCCGCCGGCACCCGGGCGCGGATCTCGGCGATCTTGCGCTTCAGCGCGGCCTGCCGCGGATCGGGCATGATGGCGGCGCGGGCTTCGGTGATCGCGGCGGCAAGATCGGGAAGCGCGAGCACGCCGTCGAAGGTCGGCTTGACCAGCCCGTCGATGATCACGTGCCAGTCCGCAATACCCTGGCGATAGGGATCGCCGTAGCCCTGGATCATGGTCGCGGTCTCTGCGACCGCCCTGGGCCGCGGCCGGCTGCTTGGTGAGGCTGCGGTCGATCATATGCAGCCAGCGCTCGACCCAGATCCGCTCCTTGGCGTAACGCCCCGAGAACAGCCGCCAGCGCTTCAGGCCGGCCTCGATCTTGAGCCGGCGAACGCTGAAGCGGGTGTTGGCGCTGAAACGGATCGAGACCCGGCGGCGGCGCCAGCCGAGCCGGTCGAGCACGGCAAGCACCGGATCGGCGACCATCTCCGGCAGGGCGTCGATCAACTCGTCGAGGCGGAGTTTCTTGACGTCATCGGCCGAGCGCGCCGCAAGGCCGCCCGCCGCGTTGACTTCGCCGAGCTTGAGCTGCGCGATGCGGATCGCGTCCTCATAGGCCATGCGCTCGGCCATCAGCCGCGCGATCTCGGCAAGCAGGGCGTCGTCAACGCCGCGGCGGCCGACGAAACGCTTGAGCCGGTCGATATAGAGCTGGGCGTAGCTCGTGCTCTGATAGGCGATCAACAGATCGATGGCCTGGGTGACCGCGGGCCCGAGGTGATCCGGGCAGGCGTCGGGCAGCACCGGCGGCCCCTCGTCCTCATCGCCGATGATGTCGGCAAACAGGTAACGAAGCGAAGCCAGCACACTGTCGTCATCCGGCACTGCGGCGCCTCCAGGACTCGTCGCGGGGCTCATGCAGGTTTCGGCTCCGCGACCTGTGGGGTGGCGTGCTGCGCGAGCCGCTGCTCGAGCGTCGAGATATTCTCGAACAGGCGGGCGCTGAACAGACGCAAGAGGTAGAAGCCGAACGCCGGGTTCTGAACGTAGAGCTGCTCGACTTGGTCATAGGTCACCGACAGCACCATGCCGGTTTCGACGCACTCCAGCGTCTGGGTGCGCGTGTTCGACGGCGACAGCATACCGAACTCGCCGACCAGGGCGCCGACCGGCAGCTCGATGCCGGACTCGACCAGGCGAAAGCGGCCGCTGACAATGTAGAACATGCTGTCGGCCTTCTCGTCCTTGTAGAACAGGACTTCGCCCGCGGTGCATTTGCGCTCCGTCGTGAACGGCCTGAGCCAGTCCATCGACAGATCGCTGTTGACCGATTTCTTCACGCTGCGGACCAGCTGCAGCATCTGGTGCAGCCGATAGGTGTTCACCGGCAGCAGCACGGCATGCAGGATCAGCGTCGCGTAATTATGGGTCGGGACGGCGGTCGCGATCAGGATGATGTTGGTCAGGATGGCGAAGACGCGCAACGGGATCATGGTCCGCATCGACAGCGTGGCGACCACGAAGATCGATGCGAAGAAACTGCCGGCGGCGCCGGCGTGCTCCGCGAGATGTGAGGTATCCATCGGAAACCAACCAATTTCTCAAGAAGTGAACAAGATCGCCTTATTAGTCGCTTCATTCCGGCTGAGGTCGCATAGGCGACCAGCATCCCTGATATACGGTGAAAAAGCGACGATTTGTCTGATTTCTCACATTCGCGCGCGCAAAAACGGGCCAACATGGTTAGGCCATTCGTCCAATGTTTGGCCTCTCGCCGCGACCATCCCGCCATCGCCTGCGCGTTGACGGCCTCAACCGGGAGAGGCACGTTGTGAACAGGCTCGGCCATTCGCAGGGCCTCGATTCCAGCAGTTCAGCGACAGGCAAGCTCCGTTCCGATGTCCAAGCCGCTCGTCCTTCCGGCCTTGACGCGCTTCATTTCCGCCACCGCCGGCCGCAACATGACCACGGCAGCCTATGTTGCGGTCACGGTCGGTGTCGCCATGATGACGCTGCTGACGGTCGCGCCGGCCTATGACGCGGTCCCGCACTGGGTCGATGCGCTGCTGTGGGCCTGCCTTGCCTATTTCGTGTTCGAATGGCTGGTGCGTCTGCGGCACATGCGGCGGCAGGACAAATTCTGGTTCTATGCGCTATCCAGCGCAGGTGTCGTCGATGCGGTCGGCGCGCTGGCGGTGCCGCTGGCGCTGCTTGCCGGCATCGAGCCGAAAACCGCATGGCTGCTCGGCGTGCTCTGGGTACTCAAGGTGGTGCCGGGCATTCCCGGCCTGCGCCAGCTCCGGCGCGTGCTGGTGGTGGAATCCGGCCCGCTGCTCAGCGTGCTGGTGATCTTCCTGATGGTGGTGTTCCTGGCCTCGGTCGCCGAATACTTCCTGGAGCGGGATGTCCAGCCGCAGACCTTCGGCAGTGTGCCGGCGGCGTTGTGGTGGGCGGTGGTGACGCTGACCACCACAGGCTATGGCGACGTGGTGCCGATCACCCCACTCGGCCGCATCGTCGCCGCCATGGTGATGATCTCGGGCCTCGGCGTGTTCGGGCTGTGGACTGGTATTCTGGCGACCGGCTTTGCCGCGGAAACCCGCCGGGATAATTTTCTGAGAACCTGGGAGACCGTCAGCAAGGTGCCGTTCTTCGCGCATCTCGGCCCGGCCGCGATCGCCGACGTCACCCAGGTGCTGCGCACCATGGATCTACCGCCGCGCACCATGATCATCCGCAAGGACACTAACGGCGACTGCATGTACTTCGTCGCCGCCGGCGAGGTGGAGGTCGACCTGCCGGGGCGCAAGGTGAAGCTCGGCGAAGGCGCGTTCTTCGGCGAGATGGCGCTGCTCGGCAACGCCAAGCGGGGCGCCAGCGTCTCGACCAGCAAGGTGACCCGGCTGTTGGTGCTTGACCTCGTCGATTTCCGCCTGTTGATGGCAAGGCATCCCGATCTCGCCGAGACCATCGACGCCGAGGCGAAGCGGCGCGAACTCGAGAATCAATGATGGAGACCGATATGGCCGAGTTGGCCGACACCGCCAGCGGACCCGTGCTCGAAATCGCCGGCGCACGCGCCACGATCCGCCTCAACCGGCCGAAGCACCTCAACCGCCTGCAGACCGAGGACCTCGGCGAGCTCGTCAGGCTGTTCGACCGGATCGAGGCCGATCCGGCGATCCGCGTGCTGGTGCTGACCGGAACCGGCCGCGCGTTCTCGGCCGGCTACGACCTCAACTCGGTGGCCGAGCGCGCGGTGAGCGCCAATGAGCAGCAGAGCGCGGGCTCGGCGTTCGAGGTCGTGGTCAACCGGCTCGAGGATCTCTGCGTGCCGACGATCTGCCGGCTCAATGGCGGCGTCTATGGCGGCTCGACCGACCTTGCGCTGGCCTGCGACTTCCGCATCGGCGTCGACACCGCCGAGATGTTCATGCCGGCGGCGCGGCTCGGGCTGCACTATTACAAGAGCGGCATCCAGCGCTACGTCGCACGGCTCGGCGTCGACAACGCCAAGATGCTGTTCCTGACTGCGCAGAAGATCACGGCGCCGGAGATGCTGCGGATCGGCTACCTCACCGCGATGGTGTCGCTCGACCTGCTCGACGAGGAGGTCGACAAGCTTGCCACGATCCTCGCCGGCAATGCACCCAAGGCGATGGCCGGTATGAAGCGCGCAATCAACGAATTCGCCCGCGGCGCGCTGGATGAGCCCGCCGCCGACCAGCGCCACCGCGACAGCATGCGCGGCGACGAGATCAAGGAAGGCATCAAGGCCTTCGCCGAGAAGCGGGCACCGAGGTTTTAGTTCGTCGCGCCCACTCTCAAGACCGTCACCCTGAGGAGCCGCGAAGCGGCGTCTCGAAGGGTCGACGGCCCGGCTGGTGGCCGTGCATCCTTCGAGGCTCGCTCAGCTCGCACCTCCAGCGACAAAGGCGAAGCCTTTGCGCGGGGATGACGGGTTTGGCATAAATGCACCGATGCTTCACCCTCCCCTGGAGGGGGAGGGTCGGCTCACATGGAGCGCAGCGGAATGTGAGACGGGGTGGGGTGATCTCTCAACGCAGGCAGTGCCCGAGTGGAGAGATCACCCCACCTCGCCGCTCATTTCATTCGCGTCGATCCTCCCCCTCCAGGGGAGGATAAAAAGCGCTACGCCCGCTTCGACCGCATCGCGCGCGTCTGCGCGATGTCAGGGTCGCGGGCGAGCACCTGGTAGCGCTTGCTGTCGACGGCGAAGAGCGCGATGCGGCCATTCGGCATCGGCATGGACGCCCCAGCCGAAGCGCTTGCCGAGCGGCGAGGCGCGCATGCAGGCCTGGCCGCGCGAGAAGAACGTCTCGCGGGCGAGGCTGCGCGCCTTCTTCGTCGCCTTCGGATCAAGCGCGCGGCCGGCCGACGACGTCGCGAACACGACGTCGTCGGAGGTGTATTTGTAGGGCGCGCCTGCGATCATCCGGAACTGCAGCACGGCAACCGTCGGCTGGCCGCCACGCAGCTGCGGCTCCTCGCCGCGCTGCGCCGGGCAATCCTCGGCGACACGGATCAGGGTGTTGAAGCAGTTGGTGCTGTACAACGGTTTCGCCATCGGCACGATCCGTATCACACTCCAGCGGCCGCCGCATGCTGCGCCGCCATCTCGTCGTCGGCCTTCGATATCCGGATGAAAGCCGGGCGTGCGCCGATACGCTCGGCATAGCGGACGAAGACGTCCCTCTTGGGCACGATGCCGAACATCATGGTCCAGCTGAGCGCGATGCCCCAGAGGATGTCGGCCGCCGTGATCTCTTCGCCCAGCAGATAGGGCCCCTTTGCGAGCTGCGCCTCGAGCGTGCCCAGCATGGTGTCGTAATCGGCATAGGGCGATTGTGTGATCGGCGCCGGCTCGCGCTTCATGAAATGGTCGATCACGGCCGGCTCGAACGAGGATCCGTAATAGGCGATCCAGCGCAGATACGGGCCGCGGCGCGGGTCGTCCAGCGCGGGCGTGAGACCCGCCTGCGGAAAAAGATCGGCGAGGTAGATGAAGATTGCGACCTGCTCGGTCACCAGCCCGCCGCGATGGCTGATCGCCGGCACCTTGCCGAGCGGATTGATCGCGAGATAGGCGTCCTTGCGCTGCTCGGCCGCCTTCATGTTGAGGACCTGCAGATCATAGGGCGCGCCGAGCTCCTCCAGCAGCACGCGCGTGCCGGTGGCGCGGCTCTGCGGCGAGTAATACAGCGTGATGCGGTCGGTGGTGGCAGCGGTGGTCATCAGCGGATCTCCTTGCGCCATCAGGGCGCATGGCCTCCTTATGTCCGCCTATACCTGACATCTTGTGTCAGGTATGATCTAGCCATGCGCGCGAGCCGGCTGTTTTCCATCCTCACCACCCTGCAGGCGCGGGGACAGGTCACCGCGCCCGAGCTGGCCGAGGCCTGCGAGGTCTCGGTGCGCACGATCTATCGCGACATCGATGCGCTCTCGGCTGCCGGCGTGCCCGTCTATGCCGACCGGGGCGCCGAGGGCGGCTATCGCCTGCTCGACGGCTATCGGGTGCGGCTGAACGGGCTGTCGCAGGGCGAGGCCGAGGCGCTGTTCATGGCCGGGCTGCCCGGCCCCGCCGCCGCGCTCGGCCTCGATGCCGCGATGGCGGCCGCGCAGACCAAGCTGATGGCAGCGCTGCCGGAGAAGCTGCGCCCCAACGCGCGGGGCATGCAGCAGCGCTTCCATCTCGACGCGCCGGGCTGGTTCGGCGAGACCGAGGAGCCGAAGCATCTGCGCGCCATCGCAAGCTCCGTGTTGCGCGAGACCCTGATCGAGATCCGCTACCAGAGCTGGAAGGCCGAGAAGCGGCGGCGCGTGGCGCCGCTCGGCCTCGTGCTGAAGGGCGGCAGCTGGTATCTCGCCGGCCTGGTCGACGGCAATGTCCGCACCTACCGCGTCGCGCGGGTGCTGGATTGCACCGCGCTGGAGGCGCCGTTCGCGCGGCCGGCGGAGTTCGATCTCGCCACCTATTGGCGCGCTTCGATCGCGCGGCTCGAGGCCGAGCTGCATCCGAACGAAGCCACAGTGCGGCTGTCACCGTTGGGGCTGAAACTGTTCGATGTGCTGGCCCATCCTTACGTGAGGGCGCGAATGCGGCTTGCCGATGGCACTGAGCCCGACGGCTGGCGGACCGCGACCATGCCGGTCGGCAAGACAGTGTGGCATGCGGCGAGCGAGCTGCTGCGGCTCGGCGCCGAGGCCGAAGTGATCGAACCGCAGGAGCTGCGCGACAAGATGGCCGAGCTGGCAGGCGCGATGGCCGCGCGCTACGCGGACGCCCCGCCGCGCCGCCCGCCGCTAGTAACGGCTGTCGGAGCCGATGACGAAGCGGTCGAGAAAATTGACCGGCAGGATCTCGAACCGGTCGAGCGTGAGCGTAATCCCGGTCACGAAGTCGACGCCCTTGATCGTGCCCTCGAGATCGATCCGCAGGCCGCGGCGCAGGCCGCGTGTTTCCGGATGTTGCTCGATATCGATATAGGCATAGATCGGGTTGCCGAGCCGCGAATGGCGATGCCAGCCGCGTTGGAGGAAGCTGAATTGCAGCACGGAGCCCGCGCCCCAGTCGATCGCGTCGAAGAAGCGGGTCTTCCAGGCAACAGGCTGTCCCAGATAATGCGCGGCGATGAACGCGTCGCGCTCAAGCGCAGGCAGACGGTGCAGTTGCCAGCTGATCTCCGCCGGCGTCAGGGAGGCGTTATTCGCCATTGTTGTTCTAGTCGTTCTTCTTGTCGTTTCTTCTTGTCCTCGGCGGGAGGGTGAACCGGCCTCCCCGCCTTGAGGAAACTATACATCCACAAATGTGACAGTATCCGCCACAGTTGCGCGCGACGTGCGGTAGCTGTTCACCTTGTGCGCATGATCCGCATAGCCGAACGAGATACCGCAGACAACCCGGCGATCGTCGGCCAGGTTGAAATGGCGGCGGATCAGGCCGGAATGGCGCGCGATCGCCGCCTGCGGGATGGTACCGAGCCCGAGCGCCTGCGCGGCGAGCATGAAGTTCGAGACATAGCCGCCGCAGTCGATCGCACCATAGATGCCGAGCGGCTCGTTGGTGTGGATCACGGCAATGTGCGGCGCGCCGAAGAAATTGTAGTTCTCCAGCGCCTGCTTGGCATACGCCGCCCTGTCGCCGCGCGCGATGCCGAGCGTGTTGTAGAGCTGGAAGCCGCTTTCGCGGCGGCGCTCCAGATAGACCCCGACATATTCACGCGGCGGCGTGAAATCGTAATCCTCGCCGAGGCCGCGCGAAGCCTCGGCATAGATTGCCTTGCGGAACCGCTCCTTGGCCTCGCCGGACACGATCAGGACTTCCCAGGGCTGGCTGTTGCACCACGACGCGGTACGCTGCGCAGTCGTCAGAATGTGCTCGATGACGTCGCGCGGCACCTCGCGCGGCTGGAACGCACGCACCGAGTAGCGCTCGTTGAGCAGGCTTTGGAGTACGTCAATGCGTTCTTGTTGGTTCACTGCAGCGTCCATTGCGCATCCCATTGTCTGCGTAGGGTGGGTAGCCGAAGGCGTAACCCACCGCCTCTATCGCACGTGGTTGATAGCCAATGGTGGGTTACGCTTCGCTAACCCACCCTACGTTCCCCTAACGGCCCTTGGTCGGGATCTTGTTGTAGGGCACGTCCTTGTCGACACGGATGTCGCCTGGCAGGCCGAGCACGCGCTCGGCGATGATGTTGCGCAGGATCTCGTCGGTACCGCCGGCAATGCGCATGGACGGCGACGACAGCAGCATCTGCTGGAACTGGCCGTTAGCCTGCTCCTCGTCAGTGCCGGTGAGGCTACCTGCGGCGCCCTCGAGGTCCATCGCGTAGGTCGCGATGTCCTGCAGCATCAGGCCGGAGACGAGCTTGCCGATGGAATTTTCCGGACCGGGCCGTTCACCCTTCGACAGCGCCGAGATGGCGCGGTAGCTGGTGTATTTCAGGCCGCTTGCCTTCACCGCCCAGCTCGCAAGCTTGGAGCGCACCGCCGGATCGTCGATCGCGAGGCCATCTTCCAGCATCAAATTCGAGCAGAACTCGAACATTTCAGGCACGCCAGTGGCGAGCCGCGATCCGATCGACATGCGCTCGTTCATCAGCGTGGTCAGCGACACGCTCCAGCCCTCGCCGACCGCGCCAAGGCGCTGGCTGTCCGGGATCACGACGTCGGTGAAATAGACCTCGTTGAATTCCTGCATGCCGTTGGCCTGCTTGATCGGCCGCACCTCGACGCCCGGGCTCTTCATGTCGAGGAAGAACATGGTGAGGCCCTTGTGCTTCGGCACATTCGGATCGGTGCGTGCGATCAACAGGCCGTAGTCGGAGTAATGCGCGCCGGAGGTCCAGATCTTCTGGCCGTTGACGACCCAATTGTCGCCCTTCTTCTCGGCGCGGGTGCGTAGCCCCGCGACGTCGGAGCCGGCCGACGGCTCGGAGAACAGCTGGCACCAGATCTCCTCGCCGGCAGCGAGCTTCGGCAGATAACGGCGCTTGGCATCTTCAGAGCCCCAGGCCATCACGGTCGGGCCGCACATGCCCTCGCCGATCTGGAACGGCTGCGTCAGCTTGCCGTAGACGCCCTCTTCCTGCTGCCAGATCACGCGCTCGATCGGCGTGGCGCCGCGGCCGCCATACTCCTTCGGCCAGTGCAGGCAGGCCCAGCCGCCCTCCGCCTTCTTCTTCTGCCAGGTCTTGCCGACTTCGACCATGTCGTGCTTGGCGAGCCTGATGCGGCCGAGCGAGGATTTTGACAACTCCTCCTCGAATTCCTTCGGCGCGTTGGCGGCGATCCAGGTGCGCGCGATCTCGCGGAATTCGGCTTCCTGCTGCGTGTCATCGAAATTCATGGCGGTTCCTTTTTCTTGTCATTCCGGGGCGATGCGGAGCATCGAACCCGGAATCCAGAGGTTATGCGGCTCGAGGTTCCGGGTTCGCCGCTTCGCGCCGCCCCGGAACGACGGTTATGCCCTTCCCTTGGTCGGGATCTTGTTGAAGGGAACGTCCTTGTCGACCCTGATGTCGCCGGGCAGGCCCAGCACGCGTTCGGCGATGATGTTGCGCATGATCTCGTCGGTGCCGCCCTCGACGCGGGTGCCCGGCGCGCGCAGCAGCATCGCCTGGAATTTGCCGGCGACCTCGGCATCCTCGGGCCCGCTCAGCGCGCCGGCGGCGCCCTGCAGGTCGAGCGCGTAGGTCGCAACATCCTGGATCATCGAACCGGCGACCAGCTTGCCGATCGAGTTCTCCGGTCCCGGGCGTTCGCCGCGGGAGAGCGCGGAGATCGCGCGCATGCTGGTGTATTTCAGCCCGCTCGCCTTCACCGCCCAGTTCGCAAGTTTCGCGCGCACCGCGCGATTCTCGATCGCCGGGCCATCCTCCAGCATCAAACTGTTGCAGAAGTCGAACAGCTCGGGGAAGCCGGTGGAGACGCCGGCACCGATCGACATCCGCTCGTTCATCAGCGTGGTCAGCGACACGTTCCAGCCGTCATTGACATTGCCGAGCCGCTGCGAGTCCGGAATGCGCACGTCGGTAAAATAGACCTCGTTGAAGTCGGAGGCGCCGTTCGCCTGCTTGATCGGCCTGACCTCGACGCCCGGGCTCTTCATGTCCAGGAAGAACATGGTGAGCCCCTTGTGCTTCGCGACATCAGGATCGGTGCGGGTCAAGAGGATGCCGTAGTCGGAATAATGCGCGCCCGAGGTCCAGATCTTCTGGCCGTTGATCACCCATTCGTCGCCCTGCTTCTCGGCGCGGGTGCGCAGACCTGCGACGTCGGAGCCGCCGGCCGGCTCGGAGAACAGCTGGCACCAGACCTTCTCGCCGGAGGCGAGCGGCGGCAGGTATCTGCGCTTCTGTTCCTCGCCGGCGAACGCCATCATGGTCGGGCCGCACATGCCGTGGCCGATGATGAACATCGAGCTGAGGCGGCCGAACGGGCCCTCCTCCTGCTGCCAGATCACGCGCTCGATTGGCGAGGCGCCGCGGCCGCCATAGTCCTTCGGCCAGTGCAGGCAGGCCCAGCCGGCGTCGGCCTTCTTCTTCTGCCAGGCTTTTGCCACTTCGAGGATATTGGCGCCCTTGAGCGCAACGCGGCCGAGCGAGGCCTTGCGGAGCTCTTCTTCGTATTGCTTCGGCGCATTGGCCGTGATCCAGGCTTTCGCCTCGGCGCGGAATGCGGCCTCCTGCGGGGTGTCGTCGAAATTCATCCTGATCTCTTTCCATCATTCCGGGGCACGCGAAGCGTGAACCCGGAATCTCGATTCCCAACCTCTGGATTCCGGGCCTGCGCTTCGCGCATCCCGGAATGACGAATCGTGGAATTACGCCGCGTTCTTCTTGCGCATGCGATCGATCAGCGCGTCTTCCCAATAGGACAGGCTGCCGAGACCGAGCGCCACCGCATTGGCGCGGCGGTAGTACATGTGGCAGTCGAACTCCCAGGTGAAGCCCATGCCGCCATGGACCTGGATGTTGTTCTTGGCGCAGTGCTGGAACGCCTGCGTCGCGCTGATGCGCGCGGCGGCGGCTGCTTCCGGCAATTCGCCGGCATTGGTCGAGAGCGCCCAGGCGCCGTAGTAGCAATTCGAGCGCGCCAGCGTCGCCGAGACATACATGTCGGCCAGCATATGCTTGACCGCCTGGAACGAGCCGATCGGACGGCCGAACGCGATGCGGTCGAGCGCGTAGTCGCGGCCCATCTCGAGCGCGCGATCGGCGCCGCCGACCTGCTCGAATGCCGTCAACACGGCTGCACGATCCAGCACCTGGGTGATCACGCTCCAGCCCTCGCCGGCCGCGCCGAGTGGCTCGGCCTTGGCGTCCTTGAAGGTGATCTCGGCCTGGCCGCGGGTCAGATCGATGTTGGTGAGCGACTTGACCTCGACGCCGCCGGCCTTGAGATCGACGATGAACAGCGAGATATCGGACTCACGTCCGCTCGAACCGGTGCGCGCAGCCACCACAGCGAAATCGGCGATCGCACCGTCGGCGACCGGCTTCTTGACGCCGTTGAGCGCGCCGCCATTGGCCGTGACGTTGATGGCCTTCGGCGACGGATTGCCCTTGCCCTCGAACAGCGCCAGCGTGCCGATGGCATCGCCCGAGGCGATCTTCGGCAGCCACTTCTGCTTCTGCGCGTCACTGCCTGCGATCAGGATCGCTTCGGCGGCGAGATAGACCGTGGAGGAGAATGGCACCGGCGCAAGCGCGCGGCCCATTTCCTCCGCGATCACGCAGAGCTCGAGATGCCCGGCGCCTGCGCCGCCGAACTGTTCCGGGATCGCGACGCCGAGGAAGCCCATCTCGGCGAGGCCCTTCCACAGCGCCTTGTCGTAGGGCGACTTGCCGTCGAGCACCTCGCGCACGGCCTTCGGCGGGCACTGTTCGCTGAGGAATTTCCGCGCCTCGTCGCGCATCTGCTTCTGTTCGTCGGAGAAATCGAAATTCATGGCGGCTACCTTTTTGGTTCTTGTCGTTTCAATTGGCCGTCATTCCGGGGCATGCGAAGCGTGAGCCCGGAATCCATTGAGCCGCAGATGATGTGGCTTGATGGATTCCGGGCCTGCGCCCAAGTGGGCGCATCCCGGAATGACGAATGGAGAGAGCGTCGGCCTCATCACAGCACGATCACCTCATCGCCGGGCTTGCCGGCGTAGAGCTTCTCGACCAGCACGGCGCGGCGTTCGAGGCCGGCGCGCTGGTTGATGTAGCCCTTGTCGGTGAGCTCGTTGCCGTCGATCGACGGCGGCTCGACCATCAGCATCGCCCGCGCGATGCGCATGCTGCTGCCGGTGGTGGACGCGTTGTGCGCCTGCAAACCCTTCCTGAGGCAATCGACCACCTCGGGATGCCGGATCACGTCCTCGTAGCTCGCATCCGCATTGCCGACGATCTGGCGGCAGGCATGCAGGTTGGGCCAGCACAGCAGGCCGATGAACTCGCGGTCCTGCCCCGCCACCAGTGCGTCATGCACGACCGGCGTCGCGGCGGCGATCGCATCGGTGCGCAGCGAGCCGACATGGACGAAGGTGCCGGTCGTCAGCTTGAAGTCCTCGACCACGCGGCCGGCGAAGATGATGCCCTGCAGCGGATCTTCGGAATCGACGAACACGCCGGCGTCGCCGATGCAGTAGAAGCCTTCTTCATCGAACATCTTGGCGGTGAGATCCGCCTGGCCGAAATAGCCGGGCGTGACGTTGACGCCGCGCAGCCGCAGTTCGTATTTCGAGCCGCACGGCACCATCTTCAGCTCGACACCGGGGAACGGCAGGCCGATCAGGCCGACGCGCTCGGTGTCCCAATAGGTGCCGGTCGAGGTCGGCGCGGTCTCGGTCGAGCCCCAGCCGGTATAGAACACGATGCGCTCGCCCGTGGTCTTCACCGCCAGCGCCTGCATCCGGTCATAGAGATCGTCGGGCAGCCGGGCGCCGCCATAAGCCATGATCGAGAGGTTCTTGAAGAAACTCGCGCACAGCGCCGCGTCCTTCTCCATCGCGGCCGCCAGCGCCGCATAGCCCGCCGGCACATTCGCGTAATAGGTCGGCGATACCTCGCGCAGGTTCCTGATGGTCTCCTCGAGCTGGCCCGGCATCGGCCGGCCGTCGTCGATATAGAGCGTGCCGCCATCGACCAGCACCGGATTGAACGCGGCGTTGCCGCCCATGGTGTGATTCCACGGCATCCAGTCGAGCACGGTCGGGATCGGGCCGGCCGTTTCGCGCGGGCGCACCTGCATCATCATCGCCGCATTGGCGCACATCATCTCTTGGGTATTGATGACGGCCTTGGGCATGCCGGTCGAGCCGGAGGTGAACAACAGCTTGCCGACGGTGTCGGGTGTGATCTTCGCGATCGACGCGGCGACATCGGCCGTCACCGGCGTCGCCGCGAGTTCTGCGAAGGCTGTGCTCTTGATCCCCTCGCAGGGACGAAGGACGTGAACGACCGTGATGCCGGTAAGGTCGATCGCCTTCAGCGCCTTCTCGAAGGTCGGACCGTCCTGCACCATCACGACGGCAGGCTTGATCAGGTTGAAGAGATATTTGAGCTTGAGATGATCCTGGCTCATCAGCGAATAAGCCGGCGACACTGGCGCGGCCGGCAGCCGCGCCTGCATCGCAGCCTGCGTCATCAGCGCGTGCTCGATCGAATTGCCTGAGAGGATCGCGACGGGTCGGCCGTCGGCGATGCGGAGATCGAGCAGGCCTTGCGTCAGCGCATCGACGGTGCGCTTGGCTTCACCGTAGGAGACCTTGCGCCACTGCCGGTCGGGGCCACCGCGTTGCGCGAGCCAGATCCGCTCCGGGGCCTGCGCCGCCCATTTGGCGAGATAGGCCGGGATATGCGTCTCGTAGGCCTGCAGCGGAATCCGCGACTTGAGGACGACGGTGCCGTCAGTGCGCCGCTCGACTGCGATGTCACGCGCGAGCCAATCCACCTTGCGGAAGGCAGGTTTCGTCAGCATCGCCGCGTCTCCACCCATTTTGCGTCTCCCGGAATTCTTGTCCTTTTGAGGATCTGTTCTCAGCGCCTGATATAGACAGGCTTTCGTTTCTCAAGGAAGGCCTTGATGCCTTCCTGAAAATCTTCCGAGCGGCTGCACAGCACCTGATTGCGATCTTCCATCGCGATCACGGCCTCGATCGAGCCGGCATCGACGCTCATGTTGATGCATTCCTTCGAGAGGCGCAGGCCAACCGGCGAGGCCGTCATCATTGCATCGATATAAGGATTGGCAGCAGCGTCGAGATCAGCGGCCTCGACCACCTCGGACACAAGGCCCACCGCAAGCGCGCGGTCGGCATGGATGAAGCGCCCGGTGAGGATCAGTTCGGAGGCAACCGACACGCCGACGAGGCGCGGCAGGAAATAGCTGGTGCCGATGTCGCAGCCGCCAAGGCCGAGCTTGATGAAGGCGCAGTTCATCCGCGCATTCTTGGCCGCGATGCGGATGTCGGCGGCGAGCGCCAGCGCGAAGCCGCCGCCGGCGGCGGCACCCTGCACCAGCGCAATGATCGGCTGCGGACAGCGCCGCATCAGCATCACGATGTCGGCAATGCGGCGCTGCGAGTCCAGCGACTCGGTGACGCCGGGCGGCTCGGTCTGCCCGCCGCGGCGCGCCATCGCGTGCTTGAGGTCCAGCCCGGCGCAGAAATTTGCACCGGCGCCCTTCAGCACCACGACGCGGGTGTCGCGGTTGCGCTGCAGGCCCTGAAAGTAAGTATTGAGCGCATCGATCATCGCCGGATCGAGCGCGTTGAGGCTTTCGGGACGATTGAGCGTGACCCAATCGACCCCGTCGTGATGTTCGATCAGCAGCGGTTGAGACACGCGCATGGTCCTCCCGACCGTCGTCCCGGCCAAGCGAAGCGCGAGCCGGGACCCATAACCACAGGCTTTTGTCGTTTTGCGCGACGTCTGCCAGGCTTGCCTGTTACAGACGCCGCGGAGTATGGGTCCCTGCTTTCGCAGGGACGACGGCGGAATTCGCCGTTAGCGCGGCGCCATGCGGATGGCGCCGTCGAGGCGGATGGTTTCGCCGTTGAGCATCGGGTTCTCGACGATGTGGACGGCGAGGTTACCGTACTCCGAGGCATCGCCGAGGCGGGCCGGATGCGGCACCTGGGCGCCGAGGCTCTTGCGGGCTTCCTCGTTGAGACCCATCAGCAGCGGCGTCAGGAACAGGCCCGGCGCGATAGTGTTGACGCGGATCTTCAGGCTGGCGAGGTCGCGCGCGGCCGGCAGCGTGAGGCCGACGACACCGCCCTTCGAGGCCGAATAGGCGATCTGGCCGATCTGGCCTTCATAGGCCGCGACCGATGCGGTGTTGATCGCAACGCCGCGCTCCTCGCCGATCGGGGCTTCGGTGGCGAGGCGCTCGGCGAACAGGCGCAGCACGTTGAAGGTGCCGATCAGATTGACGTTGATGATGCGGACGAACTTCGCCAGCGGATAGACGCCGTCCTTGCCGACGATGCGCTGCGAGCCGCCGATGCCGGCGCAGTTCATCAGCACGCGCGCGATGCCGTGCGCGGCCTCGGCCTTGGCGATCGCCGCCTTGATCGCTTCCTCGTCGGTAACGTCGGCGTGCAGGGCGACGCCCTTCACTTCGGCGGCGACCTTCTCGGCATTTTCCTTGTTCTGGTCGATCACGCCGATCCTGGCGCCCTTGGCGGCCATGGCGCGCGCGGTCGCGGCACCGAGGCCGGAGCCACCGCCGGTGATGAGAACGGCAACGTCTTTCAACTGCATGGGAACAACCTTTCCTTGGGCGTTTCTTCTCTAGACTCGAACTTTGTTATCCGGCGGCGACCGCTACCGTTTCCTTATCGGGATTGAGCACGCCGCCGAAGATCAAGGCTTCCATGTGCTTGATGTATTCGCGGCAGACCTCGTCGGTGACCGGACCGACGCCGACTGCGCGCGACATCGCGTGGCGGCCGAAGAACAGGTGATCGCAGGCGCCGATCAGGCTGGTGTAGAACAGCACCGGATCGATCTTGCGGAATTCGCCGGCCTTGATGCCCTCGGCGAGCAGGCGGCGATGAAAATCCAACAGCGGCGCGACGAAGAATTTCGACACCTCGTTCGCGGCGGCAGTCGAACTCTCGTGCAGGAGATAATGAATCAACCGGTTCATATAGGGGAACTGGTGATAGGCGCGGATGATGCCACCGATATGCAGGCGCAGTTTCGCGGACGGCGTGATCGGTTGGCTGATGAGATATTCTAGCTGCGAGATCTCGGTGGCGGCGTCGCGCGCGAGCAGCGCCAGCAACAGGCCGTCCTTGTTGCCGAAATGATATTTCACGAGCGCAGCGTTGACGCCGGACTTCTGCGCGATGTCGGACAGCGAGACCTCGATCGAGGCGCGCTCGATCATCAGCTCGCTGGCTGCGACCAGTAGCTTGTCGGCAGTGGCATTTTTGCCGGCCGGAAGTTTCGTCGGTACGCTGGTGTTCAACTGCGCTCTGGTCCCGCTTTGTGTCCCCGGCTGTTGGCCACTCAATTCTTGGCTCGCCGGTAAATCGAGGCCGCACATAAGCCCATGGCGGGGCTGCACTCAAGAGTTAATTGATTGATTGACTAAATGCTGAACCGCCCCTTAAATCCGGCCCAACTTTGAAACCGCCCAATCCAGAAACATCAGGGAGATCAGACATGGCCGAGGCATATATCGTCGCCGCCGCCCGCACCGCCGGCGGCCGCAAGGGAGGGCGCCTTTCTGGCTGGCATCCGGCCGATCTGGCCGCGACCGTGCTCGATGCACTGGTCGAACGATCCGGCGCCGACCCCGCGCAGGTCGAGGACGTGATCATGGGCTGCGTGATGCAGGCCGGCGAGCAGTCCAACAACGTCGCGCGCAACGCGGTGATGGCCTCGAAGCTGCCGGAGAGCGTGCCCGCGACCTCGATCGACCGCCAGTGCGGCTCCTCGCAGCAGGCGCTGCATTTCGCGGCGCAGGCCGTGATGAGCGGCACCATGGACTGCGTGATTGCCGCCGGCGTGGAATCGATGACCCGCGTGCCGATGGGCCTCGCCTCCTCGCTGCCCGCCAAGAACGGCTTCGGCCACTACAAGAGCCCGGGCATTGAGGTGAAGTATCCCAACATCGTGTTCAGCCAGTTCACCGGCGCGGAGATGATGGCCGAGAAGTACGGCCTGTCGAAGGACGAGCTCGACGAGTATTCCTACAACAGCCACCAGCGCGCGATCGCGGCCACGCAAGCCGGCCACTTCAAGGACGAGATCGTGCCGGTGAAGATCACCCGCGCCGACGGCTCGACCGACACCCACCATATCGATGAAGGCATCCGCTTCGACGCCAGCCTCGACGGCATCAAGGGCGTCAAGCTGATCGCCGAGAACGGCAAGCTGACCGCAGCCAGCGCCAGCCAGATCTGCGACGGCGCCTCCGGCGTCATGGTCGTCAACGAGAAGGGCCTGAAGGCACTCGGCGTCAAGCCGATGGCGCGCATCCATCACCTCACCATGATGGGCGGCGACCCCGTGATCATGCTGGAAGCGCCGCTGCCGGCGACCCAGCGCGCGCTGCAGAAGGCCGGCATGACCATCGACGACATCGACCTGTTCGAGGTCAACGAAGCCTTCGCCTCGGTGCCGACCGCGTGGCTGAAGACCACCGGCGCCGATCCGGCCCGGCTCAATGTCAATGGCGGCGCGATCGCGCTCGGCCATCCGCTCGGCGGCTCCGGCACCAAGCTGATGACGACGCTGCTGCATGCCTTAAAGCAGCGCAACAAGCGCTACGGCCTGCAGACCATGTGCGAAGGCGGCGGCATGGCGAATGTGACGATTGTCGAGCGGCTGTAAGAGTCCGCAGTAGCGGCTACAACAATGGCGTCGTCCCGGCTCAGGCCGGGACCCATAACCACACCCGTTTGTGGCTAGGCTCGGCTGGGGCCACAACCCAGTCCAACAACAAAAATCAGTGGTTATGGGTCCCGGCCTTCGCCGGGACGACCACTATTGATGCCCTGAGGAAACACAATGACTCATCCGTCCATCCACGCGCGCAACTATCCGAACAAGATCGCCTACCAGATGGCGGCGTCCGGCAAGGCGATCACCTATCGCGAGCTCGACGAGCTCTCGAACCAGGGCGCGCATCTGTTCCGCTCGCTCGGCCTGAAGGCCGGCGACCACATCGCGCTCTTGATGGAGAACCGCCTCGCCTTCATGGAGATCTGCTGGGCCGCGCAGCGCTCGGGGCTCTATTACACCGCGATCAGCCGCTACCTGACGGAAGAAGAGATCGCCTACATCATCAAAGACTGCGGAGCGAAGGTGTTCATCACCACACCGCAATGCGCCGACAAGGTGAAGGGCCTGATCAAGGGCGAGGTGGGCGAACCGCTGTTCTACATGATGGACGAGCCGGCCCCGGGCTTCCGCTCCTATGACAAGGAGGCCGCCGCGCAGCCGACCACGCCGGTGGCCGACGAGGTCGCGGGCTACGACATGCTGTATTCCTCCGGCACCACCGGCCGCCCCAAGGGCATCAAGAAGGAGTTCGAGGGCAACCGGATCGACGTGCCGAACCCGTTCCTGCGGATTCTCACCGCCGACATGTGCGGCATGAATGCCGACTCGATCTATCTGTCGCCGGCGCCGGCTCTATCACGCGGCTCCCTTGCGCTTCAACATGATGGCCACCGTGCTCGGGGGCACCTCCGTCATCATGGAGCATTTCGACGCCGAGGAATTTTTGAAGCAGGTTGAGACGCACAAGGTGACGCAGTCGCAGCTGGTGCCGACCATGTTCGTGCGCATGCTGAAGCTGCCCGACGAGGTGCGCGCCCGCTACAAGGTCTCATCGCTGAAGGGCGCGATCCACGCCGCGGCGCCCTGCCCGGTCGACGTCAAGGCCAAGATGATCGAATGGTGGGGACCGATCCTGATCGAGTATTACGCCGGCTCCGAAGGCAACGGCGTCACCGTCTCGACCTCGCAGCAATGGCTGAGCCATCGCGGCACCGTCGGCCGCGCCGTGGTCGGCAAGGTCAAGATTCTCGACGAGAACGACGAGGAGGCGCCGACCGGCCAGATCGGCCAGGTCTATTTCGCCGACGCGCCTGTCTTCACCTATCACAACGATCCCGAGAAGACGAAGAAGGCCTACAACGCCAAGGGCTGGTCCACGCTCGGCGACGTCGGTTACCTTGATGAGGAAGGCTTCCTCTATCTGACCGACCGCAAGAGCTACATGATCATCTCCGGCGGCGTGAACATCTACCCGCAGGAGACCGAGGACGTGCTGATCACGCATCCCGCGGTCTCCGATGTCGCGGTGTTCGGCGTGCCGAACGAGGAGATGGGCGAAGAGGTCAAGGCCGTGGTGCAGCCGCACGATATCACCAAGGCCGGCAAGGAGCTTGAGGCCGAGCTGATCGCGTTCTGCCGCCAGCATCTGTCGCCGATCAAATGCCCGAAGAGCATCGATTTCGAGCAAGAGCTGCCGCGTACCCCGACCGGAAAGCTGGTGAAGCGGCACCTGCGCGACAGGTACTGGCCGAAGGCTCCCGTGAAGGCGTGATTCCTCTTATCCTCCCCTGGAGGGGGGGTGAAGGATGGACGACGCTTCTAGCGTTATCCAGCGCTACAAATCCTCCGCCGGTCCGCATGCCACCGACGCCACGGCGCGCAAATGCAGTTGGCCGTGCTTGCCTGACGCCGTGGTGGTCCACTGCGCATCGATCTGCTGAAGATCCTCCGACAGCTTGCCGCGATGGCTGCCGTCGGTCTCGAACGCCCCGTTGTCGTCAGGCGAGCGTTCGAAGATCTCGACCTCGAGATCGGACAGCCGGATGAACATCTGCACGCCGATCCTGGTCACATGACGGCCGACCTCATATGAACCGCAGCCGCGCGCTTCCGCATTCTGCTCGTTCAAGGCCTGGACCTTGTCGAAGGTGATGACGACGTTCTGCACCGTGTTGTCGCCGTCCCACAGGAATTCGCCGATATAGGCGCGCGGCAATTTCTCGGTGAGCTCCTTGGTGTCGGCCGCGCGCACCGCAGGCACCAGCAACAGGCCGGCGGCCACGATCATCACGCCGAGACGCGACATCCAGCCGGGCAGCTCTGCAATCCTTGCGTGGCGCATGCGGTATGCATCCCGTTGCCAAAGTTGCTATCGTGAATCAATGGCCGCCAGCATACAGCCAAATGCGCTGGTTGTGCGGCGATGCCCAACAGGTGATCTGCACCATGGAAACGCTCCCCGACGTCCCGCTCCCCTCCACCATCCGCTCGCGTTATGTCGACGGGATCAATGGCCTGCGAATGCATGTGCTCGAAGCAGGCTTCGAAACATCCGGCCGGCCCTGCCTGTTGCTGCTGCACGGCTTCCCGGAGCTGGCGTTTTCCTGGCGCAAGGTGATGCCGAAGCTCGCTGCGGCCGGCTATCACGTGATCGCGCCGGACCAGCGCGGCTATGGTCGCACGACCGGCTGGAACGCGGATTATGACGGCGACCTGACGGCGTTTCGCCTGCCCAATCTGGTGCGCGATGCCCTCGGGCTGGTCGCGGCGTTCGGCTACAAGCACGTCGATGCCGTGATCGGGCATGATTTCGGCTCGTCGGTTGCGGCATGGTGCGCGCTGATCCGCCCCGACGTGTTCCGCGCGGTCGTGATGATGAGCGCGCCGTTCTCGGGGCCGCCGTCGTTGCCGTTCAACATTGCCAATGAACCGGGGAAGCCCGCGAGCGAAGACCCCGTGCATCGCGAGCTGGCGGCACTGCCGCAGCCGCGCAAGCATTACCAATGGTACTATTCGACACGTCCGGCCAATGCCGACATGCATCGCGCACCGCAGGGTGTGCACGACTTCCTGCGCGCCTACTATCATCACAAGAGCGCGGACTGGAAAGACAACAAGCCGTATCCGCTGCAATCCTGGTCGGCGGGCGAGCTGGCCAAACTGCCGACCTATTATGTGATGGATCTCGCCAAGGACATGGCCGCGACGGTCGCCGAAGAAATGCCGTCGGGCGAGGCGATTGCCGCCAACACCTGGTTGCCAGATCGCGACCTCGCCTATTACAGCGCTGAGTATCAGCGCACGGGATTCCAGGGCGGGCTGCAATGGTACCGCTGCGGCACGTCAGGCGCGTTCACGGCGGAATTGCAGACCTGGAGCGGCCGCAGCATCGACCAGCCGTCCGCGTTCATCTCGGGCAAGCAGGATTGGGGCACCCATCAGCGGCCCGGCGTGTTCGAGACGATGCAGACCAAGGCCTGTACCAAAATGATCGGCTGCCATCTGGTCGACGGCGCCGGCCACTGGGTGCAGCAGGAGCAGCCGGAGGAAGTCAGCCGGCTGCTGCTTCAGTTCCTCGCGCGTGCATCGCGATAGGAGATTGTCCTGGAAATATCCGGGAACATTCCGTGGAACCTGGCGTTGCGGTCAGTCGGCTGTGCGTCCGGCGACTGATCATGAGGAGAGACTATGGAAAGGAAGATTGCCGGACTGTTGGGAGTCGTCGCATCGCTTGGCGCGTTCGGCGCCGCCCAAGCCGCACCGGCGCCGGCAGACGTGCTGCAGGCGAATTCCTACGCCGAGCTGCTGCAGCCGATCGCGGACGCCTCGGCGAAGCTGCAGGCACTCGACGAGTCTGCGCCTCCGCAGGCCCGCGACGACGTGCAGCTCGCGCAGTTCTATCATCACCACCATCACCATCATCACGGCTACTATCGCCGCTATGAGGGCCCCGTGGTCGTGGTGCCGCGTGATCGGCGCTACTATCGTCATCACCACCACCATCATCACCATCACCACCACAGCTTCTACCGGCGCGATTACTGAGCGGCGGCAGTCTGGTGATGCGACAGCGGGGCCCTCGGGCCCCGTTCTTCTTTGCCGACCATGATGCGACGCCGCCTCAGTCCAGACGCGCCTTCTCCTTGGCGGCGCGGTGGAGATGGCGATAGGTGCCGTCGAACACCGTGTCGGTCGACGAGGTCCATTCGGTGCCGGCGGCGAGTTTCGGCCGGCTGTTGTAGATGCGGCGCGCCTGCAGCTCGCGTTCGGCAGCTTCCTCCTCGCCCATCGGCTCGAGCTGAAAGTTCGCCTCCTCCGGGATCACGATGATCTGCGCGAACGGCTCGTTCGGCCGGAAGATGTGCGTGCGCCCTTCGGCGGGCGCCTTGAACACGCAGAAGAACATCATCGGCCACCAGTTGCGGATCAGCGCCGGGACGGCGATCGGCACGCTGTCGGTGCGGTCGGTGTAGAATCGCGGATGCGGCTCGGTGCGGACCGCCATGCCCTGCTCGACCTTGAGGTCGAGCAGGATCTGGTAGGTGTAAAACGTGGTGCCGAAATTCCGGAACGGCGGCCACTGCACGCCGCTGTCCAGCGGTTCGCCCCAATCCGCATCGAGGTGCAGCTGGCCATCCCGCGTGGTGACGTGCAGCTCGAAGTCATAGGGGTAGAACAGCTCGATGCCGTATTGCGCGCCCTCCGAGAACGGCACGCAATGCCAGACCTGCTCGCGCGAGCCATCGGCGCGCGGCTCGCGCTGACCCGCCCAGCCCGGGATCTCGAGTTTGGTCCGCCGCGGCGCCAGGCGCGCGTCGTTCAGCCGATATTTGACCCTGTCCATGCAAATCCCCTCCTGCCCCCTCGTGAGCCACAGGAACTCGTACGAGCACGGCCCGGTTCCCCTCATCGTGATCACGAACAGGACCATGGCGCGGCTTTGACGATTGACCGTGGCGCTGCCCGCTAATATTAGAATTATTCTAATTCTAAACTGAGTAAACAGGGCGTTGCCGTGAAGAATTTCGCTGATTTGACCGAGCGCGAGGTGCTGGCGGTCGCAATTGCCTCCGAGGAGGAGGACAGCCGCATCTACATGTCCTTCGCCGAGGACCTCACCGAACGCTATCCGGATACCGCAAAGATCTTCGAGGAGATGGCGGAGGAAGAGCGCGGCCATCGCCATCGGCTGCTCGAAACCTATGAGCAGCGCTTCGGCCCGCATCTGCCGCCGATCCGGCGCGAGGACGTCAAAGGCTTTCTGCGCCGCCGTCCGATCTGGCTGACCAAGAACCTGCCGCTCGACACCATCCGCAAGGAAGTCGAGACCATGGAACTGGAGGCCGAGCGCTTCTATGCCCGGGCCGCCGAGAAGGCTGAGGATGTCGGCGTGCGCCGGCTGCTCGGCGATCTCGCCGAAGAGGAGAAGGGCCACGAGAAGCTCGCGGTCCGCCTGACCGGCGAGATCCTCAAGCCCGATGTGCGCGCGGAGGAAGACCGCACGCGGCGGCGGATGTTCGTGCTGCAATATGTCCAGCCGGGCCTCGCCGGACTGATGGACGGCTCGGTCTCGACCTTGGCGCCGCTGTTCGCCGCCGCCTTTGCCACGCATCACAATTGGCAGACGTTTCTGGTCGGCCTCGCCGCCTCGATCGGCGCCGGCATCAGCATGGGCTTTGCCGAGGCGCTGTCCGACGACGGCTCGCTGACCGGGCGCGGTTCGCCCTGGCTGCGCGGCGTGACCTGCGGATTGATGACGACGCTCGGCGGCCTCGGCCACACCATTCCCTATCTGGTGCCCGACGCCTGGCCGAACGCATTCTGGATCGCAACTGCGATCGCCGGGATCGTGGTGTTCTTCGAGTTGTGGGCGATCGCCTTCATCCGCTCGCGCTACATGGACACGCCGTTCCTGCAGGCGGTGTTCCAGATCGTTCTGGGCGGCGCGATCGTGCTCGCGGTCGGCATCCTGATCGGCGCGGCGTAGCAATTCCGATCAAACACGGCAGCGGTGCCGCGGCTACAGCGATGTCGTGACGGCCCACACGCTGCATTGATCGCGCGGCGCTTGCGGGCGGCAGCCAAACTGCCCATCATCGCGCCAACACCAGAACCGGGAGCACGCCGTGGCCAAATCGCAATACAGTTTCAAGACCGCCGTCGAACTGTCGAAAGCCCTGCGCGACAAGCAGGTCTCCGCCGTCGAACTCGCAGAAGACGCGATCGGCCGCATCGAGCGTCACGACGGCAAGGTCAACGCGGTCTGCGTGCGCGACTTCGAGCGCGGCCTCGCTGCGGCCCGCGCCGCCGACGCGGCCATTGCGCGCGGCGAGCACAAGCCGCTGCTCGGCATTCCCATGACGGTGAAGGAATCCTTCAACGTCGCCGGATTGCCGACCACCTGGGGCTTCCCGCCGCAAAAGGATTTCGTGCCGGCTGAGGACGCGCTCTCGATCCAACGGGTGAAGGATGCCGGCGGCGTCATCCTCGGCAAGACCAACGTGCCGGTCGCCCTCGCCGACTGGCAGAGCTACAACGAGATCTACGGCACCACCAACAACCCTTACGACCTCGGCCGCACGCCGGGCGGCTCGTCCGGCGGATCGTCGGCCGCGCTCGCCGCGGGCTACGGCGCACTATCGCTCGGCTCCGACATCGGCGGTTCGCTGCGCGTGCCGGGATTCCACTGCGGTATCTATGCGCACAAGCCGACCTTCGCGCTGCTGCCGTCGCGCGGCCACACCCCGCCGCCGCTGCCGCCGCTGCCGTTCGATCGAGACCTTTCCGTGATCGGACCGATGGCGCGCGGCGCGGCCGACCTCGCACTCGTGCTCGACGTGATGGCCGGCCCCGATCCGCTCGAAGCCGGCAAGGCCTACCGGCTGGACCTGCCGGCGGCGCGCCACACCGCCTTGAAGGATTTCCGCATTCTCGTGATCGACAGCGATCCGGTGATGCCGACCGACAAGGTGATCCGCGGAAGCATCGACAAGCTCGCGAGCCATCTCGACAAAGCCGGCGCGAAGGTGTCTCGCTCGAGCCCGCTTTTGCCGGACTTCGCCGCGTCCTCGCGGCTTTACATGCGGATCCTGCTGTCGTTCCTGGCGGCGACCTTCCCGCCGGAGGTCTATGCCGGCGCCTGCGCGGCGGCAGCTGCGCTGCCGGCCAGCGACACCAGCCTGCAAGCCGAGCGGCTGCGCGGCATCGCGCTCAGCCACCGCGACTGGGTGATCGCCGACGGCGGCCGCGCACGGCTGCGCGCACAATGGCGCGAGCTGTTCAAATCGTTCGACGCCGTGATCTGCCCGATCATGCCGACGCCGGCCTATCCGCACGATCATTCGCCCGACCAGGAGCAGCGGCGAATTCTGATCGACGGTGAGCCGCACGTCTACACCGACCAGCTCGCCTGGCCCGGCATCGCAACGCTGCCCGGCCTGCCCTCGACCGCGATCCCGACCGGCTTTGCACCCGACGGATTGCCGGTCGGCGTGCAGATCGTCGGTCCCATGCTGGAAGACCGCACGCCGCTCAAGCTTGCCGAGCTGATCGAGCGCGAGTTCGGCGGCTTCGTGCCGCCGAAGATGTTCGATGATTGATGCGGTCATTGCAGGGCGACGACGGGCACCCACCTCTATCACCGTCACCCTGAGGAGGCCGCGAAGCGGCCGTCTCGAAGGGTCGACGGCCGGACCGTGGCCGTGCATCCTTCGAGGCTCGCAAGTGCTCGCACCTCCAGCGACAAAGGCAAAGCCTTTGCGCGGGGATGACAGTATCGAGAGCGCGGCAATGACGAACAATAGCGACAGGGAGGAGCAAAATGAGCAACGACCTCGAGGAGCTGACGAAGCTCAACAAGGATTACGTCGACTCGGTTCAGAACTGCGACGTCAAGCGCTTTGACGAAATCCTGGCGCAGGACTTCTACTGCACCAATCCCGACAAGAGCCTGGTCGACCGCGCCGACTTCCTGAAGCAGACGGCAATCCCCGTGAAGATCAAGGGACTGAAGGCCGAGGACGTCAAGATCCGCATCCTCGGCGATTTCGCCATCATCCACGCCCAGACCAGCTACACCAACGCTGACGGCCAGCCTACGCATGGCCGCTACACCGATTGCTGGGCGCGGCAGAACGGCAAATGGCTCGCAGTGTCCGCGCACGTCGCGCGGTGAGGGCAACGTTTGCAGCGTCGCCCTCCGCTGTCATGCCCCGCTTCACGCGGGGCATCCAGTACTCCGCGGCAGCAGTTGATTCACACGACTTCTGCGGCGGCGTACTGGGTCGCCCGGACGAGCCGGGCGACGACGACTGAGACTAGTTGTCGAACATGATCACGCTGCGCAGCGTCTTGCCGGCCTTCATGTTGGCAAAGCCTTCGTTGATCTCGGAGAGCTTCAGCTTGGCCGAGATCCAGTCCTCGAGATGCAGCTTGCCGCGCATGTAGAAGTCGACGAGGCGCGGCATGTCGACGCGGAAGTGGTTCGACCCCATGGATGAACCTTGAATGCGACGCTCGCGCAAAAAGTCAAAACCGTGCAGCTCGATCTTCTGGCCGAACGGGATCATGCCGACGATGGTCGCGGTGCCGCCCGCTGCCAGCATGGCGAAGGCCTGCTCCGCGGTCTCCTTGCGGCCAAGCACCTCGAAGGAGTGATGCACGCCGCCGCCGGTGAGCTCGCGCACCTGCTGCACCACGTCGCCGCGCGCGGGGTCGACGATGTCGGTGGCCCCGAGCTTTGTCGCAAGCTGCAGCTTCGCCGGATTGGTGTCGATCGCGATGATGCGCCCGGCGCCGGCGATCTGCGCGCCGTTGATCGCGGCCATGCCGACGCCGCCGCAGCCGATCACGGCCACGGTCTCGCCGGCGGTGACCTTCGCGGTGTTCACCACGGCGCCATAGCCGGTGATGACGCCGCAGCCGATCAGCGCGGCGAGATCGAGCGGCATCTCCTTCTTGATCTTCACAATCGCGTTCTCGTGCACCAGCATCTGCTCGGCGAACGACGACAGATTGAGGAACTGATTGAGCTTCTCCTTCCGGCCCCACGACAGGCGGTTGGAGGCGCCGGGCAGCATCTTCACCGTGGTGTCGGTGCACAGCACGGTGCGGCCGGTGGTGCAATTGTCGCAGGTGCCGCAGAACACCGACAAGCAGGTGACGACGTGATCGCCGGGCTTCACGTAATTGACGTCGGAGCCGACTTTCTCGACCACGCCGGCCGATTCATGGCCGAGCACCGCCGGCAGCGGATGCGGATAGAGGCCTTCCATGAAATGCAGGTCGGAGTGGCAGAGGCCCGCGACCGCGGTGCGGATCAAGACCTCGCGCGGCCCCGGATTGGGTACGCTGACATCCTCGATCACCAGCGGCTGATTGACTTCATGCAGGACGGCGGCCTTCATCGGGATCTCCCTTGGCGTTTCTGTTTTGATTAAGCGTTGCGCTCGCGCGGCAGACTACGCTGCTGATAGCAATTCGCCAACCTCGGCCATGCCGACGGCACGATCGCCGAGCAGGTGCTCGGTCATCCGGCGCTGAACGGTATTTTCCGCAAGCCGGAACGGATCGCCCGGCATCACGCGGTGATCGATCACCATCCGCGACAGCAGCAGCCGGCGCGCATCGCCGCGCCTCTCGTGGATGCGTCCGCCCTCCCATGCCAACGCCACCGCGCTCGCGACATGATAGAGCAGGCTGGTGGCGCGCCGCGCATCGCCCTCATTGTCGATACGGCTTGCGACTTCGCGCGCAAACCCGATCGCACGGTCGCCGAGATCGCGCAGCCGGTTGCGCCAGGCCTGCGGGACATTCGGGCTGTCATCGAGCCGCGCATGCAGATCGGCAGCGAGCGCATTGTCGGCGCCATGACGCCCGACCGCACGCTTCAGCGCATCGATCGCGACGATGTTGCCGGTGCCCTCCCAGATCGAGCCGAGATGCGCATCGCGCAGCAGCCGCGGCGTGACGAATTCCTCGATGTAGCCGATGCCGCCGCGCATCTCCATCGCGTCGCCGCAGACCTTGCGGGCGTCCCGGGTGGCGCGGAATTTCAAGGTCGGCGTCAGGATGCGGAGCAGCGCGGCGGCATCCTGGCTGCCGGCCTCGGCGCGGTCGAGCGCATCGGCGGTAAGGAAGCTCATCGACAGCGCCTGCTCGGTCGGCAGCATGATCTTCATCAGCTGGCGCCGCGCCAGCGGCAGATCGATGATCCGTTGCCCGAACACCACGCGGCCCTTCGCGACCGTGATCGCGTCGTGCCAGGCGCGGCGCATCAGCGCGGTCGACTTCACGCCGTTGGAGAGCCGCGACGAATTCACCATCTCGGCCATCTGCACGAAGCCGCGGTCGAGCTTGCCGACGGCATACGCGATCGCGCCGTCGAGCTTGATCTCGCCCGAGGCCATCGAGCGGGTGCCGAGCTTGTCCTTCAGGCGCACGATCCGGTAGTGGTTCTGCGAGCCGTCGTCGAGGAAGCGCGGCATCAGGAACAGGCCGACACCTTTTGTGCCCGGCCCCGCGCCCTCGGGGCGCGCCAGCAGCATCACCACCTTGGCGTCGGCATTCGAGCAGAACCACTTCTCGCCATAGAGCCGCCAGTGATCACCCTCCTGCACGGCGCGTGTGGTCAGTGTGCCGACGTCGGAGCCGCCCTCCTTCTCGGTCATGAACTGGCCGCCCTGCGTCAGTCTGCTCATGTCGGTCTGGGTCAGGCCGTCGAGATATTTCGCCTTCAGCGCCTCGCTG
Source organism: Bradyrhizobium sp. USDA 3240 (assembly GCF_054063295.1). Lineage (NCBI taxonomy): Bacteria > Pseudomonadati > Pseudomonadota > Alphaproteobacteria > Hyphomicrobiales > Nitrobacteraceae > Bradyrhizobium > Bradyrhizobium sp. USDA 3240. The sequence continues at coordinate 3,749,312 of NZ_JBSSGD010000002.1, forward strand.
CCGAAATTCGCCAGCAGCTTGGCGCAACCATCGGTGACGTTGATCGGACAGCCCATGCCGAATTCGGTCTGGTTGAACAGGAAGGTGAAGGCGTGCTTGGCCACCACGGGATATTTGTCGGGCCAGCCCATGATGCCCTTGCGGATCGACAGCGCGTGAATGCCGAACTCGCCGAACGCGGCCTTCTCGATCTCGCGATAGGCCGGATGATATTCGATTGTTTGCACGTCGCGGCCGAACTTGTCGCGCTGATGCAGCACCGGCGTATGCCGGTCGGCGAGCCGCGCGCATTCGTCCAGATAGCCGCCGGCCAATCTGCCGAGCCGGTCAAGATGCGGCTCGATGTGGCGGAACAACGCCTCCGGCAGATGCAGTTTGAGAAGATCGGTCAGCGCGGGATCGGCCCGGTAGAAATTCATTCCCGTCGTATCGGGCGCCAACAGGCCAGGCTGGCTGGCGGACGACGTTTTCGGATCCTGCTTGTGCGGCTGCATTGAATTCCCGGCTGCGGTGCTCATTTGTTTGGGCACGACTATCCTCCTCCGGCCTCGCAAAGGAAAGCCCAATGGATATTCCGAAGTACAAGATCGCCCTGATCGTCGGCGCCGGCGAGGGCCTCAGCGCCTCGCTGACGCGGCTATTTTCGCGGGAGGGAATTCGCGTGGCGCTGGGCGCGCGCAGCATCGAGAAACTTGGTGCGTTGTGCAACGAGACCGGCGCGCGCGCCTATGCCTGCGATGCCACCAAGGCCGAGGATGTCGAACGTCTGTTCGGCCTGGTCGAACGCGAGATCGGAACACCTGATCTCGTGGTCTATAACGCCTCCGGCCGCTCGCGCGGACCCTTCGTTGAACTCGTGCCTTCCGAGGTCGAGCAGGCGATCGCGATCTCGGCGTTCGGCGGCTTCCTGGTGGCGCAGGAGGCGGCGAAGCGCATGCTGCCTAACAAGAAGGGCGCGATCCTGTTCACCGGCGCCTCCGCCAGCGTCAAGGGTTACGCGCAATCGGCGCCGTTCGCGATGGGCAAGTTCGCATTGCGCGGGCTCGCGCAGAGCATGGCGCGCGAATTGTCGCCGCAGGGCATCCATGTCGCGCATTTCGTGATCGACGGCGGCATCCGCAGCGTCGCGCGCACCGAGCCCGCCGACCGCCCGGATTCGATGCTCGATCCCGACGCGATCGCGTTGAGCTACTGGAACGTGCTGCAACAGCCGCGCAGCGCCTGGACCTGGGAGCTGGAATTGCGGCCCTGGGTTGAGAAGTTTTGAGATGACGGAGATCATGCAAGCGGCGTAGGCTCTATGCCAACCGCCGCCACGCCCGTCATTGCGAGCGGAGCGAAGCAATCCGTGCCTCGTCTTGGGGAAAGATGGATTGCTTCGTCGCTTCGCTCCTCGCAATGACGAAGGATACAGGGAAGAAACCATGACCGCTGAAATCAAGATCGAGACCGGCACCGACGAACTGCTCTGCGTGATCCGCGACCGCGTCGCAATCATCACGCTGAACCGCCCGGACGCCCGCAACTCGCTGTCGGACACGCTGACGCCGGCGCTGCGCACGATGATCCGGACCTGCGGCGAGAACCCCGAGGTCGGCGTGCTGCTCGTCACCGGCGCCGGCAAGGCGTTCTGCGCCGGCGGCAACGTCAAGGGCATGGGCGCCAATCGCGACCCGAAGAAGCTCGAAATGTCCTATGAGGACAAGGTAGCGGACCTGCAAGAGCGCCAGCGCCTGCTGACCGGCGCGCTCGCCTCGGTGCGCAAGCCGACCATTGCCGCGCTGCCTGGACCCGCGGTCGGCGCCGGCCTTGCGATCGCGATGGCCTGCGACATCAGGATCGCTGCGCAATCCGCCTTCATCTCGACCGGCTATCTGCGGGTGGGACTGAGCGGCGACTACGGCATGGCCTGGCTGCTGACGCGCCTGGTCGGCACCTCGCGCGCCCGCGAGCTGATGTTCACATCGGAAAAGGTCGATGCTGCGAGATGCGAGCAGATCGGCCTCGTCAACCGCGTGGTGCCGGACGAGACGCTGCAGGACGAAGCGTTCGCGCTGGCGAGATCGATGGCCGAAGGCCCGACCTTGGCGCTGCGCTACATGAAGGACAATCTCGACGAGGCGCTGCAGTTCGACTTCGCCACCGCGCGCGACCACGAGGCCGAACGGCTGATCCGCCTGACCACAACGGCCGATCACAAGGAGGCGGTGCAGGCCTTCATCGAGAAGCGCAAGCCGGTGTTTCGGGGCAATTGAGCCTCCACTTGCGCGGCCGTCGTTGCCGGGCTTGACCCGGCAATCCATCGCACGAAGACGCTTTCTGTGGATGGATGCGCGGGTCAAGCCCGCGCATGACGAGCAAGAATCGTGACAAGAGCGCGTAGCCCGGATGGAGCGCAGCGAAATCCGGGACAGGCTTCTCCGCTGTGAGAGCGATCCCGGATTGCGCTCCGCTTCATCGAGCTACGGGTCGGCGCAATCAAAAAGAAAAGGGCCCGGTTCTGGAGGGGCCAGAACCGGGCCTAGTCAGTCAAACCGCAAGCGAGGACATCACGGCCGAGCGGGAAGTGGCGGCGAGCCGCCAGCTGGCACAGGGAATGTCTTGCGGTTCGACGTGGATCTCTTTCGCAAAGCGCACCAGCTTCCAATCGCCGGGGCTTGCAGCGAAGGCATAGCCGGACTTGCGGGCGAGGCCGATCATCGTGGCGTTCGACCGCAGCGTGTCGCCGAAGATGCGCTCGGCTCCGAAAGACGCCGCGCGGCATTCGAGATTCTTCAACAGCGCCTTGCCAATGCCGTGGCCCTGCCACCGGTCATCGATCGACAGGCCGAACTCGACGCTCGACGTATCGGCATGGAAGGCATAGCGGGCTTCGCCGACGATGGTTTCAAAACCATCGACCAGCATCGTCGCGACCACCGTAAACCGGTCAGCCTCACCGACGTGAATGAAACGCTCGAGCTCCGTCTTCGGCAGCTCACTCAGCGCGCCCAGGAAGCGGTTGTAACGGGACCCGGCGGAGAGCGAGCGGATGTAATTCTGCAGCTCTTCACGATCGCGCGGCTCGACGAAGCGCACCTTGATCTCGCTGCCGTTCTTGGCGCGCAGCACATCAGAGTATTGCTTGAGATCGTCGAGATGCAGCGCAGTCATGACACGCTCCTCGGGTGAAGAATTGGCCGGCGCCCCTCGATCGAGGCGGCGCCGGCGATGGCGTCCTTCTCAGGCCCGCCAGAACGGCTTGTCGGTCTCGAAAACGATGTCGCTGCGGGACATGCCGATATCGTGCAGGTCGCGCTCGGTCCACTGCGACAGCTCGCGGCGGCGCTCATAGCGATCCCACCAGACGTGCAGTGTCTCGCCGACCTGGTTCAACAGGCCTGGCGTATGATGATTTGTCATCGATTCATGGGTGAAAATGGACATTTGCGGCTCCTATCGGTAACCTGTTGGCGGTAATATCGGAGCTATTCGGCCTGTTCACAAACGACACTTTGTACCGCTTCGCATGAATTAAAGTCATGCATTGGAGACCATTCCGACATGACCAGCCGCCTGCCTTCGTTGAACGGCCTGAGGGCGTTCGAGGCCGCTGCGCGGCACATGAGCTTCACGGTCGCGGCGTCCGAATTGAACGTGACGCAGACCGCGATCAGTCATCAGATCCGGCGCCTCGAGGAAGAGCTCGGCGTCCGTCTGTTCGTCCGCCAGAACCGCTCGTTGAGCCTGACGCCGGAGGCCGCCGAGTACCTTCCCGGCGTCCGCGCTGCCTTCAACGACCTCAGGCTCGCGACCGATCGCCTGCTGCGCCGGGACGACGATCATGTGCTGACCGTCTCGACGCTGGCATCGCTCGCCGCCAAATGGCTGCTGCCGCGGCTGTCGGCATTCCAGGAGGCGCATTCGGGCATCGACGTCCGCATCACCACCTCGACCAGCCTGGTCGACTTCCAGCGCGACAAGGTCGATGCGGCGATCCGCTACGGCCGCGGACAATGGGCCGGCCTGCGCTCGGACTGGCTGATGGCGGACGAGCTGTTTCCGGTGTGCAGTCCGTCGCTGTTGGATGGAACCAGACCGCTGAAATGCCCCGAAGACCTCCGGGACCATGTGCTGCTGCACACCAGCAACGCCAACAGCGATGACTGGCGGCTGTGGCTGACCGCAGCTGGCCTTGCGACCGACATCTCCAAGCAGCCGGGGGTGACCTTCGACCTGCTGTTCGTGACGATCCAGGCTGCGATCGACGGCATCGGTATCGCGATGGGCCGTACCTCCTATGTGCAGGACGACATCGCCAAGGGCCGCCTCGTGGTTCCCTTCAAGATCGCGCTGCCGGCCGACGCCGGCTTCTACCTGGTCACGCCGCAGGGACGCGCCGATTCACCGAAGCTCTCTGCGTTCCGCTCCTGGCTCGGCGCTGCGGCACATACGACGCCTTGATGTGGCGCACGGCCGCGTCAGCAAATTCCACCTACGGCTTTTTTCCAATGGCGGCGGCGTGATTTCGGGTTGGTCGCGCCGGACAGCCGTGCCAAATTGCCGCATATGGCAGTTAACTGCCTTGGCCGGCGAGACAATTTGCGCCGGCCTTTGTGTCACGGGGAGGAATGGGCGTTATGTCGCAGTCGAGTTCATCGCAAGCACCGCAAATCAAGTCGCGTCTTGGCGCCATCCTGCGTGCGACCAGCGGCAATTTCCTCGAGCAATTCGACTTCTTTCTGTTCGGCTTCTATGCGCAGGACATCGCGAAAGCATTCTTTCCCGCCCAGAACGAGACCGCGGCGCTCCTCAATGCGTATGGCGTTTTCTGGCTTGGCGCGCTGATGCGTCCCGTGGGCGCGATCGTACTCGGTTCCTACATCGATCGCATCGGCCGCCGCCAGGGCCTGATCGTGACGCTCGCGCTGATGGCGCTGGGCACGGTGGTGATTGCCTTCTGCCCGTCCTACGCATCGATCGGCATTGCCGCAACGATCATCGTGCTGATTGGCCGGCTGATCCAGGGCTTCTCCGCCGGCGTCGAGCTGGGCGGCGTCTCCGTCTATCTTTCCGAGATCGCGACGCCCGGCAACCGCGGTTTCTACACCTCGTTTCAATCCTCCAGCCAGCAGGTCGCCATCTTTGTTGCGGCCGTGATCGGCTTCGTCCTGAGAGAGGTGATCCCGGGCGACACCTTCCTGGATGCGATCGGCGGCGGCGTCGCCAAATGGCGCATCCCGTTCTTCATCGGATGCCTCATCATTCCCGTGATCTTCATGTTGCGGCGTTCGCTCGAGGAGACGCCGGCCTTCCTGGCCATGAAGAAGCACCCGACGCCAAGCGAAGTGTTCGCCTCGGCACTCGAGAACTGGCGCATCGTCATCCTGGGCATGATGATCGCGGTCCTGACCACCACGACGTTCTATTTCATCACCGTATATGCGCCCGGCTTCGGCAAGGAGCTGCACCTTTCGGCCTCCGGGACACTGCTGGTGACCCTGCTCGTTGCGGTAACGAATTTCATCTGGAATCCGGTCGGCGGCGCGCTGTCCGACCGGATCGGCCGCAAGCCGGTGCTGATCGCGATCGCGAGCCTGTCATTCGTGACCGCCTACCCGGCACTGTCGTGGCTCGCGCATGAGCCCACGCTCGGAAAACTGCTGGCTGTGCAGATGATGTTCTCGTTCTACTTTGGCGTCTACAGCGGCACGATGCTGGGATGCCTGGTCGAGATCGTGCCGGCGCATGTCCGCACCACCTGTTTCTCGATCGCGTTCGCGTTGGCGGCAGGCATATTCGGCACGTCGACTCCCTTTGTCGCGACCAAGCTGATCGCCATGACCGGGCAGGACAAGGCCTCGCCGGCCTATTGGCTGATGTTCGGCGCTGTTCTCGGCATCATCGCGGCGCTGATCGTCTACCGTGGCGGCCAGACCATCGAGCAGCGCGAGACGGTTGCGGCGTGATCTTTGCGCATGCAATTGGGGCAGGCCGATCGCCTGCCCCGGCATGTTGCTTTCCATGCCAACAACGATAACAAGAGCGCATGGTTGATCTGACGCGCAGGTTCGACGTGCTGGTGATTGGCGGCGGCAACGCCGCCCTCTGCGCAGCGATCAGCGCACGGCGCGCCGGCGCCTCCGTACTGGTGCTGGAGGGCGCCCCGAAATTCTACCGCGGCGGCAACACCCGCCACACCCGCAACATGCGCTGCGCCCATGACGCGGCGACCGAGATCCTCACCGGCCCCTACACCGAGGAGGAGTTCTGGAAGGATTTGCTGCTGGTGACCGGCGGCCAGACCGACGAGGAACTGGCCCGCTTCATGATCCACGAGTCCAAGGACATATTGAACTGGATCGTCGAACAGGGCGTGCGCTGGCAGCCCTCGCTCGGCGGCACGCTCAGCCTTGGCCGCACCAACTCGTTCTTCCTCGGCGGCGGCCGCGCGATGCTGAACGCACTCTATCGCACCGCCGAGGAGCTCGGCGTCGACGTCCTCTACGATGCCGAGGTGATCGATCTCGTGATCGAGGACGGCATGTTCCTGTCGGCGCAGCTGAAGCAGCCGGTCGGCGGCAAGACCGAGGTCCGCGCCTCAACGCTGGTCGCGGCGGCCGGCGGCTTCGAGGCCAATATCGAATGGCTGAAGCAATATTGGGGCGAGGCCGCCGACAATTTCCTGATCCGCGGCACGCCCTATAACCGCGGCGCGATCCTCAAGATGCTGCTCGCCAAGGGCGTGCAGGAGATCGGCGATCCCACGCAATGCCATGCGGTGGCGATCGATGCGCGTGCGCCGAAATTCGACGGCGGCATCATCACCCGCCACGACTCGGTCGTGTTCGGCATCGTCGTCAACAAGCATGCCGAGCGCTTCTATGATGAAGGCGAGGACATCTGGCCGAAGCGCTACGCGATCTGGGGCCGCCTGGTCGCCGCACAGCCGGACCAGATCGCCTACATCATCTTCGATTCCACCGTCGTGACGAGCTTCATGCCGACGCTGTTTCCGCCGATCGCGGGCGCGACGATTGCCGAACTCGCGGGCAAGCTCGAGCTCGACGCTACAGCGCTGGAAAAGACCATCACCGACTTCAACGCCGCGGTGCAGCCCGGGACGTTCGATCACACCATCCTCGACAACTGCCGTACCGAAGGCATCACGCCGGCGAAGACGCATTGGGCGCGCAGGATCGAGACGCCGCCCTATCTCGCCTATCCGGTGCGGCCCGGCATCACCTTCACCTATCTCGGCACCCGCGTGAACAAGCAGTCGCGGATGCTGATGAAGGACGGCAAGCCGTCGGCCAACATGTTCGCCGCCGGCGAGATCATGGCCGGCAACGTGCTCGGCAAGGGCTACGCCGCCGGCATCGGCATGACCATCGGCAGCGTGTTCGGCCGCGTCGCCGGACGGGAAGCGGCGAAGAATGCGCGGAACTGAGGACAAGGCTGGCGCGATGCACGGGACGAGGATCTTGCAGGAAGCTGACCGTCTGATGACGGTGTGCAATTCTTGCCGCTATTGCGAGGGTCTGTGCGCGGTGTTTCCCGCGATGGAGATGCGCCGCGCCTTCTCCGACGGCGACCTCAACTATCTCGCCAATCTCTGCCATGCCTGCGGCGCCTGCTACACCGACTGCCAGTTCTCGCCACCGCACGAATTCAACGTCAACGTCCCGAAGACCCTGGCGGTGGCGCGCGCCGAGTCCTACGCCGCCTACGCCTGGCCGCGGGCCTTCTCCGGCGCGTTCGCGCGCAACGGCCTCGTCATCAGCCTGATCGCAGCAATCAGCGTCGCCGCCTTCATCTTCGGTTTCGCCGCGATCAACGACCGCGGCGTGCTCACCGGTATCCACACCGGGCCCGGCGCGTTCTACAAATTGATGCCGCACAATGCGATGGCGCTGCTGTTCGGCGCCGCCCTGCTCTACGCGATCCTCGCGCTGGTGATGGGCGTGCGCGCATTCTGGCGCGATATCGGCGAGCCGGTCGGCATGAAGACCGACGCAAAATCGCTGTTACAGGCGGTCCGCGACGCCGGCAAGCTGCGCTATCTCGACGGTGGCGGCGTCGGCTGCTTCAACGAGGACGATCACCCGACCGACCGCCGCAAGCTGTATCACCACTTCACCTTCTACGGCTTCGCCCTGTGCTTCGCCGCGACATGCGTCGGCACGCTGTACCACTACCTGCTGGCGCGCGAGGCGCCCTATGCGTGGTGGGACCTGCCCGTCGTGCTCGGCACGCTCGGCGGCATCGGCCTCGTGGTCGGCCCGATCGGGCTCCTGTCAGAGAAATGGAAACGCGACCGCGTGCTGGTCGACGAGCAGCAGATGGGCATGGACACCGCGTTCATCCTGATGCTGTTCCTGACCAGCATTACCGGCCTTGCCTTGCTGCTCTGGCGCGAGAGCGCCGCGATGGGCCCGCTGCTGGCGCTGCATCTCGGCGTGGTGTTCGCGCTGTTCATCACGATGCCCTACGGAAAATTCGTGCACGGCATCTACCGCTTCGTCGCGCTAGTGCGCTACGCGCGGGAACGGCAGATGATGGCGGAATGAGCGGATTGGCAGTCGTTCCGGGGCGATGCGCAGCATCGCACCCGGAACCTCGAGATTCCGGGTTCGCGTCTTCGACGCGCCCCGGAATGACATGCCGCTACAAATCCACCACCACGTAGTCGCTCTCCACCGCGACCTTGATGGTCTCAGCGACATACGGCCCCTTCACCACATTGGTGCCCGGCTCGACGCTGACGGGGTAGGCGCGCACGCGGAAGCGGCGCGGGTCGCAATAGGACTGGCCGGTGCGGATGTCGAACTCCCAGCCGTGCCAGGGACAGCGCAGGATCTCGCCGAGCTTGGTGTATTCGATCTCGCCGGGGTCAGACGACGAGGCGAGTCCGATCAGCGGCCCCTCGCACAGCGCCGCCCCTTGATGCGGGCAGCGGTTCAACAGGCCGAAGAACTCGCCCTTGACGTTGAAGACGGCGATCGGCCGTCCGTCGATCTCGAGGAATTTTCGCGAACCCGGCGGCAGTTCGTCCACCGGGGCAATCACATGACGCGCCATCTAGTTGTTCTCACGCATGATCTGATTCGGAAAACCGGTTCCCACTTTTCCGGATCATGCGATACCGTACAGCTGCTTCGCATTGTCGAGATAGAACGCCTGGCGGTTGGCGTCGCTGACGCCGGCCGGCAGGACCCGCGACGGCTCGTCGTAATCCCAATGCGGGTAGTCGGTCGCGAACAGCAGCTTGTCCCAGCCTATCCACTCGATGGTCTGGAATAGATGGTCGCGGCTCTCCGGATCTTCCATCGGCTGCGTCGTCCACCAGATGTGATCGCGGATATATTCGGACGGCTTGCGCTTCAGATGCGGCACCTCGGCGTGCAGCCGCGCAAACACCTTGTCGAGCCGCCACGCCAGCGACGGCGCCCAGCCGAACCCGGCCTCGACCATCACCATCTTCAGTTTCGGGAAGCGTTCGAACACGCCCTCGAGCACGAGGCTCGCCAGCGCGGTCTGCTGGCACTGCGAATGCCCGACCATCTCCTCGATGTAATAGCTTGGCCAGCCCGAAGCGGTGATCGGATTGCCACCGAAGCCGAAGGCGTGCACGCCGATCGGAAGGCCTACCTCCTGCGCCGCCTCATAGATCGGCCAGTAACGGCGCTGGCCGAGCGGCTCGACATTGCGGCTCAGCAGCAGCACCTGCACAAAATTTTTGTCGCCTGCGCGCCTGCGGATTTCGGCCGCGGCCGACACGCCGTCCTCATTGGCGACGACGACCGAGCCCTTGAGGCGCGAATCCTTGCTGGTCCATTTCTCGATCTGCCAGTCGTTGACCGCCGCGCAGATCGCGCCGGCGAGATCCTGGTTGCGAATGCCCTGCCCGGTGTTGAGCGGGTTGAGCACGCCGAGTGCGACGTTGTTGGGATCGAGATGCTGCTTCTGCATGAAGGACAGCGACGAGCCCTGCGGCCCGCCTTCCGGCGGATAGGCATCGCGGCGCGAGGCATTGGGCTGCGCCTTCGGATAGGGCGGGCCTTCCATCATGCCCTGATAGGGATGGACGCCGAAGGTTTCGAGATGGCTGTGCCAGCGCTTGGCCAGATAAGGATGCAGCTCGTCCTTGGTCGCGCGTGCCGGATGGATGTCGCAATCGGCGATCGCGGTCTTGACGCTGGTCGACGCGGCCCCGTCGGGACGTTCCCGAATCTGGATGTTCATGGCGTCGTCTCCTTCACCTGCAAGCGCGGATAGGTCGCATGCGGGTTGTCGATCATGATCTTGCGGACCAGATCCTGCGACAACCCCTTCGGCAGCACCTCGTCGCCATCGAACTGCCAATGCGGGTAGTCGGTCGAGAATAGGATCAATTCGTCCGACTGCATATGGTCGAACAGCCGGTTCAGCGTATCCCCGTCCGGCGGTGCGTCGACCGGCTGCAGCGAGAAGCGGATGTTGCTACGCACAATCTCCAGCGGCGCGCGATCGACCCACGGCGTCTCCATCCGTACGCCGCGCCAGAACTTGTGCAGCCGCCACAGGAACGGCGGCAGCCAGGTGAAGCCCGACTCCAGCATCACCATCTTCAGGTTCGGATGGCGCGCGAACACGCCCTCGACGATCAGGCTGGTGAGCTGGGTCTGGAACGCCTGCGCCTGCGCGACGTAGTCCTCGATATGATAGGAGCCCCAGCCGACCGAGGTCGGCGGGTTGTGATAGGCGCTGCCGGCATGGATGCCGATCGGCAGGCCGAGCCGTTCGGCCGCGGCGTAGATCGGCCAGTAGTGACGCTTGCCGAGCGGCATGTCGCCCATCACGAGCATCAGTACCTGCACGAAGCGCCTGTCTTGCGCGCAGCGCTCGATTTCGGCGACCGCCTTCTCGATGCTCTGAACGGGGATCACGATCGAACCGCGCAGGCGATCGTCCTTGTCGAGCCATTCCTTGACCAGCCAGTCGTTCAGCGCGCGGCAGAACGCATCGGCCATGTCCTCGGAGAACACCATCTGCACGCCATAGAGCGGATTGCAGATGCCGGTGGCGATGCCGAACGGATCGAGCGCTTGGCGCTGCATGTCGGCAAGGCTCGAACCCGGCTTGCCCTGCGCGGGGCGCCAGTCCGGCCGAGAGGCGATCGGCGAGTTGGTCGGATAGGATTGCGAGATCAGGTCGGTCATGCCGCGGGTCGTCACCTGGTCCCGCCAGTAGTCGTTCAGGTACGGCAGCAGGCTGGTGAGGTGAGGCACAGCGGGATGCAGATCGCAATCCACGCCACCCGCGATCGGCGACGTCATGGTGTTTCCTCTGCGAGACGCTCTCACAACAACTGTCGGGGGCGTCGCTTGGTTGTTGTCCGACATACAAGCAGGCCGTGCCAAGATCCGCAACTCGGCAGACGCCGACGTGGTGTGCTAGGAAGGCAGAACGCCCCACGCTATTTTCATGGCAAGCAACGAGAAAGAGCGCCGATGAACGCACTCACATCCATCGCGGAACAGGTCGCCGCGAAGCTGATCGCGAACAAGCAGACCATTGCGGTCGCGGAATCGTCCACCGGCGGGCTGATCTCGGCATCGCTGCTTGCCGTGCCCGGCGCATCGGCCTATTTCCTCGGCGGCGGCGTGATCTACACCCGCGACGCGCGGCGCGCGCTGATGGATATTTCCGACGATGCCATGCGCGGCCTCCGCTCGTCGTCGGAACCCTACGCACAATTGCTGGCGCGCCAGATCCGCGAGCGCCTCTCAACCGATTGGGGATTGTCGGAGACCGGCGCCGCCGGCCCGACCGGCAACCGCTACGGCGATGCCGCCGGCCATAGCTGCATGGCGGTCGCAGGTCCGCAGCAACAGGTGATCACGCTGGAAACCGCCAGCGGCGACCGGCAGGCGAACATGCAGGCGTTCGCGAAGGCGGCGCTGGAGTTACTGCTGAGGAATCTCTCGCAGTAATTTCCGCTGTCGTCCCGGGCAAGCGAAGCGCGACCCGGGACCCATAACCACAAATGCTGATTGTTGAAGGCGCTGTGGCCACAGCGTCGATCCGAACAACCGATTGTGGTTACGGGTCCCTTCTTTCGCAGGGACGACGTCGAGGAGAGGCCGAAGCCATCACTTCTCGCGGAACGAGCGCATGAACTGGTCGCTCATCGGCTTCATCAGATACGACAGCATGGTGCGGTCGCCGGTCTGGACGAAGGCTTCCACCGGCATGCCGGGGATGATCTTCACCTCGCTGCCGAGGCGCGCGACCTCTTGCGGCGGCATCGAGACGCGGATCGTGTAGTAGCTCTGCCCGGTGCGCTGGTCGGTGTTGACGTCGGCGGAGACGCGGGTGACGACGCCGTTCAGCTCCGGCGTGGTGCGCTGGTTGAAGGCAGAGAGCCGCAGCACGGTCTTCTGTCCGACCTGGAGCTTGTCGATATCCTGCGGATTGACCTTGGCCTCGACCGACAGGTCATCGGCCCTCGGTACGATCATCATGATGGCATCGCCCGCGGTGACGACGCCGCCGACCGTGTGGACGGTGGATTGCAGCACCACGCCGTCCTGCGGGGCGCGGATATCGATGCGGCGGAGCTGGTCTTCGGCGGTCACCTTGCGCTCGACGAACTCGCCGATCTTGTCGTTGGCCTCGCGCAGGTCCTTGGAGACCTCCGAGAGCATGTCCTTGTCGACCTGGATGATCTGCAGCTCGGTCTCGGTGATCTTGCCCTTGGCCTGGGCGCGCGACGCAATGTACTGCGCGCGCTCGCCGGAGAGCCGCGCCGCGTCGCGCTCCAGCGTGGTCAGACGGGTGAGCTGCACCAGATGCTGCTCATACAGCTGGCGGACGCCGACCAGCTCCTGCTGCACCAGCGCGATCTCCTTGTCCTTGGAGGTTTCCTGGGCCTGCAGGCCGGCGATTTCCTCGTTGAGCTGGGTGACGCGCTCGCGCAGCTGCGCCTTCTGGCCGGCGCGGCCGTTGACCCGCACCTCGAACAGCTTGGTTTCGCTCGCCATGATATCGCGGACGTCGGGATCCTTCGCCTGCTCGGTGAGCTGCGGCGGAAACACGATCTTGTCGAGGCCCTGCTGCTCGGCCTGGAGCCGGGCCGCACGCGCATAGAGACCGTTCAGCGTCTTGACCACGATCGCAAGGCTCGCCTTCACGACGGTCTCGTCGAGACGCACGACAACGTCGCCCGCCTTGACCGTGTCGCCGTCGCGCGCCAGGATTTCGCCGACGACGCCGCCGGTCGGATGCTGCACCTTCTTGACGTTGGTATCGACCACCACCGAGCCCGGCGCGATCAGCGCGCCCGAGATCGGCACCGTCGCGGCCCAGCCGCCGACGCCGCCGCCCAGCACCAGGACCACGACGAGGCCGACCACGAGGTGCTTTCTGATCGAAGCATGTGCGTTGCGCGGCTGCTCGCTCATGCGGTCGCTCATGACTTGGTCGCCCCAGCATCGGCGACGATCTTGATCGGCGTGGGCGCCGGCGGCGCGACGCGCTGCAGCACCTGCGCCAGCACGGTCTCCTTCGGCCCGAAGGTCTGCATGCGGCCGTCCTTGAGCACCAGCAACTGGTCGACGCCCTCGATTCCGATCGGCCGGTGCGCGACCACGATGACGACGGCGCCGCGCTCGCGGGCGCCACGCACCGCGCGGGTCAGCGCCTCGTCGCCTTCGCTGTCGAGATTGGAGTTCGGCTCGTCCAGCACGATCAGGAACGGATTGCCGTAGAGGGCGCGCGCCAGCGCGACGCGCTGCGCCTGGCCGGCGGAAAGCGCAGTGCCCTGCTCGCCGACCTGGGTGTCGTAGCCCTCGCGCATCTTGATGATCATCTCATGCACGCCGGCCTCCTTGGCCGCCGCGATGATGCCGTCGGACTTGGCGTCGGGATCGAACCGGCAAATATTCTGCGCAACCGTGCCGGCGAACAGTTCGACGTCCTGCGGCAAATAGCCGACATGGCGGCCGAGCTGGTCCGACGACCATTGATCGAGCGCGGCGCCGTCGAGCCGTACCTTGCCGCGTGCCGGCACCCAGACGCCGACCAGCGCCCGGATCAGCGACGACTTGCCGGAACCGCTCGGGCCGATCACGCCGACGCCACTGCCGGCTTCGACGGCGAAGGTGATGTCCTGCACGATCGGGCGCTGGTCGCCCGGCGCAACCATGGTTACCGCCTCGACCGAAAGCTTCTTCTGCGGCGCCTGCAGCAGCGTCTGCTCCGGCCGCGCCGGAATCTGCTGCAGCAGGCGGTTGAGACGCTGCCAGCTCTGCCGCGCGGCGACGAAGCTCTTCCAATGCGCGATTGCGAGATCGACCGGCGCCAGCGCCCGCGCGCTCAGGATCGAACCGGCGATGATGATGCCGCCGGTAGCCTCCTGGTGGATCACTAGATAGGCACCGACCGCGAGCACGGCCGACTGCAGCATCATGCGCAGCACCTTGGCGACCGCACCGAGCCCGCCGCTCACATCGCTCGCGCGCTGATTGCCCGACAGATACTCCTCGTTGGCTTCGTTCCAGCGCTTGTTCATCCGCCCGGCCATGCCCATCGCCACGAGCACTTCGGCGTTGCGGCGGCTGGAGGCGGCGAGATCGTTGCGCCGCGCCGCGAGCGACATCGCTTCCCTGGCGGGCGTGCGCGACATGTATTCGGTGATCAGCGTCAGCGTCACCAGGATGACCGCGCCGACCAGCGCCGTGACGCCGAGCAGCCAATGGAATGCGAAGCAGATCAACATGTAGAATGGCAGCCAGGGCAAATCGAAGAACGCGCCGGGACCCATGCTGCCGAGGAAGGAACGCACATTGTCGAGGTCGCGCAGCGGCTGCAGGCCCTCGCTGCGATTGCCGGCCATCAGCGGCAGCCGCACGATGGTGTCGAACACCCGCGCATTGAGCGCTTCGTCGAGCGAGGTGCCGACGCGGCCGAGGATCCGTCCGCGCAGCAGATCGAGCACGCCCTGGGCCATGTAGAGGACCGCGGCGATGACGACGAGGCCGACCAGGGTCGGAACGCTGCGGCTCGGCAGCACCCGATCGTAGACCTGCAGCATGAACATCGAACCTGTCAGATAGAGCAGGTTGATCATGCAGCTGATGAGGCCGACGCCAATGAAGGCACTGCGGCATGCGCGCAGCGCCTCAGCCAGTTCGGAACGCCGGACAGCGGGCGCAACTGCCATAAAAACCGATCTCTGCAAATCAAAAAAGGGCTACGTGATCACCACGTTGTATAGACGTTTGCGACCACCGTCCATTTCAAGTCGCGCCGACCAAAGCATGGTTGGCGGCCTATTTTTGTGATGCCACAGACAGTTGAAGGAATAATTAGCGTTAGCCGGCCGCGGAACCCGGACCCGCAGCGGGTGCGCTTCTGGGAAACGGCACGAGAATGACCGACATCGAGACCCGGCCTATCTCGCCGTCCACATCGAGCAATACCCCGCTGCCGACGCCGAGCCCGGCCTCCGGGCGCCAGCGGGCCTCCGCGCGAATGCCGATCCACGCGCCCCGTGGCGGCCTGAACAGCTGCACCGCGAGATTCGGATTGGGGTCGGCCACCACGTTCTGCACCGGGCGCGCGATGCCGTGGGTCCAGTCGGCCGGACCGAGCACCCGCGCCAGCGGGCCGGCATCCGTGATCACGCTATGGTGCATGCGAAACCAGGCGACGTCGCCGCCGGCACGGGCCTCCATCGCGTCCATGAACCAACTGCGGCCATGGACCGCGTGCGGGCTGCGCAACGGAAAGCGCGTGGGATCCACCGGGTCGGCTGCGCTGCCGTGAAAGCCGGGGACCTCGACCGCACGTTCGCGCGTCAGCGTCACGCGCACCGTCGCACAGGGCTGCTCCTCGCCGGCCGGCCAGAGCGTGTTGTCGACGACGCTGACCCGGCCGCCCTCGGTCACGACGGCGACTTGCGTGCGCAATTCGGCCATCGGCGTCGGCCGCAGGAACCAGGCTGAAGCCGATATCGCGGTGCCCCAGTTGCGCGGACCTGCCATCGCCTCGACCTCGGCGGTCAACAGGCTTGCGACCGCTCCGCCCTGCAGGCCTGCGAACGGCCCCGCCGCCAGCGCGGCCGGCTTCCAGTGATGCGGTGTGGCGAGCGGTTCGAAGATGGCCAAGGCGGATGAGACCTCATGAGGTGAATAGGATTGAGCGCAGGAGCAATCTGCTCCAAGAATAGCGGCCATGACAAAAGGCCATTCATCACTTCAGGTGAACAGGATTCACCCGTTGGACGCCCCGGATCCGCGGGCCATCCCACCGCTGACGGCGCTGCTCGCCTTCGAGCGCGCGGCGACCCAGCTCAGCTTCCGCCGTGCCGCGCGCGACCTGTCGCTGAGCCCGTCGGCGATCAGCCACCAGATCCGCGGACTGGAGCAGCAGTTCGGCACCAAGCTGTTCATCCGCGGCGCGCGCTCGGTGCGGCTGACCGCGGACGGCGAACGTTACCTTGCAAAGGTGTCGGCCGCGCTGGCCACGCTGCAGGAAGCAAGCCGCGACATGCTGCGGCAACGCGGTGAGGCCAGCGGCGAGCTGTGGATCAGCTCGTTGCCGTTCTTCACCAGTGCCGTACTGCTGCCCGCGCTGCCGGAGTTCAAGCGGCGCCATCCGCAACTGACGCTACGGATCGAGGCCACGCACCAATATGCCGACTTCAACGGCTCCCGCGTCGATGTCGCGATCCGCTACGGGCGAGAACATGCCGCCGGGCTGAAGGTCGAGCCGCTGGTCCAGGTCAGGGGATTGCCGGTGTGCACGCCGGCGCTGGTCAAGGCAGGGCTTCGGACCCCCGCGGATTTGTCGCGGGAGGTGCTGATCCATGTCACGACGCAACCGCGGGGGTGGCCGGCCTGGCTGAAGGAGGCCGGGCTGCCGCATCTCGCCCCGCGCGGACATCTGTGGCTCGACAGCGTGCCGGCGATGCTGGAGGCCGCCGAACATGGGCTCGGCGTGGCGCTCGCGATGGCGCCGCTGATCAAGGCGCGGCCGGGCTTCGGCAAGCGGCTGGTGGCGCCGTTTGCGTTCGAGGCCGCGCATCATGAGACGATCTACCTGGTCTCCCGCACCGAGCAGGCGCGAGACCGGCGGATCGCGGCGGTGCGGCGCTGGATCGCCGACGCGGTCGCGCGGGCGAGCTAAACCGCGGCGACTGCCGGTTCTGCGAGAACGCAGCGCGCCAGATGCCCGGGCGCGGTCTGCACGCTAGGCGGCAATTGTTCACTGCAGCGCGGTTCGGCGAACTTGCAGCGTGGCGCAAACGAGCAGCTGGCCGGCGCGTGGTCGAGCGAAGGCGGCGTGCCCGGAATGGTCTCGAGCCGCTGGCCGCGCATCGCGCCGTGAATGGTCGAGGCCAGCAGGCCCTTCGCGTAGGGATGAACCGGCGTGCGCACGATGTCGCGCAAGGCGCCCTGCTCCACGATCTGGCCGGCATACATCACCGCGACCCGGTCGCAGATCTCGATGGCAACGCCGATATCGTGGGTGACGAAGATGACGGACATCCCGAATTCGCGCTGCAACTCACGCAGTAGCAGCAGTATCTGGATCTGCACGGTGGCGTCGAGCGCGGTGGTCGGCTCGTCCGCGAGCAGGATCTTCGGCTTGCAGGCCAGCGCCAGCGCGATCATCGCACGCTGGCGCATGCCGCCCGACATCTCGTGCGGATAGGAGTCGAGCCTTCGTTTCGCGGAGGGGATCCGCACCACTTCGAGCATCTCGAGCGCGCGCGCGGTGGCGTCGCGCTCGCTCTTGCCCTCGTGACGCATCACCGTCTCCGCGATCTGGCGGCCGATGGTGTAGACCGGATCGAGCGCCAGCGCCGGCTCCTGGAAGATCATCGAGACGGTCTGGCCGCGGAATGCGGATAGCGCCTCGTCATCCATCGCCAGCACGTCCCGGCCGAGCACATTGACGCGGCCGGAGATCTGCGTGCGCTTCTTCGGCAACAGCCGCATCAGCGCGCGCAGCGTCACGCTCTTGCCCGAGCCGGACTCGCCGAGCAGCCCCAACACCTCGCCCTCGCCGAGCGACAGGCTGAGATCGTTGACGGCATGCACCGTGCGATCTCCGGTGAAGCGGATGTTGAGGTTGTTGATCTCGACGAGGCTGGTCATGCGAGCTTGGGCACCCTGGCGTGGAAGTCGGTCGCGCGCTGGAAGGCGGCGCCGATCCGGAGCAACACCGGTTCCTCGAAGGAGCGGCCGATCAGCTGCATGCCGACCGGCAGACCCGCCTTGGTGAAGCCCGACGGAATCGAGAGCGACGGCAGGCCGAGATAGTTGACCGGACGGGTGAACCGGGTCAGCCGCTGGATCACCGCTTCCGCGCCCGGACCATTGCCGACGTCGCTCTCGGCGATCGTCGGCGCCGGCACCGGCGAGGACGGTGCGATCACCGCATCAATGCCGTTGACCGCCGCATTGTGCGCGGCGAGCGCGGGCCCGCGCCAGCGCATGGCTTCGAGATAGGTGACCGCGGGAATGGTGAGGCCATTTTGCAACCGCATCAGGACCTGCGCGCCGTAATCCTGCGGCCGCTCGATCATCCAGCGCTTGTGGTAGGCTGCGGCTTCGGCCGCGAGCACCAGTTGCGACGCGGCGCCGAGCTGGCGCTGATCCGGCAACTCGACCTTGACGATCTCGGCGCCCTCCTCCTTCAGCGTCGCCACCGTCTCGTCGAGGACACGCGCCACTTCGGGATCGAGGTCGTCGACATAGAATGCCGTCGGGAGGCCGATCCTGAGGCCCTTCAGCGATTGTCTGGTCGCAGCCAGATAGTCGGGCACCGGCTGCGTCGACGCCGTCAGATCCTCGGGGTCGGCGCCGGCCATCAGGCCGAGCAGCAACGCGCAATCTTCCGCGCTCTGCGCCAGCGGACCGACGGTATCGAGCGACTGCGACAGCGGCATCGCGCCGGCCCGGCTGACGCGGCCGACCGTCGTCTTCAGGCCGGTGACGCCGCAGAAATGCGCGGGCATGCGCACCGAGCCGCCGGTGTCGGAACCCAGCGCGGCAAAGGTGAGACGCGCGGCGACCGCCGAGCCCGAGCCGGACGACGAGCCGCCGGTGATGTGCTCGGTGTTCCAGGGATTGCGCACAGGGCCGTAATGCACATTGTGGCCGGTCGGACCATAGGCGAACTCGACCATCTGCAGCGAGCCGAGCCGAACCTGCCCGGCATCCTTCAGCCGCTGCAACGCCGTCGCGGTCGTCTTCGGCACGAAGTCGCGGCGGATCAGCGAGCCGCAGGTCACGACCTTGCCGGCCTCGTAATACATGTCCTTGTGCGCCAGCGGCACGCCGTGCAGCGGGCCTCGGCTGTTGCCCTTCGCGAGCGCGGCATCGGCCTCGCTGGCGGCGGCAAGCGCCTGTTCGGATTCGATCGCCATATAGGCGTTGAGGCGCGGCTGCCATTCCGCAATACGATGCAGCACGGCGCGCGTCACCTCATGCGAGGAGACCTTCTTGTCGGCGATCGCCTTGGCGACCGAGGTCAGCGTCATCAGGGCCGGATCAGAGCTCATTTCGACACCTTCTGCGCCAGCAGGAAGCTCGCGGGTTCGAGATCGAACGGCAGCGTGCCGGAGATCGGCGTGAAGCCGTCGAATGCCGGGCCGATCGAGTTGGCGATGCGGGTGGCGACATCGTCATCGGCGGGCACGTCGGCGACGTGCGCGATCACCTTGACGTCCTTGGGAGTTGGTCTGGTCATGCCGCGTTTTCTCCTTTTGCTTTTGCCGGCGCGCGGCTGTGCCCCGAGCCAGGAATGGCCATGTAGCACGCCGCTTGATGGCCCATTGTATCGAGATCGCTGAGTTTTGGCGTGTCGTTTGCGCAGAGCGGCTCCGCAAACGGGCAACGGGTGTGGAATCGACAACCGGCCGGCGGATCGATCGGATTGGGCGGATCGCCCGAGATCGGCGGCACTTCGGTGCGCCTGTCGGGATCTGATGACGGCATCGCCGCCAGCAGCGCGCGGGTATAGGGATGCGCCGGCGCATCCCAGACCGCGTCGACCGGGCCGAGCTCGACCACTTCGCCGAGATACATCACAAGCACGCGATCGGAGATGTAGCGGACCACGTTGAGATCGTGGCTGATGAAAAGATAGGTCAGGCCGAATTCGCGCTTCAAATCGGCGAGCAGATTGAGCACCTGCGCCTCGACCGATTTGTCGAGCGCGGAGACCGCCTCGTCGAGGATCACGAGCCGCGGCGACAGCGCGAGCGCGCGGGCGATGTTGACGCGCTGGCGCTGGCCGCCGGACACTTCATGCGGATAGCGATTGGCGAAAATCTCCGGCCGCAAGCCCACCTTGCCGAGCAACTCGCGCGCCAGCGTCCGCGCCGTGTCATCGGCCATGCCGTGGACCTTGGGTCCGAAGGCGATCGACTCCTCGATGGTGAGGCGCGGATTGAGCGAGGCGTAGCTGTCCTGGAACACCATCTGCACGCCCCGCCGCAAGTCGCGCAGCGAAAGCGCCGGGCCGACCTGCCGGCCGTCAAAGATGATGTCGCCGGCATCGCGCGCCATCAGGTGCATCAACAGCCGCGCGGTGGTCGATTTGCCGCAGCCGGATTCGCCGACGATGCCGACGGTCTCACCCTTCATGACCGCGAAATTGACGTCGTCGACGGCACGCACGGTCTTGCGCGGGCTGAACAGCCCGCCGCGCACCGGGAAGTGCTTGGTCAGCCCCTTGACCTGCAGCAGCGGCTGCGCGGCGCCGCCGATATCGGCGACCGGCTCCAGCATATCGACGGAGAGATTGGCCTCGCTCATGCTCTAGTTCCTGATGTCCATGGCGCTGCGCATGCCGTCGCTGAGCAGATTGAAGCAGATCGAGACCGCGAAGATCATCGCGCCCGGCAGCGCTGCGACCCATGGATTGACATAGATCGCGGTGCGCAGCGTGTTCAGCATCAGGCCCCATTCCGGCTCCGGCGGTTTGGTGCCGAGCCCGAGGAACGAGAGACCCGCCGCGAGGATCATCGACACCGAGATCAGGCCGGTGGCGTAGACGAAGATCGGGCCGAGCACATTGCCGAGCATGTGCACGCGCATGATGATGAAGGGACCGGCGCCGGACGCGCGCGCCGCCTCGACGAAGTCCATGTTGCGGACGCCGGTGGTGACGCTTTCGGCGACGCGGGTGATCTGCGGCACGAACACGATGGTCAGCGACACGATCGAATTGGTGATGCCGGCGCCGAGCGCGCCCGAGATGGCGATCGCCAGCAGCACCGAGGGGAAGGCGTAGAACACGTCGACGGTGCGCATGATCGCGGTGTTGAGCTTGCCGCCGACGTAACCGGCGACGAGGCCGAGCGAGGTGCCGATCATGAAGGCGAGGACCACCGGCAGGATGCCGATGACCAGCGACAGCCGTCCGCCGTAGATCAGCCGCGCCAGCATGTCGCGGCCGAGCTCGTCGGTGCCGAGCGGATAGCCCGGCGTGCCGATGTGGCGGAGACGGCGGATCATCGAGCCCTGATAGGGATCGGCGAGATGCAGCCATGGCGCCAGCAGCGCGGAGGCGAAGATCAGCACCAGGATGATGGCGCAGGCCATGCTGACCTTGTCGCGCCTGATGCGGCGCCCGACCGTCGCCCAGTAGCCGCGCGCCTTGGTCGCGGGGGCGGCCTGCAATGCAGTATCTGACATCGCACTCATGCGCTGGCTCTTTGTTGGAGCATGATCTCCGCGCAAACGCGTTCCGCGTTTGTCGCGAGGGAAAACCGGTCCCCACTTTTCCGGATCATGCTCAGCTCCGCTTGATGCGCGGATCGATCGCGGCCTGCGCGATGTCGACCAGGAGATTGAGCAGCACGAAGAACAGCGCCAGCACCAGGATCGTGCCCTGCAGCAGCGGCAGATCGCGCTGGAAGATCGCCGAGTTCAGTAGCAGCCCCGAGCCCGGCCAGGAGAACACGGTCTCGATCAGGATCGAGCCGCCGAGCATGTAGCCGAGTTGCAGACCCATCACCGCAAGCGCGGTCGGCGCCGCGTTCTTGATGACGTGACGAAATACCCCGGTCTCGCGCAGGCCCTTGGCGCGCAGCGCCTCGACGAAATCCTGGCTCAGGATATCGCCGGTCAGCGCGCGCACCGTGCGGGTGACGATGCCCATCGGGATCACCGAGGTGGTGATCGCCGGCAGCACCAGATAGCGCAGATGCTCCCAGTCCCATGCCCAGGCGCCGGAGCCGCCAGGACCGGCGCCGACCGCGGGCAGCCAGTTGAGCTGCACCGAGAAGATGATGACCAACACCATGCCGAGCCAGTAATGCGGCAGCGAGACGCCGGCGATGGCGATCGATGTTGCGACCTTGTCAACCCAGGTGTCGCGGAAATAGCCGGCGATCAGGCCGAACAGCAAGCCAAGCGTGAAGCCGATCATCGCAGCCGCAATCGCCAGCATCACGGTGTTGCTAACCGCGCGCATCACTTCAGACAGGACCGGCCGCCCCGTGGCGATCGAATTGCCGAGATCGCCATGGATCGCGCGCCACAGCCACAGGCCGAATTGCACAGGCAACGGACGATCGAAGCCGTAAGCGCTGCGCAATTGCGCGGCGAGCTCCTGCGAGGCATCGGCCGGCAGCACCGCGACCAGGGGGTCGCCGGGCGTGATGTGCACCAGGAGGAAGCACACCAGCGCAACGCTGAGCACGATCGGAATGACGTAGACGATCCGTCTGGACGTATATGCGAGCACGTTGGACTCTCTTTTCCTTCTCCCCTTGTGGGAGGAGGTGGCGCGCGAAGCGCGCCGGATGAAGGGTTCTATCCGCGGATGAAGTCATTTCAGATCGAGAAAGGAGCGTCCGCGGAGACAACCCCTCACCCGGCTTCGCTTTCAGCGAAGCCACCCTCTCCCACAAGGGGAGAGGATGCACCGATTTATGCCATCAAGGTCACGGCACGACCGAGACCGGCGAGAAGTCGACGAACCAGCTCTTCGGCTGCACAAAGCCCTTGACCTTCGGGCTCATCGCGCGCGGCGCAACGTCGTGGGCGACGTAGAGGAACGCCGCATCATCGACCGAGGCGGCGTGCAGCTCGGCGAGCGCGGCGTCGCGCGCCGCCGGCTCGAAGGTCTGGCGGGCCTTTTTCACCAGCTCGTCGAACTTCGGGTTGTTGATGAAGCCCCAATTGTTCGAGACCGGCGGCGCCATGCCGGATTGCAGGAAGCGCACCAGCGCGAAGAACGGATCCATCGCCGCATAGGTGACGTTGGTCGCGTTCGATCCGTTGGCCGACGGATCCTTGGCGCCGCGCCGCCAGTTGGTGAACAGCGTATTCCACTCGATGACGTCGAGCTGCACATCGAAGTAGCACTCGGCCAAAGCCTGTTGCAGATACTCGTTCATCGGCAGCGGCAGCATCTGTCCCGAACCCGACGCCGAGGTCTGGATCTTGACCGTCAGCTTCTTGTTGGGACCGAACCCGGCCTCCTGCATCAGCTTCTGCGCGGCCGGCTTGTCATACTTGATCTGGAAGGTCGGGTTGCCGCGCCACGGGTGGCCCGGCTCGAACGTGCCGGTGGCCGGCACCATCAGCCCCGCGAGCAGGCCGTCACGCAGCCCTTCGCGATCGACGCAGAGGTTGGCGGCCTTGCGGACGCGGATGTCGTTCCACGGCGATCCCTCGACGCGGGAGAACTGCCACGGCCAGACATGCGGCTCCTCGTTGGAGTACAGATTGAAGCCACGTTGCTTGATCTCCGGCAGTGCGTCGGGCGCCGGCGCCTCGATCCAGTTGACCTGCCCCGACAGCAACGCCGCAGTGCGCGCGTTGGCCTCGGGCATCGGCAACAGCACCATCTTTTCGGTCTTCGGCACGCGGACCTTGTCCCAGTAGTTCTCGTTCTTCACCAGTTCGAGCCGCTCACGCGGGGTGAAGCTCGACATTTTCCAGGGGCCGGTGCCCGACGCGTCCTTGGCGAACGCCGCCCATGCGGCCTGCGACTTCGCCTTGGCATCGGCACCTTCGGCCTTGTCGTAGAATTGCTGCCACTTGGCCGGGCTCGCCATGAACAGATTGGTGAGGTTGATCGGCAGGAAGCTGTCCGGCTCCTTGGTGGTCAACTCCACCGTCATGTCGTCGATCTTGCGCGCCGACACCAAGGTCGGCATGCGCGAGGCGGTGACGCCGACCTGGCTCGCGTCGTATTGCGGCGCGTCCTGCTTCAGCACCTTGTCGACGTTCCAGACCACGGCGTCGGCATTGAACGGTGAGCCGTCGTGAAAGCTGACGCCGGGACGCAGCTTGAAGATCCACTTGGTCTTGTCGGCATCGTCGACCTTCCACTCGGTGGCGAGGCCTGGAATCATCGCGCTCGCCTTGTCCGACGACGACAGGTCCCACATCGTCAGCGCGTCATACATCGTGAGCCCGGTGAAACGGTTGCCCTCAAAACCTTGGTCGGGCTGCCCGAGCGTGCGCGGAATATCGGCAGCCGTCATGCCAATGCGCAGCACGGTCTCGGCGCTGGCGATCGCCGGCACACAATTGGCGATCGCAAGCGCCAGCATGATCGCCGTCGCATTGGTCTTCCTGTTACGCATCTGAGCAACCCCTTCAAAGTCTGGTGACGTTTTGGTGATTATTTCTTGTGCAAGCGTATGCAATGCCTGTGCCAAGGGGAATAGTTCTTCGGCAAATAACCGCTGGGCGCGTCATTTCTTCCCACCTCGCGTCTGAACCGTGCGAAGATGCCTATTCTGGCATCATGCTTGCAGGATTTGGCCCCGACTTCCCAGCAACGGAGCCTTCATATGCGCGCGCGCAATTCGATCCTGATGGCCGCAATGGCGCTCGCCTTGACCGCGGGCTGGCCGGCCATGTCGGCGCGAGCCGAGTCCATTGTGCGCTACGGCATTTCGATGGCCGACATTCCGCTGACGACCGGCCAGCCCGATCGCGGCGCCGGCGCCTATCAGTTCACCGCCTACACGATCTACGATCCGCTGGTGGCCTGGGAGATGGACGTTGCCGACCGGCCCGGCAAGCTGGTGCCCGGGCTTGCGACCGAATGGAAGGTCGACGACAGCGACAAGACCAAGTGGCGCTTCACCTTGCGCAAGGGCGTCAAATTCCACGACGGCAGCGACTTCAACGCCGACGCGGTGATCTGGAATCTCGACAAGGTGCTGAACGACAAGGCACCGCAATTCGACAAGCGGCAGAGTGCGCAGGTCAAGACCCGGCTGCCCTCGGTTGCGAGCTACGCCAAGATCGACGACCAGACCATCGAGATCACCACCAAGACGGTCGACTCCTTCTTCCCCTACCAGATGCTCTGGTTCCTGGTCTCGAGCCCCGCGCAATATGAGAAGCTCGGCAAGGACTGGGACAAGTTCGCCAGCCAGCCCTCCGGCACCGGCCCGTTCAAGCTGACCAAGCTGGTGCCGCGCGAGCTCGCCGAACTGACCAAAAACCCGGACTATTGGGACAAGAAGCGGCTGGCAAAGGTCGACAAGTTGATCCTGATCCCGATGCCGGAGGCGCTGACCCGCACCAACGCGCTGCTGGCCGGCCAGGTCGACCTGATCGAGACGCCGGCGCCAGATGCTGTGCCGCAGCTCAAGGCCGCCGGCATGAGGATCGTCGACAACGTGACGCCGCATGTCTGGAATTATCATTTGAGCGTGCTGCCGGGTTCGCCCTGGACCGACATCCGGCTGGCTGCGCAAGGCGCTTAACCTCGCGATCGACCGCGACGCGGTGGTTGGCCTGATGAACGGCCTCGCCAAGCCGGCCAAGGGCCAGGTCGACCCGTCGAGCCCGTGGTTCGGCAAGCCGAGCTTCGAACTGAAATACGACCTCGCGGCCGCGAAAAAGCTGGTGGAGGAAGCCGGCTATTCCAAGGACAAGCCGCTGAAGACGACCTTCATCATCGCCCAGGGCGGCACCGGGCAGATGCTGTCGCTGCCGATGAATGAATTCCTGCAGCAGAGCTTCAAGGAGATCGGCATCGATATCGACTTCAAGGTGGTCGAGCTCGAGACACTCTATTCGCACTGGCGCAAGGGCGCCGCCGATGAGATGAACGCCGGCATCACCGCCAACAACATCGCCTATGTCACCTCGGATCCGCTCTACGCCATCGTGCGGTTCTTCCATTCCGGCCAGGTGGCGCCGACCGGCGTCAACTGGGGCGGCTACAAGAATCCGAAGGTCGACGCGCTGATCGACGAGGCCAAGCAGACCTTCGACAGCGCGAAACAGGATGCGCTGCTGGCGCAGGCGCACGCGCTGATCGTCGACGATGCCGCGCTGGTGTGGGTGGTGCACGACACCAATCCGCACGCGCTGTCGCCGAAGGTGAAGACCTTCGTGCAGGCGCAGCACTGGTTCCAGGATCTGACGCAGATCGGGCTGGAGTAAGTCTCTCGTCGTCCCGGCGAAATGCCGGGACCCATAACCACGAATGGGTGTTGTTAGAAAGCCGTCTGGCCGCTTGCTCACTACGCCGGCCACGGCGTATGGGTCCCGGCCTTCGCCGGGACGACGACGAACGTGTGGCGTCTATTTCGTCATCAGCCGGGACGACATCGAACGTGCATCACCTATTTCGTCGTCAACGCAAAGGCGCCGTCCCAATCGTCCGGCGGCGGCTCCTTCTGGAAGGCGCGGATGCGCGCCTCGTAGAGGCGGTAGAGATATTGCAGCGTCTGTGCCTCGTCGGTCTTGCGGCCGCGCTCGATCGCGGCGAGCGCGCCGTCCCAGTCGCGGCCGCGGTAGCAGGCGAGCATCTCGATGGTCAGGTTGCGCAGCCGCTGGAAGCGGCCGGAACCGGCCACGTTCTCGCGACCGGCGATCGCATAGATCACCTCGGGCTCCTTCTTGCCCTTCACCATGATGAAGTCGAGTTCGAGGATCGCGAACTTCTCCTTCACCGCAAGCGCGGTCTTCGATCCCACGATGATCGGGAAGCCGTACTCCTTGGACTGCCCCTCCAGGCGCGCGGCCAGATTGACGCTGTCGCCCAACACCGAATAATTGAACTTGAGATCGGACCCCATGTTGCCGACCACGCAGGTGCCGGTGTTGAGGCCGACGCCGATGTTGAGCGGCACATAAACGTGGCCACCTTCCTTGGCCTCCTCCTCGCGCGTCTCGTTGAGCTCGTCGACGCGCTCCAGCATGTCGAGCGCGGCCTCGCAGGCGTTGAGGTGGTGCTGCTTGTCGTCGAGCGGCGCATTCCAGAACGCCATGATGGCGTCGCCCATGTATTTGTCGATATAGCCCTTGCGGGCGAGAATCACGTTGGTGAGCGGGGTGAGGAAACGGTTCATCAGCGCCGTGAGGCCCTGCGGATCGCGCTTATAGGTTTCCGAGATCGTGGTGAAGCCCCGCATGTCCGAGAACATGATGGTCATCTCGCGCTCTTCGCCGCCGAGCACGAGCCGTTCCGGCGCCTGCGCCAGTTGCTCGACCAGCGCGGGCGACATGTACTGCACGAATTGCGACCTGATCTGGCGGCGCTGCTGCTGTTCGCGCACGAAGGCGGAGAAGATCAGGGTGAGATAGATCGCCGTGGTCGACATCAACGGATAAGTGAAATCGATCAGGAGCCGGTGCTGGGAGTAGAAGTACCAGGAGGTGCCGATCAGCACCGAGGCAAACAGCCCGCCGACGACGACCAGCGTGATCGGACCGAACTTCGGCGCGAAGGCGATGACCAGAAGCCCCATGATCAGCGCCGCGAAGAACTCGATGCCGATGCCGTAGTTCGGCTGCGAAACCACGTCACCGGTCAGCGCGCTCTCCAGCACCTGGGCGTGAACCTCGACACCGGGCATCGCCGGCGTCACCGGCGTGGTCTTGATGTCGTTGAGCCCGACCGAAGAGGTGCCGATCAGGATCAGCTTGCCGGCGATCCTGTCCGGCGGCACCCGCCCATCCAGCACATCGACGGCCGAGACGTAGATCGAGGGGTCACGGCGTGCGTAGTGGATCCAGAGCTGGCCATAGAGATCGGTCGGGATCGCAAAGCCCTTGATGCCGAGGCTCTGGATGCCGGCCTTGTCGGTCTTGATCAGGATGGTGCCCGAGCCGCCAGCGACCCGCAGCATTTCGAAGGTCAGCGAAGGCATGGTGATGCCCTGCGCGACCATCATCATCGGCACCCGCCTGACAATGCCGTCGCGTTCCGGCCTGATCGTGAACAGGCCTCGCCCGGCCGCGGCCTCCTCGAGCACCGGCACGTTGCGCAACAATCCCGGAAACTGGAACATGAAGCGCTGCGGCTCCTCGCCGAGCATCGCAAGCCCGGTGACCGGCAGCTTTTCGTTGAGGTCGGCGCGCACGTTGGGGCCGCCGGATTCGCCGAGCACCACACGCGAGTTCTTGATGGCGTCGGCCAGGATGCTATCGTTGCTCGGCAGTTGCCGCAGCCTGGCGCGCATCTCCTCATCGAGGCTGCTGAACGTATCGGCCGCGATATCGGGGTTGAGGCGGTCGGGCTCGGAGAACACCGCGTCGAACGCGATCACCACGGCGCCGAGCCGGGTGAGGTTGATGACGATGTCGGCAAGCCGCGTCCGCGGCCACGGCCATTGCCCGAGCCGGGGATCGGCGAGGCTCTTCTCGTCGATATCGACGATGGTGACGGGCCGCGCGGTCTTCTGGCGGGGTTCGAGCACCTGGAACGTGTCAAACGTCCTGACGCGAAGCTCCTGCACCGGAGCCGGGTCCGCGACCCGCAGCGCGGCAAAGCCGATCAACAGCGCCACGCAGGCCAGCCGCGCATAGCCGAAGCGCCGTCCGAACCACCTTCGTATCGCCTTCAGCCGTCTCATACCGTCTGGATATCACGCGCGGAGATTTGTTCCAATCGAGCAGACGTTGCGCAATGCAGGATCCAGCCGGCCTTTTCAGAAGGCCGGCGCCGATCACGTATAATGAATGATGAAGTCGCTCTGATGCAAACTCGCCTTCGAGACATTGTGCAGCGTGATCGTGTCTGCACTGTCGACCGTGATCAGCGTATCCGCCGAATTCGTCGTCGACGTCGCCACATGCTGATCGAACCAGCTGCTGAAGGTGCTTGTCGAGACGACCGTGGACAGGTCGATCTGGTCCTGGCCCGGCGTAAAGTTCAGGATCGTGTCGTGATTGAAGTTCGGTGCAAACACGAACTTGTCCTGAGAGCCCGATCCGAAAAACACGTCCTTGTCGCTGGTCCCCGTCAGCGTCACCGGCTGAGACGGATTTTGCTGGACGTTGAAGATCAGGTTGACCGTATCGCTCGCGCCGTTGCCGTCGGTCACGGAGAGCGCGATCTTGTCGGTCGCCGGCGGGGTCTCGCCCGGGTTGTAGACGAGGCCCGGCGCCCCGAGCGCGGTGTTGATATCCGGGAGATGGCCGAGCAGCGCCGGCGGCGCGACGCTGCTGCCCGAACCGGGGTTCGTCGCGGCCGCCAGGGTGAAGTTCTCGTTCGCGCCGGCATCGACATCCGTGACGGTCAGACCAGAGATCGTTTCGGTCCCGTCAGGATTGTTGGTGATACTGATGTTGTCGGCGTGGATCACCGGCGCGTCGTTGGCGCCGACGACATCGACCGTCAGCGTCGCAGTCCCGGTCGCGCCATGCGCATCGATGGTCTCGACGGTGAATGTGTCGGCATAGGTGCCCTTGGCCAGCGCGTTGATCGCGGCGGCATCGGGGACGTAACTGTAGGTGCCATCCGGGTTGACCGTGAGCGAGCCGTAAAGGCCCGCGATCGACGAGTTGACCGCGACGTGGTCCGAATTGAGGCCCGCATAGGTCAGCGTCGCGGTCTCGCCATCGTCGACGTCATGGCCGTGCAGTGCGCCGGTGAGCGGGCTGAACGTGTCGTCAGCAGCGGTATCGGTGAGCGTGCCGGCGCTGACGTCGGCCAGCGTCGGCGCGTCGTTGGCGCCGGTGATGGTGATCGTCACGGGCGTGGTGAGGACGCCGCCATGATGGTCGTCGATCTGGATCGTGTAGGTCAGCGTCAGCGTCTCACCGACGGCGAGATAGTCGAAATTCTGGTCCGCGGCCGAGAAGGCCCAGGCCTGCGATCCGTTCACATGGCCGGTCGAATCCGTCAGCGTGCCCAGCGACAGCCAGTTCAGGATCGTGGACTGGTCCTCGGGCAGGCCCGCGATCGCCCCGGATTCGGCCACGCCGGTGATGGATACGGCGTAAGTATCGCTGAGATCGACATCGGCAAATCCCACCACGCCCGATGCGACGTCCGGCTTGGATGAACCCGTCGTGTCGGGCTGCTCGGGAATGGTGGCGATCTGCGGTGCCGACGTCACGGTCGGCGCGTCGTTGGCGCCGGTGATGGTGATCGTCACCGGTTGGCTGATCACGCCGCCATGATGGTCGTCGATCTTGACTGTGTAGGTCAGCGTCAGCGACTCGCCGACGGCGAGATAGTCGAAATTCTGGTCCGCGACCGAGAAGGTCCAGGCTTGCGATCCATTCACATGGCCGGTCGAATCCGTCAGCGTCCCCAGCGAGAGCCAGTTCAGGACCGTGGACTCGTCCTCAGGCAGGCCCGTGGTCGTGCCGGATTCCGCGACGCCAGTGATGGACACGGTATGGGTGTCGCTGAGATCGACGTCGGCAAACGCCACCACGCCTTGGGCCACGTCCGGCTTGGTCGAGCCGGTCTCGCCGATCGCCTCGGGGATCGAGGTGGTCGACGGTTCCGATGTGAATGTCGGGATGTCGTTGGTGCCCGTGATGGTGATCGTGACGGGCTGGGTGACGACGCCGCCATGGTGGTCGTCGACCTGGATCAGGTAGGTCAGCGTCAGCTTCTCGCCAGCCGCCAGATAGTCGAAATTCTTGTCGGCGGCCGAGAACGTCCAGACATTGGATCCGCTGACGCCGCCGGTCGTATCCTTCAGCGTGCCCAGCGACAGCCAGCTCAGGATCGTCGCCTGATCGGGCAGCCCGGTGGTCACGCCCGTTTCGGTGACACCGGCCACGGTGATGCTGTGGGTGTCGCTGAGATCGGCATCAGTGAAGGTCACGGTGCCGGACGCGGTATCCGGATTCACCGAACCGGTTACACCTTCGGCCTCGGTGATGGCCGCCGCCTGGGTCGGCGAGGTGATCACCGGCCTGTCGTCGGTGCCGACGATCGTGATCGTGACGGGGACAGTGACGACGCCGCCATGATGGTCATCGATCTGGATCGTGTAGATCAGCGTCAGCGTCTCGCCGGTGGCGAGATAATCGAAACTCTTGTCGGCGGCCGAGAACGTCCAGGAACGCGATCCCGTCATGCCGTCGGTCGAATCGGTCAGCGCGTCCAGCGACAGCCAGCTCAGCAAGGTGGCCTGGTTGGGAATTCCGCCAGTGAAGCCGGTCGCGGTAACGCCGGTGATGGCGACCGTGTGCGTGTCGGTCAAATCCGCATCGGTAAACGTCACCGTGCCGTGCGCCGTATCGGGCGCGGCGGAATTCGTCGTCCATGGCAATTCGGTGATCGAACCAACCTGCGCCGCCGACGTCACGACCGGCGTGTCGTTGGTGCCGGTGATCGTGATGGTGATGGTCTTGAATGCGGTCTCGTTGCTCAGCGCGTAGTTGTTATCGACGCGCACCATGTAGGTGAGCGTCAGCGTTTCGCCGGCGGCGAGGAAGTCGAAGGCGCCGTCGGCAAGGCTGTAAGTCCAGGTCGCCGAACCGATGTTGTTGTTCAGCGGATTGGGGTCGAGCAGCACCGGGACCTCGACGGCCGCGATGGCCGCCTGTTCCGCCGCCGTCAGCGACGAAGTGACGTCGTGGCCGCCGGCGTCGTGGTAGCTGAACGTACTGAAGTTGATCGTTGCAGTCGGCTTGTCGCCGAGATTGACGTCCACCCAGGTGATCTGGCCGGTCACCGTGTCGGGCAGCGCGCTATCGGTCTGTCCGGCCTGCTCGGTGAACGCCGCATTCTGCGTCACGACATGCGGCGGCCCGGCGATGTGGTCGGACTTGATGGGCGCGGCCTGCGATGCGGGATTGTTGGTCAACCCCAGCAGAAAGCTGATCGGCACGATCGCCTCGCCGGTCGCGAGTTTCAGGCCGAACGTGACCGGGACGACGCTGTCCGTGAAGTTCGTCGTGAGCTTGGTGTTGGGATTCGAGTTGTCGGTGAACTTCAGCGCAAAGACGTCGGAGATCAGCTTCTGGGCATCGGTCGACAGTTGCGCCGACGAGACGAAGCTGACGCTGCCCTGGCCGTTGACGATGGTCTGGGTACCGGCCTGATCGACGGTCGCGATCGGATTGAGCGTCGTCTTGTCGAACAGGATGTAGGAGCCGGTGGTGCCGTCGGGCTCGACCAGCACCTGGAATTTGGCCGGCGGCACGCCACCCGAGCCCTGGACGTCGAAATCGATCTCGACCAGCACGGCGGTGCCGCGGATGCCCATGGTCGCGACCGGCGTATCGACCTTCATGTCGCCATGCTTGGCGGTGGCGCCGGCAACGAACGAGATCGTGCCCGAGACGAGGCTCATCAGCGACGAGTTGCTCGACCCGTTCGGGTCGTAGATCATCTCGTTCAGCACCATCTTGGCATTCGGTCCGAGACCGAACACGGTGCCGTCGATGAAGGTGATGCCGAGCGTCGAGTCACTGCCGGACTGCACCACGTCACCCTTGTTGACGTTGTCGCCCTGGTTCAGGACAACAGCGACACCATTGCGGATCGCGGTGGCGCTGCCCGTCAGCTTGGTGACATGGCCGATGACCTTTGCCGGTTCCACCACGCCGCCGGCCTGGGCATATTGGGTGTGGCCGGTGAGCGCGCTGACGATCTCGCCAGTGAGATGCGCACCTTCAGGCGACGCCAGTGCGGCGTGTTTCTCGCCCTTGAAGTAGTCGCGCAGGACGAGTTCCCGGTCGTCCTTCGAGATGACGAGATCGAGCCCGGTCCGCTTGAAGTCGCCGGTGAACAGCAATTGCCCGTCGTCGACGGTGATCGCGCCGGGCGGCGCGTGCGTGGACACGCTGTCGACATGCACCGATCCGCGGGCATAAGCGTCCACGTTCGGCAAATGGCCGTCGAATTTCTCGACAAAGTTCACTGCGGATCACCGCACGAAGGTTAATATTGGTAGATTATCCGAATGATTACGCGTGCATATCATCGGATAAAGCTTCGCGAAACCATCCTGTGCTTTCGCAAGGTGCTCTGATTGCGCGGTTTGAGTGGGTGTGACTTGGCTCACTCTCACATGAGTCGTGTATTTCCGACTCGCCTGACGGTACCATGAGATGGGATTGAAACCAAGATGGGTACTGAGCCACGTATTCGTGGTATTCACTGGCATTTCTCTACTTGCCTTTATTTCCCCGCGGCCCCGAGAGGGCATCTGACCCCAATTTTCCGGCCAAAGCTGTGACTTGGCTTACAAATCGCAGCTATCCCGCGCGCGGACCGGCCGGGTTAACCAGAAGGCAAGGATGAGGCGTTTCGCGGTGGAAAAAGGTTCGCCGGTCCGTTTCACAAACCGGTAAAGTTTTCGGGACCCGGCGCACGCGCCCTTTAGCCTCCTGCCCGGTTTCCCCACATCTTAAGTCGATTCGAAGGGATCGTTGGCCATGCTGCCGGCATGAAACGATCCGGTCGCGTGCGCGGTGCAGTATCCACCCGTCGATGAGCGGACAGGGGGTGTCACATGGGTAACTCGCTTCGCTCGTTTGCGCTGCGCGCCGTCATGCTGGGCTTCGGCCTGGCCATGGCCGCGCCGATTGCCGAGCTCAATGCCGCCTCGGTGCTTTCGCCCGGCCCGGCGACCCTCCTCAGAAAGTCGACCGAGCCGTTCGGGCTGGCGACCAGCCTGCTTGCCGACGGCGGCCTGCGCGAGAAATGGCTCGGCGTGCAGCGCCAGCTTGCCGACGAACTGGTGCAGCTCGCAGCCTGCGAGAGCGACCGTGCGGAATGTGCGTCGCCGGAGGCGCTGCGGTTCCTAGCAATCGTCGACGCCGGACGCGCGCGCAGCGGCCGCGCCCGTCTCGGCGAGATCAACCGCGCGATCAACCTGGCGATCCGCCCGGGCAGCGATCTCGCGACTTATGGCGAGCCCGACGTCTGGGCCACGCCGCTCGCCACGTTCGCCCGCGGCAGCGGCGATTGCGAGGATTATGCGATCGCGAAATTCGTGGCGCTCGGCAAGGCCGGCGTTGCGCCAGAAGATTTGCGCATCGTCGTGATGCATGACCTGCTCAGTGGCGAGGATCATGCCGTGGTCGCGGCGCGGCTCGACGGCCACTGGCTGACGCTCGACAACCGCCGCATGGCGATGATCGAGGATGCCGACATCAGGCGTTTTCGGCCGACCTTCGTGATCGACCAGAACGGCGTCAGCCGTTATGTCGATGCTCCGCTCGTCACCGAGGCCGCGTGGTGGTCGGCCGCGGGAGTGAATTGACGCGCTCGACTGCCGATCATGGCATGAGCCGCTGCCACAACGTCATTGCGAGAAGCGAAGCGACGAAGCAATCCACGTTTCCTTCGCGGAGCTATGGATTGCTTCGCTACGCTCGCAATGACGGAGTGCCGGACCGCTCAGAACATCAAATTGTCCTTCACAAGTACCCAGCGGCCGCCCTTGACCTGCTGCACCTGGGTGATGGTGTTGGCGAGATGATCGGTCTTTGAGAACTTGGTCGGCGGCGAGCTGAAGATGTCGAGGAACTTGTCGCCTGACTCCAGCGCGTCCAGCATCTTCTGGCCGGTTAGATCCTTGCCCGCCTTCTGCGCGTAGAAGGCGAAGGTCATCACTGCGTTGTAGCCGATGATCGCCTGCGTGTTGGCCTCGCTGTTGAACATCTTCTTGTAGTTGACCAGCCAGTCCTTCACCTTGCCCTTGGCGGTGTCCTCGTAGGGAATCTCGAAGCCCGACGCGGCGTAGAGGCCCTCGACCGCTTCCTTGCCGAGCGCCGGCACTTCGAGCACGTTGGTCGGCGTGGCGCCGAGGAAGGTCACGTCCCAGCCGAGCTTCTTCGCCTCGTTCATCGCGCCGATGGTCTCGCGGATCACGGTGCCGAGCACGACGAGATCGCAGCCGTCGGACTTCATCTTGGCGACCTGCGCCGAGAAGTCGGAGGCGCCGCGCTTGTAGCTCGTGATCGAGGCGGGTTGCACCTTCATCGCGCCGAGCTGCTGGGTGAAGCCGTCGAGCACGTTCTTACCGTACTCGTCGTCCTGGTGCATGATGCACGGCTTCTTGAAGTTCTTCCACTCCATCATGTATTTGATCGCGGCGCGCGTGCTCTCGACATAGGGCAGCAGGTTGTTGAACTTCAGCCGCTCCTGCGGCTTGGCGGGATCGAACTTGAAGGTGAATTCTGCGGCGGTCAGCGGGAAAAGCTGCAGCACGCCGGCATCGAACAGGATGTCCTGCGCGGCGAGCACGGTCGGCGAGCCCATCGGGCCGATCATGGCAAAGACCTTGTCGCGCTCGACCATCTTCTGCGAGGCCAGCACGGCCTTCTTCGGGTCGTAGCCGTTGTCCTCCAGGATCATCTTGATCTTGCGGCCGTTGATGCCGCCGCTGGCGTTGATTTCCTCAACCGCCATCTTCATGCCGTTGGACACCGGAACGCCCCAGACCTTGATCGGGCCGGACAGGTCTTGATGCGTTCCGATCACGATCTCGGTCGGCGAGATGCCTTCATTGGTGACCTTGGTCTGGGCTGCGGCCGGCACACAGGTCAGCGCCAGCGCGCTCACCACAAGGCCCAGCGCCTTCAGCGATTTCGACATTGCAGTCTCCTCCTCACATGGCCCATGTTGAGCGAAGGGTCGGGCCTGCTCGCTCCTTCGCCAATTCCATGCCTTCGCTTACGCGACCGCGCGTTCGCCATACATGGCGTCGATCTCGGCCGCGTAGCGCTTGTTCACAAAGCTGCGCTTCAGCTTCATGGTCGGTGTCAGCTCCTCGTCTTCGGGCGTGAGCTGGCGCTCGATCAGGTAGAATTTCTTGACGGTCTCGACGCGCGCGAACTTTGCATTGACCGCCTCGATCTCGCGCTGAATCAGGTCCTGGATCTCGCGAGCCCGGCACAGGCTCGCGTAGTTGGTGAAGGGGATGTCCTGGTCCTGGGCGAATTTCTCGACATTCTCCTGATCGATCATGATCAGGCAGGTGAGATACGGCCGCTTGTCGCCGATCACGACCGCATCGGAGACGTAAGGCGAGAATTTCAGCTGGTTCTCGATCTCCGACGGCGTGATGTTCTTGCCGCCGGAGGTGATGATGATGTCCTTCATCCGGTCGGTGATCTTCACATAGCCTTCATTGTCGATCGCACCGACGTCGCCGGTGTGCAGCCAGCCTTTCGCGTCGATCGTCTCGGCGGTCTTCTCCGGCTGGTTGAGATAGCCCATGAACAGGAAGTCGCCCTTGATCAGGATCTCGCCCTTCGGGCAGATCATGACCTCGCCCCAGGGGGCGGCCTTGCCGACCGAGCCGAGCTTGATGCGCTCCGCCGGCATCATGGTCGCGACGCCGCAATTCTCGGTCTGGCCGTAGACCTCGCGCATGTCGATGCCGAGCGCGAGATACCAGCGGATCAGATCCGGCGAGATCGGCGCCGCGCCGGTCAGCGCGATCCGGCAGCGGTCGAGCCCGAGCATGCGGCGGATGTTGCGGAACACCAGCCAGTAGGCCGCACGGTTGGCGAGCCGCAGCGACAGCGGCGGCGTCTCGCCCTCCAGCCGGCACTCGGTCATCCGGTTGCCGATCGCAAGCGCGCGGGCGTACATCCAGTTCTGGAACGGGGTCGCGTCCTTCAGCGCGATGGTGATGCCGGAATAGAACTTCTCCCAGATCCTGGGCACCGCAAGGAATGCAGTCGGCTGCACCTCGCGCAGATTATCCGGCACCGTCTCCGGGCTCTCGGCAAAATTCATCACCGAACCCAGCGCGAGCGAGATGTAGTAGCCACCGACCCGCTCGGCGACATGGCAGAGCGGCTGGAACACCAGCCGCTCCTCGCTGTCGGTCGAAGGATAGAGATCGTTGGCGTGGCGCATCTGGTGCGTGACGCTGCGGTTGGAATGCATCGCGCCCTTGGGCGGGCCCGTGGTGCCTGAGGTGTAGACCAGGATCGCGAGATCGGAGGCGGTGCGGCTGCCGGTCATCTCATCCCACAAGGCATCATTGCCCCGCGCATGATTGCGGCCGAGCGCCGTGAATTCGGCGAGCGACAGCACCATCGGATCGGAGAATCCGGAGAGGCCCTCCATGTCGAACACGACGATTTTTTCCAGCGTCGGACAGCGCGACCGGCAGGTCAGCACCTTGTCGAGCTGCTCCTCGTCCTCAACGAACATCACCCGCGTCCGGGAATCATTGACCAGGTATTCGACCTGCGCCGCCGAATCGGTCGGATAGATGCCAGAGGACACGCCGCCGGCGCACAGGATGCCCATGTCGGCATAAACCCATTCCGGCACCGCGTTGGCGATGATCGAGGCGACGCCGCCGGGGCGGAAGCCGGTCGCATGCAGGCCGAAGGCGATGTCCTTGGAGATCTGCAGCCATTCGCGCCAGCTGGTCGGTTGCCAGATGCCGAACTTCTTCTCGCGGATCGCGGGCCGGTCGCCACGCGTCTGCACCGCGAGCAGAAAGCTCCTCGCGATCGTGTCGGCAACCGTCAGCACCGCTGGTCCTGCCATGCGCGCTCCCTCCTCTGCCGCTTGCCTCATCCGCCGGCTCGAAGGCCGGTCTTGTTCGCGAAGCAGGCCCGAAATCTAGCTCCAACTCGCTCTCAGCGCCAAACCTTCCTCGGCCAACTTTAGTCGACGCCAACCTTCGTCTGCGGCAGCCTTACCTCTCAGCGCCACGTCTTCTTCTTTTTCCAGCGCCGCTCGCCCCGCGCGCCGGCTTCCTTGGCGCCGAGGTAGAACTCCTGGATATCGGGCGAATTCAACAGCCGTTCGCAGGTGTCGTTCATGACGACGCGGCCGATCTCCAGCACATAGCCATAATGCGCCGTCTCCAGCGCGATCTTGGCATTCTGCTCGACCAGCAGGATCGACATGCCCTGCTCCTCATTGACCCGGCGGATGATGGTGAAGATCTCCTTCACCAGGATCGGCGACAGCCCGAGCGACGGCTCGTCCAGCAGCAGCAAGGTCGGCCGGTTCATCAGCGCCCGCCCGATCGCAAGCATCTGCTGCTCGCCGCCCGAAAGCTGTCCGGCCGGCTGGCCGAGCCGCTCCTTCAGCCGTGGAAAATAGCCGTAGACGCGTTCGAGGTCCTGCGCCACACCGTCGCGGTCCTTGCGCAGAAAGGCGCCCATCATCAGGTTCTCGCGCACCGACAGGAACGGAAACACCTCGCGTCCTTCCGGCACATGGCTGAGGCCGAGCCGGACGATCCGGTCGGCCTCCATGCGCTGGATCGGCTTGCCCAGGAATTCGATCGACCCCTTCTGCGGATCGAGGATGCCGGAGATAGTCTTCAGCACGGTGGTCTTACCGGCGCCGTTGGCGCCGAGCAGCGTCACGATCCGGCCGCGCGGCACCTCGAGGCTGATGCCGCGGATCGCCATGATCGGCCCGTAATAGCTCTCGATGTTGGAGAGTTTCAGGATGATGTCGGGCGTGCTCATGGCATCATCCTCATGCGCCGAGATACGCTGCGACGACGTCGGGATGGTGCTGCACCTCGGACGGCGAGCCCATCGCCAGCACGCGGCCGTAGTTCAGCGCGATGACGCGGTCGGAGACCCGGTTGACCAGCGTCATGTCGTGCTCGACCATCAAGACGGTGATGCCGAGCTCGCTCTTCATGTCACGGATCCAGAACGACATGTCGTCGGTCTCCTCGACGTTGAGGCCGGACGACGGTTCGTCGAGCAGGATCAGCTTCGGCTCCGAGCACAGCGCGCGCGCCAGCTCGATCACCTTGCGCACGCCGTAAGGCAGTCCCGAGATCAGCTTGTCGCGGTAGGGCTCGAGATCGAGGAATTCGATCACCTGCTCGACCCGGCGACGATGCGCCTTCTCGCCGGCGCGGA
This sequence comes from Bradyrhizobium sp. USDA 3240, assembly GCF_054063295.1. NCBI lineage: Bacteria > Pseudomonadati > Pseudomonadota > Alphaproteobacteria > Hyphomicrobiales > Nitrobacteraceae > Bradyrhizobium > Bradyrhizobium sp. USDA 3240. The sequence continues at coordinate 3,788,335 of NZ_JBSSGD010000002.1, forward strand.
CGCTCGGCAGGAACAGGAGCTCCTGCCACAGCTGGGTGGTGGAATGGCGATGCCGGCCGACCAACAGGTTGCTCAGCACGGTGGCATTCTCGAACAGCTCGATGTTCTGGAAGGTCCGCGCGATGCCGAGCTTGGCGATGTCGTAGGCCGGCTGCTGGGTGATGTCCTGATCCTCGAAGAAGATCTTGCCCGAGGTCGGCGGATAGATCCGCGAGATCAGGTTGAAGATCGAGCTCTTGCCGGCGCCGTTGGGCCCGATGATCGAGAGTATCTCGCCCTTCTCGACCGCGAAGCTGACTGCATCGACCGCCTTGAGGCCGCCGAAATGCAGGGACAGGTTCTCGGCGCGGAAATAGCTCATCGGTTCCGCTCCGATTTCACGTAGATCTTCTGCCGCTTGAAGGTCGCGCGCTTGTAGAGCGGGAACAGCTGGAAGAAGAGCTTGATCTTGAGCCAGCGGCCATAGAGCCCCAAGGGCTCGAACAGCACGAACACCACGATGATGACGCCGTAGATCGCGCCCTTCAGCCCGTTGGCGGAGGCGAAGGCCGCGACCGCATCCTGGATGTGGCCTGCGCGTTCCGTGCCGGCGCCGAGCGTGGCGGCGACGCCGGCGATCACGCCGGGCATGTCGTCCTTCAGGTAGGTCAGGAACGGATCGATCATGACCAAGAAGATCGCGCCCAGCACTGCACCGTGCAGGCTGAACGTACCGCCGATCAGGATCACGATGATGAACTCGATCGAGAGCTGCAAGGTGAACATCTCGGGCGAGATGAAGGAGAGCTTGTGGGCGAACAGCACGCCGGCAAAGCCCGTGATCGCCGCCGAGATCGCGAACGACTTCACCTTGTAGAGCGCGACGTTGATGCCCATGCTGCGCGCCGCGGTCTCGCTGTCGCGGATCGCGACAAAGGCGCGCCCGGTCGGCGAGCGCAGCAGGTTGAGCGTGCCGACGATGGTCAGCACCAGGACCGCGAGACACAGATAATAGAAGGTCGGGCCGTCGCGCGACACCGTGGTGCCGAGCAGCTGAATGGTCTTGACCCGCATGCCTTCATTGCCGTGGGTCACGCTTTCCCAGCGCGCCAGGATTTCCTCGACGATGAAGGCAAACGAGATCGTCGCGATCACGAGATAGATGCCCTGCAGCCGCAGCGCCGGAAATCCGACCAGCGCACCGACTACGCCGGTCAACAGCCCCGCCGCGAGGAAATAGACCGGAAACGGCACGTTGAATTGCTGCAGATAGGCCGCCGTGTAGGCACCGATCGCCAGAAACGCGGCATGGCCGAGCGAGGCCTGTCCGGTGAAGCCGGTCAGGATCAAGAGCCCGACGCCGACGGTCGCATAGATGCAGACGAAGACGAGCTGGCTCATCAGATAGCTTGAGAGCACGTGGGGCGCGATCAGCAGCACCGCCAGCAGCAGGCCGTAGGAATAGATATAGCCGGAATGCGGAAACAACCTGATGTCGTCTTCATAGTCGGTCTTGAAGAGAAACCGCATGTGTTCCCCCTCAAACCTTCTTGCGGACATGAAGGCCGAACAGGCCCTCGGGCTTGAGCAGCAGCACCGCGAGCAGCACGATGTAGGGCGCGACGTCCTTCCATCCCTGCGGCAGATAGAAGCCGGCCATGCTCTCGATCACGCCGATCAGGACGCCGCCGACCACGGCACCCGGGATCGAGCCGAAGCCGCCGAGCACCGCGGCCGGAAACGCCTTCAGCCCCAGCACCAGGCCGACATTGGAATGGATGAAGGTGATCGGCGCCAGCAGCACGCCGGCGCAGGTCGCCACCGCTGCCGAGATCGCCCAGACGATCGAGACCACGCGCTTGACCGGAATGCCCATGTAATAGGCAGCCAGCATGTTCTCGGAGCTGGCGCGCATCGCGGTGCCGAGCGTGGTGCGGTTGAAGAACAGATAGAGCAGCGCGCACAGGATGATGGTCGCCGCGATCACCGACAATTTGTCATAGGCGAGCACCAGGCTGCCGATCCTCAGGACGCCCTGGCTGAATGGCGTTTCGATCTTGAAGTCGTCGGTGCCCCAGATCATGCCGGAGACCGAGCGCAGGAAATAGCCGAGCCCGATCGTCGCCATGATGATGGAGAACTGCGGATAGCCGAGGATCGGCCGCACCACGACCCGCTCGGCCAGCATGCCGAACAGCGCCATGCAGATCACCGCGCCGGCGAAGCCGACCCAGTAATTCAGCCCGAGCATGCCGATGAAGGTGAAGGCGAAAAAGCCACCCAGCATCATCAAATCGCCTTGCGCGAAATTGACGACCTCGGTTGCCTTGTAGACCAGCACGAAGCCGAGCGCGATCAGGCCGTAAACGCAGCCGAGCGCGATGCCGCTGACGAGCTGCTGAACAAAGTCCAGCATCGTTCCCTCCCCGATGCCCGGCGATTCTTATCCGATCGCTCGTCGCATCCCGCCTTCACGCCTTGTGTCGGAAGCGCTGAAAGCTGCCTATGTCCGCTCCGATTGAGCCAAAAGGCCCGTTCCCTGTCAACAAACCGCTGATCCGGCTGTATCATCACATTTGCGGAGATATGCCGCAGCACGGACTAATACGGATATCGCGGTCGATTTGCTCCGTGCGATTCACTGCACCGAAACGGTTTTTGTCCAAGCTTGCGCAACCGACGAGCGAACTCCCGGATCGCCACACACCATGACTTCGCAACTGTCCGCACTCGCCGTGCGAGGGTTAACCAAGCGTTTTGACCGCCCGGCGGTCGACGCGCTCGATCTCACCGTCCGTGTCGGTGAATTCTATGCGTTGCTCGGGCCGAACGGCGCCGGCAAGACCACGACGCTACGCATGGTGGCGGGGCTGTTGCGGCCCGATGCCGGCTCGGTGTCGATCCTCGGCATCGATGCGCTGGCCGACCCGGTCTCAGCCAAGCAGATCATGGCCTGGGTGTCCGACGAGCCGATGATCTACGACAAGCTGACGCCGCTCGAATATCTCGAATTCGTCGCTGGCCTGTGGGGCATCGATCCCCGCACGTCGGAGAAGTCGGCGCGCAATCTCCTGGTATCGCTCGGGCTGGAGCCGCATCTCAACGAGCGCTGCGAAGGCTTCTCCAAGGGCATGCGCCAGAAGGTGGCGCTCGCCGGCGCGCTGGTGCACGATCCCCGCCTCATCATTCTCGATGAACCGCTGACCGGCCTCGACGCGCTGTCGGCGCGTCACGTCAAGGGACTGTTGCAGGAGCGCGTCCGCGCCGGCTGCACCGTGATCATGACCACCCACATTCTCGAAGTCGCCGAGCGCATGGCCGACCGCATCGGCGTCATCGCGGCCGGCAGGCTGATCGCCGAGGGCACGCTGGCCGAGCTGCGCGAGCAGAACGGCCGCAACGACACCACCCTCGAGGACATGTTCATCGCGCTGGTCGATACCGAGGCGGCCGCCGCGTGAGCTCGACCGCCCATCTCACCTGGTTCGCCCGCCACGAATTCCGCCTCGCCTGGCGCGAATGGCTGGCGATGATGACCGGCGGCCGGCGCCGGCGCAATCGCGCCGCGATCGGCCTCTTGATCTTCGCGGCGATCCTGCATCTGCCGGCCTATGCCGTGGTCGCCCGCTATGTCGACCTGCGGTTTCCGCTCGATCCGTCCTCGCTGATCGTGCTGACCGCGACGATCTTCCTGTCCTGGGCGCTGATGCTCTCGCAGGCGATCGAGTCGGTGACGCGGGTGTTCTACGCCCGCGCCGATCTCGATTTGATCATGTCGTCGCCGGCAAAGCTCACCAACATCTTCTCGATCCGGATCGCCGCGATCGCATTGACGGTGAGCAGCATGGCGCTGTTGCTGTCGACCCCGTTCATCGACGTGCTGGTGTATCTCGGCGGCGCACGCTGGCTTGCCGGATTCGGCGTCGTGCTTGCGATCGGGGTGTCGGCGGCCGCCGCGGCGATCGCCGTCACCGCGTTGCTGTTTCGCCTGATCGGACCGGGCCGGACGCGGCTGGTGGCGCAGATCGTCTCCGCCGTCATCGGCGCCGGCTTCGTCATCGCGCTGCAGGTCGTCGCCGTGCTGTCCTACGGTACGCTGTCGCGCTTTGCCTTTCTGACCTCGGAGACCGCGGCACGCATTGCCCCGGCCCCCGACAGCCTCGTCTGGTGGCCGGCGCGCGCATCGCTCGGCGATGTCGACATCATGCTGCTGCTGCTCGCCACAGCGCTCGTGCTGCTCGGCGTCGTGATGGCGGTGTTCGCGCCGCGGTTTGCCGACACCGTCGCGCGCGTGGCCGCCAATCCGGCTGCGGTCACGCAGGGACGGGCCCGCGCGTTCCGGAGCGGCTCGCGGCAGCAGGCGCTGCGGCGCAAGGAATTGTTGCTGCTACGCCGCGATCCGTGGCTGCTGTCGCAGAGCCTGATGCAGATGCTCTATCTGCTGCCGCCGGCGCTGATGCTGTGGCGCAGCTTCTCCGGGACGTCGACCGCGATCGTGCTGATCACGCCCGTCATCGTGATGGCCGCAGGCCAGCTCGCCGGCGGACTGGCGTGGCTGACCATCTCGGGCGAAGACGCGCCCGATCTGGTGGCGACTGCGCCGCTGCCGCCGTCGCGTGTGACCCGCGCCAAGGTCGAGGTCGTCCTGCTTGCGATCGCTGCGGTTTTCGCGCCGCTGGTGGCCGCGCTGGCGTTCGCCTCGCCGGGGCAGGCCGTGGTGACGGCGATCGCGATCGTCATCGCGACGGCATCCGCCGCCGCGGTCCAGCTCTGGTTCCGCGCGCAGGCCAAGCGCAGCCAGTTCCGCCGGCGCCAGACCTCCTCCCGCATCGCCACCTTCGCGGAAGCCTTCTCCTCGATCGGCTGGGCCGCAACTGCCGCACTAGCCCTGACGATCCCGATGGCCGCGCTCGTCAGCGGCATTCTGACGCTGCTGACACTTGCGACAGCCTGGAAGATCAGCCCGCGGCGCGTTTGACGGTCATCACGCCTTCATCACTTCCATCACCGCCGCGGCGAACGCCTCCGGCGCTTCCTGCGGCAGGTTATGGCCGGCGCCCGGGATCACGCGATAGGCGCGGCGCGCCGTGTACTTCGCCGCGCTGGCGCTGCCGTCGCCGGCAGCCGTAACCCCGTCATCGCCGCCGTCGAGCGTAATGGTGGGGACCGTAATCACCGGCAGCGCGTCCAGCCGCCGCTGAATGTCAGCATACTGCGGATCTCCAGCGACAACGCCGTAGCGATGCCGGTAGCTGTGGATCACGACGTCGACATAATCAGGATTGTCGAATGCAACTGCAGTCCGCTCGAAGCAGGCGTCATCGAATGCCCAGCTCGGCGACCATTGCGACCACAATAGCTTCGCGATGCCGGCCCGGTGGGCGGCGAGCCCGGCGCGCCCCCGCTCGAGCTGGAAGTAATACTGATACCACAGCGGCACTTCGCGCTCCGGCCGCGCCGGCACCATCGCATGCGCGATGTCCTGGATCATGTAGCCGTTGGTGCAGACGAGGCCGATGCATCGTTCCGGCCACAGCGCCGCACCGATCGAGGCGGCGCGGCCGCCCCAGTCATAGCCGGCGAATACCGCGCGCCTGATGCCGAGCCCATCCATCAGCGCCAGCAAGTCGGCGCCGACCGCCGCCTGCTCGCCCGAGCGTGGCGTCGCCTTGTCGCGGAACACCGTCGGTCCGTAGCCGCGCAGATAGGGCACGATGACCCGGCAGCCCTGCGCCGCCAGCAGTGGAGCGACGTCCACGTAGGAATGGATGTCGTAGGGAAAGCCGTGCATCAGCAGCACCGCCGGCCCGTCCGCCGGACCCGCCTCGTAATAAGCGATGTCGAGCACGCCTGCGTCGACATGGCGCAGCGGCTCGAGCCGCCTGGTAGATGATGCGCGCGGCGCGGAGCTATTGTCAGTCACGCAGAACTCCCTGATCGCTGTGATCTGCGCGGCATGGTAGCGCGTCCCGACTCAAGAATCGCCCGGATCGTATTGCAGTCAACGCCATGGAGCGATGCGCCCGCCTCATCATGACGACACGCCGATTGCGCGATAGTGTGACGCCGGCGGATATCGCCGGAGACGGAACAACTCATGCTGAGATTGCTTGCCGCGCTCGCTTTGCTGGGAACATTGACCAGTCACGCCCTGGCGCAGGACGCCCCGCGCAGCGAATGCCTGGCGATGGCCAATGCACCGCCGCACGCCGTCCCGGTGAACTACCGGCGCGTCGCGGCCAAGGCCGACGAGGTCGCGATCACCTATGCCGGCCATTCCACCTATTACATCGACACGCCCGGCGGCGTCAGGATCGCGACCGACTACAACGGCGTCTACCGGACCGGGCGGCTGCCCGACGTCGCGACCATGAACCGGGCGCATGCGACGCATTACACGCTGTTTCCCGACCCGAAAATTCCCCACGTGCTGCATGGCTGGGGCGAGAACGGCCAGGCCGCGCATTACGGGATGCGGATCGGCGACGTCTATATCCGCAACGTCACCACCGACATCCGCCGCTATTGGGGCGAAGACTCCGGCGGCGAGATGATCAAGGACGGCAATTCGATCTTCATCTTCGAGGTCGCCGGCCTCTGCATCGGCCATCTCGGCCACCTCCACGTCAAGCTCGACGACAGCCATTTCGCGGCGATCGGCCGGCTCGACATCGTGATGGTGCCGATCGACGGCACCTATACAATGTCGCTCGACGGCATCTCCGAGATCACCAAGCGGCTGCGCTCAGCCGTCGTGCTGCCGATGCACCGCTTCGCCACCCCGCTCGACGAGTTCATGCGCCTGATCGGCCAGCAATTCGAGATCGACCGCCGCGGCGGTGAGCGCACGTTGCGGATTTCACGCGACACCCTGCCGGCGACGCCGACGGTGATCATTCTTGACGGGGTGTGACGTCTCTTTTCAAGAAGAAGCAAAACCAAACGGGAGCGAAATCGATGACCAGTACCTTGCCGGCCTCTGCGAGCGGACTCTACGCCAATCCGCGCGAAGACTGGCTCGCCCAATATACCGAGGAGATCATCGATCCCAACAGGCCGATCGTCGATCCGCACCATCATCTCTGGGACCGCGGGGGCTTGCGCTACCTGATCGAGGAGATGCGCGACGACATCGCCTCGGGCCACAACATCGTGGCGACCGTCTATGTCGACTGTCGGTCGATGTACCGCGCCGACGGGCCGGAGGCGTTCCGCCCGGTCGGCGAGGTCGAGTTCGCCAACGGCGTCGCGGCGATGGCGGCGAGCGGCGGCTACGGCAAGGCGGCGATCTGCGCCGGCATCGTCAGCCACGTTAACCTTCTGATCGGCGATCAGGCCAAGGCGGTGCTGGAGGCGGAGATATCAGCCGGCAACGGCCGGTTCCGCGGCATCCGCCACTCCTCGGCCTGGGACGAGGACCCCAATGTCGCCCACATGTATGCCAACCGCCCGAAGGGCATCTTGCTGGATTCCACCTTTCGTAGGGGGTTCGCCTGCCTGGCGCCGCTCGGGCTCAGCTTCGATGCCTGGCTGTTCCACCCGCAGATCGGCGAGTTGACCGACCTCGCCCGCGCCTTCCCCGACACAAGGATCGTGCTCGACCATTGCGGCGGGCCGGTCGGCACCGGCCGCTTCGCCGGCAAGCGCGAGGAAACCTTTCCGGTCTGGAAGGCGTCGATCCAGGAGATCGCCAAATGCCCGAACGTCGTGGTCAAGCTCGGCGGGCTCGCGATGTGCCTGCTCGGCTACGACTTCCACCTCCGCCCCAGGCCGCCCTCGTCGGAGGAACTCGCCGCCGCCTGGCGGCCCTATGTGGAGACCTGCATCGAGGCGTTCGGCCCGAGCCGTTGCATGTTCGAGAGCAACTTCCCACCTGATAAGGGACAGTGCAGCTATCAGGTGATCTTCAACACCTTTAAACGGCTTGCATCACAATATAGCGAAGCCGAAAAGACGGCGTTGTTCTTGCAGACGGCAAAGGATGTCTATCGGCTCGATATCGGGTAAACTTGCGACTCATGGATGACAGCATCACCATCCGGCCGCTTCGTGAGGCTGATGCAGAAGCGGTGGTCGAACTCTACGCAAAGGCGGCTGCGGTGGAACCGCGGCTGGGCCCTGTCACGCTGCCGCAGTGGGACCAGTTCCTGAAACTGCCGCAGAACCGTGGCGGCCGCGATTTCCGCGTTGCCGAACGGAACGGCCGGCTGCTCGGCTTGGCCGAATCTTCGTTGCGCGATCAGGGCGCGCATCATTCGAGGTTCCTCAAGATCGTCGTCGCGCCCGAGATGCGGCGCCGCCGGATTGGCCTTGCGCTGTTCGACGACGTGCTTGCGATCGACACCGATCCCGATCTCACCGTCCAGACGCTGGTGAGCAGCGACTGGCCGGCGGGAATGGCCTTCGTCGCCGCCTTCGGCTTTGTTCATCTTGAGTCCGAGATCGGGATGAAATGCGTCGAGCCGTTGCAGCCGGCGCGCACGCTCGCGGCGGCCCGCGCCACCATCGAGCAGGCCGGCGACGTCACCGCCTGCGCCGGCGAGGTGGCGCGCATCCATAACGCCGCCTATGCCTCGGACTCCGCCTTCCGACGGTATTCGCCGGAGGAGATGGCGCAGGTCCTGTCCGAGAGCGAAGTCTGGATCGCGTCGGAAGATGGCCAGATGTCGGGCTTCTGCCTGACCGAGCCGGAACGGAACTCGATGTGGATCGAGTCGGTCGCGGTCGACCCGGCACGGCAGGGACGCGGGCTCGGCCAACTGCTGGTCTACCGCGTGCTGGCCGCACACGACGTGTCGGTCGAGCATCCCTGCTGGCTCAACGTCTCGAGCCGCAATGCTGCCGCGCTGAAAATCTATCGCCGGCTCGGGTTCAAGCCGCAGCACGAGACCTGCCGCTTCAGCGCGCCGCGCGACGAGCTGATCGCCGCGCGGGAACGCAGGTTTCAATAGCACCCTGCAGCGTAAGCCCGGCAACAGCAGATTTATCCCCGTCACCCTGAGGAGCCGCGAAGCGGCGTCTCGAAGGGTCGACGGCCACACTCTCGGTGGTAGAGAAGCAACGCGCGGACGCATCTGGGCCGTGCATCCTTCGAGACGCGGCCAAGTGGCCGCTCCTCAGGATGACGGAATTGAGCTGCGCAAGATGGGCTAGCCGCCCCTTACGCCCACTCGCCCTTGCGGAACACTGGCACGCTGCGGCCGTCGGCATGGATGCCGTCGATGTCGGTGTGGGCGGAGCCGATCATCCAGTCGATATGGATCAGGCTCTTGTTGCCGCCCTGCTCGGCGATCTGCTGCGGCGTCAGCTTGTCGCCGTTGACGAAGCATTTCGAGTAGCATTGGCCGAGCGCGATGTGCGAGGCGGCGTTCTCGTCGAACAGCGTGTTGAAGAACAACAGCCCGCTCTTCGAGATCGGCGATGAGTGCGGCACCAGCGCGACCTCGCCGAGGCGGCGCGCGCCCTCGTCGGTGTCGAGCACCTTGTTCAGCACCTCCTCGCCGCGCGACGCCTTGGCCTCGACGATGCGACCTTCCTCGAACTTCACCGAAATATTGTCGATCAGCGCACCCTGATAGGACAGCGGCTTGGAGCTGACGACATGGCCTGAGACGCGGCGGCAGTGCGGCGTGGTGAAGACCTCCTCGGTCGGGATGTTGGCATTGCAGACAATGCCGTTCTTGGCGGTCGACGCGCCGCCTTCCCATTCATGACCGTCGGCAAGGCCGATCGTGAGGTCCATTCCGGGGCCGGAATATTTCAGCGCATGGAAGCGCTGGCCGTTCAGCCATTCGGTGCGCTCGCGCAGTCTGGCATTGTGCTGTTCCCAGTTGGCGACGGCGCCGTCCTGATCAACCCGAGACGCAGAGAAGATTGCATCCGCGAGCTTGGCCACCGCGACATCCTCGGCATCATCAGGGAATACCTGCTTGGCCCACGACGTGCTCGGATAGGCGATGATGTTCCAGTTGGTGTCGAAATTGACGATCTTCTGCAGCGCCGGCTGGTAGGCGATCGAATTGGCCTTGCTGGCGCGCGCCACCTTGGTCGGGTCTTCGCCCGACAGCAGCATCGGATTGTCGCCGACGATCGCGAGCCGCGCGGTGTTGGCACCGAACGCCTTCGCCATGCCCTCATAGAGCCAGCCCGCGGCACGATCGAAGCTCGCGTCGTTGGCGTAGCGATAGCGCGCCAGCGTGAGCTCCTCGTCCGAGAAGAACGGGGTCACGAGACCCGCGCCGGCCTTGTAAGCGTGCTCCGCCACCCGCCGCACCAGCGGCATCGCCGCGGAAGGCGCCGTCAGCAGCAGGTCCTGTCCCGGCTGCAGTTGCAGGCCGACCTTGATCGCGACTTCGGCGAGCCGATCGAGTTTGACAGGATCGATCGAGGCGGAAAGGTTGCGTTGATGTGCGGTCATGAAGTGTCCGGCCGTGTCGTTTGAGGGCTTTGAGGATTCGTAGTCCAATTCGATCGGCGTTCGCAAGGTTCCCGCCCGCCGCGTCCGATCACGCGACGGCGAGCAATTGCCTCGAATTTTACCGCTTCACTGAGGCCAGCACCCGGTCGACCATCTCGGGCGCGAGGCCGAGATAGTTTTTCGGCGCGGTGAGGCGATCGATCGTCGCCCGATCGATCCGGCTCGCGACGCGATCATCCACCGCCAGCGCCTCGGCCAGCGTCAGGCCCTTGTCGTTGGCGACACGGCAGGCGTCGTAGACCACATCATGCGCCTCCTGCCGGCCGATCGCGGGCGCAAGGCCCATCATCACGGCTTCAGCCACAATGAGCCCGCGGCTGATGTCGAGATTGGCGGCCATCCGCTTTTCATCAACAATCAGGCCGCCAAGCGCGAACCTCGCCTGATGCAGCGCGCCCGCGGTCAGCACGAAGCTTTCCGGGATCGCCATCCATTCGGCGTGCCACGGGCCGGTGGCGCGTTCGAAATCCTGCACCATGGCATCCAGCATCAGGCCGGCATGCTGGCGCACCGCCTTGGAAGCAGCGAGCATCAGCTCCGACGAGATCGGGTTGCGCTTCTGCGGCATGGTCGAGGACGCGCCGCGTCCCTTCACGAAGGGTTCGTAGACCTCGCCGAATTCGGTCGAGGCCATGATCATGATGTCGAGCGCGATCTTGCCGAGCGTTCCCGTGACCAGCCCGAGGAAATTCACCGCTTCCGCCAGACCGTCGCGCGCGACATGCCAGGTCGAGACGGGCACACCGAGGCCGAGCTCCTCGCACAGCGCCTGCTGGACCTCGAAGCCCTTGTCACCCAGCGAGGCCAGCGTGCCGGCGGCGCCGGCGAACTGGCCGACCAGCACGCGCGGCTTCAGCTCGGCCAGCCGCGCGGCATGGCGATCGAACGCGGCAAGCCAGATCGCGGTCTTGTAGCCGAAGGTCACCGGCAGCGCCTGCTGCAGATGGGTGCGGCCGGCCATCGGCGTGTCGCGGTATTTCGTCGAGAGATCGGCGAGGATGCCGCGCAGCACGGCAATGTCGTCCTCGATGATCCCAAGGCCATCGCGCAGTTGCAGCACCACAGCGGTGTCCATGATGTCCTGCGTAGTGGCGCCCCAATGGACGTAGCGGCCGGCCTCGCCGCACTGCTTCGCCATCTGATGCACCAGCGGCAGGATCGGGTAGCCGACGATGTCGGTCTCTTGCCGCAGCAGGTCGAAATCGAACGCGGCGACGTCCGTGCGCTTTGCGATCTCCGCGGCCGCTTCCGCAGGGATCACGCCGCAACGGGCTTCGGCCTTCGCGAGCGCCACTTCGACTTCGGCATAGCGCTGGAGCAGCCGCAGGTCGGAGAACACCTCGCGCATCGCGGGCGTGCCGAAGGCATCGCGAAACAGCACGGAATCGAGCACGGTGGTCGAAGTGGGGAAGCCGGACATGGACGCATCCTGTTGCCGTTCGCAGTCGGCAACGTCCCTATCACGGCGCAGGCCCGTGCCCTACCCCTCCGCAGGCGCCTCGCCGAACACCTCGGCTGCGATCTTGCTGGTCTCGATCGCGGCTGGAATGCCGCAATACATCGCGACCAGCAGCAGCACGTCCTGCACCTGCGCGGCGGTGCAGCCATTGGCCAGCGCGCCCTTGGCATGGACGCGGAACTCGGTGGGCTTGCTGCTCGCCGCGGTGATGCCGAGCATCACGAGGCTGCGGATCTGGTCGGACAGCCCGGAGCGCTCCCAAGACGTCGCCATAGACGTAGGCATTGATGATGTTTTGCAGCGGCGTGCCAAAATCGCCCGCGGCGGCCATCCGCTTGGCGACATCGACCTCGCCGAACATCTTCTGGCGCCGGCGCAGCCCGCGGGCATGGAGATCGCTGGTGTCCACCATCGTCGTCTGGCTCCCCTGTATGGGTTATTTATACGGATAAATATGTCGCTCCTCAATATTTCGATAGGCCTACTGCTTGCCTTTCTGATCTATTTGTCCGTATAAATTTGCCCAAAAGCAGGGACGGAGGGGACCGGGATGAAGTTACGGCTGGGGCTGCTCGTCGTCCTGCTCGCTGCGCTTCCGGCCCTGCCGGCTTTCGCGGCGGACGATTTCCCGCAGCGGCCAATTAAGATCATCGTGCCGTTTCCGGCCGGCGCCGGGCCCGACAATGTCGCGCGGCTGGTCGGCCAGCATCTGCAGGACGCGTTCGGCCAGACCGTGCTGATCGAGAACCGCGCCGGCGCCCTCGGCAGCATCGGCGCCCAGGAAGTCGCCCGCAGCGCGCCCGACGGCTACACGCTGTTGATGGGCACCAACACCACCCATGCCAGCAATGTCGCGACGCTGAAAAGCCTGCCCTATGATCCGGTGAAGGATTTTGCGCCGGTGATCCGCACCACCACCACGGCGATGGTGCTGCTGGTCAACCCGAAGCTTGCGGCGAAGGACCTGCCGCAGTTCCTCAGCTACGCCAAAACCACCCCCAATCTGACCGCGGGCTACGGCTCCGGCGCCTCGCAGATCTCGATCGCGCAGCTGCAATCGCGCGGCGGCCTGTCGCTGATCGCAGCCTCCTACCGCGGCGTGCCGCAGGCGATGACCGATGTGATGGCAGGCGTCATCGACCTGACCCTCGGCGACTTCTCGGTCGCGATCCCGCAGATGCAGGGCGGCACCTTGCGCGGGATCGCCGTGACATCGGCGACCCGCAACGAGCTGACGCCCGGCCTGCCCGCGCTCTCCGAAGCAATGCCCGGCTTCGAGGCCACCATCTGGTACGGGCTGTTCGCGCCCGCCGGGACGCCGGAACCGGTGGTCAACAAGATCTACGCCGAATGCGCCAAGTACCTCGCGATGCCGGAGACCAGGAAGAAGCTCGCCGATGTCGGCGTGATCGTGGCGCCGCTGGCGCCGGCCGAGTTCGGCGCCTTCGTCAAGAGCGAGGTCGTGCGCTGGTCGGCGGAGGTGGAGGCGGCCGGCATCCAGCCGCAATAGCGCGAAGCGGCGTCGCATCATGGCTCGCGAGACACCTGTCGGCATGATTGGCCTGGGCCTGATGGGATCGGCGCTTTCCGCGCGGCTGATCGATGCCGGCATCGGGGTGATCGGCTTCGACGTCGATGCCGCGAAGAGCGACGGCTTGCGGGCCAGCGGCGCCGAGTTCGCGGCCTTCGCCGCCGACGTGGCGGCGCGGTGCCGGATCATCGTGATTGCCGTGTACGATGCGGCCCAGGTCATGGGCCTGTTACCGGACCTCGCGAATGCGACAGTGCCGCCGCTCGTGATCTGCACCACGACCTGCGCGCCGGGCGAGATCACGGCGATCGCCGAATTCGCCGCGCGCGTGCGCCTTGCCTTCATCGAAGCGCCGATCTCGGGCACCAGCGCCGAGGTCCGCGCGGGCACGGCCACCGCGCTGGTCGCCGGCGACGGCGACGTCATCGCGGCCGCCGCGGCGACGCTCGACATCCTCTGTCCGCGGCGGATCAACGTCGGCGCGATCGGCAATGCTAGCCGCACCAAGCTTGCCATCAACCTGATCCTGCAGAACAACCGCGCCGCCTTGGCCGAAGGCATCGCCTTTGCCGAAAGCCTCGGCCTCGACGGCGCGAGCTTCCTTGCGACCGCGCGGCAATCGGCGGCATATTCCAGCGTGATGGACAGCAAGGGACCGAAAATGCTGGTGCGGGATTTCGCGCCGCAATCGCATATCGCGCAGACCCTGAAGGACGCCGAGCTGATCCTGCAGGAGGCCGACCGGCACGGCCTGCCGTTGCCGCTGACCTCGGCGCAGGCCGAGTTGCTGCGCGCGGCAATCGCGCTGCAAGGCCCGGACAGCGACAGCGCCGCAGTGATCGAGGCGATCCGGGCCGGACGCGACCAGAGCAAGGAACACTCATGATCAATTGTGCGATCGCGGGCCTCGGCCGCTGGGGCCGCGCGCTGGTCCAGGCCGCTCAGAGCGAGCCGCGGCTGCGGATCGTTCGCGCGGTGGAACCCGACACGAGCGGCGCCGCGGACTTCTGCGCGGCGCACGGTCTGTCCCCCGCGGCCAGCCTGGAGGCCGTGCTGGCCGAGCCCGATATCGATGCCGTGCTGCTCGCAACACCGCATTCGCTGCACCGGAACCAGGTGATCGCGGCAGCCAGAGCCGGTAAGCAGGTGTTTTGCGAGAAGCCGCTGGCGCTCAAGCGCAGCGATGCGGCCGAGATGTTCGCGGCCTGCCGCAACGCCGGCGTGCTGCTCGCGGTCGGGCATAACCGCCGGTTCTGGCCGTCGATGCAGGCACTGCGCGCGATGGTCGCCAGTGGCGAGCTCGGCACCATCCTGCATGTCGAGGGCCACAACAGCAACGAGAACTCCCTGGCCGTCACGCAGGGCTGGCGGCTGTCGCCCGAGGAGTCGCCGGGCGGCGGGCTGACCGGCGCGGGACTGCATGTGCTCGACGGCTTCGTCAGCCTCCTTGGTCCTGCCCGACAGGTTTATGCCCGGTTGAGTGAACGCGAGGCCGGGCCGCCGCCACTCGACACTGCAACTTTAGCGATTGAATTTGTGAATGGCGTGAGTGCAACCCTTGCGACAATCCGCGCAACACCGTTCTATTGGCGCGTGCATGTGTTCGGGACGAAGGGATCCGCAGAGGTGCTCGACGAGGGGACGATGGTGCAACGGAAATCCGGCGAGGCACCGAAAACGACGCGCTATCCGGCGGTCAACACGCTCACCGCGGAACTTTCGGCCTTTGCCGACGCGGTCGAACGCAGACAGCCGTTCCCGGTGCCCGAAGCGGATGTGCTGGCGACGCTCGCCGCATTCGAGGCCGCGTTGCAGTCGATGCAGTCTGGACATCCGGTTGCCTGCCATACGGCATACCAGTGATGCGCCATGTCTGAACAACCGGAGAGGGCAAGATCGTCCCGCTACCGCGACATCGCCACCGGGCTGCAGAAGGACATCCGTCTCGGCGCCTACGCGGTCGGCAATCTGCTGCCGACCGAAACCGAGTTGATGGCGAGCTATCAGGCGAGCCGCCAGACCGTGCGCGAGGCGCTGCGCATCCTGATCGACCAGGGCCTGATCGTGCGCCGCGCCGGCCTCGGTTCGGTGGTGATCGCCTCCGAGCCACCGGTGCTGTTCACCCACAGCGTCAAGTCACTCGGCGAGTGGCTGCGCTATTCCAACGAGACCTACCGCGACGTGGTCGGTAGCAGCGACATCGTCGCCGACCGCAAGCTGGCCGCGCTCCTGAAATGCGAGCCCGGCAAGAGCTGGTTCCTGATCGAGGCCGTGCGCCGCTCCGACCAGTTCGCCGCACCGCTCGGCTGGACCGAAATCTACGTACTGCGCCGATTCGCCGATGTCGTGACCCGCAGCGACCACGGCCGCACCCCGGTGCACGAGCAGATCGCCAAGATGTACGGCCAAGTCACCGAGCGCGCGCAGATGGAAATCTTCGTGCGGAGCATGCCGGCGCCGATCGCCAAGGCACTCGGCGTCAAGACCGGATCGCCGGCGCTCACCGTGGTACGCCGCTACTACGGCCTGCGCGAGGAACTGTTCGAGGTCACCATCACCACGCACCCGGAAGGGCGCTACACCTACACGATGGATATGCAGCGCTCGCTGCGGCCGAAGCTCTAGATTCTAGTTTTGACACGTTTTCTTCACGCGAACCGGTGTCCACTTCGCTCGAAAACGCTCTGGCTTTTGTGGAGACGCGTTGTCTTGACGCGAGGCGGAAACCGCTTCGCTTGAAATTGCGCTAGCGCGCCCGGGCCAGATGCGTGCTGCTGGCAGAGGTATGTGCCATCTGCGGGGTTCCGCTCACGCCCCAGATCACGACCGCGATCAGCGCGGCCGCCCAGACATATGGCACAGCATTCGGCTTCTTCATTTCCGAGATCATCCCCACCGTCTCAGGTGCACCGACGAACCTTACAACCTCGGTCGTGAATCTCACGACCTCAATCGTCAGCGTCTCATCAGGCACCCATCCTTCACAACGCTACTAAGGTTAGACCTTGTCGGTTTCGGGACGTCTTCGTGCGAATCCAGAAATGATTTCGTCGGAACCGGCTCCTCTCATCCGAATTGATGAGACTGAGGTCTCAACGGCCTCGGCCGCTTGCGACAAGGCCGGAGAATTTCCTGCTTAAATTTGAGTCAGTTGCACAACAAACATTCCAAAGACCCCCCGCTGAATTCTTTTTGATTGTCCGCCGGACTCCGGCCGTGGCATGCCTGCGCCTGTGACACCGCGATGACAAGGGTTCTCCCGTGACTGCCCAATCGGCCAAACCGCACGGCGGCTCCCGCCGCCACTCCCAGGAAACCCAGGACGAGGTCGCGCGGTCGCTGGAGCGGGAGCTTCAGTTCCTGACCGAAGAGCGCCAGGAGCGCGCCCTCCGGCTCGGCTTCGACTTCGCAGCCAAGACGCCGAAGACGGACCACTAGCCGCGCTGCCGCCCGCTTCCGATTCAACTGTCGAACAGCTACTCGGTGTCATTACCCGCGCATGCGGGTGATCCGGTATTCCAGAGACGCCTGTGCTTGAGCCGAGAAGCCGCGGCGTACTGGATCGCCCGCATGCGGGCATGACACCGGCGAGAATGCGATGCCGCGGCTCCATCCCAGGCGTCGTCCCGGCGAAGGCCGGGACCCATACGCCGCAGCAGTTGTTGTGAGAGAGACTCGTCGTTCCAGCCTCGCACAACAACAGTCGTTCGTGGTTATGGGTCCCGGCCTTCGCCGGGACGACGATGAGGACGGTTCTCGCGCGATACGACGCATCATCATTGCGGACTTCACGGTGTCCGTGAGGATGGGCCGCGAGCGCTGGGTAGAACCGTCACGCCAGGCTATTGGCCGCCCTGCGCTTCCGCATCGACCTGCACATCCTGGCCGAAGCGATCCTTGCCGCTGAGCCTGGCCTTGCCGCCGTCGAACGTGAGCAGCCATTTGCGGTCGGTATCACCGCCGACCAGACGCAGGTCGATCGCAAACGTCTCAGCAGTCTGCCACGTCCCCTTCAGCGCCATCACGCCGAGCGGCGTCGGCTGGCCGAGACGATAGGTGCCGTCGAGCCCGATCGGTCCCGCCAATCTCACCACCGGCCGCGCCGGATCCGGCGTCGTTTCCAGCTCATAGCGCGGGGACGGATCGGTCAGATACAGCGTCAGCACCCGCAGATTGAGGCCGTTGGCCGGGAAACGCCAAGTCTTGCCCGAGATGGCCGCCGCGGTCTCGGGCACAGCACCGACCGCCGACGGCTTTTCCGTCGCGCTATCTCGCAGCGCCGCGGCAAGCTGATTGCCACCGGCGGAGTTCACCGGCAGCGCCGTGTCGGACTTGACCGCGCCGGAAACGTCGTCGGCCATCCTGCCGAACGAGCAGTAGTTGCGCGCGGTCACGACGGTGACGATGTCGAGCGCGGGAAAGATCATGATCAGCTGGCAGCGGTCGCCGACCGCCATGAAGGCCTGCTGCTTCGGCATCACCCAGAAGAAATTGGCGTAGTGCAGGGACGGATCGAACGAGGTGTGCATCTCGGTCGTCGCGTGCCTGATACGATCGACCCAGCCGAACGGCAGCAACCGCTGCCCCTCCCATTCGCCGTCATGCAGATAGATCAGCCCGATCTTGGCGGCGTCGCGCGGCGCGAGCAGAAGCCCACCGCCGCCCTGGGTCAGCCCCGGCCCGATGCTGTGCCAGTACGGCGCGGCAACCCGAGCGGGCGAAACAATTTCGTCACCGCATAGTCCCGCGCGCTCACGCCGGTGAGCTTGTTGATGATCGCGGCCAGCAGCTGCGGATTGCCGGTGTTGTAGTAGAACGCCTCGCCCGGCGCCTTCGCCATCGGACGGTCCAGGATGAACTGGATCGCATCGGGGCTGCGCCCCCATTCGATCAGCGACTCCGGCCTGCCGCCCTCGACGCCTTCCGTCCAGGCCATCCCCGAGGTCATGTCGAGCATGGTCTGGATCGTGATCGCCCGCTTGCGGTCATCGAGATTGGCGATGGTGCGGTCGCCAAAGAAGTCCACCATGTGATGGTCGAGGCTGTCGAGCACCTTGTCCTTGAGCAGCATCGCGACCAGCGTGCCGGTCACCGCCTTGGTGACGGAATTGAAGAGATGCGGAATCTCCGGCGTATACGGCGCATAGTAAGCGTCGAGCACGATCCGGCCATGACGCGCAATCAGGAGGCTATCGAAACTGTGAGCCGCGCCAAAGTTGACGAGCCGCGCCAGCGCGCCGGAGTCCATCCCCTGCTCTTCCGGCGTCGAACTCTGCCACTGCCGGGTCGGCCACACAGGATCGGCGCCGCCTTCTGCGCGGGATGCACCTGACAAAGCTGAGGCTGCGAGCAGCAACCCGGTCAGGATCGGTAGGGCCAGTCGTCTGAGATGCATGGCATGGCCTCATTTCCGCCCAAGAGAATAAGCGCACTGGTATATGTTTCCAGTCGTTTTCAGAGCGCATTTCTTGCAATTCATTTCTGACGGGGCGCTGTCATGACGCTGATCGATGGCTTGGGTTACCTCGCGTCGGCTCTTGTGTTGCTGACGTTCTGCATGAGCACGATGTTGAGCCTGCGCGCTGTCGCGATATCCAGCAACCTGGCATTCATCAGCTATGGATTGGGCGACCGGATCTACCCCGTGCTCATCCTGCACATCATTCTGCTGCCGCTCAACGTGGTATTGCTGTTCCAGATGGTTCGGCTGCTTCGCAAGGCCAGGCGCGCTGCCGCGACTGACCTTTCTCCGAGCTGGCTGCAACCGTTTATGCGGCCGAAGCACATCAAGGCAGGAGAAACGATCTTCAGGAAAGGCGATGACGCCGACCTGCTCTACATGGTCGTATCGGGCGAGGTCAGGTTTCCCGAGATCGATCGCGGGGTCGCGGCGGGCGAGTTGTTCGGAGAAATTGGACTGTTCTCACTCGAGCGACGACGCACGCAGACTGCCCTGGCAGCGACCGATGTGGATTTGCTGTCGATCAGCGATGGCGCACTGATGAAGCTGTGCGAACGCAATCCAGGACTGTCGCTGTATTTCCTGCGGCTGACGGCGACCCGGATGACGGAAAACGCAGCCCGCGCCATCGGGGTTGCCGCGGCACCGCCCAATCCGGCGTAAAGCGCGGGGGCACTGCGTCGCTTGCAGGCCTACGGCGCGGACGACGACGCAAGGCTCGGCAGCGGCGCGAACTGCATCTCTGCAACGGCCGAGCCGGCATACGCACTGGCGATCAGGATCATGACTCGAATGGCGACGAACATGGTGCCTCCTCAGTCTTTTTGTTGCTCTCTTGATGCCAGAGACTTCTTTCCCGCCGGTGAGGAAAGCTGGTTGCCGCAACCTTGAAGGCATTGGTAAGCGAGCCGTTTACGCAAGCCCGTTCATGAGTTGGGAACCGTATCGGCCGATCGGCCGGAGCGCTAAACGCGCGGTTCACTGTGTCCAGGCATTGTTCGCCTCAATCAAGAAGGCGCAATCACAATGCCAATTTTCAGGACGATCCTTGTTGTCGTATCGATTTTTCTTGCCGGCTTGTACGTCTACGATACCTGCCGCAGCGACTGGCTCACCATGCCGGCATCGGTAAACGATATCTTTGCGCGACGATGGCCGGAACCAGATGAATTTCGTGGCACGGCTCTCCCCGTCGCCACCCTCGCCGCAACCGCGACGCCGGCGGCGCGCGTTAGGGAAACGTTTGCGATGTTCATCCCCAGGGACGCACGACGCCACCTGATGCAACGCAGCCTTTAACGCTTCGGTTCAGCCCAGGGATACGCCGGCCTTGGCGCGGCTGATCCCGAGCGCCACGATGCGATTCAACAGTACCGGGTAGTCCAGTCCATCATGCCCCGCGGCTGTCGCGAACTCCTGGCTCTTGGCGATTTCGGGATTGGGATTGGCTTCAATGAAATACGGAACGCCATTGGTGGACAGGCGGAAGTCGATGCGCGCGTAGCCGTCGAGCCCCAGGGTCCGGTAGATGCGTTTCGCCAGCCGCTGAATATGGGCGGATAGTTCGGGCGTCAGATCCTCGGCCGGCCCGTCCGCAATTCCGATGCGCTCCTGATAGCTGGTGTCGTGCTTGACCTTTTCGGTGGCGATCTGGCGCGCAGCGGGGCCGCCCATGCTGCCGAACTTCAATTCCCAAACCGGCAGGACCCGCAGCCTGTTGTTGCCGATCACGCCGACATAGAGCTCGCGCCCCTCGATGAACTGCTCGGCGATCGCGGCCGTTCCGATCCGCTCATGGATGAAGGCGACACGCTCGGCGAGCTTCTCGTCTGTATCGACGATCGACGCCTGCGAGATGCCGAGCGATCCATCGCTGCTCAGGCTCTTGACGATCAGCGGCAGCGCAAGCCGCGGCGGCCGCTTGACCTTGCGGCGCATCGGGAACACCGCGAAGGCCGGCACCGGGATGCGGCGGTGATGCACCAGCGTCTTGGACAGATCCTTGCCGCGCGCCAGGATCAGGCCGCGCGGGTTGCACCCGGTATAGGGGATCTTCATCAGCTCGAGATAGCTCGCGATGTGCTGGTCATACACGACGTCGTAGTGAAACTCCTCCAGCAGCGTGAACACCACGTGCGGCTTGAAGCCCTCGATCTCGTCGCGCACCGGCTTGATTTCCTCCTGCACGCCGAGCGGACGCACGTCGTGCCCGGCCGCACGCAGGGTACTCACCACGTCGTATTCGGTTTTCCACTCATTGATTTCCCGCGCTGAGTATCCGTCGCTGGAGTCCGGCGGCACACAGTCCGGGTGCATCAGCACCAGAATGCGAAAGTGTTTCATAGCGCGATCCATTTCCGGCGCGACGGGCCGAACAGCGCGTGCATGGTCTTGGCTGTCAGCAGGATGGTGAAGTTGGTCACCAGCTTCTGCTCGGGGCCGACGGCACGCAGATTGAGCTCGCGGCAGCGCGATATCATGTCGTCGAGCACGGCATCGAGCGTCAACTGGTTCTCGCCGGTCCAGCGCGCGACCAGCTGCCTGACCTGAGCGCGATGCCGCCTGATGAAGGACGCAGCCGGCGGATGCCGGTGATGCCGCGGATCGGCGGAGAACAGCTTGGACAGATCGCGGTCGTAGGTCTTCGGCGGTGTGAAGGCGTAGAACGCCTGCTTCTTCTTGTAGTGTTCGCCCAGCGTCTGCTTGAGCGTATGCAGCGGATCGACCCGCTCGCGTGTCGTCAGCAGCGGCCGCTCGCCGGCAATCTCGCCCATCAGCTCGTCGACATATTCGAGCTTCTTCAGCGCCGGCCAGCCGGCATACCGGGTCCGCCAGTTGGAGCGCGGCCGCAGCCACACCGCGAAGGTCTCGGCGAAATCCTCGTCCGGATGGCTCTGCGCGTACCACAGCCGGAGATGCTGGACATAATTTCGGCTAGCCGGATTGGGCCGGTAGTAGCGCGGATAGTGTTGCGACGACGGACCGAACAGCTGCTGCCAGCGCCGGCGGCGTTGCAGCTGGTAGCCGTGCTGGATGGCGTGCCCCGCCTCGTGGCGGAGAATGGCCATGCACTCGGACCACGAGGCGCCCTCGACGTCGAGCATCATCTTCTTCTCGAGCTTCATCAGGCGGGGATGAGCGAGATAGAACGGAATGGCGATGCCGGGCACATCGGCCGGGCTGAACCATTCGCTCGAGATCCATGCATGCGGCCGCAGCCGGATGCCGCGCTCTTCGAGCTCTTCGTAGAGTGTGCTGACACAATCCGCGAGCCAGGTGCCTTCGACCGCAACCCTCAGACTGCTGAGGCGTTGCTCGAGCAACTGAGCATCCGTGAGCTTCTCCCAGGCAAATTTGCGGCGCGGCATAGGGTCCCAAAAGCCATGACAATTCAGAATTTTGAATGTTGTCATAGATAGGTTGGGGCTGGCAACAACCGCCGGGCCTTCGCGGTGGGCTCGGCCCGCGTGCCAATCTACCGCGCCGCGCGCTAAGGCTTGACCCAGCGCTGCACGGCAGTAGTGGTGTCGGCCGGGTTGGTGTTGAAGCAGATGGCGGCGCCGGGCGCGAGCCGGTGCACCAGATTGAGGATCGTCTCGAACAGCAGCAGCCGCTCCGGCGGCTCGCGCAACCCGGCACCGATCACGACGCAATCGTAGCGGCGCGCGTTGAGGGCCGCCGCCGTCACCGCTTCGGCCGTATCGCCGAGGTCGATGAGACAGCTTTCGACATCGTAGCCAAGCATCCGCAGGCCCTCGATCTGTGCGTCGATGTAGCTGCGCACGAGCTCGGGCGTGAATTGCGGCATGACGGACAGATCAACGAAGGTGGGGTCAAGCCCGATCGCCAGCACGGATGATTTCGTCATGGTCGCGGTTCCCTGACGCATTGCGATTCGGCGAACATGCCGGCGCTTTGCGTCGATCGCGAGGCCGTTCAGCCGCCAGCCTGCTCCTGCGCGGCGCGTGCCGCGACCGCGGCGCGCCGCTTGAGCAACTCACGCTCGCGCGCATTGCCGGCGAGTGCAGCGGCGGCCTCGAACGCGGTGTGCGCCTCCGCAAAGCGGCTCAGTCGGTGCAGCAGATCGCCGCGCACGCTTGGCAGCAGATGATAGGATTTCAGTGCCGGCTCGTCCGCGAGGCCGTCGACGATCGCGAGCGCCGCCAGCGGCCCTTCGGCCATGCCGATCGCGACCGCGCGATTGAGCGTGATGACAGGCGAATCCAGCAGCGCGGCGAGATCGCCGTAGAGGGCGGCGATGCGGCGCCAATCCGTCGCGTCAGGCATGTCGGCCTCGGCGTGGCAGGCGGCGATCGCGGCCTGCAATGCGTAGAAGCCGCCGGCGCCGCCGAGCTCGCGGGCGCGCGCCAGCGCCAGTCGCCCGCGGCGGATCTGCAGGCGATCCCACAGCGCGCGGTTCTGGTCCATCAGCAGGATCGGCTCACCGGCCGCATCGGTGCGCGCCGCCATCCGCGAGGCGTTGAACTCCATCAGCGCCAGCAGACCGTGCGCTTCCGGCTCGTTCGGCGCGATCGAGCTCAGCACACGGCCGATGCGCAGCGCCTCGTTGCAGAGCTGCGGCCGCAGCCACTCGTCGCCGCTTGCCGCGGTGTAGCCCTCGTTGAAGATCAGGTAGGCGACCTCGAGCACGGAGGCGAGCCGCTCCGACAGCGCCTCGCCGCGCGGCGTCTCGTAGGCAAGACCTGACTCCGACAGCGTGCGCTTGGCGCGCACGATGCGCTGGGCGATGGTCGCCTCCGCCTGCAGGAAGGCGCGCGCGATCTCCTCGGTGGTGAGACCGCAGATCATCCGAAGCGCCAGCGCGGCGCGCGCCTCGCGCGACAGCAGCGGATGGCAGGCGGTGAAGATCAGCCGCAGCAATTCGTCGCCGATATCGTCGTCGAGCGCGGCATCGAAATCCGGCATGGTCTCCTGCTCCCGCACCAGATCATGCGCCAGCATGCCGTGCTTTTCGGTCCGCATGCGGTTGCGCCTGATATGATCGAGCGCGCGCCGCTTGGCGGTCGTCATCAGCCAGGCACCCGGCTTCTCCGGCACGCCACTGAGCGGCCAGTGCTCGAGCGCGGCGATCAGCGCTTCCTGGGTCAGATCCTCGGCGAGCGGCACGTCGCGCAGCATCCGCGACAGGCTGGTGATCAGCCGCGGCTGCTCGATGCGCCACACACCGAGGATGGTGCGCTTGACCTCGTCCTCCGTCACGCCGACCACCGGCATGCGACGGAGGCGACGGTCAGCACTCCATGAAGGGGCGAACCTCGCATGACAGTTCCCAATCCGGCATATGGTCGAGATGAAGCTGCATGAACTCGACGGCGCGCGCCACGGCCTCCTCCTTGTCCTTCAGCTCGAACACGGCGTAGCCGCCGACCACCTCCTTGGCCTCCATGAAGGGACCGTCGGTGACGGTGAGCTTGCGATCCTTGATCTTCACTTCCGCGCCCGCCGTGCGCGGCAACAGCGCGCCGGTATCGAGCATGCGGCCGGCCGCGATCTCGCGTTCGGCGAGCTTGCCGATCGCCTCCCTCAAAGGTGGATTCGGCAGCATCGGCTTCTCCGCCACCAGGACATACATGAAGCGCATCGCCTGTCCTCCGGCTCACTCGGGACACTGTCCGGCAAAGCCCGCGAAGGCGCGGACCTCGCAGGTGCCTTGCCAGCCGGGCATGTGATCCTTGTGGAGCTGCATGAACTCGACTGCGAGCGCCACCGCTTCTTCCTTGCTGCCCAGCTCGAAGATCGCGTAGCCGCCGATCACTTCCTTGGCCTCGACGAACGGACCATCGACGACGCTGAGATGGCCGTCGACAATGCGGACCTGCGCGCCGGTCGCGAGCGGCATCAGCCCGCCGGTATCGACCATGCGGCCGGCCTTGATCTCGCGGTCGGCGAGCTTGTGCATGGCCTCCAGCAGCGCCGGGGTCGGCTGTGCCGGCGACTGGGGCGAGGTGACGATCGACATAAAGCGCATGAAATGCTCCTGTTTGCGGCAAGCCACGGGATTATCGCGGTGAAATCGGCTCGCTATGGGGAACGACGATCCGGGGCGTGCCGGATCGACAAGGAAAGCGAATTATTTTTGGAGAAAATGCATCAACTACGGCCGCAGCGGTAGTGCACCCGCTCTCCCGCTTGCGGGGGAGGGTTGGGGTGAGGGCATTGCCGCAAATGACGCCGTGCATTTGCGCGGAGAAAGCCTCCACCCGCCGCAAGCGGGAGAGGCAAGCGAGGGTTAGCGCCCTATTGCTCCCGCAACATGATCAGCGGGTCGGCGCTGTCGGGGACGCGGCGCCATTGGGCGTTGTCGTCGGCCTCGAACTGCCAGGTCTCGCCCTTGGGCGACATCAGGACCATCTGGCCATGGTCGAGCCGCCACAGCGTCGGGTTGAAGGCCGCGACCGCGGGATCGCATTTGCCCTTCAGGAACAACTGGAAATTGTCGTTGCCGGCCTCGGTGTTGGTCAGCACCAGCGCGCAGATCGCCTGGCCATTACCGCGGACCATCGACCAGTCGCCGATCATCTGGTCCATCGACTTGGCGAGCGCGCGCGCCGCTGCGAGGTTTTGCAGGATGTAGACGCCCTCGTTGGTGCGCATGCCCTCGAAGATGCCGGTCTCGACCTCGGTGAAATCGATCACCGCCTCGCCGGCCGCATTGTGCAGCCGCACGATGTCGCCGAGGCCCTTGATGCTCCAGCCCGTGATGTCCTTGGTGAAGGGCAGTGCGGCGGCGCAGGCCGGCTCGAGCTCGAGCTTGAAACCTTGCGGCGTCGCATCGCTCTTCAGCGTCACGACGCAGGTCTTGCTGCGCTCGGTGGTGGCGAGCTCCCACTGCCCGATCATGTCCTTTTTCAACGTCGAGACGTCCTGCGCGGCTGCCGGACCGCACGCGGCCAGCAGTACAAGCAGCACGAGGTTGAAGCGGGACAGCGGCATCAGCGGCCCTTCACCGGCGTTTCCGCAACCGGCGTCAGCGGCGGCTTGCCGGCGAACCAGTTCGTGATGTTGTCGACCATGAGCTGGTCCATCGCATTGCGCGTCACCACCGAGGCCGAACCGATATGCGGCAGCAGCACGACGTTCTGCATCGCCTTCAATTCGTCCGGCACGTTAGGCTCGGCCGCGAACACGTCGAGACCGGCGGCGAGAATGGTGCCGGACTTCAGCGCCGCGACCAGCGCCGGCTCGTCGACCACCGAGCCGCGCGCGACATTGATCAGCACGCCGCGCGGGCCGAGCGCCTTCAGCACGTCGGCATTGATCATCTTCGCCGTCGAGGCGCCGCCCGGCACGATGACGATCAGCGTGTCGACCGCCTTCGCCATCTCGATCAGATCGGGATAATGCTTGTAGGAGACGTCCTTGGATGGATTGCGCGAGTGATAGGACACCGGCACGCGCGAGGCCTCCAGCCGCCGCCCGATCGCCTGGCCGATCCGGCCCATGCCGACGATGCCGATCTTGCGATCGCGCAACGAGCCGACGCTGAGCGGATAATTCTGGGTCTGCCACAGGCCGGAGCGCACATAGCGATCGGCCTTGACGAATTCGCGCAGCGTCGCGATCAGCAGCCCCATCGCGACGTCGGCAACCTCTTCGGTCAGCACGTCGGGCGTGTTGGTGACCACAATATTGTGATCGCGGGCGTAATGGGAATCGACGTGGTCGTAGCCGACGCCGAAGCTGCCGACGATCTCGAGCTTCGGAAACATCGCCATCGCGGTCTTGTCGGTCGCCATCGTGTGATAGGTGACGGCGATGCCGCGGATCTTGGCCATGGTGTCGGGCGTTAGCCGCTCGAGGTCGCCGCGGCTCTCGGCCCGGTGCAGCACATACTGATCGGAAAAGCCGTTTTCGAGGATTGGCCGGATCGGTCCATAAACCAACAGATCGATCTTTTCGGAAGAAATCGGGGCCATCAATTGTCCTTTCCTAACGCGCTTTCATGCCAACGCCGCAACAGAAGGTGCGAAACTAGCGCCAGCACCCCATAGATGACAATCCCGGCCAGCGATAGCAGCAGAAGTGCTGCAAACATGCGGGGAATATTCAGCCGGTAGCCTGATTCAGCGATCCGGAAGGCAAGGCCCGAGCCGGCGCCGGCGCTGCCCGCCGCGATCTCGGCGACTACGGCGCCGATCAGCGACAGCCCGCCGGCGATGCGCAGGCCGCCGAGGATAAAGGGCAGCGCCGCGGGCAGCTTCAGGAACAGCAGCGTCTGCAGCCGCGAGGCGCCATAAAGTTGAAACAATCCGGCGAGGTTGCGGTCGACCGAGTTGAGGCCGAGCGTGGTGTTCGACAGCACCGGAAAGAACGCCACGATCCAGGCACAGACGATCACGGCGGTCTGCTGTTGCAGATAGATCAGGAGCAACGGCGCGATCGCGATCACCGGCGTGACCTGCAGCACCACCGCATAGGGGAACAGCGAATATTCCAGCCATTTCGACTGGTTGAACAGCAGCGCCAGCACGACGCCGCCGACCGCGGCGGCGATGAAGCCTTCGAGCGTGGTCAGCAGCGTGACGCCCAGCGATTGCGACAGCACCGGCCAGTCTGCGACCAGCGTTCTCAGCACCAGGAGCGGGCTCGGCAGCACATAGGGCTGGATGCCGTAGGCGCGGACGATCGCTTCCCAGAGCACGAGGCCCGCGGCAAACACCGCGAGCGGCAGCAGAAAGCGGACGAGGTGCTGCGGAGACTTCATGCGCCTGCCTGCCCTGCATAGGACGGCGCCAGCGCGCCCGAGACCTCGCGGCAGAACGCGGCATATTCGGCCGAGGTGCGGAACTCTTCACCACGCGGCTCCGACGAGGTGATGCGAAACTCGGCGCCGATCCGGCCCGGGCGCGCCGTCATCACGATCACGCGCTGCGAGAGATAGACCGACTCGAACACCGAGTGCGTCACGAAGATGACGGTCTTGTGCAGGTTGCGCCACAGCGACAGCAGGTCGTTGTTGAGGCGAAAGCGCGTGATCTCGTCGAGTGCCGCGAACGGCTCGTCCATCAGCAGGATATCGGGATCGGTGACCAGCGCGCGCGCCAGCGATACCCGCATCTTCATGCCGCCGGAGAGTTCGCGCGGATAGGCGGCCGCGAACTCCGCAAGCCCGACCTGATCGAGCGCCGCCTCGATGCGTGTATCGGCGTCCGTCGCCGCCGCGCGCGCGAGCTTGAGCGGCAGGCGGACATTGTCGCGCACATTGGCCCACGGCATCAGCGTCGGCTCCTGAAATACGAAGCCTACTCTGCGGCTGCCGCGCCGCTCGGCGCCGTGATGGGCGAGCTCGACCGTGCCGGCGCTCGGGGCGGCGAGACCGGCAATGAGGCGCAGCGCGGTAGACTTGCCGCAGCCGGAGGGTCCGAGCAGCGAGACGAACTCGCCGCTGACGACATCGAGGTCGAGCGGCCCGAGCGCCGTCACCCCGCTGTCGTAGGTCTTGGTGACGCCGCGCAGGCGCACCGCCCAAGCGGCATCAGGTCCGGACAACGCAGGCTCCGCCATCGCGCGTCCGCACCCTCAGTTCTTCGGCCGGAGCTCGACGCCGACCGCCTTGTTGACGAAGCGCAGCGTGTAGCCCTGGCGATAGTCGATCGTGCCCTTGACCACGCCGGCTCGCACCATCTTGTCGAAGAAGCTCGCCATCCGCTCGTCGGTCATGGCGCCGATGCCGTTCTTGATGGAATCGCCGGAATCGACGATGCCGTGCTCGCGCATCTTGGCGACGCAATAGGCCAGCAGCTCGTCGTTCATATCAGGGTTGAGCTTCTTGATCATCGCATTGCCGGCCGAGTTGTCGCCGTAGACGTAAGTGTACCAGCCGACCACAGAAGCATCGACGAAGCGCTGCACGAGGTCCGGCTTCTTGTCGACGAGGTCGCGGCGGGTCTCGATCAAGGTCGAGTAGGAGTTGAAGCCGTAATCGGCAATCAGCAGCACGTTCGGCTTGAAGCCGGCGGCTTTCTCCACCGCAAAGGGCTCCGAGGTGACGTAGCCCTGCATCGCGGTCTGCTTGTTCACGATGAAGGGCTGCGGATTGAAGGTGTAGGGCTTCACCTTGTTCTCGTCGAAGCCGTATTCGGACTTCAGCCACTGGAAGTAGCTGGTGATGCCTTCCTTCGAGATCAAAAGTGTCAGCGGTTTCAGATCCTCGATCTTGCTGACCTTGACCTCGGGATGGGTCAGGAAGACCTGCGGGTCCTTCTGGAACATCGCGGCGACCGCGACCAGCGGCACGTTGTTGGTGACGGCGTCGAAGGTCTGCAGCGAGTTCGCGCTCATGAAGAAGTCGAGCTTGCCCGCGATCAGGAGCATGCGGTTGTTCTCGTTCGGACCGCCGGGCACGATTGTGACGTCGAGGCCGTATTTCTTGTAGGTGCCGTCGGCGAGCGCCTGGAAGAACCCGCCATGCTCGCCCTCGGCGACCCAATTGGTGCCGAACGAGACCTTGTCCAAAGTCTTGTCCTGCGCCCGCGCCGGGAGGAGGCCCGCGGAAACGCCGAGGGTCGCGGCCAGAACGGCTGTAGTTAACGCTCGCGGCAAAAAGGCCGGGATCATGGTTGGACTCCGTCGATCATTATGGCCCATGATGGAAGGCGGGAAGACGCGCACCGCGCCCGGAGACGCGAACGCCTCACCGATGTTAAACAAACTAGCCTGCAAATCCATCCCATGAAACGCTTGTATTGAAACGACCGGCTTGATGACTTCTCAGCTTCCGCCCCGTGACTGGACCGCCATCCACTGGCCAGACCTCGCCAAGGACACGGCCGCGCGCTGGATCGCGGTGCTGCCGCTGGCCGCGACCGAGCAGCACGGGCCGCATCTGCCGCTCGGAACCGACGTCATGATCGGCGAGGCGTATCTGGCACGGGTTCAGGAACTGCTGCCGGCGGCCATCCCGGCGACGTTCCTGCCCCTGCAGCCGGTCGGCATCTCCACCGAGCACATCGATTTTCCGGGCACGCTGACCCTGCCGACGAAGGTGGCGCTGAACAGCTGGATGGCGCTCGGCGAGAGCGTGGCGCGCGCCGGCGTCAGGAAGCTCGTGATGGTGACGAGCCATGGCGGCAATTCCGCCGCGATGCAGCTCGTGGCGCAGGACCTGCGCGCGCAACACAAGATGCTGGTGGTGACCACGAGCTGGTCACGCTTCGGCACGCCGGACGGGCTGTTCGATTCCGACGAATTGCGCCACGGCATCCACGGCGGTGCGGTCGAGACCTCGATCATGCTGGCGAAATATCCGCAAGCCGTGCGCAAGGATGCGATCGCGGACTTCAAGCCCGCGAGCGTGCAGATCCAGAAGGATCACCGCCATCTGTCAACCCAGCGGCCGGCGCCGTTCGCCTGGCAGGCGCAGGACCTCAATCCGAGCGGCGCGATCGGCGATGCGACCAAGGCCTCGGCCGAGAAGGGCGAGCAGCTAATCGAGCACGGTGCACGCGCGTTCTGCGAGCTGCTCGCCGACGTCGACCGGTTCGATCCGGGCGTCTTCGGGGGCAACTGACCGGGAATTCCTTCGTCTTGGCAGAGGCCGACGAAACAATTCACGAAACCATATTTCCGGCACGGCCTTCGAACCGGAACCGAAAAGCCTCCGTCCAACGGGCATGCGGAACAAACCGGACCGCGCCCAACAGGATGGAGTATCCCATGTCGATCAAGACCAAGTTTGCCGCCCTCGCCCTCACCGCGCTCGCCGTGACCGGCACCATCACGTCCACCACGTCGCAGGCCAATGCCAAGCCGTATGGCTGGGGCTGGGGCGTCGGCGCGGGCCTCGTCGGCGCCGCCATCGTCGGCAGCGCGGTCGCGGCCAGTGACGGCTATTACGACGGCGGCTATCGCCGCTGCGTCTGGGTCCGCCAGTTCGACGCCTACGGCAACTACATCGGCCGCGTGCGCTCCTGCTACTGATCGACAGGTTTTTTAGAAGGCTGCGGATCCTGCGTTCGGCACGGGTCCTCATCCACCCCGTGTCGCGCACGACCCGTCCGGTCATCCCCCCGGGCGGGTCAACCGTTGCGAGCTCGCGACATGCGGGCTCGGATCACAGATATTTCGCGATCAGCCGGAAGTCGCGCAGCACGTTGCGGCCCTTCGGACCCGATGCCTTCAGCGTCTCCTCCAGGCTGTGGCCGATGTGATCGTGGATCAGCGCCTTCTTGGCGCTCTCGATCGCGCTCTCCACCGCCTGCAATTGCTGGGCGATCTGCGCACAGGGCCGGCCCTGCTCGATCATCTCGACGATGGTCTCGAGATGTCCGTTGGCGCGCTTCAGGCGCCGGGCAATCGCTGCGTGCGGATGGTCGTCTGACATTCGGCTCTCCTATCCTCCCTGGAGGATAATCATGATCCTCCCCGGAGGATAGCAGAATCGGCTTGACAGGCCATTGTGGCAGGCGTAGTGCCCGATTGCCGGAACATGCGTTCCGCACCGGGGTATGACCCCGGACATCAACCCGACCACGAGCCAACACAGAAGGCACATGGGCAGTAGCAACTCAGGCGACAGTAGACCGGCAACGGGACTGTTGACGCCGCAACATAGCAAGACTGATCGCGCAGATTTCGCCTGCGTGGATGGGTGGTCACGCCTCGCGTAACCGCCTGCTCCTCACCGGCCTGCCGCGCGACAGCGGAAGTGGAGGTGAGCGATGTTCGAAAAGCTCGCAAAATTCCGGCCGTTCGAGCCGCGGCAGATCCCGCCGCGGGCGGCCACCTATTCCAATGACAACCAGCCGGGTTTTCGCCGCCCGGCGGATCGCCGGCGTCCAACCCCGGCCTGTCATTGGATCCTGATCGACGGCCGCCCGGAGTGCCGGTGGATCGTCGAAACCACCCTTGAATCATCAACGAATGATCTCGATCGAGCGCGGCGCGCGGACCGGTTTTCCGGCCCGCGCGCAATACCTGCGCATTCCGCAGCAAAGATGACCGCAAGCGCCTGAAGGACCGACATGGACGAAGGACCTAGTCGTCCCGTTGCGCGTCATCGCGGCGCGGCAACGGGACTCCCTCCGGGGAACGACATCAATTTTGGAATAGCCGCTGCTCACGGCAGCGGAGCCTGCGCGCACGCATAGAGCTGCTCCGCGTCCCTCCTGCCGTGTCCAACACGCAGCGGGGAGACGACCATGAGCAAGACAAGTGACATCTTCGGGCAAACCCGTCGGCCGACCGTTGCCGGTGCCGTCAGGCGTCCGGCACCGGCCAACGACCCGCTCGTCCCGGTGATGCGGAGCATCGTCGGTCTCATCAACGAGAGCGCCGGCCTCGTGCGCCATGTCGCCGCGCTTGGCATCGCGCTGATGCTGGACACCGGCCGCGCGCCACCGCGGCGCCGGCCGGCTTCAGACTCCATCCCAGTGCCTGAAGCCGGCAACATCATCCGCTTTCCAACTCCCAAAACTACCAAACACGCAAATGAGAAGGAATGAGTCATGACCGTCGTCAATGACTTGAACGTGCACGCCTCCGATCGTGAGGCCACCACCAGCTCCGTCCGCACCGCGGTGCTCGACCGCGCGCATCTCGGTGACATCCATGGCGCGCTTGGAAGCATCGCCGAAGGTGACACCGCGCCGCGCGCGACATGGCTCGCCCGGCTGAAGACGCTGCTGGCGATCGTCGGCCCCGGCCTGATCGTGATGGTCGGCGACAACGATGCCGGCGCGTTCGGCACCTATACCCAGGCGGGGCAGAACTACGGCACCACGCTACTGTGGACGCTGCTGCTTTTGATTCCCGTGCTCTACGTCAACCAGGAGATGGTGGTGCGGCTCGGCGCCGTCACCGGCGTCGGCCATGCGCGGCTGATCTTCGAGCGCTTCGGCAAGTTCTGGGGCGCCTTCAGCGTCATCGACCTGCTGGTGCTGAACGCGCTGACCATCGTCACCGAATTCATCGGCATCACCTTCGCGCTGCATTTTCTCGGCGTCTCGCAGTTCTGGGGCGTGCTGGCCTCCGCTGTTATCGTGATGCTGGCGGTCTCGACCGGCGACTTCCGCCGCTTCGAACGCTTCGGCATCGTGCTGGTCGCAGGCAGCCTGCTGCTGGTGCCCGTGATCCTGATGGTGCATCCGCCGGTCGGGCAGATCGCGGCGGATTTCTTCGTGCCGAAGATGCCGCAAGACGCCAAGCTCAGCGAGGTGATGCTTTTGATCGTCGCCATCGTCGGCACCACGGTGGCGCCGTGGCAGTTGTTCTTCCAGCAGAGCTACATCGTCGACAAGCGGATCACGCCGCGCTTCATCCGCTACGAGCGGATGGATTTGTGCATCGGCATCGTGCTGGTCGTGGTCGGCGCCGTGGCGATGATCTCGTTCTGCGCCGAAGTGTTCGCCGGAAAGCCCGAATTCGGCAATTACACCGACGCGCTGGGGACCGCGGTCGGGCTCGAGAAATATGCCGGCCGGCTGCCGGCGGTGCTGTTTGCCCTCGCACTGCTGGATGCCTGCATCATCGGCGCGGCCGCGGTCTCCCTCTCGACCGCCTATGCGATCGGCGACGTGTTCGCGGTCAAGCACTCGCTGCACCGCAAGCCGTGGGATGCGAAAGGTTTCTATGGCGTCTATTGCGGGCTGATCGTGCTCGCCGCCGTGCTGGTGCTGACGCCGGGCACACCGCTCGGGCTGCTCACCAATGCGGTGCAGACGCTGGCCGGCGTGCTGCTGCCGAGCGCGACCGTGTTCCTGCTCTTGCTCTGCAACGATCGCCACATCCTCGGACCTTGGGTCAATTCCGTCAGGCTGAACCTGTTCACCGGCGCGGTGGTGGCGGGGCTGGTGATGCTGTCGGTGATCCTGACTGCCGCGGTGCTGTTCCCGGATCTCGGCGAGGCATGGATCATCGGCATCCTGGTCGGCGGCAGCCTGCTTGCACTTGCAGTCACCGCGGCGGTCAAGCTGTACGAGATGCTGTCGCACGGTCGCGCGTCCTCCCGCTTCAAGCACAAGCCGCCGCTGTTCGACCGTGACACCTGGCGGATGCCGCCGCTTGACCGGCTGCCGCCGGCACGGCTCAGCCCGCTGAGCCGGATCTGGATGCTGGTGCTGCGCGGCTACCTCGTCGTCGCTGCCGGCCTCGTGCTGCTGCGGATCGTCCAGCTCGCCACGGTGGGGGCGTGACGACGCTCGGCCGCGGCCGGCGATGGGGCGCGATCGTGTTGTTCAGGCTGGCGGGCGCCGTCCTGCGCGGCGCGACCGCGCTCTATCAGCGACGTGTGATTTCAGGCGCCGATCTGCGGACGGCGCTGTCGATAGCGCGATGCGTCGAACGGGCCGGCGCGAGGGTCGTGCTCGGCCGGCCATCGCAGCCGGCATTCATCAAGACAAGGGACGAAGACAATGGTGGCCTCGATTGAACGGTCGGATCTCGACCGATTTGCCACAGATGTGCGGTCGATCGCAGCCGATCAGGCTCGCGGCCTCGTGGCGTTACGCGACTGTCATAGTGGCGTGCAAATCGAAGAGGTATCCGGCGCACCTCAGTTGCTATTGCGAATTACTTGCAACAGGCGACAGGGGATGCTAGGTGCTGATCTGGCTTTGGATGGGACGACACGGATCGGACCGGGGACGGCGGGCGATGAATTCAAATCTCGGGTGGCAAGTGGCCGCCAAATCTGTAATGCCGGGCGAAACCGCCAACCATTCGCGGAAAGCCGCGTCATGACCTGCGTCCGCCTCTTCCGGGTTCGGATCGCCGCCGGCGCAGCGCTCGGCGCGGCGGCGCTCGGCACGTCGGCGGCCGCGGCCGATCTGCCGCTCAAGTCTCCCGCCGCCAAGGCGGTGTACAGCTGGACCGGCTTCTACGTCGGCGCCCATGTCGGCTATGGCGACGGCACGCTGGGTCCGGGCACTAACCCGATCCTGGAACAGGGCGTGTTCTTTCCGCCCACGATCACCGGCGGGATCGGCGGCTTCCAGGCTGGATACAACAAGGAATTTGCCAACCGCTTCGTGCTCGGCGTTGAGGCGGATGCAACCTTCACCGGCCCGACCGACCTGCCGCGGCGCGTGCTCGGGCCCTTCAACTCGTCGATCGACTATGTCGGCACGCTGCGCGGCCGCGCCGGTTACAGCTTCGGCACCTGGATGCCCTATGTGACCGGCGGCTTCGCCTGGGGACACACCGAGGTCAGGGTCAATGATGCCGGCGGCAATGTGATCTCGCAGCCCGGCCAGTACCAGACCGGCTGGACCGTCGGCGCCGGCGCCGAATTCGCAGTGAGCGGCAATTGGACGGCCAAGGTCGAATACGACTACATCGACCTGTCGCGCCGTACGCAGGGTCTCAACGATTTCGGCATGCCCGGCGTCAGCATCGACCCGCGCATTCACCTGCTGAAGTTCGGCCTGAACTACCAGCTCGGCGATTCGCCCTGGTCGGCGACGCCGACGCGCAACTCGCTGCCGGAATCGAGCGACTGGAGCGTGCACGGACAGACGACGCTGCTCGGTCAGGGCTATCCGTCGTTCCGCGCGCCCTATACCGGCACCAACAGCCTTCCGGGCCCGGGGCAAATACAACAGACCTGGACCACGACGGCGTTTCTCGGCGTGCGGCTCTGGGAAGGCGGCGAGTTCTATTTCAATCCGGAGACGGCGCAGGGCTTCGGCCTCAACGGCACGCTCGGTCTGGCCGGCTTCTCGAACGGCGAAGCGCAGAAGGCCGGCGCCGAATTCCCGAAGATCCGGCCGCAGCGCTATTACTTCAAGCAGACCTTCGGCTTCGGCGGCGAGCAGGAGGACGTCCCCGACGGCCCCAACCAGATCGCGGGCAAGCGCGACATCGACCGCCTCACGATCGTGGTCGGGCGCTTTGCGGTGGGCGACTTCTTCGACGGCAATTCCTACGCCAAGGACCCGCGCGCCGACTTCATGAATTGGGCGATGTGGGCCTCCGCGGCCTACGACTTCCCTGCCGATCTGCCCGGATACACCCGCGGCGCCGTGGTCGAGCTCAACCGCAAGGACTGGGCGGTGCGCGCCGGCGTGTTCCAGGTGCCCAATGCACCGAACAGCGACGTGCTGATCTTCAACGCCAACAATGGCGGCGCGGTGGTGGAATTCGAAGGCCGCTATTCGATCTTCGATCAACCCGGCAAGCTGCGCGTCGGCGTGTTCGGCAATCGCGGCAACACCGGCAATTATCGCCAGGCGCTCGCGATCGAGGACGCCAATCCCGGGCTCGACATCAACGACGTGATGGCCGGTATCCGCAAGGACAACACCAAGTACGGCTTCTATTTGAACGGCGAGCAGCAGATCGCAACCGATGTCGGCCTGTTCGGCCGCCTCAGCTGGAACGACGGCCGGAACGAGATCCTGTCGTTCACCGATGTCGACCGCAGCGTCTCCGGCGGCGTGTCGATCAAGGGCAGCACTTGGGGCCGGGCGAACGACACGATCGGCATCGGCGGCGCGGTCAACGGACTGTCATCGGCGCATCGCGACTACCTCGCCGCCGGCGGCCTCGGCCTTCTGATCGGCGACGGCGCGCTGAACTACAGCCCGGAGCGGATCTTCGAGACCTACTATGCCTACCAGGTGAACAAGAGCCTGACGCTGACCGCGGACTATCAGTTCATTACCAACCCCGCCTACAACGCCGATCGCGGCCCGGTGCACATCTTCTCCGGCCGTATCCACGGCGAGTTTTGAGTCCCAACGTCGTCCCGGCGAAGGCCGGGACCCATAGCCACCGCTGTCTGTGGTTATGGCAGGCTGGGGCCACAGCGAGGCAAACACAACATCCTGTGGTTATGGGTCCCGGCCTTCGCCGGGACGACATTGAATTTGTCGCGCAGTTCTTCGCTATGTGAGCTGGATTGGTCGGGGCTGCAAACGCCCTCTTCCCACTTAGATATATGTAGCCCCCCCCCGGGCTTGCCGCAAGCCCGGGGTCATCCCGTAGAACGCGCGCCCAATCGAACGGAGGAGTGCGGGATGCGGGAACATGCTGTGGTGATTGCCGGCGGAGGACCGACCGGGCTGATGCTGGCGTGCGAGCTGGCGCTGGCCGGCGTCGATGTTGCGATTGTCGAGCGGCGCGCGAGGTCGGACCTGATCGGCGCGAGGGCGGGTGGCCTGCACGCACGCACCATCGAGGTATTCGACCAGCGCGGCATCGGCGACCGCTTCGTCGCGCTGGGCACGCGGCATCCGGCGGTGCTGTTCCACTCGCATCTGGTTCCGCTCGAGATCGGCGACTTCCCGACCCGGCGCAATTTCACCCTCGGGCTGCGGCAGAACCATATCGAGCGCGTGCTCGGCGAATGGGCCGACGAACTGGCGGTGCCGATCGAGCGCGGGCGCGAGGTGACCGGCTTCACGCAGGACGACGATGGCGTCGACGTCGCGCTGTCGGATGGCCAATTGCTCCGGGCGCAGTATCTCGTCGGCTGCGACGGCGGCCGCAGCATCGTCCGCAAGACGGCCGGCATCGAATTCGCCGGATGGGATCCGACCAGGAGCTGGCTGATCGCCGAGGCCGAGATGTCAGACGAACCGGAATGGGGCTTTCGCCAGGACGACGCCGGCATCTATGCCATCGGCAAGGTGGAAGACGGTGAACGGGTGCGGCTCGTGCTGACCGAGCCGCAACTCGGCACCGACAGGGAGCCGACCCTGGGCGACGTCAGCGAGCGGCTCGTCGCGGTCTACGGCACCGATTTCGGCATCCACAGTCCGGTCTGGATATCACGCTTCACCGACATGACCCGGCAAGCCGTGACCTACCGCAAGCAGCGCGTGCTGCTGGCCGGCGATGCCGCCCATGTGCATCCGCCGATGGGCGGACAGGGCCTCAATATCGGCGTGCAGGACGCCGTGAATCTGGGCTGGAAGCTCGCCCAGGTGGTCAAGCAGGCATCGCCGGACAGCCTGCTCGACAGCTATCAGACCGAACGCCATCCCGTGGCGGCTCGCGTGCTGCGCAACACCATGGCGCATGTTGCGCTCAGCCGAACCGATGCACGCAGCAAGGCGCTGCACGAAATCGTCTCCGAATTGCTGCGCATGGACGAGCCGCGCCGAAAATTCGCCGCGATGATGTCGGGTCTCGACCTGCATTACGATCTCGGCGACGGCCATCCGCTGCTCGGACGCCGCATGCCCGATCTCGATCTGGTGACGACCAACGGCTCGCTGCGGGTCTTCGCGCTGCTGCATCAGGCACGGCCGGTGCTGCTCAATCTTGACGAGCCCGGCAGCATCGACATCGCGGGATGGAGAGATCGGGTTCGGCTGGTTGATGCCGATTATGCCGGCGCGTGGGAGCTTCCCGCGCTCGGAACGGTTGCGGCGCCCGGCGCGGTGCTGGTCCGGCCCGACGGCTATGTGGCGTGGGTCGGAGGAGACCGGGATCAGCCAGGCCTCACGGAGGCGCTGACCAAGTGGTTCGGCGCGCCGGCGTAGCTGGGTGCCCCTACCCCGCCGGCTGGAACGAATCCGCGCGCGCCATCGCCCAGGCTTCGCGGAAGCGGGGATCCTGGGTGCCTTCGAGCAGTTCGCCCGGGCGCAGCGTCGGATAGAGTTGCGCGAAGGTGCGGACGTCGGTGGTCGAGCTCCGCTGCGAGAAGTGGATCGGGCGCAGGTCCTGGGTGTGCTCGAGGCCGGCGGCCGCGAGCAGCTCGGTCAGCGCGTGCAGAGTCGCGTGGTGGTAGTTGTAGACGCGGTCGATCTTGCCGGGCACGTAGAGCGCGCGGTTGCGGATCGGGTCCTGCGAGGTGACGCCGGTCGGGCAGCGATCGGTGTGGCAGCTCAGGGACTGGATGCAGCCGAGCGCGAACATGAAGCCGCGCGCCGAATTACACCAGTCGGCGCCGATCGCCATCGCGCGCGCCATGTCGAAAGCGGTCGCGATCTTGCCGGCGGCGCCGATCTTGATGCGATCGCGCGCGCCGATGCCGATCAGCGCGTTGTGGACGAAATTGACGCCCTCGCGCATCGGCATGCCCAGATGATCCATGAACTCGAGCGGCGCGGCACCGGTGCCGCCCTCATTGCCGTCGACCACGATGAAGTCGGGATAGAGCCCGCTCTCCTTCATCGCCTTGCAGATCGCCAGGAACTCCCAGGGATGGCCAATGCACATCTTGAAGCCGGCCGGCTTGCCGCCGGACAGTTTGCGCATCTGGGCTATGAATTCCATCATCTGCAGCGGCGTCGAGAACGCCCTGTGATAGGCCGGCGAGATGCAGTCCTCGCCCATCGGTACGCCCCGGATCTTGGAAATCTCCTCGGAGACCTTTGCGGCCGGCAGCACGCCGCCATGGCCGGGCTTGGCGCCCTGGCTGATCTTGAGCTCGACCATCTTGATCTGGTCGTCGCCCGCGACGCTTGCGAACAGCTCCGGATTGAAGGTGCCGTCACGGTTGCGGCAGCCGAAATAGCCGGAGCCGATCTCCCAGATGATGTCGCCGCCCATCTCGCGGTGATAGGGGCTGACGCCACCCTCGCCGGTGTCGTGGGCGAAGCCGCCCTTCTTGGCGCCCGCATTGAGCGCCCGCACCGCGTTCGGGCTGAGCGCGCCGAAGCTCATCGCCGAGATGTTGAAGACCGAGGCCGAATACGGCCTGGTGCAGTCGGGACCGCCGATCGTGATGCGGAATTTCTCCTCGGCGCGCGGCTTCGGCGCCACCGAATGATGCATCCACTCATAGCCCTCGCGATAGACGTCCTCCTGGGTGCCGAACGGCCGCTTGTCGAGCACCATCTTGGCGCGCTGATAGACCAACGCGCGGGTGTCGCGGGAGAACGGCATGCCGTCCTTCTCGCTCTCGAAGAAATACTGCCGCATCTCCGGGCGGATTTCCTCGAGCAGGAAGCGCATATGCGCCGAAATCGGGTAGTTGCGCAGCACCGCATGGTTCTTCTGGGTCAGGTCGCGGATGCCGAGCAATGTCAGCGCGCCGAAGATCGCGAGCGGAATCACAACGATCTTGAAGACCTTGTGGTCGAAAATCCCGACCAGCAGCAGCAGTGCGGTGACGACGGCGCAGATCGTCAGCACGATGAAGCGCGGCGAGAACGGAAGCAGCATCGTATCCATCAAATCTCTCCGGTCTGCCTTGAATACCCTGTCGGCGGTGAGCCTAATCCAACTCGCGGAACAAGTGCACTACGGTTATACGGCCGAGCAGTCACAGATGTGACAACCGCCCGGATGGGCGGGTACGGCACCAGGCAAATTGAAACGAAATCGCCTTTTGCAGTGCAACGCAGCGGAGCTTCGCAAAGGCTGCGCCCCCTCTCCCGCTTGCGGGCAGGCCGCACTGCCAAAATAACGAAAACAACCCCATGCAAAGTAGCCGGCGGACCCGGCAACTTGACTCGTCGGGCAAATCAGCGGCATTCTTCCATTATTCCGAAATCGTGCAGACGCCTCTCGCGGTGTCATCACCCGCGCATGCGGGTGATCCAGTATTCCAGAGACGTCCGTGCTTGAATCGAGAAGCCGCGGCGTACTGGATCGCCCGGTCCATGTGCGCAATTGCGCACAGGCCGGGCGATGACAGTTGTGGACGAGGATGTAGCCTCACAGGGAAGAGCCCCGTCCGGCATCAATGGTCGTGCGGCTGCAATTCGTGGGGGATGTGCCCCGCCTTCAGGCCGTCGCTGGCGAGCCATGCATTGGTGGTGTCGAGGGCGCGGGCGATGTGATCTGACGTCCGGGAGAAATCATAGGGCGAGCCGACCAGCGGGCACAGCGGCGGCACCACGAAATACTCGACGTCGGGGCCGATATTCTCGAGCTCGTTGACGAGCTGCCGCGCGATCAGCAGC
Source organism: Bradyrhizobium sp. USDA 3240 (assembly GCF_054063295.1). Lineage (NCBI taxonomy): Bacteria > Pseudomonadati > Pseudomonadota > Alphaproteobacteria > Hyphomicrobiales > Nitrobacteraceae > Bradyrhizobium > Bradyrhizobium sp. USDA 3240. The sequence continues at coordinate 3,829,057 of NZ_JBSSGD010000002.1, forward strand.
GTCAGCGCATGCAGCGCATTGGCGAGCGCGCCGACCGGCGGCGCCTGGTTGGCGCAGGCATGCCCGGTCGGCAGCACGATCAGGCGCTTTGCCCCATGCTTCACGGCGACGCGGACCGGCGTGTTGCTGGAGATCGCGCCGTCGGCGAGGTAGCGATTGCGGTAGTGCACCGGCGTAAACGCACCGGGGATCGCGGTCGACGCAACGATCGCCTCGGCCGCGGAGCCTTCCGACAGCACCACGCTGTCGCCGCTGATGATGTCGGTCGTGACGATGTGGATCGGCAGCCGCGCGTCCTCGAGATCGCGGAACGGGATGTAATCCTCGATCAGCCTGCGGACGCCGTCATGCGGGATCAGGAAGTCGCGCCGCCACAGGAAGCCCACCAGCGTCCGCCAGCTCACCGGAAACACGTCCTGCCGGTTCAGGCCGCGCCAGATCTCGGCCAGCCGCGCCACGCCCGAGACCGTCGGGTCGCCGGCATAGAACGCGCCGTTCAAGGCGCCGACGCTGGAGCCGACCACCATGTCGGCGGCGACGCCATGCGCGGCCAGCGCCTGCAGCATGCCGACCTGAACCGCGCCAAAGCTGCCGCCGCCGGCGAACACAAAGGCGGTCTTCGGGGCATCCGGATCGGTGATGGACAAGGTGCGGCTCCCTCGGGTCGCCGCGTTCGGGGAACGGCTGCGCGGCGTTGGGGGCGTTATAGCAGTGGGGGAATGGACGGCGCTATATCAGGCGTCATTCCGGGGCGATGCGAAGCATCGAGCCCGGAATCCATAACCACAAATGCAAAAGGCTGGAGCCAGATGGGGCCCCAGCCTTCGACAAACAAAGAGCAGTGGTTATCGATTCCGGGCCCATCGCTTCGCGATGTCCCGGAATGACGAAGTGGAAGGAGCCTTAGCGCTCGACGAACGCCTTCTCGATCACGAAGTGACCGGGCGTGTTGCCGCTGCCTTCCTTGAAGCCACGGGTCTCGAACAACTGCTTCAGCTCGTCCAGCATCGCCGGGCTGCCGCACATCATGATGCGGTCGGTCTCGATGTCGAGCGGGCCCTGATGCAGGTCGGTGAACAGCTGGTTCGAGGTGATCAGGTCGGTGATGCGGCCGCGGTTGCGGAACGGCTCGCGCGTCACGGTCGGATAGTACGACAGCTTCTCGGACAGCAGCGGCCCGAACAATTCGTCGTCGCGCAGCTTGGCCACCAGCTCCTCGCCATAGGCGAGCTCGGAGACCTGGCGGCAGCCGTGCACGAGCAGGATCTGGTCGTAGCGATCGTAGACCTCGGGGTCCTTGATCAGGCTGGCGAACGGCGCAAGGCCGGTGCCGGTCGACAGCAGCATCAGCCGCTTGCCGGGAATCAGATTGTCGGTGATCAGCGTGCCGGTGGCCTTGCGGCCGACCAGGATGGTGTCACCCTCGCGGATCTTCTGCAGCTTGGAGGTGAGCGGGCCGTCCTGCACCTTGATCGAGAAAAACTCGAGCTCTTCCTCGTGGTTGGCGCTCGCCATCGAATAGGCGCGCAGCAGCGGCCGGCCCTCGACCTCGAGGCCAATCATGGCAAACTGGCCATTCTGGAAGCGGAAACCGGAATCGCGGGTGGCCCGGAAGCTGAAAAGCGTATCGGTCCAGTGCTGAACAGAAAGAACTTTCTCTCGATAGAACGCGCTCATGGGTTTTCGTTTTCTCGACTGATCAGATTTAGAATGGTTTGATTTCTAGACTGCTCGCGACGGCGCTGAAGTGGCCGAAATCATTGAAGATCTCGCGTTTCCATTGCGCCAATGCATGAGATAGTCAAGATCAACTGGCGTGCAATTGCGATCTCAGAATGGCAGTCGTCCGATTTCGCGCAGAGGTTCAGCCACGACATCGTTAACACGTGGCGCTGCAGGTAATTTACTTGCTGAGATCGCCGCCGATCTGTCAATTAATTGCTACGAAAGCCGCGGTGAAGGGAAAATGATCTCGTGGTCCTGATCAGCCAGCGAATCTTCCTGGAAACCATCAAAAAATATTGTTTGGCGCGCTCGATTGCCGTCGAGGTGCGATCCGGCGGCTGGCTGGTCATCATGACCAAAGGCGGCACGCGGCGACTTGCGATCGCTTACGACATCGGACTGAACAGCGCGGTCGCGCATCAGGTCGCCAACGACAAATCGGCCTGCGCCGAAGTGCTGGCATCGGCCGGCGTATCAGCCATTCCGCACAGACTGTTTCTTGGCAGCAAGCTCAGCAAGCACATCCCCGGATCGGACTCGCTGGATGCGATGCTGCTTCTGCTCGCGCAGCATCCGCACGGCCTCGTCGTCAAACCCAACGAGGGGACATCCGGCGAGCTGGTCTTCCGCGTCACGACGCGAGCGCAACTGGAGACCGCGGTCGCACGCATCCTCGCCGCGCACCCGAGCCTTACGATCTCGCCTTACGTCGAGATCAAGGACGAGGTGCGCGTCGTACTGCTCGATGATCGCGCGCTGATCGTCTACGGCAAGACACGGCCGTCGGTGATTGGCGACGGCGTTCGCTCGCTGCGCGCGCTGGCAGAGGCGACCGCGACGGCCGAACAGTTGAAGGCCCTCTCCGAGGATTTCGATGCCGCCGCACTCGATGCCATTCCGCCCGCCGGCGAACGGCTTCTGCTCAACTGGCGGCACAATCTCGATGCCGGCGCCGAGCCCGCGCTGCTCACCGATGCCGCGACACGCGAGGCCTGCGTCGCGCTCGCGACCAAGGCCGCGCAAGCGGTCGGCATCCGCTTCGCCTCCATCGACGTCGTGCGCGTTGACGGCGGTTGGCAAGTGCTCGAGGTGAATTCGGGCGTGAAGATGGAAGCGCTGGGCCGCCGACATCCGGCGCTGGTCGAGGCGGCGTATTCGGCGGCGCTGGACGAAGTGTTCGCGTAAGCGACGTACTTGCCTTTAGCTCCGATCATTCTCGCGGGTGTTCTTTCTCAAAGGCGGCGACAATCAGTTCCGATTGCTCGACCTGTGCGGTGAGGCGGTCGATCTCGGCTTGCGTCTCCGGAAACACGTCAGCGCCTGCCGTATTTCCGGATTGCAACTCGGCGAGCAGTTCACGATTCTTCGTGATCTGCTCGCGGTGCCAATCGATTTCGGGATCGTCTTGCATAGGCCAGGTCTCGATCGGCTAGGGACTACGACGCCAGCTCGCGCAGCAGAGTGGATGGATAAACCGGCTTGGCAAAGAATTTGACGCCGTCTGGCAGATCGCTGGGCGGCGCCAGGCCCGAGATCACGAGCACGCGCACGCCCGGGTCGCAATCCAGGGCCCATTGTGCGAGTTCAATGCCGTTCATTCTGCCCGTGAGCTTGACGTCGGTGACCAGCAGCGACGGGTGACGCATCTTGATGGCAAGCGCAGCCGTCTCGCCGTCTTCGCATTGGATGACGTCGAAATGCCCTTCCTTCAACAACAGCGCAATCATGTCGCGCTGAATCGTGTCGTCTTCGACCACAATCGCGGTTTGGTGAATTGAGCTCGCGTAGCCCATGACAACCTCCAAACGGTCAACCCCGGTGTTCAATGATCGGGGACGCTTAAAGTTCTGGTTCCAGACTCGATAACCGGCAGGTTCCGGCGGACGTTTGCAAGTTCCGAGCGGAACAACATTCGAGGCTGGCGCGTCATTGATGAGAGACGAGCCGGATGGTTCGGGCCTGGGGAAAGGAAGTCGTGCCAGGAGGCAAAGCTGATGAAGAACGCTGTACGCTCCGATCAGGATTTTTCTGAACCCTACAAAGCCGACGCGGCGGCTGGCGCGCCGAGCTATCTGTTCTCTCGACGACGGGGCGAAGACCCGGTACCGGGTGCCAATGACATGCGACATCAGGCGATAGAGCGAGAGACGACCGGTTCGCTTGTCGATCCCTTTGGCGCTCGCCTGCCGCACGACATCGTTTCCGAGATGGAAGCAGAGCTCAAGCAGCAGGTCGATCGGCTTGTCGCGGAGCGACACTAGAGCCTATCCCGTTCCGATTGAATCGGAACGGGGCTCTAGACACTTGTTCTGACGCGTTTTCTTCGCGCGAACCGGTATCCACTTCGCTCGAAAACGCTCTAGCTGGTGAAGTGACGAGTTCGCAAACTTCAACAGTGGAATCTCGCCTGCCGATGATGCTCCAGAGATCGCGGCGCGGAAACTCGAAGCAAGATCCCCGCCGGATCAATGGAGTTTTGATGGGAGCGATCCTTGGACGCGCGATCTTCCAGGTCATGGTTGTTCTGGCTGCAGTCGGCATCGTTGCCCTCGCCTGCATCGCAGTCCACGGCGGCTATTCGCGCGCGGCGGTGCAGCTTGCGGCAAGATTCACTCCGTCACTTTGACCGATTCAGCGGCTTGCTCATCCTGCTCAAGGGAGTACGCTGATGCGCATTAATCGATCCGGATACAGATTATGCGCAAACTCCTTTTGAGCTTCCTCGCGGTCGCGGCGTTCGCCGCTGCCTTCAATCCACCGCCCGCCAACGCCGTATTCTGGCGCGGCGTCACCGCACCGACGAATATCGACATCCATGGCTATCCGATCATCAAGGAGCCGCCGCCGAGCCCATGCCAGCTGATCCATGTGAACGGGTTCTGGGTCCGGCAGTGCCTGGATCTGTCGTATCGCCATTCGCGATGAGCGAAGTCGCGCTTCGTCGGGACAGTTCGGGAACGCTTCGGAAGCCGTGCGCGTTGCGCAAGACCCCCACCCGGATTGCGTCTGCAATGCAATCCGGCCTCGCCCGCAACGAGAGAGGCCGGACTTCGAGGCTAGTTTGCTCCGCCCGCCGAATCGTCGAGCGCCTTGAAGGCATCCTCGAGCTGCGGTGACAGCGCGACGTTGAGCTTCTCGCCGGTCGGCAGGCGGGCGACGAACCACTTGTTGTAGAGCGGGACGATGTCGCGGTTCGAGGCGAGCTTGCGGAAAGCGCGCTCGACCACGTCCTTCATCTGCGGCTCGCCCTTGCGGTACATGATCCCGTAGGGATCGTAGGACAGATAGTCGCCGGTGACGCGGAATTTGTCCTGCGACTTGTGCCGCGCGATCAGGCCGTAGAGCAGGATGTCGTCGGTCGCGAACGCGTCCGCCTTGCCGTCTACCAGCATCTGGTAGGACTGCTCATGGTCGGGCGCAGTCACGATGTTGAGGCCGAGCTGTTGCTTGGCGTCGACATTGTGCATCGCCTGCTCGTTGGTGGTGCCCTTGGTCACCACCACCGTCTTGCCCTTCAAGTCGGCGACCTGGTTGACGCCGGAGGCCTTCGGCACCATCAGCTTGGTGCCGGCCACGAACATCAGCGGCGAAAATGCGACCTGCTTGCCGCGCTCGGCATTCGCCGTGGTCGAGCCGCATTCCAGATCGATCTTCTTGTCGACGACCGCGGGAATGCGGTCGTCGGAGGTCACCTTGACGTAGTCGATCTTGAGGTTGGCGTCGTCGACCTCGGCCGCGATCTCATCGACGATCGCATCGCACAGCTCGAGGCTGTAGCCGATCGGCCGGTTGGAGTGATCGAGGAACGAGAACGGCGGCGAACTTTCGCGATAGCCGACCCGCACCGCGTGCGTGGCCTTGATGTTGGCGAGCGTGGGGCTGAGCCCCTCGCCCGCCGGCTGTGCGGACACCGGTCCGATCAGCAGGCCTGCCGCCAGCAGACATGCTGACAACAGGCATGTCGACAGTAAGGGCGCCTCAGCCCGTATCGGCCTCCAGCGGGCGCGATGCATGCATGCCTCCCGTCAATGACCGGCCATCACGGCGCCGGGCACCGCATCCTGCGGCACCGCGTCGTCCGGCCCGAGCTCGTGCTCGGGCTTCAGCTCGCCCTCCCACTTCGCGACCACGGCGGTGGCCAGCGAGTTGCCGATCACGTTGGTGGCGCTGCGGCCCATGTCGAGGAAGGTGTCGATACCCATGATCATCAGCAGGCCGGCCTCCGGGATGCCGAACTGCGACAGCGTCGAGGCGATCACCACCAGCGACGCGCGCGGCACGCCGGCGACGCCCTTCGAGGTGATCATCAAGGTGGCCAGCATCGCGAGCTGCGTGCCGAGCGACATCTCGATGTGGTAGGTCTGCGCGATGAAGATGCTGGCGAAGGTGCAGTACATCATCGTGCCGTCGAGATTGAAGGAATAACCGAGCGGCAGCACGAAGGCCGAGATCCGCGAGGAGGCGCCGAACTTGTTCAGCCCCTCCAGCGTCTTCGGGTAGGCCGCCTCCGAGGAGGCGGTCGAGAATGCGATCATCAGCGGCTCGCGGATCAGCCGTAGCAGATGGCTATATCGCGGCCCGATCACCACGAAGCCGACCGCGACCAGGATGCCCCACAGGAGCAGCAGCGACAGGTAGAAGCCGCCCATGAAGACGATCAGCTTCCAGAGCACGCCGAGCCCGTTCTTCGAGACGGTCGCCATGATGGCGGCCCACACCGCGATCGGCGCGAACAGCATCACGTAGCCCGTGACCTTGAGCATGATGTGGGCGAGGTCGTCGATCAGGCTCATGATCGGCTTGGCGCGCTCAGGCATGGCGCCGAGCGCGACCGCGAAGAACACCGCGAACACCACGATTTGCAGGATTTCGTTCTGCGCCATCGCATCCGCGATCGAGGTCGGGATCAGATGGGTCAGGAATTTCTCGATCGAGAAGGCCGAGACCGGCAGGCCGGTCGACTGCGCCTTGTCGGGCAGCGTGCCGGGGAAATTGGCGCCGGGCTGCAACAAATTGACCATCACGAGGCCGAGCAGCAGCGAGATAAAGGAGGCGGAGACGAACCAGCCCATGGTCTTGGCGAAGATGCGCCCGAGCTTGGCGCCGCTTCCCATATGGGCGATGCCGCCGACGAGGGTTGCGAATACGAGGGGCGCGATGATCATCTTGATCAGGCGCAGGAACAGCATCGCGATCAGGTTGACGTCGGCTGCAATCTCGGCACGGCTGTCAGGAAAATAGTTGAAGACGATCGTCCCCATTGCGATGCCAAGGACCATCGCAATCAGGATGTACTGCGTAAACCTGTTCGACATTCTCTTACCCCCGTAAGTTCCCGGCGAAGGGCAAGTGTGGCAGATTTACGCAGCTACGCAACACGCTTCGCGCCGTGCGGGACTTTGCCGATCTGTTCCCGTTGTGGAATGCCAGCGCGGAGACTAGCGTTCATGCAGCGCACAATCTGTGCAATGAGCTGCGCGCGCCGCAGTCAAACTGCATGCGAAACGACCAACGCCAAGGAAAGCCAAGAGGGGAGACACCGCCAATGAACGACACCGTCAATCGCCAGATCCTGCTTGTTGAAAAGCCGACCGGCAAGCTTGGCCCCGAGCATTTCCGCCTGACCAAGGGCACGGTCCCCGCGCCGAAGGACGGCGAGGCGCTGGTGCGGACGCGCTACATCTCGCTCGACGCCGCCAACCGCGCCTGGATGCACGGCGCCACCTACCGCGCTGCGGTGGAAGCCAACACCGTGATGGCCGGCGGCGGCATCGCCGAAGTCGTGTCATCGAATGACCCCGGCCTGAAGCCGGGCGATATCGTGTTCGGCGACACCGGCTGGCAGGACTATGCCGCCGTGCCGGCCAAGCACCTGGCCAGGATGCCGAAGCTCGAGCCGATGACGCATCTGCTCAGCGTCTACGGCATTGCCGGCCTGACCGCCTATTTCGGCCTGCTCCATGTCGGCAAGCCCAAGGAGGGCGAGACCGTGGTGGTGTCGGCGGCCGCCGGCTCGGTCGGCTCGATCGTCGGCCAGATCGCCAAGATCAAGGGCTGCCGGGTGGTCGGCATCGCCGGCGGCATGGACAAGTGCCACTGGCTGACCTCGGAGCTCGGCTTCGACGCCGCGGTCGACTACAAGGACGGCGCCACCTACAAGGCGCTGCGCGCGGCGGCGCCGAAGGGCATCGACGTCTATTTCGACAATGTCGGCGGCGACATCCTCGAAGCTTGTTTGGCGCAGATGAACAACCGCGGCCGGATCGCCTGTTGCGGCGCGATCTCGCAATATGACGGCGTGCCCTCCGCGCACGGGCCGCGCGGCGTGCCCGGCCTGATCGTGGTGAAGCGGCTCGTCATGCAGGGCTTCATCGTGATGGACTACATGGACCAGCGCGATGCCGCGCTCGCCGACCTGCAATCCTGGGTCTCCTCAGGCAAGCTCAAGGTCCAGGAGGACGTCATCGACGGCATCGAGAACACGCCGCAGGCGCTGATCGGGCTCCTGGCTGGCGAAAACCGCGGCAAGCGCATGGTGAAGGTGTAGAGGCTGGGCGCGATGCCGTAGGGCGGGTTAGCGAAGCGTAACCCGCCAGCTTTGTTCATCACGGAGAGAATGGTGGGTTACGCCTTCGGCTAACCCACCCTACGCTATCAATCCCGTCATCCTGAGGAGCGCTCAGCGCGTCTCGAAGGATGCACGGCCCGGCCGGTGGCCGTCGCCCCTTCGAGACGGCCGCTTCGCGGCCTCCTCAGGGTGACGGGGATAGGTTTGGTGCACGGCCCTAATGCACCGTGCCCGACGCCTGCGGAGCGGCTTGCGGCGCGGGCGCCTTGCCCTTCTTCGCCTTGCGCCAGTTCTCGAAATTCTGCACCACGACGAAGAACGCCGGCACGAACAGCACCGCGAGGCAGGTCGAGGCGATCATGCCGGAGAACACGGTGATGCCGATCGACTTGCGGGCGTTGGCGCCGGCGCCGGTCGCCAGCACCAGCGGCAGCACGCCGAGGATGAAGGCGAACGACGTCATCAGGATCGGCCGGAACCGGGCGCGCGCCGCGTCGATCGCCGATTCCAGCACCGGCTTGCCGTCGCGGATATGATGCTCGAGCGCGACCTCGACGATCAGGATCGCGTTCTTGGCCGACAGCGCGATCAAGAGGATGGTGCCGATCTGGGTGTAGAGATTGTTCTCGATCCGGAGCGACGTCAGCACCAGCATGGGCCCGAGCAGCGACAGCGGCACCGCCAGGATCACCGAGATCGGCGCGTACCAGCTCTCATATTGTCCGGCGAGCACGAGATAGACCAGCAGCAGCGCCAGCGCGAATACATAGTAGATCTGGCTGCCGACCTCCTTCTCCTGGTACGACATCGCCGTCCACTCATAGCCGGTCCCCGGCGGCAGCGTCTTCGCGGCGATCTCCTCCATCAGCGCCATCGACTGGCCGGAGCTGTAGCCTTGCGACGGCAGGCCGATGATGGTCGCGGACGGATAGAGGTTATAGAGACTGATCAGCGACGGCCCGACCGACGGGGTGATCTTCGCCACGGTGCCGAGCGGGACCATGTCGCCATTGCTGTTGCGCACCATCATGTTCTCGATGTCGCGCAGCGTCAGGCGGTATTGCGCATCGGCCTGGGTGTAGACCTGGAAGGTGCGGCCGAACTTGGTGAACTGGTTGACGTAGCTCGCGCCGAGATAGGTCGACAGCGTCGAGAAGATCTGGTCGGTGGTGACGTGCAGCGTCTCGGTCTTGACGCGGTCGATCTGGACGTCGAACTGCGGCACCATCGAGCGGAACGACGACTGCACCCGCTGCAGCGCGCTTTGGGTCTGCGCATTGCCGACGACGGCACCGGTCACCGCCTGCAGCTTGCCGTAATCGGCGTTGCCGTCACGGAGCTGCACCTGCATGGCAAAGCCGGCGGCATTGCCGATGCCCTGGATCGGCGGCGGCGGGATCACCAGGATCCGCGCCTCCGGAATCACCGCAAGCTTGTCGTTGAGCCCGTAGACCAGCGAGCGCAGATCCTCGCCGGGGCCGCGCGAGCCCCAATCCTTCAGGATGACATAGGCGACGCCGGCATTGGCGAGGCTCGACGAGTTGTCGAGGGCGGAGATGCCGGCGATGGCGACCACCTGCTCGACACCCGGCGTCTTGCTGGCGATCTCGGTGACCTGATCGAGCACCCGCTGGGTGCGGTCGATCGCGGCGCCGTCGGGCAGCTGCACCGCCGCCAGCAGGTAGCCCTGGTCCTCGATCGGAATGAAGCCGGTCGGCACCCGTGACAGCCCGTACCCGGCAATTCCGATCAGGACGAGCGCGACCAGGACCGAGGTCTTGGCGTGGCCGGCGATGCCGCCGATCATCCGGGTGTAGCCGCGCTCCACCCGGTCATAGACCGCGTTGAAGCCGCGATAGAAGAAATTGCGCTGCTCCGGCGGTGCCGGCGGGCGCAGCCATAGCGCACATTGCGTCGGCTTCAGGGTCGCGGCATTGACGGCGCTGAGCAGCGCGGTCGCCGCGATCACCAGGGCGAATTGCGCGTACATCCGGCCGGTCAGTCCCGGTAGGAAGGCCGCCGGCAGGAACACCGAGATCAGCACCAGCGTGATGCCGACGATCGGCGCGAACAATTCGTCCATCGCCTTGATCGCGGCATCGTGCCCGGACATGCCGCGCTCGATATTGTGCGCGGCCCCTTCGACCACCACGATGGCATCGTCGACCACGATGCCGATCGCCAGCACGATCGCAAACAGCGTCGAGAGATTGATGGTGAAGCCGAGCGCGGCCATCGCCGCGAACGCGCCGATGATGGTGACCGGCACCGTGGTGGCGGGCACCAGCATCGCCCGCCAGTCCTGCAGGAACACCAGGATCACGACCAGCACCAGCAGGCCGGCCTCGATCAGCGTCCGGTACACCTCGTCGATCGAGGCCTGGACGAATTTGGTGGTGTCGAACGGGGTGTCGTATTTGATGTCCTGCGGGAACTGTTTGGCGAGCTGCGCCACCTTCTTCTGCACTTCCTTCTCGACCTGCAGCGCGTTGGCGCCGGGCGACAGGAACACGCCGATGCCGGTGGCCGGCTTCTGGTTGAGCGAGAACACCTGGCTGTAGGTCTGCGCGCCGAGCTCGACCGAGCCGAGATCGCGGACGCGGGTGACGTCGCCGACATTGCCCGTCTTGACGATGATGTCCTCGAACTGGCTCGCATCGTCGAGCCGGCCGTTGACGTTCAGCGTGTATTGGAACGCCTGCCCCTGCGGCGCGGGCGGCGCGCCGACCTGGCCCGCGGTGACCTGCTGGCTCTGCTGCTGGATCGCCTGGATGACGTCCTGTGGCATCAGCCCGCGCGCCTGCAGCTTGTTCGGATCGAGCCACACCCGCATCGAATACTGCCCGGCGCCGAACACGGTGACATTGCCGACGCCGGGCAGACGCGACAGCTCGTCGCGGATGTTGATGGTGGCATAGTTCGACAGGAACAGGCTGTCATAGGTCTTGTTCGGCGAGGTCAGCGTCACGAACAGCAGGATCGAGGTCGACTTCTTCTGCACCGTGACGCCCTGGTTCTGCACCGAGGTCGGCAGTTGCGACAGTGCCGAGGAGACGCGGTTCTGCACCAGCACCTGCGCGAAGTTGAGGTCGGTGCCGATCTTGAAGGTCACCGTCAGCGTGTAGGTGCCGTCGGCGCCGCTATAGGACTGCATGTAGAGCATGTCCTCGACGCCGTTGACCTGCTGCTCGATCGGCAGCGCGACCGTGTCGATCACGGTTTTTGCCGACGCACCGGGATAGCGCGTCGTCACCTGGACCGTCGGCGGCACCACGTCGGGATATTGCGCGACCGCAAGATTGAACAGCGCGACGCCGCCGATCAGGATCATCAGGATCGCGATGACGTTCGAAAGGACCGGCCGCTCGATGAAGAATTTCGAGATCATGGCGCGCCCCTCACTTGGCCGGTGCCGGCGTCGCGTCGCCCTTCTGCATCTGCGGATCGACCTTCTGCCCCGGGATCGCGCGCAATAATCCGGCGGTCACGACACGGTCATCGGCCTTCAGCCCGCTCTCGACGACCCGCAGCCCCTGGTCGAGCGGACCGGTCGTCACCTTGCGCTGCTCGACCACATTGTCGGCATTGACGACCAGCACGTAACGGCCGGCCTGGTCGCTGCCGATCGCAACGTCGGGCACCAGCAGCGCGTTCTCCTGCTTGGTGAAGGGCACGCGAACGCGGACATAGAACCCCGGCAGCAGCACGCGATCCGGATTGGGGATCAAGCCACGGACGGGAAGCGTTCCGGTCGACTGATTGACGGTCGGCGCGACGTAATCGAGCTTGCCCTTGTGCGGATAACCGGTCTCGGTCTGCAGGCCGACCTCTACCGGCAATTGCCTGATGTCGTTGACCGTCATCCCAAGGCGACGCGCCTCGTCGCGGACCCGTTGCACGTCCTGCTCACTGACGTTGAAATTCACATAGATCGGGTCGAGCTGCACGATGGTGGCGAGCTGGGTGGGTGAGGCCGCGCCGACCAGTTCGCCGACCGAGACCAGATGGTTGCTGACGATGCCGTCGAACGGCGCGGCTACGTTGGTGTAGCCGTAATTGACCGCGGCGATCTTGGTGTTGACCTGGGCCTGCTGCAGGTTGGCCTGGGCGTTGTCCCGCGTCGAGGTTGAGTTTTCCAGCGTCGCCTGCGAGACCGCCTGGCGCTGCACCAGATCCTGCTGCCGCTTGTAATCGGACTCGGCCTGCTTCACCGTTGCCTGTGCGCCGACCTCCGCAGCCTGTGCCTGCTCCAGCTTCAGCTTGTAGGTCTCCGGCTCGATCGTGAACAGGGTGGTCCCCTCCTTCACGAAAGTGCCGTCCTGGTAGTTGATCGCCTGCAGGAAGCCCTGCACGCGCGCGACCAGATCGACGGTCTTGATCGGCGCGGTATTTCCGGTGGCGTCCAGATAGCGCGTGATGGCGCGTTGCACCGGCGGCGCGACTTCGACCTTGGGCGGCGGCGGCGCAACAAAACTGTTTTGCTCGCAGGCACTTAAACTGACCAGGGCCGCTACGACGAAGGCGATGCGCACAAGCGGCGCATTTGGCAGCCGCACAAAATCACTCTGACCGAAATGTGCCGACGCGCGCGCATGCCTCATTTCCGAGCCTCAATTCAAATGTCTTAATTCAAAGATATAGAAGCGAGCAAAAAATTCAGCCGACGTATTCCATAGCAACAATCTGCTTGCAGCGGAACTCGAAAGCGAAAATGATGTCGCTCGCGAAGGTTGTTAGAGCAAAACTATTTCAGACTCAGTTCAGTTGAGCCGGAGGCTTCCGGCGCGACGAGAGGATTTATTCAGATGATCAACGCGTTGACACGTGCAACGAAGCTTTCCGCATGGCTTGTGCTTGCGGCACTGATGAGCGCCGCACCAGCCTTGTCGCAGGCGCCGACCCAGGCGCAGCGCGACGCCATCAAGTCGCAATGCCGCAACGATTACATCGCACACTGCTCCAGCGTGCCGCCCGGCGGCGAAGCGTCATTGCAATGCCTGCAGAAGAACATGGCAAGCCTCGGCCCTGGCTGCGCCAGCGCCGTGAAGGCCGTGGAAGCTCCAAGCGCCGCACCCGCAGCAGCCAAGACCGACGCTGCGCCCGCCGCGACGGCGGCCAAGCCCGCGGAGACGGCGGCACCGAAGGCCGCGGCAGGAAAGCCAAGCAGCGCGCAGATCTCCGCGATCCGCAGCGCGTGCCGCTCCGATTATCCCAAGGTCTGCGCGGGCGTGCCGACCGGCGGGGCGCCGGCGCTGCAGTGCCTCGAGAAGAACAAGGACAAGCTTTCGCCGGCCTGCGAGAAGGCCGTGGCGGCCGCCGGCGGCGGTGGCGCCGCGCCGGCCGCGGGTGCAGCAGCGACAACGGCAGCACCGGCGGCGGCGCCGGCGGTGATCGTGTTGCGGCCGCTGCGGCCGCGCGAAGAGATTTTCGTGCTGCGTTCGGCCTGCGGCGGCGACGTCCGCTCGATCTGCGGCGGCGTTCAGCCGGGCGGCGGGCGGATCGTGCAATGCCTGGCAACCAATGCCGGCTCGCTCTCGCCGGCGTGCCGCGACGTGCTGGCGCCGTTCGCGGCGCGGTAGTCCTGTTGTCACACGACTGACCGGAAAAGGGAGCGATCGATGCTGCGTATTATCCTGACCGCCGTTCTGATTTGCGGCTCAACCGCCGTCTACGCCCAGGAGCTGACAACAGCGCAACGCGACGCCTGCATGGGCGACTACCAGAAGTTCTGCAAGAGCGTGACGCCCGGCGGCGGGCGCATCATCGCCTGTCTTGCCAAGGAGAGCGACAAGCTGACGCCCGCCTGCAAGAAAGTGCTGGCGGCAGCGGAAAAGAAATAGCCGCGCGGGCGGTGAGAGATAGGTGCCCGGCGATTAGCCGGGCACGGAGCCGCAGCACCTTGTTGTCACAAACAGGCCAACCAACCTCACCCCGGGAGAGGGAATTATGATGCGCTCATTATTGCTGATCGCTGCGGCTCTGCTGTCTTTTGCCGCGACCATGACGTTCGAATCCTCCGATGCCAACGCCGTTGTGTGCGGACGCGGCCCCTATCGTGCCGGATGCGCGAGCACGCGCGGCGCGGTGGTCGTCCGCAAGCCCGTCGTCGCCGGCTGCCGCTGGGTTTGGGTCGGCGGGGTCAAGGTCCGCCGCTGCTACTGAGCCGTTCGCCGCCACGCTGGTAGCCACTGCGCGCATTTTCCCTCTGGCGTTCCCGCCAGAGGGCGATTAGTCTGGACCCAATTAGTAAGTACACTGTCAATCTGGGAGGCAGACGTTGCGGATCGCCGTGATTGGCGGAGGGCCCGGCGGGCTCTATTTCGCCTATCTCTGGAAGAAGCGTCATCCTGACGCCGAGATCGATCTGTTCGAGCAGAACGCCGCCGGCGCCACCTGGGGCTTCGGCGTGGTGTTCTCCGAGCAGGCGCTGGAGTTCCTGCGCGCCGACGACCCCGAGACGGTCGACGCCATCGCGCCGCGGATGGAGAGCTGGAAGAACATCACGCTCAATCTGCGCGGCGAGAGCGTCGAGATCGACGGCGTCGGCTTCTCCTCGATCGGCCGGCTGGCGCTGCTGACGATCCTGCAAGAGCGCGTGCGCAGCACCGGCGTCACGCCGCGCTTCGACACCGTGGTGCAATCGGTCGGCGAGCTCAGGGGTTACGACCTGATCGTCGCCGCCGACGGGCTGAACTCGATGGTCCGCCGCGATTTCGAGACCGCATTCGGCGCGTCGGTCACGCATTCGACCAACAAGTTTGCCTGGTACGGCACCACCAAACCCTTTGCGACGCTGTCGCAGACTTTTGTGGCGACCGAATTGGGCTGCTTCAACGCCCATCACTATCGCTATGCGAAGGACATGAGCACCTTCCTGGTCGAATGCGACGCGGCAACCTGGGAGGCCTACGGCTTCGCCGACAAGACGATCGAGGAATCGCAGGCGATCTGCGAAGACGTATTCGCTGCGACGCTGGACGGCCACAGACTGATCTCGAACAAATCCGTGTGGCGCAATTTCCCGTGGATCTGGAACGAGCGCTGGTCGCACGGCAACATGGTGCTGATCGGCGACGCGCTGCATTCGGCGCATTTCTCGATCGGCTCGGGCACCCGGCTTGCGATCGAGGATGCGATCGCGCTGACCAAGGCGCTCGAGGCCGAGCGCGGTATCGCCGCCGCGCTGGCCCGCTACGAGAGCGAGCGCAAGCCGATCGTGAAGAAGCTCGTCACCGCGGCGCGCACCAGCGCCGACTGGTACGAGCATTTCCCCGCGCATATGAAGCGCGACCTGATGGATTTCGCCTACAGCTACATCACCCGCTCCGGCCGGATCGACGATGCGCGACTGCGCGCGATGTCGCCGGCCTTCATGGCCCGCTTTGAGGCCGCAAAGGGACGCTCATGACCGGGATCGCCGACCAGGTTCCGCTGGACAACCCCGGTGCGCGCGAGATCGGATTTGTGATCCCCGAGCGCTACAATGCGAGCCGCATCCTGTTCGACAATCTTGGCGACGGCAACGCCGACCGCCTGGCGCTGACCGGTCCCGCCGGCACGCGGACCTATCGCGAACTCTGCGCCGACGCCTCACGCTGGGGCCACGCCTTCCAGTCGCTCGGGCTCAAACGCGGCGACCGTGTCCTGCTATTCCTCGACGACACGCCAGCCTATCCGGCGGCGTTCTTCGGCGCGGTGCGCGCCGGCTTCGTGCCGCTGCTGATCAACACGCTGACGACGCCGGAGCTGCTGCAGTTCTATCTGTCCGACGCCGGCACGCAGGTCGCCGTCACCGATGCGGAGTTCTGTTCGCGCTTCAGCACGGAGGCCTGCAAGGACACACCGCTGCGCACGCTGGTCGTGGTCAATGGTCCTGGTACCGGGCATGCCGTCGCAGAGACGCGCAACGCCGGCGACTGGCTGGATACCTTTCCGAGCGAGCTCGACGCGGCTGACACCTGCCGCAACGAGATGGCGTTCTGGATGTATTCGTCGGGCTCGACCGGCCGTCCCAAGGGCATCGTGCATCTGCAGCACGACATGGCCTATAGCGAGCTCGCCTTTGCCCGCAACGTGCTGAAGCTTCGGCCCGGCGACATCTGCTTCTCGGTGCCGAAGATCTTCTTCGCCTACGGCTTCGGCAATTCGATCACGTTTCCCTTCTCGGTCGGCGCCGCGACGCTGCTGCTGCCCGGCCAACCGAAGCCCGCCGCGATCTTCGCGGCGATCGCCCAGTATCGCCCGACCGTGTTCTTCGGCCTGCCGACGCTCTACATCACCCTGACCAAGGCCGAAGGCGCCGAGCAGGCTGATTTCTCCTCGCTGCGGATGGCGGTCTCGGCCGCCGAGGTGCTGTCGGCCGATGTGTTCAACGGCTGGAAGCGGCTCACCGGACTCGAGATCATCGAAGGGCTCGGCTCGACTGAGGTGCTGCACGTCTATCTCAGCAACCGCGCGGAGCAGAAGAAGCTCGGCGCCGCCGGCCTGCGCGTGCCCGGCTACGAGATCATGCTGCGCGACAGCGACGGCCGCGAGGTCGGCGACAATGAGGAAGGCATTTTGTGGGTGCGCGGCGATTCCGCGACGCCACTGTACTGGAACCGGCCGGACAAGACCGCCGAGACCGTGCGCGAGGACGGCTGGATCTACACCGGCGACCGCTTCATCCGCGACAGCGACGGCTTCCACTTCTTCCGCGGCCGCGCCGACGATCTGATCAAGATCTCCGGCCAGTGGGTCTATCCGCTGGAGGTCGAGCTGTGTCTTGCCGATCACCCCGATGTCCGCGAATGCGCCGTCTACGCCGCCGAATTGCCGGACCGACGCATGACGCTGCGGGCCGTGGTGGTGATGAACAAAGCCGGCTTCGACACCGATGAGGCGACGCGGCGGCTGCAGGACTACGTCAAGACGAAGCTGTTGCCGTACAAGTACCCGCGCGAGGTTAAGTTCATCGACGAGCTGCCGAAGACGGGCACGGGGAAGATCGACCGGCAAGCGGTGATGCGGATGTAGGATGCCCGACTGCGCATCACTGCCGCCACACACTCAGTGTCGTCCCGGCGAAGGCCGGGAGGTGGATTCACACTCGAAGTGCAACACTTGATCGGCAAAGGACTCCGCAGGCGTGCGGTAGTCAAGGGATTTGCGTGGGGTGTTGTTGTAGGTGGCGATGAACTGGCGGAATCTGGCGGTCGAGAGGGTTACGAGATCCGTTTTGCGAGGGATGAAGCGGCGCATCCTGCCGATGGCGTTCTCGATACCACCCTTCTGCCAGGGCGCGTGGGGATCGCAGAAGAAGGTCTCGATCGAGAGGCGATGTAGCGCCAGGTGACCGGCAAACTCGGTGCCGTTGTCGAAGGTGACGGTCTGGCGCAGCTCTTGTGGAAGGGCAGCGAAGAAGCGGACGAGATGGCGTGCGACACCGCGCGCAACCTTGCTGGCAAGGCGGATGCCGAGCAGCAGGCGAGAGGTGCGCTCATGCACGGTCAGCACGGCCTGACCGTACTTCGAGAACATCATCAAATCGGCCTCCCAATGCCCGGCGACGCTACGGTCGGCAACCTCAAGGGGCCGATTTGCCAGGGAAACACGGCCTTCGATGAAGCTTGCGGGGGCTGCCGCCTCGCTTGCCGCGGAGGCCGCGCTTGCTCTTGGCGCGCGGCAGGTAGCGTCGCCAGCTGAAGTCCGAGGTGCGCCTGAGTTGGCCATAGATGAAGCGGTAGATGGTCTCGTGGGAGATCACCTTGTGCCCGCACTCGCGGGCCAGCCGGCCGGCGATCTGCTCCGGCGACCAACCTCGGCGAAGGCGTTGCAACACCGCGCGGCGCAGGACGGGCTCCCGTTCGAGGCGTCCGCCCGTCCAGCGCCGCGCTCGCATCTGTTGCTGGGCATAATTTGGCTTGTAGCCAGCCTGAACGCTCCGATTACGGCTCAGTTCCCGAGAGATTGTTGATGGCGAGCGATCCAGAGCTGCCGCGATTTGCCGGACCAAGCTGCCATTGGCCGATAGACAGGCAATCTCGCATCGGTCGTCCAGAGAGAGCTGCTTGTAAGTCCGCCCCATGGCAACACCTCCTCAAGGAAGTGTTGCACTTCGTTTGTGAACCCAGGGGACCCATAACCACAAATGCCTGTTGTTGCACTCGGCGGTGGCCCAGCTTCTAACCTCATGAACAGCGGTGGTTATGGGTCCCGGATCGCGCTTCGCTTGTCCGGGACGACGACGGAGAATGCGGCGACTACGCCGCGTTCGTCAGCAGCGAGCAGCTAGCTGCCCAGCCCCGTCCCGCCATACAGCCACGCGATATCGTCGCACCACTCGGCTTGCGACTTCGTACTCATGATCGCGTTGCGGATGCGGGCGTGGTCGCCGGCGGGATGGTAGATGTGCTCGCCGATCGCGCGTGACATCAGCTGCACGCGCGCGGTGCGCGGGAAGCGCTGCGCGCGATACGCATCGAGCGCGGCCGCCTGATCGTCGTGACTGGCCAGCATGTGCGAGAGACACACCGCGTCCTCCATCGCCTGGCAGGCGCCTTGCGCGAAATATTGCAGCATCGGATGCGCGGCGTCGCCGAGCAGCACCACGCGGCCGTCGATCCAGCGCTCGGTGGGGTCGCGGTCGCACAGCACCCAGAGCTTCCAGTTGGTGCCGTGACGGATGATGTTCTGCGCCCGCTCGTGGACGTGGGTGAAGCCCCGCATCACCTCGTCCTCGGAAACCGGCTTGCCCGCGACCGGCTCCGGCGCGTCGTTGTGATAGGTGACGACGAGGTTGAACACCTTCCAGCCCGACAGCGGATAATGCACGATGTGGCATTTCGGGCCGGCCCACAACGTCGCCGCGTTCCAGCGCAGATCCTCCGGCATCTGTTCGGTCGGGATGACGGAGCGATAGGTGGTGTGGCCTGACACACGCGGCGGGCCATCCGCCGTCACCTGCTTGCGGATATTGGACCACAACCCGTCGGCGCCGATCAGCAGACGGCCGGTGATGCGCTCGCCATTGGCAAGCGTTGCGGTCACCGACGAACCGTCCTGCTCGTAGCCCGTCACCTCGCTGGACACGCGCAGCTCGATCAATTCATGGTTCTGGCAGGCACGCAGGAACACGCCATGCAGGTCGCCGCGATGCACGACGGCATAGGGATTGCCGAAC
The DNA here is from genome assembly GCF_054063295.1 of Bradyrhizobium sp. USDA 3240. Taxonomy (NCBI): domain Bacteria; kingdom Pseudomonadati; phylum Pseudomonadota; class Alphaproteobacteria; order Hyphomicrobiales; family Nitrobacteraceae; genus Bradyrhizobium; species Bradyrhizobium sp. USDA 3240. The sequence continues at coordinate 3,848,511 of NZ_JBSSGD010000002.1, forward strand.
CGCGTGCGGAAGGCATCGCCGAGGTTGATATGGGTGATCTCTTCGGCGGTCAGCGCATCCATCAGCCGCAGCTGGTCGATATAGACCGCCATGTTGCGCGCGGCCTCGCCGACGCCGAGATAGTCGAAAGCGTGGAATGCGTTCGGTCCAAGCTGAATGCCGGCGCCGATCTCGCCGAGTGCTGATGCCTTCTCCAGCAGGATCGAGCGAATGCCCTTCTGCGCGAGGCCGAGCGCGACGGCGAGGCCGCCGATGCCGCCGCCCGCGATCAGGACCGGCTTGCTCTCCGCCATCAGCCCGACCTCCCGAGATGTTCGAGCGCATCCTCGGCGCGCAGCGGCACGCGCGACGCCTCGTTGTTGAGGTCGACAAGTTGGGTCAAGAGCGAGAGAAGCGTCTTGCGGTCGGCCGGCTTCAGCGGCTGCAGCATCCGCGCCTGCGCCTTGTCGACCGAGGGCATGATGTCGCTGAGCACCGCCGCGCCGGCCTTGGTGAGGTAGAGCAGCTTGACGCGCTTGTCCTCGGGCGCCGGCTTGCGCACGATGAATTCCTTGGCTTGCAGCCGCTCGATCACATTGCCGAGCGTCGAACGGTCGAACGCGATCACCGCCGAGAGCCTTGTGGCGTCGATGCCGGGATGGGTCGAGATCGTGACCAGCGCGGCGTATTGCACCGGCGTCAGGTCGAACGCCTTGCATTCCTCGATGAACAGCGCGACCGCGATCTGCTGCATCCGCCGGAACAGATAGCCGGGCGCGGTGTAGACCGCGTCCATGGTGACGGGCGTTGGCTTGCTACTCGGCATCGGGCTGCTTGTCCGGGGCGGCGTCGGCGAACGCCTTGACCTGCTTTGTCGCGGCCTCGGCCTTGAGCAGGCGCGGATAGGCCGACACGTCGACGCCGAAGCGTCGCGCATTGGCAAGCTGCGGCACCAGGCAGAGATCGGCCAGCGTCGGCACATCGCCGAAGCAGAACGGCCCGGCCTCATCAGCGATCAGGGTCTCGCAGGCGGAAAGGCCCTCGCGATTGGCCCAGGCCGCCCATTCCGTCACCTGCTCCTCTGGCAGGCCGAGCTTGCGCAGCCGCGCCAGCACTTTCAAATTCTGCACCGGGTGGGTGTCGCAGGCGATCGCCTGCGCGAACGCGCGTACCTTGGCGCGCCGCAGCGGATCCTTCGGCAGCAGCGGCGGATTGGGATTGGTCTCGTCGAGCCATTCGATGATCGCGAGCGACTGGGTGAGGATCGCGCCGGCATCGCTCTCCAACGTCGGCACCAGCCCCTGCGGGTTGATCGCGAGATAGGCCGGCGCGCATTGCTCGCCCTTGCGCAAATGATGCGGCAGGTGCTCTGGCGTCAGCCCCTTCAGATTGAGGGCGATCCGGACCCGGTAGGACGCGCTGCTCCGGAAATAGCCATGCAGCTTCATCGGAACCTCCCTTGCATTTCGTGATTGGCTTGCTTGATTGACGCTAGCCATATTGTGAGTATACTGTCATTTAATTGAACCGACAAGAATGATGATGGGAGGCTTGCCATGGAAGCCGTGCAGAAGACCCCCGAGCGCGAAGCGTTCTACAAGAAGATCGACGGCCAGAACCTCTCGGCGCTGTGGAACGTGATGAACGATCTGATCACGACGGAGCCGAAAAGCGCCTGCCGTCCGCATCTGTGGAAGTTCGACCAGATCCGCGATTACATGAACGAGGCCGGCAAATTGATCACGGCCAAGGAAGCCGAGCGCCGCGTGTTGGTGCTGGAAAATCCCGGCCTGCGCGGCCAGTCCAAGATCACGACCTCGCTGTTCGCCGGCGTGCAGATGGTCGTGCCGGGCGACATCGCGCCCGCCCATCGCCACGCCCAGTCGGCGCTGCGCTTCGTGCTCGAGGGCAAGGGCGCCTTCACTGCGGTCGACGGCGAGCGCACTGCGATGGCGCCGGGCGACTTCGTCATCACGCCGTCGATGACCTGGCACGACCATTCCAACGAAACCAGTGAGCCGATGTTCTGGCTCGACGGGCTCGACATCCCGATGGTGCAGTTCTTCGACTGCTCGTTTGCCGAAGGCGCCAAGGAAGATCAGCAGTCGATCTCCAAGCCGGCCGGCGCCAGCTTCGCGCGCTACGGCCACAATTTGCTGCCGATCGACCAGAAGCGGACCTCGAAGACCTCGCCGATCTTCAACTATCCCTATGAGTACACCCGCGAGGCGCTGGAGAAGGCCAGGGCCGGCGACGAGTGGGATGCCTGCCACGGCCTGAAGCTGAAATTCTCCAATCCCGAGACCGGCGATTTCGCGATGCCGACCATCGGCACCTTCATCCAGCTGCTGCCGAAGGGCTTCAAGACCGCGCGCTATCGGTCAACCGATGCCACCGTGTTCGCCGCGATCGAGGGCAAGGGCCGCACCCGGGTCGGCGACCAGACTTTCGAGTGGGGACCGCGCGACCTGTTCGTGGTGCCGAGTTGGCACTGGGTCACCCACGAGGCCGATGCCGACTCCGTGCTGTTCTCGTTCTCCGACCGCCCGGTGCAGCAGAAGCTCGACCTGTTCCGCGAGGATCGCGGCAACGCATAACGCCCGTCGTCGCAAGGCACGCAGCACCCACCCCACGTCGTCCCGGCGAAGGCCGGGACCCATAACCACCACTCTCGATTGGTTGGACGCGCTGGGGCCCCAGCTTTTCCCAACAACCACGCCCTGTGGTTATGGGTCCCGGCCTCCGCCGGGACGACGGCAGGGATTGTGGCCGGCAGCGTGGCCGTCACCGCCAGTGCAGCAGCCTCACCTCGAGCAGGTTGATCAGCCTCCCCACCACGAGCCCGAACAGCGACAGGATCACGACGCCGGCGAGCAGCTGATCGGTCTGCATCAGATTGCCGGCCTGCAGCACGAAGGCGCCGATGCCGTATTGCGCGCCGATCATCTCGGCGCTGACGACGAGCAACAGCGCAACCGACGAAGTGATGCGGAAGCCGGCGAGGATCGAGGGCAGCGCGCCCGGCCAGATCACGCGGCGCACGATGGCGTGGAACGGCACGTTGAAGCTCTGCGCCATCCGGATCAAATTGCGCGGCACCGCATCGACGCCGCTATAGACCGAGATCGCGGTCGAGAAGAACACCCCGAGCGCAATGGTCGCGATCTTCGGCTCCTCGCCGATCCCGAGCCACAGGATAAGCAGCGGCAGCAGCGCGATTTTCGGAATCGGAAACAGCGCCGAGATGAAGGTGATGCCGACGCCGCGTGCCATGGTCGACAGCCCGATCGCGAAGCCGACAATGACGCCCGCTGCCGTGCCGATGATCCAGCCGGTGCCGATCCGCATGATCGACCACGACAAATGCAGCCACAGCGCCCCCGACATCGCGAGCTTATAGATTGCGATCGCGATCGCCGACGGTGCCGGCAGGAACAGCGGGTTGACCCATCCTGAGCTGCCGGCAAGCTGCCAGAGCGCGATGACGAGCGCGAGTGCGATCCAGCCGGCATGACGGCTGCCGCCAGACGTAAAGCCGGCGCCGCGAAACGCGACCGGCCGCGTCGCTTCCACCGATTGATCCTTCGTCTCCTGCGGTGCGCGATCAAGCATGCTGGACCTCGCGCTCGGCATCGATCGCTTCCTTGCGGATCAGCGACCACAACTCGCCCTGCAAGACGGCCATCTGCGCACGGGCATCCGGCGCGCCGCGCTCGGCGCGCGTCATCGGGATGGTCACGATCTCCCGGATGCGGCCGGGGCGGCGCGACAGCACCACGACGCGGTCGGCCAGCCGCACCGCTTCCTCGAGGTTATGCGTGACATAGACTGCGCCCATCGCGCCGTCGGCAAGCAGGCCGACGAAATCCTCCATCAGGAGCTCGCGGGTCTGCGAATCCAGCGCCGACAGCGGCTCGTCCATCAACAGAATCGCCGGACGAACCGCGAGCGCCCGCGCGATGCCGACGCGCTGGCGCATGCCGCCGGACAGCTGCTTCGGATAGGCCGCGCGAAAGTCCGAGAGCCCGGTGCGGCGCAGCGCATCGTCGATCACAGCGCGGCGCTCGCCGGCGCTCAAGGCCGCGTGCAGCAGCGGAAACGCGACGTTCTCCTCGACCGTGTTCCACGGCAGCAGGGCAAAGTCCTGAAACACGAAAGTCAACGGATTGAGGCTGCCGGCCGGCGGCGCGCCGCGCAGTTCGGCGGCGCCCGCAGATGGCCGCAGCAGGCCGCCGAGAATCGACAGCAGCGTGCTCTTGCCGCAGCCGGACGGCCCGACGATCGCGACGATCTCGCCGGCCGAGACCTGGAAGGAGACATCGTCGAGCACGTCGAGCGCGCCGAAGCGATGGCTGATATGGTCGGCGATCAGGTCCATGGCGTTACAAACTCGCTACCAATCCCGTCACCCTGAGGAGCCGCGCAGCGGCGTCTCGAAGGGTCGACGGCCCGGATGCATCAGCTCGGCCGTCGCCCCTTCGAGACGCGCGCAAGTGCGCGCTCCTCAGGGTGACGGTGATAGAGTTGTGCGCGCCGCCCGACATCAATCCGCCTTCACATAGTCCTTGGCGATGATCCCGCTCGCATCAAAGCCCTTGTCGACGAAACCCTGCCCTTGCAGCCATTTGATCTGGTTGTCGAGGTTCTTCACGTCGAGCTTGCCGTCGGGATCGATATAGGCGCAGTTGCCGACCACCTGCTCGACCGGCAAATTGGTGTATTTGGCGATGATCTCGAGCAGCGGTTTTGTCTTGTCGTTGATCGGCGCCACGCCGTCCTTGATCGCGGTCAGGATCACGTCGTGATATTCGTGGTCGGCGCGGGTAAGCGCGGTAAGCAGCCTGGTCACCAATGCGGCGTTGGTCAGCGTCTTCGGCGAGGCGAAGATGGCCCCGAGTTGCCATGGCGTCTCGTCGCCGACCCAGCCCAAAAGTTTCGCGCCGTTGGCATCGATCAGCGTCCGCGCGGTCGAGACCGGCAACAGCGCGGCGTCGACGGTTTCGCCCTTCAGCGCCGCGGCCGCATTCGACAGCGATTGCAACGGCACGATCTTCACGTCGGACAGCTTGAAGCCGTATTTGTCGGCGAGCAGGCCGAGCGAATAGTGGAAGCTGGAGCCGACCTGGGTCACCGCCACGCGCTTGCCGGCGAGATCCTTCGGGGTCTTGAGACCGCTCGCATAGGCGTTGTTGCTGGCGAAATAGCCGATCAGGGGATACCCGGCCTTCTCGCGGCTCATGCCGCCGATCACCTTCAGCGTGCCCTTGCCGGCGAGATTGTAGAGGCCTGCGGTGACGGCCGTGACGCCGAAATCGACGTCGCCTGATGCGGTCGCGACTGCGATCGGCTGCGCCGCGTCGAAGAACTTCAGCTCGACGTCGAGCCCGGCATCGCGGAAATAGCCCTTGTCCTGCGCGATGAACACCGGCGCCGAGGATGACAGCCGCAACACGCCGATCTTCGCCTTCAGCAGATCATCGGCCCGCGCGATGCCGCTCGCGGCCCACACCAGGAGACCCGCGAGTGCGAGCCGCGCCCAACCCTTCATTGCCGTCTCCACTCATAATCCTTCAGGCACGGCCCGATCGCGGCCGATGAATGCGCCCTGCTTGCCAAGCTGTTGTTGCAACTTTTCGACGGAAATGTCGCGCGGAATCGTATTGCCCGACAGCGCCAGCGCGGCGGCGGTTCCGGCCGCCTCGCCCATCACGAAACAGGCACCGGAGACGCGCGCCGCCGATTGCCCCTCATGGGTCATCGAGGCGCAGCGGCCGGCGACCAGCAGATTATCGACGCCATTAGGCACCAGCATGCGGTAAGGCAATTCGTTGTAGCCGCGGCTTTCCGGAATCGGCGGAAACTCGAAGATCACGTCGCCCGGCACGTGGGATTCCTTCGGCCAGCCATTGACGCCGATCGAATCCTCGAACGAAGCACACCCCAGCACGTCCTCGCCGGACAGCATGTAGCCGCCGATCACGCGCCGCGTCTCGCGGATGCCGAGCTGCGGCGGCAGATCGACGATGTAGGAATTCTCGAAGCCCGGCACCGTGCGCAGGAACTTGAAGGCCTCGACCGCCTGGCGGCGGCCCTCGATCTCGCCGCGCGTCATGTCGTCAGGATCAATACCCGAAATGGCGCCGCCATCGCTTCGCGTCACCTGGGTGAAATTCACCCGCCATTCGATCTGCGATTTCTGCGGCCGCACGATCGCGGACTTGCGCGGGAATTTATGGGTGCCGGCGGCCTCGGCCTCCGCCATCAGCGCCGGGATCGTCCGCCACGCATCGCCCGCTTTTGCCGGATCGATGCCGTTGAGGCGGAACATCATCGAAGGGTAGAGCATGCCGCCTGCATTATCGCCGACCTCATAAGGCGCGCCGGCCCACACCGCGAGATCGCCGTCACCGGAGCAGTCGATGAAGATGCCGGCTCGCACCGCCCGCCGGCCGGCCTTGGTCTCCACCATCAGCGCGCGGATGTGCGCGCCATCCATGACGACGCCGGCGCCGAGCGCGTGGAACAGGATATCGACCTTGTGATGCGCCAGCAGATCATCCGCCGCGATCTTGTAGGCCGCGGTGTCATAGGCCTGCGCAAGGATCTTGCCGAGGATCAGATGCGGCGCGTTCAAGCCCCCGAGCCGGTCGATCCGCGCCAAGAGATCGGAGGCGATGCCCTGCACCACGCGGTGCATCTCGCCGAAGATGTTGGCGTGCAGCCCGCAGAAATTCGTCACGCCCGCCGCGGTGCCCATGCCGCCGAGAAAGCCGTAGCGCTCGATCAAGAGCGTCCGTCGCCCGGCCCGCGCCGCGCCGACCGCTGCCGCGATGCCGGCCGGACCGCCGCCAAGCACCACCACGTCATATTCGCCATAGACCGGGACCTGTCGCGCAGGTTCTTCGATCGTGCTCATCAGCATCATTTCCGCCCTGAACAAAGTTGATTGGGCCAACTATGAATTGATGCGGATTGCAGTACAATCCACCAAATTATGTAATCAGCTTTCGCGAATCGAGAAAGGCTATTGGGAAGCGCGGATGGATACGCTGGTCAATCTCGAAGCCTTCCTCGCCACCGCCGACGCCGGCGGCTTCTCCGCCGCGGCGCGCAAGCTCAACGTCGCGACGTCGGTCGTCGCCAAGCGCGTGACCCAGCTCGAGGAGCGGATCGGCACCGCGCTGTTCCACCGCTCGACCCGTCAGTTGCGGCTGACTGAGGCCGGGCAGCAATATGTCCATCGCGCCCGCGGCGTGGTTGCCGATGTCGGCGATCTCCTGTCGCGGATGGGCGAGAAGCAGCGCGATCTCACCGATCATCTGCGCGTGAAGGCGCCGACCTCGCTGACGGTGGCGCGGCTCGCCGATGCCTTCACGACCTTTCAGAAGCAGAACCGAAGCGTGAAGCTCGAGATCGTGATGATCGACCGCCCGGTCGATCCGGTGACCGAAGGCTTTGACATCGCGATCGGCGCTTTCCCGCATTCCTTCGGCGGTGTCGTCGACGAGCCGCTGTGCCGGCTGCCGCGGCTGTTGTGCGCTTCGTCCGCGTATCTAAAGAAGCACGGCACGCCGAAGCATCCACGCGACCTGGTCGATCATCGCTGCCTCAGCTTCTTGCCGACCGGACCGGAATGGCCGTTCGAGGGGCCGCGCGGCCGCATCAATGTCCAGGTCCGCCCGATTCTCTCCTCGAACGAGGGCCGGGTGCTGACGCAAAGCGCGATCGCCGGCAACGGCATCGCGCTGCTCTCGCATTATCTGGTCGCGGATGCGCTGCGCGACGGCGCCTTGCAGCCGATCCTCGCCGAGTTTCCGATCCCGGAACTATGGGTGAAGGCCGCCGTTCCCGAGCGCCGCATCAATGCCGCCGCGGTGCAGGCGCTGCTGAAGACATTGAAAAAGTCGCTGGCGCAATCGCTTTGACACGACCGCAGTCTTGCCCCCTGCACGCCGACCTGAGACAAGGACGGATAAGGATCGCCCGCTTTGAAACTCCTGATGTCAGTGTCGCTTGGTCTCATCATCGCCGCCGGGCCGGCGGCGGCGATCGAAACGTGCCGGTTCATCGAGGCCAAACCGGAACGCGAGGCCTGCTACCATCGCCAGGAGCAGGAGCTGGCGGCCAAGCGCAAGCCCGAGCCGTCGATCACCCAATCGAGCGAATCGAAGACGTTCGATCAGTTGCAGCAGATGCGCCGCGACGACGAAGAGGTCTATCGCAGCATGCGCGGCATCTGCCGCGGTTGTTGAGCTGAGCGGCCGGGCTTATGCCCCGCCGCCGCCCCACCGGCCCGCGCGCTTCTCGGCAAAGGACGCAAGCCCTTCGGCCGCCTCGGCGGTCTGCCGCTTTGCCGAGTGCAGGTGGACGAGGCGCTTGTAGGCTTCATCGTCGACGCCCATGCCGCCGAATGAGCTTTCCATCGCGAGCTTCTTGGTCTCGGCCATCGCATCCGGCGCGTTGCCGAGCAGCTGCTCCACGACCTTGGCCCCTGCGCTCTCGAGATCGGCCAGCGGCACCACCTCGTGCACGAGGCCGATGCGCCGGGCGTCCTCGGCGCCGAAACGTTCGCCGGTCAGCGCGTAGCGGCGCACCTGGCGCACGCCGATGGCGTCGCAAAGCTGCGGGATGATGATCGCAGCGGTGAGGCCCCAGCGCACCTCGGTGATCGAGAACAGCGCATTGTCGGCCGCGATCACGATATCGCAGGCCGAGATCACGCCGGTGCCGCCGCCGAAGCAGCCGCCCTGCACCAGCGCCACGGTCGGCACCGGCAGCGTGTTGAGGCGCTGCACCGCCTCGAAGGTGGCGCGCGACGCCGCCTCGTTCTCCTCCGATGATTTCGGCCGCACGCCGTTGATCCATTTCAGGTCGGCGCCGGCCTGGAAATGCTTGCCGTTGCCGTTCAGCACGACGACGCGCACCGGCTTGGTCGAGAGATCGTCGATCGCGGCGAGCACGCCCGCAATCAGCGCGCCGTCATAGGCGTTGTTGACCTCGGGCCTGTTCAGCGTGACGGTCGCGACCCCGCGCGCATCGAGGCTCCACAGGACTGGGTTGGCCGACATGACGTTTCTCCCTCGTTCGGCATTACTCTTGGTGCCACTATGGCGAGAGGCGATGGCTTGATCCATCACTTTCGAGCGCGCGCGGCCGCGCCGCATGCAAGGCGGGTTGCGCGATGCCCTGCGCTTGTGGAAACTGACGCGACACGTTGCAAGGATTTGTTCCACCCATGCGTATTTGCATTTTCGGCGCGGGCGCCGTCGGCAGCCATTTTGCGGTTCGGCTGTCACGCGCCGGCCACGATGTGTCCTGTGTGATGCGCGGGCCACATCTCGACGCGGTTAAATCCAACGGCTTGACGCTGAAGGTCGGCGGTACCAGCGTCACTGCGAAGGTAAAGGCGTCGGCCGATCCTGCCGAGCTGGGGACGCAGGATTTCGTCATCAGCACGCTGAAGGCGACCGGCATCGGCGCGCTCGCAACCGGGCTGCCGCCGCTGCTTGAACGCGACACCGCCGTCGTGTTCGCGCAAAACGGCATTCCCTGGTGGTACGATCTCGGCCTGCCGGCGCAGCATCCCGCGATCCCCGATCTCGGCTTCCTCGATCCCGGCGGACGCCTGCGCGCCGCGATCCCGAAAGAGCGGATCGTCGGCGGTGTGATCTTCTCCTCCAATGAGGTGATCGCGCCCGGCGTCGTGGCGAACCTGACGCCGGACCGCAACCGCCTTCTGATCGGTGAATGCGACGACCGCCGGAGCGAACGCATCGCCAATCTGCGTGCGGCGCTCAACGACGCCGCGATCGAATCGCCCGAGGTCAAGGAGATCCGCGAGACGATCTGGTCGAAGCTATTGACCAACATGTCGATGTCCGTGCTCTGCCTGCTGACCGGGCTGACCGCGCGCGCCGTCCGCGACGATCCTGCCATGCAGGACGTGATCCCGCGCCTGCTCGACGAGGCCAATGCGGTGGCGACACGCACTACATTTCCGCGGTCAAGCGCGTCACCCGCTCAGGGCCGGCGCCGGACCACAAGCCGTCGATCCTGCAGGACTACGAGCTCGGCCGCGCCATGGAGATCGATGTGCTGGTGCGCGCCCCGGCGGCGTTTGCCCGCGCGGCCGGCCTTCCGACCCCGATGCTCGACCTGATGGCCGCGCTCGCGATCCAGAAGGCGCGTGACAAGGGGCTCTATCAGGGCTGACAATCCGAACACGACGATCTCAAGCGGGGACATCGAACCATGCAAGTGAAGGACAAGGTCTGCGTCGTCACCGGCGGCGCGAGCGGGATCGGCGAGGCGGTGGCGCGGGCCTATGCGGAGGCCGGCGCGCGCGGCGTCGTGGTCGCCGATCTCAAGACCTCACGCGACCGGCTCGCCAGCGTCGCCGGCGATATCGACGGGCTCGCGGTCACCGCCGATGTCGGGCTCGAGGAGGACGTCAAGGCGCTGATCGCGGCGGCCGAGGACAAATATGGCCCGGTCGACGTGTTCTTCTCCAATGCCGGGCTGTCGCGCAAGGGACAGGAGGCCGCGTCCGATGCCGACTGGGATGTGAGCTGGCGGGTGCATGTGATGAGCCACGTGTTCGCGGCGCGCGCGCTGGTGCCCGGCATGCTCGCGCGCGGCTCCGGCTATCTCATCAACACCGCATCGGCCGCGGGGCTCTTGGCTTCGCTGAACTCGATGCCTTACGGCGTAACCAAGAACGCCGCGGTCGCGCTCGCCGAACACCTCGCCATCCAGTATGGCGATCGCGGCATCCGCGTCTCCGTGCTCTGCCCGCAATCGGTGCAGACGGGAATGAGCACGCCGGGCCCGAGCGCGGCGCGCGTCGACGGCGTGCTGCAGCCCGGCGAAGTGGCGCGGATGGTGATCGAGGCGATGGCCGAGGAACGTTTCCTGATTCTCTCGCATCCCCAGGTGCAGGAATACATGCAGCGCAAGGCCAACAATCGCGAACGCTGGCTGTCCGGCATGCGTCGCCTGCGCGACCGGATCTATGGCGGAGCGGCGTCATAAATCCGTCTCCCCGTCATTGCGAGGAGCGACAGCGACGAAGCAATCCATTTCTCCGTGTGCGGCGCCATGGATTGCTTCGCTTCGCTCGCAATGACGGCGGTTAGTCCTCTGGAACCGGCGCGAATCCTTCGAGCAGCCCCGCGTACTTTTTCGCTCCAGGCGAAGCGTAAGCGCCACGGCGCGACGTCGTCAGCTTGAGGCCGGCGAGCGCTTCCGCCTGCTTCACCGCGGCGGCCACACCGTCCACGACAGGCACACCGAATTGCACTGACAGCTCATTTGCAAGATCGGCCATGCCGGCGCAGCCGAGCACGATAGCGTCGGCGCCGTTTTCCAGCGCCCGCGCGATCTCCGCTTCCAGCTTGGATTTTGCGCCCGAACCCGGTTTCTCCAGATCGAGCACCGCGACGTCGCAGGCGGTGACCACAGCGCGGTCGGCAAAGCCGTAGCGGCGGACCAGCTCCTCGAGCGGCACGATCGAGCGCGGCAGCGTGGTGACGATGCCGATGCGCTTTGCGATCTGTCCGGCCGTGACCAGCGCCGCTTCGCAGATGCCGACCACCGGATAGCGCGCCGCCGACCGCGCGGCATCGAGCCCGGTGTCGTCGAAGCAGGCGATGATGCCGGCATCGGCGTCGGGCGTCTTCAGCAGTGCCTCGATCAGCCCGGGAACGGCGAACGCCTCGTCATAGAAGCCTTCGATCGAGGCGGGTCCCATCGCCGATGTGACGGCCACGATCTCGGTGTCATCGGCGGCAACCGCCCGCGCGGCAGTGGCGATGGTCGCAGTCATCGACGCGGTGGTGTTGGGATTGACGATCAGGATTTTGGTCATGGATCGAGATTAGTAGCCCGGATGCAGCGAAGCGCAATCCGGGACGGTGTCACAGGCGGAACGCCGTGCCTGCTCACGAATGCTTCGCGACCCAGGCCGCGAAGGCATCCAGCACCTCGGCCATCACCTCGCGGTCGTTGCGGCCGGAGCGCTTCAGGACATGAAAGGAGTGATCCGCTTCCTGCACCAGATGCAGCGTCGCCCGCGCGCCGAGCCCCTTCACCACAGGCTCGAGCAAGTCGAGCTCGGCCAGCGCGTCGCGCGTGCCCTGCAGGAACAGCATCGGGATCTTGACCTCGGCGAGATGTTTGGCCCGCTCGCTCGACGGCTTGCCGGCTGGATGCAGCGGAAAGCCGAGGAACACCAGCCCGCGCACGCCGTCGAGCGGTGCTTTGGCCTGCGCCTGCGAGGTCATGCGTCCGCCGAACGACTTGCCGCCGGCAAACAGCGGCAGTTCGCCGCAACGGCGCGCGGCCTCCGCGACCGCGGCGCGCGCCGTCGCCTGCGCGACGGCGGGCGGATCGGGCCGCTTGCTGCCCTGCTCCATGTAGGGAAACTGATAGCGCAAGGTCGCGATGCCGCGCTCGGCGAGGCCGACCGCAATCGTCTCCATCGAGGCATGGGTCATGCCGGCGCCAGCGCCATGCGCGAACACATAGGCGCTACGGGCCTGCGCCGGGCGCAGCAGCAGTGCGGACACTGAGTTGTCGCCCGAAACCGTGATCGTGAGCGGTTGTGCACTTGGCGCGTTCAAGATGATATCTCGAAGAATTGTTGCTCCGCCATTTCTAGCGGCAGGCCGCCATGCGCGCAAATGCCGCCGAGGTGAACCCGCGCAAGTGAACTGGCTCACAGCCAATCAATATTTCCTTTGCAATATTTCCTTGGCAACATTTCCGTTGTTAGACCAAGAGCCGCCACTGTAGGATGGCATACAGCGCATCACACGCTTAACGCGAACCAGTTTCGGCGATTTTTAATATCTCATCCATATGACGCGCGGGTACCGCGAATTGGGGGACGGGGCATGCCTCGCAAGACGATCTTCTTCATCGGCCTGCTGATTGTCGCCGGCGTCCTCTACTTCAAGGACGATATCGAGACGGTAGTGAGCGGCTTCCATGTCAAGGTCGTCGACTACCAGCCGCCGGCAAAGACGGTGTGGCTGGATCAGAATGTCAGCGCCGAACGGCTGCGCTGGTTCTACCACGCCGACCAGGGCACGCGGACTTTCGGCATTCCCCTTGAATGGTTCATGGCGCTGGAGCAGCCGACGGTCTGGCCACTGCTCACTGCGGCACCGCGGCTCAGCGAGACCAATTATCTCGGCCGCTTCGGCTTTATTCCCGACACCGTGATTCCGGGCAGCCCCGATGCGCTGCCGATCGGCTTTGCGCCGAGCGGCCCGATGGCCGACGCCAACGGCGCACCGTGGCGCAATCCGCATAGCAAGGCCGACATGAACGGGGTCGGGCTGACCTGCTCCGCCTGCCACACCGGAAGCTTCAGCTATCGCGGCACCGAGATCGTGATCGACGGCGGGCCCGCCAACACCAATCTGTTCGAATTCCAGAAGGGCGTCGGCGTCTCGCTGCTGCTGACCCGGTTCTGGCCGGGCCGCTTCGCGCGCTTTGCCGACGAGATCCTCGGCAAGGACGCCACCGTTGACGAACGCATGGCCCTGCGCGGCCAGCTCGATCTCGTGCTGAAGCAATACGCCAACATCAATGCGCTGGAGACCAAGGTCGCCGCCAACAGCGTCGAGGAAGGCTATGCGCGGCTCGACGCGCTGAACCGGATCGGCAACCAGGTGTTCTCGATCGACCTGAACAATCCGAACAACTACGCCGCACATTCGGCGCCGGTGCATTTCCCGCGGATCTGGAACGCGCCGTGGTTCAGCTGGGTGCAGTATGACGGCTCGATCATGCAGCCGATGGTGCGCAATGCCGGCGAGGCGCTCGGCGTCAGCGCCGAGCTCAATCTGCTCGACGAGTTCAGGGGCCTGTTCAAATCGAGCGCGCGGGTCGACGTGCTGCACGAGATGGAGCGGATGATCGCCGGCGAGCCGCCTAGCGAGGACAAGGGCTTCGGCGGCCTGGCGTCGCCGAAATGGCCGGAGAATATCCTGGGACAGATCAACATGGATCTCGCGAAGAAGGGCGGCGAGCTCTACAAGACGCATTGTCAGGGCTGCCACGGCCCGGCGATCGACAGCAAGGCGCTGCCTGCCAGCGAAGCCTTTGCGCTGTTCAAGGACAAAAAGCGCTGGATCAAGAACGACGCCGGCCAGCCGCTGCTCGACGTCGAGATGATTCCAATCAGCCATATCGGGACCGACAGCGCGCAGGCCGAAGGCCTCAAGAGCCGCACGGTCGAGACGCCGGCCAATCTGAACATCAAGGACGGCGGATTCGGACCCGCGCTCGGCGAACTGGTCGAGAAGACCGTCGACACCTGGTACGACCAGAACAAGACCCCGCCGGAGGACCGCAAGCGCATCAACGGCTACCGGCCGAACGAGATCCAGGCGCCGCTCGCCTACAAGGTCCGGCCGCTCAACGGCATCTGGGCGACCCCGCCCTACCTGCACAACGGATCGGTGCCGTCCATCTACGCGCTGCTGTCGCCGGTGAAGGATCGTCCCGCGACCTTCTATCTCGGCAACCGGGAGTATGATCCCAAGGATCTCGGCCATGTCTGGAAGGACAACATCAAGAACGCCTTCGTGCTCGACACCAGCAAGCGCGGCAACAGCAATTCCGGACACGAGTTCTCGAACGAGAAGCGCACAGGCGTGATCGGGCCGGAGCTGAAGGAAGACGAGCGCCGCGCCCTGATCGAGTTCATCAAGACGCTTTGAGCTTCGGCCAGCTCCTCATGCCGTCGGCACGCTGAGCGGCACGCTCTGGGCGTGGCGGAACAAATCATCGGGATCATATTGCTGCTTCACCGCGACCAGGCGGGCGAGGTTGTCGCCCCAGTAGGCTGACGCATAGTCGTCGAGGTCGAGATCGCAATAATTGACGTAGGACGCGCCCGGCATGAAAGGGCGCATCGCCGCATAGACCCTTGCGACGTCAGCGAGATGCGCCGCGGTGTCGGCGGATCGGCTCCAGCTCGAGAAATACTGGATACAGTACTGCGTGCCGGCGCGGCGCGGGAATGCAGTGGCGTCGGCGGCAACATCGGCGATCCGACCGCCGTAGGAATCGCACAGCAGCACGATGCCGCCCGGCGCGATCGGCGCGACCGCCGCCATCATGGCTTCGATGCCGTCAGAGGCGAGCGGCGTCAGCACATAGTCCGACTTCGCCTTCATCAGCACCGACTCGTAGGCGAGCGGTCCGGCAAAGTGCTTGACCGCATCGAGGAAGGCGAGCGATTGCACCGACAGCGCCGATGACGGCGGTCGCACCGCCGTCAATCGCCGGAGCTCGCTGCGCAGCTCGCTCTCGCTGCCGACCGACTGGCCAATGCAGCGCATCGTGATCAGGCCTTGGCCGGCCGGGCCGACCTTCATGATCGAGGTGATGTTCGACGGCGCATTCGGCGCCCAGTCCTGCCAGGCGGCGAACAATTGCGCGGCGTGGGCCTGCGACAGTTTCCAGGAGACACCGAACACCCGCGCGGTCTTCAAGGGAAACACCTCGATCTTGAACTCGGTCGCGATGCCGAAGCTGCCACCGCCGCCGCCGCGGCAGGCCCACCAGAGGTCCGGCTCCGATGTCGCATTGGCCTGCAGCACACGCGCCTGGGCGTCGACGACATTCGCTTGCAGCAGGCCGTCGCAGGTCAGTCCGTGCGAGCGCGCGAGCAGGCCATGGCCGCCGCCGCTGAGATGGCCGGAGATGCCGACGGTTGGGCAACTCCCTGCCTGCAGCGCGAGGCCCTGGGCGGCCAACGCGGAATAGAGCGCATACAGCGATACGCCGGAGCCTGCCGTGACGAGGTTCGAGGCCTTGTCGACCACAATCTGCTGCAATCCGCGCACGTCGATCGCAACCCCGGACGATTGCGACAGGCCTTCATAGGAATGCCCGCCGCAGCGAACCGCGAAGCTCAATCCATTGCTGCGCACCCAGTCGACCATCACGGCAACCGCGTGCTCGGTCTTGCAGACTGCACGCAACGCCGGCGCCAATTGCCTGCGCTTGCTCGCGGCAGGCAGGTAATCCGCATAGTGCGCGTCCTGCGGCCGCAGGAACTGAACGTCGGTCGCCGGCAGGTTGGGCAATGGCGGCAGCGGTGCCACGGCCTCCGCCGGCGGCGCGGCGATCTCGGCGGCGGCGGCGGCAACCGGCGCATCGGAGGGCAAGAACTCGCCGACGCGAAGCGGATGTTCCATGGCGCCCCCTCAGACTTCGGGAATTGCCGGGTTGACGATCGGCGCGTGGACGGGGTTGTGGATATGGATGTCGGGCAGCGGCCTCGCCGGTGCCTTGCCGAACAGCGAGGCGATGTGATCGACGAGGCCATGGCACACCGCCTTGTCCGGGGTCTCGTTGTTGACGCCGGGCTCGAAGGTGCCGCCGATCACGACGTGGTCGCTGCGCGGGAACAGGTAGCCGTTCTGGCCGTAGAGGTATTGCAGCGCCGGCTGCGGCCGCAGCAGCGCAAGCTGTCCCTTGATCGGCATCATTTTGGTGTCGCTCCACAGCGTCATCGATCCGAGCCCAGTGCAGTTGACGATGATCGGCTGCGGCACGCTGGCCAGGATATCCGAACGGTTGACGAACCGCTTCGACACGAAGCTGACGCCGCGCTGGTCAAGGTCGGCCTTCAGCCTGGCGAGCAGGACCGGCGGCTCAATCAGCAAGGTCTGGTAGACGAAGCCGGGCTTGGTGTGGTGCGCGAACGGCAAGCGCTGCAGCGACTGCCGCGGCGGGATCAGGCCGGGCGCGAGTTGCAGCACGATGTCGAGATTGTGCGCGCGCGTCGCGGTGTAGTTCGGCCGCTCGAACACACCGAACCCCTGCCCGATCCGATCCTTGAACGCACGATAGGCGCTCTTGATGATGTCGGTGAGCTCGCGTTCCTTGCCGGCGAATTCCACCACCGAGACGGCCCACTGGCCGCCGGCCTTGGCGGAGGTGGTCTCGAGCGGCACGCGATCCGAATAGACCGTGACCTTGAGCCCGAGATCGAGCAGCAATGTCGCGGCGGTCAGACCCATCACGCCGGCGCCGAGCACGGCGGCTTCGGTGACCCCACGGCTTGCGGCCAGATGATCCCTGACGATGTCGCGGACCTTCGCGGCGCAGCCGAAACTCAGCGTGATGCCGGCGCCGCCATGGCCGTAATTATGCACGATGAAGCTCTGCGAGATGGTTTCGGCATCGAGCCGGTACGATCCGTTGCGATAGGGCCGCACGCCGGCAATGCAGGCGCCGGGCTGCTCGGGATCGAAGGCGAAATCTGGCGTCGGCAGGTTGGGCGTGGCCATGGCAAACCTCGCAATCCCTATGCCGCGGGCGCGGTAAGTCGATTATCTAAAGTTGCTTCATCGTATCATACATCTCCAATGGACGTGTGACCGGCTTCACAAGGCGTCATCACGGACCCGTCGGCATGCGGCCGGCGGGTCCGTCCTGCAAGGGTCAAAATGGATGTTCGTCGGGCGGGATCGGTAACGCCTGCTCTCAACTTTCCTTCAACTTCGGCACGGGCTGACGGCGCGCCGGGCGGGTCATGGCTTCGAGCTCGAGCAGCTGGTTGAGCTGCTCCTCGGTCAGCAGCTTTTCCTCCAGCACGATATCGGCGACCGAGCGGTTCTCCTTCAGCGCGCGGCGCGCCACGCGCGATGAGGCCTCATAGCCGAGCGCCGGCGCCAGCGCCGTGATCAGGCCGATCGAGCCCTGCACCAGGCTGCGGCAACGCTCGCGGTCGGCCTCGATGCCGTCGACACAGCGCTTGGTCAGCGTATCGATCGCCGCCGTCAGCATGCGCAGCGAACTCAGCACGCAATAGCCGATGGTCGGCTCGAAGGCATTAAGCTGGAGCTGGCCGCCTTCGGCGCACATCGTCACCGTGAGATCGTGCCCAATCACGAGGAAGGCGACCTGGTTGACCACCTCCGGAATCACGGGGTTGACCTTGCCGGGCATGATCGACGAGCCGGCCTGCACCGCAGGCAGGCGGATTTCGCCAAAGCCGGTACGTGGCCCCGATGACAGCAGACGCAGGTCGTTGCAGATCTTCGACACCTTCACCGCGACGCGCTTCAGCACGCCGGAGAACAGCACGAAGGCGCCGAGGTCGGAGGTCGCCTCGATCAGGTTCGAGGCCAGCACCATGGGCTGGCCCGACAGCCGCGACAGCTCCTCGACCGCAAGCGCCGCATAGCGCGGATCGGCATTGATGCCGGTCCCGATCGCAGTGGCGCCGAGATTGACCTCGCGGAACAGGCTCGAAATCTCGTTCAATCGCGCGACGTCCTCCTTCACGGTGGCGTGGAAGGCGTCGAACTCCTGGCCGAGCGTCATCGGCACCGCGTCCTGAAGCTGGGTGCGGCCCATCTTCAGGACATCGGCGAACTCCACCGCCTTGCCCTTGAAGGCGTAGGCGAGGTCATCGAGCGCGCGCACCAGCGGCTGGGTGGCAAAGATCACCGCGAGCCGCAGCGCGGTCGGATAGGCGTCGTTGGTCGACTGCGCCATGTTGACGTCGTCGTTCGGATGCAGCGTGTGATAATCGCCGGGCTTCTTGCCCATCAGCTTGAGCGCGACGTTGGCGATCACCTCGTTGGCGTTCATGTTGGTCGAGGTCCCGGCGCCGCCCTGGATCGCATCGACGACGAAGGACTCGGCATAGACCTTGTCGGTCGCGATCTGGATGCAGGCCTTGTCGATCGCATCGGCCTTTTCCGGCGCGAGATAGCCCAGGCGCTTGTTGGCGCGGGCGGCCGCCTGCTTCACCAGCGCCAGCGCGCGCACGAATTCCGGGAAATGGCCGACCGGCACGCCGGTGATCGGAAAGTTCACCACCGCGCGCTTGGTGTGGATGCCCCACAGCGCATTGGCCGGCACCTCGTCCTCGCCGAGCAGATCGTGCTCGGTGCGGGACTGCGCCTGCTCGATCGGCACGGTACGGACGGTCGCGATTGCGAGCTCGCTGACGCTGCTACTGTCGCCGGAGGGTGGCGCGGCACCTGCAGTGTTGGCGGTCTCAACCTTCGATTCGGCCATCGGTCCCTCCGTTATCTGCTGCAAATCTCGTCGTCAGCGACACCAGCCATGATGCGCCCGACAGGCATCGAAAGCCAATGCCTATCGGCAAAGTCTTGCACATCGGCGAATGGAAAGACGCATCAAAACGGGATCGGCCTGCGCGCGACACGCGAAATTGAGGAGTTACCTTATCCGTCATGATAACAACAACTTATAGCTCAAGGCCGCGGCTAGCCCCGCGCGCGATGCGGCTGCTTTCTCCGCCCCGTCATCGCGTGCTAGATCAGCATCGACTGGCGCAAGGGCGCTGCCGACACCGAACGAACCAAGGGCCAAAACCGTGTCCAACAACAACGAAGCGATGACCATCAAATTCCGCTGCCCGGCGGAGCTCGAAGGCAAGATTCCGCCGCCGGTGGCTGCGTCATTGGGTCTTCCCGGATGGCTCAAGGCGATGCCGACGCAGGCCTTCAATGCGATGAGCAATCGCGAGGAGGATACCGTCAAGCGCTGCCCGCCATTCATCGACGCGATGACGTCCGGCTTCCTGATGCCGCTGATCTGCGACCTCAAGATCGAGAATGGCGAGATGACATGGGACAACGACCTTCCGTCCGGAGGTGTGCTCGAATTCCCGCGTTCGCCTGTCGGATTCCACGACGAGAGCCAGGTGATCGGCTCGCCGCTGTTCGAACAGGACCGCTTCGTGATCAAGTTCGTCAATCTGTGGACCATCGAGGCGCCGGTGGGCTACTCGCTGTTCTTCACGCATCCGGTCAATCGGTTCGATCTGCCGTTCACCACGCTGACCGGCATGGTCGATTGCGATCAGTTTCACGACAGCTGGATTCATTTTCCGGCGCGCTGGCACGACACCAATTTCAGCGGCGTGCTGCCCAAGGGCACGCCGGTTGCGCAATGCTTCCCGGTGAAGCGCGAGAACTGGGTCGCGCAGACCGCGGCGATGACACCGGATGAAACATCGCGCGCACAGGACCTGTCCAACCGGATGGCCCGCGAGCCCGGACTCTATCGCCGCCAGTTTCGAACGTAGATCGGAGCGCACGAGACAGCGTTCGGGACGGCTCCCTCCATTCGTAGTCCCTGCTACGCTGGAGTCCCGTCATCCTGAGGAGCCGCGAAGCGGCGTCTCGAAGGATCGACGGCCACCAGTGGGGCCGTGCATCCTTCGAGGCTCGCTCCGCTCGCACCTCCAGCGACAAAGGCGAAGCCTTTGCGCGGGGATGACGGGTGAGCTCTTGATTCAACTGTCAAACGGCAGAGTCGGTGTCATCAAGATGAGGTTGCGGCTTCGCAGTCTCGCGACATGATTTGCCCGAGCCTTGTTCAGCTCAGAAATTTCGCAGCCGCGCTGGGACGGAAGAAGAAGCGGCCGTGCGATGCCATGGCCAGCGCGGACGTGGTGCGGCCGATCATTTGCGGCCGGCCGCGCAACGCCAGACGCAGATTGGCCTCGCCGGCAGCGCGGTCGCCCATTTCGAGGAGACAGGCGGAGAAGCTGGTCCGCGTCAGGGGATCGTCGGGGCGCTGCGCCAGCACCTGACGGTAGAGATCCGCCGCAGCCGCATATTCGCCATCGAGCAGCAGCACACGCGCGAGCGCGGCCAGGATATCCGGATGTCCCGGCACCGCCGTGCGAAGCTTCTCCAGAATCTCTCGCGCGCGGCCGCGCTCATTGCGATGGGGCAAGAGCTGCGCGAGCAAGAGCAGCAACTCGACGCTGCCGGGCGCGAAAGCAAGCGCGCTCTCGACGACGGCAACCGCCTCGTCGATGCGGCCGGCCGCGCCCAATTGTCCTGCCAGCCCCTGAAATGCGGGCAGGAACGGTGGCCGCCGCGCGGTGGTTCGCCGCAACAGATCGATCGCCTCGCTGCGCCGACCGGCACCGCCGAGCGCCGCGCCGAGCAGGGTCTCAATGCCGGGATCCTCGACGCGGCGCGCGGCGCGCTCGAGCGGCGCGATCGCCTCCTCGTTGCGGTTCTGGGCCATCAGCGCCCGTGCCAGGATCGAGGCCGCGCCGACATCGGTCCGGTTTGCCTTCAACACCTCCGCCGCCAGCCGCTCGGCTTCGACGACCTGCCCCATCTGCAAAGCGACCATGGCGCGGTGCAGAGCCGGCGGTGGGCTGGGCTCGCGATTGGAAGGAGGCGGAGGTTTCGGCATGCTGCCCGTCATGAGGTGGTTGTCCCAGCCGTTATCACCGCCGCCGACGGAGCTCCAGCGAAAGTCGCACCCCTGCACCAAGATACCGCCCGGTTCCGACAACGCCGGCACGGGCCGATGTGATGCGTCCCTGCGGCTGTCAGGCGACCGACGCCGAACCGCGCTCTCCTGCGCGATTTTTCGACTACTTAACCTATTCGACCTAGCCTGCATTGCCGAAACAGGGCCCGGCTTGATGTTCGCAACTACCCTCGAAGCAATTCGGTCGACCACGTCGAAGCGGACCGCCTATATCCGCGGAATCCTCGCGCTTCTGATCATCGCCATCGTCTTCAAGGCGGTGTGGCTCGCTCAAGTGGGGCTCGGGCATGGCCGCGAGCTCGTCGACTTTGCCGCCTTCTACATCACCGCAAAGCTGGTGTGGCTGGGCACCGTGGATCAGGCCTATCAGTTCGCGAAGCTCATCGTCATCCAGAAGGAGGCATCGGGCGGGCACGATGGCTTCATGTCGTGGACCTATCCGCCGCAGTTCAGCCTGCTGCTGGCGCCGTTCGCGCTGATCCCGGTCGGGATTGCCTATTTGCTGTTCGCGGCCTCGACGCTGACGCTTTACCTTGCCGTGCTGCGCCGTCTCGCCGGCAACAACTTTGTGCTCGTGCTGATCGTCTTCTTTCCGACGATCGGGATCACCCTGGCATGCGGGCAGAACGGCCTGCTGACGGCCGCGCTGATCGGAATGGTCTGCCTGTTCTTTGAAGAGCGGCCGATCCTCGCCGGGGCCGCCCTCGGTCTGATGATCATCAAGCCGCATCTCG
This sequence comes from Bradyrhizobium sp. USDA 3240, assembly GCF_054063295.1. Taxonomy (NCBI): domain Bacteria; kingdom Pseudomonadati; phylum Pseudomonadota; class Alphaproteobacteria; order Hyphomicrobiales; family Nitrobacteraceae; genus Bradyrhizobium; species Bradyrhizobium sp. USDA 3240. The sequence continues at coordinate 3,870,524 of NZ_JBSSGD010000002.1, forward strand.
CCATCGCGTTCGCGGTCTACGCCATGCTGCGGCGTTCCTGGAGCGTCGTGACCACGGCCGCCGCAGTCGTGCTGATCAGCTCAGCGATCTGTACGGCGGTTTTCGGTGTGGAGGTCTGGAGCGCGTTCCTGCAGAGCGTGCGCGATTCGTCGGTGTTCCTGGAGCAAGGGAATTACCCGATGCATCGCATGATCTCGATCTATGCCGCGTTACGAACCGCAGGGATGTCTGCGTCGGCAGCATTTGTCGCCCAGGGCGCCGTCGCGGTCCTGGCGCTTGCCGTCGTTCTCATCGCCGTTTACCGGACGATGCCGGCACGCGAGCGCCTCGGCCTCGTCGCGATCGTATCGGTCTGCATCAGCCCCTACGCCTACGACTACGACTTTCTGATCTTCAGCGTCGGCCTGGCGCTGCTGTTGCCGGCGCTTCTGGCGAGCGCGCGTGAGTGGGAACGAGGTATCATCTACGCCTTGCCGATTCCGATCGGTGCGTTTGGCTACCTGGCGCAGATGACGACCGCTCACCCGGGCGCGCAGTCACTCGGCATGCTCTTGATCGGCGGCTTTGCGATCGTCCCCTTGATCGCGCTCATTGTCGGCATTCTGCTGCTGCGCAGCTCAGGAACGGAAGCAATCAGCGAGGCCAACGTCAGATGCGCATCCGCTTGAAGATCGGCTCCGGCAGCGCGCAGATGATCGTCATCACCAGCCAAAATCGCTTGGCCACATAGATCACATCCCGCGGCCTCGTCACGTCGGCGCGGTAGATATCCTCCGCAACCCGATCCGGCTCGACGGTCAGGGGCGCCGGCAGCTTCATATGCGCCGTCATCTTGGTGCGCACGAATCCGGGCTTGACGGTGACGACGCGGACCCTGCCGGCGAGCGCCAGGCGGTTGCGCAGGCCGGACAGGAATTGCGTGAAGCCGGCCTTGGCCGCGCCGTAGTAATAGTTCGACGCCCGCCCGCGATCGCCGGCGACTGAGCTGACCCCGACGATCGTTCCCGAGCCGCGCGCCGCGAAGGCTTGCGCGAACTGTTCGAGCAACAGGCTGGGTGCCTCGAAATTGGTGCGCATGATTGTCGTCGCAAGCTCGGGATCGGTCTGGGCACGCAGCTGATCGCCGAGTTCTCCGACAACGCACACGACGGTGTCGGGGAGCGCGGACAGGCCGGCGACGAAGCCGGCAAGCTGTCCGGTCTGCAGCACGTCGAGCGATTGAACCGTTGTGTCGACGCCGCTTCGCGTCCTGATATCGTCGGCGTTGCGCTGCGCGGCCGCAAGATCGCGGGCGGCGAGCGTCACGCGCCACCCCTCCTTCGCATAACGCAGCGCCGTCGCGTGCCCGATGTCCGAGCTGCCGCCAATCACCAGAATTGATTTTGTGCCGGTCATCAAATTCCAAGCCGTTCTGAAAGATGGGAGGCAAGGCGCGTGGTCGCCCCGGTCTGCCGGCGGATGTCGCGCAGGGCCGCAAGGCCGGGATATCCGGATTCGAATGTCGCGCGGGATTGCCGCGCGTCCTTGGCGAGATAGAGCCGGCCGCCGGCATCGACCACAAGCGCGTCGAGCTGGTCAAGAAACGCGAACAGCGTGTCGCTGACGGGAAAGTCCATCGTCAGGGTATAGCCGCGAAGCGGAAACGACATCGGCCCGCCGCCATCGCCGAGCTGCTTGAGCACCGCAAGAAACGACGCATCGCCGCGCCGGGACACCCGATCCAGGATGTCGGCAAGCACGCGGCGCGCGCGCTCGAGCGGGATCACGCATTGATACTGCACGAAGCCGCGCCGGCCGTAGATCCTGTTCCAATCGGAGATCGCATCGAGCGGAAAGAAATAGGGATCCCAGTGCACGAGGCGCTGTCTGCCCTGCTGCGCAGCACCGCGGCGGAAATACAGCTCGTTGAACACCCGCATCGATGTGCGATTGAGCAGCCAGCCGGGAAACAGCTCCGGCACCGAGAGCCGCTGCGTGCGAGGGCTGGGGAAACGGCGCGAGGCCGGGCCCCAGCATATCCATGTCGCGGCGCGTGGCGTGCTCGGCCAGATAGACCAGCGACCGCCCCAGCGCTGCGCCGCGCGCAAGGCAATCGATCCAGGCCACCGAATAGGTGGAGGAGGCGCTGTTTTCCAGCTGATCGATCGCCGCATCGAGATTACCGGCGACGCGCGTATCTTGCCGCAGCCAGGCCGTCTCGACCGGGAGCAGTTGCAATGTCGCGTCGAGGATCATGCCGGTCAGGCCCATGCCGCCCAGCGTCGCCGCGAACAGCGCGGCGTTTTCCGACCTCGAACAGGAAACGATCTCACCGCCCGGCAGCGCAAGCCGAAACGAGTCGACGATCATGCCGAAGCCGCCGTCGCGATGGTGATTCTTGCCATGAACGTCGGCTGCGATCGCGCCGCCGACCGTCACGAATTTCGTGCCCGGCACGACTTTCAGGAAGAAGCCGCGCGGCTCGAACGCAGCAAGAATGTCGGCGATGGTCACGCCGGCTTCGACCGTCAATTGGGCCGTTGCGGCATCGAAGCTTCGCATCCGGTTCAGGCCGTGCGACGAGATCGTGGCTTGCGTGCCGATCGCCGCATCACCATAGGCGCGGCCCGCGCCGCGCGCGATGACACCGGACCGCCCGAGCAGATCATTGCGCGCGGCTGCGGGCGTATGTGGAGCCAGTAGTTCGGTCGACCCCTTGGGATAGTTGCCCCAGCCGGAGAGGCAAATCTCGCCCGGATTGGAGGTCGCTGTCGCGCGTCCTGGCAAGGCAGCCGCCGGCATCGCTAGATGGCGGCGAGCATGACGACGCCGATCGCGCCAAGCGCGACCCAGCTGGCGCGATCCCGCAGCGCGAACATCACGGGATCATCATCGATCAATCCGCGCTGCGCGAACAGCATCACGCGGCCGATCCAGTACATCAGGATCGGACAGCAGACCCAGAGCAGTTGTGGGTGGCTGTAGAGCGCGCGAACCGTATCGGAGGAGATGTAGAGCGTGAAGATCACGACGGCGTTGAAGCCCGACGCGGCCGCGAGGATCGCGACCATCGACTTGTCTTCGATCCGATAACCGCGCGCCGCGAGCACCGCGCCGTCCGGCTGGCTCGCGAGCTCGATATGGCGCTTCACCAGCGCCAGCGACATGAAGATGAACAGCGAGAACGCGAGCAGCCACTCCGACATCGGCACGCTGATCGCGACCGCGCCGCCGATCACGCGAACGGTGTAAAGCGTCGCCAGCACGACGACGTCGACGATCGCGATGCGCTTGAGCCACAGCGAATAGGAGGTGGTCAGCGCGAAATAACTGAGCAGGACGCCGGCGAACCCGACCGATATGCACAATGCGATCGCGAACGCGGCGACCAGCACCAGCGCCATCGCGCCGGCAGCTTGCGTCGCGGGGACGGCGCCGCTTGCGATCGGGCGGTTGCGCTTGGCCGGATGCGCGCGGTCGGCCTTGATGTCGAGAATGTCGTTCAGGATGTAGGCGGCCGACGCACAGAGCGAGAATGCGATCAGCGCAAACAGCGACGTCGCCGCCGACCCGAATGCGAACTTGTGCGCGGTCAGCAGCGGCACCAACACGAGGGCGTTCTTCGCATATTGATGCACCCGAAGCAGCTTCACCCAGCTGCGCAAACCAGCCGGCGCGGGTGCAGCCGCGGCGGATCGACCGGTGCGCACCACGCGTGACGCGAAGCCGGGCAGCGCAACCGCTTCGCTGCCGATGTAGTCGAAGCCCTGCAAGAGCGCGGGCGGCAGGTCTTCGCCCTGTGCCGGCGACCGGCCGTCCGGTGCGGCAGCCCAGGCCGTGAAGACGCCGAGATGCTGGGCAACAGCGCTGACGAACGGCTCGGGATGGGTTTCCGAACAGAGATACACCGGACGACCTTCGCCCAGCACCTGCAAAAGGAAGGTCACGGCGTCGTGGTCAAACCGTGCGCGGGATGGATCGAAGCCGGATGCATCAGCAACACGCGCTGCCGGCCCAAGCGCAGCGGCAATCGCCGTGGTGACGGCGCGAAAGCGGCCGGTCAGCGCGGAAGCGATATTCGCCGGGAAGGAGCTCTCCGGAACCATCACCTCGTCGACATCGACGACGAGCGGCCGGCCCTTCGAACGCAGCGGATCGCGCAAGGCGTCGCTGCGGCCCTGCTCAACCCATTCTGGAACGCTGGCTCGCATGCGCGCGGTCTTCCGGTGGCCCCCTCCCCATTGTCCCGGGCTTTCCCTAATTTGGGGTGAACTGAGGGGGCGGACGCCCGGCAGACCGTGCCGGAGCACGTTGCCCAAACGTGGCTTCGATGAGGAGTGGGCGCGCTATGGCGCGCAGCCAGGCTGAAAATGGCGATCCCGGGAAGACTCGAACTTCCGACCTACGGTTTAGGAAACCGTCGCTCTATCCGGCTGAGCTACGGGACCGCACCGCCCGCAGCGAAGCATGCGGGCGTCGCCATCCCCATAGCAGAGGAGCCGAATGATCGCCAGCCCGCGCCATATCGGGCGCGGGCGAAGTTGCGCAATGTTCGGCGCTTGGCGCTATGCCACCTGCCGGGCCGGATTCGAGCCGGCATTCGCCGCGCCGGCCCGGCGCGCCGGCAGAAACTCGATCGCCTCATCCTTCAGCGAGCCGAAACGCAGCGTCACGATATCGAGCGCATAGTTCTGGTAGAGCCGCCAGGGCCGGCGCGAGCCCTGTTTGGGGAACCTGGTGGCGGCGCGCTGGATATAGCCCGAGGAGAAATCCACCCAAGGCAACTCGGTCACGGTCGGATCGTTCCGCCGCGGCGTGACTTGCGCGAAGCCATTCGCCTTCATGTGGTTGAGCATGCGGCAGACATATTCGCAGGTCAGGTCGCATTTCAGCGTCCACGATGCGTTGGTGTAGCCGAACGCCGCAGCAAGATTCGGCACGCCCGAATACATCAGCCCCTTGTAGTTCATGGTCTTCGACAGATCGACCGGCGCGCCGTCGACCTTGATCTCGAGCCCGCCAAGCACCTGCAGATCGAGGCCGGTCGCGGTCACAACGACGTCGGCGTCGAGCACGTTTCCGCTCTTGAGCTTGATGCCCCCACGCGTGAAGGTCTCGATCTGGTCGGTGACGACAGACGAGCCGCCACTGCGCAGCGATTGAAAGAGATCGCCGTTCGGCACCAGGCAAAGCCGCTGGTCCCACGGATTGTAGCTCGGCGTGAAATGCGTCGCGACGTCGTAGTCGGGACCGAGCGCATGGCGGACGCCGCCGAGGATCAGCTTCTTCACGCGCTCCGGATCGCGCTTGCAGAGCCGGTAGAAATACATGCCGAACAGCACGTTCTTCCAGCGCGTGAGGCCATAAGCGAGTTTTGCGGGTAGCCGCGCCCGCAGCCAGTTGGCGACCTTGTCCTCATCCGGCCGCGCGACGACATAGGTCGGCGAACGCTGCAGCATCGTGACATGGGCTGCGGTCTTGGCCATTTCCGGCACCAGCGTCACCGCGGTCGCGCCGCTGCCGATCACCACCACCTTCTTGCCGGCATAGTCGATGTCGTCGGTCCACTTCTGTGGATGGACGACTCGGCCGGCGAAGTCGGCGAGGCCGGGGAAGTCCGGCGTGTAGCCGTGCTCATACTTGTAGTAGCCGCTGCACATGAACAGGAAGCTGCAGGTGAGACGCTCGATCGTCTGCTCCGGCCCGCGCTCGACTTCGACCGTCCATTGCGAGTCGGCCGACGACCAGTCGGCACGCACGACGCGGTGGTTGAAGCGGATCTTCTTGTCGATGCCGTACATGCGCGCGGTCTCGCGCACATAATTCAGGATCGACGGGCCGTCGGCGATCGCCTTCGGCTCGGTCCAGGGCCGGAACGAGTAGCCGAGCGTGTACATGTCGGAGTCGGAGCGGATGCCGGGATAGCGGAACAGGTCCCAGGTGCCGCCGATGCAATCGCGGCCTTCGAGAATGGCGTAGCTGCGGTCCGGGCAATTGGTCTGCAGATGATAGCCGGCACCGATGCCCGACAGCCCGGCACCCACGATCAACACGTCGAAATGAGCAGACATGCCCTGACCTCCCGTGGCAGAATTGACAATTCGTATTGTCAGATAACTTGACATCTGACAATGGCTCGTGTCAATACACTTTTCATGGCAAGCAGCCGGAAAGCCCGCCTCTATGGCGGTATGGACGCCGAGGAACGCCGCGCTGAGCGGCGGCTGAAGCTGATTGATGCTGCGATCGAGGTCTATGGCGAGGTCGGCTATCGGGTCGCCACTGTGAAGGCGATCTGCGAGGCGGCCGAGCTCACCGAACGCTATTTCTACGAATCCTTCACCAACAGCGAGGCGCTGCTGATCGCGGCCTACAACCATGTCGTCGGCCACCTCCACGAGGAGATGGCGGCCGCCGCCGCGTCCGGCGGCGACGATGCCGAAATGCGGCTGCGCGCTGCGCTGACACTGTATTTCATGCGGTTGAAGGAGCATCCGAAGCCGGCACGGGTCTTCCTGCTAGAGATCGCCGGCATCAGCCCGGCGGTCGATGCCGTCACGCTCGACGCATCGCGCACATTCAGCGACATCCTGGTGCCGCCGCCACGCGATCCGAAACGCAGCGACAAGGGTACTCCGGCCACGCTGCTTTCGATCGGCATGGTCGGCGCCGTGATCTCGATCGCCCGGCGCTGGGTATCGAAGCACTATCCGCAAACCGTTGAGGACGTCGTCGCGATCGCCGCCAGCTTCTGCCGCGTGGCATTGACCGAGGCCGATCGCCGCCGGGATCTGCATTTGCTGTAGCGGTGGGCTCGCCCCCTCGCCGATTTTCGATCATGTTTCGCCAGGGTTTGCGGGCCCGGCCTTCGGCCGTGACGCTGATTTAACTTGCATATCCGGCGGTCCGAGCCTTCTTATGCACGGTAGCGGGTGCAAACAGGTCCGGCCTGTTTCGTCCTGTGAAACAACAAGAAATCTGCATCAGGCGGAGCTGAGCCTTTGGTCGACGTGCACAGGCTGGACGACGTGACCGCGCGCCTTGGCGACGTGGTTCTCGATCCCGCGACCTGGCCGGCCTTCATGGACGAGGTCTGCGCGGCCGTCGGCGCGACCGGGGCTGCGATGCTTCAGAGCGATATCCGCACCGAAGACATTCCGCGCACGCAATCGATCACCGACTATTTCACCAAGACCTACTTCCCGCAGAATTTTCATCTCACCGACATTCGCGCCGCGCGCGGCGTGCCGCTGATGCTCTCCGGCACCAACGTCATCACCGACGCCGACCTGTTCGGCGGCGAAACCGAGATGCTGCGCGACCCGCTCTATGCCACGCTCGGCGAGTTCGGGCTGAAATGGTTTGCGGGAATCGGCTTCCGCGCCGGACCGGCGTTGTGGGCACTGAGCATCCAGCGCACGCCGAAGGAAGGCATGTTCGAGGCCGACGAGGTCAAGGCACTCTCGCGCGTGTCAGCGCGGCTGACCGAAGCTGCGACGCTGTCCACCGTCGTCGGCCGCTCCGCGATTTCGGGCATTACCAGCGCGCTCGACCTGATCCAGGTCGCCGCGATTGCCGTCGGCCGCTTCGGCGCCGTCATCGGCATGAACGGCCAGGCGGAAGCCTGCCTCGGCCATGACCTTGCGATCCGCAACAACCGCCTCACTCTGCTCGACCGGCAGGCTAATACCGATCTGACCAGGCTGATCGATCTGCTGGCCCACAGCTCGGACCTGCACCCGCTCCCGACATCGCCGATCGTGGTGCGCAGGATCGACAAGCGGCCGATCGTGATCCAGATGCAGCCGGTGCCTCCCGCCGCACGCTCACCGTTCCTGGGCGCGCGCGCGATCCTGTTGATCCGTGATCTCGAGGGCAACGCCGCTTTCGATCAGGCGCTGCTGGCGGCGGCGTTCGAGCTGACGCCGGCGCAGGCGCGCCTCGCCACGCGACTTGCGCGCGGCGATTCGGTCGAGGCCGCCGCACAGGAAGCCGGCATTGCCCTTGCCACCGCGCGCAATCAGCTGAAAACGATCTTCCAGAAGACCGGCACGCATCGGCAGGCGGAACTCGTCGCATTGCTGCATCGGGTCAAGTGAACGTTTCGAGACGAATTGTTCCAATTTCCGCTGCGGCAATACGGCAGGAATTCTTCAAATATTGCAATTGCGTACAGCGATTATTGGATCATGCCAACCGACCGGCCTGCGACTTAAATGGTCAGGGAAATCGTCGGGTTCCGAGGTGACAAGGGTCACAAAAATGGCGACAATCTGCTCACTCTGTGTCGTTCGGGTTTGCTTGCAATGTCCGTGATGCTGTCACGATCATCGACGTTGGCTGTTGCCGTTTTTGTCGCCGCGTTCGCGCTGGCGCCGATGACCGCGCGCGCGCAATGGTGGCGCAGCGCACCGAAGGACTTTGAGGATTGCGCCGACCTCGCCGAGAAGGCGAAGTCCAGGGAAGACAAGACCGCGCAACTCGCCGACTGCAATGCCAAGTTTGCCGGACGCCGCAAGTCCGGCGGTGGTTACACCTATTACGACTTCATGCAGGACCGAAGCTTCGACATCGCCGGCCCCAATCCGACGCCGGACGAGCAGAAGAAGATCGACCAAGAATATACCGGCTATCTCGAGAAGGAGCGCCGATCGAGCATCGTCGCGGCGTTCAATGCCAAGCAGCTCGAGCGTCAGGAAAAGCAGCAGGTGCGGCCGCCGCAGCTTCAGCAGGCGTCACTGCACGGCGAGCCAGTGCACAGCGAGCCGGCGAAAGTCCCGGCCCCTGTCGCACGGCCGGTCAAGCCGCGGGTTGCTGCTGCTCCTCTTCCCAGGGTGCGGCCGCAGGCGGCGAGTTGCGTGAAGGGTACGTTCTCCTGCGAATGGCCGCGGCTTTCCGAAGGATTGGACGGCCTGAAGAAACTGTTCACGCCGGCATCGCCGCCGCCGACCAAGGTTGCGAAGCGCAACTGACGCTAGAGCACTTCGGTTCTGATTGAATCAGAACCGCAGTGCTCTAGATTCTTATTTTGACGCGTTTTCTTCACGCGAACCGGCGTCCACTTCGCTCGAAAACGCTATGGTCAATCGGTAATCACCATCGCCCAGAACCTGCGGTACGGCGACTTCGGATTGTCGACGAAGGCCACACCGACGCGCTTCGCGCCCGGCATCAGCAGATTCTCGCGGTGCCCCGCCGAGTTCTCCCACTGCTTCAGCATCTCGGCGAAGGCGATGAAACCGGCGCCGATATTTTCGGCGGCGCGCTGCTTCTTCAGCGGCGTGATGCGGGTGAAGAAGCTGCCGCCCGCGGAGTGGCTTACCGATCCGGTGGCTGACATCACCTGCGCCTGCTTCAACGCCATCACGTTCAGCTTCGCGTCGAGCTTCACCGCGGGCATGCCGTTGGCGCGCCGGTAGGCACTGATCGAACCGGCATAGTCGGCGGCGTGTGCCGCCGTCGTGATGCCGAGCACGAAGGTGAGCGCGAGGAACAGCAGCTTCATCTGAGGTCTTCTCTGCATTGGATCAGTGCGCGCGACCGCGCTTGTGGTGTCGATGCGTGACCGGCTTGCGTGCTGCCGTGGCCGATCGGCTCGATGCCGCGGCCGCCGCGCGCTGCTCCTGCAAGCGCGCATCATAGCCCGGCGAAGGTGTCACAGTCGGCGGCGCGGCGCGGACCGGGACGGAGCCAAGCGCAGCAAGCGCGAGCAGCATGATGCAGGATCGTTTCATGATGTCACCTCCTCGGTTTTCCGAACGCCATGACTGACGATCGTCGGCGTTCGCGGTCAGCGGCCATCGCGTATCTGCTCCGGCGTCAGCCCCGGCGAACCCTTGCCGTCGGCCTCCGCCTTCCGGATCAGCGCGATGATACGTCTCGACAGCGGCGCCTCCAGCCCGCGGCGATCCGCGATCGCGGTGATCACGCCCTGCAGATAGTCGATCTCGGTGCGCCGGCCACGTTGCAGATCCTCCCACATCGAGGAGCGCGCTTCGGGATCGATCTTCATGGTGCGGCCGAGCAGCATGTCGAACAGCGCGTCCGGCAACCGCAGCAATGCCGGCATCCAGCTCGAAGGCAGCGGCGTCGGCGACACCGGCACGATCCCTTCGGCGCGAATCGCGGCCAAACCCTCGGCCATCTGGTCGGCGAATAATTGTCGCCAGCCGCGCTGCGCGAGCTGCTGCCGCAGCGGAATGTTGGACAGCGCATTGAGCGCGTTGTTGAGATTGACGATCAACTTGCCCCACTGCACGCCGTCGATGTTGGAGGTCGCCTTCATCGCAAGACCCGGCACCGAGAGCCGTGCCGCGGTGCCGGCATCGTCCTGCGCGATCACGACGTCGCCCGAGGTCGAGCGATGGAAACGGCCGTCGCCGAGCGCGACCACATTGAACGGCACCATGCCGCCGAGCACCTTGCGGCCCGGCAGGCGGTCGCGCAGCAATGGCACATTGCCGACGCCGTTCTGCAGGCTGATCACCGCGGCGTCAGTAGCCGCGTGGCCAACGATTAATTCGGCGATCTCGGCTGTATCGGCGCTCTTCACCGTCACCAGCACCGTCTGGACGTCGCGCAGGATCGACGGATCGTCGGACAGAACGAGCCGGTCCGCGGATACCATCCGCTCCGAGCCGTCGAAACTGCTGACCCGCAAGCCGCTGGCTGCGATCTCCTGGATCAACCGCGGCCGCGCCAGCAGCGCGACGCGGCGGCCGGACGCAGCCAGCATGCCGCCGACGAAGCAACCGATGCTTCCGGCGCCCGCGATGCCGATCGGCCGGTCCGCGTTCATCTGGCTAAACGTCCGTTCATTATGGCTCGATAGCAGACCTTGAGTTGCCTGCCTATTTCCACGCGCCGCCGCCCGGGTGGCCCGCCTTGTAACCGTCATGGCCCGAAGCTATGTTTCCGGCTCGGGGCACGGTTGCGGCAGGAGACGATCATGGGTTTACTCGACGTACTCAACGGCATGCAGAACGGCCCTCGCGGTCCAAGCGCGCCAAGCACCCCATCCGACAGCTCAAGCGGTGGCGGCAGCGGAATGTCGCCGATGACGATGGCAATCCTGGCGTTGCTGGCCTGGAAGGCGGTCAAGCATTTTTCCGGCGGCCAGCCGGGCGCGACCGCGCCTCAGCCGACGCCGACGCCAGCGCAGGCACCGTCACTTCCCGGCAACGTCACCGCGAGCCTGCCCGGCGGCGCTGGTGGCGGCGGGCTCGGTGATCTGCTCAAGGGCGGCCTCGGTGGCCTGCTCGCGGGCGGCGCGGCCGGCACCGTGCTTAGCGGCGGCCTCGGCGATCTGCTCAACCAGTTGCAGCAGAAGGGCCATGGCGACGCGGCCAATTCCTGGGTCAGCAACGGCCCCAACAAGCAGATCGCGCCCGGCGATCTCGCCAATGCGCTCGGCGCCGACCAGATCGACTCGCTGGCGTCGCAGAGCGGCATGTCGCGCGACCAATTGCTGCAGGGCCTGAGCCAGTATCTGCCCGACGCGATCAACCATCTGACGCCGGACGGCCGGCTGCCGAGCGGCGACGAGTTGCACGGCCGGCTTTAGCGGCAGCGTTGATTCCATCTGAGGAGGACGACAGTCATGGGCGGCATCATCTGGGTCATCATCGTCGGCTTTGTCGCGGGGATCATCGCGCGGCTCCTGTCGCCGGGACCGAATAATCCGAGCGGCTTCATTCTCACCACCGTGCTCGGCATAGTCGGCGCGTTTCTCGCGACCTTCATCGGCCAGGCCATCGGCCACTACGGCCCTGAACAGGGCGCCGGCTTCATCACCGCCACGATCGGCGCGCTGGTGGTGTTGTTCATCTGGAACCGGCTGGTCGCGGCGCGCGTGATCCCGGATCTGGGAAACAAGTGACGGCAACGCCGTCATCCCGGGGCGATGCGTAGCATCGAACCCGGGATCTCGAGATTCCCCGGTGCGCAATTGCGTACCTGAGGTCTGGTGCTAACGCACCATCCCGGAATGACGGGACAACAAGCCGAAGACCGCTTCAACATGAGAATGCCCGGGCATGGCCCGGGCATTTTCGTTTCTGCAATCACTCTGAAGACGTGGATGACTACGTCACTGAATCAGGTGCATGCCGGCGTCCATGCGGACGAATTCGCCGGTCATGTTGCTCGACGCCGGGCTTGCCAGGAAGCAGACGAGATTGGCGATATCTTCGGCCGTTGACGCGACCTTCAGCGGCACGCGCGCGACCACGGCATCGCGCACCTGCTTGGCGCCGTCCTCGCCGCGGCCCTTGGTGAACCAGGGCGTATCGATATAGCCTGGGCACACCGTGTTGACGCGGATCAAGGGCGCCAGCGCGCGCGCCAGCGACTGCGTCATGGTGTTGAGCGCGCCCTTGCTCGCGGCATAGGCGACCGACGAACCGCCGCCGGAAATGCCGGCGACCGAGGAGACGTTCACCACCGCCGACGGACGTCCGGATGCCTTTGCACCGGCCTCGAGCAGTGCCCGCGCAGCACGGACCATCTGGAACGGGCCGATGGTGTTGACGGCATAGATGCGCTGGAAATCCTCCGCGGTCAGGCCGTCGAGATCGTGATGCGGCACATGCTTGGTAGTGCCGGCATTATTGACCAGCACGTCGAGCCGGCCCCAGCCCTGCGCGGCGGCTGCGATCTTCTTGCAGTCCTCATCGCGCGAGACGTCGCCCTGCACCACCAGCACCTCGGCGCCCTGCTTGCGGCAGGCTTCCGCGGTCGCTTCGGCTTCCGCCTTGCTGTTGGAATAGTTGATGATGAGGCGCGCGCCCTGCGTGGCGAGGATTTGCGCGGTGGCGGCGCCGAGGCCCGATGCCGATCCCGTCACGATCGCGCACAAACCATCCTTGGACATCTGCATTTTCCTTGTTGTTGTGAGCCAGATGAACTCCGGCGGCGGCATACCATATCGCGCGGGATGCCATCTGCAAACCGCGCCAAAGCCTCAGGCGCAGGTCCTCACGTATATGCGTTCACGCCCTTTTGCAGGCCGGCCCACTGCGCTTCGTCATGGCCGCAGATGATCTTGACGCCGGCGGCCTCCAGCTTGGCGATCTCGTCGAGCGAGTTCAGGAACTGGTCGACATCGAGGCTGTTGCGCGGCGAGGTCCGCTGATCGAGATTGGCGCGCACGCTGAGCGAGTCGGACGCCAGCAGGTATTCGCCGCTGTTGTCGAGCTTGACCAGCGCGCCGGTCGTTCCCTTGGAATGTCCCGGCAGCGGCACCAGTGTCAGTCTGCCGTCACCGAACACATCCATCTGCCGGTCGAAGATCTCCATCTTCAGCGGATGATCCCAGTCCGCCTTGATGTATCCGCGATCGAACGCGTTGTCGGCATTCGCGGCCTCGATCTCGAGCGCATGGACGAAGATCGTCGCCTTCTTGAAGAAGGCATTGCAGCCGCAATGATCGGTGTGCAGGTGGGAGCAGATCACCACGTCGATATCGTCGGGGCCAAGGCCGACCGCCTTCAGGCTCGTCAGCACATGATCGTCCGCCGGCATGATCGGCTGCATGTATTTAGCAAGCGTGCCGAGCCGTCCTTCGGGATCGGTCGCGACATCGGGATGGCACCCGGTGTCGAACAGCACATTGCCCTGCGTATGCCGCAACAGCACGCAGGCGACCGGCAGATCGATCATCTCGCCGCGCGCCGCGTCAGGTAGGTAGGTCCGCCTCGACATCCGCAGACGTCCGCCCGACAGCATATGCATCTTCATCCAAGCCACCTCCGATCCCGGCCTCAAGCTAAGCATGAGTTCATCAGAACTCATATGCTTGTCGCTCGGCCCGGTCACGCCCGGCGCGGGCGTCGTCGGCCCGAACCTGCCGCCGATCGCGGAAGGCGATCGAGTTTCATCTGGCGGACTGAACAGATGTCACCGGCCAATTTGCTGTTGCGCGTGGCATACAAACGGAGGCGGTCGAAAGTTCACTATGCGGAATTCCTGCACCCGGTCCGGCTTCATGCCATCCGCGCAAGTGGCCCTGCGGGCAACGCTTGTCACGGCTATGGCTTTTCCGCATCATTGAGCGCAAGACAGCATCGCAAGCAGGGCCAGCCGAACGGCGAGCCCCAAGCCAATCAACACGAGGAACGCTGTGGCGGAGGGTGAGAACATCGTCGCCGAGACCGCGGAAAAGATTTTCGCCGATCTCGCGGATGCCCAAACCATCAATCACGACAAGCAGGGCGCATGGAAGGCGCCGCTGTGGCAGGCGCTGACCGAAGCCGGCTTGCCGCTGTCCTGGGTGCCCGACGATCTCGGTGGTTCCGGCGCCAGTCTCGCGGAAGGTTTCAGTGTCCTCAACGTCGCCGGGCGGCATGCGATCGCTGTTCCGCTGGCCGAAACAATGCTGGCCGGCTGGCTGCTGACGCAAGGCAAGATCACCTCCCCGGAAGGCGAGATGACCGTTCTGCCGGCAAGCCCGAAGGACCGCATCACTGTTGGCGCCGACGGCTCGCTCTCGGGCCGCGCCCGCGGCGTGCCGTTCGCGAAAGACGCGAAACATTTCGCGGTGCTGGCAACCGGCAATGGCGGCATCTCGATCGCGCTGGTCGATGCCGCGAAGTGCCGGATCGAATCCGGCATTGGACTCGGCGGCGATCACAACGACACCGTCACGCTCGACAAGGTGCAGCCGGTCACGACCAAATCGGCGCCGAAGGGTTTTGACCAGACCACGCTGATGCTGATGGGCGGCGTGGTGCGGTCACTCCAGATCGCTGGCTCCCTGGAATCGATGCTCGACATCTCCGTGCGCTACTCCAACGAACGCGTCGCGTTCGAGAAGAAGATCTCCAAGTTCCAGGCGGTGCAGCACAACCTCGCCCGCCTCGCCGGCGAGTCCGCCGCGGCGCTGGCCGCCGCAACGTCGGCGGCCGATACCATCGCGAACGCTGCGTCGTTCGACAATGACGCGGTGTTCCTCGAAGCCGCGGCGGCCAAGATTCGCTGTTCGGAAGCGGCCGAGAAAGGCAGTGGCATTGCGCACCAGGTGCATGGCGCGATCGGCTTCACCAACGAGCACATCCTGCACCGCTACTCGCTGCGCGCATTGGCGTGGCGTGACGATTTCGGCTCGGAGAGCTACTGGGCGGTCGAGCTCGGCAAGTTCGTCGCCGAGCGTGGCGCCGATGAATTGTGGCCTCTGGTGGCTTCGCGCTGAGATCAGGCAGAAAGATCAGGACTGGACATCATGACTGCAGCCCTACGTTTCGATCCGATCCGCCTGCCGGAAAAGTGCGAGCAGCTCCGCAAGGAAGTGCGCGCCTTCCTCGCCGAGGAGATCGCCGCCGGCACCTTCGATCCCTACGCGCCGAACCGCGAGGACAATGACGCGCCAGAATTCTCCCGCCGCGTCGGCGCCAAGGGCTGGCTCGGCATGACCTGGCCGAAGAAATACGGCGGGCAGGAGCGCTCGTTCCTCGAACGCTACGTGGTGACCGAGGAGATGCGGGTGGCGAACGCGCCGACCCGGCGCTTCTTCGTCGCCGATCGCCAGAGCGGCCCGGTGCTTCTGAAATACGCGCCCGAGCACATCAAGATGGACATCCTGCCGCGCATCTGCCGCGGCGAAGTCTGCTTCGCGATCGGCATGAGCGAGCCGAACTCAGGCTCCGACCTGTTCGCGGCGAAGACCCGTGCGACCAAGACCGACGGCGGCTATCTGATCAACGGCACCAAGATCTGGACCTCGTCGGCGCATATCGCCGACTACATGATCGCGATCTTCCGCACCTCGCCGCCGACCAAGGAAAACCGCCGCCACGGCCTGACCCAGTTCCTGGTCAAGATGAAGCAGCCGGGCATCCAGGTGAATCCGATCGGCCAGATCACCGGCCAGTTCGAATTCAACGAGGTGGTGTTCACCGACTACTTCGTGCCCGACGATCACGTGCTGGGCGAAGTCGACGGCGCCTGGAAGCAGGCGACGTCCGAGCTCGCCTATGAACGCTCCGGCCCGGAGCGCTTCCTCGAGACCTATTACGTGCTCACCGAGCTGGTGCGTGCGGTCGGCAAGAACCCGGACACCCGCAGCGCCGAGGGCATCGGACGGCTGGTCGCGCAAGTTCACACCATGCGCCGCATGTCGGTGTCGGTGGCGGGCATGCTGCAGGCCGGCAAGGAGCCGGTGGTGGAGGCCTCGATCGTCAAGGACATCGGCACGGTTTGGGAGCAGCAGCTACCGCATCGGGTCCGCGATCTCGCGGCGTTCGTCGAGGAGACCGCGACCAACCGCGAGACGCTGGAAAAGCAGCTCGATTTCGCCATCAAGACCGCGCCCAAGCTGACGATCCAGGGCGGCACCACGGAAGTGCTGCGCGGCATCATCGCCCGCGGGCTTGGTTTGCGCTAGCCGCGCGGGCTCGCTTGCATCAATTCAACGAGGACAGATCATGACCAAGTATACTGATATCGGCGTCGAGACTCATGGCCATGTCGGCCTGATCGAAATTCGCAAGCCGCCGCTGAATTTCTTCGACGTCGCGCTGATCAACCAGATCGCCGACGCGCTGGAGGAGTTCGACAACAATATCGAGATCCGCGCCTCGGTGCTCGCCGCCCAGGGCAAAGCGTTCTGCGCCGGCGCTAATTTCGGCGATCCGGCCCGCCAGGAGCAGGAGGAGCGCGCCAAGAGCGATCCGGCCTCGAACCTGCCGATCAACCATCTCTATGTTCAGGCGGTACGCATCTTCCGCAACAAGAAGCCGATCGTCGCGGCGATCCACGGCGCCGCGATTGGCGGCGGGCTTGGCCTTGCCGTCTCCGCCGACTTCCGCGTCGCCTGCCCCGAAGCGCGCTTCGCGGCGAATTTCACCAAGCTCGGCTTCCATCCGGGCTTTGGTCTCACCACGACGCTGCCGGAACTGATCGGCAAGAACAACGCGGAGCTGATGTTCTACACCAGCCGCCGCGTCACCGGCGAAGAGGCCTATCGCTGGGGTCTTGCCAACGTGCTGGTGCCGCAGGACCAGGTGCGGGCCGAAGCGATGAAGCTCGCACAGGAGATCGCCGAGTGCTCGCCGCTCGGCCTGGTCTCGACCCGCGCCACCATGCGCGCCGGCCTCGCCGACCGCGTGCTCGCCGCGACCAACCATGAGCTGGAAGAGCAGACCAAGCTGCGCGCGACCGAAGACTTCAAGGAAGGCGTCAAGGCCACCGCCGAGCGCCGCGTCGCGAACTTCAAGGGACGGTAAGGCCGCAAGCGCTGCTCTCTCAATGCGTCGTCCCGGCGAAGGCCGGGACCCATAACCACCAATGCGAGTGGGGAGACAAGCCGTCTCCCCTTGTGCCATTTCCGCGGGCCGCGGCGTATGGGTCCCGGCCTTCGCCGGGACGACGGCGGTGGAGATAGCTCGCTACTTCCTCGGCACCACCAGCGCATCGACGATCGTCGTGCCCAGCCTTTTCCGGATGCATCAGCACGGGATTGACCTCAATCTCGGCGATACCGTGCATTGCGCATGGTCACCGGCCAGTCCGCTCACACGATCATGGGTGGTATTATGTATTTATGCGACTCCTGAGAGATAATTCACATTTCAAGTCCGCTAGCGGCCGTACAGTCCGACATTGGGCGCTCCGTATTCATCACAGCATGGAGCAACGCAATGACTGCCAAGCATTCCGTTCCCGTTCGCGGGCTGTCCACAACGGCCAGTTCGCCGCTTTTTCAGGGTCGGTTCGGTCGCATGTTCCGCATGGAGCCAGCGACATTTGGAAAGACCGACACCGACGCGCAGAACGCGCTTGCCAAGCTTGCGAAGGCGATGACGTCGTCCCCCGACGATCCGAAGGACGGACGCGACGACGAGGAGAGCGGGATCCCCGCGCTCTATACGTATTTCGGCCAGTTCATCGACCACGACCTGACATTCGACCCGAACAGCTCACTGCAGAAGCGCAACGACCCGGATGCGTTGACCGACTACCGGACGCCTGCATTCGATCTCGACTGCATCTACGGCCGCGGCCCTGACGACCAGCCCTATCTGTATGACGGCAGCAACGGCTTCCTGCTCGGCAACCCCATACATGGCGCCGGCGACCCGGACGCCCACGACCTCCCGAGGAACGGAGCGCCGGTAAAACGCGCCCTGATCGGCGATCCGCGCAACGACGAAAACGCGATCGTCTCGCAGTTGCAGGGCCTGTTCCATCGCTTTCACAATGCGATGCTGAAGCGGCACCCCGACGCCGAATTCTCCGACCTGCAACGGATCGTGCGACACTACTACCAGTATATCGTGCTGTACGACTTCCTGCCGCGGATCGTCGATCACGGCGTGCTCGACCAGCTCAAGACCGGCGGACGATATGACCAGTCGAAGCTGAGATACTTCCACTGGAAGAACGAGCCCTTCATGCCCGTGGAGTTCTCGGTTGCGGGCTATCGGCTCGGTCATTCGATGATCCGGCCGGGATACCGTTTGAACGACGGCGTCCTGCTTCCGATCTTTCCGAGCGGCCAGAACAAGGACGGCTTGACCGGCTTCCGCGAGATGAACCCGGCCTGGGCCATCGACTGGGGCCGCTTCATCGACATCGACACGCGCGACTATGACGGCGACGACGCGGTCAAGGCCAAGCGGCTGCAGTTCGCCTATCGCATCGATACTGCGCTGGTCAATCCGCTGGCGAATCTACCACCCGCGGTCGCTTCCAACCCGTCGGTGCTTGCGGAGCGCAACCTGCTGCGTGGCTGGCGGCTGGGCCTGCCGTCGGGCCAGGATATCGCCTACGCGATGGGCGTTCAGCCGCTCAACGACGAGGAGATTCTGATCGGTCAGGGCGTGGACAAGCCCGACACCCCACTGCCGAACATCCTCTCGGTGGATCCGGTCTTCCGCAAGAATTGTCCGTTGTGGACATACATTCTCGCCGAGGCGATGCATCACGCGGTGAAGGTGAAAATTCCGGTCAAATCGGACGTCGAAGTGACGACGCCGCGGCTCGGACCGGTCGGCGGGCGGATCGTCGCGGAAGTCTTCGTCGGGCTGATGTTCGGTGACAACAGCTCGATCCTCAACATGAACAAGAACTGGTTCCCCGGATCCGGCCCCAATTTCGCGCTGAAGGACCTCGTCCGGATCGCTCTCGGAAAATAGCTTCGGGGGCCGGGTAAGCCCGTTCGTCATCCTATAGCCGCCGCGTCCCCCTGCGCGGCGGCCTTGATATTTACGTCGTCGACCAAACCGCGACTTCACGGAGCGGCGAACTCCTCCCTTCTCCCCTTGTGGGAGAAGGTGGCGCGCAGCGCCGGATGAGGGGTCTGCATCCGCGGAGATCAGACCCCCAGTGTGCGCCGCTCTCTCAACACGTCGTCCCGGCGAAGGCCGGGACCCATAACCACCGAACTGAGTTGATAGGAGAAGCCGACGCCGCTTGTGCCACTTTCGTCGGCCGCGGCGTATGGGTCCCTGTGTCTTGGAAGTCTGTCATGATGGGGTGGGCGGGAAGCCGTTGGGTCCTTGGCGCTTGACGCCGTGAGCCGGCTCGGTCTCCCGCCCGTTCCATCTAAACCTGAACAGTTGCACGAGGCTGCGCCAACAGACCTCGCATCACAGGGACAGGCACCGTGATCATAGCTCTTCGTTACGTCGGAATCGACATCTCCAAAAAACACCTCGATATCTTTGATGAGGCTGACGGCGTGCCGAGGCGCATTGCCAACGCGACACAGGCCATCACACAGCAGGTGGCGCGTTGGCAATGCGATGCGCTGGTCGTCTTCGAGGCGACGGGTATCTATGACCTCGCGCTTCGCGAGGCGCTACGTCAGGCCGGGATCCAGTTCGCACGGATCAACCCGGCCCGTGCCCGCGACTTTGCACGGGCTAGCGGCCTGCTCGCCAAGACCGATCCGATCGATGCGCGGATGCTGGCAGCCTTTGCGCGGGCCATGCAGCCCGCCCCCGAGCAGGTCGCCGATCCTGCACGCAACGCCTTGGCGAGGCTTGCAAAACGGCGGGATCAGCTGGTCCTGATGCGCGCCCAGGAGAAGAACCGGCGCAGCGAGGCCGACGATCGCGCCATGGCCGAACGCATTGGCCGCCTCATCGAGGTCCTCGACAGCGAGATCGCCGAGATCGAGGCCGACATCAGCGCATTGATTAAAGCCGAAGCGGAGATCGCGGACGATGCGAAGTTAATGCGTTCGCTGCCCGGCGTGGGTCCCGTGGCCTGCATGCAGCTCATCGCGCAGATGCCGGAACTCGGGCGGATCGGACCGAAACAACTCGCAGCGCTCGCTGGCCTTGCCCCCTTCAACGTCGACAGCGGCGCCTTCCGCGGCAAGCGCAAGATTGCGGGCGGCCGAAAGCGCGTTCGTGACGCCCTTTATATGGCGGCCCTCAACGCAGTCCGCAGAGCTGATCCGTTCAAGGCCTTCTATGCACGACTGCGACAGGCCGGAAAACCAGCCAAACTCGCCCTCATCGCCGTCGCCAGGAAGCTGCTGACGGTCCTCAATGCCATCATGCGAGACCGAAAGCCGTACCTGCAAACCAAACCAACATAACAGTTGCCGGCCTTCGCCGGGACGACACCTAGTTATTTCGGCACCACCAGCGCATCGACGATCGTTACGCCCTGCCCTTCCGGGTGCACCAGCACGGGATTGACCTCGATCTCGGCGATTTCGCTGCGGTGCTGCGCTGCCAGCACTGAAATCTGCGAAATCAGCTGCGCCAGCGCCACGACATCGGCTTTCGGCGCGCCGCGGAAGCCGTGCAGCAGCGGCGCGGCTTTCAGGGTCTCCAGCATCGCGGTCGCCTCAGGCGGACTCACCGGCGCCGGACGATAGATCACGTCCTTGAACAGCTCGGTCGTAATGCCGCCGAGCCCCACCATCACCATCGGCCCGAAGGTCGCGTCCGTCATGGTGCCGACGATGATCTCGACGCCCTTCTTGGCCATCGGCCCGACCAGCACGCCTTGGATTTTTGCTTCAGGTCGCTGCTGCTGCACGCTATCCAGCATGTCGCGATAGGCGGTGAACGCCGCGCCCTTGGCGGCGATATTGACGCGGACGCCGCCGACCTCACTCTTGTGCGCGATCGCGGGCGATTGGATCTTCATGACCAGCGGGAAGCCGGCCCGCTCGATCGCGGCGTCGAGCCCGTCGCGGTCGGTCACCAACACCTCATCCGGCAGCGCGATCCCGGCGGCACGCAGCAGCGACTTGCTGTCATGTTCGGACAACGTCTTCGCCGTGAGATGCGCGGAGAGATCGTGCGTCCGCGAGGCTGATGCTGCCATCTCGGGGGCGGGCTTGAAGGCGGCATAATCCGCCAACCGCCGCATCGCGACGCCGACATGGGTCAATCCCGAGAGCACCACCACGCCCGACTTCGCGAGCTCCTGCCGCGCGAATGGCGACGGCAGCGTATAGGAATAGAACACCACCGGCTTGTTCTGCGCCGCGATCAGAGGCTTCAGCTCGGCCTTCTTGAACGGCATCCGCGTCTCGCTCGACAGCGACAGCACGACCAGGGTCGCATCCACTTCATCTGACGCGTCGAACAGCTCGATGCTCTTCTGCAGGCCGCCGGAGGAGACGCCCTGCGCGGTGACGTCGACCGGATTGCCCGCCGCGCCATAGGACGGCATCCATTGCTTGATCTGGCTCTGGATCGCAGTCGACAGCTCCGGCACACGCAGGCCTTGCATCGACACAGCGTCGGCGCCCCAGATGCCGGCGCCGCCGGACACCGTCAGCACCGCGACACGGTCGCCCTTCGGCGGCGGATTGGTGGTCAACACGGCCGCAATCGTCACCGCCTCGTCGAGGTCGTTGGAGACGATGAAGCCATATTTCGCGAACACCGCGTCATAGGCCGCCGACCAGCCCGCCATGCTCGCGGTGTGCGAGGCCGCTGCGCGCTCGCCGGCGCCGGAACGGCCCACTTTAGTGACGATGACGGGCTTCCTGAGCTCTGCCGCGCGCTTCGCCGCCGCCAAAAACTTGTCGACGTCGCGGATGCCCTCGATGAAGAGCAGGATCACATCGGTCGCGGGATCCTGCACCATGTAGTCGAGGAACTCGCCGGCGCCGAGATCACTCTCATTGCCGGCGCTGACGACGTAGCTGAGTGCGACACCGAGCGCCTTGGCGCGATGATAGATCGCAAAGCCGATGCCGCCGCTCTGCGCGACGATGCCGATCCGCCGCTTGGTCGCGACCAGCGCCGGCGCGTCCGGCTTGACGTCGACCGTCGGGCTGAAGGTCGCGGCGACCTTCTGCACCTGGCTGTAGAACCCCTCGGCGTTCGGACCGGAGATCCGCATCCCGGTCCGCTTCGCCAGCGCCACAATCGCGTCCTGCATCGCTGCGCTATCGCCGCCCTCTTCCGCAAAGCCGGACGAGATAATGACCGCGTTCCTGACGCCGGCGGCCGCGCATTGCTCCAGCGCCGGCAGCACAGCACGCGCGGGAATGACGATGACCGCGAGATCGATCGGCGCGCCGATCTCGGCGATCGACTTGAAGCATCTCAGCCCGTCGATCTCGTCATAGTTCGGATTGATCGGATAGAGCCCGCCCGGATAGCCGTTCTTGCGCAGCATCGCGAGCAGCCGCCCGGGAATCTTCTCGTGATCGCGCGAGGCGCCGATCAGCGCGATGCTCTTTGGGGCGAAGAAGGAATCGAGCGGATGCGGCATGGGGGCGTTCCGTTGTTCTTGTTGTAAGCCACGATATTGAATCGCTACAGCCAGCTCAACCGCCCTTCCCGTCATCCTTGTAAGTCTCGAATCGCCGGATCGGATAGAGTGTCCGGTGCGGTAGCGGACGGGAGACCGCTTCATCCCAGGGCTTTGAAGCCCGATCCTCAGCGCGGCGCCCCGTCCGTTGTTCCATTGAACCCGAACAGTCGCGAGGGCCGCCTGGCGAGCCCGGTTGCGCAAGGAGGGGTGCAGATGGACGCGATCTACGTTGGCATTGATGTGTCGAAGGACCGGCTGGACGTGCATGTGCGTCCGAGCGGGGAAGCCTTTGCCGTGGCGCGTGACGGCAAAGGCTTGGAAGAGCTCGTTGCGCGCTTGCAGGTGATCTCGCCAGCGCTGATTGCGGTGGAGGCAACCGGCGGCTTCGAGACCATCGTCGCTGCTGCGCTGGCGGGCGCTCAGCTGCCGCTGGTGGTGGTCAATCCGGCCCAGATCCGGCACTTCGCGCAGGCGGTTGGTCAGCGTGCCAAGACGGACCCGATCGATGCGGCAGTGATCGCGCGGTTTGTCGAGGCCGTAAAGCCGGAGCCACGTGCCATGCCGGATCAGGAAGCTCGGCTGCTGGCTGAACTGGTCAGTCGCCGACGGCAGATCATCGAGATGATCGTTGCCGAGCGTCAGCGCGAGAAGCGGGCCGAGAACGTCCGCGTCCGCAAGAGCCTTGCCCGCCATATCAAGGTCCTCGAGAAGGAGCTGCCGGAGATCGACAACGACATCGACACGCTGGTGCGCGGCTCGCCAGTCTGGCGCGCCAAGGAGGAACTGCTGGTCAGCTTTCCTGGCGTGAGCAACACCCTCGCGCGGACCTTCCTTGCCGAGGTGCCGGAGCTCGGCGCACTCAATCGGCGCCAGATCGCGAGCCTCGCCGGTCTTGCCCCGTTCACCCGCCAGTCGGGCCGCTGGAAGGGCAAGAGCATGATCGGCGGCGGAAGAGCCAAGCTGCGCGCCGGGCTCTACATGGCCGCTCTGTCGGCCAGCCGATACCATCCGCAGCTCAAGGTCTTCTATCGGCGCCTGGTGACCGCTGGAAAGCCCAAGATGGTCGCCCTCATCGCCGTCGCGCGCAAAGTTCTCACCACCCTCAACGCCATGCTCAGGGACCAAAAACCATGGCAACCCGCTTGACGAAGAACACAGTCGCTGAGGAGCGCGGAACGCGCGTCTCGGAGGATGAACGGCCACCAGCCGGGCCATGCACCCTTCGAGACGCGCTGCGCGCTCCTCAGGGTGACGGGGAAAGATATTCGCGTAGCCCGGATGGAGCGCAGCGCGATCCGGGGCGATCCATCCACGGACGGAGTGGCCCCGGATTTCGCTTCGCTGCATCCGGGCTACGAAGTCAGGCCGTCAACTTGAGCGTCACGCCGCAAAGCTGGAACTCATCGCCCTTCACGGCACAGCCTCTGGCTTTCGCGGCATCCAGCACCTTGGCCTTGTCGGCGACCTTGAACGTCAAACCGCTCATGATCTCGCTCTCGCCTTTGACGAAGCGGAAGGTCGCGTTCGGCAGCTTCACCACGGCGCCATCAGCGGGAATGCCGACGATCTTCCCCCAATGCGCCGCCAATCCCTCGGGCTCGGGGCTCTGCATCTCGACCTCGGTCAGCGCCAAAGTCGTGTCCTTGCGGATCGACTTCTGCCAGTCGGGGCCGGCCGGTGGGTACGGCCCCAGCACATCGTCGCTGCCGTCGGTGTGGTTGAACTCGATGAAGGCGGCGCGGCAGTCGCGCGGGTGCAGTTGCACGCCGTGATAGGGCGCGTGCGTGATCACGTTGGCGGTCCGCACCCCGATCGCATTGGCCTTTGCGCCGCGCGCGTTGGGATCTTCGCAAGCGAAGATCGCCATGTAGCCGCCGCGGCCGCCGGTCTTCTCGATGAAGCGTCCGGCCGCGGTGCCCGGCCCCGGCTGGAACGGCGATACCACTTCCAGCAGGATGGTATCGACCGGCAGCAGTGCGTTCTCGAGGCCGTATTTGGCGACATTGCCGTCGCGGTAGCAGACATCGAGGCCCATGATCGCGGAGATATCAGCGATCACGGGCGCAAGCTGTGGTGCCACCAGGCAGATCTGCCGCAGCCGCATATATTCGGCCATGGTTTACTGCCCCTGGAAGGTGGGCTTGCGCTTCTCGACGAAAGCCTTGGCCGCTTCCTTGTGGTCGGTGGTTTCGCCAGCACGGGTGTGGTGGATCGCCTCGCCGTCGAAGCAGGCTTCCAGCGTCATGGTCTCGGCATTGTTGATGTTGCGCTTGATGTAGCCGAGCGCCACCGACGGCCCCTGCGCCAGCGACCGCGCCAACTCCAGCGTCTCGGCCTCGACGTCGGCATCGGGCACCACCTTGGAGACCATGCCGAGGTTGTAGGCTTCCTGCGCCGACAGCACCGGCGACATCATGTAGAGCTCGCGCGCCTTGGCGCTGCCGAGCATCTTGGTCAGGAAATACGTTCCACCGTAGTCGCCGGAGAAGCCAACCTTGGCAAAGGCGGTGGTGATCTTGCAGGAGGCGCCGGCGACGCGCAGATCGCAGGACAGTGCGATCGAGAGGCCGGCACCGGCCGCCGCACCGTCGAGCTGCGCCACCACGGGCTTCGGCATCGTGTGCAGGATGCGCGAGACCTCCATGCCGCGGCGCAGATTGGCCATCTTGGCCTCGAACGGCAGCGGCGCGCGGCCTTCCGCCATCGACTTGACGTCGCCGCCGACGCAGAAGGTGCCGCCGGCTCCGCGGATCAGCACCGCACGCACCTCGGTATCGTCCTGCGCCCGCTGCGCCGCCTCGACGAGGCCGCGCGTCATGTCGGGATTGAGCGCATTGCGCCGATCCGGCCGGTTCATGGTGATGGTGAGCAGGCCCTGGTCGAGGGATTGGAGAACCATCTGATTGTCGCTCATGGCGTTTTGCCTTTCGTTGTTGTTGGTTGTCTCAGCGTCATTCCGGGGCGATGCGCAGCATCGAACCCGGAATCTCGAGATTCCGGGTCTGGTCCTTCGGACCATCCCGGAATGACGCTTCGCGTCACTTCTTCACCAGCGGGCAGCGTGACTCCGACAGCGGCTGGAACGCCTGGTCACCCGGCACGGTCGCGAGCAGCTTGTAGTCATCCCAGCGGCCCTTCGACTCCGAGGGCTTCTTGACCTCGAACAGAAACATGTCGTGCACCATGCGGCCGTCCTCACGGATCTTGCCGTTCTTGGCGAACATGTCGTTGATCGGGGTCTCCTTCATCACCTTCATGACGGCAGCTGCATCGGTGGTGCCGGCAGCTTTCACCGCCTGCAGATAATGCGTCACGGACGAGTAGACGCCGGCCTGCGCCGAGGTCGGCACCCGCTTGGTGCGCTCCATGAAGCGCTTGGTGAAGGCGCGGGTGTCGTCATTGAGATCCCAATAGAAGGCTTCCGCGAGCAGCAACCCCTGCGCGGTCTCGAGCCCGACGCTGTCGATATCGGTCACGAAAGCCAGGAGCGGCGAGATCTTCTGGCCGCCCTTGGTAATGCCGAACTCGGCGCCCTGCTTGATCGCGTTGATGGTGTCGCCGCCGGCATTGGCGAGCCCGATCACCTTGGCCTTCGAGGCCTGCGCCTGCAGCAGGAAGGAGGAGAAGTCCGAGGTGTTGATCGGGTGCCGCACGCTGCCGAGCACCTTGCCGCCCGACTTCACCACGACATTGCTGGTATCTTTTTCGAGGTCCTGGCCGAACGCGTAGTCCGCGGTCAGGAAGAACCAGGTGTCGAGGCCGGATTTCACCGCGGCAAGGCCGGTCACATTGGCCTGCGCGAAGGTGTCGAACACGTAGTGCACGGTATAGGGGCCGCAGGCCTCATTGGAGAGGCGGATCGAGCCCGGGCCGTTGAACATGATGATCTTGCCGCGGGCCTTGGCGATCTCGCCGGCAGCGAGCGCAGTCGCGGACGCCGCAACGTCGAAGATCATCTCGACGCCCTGGTTGTCGATCATGTCGCGGGCGATGTTGGCGGCAAGGTCGGCCTTGTTGAGATGGTCGCCGACCACGATCTCGACCTTGCGGCCGAGCACCGTGCCGCCGAAATCCTCCACCGCCATCTTGGCGGCGGTTTCGCTGCCCGAACCGGTGATATCGGCGTAGAGGCTCGACATATCGAGGATGCCGCCGAGCTTCAGCGGAGGCTTGTCCTGCGCCAGCGACGCATTCGCCGAGATCGCAAACACACAGGCCAACACGCCGGCCAAAACCCGTCTCATTCAGATCCTCCCTTGAAGAACGGACCTCATTCCATCAGGTCCGTGTCGAGGGCCGGATCATGCCGCATGGCCCGCACTGCAGCAAGCCGCAGCGACAGCAATCTGTTTTCCGCTAAGCGGAATGATGCGCCGCGCCGACCATTTCTCAGCGTGACACGATCAGAGATGGAAGTCGGAAACGGTCTGATAGGGCGTCCCTGCCGGCAGCCCGAGAAACAGGTACTGCATGCCATATTGTCCGGCGAACGCCGACGCCACGGTGTCCATGATGACGTGACCGCCCAGATCCAGATGCAGTTCCGGGCGGGTGATCGGCCCGAGCGTGTAGGCCGGCGCGATGGTTTCGTTGATGTGCAGCGCGTCGAAGGCGGCGGACACCGCCGACAGCGAGGCCGCATTGCCGGCCAAGTCGACAACGCTTGAGCCATTGGCGGCGAAGCCGGTCACGGAGAGCGATGCGGCACGATTCGTCGACGACACGATGTGATCGAACACCAGCTTCGAGGGATCGCCGAGCAGCGCGGTTGCCGCAGCGTCGTAGATCGCGCTGCCGCCGTCGTTCAGCGTCAGGAGCGGCGTGCCGTTGACGACGTGAACCGCCTCGTTGAAGCCGACGGTCAGCTGCACCAGCGAGCCCGTCGCCGCAACGCCGCCGGACGGGGTTGCCGTGATACCGGTGAGATGGGGCACGGTGGTATCGAGGGTAAAGGTCAGGCTCGACGACGCGCTGACATTGCCGGCGGCATCGACCTCCTGCACCGTCACGGTGTGCACGCCATCAGTTGTGAAGACCGGCGCCATCGCCGAAAAACTCGACGCTCCGTCGGCCTTGAAGCGCAGCGTGTCGGCCAGATCGGATTTGGTGTAGTCGATCAGCGGATTGCTGGTGATGTGGTCGGTACCCGAGAAGCCGGTGTCCTGATGCAACGAAAGCAGCGGTACCGCCGGCGGCTTGGTGTCACCGGTGAAAAAGATGGTACCGCTTGCCGCGCCGGCATTGCCGGCGATGTCGGTGTAACTCGACGCGGTGACGGACAGATTGGCTGACAGATGATCGGTGATTTCGGCGGTGAAGACCGCGGTGTAGATGTCATGGCCTGCGCCGTTGACGCCGACATGGACGAGGCTGCCGAGTAGCCCGCCATGGACGGCGATATCGCCGAGCCCGAAGCCCGCGACCGCCTCGGAGAAGGTAAACGTCATCAACGCCGCGTCGCCCGCGTGCAGCACGGTATGGTCGGCTGCGACCGACACCGTCGGCGAATGCGTGTCGCCATCGATCGTGGCAGTATTGCTCGCCGCGCCGGCATTGCCGGCGTCGTCGGTATAGCTCGAGCCCGTGACCCGGATCGAACCCGCCAGGACATCGTTGATATCGGGCGCGAAGGTCGCGGTGTAGACGTCCTGGCCTGACACGTTGAGCCCGACATGGACCAGATTGGTCAGCACGCCGCCGGCGACGACGGTATCGCCGAGCGTGAAGCTGGCGACATGCTCGGAAAAGGTGAAGGTGACAACCGAATTCTGGCCTGAAAGCAGCGTGCTCGGGCTCGCCGCGACCGACACCGTCGGCGCCTTGGTATCGCCGGTGAAGCTGACGGTATTGCTAGCCGCGCCGGCGTTGCCGGCGACGTCGGTGAAGCTCGATGCCGTGACCTGCACCGAGCCCACCTCGGCGTTGCTCTCATCCGGCGTGAAGGTCGCGGTGTAGACATCCTGGCCTGATGCGTTGACGCCGACATGGACCAGATGGCCCAGCGCCCCGCCATGCACGGCCACGTCAGCGAGCGCGAAGCTTGCGATCTGTTCGGAGAAGGTGAACGTCACCACCGCGGTCTGCCCCGCCAGCAACGCGTTACGGTCCGCCGCGATCGACACCGTCGGCGCCAGCGTATCGCCGCCGATCGTCGCAGTGTTGCTCGCCGCGCCGGCATTGCCGGCCAGATCGCTGTAGCTGGACGCATTGACTTTCACCGAGCCGGTTTCGGTGTCGCTGACATCGGGCGTGAAAGTCGCGGTATAGACATCGTGACCGGAGCTGTTGAGCCCGACATGCACGAGATGGCTCAGCGCGCCGCCATGGACGGTGGTGCCGCCGAGGGTGAAGTTCGCGACGGCCTCCGAGAAGGTGAAGGTCGCAACCGAGAGGTCGCCGGCCAGCACCGCGTCCGGATTGAGCGTGACGGAGACGGTCGGCGCCAGCGTGTCGCCAGCGAAGGTCACCGTATTGCCGGCCGCGCCCGCATTGCCGGCCGTATCGCTATAGCCGGACGCGTTGACCTGCACCGAGCCTGCTTCGGCGTTGGTGACATCAGGCGTGAAGGTCGCGGTGTAGATATCCTGGCCGGTGCCGTTGACGCCGACATGGACAAGGCTGCCCAACGCGCCGCCGCTGACGCTGACATCGCCCAGCGCGAAGCTCGCGACAGTCTCGGTGAAGGTGAAGGTGACGGTGGAGGTCTGACCTGCGAGCAGCGTGCCGTGATCAGCCGAAACCGCCACCGTGGGCGCCTTGGTGTCGCCGGTAAAGTTGATCGTGTTGCTGGACGAGCCGGAATTGCCGGCGACGTCGGTATAGCTCGACGCGTTGACCTGGACCGAACCCGCTTCAGTGTTGCTGACATCGGGTGTGAAGGTCGCGGTATAGACGTCATGGCCGGCCCCATCGACGCCGACATGGACAAGATTACCCAGCGCGCCGCCGCTGACGGTGAGATCGCCGAGCCCGAAGCCGGCGACGGCCTCGGAGAAGGTGAAGGTGACGAGCGCGTGATCGCCGGCGGTGAGCGTGCTGTGGTCGGCGGCGACCTGCACCGTCGGCGCCTTGGTGTCTCCGGTGAAGGTGATCGCACTGCTTGCCGCGCCGGGATTGCCGGCGATGTCGGTATAGCTCGATGCGTTGACCTGCACCGAGCCTGCCTCGGAGTTGGTCACATCGGGCGTGAATGTCGCCGTGTAGACGTCCTGGCGCGAGGCATTGAGGCCGACATGGACGAGGTTGCTCAGCGCGCCGCCGCTCACGGTGGTGTCAGTCAGCACGAAGCCCGCGACCGCCTCGGAGAAGGTGAGGGTGACGGTCGAAGCCTGCCCGGCCAGCAGCGAGGTCGAGGTCGCGGCAACCGACACGGTCGGCGCGACCCCGTCGATCACCAGATGCAGATCGGCCGCTGCATGGGTGACGTCGGCGTCCTGGCCGCCGGGATCCTTGATCGCGCCGCCATTGAGCGAGAGGCTCTGCACTTGAAGGTCCGACGTGCTGTCGCCGGCCTGTACGGTGTAGCTGAACACCAGCGCCTGTGAGCCGCTGCCGCTGACATAGGTCGCGGCCTTGCCGTCGTTGAGCAGCAACTCCGGTACACCCGTCACGCTCACCGTGTTGCTGAAATTGACCGTGATGGTGACGACCTTGCCGGTGTTCAGTGTCGCGAGGTGACCGGTGGTGTCCGATGTGACCGAGGCGATGCTCGCCTGTGACCTGAGCTCGAGATGCGGCGAGGCCGAGCCGTCGTAGCCGAGGCTCAGCGAGTTGGCGGTGGCGCCTGCGCCAAAGCTCAGATGCAGCGAGGCGAGCGTCACCCCGCCGCTGCTCTTCACCACAAGTACGCCGTTCGCATAGGACAGCGTAGCGGTCGCATCATAGGCGATGTTGCCGAAGTCGATCGTATCGCCGCCGCAAAAGCCTGTGATCGATGTGCCGAACGACGCCCCGGAGAATGCAGCGGCATCGAGCACGAGCTTCTCGGTGCTGCCGTCGGTGAAGGCGATCGCGCCCGTTCCCGCCGCGCCGCTCGCCGCGAGTTCGAGGATCGAGCCCTTGATAACCGTGCCGCCCGAATAGGTGTTGTGCGCAGACAGCACCAGCCTGCCGCCGCCGGTCACCTCGACATCGCCCGGCGTCGCGCCATCGGAGATCACGCCGCTCTGGGTGACGGTCTCGCCGGCTGCGACATTGAAGACCGGATCGCCCGAGACCGCGATGTTGCGGGTGTGCGTGAAGCCGTCGGTGAAGCTGATGCCGGTGCCGTCGCCCAGCGTCAGCATGTTGGTGACCGCGCCGAGATTGACGTTGGCGGAGATCGATACCCTCGTGCCGGCGCCGCTGACAGCGGTGTTGCCCGTATAGCTGTTGTTGCCGCCGAGAATGACGGTGCCGCCGCCGCTGATGACGAGGCCGCCGACGCCGGCATTGGCACCGGTGCCGCCATTGCCGCTCTGGTCCGCGATGTCGTTGGCGACATTCAGCGTCTGGCCGCTGCCAGGCGTGAAGCTGAGATTGCTGTTGCCCTGGATGAAGATGCCGGAGCCGATGCCCGAGCCGCTCGCCTGGCCACTGCCGTTAGTGCCGCCGGCGACGGCGTTGAAGCCGGAATCGTTGGAGAGCGAGCCGCCCTTGATGGTCAGCGAGCCGCCTTGCTGAACGAAGACGGTGCCACCCGCGCCAAGCCCGCCGCCGCCACCCGCCGTGCCATCACCACCGCCGAAGCCGCCGAGCCCGCTGACGCCACCCCCGCCCCCGAAGCCGCCATTGCCGCCATTGCCGCCGCCACCACCGAAACCACCATTGCCGAACGCCCCGCCGCCACCACCGTAGCCACCATTGCCGCCGTCGATTGCGTTGCCGCCGCCGACGCCGCCGCCGGTGCCGTGTGCGCGGTTATTGTTGCCGAAGAAGCCACCGGCGCCGCCGCCGCCGCCATTGGCGCCGCCCGTTCCGCCATACCAGTAAAGAAGGGTCCCGCTTCCGTATGGGATCAGGTAGCCGTCGACTCCCTTGCCGCCGCCCGCGGTGCCGGGGACGATGCCAGCGGCCCCGTTCTGAAATGCGGCGGAGTTCGCACCCTGCGCATGAAGACCGATGCCGCCACCGCTGCTGTTTCCGCCTTGGCCCCCCATGCCGCCACCGCCGCCGAAGCCGTCGATATTGACGTTGCTCGCGGTGCTACCGGTTCCGCCGTTACCGCCGATCGCGGCACTGTCGTGAAACACGACATTGTCGATCGTGACGCTGCCGTTCGACGAGACGAACAGCGCGCCGCCGAGGCCGGCACCACCGCCGCCGCCGCCCTGGATGACGCCGCCGCCGGCAGCCACCGTGTTCTGGATGGTCAGGTTCTCGAGATTGACGTTGCCGGCATAGACGAAGAAGCCGCGCTGTGCATTGAGGCCGTCGATCGTGTGCGTGCCGCCGTGGCCATCGCTGCCGTTGATCGTGACGCTCGATCCGCTCAGCAGATTCAGCGCGTACAGTTCCGACGTCAGACTGAAGTTGGCGGTGATGTTGATCGTGTAGTTGGCATTCGCCGCGGCGTTAACCCCGCTGGAATCCATCTGCAGGATGGCGGCGTTGAGTTCGGCGACATTGGAGGCATTGAAGACGCGGGTCGACACGACCTGCACGATCGTTCCACCGTTCGCATCCTGCGAGAGCTGGAAACTGGTGCCGGAGCCGACCCCGGCAAGGGTCAGCGTATCGGTCGTGGTGCCGTTCGAGATCGAGAGCGTATTGCCGGACAGACTAACCGTGTTGAGCGACGGATTCTGGGTGTTGTACTGCAACCCGGTCAGGTCGATGAACTGGCCGGGATTGAAGTTCGCAATCGTGTTGGTGAACGCATTGCCGGTCAGCGCGGCGTTGTCGATCTTCAGCGTACCGACAATGCCTGAGGTAAACGAGATGTTGCCGGTCCCGGCTGCGCCGACCGCGGTGAGCCACACCGTGCCCGAGTAGATCGTCGTGCTGCCGTAGGTGTTGGCGGCATGACCAAGCACGAGCGTACCACCGCCGTCGATACCGAGATTACCGCTGCCGATGACGAGCGCAGTGTCGGTGACGGTTGACCCATTTGCAATCGCCAGTATCGAATTGCCGCTGATCGAGAGCGTGTCGTCGAAAGTGCCGCTCGATGTCAGCGAGAGATGCGCGCCGCTCAGGCCGAACGTCCCAGTCAATCCTGCGAGCTGACCCATCCCGAGCTGCAACGTGCCGGCGCCCGACAGCGTGAACGTGCCGGAGCCGCTGATCGAGCCGGTATCGGCGATCGTACCGGACGAAATATCGAAGGTGCCGCCATTGGCGGTGAGCTGAATGTCGTGCGTGAAAGTGTAGCCGCCGGTCGTGGTCAGCGTGCCGCCATTGTGGATCAGCGCGCCGGCCGACCCGCCGATGTTGTTGTCGGCCGTGATCGAGAGGACGTTGCCGCTGTCAATCTGCGTGCCGCCGACATAGGTGCTCGCACCCGTCAGCGTCAGCGTGCCGCCGCCGGAGACGAGCACCTTTCCGGTCGTGCCGCTGCCGCTGATGCCACGCTCGTCAGCGATCGAATCGGCGATCGTGAGCGTCGTGACGGTTTGCAGGCCCTGCGAGAAGGTGGGGACGGTGTGCGTCGGGGTGACGACCATCGTACCCTGGATGAAGATATCGCCATGGGCGGAGCCGTTGCCCGCGCCGTTGGCGCCGGTGCCACCGGTCTCGGTCGCGCCCGACAACGTGCCGCCGATGATGGTGAGCTTGCCGCCCTGCTGAACGAAGATGTTACCGCCGGCACCCAATCCGCCGCCACCGCCGCCGCCGAGCGAGCCATCGCCCGCGCCGAAGCCGCCGCTGCCCGGTGTGCCGTTCGAACCGCCGCCGCCACCGCCAAAGCCGCCATTGCCGCCGGTATGCGCATATCCGCTGCCGTTGCCCGAGCCGCCGCCACCGCCGGCGAAACCACCATTGCCGCCGGCATAGATGCCGCCGCCGCCACCGCCACCCACGCCGCCGGCGCCGCCATAGCCGATGATGTTGCCCGAGGGGCCGCCGCCGACCGAGTTGCCACCGCCGATGCCGCCGCCGCCACCACCGACGCCGCCGCCACCACCGCCACCACTCGCACCGCCACCAGAATGCGCGCCATAGCCGATGCCGCCGTAATTGTCGGCGCCCAGTCCACCGCCCGCCGCGCCTTCGATCGTCGCGGGCGTGCCGCCCGCGCCGCTCGCGCCGGTCGAGGGGTGCTGGGTGTCGGAGCCGGCCTCGCTGTAACCATTGCCGCCATTGCCGTGATAGCCGTAGTAGTCTTGGCCGCCGAAGCCGCCGCCCCCACCGCCGCCGCCATTGCCGCTGCCGCCGTCGGCACCGATGCCGCCGCCGCCACCGCCGCCAGCCGGATCGACCGCGCCGCCGTTACCGCCCTTGGCGGTATTGCTGCCGAAATTGACGTTGTTCAGCGTGACGTTGGCGTTCTGCCCGACGAACAGGCCGCCGCCGAGGCCCGCACCACCGCCGCCGCCGCCGACCCCGCCATTGCCGCCGCTTGCCACGGCGTTGATGATGGAGAGGTTCTTGAACGTCACCGTGCCGGATGTGACGACGAAGCCTTGGTAGCCGCGCGCGTCGATGACGTCGCTGTAGTCCTGACCGCCGAGCTGGTTGTTGTAGTCGGAGTTGCCGTCGAAGGTGAGCGTCGAGCCGTTCATCAGATTGATGGCCGGCAGATCGTCCAGCAATTGCAGCGTGCGCGCGCCGGACGAGAGCGAGAAGTTGATGACGTAATCGGTGTTGGTCGCGGCGAGACCGCCGCCGACGCTGATCGCGGAGATTGCGGCGTAGAGCTGAGTGTAATCGTGGACGGGATCGCTGGTCGTCAGCGTGAGAACAACTGGGTTCGACACAAGGCCCTCGGCAATATGCGCGAACGACCGCGATCGGTCGCTGTTTCCAAAAATTTCTGAATAGTTATCTTGCGCCGCAAGCCATTGGCAACAATAACGAATTCTCATTCCGCGCACGGAGTTGAGATGGTCAATGGGTAAGGTTGACGCGCGCGAGGACCGCGTTGCGCAGGCTCAAACGCCGATCTTCGTCACGACAGGGGACATACGAGACGCATTCGTCCCGCAGCGGCCATGCGTTGATGTGAAACTGGGGCCCCATGCCTGCGCGCGATGAGAAGCGCTGCAAGAAATTGATCGGCAATGCGTCGCCGAATCACGGTCGGCCCCGCCCGAGGTCGTCTCGCTTCGCCTGTGGCTCGGCGGCGATGTTTCCGTCAAACTGTCCGCGTCGGCGACCACGCTCCGAGCGGAGCGCGCCGAAGTAACGAGAGCAGCATGACGCCTCCACGCGATAGAGCATGGCAACACCGTCCGCGTGCAGTGGCGATGACAGCGTACGCGCTTGCGATCGTCGCCTGCATCGGACGCGCCGAAGCGGCCGGATGCAATTTCGAGATTCAGGGCGAAGGTCGCGTCGCGGCTGTGGTCGATGCGCGCAGCCTGCGGCTCGACGACGGCCGCGAGGTCAAGCTCGCCGGCATCGAGGTGGCGGACCGGGCCAAAGCCATCGCGGCGCTGTCGGCGCTGCTGGTCGGCCGCGAGGTGACGCTGCGCGGGCAGGACGACACGCCGGACCGCTACGGCCGCCAGCCGGCCGACGCATTCCTCGAACGCCGCGAACTCCCCGTGCAGAGTGAGCTGCTGCGCCAGGGCCTCGCGCTGGTGTCGTCCGAGATCGCCGACAAGGACTGCGCCACGGCGCTAATGGCGGCGGAGGCCGAGGCACGGGCCGCCCGATCGGGAACCTGGGCCGAGTCCGCCGTCATAAAAAACGCCGAAAGTCCGGACGATATTTTGGCCGGGATTGGGCGCTTTACCGTGGTCGAGGGCCGGGTTTTGTCCGTGCGCCAGGCGGGGGCGACGACCTACCTGAATTTCGGCCGAAACTGGACACGGGACTTTGCTCTGACTATTTCAAGGCGCATAGTCCCTGCGTTTGAGGCGGCCGGCCTTGCGCCCAAGTCTCTGGAAAATCGTAGGATTCGTGTCCGAGGCTGGGTGGAAGCACGACGTGGGCCGCGAATCGAATTGCTCCGGGTGGGGCAGATTGAAGTGCTCGGCGGGAACTAGGGGCCCACAGGCCACGGCTCGGCCGAGTCACGGGACAAGTTGTGGGTTTTTGACGTGATTGTGCGCGCTGGACGGCGTGAAGATGGAACTGGCCGCCGGCTTTCGGCTGCGCTGGCGCTCGTCTGCGCGACCCTGACGCTGTCGGCCTGCGGCAATGTCGGCCGGTTCGAGCAGGTCACCCCGACCGCGGCGGCGGCGCCGGTGAAGCCGAACCGGGTGGTGCAGCAGACGCCCAACAGCGAGCGCGAACATGAGCGCATCCTGTCGTCCTATGGCGGCGCCTATGACGACCCGAAGCTCGAGGCCCTGATCAGCAAGACCGTCGACCGGCTGGTCGCCGCGTCCGAACGGCCCGACCAGGCCTACAAGGTCACGATCCTCAACTCCGGCGCGGTGAACGCCTTCGCGCTGCCGACCGGTCAGCTCTACGTCACGCGCGGTCTCATTGCGCTCGCCAGCGACACCTCCGAGCTCTCCTCGGTGCTGAGCCACGAGATGGCGCATGTGCTGGCCAAGCATGCCGCGATGCGCGAGGACCAGGCGCGCCAGGCGGCGGTGGTGACGCGCGTCGTCACCGACATGAGCACCGATCCCGATCTCACGGCGCTGGCGCTCGCCAAGACCAAGCTGACGATGGCGAGCTTCTCGCGGCAGCAGGAGTTCGAGGCCGACGGCATCGGCGTCGGGATCGCCGCGCGCGCGCATTTCGATCCCTACGGCGCGTCGCGCTTCCTGACCGCGATGGAGCGCAATGCCGCGCTCAAGATCGGCAAGACCGCGCTCGATCCGCGCGCGCAGGATTTCACCTCGTCGCATCCGGCAACGCCGGAGCGCATCTCCAATGCGCAGACCACCGCGCGACAGTATTCATCGCCCGAGAGCAACGAGCGCGACCGCGAGACCTATCTCGCCGCGATCGACAACATCGTCTATGGCGAAGATCCCAGCGAAGGTTTTGTGCGCGGCCGCCGCTTTCTGCATCCCAAGCTCGGCTTCACCTTCACCGCCCCGGAGAATTTCACGCTCGACAACACCGCGCAGGCGGTGATCGGCGTGCGCGAAGGCGGCAGCCAAGCGATGCGCTTCGATGTGGTGCGGGTGCCGGCCGAGCAGTCGCTCGGCGACTATCTGAATTCCGGCTGGATGGAAGGCGTCGAGAAGTCCTCGACCGAGGATCTCAACATCAACGGCTTTCCGGCGGCATCGGCCACCGCGCATGGCGACCAGTGGCAGTTCAAGGTCTACGCGCTGCGCTTCGGCAGCGACGTCTATCGTTTCATCTTCGCCGCCAAGCAGAAATCCACCGAGAGCGAGCGCAACGCGCGCGAGACCGTCAACTCGTTCCGTCGCCTGACCCTTGACGAGATCCAGGCCGCGCGCCCGCTACGCATCAAGGTCATCAACGTGCAGCCCGGCGACACCGTGGAATCGCTGTCGCACCGCATGGCCGGCATCGATCACCCGGCCGAGCGCTTCCGCGTGCTCAATGGCCTCGACGCCCACGCCCAGGTGAAGCCGCGCGACCGCGTCAAGATCGTGGTGGATTGAGGCTGCGAAGCGTCGCGCTCCTGCCTCACGACCGCTGTCGTCCCGGCGAAGACCGGGACGACGGGTGGAGAGAGTTTGGTGCGATTGCAGTAGCCCCTACTTCGCCTTCTCCTTGAGGAAGGCGATGATGTCGGCGCGATCCTTCGGATCCTGAACCTCGTAGAACATCTTGGTGCCCGGAACCATCGCATCCGGACCGGTCAGCCATTTGTCCAGATTGGCCTCCGTCCATACGATCTTCGAGTTCTTCAGCGCCGGCGAGTAATTGTAGCCCGCGACCGAACCGGCAACGCGGCCCACCACCCCCTTGTGCATCGGACCGACGTCGTTCTTCTCGATCGAATGGCAATCGCCGCAGCCCTGGTACAGCGTGGCTCCGCGTGACGCATCGCCCGCCGCACGGGCACTGTTCAGCGCGAGCAGGATCGCGATGGCCGCCATCGCGGCGATCTTGGCGTGCCGCGGCGCCAGCGCGCCTGCGATCGAACGAATGGTCATTCCGGGGTCTCCTGTTTTGCCACCACAACAGGAGCAGCCAGGTCGCCATTCTATTCCCTGAAATTTCGCCCGCCCGCTGGACACCAGCCGAATCGATCGCCAAAAATGGCACTTGTTGTTGAAGTTTTTTGCCGCCGACGAGGAATATCCGCGTCATCAGCCGATCACTATCCTAGCTGCCACCTCCGCAGCGGCGCCGGGTTTTTGGAGCATCCCCAGTGTTTCACAATCGGTTCGGCGCCGTCGCTCGACTTGCCGAACTCGGGTGCGTGCTTGCTGCGATCACCCTCGCAGCAGCCACCGCCGCGCGCGCGGACGGTTGTCCCAAGCCGAGCGACGAAATTGCGACCGACCGGCCCGACGTCACCAATTCGAGTATCGTCGTGCCGGTCGGGAGCCTGCAGAGCGAAAACGGCGTCAACCTGACCGGCCGCAACACTGGCCGCAGCATCGACGGCAGCAACAGCCGCTGGCGGCTCGGCATCGCGCCCTGCCTCGAAATCCTGATCGACCTGCCGAGCTATACCGGCACGATGAGATCGCCGGGCGCCGCGGGCTTTTCCGACGTCGCGCCGGGGATCAAATGGCAGATCAGCCCGGTGCCGGGAAAGATCGACCTCTCGATCACCGCGGGTGTCGCGCTGCCAACCGGCGCAGCCGCCATCGCCGGGCGCGGCGCGCAGCCCTACATCCAGCTGCCATGGTCATGGGAGCTGCATGACGGCTGGGGCCTCAGCGGCATGTTCACGGAATTCTTCCGACCCGCCGAGCTGACCGGCCAGCACATGTCGGAAACGACCTTCGTGATCGAGAAGAAATTGACCGAGCGGATCAGCGTGTTCACCGAATATGTCGGCGACTATCCGGACGGCGCACGGCCGATCCAGCTGATCAATTCCGGCGGCCTGTACCGGCTCACGCCGACCCAGCAGCTCGATCTCCACGTCGCGTTCGGACTCAACCACAACTCGCCGAACTACATCGTCGGCCTCGGCTATTCGTTCCGCGTCGACGGGCTGTTCCGTTAAACGAAGCTCCGTAGCCCGGATGCAGCGCAGCGCAATCCGGGGCAGATCCATCCGCAGTGAGAGCGGCCCCGGATTTCGCTTCGCTGCATCCGGGCTACAAGCAGAAGGAGACGGCCGCGTGACTAGTTGACTTCCGCTTCGCGCAGGCCGCTCAGCCACAGCGCGAGCAGCGTCCACACCGCGCCCGACAACAGATACGCGCCGGCCGAGATCAGGCCGAAATGCGTCGCCAGCAGCAGCGCGGCGAGCGGCGCAAAGCCGGCGCCGAACAGCCAGGCGAAATCCGAGGTCAGCGCCGAGGCGGTGTAGCGATAGGTGCGCGCGAAGTTCGAGGCGATCGCGCCGGATGATTGGCCGAACGACAGGCCGAGCAGCACGAAGCCGAGCACCATGTAGACGGTTTCACCGAACGCCCCGGCATCGAGCAGCTGCGGGGCAAAGCCGCTATAGACCGCGATCGCGACCGCGGACCCCAGCAGCAGCGGCTTACGCCCGACGCGATCGGCGATCATGCCCGAGGCGATGATCGCGACGACCCCGACCATGGCGCCGATCATCTCGATGATCAGGAAGCGCACCGGGCTTTCCCTGGTGAACAGGAACACCCAGGACAGCGGAAACACCGTGACCATGTGGAACAGCGCAAAGCTCGCCAGCGGCGCGAAGGCGCCGAGCAGGATGTTGCGGCCCTCTTGCGCCACGGTCTCGCCGACCCGCGCCGGCTCGAGGTCGCGGCTTTCGAACAGCTCGGAATATTCATCCGTCGCCACCATGCGCAGCCGCGCGAACAGCGCCACCACGTTGATGGCGAAGGCGACGAAGAACGGATAGCGCCAGCCCCAATCGAAGAAATCGTCCGCCGAGAGGTTACCCGCGAAGAACGCGAACAGCGCGCTCGCCACGATCAGCCCGAGCGGCGCGCCGAGCTGCGGCACCATCGCGTACCAGCCGCGCTTGTTCGCCGGCGCGTTCATCGCGAGCAGCGAGGCGAGGCCGTCCCAGGCGCCGCCCCAGGCGATGCCCTGCACGACGCGCGCGGCGGCCAGCAGCCAGATCGCCGCCGCGCCGATCGTGTCGTAGCCAGGAAGGAACGCGAGCGCGACCGTGGCGGTGCCGAGCAGGAACAGCGCGATGACGAGCTTGGCGCCCTTGCCGTGGCGGCGGTCGACCGCCATGAAGATCACGGTGCCGAGCGGCCGCGCGGCGAAGGCGAGCGCGAAGATGCCGAATGAATAGAGCGTGCCGGTCAGCTCGTTGACGAACGGGAACACCAGTTTCGGAAAAACGATCACCGAGGCGATCGCGTAGACGAAGAAGTCGAAGAATTCCGACGTGCGTCCGATGATGACGCCGATGGCGATTTCGCCGGGTTTCGCCTGCCCGTGACCTGATGCCATCGGGGTGCCGTGAGCCATTGCTGGGGCCTGTGCCATCGCCGGAGAACCGTCCTTTGGAGCGTGATCCGGAAAAGTGGAAACCGGTTTTCCGAACCGATCATGCTCAAGCTAGATGAGGCCACGGGCAGCCTCTGCCACGCGGTCCACCTCACCTTCTGATCTCGTATCCCGCAGTGCAACATTGGACAAATTGTCCAATGTCAACTTTGCTGCATCGCAGCTACCCCTTGGCGGAACTCATAAAATTCAAGTGGGGTGAGCCGTGCGCGCCTTGAAATTATTGGCCTTATTGCCGTTCGCGGCGCTCCTTGGCGGGTGCGATTTCGTCGTCCTGGCCCCTGCCGGCGACGTCGCCATCCAGCAGCGCGACCTCGTCGTGATCTCCACCGTCCTGATGCTCATCATCGTGCTTCCGGTGATGGCGCTGACCATCTTCTTCGCCTGGCGCTACCGTCAGTCCAACACCGCAGCGCCCTACGAGCCGGAGTGGGATCACTCCACCCAGCTCGAGCTCGTGATCTGGTCGGCGCCGCTGCTGATCATCATCTGCCTCGGCGCGCTGACCTGGATGGGCACCCATCTGCTCGATCCCTACCGCTCGCTCGGCCGCATCGCCGCCGACAAGCCGATCGAGAGCAAGGACGCCCCGCTCAATGTCGAGGTGGTCGCGCTCGACTGGAAGTGGCTGTTCATCTACCCGGATTACGGCGTCGCCGCGGTCAACGAGCTCGCCGCTCCGGTCGATCGCCCGATCCGCTTCCGCATCACGGCGTCCTCCGTGATGAACTCGTTCTACATCCCTGCGCTTGCCGGCCAGATCTACGCCATGCCCGGCATGGAGACCAAGCTGCACGCGGTCGCCAACAAGGAAGGCACCTTCCGCGGCTTCTCCGCCAATTACAGCGGCGCCGGCTTCTCCGGCATGCACTTTGAGTTCAAGAGCCTCTCGAACGCCGATTTCGACAAGTGGATCGGCACCGCCAGGGCCAGCGGCAACATGCTCGGCCGCACCGACTATCTGCAGCTCGAGCGTCCGAGCCAGAACGATCCGGTGCGGCTCTATCGCTCGGTCGACCGCGATCTCTACAAGGCGATCCTCAACATGTGCGTCGAGCCCGGCAAGATGTGCATGAGCGAGATGATGGCGATCGACGCCAAGGGCGGCTTCGGCCGCGAAGGCCTCAACAACACGCTGCCGCTGACTTACGACAAATACGCCCGCCGCGGCGCGCCGCTCGGCACCGAGCCGACCTTCGTCGCCGGCATCTGCTCGATGGACGAGATCAAGGACGCGCCGTCGCGCGACGTTCTCGCGCCGCTCGACCTGACGCCGCTGCGTGGCGTCGGGCTGAAGCGCCCGCCGTTCTCTCCCGCCCATCCGTCATCGACATCGTTGCTGCTCGGCCAGCGCCCGAAATCAGACTCCTGAGGAGCGCCGCATGAATCCCGATCTCATCAAGATGATCTTCGGCCGCCTCAACCTGGACGCGTTGCCGCTGCATGAGCCGATCCTGGTCGGCACCTTCGCGGTGGTCGCGACCGGTGGGCTCGCGCTGTTCGCGATCGTCACCTACTTCCGGCTCTGGACCTATCTGTGGCGCGAGTGGTTCACCACCGTCGACCACAAGCGCATCGGCATCATGTACATGATCCTCGGCATCGTGATGCTGCTGCGCGGCTTCGCCGACGCGCTGATGATGCGCCTGCAGCAGGCGATCGCCTTCAACGGCTCCGACGGCTACCTCCCGGCCCATCACTACGACCAGGTCTTCACCGCCCACGGCGTGATCATGATCTTCTTCGTGGCGATGCCGCTGGTGACCGGCTTGATGAACTACGTGGTGCCGCTGCAGATCGGCGCCCGCGACGTCTCCTTCCCCTTCCTCAACAATTTCAGCTTCTGGATGACGGTCGGCGGTGCCGTGCTGGTGATGATGTCGCTGTTCGTCGGCGAATTCGCCCGGACCGGCTGGCTCGCCTACCCGCCGTTGTCGAACATCGGCTACAGTCCTGACGTCGGCGTCGATTATTACATATGGGGACTACAGGTCGCCGGCGTCGGCACGACGCTATCGGGCATCAACCTGGTCTGCACCATCGTCAAGCTGCGCGCGCCGGGCATGACGATGATGAAGATGCCGGTGTTCACCTGGACCTCGCTCTGCACCAACGTCCTGATCGTCGCCTCCTTCCCGGTCCTGACCGCGGTGCTGGCGCTGCTGTCGCTCGACCGCTACGTCGGCACCAACTTCTTCACGAACGACTTCGGCGGCAACCCGATGATGTACGTGAACCTGATCTGGATCTGGGGCCACCCCGAGGTCTACATCCTGGTGCTGCCGGCGTTCGGCATCTTCTCCGAGGTGACCGCGACGTTCTCCGGCAAGCGGCTATTCGGCTACACCTCGATGGTCTACGCCACCGTCGTCATCACCATCCTCTCCTATCTGGTATGGCTGCATCACTTCTTCACGATGGGCTCCGGCGCCAGCGTGAACTCGTTCTTCGGCATCACCACCATGATCATCTCGATCCCGACGGGCGCGAAGATGTTCAACTGGCTGTTCACGATGTATCGCGGCCGTATCCGCTTCGAGCTGCCGATGATGTGGACGGTGGCGTTCATGCTGACCTTCGTGATCGGCGGCATGACCGGCGTGCTGCTCGCAGTGCCGCCCGCCGATTTCGTGCTGCATAACAGCCTGTTCCTGATCGCGCATTTCCACAACGTGATCATCGGCGGCGTGCTGTTCGGCCTGTTCGCCGGCATCAACTATTGGTTCCCGAAGGCGTTCGGCTTCAGGCTCGATCCGTTCTGGGGCAAGCTGTCGTTCTGGTTCTGGGTCTCGGGTTTCTACTTCGCCTTCATGCCGCTCTACGTGCTCGGCCTGATGGGCGTGACCCGCCGGCTCCGCGTGTTCGACGATCCCAGCTTGCAGATCTGGTTCGTCATCGCGGCCTTCGGCGCCTTCCTGATCCTGCTCGGCATCGGTGCGATGCTGGTGCAGTTCGCGGTGAGCATCCTGCGCCGCGAAGAGCTGAAGGACACCACCGGCGATCCGTGGGATGCCCGCACGCTGGAATGGGCCACCTCGTCACCGCCGCCGGATTACAACTTCGCCTTCACGCCCGTGGTCTACGACAACGACGCCTGGTGGGACATGAAGCGCCGCGGCTACAGACGGCCGTTGACCAGCTTCAAGCCGATCCACATGCCATCGAACACCGGCACCGGCATCATCCTCGCCGGCTTCGCGACGGTGATGGGATTCGCCCTGATCTGGTACATCTGGTGGCTTGCCGCCGTCAGCTTCGTTGCGCTGCTCGCGGTCGCGATCGGCCACACCTTCAACTATCACCGCGACTTCCACATCCCGGCGGATGAGGTGGTGCGGACCGAAGACACGCGGACGCGCGTTCTCGCCGCGGGAGCCCAGACATGACCATTGCTACCGTCTCCACACAAGGCTCCGAACCGGTCTTCCACGTCATCGACGAGCACGCGCATCCGGAAGGCGCCAGCACCATGCTGGGCTTCTGGATCTACCTGATGAGCGACTGCCTCATCTTCGCGATGCTGTTTGCGACCTACGGCGTGCTCGGCGGCAACTACGCCGCGGGCCCGGCGCCGAAAGACCTGTTCGACCTCAAGCTGGTCGCGCTCAACACCACGATGCTGCTGCTCTCCTCGATCACGTATGGTTTCGCCATGCTGACGATGGAGAAGTCGAAGATCGGCCAGACGCAGCTCTGGCTCGCGATCACCGGGCTGTTTGGCCTCGCCTTCCTCGGCATCGAGCTCACCGAGTTCGCCCACATGATCCACGAGGGCGCGACGCCGCAGCGCAGCGCCTTCCTGTCGTCGTTCTTCACGCTGGTCGGCACCCACGGCCTGCACGTCACCTTCGGTCTGGTCTGGCTGGTGACGCTGATGGTGCAGACCGCGCGCTTCGGCCTCACCGAAGCCAACCGGCGCCGCCTGATGTGCCTCTCGATGTTCTGGCACTTCCTCGACGTGGTCTGGATCGGCGTCTTCACCTTCGTCTACCTCCTGGGAATGCTGCGATGACAACAGAAGCCCGCACTCTCGAAGCCAATGCCGGCGGACACGGCCATGATGACCATGGCGGCGCGGCCCACGGCTCGCTGAAGACCTATCTGATCGGCTTCGGCCTCTCCGTCGTCCTGACCGCGGTGCCGTTCTGGCTGGTGATGACCGGCGCGATCGCCGACAAGCAGGTCACCGCGCTGATCGTGCTGGTGCTCGCCGCGGTGCAGATCGTCGTGCACATGATTTACTTCCTGCACATGAACACGCGGTCCGAGAACGGCTG
The DNA here is from genome assembly GCF_054063295.1 of Bradyrhizobium sp. USDA 3240. NCBI lineage: Bacteria > Pseudomonadati > Pseudomonadota > Alphaproteobacteria > Hyphomicrobiales > Nitrobacteraceae > Bradyrhizobium > Bradyrhizobium sp. USDA 3240. The sequence continues at coordinate 3,915,166 of NZ_JBSSGD010000002.1, forward strand.
GACCATGATGGCGATGATCTTCACCGTGATCATGGTGGTGATCGCGCTGACCGGATCGCTCTGGGTCATGCATCATCTCAACGTCAACATGATGCCGATCCACGACATGAGCCAGATGCCGTGACAATGCGGTCTGCCCGACCATCGCTTGTGCTGCTCACGCTCGGCATGCTGGGCGTGGTGCTGCTGGGCGCACTCGGTATCTGGCAGGTCGAACGGAGGGCCTGGAAGCTGGCGCTGATCGAGCGGGTCGAGCAGCGCATGCATGCGGCGCCGACGGCACCGCCGCCCCCCTCGTCATGGCCGGCGGTCACGGCCACGATCGACGAATATCGCCGCGTCACCCTGCGCGGCACCTTCCTCAACGCCGATGAGACGCTGGTGCAGGCCGTCACAGCAGACGGTCCCGGTTTCTGGGTGCTGACCCCGCTGCAATTGGCTGACGGAACCACGGTGCTGGTCAACCGCGGCTTCGTCCCGCCCGACCGGCGCGATCCCGCGACACGGCGCGACAGCGTCCCGCAGAGCGCCGTCAGCGTCACCGGGCTGCTGCGGATGTCAGAGCCCAAGGGCGGTTTCCTGCGCAGCAACGATCCCGCGGCAGGCCGCTGGTATTCGCGCGACGTCGACGCAATCGCCGCCACGCACGGATTGTCGCAGGTAGCCCCCTTCTTCATCGACGCCGATGCGACGCCAAATCCAGGCGGCTTTCCCGTCGGCGGGCTCACGATCGTGCGGTTTCCGAACAACCACCTGATTTACGCGCTGACATGGTTCGCGCTGGCCTTTATGCTGGCCGGCGCACTCCTGCGCGTCATCGGCGGCAGGGGCCGCGCCGGCGCCTCCGATCCAAGGTGGAGTTCGAGGCGCGCCGCCGTGCGCCGCCTGATCGGCGCAGCCCGCAATCTGTCTCGCGACACAGGCCCAGATGCTCGAGCGCACATCGGATCTGCATGACGAAAACACCGCGACCGGCACCGCCGTGATGCCATCCGCCGTGAGCGCGGCTGCCGGCATGCCATTCGACCTCTCAGCGCCCACCGACCTCGCGACCAATCGCAAGAACATGGCCCTGCTGGTCCAGCTGCGCTGGATCGCCGTGATCGGCCAGATCGCCACCATCGGCTTCGTGCAATTCTGGATGGGCGTCGCGCTGCCGCTGCTGCCGATGGCGGCCGTGATCGCCGGCTTGGTGGCGCTCAACCTCGTCAGCCTGCTGTGGCTGCGCTACCGCGCCGACATCAACAACCGCGAGCTGCTGGTCGCGCTGGCGCTCGACGTCGCGGCGCTGACCGTCCTGCTCTATCTCGCCGGCGGCGCCACCAATCCCTTCACATCGCTCTATCTGCTGCAGGTGACGCTTGGCGCGGTGCTGCTCGATGCCCCCTCGACCTGGTCGCTGGTGGCGCTGGTCTGCATGAACTTCGCCTGGCTCACCAGCTACTACCGACCGCTGGAGCTGCCGCAGCAGGGTTTTGCCGAGGCCTTCAATCTCTACATCGCCGGCACCTTCATCGGCCTCGTGCTCGACGCCGTGCTGCTCGTGGTGTTCATGACCCGGATCAACCGCAATCTGCGCGATCGCGACCTCCGCCTCGCGGCGCTGCGCCAGCACGCCACCGAGCAGGACCACATCGTCCGGATCGGCCTGCTGGCCTCCGGCGCCGCGCATGAGCTCGGCACGCCGCTCGCCTCGCTCTCGGTCATCCTGGGCGACTGGCGCCGGATGCCCGCGCTCGCCACCGATCCCGAGCTGTCGCAAGACCTCGGCGAGATGGAAATCTCGGTGCAGCGCTGCAAGTCGATCGTGACGGGCATTCTGCTATCGGCCGGCGAAGCCCGCGGCGAAGGCTCCTCGCCGACCACGGTTGCGGCGTTCCTGACGGCGCTGGTGGAGGAATGGCGGACGACGCGGCCGTCGGCCACGCTGTATTTCCGCAACGCCTTCGGCACGGATCTCGCGATCGTGTCCGACGTCGCGCTCAAGCAGGCGATCTTCAACGTGCTCGACAATGCCGCCGAGGTCTCGCGCGACTGGATCGAGCTGATGGCCGAACGCAATGCCGACAAGCTCGTGCTGTCGGTGACCGATCGCGGCCCGGGCTTCTCGCGCGAGATGCTCGCGCATGTCGGCAAGCCGTATCAATCGACCAAGGGTAGTCCCGGCAGCGGCCTCGGCCTGTTCCTGGTCGTCAATGTGGTGCGCAAGCTCGGCGGCGTGGTGACGGCGCGCAACCGGCCGGACATCGGCGCCGCGGTCAAGCTCGAGCTGCCGCTCTCGACGCTCGCGATCGGAGATCCTCTTGACGGATGAACGCCAGCTCCTGATCGTCGAGGACGATGCGGGATTTGCCCGCACGCTGAAACGCTCGTTCGAGCGCCGCGGCTACGGCGTCGCGGTGTCAGCCTCGCTCGACGAGGTCCGCGAGCTGCTCGAGCAGCAATCGCCCGGCTATGCCGTCGTCGACCTGAAGCTCGCCGGCGGCGCGTCGGGCCTTGCCTGCGTCGAAGCGCTGCACGCGCATGATCCTGACATGCTGATCGTGGTACTGACCGGATTCGCCAGCATCGCGACCGCGGTCGAGGCGATCAAGCTCGGCGCCTGTCATTATCTGGCCAAGCCATCGAACACCGACGACATCGAGGCCGCGTTCCTGAAGGCGCAAGGCAACGCCGCCATCGAGGTCGGCGCGCGGCCGACCTCGATCAAGACGCTGGAATGGGAGCGCATCCACCAGACCCTGATGGAGACCGATTTCAACATCTCCGAAGCCGCGCGGAGGCTCGGCATGCACCGCCGGACGCTGGCGCGCAAGCTCGAGAAGCAACGGGTCAAGTAGCTCGAAGAGGCGGATGACGCCGGCGAGACACGCGAATGCGCGGCTGATTCAGCCGGCCGCCTCCCGCTCCGTCACGTCATCGCGGCGACATCCGCCGCAGTGTCGATGTATTCCTGAAAGCGGACCGCCTTTCCTTCGCGGTACTTGAAAACGTGGGCCCATTCGTTCTTGACGGTCTTGCCTGTCTTCTTTGCCCGCGCCGTGAGCGTACCCAAGACCACGACGGTGTCGCCCTGCTCAATCATCTCACGCGGTGCAAACTCGCTGAATTCGAGATTCTCGCCGACCTGGACGAAGAAGTTTGCAATCTGCTGCTTTCCCCTAAAGGTCCCAGCCCAAGGCAATTTGTCCTGGGGACCTGGCGTTATCCACGTACAGTCGTCATCGATCAGATCTCTCATGAGCGCCGGAATGTCGCCACGTTGAAAGGCCTCATAACCCTTCCTGGTTGCCTCAACATTGGATGTCATCGGATTTCTCCTCGCTGCAAATTGATGGGTCACTTCAATGTCGATCAAATGGCGGCTGGGCGGCCAGCATAACATGCCGCGCTCCGATTGCCGTCGTCATCCGTGAAGACGATTCTGGTCAGGATTGCTTACGTGGCTTTCAGGCCGTTCGGTCGCCGGAGGTCCGCACTCACCTCGATCAGGAGGTTTCACTTCATGCGGGCTACGATTGGAGAGCCGCGTGCACACGCAGTTGCCGCTCACTCCGGTGCCGGTGTATAGCGACAGCATGAGTTACGCCGACGACCTGTTCCAACCCGGCACCGATGATGCCGACGACGCCAGCATGATCGCAGCGGCGATCCGCTGCATCGACGATTTCACCGACCGCTTCAATGCCCGCGATCTCGCCGGCATGGACGCGCTGCTGCACTTCCCGCACGTCATCCTGTCCGGCGAGCAGCTCGTGATCTGGGAACGGCCGGGCCAGCTGCCGGCGTCGTTCTTCGACGATCTGGCGCGCACCACGGGATGGGCGAGGAGCACCTATCAGCGCAAAGAGCCGGTGCTGGTCAGCCCACGCAAGGTGCATCTCGTGGTCGAATACAGCCGCGACCGCGCCGATGGATCGATTGCCAGCCGTCACCGCAATCTGTGGATCGTGACCTCGGAGAACGGCCACTGGGGCATCAAGCAGCGCTCGTACTGAGGGCGCGGCGCGGCAGCAATAGTGGCGTCGCCAGCAGAACCAGCCCGCTCAGCGCAATCGCCGTCCGGACACCCGCAACACCTGCCAGCACGCCCCAGAGCGCGGTCAGCACCGCGATGGTTGCGCTGCTGGTGATCGTCCAGGCCGAGAGCACGCGCGCGGTCCGCTCCATCTCGATCTGGGCCAGTCGATAGGCTGCAAACACCGGGTTGAAGATACCGGCGCAGGTGACGAGACCGAACTGCAGCGCGAAGACGACGGCGATGCCCGCAACACCGTTCGGCATGAAAGCGAGGCCGAGCGACCAGCACGCACGCAGCGTACCGGCCGCGAGCAACACATTGTGCTGGCCGAAGCGCGTGGCGAGCGAAGGCGCGAGCCGCGCGCCGATCAGGCCGCCGATACAGGGCGCCCCGAAGGCGAGGCCGTACTGCCATGGCGCAAAGCCGAGATCGCGGAGCATCAAGACCGCAAGCAGCGGCGCCGTCGCCATGATCAGGCCATTGACCAGCACGGTGTTGAAGAACAGCAGGCGGAGCACCGGATGCGCGAGGATCGCCCGCCATCCCTCGATCAGCTCGGCCGCGCGAAATCCCTGCGCCTGGCGCTGCACGGGCGCAGGCTCGCTTCCGCCGATCCGCCGGATCGCCAGCGCCGAGAGCAGGAAGCTGACCCCGTTGGCGATCACGGTCACCACCGGGCCGAGCACGCCGATCGCAGCGCCGCCGAGCGGCGGGCCGATCGCGGTCGCAGTCCAGGTCGTGGCTTCGAGCCGTCCGTTCGCGATCACCAGATCGTCCGGTTTTACGAGCGCCTTCAGGCAGGCGCCGCTCGCGGCACGGAACGCAATGTCCGCGGCGGCCATGATGACGGCGACGACAACGAGCTGGACGAAGGTCAGCCGTCCCAGCACGAACGCGAAGGGAACGCTGATCGTGGCAGCGAAACGAAGCAGATCCATCGCGATCATCACCGGCCGCTTGCGGCGGAATTCGATCCAGGGCCCGAGCGGCACCGCGACCGCAGCCCCGGCCAGCAGGCCGACCGCTGCGAGCGCCGAGACCGCCTCCGGCCTTGCATGCAGCACGAGGATGGCGAGCAGCGGGAACGCGTCGAAGGCGACCCAGGTCCCGAAGGTCGAGACCGCGAACGCGGTCCACAGCCAGTCGTAACCGCGCCCCAGCGACCGTCCTGCAAGCATGCCGCGCCCCTCGCCGGCTCCGCGATCTCGCCGCCAGCGCGGCGCAGCAGGTCATGAGTCGCGGCGATCAGCCAAGGGGCGATTTGTGCATGCCGGGCTCGAACTGGTCGCGCGCTAGCTCGCTTTTTCGGTAACGAGCTTCAGCCCCAGGCCAATGAAGACGACGCCGCTGACGCGGTCGATCCATTTGCTGACGCGGGAAAACGCCGCCCGCATCCGGGGCGTCGTCATGAAGTAGCTGACGCCGACAAACCAGAGGATCAGGCAACTCGCCATCACCAGGCCGTAGCCAAACCGAACCATGGCCGGCGTGTGGACGCTGACGACGGTCGCGAAGATCGAAAGGAAAAAGAACACCGGCTTGGGATTGAGGACGTTGGTGGCGAAGCCAAGGACAAAGGCCTTGATCAACCCCTGTTCGGCGACGGGCTTTTGCGAGAGGGCAAGCGTGCGGTCCTGCGGCGGGGTGTTCTCCACCGTGAGCGCGCCGGCACGCAACGCCTTGATCCCGATGTAGACGAGATAGGCAGCACCGCACCATTTGACGATGTTGAACAGCGCGACCGATTTCGAGATGATCGCCCCAAGACCAAGGATCGTATAGCTGATGTGAAACAGCAGAGAAACGCCCAGGCCGAATGATGTGACGATGGCCGCTCTGCGGCCGTGAACCATCAACTGACGCAGGACCATGGCGAGATCGGCGCCAGGCGAGACGATCACAAGGGAAAAGATCGTCATCAACGTCACGAGTTCGATCACGTAAGCGCTCATCGAAATTCCTCGCAAGGCGCCAATCGGCGTGGCCAGCGTAGACGCTGACAGAAGTGCGGCGACAAAAAAGCCCGGTCTCTCGACCGGGCTTTTCGAAATCCTGCAACGCTGCTTAGGCGGCTTCGTCTTCGACGGCGGTATCGTCGCCATCGGTATCGGCATCCTCACCGTCGGCATCGCCCTCGCCTTCACCCTCGGCTTCCGCCTTGGCGCCGCGGCGCGGGCTCTTGGCGAGCTGGCCTTCAATCTCCTTGATCGCCTCGGTCTCGGTCGAGTGCTGGACGACGGCGATTTCGCGCGACAGACGGTCGAGCGCCGCTTCATAGAGCTGGCGTTCGGAGTAGGACTGCTCGGGCTGCGATTCCGAACGATAGAGGTCGCGGACCACCTCGGCGATCGCGACGATGTCGCCCGAATTGATCTTCGCTTCGTATTCCTGGGCGCGGCGCGACCACATGGTGCGCTTGACGCGGGCGCGGCCCTTCAGCGTCTCCAGCGCCTTCTTGACCAGCGCCGGCTCCGACAGCTTGCGCATGCCGACATTGGCGACCTTCGCCGTCGGGACGCGCAGCGTCATCTTGTCCTTCATGAAATTGATCACGAACAGCTCGAGCTTGGCGCCCGCGATCTCCTGCTCCTCGATCGCCAGGATCTGGCCGACGCCGTGAGCGGGATAGACGACGAATTCGTTGGCCTTGAAGCCCTGGCGCTGGGTCACGACCTTCTTCGGCTCCTCGACGCGCGGCGCGGCGGCCGGCTTGGCAGCAACCTTCGGAGCAGCGGCGGGGACGGCAGCCTTCGGGGCGGCCGGCTTCGGCGCAGCAGCAGCAGTCTTGGGGGCGACCTTCGCAGCAGCGGGCTTCGCAGCTGCCGCTTTCGCGGCAGTCTTGGCAGTCTTTTCTGGCATCACGCTTCTTTTGTTCTTTGAGGACTTTGCAGCCGCCGCCTTCTTGGCCCCCTTCACGGGCGCCTTGGCACGGCCCTTGGTTGCGCTGCGAGCAACGACAGCGGCTTTCTTCGTCGTCTTTGAAGCACTCTTTTTACGCGTTTTCTGTGACACAGCCTGCGCGCGGAAACTGCCACGCCCCTGTTCGATGTTTGCGGGAACCTCGAAGCCACAAGGTACGCATGGCAAGGGGTTCTTGGCCTGTAATGGTGCAGATATAGCACATTTTCCGCAAAAATCAATGGTTTACGCCCGATTCCGGGCATAACAGGGCATCCTCAGGTCATATGTCCATCATTAGGGTTAAATCGGCGGCCGAACGGTGGGCCGCCGCAGTCCAGGCCCGCCCTTATCGGGGTAGTCCCGACGGCTGTAGGGAAACGTCAGCGAATCAGTCGCCGCTGCCCGGATTCGGAGAAAAATATTTCTCGAACTTGCCTTCCTTGCCTTCCCACTCCTTGGCGTCCTCAGGCGAGTCCTTCTTCTGGGTGATGTTCGGCCAGCTCTTGGCATACTCGGTGTTCACCTCGAGCCACTTCTCCAGCCCCGGCTCGGTGTCCGGCTTGATGGCGTCAGCCGGGCATTCCGGCTCGCACACGCCGCAATCGATGCATTCGTCAGGATGGATGACCAGCATGTTCTCGCCCTCGTAGAAGCAATCGACGGGGCAGACCTCGACGCAGTCGGTATATTTGCACTTGATGCAGGCTTCAGTGACGACGTAGGTCATCCAAAACTCCGGAACGATCGATTTTTCTGGGGTTGCGTAGCGCAGGAATACCGGGGCCGCAAGGGAAGCCGCCTCTGAAAAACGCCAGTATTCTCACGCCCCTGCCACCAATTTTATCGGGAGCATGATCCTGATCGGAAAACCGGACCCCACTTTTCCGGACCATGCTCAATTGAGATAGCAAGCGCTAGATAACTACTCCTTGCCGGCCTGCAAATTGCCGGCCTGCAAATCCTCATACAGCACGCGTGCCGCACTGGCATCGCCGCGCCGCTCGGCAAAGCCCGTCACCTTCAGCACGCGGACGCTGTTGTCGAGCGCTATGGTGACGACGTCGCCCGCCTTCACCGCATGGCCCGGCGATTTCTCGCGCGTGCCGTTGATGCGGACATGACCTGATGCGACGAGTTCAGCCGCGCTGGTGCGGGCCTTCACCACCCGCGCGTGCCACAGCCATTTGTCGAGCCGCTGTCTGTCCAAGCGTCAGACCAAGGGTTGGATTATTCCTTCCGGCCGGCGAGCTGCTCTTTCAGGGCAGCGAGCTTGGCGAATGGCGAGTTCGGATCGATCGGACGGTCGCGCTCGCGCGGCGCGCTCGACGCGTAGGGCCGATGCGACGGGCCGCCCTCGCGCTTGTCGCGGCCGCCCTTGCCGAAATCGCGGCCGCCGCGGTCACGATCACCGCCCTTGCGATCACCACCACCACCGAACTTGTTGTCGCGGCGACGCTCATTGTCGCGATCGCGCCCCTTGCCCTCAAAACGCTCGCGGCGCTGGCCCCTGTCCTCGCGCGGCGCGCCGTCGGCCGGCGCGGCAGCGACCGGCGCAGCGCCGTCAGCGGGCGCGGCTGGACGCGGCACGCGGAAATCCTGGTGGCGGCGCGGCCGGCGATGATGCTCGCGCTTCTCGCCGTCGCCACCGCCTTCCGTGGCCTGTGCGCCCTCGGCGGGCTTGTTCTGATGGCGGCCGCGATTGCGGTCGTGGCCGCGATGATGCGGACGGCGCTCGTCGGAGCGGCCGCCGGGACGCCAGACTTCGACCATTTGCGGCTCGGCCGGCGTCTCCGCGGCAGCAAGCGCGGCCTCCGCGGGCGCTGCGTCAGCGCTCGCGGCCTCCACGGGCGCTTCCGCGGCGGGCTCTGACGGTGCCTCAGCAGCCTCAGGCGGCGTCTCCGCAGCGGCCTCGACGGCAGGCGCGGGCTCGGCTGCAACTTCGGCAGCGGGCGCTTCAGGCGCGGGTTCTCCGGCGACAGCGGCAGGCTCTGCGGCAACCTCTGCCACGGGCTCGGGCTGGGCCTCGATGACAACCGGCGTCGCCTCGCTGGCGACCACCTCGGCAAACCCGACGTCGGGCAGCAGCGCAGCCGACGGCGCGGGATCGCCAGATACCGGCTGCTCGACGGCGGCTTCGGCCTCGGGCGCAGCGGCGGCCTCCGGCGCATCGGCCACCACCTCGGCGGCGGCATCGACCGGCGCATCCGAGGCGGCATCAGACGTCGCCTCGACCGGCGGCGTCTCGGCGGCGACCGTCTCGGTGGCCTCAGCGGGCGCAACCTCGACAGCCTTCGGCGGCAGCGGCGGACGGCGGTCCATCCGGTAGCCGAGCGCGCGCAGGATCGAGGCAAAGTCCTCACCGGCGGAGCCGGTCAGCGAGGTCATCGCCTGGGTGACGACAAAGCCGCGGCCATCGAACGCACCGGCGGGCTTCTCGCCCGGCGAGGTCTCGCGCCAGGCCAGCGCCGGACGGATCAGATCGGCGAGCCGTTCGAGAATATCGACGCGCACCGCGCGCTCGCCGCACTGGCGATAGCCGAGCACGCGATAGCCGTCGCGCGGCAGGGCCTTGTCGACCGGGAACGAGGTGCGGCCGCTGGAGGCGAGATGCTGCACATTCGACAGCGCGCCCATGTCGACATTGCTCTGCTTCTCGGCCCATAGCAGCGAGGCCAGCGAGCGTGCCGCGGGCTTCAGCAGCTGCGGGAAGTAGATGTGATAGGCACCGAAGCGCACGCCGTATTTGCGCAGCGCGGCGCGCGAGGGTTGGTCGAGATCCTTCATCTCGGCCGCGATCTTGCTGCGCTCGAGCACGCCGAGCGCTTCGACGAGCTGGAAGGCGATGCCGCGGGCGATGCCCTGGATATCCTCTGCCTTGGACAGTTCGAACAGCGGCCCGAGCAGCTTTTCGATATGCGTCTTGAGCCAGAGATCGAGCCGGGTCTGCACGGCTTCGCGCGAGGCGCCGGTCAGCCGCTCGTCGGAAATGATGCGCAGCCGCGGATGCAGCGCGTCGTCGGCGGCCACAAGCTTGGCGACCGCATCGCCGGTCCAGCGGATGGTGCCGTCGGAGGTCAGCACGAACTGCTCGTCGGGGGCGGCGCCCAGTTTCTCGGCACGCGTATCGATCTCGCGCGCCAGCACCTGCTGGGCTGCGGCTTGCAGCGCCTTGGCGTCGCTGCCGGCCTCGGCCGCATCAGGTGCGAAGGTGAAACCATCGAGCCGGCCGATCACGTGGCCTTCCACGATCACTTCACCGGTCTTGCCAATTTCCGTATTCAAAACTGAGTTCTCCCGCAGGCGGCGCATCAATACACTGGTCCGCCTGTCAACGAAACGCTCCGTGAGCCGTTCATGCAGCGCATCGGATAATTTATTTTCGAGATCGCGCGTGATCCCCTGCCAGTGGTCCGGGTCGTAGAGCCAGTCGGGCCGGTTGGCAACGAAGGTCCAGGTCCGGATTTGCGCGATCCGGCCCGATAGCGTGTCGATATCGCCGTCGGTCCGGTTGGCCTGGTCGACCTGGGCGGCAAACCATGCGTCAGGGATACGACCCTTTTGCATCAGGAAGCCATACAGCGTGGTCACGAGTTCGGCATGGGCGGCCGGCGCCAGCTTTCGGTAGTCCGGAACCTGGCACGCCTCCCACAGCCGCTCCACCGCTTTAGCCCCATGCGCGAATTCGCGCACCTCGGCGTCGCGTGCGACATGTTCGAGCACCCGCAGGTCCTCGGCCACCGGGGCCCGCGTCAGTGCCTCATGATTGGGCGACAGCGCCAGCGACACCTGCAAGGCGCCGAGCGAGGAGAAGTCCAACTTGGCGTTGCGCCATTGCAGCATCTTGACGCTGTCGAAGGTGTGGTTCTGCAGCGCATTGACGAGCTCCGGCTCGAACGGCGCGCAGCGACCCGTCGTGCCGAAGGTGCCGTTGCGCGTGGCGCGGCCGGCGCGGCCCGCGATCTGCGCGAATTCGGCCGGCGTCAGCCGGCGGAACTGATAGCCGTCATATTTACGGTCGGAGGCGAAGGCGACGTGATCGACGTCGAGATTGAGCCCCATGCCGACCGCGTCGGTGGCGACGAGATAATCGACGTCGCCATTCTGGAACATCTCGACCTGCGCATTGCGCGTGCGGGGCGAGAGCGAGCCCAACACCACGGCCGCGCCGCCATGCTGGCGGCGGATCAGTTCGGCGATCGCGTAGACCTCATCCGCGGAGAACGCGACGATTGCTGTTCTACGCGGCTGCCGCGTGATCTTGCGATCGCCGGCGAATTCGAGCTGCGACAGCCTCGGCCGCGTCACGATCGAGGCGCCGGGCAAGAGCCGCTCGATGATCGGGCGCATTGTGGCTGCACCCAGCAGCAGCGTCTCGTCGCGGCCGCGGCGGTTGAGCATGCGATCGGTGAAGACGTGGCCGCGCTCGAGATCGGCGGCGATCTGGATCTCGTCGACGGCGAGAAAGGACACATCGAGATCGCGCGGCATCGCCTCGACAGTCGAGACCCAGAAGCGCGGCGCCTTCGGCTTGATCTTCTCTTCGCCGGTGATCAGCGCGACATTGTCGACGCCGCCGCGGGCCGCGACCTTGTTGTAGACCTCGCGCGCGAGCAGCCGCAGCGGCAGCCCGATCAGGCCCGACGAATGCGCCAGCATGCGCTCGATGGCGAGATGCGTCTTGCCGGTGTTGGTCGGGCCCAGCACCGCAGTGACGCCTGCGCCGGGCACGCGGTCATTTCCGAACGAAGTTGAGAAAGCCATATTTTGCAGGTGTTTCTTTTATTGTCCGGCGGCTGTCAGCCGTCATTGCGAGCGAAGCGAAGCAATCCATTTCGCGTGCGCGTCGGCACGATGGATTGCTTCGTCGCTGCGCTCCTCGCAATGACGCGGAAATCCGGAAACTGATCGATCATGGGCATCATCTGAGGCGAATCTGTCTCACAATGCGACGCTTTCTGCGCCGCCCTTAAGCTTCAGAACGAGTCTAGAACGAATCGCGGCCGAATCGGTGACTCCATTCCAGACCTGAAACGTTCACCGCAACATCTCGGGCAGGCTGACGGCGGCGGCACTAGATCAAGTTTGAGAGGGCTCCACAAGCACAGGATATGCGGACTGAATTCCTTAAATTCCAGAGGCGGACGAGTCGAATCAGAAGCCGGCAAGAGTCAACTGGATTCCGGTGACGTTTGTTGCATTCCGCAGGGTCCCAACCCGTCATGCCCGGGCTTGACCCGGGCATCCATCAACCAAGAACGACCTCTCTCGAAACGGATGGATTGCCGGGTCAAGCCCGGCAATGACGAGGTGCGTTGCCGCCCTACTGCGTCTTCGCCACGCGCGGCGGCGCGGCTGTGGTGACGAAGGAGGTGGCTTCCAGCATGGCCTGGCCGAGCGGGGTCGGGATCGTCATGCGGAACGGCACCAACAGGCGGGTGCCCGCGATCGGCACGAAGGCGATCTCGATGTTGCGCTGGGCGGCGAGATATTTGATGACCGGGCGATCCGGGATGTAGCCCGAGATCGGCACGAAATAGAGCGCGCAGACCAGCGCGGGGCCGTGATAGCCGCGCTCGGCTTTCACGATCTCGACGCGCTTGAAATCCAGCTTGAGGTCGTAGCGCATGCGGCCGTCGAACACGCCGGCGCCGGTGCGGCAGACATCCGGGCTCATCAATTCGGCATTGCCGGGCGCGCGCAGGAACGAGCCGGTCATCGGATCGAACACGTTCTTCTTCTGCGCGTCCGAGACCGGCAGACGGTCGGCATCGACCGGCGGCTCCGGCTCGATGGAGGATTCCTTGATGCCGCCATTGGCCAGCACCATCCGGATCGTCTCCGACTTCTTCGATGTGGTGGTGGTCGCGGTGTAGGAGGCGGCAACCAGCGCGCCGTTGACGACGCGGCCCTGCGAGGCGCCCCCACCGCTGCCGCCGGAGAACGCCTTCAAGAGGCCCGCGGTGCCGCCTTGGGCCGAGGCCGAGAAGCTGTCGTCGCCGATTTCAATGGTCCAGCTGCCCTTGCCGACCGGGATACCGCCCAGCGTCGCCTCATACTGGGCGTCGAGCCGCCCCTGCGCGCTGGCGCGCTCGGCGCAAAACAGCAAGAGCGCACCGGCGCACAGGCCGATGAGCCGGCCGAGCGGGGGCAAAAGGGCAATGGCGGTCGTCACTTAACCTACCTGACGGTCCTGCTATCGGCGCTCTGTTCGTTGTCCATTTGGTCCTTCAATTCGGCCGGACAACACGCGCATCTGTTATGGAACCAAGACTTGCAGCCGAATACGCCCTTTATATGGTTGCCATATCCGTCGTTAAGTGGCTGGTAGCGCTTATGAACCGCCATTTCCCGGTACGGTTATGCGGCGATATAATCTTGACGCTTGGGTATTCTCCCCCTATACACCCGCGGTTCCTGGAAAATGGACGCGAATTCAAAACCCCCGCGCGGGCCGCGTGATCGCACGTGCCGCCGGAAGCGGGGATGCAATAAGGATTTTGTAAGATGTCCCGGCGCTGCGAACTGACGGCCAAGGGCCCCCAGACGGGCCACAAGGTGAGCCACTCGAACATCAAGACCAAGCGGCGCTTCCTGCCGAACCTGGCCAACGTGACCTTCATCTCGGATGCGCTCGGCCGCAACGTGCGCCTGCGCGTCTCGACCAACGCGCTGAAGAGCGTCGACCACAATGGCGGCCTCGACGCCTACCTGATCAAGGCCAAGGCCGAGGTGCTCTCGCCCCGTGCTCTCGATCTCAAGCGCGCGATCGAGAAGAAGGTCGGCAAGCCGGTGTTCGTGAAGAAGGCGAGCTGAGCTCAACCGAACGCGGAATTCGCGGAGAGAGTTTTGAACGGCCGGGTCGGATGACCCGGCCGTTTTTGTTTTGGCATGCACCGGGTACAGCGGCGAGAAAAGCTCTAGTCCTTGCTGTAAGGACCGATGCACGCTCTGTAATGAAAATCGATCGACAGTCTCGTCAGTCCGAACCACCCAAAAGCACTGGGTGTGATAATCGGCCGACAAGACCTCAAAGTGATCTTACCCGATCCCCTTGGCGATAGCGCTTGAGCATTGAAACGCCCTTGCGGCTGGCGTCCACTTTGCAAAACATGAAAGTTGTTGCGCGGGCGGCGCCAAGCATGTCCGGCCTCGCCGGCGCTCCCTGCGCGCTCTGCATCACGAGCGGGGATCAAGCTGCCGCACGACCTCGGCCGGCGGCGCCGCGCAAATGCACGCGGTCGTCCCGCAATCCTAAATCTGCATCGAGCGGCCGGTCGCCTGCCGGATCACGCGCTCCCGATCATGACACGTCGCGAGGACAGCACGGATCGCGCCAACGCCCGTCTCACTTCGGCGACCGCAACCCCGGCGACATCACCCACGCGTTGATGTGTGAGGCGGTCTCGGCCTGACGGGCCATGCGGATCAGGCGGTCGCGTGCGACGCCGGGAGGCATGACGCGGGCTTCGCCGCGGAGGCGGATCGATTCATCCGCTTGGCGTTGCTCCGGGGATAGGCGCGGGTTGGGAAGGCTGTTCTGCATCACGCTGCTCCATTCCATCCGAAGGCGGGAGCGCAATTGGCGTTCTCGGTCACCGGCAGTGCCGGATATGCGCGCGGTGATCACCCACAGTACGCCTGCGGGGCGTGGCCGGACGGTGCACTAGTGAACACAGCGAAGGAAATCGACTGAAGGGATTTGCCCGCCCCGGAGTGCACGGCCCTGGCTTTGGGGGCAGGAAATTGCAGGGCCGTGCAGGCCGGTAACCAGCCCGCTGCATCAAGTCGGAGCCGCAGCGCTTGTTCCAGCGTGCCGCGCGACGCGCCAGAAAGCGAATCTCACCAACAATTTCCACGCGACACAGCCTGACCAGTCCTTGCAGAGAAAATATTCCTCTTTCCCGACACCCCAATTGTTGCTCGGGACCCACGGGTGCGTGCTGGCATCTAGCGTTCCCTGCTCCATCAGCGAGGGTCAAGCTGCCGCAAGGCTCGGGCCGATCGCGCCGCGAGATGACGCGCGCACGCTCTCTCCCGCTGTCTGATAGGTGAATCGATCCGACCACGACGTGCATGTGCGGCACGTGAGAGGATTCTTCTTTGCGCAATGACGCGTGAAGTAAAATCGTCCATCGCATCGCACGGGGAGAGATGAACTGCTTCGTCGCTTCGCTTCTCGCAATGACGGCGTCGCGATGCTTGCGACAGGCCCGCTGACAGCTGTTGCCAATGACAGCGGTGTCATCGCTTCCATCACGCGCACATCACGCGAATCTCCGCTTGATGCGTCGAAAGCGCGTGAAGAAAGCCTTAACGCGCGCGCCGCGCACGACCAAGAAAGCCTCTAAATCACGGCAAAAACGGCGTGTCGCTGCGCCATTAATCACAACCTCACGCGATCGATCACGAGCGCATGAGGCGCATGCAAAACGCCACGATCTCTTCCAACTCATGGTGTGCAAACAAGCCGTCCGACACGATTGCGATTCGACGCGGCGAACGCCGCGCGGCTCGAACACCGTGAGGGACATCACGGCCGGCACAACTGATTGTGAGGCATGTGCGCCGCACTCTTGGGAAGAAGCCTGGCCGTTCTTACATCACGTCCAAAGAACGACCCCAATAAAGGAATTGGTCAATGCAAGTTCGCGCAGCCGAAACGCGCGGAAGACTGGTGCCTGCGCTCGCAACCGCCGCCGTGGCGGTGCTGGCCACGGCAGTCCTCGTCATCCTCGAATTCACCCCGCCCCGCGATGTGCAGGCCGCGGCCGAGCCCGGCATGATCACCTCCGCCGCCGCCAGTAGAGCCGGCGCCACCGTGCTGCCGACCGACCCGGTCACCACCGGCAGCGTGCGCTACCGCTGAGGGGCGTCGCTCTCTCATCATCGTCGTCCCGGCGAAAGCCGGGACCCATTACCACTAGTCTTTGCCGTTACCCGCCGAATGTCGCCCCAGCGTCGCACCACATAAGCAGTTGGGGTAATGGGTCCCCTGAGTTCACAAACGAAGTGCAACACTTCCTTGAGGAGGTGTTGCCATGGGGCGGACTTACAAGCAGCTCTCTCTGGACGACCGATGCGAGATTGCCTGTCTATCGGCCAATGGCAGCTCGGTCCGGCAAATCGCGGCAGCTCTGGATCGCTCGCCATCAACAATCTCTCGGGAACTGAGCCGTAATCGGAGCGTTCAGGCTGGCTACAAGCCAAATTATGCCCAGCAACAGATGCGAGCGCGGCGCTGGACGGGCGGACGCCTCGAACGGGAGCCCGTCCTGCGCCGCGCGGTGTTGCAACGCCTTCGCCGAGGTTGGTCGCCGGAGCAGATCGCCGGCCGGCTGGCCCGCGAGTGCGGGCACAAGGTGATCTCCCACGAGACCATCTACCGCTTCATCTATGGCCAACTCAGGCGCACCTCGGACTTCAGCTGGCGACGCTACCTGCCGCGCGCCAAGAGCAAGCGCGGCCTCCGCGGCAAGCGAGGCGGCAGCCCCGCAAGCTTCATCGAAGGCCGTGTTTCCCTGGCAAATCGGCCCCTTGAGGTTGCCGACCGTAGCGTCGCCGGGCATTGGGAGGCCGATTTGATGATGTTCTCGAAGTACGGTCAGGCCGTGCTGACCGTGCATGAGCGCACCTCTCGCCTGCTGCTCGGCATCCGCCTTGCCAGCAAGGTTGCGCGCGGTGTCGCACGCCATCTCGTCCGCTTCTTCGCTGCCCTTCCACAAGAGCTGCGCCAGACCGTCACCTTCGACAACGGCACCGAGTTTGCCGGTCACCTGGCGCTACATCGCCTCTCGATCGAGACCTTCTTCTGCGATCCCCACGCGCCCTGGCAGAAGGGTGGTATCGAGAACGCCATCGGCAGGATGCGCCGCTTCATCCCTCGCAAAACGGATCTCGTAACCCTCTCGACCGCCAGATTCCGCCAGTTCATCGCCACCTACAACAACACCCCACGCAAATGCCTTGACTACCGCACGCCTGCGGAGTCCTTTGCCGATCAAGTGTTGCACTTCGAGTGTGAATCCACCTCCCGGCCTTCGCCGGGACGACGGCAATAATAGTCACCCCCGCCGCAATTTCGCATCCCTGCCCCGGCGTCTCATCGCAAGCCTGCCTCCCTCGACCTGCGTAAGGTCTCCCTCGCGAACAAAACAAAAAAGCCACAGGGAGGCTCACGATGATCTGGAAGGCCATCACGGCAGCACTCGCGCTTGCGCTCGCGACACAGGCGCACGCCGCCGAGAAGAAATATGGCGCTGGTACCAGCGACACCGAGATCAAGCTCGGACAGACCTCGCCATTCTCGGGCGCGGCGTCGGCCTACAGCGTGATTGCGAAGGTGCAGGCCGCCTACTTCAAGATGATCAACGACCAGGGCGGCGTGAACGGGCGCAAGATCAACCTGATCACGCTCGACGACGGCTACTCGCCGCCGAAGACGGTGGAGCAGACCCGCAAGCTGGTCGAGCAGGAGGAAGTCGCCGCGATCCTCAATCCGCTGGGCACGCCGACCGGCCTTGCCGTGCGCAAATATCTCAACGACAAGAAGGTGCCGCAGCTGTTCGTCGGCGCCGGCGCCACGCTATGGGGCGACTATGCGCATTATCCGTGGTCGATCGGCTTCCAGCCGTCGTACCAGGCCGAGACCGCGGTCTACGCCAAATACGTGCTGACCAACAAGCCGGACGCGAAGATCGCGCTGTTCTACCAGAACGACGACGCCGGCAAGGATTACGGCAACGGCTTCAAGAAGGGGTTGGGGCCGGAGAACACCGCCAAGATGGTGGTGGCGGAGACGACTTATGAATCGACGGACCCTACGGTCGACAGCCAGATCGTGAAGCTGAAAGCCTCCGGCGCCAACGTGCTGTTCATGCACGCGATCCCCAAGCAGGCGGCGCAGGCGATCAAGAAGATCGGCGAGATCGGCTGGAAGCCCGACCTGTTCTTCCTCGCGGCGACACCGACCTCAGTGTCCTCGGTGCTGAAGCCCGCCGGCTTCGAATACTCGAAGGACATCATCTCGTCCTACTCGCTGAAGGATCCGAACGATCCGCAGTGGAAGGACGATAAGGACGTGATCGCCTGGCAGGACTTCATGAAGAAGTACTTCCCCGACGGCAATCTGCAGGACCAGCTGATCGTCTACGGCTATGTGGTGGCGGAGGCGACGGTGCAGGTGCTGAAGCAATGCGGCGACGACCTCACCCATGAGAACATCATGAAGCAGGCCGCCAACCTCGACATCGAGTTGCCGATGTTCCTGCCCGGCATCAAGGTGAAGACCTCACCGACCGACTATTTCCCGGTCGAGGCAATGCGGCTGCAGAAGTTCAACGGCGAGACCTGGCAGCTGTTCGGCGATACGATCGGGAATGATTGAGGCATGTGATTGAAGGCTGAACTATCCACATCGTCGTCCCGGCCGAGTGCGCAATTGCGCACGGGGGCCGGGACCCATAACCACCGCAGCCCGTCGTTGGAGCAGGCTGTGGCCCCAGCATCGTGCAACACCGACATTCGGGGTAATGGGTCCCCTGAGTTCACAAACGAAGTGCAACACTTCCTTGAGGAGGTGTTGCCATGGGGCGGACTTACAAGCAGCTCTCTCTGGACGACCGATGCGAGATTGCCTGTCTATCGGCCAATGGCAGCTCGGTCCGGCAAATCGCGGCAGCTCTGGATCGCTCGCCATCAACAATCTCTCGGGAACTGAGCCGTAATCGGAGCGTTCAGGCTGGCTACAAGCCAAATTATGCCCAGCAACAGATGCGAGCGCGGCGCTGGACGGGCGGACGCCTCGAACGGGAGCCCGTCCTGCGCCGCGCGGTGTTGCAACGCCTTCGCCGAGGTTGGTCGCCGGAGCAGATCGCCGGCCGGCTGGCCCGCGAGTGCGGGCACAAGGTGATCTCCCACGAGACCATCTACCGCTTCATCTATGGCCAACTCAGGCGCACCTCGGACTTCAGCTGGCGACGCTACCTGCCGCGCGCCAAGAGCAAGCGCGGCCTCCGCGGCAAGCGAGGCGGCAGCCCCGCAAGCTTCATCGAAGGCCGTGTTTCCCTGGCAAATCGGCCCCTTGAGGTTGCCGACCGTAGCGTCGCCGGGCATTGGGAGGCCGATTTGATGATGTTCTCGAAGTACGGTCAGGCCGTGCTGACCGTGCATGAGCGCACCTCTCGCCTGCTGCTCGGCATCCGCCTTGCCAGCAAGGTTGCGCGCGGTGTCGCACGCCATCTCGTCCGCTTCTTCGCTGCCCTTCCACAAGAGCTGCGCCAGACCGTCACCTTCGACAACGGCACCGAGTTTGCCGGTCACCTGGCGCTACATCGCCTCTCGATCGAGACCTTCTTCTGCGATCCCCACGCGCCCTGGCAGAAGGGTGGTATCGAGAACGCCATCGGCAGGATGCGCCGCTTCATCCCTCGCAAAACGGATCTCGTAACCCTCTCGACCGCCAGATTCCGCCAGTTCATCGCCACCTACAACAACACCCCACGCAAATGCCTTGACTACCGCACGCCTGCGGAGTCCTTTGCCGATCAAGTGTTGCACTTCGAGTGTGAATCCACCTCCCGGCCTACGCCGGGACGACGATGTGGTTACACTCCCTTCGCCAACAATGGCTGGTGCGACCGGAGATTAAACACCCCGCTCCAACAGCACCTTGAAGTCCACTCGCGCCCGCTGCGCCTCGGCGCGTGCGGCCTCCGACGCATCACCGAGGCCAAAGTAGCCGTGAATGAGGCCCTCGCCGGTATGATACGCGAACTGCACGCCGGCCGCTTGCAACGCCTTGGCGTAGGCATGGCCCTCGTCGCGCAGCGGGTCGAACCAGGCTGTCGTGACGACGGCCGGCGCGACTCCGGCGAGAGATTTTGCGCGCAGCGGCGAGACGCGCCAGTCAGAACCCTGCGCGGGATCCGCGAGATAATGCCCGGCGAACCACTGCATCGTCGCCCGCGTCAGGAAATAGCCCTCGGCATTCTCGGCGCGCGACGGAAATTTCGCATTCTCGGCAGGATCGGCAAAACTTCCGACGACGTCGGTGACGGGATAGACCAGCAATTGCCCGGCGAGCCTGATGCCGGCGTCGCGGCAGGCGAGCGCGGTGGTGGCGGCGAGATTGCCGCCTGCGGAATCGCCGGCGACGCCGACGCGGGAGAGATCGCCGCCGAATTCACTGAGCCGCGCGATCACGTCGCGGATCGCGGCGAAGGCATCCTCGAAAGCGCCGGGGAAGCGCGTCTCCGGCGGGCGACGGTAGTCGACCGAGATCACCACCGCGCCGGTCTCGATCACGAGGTTGCGCGCCTGGCGGTCATGGGTCTCGAGATCGCCGGCGACCCAGCCGCCGCCATGGAAGAAGATCACGGTCGGCGCCGTGCCGCGGCCGTTGCGATAGAGCCGCGCGCCGAGCTTGCCCGCGGCGCCCGCGACTTCGATGTCGCGCGCCACGTCGACCGGCGGCGGCGGCACTGCCTTGCGCGCCTCGGCCAGCGCGCGCAGCGAATCGCGGCAGCTCTGCGGCGTCATGGTCGTGGGATCGCGCAGCGGCAGCAGCGGGATGATCTTCTCAATGTCGGGATCGAGCGGAAGTGGCATGGGAATCCTTTAGTTCAAGTTCAGGTCAGATGCTTGGAAAGGCTGCTGGCCTCGATCGCTGATATTTGCAGCGCGATGAAGCGGCTGTAGATGCGGGCCTGCGAGAAGGCGCCGCCGGTGAACCAGAGGCCGGGCTGGGGCGTGCGCGTCCACATGTTGCGCAGCTCCTGCGTCGCATCGTCGAAGCCCCAGACGCGGCCGACGCGCGCTGCGACGTCCTCGCCGAACAGTTTTGCGAGCAGATGATCGTGGCCCTTGTAGCCGGTGGCGAGCACGAACAGCTCGGCGGCGAGCGCAGTGCCGTCGTTCAGCGCGAGGCCAGAGGCGGTGAAATCAGCAACGTCGGCGGCCTGGATCAGGCGTATCTTGCCGTCGGCGATCAATTCGGAACAACCGACGTTGAAGTAATAGCCGCCGCCGCGGGAGCGGAATTTCAGCGGCCAGCCGGTGCCGTCTTCACCGAATTCGAGCCGGAAGCCGGCGCGCTCCAGCCGCGATAGCAATGGCGCATCGAGCCGCTTCACCTCGTCGGTGATGATCTTGTGCGCGATCTTCATGACCGGCAGCGGCACGCCGGAATTGAGGATGTCGCGCACCTCGATCGTCGGACCGTCGCCGAGATAGGTCTTGTCGTAGAGTTGCGCCGGCTCGACATTGACCACCATGGTCGGGCTGCGCTGAACCATCGTGACATTGGCGCCCGCGGCGTGCAGCTCTTGGCAGATGTCATGCGCGCTGGTGCCGGTACCGAACACGATCACCGAGCGCCCGGCCCATTCGCGTCCTGCCGCGAACGCGCTGGAATGTAGCACACGGCCAGCGAACCGCTCGATGCCCGGGATGACGGGGATGTTCGGCGTGCCGCTGACGCTGGTCGCGAGCACGATGTGCTTCGGGTGCAGCGTGCGCGGACCATCGGCTCGTCGCAGCGTCACCGTCCAGCGTTGCGTCGCATCGTCATAGCGCGCGCCTTCGAACGAGGTCTCGGTCCAGAAGTCGAGCTCCATGATGTCGACATAGCTTTCCAGCCAGTTCGCGATCTTGTCCTTCGGGATGTAGTCCGGAAAGCTCAGTGGGAACGGCAGGTAACGAAACAGATTGACCGGCGTCTTGTTGTGCAGCTTGAGGCCGCGATAGCGCAGCCGCCAATTGTCACCGACACGCCGCTCGCGATCGACGATCAGGGCATCGAGCCCGATCCGCTTGCACTCGACGGCAGCCGCGATGCCGGCGTGGCCGCCGCCGACAACAAGCACATCAGGCTCGCGGTCGGCATAGGCGCGCGAGGCCTGCCTCTGCTCCAGCCAGTCGGGGTGCGGCGAAATCGCGCGCGTGGGATTCCTCCATGGCGTGTTTGGCGCTGATGTCGCAGATGCGATCGAAGTCAGGCATCGTGGAGAACGTCCACGCCGCGGAATTTCCATCCGCACCGCTCAGCAGGCGGACAGCGCCGATGCCGGGGCCGTTCGATGTGTCGAAGGTGAAGACCGCCTCGATCACCTCGCATCCGGCCATTACGGCGCGCCGCGGTATCAAGGCACGGTCATCGAGACGAAATTCACGCGCGTTCGCCGCGGCAGCACGCGCGAGCAGCTCGGCAACGACGCGCTGCCGCCCGCTGAACGTCGCAAAATGCCAGGAGATGCCGAAGATGTTGCGCCAGTGGCTCTCAGGCGCGAACAGCGCGGAAAGAGCATTCGCGGAGCGGTTCGCGAGCGCCGCATCCAGCGCACCGATCCAGCGCTCGGCTATCAGTTCAGGCGCGTCCTCGGTAGCCGGGTTCAGTTTGTCCAGCATGATCGTGCTTTCTCGGGAGCAGTTGCCAACTATCTGACAACATGCTCCCGAAAAGCACAACCATCATGCCAAGACTCATGCGACGTGTTGCTCGAGCTGCTCCGGCCCGCCCTCCTCGGCAGCGGGCTCGGCCTGCACCGCAGGCGCTGCGGCGAGTTCCTTCGCAAGCGCCGTGGCGCCGACATAGTCGGTCTTGCCGGTGCCGAGCAGCGGCACCTTGTCGACGACGCGGATGTCGGCAGGCACCGCGAGCTCGGACGCGCCGACGCTCTTGGCCTGGCGCTGCATCGCGGCGCGGTCGGCGTTCCTCTCGGTGGTGAGCAGCACGATGCGTTCGCCCTTGCGCGCATCGGGGATCGAGACCGCAACCGACATCGCCTGCGGCCACAGCGCCGATGCCATCGTCTCCACCGCGGAGAGCGAGACCATCTCGCCCGCGATCTTGGCAAAGCGCTTGGCGCGGCCCTTGATCGCGATGAAGCCCTGCGCGTCAACCGTGACGATATCGCCGGTGTCCGTGCCAGCCCTCGGGCAGCGGCTCGAGCACTCCGGGGTTTTCGGCGCGCAGGTAGCCGAGCATCACGTTCGGACCTTTCACCGACAGGCGGCCGCCTTCCTCGATGCCGGGGACCGGATCGAGGCGGTACTGCATCAGCGGCGAGATGCGGCCGACGGTGCCCTGGCGGTTTGCCATCGGCGTGTTCATCGCCAGCACCGGCGCGGTCTCGGTGACGCCGTAGCCCTCGAGAATGCGGATGCCGTAGCGCTCCATATAGATCTGCCGCGTGCGCTCCTTCACTGCTTCCGCACCGGCGATGACGAGCCGCAGCGTGCGGAAATCATAGGCATGCGCCGAGCGGGCGTAACCGGTGAGGAAGGTGTCGGTGCCGAACAGGATGGTCGCGCCGGTCTGGTAGATCA
The DNA here is from genome assembly GCF_054063295.1 of Bradyrhizobium sp. USDA 3240. Classification (NCBI taxonomy): domain Bacteria; kingdom Pseudomonadati; phylum Pseudomonadota; class Alphaproteobacteria; order Hyphomicrobiales; family Nitrobacteraceae; genus Bradyrhizobium; species Bradyrhizobium sp. USDA 3240. The sequence goes on from NZ_JBSSGD010000002.1 coordinate 3,938,411, forward strand.
GCTCGGGCACGATCCGGTAGTGCAGCGGCGACGGATACATGAAGATCGGGATGCCGCCGAGCAGCGGCATCATCATGCCGCCGGTCAAACCGAACGAATGGAACACCGGCAGGACGTTGAACACCTTGTCGTTGGCATTGGCATCGACCCGCGCCAGCGCCTGCGCCGCGTTGGCGAGGATGTTGCGGTGGGACAGCACGACACCCTTCGGAGTGCCTTCCGAACCCGAGGTGAACAGGATGACCGCGGGATCGTTGGCCTCGCGGGCGACGCGCGGCGCGATGCCGGCGCGGAAGCCTGCGATCTTGTCGCCAAGGCCGATGCCGGCCCTGACGTCCTCGAGATAGATGACGCGCGCCTGGCCCGCCATCGCCGTGATCAGCTTGTCGAGCTTACCCTTCTCGATGAAGGCCTGCGAGGTCAGCACGGTCTTGACCTGCGCCGCCTTCATCGCCGCCAGCACGTTGACCGGACCTGCCGAGAAGTTGAGCATCGCCGGCACGCGGCCGATGGTCTGCAGTGCCATGAACACGACGGCGACGCCCGCCGAGTTCGGCAACAGTACGCCGACATTCTCGCCGACCGCGGTGCCCTGCTCGAGCTTGCGGCTCAGCACCTGCGCGCCGAGGATCAGCTTGCGATAGGTCAGCGTGGTGCCGAGCGCGTCCTCGATGATCGGCTTGCCGGTGTCTCGGTCGCGATAGGCATGGCCGAGGCCCTCGAACAGCGTCTGGTCGAGCATCGCGTTCTGCACCATGGCGTCGATCATGACGTCCTGCAGCGCGGCGCCCGCGGCATTGCGACGCGCCTTGCCCCTGAGCGACTGGTCGATCGGCAGCTTCACCGGCGGCAGGATCGAGATCGTCACCTTGGGGAACCAGGACCGCTTGATCTCGCCGTTCTTGAGATAGCTGAGATGCGAGCGCTGCGCGCCCTCGATGCGGACCGGGACGACGACCGCGTCGGCCTTGTCGGCGATCATCGCGGTGCCGTCATAGACCTTCATCAGCGAACCGGAGACCGTGATGCGGCCTTCCGGGAAGATCACGACCGGCTCGCCGGCGGCGACCAGCTTGATCAGGTCGCGCGCCGCCAGCGGCTTCGACGGGTCCATCGTGTAGTGCTTGATCATCTTCAGGAACGGCTTTGCCCACCACGCCTTGGCGATGCCGGTGTCGACCGCGAAGCTCGCATCGATCGGCAGCATGGCGTGCAGCAGCGGGCCGTCGACCAGGCTGACATGGTTCGGCGCAATCAGCATCCGGGTGCCTGCGGGCGGCAGGTTCTCCATGCCGCGCACCTCGAGGCGGAACAGCGCCCGGAACAGCAGCGCGCCGAAATCGCGCACGCCTTCCTTGCCCCACTTGGTCAGCACGAACCAGACGGTGCCGAAGCTCGCGATCGCCAGGCCGAAGAAGATCCAGGCGATCGGCAGACCGGCAGCTTGCAGCGCGCCGACGAACACCGCGCCGGCGACCATGAAGCCTGCCTGCAAGATGTTGCCGGCGGCGATGATGCGGGCGCGCTCGGACGGCGCGGTCCAGGCCTGCACGGCCGCAAACGACGGCACCACGAACAGGCCGCCGCCGAACGCGAACAGGAAGAAGTCGGCCAGCATGCGGAAGCCGCCGAACGAGGCCGCGAACGCTGCCGCGGTGACGTCCTTGCCGAGCGAGGTGGTGGCGATCGCCCAGGCGAGGTCGAGGCCGATCACGCCCATCACGATGGCGCCGATCGGCACCAGCGCGAGATTCGGGCGGACGTGGCTCAACTGGGCGGCGAACAGCGAACCGGCGGCAATGCCGATCGCGAACACGGCGAGGCACAGCGTGACCACGCCCTCGGTGCCGCCGACGCCTTCCTTGATCAGCGCGGGCAGCAGCGACAGCACGATCGCACCGACCATCCAGAACCAGGACACGATCACCATGCCGTCCCACAACCGCTGTTCGGCATAGAGCGACTTCAACAGGCGCACCGTCGAGGTCCATGGATTCTTGGTGATCGGCAGATCGGGCGCGGAGGGCTGCGTCACCGGGATGCGCGACGCAAATCCCCACGACAGCACCGACAGGCCGACCACGGCGGCACAGATCCAGCCCATGTGGCTGGCGCCGGCGACGAACATGCCGCCCGCGATGGTGCCGATCAGGATCGCCATGAAAGTTGCGCCCTCGACCAGCGCGTTGCCGGTCGCGAGTTCGGATACCGACAGCTGGTCGGGCAGCACGGCATATTTCACCGGGCCGAACAGCGCAGCGACAATACCAAACAGCGCCAGCGCGATGAACAGCAGCGGGATCGAATGAGTGAAGAAGCCGGCTGCGGCGAAGGCCGCGGCGAAAATCTCGAAGAACTTCAGCCGACGCGCGACGACGGACTTGATGTAGCGGTCGGCGAGCTCGCCGCCGAGTGCCGACAGCACGAAGAACGGCGCGATGAAGATCGCACCCGCGAGCTGGACCAGCGCCGGCCCCTGCTCGTTGGCGACGCCGTACAACAGCATGATGACCAGCGCGTTCTTCAGCACGTTGTCGTTCAGCGCCGAGCAGAACTGCGACCAGAACAGCGGCGCGAAGCGGCGGGACGTCATCAATTCCTTGATCATGACCGGTTCCTTGGGTTAGCGCGCATGGCGCTGGCAGGTCTGCGAATTCGCGTGGCAGAGAATGGGGAGCGTGGTGAAAATGACGGAGATGCCGCAGCCTTTAGTCTTTTCCGCAACGTATCGGTTCGAACCAGCGCGGATCGGCCGCGCCGGGCGCCGCGACAATGACCGGCAGAAATGTACGAGACCTTATCCAGGGTTGTGGTCGATCGACATCGAAACGGGCTCGCGGCGGACATGGTGAGTGCTTCGTTGAGGTTTCGGTGACAATTGCGGCGCGGCCGCTTCAGGTCAGTTCACTCAACCCGCGGAATGGCGACCAGCGGCAGTTGCGCGACTTGCAGCGGCTGCCGCGCTGGGCCGCCGGGCGCGGCGCGCGCCGATCGGCGCGCCGCTGCTCCAGCACGCCTGCGACGTCGCAGGCGCGGGCGATCCGCTCGATCGGGGCGGTCGCCAGTGCGAAGATGGCGCGGCCAAAGCCCGTCACGAGCTCGATCGCGTCATCGACAAGGGTGGTGGTCAATTGAAGTGCTAGGGTCTGCATGTGAGTGGCCTCCTATGCCAACTTGAGCAACGCTCAAATCAGTAATACAAAAATGAACATTGTTCAAGAAGAAACGCGGCGCAGCCGGAAAAAACTTCAGCGGCGCACTTTGCTGATCGAGATCGCACGCCGATCCATCGCGACTAAAGGTTTGAGATCATTGAAGGTTCGCGATGTCGCCGAGGCCGCCGGCTGCTCCATCGGCAGCGTCTATAATGAGTTCGGCGACTTCGACGGCCTGATCCTGACCGTGAACCGGGAGACCGTTCAGGCCCTGACCGCCCGGCTCAAGGCAGTCCCGGCCGACGATCCCCTGCACCAGCTGCACGGGCTGGCGGACGCCTATCTCGGCTTCGCCACCGAGCACGCCAATCTGCTGCGCTCGCTGTTCGAGCACCGGATGGAGGACGACCGGCCGTTTCCGGAAGATATCCTGGCGATGGTGATGGATGCCTTCGCGCTGATGCACGCGCCGCTGGTGCGGCTATTGCCCGACCGCGATCCCAACGACGTCGCGCTGCTGTCGCGGATGATGTTCTCTGCGGTCCACGGCATCATTTCGCTCGGCCTCGAGGAGCGCATGGTCGCCGTGCCGCCGGAGATGTTGCGCGAGCGGCTCGCGCAGTTCGTCGACACGCATCTTGCGGGATTGGGCGTCACGCGCGGCGCCTAGAGCGTTTTCGAGCGAAGTGGAGGCCGGTTCGCGTGAAGAAACCGCGTCGACAAGAAACCTGGGCTTCGGCTCTGATGCAATCAGGACCGAAGCTCTGATCACACCCGGGTGCGAGCGATCGTGCCGGCGACGATCTGCATGGCGACACCGAGCACCCAGCCCGTCATGATCGCCGCGGTCCAGGCGATGTCCGGCTCGCTGCGCAGCACGACGACGCCGACCGAGAAGAACGCGACCATGGTCGCGAGGAAGGTGCCGACCGCGCTCAGCAGCTCCGCCGCGTCGATCTTGCGCGTCGAGCTCCCGTCCTTCGGATGGAACAGCTTTGGCGGCGTATCGATGCCCACATAGAAGCCGATCGCACCGCCCAGCATCATGATCAGCAGGAACGCCTGCGAGGTCAGCACCGACACGCTCGAGCCGACATGGATGGCGACGAACAGACCGCTGGCAGCTCCCGCCAGGGCAAGACCGAAGCGCTCCAGGACATGGGCAAATTTTCTGACGCGGCTGCGCATTGCTGTGCCTCATCAATGAATTGCGCCGCTAACAGGCTAGGCCTTTTCGCAGCAGCGCGAAAGGCGTCTCGTCTCACATGGCCGCGACCTCGTGACGCTTTTGTGCGTCAGTTCACATCTGTCGTGGCACAGAATGACTAAATATCGATCCAAGGTAGCAATCGAATCCGCTACCACTACACTGCGCCATCCGCTTCATTCATTTCAGCGAGCGTCTTTTCGATGCCGAGCCCCAAGATCATCATCCTATCCGACGGCACCGGCAATGCCGCTTCCAGCGTCTGGCGCACCAATGTCTGGCGGATATTCCAGTCGCTGGATTTGCAGGGCAACGCGCAGGCCGCCAAGTATGATGACGGCGTCGGCACCTCGAAATTCGTGCCGCTTGCGCTGCTCGGCGGCGCCTTCGGCTACGGCCTCAAGCGCAATATCCTGGATGCCTACAAATTCATCTGCCGCAACTACGACCACCAGAACGGCTCGCAAATCTACCTGTTCGGATTCAGCCGCGGCGCATTCACCGTGCGCACGCTCGCCGCACTGATCCTCGATCAGGGCCTGATCGTCGCCGACACCGAAGCCGAACTGCACGACGGCGCGGTGAAAGCCTATCGTGCGTACCGCGCCGCGGGCTACCACTCGATCTGGCGCATCGAGGTGCTGTTCCGCGCGCTACGCGACTACATCCTCGTGCCGGTGCTGGACCGCCTTCAGCGCAACAAGCCTTATGCGGAGATCGCGCGGGAGCAGGTGCCCGCGATCGAGTTCATCGGCATCTGGGACACCGTCGCGGCCTACGGCCTGCCGATCGACGAGATGACACGCGGCATCTCCAACTGGGTGTAGCCGCTCGAGCTGCCGAACCGGATTCTCAGCCCGAAGGTCAAGTGGGCACGGCACGCGCTGGCGCTCGACGACGAGCGCACGACCTTTCATCCGGTGCTCTGGACGGAGCAGGAGCCGGGACAGCCCGCACCGGCCGTGCCGGCAACGATCGACGGCGAGCGCCTCGTCCAGGTGTGGTTCGTCGGCATGCATGCCAATGTCGGCGGCGGCTATCCGGACGACGCCGTCGCCTTCGTGCCGCTGGCCTGGCTGGTCGACGAAGCCGTCAAGCGCGGGCTCGTGTTCAAGAGCGCGCCGATTGCCGATCCCGATGCGATCAAGGCGATCAAATCCTCCGAGGACAAGGATGGCCGCCTCTACGATTCGCGGGCTGGCCTCGGCGCCTATTACCGGTACGGTCCCCGCAAGGTCGCCGACCTCTGCAACGATCCCTATGCCGGCGTCAGCGTACCGATGCCGAAGATCCACGAAAGCGTGTTCGAGCGGATCGACAGCGGCGCCAATGCCTATGCCCCGATCGGACTTCCGCCGAACTATGTGGTGGTCTCCCGCAGCGGCCAGGTCACACCGCTGGGCTCCACGACGTTTGAAACACCCGTCGGCGCGCCGGCGCGTCATGCCGCGCAGGAGAAGCTGTGGAATTTCGTCTGGATGCGGCGGATCGCCTACTTCGCCACGCTGGCGGCGTCGCTGCATCTGGCGGCGTTCTGGCTGTTCCACAACCAGCACAAGGAGCACGAGTTCAGCTCCTGGTTCAGGATGATTTCAGAGCTGGTGCGCTTCATCGAATCGTTCCTGCCCGCTTCATTTCATTGGTGGACCGATTGGTACGCCGGCAACCCGGAATGGTTCGCCGGCGGCATCGTCGCCGTTTTCGTGCTGATGGGTGTCGGCAGTTCGCTCAGCGCAACGATCAGCGACAGGATGCGGATCATCTGGCGCGAGCGCACGAACCCGACGCCGCTCTCCGGGACCGCGCACGAGGCGATCTACCGATTCCGTACCAGCACGATCTATCAGTGGATCCTCAATGTCGGGAAGCGCCATGTTGTTCCGTTCGCACTGACAGCCATACTGGTCTGGTTCAGCGCAACGCTGCTCAGCCATTTCCTGTTCAATGCCGCGGACTCGATGGGCGCCTTCTGCAAGGGGAGCGCGGCCGACAAGCTCGTCGCCGTCGACAAGGGCATTGCGCAGGATGCGGCCGATTTCGACACCAGCGCGATCTGTGCGCCGACCGGCCTCAAGGTCCGCACCGGGTTCAGTTACGAGATCGCGATCACGATGTCGGAGCCGTGGGAGGACGCCGGGCGCGCGGTGACGCCGATCGGATACCGGACCTCGACCATCGAGGGCGCGAAACGGTGGCGCGGATACGCCACGATCTTCCTGCGGCGCGTCCTGTTCCGGCCGTGGTTCAGGCTGATCGCGCGGGTCGGCGAAACCGGGGTCGACGAGTATTTCCTCGATCCCTTTGCGGCGCCGAACACCGATCCGCAGGTCTACAAGGCAAGGTTCACCGCCGATCGCAGCGGTGAGATCTTCCTCTACGTCAACCAGGCCGTGATCGGCCTGCCCTGGATCTACAAATGGTTCTACGGCGATCACAAGGGCAAGGCGAAGATCACGGTGAAGCTGCTCTAGGCAGCCGCAGTCGCGGCGGACCGGTCCGCACGGCGTGATCCATCCGTGATCCAGCCGATAGTTTCGGTTGCATGCCCTGTTCCATACTCCTCCTGCTAGATGGGCCGCCGGGCGTCCGGAGCGATCCGACATGACATCCCGGATTCCCTGAGCCCTGACGCGCTAGATTCATTTCGACCGGATACTTCTCATCAGTGATTTGGAGGCATCACCATGATTTCCACAATTCACGCATTTCCGACTACCGACGGCATCTTCGTGGTTTGGGAGGTCGCAGCAATGATCCCCGACTGCCTCGGCTTTGCGCTCTATCGTCAGCAGCAGGGCAAGAGCGCGACCGTCGTCGACACCTGGGTCGGGTTCGAGGATCAGGTGCAGGGCCACAAGGCGGGAGATCATCGGCCGAGCACCGAATGGCCGGTGCAGAAGACCAACTGGACCGATTTCCTGGCTCCGGCCGATGCGCCGGTCCGCTACGGCGTCGTCCCGGTGCTCAAGGACGGCGTCACCAAGGTGAAGCCCGCCTACAGTGCGCCGGCGACATGGACCGAATACGTCTCCGCGGCGCCGTCGGGCCCGCTCAAGCCATGGTTCAACCGCGGCACGATCTCGGCACAATGGCTGTCGCGCGCGATCGGCACCACGCCGAAAGCCTCCCAGACGCTGGAGAAGGCGATCTCCACCAAGGGCAACAAAATCCGCGACTTCCTCAAGGGCGAGCTTGGCGCGCGCTTGCTCGCCCTGCTGGCCGGGGCCAAGAAGGACAAAGTCGACGTCTATGTCTCGCTCTACGAGCTCAACGATCCCGAATTGATCGCCGCGCTGACCGCGCTGAAGCGCAAGGCGCATGTCGTGCTCGGCAACAGCACCGGCAAGTCCGACGCCACCGCAAAGGAGACCGAGAAGAACGCCGGCGTGCTGAAGAAGGCAGGCGTCGACATCGTTCGCCGCAAGATCGCGCCGAGCCGCTACGCGCACAACAAGTTTGCGGTGTTCTGTGACGGCGCCAAGCAGCCGAAAGTGGTTTGGACCGGCAGCACCAATTGGACCCGGACCGGACTCTGCACCCAGAACAACAATGGGCTGGAGATCACCGACGACAAGATCGCGGCGGCCTATCACGAGCATTGGAAGGCGATCTACGCCGACGGCAGCAAGTCGCCGAAGGCGCTGGCTGTGGCCGGCGATCACGTATGGCCGTTCACGATCGGCAGGTCGAACATCAGCGTCTGGTTCACGCCGACCACCAAGAGCGGCGATCTCAAGGAAGCGACCAAGTTGATCGAGGACGCCGAGCATGGCGCGGTGTGCCTGATGCTCAATCCCGGCAACAAGGGCCTGCTCGGCCCGATCCTGGAGAAGGCGCAGGACAAGAAGCTCTATGTGCGCGGGGTGCTCAACAACTTCCCGGCGCAGGGCAAGGACAGTCCGAAGGACCAGCTGCAACTGCTGGCCGGCGGCGGTCAGCAGCAGGTCTTCAAGGGCAAGCAGATTGCCGACGTGATCCGGCCCGCCGGCATCGACAAGACTGCCGACTGGTGGCAGCACCAGATCAAGAACACCGGAAAATTCATGATCGCCGTGCACAGCAAGGTGATCGTGCTGGATCCGGCCGGCAAGAACCCGGTGGTCATGACCGGCTCGCACAATTTCTCCGACCGTGCCAGCACCAAGAACGACGACAACCTCGTCATCATCAGAGGCGATTCACAGCTGGCGCTGACCTACGCCGCGCGCATCGTCAGCATCTACGGCCAGTATCGCTGGCAGGCCTGGCGCAACACGCCGGAAGGCCAGAAGGACAAGGGTCTGAAGCGCAGCGATGCCTGGCTGAGCAGCCGCATCGGCAAGGGCTGGGCGCAAATCGAAACCCGGTTCTGGCTCGGCACCGCCTGAGGCCGACGATCCATCATGACATACGGGGCAGCGTTGCCGCTGCCCCGCACTCATCCTCAAGCCTACGCCGCGCGGCCGACCGAGGCGTCGAGATGCTTCAGCTTCGGCAAGACCTCCTGCTTCAGGAGCCGCAGCGAATTGTGCCAGGCTTCGGGCTTGTGCTTGTAGTCGAAGCCGAACACCAGCAAGACGCCGAAGCCGCCGACCTCCTGATAGATCTTCTCGATCTTCTCGGTGACGGTCGCGGGCGAGCCGACGATCCAGTTGTTGCGGGCGCAATACTCGACGGTGACGTCGCTATCGGGCACGTCGGGCGACGCCTTCAGATAATCCTTGAAACCAAAGTGGCCGAGCAGCGGCAGGAAGTACTCGCCCATCATCCGGCCCATCATGTCGCCGGTCGAGAGCTTCCACGCCTCCGCGTCGGTATCGGCGACGAACACCTCGCGCACCATCCGCCAGTCCTTGCGGCTCGGCTTGCGGCCGGTCTTGGCGGCGCCGGCTTCCACCGAGTCCCAGTGACTGCCGACATAGGCCGGGTTGAGGTTCAGGCTCATCGGGATGAAGCCGCGCTCGCCTGCGAGCTTGAGCGTGTCGGAATTCTTCGACAGACCCGCGACGCCGATCGGCGGATGCGGTGCTTGCTGCGGCTTGATGTGCGGCTTGAGGAAATCGAACATCGTGTCCGGCTTGGTCACGGTCCAGAACTTTCCCTTGTGGGTCCACGGAGCCGGCTCGGTCCACATCTTCAGAATGATCTCGAGCGCCTCGCGGGTCATATCGCGGTTCTGACCGGACATGCCGTCGACATTGAACATCGCCCAGTCGCTCGGCAGGCCTGAGGCCGCGACGCCGAAGTTCAAGCGGCCATTCGAGAGATGATCGAGCATCGCAACGCGGTTAGCGAGCTCCGCCGGATGATGATACGGCAGCAGGAAGCCGCCGGGCCCGATGCGGATGTTCTTGGTCTGCAGCAGCGCCTGCGCGATCAACAGATCCGGCGACGGATGCGGCTCCCAGGGCGCGGTGTGATGCTCGCCGATCCAGGCTTCCTGGTAGCCGAGCTCGTCCAGCCACCGCAGCACCTGAAGATCCCAGTCGTGGCCCTCCTTCAGTCCGCACTCCGGCGGATGCGACGGCATCGCGAAGTATCCGAGTTCCATGGGTTTCCTCTCTTTGTTCGATGCGTGTCTTCCGCACGCGCTCCGGAGAGTACCTGCCCCGGCTACGGCAGAACAATGGCTTTGTCGCATGCCGCCCGGTCGGGAATTACGCGTAAGGCGTCCCCTTCAGCATGACCGCGATACCCGAGAAGCTGCGCTCCATGATCTGCAGGAAGGCCTCGCGTGTCGAGGTCGCCGATCGGCGCGCCTTGTGCTCGCGAAGCCCCTCCGCGTAGGCGACGGTCACGGCCGTGACCACCATCGACGCGGCGAGCCGGGCGTCGGCATCGGCGAGCGGCCGCTTGATGGCGCCGGCCAGCACGGCTGCGAGATCGTCGATCAGCTCGTCGCGCATCTCGCGCGCCCGCGCCGAAAGCGCCGGGCTCTCGGCGACGGTGCGCCAGAATTTTGCCGTTGCATCGGTGAATTTCGCGAACGGATGCGCCCGGTCCGCCAGGCTCTGCACCAGCCTGTGCAGCGTCATCAGCGGCGCTTCGCCCGCCGGTCGCTCGGCGAAGGCGGCCTTCAGAATCTGGCGGCTCTCCTCCTCACGGTCGAAGAACAGATCTTCCTTGCGCGGGAAGTAATTGAACACCGTCATCCGGGAGACCTCGGCGGCCTCGGCAATCTCGGCCACCGAGACATTGTCGAAGCCGCGCGCCACGAACAGCTCGGTCGCGACATCCGAGATCGCCTGGCGCGTCGCCTCCTTCTTTCGCTCCCGCAATCCGTCCCGGTTTGACATGGAAGAATTTGTACCATACAAAATATTGTACTTAGTACAAATTTATGGTGACGACGTGACGCGTGAACGAACGGATGTGGTTGTGGTCGGCGCCGGACCGACCGGATTGCTGCTGGCGATCGAATTGACCCTCGGCGGCGCCGACGTCGTCGTGATCGAGCGGCTGGCGGAGCCCGACCAGACCATCAAGGCCGGCGCGATCGGCGCACTCGCCGGCGAGGCGCTGGAGCGCCGCGGCCTCAGTGAGGCGATGGATGCGGTCGAACGCAGCATGGCGGAGGGCATGTCCAGGCTCATGAAGAGCGCGGACGGAGGGGCCGAACTGCCGTTCAAGAAATTCGGCGGTCACTTCTCCGGCATCTTCCGGATCGACCAGACGCGTCAGCGCGAGCCGGACCGGCGGTTACGCGGCGTGAACCAGCAAGCCCTGGAGAAGATGCTCGGCGAGCGCGCCCACGCACTGGGCATCGCGGTCCGGCGCGGCTGCGAATTGATCGATTTCGAGGATACCGGAGACGCTATGCTGGCGAGAGCAAGGGGCGCGACCGGCGATGTCGAGCTGCACTCCGCGTATCTTGTCGGCTGCGACGGCGGCCGCAGCGCGGTGCGCAAGCGCGCAGGCTTCGACTTCCCCGGCACCGAACCGACGCTGACCGGACACCAGGCCATCGTCGACCTCGATCATCCGGATCGTCTACTCCCGGTCGGCTGGCGGCGGACGCCTATCGGCATGATGGCCTATGGACCGATTCCCGGCCGGGTGTTCATGGCGGAGTTCGACGGACCGCCGGCCGATCGCAGCGCGCCCGTGACGCGCGAGGAGATCGAGACCACCCTGCGCCGGATCAGCGGCGCCGACGTCCGTGTCACCGCCGTCAAGACCGCCACCCGCTTCACCGACAATGCGCGACAGGCCGACAGCTATCGCAGGGGCCGCGTGCTGCTGGCCGGCGACGCCGCGCATGTGCACTCGCCGTTCGGCGGGCAAGGCCTCAATCTCGGCCTGCTCGATGCGGTCAATCTCGGCTGGAAGCTTGCGGCGGTCGTCTGCGATCGCATGCCCGAAAACCTGCTCGACAGCTACACGGCAGAGCGGCATCCGATCGCGGCCAAGGTGCTCGCCAACACCCGCGCCCAGGTCGCATTGATGCGGCCCGACGTCATGACGGACGCCCTGCGCGACATCGTCGCCGACCTGATGAGCGGCGACGAGGGCACCCGTTACTTCGGCGAAATGATCAGCGGCATCAAGATCCGCTACGACCTCGGCAGTGATTATCCATCCGTCGGCCGGCTCTCCGGCAATTTCGCGCTCGGCGACGAGGCACACACGACCTTGTTCGATCAGATGGAGGAAGGCAGGGCCGTGTTGGTCGATGCAACTGATGGGGCTGCGTCAGCGATCGCGGCTCGCTGGGACATGTTCGTCCGATGCGTACCAAGGCGCGCCGGCCCGTCGCTGCTGATCCGCCCCGATGCCTGCATCGCCTGGGCGGCCGACGGCGAGGACCTGGCGGGCCTCGACGCCGCGCTCGCGCGCTGGTTCGGACCGGCCATGCATTGATCTCGCGGCGAGGCCGGGGCGAGACGGCGTCTCAGCGCGTCCCGAACGTGGTCCTGCCGAACAGCGCCTTCTGCGTCGAGGGCTGCGAGCGCCAATATTGCTGCGGCGCGCTGACCTCGCCGCCAAGCTCGGCGGCGGCGTGCCAGCCCCAGCGCGGGTCGTAGAGCATGCCGCGGGCGAGCGCGATCATGTCGGCCTTCCCTGAGGTAACGATCTCCTCGGCCTGCTTCGCTTCCGTGATGAGGCCGACCGCCATCGTGGTGATGCCGGTCGCCTCCTTCACCGCCTGTGCCGCCGGCACCTGGTAGCCCGGCCCGAGCGGAATCTTCTGCAGCGGCGACACGCCGCCGGAGGAGACGTCCATCCAGTCGACGCCACGCTTCTTCAGCTCCTTGGCAAATTCGATGGTCTGCGCGAGGTCCCAGGCCCCCTCGACCCAGTCGGTCGCCGACACCCGCATGCCGATCGGCTTGTGATCCGGGAACACCGCGCGCACCGCGTCGAACACTTCCAGCGGGAAGCGCATGCGGTTTTCCAGCGAGCCGCCATAGCGGTCGGTCCGCTTGTTGGCGATCGGCGACAGGAACTGGTGCAGCAGATAACCGTGCGCGCCGTGCAGCTCGAGCGCGTCGATGCCGAGCCGGTCGGCGCGCTTGGCGGCCGCGACAAAGGCCTCGCGAATGCGCTTCAGGCCGGCGTCATCGAGCGCCAACGGCGGCGCTTCACTTTCCTTGTGCGGGACGGCCGACGGCCCAACCGTCTGCCAGCCGCCTTCGGCGATCGGGATCAGCTGCCCGCCCTCCCACGGACGCTGGCTCGAAGCCTTGCGGCCGGCATGGGCGAGCTGCAACGCGACCGCAGCCTTCGAATGCTTGCGCACCGAGGCCAGGATCGGCTTCAGCGCCGCCTCGTTGGCATCACTGTAGAGGCCGAGGCAGCCCGGCGTGATCCGCCCGATATCCTCGACATGGGTGGCCTCGATGCAGAACATCGCGGCGCCCGACAGCGCCAGCATGTTGATGTGGGTGAAGTGCCAATCATTGGCGGAGCCGTCGTCAGCCGAGTACTGGCACATCGGCGAGACCATGATCCGGTTGGAGAGTTTGAGGCTGCGCAGTTCGATCGGGGAGAACAGGGTGCTCATGCGAGGGACATCCGGGATCGGGGAAACGGCCACCACAAGATAGAGGCGGCCGCCGCGATCACCAACAGGCTGGAGCGGCGGAGAGGCCAGGACGCAGAGCAGCAATGCAGACACGGCCTCCGCTCACCCTCCCCTGGAGGGGGAGGGTCGCATCGCATCGCGCGCAGTAAGATGCGATGCGGGGTGGGGTGACAGTCCCTCCACTCGATCACTGTCCGTGTTGAGAGATCACCCCACCTCGGCTCACATTCCGCTGCGCTCCATGTGCGCCGACCCTCCCCCTCCAGGGGAGGGTGAAGAGAAGCCTCACTCAACCAGCGTGAATTGCAGCAGCAAATTGCGCTGGATCAGGGAGAAATTGTCGTCGGAAACCATCGTCAGTACGGTCTCGCCCTCCGCGGTGACATGGGCGTCGATTCCTTCCATGTTGTCGATCTCGTTGCCGAGATCGGCATTGAAGATCGCCGGACCATCGACGACGGCACCGGGCGCGATGTCAGACAAAGCAAGGCGACGGATGCGAATGCCGGCGCCGCCGAGCCAGGAGAATTTCCGCTCCAGGATCAGCAGATCGCCCGACGGCAGCAGGACCGCGTCGCTGATGTCGTAATTCTCGGTTCGGCGCACGCTGAACTGGCCCGGCGCGTTGCCGCCGACCAGGAAGGCGATCAGGTTGCCGCCGGCATCGAGCCCGCGTTCCGAGAACGCGATCAGCGTACCGGCCAGCGGCGGGCTCGCCGGTGTGGCTTTGGGCATGACCTTGGGCACGAAGACGAGCGCCTCGAGCCCCTTGTTGATGGGCAGCTTGCGCGCCGCCGCGGGCAGCGGCACCACCTCGCCGCGCGCGCGGGTGAGGCCCTTGGCGAAATCGTAGCGCAGCACCTGGTTAACCCGCTCGAGCCCGACATAGGCAATCGATCCGTCGAGCGCGAGCGATTCCGAATCGTACCAGCCGCGGGTCGCGGTGATCGGCTTGCCCTGGGCGTCGAGCAGCGGCGCCGCCTCGACATCGTCGAGCCCGGCCATGTCGCGGCCGCGATAGACGATGCGGCCGGTGAACCAGGTGCCCTGGTCGCTGACCGCGATGAAGCGTTCGCCCTTGGCATCGAGCCGCAGCGCGGACAGGCCGCCGAAGCCGGAGAATGACGAGCTCAGGACCAGGCCGCTGCGATATTCCAGCGCGCCGAACCGCACCCGCGAACGATCGCGGATATCGAACGACGGCAGCGGCCGCGCGTTGACCTCGACCGCTGCGGGTTCGTCGACGCGGTGGCGGCCCGGCCTGCCGGGCGGTCCCGGTATCAGCGCCGGCTGGCTCGCGCCCTGTGCTTGGGCAAGGCTCGGCAATGCCGCGGCCGACAGCCCCGCCGCCATACCTCGCAGGACATGGCGACGGCTAAGTGGTGAGCGCATGTCTCACGAGTGGAGGCGGCGCCGCGTGCCCGGTGCGGGCGCCGAGCCGTGAGTCTCGCTGAACAGCTCGGCGAGCTTTTCGGTGATCGCGCCGCCGAGTTCTTCGGCATCCACGATGGTGACGGCGCGGCGATAATAGCGCGTCACGTCGTGACCGATGCCGATCGCGATCAGCTCGACCGGCGAGCGGGTCTCGATCTCCTCGATGATGTGGCGCAGGTGCCGCTCGAGATAGTTGCCGGGATTGACCGACAGCGTGGAGTCGTCGACCGGCGCGCCGTCGGAAATCATCATCAGGATGCGGCGCTGCTCGGGACGCGCAAGCAGACGCTTGTGCGCCCAGTCGAGCGCCTCGCCGTCGATGTTCTCCTTGAGCAGGCCCTCGCGCATCATCAGGCCGAGATTCTTGCGCGCACGACGCCACGGCGCATCGGCCGATTTGTAGATGATGTGCCTGAGATCATTGAGGCGGCCGGGATTGGCCGGCTTGCCGGCCGCAAGCCACGCCTCGCGCGACTGCCCGCCCTTCCAGGCGCGGGTGGTGAAGCCCAGGATCTCGACCTTGACGCCGCAACGCTCCAGCGTACGCGCCAGGATGTCGGCGCAGGTGGCAGCAACCGTGATCGGGCGGCCGCGCATCGAGCCGGAATTATCGAGCAGCAGCGTCACCACGGTGTCGCGGAAGGTCGCCTCCTTCTCATGCATGAAGGACAGCGGATGATAGGGATCGGTGACGACGCGCGACAGCCGCGCCGGATCGAGGATGCCTTCCTCGAGATCGAAATCCCAGGCGCGGTTCTGCTGCGCCATCAGGCGGCGCTGCAGGCGGTTGGCGAGCCGCGCCACGATGCCCTGCAGATGCGCGAGCTGCTTGTCGAGATAGGAGCGCAGCCGCTCGAGCTCGTCGTGATCGCAGAGATCTTCCGCGGCGATCACCTCGTCGAACTTCGGCGCAAACGCATGATATTCCGGGCCGCGCGGCTCGTTCTGGCCGCGGGAATTCGGCCGCGTCGCCTCGCCCGGCGTCTCATCGTCGCCGAGTTCGCCGTCGTCGAACGTGTCTGACGTAGAGGCCTGCGCGCTCTCCATCGCGCTTTCGCTCATCTCTTCCGCAGTGGTCTGGGCCTGATCGGCGCTCATCTCCTGCGCGGCGTCGGAATCAGGCGAGCCCTCGGCGCCGGACTGATCGTTCTCGCCGTCCTGGTTCTCGTCCTGGTCATCGTCGTCGTCGGAATCCATGTTGCGGTCGTCGCCGAGATCGAGCGCAGACAGCAGATCATGGACGAGGTCGCCGAACCTCGCCTGGTCCTCGGCAAAGCGGCTGAGCTGGTCGAGCCGCGAACCGATCTTGTCCTCCAGCGTCGGGCGCCAGAGATCGACCATCTTCTTGGCGGCCGCCGGCGGCGCCATGCCGGTCAGGCGTTCGCGCACTAGCATCGCCAGCGCATCCGACAGCGGCGCATCGGCGCGATCGGTGATCTCGTCATACTTGCCGCGGTGGAAATGATCGTCGAGCATCGCGGTGAGATTCTTCGCAACGCCGGCCATCCGCCGCGAGCCGATCGCCTCGACGCGCGCCTGCTCGACCGCCTCGAACACGCCGCGCGCCTGCGGATTGCCCGGCATCAGCTTGCGATGCACCTTGGGATCGTGACAGGCGATTTTGAGCGCGATCGAGTCGGCGTGGCCGCGCACGATCGCCGCATCGCGCTTGGTCATCTTGCGGGCCGGCTCCGGCAGCCGCGCCTTGCCGGGCGCAAGCCCCGGACGCTCGGCAGCGAAGGAGACCTCGAGCTCCGGCTTCTTGGCGATCGCCTTCAGGCACGCCGACACCGAGCGCTTGAACGGCTCGGTCGGCGCTTCCTTCGATCCGGGACGGAATTTGATATTGGAGGCTGTCATAGCGATTTCGTAAACCAGTGGCGCGTGACGCCGCCGGGATACCCCTCAATCGAACCGAACTCTTTATATCCATTGGCGCGGTAGAAGCCCGGCGCCTGGAAGCTCATCGTATCCAGATAGGATTGCGTGGCTCCGAAGCGCCGCGCCTCGTCTTCGATCGCCTTGATCAGCTTCGCGCCAAAGCCCTTGTTGCGAAACTTCTGCTCCATCCAGAACAGCTGGATGAACAACACCGCGGTCCAGACCTCGCCGACGATGCCGCCGACGATCTCGTCGCCTTGCCGCAGCGAGATGGCGAAGCGCTTGTACTTTTGCTTCCCCATCTTCTCGTTGTTGTAGCGGAGCAATCCGCCGAGCACCGCTTTCTTCGTCTGTGTGACTGTGCGCTCGACGGAGATTTTCGGCATGGACTAGCTGAGCGCCACGTTGACCGAGGATTCCGGCAACTCGACGTTGAAGCAGCGCTGGTAGAACTCGGCGACCAGCGGCCGCTCCAGCTCGTCACACTTGTTGAGGAAGGTGACGCGGAACGCGAAGCCGATGTCGTTGAAGATGTCGGCGTTCTCGGCCCAGGTGATCACCGTGCGCGGGCTCATCACCGTCGACAGGTCGCCATTGGCGAACGCGTTGCGGGTGAGATCCGCCAGCCGCACCATCTTGTTGACGATGTCGCGGCCCTCCTGGGTGCGATAGTGCTTCGCCTTCGCCAGCACGATCTCGACTTCCTCGTCATGGGCGAGGTAGTTCAGCGTCGTGACGATCGACCAGCGGTCCATCTGGCCCTGGTTGATCTGCTGGGTGCCGTGATAGAGGCCCGATGTGTCGCCGAGGCCGACCGTGTTGGCGGTCGAGAACAGGCGGAACGCCGGATGCGGCTTGATCACCTTGTTCTGGTCGAGCAGCGTCAGGCGGCCGGAGACTTCCAGCACGCGCTGAATCACGAACATCACGTCCGGACGGCCGGCATCGTATTCGTCGAACACCAGCGCGATGTTGTGCTGCAGCGCCCAAGGCAGGATGCCGTCGCGGAATTCCGTGACCTGCTTGCCTTCCTTGACCACGATGGCGTCCTTGCCGACGAGATCGATACGGCTGATGTGGCTGTCGAGGTTGACGCGCACGCAGGGCCAGTTGAGGCGGGCCGCAACCTGCTCGATGTGAGTCGACTTGCCGGTGCCGTGATAGCCGGTGACCATCACGCGGCGGTTCTTGGCAAAGCCGGCGAGGATCGCGAGCGTGGTGGCGCGGTCGAAGCGATAGTCGCTGTCGACTTCCGGCACATGCGGATCGACTTCGGAATAGGCGGGAACTTCCAGATCGCTATCGATCCCGAAGACCTGCCGAACCGAAACCTTCATGTCGGGCAAACCGACGGGTTCTTGCGCTTTGGTCTGGACGGCCGTCGTCATTCATCCTCCGAGGTCCCGGGCGCTCCCGAAACCAGATTTAGGTCATTTGGCTGCGGATGGGGTGCTACGCACAAGCCTAGCAGAGAGCATCGGCCGGCAGAAGCCCACGGGCAAATCAAAGTTCCGTTGTTGTATCATAAAGATAGGCGCAAAACTCGGTTTTTGGAAGGCTGCTCTGCAAATCTCGCCGTACTTTCGCCGCAGCGCCACGGCGGCTTGTCCGCAGGCACTTTTCAGCCCGGCGGGGAGTTGTTAGCTCTCGGACCTGTTTCATCGCCACCCAGGAATTCTGTGACGTCATTCCTTGACCCTTTGATCGCGTTCGTTTCGGCCCATGCCTGGCTCGCCTATCTGACGCTGTTCCTGGCCGCCCTGCTGGAAGCCGTCCCGGTGGTCGGTTCGCTGGTGCCGGGCTCGACCATCATCCTGGCGCTGAGCGCGCTGGTGCCGGGCGGCGAATTGAAGCTCGTGCCGGTGCTCGCCGCCGCGGCCGCCGGTGCGATGCTCGGCGACGGCACGGCCTATCTGATCGGCCACCGCAGCCAGCGCGAGATCCTGTCGGCGTGGCCGCTCTCCAACTACCCCCGCGTGGTCGCGCAGAGCGAGGCCTTCTTCAACCGTTGGGGCGTGCTCGCGGTGTTCTTCGCCCGCTTCGTGCCGCCGATTCGCGCCTTCGTGCCGATCACCGCCGGCGCGCTCGACATGCCGCCGGCGCGCTTCTACGCGATCAACATCCCCGCGATCCTGCTCTGGGCGCCGGCCCATGTGCTGCCCGGCGTGCTCGCCGTCACCGCGCTGCACGACTATGCCGGCCTGCCGCACCATGAACATGTCGGCAAGCATCTCTGGATGTTCGCAGTCGCGGGCGCTGCCGTCATCCTGACGCTCGCGATCTGGACCATCCGCCGCCGGCATGGCGGCGGCCTGATCGAACCGGCCAGACCGGCGAAATAGCTAAATACTATTGGTGGCGCCGGCGCGCCCGGGTGCGGGACCGACATAGCGCGCGCGAGGCCTGATCAGCTTGCCGAGTTGAAGCTGCTCGCAGGCATGCGCGATCCAGCCGACGCTGCGGGCCATCGCAAACAGCGCGAGCTCGCTGCCTGCGGGCATCCGCAGCGCATGCACCAGCACCGCCAGCGCGTAATCGATGTTGACGAACTCGCCGGTTGCTTCCGCGATCCGCTCCGGCACTTCTCTGGTGAATTTGCGCGGCGCGCCGGCCCGCGTCAGCGCCTCAAGCAGCGAAATCGCGCGCGGGTCGCCCTTCTTATAGACGCCGTGCCCGAAGCCGGCGAAGCGCTCGCCGAGCGCGACCCGCTCGCGGACGACAGGCGCGACGTCGTTGTCGATCATGGTCTTGACCAGACGCGAAGCGAGCACGCCGGCGCCGCCATGCATCGGCCCCTTCAGCGCGACGAGACCAGCGATGACGGCGTCGTACAGATTGAGGCCGGTCGATGCCGCGCAGCGCGCGGTGAAGGTGGAGGCGTTCAATTCGTGATCGGCGAGCAGCACCAGCGCGCGGGCGAATCAGGTCGGGCGCGTGCTTGTTGTCAGGCGTCCAGACCCGCGCCACCTGCTCATGCAGCGGCTCGGCCGATGGCACCGCATTCAGCATGGTCGCGACCAGCAGCCGCAGGATTCGCCCGCCGACCATCGCGCGGCCATCAGGCGCGCGGGTGAACGCGCCGGGATCGGCACTGGCCGCCAGCGCCAGCACAGCGACGGTGCGGTCGATCGGCTGGGCGCGCCGCGCGGCCTCGGCGATCGCGCGCATTTCATCGGAGACATGCGGGCAATTGTCCGGCGCGAACGGATCGACGCCGGTGACGTCCCACAACAGCGTCGCGGTGTGCTCCAACGTGTCGCGCTGGGCGAGATCGACGCAGTTCACGCCGCGATAGATCGGGCCCTGCTCGGTGATGGTTGCGATCGCCGAATCCATCACCGGCAGGTCGGCATCGAAATTGCGGAACCCGCGCGGCTCCGGCGACGGCACGCGGCGCTCCTTCAACCCCCTGATGTCCTCGGCGCGGTAGCGGTGGCTGCGCGAATCCGGCGACGGCTCGGATCGGATCAGGCCACGGCTGACATAGGCGTAGAGGGTCGCCGGCGAGATCGCGAGCTCGGCGGCGGCTTCGCGGGCGGAGAGGTAAAGCTCGGCGGATTTTCTCATATTGATTTATATAATCAAGATTGATCGACTCGTCGAGAGGCCCGACCTTGAAGGGGTGAAGCAAGGAGATCGGGCCATGAACATGATTCTCACCAAGAGCCAGATCGGTCTGGACGGCGTTCCCGCCGCCGAGACCGTGTTGAGCCATGTCGACGGCGAGCGCGGCGAACTGATCATCGCCGGCGAGCACGTCGCCAACCTCGCGGGCAAGTCGAGCTTCGAGGGCGTCACGGCGCGGCTGTGGAACGGCGCCACCGGCAAATCGCTGAGCGAGGCCAATGTCCGCGCCAGCCTCGGCGCCGCCCGCGAACGCGCCTTCGCCCGGCTGCCGGACCTGCTGCCGGCGACGCGCGGCATGTCGATCGTCGACGGCTTCCGTGCCGCTGTCGCAGGCCTGCGCGGCGAGAACGGGCTGGAGCACGAGGCGACCATCGTCGGCGCCTTCCCGGTGATCGCGGGCGCCCTGGTCCAGCACGCCAAGGGACATGCCCCGATCGCGCCGGACCCGAATGCCAGCCACGCCGCGGACACGCTGCGGATGCTGCGGGGCGGCAAGGCCGAGCCGCGCGAGGTTGCGGCGCTCGACGCCTATTTCGTCACGGTCTGCGATCACGGCATGAATGCGTCGACCTTCACCACGCGGGTGATCGCCTCGACCCAGGCCGATCTGTTCGCGGCCATCACCGGCGGCTATTGCGCGCTGACCGGCCCGCTGCATGGCGGCGCACCTGAGCCGGTGCTCGAGATGTTGGATGCGATTGGCACCCGCGAGCGCATCAAGCCCTGGGTCGACGGCGCGCTGGCGCACGGCGAACGGCTGATGGGATTCGGTCATCGGGTCTATCGCGTGCGCGATCCGCGTGCCGACGTGCTGAAGGTCGCGATCGAGCAGCTGGAGGCCAGTGGTGCCGACCTGCCGTTCGCCGGCGAGGTCGAGGCCTATATCCGCGCAGCGCTGCGCAAGAAGAATCCGGAGCGGCCGCTCGAGACCAATGTCGAGTTCTTCACCGCGATCCTGCTCGATGGGCTGGAGATCCCGCGACAGGCATTCACGCCGATCTTCGCTGTGGCCCGCGCCGCCGGCTGGACCGCGCACGCACTCGAGCAACGGCGCACCGGACGGCTGATCCGACCGAGCTCGTCCTATGTCGGGACAGTGCCGAAGGGCTGAGGGTTAGCCGGCGAATCGACAGCGGAGCCACGAACTCCGCTGTCGTCCCTGCCTAGTGCGCAGTTGCGCACTGGAGCAGGGGCGACGAAGACAGCGAGACCCTACGCCTCGCGCACCACGGTCTTCAGATAATTATACGCCTTGATGATCTCGATCAGGCGATCCTCAGTAGAGCGGTCGCCGCCATTGGCGTCGGGATGGTGCTGCTTCACCAGCGCCTTGTACTTCGACTTGACGTCTTCGAGCGTCGCGCCGGCGCCAAGCCCCATCACCAGCAGCGCCTTGCGCTCGGCGTTCATGACCTTGCGGGTCTCGGGCTTGGGCTCCGCGCCGCCCGGCCCGGGACGCCAGCGGCCGCGGCCGTTGAGCTCGGAGAACACGTGGAACGGATCGGCGGCGGCGTCGAGACCGCTCTCCTTTTTGCCGTTGTTGGCGCCCATCTTCCAGGTCGGGCGGTGGCCGGTCAGCGCGTCCTTCTGGTAGCGCGCGACGTCGTCAGGATTCATACCCTGGAAGAAATTGTAGGACTGGTTGTACTCACGGACGTGATCGAGACAGAAGTGCCAATACTCGCGCGAATTCTCGCGACCCTTCGGGGCGCGGTGCGCGCCCTTGTTCTGGCAACCCGCCCACTCGCAGGCAACAGCCTGCTCGCCGGCTTGCGCCTGGCGCTTCGCACTCACCTTGGTCGGCTTGATGCGAATGGAGTCGAAGAATTTAGATGAATCGATCGGCATGTTCTCTTTGACTACGCAATGCACAAATCTTCAAGTCTTGACATTGCGCAGACCTCGTTTCCCGCTTGCACCATTGACGAAAAGCCGTCGCGGACCTAACTCCGCCGCCATGAGCACCAAAGACGCTATCATAAACAAGTTGCGTGAAGCTTTCTTGCCCGAAAGCCTCGACGTGGTCGACGAGTCACATCTGCATGAGGGCCACGCCGGCCACAGGCCAGGCGGCGAGACACATTTCAGGGTATATATTGTGTCTCCGGCCTTCGAAGGGAAGAGCCGGATCGAACGCCATCGCATGATAAATGCGACGCTGGCGCAGGAACTCGCCGGCTCGGTGCACGCGCTGGCGATCCACGCCCACGGCCCCGGGGAAAAGCCGCGCTAGCGCGCGCTTGGCTCAAGACGAAGCAGCGGTTTTCCGTTATGAGAATGGGACCTCGGGCGACGGACCTGCGCCATCTGCGAGCAGGTGAATGGATCGTATCGCCACGCTTGATATGGGGCCATTGATGATCCCTTGCTGGCCACGTTTCCGGTCGATTGTCGCCGCCGCCGGCCTGCTCCTGATCTGCGCGATGCGCCCGGCCGCGGCGCTGGATATGCCGAGCCCGTTCGTCCAGGAGGTGCTGATCAAGAGCATCCTGGTCTCGCTCAACGACGCGGTGGCCGCGAACAATTTCACCGTGTTCCACGCCAAGATCTCAAAGCCGTTCCGCGACCAGTTTTCGCCGGACAAGCTGAAGACGATCTTCAAGGATCTGGTCGACAAGCATGCGGTGTTCGACGCGGTGGTGACCAAGCCGATCGTGCTCGATGAGGACGCCAAGATCGACGACAAGGGCGTGTTGCGGCTAAAGGGCCATTTCGACACCACGCCCAAGCAGGTGAAGTATCAGCTCGGCTTCATCCCCTCCGACGGCGCGTGGAAGCTGTCGGGCATCACGATCGATATCGAGTAGGCCAGCGCCCTTTCCTAATCCGTCATCCTGAGGAGCGCGCAGCGCGTCTCGAAGGATGCACGGCCACTAGTCGGGCCGTCGACCCTTCGAGACGCCGCTTCGCGGCTCCTCAGGGTGACGGCGAGAGACCTCCGCTTGACCCACTAGAACGCCGTCCCGGCCCGCTTCGGCTTCTTCTCGTCGAGTTCGGCGGCCTCGCGCGGGACGGCGACGATGCGCAGGGCGGTGATGCGGTTGCGCTCGCGGCGGAGCACGCGGAAGCGGAAGCCGTGGAAGGTGAAGCTCTGGCCGCGATCGGGAATCGAGCGTGCCTCGTGGATCACGAGGCCGGCGACCGTGGTCGCCTCCTCGTCCGGCAGGCGCCAGTCCATCGCGCGGTTGAGGTCGCGGATCGGCACCGAGCCGTCAACCACGACCGAGCCGTCCGGCTGGGCGCGTACGCCGGCGACGACCACGTCGTGCTCGTCGGAGATGTCGCCGACGATCTCCTCCAGGATGTCCTCCAGCGTCACCATGCCTTCGACCTCGCCATACTCGTCGACCACGAGGGCGAAGTGGGTCTTGCGGCGGCGAAACGCCTTCAGCTGTTCGGAGACCGGGCGCATCTCCGGCACGAACCAGGGCGGCAGCGCGATCGCCGAGGCATCGATCGCCGACATGTCGCCCTCATTGGCGCGCATCGCGCGCAGCAGGTCCTTGGCGTGGAGCACGCCGACGATGTTCTCCGGCTTCTCGCGCCATAGCGGGATGCGGGTGTATTCGCTCGCCAGCACCTCGCGCACCAGCTCCTCGGGCGGCAGGTCGGCGTTGACCATGGTCATCTCGGTGCGGTGGACCATCACGTCGGAGACCTGCAACTCGCTGAGGTCGAGCAACCCGCCGAGCATGTCGCGGTCCTGCTTCTCGACCTTGCCTTCGTGATGCAGCAGATCGACCGCGCCGCGCAGGCGTTCGGTCGGCGACAGGATGGCCTGATGCGCGCCGATCTTGATGCCGAGCAGCCGCATCAGGGCGCGGACGATCCCTTCGATGATGGTCAGCAGCGGGCCGAGCACGAACACCGTCAGCCGCATCGGCCGGGCCACCAGCAGCGACACCCGGTCCGGCGCATTGATGGCGACGGTCTTGGGCAGCACTTCCGCGAAGATCACCACCAGCACCGTCATCACGCCGGTGGCATAGAGCACGCCGACATCGCCGAACCAGGCGGTGAAGATGCCGGTGGCGAGCGCAGAGGCGCCGATATTGGCGATATTGTTGCCGAGCAGCAGTGCGCCGATCATCCGCTCGCGCATCGCCATCAGGCTCGAGACCACCGTGGCGTCGCTGTTGCCCTGTTTCGACAGCCGCAACATGCTGGCGCGCGAAGCGCCGGTCAGCGCCGTCTCACTCGCCGAGAAGAAGGCGGAGACGAGCAGACAGAGCAGCACGATCGAGAAGGTCAACCATCCCACTGACTTGATCCGTGGCTAGAGCATGATCCGGAAAAGTGTGTAGCGGTTTTCCGAAAAGACCATGCTCAAATCAAAGAGATAGAGCGGGATGACGATTCGAAGAAGAGTCATCCCGCTCTAGGCCTTCAGCTTGGCTTGCAGGAAGTCGCGCACCGGCTGCGGCTCGACATTGTTGGCAATCACGGCGCGGCCGACCGCCTCCAGCAGGATGAAGGTGAGCTTGCCGCGCTTGACCTTCTTGTCCTGCGCCATCAGCGCCAACAGAGCGTCGGCATCGGCAAGCCCTTCCTGCGTGAAGCCTGCGATATCCTGCAGGCGCGTCGGCAATCCTACCGCGGAAAGATGACGCGCGATGCGGGCCGCATCGTCGGATGAAATCATGCCGAGCTGCGCGGAGAATTCAGCCGCAAGCACCATGCCGACCGAAACGCCCTCACCATGGAACAGGCGGTCGGAGAAGCCGGTCGCGGCTTCCAGCGCATGGCCGAAAGTGTGGCCGAGATTGAGCAGCGCGCGCTCGCCGGTCTCGCGCTCGTCGCGGGAAACGACGCCGGCCTTGGCGCGGCAGGAGGTTGCGATCGCATGCTCGCGCCCCGTACCGCCCGAGAAGATGTCGGCGTGGTTCTTCTCCAGCCAGGCGAAGAAGGCCTCGTCACCGAGGATGCCGTATTTCGCGACCTCGGCGTAGCCGGCGCGGAATTGGCGCGGCGACAGCGTGTCGAGCACCGAGGTGTCGGCGATGACCAGCACCGGCTGGTGGAAGGCACCGATCAGGTTCTTGCCCTGCGGCGAGTTGATGCCGGTCTTGCCGCCGACGGAGGAATCGACCTGCGCCAGCAGCGAGGTCGGCACCTGCACGAAATCGACGCCGCGGCGCAGGATCGCAGCCGCGAACCCGGCGAGATCGCCGACCACGCCGCCGCCGAGCGCGATCACCAGATCGTTGCGCTCGATTTTCGCCGCGATCAGCGCCTCGCTGACCTGCGTCAGCGTGGCGTAGCTCTTCGAGCCCTCGCCCTCCTCGACGACGATCCGCGACGTCGGCACGCCCGCTGCGGCGAGCGACGCCTCGGCCGGCTCCAGCCAGTGTTTTGCGACGGTGCGGTCGGTGACGATGGCGGTCCGCACACCGGGCCGCAGCGCCGCGACCCGCTCGCCCAGCGAGGCCAGCACGTCGCGGCCGATGACGATGTCATAGGCGCGGTCGCCGAGTGCGACGTCGACGGTAACGGAGGCGGAGTGTTTCAAGGGTGCCGTCATGAGGTTGCGTTCAATCCATCAGGTGGTGGCTCGCCGGCCGGACGCACGCCGCACAGATGCGCATGCAGGGCCGCGAGGCATTCGTCGACGATGCGGTCGTGCGGCACGTCGCGCGAGGCAATCGTCAGATCGGCGGTCTGGTAGACCGGCTCGCGCTCGCCGAGCAGCCGGTTCACCGTCGCCTCGGGATCGGCGGTCTGCAGCAGCGGACGATCGGCGCGGCGGCGGACCCGGCGCATGATGATATCACTGTCGGCCTTGAGCCAGATTGAAACGGCGCGGTCGCGGATCTTGCTGCGGGTCTCCTCGCGCATGAAGGCGCCGCCGCCGGTCGCCAGCACGACCGAGCCGCTATCGAGGATGCGGGCGATCACCCGCGCCTCGCCGTCGCGGAAATACGGCTCGCCATGGGTCTCGAAGATCTCCGGGATCGTCATGCGCGCCGCCGCCTCGATCTCGGTGTCGGCATCGGTAAACGGCAAATTGAGCCGCAGCGCCATCCGCCGGCCGATGGTCGACTTCCCGGCCCCCATCATGCCGACCAGCACGATCGACCGCGTCCCCAGCGCGGCCGTGATATCGGCCTCAAGGGTCGGGTGGGTGGGCGCCGGGACGGCTGCGTCGGACATCAAAAAGCTCGGATATTGGGACGATTTGTTCAGAATTCGAGCCACCTATACTACCCCCGGCGATACCGTTACCAGCGACTCTTGCAACCGCGCGGGGAACATGTTGGATGATTTCATTGGTTAATTCGCCGCCTGAGTCGCCTCCATGCCCAGCCTGTTCCGCTTCCTGACGGTCGTCGCCGTGATTTTCGGGATCGGCTACGGCATCGTCTTCGCGCTGGCGAATTTCGTGCACCCGAAACCGCGGGAAATGACGGTGACCATCCCGCCGGATAAGTTCCTCAAGAAATAGGCGCTATGAGTCTTGGCATGACCGCTGCTGCCAAGAAGACCCCTGCCAAGTCCTCCGACGCCAAGCTGACCGCGTTGTTCCTCGACATGCTCGCCGCGGAACAGGGGGCCGGCGTCAACACGCTCGACGCCTACCGTCGCGACCTCACCGATTTCTCCGACTACCTCACTCATTCCGGCACCGATTTCACCAGCGCCGACACCGACGCGCTGCGCGGTTACCTCGCCGACCTCGACACGCGCGGCTTCAAGTCGACCAGCGTGGCGCGGCGGCTGTCCGCAATGCGGCATCTCTACCGCTTCCTGCTCAACGAACGTATCCGTGGCGACGATCCGGCCGCGATCCTGTCCGGCCCGAAGCGCGGCCGCGGCCTGCCCAAGGTGCTGTCGATTGCCGACGTCGACCGCATGCTGACCCGCGCCAAGGAGCTGACCCAGACCGACGTCTCGCCGGCGCAGCGGCTGCGCGCGCTGCGGCTGTATTGCCTGCTCGAGGTGCTCTACGCCACCGGCCTGCGCGTCTCCGAGCTGGTGTCGCTGCCGGTCTCCGCGGCGCGGCGCGATGCGCGGATGATCGTGGTGCGCGGCAAGGGCAACAAGGAGCGGCTGGTGCCGCTGAACGACGCCTCGCGCCAGGCGATGGCGGACTATCTCGCCGTACTGGAGGTGATGCAGCCGAAGGCGAAGAAAACCGCGCCGTCGAAATGGCTGTTTCCCTCCTCTGGCGAGAGCGGCCATTTGACCCGGCAGCATTTCGCCCGCGACCTGAAGGAGCTCGCGGCCGCCTCCGGCCTCGCACCGCGGCTGGTGTCGCCGCACGTGCTGCGCCACGCCTTCGCCAGCCACCTGCTGCACAATGGCGCGGACCTCCGCATCGTGCAGACCCTGCTCGGGCATACCGATATCTCCACCACCCAGATCTACACCCATGTGGTCGAGGAGCGGCTGAAGAGCCTGGTCCGCGACCTGCATCCGCTGGCGGAGAAGTAAGTCCGGCACCCGCCAGACATCGATACCTTCGCCTGATCCGCCTTGACTTCCGCGTCGTCTCCGCAGAAAGAGCGTCACCTGCCTGCGATCCCGAAGCGTGCATTCCGCCCGAATGCGCGTTAACCGATTGAAGTTACAAAACTTCTCTTGCCACCGCCGAAACCGCTTCGCCCCTCGCATTGTTCCTCCCTATATTGAGTTGATGCCCGACCCGATGCGCAGCTATCTCGACTTCGAAAAACCCGTCGCCGAGCTTGAATCCAAGATCGACGAGTTGCGTGCGCTTGCCGCAAGCGGCAGCGACATCGGCGACGAGGTCGCGCGGATCGAGGACAAGGCGGCGCAGGCGCTGACCGACCTCTATGCCAACCTGACGGCGTGGCAGAAGACGCTGGTGGCGCGGCACCCGCAGCGGCCGCACTTCACCGATTTCATCGGCGGTCTGATCACCGAATTCACCCCGATGGCCGGCGACCGCAAATTCGCCGACGACGAGGCCCTGATCGGCGGCTTCGGCCGCTTCCGCGGCGAGAGCATCTGCGTGGTCGGCCAAGAGAAGGGCGCCACCACCGATACCCGCATCAAGCACAATTTCGGCATGGCGCGCCCCGAAGGCTACCGCAAGGCGGTGCGCCTGATGGAGATGGCCGACCGCTTCGGCATCCCCGTACTGTCGATCGTCGATTCCGCCGGCGCCTATCCCGGC
This sequence comes from Bradyrhizobium sp. USDA 3240, assembly GCF_054063295.1. Classification (NCBI taxonomy): domain Bacteria; kingdom Pseudomonadati; phylum Pseudomonadota; class Alphaproteobacteria; order Hyphomicrobiales; family Nitrobacteraceae; genus Bradyrhizobium; species Bradyrhizobium sp. USDA 3240. The sequence goes on from NZ_JBSSGD010000002.1 coordinate 3,966,856, forward strand.
ATCGGCGCCGAGGAGCGCGGCCAGGCCGAGGCGATCGCGCGCTCGATCGACTCCTGTCTGTCGCTCGGCGTGCCCAATGTCGCGATCGTCACCGGCGAAGGCATGTCGGGCGGCGCCATCGCGATCACGACGGCGAACCGCGTCCTGATGATGGAGCACGCGATCTACAGCGTGATCTCGCCGGAGGCCGCGTCTTCGATCCTGTGGCGCGACGGCACCAAGGCGCAGGAAGCCGCCAACAGCATGAAGATCACCGCCCAGGACATGCTGCGCTTCGGCGTGATCGACCAGATCCTGAAAGAACCCTCCGGCGGCGCTCATCGCGACCCCGCCGCGATGATCGCGCTCACGGGCGACGCCATCGCCCAGGCGTTCAACGACCTACGAAATCTTGATCCGGACGCGATTCGCAAACAGCGGCGCCAGAAGTTCCTGGATATCGGCCGCAAGCTGGGTTGACCCACCCAAACCGCCCAATTTTTCGACCAAATCGGCCGATTTTGCCGTAATTGGGCCCCGAGACGGGTCTTTAACGTTCCTTGAACCATGCCTGCTACCGTGAAGGCTGTCAGCCTCGGTTCAGGTTGCGAGCAGGGGTGGTCGAAGGCTAATATTTTACACAATGGCTTCAGGGCATATTCGCCGTGTTGGGGTCGCGAAAATCGCCCGGTGGGTGTGGAGCTCGGACTTGACTCATCGCACGCTCGTACGCGCGCTTCTGACTTCGGCGGTCCTCGCCGCGGGTGTCATGCTCGCCGGCTGTGACAGCGATCAGATCTCGCTCGCGCAGAATGCCAAGGCCAACCAGCCGGTCCCGCCAAAGCTCGTCGCTGCCATGACCGAGAAGGACATGGACATGCAGTCGCCGATCCTGGTGCGGCTGTTCAAGCAGGAAGCCGAGCTCGAGATCTGGAAACAGACCCGCTCCGGCCAGTTCGCGCTGCTCAAGACCTATCCGATCTGCCGCTGGTCGGGCGATCTCGGTCCGAAGGTCCGCGAGGGTGACCGCCAGGCGCCCGAGGGATTCTATTCGATCAACCCGAGCCAGATGAACCCGCAGTCGGCCTACTATTTGTCGTTCAACACCGGCTATCCCAACGCGTTCGACAAGTCGCTCGGCCGCACCGGCTCGGAGCTGATGGTGCATGGCGACTGCTCGTCGCGCGGCTGCTACGCGATGACCGACGAGCAGATCGCGGAAATCTATTCGCTCGGCCGCGAGTCGTTCTTCGGTGGCCAGAAGGCCTTCCAGTTTCAGGCCTATCCGTTCCGGATGACGCCGGTGAACATGGCCAAGCACCGCAACAACCCGAACATGCCTTTCTGGAAGATGATCAAGGAAGGCAACGATCATTTCGAGGTGACGAAGCAGGAGCCGAAGGTCGACTTCTGCGAGAAGAAATACGTCTTCGACGCGGTGAAGGCGCCGGACGCTGTGCGCGATCCGGTGTTCAATGCATCGGCGAAGTGTCCGGCCTATGTCATCCCCGAGGAGATCGCGAGCGCGGTGCGCGAGAAGGAGCAGCGCGACGACGCGGAGATGGCCAAGTTGGCCGCGAAGGGTACGCCCGTGGCCCGCCTCAACACCGGCATCGACGGCGGCATGAACGCGATCTTCGCCTCGAAGATTCCCGAAGGAAACACCGGTCTGTCCGAAGGCGGCGACAGCCAGGCGCTGCAGTCGATGTCGCTGGCGCGCGCGCCCGGCACGATCCCCGGCACGGTCAATCCGCCGCGGCCCAATCTCGCAGTCCAGCGGGACGAGCCTGTGGTGGCGACCACGTCGTCGACCACGCCGCCGGCCAGCACCCGCGTCGCCTCGGCCAACGCGTCCGACAAGTCCGAAGGTTTCTTCTCGAGCTTTGCTCGCAAGGTCGGCATCGGTGACGCCACCGCCGACGCCGGCAAGCCGGCCGCGTCGCCGTCCACTCCGGCCAAGCCGAAGGTCGCCGAGGCCAAGCCGCAATCGGTGGTTCGCGTCGCCCCGAAGGCCGAGCCGAAGCAGCCCGCCAAGCCGGCGCCGAAGCCGCAGGTGACCGGCGCCGCCGCCGCCGCCCCGGCCACGACACCGTCGACCCAACTCGCGGGCTCCGCGCCCGTCGTGCAGACCAACTCGTTCGACACCCGCTTCTCCGCGGTGAAGTGAGCGGGGGCTTGCGCCGCGGCGCCGCCTTTCGGTAACGATCAAACTTTCCCGCCAGTACAGTGTCGTCCCGGCGAAGGCCGGGACCCATAACCACAGGGTTGGGTTGGTGAGGAAAGCTGTGGCCCCAGCGCCGCGCAACAATTGATATTTGGGATAATGGGTCCTGGCTTTCGCCAGGACGACGATGAGGATGGCCCCCTTCGCCGCCACATTCCCCTTGCCAATCACGCGCAGACGATCGTGAAATGCGTGCGGGGCACAGCCGGGAGATTGCGATGGACGATCGAGCCGTACGCACGGCGTTGCAGCGCCATTGGGAGGCTTCGGACGCGAGCGATTTCGAGCGCGAGCATGAGATCTACCACGAGGATGCGGTGCTCGACTATCCGCAATCGGGCGAACGAATTCGCGGCCGGCGCAACATTCAGCAGAGCCGCACGGTGCAGCCGAACACAAAGCGCTTCACGATCCAGCGTATGATCGGCAGCGGCGATCTCTGGGTTACCGAATTCGTGCTGACCTATGACGGCATCCCGTCCTACACGGTGAGCATCATGGAATTCCGCGACGGACAGGTCGTCCACGAAACGCAGTACTTCGCCGACCGGTTTGAGCCCTCGCCATCGCGCGCGCATCTTGTCGAGCACGTCGGCGGGACGCCGTCGCGTTGATCAACGCGAATATCTGCACGGGCTGATGACGGTTACATGCCGTGGCTTTCAAATACCTTCTTGCAGCTTGAGCTCAGGCTGGCTCGCTTCATCTGAAGGCAGCTCTGCACGGCGCCGTCATTGCCGAGGTCTTTCCGGCAGAAGCGCTGTGCATCGCGCGAGCATGCGGATTGTTCGGACTTGGTGCCGGCATGCTGCGCCAGCGCTGCACCGCTGCTCATCACGGCAGCAGCAGCACAAAGGGTTATGATCGAAAGATAACGCATTGGTGAATTCCTCCCGCGGCCCAACGGCGGCCGGGGCGCTTCGTTCCTCGGGAACCCGGGATTCACCACGCCCTGCGGTTACGGCGCCAGGTACCGCAGCAATTCCGGATCGTTGCGCACTTCGCTGGCGCCGCCCTGCAGCGCGACGCGGCCGCGATCCAGCACATAGGCGTAGTCGGCGACGCGCAGCGCGAGGTCGAGATGCTGCTCGACGATCACGACCGAGATGCTCTTGGCGAGCTCGATCAACCGCTCGGTGATCTCCTCGATCACGCCTATCCAGACGCCTTCGGTCGGCTCGTCCAAGAGCAGCAGTTTCGGATTGCCGAGCATGGCGCGGCCGATCGCCAGCATCTTGCGCTCGCCGCCGGACAGCGTGCCGGCCGGCTGGTCGAGGCGCTGGCCGAGCTTCGGGAAGATCTCGAGCACGCGATCGACCGCGCTCGTATCGGAATTTGTCAGCGAGCCTACCGCGAGGTTGTCGCGCACCGACAGGCGGGCGAACACCGAATGCTCCTGCGGCACATAGCCGATGCCGGAGCGCACGCGCTCCTCGGTGCGGCGGCGGGTGATGTCGCGGCCGTCGAAGAACAACTCTCCCGTTGTGCTCGCGAGCTCACCGACGATGGTCTTCATCAGCGTGGTCTTGCCGGCGCCGTTGCGACCGAGCACGGCGACGCCGCCGCGCCAGGGAATGCCGATGTTGACATCGAACAGAACCTGGCTGCGGCCATAACCGGCATCGAGATGCCGGATATCGAGGAAGGATTGGTCAGGCACGGCGAAGATAAATCTCCTGGACACTCTTGTTGGCCTGGATTTCCGCGACCGTCCCCGACGCCAGCACCTTGCCCTGGTCGAGCACGGTCAGGCGGTCGCAGATGTCGCGGATGAAATCGAGGTCGTGTTCGACGATAACGAGCGAGCAATGCTGCTTGATCGGCTGCAACAGCTCGCCGGTGACGCGGCGCTCTTCGAGGCTCATGCCGCCGGTCGGCTCGTCCAGCAGCAACAGCCGCGGCTTGCCGGCGAGTGCCATCGCGATCTCGAGCCATTGCTGCTGGCCATGCGACAACGCCGCCGCGGCATCATGCGCGCGGTCGGCGAGCCGGAACTGGGTCAGCATCGTCATGACCTGATCGTGCAGCTTGTTGCGGGTGCGCGACAGCACGAGATCGAACAGCGAGGACTGCGCCTGCAGCGCCAGCAGGATGTTGTCGTACAGCGTCAGCGTCGGCAGCACCGAGGTGATCTGGAATTTCAGGCTCATGCCGGCGCGGGCGCGCTCGGTCGGCGTGAACGCAGTGATGTCGGCGTTGACGAACGAGACCTTGCCCGTGGTCGGCATTTCGGCGCCGGCGACGCACTTCATCAGCGTGCTCTTGCCCGAGCCGTTGGGGCCGATCAGGCCGTGAAACTCGTTCTCGCCGACGGTCAAGCCTGCGCCGTCGAGCGCGGTGAGCTTGCCGTACACCTTGCTGATGCCTGATGCTTCAAGGAGCGGCATTGCCGGTCTCCTTTGGCTTTGGCGCTTTGCCGAAGCTGCCGACCCGCTCGCGCTCGCCGAGCACGAGGGAGACCAGCCCGAGCGGGCGGAACATGATCACGAGCAGCAGCAGCACGCCGAGGATGATCGGCCAGACGTCGCGGTAATTGTCCGACAGCCAGAAGCTGACGCCCTCGATGATCACGGTGCCGATCACCGCGCCGATCAGCGTGCCGGAGCCGCCGAATAACACATACAGAACCACCTGGGTCGAGAACACGACCCCCAGCATGTTGGGCCAGACGAATCCTTCGTGGAAGGCATAGAGGCTGCCGGCGAGGCCGGCGATGGTGCCGCCGACCGCAAAGATGATCGCCTTCAGATGCTGCGCCTTGTAGCCGAAGAAGGCGATGCGCTGCTCGTTCTCGCGCAGGCCCGCGAGCGCGAGGCCGAATTGCGAGCGGACCAGGAAGCGGCAGAGCAGATAGACCACGACGAGGATGCCGAGCACCATGTAGTAGTAGACCGGCCCCTCCTCGAACTCGTAGCTGCCGAGCGTGAGCGGCGGGATCGACGGGATGCCGTTCTGGCCGCCGAGATAGTACCAGCCGCGCGCCAGCCGGTCCGCCGCGTAGGAGCCGGTCAGGGTACCGAGCGAGACGAAGATCACGCTCGAGGGATAGCGCCCGAGCAAGAGAAAGCCGCCGAGCAGCAGCGATGCCGTGAGGCCGATCAAGGTGCCGGCGGGCAGGATCAGGAGGATCGAGGTGACATTGAGGTCGCGCGCGAGCAACGCCACGCCGTAGCCGGCGGCGCCGAAGAACAGCGCCTGGCCGAAGCTCATGATGCCGGCATAGCCCCACACCAGGTCGAACGACAGCGCGAACAGCGCGAGGATCACCACGCGGGTGGCGAACACCGTGAGATAATCCTGCAGCACCCATGGCAGGACCAGTGCGATCAAGAGCACCAGCCCTTCCACGATCGGCAGGACCTTCCATCCTGCCGATGCCTGTCCCGCCGGCGCGCGCGCGGCCGGTGCACCCTCACCTGTCACGACATCCGGTTCCTCACCGATGCGTGCGACGGCCTGCTCTGCTCCACCCATGGATTGCTCAGCATTCCTTGGGATCGACGAGACCGGCGCTGCGCGCCACGATCTCATAGTTCCCGCCTTTGGCAACAGCGGTGTACATCTTCATCTTGCAGTGCCGCTTGCCCGGCACCATTTCGGCCGGTCCGCCGGGCCCTTCGGCGATCTTGGCGTGGTCGAGCGCGGCCGCGACCGAGTCGCGATCGACCTTGCCGGCCTCCTTGACCGCAGCTTCCCACAGCTTGAGGCCGCGATAGGTTCCGGTGGCGGCGCTGCCGGCCGCGAACAGGAAGTTGCCGGGGAAATCCTTCTCATAGGCCGCCTGGATCTTGGCGTTGAACGGATCCTCCTTGGTCAGCACCTTGAAGTAATCGAGGCAGCTCGCCAGCCCCTCGATCTCGCTGGCCTGGTTGATGTTGAGCGTGTTCTCGTCATAGTAGACGCAGGCGAGCCGCCCGCCGTTCTTGAGGAAGCCGGCTTCATAGAGCTGCTTGAAGAACGGCCCGACACCAGGCGGGATCACGGTGTTGAAGACGACGTCGACCTTGTTGGAGATGATGCGGTTGACGGTGGACGAGAAGTCGACCTGGTCGAGCGGGTAATACTCCTCGAACACGACCTCGCCGCCATTGTCCTCGATCACCTTGCGGGCGTAGACGTTGAGCGTGTGCGGCCAGACATAGTTGGCGCTCGGCAGCGCGAACTTCTTGCCGCCGTTCTTGATCAGCCAGGGAATGAATTCGTCGCATTGCTGCGCCGGCGTCGGCCCGGTGCAGAACAGATAGGGCGTGCACTCCTTACCTTCGTAGAGCTGTGGATAGATGTAGAGCGTCTTGCCACGCGCCACGATCGGATCCTTGATCGCGTTGCGCATCGACGAGGTGATGCCGCCCAGCACCATGTCGACCTTATCGCGCTGGATCAGCTTGCGGACGTTGCCGACTGCGACCGATTCGTTCGAGGCGGTGTCCTCGATGTAGAGTTCGAGCGGCCGGCCGAGCAGGCCGCCGCCGGCGTTGATCTCCTTGATCACCATCTTGGCGACATTGGCGTCGGCATTGCCGGCATAGGCGATCGGGCCGGTCAGGTCGGTTGCGATGCCGACCTTGATCGGGCCTTCAGCGGCGTTGGCCCAATCGGGCCTCACCACCCAGCTTCCGACGCCGGTCGCGAGCGCACCGGTCGCGAAGGCGAAATTGCTCATGAAGCGGCGGCGCGTGAGATTCATGCGTTCAATCGACATGGTGATTAGACCCCTTTCCCAGCAATGAGGCCTTGCGGCCGGAATTTGATGAAGGCGATGGCGAGCACGAAGACGAGGACGTCGGCGACGACGGGCGACATGACCCATGGCAGCGCTGCGCTGAGCGTGCCGATGACGCCGGCGCCGGCGACCGGACCGATGAAGGAGCCGACCCCGCCGACCATCACGGCGACGAAGCCCTGGATCAGGAAGCGGATGCCGAGATCGGCAAACAGAGAGAACACCGGCACGATCAGCGCGCCGGCTAGCCCGGCCAACGCCGCGCCGAACGCAAAGGTCGCGCCGTAGATCAACGGCGTCGAGATGCCCGACGCGCGCGCGAGCGCCGGGTTCTCCAGCGTGGCGCGGACCCGAAGCCCGAAGCTGGTGCGCGCCAGCAGCAGATAGCAGCCGCCCATCACCACAAGCGTGATCACGATGATGGTGAAGCGCCAGGCCGAGATGTGGACCGAGCCGAGGTCGATTGAACCGCCGATCGGCTCCGGCACCGTGAGATAGAAGCCGCCGATCAGGCCGCGGACGCTTTCGCGGATGATCAGCCCGAGCGCATAGGTGCCGAGCATCGCCACGATGGGCGCGGCGTAGAAGCGCCGAATGATCAGCGCCTCCAGCACGAAGCCGATCGCGCCAACCACAAAGGGCGCGGCGACCATGCCGGCCCAGACCGGCGCGCCATGGGCATACGCCAGATAGGTCACATAGGCCCCGAGCAGGACGAACTCGCCCTGCGCGAAGTTGAAGATGCCCATCATGCTGGCGATGATGCCGAGCCCGAGCACGACCAGCACGATGATCGCGCCGAAGCTTACGATTTCGAACACCGCGGCGAAGGTGCTAGCCATGGTGTTCGATCCATCGACCCTGCGTCTGCGACAAGCGGTGCCTCACATCTTCTTCCAGTCGCCGGCTTGCTCGAAGGCGTGCGCGGCGCGGTAGATGGTGGTTTCCTCGAACATCCGGCCGACCAGCATCAGGCCGACCGGCAGCCCGTCGACCATGCCGCAGGGCAGCGACATTGCCGGGTGATGGGTGATGTCGAACGGAGCGGTGTTGGAGATCATCTCCAGCGCGCGGGCGACATATTCCTCACGGCTGGCATTGGCCTCGGGCAACTTCGTCGCCTTCATCGGCGTGGTCGGCATCAGCAGCAGATCATAGTCCTTGAAGGCCTTGTCGTAGGCTGCTGCCAGCCGGCGCGAGATGTTGAGCGCCTTGCCGTAGAAGCGCGGACCGAAGCTGTTGTTGATGTAGGTGCCGAGCATCATGAACAGCTTCGTGGTCTCGGACAGCGAATCCGCCTGACGGCGCCAGCCGCGATGGAAATCCATCAGCGAGGTCGAATAGAGGTCGCCGCGGCTGAGGCCGTAGCCGTCGCCGAACATCATGGTCTGGGTCAGGCCTTCGGTGCCAATCGGAGTCCAGATCGCGCCGCCGAGCATGTGCATCGGGATCGATACCGTCTCGACGCTGGCGCCGAGATCCTTGAAGCGCTTGGCCGCCTCGTGCACGCTTTCATTCACCGCAGCTTCCGCGGTCGGCTGCTCAAAGCCTTCCTTGACGATGCCGATCTTCATGCCCTTGACGCCCTTGCCGAGCGCCTTGGTGTAATCCTCGACCTTCGGCGCCTTGATCCGGGGATCGTAGCCGTCGTCGCCGGCCAGCACCTCCAGCAGCAGCGCGTTGTCTTCCACGGTCGCGGTCATCGGGCCGGTGTGGTCGACGTAGATCTCGATCGGCATGATGCCGGTGTAGGGCACGAGGCCCCAGGTCGGCTTCATGCCATAGGTGCCGCAGAACGAGGACGGCATGCGGATCGAGCCGCCCTGGTCGCCGCCGATCGCCATGTCGACCTCGCCGAGCGCGACCACCACGCCCGAGCCCGACGACGAGCCGCCGGCCGAATAGCCCATCTTGTGCGGATTGTGCACGGCTCCGTAGGAATTGGTGTGGCTGCCGCCGGACAGGCAGAAGTGCTCGCAATGCACCTTGCCGGCGATCTCGGCGCCGGCATCCAGCATGCGGGTGACGATGGTGGCGTCGAAATCGGGCACGTAGCCTTCCAGCGTCGACGAGCCGTTGGTCATGGGCACGCCGGCCAGCATGATGTTGTCCTTCAGCGCGACCGTCTTGCCCTTGAGCTTGCCGGAGGCTGCGCCCTTCACCGTCGACTTGCGGTACCAGGCGTTGTGCTTGTTGTCTTCCGGCGCCGGGCGATAGCCGGGCGTGCGCGGATATTTCACTTCGGGCAGTTCGTCCGGCATCGCGGCGACGAGGTTGTAGGCATCGACCGAGCCCTGCATCAGGCCGCGGAACGAGGCCACGTCCTCATCGGTCAGGGACAGGCCGCACTGCTCGGCGACGGCACGAAGTTGCGTTGGCGTGGGAAGGACGACGGTCACGGCGCTCTCCTGAAGCTTTTGATCTTTGGATTTTGATTCCTGGATCGGATCTCTTGGACATCCTTGGGCACGAAGCAGCGGCGGCGCGTTTGACCCGCGCGAACCGCCCACCCCGTTGCCGTATTGAAAACGGAAATATTTTCCTTTTCAAGTATTATTTCATGGATCGGTTAGGCAGGCTGTCGCATCCGGCGTCAGATCGCCTTGATCACCCTGAAGTCGAGGCCGTCGGCTTCAGCTAGATACATCGGCATCCTGGCGTGGCCGCTGCGCACCGTGACCGGACCGCGCGGGCCGCGATAGACGAGGTTGTCCGCCGCCGCGAGCAGCGCCCGCAGGTCAAGCGTGCCGGCGCGGTTGGCGGCGGCTTCAAGCAGGCAGAAGCCTTCATAGGCGGACTCGCCGCACGATCCGACCGGCGGTGCGAACGCCCCGAACATCGCGCGATAGCGGTCCCTGAAATCGTCGCCGGCCTGCGAGCCGACAGAGGGGAAATAGCCGGAGGCGCAGAACAGGTTCTCGGTCTTGTCCGCACCGATGCCGAGCAGCGCGGTTTCGTCGAAACAGCCGGCAAAGCGCAACGTGGTGGCGGCGAGCCCGGCGTCGGCGAAGGCGCGGTTGAAGGTCACGCCGTCGGTGCCGATCAGCGAGATCAGCACGACGTCGGGCTTCGCCGCGCGGATCCGCTCCAGATGCGCCGCGTGGTCGTCCTCGCCGACCGGCACGAACTCCTCGCCGACCACAAGACCGCCGGTCTCCTTGATGTAGCGCTTCACCGCGCGGTGCGATTGCCAGGGCCAGACATAGTCGCTGCCGATCAGGTACCAGCGCCTCGCGCACTTCGCCTCGGCCAGCCAGTGGATCGACGGCCGGTTCTGCCAGCGCGGCGTCTCGCCGATCGCAATCACGCCCGGCGTGCGCTCACCGCCCTCATAGACCGGCGTGTAGATGTAGGGGATCTTGCTGCGGGTGATGAGGTGACGCAGCGCGACACGTACCGCGCTGGTGTGCATGCCCATGATAAGATCGACCTCGTCGGAGGCGATCGCCTGCTCGGCGCGGTCGACCACCTCGTCGATCAGGCCGCCGGCGTCGTAGACTTGGAACTCGATCTCGCGGCCGAGGATGCCGCCGCGCCGGTTGATGTCGGCGACCGCGAGCTGCGCGGTCGAGGTCGCGGCCGGCCCCCACATTCCGGGCGAACCGGAGCAGCAGACGAAGCCCGCGATCCGCAGCCGGTTACGCGCGCCGCGCGGACCGAACCCACCCCGATCCATCGGCGCAAGCAGGCGATCCGACGCCGCCGACGCCAGGTTCCTGAACAGCAGGGACGGCGGGAACGGGAGGTCTCTTGCCATGACGTTGGACGTCGAATGCACACCTGCTCCTGTCCGGCACCGGTACGCCGCTTACGGCATCGCCCTTACGGGCGACGGTGCCATTAGCTCCTGTTTTGGCGCGTTCTCTTCACGCGAAGCGGTACCCACTTAGCTCGAGAACGCTTCTAGATCGTCTTGATCACATTGAAGTCGAGACCGTCGGCCTCTGCAAGATAGATCGGCATTTCGGCACGGCCGTCGCGAATGGTGACGGTGCCGCGGGCGCCGCTGTAGACGAGGTTGCGCGCTGCAGCAAACAACGGGCCCGTCGACAGCGAGCGGGCGCGGTTGGCCGCCGCTTCGAGAAAGCGCATCCCCTCATAGTTGGACTGTCCGACCGAGCCGATCGGCGGCGCGTGCGCGCCGAACATCGCTCGGTAGCTGGTCTGGAACTCGTCATTGGCGCGCGAATCGACGCAGCCGAAATAGCCGGAGGCGCAGAACAGGTTCTCGGTCGCGTCCGGCCCGATGCCGAGCAGCACGGTCTCGTCCATCGCGCCCGCATAGCGCAGTGTGGTGGCGGCGAGCCCGGCTTCCGCAAAGGCGCGGTTGAAGGTGATGCTGTCGGTGCCGATCAGGGTAATCAGCACGACATCGGGCCGGGCAGCCCGAATCCGCGCCAGATGCGGCTCGTGATCGTCCTCGCCGAGCGGGACGAATTCCTCGCCGACCACCTGGCCGCCGGCCTCCTTGATGTAGTGCTTCACCGCGCGATGCGATTGCCAGGGCCAGACATAGTCGCTGCCGATCAGGTACCAGCGCTGCGCTTTCTTGACCTCGGTGAGCCAGTGGATCGCCGGGCGGCTTTCGGCACGCGGCGTCTCGCCGATCGCCATCACCCCGGGCGTCCGCTCGCCGCCCTCATAGACCGGCGTGTAGACATAGGGGATGCGGCCGGCTGTGACCTTGCGCAATGCGAGGCGGACCGCCGAGATATGCGAGCCCATGATCACGTCGATCTCGTCGAACGCGATCGCCCGCTCGGCGCGGCGCACCACCTCCTCGATCGGACCGCCAGCGTCGTACATCGACAATTCGACCTCGCGGCCGCGGATGCCGCCGCGCCGGTTGATCTCGGCGACCGCGAGCATGACGCTGTTGGCCGAGATCGGCCCCCAGATCCCGGGCGCGCCGGAGAAGGTGATGAAATTGCCGATTCTAAGCTTGCTGTCGGTGCCGCCACGGCGCGAGGAGCCCGGCTTGACGGTCAAAGCGAGATCGGCCGCGCAGGACGACGGATTTCGAAACAGGTGCGGCGGCGCGACGGGCATGCCGCCATACGCCTGGAAGGAGACCGTCGAGAGCACGCCAACTCCTGTCTGGGAAGCAGTACGCAACGCAGCCAGCGGGCGGTCGCGGCGTCCGCCCCTTGGTTGGGGGAATATCCTAGGGGAAAATATTGAATATTCAACAATTGAAGTGCATATAGAAATGGCATGAGTTGCCGGACATTCATTCACCGGGTCAGGAACCAGGTCTCACGCCGTGGCTAAACCGCCGAAAGAAAATTCCCCGATCACCGAACACCTCACCTACCTGCTCGCGCAAGCCAACCGGGAGATCAACCGGCAGTTGGAGACGCGGCTGGCCAAGGAAGGCGTGCCGGTCGAGCAGTGGCGCATCCTCAAAGTGCTGTCCGACGGCAACGGACACTCGATGGGCGAACTCGCCGACGCGGTGCTGCTCAACCATCCGACGCTGACCAAGATGATCGACCGCATGGTGTCAGATGCGCTGGTCTATCGCGTGCAGGATCCCAAGGATCGCCGCAAGGTGCTGATGTTCGTCTCCGACCGCGGCAAGGCGCTGTGCCGCCGGCTGAACTCGCTCGCGGTGAGCCAGGAAGAGCACATCGTCGAGAGCTATGGCGACAAGTCGACCACCGAGCTCAAGCGCCTGCTGGAAAGCCTGATCGGCAGCGCCAACTGAGGCAATAGGCAACAGCCTCCGCTACGACGCCACCTCGTCCTGCGCCACCAGGCCTGCCGGCCCGACCGGCGTGAGGGCGTCATCAGCGACCGGATGGGCCAGCCGGTTGCCGACGATCATGATCGCGCACACCACATAGCAGCAGACGCCGAGTGCGAATGTCGTGGTGATGCCGAACTGGATCGACAGCGCCATGCCGAGCACGGACGCAAGCATCGAGGTGATGCCGTTGGTGCTCCAGAAGAAAGGCAGCAGCCCGCCATGCCGCCGCCAGATGCCGAGGCCCAGCGGGAACATCATGCCCATGCAGAAAGCCGGCGGCGCCAGCAGCGCGACCGACACCAGGATGCGGATGTCGGTCGGCGCGGAGCGCGCCCAGGCGGTGACGGCCGGCGTCAGCAGGCCTGCGGCCACCAGCGTTGCGACCAGCGCCACGAGGCGAGCGATCAACATGGCCGGCCGCGCAGGCGCGGCACCTACCGTGGCGCTGCCGATGCCGCCGAACAGCAGGATCGTGAACAGCACGACGCTGAGCCCGTAGACCGGGTGGCCGAGGAACACCATCAGCCGTTGCATCTGCGAAATCTCGATCAGCATGAAGCCCATGCCGATCGCGGCGAAATAGGCCACCGGCGGCACTAGTGTGGCCGCCGGCATCCGCCGCATCAGGCGCGCGAAGGGAATGCCGATGTAGAAGATGCAGATGCCGAGCTGGAAGACGAGCACCCATTTGATGATGCCGAGCGCTGCGTTGTTCTGCGCCTCGAAGCCGTTCTTGAGGAACAGATCGGCAAGTCGCGCGGTATAGAAGAAGAACGGCTTGTCGTCGGTCGAGGCCACGATGTTTACCGGCAATGAATCAAGAAAGCGCTGGTCGGCCTTGCCCGATAGAAGAGCCGAAGTGACATTGTCATACGCGATGCCAGGCCCGAGCAGCAGCTTGAATCCCCGTGCTTCCAGCCGCTCGCGCGCGCCCTGCCATTGCGCCGCCGTGAACGCCTCGGGCCGGGTCATGACCGTGACGACGCTGCCGACATTCGCCGCAATCACATGCTGCGACAGTTCGGTCATCGGCACACCCTGATGCTGCAACGCCTCCGCCGCGATCGCAATCAGGCGATAGAACTCGCCGCGATAGGCCGTTGGTTCGTACCAGCGCGATACCGAGAGCATGCCGCCCGGCTTCAGCGCGCGGAAGAAATCGTCCCACGCCTCCACGGTGTAGAGCCGGTTCTCGGTCAGCGTCAGCCCGCCGGCTGCGGTGGCGGCCCAGGTGTCGATCAGCGAGATCTGGATCAGGTCGTAGCGATCGGGCGAGTGGTTGATGTAGCTGCGCGCTTCGGCATTGACCAGCGACACGCCAGGCTGGCGATGGAGATGGCCCGAATAATCGGCGAACTTGTCGGTCAGCACTTCGAAGATCGCGGGATTGATTTCGATGCCGTGAATTCGCTGCGCGCCGAAATACAGGCCGGAGAGGATGTCGCGGCCGCCGCCGACGCCAACCACGGCCACGTCGCCCGGCCGCTGCTGCACCAGATAGGGCGCGTTGATGACGTCGTCCTTGAGATAGGAAACCTTGGTCAGATCGCCGGAGAAGCGGGTGATCGGTGTCGCCGCGTCGGCATCGATGTCGAGATAGAGCTGCTCGATCCTGGTATCCGGGGTGCGCGAGAACGACCAGCCGAACGGAGTCGAAAGCCCGAGATCGGTCACGCGGATGCGCGAATAGGTGTTCCAGCGCTCGAACAACGTTCCGGTCTGCTCGGTGCCCTTGGCCCAGATCACGCCAAGATGGCTGATGCCGGTTGCGGCAAGCGCGGTGTGGACCGCGGCGAGCGCGGCAAGACCAAGCGCGGCGTTGCGGCTCAGGCGCACATCGCTTCGGCCTTCGCCGTGACGGACCACGAACCAGCCGACGGCCGCGGCGCAGGCGCCGATCCACAGCGTCGCGCTGACCGGATCGATCACCAGCAGCACGAAGATGATGCCGAGGCAGCCGACTGCGGCGCCGACCAGATCGGCAGCGTAAAGCCAGCCGCCAACATTAGGCAGCCGGGTCAGGAGAATCGTGATGCAGATGCCGCCCTCGGCGAACGGAATGGTGAAAGCCAGCGCCACCACGGCGAGCGCAGACATGGCATATGCGCCGGGCACGACCAGCGGCGCATACAGAAAGGCGCACATCACGACGACGCCGCTGATCGCGAACCGCGCGGCATGGCGGGCAAACTCCGGCGCCACACGCTCCGACGCATAGCGGGCTGAATCCTCATAAACCTTCATTGCACCGCGCGTCAGCCCGAACATCGCAAGCGCGATGGCCCCGAAAGCGAAGTGGTAATGCACCATCACGCTGAAGAAGCGGGTAATCAGGATCTGATAAGCCAGCGTGGCCGACGCCAGCACGAAGATCGCCGGATAGTAGCGGCCAGGCATAGTCGTCGCGGTCTGCAAGGCGCGGCCTCCGGATCGAGCCTTGACCAAAGAGACGCTTTGATGCGCGTTGGCGGCTCACCCGACGCGCCCGGCAATATTGAAGCACAGAGCACTAACAAGTGATTGATTGGACGAACCAATACCGACGTTGGGTAGTGGCCGGACCGGCGGCGGGCTTAGCGCAGGGTTACCCGGAAGCCCAAAATCGCGAAATACCGCCTCACGGGCAGACAGCTATGCCGGAAGCTCAACAAAAAGCCCGGTCAACATGTCGGAGTGCCGGTCGCGGGCTCGTCCTCCGGATGCGCGAACGCTGTGCGCGCGGTTCCGGCTCATCCTCCTCATCGATCACAAGGATTTCCCCGCCATGACTTCGATCACGCCGTTCCTCTGGCTCGACAACAACGTCCGCGACGCCGTCGCCTTCTACAAGTCGGTGTTCCCGAACGCCGAGATCGAGACCGTCAGCGACTTCATGGCGAGTTTTGAGCTCGAGGGGCAGCGGTTCTACGCGCTCAATGGCGGGCCGCAGCACAAGTTCAACGAGGCGGTGTCGTTCTTCCTCAGCGTCGAGACCCAGGAGCAGGTGGATTATTTCTGGAGCAAGCTCACCGACGGCGGCCAGGAATCGCGCTGCGGCTGGCTCAAGGACCGCTTCGGCCTGTCCTGGCAGGTGATCCCGACGGCGCTGAGCCGCTATCTCGGCGACTCCAACCGCAAGGCGGCCGATCGAGCGATGCAGGCGATGCTGAAGATGCAGAAGATCATCATCGCCGATCTCGACAAGGCGTTCGCCGGCTGACGGCGATGCGGCTTCGGCGGCGGGCCAGGCGCCCGCCGCGTCAAGGTTGCGGGCGCGGCCTTGATATCCACGGTGGAGCAGTCCGGGGTTTTCTTCGTGCATCCTGACGAACTCCATCAGGGTTTCGATGCCGAAGTCGGTGAAGGCGATGACGCGTCTTGGCCGACGCCATGGATCCAAGATGCGACCATCATCCATTCACGGTACCTCCGAAGGTCAGCAAGCACCTTGGCATCCTCCCACTCGCCCATCGATAATTGAATGAAGAACAAGTAGGATCGGCGCCGTCCATTCCGACACCGAGGTGAACCCATGCGGTTGCCACATCTCGCGGTGCTTTTGGGCTGTCTGGCATCCCCCTATAGCGGGACAGCCTCCGCACAGATTTCGGACGATGTCGTACGGATCGGGGTATTGAACGATCAGTCTGGTGTGTACGCCGATTTTGGCGGGCCCGGCTCGGTCATCGCCGCACGCATGGCGGTGGAGGATTTCGGCGGCAAGGTCCTGAACAAGCCCATCGATGTCGTAGTTGGCGATCATCAAAGCAAGGCGGACATCGGCGCCGCAATTGCGCGTCACTGGTTCGACGTCGATAACGTCGATATGGCGGTCGGATTCGACAATTCATCCGTCGCGCTCGCGGTCGAGCAAGTCGCACTCCAGAAAAATCGCATCGCCATCGCCGGGGCCGTCGGAACCACTGCGTTCACAGGAAAGAACTGCACGCCGAACGAGGCCTCGTGGCTCCAGGATTCATATGCACTAACCAACACGCTTGCTCGATCAATGGTCCGCAGCGGCGGGGACACCTGGTTCTTCATCACCGCAGATTACGCTTTTGGCTATTCGATGGAGGCTGATGCGAGCAGCGCCGTCCTCGCCAGTGGCGGCAAGGTGCTGGGAAGCGTGCGCCACCCGATCAACAGCGCGGATTTCAGTTCTTATCTGCTGCAAGCGCAGGCCTCGGGCGCGAAGGTCGTTGCGCTGGCAAATGCCGGCGGAGACATGATCAACGCCACCAAGCAGGCAACCGAGTTTGGACTGTCACGCCGCGGTCAGACGCTCGTCTCGCTTCTTGCCTTCATCACCGACATTAACAGCCTCGGACTTCGCGCGGCGCAAGGCTTGCGGTTTGTCACAGGGTTCTACTGGGATCGCAACGACGAAACGCGCGCCTGGTCCAAGCGCTTTTTCCAACGACATGGCCGTATGCCGACCTCGGCGCAGGCGTCGGTTTATTCCGCAGTCCGTCACTATCTTCGCGCGATCGAGGCAGCCGGCACCGATGAGCCGAAAACGGTGATGGCAAAAATGCGCGAGATTCCAGTCAACGATTTTTACACGAAAGCCGGCAAGCTCAGGGAAGACGGAAGGCTCCTGCACGATATGTATTTCGTGCAGGTAAAGACCCCCGATGAATCGAGTGGCCCTTGGGACTACTACAAGATCCTTGCGACCATCCCGGGCGATCAGGCGTTTCGCCCGGCGGGCGAGGACGGATGTCCTCTCGTCAAGCGATAATGGTCGAACTCACCGGCTAAATGGCGTTACGCGTACCGCCCGTGGCAGTGCTTGTACTTCTTGCCTGACCCGCAGGGGCAGTCCTCGTTGCGACCGACCTTGCCCCAGCTTGCCGGGTCGTTCGGATTGCGGTCGGCAGCCGGCATCCCCGGCGCCAGCGAGGCCTGGGCATAGGTGGCTTCGGTCAGGCGGGCCTGGGCGAACTCGTCCTCACCGGTGTTGGGATCGAGCTTGTGCGCTTCCATCGGCGGCAGCGGCATCGGCGGCTCCTCCGGCGGCACGATCTCGACCCGCATCAGCTGGGCGGTGACCGCCTCGCGCAGATGCGCGCTCATCTCCTGGAAGAGATTGAAGGCTTCGGTCTTGTACTCCTGCAACGGATCGCGCTGGCCGTAGCCGCGCAGGCCGATCACCTGGCGCAGATGGTCGAGCATGATCAAATGCTCGCGCCAGAGATGATCGAGCGTCTGCAACAGGATGGTCTTCTCGACGTAACGCATCACGTCGGGACCCCATTGCGCGACCTTGGCCGCCATGCGCTCGTCGACGTGATTCTCGATGCGCGTCAGCAGCTCCTCGTCGGCGATGCCTTCTTCCTTGGCCCATTCGTCGACCGGCAGGTCGACATCGAGCACGCGCTTCAATTCTTCCTTGAGGCCCGCGGTGTCCCACTGCTCGGCATAGGCGTGCTCGGGGATGTGCTTGGCGACCACGTCCTCGACGAAGGCATGGCGCATGTCGGTCACGGTCTCGACGACGCTGTCATCCTTCATCAGGTCGATGCGCTGATCGAAGATCACCTTGCGCTGGTCGTTCTGGACGTTGTCGAACTTGAGCAGGTTTTTGCGGATGTCGAAGTTGCGCGCCTCGACCTTCTGCTGGGCCTTCTCGAGCGCCTTGTTGATCCAGGGATGAATAATGGCCTCGCCTTCCTGCAGGCCGAGCCGTTGCAACATGCTGTCGAGCCGGTCGGAGCCGAAGATGCGCATCAGGTCGTCTTCCAGCGACAGGAAGAATTTCGAACGGCCGGGGTCGCCCTGACGGCCGGAACGGCCGCGCAGCTGGTTGTCGATCCGGCGGGATTCGTGGCGCTCGGAGCCGATGATGTAGAGGCCGCCCGGCTTCTTCACGGTCTTGGCGGGCTTGTTGCCCTTGGCGGGCTCGACCTCGAAATCCTCTTCCGCCTTCAGCACGATCTCGCGGAAGCGCTCGATGTCGGCCTTGATCAGCTCGATCTTCTTGGCCTTCTCGGCCTCGTCGGTGATCGCGGCGGTCTCCTGCTGGATCCGCATCTCGAGCGAGCCGCCGAGCTTGATGTCGGTGCCGCGGCCGGCCATGTTGGTCGCGATCGTGATCGCGCCCGGCACGCCGGCTTCCGCGACGATATAGGCTTCCTGCTCGTGGAAGCGCGCGTTCAGCACCGCGAACAGCTTTGCCGGCTTGCCCGCACGGGCCGCAGCATAAAGCTTGTCCATACCGGACTCGGCGCCGAAATCGATCTGCTTGTAGCCGTGCTTCTTGAGGTACTCGGCGAGCACTTCCGACTTCTCGATCGACGCCGTGCCGACCAGCACCGGCTGCAGCCGCTTGTTGGCGCGCTCGATCTCGGCAAGGATCGCGGCGTATTTCTCGTTCTGGGTGCGGTAGACCTCGTCGTCCTCGTCGAGGCGCGCCACCGGCAGGTTGGTCGGGATCTCGACGACCTCGAGCTTGTAGATGTCGAACAGTTCGTCGGCCTCGGTCAGCGCCGTGCCGGTCATGCCGGACAGCTTCTGATACATCCGGAAATAGTTCTGGAAGGTGATCGAGGCCAGCGTCTGGTTCTCGGGCTGGACCGTGACGTGCTCCTTGGCTTCCAGCGCCTGGTGCAGGCCTTCCGAATAGCGCCGGCCCTGCATCATGCGGCCGGTGAACTCGTCGATGATGACGACCTCGTCGTCGCGGACGATGTAATCCTTGTCGCGCGTGAACAGCGTGTGCGCGCGCAGCGCCTGGTTGACGTGATGCACGACGGAGACGTTCTCGACATCGTACAGCGAGTCGCCCTTGAGCTGGCCGGCGTCGCGCAGCAGGTTCTCGAGCTTCTCCATGCCGCCTTCGGTCAGCGTCACCGTGCGCTGCTTCTCGTCGACCTCGAAGTCGTCCTTCTTGACAAGCTTCGGCATGAAGGTGTCGATGGTGTTGTAGAAATCCGAACGATCGTCGAGCGGGCCGGAGATGATCAAGGGCGTGCGCGCTTCGTCGATCAGAATCGAGTCGACTTCGTCGACGATTGCGTAGAAATGCTCGCGCTGGACCATGTCCTCCAGGCGGTACTTCATGTTGTCGCGCAGATAGTCGAAGCCGTATTCGTTGTTGGTGCCGTAGGTGATGTCGCAGGCATAGGCGGCCTTGCGCTCGGCATCGTCGAGGCCGTGCACGATCACGCCGGTGGTCAGCCCCAGGAACGAATAGATCTGGCCCATCCAGCCGGAGTCGCGGCGGGCGAGGTAGTCGTTGACGGTGACGACATGGACGCCCTTGCCGGCGAGCGCGTTGAGGTAGACCGCGAGGGTTGCAACCAGCGTCTTGCCTTCGCCGGTCTTCATCTCGGCGATGTCGCCCTCGTGCAGCACCATGCCGCCGATCAGCTGGACGTCGAAATGGCGCTGGCCGAGCGTCCGCTTGGCCGCCTCGCGCACCGTGGCGAAGGCCGGAACCAGGAGGTCGTCGAGCGTCTTGCCGCCGGCGAGCTGCTGCTTGAACTCGGCGGTGCGGGCCTTGAGCTCATCGTCCGTCAGTTTGACGATTTCGGGCTCGAGGGCGTTGATGGCGCTGACGCGGGACTGATACCCCTTGACCCGGCGGTCGTTGGAGGAGCCGAAAAACTTGCGGGCGAGCGCGCCGATCATGCGAAATTCCTGTTCTTCGGTCTCGAGTTCGGTCTTGGTTCAGTGTTGAATTTCAGTCTTGGAATACAGCCTGAGATGGTCCGCCGGATTGCCTATCAACTCACCGTGACGCGCTACGGTTCGAGCCCCGGCCCGGAGCTCCTCCGCCAATTGAGTGGGAAACAGGCCATCCTGGGTTCAACGGCGAAAAACGCAGCAAAATAAGCGCTCTCACCACTGACACGGTCGGCCAGAGATATGGCCCGGTCGGGGGGTTGTCAACGCCGCCAAGATGTCAAGGAATTCATCATTTTGACAAGACTTTCGCGTTGCCAATGTAACACGATTGGGCGAGTGTCCGCCCCGCTCGAGCTCCCCCCCTTTAGACCAAGGATTTTGCATGACCACCTCGCCTCCGGAAACCAAAACCGGCCTGCGCCTCGGCCTCGCCACCCTGGCCGCCACGGGCTGTCTTGTCGCAGTGCTGGCTGCCGGCCTCCCGGTCCGCGCCGCGGAATCCGACCCGGTGCTGGCGAAGGTGAACGGTTCCGAGATCCATGCCAGCGACGTGGCGCTCGCCGAGGAGGAACTCGGCCCGAGCCTGCAGCAGATGGACCCCTCGACCCGCAAGGACAACGTGCTGTCCTTCCTGATCGACATGAAGATCGTGTCCAAGGCCGCCGAGGACAAGAAGATCGAGAACAATGACGACTTCAAGAAGCGGCTCGCCTTCACCCGCAACCGCCTGTTGATGGACAGCCTGCTTGCCAGCGAGGGCAAGGCTGCGACCACCGACGACGCCATGAAGAAGGTCTATGAAGAGGCCTCCAAGCAGATCACCGGCGAGCAGGAGGTGCGCGCCCGCCACATCCTGGTCGAGACCGAGGACGAAGCGAAGGCGATCAAGGCCGAGCTCGACAAGGGCGCGGACTTTGCCGAGCTCGCCAAGAAGAAGTCCAAGGATCCCGGCGCCTCCGACGGCGGCGACCTCGGCTTCTTCACCAAGGAGCAGATGGTGCCGGAATTCTCCGCGGTCGCCTTCACGCTCGAGCCGGGCAAGATCTCCGATCCGGTCAAGTCGCAGTTCGGCTGGCACATCATCAAGGTCGAGGAAAAGCGCAACCGCAAGGCGCCCGACTTCGAGCAGGTGAAGGCCCAGATCGAGACCTATGTGACCCGCAAGGCCCAGGCCGACTATGTCGCCAAGCTGCGCGAGGCCGCCAAGGTCGAGCGCCTGGACAAGCCGGCCGAGACGGCCAAGGACGCGACGGCGCCGGCCGATGCCGCCAAGGACGCGCCGAAGCCCGCCGACAACAAGATGGCGCCGGCGAAGAAGTAAGCTCCAGAGCGAAAGCAGTTGCGATGGCCGGGCATGTCCCGGCCATTTGCTTTTTGAGGTGAACGGTAGCCCGGATGAAGCGCAGCGAAATCCGGGCAGACCATCCGCGGTGACAGCGGACCCGGATTACGCTTCGCTCCATCCGGGCTACAGGCGTCTCTTTGAACAATTGATGACAGCGCGTTCGCGCCCGAGCCCTCTCCCGCTTCAGCCGGCGAGATGTTATGCAGCGCTTCCCTCCCCGTAGCCGGAAGCCTCCCATGTCCACCGCCGTCTCCCCCCTCGCCCCGCCTGACGTTCCCGAGATGCCCGTGATCGCGGGTGTGCGGCTTGCGACCGCTGCCGCCGGCATCCGCTACAAGGGCCGCACTGACGTGCTGCTCGCGCTGCTGGACAAGGGCACCACGGTGGCCGGCGTCTTCACCAAGTCGAAATGCCCGTCGGCTCCGGTCGAATGGTGCCGCGCCAATCTGAAGGGCGGGGCGGCGCGCGCGCTGGTGGTCAATTCCGGCAACGCCAACGCCTTCACCGGCAAGACCGGCAAGTCGTCGACCGCACTGACCGCGCAGATCGCGGCGAAGGCGGTCGGCTGTTCGACGTCGGACGTGTTCCTTGCCTCCACCGGCGTGATCGGCGAGCCGCTCGACGCCACCAAGTTCGACGGCGTGCTGGCGCAGCTCGCGGAGACCGCGACCCCCGATCTGTGGATGGACGCGGCCAAGGCGATCATGACCACCGATACCTTCCCGAAGGTCGCCACCGCGACCGTGAAGCTCGGCAAGGCCAAGGTGACGATCAACGGCATGGCCAAGGGCGCCGGCATGATCATGCCCGACATGGCGACCATGCTGTCCTTCGTCTTCACCGACGCTCCGCTGTCGGCGGCCGTGCTGCAATCCCTGCTCAAGGCCGGCGTCGAGGACACCTTCAATGCGCTGACCATCGACGGCGACACCTCGACCTCGGACACGCTGCTCGCATTTGCGACCGGTGCTGCGGCCGCCAACGGCGCGCCGAAGATCTCGCGCGCCAGCGACCCGCGCCTGAAGGCCTTCACCAAGGCGTTCCAGCAGATCCTCGCCAATCTGTCCGAGCAGGTGGCGCGCGACGGCGAAGGCGCCCGCAAGCTGGTCGAGGTGGTGGTCGAGGGCGCCACCACAAAACCGTCGGCGCGCAGAATCGCGATGTCGATCGCCAATTCGCCGCTGGTGAAGACCGCGATCGCCGGCGAGGACGCCAATTGGGGCCGCGTGGTGATGGCGGTCGGCAAGGCCGGCGAACCCGCCAACCGCGACAAGCTCTCGATCTCCTTCAACGGCATCCGCGTCGCCAAGAGCGGCGCGCGCGATCCGTCCTACAATGAGAAAGAGGTGTCGGAGGCGATGAAGGCGCCGAAGATCCAGATCAAGGTCGCGCTCGGCCTCGGCAACGCGAAGGACCGCGTGCTGACCTGCGACCTCACCAAGGAATACGTTGCGATCAACGGCGATTACAGGTCGTAACCGCTTTCCCAATCACCTCCGTCATTGCGAGGAGCGAAGCAACGAAGCAATCCGCCCGTCCGTATGTGCGGTGAGATGGATTGCTTCGCTTCGCTCGCAATGACGGTGTAAGTCCCGTCATCCCCGCGCAAAGGCTTCGCCTTTGTCGCTGGAGGTCCGAGCGGAGCGAGCCTCGAAGGATGCACGGCCTGAATGCATCAGCGCTGTGAGGGAGTTGGGCCGTCGACCCTTCGAGACGGCCGCTGCGCGGCCTCTTCAGGGTGACGGGGAGAGATAAGACTCGCGGCCTTAACTGCTGATCCGCGCGTCGGCGACTGCTTTCTTGAACAGCGCGTTCATCGCGTCCGCGATGCCCTGGGTCGGGCTGACCTCGAAATAGAAGCCCGGCGACGCACAGGTCTGCATGTTCTGCGCGATCTGGCTGTTCGGCGATGGGCCGAACGGGCCCTGATTGAACGGATCGATCCAGGTCATGTACCAGTTGTTGGTCGGCAGCTGCAGATAGGTGGTGTAGAGCACCGCGATCTTGATGTTGCGCTTCTTGATCGCATCGCAGAGCGCCGGATTGATCGGCGACTGGCAGCGATTGCTGCCGGTGATCGGCTTCAGGCAGCTTGTATTCGGCTCGTCGGCGACCCCGTCGGATACGAAGAACAGATATTTCAGCGGCGCCGACGACGTGCCCGCGCCCGGGTTTGCGATCGCATTGTTGATCTGGGGAAAAATCGCGGTGAACTGGCTGTCCTTATCCGCGGTGTAGGAATCGTTGTTGCCGTAGACGCCCATCAGATCGATGTTGCCGGCCGCCGACTTTGCACTCGACAGGCGACAGCGAAAACAGGCTTCGCAAGCCGTAAGTCGCCGAGGACGCGCCGAAGTCATAGATCGCCATACGGAACTGGCTCGAATAGGTCTGGGTCGCCGCCGCGGTATCCATCAATTGCTGGGTCGCGCTGCGCAGCACATCGATCCGCGTCGTGACGCCAAGCGATTTCGCCAGATTGTAGTAGTTGTTGGGGTCGTTGTAGTCGTGGCAGGCGAAGGCGCATTGGTCGTTCGGCTTGAAGCTGTTGCCGGTGGTGGCCGTGACCAGCTTGGCGACGTCCGTCGGCGTGGCGCCGACGCCCATCGACGGTGAGTTATCGAGCAGCAGATAGAAATCGATATAGAGCGGCATGTTCGCGGTCGAGGTCGAGGTGCCCGACACCGACACCTTGCTCCGCCCCAGCACGCCGAGGAACATGGTCGGGACGTCGGCGGTGAATTGGACCGTCGAGGTGATGATGCTGCCGCTCTTGGTCATGGTCGGCGTCACGTTGGTCAACGTGAAGCCGTTCTGGTTGAAGATGTTGCCGTTGAAGATCTTCTTCGCGTCGGCTTCTCCCGCCGAGATCTCGCCGTCCGAGGTCATGGCGCCGGCCGCGATGAAACCGGGCGATGCCTTGGCGACCGATCCGACGCTCGCCGCGTCGGCGGCGGAGATCAGCTTGCTGCGGATCTGGTTGGCGCGGGAATAGTCGACCGCGCATCCGACCGCGACGAGCAGCGGCAGCAAGGCCAGGCCGAAGATCATCGCGATGTTGCCGGAGCGATCGCGGCGGAAACGGCTGACGGTCCGGAGCAAGGTGCGCATGGGTTATATCGGCAGAGAAATTGATGGGCTGATAAATCAGGAGCTTCACCCTGCCTGCCGCGAATTAAGGCCGGCTTATCGCGAATGCAGAAAGAGCGCGCCGGCATAAATCGTTTGGCTGACGGGGCGTTGCTGGTTAATGAAAGCTTGCAGATGAGAAGGACATTCCAGCTACATGGCTGACATCAAGCTGACCCTCGTCGTCGCCTGCGCGCTGGTCGACGCCGACAAGCGCGTGCTGCTGGCGCAGCGTCCCGAAGGCAAGGCACTGGCGGGCCTGTGGGAATTCCCCGGCGGCAAGATCGAGCCCGGCGAGCGGCCGGAGCAGACCCTGATCCGCGAGCTGCACGAGGAGATCGGCATCACCGTGAGCGAGCCGTGCCTCGCGCCGCTGACCTTCGCCAGCCATGCCTACGAGACCTTCCATCTGCTGATGCCGCTCTACATCTGCCGCCGCTGGGAGGGCATGGCGGTGGCGCGCGAGGGCCAGAACCTCGCCTGGGTCCGTGCCGGCAAGCTGCGCGACTATCCGATGCCGCCGGCGGACATTCCGCTGCTGCCGCATCTGATGGATCTGCTGCTGTGATCTCAGCCTCCCCCGCTTGCGGGAGAGGCGCGGCTACCCAAAATATCGAAAACAACCCCATGCACAGTAGCCGGCGGCGGCCGGCATTCGACCAGGCGACTTGACGCGTCGGGCAACTCACAGGCCCGCGGACACCCGGCTGCAGCCGCATCTGATGGATTTGCTGCTGTGATCTCTTCATCCTCCCCTGGAGGGGAGGATCGATCCGCATGAAGCGCAGCGGAATGCGGATCGAGGTGGGGTGACGGTCTCTCAACACGGGCACTGTTCGAGTCGAAAGACCGTCACCCCCACCCCGCCACTCATTTCATTCGCGTCGACCCTCCCCCTCCAGGGGAGGGTGAAGTGCCCTTCACCGCAGCTTCCAGACTCGCCCTCGCCGAACCCGGCTTGAGCGGCTTGGGTTGGCTCTCATGCGGCGCCCAGCCGGACAGCCAGACGATGTCGAAGGTGGCGCGGATACGTCCGTCGGGATCGGCGAAGCGCTCGCCGTAGATCTGCGCCATCCGCAGCATCGTGGCGCGGCGGGTCGGGGTGTGGCGGCGCTCGCGCAGCACATTGGTGGCGCCCATACGCCTGAGATCGGCCATCAAGGCGAACGCGCTGGCATAGCGCACCACGACGCGGTCGACATCGGTCACCGGCAGCGCAAAGCCGGCCCGCTGCAACAGCGCGCCGACATCGCGCAGATCGGCAAACGGCGCGACGCGCGGCGACACGCCGCCCTCGCACTCCGCCTCCGCCGCGGCGAAGCTTTGCCGGAGCTCGGTCAGCGTGTCGCCGCCGAGCATCGCCGCGAGCAGCAGCCCGTCCGGTTTCAGCGCGCGCGGCGGATTTGCGTCAGCACGCCCGGCAGATCGTTGACGAACTGGAAGGCGAGCGCGGAGACCGCGAGGTCCAGCGATTCAGGTGGCAGTCCTAGCGCTTCCGTCTCGCTGAAACCGATCGGATCGACCGAGGCGACACGCCCGCGCAAGGCGTCCGCCAGCCCGTCACCCGGCGTCCAGATGTCGGCCGCGGAAGAAAAGCCGCGCGACACCGCCTGCAACCGGTCCGCCATGTCCTCGGTGGCCCGATCGAGCAGGAACGTCGCCGCCCCCGCGGCCTGCGCGCGCGCCAGCCGCGCGCGGAGCGATGCGCGATCGAACAGGACAGGAGCCGTGGCCGGGGTCGTTGCCATGCCGGCTGGTTACGCCGGTCGGCCGCCGCAGGCAATGCGCCTTGAGCCCGCGTTGCTCAAACGCTAGCCTCATCAGCCATGGACGCCGAGGCATCACCGACACGCTCCATTACCGGACACTTTCAGCGGGCGCTTGGCGCGGTCGGGGGCGCGTGGCTGCGCACCGCGCGGCTTATGCTCGACATCGCGCTGCCGACGCTGTGCGTGTCCTGCCGCGAGCCGGTTCATGGCGAGGGCGTCTGCGCGGCCTGCTGGGCCAAATTGTCGTTCATCGCGCCGCCGTTCTGCCCGCGGCTCGGGATTCCCTTTGTCTACGATCCAGGTCCCGAGCTGCTGTCGATGGAGGCGATCGCCAATCCACCGTCCTACCAGCGCGCCCGCGCCGCGGTGCGCTATGACGACGTCGCGCGCACCCTGGTGCACGCATTGAAATACCAGGATCGCACCGATCTGGCGCCGACAATGGGCCGCTGGATGGCGCGCGCGGGGAAGGAATTGCTAGCAGATGCCGACATGCTGGTGCCGGTTCCCCTGCATTGGCGGCGCGGCTGGAGCCGGCGCTACAACCAGTCCGGCGCGCTCGCCAAGGTGATCGCGCGCCAGAGCGGCGTCAAAATGGTGTCCGAGGCGCTGCGGCGCACCCGCGCCACCGAGCAGCAGATCGGGCTGTCGCGCAAGGACCGCGCCAGCAATGTGCAGGGCGCATTCGGGGTCGCCGATGAACGCAAGGCTGACATCCAGGGCCGCCGCGTGATCCTGGTCGACGACGTCCTGACCTCTGGCGCCACAGTGGATGCCTGCGCACGGGCGCTGTTGCGCGCCAAGGCCGCGCAGGTCGACGTGCTGGTGTTTGCCCGGGTTGTCGATACCCACCGCGCTCCCATATAATCTGTAACTTCTGGTTCAACCGAGCACACCATGACCGCTGCCATCGAAATCTATACCCGCCCCGGCTGCGGTTATTGCACCGCGGCCAAATCGCTTTTGACGCGCAAGAACGCCGCGTTCACCGAATTGAGCGTCGCCAGCAACCCGGCGTACCGCGACGAGATGTACGATCGCGCCGGCGCGGGCTCGACGTTCCCGCAGATCTTCATCGACAAGACCCATGTCGGCGGCTGCGACGAGCTCTACGCGCTCGACCGCGAGGGCAAGCTCGACGGCCTGCTCAGCAACGGAGGCGGCGCCTGATGAGCACGGACAACATTTTCACCGCCGCCATGGTGCAGATGCGCACCGGATTGCTGCCCGAGCCGAGCCTCGAACAGGGCACGCGGCTGATCCGCGAAGCGGCGGCGCAGGGCGCCAAGTACGTGCTGACCCCCGAGGTCAGCAACATGATGCAGCTGAACCGCAAGGCGCTGTTCGAGCACCTCGCCAGCGAAGAGGACGACAAGTCGCTGCAGGCCTATCGCGCGCTGGCCGCCGAATTGAAGATCCATCTGCATATCGGCTCGCTGGCGCTGCGCTATTCGCCGGAGAAGGCGGTCAACCGCTCGTTCCTGATCGGGCCCGAGGGCAATGTGCTCGCGAGTTACGACAAGATCCACATGTTCGACATCGATCTGCCCGGCGGCGAGAGCTATCGCGAATCGGCCAATTACCAGCCCGGCGAGACCGCTGTGATCTCCGACCTGCCCTGGGGCCGGATCGGATTGACGATCTGCTACGACGTGCGCTTCCCGGCGCTCTATCGCGCACTCGCCGAAGCCGGCGCGTCGTTCCTCACGGTGCCCTCCGCCTTCACCCGCAAGACCGGCGAAGCGCACTGGCACACGCTGCTGCGCGCCCGCGCTATCGAGACCGGCTGCTTCGTGTTTGCGGCGGCGCAAGCCGGCCTGCATGAGAACAAGCGCGAGACCTTCGGGCATTCGCTGATCATCGACCCCTGGGGCGAGATCCTCGCCGAAGGCGGCGTCGAGCCGGGCGTATTCCTGGCCGAGATCGACCCCACCAAGGTCGAGACCGCGCGCAAGACTATCCCTTCACTTCAGCACGGCAGGCGTTTCGGCATCGCCGACCCCAAAGCCGGCCCGGAGCATCTGCACCTCGTCCGGGGCTCGGCATGATCCGCTACACGCTGCGCTGCGAGCGCGGCCATCAGTTCGAGAGCTGGTTCCAGAGCTCGGCGGCCTATGAATCGCAGGAGCGGCGTCACCTGATCGATTGCCCGTCCTGCGGCTCTGACAAGATCGAGCGCGCGATCATGGCGCCGCAAATCGTCAGCAAGAAGGGCCGCGAACGGGCCCAGCCGGCGCCGGCCGCCCCCGTCGAGGCACCGCCTGCCGAATCGACGTCGCTGATGATGGCGCAGGAGCGCGAGCTGCGTAGCAAGCTGAAGGAACTGCGCGACCACATCGTGAAGAACGCCGACAATGTCGGCGAGCGTTTCCCGAACGAGGCGCGCAAGATGCATTACGGCGATATCGAGCACCGGCCGATCTACGGCGAGGCCTCGCCCGAGGAGGCGCGCGCGCTGATCGACGAAGGCGTCGAGGTCTCGCCGCTGCCGACGCTGCCGGAAGACCGGAATTGACCGCGACCTGGCAGGCCTGGGCGTTTCTTTCGGCCATTTTCGCGGCGCTGACCGCGATCTTCGCCAAGGTCGGCGTCGAGGGCATCAACTCCGATCTCGCCACCCTGATCCGCACCGTGATCGTGCTGATCACGCTGTCGGCCATCCTATTCGCGACCGGGCAATTCACCCAGGCCGACCCGATCTCGGGCAAGAGTTGGCTGTTCCTGCTGCTGTCCGGGCTCGGCACCGGCGCGTCGTGGATCTGCTATTTCCGCGCACTCAAGCTTGGACCTGCCACACTGGTCGCGCCGATCGACAAGCTCAGCGTGGTGCTGGTGGCGCTGTTCGGCGCCGTGTTCCTTGGCGAGCGCCCCTCGGCCTATGGCTGGATCGGGATCGCCCTGATCTCGGCGGGCGCGGTACTGATCGCCGTGAAGGGCTGATAGCGTTTTCGAGCGAAGTGGCTACCGGTTCGCGTGAAGAAAACGCGTCAAACAAGAGTTTACGCGGCGATCAGCAGCGCGACGCCGATCACGATCAGGACGATGCCGATCACCTCGCGCAGCGAGAACGGCTGCTTGAGCGAGAAATACGCCACGCCCTGCGCGAACAGCACCTCGATCAGCGCCAGCGTGCGCACATTGGCGGCGGCGGTGAGCGCGAACGCCAGGAACCAGAACTGCGATGAGAACGCGCCCATGAAGCCCGCGAACATCGAGGGCCGCCACAGGCCGAGAATCTTTCGCAGCACGTCGGGCGCGCGCAGCAGCAGATAGACCGACAGAATCAG
Organism: Bradyrhizobium sp. USDA 3240; assembly: GCF_054063295.1. NCBI lineage: Bacteria > Pseudomonadati > Pseudomonadota > Alphaproteobacteria > Hyphomicrobiales > Nitrobacteraceae > Bradyrhizobium > Bradyrhizobium sp. USDA 3240. Next base: position 3,996,672 of record NZ_JBSSGD010000002.1, read on the forward strand.
CGTCTGGACGAACAGGCTCCACATCAGCGTGTACGACGCCGCCGTCACAAACGAGACGCCGGGCACGGCAATGATCGCGCCGCGAAAGCTCACCGCCGAGATCGCGAACACCGCGGCGGCGCCGAGGCCGAGCACGGTCGGGCGCAGATCGGCAAAACTCTTCTGCCCGCCGGGCCGCAGCGCGGTGACGACGACGCCGATGGTGGCGATCACGATCGCGATCACCTTGGGCGTCGTCAGATGGTCGCCGAGGAAGATGAAGCCGAAGATCGCGGTTTGGATCGCCTCGGTCTTCATATAGGCCGTGGTCACCACGAAGGAGCGGTCGTTCATCGCCAGCAGCATGAAGCCGGTGCCGACGATCTGGCTGAGCGCACCCGACAACAGCCACGGCCAGAACGAGGCCGCCGGCCACGGCACGCGATCGCCGGTCAGCAGCACCGCCAGCGCGAAGAACACCACCGCGAACGGCAGGCCGAACAGGAAACGGATATTGGTCGCGCCCCAGGTCCCGAGCGGCCCGGTCAGATGCCGCTGCATCGCATTGCGCGCCACTTGCCCGAACGCAGCGACGATGGTGAAGGGGATCCAGAGCGAGGCGATCGTGAACATGCGGGATGACGAAAGTGCGCCGGGGCGGGAGTACGCGCACAACGTGCCGATTGCGGTCGAGGCGGTCAACCGAGACGGTGCATGACAGGGCTGCGATCGAGCCGCAAGCCCGGTGTCGTCCCTGCGAAAGCAGGGACGACAGCTTTCGGGTGGCAACAGCGCGCCACCAAACGAGGCCGCCGGGATCAGTCGACGCGCCGCCAGACCGAGATCGGCGTGTCGCCATTCGACCTCGGCGGCACGCGATAGCTCAACTCGTTGGCCTTCAACTGATAGAATCGAACCTGCTCGGTACCTTCCCAATTGGGAAAGGATGACTTGGCGATGTGAAAATCCAGCGTTCCTTTCACCGGGTCGACATCGACCTTGCCGAAATGCGAGCTCACGCCGAGCACGGCGGCCCGGTATTCAGCGTCCGTGGCCTTCAGCTTGTCCGCGTTCGCAAAGGGCCTTCGCTCGCTGTCGAAAATCTGCAGCGAATATCGTCCTTCGGCATCGATGAACAACATGCCCCTGGGCGAGGGCCCATAATCGTGCCCGCGGCTGCCATCGCCGTGCAGCACATCGGCAGCGACCAGGCTCCACGTCCCCGCCAGCGATGCCGCGGCATTGCCGCCGGCGGCTTGCGCTTGAAACAGCGGTAACGCGGCCGTCATCAAGAACGGCAGAGCGACGCAAACACCCTTCATCAATGCAGCTAACTTCATGCAACGGTCCTTTCAAATCGTGGTTGGCTCACCACCACGATCAAGGATCCGGCCGCGTAATAAAATGCAGTTGTTCTGATGCGAGAGTTCAGAAAAACCGGACGGTTGCAGCTTCGCCGAAGCGACAGCCGGTCGTCAGCGCGCAACCCGGGCCAGTCCGCGCTGCGGCTGGGCCAGATGGTCCTGCAACGTCGTTCTGATGATCGACCGCAATCTCACCACGGCAGGCTCGAGCGTTCTGCCGGCGTCGTGCAGGCAAGCCTTGAGCGAGGATGCCGGCACCGGCGGCAATCCGGCGCTGGCGGGGAGCGCGCGCAATTGATCCGGCAACGCGACCGCCGTCCGCAGCGTCACCCCCAGGCCGGCTTCGACCGCGGCCCAAAGCCCCGGCAGGCTTGGGCTGCTGAAGGCGATACGCCAGGCGATGCCCGCCCGATCGAGCGCAGCGATGGCGCGCTGGCGGAAGAAGCACGGCGCCTCATAGACCGCGAGCGGCACCGGCTCGCCCTGATGCCAGGACGGAGCGGCCGAGGCGCTGCCGATCCAGACCACCGGCAAGGTCGCCACGGGTTGCGCGTCGGTACGCGTGTCGTTGTCGAGCGCCAGGACGAGGTCGAGGCCGCCTCCGTCGAGTTGCTGCAGCAGCAGCCGGTTGCGATCGACGACGGCCTCGATGCGAACCGCCGGATAGGCCTGCTTGAAGTAGGCCAGCGCGGCCGGCAACCACACTTCGGCAAAATCGGCAGGCAATCCGAAACGAACCACACCTTCGAGAGCCCGGTTGCGCAGCGCCTCGACCGCTTCGTCATTCAGATCCAGAATGCGATGGGCATAGGTCAATATCAGCTCGCCGGCCTCGGTGAGAGCCAACCCCCGGCCCTGCTTGACGAACAGCGGTTGGCCGATCTGCTCTTCGAGCTTGCGGATCTGCTGGCTGACCGCCGATTGCGACCGGCCGATCTTTGCCGCGGCCCGGCTGAAATTGCCCAGCCGATACGCCGTGATCAGCGTTCGCAGCACGTCCATATCGAGATTGACGTGGCCCATCGTTCTGATCAGCTCACGCCTCCTCCGCCACCACCATGTAGTTCACGTCCATGTCGGACGAGACGCTCCATTTGTCGGCGAGCGGGTTGTAGACCACTCCGGCCTGTTCGGTGACGGTCAGGCCGGCGTCGCCGAGGTAGCGCGCGAGTTCGTCGGGGGTGACGAACTTGCTCCACTCATGGGTACCGCGCGGCAGCCAGCGCAGCACGTATTCGGCGCCGACGATGATCAGCGCAAAGCTCTTCCAGTTGCGATTGATCGTCGACGCCACCATCAGCCCGCCGGGCTTGAGCATCGCCGTACAGCGCTTGACGAAGGCACCGACGTCGACGACGTGCTCGACCACCTCCATCGCCAGCACGATGTCGAAGCGCTCGCGGACGTCCATGTCCTCGATCGTGGTGCAGCGGTAGTCGATCGACAAATGCCCCTTGTCGGCGTGCAACTTCGCGGCTGCGATGTTGGTGGCGGACGGATCGATCCCGATCACCTGGGCGCCGAGCCGCGTGAACGGCTCGCACAAGAGGCCGGCGCCGCAGCCGATGTCGAGCAGGCGCAGGCCGGACAGGCAGCTGAGGCTCTTGGCGTTGCGCTCGAACTTGCGGCAGGCGGCGTCGCGGATATAGGTCAGGCGCAGCGGATTGATCTTGTGCAGCGGCGCCATCTTGCCGCGCGGATCCCACCATTCATCCGACAGTTTTGAGAATTTCGCCACCTCAGCCGGATCGACCGAGTGCGCGGAGGCATTGGCGGAGGAATTTGAAAGAGTTGTTTGCGTAGCCATGATTGCGCGCGCCCCTATCGCGCGGTGATCGAATTGCGGAACGCCAGCGGCGAGGCGATGGTCTTGATGGTCTCGATGCCCTCGCCGACGCCGCGGATGGTGACGTCGCCATAATTGAGCAGGCGCCCCATGATGCTCTGGTTGACGTCGACGCTCTCGACCTTGTCGAGGCTCATCTCGAAGGTGCGCCGCTTGATGAAGCCGCTCTTGTGCACCACGCGGAAATTGGTGACGTCGGTTTCCGTGGTCCACCGATGGAACCAGGCCGCGCCGGTCCAGTACAGCGCCGCGACCGCGACCACGGCGGCGGCCGCCAGGCAGGCCAGCACCAGGGCGTCGACCGTCGTCATCCGGGACAGGATCAGCAGCGCCAGCACCACGATCCAGGCCGCGATCGCCGGCAGATAGAACATCCAGTGCGCATTGGTGGAATACAGCAGCTTCTCGCCGGGCTGCAGGATTTCGTCGATATAGCGTCCCATCCAATCCCGCCTTCGAATTACCCGCGAGTCACCCTTGCGCCACAGCCCGCCGGCAACCGGCAAAACACCCCCAAAAGACCTTCCGGGGACCCCTACCAACCGGCTTGCCCCCGGGCGCGGCGCTATGTATACGCGCCTTTCGGTGCCCGCGCTTGCGGTTTTCGGCGTGGGTTAACCTACTTATCCTCTTAAAGGAATAGACGCGTCGTCATGGGCCGCCTCGTGATGAAATTCGGCGGTACGTCCGTCGCCAATATCGATCGTATCCGCAACGTCGCCCAGCACGTGAAGCGCGAGGTCGACGCCGGCCACCAGGTCGCCGTCGTCGTCTCCGCGATGTCCGGCAAGACCAACGAGCTGGTGGGCTGGTGCACCGAGGCCTCGCCGATGCACGACGCGCGCGAATATGACGCGGTGGTCGCCTCCGGCGAACAGGTCACCTCGGGCCTGCTCGCGATCGTGCTGCAGGGCATCGGCATCCAGGCGCGCTCCTGGCAGGGCTGGCAGATCCCGATCAAGACCTCGGACGCGCATGCCTCGGCGCGCATCCTCGATATCGACGGCAGCGAGATCATCGACCGCTTCAAGGAACGCAAGGAGGTCGCGGTCATCGCCGGCTTCCAGGGCATCAACCCGCAGACCGGCCGCATCACCACGCTCGGCCGCGGCGGTTCGGACACCTCGGCGGTGGCGATCGCGGCTGCGCTGAAGGCCGACCGCTGCGACATCTACACCGACGTCGACGGCGTCTACACCACCGACCCGCGCGTGGTGCCGAAGGCGCGCCGGCTCGACAAGATCGCATTCGAGGACATGCTGGAGCTGGCCTCGCAGGGCGCCAAGGTGCTGCAGGTTCGCTCGGTGGAACTCGGCATGGTGCACAACATGCCGATCTTCGTGCGCTCCAGCTTCGACAAGCCAGAGGATATCGACCCGCACGCCAACCAGCCGCCGGGCACGCTGATCTGCAGCGAGGAGGAAATCATGGAAATGCACGTCGTCACCGGCATCGCCTTCTCCAAGGACGAAGCCCAGATTTCCGTGCGCCAGATCGAGGACAAGCCCGGCGTCGCCGCGGCGATCTTCGGGCCGCTCGCGGATGCCAACATCAATGTCGACATGATCGTGCAGAACGTGTCGGAGGACGGCAAGACCACCGACCTCACCTTCACGGTGCCGGCCGCCGACTACAACCGCGCCAAGGACACCATTACCTCGGCCAAGGCCAAGATCGGCTATGTCAGGCTCGACACCGCGACCGACGTCGCCAAGGTCTCGGTGATCGGCAGCGGCATGCGCAGCCATGCCGGTGTCGCCGCGAAGGCGTTCAAGGCGCTGTCCGAGCGCAACATCAACATCCGCGCCATCACCACCTCCGAGATCAAGTTCTCGGTCCTGATCGACGCCGCCTACACCGAACTCGCGGTCCGCACGCTGCACACGCTGTACGGGCTGGATCAGGCGTAGGGTTTTCTCTCCTCCGTCATTCCGGGGCGCGCCACTTGGCGCGAGCCCGGAATCCATTTCATCGTGGGGGCTGGGGCCCGATGGATTCCGGGCTCTCGCTTCGCGAGCCCCGGAATGACGAGGGGATAGGCTTCCCGCCCCCTCCCAGGGAACAAGCCGTCCTCCGGTACCCACATCCCGGAGTTAGAATTTCTCTTAGCGGGCGCAGCATAGGGCTGACGCAGACGTTATTTGCTACTGGCAGGCGTTTTGCTTGGCAAAGCGAGCCTCGATTGGCTATACGGCCAGTCAGGTGGGCTGTCGCAAACTGTGGCACAGTTTGTGCGATCCCGAATCGGCGGGAACTGGCGCGAGCGGCGACGCCGAATGACTAAAATTGTTGTTTTTGACGAGTTTTGCGCCAACGGCCGGCCGGCCCGGTGCGCCGGCCTCGTGGGGAGGGACTGAAGCACATGCGGAGCGCGTCGGGAGGCCCCCGCGTCCTATTGAGACGGCTCCGCGAAACCATGGCGGAGCAAGTCTCCGCCCAGGAACGCCTCGACAAGATCGTGGTGCTGATCGCGGCCAACATGGTGGCCGAGGTCTGCTCCTGCTACGTGCTGCGTATCGACAACACCCTCGAGCTCTACGCCACCGAAGGTCTGAACCGCGACGCCGTGCACCGCACCGTGCTGAGCGCGCATGAAGGCCTGGTCGGCCTCGTCGCCAGCGAGGCGACGCCGCTCAATCTCTCCGACGCGCAAAGCCATCCGGCCTTCGCCTACCGCCCGGAAACCGGCGAAGAGATCTACCACTCGTTCCTCGGCGTGCCGATCCTGCGCGCCGGCAACACGCTCGGCGTGCTCGTGGTGCAGAACCGCGCCAAGCGCACCTATGTCGAGGAAGAGGTCGAGGCGCTGCAGACCACCGCCATGGTGCTGGCGGAGATGATCGCCTCGGGCGAGCTGGCCGCGCTGGCGCAGCCGGGCGCCGAGCCCGCCGCGCGGCACTCGCTGCACAAGACCGGCGCGGTGCTCTCCGACGGCATCGCGCTCGGCCATGTCGTGCTGCACGAGCCGCGCGTCGTCATCACCAACTACATTGCCGAGGACCTGCCGAAGGAAATCAAGCGGCTCGACACGGCGCTGGCCAACCTGCGCGCCGATCTCGACCGCATGCTGGAGCGCGGCGACGTCGCGGAAGGCGGCGAGCATCGCGAGGTGCTGGAAGCCTACCGCATGTTCGCCAACGACCAGGGCTGGTCGCACAAGCTGCATGAGGCGGTCGCCACCGGCCTCACCGCGGAAGCCGCCGTCGAACGCGTGCAGTCCGACACCCGCGCGCGCATGCTGCGCTCAACCGATCCGTATCTGCGCGACCGGCTGCACGATCTCGAGGATCTCGGCCATCGCCTGATGCGGCAACTGGTCGGCCAGGACCATGCGCCGACGCGCGAGCAGTTGCCCGACAACGCCATCCTGATCGCGCGCGCGATGGGCCCCGCGGCGCTGCTCGACTATGACCGCAAGCGGCTGCGCGGCCTGGTGCTGGAGGAAGGCACCGCGAATTCCCACGTCTCGATCGTGGCGCGCGCGCTCGGCATTCCCGCGGTCGGCGAGGTGCCGAACGCGCCCGGCATTGCCGATCCGGGTGATGCCATCATCGTCGACGGCATTTCCGGCGAGATCTATGTCCGCCCCTCCGCCGAGATCGAATCCGCCTACGCCGAGCGCGTCCGGTTCCGGGCGCGGCGGCAGGCGCAATATTCGGCGCTGCGCGACAAGCCTTGCGTGACCAAGGACGGCCAGCCGATCGAGCTCCTGATCAATGCCGGCCTTACCATCGACCTGCCGCATATCGAGGACACCGGCAGCGCCGGCATCGGCCTGTTCCGCACCGAATTGCAGTTCATGGTGAGCCCGAGCCTGCCGCGTTCGAGCGATCAGCTCGCGCTGTACCGCACCGTGCTCGATGCCGCCGGCGCCAAGCCCGTCACCTTCCGCACGCTCGACATCGGCGGCGACAAGGCGCTGCCCTACATGGAGACCGTGGTCGAGGAAAATCCCGCGCTCGGCTGGCGCGCGATCCGGCTCGGTCTCGACCGCCCCGGCCTGCTGCGCGGCCAGATCCGCGCGCTGCTGCGCGCCGGCGGCGGCCGTGCCCTGAAGATCATGTTCCCGATGATCTCGGACATCTCCGAGTTCGACCAGGCCAAGGCGATCGTCGAGCGCGAGCTGACCTATCTGCGCCAGCACGGCCACTCGCTGCCCGAGCGGATCGATATCGGCACCATGGTCGAGGTACCGGCCTTGCTCTACCAGCTCGACGAGCTGCTGAAGAAGGTCGACTTCGTCTCGGTCGGCTCCAACGACCTGTTCCAGTTCCTGTTCGCGGTCGACCGCGGCAATGCCAAGGTCTCGGAACGTTTCGACACCCTGTCGGCGCCGATCCTGCGCGCGCTGCGCGACATCGTGCGCAAGGCCAAGACCGCGAAGAAAGCCGCCTCGCTGTGCGGCGAGATGGCGTCGAAGCCGATCGGCGCGCTGGCGCTGATCGCGCTCGGCTACCGTTCGCTTTCGTTGTCGGCAACGGCGCACGGCCCGGTCAAGGCGCTGATCCTCGACCTCGACGCCAAGAAGGCCGAGGCGATGATCAATCCGCTGCTCGACGCGCCGGTCGGCAGCGTCTCGATCCGCGGGGCGCTGACGAAGTTTGCGGAAACCGAGGGGCTGGCCTTGTAGCGACGCTGCCGTCGCCGCTGCCACCCTTCGCGCTTTCAGCAATTCGAGACTCCGCCATGCTACCCGAAGCCAAACTCGACGTCCTGCTCGCCCATCACGCCTCGCTCGAGGCCGAGCTGCTCGGCCAGGTCAACTCCGAGCGCTACGTCGCGATCACGCGCGAGCTCGCCGAGCTCAATCCGCTGATCGATGCCGTGAAGCTCTATCGCTCCGCGCGGTCGGAGCTCACCGACACCGAGGCGTTGCTGGCCGAAGCGGGGACCGATCCCGAGATGCGCGGCATGGCGGAAGCCGAGCTGGAAACGCTGCAGGCGCGGATCGGCGATCTCGAGCAGAAGATCCGCGTCGCGCTGCTGCCGAAGGACGCGATGGACGACCGCAACGTGGTGCTGGAAATCCGCGCCGGCACCGGCGGCGACGAGGCCTCGCTGTTCGCCGGCGACCTGTTCCGGATGTATGAGCGCTTCGCGGCCTTGCAGGGCTGGAAGGTCGAGGTGATCTCGGCCAGCGAAGGCACCGTCGGCGGCTTCAAGGAAATCATCGCCGAGGTGCAGGGCCGCGGCGCGTTCGCCAAGCTGAAATTCGAGTCCGGCGTGCACCGCGTGCAGCGCGTGCCCGACACCGAGACGCAGGGCCGCATCCACACCTCGGCCGCCACCGTCGCGGTGCTGCCCGAAGTCGAGGACGTCGACGTCGACATCAAGGACACGGATTTGCGGATCGAGACCATGCGCGCCGGCGGCGCCGGCGGCCAGCACGTCAACAAGACCGAGTCCGCGATCCGCATCACCCATCTGCCGACCGGCATCGTGGTGATGATGCAGGACAGCCGCTCGCAGCACAAAAACCGGGCGTCGGCGATGAACATCCTGCGCTCGCGCATCTATGATGCCGAGCGCCAGCGCGTCGACGCCGCGCGCTCCGCTGACCGCAAGGAGAAGGTCGGCTCCGGCGACCGCTCGGAGCGCATCCGCACCTATAATTTCCCGCAAGGGAGAGTCACCGACCACCGCATCAACCTGACGCTCTACAAGCTGCCGCAGGTGATCGCGGGCGAGGCGCTCGGCGAATTGATCGATGCGCTGACCACCGAGCACCAGGCCGCGCAGCTCGCGGCGCAGGGCGCGGCGGCCTGACAACGCGATCTATCGCTGGCGCATGATCTCTTCGGAGAACCGCTGCGCGCTTTTCCGGATCATGCGCTACTTCTTCTGCGACTTTCTGAAGTGGCGCAGGATCTTGCCGAGTGCCGGGCCGGCCGTGGTCAGCTCCTCCAAGTGAATCTTCGACAGCGCCTGCAGCTTGCGCTCGCCTTGCGAGGTCAAGGTCACCAGCACGCGCCGGCCGTCGGCGGCATCGACCGCCCGGGTCAGCAGCCCGAGTTTCGTCATCCGGTTGACCAGCTCGACCGCGGTGTGGTGGCGGATCAGCAGATAGCGGGCGAGATCGCCGACGGTGGTCGGCTCCGTTCCGGAAAATCCCTTGATGGCGAGCAGCGCCTGGTGCTGCTGCGGGGTCAACCCGGCCTGCTGCGCCGCCTCCTCGCTGAACGCGAGAAAGCTGCGCAGCTGGTAGCGGAACCGCGCCAGCGCCGCGTAATCGACCGTCGCGCCCGCCGCTTTGCGTTTGGTGGCTCCGACTGCCGTTTGTCGCTGCTTGGCCTGAGGCATTCCGTCGTCCCGTTGCTGGCGCGCTCCGCCTGATGGCAGGAGCTGGGCGACGCTACCAAACCCGCGCCGGACGGACCATCCTACCGGCGGGCTCTGCACGCATGTTTTCAACGGTTTGACGATCGAGCGGCGGAGCGCGAGATTACGGTTGCGGCCAGTGATCGTAGCTCGAGCTCAATATCTTCAACAGCACGATCTGGAAGGCGACCGGAATCCGCGGGCTGCGGCGGCGGATCGATTTCTCCAGCGCCTCGGTGATCTCGCTCTTGGTGAGATCGCCGGCCGAAGCACGCTCGACCAGACTGCCCCAGACCTCGGACAGCGATTTGCCGGTATGGTGCGGTGCCGGGATCAAGATCCCGCGCGACGCCGCCCAATCGATGATCTCACGCATGGTCTGCCGCCCGCAATTTCGCGCGGTCGCCAGATGGCGCGCCGTGAGCAGGCGCAGCAGGTCGTCGGATGGTGTCCAGTCGAGCTTCGGCGGCAGTTCGTCGGTCAGCTCGACCGACAGCTCCTTCAGCACGTTCATCGCGCGGATGCTCAGGCCGCTCGATGGCTCGGCGCCGCCGTCCTCGGTCCCGGCGTGCTCTGCGGCATTTCCGGCGCGATTTGAAGGCTCCTGGATCATCGCCCCCTCACTTACAGGACCCGCACCCGGGCGGTAAACCCTCGATATATCGTAGACCGACATTAATTCTATCGCAGACCGATATGATTCGACGAAAGGTGACATTGACTAAATATCCCGGTGGGGAATTGTAGCTGTGACAGGCTGCTGCATCGCAGCCGGCGCATCCAGCCGCCGATCGATCCGATCCGGCGACGAGTGAACATGCGCGCCAACAATCAATATAATCGGAGGATATCGAGCGATGAGCACCAAGGATTTTCGCCCGGGCAGCACATTGAACGTCTCGCGTCGCACCCTGCTGCAGGCCGGCGCAGGCCTGATCGGCGGCACCGTGCTGCCGGCCTCGATCGCGTCCCGGGCATTCGCCGAGGACCATCCGGCGATCGGCACCTTTCCCGCCGGCACGTCCGGCTCCTCGGCCTTCATCGGCATCTCGGTGCCGCGCACCGGCACTTACGCGGTGCAGGGTGAGGATGAGCTGAAGGGCTATCAGCTCGCGATCGAGCACATCAACAGCGGCCACGACCTGATCAAGAAGATATCGCCGAAGACCTCAAAGGGCGTGCTCGGCAAGGAGCTGAAGTTCGGCGTCGCGGATTCCGCGGCGAAGCCGAACGAGGCGGTGCAGGCGCAGCAGCGCTTCATCTCGGAGAACAAGGCGGTGATGATCACCGGCGGCACGTCGAGTGCGGTCGCGGTCGCGCTGAACAAGCTGGCGCAGCGCGAGAAGGTGATCTTCGTCTGCGGCATCTCCGGCTCCAACGACACCACCGGCAAGGATTGCGTGCGTTACGGCTTCCGCCAGAACTTCTTCGGCCAGACCGCCGCAGCGGCAATTGCGCCGGTGCTGATCAAGCAGTTCGGCAAGGACAAGAAGGCCGCGTATCTGACGCCCGATTACACCTACGGCCACACCGTAACCAAATCGATGCAGGACTTCCTCGCCCAGGCGGGCTGGACCACGGTCACCAACCAGGTGTCGCCGCTCGGCGCGCCGGATTACTCGTCGTACCTGCTCAATGTCGCGAACTCCGGCGCCGACGTGCTGATCAACGTCAACTGGGGTCACGACGCCGTGCTGTCGACGCAGCAGGCCAAGCAGTTCGGCGTGCTCGACAAGATGAAGCTCGTGGTGCCCTACCAGGTGCCGTTCATCGCGCGCGAGACCGGCGGGCTGATGCAGGGCGTCTACGCCGCGACCGACTACTGGTGGACCATCGAGGACAAGTATCCGCTGGCCAAGATGTTCAACGAGACCTTCGAGAAGAAGTTCGGTTACAAGCCCGAATGGGGCGCCGAGAACGCCTATGTCAGCTTCGCGCACTGGGCCCGCATGGTCGAGGAAGCCGGCAGCTTCTATCCGCCCGACGTCATCAAGGCCTACGAGAAGGGCGAGACCATCCCTTCGCTGGTCGGCGACGTACATTATCGCCCCGAGGATCACCAATGCGTCCGCCCTGTCATCATCGTCCGCGGCAAGATGGAAAAGGAGATGAAGAACAAGGAGGATTATTACGAGGTGGTCGAGATCGTCCCCGGCGACGGTCTGATGCAGAAGCCGGATGCGTTCGGCTGCCATCTCGGCGACTACACCTGATTAACGTGGGAAGACTCGGCGCCGTGGGCGGGGCGACCCGACCCGCGGCGCCGCTTTGTGTCGGAACGCATCCTTCATTGACCGGGCCAACCGAACGCACGCCATGATCAACTGGCCAAATTTCGTCTCGCAACTTTTCAACGGGCTGGCGCTCGGCGCGCTGCTCGCGCTGATCAGCTCCGGGCTGACGATCATCTACGGCACGCTCGGGGTGCTTAACCTCGCCCATGGCGCCATGTTCATGATCGGCGGCTACGCCGGATATGTGGCCTATTCCTACACCGGATCGTTCATTCTCGCGGTCATCGCCGGATCGCTGTTCGTGATGCTGCTCGGGGTTGCGATGGAGCGGATCATCATCCGCCACTTCTACCATCGCCCGCATGAGGACCAACTCCTGGTCACGTTCGGGCTCAGCATCTGCTTCGTCGAGATCGTGCGGCTGATCTTCACCAGCCAGTCGCAGGTGGTACCGCCGCCGGCGCTGCTGCAGGGCATCACCTCGCTCGGCTTCCTGTTCTATCCGACCTACCGGCTCGCCGTGGTCGGCATCGTCGCGGTCGCGCTCGGCGCATTGTTCCTGATCCTCTACCGCACGCGGCTCGGGATGATCGTGCGCGCCGGCATCGAGGATTCGATGATGGTCGATTCGCTCGGCATCAACGTCTATCGCGTCTTCATGATCGTGTTCGGCATCGGCGCGATGGCCGCGGGCTTCGCCGGCATCATCAACGCGCCGGTGGTGTCGCTGACACCCGGTGTCGGCGACGACATCCTGGTGGAAACCTTCGTGGTGGTAGTGATCGGCGGCGTCGGCTCGTTCCCCGGCGCGATCCTCGGTGGACTGATCGCCGGCGAGATCATCAGCGTCACCTCGATGTTCAACCCCGGTTACGCCTACGTCATGCTGTTCGCGGCGATGACGCTCGTGCTCGTGCTCCGACCGCACGGCCTGCTCGGCACGCAGGGCCGCGAATGACGACGGATAATCAATGCTGAAACAGCGCCCATATTTGATCGAGTTCCTGACGGCCGCGGGTCTGATCGTCGCGCCGTTCGTGCTGCCGTGGCTCGGCTTCGCACCCAACACGGTGAACCGGATCCTGGTCTGGGGCCTGTTCGGCCTCGGCTTCGACATCCTGTTCGGCTTCACCGGCTTGCTGTCGTTCGGCCAGTCGGCGTTTTACGGCACCGGCGGCTTCGTCGCCGCCTGGCTGCTGACCCGCGCCGGCTTCCCCTACGTCGTGCTGGCGCTCGTCATCGGCATGATCGCGGCCGCCGCCACCGGCTACCTGATCGGCCTGATCGCGCTGCGCCGCACCGGCATCTACTTCGCGATGATCACGGTGGCGATCGCCGAAGTGTTCTTCTTCGTCGAGTTCAATCCGCTGTCGGACTTCACCGGCGGCGAAAACGGACTGCCGGGCGTTCCGACCCCGAGCTTCAATCTCGGCTTCACCACGCTGCACTTCACCACCGGCTGGTCGCTCTACCAGTTCCTGGCGCTGTGCTACTTCATCGGCGTCGTGATCGCATTGCGCATCGTGCGCTCGCCGGTCGGCGCCGTGTTCAGCGCCATCCGGGACAATCCGCTGCGCGCGACCGCGGTCGGCCACAACATCCATGGCTACAAGCTGACCGCCTTCGTGATCGCAGCCGCCTATGCCGGCTTTGCCGGCGGGCTGCTCGGCGTGTTGCAGGCCTTCATGCCGCCCGACGCATTCACCTTCGACACGTCGGGCCAGCTCGTGATGCAGACCGCGATCGGCGGCCGCGGCACGCTGTTTGGGCCACTGGTTGGCGCCGCGGTGTGGCTGTCGTTGCAGGACTTCCTGCAGGCCGCGCTCGGGCTTGGTGCTGCCTGGAAGCTCGTGCTCGGCCTCGTGTTCGTGCTGCTGGTCTGCTTCCTGCGCCGCGGCATCATCGGCGGCCTCGCCGATCTCTATGGCCTGCTGACCGGACAGCGCGGCGCCCGCGAGCCGGACGAGAGCGAGCCCGAGGTCGCAGCCGTCGCAAGCGAGCCACACGCCGCGGTCGCCGCTGCGCCGACGCCTCCGCGGCCCCGCCCCGCGGGCAGCCCGTCCGGTCCGATCCTCCAGGCCAAGGGCCTGACCAAGCGCTATGGCGGCCTGCTCGCCAACAGCGACATCGACTTCACGGTCAATCACGGCGAGCTGCGCGGCATCATCGGCCCGAACGGCGCCGGCAAGTCGACCTTTTTCAAGATGCTGACCTGCGAGGTGCACCCGACCTCGGGCACCATCGTGTTCGAGGGCCGCGACATCACCGGCATGAACGTCACCGACGTCTGCCAGCTCGGCCTGACCAAGAGCTACCAGGTCAACCAGCTGTTCACCGGGCTCACGGTGCGCGAGAACCTGGTGATCGCAGCGCTGTCGGGGCTTCGCGGCAAGTTCAAGCTCGACCTGTTCCGCAGCATCGACAGCATTCCCGGGTTGTCCGAGCGCGTGCAGCACACGCTCGAGCTGGTCAATCTGACCTCGCGGCCCGACACGCCGGTCTCCGAGCTCGCCTATGGCGAGAAGCGGCGGCTGGAGATCGGGCTGGCGCTGGCGACGTCGCCGAGCCTCTTGCTGCTCGACGAGCCGCTGGCCGGCATGAGCCCGCGCGAACGCGTCGAGACCGTGAAGCTGTTGAAGTCGATCAGCCAGGGCCGCACCATGATCATCATCGATCACGACATGGATGCGCTGTTCGAGCTCGCCGAGCGCGTCACCGTGCTGCAGGAAGGCCGCGTGCTGGTCGAGGGGACACCGGAAGAGATCAAGAACAACTCGACTGTCCAGGAAGCCTATCTTGGCGGCGTGCATGGAGTGCTCGCCGCATGAGCCTGCTCGAAGTCAACGGACTGAACAGCTATTACGGCGACTCGCACATCCTGTTCGACGTCTCGATCCGGGTCGAGCGCAACGAGGTGGTGGCGCTGCTCGGCCGCAACGGCGCCGGCAAGAGCACGACGCTGAAGAGCCTGATGGGCGTGGTCACCCCGCGCCGCGGCTCGGTGATGTTCGACGGCGCCGAGATCGCTGGCAAGAAGAGCCACAAGATCGCGCAGGCCGGCATGCAGCTGGTCCATGAGGAGCGCCGCATCTTCGGTAGCCTGACCGTCGAGGAGAACCTGGTGATCGCCGGCCTGACCGCCTCGCAGCGCTGGCCGCTCGACCGCATCTACGAGATGTTCCCGCGGCTGCGGGAACGGCGCGGCAACCGCGGCACTGACCTGTCCGGCGGCGAGCAGCAGATGCTGGCGATCGCGCGCGCTCTGGTACGCGACCCCAAGATCATCCTGCTCGACGAGCCGTTCGAGGGACTGGCGCCGGTGATCGTGCGCGACCTGATGAAGGCGTGCCGCGACCTGGCCGAGGCCGGACAGACCATCGTGCTGGTGGAGCAGAACCTCGCCGCGACGCTCGCGCTGGCGCAGCGCATCTACATCATCAATAACGGTCACATCGTCCATGAAGGGCCGGCGCTGGAGATCAAGGCCCAGCCCGACGTCCTGCAGCGCTATCTCGGGGTTTAGGGCTGCGCTTTCTCCGCCGTCATTGCGAGCAAAGCGAAGCAATCCATCGGTCCGCATGCGCGGATGGATGGATTGCTTCGTCGCTATCGCTCCTCGCAATGACGAACTCGATATTGCGCATGGCCTCTCGGGATATCGATTACGGCATTCCCGCGTCGGACCTGGCCACCCGCTCAATCTCCCAGCGCCGCGATCATGCGCTTGGCGTGATCGGCGAGCACATCCATGTCCTCCTTGCGGGTCTGCGCCGGCAGCAGCGCGACGCCGGCCTTCACCGGCATCACATGCATGTGCAGGTGAAACACCACCTGACCGCTGGCGGGCTCGCTGAACTGCTGGATGATGATGCCGTCGGCGGAGAACGCCTTCATCGCCGCGATCGCGATGCGCTTGGCCGTCCGCGCCACCGCGGCAAGGTCTTCCTCGGCGATGTCGAGGATGCCGCGCGCGGGCGCCTTCGGAATCACCAGCGTGTGCCCCGGCGAGCGCGGCATGATGTCGAGGAACGCAAAGGTCCGGTCGGTCTCATAAACCTTGAAGCTCGGCACCTCGCCGCGCAGGATCCTGGCGAAGATGTTCTGGTCGTCGTAGCCCGTCATGGTCGCGCGTTCCGGATCGATAATCTGCGGCTTCGACCGTGCGCGCCGGCCGCCGAGGGCGCAAGCGATATCGACGCCGCATCGACCATCGGCTAACAACGCGCGATGAGCGCATCAGCTGAAAATGGCCAGACCGTCGAAGGTACACGGCGCACACTCGCCACGCGCCTCAAGGCGGCAGGCCACGACGCCGCCGAGCTCGACGCGCGGCTATTGACCGGTGCCGCGCTGGGGCTCGATCTGACCGGCATGGTGACCGGTGCCAGGCGCATCGTGACGAAGCACGAAGCGGATCGCCTCGAAGACCTGGCGCGGCGCCGCCTCGCCGGCGAACCGGTCGCGCGCATTCTCGGCATCAAGGAGTTTTGGGGACTGCCGCTGCATCTGACGGCTGCGACGCTGGTGCCGCGCCCCGACACCGAGACCGTGGTCGAGCGCGCACTCGAACTGCTGCGGGCCGACGGTGCGGCCGGGCGCGCGTTGCGGATCGCCGATCTCGGGACCGGCTCCGGCGCGATCCTGCTGGCGCTGCTCTCGGAACTGCCCCAGGCGCATGGCTTCGCCACCGACATCTCGGCGGAGGCGCTGCAGACGGCGAGCCGAAACGCGGCCGAGCTCGGGCTTGGCCAGCGCGCGACATGGATCGCGTGCGACTATGGCAGCGCCCTGACCGGCGCGTTCGACCTGATCGTGTCCAATCCGCCCTACATCCCCTCGGCCGACATCGCCGGCCTCGACATCGAGGTGCGCGGGCATGATCCGCGCGCGGCGCTCGACGGCGGGGCCGACGGGCTCGACGCCTACCGCGCGCTGATTTCGCAATATGCGTGTCTTTTGACATCGGGTGGATTTCTGGTTGTGGAAGTCGGGCAAGGCCAGAGCGGCGACGTTGAAGCGCTGATGACGGCTTCGGGATTATCCCCAACGGGACCACCGAAAGCCGATCTCGGGGGCATCCCGAGGGCGGTTTCCGCCCGCCGGGTGCCCCGATAAAGTCCTATTGGAACGAAAAAAAACCTCTTGGAATATCCCCCGGGAACGACTACGTTCCGGCCACAACATCGGTGCTGGCCCCGTAACTGTTACGGGT
Source organism: Bradyrhizobium sp. USDA 3240 (assembly GCF_054063295.1). Classification (NCBI taxonomy): domain Bacteria; kingdom Pseudomonadati; phylum Pseudomonadota; class Alphaproteobacteria; order Hyphomicrobiales; family Nitrobacteraceae; genus Bradyrhizobium; species Bradyrhizobium sp. USDA 3240. The sequence continues at coordinate 4,013,625 of NZ_JBSSGD010000002.1, forward strand.
GATGACCAGGGCTCAGCAGAGCCCGCCGATCGAAAGGTTCCAGGAACGCAGGTCTCATTGAGCGCAATAGCCGAAGCTGTGCCGCTCTCGACCGCCAAGCGAACGAAAGCCTGTTATTGCGCTTGAAGACTTACGCACGAGAGCTGGGCCTGTCTCAACGGGCGGAATGATTTGGTCGCTGGCGCGTTTGGCCGGCGGCGGTTGGGGAACGCGTCTTTGCTGAACGCGACTTTGCTGAACGTGATGGTCGGCAACATCGAAACCACTTCGAACGGCAGTGCGATTCCGTGTGCCTTGGCGCGCGCCGAATCGAACGCTGGACTGCAATAGCTTCAACACCGGACTGCAATAACTTCAGGGCTGGAATAAAAGGCGACAGATGAGAAACGGTCAGAACAACAAGCGGATGCGCAACCGGAATAACAACAACAATAACAACAACAATAATAATAACCGGCGCGGCCAGAATCCCCTGACACGGGTGTACGAATCGAACGGACCCGACATCAAGATCCGTGGCACGGCCTCCCACGTGGCCGAGAAATACGTCCAGCTTGCGCGGGATGCACGCTCCTCCGGCGATCCGGTGGCAGCCGAAAACTACTACCAGCACGCCGAGCACTACTACCGGATCATCGCGACCGCGCAGGAGCAGTTCCGGCAGAATCAGCAGCAGCCGCGTCCCGACGCCGAGGTGACGCAGACTGAAGACGGCGACGACGACAGCGACGGCTATTCGAGCTTCGGCCAGGAGCCGGGCTTCGTGCCGCAGCAGCAACAGCCCTTCGTGCGCGACAACGGCCAGCAGCCCTACCAGCAGCAACCGCGCGAGCATCGCGAGCGTGACCAGCAGCCGCGCGAGCAGCAGCCGCGTGAGCACCGCGAACGCGAGCATCGTCCGCAGCCGCAGTATCAGCCGCAACCGCAGATCCAGCCGCAGCCGGTGCTGGCCGATGCCGGCGGGGTCGATCGCCTGCCCTCGTTCATCACCGGCGGCGCGCAGCCGCAGGTCAACGGCGGCACCTATGAAGCCAACAATGGCGGCGCAGAACGCGGCGAACGCAGCGAGCGCTTTCCGCGCCGCCGCCGCCGTCCGCACGGCCCGCGCTCGGACATCGCGGCGCAGCCGGCGCCGAGCGACGACTTCAATCCAGGCAACGAGTAACGCAACTGTGCGGCCACCCTCCCCTGGAGGGGGAGGGTGCGTCTTCATCATTCCGCGTGACTGGATTTGCGCGTCGCCGTCGAGGACGGCACCAGCACCGGGCGCAATGACGGGATCAGCTGCGTGCGTTCGCGGCGCGCCGGGATCGCGCGATAGACCTGCTTGCTCGCTTCCACGATATGCACGCCGGCGAACGGCATCGACAGCGCTGCGCCGAGACGCTCCCACGCCATCGCCGAGCGCAAGAACCAGCTGCCCTGCACCGGCGGCATGAACAGCGCTTCGCCCCATGACGCCGGCGTGAACCAGGTCTGCCGCAACAGCTGGGTGATCTGCGCCCGCGAATAGGGCCGGCCGTGGCCGAACGGCGTGGCATCGGTGCGTGTCCAGACGCCGCGCCGGTTCGGGATGATCGCGATCAGCCGCCCCGACGGCGACAGCACCCGCCATACCTCGCGCAGCAGCCGCTCCGGATCGTCGGACATCTCCAACGCATGCACCAGCAGCACGCGGTCGACCGCGGCATCCGGCAGCGGCATCGAGAATTCGTCGATCAGGGTCGCCAGCGCCGGCCGGCCGGTCGGCCATTTCAGCACGCCCTGGGCCGCCGGCATGAAGGCGATGCAACGCTCGGAGGTATCACGGAACAGACCGAGATAGGGTGTCGGATAGCCGAGCCCGAGCACGCGCTGGCCTTCCGCGTTCGGCCACCGCGCACGGATGCCGCGGTTGATCAGCTGCCGCGCCACGATGCCGAGGCGCTGCGAATAGAAATCGCGGAGGTCGATCACGTCCATGGTCCCAGCCTAACATGCCCCCTGCAGCCGGGGAGCGCCGAAATTTGCGTTGCCGCCGGAGCGTTAACGCCATATTTCACCCCTATATTGGGCGCGGTAAGAGCATGATCCGGAAACGGCGACACCGGTTGTTCGAAAAGATCATGCTCTGAAATGTCCGTCCCGTTTGTTCGTGGAGATATCATGACCGCCGAAATTCGCACCTTCAGCTGCCTCACCGACAATTTCGGGTACCTGATCCACGATCCGGCCACCAAGGCGACGGCATCGATCGACGCGCCGGAAGCCGGCCCGATCATCGAGGCACTGGAGCGCGAAGGCTGGACACTGACCGACATCCTGATCACCCATCACCATGGCGACCATGTCGGCGGCGTCGCCGAGCTGAAGCAGAAATACGGCTGCCGCGTCGTCGCGCCGCACGACCAGTCGGCCAAGATCGCCAATGTCGATCTGCGCGCCGCCAATGCCGACGTCATCAAGGTCGGCAGCCTCTTGGCCCGTGTGGTTGAAACTCCCGGCCATACGCTGGACCATATCTCCTATGTGTTCGACGGCGAGAAGGCGGTATTCGCCGCCGACACGCTGTTCTCGATCGGATGCGGCCGGGTGTTCGAAGGCACCTATCCCATGATGTGGGATTCGCTTTTGAAGCTGCGTTCGCTGCCGGATGATTTCCGTCTCTATTGCGGCCATGAATACACCGCCTCCAACGTGAAGTTCGCGCTCACCATCGAGGGCGACAATCCGCATTTGCAGGCCCGCGCCGAAGAAGTGACGAAGCTGCGCGCCGAGGACAAGCCGACGATTCCCGTGCTGCTGGGTGACGAGAAGAAGGCCAACGTGTTCCTGCGCGCCGACGAGCCTTCGGTCGCAGCCAAGCTGCACATGAAGGGCGCCGACCCGGCGCTGGTGTTCGGCGAGCTCCGCGAGCGCAAGAACAAGTCGTGATGGCCGGACTTTCGGCTGCCGACATCATCGTGCGGCTTGAGCTCAAGCCGCATCCCGAAGGCGGGCATTACCGCGAGACGTTTCGCGACAAGCGCTGCGACGTCAGTGGACGCGCGCATTCGACCGCGATCTATTTCCTGCTCGCGCGCGGCGAGCGCTCGCACTGGCACCGCATCGACGCGGTGGAGATGTGGCACTATTACGCCGGCGCGCCGCTGACGCTGAAGATCGCGCAGGACGGCGCGCAGCCGCATGCCATCACGCTCGGACCTGACGTCGCGCAGGGCGAGCAGCCCCAGGCGATCGTGCCGGCGGGCGCCTGGCAGGCCGCGGAAAGCAGCGGCGACTGGACGCTGGTCGGCTGCACCGTCGCGCCGGGTTTCGAGTTTGCGAAATTCGAGCTCGCGCCGCAGGGCTGGGAGCCTGCCTAATTCGTCATTCCGGGGCGCGCGTAGCGCGAGCCCGGAATCCATAACCACGATCGGGATTATGGATTCCGGGCCTGCGCCAAGTGGCGCATCCCGGAATGACGAATCGAGAGTATCATCGCTTCAACACCATATCCTTCGCCGCGATGAGCCCGCCACCGGCGATCAGAATCGCGGCGATGGCGATGTTGGCGCTGGGCTTGGCAAAACCCGCGGCAATCAGGAACGCGGTCGAGAGCAGCGGCGTGGCGTAGGATGCCGCACCGAGCACGCGGATGTCGCCGCGCTTCATGCCGATGTCCCAGGCAAAGAACGCAGCGCCCACCGGGCCGATGCCGAGCGCGATCACCGCCAGCCATTGCAGCGGCGTCGCGGGCCACACCGTGGTCTCCACCAGCATGTGCACCAGCGCGGCAAGTATGGCTGTCGCGAGGCAGAAGCCCGCCACCGCATCTGTCGGCACCGCCTTGAGCCGGCGCGACATCACCGAATAGGCGGCCCAGACGAACGCCGCGACGAAGGCCGCCGCGAAGCCTGGAATCTGCGCTCTTGTGAAGGCGCCGGTGTTGCCGGCGAACAATAACACGGTGCCGGCAAGGCCAAGCAGCGCGCCGACGATGTGATGGATCGCCAGCCGCTCGCCCGGCAAGAGCGACGAGAACAGCACGATCAACAGCGGCCAGAGATAGTTGAGCAGGCCGGCCTCGGCCGGCGGCGCGAAACGCAGCGCGAGGAAATACAGCGCGTGATAGCCGAACAGGCCGCCGACGCCGACGAGCCAGGCAATCGGTGACTGCTTCAATGCGCCGAACGCCGCGGGACGCAACAGGAAGCTTGCGAACGCGACCGCGGCGCCGATCGCAAACGTCATCGCGGCGAGCTGAAACGCCGGGATCGCCCCGGTCGCGACCGTCATGACCGACAGCAGCGACCACATCAGGATGGCGGTCAGTCCGACAAGGGTGGCAGTTCGGGTCGTCATCTGAATTCAATCCGTCGCGGCCGGGCCGGCCACGTCTTGGCTTCGCGCCTCGCGGTTGTAACGACGAAAATGCCCGGCACAAGGCCGGGCATCACGACTTCGTTGATCGAGCGCCTGCGACGCGACGACGCTTCTCGCGTCAGGCGTGATACTGGCCGCCGTTGATGGTCAGCGTCGAGCCGGTGATGAAGCCGGCGTCGTCGGCCGCGAGGAAGACCACGGCGCGCGCGATCTCCTCGGGTTCGCCGAGCCGGTTGACCGGAATCTGCGGGATCACGTTCTTCTCGAGCACGTCCTTCGGCACGGCCTGCACCATCTCGGTGTTGATGTAGCCCGGGCAGATCACGTTGACGGTGATGCCGCCCTTGGCGTTCTCCAGCGCTAAGGCCTTGGTGAAGCCGATATCGCCGGCCTTCGCCGCCGAGTAGTTGACCTGGCCGAACTGGCCCTTCTGGCCGTTGATCGAGGAGATCGAGATGACGCGGCCGAACTTGCGGGCGCGCATGCCCTCGATCACCTGGCGCGTCATGTTGAACAGCGAGCCGAGGTTGGTGTTGATCACGGCATTCCACTGCTCCAGCGTCATCTTGTGGAATGCGGTGTCCTTGGTGATACCGGCATTGTTGACGAGCACGTCGACCGGGCCGAGATCGGCCTCGACCTGCTTCACGCCGGCCGCGCAGGCGTCGAACGACGCGACGTCCCACTTGTAGACCGGGATGCCGCTCTCCGCCTTGAACTTCTCCGCCGCGGTGTCATTGCCGGCGTAGCTCGCCGCCACCTTGTAGCCCGCCGCTTTCAGCGCCTTGCTGATCGCAGCTCCAATGCCCCGCGTTCCGCCCGTCACCAATGCAACACGTGCCATATCCGTCTCCTCCTTGGCCGTCTTTTATAACCGGATCACTCCGGTCCTCGCACTCACAACACCTCTAAACAAAAATGCCCGGCGCAAAGCCGGGCATCTTTTCTATCAGTTCGCGCCGTGGTTGACAGATGATCTTTTCATCACCTAACCGACCTCGCTGCCTTTTGTTCAGTCGCGTGCAACGCACATAGCGATGCCCATGCCGCCGCCGATGCAGAGCGTCGCGAGGCCCTTCTTGGCATCGCGCTTCTGCATTTCGTGCAGCAGCGTCACAAGGACGCGGGCGCCCGACGCGCCGACCGGATGGCCGATCGCAATCGCGCCGCCGTTGACGTTGACCTTGGCCGGATCCCAGCCGAGGTCCTTGTTGACGGCGCAGGCCTGCGCGGCGAACGCCTCGTTGGCCTCGATCAGGTCGAGGTCGGCGATGTTCCACCCGGCCCTCTTCAGCGCCGCGCGCGAGGCGGGGATCGGCCCGGTGCCCATGATCTTGGGGTCGACGCCGGCCTGGCCCCACGAGACGATGCGGGCGAGCACCTTCTTGCCCTGCTTGGCGGCTTCCTTGGCGGTCATCAGCACGACGGCGGCAGCGCCGTCATTGATGCCGGAGGCGTTGCCGGCGGTGACGGTGCCGTCCTTCTCGAAGGCGGCGCGGAGCTTGGCCATCGCATCGATGGTGGCGCCATGACGCGGATATTCGTCGGCGTCGACCACGATGTCGCCCTTGCGGGACTTGATGGTGACCGGGACGATCTCGTCCTTGAACCTGCCGGCCTTCTGCGCCGCCTCGGCCTTGTTCTGCGAACCGACCGCGAACTCGTCCTGCTGCGAGCGGGTGATCTGGTACTGCTTGGCGACGTTCTCGGCGGTGTTGCCCATGTGGTAGCCGTTGAAGGCATCCCACAGGCCGTCCTTGATCATGGTGTCGATCAGCTCGAGGCCGCCCATCTTGACGCCGCCGCGCAGATATTGCGCGTGCGGGGCCATGCTCATCGATTCCTGGCCGCCCGCGACCACGATCGAGGAATCGCCGTTGAGCAGCGCCTGGTAGCCGAGCGCCACCGTGCGCAGGCCCGAGCCGCAGAGCTGGTTGACGCCCCAGGCCGGGCTTTCCACCGGAATGCCGGCCGCGATCGAGGCCTGGCGAGCCGGGTTCTGGCCCTGCGCCGCAGTGAGGATCTGGCCCATGATGACTTCGGAGACCTGACCACCTTCGACGCCGGCACGCTCCAGCGCCGCCTTGATGGCGATCGCGCCGAGGTCGTGGGCCGGTGTGGTGGCGAACGCGCCGTTGAAGCTGCCGACGGGGGTGCGGGCGGCGCTGACGATGACGACATCGTCTGACATGGACATCTCCTATGGGTTGTAGCTGGGTTTCTCGACGGCGGGCGGCCGGTTTGGCGGGCCTGTCTCTTGACGGCCATCCTGTAAACCTCGTCGAGACATGTCAATCGAACTGTCACGCAAAACACGCCGCGACGCACTCAAAATGGCGCTCTTGGCACATTCCTGAGCAAATCCTATGCTTTGGAATTAACCGCAAAGCACAAAACGGTAGCCGAAGCGCTTTGAAAATGCTTACCTTTGCTGCGATGCGTTGCATTTAGCCCAGCGGCGATGCTGCCGGGTTCCAGGTCCTTCGGTGTTGAAGTGTGAGCCCATGGCAAAATCTGAACAACCGACCACGATCAAGAAATACGCGAACCGGCGGCTCTATAATACCGGTACGAGCACCTATGTGACGCTCGAGGATCTCGCAGCGATGGTGAAGGAAGGCGAGGATTTCCTCGTCTATGACGCCAAGACCGGCGACGACATCACCCGCTCCGTGCTCGCGCAAATCATCTTCGAGCAGGAAAACAAGGCCGGGCAGAACCTGCTGCCGACCACCTTCCTGCGCCAGCTGATCCGCTTCTATGGCGACAGCATGCAGATGGTGGTGCCGAAATATCTCGAGCAGTCGATCGATACGCTGACCCGGGAACAGGAGAAATTCCGCAAGCAGATCGCGGGCGCCCTGAGCGGGACGCCGTTTGCGCCCCTGGAAGAACAGGTCCGCCGCAACATGGAGCTGTTCCAGCAGACCTTCTCGATGTTCAAGCCGTTCGTACCGCAGCGCGGCGGCACTGAACCCGAGAAGGTGCCCGAGCCCGCGGCCGACGACGGCAACATCGACGACCTTCGCCGCCAGATGAAGGACATGCAGGAACGCCTCGAGCGCATGTCGCAGCCGGCGAAGAAGGACGAGTAGGTCTCGTCCAGATCTTCTTGCAGGCCCCCTTCTGGCCGATCGGCCGGACCGCCATCGCTTCGCGAATTGCTGACGGCGGCACTTTGGGCCGGCGTCAGGCGGCGCCGAACATGCTCTTGCGGACGATCGCGTGCACGCCCCAGTTGCCGTCGGCAACCTGCGTGACGCCGAAATCGACGCCGAGTGAGATCAGCGCCAATGCCTCGTCCTCGCTGAGGCGATAACTCTCCATCAGGAATTTGCGCGTCGCCCGAAACGCATTGCGCAGCGCGAGATCGACCGACGAACGCTGGTAGATTTCCGACTGCGCGTTGCGGCCGAGCTCGCGCAGATAATTGCCGTAGCTGAAGCCGTGCAGGATCCACGCCTCCGGCGTTTCCAAGAGCGGATGCGCAAGTCCCTCGACAAGCGGCTTGGTTTCCTTGCCGCTCTTGTGCACGACGAAGCGAAACTGGCCGGTGAGCGATAGTTCGAGCGCGGTGCCGTTGACCTCGCCGTCGCCTTGCGCGAAATGCGGATCGCCGATCGAGAACAATGCGCCGGGCACTGCGACCGGCAGATAGAGCGTGGTGCCCTTGGTGGCGCGCCAATTGTCGACATTGCCGCCGAAATAGCCGGGCGGAATTGAATCGATGATGTCGGATTCGCGCGGCGCCACCGCCATGAAACCGAAATGCAATCGCGCCGGAATCCGCACGCTGGCGAGCACACCAGGCTGCTTCTCGATGGTGGCGTGATCGACCGGCACGCCCGGATAATCCATCGTCTCGTGGCGCACGCCGAACGGATCGGTCTGCGGCGTCCAGCGATAGGAATAGACAGCCTCGGCCCACTCCGCGCGCGCATCCGTCTCGAAGATCGTGATGGTCTCGCGCTTGGCCGGCGACTCGATCAGATCGTTGTACTGAAAGCCCCACCAGGCCGCGGCATTGCTGCCGAACGACTTGCCGGCGAACGCCGGATTGGCCGAGGGCCGCGGCCAGATATCGAGGATCTGCACCTCGAGCACGTCGCCCGGCTCCGCGCCGCAGACATGGATCGGGCCGGTGCAGATATGCACGCCGAACCCTTCGCCGGCGCCACGGCCGAAGATCGAACCGTCCATCGGGCCCGCGCCCCGCCGTTCGACCGACTTGCCCTCGGCGGTCCAGTGAAACACGCTCTCCGCGTCAGGATCGCCCTTGATCATGCGCTCGTAGTCGTCGAAGGCGTGCTGGGTCAGCGTCTCGATCGTCACCAGCGCGCCCGACTGCACGCTCATGACCGGCGGAATGGCGCGGCTGAGATAGCCCCAATGCGCGGTCTCGCGAGACACCTTGAGATGGTGATGCGACGCGCCCCGCCCTTCTGGCGCAGCTGCGGGCGGCTCAACCGGCAGGGCCGGCTCTAGCCGCGCAACGGTTTCGGGCGTCATCGGGGTCGGCGCGAGCCGCAGCAGCGTTGCGGTGCCGCGCGCCAATCGCGGCCGGCCACGGGTCCGCTCGCTCTCCACATCACGCGGCACAGCCTTGCGGAAGTCGCGTGGCGAGGTGCCGTAGGTCGCGCTGAACATGCGGCTGAAATGCGCCTGATCGGTGAAGCCCCAGCGGTAGCTGATCTCGGCGATGCGCTGGTCGGCATAGTTCGGATCGATCAGATCGTTGCAGCAGCGCTCCAGCCGCCGCTCGCGCACATAAGCCGAGAATGTCGTGCTCTGCCGTTCGAACAGCCGTTGCAGATAGCGTTGCGACAGCCCTTCCTGGCGCGCGATGTCGGCGATGGTGAGACTTGCATTGCCGAGCTGCGCCTCGATCGCGGCATCGACCCGCCTTAAGTGACCGGACTGGACCTGTGTCATCGTCTCGGCGTCGAGCCGGGTCTCGCCGAGCAGTGCACCGGCGACGAGCTCAGTGATCGCGACCTCGGCGGTGGCGAGATCGGCCTTGTCCAGGATCGCGAAATTGCCGCCCAAGGTCCGCATCACCGGACGGGCGGACGCGGCGGCTATCGTCGCGCCGAGCACGGCCGGCAAACGCAGGCGATTATGGCCGAGCCGGCCGAGCAACCGCTCGCGCGGCAGTTCGAGCAGCACGATCTCGAAATCCTCGCGCAAGGTCATGCGCCAGGGCGATTGCAGGTCGCACACCGAAATGTCGTTGTCGGCGAACTCGCAATTGCGTTGACCGAACGCAATGCTGCCGCGGCCGTAAGCGTGGAAGATGATGGCAACCCGCGCCGGAAGTGCAGGCGACGCCGCATGACCATTGCAGATGATCTGCTGCTCGGTGGAACGCAGCAGCGCTAGCTGCCCGCCGCTCGTCGAGTGCTTCGCGGTCAACTCGCCGAACTGGAATTGGCCGGCCTCCGGCAATTCGCAATCGAGCTGCAATCCGGCCAGCGCCTCGCGCCAAGCCTCCCGCCGGTTTTGCCGCGGGATCGCATCGACCGAAACCCGATAGGTCGTCGCGACCATCACCCCTCCAGGCCGACGCTCCGCAACCTTCAAGTCACAGAGCCGTGAAGGCAGCGTGCACCGATTGCAGGGAGGCGGCAAGCATGTTGCAGCGGCACGGATTGCCCAGCCTGCGTGCAATGCACGGGCGCAGCCGCTCTCGCGCGGCGCGCGGTCTCCCGCGAACGCAGTGCAACTTGATCGAATGCGCCCAAATTCTTGACCGTAGCGGCCATGCCGCGATGCGAAGGCCGCCGCAGCGGACGCTCTGCACGCCTTTGCACATGCTTTCGCGTTGCGAGGAGCACAAGCGCGCCTACAAATTATTGGGCGCGCCCGGTCATGTCGGAGCAGCGCGGCGCCATGCACTCTCACCCGCACTTTGATCCAAGGGAAAGTAGAGGGAGAGCTCAGGATGTGCGCAGGTGACGACAAGAACTGCCCGGACTTCGAATTGCATCATCGCCAGTTCAAGGAGACGCTTGACCGGGAACGCCGTTCGTTCCTGCGCTCGAGCTTCGCGGCGGCGGGCGGCGCCGCGGCGATGACCGCCGGCGGCATCTCGCTGGTGACGCCGAAGATGGCGGCCGCTGCCGAGAAGCATCAGCCGGCGCAGCGCGCCTATCACCATTTGCCGGCCAACGCCGACACCGTGCATTGGGGCTATTTCAGCAAGACGCTGAAGCCGCGCGTCGAGATCAATTCCGGCGACTTCATCACGATCGAGGCGCTGACGCACCACGCCAATGACGATGCCGAGCGCATGGTGAAGGGCGATCCCGGCGTCGAGAGCGTGTATCTCTGGACCAAGGAGAAGAAGGGCGTGAACCGGCGCGGCGCCGGCCCGATGGATGCTTCGCTGTTCGGACGCGGTGCGGGCGAAGGCCTCGGCGTGCACATCTGCACCGGGCCGGTGTTCGTGCGCGGCGCCGAGGAAGGCGACGTGCTCGAGCTGCGCATCATCGACGTGGCGCCGCGGCCCTGCGCCAATGCGAAATATTCCGGCAAGGCGTTCGGCAGCAACGCCGCGGCGTCGTGGGGCTTCCACTACAAGGATCTGCTCACCGAGCCGAAGCCGCGCGAGGTCGTCACCATCTACGAGGTCGATGCCACAGGCGAACGCAACTGGGCGCGCGCCGTCTACAACTTCACCTGGACGCCGCAGACCGATCCGTCCGGCGTGGTGCACAAGACCATCGATTATCCCGGCGTGCCGGTCGATCATTCGACAGTCAAGGAGAACCACGGCATCCTGAAGAACGTGCGCATCCCGGTGCGTCCGCATTTCGGCGTGATCGGGCTCGCGCCCAAGGAGGCCGAGTTCGTCGATTCGATCCCGCCGAGCTACACCGGCGGCAACATCGACAATTGGCGGATCGGCAAGGGCGCCACGATGTACTATCCGGTCGCGGTCGAGGGCGGGCTGCTGTCGGTCGGCGATTCTCACGCCTCGCAGGGCGATTCCGAACTGTGCGGCACGGCGATCGAATGCTCGCTCAACGGCACCTTCCAGATCATCCTGCACAAGAAGGCGGACCTCGCCGGCACCGCGCTGGAAGCACTCGACTACCCGATGCTGGAGACCCAGGACGAATGGCTGGTGCACGGCTTCAGCTTCGCCAATTATCTCAGCGAGCTCGGCACCAGTGCGCAGACCGAGATCTACAAGAAATCGTCGGTCGACCTCGCGCTGCGCGACGCGTTCCGCAAGATGCGCAAGTTCCTGATGACGACGAAGAAGCTGACCGAGGACGAAGCGATCTCGCTGATCTCGCTCGGCGTCGATTTCGGGGTCACCCAGGTGGTCGACGGCAATTGGGGCGTCCACGCAGTGATCCGCAAGGACATCTTCGCCGGCGGCGACAGCTGACGAAGTGAAATTCTGGAGCGCGGTGATCCGCCGATCATCGCGCTTCAGCCCGCGGCGGGAACGGCCTTCTCCGTCGGCGCGTTCCACGGCCGGTCCGGCGAGGCGAGGCCGATCAGGCGGCCCTGGATGAAGTCGCAGCCCCATTCGCGCAGCATCACGGCGGCTTCCTCGTCCTGCACCCATTCGGCGACGGTCTTGATTTCAAGACGACGCGCGAGATCGATCAGCGTCTGCACGAAGGCGCGATCGTCGGCCGAACGAACGATGTTCTGCACGAAGGCGCCGTCGATTTTGACAATATCGACGCCGAGCTTGCGCAGATTGCGGAACGAGGTGTAGCCGGCGCCGAAATCGTCGATCGCGATCCGGCTGCCGAAATTCTTCAGCCGCGTGACGAAGCCGCGGACGTCGTCGATATCCTGGATCGCAACCGTCTCGGTGATCTCGACGATCAGCCGCTCGCCGACGCCGGGATGCGCGCGCATCAGCGATTCGATGGTGGCCCACCAGTCCGGATCCATCGTGGTGTCGGGCGAGATGTTGAGGCTGAGCTGCACGCTCGGCGCGGCAGCGAGCTCGGCGATCGCAAGCTCGAGCACGCGATGATCGACCATCCGGATCAGGCCGAGCCGCTCGGCAACCGGCACGATATCGGGCGCGAGCAGCGCGCGGCCGTCATCCTGCTCCATGCGGACCAGGCACTCGTAGAACGAAGGCTGCCGCGAGCGCGCATCGACCACCGGCTCGAAACCGATCACGATGCGGCGCTCGTTCAGCGCGGTGACGATCTCGTCGGTGACGCGGATGTTGACGCGGCGCTGGGCATCGCGCTCGACATTCGGCTTCCACAGCGCGAACGATCCGGCGCGGCGGCTCTTGGCGGCGTCCAGCGTCTCCTGGGCGCGATTGACCGCCTCCTCCGACGACTTCGCATGGCGCGGGATGGTGACGGCGCCGATCGAGACCGTTACCGACACCGGGCCGGACCTGGTCGGCACCACCTCGTCGCGCACCGCGGCGAGGAAGCGCTCGGCGGCGACGTTGGTGTCGTCGACGGTGCAGTTGCGCAGGATCAGCCCGAACTTGTTGCCGGAGAAGCGACCGAGCATGTCGCCACTGCGCAGCCGGGCCCGAATCCGTTTCGCCACCTCGGCGATGACGGCGTCCGCGACATCGAAGCCGAAGGCATCGTTGACCCGCGCCAGATGATCGATGCCGATCAGCATGAAGGCACAGGAGGTGCGGAAGCGCGCGCACTCCTCGATGGTCTCGGCGAGCGAGGCGATCAGATGGGTGCGGTTGAGCTCGTTGGTCAGCGGGTCGTGCCGCGACAGCTTCACGAGTTGCTCGTCGCGGGCATGCCGCTCATTGTTGACGCGGACGACGCCCTGCACGCGCGCCGGCCTGCCGTCGGCGCCGGCAAACCAGCAGCCGGTCTCCTCGATCCAGATCACCGGCGCCGAGGTGACGGCCCGCACGCCATATTCGATTCGGTAGGGCACGCCCTCGCCGCCCCGCACCGTTCCAGTCTGGCCGAGTGCATCTGATCGAACCGAGCGCATGGGCTCGATCAGCTTTGCGAGTTCGGTGCCGCTGGCCAGCGCTGTGACGGGGATGTCCGGGAACACCGTCGCCACATTGTCGCTCCAGGCAATCGCATCGCTCGCCAGGTCCCAGGCGAAAGTCGCTTGGCCGAGCGAGGCGAGGATGCTGGCAGCTGGTGGGACAGGGAGCATCGAATATGTCTCGATTTGGGACGGCACCCGGTGATTCTATTACACTCTCAAGATAGTGGTTCCGGCGAATCCAACGCTAGGAGAACTTGATAAATAATCTGGAAACCACGTTTTCGACTGCCGCGGAACGAACTGGGGATGGCGGGCATGACCCTTGCCATGAGGGTATTGCAGAGGGACGCAACGTCCCAAACTATGACGTTCCAACGGGTCGCAGGCGATGCTCGATATCGATCAATCAGAGGTCCAATCAGAGATCTTGGACGGCGAGTTCACCGATACTCCCGACGCGACCGGCACGGCTCTGGTGCCGCTGGCCGCGACCACGCATTGGGCGCCCAAGATCCCGCTGGCGCATGCCGATCCGTCGTTTGTGGCCCATCTGATCGCCACCGCCGCCCATGAGCCGCAAACCTGCGTGCTGCGGCGTGGGTCATTGGCCGACGCGCAGAGCGCCTACGGCCCGCATGTCGACGAACGCCGCAGCGTCGCGCGGCGCACCAGGCAAATCATCTAGCCCATCATCTTGGGGATCAGCGGGCCTTGACGGGCCGGTTGCCGTGGCTGTCCTGCGGCACGCCGCGGCGCAACGACATGTGGGAATGGATGCCGAGCCAGCGCCCGTCGGCCTGACACGCGAGAATGATCGTCGCCCGCCCCGGCCGATCGAAGCGGCTGCCGTCCGCATGGAAGCCGCTGCTCGTCCATGGCGTGATCACCGTCGCCATGCCGCCGTCGGCGCTGATCAGCACCTCCGTATGCGCGAGATCGAAGGCGAAATCCGCGGTGCGGGGCCAGACATTGTCCCATTGCATCTCAGTCCAGCGCTCGCGGCCGTGGATCAGTTCCTGATAGGTGCCGAACGAGATGATGTCCGAATGCCAGAACGGACGGGCGGCCGCATAATCGACCGCCCTGACGCAGGCGGCGAACCGTTCGAGCCAATCAAAGATCGATCGAGTGGTCGTCGAATCGGCGATCGGAAGGGCCGTTTCTCCGCTCATGATCGTGCTCGATAACGCTCTACCGTTGCGGCGTGCCTGGCGATGGCTGGCCGCCGGGCTGCAAATCCGGCGAGGTGACGGTGGGCTTGGGCGCGGACTGATCGAGCAACACGGACTCCGCAACTGAAGTCGCTGGCGGAACCGGCGCGGCGGGGGCCGGTGTAACGACGGGTGCAGGCTCGGGCCGCGGCGGCGCAGGCTCCACCGCAGGCGCGGGCCGCGGCGTCTCGACCGCTGCGGGCTGCGACTTGCCGACCGGCGCAGGCACCGCGGGAGCGACCAGCGCACGGCGGCGGGTGCGCAGCGCAATTCCGGAAATGAAATCGACCAGCGCCAGCAGCGTGAGCAGGCAATAGGTCGAGTTGCCGAACTTCGGCCAGAGCACGAATTCGGCGGCGGCCGCGCCGAACACGATCAGCGACAGCAGATGGTCGGTGAGATATTTCGCGCCGGGGCGCGCGCCCTTGATGACCTCGAGCAGCAACAGCAGCACGCCGGCGGCGAGCAGCATGTCACTGAGCGTGATCTGCCATTGTTCGCCCGACAGCAATGTCAGCCTGATCAGCGGGTCCGTGAAGGACACGCCGGGCATCAGGAAGGCGATGATGTTGTAGACCGCGAGCGGAACGAGCAGCAGCGGAAAACCGACCATCGGGCTTGCGCCTTATTCAGGGAGAACCAGCAATGCGGCGATGCTCATTGGCCTCGCCGCCGACGCGCCCGTGTTGACCGCACTCGTTGGCCGAATTCAGGCGCAGCGCGATCTTGATTGGAGGATGATATTTCCGGAAAACCGCTAAGCACTTTTCCGGATCATGCTCCCGCCAGCGGCGCGACAGCCGAAGGTCCGATCAGGACTCTTTCTTGGCCTTCAGGACCTGGCGGCCCTTGTACATGCCGGTCTTCAGGTCGAGGTGGTGCGGACGGCGCAGCTCGCCGGAGTCCTTGTCCTCGACATAGGTCGGGGTCTTGATCGCATCGGCCGAGCGGCGCATGCCACGGCGCGACGGCGAGGTTTTTCTTCTGGGAACGGCCATGACGGTGTCCTCTAGGGTGTTGCGGAGGCATCGTCCGAAATGCGGACGGGCTCAGCGCTTCGAAGCGCAAGCTGCGATGCCGGTAAGGCCGCGCTTATAGAGGAAGGGACCGCGTAAATCTAGGCCCGGAGACAGCAAAATCCGCCCGAAATCGCGCTCAGGAGCCGCGATTTTCGCGCCAGCAGCGGGTCACCGAGTTGGCCCGGACCATGTAGGTGCCGGACAGCCTGCGGACCCCCGGACCCGGGTTCCGGGCGCTCCTTTTGACCGGATTCGGCAGGATCGCCGCCAAAAGCGCCGCCTCCCGGGGTGACAGCTCTGCCGCCGGCCGGCCAAAGGCATATTGGGCACCGGCCTCGGCGCCAAACTGCCCGGATGGCCCCATTTCGGCGATGTTGAGGTAGATTTCCAGAATTCGCTGCTTGGGCAGTACGAAATCGATCCAGAGCGCCAGCGGCAGCTCCAATCCCTTGCGGATCATGCTGCGGCCGGGCCACAGGAACAGGTTCTTGGCTACCTGCTGGGTGATGGTCGAGCCGCCGCGCGCCGCCTCGCCGTCCCCGGCGTCATCGATCACCTCGCGCAGCGCCCCCCAATCGATGCCCCGGTGCTTGCAGAAATGGGCGTCCTCCGAGCCGACCACGGACCGCGGCAGGTAAGGCGACATGGCGCCGAAATCGATCCAATGCCGTGTGACCGGGGCCCCTCGCAGGGTCCGCCACGCCATCAGGGCCGAAACTGGCTGACCGGTGCGGTAGAACGGCGTCACCAGATAGGGCAGCAACACCAGGGCCAGCAAAAGCAGCAATAAAATCCGGACAATGCGCAAAGCTGGGGTTTCCGGGGAGGACCTTTCCAGGGAGGATTTGGGAGCCTTCAGCCAGAACACGGCCGGCGCTATCAGACGTCAATGGGATAATTCACGGTTTTTCCAGCACTTTTAAGGCGCAATCCGTCGCAGGGCGGGAATTGACGAAGCCGATCCCATCAACGATTGTCCGGCCGAAAATCGATCTGGAGCAATTCTTAATGACGACCGGTACTGCAGAGTTTTCCAAGCGGCTGGACCAGACCGCGGAGGATACCGAAGCCCTGCTCGCCAAACTGCTGTCCGATGCGGCCGAAAGCGACGAGATCGTGCGCCCGAAGCGGCTGATCGAGGCCATGCGCTATTCGAGCCTCGGCGGCGGCAAGCGGTTGCGGCCGTTCCTTGCGGTCGAGAGCGCCGCGGTGTTCGGCATCCCGCGCGAATCCGCCCTGCTGGTGGGCGCCGCGCTTGAATGCATCCACTGCTACTCGCTGATTCATGACGATCTGCCGGCGATGGACAATTCCGATCTGCGCCGCGGCCGCCCGACCCTGCACAAGGCCTATGACGACGCCACCGCGATCCTCGCCGGCGACGCGCTGCTGACGATTGCCTTCGACATCATCACCCGCGATGCGATCCACAAGGACGCCCAGGTGCGCCTGCTGTTGACCCGCGCGCTGGCGCGCGCCTCCGGCGTCGGCGGCATGGCCGGCGGCCAGATCCTCGACCTCGCCGGCGAAGGCCGGTTCGGCGACCGCGAGCCGGTCGACGTCGCGCGCGTGCAGCAGATGAAGACCGGCGCGCTGCTCCGCTTCGGCTGCATCGCCGGCGCGATCCTCGGCCAGTCCTCGCAGAAGGAATACCAGGCGCTCGACGATTACGGCAAAGCGCTCGGCGAAGCCTTCCAGATCGCCGACGACCTGCTCGACGTAGAGGGCGACGCCGCCGCACTCGGCAAGCCGGCCGGCGCCGACGCCGTGCTCGGCAAGACCACCTTCGTCACCCAGCTCGGCATCGACGGCGCCAAGCAGCGCGTGCGCGACCTCCTGGCCCGCGCCGACGCCGCGCTGTCGGTATTCGGCGATCGGGGCGACGTGCTGCGCGCGGCCGCCCGCTTCGTCGCTGAGCGCAAGAATTAGCGGAAAGCAAAACGCGAAATGAACAAGGAGTTCGACGATCGCCTTGTTCGTTTCCGCAAGCTGCCGATGCCGGTCCGCGTGGTGGTGGGCCGGCCGCGCACCTTCGTTTCGATCGCGGTCGGCATCGCCGTCGCGCTGCTGATCCCCGGCTCGATGCGCCTCGTGACGCGCATGCTCGCCGGCTGGGACGCTTTCGCCGCGCTCTATCTCGTGCTCGCCTATGTGATGATGCTGCGCTGTGGCGTCGCCCACATCAAGCGCAGCGCCATCTTGCAGGACGACGGCCGTTTCCTGATCCTGCTGCTGACCGCGTTCGGCGCACTGGCGAGCCTCTTGGCCATCGTATTCGAACTCGGCGCATCCAAGGGCAGCGCGGCGGGGCTGGCGGTGGCGATCGTCACCATCACGCTGTCATGGACGGCGGTCCACACCGCGTTCGCGCTGCACTACGCCCACGAGTTCTACCGCGGCAAGACGCCTGGCGGATTGCAATTTCCAAGCGGCGACGAACATACCGACGCCGACTACTGGGATTTCGTCTATTTCTCGTTCGTGATCGGCATGACCGCGCAGGTCTCCGACGTCGGCATCACCGACAAGATCATCCGCCGCACCGCGACCGTGCACGGCATCATCTCGTTCGTGTTCAACACAGCGCTGCTGGCCCTGATGGTGAATATCGCCGCGAGTGCGATCTAGCTGCTGAGAGCTAGTTGCAGACCTCGACATTGCCGCCGGGGCCGCCGGGGCCGCCGCCGCCGCGGTACTCGAGATGGCAGCCGCGCCTGACCGGACGGCACAGATAGGCATCGCACATGATCTGACCGCTGCCGCCGCCTTCCGCCCTTGCGCGCTTCTGCGGCCGCGGAATTTCCGCTGATGGGACCTGCGGCTCGCGCTGCGGGTGGAAGGCGCGTTCGCGGTCACGGCGTTGCTTTGTGAGCCGCCTCACGATCCGCGATGGCGTGGACCATGCCGTCCTGACTGTTAGTCGACGAAACAGACCGCCGGTTCGGATTTGGCTGGTCGGGAGATTTCGTGCACGATCGAGCCAACAAGAACAGAAGCACGGAGGACATGATGCAGGGCACAAGCGCGGCGGTTCCACCCGCCAGGGCCGGCAAGGTCCGCAGCATGGCCAGAAACCTCCTTGCCGTCGCGCTGCTGGCCGGCTGCGCCGCGGGCTGCGGCCTGGTCGACGCCGTGTTCGACGGCTTCAAGCACGCCAAGGCCGTGGAGAACGATCTGGTTGCGATGGTCGGGGTCAAACCGGCGGTCGCGTTCAACTGGCACAATGGCCGGCTCACGTCGGTCACCGTCACCTTCCCCAGCCTGATGCAGGACAAGCCGTTGCATGAACTCGCCGACGCCGCGCGCACCGCGGTCGGCAAGGAATTCAAGCAGCGCGCCGACGACGTCGTGCTCGCCTTCTCGCTGGGGCCGTCCGAGACATCAGCGGCACAAGTGGACCCAACTCAGGGCAAGAACCTGCCTTGAGCGGATTTATTCCCCGCTTTGCGTCACATGCTCCTGATATTGCGGCAGGCCGTCCAGTATCTCGTACCACGGTGCCTTGGAGCCGACGAAGATATGCGCGGTCGGCCGGATCGTGGGCGCATCGCGCAGCGTACCCATCGTGACATGGATATAGGCGCCGTTACGGACCTGCGAATAGAGCAGCGACCCGCAGCGGCCGCAATGCGCGTCGTGGGTGAGCTCATCGCCGTAGATCAAAAGACCATCGGCACCGCTGGTGACGGTGAATTTCTCGCGCACGATGCCTGCGAACGGCTTGAACGCCGAACCCGTGGTACGCCGGCAATTCGAGCAGTGACAATTCAGCGCATAGCCAAACGCGTCGGCCACTTCGTAGCGCACGTCGCGGCAAAAGCATTCGCCGGTCAGGATAGTTTCGTTCGAATTTGCAGATGCGGTCACGACTCGCTCCTCACGCGGAATTTTATCGCCGGCCATGGCGCAATCCGGCGGTTCATGGCTAAATCCTAGAGCCCTTTCCGTTTCGATTGAATCGGAACTGGGGCTCTAGATTCTAGTTTTGACGCGTTTTCTTCACGCGAACCGATATCCACTTCGCTCGAAAACGCTCTAGTTGTTCAAATCCCGCCGGGAGGACTAACCAATGAGCCAAGAACGATCCAGCGTCGAAAGCGTCGTGCAGACCTATTTCGACGGCCTCTACGAGAGCAATGCCGACAAGCTCGCGACGGCCTTTCATCCCAGTGCCGACCTGCGCTGGGTGGACAGGGGCGAGCTGAAGGTCCTCAGCGTGCCGGACTGGCTCGCTCTGGTGCGCAAGCGGCCGTCGGCGAAGGCCGAAGGCAAGCCGCGCGAGGACTTCATCGTCACCATCGACCGCTCCGACGACAACACCGCCTTCATCAAGGTGCGTTGCCAGCTGCCGCCGCGCTATTTCACCGACTACCTCGTCGCAATGAAGCTCGCCGACGGCTGGCAGATTGTCTCGAAGTCCTACCGCTACGATCAGCGGGACTGACCGGGCGGCCCCACCGCATCCCTGCGACGGCTTTGTGACACGCCCCGACGGTCCGGCTCCGGCCGGACCGCATTGACTGGCGCTGGTTTCCGGGTGAATTGAGCCCATTATGGAAGCCAAATTTCAGATCTTTCTCACGCTGCTCGGCGTGCTGGCGGGAACCGCGCTGGTTGCACGGCGGACCGACATCGCGCCGGCGATCCTGCTCCTGCTGGTCGGCATCGTGCTCGCCTTCGTGCCGGGCATGCCGTCGCTGGAACTGCCGCCCGAGCTCGTGCTCCTGGTGGTGCTGCCGCCGCTGATCTATTCGGCGAGCGTCGCGATGAGCTGGCGCGAGTTCAAGGCCAATCTGCGGCCGATCATCCTGCTCTCTGTCGGCTGCGTGATCTTCACCGCCTTCATGGTCGCGGCCGCGACCCACTATCTGATCGGGCTGCCCTGGAGCACCGGCTTCCTGCTAGGGGCGATCGTCGCGCCGCCGGACGTGGTCGCGCCGCTCGCGATCGCGCGCAAGCTCGGCATGCCCCGCCGCATCCTTGTCGTGCTCGAGGGCGAGGGGCTCGCCAATGACGCGACCGCGCTGATCCTCTACCGCTTCGCGCTCGCCGCCATCACCACCGGACTGTTCTCGCTGCCGAAGGCGACCGGCACGTTCTTCGTCATCGTTGCCGGCGAGATCGCGTTCGGCACGGCGGTCGGCTGGCTCAGCCTGCGCGCCCGCCGCCGCGCCCGGGATCCGCAGGTCGAGATCACGCTGTCGCTGATCACGCCCTACCTCGCCTACTGGATCCCCGAGCATTTCGGCGGCAGCGGCGTGATCGCAACCGTCGCCTGCGGCCTCTATATGAGCTGGAACGGACCGCTGCTGATCTCGGCCGCGACGCGCCTGCAGGGCATCTTCTTCTGGGACTTGATCATCTATCTGATCGAGGGCCTGCTGTTCCTCTTGACCGGCTTCCAGATGCGCTCGCTGTACGAGAAGTCGAAGGCGTTTCCGCTATACGACATCCTGACCGCCACCGCGCTGGTCGCCGTCATCGTGATCGTCGCGCGCTTCCTCTGGGTGTTTCCCGGCACCTATCTGCCGCGCTTGATCAGCGCCCGCGTGCGCGAGCGCGATCCGCTGCCGTCGTGGCGGGCGGTGTTCGTGGTCGCCTTCACCGGCGTGCGCGGCGCGGTGTCGCTCGCTGCAGCACTTGCGCTGCCGCTGACATTGCC
The DNA here is from genome assembly GCF_054063295.1 of Bradyrhizobium sp. USDA 3240. Lineage (NCBI taxonomy): Bacteria > Pseudomonadati > Pseudomonadota > Alphaproteobacteria > Hyphomicrobiales > Nitrobacteraceae > Bradyrhizobium > Bradyrhizobium sp. USDA 3240. Next base: position 4,034,825 of record NZ_JBSSGD010000002.1, read on the forward strand.
TGGCGGCGAGGCCTTCCCGTATCGCGACCTGATCCTGTTCGTCGCCTTCGGCGTGATCTTCGTGACGCTGGTCGGGCTCGGCCTCGGATTGCCGCCGGTGGTGCGCCTGCTCGGCCTCGCCAAGGACGGGCGCAGCGAGCACATCGCCGAGCACGAGCAGGAAATCGAGGCGCGGCGCGAGGCGCTGAACGCCGCGCTGAAATCGCTCGACGCCATCACCGATGACCGCGAGCTCTCCGACGAGGTGATCAAGCTGCTGCGCTCGCGCCATGAGATCCGCATCAACCAGCTGCCTGATACGCTCGATCCCGACAAGCACGACGTCTCCGCCGCCGGCACCGCGCTGACGCGGGAGCTGATCTCGTCCGAGCGCAAGTTCATCCACATGCTGCTGCGCGACGGCAAGATCACCGACGAGACCAGGCGGCGCATCGAGCGCGATCTGGATCTGGAAGAGGCGAGCCTCTCCAACCGGGAGTATCGCAGGATTCCGTTGTAAGTTTACGTCGTCCCGGCCTTCGCCGGGACGACAGATCATTCCGCCGCGGCGTTCTGGCCGGGACCGCCGACGAAGCCCGCGGGATCGCCGAACCGTTCGACCATGACGGCCGCGAGGTCCTTGGTCTTGCTGGTGACGCAGGCGCCGGAGCGCACGGTGTAGCGATCCTGATGCCTGGCGTGCGGCGGCGCCTCGCCCTTTTGCAGGGCGCGGGCCGCCTCCAGCACCAGCTTGCGGAAATGCATGATGCCGAGATCGGTCGGGCCGAGATGCTCGCGGGTGCGGTCGGCGATCGGGCCCTAGCTGTCCTGCACCGCGGCGTCCTGCTCGGAGACGCCCTTGATCCCGGTGTAGCTCTTGGTCCGCTGCAATTTGCGATCGATCAGATAGTCGTTCGCCTTGTTGCGCAGCGGCACGTAGTTCTCGTCGACGACCGCCATCACGCCGTTGCCATTGGCGTAGCCGTCGCATTCGGCGTCGGTCAGCGGGCGGTCGGGATTCCACGCATAGGTGTAGATCCAGCAACTGGTGTCGGTCACCGGCACGAAGGTCTGGCCGAACATGTTCTCGCCCGGCATCGAGCTCGGCGCATAGCTGTGGAACGGCATCAGGAACTGGGCGATGCGCCAGTAGATGTTGTCGCTGCCGGTGAGCCGTCCGCCCGCGACCGTGAGCCCCGCCTCATGCGGATTGATCTTGATGACGGGGCGCGGATCCTCGGCGATCCAACTCATGTGGTCGGTCGCGACCCGCGTCAGCGGGTTGACGAAATGCTTCTTGATGTCGAGGATTTCGTTCTCCTCCTTGTCGAAGGAGAGATGCGCGAAGGTGAAATGCGCGGTGTCGATCGAACCTTCCACCGCCTGCACCCAATTGCAGTCCTGCCACTTCTTGGTGACGAAGCGATGCGAGGCCGGCAGCAGCGCCATCTCCAGCGCCGGCAATTCGGGCATCTGCTCGACGGGGCCCATATACGCCCAGATCATCTCGCCCCATTCGCGCACCGGGTAGGACTTGATGCGGATCAGGTCCTTGGCGTTGAGGTCCGGATAGGAGGTCGGCATGTCGACGCAGCGGCCGTCGGTGTCGAACTTCCAGCCATGATAGACGCAGCGGATGCCGCATTCCTCGTTGCGGCCGAGCCAGAGATTGGCGCCGCGGTGCGGGCAATACTGATCGATGACGCCGACCACGCCCCTAGTGTCGCGGAAGGCCAGCAGCTCCTCGCCCATGACAACGATCTTCTTCGGGTCGCTGTCGGGCTCCGGCAGCTCTTCCGACAGCAGCACCGGAATCCAGAACCGGCGCAGCAATTCGCCCATTCCCGTTCCGGCACCCGATTCGGTGAGGAATTTGTTGTCTTCGGCGCGGAGCATGGGTGGTCTCCCGAATTATTTTTGTTTCAGTCCGTAGGATGAGTAGGGCGAAGCAAAATCCATCCCACGCAATTCCTTTACACCGGCCGCTCGCCCTTCACCGTCACGCGAGTGCCGGAGCGGGTGTGCGGCCAGTAATCCCACATCGCGCGGTGCTGGGCGCAGCGATTGTCCCAGAACGCGATCGCGTTTTCCGACCAGCGGAAGCGGCACTGGAACAGCGGGTTCTCCGCATGCTGGTAGAGATAGGCCAGCATGGCATCGCTCTCGTCGCGCGGGATGCCGACGATGAAGCGGGTGAAGCCGCGATTGACGTAGAGCGACTTTTTCCCGGTCACCGGATGGGTGCGGACGATGGGATGTTCGGCCCGGGGATATTCCCGTTTGTCGGCGACGCCATAATTGGCGTACAGCCCACGATAGGTCTGCTCGCCGTCATGCAGCGCGGTCAGCCCGTCGAGATAGGCCTTCATGCGGTCCGACAGCGCCTCATAGGCCGCGTACATGTTGGCGAACAGCGTGTCGCCGCCGCGCGGCGGGCACTGCTTGATATAGAGGATCGAGCCCATCGGCGGCTCGAGATCGCAGGACACGTCGGTGTGCCAGCCTTCGCCATTGGCACGTGGGCTATCCTTGTCGGCATAGATCTTCATCAGCGCCGGATCGCCTTCGTTGGGCGCGGCCGGGTGCACGTGCAGCTCGCCGAACTTACGGCCGAAGGCGAGGTGCTGATCAGGGCTGATGTGCTGATCACGGAAGAAGATGACGAGGTTTTCGGCAAGCGCGCGATGGATCTCGTCCATCTGGCGGTTGGAGCGCGCATCGTCGCCAACCAGCCTGCCGATATCGACGCCGGAGATTTCCGCACCGATGATCGGCGTCAGCTTCTCGACGCCAATGGTCTCATAGGGCTCGGATTGGTCGGCGAGGTGGCGGTAGCGCGGACCCTGCTTGCCGGACAGCGAGCTCATGGGCGTTCTCCCGATGGTTCTTGATTGGGAGCATGGTAGCGCGCATCAACGGAAGCGCAATCTGCGCCGCAAACATATCTGTCGTCCCGGACAAGCGCAGCGAAGCGGAGCGCAGATCCGGGACCCATAACCACAGGATTGGGTTTTTGCGAAGGCTGGTAATCCGCATCTCACGCCATAACCACGTCTTGTGGTTATGGGTCCCGGCCTTCGCCGGGACGACGATTGAGTGTGGATCGCGCGCGGAGTGAAATTACTCCGCGGCGCCCGCCGTCTCCGGCACCTTGGCGCCGGCGCCGTACTTCTGATCGATATAGTCGATCACCAGCGCTTTGAAGTCGGCGGCGATGCCCGGACCGCGCAGGGTGCGGAACTTCTTGCCGTCGACGAAGACAGGCGCGGCCGGCGCTTCGCCGGTGCCGGGCAGCGAGATGCCGATATTGGCGTGCTTGGATTCGCCGGGGCCGTTCACGATGCAGCCCATGACAGCGACGTTGAGCTCTTCGACGCCCGGATATTTGGTCTTCCAGGCCGGCATCTCGTCGCGGATGAAATCCTGGATCGAGCGCGCCAGCTCCTGGAACGTGGTCGAGGTGGTGCGGCCGCAACCGGGGCAGGCCGCAACCAGCGGCACGAAGGTGCGGAAGCCCATGGTCTGCAGCAATTCCTGCGCGACCTGCACTTCCAGCGTGCGATCGCCGCCGGGCTCCGGCGTCAGCGAGATGCGGATGGTGTCGCCGATGCCCTGCTGCAAGAGAATGCCGAGCGCGGCCGAGGATGCGACGATGCCCTTCGAGCCCATGCCGGCCTCGGTGAGGCCGAGATGGATCGCATAGTCCGAGCGGCGCACGACTTCCTGATAGACCGCGATCAGGTCCTGCACGGCCGAGACCTTGGCCGACAGGATGATCTTGTTCTTGGGCATGCCGAGCTCTTGGGCGCGAGCCGCCGACAGCAATGCCGACTGCACCATCGCCTCGCGGGTCACCGCGCGGGCGTCGCGCGGATTGGCCGATGCCGTGTTCTCGTCCATCAGCTTGGTGAGCAGCTCCTGGTCGAGCGAGCCCCAATTGGCGCCGATGCGCACCGGCTTGCCGTTCTTGTTCGCGATCTCGATGATGTCGGCGAACTGGGTGTCGCGCTTGTTCTTGAAGCCGACATTGCCGGGATTGATACGGTACTTGTCGAGCGCCTCAGCGCAGGCCGGATACTCGGCGAGCAGCTTGTGGCCGATATAGTGGAAGTCGCCGATCAAGGGCGTGGTGATGCCGCGCTTGCGCAGGCCGTCGCGGATGTGCGGCACGGCGGCAGCGGCTTCCTCGCGGTCGACGGTGATGCGCACCATCTCGGAGCCGGCGCGGGACAGCGCGGCGACCTGGGCGATGGTGCCGTCGATATCGGCGGTGTCGGTGTTGGTCATCGACTGCACGACGATCGGCGCACCGCCGCCGACGGCAACGTTGCCGACCATGACCTGCGTGGTGTGGTGCCGCGGCGCGGGACCGGCGACGTCGTCTTGCGGCAAAATCTCGGGCTTGTTCATGGCGTCTCGAATATCAGGTTTTGGTGACATTCACCAAGGGGGCGATGGGCCTCGCGCAAGACGGGCCAAACGGTGATGTTTCGGAGTGAATTCAACAGCTTATGACGCCGATTGAGGCCAAAGGCAAGCCATGCAGCGGCGTCCTGCATGGACAGCTATATTGGGCCGAATTGGGGTGAATCAAAGGGCAAAGTGACAGCTTTTCATGTGATCCGGAGCATCTTAGCATCCCGTTAAACACACACCGGGAGGCGCGACATGGCCGGCCATAGCGAGCTGATCACCACGGCGGAACTCGCCGACATCCTGACCCGGCCCGAGTTGCGCCTGTTCGACTGCACGACCTATCTGGAGCCGGCCCCGGCCGGCAGCAACATCCCCTATGTTGTCGTCTCGGGCCGCCAGACGTTCGAGGCCGGTCACATCCCGGGCGCGAATTTCCTCGATTTGCAGGCCGAATTCTCCGACCCCCGCACCGAGCTGCGCTTCATGATGCCGCCGACGGCCCAGCTCGAGGCCGCGTTCGGCCGCCACGGCATCTCGGCCAATAGTCGCGTGGTGCTCTATTCGATCGGCACTGCGATGTGGGCGACGCGGTTCTGGTGGATGCTGCGTTCGCTCGGCTTCGACGGCGCCGCGGTGCTCGACGGCGGCATCGACAAATGGACCGCCGAGGGACGCGACATCGAGACCGGGCTTGCCGGCGGCTATCCGCAAGCCACGTTCTCGGCGCGGCCGAAGGACGGCCTATTCGTCGACAAGCGTGACGTGCTCGCCGCAACCACCGAGCGCGACACCGTGATCGTCAATGCGCTCGGCCCGCAATTCTACAGGGGGTTAGAGCCGAGCCGTTACGGCCGGCCCGGCCGCATCCCCGGCAGCGTCAGCGTGCCGGCGGCAACCCTGATCGATCCGAAGGTCAAGACATTCGTGCCGCTCGAAGAGGCCGAAGCAACCTTCGCCGCGCAAGGCATCAGCAGGGACAAGCGCGTCGTCGCCTATTGCGGCGGCGGCATCTCCGCGACCATCGACCTGTTCCAGCTGCATCGGCTCGGTTACGACAATCTCACGCTCTATGACGGCTCGATGGGCGAATGGGCAAAGGATGAGTCGCTGCCGATCGAGGTGGGGTAGTCGGAAGCGCATAGCCCTCCCTCACGTCGTCCCGGCGAAGGCCGGGACCCATAGCCCCAGGATTGGGTTGGTGAGAAAAGCTGTGGCCCCGGCGTCGCGCAACAATCACCTACGGTGGTTATGGGTCCCGGCCAGCGCCGGGACGACACCGAATTTATTGCGCCACCCGTGAGTCAGACATCCGCATTCCCGCCACATGAATTGTCCGGGTCTTTAGACGATCAAGCCGGCTTCTTGACGATCTCAAAGCCTCGGGCCGCCAATTCCTTCAAGATGCTCTTTGCCAAATGCGAGCACTCATCCGGCTTGATCCAGCACGCACTGCGCCAGTCCGGATCATCCTCTTTGGAGTATGCGGTGAACGCGGACCGGATTCCGGCTTCAATTGCATCGGTGGCATCGATTGGCATCAGCGTGCCTCCACGGCATCCCCTCGCATGGGAGGGTTCACGGAATGTGGGCAGCAGTGTTGACGTAGATCAATAGGGGAGCAAGGGGCCACTCCTTGCGCCGGCCGACACGGACGATGTGTATCGCGTTGCAGCGCTGTCACGCCGGAACGTTCGGATCCGGTGTCACCTTCGGGTCGGGCTTGTTGACGAGATAAAGCCCGGCAATCACCAATAGCGCAGCGACACCGAACACCGCCGTCAGCGTGTCGTGCATGACGAAATAGGCCGCGACCACGCCGAACAGCGGCGTGACGAAAGTGAAGGCCGACAGCTTGCTCGCCGAATAGGTCTTCACCATCGCAAACCAGATGACAAAGGTGCAGCCCACCACCCAGACCGCCTGATAGGCGAGCAGCGAGATCGACAGCGCGCTCGGTACGTGCTCGATACGCTCGCCGGCGATCCAGGCTGCCAACCCGAGAATCGGAATCGAGATCGCGACCTGGTAGCCGAGCGCCTTTTCCGGCGCGGCCTTGCGCAGCTGCGTGCCCTTGGCGACCAGCGTGGTCGCGGCCCACAGCGCGCCGCCGCCGACCACCATGAGATCGCCGAGCAGCACCTTGGCATCGACATTCGGCTGCGGCACGCCGATCGCGAGCGCGACGCCGGCAAAGCTCAGCGCCAGCCCGCTCCACTGCACGGTCGAGAGACGCTCGCCGAGAAACTGGTGCGAGCCGAGCGCAACGAAGAACGGCGCGGTGTAGAGGAACACCGAGGCGCGCGACGCCGAGGTGAAGGTCAGCCCGGTGAAGATCAGCACGAACTCGCAGCCGAACATCAGCCCGGCGATCACGCCCGGCAGCAGCGTGCCGTCGCGCTCGAAGAATTTGACGCCGCGCAGCCGACCGACGATCAGCATAACGGGCAGCGCGCCTGAGGAGCGGATCAGCGCCTGCAGCATCGGCGGCACGTCGGGCAGCGCGAGCTTGACCGCGAGCTGGTTGAAGCCCCAGCTCACGCACAGCATCAGCATCAATGCGATGGCGCCGGGCGGCAGCCCGTGGCCGACGCTGACGGGCCTCGTGACGTGGGCTGTGATCGCTTGGGTCGACATGTTTCCTCGCGGGCCGGCCTATCGGCCTGTTGTTGTTAGTCTTCGCGTGTCGCTTGGATCGTCATTGCGAGCGGAGCGAGGCAATCCATCTCGCCACTTGCCGAGGCATGGATTGCTTCGTCGCTTCGCTCCTCGCAATGACGGAGAAGGGTCTCGGACGAGAACGATCATTTCTGGCAATGCGCGCAGGTGCCGGCGATCTCGACCACGGACAGCTTCGGGATGAAGCCCGAGGCCCGCGCCGCGGCGGTCAGGCTTTGCGCGACGGGGGCGGCGGGAATTTCGCCGACCGAGCCGCAATGGTCGCAGATCAGGAACGCCACCATCGAGGTCTCGTCATGATCGTGCGCGCAGGCGAGGAAGGCGTTGCGGCTCTCGATGCGATGAACGAGGCCGTTCTCCATCAGGAAGTCGAGCGCGCGATACACGGTAATCGGTGCCGGGCGCGGCATCGTCTTGGCCAGTTCGTCGATCACCTCATAGGCGCCGAGCGGTCGATGGCTCGACAGCAGCGCCTGCAGCACCTGACGCCGGATCGGGGTGAATTTCTGGCCGCGGCGCGCGCACACCTGTTCGGCATGCGCCATCGCGTCCGCGGCGCAACGGCCGTGATCGTGGTCGGGGGCAGGAAATGTCGGCTTGGCCAGGCTCATTGCCCCGATATGTAGCATTTCTGCGCCGGTTCCCATAGCCCGGCCCAACCTCAAGACCGCCGCCCAATACCCGAAGCGCATCCCTCGTTGCCCTGCAGCCATGTGCGCGATGCGGGGCAGCCTCCCGTTAACCCGGCATGCAGAATTCATAAGCAAGCTTATTATATCCCAAGCTTATGGAGATGGGTCTATGCGCGGTTCCGTGGATACGGACTTCTTGTTTACGCTTGGCGAGTTGTTCCGGCTGATCCGCGTCTACGCCGACAAGGAGGCCGCGCGCTACGGCATCACCCGCGCGCAATGGGCCGTGCTGTCCAAGGTGGAACGCCAGGAAGGCATGAAGCAGACCGAGCTCGCCGAGCTGCTCGAGATGCAGCCGATCACGCTGACGCGGCTGATCGACAAGCTCTGCGACAATGGCTGGATCGAGCGCCGCAGCGACGACAACGACCGCCGCGTCAACCGCCTCTATCTCAAGAAGGCCGCGCGCCCGCTGCTCGGGAAGCTTGCCGGCCTGCGTTCCGAACTCACCGCGACCGCGCTCGAGGGCATCAGCCCCACTGATGCGCATCGCCTGCTCACCCAATTGGAATCGATCAAGGAAAACGTTCGCAATGCCATCCAAAGCCCAGCCGGCGAGCCCTCCCGAAAGGAACAACGCTATGGCTGAACCCGTTCTCAAGCTGGCCCCTGAGCAGAAGAGCAATCCCGGAGAGCCCACGCCGGCAGGCAAGGCCAGCCGCGCGCCGCGCCGCCGCCTGATGGCGGCCCTGCGGCGCTATCGCCGGGTGCTGCTGCTCGTCGTGCTGCCGATCGTGGCTGTCATCGGCGGCGGCGTGTTCTATCTCAATGGCGGCCGCTATGTCGGCACCGACGATGCCTATGTCGGCGCGCAGAAGGTGCTGATCACGCCGGAAATCTCCGGCAAGATCGACAAGATCGTCGTCAAGGAAGGCCAGCACGTCAGGAAGGGCGACGAGCTGTTCGAGATCGACCCGGTGCCGTTCCGCCTCGCGGTCGACCAGGCCAAGGCGGCGCTCGACCAGACCAGGACCAGCTATGACAATCTGGTCGACAACATCAAGATCAACACCAGGATGCTGGAATTCGCCCAGCAGAGCATTGAACTGAAGAAAAAGGACGTCGATCGCAAATCGACGCTCGCCAAGCAGAATTTCGGCTCGCAGCTCGACCTCGACAACGCGGCAAATGCGCAAGTGACCGCCGAGAGCCTCGCGCAATACATTAGGCAGCAGATCTCCAACGCCAAGACGCAGCTGCTCGGCGATGTCGATTTGCCGATCGAGCGCTTCCCGCCCTACGCGCAGGCCAAGGCCAAGCTCGACGACGCCCAGCGCAATCTCGATCACACCGTGCTGCGCGCGCCGATGGACGGCGTGGCGACCCAGGTCGACCAGATCCAGCTCGGCCGCTTCGTCGCGGCGGGCGCGCCGGTGTTCTCGGTGATCGATGTCGACCATCCCTGGGTCGATGCCAATCCGAAGGAAAGCGACTTCACCTATGTCGCGGTCGGCCAGCCCGTCACGCTCGACGTCGACGCGTTCCCGAACCATGAGTTCAAAGGCAAGATCGGCTCGCTGTCGCCGGGCACCGGCGCGCAGTTCGCGATCCTGCCGCCGCAGAACGCCACCGGCAATTTCGTCAAGGTGGTGCAGCGGGTGCCGGTGCGGATCTACTTCGACGAGAACGATCCGTTCGTGAAGAAGCTGAAGGCCGGCATGAGCGTCTACGCGACGATCGACACCAACCACCGCCGCACGCTGGCCGGCCTGCTCGGGCTGGGCTCAGCCTCCGCGCACCCGGACCACCAGGACTAAGACGCGATGAATGCACCGTCACCATCCGCCGTGCCCGGCATGCGCCGGAACATGGTGACGATCTGCGCGATGACCGCGACGATCATGCAGGCGCTCGACACCACGATCGCCAACGTCGCGCTGCCCTATATGCAGGGCTCGCTGTCGGCCTCGCAGGACCAGATCAACTGGGTGCTGACCTCCTACATCGTCGCGGCCGCGATCATGACCGCGCCGGTGGGCTGGATCGCCAACCGCTTCGGCCTCAAGCGCATCTTCATCATCTGCTCGGCCGGCTTCACCGTCGCCTCGGTGTTTTGCGGCCTGGCGCAGGACATCAACCAGATGGTGCTGTTCCGCCTGTTGCAGGGCGTGTTCGGCGCGGCGCTGGTGCCGCTGTCGCAGGCAGTGATGCTCGATTCCTACGCGCTGCATGAGCGCGCGAAGGCGATGTCGATCTGGGGCATGGGCGTGATGATGGGTCCGATCATGGGACCCTCGCTCGGTGCCTGGCTGACCGAGACCTATTCCTGGCACTGGGTGTTCTTCGTCAACCTGCCGTTCGGCTTGTTCACGGTGCTCGGCCTCATCATCTTCATGGACGAGACCAGAAAGGACCACGCGCTGCGCTTCGACTGGTTCGGCTTCGGCGCGCTTGCGGTCGCGATCGGCGCGCTGCAGCTCGGGCTCGACCGCGGCGAGCAGCTCGGCTGGCTGGAATCCAACGAGATCATGATCGAATTCATCGTGGCGGCGGTCGGCGCCTACTTCTTCTTCACCCATTCGCTGACCACCGACAAGCCGTTCATCCAGTTCGCGATCTTCAAGGACCGCAATTTCCTCGGCGGTGTCGTGTTCATGACGGTGATGGGCCTCGTGCTGTATTCGACCATGGCGCTGTCCTCGCCCTATCTGCAGAACGTGGTCGGCTATCCGATCATCACCGCCGGCCTGTTGCTGGCGACCCGCGGCGCCGGCACCTTCGTCGCGATGATGCTGGTCGGCCGCCTGATGCGCTATATCGAGGCGCGCACGCTGATTGTCTCCGGCCTGGCACTGACCGCGGCGTCGTTGTTCCAGATGACCGGCTGGACCGACATGACCCAGGCAAGAGAGATCATCATCGTCAGCGTGATCCAGGGTTTCGGCTTCGGCCTCGTGTTCGTGCCGCTGTCGACGGTGGCGTTCCTGACGCTGCCGAACCAGCTGCGCATCGACGGCACCTCGATGCTGACGCTGTTCCGCAACGTCGCGAGCTCGGTCGGCATCTCGATCGTGATCGCGCAGCTCACCGAGGGCGGGCGGCGGATCTACGCCAAACTGTCCGAACAGATCAATCCGTTCAACCACGCGCTGCAGATGCCCGACGTCGCGGGCATGATCAACCTCAACACCGATGCCGGCCGCGCGATGGCCGACAGGATGGTGGCGGCGCAGTCGCAGATCATCGCGTTCTCGCACGACTATCAGCTGGTGATGCTGTTCATCCTGGTCTCGATCCCGCTCGCGCTGATGATCGGCTCGACCAAGGCCACACTGCGCGCGCAGTCGGCGCCGTCGGATCATGCCGCGGTGATGGAGTAGGTTTCTCCTCGTCATTCCGGGGCTCGCGAAGCGAGAGCCCGGAATCCATCGGGCCGCGGACGCTGCGGATCAATGGATTCCGGGCTCGTGCTTCGCACGCCCCGGAATGACGGGGTGAGAGACGTCGACGCCCCCTCCGAAAGCGCAACATGCCGCAGCCGCAATCGCGTTGACTTTCCGGGGCCTCCTCCCAATACTTCGCAAAAAGCAAATGCCCGTCGCAAATGACGGCTTCAGGGGAGGACGCGATGCCGACTTCACGCAGGACGCTGCTGAAGACTTCAGCGGCTGCCGCCGCTGCTTTCAGCTTCGATTGGACACGCGCGCAGGCGCAGGCCGAAACGGTCCGGATCGGCGTGATCTACGACCTGACCGGCCCATTTGCCGCCGGCGGCTCGGTCGCCTCCTCGATCGGCACGCAGATCGCGATCGATCTCGTCAATGAGAAGGGCGGCATTGGCGGCAAGTACAAGATCGCGCCGGTCAACGTCGATTCCCAAAGCAAGCCCGATGTCGCGATCAACGAGGCCAATCGGCTGATCGACCAGGAGAAGGTCGACATCCTCAACGGCGTGTTCGCAAGCTCGCACGCGGTGCCGCTCGCCGCCAAGGTCGAGCAGCAGAAGCGGATCCTCTGGATCACGACTGCGGTCTCGACCGCCGTATTCAAGGACAAGAACCTGCAATACGTGTTCCGCGCCCAGATCCATTCCGACCAGTACGGCCAGGCTTTCGGCGGCTTCCTCGGCGAGCACGCCAAGGCGAGGCTCGGCATGGAGCCAAAGGACGTCAAGGTCGCGCTGATCCATGAGGACGGTCCCTATGGCGTCGGCGTTGCCGCCGCCGACGAAATGTTCGCGAAGGAAGCCGGGCTGCAGGTCGTGCTCAAGGAAGGCTATTCGGCCTCCGCGCCCGATCTCTCGGTGCTGGTGACCAAATTGAAGCGCGCCAAGGCCGACATCATCTCACATGCCGGCTACAACCCCGACATTACGCTGTTCCTGCGCCAGGCGCGCGAGAGCGGGCTGAAGTTCAAGATGCTGTTCGGCGCCGGCGCCGGCTACAGCCAGCTCGACAAGCTGCGCACGACGTTCGGCGCCGACATCGACAATTTCTGCAACATCGACCCCGTCCCCGCACAGCTGCTCGATCCGGCCAAGCTGGCGCCGGGGGTCGGCGATCTCACCAAAGTGATGGTGGCGCGCTATCGCGAAAAGACCAGCGCCACCGAAGTGCCGCCGCACTGCTCGATGGGCTTCAACCAGACCTGGGTCCTGCTCAACAATGTGCTGCCGGTCGCCAAGGAGAAATACGGCGGCTTCGATCCCGAGGCGATCCGCAAGGCGGCGCTCGATGTCGACATCCCGCCGGGCGGCACCATCCAGGGCTATGGCGTGAAATTCTATCCACCGGGCACGCCGATGTCCGGCCAGAACGAGCGCTCGACGCCGGTCGTGATGCAGAACGCCGGCGAGCGCATCACCGTGGTGTGGCCGACGAATATTCGCACCCAGGACCCGGTGTTTCCGCTGCCCAAGGGATCGGTGTACGGGGCGTAGGGTTCGCGCGTTTGTTGCGGCTCGCTGGAAAGCTATCCCCGTCATCCTGAGGAGCCAGCACTTGCGGCGTCTCGAAGGATCGACGGCCACCGGCCGGGCCGTGCATCCTTCGAGACGCGCTACGCGCTCCTCAGGATGACGGGTCTGGCGTGAGTATACGCGGGTAATCTCGTTGTTCCCGCCACCCTACAACACCACCCGCCGCCCCTCGTCCGCCGCCCAATAGCCGGCGTAGTTCACCTTCGTGGTCTCATACGCCAGTGCGAGGTCGGCGAGTGGCTGCCGGCCGGTCACCACGCATTCCATAAAATCCTGGATCTCCTGCAGGTAGCCGCGGGTCCATTCCTCTTCGAGGCAGACATACTGCCAGCCGGTTTTGCGATCGACCTTCTCGGTGATGTAGACGGAGGCAAGCCTCTCATCTGAGGTCTGGTAGCTAACAAGGTGCGTGTTCGGCGTGATGTTGGCGAACAGCGAGCCGCCCGAGGTGTAGGTCTCGATCAGGTTGCGCACGCCGCCCATGATCATGTCGCCGGAAAACACCGTCGCCTTGGTGCCGTCGGAGAAAGTCGCGGTCAGCGTACCCCAATCCTCGACATCGACCGGATTGGCCTTGATGTAGGCGCGTTCCTCGGGCTTGAGCGAAGCCGTGACATTTCCGACATCGCAAGTGACGCTCGCGACATTGATGGTCTCGCCGCGCGCTTTCGCCTCGACCTGCTTGAGATAGAGCACGGCCGACAGCGGATGGCACCCCATCCGGATCAGCGAGCCGCCGCCGGTCATCGCCCATTCCGCGGCGTGCGCGGCATGCGAGCCGGAATGGCTCTCCTCGCCCTTCATGAACAGGATCTTGTCGCGCGTGGCGCGGATGATCTCCGCGGTCTTGGTCACCGCGGGCGCGTAGATCCAGTCCTCGGCATACATGAACAGTTTTCCGCTGCGCTCGATTGCGGCGCGGGTCTGCTCCATCTCCTCCATCACCCGCTGGTACATCTGCGCCTTCGGGACATGCTTGCCGATCGGCGCCTTGTCGCCCTCGCGGCCGAAATAGCCGCTGAACGGCTTCTCGCAGATCACGTGCTTGCCGGCCTGCATCGCCTCCACAATCATCGCGGCGTGCAGGTTGGGCGGCGTGCAGATATCGATGACGTCGAGCTCACGGTCGGCGACCAGCTCGGCAAAGCTGCGACAGGCGTTCGGGATTCCGTGCTTGCGCGCGAACTCGACCACGTGATCGCCGCGCGCTGCGACCGCCCTCACCTCGACATCGACGCCATAGACACGTCGATAGGCAACCATATGCAGCTCCGACACGAAGCCGCAGCCGGCCAGACCAATCCTGATTTTTTTCATTCAATGCTCCCGCCGTTCAGGCGGGCGCAGAGTAGCGCGCAGCCATCACGGCGTCGAACGCATTTGCCATCGCGGCACGCGACGGGGTTAATCCCGTGAACAGCTTGAATGCATCGGCCGAGGCGTTGATCGCCAGATCACGGCCGGTCAGGACGCTTGCGCCTTTGGCTTTTGCTGCGGTCAGCAGCGGTGTCCAGAGCGGCGTGTAGACGGCGTCGGCGACCCACATCGACGGATGCAGCAGTGCATCCGGCACCGGCGTGTCACGGCTCGGCAGCATGCCGACCGGCGTTGCATTGACGAGACCGGCGGCCCCTTCCACCGCGGTCGCGACGCTGCCGGCGTGGACCGCACCGCGATCGCGCAACTGGGCCGCAAGCTGCGCGGCCTTGGCGACATCGGCATCGAAGATCCTGATCCCGGCGACACCGAGGCCGGCGAGCGCAAACGCAATCGCCTTGCCGACACCGCCGGCACCGATCAGCGCGATCGGGCCGCGCGGCGCTGACGCAAGCAGCGGTGCGATCGCACGCGCAAAGCCCGTCGCATCGGTGTTGTGCCCGACCAGACGCGCGCCACTGGCGACGATGGTGTTGACCGCGCCGATCGCGCGCGCATCCGGCGTGAGGTCATCGATGAGATCGACGACCGCCTCCTTGTAGGGAAAGGTGACGTTGACGCCGGCGAAGCCGAGCCGCCTGACGCCCTCTAACATGACCCGCAGATCGTCGCGCCCAGCGCCCGTCACCTCGATGAGCTGGTAGTGACAGTGAACGCCGAGCGCGGCTGCGGCCTGCTCATGCATCGCGGGCGCCGCCGAATGCGCGATCGGATACCCGATCAGACCGGTCAGGAAGCGATCGCGCATTGTCCCTCACGTCAGTGTGCTCAGCTCATGCGGTCGAGCCGAGCATAGCTGTCTTCCATGCCGTGCTCCATGCCGGTCGCAAGCATCGCCGCGCGCGTCTCGGCATCCGGCAGCGTCATCCGCATCGTCATCACGGTGCCGCTGCCGTCGGGCGCAAACCGCGTCTCGACACGATTGTCGGGCGTCGGATCCGGCAGATGCATGCGCTCGACATGCACGATGCGGCTGAACGGTTCGAGCTCGACATATTCGCCGGTCAGATGAAAGCCGCCGCCCTTGCCGTCGGTCCATTCGTAGCGGATCTTGCCGCCGGGCCTGAGCTCGCTGACGCAGACCGGCATGGTCCAGCCTTCCGGACCGAGCAGCCACTTCTGCAACAGCTCCGGCTCGGTATGCGCGCGATACACCGCCTCGGGCGGCGCGACGAAGCGCCTGGTGACAATGATATAGCGGTCGCCTTCGGTCTTCAGCGTCAACTTGCTCATGGGATACCCTTCATTTCTCAGGCTTCATGGCGGCCAGCACTCCGTCCAGCCGGTCGTAATTGGCTTCCAGCGCGCGCCGCAGCGTACCGAGCCATTGATCGATCTCGGCGACCGCCGTCGGCGCCAGCCGGCACGGCCGCTTGGTGCCTTCAACGCGCCGCATGATCAGGCCGGCGCCCTCGAGCACCTTGAGATGGCGGGAGATCGCGGGCTGGGTCATCTCGAACGGCTCGACCAGCTCCATCACCGTCGCCTCGCCCAAAGCGAGACGCGCCAGGATCGCCCGGCGGGTCGGGTCGGCGAGTGCGGAAAAGGCGGCGTCGAGGTTGGGCATGCTTAATCTCGCATCTGTTATATAACTAACTTGCTATATAACTGATCGCGCATAGTCAAGCAAAATCCGCTGCGACGAGGGCGCGCAGCGGATTTGGGTCGTCCCTTCAATGCTGGATTTGCGTGCCACCAGGCCCGGTCGGTCAGCGGCTAGACGTCGAAGAACACGGTCTCATTGTCGCCCTGCAGATGGACGTCGAACGTGTAGGTGTTGCCGGAGCCCGCCTTGCGCCTGGCGATCAAGGTGGCGCGGCGATCGGCCGGCACCAGCGCGAGCACGGCATCGCCGGCGTTGCCGGCTTCGTCGTCGAAATAGATCCGGGTGTAGAGATGCAGCAGCATGCCGCGCGCGAACACCGCGAGCACGATGTGCGGCGCCTGCGGCTTGCCATCGGCGTCAGGCACCACGCCGGGCTTGATGGTGTCGAAGGCGTAAGCGCCGCTCCTGTCGGTGCCGCAGCGGCCGAAGCCCTTGAACGAGGAATTCGGCAGCGCGCGCGCATCCTGCGGATCGGAGAAACGGCCCTGGCTGTCAGCCTGCCAGATCTCCAGCATGCAGTCCGGGATCACGGCGCCGTCGCCGTCATAGACGATGCCCTCGACGCGGATGCGTTCCCCCGAGACGTCAGGTGTGAGCAGATTGTTGGTGAAGGCGTCGTTCCATTCATACTCGCCGTTCGGCGTCAGGCCGTACTTGAAGTAGGGGCCGACGGTCTGCGAGGGCGTGATTCCATCAGGACGTGACACGTTACTTGGTCTCCATCGGCGTGGCATTGCGGCCGCGCAGCACGATATCGAAGCGGTAGCACAGCGCCCATTCCGGCTGGGTGTTGTCGAGATCAAACGAGGAGATCATCCGCGCCCGTGCCTTCTCGTCGGTCACCGAATTGAAGATCGGGTCGAACGGAAACAGCGGATCGCCGGGGAAGTACATCTGCGTGACCAGACGCGAGACGAAGGAATGGCCGAACACCGAGAAGTGGATATGCGCGGGCCGCCAGGCGTTGTGGTGATTGCCCCACGGATAGGCGCCCGGCTTGATGGTGATGAACTTGTAGTAGCCGCTCGCATCGGATTGCGTGCGGCCGGCGCCGGTGAAGTTGGGATCGAGCGGCGCCGGATGCTGGTCAACGACGTGGATGTAGCGGCCGCAGGCATTGGCCTGCCACAGCTCGACCAGCGTGTTGGGCACGCCGCGGCCGTCCTCGTCGCGCACGTGTCCATGCACGATGATGCGCTCGCCGAGCGGCTCACCCTTGGCCTGGATGGTGAGATCATTGTCGTGCGCGCGCACCGTCTCGTGACCATAGACCGGCCCGGTCAGCTCGGAGAGCGTGTGCCGCATCGGGATCAGCGGCTTCTGCGGCGAGCGCTTGAGCGCGCTCCGGTAGGCCGGAGACAGCCGCGCGGGATGAACGCTGTTCGAAGTGACCGGATAGATCAACGTCATGTGTCTTCTCCAGACGGGTTCGCCGCCAGCCACCAGCCCGACGTCAGGCCGGCGCCTTGAAGTCATACGAGATGCGTCCGGCCGGCAAATAAAACAGCGCGATGACAGCGCCGCCCCTCACTTCCGGATAGTGCCGGCTGCCGGGATCCGGCGCGGTCCAGCCCGGCCCTTGCCAGCCCTGCAACCCCTTCAACTCGGCGCCCTTGTCGAGGGGAACGACGAGGTTGAGTTCGCCATAGGGATGGCCGTGATATTGCCCGCGCAGCACGTCGTGATCGTCCTCGTCCTTGAAGCGACGCGGATCGGTGCTGTTCATGTAGACGGCGGTGATGCTGAACTGGAAGGTTTCCGGGACCGGCTCGAGGATGCGGCTGCGCCGATAGTTCGGGCCTTCGACTTCCTGGTTCGCCGCCCAGCCCTCCTCGACTCCCATTTTGATGAGGCGCGCGAGATCCTGGTAGAGCGCGCTGTCCTCTCCATAGGTCTCGTTGAGCCATCGCTCCATCGCCGCGCTCGGCGTCATGTCCTTGACTTCGCGCAGAAACGGAATGCTGCGTTCGATAAGCTGCTCACGGCTTCCCATGGCTGTCTCCTGTTCTAGTTCTCGAAACCCTTGAAGGAGGCGAACGCCTCCAGATCTGCACGCGGCATCAGCCGCGCTCTCGCCTGATGCTTGGGATGTCCCATCGAGATCCCGCAGGCCACCATCTGCTCCGCAGGGATCGACAGGGCCGGGCGCAATATCCGGTGGTACTTGGCGAAGGTTTCCTGCGGACAGGATTGCAGCCCGCGGCCGACCGCCGCCAGCATCACGTTCTGGATGAACATGCCGAGATCGAGCCAGCTGCCCATCGCGAGGCGACGGTCGATGGTGACGATCAATCCGACCGGCGCACCGAAGAACGCAAAGTTCTTCGCGGTCTGCCTGCTCCGCGCCGCCATGTCGCTCTGTGCGATCCCGAGCGAGTCATAGAACAATCGCCCGAACTCCTGGCGGCGACCAAGATACGGCTCCGGAAACGCGCTGGCGTAGTATTGATATTCGGAGACGTGCTCGTTCGGCTCGGTCTCATACGCGTGCAGAAGCGCAGCCGACACTTCGGCCTTCGCTGCGCCCGCCAGCACGTAGACATGCCAGGGCTGGATGTTGGCGCCGCTCGGCGCAAAGCGCGCTACACGCAGGATCTGCTCGATGGTCGATCGCGAGACGGGACTGCCGGAGAACTCACGGCACGACAGACGTCCGGCGATCACCTCGTCGATCGGATTGCGCGCAAGCTCGCACGCTGCGTCCTGCTCGATCACGATTTCTTCAGAAGCGGACATCCGCCGTCCTCCATCGGTCTGAAGGCCTCTTCCCCCGGGATCGTGGCCAGCAGCTGGTAGTAGTCGAACTGGTATTTCGACTGCTCCGGCGACTTGACGCGGAACAGATACATGTCGCGGACCAGCCGGCCGTCCTGCCGGATCTTGCCGTTGCGGGTGATGAAATCGTTGACGGGCAGCTCGCGCATCTTGGCTGCAACGGTCGGTCCATCGAGCGTGCCGGCGGCCTCGACCGCCTTGAGGTAGTGCATGACTGCGCCATAGGTGCCGGCATGGATCATCGACGGCACCTTCTTCGTCTTCTCGATGAAACGCTTCGACCAGGCCCGCGTCTCGTCGTTGAGATCCCAGTAGAAGGCCGAGCTGAGCATCAGGCCTTGCGCGCTCGAGAGCCCGAGACTGTGAATGTCGTTGATGAAGACGAGCAGGCCGACGAGCTTTTGCTCGCGCGTCACGCCGAACTCCCCCGCCTGCTTCACGGCGTTGACGAAGTCGCCGCCGGCGTCGGCGAGCGCGATCACGTCCGCCTTGGAGGCCTGCGCCTGCAACAGGAAGGAGGAGAAGTCGGGCGTATTGATCGGATGCTTGACGGCGCCGACCACCTTGCCGCCGGTCGCATCGATCACCTTGCGGCTGTCGGCCTCGAGCTGCACGCCGAGCGAATAGTCGGCCGAGACGAAGAACCAGGATTTGGCGCCGAGCCGCGAAATCGCTTTTGTCGTGCCCTGCGACAGCGCGTAGGTGTCGTAGGTCCAGTGGATGCCGGTCGGCGAGCACTCGTCGCCGGTCAGGCGGGAGGTGGCGGCGCCGGTGGCAAGAAACAGCTTCTTCTTGTCGCGGGTGATGCCCTGCACGGCCAGCGCCACCGCGGAATTCGGCACGTCGAGGATCGCCTCGACATTCTCGTTCTCCAGCCATCGGCGGGTGATCGCAGCACCGATATCCGCCTTGTTCTGGTGATCTCCTGCGACGATCTCGATCGGGCGACCGAGAACCTTGCCCTTGAAGTCGTCCACCGCCATCTGCGCCGCGACGACCGAGCCCTGACCGCCATTGTCGGCGTAGAGCGACGACATGTCGGTCAGCACGCCGAGTCTCACCGGCCCGTTCTGCGCCATCGCCGGCGCTGCGAGCATCATGAGCGCCAGCGCCAACCCGAGCGACTTGCACGCGCCACCATGGTCCGATTGCACTGAGGCATTCATCTGTTGCTTCCTCCCAACCCGGCGCCGGCAATCTTGGCCAGAACGCTGGATTGCGGAAGTGAAAGTCTTGCAGGGTGATCCTGAACCGCCTTCAGAACGCCGACAGTGGCGATGCGGCGACGCTCTCTCCGATAATCCGATCGGTTGCATCGGCCGGGCGGCTGGCCTTAACTGCGCGCGATCGCAAAATTTGATCGAGGCGCGCGATCCGCAACAGACGGGACTCTCGGCGTGTCCGTTTCCTTCAAGACCCTGGACCTGAACCTGCTCAAGGTGTTCGACGCCGTCATGGAGGAGCGCAGCGTGCTGCGCGCCAGCCAGAAGGTCGCGCTGAGCCAATCCGCCGTGAGCCACTCGCTGGCGCGGCTGCGCGAGATGCTGGATGACGAGCTGTTCGTCCGCACCGCGACCGGCATGCAGCCGACGGCGCGCGCGCTGACGATGGCGCCGCAGGTGCGCCAGGCGCTGCGATCGCTGGAAGCCGCGGTCGAGCTGCCGACCTTCGCGCCCGCGCTCTCGACCAAGCCGTTCACGCTCGCCGCCAACGACTTCACGACGATGGTGCTGGCGCCGCCGCTGCTGAAGATCCTGAGCCGGGAAGCGCCGGCGATCGACCTCACCATCAAGCCGGTGACGCGGATCGATCTTGCCGAGCAGATCGATCTCGGCCGCATCGACGTCGCCATCGGCGTGTTCTCGTCGCCGCCGAGCCGCTTCCGCACGGCGCTGCTGTTCGAATATGACGACGTGCTGATCGTCGGCAAAAAGCGCAAGCTCGGCCGGCTCGACAAGGCCAGGCTCGCGACCCTGCCGCTGGTCGTCGTCTCGTTCGGCGGCGAGCAGGAGGGCGCAATCGGCGGCTTCATCTCCGAGCGCGGGCTCGCCAGACGTTCCGAGATGTACGACCGCCCGGCGCTCGAACGGGCGCTGGCCGACAGCGACCGGCCGCCACGGATCGCGGTCTCGCTGCCGCATTTCCTTGCCCTGCCCGCGTTGCTTATCGATTCCGAACTGGCGGCGATCGTCCCGCGGCCGCTGGCGCGGGCGCTCGAGCAGGCGCATGCGATCACGACCCATGAACTGCCCTACACCACGACCCCCGTGGAGGTTCGGCTACTGTGGCACGAGCGCGTCGAGGGCGAGCCGTCGCACGAATGGCTTCACGAGGTGCTCCGGCGCGCCACCGAGGAGCTCAGGCGCGGCCGCTAGCGGCCGCGCTCGATCCACGATCATCGGCCGGCACTCATTGCGCGGCCATGACGCCTGATATCGGCACCCAGCGCTCGCCGTCGAAACGCTGCGGCCGCAGCGAGGTGATCAGGCGATAATCGTCCGGGCTGCTGTTGACGGTGATGCCCGGGATCAGGCCCGGAAGCGCGACGCTCTTCAGCGCGGTCGCCTGCTTCATGATGTTTTGCCGGGACAGATCATCGCCGCAGGCCTCGATGACCCTGGTCATCAGGACCGCGACGTTCCATCCGGTGAAGTTGAGCTGATCCTCGATATCGCCCTCGGGATAGTATGTCTTCATGAAAGCCAGCCACTCCAGATAAGCGGGATCGTTGGCCCATTCGGGATCACCGACCGACTTGGTCGGCGTCGCCGAGATGGCGCCCTTGGCGTTTTCGAGCCCGGCCGGCTTGAGGATGGTCGGCACGAAGTTGCTGCCGATCGGCAGGAACTGCTGCGCATGCCAGCCAAGCTCACCCGCCTTGCGGATCGCCTGCGAGGTGAACTTGCCGGTCGACGCATTGAGAAAGACGTTGGCATTGGTGCTGGCCAGCGCGACGACCTGCGAATCGACCGTCGGCGACGTGACCTCGTAGGGCGAGGCCGCGACGATCTCGGCCTTGGGATCGAGCCGGGCCAGCTCGGCCTTGAAGCTGCGCAGATACTCGCGGCCGTAGTCGTCGTTCTGGTACAGCACGGCGACGCGCGAGCCGGGCGTGTGCTCGGCCACCAGCCGCGCGTAGATCGCAGCCTCGGTGCTGAACAACGTCATCCCCGAGATGGTGTAGGGGCTGGTCTTCGGATCGGCAAAGCGCTCGCTGGCCGCGAACACGAACAGCTGGGGGATCTTCTTGGCGTTGAGATATTTCTGGACCGCCGCATTCTGCGCCGTCCCCATGCTGCCGAAGATCGCGACCGCCTCATCGTTCTCGATCAGCCGACGGGTCTGCTCCACGGCCTTCGGCGGGCTGTAGCCGTCATCAAGCGAGATCAGCTTGACTTTGTGACCATTGATGCCGCCGCGATCGTTGATCATCTGGAAATAGCGGGTCTGCACCTTGCCGACCGCGCTCAGCGCCGACGCCGGCCCGCTATAGGGCATGGTCTGGCCGAGGATCAATTCGGTCTCGGCCGCCCTGGCCGAGCCGCAAGCGGCCACGAAAGCCGCTAACAAGACAATCGCGCGAAGTCCGCGCATGAGGCTCCTCCCTGTTTTCTTACCTGGAATATTCTTCCTAGGAAGATAAATGTCAACTGGAACGTAAAGCGGCAAATGGCCGCTTTACGGCGCGAGACGTGGGGCTTGCAGCGAGACGAGGCACTTGCGGGGCGACACGTCAGTTCGACGGTGATAAATTGCCGCGACGCATGATGCCGGCGCCGTTGGCCCGGGAGGGGATTGGAAGGAATGAAGAAGAGCAGCGTGTCACGCCGCGCCGAACCTGCGATCAAGCAGCCCACGCCCGACAGCACCCTCTACGACGACATCGAAGCCGCCTGGCTGGCGCAGCGCCCGGACCTCGACCTCGCCGCGGCCTGCACATTGCTGCGGCTGGAGCGCGTCAACCAGCTGCACGAATTGCGCCTGCAGCAGATCGCGAAAGCCGTCCGCCTGCAAACCGGCGAGCTCTACGTGCTGCTCGCGCTCAGGCGCTCGGGGAAGCCGTACGAGTTGCGCCCGACCGACCTGTTTCGCGCGCTCCTCGTCACATCGGGCGCCATGACCAAGCGCGTGGCGCGGCTCCAGGAAGGCGGCTTCGTCCTGCGTGTCTCGGCCAGTGACGATGGCCGTTCGGAGCTGGTCCGCCTCACCGCCAAGGGTCTTGCGACCGCCGACCGCGGCATTGCCGAGGTCGCGAGAGTGGTTGAGGGCGTGACCGAGGCGAGCGGGCTCACCAAGGCGGAGCTCGCGATGCTCGACCGCTGCCTGCGCAAGCTGCTTGCCGTCAGAACCGTGAAGGCGCTGAAGAAGTCCGGCCGGCTTGCGGCAGCGGACTAGCTGCCCCTGCCTGCAACACTACGCGACCGCCTTGTCACCGCGCTTCAGGAACGATTTGAGATCGCATGAGCCGTCTTCGGCCTGCTCCGGTGTCGGCGAAATGCCGGCTGCGATCAGGCGCCGCGCCACCATCTGGTCGCCGGGATTGTTGATGCTGTCGACCGCGACCAGTCTGCCCTGCCGGTAGTTGAACACGGAGAACCGGCCGGCTTCGATCGCACCGCGGATCACGGTGCGGTCGCTGCGCGCGGCGAGGCCAACGGTCTGGAGCTTGAGATCGTGCTGATCCGACCAGAACCTCGGCACGCTGTCGTAGGGCTCGTGGTGATCAGCGATCGCAAGCCCGACCGCCGTGCCCTGGTCCTGCGCGTGCTGAACCGACTCCAGCCTGATCCAGCCCTCGGCAAACCGGCTGTAGTGATTGGCGCAGTCGCCGGCGGCATAGATGCCGGGGCATGCCGTCCGGCCATGCTCATCGACCACAATTCCGTTGGCGCATTCGAGCCCTGCGGCGGCGGCGAGTTCAGAATTGGCGAGGCCGCCGATGCCGACGACGACGAGATCCGCGCCAAGACGGATGCCGCCGTTCAGCTCGACCGCCGCAATCCGTCCGCCATCTCCAATGATTGCCGAAACCGCCGTACCGAACTTCACGGCAACGCCAGCCCGGGCATGAACATCGAGCAGGAAGCGCGACACCACCGGAGACACCGCCCGTTCGAGCAAACGCGATGCCGCCTCGATCACCGTCACGCGCTTGCCGAGCCTCGCTGCCGAGGACGCGACCTCGAGACCAATGAAGCCGCCGCCGACGATCACGATCTCGGAGGCCTGGCCGAGCCGCGCCTTGAGGTCGACGGCATCGGCGATCGACCTGAGATAGCAGACCCCGTCGAGCTCAGCGCCGCGGACCGCGATCTTCCGCGCACGCGAGCCGGTGGCGATGACGAGGCTGTCGAAGTCGAACGTCGCGCCGCCGGCCAACGCGACCCGGCCTGCATTGCGATCGATCTCGACGACGCGGTGGCCTCGACGCAGCTCGATCTTGTTGTCGGCGAAAATAGCCTCGTCGTGCATCAGGAGACCCTGCGCGCCGATCTCGTCGAGCAGAAAATCCTTTGACAGCGGTGGTCGCTGATAGGGCAGCGCGGGCTCGTCGGCGATCACGGTCACCGGTTCGGCATAGCCCGCGTCGCGCGCGGTAAGGGCCGCCTGAAGGCCGGCATAGGACGCACCGATGACGATGAGGCTGCTCACGGTTTGACGTCCGCACCGCGATCGCCGACCGCTTCCAGCACGGTGCCGCCGTCGAGCTGCACATAGATCTCGCCGTCGCGGATCTCGACCTTGAAGGCCGCGATATCCTTGTAGGCAGTCGACCGGCATTTGCCGTCACGGACATCGAACATCGCGCCATGCAGCGGGCATTCGATCACGTGCCCTTCGAGAAATCCTGATGACAGCAGCGCAAACGCGTGCGAGCAGACGTCGTCGGTTGCGAAGATGTCGTCGTCGACCTTGTAGAGCGCGACGCGACGGTCGCCCACCTTGAAGCCCAGCGGCTCGCCTTCCGACAATTTCGCGGCGGCACAGAGATGGTGCCAGGTCGATTCTTGCAAAGTCATGGGATGACCTCTCCGGGGCCAATGGAGGGAGATGGGCGCGGACACGGCCGCGCCCGGGCTTCCGATCAGCGGGGAATCTGCCGCCAATCCTCGGAGGCTGAGGCGAGCCGGCCACCGACCGCGCGAATGTCCTTGTAGGACATCGTCTCGCTCTGGCCGCTCTTCGGCGCCTTGCCGGCCATGAAGCCGCGCACCTCGTCGAGCAACTGGCGCCGCACCCTGACGATCGCCTGGTCGGCCGAGCAGAGATATTCCTGCGAACGGTCGACGATCGGCCCCATGCTGACCATGACCACGAAATCTTCGATGACGATTTCGTGGAAGCCGGTGCTGTTGCCGGCATCCATGATCTGGCGGTTCTGGCCCCAATTGGTGCTTTGATCGCCCGGCAAGCCGCCGGCCATCGGCCACTGGTTGGCGCGTTGCACTTTGCGCCAGGAATCCACCGGCTTCTCCGGATTATAGAAGATGTACCACTGGATCAGGTTCTCGTCGTCGATCGGCACCGCGATGATCGCGGTGCGATCCTGCTGCGGTCCGGAGAAGATCGGCGCGATCAGGCCGTAATAGGGCATCACGAACTCGGTGACGCGCGCGAGGCACGATCCATCCGGCGCCGTGCGCAGCGCCGCGGCGCGGAAGCCATAGGACTTCTTCTCGAACTCGTAGCCGACTTCGGTGTTGACGCGGGTGGCGCCGAAATCGGTCGACGATGTCGCGGTCCAGCTCTGGTGCAGCAGCGCGACATGCGAGGAATCGATGGTGGCCTCGACGCCCTGCAGCCAGTTGGCATTGAGCTCGATGCCGGCCGCGTAGACCTGGTCCGGCGGCAGATCCATCCACTCGAAGTCGGGCGCGGGCGGCGCCGTGCCCTCGCCGAGCCAGACCCAGATCAGCCCGGCGCCTTCCCGCACCGGATAGGCTTTCGCCCTGACGGTCTTGGCAAATTCCCTGGGATTGTTCGGCTCGTTGGGAACATCAAGCACCTCGCCGTGCGCATTGATCTTCCAGCCGTGAAACAGGCAGGTCAGCGAGCAGTCATCGACCCGCGCCAGCGCGAGCGAGGCGCCGCGGTGCGGACAGGCCTCGTCGAGGAAGCCGACGGTGCCGTCCTTGCCCCTGAACGCCACGAAGTTGCGGCCGAACAGCTTGACGCGGACCGGCGCCTCGCCCTTGCGCACGCGCACCGAAAGCACGGCAGGCAGCCAATAATGCTGCCGCAGCATCCGTCCCATCGGCGCGTCACCCGTGACGCGGCACAGCAATTCATTCTCTTCCCTGGTGACCATCGCGAAACCTCCCTGGTTGACGCCTTCGACGTTCTGCGCCTAATATCTTCCTGGGAAGATTATTGTCAAGATATCTTCCGAAGAAGCCATATCAGGAGATCGCATGACCAAGGGACGCCTCAAGGATCGCATCGCGCTGGTGACGGGAGGAAGCCGCGGGGTTGGAAAGGGCGTGGCGATCGGCCTCGCCGAGGCCGGCGCGACCGTGATCGTCACGGCGCGCACGCGCAACAGCGGCGGATCGGAATGGCCCGGCTCGCTGGATGAGACCATCGCCGCGATCGACGAGGCCGGCGGCCGAGGCATCGGCCTGCTGTGCGATCATTCCGACGACGGTTCGGTGCAGGAGGTGTTCGACCTGATCCGGCGCGACCACGGCCGGCTCGACGTGCTGGTCAACAACGTGTTCGCGGCGCCGAACGTGATGCCGGTCAATGTGCCGTTCTGGCAGGTTCCGGCGTCGCTGTGGGACACCATGCACCGCGTCGGCCTGCGCTCGCATTTCGTCGCCAGCCAGTTCGCCGTGCCGCTGATGCTGCCGCAGGCGCGCGGCCTGATCGTCAACACCTCGTCGGGCGGCGGCGTCAGGTACACGTTCAACGTTCCGTTCGGCGTGCAGAAATCAGGCGTCGATCGGATGGCGCGCGACATGGCGCACGAGCTAAAGCCGTTTGGCATCGCTGCCGTCTCGATCTGGCCCGGCTACATCAAGA
The DNA here is from genome assembly GCF_054063295.1 of Bradyrhizobium sp. USDA 3240. NCBI lineage: Bacteria > Pseudomonadati > Pseudomonadota > Alphaproteobacteria > Hyphomicrobiales > Nitrobacteraceae > Bradyrhizobium > Bradyrhizobium sp. USDA 3240. The sequence goes on from NZ_JBSSGD010000002.1 coordinate 4,061,346, forward strand.
GCGAGAAGCTTGCGGCACAGCCCGACCGGGTGCCGCCGGCGCTCGCCAGACTGATCGCCGAGCGCGGCGAGACACCGCTGTTCGCCGGACGCGCCGTCGCCGCACTCGCCGGCGATCCCGAAATGATGGCCAAGAGCGGCCAGATCCTGCTCGCATCGGAGCTGGCGACCGAGTACGGCTTTACCGACATCGACGGCAAGGTCCCGCCGCCGCCGAGCCGCGATCCCACGCCGCTTGCCGTGTTCAAGCCGGCCGTCGCGACCTGAGAGCGGCCGATCAGACGTCGAAGAACACCGTCTCGTTGTCGCCCTGCAGATGGACGTCGAACGTGTAGACGTTGCCCGCACCCGCCTTGCGCTTCGCGATCAGCGTGGCACGGCGATCGGCCGGCACCAGCGCAAGGACGGAGTCACCGGCGTTGCCGGCTTCGTCGTCGAAATAGATCCGGGTGTAGAGATGCAGCAGCATGCCGCGCGCGAACACCGCGAGCACGATGTGCGGCGCCTGCGGCTTGCCATCGGCGTCAGGCACCACGCCGGGCTTGATGGTGTCGAAGGCGTAAGCGCCGCTCCTGTCGGTACCGCAGCGACCAAAGCCCTTAAACGAGGAGTTCGGCAGCGCGCGCGCATCCTGCGGATCGGAGAAGCGGCCCTGGCTGTCTGCCTGCCAGATCTCGAGCATACAGTCCGGGATCACCGCGCCGTCGCCGTCATAGACGATGCCCTCGACGCGGATGCGTTCCCCCGAGACGTCAGGCGTCAGCAGGTTGTTGGTGAAGGCGTCGTTCCACTCATACTCGCCGTTCGGCGTCAGGCCGTACTTGAAGTAGGGGCCGACGGTCTGCGAGGGCGTGATTCCATCAGGACGTGACACGTTACTTGGTCTCCATCGGCGTGGCATTGCGGCCGCGCAGCACGATATCGAAGCGGTAGCACAGCGCCCATTCCGGCTGGGTGTTGTCGAGATCAAACGAGGAGATCATCCGCGCCCGTGCCTTCTCGTCGGTCACCGAATTGAAGATCGGGTCGAACGGAAACAGCGGATCGCCGGGGAAGTACATCTGCGTGACCAGACGCGAGACGAAGGAATGGCCGAACACCGAGAAGTGGATATGCGCGGGCCGCCAGGCGTTGTGGTGATTGCCCCACGGATAGGCGCCCGGCTTGATGGTGATGAACTTGTAGTAGCCGCTCGCATCGGATTGCGTGCGGCCGGCGCCGGTGAAGTTGGGATCGAGCGGCGCCGGATGCTGGTCAACGACGTGGATGTAGCGGCCGCAGGCATTGGCCTGCCACAGCTCGACCAGCGTGTTGGGCACGCCGCGGCCGTCCTCGTCGCGCACGTGTCCATGCACGATGATGCGCTCGCCGAGCGGCTCACCCTTGGCCTGGATGGTGAGATCATTGTCGTGCGCGCGCACCGTCTCGTGACCATAGACCGGCCCGGTCAGCTCGGAGAGCGTGTGCCGCATCGGGATCAGCGGCTTCTGCGGCGAGCGCTTTACGGTGGAGCGATAGTCCGGCGACAGCCGCGCCGGATGGGCCGCAAGCGATTGCAGCGGATACAACAGGGTCATGGCGAATTCCTCCGCGGCCCGCGCGCCCCGCGAGCCCACTTCAGATCATTATAATGCATAACCAAATTGGGGAAGGGCTGTTTTCAGCCCCTCCAAGCCATTGGATTAGTTAAATTTTTCGATCGCGACCGCGACGCCCTGGCCGACCCCGACGCACATAGTTGCCAAGGCAAGCTTCCCGCCCCGCTTCTCCATGCCGTGCACGGCGGTCAAAACCAGCCGCGCGCCGCTCATGCCGAGCGGATGGCCGAGCGCGATCGCGCCGCCATGCGGATTGACGAAATCGGAATCTTCCTTGACGCCGAGCTGGCGCAGGCAGGCGATGCCTTGCGAAGCGAAGGCTTCGTTGAGCTCGATCAGATCGAAGTCCGACACCTTGATGCCGAGCCGCTCGACCAGCTTCTTCGTCGCCGGCACCGGGCCGATGCCCATGATGCGCGGCGGCACCGCGGCCGAGGCGAGGCCGAGGATCTTTGCGCGCGGGGTCAGGCCGTACTTCTTCACCGCGGCCTCAGACGCAAGGATCATCGCGGCGGCGCCGTCATTCACGCCCGACGCGTTGCCCGCAGTCACCGTGCCCGGATTGCGCACGATCGGCTTCAGCTTGGCGAGAGATTCAAGCGTAGTCTCCGGCCGCGGATGCTCGTCCTTGTCGACGGTGATCGGGCCCGCCTTGCCGCCGGGCACCTGGATCGGCACGATCTCCTCGGCGAAATAGCCCGACGCGATCGCCGCGCCCGCGCGCTGCTGCGAGCGGATCGCCATCGCATCCTGATCGGCGCGCGAGACCTGGAATTCCTCGGCGACGTTCTCGCCGGTCTCCGGCATCGCATCGACGCCGTACTGCGCCTTCATCAGCGGATTGATGAAGCGCCAGCCGATCGTGGTGTCGTAGATATCGGACGAGCGCGAGAAGGCTTCCGCGGCCTTGCCCATCACGAACGGCGCGCGTGTCATCGATTCGACGCCGCCCGCGATTGCGAAATCGATCTCGCCGGCGCGGATGGCGCGGGCCGCCGCACCGACCGCGTCGAGACCGGAGGCGCAGAGCCGGTTCAGGGTCTGGCCGGGAACCGATTCCGGCATGCCGGCGAGCAGGAGCGCCATGCGCGCGACGTTGCGGTTGTCCTCGCCGGCCTGGTTGGCGCAACCGAAATAGACCTCATCGACCTGATTCCAGTCGAGCGTCGGGTGCTTGGCCATCAGCGCCTTGATCGGGGCCGCCGCGAGATCGTCGGCGCGCACCTTGGCGAGCGAACCGCCGAAACGGCCGATCGGTGTCCGGACGGCATCGCAAATGAACACATCACGCATTGAATCTCTCCCTGAATGCCGCGACTTAGGCGCTGGGTCGGCTGGAACTTGAGGGGAGTTTTAGGAGCGTGCCCGCGGCAGGTCAATTGACGTGGCTGCCCGCCCTGCACGCATTACCGTGAGGGCTGTCATAATGGCACCGTGGACAGGGTGGAAAACTCCGCCTTCGCGGATAGGACCGCATGGCGAAATTCTGTAGTTTCCGCCACCTCATGACCATTCAGCAGCCCATCCCCGTTCCGCCCGAGCCAACCCCCGCCGCCGAGGCGCAGTCGCGCGTCACGCCGATGATGGAACAATACCTGGAGATCAAGGCCGCCCACCCCGGCCTGCTGCTGTTCTACCGGATGGGCGATTTCTACGAGCTGTTCTTCGAGGATGCCGAGATCGCCTCGAAGACGCTCGGCATCGTGCTGACCAAGCGCGGCAAGCATCAGGGCATCGACATCCCGATGTGCGGCGTTCCGGTCGAACGTTCCGAGGACTATCTGCATCGCCTGATCGGCGCCGGTCACCGCGTGGCGGTGTGCGAGCAGACCGAAAATCCGGCCGAGGCAAAGGCCCGCGGCAACAAGAGCGTGGTCCGCCGCGGCGTGGTGCGGCTGGTGACGCCGGGCACGCTGACCGAAGATACGCTGCTCGACGCCCGCACCAACAATTACCTGATCGCGATCGCGCGCGCCCGCGGCTCGGCCGGCGCGGATCGTCTTGGCCTTGCCTGGATCGACATCTCGACCTCGGAATTCATGGTGACGGAGTGCGCGACCGCTGAGCTTGCGGCGACGCTGGCGCGCATCAATCCGAACGAGGCCATCGTCACCGATGCACTGTACAGCGACAACGAGCTCGCGCCGACCTTGCGCGAGCTGCCGTCGGTGACGCCGCTGACCCGCGACGTGTTCGACAGCGCCACTGCCGAGCGACGGCTGTGCGACTATTTCGCGGTCGCGACCATGGATGGTCTCTCCGCGATGTCGCGGCTGGAAGCGACCGCCGCTGCCGCGGCCGTCACCTATATCGACCGCACCCAGGTCGGCAAGCGTCCGCCGCTGTCGCCGCCCGCGCGCGAGGCTGCCGGCACCACGATGGCGATCGACCCGGCGACCCGCGCCAATCTCGAACTGACGCGGACGCTCGCCGGAGAGCGCCGCGGCTCGCTGCTCGATGCGATCGACTGCACCGTCACAGCAGCAGGCTCGCGCCTGCTGGCGCAGCGCCTGGCCGCGCCGCTCACCGATGTTGCCGTGATCGCGCGGCGGCTCGATGCGGTCTCCGCCTTCGTTGCGGATTCGGCGGCGCGCGAGGACATTAGAACCGTGCTGCGCGCGGCGCCCGACATGTCGCGCGCGCTGGCGCGGCTCTCGGTCGGCCGCGGCGGCCCGCGCGATCTCGCCAGCCTGCGCGACGGCATCCTCGGCGCCGACCAGGCGCTGGAGCTGCTCGCGCAGCTTGCCAATCCGCCGGCCGAAGTGTCGACCGTGATGGCGGCGCTGCAACGTCCCTCGCGCGATCTGGCGCGGGAATTCACGCGGGCACTCTCCGAGCAATTGCCGCTGATCAAGCGCGACGGCGGCTTTGTCCGCGAAGGCTATGAAGCCGCGCTCGACGAGAGCCGCAATCTGCGCGATGCCTCGCGGCTCGTCGTCGCCGCGATGCAGGCGCGCTATGCCGAGGACACCGGCATCAAGACGCTGAAGATCCGGCACAACAATGTGCTGGGCTATTTCGTCGAGGTCACCGCGCAGCACGGCGACAAGCTGTTCGCGCCGCCGCTCAATGCGACCTTCATCCATCGCCAGACGCTGGCCGGGCAGGTCCGCTTCACCACCGCCGAACTCGGCGAAACCGAGGCCAAGATCGCCAATGCCGGCGAGCGCGCGCTCAATCTCGAGCTTGAGATCTTCGAACGGCTCAGCGCGATGGCGCTTTCTGCCAGCGACGATGTGCGCAACGCCGCGCACGCCTTTGCGATGCTCGACGTCGCGACCTCGCTGGCGAAGCTTGCGATCGACGACAATTATGTGCGGCCCGACGTCGACGGCTCGCTCGGCTTTGCGATCGAGGGCGGCCGCCATCCGGTCGTCGAGCAAGCGCTGAAGCGCGACGGCCAGCCGTTCATCGCCAATGCCTGCGACCTGTCGCCGGCGCCGGGACAGAAATCCGGCCAGCTCTGGCTGATCACCGGTCCGAACATGGCCGGTAAATCGACCTTCCTGCGCCAGAATGCGCTGATCGCGCTGCTGGCGCAGATCGGCTCTTACGTGCCCGCGTCGCGCGCGCGCGGCTCGGCATCGTCGACCGGCTGTTCTCGCGCGTCGGCGCCGCCGACGATCTGGCGCGCGGCCGCTCGACCTTCATGGTCGAGATGGTCGAGACCGCCGTGATCCTGAACCAGGCCAGCGAGCGGTCGCTGGTCATCCTCGACGAGATCGGCCGCGGCACTGCGACCTTCGACGGCCTGTCGATCGCCTGGGCCGCGATCGAACATCTGCATGAGAGCAACCGCTGCCGCACGCTCTTTGCTACCCACTATCACGAGCTGACGGCGCTCTCGGCCAAGCTGCCGCGGATGTTCAACGCCACGGTGCGCGTCAAGGAATGGCAGGGCGACGTCGTGTTCCTGCACGAAGTGCTGCCGGGCTCGGCAGACCGCTCCTACGGCATCCAGGTTGCGAAGCTCGCCGGCCTGCCGCCCGCGGTGATCACGCGCGCCAAATCGGTGCTGGCGAAACTCGAAGCCCAGGACCGCGGCCAGACCGCGCGTGCGCTGGCGGATGACCTGCCGCTATTCGCCGTCCCCTCCCGCGCCGCAAGTGAGGACAAGCCGCCGAGCGAGACGGATCTGCTGATCGAGGCGGTGAAGGCGCTGCACCCCGACGAGATGTCGCCGCGCGAAGCGCTGGATGCGCTGTATGCGTTGCGGGCGAAACTGCCGAAGCAGTAGCCGCGTAGCGCGGATACAGCGAAGCGATATCCGGGGCAGCCCTCTCCATTGCACGATCGCCCTGGATTGAGCTGCGCTTCATCCGCGCTACGGATGTCTCACTCGTCATTGCGAGCGAAGCGAAGCAATCCATCGATCCACATACGCGGACAGATGGATTGCTTCGTCGCTGCGCTCCTCGCAATGACGGCTAGGCTCGCGCCTTCTTCCTTCGCCCGAGCTGCCACAGCACCAGATTCCACACGATGCAGGTGCCGAGTGCGCAGCTGAGGCCGATGGGCGAGCCGAATTGCGCGACCGCGACATGCAGCACCGCGATGCCAAGGCCGAAGCCGAGCAAGCCCCAGGCGCTGTTGGCGAGCACGGCGGCGGTGGCGGGGCCGCCGATCCGCGGATGCAGGATCAGCATCATCGAGGAGAACACGATCGGAAACAGCGCGATCACGCCGGTGACGCGCGGACCGACCCAGGTCGACGCAGTGACGACGGTGCCGACCAGGCTCGCGACCAGCGCGGCGCGCAGCGGGATGTCGTACCAGCGGCGCGCGATCAGCGGCATTTTCGCGACGTGCCGATAAGGCTTGAGCAGCGGAATGCAGATCGCAAAGGCAATCGCATTGAGGATCAGCCCGCCGGCGAGCGTCCACGCGAACTGACGGATGATGGTGCCGAGCACCAGCCACAACGCGATCGCGGAGCCCGCGCTGATCCACATGCCGCGGCGCTGCGCCAGCACCGCGTAAGTCAGGCCCATGAAGATTGTCGCCGCATTGACCGGCAGGCTCGACAGCGCGCCCTCGGCGATGAAGGCGGCGTCATGGTCGAGCGCGAGGAAGGTGTAGGACGGCCCGGCCGAGATCGGCAAGGTCGCGATCAGCGCGCCGATCACCGGCCCCGAACGCTCCGTGATGATGGACGCGCTGACCACGAAGGCGGCGGCCACCGCCATGCGCAGCACAAGGAGCAGGACGAAGTGGAGTTCGGGGGACATTTCTTCTTTTCTTATCCTCCCCTGGAGGGGGAGGATCGTTTCGCATGCAGCGAAATGCGAAACGAGGTGGGGTGATCTCTCAACACGGGCGCTGATCGGGTGGAGAGACTTTCACCCCACCCCGCCGCTCATTGCATTCGCGTCGACCCTCCCCCTCCAGGGGAGGGTAAGCGAGACATCACACCCGCTGCATCGTGACCGACACCTTCGGGCCGTTCTTGATGGTCTGATAGACCACGCAATAACGCTCGGTGAGTTTCAGCAGCAGGTCGAGTTTGTCCTGCGGCGCGTCGGTGCCGACGTCGAAGCGCAGGCGGATCTCGCGGAAGCCGACCGGGGCCTCCTTGTCGACGCCGAGCGTGCCGCGAAAATCGAGATCGCCCTCGGCGAACACGTTGCCGACCTTCAGCGGCACCTCGACGGCGGTCGCGACCGATTTCAACGTGACGCCGGCACAGGCGACCAGCGCCTCCAGCAGCATGTCGCCGGAGCAAAGCTCGAGCCCGGAGCCGCCGGTCGCCGGGTGCAGGCCGGCGACCGCGAGCGCGCGGCCGGTTTCGACCTTGCAGGACAGGCTTTCGTTGTCGATCGTACCCTTGGCCTTCAACGTGATCACGGCGGCCTGGGGATCGGTCTTGTAGCGCTCCTTGATCGGAGCCTGCATTGCGCGGAGTTCGGCGGAGTCCATGGTTCTGCTCCCGGCTGTTCTTCTTTATTCCGATGTAAGGCCTTATAGCGCCGATGTCACCACCACATCGCCTCGCCAGCGCTGGATTTGTCCGTGACGTCACGCACCGAACGGTCGAGCGAGCGGTCGAGCGCGGTCAGCACGCGGCGCTTGAAGGTGTCGAACAGCTCCGATTTGCGGTCGCGCGGCCGCGCCAGATTGATGGTGATCTGCTCGAACAGCCGGCCCGGGCGCGGCCGCATCACCAGCACGCGATCGGCGAGCACCACGGCCTCATCGACATCATGGGTGACCAGGATCAGGGTCGGCCGCGTGTCGGCCCAGAGATCGAGCAGATGGTCCTGCAGGTCGCGCCGCGTGAAGGCATCGAGCGCCGAGAACGGCTCGTCGAGCAGCAGCACTTCAGGCTGCGGCACCAGCGCGCGGGCGATCGCGACCCGCTGCGCCTGCCCGCCGGACAATTCGCGCGGCCAGGCCACGGCCTTGTCGGCGAGGCCGACGCGGGCCAGCGCCGCCGTCACCCGTTGGCGCCTCACATCAGCCGGAAGATCGGCGAGACCGAAGCCGATATTGTCGGCGACCGTGAGCCAGGGCAAAAGCCGCGGCTCCTGGAAGATGATGCCGATCTCGGCGTGCGGCGACGTGATCACCGCGTTGTCGAGCGTCACGCTGCCGGTGCTGGCGCGATCGAGCCCGGCGATGGCGCGCAGCAGCGTCGACTTGCCGCAACCGGAGCCGCCGATGATCGCGACGATCTCGCCGGGCTGGATTTCGGCCGAGAAGCGCTCCAGCGCGTGGACGCCGTTCGGATAGGTCTTGCCGACATCCTTCAGCGCCAGCATCACTGCCCTCCCCGCGCGCCGAACGCATCCTGCCAGCGCAGCAGCGGCGCGGTTGCGACCTCGATCAGCCAGTCGGTCAGCTTGCCGAGGATCGCGAAGATCACGATCGCGGCGAGGATCTGCGCCGGCTTGCCGAGCTGCTGGCCGTCGATCAAGAGATAGCCGAGCCCTTCGGAGGCGCCCATGAATTCGGCAGCGACCACGAACATCCACCCCAAGCCGAGCCCGACCCGGAGCGACACCACATAGGCCGGCAGCACCGCGGGCAGCAGGATGCGGCGGATCATCGCAAGGCCGGAGAGGCGGAACACGCGGCCGACCTCGACCACCTTGCGATCGACCGACAGGATCGCGCCCATCACGCCGAGATAGATCGGAAAGAACACGCCGACCGCGATCAGCGCGACCTTCGAGGTCTCGAAAATGCCGAGCCACAGGATGAACAGCGGCACCCAGGCGATCGAAGGGATCGCGCGCAGCGCCTGCACGGTCGGATCGAGCAGCCGTCGCGCCAGGCCCCAATAGCCGGAGATCGCCCCCATGATAGTGCCGGCGGCGACGCCGAGCGCAAAGCCCGCGGCGACACGCCAGAGCGTCGCCAGGATATGGCGCGACAGCTCGCCGCTTTTGGCGAGCGCCATGATGGTCTCGAACACCTTCGACGGCGGCGGCACCAGGCGGCCGTTGGAGTAGCCGAGAGCAACGATGAGTTCCCAGCCCAGCGCGAGCGCGACCGGCAGCACGAGCCCGAGCACCGGGCGCGCATAACGCGACCATCGCGCCGCCGCCGCACGCGGCGCGGCCGTCTGTTCCAGCGCAGGCAGGTCGACGGTCATGGCCATAGCAAGAACTATTCTTCCGGCGGGATTGCAAGGTGGGGGCGATGACCTCTTATCCTCCCCTGGAGGGGGAGGATCGGTTCGCATGAAATGCGAACCGAGGTGGGGTGAAGGTCCCTCGTAACGGGCGCTGCCGGAGTGGAGAGATCACCCCACCCCGGCTCACATCTCGCTTCGCTCGCTGTGAACCGACCCTCCCCCTCCAGGGGAGGGTGAACGATCGAGTTAGTTCGTCGGCAACGGGACCTGATCGTCGATCAGGCTGTCGAGCGCGGCCTTCACGTCGGTCTTGGCATCGATCACGCCGGCCTGCTGCAACGCGAGGCCGGCGGCGAGGATTGACTCGCGCTGGGGAGCGCCGATCCGGCTATGGGTCAGCTCGGTGCGCTCCTTGAGCTGCTTGTCGACCACGGCGTCGGGCAGCTTGGTGACCGCGATGAAGGTCTTCTTCAGCTCGTCATAGTTCGCCAGCGAATATCTCCGCGCCTCCTCATAGGTCGCGAGTACGCGGCGGACGATGTCCGGATGCGCTTTCAAGAACTCTTCGCGCACATTGAGGATGCCCCAGGTGTTGGCGTCGGCCTTGCGGTAGAACAGCTTGGCGCCGTCCTCGACTTCCGCCTGCGCCATCATCGGGTCGAGGCCGGCCCAGGCGTCGACATCGCCGCGGATCAGTGCGGTCTTGCCGTCGGCGTGCTGCAACAGCACCGGCGTGATGTCCTTTTCGGTCAGACCGGCGCCGAGCAAGGCGCGGACCAGGAAGATGTGCGGGTCGGTGCCCCGCGTCACCGCGATGCGCTTGCCCTTGAGGTCGGCGACCGACGCGATCTTGGAGTCCTTGGTGGTGACCAGTGCAGTCCATTCGGGACGCGAATAGACATAGATCGACTTGATCGGGTTGCCGTTGATCCGGGCGACCAAAGCGGCCGAGCCCGCGGTCGAGCCGAGATCGATCGAACCGGCGTTGAGGAATTCGAGCGCCTTGTTGGAGCCGGCCGACTGCACCCAGACGATGCTGATGCCGTCCTTGGCGAACTCCTTCTCCAGCAGCCCCTTCTGCTTCAGGACCATCGACACCGGATTGTAGGTCGCCCAGTCGATCCGGATCTCCTTCAGCGCGTCGGCGGCGAGCGCCGCGCCGGGCAGCAACGCGGAGATCGCGAACAGCGTCGCGAAAGCGCGCCGGGAAAATTTCTGCATTGGTCGACCCCCTCGGGTTGATTAATAAACAGTCTTTTAATTCAATGAGTTAGCCTTGCGGTCAACGAGAAAATCTCTACCCTTTAGGCGACGGCGCGAGAACGATCTTGCTCACGGCGTCGCCAGGAGAGCATGGAGCTGCTGTCGTAATACTTTGGTCAGTGACAGCAACAGCTCCGTCCGATATCGGAAGAACGTATGGACAGCGTCGTAGCCGAAGTCCGCCCTGACGCGGATGATCGTTTCGAGACCGAGCGGATCACCGCGGCGGTCAATGCACTCGCCGAACAGCATGCCGGCCGCGAGGACCAGTTCCGCGCCGCGATGGCGCAACTGCTCAAGGCCGAGCTGATCGCCGCGCGCGCCACGGCGCAGACGCTGCTGCTGAAGGACCGCCACGGCCGCCGCTGCGCGGAACGGCTGTGCTTCGTGCAGGACGAGATCATCCGCATCCTCTACGCGGCGGCGACCCGGCATCTCTATCACTCGCCGATCCCCTCGGGCGCCGAGCGCATGGCCGTGGTCGCGACCGGCGGCTATGGCCGCGGGCTGATGGCGCCGGAATCCGACATCGATCTGTTGTTCATCCTGCCCTACAAGCAGACCGCCTGGGGCGAGCAGGTCGCCGAAGCCATCCTCTATTGCCTCTGGGACATGGGGCTGAAGGTCGGCCACGCCACGCGCTCGGTCGATGAATCGATCCGCCAGGCGCGCGGCGACATGACGATCCGCACGGCGATCCTGGAAACCAGGTTCCTAACCGGCGACCAGCCGCTCTACGACGAGCTGGTCGAACGCTTTGACAAGGAAGTGGTGCAGGGCACCGCAGCGGAATTCGTCACCGCCAAGCTCGCCGAGCGCGAGGAGCGGCATCGCCGCGCCGGCCAGTCGCGCTATCTGGTCGAGCCCAACGTCAAGGACGGCAAGGGCGGCCTGCGCGACCTGCACACGCTGTTCTGGATCGCGAAATACGTCTACCGCGTGCGCGAGACCGACGAGCTGCTGGAGCGCGGCGTGTTCGACGCGCAGGAGTACCGCACCTTCCGCCGCTGCGCCGACTTCCTGTGGTCGGTCCGATGCAATCTGCACTTCTTTGCAGGGCGCGCCGAGGAGCGGCTGTCGTTCGACATGCAGCGCGAGATCGCGGTCCGCCTCGGCTACACCTCGCATCCCGGCATGCAGGACGTCGAACGCTTCATGAAGCACTACTTCCTGATCGCCAAGGACGTCGGCGACCTCACCGCGATCCTGTGCGCCAAGCTCGAAGAGGAGCACAACAAGCCGGCGCCGGTGCTGAGCCGGATGGTGGCGCGGCTGCGGCCCGGCGCCAAGCGGCGGCGGGTGGCCGGCAGCGACGACTTCATCGTCGACAACAACCGCATCAATCTCGCCGCGCCCGATGTGTTCAAGCACGATCCGGTCAATCTGATCCGGATCTTCCGCCTCGCGCAGCAGAACAACCTCGCCTTCCATCCCGACGCGATGCGTACGGTGACGCGCTCGCTGAAGCTGATCAACACCCAGCTCCGCGACAACGAGGAAGCCAACCGCCTGTTCATGGAGATCCTGACCTCGAACGATGCCGAGACCGTGCTGCGGCGGATGAACGAGACCGGCGTGCTCGGCCATTTCATCCGCGCCTTCGGCAAGATCGTCTCGATGATGCAGTTCAACATGTACCACCACTATACGGTGGACGAGCATCTGCTGCGCTGCATCGGCTACCTGCAGGACATCGAGCGCGGCGGCAATGAGGAGTTCACGGTCGCCAGCGACCTATTCCGCAAGATCCGTCCCGAACATCGCCCGGTGATCTATATCGCAACCCTGCTGCACGACATCGCCAAGGGCCGACCGGAGGATCATTCGATCGCCGGCGCCAAGGTGGCGCGGCGGCTGTGCCCGCGGCTCGGGTTCTCCGCGGCCGATACCGAGCTGGTGGCGTGGCTGATCGAGGAGCACCTGACGATGTCGACGGTGGCACAATCGCGCGATTTGTCGGACCGCAAGACCATCGAGAATTTCGCCGCTGTGGTGCAGTCGGTCGAGCAGATGAAGCTGCTCACGATCCTGACCACCGCGGACATTCGCGGCGTCGGCCCGGGCGTCTGGAACGGCTGGAAGGCGCAGCTCCTGCGCACGCTCTACTATGAAACAGAGCCGGTGCTGACTGGCGGCTTCTCCGAGGTCAACCGCGCCCAGCGCATCGCGGTGGCGCAGGCCGAGTTCCGTCGCGCCTTCACCGAATGGCCGGAGGTCGAGCTCAACGCCTATATCGGCCGGCACTACCCGGCCTACTGGCTCAAGGTCGAGTTGCAACGCAAGATTCGCCAGGCGCGCTTCATCCGTGCCAGCGAGCAGGCCGGCCACAAGCTCGCGATCAATGTCGGATTCGACGAGGTCCGTGCCGTCACCGAGCTCACGATTCTCGCGACCGACCATCCCTGGCTGCTGTCGATCATCGCGGGCGCCTGCGCCTCGGCCGGCGCCAACATCGTCGACGCGCAGATCTACACCACGACCGACGGCCGCGCGCTCGACACCATCTCGATCTCGCGCGAGTACGACCGCGACGATGATGAAGGCCGCCGCGCGACGCGGATCGGCGAGATGATCGAGCAGGTGCTGGAGGGCAAGCTCAGGCTGCCCGAGGCGGTGGCCAAGCGCGCGGTGCGCAGCAAGGCGCGGCCGTTCATCGTCGAGCCCGAAGTGACCATCAACAACCAGTGGTCCGACCGCTACACCGTAATCGAGGTCTCCGGCCTCGACCCGCCCCGGCCTGCTCTACCAGCTGACCACCGCGATCTCGAAGCTCAACCTCAACATCGCCTCGGCGCATGTCGCGACCTTCGGCGAACGCGCCCGCGACGTGTTCTATGTTACCGACCTGCTCGGCGCCCAGATCACCGCGCCGACCCGGCAGGCCGCGATCAAGAGCGCGCTGCTGCATCTGTTGTCGAGCGAGGACCAGGCGGCGAAGCCGGCGGCGTAGCGGCCGACTCCCCTCTATCCGTCATTCCGGGGCAGCCCGCAGGGCTGAACCCGGAATCGATCAGGCCTCACGTTTGCGGTGAAATGGATTCCGGGCTCTCGCTTCGCGAGCCCTCAGATGCCCAATTGCGCATCGGGAAATCACGACCGAGAAACTGAGCCCGGAATCCATCAGGGCCGGGGCTAGACGGGGAGTGGATTCCGGGCTCTCACGGAGGCTGTTGTCGGACCCGTTTTGCGCGACCCAGGCGTGAGCAGCCAGCGCGTCGGTCCCGGCAGCCTGCCGGACTTGGATCCAGAGCGGGCTACGATCCTGGATCCGGCACGTTCAATTGCGACTGCAGCGTCGCGAGGCTCGCCCCCAGCAAGGCCAGGTAGCTCGCCTGACAGAGCACAGCGCCCAAATCGAAGACGTCGAGCAGATCGATCCAGGGGTTGCCGGCCGGCACGCTCGCGGCTTGCTTGCCGCCATCGATAACGAAGGGCTGGAAACTGCGGTCACGCCGCTGAGGCGTGGTCTCGCGCCCGACATCGTCGGAACAGAGGATCAGATGCAGGCGCGTGTTGGGCATTTCAATCTCCCGTCTCGGATTGACGATTGCTGAACCCCGGAGGCCTCTACTGTCATCGAGTTACCCAATAAGCGTAGCCGCCGGGAGGAAACCGGCCATTGAACGGAGGTTGATCCAGCCGTTACATTCGGATGGGGACGACATACTTTGGTTTAGCCGCAACCTGGGCCTGCGTTGGTCCGACGATTGCGCTTTCCGCGCGATCTCACGCGATGCGAGTGGATCGCCAAAAATCGCCCCCACGATCCGGTTCGGACGTCGAGAAAGCTGCTAATGTGCAGTTTGTAAGGAGGGCGACGTTGTCGCCGCTGATGATAGCGGTCACCTAGCGACGCAGCGCGGCCCATGATGGCCAAGTGCTGGTGCTGCCGATGATGCGCATCCCGACCACGAGGTCCTGGTCGGCCGAGCAATGGCTGCTCGGCGGCATGGTGCTGGCTTTGGCCGCAACCTGCATTGGGCTGCTGCTTGGTCCGCAGCCTGCCGCTTCCGCCCATCTGATCGCGCTGGCGCTGTTGATCGCCTCGCTTGCCGCCGCATTGCTGATGATGGGGGTGGTGGGCCGCACCCACAGGCAGATGGAAGCCATGTTGCGCGGCCGGGTCAGCGGCGAAGAGCGCGCAATAGAGGCCCTGCGCAACAGCGAAGCGCAATGGAAGGAGGTGTTCGAGCACAACCCGGTCATGTACTTCATGGTCGACGCGACGGGTCTCGTGCTGTCGGTCAACACGTTCGGCGCGGCGCAACTCGGCTACACCGTCGACGAATTGCTCGGGCAATCCGTGCTGCGGGTCTTTGCCGCCGAAGACCATCAGGCGGTGCAGCGCAACGTCGCGGCGTGCCTCGACAACATCGGCCAGACCCACAATTGGGAGATCCGGAAGGTCCGCAAGGACGGCTCAGGACTTTGGGTTCGTGAAAATGCCAAGGCCGTGCGGCGGCAGGACGATCTATTGATCGTGCTGATCGCATGCGAGGATATCACCGAGCGCAAACAGGCCGAGAACGCGCTGCTGCAGAGCGAAATGTACCTGAGCGAAGCCCAGCGATTGAGCCACACCGGCAGCTTTGGCTGGCACGTCGCCAGCGGTGAGGTGATCTGGTCGGAAGAGACGTTCAGGATCTTCGGATTCGACAGGGCTCCTTCCATCAAGCATGCCACGGTCCTTCAACGCATCCATCCGGATGATCGCACCCGCGTGCAACGGACCATCGACCGCGTCTCGCTCGACGGCAAGGACTTCGAGCACGGCTACCGGCTGCTGATGCCGGACGGCGCGATCAAATATGTTCACGCCAGGGCGCACGCGGTGACCACCCCTTCGGGCGACACCGAATTCATCGGAGCGGTTACCGACGTGACCGCCCGCAAACGCGCCGAGGCGGAATTGCATGAAGCGCAGACCAACCTCGCGCACGTCACGCGCGTGACCGCACTCGGCGAGCTCGCCGCATCGATCGCCCATGAAGTGAACCAGCCGCTTGCCGCGGTGGTCGCCAACGCCGCGGCATGCCTGCGCTGGCTCAACCGCGCGGCTCCCGATCTGAATGAAGCGCGCGGAGCGGTCAGGTCGATCATCAGCGACGGCAACCGGGCGGGCGAGGTCATCCAGCGCGTCCGCGCGCTGGTGAACAAGACAACCGGTCAGATGGCGCCGCTCGACATCAATGAAGCCATCAACCAGGTGATCGGCCTGGTGCAGCACGAACTGCAGAGCCACCTTGTATCCCTGCAGCTCGACCTCGCTCCCGCGCTCCCGCCGGTCGTCGCCGACCGCGTCCAGCTGCAGCAGGTCATCCTCAACCTCGTCGTCAACGGCATCGAAGCCATGCAGCCGGTCACGGACAGGCCACGGGAACTCGTGATCCGGACCCGCCAGGACGATGCCGGGCAGATCCTGGTCACGGTCACCGACTGTGGTGTCGGGGTTGCGACAGAGCATGCCGAGCGGCTGTTTGACGCCTTCTACACCACCAAAGCCAGCGGCATGGGAATGGGGCTGTCGATCTGTCGCTCGATCGTCGAAGCCCACCGAGGGCGCCTGTCCATGTCCGGAAATATCGGCCCCGGCACGACGTTCCAGTTCACCCTGCCGCTGCGTCAGGAGGATCATGCATGGTGATTGGACACGCGGCATCGTCTCCCGCTCTCGCGAACGCCGAGCCGATCGTGTTCGTCGTCGACGACGACGCGTCCGTGCGAGACTCGCTGGGCAATCTTTTCCGGTCGGTCGGCCTGCGCACCGCCGCGTTCGGGTCGGCCCATGAATTTCTCCAGCACAAGCTCCCCGATGTTCCGAGCTGCCTGATCCTGGACATCAGGCTGCCCCGGCTGAGCGGCCTGGACTTCCAGGCCGAGCTGGCCAAGGCCGACATTCATATTCCGATCATCTTCATGACCGGCCATGGCGATATCCCGATGACGGTCAGAGCCATGAAGGCCGGAGCCGTCGACTTCCTGACCAAGCCGTTCCGCGATCAGGACATGCTGGATGCCGTCACGACCGCGATCGAACGCGACAGAACGCGCCGCAATGAGGCCAGGGCGCTCGCGAACCTGCGCGCAGCCTTCGCGACCCTGACCCCGCGTGAGCGCCAGATCATGAGCCTCGTCACCGCGGGACTGATGAACAAGCAGGTCGCCGCCGAAATCGGCGTCGCCGAGATCACGGTCAAGATACACCGCGGGCACATCATGCGGAAAATGGCGGCGAAGTCGTTGCCTGACCTGGTCAGGATGGCGCAGATCCTCGGGGTCAAGCAGGCAGCCGGCGGCGCGCAAACCTAAGTATGATTCTCCGGCCACGGCCGACGACGCACTGTGGCGCCGTGAGAGCAGACACCAGAGGCCCCTCTGGCCGTTCCAGGAAACCCTTCTTGTCCAACCCGGTGATCTCAATCGTCGACGATGACATGTCGGTCCGCACCGCGACCGACAATCTGGTCAGGTCGCTGGGCTACGCGGTCCAGACCTATGCGTCGGCTGAAGAATTCCTGCATTCGCCGCAGCTGGACGACACCTCCTGCGTGATCGCCGATGTCAGGATGCCGGCCATGAGCGGGCTCGACCTGCAGGCCCGTCTGATTGCCGACGGACGGCGCGTTCCGTTCATTTTCATCACGGCCTTCTCCGTCGAAACCGATCGGGCCCGCGCCATGGAGGCGGGAGCGATCTGCTTTCTGATCAAGCCGTTTGACGGAGATGCGCTGGTCAAATGCCTCGATGCCGCGCTCGCACGGCATGACACAACGACGAGCGCGTGAGTTCAAATCGAGTATACGCAAGGATGATGCCGGGAAACATTTGGACAAGTTGCGCATCGACGGTGGCAGCGCAAGATTTCGCGGCGCCGCCCCTCAGGAAGACCGGCGGCAACGACAGCATCAGACATTCTTGATTGGCCAATGGCAGTTCCTTGGAGGGAAGTCGCCATGCGTAAGGAACCGCGCTGCGCCGAGTGTGACAGTGAAGATGCCAAGATCATCTGCCTGCGAAATCCGGCGGGTGAACGCTACTGCGGACGGCTCTGTCTTCACAAGGGTCAAGAAGACTTCATTCGCTGGCTTTGGCGAGCGAATGCGGAGGCAGCATCATGACGGGCCGTTGCGGGAATCCAGGTTGCCGGCGGCCGTTCGGGCTGGTCCGGCACAGCTGGTACTTGGAGCAATTCTGCTCGACGAAGTGCCGCGAGATCTACAAGCGGCAGTTGGAGCGCAACAAGGTCTATTGGAAGTGGCTCTATTCCCTCCCGAGAACCGGCGGCCCATCGAAAAAGCTGATCTGACGCGCTCAAGGAGATCCAATGACGACGGTCGATGCGATGCTGGTAGGAGCGATCCTCGCGTGGGTGCCTTCGCTGATTGTATTCCTCTACATCGTGCGTGATCTGCGAAACATGCCGCGCGAGGATCTCGATTGATCGTCTCGCTGCGGCTGGGTTCGGCCGCTACACCTCAACGCCCTCGTGGCGCAGCAGCCAGCGCTTGCGCTCCAGTCCACCGCCATATTTGACCAGCGAGCCGTTGGCGCCGATCAGGCGGTGACAGGGCACGACGACGCTGATCGGGTTGGAGCCGTTGGCGTGGCCGACCGCGCGCATCGCGTTCGGCACTTTCAGTCTTGCCGCCAGCGCGCCGTAGCTCATCGTGGTGCCCGGCGGGATCTTCGGCAACGCGTGCCAGACCTTCTGCTGGAACGGCGTGCCGGCGACGCGCCATTCGACATCCGCAAGCCGATCGAGATCGCCGTTGAAGTAATCGCCAAGCGCCTTGCGCATCGCAGCCAGTGCGCGGCCGTCCCGCAGCGTCACGGCGCCATGGTGCAGCCGCAGCAGATCGAGCATGCGCCCTTCATAGTCGTCCCAATCGAGCGCGCGCAGCACGCCGTCGTCATCGGTCACCAGCAGCGCGGTGCCGATCGGCGTCTTGAGGCGGTCGAGGTTGAAGGTCTGTGCGGTCTTGCGGTCGGCCATATCAGTACTCTGGAAAGTCATCGCCTGGAAACAGGTCGCTCGGCATACAATTCACCGTGCGCGTGCTAGCGTCCACCCGAATTCCGGCTGGAGCGTTTTCGAGCGAAAGCCTGTCCCGGACCTGATCCGGGATGGACACCGGTTCGCGTGAAGAAAACGCGTCAAAACAAGAATCTTGAGCTTTGGTTCTGATTCAATCAGAACCAAAGCTCTTGGGGGGACCGAGCATGCTTTGGATAGCCAATTTTCTGGTCGCGGTGGTGGCTGCGCTGCACATCTATTTCCTTGTGCTCGAGATGTTCCTCTGGACCAAGCCGCTCGGGCTGAAGACCTTTCGCAACTCGATCGAGAAGGCCAATGATTCGGCCGTGCTTGCCGCCAATCAGGGGCTCTATAACGGCTTCCTTGCCGCCGGACTGATCTGGGGCCTGATGCACGGCAATGCCGCCTTCGCATTCCAGATCAAGACATTCTTCCTGCTCTGTGTGATCGTCGCCGGCGCTTACGGTGCCGCCACCGTCAGCCGCCGCATTCTTTATGTGCAGGCGGCGCCCGCGGCGCTCGCACTGATCCTGCTCTGGCTCGCTTAAAGCGCGGGCTCCGCTTCACCTCGCCCCGCTTGCGGGGAGAGGTCGGATCGCATCGTTAGATGCGATCCGGGTGAGGGGGTACAGGTACGTCCACTGGCATCGCAGGTGGAGAGAGCCCCTCACCCCAACCCTCTCCCCGTAAGAACGGGGAGAGGGAGAAGACGTACGCTGACGCGACATCGCGCGCAGGGCCATCGCCTTGCAATGCCCTCACCGTTCCTCCATCATCCCGTTCAACGGTGACATCCGCCGGCTTGACGCTTGCGGACAAGATCACCGGCAACATGGGAGGTCACGGACATGAGGAGCGTGCAATTGCTCGCTGCGACAGCGCTTGCCATCGCGTTGTCGGTTACATCGGCCACCGCGCAGAAGAAATACGACGTCGGCGCGACCGACACCGAGATCAAGATCGGCCAGACCGTGCCGTTCTCGGGCCCCGCATCCGCCTATGCCGGCATCGGCAAGACCCAGGCGGCCTACCTCAAGATGATCAACGATCAGGGCGGCATCAACGGCCGCAAGCTGAACCTGATCCAGTATGACGACGCCTATTCGCCACCGAAAGCGGTCGAGCAGGTGCGCAAGCTGGTCGAGGGCGACGAGGTGCTGTTCACCTTCCAGATCATCGGCACGCCATCAAATGCCGCCGTGCAGAAATATCTGAATGCCAGGAAGGTGCCGCAGCTGCTCGCCTCCACCGGCGCCTCGCGCTTCTCCGATCCGCAGAACGCGCCCTGGACGATCGCCTTCAACCCGAACTACCAGTCCGAGGGCCGCATCTACGCCAAATACATCCTGGCCAATCACCCGAACGCCAAGATCGGCATCTTCTACCAGAACGACGATCTCGGCCGCGACTACATCACCGGCCTGAAGAGCGGGCTCGGCGACAAGGCCGCGAGCATGATCGTCGCCGAGGTGTCCTATGAACTGACCGACCCGACCGTCGATTCCCAGATCGTCAAGCTGAAGGCTGCCGGCGTCGACCTGCTCTATAACGCGTCGACGCCGAAATTCGCAGCTCAGGCGATCCGCAAGGTAGCGGACCTCGACTGGCACCCGGTGCACATCCTCGACATCAATGCGAGCCCGGTGTCGGCGACGCTGAAGCCGGCCGGCCTCGACATCTCCAAGGGCATCATCTCGACCAATTACGGCAAGGATCCCGCCGATCCGCAGTGGAAGGACGATCCCGGCGTGAAGGCCTATTTCACCTTCATGGACAAATATTACCCGGAGGGCGACAAGCTCAACACCGTCAACACCTACGGCTATTCGACGGCCGAACTTTTGATCCAGGTGCTCAAGCAGTGCGGCGACGACCTCACCCGCGAGAACCTGATGAAGCAGGTGACCAGCCTGAAGAAGTTCGTGCCGAGCCTCGCGCTGCCGGGCATGTCGATCACGACCGGACCGAACGACTATCGCATCAACAAGCAGATGCAGATGATGAAGTTCAACGGCGAGCGCTGGGAGCTGTTCGGCCCGATCATCGAGGACACCGGACCGGCGGGCTAGCGGCTCGCAGCCATCTCCGGCCACGAAAGCCGGCGCAGCGCATCCCCGCTGCGCCGTTCCTTTTTGCGCCGCCCCCTACTTTGGTTGACTGAAATCGCTCACCTTTTCGGCATCCGTCGCCTTGCATCGCAGCAACGGTTCCTCCAGTATCCCGGCCCAGCGATGGCGACCGCGGGACCTTGAACCCGCGGACAAGATCATCGGCCAACCATCAGTCACGTGAGGGAAACAGCATTATGAGGAATGGGATTTTCCACCTGGTCACGGCAACGGCGCTCGCGATCGCGCTGTCTGCAACGTCGGCCTCCGCGCAGAAGAAGTACGATCCCGGCGCGAGCGACACCGAGATCAAGATCGGCCAGACCGTCCCCTTCTCCGGACCGGCTTCCGCCTATGCCTCGATCGGCAAGACCCAGGCGGCCTATTTCAAGATGATCAACGATCAGGGCGGCATCAACGGCCGCAAGATCAACCTGATCCAGTATGACGACGCCTATTCGCCGCCCAAGGCCGTCGAGCAGGTGCGCAAGCTCGTCGAGAGCGACGAGGTGCTGTTGACCTTCCAGATCGTCGGCACGCCGTCGAACGCCGCCGTGCAGAAATATCTCAACGCCAAGAAGGTGCCGCAGCTCTTCGCGGCCACCGGCGCCTCGAAGTTCACCGATCCGAAGAACTTCCCGTGGACGCTCGGCTTCAATCCGAACTACTTCGTCGAAGGCCGCATCTACGGCCAGTACATCCTGAAGGAGCATCCGAACGCCAAGATCGGCGTGCTCTATCAGAACGACGACCTCGGCAAGGATTATCTGAACGGCCTCAAGGCCGGCCTCGGCGACAAGGCGGCCAAGATGATCGTGGCCGAAGCCTCCTACGAGGTCTCCGACCCGACCATCGATTCCCAGGTGATCAAGATCAAGGACGCCGGCGCCGACCTGTTCTTCTCGGCCTCGACGCCGAAGCAGGCAGCCCAGGCGATCAAGAAGATCGCCGAGCTCGGCTGGCATCCGGTCCACATCGTCGACATCAACGCCACCTCGGTCGGCGCCGTGCTGCAGCCGGCGGGCCTGGAGGCCTCCAAGGGCCTGATCTCGACCAACTACGGCAAGGATCCGGCCGATCCGCAGTGGAAGGACGATCCGGGCATGAAGCGCTATTTCGACTTCATGGCCAAGTACTATCCCGACGGCGACAAGAACTCGAACTTCAACACCTACGGCTACTCCACCGCCCAGCTGATGGTGCATGTGCTGAAGCAGTGCGGCGACGAGCTGACGCGCGAGAACGTGCTGAAGCAGGCCACCAACCTGAAGAACGTCGACCTCGACATGGCGCTGCCCGGCATCAAGGGCAACACCACGCCGAACGACTATCGCGTCAACAAGCAGCTGCAGATGATGAAGTTCAACGGCGAACGCTGGGAGCTGTTCGGCCCGATCCTCGAGGATGCCGGCCCGGCGGGCTAGTCGTTCGCGCAGAGTTGAGATGCAATCGGCGGCCTGCGGGCCGCCGATTTTGTTTTGGGGCTTCGCCCTGTCACCGTCATTGCGAGGAGCGATAGCGACGAAGCGATCCATCGCTCCGCAAGCCGAGACATGGATTACTTCGCTTCGCTCGCAATGACGTCGATGGAACGGTGCACTCCGTCACCCTGAGGAGGCCGCAACGCGGCCGTCTCGAAGGGTCGACGGCCACCAGCCGGGCCGTGCATCCTTCGAGACGCGCTGCGCGCTCCTCAGGGTGACGGTGATAGAGATTCGTCTCGCGCTAACGCGACCTCACTTCGGTATCTCACCAAAATTCTTCCCGACCGGCAGCACCGCGTGCCGGATCAGCCGCGAATCTTCCATGCCGGCCTGGCGGTGCTTCACCGCCTCGCGATAGACGGGATCGCGGATCATTTCGACGAAGGCAGCGACGCTTGGATACTCGGCGATGAAACAATGATCCCAGCGCTCCTCTTGCGGACCGATCAGCATCAGCTCGAAGCGGCCCTGCCACACGATGCGTCCACCAAGCCGTTCGAACACCGGGCCGCTCTCGCGGCCATAGGCGGCATAGGCCTCCGCGCCGGTCGCCTTGCGGCCGTCGGGATAGGCGGCCCACTCACGCAGGCGCACCAGATTGAGCATGTGGATTGGGCCCGGCCGGTTGTTGTCCCGGAATTGCGCGAAGACGTCTTTCGTCGGATCGATATGGCCCATGCGGTGCTCCTTTGTTTTATTTGTTCCATCGTTATGTAGCACGCGCCGCCTCACCTCCTAATCCCCCGTTAAGCTTTGCGTAACCGCCCCTTAAACCGGGAACGCTAGCGTGCGCCCCTGTCAGGGTGTGAGCGTTGCGGATGGCGTGGGGACGTAAAAAAGGCGGTGCGCGCAAGGAGCCGCTGTTCGGGCTTCCGGCCGCGCTTGCCGACCTCCGACTGTCGCCCTCCGATCGCGTGCCCGGCGGCGGCGACGACAAGCCCGCCAAATCCAAACCCAAAAGCAGCGACAAGAGCAACGATTCCGGCAGCGAAAAAACGCGCCCGTCGCGCAGCGGCAGCAAGCGGCGCGGCAAGTCGCGCGGCTTCGGCATCGGCCGCCTGTTCTATTGGACCGCGGTGCTCGGCCTGTGGGCGGGCATTGCGGTGATCGGTGTCGTGGTGTGGGTCGGCGCGCATCTGCCGCCGATCCAGTCCCTGGAAATTCCCAAGCGTCCGCCGACGATCCAGATCGTCGGCATGGACGGCAGCGTGCTGGCGCAGCGCGGCGAAATGGCCGGCGCCAACATCGCGTTGAAGGACCTGCCGCCCTATCTGCCGAAGGCGTTCATCGCCATCGAAGACCGCCGCTTCTATTCGCATTTCGGCGTCGACCCGGTCGGCATTCTGCGCGCAGCCGTCACCAACGTGCTGCATCGGGGTGTGTCGCAGGGCGGCTCGACCTTGACCCAGCAGCTCGCCAAGAACCTGTTCCTGACCCAGGAACGCACCATGCAGCGCAAGCTGCAGGAGGCCGAGCTCGCGCTGTGGCTGGAACGCAAGCATTCCAAGGACGAGATCCTCGAGCTCTATCTCAACCGCGTCTATTTCGGTTCCGGCGCCTACGGCGTCGAGGCCGCAGCGCAACGTTATTTCGGCAAGTCGGCGAAGAACGTGACCTTGCCGGAAGCCGCGATGCTCGCGGGCCTCGTCAAGTCGCCGTCGCGGCTGGCGCCGAACCGGAACCCCGAGGGCGCCGAGCAGCGCGCGCAGGTCGTGCTCGCGGCGATGGCCGATGCCAAGTTCATCACCGAAGCGCAGGCAAAGGCCTCGATCGGGCAGCCTTCGATTGCCGTGAAGCCGGCCGGCGCCGGCACCGTGAACTATGTCGCCGATTGGATCGGCGAAGTGCTCGACGATCTGGTCGGCCAGATCGACCAGGACATCGTGGTGCAGACCACGATCGATCCGAAGCTGCAGAACGTCGCCGAAGCCGCCGTCATCGACGAGCTCGCCGCCAAGAGCGTGAAGTTCAATGTCAGCCAGGGCGCGCTGGTGGCGATGACGCCCGACGGCGCGGTGCGCGCCATGGTCGGCGGCCGGAACTATGCCGAGAGCCAGTACAATCGCGCCGTCACCGCGAAGCGGCAGCCGGGCTCGTCGTTCAAGCCGTTCGTCTATCTCACCGCAGTCGAATCCGGGCTGACGCCGGACACCATCCGCACCGACGCGCCACTCGATATCAAGGGCTGGAAGCCGGAGAACTACACCCACGAATATTTCGGCTCGGTGACATTGACCCAGGCACTGGCGATGTCGCTGAACACGGTGGCGGTGCGGCTCGGCGTCGAGGTCGGCGCCAAGAACGTGGTGCGCACCGCGCACCGGCTCGGTATCTCCTCCAAGTTGGAGCCCAACGTCTCGATCGCGCTCGGCACCTCGGAAGTGTCCGTGCTCGAGCTGGTCGGCGCGTATGCGCCGTTCGCCAATGGCGGCTACGCCGTGTCGCCGCATGTGGTGACCAGGATCAAGACCAGCTCCGGCAAGCTGCTGTATGACCGCCCGACAGACCCACCCAACCAGGTGATCGAGCCGCGCTATGATGCGATGATGAACGCCATGATGCGCGAGACGCTGATCTCGGGCACCGCGCGCAAGGCGGAAATCCCCGGCTGGACCGCCGCCGGCAAGACCGGCACCAGCCAGGATTATCGCGACGCCTGGTTCATCGGCTACACCGCCAAGCTCGTCACCGGCGTCTGGCTCGGCAATGACGACAATTCGCCGACCAAGAAGGCGACCGGCGGCGGCCTGCCGGTGGAAGTGTGGACCCGCTTCATGAAGGCCGCGCATCAGGGCGTGCCGGTCGCAGCGATCCCGAACTCGCAAGGCAGTTGGGCCCCGGCGAACCTGATGCAGATCTCGTCGCAGATATCAGCGCCGGCGGCACCGATGCAGATTCAGCCGCCGATGCAGGCACCGGCGCCGGCCCCGTCCGGCGGCGGCTATTATCGCCAGCCACCGCCGACGCCGGCCCGCGCCTCGGCGCCACCGAACCCGAACGCGCGGCCAGAGGCTGCGGCGGGGCTGGATGGATGGTTGGCCGATCGGTTGTTTCGGTAGGCGTTAGGCCGAAGGTCGCACCGCAACCCCAACTGTCATCCCCCGCGAATGCGGGGATCCAGTGCGCCGCGGCTTATCAGTTGAACACGAATGCCTCTGGAATACTGGATCGCCCGCTTTCGCGGGCGATGACAGCAATAATTGGGGCGAAGGGCTCGCCTACTCCTGAATCCCGTAACGATGCAGGTCGTTGCCGTAGGTGTCGAGCCAGTTCTTGGCGCGCGTGACCGACGCGCACACCTTGTCGACAACCCGCCAGAACCGTGCCGAGTGGTTCATCTCGACGAGATGCGCGACCTCATGGGCGGCGAGGTAATCGAGCACGAAGGGCGGCGCCAGGATCAGCCGCCACGAGAACGACAGCGATCCCGCCGAGGTGCACGAGCCCCAGCGGCTGGACTGGTCGCGGATCGAGATTCGCCGCACCCGTACGCCGAGTTCCGCGGCGTGCAGCTGCGCCGCCTTCTGCAGATCCTTGCGCGCCTCGCGCTTGAGGAAGTCATGCACCCGGCGATCCATATGCTCGACGCCGCCGGCGACGCAAATGATCTTCTCGCCGCTGTCGCGCGTCTCGGTCCAGACCGTGCCGCGTTCGCCCGAGCGGTGCACCAGCCGGTGCGGCATGCCGCGCAACGGCACCACGGTGCCGGGCTGGAACGGCGCGGCCTTCGGCAGACGGCCAAGACGGGCTGCGATCCAGCCGCCATGGATATTGGCGAACTCCTTCGCCTCCACGATCGTGCCGCGCGGCGGCATGGTCAGGATCGCTTCGCGATCGGTTGGATGAATCCTGAGCGTATAGCGGCGCGCGCGCCGGTGCCGGCGCAGCCTGACGGTGAAGAACTGGGAGCCGTGTCTGACCAATACGGTCGCGGGTTCGGCAGGCCGCCGATAGAGGAGCGCGCGAGTAGCCATTTCTGAGAGTCCGGGGAGCAGGAGTTCGCCCGAACTTTGCCATATCCGCCGCCAGGGAAAGCGCTCGGCGCAAAAACAAATCATTTGCCCAATATACAGGGGTTGGCCGTTAATTGACCTCTACCGGCAGGGGGCGGAACCGGATTTTTTCTGATGAATCGGAGTCACGAAAAAGGCCCAAGCGATGAAATTAAATTCATCACTTGAGCCTTGGCTGATTTGAGATTCTTTTAGTTAAATCAGTGACTTGCGCGACTGCGATAATCGCGGCCGGGATGATACCTATTCGGCCGCAGCGACCAGGGATAGCCGCGTATTGGCCGCCGAAACCATGAAATCGGAGATCCGCGGCACGATTTCGGAGCGGAACCGCGAGCCGTTGAACACGCCGTAGTGGCCGACGCCCTTCTGCACGTAGTGCACGCGGCGATGGTTCGGAATCGCGGTGCAGAGCGCGTGCGTTGCCTCGGTCTGGCCGAGGCCGGAGATATCGTCCTTCTCGCCTTCGACGGTCATCAGCGCGACGCGGCGGATCTTCGACGGATCGACCGGATTGCCGCGATGGGTCATCTCGCCCTTCGGCAGCGCGTGCTTGACGAAGACGAGGTCGACGGTCTGCAGGTAATACTCGGCGGTGAGGTCCATCACCGCGAGATATTCGTCGTAGAACTCACGGTGCTTGTCGACGAGATCGCCGTCACCCTTCACCAGATTGGCAAACAGCGCCTTGTGCGCGTCCATGTGCCGATCCAGGTTCATGCTGATGAAGCCGTTGAGCTGCAGGAAGCCCGGATAGACGTCGCGCATCACGCCCGGATGCGGGAACGGCACCTTGGTGATGACATTGTTGCGGAACCACTCGATGCCGCGCTCTTCCGCGAGGTTGTTGACCGCGGTCGGATTGCGCCTTGTGTCGATCGGACCGCCCATCAGCGTCATCGACAGCGGCACGAACGGGTCGTTGCTGGCTTCCATCACCGAAACAGCTGCCACGACAGGTACAGAAGGCTGGCACACCGCGACGATGTGCATGTTGCCGCCGAGCGCGTGCAGCATCTCGATCAGGTAATCGACGTAATCCTCGAGATCGAACCGGCCGGCCGCGAGCGGCACCATGCGCGCATCGGCCCAGTCGGTGATGTAGACTTCATGGGTCGGCAGGAACGCTTCGACCGTGCCACGCAGCAGCGTCGCATAATGGCCCGACATCGGCGCCACGATCAGCACGCGCGGCTGCGGCGAGCGCAACGGGCGCGTCAGCTTGCGATCGAAATGCAGCAGGCGGCAGAACGGCTTTTCCCAGACCGTGCGAACCTCGACCGCCGTGCGGATACCGTTGACCTCGGTCGTCGGCAAGTTCCATTCGGGCTTGCCGTAGCGGCGCGTGGTGCGCTCGAACAATTCGCAGCCGGCGGCGATCGACTTGCCGAACTCGGTGTGCGTCCACGGATTGAGCGGGTTCTGAAACAGGATCTTGGTGGCGTCGGTCACGGCGCGTACCGGATTGAGCGACGCATGCGCCATCTCGTACATCCAGTACATCGGCGTCGTGAGTGCCGGGCTGCCTTCCGCCGCTAGTGGCGGGGCACCGCCAAATTCACCGATGGGCATAGTATTTTCAGACCCCTGTTTTGCGCCGCAGCATACTGACCAATGCGTAACAATGCGTCAATGCGCCGCGAGCCGAATCTGGGGGCGATATCGGGCTAAAACACCGAGAATCCACGGGAAAGTGACATTTATTCACCACCCCCGAGCAGCGATCCGTTGCGTTTGGCGCTCTGCAAAAGGGCAAGGAAGACCGCAAAAGAGGCAGTGAACAGAATGGCGTTGATGACCAGCGCCCAGGCCATCAGGTCGGCGCGGAAGACGTGATCGATCAGCAGCGACCGCATGCCTTCGAACACGTAGGTCGGCGGCAACGTCCAGGCGACGTATTGCAGCCAGCTCGGCAGCACCTCGACCGGATAGTAGATGCAGGCGAGCGGCATCACCGCGAACATCAGCGTCCAGACGATGCTTTCCGCCCCTAACCCGTTGCGCAGCACAAGGCCCGAGGCGAACACGCCGACCGACCAGCTCGTGAAGATCAGATTGCAGAAGAACGCGATCAGCGGCAGCCCGATGGCGTAGAAATTGAAGCCGAAGAAGAACAGCGCCAGCAGCGTCATCGGGATCACGCCGATGGCGAGCCGGATCAGGCTCATGATCATCAGCGAGAGCAGGAATTCGATCGGCTTCAGCGGGCTCATCATCAGGTTGCCGAGATTGCGCGCCCACATCTCTTCCAGGAACGAGATGGAGAAGCCGAGCTGGCCGCGAAACAGGATGTCCCACAGGATCACGGCGCCGATCAGCGTACCGCCCGCCTTGGCGAAGAAGCCGGACGCCTGCGAGATGTAATTCTGCAGGAAGCCCCAGGTGATGATCTGCAAGGCCGGCCAGTAGACCAGCTCCAGCAGCCTCGGCCATGACGACATCAGCAGATACCAATAGCGCAGCACCATCGCATTGATGCGTTGCAGTGAAATGCCGCGCGGCTGATGGCTGACGATCTCGCTCATGATGTGCCCTCCGGCGCGCCCTCCCGAAGGCGGCCGCGCGCCACGTCGAGGAACACCTCTTCCAGCGTGTCGCGGTTGTAGCGCGCCATGATCCCCTCGGGGCTGTCATCGTCCTCGATCTTGCCGCGCTTCATGATGATGACGCGGCCGCAGAGGCGCTCGACCTCCAGCATGTTGTGCGAGGCCAGCAGGATGGTCGCGTTATGGGTCTTGCGGTAGGTCTCGAGATGCTGCCGCACCCAGTCGGCGGTATCCGGGTCGAGCGAGGCGGTCGGCTCGTCGAGCAGCAGAAGGTCCGGCTCGTTGATCAGCGCCTTCGCCAACGCGACGCGGGTCTTCTGCCCGGCGGACAGCTTGCCGTTGGAACGGTCCAAAAATTCCTTCAGATCGAGATCGGCCGCGAGCTGGTCGATCCGCTCGCGCAGATGCTTCACGGCATAGAGGCGGCCGAAAATGGTCAGGTTCTGCCGCACCGTGAGCCGCATCGGCATGTCGACATAGGGGCTCTCGAAATTCATCCGGCCAAGCACGTCGTAGCGCTGTTCGGGAATTTTCGCGCCGAGCACCGCGACGCTGCCCGAGGTCGGCAGCACCAGCCCCATGATCATCGCGATCGTCGTGGTCTTGCCGGCGCCGTTGCCGCCGAGCAGGCCAGTGATGCTGCCGCGCGCGATACGGAAGGAGATGTCGTCGACCGCACGGGTGGTCTTGTAGACCTTGACCAGATGCGCAGCGTCGATCGCGGCCGATCCGTCCTGATCGGCCGCGGGCGGCTGATTGGCCGCAGGCGCTTGCCCCTGACCTGTCCCGCGCTGTTGCATATGGCCGTCATTGGGGCATTGCGACAATAAGCGCAAGGCTTGCCCCGCGTGCTTGCGCTAAGTCGCGAATTTGTGCGCCGCCCACGGCACAGCTAAAGTCCAGAGATGACCGACTTCGCTTCCGATTTCCGCCAACCCCGCCGCTATGTCCGCCTGGATACGATCCTGCGGCTGCGCTGGCTCGCCGCGCTCGGCCAGCTCGTCGCGATCTTCATCGTGGCCCAGGGACTGGAATTCGACGTTTCCGATCGTCCCCTGCGTCATCATCGTGACGTTCTCGGCTCTGCTCAATCTGGCGCTGCAGATCGCGTTCAACCCGATGCAGCGGCTGGAGCCGGTCTATGCCGCGGCCCTGCTCGCGTTCAACATCGTCGAGCTCGGCGGCCTGCTGTACTTCACCGGGGGCTTGCAGAACCCGTTCTCGTTCCTGTTCCTGGCGCCGGTGCTGATCTCGGCCACGGTGCTGCCGATCCGTCTGACGATCGCGCTCGGCTGCCTTGCGGTCGCCTGCGCCTCGGCGCTGTTCTTCTACCATCTGCCGCTGCCTTGGGACGGCGACGATCCGCTGGTGCTGCCGCCGATCTATCTGATCGGCGTCTGGCTTTCGATCCTGCTCGCGATCGGCGTCACCAGCCTTTACGCATTCCAAGTGACCGAGGAGGCGCGCCAGCTCTCCGATGCGCTTGCCGCAACCGAGTTGATCTTGACGCGCGAGCAGCATCTGACCCAGCTCGACGGCCTCGCCGCCGCCGCCGCGCATGAACTCGGCACGCCGCTGTCAACGATCTTCCTGATCTCGCGCGAGCTCGAGAAGACGGTGCACGACCCGGCGATTACCGACGACCTCAAGACGCTGCGCGAGCAGGCGCAGCGCTGCCGCGACATCCTGAGCAAGATTGCGCAACTGTCATCGAGCGGCGCGCCGTTCGACACCATGAAGCTGTCGACCCTGATCGAGGAGGCGGTGGCGCCGCATCGCGATTTCGGCATCAACATCAAGGTGCGGCTTGCTGTCGCAGCAACGCGTGAACCGGTCGCCGCCCGCAATCCCGCGATCCTTTATGGCGTCGGAAACATTTTGGAAAATGCGGTCGATTTCGCGCACCAGACGGTCGAGGTGAATGCGTGGTGGAACGCCGAAACCATCGAGATCGTCGTCTCCGACGACGGTCCCGGCATCGCGCCTGACATGCTGAAACGGATCGGCGAGCCGTATTTGTCCCGCCGCCGGGGCGCAGATGAGGCCCAAAACGCGCGTGGCGGCCTGGGCTTGGGCGTTTTCATCGCAAGAACGCTGCTGGAACGCACCGGAGCCAAGGTGTCGTTTACCAATCGCACCTTCCCCGATCACGGCGCCGTGGTGCAGATCGTCTGGCCCCGCGAGCGCTTCGAGGAAGCCGCGCCGATCGATGAAACCGAAGCCTGAGAACGATTCTTAATCGTAACTCTGGCATACCGGATGCAGCGCTCTTTCCGGAATGGCACGCGACTTTCGGCTGCCTTGGCAGCGCCGCAGTAGGACCCCATATAATAGGTGTCTGCCACAGGGAAAAATGGACCGTGAACGCCATCACTGAACTGAATGACCATGCCGACCGCTCGCTCCTCATCGTCGAGGACGACAAGCCGTTCCTGGAACGCCTGTCGCGCGCGATGGAGACGCGCGGTTTCGCAGTGAAGTCATGCGACACGGTGTCTGATGGTCTCGCCGAGATCGGCCGTTCCGCACCCGCTTTCGCGGTCGTCGACCTCAGGCTCGGCGACGGCAACGGCCTCGACGTCGTCTCGGCGTTGAAGCGCAAGCGCCCCGAGGCGCGCGCCATCGTGCTGACCGGCTACGGCAACATCGCCACCGCCGTGACCGCGGTGAAGATGGGCGCCGTCGACTATCTGTCGAAGCCCGCCGATGCCGATGACGTCGTTGCTGCGTTGCTCGCGACCGGCACCGAGAAGTCCGAGCTGCCGGCCAATCCGATGTCGGCGGACCGCGTGCGCTGGGAACACATCCAGCGCATCTACGAGATGTGCAACCGCAACGTCTCGGAAACCGCGCGTCGCCTCAACATGCACCGCCGAACGCTGCAGCGCATCCTCGCCAAGCGCGCGCCGCGCTAAGCGATCGCATCACTTTTGTTTTGGCGATGGCCGGGCTCGTCCCGGCCATTTGCTTTTGTCGTTTCGTGGGAATGGGTAGAGCGCTATCACCGTCACCCTGAGGAGCGCGCTCTTGCGCGCGTCTCGAAGGGTCGACGGCCACTAGCCGGGCCGTGCATCCTTCGAGACGCCGCTTCGCGGCTCCTCAGGATGACGGGTCAACATCGCGCCCTTGCCTAGAGTTCCTCATGCCCTTGCGGATCGATCAGCCGGTTGATCCGCTGCGCTGCCGCCATCGCAAAGCGCACCGTCATCGCCTTGCGGGTTGCCGCCGGCAGGCGGTGCTCCGGCGCCTCGCAATGCAGATGCGCGCCGTAGGCGTCGGCGATGATCAGGCCGGTGTCGGTGGGAAAAATCTCACACGGAAGATCCTGCGTGAAGGCGAAGAACAGCCGGTCGCAATGCATCCGGTAGTCCTGCCATTTCTGGTCGGCACGCAGATCCTCGAGCGATGACTTGATCTCGACAATCCAGATCTCGCCGCGCTCGTTCAGCGCCACCAGATCGGCGCGGCGGCCGGACGGCAGCGGCAATTCGCTGATGCAGGAAAATCCCAGCGACCTCAGAAGTCTCGCCGTGCCGCGCGCGATCGCAAGCGCAGTCTCCGACTGGCGTCGGTCGGGCGCGGGCACAAGCGCGATCTGGCGGGCGGACGATTCCATCGCTCAAGGATAGCCGATTCCGCGAGAGCATGATCCGGAAAAGTGGAGCGGCGCACCGGGCAGGAACCTGCCGCTGCCTCACCGCTTATCCCACGGCCGCCACCATGAGCGGACCGATGAGGGCTGCCCGTTGATCGACGACCTCTGGTACAAGAATGGCGTGATCTACTGCCTGTCCGTCGGCACCTACATGGATGCCAGCGGCGACGGCATCGGCGATTTCAGCGGCCTGCTGCGGCGCTTGGACTATCTGCACGGGCTCGGCATCACCGCGATCTGGCTGATGCCGTTTCAGCCTTCACCCTGCAGGGACGACGGCTACGACATTTCGGACTATTACGGCGTCGATCCGCGCTACGGCACGCTGGGCGATTTCGTCGAATTCACCCATGGCTGCCGGCAACGCGGCATCCGCGTGATCATCGATCTCGTCGTCAATCACACGTCGGACCAACACGCCTGGTTCAAATCCGCACGTAGCTCGAAGCACTCGCCCTTTCGCGACTGGTATGTCTGGTCAGACAAGAAGCCCGCCAATGCCAACACGGGCATGGTGTTTCCCGGGGTCCAGAAATCGACCTGGACGCGCGACAAGCAGGCAGGCGCCTGGTACTTCCATCGCTTCTACGATTTCCAGCCGGACCTCAACACATCGAACCCGCACGTACAGGCCGAAATCCTCAAGATCATGGGGTTCTGGATTCAGCTCGGCGTCTCGGGCTTCCGCATGGACGCCGTGCCCTTCGTGATCGCAACCAAGGGCGCCTCCGTGCGCAAGCCGGTCGAGCAATACGACATGCTGCGATCGTTCCGCGAATTCCTGCAATGGCGCCAGGGCAACGCGATCATCCTCGCCGAAGCCAATGTCTTGCCCGAGACGGACATGGAGTATTTCGGGCGCGACGGCGACCGCATGCAGATGATGTTCAATTTCCACGTCAATCAGCATCTGTTCTACGCGCTGGCGTCAGCCGATTCGAAGCCATTGGCGAAAGCCTTGACGGCGACCAAGCCACGGCCTGCGACCGCGCAATGGGGCCTGTTCCTGCGCAATCACGATGAACTCGACCTCGGCCGCCTCACCAAGGCGCAGCGTGAGGCGGTGTTCAAGGCATTCGGTCCCGACAAGAGCATGCAGCTCTACAATCGCGGCATCCGTCGGCGCCTTGCGCCGATGCTGGGCGGCGACCGACGGCGCCTGGAGCTCGCCTATAGCTTGA
This sequence comes from Bradyrhizobium sp. USDA 3240, assembly GCF_054063295.1. NCBI lineage: Bacteria > Pseudomonadati > Pseudomonadota > Alphaproteobacteria > Hyphomicrobiales > Nitrobacteraceae > Bradyrhizobium > Bradyrhizobium sp. USDA 3240. The sequence goes on from NZ_JBSSGD010000002.1 coordinate 4,094,804, forward strand.
TGTGCACGCTGCCCGGCACGCCCGTGATCCGCTACGGCGATGAGCTCGGCATGGGCGATGATCTCGACCTGCCCGAGCGCACTTGCGCGCGCACGCCGATGCAATGGTCGACCGAACCGCACGGCGGCTTTACCGAGAGCGATCGGCCATGCGTACCCGTGATCGACAAGGGACCCTACGGCTATGAGCACGTCAACGCCGCCAAGCAGCGGCGCGACCCCAATTCGATGTTGAACTGGACCGAGCGCATCATTCGTATGCGCAAGGAAGTCCCCGAGGTCGGCTGGGGGGATTTCAAGATCATTGCAACCCGAAATCCTGCCGTCCTGATCATGCGCTACGACTGGCGCAACAACTCGGTGCTGTTCGTACACAATTTCGCGGAAAAGCCGCTCGAGATATCGTTCGACGTTGGGCTGCCCGACGACGCCGGCAATCACCTCGTCAACCTTCTGACCGAGGATCACAGCCGCGCCGACGATGGCGGCCGTCACAAGCTTCTGATCGAGGCCTATGGCTATCGCTGGTACAGGGTCGGCGGGCTCGACTACCTGCTCAAGCGCAGCGATATCGATACCAACGAGCCCCGCAAGCCCCGTTAGTCGCCATGAGGCGGACCGAGAATCACGCCTTCATTGCCGCGCAGGTCGAGGACGCCTTCGACCTTCTCGCCCTGCCGGTCCATGAAGGTCGAGAGCAGAACCTCGTTGCTGAAACCAATGGCGCTGGAAGAGACCGATGCGGGGGCCGCGCCGAAATTCAGCGCGATCACGACCACGCCCTCGGCGCTGCGCCGTCTGTAGAGCAGGACGTCGCCGTGCGCCGTCGCCGGCTCATAGCTGCCATGGACCAGCTGCGGCAGCTTTCGCCGCAACGCGATCAGCGCCTTGTAGAGGTTGAGGATCGACGCCCGCTCCGCCTCCAGGCTTGCGACATTATCGCTCGCAAAATCCTGCGCGAGCGGCAGCCACGGCCTGACCGTCGAGAAGCCGGCATAACGCTCGGCACTCCATTGCATCGGCGTGCGGCAGCCATCGCGACCGACGCCGATATCAGGCACGTTCTTCTCGAAGGGATCGCGCACCTCGCCAGGGGCGATCGCAACCTGACGCATCCCGATCTCGTCGCCGTAATACAGCGTCGGCGTGCCGCGCAGCGTCAGCAGCAGCATCGCGGCGACCGGCACCTGCGCGGGCCCCACCCGGCTCGCCACCCGCGGCCGGTCGTGATTGCCGAGCACCCAGTTCGGCCACGCGCCCGGCGGCAGCGCCTTTTCGTAGTCGGCGATGATCATCTCGACCGAGCGCGCGCTCCACAAGGTCGACAGCAGCGCGAAATTGAACGGCATCTGCGCGCCGCGCAGATCGTTGCCGTAATAGGCGACCAGCCGGTGCAGCGGCAGATAGATCTCGCCGATCAGCACGCGATTGTCGAACTCCTCGGTGACGCCGCGCATCTCGGTGATGACCGCATGGACTTCGAGCTGATCGGTCGAATATTGCGTCAGCACCTTCTCGTGCGGCGGTCGTCCTTCGCGATAATGCGGGTTCGGCGGATTGTCGCGGAATTCGGCGTCCTTGATCAGGTGCCAGATCACGTCGACACGAAAGCCGTCGACGCCCTTGCGCAGCCAGAAGCGCATCGCGTCATAGATCGCGTCCCGGACCTCGCGATTGCGCCAGTTCAGATCAGGCTGCTGGGTAAGGAAGGCGTGGTAGTAGTACTGGCCGGAGGCCTCGTCATACGTCCAGGCGCTGCCGCCGAACTCCGACAGCCAGTTGTTCGGCGGACCACCTTCCGGCGCCGGGTCGCGCCAGATGTACCAGTCGCGTTTCGGGTTATCGCGCGAGCTCTTCGCCTCGATGAACCAGGGATGCTGATCCGATGTGTGGTTCGGCACCAAATCGAGGATCAGCTTGAGGCCGGAATCGTGCGCAGTCGCGACCAGCTCGTCGAAATCCTCCATCGTCCCGAACAGCGGGTCGATGCCGGTGTAGTCGGAGATGTCGTAACCGAAATCGGCCATTGGCGACGAAAAGATCGGCGACAGCCAGACCGCGTCGACGCCAAGCCGCGTCAGATAGGGCAGCCGCGCGATGATCCCTCTGAGATCGCCGACGCCATCGCCGTCGCTATCCCCGAACGAGCGCGGATAGACCTGATAGAAGATGCCGCGCCGCCACCAGTCCCTGTCGTCCCGATCCATCCCGTCCCCCCAAGCTCGCAGCCCGGTCCAGGCCGCCCCGCGCCCCGGGGCGGTCTGCCGGTTCAGGGATGACGCACAATTCGGGACGGAAAAATGGCTGCAATGCGTCAGTGGCGGGCGATCGCGAGCTGATAGATCGTGATCAGCACCTCGAACAGGATCAGGAAGACGATGATCAGCTCCAGCCGCAGCGAGCGGCTGGTGTCGATGATATCGGTCAGCACCTGCGCGGTCTCGGCCACGACGGCGAGCTTGCGGTTCAGCGATTCCGCGCGCTCCTTCAATTCGTACTCGTCCTCGAGCCGGGCATAGAGCCGCTCGAGATGCGGCTTGTCCCAGAGGATGTCGGGCTTCTCCGACACTTCGACCGGACCTGCCACGCGATGTCGCACCAACAGCGCGTTGCCGATGTGCTTGAGGATCGCGACGCGGCCGCCTCGGACCTGGCCGCCCTTGGCGAGCTCGCGCGCCAACGGCTCGGTGGTGTCGAAGACCGCCCGGACCTCACGCTCATGCCGCGCCAGCACCACGCTCTTGGCCAGCGCTTCGCCGACCAGGATCAGCCGCTCCGGCGACAGGCTTTGCAGATAGATCGGACCGCCCGGCGGAATCTGGTCTTCCCTGTCAGTCGCGACCTCGATGATCGCGATCTCCTCCTCGCGCCGTGTGAACAGACCGGTCATGCGCGACTGCAGGCTGCGCAGGAATTCATCCTCCTCCAGCGCGTTGAGACCGATCAGGACGACAACGCCGTAGCGGAACAGGATCGCCACACCATTGTCATTGACGCGAAACGCCAGCGGCGTCGTGGCCAGCACGTCGCCGCGCTCGAGGCCGGACGTGTTGATGCGGTCCGCGACGAAGAAGGCGCGGGCGGTGGTCCGGGGTCCGCCGAGCGGTGAGTTGGGGGCCTGGGTCATGAAGTTCCGGACTGCGAGGACTTAACGCATGATCGAGAGCAACGGTTTGCCGGCCTGCTCACGAAGGTGTTCTGCTGGAGGTGACCTTATCACGGTCCGTTTTGGGAGCACACGCCGGGTCAAAAGCATTTCCCGAGCGTGTTGACGGCATTTTCCGGTAGCCTATGGTGCGCCCATGAACGAGACAACCGACACCAAACCGAAGGCCGGCGCGATCATCGTGCCGGTGACGCTGTTCGAGCAGAACTGCACCATCATCTGGCACGAGCCGACCAAGAAGGCCGTGGTGATCGACCCCGGCGGCGACGTGGCGAAGATCCAGGCCGCGATCAAGCAGACCGGCGTGACGGTCGAGAAGATCTGGCTGACCCACGGCCATATCGATCATGTCGGCGGCGCCGCCGAATTGCGCGATGCGCTACAGGTCAAGATTGAGGGCCCGCATATCGCGGACAAATATCTGCTCGACAACGTGGTCTCGAGCGGCGAGCGCTTCGGCATGACCGGGGTGCGCAATTTCGGCCCCGACCGCTGGCTCGACGAGGGCGATCAGGTCTCGATCGGCGACCTCACCTTCGACATCCTGCACTGCCCCGGCCATTCACCTGGCAGCGTGGTGTTCTTCAACAAGGAGCTGCGCTTCGCTCATGTCGGCGACGTGCTGTTCGCCGGCTCGGTCGGGCGCACCGACCTGCCCGGCGGCAGCCATCCGGAACTGATCAAGTCGATCAAGGATAAGCTGCTGCCTCTCGGCGACGACGTCGGCTTCATCTGCGGCCACGGCGCCGGATCGAGCATCGGCCAGGAGCGGATGACGAACCCTTTCCTGACCGGCGAGATGTAGAGCGTTTTCGAGCGAAGTGGAAACCGGTTCGTGTGAAGAAAACGCGTCAAAACAAGAATCTAGAGGTTCGGTTCTGATTCAATCAGAACCGAACCTCTAGCTACTTCATCCGCCGTTACTTCATCAGGCCTGCGGCGGTCAGCGCCCGCGTGATGACACCGCCGACGTCGACACCCTTGCTCCGTCGCTTGCGCGGCAGGTCGCTCTTGCGGCCGGATGCGGGCATAGGCTCGGGCTCGGCCGCAGGCACCGGGATCGTCATCGAGATCGTGTCGGCGCGCTCGCGCGGGATTCCGGTCGGCGCGATATGCGGTTGACGGACCTTGTCGGTCAGGCCGAAGAAGCTCGCGATATGATACGACGAGGAGATTCCGGCCTCGATCAGGAAGGCGCCCTCCACGCCATAGCGCTCGTCATTGTCGGCCAGCCCGAGCGGCGTGCCATGCGCCATGTCGGTGATGCTGAACGATTCGACCAGCGTCTCGCCGTCGGCATTCCACCAGACCTCGCGCGGATGGCCGTCGACATCCGCCTTCGACATCGCAGCCGGCGGCAGGCCGTGAACGTCGAGCCACTGCCGGACGATCGCATCGGCATTGCCGGGATGCACGGTGCGGTCGGCGCTGCCGTGCCACACCGAAATCCTCGGCCAGGCGCCGTCATGCGTGGACACGTTGCGGACCAGACCGCCGAGCTCGGGCGCGGACAGTGCGCTCGCATGCATCATCGCATTGAGCGCCTCGCGCAGATCGGTGGCGACGCCGAACGGCAGGCCGGCAATGATGGCGCCCGCCGCGAACACATCCGGGTAGGTCGCGAGCATGACCGAGGCCATCGCGCCGCCGGCGGACAGTCCCGTCACGTAGATGCGTTGCGGATCGATCTGATGCGCGCCGACCATCTGCGCGATCATCTGCCGGATCGAACAGGCTTCACCCTGCCCGCGCGCGATGTCTTGCGGATTGAACCAGTTGAAGCAGGTGTTGCCGTTGTTGATCGCCTGCTGCTCGGGCATCAGCAGCGCAAAGCCGTAGTGCTTTGCCAATGTCGACCAGCCGGCGCCGAGATCGTAGGACGCAGCCGCCTGGCCGCAACCATGCAGCACCACGACGAGCGCGGGCGACCGCGCAAGCTGCGCGGGCACGAACGAGAACATCTTGAGATCGCCGGGGTTGACGCCGAATTCGGTCGTCTCGACGAGCGGCGTCGGCACGGCCGGCGCAAGCGCGCCGAGACCGCTGAACGCGTTCATCTTGGGCAGATGACGCAAGAATTCGACGTTGTTGACCAGGGACAACAGCAACTCCTGAGGTGATTTATTCTTCTGTGTCACCCGATCAGATAATTGCTGCACTGCAAAATGAAAAGGCCGTGCGCTGTCTTTCCCTGCGGAAATGTGAGAATCGGCGTTAACGCGTGATCGCGCTGCGGGCTGGTCGAAACAGTTGCCTTAGCACCTTGTTTGAGCACCAACTTTTCAAGAATGCGCGCCAGATCCCTGCGGATTCACGCTGTGGCGCGGCGCATCCATGACAGAAATGCGGCTGAAATAATGATCGACAGCCCAAACAATGCGCATGCCGCATACAGCGCCAGATGCGCTGACGTCGCGCTCTCGACAGCGAAGAACACTGCGCCGATCGCGGCAACGCCGGCTGCGTTGCCGATCTGCGTCGTCGTGCCATACATGCCGGAGCCGGCGCCGGCGCTCGCAGGCTTCACGCTCGACAGCACCGCGCTCGACAGCGGAGCCATCACCAGGCCCTGACCGTAGCCGAAGATCACAAGCACCAGTGCGAGCAGCAGTGCCGATGGCGCTGCGATCGCCTGAACCGTCGCGACCAGCACACCGAGTCCGACGACCTGCAGCGCGCAGCCCTCGATCAGCACCAGCGTGCCGCGATGCCTCGCACGCATGCCGCTGTGCCGCGAGGCGATCACGAAGGTCAGCGCCAGCGGCACGAACACGAGCCCTGCTTGCAACGGCGGGATCTGCAAGCCCTTCTGCATGAACATGGTCATGATCAGATAGAAGGACAGGTTCGCAAAGAAGAAGAAAAACACCGCGACCAGGCCGCGCATGAAGGCGCGATCCGACAGCAGCGACAGATCGATCAGCGGCATGCCGCCGCGGCGCGCGACGCGGCGCTCGAGCCGCACGAAGGCCGCAATGATCGCAACACCTGCGGCCATCACCAGCCACACCCACGCCGTCCAGTCGAGATCGTGACCGAACAGCAGCGGCCCGATCAGGCACAGCAGGCCCACAAACAGCACGATCGCGCCCGGGATATCGAGCCGCGTGCCGGATCGGCGCGGCACCGTCGGCATGATCTTCAGCGCGGCCGCGATGATGATGACGCCGAACGGCACGTTGACGAAGAACACCGCGCGCCAGCCGAGGCCGACGAGATCGAGCGTCACCAGCACACCGCCGAGCATGAAGCCGGCCGCGCCGGCGAGCCCCAGCACGATGCCGTAGATGCCGAAGGCCCGAGCGCGGGCGGCATCGGAGAACAGCAGATGCAGCGTCGCCAGCACCTGCGGCACCATCAGCGCCGCCGTCGCGCCCTGCGCCAGCCGGGCGATGATCAGCTCGGGTCCGGACTGCGCGAGACCGCACCACAGCGAGGTCACCGAGAAACCCGCGACGCCGGCGATGAACACGTTCCTTGTGCCATGGATGTCGCCGAGCCGGCCGCCGGTGACCACCAGCGTGGCATAGGCGATCAGATAGATGGCGATCACGGCCTCGATCTGCGCCGGCGACGCGTGCAGCTCCGCCGCGATCGTCGGGATCGCGACGTTGACGATGAAGGCATCGACGCCGAACATGAACTGCGCCGACACCACGATCGCAAGCACCCACCAGCGGCGGGAGGTCTCCCCGCGCGTCGAAACGATCTGGTGCATGCCCTGTCCTGCCCGAAATGACGTCGCGACCGACATCAGCAGATTCCCGTCATCGCTTCGATTACCTGCGAGGTAGGCTTGGGATCACGGACGCGCGAACCGGCGCCAATTTGCGTTGATGCGCTGGGAAACATTCCGGAGGGCGGCAATCGTCGCCGATTCGCGCAACAACCATGCGGGCGCCGCAACCCCGGAGCATTGCCTTGCCCCGGGCCACCCCGTAGGTTGGCGGAAAGCCCCCGATAACAATCATCCGGAGAGAACGACCAATGGCGCGCCTCAAGTTCGGAGCCTTCCTCGCCCCGCATCACCCGATCGGCGAGCATCCGATGCTGCAATTCCGCCGCGACCTCGATTTCGTCGAGCAGCTCGACGCGCTCGGTTACGACGAATTCTGGTGCGGCGAGCACCATTCCTCAGGCTGGGAGACGATCGCCTCGCCGGAAATGTTCCTGGCCGCAGCCGGCGAGCGCACCAAGCGCGTCAAGCTCGGCACCGGCGTGATCTCGCTGCCCTATCACCATCCCTTCAACGTCGCACAGCGCATGGTGCAGCTCGACCACATGACCGGCGGCCGCGCCATCTTCGGCTCCGGCCCCGGCGCGCTCGCCTCCGACGCGCATACGCTCGGCATCGACCCGATGACCCAGCGCGACCGCCAGGACGAGGCGATCGCGGTGATCCGCCGCCTGTTCAACGGCGAGCGCGTCACCGCCAAGACCGACTGGTTCGAGATGCACGACGCCGCGTTGCAGATCCTGCCGCTGCAGGAAGACATGCCGTTCGTGGTGGCCTCGCAGATCTCGCCGTCGGGCATGACGCTCGCCGGCAAGTACGGCATCGGCATCATCTCGCTCGGCTCGATGTCGACCCAGGGCCTGATGGCGCTGCCGCAGCAGTGGCAATTCGCCGAGGACGCCGCCGCGAAGGCCGGCACGACGGTGAGCCGCGCCAACTGGCGTGTGCTGCTGTCCTGGCACATCGCCGAGACCCGCGAGCAGGCACGGCGCGAGGCCGGTGCCGGGCTGCTGCGCTGGCACAACGAATATAACGTCGGCACCTTGATGCGGCCGGGACTGACCGCGTTCGCCTCGCCGGACGAAGCCGTCGACAAAACCGCCTTCGTCGAAGGTGCTGCCTCCACCATCGGCACGCCGGATGACCTGATCAAGATGATCAAGAACCTGGTCGACGTCTCCGGCGGCGTCGGTTCGATCATCGGCTTCGCCCATGACTGGGCCAACCCCGAAAACACCCGCCGCAGCTGGGACATGGTTGCGCGCTATGTCGTGCCCGAGATCAACGGCTATATCGACGGCCTGCGCAAGTCGCGCCAATTCGTGATCGACAACCGCGCGGTGTTCGAACGTGCCGGCCAAGCCGTCATGGCCAAGATCATGCAGAACGACAAGGCCGCCGCGGCGCTTCAGCAAACCGGCACCGGCCGCGTCGCGATCCCGGCCGTGAATGCGCCCGATCTCGCGAAGGAAGCGGCGAAGCAGAAGGTGTGAGCGCTGCGCCGTTCGTCGCGTTGCCCGCGTACGGCTGGTTGCCCCGTCATCCGGCGACGCTCGCGCAGCAACAACGGCGAAGCCGTTACGCGGGTATGACGGGGATGGAGTTGCGCACACACCTCCCTCCCCGCGTCGTCCTGGCGAAAGCCAGGACCCATAACCACCGCATTTGGTTGTGAACGAGATCGTGGCTCCAACGTCACGCAACGACTGATGCTCGGGGTAATGGGTCCCCTGAGTTCACAAACGAAGTGCAACACTTCCTTGAGGAGGTGTTGCCATGGGGCGGACTTACAAGCAGCTCTCTCTGGACGACCGATGCGAGATTGCCTGTCTATCGGCCAATGGCAGCTCGGTCCGGCAAATCGCGGCAGCTCTGGATCGCTCGCCATCAACAATCTCTCGGGAACTGAGCCGTAATCGGAGCGTTCAGGCTGGCTACAAGCCAAATTATGCCCAGCAACAGATGCGAGCGCGGCGCTGGACGGGCGGACGCCTCGAACGGGAGCCCGTCCTGCGCCGCGCGGTGTTGCAACGCCTTCGCCGAGGTTGGTCGCCGGAGCAGATCGCCGGCCGGCTGGCCCGCGAGTGCGGGCACAAGGTGATCTCCCACGAGACCATCTACCGCTTCATCTATGGCCAACTCAGGCGCACCTCGGACTTCAGCTGGCGACGCTACCTGCCGCGCGCCAAGAGCAAGCGCGGCCTCCGCGGCAAGCGAGGCGGCAGCCCCGCAAGCTTCATCGAAGGCCGTGTTTCCCTGGCAAATCGGCCCCTTGAGGTTGCCGACCGTAGCGTCGCCGGGCATTGGGAGGCCGATTTGATGATGTTCTCGAAGTACGGTCAGGCCGTGCTGACCGTGCATGAGCGCACCTCTCGCCTGCTGCTCGGCATCCGCCTTGCCAGCAAGGTTGCGCGCGGTGTCGCACGCCATCTCGTCCGCTTCTTCGCTGCCCTTCCACAAGAGCTGCGCCAGACCGTCACCTTCGACAACGGCACCGAGTTTGCCGGTCACCTGGCGCTACATCGCCTCTCGATCGAGACCTTCTTCTGCGATCCCCACGCGCCCTGGCAGAAGGGTGGTATCGAGAACGCCATCGGCAGGATGCGCCGCTTCATCCCTCGCAAAACGGATCTCGTAACCCTCTCGACCGCCAGATTCCGCCAGTTCATCGCCACCTACAACAACACCCCACGCAAATCCCTTGACTACCGCACGCCTGCGGAGTCCTTTGCCGATCAAGTGTTGCACTTCGAGTGTGAATCCACCTCCTGGCTTTCGCCAGGACGACATCAATTTGTGGCGCGGCCGGTGAGTCATACCTCCGCGTTCTCGCGACACGATTTGCCCGAGCTTTGCTCTTCGTTCCGCCCTCCTTTGTCGCAGCGCGCGAATCCAGACGCGTTACGCCACCGCCCCGATCCCGACGACGTCGATGCCGTCGACGCGGCCGCGGATCGGAAGCGTACCGAGATCGTTCACCGGAAACGGCGGCGGCGCGGCAAAGCGCGCCATCGCCGTGCGTGAGGCGAGAAAGCCGCCATCGACCTTGCGGCTCAGCTCCTCCAGTCGTGCCGCGGTGTTCATGACATCGCCGTTGAACACGATGGCCGGCTTGATATCGCCGATCTCGCCAACGATCACCGGGCCAAAATGCAGGCTGCCGCGGATCTGCGGGGCCGCGCCGAATTCGCGGTCGAACTGCGGCGCCGCCTTCTGCAGCGCTGCGCGCATCGCCACGAAGCAGCGCAGCGGCCGGCAGTCGATCGCTCCCACGCGTTCCTGCCAGGTCACGATGATTTCGTCGCCGACATAGTTCAGCACCTCACCGCGATAATCCACGACGGATTCCGTGAGCAGACGAAAGGTACGATCGAGAAAGCGGTGAATGCCGATGCCGCCGAGCCGCTCGGCAAGCCCGGTCGACCCCGCGATGTCGACGAACAGCACGAAGCGGTTCTCCTCGACCGGCGAGTGATAGCGGCCGGAGACGAAGTTCATGAAGACGCGCGGGCCGATCAGATTGGCGATGCTGAAGCCGAGGTTCAGCAGCACCGAGACCGCGGCGGAATAGGCGATGCTGACGCCGAAATCCGCGATCGAGGTCTGCAGCGGAAACCCGGCAACCCGTTCGCCGACCTGGAGCAATTGTATGACGATGATGATGACGGCGTAGATCGTGCTGCGTACGGCAAGAAGCCCGATAAAGGACAAGCGATTAAGCCGTTCCATCATCGGGCCCTGAAGGATGAATAGTTCGACCCCTCCGATCGCCACACAGGTGACGAAGGCATAAGCGAATCCCGCAACGAGCGGCCCAAGAGTATGACGGCCCTGCACGAGATTGATTCCGATGCTCGCCACCGCGCCCGCGACAATGACGGCGACGAGATAGCGCAGCCGGCGTTCAAGCTTCGCGTTCATGCGAACCACGGCCAACAGCAGATCGCAACTCCGTATGCCATCGTGTGCTCTCCCCGCGTCATTGCGAGGAGCGAAGCGACGAAGCAATCCACTTCCCGGCCGGCGGCACGATGGATTGCTTCGCTTCGCTCGCAATGACGGATGCGACTACCCCGCCCCCTGATCGAACGCCTTGCGCAGCGCGACGTAGCCCGCCTGCTGCTGGCTCCAGTTGCGGCCGCCGGTCATGGCGCCGTCGACGACGAGGTCGTGGCCGTTGATGAAGCTCGATTCGTCGCTCGCCAGGAACACTGCGGCATGCGCGATATCGTCGGGCAGGCCCGCGCGCGGGATCGGCTGCGCCGCCTTGTAGACCTCGCGCATCACAGCCGGGGTCTGCTCGGCGGCTTCAGTCGACAACCCTAACGCCTTGCCGAAAATGCCGGTGGCGATCGCGCCGGGCGAGATCGAGTTGACGCGAATGCCGGCCTCACCGAGCTCCATCGCCACGCATTTGGTGAAATGGATCACCGCCGCCTTCGCGGCGCCGTAGACCATCGACGAGGAGAAGCCGGCGAGCCGTCCGGCGATGCTGCCGTTGTTGATGATGCTGCCGGAACCCTGTTGGCGCATGATGGGCGCAGCATGCTTCATGCCGAGCATAACGCTGCGCACCAGCGTCGCCATCGCAGCGTCGAACCGCTCGACGTCGAGGCCCTCGATGCCGCCGGTCTGCGCCGGGCCGCCGGCGTTGTTGAATAGGCAGTCGATCCGGCCGAACTTCTCCACCGCGAGCGCGATCAGCGCCTGCATCTGCTCCTCGACCGTGACGTCGGTCTGGCGAAAGATGCAGTTGCCGCCGAGCCGGTGCGCCAGTGCCTCGCCCTCCGGCGCGCGGCGCCCGGCGATCACGATCCTCGCGCCCTCCGCGACAAAGATCTCGGCCGTGCGCAACCCGATGCCGCTGGTCGCGCCTGTGATGATCGCGACCTTGCCGTCCAGCCGTCCCATGCCGGTCCCCCTTTGACGTTTGATGTTGCGGATATTCCCCAGCCGCTCCCGCCAACGCAAGCGCAGGCGCGGTTAACGGCCGGCGAGGTCCACCTGTGGCCAGAAGGCCACAACTGCGGTTTTTCGGTCGCAGCGGCCTTATTTTGGGTCGCCTGTTCACGTGAACTGGAGCGACCGATGGCGAAGTGGATCGACGATTTCAGAGCGAGTTGGCGGGGCGATGCGCAGCCGTCGCTGCGGCTTGCGGTGGCCTTCGCCGTGCTGTGTCTCGTTTTGGCCACGGCCGCGCGGTTCGGGCTCGCCCAGATCAGGCCAGACGTGTTCTTCACGCCCTATTTCCCGGCGGTATTTTTCGCCACCGCCCTTGGCGGCTTCCGGATCGGGATCGCGACCGCGCTGGCCAGCGGCCTGCTCGGCGTCCTGCTCAATTTCAGCAGCGCCCACGCCGACCCGGCGCGCTTTGCGCTGCTGATGATCTTCTGGGTGGTGTGCGGCATCGCGATCTGGGGGGTGGAGCACTACCGTTCCCTGGTCGCGCAGCAGCGCGAGGTTTCCAAGCGTCTGATCGAGGAGGAACAGTACCGCAAGATCGTGGTCGACGAATTGCAGCACCGGCTGAAGAACAAGTCCTCGACCATTCATGCCGTGCTGCATCAGGCGCTGCAGGACCGGCCCGACGTCTGGCAGCGCATCGACCATCGCATCCGCGCGCTCGCGGCGACCGACGATCTGATCGCGCGGGTCGACGGCTATGGCTGCGATATCAAGGATTTGCTGCGCTCGGAGCTCGGCCCCTACGGCCATGTGCGGTTCAATCTCAATGGCGAGCAATTGTTCCTGCCCGCCAAGCTCGCCGTCTCGCTGGCGCTGATCTTCCATGAACTCGCAACCAATGCCGGAAAATACGGCGCCTTCTCCTCGCCGCGCGGATTTCTCCAGGTGTCATGGTCGGTGGACGATGGGCGTCTCAACGTGATCTGGGACGAAACCGAGGGACCGGTGGTCGAGGTCATCGGCGAAGCCGGCTTCGGCACCAAGCTCTTGAAGTCGGCGCTGCGGCCGTTCGACGGCAAGACCGAGATCAGCTACCTGAAGACCGGCGTTCACTGCATCATGCAGTGCAATCTTCCCAACTGTTGATAAGCCTGCTTTTCGGCACATGCGCTTTATTTGCGCGTGCCGATGCAACCGCGCGCTGCGCAATCGCTTTCACCGGCGGCCGATGCCGACATTGATACTCTGTTAATGACGATTGCCGCGACGGCTTGCGAAAGCAGCCCGGGTCTCTTTCTGTCACGGCATTTCGCAAGTCCGCTTAACCAAAACTACAACGGACTTTGCCAAGGTCGGCACATGCATAGTTTCACCAAAAACGATTTTCAGGCGGGCACGGCAGCGACCGGCCAGGACGATATTTCCAGCAATGAATTGCGCATCTTGCGCGATCTTCTCCAGCTGCTGCCGGCGGGCGTGACGGTCCAGGACGAGCAGGGCCAGTTCATCCTGGTGAACGAAGCGGCAGCGAGCCAGCTGCAGCTGGCGGCCGGTGCGAGCCAGCCGTCGCCGGTCGACGAGCGCCATGCCGCCAATCTGGACCTGTTGCGCAGCGGCCGTCCGGTGGTGATCGAGGAAGTCCTCGCCTGCGGCGCATCCAAATACGTGTTCCTGACCTCGCACCGGCCGGTGCAGATCGCCGGGCGCAATCTCCTGATTTCGACCTCGACCGACATCAGCGAGCAGAAGGCGTTCGAGGATCAGCTGTTTCGCTCGGCCTACTACGATGAACTGACCGGCCTGCCGACCCGGCGGGTGATCGAGCATCGCGTCAACGACCTGATCCGCGACTCCTCGCAGAGCCAATTCGCACTCGCCTTCCTCGACGTCGACAACTTCAAGCACATCAACGACTATTACGGCCACGCGATCGGCGACGCACTGCTGGTCGAATTGTCCAAGCGGCTCGGCCACGCGCTGCGCGAGACCGATATCCTGTCCCGGATCTCCGGCGACGAGTTTCTGCTGCTGCTGAACCCGATCAGCGGCAATGACGAAGTTGCCGAATTCATCCATGTCATGCAGGAGCGGCTGAAAGCGCCGTTCTTCATCGAGGACTCCGAGATCTTCGCCTCGACCTCGATCGGCGTCAGCCTCTACCCGGTGCACGGCCGGGGCTACGAGGCGCTGCGCCAGAACGCCGACATCGCGATGTACCGCGTCAAGAACAACGGCAAGGGCTCGATCGCGTTCTTCGACAACAGCATGGAGCGCGAGGCGCTGGCGCGGATGAAGGTCGAGCAGTCGCTGCGGCTGGCGATCCTGGAAAAGCGCTTCTGCTGCGCCTTCCAGCCCAAGGTCGATATCCGCACCCTGGAGGTCAAGGGCATCGAGGCGCTGGTGCGGCTGCGCGACGACGAGGGCGTGATCCAGGCGCCGGGCACCTTTATCGACCTCGCGGTGGAGCTCGGCCTGATCGACGAGCTGACGTTTCTGGTGCTGGCGGAGATCGTCAAGTCGATCGACCTGATCAACGACACGTTCGGCCCCACGGCGACGATCAGCATCAATGTCGCCGCCAAGCAGGCCTCCAACCTCGAGTTCATGCGCCGCTTCGCGAGCGCGATCGAGGAGACCGGCTTCCCGAAGCGATTCATGATCGAGGTGACCGAGGACGCGTTCGTGACCCGGTCGCATTTCCAGGACCAGATCCTGCCGATCCTGCGCGGCATCGGCGTCGGCATCTCGATCGACGATTTCGGCATCGGCTATTCGTCGCTGTCGGCCCTCGCCGACATCACCGCCGACGAGATCAAGATCGATCGCTCCTTCATCACCGACATCCATCAGCGGCCGCGCAGCCAGGGCATCCTGCGCGCGATCGAATCGCTGAGCGACGCCGCTCGGCATGACCGTGATCGCCGAGGGCATCGAATCCTACGAGGAGCTGACCTATCTGCAGGCGGCGACCAAGATCCGCTACGCCCAGGGCTTTTACTTCGCCAAGCCGATCTTCCTCGAGGATTTGAAGCCCGCGACGCCGGTTGCCAGCGAGACCCGCGCCAGCATGGCCGCGCGCCCGGCCCAGGAAGGCCGCCAGAGCTACTCCCGCGCCAGCGGTTTCAGGCGCTGACGCGAGTCAGAGGGCAATCGCGACGGGACTGCACTCCCTCTCCCGCAACTGACGTGTCCACGTCGTCATGGCCGGGCCATGGATCGAGGCCGAAAACCGGATGCGATGGCTTGCCCGGGGGCGCGCTGCAAAAATATCGAAAACAACCCCATGCAAAGTAGCCGGCGACTGCCGGCGTTCGACGCGGCGGACCTTGTTGAAGGGACCCGTCGTTCCAGCATCGCCACGCGGCGTCATCACCCGCGCATGCGAGGGCTTTGCGAAAGCGGAGCAAATCGACAGGGCAGGCGCTGGTTGCTTGGGCCGGTCGGTGGCTTGGACGGGTCAGCCGTGATGGCTAGATGCCTCGTTTGGTTAGGCGATGTGGGGTGGCGTCCTGGCCCATCGCTGGAGATTGATCGCGGTCGCGGCGAGCTGGAAAGCTGCGGCATTGCGCATCAGGCCGCGATAGCGGGCACGCGCAAGGCCGTAGACGCGCTTGAGCAATGCGAACAACGGCTCGATCGGCGCACGTCGATGCGAGATGACCGCGTTACGACGCACCGCCCAAGGTCCCAAGCGAAGCCAACGGTTGTGTCTACGCATGATGCCGTCGCGAATACCCATCTGCTTCAACCGCACACGTCGTGCGATGGTATCGTAGGCTTTGTCAGCGTAGACCGTTGCCTCGTCGCCGCAGATCAGCCCGTCAGCGGGCACGGTGTCGTTGACATTGGCTGGCGTAAAGGCGAGGCGCCGGATGATGCGACTGCCTTGGTCCATCGCCACGTGCATCTTGTAGCCGAAGGCATATTTGCCGTCCTTCTTGGTCCAGGCAGCGTCAGGATCGTGAGCGCTTTTGACCAGCTTGCTGGCGGGCCGCCCGTCTGCATCCGGGGGCAAATCGGGATCCGGAGGTTCGGGTGGATTAACCGCCGAGCGGATCAGCGAAGCGTCGATCAATGTGCCGCGCTTCAAGACGAAGCCGGACTTCTCGATCTGCGCCGTAATCAGGGCAAACGCGCGCTCCGCCAGCCCGCTCTTGGCCAGCTGTTCGCGGAAACGCCACAGCGTGGAATGATCCGGCACCGGCTCACTCAGCGACAGGCCCAGAAAGCGCCGGAACGACAGGCGGTCCACCAGCGCTTCCTCGAGCCCCGGATCGGACAGCCCATACCATTGCTGCAGCAACAGCGCCTTAAACAGCGCCAGCGACGGGTAAGCTGGCGCTCCCATCGACCCGCTGCGCAAGCCGCTCAGCAGCGCTTCAATCGCGCTCCAGTCGACCAGTTCCGACACTCGCTGCAATGGCGCATTGGCCCGAGCCGCGTCATTCACCAGTCCGTCTGTAAAGCTCAATTGACCAATCTGGCGTTCCGCCATCCGTTCCTCCGGCGAATCCTTCACCAAAGAGAATCATCCCGGATGACTTCTGCAAAGCCCTCGCGAAAGCGGGTGATTCAGTATTCCAGAGGCAGCAGTGCTTGAGCCGAGAGGCCGCAGCGTACTGGATCGCCCGGTCCATGTGCGCAATTGCGCACAGGCCGGGCGATGACGGCGGGGGACGAGGATATAGCCCCATAGACTGTATGCGATTGCCCTACCCGCAAGCGGACGAGGTAGGGTAGCGAGACAGCTGCGGATGCAGCTACTTCTCCAGCACCGGGAGCGGCGGCACGCTGTCATTGGCGGAGCCGGCCTGCATCGTGATCAGCGTCATCGAGACCAAATCGTAGTAGCCCATGATGCCGATGATATCCATGATGCCGCGCTCGCCGAATTTCTCCTGCGCGGCCTTGTAGACGGCGTCGCTGACCTTCCTGTCGCGATAGAGCGCGATGCCGAGATCGTAGAGCGCGGCCTCGTCGTCCTTCATGCCGTCGGGCCGCGTGCCCTTGGCGATCCCGTCTGCAATCTTGGGATCGAGCCCGCCCTTCATCGCCAGCGGGTAGTGCGCGGACCATTCATATTGCGCGGTCCAGTGCCGCGCCGTGATCAGGATCGCCATTTCGCTCAGCCGCGGCGGCAGCGAGGTGTTCCAGCGAAGATAATCCGACAGGTTCGACAGCTTCGGCGCCAGATCGGGATTGCGGATATAGGCGCGGTAAGGCGGCGCGGCGAATTTGGCGTTGCGCGGCGGTGCGCTGATCAGGTCGGCCCAGGCCTTTTGCGGCGGCGACAGCTCCTCGGCCTTGAGCGGTGCGAAACGCGCGGCGTCCTCGCTGCGCGCGGCCGCCGCGGTCAATGTCAGCACTGCCAGAACGCCCGCCCAAGTAATTTTCTCATTGTTGCTCTCCCTTTCCGATGCAGGCTTCTCGGGTCCTGCGCGGCGCGCGAGCTTAGTCGCGATCAAAAGAGATGCAACGAGGTCGGCGCGCGTTTGGGCCGCACCTACCGCCACAGCCGACATCAGCCTATATTGAGGGCGTCCGAAGCGGCGCGAAGGTGTCAGCCATGCAGCCTGTGTCTATCCTCCTCAATATCCTATGGATCCTGATCGGCGGCGCGTGGATGGCATTCGGCTGGCTGATCGCCGCCGTCATCATGGCGGTCACCATTATCGGGCTGCCCTGGGCGCGCGCGGCGTTCAACATTGCGGTCTACACGCTGCTGCCGTTCGGCTCGCGTGCGGTACGGCGCGATGAAGTCACCGGCATGTCCGATATCGGAACCGGACCGCTCGGCGTGATCGGCAATCTGATCTGGTTCATCCTGGCCGGCTGGTGGCTTGCGATCGGCCATCTGATCACCGCGATCCTGCTTGCGGTGACCATCATCGGCATCCCCTTCGCCTGGGCGCATCTCAAGCTTGCCGGCATCGCGCTGTGGCCGATCGGCAAGGTGATCGTGCCGGCGTAAGGCGCAGTCTGCAGGCGGATCGCGAGGCGCTCGTCAGCGCGCCAGCGCGTCGACCTGCGCTTCGAGCGCTTCGATCACCATCGTCAGCGAGGCTGCCTTGCCCATCGTCCGCGAAATGATCGGCGCGCCGGATTGGAAACCGGTCAGCCCGGCAATCATCATCACGGCGCGGACACGCGCCTGCGCCGTCGTCAATCGCGCGCTGGACGCTGCGACGATCAGCTGGGCCACGAGCTCGATTCCCGGCCGCCACAGCCCGGCATAGAGAACCTCGAACGCCCGCCCGGGATCCGCCAGCTCGCGCTGGACGAACAAGCGATTCTGCTCGCTCGCCGACGTCAGAAGGAAGCGCGCCAGCGTCGTGAGCAGCAGCTTCAACTGCGCGCGGGCGCCGTCCGGATCGGGCGATCCTTGCAGCGACGCGAGAGCGGCCTCGCCGACCGCTGCCATGCTCTCGCGATAGCGCGCCAGGATTTCATGCGCGCAGGCGAGATAGAGGCCTTCCTTGTTGCCGAAATAGTAGTTGAGCGCGGGCAGATTGATGCCCGCCTCCTCGGCGATCTGGCGGGTCGTCACCCGCGCAAAGCCGCTGTTGCCGAACGCTAAGAGTGCGGCGTTGAGGATGCGGTCGCGGGTCTCGTCACCCTTCTTGTAGGGGGTCGTGGCCGATCGCGTCGGCGGCGGGAGGGGGCTGTTTCGTGCGCTCATCGGAAAATCATATCACACGATATTATTTATTGCATTTCCTATCGATTGATATAAATTCGCGGCAGCCAATCAAGATCAGGGAGAGCCGCGGATGCAGGCCGGAACGCTGGAAAAGCTGCGCAGCAACGTCGCCGCGCAGAAGGAGAGGAATCCCGGGATCTACGGCAAGGTCGATTTCTCCATCGTCCCGGAACGATTTGTGCAAGATGCCGGCACGCCGAGCGTGCTTCCCGAAAAATTCGCTGCCGCCCGCGCGGCGTTGCTGGCCGACGCCGACCGCATGGCGTTCATCCGCGGTTACACGATGATGGGCGATCCGCCCGCCGACGCCTATGCGGCGCTGATGCGCGAATACGGCTTCCGCCGGCTGGTCACCATGCTGGTTCAGGCCTGCGACGGCGGCGTCGAGGCGGTGGCCGATGCGCCGCCCGAGCTGATCGCGCTGATCCGCGACATGGAGCGCACGCCCGCCTGGCTCGACATGAAGCTGGTCGAGGAAGGCGCGCGGATCGATCGCAACGCGGCCGCCAATCTCAGTCCCTTCATCATCCGCGGCGCGTTTCTCGCCACCTTCATGAACAAGTATGCGGCGCTGCCGATGGCGATCACCAACGCCTTGTCGAGCGGCTCGTCGGCACGGCGCGTCAAGGAGACCGCGACATTCTTCGCGACGTCTGTGCTGCCCGGTGCGCTCGGCCGGTTCGGCGCAGGCTTCAAGGCAGCGGCGATGGTGCGGCTAATGCATTCGATGGTGCGCGCCAACGTGATGCGCCGCGCCGACAACTGGGACATCTCGGTCTACGGCATCCCGATTCCGCAGGTCGACCAAATGCCTGCCGGACTGATCCCGATCTTCCTGCTGGCGCAGAAGGTGCTGGCTGACGGTCGCACGGAGTTCACGCCGGAGGAACGAGCCCGCGTCGAGCTTGCGCGCTACCGCTGCGTCCTGCTCGGCCTGCCGGAAGACCTGCTCGCCGATACGCCGAAGGGAATTGTCGATCTCATGCTGCTGCGTTCCGCGACGCTGCGGGCCGGCTATGACGACAAGACCTGCGGCGAACTGGTCCGGGCCACGATGGCGGCAACCTTGCGCTCCGACGAGTCCTTCGGCAGCCGCCTCTTCGAATTCTTCGAGCGCAGCTTCGCGAAGACGTTCTTCCTGAACAGCTTCATGAACGGCGACAGGGCCAGGGCCGCATCGATCGGCGTGCCGATCACGGCGAGGGATCGCACTGTGACGGCACTGGTCGGGATCTTCCTGTTCACCCGGCTTGCGCTCTATCGGCTGGCGTCGCGGATTCCCGGCCTGCGCGAGGCAGCCGACCGGCGGCTGGTCAAGCGAATCGAAAGTCTGCTGAAGGACTACGGCCACGCCGAGTTTACGACGGACGCCGCCGCCTATCGGCCGGCGCAGGCGTCGGCCGCGAAGTCCTAAGGCGCGTGGACCGGGTCGCCGCGCGACATACGCACCGGCGGCCTCGGTGCCTAGAGCCAATCCTTCGTCGTCTGGGCGCAAGCCTGGTAGTCGCGCCGCCAGATGAAGCCGCCGCCACCACAGGGGGGACGTGGGCGCGAGGTGGCGGGGCACTCGTTCCTGACCGGCGCGCTGGTGGCCCAGCCGTCGATCACGCAGGCACCTCGTGAGGTCCTGTGGCAACCGTCGCCACATCCCTCTGCGGCGTTGGCGGGGGTCAAGCTGAGGAACGCGCTGGCTGTCAGAAGCATGATCAAACCTGCTCTCATGATGTTCTCCATCGAGCTGTCGGTTCTGATACTCCATTCGCGAGACGAGCGTAGGCAATCCCACGCCGCTTGCCACCGATTTCACGCACAAATTCCGGTGTGCGGTATCAGCGCGCCGCCTCGCAGCCGGGGATGTCGAACACCGCAGTCAGGCCGCAGGGCGAGTTGAGCATCTTGCCGCCCTCGTGGCCAACGCCGGGCACATCCCACAGGCTGTGGTTCGGCGCGCCGTGGTCGCGGGCCTGCATCGCCGCGACATAGGAATGCCCGCGCGCGTAGCGATACGGCCCTTCGGCTTCCGCCATGCAGGATTTGTCGAGCGCGGGATGATTTGGGTTAGTGTCGAGCGTTCCCAATAGATAGATCACGCGGCGCGCGACATAGGCCTGCTCCAGCGCCGTTGGCGAAGGCTCGGCGAGATAGGGCGGACGGTCGTCCATGCCGAACTTCCAGCTGTTGTAGCCTTCGCACTTCGCGGCGATCGCGGGCTCCGGTCGCTCCTTGGTGAAATAGGCGTAGGAGGACGGATTGGCGACGACGTAGCGCACGCCGATGCCCTCGCGCAGCAGCACCTGGTCGCCCTTCACCGCGATCGCATAGCGCTGCACCACCTGGCCGCCGCCGGAATGGCCGAACACGACGACCTGTTTCAGGTTGGGAAACAGCTTGCGGTCGCCGAGCCTGGCCAGGATCGCGTCGAGCGCTTCGAACGAGCTGGCCGGGTTCGGCGCAAGCGCAGGCTCGCCGCCCTGCCAGCCATAGAGGCTCCAGCGCAGGGTTTCCGCCGGCAGCTTGAACGCCTCGACGTCGGGCTCGATCAAGAATTGCGGCGCGATCATCAGCGTGCCCTTGCCAACGTCGCCGGCCGCGGCCTGCGCGCTCAGCGCCGCGCGGAAATAGTCGTCGGCATTGCGCAGCACGCCGTGCAGCACCAGCACCGCGCGGGTGACGTCCGGCAGCGGATTGGACCAGTCGGCCGAGAGGCAGACGGGAAACATCGCGCCGCCGACGGCAATGCGACCGCTCGCGATCTCCTTGACCGGCTTTTTGTCACGCTCGATCTGTGCCTGCGTTGCCGACGCGACCGGTGCGTGAGCTGTCGCGATCAGCAGCGTCAACGCCGCAAGCCAGCCCCGATGATGCATGGTTCATTCTCCGTTGGTGCCGCGAGCGGCGATGCGATCCGGCGGGATCATCGCGCATTGGACGCCGGATCACGCATGAAATTTCGGAAAGGCAGGACACTTCGGAAAGGCAAGACACCTCACGCCGCGAGCCGCCCGCGGTTATTCGCGGCGAGGATCGGACGGATCAGGCGGCCGAACCGCTCGGCCTCCTCGTCGTGCAGATAGCCGGACAGGCAAAACGAGTGGCAGCCGGCGTCGATGAACTGCTGCAAGGTCGTGGCACATTGCTCGGGATTGCCGACAACCGCGATGCCGGCACCGGGCCGCACCTTGGTGATCCCGGTCCACAGATGCGGCATCAGGAGATCGCCATAGTCGCGCGCGAGCTGCTGCACGCGCTGATTGGCCTCGGAGCTGACGTAGAGCGTCTTCATCTCCTGCTTCTGCCGCTCGGTGGCGTGGCGCACCAGCTGATCGGCGGCCTCCCAGGCGTCCGCCTCGCTCTCGCGGCAGATCACCTGCAGCCGCATGCCGAAGCCGATCGCGTCCTCGCGGTCATGCGCCCGCGCCATCCGCCTGATCTCGGCGATATTGTCCGCGATGCGCTCCGGCAGATCGCCCCAGAACAGATGGACGTCGGAATGCTTCGCCGACACCTCCCAGGCCTGCCGCGAGCCGCCGCCGAGATAGAATTTTGGAAACGGCTGCTGCAGCGGACGCGGGCGGATATGCGCGCCCGAGATGGTGTGAAATTGGCCCTGGAAGTTCACCGGCCCGCGCGTCGTCCACAGCGCCTTCAGGATCGAGACCTCCTCCTCCATCAGCGCGTAGCGTTCTTCCTTGGCGTAGCGCACGCCTTCGGCCTCGACCTCGCTCTCGTTCTGGCCGGCGATCAAATTGATGCAGATCCGCCCGCCCGACATCTGGTCGAAGGTCGAGATCATCTTGGCCATCAGCACCGGGTTGATATAGCCGGGCCGTGCTGCGATCAGCGGCTTGATCCGGGCCGAGCGCGCCGCCATGAAGGCGCCGGATATCCAGGCCTCCCAGCACACCGAGCCGACCGGGATCAGGAGATATTCGAACCCGGCGTCCTCGGCTGCCTTGACCACGCGCTCGCAGAGTTCCGGCGACCCGGCGATTTGCGCTTCCATCAGCCCATAGGCCGTGGTGTCGCCATGCGTGGGCAGATACCAGCCGAATTCCAGCGGACGCATGGGCAAACTCCCTCGAAAGACGGCCGTTTCCGGCAGGCCTGTCATATTGGCGCAGGCAGTTTACAGCCGTTAACCGGCCGGACAACGCCGTTGCCGACCCGGAGCCAATCAGCTAAATGGTGGCCGGTACGCACCGCGTAGCTCAGCTGGATAGAGCGTTGCCCTCCGAAGGCAAAGGTCACACGTTCGAATCGTGTCGGGTGCGCCAGCGTTTCTCTCGATCTACCAACGCTTTAGGGCGTCAGTGGAAGCGCCTCAAAAGCTCCTCAGGCCAGCCGGTCACACGCTGGGCACAACGGAGGAGTTTTCAATGGCAACCCTACGCTTTCGCAATGGCAAGTGGCAGGTTCAAGTCCGACGCCGAGGCTATCAATCCCGAACTCAATCCTTTCTAAACAAGACAGATGCTCAGCGATGGGCGCGACATATCGAGAGTGAACTCGATCGGACATTGATACCTAATGATGTGAGGGCGCTCGCAAAGCTCACCCTGGCAGACCTCCTCATACGCTACCGCGACTCCGTAACGATCAAGAAGAGAGGACACTTGCCCGAAAGGAAACGCATCGAAGCGTTTCTTCGCCAGCATTGGTCTACCTATCCCCTCGCAAAGATCAGCGCCCGCGAGTTCAGCAAGTATCGTGATGAACGCCTAGGTATCGTTGGGCCGGGCACGGTGATCCGCGAACTGGGTCTTCTGCGCTCAGTCTTCGAGACCGCACGGCGGGACTGGGGCTACAGCTCTCTTGAAAACCCAATAGCCTCGCTCCAACGACCCAAGGCACCGAACGGGCGAGAACGCAGGTTAGAGCCCGGTGAACTAGCCGGACTGAGTGCAGCTTGCACTACGGTCCGCAATACGCTGCTCTTGCATGGCATCCATATGGCCATTGAGACCGGAATGCGCCGCGGTGAATTACTGGCTATCCAGTGGAAGCATGTGAACTTCGATACAGGGGTTCTACACATTCCGATTACAAAGACCGGCAAGCCCCGCTCTATTCCTCTCACAGACCGTGCACGAGAAATTCTGGCAGAGCGCAGGTCGCTCCCCGACGCAGATGCCAGATACGCCTTTCCAATCAGTGCCAACGCATTTCGGCTCGCTTGGGAACGCTGCAAGCGACGTGCGGCGAGAGCCGGATGTAACGGAGTGCAGGAACTACGGTTTCACGATCTGCGTCATGAAGCCGTCAGCCGTCTTTTTGAAAGGGGACTGAATACCGCAGAGGTCGCATCAATCAGCGGCCACAGGGATTTGCGGATGCTGTTTCGCTACACGCACTTGAAGCCCGAGGACCTCGTTACGAAGCTCCGCAACAACAAGGCACCAGCAGCATGACGAGCCGAGCATTGAAGATGCCAGACTACGCGGTCCAGTTGATCACCATGGCGCTCGCACGATTGGGACTACAGCCCGCCGAAGCAAAGGACGATCACATTGGCTGCCTGCTTCAGTACGAAGATGGCACTATTCTATCTCTCGTGGTGACGTGCATTGCTAGACGCGGATGGTTCAAGCAGACACCTGCGGTTGTTCTGTCGCTTGTAACTACGGCGGGAGACCTTAGAGCGATAAAGGTGCATTTCACGGACACTATGAATGCTCCAACCGGCCCGAGCGATTTGACGTTCGCCGTGCGCTTCTCAGCCAAGGTTCGCGCTATAGCTTGGACAATCGCGGCGACGGGCAAAATGGGAGAATGCGTTAGCTTACCGGGAAGGTCACCCGCCCCGCGCCCAGTACGTATGTAAAGCCATTCCCTCCCTAGTTGGAAATATAGCGCGCAATCACGCCGCGCGCTTCAACACTGCAAGGATAAGAAAGTCATGACGAAAAGTGAGCTTCGCAGCCATCTTCTAAAATACATCGAGACATCTGATACCTATCCGCCGTCAACCCGCTACCAAGAGGGCCATTTGGCCGCTATGAGAGAACTGCTCGTCGATTACTACCTGACACCAGATGAGCGCGAGCAATATTTTTCAAACCGTGCATTGCCTCAATCGTGCACGAAACGTCGAACGGTCCATTGATGGAACGCCAACTCGGCTAATTACTCATCATTTATCTTCCGCGCTCTCTTATAGAGCTAAGTGACGAATTAACCGCAATGGGCCTGCCGACGAGTTTCGGCAGGTCCTTTTCTTTCGGGGAGTATGAATGACGCATGTCGATGCCGACATCGCAGTCAAAGAGATGACAAAGCTATGGCGCAGCTTCGGTCTAGAAGCTAGCGGCCAACTTCAGAATACATGGCGGCGCATGTGCAATGCACTTAATGAAGCAAGTAGTAGCTCCGTAGGCTGGACCACACTAGCAATGCCAACGGGCATCGGGAAAACGCAATTCACTGCACTGTATTGCGCTCTGCTGGAAGTTCCCTCACTCAGCCTGCACAATATCCGATCCAAAAATCTGCATCCTGGTGTGCTTTTCGTTACACGATTGGTCTCAGAGACAGAGAAGTTCGCCGACCAAGTCAACAAGCTGGCGGGCCGCACGATCGCCGCAGCATACTACAGTGGCTCAGACACAACGCTAGCCGACACGACGAGCTTCCCCATCCTGGCCATCACACACGCCGCCTGCGAGCGTCATCAGTCACGCGGTATGACGGATAGCGTCGCCGGCAACGTTTGGGAGCGGCTTACAACGTGGCAGCTTGAAAGCAGAGGCAAGATCATCGTCGATGAGACACCGAACTTCGTATCATCCGTACGAATTGACACCAAGGAACTAGCTCAGACGTTAGGAGCACTAGCTTGGCTACGCGACGCGAACAAAGACCTCTATGTAAACATGGAGCGGATTTTGTCCGCGAGCACAAATCCAGCACTTGGGAGCGGAAATCGGCGCATTACCAATACTGAGTTCGAGCACATTCTATCGATCGACACCGCCCTGATACTGGAGCACCTGAAGTCCGTTGATGACGAAGCTATCACCCTAACTCAGAGCAACGGAAGAACCTCGCTACGGAAGGTATGCACAGACACCGTCAAGGCAATCGACACCCTGCAAAGGAACGGTTGGGGCTGGATCAGCCATAAGGGACGGACTGCACAACTACACTCTGCGGCACTCCATCCTTCCCTGCGTTCCGGCTCAGGCGTGATACTCGACGCCACTGCGGGCCTCTATCCGGGCTACTGTCTGCTCAGCCCTCCTGCGAAAATCATCACCGCCGCAAAAAACACTCGACGCTACGACGATGTCACTTTGTATCTAGCTTGGGGCCACGTTGCCGGAAAGGAACACCTAGTGAAGGCTGCTGACCATCTTTGGCCTAAATACAAAGCGGCGATACAGAGCATTCTACCGGCCGACGACCGTATCTTAGTATGCAGCCACGAGGAGTTTGAGCAAAAGGTTTGCGTCGATCCTACTAATCCCGCTCGAATGACATTCGCTCACTACGGAAGCATAGACGGCAGGAACGATTGGAATGATTACGAGGCCGTCGCAGTGATCGGCTTATTTTATCTTCCTGTCGCCGCACATATCAACGCTGCGCAAGCCTTGCTTGGACCTCAGACTGACGATTGGTTGCAAAGCTCGCAGTTTCGTACAGCCGAAGCAAACTACGACGTGGTCATCGACATGCAGCGAGCGCACTTAGCGTCAACAGTCATTCAGACTATTACCCGAGTACGGTGTCGGAGAATGATTAACGAAGAAGGGCTATGCAAGCCAACAACTGCGTTCTTGGCGCTTCCTGCGGATGCAGATGGTCACGCGGTTTACGACGCAGTTCTTCACTACATGCCAGGGATACGGATCAAGGCGTGGTCCTTGGATGCAAGTAGAAAGAAAGCTAGGGACGATCGAGGCGTTAAGAAGCTACTAGATTTCTTTGCCTGTGCGCCCAGAGGCATCCACACGAAAGCGCAGATACGCGCAAAGACGCAGATTGGGGCGGCATCACTAGATCGCGCCATCCGACAATTCAACGACCCCTCATCAAACGAGCGTACGCAGCTTTGTGCGTTTGGCACTACATATCATGCAAGACGAGGCAGAGGAGCTGAATCATTCTTTATGAAAGCGTAGTCTCGCTACATCGCTTTGCCCATCACCAACAAGCAATCACGAAAACGGAGGCCGCCGCGAGCGGCCTTTCTCGTTTCTATACGGGGGCAGCCGTGCAAGGCTGGACATTTTTCCGACCGGTTCGTAAGCAACCGGCAATGCGTCTCCTGCAATGCCATTAAGGCGCGACAACGAGAGGCCCTGAGAGGCATCAAAGACCCCTCGTTCAGAATGTACCGCAATACGCTGAGACGCACTGGCATGGCTCTCAGCGGCCGCGCCAGTCCAACTAGTGCGGTCGGCTGCGACCACCCGGAATTGCGCGATCATATCGCCGGTCAATTCCGCACCGGGATGAGCTGGGAGAAGTATCGTCAATGGGAGGTCGATCATGTCAGGCCACTATCGTCAGCGCGAACGCTGAGCGAACTGATCGCGCTATGTCACTTCAGCAACCTTCAGCCCCTATGGCGGAGCGAGAATCTACGGAAGGGCGGGGCCTAGCGCCCCGCTCTCTCCCGCGTATCTGTTTTTTGCGTCTATCGTGGCAGGAAATATCTTCGCTGCCCATCGTGCTCGCGCTTCCGTGCGAGGCCGGTAGCAACCAGCGTCTCCAAAACTTCGGAAACGCGCTCTCGGCGCTTGGCCGTATTCCTTCCGTCCAACACACTGGAGATAGCATCGGGCGGCGTCGGGGAAGGTGCCTTGGCGAGGAGATCACGCACCAGCCTGATTTGCTCCAGACCGTCTGTCGGCCACTTCGGACGCTCGGCAACGTCGGGCAATTCGATATCGAAGGTGCCGACGTGTTCGTCCGCAGGCTTTGGCGTTTTCTCCGCAAGGCGTGGTATTTGATAGTCTGGCCTCAGCCAGTGGACAGTGCCGCGTTTTTCTTCTGCCGCCCGTTCGAGATTTAGCGCAACAAGTCGGGCAAGAAGCTCTTCTTCCGCCCGTTCCTGGGTCTCAGTTCTCTGAGGCGATGGTAATGTCGCACCGGGCTTGCCTACGAGCGCCGGTATCAGGTCATCCCAGCCGTAGGCCGCTAGGGCGGCGCGATCTATGTCATCGTGGATTTCTTTCAACACTGAGATTAGGCCAGCATGATGCATATCACGCTCGGCATCGGTCAGCGGCGGCACGTCGCAGCCGTTCTCCAGATCACGCAACCGCTCTAGTGCATTGTACAGACCGGTCATAGTGAGGAAAGAATGCTCGGCCAATCGCTGCTTACGGAAACTGTCTAGACGCTCGCCAAGGTCCCTTAGCCGTTCCTGCTGCGCAAACAGTGGATCAACCGGCGAGAGTGCCGGATCAACCGCAAGCGGGAACGGGAACGGATCAAAGGTCCGCGACTTCGAGTATCGAGGATCGTTACCCACTCCAAGCCAGCCGCCCGTCGCAATGGCCCATGCCACACTCAACCGTGACGACAGAACAGCCAAGTGCTCTGCCGTGTCGAGACCGACGCAAACCAACATGTTGTCCGGTCTGATGCTGGCGTCGAGAAACTGAAACGTCCGGTGCCGCGTAGTTTCGACGGTCACGATGTATCGCGGCAGTCCTTTCAGCGCTGGACGCAAATCTCGTCGCGGTTCGCCAAAAATCCACCATAGATCGCGGTAACTAGCCCGGTTGTTGTGATCCCGCTCTGGTTTCACGTTGTCCAGTATGTGTTGATACACAGCCGGGAAGCGTGAAAGAACATCCTCGACCTCTAGCGGGAATAAATCGATCACCATTACGCCGCGCGGACGTTGCGCTATGTCCCGCCCATTGCGATAGTTGAGGATGTGAGTTTCCAAGCCGTCAACCGTCCCAAGACCTAGCCCCTTTGCCTGTGTGGGTGTTACGATAAAGCCCGCGCCATGGAGCTTCACACCCGGGCTGGACAATAGGTCGTTGGCGATCAAAGCCTTCGCAGACGCAAGGTCGGCTCCAATGGTGAGATTGGCGCGAATCCTCCCGGCCCGAGCTTCCAGCAAAACCTGCGGTGTGTCGGTATTCAATTCGGCTTCGGACACGACTTCCGCCTGTACTCCGTCTAGTTCCCCCTTCTCTGCAACAGTCATGGCGATGCGAACAGCGGCCCTATCAGATGCCTTGAGCCACGGATGGTTAGGGACCGCGAAGACCAGCGATAGCGGTGCCTTTGCCGCCATATAATGCTCAATGACGCGGCGAGAGAATGCCTGGGTGATCGAATTGGTGGTGATGAAGCCAAAACGCCGCAACGGGTTTGTCTGGCCCTTCAGTGGCTTGCGCAACAAGCGTGCCGCCGCCTCGTCCCAGAAGTGCATGACGAAATCAGCGCCACCGGGCAAGTGTGTTCGCGCCGCCCAACACGCTTCGGCATAGCCGTCGCCAAGCTCGGCCCGCATGTCTTTCCCGCCGATGAAGGGCGGGTTACCGACAATGAACTCGACCTCTGGCCAAGGCGCGCGCTTTGGGTTTACATAGTTGTAAAGTGGCACTTGCGCGTCAGGATCAGGGATTTCCTCGCCTGTGATCGGGTGGAGTTTCTTGGTTAGGCCATCCCACCGCGACAAGGGTCGCCCGTTGGCGTCACGCAACAGCTCCTGCCTATCATAGGCGATGACCGCATCCTGCTGTTTGACCGTGCCGTATGCGTTCAGGATCGGCTCAGTGATAGATGCGAGCCCGGCTGTCTTGAGCTGCCACTTCAGGTATCCAATCCACAGTACAAGATCGGCGATCGGCACAGCACGGGGATTTAACTCCAGTCCATAGAATTGGCGAGGACTGACCGTTTCGCCTTCCATTGCAAAGCGGGCCTGATTTTCTCCCAGATCATCGAGTGCCTCTAGCACCTCGCCTTCCAGCCGCTTCATCAACTCAAGACTTACATAAAGAAAATTGCCAGTGCCGCAGGCAGGGTCCAGTACGCGGGTCGTGCAGAGCTTGTGATGATACGCCTTCACGGCTGCCAGCGCCCCAACATGGCCGCCCTTGTCGCGCAATTCCTTTACCTGCACTTGAACCAATTCCCAATCGGTGCGCAATGGTTCGATGATCGTAGGGACAACGAGACGCTCTACATAGGCGCGCGGCGTATAATGTGCACCTAACTTGGACCGTTCACGCGGATCGAGTGCTCGTTCGAGCAGCGTGCCAAAGATGGCAGGCTCTACATCGGACCAATTCTTGCCCGCTGCGATCCAGAGTGTGTTTCGGCATGGAATAAGGACCCCGTTTCGGGGTGATCGGCATCCAATCGGGACCCCGGGATAAGGGTCCACAGTGGCTTCCATCGAGTCATGGAAGCCGAGGTTGGGATGCTGGTGGTGGAGACGATTGGTAAGATCCGTCGCGCCTACTTTGTTGATGGTCGTCCGATCAAGGCGATCTGCCGAGAACTTGGCGTATCGCGGAAGGTGGTTCGCAAGGTCATTCGTTCTCAAGCGACGGAGTTCCGGTACGAGCGCGAGACGCAGCCGCTCCCGAAGATGGGTGCCTGGAGTGCCGAGCTTGATCGGTTGCTGGCAGGGAATGAGAGCAAGGCGGCGCGGGAACGGCTGACGCTGATCCGGCTATTCGAGGAACTCCGCGGCCTGGGTTATGCCGGCGGCTATGATGCGGTTCGTCGATACGCCCGACGGTGGACCAAGGAACGCGGCACCTCGACAGCGTCGGCTTATGTGCCGCTGAGCTTTGCACCAGGCGAAGCCTACCAGTTCGACTGGAGCCACGAGGTGGTCCTGCTGAGCGGCACCACGGTGATGGTGAAGGCTGCTCATGTTCGGCTCTGTCACAGTCGCATGCTGTTCGTGCGGGCCTATCCGCGGGAGACGCAGGAGATGGTGTTCGACGCCCACGACCGGGCATTCGCCCTGTTCAAAGGCACCTGCACCCGCGGCATCTACGACAACATGAAGACCGCGGTGGAGACGATCTTTGTCGGTAAAGGCCGTCTCTACAATCGCCGCTTCCTGCAGATGTGCAGCCACTATCTGGTCGATCCGGTCGCCTGTACGCCAGCGTCGGGCTGGGAGAAGGGGCAGGTCGAGAACCAGGTCGGGCTGGTCCGGGAGCGCTTCTTCACGCCGCGGCTGCGGTTCAAAAACCTCGACGAGTTAAACGCCTGGCTGCTCGACAAGTGCATCGCCTACGCCAAGGCTCATCGCCATCCGGAGCTGGTCGATCAGACGATCTGGGACGTGTTCGAAGCCGAACGCCCCAAACTCGTTCCCTATGCCGGCCGCTTCGACGGCTTCCATGCGGTGACAGCATCGGTCTCGAAGACCTGCCTGGTGCGCTTCGACAACAACAAGTACTCGGTCGCAGCCAGTGCAGTCGGACGACCGGTCGAGGTTCAAGCCTATGCCGATCGCATCGTGATCCGTCAGGATGGACGTATCGTTGCCGAGCACCCGCGATCCTTTGGCCGCGGCGATACCGTCTACGACCCCTGGCATTATGTGCCGGTGCTCGCCCGCAAACCCGGCGCCTTGCGCAACGGTGCTCCCTTCAAAGACTGGGTGCTGCCGGCCGCGATCGAGCGGATCCGGCGCAAGCTGGCCAGCACCGACGATGGCAATCGGCAGATGGTCGACATCCTCACCGCGGTGCTGACTGACGGTCTGTCCGCGGTGGAAGCGGCTTGTGCCGAAGCGCTCAGTCACAGCGTCCATTCCGCCGATGTCGTTCTCAATATCCTGGCCCGTCAACGTGAACCCGCCCCACCGGCCAACATCATGACGCCGGCCGCACTGACGCTCCGTCATGCACCGATCGCCGATTGTGCCCGCTACGACAACCTCCGGAGGACCATCTGATGGAACGAACCCAAATCTTCGACCTCATGGGCGAACTTAAGCTCTACGGCATGAAGGCTGCCTTCGACGAGATCATGGCAACTGCCGTCAAGCGCCAGCACGAGCCTCAACGCATTGTCGGCGACCTGCTCAACGCCGAGATCAACGAGAAGCAAGCCAGGTCGATCAAATACCAGCTCACCATTGCAAAGCTGCCGCTCGCCAAGGACATCGCCGACTTCCAGTTCGACGGCACGCCGATCAATCAGACTCTCGTCAATGATCTCGCTGGCGGCGGCTTCATCGCCCAACAACGCAACGTCGTGCTGGTTGGCGGCACCGGTACAGGCAAAACCCACCTGGCGATTGCCATCGCCAGAAGTTGCATCCGCGATGGCGCCAGAGGACGCTTCTACAACGTCGTCGACCTCGTCAACCGGCTCGAGACCGAGACCCGCAACGGTCGGCAGGGACGGCTCGCCGAGCATCTGACCCGCATGGACTTCATCGTTCTCGACGAGCTGGGCTATCTGCCGTTCGCGCAATCCGGCGGTCAGCTCCTGTTCCATCTCATCAGCCGGCTCTACGAGCGCACCTCCATCATTGTCACCACCAATCTTGCGTTCGGCGAATGGCCCAGTGTGTTCGGTGATGCCAAAATGACCACCGCGCTACTCGACCGATTGACCCATCACTGCGACATCGTCGAGACCGGCAACGACAGCTGGCGATTCAAAAGCCGCGACGATGTTCAAACAACCCGCGCTCGCGCCGTCTCCGCAACCCCGACCAGCTCCGACGACCCGAGCGCTACCAGCAGAGCACGCCGATCAAAGGGGTCCCTTTTGGATGCCGATAGGGGGTCCCAGTCGAACGCCGATTGACAATCCAGAGTTCGTTGATGTCATCCTTGTCGAGCGGGAGCGCGGCTCGCTTCTTGAACAGGGAGCCGTTAAACTTCTTCAAGGTGGCGTTGAGGTGCGGTGCATATCCGCCGCCATCCATGACTGTCCACAAACTTTCAAGCGCCGCCACGAAATGCCCGGGCGTGTCCTTCATCTGCCCGAGCAGCCTGTGAAAGGTAAGCGCTGTTCCGAACACACAGCTTCGAGACGTTAGCTGATCTCTACGTTTTTCGTTTGTGGAGGGCTGCCAGCCGTTCCGCCTCAGCTAGTGCTGCTGCCTTGGTTTTAAATGGACCAACGTCGTGTTCTTGCGTGTCGGGTAGCCAAGCAGGCAAGAACCACCAACCACCCGGGCGGTAACTCGTGCTGTTCCTAATCGACCCGATATGATCGGCTGTAAACCAACCGGGATCGACCCCGTCCTGTTGCCACAAGATGTTCTTGTCGCTCACCGGCGCGCCTCAAGAATGTTGGTTCGTCGATTTTCTTCGCTTAGGCCGGATTCTAGCCGCTTCCGTAGTTCCATGGCAACAAACTGTCGAGCTGGCGGTTCGGGTGACCATTGACGATTCTGGTGAGGACATCGGTGATATAGGTCAGCGGGTCAATGCGATTCAGCTTACAGGTTTCGATCAACGAGGCGATGACGGCCCAGTGCTGAGCACCGCCGTCGGAGCCTGCGAACAGCGCATTTTTCCGGTTCAGCGTGATCGGGCGGATCGAGCGCTCGACGATGTTGTTGTCGAGCTCGATACGGCCATCATTGATGAAGCGCGTCAGGCCCTCCCAGCGTGAGAGCGCATAGCGGATGGCGTCGGCCAACTTGCCCTTTTGGCTGATCAACGCGAGCTTTGCGCGGAGCCACCGCTCGAAGGATTCCGCCAGCGGGCGGCCTTTCTGCCGCCGAACGAGACAGCGTTCCTCGGCGCTGCGGCCACGGATGTCCTTCTCGATGGCATAAAACTCGGCGATATGCTGAAGCGCCTCGCTCGCAATGGGCGCGGGGCCAGGAGCGGCAAGTTCGTAGAAGTTACGCCGCATATGCGACCAGCAGAATGCAAGCTGAACGTCGCCACGTTCGGCCAGCTTGCCATAGCCGGCATAGCCATCGACCTGCAGGATCCCACTGAAGCCTGCCAGATGGGCGATCGGTCGGTCGGCCTTGCGGTCGGGGGCATAGACATAGGCGACGCCCGGCGGATCGGCACCGCCCCATGGCCGGTCGTCCGCCGCATAGGCCCAGAGCTGACCGGTCTTGGTGCGCCCCCGGCCGGGATCGAGCACCGGCATCGTCGTCTCGTCAGCGAACAGCTTTGCCCGTTGCTTAAGTTTGCCAAGGAGGCGCTCATGCAACGGACGCAAATGGAAGGCTGCCTGCCCGACCCAGTCCGCCAGCGTCGAACGGTCGAGCTCAATGCCTTGGCGGGCGTAAATCTGTGCCTGCCGATAGAGCGGCAGGTGATCGGCATATTTGGACACCAGCACCTGGGCGACGGTGGCCTCGGTCGGCAATCCGCTCTCGATCAGCCGCGCTGGGGCCGGCGCCTGCATGATGCCGTCCTCGCAAGTCCGGCAGGCGTATTTGGGTCGCCGGGTTACAAGGATCCGGAACTGCGCCGGGACCAGGTCCAGCCGCTCAGTTCTATCTTCGCCGATCCGATGTAACTCACCCTGGCAGCAGGGACAGGTCCTATCCTCGATGTCGACGACGACCTCAATCCGGGGCAGGTGCGCCGGCAAGGCACCACGGTTGCCGCGGCGCTTACGAACCCGCACCTCACGGCCTTCAGGTGCGCTGACGTCCTGCGCCGTCTTGCCGTACGCGGCCACCTGCTCGACGTCTTCCAGGCCCAGCAGCATCTGATCTTCAGGCAGCGTCTCGGCTCGCGGGCCAAACCGATGCCGCTGCAATTCCTTGATGATCTGGCGCAGCCGTTCGCTCTCGCACCGCTCGGCAAGCAGCATCGCTTTCAGCATCTCGGGATCGTCAGGCAGGGCGTCGCTCACACCCAATTCAGAGCATATTCATCGCCATCTGGCGACGCGTCCGACGCTCCTGATTCACTTCGCCGCAGCGCTGCCAACAACTATCCCGCTTGCGTTGGCGCCGACGTCTCCCGTGCCTCATGCACAAGCCGCCAGTCGAGCCCTTCCAGCAGCGCCGACAACTGCGCCGCCGACAGACGCATCACGCCGTCCTCGATCTTCGGCCAGCGGAAGATCCCTTCCTCGAGCCTCTTAGCGAACAGACACAGACCCGTTCCGTCCCAGAACACCAGCTTGATGCGATCCGCTCGCTTGGCCCGGAACACATAGACCGCACCCGAGAAGGGGTCAGCCCGCATGCTCTCACGCACCAGGGTCGCAAGCCCTTCCATCCCCTTGCGGAAGTCTACCGGTTTGGTCGCCACCATCACCCGGACAGCACCCGATGGGCCGATCACCGGTTTGCCTTCAGCGACTGCACGATCGACGCAATCATAGTCGCGTCCGCGCCACGACCGGCTCGGATCGTTATGCCGTCAACTTCGATCTCGATGATCCCGGAATCCGCCTTGGGCTTACAGCGCACCACCTTGCGCTCTCGGCTAAAGTCAGGTGTCGGCACCACGGCATCCACCACCGCCGGCACAAACTGTACTTCTTCTGTCCCGGATTGACCGCCCACGGCTTCTCTCAACTGGCGTCGCCAGCCAAACAATTGCTGCGGCGACAATCCATGCCGTCGCGCTACCGAGCAGACCGAGTCGCCACTCGTCACGATCTCTGCAACAATCCGTGC
Source organism: Bradyrhizobium sp. USDA 3240 (assembly GCF_054063295.1). Taxonomy (NCBI): domain Bacteria; kingdom Pseudomonadati; phylum Pseudomonadota; class Alphaproteobacteria; order Hyphomicrobiales; family Nitrobacteraceae; genus Bradyrhizobium; species Bradyrhizobium sp. USDA 3240. The sequence continues at coordinate 4,129,868 of NZ_JBSSGD010000002.1, forward strand.
CTTGTCCTCGTCGCTCCACTTCCGCCGACGACCGGCTCCGGTGAAGACCTCCAGCCGCCGCGCCGGCTCGGTGATAGCATTATGCACTGTGTCCATTCTAAGCCTAACGGTCCAAACCGACCGCAGACTCGCAGATCACCCCCTCATCTGGTAGGTGGCCCCTGAACAGCGCTTACTGTGAAAGCCCTTTTCCGGGATGAGCTTCACGTCCTCAGCGAACATCGTGAACAAGCACCGCATCAAAAACTCGGCCACGTCCGTTGCGTCATGCTTGCGCTCTAGCCGCCTCGCGATCTTCGCGAGCCGCTCGGCAATATCGCGGGTGACTTCCGCAGATATGCGGGTCGGGTCAAGAGAATGCGGGTCAGTTCAGATCGCGCGCAGCCAATCCTGAACTTTCGCATCGCGAAGATCGTCCATGACGATGCGATAGGACTGACGATCGGGAAAATGAGCGTAATTCTTGCCCTGACCGGAGAAGTCAGCATAGACCTCGATGACATTTCCGACATCGACCACGAGCAAGAACGGTGGATAGCCGTGCTCAACGGGCAGTGCGCGTGCGTAGTCCTCCGCCTGCCTACGAGCAGCAAGCATAACCTGATCCCAGCCGCGCGTGCCGCGCTTGGCTTGGCCGGACTTACGTTGCGTTGCGTCTTCCGGAATCAGTAGAAGTTGATCTGAACTGAGTTTGGTGGCCTGCCGCTTGCCAGACTGTTTGGCTTCGAGAATGAAACATCCCCGCCTGTAGCAGTCGATCCGTCCCGCGGTACGTGAGCCGTCCGGGTGTTTAAACTCCACCCGCCGCTCGAAAACGTAGTCATTGAGGCTATTTTGCTCTTGCGCCATGGCAGGGCGAGGTAACGCGAGAGCAATACATAACCGCTCAATGAAAAGTTGGTAGTTGGCCAGCTCTGACCCGCCCGAGGCTTTCGCTTCGGCGATCAGAGCTTCAAGCCTATCGTTGTCTGTACGCTGATCTTTCATGCACGTCCAAAATATCCGGCGTGAACCCACGGTGGCAATAGCATTATACTCTCCCGCACTATCACCGTAACGCGTTCGGCGCAGGAGCGGACAAACAGTTCAGCCGTTCACCCCGTTTGTTAGCCCCGCGACGTCCGGCAAAGCGAATGGAGGTCGAGGCGACCAAAGCAGGACGCCTCGATCCCGTTAAGTACGACGCTCGGCCTTCACACGTTCAATCTGTCCACCGATAACACAGGCGAGCCGAAGGTGGGCGTCCGGGTTGCAATACTAAGGTCTAACAACTACCATTGTCATGTTCACCACAATAGCAATCAAAGGAAAACGGGCCTCCAAGCGATCCTTATATCTCGACTTCTTATGTATCCTAAGGAATGAGCAATAGTTGGCTATCCCGTGCGCTATAATCGACAAGGATCGGCGGCGGCGATCTGCCGCTAACCGCGAATTTAGCGCGCTCAATCCATGCAGGTTGCAGTCTATCCTTCAATTCAATATCCGACGCCAAATCGGAAGCGAAGGTCAATGAACAAGTGGGCGGACCATGAATTACGAGGAAGACATTGCAAGGCTAGAGGCCACGGGCAATTTCCGAGTACTCCGTCGCGTTCTACCAAGGGCGCGCTTTCAGCTTCCTGACGGCACGCCAGTCAAGGCGGCCGTTATACTGGACCTAGAAACGACCGGCCTGGACCCGTCCAGCGATGAAATAATTGAAATCGGAATGGTGAAGTTTCACTATTCTGTAGACGGTAGAGTTTTTGACGTCGTCGATAAATTCTCGGGTCTCAGACAGCCGTCGATCCCAATTCCTCCCAAGATAAGCCAACTCACTGGAATTACGGCCGACGACGTAGCCGGCAAACGTTTCGACATGGATTCACTTCAGGGCTTTGTCTCCGATGCGGCAATTATTATCGCACACAATGCCAGCTTTGATCGCCCGTTCTGCGAACGCCTTTCAGAAGCCTTCATCTTCAAACCCTGGGCATGCTCCATGAGCGAAATCAATTGGACGGAAGAGGGTTTTGAGAATGCGCGCTTGAGCTCGATATTGCTCCACTATGGACTATTTCACGAAGGTCACCGAGCGATCGAGGACTGCTTAGCGCTCCTTGAAGTGCTCGCGAAGCCTCTCCCCAAGAGCCGGCAGCTTGCTCTTGACGTTTTGCTCAACGAGGCTCGCCGTCCAACGGTCCGCATTTGGGCAGAGTCGGCTCCCTACGATAGTCGAAACCTATTGAAAGCGAAGGGCTACAGATGGTCAGACGGCACCAACGACAATCGTCGATGTTGGTGGATTGACATACCCGAAACTGAGGTAGCGGCCGAACTAGAGTTCTTGAAAACAACAATCTACAAAGGCGAGAACAGTATCGAAAAGCGCACCTTAACCGCCTTTGACCGCCACTCGAACAGGGCGTCATCGAACAACATTCCGGGGGAACAGTGCTAGCCCGTCTTATTCGTCAGAGGGCGCCTGAGAGGCTGGCGAGCGTGGTGTAAAGCGCTGATGAAGCGTAGGATTCGGTTGCGAAGCCAACCCCATCACCTTCCACCGCGAACGCCACGCCCGCCATGACCGATGATACGAGTCTACCCTTCTCGTTTCCAGCCGTTCACGCCAAGAAAGTCACAGCTGCCTTCGATGGCGGTCGGCTGACCTCGAACGGGGGCGTGATGCTTCTTGCGATGGCCGAGCGACGTCTCGGTTTGGCCAACAATTTGGCCCGGGTGTTCCCGGATCGGCGCGATCCGACGCGGGTCGTGCACAGCCTTGTCGATATGTTTCGCGCTCGCATGTTCGCGATCTGCTGCGGCTACGAGGACGCCGATGACCTCGATCATCTGCGGTCCGATCCCGCATTCAAGCTGGCCTGTGGACGGCTACCAGACAGCGGTCGCGATCTGTGTTCCCAACCGACGCTGTCGCGGCTGGAGAATGCTCCCCGCCTGCGCGACGTGATCCGACTGACCTACACTTTGGTCGACGCATGGATGGATAGCTACCCGCGCGAGCCTGCATCCGTCACGCTCGACATCGATGATACCTGCGATGTCGTCCACGGCCATCAGCAGCTCTCGCTGTTCAACGCTCATTATGACGAACGCTGCTTCCTGCCGATCCACGTCTACGACACGGAGAAGAGCCGGCCCGTGGCGGTCGTGCTGCGGCCCGGCAAGACGCCGGGCGGCGTCGAGGTGCGTGCCCATCTGCGCCGCCTGGTGCGGCACATCCGCACGCGATGGCACAAGACGCGAATTACGTTCCGTGGCGACGGGCACTATGCTCGGCCGGAGGCGATGACGTGGTGCGAGAACAACGGCATCGACTACATCTTCGGTCTGTCCGGTACCAGGCCGCTCGCCAGAAAAGTCGACGAGGTCGCCGACGATATCCGCACCCGACGCGCCATCGAGAACCTAGCTGTTCTGCGCGGCTATACCGAGACGCGCCACAAGGCAAAGTCCTGGGATCGCGAACGGCGCACCGTCGCCCGTATTGAGGCGACGATGCTCGGCCTCGACATCCGCTTCGTCGTCACCAGCCTCGATGTCGGCTCGGCCGAGTGGATCTACGACAGCCTGTATTGCGCGCGCGGCCAAGCCGAGAATCTGATCAAGCTGCATAAGACACAGCTCGCCTCCGATCGCACCAGCTGCCGTTCGGCGCTCGCCAATCAAGTCCGCCTCGTTCTCCACACCGCCGCTTATTGGCTGATGCTGACCGTGCGCGACGCGATTCCCAAAGCCCGGGAATTGGCCACAGCCGAGTTCGCGACGCTGCGTCTTCGTCTCTTGAAACTCGCTGCCCGTGTCGTCGAGACCACGAGCCGCATTCGCCTTGCGTTTGCCGCGGCATGTCCCGAAGCCGACCTGATCCGCGGCTTGCCAAGCGCGCTGCTGCCGCTCGGTCCTTGACCGGCGGGGCGTCCGCCCCCCGTTCGCCCAACCTACACCTCAAGCGCGTTGCAAAGTACCGGTCGTCAGGCGGTGAAAAGCCGAAGGCAATCCCGCGCGCCTCGTCAGAGCAGATGTGCGGCCACATCAATCGGACTAAAAAAACGCACTCTCACGAATAGGACGGGCTAGAAACGACCATAGAGTCTTGGCAGAACATCCAGTTTAAGCATTTATTCTACGCTTATCGGAAGGCCAAGGCAGACTGCTTTTTCGAGCGCTCGATAGGATGCGCAACTAGCTTCGTTGGGTATGAAAACAATATCTATTCCAATTTAGGGAATCTCCTTAAGGCCCTACAATTCAATCAGATCGACTCCATACTGCCTCAAATCCTTGGCACACCTCGTCTGATCGCAAAGAAGCTCAACATAGCTAAGAACTCGAATGCTCCTAAGGAAGGACACGAGTTTTTCTCTGATCCTGATCGGGCTTTCGAGAGGTTGTGCGCCTCGCACCAGCTCTCACCAGAGTTCCGACTGGTTGGCGATTTTCCCGTTGACATGCACTTGATCTCGGCGCTGTGGATCAACCTAGTAGGACACAAATTTGATGCAGCGCTAAGCAAATCGGCTTTTGGATCGCGTCTACGTCGCTATCGTCCAGGTGCTCAGATGCCTGTGCGTAACGTTGGTGAATATCACATAGAAGCAATCGGGTCTTTTCAACCATATTTTACGCCTTACAAAAGGTGGCGCAGCGGAGGCATGCAAGCGATACGGTCTGAACTTGAGGCCGATAGACCGATTGTCGCAATGTCGATGGATCTGACTAGCTATTACCATCAGATTGATCCTGCCTTCATTGCAGACACACGCTTCCTAAAAGAAATCGGTGTTGACCTGAGTCCGTGGGAGCTCGCATTTACCAAATCGCTTGCTCATTCGCTCCTGCAGTGGGGTCAAAAGGCCAAAGAGCAAATACGGTCGCTGGGCGGCCTGACTGACGATAGTTATGTCGGCGGCCTACCAATCAGCCTCTCGGCGGCTCGCTTGATCGCCAACGTTCTTTTGTTTGGATTGGATAGAGATATTGAACAAAGCCTCGTGCCAATCTTCTACGGACGTTACGTTGATGATATTTTTCTTGTTCTTCGTGATCCCGGGAACATCGGCAATGCCACGTCACTAATTTCATACATTTCTTCTCGGACCAAATCATTCCCTCCCGCGCCTGACAGTAGCGGCAGAATTTATTTGACGCTTGACGGGGGTTATCAGGGCCAGACGAAGTTGGTGCTTCAGCAGGAAAAGCAAAAAGCGTTCTTCCTGCAGGGCCGCAGTGGGCTCGACCTGCTCGATAACATCGAATCTGAAATTCGTAGCGTGTCCAGCGAGCGCCGGCTCATGCCGTCGCCCGAACATCTAGAGTCGATGGCATCGGCCAGGATATTGACAGCGGCCGGCAGTCCCTCGGAGGAGGCTGATACACTCCGGCGCGCGGATGGGCTAGCGGTACGACGGCTCGGATGGTCCATTCAACTGAGAGCTGTTGAAACATTGGCTCGAGATATTCCGGCTCGTGAATGGAAGAAGGAACGAGCTCGCTTTTACGAGTTCGCTCACAATCACATTCTCCGTCCAGACAAGATACTCGACCACATAGATTATCTACCGAGGCTGCTTTCTTTAGCTGTTGCGTTGACAGACTGGACAGAAGCAAGGCGACTGGTAGATGCCGCAAGAAGCGCTATTCAGAAGTTGAAAGCAAGGACAGTGACGCAACCAATTCGATTGAACGGCATCGAAATTGGAGAAGCAAGGCCGGATGTCTGGCGCGCCCTTGATAGCGTGGTTTGCGAACTTGCTAGAGAAGCCATAGTCAGGTCTCTTAGATGGCGCTCAAGTGATGGGACGCCGTTTCCGCTCACGGAGACTGCGGTTGAGCTTTGCGAGATGGTGGGGCTAGGCTCCGATGAGGTCGCGATACACGGGATTGCTCTGGATTTTCGGGAAGCCGACCTAGCCAAAACACCATACAAAGACCACCTACGCAGAGATGCTTATCGAAAGCGACCAACGACACCCTACGAGACGAACCTGTACGGATTGTACGTTCACGAAGCAGACCTGCGCCAATTTTTGCAGCTCTCTAACAAGGCGGCCGAATTGAGTGCCGCGCGCGTAAACGCGCGCTGTCAGAACCAAGCGCTGGAAGGCATTACTTCGTCGCTTCTTCCCTTCCTATTTCCAACTCGGCCCTACTCGACTCAAGAGATATCCCTCTACGTGCCGACCTGCATCTTCGGAAGTGACGGCAGGCCCGCTAAACAATGGGCGCGTTATACGCGCGCTGTCCGAGGCATTTGGGTTTGGAGCTCTCTCGCCGACGATGAAGCACCCGATCGGAATGATGGAAACGACGAACCACCGTCCCGCGACGTTGTGTATCTCGGAAGCCCTAGACATCCGCAGACTGTCTTGCTCGGCATCAGTAGTTTGCTAACGACTCAAGATAGTTGGAGTGCTGGTGCATCCGGTTCGCCCGACACATCGCCGCAACGTTACGAGCGCATTAAGACATTAGTGAACCAAGCGATTAACGCAAAACCGCGACCAACCCATCTTTTGTTGCCCGAACACGCGCTACCCGAGCGATGGATAAACACAATTTCGGGTTTACTGCATGACGCCGGGATCAGCCTCATAGCTGGCTTGGACTATCACGTTCACGGCACTAGCCAGATACACAGCGCTGCTGTGCTCGTTCTCACGGACGATAGACTTGGCTATCCAGCGGCGGTTCAAATTCGGCAACCGAAGGTTCTGCCGGCCCCCAAAGAGGAAGAGGAGTTGTTGAAATTATTTGGCAGAACCTGGCCCCACGATCTGCCCAAAGAAAAGCCGGTCTACGTTCACGGAGGCTTTAGTTTTGGGGTGCTCGTGTGCTCAGAACTTCAGAATGTTTCATATCGCTCCAATTTCCAGGGCAATGTTGACTGCATGGTAGTCTTATCTTGGAATCAAGATTTAGAGACATTTGGTGCTTTGGTGGAAGCAGCTAGTTTAGACGTGCACGCTCATATCGCGCTAGTCAACAATCGGATGTTCGGCGATAGTCGCGTGCGCTCTCCCGCAAAGAAACACCATGATCGCGACCTCTGCAGAATACGCGGCGGAAAGAACGAACATATTGTGGTAGTCGAGTTGGAAATTGATGGACTGCGGGCATTCCAAAGCCGTGCGAAACGATGGCCTAACGATGCCGACCTCTACAAGCCAGTGCCAGAAGGATTTTCCCTCTCCCCGCGCCGACGCGTTATACCGAGCTGACCCTCCAGCCAAAGGAGGTAAAGGATGGCGTCTAGCGGATCGAGCCGTGCGTCATGGGCACCAAGTTCAGATGCCGATAACGACTAAATTTTTCGCGAGGGCATTACATAGGTCGGCGCGAGCGATTTCCCCCGTGCAGGGGTTGTATTGGCGAATCTTAGTCACAACGCGGTCACAGTGGTCACACCAATTCTTCTTACCTTGGCTTGACCCTATGGGGGGTATCACCCTAAGCTGTTTGCACTGATCGCCTGTGTTTCTGGGGATTTTTGAGACTGCGCGCAGAGAGACACCAAGCCTACCCGACGAGCTGAGTTGCCCTCCGAAGGCAAAGGTCACACGTTCGAATCGTGTCGGGTGCGCCACTTCATTGTCGGGTTTGTCGTCCGGCCATGGTGCCGGCCGATCTGCCGGGTTTCAGCAGACCGGCCTAGCCTCAATGATGAGCCGACACGCTCTTCATGTATTGGGACATCAGATCGGCACCGGCAAAGTGGCCTATCTCCCCCAGGCTGACCATGCCGACCATCCGTTTGCTCTTGTTGATGACAGGTAGCCTGCGGATCTTCAGCGTCTCCATGTGATGCACCGCTTTCGCAAGATCGTCGTCTTCGCGGCAGCAGTGGATTCCTTCGGTCATCACATCGCGCGCTGTGGTGCGCGTAGAGTTGAAGTCCTTGCTCGCAAGACCTTTGCAGACAAGATCGCGATCCGTCACCATCCCGATCAGACGATCGTTTTGCCCGACCGGAATGCAGCCGACGTCGTGCCCTTGCATCAATTTCGCGATTTCAGTGATCGGGGTATCGGGGCTGACCCAATCGACGCCCTTGTGCATCACATCCTTGACCTTCATGGAGGACCTCCCTTGCAAGGCAGCAGCCCCCTCGCTCGCAACTATACGACAGATCGGGCGTGACCGCATGCGTGCTGCGCCTTGGTCAGGGCGCAGCGAGCAGGGCGCCGCAATTCGATCCCTAATTTGGCCGCCGTGCCAGGTCTAGGTTCCGGGCTTTGTCCAGATTGCTGGCCTCTGCCAGGGCGGCCGCGCCCGGCAGGACGGCCGACGCAAGGTCGGTCCCGGTGAAATCGGCACCGGCGAGATTGGCGCCGGATAGATCTGCTCCCGCAAGGTCAGCCTTGTTGAGGTTGCAGTTCGCCAAATTGGCATTCTGCAACTGCGCGAATTCGAGATCGGCGCGCGAGAGATTGGCGCCGCTCAGATCCGCATTCCGGAGATCGGCGGATTTGAGCACGCCACGCATCAGGCCCATCGATTGGTTGCGCATATCGGCGCTCAAATCCGCGCCCGCGAGCTTGGCCCCGATCAGGCTGGAGCCGGATAGATCGGCGGTGATGCGAGCGCCGCTCAAATCGGCGCCGCCAAGCTTGGCGCGCTGCATCTGCGTGCCGAGCAGCGTCGCCTTGACGAGGGACGCCCCCGTCAGATCTGCGTCGATGAGCCAAGCCTGGTTCAGTATGGCCCGATCGAAGCGCGCTGCTTTCAAATTGGTTCGGTTGAGCTTTACGAGATGAAGGTTGCCGCCGGAGAAGTCGAGGCCCGCGAGATCGAGGTGCGACAGCCGCTTTCCTTCCAAATCTGCGCCGCGTCGGTCCCCCTGAGGCGCGACCTTGAGGAGCGCGTCGACTTCGGCGCGCGTCATCTCCGACGTCGTCATCTCGGGACTTTCGAGGTCGACGCCGCGCAACATGTCCTGCGACATGGCGGCAATCGGATCAACGAGCAGCGCCGCCATCGATACAAGGGCAAATGCGAGACGAAACCGCATCGCCGTCTTTCCGCTTTTGAGGTATCGCCGCTTCGCATCTTCGCATCGGCCCCGCCGTGGAGATGCAGTTCCGGCTTCAGAGTATGAAGCCGGATCACGATCCTGGCAATGCTCGTGACCGTTTCGTGCGAAGGAACGAGCCTCAGCAGGTCGTGCTTTCACGACATCGGGGATTTGCGTCAGGGGTCCGCTCCGCCGCGAAACCCACGGCTTTGGCAGCGAGACAACGGGCCGACCCGAGCCGGCCGCGCTTCTCAGCTTCGGCTCAGCAGCTGCCAGGTCGATGTGGCATGCGCGATCGGCTCGCCGGACGCGGTGGAGGCCTGAGACTGCAGGAAGAAGGTCTTCCGGCCACGCTTCAGGAAGGTCGCGTGACAGGTCACGCGTCCTTCGCGGACCGCGGCGAGATACTGCACCTTCATCTCGAGCGTGGTGCCGGCACCCGCGACGTGGTTGACGAGATGCCCCATCGAGATGTCGAGCGCGGTCGCGAGAACCCCGCCGTGCAGCGTGCCTTGCGGGTTGAACAGCGGCCTCTCGACGTCGAAGGAGACGATGCACGCCTCGCCTTGGTAGGCGATCTCGAGGCCGAAGAAGCGCGACAGGAAGAACGACCCGAATTCCTGCCGCTCGTCTTCGACGGCGCGACGCATCATCTGCTCAGCGATATCTCTCATGACGACACTCTCATGACGACTCAAATGGGCGATCGCACCAAGGTCCGTCCAAAGTCTCCGAACGCGCCTTCGAGGGCGAATCTCTCGAGCCGATCGTCGGTCCAGCCGCGCCATTCCGCAAGCACCTCGCGGGTGTGTTCGCCGAGCATCGGCGGTGGCGTGGAAGGCGCCGGCGGTTCGTCGCCGAACCGCGTCGGCCGGGCGATGAACTTGACGTCCCCTGCCGCAGGATGGCTGACGGTCTGGACCATGCCGCGCTGCGTGAGTTGCGGCGCCTCGCAGACTTCGCCGACGGACTTGATCGCGCCGCAGGGAATGCCGGCCGCGGCGAGCGCCTGCAGCCAATCGGCGCGGCTCCTGCGAGCGAAGATGGGGGCGAGGATCGCCACGAGATCGTTGCGGCTCGCCGCGCGCTTAGGGGCGGTTTCGAAACGCGTATCTTCGCGCAGGTCCGGGCGGTCGATTACGTCGCAAAAGGCCGCCCAGAACTTGTCGTTCGCGACCCCGACATTGATCCAGCCGTCACTCGCCTCGAACGGTTCGTACGGGCTGATGGTCGGATGGACGTTGCCCCGGCGTTTGGGGCTTTGTCCCGACGCGAAGTACATGCCGGCGTTGAACGTCAGCAGCGACGCCATGGCGTCGAGCATGGAGACGTCGACCCGGCCGCCCTCGCCCGTCCGGCTCTTCCGCATCAACGCGGCGAGCACCGAATGCGACGCGTACAGACCGGTGACGAGATCGGCGATCGAGGTGCCGACCTTGGTCGGCGGCCCCTTGGGATCACCGGTGATGTCCATCACGCCGGATTCGCCCTGCAGGATCAGATCATAGCCGGGGCGCAAGGCGTCCGCACCGGTACGGCCGAACCCAGAGATGCTGCACAGGATGATGTCGCCCTTGCGGGCGCGCAGCGCGTCGAAGCCGAGCCCCCATTTGTCCAGGGTACCCGGGCGGAAATTCTCGATCACGACGTCGGCGGCGGATGCAAGATCGAGCACCGCTTCGCGCCCCGCCGGCGACTTCAGATTGATGGCGCAACTGCGCTTGTTGCGGTTCACCGAGAGGAAATACGCGCTCTCGCCGCCGACGAAGGGCGGTCCGTAGCGGCGGCTTTCGTCGCCCTGCCGCGGATCCTCGATCTTGACGATGTCGGCGCCGAGATCGCCGAGCTGCATCGTGGCAAACGGACCGGAGACCACGCGGCAGAGATCGAGCACCCTGATGCCCGACAGCGGCTCGCGATCAGACGATCGCATCGGCGAGGTCCTTCATCGACGGTACCAGGATATCGGGCTGGTGCGGCGTGATGCCGAACGGGCGGCTGCGCCGGTCGATGAAGGCGGTGCGCATGCCGGCGGACTTGGCGCCGATACAGTCGAAGGCGTGGTTGGCGACGAACAGCACTTGATCGGGCTTCACACCCATGATCTCGGCCGCTTTGGTATAGGTCGCGACATGCGGCTTGAACGAATTGGCTTCCGCCACCGAGATCACGCGATCGAACGGGACCTTGTGGTACTGCTTCGCGGTCTCGAGCATGTCCGGATCGCCGTTCGACAGCACCACTAGCTTGTATTTGGCTTGCAACCGCGCCAGCGCTTCCGGCACCTCCGGAAACGGCACCAGCTTTTCGATCTCGCCGACAAGATAGCGCACGTCGTCCATCGTGTAGTCGATCTTGGCGCGGTCCATCACGTGGGACACCGCGCGGTGTCCGATCTCGCGATAGGGCGTGTGCTCGCGATGCAGCAGCGCGTCGATCATCGAATTCTCGAAATGCGTGCGCCGCCACCATGTGACGAAGGAATTCGGGTCGCCCTTCCAGCCCTTCTTCGCAAGGAACGGCGTCGCGATCCTGGTCAGGCCGCCCTGCATGTCGACGACCGTGCCGTACTGATCGAACATGCAGATCTTCACTTCGCGCTTGATGGTCTCAAAGCTCATTGATGCCTCCTGGGTTCAGGCGATTGGATACGCGCTGCGCTGCCATAGATGAAATGGATTTGTGATCTCTGACTATTCACTATATGAATGACGGCATGAACCTCCGATCCATCGACCTCAATCTGCTCGTCGCGTTGGACGCACTGCTGACCGAGCGTCATGTCACCAAGGCAGCCGACCGCGTCGGCCTCAGTCAACCTGCGATGAGCAACGCGCTCAACCGGCTGCGCGCGATGTTCGAGGACGAGCTTCTGGTGCGGACGACGAGCGGGATGAAGCCCACGCCCCGCGCCACCGAATTGGCGGAGCCGCTGCGCCAGGTGCTGCGCCAGGTCGAGCGCGTGATGGCGAGCGATGCCGGCTTCGATCCAGCCCGGACGGAACGCGCCTTCACGATCAGGATGTCGGATATCCTTGCGTGTCTGCTGCTGCCGCGACTTGCCGCGGCGCGGCCGCCGGACGCGCGGATCTCCTACAACATCATCCATCTGCCGCCTTCGCTCACGATCGATGCGCTGGAGCGGGACGAGATCGACGTCGCGGTCAGCATGGGGCTCGAGCATTCCGCATCGATCCGTTCCGAGACGCTGCTGCGCGACCGCATGGTCTGCCTGATGCGGAGCGGTCACCCGATCAAGCGCGGGCGGCTGACCTTCGAGCGCTTCATCGCGCAGGAGCACATGAAGGTCTCGATGAGCCCGACCGATCTTCGCTTCGTCGACGATGTGCTCGCCGAACGCGGCCATCGACGGCGCATCACGCTGAATGTGCCGCATTGGCTGGTCGTGCCTCATGTCTTGAAGAGCGCCGATCTGCTCGCCGTGATGCCGAGGCATCTCGCCGCCGTGCTGATGGACGACGGCCTGCGGATGGAAGAACTGCCGTTCGAGTCCGCGCCGTTCGACTGGATGTTGTACTGGCATCGCAGATACGATCAGAGCAATGCCAACGGCTGGCTCCGTGATCGGCTCAGGGCGGCGTGCTCCGATCTGGGCTAGGCCCCGATGTCCGCCGGCCTCCTCGCGATGGACGGCTCGCTTCCTGCCTCGGCGTCCGTGACGGCTGACGCATCCTCCAATGAGCGTCCCTTGGTCTCGAATCCGAACACCAGAAACACCACGGCCTGGAACACGAGGATGCCGGCCAGCGCCGTCAGCACGCCGGTCAACCCTTGCCAGGCGAAGATCGCGACCACGACGTACTGCACCAGCGCGGTCGCGATGCGTCCGGACGTGGCGCAGATCGCGGTGCCGCGAAGCCGATAGCGCGTCGGGAACAGTTCGGGGACGTGCATCGCGAACCCGGTCGCCAGCATGACGTAGATCGCGGTGACCAGCAGGAAACCAATGCCCGCGAGCGCAACGCCATCCGGCATATGCGGATAGGCGATACCGAGCACGGCTGCCGCAATCGACGAGCAGACGATCGAGAGCCGGCGTCCCAATCGATCCGCCAGCACGAGCCCGATCAGCGATCCGACCGGACCGCCCAGCGCCATCACGGTGGTGTAGCCCAGCGAGGAGACCACGCTGTGGCCGCCCTTGACCATGAAGGTCGGCAGCCAGCCGATGAACCCGTAGAGACTGAAGCCGACGACGATGTGCAGCAGGCTGCCGAGCAGCGTGCGCGCCAGATATGGCGGCTGGAACAGGCGCCACACCGCACCGGGCGATTCCTGCGCCGGCGCGCCGGCGACGACGGCAACCAGCGTTCCCTTGCGCGCGGCCTCCGCTTCGATTGCCGACAGAATCTTCTCGGCCTCATCGGCGCGGGCGTTGGCGGCAAGCCAGCGCGGCGATTCCGGCATCGACTTGCGCAAGAACCAGACGATCATCGCCAGGATGCCGACGAGGGCGAACATGTAGCGCCATCCAAGCGTCGGGATCATCCACAGGCCGATCATGGACGACGCGAAAAGCGAGAAGTTGGTGATCACGGCCAAGAGCCCGATCCAGCGTCCACGCGAAGCCGCCGGCACGAACTCCGTCAAGGTCGCATAGCCGACCACGATCTCCGCGCCGAGTCCGATGCCGATGATGAAGCGCAGGCCGATCAGGACGATCATGCTGGGTGCGAAGGCCGCCGCGATCGACGCGAGGCCGAAGATCGCGAGGTTCATCTGGTAGGAGAAGCGGCGACCGAAGCGGTCGCCAAGGATACCGGAGAACCAGGCCCCGATCGTCATTCCGACGAAGGTCGCGGAGACGAAGGCGGCGTTGAGCTCGAGCGTCGACCAGCCTTCCTTGAGCACCGCGCCCAGCACGCCGCCAGCGAGATAAATGTCGAATGCATCGAGGAACATGCCGGCGCCGATCAGGGCCAGGATACGCCAGTGGAAACCACAGATCGGCAGCCTGTCGAGGCGTGCGCCCGCGTTGATGTCGATGTCGGCGGATCGCGCCATTCCAAACCTCCCTGCCCGGCTTTATGCGAGCCGGATGTTCCGATCGTCGATTGATGACGCGCAGGGGGTCGTCGTCCAATTCAAAACGAAAATTCGACTATTTGGCGCAGTGATGAAGCCGACGCGAGCGCGCGCTCGCGTTCCATCCTGACACCGAGCTGACTTGCATCTGTCGTCGTTAACGATCCCGCTGTCGCGCGATCACGTGATCGCGTGTCAGCGCGCACATTCACAACGGGTTCATGCCGGCGCGGCTATTCGAGTCCGAAGCTGGGGGAAGCAAGATTGGAGTATCTGCCATGCGCCGCATCGCCGGACTGCCTCTCGCTCTGGCTCTTAGCCTCTGCTGTCTTTCACCACCTGCGCCAGCGCGCGCGCAGCTCGCCATCAGCATCAGCGTCGATGCGGCACCGCCGCCATTGCCGGTGTACGAGCAGCCGCCGATCCCCGGCGACGGCTATATCTGGACGCCGGGCTATTGGGCGTGGAGCGACGATATCGGTTACTACTGGGTGCCCGGCACGTGGGTGCTTCCGCCCGCACCAGAGTTGCTATGGACGCCCGGCTACTGGGGCTGGAACGATGGCGCCTACGGCTTCCACGCCGGATATTGGGGAGCGAGCGTCGGCTTCTACGGCGGCATCGCATACGGCTTCGGCTATACCGGCCTCGGCTATGACGGCGGCTATTGGCGCGGCGGCAGCTTCTTCTACAACCGCTCCGTCACCAACATCACGAATGTCTCGGTCACCAACGTCTACAACAAGACCGTCATCAACAACACGACCAACGTCAGCTACAACGGCGGCACCGGCGGCATCACAGTGAGACCGACGCCGCAACAGCTCGCCGCCGCGAACGAGCACCACGTGGCCGCGACCGGCGAGCAGACGCGGCACGCGGAAGCGGCGATGAAGGATCCGGCGCTGACGCTTGCCAACAATCACGGTCATCCGGCGATCGCCGCGACCGCGCACGCGGCACGGTTCAGCGGCGCGGGCGTGATCGCCGCGCATCCAGGCAAGCCAATCGCGGCACCTCCGCCCCGGCATACGCAGCCCGCGACCGGCCACGCTCTGCCGACGGGAAACGCCCTGCCGCCAGGACACGCTCTGCCGAGCGGAAACGCTCTGCCGGCAACACATGCATTGCCGATGGGGCACGCCCTGCCCACCGGAAACGCGCTACCGCCGACACACGCGTCGACAACGGGACACGCCTTGCCCGCGGCAAGCGCTTCGCCGGCTGCACACGCACTGCCGACGGGACACGCTCGGCCTGTTGCCGTCAACCATCCCGCTCCGGCACCGCACGTCGCAGCGCCAGCCGTGCATGCGCCGAGACCGCAATTCGCACAGCATGCACCACCGCCGCCACGTGCGGTCGTGCATCCGCCGGCCGTGCACCGTCCTCCGCCGCCGCCCCGGCGTGCGCCACCGCCGCATGTGTCACGGCCGGCACCGCGGCCGCATCCTGCGCCACGGCCGCATCCTGCTGCGAGGCCGCATCCGGCGCCACACAAGCACTGACGATCCAGTTCATCGGCGTGCCTGCAAGGGCACGCCGATTTCGTATCAAACCCATCGCTGCACAGAGGCACGCGAGGCGCGACGTCAGACCAGTTCGTCGGCCGCATCCCCGATCGCGGCGTAGATTTCCTTGAGGTCCGCCTCCGTCACACAGTAAGGCGGCATGACGTAGATCGTATTGCCGAGCGGCCGCAGCAGCAGGTTTCGGTGCGCGAAGAAGGCCTGAAGTCTGGGACCGATGCCTGCGAGATAACCGGCATCGCTTGCCTTCAGGTCAAGCGCGGTGATGGTGCCGGTGCGCCGGACATTCTCGAAGCGTGTGTCGGCGCGCAACGGTGCGATCAGACGCTCCTGCATCGCGGCGAGCGATGTGGCGCGCTCGCCCGCGCCATGTTGCCAGAGTTCGAGGTTTGCCCTTGCCGCGGCGCAGGCGACCGGGTTCGCCGTGTAGGAACTGGAATGGAAGAAGGTTCGCGAACGATCGCTGGAATAATGCGCGTCGTAGATCTCGGCACGGCAGAGCGTCACCGCGAGCGGCAACGATCCGCCGGTGAGACCTTTCGAATAGCAGGCGATATCGGGCGTGACGTCGGCCTGCTCGCACGCGAACAATGTGCCGGTTCGGCCCCATCCGGTCATCACCTCATCGGCAATGAACAAGACATCATGGGCTTCGCAGATCCGCTTCATCTCCTTCAGCACCGAGGGCGGATACATCAGCATTCCGCCCGCGCCGAGGATCAGCGGCTCGACGATGAAGGCAGCCGCGGTTTCCGTCTTGCATGCAGCTTCGAGCGCATCGAGTGTCGCCTGCTCGTAACCTGCGGTCGGAAACGGGATTGATTCGACATCGAACAGCAACCGCTCGTAGGCCTTGTTGAAGACGCCGCGCGCGCCGACCGACATCGTCCCCACGGTGTCGCCGTGGTAGGAGTGCTGCATCACGATGATCCGCGTGCGCGGCACGCCGATATTGTGCCAGTAGCCGAGCGCCATCTTCAGCGCCACTTCCACGCTGGTCGAGCCGGAGTCGGAGAAGAACACATACTCCAGGCCGCGCGGCGCAAGCTTCAGGAGTTGGGCGGCAACCTCTTCGGCCGGATCATGGGTATGGCCGGCAAAGATGATCTGGTTGAGCTGTTCCGCCTGGTTCTGGATCGCGCGCACGATATGCGGATGGCAATGGCCGTGGGTCACGACCCACCAGGATGAGATCGCATCGATGATCCGTCGACCATCCGCGGTGTAGAGATAGGCGCCCTCCCCGCGCACGATCCTGGTCATCCGGTCGTGCAGCGCGTGCTGGGTGAAGGGGTGCCAGATCGGCGATTTCCGAGTTGATGTCATAGGTCGAAATCGTCGCGCCGGAACGAGGCATTGAAAGCCGTTTGCAGCGTGTCTGCGGCGAGCGGAGACAGCCAGGGCAAGCGGCCCAGCCGGCGAACCTGCCCGAGCTCGCAAATCGCCCGCTCGCTCTCGGGATTGTTTTCGCCGATGAAGGCGATCCCGAGAATGTCGATGTTGCGCTTGCGCAGCGCCTCGACCGACAGCAGCGAGTGATTGATGGTGCCCAAGGCGGTGCGGGCGCAGAGCACGATCGGCAGACGCCACCGCTCGAATATGTCGATATAGAGCGTGTCGTCGTTCAGCGGCACCATCAGCCCGCCGGCGCCCTCGATCACCAGCGGCCGGCCGGCGATATCGGGCACGTCGAGCGCGGCAGGATCGATGCGCACGCCGTCGATCGCCGCAGATTGATGCGGCGACGCCGGCGTCCGAAGGCGATAGCGCTCCGGCACGATGCGATCGGCCGCAACACCCGCAAGCCGCGCCACCAGTTGCGCATCGGTCTCTTCCTCAAGACCGGACTGAACCGGCTTCCAGTAGCTCGCACCGAGGAAACCCGCGAGGCCCGCGGAGAAGATCGTCTTTCCGATCCCGGTATCGGTGCCGGTCACCACGATGCGGCTGGTCATTGCGACCAACCCTGCGTCTCCGCGACGAGCGCATCGAGCAGTGCACGCACGTCGTCCTCGTCGACATTAAGGGTCAGCGCAATGCGCAGCCGCGCGGTGCCCGCCGGCACGGTCGGCGGCCTGATGCCTCTGACGTCGAAGCCGCGCGCCTGCAGCGCAGAGGCAAGCCGCATCGCGCGCGCATTGTCGCCGACGATATACGGCACGATCTGCGAACGCGACGGACTGCGCCAGCCGCGCAGATCGAGCTCGCGATGCGTGAATGCGATTAGTTCTGCGAAGCGCTGCTGGCGCTCGGGCTCCTGCCGCAAGATCAAGAGGGCCTCGCGCACGGCGACGGCCACAAGCGGCGACGGCGCGGTGGCGAAGATGAACGGGCGGCAGCGATTGACCATGAAGTCGCGCAGCACGGTGGAAGCCGTGACCAGCGCGCCGGCTGCGCCCAGCGCCTTGCCACAGGTATGAACGATCACGAGATTCTCGCGCCCTTCATAGGGCGCCGTCAGCCCGCGGCCCTGTTGGCCGTAGACGCCGGTGCCGTGCGCTTCGTCCACCATCAGGAACGCGTCGTGCCGTTCGGCGATGGCTATGAGGTCGTCGAGCGGCGCGACGTCGCCGTCCATGCTGTAGACGCTTTCGACCACGATCCAGACCCGGCCCGTTCCGCCCTCGGCACGCCAGCCGCGAATGGTTTCTTCAACCGATCCGGGGTCATTATGCGCACTGAACCGGAATGCAGCCCGGCCGGCCCGCGCGCCTTCGTGGATGCTGGCGTGCACCAGCGAATCGAGCACAAGCAGATCGCCGCGCTGCGGCAGCGTCGTCAGCACGGCGAAGTTGGCGACATAGCCGCCGCCGAAGAACAGCGCGGTCTCGGCGCGGAAGAACGCGGCGGCCTCGGCCTCCAGCCGTTCGTGCTCCTCGCAATTGCCGCGCAACAGCCGCGACCCGCCGGCGCCGACCGGCGTGCCGGCCTCGATCGCGGCCGAGACGGCCCGCTTGATGCGTGGCGCGTTCGCCAGCGCCAGATAGTCGTTCGATACGAAATCGATGCCCGCGCGCGGCTTGAGGCCGCGCAGCCGATCGTCCTTGCTCAGGGCGTGCAAGGCCGCGGCGTAATCAGCGGCCTTGGCCGCCTGGATTGCGCTCATACTTCACTCTCAGGATAGTGGTTGGTCGCGTGCCGAACGACGCCACGCGCGTGCCGGAGACTACGGTCAGGCGAGGCGGGATGTGATGCCGAGCCGATCCAGCAGATCGGCGTCGCGATCCCGCTGCGGGTTCTTGGTGGTCAGCAGCACGTCGCCGATGAAAATCGAATTGGCGCCGGCGAGGAAGCACATCGCCTGCAGCTCATCGGTCATGTATTGCCGTCCGGCCGACAGCCGCACCACGCTGTTCGGCATCATGATCCGCGCCGTCGCGACCAGCCGCACCAGCGCGATCGGATCGGGCCGCTCGGCGGTGTCGTTGACCGGCACGCCCTTGACCTCGTTCCACAGATTGATCGGCACACTCTCCGGATGGCTGGGGAGATTGGCGAGCAGCATCAGCATGCCGAGCCGGTCTTCGACCTGTTCACCCATGCCGATAATACCGCCGCAGCAGACCTTGATGCCGGCGTCACGCACATGCGCAAGCGTATCGACGCGGTCCTGCAAGGTTCGGGTGGTGATGATCTTGTCGTAATACTCCGGCGAGGTATCGACGTTGTGGTTGTAGAAATCGAGCCCGGCATCGGAGAGGCGTCCGGCCTGGTCAGGCGTCAGCATGCCGAGCGTGACGCAGGTTTCCATGCCCAGCCCCTTCACAGCGCTGACCATGTCGCAGACCTGATCGAGATCGCGGTCCTTGGGGCTGCGCCAGGCCGCGGCCATGCAGAAGCGGGTTGCGCCGGCGTCCTTGGCGCGCTGCGCGACCGCGACCACCTCGTCCCGCGGCATCAGGCGGGTGGCCTTCAGGCCGGTGTCGTAATGGGCGCTCTGGGAGCAGTAGCCGCAGTCTTCCGGACAGCCGCCGGTCTTGATGCTGAGCAGGCTCGCGGTTTCGACATGGTTCGGATTGAAGTTGGCGCGGTGGATGCCCTGCGCCTGGAACATCAGGTCCGCGAACGGCAGGTTATAGAGCGCCTCGGCCTCGGCACGCCCCCAGTGCTTGCTTAGCGGTGCGCTGTTGTGGCTTTCGGTCCGTTCGATCTCAACGACATCAACCATCGGGCTTGCCTTCTTGCTTGTGCAGATCATAGATAATTCTGTATATTATCTATGATATTGGACTTAGAATGATGCTAGCCGAGGCCAGACAAGAGCGCACTCCTTTTTATGATAGATGATCTATGAGCAGCGAAGGCGAGAACATGACGACCGCCGGGCGCATTGCCGAGGCGATCGGCGAGCGCATCATCGGCGGCGCATTGCCGCCGGATGCTCCGCTGCGGCAGGACCATGTCGCGCGGGAATTCCATTCCAGCCACGTCCCGGTGCGTGAGGCCTTCAGGCAATTGGAGGCGCAGCATCTCGTCGTTGCGGTGCCCCGTCGTGGGGTGCGGGTTGCTCCGCTCGACACCAAGTCGGTGAAGGAGATCGCCGAGATGCGCGCCGCGCTCGAGGTGGTGGCGTTGCGCAATGCCGCTCCCCGGTACACATCCGCCCATCTGGCACGGATCGAGGTCGCGCTGATCGAAGGCGACAATGCCGAGACGGTTCAGGAATTCGAACTGGCCAATCGCGCCTTCCATTACGCGCTGGTGGCGCCTTGCGCGATGCCGCGGCTGCTCGCCAGCCTCGACGGATTGCAGCTCGCAAATTCACGGTTGGTGTTTGCGATGGCGCGCAACGCCGGCTGGCGACCGCGGCCGAGCCAGGATCATCGCGTGATCCTGCAGGCGCTGCGCGCGCGCAACATTGAGCAGGCCTGCAGCCTGCTCGCGCGGCATATTCAGACCATCGAGCGGCTTGCCCTGCCGGCGGCGTGATTGGAGCAGCGATCCGCTCTACGTTAGTTTTTCTCACACCATGGGCGAGTTCTTGAAGATTGTCCGGCTCGCAACCGAGAGATACGTTCACTCTGAAGGGGAGACACACGGGCAGCATGGCGGACGACATGAAGGTACGAGCGGGCCAGTGCCACTGTGGCGCGGTGCGTTTCGAGGTGATGCTCAGCGACGACTTCAATTCGATTCGCCGCTGCACCTGTTCCTATTGCCGAATGCGCGGCGCCGTCGTTGCCATGGCAGAAATGGGCGGGATCAAGTTCCTGCAAGGTGAGGACGTGTTGACGAGCTACCGCTTCCATACCGGATCAGCACAACACTTCTTCTGCTCTCGCTGCGGAATATACACGCATCATCAACGGCGATCCGACCAGAGCCTCTATGCCGTCAACGTGGCTTGCCTCGACGGAGTAAGCCCGTTCGATTTCCCGGAAGTACCTGTGATGGACGGCGTAAATCACACCAACGACACCGGCAGGCCAACGCGTCGCGCAGGCACACTGCGCTTCATCTCGACCGACTAACGATCACCGTCTGCAACGACCGCGCGACAAGATTGACTTGAACCATCATCGCGCTTGAGTCGTTGGTTGCGCTAGAGCGTCGTCGAGCGAAGTGGATACCGGTTCGCGTGAAGAAAACGCGTCAAGACAAGACTTGAGAGCTTCGGTTCTGATTCGATCAGAACCGAAAATGCTCTAGGCGATCGCGACGATCTCCAGCTCCTGGGCGCCCGAGCCTGCGACGTCGCCCACCGCTTTCCCGATCAGCGATCTCGCCACCGGCGAGACGAAGGAGATCGAGCCTGCCTTGGGATCGGCTTCGTCCTCCCCGACAATGCGGTAGGTCTGTACGCGGCCATCGGCGCGGCTGAACGTCACGGTGCTGCCGAAGGCAACGGTTTCGGTCGAGGCGGGGTCGGGGACGACCTGCGCGGTGCGGAGCCTTTCCGTGAGATAGCGTGTGTCGCGCAACGGCACCGCCGACTGCCGTCGCCGTTCGTTGACGTCGTCCAGCCGCTGCGCGGCCTCGTAGGCCTCGCGCGCCTCCAGGAGCTGGCGCTCCAGTGCTTTCCGTCCTGCCTCGGTCACCAGATTGGGATGCGGCGATATGGGGCGGTCCGGCAACAGCGTTTCGGACGCGGTTTCGGCACTTTCTTCCTTGGTAAAGGCAACGCTCAATCCGGAACTCCATCGATCAAGCGGGCAGTATAGCCCCGCCAGACCCGCGCCGCTAATGCGCGATGGGGTTACGCTGGATCGTCATCGCAGATTAGCTCGTTGTTCACGCATGATCCTTCCGGATCATGCGCTAATGCGACGTCGGCTGTTCCGTCTTGCCGCGACGACCGAAGCGGCTCTTCACACCCTCGCGCCAGCCCTGGAAGGTGACGAACAGCATCGGCACCAGGAAGATGCCGATCGAGCTCGCGGCAAGCATGCCGCCGAACACCGCGGTGCCGACCGCACGGCGGCTGATTTCCGCGGCTCCGGTCGCGACCACCAGCGGAACCAGGCCGAGGATGAAGGCGATCGAGGTCATCATGACCGCGCGGAAGCGCATTTGCGCGCCCATCGTCGCGGCCTCAGCGATCGGCCTACCGGCCTCGCGCTGCTCCTTGGCGAATTCGACGATCAGGATGCCGTTCTTGGCGGCGAGCGCGATCAGCACCACGAGGCCGATCTGCCCGTAGAGATCGAGGTTGAGACCTGCGAGCTTGATGCCGAGATAGGAGCCCAGCACGCCGACCGTGACCGACAGCAGCACCGGAATCGGGATCGTCCAGCTCTCATACAGCGCCACCAGGAACAGATAGGCAAACAGCACCGCGAGCGCGAAGATGATGCCGGTCTGGCCGGAAGCCGCCTGCTCCTGATAGGCGGTGCCGGTCCATTCATAGGAATAGCCGGAAGGCAGCGTCGTCTTGGACAGGTCGGCCATCGTCGCGATCGCGGTGCCCGAGGATACGCCGGCGGCCGGGCTGCCGTTCACCGTAACCGAGCGATAATTGTTGTAGCGGGTGATCACCTGCGGGCCGGTGACGATCCGCAGGCTTGCGATCGAGCGGATCGGCACCATCTCGCCGCCGGTGTTGCGCACATAGATCTGCCAGATGTCGGGGATGTCGCG
Source organism: Bradyrhizobium sp. USDA 3240 (assembly GCF_054063295.1). Taxonomy (NCBI): domain Bacteria; kingdom Pseudomonadati; phylum Pseudomonadota; class Alphaproteobacteria; order Hyphomicrobiales; family Nitrobacteraceae; genus Bradyrhizobium; species Bradyrhizobium sp. USDA 3240. The sequence continues at coordinate 4,152,533 of NZ_JBSSGD010000002.1, forward strand.
CCGGTTGGCCGCATCGCCCTGCACGTTGACCTGCCAGGTGCGGCCAAACAGGTTGAAATTGTTGACGTAGATGCCGCCGAGCGTGGCCTGCAGCGCGGTGAACACGTCGGCCATGTTGAGGCCGAGCGCCTGCGCCTTGGTGCGGTCGATATCGAGAAAGACCGACGGGTTGGTCGCGGTGAAGGTCGAGAACACGCGGGCCAGATTTGGATTGCGGTTCGCAGCGCCGATCAACCCGCCCATCACGCTGCTGAGCGATGCCGGATCCTGCCCCTCCAGCGCCTCGAGCTGGTATTCGAAGCCGCCGGAGGTCGAGAGCCCGATGATCGGCGGCAGGTTGAACGGCAGCACCGAGGCTGAACGGATCTGCGATCCCGCGATGAAGGTCTGCCGGATCGCGGCCTGCACCGAGTCGGTGACGGCCTTGCGGTCGGCGAACGCCTTCATGCGCGCCACCATGAATGTCGAATTGGGCTCGCTGGCGCCGTCGAGCAGCGAGAAGCCGATGATCGACAGCACGTGGTCGACCGCCGGGTTCTTCTTCAGGATCGCTTCAACCTGCTTGGTGACCTCGCTGGTGCGCGCCACCGAAGCGCCGTCAGGCAATTGCACGGCGATGAAGAAGGCGCCCTGGTCCTCCTCGGGCAGGAAGCCGGTCGGCGTGATCTTCGACACCCCGAACACTGCGCCGGCAAACACCAGCACCGCAACCAGTGACAACACCGCCACGCGGACCAGCCGCTGCACGATGCCGGCATAGCCGTCGCGGACCCAGTCGATACCGTCGAGCACCCGTCCCATGATGCCGCGGCGCGGTCCGCCGTGACGCAGGAACACGGCGCAGAGCGCCGGCGACAATGTCAGCGCGTTCAGCGCCGAGATCACCATCGCGGCGCTGATCGTCACCGCGAACTGGCGGAACAGCGTACCCGAGATGCCGGGGATGAACGCGATCGGCACGAACACCGAGAGCAGCACCAGCGAGATCGCGATGATCGGCGCCGTGATCTGCGCCATCGCCTTCTTGGTGGCATCCGCCGGCGACAGCTCCGGCTCCTCCTCCATGACGCGTTCGACGTTCTCGACCACGACGATGGCATCGTCGACCACGATGCCGATCGCGAGCACCATCGCCAGCAGCGACACCGTGTTGGCGGAATAGCCGAGCGCCAGCAGCACCGCGAAGGCGCCGATCAGGCTGACCGGAACCGCGACCGCCGGGATCACCGTGGCGCGCAGATTGCCGAGGAACAGGAACACCACGATCACGACGAGCACGAAGGCCTCGCCGAGCGTCTTCATCACTTCCTTGATCGTATCGGAGACGAAGGTCGTGGAGTCGTACTGCACGAGGTAGGTCAGCCCCGGCGGGAACCGCTCCGACAACTTCGCAAGCGTGGCCTGCACGGCCTTGGCCGTGGTCACGGCGTTCGCGCCGGGGGCAAGATAGATACCCATCGGTACGCCGGGATTGCCGTCGATCCGCGACTCCGAGTCCGAGTTCTGCGCGCCGATCTCGACGGTTGCGACGTCCCTGATCCGCAGCACCGAGCCGTCGGGATTGGCCCGCAGCACGATGTCGCCGAACTGCTTGGACGTCGTCAGGCGGCCCTGCGTCTGCACGTTGAACTGGAATTGCTGGTCGTCACTGATCGGGCGCGCGCCGATGCGCCCGACCGGCGCCTGCACGCTTTGGGCGCGGATCGCGGCGATCACGTCCGAAGGCGCCAGATTGAGGCTGGTCAGACGCTGGGTGTCGAACCAGATCCGCATCGAATAATTCAGCTTGGCGAACAGCGAGGCCTGTCCGACGCCGGGCGTGCGCGAGATCGCGTCCAGCACGTTGATGATGGCGTAGTTGGTAATGAACAACGGGTCCTGCTCGCCGCTCTTGCTGTAGAGCACGATGAACTGCAGCACAGCCGAGGATTTCTTCTGCACGGTCAGGCCCTGCGCCTGCACCTCGGTCGGCAATTGCGCGAGCGCGCTCTGCACCCGGTTGTTGACGTTGACGGTGTTGATATCGGGGTCGGTGCCGAGCGCGAACGAGACCGTCAGCGTATAGCTGCCGTCATTGCCGCTGGTCGACTTCATGTAGAGCATCTTGTCGACGCCGACGACCTGCGCTTCCAGCGGCTGGGCGACGCTCGATTCGACGACTTCGGCCGAAGCGCCGGGGAACACGGCCGAGACCGTCACCTGCGGCGGCACGATGTCAGGAAACTGGGCGACCGGGATTTGCATCAGCGCCAGCGCGCCCGCGATCGTGATCACGAACGCGATGACGATCGCAAGCCGCGGACGATCGACGAAGACAGCGGAAATCATGGGTTGTTGCCCGTCGCTTTCGGCGTGCTGCCGGCGCTGCCGTCCGCCGAAACCTTCATGCTAGACTGGATCAGCGCGCTGGCGGGTCCTGGCGCAACCACCTCGCCCGGCCTGACTTTCTGCAATCCCTCGACCACGACCTTGTCGCCAAGCGCGATGCCGCTCGTCACCGCGGCGATCGTCGATGTCGATTGCCCCAGCTGGATCCGCTTTTGCTCGGCCTTGTTGTCCACGCCAACGACATAGACATATTCGCCCTGCTGGTCCGACAGCACCGCCGAGCGCGGGATCGCCAACACCTCGACCGGCTGCACGCCCTCCAGCAGCACGGTCACGAACTCATTGTCGGTCAGTTCGCGGACCGCACCGCCGGCTGCGACCGATGTGTAGGTCGACGGGTTGGGGATGGTACCGCGCAACGAGATGGTGTCGGTGTTCTGAGTGATCGTGTTGTTGACGAAGTTCAGCTCGCCGACCTGATCGTAGAGCCGGCCATCCGTCAGGCGCACCCGGATCACGACGGCCTTGAAGCCGCCGCGCGTCGCATAGCGTTCGCGCAGATCGAGCGCCTCGCGCACCGGTACGGGGAACGTGACATACATCGGGTCCTGGCTGACGATAGTCGTCAGGGTTCCCGAGCTCGGCGTCACGACATTGCCCTCGGTGACGGCGGTGCGTCCGATCCGGCCGTCGATCGGCGAGCGGATCACAGTGTAGTCGAGATTGATCTGGGACAAGTCGACCTGCGCCTGCGCGGCCTGCACCTGCGCCTCGAGGCTCTGCTGGTTGGCGACCGCCGCGTCGACGTTCGATTGCTGGCCGGCCGGTCCGCCCATCAAGGCCTTGGCCCGATCGGTGGTCAGCTTGGCGTTGACCAGCGTCGCCTGCAACTGGGCGACTTGCGCCTTCTTCGATACCAGGTCGGCCTCGAACGGACCGCGCTCGAGTTGATACAAGAGGTCGCCGGCCTTGACCTCGGCGCCCTCGACGAAGTTCCGCTTCTCAAGAAACGCCGTGACGCGCGCCACCACGTTGACACGGTTGTGGGCCTCGATGCGTCCCAGGAATTCACTGGTCTCGGTGACCGGCCGCTTCACCGCCTCGAACACGCCCACGGCAGGAGGTCCGGGCGGCCCCGCCTGAGCATGGGCCGCCGACATCCCGAGTGCCGCCAATCCCGCCGATACCAGAAGCCCTGCCAATCCACCGAGCATTCGTTCCGTACCACTCATGCTGTCCAACCCTTCGGCTACCAACAAGCTCTACGAGACGGATATGACGTCGAGTTCCCTCAGACCGGGAAGGTCAGGATGGGCAAGGTGCATGACAGGAGATCATAACGCGACCAATCCGACAATCCTGTAACCCGATCGCCCCGCTTCGCGGATCCCGGCAACAGGCGCTTCGAGCTATGTATGGTTGAAGTCAGACGTGGCGCCTGTATGACGGCGTCTTGAAAGCGGACGCAACGGCCCGTGCCGCTCACAACGCGATGGCGTTCTTCAAGCGCGACGTCTCTTGATAGGCGGGCGACGCCAGATGGCCGTATAGCCATGGCCTTGCGCGCTTGCCGCTGGCCTCGTGCACGCCGTCGAAGACATCCATGTCGATCAGATCCGGATGAGCCGATGATGCATAGACGGATCGCATCTCCGCGAACTTCTTGTCCCGCCCGAGCTCGCTCGCGTTTGCAGCATCACGGTTGCCGATCTCGACGAACAGCGGACACGGACGGAGCAGATACGCCAGCTCTGCGCCGGTGTATTTGGCGCGGCTGTTGGCGAAATGAATGTAGGCCGCAAGTTCAATGCCGAGATTCTTGCTGATGGCGGACGACATCAGAAACTTCTTCTCGTCACGCATGTATCCGGAGGCGACGGTCGGCCGCATCCGCCCCGTCGCGGCTTCCAGGTGCAGCGCGAGAAAGGCCCCCGAGGACACCCCATAGACGCCGACATTCAGACCGGACGCGCCGGTCAGCTTCCGGCAGACGGTTTCCCCGGCGTCGATCGACGCGCACGACACGTTGTGCGCGGAGACGCCATGGGATGCCAGCATCGCGGCGATGTTGTTCTGGCTCTCCTGATTTCCGATCTGCACGATGTAGGGACACCAGACGACGTAGCCGTCCTGGCAAAGCTGCTTGCCGAGCGCGTTCATGTAGTCCCTGTCGGCATCATCGAAGCACCGCTCCGGCGTGCTCGCCATGCCATGGCCGAGCAGGATCAATCCCTTGAACGCGCTGTCGGGAATCCCGAGACATCCACGCACTGGCACGCCGCATTCCAGATCGAACTCAACCTTCACGACCGAGAATCCATCCGCCGTGCCGCGCCAGAGAATCCGGATCTCGTCGCGCGATGGCCGATACAGCCGCCGCGCACGGAACAACGAATGCATCTCCCTTCGAATGTCCGGGCCGGTGGCGACTGCGCGCAGCTTTCCTCTGGTCGCGATATCGAAGAACGACCGGCAGAACGTATCGTAGCCCAGCGCCGGCAGATCGACATTCGCGCACGATCCCCGGCAATGACTAAGCGTCAGCGTGTTGCCGGTGACCGAGGAGGGGCCGACCAGCGTCATCAACAATCCGGAAAGCGCCCTGCGGCTGATCATCGGCCCTCCCCCGAGCCGGCGATGGCTCGACTGCATATCGCCGCTTAGCAGGCGCGACAAGTCGCGCGGATACAAATTAAAGGATGTTCATGGTCGAAGGATCGCGCACAGCGTTGCAAACGTGTGACGCTGGCGAGCCTCGCGCCGCAGCAATTCATGCCGGATACGTTTCGAGACACTTCGGAAATATGTCTGACTGTCTCGCAGGTTCAATTTCGCCACACACGACGATGATCGTCTGGTGCTGACCGTCGAGGCGGCGGCCGCTCGCACGGCTGCGGCTGCAACCAAGTGCTGGTGTCGGGAGGGCACCGAGGTGTCCTCCCAACAGCTCTGGGCGAGAGCTTCCTGCACGCCTCGCCATTCGACCAATCCACCCGCTCCCAAGCATCCAGGCAACATCCTTCCCAGACTCCGGATCGCGTCACAGCAGTTGTCGGACGCCGAGGTTCCGGTCATCATTCCGCAGGCCTGATTGCCCTGCGAGACCGGGAATGGTTGCCAGTCCTGCCTTCCGAATTCCTGCGCGAGCAGCTCGCGCCGCTCGGCCGCATCACGCTGCGGCGCATGTTCGGCAAGACCGGCGTGTTCTGCGACGGCGTGATGCTCGGGATGGTCACCGACAATACACTCTACGTGCGGGTCGACGATCAGAACCGCGAGACCTTCAAGGAGGCGGCGGCGAGCCCGCCGCTCAACTACGCCAAGCAGGGCGCGACCATCGATCTCGCCTTCTGGCGGGTGCCGGAACGGCTGTTTGATGAGCCCGACGAACTCGTCGTCTGGGCGCAGGCCGCGCTGGCCGCCGCGCGCCGGGTCGCAGCCAAACGAGCACGGCCCTCCGCGCCCGCGCGAAAATCCCGAACGAGCCCGGCGAAACGCCGCAATTCCCCTTGATGCGCGCTGACGCGCACCGGGAAAGCCCGGACTCGTGGCTTGGGCTGAATTGCTCTACGCAATACTTACGCGGTCGAGGGGTTAATCTGTTGGGCAGCAATATTTCCTGGAATGACCGATGGCGAACGACCTGCACGAGCATCTGATTGACCTGGCCTACGAGGCCGCGGTCGTCCCCGAGTTGTGGCCGAACGTGCTGCATCAACTCGGCGGGATCGCGCGGGCGCGCGGTATCGTGCTGCTGACGGCAGCCCCGCACGACGTCCGCTGGATCGCATCCCCCGACATGCACGACGACACGGTTGCCTATGTCGAAGGCGGCTGGCACGAGCGCAACGGGCGGTTGCCGCGCCTTTTGGCGGCCAACCATGCCGGCTTCCTGCGCGACATCGACGTGTTCGACACCCCCGAGGACGTGCAGCAGGATTTCCAGATCCGCGAGTTCTTCCGCCCGCGCGGGCTCGGATGGGGTGCCGGCACCGCGATCCCGGTGCCGAGCGGCGACGTGCTGATCTACAGCGTCGAGCGCGAATACCGGCACGGACCGATCGAGCGGGAAGCGATCGAGCAGCTCGACGCGCTGCGCCCGCATCTGGCGCGGGCGGCGCTGCTGTCGGCGCGGCTCGGGATGGAGCGCGCCAGGGCGGCAACCGAGTCGCTGGCGATGCTCGGACTGCCCGCGGCCGTGCTGCGGCGCGGCGGCCGTCTGATGGCGGCCAACCCGCTGTTCGACCGCCTGGTGCCCGATGTGATGCAGGATCGCACCGATCGCCTGACGCTGGCGGCAGCCACCGCCGACGCGCTGTTCGCACAGGCGGTGGCGGCGCTCGATCAGGGTTTGATCAGCGCCGAGGTCCGCTCGGTGCCGATCGCGGCCCAGGACGATCGCCCGCCGCTGATCGTGCATCTGGTCCCGATCCAGGGCGCAGCGCGCGACCTCTTCGACCGCGCGCTGGCGATCGTGATCGTGACGCCGGTGGTGCCGGCAGAAGTGCCGACCGCGGAAGTGCTGCAAGGCCTGTTCGACCTGACGCCGGCCGAGGCCCGCGTCGCGCGCGGCATCGGCGAAGGACGCACCGTCGAGGCCATCGCCGGTGCATTCGGCATCTCCCGCGAAACGGTGCGCAACCAGCTCAAGGCCGTGCTGGCGAAGACCGGGCTCGGCCGACAGGTTGAATTGGCCGGACTGCTCGCCGGCGCCAAGGTGCCGCCGGGTCCGTCTGCGGACTGAGACTCAGGCCACGTTCAGACGAGCCTGGAAGAAACCGGCAGCACGGTTAACTGCATCGGCGGTCATTGGATCGTTGTCCGCGAAGTCGAGGCCATGCGCCTTGCCTGGATAGAGAGCGCGCAGCCATCCGCCGGGCCGCGCCCTCGGGGGCAACGCTAAGGATCGCATGTTCAAACGGCGCGGGTTACGCTAGTGATAGCTCCCCCTCCTCCCACCGTGCGCCCACCCGGCGTACGTCCAGTCAATGAGTGTATCTGAATGGCCGAAGCCGACCTCGACGCCGTCATCCGGCAAACCGCAAGAGCGCAGACCAAGGCCGTGATGGCGGCTGCCAAGAAGCGCCAGGCCGTCTGGGTCGCGCGCGCCGCCAAGGCCAAGGACAAGGAGACCAAGGCGCGCTTCCGGTTCCTGGCCAAGAGCACGATCCTGAACGCGACCGCGACCGCCAAGCGGTTGCAGAATTCGGCGGAGAACGCCGCCGACGCCTATGCCCGCGCCATGAAGAAGGCGATGGAAGAGCCGCCGCCGGCCAAGAAGCCTGCGAAGAAGAAAGAGGACGCTTAGCTAAGGAGCACGCATGCTCACCGTTCACCATCTCGGCAAGTCGCAATCGGAGCGGATCGTCTGGCTGTGTGAGGAGCTTGCGATCCCGTACGAGCTGAAGTGCACCACGCGCGATCCGGTCACGATGCTCGCGCCGGCCGACTACAAGGCGCTGCACCCGATCGGCGCCGCGCCCGTCATCACCGACGGCGCGCTGGTGCTGGCCGAATCCGGCGCGGTCGTCGAATACATCGTCGCCAAATATGGTAATGGACGGCTGACGCTGCCATCAGACCATCCCGACTTCGCGCACTTCCTGTACTGGTTTCACTTCGCCAACGGCACGCTGCAGGCGCAGATGGGCCGCAGCATGATCCTGAACCGCCTCAACCTCGCGGCCGACAATCCGGTGCTGGTCGCGACCCGGGCGCGGGTCGACCGCTCGTTCGACCTGATCGAGGCACGGGCGCGCGACGCCACATATCTTGCGGGCGAGGTGTTCACGACGGCCGATATCATGATCGGCTTCTCGCTGACGACAATGCGCTATTTCCTGCCCTACGACCTCGGCCAGCGCCCCAACATCAGGAATTATCTCGACCGCATCGCCGCGCGGCCGGCCTATCAGCGCGCGATGCAGAAGGGCGATCCGGGCATGGCGCTGCTGCTGACGTGAGATCGTGATGCCGCGTTACGTCGCCTTGCTGCGCGCGGTCAATGTCGGCGGCACCGGTAAGCTGCCGATGACCGAGTTGACGGCGATGTGCCTCGACGCGGGATTTGCCGACGTGCAGACCTATATCGCCAGCGGCAATGTCGTGTTCTCCTCGAAGCTCGGCCCAGCGAAGGTCAAGGCCGCGCTGGAGCAGCGGCTGCACGCCTTTACCGGCAAGCCGGTCGGCGTCGCGGTCCGGAGCGCGGACGAGATTGCCGCGGTGCTGAGGGCCAATCCGTTTCCGAAAGCGCCGCCGAACACGACGGTCGCGATCTTCCTCGACGAGCCGCCGCCCAAGGATGCCCTGAAGGACGTCAAAGGCCAGCAGGACGAGCAGATGCGGCTCGGCACGCGCGAGATCTATGTCGCCTATGGCAGCGGCATGGGCCGCTCGAAGCTGAAGATCCCCGCCGCGGCCAACGGCACCGCGCGGAATATCAACACGATCGCGAAGCTCGCCGAGCTGGCGGCGGGGGATGATTAGAGAGAACTCGTCCAGACATCTCTGAACCGTCATCCTTGTAAGTCTCGAATCGCCGGATCGGATAGAGTGCCCGGTGCGGTAGCGGACGGGAGACCGCTTCATCCCAGGGCTTTGAAGCCCGTGCCTCAGCGCGGCGCCCCGTCCGTTGTTCCATTGAACCCGAACAGTCGCGAGGGCCGCCTGGCGAGCCCGGTTGCGCAAGGAGGGGTGCAGATGGACGCGATCTACGTTGGCATTGATGTGTCGAAGGACCGGCTGGACGTACATGTGCGTCCGAGCGGGGAAGCCTTTGCCGTGGCGCGTGACGGCAAAGGCTTGGAAGAGCTCGTTGCGCGCTTGCAGGTGATCTCGCCGGCGCTGATTGCGGTGGAGGCAACCGGCGGCTTCGAGACCATCGTCGCTGCTGCGCTGGCCGGCGCTCAGCTGCCGCTGGTGGTGGTCAATCCGGCCCAGATCCGGCACTTCGCGCAGGCGGTTGGTCAGCGTGCCAAGACGGACCCGATCGATGCGGCAGTGATCGCGCGGTTTGTCGAGGCCGTAAAGCCGGAGCCACGTGCCATGCCGGATCAGGAAGCCCGGCTGCTGGCTGAACTGGTCAGTCGCCGACGGCAGATCATCGAGATGATCGTTGCCGAGCGTCAGCGCGAGAAGCGGGCCGAGAATGTCCGCGTCCGCAAGAGCCTTGCCCGCCATATCAAGGTCCTCGAGAAGGAGCTGCCGGAGATCGACAACGACATCGACACGCTGGTGCGCGGCTCGCCAGTCTGGCGCGCTAAGGAGGAACTGCTGGTCAGCTTTCCTGGCGTGAGCAACACCCTCGCGCGGACCTTCCTTGCCGAGGTGCCGGAGCTCGGCGCACTCAATCGGCGCCAGATCGCGAGCCTCGCCGGTCTTGCCCCGTTCACCCGCCAGTCGGGCCGCTGGAAGGGCAAGAGCATGATCGGCGGCGGAAGAGCCAAGCTGCGCGCCGGGCTCTACATGGCCGCTCTGTCGGCCAGCCGATACCATCCGCAGCTCAAGGTCTTCTATCGGCGCCTGGTGACCGCTGGAAAGCCCAAGATGGTCGCCCTCATCGCCGTCGCGCGCAAAGTTCTCACCACCCTCAACGCCATGCTCAGGGACCAAAAACCATGGCAACCCGCTTGACGAAGAACACAGTCGCTGAGGAGCGCGGAACGCGCGTCTCGAAGGATGCACGGCCCGGCTCGTGGCCGATTCATCCTTCGAGACGCCGCTTCGCGGCTCCTCAGGATGACGGTTCAGGTACGGATCACGCTGCTACCTCTCGTGCACGACGAATCCTTCGACGCCGAGCCTCGCCAGCACCTCTTCCAGATGCGCGCGGTCGCGGGTTTCGATCACGAGTTCGAGCAGCGTCGCCTTCGCCGGCAGGTCGGAGAAGGTGCGCTGATGCGAGACCTCGATGATGTTGGCGCCGGCATCGGCAAGCAGGATCGACACCGCCGCGAGCTGGCCGGGCCGGTCGACGATGTCGAGCGCCAGTTGCGTCAGCCGCCCCTCGCGCGCCAGCTCGCGGGTCAGCACCGAAGCGATCAGCCTGGTGTCGATATTGCCGCCGGTCAGCACGAGGCCGACATTGCGGCCGGCAAAGCGCCCGGGTGCCGCGAGCACCGCGGCGAGGCCGGCGGCGCCGGCGCCCTCGACCACCGTCTTCTCGATCGAGATCAGGGTCGCGACCGCGCGCTCGATCTGGTCCTCGCTGACCAGGACGATGTCGTCGACGAGTTCGCGAACGATTTTGGTGGTGATCTGCCCGGGCGCCTTGACGGCGATGCCCTCGGCAAGCGTATCGCCGCGCATCGGCAGCTGCGCGCCTTTGACGGCATTGTACATCGACGGATAGAGCTGGGCCTGCACGCCGATCACCTGCACCGACGGCTTGATCGCCTTAGCGGCCGTGGCGATGCCCGAGATCAGCCCGCCGCCACCGATCGGCACGACCAGGATATCGAGCTCCGGCACCGCCGCGAGCATTTCGAGCCCGATCGTGCCTTGTCCGGCAATGATCAGCGGATCGTCATAGGGATGGACCAGGATCAGGCCGCGCTCTGAGGCATGCGTGCTGACGAACGCGAAGCATTCTTCCAGCGTCTGCCCGGTGATGATGACCTCGGCGCCGTGCCGCCTGGTGTTCTCGATCTTCACCATCGGCGTGCCCACCGGCATCACGATGGTGGCGGGGATACCGAGCCGCTTGGCGTGATAGGCCACGCCCTGGGCGTGATTGCCGGCCGACATCGCGATCACCCCGCGCTTGCGCTCCTCGGGGGAAAGCGCCTGCAACCGGTTCAGCGCACCTCGCTCCTTGAAGGTCGAGGTGAACTGCAGGTTCTCGAATTTGAGGAACAGGCGGCAGCCGCAAATCTCGCCCAGCGTACGGCTCTCGTTGCACGCCGTAACCATGACCGAATCCCGGATCACGTCGGCGGCACGGCGCACATCGGCAAGAGTTACGTCAGCAAGGGTAACGGCGGGTGTATTGGAAGGATGCGGCATCGGGTTTCGCTTGGGTCCGTTTCGTCAGACGGAACCTAGCGTGTTTCGGCGCCGAAAACGACCGCGCTATCGCTCGGTCAATACCTCTTCCTCCGGCTCGGCCGGCCGGGCCAGCTCGGTCTCATCGCATTTGGGGCAAACCAGCGCGGTCCGGAAATGCTTGTCGAGCACAATAGTGCGCGTCCTGCCGCATTGGCAGCGCATCGGCTTATCCATGGAAGATCGGCCCGGGTTCGAGATGCAGGGAAAGCTGCGCTTAGCTATTCCGGTCCGGTTAACCCAATATGACGTGCGGCCGGAAAAATCAGAAGAAGCCCGCGCTGAGATCGAGGCCATAGCTCGCCCTGAGCACCGCGACGAACAAGATCGCAAAGGCGAACAGCAGGACATGCCGGGCGATATTGCTCCGAAGCGAATTGGCCGGAAACACGCGTGCGATCGATTGAGCCAAAGCAGTCATTTGCGACCTCCAGAGCCACGTCCCGAAGTTAGGTCGCGCGCAGGGCCATGAGGTTCAACGCGGCTCGCGGAACGGCCGGCGGCGCACCGATGCACTCGGCTCCGGGTCACGCTGCGGCCGCGCCTTGTTCCTGAAGCGGTGGCCGACCACGATCAGCTTGCCTTCTTCGCGGATCGCAGACTCGGCCAATGGCGCAGGCGGCAGATTGTCTTGTGTGACGGCCTCCAGCGTACACAGGAACTCACGACCGGCCGCTGTGATCTCCCAGCCTTCGACGTCACGCAGCACATAGCCATTGCTAAAGATGTCGAGTTCGGGAACCCGCGACGCCAGGCGCTTGATCCGCGCATGCCAATCGTCGCCGCTCGACGAGAGGATAGCGAGGTCATGCTTGAGTGAATCGAGCGTGGCCCTGCCGCTCACGTGACTGGCCAATATTTTTAGAATCGCAACCTGTATGCTCAACTCAAAGCCTCGACCGCCACGGTTCTTTTTGTTCTGCGCAGCCGATCTGGAAATTATCGCGCTGATGACTCAGGCGTCCAGTCATCAGCGCCAGTTATCCAGAAGACGGCACGACGGTATCGATTTACGCTGCGTGTGATGTGCCGACGCGGCGCTCGGGCCGCTGCGATGACATCGATTCCTCTTCCATATCCTGCGGCGCGCCCCAAAATTCCCGCACCGTCGGCCCGTGCTTCAATCTGCGGGCGCGCAGGAAGCCGAGAATCTCGTGCGGCCAGACCCGGCGTCCCATCTGCGTGTACCAGCGCATCGCATGACGAAGCCCGGCGTCGCGATGAAACAGCACGCGGAGCAAGGCCTTCGGGCGGCATTGCAGCACCATCTCGGTGAACTTGAACCAGAGCAGTACCCGCCATGGCGGCATATGCCGCGTCGCCAGCACCTGATGCTTGTAGTCCCAGAGCCTGCGATCGGTCTGAATGACGCGCCGTTCTGCCGCGAGACGGAAATACGGCGTCCAGCGATGCGGCGTGACGTAGAGCATCTGGATCTGATCGGGATCGTAGGACAGCAACTGCCGCAGGCCGCGCAAGTGATCGCGATCGGTCTCCTCCTCGAAGCCGACCACCCAGGTCGCCATCGACAGGATGCCGTGCTGGCGCATCAGGCGGATCGCGTCGCGATCGATGGTGGTGGTCGCGCCCTTGCGGATCAGCTCCAGCGTCTTCTCGTCGGTGTTCTCCATGCCGAGCAGGAAGCGCTGCCAGCCCGCCTTCTTGTAGAGATGCAGGATGTCGGCATCGCGGACGATGTCGTCGGCGCGGGTCGAGCCGACCAGGATCAAATCGACATTCTCAGCGATCAGGGCCTCGAGGAACGTGCGCCAGGCTTTCTTCGAGACGGTCGGATTCTCGTCGGCGAAATTGATCACCTTGACGCCGTGCTCGCGATGGAGCCGTGCCAGCTCCCTGGCGAACCGCGCGGGATCGCGGTGCCGCCATCGCGTCCAGAAGCCGCGCTGGCCGCAATAATTGCACAGATGCGGACAGCCGCGTGAGAACTGCACCACGACGGCGCGCAGTCCACCCCAGTAGCTGTAGCGCGCGTGATCGATCAACTCCCAGCCGACGCGATAGGCATCGAGATCGCGGATGACAGGCGCGGGCCGCGTGGCGCGCGGTCCGTCATCGTCGCGAAATGCGATGCCGTCGATGCCGCCGAGGTCGCCGCCATATTCCAGCGCCCGCATCAGGCGGCGCGCGGTCTCCTCGCCCTCGCCGCGCACGATCGCGGTGACGTAAGGCTCCTCGCGCAGGATCTCGCGCCAGTGATAGGTCGGGAATACGCCGCCGTAGACGATCAGCGCCCCAGGCATAGCCCGGACGATCGCCTGCGCCACCTCGGCGATGACCGGATGGCCCGAGGTCGAGCCGGAATGGCCGAACAACACCGCATCCGGCGCAAACCGCGATGCCTCCGCCAGGATCGCCGCAAGCGGCATCGGCCCGAACTCGGCATCGAGAAGACGGACTTCATGTCCGTCATCGATCAGGGGACCTCCGATCGACAGTAGCCCGAGCGGCGGCAAATGGTCGTCGGGAATCCGGCTGCCGATCGCCGGATGCGGCACGTTGATGAGAAGTATGCGCATGGATGATCGCTCCCGCTTTGGTTGGCGTGATCGTTCGTCCCCGCATCTTGTGTAAGGAGAGCCCAACCCCCCGGCCGGGCTTTAGGAACCATTGGAAGCGCAACTGTGCGCTAGAAAGTCGGCACCTCCGCCGGTGCGCTCGCAGTCAGCCCGCCGAAGCGGCGCTCGCGGCGGTGGAAGGAAGCGAGCGCGTCGGCGAGATCGTCGGCCTCGAATTCGGGCCACATCCGTTCGGTGAAATGCAGCTCGGCATAGGCGCCTTCCCAGAGCAGGAAGTCCGACAGCCGCTTCTCGCCCGAGGTGCGGATGATCAGGTCGACATCGCGCAGGCCGGGCTCGCCGGTGATGAGATCGGCAAAAGCCTCGCGGTTCAGCGGGCCTGCGCCGGCGGCGCGCGCGGCGGCGTTCAGGATGGCGTCGCGCGCCGAATAGTCGATCGCGATGCGCAGATGCAGCGTGGCGCCGTCGGCGGTCTCGGCCTCGGCGCGCGTGATCGCGGCGGCGATGCCGTCGGGCAACCGGTCGCGGCGGCCGATCACGGTGAGGCGAACACCGTTGCGCACCAGGGCTGCGATCTCGTTGGCGAGGTAGAACCGCAGCAGCCCCATCAGCGCCGTGACTTCGGCCTTCGGACGGCGCCAATTGTCGCTCGAGAACGCGTAGAGCGTCAGCGTGCCGACGCCCTGGTCCGGCGCGGCCTCGACAATGCGGCGGATCGCCTCGACGCCCGCCTCATGTCCGCGCAGACGCGACAGGCCGCGCCGCGTTGCCCAGCGGCCGTTGCCGTCCATGATGATACCGACATGGAGCCGCGCGGCGGCTATCGGCTTGAGCGCAACATTACTTTGCATCACAAAGTCTCCGGGTAAAAAATGGCATAATCAAATCGTCTGAACGCCGAGCCGTCCGGGCGCACCTTCGTGCTTGCCGGCCGCTTTGGCCGCGTCGCGCACCAGCTGCTCGAGCACGGCGAGATAATCGAGGAAGCGGCGGCGACCGCTCTTGGTCAAACGGCAGGTGGTGTGCGGGCGATTGCCTTCATAGCCCTTGATGACGTCGACGAGGCCGGCCTCCTGCAGCACCTGCAGATGCCGGCTGAGATTACCGTCGGTCAGGCCGCAGAGCTGCTTGAGATCGGCGAAGGCGAGCCCCTTCGGATGCGCCATCAACGAGGTCAATAATCCAAGCCGCGCCTTCTCGTGGATGACGCGGTCGAGGCCATCATAGGCGAATGGTGCGGTGGTCACGTCAGTCTTCGACATCATTGCCTCCGGAAGCGAAATACAACAGTGCTGCGAGCAGCAACTGGCCGATCGCGAATGGCAGGCCCATGGTCCAGGGCGATAGTGCGTGGCTCTGGCTTGCGATCAGCAGCACCGTGAAGCCCGACAGGAAATACCAGGCGCCGCCGAGCGCGATCGTGCGCGGCAGCAGGCGGACCGAGGCAAACACGCCGAGGCTGACCAGCACCTGCCATAGGCCGGGCAGCATCCACAGCGTCTCGGGCGCGAATTTCCATTGCAGGATCGCGAGCAGCACGCCGGCGATAACAGCGGGAACGAACTGCTCGATCGCCTGCTGGACCATCGCGTCTGCAAGGCCCGAATGATGCCGCCGCGAGCGCGCCTGCATCTCGATCCAGATCAGCAACGCGGACAGCAACGCGGCGGCTGCCCAGCCCGCAAGGAATGCGATCGGATGACCGGTGGGATTGTCGAGCCAGAGGTATTGCGCAAGCGCCGTGACGAGCGCGATGCCGCTGGTGGCGGCGACCGTCGCCGGACCGTAGCCGCGGAATGCGGTTCCGGCCGCAATCTGGCTGCGGATCGCGAGAATATCGGCCAACGCCTTGTCGAGGTCGCGCATGATTCGTCCGCACTTTGCAATGCAAAGTATACGGGACCACCAAGCAAACGCAAGCGGCACCGCGCCGCTTGCCGCGCGGGATGTTTAACGGCCGGTTACTGCGCGGATTGCGGCGAAACCGTGCCGCCTCAGACCTTCACTAGGCTGGTAAAGCCGCCATAGATCATCCGCTTGACGTCGAATGGTGCCGTCTTCGGATCCATCGACGACGCCAGGCGCGGGTCGGCCATCACCTTGGCATTGATCCTGTCGCGCTGAGCGCGCGACTTGTAGGTGATCCAGGCGAACACGACAGTTTCACCGGCCTTCAGCTTCACACTCTGCGGAAACGACGTCAGCTTGCCCGGCTTGACGTCGTCGGCAACCCATTCGCGATAATCCAGCGCGCCGTGTTCGCGCCAGACCTTGCCGGCCATCTTCGAGAGCTGCGCATAGGCCTTGAGTTTCTTCTTCGGCACGGCGACGACGAAACCATCGACGTAAGGCATGGAGAGATTCCTGCTGTCGTTGCAATGAGCGCCGACGACTTGCCGTCGTTCCGGGATGGTCCGAAGGACCAGACCTCAGATGCGCAACTGCGCATCGGGGAACCTCGAGATTCCGGGTTCACGCTTCGCGTGCCCCGGAATGACATGCTGCATCAGCTGTGACAGCAGGATGCCTGAACCGGCACCGGTTGGTACTGGTCACGTAGCCGCACCCAATCCATCGGATAGGGCAGGCCCTCCTCGTGGCGGCCGAGCGGCGTCAGGTCGAGATAGTGATAGGCCGCGTTCATCATGTCGAGGCCGCGCGCGAAGGTCGAATAGGTGTGGAACACACTGCCCTTCTCGTCGCGGAAGAACACGCTGATGCCGGGCAGTTCGGGACCATAGAGCGGGGTCGTTCCATAATTGTATTTCGCGTCCCCGGCATCGATCTGGCCTTGTGTGAACGACACACCGTAGTCGTAGTTGAAGTCATTGGCGCCCGACGATACCCAGTCGAAGCTCCAGCCCATCCGCTGCTTGAAGGCCTCGAGCTTGGCCAACGGCGCAAGCGAGATCGCCACCATCGTGGTGTCGCGTGCCGCCAGATGCGGCGCCATGCGGTCGAAGCCGTCGACCCAGAACGAGCAGCTCTTGCAGGCTGCGTCCCACTCCGGCGCGAACATCACATGCTGCACCACGAGCTGCGGCCTACCCTTGAAGAGATCGCCGAGCGTCGCCTTGCCATGCGGTCCGTCGAACACATAGTCCTTGTCGACCTTCACCCACGGCAGTTCGCGGCGCTCTTGGCTCAGCGTCTCGCGCGCCTGGGTGAGTTCCTTCTCGCGGGCCATCAGCGCCTTGCGGGCCGCGATCCATTCGTCGCGTGAAACGATCTTGTGCTGTTGCATGAGATGCTCCCTTGCGGTTTAGGCGTCGACATATTGTACGAGATTGCCGAGGAATTCGGTCCAGCCGCGCTGGTGGTTGTCGCGCGCGGTCTCGTCGACGAACTGCGCGTGATGGAAGGTGAGCAACGTGCCGCCGGCGTCGGGCTTGATCGACACCGTCACCTCGGACTCGCGTTCCGGCGTCGAATGCCAGGCCCAACTGAACACCAGCCTCTCGTTCGGCACCACCTCACGGTAGACGCCGCCGACCTCGTGATATTCACCGTTGGTGCCGGTGAACTTGATCCGGTAGCGTCCGCCGACACGGACGTCGAGCTCGGCCTGTGTCGTGCCGGGCTTGACCTGGCCCGGGCCGAACCACTGCGCTAGGTTTTCCGGCTCGGTCCACGCGGCGTAGACTTTTTCCGGCCGGGCGCGGAGGCGCCGCGTGAGGGTGAGGCTTGGACGCGCGGCAAGGCCGGCGTCGGCTGCGGATTGGGTTGCTGACTTAATTGCCGATTCGATTGCCATGGGTCTTCCTCCACAAAAGCGGCAAGGCGGTCGAGATTGTCGGACCAGAATTGCGCATAGCGATTGAGCCAGTTCATCGCCTGCTCCATCGGCCTCGCGGTGAGCCGGCACGCCACCGTGCGGCCGGTCTTTTCGCGCGCGACGAGGCCGGCATCCGTGAGCACGTCGAGATGCTTCATGATCGCCGGCAACGACATCGCGAATGGCTGCGCCAGCTCGCTCACCGACAGGCTTTCCTGCTCGCCGAGCCGCGCCAGCAGCGCGCGGCGGGTGGGGTCGGAAAGCGCCGCAAAGGTGCGGTCCAGCGTCTCGTCTTGATACTTAACCATTTGGTTTAGTATAAGCGCAAACGGCGCGACGTCAAGCGCCCCGCTTCACGATCACGTTAATTCCGGGGCGTCACGACGCCGGATGGCTGGGACGATCGCAGGCGGAGAGCTGAAGCGCCTTCCCAGCCGGCGGCTACTGCCGGTGGTGCCGATGCCGGTGACGGTGCGGCCGAGGCTGCTCCTGCTCGAATTGCTCGCGAAACAGGAATCGCGGATTTTCACCGCAAGCAAGGAAGCGCCCCGATACGCTCGCAAGGCACTGATCGTAGGTCCGATAGGCGCATTCACCAGGATAGCCCAGGCTCGGGCCCTGTGCGCACCACGGGTAATCATAGGGATCGGCGGCAGCAGGCCTGATGCTCGCCGCACCGGCAAGCGTCATCGCTCCCAAGAAAAGCATTGCCATTTGCGATGCGCGCATGATCCGCCTCCTCAGATGCCGCAGTTAAAGCGCGGTATCTTGGGTAAGGTTCCTGAAGGTCATTTTATTCCGCGTCAAGGCCCGGCAATTGCCTCACAGGACAGGCATCGCTGCGTGGATCAGACCTGCCCAGCACGGTTCAGCGGAGCTGAACATACAAAGGCCTACTCGACCTTGAGGCCGGCGAACTCGACCACCTTCTTCCACTTGTCGGTCTCGGCCTTGATGTCGTTGCCGAAGGCGTCCGGCGTCTGGACCAGCGAGTCGCCGCCGAGCTCGACCAGGCGCTTCCTCATATCGGGTTCGGCGAGAACGGCGTTGATCTCGGTGTTGAGCTTGGCGATCAGCTCCTTCGGCGTGTTCTTCGGCGCGCCCATGCCGAACAGCGCGCTCGCCTCATAGCCCTTCACGGTCTCCGCGATCGCCGGCACGTCCGGCAGTTGCGAGGAGCGATCCGTCGTGGTCACTCCGAGCGCGCGCAGCGAGCCGGAGCGGATGTGCTGGATGATCGAAGGCATGTTGTCGAAGATCACCTGCACCTGGCCGCCGAGCATGTCGGTGATCGCGGGCGCGGCGCCGCGATACGGCACGTGCTGCATCTTGCAGCCGGTCATCGACATGAACATTTCGCCGGAGAGGTGCACCGAGGTGCCGTTGCCGGAAGAGGCCATGTTCACCTTGCCGGGATTGGCCTTCACATACTCGATGAACTCGGCGACGTTCTTCGCCGGCACGTCCTTGTTCACCGTCATCACGTTCGGCACGCGGTTGAAGGAAGCGACCGGCGCGACATCGCGTACGAAGTTGAATTTCAGGTTGGCGTAGAGCGAGGCGTTGATGTAGTTCGCCGGATTGACCAGCAGCACGGTGTAGCCGTCCGGCTCGGCATTGATCGCAGCTTCAGTGCCGATATTGTTGCCGGCGCCCGGCTTGTTCTCGATCACGAATTGCTGGCCGAGCTTCTCCGACAGCCGCTGCCCGATCAGCCGCGCAATGATGTCGGTGGCGCCGCCCGGCGGATAACCCACGATCCAGCGCACCGGTCGCGCCGGATAGTCGGCAGCCGAAGCGCGGCCGATCGCGAATGTCGAAATTCCCGACCCGATCAGGCCCAGCGCGGCGCGGCGTGAAATCATGAAGTCTCTCCCAATCCCGCAGGGTTTGACCCCCGCCCGTTTCTGTTGCGTTGCGTGCGGCGCGGTTTTAACAAACAATGTCTGAAGCGGCCAGTGCGACACGTGCGACACCGACCGCGACCAAAGACTAAGCTGCAACGCTCCGGACCGAAGAGGATCGATCATGTCCGTCAAGGTGAATGGGCTCGACCATCTCGTGATCAATGTCACCGATGTGGTGCGCTCGGTTGCCTGGTACAGCAGGATCCTCGGCATGGAGGTGAAGGTGTTCGATCCCGGCAAGGGCAAGACACCGCGCACCTCGCTGGCGTTCGGCAACCAGAAGATCAATGTGCGGCCACGCGATGCCGACAAGGTGGAATGGTTCACCGCCGATCATGAAGCGGCTGGCAGCGACGATCTCTGCTTCCTCACCTCGAGCACGCCTGACCAGGTGGTCGCGCATCTGAAGGCCCATGGCGTCAAGATCGAGGAAGGCCCCGTCGCCAAACAGGGCGCGCGCGGCACGCTGCGCTCGGTCTATTGCCGCGACCCCGACGGCAGCCTGATTGAGATCTCGTCGTATGAGAGAGATCCAAGCTAGCTGTCGTTCGTCATTGCTAGCCAACGCGTCGCGCGAGTGCGCGCCCGACGACACGCCGCGCGAACAGATCCATCCGTTCCGCGCGGCGGAACGGGATTGCGTCGTCGCTTCAGCGCAAGATCACTTTGCAAATCCCGATTTGCTCTCGGCGCACGCCGATGGCAGAACTGCTCCCAACCAAGATCAATGGCGGCCGGCAAGGCTGCGCGGGAGGACATATGACGACTTCACAGTCAGTGCCGGGCATCGTCGGACCGTTTGCGGGGCTCGACGTGCCATGGCTGCTCAGGATGCGCGCAGAGGTGCGCCGCGATCATCCGTTCCTGATCTGGGCGCCGATCGATGCGCCGGGCGCGGCGCTGGAGCTACGGCGACTTCCATGAGCGCGTCGGCGCGCTCGCGGCGGGCCTCGCCAGGCGCGGCATCAAGCAGGGCGACTATGTCCTGATCCATCTCGACAACTGCGTCGAGGCGATCATGACGTGGTTCGCCTGCGTGGAGCTCGGCGCCATCGCCGTCACCACCAACACCCGCTCAGCCGCGGCCGAGATCGAATATTTTGCCGACCATTGCGGCGCGGTCGCCGCGATCACCCAGCCGGCCTATGCCGAACTGATATCTGCCAACTGCAAGGGGCTGCGCTGGATCGCGGTGACCTCGCATGATGCGGGGCAGGCGCCGGCACAGGCGCCCGTACGCGGCGACAGTTTTGACGCGCTGTTCGCAGACAGCGCCGACCGGCCGCAGCGCCCGATCGATCCGCTCGCACCGTGCAGCGTGCAATACACCTCAGGTACCACGTCGCGGCCGAAGGCGGTGCTATGGACGCATGCCAACGCGCTGTGGGGCGGCAAGATCAACGCCGCGCATCAGGACCTGCACGCGACCGACGTGCACCAGACCTATCTGCCGCTGTTCCACACCAACGCGCTGGCCTATTCGATGCTGGCGAGCCTGTGGGTCGGCTCGACCTGCGTGATCCAGCCGCGCTTCTCGGCGAGCCGCTTCTGGCCGGTGGCGCTCGAGCACGGCTCGACGTGGACCTCGACGATTCCGTTCTGCATGAAGGCGCTGCTGGAGCACGAAGTTCCGAAGAACCACAAGTTCCGCCTCTGGGGCACTGCCGTGAACGAGCCGCCGGCATTCGCCGTGTTCGGCATCAAGATCATCGGCTGGTGGGGCATGACCGAGACCATCACCCACGGCATCATCGGCGAAGTCGACCAGCCGAACCCGCCGATGTCGATCGGCCGCGCCGCGCCGGAATACGAAATCCGCATCACCAATGATGACGGTGCGCCGACCGCCGTCGGCGAGACCGGCAACCTGCTGATCAAGGGCATTCCCGGCCTGTCGCTGTTCGCCGAATATCTGCACAACGAGAAGGCGACGCGCGAGAGTTTTGACGAGCACGGCTATTTCATCACCGGCGACCGCGTCACGATGCTGGAGCGCGGCTATCTGAGGTTCGGCGATCGCTCCAAGGACATGCTCAAGGTCGGCGGCGAAAATGTCGCGGCTTCCGAGATCGAGCAGGTGATCGCGGTGGTGCCCGGCGTGCGCGAAGCCGCCGTGGTGGCGAAGAAGCATCCGATGCTGGACGAGGTGCCGGTCGTCTTCATCATCCCGCAAACCGGCGTCGCGGCGCTGCCCGCCGATCTGCACGACAAGGTCATGACCGCCTGCCGCTCTGCGCTCGCCGACTTCAAGGTGCCGCGCGAGATCCGCTTCGTCGACGAGATGCCGCGCTCGACGCTGGAGAAGGTTGCGAAGGCGGAGTTGAGGAAGATGCTGGAGTAGCTGGAATATGTCGTTCCGGGGCGGTGCGAAGCACCGAACCCGGAACCTTCCCCGATGCGCAATTGCGCATCTGAGCTTCGATGCTCACGCATCGCCCCGGAATGACGTTCCGTCAATTCACCTCGAACCGGATCGGTAGCTTCTTCGGGCCACTGACAAAATAGGCCTGCGTCATCTTCACCTCGCCGTCGAGCGACAACGATTTCAGATGCGGCAGCAGCTCCTCGAACAGGATGCGCATCTCGAGCTTGGCGAGATATTGGCCGAGGCAGAGATGCGCGCCATAGCCGAACGCGACGTGGCGATTGGGCTTGCGGTCGCTGCGGAAGCGATCGGGGTCCTCGAACACGTCCTCGTCGCGGTTGCCCGAGGCGTAGCACAGCATCAGCCAGTCGCCCTTCGCGATCTTGCGGCCGCCGAGCTCGGTATCCGCGGTGGCCGAACGCATGAAATGCTTGACCGGCGTCATCCAGCGGATCGACTCGTCGACCAGGCCCGGGATCAATTCCGGGTTGGCCTTCACCTTGGCGAATTCGGCGGGGTCCCGAGCCAATGCCCAGATCGCGCCCGCCGTCGAGGACGAGGTGGTGTCGTGGCCCGCGGTCGCGACGATCATGTAATAGCTGGTCTGATCGTGCTCCGGCATGTAGTCGCCACCGATCTTCGCATTGGCGATCACGGTGGCGAGATCGTCGCGCGGGTTCTGGCGACGTTCCTCGGTGATCTTGCGGAAGTAGGCGGAGAAGTCGGCGACGATCGCCTGCAACATCGCCGAGACCTGTTCGGCGCTCAGCGCCTCGCGGACGCGCGCGGTGTCGGGATCCTGCGGCCCGAACAGCTCCTGCGTCAGCTTGAGCATGCGCGGCTCGTCCGCCTCGGGCACGCCGAGGATCTCCATGATGACGTGCAGGGGATAGCCGAGCGCGACGTCCTCGACGAAATCGCAGGCACCGCCGCGGTCGAGCATGCGCTGCACCGTGGCGCGCGCGATCTCGCGGACGCGGGCCTCGAACTTGCCGAGATTGGCCGGCATGAACCAGCCCTGCGTCAGCGCGCGGTATTTCGGATGGTCGGGCGCATCCATCTGGACCAGCGAGCGCACCAGATTGGGCCCGCCGGTGATCTTGCGCACCCGCTCCTCCAGCGCCTGCGTCGTCAGCGTGGTCGGCCGGTCGGCATTGTGGAACAAATCGTTCTGGCGGCTGATCGCCTGGATATGGGCGTGCTTGGTCACCACCCAGAACGGGTCGAACTTCTCGGGGCGCGCGATGCCGAGCGGATTGTTGGCGCGCAGCCAGCGATAGCTATCGTGGATGCGGTCGTCGGCATAGGCGACGGGATCGACGAGGGTTTCCGCGATATTGGCGGGGATATCAAAATCCCCGGTCGTTGCCGTGTCCATGATCGTCCTCACCTGCCCAAGCACCGGTCGCTTGCCGATGATCGCCGAAATCTAAGCGGAGGTAAGGAGGGCGACTTGCGTTGATTGGCTAGGGTCGTCGCCAAAGGCGTCATTGCGAGGAGCGAAGCGACGAAGCAATCCATCGGCCCGCACACGCGGAGCGATGGATTGCTTCGCTTCGCTCGCAATGACGGGGTTGGGGGCTCAATAATGCCCGAACGCCACCGGGCGGAACGCCTGCAGCAATTGCTGGTCGAGCTTGCCGCCCATCTCCTCCATCATGGAGAACGCCTTGGCGTGGGTGAATTGCAGCCGGTAGGCGCGCTTCTCGACCAGAGCGGCATAGACATCGACGATCGTGGTGACGCGGACGATGTCGCTGATCTGGTTGCCGCTCAGCCCGTTCGGATAGCCGGTGCCGTCGAGGAATTCGTGATGATGCAGGATCACGTCGAGCATTTCCGGCGGGAAGCCGCCCTGCGCCGACAGCGCCTCGTAGCCGCGGCGCGGATGCTCGCGCATCTCGGCCATTTCCTCCACCGTGAATGCGCCGGGCTTGTCGAGCAGCGCGACCGGGACGAAGGCCTTGCCGACATCGTGCAGCAGCGCGGCACGGGCGAGCCGGCGCTGGTCGTCGTCGCGCATGCCGAGATGCTGCGCGAACGCCACCGCAAAGCCGGTCACGAACAGACAGTGGCGATAGGTCTCCTGGTGATGGCAGCCGACCGTGGTCAGCCATTCGCGCAGCGAGTTGTGCTTGATCGCCTTCAGGATCTTGTTTTCGGCGGCGACGATGTCCTCGAACTTCAGCGGCTCGCCGGCGCGCATCCGCTCGAACATCTTGACCATCACGCCATGCGCGGCTTCGACGCCGCGGTTGAGCGCCTTGCCGCGGTCGGTCTCGTCATAGCCGCTGTTGTCGGGAAATGCGGCACGGATGCGCTGCAGGATGCCGCGCGCATCGAACGGCCGCGAGATCGTGTCTGTGGCGCCGAGCGCCCAGGCCTGCATCGAGGCGTGATGCAATGCATCCGCCAGCACGAACAGCCGCGGCATCTCACGATAGGCGTCGGTCTGCAGCTTGGCGCGAACCAGTTGCACGGCTTCGGGCGAGCGCAGGTTGATGTCGACCACAATGCCGGAGAGATCGCGGGCCGGCTGCTCGGGAATGTCCGAGGTCGGAACGGTGTCGACCTCACCCACCGAGCGCAGAATGCTGGCGAGTTCGTTGCTCTGATCGCTTCGATCTGACGCCAGCAGGAGGCGGCGCTTCGAAGTCTGGTTGTTGGCTAAGGCTGTCATGCAATCCCCGTCGCGGTAACGACCGACGCCGGGACGCTACCTGACGATGCGTTCCCTCCGGCTTAATGGGGATGCTGAACGGCGGTTAAGCGCAATGGATACAATTTGAGGAACCGCGAAATCCGCCAGCCGAATCAGGCCCACCGCAAATGCAGGCGGACGGCTGCGGCGCCGGCGAGTCGTGAATTTTTGCAGCGTCAAAGGCGTCGACGCCGCCACCACCTAGCCGGTGCCCGGAGCAAAGAAAAACGCCGGAGAGCGGTTAGGCTCTCCGGCGTTTTCATTGGTTCAGGCCGTTACGCCTTCATCGCAGCCTTGACGGCCTCCGCGGTGATCGGCAGGCCGCGGACGCGGGCGCCGACCGCGTTGAAGACGGCGTTGCCGATCGCCGGCGCCACCACCGTCACTGCGGGCTCGCCGACGCCGGTCGCCTTCTCGCCATTGGCGATGACGTTGACCGCGACTTCCGGCAGCTGGCTCATCCGAAGCGGCGTGTAGCTGTCGAAATTGGTCTGCTCGATGCCGCCGTCCTTCAACGTCGCCTTCTCGAACAGCGCCAGTGACATGCCCCACAGAGCCGCGCCCTCGACCTGGGCCCGGATGCCGTCGGGATTCACTTGCGTACCAACGTCGGTCGCAACCGTCAGCTTCTTCACCGTCACCTCGCCCGAGGGGGCGACGGCGACATGGGCGACGCAGGCGGTCCAGCTCGCCGTGGCGCGCTCCTGCGACGACACGCAGGCAACGCCCATGCCTTCGCCCTTGGGCAGCTTCCTGGTGCCGTAGCCGGCGAGACCCATCGCCGCGAGCAAGGTGTTACGGAGACGCTGCGCGCCGCCGTCGTTCTTGCCCTTGCCGTCGAGCAGCTCGACGCGAAGCTGGGCCGGATCCTTGCCGGTCGCATGCGCGATCTCGTCGACCATGCTCTCGACCGCCCAGAACGTCCAGCCCGGTGCCACCGAACGGAGCTGACCCGACGGGGTGGCGTTGTGGGCCATCTCGTTCTTGATCGCCCGCACATAGTGGTTGGGAACGGTGTAGAAGAAGTCCGAACCGTTCACCGTGAACGCATCGAGCGGTCCCTTCTTGTCGACCGAGGGCGACAGGAAGTCGGGGATGCCCCAACGCTGGGTCGGCCAGGCCGAGACGACATCGTGGCTCAATGCGACGAGCTTGCCGTCGCCGTCCACGCCGGCCTTTACTTTCTGGTAGGTCAGCGGACGCGAGAAATCCATCGTCATGTCGTTCTCGCGCGTGTAGATGACCTTGACCGGCTTGCCTACGGCCTTGGCCGCCTGCACCGCGGGCACCATCATGTCCGCGTCGAGACGCCGGCCGAAGCCGCCGCCCAGCCACATCTGATGCATCACCACGAACTTCGGATCGATCCCGGCGGCGCCGGCCGCGATCGCACCGGAGCGCGTCGCGAACTGGTTGCCGGAATAGATGTGCAGGATGTCGCCCTTGAACTCCGCGGTGGCGTTCATCGGCTCCATCGGCGCGTGGATGTTGATGTTGGTGGTGTATTCCGCCTCGAGCACCTTGGCCGCCGTGCCGAAGGCCGCGTTCGGATCGCCGTCCTTGACGAAGAACTCACCGGAATCGCTCAATCCCTGAAGCCGCTTGGCTTCGGCGAACAGCGATTCGCTCGACAGTTTGGCGTTCGGACCGCCATCGTAGTCGATCTTCAGCGCCGCCGCCGCCTTCTTGGCGTTGGCGTAGGTGTTGGCGACCGCGACGACCCAGCCGGTCGTGGTTGTGGTCTTGTCGTCCAGGGTGACGGCCTTGATGAAGCCCGGCACCTTCTTGGCCGCGCTATCGTCCACCGACTTCACGGTGGCGCCGTAGCGGACCGGCGGAGTGACCAGCGCGCCGTAGACCATGCCCGGCAGCATCACGTCGATGCCGTACTTGGCCGTGCCGTTGACCTTCAACGGAATGTCGAGCTGCGGCACCGAGACGCCGATCATGGTGTACTGGTCGGCCGACTTCAGCTTGATCGCCTTCAGATCATCCGCCGTGAAGGTCTTGGTCGCCTTGCCGCTCTTCACCACCTCGGCAAACGACATCGACTTCTTCGACTTCGGATGGCTGATCGTCGACGCGCGCACCACCAGTTCGCTGGCCGGCACGCCCATCGAGGCTGCCGCCGCCTCGGTCAATGCGATACGGCCGGCAGCGCCGGCGCGGCTCATGGCGTCGAAGTTCATCATCGTCGACCAGCTGCCGCCGGTGATCTGCGCGCCCAGCACGGGGTCGTTGAACTTCGGATCGTTGGATGCGAGCTGGACCCGCATGTCCTTCCAGTTCGCGCCGAGCTCTTCGGCCACGATCTGCGCCATCGTCGAGGCGACGTGCTGGCCCATGTCGGCCTTGCCGCAGGTCACGGTGACGAGACCATCGGGCGCGATCGAGTACCAGACGCTCGGCTCGACGTTAGCGGGCGCGGGTGCCGCGAGCGCGTAGTCGATGCCGGACGCGGCGTAGCCGAGCACGAGACCGGTTGCAGCGGTGCCGACCAGGAAGGAACGGCGGCTGAGATCGGTCGTCTCGGGGGCGAGGTCTTTCACGTGCTTGTTCATGTGGCCCTCCGCTCAGATCCGGTGGCCGATGCGGTGCGCATGTCGGACGCAGCGCGCATGATCGCCTTCTGGATTCGTGAATAGGTCATGCAACGGCAGAGATTGCCGTCCATATGCGCGACCACTTCTTCCTTCGTCGGGTTGGTGTTCTTCGACAGCAGCGCTGCCGCCTGCATGATCTGGCCGGACTGGCAGTAGCCGCATTGCGGCACCTGCTCGGCGACCCAGGCCTTCTGCAAGGGATGTTCGCCCTTAGCGGAGAGGCCTTCGATGGTGGTGATCTTCTTGCCGACGGCGTCGGCAAGCGAGGTCTGGCAGGACCGCACCGCTTCGCCGTTGAGGTGAACCGTGCAGGCGCCACAGAGACCGGCGCCGCAACCGAATTTGGTGCCCGTCATCTGCAATTGCTCGCGGATGACCCAAAGCAGCGGCGTGTCATTGGCCGCCTCGACGGACATATTCCGTCCGTTGATATTGAGATTTGGCATCTCTCTCCCCTTCCGGTGTAGGCAGCCGCTTACGGCGGCAACTCACTGTTGGGTCATGGCTGGCGCCCACCGGGTAAGCGACAGTTGCCGAAACAATGATCCGGTTCCCGGCTGGAGGCAATCCAATTTGGAATTGCTCGAAAGGAATAAATTTCGGAAACTGCCCGTTGTGCAATGCGGTAACGGCATGAAGCTTTTGAAATGCCAGTATTGATGCCGTATCGATGCCTCCTACCAAGGTCGGTAGCGCTGCCGGACCTGACATCGACAAGAGAAGGAGCCCGTCAATGGCCAAGCTCAACCGCAGCGGCGTCGATATCTACTACGAGATTCACGGCAGCGGCCCGCCCCTGATCCTCACCCACGGCTATTCGTCAACGTCTGCGATGTGGCAGGGCCAGATCGAGGCGCTGTCGAAGCGGCACAAACTGATCCTGTGGGACATGCGCGGGCACGGCCAGTCCGACTATCCCGACAATCCGGATGCTTATAGCGAGGCGGCGACGGTCGGCGACATTGCCGCCCTGCTCGACGCCGCCGGCGCCGACAAGGCGATCGTCGGCGGTCTGTCGCTCGGCGGCTACATGTCGCTTGCCTTCCACCGCGCCCATCCGGAGCGGGTGCGTGCGCTGTTGATCATCGACACCGGTCCGGGATTCAAGAAGGACGACGCCCGCGAGGTCTGGAACACGCGTGCCCGCGACACCGGCGACCGCTTCGATCGTGAGGGGCTCGAGGTGCTGAAGTCGCTGAGCGCCGAGCGCGCGTCGGTCACGCATCGCAATGCCAAGGGTCTGGCGCTCGCCGCGCGCGGCATGCTGGCGCAACGCGATGCGCGGGTGATCGAGTCATTGCCCGGGATCAAGGTGCCGTCGCTGGTTGTGGTCGGCGCCAACGACACGCCGTTCCTGCCGGCGTCCGACTACATGGCCGCGAAAATCCCGGGTGCGCAGAAGGCGGTGATTCCGAACGCCGGCCATGCCGTCAACATCGATCAGCCGCAGGCCTTCATTGCCGCCGTGCTGCCGTTCCTGGATAGCCTTGAAGCCGGCGCGCCGGGAAAGGCCGCCTCATGAAGACGATTGTCGTCGCCTTGTTGCTGACGGCGGCAGCGACCGCAGCGAACGCCCAGAAGCTACGGCCGTTCGCCGACCCGGCCACGCCGACCTTCACCGCGACGCTGTCGAACAACACACCGCTGGTGTTCGGCATGGGCGTCGCGGACGCGCAGCGCGCGCTTGGCACCCCCTTCACCCATGTCAGCGGGCGGCCCGGCAATGAGATCTTCCTGACCTTCCGCGACCTCGGCGGCAGCGGGCTGTTCCCGCACCATGACCGTCTCTATCTGCAATTCCGCAAGGGCCGGCTCGCCGGCTGGAAGGGCGACTGGGGCGAGAACTGGATGTGGCGATAGAGCATGATCCGGAAAAGTGCGAAGCGGTTTTCCCTCGCGACAAACGCGAACGCGTTTGCGCGGAGATCATGCTCAAAATATGAGGCGCCCTCATCATCGAAAGCTTCATGCAACCCCCAACATGACAAGGATGGACCATGGGACAAGACATCAAACTGAAGGCTTCGGACGGATTTGAACTCGGTGCCTATCGCGCCGATCCCGCCGGCGCGCCGAAGGGCGCGATCGTGGTGATCCAGGAGATCTTCGGCGTCAACCACCACATCCGCTCGGTTTGCGACCGGCTGGCGAAGCAAGGCTATGTCGCGGTTACGCCGTCGATCTTCGACCGCATCACGCCGAACTTCCAGAGCGGCTACTCCTCCGATGAGGTGGCCGAGGCGCGGAAATTCGTCGCCAATCCGGACTTTGCCGCGATGCTGCGCGACAGCCAGGCGGCGATCGACGCGGTGAAGGCGGTCGGGCCGGTCGGCATCATCGGCTTCTGCCTCGGCGGCAGCATCGCCTATGCGGCGGCCACCAAGCTGACCGGGCTCTCGGCCGCCATCGGCTATTACGGCGGCGCCATCATCCGCTTCGCCGACGACAAGCCGACCGTGCCGACGCAGCTGCATTTCGGCGAGAAGGATGCCGGCATTCCCTTGAGCGATGTCGAGACCATCAAATCGAAGCGGCCCGAGGTCGAGGTCTTCATCTATCCGGGCGCGCAGCACGGCTTCCATTGCGACGAGCGCGCAAGCTACGACAAGGCGAGCGCCGACATCGCCTGGCCGCGCAGCATGGAATTTTTCGGGAAGCATCTGAAGAAATAGGGCGCCGCTTTCCCAAACTCGTCATTCCGGGGCGCGCGAAGCGCGAGCCCGGAATCCATCTCTCAATAGACGCTGCGGCAAAATGGATTCCGGGCCTGCGCCTTGCGGCGCATCCCGGAATGACAGCGGAGAGATGTTGCTCAGAACCAGCGCTCGCCGACGAACACCGTATCGCCCGGGCTCATCGGCGTGCCCAGCGGCACCACGAAGCGGCCTGAACCGGATGCATCGGTATGGGTCAGCGTCACGCTGTCGCGGCGGGCGCGTGGCGCGAAGCCGCCGGCGATCGCGACCGCGCTTTCGACGGTCATGTTCGGCACGTAGGGATATTGGCCGGGAGCCTGGACTTCGCCGAGGATGAAGAACGGCCGGTAGGATTCGATCTCGACCGCGACTGAAGGATCGCGGATGAAGCCGTTGCGCAAGCGTGCCGAGATTTCACCGGCAAGCCCGGCCGGCGTGCGACCGCGTGCCGGCACCGAGCCGATCAGCGGCATGGTGATCGAGCCGGCAGCGTCGATCGCGTAGGAGTTGGTCAGGCCTTCCTGGCCGTAGACCACGACGCGGAGCTTGTCGCCCGGGCCGAGATGATAGGAGTTGTCGTAACCGCCGGGCCCACCCGGCGCGGCGGCATAAACCACCGGGGCGGCGCCGGGCGCGGCATAGCCATAACCGGGAGAAGTGCTGGCGAAGGCGGACCGCAATGCGCTGATCGCACCACCGCCGCCTGCATCGACAACCGGAGCGGGTGCGTAGGCCGGTCCATAGGTGACGGCATCGACACCTTGCGGGCCGACGGCAATGGGGCCGGACGTGCTCATGCAGCCAGACAGCGCGAGCGCAGCCACAACGGCAGTGATCGGCAATCGTAACGCGTGTGCAACCGGCACCGGACCTATCCCTCAACGGCGAGACAAGCCCAGTCTTGCACCAACTATGGTTAATAAAGGGTTTTCGAGGACCGAGCGGGGAGTCGGAAAGCCCGCCTCCCCCTCGATTTAGCGCATGACACGGCGATCAGGCGGTGACGCCGACGCCGATCGGGCAAGACACGCCGGTGCCGCCGAGCCCGCAATAGCCCGCCGGATTCTTGGCGAGGTATTGCTGATGATAGTCCTCAGCGAAGTAGAACTCGCCGGCCGGCGCCACTTCCGTCGTGATCGCGCCGAGGCCCTTGGCGGCAAGCGCCTTCTGATACATCGCCTGCGACGCATCGGCGGCTTTGTGCTGCGCATCGCTGAACGTGTAGATCGCAGAACGATATTGCGTGCCGATGTCGTTGCCCTGGCGCATGCCCTGCGTCGGGTTGTGGTTCTCCCAGAACGTCTTCAGCAGCTTCTCGTAGGAGATCTTCTTCGGGTCGAACACGACCAGCACGACTTCGGTGTGGCCGGTGCGTCCCGAGCACACCTCTTCATAGGTCGGGTTCGGCGTGTGGCCGCCTGCATAGCCGACCGCCGTGGTGTAGATCCCGTCGCCGAGTTCCCAGAACTTCCGTTCCGCGCCCCAGAAGCAGCCAAGCCCGAACACGGCCTGCTCGAGGCCTTGCGGATAGGGCGGCGTCAATTTGCTGCCATTGACGAAATGGGTGGTCGCGGTCGGGATCGGCGTCGCGCGGCCAGGCAGCGCCTCGGCGGCGCTTGGCAACGCGGTGGTCTTGCGCATGAACAACATGGATACCTCCGGGCGGGACATCGGCCGACGCGGGCTGGGGCCTGCGGGCCAGCTGTCACCTATATATGTCCTTACGCGGATGATGGCAGCCCCGTTACTGAACGGCTGCGGCCAAGAGAAGCTCAAGCGGGCTGCAGCCGGCTCAGTCGCGCGCGTAGCCGATCAGCGGCTTGCGCGGCCGGAACAGGATCATCAGCAGGATGCCAGCAATGCCGAGCACCGCGAAAACCGGCTGCTCCAGAAGCACGCGGATCACGTCGTTCCACAGCCAGGGCGCGAAACGATCCACCCAGGCATGGAACGCCTGCTGGCTCGACTGGTGGATATCGTTCCAGAACTGGCCGAATTGGGTGAACCGCAGGCTCTGGTCGGCGACGTAGCGGGCCCCGTCATAGACCATGAAGATGAAACTGCCGGCCAGCAGCAAAAGGCCGATCAGGCGGAAAAAGCCGCGGATCATGCGTCACCCTAACTCCCAGTCGCGCCCCACGCGTCGACAGGCCTTACCGGGCGCTCCCCGGAAATTCAACCTCTTCAGCGGCTTATCCGGCCCTTGCGAGGCCGATTTCCGGTCCTTTTTCGGTCCCGAAAGCGTTGACGGTTAAGGCTGCGCCATCTATAAGACCGGCCGATGGCGGCGGGTGCAATCCTGCCGCCGCTGTTCTTTGGACAGTGCCGCATGCCGGGGCAGCATTTTGCGCTCTTCGTATGGCCGCCTCAAGGACACCCAAGACAACACCTTGGACAACTACATCAGAGTTGAGATTTGAACCGGCCGGTGCGCGCCAGCCCGACCACCGAGCGATCACCGCCGAAGGACAGTTAGAGAACCATGGCCAACACCACCTCCGCCAAGAAGGCGACCCGCAAGATTGCTCGCCGCACCATCGTCAACAAGTCGCGTCGCACGCAGATGCGTGGCGCGGTGCGCACCGTCGAGGAAGCGATCAAGAGCGGCGACCGCGAGGCGGCACTCAAGGCGATGAGCAAGGCCGAGCCCGAACTGATGAAGGCAGCGCAGCGCAACATCATTCACAAGAACCTCGCGAGCCGGAAGGTGTCGCGCCTTACGCAGAGCATCGCCAAGCTCGCCAAGTGAGCTCAACACGTAAGCTCAACACGTAAGCTCAGCGAGTAGAGCTCGCCGCGCAAGCTGACTGAGGAACACGTTTGTCACGAAGCCCGGCTCGCGCCGGGCTTTTTGTTTTGGTCTCACATTTTGTCGTGGAAGTTTCATAGCGCGAGAAGAGTCGGCGTTGCCGCGCGACGAACCGCGTGTCATGTTTCGTCGCGTCCGTAGTTCTACCGGCCCAATATGCTTAACGCGCCGCACTCGTGCAGATTGTTCTGCGCTAAGCGCGATAAATGGAATAAGGCGCGGCATCGCGCGTCGGAAATTGCGGCGCGGGTTACCCTGCAAAAGTAATCGAGAAAACTCACG
Organism: Bradyrhizobium sp. USDA 3240; assembly: GCF_054063295.1. Lineage (NCBI taxonomy): Bacteria > Pseudomonadati > Pseudomonadota > Alphaproteobacteria > Hyphomicrobiales > Nitrobacteraceae > Bradyrhizobium > Bradyrhizobium sp. USDA 3240. Next base: position 4,185,578 of record NZ_JBSSGD010000002.1, read on the forward strand.
CTTCGCGAGTTACTTATGCACATAGCGCTGGACAGCGATTGGAAAAATGACCGGCGCGAGACCAAATGTAAATTTTCTATGAAAAATTTTTGGTATTGCACCGTCGTTTGTGACGCGCGTGAATCTGCGCGCTGATTCAAAACCTTGCTTTCGCAACTCAGCGGCGGCACCGCCGCAACAGTCGCGAAGAGTCTCGATCCCCGTCGAATCCACGGATTGTCAGAAAATACGCTTGGTGTATTTATTTCTTGTTCGCGACGCCCACGGCTCTCCAGATCAGCGCGGTTTGAGACCCAAGGGCGGACGCACAAATCGGCGGCGGTGTGTGCGTTAGCGACGCTTTCCAAGCGAAGCTAGATTGACGGCTCATAGCGATATGGGGACGGTCGACCTGTGTCAAAATATCTCCGGCGGTGTCCCCGGCAATTTGGGGGATCGAACAAGAGAGACCAGGGCGTCAGTCGGAATCTGGCAGCGGGAACGCGGCGCAAGCGAACAGGTTGACGACGACACGCGGCGGCGAAGCGCCGGGCATTTCGGTGTTCGGTAGCAGCAGTTCGATTTTGAAGACACCAGCAAGCTGACAACTTGCCGCGATACGTCGCGGTGGGAGGGGGAGGACTTATGCCTTACGGTATCATCACTGCAGTCGAACCAACGACAGCCCAAGTGCAGACTTCCTGTGGTGCCGTAATCAACCCCTCGGACGCTGGCTCTTACCCGCAGAGACCGTCGAGTACGCGCTGACCTCGCGGGACGCATCTTCTCCAAACAGCTGACCTGTCGCGTGGCGCATGGCCGCCACACGGGAGAGCTTTGTCCGGAGCAGACCGCGCCCGCTAGAGGTCGCGTCGTTGCAGGCCCCCTGCACGGCGCTTTCGCAATCATCATCTCTCAGATTTGGAAAAGTACGAAAGCAATGACGAACACGGAACAGGATCGCTGGTCGCGGGTGAAGGGACGTTTGCGGACGAGTGTTGGCGAGGACGTTTACACGAGCTGGTTCGCGCGGATGGATCTGGAGAGCGTGCACGACGAGAGCGTGCACCTGTCGGTTCCGACCCGGTTCCTCAAGAGCTGGATCCAGGCGCATTACGCCGAACGCGTGCTCACCTGCTGGCAGGCCGAGATGCCCGAAGTGCATCGCATCGACCTCACCGTGCGCTCGGCGATCCGCGCGGTGGCTCCAGTGAAGGAAGCGGCTGCGCCGATCGAAGTGCGCCGTGTCGAGCGCCATGACGGTCGTCCCGCGCCTGAACTGCGCTCGTTCGCTACTGCGCCGGTGTCCGCCAGCCATGATGCGCTCGGCGGCTCGCCGCTCGATCCGCGCCTGACCTTTGCAAGCTTCGTCGTCGGCCGTTCCAACACGCTGGCCCATGCGGCTGCGCGCCAGGTCGCGGAAGGACGCCGCGGCGATCCCGTGATGTTCAACCCGCTCTACATCCATGCCGGCGTCGGCCTCGGCAAGACGCATCTGCTGCAGGCGGTGACCTGGGCCGGCAATTCCGGCGGCGAGCGCAAGGTGCTGTATCTCACCGCTGAGAAGTTCATGTACGGCTTCGTCGCGGCGCTGAAGACGCAGACGGCGCTGGCGTTCAAGGAGGCGCTGCGCGGCATCGACGTTCTGGTCATCGACGATCTGCAGTTCCTGCAGGGCAAGTCGACGCAGGCCGAGTTCTGCCACACGCTGAATGCGCTGATCGACGCCGGACGTCAGGTCGTGATCGCGGCCGACCGTCCGCCGTCCGACCTCGAAAGCCTCGACGACCGCGTGCGCTCGCGGCTCGCCGGTGGCCTGGTGGTCGAGATGGGTTCGCTCGGCGAGGAACTGCGGCTCGGCATCCTGAAGTCGCGCGTCGCCGCGGCCCGCGCTCACCACGCGACGTTCGATGTACCGGAGGAAGTGCTCGACTATTTGGCGCGCACCATCACCCATAACGGCCGCGACCTCGAAGGCGCGATCAACCGCCTGCTGGCGCACTCCAAGCTCAACAACCAGCCGGTGACGCTGGAGATGGCCGAGCGCGAGGTGCGCGACCTGATCCGCCCGCAGGAGCCGAAGCGGATCAAGATCGAGGACATCCAGCGCGTCGTCGCCCGGCAGTACAATGTCAGCCGCTCCGACCTCCTGTCGTCGCGTCGCACCGCCAACGTGGTGCGCCCGCGCCAGGTTGCGATGTATCTGGCCAAGACGCTGACCCTGCGCTCGCTGCCGGAGATCGGCCGGCGCTTCGGCGGCCGCGACCACACCACGGTGTTGCACGCGGTGCGCAAGATCGAGGCACTGGTCGCCAAGGACACGACGCTGTCCGAGGAAGTCGAATCGCTGAAGCGTCAGCTGCAGGAATAGGACAGCAGGTATGAGGCCGCCTCATCTGGCCGGCTCGTTCCATAGCCCTCCCCTTTATCAAGAGGGGAGGGCTAAACTTTTTTCCGGCCCAAAACGTGGGGAACGGGGCCGGTTTCGCGCCCGTATCCCTTGCACCGGCCGCCCATCCGCGCCACCTTGCGGTCCCCCCGTGGGTTTGATCAAATCCGGTATTGATCCGGCTTATCGGGTTTCCAATGCCGCGGTGCTGCCCTGAACGGCCGCCCGGCTTTTCCATCTGAGGGATCTGGCGGGTATTGCAATGAAGGTCACCGTCGAGCGCGCGCAACTCCTGAAATCGCTGGGTCACGTTCACCGCGTGGTCGAGCGCCGCAACACCATCCCGATCCTCGGCAACGTGTTGATCCGCGCCGAGGGCGCCAAATTGTCGCTGAAGGCAACCGACCTCGATCTCGAGGTGACGGAGACCTTGGCCGCCGAGACCGGAACCGCCGGCTCGACCACGGTGCCGGCGCACATGTTCTATGACATCGTCCGCAAGCTGCCCGACGGTTCGCAGATCGTGCTGGAGGCCGACGGCGACCGCTCGGTGCTCGCGGTGCGCGCCGGCCGCTCGCGCTTCACGCTGCAGACGCTGCCCGAAAGCGATTTCCCGGGCCTTGCCGCCGGCGACATGACGCATTCGTTCTCGCTGCCGGCCTCCGACATCAAGCGGCTGATCGACCGCACCCAGTTTGCGATCTCGACCGAAGAGACCCGCTATTACCTCAACGGCATCTATCTGCACGCCGCCGGCAGCGCCAAGGCGGCGACCCTGCGTGGCGTCGCGACCGACGGCCATCGCCTGGCGCAGATCGACCTCGCGCTGCCCAAGGGCGCGACCGGCATGCCCGGCGTGATCGTCCCGCGCAAGACGGTCGGCGAGGTGCAGCGGCTGATCGAGGGCGACGACGCAGAGATCTCGATCGAGCTGTCGGATGGCAAGATCCGCTTCACGCTCGGCAATGTGGTGCTGACCTCGAAGCTGATCGACGGCACCTTCCCGGACTATGGCCGCGTCATTCCGCAGAACAACGACAAGGAACTGGTGGTCGACAAGAAGGATTTCGAGGCCGCCGTCGATCGCGTCTCGACCATTTCCAGCGAACGCGGCCGCGCGGTGAAGCTGGCGTTGTCCGCGGGCAAGCTGGTGCTCTCGGTCACCAACCCGGATTCCGGCAGCGCCACCGAAGAGCTCGAGGTCGAGTACGCCTCCGACGCGCTCGATATCGGCTTCAACTCGCGCTATCTGCTCGACATCGCCGCCCAGATCGAGGGCGAGGTCGCGGTGCTGAAGCTCGCCGATCCCGGCTCGCCGACCCTGGTGCAGGACCGTGACAGCAAGGGCGCGCTCTACGTGCTGATGCCGATGCGGGTGTAAGGATTTCCTCTTGTCATGGCCGGGCTTGACCCGGCCATCCATCCAATCAAATGACCTACTGGGTGTACATCCTTGCCAGCAAACCCGGTGGAACCCTTTACGTCGGCGTGACCAACAATCTGGTCCGGCGCGCCTACGAACATCGCGAAGGTCTCGCCGAGGGCTTTACCAAGAAGTACGGCATCACGCTCGTCCATTTTGAGGCCCATGAGACGATCGCTGCCGCGCTTCAGCGCGAGAAGAACTTCAAGCACTGGTCTCGTGAGTGGAAGATTGATCTGATCGTCGCCGGTAATGCCGACTGGCACAACCTATATGATGAAATTCTCCGCTAACGCGGACGATGGATTGCCGGGTCAAGCCCGGCAATGACAAGGTAACATGACCCCGTCCCGCATTCATCGCCTGTCGCTGACGCATTTCCGCAATTACCGGGCGGCGACGCTGCAGGTCGCGGGCGACATGGTGGTGCTGGTCGGGCCGAACGGCGCCGGCAAGACCAATTGCATGGAGGCGGTCTCGTTCCTGTCGCCGGGTCGCGGCCTGCGCCGCGCGACCCTGGACGACATCGCCGACAACCAAGGCGACGGCTCCTGGGCGGTCTCGGCCGAAGTCGAGGGCGCGCTCGGCCTCGCGACGCTCGGCACCGGCATCGATCCCCCGACCGGCGAGGCGAGCAACGCAAGGCGCTGCCGCATCGATCGCGAACCGGTCGGGTCCGCGACCGCGTTCGGCGACCATCTGCGCATGGTGTGGCTGACGCCGGCGATGGACGGCCTGTTCATGGGCGCAGCGTCCGAACGGCGGCGCTTCTTCGACCGCCTAGTGCTGGCGATCGATTCCGAGCATTCCAGCCGGGTCTCGGCGCTGGAGCGCTCGCTGCGCTCGCGCAACCGGCTGCTCGAGGTGCGCAACTACGACGACCATTGGTGTGATGCGATCGAGCGCGAGACCGCCGAGCTTGCGGTCGCGGTCGCCGCATCGCGCGGCCAGACCGCCGCCAAGCTCGCCGCGATGCTGCGCGAGCGCGGCGCGGCGTCGGCCTTCCCGTCCGCCGAGATCATGCTCGACGGCTGGATGGAGAGCGCGCTACTGCAGGAGCCCGCGACCGCGGTGGAGGACCGCTACCGCGAGATCCTGCGCGCCAGCCGTCCGCGCGACGCCGCCGCCGGGCGCACGCTCGACGGCCCTCATCTGACCGATCTGCAGGTGATCTACGCGCCGAAGAGCATGCCGGCGCGCGACGCCTCGACCGGCGAGCAGAAGGCGCTCTTGATCGGGCTGGTGCTGGCGCATGCCACGATGGTCGCGGAGATGACCGGCATCGTGCCGCTGCTGCTGCTCGACGAGGTCGTCGCCCATCTCGACCCCAATAGGCGCAAGGCGCTGTTCGAGGAGCTCGCCAAGCTCGGCGCTCAGGTCTGGATGACCGGCGCCGATCCTGCTGCCTTCGTCGATATCGGCCCAACGGGAGAGATTTTCGACGTCGAATCCGGCCGCGCGACGCGGCGCGGCTAAGCGCGCAAATCGTCTCCGAAAGGGGCCCGAATCTGCCTTCGAATCGGGCTTTTCAGAGCCTCCGGAATCGGCCTTTGAACGCCTTGAAACAGGCCGAAAAAATCCTATTTATTCAATAGTTTGTAGACGGAGACTTTGCGCTAGGCGCAACTGCTCTTTCATGGCACAAATAGCGGAATCAGCGCCTCATTTTGTGCAGCTGATTCGGGACATCCTCGAAGGCCTCACATGACTGAACCTGCCCGGCAGACCCCTGCCGAATCTGAGCATCCCGTTCCGGCCGAATATGGTGCGGAATCGATCCGGGTGCTGAAGGGCCTTGACGCTGTCCGCAAGCGGCCCGGCATGTATATCGGCGACACCGATGACGGGTCCGGCCTGCATCACATGGTCTACGAGGTCGTCGACAACGCGATCGACGAGGCGCTGGCGGGCCATGCGAGCCGCGTCCTGGTCACCCTCAATGCCGACAATTCCGTCACCGTCTACGACGACGGCCGCGGCATTCCGGTCGACATCCACAAGGGCGAAGGCGTCTCGGCGGCCGAGGTCATCATGACCCAGCTGCACGCCGGCGGAAAGTTCGACCAGAACTCCTACAAGGTCTCCGGAGGTCTGCACGGCGTCGGCGTCTCCGTGGTCAACGCGCTGTCGAGCAAGCTGGGCTTGCGGATCTGGCGCGACGACAAAGAGCACTACATCGAATTCGCGCACGGCGATGCCGTGGCGCCGCTCAAGGTGGTCGGCGATGCCCCGGGCAAACGCGGCACCGAGGTCACCTTCCTCGCCTCGCCCGAGACCTTCAAGAACATCGAATATGATTTCGCGACGCTCGAGCACCGGCTGCGCGAGCTCGCCTTCCTCAATTCCGGCGTCCACATCGTGCTGTCCGACATGCGCCATGCGGTCGAGAAGCGCGAGGAGATGTACTATTCCGGCGGCGTCGAGGAATTCGTCAAATATCTCGACCGCAACAAGAAGGCGATCGTGCCGGCGCCGATCATGGTGCGCGCGGAAGCCAACGGCATCGGCGTCGAAGCCGCGCTGTGGTGGAACGACAGCTACCACGAGAACGTGCTGTGCTTCACCAACAACATCCCGCAGCGCGACGGCGGCACCCATCTGGCCGGCTTCCGCGGCGCGCTGACGCGCCAGGTCAACGGCTATGCCGAGGCTAATGCAAAGAAGGAAAAGATCGCGCTGACCGGCGACGATTGCCGCGAAGGCCTCACCGCGGTGCTGTCGGTGAAGGTGCCCGATCCGAAGTTCTCGTCGCAGACCAAGGACAAGCTGGTGTCCTCGGAGGTTCGACCGGTGGTCGAGAACGTCCTCAACGAGGCGCTCGCGGCCTGGTTCGAAGAGAATCCGAAGGAAGCCAAGGAAATCGTCGGCAAGGTGATCCAGGCCGCCGCAGCCCGCGAGGCTGCGCGCAAGGCGCGCGAGCTGACCCGCAAGAACCCGCTCAGCGTCTCCTCGCTGCCCGGCAAGCTCGCCGACTGCCAGGAGAAGGATCCGGCGAAGTCCGAACTGTTCATCGTCGAGGGCGACTCGGCAGGCGGCAGCGCCAAGCAGGGCCGCAACCGCGAATTCCAGGCGGTGCTGCCGCTGCGCGGCAAGATCCTCAATGTCGAGCGCGTGCGCCCCGACAAGATGCTGTCGTCGGAGCAGATCGGCACGCTGATCACCGCGCTCGGCACCGGCATCAGCGACGATTTCTCGGTCGAAAAGCTGCGCTATCACAAGATCATCGTGATGACCGACGCCGACGTCGACGGCGCCCATATCCGCACGCTGCTGCTGACCTTCTTCTATCGCCAGATGCGCTCGATCATCGATGGCGGCTTTCTCTATATCGCCCAGCCGCCGCTCTACAAGGTCTCGCGCGGCAAGTCCGAGCAATATCTGAAGGACGAGCGCGCGCTCGAGGATTATCTGATCTCGACCGGGCTCGACGAATGTGTCTTCAAGCCGGCCTCCGGCGAAGAGCGCTCGGGCCGTGACTTGCTGTCGCTGGTCGAAGACGCCCGGACGATCCGCTCCGTGCTGCGCAACCTGCACAGCCGCTACAATCGCGCGGTGATCGAGCAGGCCGCGATCGCCGGCGTGCTGACCCCGAAAATCACCAGCGATATCGCGACTGCCAACTCCGCAGCCGATTACATCGCCAAACGGCTGGACGCGGTTGCCGACGAAGTCGAGCGCGGCTGGATCGGCACGTTCACGGAAGGCCAGGGCTTCCAGTTCGAGCGTACCGTGCGCGGCGTCAAGGAAGTGGCCGTGATCGACGACGCGTTTCTCGGCTCGGCCGATGCACGCAAGCTCGACGAGTATGCGACCAGGCTGCAGGAGATCTACGTGCGGGCGGGTAAGCTCCGGCGCAAGGATGCAGAGCAGACCATTCACGGCCCGATCGACCTGTTCGAGGCCGTGACCGATGCCGCCCGCAAGGGCATCTCGCTGCAGCGCTACAAAGGTCTCGGCGAGATGAACCCGGAGCAGCTGTGGGAGACCACGCTGGACACCGAAGCGCGCTCGCTGCTCCAGGTGAAGATCAAGGAGGTCGACGAGGCCGACGATATCTTCACCAAGCTGATGGGCGACGTGGTCGAACCGCGCCGCGACTTCATCCAGGAAAACTCGCTCAGCGCCACCATCGACATCTAGGGACGCGGCGGGCCGGGCGGCCATGCGCTTTCCGAGCGCAATGGCTCGGCCGAGATGACGTGTCCCTGACAACGCGATCGGCACCGTCGCGCGGCTACCTTTCGTGTGGAAGCTGCGCCGGGAGTTGTGTTACGGTGCCGGACAGCCATTGATTCCGTTGTGGAATTTCGCATGGCCCAGTTCAAATCCAAGTCTGCATCCAAGTCTGGATGATGCGTTAGGGGACATTCCGCGTGCCGCCGATCCAATACATCGTCGAAGGCGGCCGCCGCCTTTCGGGCACCATCGAGCCGTCGGGCAACAAGAACTCCGCGCTGCCGATCATTGCAGCTGCCCTGCTCACCGAGCATCCGGTCACGCTGACCAACGTGCCGCGCATTCGCGACACCGAAACGCTGGTCGAGCTGTGTCGTTCGGTCGGCGCCAGCGCCGAATGGACCGAGCGCAACACGCTGCAGATCCATGCCAAGGAGATCCGCGCCGCCGATCTCGATCCGGCGCTGTGCGCGCGCATCCGCGCCTCGATCCTGCTGGCAGGTCCGCTGCTCGCCCGCTGCGGCGAGGTTGCGTTGCCGCCGCCCGGCGGCGACGTGATCGGCCGCCGCCGGCTCGACACGCATTTTCTGGCCTTCGAGCAGCTCGGCGCCACGGTCACCGCGACACACCGGCTGGAATTCCGCGCTGCGCGCCTGAAGGGCGCCGACGTGTTCCTCGACGAGCCCAGCGTCACCGCGACGGAGAACGCGCTGGTCGCCGCCGTCGCCGCCCGCGGCACCACCTATCTGCGCAACGCGGCCTCCGAGCCGCATGTGCAGGACCTCGCCAATTTCCTGGTCGCGCTCGGGGCCAGGATCGAAGGCATCGGTACCAACACCATCGTCGTGCACGGCCAGGCGACGCTCGGCGGCACGACCTACGCGATCCAGCCCGACCATATCGAGGTCGGATCGCTGATCGGCCTTGCCGCGGTGACCCGCTCGCCGCTGCGCATCGCACGCGCCGGCGTCGAGCATTTGCGCTCGATCCGGATGGGCTTTGAGCGGCTCGGCATCGTCTGCGGCGTCGAGGGCGACGACCTCGTCGTGCCGTCGAACCAGACCATGAAGATCCACGACGATTTCGGCGGCCATGTGCCGAAGCTCGAGGACCAGCCGTGGCCGGCCTTCCCGGCCGACCTGATGTCGATCGCGATCGTCACCGCCACGCAGTGCGATGGCGTCATCCTGATGCACGAGAAGATGTTCGAGTCGCGGATGTTCTTCGTCGACAATTTGATCGCGATGGGCGGCCGCATCGTGCTCTGCGACCCGCATCGCGCGATCGTGGCCGGACCGAGCCGGCTGCGCGGCGCGCCGATGAACTCGCCCGACATCCGCGCCGGCATGGCGATGCTGCTCGCCGCGGTGTGCGCCAACGGCACCTCCACCATCAACAATGCCGACCAGATCGAGCGCGGCTATGAGCGGATCGACGAGCGGCTCAACGCGCTCGGCGCCAAGATCAAGCGGATACCTGCGCGATCGTAGCTCCCTGCGGCAGCTTGGCCATCCTTCCGGCCGGTTTGCCGTGCTAAGCGTGCCGTCATGACCTGCATCGACAAGATCGACCCGGCCGCGGTGCGCGCGGCCGTCGTCCCACCTCGCAAGCTGCTCACGGCTGAGCTCGCCGAAACGCTGAAGCTCGCCGTGCCGCTTGCGCTGACGCAGCTCGGGCAGATCGCGATGATGACGACCGATCTCGCCTTCATCGGCCGGCTCGGCAGCGAGAACGTCGCCGCGGCGGCGCTGGCGCACACCGTGTATTTCGTCAGCTTCACCATCGGCATGGGCATGATGTCCGCGGTCTCGCCATTGGCCGCGCAGGCGTTCGGCGCCCGCAACCCGCGCGTGATGCGGCGCGCACTCCGCGTCGGCCTATGGGCGGGATTCTTCATGGTGCTGCCGCTGATGGCGCTGCCGTTCCACGGCGAGCGCATCCTGCTCGCGCTCGGCCAGACCCAGGCCACCGCGCATCTGGCGCAGCAATATCTGTTCGGGCTCGCCTGGGGCGTCCTGCCGGCGCTGTGGTTCATCGCGATCCGCGGCTTCATGAGCGCGGTGAACCGGCCGGAGCCGGTGCTGTGGATCACGCTCGCGGCGATCCCGGCCAATGCGCTGATGGTCTATCTTCTGCTCTACGGCAAATGGGGCATGCCCGAACTCGGCATGTTCGGCGCCGGACTTGCGACCACGATCGTCAATCTCGCCACCTTCCTCGCCGGCGTGTGGTTTGCGGCGCGGCGCCGCCCGTTCCGCAAGTATCACGTGTTCAGCCGCGTCTGGCGCATCGACTGGCCGTTGATGGGCAAGCTCGTTGCCGTCGGCGCACCGATCTCGATCGCGTTCCTGCTGGAATACGGCCTGTTCGGCGCGGCCGGCCTGCTGATGGGGCTGATCAGCACCACGGCGCTGGCGGCGCACCAGATCGCGCTGCAGATCGCGGCGATCCTGTTCATGGTGCCGTTCGGCATCAGCATGGCCGCCACCGTGCGGGTCGGTCAGGCGGTCGGCCGCCGCGACACCGACGCGGTGCAGCGCGCCGGCTTCGTCGCGATCGCGCTCGCCGGCGTCTTCATGAGCGTCATGACGCTCGCGGTGATCCTGGCACGCTTCGAGATCGCGGCGCTGTTCCTTGGCGAAGCCTCCGACGCCACCGCGCAGCTCACCGCGATGCTGCTCTTGATCGGCGCGACCTTCTTCATCGCCGACGGCGTGCAGACCACCACCGCCGGCGCGCTGCGCGGCATGAACGACACCCAGGTGCCGCTGCTGTTCGCCGTCATCAGCTACTGGCTGATCGGCTTCGCGTCGGCCTCTGCGCTGGCCTTCTGGGCCGGGCTCAACGCCCCCGGTGTCTGGATCGGGCTGTCGCTCGGCACCGCGGTCTATGCGACCCTCCTGATCTTGCGTTTCCGCCTGCTGGCACGCAGACTGGTTGGATGAAGGTTGCCGCATGAAGGTCGATGAGATCACACCGAACGGAGGCTAGCGCATGACCTTATCGGTCGACCTGTTCTTCTCGTTCCGCAGTCCCTACAGCTATTTAGCGCTGCCGAAGACGTTGAAGATGGTCACCGACTACGACCTCGCGGTGAATTTGCGGCCGGTCTATCCGCTCGCGGTGCGCGTGCCCGGCTTCTTCAAGAAGACCAATCCGCAATTCGCCCGCTATGTCGTGCTCGATTCCAGCCGCGTCGCCAAGCATGAGAGCATCCCGTTCCGCTTTCCGCGTCCGGACCCGATCGTGCAGGACATGACGACGCTCGACGTCGCCGCGCATCAACCCTATATCCACCGCCTGACCCGGCTCGGCGCCGCCGCGCAGCTCGAAGGGCGGTCGCTTGCCTTCACTGCCGCGATCAGCCGCGTGCTGTGGGACGGCTCGGTGAAGGGCTGGCACGAGGGCGATCATCTGGCGAAAGCGGCCGATGCCGCCGGCTTCGATCTCGCTGCGATGGATGCGGCGATCGCGGCCGATCCCGACCGCTATGAAGCGGTCATCAAGGGCAACGAGGATGCGCACGCGGCCTCCGGCCATTGGGGCGTGCCGACCTTCGTGTTCGAGAACGAGCCGTTCTTCGGTCAGGACCGTATCGACCTCCTGATCTGGCGCATGGAGAGCAAGGGCCTGACGCGCCGCACGGCATAGCCGAAGTTCATGCCGCGCTCTTCTCCGACGTTTCGGCAACGATCTTTTCGGCAGCCTCTTCGTTCGTGCACCAATTGCCGTGGCAGCGCTTGAGGTCGTTCAGATTCTGCCGCATCTGGTCGAGCGAAAATCCAAGCGCGAAGAACCGCTCCATGGCATCGACCGGAAGGCCCCGGGTCAGGCCCTGGCTACGAACAGCGGCAACCTCCTCGCTATAGGCATGCAGCGCGGCATCGACCGGTGCCATGTCGGCCGGACCGCTGCCGGTGCGCAGGGCGGTCGCGACCGCCACCATGTAAGTCACGATGGCATTGCTGACGTCGGCCAACGGCCGCGCCAGCCTGGCCTGGATATCGGCCGGCAGCGGCACGACGCAGGCGCGCCCGATCATCACGACATCGTGCCGCAGCCGCTGGACCGTCCGCAGCAGCGGACCGGTGTCCGGCCCGGATGACAGATGCATGGTGCGTTCACGCTCGGCCTCGAGGCCGGTCGCGTGCAGATTGGTCACCGCGGTGCCGATGCCATCCTGGATCCGGTGCAGTGCATCGTTGTCGAGCCCGCGGGTCAGGCCGGCGAGCAATTCGGCGAATGCCGCCGAGAGCAGTTCCAGCAGCTTCGACGCATTGACCCTGATCTGGCTGACCGCGCGCGACGGCAGCACCAGGAACGAGATCACAAGGCCGGTGAGCGCGCCGACCGTGACCTCGAGCACGCGGTCGATCGCGGAGTCCAGCGGATTGGAGTGATGCATCGTCGGCAGCAGCAGCACGATCACCGCCGTCACCGTCGCCGAGTTCAGGCTGGGATTGAGCGCGGCGATGAACGCCAGCGGCACGATCGCCAGCACCAGCAGCGCCAGCAGGCTGCCCTCGCCGGAATGCGGGATCAGCACCGCGATCGCGCCGCCATAGATGGCGCCGCCGATGGTGCCGAGCATGTAGTCGCGGGTTGCCTTCAGCGAACGGCCGACGCTCATCTGCGTGACGATCAGCGAGGTCAGCACCGCCCACAGCGGCAGCATGAGGTTGAGCGCCAATGCGATGGTATAGGCCGCCACGCCGGCGGACGCGATCCGGACCGCCAGCGCCAGCTGCGTCTTGCGGGTCCAAAGCTTGGCAAACATGCGTTTTGCGAAGGTCCTCATGCACCCTGATCCGCAATCAATGGAAAGGCCCGTGTTACATGACTTGAAGTCCAGCGACCTGGAGCATGGCTGCTGCCCGCGGCGGCAAGGTGGCTTGAAAGGCCAAACCTGCCCGCCTACCCTGCGCCTCAAAATTGAGGAAACACGATGGCCCACGAAACCGCAACGCTCGCCGCCTATGTCGCCGACCTGAAATACTCCGATATCCCGCCGGAGGTGCTGGCGCGCGCCAAGGTTTTGACGCTGGATTTCCTGGGCAGCACCATCCGCGCCCGCCGCGATGCGGAATCGACCCCCTCCCTGATGAAGATGCTGGAGGCGCTGGCGCTGGACGGCAAGGGCGAGGCCACGGTATTCGGCGACACCAAGACCTGGACGCCGGCGGTGGCGGCGCTGCTCAACGGCGCGCTGGGCCATTCGCTGGACTTCGACGACACCCACGCCGATTCCTCGCTGCATCCGAGCGCGCCCGTGGTGCCCGCCGCCTTCGCGATCGGCGAGATGGTCGGCGCCTCCGGCCGCGACGTGCTGACCGCGATCGTCGCCGGTTATGAAGTATGCTGCCGGCTCGGCAACGCGCTCGACCCGACCTCGCATTATGCCAAGGGTTTCCACCCGACCGCGACCGCCGGCACCTATGGTGCCGCGGCGGCGGCGGCAAAACTGTTCGGGCTGTCGAAGGAGCGGATTATCTCCGCGTTCGGCGTCTCCGGCAGCCAGGCCGCCGGCTCGCTGCAATTCCTGGTCAATGGCGCCTGGAACAAGCGCTACCAGGTCGGCGCCGCCGCGATGAACGGCGTGATCGCAGCGACCCTGGCGCGCAACGACTTCATCGGTGCGAGCGAATCGGTCGAAGGCAAGCACGGCCTGCTGGTCGGCTATACCGATGACGCGCATCCGGACAAGGCAGTAGCCGGACTCGGCAGCACCTACGAGACCCTCAAGATCGGCGTGAAGCCGTATCCGAGCTGCCGCTACACCCACGCCGCGATCGACGCGCTGATCGCGATGCGGCGCGAGCACAATCTGACGCCGGACCAGATCAGGAAGGTCGAGATCGGCCTGCACCGCAATGGCATCACGCTCACCGGCGACGCCGCCACCAAGCGCCACCCGACCTCGGTGGTCGGCGGCCAGTTCTCGATGTTCTTCACCGGCGCGATCGCGCTCGACCAGGGCCATTTCGGCTGGGACGATTACGACCGGCTCGGTGACAAGGCAATCGACGCGCTCGCCGACAAGTTCGACGTGGTGCAGGACGACCGCCTCGAAATCGGCCGCACCCATCCATTCGGTGCGCGCGTCTCGATCACCACCGATGACGGCACCCATGAGCGCCTCTATGCCGATCCCTCCGGCGAGCCGACCTCGTTCCCCGATGCACAGGCGATGCAGCAGAAGTTTCTGACGCTGGCCCGCCCGGTGCTCGACAAGCGCGCCGACCAGCTCGCGGACGCGATCCTGACGCTGGAGCGGTTCGACCGCGTGGAGAAGGCGACGCAGCTTGGACGGCAGTAGGGGCGGCCGTCGTCGAGCGCTGGCTGCGCGCCACATCTACCCCTGTCGTCCCTGCGAAAGCAGGGACCCGTAACCACAGGGTTGCGTTGTGAGAGTGAGCTGCGGCCCCAGCCTCGCGCAACGATCCACATCTGGGGCAATGGGTCCTGGCTTTCGCCAGGACGACGATGGGGATGGGGCGCAATTCAAGACGTCAAACAGCGCGGTGTCATCACCCGTGAAAGCGGGTGATCCAGTATTCCAGAGACAGCGATGCTTGAGCTGAGAGGCCGCGGCGTACTGGATCGCCCGGTCGAGCCGGGCGATGACAGGTGAGGATGAGGGCGCAGCTTCGCCTGCCCCGGAATGACGGAGAGCCTACTCCGCTCCATCGATGATCACGAAATCCCCGTCCGAATATCTCTGCCGGATCGCCTTGGCGGCCTGATAGTCGGGGCAGGTGTAGCATTCCATCGCGGTGGCGCGGTCCCTGAACTCGATGACGAAATTGCGCTGGCGCGTCGCGCCTTCCATCACCTCGTAGGGACCGTTGCGCACGATGAAATTGTCGCCGTATCTGGCGAATACCGGCATCGCGGCGGCGAGATATTCGGGATAACGGGCTTCATCGTGCACCGTGACGTGCACGATCCAGTAGGCTTTCGGCATGATGGTCTCCGGCTGAGCGATCTTAGAGAACGTGGCGCACCTCCTACGAGATGCGCCCCGACATCAGAAAATTCCGGAGACCGAGATTCAATTCACGATCGCGCGGGTGGTGTGTGACGTGCCAGTCAATTGCCGCCCGCGAGCCGCGCGCCGGTCGAGGTCGCCGCGATGGCATCGCGAACCAGATCGAACACACCGTCCGCCTCGGGCGGCATGTTCGGCGAGCGGCCAAGCCGCACGATGACGAGGTGCTGCGACGGCACGATGATCACATATTGCCCGATCGTGCCCTTGGCGAAGAAGGCGTCGCGCGGCCAGCCGTGCTTGACACGGAAGTTGGCGCCAAAGCTGTCGCCGAGATTGGTCCAGAAGCCGGCGCCGATGCCGACCCAGGCGTTGGGCGTCGGCGATGCGGAGTGCTTGACCCAGCCTTCGGGCAGGATGCGCTTGTCGCCGGCCATGCCGTCATTGAGGTAGAGCTGGCCGAGACGCGCCCAGTCGCGCGCGCTCGCCATCATCGAGCCCGATCCTTCCGGCGTGTCCACAGCATCGAACTGCATCACGACATTGCGCATGCCGAGCGGATCGAACAATTCGCGGCGCGCAAACCGCATCACGTCGGCGGCGTGGCCGCCGGCTGCGTTGCGGATCAGATGCGAGAGGATGATGAAATTTCCGTCGTGATAATTCCACGCCGCGCCCGGGGCGGTCTCGAGCGGAATGCTCTCGGCGTACGCGGCCATGTCCGGCTCCATGAACTTCATCCGGTTGACCGGCTCGAGCACGGATGCCAGCGACGCCTGCAGCGAGCTGCCGAGCGCAAGGCCCGCGGTGTGGCGCAGCAGCTCGTCGACCGTGATCGCGTGGCGCGGATCCTTCGGATCCTGCCAGGCCGCGATCGGCACCGGCCGGTCGACCGTGAGCTTGCCGTCGCGCACCAGAATTCCGATCAGGGCCGAGATCACCGATTTGGTCGCGGAGAAGCCGAGCAACGGGGTGTCGATGCCAATGCCATCGGCGTAGCGCTCGGCGACGATGCGGCCGTCCTTCATGACGACGACCGCGCGGGTGCGCCGGAACGGCGGCTCGGCCGGCTCGACAAAGGCGCGATCGAGCGCGGCCGCAAGCTGCGGGCTCTGCGGCGCGACGAGCGCGGGACCGGCGATCTCGGGCAGCAGCGCGGCCTGCGGCTTCGCAGCCGGCACCCCAATTCCGGCCAGCGTCTCGCCATGGTCGAGCGTGCAGCCGAGCCCCTCGCGATAGACCGCGTGGCTGCGGCCGAGCCCGAACAGCGTCACGGTGACGTCGCGGCGATCGAGGTCGACCTCGGTATCCATCGCCCAGGTGATCAGGCCGGCCCCCGGCATCGCATCCGTGGTCTCGGCCAGGTTTCGCCTGGGGTCGAGCCCGCTGACAAAGGTCTCCGAGCAGACGATATTCGCAACAAAGCCGGTTGCGACCCTGGGCACATCGCGGGCGCGGGCGGCGGACAGCGCCAGCGCACCGAACGCGGTGGTTGCTATGAGAATGAAGGCGAGCTTTCGACGGGTCACGGGATCCTCCGGCGTGGCGCATTGAGTGCGTGGCGGGATCAGGCCGCAGCGGGTGGGGAAGCGCTCGCCGGAATTGGAATCGGGCTGGCCGAGGATTGCGCGAGGCTCGCCGATTCTGGAATTGTGAAGTGATTACAAGGCTCTGAAATCGCAACGCCCCTTCCCTTCTCCCCTTGTGGGAGAAGGTGCAGCGGAGCTCGCGGCAACCTGATCACGCCGCGCTCGCCTTCAGCCGCCGGTACTCGGTCGGGGTCACGCCTGTGGTCGCCTTGAAGGCGCGGTTGAAGGGGCCGAGCGACTGGAAACCGGCGTCCATCGCGATGGTGATGACGGGGACTTCGGCCTGGGTTGGATCGGCGAGCGCGGCCTTGGCTTCCTCGATCCGGTGGTTGTTGAGGAAGACGTTGAAATTGCGGTAGCCGAGCCGCTGGTTGATCAGCCGCCGGAGACGATATTCGGGGATCTTCAACCGGGACGCCAAGGTGCCGATCGTGACGTTGTCGTGGCGATAGATGCGCTCGTCCGCCATCAGCCGCATCAGGGCATCGACCAGTCTCTGGTCCGCCGCCTCCTCGACCGCGGCGGGCTTCGTCAGCACGACGGCCTCCGCCGGCACCGTGAACAGGTCGGCGCCGTCGACGCGCATCATCGCCCAGGTGATTGCGGCGACGACGGCGGTGAGCACGGCCGCGTTCAGCAAATTGGCCCATTCCACGGTCACGCGGCTGCCGGCATAGGCGATCTGAAGCAGCGCGTTCATGCCGCCGTACAGCGCAGACGCGGCGACGATGAAGACGCGGACACGGCGGCGGCGCTCGACCAGATCTGCCGACCACGATCCGATGGTTTGCGCCACCGCAAGCACAATGAAGACGAGCGAGAGCGAATTGACCACCGTGATCGCGATCCGCGCGTGACCGGCGGGTGCGATCCACATGCAACTGACGAAGCTGTAGGCCACGACCGCGGCCCAGATCAGGCCGTGCCACCAGCGCAGCACAAACGCGTCATCGAACAGCGCGCGCGTGAACAGCCAGAACACCACGATAGCACCGGTCGAGAGCGCGATCAGTGGCGCATGCCAGTCCGAGACCGGAGGCCCGGCACCAAACGACGCGGTCACCGCATGCGCGACCGAGCCGAGCGCGAAGGCGATCGCGAGCCGCCCGGCCAGCACCTTGCGGAAATCTGCGAACATCGAGGCCGCAAGCACCAGCAGCAACGTCACGGTGGCGGCGCGCAGGCACAGTTCGGTCGCGGCAAAGGTCATCGGTCGGTTTGCTTCGGGCTCGAAACGGCAACGGCTCGAACATCGGCCGTCACGCCGGCTTTTTCAAGAACCATCGCGCGGCCAGCGGCTGCGCTGCGTGACCCAGATATCGACGACATCGCCCTCGAGCTTGCCCGGGCCCTCGTTCACCGCACCGAGCCGCCGCGCCACGGCCTGCGAGGCAAAATTGGCGGGATCGATGCAATGGATGATGCGGTCGACGGTGAAGTTCGCGAACACAAAGTCGATCGCGGCGCGTGCGGCTTCCACCGCATAGCCCTTGCCGCGACACTCCTTGGCGATGCCCCAGCCGACTTCGAAGCCCGGCCATTCCGGCGGACAATACGGCCCGACACGGCCGATGTAGCGGCTGGAGGATTTCTCCTCGACCGCGAACATGCCGAAGCCGTGCAGCGCCCAATGGCCGGAGATGACGGCGGCGTTGCGCCAGCCCTTCAGCTCCGAGGTGACCGGCTGATGATCCGGCGTGATGAAGCGCGCCGTCTCGGGATCCGACAGCATTGTCGTGTTGTCAGCGATGTCGGACGCGCGCCACGGCCGCAGGATGAGACGCGCGGTCTCGATCACGGGCCCATCGACCCGCAACAGCTTTGCGCCCGGCTTGATCAGAGAAACCATGGTTGGCTCCGGTTTCCAAGATTATGCTGTTATCACGCGCGCGCCCGCGTCAGAAGTATTACGTCGTCCCTGCGAAAGCAGGGACCCATAACCACGAATGGAAGTTGGTACGCAAAGGCTGTGGCACTAGGTTTTGCTAGCAACGCGGATCGGTGGTTATGGATCCCGGCTGGCTTCGCTTGGCCGGGACGACGATTGGAGTATGATCGCGACAGAAGAGAGAAGGAGACTTTCCATGAGCTGGCAGCCCTCGACCGATCCCGAACTCGGCGATCCCCAGACCTGCGACGCGCTGGATCTGATCATCGTGCCGCGCACCCGCGATCTCGGCGACGGTTTTGCCGTGCGCCGCGCGCTGCCGCATGGCAAGCGGCAGATGGTCGGGCCCTTCATCTTCTTCGACCATTTCGGCCCGGTGCAATATCTCGCCGGCAAGGGCATGGATGTGCGGCCGCATCCGCATATCGGGCTCGCGACCGTCACCTATCTGTTCGACGGCAGCATCATGCACCGCGACAGCGAGGGCAACATCCAGGAGATCCAGCCCGGCGCGATGAACCTGATGACCGCGGGCGCCGGCATCGCGCATTCCGAGCGCACCCCCGACGTGCAGCGCCGCGACGGCCAGAAGATGCTCGGGCTCCAGAGCTGGATCGCACTGCCGGCAGGCAAAGAGGAGATCGCGCCGTCGTTCCAGCATTACGGCGCGGGCGACCTGCCGATGATCTCGGAGCGCGATTTCACCGCGCGCGTCATCGCCGGCTCGGCGTTCGGAATCAGTTCGCCGGTCAGCATGGTCTCGCCGTGGTTCTACACCGAGGTGACCGCGCAGGCCGGCACCTCGGTGCCGCTCGACCCTGATCACGAGGAGCGCGCGATCTATCTCGTCGACGGCGAGGTCGAGATCGCGGGCGACCGGCACGAGGGACCGCGGCTGCTGATCTTCCGGCCTGGCGACCGCATCACCGTGAAGACGCTGCGGCCGACCCGCATGATGTTCCTCGGCGGCGACGCGCTGGAGGGGCCGCGCCACATCTGGTGGAATTTCGTCTCCTCCTCCAAGGAGCGGATCGAGCAGGCCAAACAGGACTGGAAAACCGGGCGTTTCGCGCAAGTTCCGCACGAACACGAGTTCATTCCGCTGCCGGAGTGAGCTATTTCCTGTGATAATCTTCGGCGCCCGCACGCCTCGTGCGGGCGCACGTCTTTGAACACCGCGTTGAGGCACGAGCCCGGAAAGACCACGCCCATGACCGCGATGCTATCCAGCGATTTGCCCCTGCCCCGGATCGGCCGCGGCAAGGTGCGCGATATCTACGCCGTCGGCGACGATCGCGTGCTGCTGCTCACCACCGACCGCATCTCGGCATTCGACGTGGTGATGGCCGAAACCATTCCGATGAAGGGCGCGGTGCTGACCCAGATCAGCGCCTGGTGGTTCCGGCAGCTCGAAGGCACCGTGCCGCATCACATGATCAGCGCCGATGCCGACGAGATCATCCGCGCAGTGCCTGAGCTCAAGAACCATCGTGCCGACATTCTCGGCCGCGCGATGCTGTGCAAGCGCACCACCGTGTTTCCGATCGAATGCGTGATCCGCGGCTACATCTCCGGCTCGGCCTGGAAGGAATACGCGGCTGAAGGCACGCTCGCCGGTGAGAAGCTGGCGGCGGGCCTGGTCGAGAGCCAGAAGCTCGAGCCCGCGATCTTCAGCCCGGCGACCAAGGCCGAGGCCGGCCATGACGAGAACATCACGGTTAAGCGGGTGCGCGAGATCCTGGGCGACGATGTCGCCGCGACGCTGGAGAAGATGGCGCGCGACGTCTACGGCTATGGCGAACAGACTAGCCACGCCCGCGGCATCATCATCGCCGACACCAAGTTCGAATTCGGCCGCGACAGAGACGGCCGCATCATCCTGATCGACGAGGTGATGACGCCGGATTCGTCGCGGTTCTGGGCGGTCGACGCCTACAAGCCCGGCCAGCCGCAGCCGAGCTTCGACAAGCAGCCGCTGCGCGACTATCTCGACGTCGAACGCCACGCCGGCCGCTGGAACGGCGACGCCCCGCCCCCGCCGCTGCCCGCCAGCGTGGTGGATGCGACCAGCAAGCGGTACCTCGAAGCGTACCGCCGCGTGACGGGCAGCGAGCTGAAGGTCTAGCGTCATCGTCGGTGAGATCACTCTATCACCGTCACCCTGAGGAGGCCGCAACGCGGCCGTCTCGAAGGGTCGACGGCCCGGCTGGTGGCCGTGCATCCTTCGAGACGCCGCTTCGCGGCTCCTCAGGATGACGGGGAGAGAACGCGCGGCGGCTGCAGCATCCCACCTAGGCCAGGTGAATCTCATTCACCCCTGTTGAAGACAAACCTTTTGTCGTCGCGTCAGCCTCCCTGCACTCTCGGCGCAAAGCGGAGGGTGCGCGATGCGGCAATTGACTTTTATCGGCGGCAACAAGGTCGAATGGTGGGACGTTCCCGCGCCGCGCCTGCAAGATGACCGCGACGCGCTGGTGCAGCCGCTCGCGGTGACGCGCTGCGACCTCGACCTTGCGATCGTGCATGGCCGATCAGGTCTCGCAGGTCCGTTTGCGCTCGGACATGAGACAGCGGGCCGCATCGTCGACATCGGCGGCGCGGTGAGGGATTTCGCGCCCGGCGATCTCGTCATCGTTCCGTTCCAGATCAGTTGCGGGGCCTGCGACCGCTGCCGGCGCGGCCACACCAATGCCTGCACGGCGGTGCCGTTCCGCTCCTCCTACGGGTTGAAGCCGGTCTGCGGCGTGGAATATGGCGGCGGCCTGTCGGACCTGATCCGCGTGCCGTTTGCCGATCACATGCTGGTCCGCCAGCCGAACGGCCATGCCCTGTCGCAGACGGCAGGACTTGCGGATGGAGCGACCGACGGGTTCAGCGCGGTGGCGCGCTGGCTCGCGCAACGGCCCGGTGCCGACGTGCTCGTGATCGGCGGCTTCGCGCAGTCGCTCGCGCTGTGCGCGGTGCAGGCGGCGGTGGCGCGTGGTGCGGGACGTGTCGTCTATCTCGACGACCACGCGCCGCGCCTCGCCAAGGCGAAGTCGCTCGGCGCCGACATCATCGAAGCACCAAGCGGCCTGTCGATGGAGCCGCCCGGCCTGTTTCCGATCGTGATCGATGCAGCCGCGACCGACGCCAGCATCCTGCTGGCATTCCGCGCGACGGAACCCAACGGCATCTGCCAGCGCATGTATGGCGACTTTGCCGAGACGACGCCGGTGCCGCTGCGGCATATGTACGGAGTCGGCATCACGTTGAAGGTCAGCCGCGTCAATGTTCGCGCCGAACTGCCCGACTGCGTCGCACATGTGACGGCAGGACATTACCACCCGGAACATGTCATCACCCGCCGCGTTCGCTTCGAGGATGCGCGCGAGGCGATTGGGGATCCGACCATCCGCGTCGCCTTCGTTCGCGATGGCATTGACTGACGGGGACCGTTAGGTTGGCTCCAACCAACAAACCCAGGGAGCGACCCATGTCCGATGCCGATACCGTGCTCGTCGAGCGCGACGGCCCCGTCACCATCATCTCCATCAACCGTCCGCATAACCGCAACGCCGTCGATGGCGCCACCGCGCGAAAGCTGTATGACGCGTTTCTGGCCTTCGACGCCCACGCAAGCGCATCGGTTGCGGTGTTCACCGGGACCGGCGGATATTTCTGTGCCGGCGCCGACCTGAAGGCGGTGGCATCAGGCGATCCCGAGAAGAAGCGCGAGGTCGGCGGCCACAACACGATCGCGCCGATGGGGCCAAGCCGGCTGCGGCTGTCGAAACCGGTGATCGCCGCGATCGAGGGCTTTGCGGTCGCCGGCGGCATGGAGCTTGCGCTGTGGGCCGACATGCGCGTCGTTGCCGAGGACGCGACCTTCGGCGTATTCTGCCGCCGCTTCGGCGTGCCGCTGATCGATCTCGGCACCATCCGCCTGCCGCGGTTGATCGGTCACTCGCAGGCGATCGATTTGATCCTCACCGGACGCCCGGTCGCAGGGCCCGAGGCGCTTCGCATGGGGCTGGCAAACCGCTTGGTGCCGAAGGGCGAGACGCGCGCGCACGCCATCGCGCTCGCCAAGGACATCGCGAAATTCCCGCAGAACTGCATGCGCGCCGACCGGCTGTCGGCGTTGCGGCAGTGGGATCTGGAGGAAGAAGAAGCGATCAAGAACGAGATGCGCGGCGGGCTCGAGGTGATCGGGTCGGGCGAAACGCTGGCGGGTGCGACGCGCTTTGCTTCGGGTGTCGGCCGTCACGGCGCCTTCGGCAATGAGGTCGGGAATGGTTGACGTCTGCGAATTGCACCATCGCGGTGCGTAGGCGCATGGCTTTGCGTTCCTGTCGCGAACGTGCTGAGCTGACCCAGCCATCCGGAAACCCATGATGCCCGCAACCGAGCTGAAGCATTTCACCACATCCGATTTCCGCCTGGAGAACGGCAGCGTGCTGGGCGAAGTCACCATCGCGTACCGCACCGTCGGTACGCTGGCGCCCAACCGCGACAATGTCGTGCTGATCACCCACGGCAACACTAGCGGGCCGCAGATGATCGATCCCGGCGGATCGACCGGCGAAGGCAGCTGGAACGAGATCGTCGGCCCCGGCAAGGCGGTGGACACCAACCGCTACTTCGCAATCTGCCCGAACATGCTGGGCTCGTCCTACGGCTCGACCAATCCGGCGAGCATCGATCCGCGGACCGGCCGGCGTTACGGGCCGCGCTTCCCTGACATCACCGTCGGCGACATCGTCGCCACCCAGCGCGCACTGCTCGATGAACTCGGCATCGACAAGCTCGTCGCGATCGTCGGTCCGTCCTATGGCGGTTTCCAGGCACTGCAATGGGCGGTGAACTATCCGGACGCGATGCGCGGCATCGCCGCTGTCGTCACCGCGCCGCTGGTGCCGCGCGAGCGCGCCGAGGGCAATGTCGCGCGCCTGATGGCGGCGCTGTCGCAGGATCCGAACTGGAACGGCGGCGACTATTACGATCACGGCGGCGTGCTCGAAAGCATGATCCAGATCCGCACCGCGACGCTGAAGAGCTACGGTATCGAAACGCGGCTGCGCGACACGCTGACCGACCCCGCTGACATCGAGGCCGCGATCCGCGCCGAGGCGGCGGAATGGGCCAGGGGGTTCGACGCCAATTCGCTGCTAACGTTGGCCAAGGCGCTGCGCGGCTTCGACGTCACGGCGCAATTCGCCCGGATCAAGGCCAAGGTGCTCTATGTCCTGTCGCGGACCGACAGACTGTTCCAGCCGGAACTCGCGCCGCAGGTGATGCCGGCGCTGAAGGCCGCCGGCGTCGACGCGGATTATTTTCTGCTCGACAGCGACTACGGCCACTCCGCGTCGGGCCGCGACGCGCACAAATGGGCGCCGCGGTTGCGCGCGTTCATGGACAGCCTCGGCTAGAGCGTTTTCGAGCGAAGTGGGCGCCGGTTCGCGTGAAGAAAACGCGTCAAAACAAGAATCTAGAGCTTCGGTTCTGATTCAATCAGAACCGAGAATGCTCTAGAGCAAGCCGCTGGCGCTCGCCGCCAGCTCATCCATCAGCGCCTTGTCCTGATAGCGCGCGAGCGAGAGGCTGCGGGCGAATTCGGGTGTGGGCGCGCCGACGACGGAGCGGGCGCAGAGGTCGCCGGTGGCGCAGGCACCCATCGTGCCGTAGCCCGACAGCGCGGTGGCAAGAAACACGCCCGATGTCTTCGCCGCGCCAATCAGCGGCCAATTTTCCTTCGTCATCGGATAGTAGCCGCCGTAATGCACGCGGTCGCGCGGCAACGCACCAAGATATTGCGCGAGCCGTGGTTGCAGCCGGCTCGCCGCACGCAGCACGACCTCGGGGAAGTAAGGGTTGAGTTCCGGCTCGCGCACCGGCGCCGTGGTCTGCTCGGTGTTGAAGGCCCAGCCGAGCTTGATCCACTCGCCATGATCGCCGCCATCGGGCCGGCAATGGATGCTGCCCGGCATCGGCGCCAGCAGCTGCGCGAATTCCGGCGCCGCCGACAGCGCCTCGCGCTCGTCATCGGACCAGGCCAGCGTCTGGCCGTCGAGATCGATCGCGAACGGCATCTTGCGGTCGACCGCGCGGTTGCGATCGGCGAACGCGATCTTCTGCTGCAGCACATTGACGATCGGAAGCACTTCGCCATGCATCGCCGCGACATCCGCGGCGAACGGGCCCGCGGCGTTGACGATGATATCGGCCGTGATGGTCTGCCGCGCGCCATCGGCCAGCACGTCGACGGCGAAGCGATCGGTCTTCGCGATGCCGACCACCCTCGCTTGCTGGAATTGTGCACCCAGCGGCCGCATCGTCTCCAGCATGTACTGGCCAAGCTGCTGGCCGCTGATGTCGCCCGCCCGGCGGATATGCAGTGCGGTTGCGACCTCCTTGTCGAAGGTCGGATAATGCGTCTGGATCAGATCGCGGCCGAGCAGGACGTCAACGCCGTCAGGTGCGCTCTGCCAGTCCGCCGAATGCGGCGGCAGGTAGCCGCGGCTCGCTCCTTCATGCAGGCGGATCAGTTTTGCAGCCTGCTCGCCGTAGCCGGCGTAGAGCTGATGCAGTAGTTCCTCAAGCTTCTCCTCACGCGTGACCAGCAGATATCCGCGTCGCGTCATGTGGATGCGGTTGTCGCTGCGGCGCGCGATCTCTTCCATCAGATCGGTAGAGTGATTGGTGAAGTCCGCCATCGTCGGATGCGGCCACCAGTTGCGGTAGTTCTCGCCTGATTGCGCCGAGGTCAGCGCCATCGGCTGGCCTTCGTCGACGATCAACAGGCGCGACCGCTTGTGCTGGACGGCGAGGTAGTAGGCCGTGGCGATGCCGACGATGCCAGCACCGATCACCAGGATTTCGACGTCATTGGTCTTCACGCGTAGTCTCCCAAAGGCCTGCGACGGGGCCTGCGATGATTCAAATTGTCCGCGCGGCAATCAGACCGGGCGTTCGGCGCCCGCATCGCGCAATGCCTGGCGCTGCGCCGAGCGCAGCGTCTTCTGCGTCTCCTCGATGTGATCGCGCAGCAGGCGGACGGCCTTCTTGATCTCGCCGTCGCGGCAGAATTCGAGCAGCCGGTAGTGCTCACGCTGCGGACGCTCCTTGCCGGTCGCCTGCGACACCAGCGCCCGGGTGAAGCGGCCGACGTGGCCGTAATTCGCCTCGATCATGCCGAGCAGGCGCGGTCGGTTGCACGGCGCATAGAGCGTGGCGTGGAATTTCCAGTTGAAGGTGCCCCATTGCGCCGGATCGGGTTCGGCGTCGTAGGCACGGAGGATCTTCGTCGCCGCCTCGAGATCGATCTCGCCCATGGCGGGGATCGCCAAGCGCAACGCGTGGCATTCGAGCGCGATGCGGATCTCGAGCAGCTCGATCACCTCGTCGATCGACAGGTCCGAAACTACCGCTCCGCGGTTGGGCAGGAACGTGACAAAGCCTTCGGCCTCGAGCTGGCGCAGCGCCTCGCGCACCGGGATACGGCTGGTGCCGAACCGCGCGGCGAGTTCGTCCTGGCGGAGCTGCAGTCCGGGCGCGAGCTCGCCCGAGCTGATCGCGGCCCGTAGCGCCTCACGCACGGCGTCAGGCGCGGAACCGTGAGGTCCGGCCCCTCGATGGGTTGCGGCGGCTGCAGGTTCATCCGGCATCTCTCTCGTCTCTCGCTGGTGCCATGCCATGGTATCCGATTTGGCCACGATTGTATAAAATCGGATTGCCGATTATGCAATCCTGTGTATAAAATATTGACCGATCGTATCCAATTCTGCCGGCGTCCGCGAGCACCTGATGAATAAAGCACTCAAGCAATTGATCCACCTCGCCTTTCTTGCGGCGACGGTAGCGGCGCCGGCGCAGGCCCAATCGCCCGGCGGGACACTGGCCAAGATCCGCGACATCGGCGAGATCCGGCTCGGGCATCGCGACGTCTCGGTCCCGTTCTCCTATCTCGACGACAACCAGAAGCCGGTCGGCTTCGCGATGGACCTCTGCGCGCGGATCGTCGATGCAGTGAAGACCGAGCTCAAGCTGCCGGCGCTGCAGACCAAACTGCAGCCGATCCAGCTCTCCACCCAGATACCGCTGATCGAGAACGGCACGATCGACATCGTCTGCGGCCCCGCGACCAACACGCTGGAGCGGCAGAAAGTCGTCGCCTTCAGCACCACGATCTTCGTGTCGAGCATCCGCGCGGTGGTGCAGAAGGATGCGCCTATCAAGACCTTCGAGGATCTCGCCGGAAGGCCGGTCTCGCTGACCTCGGGCTCGACCTCGATCGGGCTATTGAGCGCGCGCGCCCAGGCGAAGAACTTTCAGACCAAGAACATCCTGACCCCGGATCATGCCGCATCGTTCCTCGCGCTGACCAGCTCCCGCAGCGACGCCTTCGTCATGGACGACATCCTGCTCGCCAGCCTGATCGCGGGCAGCACCAATCCCGCGGACTGGCGCATCATCGACGACAGCCTGCGTACCGAGCCTTATGGGCTGATCATCCGCAAGGGCGATCCGGAATTCAAGGCGCTGGTCGACCGGACGCTGGTCGCCATGATGAAGAGCAATGAATTCCAGGAGCTCTACGCAAAATGGTTCACCCGGCCGATCCCGCCGAAGAACGTGAACCTGAATTTCCCGATGACGGCGCCACTGAAGGACGCGGTGGCCAATCCGAACGACAAGGCCGTGTGACCGACAATCGCCGGATCGCGACAACGGAACGGCCGTCGCGCACCGGCTAGTGGCGCGCGATGGCCTTTGCGACGTTTAGAAATCGACCGTCATCGACAGCCACAGCGTCCGCGGCATGCTGCTGATCACATAGCCGGTTGGATTGCCGATCCAATAGTGCTTGTCGAACAGATTGGTCAGTGACGCCCTGAACGTGGTCGGGCGCCCCGCGAGGGTCGTGGCGTAACGCGCACCGATGTCGAAAGTCGCCCAAGCGGGGACGCTCTGGATGTTGTCGGCGCTGACATAGGCCCGGCTGGTGTAGATGGCGCGGGCCGTCGCGGTGAGGCCGGGTACGAAGGGCGTATCCCACTCGACGCCGAAATTGCCCTGCAGGTCGGGCGCGCCGATCGCGCGATTGCCGTCGTAGAGATGGCCTTGCGTCTGGGTGAGCCGGGCATCGAGCCAGGTCACGCCACCGAGCACGCGGACGCCGGGCGCGACCTCGCCAAATGTATTGAGCTCGACGCCGCGGTTTCTCTGTTCGCCATCGAGGCTGTAAATCTTGGTGATGGGATCGATCACACCGCTCGGCAGGCTGATCTGGAACGCCGAAAGGCTCGCCCCGAAGCCTCCGAGATCGAGCTTCGTGCCGACTTCGACCTGCCGGGTCTTGAAGGGCGCGAACACCGCATTGGTATTCACCGCGCCGGAAGGCGGCGTCGGCCCCGGCGTCAGGCCTTCGATGTAGTTGGCATAGAGCGAGAGCTGTTTGATCGGTCGCACCACCAGCGCGATCGAAGGCGACGTTGCGCTTGCGTCGTAGTGCGTGGTCTCCAGGCCGCTGACGGGATCGAAGCTGCTCGCGATCACCTGCTGTTGGCGCGCGCCCACGATCACTTGCAGCATGCCGCCCATGGTCGTGATGGTATCGGCAACGCCGACACTGCGCAGCCCGAGGAATCCCGACTTGCCCTCCGGGAAGGTCGATACCGGGGCGCCCGCACTCGCCAACAAGGTCGGCCGGTAGATGTTGGTGAGGTAAGTCGCGTAGTTGGTCTGCCCGAGCCAATCGGTCCGGTCGAGCGCGCTGCCGCTGACCACGACCTCATGGCCGACGGGTCCCGTGTCGAAACGCGCACGGACGCCCGCCTCGCCGGAGACGCCCTCCGACTTGCCGGTCTGGAATCGAGACGTGCCCCGGGCATCGCCCGCGGTGTTGAGAATCGTCGCGCCCGGATCTTCCTGCTTGTCGTAGCGGAACTGGTTGGCGCCGATCGCGCCGAACACGGTGACGCTGTTGCTGAGATCGTATTCGGCCCTGGTCAAGCCGGTCAGGCTCTGCGACCGCGCACGGTCAAACGGCTGCGCGAGATTGATGCGCGGATCGGGGGCCTTCGGCATGGCGATGCCGGGCACCGGCGTGTAGCCGCGCTGGGCCGCCTTCATCCAGTCGTCCTGGGAGATGATGTCCGCGGACCAGCGAAAGCGTTCGCCATGATAGTCGACGCCGAGCGAACCCACGCCGTTGCGCGTCGACTGCCGGTCGATCGAGGTGTTGCCGCCGTCGATCCCGCCGTTGAAGCGAACGCCCCACTCCTTCTGTTCGCCATAGCGGCGGGCGAGGTCGAGCTCCGTTCCGAAACGTCCATCCGAGATGTAACCAGCGGTCAGCCGCGTGAGGTCTTCCGCCGCCCGCTTGGTCACGACGTTGACGGTGCCGCCGATGCTGCCTTGCGGGGCCATGCCGTTGAGGAAGGCTCCCGGTCCCTTGAGCAGCTCAATGCGCTCGATGGGAGCCGGGTTGACGCGATAGGCCGGAACGAGACCGTAAAGCCCGTTCAACGCGATTTCGCTGTTCTCGACCCGGAAGCCGCGGATGGTCAGCGCATCGTAACGGTTGCTGCTGCCGATCGCAGCCCGCACCGACGGATCGGAATTCGTCAGCACTTCAGCAACGCTGGTTGCCTGCTGATCGCGGATCGTCTTCTCCGTGTAGCTCGTCAGGCTATACGGCGTATCCATATAGTCCTTGTTGCCGAGCAGGCCGAGTTGTCCGCCGCGCGCGACCTGGCCGCCGATATAAGGCACGGGTAACGCCGCCTGCTGCGCGCCGGCCGTGGGCGCGGCCGCAGGTGTTTGCACATGCTCACGCCTGCTCGCCTGATGCGATGCCGACGAGCGCGCCGACCGTGACGATGACGGCCTCCGAACCGGCGTGGCGCGATGCTGTGGCGCGGCCACGACAACCGGCGGAAGCGACGCAGCACCGCTTGCGGCTGGCCGTTCCGGCGACTGCGCGAGCGAAGGGACCGCAGTCAGGAGGAGCGACGCGCACGCGAGTCGGAACGCGCACGGAACGTTTGAAGTGACGAGCATAAGGTCCCCGGATTCTTGTTCTTGGTTTCGGCTCGAACATCGTCGGAGTTCGAGCGCGACCACCGGGGCATAAGCAGCATGCGCTGCGACGCCAACTAGAACGTATCTAGGAAACGGGATGAAGCCTGCTGCGCGAAGCGATATCGACGCGGCAGATTCGATGATTCGAATTTGCTTCCGTTGCGTGGCATCGCGCGTACGCAGCTAGATTCTGAAAGCTCGCTTCGAGATTAGAAAGATTCCTTGATGCGATCGCCGTCCCGATCAGAGCGCCATCATTCGGTGGACGCGGTGAATTGTCGCACGCCGGCAGATGGAGCGATCGGCGAGGATGATCGATGGGTTCGCCGGCATGCGTCCCCTCGCCGCAAGGGCGAAGGGACACGGTGCTCCGCGATCAGACGCCGGCCATCATCACGTATTTGATCTCGACATACTCATCCATGCCGTGGCGCGAGC
The DNA here is from genome assembly GCF_054063295.1 of Bradyrhizobium sp. USDA 3240. Taxonomy (NCBI): domain Bacteria; kingdom Pseudomonadati; phylum Pseudomonadota; class Alphaproteobacteria; order Hyphomicrobiales; family Nitrobacteraceae; genus Bradyrhizobium; species Bradyrhizobium sp. USDA 3240. The sequence continues at coordinate 4,215,512 of NZ_JBSSGD010000002.1, forward strand.
CTTCGCGGCCGAGGCCCGATTCCTTGACGCCGCCGAACGGCGCGACCTCGGTCGTGATCAAACCGGAGTTGACGCCGACCATGCCCGACTCCAGTGCTTCGGCGACGCGCCAGACGCGGCCGATGTCACGCGAATAGAAGTAGGAGGCGAGACCGAACGGCGAGGCGTTGCACATCGCGATCACATCGGCCTCGTCCTTGAAGCGGATCACCGGCGCGAGCGGGCCGAAGGTTTCCTCCTGCGCAACCAGCGCGTCGGGTCTCACGTCCGACAGCACGGTCGGCTCAAAGAAGCTGCGGCCGAGCGAGGAGCGCTTGCCGCCGGTCACGACCTTGGCGCCGCCCTTCACGGCGTCGGCAATGTGCCGCTCGACCTTCTCGATCGCCTTCATGTTGATCAGCGGTCCCTGGGTCACGCCTTGCTCGGTGCCGTCGCCGATCTTCATCTCGGCGACCTTCTTCGACAGCTTCTCGACGAACTGGTCGTAGATCTTGTCCTGCGCGTAGAGACGGTTGGCGCAAACGCAGGTCTGGCCCATGTTGCGATACTTCGAAACGATGGCGCCTTCGACCGCGGCGTCGATGTCGGCATCGTCGAACACCACGAAGGGCGCGTTGCCGCCGAGCTCGAGGCCGAGCTTCTTCACGCCGACCGATGCTTGCCGGTACAGGATCTTGCCGACATTGGTCGAACCCGTGAAGCCGACGAACCGCACCGCCGGATGTTCGCACAGCACCTTGCCGATCGGCGGCGCATCGCCGGTGATGATGTTGAGCACGCCCTTCGGCACGCCGGCCTTCTCAGCCAGCACAGCGAGCGCGAGCGCCGACAGCGGCGTCTCGTTGGCGGGCTTCAGCACGACGGTGCAGCCGGCGGCCAGTGCCGGCGACACTTTTCGCGTGATCATCGAGTTCGGGAAATTCCACGGCGTGATGGCGCCGCAGACGCCGATCGGTTGCCGGATCGCGAGCAAACGGGCATCCGGGCGCTGGGTCGGAATCGTCTCGCCATAGACGCGGCGCGCTTCCTCCGCGAAGAACTCGACATAGGCCGCGCCGATATCGACTTCGCCGAGCGCCTCCGCCAGCGGCTTGCCCTGCTCGGAGGTCAGGATCAGCGCGAGATCCTCGCGATTGGCGATGATCAGGTCGAACCATTTGCGTAAGATATTGGAGCGCTGCTTGGCGGTCAGCTTGGCCCAGGCCGGAAACGCCCGCTGGGCGGCCTCGACGGCACTGGTCGCATCATCTGCGCCCAGCTGCGGAATCCTGATCAGTTCGACGCCGGTCGCCGGATTGTTGACGGCGAATTCCGGGGTGCCGACCCAGGCGCCGTCGATGTAGCAGCGATCGCGCAGCAACGACGGGTCCTTCAGGCGGCTTTGCAGGGAGGTGGCTGCGGATTGCGTGGCGCGTGCGGCAACGGGCGGGGTCATGGCGTTACTCCTGGAATTTCTTTGGAGGGGTATTCGCCGCCTATATAGGCGGAAAGCCGCGGCGATGCACTGGCGGCCAGCGCGACCCTGCTTGGACACAAACGCGGCGTCGTTGCGGAAGATTGTCATTCCGGGATGGTCCGAAGGACCAGACCTCAGGCGCGCCCTTGTGCACCGGGGAATCTCGAGATTCTCGGTGCGCAGTTGCGTGCCTGAGGGTTCGATGCTGACGCATCGCCCCGGAATGACAGCTCAATGTCAGATCGCGCCGCCCGACATGTAGGTTTCGCGGCGGCCGATCATGCGTTCGGCCGCGGCCTTGGCATCTGCCTTGGTCGAGGTTGCGCAGGTCCGGTATTCGAGGTCGGCCTGTGCCCGCGCATCGCGGCGGCCGAACCAGGACTTGGCGCCGGTCTGCAGCAGCGCCAGCGCCTGGGCGACATTGTCGACGGCCTCAAACGAGTGCAGGGCGCCGGTACCCGCGTAGCGAACCTCATAAAGACCTGGGCTGATCGGCGCCTCGATATTTTCGCCGCGGCCCAGCCGCGGATAGCGCTTCCATTCACTCCATGTCGAAATCATTGCTGCGTCCCCGCAAGGCGCGAAATGACGAATCTTTTCGTCAAATCCATCCCAATTCGCCGCACCGTTTGTGCAGCGATCTGAATGCGTTAATGCAAATAATCAGGTACGAAAATCATTCCTTGATCACGTTACCGTGGCCGTCGTCGGAGGTCACCGGGACTTGTGCGGCGTCCACCGCAAAATCTGCGCGCGTGGTGAACATCTGTTGAGCACGGCCGCTTCTAATGGCCCGGCTGTCACGACATCGCGACATCATCGCATCGCGCCCGCCTTGCGGGAGCGGAAAAGCGGGAGGATGATCCCCGCACTTCAAAACAATAAACCCACCGGAGGAAGCCCCCAATGCAGAGCAAGGCTCAGATCGATCAGGTATTGCGGCAGAAGAGCGAGGCAAAGGAGATTCCCGGCGTGGTCGCCATCGCGGCCACCGGCAAGGACGTGATCTACGAGGGCGCGTTCGGCAAGCGCGACCTTTCCAAGAGCGATCCCATGACGGCGGACAGCGTGTTCTGGATCGCCTCGATGACCAAGGCGGTGACCTCCGCGGGCGCGATGCAGCTCGTCGAGCAGGGCAAGCTCTCGCTCGATGAGCCGATCGGCAAGCTGTTGCCCGATCTCGCCGCCGTGCAGGTGCTCGACGGCTTCGATGCCAAGGGCGAGCCGAAGCTGCGGCCGGCGAAAAAGCCGATCACGCTGCGCCAGCTGATGACCCACACCGCGGGCTTCGCCTACGACATGTGGGACGCCAATCTCGGCAAATACCTGGAGAAGACCGGCACGCCCGGCATCATCACCTGCTTGAATGCCGCGCTGAAGACGCCGATCATGACCGACCCCGGCACGCGCTGGGAATACGGCACCAATATCGATTTCGTCGGCAGGGCGGTGGAAGCAGCATCCGGCAAGAAGCTCGATGCTTATTTGCGCGACAATATGTTCGCGCCGCTCGGCATGAGCGACACCGCGTTCAAGATCACCGACGACATGCGCAAGCGGCTGGTCGGCATGCATGCGCGCGGCGAGGACGGCACGCTCGCCGCGATCCCGTTCGAGCTCGAGCAGAACCCTGAATTCCACATGGGTGGCGGCGGCCTCTATTCGACCGCGGCCGACTACCTCAAGTTCTGCCAGATGATCCTCAACAAGGGCAAAGGCAACGGCAATCAGGTGCTGAAGGCCGAGACCGTCGCGACGATGGGGCAGAACCACATCGGCGAACTCACCGTCGACAAGATGACGACCGCGGCGCCGATGTACACCAACGACGTCGATCTCTGGCCCGACATCGTCAAGAAGTGGGGCCTGAGCTTCCTGATCAACACCGCCAAGACGCCGGAAGGCCGCAGCGCCGGCAGCCTCGCCTGGGCGGGCCTCGCCAACACCTATTACTGGATCGATCCGTCGCGCGACGTCTGCGGCGTGATCCTGACCCAGCTGTTGCCGTTCGCCGACAAGCACAGCCTGGAGGCATTCGCAGGCTTCGAGAAAGGCATCTATGCCGGGCTCGACGCCGGCAGCGGACAGCGAGCGGCCTGAGGTTCCAGTCCAGCAGCAAGACATCCCTCCCCTCGCGGGGAGGGATTTTTCATACCCGCCATAGGTCGGGCCTGTCCTGCCGGCACCAAACGACTAAGATCGCGCAAAAAGCGCGACGACACGAACACGACCACGACCACGACCACGAGGAGGACGAGCTTGGCATCCACACCCAAGGCAGACAGCTATGTCTGCGGCATTTCCGATACGCCGCTGCTCGGCGAAACCATCGGCCGCAGCCTCGAGCGCGCACGCGCGCGCTGGGGCGATCGCGAGGCGCTGGTCTCGCCCAGCCACAATGTGCGCTGGACCTGGAACGAATTCGCCGCGCGGGTCGAGGCGCTGGCGGCCGGCTTACTCGCGCTCGGGCTGCAGCGCGGCGAGCGGATCGGCATCTGGTCGCTCAACCGGCCCGAATGGACGCTGACGCAATTCGCCGCTGCCAAAGCCGGCCTGATCCTCGTCACCATCAATCCCGCCTACCGGCTGAGCGAGCTCGAATTTGCGCTCGGCAAGGTCGGCTGCGCCGCGATCGTGACCGCGACCGCGTTCAAGACCTCGGCCTATATGGAGATGCTGAACACACTACTGCCTGAGCTTGCGAGCTCCGAGCCCGGCCATCTGCGCTCGGCGCGGCTGCCGCAGCTGCGCGCCGTGATCCAGATCGGCGGACCCGCGGCACCGGGCACGATTCCATTCGAGCAAGTGCCGCAGATGGGCGGGGAGCGGCATCGCGAACAGCTTGCGGCGCTCGGCGACAGCCTGCAATTCGACGATCCCGTCAACATCCAGTTCACCAGCGGCACCACCGGCTCGCCGAAGGGCGTGACGCTGACGCATCACAACATCCTCAACAACGGCTACTTCACCGGCCGCGCCATGCGCCTGACCGAGCAGGACCGCATCTGCATTCCGGTGCCGCTCTATCACTGCTTCGGCATGGTGATGGGCAATCTCGCCTCGGTCACGCTCGGCACCACCATGGTCTATCCCGGCGAAGGTTTTGATCCGCTGGCGACGCTTGCGACCGTCGCGCAGGAGAAATGCACCACACTGTACGGCGTGCCGACGATGTTCATCGCCGAACTCGACCATCCCGAGTTCAAGCGCTTCGACCTGTCGTCGCTGCGTACCGGCATCATGGCCGGCGCGCCCTGCCCGATCGAGGTGATGAAGCGCGTCAACACCGAGATGAACATGCGCGAGGTGACGATCGCCTACGGCATGACCGAGACCAGCCCGGTGAGTTTTCAGAGCGCGACGGACGACCCGCTGGAGCGGCGTGTCTCCACCGTCGGCCGCATCCATCCGCATGTCGAGGTCAAGGTCGTCGACCTCGACGGCAAGGCGGTCGCACGCGGCGAACGCGGCGAGCTCTGCACCCGCGGCTACAGCGTAATGCTGGGCTATTGGGAGGAGAAGGAAAAGACCGGCGACGTGCTCGACGCCAATGGCTGGATGCACACCGGCGATCTCGCCGTGATCGACGACGAGGGTTATTGCAACATCGTCGGCCGCATCAAGGATTTGGTCATCCGCGGCGGCGAAAACCTCTATCCAAGGGAGATCGAGGAATTCCTCTATCGCCATCAGAAGATCCAGGACGTGCAGATCTTCGGCGTCGCCGATCAGCGCTATGGCGAGGAGCTGTGCGCCTGGGTCAGGGTCCGACAGGGCGAGACATTGACCGCCGACGAAGTCCGCGCCTTCTGCCAGGGCCAGATCGCCCACAACAAGATCCCGCGCTATGTCGAGTTCGTCGACGAATTCCCGATGACGGTGACCGGCAAGATCCAGAAATTCGTGATGCGCGACGCGGTCGAGCAGCGGCTGGGATTGAAGGCTGCGAAGACGGCGTGAGGTCCCTTCTCCCTCGCCCCGCTCTTGCGGGGAGAGCGTCGGGGTGAGGGGCCGCCTCCGCAAATTCGAAAGCAGTGAGTACGCGGAGACTTCCCCTCACCCGGAACGCATCTCACGATGCGTTCCGACCTCTCCCCGCGAGCGGGGCGAGGTAAGAGGCACTTAGACCAACAGCCCCTTCCCCTTCGCCAGATCCTTCAGCGACGCCAGCGGCCGGGCGCCGATGTGCTGGATCACTTCGGCGGCGGCGAGCGCGCCGAGGCGGCCGGCATTCTCGTGGCCGACATTGCGCACGAGGCCGACCAGGAAGCCGGCGGCGAACAGGTCGCCGGCGCCTGTCGTGTCGACGAGCTTGTCGATCGGAGAGGCGGGCGCCGATACGACGGCATCGCCTGAGATCACGACACAGCCCTTCTCGCTGCGGGTGACGACACCGAGTTTTGTATCCTTGCCGAACTGCTTCAGCGCGGTGTCGAAATCCGAGGTCTGGTACAGCGAGTGCAACTCGGACTCGTTGGAGAACACGAGGTCGACCGTGCCCTTGCGCATCAAGGCGAGGAATTCGTCGCGGTAGCGATCAACGCAGAACGAATCCGACAGCGTCAGCGCGACCTGGCGGCCCGCGCCATGCGCAATATCGGCCGCCTTCACGAACGCGTCCTTGGCGTTCTTCGGATCCCAGAGATAGCCCTCGAGATAGATGATGCTGGCGGCTGCGATCTGGGCCGGATCGATGTCGTCGGGCGTCAGGTCCTGTGCGGCGCCGAGATAGGTGTTCATGGTGCGCTCGCCGTCCGGCGTCACCAGGATGTAGCAGCAGCCGGTGGCCGGGCCGGTCTTGGCCGGCGCAGTGTCGAAGGCCACGCCGGCGGCGCGGATGTCGTGGACGTAGAGCTTGCCGATCTGGTCGTCCTTGACCTTGCCGACATAGGCGGCGCGGGCGCCGAGATTGCCGACGCCGACGATGGTGTTGGCAGCCGAGCCGCCCGACACCTCGGTCGCGACCCCCATGTCGCCGTAGATCGCGGCGGCGCGCGCCTCGTCGATCAGCTGCATCGAGCCCTTGGTCATGCCGTGACGGGCGAGGAATGCCTCGTCGGTCTGCACCAGCATGTCGAAGATCGCGTTGCCGATCCCGAGAACGTCATATTTTGCGTCAGCCATAGACCTGCCCTGTGTTAACGCCACCCAACAAGAGCCGCGACCTATCACGTTAGGCCTCGGGGCAGCAAGGGAAGCTAAAGCTGCCTGTTCCCGTCATCCTGAGGTGCGAGCCTCTTGGCGAGCCTCGAAGGATGCACGGCCCGGCTCTGGCCGATTCATCCTTCGAGGCTCGCTACGCTCGCACCTCAGGATGACGGGTCTAGCAGGGCACTGCTGGCAGCAAAGCGCGCGGCTGCTATACAGGCCCCATGTTCCGCTCCTTCCTCACGGTCTCCTCGGGAACGCTGGCCTCGCGACTGCTCGGCTTCGTGCGCGATTCCGTGATCGCGGCGCTGCTCGGCGCGGGGCCGGTGGCGGATGCCTTTCTGGCGGCATTCCAGCTGGTGAATGTGGTGCGACGGCTGCTGTCCGAGGGCGGATTGAATGCCGCCCTGGTGCCGGCCTGGCTGAAGGCGCGCGACGCCGAGGGCATGGCCGCGGCCACCGCGTTTGCCGGCCGCGTGCTCGGCACCGTCAGCGCCGCCGTGATCGCGGCCGCACTGGTGATCGGCGCACTCATGCCGCTCGTGATCGCGGCGATCGCACCGGGCTTCGTCGGCCGCGATACGCTGCAACTCGCCGTCGACAACGCGAGGCTGATGCTGCCCTATCTTGCCTTCGCCGGCCCCGTCACCGTGATGATGGCGCTGCTCAACGCGCAGGGACGCTTCGCGCTGACCGCGTTCTCGCCGCTGCTGTTCAACATCGCGCTGATATCAGTGATGGCCGTGCTGCTGGCGCGGCAGCAGGAGCCGGTGCAGGCCGCGCTTGTCATGGCCGCGACGATCGGCGTCGCCGGCTTCCTGCAACTCTCGATGCTGGCGCTGCGCGGCGCAAAACTCGCCGCTCCGCTCCGCCTCTCCTTCGATCCCGAGATGCGCGGCTTTCTCGGCCGCGCGGTCCCCGGCATGGTGGCGAGCAGCGCGCCGCAATGGCTTGTCGTAGCGGGCGCGGTGATCGCGTCGACCTCGCCATCGGCGGTGTCCTGGCTCTATTTCGCCAACCGCCTGCTCGAGCTGCCGCTCGGCATTGTCGGCGTCGCAATGGGCACGGTGCTGATCCCGGAGATGACGCGCGCGGTGCGCAGCGGCGAGCATGCCGCGATCGCGCATGCGGAATCGCGTGGGCTCGAACTCGCGGTCGGGCTGGCGCTGCCCGCAACGCTTGGCCTGATGGTGCTGAGCGAGCCGATCGTACGGATGCTGTTCGAGCATGGCGCGTTCACTGCGGAGGATTCCGCGGCAACCGCGCAAGCCCTGATCTGGCTGACGCTGGCTTTACCGGCACACGTGCTGGTGAAGGCACTGTCGCCGGCGTTCTTCGCGCGCGAGGACACGCTGACGCCGCTGTTTGCGACGCTGAAGGCCATCGTGGTCGCAATCGCCGCGGCCTTCCTGCTCGGCCATATGTTCGGCGCGAGCGGAATCGCCGCCGGCATCGCGCTCGGCGCCTGGAGCAATGCGCTGGCGCTGATCCGCAAGGGCGCTACGACCTTCGGCTTTTCGATCGATGCGGAGGCGCGCCGCCGGCTGCCACGCATCCTGGCCGCAGCGCTCGCGATGGGCGGCCTGTTGTGGCTCGCGGAAGGCGCGCTGCCGGCCGCCGGCCGCCACGGTTTCGTGCAGGCGGCCTCCCTTCTCGTGCTGATCGCCGCCGGCATCGCCGGTTACGGGCTGTTCTTGCAGCTTTTCGGCGTCACCGGCTGGCGACAGGCGGTTAACGCCGTCAGGCAAAGGCGCCCTGCCTGACTTGCGCGCGCAGGGCTTAAGTGGCAAACGACCCGGCAAAAGCAGCCCTATTTCCGGGAATTAGACCATGGCGTTCGTTGAACGGGTTTTCTCAGGCGTCCAGCCGACGGGCAATCTGCACCTCGGCAACTATCTCGGCGCCATCGTCAACTTCGTGAAGATGCAGCAGACCCATAATTGCATCTATTGCGTCGTCGACATGCACGCGATCACGCAGGGCGTCGAGGTCTGGGGCGGCCCGGCCGAGCTGGCGCGCAACACCCGCGAGGTGACCGCGGCCTTCATCGCCTCGGGCATCGATGCCAAGAAGCACATCGTGTTCAACCAGAGCCAGATCGCCGGCCATGCCGAGCTGACCTGGATCTTCAACTGCGTCGCGCGCATCGGCTGGCTGAACCGCATGACGCAGTTCAAGGAGAAGGCCGGCAAGGACCGCGAGAACGCCTCCGTCGGCCTCTACGACTATCCGGTGCTGATGGCTGCCGACATCCTGCTGTACCGCGCCACCCATGTGCCTGTAGGCGAGGACCAGAAGCAGCATCTGGAGCTGTCCCGCGACATCGCGCAGAAGTTCAACAACGACTTCGGCGATTCGATCCGTGGCCATGGCTTTGCCGACGGCCTGTTCTTCCCGCAGCCCGAGCCGCTGATCACCGGGCCTGCGACGCGGGTGATGAGCCTGCGCGACGGCACCAAGAAGATGTCGAAGTCGGATGCGTCGGACAATTCGCGCATCAACCTCACCGACGACGCCGACACCATTGCGCAGAAGATCCGCAAGGCGAAGACCGATCCGGAGCCGCTGCCGTCGGAGGAAAAGGGTCTCGAGACCCGCCCCGAGGCCGACAATTTGGTAGGCATCTACGCGGCGCTCGCCGGCGTCTCCAAGCAGGAGGTGCTGACGCAGTTCGGCGGCGGGCAGTTCTCCAGCTTCAAGAACGCGCTGGTCGAGGTTTGCGTCGCAAAACTGGCGCCGATCGCCTCCGAGATGAAGAAGCTGGTCGCCGATCCCGGCCATGTCGATTCGATCCTGATCGACGGCGCCAACCGCGCCCGCGGCATCGCCGATGAGACCATGCGCCTCACCAAGGACATCGTCGGCTTCATCCGCCCGCGCTGACATCACCGGCAGACCTGCGCGCTCCCTCTCCCCAACAGGGAGGGAGTGTGGCAGCATGGGTTGGTTTGGTTCAGCACCGGGACATGCATGACCGCCCAGCGACGAAGCTACGAGACAGGTCACAAGCCGAAATGCCTCGTCATCGTTGACGACACCGCGGAATGGGACCGCGCGGTCTATTACGCCAGCCGGTGGGCGATCAGGGTCGGCGGCGGCGTCCTGATGCTGCGGGTGATCGAGACCGAGGACCAGAACCAGCAATGGCTGGGGGTCGCCGATATCATGCGCGCCGAGGCCGAGGAAGCCGCCAATGAGGCGCTCGACCGCGCCGCCGGCCGCGCCAACGGGATCGCCGCGATCACCCCGGAGCGGGTGATTCGCGAGGGCGACCCGACCGAGCAGATCCTCGACGTGATCGACAAGGACGTCGACATCGCGATGCTGGTACTGGCCGCCAATCCGGGCGCCGAGGGGCCCGGGCCGATCATCACCACCATGGCCAAGACCATGGGGGCGTTCCCGATCCCGGTGACCATCGTGCCCGGCGGCCTGACCGACGCCGAGATCGACGCTCTGTCCTAGCGTTATCGGGCCTCGAAGCCGCTCCAGAGCATGGATTGAGGCCTGGAACCGCGGTTTTGCAGCTTGATCGCAGGCTTTTTAATTGCCATCTGGTAGGGGAACTCAACGCGCCGGCCTTGAACCGGCGACGCCGGAGACAGCAAATGTTCATTCAGACCGAAGCCACGCCCAATCCCGCCACCCTGAAATTCATCCCGGGCCGCGCCGTGCTCGACAGCGGCACCCTGGAATTCTCCTCAGTCGAGACCGCCGCGCGATCGCCGCTCGCCGAACGGCTGTTCGCCGTATCAGGCGTCACCGGCGTGTTCTACGGCGCCGACTTCATCACCGTGACCAAAGCGGACGGCGACTGGCAGCACCTCAAACCCGCGATCCTCGGCGCCATCATGGAGCACTACATGTCCGGCGCGCCGCTGCTCGCCGACGGCACCGCTGCCAGCGACGACGCCCGCGACGAGGAGGACGAGTTCTTCGACGAGGCGGACGCCGAGACGGTCGAGCAGATCAAGGACCTGATCGAGACCCGCGTGCGTCCGGCAGTTGCCAATGACGGCGGCGACATCACCTTCCGCGGCTTCAAGGACGGCATCGTCTATCTCAACATGAAGGGCTCCTGCGCCGGCTGCCCGTCATCCACCGCGACCCTGCAACACGGCATCCAGAACCTGCTGCGGCACTTCGTGCCCGACGTGCAGGAAGTCCGGCCGATGTGATGGAGCGGCGAATGGCGCATGGCGGATCGCGAACAGCGTTCTCCTCGAATTCCCTGTCCGCCATTTCGTATTCGCCATTCGCCCTCCCATGATCATTCTCGCGATCGATACGGCGCTCGACGCCTGCTCTGCGGCGGTGCTCGACACCGACTCCGGCAATACCATCGCCATCGAATCGCAGGCGATGCAGCGCGGCCATGCCGAGGCGCTGATGCCGCTGATCGCGCGGGTGATGAAAGAAAGCGGCGTCGGCTTTGCCGGGCTTGACCGCATCGCCGTCACCACCGGCCCCGGCAGTTTCACCGGCCTGCGCGTCGGGCTCTCGGCGGCGCGCGGCCTCGCACTATCAGCGGAAAAGCCGGTGGTCGGGCTGTCGACGCTCGCCGCCTTCGCCGCGCCGGTAGTCGCTGAGAATGCCGCACCCCCAATCCTGTCGGCGATCGATGCGCGGCACGATCACGTCTATTTCCAGCTGGTCGGCGGCGACGGCAGCCTGATGCTCAAGCCGAAGGTTGCGCCGATCGCGGAAGCGCTCGAGGCCGCACAGTTCGGCGCGCTGCATCTGGTCGGCAACGCCGCCAATATCCTCGCCGAGCGCTGGCCCGCGGATGCCGCTCCGCCGGTCAAGGTCGACAGGCAGCCCGCACCCGACATCATTTGGGTCGCCTGGGTCGGCGCCGCGGTGGATCCCGACACGGCGCCGCCGCGTCCGTTCTATCTGCGCGCACCCGACGCGAAGCCGCCGAAGGATCGCCTGGTCATCAGCGCGCCGCCATCGACATGACCGGCTGGCTGTCGCGATGGTGGGGCGGCGGTCCGCCCGCGGTCGAGCCCGCATCCTTGCGCGATGCGGCGCGGCTCGCGCAATTGCACGGCGCGTCGTTTCATCGCGGCTGGGGCGAAGGCGAGTTCGAGGCGATGCTGACCGAGCGCAACACGCTGGTGCACCGGCTGCGGCAGGGCCGCAGGGTGATCGGCTTCGCCGTCTCGCGGATGGCGGCGGACGAAGCGGAAATCCTGTCGATTGCGATCGATTTCAATCAGCGCGGGCGCGGCCTGTCGCGCGACCTGCTGCTGACCCATCTCGGCCATCTTGCCGGCCGCGGCATCCGCACCATCTTCCTCGAAGTGGAAGAGAACAATCAGCCGGCGCGGCGGCTTTACGAAAGGGCCGGATTCGGCGTGATCGGCCGCCGCGAACGCTATTACAAGCAGCCCGGTGGGGAACATTTGAACGCGCTTCTGATGCGGCGCGACTTGTCGTAACATCGGCGCGATGGCAGAAGACCCCCCGCTCTGTCACCCAAGGTTTGAAGAATACGGCCCGAAACCCATGACCACGGTGAAAATTCCGCCTGCGCATAAAAATACCGGCATCGAGGCGCGCTGCGCCGCGACCGGCATGCGCATGACCGAACAGCGCCGCGTGATCGCGCGGGTGCTGGCGGAAGCCATGGATCATCCCGATGTCGAGGAACTCTACCGCCGCTGCGTGGCGGTCGACGACAAGATCTCGATCTCGACGGTCTATCGCACCGTCAAGCTGTTCGAGGATGCCGGCATCATCGAGCGTCACGACTTCCGCGAGGGCCGCGCGCGCTACGAGCAAATGCCCGAGAGCCATCACGACCATCTGATCAATCTGCGCGACGGCAAGGTGATCGAGTTCACCTCCGAGGAAATCGAGAAGCTGCAGGCCGAGATCGCGCGCAAGCTCGGCTACAAGCTGGTCGATCACCGTCTCGAGCTCTATTGCGTGCCGCTCGACGACGACAGCAAGTCGTAAACCGGGTGAGCTTCGACCTCGTCATCTTCGATTGCGACGGCGTGCTTGTCGACAGCGAGGTGATCTCCTGTCGCGCGCATGCGGACACGCTGACGCGGCACGGCTTTCCGATCACGCCAGACGGCGTGCTGAAGCGTTTCCTCGGCGTGTCCGACCGCGAGGCGCGGCGGATCGTCGAAAGCGAGATCGGCCGCGCGCTGCCCGACTCTTTCGAGGCCGAGGTCAAGCACGCGACGCTCAGTCTCTATGCCGACGATCTCAGCGCCATCGCGCATGTCGGCGAAGCGATATCAGCGCTTACCTTGCCGAAATGCGTGGCGTCCAGCGGCACGCCGGAAAAGATCCATCACGGCCTGACCTGCGCCGGGCTCTACGACCAGCTTGCGCCGCATATTTTCTCCGCCACCCAGGTCAAGCACGGCAAGCCGGCGCCCGATCTCTTCCTGTTCGCGGCCACCCAGATGGGCACCGCCCCGGCGCGCTGTGTCGTGATTGAGGACAGCGTGGCCGGCGTCACCGGCGCCCGCGCTGCCGGGATGACCGTGCTCGGCTTTTACGGCGGCAGCCACTGCACGGCGGAACATGAGAACACACTGCGCCAGGCCGGCGCGGCCTTAACCTTCGCAGATATGCGCCAATTGCCCGATTTGATCGCTAGAATTGGGGCTGACATCCAGATCGCCGACTGAGCCCACTCCGTCATTCCGGGGCGCGACCGAAGGGAGCGACCCCGGAATCTCGAGATTCCCCAGGGCGCAATTGCGCCCCTGAGGTTCGATGCTGGCGCATCGCCCCGGAATGACGGGTTGGAACGCTGGATTTTCCCCGGTTTAGGCCTTATTTGAGCAAAGGCGCCCTGATGGCGCCGTTTCCATTTCCGCATTCAGGGTTCCATGACGACGCCGCGCAAGCTGCACATCAAGTCCTATGGCTGCCAGATGAACGTCTACGATGCGCAGCGCATGGTGGACACGCTGGCCGGCGAGGGCTTTGTCGAGACCGCGAGCGCCGAAGACGCCGACCTCGTGATCCTCAACACCTGCCACATCCGCGAGAAGGCGTCGGAAAAGGTCTATTCCGAACTCGGCCGGCTGCGCGTCGCCAAGGATGAGGCCGCGCGGGCGGGCCGCGAGATGAAGATCGCCGTCGCCGGCTGCGTCGCGCAGGCCGAAGGCGCCGAGATCATCCATCGTGCGCCGACCGTCGACATCGTGGTCGGGCCGCAGAGCTATCACCATCTGCCTGCGCTGCTGAAACGCGCCCGGGAAAATGGCCGCGCGCTCGAAACCGAATTCCCGGTCGAGGACAAGTTCGGCTTCCTTCCGCAGCCGAAGCCGGATGCGATCCGCGCCCGCGGCATCTCCGCCTTCGTCACGGTGCAGGAAGGTTGCGACAAGTTCTGCACCTTCTGCGTGGTGCCCTACACGCGCGGCACGGAAGTCTCGCGTCCGGTCGCGAAGATCATCGACGACGTGAAGCAGCTCGCCGACAACGGCGTGCGCGAATTCACGCTGATCGGGCAGAACGTCAACGCCTATCACGGCGAAGGCCCCGATGGCCGCGTCTGGCCGCTCGGCAAATTGCTGCAGCGGCTCGCCGAGATTCCTGAGGTCATGCGGCTGCGCTATTCCACCAGCCATCCGCGCGACGTCGACGACAGCCTGATCGCCGCGCATCGCGATTTGCCCGAACTGATGCCGTTCGTGCACCTGCCGGTGCAATCGGGGGCGGACCGGATCCTGGCCGCCATGAACCGCAAGCATACCGCCGATGACTACCGGCGCGTCATCGACCGGTTCCGTGCCGCGCGGCAAGACATTGCTTTTTCATCAGATTTTATCGTGGGCTTCCCCGGCGAGACCGGGGAAGAATTTTCCGCCACTCTCGCGCTTGTCACGCAAATCGGGTACGCTGCGGCGTATTCATTCAAGTATTCGCCTCGGCCAGGCACGCCGGCGGCGGAGATGCGGGAGACGGTGTCAGCAGCCGAGATGGACGAGCGCTTGGGGCGGCTTCAGGAATTGATCGACAGCCAGCAATCGGCCTTCAACCGGGCTGCGATTGGCACAACGGTCGATGTGCTGTTCGAGCGCGCCGCACGCAATCCGGGCCAGATCGTCGGCCGGACCGCCTATCTGCAGCCCGCCCACGTGATGGCATCGCCTGACATCATCGGCCAGATCCTCCCGGTGAGGATCGACAGCCTCGAGCGCTACAGCCTGATCGGCGAGCTCGCCACGCAATCCGCACCGGGCCTCATTTCGCAGACCATTGGAGCCTGAAATCCTTGCCCAAAAGCGCATCGGATTCGTCTTCGTTAGCTCCCAGCCGCAAACCTGACCGCGACATGCAAATGCCACCTGAGACCCGGCCGCCTGAAACTCAGGTCGTCATCGATTTCGACGACAACCGTGCCGCATCGGCGCTGGTCGGCCCCTACGGACAGAATCTGGCGCTGATCGAGCGGCGGCTCGGCGTCGTGGTCGATTCCCGCGGCAACCATCTCACCATCGCAGGCTCCCGGGACGGCTGCGATGCGGCACGGCGCGTGCTCGAAACCCTCTACGCGCAGGCCGTCGAAGGGCACGACCTCGATCAGGGCGAAGTCGAAGGCGCGATCCGCGCCGTAATCGCGCAGGGCTCGCTGTTCGAATTCGACAACAAGACCGCCAAGCCGACCTTTGAAACGATCAATCTGCGCAAGCGTCCGGTACGCGCCCGCACCGCTGCGCAGGATTCCTACATCCGCGCGCTGAAGCGGCATGAGCTGGTGTTCGGCATCGGCCCGGCCGGCACGGGCAAGACCTGGCTCGCAGTCGCCCACGCAGCACAATTGTTCGAGCGCAAGGAAGTCGATCGCATCATCCTGACGCGGCCCGCGGTCGAGGCCGGCGAGCGGCTCGGCTTCCTGCCCGGCGACCTCAAGGAAAAGGTCGATCCGTATCTGCGCCCGATCTACGATGCGCTGTACGATCTGATGGATGCCCGCGTCGTCGAACGCGCGCTGCAGGGCAACGAGATCGAGATCGCACCGCTCGCCTTCATGCGCGGCCGAACCCTGACCAACGCCGCCATCATCCTCGACGAGGCGCAGAACACCACGACGATGCAGATGAAGATGTTCCTGACGCGTCTCGGCGAAAACAGCCGGATGATCGTCACCGGCGACCCGTCGCAGGTCGACCTGCCGCACGGCCAGGCTTCGGGGCTCACCGAAGCCGTGAAGCTGCTCGACGGCGTCGAGGGCATCGCGCAGGTACATTTCAAGGCCGAGGACGTCATCCGCCATGAATTGGTGGCGCGCATTGTGGCCGCCTATGAGGGATTGCCGCAAAAGCCGGCAAACGCCAGATCTTGAGACCAATAGCTTCGGCCGCGAGCCCGCGCGATGCGGGTTCCGGCCATAACGCAGATTTTGAAACCAACGTGTCTGCTTTTCCTGCAACCGAGGTTCTCGTCACCGCCGACTGCTGGCAGGCCGAGCCCGATGCCGACGCGGTGATTCACCGCGCGATCGAGGCCGCCGCCGCAATCGCCGACGCCGATGTCGCGGATGCCGAGCTTGCGGTGATGCTGACCGACGACGCCGGGATCCGCACACTGAACGCCAACTGGCGCAGCGTCGATAAGCCGACCAACGTGCTGTCGTTTCCGGCGCTGCAGCCGGAAGGCGCCGGCGGACCCGACGATGCCCCGCGCATGCTCGGCGATATCGCGATCGCCTATCAGACGACGCGGCGGGAAGCCGATGAAGAACAGAAACCGTTCGACCATCATTTGAGCCATCTCGCGGTGCATGGCTTCCTGCATCTGATCGGGTACGACCACGAGAACGACGACGATGCCGAGGACATGGAGGCGCTCGAGCGCGAGATCCTCGCCTCCCTCGGCATTCCCGACCCCTATGCGGATCGGATCGCCTGACATGCCGGATTCCGACCCGACCCATGACAATCCGCGCAACGTGAGCAACCTGCCCGCCGTCGTGCACGACGGCGAGGTGCAGCGCCCGGCGGCCGAAGGCTGGCTGGTGCGCGCGATCCGCACGCTGTTCGGCTGGAAGGCCGGCTCGGTACGCGACGATCTGCAGGTGGTGCTCGACGCCTCGACGCCCGACGATGTCGGCTTCTCGGCGATCGAGCGCACCATGCTGCGCAACATCCTGTCGCTGAACGAGCGGCGGATCGCCGACGTCATGATCCATCGCGCCGACATCGTCGCGGTCAAGCGTGACATCCCGCTCGGCGAATTGATGAGCCTGTTCGAGAGCGCTGCGCATTCGCGGCTCGTCGTCTACAACGAAACCCTCGACGACCCTGAGGGCATGGTGCACATCCGCGACCTGCTCGCCTTTATGACCGCGAAGGCGCGCGTCACCGACACGACCAAGACGAAGCGCAAGAAGCCGTTCCCGGCCGGACTCGATCTGCGCACGGTCGATCTCGCACTGCCGCTGGCGGATGCTCATATCATCCGCAAGCTGCTCTACATCCCGCCGTCGATGCGCGCGATCGACCTGCTAGCGCAGATGCAGGCCTCGCGCATCCATCTCGCGCTGGTGGTCGACGAATATGGCGGCACCGATGGGCTGGTGTCGATCGAGGATATCGTCGAGCAGATCGTCGGCGAGATCGACGACGAGCACGATTCCGACGAGCCGCCGTCCATTGTCCGCCAGCCGGACAACTCCTTTATCGCCGACGCGCGCGCCAGCCTCGACGATGTCCGTTCGGTGATCGGCGAGGACTTCGTCACCGGCGAGGCCGGCGAGGAGGTCGAGACGCTGGGCGGCTATCTGGTGTCGTTCGTCGGCCGCCTGCCGGTGCGCGGCGAGGTGATTTCCGGTCCGGGCAATTACGAGGTCGAGGTGCTCGACGCCGATCCGCGTCGGGTCAAGCGCGTGCGGGTCACGACACGCAAGGAACGGCCGGCGCCGCGCAAGGAGCGCGAGCGGCGCCGCGAGCAGGCACCGGATTCCGGCACCCCGCAGGCGAATGACAACCTGCCGCCGCCCGGCGAGGGAGCCGGTCCGCAGTGAGGCTCTCCGACAAGCTCCGATCGATCGGCCTCGCCGTCATCCTGACCTGGGGATGGAAGCGCGTCGTGCTCGCGCTCGCGGCGGGCGCCTTGTCCTCGCTGGCGATGGCGCCGTTCAACGCCTGGCCGGTGCTGTTTCTGACCTTTTCGATCGCGGTCTGGCTGATCGACGGAAGCGCTGCGGGACGCTGGCGCGGCGTACCCGCCGCAGCGCTGTCCGGCTTCTGGTTCGGCCTCGGCTATTTCGTGCCGGGGCTGTACTGGATCGGTTACGCCTTCTTCGTCGATGCAGACACCTTCGCCTGGCTGACGCCGTTCGCCGTGCTCGGCCTGCCCGCCTATCTCGCATTGTTCACGGCCTTCGGCTTCGCGCTGGCACGGCTGATCTGGCCGCGCGACGCCTCGCGCGTGCTGGCGCTGGCGGTTGGCTTGACGATTTCGGAATGGCTGCGCGGCCATCTGCTCAGCGGCTTTCCGTGGAATGCATTCGGCTACGCGCTGACCGAGCCGCTGGCACTGGCCCAGACCGCGTCGCTGATCGGGCTGTGGGGCATGACGTTCCTGGCGGTTGCGATCTTCGCAAGTCCGGCCGTGCTGATCGACGGCGCCTCGCGCGGCCGCAAGCCATGGCGCACGCCGGTGGTCGCGGTGCTGGTGCTCGCCGCGATGCTGGCGTTCGGCGCGGTGCGCCTCTCGCAACAGCCGACCAGCATGGTCAGCGGCGTCAAGCTGCGCATCATGCAGCCCGATCTGCAGCAGGACGCCAAATTCAACTACTCCGCCAAGGCGGCGGTGATGCAGAAATATCTCACTCTGTCGGATCGCGCGTCCGGGCCGCACTCCACCGGCGTGAGCGACTCCACCATCCTGATCTGGCCGGAATCCGCGTTTCCGTTCTTCCTGACCAAGGAAGCCGATGCGATGGCGCAGATCGCCGATCTGCTGCCGAAGGGAACCGTGCTGATCACCGGCTCGGTGCGCGCACCGGATCTGCCGCCCGGTGTCCGCGTCACGCGCGCGTATAATTCGATCTATGTCATCGACCATGATGGCAGCGTGCTTGCGGTCTACGACAAGCTGCACCTTGTCCCATTCGGAGAATATCTGCCGTTCCAGGACTGGATGGAGAAGCTCGGCTTCGTCCAGCTCACCAAGGTGCAGGGCGGCTTCATTCCCGGCACGATCCGCCGCACGCTCGATATTCCGAATGCGCCGCGCGCGCTGCCCTTGATCTGCTATGAGGCGATCTTCCCCGGCAACGTCGTGAGCCGCGACGACCGCCCCGGCTGGATCATCAACGTCACCAATGACGGCTGGTTCGGAATCTCGACCGGCCCCTATCAGCATCTGCAGCAGGCCCGGCTGCGCTCGATCGAGGAAGGCCTGCCGATGGTGCGCGCCGCGAATACGGGCATCTCGGCCATCATCGACCCGCTCGGGCGGATCGTCGCCCAGCTCGGGCTCGGCATCGAAGGCGTGCTCGATGCCGGCCTGCCGACGGCCATCGCGCCGACGATCTACGCGCGTGTCGGCAACATCCCCGCCGCTGTGATTGTGTTAGTTGCCCTCGCAATCGTCTTGCGGAGGCGTTTTGTCAGGCGAAAGACCTGATGGCGCTTATCGCCGGTTGTCACACGAACCCGAAAAAGTGTCGAAATTTACCTCAGTGTGATTCCACCTGTTGACAGATCGACCGTGCACTTCGCATTGTACGGGTCCACGCGAAATCACAAGCCAAGTCAGCCCCTTTGCGCAAATTGTCCGCATTTCGTCCCGGTCCTCCTTGCAGGATTTGACGGCACCGGCGCCTGAGGCATACTCCACGTCCAACTTGCCTCACCCCCCGGGCGCGCAATCCCTTAGGAGAGTTGGAATGTCCACCAAAGCGCCCAATCCTGTTGACAAATATGTCGGCAGCCGCGTCCGAATGCGACGCATCATGCTCGGCATGAGCCAGGAAAAACTGGGCGAGGCGTTAGGCCTGACGTTCCAGCAGGTGCAGAAATACGAGAAGGGCACCAACCGTGTCGGCGCCAGCCGGCTGCAGCAGATCTCCGAAATCCTGCAGGTGCCGGTCTCTTTCCTGTTCGACGGCGGCCCGAGCGGCGTCAAGACCGCTGACGGCTTCAGCGAGGGCTCCTCACCGGCCTATGTGTCCGATTTTCTGGCAACCGCCGAAGGCCTGGCCCTGACCCGCGCGTTCACGCGGATCGCGGACGCCAAGCTCCGCCGCAGCATCGTCGAGCTGGTCGAGCAGATCGCAGCGCGCGAGGCGGCCGAGCAGGTCTGATCCGGCCATATCCGTTTGAGAGATCGTCAAATCTGGAATATGTCATTCCGGCATGCGTTAAGGCGTGGCGAGTTCCGATCGAATCTCGTCGCGCTTTAGCTCCTTGATACAGCATGATCTTTCCGGAAAACCGCGCCACGCTTTTCGGGATCACGTTTCGGCGCGTGCGCTGAATGACAAAGCAAATTCACAGGCGACGACAACAGCATGTCCAGCAACCCGTTCGAAACCGCTGCCATCCTTGACGGCATTCGCCGTTGGGTCGAAATCGAATCTCCGACGGAGCGGCCGGACCAGGTCAACAAACTGGCTGATCTCGTCGCGTCAGGCTATCGCGACCTGCCGGCCACCGTCGACCGCGTTGCGGGACGCGACGGCTGCGGCGATCACCTGGTGACGCGTTCGTCCTGGGGGCAGGACGCGCCGGGCATTCTGGTGTTGAGCCATCTCGACACAGTTCATCCGATGGGATTCATCGAACGGTTACCATTCAAGATCGAAGGCGACAGTGCGTTCGGCCCGGGCATCTACGACATGAAGGGCGGCGCTTATCTCGCCTATCATGCATTCCGGCAGATTTGCGCCGATGACGCGCGCCCGCCGCTCGGCATCACCCAGCTCTACGTCTCGGACGAGGAAATCGGCAGCCCGACCTCGCGAGCACTGATCGAGGCCGAGGGCCGCAAGGCCAAATACGTGCTGGTGACCGAGCCGGCGCGCGACGGCGGCAAGATCGTCACCGGACGCAAAGGCGTCGCGCGCTTCGACGTCCACATCAAGGGCGCGCCGGCTCACGCCGGCACCCGCCCCGAGGATGGCCGCAGCGCGATCCGGGAACTCGGCCATGTGATCCTGGCGCTGGAGGCGATGAACGATCTCAAGCGCGGCGTCACCGTCAATGTCGGCGTGGTCCGCGGCGGCACCAAGCCGAACGTGATCGCCGAAGAGGCCTATGCCGAAGTCGACATGCGCGTGCCGACCATGGCCGATGCCGACGAGCTGGTGCCGAAGATCCTCGGCATCACCTCGCGCACCGACGGCGTCACCGTGAAGGTGACCGGCGAATTGAACCGTCCGCCCTATGAGAAGAGCAATGCCGGCGCCGCGCTCTACGAACACGCCAGGGAGCTTGCAGGCGAACTCGGCTTCGAGCTGATCGATGTGTTCACCGGCGGCGGCTCCGACGGCAATTTCACCGCGCCGCATACCGCAACCCTCGACGGCCTCGGCGTCGACGGCAAGGGCGCGCATACCCATTACGAGCAGCTCTACATCTCGTCGATCGAGCCGCGCGCGCGACTGCTCTACCGGCTCTATCAGACGCTGCGATGACCACGGCTCCGAACGACAGCGGCGATCGCGATTCGTCCGACGATGGCGCGATGGCGCATTCGCGCGGCTCGTTCTTCGGGCGGCGCAAGGGCCACAAGCTGCGCGCGCACCAGGCCGACCTGATCGACACTCTGCTGCCGCACCTTTCGCTCGACATCGCGGCGCCCGCGCCCGAGGCGCTGACCGAGCTGTTCGATGACGGCATCGCGAATGTCAGGCTCGAGATCGGCTTCGGCGGCGGCGAGCATTTGATCGCGGAAGCGCAGGCATTTCCGGCGACCGGCTTCATCGGCTGCGAGCCCTATGTCAACGGGATGGCCAAGATCCTGACCCAGATCGAGGCCCTGAATATCGGCAATATCCGCCTGTTCGCCGGCGACGCCGCCGAGCTGCTGGCCTGGGCGCCGACGCGCTCGCTGGCGCGCATCGACTTGATTCATCCCGATCCCTGGCCGAAGCGGCGGCACTGGAAGCGGCGCTTCGTGCAGGATGCAACGGTCGCGGCGATGAGCCGGCTGCTGCCGCCGGGCGGCGAATTCCGCTTCGTCAGCGACATCGACGATTACTGCGCCTGGACGCTTGCACATCTGATGCGCTCACCCGACTTCGCCTGGCTCGCCGAGCGCGCGATCGACTGGCAGCAGCCGTGGCCGAACTACACCATGACGCGCTACGGCGCCAAGGCCGAGCGCGAAGGCCGCAAGGCGGCGTATCTGAGGTTTCGGCGATTGGCCTAAGTCGTCATTCCGGGGCGATGCGTTAGCATCGAACCCGGTAATCTCGAGGTTCCCCGATGCGCAATTGCGCATCTGAGGTTCGCTTCGCGCCCCGGAACGACGTGCCCTCATCCCTGCCCCGCCATCCGCGCCTTCCTGACGTCGGTTGCTTCCCAGACCATGCGCTTGCCACGCTCGCGACCGAGCAGCTCGATCGGATCGTGATTGTCGATGTGGCCGAACTGGCCCTTGTAGACGCTGTAGCCGCACAATTCCTGCAGGCGGCGCGGAAAGCGGGCCGCAGTCTCGCGCGGAATGCCGAGTTGCAGATTCTCTTGCTGGCGCATCCAGCCCCAGCAATAGGCGCAAGAAAACGCAAAGCGCCTGGCGTCGCTGGTGTTGGCGCCGCCGCCATGCCACAGCGCGCTGTCGAACAGCATCACGCTGCCGGCCGGCATAGTCGCGGTGACCGCGTCGTAATCCTTGCCGTATTCCGGCGACGAATCGAATGTGTGGCTGCGCGGAATGATCCGCGTCGCGCCGTTGTCGTCGCGGAAATCGGACAGCGCCCAGATCGCATTGATCGTGATCGGAATATGCGGCCGCGGCAGCGGGATCAACTGGGTGTCTTCGTGGATCGGCTGCGCCTCCTGGCCGGGGCCGAGCACCAGCGAGCAGAACGACGACAGCAGGCATTCCCTGTCCAGCACGCGCTCGACCACCGGCAGCACGTTCTCATGCAGCGGCACCTCCCAGAACAGATCGTCATAGGTCAGAAGATTGTTGATGCGCAGCGTCTTGAAGCCCTCGAACGACGTCCTGGCAGGTGCGAGATTGTGCTCGCTCTCGATTCGCAGCACCGCGTTCTTCAATCCCTCGACCAGGTCCGGCGAGGCGGCGCGTTCGATCACGGTATATCCGTCATCGCGGATCCGCTCGGCGTGCGATTGGATGTCGGCGTCCGTCAGCATGGCGATCTCCCCGTTGGCGCTGTGTCGCGCCTTGCGGAAAGCATAGCTGCCAGATCTGAGTTTGGGGGTCTTTTTATGGTCCCGTCACCCTGAGGAGCGCGGAACGCGCGTCTCGAAGGGTCGACGGCCACCGGCCGGGCCGTGCATCCTTCGAGGCTCGCTCCGCTCGCACCTCAGGATGACGGGTTTGAGCGTTGGCGCTCGACCTTAGCGCGACTTCCAGAAATCCACGACGCGCTGCGCGGTCGACGGCATCAGGCGGACGAAATTCACGCGCGCGCCTTCGATATCGGCCGGCGATGGCACGCGGTTCGGCCCGAGCCGCATCAGGATCAGGGCGCGCACGGTCGGCCATTCGAAGCCGATCGTCTTGCTGGCGATCAGGATCGGATCGTAACGATCGCCGGAGATCAGGCGATCGAGCGTGACGATCTTCACGCCGGTCAGCGCCGCGAGCGCCGCCACGCATTCCTCATATTTGAAGGCCTTTGCGAAGCCTGCCACCGCGGCCTCATTCAATTCGCCGGCGCGATGCAATGCCAGGATCGTGCGCTGCGCAGCAGCGAAGTCGCGGCCCTCGACCTGCACGACGCCGCCTTCGATCTCGTTCAGCGCCAGCTTGATCTCGGCCTGCCGTTCCGGCTTGGCGACGATCTGCAACCGGCGGCGGATCACGTCGATCGAGCCGGCCAGCAGGCTCTTCAGATGCACGGGCGGAAGATCGTCACGGCGGCCGATCCGCAAGGTCAGCACGCCATCCTGACCGGCGCGCCGCACCAGCGTCGTGAAGGAGGCGTCAGAAAACGCGGCACCCGCATTGCCGGCCGCGCTTCGGATCACATCGCGATCCCCGCGACGCACGATGACGTCGGTCAGCGCGGTCGAGAGCCGGGACCGCTCGGCCATCGCCAGCAGATGGCCCTGGCCCTTGGCATTGGCAATCTCGACCAGCACCTTTTCGTCAATCACCGGCGAGCGGCGCAGCACCGGCCCCGCGATCGCGACCTCGTCCTCGCGGGCGAGTTGTCCGACCAGATGGCGCGGCGCGTTGGCGAGCGGCGCGAGCCGTTCGGCGAGATCGATCCGCGCAGCCAGCTCGGCATGCGGCACCAGACTGGTCAGCACCCCGTCGAACAGGTCGACATGGTCCGGGTGGAAGCCCGCGGCGCCCTGCAGGAACAGCTCGCCGAGCCGCCTCGCGGCCTCGGCGCGGCGCTTGGGGTCGCCACGGCGAACGATGTCGTCGAGTTCCGGGATCAGCGCGGGGGCTGTCGTCATGAGCCTTGTCCAACCGGCGGCTTCTGCCGATTTTCGGCAATCTATGGCCCCGTTCGTAAACGGAGGGTTAGGTCAAACCTGCACCCTCCAAGCCGCGAAATCGCCTCCAGCCTGATATGGAGGCCTTGCCGGACCCCGGCAAAAGGGCTATATCCACCGCAACTTATGGTATCTCATACGATCGCGTAGGAGAGTGGGCCCCCCGGGACCCGCTCTTTTTTATTACCTGGCGGGACCCAGCAAGGCCGGGTCCAGTTTAGGTAGCGTTAGCGACCCCTTAAGGCCACCTGAACAACACAACAGACCTCAGACAACCGATAGAACCTAGACAGCCTTTGACACTGGATATGACCGATCCGACCGCCACGCCCGTGGACACCGAACTGCTCGCCGAGCCGCGGCTCGTCGTCGAGCCCGGGGTCGCGGCGCGCGTCGCCGCGGTCGCGGTCCCGGTGCTGCAGGGCATGGGCTATCGCCTGGTGCGCATCAAGGTTTCGGGCGACTCCGGCTGCACCGTGCAGATCATGGCGGAGCGCCCCGACGGCTCGATGCAGCTCGAGGATTGCGAGGCGATCTCGCGCGCGCTGTCGCCGGTGCTCGATGTCGCCGACCCGATCGAGCGCGCCTACCGGCTGGAAATCTCCTCGCCCGGAATCGATCGGCCGCTGGTGCGCCGCTCCGACTTCGAGCGCTACACCGGGCATCTGGTCAAGATCGAGATGGCGGTGGCACATCAGGGCCGCAAGCGGTTCCGCGGCCTGCTCGCCGGCGTCGAAGGCAATGCGGTGCGCATCAAGCGCGATGATCCGCGTCCGACCGAGGATGCCGAAGTCCTCCTAGTGATGGAGGACATTTCGGACGCACGGCTGGTGCTGACCGACGAGCTGATCGAGGAATCGATGCGCCGCGGCAAGGCCGCCGAGCGCGAGCTGCGCCGCGAGCTCGGCCTCGCGCCGCCGCCACCGGCCCACGCCAAGAAGAGCGATCCCGCGAAGAGTCAGAAGCCGAAACCCAAGCCTGCTCTCAAGCCCGGCACCAAGCCGGCGCCGACCAACACCAAAAAGCACCGCCTGGCCGCCGAACGTGCGCGCCGTGGCGAGATCGATCCATTCGAAGGAGACTAAGCCATGGCAGTCAGCGCCAACAAACTCGAACTGCTGCAGATCGCAGACGCAGTTGCGCGCGAAAAGTCGATCGATCGCTCCATCGTGATCGCGGCGATGGAAGATGCCATCGCCAAGGCGGCGCGTGCCCGTTACGGCAGCGAGACCGACGTCCATGCCGAGATCGACGCCAAGAAGGGCGAGCTTCGTCTGACCCGCCACATGCTGGTGGTCGAGGTCGTCGAGAACTCGTCGAACCAGATTTCGCTGCACGATGCGCAGCGCGCCAATCCCGGCGCCCAGGTCGGCGACACCATCGCCGACACGCTGCCGCCGCTGGAATATGGCCGCATCGCCGCGCAGTCCGCCAAGCAGGTGATCGTGCAGAAGGTGCGCGAGGCCGAGCGCGACCGGCAGTACCAGGAATTCAAGGACCGCATCGGCGACATCGTCAACGGCATCGTCAAGCGCGTCGAATACGGCAGCGTGATCGTCGATCTCGGCCGTGGCGAAGCGATCGTGCGCCGCGACGAGATGCTGCCGCGCGAAGTGTTCCGCAACGGCGACCGCGTCCGCGCTTACATCTTCGACGTCCGCCGCGAGACCCGCGGTCCGCAGATTTTCCTGTCGCGCACCCATCCGCAGTTCATGGCGAAGCTGTTCGCGCAGGAAGTGCCCGAGATCTATGACGGCATCGTCGAGATCAAGGCGGTCGCCCGCGATCCCGGCTCGCGCGCCAAGATCGGCGTGATCTCTCGCGATTCCTCGGTCGACCCGGTCGGCGCCTGCGTCGGCATGCGCGGCTCGCGCGTGCAGGCCGTGGTGAACGAGCTGCAGGGCGAGAAGATCGACATCATTCCGTGGTCGCCCGACATCGCGACCTTCGTCGTCAACGCGCTGGCGCCGGCTGAAGTCGCCAAGGTCGTGATCGACGAGGACCGCGAGCGCATCGAGGTCGTGGTTCCCGACACCAACAACCAGCTGTCGCTGGCGATCGGCCGCCGCGGCCAGAACGTCCGGCTCGCCTCGCAGCTGACCGGCTGGGACATCGACATCCTGACCGAGCAGGAAGAGTCGGAGCGCCGCCAGGCCGACTTCGAGAACTCGACCCGCGTGTTCATGGAAGCGCTCAATGTCGACGAGGTGGTCGGCCAGCTGCTCGCCTCCGAAGGCTTCACCTCGGTCGAGGAACTCGCGCTGGTCGATGTCAAGGAACTCGCCGGTATCGAAGGTTTCGACGAGGAGACCGCCACCGAGCTGCAGACCCGCGCCCGCGAATATCTGGAGCAGCTCGAGGCTGAACTCGAGGCCAAGCGCAAGGAACTCGGCGTCGAGGACGCGATGAAGGACGTGCCCGGCGTCACCGGCAAGATGCTGGTGAAGCTCGGCGAGAACGACGTGAAGACCGTCGAGGATCTGGCCGGCTGCGCCACCGACGATCTGGTCGGCTGGACCGAGCGCAAGGAAGGCGGCGAGCCGACCAAGCATGCCGGGTTCCTCGATGGCATCGAGGTCTCGCGCGACGAAGCCGAGGCGATGATCATGCAGGCCCGTGTGAAGGCCGGCTGGATCACCGAAGCCGACCTTGCCAAGCCTGCTGAGGAGGCCGAGGCCGCCGAAGCAGAAGCGGCGTCGTAAGGAGATGCCCCACGGATGCTTGCTCAGGTTGACCCCGATCTCGACGATGGACCGCGGACGCAGAAGTCCGCGACCACGCGGATGTGCGCGGTCAGCCGCGAGGTGCGTCCGATCGACGAATTGATCCGGTTCGTCATCGCGCCCACGGGCGAGGTGATCCCGGATCTCAAGCGCAAGCTGCCGGGCCGCGGACTATGGGTTTCCGCATCGCGGCGCAGCGTTGCGGAAGCGGTCCGCCGTCACCAATTTAGCAAGGGATTCAAGCGCGATGTCCGCGTCTCGCCGACCCTTCCCGCCGACACCGACGCCCTCCTGATCCGCAGCGTCACCGAGGCCCTGGCGATGGCCGCCAAGGCCGGTCAGGTCGTTTCGGGCTTCGGCAAGGTCGAGGACGCACTCAACCGGAACGAAACTGCAGCCCTGATCCACGCTTCGGACGGCGCAGCGGACGGAATCCGCAAATTGGACGCGATCGTCAGGCAAAGGGGCGAAAAACGTGGTGAATCGCCGGTAATCGCCATCGTCAATGTTTTGACGTCGGAAGAATTGGATTTGGCACTTGGGCGGTCAAATGTGATACATGCTGCGCTGCTCGCGGGCCCGGCGAGCAAGACGTTCCTGTCGCGCTGCCAGATGCTGGTCCGATACCGGATGGCCGACGACGACAAGACCGCCGAAGCGGCCAGAAATTCCAGAGCCTGATCCAGGAAGGCGGACGCCGTCTTTCCGACCGGATCATGCTCAGCAAAAGACGAGCCTTGAAAACGATTTGTGCGGAAGCGCACAGCGAAAACGAGATTAGGACTGCTGAATGGTTGATACCAAGACCCCTGGCGACAAGACTCTGAGTGTCCCGAGCAAGACGTTGTCGCTGAAGCCGCGCGTCGAGACGGGCACCGTGCGCCAGAGCTTCAGCCACGGCCGGACCAAGCAGGTCGTGGTCGAGAAACGCGGCAAGCGTCGCGTCGGTGGCGATGGCCCCGGCGAGACGCATGCGCCGGAACCCGTGGTTGCAAAGCCTGTGGCGCCGGCCCCCAGGCCGCCGCAGGGCCGCCCCTCGGGCCCGCCTCCTGGCCAGCAACGCAACACCCGCTCCGGCGTGGTGCTGCCGACCTTGACTGAAGACGAGCGTTCCGCGCGTGCCAGCGCGCTGGCCGACGCCCGTCAGCGCGACATCGAGGAACGCCGCCAGGCCGAAGAGGAAGCCAAGCGCCGCGCCGTCCGCGAGGCTGCCGAGAAGGTCGAGCGCGAGGCCGCCGAGGCCCGCCGCAAGGCGGAAGAGGAACGCCACCGCCACGAGGAAGAGGCCAAGCGCAAGGCGGAAGTCGAGGCCAAGCGCCGCTTCGGCGAGGGCGAGGCCAAGCCCGGCACGCCGGCCGCCGCCGCACCGGCCAGGCCGGCCGCAACCGCGACCGCATCCGCTGCTCCGGCAGCCCGGGCGCCGGCAGCCCGCACGACGACCACGACGCCTGCGCGCCCGCCGATCATCGCGCCGAGGCCTCCGGGAGTCGCTGCAGAGGCGGACGAAGACGAAGGTCCGCGCCTGGTGCGCCGCCCCGGTGGCGCCGTGCGTCCCGTTGCGGCCCCGAAGACCACCCAGAAGCCCGGCCCGCAGAAGCAGCGCGGACGCCTCACGGTCGTCACAGCGCTCACCGCCGACGACGTCCGCGAGCGCTCGATCGCCTCGTTCCGCCGCCGTACCCAGCGCCTGAAGGGTCACGCCGCGAACGAGCAGAAGGAAAAGCTGATCCGCGAAGTCGTCATTCCGGAAGCGATCACGATCCAGGAACTCGCGAACCGCATGTCGGAGCGCGCGGTCGACGTCATCCGCATGCTGATGAAGCAGGGCGCGATGCACAAGATCACCGACGTGATCGACGCCGACACGGCGCAGCTGATCGCCGAAGAACTCGGCCATAGCGTCAAGCGCGTCGCCGCGTCCGACGTTGAGGAAGGCCTGTTCGACGTCGTCGACGATTCCACCGATACCGAGCCGCGTTCGCCAGTGGTCACCGTCATGGGTCACGTCGACCACGGCAAGACCTCGCTGCTCGACGCGCTGCGCCACGCCAACGTGGTGTCGGGCGAAGCCGGCGGTATCACCCAGCACATCGGTGCCTATCAGGTGACTTCGCCGGAAAGCGGCAAGAAGATCACCTTCATCGACACGCCCGGCCACGCCGCGTTCACCGCGATGCGCGCCCGCGGCGCCAAGGTCACCGACATCGTCGTGCTGGTGGTTGCGGCCGATGACGGCGTGATGCCGCAGACGATCGAGGCGATCAACCACGCCAAGGCGGCCAAGGTGCCGATGATCGTGGCGATCAACAAGATCGACAAGCCCGATGCACGGCCGGAGCGCGTGCGCACCGAATTGCTGCAGTACGAGGTGCAGGTCGAATCGCTCGGCGGCGACGTCGTCGACGTCGAGGTCTCGGCCAAGAACAAGACCAATCTCGACCGGTTGCTCGAGATGATCGCGCTGCAGGCCGAAATCCTCGACCTGAAGACCAATTCGCAGCGTCCGGCGGAAGGCACCGTGATCGAAGCCAAGCTCGATCGTGGCCGCGGTCCGGTTGCGACCGTGCTGGTGCAGCGCGGCACGCTGCGGATCGGCGACATCATCGTGGCCGGCGCCGAGATGGGCCGCGTCCGCGCCTTGATCTCCGACCAGGGCGAGAATCTCGACGAGGCCGGCCCGTCCGTGCCGGTCGAGGTGCTCGGCTTCAACGGTCCGCCGGAAGCCGGCGACCGTCTCGCCGTCGTCGAGAACGAAGCCCGTGCCCGTCAGGTCACGAGCTACCGCGCGCACCAGAAGCGCGAGAACGCGGCTGCCTCGATCTCCGGCATGCGCGGCTCGCTCGAGCAGATGATGTCGCAGCTCAAGACCGCGGGCCGCAAGGAGTTCCCGCTGATCGTCAAGGCCGACGTGCAGGGCTCGCTGGAAGCGATCCTGGGCTCGCTCGAGAAGCTCGGCACCGACGAAGTCGCCGCCCGCATCCTGCATGCCGGCGTCGGCGGCATCTCGGAGTCCGACGTCACGCTGGCGGAAGGCTTCAACGCCGCGATCATCGGCTTCTCGGTCCGCGCCAACAAGGAAGCCGCGGCCGCAGCCAAGCGCAACGGCATCGAGATCCGCTACTACAACATCATCTACGATCTCGTGGATGACATCAAAAAGGCGATGTCCGGCCTGCTCGCGCCCACGCTGCGCGAAACCATGCTGGGCAACGCGCAGATCCTGGAAGTGTTCAACATTTCCAAGGTCGGCAAGGTCGCGGGTTGCCGCGTCACCGACGGCACCGTGGAACGCGGCGCCAATGTTCGCCTGATCCGCGACAACGTCGTGGTGCACGAAGGCAAGCTGTCGACACTGAAGCGCTTCAAGGATGAAGTGAAGGAAGTGGTCTCCGGCCAGGAATGTGGCATGGCATTTGAGAACTACGGCGACATGCGTGTCGGCGACGTGATCGAATGTTACCGCATCGAGACGATCCAGCGCTCTCTGTAAGTCCAAATCTTACGAAGAGCCTGGGTCCATTTAACTGAAAATGCGACGACGTGGCCGGACTTTAGTCCGGCCACCAGCGCATCGTCCGATTGAAAGCAAAGCTAGGACATTGATGCCCGCGGCCAAAGCCGGCGGGCGCGATGGTTTTGGAAGAAGGTCATGCCTCGTCAAAAGAAGAGTTCCAGCCCCGGCGGATCGCAACGTCAGCTGCGGGTCGGCGAAACGGTTCGCCATGCAGTTGCCGAGATTCTGTCACAGGGTCAGGTTCACGATCCCGATCTGGAAGGCCACATCATCACCGTTCCCGAGGTGCGTATGTCGCCGGACCTGAAGCTCGCCACGGTCTACGTGATGCCGCTCGGCGGACGCGACACCGATGCGGTGATCGCCGCACTCGAGCGCAACAAGAAGTTCCTTCGCGGCGAGATCGCGCATCGCGTCAACCTGAAATTTGCACCCGACATTCGCTTCCGCGTCGATGAGCGGTTCGACGAGGCGGAGCGCATCGAAAAACTACTGCAGACACCTGCGGTGCAGCGAGACCTTGCACCCGATTCGGACGACGAGTGATGACTGTGATGACGACCAACAGCGTGATCGACGCGAAGGATGCCGACGCGCGCGACGCTGAGCGGGATGCCTTTGCCGGGCCGCGCACCGATGATGCGCGCCGCACCAACAACGACCCGCGCCAGAAGCACGGCAGGCAGAACCAGCAGCCGCGCCGCGACAAGCGCGACGTCCATGGCTGGGTGGTGCTCGACAAGCCGATCGGGATGACCTCGACGCAGGCCGTCGCCGTGCTCAAGCGCCTGTTCCAGGCCAAGCGCGCCGGCCATGCCGGCACGCTCGATCCGCTCGCCTCCGGCGGCCTGCCGATCGCGCTCGGCGAAGCCACCAAGACGGTGCCGTTCGTGATGGACGGCCGCAAGCGCTACCGCTTCACGGTCAGCTGGGGCGAGGAACGCGACACCGACGACACCGAGGGACGGGCGGTCAGGACCAGCGAGAGCCGGCCGACCGCCGATTCGATCCGAGAATTGCTGCCGCGCTTCACCGGGGTGATCGAGCAGATCCCGCCGCAATATTCGGCCATCAAGGTGCAGGGTGAGCGGGCCTACGATCTGGCGCGCGACGGCGAAACCGTGGAACTGAAGCCCCGCCCGGTCGAGATTCACGAATTAACCCTTGTCGAACATGGTGATAACGGACAATCCGTGTTCGAGGCCGAGTGCGGCAAGGGAACCTATGTCCGGGCCCTGGCCCGCGATATGGGTCGGATTCTGGGCTGTTTCGGCCATATCTGCGCCCTGCGGCGGACCCTGGTCGGTCCGTTTACCGAGCGGGACATGATTCCGCTGGAACAGTTGGAGGCTTTATGCAATAGAGCCGCGTCTGGCGAGGGCAGCCTCGCCGACGCGCTTTTGCCCGTTGAGACCGCGCTGGACGACATCCCGGCACTGGCCGTCACACGGGCTGATGCGGCAAGGCTCCACCGGGGCCAGGCCGTTTTGTTGCGCGGACGGGATGCGCCCAATACCAGCGGCACAGTTTATGTCACGGTGGCAGGCCGGCTTCTCGCGCTTGCCGAGATTGGCAATGGCGAACTCATCCCCAAGCGCGTGTTCAACCTGAACGGACTGACTGCCAGTCCGGCTCGCAACGATGAAAGTAACTGACGATGTCGATTACCGCCGAACGCAAAGCGGAAGTCATCAAGACGAATGCCAACAAGGCCGGCGACACCGGCTCGCCCGAGGTTCAGGTCGCGATCCTGTCGGAACGCATCAATAACCTCACCGAGCACTTCAAGAGCCATGTGAAGGACAACCATTCACGCCGCGGCCTCCTGAAGCTCGTGTCGACGCGTCGTTCCCTGCTTGACTACATCAAGCGCAAGGACGAGGCGCGCTACAAGGCGCTGCTCGAGAAGCACAACATCCGTCGTTGATTTGAGAAGCACGCGCGCGAGGTTCGCGCGCGTTTTCGTATGGTCGTCCGTGAACTCGGGCTTTCGAATTGTCGAAAGATGATCATGCGCAACAGCATGGCCATCGCGCCATGCACTAGCGTCCAGCAGCAATCCGGCCGCTGGACCGGGCAAGATGCCCAGATGACCGAAAGGATGGACGCCATCCGAAATCCAGGGACCATGGCAGGATCGCCGGATGCTGACCGCAGCAGCGCATCAGTGTCTCGCCGTCTTGGCATGGTCTTTGTGTTTCAGGGCGCCGTGCTTTCGTGAAACCATGAAAGAAAACCGAAATGTTCAATTCGCATTCCGTCGAGATCGACTGGGGTGGACGTCCCCTCAAACTTGAAACCGGCAAGATTGCCCGCCAGGCCGACGGCGCCGTGCTGGCCACCTACGGCGAGACCGTGGTGCTCGCCACCGTCGTCGCGGCGAAGTCGCCGCGCGAAGGCGTCGACTTCCTGCCGCTCACCGTCGACTACCAGGAGAAGACCTACGCCGCAGGCCGCATTCCTGGCGGCTATTTCAAGCGCGAAGGCCGTCCGACCGAGAAGGAGACGCTGGTCTCCCGCCTGATCGACCGCCCGATCCGTCCGCTGTTCGTCGACGGCTGGCGCAACGAGACCCAGGTGATCGTCACCGTCCTGTCGCACGACATGGAGAACGATCCGGACATCGTGTCGCTGGTCGCCGCCTCCGCCGCCCTGACGCTGTCGGGCGCGCCGTTCAAGGGCCCGATCGGCGCCGCGCGCGTCGGCTTCGCCAATGACGAGTTCATCCTCAACCCGACGCTCGACGAGATGGCCGAAACCCAGCTCGATCTGGTCGTCGCCGGTACCGCCGACGCCGTGCTGATGGTCGAATCGGAAGCCAAGGAGCTCAACGAAGACGTGATGCTCGGCGCGGTCATGTTCGGCCACCGCCACTTCCAGCCGGTCATCAACGCGATCATTGAGCTCGCCGAGAAGGCCGCCAAGGAGCCGCGCGAAGTCACCACGATCGACAATTCGGAGATCGAGAAGGAGATGCTCGGCATTGCCGAGCAGGAGCTGCGCAAGGCCTACGCGATCCCGGTCAAGCAGGAACGCTATGCCGCGGTCGGCGCCGTCAAGGAGAAGGTGCTGGCGCACTTCTTCCCGGAAGGCCAGGAGCCGAAATACGACAAGCTCCGCGTCGCCGGCGTGTTCAAGGAACTGGAAGCCAAGATCGTTCGCTGGAACATCCTCGACACCGGCAAGCGCATCGACGGCCGTGACGCCAAGACCGTGCGCAACATCATCGCCGAAGCCGGCGTGCTGCCGCGCGCCCACGGCTCGGCGCTGTTCACCCGCGGTGAGACCCAGGCGATGGTGGTGACCACGCTCGGCACCGGCGAGGACGAGCAGTACATCGACGCGCTGTCGGGGACGTACAAGGAAACGTTCCTGCTGCACTACAACTTCCCGCCCTACTCGGTCGGCGAAACCGGCCGCCTCGGCGGCACCAAGCGCCGCGAGATCGGCCACGGCAAGCTCGCCTGGCGCGCGATCCACCCGGTGCTGCCGCCGCACCACGAGTTCCCGTACACGATCCGCGTGGTCTCCGAGATCACCGAGTCGAACGGCTCGTCCTCGATGGCCTCGGTCTGCGGCGCCTCGCTGTCGCTGATGGATGCCGGCGTGCCGCTGAAGCGGCCGACGGCCGGTATCGCCATGGGCCTGATCCTCGAAGGTCAGCGCTTCGCGGTGCTGTCGGACATCCTCGGTGACGAGGATCATCTCGGCGACATGGACTTCAAGGTCGCCGGCACCGACCAGGGCATCACCTCGCTCCAGATGGACATCAAGATCGAGGGCATCACCGAAGAGATCATGAAGGTGGCGCTCGGCCAGGCCAAGGAAGGACGCATCCACATCCTGGGTGAGATGTCCAAGGCCCTGACCGCGGCGCGTGCCGAGCTCGGCGAATACGCGCCGCGCATCGAGACCTTCAAGATCGCCACCGACAAGATCCGCGAAGTGATCGGCACCGGCGGCAAGGTGATCCGCGAGATCGTCGAGAAGACCGGCGCCAAGGTCAACATCGAGGACGACGGCACCGTGAAGGTCGCCTCCAACGACGGCGAGGCCATGAAGGCCGCAATCAAGTGGATCAAGTCGATCGCCTCCGATCCGGAGATCGGCCAGATCTACGAGGGCACCGTCGTCAAGGTGATGGAGTTCGGTGCGTTCGTGAACTTCTTCGGCGCCAAGGACGGCCTCGTCCACATCAGCCAGCTCGCAGCGAGCCGCGTGCAGAAGACCTCCGACGTCGTCAAGGAAGGCGACAAGGTCAAGGTCAAGCTGCTCGGCTTCGACGATCGCGGCAAGACCCGGCTGTCGATGAAGGCGGTCGACCAGGAGACCGGCGAGGACCTCGAGGCCAAGCAGAAGACCGACGCACCGGCCCCGCGCGAAGCGGCCGGCGAGTAAGCCTGTTTGGAATGAAACAACGAAGGGCGGCCGAAAGGCCGCCCTTTTTGTTTGGTGCGATGCTTGAACGCGCTCGGTACCCTGCCGAGGCAATGCGGGATTGCGACGCAGCGTCACAATGACCGTGTTCGAAACGGCATAGGGTGGCTTGCACGTATCTCGCTATGCTCTGTCGAAAGCGACACCAGAGCTTCAGGTCAGGAGGAAACCGATGTCACCCATATCCCGACGCCATCTCGTGCTTGCGGCAACCACGGCTGCCGCGGTCGCGGCGGCGCCACGATTTGTGCTCGCCCAGGCCGCGGCGCAGGCCCCAGCCGGACCGTTCAAGATCGATCCGCTGACCTATCCCACCAATGCGCTGGAGCCGCATATCGACGCCAAGACGATGGAGATCCATCACGACCGGCATCACCAGGCCTATGTCACCAACCTCAACAATTTCGCCAAGGACAATCCGCAGATCGCGGAGAAGCCGGTCACCGAGGTGCTCGCCAATCTCGGCAACGTGCCGGACGCGATCCGCACCGGCGTGCGCAACAACATGGGCGGCCACGCCAACCACACGATGTTCTGGCAGATCATGGGACCGAACGGCGGCAAGCCCGATGGCGAAGTGCTCGCCGCGATCGACCGCGACCTCGGCGGCCTGGAGAAATTGCAGACCGATTTCAACGCCGCCGGCGGACGCGTGTTCGGCTCCGGCTGGGTGTTCGTCACCGTGACCAAGGACGGCAAGCTCGCGATCGAGACGCGGCCGAACCAGGACAATCCGATCATGGACGGCAAGCGCGCGCTGCTCGGCAACGACGTCTGGGAGCACGCCTATTACCTGACGTATCAGAACCGACGGCCGGACTATCTCAAGGCGTGGTGGAGTACGGTGAACTGGAAGGCCGTGGCCGAGCGTTATGCCGCCGCCAAGGCCGGTACGCTCGGCGTGTGAGCCGGGCAAGGCTCGCTGACCGGGAGCGGTTGCGCTAGATTTGAATGCCCCGCGGGACGCTCGCGGGGCTTTCTCTTGTCTGGACATCTTTGGCCGTGCGGCCGGAGCAACCATGATGACGCAGCCGACAATCCGCCCTGGCCGACCCGAAGAATATGATGCGATCGCGCACCTCTGGATGGACAGCTGGACCTCGACTGGACTCACGCCGCGGAGCGACGCCCTGTTGAGCGACCTGCGCGCGCGGCTGCGCCGCGAGATCGACAATGGTTGGCGTCTGTTCGTCGCCGACGACCACGGCACCCTCGCTGCGATGCTGGCGCTGCACCCGCCGACCCTGGTGCTCGACCAGTTGATGGTTGCGCCCAGCCATCAGGGCAAGAGCCTCGGGCGCGAGTTGCTCGCCTTCACCCGCACGCAATTGCCCGACGAGTTTCAGCTGAGATGCGTCCGCGAGAACGAGAAGGCCTGGCGCTGGTACGAGCGCGAAGGCTTTGTTTTCGAGAAGGAAGAGATCAGTCCGATGGGCTTCATGATGAAGCACTACCGGTGGACGAAACGATGAGCGCGATCATCCGCCTTGCGGAGACCGCCTGCACGTTCTAGTTATGCTGATCTGCTGCATAAATCTTTCGTTGGTCGATCATGATCCGTCGTTTCGCGGTCGCTGCCGTCCTCATGTCATGCTTGGGCGCGGCGGGATGGGCCCAGTCCCCCTCGACATCGCCGGCAACGGCCGCCCCCGTCAAGCCGGCCGCGAAGAAGACCGCGCCGAAGGCCAAGCGGGCCATGAAGCCGTCCATTGCTGCGGAGACCGGGCCGTGCCGGCTCGGCGTCATCTCGGTGCTCGGAAATCAATTCGCCGTACAGAAATTCGGCGTGACCCCGTTCGAGTACGAAGGCACCGATGTTCAGGTCGACTGGGCGCTGGACGATCTTGTCTTCGCGCGGGTTCGCGCGGCAACCGGCAATGACCCCGCGGTGCGCAGGATCGGCTATCCTAGAAACGCGTTCGAGCCATTCTACCATCCGAAGCCACATCTGCTGCCGGATCCGAGCGAGGACCTGCCCGCGATCGTTCAAGGCTTCACGTCGAATGCCACCTGCGAACGCTACCTCGTCGTGACCAAGTTCAGATTGCGCCCGCAGAATACCAACCTCGATCTGCACGGCATCGGCACCTACAATCAGGGCCTCGGCTCGATGCTCAGGCACTCACATGTGTTCGCCAACGTCGCGCTGACGCTGCTCGACGGCAGGAGCTACGCGAGGATCGACCGCACTTTGGTGGATATGCGCAACAGATTTTCCGAAAGCATGAAAATGACGGAAAATCCGCTGAAGCATCTCGACAATTCAGACTTTCCCACCCCTCCCGAGGCCGCTGCCTCCAGCGCGACGCTTCGCGAGAAGACCCGCGGGCTCGTTGCGGAACAGCTGGACCAGGCGCTGCCGGACTATCTGAAGGACCAATAGATCGGCTCGCGGACGAGGCCAACGAGCCGAACCACCCTTCGCAGGTGAGTTTGCCGCAGCCATGGTACGTTGCCACCACGATGCAGACGCGCGATGTAACAGGCGCTGTTCGCACGCCCCGAAGAAAGGGACCGCACCATGATCAAGCTGTACTGGTCGCCGCGCTCGCGCTCGTTCTCCGCCATCTGGCTGCTGGAAGAATCCGGCCTGCCCTACGAGCGGGTGCTGACCGACATCAGCACCGGCGCGCAGAAGTCGCCGGAGTTCCTCAAGATCAACCCGATGGGCAAGGTGCCGGCGTTGACCGACGGCGATGCCCGGCTCGCCGAGGCCGCCGCGATCTGCGCCTATATCGCCGACCGCTATCCCGAGAACAAGCTCGCGCCAGCCACCAACGATCCGCAGCGCGCACGCTATCTGCAATGGCTGTTCTTCTCGCCGAGCTGCATCGAGCCCGCGCTGATCCAGCTCTTCACCAAGCTCGAGGTGCCGACCAGCACCGCGGCGTGGGGTAGCGCGGCACAGGTGTTCGACGTGCTCGATGCCGAGTTGCAGAAGGGGCCGTGGATCCTCGGCGATCAGTTCTCCGCCGCCGACATCGCGATCGGCGCGGGACTTAATTTCGCAGTGCGCGTGTTCAAGATGGTGCCGCCGCGGCCGTCATTCGAGGCCTATATCGACTGCTGCGTGGCGCGGCCCGCATTCCAGCGCGCGGAGAAGATCGCGGCGGGGTAGTGCGATGTAGCCCGGATGCAGCCAACGGGTCGCGCGAACGCGCGCCCGATGACAGGCTCCGCGCAATCCGGGAAAGTCCTTCAGCGGAAGAAGACCCCGGATTTCGCTTCGCTTCATCCGGGCTACGAAGTAACGAACTTCGAACGGCCTAACCTGGGACGACGCGGGGATCGACGTCCTGCGTATAGTCGACGCCATCGATGCCGAAGCCGAACAGGCGGAGGAACTGGCTCTTGTATTCGCCGAGGTCCGCCAGCTCGCCGAGCGTCTCGGTGGTGAGTAGCGGCCAGCGCCGCGACACTTCCGTCTGCACGTCGGGCGACAGCTCCCAGTCGTCGACCCGGATGCGCTGCACATCATCGAGCGCGACATCCTTGCCGAGCTTCGTCCGGAACAGGCGGTCGATCTGCTCGATGCAGCCCTCATGGAGCCCGAGCTGCTTCATCACCTTGAACAGCACCGTGCCATAGAGCGGCACCACCGGAATGGCCGAGCTCGCCTGGGTGACCACGGCCTTCAGCGCGACGACGCGGGCGGCCTCCGTACCGAGCCGGCCGCGGATCGCTTCCGCCTTGCTGTCGAGATCGACCTTGGCGCGGCCGAGCGTGCCGTTCCAGTAGATCGGCCAGGTCAGTTCGCTGCCGATATAGGTGTAGTTGAGGGTCCGGAAGCCCGGCGCCAGCACGCCGGCGTCAGCCAACTGGTCGATCCAGCGCTTCCAGTCGTCACCACCCATCACCGCGACGGTGGCCGCGGTTTGCTCCTCGTTCGCAGGCTCGAGGGTGGTCTGGAACACCTCGCCGGTCTCGGTGTCGAGCGTCTTGATCTCGACCGGGGCGCCGAGCGGCTTGATGACCGAGCGATAGGTCTTGCCAGTGTCCGGGTCGGTGCGGACCGGCGCCGCCATGCTGTAGACCAGCAGGTCGAGCTGTCCGAATTTTTCGCGCACGCGCTCGATGAAGTCTTTCTTCATCTCGTCGGAGAAGGCGTCGCCCTCCAGCGTGAGCGGCGAGCGTCCGATCTTCTCGGCCTCGATCTCGAAGGCGCGGTTGTTGTACCAGCCGGCGCTGGCGCTTCTTTTCTCCGAAGGCTCGCGCTCCAGCGACACGCCGATCGTATCCGCGCCGCCTGCGAAGGTCGCGACGATGCGGCTCGCGAGGCCGTAGCCCGTCGAGCAGCCCAGCACGGCAACGCGTTTCGGGCAGTCGGCGACCGGGCCCTGCTTGAGAACGTAAGCGATCTGTTCGCGGACATTCGTCGCGCAGCCGACGGGATGTGCCGTCGTGCAGATGAAGCCTCGCACGCGCGGTTCAATAATCATTCCCACCCCATCCCGGATCGTTGCAATATCCCCATTCGCTGCCTGCGGACCTCCCTCAGCAAGCGAGGAGAGGCGAAATCAGGCATCAAGCCGCCTGAACACCAGCGTGGCGTTGGTACCGCCGAAGCCGAACGAGTTCGACAGCACGGTCGTGAGCTTGGCGTTGTCGATGCGCTTGCGCACGATCGGCATGTCGGCGAACACCGGATCGAGCTCGGTGATATGCGCGCTTTCGCAGATGAAGCCGTTGTTCAGCATCAGCAGCGAGTAGATCGCTTCCTGCACGCCGGTGGCGCCGAGCGAGTGGCCGGTCAGCGCCTTGGTCGCCGAGATCGGCGGGCACTTGTCGCCGGTGCCGAACACCTTGCGGATCGCCTCGATCTCCGGCGGATCACCGGCCGGCGTCGAGGTGGCGTGCGGATTGATGTAATCGACCGGCGTGTCCACCGTCGACATCGCCATGCGCATGCAGCGCTCGGCGCCCTCGCCCGACGGCGCCACCATGTCGTATCCGTCCGAGGTCGCGCCGTAGCCGACGACCTCACCGTAGATCCGCGCGCCGCGTGCCTTGGCATGCTCGAGCTCTTCGAGCACCACGACACCCGCGCCGCCGGCGATCACGAAACCGTCGCGGCTGATGTCGTACGGACGCGAGGCGGTCGACGGCGTGTCGTTATACTTCGACGACATGGCGCCCATGGCGTCGAACAGTACCGACAGCGTCCAGTCGAGTTCCTCGCAGCCGCCGGCGAAGATGATGTCCTGCTTGCCGATCTGGATCGTCTCGTAGGCATTGCCGATGCAATGGTTCGACGTCGCGCAGGCCGACGAGATCGAGTAGTTCACGCCCTTGATCTTGAACCAGGTCGCGAGTGTCGCCGATGCGGTCGAGGACATCCCCTTCGGCACAGCGAACGGACCAACGCGCTTCGGGCCCTTGGCGCGCGCGATGTCGGCGGCCTCGACCAGCGTGCGCGTCGACGGTCCGCCGGATCCCATGATGATGCCGGTGCGGACGTTGGAGACTTCGTTCTCCTCGAGGCCGGAGTCGCGGATCGCCTGCTCCATGGCGACGTGATTCCAGGCAGCACCTTCGGCAAGGAACCGCATCGCGCGGCGATCGATCACCTCGGCGGGATTGAGCGTCGGCGCGCCGTGCACCTGCGAACGGAAGCCGAGCTCAGCAGCCTTCTCCGCACGCGAAATGCCCGACTTCGCCTCGTAGAGGCTCGCAAGCACTTCCTGGGTGTTGTTACCGATGGACGAGACAATTCCCATCCCCGTGATGACAACCCGCCTCATGTTCGCCTCGCCCTGCCTTTATGTTGCCGCATGATGATCCTGCTCAAGATGGCGACGTGCCCTGCTTGAACAATCCGACCTTCAAGTCCTTGGCGCGATAAATAATCTCGTCGTCCATGGAAAGCCACCCGTCGGCAATTCCAAGCACGAGCTTTGACCGCATCACACGCTTGATATCGATGTTGTACACAACCTTGCGCGCGTGCGGCAGCACCTGTCCGGAGAACTTCAGCTCGCCGAGGCCGAGTGCGCGGCCGCGACCTTCGCCGCCACTCCAGCCAAGGTAAAAGCCGACCATTTGCCACATGGCATCGAGGCCGAGGCAGCCCGGCATCACCGGATCGTTCTTGAAATGGCAGCCGAAGAACCAGAGATCCGGCTTCACGTCGAGCTCGGCGCGCACCAGCCCCTTGCCGTACTCGCCGCCGGTTTGCGAGATCTCACTGATGCGATCGAACATCAGCATCGGTGGCAGCGGCAACTGGGCGTTGCCGGGACCGAAAAGCTCGCCCCGTCCGCAAGCCAGCAAATCCTCGTATTCGTAACCGCCGCGCCGATCCAGCATCCTCTTTCCACCTCTGATGTCCCGATGAAGCGCTTTGCTTGGTCGGACCTTAATCTACCCACGGGAACCGGAATAACCCGTCCCGCATCTTGGCGCTACCTGGGTACGCTACCGGCCTGTTATCTCTGCCGAAAGCGCATATGTGGTCCGCGCGCTCTCTAACATAGGGCTAACTGGGCGGCAAAGCGGCATTCCGATGATAAATTACCGCTTCTCCTTAGGTTTCTACCGCAGCTTGGATTCGTTCTAGTTGCGAAAAACTTGCATCTGATGGGCATCCTTTTTATATTTAAGCGGAATATTGCCTGAGTTGGGTGCATAGAGTGGATATGAACGACGAAGTACCGGCCGTGAATGATGACGCCGTGCACCCGGCTGCGCGGGGCGCGGGGCATCACCCTGCCCTGACCGGCTGCCCGTGGCATGACGTCAACGAGATGCTGCAGTCTGCGGGCCTCCGGCCGACCCGCCAGCGCATGGCGCTGGGTTGGCTGCTGTTCGGCAAGGGTGCCCGCCACCTGACCGCTGAAATGCTGTACGAGGAAGCCACGCTGGCCAAGGTTCCGGTGTCGCTGGCGACCGTCTACAACACGCTCAACCAGCTGACCGATGCCGGCCTGCTGCGCCAGGTCAGCGTCGACGGCACCAAGACCTATTTCGACACCAACGTGTCGACGCATCACCACTTCTATCTCGAGCACAATCACGAGCTGGTCGACATTCCCGACCCGAACCTCGTGCTGTCGAAGATGCCCAATGTGCCTGATGGCTACGAGATTTCCCGCGTCGACATGGTCGTGCGGCTGCGCAAGAAGCGCTGAACCGGCCTTGATGTCGATTTGAGTTGTGATGGCCGGGCTCGTCCCGGCCATTGTCGTTTTGCCTAACGTCATTCCGGGGCGATGCGTCAGCATCGAACCCGGAATCTCGAGATTCCGGGTCTGGTGCCTCACGCACCATCCCGGAATGACGCTGCGCGTCAGTCCACCTTTTCGTCGGCGTAGACGCCCCACAGGCGTTGCTGCTCGATCCAGCCGTCGAACCCGTTACCGGTGACCCGGCACCAGTTATTGGCGCATTTCTTGACCTGTGCGACGACGCCGGCCTGCAGGCGCGCGGCGATGGCGCTGGTGGCGTCGGCACGATCGTACAGCGAGGCCAGATCGTCCTTGTTCTTCATCGTGACGACCGCGGTGCGGCGGCCGGACAGCAGGGAGTGATAGACCCAGCCTTCGGCGCCCTCGGAATCGCGCACCCGGCGCCAGTTCTCGAACTCGGCGGTGATCTCGACCGGCAGCCCCGACCGCGTGTAGACCCAGGCGACGTCATTGTCCTTGGTCGGGCCGCCCCGGACGTTCACGTGATCGGATTTCAGGCTGACATAGCGCGGAATCGGCAGGCCACTGGTGGTGGGGCTCAGATCCTTGGCGGTATGTCCGGGCATGACCGACGCACTCAGCATGCTCCCGACCAGAGCCACCAATGAACCCAAACGCCAGACCATCAACTCGTCTCCTGCCGAGATGCCCAACCCGCATTCGGCGAGCTGCAACCCAAACCCAAATTCAAACCCAAGCCTAAACCCATGCCCGAAGGCCCGGGCGCCGGCGCCATTCGCTCCCGGTACGCATCGATCCGAGGGGTTCTTGTCTTGGCCCGGCCTTCTGCTAGAGAGGACGGAACGCCTGAGAGCCAGAACACCCGAATTTCCCTGACGAAAGCCGGGGCAAGTATCGGGGAACCCTAGGAAACGCGAAGGAAACGCCGGGACAGCGCGGCTATCAGCAGTGTCGAACAACCGGGTTAATGAGGCCTCAACGGCTCGGTTTTTGACGGGCCGCGCGCCTCATGAAAGCAGGACATGTCGGTGAAGAAAAAGCCTCTCGTCGTCGTCACCCGCAAGCTGCCGGACTCGATCGAGACCCGGATGCGCGAGCTGTTCGATGCCAGACTGAATCTCGACGACACGCCGATGACGCCGGAACAGATCGCCGAGGCGGCGAGGACCGCCGACGTGCTGGTGCCGACCGTGACCGACATGATCCGCGAGGACGTGATCAATCAGCCCGACTGCAAGCTGAAGCTGATCGCCAATTTCGGCAACGGCGTCGACAATATCGACGTCACCGCCGCACATGCTCGCGGCATCACGGTGACCAATACGCCGAAGGTGCTGACCGAGGACACCGCCGACATGACCATGGCGCTGATCCTTGCCGTGCCGCGCCGGCTGATCGAGGGCGCCTCGATCCTGACCGAAGGCAAGCAGCACTGGGCCGGCTGGTCGCCGACCTGGATGCTGGGCCACCGCATCGGCGGAAAAAGGCTCGGCATCATCGGCATGGGCCGCATCGGCCAGGCCGTGGCGCGCCGCGCCCGCGCCTTCGGTCTCCAGATCCACTATCACAACCGCCGGCCGGTCGCGCCCATGATCGCCGATGAATTAGGCGCGACCTATTGGGAAAGCCTCGACCAGATGCTGGCGCGGATGGACATCATCTCGGTGAACTGCCCGCACACGCCGGCGACCTATCATCTGCTCTCGGCGCGGCGGCTCAAGCTGATCCGGAAAGAGGCCTATATCGTCAACACCGCGCGCGGCGAGGTGATCGACGAGGACACCCTGATCAAGCTGATCGAAGCCGGCGATGTCGGCGGCGCCGGCCTCGACGTCTACGAGCACGAGCCCGCGGTGAACCCGAAGCTGGTGCGCCTCGCCAGGGCCGGCAAGGTGACGCTGCTGCCGCACATGGGCTCGGCCACCATCGAAGGCCGCGTCGAGATGGGCGAGAAGGTCATCATCAACATCCGGACCTTCCTCGACGCCCACAAGCCGCCGGATCGCGTGCTGCCGAGCATGTTGTAGGAATTCCGTAGCCCGGATGGAGCCAACGGGTCGCGCGAACGCGATGAACTCCCATTGCAGGGGCGAGT
This sequence comes from Bradyrhizobium sp. USDA 3240, assembly GCF_054063295.1. Classification (NCBI taxonomy): domain Bacteria; kingdom Pseudomonadati; phylum Pseudomonadota; class Alphaproteobacteria; order Hyphomicrobiales; family Nitrobacteraceae; genus Bradyrhizobium; species Bradyrhizobium sp. USDA 3240. Next base: position 4,259,657 of record NZ_JBSSGD010000002.1, read on the forward strand.
TGCCAAAATATCGAAAACAACCCCATGAAAAGTAGCCGATGCGGCCGGCGCCCTACCCGCTAACTTGATACGTCGGGCAAATGTAGCCCGGATGGAGCCGACGGGGCTCTGAGACCAACATTCGGTGTCGTCCCGGCGAAGGCCGGGACCCATACGCCGTGGCGGTCGTTGTTGAAGGGATTCGCCGTTCCGACATCGCGCACAAATAGACATTTGTGGTTATGGGTCCCGGCCTTCGCCGGGACGACGATGCGGTGACAAGCCGGCTTATTTCGTCTTCCGCCGCGCCTGCTTGCGCCAGTCGGCGACGAACGACACGAACGCGGCGAGCGCCGGGGGCGGCTGGCGGCGGCTCGGATAGTACAGGAACGGCCCGTCGAACGGCGGACACCAGTCGTCGAGCACGCTGACCAGCGCGCCGGATTTGATGCCGTAGCGGACATAGCCCTCGAACGTCGCCCAGTAACCGACGCCGTCATGCACCGCGCGCAGCGCGAGGCCGAGATAGGTCGCAGTCAGCTTGGCCGGCGGCGAAATCTTCACCACGCGGCCGCTCTTCTCGAACTCCCAGTCGAACATCACGCCGTTGCTGAAGCGGCTGCGGATGCAGGCATGCGCCAGCAGATCCTTCGGATGCGTCGGCCGGCCATGCTTCGCGACATAGTCGCGTGACGCCACCACCGCGTAACGCTGCGGCGCACCGAGCTGGACGGCAATCATGTCCTGCGCCAGGTGCTCGCCATAGCGCACGCCGGCGTCGAAGCCCTGCGCGACGACGTCGACGAACGCACTCTCGGCGACCACGTCGAGCTCGACTTGCGGATATCGGGCGAGGAACGGTGCGATCATCGGCGCCAGCACCAGATCGACCGCGGGCGGCGGCGCGTTGATGCGCAGGCGCCCCGACGGCTCGGCGCGCAGGCCGCGCACCTCTGTGATCGCGTCGGCGACGTTGACCATTGCCGGCGCGACGCGGGCGAGCAGCAGTTCGCCTGCTTCGGTCAGCGCGACGCTGCGGGTGGTGCGATTCATCAGGCGGACGCCGAGCCGCTCCTCCATGTCGCGCAGGCGCTGGCTGAGGCTCGATACCGAGACGCGGCTCTCCAGCGCCGCCCGCCGGAAGTTGCGCGTGCGCGCCACCGCCACGAAGGCGTCGAGGTCGCGAAGGTCGAAATCCTGCATTGTTCGATATAGTGAACAACCCATTCGGGATTGTCCAGCTTATCCCAAAAGCCAAACCGGCCCATATCAGCTGCGTCATTCGGCGGCGGATCATCCGCCGCAACATCTTGGGAATACCACCATGGACGCACGCAAACTCGGTTCCACCGGCCCGACGGTTTCGCTGATCGGCCTCGGCTGCATGGGCATGTCCGACTTCTACGGCCCGACCGACCGCAGGGAGAGCATCGCCACCATCCATGCCGCGCTCGATGCCGGCGTCACGCTGCTCGACACCGGCGACTTCTACGGCATGGGCCACAACGAGATGCTGATCGGCGAGGCCCTGAAGAGCCGCCGCCGCGACAATCTCGTGATCGGCGTCAAGTTCGGCGCGCTGCGCGATCGCAACTACGGCTTCCTCGGCTATGACTGCCGGCCCAATGCCGTGAAGAATTTCGTCGCCTATTCGCTGCAGCGGCTCGGCGTCGATCACATCGATATCTATCGCCCGGCGCGGCTCGATCCCAACGTGCCGATCGAGGATACGGTCGGCGCGATGGCCGACATGATAAAGGCCGGCTGGATCAGGCATATCGGCTTGTCGGAGGTTGGTTCCGACACCATCCGCCGCGCCCACAAGGTGCATCCGATCGCCGATCTGCAGATCGAGTATTCGCTGATCTCGCGCGGCATCGAGACCGACATCCTGAAGACCTGCCGCGAGCTCGGCATCGGCATATCAGCCTACGGCGTGCTGGCGCGCGGGCTGATCAGCGGACACTGGTCGAAGAACCAGGCAGGCGAAAAAGATTTCCGCCTGATGAGCCCGCGCTTCCAGGCCGGCAACATCGACACCAACCTTGCGCTCGCCGATCGGCTGCGCGGCATCGCCGGCGAGATCGGCGCCTCTCCGGCGCAGGTCGCGATCGCCTGGGTCGCGGCGCAAGGCAAGGACATCGTGCCGCTGGTCGGCGCGCGGCGGCGCGAACGGCTCACTGAAGCGCTCGGCGCGCGCGATGTGAAGCTGACCGCGGCGCACCTTGCCGCACTCGCCGAAGCGTTTCCGCCTGGTGCTGCCGCCGGCGGACGCTATCCGGAGGAGCACCTTCGGCACATGGACAGCGAGAAGCCCGCGACCGCGTCCTGACGAACTACCGATGCCCGCTCAAGTCGGTGATGACAGGTGCATCACCATTGAGCGGGTTCTGCGGATCGCGCGCGTAGCGCAGGGTTTCGAACCGCATCGCGCGCGCATCCACCATCAGGAGACGGCCGACCAGGCCCTCGCCGAAGCCGACGATCTCGCGGATCGCCTCCAGCGCCATCATCGACCCCATGAGGCCGGCGAGCGCGCCCATCACGCCGGCCTCGGCGCAGGCCGGCACCGTGCCCGGCGGCGGCGCTTCCGGGAACAGGCAGCGATAGGTCGGGTTGAACACGCCATCCGCATTCCTCTCGTGCGCCCGGATCGTGGTCAGCGAACCGTCGAACTGCCCGAGCGCCGCGGTGATCAGCGGCCTTTCCGCGAGGAAGCAGGCATCGGCGACGAGGTATCGGGTTTCGAAATTATCGGAGCCGTCGAGCACGAGATCGTAATTTCCGATCAGCGCCATCGCATTGTCGGCCGTGAGCCGCATCGGATGCGCCTCGAACGCCACATGCGGGTTGAGCGCTTGGATCTGCGCTGCCGCGCTGTCCACCTTGCGCTTGCCGATGTCGGACGTCGTATGGATGATCTGGCGCTGCAAATTGGAGAGCGAGACGATATCGTCATCGATCACGCCGAGCCGGCCGACGCCGGCGGCGGCCAGATACATCAGTACCGGCGCGCCAAGACCGCCGGCGCCGATCACCAGCACCGACGCCTTTTTCAGCGCATTCTGGCCGGGGCCGCCCACCTCGCGCAGCACGATGTGGCGGGCATAGCGTTCGAGTTCGTCGGCACTCAGCATCTTGATGTCCTGCGCGCTGTTCCCTGAACCGGAGCGCGGTTGTTGCCGACCAAGCAGATGTGCTTAATTGCGTGGACGTCAATGGTATCAGTCATTTGCCCCGGATTTGTCATGAGATTGATGCTTTCGGCAACATTGATGGTCGCGGCCGTGATGGTCGGCGCTGCGCAGGCCCAATTGACGCCGCCGACGACGGCCGGGGCCAAGCCGAAGACGGTGACGACGGTGCCGGTTCGCCCCGCTTTGCAGAAGCCCGAGGATACCGCGAACGCGATGGCGCAGGCCGAGCGGCTGGCGCTGCAATCGGATCTCGCCTGGGTCGGCGAATACAACGGCGCGATTACCGGCGACGTCAGCGAGCGCATGGTCAATGCGATCAAGGAATTCCAGAAGAACCGCGGCGGCAAGCCGACCGGCGTGCTGAACCCGCAAGAGCGCGGCGTGCTCGCCGACACTGCGCGGCGGAAGCAGGAGAGCGTTGGCTGGAGAGTCGTCACCGAGCCTGCCACCGGCGCGCGGCTCGGCATTCCCACCAAGCTGGTGCCGCAGCTCGCCAGCGACGCGTCCGGCGCCAAATGGACCTCGCCGACCGGCACCGTCCAGGTGCTGCTGACCCGGCGCAAGGAAGCGAGCCCGACCACCGCGAAGCTTGCCGAGCAGGAGAAGAAGGAGCCGGCCGGCCGCACCATCGACTACACCGTGGTGAAGCCGGATTTCTTCGTGCTGTCGGGCATGCAGGGGCTGAAGAAATTCTATCTGCGCGGCACCCTGAAGGGCGACGAGGTCCGCATCCTCACCATTCTCTACGATCAGGCGATGCAGACCACCGTCGAGCCGGTGGTGATCGCGATGTCGAGCGCCTTCAACGCATTTCCGTCCGGCGTGCAGGCCGGGCCGCCGCCGCGCAAGACCGTCGAATATGCCACCGGCGTCGTGGTCAGCGACGATGGCGCTGTTATCACCGACCGCGTGGCGACTGACGACTGCATCGCGCTGACGATCCCGGGCTACGGCAGTGCCGATCGGGTCGCCGCCGACAAGGAGCACGATCTCGCTCTGCTGCGCATCTATGGCGCGCGCGGGCTGAAGCCGCTCAACATCGCAGACCAGGCGACGCAGACCGCGCTCGATATCACCGGCATCGCCGATCCGCAGAACCAGGGCGGCGGCGCGGCCGTGAGCAGCGTCAAGGCCTCGGTGGCGCAACTCGGCGGCGGCGATCAGGCGCTGTCACCGCCGCCCGCGATCGGATTCTCCGGCGCGGCAGCGCTCGACAACGGCGGCAAATTTGCCGGCATCGCGGTGCTGAAGCCGGTCATCGTTGCAGCCCCGGCCAACGCGGCACCGCCGGCGCAGGCCGCGCTGGTGCCGGCCGAGACGGTGCGCAGCTTCCTGAAATCGCACGGCGTCAACGCGTCGGGTGAATCGGCGGACGCCAAGGCCGCCGTGGTCCGCGTGATCTGCGTGAGGAAGTAGGACGCTGTCATCGCCCGCGAAGGCCGGCGATTGGGCATTCCAGAGACTCCTGTGATTCAGCCACGGCTCTCCCCACGTCGTCCTGGCGAAAGCCAGGACCCATAACCACCGCATTCAGCGATGAAACCGGATCGCGGACCCGGCGTCGCACAACAATGAGATTTGGGGTAATGGGTCCCCTGAGTTCACAAACGAAGTGCAACACTTCCTTGAGGAGGTGTTGCCATGGGGCGGACTTACAAGCAGCTCTCTCTGGACGACCGATGCGAGATTGCCTGTCTATCGGCCAATGGCAGCTCGGTCCGGCAAATCGCGGCAGCTCTGGATCGCTCGCCATCAACAATCTCTCGGGAACTGAGCCGTAATCGGAGCGTTCAGGCTGGCTACAAGCCAAATTATGCCCAGCAACAGATGCGAGCGCGGCGCTGGACGGGCGGACGCCTCGAACGGGAGCCCGTCCTGCGCCGCGCGGTGTTGCAACGCCTTCGCCGAGGTTGGTCGCCGGAGCAGATCGCCGGCCGGCTGGCCCGCGAGTGCGGGCACAAGGTGATCTCCCACGAGACCATCTACCGCTTCATCTATGGCCAACTCAGGCGCACCTCGGACTTCAGCTGGCGACGCTACCTGCCGCGCGCCAAGAGCAAGCGCGGCCTCCGCGGCAAGCGAGGCGGCAGCCCCGCAAGCTTCATCGAAGGCCGTGTTTCCCTGGCAAATCGGCCCCTTGAGGTTGCCGACCGTAGCGTCGCCGGGCATTGGGAGGCCGATTTGATGATGTTCTCGAAGTACGGTCAGGCCGTGCTGACCGTGCATGAGCGCACCTCTCGCCTGCTGCTCGGCATCCGCCTTGCCAGCAAGGTTGCGCGCGGTGTCGCACGCCATCTCGTCCGCTTCTTCGCTGCCCTTCCACAAGAGCTGCGCCAGACCGTCACCTTCGACAACGGCACCGAGTTTGCCGGTCACCTGGCGCTACATCGCCTCTCGATCGAGACCTTCTTCTGCGATCCCCACGCGCCCTGGCAGAAGGGTGGTATCGAGAACGCCATCGGCAGGATGCGCCGCTTCATCCCTCGCAAAACGGATCTCGTAACCCTCTCGACCGCCAGATTCCGCCAGTTCATCGCCACCTACAACAACACCCCACGCAAATGCCTTGACTACCGCACGCCTGCGGAGTCCTTTGCCGATCAAGTGTTGCACTTCGAGTGTGAATCCACCTCCTGGCTTTCGCCAGGACGACGTTGGGGATAGTTCTCGGGTCAACCTGCCAACAGCTTTGTCGGCCTCACCTCAGCGCAAACCTCACCCCGGCGCGGGCCAGACCGCCGGCGATGCCGACCGGCGTGCCGTCGGCGCGCCAGCAGGCCGCGCCCGACATCGTGCCGCCATCGTGGAACTGAATCGCGTTCATGCCGCCGGCGACCGTCGGCACGACCTGCACCTTGTGGCCCTTCGCTGACAACGCGGCACGGATGGTCTCCGGCACCGCCTGCTCGACTTCGAGCGCATTGCCCTCGGTCCACACCCGCGGCGCCTCGACCGCCTCTTGCAGCTCCATGCCGTGATCGATCAGGTTGATCAGCGCCTGCATCGCGCTTGGGAAGATGCGCTTTCCGCCGGGCAGGCCGAGCGCGTAACGCAATTTGCCGTCGCGCAGCGCCATCATCGGCGACATCGAGGTGGTGACGCGCTTGCCTGCGGCGAGCGACAGCGCGTGCCCCGGCCGGGGATCGAACAGGTTCATGTAATTGTTCGGCACGGTGCCGAGGCCCGGGATCAGGATCTTGGCCCCGAACAGATTGTTGATGGTCTGGGTGGTCGCGACCACATTGCCCATCGCATCCGCAGCGGTCATGTGCGTGGTGTGCGCGCTTTCGATCTGGGTGACGCCGGCGCTCCAGGTCTGCGCGCGGTCGGGATCGATCGCGCGGCGGCGCTCGTCGGCATAAGCCTTCGAGGTCAGCCGCTCCACCGGCACGTTGATATAGGCGGGATCGCCGCTCGCGGCCGCGCGATCGGCAAAGGCAATCTTCAGCACCTCGGCGAGATAATGGATCGTCTCGGTCGTGCCGAAGCCAAGCCGCGCGATGTCGTAGCCTTCGAGGATGTTGAGCATCTGCGTGATGTGCACGCCTGATGCTGCCGGCGGCGGCGGCCCGAGGATTTCCCAGCCGCGGTAGTCGCAGCGGATCGGCTGCCGCTCGACGGTCTTGTAGGCCGCGAGATCCTCCTGCGCGACGAAGCCGCCATGCTTCTTCATGTAGTCGACCAGGATGTCGCCGAGCGGTCCCTGGTACAGCGCGTTGTCGCCGTGGTCCGCGATGTATTTCAGCGTCTCGGCATATTCGGCCTGCACCACGCGCTCGCCCGGCTTCAGCGGGGTGCCGCCAGGCAGATAGATCGCCGCGATCGGCTTGTCCTTCAGCATCTCCTCGGCGCCATCGGTGATGCATTCGTGCAAGTAGGGCGTCGCCGCATAGCCGCGCGCGGCGTGCTTGATCGCGGGCTGCATCACGTCGGCGAGGCTCATGGTGCCGAACCGGCGCAACGTCTCGCACCACGCCTTCAGCGAGCCAGGCACCGCGACAGCCTTCGGCCCGTTCAAGTTCTCGTTGCCGACGGTATCGAACACGTCATGCGCCGAACCGGGCCTCGAGGTGTAGGTATCCGGCCGCACCGCCTTCGGCACCGTGCTCTGGCCGTCGATGAAGCGATGGCTGTCGTCGGCGAGGCGGATATGCGCCATGCCGCCGCCGATGATGCCGACCATCATCGGCTCGACCACGGTCAGCGTGAAAAGGGTGGCGATCGCCGCATCGATCGCATTGCCGCCGGCAGCCAGCATCTCGGCGCCGGCGCTCGATGCCAGCGGATGATTGCTCACTACCATGCCGCGGCTGCTGGTGGCCGGCTGTTTCTCGCACTGAAAGCTTGTCGCGGCGCGATCGCGCCAGTTGCCGTTCATCGCCATTGTGTTCTCGTTGTTGATGGAGCGATGGGACCCATGTTCTGCGGCCTCGCATCCGCGGTCAAGCCGCCGCGAATTTCCCCACGGCGGCATTCGCAAACGGCGTCACGTCGCCGGGCGATCGCGCAGCCAGGTTTCGCGCGTAACCTTCCACTTCTCCGCACGGGACTCGCCATTGTGGTGCGGAAGTTCGACGAAGCCGACAAATTCGGCTCCGGTCTTCTGCTTGACCCGGCGCGAGGCGACGTTGGACGGCGCGTTGCAGACGTGGAAGTGATCGAGGCCGAGCGTCAGGAAGGCGAAATCATTGACCGCAGCGATCGCCTCGGTCATGAGACCGCAATTCCAATAAGGCTCGGCAAGCCAGAACCCACGATTGCCCTTGCGGCCGTCGGCGCGCGGCCGGAAATTGATGTTGCCGATCGCCTCGCCGTCACCGGCGCGCAGCACCAGCACCCATTGATAGCTCTCCTCGCCGGCCGCGATCTTGTCCAGCTCGCGCGTGATGAAGCTTTCCGCGCCGTCGTCGGGATAGGGCCACGGCACCACCGTGGCGAGAGTCTTGATCACACTCCAATTATTGAAGTGATGTTGAATCGCCGCGGCATCCGACAGCGCAAGCGGCCGCAGGATCAGGCGCCGCGTCTCGATGCGTGGCGTCTCGAACATGTTACTTCTGGCACTTCGGGCACCAGAACGTGGAGCGGCCGTTCTGGGTGAAACGCCTGACGATGCCACCGCAGCCTGACGTGCGGCAGGTCTCGCCTTCGCGGTCATAGACCTGGAACGAATGCTGGAAATAGCCGAGATCGCCGTTGGTCAGTCGATGGTCGCTGATCGAGGAGCCGCCGGCCTTGATCGCCTGGTTGAGCACCGAATGGATCGCATCGACCAGACGTTTGGAATGGTCGGTGGGCTCGGCCTTCTTGGTTGCAAGCGTCGCGGCCAATCGCCGCGGCGACAGATGCGAACGAAACAGCGCCTCGCAGACATAGATGTTGCCAAGTCCCGCCACCACGCGCTGGTCGAGCAGCGCGGCCTTCAGGCTGGTCTTCTTGTTGTGGCAGGAGCGCGCCAGCATCGCCGCGTCGAACTCATTGCCGAGCGGCTCGGGACCGAGCCCCTTCAACAGCGGTTCATCCTCGATCGCGTTGCGGGCGATGATCTTCATGTAGCCGAAGCGCCGCGGATCGTTGAACACGACCGCGGCCCCCGACGACATGTGGAACACGACGTGATCATGCGCGCGATCCTCGCTGCGCGGATAATGAAACTTCCCCGGCGCCGCCGCGCCCTCCTGCTTCAGCACGCGGAACGAGCCCGACATGCCGAGATGCATCAGCAGCACGTCGCCGGAGTTCAGGTCGGCCATCAGATATTTGGCACGGCGGCCGAGCCCGGTGACGGTCTGGCCTTCGAGCCGGGCGATAAAGTCTTTTTGAAACGGAAACCGCAAATCCTTGCGGCGGGCCTCGGCCTTGAGGATTTTGGACCCTTCCATGGCCGGTTGCAGGCCGCGGCGGACGGTCTCGACTTCGGGTAATTCCGGCATGGTAGGCATTCACCTTTTGGAAGTGACGTGATAGCGCCATTGCGGCCGCCGCGCTATGGTCCGGCTGGAGCGTTTTCGAGCGAAGCGGACACCGGTTCGCGTGAAGAAAACGCGACCAAAAAAGGTAAGAGTTCTGAGTGATGGATCGGCCGGATCAAACCACCCATTTCGGCTTCAGGGACGTGCCCCTGGGCGAGAAGCAGACGCTGGTGAACGAGGTGTTTCACAGCGTCGCGTCGCGCTATGACCTGATGAATGATCTGATGTCGGTAGGCCTGCACCGGGCCTGGAAGGACGTCATGATCACGACGCTCGACCCGCCGAAGGGCGACCGGCCGTTCGCGCTGCTCGACGTCGCCGGCGGCACCGGCGACATCTCGTTCCGGGCAGCCAAGACCGCGGGCACCGGCTTCCATGCCACGGTCTGCGACATCAATACCGACATGCTCGCCGTCGGCCGCGAACGCGCCGCCAAGCAGCACCTCGATGACCGCGTGTCGTTCGTCGAGGGCAATGCCGAGGCGTTGGGTTTCGCCGACCGTTCGTTCGACGCCTACACCATCGCGTTCGGCATCCGCAACGTGCCGCAGATCGAGCTTGCGCTGAGCGAGGCCTACCGGGTGCTCAAGCCCGGCAGCCGCTTCCTGTGCCTGGAATTCTCCACCGTCGACGTGCCCGGCCTCGATCGGATCTACGACCTGTTTTCGTTCAAGGTGATCCCGCCGCTCGGCCGCGCCGTCACCGGTGACGCCGAGTCTTATCAATATCTCGTCGAGTCGATCCGCAAATTCCCGCGGCCGAGCGCGTTCGCCGGGATGATCGGCGCCGCCGGCTTTGCGCGCGTGAAGTGGCAGAGCCTCTCCGGCGGCATCGTGGCGCTGCATTCAGGCTGGCGTTTGTGATCTCTGCACTGACCCACATTGCGCGCCTTGCCCGCGCCGGTTTCGTGTTTGCGCGCGAGGGCGTGTTCGGCGTCGTCGATCCCTCGCTGGTGCCGCCGCCCGGGCAGCTTGCGCTGAAGCTGGCGCGGCTGATCGAGCGCCGCTCCGCCAAATCCGGTCCGCGGCTGTCGCGCGCGCTGACCCGGCTCGGGCCCGCCTATCTCAAGCTCGGGCAATTCCTTGCCACCCGGCCCGACGTGGTCGGCGTCGCGATGGCGCGCGATCTCGAAGCCCTGCAGGATCGGCTGCCGCCATTCGCGCAGGAAGAGGCCGAAGCTGTCCTCACGCAATCGCTGGAACGGCCGCTGTCGCAGGCCTTTGTGCATCTGGGTCCGGCGGTTGCCGCAGCCTCGATCGCGCAGGTGCATCGCGCCGAGGTCGAGCGCGACGGCGTCCGGCATCAGGTTGCGGTCAAGGTGCTCCGGCCCAACGTCGCCGCGCGCTTCCGCCGCGACCTCGGCGACTTCTTCTTTGTCGCGCACAAGGCCGAAGCGCATTCCGCCGAGGCGCGGCGCTTGCGGCTGATCGAGGTCATCAACACGATGTCGCGCTCGGTCGCGATGGAGATGGACCTGCGCCTCGAGGCGGCCGCGCTGTCCGAGATGGCCGAGAACATCCGCGACGATCCGGATTTCCGGGTGCCCGCGGTGGATTGGGATCGCACCGCCCACAGCGTGCTGACGATGGAATGGATCGACGGCATCGCGCTGAACGATCACGCTCGGTTGGCGGAGGCCCAGGTCGACCTGCCCGATCTCGGCCGCAAGGTGATCCAGAGCTTCCTGCGCCACGCGCTGCGCGACGGCTTCTTCCATGCCGACATGCATCCGGGCAATCTGTTCCTCGACGAGGCCGGCCGCCTCGTTGCCGTGGATTTCGGCATCATGGGGCGGCTCGGGCTGAAGGAGCGGCGCTTCCTCGCCGAGATCCTGCTCGGCTTCATCACCCGCGACTATCGCCGCGTCGCCGAGGTGCATTTCGAGGCCGGCTATGTGCCGGGCCATCATTCGGTGGAGAATTTCGCGCAGGCGATCCGCGCCATCGGCGAGCCGATCCACAACCGCACCGCCGAGGAAATCTCGATGGCGAAGCTGTTGACGCTTCTGCTCGAGGTCACCGGCCTGTTCGACATGCAGACGCGGCCCGAACTGATCCTGCTGCAGAAGACCATGGTGGTGGTCGAGGGCGTGGCGCGCGGCTTCGATCCCAAGCTCGACATCTGGAAGATCGCCGATCCGGTGGTGCGCGAATGGATCACGCACAATCTCGGCCCGGCCGGACGCATCCAGGGCGCGATCTCGGGTGTGGGCGAGCTCAGCCGCGTCATCGCCAATTTGCCGTCGATCGCCAGCCGCGCCGTGACGGTGCTCGAGCAGCTCGAGACCATGACGCGGGAGGGCCACATGCTGTCGTCGGACTCGATCGACGAAATGGCCCGCGCCGAGGCCCGCAAGGCGCGGGTGCAGACCGTCGGCCTCTGGGTCATCGCCGCCGCCCTGATCGCAATCTTTTTCGCGATCCGCGCGCACTGATTGCAATGCATGCATCATGTGATAGCATCGCTATCATTCTTGAGCATGATGCTGGGGGCACGCCATGGCCAGCCTGACCATCCGCAAACTCGACGACGCCTTGAAGGCCTATCTGCGGCTTCGCTCCGCCAAAAACGGCCGCTCCGTCGAGGAGGAGATTCGGGTGATCCTCCGGGACCTCGCAGAGGGCGGTACGGAGCCCACGGAGGCGCCGGGCGCAGGTTCCGCGACAGCGATAGCCCCCGTTCCACGGGCCACCGCTACGGCCGGCGAGCCTCGCGTGACCCTGATCATCGGTGGCGGGATCGCGGCCTACAAGGCGCTGGATTTGATCCGGCGGCTCAAGGAGCGGCACATCCAGGTCCGCTGCGTGCTGACCAAGGCAGCCCAGCAATTCGTCACCCCGCTGGCGGCCAGCGCGCTGTCGCATGAGCGCGTCTACACCGACCTGTTCGACGCCGAGAGCGAGTTCGACGCCGGCCATATCCGCCTGGCGCGGGGCTGCGACCTGATCGTGGTGGCGCCGGCGACCGCCGACCTGATGGCCAAGATGGCGCAGGGCCACGCCGACGATCTCGCCACCGCCACGCTGCTCGCGGCCAACCGGCCTATCCTGCTGGCGCCGGCGATGAATCCGCTGATGTGGAACAACCCGGCCACCCGCCGCAACGTGCTGCAGCTGCGCCGCGACGGCGTCCATACCGTCGGTCCGAACGCGGGGGAAATGGCGGAAGCGGGCGAGGCCGGCGTCGGGCGGATGGCCGAGCCGACCGAGATCGCCGCCGCCGCCGACCGCATGCTGCGGCCGCCGCAGCCGCGCCCGCTGGCCGGCAAGCGCGTGCTGATCACCGCCGGCCCGACCCATGAGGCGATCGATCCGGTCCGCTACATCGCCAACCGCTCGTCCGGCAAGCAGGGCTTTGCCATTGCCACCGCGGCGCGCGCCGCCGGCGCCGAGGTCGTGCTGGTGACCGGCCCGGTCGAGCTCGGCGATCCCCAGGGCATCTCGGTCATGCGCGTGGAATCCGCGCGCGACATGCTGCATCGGGTCGAGGCGACGCTGCCGGTCGACATCGCGATCTTCGCGGCCGCGGTCGCCGACTGGCGGGTCGCCACCGAAGGCAGCCAGAAGCTGAAAAAGACTGCGGCCGGGATGCCGCCGCTGCAACTGGTCGAGAACCCCGACATCCTTGCGACGATCTCCAAGCTGAAGGAGAAGCGGCCGCCGCTGGTGATCGGCTTTGCCGCCGAGACCGAGCATCTGATCGAGAACGCCAAGGCGAAGTTCGCGCGCAAGGGCTGCGACTGGATCGTCGCCAACGACGTCTCGCCGGCGACCGGCGTGATGGGCGGCGACCGCAACACCGTTCATTTGCTGTCGCGCGAGGGCAAGGACGTCACCGTCGATTCCTGGCCGGTCATGACCAAGGAAGAAGTCGCGAGCGCGCTGGTGTCGCGCATCGCAAGAGCCGTAGGAACCGCATCGTGAGCGCCACCATCAAGGTCGAAGTCCACCAATTGCCGCATGGCGCAGATCTTCTGCTGCCGATCTATCAGACCGCCGACGCAGCGGGGCTCGACCTGCTGGCCGCGGTGCCGCGGTCGGCGCCGCTGCTGCTGCTGCCGGGCCGCTACGAAATGGTTCCGACCGGGCTGACGATCGCGCTGCCGCCGGGCTATGAGGCGCAGGTGCGGCCGCGTTCGGGCCTTGCCGCCAAATACGGCGTCACGGTGCTGAACTCGCCCGGCACGATCGACGCCGACTATCGCGGCGAGATCAACGTGCTCCTGATCAATCACGGCCAGGAGGCGTTTTCGATCCGGCGCGGCGAGCGGATCGCGCAAATGGTGATCGCGCCGGTCACAAGGGCCGAGCTGGTTCCGGTCGAGGTGCTGTCGTCGACCGATCGCGGCAGCGGCGGCTTCGGCTCGACCGGACGCTAGAACGCGACCGGAGAACTGTGCGGCCACCTCCGCCAGATCACGCTTCGGGCGCGCGCTCCGCGTGAATACGGAGTCAATTCGCGTAAAATCCACGTCAGCCGCCGCATTTTTTCACAGCGGATTCTGCGTTCACGGTCTGGACTCTTACTCGCCGAGTCCGGTTGGGACTATTCTGGATTGATTCGAGCGCGACGGGGGGTCTTCGTCGGGCTGTCGGGTCCTGCTTGGGCATGATCCCCGGACAAACGTCGTACGTTTTCCGTGAGGGAATACCGGTCTCCTGGTTTCCGGATCATGCCTTAAGGTTTGTGCGTTCTGGGGCAACATATGTCGGGCGTAGTCGCGGCAATGCGTCGAACCCTGCTGTCATGCACCTCACTGGCGCGCGACGGCATGCTTGGGCTCGCCATCACCGCATTGCTGCCGGCCCGCGCCTCGTTTGCCGCCGAAAGCCTGGTGACCCAGGCGCTGTCGGATCATTTCGGCTTCAATCATCAGGAGGTCGCGGTTCTCGCGACGTCGTTCGCGCTGGTCGGCTTCTCGGCCGTCGCCGCGATCCTGTTGATGCGCACCCGCCAGCGCGCCACAAGGAACGAGGAGCAGCTGCAGTCCGAGATCACGGACCTGCAGGCGCAATCGGACCGGCTGCGGGCGCTGCTGTTCGTCGAACCGCAGGTGCTGATCTCGTGGGCCGCGGGCGACAACCGGCCGCAGATCTCGGGCGACGTCTCGCTGGTGATGTCGCAGGAAAGCGCGCCGCAACGCATCCTGGCGTTCGGAACCTGGCTGCCGCCCGAGCCGGCGCTGCAGATGGACCACGCGGTCGACGCGTTGCGCGAGAAGGGCGAGGCGTTCCTGCTCAACCTCTCGACCTCGGCCGGCCGCGCCATCGAGGCGATGGGCCGCGCGATCGGCGGCCAGGCCATCCTGCGGATCCGCGAGCTCGGCGGCCTGCGCCGCGAGCTCGCCGAATCCAACCTGCGCTACAAGACCCTGCAGGAGGAGACCGAGCTGCTGCGCGATTTCGCCGCCGCCGCACCCTGGCCGATCTGGGCCAAGAGCCTCGAGGGCAATCTGCGCTACGCCAACGCGGCCTATGTCCGCGCCACCGAGGGCAAGAGCGTGTCGGACGCGCTCCAGCGCAACCTCGAACTGCTCGAAAGCGACCAGCGCACCGAATTGACCCGTGCGCTGAACGACAATGCCAATTATGCCGCCCGGCTGCCGATCGTCGTTAGCGGCGAGCGGCGGATCTATGACGTGCAGGCGCTCAAGCTGTCCGGCGGCAGCGCCGGCATCGCGATCGACGCCAGCGAAGCCGCGGCGCTGCGCGCGGCGATCGCGCGGATGGTCGACGCGCACCGGCGCACCCTCGATCAGCTCTCCTCGGGCGTCGCGGTGTTTGATGCCGACCGGCGGCTCACCTTCTACAACGAGTCCTATCGGCGGCTATGGGGCCTCGACCAGGCCTTCCTCGACAGCAATCCCGATGATTCCAGCGTGCTCGACCGGCTGCGCGCCAACCGCAAGCTGCCCGAGCAGCCGGACTTCCGCGCCTGGAAGGCCAAGCTGCACGAGGGCTATCGCGCGGTCGAATCCGAGACCTACACCTGGTTCCTGCCCGACGGCCGCGCCATCAGCGTCGTCACCACGCCGAACCTCGAGGGCGGCGTCACCTATCTGTTCGACAACGTCACCGAGAGCCTCGACCTCGCGCGGCGCTACGACCGCCTGACGCGGGTGCAGCGCGAGACCCTCGACAATCTCGGCGAGGCGGTCGCGGTGTTCGGCAGCAACGGCCGCGCCGAGCTGTTCAACCCGCCGTTCGCCAAGATGTGGAAGCTGCCGGCCGACGCGCTGCAGGGCGAACCGCACATCGAGGCGGTGGAGGCACTGTGCCGGCCGCTGTTCGATGACGCGCTGACCTGGCGGACGCTGCGCGAGCAGATCACCGCGATCGAGAACCGCGCCCAGGTCGCGCTCAAGCTCGAGCGCAAGGATGGTAGCGTGCTGAATTGCATGACCATCCCGCTGCCCGACGGCAAGACCTTGCTGGCCTTCCAGGACATCACCGACACCGAGAATGTCGAGCGGGCACTGCGCGAACGCAACGAGGCGCTGGAAGCCGCCGACCAGATGAAGGTGGATTTCGTCCACCACGTCTCCTACGAGCTGCGCGCGCCGCTCACCACCATCATCGGCTTCGCGCATTTCCTCAGCGATCCCTCGACCGGCCCGCTGACGCCGAAGCAGGCCGAATATCTCGACTACGTCACCAAATCGACCAACGCGCTGCTGGCGCTGACCAACAACATTCTCGATCTCGCCACCATCGACGCGGGTGCGATGAAGCTCGAGCTCGGCCCCGTCAATATCGGCCAGGCGATCGAGGCCGCCGCCGAAGGCATCCAGGACCGTCTCGCGACCGACCGCATCACGCTCAAGGTCGATATCGAGCCCAACATCGGCGCCTTCGTCGGCGACGAGCGGCGTGTGGTGCAGGTGCTCTACAATCTGCTTGCCAATGCGGTCGGCTTCTCGCCGCATGACGCCACCGTCGCGATCAGCGCGCACCGCACCGAGCACAGCGTGGTGTTTTCGGTGACCGATGCCGGACCCGGCATTCCGGCCGAGATGCGCGACAAGGTGTTCAACTGGTTCGAGAGCCATTCGCACGGCTCGCGGCATCGCGGCGCCGGGCTCGGCCTGTCGCTGGTCCGCTCCTTTGTCGAACTGCATGGCGGACGGGTGCGGGTCGATTCGACCGTAGGCCGCGGCACGACCGTGACCTGCGACTTCCCGATCGACCAGACCGCACATCGCAACGCCGCGGAATGACGGCGACCTCGACATTCTCGGTGGCGCTCGCGAACGAAACCGCGACGGCCGAGCTGATGGCCGACCTCGCGCTCCTGATCGGCGCCGGCGACGTCATCACGCTGTCGGGTGACCTCGGCGCCGGCAAGACCGCGGCCGCCCGCGCGCTGATCCGCTATCTCGCCACCGACGATACGCTGGAAGTGCCGAGCCCGACTTTCACGCTGGCGCAGACTTACGAGCTGCCGTCGTTTCCGCTGGTTCACGCCGACCTCTACCGCATCAACGATGCCAGCGAACTCGAGGAGATCGGGCTGTCGCCGCTGCCCGACGACATCGTGGCGCTGATCGAGTGGCCGGAACGCGCGCCGGACGCCATGCCTGCGGATCGCATCGACATCGCGTTCAGCCACCGCCCGGCGCTCGGATCGGCCGCACGCGCGGCCGAGATCACCGGCCATGGCAAAGGCGCGGCGAAGGTTGCGCGGCTCAACGAGCTGCGCCAGTTCCTCGAGCACGGCGGCTTCCTCAACGCCCGGCGCGAGCGCATGCCGGGCGATGCCTCGACACGCTCCTACGCGCGGCTGCGCAACGACGAGGGCAGCGTCATTCTGATGAACTCGCCGCGCCGCCCCGACGGCCCGGCGATCTACAACGGCCGGTCCTACAGCGCGGCAGTGCATCTCGCCGAGGATGTCAGGCCGTTCGTCGCCATCGGAAACGGCTTGCGCAAGCACGGCTTCTCCGCACCCGCGATCCGCCACATCGATCTCGAATCCGGCTTCCTGATCACCGAGGATCTCGGCGCCGAAGGCGTGATCGAGGGCGAACCGCCGCAGCCGATCGCCGAGCGTTACGAGGCTGCCGTCGACATGCTGGCGGCGCTGCATCGCGAGGCGCTGCCCGAGACGCTGCCGGTGACACCAGACGAGAGCTACGACATCCCCGTGTTCGATATCGACGCCTGGCTGATCGAGATCGGGCTGATGCTGGAATGGTACTTGCCCGATCGCGGCGTGCAGCCGGACGAGGAGCTCCGCAGCGACTTCCTCGGGATGTGGCGCGGCCTTCTGCAGAAGCCCGCCACGGCGCCGCAGACCTGGGTGATCCGCGACTTCCATTCGCCCAACATCATCTGGCTTGCCGAGCGCACCGGCATCCTGCGCGTCGGAATCATCGACTTCCAGGACGCGCTGCTCGGCCCTGCGGCCTATGACGTGGTGTCGTTGCTGCAGGATGCGCGGATCGACGTGCCCGAGCAGCTCGAGCTGTCGCTCTTGACCCGCTACATCAAGGCGCGGCGCGCCACCGACGAGAACTTCGATCCCGCCGGCTTCGCCGAGCTCTACGCCATCATGTCGGCGCAGCGGAACACCCGTCTGCTCGGCACCTTTGCGCGGCTCAACCGCCGCGACGGCAAGCCGCAATATCTGAAGCACCAGCCGCGGATCTGGACCTACCTCGAGCGGTCGCTGGCCCATCCGGCACTGGCCACCTTCCGCATCTGGTACACAGCGAACGTCCCTCCCCCAGTACCGTAGTTTACGGGTTATTAGCCTTGGGTCTCCTAAGGTCGCGGAGGCCGCATATCATCCAGGGCGCGGCCGATCGGGAGCGGGACCACACAATGGGGACGGAACGACGCAAGGGCGATCGTGTCACGTTTGAGCGCGGCATAGCGGCGCACATGATGGGCATCGACGGCACCTGGCGGCGCGACTGCACCATGGAAGACGTGTCGGAGACGGGCGCCAAGCTCTCCGTCGACGGCTCGGTCGAGGGCCTGAACCTGAAGGAGTTTTTTCTGCTGCTGTCGTCAACAGGATTGGCTTATCGCCGCTGCGAACTGGCGTGGGTCAATGGCGACCAGATCGGCGTCAACTTCCTTAAACAAGGCGACAAGAAGAAGAAAACTGCCAGACGCGGCGCGCAGGCTGCCGACGTCTAGGCTATCGCCGCCATTGCCGTCTTACGGCCGTCATGTCCTGTGACTATGGCGTCTGATCGATGCGCTTGCCGAATCGCCGTGATATGATCGGCGCCGAGAGATGATGACCGAGAACATCAGGAAAATGCCCGTCACTCCCCACAAGGCTATGGTGCTCGCTGCGGGCCTCGGCGTGCGCATGCGCCCCCTGACCGACACGATGCCGAAGCCGCTGGTGAGCGTCGCCGGCCAGCCGCTGCTCGACCATGTGCTCAACAAGCTCGCCAGCGCCGGCGTCAGCGAAGCGGTCGTGAACGTGCATTATCTGCCCGACCAGATCATCGAGCACGTCAAGACCCGCAGCCGCCCGCACGTGATCATCTCCGACGAGCGCGATCAGGTGCTCGGCACCGGCGGCGCGGTGGTGAAGGCGCTGCCGCTGCTCGGCGATGCACCGTTCTTCCATCTCAACGCCGACACGATGTGGATCGACGGCGTGCGTTCCAATCTGGCGCGGCTGGCGGAAACCTTCGACCCCGCGCGGATGGATATTCTGCTGCTGATGGCGCCGACCGCCTCGAGCATCGGCTATAGCGGCCGCGGCGACTATTCGATGTTGCCGGACGGCGCGCTGCGCAAGCGCCGGGAAAACCAGGTGGTGCCGTTCGTCTATGCCGGCGCCGCGATCATGTCGCCTGCGCTGTTCGCCGATGCCCCTGCCGGCGAGTTCTCGCTGACCAAGATGTTCGACCGCGCCAACGAGCAGGAGCGGCTGTTCGGCCTGCGCCTCGACGGCGTCTGGATGCACGTCGGAACCCCCGACGCGATCCTGGCCGCGGAAGAAGCTTTCCTGGAAAGTGTCGCGTAAGCGGCCGCCCCTCAGCCTTCGCTGTCGATGGCGAGCACCGCAAAACTCGCGAGCCAGTGTTCGCCCATATAGTCGCTGGCGATATGCGGCAGGCCGGCGTCGAGATGGCCTCGCGCCGCATCCAGCAGGATCGAGCGACGCGGATCGGCTTCCGGCAAGGCGCCGGCCAGCGCGCGCCAGCACCAAGCACGGCTGAGATTGAGTCCGTCGAGATGCGCGAGCTTGCCATCCGACCGATCGGTGACCGTGGCGGGCCGGAACAGGGTCGCGGGTTCGCGCTCTGCGAGCCGCGGCAGGAAGCGGTCGAACCAGGGCAGGAAGTCGCGGGGCGACAGCAGCCGGCGCATGCATTCCGCTTCGATCAGCGCCGACGACTGGAAATCATCGCCGCTCGGCTCGCCCCAGGCGGGACAATCCTGATCGGCGCCGTACCAGCGCAACGCCGTCTCACGTAACAGCGCGTCAAACGCGTCGTCCTGCGTCACTGCGGCGTAGTCGGCGGCCATGCGAAGCCCGAACGCGGTGTTGAAATGCGTGCCGACCCGCACCGGATAGGTGGCGAGCGGCAGGAAGTCGCGAAAGCGCTGCGCGAAGATTCCGGCAAGCGGCGCGATTTGCTCGCGCCACCGCGCTCGTCGAGCACCGCGAGCTCTGCCGCAAGCTTCAACAGCCAGCCCCAACCGTAAGGCCGCTTGAAGCCGCGCGCCGTCGGAGCGGCGAGATAGGCGCATTCGACGGCAACCTTCTCTGCAACGAACTGAGTGTCAAACAAGGCGCGGATCTCACTCGCCGCCTCGGACGCCGGATAGCGGCGCAGCAGCCGGGCGAGCATCCAGTAGCTGTGGACGCAGGAGTGCCAGTCGTAGCTGCCGAAGAACACCGGATGCAGCTCGCGCGGCGTGTGTGCATCCTGTGGCCCGGCCAACACGTGATCCGGCTTGTTCGGATATTCGCGCGTGACATGGCCGAGCGCGATGCGGGCGAAACGGGCGGCGAGGTCTTCGGTCAGGATCGTCGCGCTCATGACGGGGCTTTCTCCTTGCGCTCGCGCCGGACCAGCAGCTCGATCACGCGCGGCATCATATAGATCGGAAACTGCGTGGCGGCGAAGAACAGCGCCGTCATCGGCGACACCGCCGCGCCCATCGCCGACCAGACCAGTCCGACGTTGCGGTTGCTCAGAATGAGGCCGGTGGTCAATCGCTCCGCCAGCGGACCCGGCGTGAGCAGCGCGCCAAGCGCTTGCAGCGCAAGATTGCAGGCGAAGGCAAGGCCCACCAAAGTCAACGCGGTGGCCGGCTGCGCTTGGATCTGTGTGCGCACCCCCGCCATGGTCGAAATCGCGAACACGAGCAGCGAGGCGAGCACAAGCGCGTCGATGATGCGCGAATGCCGCGCCAATTGTGCAGCAGCCTGACGGCGCAGCAGCAGCGCCAGCGCGCCGGCGCCGACCACCAGCAGCGCCAGCCGCGCGGCGAGCGCCAGCGGATCGAGCGCGAGACCGGCAAATCCCGACGCGATCAGTGGAACCGTGATCGGAGCCAGCGCCATCGACAGCAGCGTCACGGCGAGCGGAATGGTCGCGTCGAAGCCGAGCATGCGTGCGACCGCCGCCGTGCCGGTCGATGGCGGCGCACACACCGACAGCACCAGCGCAACGATCAGCTCTGGCCGAAATCCGGCGCCGCGCGCTGCGAAGCCGACTGCGAGCGGGCAGGCCAGCATCGCCAGCGCCGGCAACAGCAGCGAGACCAGCGGACGTCCCAGCGCACGCCGGAACGCCGCGCCGTCGACCTGGAGAAAAGTCCCGAGGACGAGAACGAAGATCGCCGCCGCCATCAGCGGGCGCACGCCGGCCGCCAAGGCAGGGAAAGCCAGCCCGGCCAGCACGCCGATGACCAGCAAGGTCGGCCCGCGCGGCATCAGCTTCGCGAATGATCGTCCCAAGTCTGAACGTCTCAAGTCTTTTCGCCTCGTGGTCGTGTCCGGCGCGACCGTAGGCGCATGCAGATCATTGTTGAAATCGATTGTTCTTATAAGCATTATTGCTGTGATGAATTTAGCTGCCGTCGATCTCAACCTGCTGGTCGCTTTCGAAGCGCTGATGGAGGAGCGCCACGTCACGCGTGCGGCCGAGCGCATTGGCCTCGCCCAGCCGTCGATGAGCAGCGCTCTACGGAGACTGCGCGCGCTGTTTGCGGACGAACTGTTCCTGCGCGCCAGTGCCGGCATGCAGCCGACCGAAAAGGCCCTGGCGCTGGCCGGGCCGATCAGTGAGGCGTTACGACACATAAGGGGGGCGCTGGCGCCCGATCGGAGCTTCGATCCGGCCACCGCACGAAGGCGCTTCACCATCGCTGCGACCGACTACGGCGACCTCGTTCTGGTGCCGGAACTGAGCCGCCTGTTGCGCATGGAGGCACCTAGCATCGACCTTGCCGTGCGTCCGCTGACTGATGCGACGGCGGCCCTGGCCAAGCTCGAGCGCGCCGAACTCGATGCGCTGATCGGCGGCCATCTGCCGGATTCGCCACGCTGTGTCCGGCACCGGCTGTTGGAGGAACGCTTCGTCTGCATCCGCGACGGCGCGCGCGCGGGCCGATCGGAGGCGCTCAGCCTGGAAGATTATGCGAGCCTGCCGCACGCGCTGTTCTCGGCAGCCGGCGGCGACGGGCTGCCGAGCGTGATCGACGCGCTGCTGGCGCGGCATCAGCTGAAGCGGCGGGTCGCCGTGACGCTGGCGCATGTGGTGGCCGTCCCCTTCGCCGTGGCCGGCACCGATCTCATCGCCACGATGGCCGAACGCGTCGCCCGCCGCTTCACGCATCTCGCCGAAATTACCGTCGTGATGCCGCCGATCGACATCCCTGCCTTTGCGATCGATCTGATCCATACAGTCCGCGCGGCAGAAGATCCGGCGCTGCGCTGGTTCCTGGATGCCGTCGATCGCTGCGCCAGTGGGCTGCGATAATCAGCGGTGATGGCTGACCCGCAGGGGTGGCTAACGACGGCCGCCGCTCCCTATATTGGCGCCTGATTCGAACCAGGCAGCCCATGCGCGTTTTCAGCGTTCCCGTCTCCGCGCCGTTCCTGCGCACCGTGATTTCGGCGCTGGTCGATGGCCGGCTGGTCGCGGGATTCGAGGCACGCAACGATCCCGCAAAGCTCGCCGGCGCCACGCTCTACCTGCCGACCCGCCGCGCCGGACGGCTGGCGCGCGAGATCTTCCTCGATGTGCTCGATTCCGACGCCGCGGTGCTGCCGCGCATCGTCGCGCTCGGCGAGATCGATGAGGACGAGCTTGCCTTCGCCGACCAGGGCGACGATGTCGGCGGCGCTGCGCCGCTGGAGATTCCACCACGGCTCGGCGAACTCGAGCGCCGGCTGACATTGGCGCATCTGGTCGCGGCCTGGGCGAAGACGCCGGTATCGGCGCCGCTGGTGGTCGGCGGCCCGGCCTCGACCTTGCAGCTTGCCGGCGATCTGGCACGGCTGATGGACGACATGGTGACGCGCGGCGTCGACTGGCGCGCGCTCGATCGGCTGGTGCCGGACCAGCTCGACAAATACTGGCAGCACTCGCTCGACTTCCTGCGCATCGCGCGCGACGCCTGGCCGAACTACCTCAAGGAGATCGGCCGGATCGAGCCCGCGGCGCGCCGCGATCTCCTGATCGAGGCGGAAGCGGCGCGGCTCACCGCGCATCCCACGGGCCCGGTGATCGCGGCCGGTTCGACCGGCTCGATGCCGGCCACCGCAAAATTCCTCCACGCGGTG
This sequence comes from Bradyrhizobium sp. USDA 3240, assembly GCF_054063295.1. Lineage (NCBI taxonomy): Bacteria > Pseudomonadati > Pseudomonadota > Alphaproteobacteria > Hyphomicrobiales > Nitrobacteraceae > Bradyrhizobium > Bradyrhizobium sp. USDA 3240. The sequence goes on from NZ_JBSSGD010000002.1 coordinate 4,282,572, forward strand.
GCGAAGCTTGCGAACGGCGCCGTGGTGCTGCCCGGGCTCGACACCGATCTCGACGAGGAGTCCTGGGACACGATCGGCGGCGAGCGCGGCGACGACGGCAGGTTCACCACGGCGCCCTCGTCGAACCACCCGCAATTCGCGATGCACGCTTTGCTCGACCGCTTCGGCATCAAGCGCCGCGACGTCGAGAGCCTTGCCGAGCCTGCGCCGCTCGGCCGCGAGGTGCTGGTGTCGGAGACGATGCGCCCCTCGACCGCAACCGCACAGTGGCACGACCGGCTCGAACGGCCCGAGATCGTGGCGCGGATTTCCGCCGGGATGACCAATCTCACCGTGGTCGAAGCGCCCAATCCGGAGATGGAAGCGCTGGCGATTGCGGTCACGATGCGCGAGGCGCGGCATCTCGGCAAATCGGCTGCGCTGGTGACGCCGGATCGCGCGCTGGGCGCGCCGCGTGATGGCCTCGCTGACGCGCTGGAAGCTGGAGTTCGACGATTCCGGCGGCGATGCGCTGATCGAAACCCCGCCCGGCGTGTTCGCCCGCCTCACCGCGGAGGCCGCGGCCAAGGGGCTGGAGCCGCCGACCTTGCTCGCGCTGCTCAAGCATCCGCTGTTCCGGCTCGGCGGCGCCCATGGCGCGCTGAAGCGCGCGATCGAGGTGCTGGAGATCGCGCTGTTGCGCGGCACGCGGCCGCAAGCTGCGACCGGCGGCCTCGCGCGCGACTTCGCGCGCTTCCGCGCCGAGCTCGTCAAGCTGCATGGCGGCGAGACCTCGTCGCTGCACGCGATGGAGCCGCGTGCCCGGCTGCGCGACAACGAGCTCAACCAGGCCCAGGACCTGATCGCCAGATTGCAGACGGCGCTGGCGCCGCTGGAAGGCATGGCCTCGTCAAGACCCTATGATTTCGCCGAGCTGGCCGCGCGTCACCGCGAGGCGCTGATCGCGCTGTCGGCCGACCAGAACGGCGTCGCTATCGTGTTCGAGGAGCGCGCCGGCGCATCGCTCGCGTCGGCCTTCGACGAGCTGCTCGCCAAGCAGCAGCCGAGCGGGCTGATGACGCCGCTGTCAGATTATCCCGAGGTGTTCCAGACCGCATTCGCCGACCGCATGGTGCGACGGCCGGAATCGGCGCGTGCGCAGCTCAACATCTTCGGCCAGCTCGAGGCGCGTCTGACCGAATCCGATCGCGTCATCCTCGGCGGCCTGGTTGAAGGCGTCTGGCCGCCGGCGCCGCGGATCGATCCGTGGCTGAGCCGGCCGATGCGCCACGAGCTCGGGCTCGATCTCCCCGAACGGCGCATCGGCCTTTCCGCGCACGACTTTGCGCAGCTGCTCGGCCATCACGAGGTGATCCTCACCCATGCGGCCAAGGTCGGCGGCGCGCCGGCGGTCGCCTCGCGGTTCCTGCATCGGCTGGTGGCGGTTGCGGGCGAAGCGCGCTGGAAGGCGGCGACATCGGCCGGCGAAGCTTACGTGCAATATGCCGCCGAGCTCGACCGGCCGGACACGGTCGAGCCGATCCCGCAGCCGGAGCCGCGGCCGCCGCGCGAGGCGCGGCCGCTGAAAATGTCGGTCACCGCGATCGAGGACTGGCTGCGCGATCCCTACACGATCTATGCGCGCTACATCCTCAAGCTCGATCCGCTCGATCCCGTCGACATGCCGCTGTCGGCCGCCGATCGCGGCTCGGCGATCCACGAATCGCTCGGCGAGTTCACGCAAACTTACGCCGACGCGCTGCCTGACGACATCAAGAGCGCGCTGCGCGACATCGGGGCCAAGCATTTTGCGCCACTGATGGAGCGGCCGGAGGCGCGCGCGCTGTGGTGGCCGCGCTTCCAGCGCATCGCAGCGTGGTTTGCCGAATGGGAGCAGGCCCGGCGCGGCAATATTGCTGCGATCAAGGCCGAGATCCGCGGCGAGATCGGCATTCCGCTCGACGATGCCAGGACGTTCACGCTCTCCGCGCGCGCCGACCGCATCGAGCGGCATGCTGACGGCAGCTTCGCGATCCTCGACTACAAGACCGGCCAGCCGCCGACCGGCAAGCAGGTGCGCATGGGCCTGTCGCCGCAGCTGACGCTGGAAGCCGCGATCCTGCGCGAGGGCGGCTTTGCCGACATTCCGGCCGACTCCTCAGTCGGAGACCTCGTCTATGTCAGGCTGAGCGGCAACAACCCGCCGGGTGAGCAGCGTTCGCTGGAGCTGAAGGTCAAGACCAGCGACACGCCGCAGCCGCCCGACGAAGCCGCCGATAGCGCACGGCGCAAGCTGGAAGCCTTGGTTCGCGCCTTCGACGACGAGCAGCAGGCCTACACCTCGCTGAACCTCTCGATGTGGGCCAATCGTTATGGCGCCTATGACGACCTCGCGCGCATCAAGGAATGGTCCGCCGCCGGCGGTTTGGGGATCGAGGAATGGTGAAGGCGCCCCGTCCCATCCCGCATGCGGTGCGCGACGCGCAGGCGCGCGCGTCCGATCCGAAGGCGTCGACCTTCGTGTCGGCCAATGCCGGCTCGGGCAAGACGCATGTGCTGGTCCAGCGCGTGATCCGCCTGCTGCTGTCGGGCGTGCCGCCGGAGAAGATCCTCTGCATCACCTTCACCAAGGCCGCCGCGGCCAACATGGCCGAACGCGTGTTCACGACGCTCGGCCATTGGGTGACGCTCGATGACACAGCGCTCGATACCGCGATCCGCGAGGCCGGCATCGCGCATCCGAGCGCCACGCTGCGGCGCGAGGCGCGAAAACTGTTTGCCTGCGCGCTGGAGACGCCCGGCGGTTTGAAGGTGCAGACCATCCACGCGCTGTGCACCCGTCTGCTGCAACAGTTTCCGTTCGAGGCCAACGTGCCGGCACGCTTCGCCGTGCTCGACGACCGCGACCAGAACGAGATGATGGAGCGCGCCAATCTCGCGGTGTTCCTCGAGGCATCGCGGATTCCCGACAGTCCGATCGGCCGCGCGCTGCGGACGGCGATGGCAAACGCCGCCGACGTCACCTTCAAGGAGGTGGTCCGTGAGGCATGCCTCAGCCGCGATCATTTCATGGCCTGGACCGATGCCGCCGGCAACGCCGCGGCCGCCGCCGCGCAGATGTCGGCCGCGCTCGGCGTCTCCGCCGATATTCGCATCGAGGATGTCGAGCGCGAGATCGTCGATGGACCGAACCTGCCGCGCGCAAGCTGGAAGGAGCTGGCCACGCTGCTCGACACCAGCAGCAAGGCGGACCAGAAACAGGCCGAGCGGCTGCGGAGCGCGCTGACCTTCACCGGCGCAGCCCAGGTCGAGGAATATCTCGGCGTCTTCCTGACCGATGACCGCGCGCCGCGCGCGTCTGTCGTCACCAACAATTTCATCAAGAAGAATGCGGTCGCGGGCCACCGGTTCGAGGCGGAGGTCGATCGTCTTGGTCCCTTGATCGAGCGCCGCCGCGCCGTGGTCGCGCGCGACCGCACCGAGGCGCTGATCCACATCGCGACCGCGGCGGCCGCGCACTACCGGCGCGAGAAGCTGGAACGCGGCCTGCTCGACTACGACGACCTCATCGACAAGACGCTGGCGATGCTCGACCGCGTCTCCTCCGGCTGGGTGCATTACAAGCTCGACCGCGGCGTCGATCACGTGCTGATCGACGAGGCGCAGGATACGAGCCCCCGGCAATGGGACATCGTCGCGCACATCATCTCGGAATTCACCTCCGGCGCCGGCGCGCGCGATGGCCTCGTGCGCACGGTGTTCGCCGTCGGCGACGAGAAGCAGTCGATCTTCTCGTTCCAGGGCGCCGCGCCGCGCGAATTCGACCTCAGGCGGCGCGAGCTGAAGCGGCGGTTCGAGGAAGCCGGGCTGAAATTCGATCCGGTGTCGTTCACCTATTCGTTCCGCTCGGGGCCGGTGATCCTGCATTCGGTCGACCATGTGTTCCGCGAGCAGGAGATATTCCGCAGCATCCATGCGGTCGAGAACGGCTATCCGATCCACAATGCGATGACTGACGCCGGCCCCAGCCTGATCGAACTCTGGGATCTCGCGGTGGCCGACGACCGCCAGGACATCGAAGGCTGGCGCGCGCCGTTCGACGGCGTCTCGGTGACCAGCCCGGAGGTGAAGCTCGCGCGGCGCATCCAGGCCGAGATCAAGCGCCTCGTCTCCAGCGGCACCATGACCGGCAGCGAAGGCGGGCGGCGGCCATTGCGTTACGGCGACATGCTGATCCTGGTGCGGCGGCGCGGCAACGCGTTTGACGCGGTGATCCAGGCGCTGAAGCACGCCAACATTCCGGTCGCCGGCGCCGACCGGCTGAAGCTGACCGAGCACATCGCGATCATCGACCTGATGAACCTCGCCGACGCGCTGCTGCTGCCGCAGGACGATCTCGCACTCGCGGTGGCGCTGAAGAGCCCGCTGTTCGGCCTCGATGACGACGACCTGTTCAAGCTGGCGTATCAGCGCCGCGGCTCATTGCGCGAGGCGCTGGCCGCGCAAGCGCCGACCGATGAACGGTTCTCGGCCACGCTGCGCCGTCTCGAACAATGCGAGCGCCGCTTTACCGAGGAGACGCCGTTCGCGTTCTACGCCTGGCTGCTCGGCGGTGACGGCGGACGGGCGCGCATCCTGCGCCGGCTCGGCCACGAGGCCAATGATGCGCTCGACGAATTCCTCGAACTCGCGCTGGGCTATGAGCGCAAGGCGCCGGCCTCGCTGCAGGGTTTCATCGCCTGGCTGCGCGCCGCCGACACCGAAGTGAAGCGCGACATGGAGATTTCGCGCGACGAGGTCCGCGTGATGACCGTGCACGGCGCCAAGGGCCTCGAAGCGTCGGTGGTGTTCCTGGTCGACACCACGACCTCGCCGTCCGACACGCAGCGGCTGCGGCTGATCCATCTGCCGCAGGGCAACGCCGCGCCGAACGCGCCCGGCGTCGTGGTGTGGGCCGGCAAGAAGGCCGAGGATCCGCCCAATGTCGCCGACGCGCGCAAGGCGATGCTCGGCGATACCGAGGACGAATATCGCCGCCTGCTCTATGTCGCGATGACACGGGCGGCCGACCGGCTGATCGTCGGCGGCTGCATGCCCGGCAACATGAACACGGTGCGGAAATCCTCCTGGTACGATTTGATCACCAGGGGGCTCGCCAATGCCGGACTGAAGCTCGAAGAGTTCGAGACGCCGGCCGGCAAGGTGATGCGTTATTCGCGGCCCGACGACGTTGCCGATCTCACCGGCACTGCGGCGTCAACGGCCACGGCGCCGATCGCGCTGCCGTCCTGGCTGCGGACCGCGGCCGCACCTGAAGCCTCCGCCGCCGGCGTGCTGCGCCCGTCCGATCCGGCCGAAGGCGACAGCCATCCGATCCGAACCGGCGAATCGGTGCTGCTGCGCGCCCGCGCCCTGCAACGCGGCACGCTGGTGCATCGGCTGTTGCAATCGCTGCCCGATGTCGCGCTGGAACGACGGCTCGGCGCGGCGCTCGGCTACCTTGCGCGTAACGCCGACGGCTGGAGCGAGGAAGAGCGGGCGGCGCTGGCTCGGCAAGTGGTCGCCCTGACCGTCGATCTGCGCTTCGCACCGGTGTTTGCCCCCGGCAGCCGTGCCGAGGTCTCGATCGTGGGCCGGCTGGAGCGGCCGGGTCAGCCGAAGGTGCTGATCTCGGGCCAGATCGACCGGCTGGTGGTGACGCCGAACGAGGTCCTGATCGTCGATTTCAAGACCAACCACGCTCCGCCAAGGACCGCCGCCGAGGCCCCCAAGGGTTATATCCGGCAGCTCGCGCTGTACCGTGCGGTACTGGCAAAACTTTATCCCCAAAGGACCATCCACGCCGCCCTGCTCTGGACTGAAATCCCTGAAATGATGGAGATTTCCGCCCCCGCGCTGGACGCCGGGCTGGCATAAGGTCATGTCGGCGTGAGCGAGCTTGACCCGGCAAGGGGGCATTCATACGTTTGCCCCATGCTCCCGGGCGCGATTCTCAACCGCCCTTTTGTCTCAACTGAACGAGGTACTCACATGGCCGTTGGCAAGGTTTCTGACGCCGATTTCGAAGCTGAAGTGCTCAAGGCGACCGGGCCGGTGGTCGTCGACTTCTGGGCCGAATGGTGCGGCCCCTGCCGCATGATCGCGCCCGCTCTCGATGAGATTTCCGGCGCGATGGGCGACAAGGTCAAGATCGTGAAGCTCAACGTCGACGAGAGCCCGAAGACCGCGTCGAAGTATGGCGTGATGTCGATCCCGACCCTGATGATCTTCAAGGGCGGCGAGATGGCGTCCCGTCAGGTCGGCGCCGCGCCGAAGGCCAAGCTGCAGCAGTGGATCACCGCTGCGGTCTGATCTGTTTCGAATTAGCTGATTTGCGAAACGGCCGGCGTCATGCCGGCCGTTTTGTTTTGTGTGAGCCGATTGATTCTGGCGCGTCATGGCCGGGGATAGCCGTCCGAAGGACGGCGTCGCTTCCGCTCGCCTATGACCCGGCCATCCATCCGCTTTGGAAAGAGGTTCGTGCGAAGATTGATGGACACGCGGGTCAAGCCCGCGTGTGACGAAGGTTGCACGCAGGCAGACTACCTGATCCATCCGGTTGCCAGCGCCGAGGCGAGCTCGGCCTGACCGTTGCGCCGCGCTAGCGCCGCCATCGCTTCGTGATCGTAGGGGATGTGGCGGAAGGTGACGTCCCAGTCGCCATCGACACGTTCAAGGATCGCGTAGCGCGCGTCGGGCGAACCGGCCTCCACCACATGCGGATGCGGCTTGCCCGCGCGATAGCCGGGCGAGCCGACGCTGCCGGGATTGACGATCAGCCGCCCATCGCGAAGCCGCACGGCGCGCGCAGTGTGCGTATGGGCACAGAGAATCAGCGATTGCGTCACGCCGGCTGCCCTCGCCTCGATCGATTCCAGCGTCGACATGCAGACTTCGCCGGCCGGCAGCACCGTGTCGAGCCAGTAGGTCTCATCGTCCTGCGGCGTGGCGTGACAGAGGAAAACCTCGTCGCGATAGACCGCGTTCGCCGGCAGCGTGCGCAGCCAGTCGAGATGCCGCGGCTCGAGCTGGGTGTAGGTCAGCGGCTCCCAGGAGCCCATTTTCTCGTGCGGGCGGTCGATCAGATAGCGGTCGTGATTGCCGAGCAGATGGACCGCATCGATCTCCATCAGCATGTCGATGGTCGGCCGCGCGTCGAGCGGCCCGCTCACCATGTCGCCGAGATCGACGATGTCGGAAACGCCCTGCGCGCGAATGTCCGACAGCACCGCTTCAAGTGCGAGATGGTTGCCGTGGATGTCGGCGATCGCAGCAAAACGCATGGTGTCTCGTCCTCCCACATGCGCACCGCATCCGGGCCGCCGGACCACTTATGCAGGAGGCGTGCCGTTGGCGGCAAGCACCGGGCCGGCAAGGTACAGCGAACCGGTGATCAGGATGCGCGGCGGCACCTCGTAGGCCAGCGTGGCGAGCCGTTGCAACGCGGCGTCGACGCCGGATGCGATCTCGACGCGCATGCCGAGCGCACGCGCGGCATCGGCAAGTTTGTCCGGCGCCATGCCGTTGTCACGGCCGGGCACCGGGACCGCGATGATGTGGCGCGTCAGTCCGGCGAAATTGGCGAGGAAGGCGTTGGCATCCTTGTTGGCCATCATGCCTGCGATAACGACCAGCGGTCGCGACACCCGCTCCTCGAGATCGCCGAGCGCCGCCGCCGCAACGCGGCCGCCCTCGGCATTGTGCCCGCCATCGAGCCAGACCTCAGAGCCCTGCGGCCCCTGGCAAACCAGGTTACCTGCGACCAGCCGCTGCATCCGCGCCGGCCATTCCGCGTTGACGATGCCGGCCTCATAGGCCGCGATGTTGAGCTTGAAGGTGTCGATCGCGCGCAAGGTCGCGATCGCGAGGCCCGCATTGTCGAACTGGTGCCGGCCGAACAGTCTTGGCGCGGCGAGATCCATCAAGCCGCGCTCGTCCTGATAGACCAGCCGGCCGCGCTCGACGCCGACATGCCATTGCTGGCCGGCCGCATGCAGCGGCGCGCGCATGCGGTTCGCCTCCGCCTCGATCACGGCCATCGCGTCCGGCGCCTGCTCGCCGCAGACCACCGGCACCTTGCGCTTGATGATCGCGGCCTTCTCGCCGGCGATCAAAGTCAGCGTATCGCCGAGGAATTCCATGTGATCCATGCTGACCGGCGTAATCACCGAAGCCAGCGGCGTCTCGACCACATTGGTGGAATCCAGCCGGCCGCCGAGGCCGACCTCGAGCAGCGCGACGTCGGCCGGATGCTTTGCGAACAGGCAGAACGCGACTGCCGTTTCCATCTCGAAGATGGTGATGGGATGGCCGGCGTTGATGCGCTCGCAATGCTCGAATGTCGTGCGCAGCTCGTCGTCAGCGACGAGCTTGCCGCCCCCCGTCGCACCCAGCCGGTAGCATTCGTTGAGCCGCACCAGATAGGGCGAGGTGAAGACGTGCACGCGCAGGCCGGCGGCTTCGAGGATCGCGCGCAGATAGGCGATCGTCGAGCCCTTGCCATTGGTGCCGGCGACATGGATCACCGGCGGCAGCTTGCGCTCGGGATGATCGAGCCGCTCCATCAGGCCGCGCATGCGATCAAGGCTGAGATCGATGCGCTTCGGATGCAGCGCCGATATCCGCGCGATCAACGCCTCGAACGAGGGTTGCGATGGGGCGCCGCTTGCGGTCACGCGTGCGGCGCGGCCGGCACCGTCTCCGGGGCCGTGACGATCTGGGCCGGCTCGGTGACGGCGACCGTGGGCTTGGACGCGGTTTCAGGCGCCGGTGCCTTGGTCAGCAGGCGGCACAGCCGCGCCAGCGTGGCCTTCATCTCATGGCGGTGCACGACCATGTCGACCATGCCGTGCTCGCGCAGGTATTCGGCGCGCTGAAAACCTTCCGGCAGCTTCTCGCGAATGGTCTGCTCGATCACGCGCGCGCCGGCAAAGCCGATCAGCGCACCGGGTTCGGCAATCTGGACGTCGCCGAGCATCGCATAGGAGGCGGTGACGCCGCCGGTGGTCGGATTGGTCAGCACCACGATATAGGGCTGCTTCGCCTCGCGCAGCATCTGCACGCCGACCGTGGTGCGCGGCATCTGCATCAGCGACAGGATGCCTTCCTGCATCCGCGCGCCGCCGGATGCGGCGAACACGATGAAGGGCGACTTCTTCTCGACCGCGAGCTCGAGCCCGCGCACGATCGCTTCACCGGCGGCCATGCCGAGCGAGCCGCCCATGAAATCGAAATCCTGCACCGCGACCACGACGCCGGTGCCCTCTAACTTGCCGTAGCCGACCTTGACCGCGTCGTGCAGGCCGGTCTTGGCCCGCGCATCCCTGATCTTGTCGACATATTTGCGCTCGTCGCGGAATTTCAGCGGATCCGCCGTCACCTCGGGCAGCGCGACGTCGAACCAGGTCTCGTTGTCGAAGATCGACTTCAGCCGCGCCACCGCGCCCATGCGCATGTGGTAGTTCGAGCCGGGGATGACGAACTGGTTGGCCTCGACGTCCTTGTAGAACACCAGCTGCCCGGAATCCGGGCACTTGATCCAGAGGTTTTCCGGCGTCTCGCGCCGCAGGATGTTGCGGATCTTCGGCCGGACGACGTTGGTGAGCCAGTTCATGGTTCGCTCCGAAATGCGGGTCGGTCCCAGCACCAGCTGGATATATGGCAGGCCGGGCGAACCCGGCAAGCCGCCGTTGGCGGCCTTGTTGCCGCAAAATGTGGCTTATTCAGCGGCCTGCTTGGCGCCCCGGACCCCCTGCGCCAGCGCGGACACCAGGTCAGCGACCGCGCTCACGGTCTTCGGCGTCACGCGGCCCTCGGCATCGAGGTTGGCGCGCACCACATCGACGATCGCGGTGCCGACCACGGCGCCGTTGGCGTTCTCAGCAATCGCCCGCGCCGTTTCCGGGGTGCGGATGCCGAAGCCGACGCAGACCGGCAGCTTGGTGTGCCGCTTGATCCGGGCGACCGCTTCCGCAACCGCGTTCGAATCGGCCGTCGCAGCGCCGGTGATGCCGGTGATCGAGACGTAATAGACAAAGCCCGAGGTGTTCGCGAGCACCGCCGGCAGCCGCTTGTCGTCGGTGGTCGGGGTCGCGAGGCGAATGAAATTCAAACCGGCCTTCAGCGCGGGGATGCAGAGCTCGGTGTCTTCCTCCGGCGGCAAATCGACGATGATCAGGCCATCGACGCCGGCGGTCTTGGCATCGGCGAGGAAGCTCTCGACGCCGTAGATGTAGATCGGATTGTAGTAGCCCATCAGCACGATCGGCGTCGTATTGTCGTCCTTGCGGAAGTCGCGGACCATCGCCAGGGTCTTGCGCAGCGTCATGCCGCCCTTGAGCGCGCGCAGGCCGGCGGCCTGGATCGACGGACCATCGGCCATCGGATCGGTGAAGGGCATGCCGATCTCGATGACGTCGGCGCCGGCCTTCGGCAGCGCCTTGAGGATGTCGAGCGAGGTTTTTGCGTCGGGGTCACCGGCCATCACGAAGGTGACGAAAGCGGAGCGGCCCTGCTGCTTCAGCTCGGCGAAACGTGCGTCGATACGGGTGGTCACTTCTGCCTCGCCTTCAAGATGTCGCCGACCTGCGGCACGTCCTTGTCGCCACGACCCGAGAGGTTGACCACCATCAGGTGATCCTTCGGCCGCTGCGGCGCGAGTTCGGACAGTTTCGCGATGGCGTGCGCGGATTCCAGCGCGGGGATGATGCCCTCTAACCGCGACAGCAGCTGGAATGCAGCCAGCGCTTCCTCGTCGGTGGCCGAGAGATATTTGACGCGGCCGGTTTCGTGCAGCCAGGCGTGCTCGGGGCCGATGCCAGGATAATCGAGACCAGCCGAGATCGAATGCGCTTCCTCGATCTGGCCGTCGGCGTCCATCAAAAGATAGGTGCGGTTACCGTGCAGCACGCCGGGACGCCCGCCGGCGAGCGAGGCCGCATGGAGCTGCGTCAGCCCGTGACCGGCCGCCTCGACGCCAAAAATCTCGACCGAGGGATCGTCGAGGAACGGATGGAACAGGCCCATCGCATTGGAGCCGCCGCCGATGCAGGCGATCAGCGAGTCCGGCAGGCGGCCCTCGGCCTCCTGCATCTGCGTGCGCGTCTCGTGGCCGATGATCGACTGGAAATCGCGCACCATCATCGGATAGGGGTGCGGACCTGCAACCGTGCCGATGCAATAGAAGGTGTTGTGCACGTTGGTGACCCAGTCGCGCAGCGCGTCGTTCATCGCGTCCTTCAGCGTCCGCGCACCCGACTGCACCGGGACGACCTTGGCGCCCAGCATCTCCATGCGGATCACGTTGGGCTGCTGCCGCTCGACGTCGACGGCGCCCATATAGACCACGCATTCGAGCCCGAAGCGCGCGCACAGCGTCGCCGTCGCCACGCCATGCTGGCCCGCGCCGGTCTCGGCGATGATGCGCTTCTTGCCCATGCGGCGCGCGACCATGATCTGGCCGAGCACGTTGTTGACCTTGTGCGAACCGGTGTGGTTGAGCTCCTCGCGCTTCAGATAGATCTTCGCGCCGCCGAGATGCTCGGTGAGCCGTTCGGCGAAATACAGCGGCGAGGGCCGGCCGACATAATCCTTCAGATAGACATTCATCTCGGCCTGGAACGCCGGATCGGCCTTGGCGTCGGCATAGGCCTTTTCGAGATCGAGGATCAGCGGCATCAGCGTTTCCGCGACGAAGCGTCCGCCGAAGATGCCGAAATGCCCGCGCTCGTCGGGGCCGCTGCGGAAGGAATTGGGCAGGTTTTGATTCATCGAACCATCAGTTCTTGGGTCGTTCTTTGGGTTGCGCGTGCGGCGCGGATGAAGGCGCGGATCAGCTCGGGATCCTTGACGCCCGGCGTGCGCTCGACGCCCGACGACACGTCGACCCCGCCGGCGCGGGTGACGCGGACAGCTTCGGCGACGTTGTCGGCGTTGAGCCCGCCGGAGACCATGTAGGGCAGCGCGAGATCGAGATTTTCCAGCAGGTGCCAATCGAACGGCGCGCCGAGACCGCCCGGTCGCGTGGCATCCTTCGGCGCGCGGGCATCGAACAGGATGCGGTCGGCGACGCCGGCATAGCCCGGCAGCGGGGCGAGGTCGGCCGCGGTCTCGACCGGCAGCGCCTTCATCAGCGGCAGGCCGAACTTCTGCTTGATGTCGCGCAGCCGCGCGGTGGTTTCCTTGCCGTGCAATTGCAGGATATCCGGCCGCAGCGTCTCGACGATGTTTTCCAGGGTGGCGTCGTCGGCATCGACGGTCAGCGCGACCTTGACGGCGCGGCCCTTGGCGCGGCTGCCGAGCTCGCGCGCGGTCTCGAGGCTGATATGGCGCGGCGACGGGGGAAAGAACACGAACCCCACCATGTCGGCGCCGCCATCGAGCGCGACGTCGAGCGTCTCGCGCGTGGACAGGCCGCAGATTTTGACGAGCAGGGGCATGGTCTCGAAACGGGTCTCAGAACGGGTTTTCGGGCGTCCGGAACAGGGCTGAACCCGGTCCGACGGGGCGGGTTCTACAACGTCGCGCCCTGCTTGTCTCGCCCATTGGGCCCGTAAAACCCAAGCTGGGCCGGGGCCGAACGACGCTGCGCGTCGTCCCGGGAGGCAACGGCCCTGAGGTCGGCGAGCTCGGCGCGGACGTGGCGGGCGTCGGCCTCATGCTGCCGGGCGGCACGGCGCCAGCGCCCCTGCTTGAACCAGGTTCCGATGCCACCGGCGATCACGCCAAGAATGGCGGACGCGATGATGACGACGAACAGCGGCAGTGTGACCGCAACCGTCGGCGTCACAGAGTTGAAGGGATCGAACGACACCGTCACCCAGTGGCGGTTGGCGACGGCAAAGATGATGAAGATCAGTCCGAGCGGAACGACGACGACTGCCGTAAAGAACTTTCGCATGACCATCTCTCGCAGCGATGGAGAAAGTGCGGGCGCATCGCCCGCCGCACGGCAACGCCGGACGTCGCGCGCCAACCGTCCGCCTTGTTAGGCGTCAGCCTTGGGCGCGTCGATCTTGGAGGCTCCCGCCTCGGCCTCGTCGCGATTGAGGCGCTCGCGCATTTCCTTGCCGGTCTTAAAGAACGGCACGCTCTTCTGGTCGACCGGCACATGCTCGCCGGTACGCGGGTTGCGGCCGGCACGGGCCGGGCGATGCTTCACCGAGAACGCGCCAAAACCGCGCAGCTCGACGCGGTCGCCACGCGCCAGCGCCGCGACGATTTCATCGAGAATCGCATTCACAATGTTCTCGACGTCCCGCTGGTAGAGGTGCGGGTTGTGCTCGGCGATACGCTGAACAAGTTCGGATTTGATCATCGAAAATGGGATCCGGGCTCTTGCGGAAACCCATTTCCGTGAAAATGCCGTGCACTGTCAAGACGCTAAATCGATTTAGGGCGCCGCGAAATCGCGTGACAAATAGCCCAATTAGGGCATGCGGCGATTCCCGCTGAGCGGGAATACCCTGATCAGTACGCCTTTCGCTCTCGACTACTCGGTTCCTCCGGGAGTCCACAGCGCCAGCATGCCGTCGAGCCCGAATCGGTCGACCGCCTGGACCACGCCACCCTGCTCGATCCGCCGCGCGATGCCACCAAGACCGAACGCATCGAGCGTCATCGACGCGGCGGTGCGCAGGAAGGTCAGGTCGCTGAATCGCGGATTAAGCTTGTAATTGCGCACCGGCAGGTCGCTTTTGACCTTCTTCTCCGCGACCAGCCAGGCGATCGCGGTCTTTTCATCCCCGAGCTGATCGATCAGCTTGAGATCGACCGCCTGCCGGCCGGTGAAGACGCGGCCGTCCGCGACCTTCTCCAGCAGGGCGTCATCCATGCCGCGCCGTTCCTTCACCAATCCACGGAACCAGGCATAGGAATCCTTGACCAGGCCGTCGATCGCGGCGCGAGCCTCCGGGCTGGTCGGCTCGAAGCCGTTGGGCGCCGCCTTCAGCGGGGAAGATTTGATCTCTTCCATCTTCACGCCGACGGTCTTGAGCAATTCGGACACGTTGGGAAACTGGAAGAGCACGCCGATCGAGCCGACCAGCGAGGTCTGCTGGGCGACGATATGGTCGGACGCGATCGCCGTGATGTAGCCGCCCGAGGCCGCCAATCCCTCGACCACGACGACAAGCGGCTTCTTCGCCTTCAGCTGCACCAGCGAATCGTAGAGCTGCTCGGATCCCGCAGTGGTGCCGCCGGGCGAATTGATGTGCACGACAACGGCCGCATAGCTCGACTTGCCGAGCCGCTCCAGCGCCTCGACGCGCTCCTGGTCGCTGCGGATCAGTCCGTCGATATTGATCCGCGCGATCGCGTTCGACGTCGAGAAGGCGCCGCGTCCGCCGGCGGCGATCACGCCCACGCCGACGATGGCCGCGATCGCGATGACCGCAGCGGCGACGCGCCAGAATGTCAGCTTGCGCCTGATCCGGCGGCGGTCGACGATCACGTCTGAATCCAGCGACATCCGATCTCTCCAGAAATAGTCAGCGCGCAATCCGCGCGTTTTGCCGTCGCAGCGTCACTATCAGCTTAGCCAAATACATCAATTGCGACGCAATATGAAGAAAACAAGGCCCGCCATTCGGCAAACAAAAGGGCCCCGGCTTGCGCCGGGGCCCCGATTGTTCGCCTCAACGAGACGGAGGCTTACTTGTCGGTGCCGCGGTTCTTCAGCGCGGTGCCGAGGATGTCGCCGAGCGTCGCTCCCGAATCGGAGGAGCCGTACTGCGCGATGGCTTCCTTCTCTTCGGCAACTTCCAGCGCCTTGATCGAGACCTGCACCTTGCGGGCCTTCTTGTCGAACTGGATGACGCGGGCATCGACCTTCTCGCCGACGGCAAAGCGTTCGGCGCGCTGGTCGTTGCGATCGCGGGCCAGCTCGGACCGCTTGATGAAGGTGGTGAACTCGGTGCCCGAAATCCGGACCTCGATGCCGCTTTCCTTCACTTCGAGCACTTCGCAGGTCACGACCGCGCCCTTCTTGACGTCGCCCGGCTCGGCGAAGGGATCGCCTTCGAGCTGCTTGACGCCGAGCGAGATACGCTCCTTCTCGACATCGACATCGAGCACCACGGCCTTGACCATGTCGCCCTTCTTGAAGTTGTCGATGACCTGCTCGCCCGGAAGCTTCCAGTCGAGGTCGGAGAGATGGACCATGCCGTCGACGTCGCCCTCGAGACCGAGGAACAGACCGAATTCGGTCTTGTTCTTGACCTCGCCCTCGACCACCGAACCGACCGGGAACTTCTCGACGAAGACTTCCCAGGGATTGCGCATGGTCTGCTTGAGGCCGAGCGAGATGCGGCGCTTGACCGAATCCACTTCGAGCACCTGCACTTCGACTTCCTGCGAGGTCGAAACGATCTTGCCGGGGTGCATGTTCTTCTTGGTCCACGACATCTCGGAGACGTGGATCAGGCCCTCGATGCCCGGCTCGAGCTCGACGAACGCGCCGTAGTCGGTGATGTTGGTGACGCGGCCGGTGAAGCGGGCACCCAGCGGGTACTTGGCTTCGATGCCCTGCCACGGATCATCCAGCAGCTGCTTCATGCCGAGCGAGATGCGGTGCGTCTCGTGGTTGATCTTGATGATCTTGACCTTCACGGTCTGGCCGATGGTCAGCACCTCGGTCGGGTGGTTGACGCGGCGCCAGGCGATATCGGTCACGTGGAGCAGGCCGTCGATGCCGCCGAGATCAACGAACGCACCGTAATCGGTGATGTTCTTGACCACGCCATCGATCACCTGACCCTCTTCGAGGTTCTGCACCAGCTCCTGGCGCTGCTCGGCGCGGGTCTCTTCAAGAACCGTGCGGCGCGACACCACGATGTTGCCGCGGCGGCGGTCCATCTTGAGGATCTGGAACGGCTGCGAGTTGTTCATCAGCGGCGCAACGTCGCGGATCGGACGAATGTCGACCTGCGAGCGCGGCAGGAAGGCCACCGCACCGTCGAGGTCGACCGTGAAGCCGCCCTTGACCTGGTTGAAGATGACGCCGTTGACCTTTTCGTTGTTCTGGAACGCCTTCTCGAGCTTGCCCCAGCTTTCCTCGCGGCGCGCCTTGTCGCGCGACAGCACGGCTTCACCGAGCGCATTCTCGATCCGGTCGAGGAACACCTCGACTTCGTCGCCGACTTTCAGATCGCTTTCACGGCCGGGGCCGGCGAATTCGCGCAGCGCCACGCGGCCTTCGGTCTTCAGGCCGACGTCGATGACGGCCATGTCCTTCTCAATTGCAACCACCTTGCCCTTGATGACCGAGCTTTCCTGCAAATTGCCGCCGGCAAAGGATTCATCAAGCATCGCCGCGAAGTCGTCGCGGGTGGGGGTATAGGAAGACACAGTATTCGAAGCCATTTGTTCTCCAAATGCGGGATCTTGCCGGCCGTTCGGGTTGATGGGCGCACCGCGCGTGAAGTGTCAGGGTTCCGCAAACCCTGACGACCGCTCATTGCAGGAGGTGCAACAGCGGGCCGGCAGTAAAACTGCACGTTCGGTACGTTTGAATTGTCCGGAGCCTGAAACGAAAATATCGACTTCAAGACCTGGGAGCGGGCGTTCCTCCAGATGCGGCGAGGGTTCAAACCCGGCGCCGGCCCGCTCAGACACGGCCTCGACACGGTCGATGGCGCTCCGAACGGCGCTGATATAGCTCCGGGGCCCATTTTGGGCAAGCCGGAAATGCCCGATTTACGGGCGCTTAAGGCTAATCTCGCCCCGACGGCGCTCCAGATCCGGGCCTCGCAACGCAATGTTGACCGAGTCGCTTGAAATGCCTCCGCAGGAGAACGCCGCGGAACCCGCCCTTAAGCAGCACCCCATACGATAGCACCGTTCAAAACAGGGGGATTACCAATGAAAAGCTTTGTGGTGCTGGCGGCGATCGCCGTCCTGACGATCGGAAATGCGATTGCCGGGATGCCCGGCGCCGCTCCGGCCGCGCACGGCGCGTCTGCAACGGCGGCGCAGCCGCTGCTCAGCTTGGCCGAGCAGGAATTGCCGTTCGACCGCTACTGGTCGAAGAACTGATCCAACGGGTCCAAAAGCAGACGGTCCAAAGCGGGCCGGTCTAAAAGCGAGCTTGGCGCGATGACCTCGTCGTCGCGCTTTTTCTTGTCCGGAGTCTGACCGGTCAACGCCGGGCGCGCGCCGCCTCGACAATGGCGATGGCGGCGCGGACGCCGGCCTCGATGTCGAGATTGGAATTATCCAGCGTGTGGGCGTCCGCCGCCGGCCGCAGGGGCGCAATCGCGCGGTTCTTGTCCCGATCGTCACGCTTGAGGATGTCGGCCAGCACCGCCTCCTCGTCGGCATCCTCGCCGCGGGCGCGGGCCTCCAGGGTGCGCCGCCGCGCCCGCACGCGGGGATCGGCGACCACGAAGATCTTCACGTCGGCGTCCGGGCAGATCACGGTGCCGATATCGCGGCCATCCAGCACCGCACCGGGCGGATCGCCGGCGAACTGGCGCTGGAAGCTGACCAGCGCCTCGCGCACCCTCGGAAAGGCCGAGACGACGGATGCGCCCTCGCCGACCTTCTGGGTCTTCAGGATCGGATTGCCGAATTTCTCGGGATCGAGCTCGAGCGCGACGGCCACCGCCAGCGCCTCGTCGTTGAGGTCGGCGCCCTGCGCCATCATCGCGTAGGCCACCGCGCGGTAGATCACGCCGGTGTCGAGATGGCGGTAGCCGTAGTGGTGGGCGAGCCGCTTGCCGAGCGTGCCTTTGCCGGAGGCGGCGGGTCCGTCGATGGCGATGATCATGCGAAGTCAGCTCCGAGCGCGCGCATCATCGGAATGAAATCCGGGAAACTGGTGGCGATGAAGGCGGTGTCATCGATCTTCACCGGCCGATCCGAAGCACAGCCCATCACCAGCGCCGACATCGCGATGCGATGATCCATGTGGGTGGCAACAAGGCCGCCGCCTGGAACGTGGCCGCGGCCCTCGACGATCAGGTCATCGCCGGAAACCTCGACCTTGACGCCGTTGACGCGCAGCATGTCGGCGGTGGCTTCGAGACGGTCGGACTCCTTGACGCGCAGCTCCTGCAGGCCGCGCATGATCGTGGTGCCCTCGGCAAACGCCGCCGCAACCGCCAGCACCAGATATTCGTCGATCATCGACGGCGCACGCTCCGGCGGCACCTCGACGCCCTTCAACTTCGAGGCGCGCACGCGCAATTGCGCCATCGGCTCGCCGGCATCGCCGCGCAGATCGCTCTCCTCGATCGAGGCGCCCATTTCACGCAACGTGGTGAACAGGCCGGTGCGCAGCGGATTGGTCATCACGTCGGAGAACACGACGTCGGATCCTTCGACGATCAGCGCCGCCACGATCGGGAACGAGGCCGAGGACGGATCGGCGGGCACCACGACCTCGGCGCCGTGCAGCTCGGGCTCGCCGTTCAGCGAGATCCTGCGGCCGTGGCTGCCTTCCTTCTCCGTCGAGATCTCGGCGCCGAAATGCTTCAACATCAGCTCGGTGTGGTCGCGGCTCGCCTCCTGCTCGATGACCGTGGTGATGCCGGGCGCGGACAGGCCCGCCAGCAGCACCGCGGACTTGATCTGGGCCGAGGCGACCGGGGTCTTGTAGACGATCGGCACCGGATAGCGGGCGCCATGCAGAGTGAGTGGCAGCCGGCCGCCCTCCCTGATGTCGCTGGTCCGGGCCCCCATCAGCTCCAAGGGATCGAGAATCCGGCGCATCGGCCGCGTACGCAGCGAGGCGTCGCCGTCGAAAATGGCCGCGATCGGGCAGCCGGCCACCGCGCCCATCACCAGCCGGCAGCCGGTGCCGGAATTGCCGAAATCGAGCGGGGCTGCGGGCTGGGCGAAGCCGCCGACCCCGACGCCCGAGACCGACCAGGCAAACGGCGCCGTCCGCTCCACCTTTGCGCCCAGCGCGCGCATGGATTTGGCGGTATTGAGGACGTCCTCGCCCTCCAGAAGGCCGGAAATGCGGGTTTCGCCGACCGAAAGCGCCCCGAGGATCAGGGCACGGTGGGAAATCGATTTGTCGCCGGGAACGCGGACCTTGCCGGCCAGGGGGCCGCAAACGCGCGATTCCAGCGGGGTCGGGGTGTCGGAATGGGCCAAGATTGTGTCCTCTCGCGCCGCGGCAGGTATCACATAGGCAACACCGCGTCACGCGCCCGTCACTTGCGCGCAAACCGCTATTGACAGCGGCTCCTCAACTAGCCAAGTGAAGCACCGTTTTTCAGCAAAATTCTGGGATGACCACGTTGGCTAAGTCCGAGCTCGGAACCAAGCGCATTTGCCCGACCACGGGCAAGAAGTTCTACGACCTCAACAAGAATCCGGTGATTTCGCCCTACACCGGTGAGGTCGTGCCGATCGCGCCTGTCGCCCCGCCGCGGGGCGGCCGTGGCGCCACCGTCAGTTCGCCTGCGACCGCCGCCGAGATGCCCGAGGCGGCCGAGACCGAAGAATTGGTCTCGCTCGAGGAGGCCGATGCCGAGGAGAACACCGGCAAGGTCAAGGCCGTGGTTCCCGAATCCGAGGACGATATCGAGGTCGATGAGACCATCGACGACGATGACGATGACGATTCGACCTTCATCGCCGACGAGGAAGAGGGCGATGAGGACGTGACCGATATTATTGGTGACGTCGGCGGCGACGAAGAGACTTGAGATCGGCGCCGATCTATGATCAACGGTGCTGCCGCGCGAGTCATCTAGGCCGCGCGGGCCGGGATTGATCCCCCAGGATCATCCCAACTGGATAAGGGGCCATAGCTCAGCTGGGAGAGCGCTTGCATGGCATGCAAGAGGTCGGCGGTTCGATCCCGCCTGGCTCCACCACGCTTCGCCCTTCGGGCTACGCGTGGCGCAGCCACGGGTTGCCTGAAGGGCGAAGCGTGGTGTCCGGCGTAGCCCGAAGGGCGAAGACGGACGGGTCAACACACCCCTTTATCGATATCACGAACGGTTCGGTACTCCGGCCAACTGTGGATGCGCATGTGGTACGTCTACATCATCCGCAGCATCGACTTCCCTGATCAGGAATACGTTGGCGCCACCGAGGATCTGAAACGACGGATTCCCGAGCACAATGCCGGCAAGTCCGCGCACACTTCAAAATTCAAGCCGTGGCAGCTCGTCTGGTACTGCGCGTTTCCCGACAAGTACAAAGCGCTGGCGTTCGAGAAATACCTCAAGTCCCACAGTGGCCGCGCCTTCGCCAAGAAGCGCCTCTAGCAACCTCCGCCCCACATCTTTGATCCAGAACAAAGCTCGAGCGTCCATTGGTTGCTATCTTGTCCGACGCCAACGGACGCCAAGCCATGCGCGATTCCAGCTGGACGGAATTCTTGCGGTGCCCGAGGTGCCAACGCACGGGCCATGCCCGGCTTTCGGAAATCGCTCCCTTTAGAAATCGGATCGATCGGGTCCCGGAGGGCTTTGAGATTCGTCACGACGAGCGCGGCAGCGATTTCCAGTGCGCGACTTGTCGCGTGCCGGTGCTGCCCTAACGGGCGCGGCTCGTTGCACGCCGCCTACTCCCCCAGCACCGCATTGAGCCGGTCGCGTAACGCGACGATCTCGTTCTTCATCGTCATCAACTCGCCAACCGTGCAGTCCGAGGCTGCGAGGATCGACTGAGGAACGGCTTTGGCCTTTTCGCGCAGCGCGTGGCCCTGCGGCGTCAGCGCGATCAGCACGACCCGCTCGTCTTCGGTGCTGCGGGTCCGCTTGATCAGCTCCGCCGCCTCCAGCCGCTTCAAGAGCGGCGTCAGCGTGCCGGAATCCAGGAACAGCCGCTCGCCGAGGTCCTTCACCGGCACGTCGTCGCGCTCCCACAGCGCCAGCATCACGAGATACTGGGGGTAGGTCAGCCCGAGCCGGTCGAGCAGCGGTTTGTAGACGCGGTTGAAGGCGTGCGCGGTCGAATAGACCGCAAAGCAGATCTGGTTATCGAGCCGCAGCGCCTGATCCGGCGCCGTCTGTTTCCTGACCATGATTCCCATCGAATCCATCTCGTTTCCGGGTCATTCTGGCCTCTCGGGACCACAGATTCAATTGCGAACAATTAAATGTGAGGCCGCATAAATTATATTGCGCACAATCTAACTGCGTGCAATACATCTGACGTCGAATTCAAGCCTAAGTCGAAACTACCCAAGTGCAAAACCCAAGGGAGACCACGATGTCTGTGAACGTGCTCTACAAGACCAGCGCCAAGGCAACCGGCGGCCGCGACGGCCATGCGGCAACGCTCGACGGCGCACTCGACGTCAAGCTCACGACCCCGAAGGAGCTCGGTGGCGGCGGTGGCGCCGGCAACAATCCGGAGCAGCTGTTCGCAGCCGGCTATGCCGCCTGCTTCATCGGCGCCATGAAGTTCGTGGCCTCCCAGGGCGGCCCCAAGGTTCCGGCCGACGCCTCGGTGACCTCGACGGTCGGCATCGGCCCGCGCTCGGAAGGCGGCTTCGGCCTTGCCGTTGACCTCGCCGTCTCGCTGCCCGGCCTGTCCCGCGCCGACGCCGAAGCGCTGGTCGAGAAGGCCCACCATGTGTGCCCGTATTCCAACGCGACCCGCGGCAATGTCGACGTCAAGCTGAGCGTCGTCTAATTCACCGACGCCAATAGTCCGCCACGTCCCGCGTGGCGGACTATTGCATTTCAGGAGCGCATTGCATTGCGGATGCCAGTTCGCTCTTTTCAGTTCGCTTGGCGAACGCACGCGCCGCCTGCTGCATGGGCCTGCGCCGACGGAAGCATTGCTGCCTCGCCTGAAGACCGTTAGCTCTGGGACCCTCGTTATCCGATCCCAACTGAGCGAAGGTTGTTTCCATGAATACCCCAGCGGCTACGGGCGCGATGACCGGACTGCGCGTGATCGATCTGACGCGCGTGCTCGGCGGCCCGTATTGCACCCAGATCCTTGCCGACCACGGCGCCGACGTGATCAAGGTCGAGCCGCCTGCCGGCGACGAGGTGCGCGATTGGGGCCCTCCCTTCCATGAGGAGGACGCGGCCTATTTCGTCGGCATCAACCGCAACAAGCGCTCGATCGGCCTCGACCTCGCCTCCGAGGGCGGCCGCGCGGTGCTGATGAAGATGCTCGAGACCGCCGACGTGCTGATCGAGAACTTCAAGCCGGGCACGCTCGACAAATGGGGCATCGGCAACGACGTGCTGCGCGCGAAATTTCCGCGCCTCGTGCATTGCCGGATCTCCGGCTTCGGCGCCGACGGCCCGCGCGGCGGCAATCCCGGCTATGACGCGATCATCCAGGCGATGACCGGCATGATCGCGGCGACCGGCTCGCCGGAGAGCGGCCCGATGCGCATCGGCGTGCCGCTGGTCGACATCACGACCGGGCTCTATGCGGCGATCGGCATTCTGATGGCGCTGTCGGAGCGGCAGCGCTCCGGGCTCGGCCAGTTCATCGAAACCACGCTGTATGAAACCGGGCTTGCGATCATGCATCCGCACACCGCGAACTATTTCATGCATGGCAAGCCACCATCGCTCACCGGCAACGAGCATCCGAACCTCGTGCCTTATGCGATCTTCCCGACCAAGACCGACAACATCTTCATCGGCGTCGGCAATGACGGCACCTTCCGCAAGCTCGCCAAGGAGATCGGCAAGCCCGAGCTCGGCACCGATCCGCGCTTTGCCCGCAACAAGGACCGCATCGCCAACCGCGATGCGCTGCGCGCCGAGCTTGCCGCTGTGTTCAGCCAGCACGAGGCCGAGCCGCTGTGCAACCGGCTGCTCGCCGCGGGCCTGCCGGCCGGCCCGGTGCAGAAGATCGACCAGGCGCTGACCAACCCGCACACCATCCATCGCGGCGATGTCATCGAGAAGGATTGGTACAAGGGCGTCGCCTCGCCGATCCGGCTCGAACGCACCAAGCCGAGCCTGCGCCGCACGCCGCCGAAGTTCAGCCAGCACGCTGCGGAAGTGCTCGGCGAGTTCGGCTACTCCAAGGACGAGATCAACGGCCTGGTCGACAAAGGCGTGGTCTGCGGTCCCCAGCGCAAGCGCTGAGGCCATTACGGCAAACTTGCCGGTCGCGTGGGAATTCGGGCACGGTCTAGTCGGCCGGGATCATGACCGAGCGGCGAAACGTTCCGAGGCCGCGCGAAAGATGGCCTTTGCCGCGCACGTCCTCGTAAAGAATGATCTCGCCGATCCCGATGGTTCGTGTTTCGCCGTCGCTGGCGATGACTTCGTGCGGGGCATCAAGGTTGATGACGTATTGACGTCGCGTCGCCTGGTGCCAGTCGAAATACCAGTCTCCCGGGGTGGTTCGGAATATGATTCCGGTCGCCGGGAACGTCCTCGATGTAGTCCCGTCGGGACCTGTTTCACTCAGCTCGATCTCGATGTCGCGGAAATGTGTTTCGCCATCCTCGTCGGCATAGAGATTGTGGATTCGCATGAACGGCTCCCGAGTTAGTCTGGCGACCGGCGCGACAGGCCGGTTCCCTGTGCATGCGACCCGGCGCGGGTTGGCGACGAATGTCACTCGCCTCGAATGTCGGCGCCTTTAATGATCGGCCACCATTTCGCGATCTCGTCACGCTGGTAGGCGGCGAGCGCCTGCGCGCTCTGCTGCTCGGCCCGCGGAATTTGCTGACCAATCTGCCCGAGCCGCCGCGAGATCGACGGATCGGAAAGAACATGCCTGACGGCAACATTGAGCTGTTCGATAGTCTCGGCCGGCGTACCGCGCGGGGCCCAGATCGCGTGCCAGTTGGTGAAGTAGAAGCCGTGCAGGCCCGCCTCATCGACCGTTGGAATCTCGGGTGCGGACGGAAGGCGGCTGGCGGACGTCACGGCAAGAGCCTTGACGCCGCCCGCGCTGATCTGCGGTAGCGCGTTCGCCGCCAGATCGAAGAGGATATCGATGTGACCGGCGACGAGATCAAGCATGGCCGGACCGAGACCGCGGTAGGGCACGAATCTGAAGCGCGTCGCGGTGAGCGCCTGGAAGTTCACCGCGCTGACGTGCGACGTGCTGCCGATCCCTGCGGTGCCAGCGGTCGCCTTGTCGGGGTTGGCCTTCAGCCAGTCGATCAATTGCGCCAGATCGCCGACCGGCAGCCCTTTCCTGACCGTGATAATCTGAGCGTCGAAGGCAACCAGCGAGATCGGCTCGAAGTCCTTCACGACATCGAACTTCAGCGGATACGCTGCGCCGTTGAACACATGCGTTGCAATGGTGCCGAGGATCAACATATGCCCGTCAGCGTCCGCACGCGCGACCCTGGCGCTTCCGATGCTGCCCGTTGCGCCGGGCGCGTTCTCCACAATCACGGTCTGTCGGAGTTGCGTTTGGAGCCCTTCCGCTAGGATGCGGCCGATCGTGTCGGTCGGACCTCCGGCGGGAAACGGCACGACCAGCGTGATCACGCGACTCGGTGAGAGCTGCGCGTGGGCCGAGATCGGGTGCTGCGAGGATCGACGCTCCCGCGAGCACCGCCGCGATTGCCGGGCGAACCAGCATGAGTCTTCTCCCATGATCGTCGGTTAGCACCGCAGCTGCGGCCTATTCGTCGAGCTTGCGGTCTCTTGTTGCAAGTAGCTCGGTCACGGCATAAGGAGAACTCCCTATATGGTTATCATCTCATAGGCGATTTCATATGGCAAAGCGGATCGATTGGGAGAGCCAGATCGGTCGGCGGTTGCGCTTGCGCGACTTGCATGTGTTCGCAACCGTTGCCCGCATGGGAAGCATGGGCAAGGCCGCGCTTGAGCTTGGCGTGTCCCAGCCGGCAGTATCCGAGGCGATCGCCGACCTTGAGCACGTGCTGCGGGCGCGCCTGTTTGACCGGACGCCTCAAGGCGTGGCGGCGACGCCCCACGGCGTTTCGCTGCAGCGGCGCGTGCTGGTGGTCTTCGACGAATTGAAACAGGGCATCAAGGACATCGAGTTTCTCTCGGATCCGACCGTCGGCGAGGTCCGGATCGGGTGTCCGGAATCCGTCTCCGCCGCGCTGCTCCAGCCGATCTGCGAGATCTTCTGTCAGCGTTACCCGCGCGTCGTTCTCGACGTGGATACGGTGAACACACTGTCGTTCGCGCAGAAGCTTCGAGATCGAAGTCTTGACGTGGTGCTCGCGCGCGGCGGATGGCCGCTCGAGGACGCGCATCTCGTGACGGATTTCAATGTCGAGACTTTGTACGAGGATGAACTCGTTATTGTGGCGGCGCGCCAAAGTCCCTGGGCGCGACGGCGCAAGATAGATATTGCGGAGCTGCGCGACGAAGACTGGATTTTGACGGGCAGAGACCGCTGGAACTACCAGGTTATCACCGAGGCCTTTCGCCGCAGGGGCACCGAACCACCCCACATCAGTATGAATACGATTTCCGTTCACCTGCGCGCCAGCATGGTCGCAACCGGGCGGTATGTGGCGACTTTCCCGCGATCGGTTCTTGACAGCTATGCGGACCGCTTCGGCCTGAAAATACTCCCGGTGGACCTGCCGGGCGCGAACTGGCCGGTGAAGATCGCCACCTTGCGGCACCGGTCGATGAGCGCTGTCGTGGAGCGATTCATCATGTGCGCGCGAGAGACCGCAAAGGGCTGGGTCCGGATCAGTTGAGGTGGAGTCCACTCCAGGTCCACGGAGACAGTTGCGCTGTTCTCGTGGAATGTCGGGTTTTGGGTTGAAGGCAATCTGGTCTGCATCAAACCCAGGCGGCACTAGACTTCGTTTTGCAGCCCGCTTTGCGCGGTGGCTCGCGGCTGCAGCACAATGGACGTGCTCTTCACCTTTTTTACCGCTTCCCTTTGCTTCGGCTTCCCCCGTACCATGGCTTTCGTTTATACGGTCATTTGAACGTCATCCGGCGCTGTTAACGCGCGCAACGAAAGATGACGTTCCAACCGGGAGGGGCTTTTGATGATCTTCAGACGACTCGGCGCTGCTGCGGCAGCCGCTGCCACGCTTGTATTCGCGTCGCCTGCGTTTGCGGTGACCGAGATTCAGTGGTGGCACGCGATGACCGGCGCCAACAACGACGTCATCGTCAAGCTGGCCAACGACTTCAACGCCTCGCAGTCCGACTACAAGGTGATCCCGACCTACAAGGGCGGCTACGCCGACACCATGAACGCCGGCATCGCCGCATTCCGCGCCGGCAACGCGCCGCACATCATGCAGGTGTTCGAGGTCGGCACCGCGACCATGATGGCCGCCACCGGCGCCGTCAAACCGGTCTACAAGCTAATGGCCGACGCCGGCGAGAAGTTCGATCCGAGCGTCTATCTGCCCGCGATCACCGGCTATTACTCGACCTCGAAGGGCGAGATGCTGTCGTTCCCCTTCAACTCGTCGTCGACCGTGATGTGGGTCAATCTCGACGCGCTGAAGAAGGCCAACATCGCGGAGATCCCGAAGACCTGGCCGCAAGTGTTCGAGGACGCCAAGAAGCTGAAGGCGGGCCGGCTACACCACCTGCGGCTTCTCCGGCTCGTGGGTCACCTGGGTCAATCTCGAGCAGCTCTCGGCCTGGCACAACGTGCCGCTCGCCAGCAAGGCCAACGGCCTCGACGGCTTCGACACCGTGCTCGAATTCAACGGTCCGTTGCAGGTCAAGCATCTCGAGAACCTGGTCGAGTTGCAGAAGGACAAGACCTACGACTACGCCGGCCGCACCAACACCGGTGAAGGCCGCTTCACCGCGGGCGAGTGTCCGATCTACCTGACCTCGTCGGCCTTCTTCGGCAACGTCAAGGCGCAGGCCAAGTTCAACTTCACCGCTGCGCCGATGCCGTATTATCCCGACGTCAAGGGCGCGCCGCAGAACTCGATCATCGGCGGCGCCTCGCTCTGGGTGATGGGCGGCAAGTCGGCTGAAGAATACAAGGGCGTGGCCAAGTTCCTGACCTTCCTCTCGGACACCGATCGCCAAATCTGGATCCACAAGGCCTCGGGCTATCTGCCGATCACCAAGGCCGCCTACGCCAAGGCCAAGGAAGAGGGCTTCTACAAGGACCAGCCCTATCTCGAGACGCCGCTGCTCGAGCTCACCAACAAGGAGCCGACCGAGAATTCCCGCGGTCTGCGCCTCGGCAACATGGTGCAGCTGCGCGACATGTGGTCGGAGGAGATCGAGCAGGCGCTGGCCGGCAAGAAGACCGCCAAGCAGGCGCTGGACTCGGCCGTCGAGCGCGGCAACCAGATGCTGCGGCAGTTTGAAAAGACCGCCGTCCACTGACATGATGTCTTGAGACCTCAACCGGCAGGCCGCAAACGCGGCCTGCCATTTTGCCGAGATCATGCAAAAGCAATCGATTTTCCAATCAAAGCTGTTGCCTTACGCGCTGGTTGCCCCGCAACTCGCAATCGTTCTGATCTTTTTCTACTGGCCGGCCGCGCAGGCGGTGATCCAATCCTTCCTGCTGCAGGACGCCTTCGGCCTTTCGACCACCTTCGTGTGGTTCGAGAACTATCTCGAATTGTTCAAGGACCCGGCCTATTTCGCGGCGATCGTCCGAACCTTCGCGTTCTCGCTTGCGATCGCGGTGTCCTCGCTGTCGTTCGCGCTGCTGCTCGCGGTGATGGCCGACAAGCCGCTGCGCGGCTCGATGCTCTACCGTACGCTGCTGATCTGGCCGTATGCCGTCGCCCCGCCGGTGGTCGGCGTGCTCTGGGTGTTCATGCTGCACCCCTCGCTCGGTGTGCTGTCGCGCTATCTGCGCGCCATGGGCGTCGACTGGAATCCGCTGCTCGACGGCGACCAGGCGGCGGCCCTGATCATCCTCGCCGCGGCCTGGAAGCAGATCTCCTACAATTTCCTGTTCTTCCTCGCCGGGCTGCAGAGCATCCCGAAGAGCGTGATCGAAGCCGCCGCGATCGACGGCGCCCGCCCGATGCGGCGGTTCTGGACCGTGATCTTCCCGCTGCTGTCGCCGACCATCTTCTTCCTGCTGGTCATCAACATCGTCTACGCCTTCTTCGACACCTTCGGCATCATCGACACGATGACCCGCGGCGGCCCCGGCAAGGCAACCGAGACGCTGGTCTACAAGGTCTATACCGATGGCCTGCTCGGCGGCAATCTCGGCTCTTCGGCGGCACAGTCGGTCATCCTGATGGTCATCGTCATCGTGCTGACCGGCATCCAGTTCCGCTTCGTCGAACGCAAGGTAACCTACTGATGGTCGAGGAGGAGGGCTTCCAGCGCTATCTGGCTCACGCCATCCTGTGGATCGGGATCGCGATCGTCGCTTTCCCGGTCTATCTGGCGATCGTCGCCTCGACCCAGGACAACGCCGTGATCGCCAACGGCCAGATGTCGCTGTTGCCCGGCGGCCATTTCTTCGAGACCTACTACCAGACGCTGTTTGTCGGCACGAGCGGCTCGACCCGCGAGCCGGTGCTCAACATGATGCTGAACTCGCTGATCATGGCGTTGTTGATCGCGGTCGGCAAAATCGCGATCTCGATCATCTCGGCCTATGCGATCGTCTATTTCCGCTTTCCGTTCCGGATGGCGATCTTCTGGATCATCTTCATCACCTTGATGCTGCCGGTCGAGGTGCGCATCTATCCGACCTACAAGATCGTCGCCGATCTGCATCTGCTCGACAGCTATGCCGGCCTGTCGCTGCCGCTGATCGCCTCCGCCACCGCGACGCTGCTGTTCCGGCAGTTCTTCATGACCGTGCCGGATGAATTGCTGGAGGCCTCGCGGATCGACGGCGCGGGCCCGTTCC
The DNA here is from genome assembly GCF_054063295.1 of Bradyrhizobium sp. USDA 3240. Lineage (NCBI taxonomy): Bacteria > Pseudomonadati > Pseudomonadota > Alphaproteobacteria > Hyphomicrobiales > Nitrobacteraceae > Bradyrhizobium > Bradyrhizobium sp. USDA 3240. The sequence continues at coordinate 4,311,297 of NZ_JBSSGD010000002.1, forward strand.
GCTTCTTCTGGGATACGCTGCTGCCGCTGTCGCGGACCAACATGGCCGCGCTGTTCGTGATTCTGTTCATTCTCGGCTGGAATCAGTATCTCTGGCCGCTTCTGATCACCACGCGCGACGACATGCAGACCATCCAGGTCGGCATCCGCAAGATGATCACCACGACCGACGCGCTGACCGAATGGCCTGTGGTGATGGCGACCGCGCTGCTCGCGATGCTGCCACCGGTGTTCGTCGTCGTCGTGATGCAGAAACTGTTCGTGCGCGGATTGGTGGAGACGGAAAAGTAATGGCTAACGTCACGCTGCGCAGCGTCCGCAAGACCTATCCCGGCGGCTTCGAGGCCATCAAGGGCGTCGATGTCGACGTCGGCGACGGCCAGTTCTGCGTGCTGGTCGGGCCAAGCGGCTGCGGCAAGTCCACGCTGCTGCGCATGGTCGCTGGGCTCGAGACCATCACCGGCGGTGAGATCGACATCGGCGGCCGCATCGTCAACCAGATCGAGCCCGCCGATCGCGACATCGCGATGGTGTTCCAGAACTATGCGCTCTATCCGCATATGAGCGTCTACAACAACATGGCCTACGGCCTGCGCAACCGCGGCATGGCCGAAGCCGAGATCAAGACCCGCGTCGAGGAAGCCGCGCGCGTCCTCGAGCTGTCGCCGATGCTGGAGCGCAAGCCGCGGCAGCTTTCCGGCGGCCAGCGCCAGCGCGTCGCGATGGGCCGTGCCATCGTGCGGCAGCCGAAAGTCTTCCTGTTCGACGAGCCGCTGTCGAACCTCGACGCCAAGCTACGCATCGCGATGCGGGTCGAGATTCGCAAGCTGCAGCGCCGGCTCAACACCACCTCGATCTACGTCACCCACGACCAGCTCGAGGCGATGACGCTCGCGGACATCCTCGTGGTCATGAATGGCGGCCAGGTCGAGCAGATCGGCAATCCGCTGGATATCTATCAGAAGCCGGCGACCACCTTCGTCGCCTCCTTCATCGGCGCCCCGCCGATGAACCTGATGCCGCTGCGTTCGGACGAGCTGACCTCCCAGATCGCGGGCCCCGATGGCGCCGGCATTGTCGGCATCCGGCCGGAGGATTTCGTGATCACCGGCGAGACCGCCTCGGGCGGTGTCGCGCTCGGCCTGACGGTCGAGGCGATCGAGCATGTCGGCGCCGAGACCTTCGTCTACGGCAGCCGCCAGCGCGAGGAACGGGCGATCGCCGCCAATCCGGGCGAGCTGCCGCCGGGCGAAGTGATCGTCCGGGTTCCCGGCGCCACGGGGCCTGCGATCGGCGAGCAGATCCGGGCGGTCGCGCCGCGCGACAAACTGCATCTTTTTACCGCTGACGGCCGCAAGCGCGTCGGCCCGTAGCCGATCAGGAACGATTGGGGGCCATCCTGGCGCGTTTTGGAGCGAAGTGGACACCGGTTCGCGTGAAGAAAACGCGCCCAAAACAAATAGTAGAGCATATCGGTCCTGATTTGATCAGAACCGATATGCGCCAGGCGGCATTTACGCTGGTTTCAGAGGCGCTTGAACGCTATCCAGATCACTCCCATATTGGCTTATGACCGACGGGCAAGCGGCCCGCCGGTTGCATGGGGTGCCGCAAGGGCCCCTCAAAGTCGCTTCGAGAGGACTTTGTAATGTCTCGTGTTCCATCGTTGTCCAGTCCGTTCCTTCTGGGATTCGACGAGATCGAGCGTGCGCTCGACCGCGTCGTGAAGGGCGCTGACGGCTATCCTCCGTACAATATCGAGCGGTGCGACCGTACCAACGGGCAGCCCGAGCGGTTGCGCATCACGTTGGCGGTGGCGGGCTTCACCCGCGACCAACTCGATGTAACTATTGAGGAAAATCAGCTCGTCATCCGCGGCCGCCAGCAGGACGACAAGGCTCGGCAATACATCCATCGCGGCATCGCCGCGCGCCACTTCCAGCGCACCTTCGTGCTGGCGGAGGGGATGCAGGTGCTGGGCGCGGATCTGAAGAACGGGCTGTTGTCGATCGACCTGGCTAGGCCGGAGCCTGAACGGGTCGTTAAGACAATCGCTATCAATGAGCACGAATAATAGAAACAACGAGCGGACTCGACCGCTTATCTGACTGAGGAGTCGAGACCATGAGTGAAGCCAATATCATCTACCAGTCCGAGAGCGTCACGCCGGAAGCGCTGGCCCATCTAGGCGAGGGCCATATCGCCTATGTGAAGCAGGTCCGTTCCGAGGACGTGCCGGATCTCTTTCCGCAGGCGCCGAAGATCGCGCCGGGCCTCAAGCTGTTCGCACTGCATGCCGCCGACGGCACGCCGATCATGCTGACCGACAGCCGCGAAGCCGCGATCGCGAACGCCTGGAGCAACGAGCTGCAGGCCGTCAGCGTTCACTAACGCAAATCTACTGAAGGACGGCTAATTCAGCATCCGCGAGTTCAATGCGCGGGCTCGCCTCGATACCGATCGAGGCGGCCCGCGCATTTTTTATGACGACGCCGCCTGGATCAATCGATCAGGGCCTGTCGTGCTCCTCCGAAATGTCCTTGTTGGTGTAGTCGGGCATCATCGCGGTCGCGACAATGCTGACCACCGCGCAGAACAGAATGTAGAGCGCGATCACGTAGCCGGAGCCGGTGGCGGCCAGCAGCGCGGTGGCGATCAACGGTGCCGGTCCGCCCGATATGACCGAGGAGAGCTGGTAGCCGATCGAGCAGCCGCTGTAGCGCAGCCGCGGCGTGAAGCATTCGGCGATCAGCGCCGCCTGCGGACCATACATCAGGTCATGCGGCACGAATGACAGCACGATGGCGATGAAGATCAGCGCCGGCGCCGCGGTGTTCAGCAGGCCGAAATAGGCGAAGCCGAACAGCCCGGTCAGGACCGCGCCGATCAGATATATCCGCTTGCGCCCGATGCGATCCGACAGGTGTCCGGCCAGCGGGATGGTGACGAGCGAGACGACACCGGCACAGATCAGGCAGATCAACAGGAAGTCGCGGTCCTGATGGATGACCTGGGTGCCGTAGGCGAACACGAAGGCGAGATAGATGTAGGCCGGCGCCTGTTCGGTCATCCGCGCCAGCGCCGCGAGGATGATCGATCGCGGCTGGCGCTTGATCACCTCGAGGACCGGGACCCGCGCGACGCGATTCTCGGCCACGATCCGCCGGAACGTCGGCGTCTCCATGATGCCGAGCCGGATGTAGAGCCCGATCGCGATCATCACGAGGCTGAGCAGGAACGGAATGCGCCAGCCCCAGACCAGGAACTGGTCGCCGGAGATTCGGCTGAACACCAGCACCGCGATATTTGCCAGCAGCAACCCGGCGGGACCGCCGAGCTGCGGCCACGAGGTGATGAAGCCGCGGTGCTGATTGGTTCGCGCCCACTCCATCGAGAGCAGCACCGAACCACCCCACTCGCCTCCGACGCCGATACCCTGGATGAAGCGGATGACGGTCAGGATGACGGCGCCCCAGATGCCGATCTGGTCATAGGTGGGGACGAGGCCGACCGCCGCGGTGGCGATGCCGGTCAACAGCAGCGTGGCGATCAGCGTCGCCTTGCGGCCGATGCGATCGCCGAAGTGGCCGAAGATCGCGGCACCGATCGGCCGCGCGATGAAGCCCACCGTGTAGATGGCGAAGGCCTCCAGCACGCCAACCAGAGGATCGGACTTGGGAAAGAACAGCTTGCCGAAGACCAGGCCGGTCACCGTGCTGTAGAGCAGAAAGTCGTACCATTCGATGGTGGTGCCTACCGTGCTGGCAATCAATGCGCGACGCAATTGCGCATGATGCTCGGCTTCCGGGAGCGGGGCGACCGCAATGTCCAATGTCGTCATCGTACGTCTCCCTGGCCCGACATGTTCGGGCCATCTGGAATGCGTTTCATCCACCGTCCACGGCAGTGGAAGGCGGTATCGATGCCCGGTTATTTGTTTGGTTGGGGCAGGGCCGCAAATGCGCGGGGCGTGCCCATGCAGGCCTTAAGGAAGCCGGTCCTGGATTGCGCGCGGCCTAACCGATCGCCATCGCGGGAGTACGACATCCCTCATGACACGGTCTTGCACGACGAAATCTAGTCCTTCGGTCCGCCCGGTAAATTCGACCTTGGTCTGTGGGAATGCTCGTCGAACATGCTCGTCGACCACTGCTGCAGCGCGGTGGCGGTCCGCGCCTTTATGGCGATGCGGTCGATGTGGCGAGCATCGGGCCCATGCAGTGCTGTACCTCGCCAGGCACATTGTAGGTGCGCATGATCGCGCGGCTGTCGCGCATGCCGCAAGCTTCTCGCTGCACCACGAACATCCAGAGCGCATGGCCGGCTTCCCGCACCAGAATGCGTCGTGCCTGTTGCGCGGACGCCGGTGCTTCGGCGCGCGGATGGGCGGCATCGAACTCGCGCAATCTAGCGAGAGCCTGCTCAAGCGCGCGGCCCATGCGTCCGAGCGCGGAGGCCTTCTCCTCGGCGAGCTCGTAAGCGAGAACGTCGACGGGAGTGCGATGGAAGCGAAAGTCGAGGGACATCGGTTATCCCCTACGGGCGCATGCACGACGATGACCCTTGACTCTTCTGGCGCGATGGGACGGTTGTCAATAGGCGCTCACGCCGGTGTTTCGGGCCGCCGACCATGGCAGCGGCCCCATTTCACTCCGCGCCATTCCATGCTGTAATTCGTTCCCGTGACCAACGGTCCGCGCAGTCCTGAGCCTCGGAGAAGGCAACGCGATAAAGAGGAATTTCCAGCAAGAGATTATCCGCCGCCAAATCGATTGAGGGAGATGCGACCATGCAGAAGAGCTCGCTGATCAATCTCGTTGCTTCGGTGTCGATTTCGGTCCTCGCGACCGGCGTCGCGATTTCCGCACAGGACAAATACAGTCTGCAAGTGCCTGGTGGGCTCGCGTTCTCCGAGTTCAGGGGATACGAGGACTGGTCGGTGATCGCGATCAGCGAGAACGAAGGCGTCATCGCCGTGATCCTGGGCGATCCCGCGATGATCGGCGCCTACCGCGAGGGCGTGCCCGGCAATGGCAAGCCGTTCCCGGACGGCGCCAGGATGGCGAAGATCCATTGGATTCCGAAAAAGCAGGAAGCGTATCCCGGTCAGCCAACGGTGCCGGGCGTACAACACGATGTCGACTTCATGCTGAAGGACAGCAAGCGGTTTGCGGATAGCGGCGGATGGGGATACGGCGCGTTCGAGTATGACGCGGCCTCGGATGTATTCAAGCCCGCCACCACGGCGGACAATCCGCCACAGGAGAACGACGCGAAGTGCGGGTATGCGTGCCACACCGTGGTACAGAATCGCGATTACGTGTTCACCGAATACGGCAAGAGGTGAACGTCGATCGCGCGAGCTGGGCTCCGTTAGCCGCGTGCGGCTTCCGGTTTCAGTCCCTTGCTGAAACGGAGTTCTCGGCGCTGATTGCCCGGTCGAGGGCTTCGACCAACGCCTGAACCTCGACGAACTTGCTGCGGGCCCGCTCCGCCTTGTCACGATCGAACGGAGCGGCCAGCACTTTCGCATGCGCGTCCCTCTCCTCGATCATGCGATCGCGGGCTTTCTTCAGCGTTTCGAGTCGCTCGCTCATCCGGGTTCTCCTTTAGCCGAACACCGCTGGAAGATCGCCTTTCCGGAAGAAGACCATCGGCTCATCATCATAGTCACCCATTTCGGGATCGCCGGTGGACGAGAATGCAACAACTGCGAGCTTGCTCAGCGCCAGGCGCTCTGCCGTTCGCAGTGCGCCATTTGCCGTCTTGCAGACGATCGGAGGGTCCGGCTTGAGATGCCCGCCCTTGCCGGCGTTGAACGCCTGCACGACGTAGGTTGTTTCGCTTGCCATCAAGGCTCCTTCCGCCGGACGCGGTGACGCCAAGGACGACGCGGTGCGCTCGTCGCCAGCCACGCGCGTATCTCGTCGCAAATCTCAACAACCGCGACAGATGTTCTTCAGCTTCGCCGCAACGCGGGCATCTTCCGCGATCAACGGGTCCTTGTATTCGGATCGCGGCGCGTTGCTATCGATGGCCGGAGGCTGCTTGACCGTCGGAGGGAACGCTGCATCATAGCAGGCGAGACGACCGACCGTGCCTTCGATCTTGTGGCAGGCCGGTTCGGCGGCGAACGCGCCTTGTGCAAACAGGCCGGCCGCAACCGCGGCGAATAGCAGCGTTTTCATACAAGAGCCTTTCCGGGCGATCATCACACTGAGCATTTCATGATTTTGGTTGTGCGCCGGCTGCACGCTTGCGTGTTGCCAGGCACATCAAGCGCTGGGCTGGCGTGGCCAAACGCCGGCGCTGCCGAATTCATCGTTGTGTCGCCCTATCCATGCAGGAGGGCGGCAGCGGCCACCAGGAGCAGAAGAAACAGGGGAACGATCACCGGCGGCACGATCCAATCGGCCAGACGAAATCCAGACACGTATGCTCCTCATCTGTTGGCGGGAGCCCTACGTTACCCTCAGTCACCGGTGGATGCCGTGGATAGGCGGTGATGACGCGACTCTACGCTCAAGGCCGGCGAATAGCGAGCGTTTAAAACCCGGTGCGGCAACAGCGTCAGGTCGACAGCATCGACATCAAGCGCTGCCCTAGCTGCTCGAACGCTCCGCCAGACGCGCGCGGATGTCCGGCTTGAGCACCTTGCCGACCTTGGAACGCGGAAGGTCGTCCCAGACCTCGATCTGCTTCGGCGTCTTGATGCTGCCGATCTGCTGCTTGACGAACGCGGCCAGCGCCGTCGCGTCGACGGATTGGCCGGCGCGCGGCTGCACCACCGCGACGATCCGCTCGCCCCATTTGTCGTCGGGCAGCCCGATGACGGCACAATCCTGCACCGCCTCGTGGGCACGCAACGCGTTCTCGACTTCGATCGAATAGACGTTGAAGCCGCCGGTGATGATCATGTCCTTGGCGCGGTCGACGATGTAGAGGTAGCCGTCGCCGTCGATGTAGCCGATATCGCCGGTGTGGTGCCAGCCATGCGCCGAGGCTTCGCGCGTGGCCTCCGGGTTCTTGTAGTAACCTTCCATGACAAGCGAACCACGCACCACGATCTCGCCGCGCGATCCGGCGGGCAACAGCTTGCCGTCGCCATCCATGATCCCGGCCTGCACCAGCGGACCGATCCGCCCAGCGGAGGCAAGGCGGTCGATCGCAATCGTACCGTCTGCATTGTAGTGATCGGCAGGCGCCATCATCGAGATCATCATCGGCGCCTCGGTCTGGCCGAACAGCTGCGCCATCGGCCCGATCCGCTTCAGGGCCTCGGCGAGCCGCGTCGCCGAGATCGGCGCTGCGCCGTACCAGAAGCATTGCAGCGAGGAGAGATCGGCTGCATCGAGCCCGGGATGGTCGAGCAGCATGTAGATCACGGTCGGCGGCAGGAAGGTGTGCGTGACGCGATAACGTTCGATCAGCGTGAGGAACTCGCCGATGTCAGGGTGGTGCATGATCACGACGCGGCCGCCGAGCGCCATGATCGGAAAACAAAGCACGCCGGCGGCATGGGTCAGCGGCGCCAGCGCCAAATAGATCGGACGACCCTTGAACGGATAACCCATCAGGGTCAGCGCGGTCATCGCCTCGATGTTGCGCCCGGAGAGCATCACGCCCTTGGGCTTGCCGGTGGTCCCGCCGGTGCCCGGGATCATCGCGAGATCGTCGATCGTGTCGCGCTGATAGACATCATCGGCGAGACCGCCGAGCCAGCGCTCGAACGACGGCGCGAACGGCAGCTCAGTATCGAGGCAGACCAGCGCGCGCAGCTTGGGCAGATCCTGCCGCACGGCTTCGACCATCGGCGCGAAGCTCGAATGAAACAGCAGCAGGCTGCAATCGAACTGGTCGAGGATGAACTTGTTCTCGGTCGCCTCGTTGCGCGGGTTGATCGGGCACCACACCGCGGCCGCGCGCGAGATGCCGAACACGCAAGCGAAGGCGAGTGGATCGTTGCCGGACAGGATCGCGACCTTCTCGCCGGGCGCGACGCCCGACCGCTCGAGCCCGCGCGCGACCCGGTAGCTCAGCCGCTGGACCTCGCCATAGCTGAGGTCGCGACCGTCCATCGTGAGGCACGGCGCGTCGGCGCCGAGCGAGGCACCCTTGTCGAGATAATCGATGAAGCGCATGGCAAGTCTCGCGCGAGGGGCGGGTGACGCGCGACTGCGTCACCCGCGGAGGCGGCGTTTTCGAGCAAATCGGATACCGGTCCGATTGACGAAAACGCTTCAGGGAGCGGCGTGTTGAGCCCCGATCCGACCGGGGCTCAAGCTTAATCGTGCACGGTCAGGACCGGCTTGCCGACCAGGCCGAAGCTGCGCAATTGCCCGAGCAGCTCGTGATGCCCGAACGCCTGGCAGCCGGAGGCGAAGCCGACGCGCTTGGGCGGCTGCTGCAGCAAATACGCCGCGGCAAAGGCCTGCATCAGGCCGGTCTGCTTGTAGTTGCTGTTGCCGTAGATGACGCAGTGCGCGCGCCCCAGCGGGCCGGAGGCGTACACCGAATCCATCGACTTGTTGACGCGCGGGTTCTCGCGCGGCGGCATGGTGTTCATCACGCCAGCCGCGGTCTGCGCCAGCGCGGCGTAGCGCTCGTCGGGCTTCATGTCCTTGGTCGCCTCCAGCGCGGCGGCGACGATCTGCGGCACGCCCAGCATCAGCGCGCGGTTGAACACGCCGCCCAGCACCTTCACGTTGGCCACGCGCGGATCGCGCTTGAACCACACCGGGTGCGAGGTACCGCCCCAAGGCAGCGCCAGCGCCAGCTCGTGCTGGCCGGGGATGGCGAGGTTGTAGAGGCCGGCATCGGGCTGATGCTCGACGTATTTGTTCTGCTCGAGGTAGTAGGCCTTGGCCATCGCGGCGTTGACCAGGATGGTCTGCGTCGAGGCGATGGTCGGGCTGCCGCCCCAGAACACGGCGATATCAAGCGTGTCGAGGCCGGGCGTTTCCAGGCACAGCTGCGCGGCGATCTCGCCGGTGGTGTACATCTGCGCGATGCCCGGCGCGAGCAGCAGGCCGGCATTGGCGAACTTGGTGCCGAACTCCTGTTCGAGCGTGATCAGCCAGTCCTGTTCGCCTGTCGTGTCGGTGTAGTGGCACTTGGCAGCCAGACAGGCCTGCACCACCTCGGTGCCGAACTTGGCGAACGGACCCACGGTGTTGAGCACCACCGAGGCGCCTTTGAACAATTCGGTCAGCGCGGCCGCGGTGTGCGGGACCGTCACCACCTCGTAGTCGGCGGTCTCGATGCCGGCCACGTTCGACTTCATCGCAGCGTTGAGCTTCTCGCCGCTGCGGCCGGCGGCGATGAAGGGGATGTTGTACTCGCGCAGATATTCGCAGACCAGCCGGCCGGTGTAGCCGGACGCGCCATAGACGATGACGGGTTTCTTCTCGCTCATTGCGATCCTCCGAAATGCTTGTTGTCGGCTTTGTTGCTACATGCCCATGCCGCCATCGACCGGCAGACCGATACCGGTGATGAAGCGGGCCTCGTTCGAGCACAGGAACACCGCGGCGTCGGCGATGTCGGAGACCTCGGCGAGCTTGCCGAGCGGCGTCTGCTCCACCACCGAGCCGACGGCGGCATTGACGTCGGGCGCGAGACCGATCTTCACGATGTCATTGGCGAGCTGGAGGCCCATGTCGGTCGGGATCAGGCCGGGATAGATGCAGTTGACCCGCACCCCATAGCCGAGCTTGCCGGCTTCCATCGCGCCAACCCGCGTCATGCGATCGACCGCGGATTTGGTGCCGGAATAGACCGCGATGCTCGGAAAGGCGATCGTCGCCGCGACCGAGGCGATGTTGACGACCGCGCCGCCCTTGCCGGCGGCTCCGCCCGGCCGCATCGCGCGGAAGGCGTGCTTCATGCCGAGCACGGTGCCGACGATGTTGACCTCGCACATGCGGCGCGCATCCTCGGCCTTGATGTCGGCGACCAGCGAGGTGATCTCGATTCCGGCATTGTTGATCAGGATGTCGTAGCCGCCCAACGTTTCGACCGTCGCCGCGGCGGCCCGCTCCCATTGCGCGTCGTCGGTGACGTCGAGCTTGATGAAGCCGGTTTTCACCCCGGCCTTGGCGATCTCGGCGGCGCTGGCCTTGCCGGCATCGTCGAGGATGTCGCCGATCATTACCGCGGCACCGGATCGCGCCAGCGCCTGCGCGATGGCTGCGCCAATTCCCCGGGCGCCGCCGGTGACCAGGGCTTTCCTGCCTTCAAGGCTCTTCGCACTCATGACGTAGTCCTCCCTTTGCTTGATGATTTTGATCGGTGCCGCGGCCGGCGGCAGCGTGGGCCGTCGGTCTACAGATTCTCAGCGCATTGGTGGCGGCAGGCGTCGGCGGGGGCGCAGCGTTGGCGCGCCCGGCGGTGCATTTTCCTCCTGATGTCGTTAGGTCAGCCGTCTTGACGGTTGTCCAAATTATTGTGCCAACCCTCGTCCAGGAACTTGACACTTGTCAAGCCTGAATTTGACAAGTGTCAAAGAGGATGATTGTGAAGAGGTGGAGTGCGCCGCGGTTCGCGCGGTATAAGTTTGCTCTAGGGAAGAGACAGGAAAGGCACGAGATGGCGCGGCAAGCGACAGGAGCGGCCCAACGCGTGGCGGTGGCGGCCGAGACGCTGCGCGACGAGAAGTTCAATGCACGCCGCATCGAACTTGCAGAAGCCGCGCTGGAAACGCTCGGCGAGCTCGGCTTCGCGCGCACCAGCCTGCGCGAGATCGCGCAGAACTCCGCGTTCACGCACGGCGTGTTTCACTACTACTTCAGCGACAAGCTCGATCTGATCTGCTGCTGCGTCCGTCACTACAAGGCGAAATGCGTGACGCGCTACGACGAGGTGGTGACGACGGCACGAAGCCGCGACGAATTGACCGAAGGCTTCCTCGCCAAGCTCGCGGCGACGTTGCAGGACGAAGCCCGCATGCACCGGCTCTGGTACGATCTGCGCTCGCAGGCGATGTTCGAGCCGGCGTTTCGCAAGGACGTGCTCGAGATCGACAAGAGCCTGGAAGCAATGATCTGGCGCATCGCCACGCGCTACGCAGAACTCGGCAACAGGAAGCCGGCATCGTCTCCGGCCGCGCTCTACGCGCTGTTCGACGGCCTGTTCCAGAGCGCGCTGCTCAGGCACCTCGCCAGCGACGAGAAGGCCGTCCCCGATCTGCTCGACGAAGTCCGCCGTCTGCTGCCGACGATCTGCTGATAGAATTGCGAACGATTCGTAACCCGGATGAAGCGCAGCGAAATCCGGGATTTGCGCGGGTTGCGAGATTCTCCCCGGATTGCGCTTCGCTTCATCCGGGCTACGGCGATCGAAATGATCGTGCAGTGTCGCGCGCCATCGCCTGACGAACGAACTATGTCTTGATGATAGTTGCGCGAACGAATTCGCGAATGCGGCTGATTACGCCGCGCTCGCCGGCGGCAGCGCGAGCACCGAGTAGATCGCCTGCGCGTCGCGCGAGGCACGCAGCTTCTTGGCGACGTCCTGGTCGCGCAGCAGGCGGGCGATGCGCGCCAGCGCCTTGAGGTGATCGGCGCCGGCACCTTCCGGTGCCAGCAGCAGAAAGATCAGATCGACCGGCTGGCCATCCATCGCCTCGAAATCGATCGGGCGCTCGAGGCGAGCGAAGAAGCCGAACAGCTTTTCCAGCTTGGGCAGCTTGCCGTGCGGAATGGCGACGCCATAGCCGACCGCCGTGGTGCCGAGCTTCTCGCGTTGCAGCAGCACTTCGAACACCGCGCGTTCGTTCTGCCCGGTCAGCGCAGACGCGCGCGCCGCGAGTTCCTGCAGCGCCTGCTTCTTGCTGATGACTTTCAAAGCCGGAAGTATCGCCTCGGGTGCGACCAAATCGGTAATCGGCATTGGGGCGTTCCGAGGTGAATGAACCGTCAGGTTGCGAAATAGGCTTTACAGCGGCGGCGTCAAGAAGTTGAGGTGGGATGCGGGCTTAGCCCGGGTCCAGCTGGCAGGGCTTCTACTCCAACGTATCGGCGGTGCCAACACCTGCGAACCCTGTTCCGCCCCCTTATTGCTGGAGGCGGCGGACCATAAGCAGGGCTGGCTTCGGACGTCAATGCCATGGGCCAACTATCCTCAGGGGCTCACCGCCGGCGGGTCGACCCAGCCGACATTGCCGTCCGTACGGCGGTATATGATGTTCAACCGGCCGCTGCCGCCATGCTGGAATACCAGGCAGGAGGCGCCGGTCAGATCGAGCTCCATGACGGCTTCGCTGACCGACAGCCGCTTCAGCGCAGTGGTTGCCTCGGCAATGATCACGGGGCTGTATTCGGTGACCTCGTCCTCGTTCTCGGGCGCCTCGATGATGTAACTCGGCGCGTCGAGTCCGACACCGTTCAATTCGGCAAACGCAGCGTTTGCGGTGTAGGTCTTGCGGGCGGAGCGGTCCTTGAGCCGGCTCTTGTAGCGGCGCAGGCGCTTCTCGATCATCAAGAGCGCGGCGTCCGCGCTGGCATAGGCGTCGGCGGCGTTGGATTCGGCTTCCAGCATGATGCCGGAATCCAGATGCAGCGAGCAGTCGGTGCGGAAACCGAAGCCATCCTTGCTCAGCGTGATGTGACCGGAATAGTTGCCATCAAAATACTTTCGCAGGACCTCGTCGGTGCGCTCGCTGACGCGCGCACGAAGCGCCTCGCCGATGCTGATGCTCTTTCCCGAGATTCGAAGGGTCATTTGATGCCTCAATTGCTGGATGCCTCGATCACTCTTGCAGGAGCATGATGTTTGCTGGGCTTCCGGTCACCTCCCTGCTGGACGACGCTTCGCCAGGAAAGATTGAGACTATCGCGATTTGACGCGAACGCAACGAGTGCATGAACCTGCCCGTACTCGGACGGGGTCATGCTCTAGAAGTAACCTAAACGGGGGCTGTATCGCGCGAGCGGTCGGGCGAGGAGGCAGGAGCCGAAAGGGCATTACCGAGCATGCTATGTTTGTCACGGCGGCGCTGCACCGAGGATGGTATCCGCATCGCCTCGCGGTACTTCGCGACGGTGCGGCGGGCAATATCAATGCCTGAAGCGCGCAAACGTTCCACGATCGTGTCGTCGGACAGGATCGCCGACGGCGCCTCGCCGTCGATCAATTGCTTGATGTGGTGACGCACCGCTTCGGCCGAATGCGCCTCGCCGCCGTCGGCGGACGCGATCGACGCGGTGAAAAAATACTTCAATTCAAAACTGCCGCGATTGGTCGCCATGTATTTGTTGGCGGTGACGCGCGACACCGTCGATTCATGCATCTGGATCGCATCCGCCACCGCTTTCAGATTGAGCGGCCGAAGGTGCGCGACGCCATAGGTGAAGAATCCGTCCTGCTGGCGGACGATTTCGGTCGCGACCTTCAGGATGGTGCGGGCGCGCTGATCGAGCGCGCGGACCAGCCAGGTCGCGTTCTGCAGGCAGTCGGTGAAGTACGACTTGTCACCGTCCTTGCGGATCGTCTTCGACAGCTCAGAGTAATAGGTCTGGTTGACCAGCACGCGCGGCAGAGTGTCGCTGTTGAGCTCGACATGCCAGCCGCCGTCGGGGCCCGGACGCACATAGACGTCGGGCACCATGGTCTGCGTCCGCGCGGTGCCGAACTTCAGCCCGGGCTTCGGATCGAGCCGGCGGATCTCGGCGATCATGTCGGTGATGTCTTCGTCATCGACGCCGCACAGCTTTCGCAAGGCCGCGATGTCGCGCTTGGCGAGCAGATCGAGATGCTCGACCAGCGCCTGCATCGCCGGATCGTAGCGATCGAGCTCGCGCAGCTGGATCGCCAGGCACTCGCTCAGGTTTCGCGCGCAGACGCCCGGCGGATCGAACTTCTGCAGCACCGCGACGACCTCGTCGACCGCCTGCTGCGAGGCACCGAGCCGCTCGGCGGCCTGGCCGAGATCGGCCGGCAGGTAGCCGGCGTCGTCGACCAGGTCGATCAGATACTGCCCGATCATGCGCTGCGCCGGCGCCGAGAACGCCACCGCGAGCTGTTCGGCAAGGTGGTCGGCAAGCGTCAGCTCGGCGGCCACGAAGGCTTCGAGATTGTATTCGTTGTCGCTGGAGGCGCCACCGCCCCATTCGGTATAGACCGACGGAGCTGCGTCCTGCGCGGCGCGCGCAGCGGCTTCGGCCGGTTCCTCGGAGAACACGTTGTCGAGCCCGGTATCGAGCGTCTGCTCGATCTCGGCGCGGGTGCCGAGGTCGCGGTTCAGCCATTCCTCCTGCCCGGGCTCAAAGGCGGCCTCGCCGCCCGAGCCTGCGGCCATGTCGGACGCGTCGCCGTCGTCTCCATAGCTCGAGGAACCGTCGGAATCGCCGTAGTCCGGCCGCTCCATGGCCGGCTCGCCCGCCACCGGCGGTTCCGGCCCATCGGCGGCCCGATCGAGCAGCGGATTGCGCTCCAGCTCTTCCTCGACAAAGGCCGACAGATCCAGGTTCGACAGTTGCAGCAGCTTGATCGCCTGCATCAGCTGCGGCGTCATCACCAGCGACTGCGACTGGCGGAACTCTAGTCTTTGCGTCAGTGCCATGGAGGCAAGATCGATTCCAAAAATTGGCTCGATTCTTGCTTATCTTAGTCCGCTTGGGTTGTACACGGCTTGACGTATGCAAAATTTGGGCTAAAGTCGGAATTCCTCGCCAAGGTAAAGCCTGCGTACATCGGGATCGTTAACGATCTCCTCCGGGCTTCCCTCAGTCAAGATCTCGCCGGCATAGACGATATAGGCACGGTCGGTCAGGCCGAGCGTCTCGCGGACATTGTGGTCGGTGATGAGCACGCCGATGCCGCGATTGGTCAGATGACGGACGAGGTCCTGAATGTCGCCGACCGCGATCGGGTCGATGCCGGCGAACGGCTCGTCGAGCAGCATGTAATTCGGACGCGTCGCCAGCGCGCGCGCAATTTCGACGCGGCGGCGCTCGCCGCCGGACAGTGCGATCGACGGGCTCTTGCGCAGCCGCGTGATGTTGAATTCGTCGAGCAGCGAATCCAGTTCGTGCTCGCGCTTCTTCTTCGAGGGCTCGACGACCTCGAGCACCGCGCGGATGTTCTGCTCGACCGTCAGGCCGCGGAAGATCGAGGCTTCCTGCGGCAGATAACCGATGCCGAGCCGCGCGCGCTGATACATCGGCAGCTTGGTAACGTCGTGGCCGTCGAGCTCGATCGCGCCACGATCCGCCTTGATCAGGCCGGTGATCATGTAGAACACCGTGGTCTTGCCGGCGCCGTTCGGCCCGAGCAGGCCGACCGCTTCGCCGCGACGCACATAGATGCTGACGCCGCGCACGACCTGGCGGCTGCCAAAGCTCTTTTCCACGCTGTGCACAGCCAGGTAGCCCGGCCGCTTGATCAGCTGCGGCGCAGAAGCGGCGTTGTTCCTGGCTGGCCTCGCCCGCGCCGGGGCCGGCGCGGCTGCGGGTTGGGATCGCGGCAGCTCGACGGCGGGAACCGGAGCGGCACGCGCCATCGGCGGCGCGTCGCGCACCGGTGACGTCAGCATCTCGCCGAACTGGTCGTCGAGCGCCGTGATGTCGTCATGCGCGCGCGCAAATCCGGAACTGCGTTTCGCAGGGCGCCGCCGGAACATGCCGAGAAAATCCACCATCCCCGCTTCGCTTCAGCCTTTCACGGTGATCCCGCGACCTTGCCTGCGGACCGATCGATTCGCACGGCAAAGCGCGATCACCCGCGCCTTGAATGAATGGATGCCCCTGTCCCGGCCGACATAACTCCCCCTCAAAGGCACCTCGTCCGCCGGGCCGCTGGAGTAGATACAGTCTCGCCCCGCGCGCTTCAACCTCGCAGCCGCAAAATATTATCTAATGCATTGATTTATCTTGATTTTGGTGACTCGGAGGAAGCTGACGGGGGGCTTACAGGATTCGCCGCGGCTGGCGCGCGGCCGCAACTCTGGTCCTGAACCATCAGCACTTGCACCTTCCCGCTGTCGGATTCGACCCGCGAGACACCGGTCGTCATGTCGACGCGCAGGCGATCGCCGCGCACCACGTTCTGGCACTGGGTCAGCACCACACCGCCAAGCATGGTGATCAGATTGGTCCTGGTGTCGAAGATCGCAGTCTCGCCGGTCACGACCTGGTTCTTCTGGGTCACAACCACATTGCCCTTCGCCTCCAGCCGCTTGATCGAGGAACTGCCGCCCGGGCCGGGGGTCGCCGACGGCATCGGTGCGCCCTTCGTGCCTTTGGCGTTCCCTGAGGTCTCTGGCGGCTGAGCGGGTTTGCTCACGTAGAACGCGACAAGTGTCTTCGATGTCATCGTGGTGTCGCCCTGCACCACTTTCACGCTGCCCGAGAAGGTCGCTTCCTTCTTCCTGTCACGCATTTCGAGCACCGCGGACTCGATCCGGACCGGCTGGTCGCGGTTCTGCGCGAAGCCTTGCACGGCATTAGGCATAGACGCGCTGCCCTGTCCGCGGGCCCCATCGAATGCGGCGACGGCGAAGATGGCGACAGCTGCAACACGTAAAGGAAGCATCTCCATCGCCGTCCCCCAATCGCCGGCGCCTATTTCGACTTGCTGCCCGGAAGCAGTTGAAGCGGCGACGGGGCTGCAGGGGCCGTGCCGGGAGCGGCCGGCGTGCCGCAGCCGCCCTTGCCGTTCTGTCCGCCCTGCGACTGGATGAACAGGCCCTGCACCTTGCCGCTGTCGGATTCCACCCGCGAGACGCCGGTGGTCATGTCGACCAGCAGACGGTCGCCGCGCAGCACGTTCTGGCATTGGGTCAGCACCACCTGGCCGCCACCGCCGCCGAGCATGGTGATCAAATTGGTCTTGGTGTCGAAGATCGCAGTCTCGCCGGTGACGACCTGATCCTTCTGGGTGACGACGACGTTGCCCTTCGCCTCCAGCCGCTTGATCGAGGACGCGCCGCCGGGGCCGGGCGTTGCCGACTGTATCGGCGCAGCGCCCTTGGCGGCCGCGCCTTTGGTGGCGGCCGGAGCAGGCGCCGGCGTCTGGGTCGACTTATCCTCGTAGAACACGACCAGCACCTTCGAGGTCATGGTGGTGTCGCCCTGCACGACCTTCACATTGCCGGCGAAGGTCGCCTCCTTCTTCTTGTCGCGCATTTCGAGCGAGGCGGCCTCGATCTGGATCGGCTGGTCGCGGTTCTGCGAAAAGCCCTGCATGGCGTTGGGAACGCCACTCATCGAGCCCTGCGCGGACGCGGCGTCCGCCGCGAACAGCGAGAGCAGAAAGGCCGCAATTGCGATGCCGTGCGGAAAACGTCTCATCATCAAATTCATTTCGGGTTGGCGGATTTGCGCGGCTTCGGTGGCGGCGGAGGTGAGGCGGGCTCGGCGGGCGGGCTCGGATTGTTGTCGCCGAGCTTGTCCAGATTCATCACGACGTTGCCTTCGAACCGCACGAGCTCGCCGCTGTTGTAGATCCTGAGGCGGTCGGCGATCAGCGTGCCTTCGAGCAGCTTGACGTCGACATGCTCGTCCGACGACACGTTGCCCTTGTTGATGTCGACGAAGGCCTGCGTCAGCTTGGCCTCATAGCCGGTGGACGATTGCAAGAAGATATCCTGGCGCAGGTCGAGCAGCTGCTTCTTGTTGTCGAAGAAACCGGTGCGCGCATCCATCGTCACCGTCGACTGATCCTGCTGCGCCACCTTGGCGCGGATCGTCTTCAGCTCAACATGATCAGGGTCGGTGACGTCCTGGATCGCCGCCTTGGCCCACATCTCATAGGGCCGGCCGTCGGCCGAGAAGCCGGCGATATGCGGCGATTCCATCGTGATCTTGGTGCCTGACACCACGAGGTTGTCCATCTCGACCGGCAGCTTGGGGATCATTTCGCGGAATGGATTGTAGACCGAGACGAAGATGATCGAGGCCATCGACAGCCCCACCACCGCAGGCACCGCGATGCGCAGGATCCGCACCATGCGGCTGTGCCGCGCGGCGGCGGCAAAGCGCGCCTCGAGGCCCGTGACATAGCCGGGATGCTGGGCTGGATTCTGAACCGAATTCACCTGAGCTCCAGAGGCGCGAAATTGCCCCTATTCTAGCCGGAGCCGCCCCAATATGCAGCCCGGACCTCGCGTCGCGCCTCCCAAGCCGACTTCAAGGCGGACCACGCGTGAACAGTTTGGCCGAAACGGGGCGGAACCGGCCCTGCTGCGACGAATTCGGCGCCCATCAGGAACGGACGAAATCAGGAATGGGCGAAGATGTCCTCGGCCTCCCAGCCGTCGAGATCGAGTCTCGCGCGGGTTGGCAGGAAATCGAAGCAGGCTTTGGCGAGATCAGTGCGTCCCTCGCGCGCCAGCATCACATTCAACTTTTCGCGCAGTGCATGCAGATGCAGCACGTCGGAGGCGGCGTAGGCGAGCTGGGCTTCGGTGAGGCTTTGCGCACCCCAGTCGCTCGACTGCTGCTGCTTCGACAAGTCGACGTTCAGCACTTCGCGCACCAGATCCTTCAGGCCATGACGGTCGGTATAGGTACGCGACAGGCGCGAGGCGATCTTGGTGCAATACACCGGCGCCGGCATCACGCCGAACGTGTTGTAGAGCACCGCAACGTCGAACCGGGCGAAATGGAAGATCTTGGTGATCGCAGGGTTGGCGAGCAGCGCCTTCAGGTTCGGCGAGTCGGTGTGTCCCTTCGGAATCTGGATCACGTCGGCGGTGCCGTCGCCGTTCGACATCTGCACCACGCAGAGCCGGTCGCGATGCGGATGCAGTCCCATGGTCTCGGTGTCGATCGCAACGGAATCGGTGTAGCGAGTGAGATCGGGCAGGTCGCCGCGATGCAGGCGGATGGTCATGCTGTCAAAAACCTCGTCGAATCGCTCTCGGGACAAGCTATCGTTCAATTCCCCGACAGGCGAGCGTGCATCAAGCCTTGCTGCATCTCGGTATCCGAGCCCATCAAGGGCGGAGCACCGGCAACGCGAACCTCATTGTGCACGCACAGATGGTTGAGGGTTTAGCGCCATTGTGCAATGGAGACAATGGCTTGGGCACTCCACAGCGCCCACGCAAGCGCACCATTATTGCCAGCTGACGCGCAGCCCGAACCGGCCGGTGATGCCGTCACGGCGGGTACTGTCCACCGATGTCGTGTAACCCGCGCTCGCATAGGCGCTGATCGTGCGATTGAGCTGCGCGGTAACGCCGGCGCCGATCTCGACCGCGGTGCCGCGGCTTTGCACGCCGATCAGGTCGGTCGTCGCGAAGGCGATGCTGCGGTCGTTCGCGGCGGTGTGCCAGAGATTGGCCTCGAGATAGGGGCGCAGTTCGGCGGTGCCGACAATGAAGGTCGCAGGAACGCGCACGCCGAGCCGGCCGGTTAGCGTATCGGCGCTGCCGGGCGCGACGCTCGAGAAGATGTCGTTGAAGCTGTCGAAAGACTGGCGCTGCCAGATCAGTTGCGCCTGCGGCTCGATCGCGAGGAAGCGGTTCAGCGGGATCGGCACGCCGGTTTCCAGCGACGCCGCAACGCCGGTGCCCGACACGAGCGCGCCGACCTGACGATCCGACTGCGGGCTTGCACCATAGAAGCTGCCCATCAGCACGGCGTCGACGTACCAGCCGGAGGGGCCGATATGGGTCCAGTAGCCGCCGACATTCTGGCTGTCGATCGAGAGCGTGCCGGTGCGGACGTTGTTCATGCCGAGCGCGAAGCCGTTGATGCTGCCGCTGGCCCAGCCATACGCATAGAACAAGCCCGCGCGATCGTGATGCCCGGGAGCGGACTCAAAGCGCAGGATGTCGAGGCCGACCTGCACGCCGGCCATGGTGCCGTCGAAGGAGGGGCTGACCGTGCCGGCCCAGCTCTGCGCGCTGTGCGAGCCGTACGCGCGCGCCCACGCCGCCGGCTGTTCGCCGCCGCCCGTCAGCAGGGCCTGATCGCCCTGGCGCTGATGGAAGGTGCCGAGCGTCGCAAGCCCGAGCTTCTGCGCGACCTGCGGCAACGCCGAATAGACCGCGACTTCCTCGCGGTAGAGCTCGACGGGCGCAGCGCCTGCCGGCGGCGGCGTCAGCGACGACAGATCCTCCGCCGGCAGCCCTGATGGCGTCACGCCCCCGCCGAGCGCTGCCGGCGGCGCAGGCGGCGATGTGCCGGGCAACAGCTGCGAGCGCAGATACCAATTGTCGGCGCTCCCGGCAGAGACGCCGCCGCGAAACAGCAGATATTCGTGCGCGCCGGCAACGACGGCACTGGAAAGACCGAATGCACCCGGGGCCGTGGTGCCGCCATTGACGGCCTGCACCACCATGATTCCATCGGCGGTGGTCAGCGCGCCTGCGCCGCCGGCATTGGTGACGGTCACCGCGGTCAAGCCCGACGCGTTGCCGCCGGAGATGACGAGCCGATCCGACGGCGAACCGTCGCCACCGAGCACGCTGCGCAGAAAAAGGCCGCCGCCAGTGCCAACATAGTTGCCTGCTATCGTCAGGCTGTTCGCTGCGGTGGCGCCGCCATTGGTGAGGTTGATGACGCCGGCATTGGTGACGGTGACCGGCGGCCCGCCCGGAAACGATGTGATCGACGGGTTGGCGCCGTTGCCGGCCAACAGGCTGGTGCCCGCAGCGATCGAGACGTTGCCGGTCAGCGAGGTCTGCAAGGTCAGCGAGCCGCTGTTGATGAAGGTGTTGGCGAAGGTGCCGGTGCCGGCCCAGGTCCAGTCAGCGCCTTCCATCGTCAGGGTCTGGAAGCGCGCGAACGCATTGTCGACCGTGCCGCTGCCCTGCAGCCGCACCTGGTTGCCGCCGCCGCCGCCATCGGCAAGGCCTGATATCTGCGAGCCGGTCTGCAGGATCATAGTCACCGCACCGCCGCCGCCGGCGAGCGCCGTGCCGCTGTTGCCGGCGATCAGGCCGGCATTGACGATGGTGGTGGCGCCGTTGAGCGTGCGGATCGCGGGCCCGTTCTGGCTGATAATCCTGCCACCGGCGAGATTCTGGATCGTCGCCGTGAACGACGATCCCGCGGTGTTGGAGAACACGCCGTCGGCATTGACTCCGCGCGCCTCGATGGTGCCGCTGTTGCGCAGCACGCCGGCATTGCCTTGCATGAAGACGGTGTTGTTGGCGGTGCCACCCGCATCGCCGCCGGTCGTCAGCAGTGTGCCGGTGTTGGTGATGGTCACGAATTGTCCGGTGGAGAAGATCGCACGCGCACCCGCGCCGGCGGTGGTGATGGTGCCGCTATTGGTGAAGCTGTTGCTGTCGCCGGTCTGCACGTACATGCCGTGCGATTGCGGGCCCTGGGTCGTGATGGTCCCGGTATTGATCAGCGTATTGTTGCTGTGCTGCGTGAGACCGGTGATGGCAAGCCCGCGCGAGGTGCCGTTCTGCGTCGTGATCGTGCCGTGGTTGATCAGCGTGTTGCCGTTGCTGCTGGCGGCGATCGCATTGCTGCCGGCGCCTGTGGTCGTGATCACGCCCGACGTAGCATTGGTGAGGATATTGCCGTCGCCGCTGCCGAAGATTCCCGTGCCGCCGCCGCTGATGGTCAGCGTGCCGTTGTTGGTGGCGGTACTGCGGGAGACAAGGCCGATCGCGGTCGCACCGGCGCCAGGCGTGATGCCGGCGCCCGGCAGCACGTTCACGGTGACGTTCGAGCTGCCGGCTGCAGCCTGCACGCCTGCGGGCGACGGATTCGGCGCGGTGGTCGAGCAGGTCACCGTCTGACCGCTCACCGGTGCGAGACTGTCGCAGGCAGCAGACGCCTGCGAGACCGATAGAAGATAGCCGCCACCCAAAGTGTACGACAGGATCGCCGCGAGCCGCGATGACACCATGCCCTTCTCCAAACTCGGCGCGAACCCGACCCCCGGCCTCACGCCACCCGTGACCCCCTGCCCCGCTCTCAGCGTCGGCTGATCCGCTCCGTTCAAGCTTGAGACGATTTGTGACGATCTGTTGCTGGATCGCCACAGACGGAACCTTTAGCTGCATTGCTTCGATTCACATCCTTTGCGTGCATACGCTTCCATGTCCGTGATGTACAGAGCGCCCGCGTTGCAGGCCTCCCCGGCCACAACCTGGTGCGCGCTTCACCTCTCGCGAAGCCGTCCGGGCACAAATTTGCTCGCGCGATTGGCCGCTGACCGGGCCGATTCCGGTGGAACTTGTGATGTGCAGCCCCGTGAAATCGGACCAGGCGCTCCCTATTTGTTGCCAGCCCGGACTTACCCTTCAGTGAAATGAGCCTCATGTCGGAACAGACCATCGCCGCGCCGATCGACGAACCGCAGGAACGCGGCTTTTCGCGCTATCAATCGTTCCTGATCGCGCTGCTTGCGTTCACGCAATTCACCCTGATCCTCGACTTCATCATCATGTCGCCGCTCGGCGCCATCCTGATGCCGTCGCTCAACATCACAGCCGGGCAGTTCGGCGTCGCGGTCTCGGCCTACGCCTTCGCAGCCGGCATCTCCGGCATCCTCGCCGCCGGCTTTGCCGATCGCTTCGACCGCAAGCGGATGCTGCTGTTCTTCTATGTCGGCTTCACGCTCGGCACCGTGCTGTGCGCATTGGCGCAGAATTTCCATGTGCTGCTGCTCGGCCGCATCGTCACCGGCCTGTTCGGCGGGGTGATCGGCTCCGTCGTGCTCGCCATCGTCACCGACCTGTTTCCGCTGAACCTGCGCGGCCGGGTGATGGGCTTCATCCAGACCGCGTTCGCCGCGAGCCAGGTGCTCGGCGTGCCCGCCGGACTTTTCCTGGCCAATCACTGGAACTGGCACATCTGCTTCGTGGCCATCGTCGGCCTGTCGATCGCGGCGATCGCCACCATCGCGCTGGTGATGGAGCCGGTCGACGGACATCTCAAGCTGCAACACGACCGCAACCCGTTCCAGCATTTGATCTCAACCGTCGCGCAGCCGCGCTACACGCTTGCCTTTTTGGTGACGACGTTGCTGGCGACCGGCGGCTTCATGCTGATGCCGTTCGGCAGCGCCTTCACCGTGCACAATCTCGGCATCGACATCGTCCATCTGCCGACGATCTATCTGGTCTCCGGCCTGTTCAGCATCCTGATGGGGCCGCTGGTCGGCCGCGCCAGCGATGCGTTCGGCAAATATCCGACCTTCATCTTCGGCTGCGTGGTGTCGGCCATCATGGTGCTGATCTACACCCACCTCGGCCACGTCTCGCTGCTGACCGCGATCATCGTCAATGTGCTGATGTTCGTCGGCATCTTCTCGCGGATGATCCCCTCGCAAGCGCTGATGTCGGCGATCCCCGACGCCGGCCAGCGCGGTTCGTTCAGCGCGATCAGCGCGTCGGTACAGCAATTGTCGGGCGGCTTGGGCTCGGTGGCTGCCGCCGCGATCGTCGCCGAGAATCCGGACGGCTCGCTGCTGCATTTCGACCGGATCGGCTACGTCGTTATAGCGAGTTCGATGATCTCGATGATTGCGATGTATTTCGTGCAGCGGCCGATCGCCCGGCGCGCGGGGCGGCGGGTGGTGTGAGGGGCGGCGCGCGGGGCTGGCGGTGTCGTCCGCTTGATGTTGTCGATGCTGGACGGATCTCGTTAGGCAGCGGCGCAACGATCCGCGATCCGCCTACTTCTAAGATCAGTGCTGCTTGAAGCCCAAACGCCCTCGTCGGTGGCGGGTTACGGCTTCGCCTAACCAGCCCTACGAACGTTAGCGATTTCAATCGCTTAAAAAGGGGGTGGTGCCCAGGAAAGGACTCGAACCTTCACGGCCGTTAAGCCACTGGCACCTGAAGCCAGCGCGTCTACCAATTCCGCCACCTGGGCATGTGGAGCGGCTTAGTAAGGATCGGTTACGCGCTTGTCAAATTCGCGATTGAAAATTCGAATAGCCTGTACAGGATTGGGCTGATGGCGTATCGCGAGAGGCTGTAAATGCGCCCAAATCGCTCTCAAATCCGGCAGGAATGGACCTCATGGCATCGAACCTGGAAACGCTCGTCACGGTATTCGGCGGATCCGGATTTCTGGGGCGGAACGTGGTCCGGGCACTCTGCAAGCGCGATTACCGCGTGCGAGTCGCGGTGCGGCGGCCTGAACTGGCCGGCCATCTGCAGCCGCTCGGCCGCGTCGGGCAGATTCACGCCGTCCAGGCCAATGTGCGCTACCCGGCCTCGGTCGAGGCGGCGATGCGTGATTCGCATATCGCCATCAACCTGGTCGGCATCCTGGCCGAAGGCGGCGGGCAGAGCTTTGACGCCGTGCAGGTGAAGGGCGCCGAGACCATCGCCAAGGCGGCAGCCGCGAATGGCGCCGGGATGGTCCATGTCTCGGCGATCGGCGCCGATCAGGATTCGCTGTCGGGTTATTACCGCGCCAAGGCGCAAGGCGAGCAGGCGGTGCAGGCGGCCCTGCCGCAGGCCACCATCATGCGGCCGTCGCTGCTGTTCGGGCCCGAGGATCAGTTCACCAACCGCTTTGCGGCGCTGGCGCGGATGTCGCCGGTGCTGCCGCTGGTCGGCGGTGGCGTCAACAAGGTGCAGCCGGCCTATGTCGCCGACGTCGCGGACGCCGTGGCCGATGCCGTCGACGGCAAGGCGAAGCCGGGCGGCGTTTACGAGCTCGGCGGCCCGGAAGTGCTGACCATGCGCGAAGTGATGCAGATCATCCTCCAGATCACCCAGCGCGATCGCATGCTGGCGCCGCTGCCGTTCGGCCTCGCCAAGCTGCAGTCGTATGTCCTGCAATTCGCGCCGGGGCCGTTCACGCTGACCCCGGACCAGGTCGCGATGCTGCGTTCGGACAATGTGGTGTCGGATGCCGCGAAGGCCGCCGGCCTCACTTTCGCGGGCCTCGGCATCACGCCCGATTCGATGGAAGCGATCGCCCCGCAATATCTCTGGCGCTTCCGCGCCAGCGGGCAGTTCCAGAAGAAGAGCGCGTAGGCCGCTCTCTCCATCTGTCGTCCCGGCGGAGGCCGGGACCCATAGCCACAAATGTCCGCCTTGTGCGGAGCTGTGGCCCCATCTCGCGTAACCAACAAAGACTTGTGGTTATAGGTCCCGGCTTTCGCCGGGACGACGAGATAGGTCTTACCTTCCCATCGCCAGCGCGATCAGGCCGAGGGTGCCGACGATCACGCGCCACCAGGCAAAGAAGGTGAAGCCGCGGCGGGTGACGAAGTTGAGGAATGCCCGCACCACGATCATCGCGGTGATGAACGACACCACGAAGCCAACCGCGACGATACTCAGATGGTCGGTCGTCATTTCAGCGCGGTTCTTGTAGAAATCATAGGCGAACGCGCCGACCATGGTCGGGATCGCCAGGAAGAACGAGAACTCCGCGGCCGAGCGCTTGTCGGCGCCGAGCAGCATCGCAGCGACGATGCTGGCGCCGGAGCGCGACACGCCGGGGATCATCGCCAGGCACTGCGCGACGCCGATCCAGAAATACATCAGCAGCGGGAACCGGGTCGCGTCGTCCTCGTACACTTTGAGATCGAGCTGATCGACCCAGAGCAGGACGGCGCCGCCGACGATCAGCGTGAAGCAGACCACCCACGGACTGAATAGCGCTTCCTTGTATTTGCCGATGATCAGGCCGATCGCGACGGCCGGCAGGAACGCCACCAGCACGCCGATCACGAAGCGGCGGTCGTCCGGATTGGTGAACATGCCGAGCGCGACGCGCCACAATTTAGCGAAGTAGAGCACGACGATTGCGAGGATCGCGCCGAGTTGGATCAGCACGACGAAACTATCCCAGAAACTTCCATCGCCGAGACCGAAGAACCGTTTCGCGAGCAGCAGGTGGCCCGTCGAAGAGACCGGCAGGAACTCCGTGACGCCCTCGACGATGCCGAGAATCACCGCCCGCAGCATATCCGTCATCATGATCTGATCTGCCCTGTGTGGAAAACCGAATTCTTCTCGCTTATTCGCACATAGGCCGCAATCGCAAAGAATCGTCAAACAATGGGTTACCCGGCCGATTTGCTGGGCTATAGCGGTTTTGTGACCCGCACCATCTGCGGGGGTGGCGACCGGTTTGCGCGCCGACGCGACATAGGGACGAGCGGAACTGGTCCGCCCAATTCACAGGTCAGGTCACACAGGTTGATGGTTTCTTAAGCGCCACGACACTACCAAGGGCCTCATGTATACGCTGCATCACCATCCGTTCTGTCCGCATTCGCGCTTCATTCGCCTCGTGCTCGGCGAGTATGGCCTCGATCTGCGCCTGGTGGAGGAACGGGTCTGGGAGCGGCGCGAGGCGTTCCTGGCGCTCAATCCCGCGGCAAACACGCCGGTGCTGATCGCCGAGGGCTTTCCGCCGATCCCGGGTGCACCCATCATCGCCGAATATGTCGACGAGACGCATGGCCTCGATGCCGGCGAGCGGCGGCTGCTGCCGACCTCGACGGCCGAGCGCGTCGAGGTGCGCCGGCTGATGGCGTGGTTCAACGAGAAATTCTTCGAGGAAGCCTCCAACCCGCTGGTGACCGAGCGGATCTACAAGCGCTTCATGAGCGAGGACAATGGCGGCGGCCCGCCGGCGCCCGACATCATGCGCGCCGCCAAGGTCAATGTGCGCTATCATCTGAGCTATATCGGCTGGCTGGCGAAGACACGGAACTATCTCGCCGGCGACCGCCTCACCTACGCGGACCTCGCCGCCGCGGCGCATCTCTCGGCGATCGACTATCTGGGCGACGTGCCATGGAGCGAGGACGACGCAGCAAAGGCGTGGTACGCGCGGGTGAAATCCCGCCCGTCGTTCCGCCCGCTGCTCAGCGAATGGCTGGCGGGGGTGCCGGCGTCGCGCACCTATGTGGACCTCGACTTCTGAACCAGGCGGTCCGGCTCTCTCCGTCCGATCTCAAGGCGGCACTCGGGCGCGAGGCGCGCGCGCTCGGCTTCGATGCCATCGGCTTCACCACGCCTGATGCGACGCGCGAGGCCGGAAAATATTTCCTCGAGTTCCTCGGCTCCGGCGGCCATGGCGAGATGGACTGGCTCGCGGCCAATCCGGAGCGGCGCACGGACCCGCGCGTGCTGTGGGGTGGCGTGCGCTCGATCGTCATGCTCGGCGTCAACTACGGGCCCGACGACGATCCGCTGGATATTCTCGCGCGCCGGTCGCATGGCGCGATCTCGGTCTATGCGCAGGGCGACGACTACCACGACGTGATCAAGAAGCGGCTGAAGACGCTCGCGCGCTGGCTCGCCGCTGCGACCGGCGACGAGGTGAAGGTGTTCGTCGACACCGCCGCTGTGATGGAGAAGCCGCTGGCACAAGCAGCCGGCATCGGCTGGCAGGGCAAGCACACTAATCTCGTGTCGCGCGAGTTCGGCTCGTGGCTGTTTCTCGGCGCGATCTATTCCGCGACCAAGCTGCCGAGCGACGAGGGCGAAGCGGATCACTGCGGCAGCTGCCGCGCCTGCCAGGACATTTGTCCGACCGCGGCGTTTCCCGCCCCCTACAAGCTCGATGCGCGGCGCTGCATCTCGTACCTGACGATCGAAAACAAAGGTCCGATCCCGCACGAATTCCGCAAAGCGATCGACAACCGCATCTATGGCTGCGACGATTGCCTCGCGGTGTGTCCGTGGAACAAGTTCGCGATGGCGGGCCGCGAGCAGAAGCTTGCGGCGCGCGACGCGTTGCGCGCGCCTGCGCTCGCCGATCTCGCGCGGCTCGACGATGCCGCGTTTCGCGCGCTGTTCACTAAATCGCCGGTCAAACGCATCGGCCGCGACCGCTTCATCCGCAATGTGCTGATCGCGATCGGCAATTCCGGCGATGCCAACCTCGCCGCCGAAGCGCAACGCCTGCTCGACGATGCAAGCCCGTTGGTGCGCGGCGCGGCGGTGTGGGCGCTGTCGCAACTGCTCGCCCGCGACGCGTTTGCGGCACTGGCGTTACGCGCCGGCGGCGAGCCTGATATCAGCGTGCAGCAGGAGTGGCGTGCCGCAGGCACCTCTTGATTTCATCGCGCCGTTCCCGTCATGGTCGCGGGCCATGACAAACCAGCCTTTCTTCACCAGACACGGCGACGGCTTCATGCCGACGTCAGTTGCGAACGGTCCGTGGAGCCCGGAATCGATGCACGGCCGCGTCGTGATCGGCCTGCTCGGCTTCGTCATCGAGGAGCGCCACGGCTCCGACGATTTCGTCCCGGCACGGCTCACGGTCGACATGTTTCGGCTGCCCAACATCACGACGCCGGTCGAGGTGACGACGAAGGTCGTGCGCGATGGGGCTCCGCATCAAGGTGATCGAGGCCGAGTTCGTCTCCGGCGGCACCAGCATGGCGCGCGCCTCCTGCCAGTTGTTGCGCAGGACGGAAAATGCGCCCGGCAATGTGTGGTCGCCGCCGAACTGGAAGGTGCCGGCGCCCGCGGAGATTCCAAAGCCGGCCGATCCGCGGCTCGGCATGAACGGCAAGTGGGAGACGCGGCCGATCATCGGCCATATGGGTTCGCTCGGCGAGCGCAGGCTCTGGATGAGCGAAGTCCGCGAGCTCGTTGCGGGCGTCAAGATGACGCCGTTCGTCCATGTCGCGACCGGCGCGGATTTCGCCAGCCCCTTCGCCAACGCCGGCGACCAGGGCCTCGGCTACATCAACAGCGACGTCACGATCTATCTGCACCGCTTGCCGGTGAGCAACTGGATCGGCTTCGAGGTCGTCAACCATCACGCCAGCGACGGCATCGCCATCGGTGAATGCTGGCTCTATGACGAGCAGGGTCCGATCGGCACCTCCACCGTGGCCGCGCTGGCTCAGCGCAAGCCGATGAGCAATCCGCCGCCGCCGTAGGCCCTCTTCACCGTCGTCATTCCGGGGCGCGCCTCTTGGCGCGAGCCCGGAATCCATTTCTCCGTCAGCGCATGCGGTCCGATGGATTCCGGGCTCGCGCTTCGCGCGCCCCGGAATGACGACGGAGAAATCCGTCGCGCGGTTCAAGCCAAATGCCGCTTCATCTCCGGCCGCGCCCGCAGCGCGGTGCCCTGCTTGCCGACGATCTTGGCGATCCGCTCCGGCGCGAAGTTCAGGTCGACGAAGGCCGGCGCGGTGTTGGCGACCTCGTGGTACTCCGTGATCTTGCCGTCGCGCAGCCGCATGATCGCGACGCCCTCGAACATCGCCCGCGCCCCCTTGGCTTCCGGCAAGGTCGAGCGATAGCTGAACGTGTAGCGCGCGTAGAGCGTCGCGCCGTCGGAGACGGGATCGTGCATCACCCAACGGAAATCGGTCGCGGTCCGGTAGAACCAGTCGTCGATCATCTCGGCGATTCTAGCGTGGCCCTCGAACGCACCATAGAACACGTCGTGGTAGACGCCGTCCTCGGTGAAGAGACTTGCGAAGGCCTTGCCGTTGCGCTGCTCGACCGCGTCGCAGAACGCGCGCAGCATGCTTGTTGTGTTCATTGGCGTCTCCCCGGTGCTTGTGGCCCATCCTTCGAGGCTCGCCCAGCAGCGCAACTGCGCTGCAAGGCTCGCACCTCAGGATGACGTCTTTATCCGTAGCCGTCACCCTGAGGTGCGCGCGCTTGCGCGCCTCGAAGGGCGGCGGCGTGGCTAAATCTCCGCCACCGCGGCGATGATCCGCGCGATGTCCTGCGGACGCGACAGCCGGTGATCGCCGTCCTGGATCATGGTCAGCACCACGTCCTCGGCCGGCAGCCGATGCACCAGCGCAAACGCGTGCTTCCACGGCACGTCGGGATCCTGCGCGCCCTGCAGGATGCGCACCGGGCAGCCGACGTCGATCTTGCTGCCGAGCAGCAAGTGGTTGCGGCCTTCCTCGATCAGATTGCGGGTGATCGGATAGGGCGAGCCGTCGCCATATTCGGATGGCCTGAGCCACACGCCCTTGGACTCGATCTCGGCGCGGATTTCGGGCGAGAAGCCCTTCCACATCAATTCCTCGGTGAAGTCGGGCGCCGGCGCGATCAGCACGAGGCCGGCGAGCTGCGCCTTCGCGTTCCCGCGACGCATAATCTCGCGCGCCAACAGCAGCGCCATCCAACCACCCATCGAGGACCCGATCACGACCTGCGGCCCGCGGCAGAACTGCGAGAAGACCGCGACGCTCTCCTCGAGCCAGCGGCCGATCGTGCCGTCGGCAAATTCGCCGCTGGACTCGCCGTGACCGGAATAGTCGAACCTGACGCAGCTGCGGCCATGCTCGGCGGCCCATGCATCGAGCGCGATCGCCTTGGTGCCGGTCATGTCGGACTTGAAGCCGCCGAGCCAGACCAGGCCGGGCGCGCCACTTGCGCTGACGGGGCCGCCGCCCGGACGGGCGCGCACTGCGATCCGGCGTGCTCCGCGGCCCTCGCCGACCTCGATGAAGGCGGGTTCCTGCTCGGATGCGGTGGTTTGGCTCATGGTTCGGTCACTCGTGTCAGAGATCTGCTTTTCAATCGTCGCGCGGCACCGGTCAACGGCGGCAGGCCCGCCTTGCAGAGCAGATGTGCCGGCTATATGTGCCCGGCGTGGCTAAAATGCCTCGCAATTGACGGTTTTGCCGCGTAAAAGAGCGAGTTCGCTTGCCCGTCGCAGCGTCTTGCTTCAAAATATCCGCCTTCCCTTTCACAACTTTGGAGAGTTACCCATTCGCCGTCCCAATAGAGCCCCGCCCACAGTCGCAAAAGACGGGCCGCGCACCAACGATGAGATTCGCAACGCGCAGATCCAGCTGATCGATGCCGATGGTGTCAACCAGGGCACCGTCGAAACCATGGTGGCCATCAAGATGGCCATGGACGCCGGCATGGACCTCGTCGAGATTTCGCCGAATGTCAGTCCTCCGGTCTGCAAGATCATGGACTACGGCAAGTACAAATATTCCGCGCAGAAGAAGGCCGCCGAAGCTCGCAAGAAGCAGAAGGTCGTCGAAATCAAGGAGATCAAGCTCCGCCCGATGATCGACGATCACGACTATGACGTGAAGATGCGCGCGATGCAGCGCTTCTTCGAGGAAGGCGACAAGGTCAAGATCACCTTGCGCTACCGCGGTCGTGAGATGGCGCACCAGGAGATCGGCACCAAGCTCTTGGACAAGGTGAAGGCCGACGTTGCCGAGTTCGCCAAAGTCGAGCAGGACGCAAGGTTCGAAGGCCGCCAGGTCGTGATGGTGCTGGCGCCGCGCTAATTCGAATTAGTCGCTTTGCTGAAAATGGAACAGCCCGTCAGAACCTCTGGCGGGCCGTTTCTTTTCGTAGCCCGGATGGCGCCAACGGGTCGCGCGAACGCGCGCTCGATGACAGGCTCCGCGCAATCCGGGGCAGGCCGATCCGCCGCCGGTTCCCGGCCGCAAGACGTTGCAAAATGGCCGATCCTCTGTCATAAGCCGGGCCTTCGCCGCCCGGCTGAGGGCTGCCGTGGCGACGTTCAGTGCAGGTTCTTTCAATTCGGAAAAAACCATAGCACTTTCAACGCTCTAACGAGCATTTTAGCCGGCCGAACGCCTCTTTGGGCGATATTCGTGTTGGGCGACAGGAGAGCTAAATGCCCAAGTTGAAGACCAAGTCGGGCGCTAAAAAGCGCTTCAAGGTGACTGCCACTGGCAAAGTCATGCACGCCCAGCGCGGCAAGCGCCACGGCATGATCAAGCGGACGAAGAAGCAGATCCGTCAGCTGCGCGGCACCCGCGTGCTGTTCAAGACCGACGGCGACAACGTCAAGAAATACTTCTTGCCGAACGCCTGATCGCGCTCCTCCGCTTGAACCCGGCCGCGTCTCGCGCGGCGCCCCGTCACTTCTTCTAGATCTCAAGGATATCAGTCATGTCTCGCGTCAAACGCGGTGTGACCTCTCACGCCAAGCACAAGAAAGTCTTCAAGGCCGCCAAGGGCTATTACGGCCGCCGCAAGAACACCATCCGCACTGCCAAGCAGGCCGTCGAAAAGGCCGGCCAGTACGCCTTCCGCGACCGCAAGCGCAAGAAGCGCACCTTCCGCGCGCTCTGGATCCAGCGCATCAACGCCGCGGTCCGTCCGTTCGGCATGACCTACAGCGTGTTCATCAACGGCCTGTCCAAGTCGGGCGTCGTCGTCGACCGCAAGGTGCTGTCGGACCTCGCGATCCACGAGCCGGTTGCGTTCCAGGCGATCGCCGAGAAGGCCAAGGCCGCGCTGGCTGCCTGATCTTAGCGGGCTCTGGAGCCCGCTTTCAGCGCCTTCTGCGAATAGCGCTGGGCGACCTGCGCCCGGCAGAACGCCGTAAACGAGATGTACATGGTGCCGGATTCGTTCCGGTACTTGCGGTCGCAGACCTGCATCTCGTGCGGGTACGCCCGCTTCGGCGCGCCTATGAGGCCGGACAGGAAGTCCGCCTCGCATTTCTTCTCGACCACGGCACCGAACTGGACGTCGCCGCTGGCGCCGTATTCGCACGCCTCGAAGATCTTCATCGCGCGGTTGCAGTTCGGCGCCTTCTCCAGCACCGCGATGATGTCGTCCATCTGGGTCGATTTGGCGGGACATTCCTCGATCGCGGCTTGCGCCGTGGCGAGCGTGAACAGGACCGCCGGCACGGCCAGGCAAGATCGCAGCAACATCGCGTGGGTCTCCTTGAACTCCCCTTGGGTAGCCCGACCTCCGCGCGGGGTTCAATGCCGCCGGCCACAAGCCCGAAATGACCGGCTTTTTGCTTGACGTTACGGCCTTCGGGCGGCGACAACCCAGCCGAATTTTGGCGCATGGTTCGGAAGCCGGCTCTTCCCGCCGGATCATGCTCAGCGCAGGAATTGACCGTGTCCGACCTCGCAACGCTCGAAACATCCATCCTCGACCAGATCGCCTCGGCCGCTGACGAGGCCGCCCTCGAGGCGGTGCGCGTCTCGGCGCTCGGCAAGAAGGGCTCGATCTCGGCCTTGCTCGCCACCCTCGGCAAGATGTCGCCGGAGGAGCGCAAGACCGAAGGCGCGAAGATCAACCTCGCCAAGGACGCGGTGACGCAGGCGCTCGCGGCCAAGCGCGACGTGCTGAAAGCGGCCGCGCTCGATGCGCGGCTCGCCGCCGAGACCATCGACGTCACGCTGCCGCTGCGCGAAGCGCCGGCGGAGACCGGCCGTATCCATCCGCTGAGCCAGGTGTTCGATGAGGTCAACACCATCTTCGCCGACATGGGATTTGCGATCGCCGAAGGTCCCGACATCGAGACCGACGATTACAATTTCACCAGGCTGAATTTCCCGATCGGCCATCCCGCTCGCGAGATGCACGACACCTTCTTCTTCAATCCGAAGCAGGACGGCTCGCGCATGCTGTTGCGCACCCACACCTCGCCGGTGCAGGTGCGCACCATGCTGAGCCAGAAGCCGCCGATCCGCATCATCTGCCCGGGCCGTACCTATCGCATCGACTCGGATGCGACGCATACACCGCAATTCCACCAGGTCGAAGGCCTCGTGATCGACAAGGGCTCGCATCTCGGGCACCTGAAATGGATCCTGCACGAGTTCTGCAAGGCGTTCTTCGAGGTCGATCACATCAACATGCGGTTCCGGCCGTCGTTCTTCCCGTTCACCGAGCCGTCGCTCGAGGTCGACATCCAGTGCCGCCGCGACAAGGGCGAGATTCGCTTCGGCGAGGGCGAGGACTGGATGGAGATTCTCGGCTGCGGCATGGTGCACCCGAACGTGCTGCGCGCCTGCGGCATCGATCCCGACGTCTACCAGGGCTTTGCCTGGGGCATGGGCCTCGACCGCATCACGATGCTGAAATACGGCATCGCCGATCTGCGCCAGCTGTTCGAGAACGACATCCGCTGGCTCAACCACTACGGCTTCAAGCCGCTCGACATCCCGACGATCGCGGGCGGGCTCAGCACGTGATGTCCGCGCGTGAGCGCGACATTGCGAGACGAGCGACCAAGATAATCTAGTCAACACCAACAAGAACCGAGGCATGCAGCCGTGAAGTTCACCCTCTCCTGGCTGAAGGAACATCTCGAGACCGACGAGCCGCTCGACAAGCTCGCGGACAAGCTCACCATGATCGGGCTTGAGGTCGAGAACATCGAGGACAAGGCGAAGGCGCTCGCGCCGTTCACCATCGCGCGCGTGATCTCGGCCGAGCAGCATCCGAATGCCGACCGGCTGCGCGTCTGCATGGTCGACACCGGCGACGGCGGTGCGCCGGTGCAGGTGGTGTGTGGTGCGCCAAATGCGCGGGCGGGGCTGATCAGCGTGTTCTCACCGCCCGGCACCTACGTTCCGGGCAAGGACATCACGCTCGGCGTCGGTACCATCCGCGGCGTCGAGAGCCGCGGCATGCTCTGCTCGGCCGCCGAACTGCAGATCTCCGAGGACCACGACGGCATTATGGAGCTGCCGGCGGATGCGCCGCTCGGCAAGGGCTATGCCGAATGGGCTGCGCTCGGCGATCCCGTCATCGAGATCAATTTGACGCCGAACCGGCAGGACTGCACCGGCGTACACGGCATCGCGCGCGATCTGTCTGCCGCCGACATGGGCAAGTTCAAGGACCCGGGCATCAAGCAAATCAAGGGCGAATTCCCCTGCCCGGTTCAGGTCAAGGTGGAGGACGCCGCGCTGTGTCCGGGCTTCGCGCTGCGGCTGGTGCGCGGCGTGAAGAACGGTCCGTCGCCGGAATGGCTGCAGAAGCGGCTGACCTCGATCGGCCTGCGCCCGATCAACGCGCTGGTCGACATCACCAACTTCATGACCTACGACCGCGCGCGTCCGCTGCACGTGTTCGACGCGAAGAAGGTGCAGGGCAACCTCACCGTCCGCCGCGCGAAAGATGGCGAGACGTTGCTTGCGCTCGACGGCCGCACCTACACGCTCGACGGCAATGTCTGCGTGATCGCCGATGAGCACGGCGTCGAATCGCTCGCCGGCATCATGGGCGGCGAGGCCTCGGGCTGCGACGACAACACGACCGACGTGCTGATCGAATCGGCGCTCTGGAACGAGATCAACATCGCGCAGACCGGCCGCAAACTCGGCATCAATTCGGACGCGCGCTACCGCTTCGAGCGCGGCGTCGATCCGGCCTTCATGGTGCCCGGGCTCGAGCTCGCGACCAGACTGGTGCTGGAGCTGTGCGGCGGCACGCCGTCCGAGAACGTCGTGGTCGGTAAGCAGTTCGGCGAGGATCGCGTCATCGACTTCCCGCTCAGCGAGGTCAAGCGCCTTGCCGGCATCGAGGTGCCGCTGGTCGAGGTGAAGCTGATCCTCACCCGGCTCGGCTTCATGCTGGCCGGCAACGGCCCCGTGGTGAAGGTCGCAGTCCCGTCCTGGCGCACCGACGTGCAGGGCAAGGCCGACATCGTCGAGGAAATCGTGCGCATCGTCGGCGTCGACAAGGTGCCGATGACGCCGTTCGATCGTGGCGAGGAGCCGCGCAAGCCGGTGCTGACTCCGATGCAGCAGCGCACCCGCCGCGCCAAGCGCGCGCTGGGCGTCCGCGGCATGGTGGAGGCCGTGACCTGGTCGTTCATCACCAATGACGCGGCAAAACTGTTCGGCGGCGGCCAGAGCGAGCTCGTGCTCGCCAACCCGATCGCAGCCGATCTCTCCGACATGCGGCCGAGCCTGCTGCCCGGCCTCGTCGCGGCGGCACAGACCAACATCAATCGCGGCACTCCCGATGTCGCGCTGTTCGAGGTCGGCCAGGTGTTCCGCGGCGATAGACCCGAGGATCAGCTCGTGGCCGCCTCCGGCGTGCGCCACGGCTACGCCTCGTCGAAGGGGATTGGGCGGCACTGGACCGGCGCGACGACGGCGGATGCAATGGATGCCAAGGCCGATGCCTTCGCCGTGCTGGCAGCCGCCGGCGCGCCGATGCAGGCGCTGCAGATCGTCCCAGGCGGTCCCGCCTGGCTGCATCCGGGACGTTCCGGCACCATCCAGATCGGCCCACAGAACGTGCTCGGATATTTCGGCGAACTGCATCCCCGCGTGGCCGAGGCGCTCGGCGCCGACGGTCCGATGATCGTGTTCGAGGTGATCCTCGAGCGCATCCCGCAAGGCAAGCAGAGGGCGACCCGCGCCAAGCCGGTGCTGGAGCTCTCCGCATTCCAGCCGGTGTCGCGCGACTTCGCCTTCATCGTCGACCGCAGCGTCAAGGCCGGCGACATCGTCCGCGCGGCGCAGAATGTCGACAAGAAGCTGATCACCGACGTGACCGTGTTCGACGTCTACGAAGGCAAGGGCATCGATCCCGACAAGAAGTCGATCGCGATCGCGGTGACGATCCAGCCACGCGAGAAGACGATGACCGACCAGGAGATCGACGCCGTCGCCGCCAAGGTCGTCGCCGAGGTGACGAAGAAGACCGGTGGCACGCTGCGGGCGTGATCGGGCCGCGGTGGTGGTGGAAGCACGCGCAGCCCCACCACCGTCACCCTGAGGAGGCCGCGTAGCGGCCGTCTCGAAGGGTCGACGGCCCGACCGTGGCCGATTCATCCTTCGAGGCTCGCTCCGCTCGCACCTCAGGATGACGGGGCGGAATTGGGCGGCTTGTATCATGACATGAATTCGTTCGCCGGCTAGCAAGTTGAAACGAATCCCCTCCCATGACCTCCTTCACCCTCCTCCCCTCCGACATCTCGACCAGCATCGCACTCGCGATCTGCGCGATTGCCTTTGTGTCGGGCACGGCGCGCGGCTTCTCGGGCTTCGGCTCGGCGCTGATCTTCATGCCGCTAGCGAGCAGCGTGGCGGCGCCTCGGCTGGTGGCGGCGCTGCTGCTCATCATCGACTTCATTGCCGCGACGCCGCTGCTGCCGAACGCCTGGACCCATGCCGACCGCAAGGCGACCGCGGTGATGGTCGCCGGCGCGTTGGTCGGTGTTCCCGTCGGCACCTATTTCCTGACCGTGCTCGAGCCGGTGACGACGCGCTGGATCATCTCCTGCTTCGTCGCGGCGCTGCTCGTGCTGCTGCTGTCGGGCTGGCGCTATCACGGCAAGGATCATGCCGCGCTCTCGATCGGCGTCGGCGGCCTCTCCGGCTTCTGCAGCGGCCTCGCGCAGACCGGCGGCCCGCCGATCGTCGCCTACTGGCTCGGACGCCCGATCTCGTCGGTGATCTCACGCGCCAACATCGTGCTGTTCTTCGGCGCCTCGGATTTCTTCTCGCTGGTCAGCTACTGGTTCACCGGATTGATCACGATCGAATCGGTCAAGTTCTCGCTGATCGTCGGCCCGATCTACGGCATCGGCGTCTGGTTCGGCGCCTCGCTGTTCGGTAAGGCAAGCGAGCAGGTGTTCCGCGCGATCTGCTACGCGCTGATTGCAGCGGCCGTCATCGTCGGCCTGCCGGCGCTTGATGGCATTTTGCGTGGCGGGTAGGGTCGCGTTCAGAATAAGACCGAGGGAGGAACACCATGATCGATCGCCGCACGACATTGAAACTGGCGCTCGGCAGCGCTGCGCTGCTCGCAGCGCCGACGGTGCGCGCGCAGGGCACAAAGCCGCGCACCCGGATCGTGTTCCTCGGCACCAAGGGCGGCCCACGGGTCGGCAATGGCGCCTCCAACCCCGCCAATCTCGTCGTCGTCAACGACACGCCGTTCGTGATCGATTGCGGCATGGGCGTCAGCCGGCAGCTGGTCAACGCCGGCGTGCCGATCCCGTCCGTGAAATACATCCTCATCAGCCACCACCATTCCGATCACAATCTGGAATACGGCAATCTGTTCTATAACGCCTGGGCGGCCGGGCTCTCGACGCCGATCCATTCGTTCGGCCCCAAGGGCATCGAGGCTATGACCAAGGACTATTGGGAGCTGAACAAGTTCGACGTCGAGACCCGGATCGCGGATGAAGGCCGGCCCGACCCGCGCAAGCTGCTGG
The DNA here is from genome assembly GCF_054063295.1 of Bradyrhizobium sp. USDA 3240. NCBI lineage: Bacteria > Pseudomonadati > Pseudomonadota > Alphaproteobacteria > Hyphomicrobiales > Nitrobacteraceae > Bradyrhizobium > Bradyrhizobium sp. USDA 3240. The sequence continues at coordinate 4,349,092 of NZ_JBSSGD010000002.1, forward strand.
TCGCCAAGGACATCACCGACGATGGCGTGGTGCTGAAGACGCCTGATGTCACCGTCACCGCGTTCCGCACGCCGCATCCGCCGATCACAGACAATTTCGCCTACAAGTTCGAGACCCCGGACGGCACGATCGTGTTCTCCAGCGATACGGCCTACAATCCGAAGCTCGCCGAGTTCGCCAGGGGCGCCGACGTGCTGGTGCACGAATGCCTGTACACTCCGGCGGTCGATCGCCTGGTGGCGAAGACCAAGAACGGTGCGACGTTGAAGAAGCATCTGCTCGACAGCCACACCTCGACCGAAGACGTCGGCCGCATCGCAGCCGCCGCCGGCGTGAAGACACTTGTGCTGAGCCATTTCGTCCCCGGCGACGACCCTGATGTCACCGACGACGATTGGACCAGAGACGTGAAGACGAATTTCAAGGGCCGCATCGTGGTGGCGAAGGATCTGATGGAGCTGAAGCTGCCGGTGTGAGGGGGCACGCTGGGGCCACAGCTCACTCCTACGACACAACCCTGTGGTTATGCGTCCCGGCTTTCGCCGGGACGACAGCTGTTATGCAGCAGCTCGCTACCTAACCAACCATCAATTCATCGGCTCGGCGGAGCTTGCCCGCGAGCGGCGCTTGTGTTTTGCGGCGGGCTCCGGTGTCGCATCCTTCACTCCGCCGATCCTGCGCAGCGCGGCATCGGCGGCGCGCTCGCCGCTCTCCCAGGCGCCATCGACCGTGCCCCACAGCGTCTCATGCGTGGCCTCGCCCGCGAGATACATCGCGCCGATCGGCTCGGACAGGATCCTGCGGGAAAATTGCGCGCCGGGTACTGCGGCCGACATCGCGCCGAGGATGAAGGGCTGCGCATTCCAGCGTGTCGCGCTGGTCTTCTTCACGGCGGCGCCGATCTCGCTGCCGTAGAGCTTGGTCAGCCATTCCACCGCGAAAGCAGTCATCGCCCTCTCGCCCTGCGCGGACAGGTCGCGGCCGAACGAGCCCGCGACGTCGATCGTGCACAACGAGGAGCCCGCGATATTGCCGTACAGCAGCGCCGTCTTGGTCGAATTGCTCTGCTCGATAATGACGTCGTCGCGCGACAGCCCGAGCGGATTGCCGGGGATCTGCAATGCGATCCGGTCGTAGCTGCCGAGGCCGAGCTTGGCGGCGGCGTCGAGCGTGCGTTTCGGGATCTCCGGCGCAAACTTGATATTGCCGCTCGCGAGCACGTTGCTCGACACCGTGACGATGGCGGCGCGCGCGGTGATCTTGCCGGAGGACGTCTCGACCACCACGTCGCGATTGCTCCACAGGATGCGCTGCGCCGGCGTCGACAGCGCCAGCGGAAGCCCGTCGCCGAGTTTTGCGATCAGCGCGCCGAGCCCCTGCCGGCAGGCGATCGCGGTGTTGCGATCCTGCGCGCGTACCTTGTCGACGGCCGAAAGGTCCTTCAGATCCCTGCCGCTGAAATTGGCGCCGAGCAGAAATTCCGCGGTGCCGGCCCAATCGCCGAGATCCTTCGGCATTGCCGCGGCGCAGGCGATATCGGCCTTGCGCGAGGCGTCGTCGATGGCGCGACTGGCGCGCACCAGCGCCGCCAGAAACTCCTCAGTCTCGCCGGGGCGGGCGTAGCGGCGGCCGATGCGAATCTTCTGGCCGGCGGGCGCGGTGACGATGTCGAGACCCGCAGAGCGCGCCAGCCGGATCATCGGATTGGTTTCGGGATTGTGCATCCAGCGCGCGCCGCGGTCGAACGGCACGTCGAAGGTCGATGCATCGGTCTGGCAGCGCCCGCCGACCTGGCCGGACGCCTCCACCACGATCACCTTGCGGTTCGCGGCGGCGATCCGTCGCGCCGCGGCAATGCCCGCGGCACCCGCACCGATCACGACGATGTCGGCCTCGCGCGGCAGCGGCGCAGCGACAGCCCGGCCGCCCAGCACGGGCGCCAGCGCGAGAGCTGCGGACGCCGACAGGAAATCGCGGCGGGTCACTGTCATGACTTAGCTTCTGGCATGGTTTCCGGGGACTTGCGGAGAATGGGAACGCTTCGCGAACTGTGCCGCATCTCACCGACCGCAGCAACCATCATGGTAAATCAATCATGATTGATCCGCCGATGGCATGAACTAAATTGCAACGGCTTGCGACCATGATTAAGTGAAGAGAAGCGGTCGTAGAACCGCTGGGGGGAATCCATGGGCGTAATGCTCGATACCGTCGGTAAATGGATCGCGGGGTACCTGTCGAAGGAAGTGCCCGGCTACGAGCCGTTCACGCCGAGCGACCCGGACCATCTGCGGAGCATCATGCAGCCCGGCGATGTGCTGCTGGTCGAAGGCAACAACCGGATTTCCGGCATCATCAAATACCTCACGCAATCGACCTGGTCGCATGCGGCGCTGTTCGTCGGACCGATCGACGGCGCGTTCGAGCCTGACGGCGAACAGCATGTGCTGATCGAGGCCAATATCGGCGAAGGCGTGACATCGGCGCCGCTGTCGAAATACCTGTCCTATCACACGCGTCTCTGCCGCCCGGTCGGCCTGTCGTTCGAGGACCGCAACACGGTGTGCCGCTACGCCATCAACCGCATCGGCTTCGGCTACGACACCAAGAACATCGTCGATCTCGCGCGTTTCCTGTTTCCGCTGCCGATCCCGCAGCGCTGGCGTCGCCGCATGATCGCGTTCGGCTCCGGCGATCCGACCAAGATCATCTGCTCGGCGCTGATCGCGCAGGCATTCGACGCCGTGCGCTATCCGATCCTGCCCAAGATCACGCGTGCCGCCAGCCGCAAGGCGCGCCGCGAGATCTTGCACATTCGCGACTCCTCGCTCTACATGCCGCGCGACTTCGACATCTCGCCCTATTTCGAAGTCATCAAACCCACCATCGTGCACGGTTTCGACTACACGGCCCTGCACTGGGCCGACAAGCAGAAGCCGCTCCAGGAGGTAGCCGGCGAATTCAGTGTGTTTCCAGAACATAAGTCGCCGCCGCTTGTTCCTGAAGCGACTGACCAAGAGGCGGCGCTTCCGACTGCGGAAGTGACCGCGGCAGAGACCGCACCGGTGTGATAGCCGCAGGCGTCAGGCTCGAAATATCGAGCGCTGGCCGCCTCGACCCCGATCTGGAATCGGTCTCGTCATCCGGCTTTGCCGTTGAGTTCTCGTGCTCGCATCACTAGGGTGCGCGCGCTTCAAGCATGCTTTCATTCGGTAGTTTTACGGTGCTTTCGTTCATCAGTTTCTCGGCGACGGCTGCCGCGTCGGAGAAGGATCCGGCGCGCTGGCGCCGTCCATTGATCAAATGGCTGGAGGGAATCGAGACCGGGTGGTCGATCCCGATTCTGCTCATCCTCTTCGTCGCGATCTGGACCTCGTATCTCGTCATCGCCTATCTCGGCGCCGGCCTGCATCCGGACGTGATCGAGACCTGGACGCTCGGCCGGCACCTCGCGTGGGGATACCCCAAGCATCCGCCGTTGATGGGCTGGATCACGCGGGGATGGACCGCGGTTTTTCCCCTGACCGACTGGTCGCTGCAGCTGATGGCTATGGTCAACGCAGCGGTGGCGCTATGGGCGGTCGACCTGATCGCCCGCCGCTTCGTCCGTGGCGAGAAGCGGGCGATCGTGCTGCTGCTGTTGATGCTGCTGCCGGTCTATCAATTCCATGCCCAGCGCTTCAATGCGAACACGGTGCTGCTGGCGGTCTGGCCGCTGGCAACCTACTGCTTCCTGCGCGCGTTCGAGGCGTCGAGGCAGCTCGGCTGGGCGATCGCAGCGGGCGCGGCCTGCGCACTGGCGATGCTCGGCAAGTATTATTCGATCTTCCTGGTCGCAAGCTTCGTGTTTGCTTCCGTGCTGCATCCGGATCGCCGCCGCTATCTGCTGTCGGCCTCGCCCTGGATCTCGGCGCTGGCAGGCATGCTCGTGCTTGGCCCGCATCTGCACTGGCTCGCGACGACGGGAGCAACGCCGTTCGACTATGCGCTCGCGCATGCCGGCGCCGATCATGTCGCCGCGCTGTGGGAAGTCTCCTACTTCATCATGGGCCTGATCGCGGCGCTCGCGATCCCGGCGGTGACCTGGGTGTTCATTGCCGGGCCGCGGCTGGCGCAGCTACCGGCCGATTTCCGCGCGATGAACCCAGGGCTCCGCCTGCTGCTGCTGGTCGCAATCGGGACCATCCTGTTTCCGGTGATCGTCTCGCTCGCGATCGGCACCGACCTGCCCTCGCTCTGGGCGGTGCAAGGTCTCTTCCTGTTCGTGGTTCTGATCGTGTGCGCAACGAGCTATCCGATCGAGCGCTTCTACGCGGTCAACCTCACCGTCATGGTGGCGAGTATCGCCGTTCTCGCAGTCGTCGTCGGCGCGCCGATCCACGCCCTCTATCGCAGTGCTTACGGCTATGAGGAAGGCCGTGATTTCTATCATGCAGCCGCAACCGAGCTCACTGCGCGATGGCGCGACGCGGCGGGGACGCCGCTCGCCGCCGTCAGCGGCGACGATGCGCTTGCCTTCGCTGCCGCCTTCTACAGCCCGGATCATCCGCGCTATGCCCGGCCGTTCGCCTATCAGTACACCTGGGGATTGCCGCGCAAGACCACGCTCGATCGCGGCTGGGCCGCGTTGTGCTTCGCCGACCAGCCGGATTGCCTGAGCTGGATGGGTCGCACGACGTTGCGCGCGACCGACGTCTTTCGCTCCGAGTTCGACGCTCAGGCGACACTGCTGGGCAGGCCCGGCCGGACACGGCGGGTCGTGATGCTGATCGTACCGCCTTATCGCGAGACACCCCCTGCGCAGCCCGAAGTCGAGGACTTCAGCTCGATCCGCCGCGCGCGCGACTGATCAGAACGTCGCCGCCAGCGTCAGCCGCACGGCAAGCGGCTCGGCGGGATGCACATGGCGGTCCGCGACGCCGTCGATCGGTTCGCCCGGCAACCGCGACAGATAGTAGTATTCGATCTGGTTGGTTTGCGCGTTGAAGAGATTGAGGACGTCGAGCTGCAGCCGCATGCCGTTGTCGAATTTGTAGCCGGCGCGGGCGTTGACGATGAACGACGACAGTGAACGGACGCTGTCGTCCTCGATCAGCGGGCGCGGGCCGAAATAACGGGCGCGCAGGCTGCCGAACCAGCCGGTGTCGCGACCGAAGGTGACGCCGCCGCTGGCGACCCAGGCCGGGGCGCCCGGGATGAAGTTGCCGACCGGATCGTAATCGGTGAAGCGGGCGCCGGTATAGGCGATATCGAAATCGAGGCTCATCCACGGCAGCACTTTGTACTGGTTGGTCCACTCGACGCCGACACGCCGGCTCGGCCGGCTCGGCTCGGTGGTGCCGGCGTCGCCGACGAACAGCAGTTCGGAATCGAAGTCGAGCACGAACACCGCGAGCGATGAGGTCAGCCCGTCGATCGCGTTGGTGCGGATGCCGAGCTCGGCACCCTTCGAGCACACCAAGAGCGGGACGCGTTCGAGCGGCGTCACCTTGTCGTTGGGATCGACGGTGATGGTCGCGCCGCGGATATCGTTGGAATGCAGGCCGAAGCCGGCATTGCCGTAGAACTCGGTCTTGAACCAGGGGCCGAGCACGATGCCGGCCTTCGGGCTCGTCATCGCCGCCTGCGCGTTGCCGGAATTCTGCGGTGTGTCGCTCAGCACGTGGCCGGCAAAATAGTCCTCGCGGATGCCGACCGTGGTGCGCAACCAGTCGGTCCAGCGCGCGGTGCTATCGGCCCACAGCGCGACGCTGCCTTCCTGCACCTGATCATTGCGCACCGTGGACAGAATCTCGCGCTGTGCGGTCTTGAACAGGCCGACATTGATGTCGTCGTAGCGGGTCTGCACGCCGATCCGGGTCTGGGTATCGATACCGGCGATGCGGATATCGGCGGCGTGGCTGGCGTCAAGGCCATAGACGGTGCGCCTGTCGGTCTGGCTGAACTGGTCGCCGTTGACGGGGTCGTCGAGAAAATAGGTGAAGTCGTTGTAGAGCTGCAGCGACGAGCGGATCACATAGGCATTCAGCTTGGTCTGCCCGTAGTCGCTGGACTGCGCCCAATTGCCCGACAGGCTGAAGCGGCTCGAGGTGCCGCTGTCGGTCGGATCGAGCGAACCATAACGGCCGATCAGCCCCTGATCGATCGCGCGCTGCGCGACCTGGTCGGTCGAATTCCAGCCGTTCGAATAAGCCATCGCGGTCAGCGAGAAGCCATCGGTCGCGGTGCCCTGGCCGTAGCGCAGCACGCCGTTCAGCTTGCGGATGTCGTCGGGCACGTCCCACGGGCCGTTGTACTTGTTGGCCTCGAAGGCTGCGAGCAGCGTGCCGTCGCCGACCTTGGTCGAACCCGCCGCCATCGCGCGCTGATAGCCGAAGCTGCCGGCGGCCAGCTCCACGATATTCTTGGATAGCCGATCGAGGTAGTTGATGTCGACAGCGCCGGCGGACGCGAAGTCGCCCTTGTCGGCGTAGTAGGGACCCTTGCGGATATCCATCGACTGGATCAGCTCCGGGATCAGGAAATTGATGTCGGCATAGCCCTGGCCGTGACCATGGGTCGGCATGTTGACCGGCATGCCGTCAACGGTGATGGCGAGATCGGTGCCGTGGTCGAGATTGAAGCCGCGCAGAAAATACTGGTTGGCTTTGCCCTCGCCGGAATGCTGGGTGACGATCAGGCCCGGCACCGCCTCCAGGACTTCACCAACGCGCGAGACCGGCCGCGCGTTGACCTCGTCGCCGCTGATCTGGCGCTCGCTGGCCGCGGTCGGTTGCAGGTTGGAAGACACCGTTGCAGAGCCGCCGGTGATTCCGTCGCTTGCGGAACCGGGCTGGCTCGGCTGCGGTACGGCGGGCTTGCGACCGCTGACGGCATCATGGCGTGGATGCTGGGACGGTTTGGCGCGCTTCGGCGGCGCCCGATCGGGCGAGGTCACCGTCACCGGCGGCAGTTGCCTAGGCGCGGTTGTGATGGTCTGCGCTTCGGCGACCGGCGCGAAGGCTGCAATGGATGCGGCGGCGGGAAATATCCGCCAAGCAGTACGACGCAACGCCCATGCCCCCGCATGATCCTGTTACAGTCACGCGACGACCGCACCAGCTTAAACCAATCCCGGCGAAACGACGCTAGCAAGCACGGTATGACGTTTCAAGAATAATGTCATACCGCCAGGCAATCGAGCCAACACGGATAGTCCATGCAACGCATCACCATCACCATCCAGGATGATCTGCTCGCGGAGATCGACGCCGCCGCCGAAGCGCGCGGCTATCAGAACCGCTCCGAGATCATCCGCGATCTCGTGCGCGCCGGCCTGCAACAGAGCGCAGAGGACGCGCCGTCAGGGCAATGCGTCGCGGCACTGGTCTATGTCTATGATCACGCCGCGCGCGACCTGTCGAAGCGGCTGGTGCAGAATTTCCACGGCCATCACGATTTGTCGCTGGCGACGCTGCATGTGCATCTCGATGACGACAGCTGCATGGAGGTGACGGCGCTGAAGGGCCCAAGCGGCGAGGTCCGCCATCTCGCCGATCACATCATCGCCGAGCGCGGCGTGCGTCACGGACGCGTCGTGATGATCCCGACCGCGGCGGACAAGAAGCCGCGCAAGCGCGGGCATGGGCATCGGCACGATTGAGGATACCTCGCCCCGCTTGCGGGGAGAGGTCGGATTGCATCGCCAGATGCAATCCGGGTGAGGGGTACGGGTCGTTCCCTGCAGATCGCTCGCGGAAAGAGCCCCTCACCCCAACCCTCTAAGAGCGAGCTACGCTCGTCTCGACCCCGCATCCGCCTTCGCCCGAAGGCGGGCTTCGGCGGACAAGAGAGCGGGGCGAGGGAGAGGGGCTACGCCGCCTTCGCCTTGGTGCCGCGCGGCAGGCCGGCACGGGCGAGGCCGCCATAGAGCGCTTCGCCCGGCATCTCGGCCTTCAGGATCGCGCGCACCTCGACCAGGCGGTCGAGATCGACGCCGGTCGGAAATCCCTTGCTCTCGCACAGGAAGACGAGATCCTCGAACACGACATTGCCGGTGGCGCCCGGCGCGAACGGGCAGCCGCCGAGGCCGCCGAGCGAGCCGTCGAGCACACGGGCACCTTCATCGAGCGCCGCGGAGGCGTTCGCGATACCCATGCCGCGGGTGTCGTGCAGATGGACGCAGACCGGCTTGGAGCCCGCGATCTTGACCGCGCCGCGCGTCAGTTCGCCGACCTGCTTCGGTCCGGCATAGCCGACGGTATCGGCAATCGCGACCATGTCGACGCCGACCTCGTAGAGCTTCTCGGTGAGGCGCAGCACCTCCTTCGGATCGACCGCGCCGACGATCGAGCAGCCCAGCCCCATCGAGATCGCAGCATTGACCAGCGGCTTGTGCGCGCTGGCGTCGCGCAGCTCGCAGAGGCGCTTGATGTTTGCGATCGCCGACTCGCGCGAGCGGTTGGCATTGGCCTGGCTATGCTCCTCGGTCGCCGACACCACCGAGGCGATCTCGGCGACACCGGAGGCGAGCGCTTCGTTGACGCCGCGCTCGTTCAGCGCCAGCGCGACGCCGTGCGCGCCGGGCAGCGCGGCGATGGTCGCGATGACATCGCGGACATCGACGAATTGCGGAAAAGTCCTGGCTGGCAGGAACGAGCCGACCTCGAAATGCCTGACGCCGGCGGCATATTCGTCGCGCAGCCAGCGCTGCTTCGCCGCGGTCGACGGGAATGTCTTCACGAGCTGCAGGCCGTCGCGCAGGCCAACCTCGCGCAGGCTCACCTTGTCGTTGGGATAGATATCGTGGACGCGGGTCATGTCAGCCTCACGCAGCGTTTCCGGTTGATGAAATCTTCTGTTGTGCAAGCTCGGCGCGGACCGCATCGGTATCGGCGCCAAGCGCCGGCACTTTCAGGCCTTCGCCGATGTTGCTGCCGTTCCATTCGACCGGCAGCGCCGGAACCCGGAACGGCTTGCCGTCGGCGTTGACATTGTTGACGAGCCCGCCGGGCCGCAGCACATGCGGATCCCTGAGCAGATCCTCCGGCCGGTTGATCGGCGAGAAGCAGATGTTGAGCGCGTCGAGCCTGGCCGAGAGGTCGGCCACGTTCCAGCCTTTGATCACCTCGGCGACGCGCGGAATGATCCGGTCGCGCGCCATGATGCGGTCCGTGGTCGAGCGCAGCGTCGGATCGTCGGCGAACTCCGTCAGTCCGAACTCGCGGCAGAAGCTCTGCCAATGGCCTTCGGTGACGACCCCGATGAAGATGCGGTCGCCGCCGGCGGCATCGAAGATGTCGTAGATCGGCCAGGCATGCTCGCGCTCCGGCATCGAGCGCGGCTTGCGCCCGGTCATCTCGTACTCGACCATGTGCTGGGCGACCAGGAACAGGCAGTTCTCGAACAGGCCGATGCGGATGTCGGCGCCATTCCTGTCGCCGCCCCGCTTCTGATAGAGCGCGGCGAGGATCGATATCACGCCGAACATGCCGCCCATGATGTCGTTGGCGGAAGAGCCGACGCGCTGCGGCTTGTCGCGCGTGCCGGTCATCGCCGCGAGCCCCGACATCATCTGCACGACCTCGTCGAGCGCCGGGCGATGATCGTAGGGCCCGGAGAGAAAGCCCTTGTGACCGGCGATGATCAAATGCGGATATCTCGCGCGCAGCTCCTCAGGCCCAAGCCCCTGCTTGTCGAGCTGGCCGTCACGAAAATTCTCCAGGAACACGTCGGCGCCGGCGAGCAGCCGGTGCATCGTGTCACGGTCGTCGGGCTTGGCGAAATCGAGCACGACGCTGCGCTTGCCGCGGTTGAACAGCGGAAAGAACGACACGCCCATGCCGCCGAGCGAGCGGGTCTTGTCGCCGGCGGGAGGCTCGACCTTGATCACCTCGGCGCCGAGTTGCGCCAGGATCATCCCGCAGGTCGGCCCCATCACCATGTGGGTCATCTCGACGACCCTCACGCCTTCCAGCGGCAGTCCGCTCCCGGTCATCGGTTTCTCCGTGCTCGTTGCGTTCGTTTTGACTGATGGACGCAGGTTAGGCTTCCGCACGCTATCTGAAAAATATAATCTGTCGAATAGTGCATTCGTCGTTCTAGAACGCAGAACCCCAATGGATTCCCGCCAGCTTCGCTATTTCATCGCGGTTTATGAGCAACGCAACCTGTCGCGGGCGGCGGATCAGGCCAATGTCGCGCAATCCGCGCTCAGCCACCACATCGCCAATCTCGAGGCGGAATTCGCCACGCCGCTGTTCGAGCGCAAACCGCGCGGCATGGAACCGACCGCGGCGGGCGAACGGCTTTATGAGCATGCCCGCATCATCCTGCGCGCGATGGCGGCGGCCGAGCGCGAGATCAAGGAAGGCGGCAGCGCCATTGCCGGCGAGATCTCGATCGGCATGGCCAATTCCGGCATGAAGGCGATCGGCGTGCCGCTGATGCGGACCGTGCTGGCGAAGTATCCGAACCTGAAGCTGTCGCTGACCGAAAGTCTCTCCGGCGCGACGCTGCTGCATTTGATGAACTCCGATGTCGATCTCGCGCTGGTCTACAATCCGCCGTCGGAAAAGGATCTGATCGCCGAGCCGGTGCTGGAGGAGCAGATGTTCTGCGTCGGCACCGAGAAGCTGATCGGCAAGAAGGGACCGATCACGTTCGAGCAGGTGGCCCAGCTGCCGCTGATCCTGCTGCGGCACGGGCTGTCGGCCCGCGCTTTGCTGGACGACCCGGTGCCGCTGAAGCGGCTGGAGGCCAACGCCATCCTGCACCTCAATTCGACCAGCGGCATGATCGGCGCCTTGACCGCGGGTCTCGGCTGCACGATCGCGACCACGCACTTCGTCAGCGAGCCGTTGAAAGCGCGCTTGCTGGTCGCACGCGAGGTGATCGAACCCAGGCTGAGCCGCACGCTCTATCTCTGCCGCTTGCGCAACCGGCCGATGACCTATGCGATGGAAGAGATGTGCCGGCTGATCCGCTCCCTGATCGCCGAACAGGTCGGGCGCGGCGCGTGGGAGGCGACGCTGCTGATCTAAGGCGCGTTCGAGCGCGTCAAAAAGCAGCGCTATCGAAAATATCGAACGATTCCTTCGATATGTTCGTCTGGATTTCTGGCACCCGGCTGCCAAACATGCGCAACCGGCACGCCTTCGCAAGAAAGGCGGCCGCTGGACCATCCCGGGAGGACCATCATGAGCGCCGTCGAACTCGGCTCGGTTGCCGATCTTGCCAACACGACAAGCGGGCCGGACCAGATCTCGCGGCGCCTCGAGGCGCTGCCGACCTCCGGCTATGTCTGGCGGCTGGTGATCCTGCTCTCGCTCGGCGGCTGCTTCGAGATCTACGATCTGTTCTTCACCGGCTATATCGCACCGGGCCTCGCCCGTAGCGGGCTGATGACTACGACGACGCAGGCCTTCTTCGGGTTCTCCGGGATCGGCGCCTTCGTCGCGGCGACCTTCGCCGGCCTGTTCATCGGCACGTTCTGCCTCGGCTTCCTCGCCGATCGCTACGGGCGCAAGGCCGTGTTCACTTATTCGCTGCTGTTCTACAGCGCGGCGTCGGTGATCATGGCGTGCCAGACCACCCCCGGCGGCGTGCTGCTGTGGCGCTTCATCGCCGGGATCGGGATCGGCATCGAGGTCATCACCATCGACGCCTACATCACCGAGCTGGTGCCGAGCTGGATGCGCGGCCGCGCCTTTGCGATCAACCAGGCGGTGATGCTCTCGGCGGTGCCAATCGTCGCCGCGCTGTCGTGGTGGCTGGTGCCGCTCTCGCCTTACGGCATCGACGGCTGGCGCTGGGTGGTGCTGATCGGTGCCGCCGCCAGCATGATCATCTGGGTGCTCCGGCTCTACGTGCCGGAAAGCCCGCTCTGGCTGGCCCGGCACGGCCGCCTTGCCGAGGCCGAGACAATCATGCGGAGGCTCGAGACCTCATCGCCGACGGCCGCGCCGCGCCCTGCCGCTAAAGCCGCAATGGCGCCGGCACGTCCGGCGGTCGAAACCGGCTATGCCGATTTGTTCCGGCCGCCCTATGCCTCGCTCGTCGTGCTCTTAATGATCTTCAATCTGTGCCAGGCGTTCGGCGTCTACGGTTTCTCCAACTGGGTTCCGGCGCTCCTGGTCCAGAAGGGCATCAACGTCACCAAGAGCCTGCAATATTCCTTCATCATCGCCTTCGCCTATCCGCTCGCGCCGCTGCTGGCCGCAACCTTCGCCGACCGTTTCGAGCGCAAATGGATCATTTGCGGCGCGGCCGCCGCGATCTCGGTGTTCGGCCTCGCCTTCGCGCAGCTCACCGAGCCGGTGCTCCTGATCGCCAGCGGCGTGCTAGTGACGGGCGCCAACATGACGCTGTCCTACGCCTATCACTCCTACCAGACCGAGGTGTTCCCGACCGCGATCCGGGCGCGCGCGGCGGGCCTCGTCTATTCGATGAGCCGGCTCAGCGCGACCTTCTCCGGCTTCATCGTGGCGTTCATGTTGAAGGAGGCCGGCGTCAGCGGGGTGTTCGGCCTGATCACCGCGGCGATGGTCATCGTCATTATTACGATTGGTGTCTGGGGACCCAACGTCCGCGGCAAGCCGCTCGACGCCTGAAGCGTTTCTTGACGCGAACCGGCGTCGGCCCCGCATCAAACGGACTTCGCTCGAAAACGCTGTGACCGCGACACAAGCGGCACTTGCCGAAGCCATATTGGGTAGCTACCTCTCGCACGTCATTTTACAGAGGCAACCCGGTCATGTTCGACGCCGCCGTCAAGGCGCTTTCGCAAATCCTGTCGCCGCCGATGCGCACGATCCTGTGGCGTTCGATCGGACTTGCGCTGGTGCTGATCACCGTGCTCGCGATCGGATTGCAGCGGCTGCTGAGCTGGTTTGCCGACACCGGCGAGATCTGGGCCGAAGGCATGCTCGGCCCCAACTTCCATTCCACCCTGCACGTGCTGTCCTGGGTCATCTCGATCTCGGCGGGCCTCGGCGTCGTGCTCGGCGGCATCTTCCTGATGCCCGCGATCACCTCGCTGGTGGCGAGCCTGTTCGTCGACGACGTCGCCGACCATGTCGAGCGCGAGCACTATCCGGCCGACCATCCCGGCACGGCGCTGCCGGTGACGCTGGCGACCATCGAGGGCGTCAAGACGGCGCTGCTGACGATCCTGGTCTACCTGGTCGCGCTGCCGTTCGTGCTGTTCGCGGGTGCGGGTTTCATCATCTTCTTCATCGCGACCGCCTGGCTGCTCGGCCGCGAATATTTCGAACTCGCCGCGATGCGCTTCCGCTCGCCGGAGGATGCCAAGGCGATGCGCAAGGAGAATGCGGCAACCGTGTTTACCGCCGGCCTGTTCATCGCCGCCTTCGTCTCGATCCCGATCGTCAATCTGGCGACGCCGCTGTTCGGGATGGCCTTCATGGTCCACATGTACAAGCGGCTGTCGGGCCCGCGGCGCGAATTGATCGAGCCGGCGCGGCGAAGCAACGTGCCGACGATCTAGCTCGCATCCCGGGGCACCTGCACCGATGCAGGCATCCGATCGCGCGCCAATAACACCAGCAGCAGCCCGACGATCGCGACGCAAGCGAGCATCGCCCATGCCTCGTTGACGCTGAGGGCGAGCGATGCCCGCTCGACCAGCGGCCGGATAAACGCCACCGTCGCGTCATCAGGCGGACCCGGCGGGCGGTTGATCAGCAACATTGGATCGAGGCCGATCGCCTGTGCGGCGTTGAGATCACCTGTCAGCAGGCGTGCACGAAAATCCTCACCAAAAATTGGACTTCGCCCATAGAGGATCGTATCGATCAGGGCGATCCCGATCGCGCCACCCAGATTGCGCATCAGGTTGAACAATCCGCTGGCGTCGGCAACCTCCGCCTCCGGCAGAGTGCCCAACGCAATGCGTGTCGGCGGCAGCAGACAGAACATGATCGCGACACCGCGCATGATCTGCGGCCACAACATCTCTCCGAAATCCGCGGTGCGCGGCTGAAAGGCACTCAAGCCGAGGCCGAGCGCAAACAAGGCGAAGCCTGTCGCAGTCAACAGGAGCTCGCCGATACGGCTTTCGAGGATTGCCGCCAGCGGCGCGGCGATCAGCTGCGCAACCCCGGTGACCAGCATGATGGTGCCGATCTCGAAGGCATCATGGCGGCGGACGAAGCCGAGGAACACTGGCATCAGATAGGTCGATCCATACAGGCCGATGCCGAGGCAAAAGCTCAGGGCGCAACCGATCGTGAACGAACGCCGCCTGAACAGGGTCAATCGCGCGATCGGATCCGCCGCGCGGAACGTGCGGCGGATCAGCAGCGCCATCCCTGCCATGCTTCCGATCAGCAGGCTCAGGCAAGGGGTCGAGATCCAGCCGCGCTGCGGCGCTTCCTTCAAACCGACCATGAGGCTTGCGAGCGCCGCTGCGAGCAGGATCAGCGACCATGTGTCCAGTCTGGCGAACGCGCGGAGATTCACGCTCTCTTTCGGCAGCAGCAATGGCGTGACCGTGGCCGCAATCGTTCCCGGAACCAGGTTGATCAGGAACAGCCACGGCCACGACCAGGTCTGTGTGATCCAGCCGCCGACAACAGGTCCAACCGTCGGTGCGAGCACCGCGACGACGCCGCCGATCGTAGTCGCCACCGCATGAAGCCGCGCCGGAAACAGCGTGAACACGGCGGAGAACACCGCAGGGATCAGGACGCCACCGGAAAATCCCTGCAGCACCCGAAACACCAGCAGCACGGCAAAGCCGCCGCTGAAGGCGCAGCCGACCGAGGCGATCGTGAACAGGCTCACGGCGATCGCGAACAGCCATCGGAGCGACAGCGCATGGGTGAACAATCCGGTCAGCGGGATCGCGATCACCTCCGCGATCAGATAGGCGGTCTGGATCCAGCTCATCGCGGACGGCGAGATCGCGAGCGCGCGCTGGATCGTCGGCAGCGAGGTTGCGACGACCTGGATGTCGAGGATCGCCATGAACATGCCGAGGCACATCAGGAGGAAGCCGGCCCAGGTCGCCGCCGACGGGCTGTCGGCGCGATGCTCCGCCCCGGCGCTCATGGCGTGCTGACGCGCGGCCAGTCCGCAACCGAGAGCGCGCGGCTCTCGGTGCGAATCCGGATCGCGAGCACCGCGAGATTGAGCACGGTGAAGAGCACCGCCAGCACCGGCAGATGCAGTGCGAGCGGAAGCAGCGCGATCTCCCCGACGACGACGGCATAGTTTGGATGAGGGAAATATCGGTACGGTCCGGATGCGACCAGCGGCGCGCCCGGCAAGACGATGATCCGCGTCGTCCATCGCGGCCCGAGCGCGGCGAGGATCCGCAGCCGCAGGCCTTGCAGCGCCAGAAAGGCCGCGAACGCGGTCAGGTTGACATCCTGGTTGCGGCCCCAGATCCACAGCGCGACCAGCCAGCCGGCGTGAAGCAGCACAATGAGGGGGTAGTGCCTGGCGCCGACCTCGATCGCGCCTCGGGCCAGCAGCCGCTCCGTGTTGCGACGTGACAGCACGAGCTCGCCGAGACGCTGCAAGGTGACCAGCGCAAGGATGACCGAAGCGAAGCTCATGCCGCGTGCCTGAGCGCAACGCAGCTGAGCGTGAAGCCGGGCCCGAGCGCCGTAAGCAGCGAGCGCGGCGGCAAGCCCTTGGCGCGGGCGCGTTCGAGGACAAAGAGAACTGTCGGGGCCGACATGTTGCCGCACGCCGCGATGACGTCGCGTTCGTGATCGAGCGTGCCCTGATCGAGCGCGAGCGCCCGCTCCAGCGCGGCGATGACCTTGGTACCACCGGGATGGCAGAGGAAGCGATCGATATCACCGGCCGTCAGCTCCATCCGTGCCAGGATTTCGGCAACGGCCGCTCCAACATGGTCGCGGACGAAATCCGGAATGGTGCGCTGGAAGACGACGCCGAATCCTTCCGGATCGACCGTCCAGCCCATGATGCCGAGCGTATCCGGCCACAGCTTTTCGCCGGCCGCCTCGATCCGCGTCGCACCGCCGTCGCCGGCGCGCAGCACGATCGCAGCGGCGCCATCGCCGAACAGGCTGGCGGCGACGATATTCGCCTTGGTGAGCTCATCGTGGCGGACCGCGAGCGTGCAGAGCTCGAGCGCAACCAGCAGCACGTTCGCACCGGGCTGCGCCTGCGCCAGCCGCGCCGCGATCGACAGGCCCGACACGCCGCCCGCGCAGCCGAGGCCGAACACCGGCACGCGCGACACATCGGTCCGCAGGCCGAGTTGGCCCGCGACGCGCGCCTCCAGCGTCGGCGTGGCGATGCCCGTCGAGCACACCGTGACCACGACGTCGATGTCGCTGCCGGTCAGCTCCGCACGGGCTATCGCCTTGCGGGCGACCTCGACGAACAGCGCCTCCGCGCCTTCCAGGAATGCCTGCGTACGCTCCGGCCAGCCGCGCCGTTCGAGATACCATTCGATCGGCTTCACGCCATAGCGATGCTGAATGCCGGTGTTGGCGAACAGGCTGGAGAGCGTCTCGAACTCAGGATAGCGGTCGGCGAGAAGGTCGCGCGCGGCTCGCAGGATTTGTCCCTGATGGAATAGATGCGGTGGAATCGCCGTCGCCATGGAAACAAGCGCGGCCGTCTGCTTGGTCTCGATCATCGTGGCTCCCGTTCCCCCGCTTGTGGAACCACGCGACGTGCAAAATATTTCAGACAGCCCCGAGATAGCTGGGGCGCCGCATTCACTATAAATTGACCCCGGCAGCGGCAAGCCGCCGGCGATATCCGCGCAAATCAGGACGCGGCGGCGTCCGGCTTGCGCAGCGCGTTCTTCACGAAGCCGAGCGGCACCGGCGACAGCGGACCTTGCGGCGCGCGCGTGATCAGGGCGACCAGCAACAGCGCCAGGATCGCGATCCAGAAGCACAGCCAGAAGCCGTCAATGTAGGCGAGCGTGTTGGCCTCGCGCTGCACGAGGGCCGCGAGCGTGCCGATGGCACGTCCCGCCGCCGCCCCGATGCCGTGGCCGGAAAATTCACCTGCCAAGCGCTTCAGCAGGTTGACGACGTCGACATCGCCGTTCTGGACGTGCTGGCCGAGATAATTCGAATGGATCTGCTCGCGGACGCGCAGCCAGGTCCCCATCAGGGCGATGCCGATCTCGGCGCCGCCGAGCCGCATGATCTGGATGTAGGCCGCGAACGCGGTCGCCCGCGACGGATCGGAATTGGACAGCGCCATGATGATGATCGGCAGCAGCGTCAGCGCCTGCCCGACCGACGTGAGCAGCACGATGCCGACGAAATCCTCGCGCGCCCAGACATGGCTGAGCTGCGTGCCCCAGAGATTGGCGGCCGCGAATGCCGAGAACCCGAGCACCACGACGATGCGCGGATCGAGGTGACGCAACAGGACAATCGAGACCGGCACCAGCAGAAACATCGGCAGCGCGCCGTAAGTGAACAGCAGCGCGCCCGACTGCTCCGGCCGCAGCGCGCCGACGCTACCGAGGAAATTCGGCACCAGCGACGAGTTCGACAGGCTGGTCAGCGTGTACAAGAGGATGACGATCAGCGAGAGCCCGATATTGCGCGAGAACAGCACGTTGAAATGCGCCCACGGCCGGGGCGCGACCGTCTCGTTGATCATGAAGGCGACGATCAGCAGCCCGCCGCCGATAAGGAGCGCCATCACGGTGCCCGACGATAGCCAGTCCAGCCGGTTGCCCTGATCGAGCCCCGCATAGACCATCCCGAGGCCGGCGCCGAGCAGCAGCATGCCGCCCCAATCGGCATGGTGCAGCAGGTCGCGATTGACCGGCTCGTTCGGCGTGCCGAGATAAACCATCAGCCCCATCAGCGGCGCGACCACGACACCCTGCCAATACAGCCACTGCCAGCCGAGGTGCTCGACATAGAATCCGACCAACGAGCTCGACGTATCCAGCGCGAAGCCGACGCGGATCGAATACATCGCGATCGCCGGCAGCCACCATCGGATCGGCAAATTGCGCAGGATGATCATCAGCGTCGCCGGCACGAAGGTGCCGAGCAGCATGCCGTGCACGATGCTGAGCACGATCAGCGTCGTGTAGTCGTGCACGAACGGGATGGTCAGCGAGACTACGGCATAGACCAGGCTCGGAATTCCGAGCACGCGACGCAGGCCGAACGCAGTGGCGAGCCAGGCCACCGCGGGCGCGATGAAGATCTGCGAGCCGATCGCAGCGGTCGAGAGCCAGGCGCCCTCGTCGAAGGTGAGTGAGAACGCGCCCCGCAGGTCGGGCAGGCCAACCGAGGTCAGGCGGCTGTCGAAGTTCGCCAGGAACGCGCCGAGCAGCACGGCGACGACGGCAAACACCGGATAGCGGGCGACGTCGCCGCGCGAGACCGGACCGCTGTTGCGGTCGTCATTTTCCGCCATTGGCGACCGCCTCGCCGGTGTTGATCCGCGTGACCACCGACATGCCCGGCAGCAGGCGATCGAGCAACGGCTGGCCCTTGTCGAACTGGATGCGCACCGGGATGCGCTGCACCACCTTGGTGAAATTGCCGGTGGCGTTGTCGGGCGGCAGTAGCGCGAATTGCGATCCGCTCGCCGGCGCGATGCGCTCGACGACGCCGCGCAGCGTCTGGCCCGAGAACGTATCGACGGTGACCTCGACCGGCTGGCCCGGCTTGACGTTGGTCAGCTGGGTTTCCTTGTAGTTGGCGATCACATAGACGTTCGGCAGCGGCACGACGTTGATCAGATTGGTGCCGATGTTGACGTAATCGCCCGGCTGCACCTGACGCTCGCCGGTGACGCCGTCGAACGGCGCGACGATCCTGGTGTAACCAAGCTTGAGCTTGGCCGATGCCAGCAGCGCCTTGGCGGCGTCGAGATCGGCGGCGCGTTGCTTCTTGGTGCCCTGCAGGACCTCGAGCTGATGGCGCTGCGCTGCGATCACTGCACGGCTGGCCTGCACGTCCGCCTCCGACTTCGCATAGGATGCGGTGGCCTGCTCGAGCCGCTGCCGCGTGCCGGCGTCGGTCTGCGACAGCGACTGCTGACGCTCTTGCTCCTGGCGCGCCAGGGTCTGCTGCGCCTCCGCCGACAGCCGCGAGGCCTCGGCTTGCGCGATGGTCGCATATTGCAGCTCGACCTGGTTGTTGAGGTTGTCGAGCGCGGCCTGCGCGCCGACCACACCCGCCTCGGCCTGCGCGACCTGCGCCTGATAATCGGCAGGATCGATCTGCACCAAGAGATCGCCGGCCTTGACGCGCTGGAAATCGGAGATGGCGACCGTGAGCACTTCGCCGGACACGCGGCTCGAAAGTTGGGTCAACTCGGCGCGCACATAGGCATCATTGGTGGTCTGGATCGTGGCACTGCCGACCCAGGCGTCCCAATGCGTGGTCGCCACCGCGACGAACACAAGCGCAGCCAGCACCGCAAACAGCGGGATAGCGAAGCGACCCCAAAACCCGCTCGGCGCAGGCTGCGGCTTGGCTGGCGCGGCCGCTGGGGCAGACGCGGTCTGGCTGGCGGGTGGCGGACTGTCTTGAACCTGCTCTGTCACACCACACTCCCGTCAGTCACACCCGGAACGCCGGACAACCTGCCAGCACATGATGACGATCATGCCTTAGACGGTCTTCTCCGGCCACCGGCAAAGATCATTGATCAAACATACGTCGCAACGCGGACCGCGGGCGAGGCAGGTATAGCGGCCATGCAGGATCAGCCAGTGATGGGCGTGCAGCATGAACTCGGCCGGGATCACCTTCTCCAGTCCCAGCTCGACCTCGAGCGGCGTCTTGCCGGGCGCGAGACCGGTGCGGTTGCCGACCCGAAACACATGGGTGTCGACCGCCATCGTGTGTTCGCCGAACGCCATGTTGAGCACGACATTCGCGGTCTTGCGGCCGGCGCCGGGCAATGACTCGATTTCGGCACGGGTGCGCGGCACCTTGCTGCCGAATTCGGCGATCAGCTTTTCGGACAGCGCGATGACGTTCCTGGCCTTGTTGCGATAGAGCCCGATGGTCCTGATGTAGTCGCGCACTCTGTCTTCGCCTAGCTCAAGCATCTTCTCCGGCGTGTCGGCGATCGCAAACAGCGCCCGCGTCGCCTTGTTGACGCCGGCGTCGGTCGCCTGCGCCGACAACACCACGGCCACCAGCAGCGTGTAGGGGTTGAGATGCTCGAGCTCGCCCTTCGGCTCGGGATTGGCTTTGCGGAACCGATCGAAAGCCTCGTAGACCTCCGCCGCCGTCCATGGTTTTGGCTTTGCAACCTTCTTGGCGGCCTTCGTCGCCGGCTTCGTTGCCGCGCGTTTGGGCAGCGGCTTTGCCGCCTTCGCGGCCTTCTTCTTCGGCACGGACCGAACGCTTGAGGTGCCGGCGCGTTGAGAGCGGATGATTTTGGCCATGAACGGGATATACTGATACGTCATGACCGCAGGCAACGACTTTGATCCGGGCGAAGACCCCAGGGCCAATGACCTCGACGCCGATGCGCCCGAGGCGGAGCCGAAACTGTTCTCGGCGCTGCTGACGCCGCACCGCTCGCTGAATCGCACCGGCTTCATCGTGCTGATGTCGTTCGTCACCGTGGTCAGCTTCATCGCCGGCGCGGTGTTCTGGTGGCTGGGCGCCTGGCCGATCTTCGGCTTCTTCGGCCTCGACGTGCTGGTGATCTACTGGGCGTTCAAGGTCAATTTCCGCTCCGCCAAGGCAAGCGAAGAGATCACCGTCACGCCGTCGGAACTGCGGGTGCGCCGGATCAGTCACCGCGGCCATGTGGTGGAATGGGTGCTCAACCCGCTCTGGGTGCGGTTCGAGCAGATCTCGCACGAGGAGTTCGGCATCGAGCGGCTTTACCTGGTGTCCCGGGGCCGCCGGGTCAGCGTTGGCAGCTTCCTCGGCCCGGACGAAAAGGCAAGCTTTTCCAAAGCTTTGACCGCAGCCCTGAACACCGCGAAGCGCGGCCCGACTTACAATCCCATCGCTTGATCGTGCTTGTCAGAAATCGGGTGGTTTGGACGCGCCATGGCTCCTAAATCAGATACCATGATGACACTCGCCATACACGACCAGCGCCTGGCCAAGCCGGGCTTCCACCAGAGCGCCGCGCTGCGCGACTACGACTCGGTGCGGCGCGCCATCGCGTTCATCTCGGAGCACTGGCGCGCGCAGCCGACCATCGAAGCGATGGCCGATGCCGCCGCCGTCACGCCGGATGAACTGCACCATCTGTTCCGCCGCTGGGCCGGGCTGACGCCGAAGGCTTTCATGCAGGCGTTGACCCTGGATCACGCCAAGAACCTGCTGCGCGATTCCGCCAGCGTACTCGACGCCGCACTCGACTC
The DNA here is from genome assembly GCF_054063295.1 of Bradyrhizobium sp. USDA 3240. Classification (NCBI taxonomy): domain Bacteria; kingdom Pseudomonadati; phylum Pseudomonadota; class Alphaproteobacteria; order Hyphomicrobiales; family Nitrobacteraceae; genus Bradyrhizobium; species Bradyrhizobium sp. USDA 3240. The sequence goes on from NZ_JBSSGD010000002.1 coordinate 4,370,402, forward strand.
GGGTCTCTCGGGCCCGGGACGGCTGCACGATCTGTTCGTCACGCATGAGGCGATGTCGCCCGGCGAATGGAAGACCGGCGGCGGCGGCATGACGCTGCGTTTCGGCTTCCACCCCTCGCCGTTCGGCACCGCGATCGTGATCGCAACCGACCGCGGGCTCGCAGGGCTCGCCTTCGCCGACCCCGGCGACGAGCAGACGGCATTTGCCGACATGAAGCGGCGCTGGCCGAACGCGACCTTTGTCGAGGACACCGATGGCACCACCGCGCTGGCGCAGCGCGTGTTCGATACGAAGTTGTGGCGGGCGGACCAGCCGCTGCGCGTCGTCTTGATCGGCACCGACTTCGAGGTGCGGGTCTGGGAAACGCTGCTCAAGGTCCCGATGGGCCGCGCCGTGAGCTATTCCGACATCGCCACCAAGATCAGCAATCCGAAGGCGTCGCGCGCCGTCGGCGCCGCGGTCGGCCGCAATCCGGTGTCGTTCGTGGTGCCCTGCCATCGCGCCCTCGGCAAGAGCGGCGCGCTGACCGGCTATCACTGGGGCATCACCCGCAAGCAGGCAATGCTGGGCTGGGAAGCCGGCCAGGTGGGATTGCACTGACCTTCCTTAGCCGGGCGCTCACACTCTCTCACCGTCACCCTGAGGAGCGCGAAGCGCGTCTCGAAGGGTCGACGGCCCGGCTGGTGGCCGTGCATCCTTCGAGACGCGCTTCGCGCTCCCCCAGCGACAAAGGCAAAGCCTTTGCGCGGGGATGACGGGTTGAGCGATTGAGTGTTCTCTAAGCCGCGAGATCGACCTTCGACGCAACGGTGGAATCGGCGTTGAGCCGATAGACCACCGGCGCACCGGTCGCGAGTTCGCGCTTGAGTATCTGCTCCGGAGAAAGCTTCTCCAGCACCATGATCAGCGCGCGCAGCGAATTGCCGTGGGCGGCGATCAGCGTGCGCTGGCCGCGCAGCACGCCGGGCAGGATCTCCTGCACGTAATAGGGCAGCGTGCGCGCCAGCGTATCCTTCAGGCTCTCGCCGCCGGGCGGCGGCACATCGTAGGAGCGGCGCCAGACCAGGACCTGGTCCTCGCCCCACTTCTTGCGGGCGTCGTCCTTGTTGAGGCCCGAGAGATCGCCGTAATCACGCTCATTGAGCGCGAGATTCTTCGTGGTCGGCAATCCGGTCTGGCCGATCTGCTCCAGCATCAGCTTCAGCGTGTGCTGCGCGCGGGTCAGGTCGGAGGTGAAGGCAACGTCGAACGACAGGCCCTGCGCCTTCAGCTTGCGGCCGGCGTCCTTGGCTTCGGCGATGCCCTGCTCGGTGAGATCGGGATCCTTCCACCCGGTGAACAGGTTCTTCAGATTCCATTCGCTCTGACCGTGACGAACGAGCACAAGAAGACGATCACTCATTTCAGATTCCGTTTTCGCTTGGCTGGATTTTATTTCGTCGGGTGGTCTCAGTCGTTCAACCCGAGCACGTCGGTCATCGAATACATGCCGGGCTTCTTGCCGTGCGCCCACAGCGCCGCCTTCAGCGCGCCCTGTGCGAACAGCGCGCGATCCTCGGCATGATGCGACAGCGTGATTCGCTCCGAGGGGCCGGCAAAGATCACGCTGTGATCGCCGGCCGCGGTGCCGCCGCGCAACGAGGCAAAGCCGATATCGCCGGCACGCCGCGCGCCGGTCAGGCCATCGCGGCCGCGTGCCGAATGCTGCTCCAGCGCGATCTTGCGTCCCGCAGCCGCAGCTTCGCCGAGCATCAAGGCGGTGCCCGACGGCGCATCGATCTTGGACTTGTGGTGCAGCTCGAGAATTTCGATGTCAAAGCTCTGGTCGAGCGATTGCGCGACGCGCTTGACCAGCGCCGCAAGCAGATTGACTCCGAGGCTCATATTGCCCGACCTCACCACAATGGCGCGGTTGGTGACGCTGCGGATCACGGCATCGTCGGACTGCGACAGGCCGGTGGTGCCGATGACGTGAACCAGGCCGCGCTCGGCCGCGATCGCGACATTGGCGATGGTCGCGGCCGGTACGGTGAAATCCAGGATGCCGTCGGCGGCCGCCGACATCGACCACAGATCGGCCGACAGCTTGACGTCGTTGGCGGGAAGGCCGGCGAGCACGCCGGCGTCCTTGCCGAGCAGCTCCGAGCCCGGTGCTTCCAGCGCGCCGACCAGCACCGCCCCCGGGGTTTCGGAAATCACCCGCGTCAGCGTGCGGCCCATCCGGCCGCCGGCTCCTGCAACAATCAGACGCATGTCAGCCATGGCTCACCTCTCACCGCCGTATAAAGCATGAACCGGCAAAGGGGAAACCGGTTTTCCGGCGCGACAAACGCGGAACGCATTTGCGCGGGGATCATGCTCAAACGGCGATCGGCGGCGGCTGTTCCGGGCAACCGAACCGGCGGCGGCCCGATGTCCAGGCCTACGGGCTGTCGTGCCCCTCGATGATGATCAGGTCGGCGATCGAGTGCGGCTGCCGCACCTTGATGTTGGCCTGGTATTCCGGCGATTGGTAGCAAGCGAGCGCGGTCGCGTAATCGGGGAATTCGATCACGACGTTGCGCGAGCGGCTCTGGCCCTCGACGCCAGTGAACTTGCCGCCGCGCACGATGAACTTGCCGCCGAATTTCTGGAAGATCGCCGGGTTGGCCGCCATGTAGGGCTTGTAGCCCTCCTCATTGTGAACGTCGACGCGTCCGATCCAGTATCCCTTCGCCATCTCTATTCTCCCTTGTTGTTGGTTCAGGCGAGCGCCTGGGCGATCTCGGTGTGAATGGCTTCGGCCGCGGCCTTCGGATCGGCGGCTTCTATCACCGGACGTCCGACCACCAGATAGTCAGCGCCGGCGGCAATGGCACGGGCCGGCGTCATGATGCGCTTCTGATCGCCGGTCGCCGAGCCCGCGGGGCGAATGCCAGGGGTCACCAGGTTCATCTGATCGCCCACGATCTTGCGCAAGGCGGCAGCTTCCTCAGGCGAACTGACGATGCCGTCGACACCGAGCGCCTGCGCCTGCCGGGCGCGCGCTTCGACGAGATCGGAGACGTTGAGGCGATAGCCGGCCGCGTGCAGGTCGCTGTCATCGTAGGACGTCAGCACCGTCACCGCGAGAATCTTCAGGCCGGAGTCGGCACGCGCCTCGACCGCCGCCTTCATGGTCTGCGGATAGGCATGCACGGTGAGAAAGGTCGCGCCGAGGGCGGCGACGCTTTCGACCCCGCGTGCCACCGTGTTGCCGATGTCGTGCATCTTGAGATCGAGAAAGACTTTCTTGCCGCTGCCTGCGAGCTGCTTCGCCAGCGTAAGCCCGCCGGCGTAACCGAGCTGATAGCCGATCTTGTAGAAGGTGACGCTGTCGCCGAGCCTGTCGATCATCGCCTCGGCGCTGGCGACCGACGGCAAATCGAGCGCCACAATCAACCGGTCTCTTGGAGCGATCTTGGCTAGCTGCATGTCACCTCACATCATGCGTTGGGAATGGTCGATCAGCTGCCGCACCAGCGCCCGCATCGTGTCGATGTCGGCCTGGTGCTTCAGACGATCCATGTCGTCATAGGCCTGCTCGGCGAATGACAGCGCGAGCTGGTTCGGGATCACGGCGGCATGGCACGCCGTCAGGATCAGGCGCAGCGCCGACAGCGCGCGCGTGCCACCGAGTCGGTTGCCGGATGCCGCCGCGATCGCGAAGGCGCGGCCGTGGAACACCTGGCCACGGGTCTCGTGCGGATCCTGCACGCGGCTCACCCAGTCGATCGTGTTCTTCACCAGCGCCGGCACCGAGGAATTATATTCGGGTGTCACGATCAGCACCCCATGATGGGCGCCGATCATCCGCTTCAGATTGACGGCGTGCTGCGGCACGCCCGATTTGGCCTGCAGATCGCCGTCATAGATCGGCAGCGGAAAATCGCCGAGCGAGATGCGGGTGACGTCGGCCCCGAGCTGTGCGACTTCGTGCGCCAGCACGGCGGCGAGCTTCGCATTGAGCGAGCCTGATCGCAGCGATCCGGGGATCACGAGGATTTTCAGCGCGGACATTTCGAAATCGCGGTTAGGGCGCGTGCCCGGCGCGACAACGCAGGGCGATCAACCCTTGCGATACACCCAGACCCGCGCGGGCGGAAGGTTCATCCAGATCCGCTCGGACGCTTCTGTGGACACGCCGGGCAGCGACTTCGGAATCGGCGGCGCCACCGAATAGGTGAACTGGACGAACGGCGCACCGGGCGCGAGGGCCAGGAACGCGTCGCGGACCAGCTTCAGGCGGGTCAGCATCGGCTTGGTGACCAGCGGCAGGCCGGAGACCACGGCCGAGGCCGGGGACTTCATGACGTCCCACAGCGTGTCGCGCAGCCTGTAGGCGTCGCCCTGAACCACCTTGGCCTGCGGATAGCGTTCGCGCAGCAGCGCACAGAAGCCGGGATTGTACTCAACCAGGACGAGACGCTTTTGATCGACGCCATGCTCGATCAGCGCATTGGTGATCGCACCGGTGCCGGGTCCGAGCTCGACAACCGGTCCTTCGGACTCGGGATCGACATATTGCGCCATGGTGCGTGCAAGCAGCCGCCCGGACGGCATCACCGCGCCCATATGCAGCGGCTTCTCGATCCATGAACGGAGAAATCGAACCTCGTCGTCGAGACGGAGGGGCTTCTTCGACGCACGCACGGACGATTGCAGAGGCATGTCGCTACCAGGCGGGACCGCGCACAATCGAGCGGTTGTCAGAAAACAGTCATAAACACGTATAGATCGAAGTCGTTACGGTCAAGCATAACGACTGCGGCTAGACGGTGCGGCTTCCGAAGAAGTCCTTGACCTTAGAGAAGAAACCCGCTGCCTCCGGTTGAGTTGCGCCGGACGAGAGTTTTTCGAACTCCATCAGCAATTCTTGCTGCTTCTTGGTCAGATTCTGCGGCGTTTCGACCACAACCTGGACATACATGTCGCCGGTCTGGCGCGAACGGAGCACCGGCATACCCTTTGATGCGATGCGGAATCGGCGGCTGGACTGGGTCCCGGCCGGCACCTTCACCTTGGTCTTGCTCTTGTCGATGGTCGGCACCTCGAACTCGCCGCCGAGGGCAGCGGTGACCATCGAGATCGGCACGCGGCAGTGCAGGTCGGCGCCGTCGCGCTGGAAGAACTGGTGCGTGGTCAGCGACAGAAAGATGTAGAGGTCGCCAGGCGGTCCGCCACGGACACCGGCCTCGCCTTCGCCGGCGAGACGAATACGGGTGCCGTCCTCGACGCCCGGAGGAATGTTGACCGACAGCATGCGCTCGCGCGTCACCCGGCCGGACCCGGCGCAGGAGGCGCAGGCGTCCTCGATCATCTGGCCGCGGCCCTGACAGCCGGGGCAGGTCCGCTCCAGCGTGAAGAAGCCCTGGGCCTGCCGGATACGGCCGGCGCCGCCGCAATGCGAGCAGGTCTTCGGCTTGGTGCCGGCCTTGGCGCCGGTGCCGGAGCAGGATTCGCAAGTGACCGAGACCGGGATCTCGATCTGCGCGGTCTTGCCCTGGAAGGCCTCCTCGAGCGTGATCTCCATGTTGTAGCGCAGGTCGGCACCGCGTTCGCGGCCGCCGCTGCCGCGGCGCTGCCCGGCCATGCCGAACAGATCCTCGAAGATGTCGGAGAAGGAGGAGGCGAAGCCGGCGCCGAAGCCGGGACCGCCACCGCCCATGCCCTGCTCGAAAGCGGCATGGCCGAAGCGGTCATAGGCGGCGCGCTTGTCGCCGTCCTTCAACACCTCATAGGCTTCGTTGATTTCCTTGAACCGGACCTCGCTGCTGGCGTCGCCCGGGTTCTTGTCCGGATGCCATTTCATCGCGAGCTTGCGGAAAGCCGATTTGAGCTTGGTCTCGTCCGCGTTCCGCTCGACCTCGAGGGTCTCGTAGTAGCAGCGCTTGGTGGACATACTTCAATTCCGTCCGAAGTTCGTCGCGATCGTCAAGGATTGCGCCTGTCTGGAAGATGCAGCGATCGCCTTAAAGAAAAATGACCCCCACTCCTCCGAGACGCGTCGCGTGCTCTTTGGTGTGAGGGCCATGATCGCAAGCCCGCTTAGGCAGACTTCTTGCTGTTCTTGTCGTCGTCGACCTCGGTGAACTCCGCGTCGACAACGTCATCCTTTGCAGCGTCCTTGGCCGCATCGGCCTCAGCCTGCTGCTTGTACATTGCCTCGCCGAGCTTCATCGAAGCCTGCGCCAGCGTGTTGGTCTTGGCCTTGATCGCCTCGGCGTCGTCGCCCTTCAGCGCTTCCTTGAGGTCGCTGACAGCGTCTTCGATGGCGCGACGATCCGTCTCCGGAATCTTCGAGCCGTGCTCGGCCAAAGCCTTCTCGGTCGAATGAACCAGGCCATCGGCATGGTTCTTGGCGTCGACTGCTTCGCGGCGCTTCTTGTCCTCGGCCGCATTGGCCTCGGCGTCCTTGACCATCTTGTCGATGTCGGCCTCGGACAGACCGCCGGATGCCTGGATCCGGATCTGCTGTTCCTTGCCGGTCGCCTTGTCCTTGGCCGAGACGTTGACGATGCCGTTGGCGTCGATGTCGAAGGTCACCTCGATCTGCGGCATGCCGCGCGGAGCCGGCGGAATGCCCATCAGATCGAACTGGCCGAGCATCTTGTTGTCGGCCGCCATTTCACGCTCGCCCTGGAAGACGCGGATGGTGACGGCGCCCTGATTGTCTTCGGCCGTCGAGAACACCTGGCTCTTCTTGGTCGGGATCGTGGTGTTGCGGTCGATGATGCGGGTGAACACGCCGCCCAGCGTCTCGATGCCCAGCGACAGCGGGGTCACGTCGAGCAGCAGCACGTCCTTGACGTCGCCCTGCAGCACGCCGGCCTGGATCGCAGCACCGATCGCGACGACTTCGTCGGGATTGACGCCCTTGTGCGGCTCCTTGCCGAAGAACTGCTTCACCACTTCCTGGATCTTCGGCATGCGAGTCATGCCGCCGACCAGCACCACTTCGCCGATCTCGCCGGCGGTCAGGCCGGCATCCTTCAGCGCCTTGCGGCACGGCTCGATGGTCTTCTCGACGAGGTCGGCCACCAGCGCCTCGAACTTGGCGCGGGTCAGCTTCATCGTCAGATGCTTCGGACCGGTCTGGTCAGCCGTGATGAACGGCAGATTGATTTCGGTCTGCGTGGTCGACGACAGCTCGATCTTGGCCTTCTCGGCGGCTTCCTTCAGGCGCTGCAGAGCGAGCTTGTCGTTGCGCAGGTTGATGCCCTGCTCCTTCTGGAACTCGTCGGCGAGATAGCCGACCAGGCGCATGTCGAAGTCTTCACCACCGAGGAAGGTGTCGCCGTTGGTCGACTTCACCTCGAACACGCCGTCGCCGATCTCGAGGATCGAGACGTCGAAGGTGCCGCCGCCGAGGTCGTACACGGCGATCGTGCCGGCCTTCGTCTTGTCGAGACCGTAGGCGAGCGCGGCAGCCGTCGGCTCGTTGATGATGCGCAGCACTTCGAGACCGGCGATCTTGCCGGCATCCTTGGTGGCCTGACGCTGCGCGTCGTTGAAATAGGCAGGAACCGTGATGACGGCCTGATCGACCTTCTGGCCGAGATGCGCCTCAGCGGTCTCCTTCATCTTCTGCAGAATGAAGGCCGAGACCTGCGAGGGCGAATAGGTCTTGCCGTCGGCTTCGACCCAGGCATCGCCGTTCGACGCTTTGACGATCTTGTAGGGAACGAGCTTCTTGTCCTTCTCGACCATCGGGTCGTCATAGCGGCGGCCGATGAGGCGCTTCACCGCAAAGAACGTACGCTCGGGATTGGTCACCGCCTGGCGCTTCGCCGGCTGTCCGACAAGGCGCTCGCCATCGTCGGTGAAAGCAACGATCGACGGCGTCGTTCGCATGCCCTCGGCATTCTCGATCACCTTGGCGTTCTTGCCATCCATCACGGCGACGCACGAATTCGTGGTGCCGAGGTCGATCCCAATGACCTTACCCATGGTTTTGATATCCTCTTTGCTAAGGCAGGTTGGTGTTGGGCCCTGACGGCGCTCCGTACCGAACCCCCCAGACGTTCACATACTCGCGATATTGCGACGGTGAGCCTGATATAGGAGAGAGGGTCCTGCCCGCAAGGACTGGACGCAACGTTGAGGCCTGAAAAGACTGACGTTTGAAAGATTGTGTCAGTCCGGCTGCGGCCCCGGTTCAAGCCCAAACCAAGTTAACGGATCGGCAATGATGCCGCCGGCCGTCGACCGCGACGTCAGCAGCGCGACGTCAGCGCTGTTGAGTGAACGCTCACAAACGTCGTATGCGAGAGCGGCGCACGGGTCGAGGGCGCGCTGTTTGGCCGCTGGCGGCCGCAGGTGGTCGCTCCTGGAAACCTCGGGAAACTGGAAAGTGCCCGCCAATCAAGGCGAAAAGCCCATGGAATCGAGCCGGCTGGCCTGGAGCGGAGATTTGGCGGCCTGTTGCAGGGCCATCAAAACCGCTAAAAGCGGTTCGACTGAAGAGGCCATCCAGCCCTGCATCGGCCCCGTTGCGCGGCCACCAAGCAAAACCGGTAGATCCCCCATGACGCCTTTTCGAATTCTCGTTGCGGTTGCCTTGCTGATTGCTGCCACCTGTCGTGGCTATGCCGCCGACGTGGTGTTTCCGCCGGGCGCGCATGTCGGGATGAAACCGCTGGTGGGCCTCGTCCGCGCCAAAGCCTTCATCGGCTTCGAGACCGAGGACCGGGGCGTCAAGGTGCTGATCGCCGACCTGCCCGCGGACGCCTACAACGAGGTCGTGACCGCCTTCAAGGCCAACCCCGCCGGCACCGGAAACATCAAGCCCGAGAGCCTCGAGACGCCGGCCGGCCTCGCCTACTACACCGTGGAGAGCGCCCGCGACGGCGCCAGCAATGTGCGGCGCTACTCCATGATCCTGCCGGGGCCGACCTTCTCCGGCTATGTCGCGGTGCAGGTGCCGGAGAACGCGAGCAAGATCTACACCGACGACGCCGTCCGGCAGATGTTCGCCTCCGCCGAAATCCGCAAGGATGTGCCGGTCGACGAGCAGCTCGGCATGATGCCGTTCAAGGTCACCGAGCTCAGCAGCTTCAAGAACATCCGCATGCTGGCGCCGGGCGCAGCGCTGCTGATGGCCGACGGCGACGACAAGGCCCTTGAGGCCAAGCCCTTCATGCTGCTCGGCATCATCACTTCGGCGCCGGCCACGCCCGACGATCGCGGCCGCTTTGCCCAGCAGATCGCCACCACGATCCCCGGTGTGCGCGACGGGCGGATCACCATGTCCGAACCGATCCGGATCGACGGCCAGCCCGGCTTCGAGACCCGGATCGACGCCGTCAGCGGCAAGGACAACACCCCGGTGACCATCGTGCAGTGGCTGCGGTTCGGCGCGCAGACATCGCTGCGCATCATCGGCAGCTCGCCGCGCACCGATTGGGAAACGGCCTTCCCGCGCTTCCGCGCAGTCCGCGACGGCATCCAGCCGCGCGGCTGATCGGGCCGGTCGCAAGGCCGGTCGGAAAAATCCCACTTTCGTCGCTCGCCGAACGGAACTAGCCTCCTCGCGCGGTATCAAAGCGAGGAGGGGCGCGATGTTGGATCGACGACAGATAGTTGCAGGCCTCGGCACGTTGGCGCTTGCGACCCTGGTTCCGAAAAGTCTCTGGGCGGCCGCGACCAAGCCCGACGATGGCTCCGCGCTGCTCGTGATCGACGTCCAGAACTGCTTCCTGCCAGGCGGCAGCCTCGCGGTGAAGGACGGCGAGCAGGTGGTGCCGGTCATCAACAAGATCGCCAAGAGCTTTGCCAATGTGGTGATGACGCAGGACTGGCACACGCCCGGACACGTCTCGTTTGCCTCGGTCCACGCCGGCAAGAAGCCGTTCGAGACCATCGACCTCACCTACGGCAAGCAGGTGCTGTGGCCCGACCACTGCGTGCAGGGCACCGACGGCGCTTCGCTGTCGAAGGAGCTCGCGATCCCGCAGGCCGAGCTGATCATCCGCAAGGGCTTTCACAAGGACGTCGACAGCTACTCCGCCTTCACCGAAGCCGATGGCAAGACCACCACTGGACTCGCCGCCTATCTGAAGGCGCGCAATGTCGAGCGGGTTTTCGTGGCCGGGCTCGCCACCGATTTCTGCGTGGCATGGACCGCGCTCGATGCGCGCAAGGCCGGCTTCGAAACCTATGTCGTGGAGGACGCCTGCCGCGGCATCGACACCCAGGGATCGCTGGCCAAGGCCTGGACCGACATGGACAAGGCCGGCGTCAAGCGGATCCAGTCGTCGGATATCGCGTAGGCATTCCGCGCGAGAGCCACATGGCCGAGCTCGAGGCCCCCGTCGCATTCGACTTCGCGCGGCGCTCGCCGTCGCCGCGCATGACAGGCCTGATTGTCGGGATGACCGGTTACCGCGAGACGGCGGCAGGCCGCTTCTTCCACCGTCAGACCGCTCCCCTGATCGTGCCGTTGATCATCAGCTTCGGCTCGCCCTATCTGATCGCGCTCGCGCGTCAGCCTGGACCATCCGACCGTCAGCTCAGCTTCACGGCCGGACTGCACGCCGGCCCCGTCAACATCGAGTCCGACGGCTGCGCCGAATCCGTGCAGGTGGATTTCACGCCGCTTGGCGCCTATCGCTTCTTCGGCGGCGCCATTGCCGAGCTCACCGGGCGCATGGTCGATCTTGGCGATGTGCTGGGCCGCGATGGGCGGCGGCTGCGCGAGCAGATCGGCGCCGTACCGTGCTGGCGGCGACGCTTCGACCTGATCGAGGATTTCGTGCTTCGCCGCCTCGGCCGCGGACCGTCCGAGGAAGTCGCGTTCGCTTATCGAATGTTGGCGCGATCGGGCGGCACCGCCCGGATCACGGCGATCGCTTCGGAGATCGGTTGGAGCCGTAAACACCTCGCCGGCCGGTTTCGATCCGAGCTTGGCCTCGCGCCCAAGCCGGTGGCGCGCATGATGCGCTTTCATCGGGCTTGCCGTCTTGCGCAGGCTGGCACAGCCGACGGCTGGGCCGCGATCGCTGCGGAGAGCGGCTACGCCGATCAAGCCCATCTCGCCCGCGAGTTCGTCGAGTTTGCCGGGGAACCACCGACCGCCTGGGCACGCCGCCTGACGCTGACCGACAGCCGGCTGTCCCATTCCGGCGAGTTGCTGGCCGACTGGTAACAAACCTTCAAGCCGAAGCCGGATTGCCTCGTGCAGAGTGGCGCCATCAGCCCAGGAGATGAGCCACCATGACGCACGACATCGAACCGCCCCGCATCTATCCGACCCTGCGCTGCAAGGACGCCGAGGCGATGATCGTCTGGCTCAAGACCGTGATCGGATTCACCGAGCACGTGGCCTACCGCGACGGCGGCGTGATCCACCACGCCGAGCTCGCCTACGGTTCCTCGATACTGATGCTGGGCCAGAGCCGCGACGATGCCTACGCCAAGCTGGTCGGCGATGTCACCGGTCGCCGCACCGATTCAATCTACATCGCCGTCGACGATCCCGACGCCCTGCATGCGAAAGCCAGGGCGGCAGGTGCAAAGATCGAAATGGAACTGCGTGACACGGATTATGGCAGCCGCGATTTCGCCTGCCGTGATCCGGAAGGAAATCTCTGGAGCTTCGGCACCTATTGGCCGAAGGCGCATGAGAAGCCGCTGCCGTGAAACGACAGCGGCAAGCTCAGAGCTTCAGGGCTGGCGTCGGACCGATCAGACCGTGATGTCGGCGCTCGGGGCGGCCTTGGCGCCGCCCTTGGAGACGCCGACCAGCGCCGGACGCAGGATGCGCTCGCCGATCATGTAGCCGGCCTGCACGACCTGCACCACCGTGCCCGACGGCACCGAGGTGTCCGGCACCTCGAACATCGCCTGCTGGAAGTTCGGATCGAACTTCTCGCCGATCGGATCGAACTTCTTGACGCCGTTCTTCTCCAGCGCGTTGAGCAGCGAGCGCTCGGTCAGCTCGACACCTTCGATCAGCGCCTTCAGGCCGGGATCGGCCGATTCCTTGGTCTCGGCCGGCACGGCATCGATCGCGCGCTGGAGGTTGTCGGCGATATCGAGCACGTCGCGGGCGAAGCCGGTGATGCCATAGGTCTTGGCGTCGGCAACCTCGCGGCGGGTGCGCTGACGGAGGTTCTCCATCTCGGCCAGCGTGCGCAGCGTGCGGTCGCGCGCCTCGGCCAGTTCCTTGGTCAGCGCCTCGGCCGATCCCACCTCGGGATCGTCAGGCATGATGTAGGGCTTCGAGACCACGGGCTCACCCGTCGGCGCCGAATTCTCGGTGTTGTCATTGGCCCGGTTCGGATCGGTCATGGCTTGCCTTCTCGAAAACTCGCGTCGGTTCAAATCTTGGGGATTGCTGCCCGGGATATCGTGCTTTAGGAGGCGAAAATCAAGCGCAACATACCGGTTTCGGGAACAGGGACCTCCGGCTTGAGCAACGAAAACCGTCAAATGAAAGCGAAATCCTCTCCGGTCAGCCGCCCAGCATCTTGCTGACGATGCGCGCGGCATAATCGACGGTCGGGATCACCCGCGCATAGTTCAGCCGCGTCGGTCCGATCACGCCGAGCACGCCGACGATCCGGCCCTGGGCGTCGCCATAGGGCGCGATGATGGTGGAGGAACCCGACAGCGAGAACAGCTTGTTCTCCGAGCCGATGAATATCCGCACGCCCTCGCCGCGCTCGGCACGGCCGAGCAGATCGATCACGCCGCGCTTGGTCTCGAGATCGTCGAACAGCGACTTGATGCGCTCGAGATCGTCCAGCGCATGCAGATCCTCGAGCAGATTGGCGTGACCGCGCACGATCAGCTGGCGGTCCTCGTTTGCGCCGCCGGACCAGCTCGCGATGCCGGCCGCGACGACCTTCTGTGTCAGCTGATCGAGCTCGGCGCGGTTCTGCGTCAATGCCGTCTCGAGCTCGAGCCGCGCTTCGGCCAGCGTCCGGCCACGGATCCGCGCATTGAGGAAATTGGTCGCCTCCGTCAGGGCCGAGGACGGCACGCCCGGCGGCAGCGCCAACACCCGGTTTTCAACCTGGCCGTCTTCACCGACCAGCACGACCAGCGCCTTCTCCGGCTCCAGCCGCACGAATTCGATGTGCTTCAGCCGCGCATTCGACTTCTGCGTCAGCACCACGGCGGCGGCACGGGTCAGCCCCGACAGCCGCGTCAACGCTTCGCCAAGCGCCGCCTCGACCGATTGCGCACGATCGACCGCCGCGAGCTGGGTCTGGATCGATTGCCGCTCGGCCTCGGTGAGGTCGCCGACCTGCATCAGGGCGTCGACGAAGAAACGCAGGCCGAGTTCGGTCGGCAGCCGGCCGGCAGAGGTGTGCGGCGCATAGATCAGGCCGAGCTGCTCGAGATCCGACATCACATTGCGGACCGAGGCCGGCGACAGCGGTAATGCGATCAGGCGCGAGATGTTGCGCGAACCGACCGGTTCGCCGGTCGCAAGATAGCTTTCGACGATTTGACGAAAAATGTCGCGCGACCGCTCATTGAGCTGGGCGAGCCCGGCATGCGGGGCGATCAGGCCTATCGGATCGTGGTGAGTCAAACTCCAGTCCTTCACAATTGCTGCCTAATCTGTCGCTCCCGGAGGCCGGTGACAAGCATCCATTCGGCCCCCTGGCACCCGGACCATTCCGGGGCCAAAACCCTCGCCAAAACCCTTGCCAAAACCCTTGCCGCTGCCGCTTCCCCCTCCTACAAGCACGCCCAGCCCTATCTCTCGGAATTCTGGAGGATTTCCATGCGGCCAAGCCGCCGTGCGCCCGATGAACTGCGTCCTGTGTCGCTGGAACGCGGCGTCGTCAAATATGCCGAGGGTTCCTGCATGGTGAAGTTCGGTGACACCCATGTGCTGGTGACCGCCACGCTGGAAGAGCGGTTGCCGCCGTGGCTGAAGGGCCAGGGCCGCGGCTGGGTCACCGCCGAATACGGCATGCTACCGCGCGCCACCCTGGAACGCACCCGCCGCGAGGCCTCCGCCGGCAAGCAGGGCGGCCGCACGGTCGAGATCCAGCGGCTGATCGGCCGCTCGCTGCGCGCGGCCGTCGACCTCGAGGCGCTCGGCGAGCGCCAGATCACGGTCGATTGCGACGTCATCCAGGCCGATGGCGGCACCCGCACCGCCTCGATCACCGGTGCCTGGGTGGCGCTGGCCGACTGCATCAACTGGATGAAGACCCGCAACATGCTGAAGACCAACGTGTTGCGCGACAACGTGGCGGCGATCTCCTGCGGCATCTACCAGGGCACCCCGGTGCTCGATCTCGATTATGCCGAGGATTCCGAGGCCGACACCGACGCCAATTTCGTGATGACCGGCGACGGCCGCATCATCGAGGTGCAGGGCACCGCCGAGAAGACGCCGTTCTCGCAGGACGAGTTCCTGGCGCTGATGGCCCTGGCGCGCAAAGGTGTCGCGCGTCTGGTCGACTTGCAAAAGATCGCGGTGGCGTAGTCAGATTGGCCATGCATCGCCGAATCACCGGAAGGCTCGTCATCGCCACCCACAATCCCGGCAAGCTTGCCGAGATGCGGGAACTGCTGGCGCCGCACGGCGTCGAGGCGGTGTCGGCCGGCGAGCTCGGTCTCGCCGAGCCCGAGGAGACCGGCGACAGCTTTCGTGCCAATGCGGCGATCAAGGCCATCGCTGCGGCGAAGGCGACGGGATTGCCGGCCTTCGCCGACGATTCCGGCCTCGTGGTCGACGCGCTCGACGGCGCGCCCGGGATCTACTCGGCGCGCTGGGCCGGCGAGGGCAAGGATTTCATGGCGGCGATGACGCGGATCGAGCGCCTGCTGCAGGAGCGCGGCGCCATCGCGCCGGACCGCCGAAGTGCGCACTTCGTCTCGGCGCTGTGCGTGGCGTGGCCGGACGATCACCTCGAAGAAGTCGAGGCCCGGGTCGACGGAACCCTGGTCTGGCCGCCACGCGGCACCGCCGGATTCGGCTATGATCCGGCGTTCCTGCCCGACGGTTACACGCGGACCTTTGGCGAGATGAGCAGCATCGAGAAGCACGGCCTGCCGCCGCTCGGACTCGGCCTGTCGCATCGCGCCCGCGCCTTCGTGAAGCTCGCGGAGATTTGCCTTGAGCCACGCTGAACGAGAAGCCTTCGGCGTCTACGTGCACTGGCCGTTCTGCCTGTCGAAATGCCCGTATTGCGATTTCAACAGCCACGTCCGGCATGCGCCGGTCGACGAGGCGCGCTTCGTGCGCGCGTTCGCCCGCGAGATCGAGACCACGGCCGCGCGGGTGCCGGGACGCGAAGTGTCCTCGATCTTCCTCGGCGGCGGCACGCCGTCGCTGATGCAGCCGCAGACCGTCGGCGCCGTGCTCGATGCGATCGGCAAGCACTGGCGGGTCTCGCGCGACGTCGAGGTCACGCTCGAGGCCAATCCGACCAGCGTCGAGGCGACACGCTTTCGCGGCTATCGCGCAGCCGGCGTCAACCGGGTCTCGCTCGGCGTGCAGGCACTGGACGATGCGTCGCTGAAGGCATTGGGCCGCCTGCACACCGCGCGCGAGGCGCTCGACGCGGTTGCGATCGCGCGAAGCGCATTCGACCGTTACTCGTTCGATCTGATCTACGCGCGTCCCGACCAGACGCCGCAGATGTGGGCGGACGAATTGAAGCAGGCGATCTCGGAAGCGGCCGAGCACCTGTCGCTCTATCAGCTCACGATCGAGGAAGGCACGCCGTTCTTCGGGCTGCATGCCGCCGGCAAATTGCAGACCCCGGATGAAGCGACCGCGCGCGCGCTCTACGACGTGACGCAGGAGGTCTGCGCCCGCGAGGGATTGCCCGCCTACGAGATCTCCAACCACGCCCGCGCCGGCGCGGAGTGCAAGCACAACCTCGTCTATTGGCGCGGTGAGGAATATGCCGGCATCGGTCCCGGCGCGCATGGAAGGCTCGACATCGACGGCGTCAGGCACGCGACCGCGACCGAGCGGCGCCCCGAGGCCTGGCTGTTGAACGTCGAGGAACGCGGCCACGGCGTCGTCACCGACGACAGCCTCAACAGCGAAGAGCGCGCCGACGAATTCCTCCTGATGGGGCTGCGGCTCGCCGAAGGCATCGATCCCACGCGCTATGCGAAGCTCTCCGGCCGCAAGCTTGATCCGCACCGGATCGCGATGCTGCGCGAGGAAGGCGCCATCGCCGTCGATGCCGACGGACGGCTGCGCGTGACCAAGTCGGGATTCCCGGTGCTCGACGCGGTCGTTGCGGATCTCGCCGCCTAGAGCCTATCCCGTTCCGATTGAATCGGAACGGGGCTCTGGATTCTTATTTTGACGCGTTTTCTTCACGCGAACCGGTATCCACTTCGCTCGAAAACGCTCCAGGCGAACGCCGCTAGAATATCGAAAACAACCCCATGCAAAGTAGCTGGCGGGCATCGGCGCCTCGACAGGGCAGCTCGAACGCCTAACGAAATCAGGCGCCGAAACTCTTCGGCGAGCCTGCGACCGGCGTGCTTCCAGCCGAAGCCACCTTCATGACCGCAAGGCCACGCTCATTGGTGCCGTCGGACCGGAAGCGGAACAGGCCGTCGATGCCGGCAAAGCCGGAGGGATTGGTCAGCGTCTCCGGCGCAAAGCGCTGCGCGCCCTGGGTGCGTGCCAGCGCCGCCATCAGCGCCACGGCGTCATAGGCAAGCGTTGCGGTGCGCACCGGCTCGCCGCCGAATTTGGCGCGATAGCGGCCGGCGAATCCGCGGAAACCTGACGGATCGGGCGCGGCGTAGAGGCCGCCTTGCAGGACCGGGCTCGCGAACACCCGCG
The DNA here is from genome assembly GCF_054063295.1 of Bradyrhizobium sp. USDA 3240. Lineage (NCBI taxonomy): Bacteria > Pseudomonadati > Pseudomonadota > Alphaproteobacteria > Hyphomicrobiales > Nitrobacteraceae > Bradyrhizobium > Bradyrhizobium sp. USDA 3240. The sequence continues at coordinate 4,387,204 of NZ_JBSSGD010000002.1, forward strand.
GATTGTCCCACAACCCGGTACCGAGCAGCTGGATGTTGCGCAGATTGGCACCCGCCGCGGTCAGCGCATCGGCGGTAGCGACCACCGAATCGCCGTCGTCGGCGAGCAGCAGCGCGTCGGCCTGGCCCAGCGCCTGGGCCACAGTCCGCGCCGGCGTCGCGCGATCGGCGCCATATTTCTCGAATGCGATGACGCGGCCGTTCTTGCGGCCGACCGCCTGCTTGAACGCGGCCTCGACCACGTTGCCATAGGCGTTATCAGGCACCATCGCGGCGAACGAGCGTTTTCCGATCCCCGAGGAATAGTCGACGATCCGATTGATGTCGGACTCCGGCAGGAAACTCAGGAGGTAGACGCCGTGCCCGGCGACGCTCGAATCGGTGGAGAATGCGATCACCGAGGTGCCGCGCGGCCGCGTCAGTTGCGCGGTGGGCGGCACCGAGCCTGCGAACAGCGGTCCCAGAATGATCTCGGCGCCCTCGGACAGCGCCTGCTGGGTGCCCTGCGCCGCGCCCTGCGGGCTGCCGCCATCGTCCTTGATCAGGAGCTGAATATTCGGGTTCTGAAATTCCGCGAGCGCCATTTCGGCGGCGTTCCGCATCGACTGTGCGGCGAGCCCGGCATTGCCGGAAGCCGACAGCGGCAAAATCAATCCAATCTTGACCTGCCCGGTGCCGACCGCCTGCGGCTGTTGCTGCGGACCGGCAGGACCGGCTTCCGGGTTGCCACTGGAAAATTGGCTCAAGCTCTGCTGGATGCCGGAACAGGCGCTCAGCAACGGCGCGCCCACGAGCAGGCCAAGCGCGGTCCGCCGGGTCGTGCCCGACGGCGGGGACGTACGGTGATGCGGGCCTTCCATCGTCTCTCTTCTCTTGACCGACCACGATCGGCCAGGACTCCATCCAGCTCTGATGAGGCGGGTGGATTCAGGCATATTGTCGGCGAATAGTTAACTAAAACAAAAGGATTATGGCCCCGCGGCGCCGTTGCCGCGGCCTCCATTTCCCTCCCCTCAGGCGGCGTTCCGTCACCGCCATTTGCGGATGTGGCGCAAGCGCTGCCATCCCTCTAGATTGGCATTATGCGCGCAAAAGCCAGTTCCCTCCACCATTCGGATGCCTCGACGGGCGCTGCAGCCAAAACCTTTTCGATCGGCGGCCAGCAGCTCGCTGCGCCAAAGGCCAGGCCCGGGCTGCACCTGGTCGCGACCCCGATCGGAAATCTCTCCGACATCACCCTGCGCGCGCTCGAGACGCTGGCGGGTGTCGACGTCATCGCCTGCGAGGACACCAGGATTACGCGCCGGCTGACCGAACGTTACGCGATCACCGCCGAACTGGCCCTCTACCACGAGCACAACGCGGCCCAGGCGCGGCCCAAGATCCTCGAGCGGCTGGCCCAGGGCGCCGCGATCGCACTGGTTTCCGACGCGGGCACGCCGCTGATCTCCGATCCCGGCTTCAAGCTGGTGCGCGAGGTCTGCGCCGCCGGGCATGCCGTCATCGCGGTGCCGGGGCCATCGTCGGTGTTGACTGCGCTGTCGGTTGCGGCACTGCCGACCGACCGGTTCTTCTTCGAGGGATTTTTGCCGTCGAAGGAGCACGCGCGCCGCGCGCGGCTCACCGAGCTCGCCCGGATCGATTCGACGCTGGTGATGTTCGAATCCGGCAATCGGGTGCAAGACACCCTGCGCGATCTCGCCGCGACCATGGCTGGACGCGATGCGGCGATCTGCCGCGAGCTGACCAAGCTGCACGAAGAGGTCAAGCGCGCGACGGTCGCCGAGCTTGCGGCAGGCGCGGACGCGCTGGAGACGCGCGGCGAATTCGTGCTCGTCATCGGACCGCCGCCAGACGATGCCGGCGTGATGGGCCAGGAGGCACTCGACGATCTGCTGCGCGTGCAGCTCGCCCGCGGCAGCGTCAAGGATGCGGTGGCGCACGCGGTCGAGCTGTCGGGCCGGCCGCGCCGCGAGGTCTACGCCCGCGCCCTCGAGCTCGCGAAGACTTCCGGGGACGGCGATGGCGAAGACTGACAGCGCCTCGCCCGAACGCGTCGCCGCGTTCCGCACCGGCATCTCGGCCGAAAGCCGCGCCGCGGCGCTCCTGATCGCCAAGGGCTATCGCATCCTGGCGAGACGCTTCCGCACCCCCTATGGCGAGATCGACCTGGTGGTGCGCCGGCGCAATCTGCTCGCCTTCGTCGAGGTCAAGGCTCGGGCCAGCCTCGACGACGCCGCCTATGCGGTGACGCCGCGCCAGCAGCAGCGCATCGTCAATGCCGCCCAGGCCTGGCTGATGGCACATCCCGAACATGCCGAATTTGATCTCAGATTCGACGCCGTGCTGATTGCGCCGAAGAGCCTGCCGCGCCATCTGTTAGCGGCATTCGACGCAAGCCCTTAAAGTTACCCTCAGACCTCGCGGGACACGCTTATGAAATTGAAGATCGCCGTCCAGATGGATCCCATCGCGCGCATCAACATCCGCGGCGATTCGACCTTTGCGCTGCTGCTCGAGGCGCAGAAGCGCGGCCACGGCATTTCCTACTACACGCCCGACAAGCTGTCGCTGCGCGGCGAGGAGCTGGTGGCGCCGGTGCAGTCGCTCACCGTGCGCGATGAGGTCGGCGATCACTTCACGCTGGGCGAGCCGAAACGCGAGGCCCTCAACGGCTTCGACGTCGTGCTGCTGCGGCAGGACCCGCCGTTCGACCTCGCCTATATCACCTCGACGCATTTCCTCGAGCGCATCCATCCGAAGACCCTGGTCGTCAACGATCCGGCCAGCGTGCGCAACGCGCCGGAAAAGCTGTTCGTGATGAATTTCCCGCAGCTGATGCCGCCGACCCTGATCTCGCGCGACCTCGACGAGATCAACGCCTTCCGCGACCAGCACGGCGCCGTCGTCATGAAACCGTTGCACGGCCATGGCGGCGCCGCGGTGTTCCGCGTGATGCCGCAGGACATGAACTTCGGCTCGCTGTTCGACATGTTCTCGGTCACCTTCAAGGAGCCGTGGGTGATCCAGCGCTTCCTCCCCGAGGTGAAGCATGGCGACAAGCGCATCATCCTGGTCGACGGCGAATTCGCCGGCGCCGTCAACCGCGTGCCGGCAGCGGACGATCTGCGCTCCAACATGGTGCGCGGCGGTGCGGCCAAGGCGACCGAGCTCTCGGATCGCGAGCGCGAAATCTGCGCCACGCTTGGGCCGGCGCTGCGCGAACGCGGCCTGCTGTTCGTCGGCATCGACGTGATCGACGGCAATCTGACCGAGATCAACGTCACTTCGCCGACCGGCATCCGCGCCATCCAGCGGCTCAACGGCCCGGATGTCGCAGCGATGATCTGGGATACCATCGAGAAGAAGCGCGCCGCGAAATAATCCTCCTCCCTTGTGCGCCGCACAGGCTGGCTGAAATTTAGCCAGCGTACGGGCGCGTGTGCGTTCGCCTTATTCTACTTGCCAGCTTGCGCGGGCGAGGGCAGCATTCTCTTGCCTGCGTCAGGTCAAGCGGCGGGTCAACGCGGGCGACAACGCGAAAACATCATAAAAATTGTGGAGGAAGACGTTATGACGCTCAATGTCTCACGACGATCCTTGCTCGCGCTCGGTGCCGGTCTCGGCGCCAGCACACTTCTCGGCAGCACTGCACAGGCACGCGCGCCGAAGCTCGGCACGCAGACTCCCTATTGGCACCGCTTCGTTCTCGGCGATGCCGAAGTGACCGTCGTCTCCGACGGCCCGCTTCCGCTCGGCGATCCCTCCGGCACCTTCACCGGCGTGCCGAAGGAAGAAGTGAAGAAGATGCTCTCCGACAACTTCCTCTCGCCCGACAATGTCGTGCTCGAGCAGAACTCGCCGATCGTCAACATGGGCGACAGGCTGATCCTGTTCGATACCGGCATGGGCACCTCGAAGGCCTTCGGTCCGACCACCGGCCGGCAGCAGAAGAGCATGCAGGAAGCCGGCATCAAGCCGGAGGACATCGACGCCGTCGTGCTGTCGCACGCGCATATCGATCATATCGGCGGCATCGTCGGCGCCGACGACAAGCCGCTGTTCCCGAATGCGCAGTACTACATCGCACAGAGCGATCTCGATTTCTGGACCGATGAAGGCAAGATGGGCAGTCCGTTGAAGGACTTTGTGGTGCACGCCCGCAAGAACCTGCTGCCGGTGCGCGACCGCATCGTGTTCTTCAAGGATGGCCAGGAATTCCTGCCCGGCGTGACGGCGATCGCAGCGCCCGGCCACACCGTGGGTCACTCCATCTTCATGGTGAGCTCGGGCGGCAAGTCCTTCGCCTTCCTCGGCGACCTCTCGCATCACGCGGTGCTGCTGTTGGAGCGGCCCCGGATGGAGTTCTCCTACGACACCGATCCGAAGCAGGCGGCGAACTCGCGGGTCAAGCTCCTCGAGATGCTGGCCGCGAACAAGACGCCTGTGATGTCCTATCACTTCGCCTGGCCGGGCTACGGCCACGTCGCCAAGGCCGGTGAGGGCTTCCATTACTATCCGGAACCGATGCAGATGACGTTGTAACGTCGGCGCATCCGGGGGTCGGCGCGTGTCGCCCCCGGATGTTCCCTTAATGTTCTTGCGCTGGGCAGCGGGATATTGTACTTCACGTACCCAGATGGCCGTAAGCGATTCAACTCGTTAAGCTATTGTGAATCTTGACTGAATCTTTGATTTTTGCTATCAAGAGCCCCGTCACGGTCGCCAAGTTGCCAACCGGGTCGACCGTGACGGCTCTTACTCCTGTCCACTGACAGGGCAGCTACTGCACCCTACCTACGCGCCTTTGGCGAGGTCGCGGCGGAGGGTTCTACATCCCCGATACACTGGGGCTAGGAAGGACGACCGGATTCGATACCGGCATTTTCTCGGCGGCATGTTTACAGGGGCCTGAGAAAACCGAGTCGTGTTTCTTACACCACGTCCTATCTCTCTGCGGGGGCCTCTGGCCCCCGTAACTTTTTCTCGAACATTGGAAGCCGCTTCCTCTTCCACTTGTCCCCCTCCCGGATAATCCGCCCGGTCTTGCCGAAGCCGAAGATGGACGGGAGGATTTGCTTGTTCTGCACGCCGGGCCAGTATTTTGCCCTTATCTCGTCCATAAGTTCTCGGCTGGTTAACGATTCCTTACCGGCTTTTTCGGCGTCTTTTAGGATCGTCTCGACCATCTCGAATGTTGAAGGGGTTCCAGCGGGTCTTGGGGGCAACTTTGGCAGCGTGATCTTCACCACCACGGGGGATGGCGGCTTGTTGGGGGGCTTCGAAAGTACCAACTCCAGCACCCGCAATGCCACGTCGAACTCGTCGTTCTCCTTCTGGAGTCTGGCGATCTCGTCGAGGTTACGCTTCTTGCGCTCGCGGATGATGTCGGCTTCTGAACCCATAGAACCCATATAATCGATTCTAGCAGCGTAGACGGTCACGATTTGGTGATACGCGATTTGTTCTTGATTGTGGATTGACCCCATAATCAAAACTTGACGTACCCAGAAGCGCATGATACCCCTATTTTATAAGGGGTTTTGCCATGAAATCTGTTTTAGAAGCCAAGCACTTTCACAACGAAGAATCTGCTTATAAGTTTGTGGAAAGCCGGTTATGGCCGAATGGTCCTGTCTGCCCGCATTGCGGCGGCGTGGATCGCATCTCCAAAATGGGTGGCAAGAGCACCCGAATCGGCACCTACAAGTGCTACCAGTGCCGCAAGCCCTTCACCGTGAAGGTTGGCACCATCTTCGAGGCCAGCCACGTTCCCATGCGCCACTGGCTACAGGCTATCTTCCTAATGACCTCAAGCAAGAAGGGCATCAGCAGCAACCAGCTTCACCGCACCCTTGGCTGCACCCTCAAGACCGCGTGGTTCATCTCCCACCGCATCCGTGAGGCAATGCGCTCAGGCGGCTTGCTGCCTCCGATGGGCGGCAACGGAAAGACCGTTGAGATTGATGAAACCTATATCGGACGGCTTGAAGGGCAGTCAAAGAACCCCCGTGGTGGTGCCGCTCACAAGAATGTCGTGCTGACCTTGGTCGAGCGCGGCGGTTCTGCCCGTAGCTTCCATATCGACAGCACTTCCGTAGCGGACATCATTCCGATTGTTAGGTCGAATGTGCGCCGTGAGAGCATAGTCATGACCGACGAAGCTCCGGTCTATCGCCAGCTTGGCGGAGAATACTTTAGCCATGACACCGTGAACCACGGCGCGAAGGAGTATGTCCGCGATGACATCAGCACCAACACCGTTGAGGGCTTCTACTCAATCTTCAAGCGCGGCATGAAGGGCGTCTACCAGCATTGCAAGGAGAAGCATCTGCACCGATATTTGAGCGAGTTTGATTTCCGCTACAGCAACCGCATTGCGACCGGCTACGACGATCTGGCGCGGGCGGAAAAGGCGCTCAAGGGCGTGCGCGGAAAGCGTCTTACCTATCGAACGACTAATCAGTGAGACCGCACCATATGGCCCCAAAAGCAGGCGTGCCAAAAAAGGCAAAGCCTAAGCTGACTGACAAAGAGCAATCCGAGCGGTTCAAGCAAGCCGCTCGGGAGCTTGGCGTTGATGAAAGTGGAGGCAAATTCGAAGAGTCGTTTGAGCGAATTGTCAAGCCTGGGAAAGGCGCTCAGAAAGACGACGCATAAATGTACGCACCGCCCTTAAAACATCTTCAGCTTCATCCTGAGTGTAGTTGCGGACAATGTGCATAGTCGGATTACGCCAAGCTATTTTTATGGACGTAAGATTGCCCAGAACATCGCGGTAGAACGGCTCCATCTCAAGCCACTTTTTTGCTTTTGACTTATGTTTGGCCGTGATGTTCGCATCAATCTGCCTGATGTAAGATTCCCAGCTTGGGGCATAGGGAATTTTTAGTTCCTTCGCGAGAGCCTTTAAACCAACCTCCATGACACGCATCATGTGAAACACAGTCGCGGTTGGTCTGCCGAGGGATAAGCATTTTCCGCCCTCCTCAATGTCAAATGAGGAGGTTGGGAATCTCGCAGCTACGTCATCGCCGAACAGCAACCGGTTTTCGAAGAAGCTGCGCTTGTCTTCATCCATGCGAAAATACAGGCCGGTGCCCAATTCAGCAAAAATAGATTCCTTGAGGGCATAAAGGTTTGGGGCGAGGAAGTCGTAGCTCATTAAACACGGTTTTTGTTCAAACAGCATTTTGCGAGAGATTTCGGCGATGCCTAGCGAAACAGGCAAACCAGACTGTTCCAGAAGCCTAAAAATGGTCGAGAAACTATCTAGGTCGCCTTTTTGATCGACGATTTTACCTGTCAAGCTAGCGTGAGAACAACGGGCGTGCAGTTCTGCCAGCAATTGGGACATCAGGAAGAACTGACCACTAGCAATTTGGCGCATAATCTCCGGTCCATCATAGACATGGCCGGGCACGAATCCCCCGACGCTACTCACAGTAGCATCCACAGGATGGGTACGGGAAGTATAATATCCCCGCTGGGCAGTCCGCTCCGCTACCTTGGGTGGCGGAAGATAGGGGCAGCATGGTCCAGCGGGTTTCCACCGTCGCATTCGAGGGGATTGAGGCCCGTGCGGTCGACGTGCAGGTCCAGGTCGCGCCGGGACTGCCGGCGTTCGCGATCGTCGGCCTGCCCGACAAGGCGGTGTCGGAGGCGCGCGAGCGGGTGCGCTCGGCGCTGATCGCCTCCGGGCTGGCGCTTCCCGCCCGCCGCATCACCGTCAACCTCGCGCCAGCCGACCTGCCCAAGGAGGGCAGCCATTACGACCTGCCCATCGCGCTCGGCCTGATGGCGGCGATCGGGGCGATCCCGCCGGATGCGCTCAGCGGCTTCACCGTGCTCGGCGAGCTCGGACTCGACGGCTCGATTGCGCCGGTGGCGGGCGTGCTGCCGGCCGCGATCGGCGCCAATTCGCGCGACGAGGGACTGATCTGTCCTGCCGCCTGCGGCTCGGAAGCCGCATGGGCGAGCCCGGACATCCAGATCATCGCAGCTCATTCGCTGATCCAGATCGCCAATCACTTCAAGGGCACGCAGGTGCTGTCGCGGCCGCAGCCGAAGGTGCAAGACCAGAACGAGGCGCGCGAGGAAGCGCTGCTCGATCTGCGCGACATCAAGGGCCAGGAGAGCGCAAAACGCGCGCTCGAGATCGCCGCCGCCGGTGGACACCATTTGCTCATGATCGGCTCGCCCGGCGCCGGCAAATCGATGCTGGCGGCGCGGCTGCCTTCGATCCTGCCACCGCTGTCGCCGTCCGAATTGCTCGAAGTCTCGATGATCGCCTCCGTCGCCGGCGAGATCCGCGACGGCGCCTTGACCGCGCGGCGCCCGTTCCGCAGCCCGCACCATTCCGCCAGCATGGCCGCGCTGACCGGCGGCGGCATGCGCGCCAAGCCCGGCGAGATCTCGCTCGCGCATCAGGGCGTGCTGTTCCTCGACGAATTGCCGGAGTTCGATCCGCGGGTGCTGGATTCGCTGCGCCAGCCGCTGGAGAACGGCGAGGTTTCGGTGAGCCGGGCCAACCATCGCGTCACCTATCCGGCGCGCTTCATGCTGGTCGCGGCGATGAACCCGTGCCGCTGCGGCCACGCCTATGAGCCCGGTTATTCCTGCAAGCGCGGCCGACTCGACCGCTGCACCTCAGACTACCAGATGCGGATCTCCGGTCCGCTGATGGATCGCATCGATCTGCGGATCGAGGTCCCGGCCGTGACCGCAGCCGATCTGATCCTGCCGCCGCCGGCCGAGGGCTCGGCCGAGGTCGCCGCCCGCGTCGCGGCCGCGCGCGACATCCAGCTCGCACGCTACGCGGCGGCCGGCATGCCGCATGTCCGCACCAATGCGGAAGCGCCGAGCGCGCTGCTCGAGACCATCGCGCAGCCCGACGCGCATGGCCAGAAGCTACTCCGCGAGGCGGCCGAGAACATGCACCTCACCGCGCGCGGCTATCACCGCGTGCTGCGGGTGGCGCGCACGCTCGCCGATCTCGACGGCGCCGAGACCATCGGCCGGCTGCACCTCGCCGAAGCGCTGTCTTATCGTGCATTGGCCGACGATTTGCGCCGCGCGGCGTGACTCGAACCGCAGCACTGTCCCGATTCATGCCGGAATCATCCGCGTCAACGCGACGGTAACCACTCCCATTTACGCTGCGCAAACCATAAGCACCGCGATCCGCGGCAAGCTTGGGTCGAGCGAGTTGTGTCATGTTGCGTATGAAGGTTTTGGCCTCGGTGGTCCCCCTTGCCGTGGCCGCGGTATTCGCCCGCGCTGAAATCCTGCCGGGCCCCCGGCCCTGCATCGAGGTCGGCGGCGCCACGATGCAGATCGCATCGGTCCCTTGGCAGGCGCAGCTTCACGTCAGCTTCACCGACGACCCCGGCCTTGCCACCGTGCGGGTCCGGGTCGCCGACAGCGCCGAGGCCGCCGACTTCACCGTGATCGACGACATCGACGATGCCGAGGCCGGCGCCTGCGAAAGCAGTTCGGTGCCGCAGCTGATCGGGATTTCCAGCGCGCCGACCGCAACCGGCCCCATCATCTATCTTTCCCATGACGGCCCGTTCGATTACCGCGTCTACGTGCAGTCGAAGACATTCTCGGCGCGCGATGCCGCGGCCCTGATCGTCAGCGCCCGCGGCGGACACCGCCGCCTCGAAGCGGCATCGCTCGCGCCGCACGCGCGCTTCGTCGACCAGACAATGGCGGAGTTAACCCCGCGCTAACCCTGTTGCGAGGGGTGGCGCGAAACGGCCACCAACCTCAAGCACTTTTCAAGGTGGCCGACGCATCGTCATCGCCAGATCGGCACTCTCAGGACCACCATTGATGGGGCGTTTCTTCCGGATCAAGTTACGCCTTCGCCGCTTCTTGCGGCGCCATTCCTGGGTCGCGACGATCGTCCGTTCCTTCACGATCTTTTCCGTCGCATTCGGCGGCGCCTTCGGGTTCATTTCCGGCGCCCTCTCGAGCCACAGCGGCTACGATCCCAATATATTCGCGATCGGCGTCAGCTTCCTGTTCGCGCTCGCCTGTCTCTGGATCGTGACGCTCGGCATCCGGCTGCGGCTGATGCGCAGACGGCTGCGCACCATCGCCATGCACAATGAGGCGATGGCCGACCGAAACTGGGAACTGCAGGAGGCCGAACAGCGCGCCTCCACCCTGTTCGAGGCGCAGGACGATTTGATCGTGCTGCGCGACCTCGACGGCCTCATCACCTATGCCAACGACGCCTATTGCGCGCTGGCGCAGATCCCCCGCGGCGAATTGATCGGCAGCACCGCTACCCTCAAGGTGCTCGAGCAGGGCAACATTGCGCTCGAATCCAACGGGACGCGGGTCTACGACCAGAAGATCGAGGGACCGCTCGGGCCGCGCTGGATCGCCTGGCGCGAGGGCCTCGTGCGCAACGATGCCGGCGCGCCGGCCGAGATGCAGAGCGTCGGCCGCGACGTCACCGACCGCACCGAGAGCGAGCGCGCGCTGGCTGAGGCCCGCGATCAGGCCGATGCCGCCAACCGCGCCAAGTCGCGCTTCCTTGCGATGGCCAGTCACGAGATCCGCACCCCGCTGAACGGCATCATCGGCATGAGCGGACTGCTGATGGACACCCAGCTGACGCCGGAGCAGACCACCTACGTCAAGGCGGTCAAGACCTCCGGCGACGCGCTGCTCGCGCTGATCGAGGAGCTGCTCGACTATTCCAAGATCGAAGCCGGCAAGATCGATCTTGAACACCGCCCCTTTGCGCTGTCCGGCCTGATCGAGGAGATCACCGAATTGCTGGCGCCGCGCGCGGAGGCCAAGGGCATCGAGATCGCCGCCTATGTCGACGAGCGGTTGCCGATGCAGGTGACCGGCGACGCCGCGCGGCTGCGCCAGGTGCTGCTCAATCTCGCCGGCAACGCCATCAAGTTCACCGCGACCGGCGGCGTGGCGCTGATCGTCGAGCCCGGCATCTGGCCGAACGAGATCAGCTTCCTGGTTCGCGACACCGGCATCGGCATCGCACCGGAAGCGCAGCAGCGCATCTTCCGGGAGTTCGAGCAGGCCGACGACCGCATCGCGCGCAGCTATGGCGGCACCGGGCTCGGCCTCTCGATCAGCGACCGCATCGTCAAGCGCATGGGCGGCCGGATCTCGCTCGCAAGCACGCCGGGCGCGGGCTCGACCTTCGAGGTCTCGATCCCGCTCGTCGCCGCCGACAGCGGCGAGGCCAATGGCTTCACCGCGCCCGACCTCGCCGGCCAATCCATCATGCTGGTCGCGCCGCACAGCATCGAGGCCTCGCTGATCTCGCGGCGGCTGCAACGCTGGGGCGCGCAGACCTGCATCGTGTCGGATGCCGATGTCGCCGAGGCATTGCTGCCGGAGCGGAGCTGGCACACGGTCCTGATCGATCACATGCTCGGCCCGCCGGCGATCGAGACGTTCGCCAACGCTGCCCGCATCCACACAACCCATCGCATCGTGATGGTGACGCCGGCGACGCGGCAGGACCTTTCGGCCTCCGAGACAACCATGCTCACCGGCTATCTGGTCAAGCCGCTGCGGGCGTCGTCGCTCGCCGCACGCCTGACCGCGTCACCCGAAATCGTCGCACCAAGCCTTGTGACGCCAAGCCCTGTGACGCCAAGCCTTACGATCGAGACGGTCACGGAGTCCGCGCCGACTGCGCCGGCGGCCGCGCCACCAGGGCTCTCGATCTTGGTTGCGGAAGACAATGAGATCAACGCGCTTCTGATGCGCTCGCTGCTCGCCCGGCTCGGCCACACCGTGGTCATCACAACCAATGGCGAGCAGGCGATGGAATCGTGGCTCTCGGCGACGTCCGCCGGCACGCCCTATGATCTCGTGCTGATGGACATCCAGATGCCGCGCCTCAACGGCATCGAGACCACCAAGCAGATCCGCGCCCACGAGGCCGGCGGGCTGGCCGGCCAGTCCGGACGCCGGACGCCGATCCTGGCGCTGACCGCCAATACGCTGGTGGAAGATCGCTATGCCTGCTTCGAGGCCGGCATGGATGGTTTTCTGATCAAGCCGCTCGACCGCGAGAAGCTCGAAGAGGCGCTCGCGGGCCTCGCCGCTGCGCGGCATGTCGCGGCGTAAATCTACCCGTCATTGCGAGCGAAGCGAAGCAATCCACCGCGCCGCATAACGGAAACATGGATTGCTTCGTCGCTCCGCTCCTCGCAATGACAGCCAGAACAGCGGGTGTTACAGCCGGCGCAGCGCGACCGTCTGCACCACGTGGTCGGCGCCCTTCTTCAGGATCAGCGTCGCGCGCGGCCGGGTCGGCAGGATGTTGTCCTCGAGATTGGCGAGGTTGGTGCGCTCCCAGATCGCGATCGCGGTTGCGGTCGCTTCCTCGTCCGACAGCAGCGCATAGCGGTGGAAGTAGGACCTTGGATCGGTGAACGCGGTGTCGCGCAGCGCCAGGAAGCGCTTGATGTACCACTGCCGCAGCGCGGACTCGTCGGCATCGATATAGACCGAGAAATCGAAGAAGTCGGAGACGAACGGCACCGCCTTGCCGTCACGCGGCAGCCGCCCGGTCTGCAGCACGTTGACGCCCTCGACGACCAGGATGTCGGGCTGGTCGATCTCGACCCATTTGTTCGGCACGATGTCGTAGGTCAGATGCGAATAGACCGGCGCGCGCACGCGGCGCCGGCCCGCCTTGATGTCGCTGAGGAACGACAGCAGCGTCGGCAGATCGTAGCTCTCGGGAAAGCCCTTCTTCTGCATGATGCCCTGCCGCTCGAGCACCGCATTCGGAAACAGGAAACCGTCGGTCGTGATCAGGTCGACCTTCGGCCGCGGCGACCAGCGCGCCAACAGCGCCTGCAGCACGCGCGCGGTGGTCGACTTGCCGACCGCAACCGAGCCGGCGACGCCGACGATATAGGGCATCTTGCGGTCGCGGATGTTGAGGAACTGGCGCTGCGAATAATACAGCCGCTGGGTCGCATCGACATAGATCGACAGCAATCGCGACAATGGCAGATAGATGTCCTCGACCTCCTGCAAATCGAGGCGGTCGTGCATCGAACGCAGGCGGTCGAACTCGCCCGGCTCGAGCGTCATCGGCGTATCGTCGCGCAGATGCGACCATTGCTGGCGCGTGAAGGTGCGATAGGGGTTGTATTGCTGATCTGGTGACCGGATGTCCATAAGGCCGCCCCTCTCAATGCGCTCGATCATGTGCGCTAGTCGCGCTTGCGCGCCGCCTTCTCTTCCAGTCCCGACATCGAGGTGCGCTTCTCCAGCGCGGCCTCGACATCCTCCAGCTTCACGCCGCGTGATTTCAACAGAACCAGCAGGTGAAACACGAGATCGGCACTTTCAGCGATGAGATGATCGCGGTCATTCCCGACCGCGGCGATCACGGTCTCGACCGCCTCCTCGCCCAATTTCTTCGCGCAATGCTCCGCGCCCTTGTCGAGCAGCTTGCGGGTGTAGGACGCCTCGCCGCCCGTTGCAGCGCGGGCGTCGATGGTAGCGGCCAGATCGTGGACCGTGAAACGCGACATCAACTCAACTCAAGCATGCGCACCGGCACCACCAAGGCGCCATCCCTAGGTGGGGCTTAGCATTTTTGTGACAAGGAGTCACAGACCACGCACGCTAGGGATCGAGCCGCATCGGCAGGCCGGCGCGCACCATGTGATCCTTGGCCTGGCGGATGGTAAATTCCCCGAAGTGGAAGATCGACGCGGCCAGCACGCCGGTGGCATGACCCTCGCGGACGCCATCGACCAGGTGATCGAGATTGCCGACGCCGCCGGACGCGATGACCGGTACGGGGACACTGTCCGCGATCAGCCGGGTCAGCGGCAGGTCAAAGCCCTGCCTGGTGCCGTCCCGGTCCATCGAGGTCAGCAGGATTTCGCCGGCGCCGAGCGCGACGACCTCTTGGGCATATTCGATGGCATCGATCCCGGTGGCATTACGCCCACCATGGGTGAAGATCTCCCAGCGGTCCGAGCCGCCGGCGCGCTTGACCCGCTTGGCGTCGATCGCGACCACGATGCATTGCTCGCCGTACTTCTCGGCCGCTTCCTTGACGAACTCACGGCGGCTGACCGCCGCTGAATTGATCGAGACCTTGTCGGCGCCGGACCGCAGCAGGATCTTGATGTCGTCGACGGTGCGGACGCCGCCTCCCACGGTCAGCGGCATGAAGCAGGCTTCCGCCGTCCGCCGCACCACATCCAGCATGATGCCGCGGTTCTCATGGGTGGCGGTGATGTCGAGGAAGGTGAGCTCGTCGGCGCCGGCGGCGTCATAGGCGATCGCGGCCTCGACCGGGTCGCCGGCGTCGCGCAAATCGACGAAGTTGACGCCCTTGACCACGCGCCCGTCCTTGACGTCGAGGCAGGGGATCACGCGAACCTTGAACATGTCTGTGTCTCCTAGGCCGCGCTGCGGATCAGCTTGAGCGCGGCGGCGGGATCAAGCCGTCCGTCGTAGAGCGCGCGGCCGACGATGGCGCCGGCGAGCTTCTTCGCACGCGGCTCCAGCAGCGCCTTGACGTCATCGATCGAGGCAAAGCCGCCGGAGGCGATCACCGGAATCGAGATGCGGTCGGCGAGGGCGATCGTGGCATCGAGGTTGAGGCCCTTGAGCAGGCCGTCGCGGGCGATGTCGGTGAAGATGATCGCGGCAACGCCGGCGTCCTCGAAGCGCTGCGCGATCTCGAGCGCGGTCACATGCGAGGTCTCGGCCCAGCCCTCGACCGCAACCTTGCCGTCGCGCGCATCGAGCCCCACCGCGACGCGGCCGGGGAATTGCTTCGCCCCGCGCCCTTCACGAGCTCGGGATCGCGCACCGCCGCGGTACCGATGATGACGCGGGTGATGCCCTTGTCGAGCCAGGCTTCGATGGTCTCGAGGTCGCGGATGCCGCCGCCGAGTTGCACCGGCATGGTGACGGCCTTCAGCATCGCCTCCACCGCATGCGCATTCATCGGCTTGCCGGCGAAGGCGCCGTCGAGATCGACGACGTGGAGATATTCGAAGCCCTGCGCGGCGAAGCTTCGCGCCTGCGCCGCCGGATCGAGATTGAACACAGTGGCGCGCGCCATGTCGCCCTGCTCCAGGCGCACGCACTGGCCGTTCTTCAGATCAACCGCTGGAAAGAGAATCACGGCTTCCACTTCAAGAAATTGGAGATCAGAGCGAGGCCGAAGCGCTGGCTCTTCTCGGGGTGAAACTGGGTGCCGATCGCGGTGTCCTTGCCGACGATCGCGGTCACCGGCCCACCATAGTCGGCGCGCGCCAGCACGTCCGCCTCGTTGGCGGCGTTGAGGTGATAGGAGTGCACGAAATAGGCGTGGCGTCCCTTCGGCCCGAGCGGCAGCCGCTCCAGCACCGGGTGTTCGCGCACCATGTCGAGCGTATTCCAGCCCATGTGCGGGACCTTCAGGCTCTCGTCGCGCGGCTCGATCTTCACGACATCGCCGCCGATCCAGTTAAAGCCCTCGGTGATGACGTGCTCCTTGCCGCGCGTCGCCATCAGCTGCATGCCGACGCAGATGCCGAAGAACGGCCGCGCCTTGACCCGCACCGCCTCGGTGAGCGCTTCCAGCATGCCGTCGACCGCGTCGACGCCGCGGCGGCAATCGGCGAACGCGCCGACACCGGGCAGCACGATGCGATCGGCGCGATACACCGCATCGGGATCGCGCGTCACCTTGATGGCTTGCGGATCCTCCATGCTGCGCGCGGCGCGCTCGAACGCCTTCGCCGCCGAATGCAGATTGCCGGAGCCGTAATCGATGATTGCAACGGTCATCGCGATCCTCCTGGCTCTGGAAACAATCCGATGATGCCGCCTTGCGGCATCGGCGGGGGTTTTGAGAATGATTGGCCCGGAACGTCCCGGGTCGGCGGCGGCCCGCCGCGATCCACGGACCGCTGGTCGTTGACGGCGCCGCGATGCCGCGCGGTCCAGCGCTCGAAGAAGCGGCGCTCGGCGGCGTCCCTGTTGTGGGCCACGACGATGTCGAGCTGGCGCCATTTGCGCCGCGACAGCGTCCAGCGTTGCAAGGTCGCGGCCTCCAGCCCGATCAGCACCATCAATACCAGGTCGACGAGCAAGATCGCGCCGCGGCCGATCCCGAGCTTGGTCAGCGCAAAATCGATCGCGAAAGTCAGCACCAGCCAGCCGATCAGCGCCAGCCAGAGCCGATGCCAGACCAGCCAGATCACGCCCGCGACCGCGGCCCAGAAATGGAAGCCGTCGCGCACGAAAACGAACTTGTCGGCCGCCGCGAGATCGGCGCCGCTGGCCACGGGGGCATGCACTGTATAGACCGGCATCGAACGCTCCGCCGAGGATGGACTCTTACTTACCGCATGATCTCCCGGAAAACCGGTGCCACCGTGTCCGGATCACGCTCCCGGGGTCAGCCGCCGAGCTGACCCTTTGTCGAGGGCACTTCGCCCTGGGCACGCGGATCGATCGCAACCGCCGTCCGGAGTGCCCTCGCCAAACCCTTGAAACAGGATTCGGAGATATGATGGCTGTTCTCGCCATATAGGGTCTCGACGTGGAGAGTCACGCCGGCGTTCATCGCGAAGGCGTTGAACCATTCGCGCACCAGCTCGGTGTCGAACTCGCCGATCTTGTCGCGCGGGAACTCGACCTTGAAGACCAGCACCGGGCGGCCGGAAATGTCGATCACGACGCGCGACAGCGTCTCGTCCATCGGCATGTGGATCGAGGCGTAGCGGGTGATGCCGGCCATGTTGCCGAGCGCCTGCTTCACGGCCTGCCCGAGCGCGATTCCGACGTCTTCGGTGGTGTGGTGGTAATCGACATGGAGATCGCCATCCGCCTTCACCGTGATGTCGATGCGCGAATGCCGGGCCAGGAGATCGAGCATATGGTCGAAGAAGCCGATCCCGGTCGAAACCGTGGATACGCCTGCCCCGTCGAGGTTGACCGTCACCTCGATGTCGGTCTCCTTGGTCTTGCGCTTGATGGTTGCCGTGCGCATGAAGATTGAGCTTTCCCGTGCCGAAAACGCCGGTCTTTTAACAGGCTGATGTCACCTTCGCTACTGCGGGATGACCCCGAAACGCCCTAACTTCGGGCCATGGTGACCCAAATTCCTTGCTAAATCGCCCGATTGTAACCCCCTGCCCGACCGCCTAAATCTGCCCGGAAGAGAGGTAACCTATGCAAGCATCCCAAAATGAGCTGCCGGTCTGGCATGGCACCACGATCTGCACGGTCCGCAAGGGCGGCAAGGTGGTGATCGGCGGTGACGGGCAGGTCTCGATCGGCCAGACCGTGATCAAGGCCAATGCCAAGAAGGTCCGCCGGATCGGCAAGGGCGACGTGATCGGCGGCTTTGCCGGCGCCACCGCCGACGCCTTCACCCTGTTCGAGCGGCTGGAGAGCAAGCTGGAGCAATATCCGGGGCAATTGACCCGGGCGGCCGTCGAGCTCGCCAAGGACTGGCGGACCGACCGCTATCTGCGCCGGCTGGAAGCCATGATGATCGTGGCCGACAAGGACGTCTCCCTGGTGCTGACCGGCACCGGCGACGTGCTGGAGCCCGAATCCGGGGTCATGGCGATCGGCTCCGGCGGCAATTACGCCCTCGCCGCGGCCCGGGCGCTGGTCGATACCGACAAGGACGCCGAGACCATCGTGCGCCGCGCGCTGGATATCGCCGCCGATATCTGCGTCTACACCAACAGGAACGTGACGATCGAGACGATCGGCGGCTGAGCATGGCCGGCCCCTATCGTTTCCGCCCGATGACGACAGCCGACCTGCCGCAGATCAGGCAGTGGCTGGCGTTGCCGCATGTCCGCCAGTGGTGGGGCGATCCGGCCGAGCAATATGCGCTCGTCAGCGGCGACCTCGACGAGCCGGCGATGGACCAGTTCATCGTTGCCGCCGAGGGCAACGATTTCGGTTACATCCAGTGCTACGACCTGACGGCGTGGAATTCCGGCTTCGGCAAGCAACCGGAAGGCACCCGCGGCATCGATCTCTTCATCGGCGCGCCCGACATGATGGTGGGTGGCCACGGCTCGGCGCTGATCCGCGCCTTTGTCGACGACCGGCTGGCGCAAGGCGTGCCACGTATTGTCACCGATCCCGATCCGGCCAATGCGCGTGCCGTGCGCGCCTATGCGAAGGCGGGTTTTCGGGAGGCCGGAATGGTCGATACGCCTGACGGGCCTGCGCTGCTGATGGTCCGCGACGCATGACGCTCGCGCCAAAGCCCGACACCAATGTTCCGGCGTGGCAATGGTTTGCGATCGCCGCCGCGCTGCTCGTGCTGCAGGCCGCGCTGCTCTATGCGATGGGCCGTCTGCCGATCTGCGCCTGCGGCTATGTCAAGCTCTGGCATGGCACGGTGCAGAGCTCGGAGAATTCGCAGCACATCGCCGATTGGTACACGCTCTCGCACATACTGCATGGCCTGCTGTTCTATGGCCTGACCTTCCTGCTGCTGCCGCGGCTCGCCTGGCCCGGGCGGCTGATTGTCGCGATGCTGATCGAGGGCGGCTGGGAGCTCGTCGAGAACTCCAACTGGATCATCGAGCGCTACCGCGCCGGCACGATCTCGCTCGATTATTACGGCGACACCATCGTCAATTCGGTGTCGGACACGCTTGCGATGGTTTTGGGTTTTCTGCTGGCGCGCAAGCTGCCGGTCGCCGCAACCATCGCGCTCGGAGTTGTGTTCGAAACCGTGATGCTGCTGCACATTCGCGACAATCTGACACTGAACGTCATCATGCTGATCCACCCGTTCGAGGCGATCAGGCAGTGGCAGGCCGGGCCGCCGATCCTTTAGGGGATCATGCCCTGGAAGACTGCCGCTTGCCGAGACCACCTTTTCAACCTAGCTAGAGCCAATGACCGACTTCTCCCCCCGCGAAATCGTTTCTGAACTTGACCGTTTCATCGTCGGCCAGGCCGATGCCAAGCGCGCGGTGTCGATCGCGCTGCGCAACCGCTGGCGGCGGCTGCAGCTTGCCGGTTCCCTGCGCGAGGAGGTTCTGCCCAAGAACATCCTGATGATCGGGCCGACCGGCGTCGGCAAGACCGAGATCGCGCGGCGGCTGGCCAAGCTCGCGGGCGCGCCGTTCCTCAAGGTCGAAGCCACCAAGTTCACCGAGGTCGGCTATGTCGGCCGCGACGTCGAGCAGATCGTCCGCGACCTCGTCGAGGTGGCGATTTCGCAGACCCGCGAGCGCAAGCGCAAGGACGTCCAGGCCCGCGCCCAGCTCGCCGCCGAGGAGCGCGTGCTGGATGCGCTGGTCGGTCCCGCATCGAGCCCGGCGACGCGGGAGTCGTTCCGCAAGAAGCTGCGCGCCGGCGAGCTCAACGACAAGGAAATCGAGATCGAGACGCAGTCGTCCGGCAGCGGCATGCCGATGTTCGAAATCCCCGGCATGCCCGGCGCCCAGATGGGCGCGATCTCGCTCGGCGACATCTTCGGCAAGATGGGCGGACGCAGCAAGACCCGCCGCCTGACGGTGGAAGGTTCGCACGAAATCCTCGTCAACGAGGAATCCGACAAGCTGCTCGACACCGATCAGTTGGTGCAGGAGGCGATCAGCGCGGTCGAGAACAACGGCATCGTCTTCCTCGACGAGATCGACAAGATCTGCGTGCGCGAAAACCGCCAGGGCGGCGACGTCTCGCGCGAAGGCGTGCAGCGTGATCTGCTGCCGCTGATCGAGGGCACCACGGTCTCGACCAAGCACGGCGCGGTCAAGACCGACCACATCCTGTTCATCGCCTCGGGCGCCTTCCATATCGCCAAGCCGTCGGACCTGCTGCCGGAGTTGCAGGGCCGCCTGCCGATCCGCGTCGAGCTGCAGGCGCTGTCCCGCGACGACATGCGCCGGATCCTGACGGAGCCGGAGGCGTCGCTGATCAAGCAATATGTCGCGCTGCTGAAGACCGAGGGCGTCACGCTTGACATCACCGACAGCGCGATCGACGCGCTGGCCGATGTCGCGGTCGCGGTCAATTCCACGGTCGAGAATATCGGCGCGCGGCGGCTGCAGACCGTGATGGAGCGGGTGCTCGACGAGATCTCCTTCACCGCGCCCGATCGCCACGGCGAGACCATCCAGGTCGACGCCGATTACGTGACCAAGCATGTCGGCGACCTCGCCAAGAACGCCGATCTGAGCCGGTTTATTTTGTAGGCGTACAGTCATCGTCGCCCCGGCGAAGGCCGGGGCCCATAGCCCCTGCAGCCCGCAGTAACCAAGACTCGGGCCGACATTCCTTCTAAAAACTGCCTTCGGTGGTTATGGGTCCCGGGTCGCGCTTCGCTTGCCCGGGACGACGAGAGTGGGCGATCGATGAGTCTGCGAATCTGGGAGAGACCCTGGCGCTTGATGCTGGCCGTCAATGCGGCGGTGCTGGTCGGGGTGTTCCTGCACAAGATCGCACTGCCGCCCTTCGTTCCCTACATCCATCTCCTGGTCGACTATCACTACGGCTTCACCAAGCGCGCGCTGATCGGCGCGATCGTGTCGCTGTTCACCGACAAGGTGCCGATGTGGCTGGTGTTCGCGCTGGCCGGCGCGGTCTGGCTGGTGACGCTTGCCCTGTTCGTCAAACTCTTTCAGAAGACATTCGGCTTCGACAATGCGCATTGGCCGCTGTTCATTTTCATCGCGGGATCGCCGTTCTTCCTGAAGAATTTCATGCACACGCTCGGCCATTTCGACATCTATGGCTGTGCGCTGACGATCGTGCTGCTGCTGATCCCGGCGCGCTCGGTCGTCTATGTGCTGATCGCGGCGCTGTTCTCGATCCTGCTGATCCTGGTCCATCACATCTTCGTCCTGATGTATGTCCCGACTATCACCGCGATCGTGGTGCTGCGCTTCTATCTGATGCAACGCGTGACGCCGCGAAGCATCGCCGTCGGCCTTCTGGCGCTCGCCGCCGTCGGCATGCTGTTCCTGGTCGCGCAGTTCGCCGGCACGGTTGAGGTGCCCTATGACGAATTCATCCATCACCTGCAAAGCCGGATGGCCGATCCGTCGCGGACCGACCTGCTTCAGTTCGGCTACATCTGGTACCAGCCGCTGTCGAAGGAGTTCGCCGACACCTGGGCGCGGATGCCCTCGAACATCCTGGGCGTCCCGGTATTTGCGCTGCTGATCTGGCTGCATGTGCCGCTGTGGCGCTATTTCGCGCGGCTGATCGGCGCGCTCGCAAATGAGCTGCATCGGCGGATCGTGTTCGCCGCGCTCATCATGATCAGCGCCGGGTATTTGGTGATGTTCGTGACCGTGTTCGACTATTCGCGCTGGATCTCGAACTGGGCGGTCTGCATGTTCCTGATGCTGCATGCCGTGAAGTTGCTGCCGGCGTCGAAGGACGTGCCGCCGATCCCGTCAGACGATCGCAAGACGACGATCCTTGGCTGGATCGTGACGCTGATCCCGCGCGTCGGAATCGTCCGGCCGTTCTAGCGTTAGCCCCGCGCGCGCCGGACGCGCACATAGAGCGCGCCCTCGCCGCCATGCCCGATATGCGCTTCCTCGAAGCCGACGACCAGCGAGCGGAATTCCGGCAGACTGAGCCATTCAGGCACCTGGCGGCGCAGCACGCCGCGTTCGGACTCCAGCCCACCGACCTTGCCCTTGCCGGTGATGACGAGCACGAAGGTGAGGCCGTCGCTGTGCGCGCGCTGCAGGAAGGCGTACAGCCTGCGATGCGCGCGGATCTGCGTCATGCCGTGCAGATCGAGCCGCGCATCGATCTCCTGCCGGCCACGCGAAAGTTTTGCACGTTCGCGGCGGCCGATCGGCGCCAGCGGCGGCACCTGCGGGCGCGACGCCGGCGCAGCCTTGACCGACGTCACCGGCTTGACCGGGATGGGCTTGGCCGCGGCGTGATGCGTGGCGGGGTCAGTAGCTGCGGCGTGGGCTTTCGGTGCGGCCGGCTTCTTGCGCAGCGGCTTGACCTGCTTGGCCACGCTCTCCCAGAGCGCACGCTCCTCCTCGCTCAGCGCACGCTTGCGCCGCGACGGAGCGGACAGATCGGGGATCGGCACGGGTCGTTTCATTGATCGCGGTGATGGCGAGTGCGCCGGGTGCGCCGCTTCTCCGGTTGCGGAATGTCAGGCCGGGCGACCGGCAACGGCACCGGTTCTGCCACAGGTGCCGACTGCGCAACAGAGGTTGTTGCGGCCGGTGCTGCGGGCGCGGCATCCTTCGCGGCCGGGGTCTTGGCGGCGTCCTTGCTGCCAGCCTTGGCGACGGTCGCAGTCGGTACATCCGCCGGCTTGTCCTTCTGCGGATCGGTCTGCGGAAACAGCTTCGCGATCTTGGCCGACGGCCGTTCGTCAGGGATCGGCAGCTTATGGCCGCGCGCAACAGGATCGAGCCCCTTCGGCACCAGCATCACGAACTGCATGTTGTGCCGCAGCCGGCCCGAGACCTTGCCGGCATCAGCGCCGGCGCCGAAATAGAGATCGGCGCGCGCCGGGCCGACGATCGCCGATCCGGTATCCTGCGCGATCATCAGCCGATGGAACGGCGTCTTGGACTGCTCGGATTCGATCGGCAGCTCGCCGGCAATGAAGAACGGCGTGCCGTAGACATGCAGCGCCTTGTCGACCGCGATCGAGCGGCCGGGCGTCAGCGGCACGCCCTGCGCGCCGACCGCCTCGTCCTTGTCCGACAGCGGCACTTCGCGGAAGAACACGTAGGCGCGGTTCTGCCGCCGCAGCTCCTTGGCGCCGTCGGGGTTCTGCTCCATCCACTCCCTGATCTTCTGCATCGACATCTGCTCCCTTGGGATGATGCCGCGGTCGATCAGGACGCGCCCGACCGGCGTATAGGGATAGCCATTATGCGCGTCGTAGTTGATGCGCAGCGTGGCGCCGTCCTCGAACTTGATCCGCGCCGAGCCCTGGATCTGCGCGAACAACAGATCGGTCTGGCTCTTCAGCCAGGCGATCTCCAGCCCGCGGCCGGCGATCGCGCCGTCCTCGATCTGGCCACGGTCGTAATAGGGCACGAGCTTGCGCCGGCCGATCTTGCGATACACCGGACCACTATTGGGCAGGCCGACGGAAGCTTGCGTCTTGCCGCGCACGAACAGGTTGGACGGGCGGCGATAGACCGGAACATTGTAGACGTCGGTCTGGGTCCGCGAGCCATCCAGCACCGGCTCGTAGTAGCCGGTGACGAAGCCGGCATCCTCGCCGAGCCGCGAGATCCGCAGCGGCACGAAATTCTGCTCGAAGAATTCCTTCGCCTTCGCCCCACTGCTGAGGTCGAGTCCCTTGGCGATCCGGCAGGGATCGCGCAGCGAGCTGCCGAGCGCCTTCGAATCCGCGGGCGCGCCCTGCTGGGCCGCGATCGGCTTGCAGCTGGTGCGAAACGCGTTGTAGGCCGCGAGATGATCGTCGTCGCTCCAGCCGGAGACATTGGCCCAGGCGAGCGGCTCATACTGGCTGCCGCTGACCTGCAGCGGCAGTTCCAGATTGGGATAGGGGATCGGGTGGGACTGCTCGTGTCGCGGCGGGGCGTGCCGGCTCGACCTGTAGCGCGCGCCGATCGCCGCCGTGGAGCACACAACCGCCAGCGCACAGCACGCGATCGCGAGGCGCCCGTAGCTGAGATGTTTAGTGAGCGCTTCCAGTTCCAACCAGCTTCCAATTCGGATCGCGGGAAGTCGAGTCGCGGGCGAATGTCCAGATGTCGGTGATGTCGGCGACCTTGTCCGGGCTGCCGTCGACGATGGTTCCCGCCTTGTCGCGCGTGACCGAGATCATCTGCGACACGAAGCGGACGGTGAGCTGGGTCGAGCGATCGCGCGTCTCCGCGCTGACGATCTCGGCCTTGTCGATCGAGACGAACCGGGTCTCGGTCTTCTGCTCATGCTTCTCGCGATCCTTGATCGCGGCCTCGAAGCTTTCATAGACCTCGGCCGACAGCAGGTCGCGCAGCGCGCGGCGATCGCCGTTGGCGAAGGCTAGCACGATCATTTCATAGGCCGAGCGGGCGCCTGAGAGGAAATGCCGCGGGTCGAACGAGGAATCCTGGGCGACAACCGCGTCGAGACCCTGCGCCAGCGGCGTGCCGGGCTCTGCGATGCCCTTCCAGCGTTCCGTGGGTTCGACCGGTTCGGCGGGCGCGGCCGGGGCCGGCTGATCGATCACCGATCCCGGGATCGGCACGACGTTGTTATCCTGGCCGCGCTGCAGGACGTTGGGTGCTGCACGATCATACGGCGGCCGCTCGCTTCCCGTGCGCTGTCCGAGAACGCTGCGCAGACGCAGGAAGATAAATACGGCCAGCGCCAGGAAGATGATGGTGTAGATATCCACGTCGAATTCGCTTTCTGGTCTCTGCCGGCAACGGGCCGGGCATCAAAGCGTTCCCGGTCGGGAACGGCAGAGATTACATCACCGATTGAGTCCGCAGCATGTAGGCACGAAACTATGCCCGGCCAATGGCGCTTTTTGGCACGGGTAAGTGTAGCGCGTTTTGACCCCGGGGGGAAACCCGTTCCTTCCCGGAAATCGCGTATCTTCAATAATTTAGGAAGCCGTTAAGGGATTGGGCGGAGTTGCGCTCGCTGCCCCGATGCCGGCGATTTGGCCGCAGGGCCGCCGGCCCGCACGCGCTCGTCGTCCTTGTGGACCGAGCCGGGGCTATGATAGCCACTCGCCGGCATCGGCATTCCCAAACCTTAACGCGTGCCGTCGGACATCCAGTCCCGAGCGCCGCTCCAGGAGACATTTCCATGACCAATGGCAACGGCGCCCCCGTCGAACAGCCCGCTCCCCAGCTCAACGTACTGGCGCAGTACACCAAGGACCTGTCGTTCGAGAACCCGAATGCGCCGACCTCGCTCGGCCAGCAGCAACAGCAGCCCGCGATCAACATCCAGATCAACGTTGGCGCCAACAACCTGTCGGAAAACGAGTACGAGGTGGTCCTCTCGATCGAGGGCAAGGCCGAGACGGCGGGCAAGGTGATGTTCAGCTTCGATCTCGCCTATGCCGGCGTCTTCCGGATCGTGAACGTGCCGAAGGAGAATCTGCATCCGCTGGTCATGATCGAGTGCCCGCGGCTGCTGTTCCCGTTCGCGCGCGAGATCGTCGCGACCTCGGTCCGCGACGGCGGCTTCCCGCCCCTGCTGCTCGACCCCGTCGATTTCGTCGGCCTCTACCGCCAGAACATGGAGCGGCAGGCAGCCGCCCAGGCCGCCTCCGGCGTCAAGCCGAGCTGATACACAGTTTGAGGCAGTCTAACCCGTCATCCTTGTAAGTCTCGAATCGCCGGATCGGATAGAGTGTCCGGTGCGGTAGCGGACGGGAGACCGCTTCATCCCAGGGCTTTGAAGCCCGATCCTCAGCGCGGCGCCCCGTCCGTTGTTCCATTGAACCCGAACAGTCGCGAGGGCCGCCTGGCGAGCCCGGTTGCGCAAGGAGGGGTGCAGATGGACGCGATCTACGTTGGCATTGATGTGTCGAAGGACCGGCTGGACGTGCATGTGCGTCCGAGCGGGGAAGCCTTTGCCGTGGCGCGTGACGGCAAAGGCTTGGAAGAGCTCGTTGCGCGCTTGCAGGTGATCTCGCCAGCGCTGATTGCGGTGGAGGCAACCGGCGGCTTCGAGACCATCGTCGCTGCTGCGCTGGCGGGCGCTCAGCTGCCGCTGGTGGTGGTCAATCCGGCCCAGATCCGGCACTTCGCGCAGGCGGTTGGTCAGCGTGCCAAGACGGACCCGATCGATGCGGCAGTGATCGCGCGGTTTGTCGAGGCCGTAAAGCCGGAGCCACGTGCCATGCCGGATCAGGAAGCCCGGCTGCTGGCTGAACTGGTCAGTCGCCGACGGCAGATCATCGAGATGATCGTTGCCGAGCGTCAGCGCGAGAAGCGGGCCGAGAATGTCCGCGTCCGCAAGAGCCTTGCCCGCCATATCAAGGTCCTCGAGAAGGAGCTGCCGGAGATCGACAACGACATCGACACGCTGGTGCGCGGCTCGCCAGTCTGGCGCGCCAAGGAGGAACTGCTGGTCAGCTTTCCTGGCGTGAGCAACACCCTCGCGCGGACCTTCCTTGCCGAGGTGCCGGAGCTCGGCGCACTCAATCGGCGCCAGATCGCGAGCCTCGCCGGTCTTGCCCCGTTCACCCGCCAGTCGGGCCGCTGGAAGGGCAAGAGCATGATCGGCGGCGGAAGAGCCAAGCTGCGCGCCGGGCTCTACATGGCCGCTCTGTCGGCCAGCCGATACCATCCGCAGCTCAAGGTCTTCTATCGGCGCCTGGTGACCGCTGGAAAGCCCAAGATGGTCGCCCTCATCGCCGTCGCGCGCAAAGTTCTCACCACCCTCAACGCCATGCTCAGGGACCAAAAACCATGGCAACCCGCTTGACGAAGAACACAGTCGCTGAGGAGCCGCGCAGCGGCGTCTCGAAGGATCGACGGGCCCCGGTCATGGCCGTGCATCCTTCGAGGCGCGCCAGAGCGCGCACCTCAGGATGACGGAACTATCAGAGAAGCGTTGATCAAGCCGCCGGTGCTGCAGCGGGCGCTGGCGGCGGCAAATAATCGTTCCAGATCGGCTTGTCGCCGAGCGTCGCGACGAAGGCCCGGTGGGCTTCGCGATCCGCCTCGCTGACCCGTGCAACCAGCGCCGTCTCGCGCTGCCGCCGCGGCGTATCGCCATGGCTTCCGCTGCGCGCATCCGAATTTTCCGACGCCAGGATGAGCTGCGACTGCCGCGCCCCGATCAGGTCGATATAGACCTCGGCCAGCAGCTCGGCATCGAGCAAGGCGCCGTGCTTGGTGCGGCGGGAATTGTCGATCTGGTAGCGCGAGCAGAGATCGTCGAGCCGGTTCGACACGCCGGGATGCTTGCGTCGCGCCAGCAGCAGCGTATCGACCAGCCGGTCCTTCGGAATGGCCTTCCGCTTGATGCGGTCGAGCTCGGCGTTGATGAAGCTGATGTCGAACGAGGCGTTGTGGATCACCAGCGGCGTATCGCCGATGAAGGCCAGGAACTCGTCGACCACCTCATTGAACAGCGGCTTGGAGGCCAGGAATTCGGTCGACAGCCCATGCACGTTGAACGCTTCGACCGGCATGTCGCGCTCGGGATTGATGTAGACGTGGTAGGTCTGTCCCGTCGGCATGCGGTTGAAGATCTCGACACAGCCGATCTCGACCAGCCGGTCACCGCGCAGCGGATCGAGGCCAGTGGTTTCGGTATCGAGAACGATTTCGCGCATGACGTGAGGGAATCCGGAAAAGCGGCGCGAATCAGTTTCGCCGCTCCGGCATCTTAGCAACCTCGGCCAGAATGTCGCGGATCCGCGCCCGCACCGGATCAAGTCCGTGCGAGGTATCCACGATGAAATCCGCGCGCTTGCGCTTCTCGGCGTCCGGCATCTGCTTGGCGATGATGGCGTCGAGCTTGGCCGCATCCATGGTGCCCCGCGCCAGCACGCGCTCGCGCTGCAGTTCCGGCGTGGTTGTGACCACGACGACGGCATCGACGCGCTTCTCACCGCCGGTCTCATACAGCAGCGGCACGTCGACGACGACGATCGGCGCGCGGGCGGCTTCCGCATCGGCAAAGAATTTCTGCCGCGACGCGCCCAGCATCGGATGCACGATCTGCTCGAGCTGCCGCATCGCCGCAGGGTCGTGCACCACGCGTGCCGAGAGTTTTGCGCGGTCGACCTTGCCGTCCGCAGTGGTGCCGGGAAAGGCGGCCTCGATCGCAGGGACCGCTTCGCCTTCGTAGAGCTGATGCACGGCCGCATCGGCGTCGTACACCGGCACGCCGGCCTCCATGAAGAGTTTGGCCGTGGTGGATTTTCCCATCCCGATCGAGCCGGTCAGTCCAAGAATCAGCATCGCATCAACATCGGTTCAGCATCTCTCCGTCGCCATTCCTCGGCATCTCACACCGCGAGCAGCTTTTCGCGGCGCAGGAATGCGAGCAGCGACAATAGCGGCAGGCCGAGGATGGTGAAATGGTCGCCTTCGATCCGCTCGAACAGATGCACGCCGAGACCCTCGAGCTGGTAGGCGCCGACGCTGGTCGTCACCGCCTCCCCGGCCTGGTCGAGATAGGCTTCGATCTCATCGGCAGCAAGCCGCCGCATTGTCATCCGGGCGACACTCACATCGTCGAACAGGACTGTCCCGTCGCGCGCGACCGAGACGGCCGAGTGCAGCGCGTGCGTCTGTCCGGCGAGCAGGCCGAGCTGCTCGGCAGCCTGTGCACGGCCCGCAGGCTTGCTGAACATCCGCGGCCCCAGCGCCAGCGTCTGATCGGCACCGACGACATATTGACCCGGCTCCTGCCGCGATATGAACAGCGCCTTCTCGCGCGCCAGGAGCGAGGCGATCTCGCCCGGTGCCGAAAGGCCGGAGTTCTTCTGCACCGCGCGCTCATCGATATCGGCCGGCAGCGCCTCGAATTCGAGCCCGGCGTTTTCAAGCAGCATCCTTCGCGCACGGCTTTGTGACGCAAGGATCAGCTTCTGCGGGCCACGCCAGATGCTCATGATTTGGCCGTTACTCCGACGGCCGCGCGCGCTGGCGGTCGTTATAGAGCTTCATGATCGCAGCCGCCGTCTCTTCAATCGAGCGACGCGTCACGTCGAGCAATGCCCAGTTGAATTTCGCGCTCAGGCGCCGCGCAAATGCGACTTCATCGGCCACTGCCTGCTTGTCGATGTAGGTGTCGTTGTCGCGGTCGCCCATCGTGAGCAGCCGGTTCTGCCGGACCTGGATCAGGCGCTCCGGCGTCGCATGCAGGCTGACTACCAACGGCTTCTTCAGGGTCTCGAGCTGGTGCGGCAGCGGGATGCCCGGCACCAGCGGCACGTTTGCAGTTCTTATGCCGCGATTGGCGAGATAGATCGAGGTCGGGGTCTTCGATGTGCGGGACACGCCGACCAGGACGACGTCGGCGTCCTCGAGGCCTTCGACATGCTGGCCGTCGTCGTGGATCATCGTGTAGTTCAGCGCGTCGATCCGGCTGAAATATTCCGCGTTCAGCACATGCTGCGCACCGACGCGCCCGGTCGTTGCGGCACCCAGATACGCCTCGAACAACTGCATCACCGGCCCGATGATCGACAGGCTCGGCACGTTGATTTCCTTGCACTTGCCCTCGAGCCGGCCAACCAGGTCCTTTTCCAGCAGCGTGAATAGGACGATCCCTGGCGATTCCTCGATCTCGTCGAGCACGCGATCGAGCTGTTTCTGGCTGCGTACCAGCGGGTAGACATGCTCGACCGCAGTCACGTTGGCGTATTGCGCGGCGACCGCGCGCGCCACGGTGATCAGCGTCTCGCCGGTCGAATCAGACACCAGATGAAGGTGGAAATAATTGGAGGTCGTCGGCACCGGAGCCCCTGTCTAACCTGTGAATCCCTGTGGAGGTCGAGGAGAAGAATCCGGGTCCGCCGCCAGGTCTCTGTATATCTCGTCCCTTTGTTCACAGCACCGCCGAAAAGGATAAGTCGACGCCATCGGACGAATGATAGTGAACCGGTGTGGATTTGTCTCTTGATAAGCTGCCCGCATACGTCCGCAACCGATTGAGTTAAGCGATAGATTCCGAATATTCGCGCTCGCCGGCGGAAATGTTGAGGGATGTGAACAAGCCTGCAAGAACGGCTGGATCGTTTTGCATGAGTCAAATTCACTGTCACTTAGACTCAAACCTTAGATTCTAAACTTAATTAAGTTTAGGAGAGCCGTGTGAGCGGATATGTATCGGTCCCTCGCAAGCAGAGCTTGGCGCGCAACGCTGAGAGCGCCCGAGCTGCTCCCTGAAAGGCATCACCGCGATGTTGTACGACTGGATCAAGGCCCTGCACATCGTTGCCGTGATCTCCTGGATGGCGGGCATGCTCTATCTGCCGCGGCTGTTCGTCTATCATTGCGAGGCCGAGATCGGCTCGAAGCAGTCCGAGACCTTCAAGGTCATGGAGCGGCGGCTTTTGAAGGCGATCATCAACCCCGCGATGATCGTGACCTGGCTTGCCGGGCTTTATCTGGTCTGGGCCGGACACTGGTACCTATCGGGCTGGTTTCACGTCAAATTTACGCTGGTGCTCATCATGTCGGGTATCCACGGCTTTTTGTCCCGCTGCGTGAAGGATTTCGCCGCCGACCGGAATCAGCGTACCCAGAAATTCTATCGCGTTATCAATGAGGTGCCGACGCTCCTGATGATCCTGATCGTGCTCATGGTGGTCGTGAAGCCGTTCTAGACATCGCGATGCTTAAGACCCATGCTTCAGTCCTTCTTGCGAAGAACGAATCGATTTTCTATATAGGTCCTATCCCACCCCACGCAGGCGGATGTGGTCGCGTTTCGGTTCTTTTCGGGCCGGCGCCGCATCAGGTTTGAAAGCCCAAACGGCACTTTCCTGGCTGAGACCTGCGGACCTTCCTTTGGCGTCCGCTTTTTCCAAGCCACCTCGCACCCCTTCCCTACTTACTTCCTCACAGGACGACCCCGATGCGGGAAATCAAACTCCAGGACCTCAAATCGAAAACGCCGGCCGAGCTCGTCTCGTTCGCGGAAGAGAACGGGGTCGAGAATGCCAGCACCATGCGCAAGCAGGAGCTGATGTTCGCAATTCTCAAGAACCTCGCCGCCGCCGAGACCGACATTGTCGGCGAGGGCGTCGTGGAGGTGCTGTCCGACGGATTCGGATTCCTTCGTTCGCCCGATGCGAACTACCTGCCCGGTCCCGACGACATCTACGTCTCGCCTTCGCAAATCCGCCGCTTCGGCCTGCGCACCGGCGATACCATCGAAGGACACATCCGCAGCCCGAAGGAAGGCGAACGCTACTTCGCGCTGCTGAAGGTCAACACGCTCAATTTCGAGGATCCCGAAAAGGCCAAGCACAAGGTCAATTTCGACAACCTCACGCCGCTGTTTCCCAATCAGCGTTTCCGCATGGAGCTTGAGGATTCCACCAAGAAGGATCTCTCGGCCCGCGTGATCGACATCGTCGCGCCGATCGGCAAGGGCCAGCGCGCGCTGATCGTGGCGCCGCCGCGCACCGGCAAGACGGTGCTGATGCAGAACATCGCGCACTCCATCACCGCCAATCATCCCGACTGCTATCTGATCGTGCTTCTGATCGACGAACGTCCGGAAGAAGTCACCGACATGCAGCGTTCGGTGAAGGGCGAGGTGGTGTCGTCGACCTTCGACGAACCCGCCGTGCGTCACGTCCAGGTCGCCGAGATGGTGATCGAGAAGGCCAAGCGTCTCGTCGAGCACGGCCGCGATGTCGTGATCCTGCTCGATTCGATCACCCGCCTCGGCCGCGCGTACAACACCGTGGTGCCGTCATCCGGCAAGGTGCTAACCGGCGGTGTCGACGCCAACGCCCTGCAGCGCCCGAAGCGCTTCTTCGGTGCCGCGCGCAACATCGAGGAGGGCGGTTCGCTGACCATCATCGCGACCGCGCTGGTCGATACCGGCAGCCGCATGGACGAAGTCATCTTCGAAGAGTTCAAGGGCACCGGTAACTCCGAACTGATCCTCGACCGCAAGGTCTCGGACAAGCGGACCTTCCCGGCGATCGATATCGCCCGCTCAGGCACCCGTAAGGAGGAGCTCATCACCGATCCGCAGGTGCTGAAGAAGATGTACGTCCTGCGCCGGATCCTCAATCCGATGGGCACCATGGACGCGATCGACTTCCTGCTCGACAAGCTCCGGAACACGAAGAGCAATTCGGAATTCTTCGATTCCATGAACACCTGAGGCCATGGGCCGAAAGGAACAGGGCGCTCCGCACAAACGGGGCGCCTTTTTTCATGCTGCGGAGTTGCTGCAGCATAGCGCAGCATGATTTGGGCTGGTTCGGCTCACCGAAAATTCACATAACTATCTGATACAATTTATCTTTGTACCTTAGAGGTTGCGGTCTGGTCGGCGGGAGTGCAGCAAAATTGCTGCTCGGTTGCCGCAACCAGATTTGGTTATGCTGCGTTGCAGCATATTGCGGCATGGCGTGCGAAATGGAAGCGGCATTGCCTTTGCCGATTTGCTGGGAAGAAATAGGCGATGCATCCGCGCGACCAGACCATCTTCGCATTATCCTCCGGGCGGCCGCCCAGTGCGATCGCCATTGTCAGGCTGTCTGGCCCAATGGCCGAGTCGGTCATTGCTGGACTGGCGGGCAAGACTCCGGATCCACGAATGGCGACCCGGGCGCTACTCCACGATTCGGAGCACCAGGCGATCGATGACGCAGTCGTGCTCTGGTTCCCGGGCCCGGCCAGTGCGACCGGCGAGGACGTCGCCGAATTTCATGTCCATGGCGGGCGCGCGGTGTTGGCGGTGATGTTCGATGCCATCGCCGCGTTCGAGAATGTGCGGCCAGCCGAGCCGGGCGAGTTCACGCGGCGGGCATTCGAGAACGGCAAGCTCGACCTGACCGAGGCCGAGGGCCTCGACGACCTGATCCACGCCGATACCGACCGCCAACGGCGCCAGGCGCTGCGACAGTTGAAGGGATTGCTCGGCGATCGCGCGCGCGACTGGCGCGAGCGGATCATCGCGGCGTCGGCGCTGATCGAGGCCGGCATCGATTTCTCCGATGAAGGCGATGTGCCGGCGGAGCTGATCGCGCCGGCACTCGAGAAGATCCGGGCGCTGCATGACGAGGTCAAGCAAGTCCTAGCGGGGCAGGGGCAAAGTGAGCGGCTACGCGACGGCCTGGTGGTCGCCATCGCAGGTCCGCCGAATGTCGGCAAATCGACCCTGATCAATCAGCTTGCCAAGCGCGAGGTCGCGATCGTCTCGCCGCATGCTGGCACCACGCGCGACGTGATTGAGGTGCAGCTCGACCTCGACGGCTATCCCGTCACGGTCATCGACACCGCCGGGATCCGCGAGACCGACGACCCGGTGGAGCAGGAGGGTGTTCGCCGCGCCCAGGCCCGCGCTGCGGAAGCCGACCTCGTATTGTGGCTGGCCGACAGCCGCGGCGCGAAGGTCGGGCATGGCGGAACGACGCCAACTTGGCTGGTGCGGAACAAGATCGATCTGGTGAGGACTCCGCCGGGTGAAGGAGGCAGCTACCCTGAGTTCCGGATCTCAGCGGCCCGCGGCGACGGCCTCTCTGAGCTGATCGACGCATTGGTCGGTTTCGCTCACGACTATTTCGCCACCAGCGAGGGCGGTCTGATCAGCCGGACGCGGCAGCGGGGGTTGCTTGAGGAGACTGTCGGGTCTCTTCGGCGCAGCATCGACGTGGTCGGGCAGGGCGAGGAACTTGCCGCCGAGGAACTTCGCAGGGCGGCCACCTCACTCGGCCGTTTACTCGGTCGGGTCGATGTCGAAGACATCCTGGACGTCATCTTCCGCGAGTTCTGCGTCGGGAAGTAGCGAGCCCCCATCTGTTTCACGTGAAACATGGTTTCGATCTGGTTAAGGAAGCCGCCTCCCGTTTCACGTGAAACAGTTGCTGCCGCCCGACCGGGCTGTTTCACGTGAAACAACTCCGCTCAGGCATTGCGAGCGAGGCGACGCAATCCATATCTCGGCCGCAGAAGCGGTTCTCAAACCAGCGACCTAACTTCGTTCTTCCGGCTTTCATTACTCCGCGATAGAAGTCCCGCCATGACTATCAGGGCAGACTCATTCGACGTCATTGTCATCGGCGGCGGCCATGCCGGCTGTGAGGCCGCGAGTGCGGCTGCCCGGATGGGCGCGAAGACGGCCTTGGTGACCCATCGTTTCGCGACCATCGGCGCGATGTCCTGCAATCCCGCGATCGGCGGGCTCGGCAAGGGCCATCTGGTTCGCGAAGTCGACGCGCTGGACGGCCTGATGGGCCGGGTTGCCGATGCCGGCGGCATCCAGTTCCGTATGCTCAATCGCCGGAAGGGTCCGGCGGTCCGTGGACCCCGGGCTCAGGCCGATCGCAAGCTCTATGCGGCCGCGATGCAGGCGGCGATCACTGAGACTGCGAACCTCAGCGTTATCGAGGGCGAAGCGGATGAGCTGATCGTCATTGATGGGCGCGTGACCGGCATTCGCCTGGGGGATGGCCGTCAGCTTTCATCGGGTGCGGTCGTCATCACGACCGGCACCTTCCTGCGCGGTCTAATTCATCTCGGCGAGAAGAACTGGCCGGCAGGCCGTGTCGGCGAGGCGCCGGCCATGGGTTTGTCTGCCTCGTTCGAACGGGCGGGTTTTGTGCTCGGCCGGCTCAAGACCGGGACGCCACCACGCCTCGACGGCACCACGATCGACTGGTCCGCGGTCGAAATGCAGCCCGGAGACGAGCCTCCGGAGCCGTTTTCGGTCATGACCGACCGGATCACGACCCCGCAGATCCAGTGCGGGATCACCCGGACCACACCGGCGACCCATGAGGTGATCCGAGCCAACGTGCATCGCTCGCCGATGTATTCCGGCCAGATCAAGAGCTCCGGACCGCGCTACTGCCCCTCGATCGAGGACAAGATCGTCCGTTTTGGCGATCGCGACGGCCATCAGATCTTCCTGGAGCCGGAAGGGCTCGACGACAGCACGGTCTATCCCAACGGCATCTCGACTTCGCTGCCCGAAGAGGTCCAGCTCGCGATCCTCGCCAGCATCCCCGGCCTCGAGCAGGTGAAAATGGTCCGTCCGGGCTACGCAATCGAATACGACCACGTCGATCCCCGGGAGCTCGATCCGACCTTGCAGACCAAGCGTCTGCGCGGGCTTTTCCTGGCCGGCCAGATCAATGGCACCACGGGATACGAAGAGGCGGCGGGGCAGGGCATCGTTGCCGGGCTCAATGCCGCGCTGGCTGCCGGTGGGACCGATCCGATCGTGTTCGATCGCGCAGACGGCTATCTCGGCGTGATGATCGACGATCTCGTGACCCGCGGGATCACCGAGCCCTATCGGATGTTCACTTCGCGGGCCGAATACCGGCTGACGCTACGGGCCGACAATGCCGACCAGCGGCTGACCGATAAGAGCATCGCGCTCGGATGCGTCGGAACGGCGCGCGCGGAACGCCATCGGACCAAGATGGCGGCCCTGGATGCGGCCAAGACCTTGGCGAAGTCGCTTGCGATCACACCGAACGAAGCTGCCAAGCATGGGCTGGCGCTCAATCGCGACGGCCATCGCCGATCCGCGTTCGAGCTGCTGGCCTATCCGGAGATCGAGTGGCCTGCGGTGCAGGCGATCTGGCCGGAGCTGTCGGCCATTGACCCTGCGATCGCGGTCCATCTCGAGATCGATGCCAAATACGACGTCTATCTGAAGCGCCAGACCGCCGACATCGACGCCTTCCGGCGCGACGAGGGCCTGGTCCTGACCGATGTCGACTATGCCGATGTGCCGGGTCTCTCGAACGAAGCCCGTGCCAAGCTGCAGAAGGCGCAACCGCGGACGGTCGGGCAGGCGGGCCGGATTGATGGCATGACCCCGGCAGCGCTGGGTATTTTGGCTGCCTATCTGCGTCGCGAAGCACGACGGAAATCGGCCAAGGCGACCGCCTGACGTTTCACGTGAAACACAGGGATCGAGCGCCTATCTTCCGTGAAGGCGAATCGACCGATCCACCGCTCGTCGGCCTCGCCACCGGCTTTCACTACGTCAAACAAACGGCCCTGCTCCCGAAATGGCTCCAGCCTCGCAATCCGCCGAAGTCAGCGTCTCCGCCAAGGACAAGGCCGCGGCGCTCGCGCTCACGCCTGTTTCACGTGAAACAGAGGCGCGGCTCGACCGCTACATCGCCCTCCTGCTGGAGTGGCAGGCCAAAACTAATCTCGTCGCGCCATCCACGCTTCCGAATCTCTGGACCCGGCACGTCTCCGATTCGCTGCAGCTTCTGGGCCTCGCACCCTCAGCAAAATCGTGGGTCGATCTCGGCAGCGGCGGCGGCTTTCCCGGTGTCGTGCTGGCCTGTGCGTTGGCCGAGACACAAGGCGCGCGGATCCATCTGGTTGAGCGAATCGCCAAGAAGGCCGCATTCTTGCGCGAGGCGATACGGGTCACGGCGTCACCAGGGACGGTGCATCTGGCTGATATCGGGGATACTGTGGATAGAATCGCAGGTCCCATCGATTGCGTCACCGCGCGGGCGCTGGCTCCGTTACATCAACTCATCGGCTTTGCGGAGCCGTGGATCAAAAAGGGCGCGAAGGCGCTGTTTTTGAAGGGTCAAGATGTAGAGGCCGAATTGACCGAGGCCACTAAATATTGGATTGTTGAGCCAAAGCTACACTCCAGCCGGACCGGCGGACAGGGCTGGATCGTCGAACTCGGGTCAATCGAGCGGCGCTAGGGGACTCCGCGAAAGTAAATGGTATTTTGGTATGACCGTGATGGACGAGGTTTATCAAGGGGATAAGGCACTCCAGGCGCCGGGCCACCCGCGCATCCTGTCGCTCGCCAACCAGAAGGGCGGCGTCGGCAAGACCACCACAGCGATCAATCTTGGTACCGCACTCGCTGCGATCGGCGAGCGTGTCCTGATCGTCGATCTCGATCCGCAGGGCAACGCCTCGACCGGTCTCGGCATCGATCGCCGCAGCCGCAACTGCTCGACCTATGACGTGCTGATCGGCGAGGCACCGCTGCGCGATGCCGTGGTCGCGACCGCGGTGCCGCGGCTGCACATCGCGGCCTCCACCATGGATCTCTCCGGCCTCGAGCTCGAACTCGGCACCACGCCGGGTCGCGCCTTCCGGCTGCGCGATGCGATCGCAGGATTGAACAACAACGTCTCGCCGGAAGCCGATTACACCTACGTGCTGATCGACTGCCCGCCCTCGCTCAATTTGCTCACCGTCAATGCGATGGCGGCGTCGGACGCGATCCTGGTACCGCTGCAATGCGAGTTCTTCGCGCTCGAAGGTCTGTCGCAATTGCTGCAAACCGTGGAGCAGGTGCGCTCGACGCTCAACCCGACGCTGTCGATCCACGGCATCGTGCTGACCATGTTCGACTCGCGCAACAACCTCTCCAACCAGGTGGTTGCCGACGTGCGTCAGTTCATGGGCGACAAGGTCTACGACACCATGATCCCGCGCAACGTGCGCATCTCGGAAGCGCCGTCCTACGGCAAGCCGGTCTTGGTCTACGACCTCAAATGCGCCGGCAGCGATGCGTATCTCAAGCTCGCCACCGAAGTGATCCAGCGCGAGCGCGAGCTGCGCACGCACTGATGTTGTCGATGATGGGCGCAGTGAAGCGAACCCCATCCTGGCACGCAACGAGAGCGACGGGCTTCGCTGCGCGCGGCCCGCTCGACGATTCTGAAATTCTAGTCTGGAGTACTGCGTGTGAATCCAAGGGAGCTCGCAACAATGGCCGATGAAGCGCGTTCGCGACTGGGGCGCGGGCTGGCAAGCCTGATTGGAGATGTCGGCGGCGAGGCGGCCGCGCATGTCGAGCGGCCGCGCACGCAGCGCAAGGTGCCGATCGAATTCCTCAAGGCCAACCCGCGCAATCCGCGGCGCAGCTTCGCCGATGCCGAGCTCGGCGAGCTCGCCGATTCGATCAAGGCGCGCGGCGTGATCCAGCCGATCGTGGTGCGCGCCATCAAGGGCGTGCAGGACCGCTTTGAGATCATCGCCGGCGAGCGCCGCTGGCGCGCCTCGCAACTCGCAGGCCTGCACGAAGTGCCGATTGTGCCGGTCGAGGTCTCTGATTCCGACGCGCTCGAAATCATGATCATCGAGAACGTCCAGCGCGAAGACCTCAACGCGATGGAAGAAGCGCTGGGCTATCACGCGCTCGCCGACGAGTTCAAACGCGGCCAGGAAGACATCGCCAAGATCGTCGGCAAGAGCCGCAGCCATGTCGCCAACATGATGCGGCTGACCAAGCTTCCCGCCGAGGTGCAGGCGCTGATCTCGAAGGGCGATCTCTCCGCCGGCCACGCCCGCGCGCTGATCGGCGTGCCGGATCCGCTCACTGCCGCGAAGCGCATCGTCGCCGAAGGCCTCAACGTCCGCCAGGCCGAGGCGCTCGCGCATGAGGAGGGCGTGCCGGAGCGCAAGCCGCAGAAGGCGCGGAGCAGCGCCGCGAAGGTCGACAAGGACGCCGACACGCTGGCGCTGGAGAAGCGCGTCAGCGATGCGCTCGGCCTTGCCGTCACCGTCAGCCATCGCGATCCCGGCGGCACCGTCCAGATCAGCTACCGCAACCTCGAGCAGCTCGACGAGGTGGTGCGGCGGCTGGAAGGCGGTTAGCTCCGCGGGTCTGCCTCCACCGTCATTGCGAGGAGCGACAGCGACGAAGCAATCCATCCATCCGCGCGTGCGGAGCGATGGATTGCTTCGCTCGCAATGACGTCTCTTCTCGTGCCTCACCCCCGCCGCTTCGCATTCGCCGCGATCGACAGCAGCGCGCGCTGGGCGATGACGGCGGCGAGCGAGGCCTGCTTGCGCATGTCGAGCGCCGCGGTCGCGAGCTGATCGATCACGGCCACCAGCCGCGGCGGCGTGAAATTGCGCAGCGCGATCTCGACCGCCGGCTTGCGCGAGAAGTGCAGCCGCGGAAATCCGCCCTCGAGCACGGCTGACGCCGGCGCGCCATCCGCGATCGTGAGCGCCGATTTATGCAGCCAGGCCGCCTGGCGCTGCGCGGCCGAGATGATCACGCCGGGATAGGTGCCGGCGACCATCGCCTTGGTGAACTCGCTTTCCACCAGCGCGGCGTTGCCGGCGAAGGCGCCGTCGACGATCGGATCGAGCTTCAGTTCGGAAGCGTCGGAGACCACGGTCATCACGTCGTCGAGCGTGATCTCGCCCTTGCCATGCGCGAACAACGCGAGCTTGCGCAGCTCGTTGCGCGAGGCCATGCGGTCGCCGCCGAGCAGCGACATCAGCACCGCGCGCGCGTCCTGTGCGAGCCGCAGGTTCGAGACGCGCAGCTCGTCCTCGATCAGCTTGGTCAAATCGCGTTCGGTGTCGGGATAGCAACCGATCGCGACGGCACTCTTGGCGCGCTCGCAGATCTTGCGCAGCGGCGATTCCGGCCTGAGCTCGCCGGCCTCGATCACGATGCGGCAATCCTTGAGTCCGGCGGTCTCGGTCAGCGTCTCGACGCCACTTGAGAAATTACGCGAGCCGGCGCGGACGCGGATGGCGCGGCGGCCGCCGAACAGCGGCACGGTCATGGCCTCATCGACCAGCCGCGACGGCTCGGCGGCGAGCTCGTCGCCATTGAGGCGCACCAGCGAGAACGGATCGTTGGGATCGTCGACCGCGGAGGCCATCAGCGCGTCGGCGCGCTCGCGCACCAGCCCTAAGTCCGGGCCGTAAAGCAGGATGATCGGACGACCCGCGTCAGGCCGAGCGAGGAAGCTGTCGATCTCTTTTCCGCGAAGCGCGACCAATGCGGCGATCAGGTCCCGGCTGAGAAGAAGGAGGCGAGGCGGGTCTGGATGTTGTCGGCGATTTCCTGCGCGGCGCGGTCCTCGGCGTCGCGGAGGGCGCGGGTCCGGGCGAAGCGCTGGTAGGAGCCCGGCATGTCATAGGACACGCGCGAGAACGTGGTGCCGGTCATGACCGACTTGTTCGACGCGATCTCGATCAGGTTGAACTGGGCATCGATGCCGTAGTTCTCGCTGGTCGGCAGCGCGGTGGTCGGGTCGATCATCAGCGAGGAGCGGCTGGTATAGAAGCGCAGCACCAGCCGGTGCGTCGGCGGTGCGCCGGTGGCGGTGCCGTAGAGCTTGAAGGCGAGGGCGTTGCGGACCTCGACGCCGACCCGGGCCTCGCGGGACGCGTTCGCCTTGTCGACCGGTGGAACCTCGACGCCCATCAGCTTTTCGCGCAAGACGGACGACTGACCGTCAAGGGTGCGCTCGGCATACATCGGCTGGAAGCAACCGGCCGTCAGCGCGGCCAAGGCTGCCACGGCCACGAGCCGGGCGGCGATCCTGATCCTAGCCGACAACATTGACGATCCTCATGGGCACCACAATCACCTTGCGGACGGGTTTGCCGCCCAGTGCGGCTTTTACCGCATCGAGCGCCAAAACGGCAGCCTCTATATCCGCATTTTGCGCCGCCCGTGGCACAGTAACATCACCTCGTTTTTTACCGTTGACCTGGACGACGAGGGTCACGCTGTCTTCGACCAGCAAATCGCGTTCGATTTGCGGCCAATCGGCCTCGGATACCAGCCCGGTCTGGCCCAGAACCACCCAGCACTCCTCGGCCAGATGCGGCATCATCGGCGAGAACAGCTGCACCAGGATGGTCGCGGCTTCTTTCACGGCCCAGGCCACATCCGGGGCAGGCTTGTCACCCTTGGCCAGCACCTCGGACAGCGCATTGGCGAATTCGCGGATATGCGCGAGGCAGACATTGAAATGCAGCCGCTCGATCCCGGACGACACCTTGTCGAGCGCGCCATGGGCCGCCTTGCGCAACGCCAGCGCCTCGGGCCCAAACGCGCCCGGCCGGTCCGCCGGCGCCGCCTTGGCGATCTCGGCCGATTCGTTCACCAGCCGCCACAGCCGCTGCACGAAGCGCGAGGCGCCTTGCACGCGCTCGTCGCTCCAGATCACGTCGCGATCCGGCGGCGAGTCCGACAGCATGAACCAGCGCGCGACGTCGGCGCCGTAGCTTGCGATGATGTCGTCGGGGTCGACGGTGTTCTTCTTCGACTTCGACATCTTCTCGATCGGGCCGATCTCGATGTCCTCGCCGGTCGCCAGCAGCACAGCGCGGCGGCCGTTGCCGCCCACCTCGATCTTGACCTCGGCCGGCGTGACCCAGCTGCCGTCGGACTTCTGGTAGGTCTCGTGCACCACCATGCCCTGGGTGAACATGCCGGCGAACGGCTCACTCATGTCGATATGGCCGGTGGCCTTCATCGCGCGGGTGAAGAAGCGGCTGTAGAGCAGATGCAGGATCGCGTGCTCGACGCCGCCGATATACTGGTCGACCGGCATCATCCGGTTGGCGACCGCGGGCGTGGTCGGCGCGGTCGCGTTCCAGGGATCGGTGAAGCGCGCGAAGTACCACGACGAGTCCACGAAGGTGTCCATCGTGTCGGTCTCGCGCACCGCCTTGCCGCCGCACTTCGGGCAGTTGACGTGCTTCCAGGTCGGGTGATGGTCGAGCGCGTTGCCCGGCCTGTCGAAGCTGACATCCTCCGGCAGCGTCACCGGTAACTGGTCGTCGGGCACCGGTACCACGTCGCAGGTCGGACAATGGATGACCGGGATCGGGCAACCCCAATAGCGCTGGCGCGAAATACCCCAGTCGCGCAGCCGGAAATTCACCTGCCGCTCGCCGACCGGTGCGTTTCCGCGCAGCTCGCTCTCCAGACGCTTGGCAACCTCTTCCTTTGCCGCCTCGATGGTCATGCCGTCGAGGAAGCGCGAATTGATCATGCGGCCGTCACCGTCATAGGCGGTGTCGGTGATGAAAAACGTCTTCGGGTCCTGGCCTTCGGGGCAGACCACCGGCACGTTGCCGAGGCCGTATTTGTTGACGAAGTCGAGGTCGCGCTGGTCGTGCGCCGGGCAGCCGAAGATCGCGCCGGTGCCGTATTCCATCAGCACGAAGTTCGCGACATAGACCGGCAGCTTCCAGCTCGGATCGAACGGATGCACCGCCTTGATGCCGGTGTCGAAACCCTGCTTCTCCGCGGTGTCGATGATCGACTGCGCGGTGCCGATCTTCTTGATGTCTGCGATGAACTCCGCGAGCTTCGGGTTCTTCGCGGCAGCGGCCTGCGCCAGCGGATGATCCGCCGAGATCGCCATGAATTTTGCGCCGAACAGCGTGTCCGGCCGCGTGGTGAAGATCTTCAGCTCGTTCTCGCCGGCCGGCGTGGTCGCCGGATCCAGCGCGAAGCGGATCAAGAGGCCCTCGGAACGGCCGATCCAGTTGCGCTGCATCAGCCGCACCTTGTCGGGCCAGCGGTCCAGACCGTCCAGCGCCTCCAGCAGCTCCTGCGCGTACTTCGTGATCTTGAAGACCCACTGGCTCATCTCACGCTGCTCGACGACGGCGCCCGAGCGCCAGCCGCGGCCGTCGATCACCTGCTCGTTGGCGAGCACGGTCATGTCGACCGGATCCCAGTTCAGCTTGCGCTTCTCGCGCTCGGCGAGGCCGGCGCGCAGCATGTCCAGGAACATCTTCTGCTGATGCTTGTAGTAGCTGGGGTCGCAGGTCGCGAATTCGCGCGCCCAGTCGAGCGACAGCCCGATCGACTTGA
Organism: Bradyrhizobium sp. USDA 3240; assembly: GCF_054063295.1. Taxonomy (NCBI): domain Bacteria; kingdom Pseudomonadati; phylum Pseudomonadota; class Alphaproteobacteria; order Hyphomicrobiales; family Nitrobacteraceae; genus Bradyrhizobium; species Bradyrhizobium sp. USDA 3240. Next base: position 4,429,422 of record NZ_JBSSGD010000002.1, read on the forward strand.
GCTGCTTCTTCATTGCGGCGATGTTGTCGTAGGTCCAGGCCTTCGGCGCCACCTTGCGCTCGATCGCGGCGTTTTCGGCGGGCAGGCCGAACGCATCCCAGCCCATCGGGTGCAGCACGTTGAAGCCCTTGGCGCGCATGAAGCGAGCCAGCACGTCGCCGAGCGTGTAGTTGCGGACATGGCCGATATGGATGCGTCCCGACGGGTACGGGAACATCTCGAGCACGTAGTATTTCGGCCGCGGATCGTCGTTCTTGGAGGCGAAGATCGCCTTTTCGTCCCAGGTGGCTTGCCAGCGGGGCTCGGATTCACGGGCGTTGTAGCGTTCGGCGGTCATGAAATCGCAGGGATTCTGGGTGGCTTTGGGTGATTTTCGGGTCCCGTTCGGGGACGGCGGACTAGGCCACAAAATCGCCCATGGGGTCAACGGCTTGGGGGCTGCCAAATGGTCATGGCCCGCCGTCGGTACAGCGGGGAAGGGTGAAGGTCGCCACACGGCAGCCCGCTAGGAACCGATCCGGTGTCGTCACCCGGCTTGACCGGGTGACCCAGTATTCCAGAGACGTTTATGCTTGAACCGAGAGGCCGCGGCGTACTGGATCGCCCGGTCGAGCCGAGCGATGACAGCGTGATATGGGGCGCGATTTCGCGTCCTCGCGACATGTTTTGTCCGAGTTTTGCCGTTCGTTCCGCCCGCTCCTTGATCAGAGGCACTAACTCGCCAGCGCCATCCCGGCTTCGTCCAGCGTCTGCAGGAAGCCGTGCTCGATCACGGCGTTGCGGCCGCGCCGTTTGGCGGCGTAGAGGGCGGCGTCCGCCGCCTCGATCAGGTCGCCGGGACGCTGGGTCTCGTTCGGTTTCGTGGTGGCGACGCCGACGCTGACGGTGACGACGCAATGGCTCGAGGGCGCGTGCGGCACGGCGAGGCCGAGGACCGCCGTGCGCACCGTCTCGCCGATCGCAAGCGCGTGCGCGGCATCGGTGTCCGGCAACAACAGACAGAATTCCTCGCCGCCATAGCGGCCGGCAAAACCCATGGTGTCGGCGGCGATTCCGGCCAGCGTCTCGCCTATCCGGGTCAGGCAGACGTCGCCTTCGGGATGGCCGTAGGTATCGTTGTAGAGTTTGAAGTGATCGACATCGATCATCATCAGCGACAGCTCGGATTCATATTGCTGCGCCCGCATCCACTCGAAATCGAGCCGGCTCTGGAAGCCGCGGCGGTTGGCAAGGCCCGACAGCGCATCGATCGAGGCCATCACGGTGAGGCGGTCGTTGGAGGCGACGAGCTCGCGCTCGCGCTGGCTGAGCTGCGCGGCCATCGCGTTGAAGGCGCGCGCCAGCGGCACGAATTCCGACGGCAGCTTGTGCTTGGCGACGCGCGCCGACCAGTCGCCCTCGCCGAACCGCCGCGCCATGCTGGTCATCAGCTCGATCGGATGGATCACGAGCCGCTCTGCGCCGACGAGGGCACCCAACAACACGAAGAGGCAGACGAAGCCGAGCTGCAGATAGGCGGTGCGGATCTCGCGGCTGATCGCCGCCGTCACCTTGGCCTCATCCATGCTCACGATCAGGTGGGACTGCGTGCCGGCGATGCGGGCGAAGCTCAGCGTGCGCTGCGCGCCGTCGGACGCCGTGAACGAGACCGAGCCTGACGGCTCGTCGTAGCTCAGCGCCTTCTCCGCAATCGCCGACATCAAGGGAATGGTGTCGAGCGAGCGGCCGATCAGGCTCGCATGATCCGCGGGGGCTGCGACCACGACGCCGGTCGAGTCGACCAGAACCGCCGACATGCCAGGCTGGCCGCCGAGATTACCCATGATCTGCGACAGCCAGTCGATGTTGATGCCGGCGACGACGATGGAGTCGAGCTCCGGATTGATCGCGGCCACCGGATAGGCAGCCATCATCATCGGCCGGCCGTTGGTCCTGCCGCGCAGATAGTCGCTGAACACGAAGCCGCGGTTGTCCTGCGCCTTCTTGAAATATTCGCGGTCGCCGAGATTGAGCCCGACCTGGCTGTTGAGCGTCGAACACTGCACCAGCCCGTCCCTGGAGACGAACATGATGCTGCGGATCCACGGCAGCACCGTCGGCAGGCTGGCGCGCAGCACCTCGCAGCTCTGCCCGATGCCGCCGGAGGCGCGGATATAGGCGGCCGATTTCAGCATGGTCTCCACCGAGGAGACCACCTCGCGCTGGGTTTCGGCAGCGTGCGCGGTGAGGTTGGCATAGCCTGCCGCGGCCTGCGCGATCTGCGTCGAGCGGAAATTCTCCAGCGTGCGGACGCGATCGAGCATCAAGGGCGCGACCAGCATCACCGCAAGCAAGGCGAGCCGGGCACGAATGCCCAGAACCTTCTTGAGTTTGACCCGGTTGCGGTTGAAAGTGACGCCCGACATTCTGGTCCCTTGCCCGGGCGCAAGGTAGAGTGAAGGGCTTCAAAAAGCCTTTCCCGAATTTGGTAAAATTCGAGCCAACCCCCCGCGCCTGTCAGAGAACGGCACAAGCATGACACAAAGCCCGACCGCGCCGTTATCGGCTGATTCACCACACGGCCTCGCCGCCGTGGAGCGGGAGATCGCGCATGCCTGCAAGGAAGCGCGGCGCGACCGCGCGTCGGTGACCTTGATAGCGGTGTCGAAGACATTCGCGGGCGACGCAATTTTGCCGATTATTCGTGCCGGACAGCGCGCATTTGGCGAAAACCGCGTGCAGGAAGCCAAGGGCAAGTGGCCGGAATTGATCCAGGCTAACCCGGGACTGCAGCTGCATCTGATCGGACCGTTGCAGTCGAACAAGGCCAAGGAGGCGGTCGCGCTGTTCGATGCGATCCATTCGGTCGACCGCGCCAGCATTTGCGAAGCGTTAGCCAAGGAAGTCAAAAATCAGGGCAAGCATCCGGAGCTGTTCGTCCAGATCAATACCGGCGCGGAGCCGCAGAAGGCCGGCGTCGCGCCGCAGGACGCCGATACCTTCATCGCGGCATGCCGCGACACCTACGGCCTGCAGATTTCAGGACTGATGTGCATCCCGCCGGTCGACCAGGCCCCGGCGCCGCATTTCGCGCTCTGCGCCAAGATCGCCGCGCGCAACGGGCTCAAGAATCTCTCGATGGGCATGAGCGCGGATTTCGCGGTGGCGATCCAGATGGGCGCGACCCATGTGCGGGTGGGCTCGGCGATTTTTGGGACGCGGACGGTGGTGCAAAACTAACGTCGTCCTGGCGAAGGCCAGGACCCATACGCCGCGGCCATCGCAAAGGGCGCGCGGCGAGACTTTCATCTTGCAAGTGACAGCGGTGGTGATGGGTCCTGGCCTTCGCCAGGACGACGGCGGTGTGTGCCGGGAGCGCGCCGCCTACGCGAACTTCACCGACACCTTTCCAATCGCGCCGAAGTCCGCCGCGAACACATCGCCGGCCTGAATCGGCAGCGGCGGATGGCAGGTGCCGGTGGTGACGACTTCCCCTGCCCGCAACGTCAGCCCCAGCGCACGCAGCTCGTTGGCGCACCAGGCGAGTGCGACACGGGGATCGCCGAGCACGTTCTTGCCGTGGCCGATGTAGCGCTCGCCGCGCAGCGTGATGGTCGGGCGTTCTTCGACCAGATCGATCGCGCGCCAATCCGCTGATGTTGCAGGTCCGAGCACGAACAGATGCGCGCAGGCATTGTCGGCGATCAGCTGCGCCTCGCCGGCGGATGTGAAATCGGTGAAGCGCGAATCCGGAATCTCGATTGCGGGATGCAGCGTGCCGACCGCATCGAGCACGTCGCTTAGGCTATACGGCGTCGCGCGCGGCGCGAGATCGCGCGCCATGCGGAAGGCGTATTCCGGTTCGCCGACGCGCATCGCGTTGCCCTTCATGGACGCGGTGCCGCCATCGGCGATCAACGTCTCGGCGAGGATGCGTCCGGCCAGTGGGCCTGCGACATTGATATGCTTCTGGCCGGCCGCGCTGGTTGCCGCGATCTTCCAGCCGAACAGCTTTTCGCGCGATGTCTTTTCCAGCTGAGCCTGCACCGCGTAGCCCTCGGCGCGGTCGCGCGGCCGCATGGCGCCGTCGAGCGCGGCGAGTTTCGTTCCCGCGTGCCAATGATCGTGCAGGACCTTGGCGGCGGCGATCTGGTTGTTGTCGATCATGCGATTTCGTCCCTGCGGGAATTTTCTGTGTTGCGCACGATCTCAGCACAAGCGCGTCGCGTTTGTCGCGTGGGAAAACCGATGCTCAGCTATTCCAGAACTTTACCCGATGATGATCCGGGTCTGCGACGACATCCGCCGCAGCAGCCGCAGCATCGACGCCTTGGTCATCGAGACGCAGCCCGCGGTCGGCCCGAAATTCGGTCGCGCCAGATGCAGGAACACGGCGCTGCCGCGACCGGCGATGCGCGGTGCGGCGTTGTGGTCGATCTCGACAATGAAGTCGTAGAGGTGATCTTCGCGCGTCAGGCGGTCGCCGGCCTGCTCGCGGTCGAGCCGGATCGGCTGGTTGTAGTGGCGGTCGGCGGGGTCCTCGCACCAGGCGTCCTCGCGGCGGATCGGCCGGGCCGGCAGGAAGGTCACGGGACGGCGGTGCCGGTCGGCGCGCCACCAGAGCTGCCTGGGGTGGAAGATGCCGCGCGGCGTGCCGCCGTCTCCTTCGCGCTTGTTGGCGAGGATTCCGCCACGTCCAAGCGCCACCGGAACAGTCCAGCCATCGGCCGTCAGCCAGCCCCGGCGCGGATCACCGGCGGCGCTGCGGACCTCGATGGCGGAGAGCGGGCGATCACGTTTCGCTGTCATATAAGTGATTGAAATAGCTGACCTTCCTCTAAGAATCGTTCAAAACTGAACTTGCCTTGGAAGCCCCAAACATTCTATCTCCCGGCATTACAGGACATTCACGTCCTGCCCCGCCGGATTTGAGGTAGACTGCCGCTGCCTTGTGAATCGGTAACGACGGCCTACCTGAGCACGTATCTAGCCGATGCTACGGCCATAAGCGCCCCCCGCTTCTGACCGCCCCGCCCCCGAAGGATTGTACCTATGGCCAATGCCCGCAAGATCTTGATCGTGGATGACGATACCGATCTGCGCGATACGCTGGTCGAGCAGCTGTCCCTGCACGAGGAATTCGAAGCCTCCGCAGTCGACACCGGCGCCAAGGGCGCCACTGCCGCCAAAGCCAATTCTCCCGATCTGGTCCTGATGGATGTCGGCCTGCCCGACACCGACGGCCGCGAAGTGGTCCGCAGCCTGCGCAAGGGCGGCTTCAAGGCCCCGATCATCATGCTGACCGGCCATGACACCGATTCCGACACCATCCTTGGCCTCGAAAGCGGCGCCAACGACTATGTGGCGAAGCCGTTCCGCTTCGCGGTGCTGCTGGCCCGGATCCGGGCGCAGCTGCGCCAGCACGAGGCCAGCGAGGACGCGGTGTTCTCGGTCGGCCCCTACTCGTTCCGGCCCGGCTCGAAGATGCTCACCGGCGCCAATGCCAGAAAGGTGCGGCTGACCGAGAAGGAAACCGCGATCCTGCGCTTCCTCTACCGCGCCGGCCAGATGCCGGTGTCGCGCGAGACCCTGCTCCAGGAAGTCTGGGGTTACAATTCCGGCGTCACCACCCACACGTTGGAAACCCACATCTACCGCCTCCGCCAGAAGATCGAGAAGGATGCCGCCAACCCGGAAATCCTGGTGACGGAAGCCGGTGGCTACAAGCTGGTGCCGTGATACGCTTCGCGCTCAACGATTCGTGAAATCGAGGCGCACTGCGGTTACCGGCCCTGAATGTCGATCGATGATGACGTAGCCCTGCTTGAGCAGGTCCCGACGATGCGTCTGTTGGGCGACAGCTCCTTGCGCATGCTGGCGATCGGCTCCGAGCAACGTGACTTCAACGCAGGCGAAGTGCTGTTCAAGGTCGGCGACGCCGCGGACGCCGGCTATGTCGTGCAGCGCGGCACGTTCCGGGTCGAGGAAGGCGGCGCCGAGATCATCGCCGGTCCGGGCTCGCTGATTGGCGAGCTCGCATTGATCGTCGCGATGAAACGGCCTTCGACGGCGACCTCACTGGAGCGCGGCTCGGTGATCCGCGTCGCGCGCAGCCTGTTCCAGCGCGTGCTAGAAAGCGATCCGGCCGCAGCTCGCCGCCTGCGCGACGAACTCGCACTGCGCACCAGCCAGCTGGCGAGCGATATTTTGATCGCGGGCGGGAAGCTGAGCACGTAGCTGCTGTCGTTGCGGCGAGACCTACTTATCCCGTCATGCTGAGGTGCGAGCTCTTGCGAGCCTCGAAGGATGCACGGCCCGGCTGGTGGCCGTCGACCCTTCGAGACGCGCTTCGCGCTCCTCAGGGTGACGGAACACAGTTCAGTGCTTTGAAGAACTAAACCTCCATCACCGCCGTGACCGGCACATGATCCGACGGCCGCTCCCAGCTGCGGGCGTCGCGGGTGATCTTGAAGTCGCTGACCTGATCCTTCAGCGCGCGCGAGACCCAGATGTGATCGAGCCTGCGGCCGCGGTCGCCGACGGTCCAGTCCGCGGCGCGATAGCTCCACCAGGTGTAGACTTTCTCCGACATCGGGATTCGCTCGCGCGCGACGTCGAACCATTCGCCATGCGCCTGCGCTGCGAGCAGCTTCTCGGTCTCGACCGGCGTGTGCGAGACCACCTTCAACAGCTGCTTGTGCGACCACACGTCGTGCTCATGCGGCGCGACGTTGAGGTCGCCGACCAGGATGTGGCGGTCGTCGCCGCGCGGATGCAGCGGCTCGCACGCCTTCATCTCGTCGAGGAATTGCAGCTTGTGCTCGAATTTCGGATTGAGCGCGGGATCGGGAATGTCGCCGCCGGCCGGCACGTAGAAATTATGCAGCACCAGCGGCTTTGAGAGCTGCGCTTTCTCGCCGAAGGAAACTGAGATGTGCCGCGAGTCGATCTTGTCGCAGAACGTCCGGATGTCGGTGGTCTCGAACGGCAGCCGCGAGACGATGGCGACGCCGTGATAGCCCTTCTGCCCGTTCAGCGCGACGTGCTCATAGCCGAGCCGCTTGAAGCGCTTCAGTGGAAACGCATCGTCGATGCATTTGGTCTCCTGCAGGCACAGCACATCCGGCCGCACGCTCTTCAGGAATTTGGCGACGATGTCGATGCGCAGGCGCACCGAATTGATGTTCCAGGTGGTGACGGAGAACCGCATGAGAGGTGCGTCTTAGCACGGTTCTCGGCGTGGGTTAGCGCTTTGTCCACAAGCAAGGATTCGTAGGGCGGGTTAGCGCAGCGTAACCCTCCGCACTTGCGCGGAGGAATGGCGGGTTACGCCTTCGGCTAACCCGCCCTACGCATCTTTCGAATTTGCGGAGGCGGCCCCCCCACCCGCAAGAGCGGGGCGAGGGAGAAGAGCGACTACCCCGGCGATGAGCCCGGATAGGTCGTGAAGTCGATCTTGAACAGCCCCGGATCGGGCTTCTGCGTCGCGTCGAGATTATAGACCGCAACGGTCGTGTCGTAGCCCTGCGGATCGGTGACGGTCCACTGCTTGAGCTTGCCGTCCTTGGCGCCGATCATCAGCAGGAAGCGGCTGGTGCCGACCAGCGCCTGCTTCTCCTCGATCGTGATGCTGACGAACACGTCGTCGGCAGTGACGCTGACGACGTTGGTGTCCTTCATCAGATCGATGCGGTCCGACAGCAGATAGCGCAGCGGGGTCTGCGACAGCGGATAGACGTCCTGGGTCGCGAGCCTGCGGTCGCGCACCGCGACCGACGAGCCGTCGGCAATCACCTCGATGGTGCTCGGATTGTCATATTCGAAGCGCAGCTTGCCGGGCTTCTGGATGTAGAAATCGCCCTTGGTCTTGGTGCCGTCGGGACCGACCTGGACGAAATTCCCGACCAGGGTCTGCAGCGACGACAGATAGGCCGAAACCTTGGCGGCCTGCGCCTTCTGGTTGGCGTCGAAGGTCTGGAAGATGTTGGCGGGGACGTTGCGGCGCGGATCGGGAATCACTGGCTCCGGCGGTGCCTGGGTGGCGCCGGTGGTGGCCGGGCCCTTGTCCGCATTGCTCTGCGCGCCGGCGTCCTTGGCCTTTGGCGCAGCCTTCGGTCCCGCGTTGGCTGCGGGTTTCGGCGTCGCCGGCGCATTCTGCGCGGCCGCGCTGCCGGCGATCGCGGCGGTGACGAGAAGAGCCAGCGCAGTGCGCGTGCCGCGGTCAATGAGATGTTTTGCCATCAGATATGCCAGGTCTCTGTTCGACGCTCGTCCCGCTTCGCCGGATTTTATCCCGCCTCTTCCGAGGGAGATATGGTTTTTCCGTGATGATCGCCCCCGATCAGAACTGGCCTTCTTCCTCCGCGACCAGGATTTCGCGCTTTCCGGCGTGATTCGCCGGGCCGACGATGCCCTCAAGTTCCATCCGCTCCATCAGCGAGGCGGCGCGGTTATAGCCGATCTGCAGCCGGCGCTGAATGTAGGAGGTCGACGCCTTGCGGTCGCGCTTGACGATCGCAACCGCCTGCGTGAACAGATCGCCGCCGCCGTCGCCACCCATGCCGGTGGCATCGAACACGGCGCCGTCCTCGTCGGTCGGCTCTTCCGCGGTGACGGCTTCGAGGTATTCCGGCTGGCCCTGCGTCTTCAGGTGACGCACCACCTTCTCGACTTCCTCGTCGGACGCGAACGGGCCGTGCACGCGGCTGATGCGGCCGCCGCCCGCCATGTAGAGCATGTCGCCCTGGCCGAGCAGCTGCTCGGCGCCCATCTCGCCGAGGATGGTGCGGCTGTCGATCTTCGACGTCACCTGGAAGGCGATGCGGGTCGGGAAGTTGGCCTTGATCGTGCCGGTGATGACGTCGACCGACGGACGCTGCGTGGCGAGGATCACGTGCAGGCCGGCGGCGCGCGCCATCTGCGCCAGGCGCTGCACCGCGCCTTCGATGTCCTTGCCGGCGACCATCATCAGGTCGGCCATTTCGTCGACGATGATGACGATGTAGGGCAGCGGCTCGAGGTCGAGCTTCTCTTCCTCGTAGATCGCCTTGCCGCTCTCCTTGTCGAAGCCGGTGTGCACGGTGCGTGTCAGCTCTTCGCCCTTGCCCTTGGCTTCGACCAGACGCGCATTGTAGCCGTCGATGTTGCGCACGCCGAGCTTGGCCATCCGCTTGTAGCGCTCTTCCATCTCGCGCACGGCCCATTTCAGCGCGACAACGGCTTTCTTCGGATCGGTGACGACGGGTGTCAGCAAATGCGGGATGCCGTCATAGACGGAGAGTTCGAGCATCTTCGGGTCGACCATGATCAGGCGGCACTGATCCGGACGCAGCCGGTAGACCAGGCTCAGGATCATGGTGTTGATCGCGACCGATTTGCCGGAGCCGGTGGTGCCGGCGATCAGCATATGCGGCGTGCGCGCGAGATCGATGATGACGGGATCGCCGCCGATCGTCTTGCCGAGGCACAGCGGCAGCTTCGCAACCGAATCGACGCTTTCCTTGGCGACAAGCAGCTCGCGCAGATAGACCTTCTCGCGATGCGCGTTCGGTAGCTCGATGCCGATCGCATTGCGGCCGGCGACCACGGCGACGCGCGCCGACAATGCGCTCATCGAGCGGGCGATGTCGTCGGACAATCCGATCACGCGCGACGACTTGATGCCGGGCGCGGGCTCCAGTTCGTACAGCGTGACCACCGGGCCGGGGTTGGCCTTGACGATCTCGCCGCGCACGCCGAAGTCCTGCAGCACGCCTTCCAGCGCACGCGAATTGGCTTCGAGCTCGGCCTTGCTCAGCGGCTGGCGATCGCTCGCCTTCGGCGCACTGAGCACGGAGACCGACGGCAGCTCGAACTTGTCGGAGTTCTTCTTCTTCGGCTTCGGCTCGGCCTTCTTGCGGGGGGCGCGGGCGGCGGGAGCTTCCTCCTCGTCGTCCTCTTCTTCCTCGTCGAAAGCCTCGTCCTCGTCTTCGTCCTCGTCATGGTCGTCGGCCGCCGGCGCGATCGAGGGCGCCGAGCGGCCGCCGCCGATGTTGGGCTCCTGGCGCTCGAACGCCGCACTGCTGCGGCCCTGCGCTCCGCTCGACACCAGCGATTTATAGGCGGTACCGAACAGCCAGCCGAGCCGCGCCTTCGCGCTCATCAGCGCGTGGAACAGCCAGCCCAGCGAGACCGAGCTGCGGTCGTTGTCTTCCTCTTCGACGAACGGCTCGTCGTCGTCAGCGATCGGCGTAAGCTCCTCGTCCTCTTCCTTGGCGCCCCAACCGCAGGCGAACAGGAAGGTCGCGGCCATCGCGACGAACAGGATCAGGCCGAGCACGACGCGATAGAGGAAGCCAGGCGGCCCGAACACGACGGCCGGCGTGCGCAGCAGCGCGTCGCCGACCACGCCGCCGAGCCCGGTCGGCAGCGGCCATGACGTATTGTGCGGCCAACAGCTGGCGAAGCCCGCCGCGATCACCGTGCACAGAATCCAGCAGCCGAGCCGCAGCGCCTCGCGATCGAACGGACGATGCGTCAGCATCCGCCAGCCCCATACCGCCACCGGCAGCAGCAGCATGATGGCGCCGAGGCCGAGAATCTGCATCAAGAGGTCGGCGCCGATCGCGCCGGGATAGCCGAGCACGTTGCGGATCGCGCGCGAGGTGGCATGACTGAGCGACGGATCCTGCACCGACCAGGTCATCAGCGCAGCGGTGATGGCGCCCGACAGCGCGATCAGGCCAAGCCCGGTGAGTTCGCGCAGCCGCCGCGCCAGCGCCTCGCGCAGCGAGAGCGGCAGATGGCCGACCAGAGGGATGACACGTTCGATCGCTGGCATACTCAATCTTCGCGCTTCGCGATTAACCCAGGGTTTCGACCAGGCGATGCATCGCCTCGGCCGTTGATTCACTGTCGGAGACCAGCGCAAGGCGGATATAGCCCGCGCCCGGATTGGAACCGTCGTTCTGCTCGCGCGCCAGGTAGCTGCCCGGAATCACCCGAACGCCGGCGTCGCGATAGAGCCTGACGGTCACCGCCTCGTCGTCGCCGCGATCGGAGACGTCGAGCCAGACGCAGAAGCCGCCGGCGGGACGCTTGTAGCCGTAGCGGTTGCCGAGGATCTGGTCGGCGAAATCGAACTTGATGCGATAGAGCCTGCGGTTCTCCTCGACATGCGCCTCGTCGCCATAGGCGGCGACCGCGACATGCTGCAACGGCACCGGCACCTGCGGCGCGGCGACATTGCGCAGCTCGAGGAACGCGGCGAGAAACTTGCGATCGCCGGCGGCGAAGCCGACCCGCATGCCCGGCAGGTTCGAGCGCTTCGACAGCGACTGAAACGCCACGACATTGCGGAAATCGGGACCGGCGCATTCCAGCATGCTGCCCGGAGCCTCGCGGGTATAGATCTCCGAGTAGCACTCGTCGGACAGGATCATGAAGCCGAACCGGTCGGCGAGCTCTTTCAGCCGCGCGAAATAGGCGCGCGAGGCGACCGACCCTTGCGGATTGGCCGGCGAGGCGATGAAGAACGCGACGGTGCGAGCCCATGTCGCCTCGTCGATCGCATCGAGGTCGGGCAGGAAACCGTTGGCGAGCGTGGTCGGCAGATGGATCTGCTCGCAGCCGGCCGCGCGCGCGCCGGCGCCATAGGCCGGATAGAACGGATTCGGCATCAGGACCGCCGGCCGCCCCTTGCGCGGGGCGACGTAACGCGCGGCTGTGATCGCGGCAAAGAACAGCCCCTCGCGGCTGCCGTTCAGCACCAACACCTCGCTCTCCGGATCGACTGGACGCGGCAATTGGAACCGGCTTCCGAGCCAGGTCGCGACCGCGCGGCGGAACGGCTCGATGCCCTTGGCCATCGGGTAGCGGCCGAACTCTGCGGTGTGTTTTGCCAGCAGCGGCCCGACGAAGTCGGGCACGGGATGCTGCGGTTCGCCGACCGACAGTGTAATCAAGGGCTTAGCCGGCTGGTACGGCGCCAGCAGTTCGGTGGTTCGCACGAATGGGGAGCGCTCGGCCTGGCCGGCGGATGTGGCATCGGCGGCGCCCTGCGCCACGCCGGATGAGGCGGTCATTGCCATGGTTGAAATGCCAGCACTTTCACTGCGGTCGGAGGTGAGGGGGAGCCGACCGTAAACCGATCAAATCACCATAGATAGGGCGAGGTTAAGACGCGATTAACCATCGGCGGCGCGGCACGTTTGGCCGGCGCGTGATATCAGCGCTCCTCTCAGAAAACCGCTTCAAAATTGCTCCGAGCCATGATCCACCGCCGCGCCGTCAGGGCGCTCATCATCACGGGCGAGCGCGAAGTCCTGCTGATGCGGATTCGCCCGCCGCACGGCGGCGACTGTTTCTGGATCGCGCCCGGTGGCGGCATCGAGGGCGATGAGACGCCGGAAGCGACGTTGCAGCGGGAACTGGCCGAGGAATTGGGGCTGGTCGATTTCGCGCCGGGTCCCGCCGTGTGGCGGCGTCATCACATCTTCAACTGGGGTGGCCGGCGGATCTCCCAGAAGGAAGAGTACCGGGTCGTTCACACGGATCGATTCGACCCCGTGATGGCCGACAAGACCGAGGCGAAGGTGCTCGATTGCTTCCGCTGGTGGCCGATCGCCGATCTATCCGGCGCGGACGAGCGCCTCACGCCGCTGTCGCTGGCCAATATCCTCGAAAGCTATCTGCGTGACGGCGCGCCAAGCGAGCTGCCGGACGAAGAAATCCTGGTCGACTGACGCCGCTTGCTGGTCATTGCGGTGCATTCGAGTGATCCGCTTTACCCACCATTAAGGCCAGCGCGGGCGTCACCAGTTCCTTCAGCAATTCGCAACACAGCACGACCGAATGATCCCGCGGATTGCGAGGATCTGCGGACGGACATGGCCATCAGGATCGAGACACGCGGCGATGTTCTGCGCCGCACCGGCAAGGTCATGGTCATTGCCGCCGGCATGACCGCGGTGATGTCCTTCACCATCGGCATGCTGGTGTTCGGCCGCGATCTTGCCGCGCCGATCACGGTCGGCCAGATGCAACTGTTCGGGCTCACCGCTGGCGTCTTCATTTCGATCGCGCTCAGCGGCGCGATGTCCTATCGCGCCGGCCTGTTGATGCTGGAGCTCGCGCATACCCGTCGCGAGCTGGCCCAGATCTCGCAGACCGACCAACTGACCGGCCTGCTGAATCGGCGCGGCTTCGACAGTGAGGCCGTCGCGGCGCTCGACCAGGCGCAGGCGGACGGCGCGTCGGTTGCGGTCCTGATGTGCGACATCGACCATTTCAAGTCGATCAACGACCGCTACGGACATGAGATCGGCGACAAGGTGTGCTGGTTGAGATCGCCGACGTGCTGCGCCAGTTCGCCAGCCGGCACGGCGCGCTGGTCGCCCGCTACGGCGGCGAGGAATTTGCAGCTGTGGTGACCGGCCTGAGCCACGAGCAGGCCGCGCACGGCGCCGAGGAAATCCGCCGCGACTGCGCAGGCCGGACCATCCTCGACGGCGTGACCCTTCTGCCGGTGATGATCAGCATCGGCTTCACCTTGAAGGACTCTGGCTTCGATCTGAGCGGCCTGATGCGAACCGCCGACCAGGCGCTCTACGCCGCCAAGCGCCACGGCCGCGACCGCGTCGAGCACGCGCGATGCGGCGTGAGCTGCGCTGCATAGGGCCGACGAATGCTCGAACCTCCCCTTGAAAAGGGGAGGTCGCTTTGCTCGCAGAGCAAATACGCCGGTGATGTGTGGCGTCTACCGCGCCGGCAGCTTCTCGAACGACGGCTTGCCGTCGGGGATGTGGTGGAAGGTCTGCTTGTCGCAGGTGTAGATCGTCATCTGCGGGATGAACACGCTGGGGTCGTCGAAGGTGCCGACCTTCAGGATCGTGGCGGGCAGGCCGGGAACCTTGGTCACGAGATGGGTGCCGCATTCCGGGCAGAATTCGCGCGTCACGGCGCGCTCGAGGTCCTTGCGGGTGAACTGCTTGGGTTGGCTGGCGGTGTATTTGAAGCCGGTGGTCGGCATCGCCATGAACATGTTCGGTCCGCCGCCGGTGATGTACTGGCATTCGCGGCACAGGCATTGCGCCGCCATCATCGGTTCGCCTTCGGCCTCATAGCGCACGTTGCCGCAATAGCACCTGCCTTGCACCTTCATGACGTCCTCCCGTTTTTGTTCTCTGTAGCCTGTCATTCCACGATAGCAGGCAATTCCGACATTATTTTCTCAATCCGCAGAAAAAAGAAAGGGGCTCCAACTTGCGCTGGAGCCCCTCAACGGTCCGGACATTGCCGGGTATGTGCCCGAACCGTAGTTCTGGGAACGACCGCTTGGGGAGGTCGTGTCCCGGGAGAACCTCTTACATGTTGTAGGCGCGCTCCGTGTGCTCGGTGATGTCGAGGCCTTCACGCTCGGTCTCGACGTTGGCACGCAGGCCGACGATCACGTCCACGATCTTGTAGAGGATCGCCGAGCCGATGCCCGACCACACCAGCGTAGTGCCGACGCCCCAGACCTGCGAGGTCATCTGCGCCACGAAGTCGTAATCGGCAACCTTCGGCGGGATCGCGGTGTAGTCGATGATGCCGGCACCACCGAGTGCCGGGTTGACCAGGATGCCGGTGCCAAGCGCGCCGATGATGCCGCCGACGCAGTGGACGCCGAACACATCGAGCGAGTCGTCATAGCCGAGCGCGTTCTTCACGACCGTGCAGAAGAACAGGCAGACCACGCCGACCACGAGGCCGAGCACGATGGCGCCCATCGGGCCGGCGTAACCGGCCGCAGGCGTCACCGCGACGAGGCCCGCGACCGCGCCCGAGAGCGCGCCGAGCAGCGAGGGATGGCCCTTGATGATCCATTCCGCGAACATCCAGGCCAGCGCCGCCGCGGCCGTGGCCACGAAGGAGTTGGTCATGGCGAGCGCAGCGCCGCCATTGGCTTCGAGGTTCGAACCAGCGTTGAAGCCGAACCAGCCGACCCAGAGCAGCGAGGCGCCGATCATGGTCATGGTCAGCGAGTGCGGAGCCATCAGCTCCTTGCCGTAGCCGGTGCGCTTGCCGATCAGGAGCGCGCCGACCAGGCCGGCGATGCCGGCGTTGATGTGCACGACGGTGCCGCCGGCGAAGTCGATCGCACCCTTCTTGAAGATCCAGCCGGCGTCAGCGTTGATCGCGTCGAGGGCGGCCTGCGCCTTCGTCTTGGCATCGCCGTCAGCCGCGGCGGCGAGCGCCTTGGCAGCATCCTGGATCGCGTCCGGGCCCGGCCAGTACCAGACCATGTGCGCGATCGGGAAGTAGATCACGGTGACCCAGATCGGGATGAACAGCGCGATCGCGGCGAACTTCATCCGCTCGGCAAAGGCGCCGACGATGAGGGCCGGCGTGATCGCCGCGAAGGTCATCTGGAAGCACATATAGACGAGCTCCGAGATGTTGGCGTCGACCGAGAAGGTCGCAGCCTTGGAGTCCGGCGTGACGCCCATCAGGAAGGCCTTGGAGAAGCCGCCGATGAAGTCGGAGCCGCCGGTGAAGGCGAGGCTGTAGCCGTAGAGGGCCCAGAGCACGGTGACGATGCAGACGGTGTAGAACACCTGCGCCAGCACCGAGAGCATGTTCTTGGAGCGGACGAGGCCGCCATAGAACAGCGCGAGGCCCGGGATGGTCATCAACAGCACCAGCACCGTCGATGTCAGCATCCAGGCGTTGTCGCCCTTGTTGACGGTTGGCTCGGCGTAGGCGGCGGTTGCGGCAAAGAGGCCGACTGCGAGGGCCGCCAGTCCCGCGCCATAGGGACGCTTGAACGTCATGTTATTTCACTCCTGAGGTCTTAAAGGTTGAGCGCGAAATCAGAGGGCCGCGGCATCGGCCTCGCCGGTGCGGATGCGCACGGCGTGCTCGAGGCTGATGACGAAGATCTTGCCGTCGCCGATCTGTCCGGTCTTGGCGGCGGAGGTGATGGCGTCGATGGTCTTGTCGACCTGATCGGAGGCGACTGCGACCTCGATCTTGATCTTGGGCAGGAAGCTCA
Organism: Bradyrhizobium sp. USDA 3240; assembly: GCF_054063295.1. Taxonomy (NCBI): domain Bacteria; kingdom Pseudomonadati; phylum Pseudomonadota; class Alphaproteobacteria; order Hyphomicrobiales; family Nitrobacteraceae; genus Bradyrhizobium; species Bradyrhizobium sp. USDA 3240. The sequence continues at coordinate 4,445,413 of NZ_JBSSGD010000002.1, forward strand.
CCGCATATTCGGCGCCGCGATAGATTTCCGTGTGGCCCTTCTGACGGCCGTACCCCTTGACTTCCGTCACCGTGAGACCGTGAACGCCAATGGCGGTCAGGGCGTCACGGACCTCTTCCAGCTTGAATGGCTTAATGATCGCCATAACAATTTTCATGAGTCCTATCCCCGCTTGGGCCCGGTGCGAACGAACACCGGGAGTTTCGACTGAGGTTCACCACGCGGAAGACATCCACTACGCGGGCACAGCCGGGACCCTTAGAATCAAATGCCGTGCCAAACGGCTCGGGTTCGCTAATGGATTATGAATCCGGACCTTTTCCCGCATTGCGGGAGCAAGCTGCTGCTGCGCTATTCCGTCGCGCCTAAAATCTAATCAGATTGGCCTAATTCATGAGCAAGCCAGGGTCTGGACACAATTCTGCTTAGCCGCAGTGCAGGCGCCGGTATTTAGATAAAGTAATGCCGGGCCATTAGGCGGCGTCGCGCGCTGCAAAAACCCTGTCGATCAGTCCCCATTCGAGTGCCTGCTCCGCCGACATGAAGTGATCGCGGTCCAAGGTCCGTTCCACGTCGGCCTCGGTGCGCCGGCAATGCTGCGCGTAGAGCCGGATGATGCGCCGCTTGGTCGCCTGCATCTCGGCGGCATGGATCTGGATGTCGGTGGCCTGGCCCTGGAAGCCGCCGAGCGGCTGATGCACGTGGAGGCTGGCATTCGGAAGCGCGGCGCGGTGGCCGGGCTCGCCGGCCATCAGCAGGAACGATCCCATCGATCGCGCAGTGCCCATGCACAGCGTGTGCACCGGCGCCTTGATGAACTGCATGGTGTCGTACATCGCAAGCCCGCTGGTGACCACGCCGCCATAGGAGTTGATGTAGAGGTTGATCGGCTTGTTCGGGTTGTCGGCCTCGAGGAACAGCAGCTGCGCGCAGACCAGTCCGGACATCGCATCATTGACCTCGCCGTTGAGGAAGATGATGCGTTCGCGCAGCAGCCTGGAATAGATATCGAAGGATCGTTCGCCGCGAGACGACTGCTCGACGACCATCGGGACAAGTTGCATCATGTCGCGCATCGGCGACCTCCCATTTCAGCAGGTGATGAAGTTTCAGCGGATGATGAAGTCTGCGATCAGGCCGCGCGCATCAGCATGCGATAGTTGCTGTTGGCCGCTTGCGGCTGGTTTGCTCGCTTGCCGCGGGCTTCCTGGATGATGCGAAACCGGGTGCCGCCGGCTTCGTTCGGCTCGATCCGGAAGGTGACGTGACTCTCGCGAAACGGCGGCTCGGAATCGCGCAGCCGGTAACGCACCTCTTCGCCTGCGACGGATGATAAGGGCTCAGCGGCCGCGAGATCGCAATCCGGTAGCCAGCGCTCGCGCAGGGCTGGAATGGTGACGGCGCGCCATACTTTTTCAGGCGGTGCGTCGAGATCGTATTCGAACACCAAAGCTGCGTCCGCGTCAGGCTCAACCATGTCGCTCATTGATCCATGTCCTTCAAGAGGTCGGAGAGCGCCTCGATGCGCTTCGGCCAATAGGCGCGGTAGCGGGCGAGCCAGGTCCCGATGCTGGCGATCCCGTCAGGGTCGACTTCATAATTGACGAAGCGGCCCTGCCGCTGCTCGCGCACCAGTCCTGCCGCGCGCAGCACCGCCAGATGCTGCGACATCGCCGGCTGGCTGATCTCGAGCCCGTCGCGCAAGGCGCTGGCGTTCAGGCTGCCGCCGGCCAGCTTTTCAAAGACCCTGCGGCGGGTCGGATCGGCCAGTGCCTTGAAGATATCGGTGTCGACCATGCCGACACATAAGCACATGCTTATGTGTCGTGCAAGCCTGAACTGTCCCTTGCAGCGTGACGTCGCGGCGCTCGGGTACTTTGCATGGGGTTGTTTTACGAATTCGCCATCTCAGGGCTCATCTCGTCCTGGCGATGCGAGTTCGGCTGCTATTGCAGCGCTTCGCCGTGCTGCGAGATGTCGAGACCCTCCAGCTCTTGCTGCATCGAGACGCGCAGCGGTACGAAGGCGCTGACCAGCTTGAGCAGCACGAAGGTGACGCCGCCGCACCAGACCAGCGTGGTCACGACGCCGTAGAGCTGGATCAGGAGCTGCCCCGGATTGCCCTCCAGCAGGCCGGAGGTGCCGCCGATCGCCGCGGTGGCGAAAACGCCCGCGAGCAGCGTGCCGGTCAAACCGCCGATGCCGTGCACGCCGAACACGTCGAGCGAGTCGTCGTACTGGAAGCGATGCTTCAGCCAGGTACAGGCCCAGAAGCAGACCAGGCCGGCAATGATGCCGATGATGATGCCGTGCCACGGCGCGACGAAACCGGATGCCGGGGTGATGGTACCGAGCCCTGCGACCGCGCCCGAGATCATGCCGAGCACCGACGGCTTGCGGCGCGTCGCCCATTCGATCGCGCCCCAGGTCAGCGCGCCGGCGCAGGCCGCAAGGTGGGTGGCGGTGATCGCCATCACCGCGCGCGAATTGGCCGCAAGCGCCGAGCCGCCGTTGAAGCCGAACCAGCCGACCCAGAGCAGGCCGGTGCCGACCACGGCGAGCGACAGATCGAACGGCGAGAGATTGTCATGGCCATAGCCGTGCCGGTTGCCCATCACCTTGGCCGCGACCAGGCCGCTGATGCCGGCGGACAGATGCACGACGAGGCCGCCGGCGAAATCCATCACGCCCATCGAGGCGAGGAAGCCGCCGCCCCACACCCAATGCGCCAGCGGCACGTAGGTGAAGATGAACCAGCCGATCGAGAACAGCACATAGGCGGAGAACCGCATGCGGTCGGCGACCGAGCCGGCAACCAGCGCCACCGTGATGATCGCAAACGTCATCTGGTACAGCATGAACAGCGCTTCCGGGATGGTCTTTGCCGCCGGATTGACGCTGTCCATCGTGATGCCGGCCAGGAACCAGCTATCGAGCGAGCCGAGCCATGGACCGTTGCCGACGAAGGTCAGCGAATAGCCGAAGACGACCCAGAGGATCGAAATGATCGCAACAGCGGTGAGGCTCTGCGCCATCGTCGCCAGCACGTTCTTCTTGCGCACCATGCCGGAGTAGAACAGCGCGAGCCCCGGGATCGTCATCATCAAGACCAGCGCGGTGGCGACGATCATCCAGGCGGTGTCGGCGGGGTTGATGCCGGAGGCGCCAGTGTCTTGCGCTGACGCCGGCGTGCCCCACGAGAGCAGCATTGCAGCAGTGATCGGCGCAGCTGATATCGCTGCACGAAGAGCTCGTGCCCCCATCATCATTCCCCGGCGTGTCGTGGTTTCTTTGCGTGGTTTTTTGCGTGTGCCGGCGTCGCTGGCGGCGGTGGTGTCGATTGAGACTCAGAGCGCGTCGTTGTCGGTCTCGCCGGTGCGGATGCGCAGCGCGTGGTCGATCGGCGTCACGAAGATCTTGCCGTCGCCGATCTGGCCGGTGCGGGCGTGCTCGGTGATCACGCTGACCGCCTTTTCGGCGAGCTCGGTGTCGACGGCGATCTCGATCCTGAGCTTGGGCAGGAAATTCACGACATATTCGGCGCCGCGATAGATCTCGGTGTGGCCCTTCTGGCGGCCATAGCCCTTCACCTCGGTCACCGTCATGCCGTGAACGCCGATCGCGGTCAGGGCCTGGCGTACCTCATCGAGCTTGAACGGTTTGATGATCGCGACGACGAGTTTCATGGTCAGGCCTTCATTCCCTTGAGGTTTTCCGTGTGCGCCCGTGCCCAGAGCGGCAAATTGCCGTCTCTGGAGCGGCAACTTGCCGCCACCAAATCTGGCAGCTTTCTGGGCAAATGGCACAAAAAAGTTGCAGGTTGAAGGGGAAAACGTGCGCACCGCGTGAACTCCGTCACTGTACGGGACGACAACCGTCGGCCAGAATATGGCTTTCCCGCCCTGGCCAGCGTCCCCGCTGGCTCATTCTCGCCACAGCGCGTGCACCCGCGCCCCGAGGAACAAGAAAATGTCGAATCGAAACTGGTTTTATGCATCCGAAGGCCAGCAAAAGGGCCCCCTGCCTGAAGCTCAGCTCCGCGACCTGATCACCCGTGGCATGGTGGGCGGCGATACCCTGGTGTGGACCGAAGGCATGGCCGGCTGGCAGAAGGCCGGGGAGATTCCAGGCCTTCTTCCGAGTGCGGGCGCGCCGCCGGCGTTTCCGCAGGCCGGCGGACCGCCGCCGGTGGCCGCATCGGCAACCTATAGCGGTGGCGCGCTGTCGGCCGACTTCCCGATCTGGGGCCTGTTCGGACGCAGCTTGCTGATGTTCATCGGCCAGATTTTCGTCATCCCCGCGCCGTGGACCGCGACCGGCCTGTATCGTTTTGCGATCCCCTATATCCGCGTGCCGGGCCGGCCGCATCTCGGCTTCACCGGGCAGCCGCTCGACATCTGGTACGTCTTCATCGTGCTCGGTCTGCTGACCTATGCCGGAGCGGCCAACAGCAACATCGTCACGCTGCTCTCGCTGCTGCTGCAGGGCTTCCTCAGCTGGATGATCGTTCGCTGGATCTTCAGCCGCCTCAGCTCGAGCGGCCAGGAGCTGCCGATCTCGTTCAACGGCAGCCCGGCGGTCTATGTCGGCTGGTACGTGCTGATGGTGATCTCGGCCGTCACCATCATCGGCTGGGCGTGGGTGATGACGGCGTGGATGCGCTGGATCTGCCGCAACGTCGAAGGCACGCGCCGCGAGGTCACCTTCAACGCATCCGGGCTCGAGGTGCTGTGGCGAACCATCGTGTTCTCGGTCGCCTGCGCCTTCCTGATCCCGATTCCGTGGGTGCTGCGCTGGTACGCCAACTGGTTCATCTCGCAATTCGCGCTGACCGAGCGCGGCGCCTACGCCAACGCCTGACTGCGCTAAAGCGATTACGCCTTGCGTTCGCGTACCGAACCTTCCTGCGCGACGGACGCCACCAGCGTGCCGTCGGGCTTGAAGATCTGGCCGCGGGTCAGGCCGCGGCCCGACTGCGCGCTCGGCGAATCCTGCGCGTAGAGCAGCCATTCGTCGGCGCGGAACGGGCGGTGAAACCACATCGCGTGATCGAGGCTCGCCGGCATCATGCGCCGGTCGAACAGCGTGCGGCCGTAGCGCGCCATGACGGCGTCGAGCAGCGAGAAGTCCGACGCATAGGCGAGCGCGCACAGATGCAGCGCCGGATCGTCGGGCAATTTCGCCGCGGTGCGGATCCAGACATGGATGCGGCCGTCCTCGATCTGCTGGCCGAAATAGCGGCCGAGCTCGACCGGGCGCAGCTCGATCGGGCGGTCGCTCTCATAGTAGCGGCGGATGAATTCCGGCATCTCCTTGAACATCGGCTGCTTCGACACTTCCTCCGCGGTCAGCTTCTCCGGCGGCGGCACGTCGGGCATCTTCTCCTGATGATTGAAGTTGCTCTCTTCCTCGGCGTGGAACGAGACCATGATGGAGAAGATCGCGTTGCCGTGCTGGATCGCGGTGACGCGGCGGGTGGTGTAGCTCTTGCCGTCGCGCAGCCGCTCGACCTGGTAGATGATCGGGATCTGCGGATCGCCCGGCAGGATGAAATAGCAATGAATCGAGTGCGGCAGGCGGCCCTCGACGGTGCGGCAGGCCGCGACCATCGCCTGGCCGATCACCTGGCCGCCGAACACGCGCTGCCAGCTCGTCTTCGGGCTGTTGCCGCGGAACAAATTCACCTCGAGCTGCTCGAGATCGAGGATGGACAACAGGTCGATCAGGCTCTTGGACATGAGGGGGGGCGCTCTCTTTCGTCATTCCGGGGCTCGCGAAGCGAGAGCCCGGAATCCATTCAGCCACGGAACATGCGGTTTGATGGATTCCGGGTTCACGCTGCGCGTGCCCCGGAATGACGACCGTTGGATTTGGCCTTGTTTCTGTCCCCTGTTTCGCCCAGCTATTATCAGGTAGCAAGCACAGTCTGAGAGCGCAGGGCGCGTAAGGGAACGGCATGCCGGCACAGCGAAGTATTGTCATCTGCGGGGGCGCTTTTGCGGGGTTGGCGCTGGCCGTGGCGTTGCGCCAGGGGCTGGGGCCGGACATTCCGGTGATCGTGGCCGATCCGGCGCTGAGCCAGCGCCCGAGCCGCGATCCGCGTGCGACGGCGATCGTGGCGGCCTGCCGACGGCTGTTCGAGACCCTGGGCGTCTGGGGGCAGGTGGCGTCGACGGCGCAGCCGATCACCGACATGGTCGTGACCGATTCCAAGCTGGAGGACGCGACGCGTCCGGTGTTCCTGACCTTCGCCGGCAATGTCGAGCCCGGCGAGCCGTTCGCCCATATGGTCGAGAACCGCTATTTGATCGATGCGCTGGCGACCCGCGCCGAGGCCGAGGGCGTCGAGCTGCGCGCCACCGCGGTGTCGAGCTTCGATTCGCGGCCCGACGGCGTCAGCGTGACATTGGCCGATGGCACCGAGATCGATGCGAGCCTGCTGGTCGCCGCCGACGGCGCGCGATCCAAGCTGCGCGAGCGCGCCGGGATCGCGACCCACGGCTGGGATTATGACCAATCCGGCATCGTGGTGACCGTCGGGCACGAGCGCGAACATCACGGCCGCGCCGAGGAGCATTTCCTGCCCGCGGGTCCGTTCGCGATCCTGCCGCTGACCGGCAATCGCTCGTCGCTGGTATGGACCGAGACGCGCAAGGAGGCCTCGCGCATCACGGCGCTGAGCGAGGCGGAATTCCACGCCGAGCTCGAGCAGCGGTTCGGCCTGCACCTCGGTGAGATCAAGGCGCTCGACAAGCCGCGCGCATTCCCGCTCGGCTATTTCGTCGCGCGCTCGTTCATCGGCGAGCGCCTCGCATTGATCGGCGACGCCGCGCATGTGATCCATCCGATCGCGGGGCAGGGGCTCAACATGGGCCTGAAGGATGTCGCAGCCTTGGCCGAGGTCGTCGTCGACGCGGCGCGGCTCGGCATGGATCTCGGACAGGCCGACGTGCTCGAGCGCTATCAGCGCTGGCGGCGCTTCGACACGATGGCGATGGGGGTTGCCACCAACTCGCTGAACTTCCTGTTCTCCAACGAATCGACGCTGCTGCGCACCGTGCGCGATATCGGATTGGGCCTCGTCGATCGCGCGCCGCCGTTGAAGAGCATGTTCATCCGCCAGGCGGCGGGATTGTCAGGCGAAGTGCCGCGGCTGCTGAAGGGCGAGGCGCTGTAGGGCCACGGTTTCGCCGCGCATCCACTATTTCTGCGAAATGAAGCCCGCCACGGCGTCGATCAGGTCGGGGTCGAGCGGCCGCTCCGGCTCATTGTAGCTTGCCATGTCTGCTGCGTCGGTGACGTCGACCAGCAAGTGATTCATGTCCGGCAGCCACAATGATTTGGCTGCGACGTCGGCGGTGGTGAGCGCGAGGTAGTCGAGCCGCGCCAGTTGATGGTCGCGGCCGCCTGCGACGATCAGAACAGGCCCGGTGATCTTCTTCATCGGATCGACCGGATCCTCGGTAAAGGCCGACGCGATGGCGGGTTGCATCGCAGGCGCGATCGCCAGCCCCGCCGGCGGCGGATCGACGATTTGTCCGGCCATGATGTCGTCGATGGCCTTTCCGATCGGCGCGAATTTGTCAGGCGGCAGCTGCTTTTCGAGCTGCGCCTTCAACACCGTGCCCTGCTTGCGCGCCGCCGTTGTCAGCAGCACCAGCCGGTCGATCGGCACGCGCTGGGCGGCGAGGATTGCGACCAGGCCACCCTCGCTGTGCCCGACCACCGCAACATGCGCGAATTTGCCGCTGCCGCGCAGATAGTCGATCAGCGCCGCCGCATCGCCGACATAGTCCTTGAAGCGAAAGTCCTCCGGACGGCCGAACTCCTTCTTCCATTCGCCGGCGCCGCGCTTGTCGTAGCGCAGCGTCGCGATGCCGCGTGCGACCAGCTGCTCGGAGAGTTTTTTCAATGTCGCCGGCTTGAGCTGCGGCCCGTTGCCGTCATGGTCGGTCGAGCCGGAGCCGGCGATCAGCAGCGCCACCGGCGGTTTTGCCACGTCGGGCGGCACCGTCAGCACCGCGTCGATCGCGCCGATGCGCAGCCTGCCTCATCGGCCGCCGCGCTCGCCACGGAGACGAGCAGCAACAGCCATGTGACGAGGGCGCGCATCAATCTATCTTGCGCGCCTCTTCCGGCAACATGATCGGGATGCCGTCGCGGATCGGATAGGCAAGTTTCGCGGAGCGCGAGATCAGCTCCTGCCGCGCGGCGTCGAATTCCAGCGGTCCCTTGGTGATCGGGCACACCAGTATTTCGAGCAGCTTTGGGTCGGCGGTGCTGTCGAGGTGGTCGGTCGTGGAACTCATTGCGGTCTCCGGCTGCAGCGTTTTCGAGCGAAGTGGGTACCGGTTCGCGTGAAGAAAACGCGTCAGAACAAACTGGCCGTCGTGTAGCACACTCTCGTGTCAGCTGTCAGCGCTTGGCCATCCGCAACAGCTCGTCGATTGCGGCCTGCTGACGCGGCTTCGGCAGCGTTTGCTCGGACAGCGCGTAGCCGATGAACGCCCAATAGAAGATCTGCGCCCGGCCCCGCGCCACGTCGTCGGGGAATCCGGCATGCCGGAGCAGGGTTTCGATATAGCCGATGCGGCGCTGGTCGACCTCGAGCACGGCGGCGCGCGCCGCGGCATACCCGGTGGCCCAGCTGCGCACCGCGCGTTCCAGTGCCAGCCGCGCCGAGAAGGTCCGGCCCAGCAGCAGCGCCAGCGCGTCGCCGCCTTCCGGAATGGTCTCGAGCTCGGCGATCACCTGTTCGGCGGCAACCTCGCGCCAATGGTTGAGGATCGCGGTGCGGTAGGCGCCGATGTCGGCGAAATGCCAGTAGAAGCTGCCGCGCGAGACCCCCATGGCCTTGGCCAGCGGCTCGGCCTTGAGCGCCGTGAAGCCGTGCTTCGCCAGCGTCTTCAGGCCCTGATCGAGCCAGTCCTTGACCGAGAGCTGTTCCGTCATGATTCACCGTCCACGTCCCGACCATACACAAGTGTATTGACAGGCGCCAGCGGCTGGTGTCCTATCCATACAGTACTGTATGGAGACAATGCGATGCGTGATCTTCTGCTGCAAGGCGCCGGACTCATCGCCATCCTGGTCAGCCTGATTCATGGCGTGCTCGGCGAGACCAAAATATTCGCGCGCGCCACCGTCGAACCGCCGCGGCTGCGCCTCTTGCTTCGTCTGGTCTATCAGGCCGGCACCGTCGCCTGGATCGGCGGCGGCGTGCTGCTCGTCGCTGCGCCCGCGATGGCCTCCGATGCCGCGCGGCACTGGATCGTGGCAACGCTCGCCATCGTGTTCGGCAGCGCCGCGCTCGCCAATGCGGTCGCGACGCGTGGCCGGCATTTCGGCTGGATGGCGATGAGCGCCGTCGTGGCGCTCGCCGCCGCCGGCTACTAGCGGACACGATCATGACGACTGATCGCATCAGCCTGAGCATCGCCAACGGCGTCGCCGACATCAGGCTCGACCGCCCGGACAAGCTCAATGCGCTCGATCCGGCGATGTTCACCGCCATCGCCGCCATCGGCGCGCAGCTCAAGGACAACCCGAAGATCCGCGCGGTGGTGTTGTCGGGCGAGGGGCAGGCGTTCTGCGCCGGCCTCGACATCGAACGTCTGGTCGCAACGACGGAAGGCCAATCCATCCTGCCTTTTGTCGATCTCGGCCAGCGCACCCACGGCATCGCCAACTTCGCGCAGCATCTGGTGTGGCTCTGGCGCGAGTTGCCGGTGCCGGTGATTGCGGCCGTCCACGGCATCGCATTCGGCGGCGGCTTTCAGCTGATGCTCGGTGCCGACATCAGATATCTTGCGCCAGCCACGCGTCTGGCCGTCATCGAAGCCAAATGGGGGCTGGTGCCCGACATGGCCGGAACGCAGCTGATGCGCCATCTCGCGCGCGAAGACGTCGTCCGCGAACTGACCTATACCGCGCGCGTCTTCTCCGCGGAGGAAGCGCTCGGTTACGGCTTCGCCACCCGGATCGTCGAACAGCCGCGCGATACCGCACTGGAGACGGCGCGCGCGATCGCGGACCGCAGCCCGGACGCGATCCGCGCCGCCAAGCGGCTGCTCAATCTCGCAGCCGATCGCGATGCGGCGACCGGACTCGCGGCTGAAACGGCCGAGCAGGCGCTTCTGCTTGGCACCCCCAATCACGTCGAAGCGGTCAGGGCCAATCTCGAGCGACGACCGCCGCAATGGAGTTTTGCATGACTACTGGAGCGGGATTCGATCTGGAGCGTCTGATTGCGACCAATGCGTCGGCGGCGTTCAACCGGCTTGTCGGCCTCGAGGTGGTTTCCGCCGGTGCCGGCGCGGTGGAGCTGCGCATGCCCTGGCGCGATGATCTGACCCAGTATGCAGGCCACCTGCACGCGGGCATGATCGCGGCTCTGCTCGACACCGCCTGCGGCTTTGCCGCGGCGACGGTGGTGGGCGGGGTCACGGCCTCTCACTTTTCGATGAATTGTCTGCGGCCTGCAGTAGGCCGCACTTTTGTTGCCAAGGGCAGCACGGTACGAACCGGCCGAAGGCAGGTGTTCGCGCGCGCGGAGCTGTTCGCGGCGGATGAGCAGGGTGCGGCGGTGTTGGTCGCCACGGGCGAAACGGTCCTCGTCCCGCTTGCAGCCTGATCAACCGATCAATCACAGAGAGCAGGAAATGCCACTCGTCCTCGTTACCGGAGGAACGGGCCATCTTGGCCGTGACCTCGTCAGCCGGCTTGTTCAAGCCGGGCATCATGTGCGGATCCTCGCCAGGAGACCGCAACCCGAAAGTGATGTGGAATGTGCATTAGGAGATCTCGCCACGGGCGAAGGGCTCGGCGAAGCGCTGGATGGCGTGCACACCGTCATCAACGCAGCGACATATTCTCCAATCGCACGTCGCGGCAGCGTCAAACCGCTTGATTTCGTCAAGTCACCGACCGCAGTGGACGTCGACGGAACCGAACGTCTGCTCGCTTTCAGCGGCGCCGCCGGCGTGCAGCATTTCCTCCATGTTTCGATAGTCGGACTCGAGGATGCGTCGCTGCCATATGCGCGCGTAAAACTCGCGGGCGAGCAACTCGTTCGCCGCTCCGGTTTGCCGTGGTCGGTCGTCCGGGCAATGCCGTTCCACTACTTGCTCGAGAAAATGCTGTCGAACCTCTCATGGCTGCCGGTGTGGCCGGTGCCGAACGCCATGTTCAATCCGGTCGATACTTCGGACGTCGCCGACTATCTCGTCCGATGCGCCTTCGATGGAGGACGCGGCACGCGGGCGGAGATTGGAGGACCAGACGACCTCAGTCTTGCCGCGATCGCGCGGGAGTTTCTGCGGGCGCGGGGCATGCATCGTCTCGTCCTTCCGATGCCGTTCTCTCGAAAGGCTGCACGCGGGATGGGCTTCGTCGTAAGCGACGGCGTCCGCGGCACGCGATCCTGGATCGATTGGTTGAACCGGTCGCAGAACGCGGATAGCGCCATGGCGGGGACATGAGACGGCTGACCGTAGCAACGATATTTATGGAGCCATCAATTTCCGTGTGGAATCGGCTTACGCGCGGATAACCATGCCACCGAAAGTTGTAGAAAATTATCGAGAAGACAATTCAATCGGCCTAGCTTGTCCGCGCGGACAACCATGGGCCGACGCATGTTTCGTGTTCTGACGTGTCTTTCAGGTGAGCATGACTGGCGGCTCGTTCTGCTCGCCGGCCTGGTCTGCTTCGTTGCCAGCATTGTCGCGGTCAACATCTTCCATCGCGCGATCGCTTCACAGGCGAGGACGCGGCTGATCTGGATCGCGATCGCGGGAGCTGCGATCGGCTACGGCATCTGGGCAACACATTTCATCGCCATGCTCGCCTACGAGCCGGGCGTGCCGACCGGCTACGGTATCGCCCTCACGGCGCTGTCGCTCGCCGTCGCGATGATGCTGACGTCCGGCGGACTCGGCCTTGCCGCCAGCGACTCCGGCTCCTGGCGTGCGCCGGTCGGCGGCGCGGTAATCGGAGCCGGCATCGCCAGCATGCATTATCTCGGAATGTGGGCGTTGGAAGTGCCGGGCCATGTGGTGTGGTCGCTCGACCTCGTGGCGGCCTCCATCGTGCTCGGCATGCTGTTCGGTTACGCCGCGCTGTCGGTCGCGGTCCGCCATCAGGATCGCTGGATGTCGCTCGTGGCGGCGCTGTTGCTGACGCTCGCGATCGTGTCGCATCATTTCACCGCGATGGGCGCGGTCGAGATCGTTCCGGACCCGCTGCTGGCTCCGGAAGCCTTGTCGCTGTCTCCCGCCTTCCTCGCCATCGTGATCGCGGGCGTGGCGCTCTCGGTGCTCGGGATGAGCCTGGTCGGCGTGCTCGCCGATCGGCGCCTCGCGCTTCGCACCCGCCGTTTCGAGGAGATCATCAGCCAGCTCTCGCTGGCGCGGCAGCAGGTCGAGGCGTCGCAGAAGGAGCTGGAAGAACAGCGGTTCCGGCTCGATACGGCGATCAACCACATGGGCGAGGGCCTCTGCATGTTCGATGCGGAGAAGCGCCTCGTTGTGTGCAACGAGCGCTACGCCAAGATGTACCGGCTGCCGCCCGAATTGCTGCGGCCCGGCACCGCCCATCGCGAGATCATCACGCATCGGATCGCCAACGGCATTCTCAAGGGCGAGACCAGCGACAGCGCCGCGAGCCAGGTGCTCGCGACACTGAACGCACTGCCGGCCGGCGAGATCAGCAGCCGGGTCGACGAGCTTGCCGACGGCCGGCTGATCTGCGTGACGCGGCAGCCGATGCCCGGCGGCGGCTGGGTGGCGACGCATCGCGACGTCACCGAACAGCGGCGCTCCGAGGCCAAGATCACCCATATGGCGCAGCACGACGCGCTGACCGATCTGCCGAACCGTGTGCTGCTCAAGGAGTGGATGGAGCGGGCGCTCTCCGGCGCGCGGTGCGGCGGACCGAGCCTTGCGGTGCTGATGCTCGATCTCGACCGCTTCAAGGACGTCAACGACACCCTCGGGCATCCGGCGGGCGATGCGTTGCTGAAGTCGGTGGCCGCGCGGTTGCGCAGGTGCGTCAGCGATACCACGCTGGTGGCGCGGCTCGGCGGTGACGAGTTCGCCGTGATCGACTACGTCACCGATCCGGTCACGGAAGCCGGTGTGCTCGCCGAGAGGATCAGGAAGGCGCTCAGCGAGCCGATCGATCTCGGCGATCATCGGGTGACCACCACGACCAGCATCGGGATTGCGATCGCGCCGCGCGACGGCACCGATTCCGACGAGGTCCTGCGCAGCGCCGATCTTGCGCTGTACTCGGCCAAGAGTGGCGGGCGCGGCTCGTTCCGCTTCTTCGAGCCGGAGCTCGACCGGCAGCTGCAGACCCGGCGCAGCCTCGAGCGCGACATGCGCAGCGCGCTCGCCAACGGCGAGTTCGAGCTGCATTATCAGCCGTTCATCAACGTCGCGAGCGGGGAGACCTGCGGCTTCGAAGCGTTGTTGCGATGGCATCATCCGCAGCGCGGGATGGTCTCGCCGGCGCAGTTCATTCCGCTGGCGGAAGAGACCGGCTTGATCGTGCCGCTCGGCGAATGGGTGCTGCGCACCGCGTGTGCGGAAGCCGGCAAATGGCCCGATGATCTCAAGATCGCGATCAATCTGTCGCCGGTGCAGTTCAGGAGCCCCGAACTGGTCCCGGTGATCGTGCACGCGCTGGCGAGCTCGGGCGTTTCGCCTGACAGGCTCGAGCTCGAAGTCACCGAAACGGCGATCATCCAGGACAGCGAGGCGGTGTTCGCGGCGCTCAGTCAGCTGCATGATCTCGGGGTGCGGATCGCGCTCGACGATTTCGGCACCGGCTATTCGTCGCTGAGCTTCCTGCAGAAGTTTCCGTTCGACAAGGTCAAGATCGACCGCAGCTTCGTGTCCGAACTCGCGGGCGCAACCGACGAGTCGCGCCGGATCGCACGTGCGATCGTTCGCTTCGCCGTCAGCCTCGGCAAGACGACGACGGCCGAAGGCGTCGAAACCAGGGAGCAGCTCGACATCCTGCGCGCCGACGCCTGCGTGGAAGTGCAGGGCTTCCACTTCAGCCCCGCCGTCCAGAGCGAGAAGGTCGCTCAGATGATCGGTTGGCGAATTTCGGCAGCAGCCGAGCGCCCCGCGATTCGTCTCGCAATGGCGGGTGCTGCGTCCTGAGGCGTAAGGCCGCAGCAAGCGCTCAAAATCAAATTGCGCGTGGAGTGCAAAGCGGTTTTCGCGGCCGTTAGAATTTCTCTAAAGCGAGCCGCGTCCGCGCTTCCTTGACTTGGCAATCACCTCAGCATTGTTCACGCATGTGCTCGGCGCGATGGCGTTGTGGGCATGATCGTCAACGGAGGGGAGATGCGCGTGAGAGTGATTTTGAGCGCTGTACTTGCAGCTGGTGTTCTGGCGCTTTTCGGTTCGGCGGCGTTCGCCGACGGTTACAAGACTTGCACCAAGCTCGACAAGGCGTCGTGGAAGCCGGCCAGCGATGCTGAAGCCAAGGCCAAGGCGGCCGGCTACGAGGTGCGCCGCTCGAAGGTCGAGGGCTCCTGCTACGAAGTGTACGGCGTCAAGGAAGGCAAGCTCTACGAGCTGTTCTACAGCCCGGAGGATCTCAGCCTGAAGCACACGATCGCCAAGTGAATCGTCGAGTGAAGCAGACGCGATGACGAAGGCGGCGCCCGGCGCCCGCGGCGCCACCACCGTGCAGGTCTGGGACCTGCCGCTGCGGTTCTGGCACTGGGCGCTCGCCATCCTCGTCCTGGTCGCCTGGGTGACGCCCAGCGTCCATGACCGGCTGCACCGGCTGGCGGGCTATTCCGTGATCGGGCTATTGGCGTTCCGGCTGATCTGGGGCTTTGCCGGCACGCGTTATGCGCGTTTCGGCAAGCTCGGCGTCCGGTTGCGCGCCGCGCCGCGCTACATCTGGAATCTCCGCCGCGGCATCACCGGCCGCTACATCGGGCTCAATCCCGCGGGCACCGTGATGCTGGTGGCGCTGCTGCTCACGCTCGCGGTCTCCGCAATCACCGGTGCGATGGAGGTCACGGTCACCTTCTTCGGCGTCTGGTGGGTCGAGGACACGCACGCCTATGCCTCGGATGCTGTCATCATCCTGGTCGCCCTGCACGTGCTCGGCGTCGTCGTGGTGGGATTGCTGCAGCGTCAGAACCTGGTGCGCACGATGTTCACCGGACGGAAGCAGCTTCGCAATCGTTGATCTTCGCGCAAACACCTCGCGTTTGTCGCGAAGGATCATCCTTTATTGCACCGGCGGGTCGCCCGATGTGCGCTTCTTGGCGAGGTCCATCTCGGTGACCGCGATCAGGATCTCGGCGCGGGTCTTCAGGTCGGGCGCTTCCAGCATCGCCTGCTTCTCGGCCGGACCATAGGGCGACATCATCGCCAGCGCATTGACCAGCGCCTCGTTCGGCGCGGATTCGATGCCTTCCCAGTCGACCTTCAGGTTGTTGGCCTCCAGGAAATCGGCGAGCACTTCGAGCAGCGCCTTGCGGTCGACGGCGCCCTCGCCCTTGCGCGCGGTGAAGTCGCCGGCGAAGGAGAAGAAGTCGACCTTGCACTGCCGGTACGCCGTCTGCACGGTCAACTCCTCGACCACCTTGAAGCGCGCAACGCCGGTTAGTTCGAGGATGTAGCGGCCGTCGCCGGATTCGGCGAGCTGGGTGATGCGGCCGACGCAGCCGATGCGGAACAGCGCCGGCTGCGCCTCCTTCTGCGAATGCGCCGCATCAGGCTGGATCATGCCGATCAGGCGGTGACCGTCGCGCAGCGCGTCGTCGATCATCGCGAGATAACGCGGCTCGAAGATGTTGAGCGGCATCTGGCCGCGCGGCAACAGCAACGCGCCCGGCAGCGGGAACACCGGGATCACCTCGGGGAGCTCGCCGGGCCCGCGATATTCGGCATTGATCGGCATCTGCGGTCCCGGTGCTATGACGGGCGTGCGTTACGAGAACAATATCGTCGACAACCGCCTGCGCCCCTCGACGGTTGCCTCATCGGTGCCGCCCCACGCTTCGAAGAACTGCACCAGCTGCTTGCGCGCGCCGTCGTCGTTCCACTTGCGGTCACGCTTGACGATCGCGAGCAGCTGCTCGGTCGCCTCCGTGCGCCTGTTCATGGCATTGAGCGCGGTCGCAAGATCAAACCGGGCCTGATGATCGAGCGGGTCTGCGGCGACTTTCTGTTCCAGCTCCGCGATCGGGCCGACCGACTGCGCCTGTTCGGCGAGGTCGATCGCCGCCTGCACCGCCTTCACCGCGGCGTCATTGCGCTTGGATTCCGGCACCATCGCGAGCGTCTGCTTGGCCTGCTCGACCGCACCCGACGTGACGTAGCACTTGGCGAGGCCGGCCAGCGCCGCGATGTTGGTGGCGTCGTGCGCCAGCACCTCGGCATAGATCTGCGCCGCACCCTCGACGTCGCCCTCGGCGAGCACCGCGTCGGCCTCGGCCAGGATCTCCGCAAGATTGGGCTCGCCGGCGGCGGGCACACCCTTGGTGATCTTCTCGATGAAGGCGTTGATCTGGCTCTCCGGCACCGCGCCCATGAAGCCGTCGGCGGGCTGGCCGTTGACGAAGGCGATCACGGCCGGGATCGACTGGATGCCCATCTGGCCGGGGATCTGCGGATGCTCGTCGATGTTCATCTTGACCAGCTTGACCCGGCCCTTGGCGTTGCGGACCGCCTTTTCCAGCATCGGGGTGAGCTGGCGGCAGGGACCGCACCAGGGCGCCCAGAAGTCGATCATGACCGGCTGACGGCGCGATTCCTCGATGACGTCCTTGACGAAGGTCTGGGTCGTCGTCTCCTTGATCAGATCGGGCGCTGCCTGGGGCGTGGGGCCGCCCTGCTCCATTATCGTCACGTTGTCCTCGCCTTGGCCTTCTGAGGTCGGAAAAATACGGGGGCGTTCTAGCACGCTCCGGACGGCGTGTTCAGCCGTTCTGTCAGCCCAGAGCATGATCCCGGAACATGCTCCGTAGATGGCGGTCGGCCGGCAAAATTCAATCGCTTGCCGCCCGGCCCGTTCCATCGGAGATCGGGTGGGTTTGAGGTTCGGAACGGCCGACGATGGCGCTCCTTCATGGCAACAGGGGATCGCCCATGGCAAAGGCCTATTACAGCACCGTGTTCGAGCAGCCGGCCGGCGAGGTCTGGAAAATCATTCGCGATTTCAACAATTACCCGGTCTGGGTCCACGGCGCGGGCAGCAGCGAGATCGAGGACGGCAAGTCCGGCGACACTATCGGCGCGGTGCGCAACGTCCTGTACCGGGAGCGGCGGATCCGGCAGCGGCTGCTCGCCCAGTCCGACGTCGAACGCTTCCAGACCTACGAATTTGCCGGTCCACCGACCCTGCCGATGACGGATTTCAGCGCGACCCTGCGAGTGACCCCGGTGGTCGACGGCGATCGGGCCTTTATCGAATGGTGGGCGGTGTTCGATTGCGACGCGGACCGCCGCGTCGAACTGGCGCAGACGCTGACCGGCTGGTTCGAGACCTGGCTCGAATCGCTCCGGGACGAGATGGCTCTGAGGCTGGTTCCGGCCGAAACATAAAAAGAAATCGTCGCCGTGGCCGGTTTCGGCCGATTCGGGGGCAATTTTTAAGGAAACCGTGCGATTTCGTGAAGTTCGGACCGCGCTCTTGTGTTGCATTCACAGACAGCATTTGGCATAGGTCTGCCGTTGCCGGCGAGCGATCGCCGCCATTTCGGATGCGGGTGTAGCTCAGTGGTAGAGCACGACCTTGCCAAGGTCGGGGTCGAGGGTTCGAGCCCCTTCGCCCGCTCCAAAATATCTCGCTGACCGAGCTGACAGTCTGATGAAGGCCCGCCCATTGGTGCGGGCTTTTTGTTGTTCGGGCGGTGTTGTGATCTCGCGGCCAGGATGCCGCGGCCCGCAATGGCCGCTTCTCCCGCTGATGCGCGTGAGTGACGCGGCGGATGTCAGGACCTGCGAGGCGGTCCGTCTCACCGCCGCGGTGAAGCTGTATTCCGGCTCCGACAACGATAGCGCCACAACCGAAGCGGGCGAGAGCTGCAAGGCGCTCGTGGACGACATAACGCTGCGGAACGGCGACATCATCGCCGCCGATGACGGCTTCAAGATCGCGGCGATCTTCGGCGGGCACAAGCGCAGTGTGTTGTTCAGGCCGCTGCCGAAGGCACAGGCGCTCGGGCGTTCGCGCCTCTCGTCGCGATAGATGCGATCACGAGCGTTAGCTTCGTTCGAATATTACGCTGCGGTGCAGAATGCCTTGTTATCAGGCAGCCGGCGCGCGAAAATTTCGTCTCAAATTTCGTCTCAACTTGTTTTGACGCAGCGCACACCACTGCACGCGCTTTTCAGCGTCGATGGATGTGCTACCATTTTGCGGTCTGACCTACCTCACAGACCGCCACCATCATCTCTCAGGGCGTTCAAAATCAATAACAGGCAAGCTGCAATGGCTTGCGTAGGGGAGTGACGCGATGAAATCGGCTTTCAATCGATCCATACTTGCGTTCGCGGCGATTGCGCTGCTGGCGGGGACAACCTTCGCCAATGCACAGCAACAAACCGACAAGAACCGGGCGCTGAAGAAGTACGAATCCGGCACCAAGGAATTCTGGACCCATCCGCCGGATGACTGGTTCCTCGGCGACGAGACCGACGCGCAGAAGGGCCTTGCTCCGCCGTCCGGTCCGCCGACCGGCGCATCCGACGCCGAACTCGCCACCATGATGAAGAAGATCAAGCTGCCGCCGGGCTTCAAGATCGAGGTCTATGCCTCGAACGTGCTCGCGGCGCGGCAGATGGCCTGGGGCGACAAGGGCACGCTGTTCGTCGGCTCGTTCGGCCTCGGCAACGTCTATGCGATCAAGGACAACAACGGCAAGAAGGAGGTCAAGACCATCCTGAAGGGCCTCAACATGCCGACCGGCCTCGCGTTCCGCGACGGCGCGCTCTACGTCATCGCGGTCGACAAGCTGATCAGATACGACAATGCCGAAGCCAATCTCGACAATCTCGGCAGCGGCAAGGTGGTGTATGACGACATGCCGTCGTATGCGGCGCATGGCTGGAAATACATCGCCGTCGACAAGGACGGCTGGTTCTACATTCCGTTCGGACCTCCCTTCAACATCGGCATCCCGCCGACCTCGGTGTCGCAGATCCGCCGCGTCGATCCCAAGACCGGCAACGCGGAAATCTATGCGCTCGGCGTGCGCAACTCGGTCGGCGGCGACGTCGACCCGCGCACCGGCAAATACTGGTTCACCGAAAACGCCCGCGACTGGATCAGCGACGATCTGCCGAGCGACAAGCTCAACATGATCTCGAAGATCGGCGAGCACTTCGGCTATCCCTATTGCCACCAGGGCAATTTGCCGGACACCAAGTTCGCGATGGGTCACAAGTGCTCGGAGTTCACCCCGCCGGTGTACAATCTCGGCGCCCACGTCGCTCCGCTCGGCATGAAGTTCTATACCGGCAGCCAATTCCCGGCCGAGTACAAGAACAGCATCCTGATCGCCGAGCACGGCTCCTGGAATCGGCACAAGTACCAGGGCGGCCGCATCGTGAAGATCACCGCGAGCCCCGACGGCAAGAACGCCAAGCAGGAGATCTTCGCCGACGGCTGGATCCAGGGTGACCAGGGCTATCTCGGCCGCCCGGCCGACATCCTGCTCGACAAGGATGGCTCCATCCTCGTCGCCGACGACTGGGCCGGTGCGATCTATCGCATCAGCTACAGCAAGAAGTAACGGTTGAAGGCAGCGGGGCTGCGGTGGCCTTCGAGGCGGCTGCAGCCCCGTTTGCTTGGTTTGGCAAGCTACGGAACAGACTCGTCATGCCCGGACTTGATCCGGGCATCCATCCAAACAAAAACCCTTCTGCAAGCCAGATGGATTGCCGGGTCAAGCCCGGCAATGACGTCAGGAGAAACTGGCAATGCGTATCGCGTCCCTCGGAATCCTGTTCGCGTCGGCAATCGCGATGACATCCTTTGCGGAGGCAGCCGACGTCGCCGCCGGCAAGGCGAAGGCCGAAATCTGCGCCGGGTGCCATGGCGACAACGGCATCTCGCAGACTGAGAATATTCCGTCGCTCGCCGGCCAGCTCGACCAGTTCATCCAATGGCAGCTGGTGTTCTTCCGTGCCGGTGCGCGCAAGAACGAGCAGATGCAGCCGATCGTCGAGCAGCTCAACAACGACGACATCCGTAATCTCGGCGCCTATTTCGCCTCGCTGACGCCGTTCAAGGGCGGCAAGGACGACAATCCGGAATTGTCCGAGAAGGGCAGGCAGGCCGCCGCCGGCCGTCGCTGCGCCTCGTGCCATGGCGACACGTTCGCCGGCACCAAGGCCGTCGCCCGCATCGCCGGCCAGCGCGAGGAATATCTCGTCAAGGCGCTGCACGACTACAAATCGGGACAGCGCTCCGGCGGCGCGCAGGCGGCGATGGCCGATGTGGCGTATCCGCTGAGCGACGAAGAGATCACCGCGCTCGCGCATTATCTCGCGCATCTGTGAGGGAAGCATAGGACGCGCGATCTTCACCCTCCCCTGGAGGGGGAGGGTCGGATCGCGTTGAGCGTAGCGAAATGCGAGCCGGGGTGGGGTGATCTCTCAACACGGGCAGAGCATGCGTGGAGAGACTGTCACCCCGCCCCGCCGCTAATTTCATTCGCGTCGACCCTCCCCCTCCAGGGGAGGGTGAAGGGCTAGCCAGCCCGCTGCTTCTCATACGCCTTGAGATGCGTGTAGGCCGTGCGCAGCTTCGGCACCGGGATCTTGGCGGCATCGGCGCGCACGATCAGGTCGCCGATCACGTGATCGGCTTCGACCGGCAGCCCCGCCTTGATGTCGCGGAACATCGATGCGGTCATCGGCGAGCCTTCGGTGGTCAGGAGCCCGCGGGTGCGCTGGAAGAACGGACCGCCCGGCATGTGGCCGGCGTCGGCCGCGATCGCACTGCATTCGTCGAGGATGCCGAGCAGGAAATCCTTGCCGCCGGGCGCGGCCAGGATGTTGCCGACCGAGGTCCGCATCAGGCTGGTGGAGGCGGCGAGTGACGCCAGGAACACCCACTTCTCCCACATGTCCTGCATGATGTGATCGCTGGCGGCCGCGCCGTTGATCGCTGAGAAAGTGTCCGCGATCGCGCCCACCCGGTCCGACAGGCCGCCGGCGCGTTCGCCGAAAGCGAGCGACTGCATCGGCTGCAGCTGCACCACCTCGCGCTTCTCGTTCAGCGTCGCCGCGATCGCGCAGAGACCGCCGAGCACATGCTGGGCGCCGAATGTCTTGTCGAGCGCATCGAGATGCAGCATGCCGTTGAGCAGCGGGATGATCGCGGTCTTGTCGCCGACCGCTGGCGCAAAGGACTTGATCGCGTCCTTGAGATCGAACGCCTTGCAGCTCAGCAGCACGACGTCGAACTTGTCCGACAGTTTATCGGCCTGCACGGTCGGCGGATTGTTCAGCGTGACGTCGCCGTTCGGGCTCTTGATCACGAGCCCGGCGGAGGCGAGCTCGGAGGCGCGGCGAGGCCGGACGAGAAAGGTCACGTCGCGGCCGGCCTGAAGCATCCGGCCGCCGAAATAACCGCCGATCGCACCGGCGCCGACCACGAGAACGCGCATGGGAATTTGTCCTTCTTTGTTGTTGCCCGAGAAGCGAGCGAAGAGCGAATGGGGAGTGTCGATTAGATAGGGATGCCGTTCGATTATTCGCTACCCGCAATTGAGCATTCGCTCATCTCACTTTCCCGACACCAGTTCCTCGACTTCGCGCAGCTGCTCCTTGCCGAAGAAGATCTCGTTGCCGACGAAGAAGGTCGGCGAGCCGAACGCGCCGCGCTCCACGGCGGCCTGGGTGTTGGCGATCAGCTTGGCCTTGACGTCGGCGTCCTGGGCGCGGGCGAACAGTTTGGCGGCGTCGAGGCCGGAGGCGGCGATGGCTTTGCCGGCGACCTCCGGATCGTCCATCTTCTTCGGCTCGACCCACATGTGGTGGAAGGCCGCCTCGATATACTTCTCGAACACGCCTTCGAGCTGGGCGGCGACGGCCGCGCGCATCAGGTTCAGCGTATTGACCGGGAAGAACGGGTTCCAGACGTACGGCTTGACGCCAAAGCGCTTGAGGAAGCGCTCGGTCTCGATCTTCATGAATTCCGGCTTGTTCTTGACGCCGGCCAGTGTCTCGGCCGGCGACTTGTTGTTGGTGGCCTTGAAGATGCCGCCGAGCAGGATCGGAACATACTCGAACTTGACGCCGGTGCGCCGCTCGATCGCCGGGATCGCCTCGTGGCTGAGGAAGGCATTGGGGCTGCCGAAATCGAACAGGAATTGCGGATTCTGGCTCACGGCGGTCTCTCCCTCGGCCTGTCTGGTTTGGGCTTGTTTGGCATTTCTCTAGCATGGGCCTGCTGCCGCAGGCGCCATCAGGAGAATATGATACTCATCATGTGAGCCGCCGCGCGCGATGTCAAATCAGCCGCTTGATGGTCTGCTTGCGCCATACCAGGGCGTAATAGGCCATCTGCAGCAGGAACATGGTTGCGAAGGTGGCGGGATAGGCGATCCAGATGCCGCTGATGCCCATGATGCGGCTAAGCACAACCGCGACCGGCACCTCGACCAGCGCCATGGCCAGGATTGAGATGAACAGCGGCATCCACACCGTGCCGCCGGCACGCATCGCGCCGGAGAACACCGTCGCCATGCCGAACAGCACCATGCTCCACAGCACGATGTAGAGAAGCTGCTGGGCGAGCGCGAGCACCGCGCCGTCCACGATGAAGAAGCCCATCAGCGGCCGCGCGAAGAGATAGCCGAGCACGACAAGTCCGCCGGTCAGCGCGAGGTTCATCTCGATCCCGGTGCGGACGATGGCGCCGACCTGGCGCGAGTCGCCGCGGCCGATCGCCTGCGCGCCGAAGATCGACACCGATATTGCGATCGAGATCGCCGGAAACTGCACATAGCTGATCACCTGGTTGACCGCGCCATAGGCGGCGGTGGCGTCCGAGCCGAAGCCGTTGACGAGGCCGAGCAGCACCAGTTCGGCGAGCGAGACCACCACCATGCCGATCGCGGTCGGAATGCCGAGCCGCAGCACGATGCGCAGCAGCGCGCCGTTCGGCCGCATCGCGCGCAGGAACGCGGCGTCGAAGGCCAGCGGATGTTTGTGCCGCAGCATGTGGATATGCAGCCAGAGCAGCGTGACCACGCCCGAGACCGCGGAGGCGATTGCGGCACTGGCGACGCCCAGCATCGGCAGCCCGAGCCAGCCGCGGATCAATGCGGGCGTCACCACAAGGCCGACGACGGTCGAGACCGTCAGCGACAGCAGCGGCGTCACGGTGTCACCGACGCCGCGCATCATCGCCGCGAGCAGCAGGAATGCGAAAGTCACCGGCATCGTGATCATCATGATCCGCGCATAGGACACCGCGGCATCGAGAACATCGGGCGGCGTGGCGAGCGCGATCAGGAGCGGGCGCGCGAACAGGCCGCCGAAGATCGCAATCGCCAGCGCCAGCAGCAGCGTCACGGTCATGGTCGTGCCGGCGACCGCCTTGACCCGGTCGGGCTCGCCGGCGCCCCAGGCCTGGCCGATCATGACCGAGGCGCCGGCGCTCAGGCCGATCACGAAGGAGATGAAGAAGAACATCACCGGGAAGAACCCCGACGCAGCGGCGAGCGCGTCGACCCCGATCATCTGGCCGAGATAGATGCCGTTGATGGTGCCGAACAGCGACTGCAGCACATTGCTCAGCAGCATCGGCGCCAGGAACGACAGGAAAGCTTTGCGTAGAGAAGGAGGCTTGGACACGTTCAACTTCCAAAAATTAGCTAAGCACCTGGCTGGTGCGTCTTAGGTCGGGCGGCACGCTCGCTGCACCTCTCCCGCTTGCGGGGGAGGTCGGATCGCATCTTAAGATGCGATCCGGGTGGGGGCTCTCTCCACGCAAAGAGTATCCCTAGCGGTGAGACCCCCACCCCGGCCCTCCCCCGCAAGCGGGAGAAGGAGCGCAGCTCACTCGCGGTTGGTCGTCGATATTAGGTTCATCGAGGGCTAGTCCGCTTGATCGCTATAGGCGAGCGTGATCGCGTGATCGCGGATATCGGCCGGCCAGTCCGCGATCAGCGTCGCAAAGCGCCGCCGGTCGTGTGCGAACAGGGCGCGGATCGCGTCCTCGTAATGCGGCCGGTTGCCCCCCATCGTTGTCATGAAGCGATAGGCGGCATCCTGTGCGCTGCGCGTGCGGTCCTTGTCGCCGCTTGTGCGCCGCGCCTCGTCGATCAGCTTGCGAAGCGCGACCGATGCGCCGCCCTTCTGCTGCGCGAGCCAGTCCCAATGGCGCGGCAACAGCGTGATCTCGCGCGCGACAACGCCAAGCTTCGGCCGTCCGGGACCGCGCGGGGCGGTCGGCGTTGCCGGCTCCTCGTCGCGCGGAGGCGCGAGCTTCGGCAGCCGCGCCAGAACATCGTCGACCGAGCCGCGGAAATCGATATCGACCAGCGCCGAGGTACGGCCGTTGAACACCAGGACCGCGGCATCCTTGCGCCGGTCGAGCAGCTGCTTAGCGCGGCGCGCGCGACCTCCGCGAGGTCACCGGCCCCGATGCGATGCTCGCCTTCGAAGGCGACATAGGTAGGATTCATGGTAGACCTCTCCGATTGCGCGACGTATTGCCCGGGTGATTTCCAGCAAGCACGGCGCGTGGATCTCGACTTTCCTGTTCCCGGCCGGCACCAAACGCCGTCCGATTGCGCCGATATTTCAGAGGACGCCCATGCTGACGGTTCATCATCTCAACAATTCCCGCTCGCAGCGCGTGCTGTGGCTGCTCGAGGAATTGGGCGTGCCCTACGAGATCGTGCGCTACCAGCGGCAGCCCGACATGCGGGCGCCGAAGGAGTTGCGCGCGATCCATCCGCTCGGCAAGTCGCCGGTCGTCACCGACAACGGCAACACGATCGCGGAATCCGGCGCGATCCTCGAATACATCATCGCGACCTACGACAAGGGTCGCCTGATCCCGCCGGCCGATACGCCGGATCGGCTGCGCTACACCTATTGGCTGCACTACGCCGAGGGTTCGGCGATGACGCCGCTGCTGTTGAAGCTGCTGTTCACGCTGATGCCGAAGCGCGCGCCGGCGCTGCTGCGGCCGCTGGTGCGCAAGGTCTCGAACCAGGCGCTGTCCACGCTGGTCAATCCGCAGATCAAGCAGCACATGGCCTATTGGGAAGGCGAGCTCGGCAAGAGCGAGTGGTTCGCCGGCAACGAGTTCTCCGGCGCCGACATCCAGATGAGCTTTCCGCTCGAGGCAGCCGCCGCGCGCGGCGGGCTCGAGGACGGCCATCCCCGGTGCGTCGCATTCCTCGAACGCATCCACGCGCGCCCGGCCTATGCGCGGGCGCTGGAGAAGGGCGGGCCGTACGAGGTTGGCCGCTAGCATCTCGGTCATCGCGGCAACTCGACCAGCGGCAGCAGCCGTGAATCCGCCAGCGCCGCGGTGCGGTGTCCGATGCCTGCGAGATAGGCCTCCGCCACCGCGAAGGCGAGGAATGCGCCGCGGCTCTTCTGCCGGATCAGCATTGCGCGATCCCAGCGCTCGCCCTCGGGTCCGATCAGGAACGAGCCGCCTTCACCCATGAACAGGATGTCGCCGCCGCTCTTCCGCAGATGCGGCAGCGTGTGGGCGACATAGCGGTCGTAGGCTTCCGCACCCGTCACCGGCTGCGGCGGGGCCAGCTCAGGGCTTTGCGAATAGTCGGCGATGTCGCGGAAGCGCAGCAGGTTGAGCATGACCAGCTCGCCGGCGATCGCGCGCTGGGCGAAGTCGCGCCCGGCATTCCAGGTCGGCTCCAGATGGCAGGTGGTGTCCATGTCAGCTCGTCCCATTCGCTTTCGATGGCGAAGTTTTATCCGGGTGTAATTGCTTTGTCAATAATACCCGGATATAAATAGCTTCCGGATACGACAGGAGTCGCCATGAAGACCGAGGACCGCAAGCTGGCTATCGCCGACTACAAGAAACGTGCTGCTGTGGCCGGCGTGTTCGCGATCCGCTGTCGCGCGACCGGGGAGGTCTGGGTCGGGCAGGCGCTCGATCTGGAGAAAATCCAGAACCGCATCTGGTTCACGCTGCGGATGGGCAGCCACCGCAATGCCGAATTGCAGCGCGCCTGGTCGGCGCATGGCGCGGACGATCTCTCGCTCGAAACACTGGAGCGCATCGAGGACGAGGAGCTGGCCTATGTGCGCGACACGCTGCTCAAGGAGCGCGTGCAACACTGGCGCACGCAGCTCAACGCCTCGGCCGTCTAGATCAGCGCGACGTCTGCGCTCCGCCGGCCGACGGCAGGGCCTGCACGGTGACGCCGGGCGGCGGCACATCGTCGTCGGGCACGAAGAAATCCGACATCAGCGGCACCGAGGCATCGACGCGATAGCGTTCGAAGTCGCGCACGCCGTTGGCATAGAGCACCTTGTCGTCGATGCAGAAATTGCCGGTGAACTCGCGCGACGGCCGCGTGATAATCGCATAGGCCGCATCGCCCATGATCTCGGGCGTGCGGCTCGCGCGCATCATGGCGTCGCCGCCGAGCAGATTGCCGACCGCGGCGGTTGCGATCGTGGTCCGCGGCCACAATGCGTTGACGGCAATGCCGGCGGATTTCTGCTCGCCGGCTAGCCCGAGCACGCACATGCTCATGCCGAACTTCGCCATCGTGTACGCGGTCGAGTGCTCGAACCACTTCGTCTTCATGTCGAGCGGTGGCGACAGCATCAAAATGTGCGGATTCTCCGCCTTCTTCAGATGCGGGATGCAGTATTTCGACACCATGAAAGTGCCGCGGGTGTTGATCCCCATCATGAGATCGTAGCGCTTCATGTCGGTTGCCTGCGAGGGGGTCAGGCTGATCGCGCTGGCATTGTTGACGCAGACGTCGATGCCGCCGAACTCGGCGACGGTAGCTTCGATCGCCGCCATCACCTGGGCCTCGTCCCTGATGTCGCAGAGCACGGGCAGCGCCTTGCCGCCGGCGGCGCGGACCTCGTCGGCAGCAGTGTAGATCGTGCCTTTCAGCTTCGGATGCGGCTCGGCGGTCTTCGCCGCGATCGCGACATTGGCGCCGTCACGCGCGGCGCGCAGCGCGATCGCAAGCCCGATGCCACGGCTCGCACCCGAGATGAACAGCGTCTTGCCTTTGAGCGATGTCATGAGAGTGGCCTCCAGTTAGGGACGCACCATTGTCAGGCTCCCTCTCCCCTTGTGGGAGAGGGTTGGGGGTGAGGGGTAAGCCACATACACCGCCTTCGCGGCCACCCCCCTCCCTAGCCCTCCCCCACAAGGGGGGAGGGAACGACGGTATGTCGCCGCTCGCGCAGCCGTTACAGCGCTACCCACCCGCATGCAGCACGCGGCCGCGCGTTTCCGGCAGCGCGTAGGCGGCGATGAAGAACACGGCGTAGGCCGCCACCGCGAAGATCGCGATCGCGTTGGCGAGCGTGGTCGTGGTCGAGAGCGCGCCGACCAGGAACGGAAACAGCGCGCCGACGCCGCGACCGAAATTGTAGCAGAAGCCCTGTCCGGAGCCGCGCAGCCGGGTCGGATAGAGCTCGGTCAGGAACGCGCCCATGCCGGAGAAATAGCCCGAGGCAAAGAAGCCGAGCGGGAAGCCCAGCACCCACAGCACCTCGTTGGAGAGCGGCAACTGGGTATAGAGCAGCACGATCGCGATGGCGCCGAGCGAGAAGATCAGGAACAGATTGCGCCGGCCGATCCGGTCGGCAAGCCAGGCGCCGACCAGATAGCCGATGAAGGAGCCGATGATCAGCGTCGCGAGATAGCCGGTCGAGCCGACCACCGAGAGCTTGCGCTCGGTGGTGAGGAAACGCGGCACCCAGAAGGTGATGGCGTAATAGCCGCCCTGCATACCGGTGCCGACCAGCGAGGCCAGCAGCGTGGTCTTCAGGATCGGTCCCTGGAAGATCTCCCACAATGCGGCGGGCCCGGTGCCGGATGCCTGCTGCTGCGCCATCGTCGCGGCGGAAATCTCAGGCTCGGTGACATAGCGGCGCAGATAGAACACCAGCAGCGCCGGCAGCGCGCCGATCACGAACATCCAGCGCCAGGCGTTCTCCGGAGGCAGGATCGAGAACAGGATCGCCTGCGCCAGCACCGCAAGGCCCCAGCCGATCGCCCAGCCCGACTGCACCGAGCCGACCGCGCGTCCGCGATATTGCGGCCGGATCGCCTCGCCGATCAGCACCGCGCCGGCCGCCCATTCGCCGCCGAAGCCCAAGCCGAGCAGCGCGCGGGCGATCAGCAGCTGGTCGAAATTCTGCACCACGGCGCAGACCAGCGAGAAGAACGAGAACCAGATGATGGTGAGCTGCAGCGTCTTCACCCGCCCGATCCGGTCGGACAGATAGCCGCCGAGCCAGCCGCCGACGGCGGAGGCGAGCAGCGTCACGGTGCCGGCGAGGCCGGCGGTGCCGGGGTCGACCTTCCACAGCGTGATGATGGTGCCGATCACCAGCGGATAGATCATGAAATCCATGCCGTCGAGCGTCCAGCCCGAGGCGCAGGCCCAGAACGTGCGCCGCTCCGGCAGGTTCATGTCGCGATAGAAGGCGAGGAGGCTGGTGTCCTCGATCTCTGCGACTTCGATTGACTTGGATTCGGCCGTGCTCATGCGCGTTCCCCGGAGAAATCATTCACCGGCTGTTTGCGATCCGCGGCCGGAGTTGCGCGGACCGCCAATCTATCGCGATGTTGCAGGCCGGGCAAAGCCGCGTTTGCCCTCTAGGTCTTTAGTTTGAGGATGATCTCGGCGCAAACGCTTCGCGTTTGCCGCGGGAAAACCGCTTCGCACTTTGCGCTAGCGCGGCCGTACCGGGTCCGGATCAAGCTCTAGTATCCTGCAGCCTCGGAGCCGCGCGTGCGCGGATCGGGCGCGCCGAGCAGACCGCCGGCTGTGACGACGATCGAGTTCGCGGAGGAGTAGCCGAGCGGCTCGACCGGTTTGTGGCCCTTGGCGCGCAGCTCGGCGAGCACCTCGTCGGGAAAGCCGCGCTCGATACGGACCTCGTCGGGCAGCCATTGATGATGCATGCGGGGCGCGGCGACCGCGGCAGCGATGTCCATCCTGTAGTCGATGACGTCGACGATGATCTGCGTGACCGCGGAGATGATGCGGCTGCCGCCCGGCGACCCGGTCACCAGCACCGGCTTGCCGTCTTTGAGCACGATGGTCGGCGACATCGACGACAGCGGGCGCTTGCCGGGCCCCGGCAGATTGGCCTCGAAGCCGACCAGGCCGAAGGCGTTGGAGGCGCCGGGCGCCGCGGTGAAATCGTCGAGCTCATTGTTGAGCAGCACGCCGGTGCCGTCGGCGACGAGGCCGACGCCGTACGGGAAGTTCAGCGTGTAGGTGTTGCTGACGGCGTTGCCGTTGGCGTCGACGACCGAATAATGCGTGGTGTTGTCGCCCTCATGCGGCTGCTTGGCGTTGCGCACATCGGTCCAGGGCGTGGCGCGGGCGAGGTCGATGGTCGCGCGCTGCCTGGCGGCATAGTCCTTGTCGATCAGCAATTGCGTCGGCGCGTCGACGAAGGCGGGATCGCCGAGATAACGGGCGCGATCGGCATAGGCCCGCTTCATCGCCTCGATCATGACATGCAGCGAGGCGGCCGAGCCCTGCTTCATGTCCGACATCGGAAAACCTTCGAGGATGTTGAGGATCTCCAGCAGCACGACACCGCCGGAAGAAGGTTGCGGCATCGAGACGATATCGTAGCCGCGATAGGTGCCGCGGATCGGGCTGCGGATCACCGGCTGGTAGGCTTTCAGATCCTGGAGCGTGAAGATGCCGCCGGCATTCCTGATCCCGCTGACGAGCTTCTCGGCGACCGCGCCCTCGTAGAAGCCGCGCGGTCCCTGCTCGGCGATCGCGGTCAGCACGCCGGCGAGATCGCCCTGGATCAGGCGGTCGCCCTCATGCAGCGGCGTGCCGTCGGCGTGCGAGAAGGTCTTGGCCGAGTTCGGCCAGCGCGACATGCGGCGATACATGTCCGACAGCGTGTCCGCCGTATCGTCGGTGACGATGAAGCCGTCGCGGGCGAGGTCGATTGCCGGCTTGATGATCTGCGCCAGCGTGAACTTGCCGGAGCCGTATTTCTCCAGCGCCAGCGCGAGGCCGGCAACCGTGCCGGGTACGCCGATCGCGAGCGCGGAATTGCGCGACTTGTCCGGATCGGGCTTGCCGTCGGCGTTCAGGAACATGTCGCGGGTTGCGGCCTGCGGCGCGGTTTCGCGATAGTCGATCGCGACGTCTTCATTGCGGCCGGCGAGATGGATCACCATGAAGCCACCGCCGCCGATATTGCCGGCGCGTGGATAGGTCACCGCCATCGCAAAGCCGGTGGCGACCGCGGCGTCGACTGCGTTGCCGCCTTGCCGCAGGATGTCGGTGCCGACCCGCGCCGCGAGCTTCTCCTGCGCCACCACCATGCCGTTTTCGGCACGGATGCTTTGAATCGTATTGTTGGCAGAGGGCTCGTAAGCGCGACGTTGCACCTGGCCTAAGGCCGGTGTCGCGATGCCGATCGCCAGAAGAGCGGCAAACAGCCGTCGCGACATCGTTGCTGTCAGCGCCATCGAAATGTCCTGCCCTGTTCATCGCCGTATCAGCAAACCGGCCCATGCTATATGGGAACGGATCGAAGCGGCAAAAGCCTGCCTGTGGTTCGAGTTGGGGAATATCTTTCGCGATGACGGCAATAATGCAGACGGGGACTGAACATGCGAAGACCTATCCAGGTCGCGCCGCCGTCGTCAGCTGGATCTTCTTCGATTGGGCCGCGCAGCCATATTTCACGCTGATCACGACCTTTGTGTTCGCGCCCTATTTCGCGAGCTTCATCGCGCCCGATGCCGCGAGCGGGCAGGCGCTGTGGGGCTTTGCCACCGCGGCCGCGGGACTTGCGATCGCGCTGCTGTCGCCGGTGCTGGGTGCGATCGCCGATGCCAGCGGCCGGCGCAAGCCGTGGATCGCGGTGTTCGGCGCGCTGCTGGTGATCGGCGCGAGCGCGATGTGGATCGGCAAGCCCGGCAACCCTGACATCATCCCAATGCTGCTGCTCGCCTACGCGATCGCCAGCGTCGGCGTCGAGTTCGCGACCGTCTTCAACAATGCGATGATGCCGACGCTGGTGCCGCCCGACCGGATCGGGCGGCTGTCAGGCACCGGCTGGGCCACCGGCTATGTCGGCGGCATCCTGAGCCTCGTGCTGGTGCTCGGCTTCCTCGCCGCCAATGCCGAGACCGGCCGCACGCTGTTCGGCTTCACGCCGCTGTTCGGTCTCGATCCCGTCATGCATGAAGGCGATCGCATCACCGGGCCGCTGACCGGGCTGTGGTTCATCATCTTCGTGACGCCGATGTTCCTGTTCACGCCGGATTATCCGGCGAAGCGCCCGATGCGCGAGGCGCTCGGCGAAGGCCTGCGCGAGCTCAGGGAATCGTTGGCGAGCCTGCCGAAGCAGCAATCACTAGCGCGGTTCCTGCTGGCGAACATGATCTACACCGACGGGCTGGTCTCGCTGTTCGCGTTCGGCGGCATTTATGCCGCCGGCACGTTCGGCTGGGACACGATCCGGATCGGCACCTTCGGCATCATCCTCGCGGTCGCCGGGACGTTCGGCGGCTGGCTCGGCGGCAAGCTCGACGATGTGTTCGGACCGAAGCGCGTGATCACCGGCAGCCTCGTGATCCTGCTGTTTGCGATCGTCGTGATCCTCACGGTGAACAAGGATTCCATCCTGTTCATCCCGGTCGCGCCGCCGGTGCCCGGCGGTCCATTGTTCGCGGGCGCCGCCGAGCGCGCCTACATCGTGCTGGGCTGCCTGATCGGCGCCACCGGCGCGCCGTTGCAGGCGGCCTCGCGCTCGCTGCTGATCCGGCTGGCGCCGAAGGATCGCATCGCGCAGTATTTTGGATTGTTCGCGCTGACCGGAAAGGTGACGTCGTTCATCGGTCCGCTGCTGATCGGCGCGATCACGGCAGCAACCGCGAGCCAGAAATACGGCATGGCGGTGCTGGTCGGGTTTTTCGTGGTGGGGCTGGTGTTGCTGGCGAAGGTGCGGGAATAACTCGCCGCCGTCGTCCCGGCGAAGGCCGGGACCCATAACCACCGGCCAAGCCTGGTGAGGGATAACTAACCCCAGCGCGCCTTCGATAGATCACGCGGTATGGGTCCCGGCCTTCGCCGGGACGACGATGCCGAGAGCTTAGTGCCTAAAGTGCCGAACGCCGGTGAACACCATGGCGATGCCGTGTTCGTCGGCGGCCTTGATCACCTCGTCGTCGCGCATCGAGCCGCCGGGCTGGATCACCGCAGTCGCGCCGGCCTCGATGCAGGCGAGCATGCCGTCGGCGAACGGGAAGAACGCATCGGAAGCAACCACCGAACCCTTGGTCAGCGGCTCGGCGAGCTTCAGCTCGGCCGCCGCATCCAGCGCCTTGCGCGCGGCGATGCGCGCGGAGTCGACCCGGCTCATCTGGCCGGCGCCGATGCCGACGGTGGCGAGATCCTTGGCATAGATGATGGTGTTCGACTTGACGTGCTTGGCGACGCGGAAGGCGAATTTGAGATCGCGCAGCTCGGCGTCGGTCGGCGCGCGCTTGGTCGCGACCTTCAGGTTCATGTCCTCGACCACCGCATTGTCGCGGCTCTGTACCAAGAGGCCGCCGGCGACGGTCTTGGCGGTGAGCCCGAGCGCGCGCGCGTTCGGCAGGCCGCCCGCGAGCAGCAGGCGCAGATTGCGCCGGCCGGCGATGATCGAGATCGCCTCCTCGGTCGCATCGGGCGCGATGATCACCTCGGTGAAGATGCCGATGATGGCGCGCGCGGCGTCCGCATCGAGCTTGCGGTTGACCGCAATGATGCCGCCATAGGCCGAGGTGGAGTCGCAGGCGAGCGCGCGGGCGTAAGCGGTGGCAAGATCCGGACCCTCGGCGACGCCGCAGGGATTGGCGTGCTTGACGATCACGCAGGCCGCGGTGCGCTGCGGATCGAACTCGCCGACGCATTCATAGGCCGCATCGGTGTCGTTGATGTTGTTGTAGGACAGTTCCTTGCCCTGCAGCTGGCGTGCGGTGGCAACGCCCGGCCGCTTCTCCGGCGTGGCATAGAATGCTGCGGTCTGGTGCGGGTTCTCGCCATAGCGCAGCGACTGGATCAGTCTGCCGCCGAAAGCGCGGAAGTCCGGCGCCTTGGTGTCGAGCTGCACGGCAAACCAGTTCGAGATCGCAGCGTCGTAGGCCGCGGTGCGCGCATAGGCCTTGGCGGCGAGCCGGCGGCGCAGGCCGAGCGAGGTCGCGCCCTTGTGCGCGGCGAGCTCGTCGAGCACGGCAGAATAGTCATTTGCCTCGACCACCACGGCGACGTCGTCATGATTCTTCGCCGCGGCGCGGATCATCGCGGGACCGCCGATGTCGATGTTCTCGATGCACTCCTCGAAGCCGGCGCCTTTGTCGACGGTGGCCTCGAACGGATAGAGATTGACCACCAGAAGGTCGATCGGCGCGATGCCGTGCGAGGCCATCGCCGCGGCGTGTTCCTCGTTGTCGCGGATCGCGAGCAGGCCGCCATGCACCTTCGGATGCAGCGTCTTGACCCGGCCGTCCATCATCTCAGGGAAACCGGTGAGCTCGGAGACGTCCTTGACCTTCAGCCCGGCCGCCGCGATCGCCTTGGCGGTGCCGCCGGTCGACACCAGCTCGACGCCATGGTCGGAAAGCGCCTTGGCGAAATCGATCAGTCCGGTCTTGTCGGAAACGGACAACAGAGCGCGGGTCACGCGGCGAAGCTGTTCAGTCATATCGGAAAATCCCTGGCTGTTAAGGCAGCCGGGTAGCATGGTTTGGGGCGGTACGAAACCGGTCTCCGAGGCCGATTCCCCCGAAAATGGCGATGATTCGGTCCAAATTTCCGCGTGCTACGCTATCCCCGTCATCCTGAGGAACCGCGAAGCGGCGTCGCGAAGGATGGATCGGCCCGGCTGGTGGCCGTCGACCCTTCGAGACGCGCGCGATGCGCGCTCCTCAGGGTGACGGGATTGAGTTTGATCACCCGGACAGACGTGCAGCGGGCGTCCTACAGCGGCAGTTCCGGCTCGCGGCGGGCGTTGCGGCGGGCGTTGGTGGCGGTGGCGGAGGTCGAGGAGCGCACGAAGCTCCAGCGGATGGTGGCGGCCTGCCTTGCGTCCTGCCGGATCACGATCTGGGAGGTGCGGCGCGGGCCGTCATTGCCGGCAAGGAACACGCTGTCCTCGAGATCGACCTTGTCGTCCAGCGCCTCGAAGGTCCAGACGTCGCGGTTGGGCAGCACCAGCATCACGCCGCGGGCGTCCGACAGCCGGCTCGCCTTCACCGAGGGGTGCAAATGGAAGCGCAGCGCGAAATCGGCCTCGCTGCCCTTGATGCGGCCGCCGGGTGCCGGCGACAGCGAGTCCTCGCCCTCCATCCGGGTGCCGTCCTGGGCGATCATCAGCACGCGGCGGTGGATCACGCCGAAGCGCGAGAGATAGCCGTCATGCGAGGCGGTCAGCACGTCGCCGCCGGGGATGGCTTCGCGGTAGTTCTCGACATTGCTCGGCCCGCTGGTGACCGGCGCGCCGCGCAACAGCCGCTTCATCGCCGACAGCTCGACGAACTGGCACGACGAGGTGTCGCGATAGGTCAGCGTCGAATGCGCCGCGGTGGAACGCGCGAACGGCCGCCAATTGTCGCGCCCGGTGTTCGGCATGCCGCAATTGACGACGATGCGGCTCACCCCGGAGGACAGCTCGAACGACAGGCAGCCGGCATGCGCATCCTGGCTGACGCTGGCCGGCGGCGGCGGACCGGTATCGATGATCAAGGTGGTGTTGCCGGCATCGAGCCGCTGGAAGCCGCTATGCGGCATGCTCGACATCGGCACGCCGCGGGTGTCGTCATAGGCGAGCAGCGTCGCGACGAGATCGGAGGGCGCGGTGCTCATGCCGTTGAACAGCGCGAAGCTGCCGTCGCCGTGCCGGAAGAAGCGCAGCATCGGCATCATGCGGTCGATGGCGTTGAGCAGTGCCGGCGGCGGCGCGATATTTCGTGCAGCAAAGGTCTGCCGTAGCGGCAAGAGATCGCTGAGCAATTCGACCAGCGCGCCGGGACTGCGCGAGATGTGGCCGCCGTCGGGCAGGATCTGGCGCTGCAATTCGTCCGAAAGCCTGCGCGTGGCGGACTTGATGTTGCGCGCCTGGTTGGCGAGGCAGAGCGAGGCGTAGCACAGCGCGATCAGGACCTGCAGGCGCGGAACGCCGTCATTGTCGAGCGTGGAGTGGCGCAGATAGCGGATCTCGCGCGCCAGCCCGCGCAGATATTTGCGGTAGAATTTGCCGTCGGTGTCGCCGAGCACCAATGGCGCCTGCGACAACAGCGAGATCACCCGCCGCGCGCGCACGTCGGCGCGCCGTTCCAGCGGCCGCTTGCGGGCCTGGTTGGAGATCCAGTCGTCGACCAGCGAGCGGGCATTGGCGCGGGTCAGCGCGGTGTCGGCGGCGCGCAGATGGCGCAGCCAGCCGAAGCCGAGCAGGGCGGCCTCCCAATCCTCCGACGGCGGCTCGAGATCGAAGATCGAGCGGCCATGGCAGGTCACGATCTTGCCGGCAAACACGAATCGCCCAGCATAGATCTCGGCCGCGCGGGTGGCGTCGGCGGTCCGGAGGTCATGCGGCGCGATGATCAGCCGGTCGGTGCGGCCGGGCCAGAGCCGCGACAGCGCAACCGTGCTCCCGCTGGCGCGCGCCATTATGCTGCGGGCAAAGCGGCCAGCAATCAGCGTCGAGATGCGTCTGCTTTGAGCGACCGACACGCCTAACCTTGCGGGGAGGGAATTTTCAACGAATCCTTATTTAATCCGGAAACGCGGCCAAGACACCCTCTTGATATCCAAGACACCCTCTTGATACCGCGCGAATCACTTCGAGCTTAGAGGACTGAAGTTTAAAATCAGGATTTGACCAGCCGGGCGGCGTAAAAGCCGTCCAGCCCGCCGAGCCGCGGGTCGGCGTTGGGCAAATGGCTGGGCAGGGTGCGCAGATCGCCGTCTGCGGTAATGATGTCGTCGAGGCCGGCGACCTCGTCCTTCTCGACCGGCGCACGGCGCAAGCCTGATTCGCTCTCCAGCAGCGCCGCAATCGCGTGCTCACCTTCCTCCGGCTCCAGCGAACAGGTGCAGTAGACCAGAGTGCCCCCGGGCTTCAGCAGATTGGCGGCCTTAAGCAACAGCCGCTTCTGCAGCGCCGTCAATGCGGCGATGTCGCCTTCCTGGCGCAGCCAGGCGACGTCGGGATGGCGGCGGATGGTTCCCGTCGAGGTGCAGGGTGCATCGACCAGAATACCGTCGAAGCTCGCGGCCTCCGCCGGCCATTCGGCGGCGTCGGCGACGACAGTCTCTGCCTGCAATTCCAGCCGCGTGAGGTTGTCGCGCAGCCGCGCGACCCGCGCCGGCGAGCGGTCGACCGCGGTGACGTGTGCGCCGGCCAGCGCGAGCTGAGCGGTCTTGCCACCGGGCGCCGCGCAGAGATCGGCGATCGCCTTGTCCTTGATGTCGCCGAACAGGCGCACCGGGAGGGCTGCGGCAGCGTCCTGCACCCACCATTGGCCTTCGGCAAACCCCGGCAGCATCGTGACGGAACCCTGCAGCAGCGTGCGCACGGTTCCCGTCGGCAGGATCTCGCCGTGCAGGCGGCTCGCCCATTGCGGCGCGTCCGACTTCACCGTGAGATCGAGCGACGGCTCGTGACCGAGCGCCAGCGCCATGTCGCGCGCGGTGGCTTCACCGTAATGCGCGTTCCAGCGCGCCAGCATCCATTGCGGCAGGTCCAGCGTCTGCGGGCTGATCTCGTCG
The DNA here is from genome assembly GCF_054063295.1 of Bradyrhizobium sp. USDA 3240. Taxonomy (NCBI): domain Bacteria; kingdom Pseudomonadati; phylum Pseudomonadota; class Alphaproteobacteria; order Hyphomicrobiales; family Nitrobacteraceae; genus Bradyrhizobium; species Bradyrhizobium sp. USDA 3240. Next base: position 4,482,395 of record NZ_JBSSGD010000002.1, read on the forward strand.
ATCAGCCCCTGGCCCTCGCGCGCGCAGCGACGCAGCACGGCGTTGACCAGTCCGGCATATTTCGCCGCGCGCCGGTCGGACTGCACGAGCCGCACCGAGAGATCGACCGCGGCATGGTCAGGCACATCCATCCAGAGGATTTGGGCGGCGCCGATCAGCAGCGCGCTCTGCGCGCGCGGGGCATCGGTCGGGACGCCGCGGTCGAGCAGACGCGACAGCAGATGGCCGAGCGTGCCGAGCTTGCGCAGGATGGTCGACACCAGCCGGCGCATGAGCGCGCGGTCGCGATCGGCCAGCGATTTCAGCCCGGGATGCGCGCCGGCGCCGTCGAGTTGATCGTCGAGCGTGCGGTGCTTGTGCAGCACGCCATCGAGGATGTCGGCCGCGATACGGCGCGCCGCGAGACCGGGGACTTCGGCAGGGACTGCAAATCTTGAAGGAGGCATGGAGCGGAGATATCTCGAAGGTGCTGAGTTACGTTCGGCTCATGCCATCAACTCGAAAACACCTCTGGCATGCGAATATGCCAAATGTAAGAATCGCTTTGCAGGATTTCTTGATCGTGATGCCGTCACTGAGCCAGCACAGAGATACGAAATTCGCAGGCAGAAAGTTTTGCCGAGAAACGTTCGCCAAGAAGGCCCGCTATGTCTGAGAAATCGCCATCGCCATCGCCCTCGTCGCCGGAACCCGCGCCGCGCAAGCCGCTGACGCCGGCGGCGCAGCGCGCGCTCGCCGAGGCCGCGGCGCGGCGCCAAGCTGCCGAGGAGGCCGCCGCAAAGGACGCGGCCGCGCGGCCGAAGGAATTCCAGGGCCCGAAGGGACCGGAACCGACGCGTTACGGCGATTGGGAGACCAAGGGCATCGCCTCGGACTTCTGAGTGGTTTTGGAGTGTCTTGCCTGACCGTTCGACTCAGGCCAGTCTGGGAATATGTCCCCATACGAGAGAATAAATCCTTATCGTGGGACGGGACGTCCGCCCTTTCGCCGCTCGCCTTGGGGCCGCCGCGTCTCGGCGGCGCTGCCGTGGGTGTTCGTTCTCGGGATCGCCGTCGGCAGCATGTTGCCGATCCGCCGATGGGTGCCTGAATGGGTGCCTTCGCCATCGCACTGGTCGTTGAGCCGGTCGCGCGATGCCGAACTGATCCGGCAGCGCGGCGGCGCGCCTGACGCGCGCCATGCTGTTGATGTCATCAGGACGATCGATGGCGACACGTTCGAGGCGCGGGTGCATCTCGCGCCGGGGCCCGATCTGTACACGCGGGTCCGGCTGCGCGGCATCGATGCGCCGGAGCTGAAGGCGTCCTGTGCGCGCGAACTGCAAATGGCGCAAGCGGCGACGGTGGCGCTGCGCGATCTGCTCGGCCAGGGCGATGTCGCGATCTACAATGTCGGTCCCGACAAATATCAGGGCCGCGTCGTCGCCGATGTCGCGACCAGGAAGACCGACAACGTCTCAGCGGCGCTGCTCGCGGCTGGTCATGCGCGAGCCTACAATGGCGGGCATCGCTTCGGCTGGTGCGGAGGTTTCGCGCGCTGAGTAACAGTGTCGCGGCCGCGGCCATGCCGAACGGCCAAATAAAAAGCCGCGCATCCGCGCGGCTTTTCTTTCGGCGAAGCGCCGTGCGCAATCAGCGGGTGACGACGACCGTCGTGCCGACCGAGACGCGCTGATAGAGATCAGTAATGTCGGGATTCAGCATGCGGATGCAGCCGTAGGAGACGAAGCCGCCGACCGAGCCCGGCACGTTGGTGCCGTGGATCGCGTATTCGCCGCCGGCCAGCGTCATCGCGGCGACGCCCATCGGATTCGCGGGTGAACCGCCGGCGATCACGTTCGGGATGCTCGGCTTGTCGCGCTTGACCTCGGCGGGCGGCGACCAGGCCGGGTTGCGATACTTGCCGTCGATCCGGGTCGTGCCGGCCCACTGCTTGCCGGACTTGCCGACGCCGACGGGGTAACGCATCGCGTGACCGGAATCGAGAATGAGATAGAGCCGCCGTTCGTTGGTCTTCACCACGATGGTGCCCGGCTCATAATTGTCGGCGTGTATTCCGACCATTTCCGGCCGCGCTTCGGCCGTCTGCGACATCACAACAACAGCACCAAGGGTGGCAGCCAGCGCCACCGCAAACTTCATCGACATCAACCTCTCCACTTCCCAACAGCTCCTGCGAGGGAGCCAAAAACGAAGGTGCAGAGCCCTGAAAAAACCGGGCCCGCCGGTCTCGCGCACGCAATATTAACCGCGTGTCTTAACCGGGTGGTTTCACACCGGCCGCGAGACACGTCCTGATGGCGGGCAGAAAAGGAAAAGTTCGGATTAAAGTAAATGACTTGAAAACAACACTTGGCCACAAACGCGCCGCAATGGCGCCGCGCCTCTGACAATCCCGTGAAATGGCCGCGCCCATAGCGCTTCGAGCGAAGCGGATGCCGGTTCGCGTGAAGAAAAAAGCGAAAGGCCGCGGCGGAGATCGCGCGCGGCCCTTCTTCAATGTCCCGATATTGCCGTTGCCGGATTACTTCTTGTTCTGCCGGTTCTGCACGAGGTCGTCGACCACGGCCGGATCGGCCAAGGTCGAGGTGTCGCCGAGGCTGGACGGCTCGTCCTCGGCGATCTTGCGCAGGATGCGGCGCATGATCTTGCCGGAGCGCGTCTTCGGCAGGCCGGGCGCGAATTGAATGAGGTCCGGCGAGGCGATCGGACCGATGTCCTTGCGGACCCAGGCGACGAGTTCCTTGCGCAGCGCCTCGGTCGGCTCGGTGCCCTTCATCAGCGTGACATAGGCGTAGATGCCCTGGCCCTTGATGTCGTGCGGGTAGCCGACAACGGCGGCTTCCGACACCGCCTCGTGCGCGACCAGCGAGCTCTCGACCTCGGCGGTGCCCATGCGATGACCGGAGACGTTGATGACGTCGTCGACTCGGCCGGTGATCCAGTAATAGCCGTCGGCATCGCGCCGGCAGCCGTCGCCGGTGAAGTACTTGTTCTTGTAGGTCGAGAAATAGGTCTGTTCGAACCGCGCATGGTCGCCATAGACCGTGCGCATCTGGCCCGGCCATGACTTCGTCAGGCAGAGATTGCCCGAGGTCTCGCCGTCCAGCGTCTTGCCGTCGGCGTCGACGATTTCCGGCACCACGCCGAAGAACGGCCGCGTCGCCGATCCCGGCTTCAGCTTGGTCGCGCCGGGCAGCGGCGTGATCAGGATGCCGCCGGTCTCGGTCTGCCACCAGGTATCGACGATCGGGCAGCGGTCGTCGCCGACCACGCGGTGATACCACTCCCAGGCTTCGGGATTGATCGGCTCGCCGACCGAACCCAGCAGGCGCAGCGACTTGCGCGAGGTCTTCTTCACCGGCTCGTCGCCGCCCTGCATCAGCGCGCGGATCGCGGTCGGCGCGGTGTAGAAGATGTTGACCTTGTGCTTGTCGACCACGTTCCAGAAGCGCGAATTGTCCGGGTAGTTCGGCACGCCCTCGAACATCAGCGTGGTCGCGCCGTTGGCGAGCGGCCCATAGAGGATGTAGCTGTGGCCGGTGACCCAGCCGACGTCAGCGGTGCACCAGTAGATGTCGCCGTCGTGATAGTCGAACACGTATTGATGCGTCATCGACGCGAACACGAGATAGCCGCCCGAGGTGTGCAGCACGCCCTTCGGCGTGCCGGTCGAACCCGAGGTGTAGAGGATGAACAGCGGGTCCTCGGCATGCATGTGCTCGGCCGGGCATTCCGTCGTCACCATCTCGGCGGCCTCGTGATACCAAAGGTCGCGCGTCGGGTTCATGTCGATCTTGCCACCGGTGCGCTTGACCACCACGACCCAATCGACGCCGCCGGTTTTGGCGATCGCGGCATCGACATTGGCCTTCAGCGGCACCTTCTTGCCGCCGCGCAGGCCTTCGTCGGCGGTGATGACCACCTTGGAATCGCAGTCCTTGATGCGCTGGGCTAGGCTGTCCGGTGAGAAGCCGCCGAACACCACCGAGTGGATCGCGCCGATCCGCGCGCAGGCCAGCATGGCGTAGGCCGCTTCCGGAATCATCGGCAGATAGATCGTGACGCGGTCACCCTTCTTGACGTTCCGCGTGCGCAGGATGTTGGCCATCTTGCAGACTTCGTCGTGCAACTGGCGGTAGGTGATGTGCTTGGATTCGGAAGGGTCGTCGCCCTCCCAGATGATCGCGGTCTGGTCGCCGCGCTTCTCGAGATGGCGGTCGATGCAATTCCAGGCGACGTTCAGCACGCCATCCTCGAACCATTTGATCGAGATGTTGCCGGGCGCGAAGGAGGCGTTCTCGACCTTGGTGAAGGGCTTGATCCAGTCGATCCGCTTGCCGTGCTCGCCCCAGAAGCCGTTGGGGTCCTTGACCGAGTGCGCGTACATCTCGCGGTATTTGGCGTCATCGATATAGGCGCGCTTGGCCCAGTCGGCCGACACGTCATAGATCTTCTCGGACATCGCTTTCCTCCACTCATTGCCGATCGCAAACGACGCGAGGGCAAGCCGTCTTGATCATTGCCGCGATTATGCGTTGCCGCATTCCGGCCCGGCAAGGAAAAATGACTGTCACTTTCGTCGCGTCGAAGCCGCCGGACATCCCGTCGGCTTCCTCATCTGATGGGGCGGTTTACCGCGCCTCGTTGACGAGTGAAACCTATGCTTCATCGTCTGCTCCGGGTCACTGGTCTCTTGGTCGTAGTGGTATCGTTCTCTACTCAACTCGCCGGCGTCCTACGCCGTCACCGCAGTCCTTGGCTGTCGCGAAAGAATCGCGGTCCGTGATCCGCCTGATGCCGAGATGGGAGAGCCTCAAAGCAATGTTTGGGAGCGAGGTGACGCTGACTGCGACACGCCTCGACGCCAATTCTGCTGGGCCACCTGCCGCGCATTTCGATGAATGATCGCAGGGCCGACGCGACGATCTGCGCCGACGATTCGCCCGAACCGCCTGTGCGGCTGGATCGCCGTCAGGAAGAGCCGGGTGGATCGTGAGGTGTGGCGGCTCAGTCTGGGGACTTGGTGTGAAACGGCACGATGCCTGACCTGCCTGCTGGAGCCGGGTCGTGCTGGTCGCGCCAAAAAGTCCGGTTCCCAAGCCGAGCTCCCGCCATTTTGACCGATCCTGGAGGGGCCAAAATCAAGGTTAGTGGGCGAATGGCACCCATGAAAGGTAATTAGAAACCGTTGATAACCGATTCGCGACTCGCAATGTCAGCCCTGACGCCCTAAATCGCGAAATCGAGGCCGGATGGCCAACCGGAACCAAGCCCGAAGCAACGGCATTACCGGGAGAACAGCGGAACAAGGCGTCTTGGAAGTATGATGGATCAGCAGAACATCGCGGCTGTGCGGCCCATGTCCGCCGATCCCGCTGTCGGCCTGGCGAAGGCGCTGGGCCAATGGCCCAAGCAGTCGCCACGAGCCAAGCTCCAGCCGTCGGCAAAGCTCAAGCTCGCCGCGCCCGCCGTCGAGGATCTGGCGCGCGATCTGGGCCTTCGACTCGGCGACCAGAACGAGCTGACCATCCGCCGCATCAAGCGCGGCAAGAATTATTCATTCGTGCGCGCCAATGGTTCGCGCGTCCGCGATGCGCGGACGATCCGGCGGCTGCGTGCGATGGCGGTTCCGCCGGCCTATCGCCAGGTGCGCTATTCCAGCGATCCGAGCTCGCATCTGCAGGCGGTCGGCCGCGATGCCGCGGGCCGCTTGCAGTACCGTTATCACGCCGACTGGGAGAAGGTCCGCGAGCAGCGCAAGGCGCATCGCCTGGCCAAGCTCGTCGCCGCGCTGCCGAAGATCCGGCGCAAGGTCTCGGCGTTCCTGTCCGGTGACGAGCCGACGCGCGAGTTCGCGCTGTCGGCGGTGATCGAGCTGATCGCGCGCACCGCGATCCGGCCCGGCAACGAATCCTATGCCCGCCTCAACGGCACCCGCGGCGCGACCACGCTGTTGAAGTCCAACGTCACACTGGAAGACGATTCGCTGGTGCTGACCTTCAAGGCCAAGGGCGGCAAGGCCGTGCGCAAGGAGTGCGACGCGGCCAAGCTGGTGCGTGCGATCGGCATTCTGCGCGATGTCCCGGGCAAGCGCATGTTCCAGTATCACGACCGCTCCGGCGTCGTCCGCGCTGCCTCGACCACGGCGGTGAACGCGTTCCTGCGCGAGCTCGCCGGCATCAAGATCTCGCTGAAGGATTTCCGCACGCTGATGGCCTCGGCCGTCGTCGTGGAATCGCTGTCGCGGATCACGCCGGCCGCCAGCCAGCGCGGCCGCAAGCGCCAGGTGCTGGATGCGATCCGCGCCGCCGCCGACCAGCTCTCCAACACGCCGGCGATCTGCCGCAAGAGCTATGTTCACGACACCATCGTCACCGCCTTCGAGGACGGCATCCTCGAGCGCTTCGCCGCGACGATGGGCGGATACCGCACCCAGTCCAAACGCGAGCAGTTGCTGGCGCAGGTGGTGATGGCGGCGGGAGCGTAAGCTTCTCTCCGTCGTCCCGGCGAAGGCCGGGACCCATTACCCCAAATTGTGATTGTTGAAGCGAGCTGTGGCCCCAGCGCGCTCCAATAATGCGGAGCAGTGGTTATGGGTCCCGGCCTTCGCCGGGACGACAGCGGCTAAAGCCCGCCCATCTTGCAGACGTACTTCCATTCCTCTGATGTCACCGGCTGCACCGAGAGCCGCGAGTATTTCACCAGCGCCATGTCGGCGAGCTTCTTGTCGGCCTTGATCGCGGCCATCGTCACCGGCGTCTTCAGCGGTTTGTCGGCCTTGATGTCGACGCAGACGAACTTGGCGGTCTTGTCGGTCGGATCGGGATAGGCTTCCTTGATGATCTCGGCGATGCCGACGATCTCCTTGCCCTCGTTGGAATGATAGAAGAACGCCTTGTCGCCCTTCTTCATGTTGACGAGGTTCTGCCGCGCCGTGAAGTTGCGCACGCCGGTCCAGGCTTCGCCCTTCGCGCCCTTGGCGACCTGCTGGTCCCATGACCAGACCGACGGCTCGGATTTCACCAGCCAGTAATTCATCGCAACTCACCCCGTGCTCGATCGCTCAACGCGCGGCAATCTACAGGTACCCGGGCGCCCGCGACAAGCGCGGGCATCCGGTCTTGATGGCGTCACTCACTGCTTCAGATATCGATCGAAGAATTTAGCGATGTCGGTGAAGGCTTCCTTGGTCTCGGGCGCATCGATGTTCATCTGGTACTGCGCGTGGGATTGCCCCTCATAGACATTGAGATCGGCGATCACGCCGGCGCGGCGCAATTTGCGGTGCGTGCGAACCGTGTTGCTGAGGAACAGGTCGCGCGTGCCCGATGTCAGGATGGTCGGCGGAAAACCCTTGAAGTCCCCGTAGATCGGCGAAATGTAGGGATTCTTCAGGCTGGTCCCGTTGGCATAGAGCTTGGCCGCGCGGCCGAGCCATCCGTCCCAGGTCACCAGCACATTGTCGACCCACTCATTGCTCGCGTAGCTGTCGCCGATCTTGTCGATGTCGGACCAGGGCGTGCCCGGCGCGATGGCGGCCGGCAGCGGCAGCTTCTCGTCCCTGGCCCGCAACACCATCGCAAGCGTCATCGCGCCGCCGGTCGAGGTGCCGAAGATCGCCAGCCGGTGCCGCTCGTGCGATTTCAGAACTTCCTTCCAGACCGCCATCGCGTCGTCCATCGCGGCCGGATAGGGGAAGTCCGGCGGCATCCGGTAGTCGACCGAGATCACTTTGTAGCCGCCAAAGCCGGCCATCATGATGGCTTCCGGCAACGCGGCTTCGCCGGGGCCAAACACGTAGCCGCCACCATGCACGTGGATCAGCAGGCGTCGCCGGTTCTCGAGCGCGATCTTGTTCGGCGTCACGATGTAGCAGTGCACGCCGGCAATCCTGGTTTCCTCGACCTTGACGCCGAGCTTCGCCTTCATGGCCGGAATACCCGCGACCAAGAGCTTGGCGCGGCGGTCGATCAGCTCCTTCCATTCTGCTGGGGTCTTCGGGTCGGCGTTGAAATGCGGCGGGTAGGGCGCGCCGATCATCGCCTGCATCTCCGCCGAGACGTCACTTGAGGGATTGCCGATCGATTTGAGCGGGGCGACCCGCTTGCCATCCTCGGCGTTCGCCGCGGCTTCGCGCTTGGCGAGTTCGTCGTACGGTACTGTCGTTTGCGCGCGCGTGGTGGTGCTGGAGGTGGCGACGGCAAGCAGAATGCTGATCGAAGCGATAACGCGATGCGGTTGACGCATGTACTTCCCCAAGTTTCGGTTTCTTGTTGTTGGAACGGGATCCGACGGTCGCCGCGACGCTAGCACAGTGCGCGTTGTCTCTGCGTGGAAGTCTGCGCCGTCAAGCGCGACCGGCGCAGACCCGCTATGGGTGGTTGAATGCTGTCTGGGGTAGCTCACCCGCGGCGAAGTCCAGGAAGCTCCGAATGCGCGGCGCCATCAGGCGTGCGCTGGGATAGACCAGCTGCACCGGTATGGGCGCGACTTCATAATCCCTCAGCACGCGAACCAGCGACCCCGCCGCGAGTTCACCCTCAACCTGGTAGGACAGCACGCGCGTCAGGCCCATGCCGTCGCGCGTCAGTCCGATCGCCGTCTCGGCGCGGTTGACCTCCATGCGGCTCGATACCTTGACCTTCTGCGGACCTCCTTGTTTGTGCTGGAACGACCAGGCCGCGGGGCTCGCCTGATTGACGAAGGTCACGGCGTGATGCTGCGCGAGATCGTCGGGTCTGCGCGGCCGGCCGTGCCGCTTCAGATAATCGGGGCTGGCGACGACAATGCGCCGGACCTCCCCGACGCGCCGGGCCCTCAGCGACGAGTCCGTCAGATGGCCGATCCGCAGCGCGATGTCGATCCGTTCGTCGATCAGATCGACCAGACGATCCTCGAGCGTCAGTTGCAGCGTGATGTCAGGGTGACGTTCAAGGAATCCGCGCACCAGCGGCGCGATGTGACGGCTGCCGAACAGCGTCGGCGCTGACAGCTTGATGTTGCCGCGCAGGCTCGCGGCCTCGCCGATCGCGCCGTCGATCGCATCGTCATAATCGGCGAGCAGGCGGCGCGCCTGCGCCGCAAGCCGCGCGCCGGAGTCGGTCAGCGACAGCTTTCGCGTGGTCCGTTGCAGCAGCCGCGTGCCGAGGCGCCGCTCGAGCTCGGCGACGATCCGCGTCGTCGAGGAAGGGGAACGCGCGAATTTGCGCCCGGCGGCCGCAAATTGTCCGCTGTCGACGATCGCGAGAAACAGGCGGAGCTCATCGAGCCGGTCCATCGTCATCCCCTCCCTGATTGTTCTGAAACACGGAATGATCTCTGCTGAAATCGGGCGATTGTGCCAACACGCAATTGTGTGAACGCTGGCGGCACGCAATGCGGGGAAACGACATGCTGCTGGATCGCCGGACGTTTACGACCATGGCCGCGGCTTCCGTCACGGCCGCGACGGTGCTGTCCGGTCGGTCGCGCGCGGCAGGCCGCCCGCCTTTTCGGGCGGTCGCCTTCGACGGCTTCCCCGTGATCGATCCCCGTCCCGTATCCGTCCGGTTGGAAGAGATGTTCCCCGGCATGGGCGCGGAGCTGGGCGCCGTGTGGCGAACCCGGCAATTCGAATACGGCTGGCTCAGGACGCTCGGCGGGCAATATGCCGACTTCTGGCGCGTCACCGAGGACGCGCTGGTGTTCGCGGCGAAGGCGACGAAGATATCGCTCTCGCCCGAGCAGCGCGACCGCCTGATGCAGACCTACCTGGAGCTCAAGGCGTGGCCGGACGTCGTGCCGGCGCTCGTGCAGCTTCGCGCCGCCGGCTTGCGCATGGCGTTTCTCTCCAACTTCACCGCGCCGATGCTGGACGCGGTGATCAGGAATTCCGGGCTCGAGGGGCTGTTCGAAGATCACCTCAGCACCGACAAGGTCGCTGCCTTCAAGCCGGATGCGCGCGCCTATCAGATGGGTGTCGACGCGTTCGGACTGGAGAAGGAGGAGATCGTCTTTGCGGCATTCGCCGGATGGGACGTGGCCGGTGCAAAATGGTTCGGTTATCCGACCTTTTGGGTCAACCGCAGCAACGCATCCGTCGAGGAACTCGGCGTGACACCCGACGGAGCGGGGGCGGCACTGCACGACCTCGTCGCCTTCGCGACGGCGCGGTGATCAGGGCGTCTTCGCGCTAAGCGATTCGCCCGAAGAAAACGTCAATACAAAAAGCGCTAGCCTTCGGCCTTGAATGGCCGCGTCAGCAGGCGTTCGATCGCGTCATCGATCGTCAGCCGGTCGCTCAGGATCGCGGCGACCGCGTTTGATACCGGCATGTCGACCTTCTGCGCAGCGGCGAGCTCGCACAACACCGGCGCGGTGAACGCGCCTTCGGCGAGCTTGCCGACCGGCGCCGCTTCCCCGCGACCGAGCGCGAGGCCGAGCGCGAAATTGCGCGATTGCGCGGTCGAGCAGCTGAGCAGGAGGTCGCCCAATCCAGACAGGCCGGCGAGGGTTTCGGTGCGCGCCCCGCAGGCGCGGCCCAATCGTGCGAGCTCGCTGAAGCCGCGCGTGGTCAGCGCGGCAAGCGCGGAGGCGCCGAGATTCTTGCCCACGACGATGCCGGCGGCGATCGCCAGCACGTTCTTGGCCGCGCCGCCGATCTCGACGCCGCGGACGTCAGTGGTGTGATAGGGCCGGAAGGTCGCGGAGCCGAGCGCCTGCACGAGCGCGCGGGCCAGCGGCTCGTCCCGGGTGGCCAAGGTCACGGCCGTCGGCAATCCGCGCGCGACGTCGTCGGCAAAGCTCGGTCCCGACAGGATCGCGGGCACGGCGCGCGGCGCGGCTTCGGCGATCACTTCGGTCATAAATTTGTGCGTGCCGTGCTCAATGCCCTTGGCGCAGGCGATGACGGACGTATCGGGTTTGAGGTACGGCGCGAGATGGCTGACTGCGGCGCGCAGATGCTGCGCCGGGGTGACCGCGAGAATGATGTCCGCGCGCGCGGCCGCCGCAATATCCGATGTCACCGCGATGCCGGGCTGAAGCTGGACACCGGCCAGCTTCGGATTGACCCGCGTCGCCTGGATCTGCGCGGCATGTTCGGCATTGCGCGCATACAGCGTCACCGTGCGTCCGGCGCGCGCCGCGACCTCGGCCAATGCCGTGCCCCAGGCGCCGGCACCGATCACGCTGACTGACATATGCGCGGGCATCGGAACCCTCAGTTCAATATCCGGCGCGGCTGTTGGCGTGGCCGGCCGGCGCCTTGGCGTTGGCATCGAGCAGCCAGCGGGCCCGCGGCGGCGCTTCCAGCGTGTCGGTCAACCCAAGCGCCATTCGCTCGGCACCGGCCCAGGCGATCATCGCGCCATTGTCGGTGCAGAGCGCCGGCGGCGGGATGATCAGCGTGGTCTGCGCTTTCGCCGCGACGTCCTGCAACGCGCTGCGGATCGCATGGTTGGCGGCAACGCCGCCGGCCGCGACCAGCGCGCGCGGCGTGCCGAACCGCTCCTCGAACAACCGCAAGCCGACGGTGAGCCGATCCGCGGTCGATTCCAGCACCGCGGCCTGGAAGCTCGCGCAGAGATCGCTGATGTCCTGCGGCTCCAATGGCTCCAGCCGGCTCGCTTCATTGCGCACCGCCGTCTTCAATCCCGACAGTGAGAAATTCGCATCGGGCCGTCCGAGCATCGGGCGCGGAAGCGCAAATCGCGTCGGGTCGCCGCCGGCGGCTGCGCGCTCGACTTGCGGCCCGCCGGGATAGGGCAGCGACAGCATCTTCGCCACCTTGTCGAACGCCTCGCCCATCGCGTCGTCGACCGTGGTGCCGAGCCGGACATATTCGCCGACGCCGACCACGGCGACGATCTGGGTGTGCCCGCCCGAGGCCAGGAACAGGCAATAGGGAAACGCCAGCGCGCAGGTCAGCCGCGGCGTCAGCGCGTGCGCCTCGAGATGGTTCACCGCGATCAGCGGCGTGTCGTGCACCATCGCGATCGCCTTCGCGGTGGTCAGACCGACGATCACGCCGCCGATCAGGCCGGGGCCGGCGGCGGCTGCGACCGCCGACAATTGTCCGTAGCCGACACCGGCCTCCTTCATGGCGGAGGCGACGATACCGTCGAGCAGGTCGACATGGGCGCGCGCCGCGATCTCCGGCACCACGCCGCCGAAGCGGGCGTGCTCGTCGATCTGCGAGCGCACGACGTTGGAGAGGATCCTTGCCTGCCCGTCAGCCTGGCGCTCGACCACGGCGGCTGCGGTTTCATCGCAGGTGGTCTCGATTCCCAGCACCAGCATCGGTGGTTCGTGTCCCAATTTCGGCCCTTGTGCTACGAGCATGATCCGGACAGGCCGGAACCGGTTTCCGGCAAGATCATGTTCATCAAACTGTCCCCTCCGGGGTAGCATTGCGGGGTCTCAAAGTGCAATCGGTCGGCAAGGTCCAATTCGCAGCGCGGGAGGCCTGATCCGTGATCATCCTTGTCACACGACCGCATCCGGACAATGACGCGACGCTCGCGACGCTGCGCCAACGCGGCTTTGAGGCCCTTGCGGCGCCGGTGCTGCGCTTCGAGCCGTTACCGTTCCATGACGACGATGCGGATTATGACGCGGTCATCCTGACCAGCGCCAACGCGCCGCGCGCCATCGATCTCGCCGGCAGCCGGCTGTTGCGGCTGCCGCTGTTCGCGGTGGGCGCACATACCGCCGACGCCGCGCGCGCCGCGGGCTTCGACCGGGTGATGGTGGCCAAGGGCGATGCGGTGAGCTTGCGCGATCTCGTGCTCGCGCGGGTCAAGGCCGGCGAACTGGCGGCGTCAGCCACGCTCCTTTATCTCGCCGGCGCCGACCTGTCGCGCGATCTGGCGGGCGAGCTCAGCGAAACGGGGCTTACCGTCGTCACCCACACCACCTACCGGATGGCGCCGGTGGCCGGCTTCCCGACGGAGGTCGGTGACGCCTTCCTGGGCAACCGGATCACCGCGGTGCTGCATTATTCCCGCCGCAGCGCGCAGGCGTTCCTGGACACCATACGGGCCGACGGAATCGAGATTTCGGCGCTCGCTTTGCCGCAATGCTGCATCTCGGCCGCGGTCGCCGCGGTGCTCCATGACGCCGGCGCGACCAAGGTGGTGGTGGCGGCGCGCCCGGACGAAAACGCCCTGCTGGAGGCGCTGGTGCGCACCCTGCGGCCGTGAGCGGAATAATTCTTTCGTCTGACCATGATGTTAGGCAATGCTCCGTTTTTGGGATCGTGCTCTAAGAACCTCGGCCGATTCTGCTACAATGTGCGGCCAGTAGTTTTGAGGACCCTCGCGATGGCTGAAGAAAGGCCCGACGACCCAGGACCTTCGCCGGATTCCCGGCCCAAGCGCGCGCCGCCGACCATCGATCTTCAGGCGACCGAGATCTCCAGCGAGCCGTCAAAGGCCGAGGGGGGCGAGGAAGCCCCAAAGGATACCGACAAGGCAGCGGAGGCCGCCGCGCCCGAGGCGGAGCCTCATCCCGATCCTGCTCCCAAGGCCGAGCCGCAGCCCGAGCCCGCCGCCGCGGCGCCCCAGGCCGAGCCGTCACGGCCGGTATCTCCCTGGGTGGTGGCGCCGGTATCGGGCGCGGTCGCGGCAGCGCTGGTGATCGGGGTCGGCTGGTTGCTCGGCTGGCCCGCAGTGCCGCCGGCGTCGGCGCCGCAGCCCAGCGCCGCAACGGTGGACGAGCTCGGCACGCGCCTGACCGCGCTTGAATCGAAAGCCGGCAGACCGGTCGCTGCGGCCGCCGATCCCGCGGCAACCGCGCGGCTGGAGGAGCTCGACAAATCGATCGCCGCGTTGCGCACCGAGCTCGCCGCAACGCGCGCGCAATCCGACAAGCTTGCGGCGGCGGTCAATGATGTGAAGGCCGCGCCGCGCGATGGCGCGGCTGCGCCCGACATCTCCGGCATCACGGCGCGCATCGACAAGGTCGAGGGTGCGGTGAAGGCGCAGGGTGCCGCGATCGCCAAGCAGGACAACAAGATCGCCGACACCAAGGCCGAGGCGAAGGCGGACGACGTGCCGCTGCGCCGCGTGGTCGCGGCATCGCTGCTCGACGTCGCGGTTCGTCACGGCGATCCCTACGCCTCGGCGCTCGAGGCCGCGAAAGCGATCGCCGACAATCCCGACGTGCTGAAGCCGCTCGACGTCTTCGCTGCGTCAGGCGTGCCTAGTCCGAACAAGCTGTGCCGCGATCTGATCGAGATCGTGCCCCAGCTCGCGCCGCCGCCGCCGGAAGCTGCGGCGTCCAGCGCCGGGCTGGTCGATCGTTTGAAGGCCGGCGCCTCCACCCTGATCCAGATCGAGCGGACCGACGGCACCGGGACCGACCGCGGCAGCATCGTCGCGCGCGTGACATCGGCCGCCGTGCATAATGATCTCGCATTGACTGAGCGCGAATTGAAGTCGTTGCCGCCGGCCGATCGCACCGCGGCGCAAGCCTGGCTTGCCAAGGTGGACGCACGCCGCGCCGCGCTCGACGCGTCGCGCAAATTTGCCGACAACGCCATGGCGGCGCTCGCCACGGTCAACCAGTAAATCCTTGCAATAGGTTCTCGATGATCCGGATCATTCTGTTCCTGCTGCTGATCGCGCTCGCTGCAGCGGGTGCGGCCTGGTTGGCCGATCAGCCCGGCGATCTCGTGCTGAACTGGGGCGGCTTGCGCTTCACGTCCAAGCAGCCGATGTATCTGCTCGGCCTCGTCATCGTCGTCGCGATGGTCGCCGGCGTGATCCTGCGCGGCCTGTGGAAGATCCCGGGTCACGTCCGCCGCGGCAGGCGCGAGCGGCGCCACGCGCGTGGCCGTCATGCCATCACGCAAGGCCTGCTCGCGATCGGGCATGGCGATTCCGCAGGCGCCCGCGCGCATGCCGAAGTGGCGCGGCGCCACGCCGGCGGCGATCCGTTGGCGCTGCTGCTGCACGCGCAATCGGCGCAGCTCGACGGCGATCGCGACGGCGCGCAGCGCGCCTTCCGCGCGATGGCCGAGCGGGCGGACACGCGGCTGCTCGGTTTGCGCGGCCTGTTCATCGAGGCGCAGCGCGCCGACGATCCGGTGGCGGCGGTGATGATTGCCGAGGAAGCACTGAAAATGTCGCCGTCGTCGTCTTGGGCTTCGCATGCGGTGCTCGGCTTCTGCTGCGCCAAGGGCGATTGGGCCGGTGCGCTGTCGATCATCGACAACAACCAGGCCGCTGGGTTGATCGACAAGGCGACCTATCGGCGGCAACGCGGCGTGCTGCTCACGGCGCGTGCGCTGGAGTTCGAGACCGTCGATCGCGATTTGTCGCGCTCGAGCGTGATGGAGGCGCTCAAGCTGGCGCCGACGCTGATCCCGGCCGCGGTGCTTGCCGCCAAATTCGAGAGCGAGGCGCATCAGGTGCGCCGTGCGATGCGGATCGTCGAGACCGCGTGGCTGGCGCAGCCGCATCCCGATCTCGCCGATGCCTATTCGCATGTGCGGCTCGGCGATGCCGCGCGCCAGCGCCTGGTGCGGGTCGAGACGCTGGCGGCGAAAACGCCCGGGCATATAGAGGGCGCGCTGGCGATCGCACGCGCCGCGATCGATGCGACCGAATTCGCCAAGGCGCGTGCGGCGCTGGAGCCGTTCACAGCAGCGCCGACGCAGCGGGTCGCGCTGCTGATGGCGGAGATCGAGCGCACCGAACATGGCGACGGCGGCCGGGCGCGGGCCTGGACCTTGCGCGCGGTGCGCGCGCTGCACGATCCGGTGTGGACCGCGGACGGCTATGTCTCCGACCGCTGGCGTCCGGTGTCGCCGGTCACCGGCCGTCTCGATGCCTTCCAGTGGCAGACGCCGGTAGCGGCGCTGCCGTCCGACAAGGGCAGTGCGATCGAGCCATCGCCGTTCGAGGAGGCGATGTTGGCGCCGCGCCGGGTCGAGCCGCCAAAGGAAGTCGCCAGCGAGCCGCCCCCGCCCAAGCCGGTTGAGCCAGTCGAGGCCAAGCCCGTCGAGCCGGTCGCGCTGCCTGTGCAGGACAATGCCCCGGTGACGGCGGCGATCGAGGCCGACCCGGCCCCAATTCAGGCCGATCCGCCCGCCCCGGAGCCGGAACCGCCGCCGGCCGCCGAATCGGCTCCCCCGGCCCCCGCCCCCCTGTTCCGTTCCCGGACCGACCTGCCGAAGGCGGCGCCCGCGCCCATTCCGGCCGTGATCCCCATCGTCCGGGCCCCCGACGACCCCGGGGTCGACGAGGACGGCGCCGTGGACGAATTTGCGGAACAAATCGGCCCGGCCAAGGCCCAGATCGGCGGTTGGCGCGGATTTCTGTCACGTTTGGGAAGCTAATCGGCGGTTAGATAACCGGTGTGCGGTTCAATAGCTGCGTTTTCCTTGCCAATCGGGGTCATGCCCGATATCAGGTGGCGCGCTGTCAGGCCGTTGCCGAACGGTTCGCCGCAATAGCTCAGTTGGTAGAGCACGTCATTCGTAATGACGGGGTCGGGGGTTCGAGTCCCTCTTGCGGCACCACTCCTCAGGAACATCCCCCGTCTCGATGCGCAGGCGAGATTTACTCGCCTGGATTCTCCCACGGCACAATCTGCATATGATCGCGACCGGTCCGCCGGCTGCCCGGTTGGCGACCGTGGCGGCTCCGCGGTGCGTCAGAACATGGCACAACCCCGGCGCGAGATGCGAAAACACGAAGAAAACGTCGAATGCCCGGCCCGCGCCGAGACGAACGCGGTATTCAGATGGGTGACGTGAACCTGGCGACGTAAACGCCCGAGCCGATCTGCAACACGCGGAACATCCTCCGGTCGCAAACTCCAGCGCAACACCAACCGCATCCGATGCGCAAGCCAACTAAATGATTGGTGAGATGAGACGCGACATGGAGCAGAATAAGCGCGGCGGAATCGGTGTTCGTAGATTGTGTGTTCTCGCGCGGAAGCCTAATACCTGAACTACGATTGCTGGGGAATGACGTTCGTGCCGAAGGATCGTGATAGCGACTTTCAACTACAGCTTGCCTTCCTGAGGGAGTTCCAACGCGCCCACGATCGCCCGCTGCGCGTCTTGCATATCGGCAATATCGCGAACAACGCCTACAACAATGCCTTGATTCAGCGGCGCTTCGGAATCGAAGCGGACGTCATTTGCTATAACTACTATCACGTCATGGGTTGCCCGGAGTGGGAGGCCGCAAGCTTCGACGGCAACGTCGACAACATGTTCCCGGATTGGTGGGCCACCGAGTTGGGCGGTTGGCGTCGACCGGATTGGTTTGTGCAAGGCCCCGTTCTCGATTGCCTCTCGTACCTTCGTGCGAAGAACGCCGGTGACAGCGGAGCCGCAGCATTTTTCTGGACGCTGTTGCAGGCAAGATATTGGGAGATGCTCGATGGCATCGCTGCCGCAGAGAGCCGGGTCCGTCCACCGATGCCGGAGCATCTGGCAGATACAATTTCAATTGCGCGCGAGTTTCAGGACTTCCAGGCAAGCAAGGCAATCCCGCAGCCGCCCGATCAGCCGACCATCGTCCTGCCAGGGGTGACCATAGAACCTGAACCTGCATCCTCTCCGATTTCGCTGACCTCATCAAAGTCGGCCTCGCTTGATCCGCGGCCGGAGCAAAGCCGATCTCTCGCCAACGAATATCCAAATCCCGAAGCACCAGGCCGCCTCGTATCAACCTATCGCGCCTTGCTGGCGAAGTACGTCTTTGTTCATTTGCAGCGTGAGGCGGAAACGGGCGTTGTCGACGGGTCGAGTTTGGCGGTCGCAATCTGGCGAAGTCAGAGACACAGCCGCGGCCTGCCGCGTTTTGGCTTCGAGTTTTCTGCTGACGTCTTCACGATGCCGAGTCCTGGCACAGCGACGCCGGCTGCAAGCCAAAGCGATAAATATCGGACGTTCGGCGATTCGCGTTCACTAAATCCCAAAGGACCAAGCCGTCTCGTATCGATCTATCGTTCCCTGCTGACGAAACATGTATTTGCTCATTTGCAGCGTGAGGCGGAAACCGGGGTTGTCGCCGGACCGAGTCTGGCGGTCGCAATCTGGCGAAGTCAGAGACGCAGCCGCGGCTTGCCGTGTTTCGGCTTCGAGTTTCCTGCCGATGTCTTCACAACTCCGAATCCTGACACCGCGACACCGGCTACAGGCGAAAGCAATGAAGATGCGACGTTTTGCGATTCGCGGTCGCTAAATCCCAAAGGACCAGGCCGCCTTACATCGATCTATCGCTCCCTGCTGACGAAATATGTATTTGCTCATTTGCGGCGTGAGGCGGAAAGCGGCGTTGCGGCCAGGCCGAGTTTGGCGGTCGCAATCTGGCGAAGTCAGAGGCGCAGCCGCGGCTTGCCGCGCTATGGCTTCGAATTTCCTTCTGACGTCTTCGAGATGCCGGATCCTGACGCCGCGACGCCGGTTGCAAGCGAAAGCGATGGCTTCACGATCCCAGATCCCCACGCTGTGACACCGGTTACAGGCAACAGCGCGGCCGCTGACGTCGGTTCGTCAGCAATTCCGGTGGTGACCAAGCCGGAGATCATCGACCGCCCGGAGTTTCGCTACTTCGAGAATTACGGCAAGGGAGAGGATCGAAACGCCTCGCAACGTGAGGTGCTTCTTGGTGACCTGCTGCGACAGTTCACGGACTATCCGGCAGAAGCCCTGGTCCTGGTCGAAGCCTTCGCATCCACCATTGCCAATGAATTCGCCGACGTATTGGAGCACTACGACATCATTCAGGGCTATTCGATCGACGGGTTCATTCCGTTCATCAACGGGCTCAAGAATTACACGTGTTACGAGCACGGCACGTTGCGCGAACTGCCTTTCGAGAAAACCTACAATGGCATTCTTTGTTCGGCGTCGTACAAGAATGCGGCTTTCTCCTTCGTAACCAATTCGGATGTGCTGCCGTCCGTGGCGCGGCTGAAATTGAAGAGGGAGCGGACCGTTTATCTTCCGCATGCCTTCGACGATGAAAAAATCTCAACCTTTCGAGCGGGCCTCAAGATCCCGAAGCGGGACCCCAAGGTCACCACATTCTTTAGTCCGTCGCGCCATCACTGGCAGGCTGCACCTGTTTCGATGCAGAAGGGCAATGACGTTTTCTTGAGGGCGGCCGCGCAGGTTGCGCAAACCGATCGCGATTTTCGTATCATCCTGGTCGAGTGGGGTGTTGACGTTCACCGAAGCAAGGACCTAGTTCAGGAACTTCGAATTGAAGATATGGTTTCGTGGATACCGTCGTTGAACAAGGCGGAGCTTCGACAGCTTTACTGTTCGAGCGATGTCGTCGTCGATCAGTTCAGGATACCGGCGATCGGCGGCGTTACCTTTGAAGCAATGGCGCTCGGACGCCGAGTCATAACCAATCTTGATGAAACCCAATCAGCGGAGTTCTTTGGAGTAGCGCCGCCCTGCCTGGCCGCCGACAGCGTGGAGACGTGCGCGGCCCGGATTTTCGAAGTACTTGCTGATCCGCTGGACGGCAATGGCCGCGGCGATGCCGCGCGTCTGTGGTTTGAGAAGTGTCATTCCGCGCGGCGGGTCGTCGCGCTTCAACTGGCCGCCTATCAAACGATTTGTGCTGCCTAGAGCATTTTCGGTTCTGATTGAATCAGAACCGAAACGCTCTAGATTTTTGTTTTGACGCGTTTTCTTCACGCGAACCGGTGCCCACTTCGCTCGAAAACGCTCTAGATCCGCGCGCCACACAGTCCGCTCATGATCGCGATTGCGATCAGCGCGCCTGCTGCGAGCCCGGTTGCCCAGATTCGGTTAGCGACCGCGGTGGTCACGCCGTGCGCGATCAGGATGCCGCGCAATCCTGAAGCGAGATGCGCGAGCACGAAGAAGACGCCGAGTGCGTAGTGCGGCACCAGGCGGATGCTCCAGGCGTCGTGGATCAGGCCGGTCGGTGCGCCCGACGCCCAGTCCCAATTGGTGTCGATGTGGTGCACGGCCCGCGCCGAGACGAATGCGGAGTTCAGATGGGTGACGATGAACGCCGCGAGGTAGACGCCGGAGCCGATCTGAAACACGCGGAATCCGTCCGCCGGCCGCGAGCTCCAGCGCCAGGCAAGCCGCACGCCGACGGCGACCTGGAACAGCATCAAGGCGACAAGCACCGGCTCGACCACGGAGGATCGATAGACCGTGCGGCCGAGCTTCATCACGGCGCCATGAACCTCCGGTCCAAGCAGGTCCAGCAGGTGATTGGTGAGGTGAAACGCGACATAGAGAAGGATGACCGCCGCGGCGATGCCATGCGTGACACGCCATCTGGCAATGGACGGAGCCATCGCGGCTGACATTGCCGGCCGCTCTTGCTCGCCGCCGAGCAGCACGTAGAGACACGCGGCGAGCCAACCTGCCACCCAGATGAGCTCATCGCTGACAGGGATGTGCAGCAGTCCAAGGCCGACGCCGGTCAACACGAACAGTGGCGGCGCGGCGATGCTGATATAGGCGAGCCGCCGGGCACGCAGCTCGAACGTCGAAGGCGCTGCCTTGGTCATCCAATAGGCGCAGGCCAGACCCAGCAAGGGCGCGGCCGTCGCGGCTAGCAGAAGAAGCGCCGCCAGAACCATCCGGCCAGGCGAGGGCTGGCCGCTCGCAGGAGAGACCGCGAGATGAAATCCATCGAGCAGGAACGGATAGGCGATCGCGCCGGCGACCGGGATCATCGAACGGAGCCTTTCGGCGGCCGCATTCGCCAAGCCATCGTCGCCGGGCCGTACGCGACCTTGTTCAAATGCACTCACTGAGGTCTCCAGAGTTCAGGCATTGTGCGAAGGAGAAACCCAAACCGACGAGTCTATTCCCGGCTCCCCACCTGAGGGGCGGCACACAAGTCAGTGCTGTGGGCGCTGGCGTGCGCAGGCAAACGACGTTGCGCCGAGACCATGTCACAAGGTGCACAACCGTACGCGGATGCGAGCCGACCGATAGGACCAAGTTTCAACAATCCGGCTGAACCATGCCAGCCTGTTGGCAGCTACCATTCTCCTGGCGTGATGCAGCTCACGGGATCCTGGGCCCGACGCGGCTGGTCTCCCGGCAAGGGCATGGCCTCCGTTCGGATTGGGAAGGGGAGACGGCTCCGATCAATCTTTCGCGTTCACAAGCGATTCAATACGCCGCGAGCGCACGATGGCGTTGCCGAGTTCCACAAACGCTGCAAGGTCTCGAGGTGCCGCCGCCAGCCCAATCCCATCGGCATCACTGGAACGGGGAGCCCATATCGCGCGGCTCTCCAGAAGATAGACGCCGTAAACCGCTTCGATCCCGGTGTAGGCGTTGCTCCTCAATTCTTCTTGTATTGAGTAAGCCGCCAGCGCGGCGTTGGTGGCAATCGACGTCTCGATCAAGGCTTTTCGATATCCGGGCTCGTGTACCACCGCTGGCCCGAACGCGGCGACCAGCTTTCTCTCGGAAGTCTGCACCACGACCAGCACGCCGTCGAGAATGCTGCGGAGCGAACGCTTGGTCGCGAGCGGCAAGTATTCACGCGGATTCAGGAATACATCGACGGCTGTCGTGAGCGCGCCGCATCCGCTGTGGCCGAGGACGACGATGAGCTTGAGGCTCCCGCCAAGATTCTCGACGGCGTATTTGAGGCTTCCAAGCACCTCAATTCCCAGCCCGTTGCCCGCGACGCGGACCACGAAGAGATCATTGGGTCCTTCGTTGAAAATCAGTTCAACGGGTACGCGGGCGTCCGAGCAGCCGAGCACGGCCGCAAACGGTCTTTGCTTCGGTACGGCGCTGTCGGCCGGCAGGCCCAGGTCACGCAGATCGACCGGGATGATCTGCTGTACCACGCTCGCCCCCTCGTCGCAGTCAAGGAACGTGGCGAAGCTCTTGTTGCCCTGCTCCAGACGCAGCAAAGCCGCATGACTGTCCGGCGGGGTTGGCCTGATCGAGACATCGTCGCTGCTATAGCGATACGTGATATCGAAGGTCTTCATAAGAGCCGCGCTGCGCTGGGATATTCAGGCAAGCAAATGCGACGTACACAACGAACCGAACCTGCAATCCCATTGAACGACCCAACGAGAAGCCGCCGTTGATCCAGATCAAGGCTGCTGCAAGGCGGGGAAGGCGGAGATGACCCTGTCCAGGACGCCGCCGAGGTGGCGGCGTTGTTGGGACTGACGATCACAGGGAGATGAAGGCGGCGCGCGATGGCTGCGTGAAGCAGCTCACACTGTGGCTCGGACGACGTGGCTAGTCTCCCGCCACCAACGGGAGAACAACAATGCGCAAACTCATCCTGATCACGGCGGTGGTTTTGGCTTCCGCTTCCGCGCAGGCCGGCGAACGAAGCCTGTCGTTGGGCGGGGCAGGCTCGCTACCGGCCGCCGCGTCGAATTCGGTCAATGCGGCGGACAAGGTTGCCGATGCGCCGGCGGCGCCCGCCGTCGCGCCGTCGCCAATGCCGCCGGAAGCGCCAAAATATGTCGAGCGGGCAGCGCCGGTTGCGGCTCCCGCTCCGCAGCCGCAAGCCCAGCCGGCCTTGCAGCAGGCGCCCGTGCAGCAGCAAGGGAATGCCCAGCCGTCAGCGGTGTCAGACGCAAAGCCGGCGCCGGAGCAGCGGACGACCTGGAACAGGTCGAGCCATCGCCGCCACGCCCGGCGCTGGACCGAGGGCCGCATCATCGGCGAACTGCATCGCCACGGGATTTACTGGTAGCCACACCTTGTCGAGCGTCGGCATCCGCCAGCTACTTTGCATGGGGTTGTTTTCGATATTTTGGTGGGAGCCGCAGCTACCGGGCGCGCGATAACGCCGCTTTCGAAGGCGCATCGGCGATCAAGATCGTCCGGCCGTGTTGGACCAGCAGAAGGTGGCTGAAAGCGAAAGCGCCCCTGGATCGGATCCAGGGGCGCTTTGCATTGCGGGTATTGCGTGCGTTCGCCGCGTTACTCGGCGACCGTCTGCACGACGTTGCCTATCGGCCGGCCCGTTGCGATCGGCTTCTCGGTCTTCGCCATCATCGCGTCGTATTCGGGCAGCGTCTCGATCTGGGTCTTGGCCTTCATCCAGACCACCTTGTAGCCGCCTGCCTTCAGCTTGCGCAGCAGCGTCGGCAGTGCCTGCGCGGTGTGCTTCTGCAAATCGTGCATCAGGATGATGCCCTTGTGCTCCTTGTCGAGCTTGGTCATCACGTTGTTGATGACCTCGTCCGAGCTCTTGGACTTGAAGTCGTTGGAGTCGACGTCGACCGAGAACATCGCGATGTTGCGGGTGCCGAGATAGGCGGTCGTCGCCGGGGTGTGCGCCAGCGCCGGGAAGCGGAAGAACGGAGCGGGGTTCGCACCCAGCGCCAGCTTCACTGCGCTGAAACCCTTCTCGATCTCGTCCTTGGCCTGTTGCTCGGTGATCTTCTTGCCCGCCAGATGCGCGTGCGACCAGGTGTGGGCGCCGATGGTGTGGCCTGCGGCGGCGACCTGGCGGAGGATGTCCGGGTGATAGGTGGTGTGCAGGCCGATCGGGAAGAACACCGCCTTGGTGCACTCGTCCGCCAGGGCCTTGAGCACGGCGGGCGTGGTCGGCCACGGACCGTCGTCGAAGGTCAGCACGACCTCATGGTCGGTCAGGAAGTCATACTGCTTGTACTGCAGGAAGCCGAAGCCCGGTCCGCCCGTGGTGTCAACGACGACGGTGCGGGTGATGCCGAGCGCATCGGGATTGGCGCATTTGGGCATGGCCGCGACCGGGGCCGGTGCTGGTGCCGGTGCAGCGGCCGGGGCTGCCGCCTGGGTGGCATCGGCGCGCTTCGACAGCGCGGCGGTCGTCTCGACATCGTCTTTGGCAGCCTGCTTTGCTGCCGCCGCAGGAAGCGGCTCGGCCTTGGCTGCGGCAGTTGTCTGCGGAGGAGCCGCGTCGGCACGCGGCGAGGAGGTCCAGAACCACACGCCGGCGATCACGATCGCCGCTACAACACTGGCCAGCATCAGGCCCAACGCACTACGCATCGCTACACTCTCTCGGAACTCAAGGATACGCCACACCCGTAACGAGCGATTAATGCCAACAAGGTCTTAACGCGATCCCAACAGGGCGCGGGAAGGACAAGAAAAAGTGCGGCTTACGCCTGCGTGACGGCCATCACAGTCGGTCAGCTCGCTGCCGTGCAGGATCGGACCCATCAAACAGAGGGCCCCGCCATTTGCGGCGCCGATGGGAGCCGATCATGACCACCATCTTGAAGAGTCGGGTTCTGGAACGTGCCGCTCGCAGCGCCGGCGTCACGCTGGCGTTTGCGGCCGCCGTTTCCGTGCTGTCGTCGACCGCGAGCTTTGCGTTCAGCGTCGAGGCGCAGCAGATGTGTTCAGGCGATGCGTTCCGGCTGTGCAGCGCGGAGATACCGAACATCCCGAGGATCACCGCCTGCATGGTCAAGAATCGGTCCCAGCTGAGCAGCGGCTGCCGCGTCGTGCTGGACCGCGATCTCGCCGCGCAGCGCAGGGCTGCCGCCGAGTGATCTTGCACGGCATCTGACGGGGCAAACCTGCGGCTACGAGACGCAGGCCGTCTTCGGGCGGTCACCCCGAACCGGAACCGGCCGGTTCGCGCGGCCGTTTCAAGCTTCTTCGCGGCCTTGAAACGCTATAGAACCGGCGTTGCATTCCTTAGAGGCTTTGAAGATGACCCGATTTCTGTTCGCCGTCGTTCCGCTGGTTCTGTTGACGTCGGCCGCCTCGGCACAGCAGCAGGGGCGCGATGCCTGCTCACGCGACGCCTCGCGGTTCTGCCGCGCCCATCTCAGCGAGGGCGATCAGGTCGTGCTGGCCTGCCTGAAGGAGCACCGCAGCCGCCTCAGCAAGGCCTGCCAGCAGACCCTCACCGATAACGGGCAGTAGACCAACCAACCGTCATTCCGGGACATCGCGCAAGCGATGGGCCCGGAATCCATAACCACGATCGTGAGTATGGATTCCGGGCCTGGCCCTTCGGGCCATCCCGGAATGACGATTGAGAGATTTACGTACTGCTGCCCGCCGCGGTCGCGACCACCGGGATCACTTCCTTGGCGGCGCGGTCCGGGGTCTCGTCCTTCCAGCGGACCGAGCCGAACGGACGCTCCAGCATCCGGCGCACGCGGATCGGCTCGGCGCCGATGTGGAAGTCGGCCGCCTTCTGATGCAGCGTGCGCTCGATCTGGGTGGCGCGGTTGCGCTGGCGCAGGAAATCGAGCCAGGTCGGGCAATGATAGCGCTCGGTCCACAATTCGGGATCGGCGATGTCGCGCGCGATCGACCAGCCATAGGCGCCGTTGCGCTGGCGGCTGAGCTGCACGTCCTGCATCACATTGTGGAAGGCGCGGGCATTGTCCTGCGCCACCCGGTATTCGATCTCGACCACCAGCGGCCCGCTGCGCCCGGTCAGCTGCAGCCGCACCTCGGGATCGGCCAGCATATCGGTCGCGTCCTCGTTGCGCGCGCCGATCGGCGGCATCCTGAGCCAGAAGCCGAGCACCGGCGACAGCAGCATCAGCCCGGCGGAGATCAACAGCGCCATCTCGACGCCGCCGAGGTCTGTGATGCGGCCCCAGCACCAGCTTCCGATTGCGATGCCGCCGGCGATCGAGGCCTGGAAGGCCGCCAGCGACCGGCCTGCGACCCAGCGCGGCGCCGACAGCTGCACGCCGATGTTGAACAGCGCGATCGCGAGCATCCACACCGCGCCGGCAACCACCAGCGCGGCGGCGGTGATCACCGGCTGCCTGCTCACGGCAACAGCGGCGATCGCCGCGCCCATCGTCAACGCGCAGACGCGGATCGCGGCTTCGCCGCTGAGCCGGCTGCGGATCTCGCTGATGTTGAGCGCGCCGATCACCGCGCCCATGCCGAAGGCACCGAGCATGATACCGTAGGTCTGCGCGCCGCCATGCAGCAGATCGCGGGCCACCAGCGGCATCAGGGCCGAGACAGAGCCGCCGATAATGCCGGTCACCATGGTGCGGGTCAGCACGATCCTGATCGACGGCGAATTGGTGATGTAGCGCACGCCGGAGACGATGGCGCGGTTCAGCCGCTCGCGCGGCAGCCGCGACGGCTCGCTGACGCGATTCCACAGGAACAGCACGGCGAGCAGTGGCAGATACAGCACGGCGTTGGCCGCGAAGGCCGCCACGGCGCCGGCGGAGGCGACCACGATGCCGCCGATCGCCGGGCCGAAGCTGCGCGCGATGTTGTAGCTGATGCCGTTCAGCGCGACCGCGGCGGGCAGCGTCTCCGAAGGCACCTGCTCGCTGACCGAGGATTGCCAGGCCGGGCCGAACAGCGCCATGCCGCTGCCGACGACGAAGCACAGCGCAAGCAGGATGTTCGGCGTCACCAGATTGAGCCAGGCCAGCACCGTCAGCGTGGTGGCGCCGGAGAGGGCGATCGCCAGCGACACCAGCGCCACGATGCGGCGGTCATGCATGTCGGCGATGGCGCCGGCCGGCATCGCGATCAGCATCACCGGCAGCATCAGCGCGGTCTGCACCAGCGCGACCTTGTCGGCCTCCGCGGTCATCTGGGTCATCGCCCAGGCGGCGCCGACGCCCTGGATCAGGATGCCGAGGTTGGAGAGCAGGCTGGCGAGCCAGATTCGCCTGAAGATCGAGTGACGTAGCGGGTGCTGTGATACTGTCGGTGCGTACTGGCGGTTCGCTCATATCCGGTTCCGTTTGCCCTGCTCCGGCTTGTTGATGATCCGAGCCAGGGTCGCAAATGACTGCGAAAAGCGTCTCATGCCCGGGCAGTTATGACCTGTTCGCGGCCGTGGGCCCAGCTAAAGTGCTGAAAAGTTTGGGGGGAACGCATGGACCTGTCGCGACGGACGATCTTGAAGGGGGCAGGCGCGCTGTCCTTGCTGGGGGGCCAATTCGGTACCTCGGCCCTGTCTCAGTCGGCCTTGGCCCAGTCCGCGCCCGCCAGCGACATCCCGCCGATCCTGTTCGTGCACGGCAATGGCGATCACGCTGCGCTCTGGTTGACGACGCTCTGGCGCATGGAATCCAACGGCGTGCCGCGCGAGCGCATGGTCGCGATCAACTTCACCGATCCCTTGGCGCGCGCCGACGACAAGGTCGAGCAGGCGGGCCGCTCCTCGGCCGAGGATGCGCGCCGCGAGCTCGCCGAGGCGGTCAGGGAGCTGAAGCAAAAGAGCGGCGCCGCGCGTATTGCGCTGGTTGGGAATTCCCGCGGCGGCAATGCGATCCGCAACTATGTCAAGAACGGTGGCGGCGGTGACACCAGCCACGCGGTGCTGTGCGGCACCCCGAATCATGGTGTGTATGCCTCGGACGATGGGCTCGGCAACGAGTTCAACGGGCGCGGTCCGTTCCTGCGCGCGTTGAACGATGGCGATAGCGAAGTGACTGCTGGCACCGCCTTCCTGACCTTGCGCAGCGATGGCCTCGACAAATATGCCCAGGCCGACGGCCGCTTCATCGGCAAGCCGGGCACACCGACCAACGTCACGTCCGAAGGTCCGGCGCTGAAAGGCGCGACCAATCTGGTGCTCGGCGCCGTGGATCATCGCGAGACCGCGTATCATCCGCGCGCCTTTCGCGAGATCTACAAATTCATCGCGGGGCACGAGCCGTCGCGGATCGAGATCGTGCCGGAGACGGCGGTGAAGCTGAGCGGCCTCGTCACGGGCACGCCCGGCGGCGTGCCGACCAACCGGCCGGTGCCGGGTGCCACGGTCGACATCTATCGCGTGTCGGCGGAAACCGGCGAGCGCCTCAGTGGCCCGCTGCACAGCTCGCAGACCGGCGCCGACGGCCGTTGGGGGCCGGCGCAGGTCGATCCATCCTGGTCGCTCGAATTCGTACTGACCTCGCCCGATGCCGTGACGACGCATATCTATCGCTCGCCGTTTCCGCGCTCGTCCGAGATCGTGCATCTGCGCGCGGCGCGACCGCTGCTGCCTGCCGATGCCGGTGCGGGCGCCGTCATGCTGATGTCACGGCCGCGCGGCTATTTCGGGCTACCGCGCGATATCGTGCTGTTCGACGGCAAGGAACCGGCCGATGTCAAATCCGGCGTGCCGACCGATGCGGTGACGACGTTGCGGCTCCCCGCGGCCGATCTCAGCCGTCCGGTGGCCGCGATCTTCAACGGCGAACGCATCGTGGCACGGGCCTGGCCGGCGTCGGAGAATCGGATTGCAGTCGCCGAGCTGACTTATTAGGTCTTGTGCAGGGTCCGCGCGCCTTTGTGGCGCCGGGATCGCGTGGCCGGATCGGCCATTGCGTGAGGCAGGAAGCGAGGACCATGAGCATAGCCGAAGTCTACGACGTCACGGTCACGCGGCGTCCCCTGGTTCCGCCGGCGCCGCCGCGCGCGCCCGAAGGCATGGGCGCGTTCCAGCGGATGCGGGTGATGCGCAACTCGCCGATCGAGACCTGGGGCCAGCGCGCCTATGAGGACGACATCGTCCAGGGCCGCTTCCTCAATCACTCGAGCTTCATCCTCAATACGCCGGATGCGATCCGCCACGTGCTGGTCGACAATTACGAAAACTACACCCGCACGCCGGCCGGCCTTCGCGTGCTGCGTCCGATGCTGGGCGAGGGATTGCTGATCGCCGAGGGCCGCGCCTGGAAGTATCAGCGCCGCACGCTGGCGCCGGCATTCACGCCGCGCGCGGTGACGACGCTGGTGCCGTACATGATCGCGGCGGTCGACGAGACCATCGCCAAGCTGAAGGTCGCGAGCGGCGCTCCGGTCGATCTGCGCGAGGTGATGCAGCGCATGACGCTGGAGATCGCCGGCCGCACCATGTTCTCGTTCGGCATGGATCGCCACGGCGCCGCGCTGCGCGACTTCGTGATGGAGTATGGCGACACGCTGGCGCGGCCGCATATGCTCGACCTGGTGCTGCCCTTGAACTGGCCCACTCCGCAGGATTTCCGGCGCGCCCGTTTCCGCAAGCGCTGGACCGCGTTTGTCGGCCAGCTGATGGCCGAGCGTCGCGCCGCCGGCAAGGATGACAACGCGCCGGGGCACGACCTGTTCGACCTGATGGGCGCTGCGCGCGATCCTGAAACCGGCGAGGCCTTCACCGACGCCCAGCTCGGTGACCAGGTCGCGACCATGATCCTGGCCGGCCACGAGACCACCGCGACCGCGCTGTTCTGGGCGCTCTATCTGCTGGCGCTCGATCCCGAGACCCAGGAACAATTGGCAGCAGAAGTCAGGAGCGTGACGACGTCGAGCGCGCTCGACATCGAGCAGCTGAAATTCACCCGCGCGGTGGTCGACGAAACCATGCGGCTTTATCCGCCGGCGTTCCTGATCGCGCGAGCGGCTGCCGGTCCCGATACGATCGCGGGCCGTCCGGTCAGGAAGCATGACGTAATCCTGATCGCGCCGTGGCTGTTGCACCGGCATGAAAAGCTGTGGCACCAGCCGAACGCGTTCGTGCCGCAGCGCTTCATGACGGAGACGCCGCCCGATCGGTTCGCCTATCTGCCGTTCGGGGTCGGCGCGCGGGTCTGTATCGGCGCGCATTTCGCGCTGGTCGAGGCGACGCTTGCGCTGGCGCGGATCATCGGCACGTTCCGCGTCGCGCTGGCGGACAAGGATCCGGTGCTTCCGATCGGCGTGGTGACGACACAGCCGAACCGCTCCCCGGTGTTCACGATCAAGCCGCGCTGATCTTGCGCGGCGGTGTCCAAATGCTCATCTTGAGCGGGATGACTCTTCGTCGAATTGTCATCCCGCTCTATCTCTTTTTGTTTTGAGCATGATCTTATCGGAAAACCGCTACGCACTTTTCCGGATCATGCTCTAGGGGTTCACCATGAGCGATACGCAAGCCCACTTCGCAGTCCTCAGGCAGACGACCGATCCGGCCGTCGTCGATGCTATGCAGCAGTTGATCGCCGATGGCCACGATCGCGAGCTCAATCGCATCAACGCTCTGGATTTCTCCAGCCGTACCGGCCTCGATCAGGAGAAGGTGATCTCCGGTTTCCTGCATGCCTCCCGGCTCGGCCTGTTCGACATGAGCTGGAACGTGCTGTGTCCGGGCTGTGGCGGCGTGCTCGACGCTCACACCACGCTGAAGTCGTTGCGCCATGACGACTACAATTGCGCGCTGTGCGCGGCCGGCTACGAGGCTTCGGTCGACGAGCAGGTCGAGGTTGCCTTCACTGTCAGTCCGCGCGTTCGTCGCATTGCCGCGCACGATCCCAACACGTTGCCGATCTGGGAATACTTCCGGCAGATGTTCTGGAGCTCGGGGATCGAGTTCGACGAGAGCTCGGTGTCGACCCTGATCAACGAGGTGACGCTGGAGGGGCTCGAGCTGCCGCCTGGCGAAAAGGCGATCCTGTCGCTCAACCTGCCCAACCAGTTCGTCATCCTGTTCGAGCCGGTGACGCATTCGGCGCATTTCTTGGCTGTCGAGGGCGAGCCGACTACCGAGCGTCAGCAGTTCTCGATCGCCTTCAACAACTCGCATGCGCCGACAGGCACCTCGACGATGCGGCCGGGGCCGCTGCGGCTCTCGCTGGAGAATCACGCCGACGTTCGCGTGCTGCCTTCGGTGTGGATCGCGGGCGACCCGCTGCACAAATTGCTCGGCAAGCGCAAGCCGATCCTCACCGCGAAGCGGATGCTGTCGAACCAGACCTTCCGCGACGTGTTCAAGGCCGACAACCTCACAGTGGACCAGCGGCTGAAGATCACCGCGCTGACCTTCCTGTTCACCGATCTGAAGGGCTCGACCGCGCTCTATGAGCGGGTCGGCGACCTCGCCGCGTTCGATCTGGTGCGCGCGCATTTCCACGCGCTGCTCGAGATCATCGCCTCCGAACACGGCGCCGTCGTGAAGACGATCGGCGATGCGGTGATGGCGACCTTCATCCGGCCCGAGCACGCATTGTCGGCGGGCCTGCGGATGCGGGCGGCGATGAAGCAGCTCAACACCGAGCGCGGCAAGGAAGATCTGGTCGTCAAAATCGGCATCCATGAGGGGCCGTGCCTTGCGGTGACGCTGAACGAGCGGCAGGATTATTTCGGCCAGACCGTGAATATCGCCGCACGGGTACAGAGCCTGTCGACGTCACAGGAAATCCATTTGACCCAGCCGGTGATGGAAGCAGCGGAGGTCGCGGGCATCCTCGATCGCGCGGCGATCAAGCCGATCCAGAAGGAAGCGGCGCTGCGCGGCATTGCCGACAAGCTCGTGGTGTACGAGATACCGTAGTCATATTGCCGACACGTAATGCTTGCCGAAACGCAATGCCGCAGCGGGAACCCGCGCGGATTGCGCCGGTTCTGTTTCCACGCCATATAGATTTCAACAGCGCATGATCCGGAAACGTGCGTAGCGGTTTTCCGGACAGCTTCATTCCACAGAGAGAACGATGCTCGACGGACTCCGCCAATTCATTGCCGATATCGTCTCCCCCGATGCCCAGACCGACCGCGCCTTCGACGACAGCGATTATCGTCTGGCGGCGACCGCGCTCCTGGTGCATGTCGTCTCGCTCGACGGCGAGCCGACGCCTGTCGAAAAGCTCAAGCTGCACAGCCTGATCGAGAGCCGCTTCCAGCTCGATCCCGGCACCGCCGACCGACTGATCGCCTCCGCGATGCGCGTCGAGGGCGAGGCCGTGGATCTCTATCACTTTACCAGTGTGATCATGCGCTCGGTGAATGAGGAGGGGCGGCTGCGCATCGTCGAGATGATGTGGGAGTTGGTCTATGCCGACGGCCAGGTCAGCGAGTTCGAGGACAATGTGGTCTGGCGCGCCGCCGATCTGCTCGGCATTTCCTCACGCGACCGCATCGATCTCAAGCACCGGGTCGCCGAGAAGCAGGCGGAGCTGCCAAAGGGCCCCTGGGGCACGGCCGACGCGGCAATCTGACACGGCTGCCTGGCGCAAGCCGATGCCCCCTGCCTGCATGGCGGATGACGAAATTTTAATGTCCGCCGCGATTGCGGGCGATCCGACTGAAAATCGGTCATTTCGTCACGAAACCAGCGGCCCCGCGGCTATCCACAAGCCCATACGCGGCTTGCGTCACACCGCGTCCCTATGCTCTCGTCGCCCCGTTGGGGACCTCACTAGAATTTGCAGTAAGAGTTTGAAACGTGACTGAGCGTGTGACGCTGATAACCGGGGCATCGGCGGGCATAGGCACCGAACTGGCGCGCGTGTTTGCATCGAATGGTCACCGCGTAGCGCTGGTGGCACGGCGCGCCGATCGCCTGAAGACGCTCGCCGACGAGCTCGGGGCCAAGGGCGGCGCGGCGCCG
This sequence comes from Bradyrhizobium sp. USDA 3240, assembly GCF_054063295.1. Taxonomy (NCBI): domain Bacteria; kingdom Pseudomonadati; phylum Pseudomonadota; class Alphaproteobacteria; order Hyphomicrobiales; family Nitrobacteraceae; genus Bradyrhizobium; species Bradyrhizobium sp. USDA 3240. The sequence goes on from NZ_JBSSGD010000002.1 coordinate 4,514,662, forward strand.
ATCGTGATTCCCTGCGATCTGCAGCAGACCGATGCGGGCGAGCGGATCGCGCAGGCCCTGACCGAGGCCGGCGTCGAGGTCGAATATCTCGTCAATAATGCCGGGTTCGGCCTGTTCGGGCTTGCTGTGGAGCGCGACCGCGCCGAACAGCTCAACATCATCAACCTCAATATCCGCGCGCTGACCGACCTGACGCTGCGGTTTGCCGACCAGCTGATCCGCAACCGCGGCGGCATCCTCAATCTCGGCTCGATCGCCGGATTCCTGCCGGGCCCCGGCATGGCCGTGTACTACGCCAGCAAGGCCTATGTGCTGTCGTTTTCCGAGGCGTTGCGCTGTGAACTGGCGCCGAAGGGGGTGCGCGTCACCGTGGTTTGTCCGGGCCCCGTGCCGTCCGAATTCCAGGACCGCGCCGGCTTTGCCCCCGGATTCGATTCCGCCATCCTCAACGTCGCGCCGGCCGAGGTCGCCCGCCAGGCCTATCGCGGCCTGATGGCCAACAAGCGCGCCGTGCTGCCCGGCGCCTTCATCAAAATGGTGCCGTTCCTGCTCCGGCTGTTTCCGCGCTCCTTCATCCTGACCGCGGTCGGCGGCTTTCAGCTGCGCAAGCGCTAGCTTCACCTGCAAAAGCCCATTCATCGCCGTTAAGCCTGTTTCTGGCCCGCGATTTGCTTCGCACGGGTGTGCGCAAACTCACACGATGTTAACGACCACTTAGCTATGATCGTGCCTTACGTGCCGAAACTTTAAGCAGAGGCAATGTTGTTCCGGTCTGACCAGAGCCGTGTCGTGGTGCCCTTCGCGAGCCGAAGGCCGGCCGCGATCACGCCCAAGGATCGGATCTCGGACCAGGCTTCGCTGCGGCCGGTGCTGGTGGTCCTGCATCAGGAGACATCGACACCCGGCCGGATCGGCAACGCGCTGCGCGCGCTGGGCTACCCCCTCGACATCCGCCGCCCGCGTTTCGGCGACGCGCTGCCGGACACGCTCGAGGCGCATGCCGGTGCGGTGATCTTCGGTGGCCCGATGAGCGCCAACGATGCCGACGACTATGTCCGGCGCGAGATCGACTGGATTTCGGTTCCGCTGCGCGAGCAGCGTCCGTTCCTGGGCATCTGCCTCGGCGCGCAGATGCTGGCGCGGCAACTCGGCGCCGAGGTCGCGCCGCATCCGCAAGGCCGGGTCGAGGTCGGCTATTACCCGGTCCGGCCGACCGAGGCTGGCCGCGTGTTGTGCCCGGACTGGCCGGCGCGTGTCTACCACTGGCATGGCGAGGGCTTTCAATTGCCTGACGGCGCGGACCTGCTCGCGGCGGGCGATGATTTCCCGGTGCAGGCGTTCCAGTTCGGCAATGCCTTCGGCCTGCAATTTCATCCCGACGTGACCTACGCGATGATGCATCGCTGGACCACGCGCGGTTGCGCGCGGATGGATTCGCCCGGCGCGCAGCCGGGTCATCTGCACTTCGCCGAGCGTGCCGTGCACGATGCCGCCGAGCGCGCGTGGCTGAAGCATTTCATCGATGGTTGGATCGCGCGCGTGCCGCGGCCGGTGATGCTGCAGGCCGCGGAATAGCCGCCGCGCGGAATTTCGCGCCGCCTTTTCATTTGCAGGGATGTGCTAGTCTTGCCGCGGCTGCTCGCGCGCGGCCTGCATCGCCGCGCGTATCAATAACAACAAGGCACAGGGAGATCGCCGTGAGCTACGAACACATCCTCTATGAGGTCAGCGACAGGATCGCGACTATCACGCTCAACCGCCCCGACCGCATGAATGCGTGGACCGCGATCATGGAGCGCGACGTGCGCCACGCGATGGAGGCGGCGGCCAATGACGACGATGTTCGCGTCATCGTGCTGACCGGCGCAGGCCGCGGCTTCTGCGCTGGCGCCGACATGGAAGCGCTGAAGGGGATCGATCCCAACGAGGTCAGGCGCGGCGAGAATATTCCGTTCGACATGAATCGCCGCGCCGACTGGCAGACGCGCTACGCCTATTACCCCGCGATCAAGAAGCCCGTGATCGCGATGCTCAACGGCGCCACCGCCGGCATCGGCCTGGTCCACGCGCTGTATTGCGATCTGCGTTTCGCGGCCGACAGCGCGGTGTTCACCACCGCCTTCGCGCGGCGCGGCCTGATCGCCGAACACGGCATCAGCTGGATGCTGCCGCGCATCGTCGGCCACGCCAACGCGCTCGATCTGTTGATGTCGGCGCGGCGCGTATCGGCTGTGGAGGCGCTGCGCATCGGCCTCGTCAACCGGCTCTCTTCGCCGGAGAAGCTGCCCGAGGAAACCTATGCCTATGCCCGCGATCTCGCCGATTTCGTCTCGCCGAGCGCGATCGCCGTGATCAAGCGCCAGGTCTACGACGTGCCGTTCCAGACGCTCGCCGAAGCCACCATCGATGCCAACCGCGAGATGCAGATCGCGCTGAAGGGCAATGATTTCAGGGAAGGCGTGGCGAGCTTTGTGGAGAAGCGGCCGCCGAGGTTTACGGGGACGTGAGGGGGAGGCCGCCGGGCTAAAGTCCGTCTTCGCCCTTTGGGCTTCGCCGGACACCACGCTTCACCCTTCGGGCTCTGCGCGGCTGCGCCACGCGCAGCCCGAAGGGCGAAGCGTGGTGGAGCCAGGCGGGATCGAACCGCCGACCTCGTCATTGCGAACGACGCGCTCTCCCAGCTGAGCTATGGCCCCATTGCGGTCGGGTGTTGCTGAGTATCCCGGCCGTCAGTCGGGCGCCATTTACAGTCCCGCCCAAGGCCAAGTCAAGAACGCTGAAACAACGGTTTTCGGCCTTTCCCGCCGGGAACTTCCCTTGTTTGCGGGGGGATGAACCGATATTTAGAGCATGATCCGGACCCGGCGGGCCGCGCCAGCAAAAAGTGCGTCGCGGCTTTCCGAAAAGATCCTGCTCAAACGAGAAGCGCGCTGGCGGCCCAGTCCGGTCCCGTTGCGCTTCACCTGGTCGTCCCACCCGCGAGCCCCCATCATATGCGCGCTGTTCTCGACATCGTCATCATCGTCCTCGACCTCTATGTCTGGCTCCTGATCGCCTCCGCCATCCTGTCCTGGCTGGTCGCCTTCAATGTGGTCAACACGCGCAACCAGTTCGTCTCCGCGGTGGCCGAGTTCCTGTACCGGATCACCGAGCCGGTGCTGCGGCCGATTCGCAACGTGATGCCGAGTCTGGGCGGGCTCGATATCTCGCCGATCATCGTGATCCTGATCATCATGTTCATCCAGCGGGTGATCGCCTATTACATCTATCCCAACGTGATCTGATCCTGCGCGAGGGCTGATGGATCCTTGGCGCTATTCCACCGGGGGCATCAGCATCGCGCTGCGCGTGACGCCGCGTGGCGGCCGCGACGACATCGACGGGATCGAGACGCTGGCCAATGGCCGCTCGGTGGTGAAGGTGCGGGTCCGCGCCATTGCGGAAGGCGGTGAGGCCAACCGCGCGGTGATCGAGCTGCTCGCCAAGGCGCTCGGCGTGCCCAAGGCCAGGGTGAAGCTGTTATCCGGCGCCACCTCGCGGCTGAAGCAGGTGGCGGTCGACGGCGACCCGAAGGGGCTTGGCGAAATGTTGAGGAAGCTGACCCAGCAGGAGACAAGGGACTGACATGACTGCCCGCATCATCGACGGAAAAGCCATCGCCGCCGAGCTTCGCGCCCGCGTCGCCGACGAGGTCGCCCGCGTCAAGCGCGACCATGCGCTCACGCCAGGGCTCGCCGTCGTGCTGGTCGGCCATGATCCGGCGAGCGAGGTCTATGTCCGCAGCAAGCACACCCAGACCCAGGCCGCCGGCATGGCCTCGTTCGAGCACAAGCTGCCGGAGGACGTGTCGCAGGCCGATCTGCTGGCGCTGATCGCACAGCTCAACCGCGATCCGAAGGTGCACGGCATCCTTGTGCAGCTGCCGCTGCCGAAATCGCTGCATACTGAGACCATCATCAATGCGATCGACCCGGCCAAGGACGTCGATGGCCTGCACCCGAACAATGCCGGCCGGCTCGCCGGCGGATTGGCCGCGCTGTCGCCCTGCACGCCGCTCGGCTGCATCATCCTGACCAAGACCGTGCACCCCTCGCTCGAGGGCATGAACGCGATCGTGATCGGCCGCTCCAATCTGGTCGGCCGTCCGCTGGTGCAATTGCTGCTGAACGAGAACGCGACGGTGACGATCGCGCATTCGCGCTCGCGCGACCTGCCGAAGCTTTGTGCCCAGGCCGATCTGGTCTATGCCGCGGTCGGCCGTCCGGAGATGGTGCGCGGCGACTGGCTGAAGCCGGGCGCGACCGTGATCGATGTCGGCATCAACCGCATTCCGGTGCCCGGCGGCAAGCCGAAGCTGGTCGGCGACGTCGCATTCCAGGAAGCGCTTGATGTCGCCGGCGCAATCACGCCGGTGCCCGGCGGCGTCGGGCAGATGACGGTGGCGTGCCTGTTGGTCAACACGCTGCGCGCCGCCTGCGCGATTGCCGGCCTGCCGGCGCCGGCGGTGTGAATGGTGCCGTCATTCCGGAGCGCGCGAAGCGCGAATCCGGAATCTCGAGATTCCGGGCTCGATGCTAACGCATCGCCCCGGAATGACGGCTACACCGTCACTTCTTCTTCGCGCGCTCGATGCCTTCGAGGATCAGCTTGCGGGCTTCCTCGGCGTCGCCCCAGCGCAGCACCTTGACCCACTTGCCCTTCTCGAGATCCTTGTAGTGCTCGAAGAAGTGCTGGATCTGCTGCAGCGTGATGTCGGGCAGATCGTCGTAGTTCTGCACCTTGTCGTAGCGCTGGGTCAGCTTCGACGACGGCACCGCGATGATCTTCTCGTCACCGCCGGCCTCGTCTTCCATCAGCAGCACGCCGACCACGCGGACGCTCATCACGGCGCCCGGCACGATCGCGCGGGTGTTGACGATCAGCACGTCGCAGGGATCGCCGTCGCCCGACAGCGTGTGCGGGATGAAGCCGTAGTTGCCTGGATAGCGCATCGGCGTGTAGAGGAAGCGGTCCACCACCAGTGTGCCGGCCTCCTTGTCCATCTCGTACTTGATGGGCTCGCCGCCGACGGCAACCTCGATGATGACGTTGACGTCGTGGGGCGGATTCTTTCCGATCGATATGGCGTCGATACGCATGGATTGCTCCGCGTGGCCTTTGGAAGTTGAGAACGATGGGATTTCTTGCTTGGCGCCGCCAGGCCGCAAAACAGCTTCAAGCCCGGCCTTGGGAGCCGGGCTGGCCGTCGCGCGCAAACGCTCAGGCTGTTTAGCCTTGCTGCAGCTGCGAGAGAAGCAGGATTTTCAGTTGGTCCAGGCGAAAGCGACCTTGTCGAGCGACTTCGGCCCGAACCGCTCCGAGGAGCGCGCCACCATGCGGCCGCCCAGCGCGCGGTAAAACTCGGTCGCCGGCTCGTTGTCGGAGAGCGCCCAGATCACCATGGTCTTCAGGCCGCTCTGCAGCAGGTCGCGGCGGGCTGCGGCGAACAGGCGCCGGCCGAAGCCCAGGCCCTGGAATTCCGGCCGCAGATAGAGCTCGTAGATCTCGCCTTCGAAGTGCAGGCTGCGGGCGCGGTTGCGGCCGTAGTTGGCGTAGCCTGCGATCCTGTCGCCGAACACCAGCACGCTGACGCGGCTGCCCTTGCGGATGGCGCTGTCCCACCACTGCGGGCCACGGCGATTGATCAGCTTTTCGAGTTCGGCGCCGGGGATGATTCCCTGATACGCCGAGCGCCAGGCTTCGTCATGGGTAGACGCCACCGAGGCTGCGTCTGCAGCTTTGGCCGGCCGGACCTCGATTAGCGTTGTGCTCATGCATCTAATCAAAGCAAGTCGGAGGCCCGCCTTCAAGGTCCATCGTTAATTATCGGTTAACGTGTGGATTTTTTGCATCAGTGTCATGAAAACTTGTACCGAAAGAGGACACTCGCCGGGTTCGCGGGACCGATCGCCGATCCCGGCCTGTGCAAAGCGTGGATCGCGAGCGCTGTATGACAATGCCGCAGCTCGGAAATAGGCCGTTCGGCGCTGATTCGTCGCAGGAATTTTGCGAGCGAATCCAGGCGCAACGCGGGTGCATCGCGCGTTCTGCTTCTGCGCCGCCGCAGTGGATTTCCGCGCGCGTCCGGCCTATGGCAGCGGCGGTATCTGTACGCGCCGAGATCGGCCTGATCACGAGCGGACCGCGATGACGCTCTACTTCCTCATCAAATACCTGCATGTGCTCGGCGCCATTGTGATCCTCGGCACCGGGACCGGCATCGCCTTCTTCATGCTGGCGGCGCATCGCACGCGCGATGCGGCCTTCATCGCGCGCACGGCGGCAACCGTCGTGATCGCAGACATGATCTTCACGCTGAGCGCCGTGCTGCTGCAGCCGGTGAGCGGCGGACTGCTGATGATGCTGTCGGCCACGAGCCTGACCGAGCGCTGGCTGCTGGTTTCACTGGCGCTCTACGCGTTGGCCGGCGCGTTCTGGGTTCCCGTCATCTTCATGCAGATGGAGATGCGCGACCTCGCGCAGGCGGCTGTCGACAAGGGTCTTCCGCTGCCGCCGCGTTACGATGCGCTGTTTCGCCGCTGGTTCCTGTTCGGGATTCCCGGTTTCGGATCGGTGATGATCATCCTGTGGCTGATGATTGCGAAGCCTTTTTAGCGCAGTGTCGTCATTCCGGGGCGATGCGAAGCATCGAACCCGGAATCTCGAGATTCCGGGTTCGATTCGCGCCCCGGAATGACGACACTGAATAGTATAGGGGACCCATGAGTGATGACGCATCACACAACATTCTCGTGCTCGGCGCGTCGGGCCTGATCGGTCGCTATGTCACCGACGATCTGAGGGCGCGCGGCTTTCACGTGATCGGGATCGCGCGGCATTTCACGTCGGCACAGAAGATGAGTGCGGCCGACCTCGAGCTTCCCGTGATGTCGATGGATGCTGCGACGCTGGCGCAGCTGCTTCGCACGCAGGAGGCGGACATCGTCGTCAATTGCCTCGGTGTATTGCAGGATGGTCCCGGCAGCGACACAAGCGCGGTGCATCGCGACTTCGTGGCGCGGCTGCTGCAAGCGATCAGCGACAGCCATCGCGCCATCCGTCTGGTCCACATTTCGATTCCGGGCGCGGCTAGTGAGGACCGCACAGCCTTCAGCACCACCAAGCGCGAGGCCGAACGGCTGATCGCGGCGTCCGGGATCGCGCATGCGATCCTGCGCCCGGGCTTTGTCATCGCGCCTTCGGCCTATGGCGGCAGCGCGATGCTGCGCGCGCTGGCGGCGCTGCCGGTCGATCTGCCGGCCGACGAGGCGGCGACGCCGTTCCAGCCGGTCGCGGTCGAGGATATCGCCGCCACCATCGCCTGGCTCGCTTCGCGCGACGTCGCCGACGAGGCGATGCGATCGGTGACATGGGATCTGATGCAGCCGCAGCCGATCTCGCTCGGCGGCGTCATCGCCCAGTTCCGCTGGTCGTTCGGCACGGCAAAACATTTTCGACTTCCGACGCCGCCGTTCCTGATCGATCTCGGCGCCCGTCTCGGCGATCTCACGAGCCGCCTGGGGTGGATGCCGCCGCTGCGCTCCAACGCGATCGCCGAGCTGCGCCGCGGCGTCACCGGCGATCCCACGGCCTGGATGGAAGCGACCGGCATCGTGCCGAAGACCATCGCGCAAGCCATCGGCGGGCGCCCGGCGACCATTCAGGACAAATGGTTTGCCCGACTGTTCCTGATCAAGGCGCTGATCTTCGCAAGCCTCGTGCTGTTCTGGGTCACGTCCGGCTTCATCTCGCTGGTCGTCTCCTATGACGCTGCGGCCGGCATCCTGAGCGCGCATCATTTCCCGCCTGCCCTGGTTGGGCCGGTGACGGTCTTGACCAGCCTGACGGACATGAGCATCGGTGTGCTGATCGCCGTCCGTCGCACCGCGGCGTTCGGTCTGGTTGCGGGCATCATCGCCTCGCTCGGCTACATGGCCGGATCTGCGATCCTGACGCCCGATCTCTGGATCGAGCCGCTCGGCGCGCTGGTGAAGACCGGGCCTGCGATCGTGCTGATGCTGGTGGCGCTCTTGATGCTGGATAACCGATAGCGTTTTCGAGCGAAGTGGGAACCGGTTCGCGTGAAGAAAACGCGTCGAAGGAAATCAAGATGAGCAAGTGGCCCGACGACGACGTGATCCTCTACGACGGCGTCTGCATCTTCTGCTCGCGTTGGGTCCGCTTCGTCATTGCCCGCGACACAACGCGCCGCTTCCGCTTCACGCCGATCCAGTCCGACTACGGCACGCGGCTGGCAAAGACCTTCGGCATCGACCCCGAGGATCCCGACACCAACGCGGTGGTCCATGACGGCATCGCCTGGATGAAGTCGGACGCGGCACTGACGGTGCTGAGCCATCTCCCCGGCTGGCGCTGGACCCGCGTGCTGTTCGCAGTGCCAAAATCGCTGCGCGACGCGGTCTACGGCCTCATCGCCCGTAACCGCTACAAGATCTTCGGGAAGTATGAGACGTGCTTCGTGCCGGATGCCGACCTGCGGGCGAGGGTGCTGGAGTAGTTTCTGCCGTCATTGCGAGGAGCAAAGCGACGAAGCAATCCATCTATCCGAATGCGGCGCGATGGATTGCTTCGCGCCGCTCGCAATGACGATGGGGCTACTTGCGCGTCAACTCACCCAACACTTCCTTCGCCGCCCGCTCTCCGCTGTCCCGCGCGCCATGCGCGGTCGAGAAGAAATGCGGCGAAGTGGCTTCGCCTGCGAAGAACAGCCGGCTGTCGACCGGTGCGGCCAGCACGGCGCGCTTGTCGGCGTGGCCGGGCAATGCGTGCGAGTAGGAGCCGCGGGCGAACGGGTCGTGGGCCCAGCGGGATTCGTTGAGCGGCTTCAGCTTGCGGCGGAAATCGTTGCCGAGGAAGGAGACGATCTCATCGATGCTGTGGGCGGCAATGGCGCCGTCGCCGGCGTCTTCGAGCTCGCGCGCAAAACGTCCGCCGAAGAAGCCCTCGATGCAGGGCTGGCCGAACGGGCGGATGTGATAGGTGCCCATCTCGGTGCGCATGGTGGCGCCACGCAGATTGCCTTCCTTGGGCAGCGCCTCGGGCTCGGCGAGCGCCAGCGTCACCTTGTCGGCGAGGCCGAGCGGCAGGCCGCGCGCGGCATCGAGCTTGTCCGGTAGCGCGGGCGAAAAGCGGATCGCCTCGTCGGCGATCAGATTGGTCGGCACGGTGACGATCACCTTGTCCGCCTCGAGTGTGCCGCGCGAGGTCTCGATACGGAGGCGCGGGCCCGCGTGATCGATCAGCCGGGCCTCGCAGTTGCGCGCGACCGATACTTGCTCGCCATAGGCCGCGACCAGCGCGCCATAGCCGCGCCTGACGCGCCAATTGACGTTGCTGTCCTCATAGGCGTCGAAGTCGAGAATCGAGAGCTGGTCGAGCTCGCAGCCATTCACATAGGTCGAGATCGCGTCGATCATCGGGTTCCAGCGGTTGCCGGGCTCGAGATAGCGATCGGCTGAGCCATCCTTGTCGCCGCGCGCGGCCTGCTCGATGCGATCGTAGAACTGGTCGAGCGCAAGCATGAACGCGTCGCGATCGGCCTGCGGGAACGCCTTGCCGTAGGCGCGCTCGCGCCACGGCGGCAGGTCCTTGTTGAGCTCGAAGCCGAGTTGTTCGGCGATGCCGACAAAGCTGTTCTGGTCGGCCGAATGCAGCCAGCCGCAGCCGACGTCGAACACCACGTCAGGCGCGGCCTGGATCGTATGCGCGCGGCCGCCGAGGCGGTCGCGGGCTTCCAGAACGATGGTGGAAAGGCCGGTGCCCTTCAGCGCATGCGCGGCGCCGAGGCCGGCTGCGCCGGCGCCGATGATGGCGACATCGACCGTGGAGGGAAGGGAACTCATGTCCCGGCTCTAGCACGTCCGCCGCCGGGCCTGAAGCCGCCGCATGCATGACTGTCATCACCCGCGAAACCGGGTGATCAAGGATTCCAGAGACAGTGGAGATTGAACCGATAGGCCGCGGCGTATTGGGTGCCCCGGTCAAGCCGGGGCACGACAGATCGGGCTTACGCTACAGCCTCTTTGGCCTTTTCGGCGCGCTTGCGCTCGTTCGGATCGAGATGCTTCTTGCGCAGCCGGATCGACTTCGGCGTCACCTCGACGAGCTCGTCGTCCTCGATATAGGCGAGCGCCTTTTCCAGGGTCATGCGGATCGGCGGCGTCAGGCGCACCGCTTCGTCCTTCGAGGTGGTGCGGATGTTGGTGAGCTGCTTGCCCTTCAGCACGTTGATCTCGAGGTCGTTGTCGCGGGTGTGCTCGCCGACGATCATGCCCTTGTAGACCTTCCAGCCCGGCTCGATCATCATCGGGCCGCGGTCTTCCAGCTTGAACATCGCGTAGGCAACCGCCTCGCCCTGGTCGTTGGAGATCAGCACGCCGTTGCGGCGGCCCTGGATCTCGCCCTTATAGGCCGCATAGCCGTGGAAGATGCGGTTCATGATCGCGGTGCCGCGGGTGTCGGTGAGCAGTTCGCCCTGGTAGCCGATCAGGCCGCGGGTCGGCGCGTAGAACACCAGCCGCAGGCGGTTGCCGCCGGACGGGCGCATCTCGATCATCTCGGCCTTGCGCTCGCTCATCTTCTGCACGACGACGCCGGAATGCTCCTCGTCGACGTCGATCACGACCTCTTCGATCGGCTCCTGCCAGGCGCCGGTCGCCTCGTCCTTCTGCAGCACGACGCGCGGGCGCGACACCGAGAGCTCAAAACCCTCGCGGCGCATGGTCTCGATCAGGATCGCGAGCTGCAATTCGCCGCGGCCCGAGACTTCCATCGAATCTTTGTCGGAGGCCTCGACGACGCGCAGCGCGACATTGCCCTCGGCCTCGCGCAGCAGGCGGTCGCGGATCATGCGCGAGGTCACCTTGTCGCCTTCGGTGCCGGCGAGCGGCGAGTTGTTGACGATGAACGACATCGACACCGTCGGCGGATCGATCGGCTGCGCGGTCAGCGGCGCCTCGACGCTGGGATCGCAGAAGGTGTCGGCGACGGTGCCCTTGGTGAGGCCCGCGATCGCGACGATATCGCCGGCGTCGGCTTCCTCCAGCGGGGTGCGCTCGATGCCGCGGAAGGCGAGGATTTTGGTGATACGGCCCTGCTCAATGGTCTTGCCGTCGGCGCCAAGCACCTTCACGGCCTGGTTCGGCTTGATGGAGCCCGATGAGATGCGGCCGGTGATGATGCGGCCGAGATAGGGGTTGGCTTCGAGGATGGTGCCGATCATGCGGAACGGGCCCTCTTCGACCTTCGGCGGCGCGACGTGGCGCACGATCAGGTCGAACAGCGGCTGCATGCCGGCGTCATGCGAAGCTTCCGGGCTGTCGCCCATCCAGCCCTGCTTGGCCGACCCGTACAGGATCGGGAAGTCGAGCTGCTCCTCGGAGGCATCGAGTGCGGCGAACAGGTCGAACACCTCGTTGATGACTTCGGTCGGGCGTGCGTCGGGGCGGTCGACCTTGTTGATCACCACGATCGGCTTCAGTCCGACCTTGAGCGCTTTCGACACCACGAATTTGGTCTGCGGCAGCGGGCCCTCGGCGGCATCGACCAGCACCAGCGCGCCGTCCACCATGTTGAGGATGCGCTCGACCTCGCCGCCGAAATCGGCGTGGCCGGGGGTGTCGACGATGTTGATGCGGGTATCTTTCCACTGCACCGAGGCCGCCTTGGCCAGGATGGTGATGCCGCGCTCGCGCTCCAGATCGTTGGAGTCCATGGCGCGCTCGGTGACCTTCTGGTTCTCGCGATAGGTCCCGGATTGTTGCAGCAGGCGGTCGACGAGCGTGGTCTTGCCGTGGTCGACGTGGGCGATGATGGCGACGTTACGAAGGTTCATGGCTCTTCTTCTGGTCGTGCAATGGTTAGATGCGCGATCTCGCCGAACCAGTTTGGCCGGCCGCTCGCTCACGTGGCCCAATCGGGGCCCGGATCACGCTCATACCCAAGAAATTTGACGGGGACGCATCACCCCAAAAAGGAAGCCCGGTCAGAGGACCGGGCACCTTGCGCGTTGCGGCGCAATATAGTCAGAAAACGCCAAAAAACAACGGTTTATTGGCGGTTTAAGTGCCTGATTTTCGCTCCGGAACCCGGTTTTGAGGGGCTTTTGCGGGTCGAATCCGGCGCCATTTCCGAGAAAGCGCCTTGAGGATCAATGTCAACCCGGCAAAAGCCAGGCAGACCACGATGATGGTAGCCGGATTGACGTTGGCTCCAGGCCCCATCGCGACGCTGACGACGACGCAGAGGACGCCGGGGATCAGCAGGAGCACCCCTACCACCAGCATGAAAGCGGTCAGGCAGCCGTTGCGCCGATGCGGTTCCAGCGGCCGGTTCGGCGGGGGTGAATCAACGTTGCTCATCAAGGGTGGTTCTAGCTGCCCTTGATCGCGGCGCGGACCAGCATCACGCCGGCAAAGCAGACCGCGAGCCCGAGCAGGATCAGGAAGAAGACGGAGGGATCTGGCCTCGATTCGGTCAGGCCACCGAACCCGAACAGCAGGGCGCAGAGCCCGGGCAGCAACAGGAACAACCCGAACAGCGCCATGAACGCGGTGGCGCAGCCGCCACGTCGCGGTGGGAGCGGCGGAGGGAGGTCCGTCCCTGGCGACTGCGCTGGTGCAGGCGGCACGGGAGGGGGATTGGTCTCGCTCATGGCTGTTGGTCCACCAGTGGGTTCGTGCCGTCTCTAGGAGCCAGGTCTGCGGATGGCCCACCAGATCAGGGCCACGCCAAAGCACGCCACAAGCAGGCAGGCGGCGACGAACTGAAGATCATCAGACGCCGTCTTGGCGATGCCGGCAAATACGAAGAGCAGCGCGCAGAGGCCGGGCAGCAGCAGAATGACGCCGGCGACGATCATCAGCGCGGTCACGCAGCCGTTGCGCTGCGCCGGAGGGCGTGACGGAGGCGCGCCGGTATCGCTCACCTTGGCACCTCCTCACCCTGCCGGGCCTCGCGATAGGTCTGCCCGGCTAGGTTCGCGCGGATGCCGTCGATCTTCCCATCCCGATAGAACAGATTGTAGGTGTCGAACGGGATGATCGCGCCGCTCTCGGTGACGAAGTGGATGCAGCTTCGCTTGACGTTGCCGACGCAGAAATTGAAGCGATCGAGAAACTGCACGATGGTGACGCGGAACACGTTCTCGTAAGTGAGGCCCTCCGGCACCTCGAAGCTCGGCAGGCAGCAGAGCAATTCGCAGACCCGCTCAGAGGTGTTCAGCGGCCCTGACGAGAGCGAGAACAGGTCGACGAATTTCTCGCGCAGCACCGGATATTTCTCCGGGCTGATCGTGTTGGGCATCACGGCGACGAGCTGCTCCTGCGGGATCAGCGAGGTCAGCGGCAGCACCTTGTCGCCGTTGCGCAGGCCGTAACCGATCGAGATGCTCTCGGGATTGCACGGCAGCGGGATCATGTCGTCAGCGCCGAATACTCCGGTCTCGATCACGCGCTGGCGGATCTCCGACAGCATGATGCGGTCGGTGTCCTTGTTGAAATCCTCGTTGCGGCCGGCGTCCTGCACCGGCTGCAGCGTGACGCCACGGACGCAGGTCCAGGTCAGCGCGTGACGGACGATGTCGCCAATTTCGGTGTCGTTGACGCCGCGCTTGATGGTCGCGACCAGCGTGGTCGAGACGCCCTCGCGCTCGAGATTCTCCAGCGCCTGCTGGCGGATCTTGCGCAAATCCGCGCCGCGCAGGTTGACCAGCGCGTCACGTTTGAGCGAATCGAACTGCAGATAGACCTCCAGCCCGCGCTTGTTCTCGGCAAGCTTGGCCACGAAGTCCGGCTCGCGCGCGATTCTGAGGCCGTTGGTATTGATCATGACGTGGCGGATCGGGCGGGCGCGCACCGCATCCAGAATGGCGAAGAAATCCGGATGCAGCGTCGGCTCGCCGCCGGAGATCTGCACCAGGTCGGGCTCGCCCTCGCTTGCGACCAGCGCGTCCAGCATTTTCTCGATCTTCGCCAGCGGCGTGAAGCTGGTCCGCGCCGGCGAGGAATCGGCAAAGCACACCGGGCAAGTCAGGTTGCAGTGCTCGGTGATCTCGATCAGCGCCAGACAGGAGTGCTGCTCGTGATCGGGGCACAGCCCGCAATCATAGGGGCAGCCGAATTCGGTGTGGCGCTGGAACGCGAGCGGCCGGTCGCCGGGCTTGATGAAATCCTTGCACAGCCGCCAATAGGCCTGGTCGGTCGAGACCAAGGTCGACTGCACGCCGTGCTGCTTGCAGCGCTTCTCGTACCAGACCTCGTTGCCTGATATCTGGATCTTGGTCGGCACCAGGGTCAGGCAGGTTTCGCAAAGCGATTGGGTCTGGCCCCAGAAGATGTAAGGGCGGGACTTACGCAGCGGCGCGTTCATGCTTCACACTCACATTCGAGGCCGTCGCCAGCATGACGGCGGCATAAATCATGACAAACAGCGACAGCAGGTGGAACAGCGAGAACGGGCCGATCAGCGCGCCGTAGGGCTTGATGAACTCCCACACGAAGCGCTGGATCCCGTAGTAGAACAGCACGAGGTAGAATCCATTGGTGATGACAGCGGCGTTGCGGTTCAATACGGCCCAGACATAGAAGGCCGCGAAAGCGGCCATCGCCAGGCTTTCATAGAGCTGTACCGGATGGCGCAGGATGCCGTCGCCGAAATCGTGGCCCCAGGGCAGCGTGGTCGGCGTGCCATAGGTGAAATCCTCGAGGCCAGCGAAATAGCAGCCGAGCCGGCCGACCGCGACGCCGATCGCAAGCGGCAGCGCGAACCGCGCCCCGGTGCGGAGCGAAATGCCATGCAGCCATTTGTAGAGCTCGATCGCGACGATGCCGCCGGCCAGCGCGCCCTCGACCGAGCGGGCGATACCGGACATGCCCGAGAACCACAGGTTCAGCGTGCCGAAGATGTAGGCGCCGATGCCGGCGCCGAACACCAGCGCGGCGATATATGTCAGCTCGAAGGATTGCCGCGGGAATTGCAGCCCCCGCACCCGGGACAGCCACCACATCGCGCCGGCGGCCGCGCACCATGCTGCGACGTCGAAAACGGCGTGAAGTTCAGCCCCACTCATGAGGCGAGTGTAGCGTGATTTTCGCGTTGGGCGATATAGGTTCTCCCTCTCCCCGTTCCTACGGGGTCGAGACGAGCGTAGCTCGCTCTTAGAGGGTTGGGGTGAGGGGCTGCCTCCGCGAGTTGCGACCGCGATGAGACCCGCACCCCCTCACCCGGATTGCATCTGGCGATGCAATCCGACCTAAGAGCGAGCTTCGCTCGTCTCGGCTCCCCGCAAGCGGGGCGGGGTGAGCCGTGTGCCAGCCCAGGGCGTGTACTCATAAATCCGTTCCCCGCATGTGCAGGGAATCGCGAGGTCCGGATGGCCCTCCAAAGCAGGCGGCGAACGACACCCAAATGAGTGTCCGCTAAGGGCCATCAGGCGACATCAGCAGTGTGGCCCGGTCACCCGATCCGTCGTACAATATCTCGTCGGTTGGGGTGAGAGCCATGGTGCAGGAGCGGCCATTCCCTGTCGAGCGCAGGTTGTCTGCGGTATTGGCCGCCGATGTGGCTGGCTATTCGCGGCTCATGCACGATGACGAAGAGCCGACACACGCCAAATTGACTGCGCTCTTGGCGGACGCTGTTGTGCCAGCAATCGCTGAACACGGTGGACGTATCGTGAAGAACACCGGCGATGGGTTCTTGGCGGAGTTTACAAGCTCAGTTGAGGCAGTCCGAGCCGCCGTACAGTTTCAGACCCGCATCAAGGAACTTTCAATCCACGAGAAGGAAGACAGGCGCGTTTCCTTCCGAGTGGGCGTCAACATCGGCGACGTCATCGTCGAGGCCCATGACATATTTGGAGACGGCGTTAACATCGCGGCCCGGCTCGAGGGCATCGCAGAGGCTGGCGGCATCTGCATCTCGTCTTCTGCCTACGATCAAGTAAGGGGCAAGGTGGGGGTTCAGTTCGCCGATTTGGGCGACCAGAACTTCAAAAACATCGCCCGCCCGGTCCGGACCTATGCCGTGATCTGGGATGAACTCGGCTTAACGACACGGTCCAATCGCACGGGATCGATCGCCCTTTCGCCGCCTCGTCTTTCCATCGTTGTGCTGCCGTTCGCCAACCTCAGCGGCGATCCCGAACAAGACTATTTCGTCGATGGTGTAACCGAGAACTTAACAACGGACTTGTCGCGCATCGGTGGCTTGTTCGTGATCGCCCGGAACAGCGCGTTCTCGTACAAGGGCAACGCAATCGACGTACGGCAAGTCGGTCGCGAGCTGAACGTCCGGTACGTGCTTGGAGGTTCCGTGCAGCTCAGCGGCAAGCGGCTTCGAGTGAACGTGCAGCTCATCGATGCCGAAAGCCGCAAACATCTTTGGGCCGAGCGCTTCGAAAAGCCTGTCGCCGATCTTTTCGATATGCAGGACGAAATCGTATCGAGGCTCGCCAACTCGTTGGGTGCCCAGCTCGTTGTAGTCGAGGCACGAACAGCGGAGCGGTCGCCGCATCCCGACGCAGTAGACCTGTTCTTTCAGGGTACTGCTTGTTTCTACAAGGGACCGACACTTGAGCACGCGACCCGGGCGCGCAGCTTTTTTGAGCGTGCCTTGGTGATCGATCCCCGAGGGGTCGGAGCGATTTGGGCGTTGATCGGCATGGCAAACGTCGATCTAACCGTGGGAGCCGACCTGTTAACGGACGAAGGGGCCGCGCTCCTTTCGGCAGCCGAAGCGAACGCGATCAAAGCACTTTCAATATCCCCCAACGCTGCAATGGCCCGCCTGATACTGGCTCTCGTGTACATTAACACAAACCGCGCCGCACAAGGGATTGCCGAATGCGACCAGGCATTAGCGCTTAATCGCAATTTGGCTTATGCTCATGGCGCTATTGGTTTAGCCAAATTCTATATGGGTTGTCCTACCGAGACTGAAGGCCACGTACTCGAGGCTCTCCGTCTGTCCCCTCGCGATCTCGTTGCCAACCGGTTGATGCGTTTTGTGGGCGTGGCAAAACTACATATCGGTGCGGATACCGAAGCCGTCAGTTGGCTGCGACGAAGCATTGAGGCCAACCGCACTCATGCTCCCGCCCATTTTTCGCTCGCCGCTGCCTTGGGCTTGCTCGGCGCGCTGGATGAGGCGCGAACAGCTGCGAAAGCGGGATTTGCGCTCAACCCAAGCTTTACGATCCGCCGCTTGCGCGTCGCCAAAATAAGCGACAATCCTATTTATCTCGCCGGACAAGAGCGCCTTTGTGAGGGCATGCGCATAGCCGGGGTGCCGGAGGGGTGTGATGTCGGAGATGGGTCATAAGCCGCCTATGACGACCGAACTGGGCAACTTCTGTTTTGTGACTGGAAGCTGACGTTTATGAGTACGCGCCCTAGTTCGTCGGATTGTCCTCGCTCGGATACACCCCGCGCAGCACTTCCTCGAAATGATCCTTCACCGCCTCGTTGCACAGGCAGGAGCGCAGCTTGAGCTTGTCCGGGTCGCGGATCACGATCGCGCCGCGGCGCGTGTCGAGCACGCCCTCCGCCTTGAAGTTCTGGATGACGCGGCTGGTGTAGCTGCGGCCGACCCCGAGCAAGGTCGAGAGCTGCTCATGCGTCAGCGGCACCACGCCATTGCCATTGGTGCGCTCGATCGCCGAGATGATCCATTTCGCGGCGCGCTGCTCGATCGAGTGGATCGCATTGCAGGCGGTCGACTGGAAGATCTGCGCCAGCATGCAGTCGGCATAGCGCGCGAAGATGTTGCGCACTGAGATCGACGTCAGCTTGGCGGCGTCGAGCTTGCTGATCGGCAGCCGCACGAACGGCCCGCCGAACTTGACGGTGATGCGGGTATAGGCCGGCAGGAATCCCTGGCTGACGATGCCGCCGACCGCGCCCTCGCGGCCGACCAGGATGGTCTCGACGTCGCGGCCGTCCTCGTTGGCCACCAGGTAGGACGCAAGGCTCGGCCCGCATGGGAAATGCACGATCTGAACGTCGTCGCCGGGATTGTAGAGCAGGTCGCCGGCCGCCGCCTCGACCACCGCAAGGTGCGGCGCGATCAGCTCGTAGTCGGCGGCATTCAGCCGGCGCAACAGGTTGTTGAACGGCCGGTCGTTCGTCCCGGCCACATCGGTCCGTTTGGCAATCATTGGAAAATCCTGCACTCCAACGCGGACCATATTGAAAAAGTTCCCACTTTTATGTGCACTAGTGAACAGACGCGGCAGCTTGCGATGTGATGGGTTTCATTCCGGGAACAACCGGCGTGCTTTCGGGCGCCGGTCGCGGGCCATCCGGCCGGACTGATCCGGTCCTCTCATCCATCATCGAAGCAATGGACACCGAGCCATGGAATCCGCCCCCAATGCCGGCATGCCCGGTGACGTTCTCGTGGTCGAGGACGATCCGATCATCTCGCTCTACTTCGAGGACACCATCCTGGGCTTCGGCGCCCGGACGGTACGCACTGCGGCGAACGTCGCCCGCGCGCTCGAACTGATCGCCGAGCGCGCGCCGGATTTCGCGCTGCTCGATGTCGGCCTCGTCAGGGGCGAGAAGACCTTCGCGATCGCCGAGCGGCTCGATGCTCTGAAGGTGCCGTTCGCGTTCGTCACGGGCTATGGCGCTGATATCAGGCTGCCGGCATCGCTCGCCGGCAAGCCGCGGCTGACCAAGCCGTGTTCAAGCGAAGCGCTCGAAGCCGCGCTGAGAGATGGGCACTGACCGATCGCCGGGCTTCGGCCTCGCCGTCGGCGCGTTCGTCGTCTACCATCCGTCCTGTCGGATTCGGCGACGCACCGGCCTTGGGAAGCCGTCATGGCGATCAGGACATCTGCCGCTGCGCGCGCGGTGGCGCTATCTCTCGGGCTGCTGCTCGCGCCGCCGGTCGTCTCGACCGTCGTCGGTAGCTTCGTGTCTCAGGCCAGCGCCGAGCCAGCCGCACCGACGAGCGAGCAATCGGCCGCGCTGAAGGCCTACGACAATGCCCTGAAGAGCTTCGTCTCGATCCTGCGCCAGCGGCGCGCGCAGATCGATTCCCATCAGCCGCTGCCCGACCTGCCGGGCCAGGCCGTCTACCTTGCCCGTGTCGAGATGATGAGCGCCTACAAGGATCTCACCGATGCGCTTCCGTCCAGGATTGGAAAACCCAACAGATTCGGAATCCCTCCGGCCTATTTCGACGCCGACAATGAGCCGCTGCTCGACGAGTACCGGAAGCTGTTCGACGTGATGGAGGCGCCGCCCGCCGGCGCGCAAAGCTCCGAGACGCCATTCAAGGACGTGGTCGATCTGGCGACGGTGATCGCGCGCGCCAGGGGTCTCGATGCCGCTGCCGCCGCTGTCGCCGGCCGGATCAGCCTCGGCCTGTTCTTTGCCGAGACAAGCGGCAAGCAAAATGCTGGAAATGCGCGGTCGAACACCTACAAGGGCAGCCTGCAGACCGGTCCGTCCGAAGATCGCAACGGTCGAAAGAAGTGGGCCGCCATCAAACAATCGATCGCGGCCCTCGATCCTGCGCTGAGCCGTCGCGACGATATGGAAGAAGCGCGAATCGGCAATCTCGATCACCGGTTCAATCACTGGACCGCGGTGCGCGATGCGCTGATGAACGAGCACGCGGATATTTTCCCGCAGGTCCCGGCGATCGCAAAGGCTCTGCCCAATCCGATCGATCAGATGAAGCTCTTTGAGCTCATCCAGATCATCCCCAGCCCGACCAGGTCCGCGCTGAAGTCAGGCGACCTCGTCAACTACAGAATCTCCGAGCCCAGGATCATGGGATATCTACGCAACAACAGCGTCTTCGCTTTCGGTCGAGCCGACCGGGCAAGGACATCTGCTAGCTTCCGCGAAATCCTCGATGCGATGTGGCTGTTCAGCCCCAAGTTCGAACAGGCGCTGGCCAAATTCGCGGAGATCAAGGCCGGCAAACCGGGCTGAGCCGGGAGGTGCTGATCGCTCGGCCGTCAGAGCGGACCGAGCAGAGCCCAGCGCGGCTCGCAGAATTCCTTAACGGCAGAAGCGACGCTGCTGCTGATCGCGTTGCGGCGCTCGGGCGAGTCCATCTTGAGTTCTTCGTCCCGGTTGATGATCGAGCCCGCCTCCAGCAGGACGGCGGGCATCGCGGTCCTGCGCAGCACGATGAGCTTATCGTAGCTGTAGACGCCGGTTTCCTTGTTCAGCAGCGGATGCTGCTCGCGCCCCATGATGGGCTGGCTGTATTGCTCGGCATACTGGAGCCCCTCGGCCTTCATTTCCCTGGCGACCAGTTCGGCGAACAGCAGGCTGGTCTTGAAGTCCGGATTGTTGCGGGAGACGAACACCGAGTAACCGCTGAAGCGATCGCTGAAACGGCGTTTCTTTCCCTCGAATTCCCAGTCCTCGAGCATCTTGTTGGGCACGGAATCATGATGGATCGACAGCAGCAGGTCCGCGTGCAGGTTGTTGGCGGCGGCGACCCGCTTGAAGAGGCTGGGCCGCGCTTTGCCTTCGGTCAGCAGCAGCCTGGTTGCGGCAAAGCCTTCGGCCTTCAACTTCTCCTCGATCGACCGCGCAAGGCGCAGGTTGAAGGTGAACTCGGCGACATTGCGCGCGCTGATCGCGCCTTCCGATTCTGCGGTATGTCCGACATCGAGAACGATCCGCAATGTCGCGGGATCGCATTTGGTTGCGGCTGGCTTGGAAACGGTAGGCGGCAGGGCGACCGGCCCAAGGGCGGCAAGCCTTGTGGCGCGTGGCTTTGATGGCGCGTGGTGCCTCGCCAATCTGGCCGGCTTTGCCGATTTCGCACGCTTTGGCGCTTTGGGATGCTTCGATGAGCTCTTGAAGAGATCAGGCAGCCAGCCGGCGTCGCCGGCTTCGATCGGCAGCAGCGCGAACGCCGCGATCGCGACGACAAGCAAGCAATGAGGCCGAAGCCCCGCGACGATGCCACCGAGCACGCGAATCAGTTCGCAGCGCCTCATGCTCCGCCCCTCCGGGCCCCCAGCATAACGGCTCTGATATCGGTACCGGAAGAGGCCGGCGAGGTCCATCCCCCGCCATCGTGCCGCCTTTGCCTTGAGGCAAAGGCTTCAGGACAGGACGTCGGGTTCCGTCGTGGTTGCGACCTGATTACACCAGCTTCGGATCGAGCGTGATCGCCCACAGCTCGGCGTCGACGCGGTCGCGCAGGCTGACCGTCATCTGTCCGCTCTTGCCGTCGATCTTGACGTGACCGAAGAACTGCATGCCGGCCGACGGCGGCAGGTTCTGGTTGGCTTCGCCCGGCGCCTTGACGAACTTCACCTCGGGTCCAAACGTGTTGTCGAGCTCGTTCGGACCGAACGTGCCGGCGTGCAGCGGGCCCGAGACGAATTCCCAGAATGGATCGAACTCCTGGAACTGGGCCTTGTTCGGGTTGTAGTAGTGCGCGGCCGCATAGTGCACGTCGGCGGTCAGCCACACCGTGTTGGCAATGCCGGCGGTCTTGATGAAGCGCAGGATGTCGGCGATCTCGAGCTCGCGGCCGCGCGCCGGTCCGTCGCCCTGCGCGAAGGCTTCCGAGCCCTTCTTGTTGGCGGCATCGTCATAGACGATCAGCGACAGCGGCATATCGGAGGCGATCACCTTCCAGGTGGCGCGCGAGTTGAGCAGCGCGCGCTTCAGCCAGGCCATCTGATCCGGACCGATGAAATAGGCATCGGGGCCGTAGGTCTCCTGCAGGTTCGGACCGTTGGGGCCGCGATAGCTGCGCTCGTCGAGCATGAACACGTCGAGATGCGGGCCGTAGCTCAGCGTGCGATAAACGCGGCCCGGCTCGACGATGCTCTCGCGCATCGGATACATCTCGTGGAAGGCTTTCGCCGCGCGCGCAGCGAGCACGTTGACGTCGCGCTCCTTGTAGGCCGCCGGCAGCTGCTTCGACAGCGACCAGTTGTTGGTCACCTCGTGATCGTCCCACTGCACGAAGATCGGCACCTCGGCATTGAAGGAGCGCAGATTGCTGTCGAGGAAATTGTATTTATGCGCCGCGCGATACTCGTCGAGCGTCTCGGCGACCTTGGCCTTCTCCGGGATCGTGATGTTCTTCCAGATCTTGCCATCGGGCTGCTTCTGCTCGGCGGTGACGACGCCGTCGGCATAGATGGTGTCGCCGGAATGCAGGAAGAAATCCGGGGCGTGCTTCTTCATCGCGGCGAAGGTGATCATGCCGCCGTCGTCGGGGTTGATGCCCCAGCCCTGGCCGGCGACGTCGCCGCCCCACACGAAGGAGACATCGCGGCGGTCGCTCGGCGCGGTGCGGAAGCGGCCGAGCACCGGCTCGCCGACAACATCGACATGGGCGAGGTCGCGGAAGCGGACGCGATAGAAGATGTCCTGGCCGGAGGGCAGGTTCTCCAGCAGCATCTTGGCGGTGAAGTCGCTCTCCGGCAGCGCCGTGATCGGCGGCAGCGCGCGGGCATTCCTGAACGAATCTGTCGTCGCGACCTCGACCATCATCTGCGAAGGACGGTCCGCACGCGCCCATACCACGCCGCCGTCGACGCCGACATCGCCGGACTGCACGCCATGGGTGATCACCGGGCGGTCGGCCGCGCGCGACAGATAGGGCATCGCGATCACGCCGGCGCCGGCCGCAGCAGCGGTCGAGAGAAAGCGGCGGCGGGTCAGATTTCGCGAGAACCGGATCGTCATGGGGAGCCTCCTCAGGTCACAGCGACAATGCGCCGCGGTCGAGCACAGACCTAGAAAAATTCCATGACGGAGAGATTACAGGGGGGATGGAGAGCGGATCGTCAGAGAGACCGCGTCCTTCGTAAGGTGAGCACATGCGTCAGGCTCCCTCCCCCTTGTGGGGGAGGGTTGGGGAGAGGGGTAAGCCCCGGGCGGTGACGCCAGAGACGAAATGACACTCGCGCAATCGCAGCGACGTTCTCGGGATCAAACTTGAACGGAGCAAGCGGCACCCCCCTCCCTGACCCTCCCCCACAAGGGGGGAGGGAACGGAGAGAGTTCGTTCGCCGATGGCGTAGTCGTGCAGTATGGAGACCTACGCCGTGCCCGCGGCCCTGAACTGGCTCGCAGTCCGCTGCAAGTTCTGCGGCATGCTGAGCAGCAGCGCCTTGCGGTCGGCGACGGCGTTGTGGAACTGCTCGAGCGCGATGTTGAACGCGGTCAGCGTGCCTTCCTCGATGGCGCCGTGCTCGAAACAGTCCAGCGTGTGGCGCAGGATGTCGTCGGCTTCCGCCTGCAACTGGTCGAGCTCGTCGGTCGAATCGCTCTGCCGCGCGGTCTTCAGCATCTCCAGCAGGCGTTCGCGCTGCGAGGTGTTGGTGTTGCGTTCGTCCTGCTTGAGATAACCGGCGAACCATGCACCGGCCGAGCCCATCGCCGAGAACGCCATCAGGCTCCACCAGATGTAATCGCTGTAGCGGTCGAGGAAGGTCTTTTCCTCGCCGTCGACGAAGGCGGCCGCGCCGGGATGCACCGGGATGGTGGCGTCCTTGTCGGTATCGGGCGTCTCGATCTTGGCGGCAAGTGGGAAATCGTTCTTGAGCGACTGCCGGATCGCGAACAATTGCCGGGTGAAGGCCGCGACCGTTGCGTCCGACAGGCCCTTTCGCGCCACGATATGGTGCGAGAAGCTGATCGTCTTCACCTCGTCGTCGGGCCGGTCGGCCGAGCCGAGCGAGCCGGCGGGAATTTCCGCGGCCTCATAGGCCGGATGGTTCTGCGCGATCGCCTCGGACGCATCGATCGGCAGGAAGGTGGGCTCGCCGCCGTCCTTGGTCGACGCCGTGATCGCATCGATCGTGAGCTTACTGTTGGCCGGACCGACAGCGAGATAGGCATCGGCCTTCAGGTTCTTGATGGCTTCGACCGCCTCATTGGCCGGGAATTGCACGATCTCGACCTTCATCGGATCGACGCCGTATTGCGTGAGGATCAGCTTCAGCAGATTGACGTTGGCCGGCGTGCGGCCGACGACGCCGATCTTGCGGCCGGCAAGCTGTGCGATCTTGGTGATCTTCGCGGCCTTGCGGCCCTTGCCCTTGGCTGCGGGCGGCACCCACATCACCACGACATTCTTGCGCAGGACCGCGACCGCCTGCGCATTCTTCGGCACATCGAGATCGCCGCGGATGATGGCGAGGTCGGCCTTGCCGTCGGCCAGCGTCTGCGCGCTGGCGCTGGCGCCGTCGGTCTGCACCGGTCTCAGTTTGACCTGGGTGTGCTGCTGGTTGTTGAAGGCCTGCGCCAGCGCCTGTACGACCCTGAGGTCATCGCTGCTTGCCGGGCCGACCGCGATCCGCAGCGTCACCGGACGCACCGCGAAATAATAACCGGCGATCGTCGCGCCGACGATGGCGAGCGCGCCCGCGATCAAGACGAACATCAGCCGTCGCTTTGCGGAGCGCAGCGGCTTGGGCGATATGCTGGCGGAGCAGTCTGTCATCGATCTCGCAAACAATCGTCGGGGCTCAATCTCGCAAAACTACCAACGCGCACACATAAGCCATTTGTAGCAAATTCCTGGGGCTACAGATGTTACATCTGCGTCATGGTTACCAGCGGCGATAGGACGCTATTTCGGCCTTATTTTCGGCATGGATCCACCCCGGAGGCCGGTGGTTAGGCTAAGGTCGGCGTCAAACGGGAGGGTTACCATGGTCGAAAGGCTGTCAGCGGAAGCAAGGAAGGCCGCGCTTTGGGAACTGGCCGGCTGGTCGGAGCTGGCCGGGCGCGAGGCGATCGCAAAGACCTTCGTGTTCAAGGACTTCAACGAGGCCTTCGGCTTCATGGCACGCGCCGCTTTGGTCGCCGAGAAGAGCGACCATCACCCCGAATGGAAGAACGTCTACAAGACGGTCGAGGTCGTGCTGGCGACCCATGATGTCGGCGGGGTGACCAAGCGCGATATCGACCTCGCCAAGGCCATGAACGCGATCGCAAGGCAGCTCGGGGTCAGTTGACCCGGCGGCGCGCAACCTTGCGCCGGTTGGCCGACATCCCCAGATTCGGATCGTCCGCCGCCGATCCGTCGCGCGGCGCCAAAGGGAACCTGGCGATGCCATCGACCGACACCGGCGTGGGATTCGGGCCTGCCGACCGGCTGGCGCAGGACCCCGAAAGCGTGCGCCGCCGCTTCTGGATCAAGTTCAAGAGAGTGGTGGCGCGGCTGCCGTTCGCCGAGGAACTGCTGGCCGCCTATTATTGCGCCTTCGACCGGCAGACGCCGCGCCATGTCCAGGCGGCGCTGCTCGGCGCGATCGCCTATTTCATCCTGCCGTTCGACTTCATCCCGGACATGCTGCCGGTGCTCGGCTTTACCGACGATGCCGCCGTGCTCGCAACCGCGATCCGCATGGTGGCAAGCCACATCACCCCCGAGCATCGCGAAGCCGCGCGCGCCGCGCTGAAGCGCGGGGTGCCGGAGAGCACGGAATAGTAGCCCGGATGAAGCGTAGCGCCATCCGCGGGCTTTCTCGCCAATTGATCGAGCGGTCACGGATTTCGCTGCACTCTATCCGGGTTCGAGGAGTCTAGCGTTTCTCGCCGGCGCGCAGCTGGGCACGCGAGTTGTTTTCCGCGTCCCACGCCCGGAACTGCTTGAACAGCACCTCCTTGTCGGCGTCGCTCTGCAATCGCGTCGCCGCTGGGCTCTGCTTCAGAAATTCATCGAAACGGGTGCGCGTTGCAGCTTCGACGCCGTGGCGGTCCAGCCATTGCTGGGCTACCGGCAGGCGTTGCCAGCCCGGCAGTGGCGCCGACAGCGAGACCTCCCGCCACTTCGGATGAAACGGCGGATTCTGGAACGTCGGAAATTTTGTGAAGAACGCATCCACGAAATTGGCCAGCTTGTTGTAGCGCTCCGTCTTCGGTGCCCAGTTGTAGGCCGCAAGCACGGCAGGAACGGCGATCGTGTCGACGCGCTCCTCGCCCGAAATCAGGTTGGGATAGTCCTTGGCCGACAGGCTCGCCGGCAGATAGTCGTCCTGCAACGGTTTCTCGTAGTTGACCGGCACCAGGTGGAACCGGTCGTCCTTGAAGCCGCTCACGGACTTGTAAGGCTTGCCGCCACAGACGATCACCGCGTCGATTTCGCCGGCCTTCAATTTCTCCAGCGCGATGCGCTGCTCGACATAGACGACCTTCGGCTTCATTCCGAGCCGCTCAAACACGGTCAGTGCGGTGACGAAGGTGCCGCCATTGGGAAGGTCGACGCTGACGGTCTTGCCCTCAAGCTCCCTGAGATTACGGATCGATTTCGACGCGATCACGTGCATCTCTTCGTTGTAGAGCTTGGTCACGTAGGTGAACTGCTTCTTGATGTCTTTCGCGATGCCCTTCCGCTCGAGATAGTCGAGCGTGTCAGATCGAACGATGCCGAGATCGACACCCTGCAGAAACAGGATGTCGGCGACGCTCTGCACCGAGCCGCGCCCGACGATCGGCAGAATGCGCAACTTATTGCCATCGTCGAGCACGGAGGCGAGATCGGCGCCGAACTGAACATAGGTGCCGCCGATCGTGCCGGAGATCAGCGTGACCGTGTTGGCGTTGAGGCTCTGCTTGGTGCCTACCGAGCCGAACTGAAAGATCGCCTTCAGGCTGTCGCTGACCTTGGCCGGGTCGAATTCGGTCTGCTCGGCCCGTGCCGCCAGGCCCCAAATCATCATGCCTGCGAAAAGTACCAATCCAAGCAAGCGTCGCATGTGTCCCTCGAGATGAGCCTAGTTTTGCAATTGCGCGAGGCGTTGCTGTGCGGGCTGCGAGCCGAGTTCGGCGGCCTTGCGATACCAGAGGCGCGCGGTCTCCGGATCGGGCGTGATGCTCCGCTTGTCCAAGGTCCCCAGCACGTCGGGATCGTAGGTGCGAGCCAGCAACAGCGCCGCGTCCGCGTCCTGCGCATCCGCGGCCCGCTCGAGCAAGAGCCGCGCCGATACGATGTCGCCGATCGCAAGCAGGCTGTTGGCGCGCTTCAGGAGGCCTGCGACGTCATCCGGATCGAGGCGTCTTGCCGGTGGCGCCGCCGGTGGTGGTGGCTCGATCGGCGCTGCCACGGGCGTTTCGTGCGCAACGACTTCGCTCTTGATCGCTTCCTGATAGGCGGCCGCGATCTGCGCGCGTGACGGCGGGGTTGTAGTGGCGGGCGACACCTCGGTGGCCACGGCGCGAACCGCGTCCGCGATTTCTGCGCGGGCCTCGATCGGCGAGACGCCGACCAGCGCGGCCTTGGCGCTCAGGACCGCGTCGCGCACGCTGCCGATGGACCACAGCCCGACCGCCGCAGCCGCGACAAGTGCGCCGGCCGAAATTGTCAGCAGACCGGTGCGGAGGCGTGAACGTGGAATTGTGGTGCGCCCGTGCCAATCCGCGTCATCGATTTGGCTTGAAAGAAAAAGCGGGGCAGGTTCGTCCGCGCCGATGTCGATGGCTGCCCGATGTGGTCGCCGGTAGCGATAAGGTGCAAATTCGGGATCGTTGATATCCGCGTTGACCGCGCCGCGCGGCGGATCGTTGCCGTGAACGTGTGTTGGATTCCCCACCATGATGATGTTTCCCCGATACTATGACGCAACAATCGGGCATCTCTGGTGTCTGGTTGTTATTCTTATTGGGGTCCCTGAGCGCCCATTACAGGTTCTTAATCGCCTTGCGATTGGGCCCAAAAAGCGGCCTCGGTCGCTGCGAATCGGGAGAAATTTGGGTTTGATTGCGGCAGCGCGCGCCAACTCGGAGAATGTTCACAAGGTCTGCTCGCGTTGCGCGCGCAGCGCCGAAGCGTGGAGTGCCGACGAAGGAGTGAGGTCTGCGTTCTGCTTTTTTCCGTAAGGGGGAAAGTCGAGATGGGGGTCAGCCGCGGACTCCGCTGCAAGTCGAGAGAGCAGATCCCGACCCGCTTTGCTCTGGCGAGCAAAGCAACCTCCCCTTTTTCAAGGGGAGGTTATGTGCATCCCGGATTTCGCTGCGCTCCATCCGGGCTACGAACTTTCACGACCCGTCATCCTGAGGTGCGAGCTCTTGCGAGCCTCGAAGGATGCACGGCCCCGCCGGTGGCCGTCGACCCTTCGAGACGCGCTACGCGCTCCTCAGGGTGACGGTGATAGCGAGACGCGCGCGGTCCGCCCAGCTCAACTTCCCGGATGCAGGATCACCTTGCCCATCGCCTTGCGGCCGGCGAGCACCTTCAGGGCTTCTGCGGTCTGCGACAGCGGGAAGGTGCGGTCGACATGTGAGGAGATCTTGCCTTCCGCGGTCCACTGCACGAGCTTCTCGAGGTTCTTGCGGTTCTTCTCCGGGTTCAGCCGCGCCCACGCGCCCCAGAACACGCCGCGGATGTCGCAGCCCTTGAGCAGCGCGAGGTTGAGCGGAATCTTCGGGATGTCGCCGGCGGCAAAGCCGATCACCAGGAAGCGGCCTTCCCATGCGGTCGAGCGCAGCGCAGCCTCGGCATAGGCGCCGCCGACCGGATCGAACACGATGTCGGCGCCCTTGCCGTTGGTCAGCTTGCGCAGGCCCTCCTTCAGATCTTCCTTGGCGTAGTTCAGCGTCAGTTCGGCGCCGTGCTGCTTGGCGAATGCGAGCTTCTCGTCCGACGATGCGCAGGCGATCACCTTCAGGCCCATCAACTTGCCGAGCTCGCACGCGGCAAGGCCGGTACCGCCGGCGGCGCCCAGCACCGCGAGCGTGTCGCCCGGCTTCGGGCTCGCGCGATCTTCCAGCGCATGCAGCGCGGTGCCGTAGATGATGATGATGCCGGCGGCGCGGTCGTAATCGAGATTGTCGGGAATCTTCACAATCGTATTCGCGGGCAGCGCGATCTTGTCGCGCGCGCCGTTGTGACCGCATGACGCAACGACGCGGTCGCCGACCTTCAGATCGGTGACACCGGCGCCGACGCTCTCGATCACGCCGGCGACTTCGGCGGCCGGCGAGAACGGGAACGGCGGCTTGATCTGGTACTTGCCCTGGATCATCAGGATGTCGAAGAAATTCAGCGCCGCCGCCTTGATCGCGATCACGGCTTCGCCGGGACCCGCCACCGGATCGGGCACGTCAGCCAGCACGAGATCGTCGGGTTGACAGTATTGCGAGCAGAGGATGGCTTTCATGGACACACCTGAGTTTCGGACGCAGAAAGAGCTGCAAGATCTTGGACTACAAGCTTCATGCCGGATTTGCGGCGGAGCGACAATACAGTGCGGAGGGATCAAACTATGTTTGAAAAAGGCCTGCTAGCGAAAAAGCGCATCCTGATCACCGGCGGCGGCTCCGGCCTTGGCGCGGCGATGGGCGCCCGCTTTGCCGAGCTCGGTGCCGAACTGATCATCTGCGGGCGGCGCGAGGGGCTGCTGGAGGAAACCGCAGCAAAATTCCGCAGCGAGCTCGGCGCCAAGGTGTCGACCGCGCGCTGCGATATCCGCGACGGCGCCGCGGTCGAGGCGATGATGGATCAGGTCTGGCAGGACGCGCCGATCGACGTACTCGTCAACAATGCTGCCGCAACCTTTATTGCGCAGAGCGAACATTTGTCATTCCGTGCCGCGGACGCGATCCTCGCGCCGACGCTGCATGGCACGATGTATTGCACGCTCGCCGCCGGCCGCCGCTGGATCGAAGGCAAGCACAAGGGCGTGGTGCTCTCGATCCTCTCGACCTCGACCATCACCGGCCGCGCCTTCACGGTGCCGTCGTCGATGGCCAAGACCGCGGTGCTGGCGATGACCAAGAGCCTTGCCGTCGAGTGGGGCCCGAAAGGCATCCGCACTGTGGCGATCGCGCCGGGCGCGTTCCCGACGCCGGGTGCGACCGGACAGTTGCGTCCCGAAGCGCGCGGCGAGACCTGGTCGCATCGCAATCCGCTCGGCCGCGCCGGCGAGCATTCCGAGTTGGCCAATCTCGCCACCTTCCTGATCTCGGATCAGGGCGGCTACATCAATGGCGAGATGGTGGTGCAGGACGGCGGCGCGCATTTGCGCAGTTCCGGTGCCGAGGACCTGCTGCAATGGACCGATGCCCAATGGGAGAGCCAGCGCGCCGCGCGCGCCAAGGGGTGATCAACGATACCAAGCACTGAGTAGCAATCGATGCGCGCACGGCTGTCGACGGCGCGCGCGCCCCAGACCTAACTGCCTTCCCAAAAAAGCGTTTCCCGGTTATCCATCCGAGCCGGCGGAGGGGAATCGCCGGGCCATCTTCCAGTCACAATGATGGGGGAACCAGTTGGCCGTGCGGCAAATTCTGACATCACTGGCTGTTTGTGTCGTGTGCGGGATCGTCTCCCTCGCGCCGGCGCAGGCTGCGCCCAAGAAGGATACGGCGAAGGAAGCGGCCAAGCCGGCGCCTTCGGCCGCCGCGGCTGCGGCCGGCGGTGCGGAACCGACGCTGATCGGCCAATTCGGGACCTGGGGCGCCTACACCGCATCGCCCAACGGCAAGAAGGTGTGCTTTGCGCTCGCCAAGCCGTCGTCGTCGAAGACCAACCCGCCGAACCGGCCGCGTGATCCGGCCTATGCCTTCATCTCGACCCGCCCGGCCGAGAAGGTCGTCAACGAAGTCTCGATCATGATCGGCTACAGTGTGAAGCCAGGCTCGGAATCGACGCTCCAGGTCGGCGGCGGGACCTATGCGATGTACACCCAGGGCGACGGCCTCTGGATCAAGAATGCGGCCGAGGAGGAGCGGATGGTGGAAGCCATGCGCAAATCGGCCGATCTGACGGTAAAAGCCGTCTCGGCGAAGGGCACCGAGACGATCGACAGCTTCTCGCTGAAGGGTCTGGCGCAGGCGCTCGACCGGCTCGGACAGGACTGCCGGCGCTAGAGCATGATCCGGAAAAGTGTGGAGCGGTTTTCCGGAAAGATCATGCTCCAAAAAAAGCCAGCTCCCGGCTCATAGACGTGAAATTGAGGTATTTGGCGGCTTTCCAGCACCGGCTGGAAGGCCTATTTGAGGTTTCATGACCGACCCCGTGACCACCCATGCCGTGTCCGGCGCCAGCGCGCTGGTCGAAAAGGTTCCGCTCGAGACCTATGTGCCGCCGGCCAAGCCGTCGCTGATCGGGCTGTCGCGCGCCGAGATCGCCGATCGCCTCGGCGAAATCGGGGTGCAGGCCGCGCAGCGCAAGATGCGCACCCAGCAGCTCTGGAACTGGATGTATTTCCGCGGCGCCAAGAACTTCGGCGAGATGACCAACGTCTCGAAGGACATGCGCGCCGAGCTCGAGAAGCATTTTACCGTCGACCGTCCCGAGGTGGTCGCCGAGCAGATCTCCAATGACGGCACGCGCAAATGGCTTCTGCGGCTGCCGAGCGGCGACAAGGTCGAGCGGCCGCACGAGGTCGAGTGCGTCTACATCCCCGAGACCGATCGCGGCACGCTGTGTGTTTCCTCGCAGGTCGGCTGCACGCTGAACTGCTCGTTCTGCCACACCGGCACGCAGCGGCTGGTGCGCAACCTCACCGCCGGCGAGATCGTCGGCCAGGTGATGGTGGCGCGCGACCGGCTGAACGACTGGGCCGATCGCGAGGACGGCACGCGGCGCGTCACCAACATCGTGATGATGGGGATGGGCGAGCCGCTCTACAATTTCGACGCGGTGCGCGACGCACTGCTGATCGTCGGCGACAATGAAGGCATCGGGATTTCCCGCCGCCGCATCACGCTGTCGACTTCGGGCGTGGTGCCGAACATCCAGCGCACCGGCGAGGAGATCGGCGTGATGCTCGCGATCTCGCTGCATGCGGTGCGCGACGAGCTGCGCAACGAACTGGTGCCGCTGAACCGCAAATATCCGATCAAGGAATTGCTGCAGGCCTGCCGCGATTATCCCGGCGCCTCGAACGCGCGGCGCATCACCTTCGAATATGTGATGCTCAAGGGCGTCAACGATTCGCTCGACGACGCCAAGCTGCTGGTGAAGCTGCTCAAGGGCATTCCGGCCAAGATCAACCTGATCCCGTTCAATCCATGGCCGGGCACCGCCTACGAGTGCTCGGACTGGGAGCAGATCGAAAAATTCTCGGAATACATCTTCAACGCTGGCTATTCCTCGCCGGTGCGCACGCCGCGCGGCCGCGACATCCTCGCCGCCTGCGGTCAGCTCAAGTCGGAGACCGAAAAGCTCTCCGCCCGCGAGCGCCAGGCGCTGCGCGCGATGGCGATGACGGATTGAGCGTTGTGAGCGAACACGCTCTCCGCGACGTCATTGCGAGCGAAGCGAAGCAATCCATGTCCGAACTTGCTGAACCATGGATTGCTTGGTCGCTATCGCTCCTCGCAATGACGGGGAGCTCGTAGCATGGCCTTGATCGGCCGCCTGTTCGTCGTCGCCTTCGGCTTCCTGATGGCCTGCTTCGTGGCCGGGATCATCGTGGTCGTCGCGGTGCTGTATCCCGAGCTCAGCGATTTCGGCGGGCAGATCGATCAGAGTGCGATTAACGTCGTGCTCGGCTTCGGCTTCATCTTCATTTCCGGCTTTGCGCTGCTGCCCGCGCTGATCGTGGTGCTGATCACCGAGGCCTTCTTCATCCGCAGCGTGCTGGCCTACGCTGTCGGTGGTGCGATCGTCGGCGCGGCCTGCTATCTCGGCCTGGTTCCGTTCGATCCCGACATGATGCAATTCCACGGCATCGTGCGCCGGCACGTGGAGATCATGACCGGCGCAGGCATTGTTGCGGGCCTGGTCTACTGGCTGATCGCCGGCCGCACCGCCGGCGCCTGGCGCGAGCCGCCGCGCCCATTGCCGCCGCCGCCGCCATTGCCGTCACAATCGCCGCAGCCGTGATGCGAGTCTTATCCTCCCCTGGAGGGGGAGGATCGGGTCGCATGAAGCGCAGCGAAATGCGAACCGAGGTGGGGTGATCTCTCAACTCGGGCAGTGCAGACGCGGAGAGACCTTCACCCCACCCCGACTCACATTTCGCTCCGCTCAATGTGAGTCGACCCTCCCCCTCCAGGGGAGGGTGTTTGGAGCTCCCACACTTCCCATGCCCCGCCGCCTCGGCTAAACCGCGCGCCATGAACCGGACCGGACTTTTTATCGCGCTGGCGCTCGCGCTCATCATCGGCATCCTGTTCGGGGTCTATCCCGAGCTCGACCTGAAGCTCGCGGCGCTGTTCTACGATGCCACGGAAAACAGCTTCCCCGTGAAGCTCGACGCGGTCGCCTCGTTCGCGCGCGATGCGGCGATGTGGATCGCCTGGGCGCTGGTGCTGCCGGCGATCGTGACCATCGTCTGGAAATTCATCCGGCCGGATCGGCCGATGCTGATGTCGGGCCGCGCCGCGGTGTTCCTGCTGACCACGATGCTGCTGTCGGCCGGCGTCCTCACCAACCTCACCTTCAAGAACTATTGGGGCCGGCCGCGGCCGGTGTTCGTGACGCAGTTCGGCGGCGACCTGCAATTCATGCCGTGGTGGGACCCGCGCGGCGGCTGCCCGCGCAACTGCTCGTTCTTCTCCGGCGAGGGCGCCACCGCGTTCTGGACCTATGCGCCGGCGGCGCTGACGCCGCCAGCCTGGCGGCCGCTGGCCTTTGCCGGGGCGACCGTGTTCGGCATCGTCACCAGCGGGCTTCGCATGGCCTTTGGCGGGCACTTTTTCACCGATGTGGCGATCGCCGGCCTGGTATCGTTTTTCACCGTCTGGCTGTTCTACGCGCTGATCTACCGCTGGGCCTCGACCCGGCTGACCGACGCCCAGGTCGACGCCGCGCTGACGCGGCTCGCCATGCCCGGCTACCGGTGGATGCAGCGCTGGCGCCGGGGCGGCCAAGCGGAGCCGAGCCAGCCTGAAGCCTGATTAAAGGCGTGCCCAGGCTCCGGAAATTTGATATTCGCCCAGCGTAATCATCCCGATTTCGACCGATTGGACCGTCCCATGAGTACGATTCTGAAAAGCCTGCCCACCGGCGAGAAAGTCGGCATCGCGTTCTCGGGCGGGCTCGACACGTCAGCGGCGCTGCTCTGGATGAAGCTGAAGGGCGCCAAGGTCTTCGCCTACACCGCCAATCTCGGCCAGCCCGACGAGGCCGATTACGACGCGATCCCGCGCAAGGCGATGGATTTCGGCGCCGAGAAGGCCCGCCTGGTCGATTGCCGCACCCAGCTGGTGCATGAGGGCATCGCCGCGATCCAGTCCGGCGCGTTCCACATCTCGACCGGCGGCATCACCTATTTCAACACCACCCCGCTCGGCCGCGCGGTGACCGGCACGATGCTGGTCGCGGCGATGCAGGAGGACGGCGTCAACATCTGGGGCGACGGCTCGACTTACAAGGGCAACGACATCGAGCGCTTCTATCGCTACGGCCTGCTGACCAATCCGAGTTTGCGCATCTACAAGCCCTGGCTCGACCAGCAGTTCATCGACGAGCTCGGCGGCCGCGCCGAGATGTCGGCGTTCATGACCGCGCAGGGTTTTGCCTACAAGATGAGCGCGGAGAAGGCCTATTCGACCGACAGCAATTTGCTCGGCGCGACTCATGAGGCCAAGGATCTCGAGAGCCTCGCGAGCGGCATCACCATCGTCAATCCGATCATGGGCGTGCCGTTCTGGCGCGCCGATTGCGACGTCAAGCCCGAGAAGGTCGTGGTGCGCTTCGAGGAGGGCCAGCCGGTCGCGCTGAACGGCAAGAGCTTTGCCGATCCGGTCGCGCTGTTCCTCGAGGCCAACGCGATCGGTGGCCGCCATGGCCTCGGCATGAGCGACCAGATCGAGAACCGCATCATCGAGGCCAAGAGCCGCGGCATCTACGAGGCGCCCGGCATGGCGCTGCTGCACATCGCCTATGAGCGGCTGGTCACCGGCATCCATAACGAGGATACGATCGAGCAGTACCGCATCAGCGGCATGCGGCTCGGCCGGCTGCTGTATCAGGGCCGCTGGTTCGATTCGCAGGCCTTGATGTTGCGCGAGACCGCGCAGCGCTGGGTGGCGCGCGCCGTCACCGGCGAGGTGACGCTCGAGCTGCGCCGCGGCAACGACTACTCCATCCTCAACACCGAGAGCCCGAACCTGACCTATGCGCCGGAGCGCCTCAGCATGGAGAAGGTCGAGGACGCCGCCTTCTCGCCCGCCGACCGCATAGGCCAGCTGACGATGCGCAACTTGGACATCGCCGACAGCCGCGCCAAGCTCGGGCTGTACAGCAAGACCGGCTTGATCTCGAGCGGCGAAGGCTCGCAGATCTTCCAGCTCGAGAACGACAAGGATTGAGGTAGCGCTCTCTCACTTCGTCGTCCCGGGCAAGCGAAGCGCGACCCGGGACCCATAACCACGACCGTCAATTGTTGCAAAACGCTGGGGCCACAGCGCGCTTCAACAACTTAATCCTGTGGTGATGGGTCCCTAGACGACGGGAGAGATGTTGGCTTACTTCACCCTGAGCGCATCCAGCAGCGATCGAAACGCACGCGCGTAATCGGTGCCGGTCTTGCCGATGTCGGGGCCGGCGGAGACCGCGACCGCGGCCTCCGTCACCGCGCCGAGCAACAGCCGCGCCAGGGGCTCGATCGGCTGCTTGGCGATCACGCCGGCGTCCATCGCCGCCGCCAGCGCGCGCGGAAATTTGCCGCCGAAATGCTTGGCGTCGATCTCGCGCCAGCGTTCCCAGCCGAGCACGGCCGGCCCATCGCGCAAGATGATCTGGCCGGTCGGGCCTTTTGAGCACGCCGCGAAATAGCCCTGCGTTCCCGCCGCCATCGCCGCGAGCGGATCGTTCTCGGCGCGCGAGATGCGGTCGAGATCGGCGACGAGGTCCATCGAGACCTGCTCGAACACCGCCTCGAACACCGCCTCCTTGGTCGAAAAGTGATGATAGACCGCGCCCTTGGCGACGCGCGCGCCACTGGCGATGTCGTCCATCGTCGCAGCCGCAAAGCCGCGGTCGCCAAAAATGCGCCGCGCCGCCTTGACGATCGCGGCTCTGGTCTTCTCGCGCCGTTCGGCCTGGGTTGCCATCATGAATGTCTAGCCCAGGTTCCGCATTGGCGCCAGTTGACTTACCGACTTCCAGTCGATAAATACCGACCATCAGTCGGTAAATGGAGATTGCCCGATGCCTTCGCTCAAGACGCTGCAAGCCTTCGCTGATACGGTCGAAGCCAACGACCATGTCGGCGCGATCAGGAACTTCTATACGGCCGATGCCCGCACCCAGGAGAACGACGGCGAATGGCGCGTCGGCCGCGAGGCGCTGGCGGCGCGCGAGGCGGCGGTGCTGGCCGCGGTCTCCAGTGTGAAGACCACGCGGCTCGGACCGCTGTTGCTCGACGGCGATCATTCGGCGATCTGCTGGCGGTTCGAATTCACCGGCAAGGACGGCAAGGTCCGCAGCATGGAGGAGGTCGCCTGGCAGACCTGGCGCGGCGAGGAGCTGGTCGAGGAGCGCTTCTTCTACGATCCGCAGCAGATCGCGCGCTGACCCCCGCGCTTGCGGCAATACGTCCCGGCGCCGGCTCATTGCGGCGTCATCCGCCGCCGCTAGCCTCCGCCCCGGGCGCGCATGATGCGCAAGGGGCGGAGCATCGATCATGATCAAGTCATTGGCCGGCGTGGCCGTCACGCTGGTGTTGTCGGCAGCGCCGACGCTCGCCCAGACCATCTATCCGATCGATCGCGCCGATATCCTCGTCGGCGCCAAGTTCGACTTCAAGGTCGAACTTCCCGGCGTCGTCGATCAAGCCCGGCTGAAAGTGACGCTGAACGGCGCGGACTATGCCGCGGTGTTCGGTCAGGCCGGCACGTTCACCGCGCGTGAAGCCGGTAAGGATCAGTCGGCGTTGCTGCTGCGCGATGTCTCGCTCGCCAAGCCCGGTCCGGTGACCGTCGAAGTCAGCGACGGCACGCAGAGCCGTAACGTGACCTGGACCGTCTACGACACCGGGTCGCGCAAGGCGAAGAATGTGATCCTGTTCATCGGGGACGGGATGTCGCCGGCGCATCGCGTCGCCGCGCGGATCCTCTCCAAGGGAATCGTGGAAGGCAAGAGCCGCGGCAAGCTCGCCATCGACGACATGCCGCACATGGCGCTGGTGGCGACCGCAGGCTCGGATTCGATCATCACCGATTCGGCGAATGCCGCGAGCGCCTACGCCACCGGCCACAAGGCCGCGGTCAATGCGCTCCGTGTGTACGCCGATCGCACGCCCGATCCGCTCGACGACCCCAGGGTCGAGACCATCGCGAGTCTTGCCAAGCGGGCCGGGCTCGCCGTCGGCATCGTCACCAACACCGAAATCGAGGACGCGACGCCGGCGGCGATGGTCGCGCATACCCGCCGCCGCGCCGCCTATGATGCGATCGTCGCGCAATATTTCGATGCGAAGCCCGACGTGCTGATGGGCGGCGGCGCCGCGAACTTCCTGCCGCAATCCGCCGCGGGATCGAAACGCAAGGACGACATCGATTATCTCGCGCGTTTCCGCGACGCCGGCTATCCGGTCGCGACCACCGCAAGCGAGCTCAATGCGCTCGCCGCACGGCCGGAGACGCAGCAATTGCTCGGTCTGTTCGCCACCGGCAACATGGACGGCGCGCTCGACCGCAAATTTCTCAAGGGCGGCGGCGTCAAGAAATTCCCCGAGCAGCCCGACCTGACGGAACAGGTCCAGGCGGCGCTCACGGTCCTGTCGAAGCACGAGTCTGGTTTCTTCCTGATGGTCGAGTCCGGCCTGATCGACAAATACGCCCATCTGCTCGACATGGAGCGCGCGGTCTATGACACCATCATGCTCGACAATGCGGTGCGGCTGGCGAAGGACTGGGCCAAGGCGCGCAACGACGACACGCTGATCCTGGTCGTCGCCGACCACAACCATCCGAACAGCCTGGTCGGCACCATCAATGACGACATGACGGCTGTATCCAACGTGCCGCTGCGCGAGCGCGTCGGCGTCTACGACCAGGCCGGCTTCCCGAATTACCCGGCGCCCGATGCCGAGGGCTATCCGTCACGCGTTGATGTCAGCCGGCGGCTTGCGATTTTCTCCGCCAGCCTGCCGGACCATTACGAGACGTTCCGCCCGAAGCTCGACGATCCGAACGAGCCGACCGTGAAGGGCGATCAGCCCGACACCTTCAAGGCCAACGACAAATACAAGGACGTTCCCGGCGTCGCGCTGCGCTTCGGCAATCTGCCGGCGATGATTGGCGCCAGCGTGCATTCCGGCGAGGATGTCATCCTCACCGCGACTGGACCAGGCAGCGAGCGCGTCCACGGTTCGATGGACAACACCGAGGTGTTTCGCGTGATGGTCGACGCGCTGGGGCTGGGGGCGGGGAAATAGCGCACAAAAAAATGGCCGGGATCGCTCCCGGCCATTTCGTATCGCGATGCTCGCCGGTTCAGCGCGGCGGCGCTGCGGAGGCGGTGCCGCCGTTGAGCAGCGGGGTGATGCGGCGGACGGTGACGCGCCGGTTGATGCGGCTCGGTCCGTCGGTCTGCTCCTTCAGGTATTGCGAGCCGTAACCCTGCGAAGTCAGGTTCTCTGCCGGCACGCCGAACTGCTGCGTCAGCAACTCGGCAGCGGATTGCGCGCGGCGGTCGGACAGCGACAGATTGTCGGTGTCGTTGCCGGTCGCATCCGTATGGCCTTCGATCAGGAACACCTCGCGCGGATTGCGCTGGATGGCCCGGTTGAGGCCGTCGGCGATCGCCTGCAGCTTCGCCGCCTGATCCGGCGGAATCTGCCACGAGCCGGAGTCGAAGTTGATGCTGTTGACGTCGATCGACGGCATCAGCATGCGGACGTTCGGGCTGTAGCGGATCTCGTCGAGCGTATAGCGTCGCGCGATCCGGTCCACCGGCGGCGCCTCCATGGTGTCGTAGATCACGTCCGGGGCCGCGCTGTCGGACTCGACGATGTAGCGATCATAGGGGATGCGGACCACCGGCGGAGGCAGGTCGACATAGAAGCCGCCGACCGCGCCCGGATCGCGATAGCTGTTGTCGATGATGACGAGCTCACGTCCGCCCTGGTCCCTGCGGATCCGGCGCAGCATCTGGCCATCGGGACCGACCACCGTGATGATCTCGCTGCCGTCGGGACGAACCACGATGGTGCGAGTCTCGCCGCCGATTGTCTCGGTGCGGATGTCACGCGCGCCATAGCGGAAGCGATAGACGTCGTCGCCACGCACATAGGCCTGCCCGCCCGGATCGCGGATGATGATGCGGTCCGGCTCGGTGTAGATGGTGCGGCCGCCTTCGACGACTTCCTGCCGCTGGTTGTGCAGGTCGGCGATGGTCCCGCCGATGATCGCACCGGCGACCACGCCGACGCCGACGGCGGCACCGATCGCGAGCGGCGAGACGTTGTCACGTCGCGGAGGCGGCGGAAGCGGCGCCGTGACCGTTGGTGCGGCCCGGAACGCGGACGAGACCGTCGGCGGGGCGTATTGCGCCTGGCCGGGCGGGGGCGTTGCGGCCGCCGAGCCGGGGACGACACCCGGCGCCGAGGGGCCGGCCGGTCGTGCCGCGGGCGCGCCCATCGCGGCTCCCTGGGCTGGTGATACGCCGGGCGCAACGGCCGGAGCCGGTGCTGCGCCGGGAGCGCCCATTGCGGCACCTGGGGCCGGAGGCGTTCCGGGCGGTGTGGCCGGACGTCCCTGCTGACCCGGCGCCGGTGGCGTCGGCGTCGCGCCCGGAGGCGTGGTTGCGGCGGGCGGGGTGCCGGGGGTGCCGGGCCGTGCCGGCGGCTGTCCGCCAGCGGCGGGAGGCGTCGTTGTTGTCGAAGGCGCGGGCGTTGTCGGCGACGTCGCGCCGGGCGCAGTCGTGGGCGGTGTACCCGGCGGTTGCTTGGCACCGCCAGGACGTTCACCGCCAGGACGTTCACCGCCCGGCCGGTCGCCAGGCCGGCGCTCGGCCGGTGCCGTTGTCGGAGCTCCGGGGGTTGCAGGCGTCGGCGTTGCAGCCGCGGGCGGCGTGCCGGGACGTGCCGCGGGAGCGGCACCCGGTGCTGCCGGTGCGGCGCTTGGTGCGGCACTTGGCGCCGGTGTCGGCGGAGTGCGCGCAGGTCCGGCGCCGGGCGGCGGCGTAACCGGACGTTGCGGCGCTGCGGCGGGCGGCGGTGGAGGCGGCGGCGGTGTCGGATGTGCGGGTGCAGCCGCGGGCGGCGGCGTTGCCGGCTTGGCGGCAGGCGGCTCGGGTCGCACAGGCGCGGCGGCCGGCGGAGGCGGAGCCGGGCGCGCGGCAGGCGGTTCGGGCCGTGCCGGGGCTGCCGGCGGAGCCGGGTGTGCGGGCGCCGCCGCGGGCGGCGGAGGTGGAGCGGGGCGTGCAGGCGCGGCTGCGGGCGGAGCCGGCGGCGTCGGATGCGGCGGAGCAGCGGCCGGTGGCGGAGGTGGCGGGGTGGGACGCGCGGGTGCTGCGGGCGGCGGCGGAGCCGGATGCGGCGCGGCTGCCGGAGGCGGCGCTTGCGGATGCGGTGCGGCTGCCGGAGGTGGCGCCTGCGGATGCGGCGCGGCGGCGGGCGGAGCCGGATGCGCAGGAGCGCCCGGCGCGGGCCGGGGCTTCGGCTTTCCGTCGGGCCCCAGCTCTTCCTTTGGCTGCGCCTGTGCGACGACCAGCGGCGAAGTTTGTGCGTGCGACGCTGAGGTGGCGAACTGCATCACCGTCAGCGCAGTCGTGGCAAGCAGCACGAGACGAAGCTTTGTCATGGTCTTGGAGTCCCCGGGCGGAAAAGTCTGGGCAGGAAGGAAAGGAAGTCAGAGCCGAACAATTCGGCAGGACGATGAATTGCCAGCCGTTAGGCCGGATTGTGGCGAGCGCCGAATCATCGGCGAAGTTTATTTCGACATTATAACGGGTTGCATGTGTGCTTGTTCACCGCGCGTTCAGGAGAAACGCTCGGACACACTCGCAATCGATGTGGAACTGTGGCGCTGCGGCGAATCACCGGACGGCGGGTCGATCTGTCGCAGGCGGCGGGCCGCTTGGTCCAGGCGGTCCGCGCACCGGTGATTCGTCTGGTGTCTTGCCCGGCAGCTCGTCCGGTCGCGGCGGCGCGCCGGGCTCGCGCACCGGCGGTGGAATCTCCGGCTGCGGATTGCCGGGCGGAATTCCCGGCGGCGGTTCGCTCGGCGTGCCCGGCGTCGCCGGCGGAATCTCGGGGGGATCGATCGGCATTAGATCGAGACCCTGTTGCTGATGTCAGGTCGCATCGCGCGCATCGATCGCTCCATCGAATTTCGAAGCGACAACGAATCGCGCGCTGCGCCGTTCCTGTGCGCGTTATCCGGGCGTGTGGCAGACCGCCTCGATGTTGTGGCCGTCGGGATCGAGCACGAACGCGCCGTAATAGTTCGGATGATAATGCGCGCGAATGCCGGGCGCGCCGTTGTCGCGGCCGCCGGCCGCCATCGCGGCCTTGTAGAAGGCGTCGACGGTGGCGCGGTCCTTGGCTGTGATCGCGATATGCACCGGCTTGTTCATCGCGCCTTCGCCGCCGATCCAGAAATCCGGCTTGCCGTCGGCGCCGAAGCCCGCCGCAGGCGCGTGTCCGGTCACCTCCGCGGGCACTTCCATGATCAGGCCGTAGCCAAGCGGCGCCAGCGCCGTCTGGTAGAACGCCTTCGCGCGTTCGTAGTCGGAGACCGAAAAGCCGATATGGTCGATCATTGCGAGCTTCCCTTGTTGTTGCGGACATTGCATCCGCAGTCTGGCTGTACCTCTCCCGCTTGCGGGGGAGGTCGGATTGCATCGAAGATGCAATCCGGGTGGGGGCTCTTTCCACGATATGTCTCGCGGATGCACCC
The DNA here is from genome assembly GCF_054063295.1 of Bradyrhizobium sp. USDA 3240. NCBI lineage: Bacteria > Pseudomonadati > Pseudomonadota > Alphaproteobacteria > Hyphomicrobiales > Nitrobacteraceae > Bradyrhizobium > Bradyrhizobium sp. USDA 3240. Next base: position 4,556,469 of record NZ_JBSSGD010000002.1, read on the forward strand.
CCACCCCGGCCCTCCCCCGCAAGCGGGAGAGGGAGCAGATCTCCGACGCGGCTGCATCTCAACCACGCACCAGCAGCGTGTTGCTTCGCGTGCGGCCCCGACCGACGTAGCCGCGCGTGTGCATGTCCGCAATGCAGTCGTCGGTCCATTCGTCCTTTGACAGATGCTCGATCACGACCGCGCGGGGCCACAAGCGTTCCGGGGCGTCACGGAAGAAGCCGGTGAGCACGCGGTCCTCGAAACCCTCGACGTCGATCTTCAGCGCATCGACGCTGGTCGCGCCGGCCTCGTCGAGGATGCATTGCAGCCGCAGCGACGGCACCTTGAACGCCTTGCCCGTGGGCGTGCCGGTGACGATGTGGCTGGCGCCGAGATTGTCGCCGTCGGTCTCGATCATCAGCTCGCCATCGGTCGGACCTGCGGCGGCTGCAACCAGGCGCACCTGCGGATAGCCGGAAGCCTGCGTATTGAATTTGAGCCGCGCATGCGTCATCGGATGCGGCTCGATCGCGATCACCTTGCCATTGGGCCCGACATCGCGCGCCAGCGCGAGCGCATACGTGCCGACATTGGCGCCGAGATCGACGAAGGTGCCGCCGGTGCCGACATGCGCCCGCAGGAAGGCGAGCTCTTCCAGATTGTAGTCGGGATTGAACAGCGCACCGCGCTCGGTTGCGCTCGCCTGATGATAGAAGCGGAACGATGCGCCCTGATAGGTCACATCAAGCGGTCCCGAACCGAACAGATTGACCAGCCGCGACAGCCAGGGCCGGAACGCGCCGCGCTTCAATCCAGAGCCATGCGCCAGCCGGATGATGGCGGCCTGCGCCGCATTGGGCGCCAGGGCGCCGAATGGCGGCGGCGAAATGTCGTTGCTCGGGATCACGCATGGCCTCATCGAAAGCGCGGCATGCATAGCCGGTTTTGATCGGAGCGCCAACGCCCGTTATGCCGCCTTGTCCGACGCCTTGGCGGAGGTTCGCCGCTGCCGCAGGAAGCGTCCGAGTAGCCTTCGCTTGCCCTTGCGCGGAATCAGGTCGACGTCGCTGACTAGCTTCGCACCACCCTTGCGGCGCTCCAGCACGATCTTGCGGCTATGGAATGCTTCGAGCTCGACGCGATGGGCGACGCTGACGATGGTCGCCTTCGGCAATTCCGTCGTCACCATTTCCATCATCTTGTCCTGGCTCTTTTCGTCGAGCGCCGAGGTCGCCTCGTCGAGCACGACGATGTCGGGGCTGTGCAGCAGCAGGCGGGCAAAGGCGAGCCGTTGCTTCTCGCCGCCGGACAGCGTCTGGTCCCATGGCGCGTCGTCCTCGATCTTCTCCTTGAGATGGTCGAGGCCGACCTTGTGCAGGGCGTCGCTGATCTCATCGACGTTCCAGTCCTCCGCCGCGCCAGGATAGGCCACTGCGCGCCGCAGCGTGCCCGAGGGCACGTAGGGCTTTTGCGGCAGCATGAACAGGCGGCGGTCCGCATGCAGGCTGACGCTGCCGCCGCCCCAGGGCCACAAGCCGGCAATGGCGCGGACCAGCGTGCTCTTGCCGGTCCCGGATTCGCCGGCGACCAGCAGCCGTTCTCCCGCCTCGATCGCGACCTCGGTTTCGCCGACCACGGCCGTGCCGTCGTCGAGGGTGACGGAGAGGTCATTGAGGCTGAGCATGGCCTCGCCCCCGATCTCGCCGCGCTTGATGCGGCCGAAGCCATCACCGGTCTCGGCGCGTTCAAGCCCGTCGAGCGACATCATCAACGAGGCGATGCGCCGCGCGCATGCATTCCAGTCGGCGAGCCGCGGATAGTTGTCGACCAGCCAGCCGAACGCGGTCTGCACGATGGTGAAGGCGGAGGCTGCCTGCATCACCTGGCCGAGCGTCATGCTGCCCTCGAGGAATTTTGGTGCGCACAGCAGCAAGGGCACTACCGGCGCAATGAGATTCGATCCCTGCGACACCAGCGTCGTGCGCATGTGCTGCCCGGCGAGCCGCGCCCATTGCCGCAGCACGTTCGAGAACGTCTTGTCGATGCCGTCGCGTTCCTCGGCCTCACCGCCAAGCAGCGCGATGCTTTCGCCGTTCTCGCGCAGGCGGGTCAGCACATAGCGGAATTCGGCCTCTGCCTGGTTCTTCTCCTCGGAAATCTGCACGAAGCGGCGCCCGATCGCCATGATCGAGCCGGACGCGATCGCGGCATAGATGATCGCGGCGATGACCAGGAAGCCCGGGATGCTGACCGAGGAGCCGCCGACCGTCAGCGTCAAGGCGCCGCCGATCGTCCAGAGCACGACGATGAACGTGACGGCGGACAGCAGCGCCGACGTCACGCCGGCGATGAAGTCGACCGGCGAGTCGGTTGCGATCCGCAGATCCTCGGCGATGCGGTATTCCGGATTCTTGTGATCGCCGTCGACCAGATTGAGCTGGTAGTAGCGGCCGTTCGCCAGCCAGCGCGAGACGACGGCGTTGGTCAGCCAGGCGCGCCAGCGCCGCTGAATGCCCATGCGGCCGAACACTTGGGCGACGCCCAGCAGCACGCTGCCAATCGCGAGCGGAAAGAAGATGGCGGTCAGGTGAAAGACACTGACCGAATCCCGCTTTTCGATCGCATCGAAGATCGCGCGATTCCAGACATTGATGCCGTACTGCACGGCGACATTGGCGACGATCAGCAGCAGCAGGCCGATCGTGAACAGCCACGCCAGCCGGTCGCCGTTCTGGCCCCAGTAGCCGCGCGCGGTGATCCAGAATCGCGTCAGCAAATAGTCCTTGCGCGCTTGTTCGGCTTCCTCGGGCGACAGCTCGGGATTGGGCTCGAGGATTTCCGGCGGCGGCGGTTCGACATGGTCGCCGTCTTCGGCAATGATCTCGACGAATTCGGATTTGTCGTCAGCCTCGCCCGGTGCGGCGTCGCTGTCTTCCGTATCGTCGCGCGTCGCGCTCGTTTTCCGAGGCGAGTTGGCCTTCGCCGGTGAGGGCCTGTTCGACGATCCGGATTTTGCATCGGCTTTGCCCATCGCGCGACAACGCGAGGGAAATCAGAAGGTTCCGATGTTGTTCCGACGCGGCGCGACAGGATATGACTCACCGGCGGAGCCAAATATTCGGTGTCGTCCCAGGCAGGCGCAGCGCGACCCGGGACGCATGACCACGAATGGTCGTCATCAGGCGTCGCTGGAGCCACAGCGTACAACCCGATCCTGTGGTTATGGGTCCCCTGAGTTCACAAACGAAGTGCAACACTTCCTTGAGGAGGTGTTGCCATGGGGCGGACTTACAAGCAGCTCTCTCTGGACGACCGATGCGAGATTGCCTGTCTATCGGCCAATGGCAGCTCGGTCCGGCAAATCGCGGCAGCTCTGGATCGCTCGCCATCAACAATCTCTCGGGAACTGAGCCGTAATCGGAGCGTTCAGGCTGGCTACAAGCCAAATTATGCCCAGCAACAGATGCGAGCGCGGCGCTGGACGGGCGGACGCCTCGAACGGGAGCCCGTCCTGCGCCGCGCGGTGTTGCAACGCCTTCGCCGAGGTTGGTCGCCGGAGCAGATCGCCGGCCGGCTGGCCCGCGAGTGCGGGCACAAGGTGATCTCCCACGAGACCATCTACCGCTTCATCTATGGCCAACTCAGGCGCACCACGAACTTCAACTGGCGACGCTACCTGCCGCGCGCCAAGAGCAAGCGCGGCCTCCGCGGCAAGCGAGGCGGCAGCCCCGCAAGCTTCATCGAAGGCCGTGTTTCCCTGGCAAATCGGCCCCTTGAGGTTGCCGACCGTAGCGTCGCCGGGCATTGGGAGGCCGATTTGATGATGTTCTCGAAGTACGGTCAGGCCGTGCTGACCGTGCATGAGCGCACCTCTCGCCTGCTGCTCGGCATCCGCCTTGCCAGCAAGGTTGCGCGCGGTGTCGCACGCCATCTCGTCCGCTTCTTCGCTGCCCTTCCACAAGAGCTGCGCCAGACCGTCACCTTCGACAACGGCACCGAGTTTGCCGGTCACCTGGCGCTACATCGCCTCTCGATCGAGACCTTCTTCTGCGATCCCCACGCGCCCTGGCAGAAGGGTGGTATCGAGAACGCCATCGGCAGGATGCGCCGCTTCATCCCTCGCAAAACGGATCTCGTAACCCTCTCGACCGCCAGATTCCGCCAGTTCATCGCCACCTACAACAACACCCCACGCAAATGCCTTGACTACCGCACGCCTGCGGAGTCCTTTGCCGATCAAGTGTTGCACTTCGAGTGTGAATCCACCTCCCTGCTTTCGCAGGGACGACATCGCGTTTGATGCGCGCACGCAATCACCTCACCCCGCTGGCGCTTGGTCCCGCTTCAGCCGGCGCGAGCGCGTGGCCTTGTGCAGCACGCGGGCCAGCTGCTCGGCCGAATACGGCTTCTGCAGCAGCTCGAAGCCGCCACTGCCCTGCTGCGACAGCACCTGGCTGTAGCCGGAGGCGAGCACGATCGGTAGATCGAGCCGTTGCCGGCGGATCTCCTCCGCAAGCTCGATGCCGCTCATGCCGGGCATCACGACATCGGTGAATACAAGGTCGAACCTGTCGGGATCGACGGCCAGCTCCTCCAGCGCGTGGGTGGCGTTCTCGACCAGCACGCAGGTGCAACCGAGCTGGGTCAGCGTGTCGGCGGCGAACTTTCCGACCTCGGCATTGTCCTCGACGATCAGGACCGACGCGCTGGTCGGATCGACCGAAGGCGCATCCTCCGTGAGCGGCGATTGCGCGCTGTGTCTACCGACGACACGCGGGAGATACAGCGTGAATGTCGAGCCCTTGCCGACCTCGCTGGCCACGGTGACCTCGCCGCCGGACTGCTTGGCGAAGCCGAACACCTGCGACAGGCCAAGGCCGGTGCCGTGACCGACCTCCTTGGTGGTGTAGAACGGCTCGAAGATGCGGCCGAACAGCTCCTGCGGAATGCCGACGCCGGTATCGGTCACCGACACCGCGACATGGCCGTGCGGGCTCGGCGGCGTGATCGCCTCGGCCGGCAGTTTGCTCACGGTGCGGACCGCGATCGTGAGCCTGCCGACGCCGTCCATCGCGTCGCGCGCATTCACCGCCATATTGATGATGGCTGTCTCGAACTGGCCGGCATCGGCGTTGACGAGGCAGGTCTCGTCCGGCACCTGCGCCGTGATCTCGATCCGCGAGCCGATCAGGGTGGTGATCATCTCGCTCAGGGTGCGGACATTCTGGCAGACGTCGAACACCTCGGGCTTCAGAGTTTGCCGGCGCGCGAACGCAAGCAGCTGGTTGGTCAGCTTGGCGGCACGGTTCACGGTGTTGGAGATTGCATCGATGTAGCGCTGCCGCCGTGGCTCCGGCAGGTCCGGCCGCCGCAACATGTCGACCGAGGCACGGATCACGGTAAGCAGATTGTTGAAGTCATGCGCGACGCCGCCGGTGAGTTGCCCGAGTGCCTCCAGGCGCTGGCCATGCCGCAACGCGTCCTCGGCCTCGATGCGCCTGTCGGCCTCCTCCTCCAGGCGTTCGGTTCGCTGATAGGCGAGCACGAGCAGGCCGAACAGCAGCGCAGTCGCCGGTATGCCGAAGATCAGGTGCTGCGCCATGGTCGCGATCCAGCGCGCGTGGATCGCCGAGGTCTCGAGCCCGGCGCTGACATAGATCGGGTATTCGGCCAGCCGCTGATAGCGCATGCGCCGTTCGATGCCGTCGGCCGGGGAACGGATCGTCATGCCGCCGGTCTCGGGATTGGCGACGATCTGCCGTCCGAGCGGCCCGCTCGGCTCGAACCTGGCGTCGTGGTCGATGACAGGGAAATGCGCCAGTATCGAGCCATCGGTCCGGATCAGCGCCAGGAAGCTGCCGGGCTCGCGGCCGATCTTGGCGTAGAAATTCTCGAAATATTCCGGAAGCACGGAGGCCTGGATCACGCCGCCAAAGCTGCCGTCCTCGTTGTTGCGGCGGCGGCCGACGCTGAAGAACCGCGCGCCCTGATAGGGTGCCCGCGGCGTCAGCACCTCGCCGATATAGGTGCCGATGTCGCGCTCCATGTGGATACGGAAGTAATCCCGATCCGAGAAGTCGATGTCGGGGGCCGGCTGCACCAGGCTGTTGACCAGGGCATGGCCGTTGGCATCGAACACCCAGATCGATTTCACCTGGGGGAGCGTGTCGGCGACCCGGCGCAGCCGCTCGTGCAGGCTCTTCTCGCGCGCGACGATCTCGGCGTCGCTCATGCCGCGGACGACCTCGGTGATCTCGGCGAGGCTCCGGTCGATGGTCTCGAACACCTTGAGCGCGTGCTCGTGGGTGACGTCGAGCGTACGCTGGATTTCCTGGTCGGCGGCCTCGCGGGTCGAAATCCGGGACATTGCGGACGCGAACAGGAACAGCGCCAGCGGAAGGGCCAGCGAGGCGGCCATCATCCATCGCAGCAGTCTCAGCGAATTGCGTTGTGCGGTCGGCACGGGTGCTCCGGCTTCTTGCGGACCTTAACGCAAACCGTCGCGCCGGAGAAAGCGAATCCCCATTCCGCCGTCTGGCGCGCCGGCTGCCTCGCCATCCAGCCGCCGGTCAAGGTTACCGGAGGCCAAATCGGATCGATCGATTGGGACGGCTCTCGTCCGGGGCGGCGGAGGGCGGATGCTGCCGGGCGTCATCACGACCCCGTTAGCGCCGCGCCGCCAGTCAAGCGGAAAATCGGCCGGGATGACGGTCGCGGGCGCTGTTTTTAGGAGTTCTAAAACCTCTCACGGGCAAATGCTTGACCCTGTGACTACCTGCTGAAACACAGGCCGCATGACAGGCGATCCAAACTCCTTCCAGGATAATCTACAGGACATCCGGCTCGGACATGCGGATCGCGGTTTTGTCGGAAAAATCATCAGGCTCGATGCGCTCGTGACGGGGTCATCGCTGTCTCCGCAGGAGCTCGAGCAGCGCCTGGTGGAGATGGGATTTGTCGAGGGTGCGCGCGTGGAAATCCTGCATGAAGGCACGATCCGGCGGGATCCGATCGCGGTGCGCGTCGACAACATCACGATCGCGCTGCGCCGGAGCGAAGCCATGGCCGTGATCGTCGAATGACAACTGCATCCCTGCGCCTGGCGCTGGTCGGCGCGCCGAACACCGGCAAGACGTCGCTGTTCAATCGGTTGACCGGCAGCAGCCAGAAGGTCGCCAATTATCCCGGCGTCACGGTCGAGCGCAAATCCGGCGGCTTCGTCACGCCGGAGGGCCGCAGCGTGACGGTGCTCGACCTGCCCGGCACCTATTCGCTGCGCGGCCGCAGCCCGGACGAGGAAATCACCCGCGACATCGTGCTCGGCCGCTTTGATGGCGAGGCGGTGCCCGATCTCGTGCTCTGTGTTGCGGATGCCACCAATCTGCGGCTGACCTTGCGGCTGGTGCTCGAGCTGAAGCGCGTCGGCCGGCCGATGATGCTCGTGCTCAACATGATCGACATCGCGAAGCGCCGCGGCGTGACGATCGATCTCGATCGCATGTCGCAGGAGCTCGGCCTGCCGATCGTGACCTCGGTCGCGGTCCGCAAGGGCGGCGTCGACGAACTCTTGAAGCGGACCGACGAATTCCTGGCCCGGTCGCATGAAGCGACGGCCAGCGCGTGGGCGACGCCGACGATTGCCGACCTCAAGGCGGCGCAGCGCGAGGCGGACCGCATCATCGCGGCAGCCGTAACGCTGCCGACCAAGCCCGACACGCTGACCAACCGGATCGATTCGGTCGTGCTGCATCCGGTCTGGGGTCTGGTGATCCTGGCCGTGATCTTGTTCGTGATGTTCCAGGCGGTGTTCACCTGGGCGCAGCCGGCGATGGAGTTGCTGTCGGACGGCTTCTCCGCGCTCGGGCAGCTGATCCACGATTTGCTGCCGGAAAGCTGGAGCCTGTTGCAGAGCTTCCTGCAGAACGGGCTGATCTCCGGCGTCGGCAGCGTCATCGTGTTCCTGCCGCAGATCATCATCATCTTCCTGTTCATTCTGCTGCTGGAAGATTTCGGCTACATGGCGCGCGCCGCTTTCCTGATGGACCGCATCATGGGCGGCGCCGGGCTGCATGGCCGCGCCTTCATTCCGCTGCTGTCGAGCTTCGCCTGCGCCATTCCCGGCATCATGGCGACGCGGGTGATCGACAACCGGCGTGATCGCCTGACCACGATCCTGATCGCGCCGCTGATGACCTGCTCGGCGCGGATTCCGGTCTATACGCTGATCATCTCGGCCTTCGTTCCGGCGACCTCGCTGTGGGGCTTCGTCAATCTGCAAGGGCTTGTGATGTTCGGCCTCTATGCCGCCGGCATCACCAGCGCGCTGACGGTCTCGGCGGTCGCAAAGTTCTTTCTGTGGCGCGACCATGCGCCGGCGCCGTTCATGCTGGAGTTGCCCGACTACAAGGTGCCGCGGCTGCGCAGCATCGCGATCGGCGTGCTCAATCGCGCCAAGATGTTCCTGTATCGCGCCGGCACCACGATCCTCTCGATGATGGTGCTGATCTGGTTCCTGGCCTCGTTCCCGACCGCGCCGGCCGGCGCCGAGGGGCCGGCGATCAACTACAGCTTCGCGGCGATGATCGGCCATGCGCTCGAGCCGCTGCTGCGGCCGATCGGCTTCAACTGGCAGATCGCGGTGGCGCTGATCCCGGGCATGGCGGCGCGCGAGGTCGCGGTCGCCGCGCTCGGTACCGTCTATTCGATCGAGGGCGGCAAGGAGGCGGCCGAGCAGATCGGCCAGGTGCTGGCGCAGAAATGGACGCTGGCGACCGCGCTGTCGATGCTGGTCTGGTACATCTTCGCCCCGCAATGCGCCTCGACGCTCGCGGTGATCCGCCGCGAGACCGGCGGCGCGAAGTGGATGGTGGTGACGTTCCTGTACATGCTCGCGCTGGCCTATGCCGCGAGCTTCCTGACCTTCAATCTGGCGCAGGCGCTGGGGCTGCATTAGCCGGGCCGTCGCGTTCTGTCGCGGCGGCAATGGGTGCAATGGGGCGGGCGACGAAGTAGAGTTCGTTCGGGGGCGCCTCTCGCGCATCCACGGGTTCCCTGCGAGACCACGCAATGTCGACGTTCGGCCTGGAGCGGGTATTTTCGCCTCGAAGCATCGCGGTGGTCGGCGGCAGCCCGCGGCCGTCGTCGCTCGGTGCGGCCGTGCTGCGAAACCTCAAGGCGAGCGGCTTCGCCGGCAGGCTGGGCGTCGTCAACCACAACTACGGGGATGTTGACGGCGAGCCCACCGTTGCCGATCTGAAATCGCTTCCGTTCGTTCCGGACCTCGTCGTCATTAGCGCACCGCCGGCGGCGATCCCGGAGATCGTGGCGGAGGCCGGGCTCGCCGGCGTTGCCGGCGCTGCGATCCTGTCGGCCGGTCTCGGCCATGGCGCGGGCTCGCTCGCGGAGATCGTGGAGCAGACGGCGCGGCGGCACGGCATGCGCCTGGTCGGGCCGAATTGCCTCGGAATCATGGTGCCGCGCGCGAAGCTCAATGCGAGCTTCGCCTCGCATCAGCCGTCCGATGGCCATGTCGCGCTGATCTCGCAATCCGGCGCGGTCGCGTCGGCGATGATCGAGTGGGCGGCGGAGCGGCGGCTCGGCTTCTCCGGCATCGCCTCGATCGGCGACCAGCTCGATGTCGACGTCGCCGATCTCCTGGATTATTTCGCGCTCGACGATCATACCAGCGCGATCCTGATCTACCTCGAAGCGGTCAAGGATGCGCGCAAGTTCATGTCGGCGGCGCGCGCCGCGGCACGCATGAAGCCGGTCGTCGTCGTCAAGTCGGGGCGGATGGCCGAGGGGGCAAAGGCCGCCGCGACCCACACCGGTGCGCTGGCCGGCTCCGATGCGGTCTATGACGCCGCGTTCCGCCGCGCCGGCATGCTGCGGGTCTACGACCTTCGCCAGCTGTTCGATTGCGCCGAGCTGCTCGGCCGTGGCTTCGTCCCGCGCGGCAACCGGCTCGCGATCCTGACCAATGGCGGCGGGCTCGGCATCCTCGCGACCGATCGGCTGGCCGAGCTCGGCGGCGTTCCTGCGACGCTGTCGCCGCAGACCATTGCGCGGCTCGACGAGTTGCTGCCGCAGGGCTGGTCGTCCGCCAATCCCGTCGACATCGCAGGCGATGCCGACGCCGCCCGCTACGTGGTGGCGCTCAACGCGCTGCTCGATGACGCCAACAACGACGCGGTGCTGGTCGCGAATGTGGAAACCGCGGTGGCGCCGGCCGAGGGCATTGCCGAGGCGGTGGCGCAATGCGTGCGTGACCGCCGGACCAAACGAAGTGCGGTCGCCGCATTGGTGCTTGCGGCGTGGGTAGGCGCCGACGAGCGTACCGGTGCGATCTTCGAGGCGGCGCGGATTCCGCACTTCCCGACCGAGGACGATGCGGTGCGCGCCTTCATGTATCTGGTGCGCTATCGCGAGGCCCCCACGGCGCTCGCCGCGACCCCGCCGGGCGTCGCATCGGTGTTCACGCCGGAGACGGCGGCGGCGCGGCACGTGGTCGTGAAGGCGCTGTCGGAAGGGCGTGCCTGGCTCGATCCAGCCGAGATCGTCGCCCTGTTCGAGGCCTATCGCATTCCGATCGTGACGACTGTCGTCGCCGACAGTGCCGAGGATGCCGCCGAGAAGGCGGTGCCGTTCCTCGCCGAGGGGCACGCGATCGTGGTCAGGGTGTTCTCGCGCGACATCAGGCATGCCTCCGATGTCGGCGGCGTCATCCTCGACCTGCGCACCAGGGACAGCGTTGTCGATGCGGCAAGGACGGTACTGGAACGCGCCCGAAACGCGCGGCCGGATGCAACGCTGCAAGGCGTGACGATCCAGCCGATGATCGTGCGGCGCGCGGCGCGCGAGCTGATCCTCGGCATCGCCGACGATCCGACCTTCGGTCCGGTGATTGTGTTCGGCCGCGGCGGCCCTGCGGTTGAGGTGATTAACGACAAGGCGGTGGCGCTGCCGCCGCTCGACATGAATCTCGCCCATGAGTTGGTCGGACGGACGCGCGTCTCGCGGCTGCTCGGCGGCTATGGCGATGTGCCGGCCGTCTCGGCCGAACTGGTGCCGCTCACCCTGGTCAAGCTGGCGCAGATGGCGGCCGACATTCCCGAGGTCGCCGCGCTCGATATCAATCCGATGCTGGCGGACGAGACCGGCGTGCTTGCACTCGATGCGCGGGTGGCGATCCGCAAGCCGGCGCGGCTCTTCGCCGGTCAAACCAGACTGGCGGTCAGGCCCTATCCGTCGCAATGGGAGGGCGAGCTGGCGCTACGCGACGGCTCGCGCGTCACGGTGCGCCCGATGCGGCCGGAGGACGAGCCGATGGTCGCCGCGTTCTTCAAGCGCGTCACCGCCGAAGACCTCAGGCTGCGCTTCTTCCACGCGATGAAGGAATTTTCGCACGCCTTCATCGCGCGCCTGACCCAGCTCGACTATGCGCGCGCGATGGCGTTCGTGGCACTCGATCCGGCGACCGGCGAGATGATGGGAGCGGTCCGGCTGCATTCGGACTCGCTGTACCAGAACGCCGAATACGCGATCCTGCTGCAGTCCGATCTCAAGGGCAAAGGGCTCGGCTGGGCGCTGATGCAGCTCCTGATCCACTATGCGCGGTCGGAGGGATTGAAGCGGTTGTCCGGCCAGGTGCTGACCGAGAACACCACGATGATCGGGATGTGCCGCGATCTCGGCTTCACCGTCACGATGGATCCGGAGGATCACAGCATCGTCGATGTCGTGCTCGACCTCGATCGATCCGCGGTCGATGCGGTCGGCGCCGATATCCTGATCCGGCAAGCTGCGGCTGGCCGCTGATAGCAGCTCCTGCGTCTAGCGTGACGGGCCAAACTGCGATCGCGCTTGTCCGGGTGTCATGCCGAACAGCTCACGGAACGCCGCGCCGAATGCGGGTACACTGCTGAAGCCGGCCATCGCTGCGGCCTTTGCAGGATGAACTCCAGATGTCAACGCGCTCAACGCTTCGGTCAGCCGGGCCTGCTGACGCCACTGGCGGAAGCTGAGACCCGTCTCTGCGCGAAACACGCGAGCCAGGGTTCGGGGCGATGCATTGGCCACCTCGCTCCATTCCTCGAGACTCCTTATGTCATCGGGACGCGACTTGAGTGCCGCAACCACGCGACGCAGACGTGGATCCCTTGGTAGAGGCAGGCCGAGAAGCAGTGGAGTCGCCCGGGCGATTTCGTCAAGCGCGAGCTCAGCCAGATGCAGGCCTCGGCCATCTGGTGCCCATTCGACAGGTTCAACGCAAGCAGCAACAATGACCTCGCGGAGAAGCGCAGAAACAGCGATCACTTTCGAATTGCCTCCCACGCGCGTAGCGGCGTCCTCGCGAAGGAATAGAGCTCGCATGGCCACGGGGCCATCCATGTTTATTGCGTGCTCCGCGCTCGCGGGCAGGAACAACGCAGTTGTGGGAGGCACCACATAGCTCGAGCCGAGTGTCTCGACGCGCATGACGCCTGAGGTCGCGTAGAGCAGTTGCGCCCGGGGATGCGAGTGGGGTCCTGTCGCGAGGCCCGATGGATAGTCGCAGGAGAACCCCACGATCGGCCGTTCGGCGGTCTCAAAAGGCAATATCTCCGCCTGTCTCGTTGGCGACAGAAAATGGCCGGTTATGTGCATGCAATCAGCCTAGGCTAATCGCGGCATCTTTCAAGAGGTGCGTAGTCACCAACGTTGCAAGGATAGAACCGTGAGCACAGGCGTTTTCCAAGAGATCGGATACGTTACAGCAGACAAGCTGATTGATGGACCTTTGACCCCAGGTCAGAATCGCAGGAAGGCGCTTGAAGCCGGCGACCTATGGGTCGGCGAATGTCACGTTACGGCGCTCGACCAGCCCAGCCAGTGGCATCACCACGAACAGTTCGACAGCGTGATGTACATGCTTTCTGGTCGGATCCGCGTCGATCACGGCGAGAACGGCGCCCAATCCTTCGAGATCGGAAGAGGCGACTACGCTTACTTCCCGCGGCGGGCAATCCACCGCTGCCAGATCCTCGAGGGTGGTGATGACGTTCGCTACGTTTTCGTCCGCCTTGGCAAAGGCGAAACCGTGGTCAACGTCGATGGTCCTGAGGCTTCAGAGCGCAAGCCGATGCGAGCCGCCGGCGCGTAGTTTCGGAGAGGCCGAAAGCTCCAACGTTACAGGGTCGGGCAGGGTGATCGGCTGCGGCCGGTTACCCCTCATTCAACGCAGATTTGGCGCAAAGCTCCGCGGCCCAGCTCGGTGCGCGGTGCATTGGGCGGGAGAAACCATGGCAGAAATCACGGCCGAACTACCGCACGTACGAGACCAGTCGTCGGGCAAGACAATTCTTGCCGCATCAATCGGCAATATGTTCGAGTGCTTCGATCTGATCATCTACGGCACGATGGCAGGGACTATCGCGAAGCTCTTCTTCCCGGCAACCAACGACACTTCATCGCTGCTGCTCTTCCTGGGTACATTCGGCATCACATTTCTCGTGCGGCCGCTGGGTGCGATCTTTCTAGGTAACCTGGGTGACAAGATTGGTCGAAAGGAAGTGATGAGCCTTTCGCTTCTGCTGATGACCGCAGGTATGCTCATTGTCGCCGTAGCCCCAATCTACACCTCGATAGGATTATTGGCACCAATCGCGGTCGTGACAGGGCGGGTCTTGCAGGGCTTCTCCGCAGGTGGCGAGTTTGGTAGTGCCACCGCACTCCTGGCCGAACATGATCCGAACCGGCGAGGTTATATCGCGAGCTGGCAGACGGCCACGCAAGGGTTTGCATTGGGACTGGCATCTGCCTTCGGCGCGTTTCTTACCTGGAGTCTCTCGCCGGAGGCGTTTGAATCCTGGGGCTGGCGTGTGCCGTTCTTGTTCGGCGCAGCGCTGGGGCCAATCGGGATTTACATTCGTCGAGCGGTGTTGGAGTCGGCCGAATTCTCCACGCCAACGGAAGCCGGGCAGCCGGTCGTCGAGATGCTCAAGTTCGAGAAGACCCGTGTCCTGGTAGCTTCGGGTCTGATTGTGTTGGCAACCATCACGATCTGGATGGCCGTCTTCATGCCTACATATGCGGCGAAGCAGTTTCACATGGAGCCGGCGACCGCATTTTTGGGCACGGTGGTCACCGGCTTGGTGATTTTCGTTCTGTCTCCATTCATTGGTTCCTTATCCGACCACATTGGGCGGAGTGCGACGATGGTTATCGGCACTGTCGCTGCGCTCGTGCTGGCCTATCCGGCGTTTGCGGTGGTCAAACAGTCTCCGACGATCGCCACATTAGTGACCGTGGAAGGTTTGCTCGGGGTAGTTATCGCGCTGTATTTTGGGCCGTTGCCCGCGCTCATGTCCGAGATCTTCCCGGCCAGGATGCGCACGAGCGGACTTTCGCTGAGCTACAATCTCGGCGTGGCTATATTTGGGGGTTTCACCCCCTTCGTGCTGACCGGCCTAAGTTCGATAACTGGTGACCCTCTTTCGCCGAGCTACTACGTCATGTTCGGCGCGCTGGTCAGTGGAGTCGCGCTCTGGCGCGCGCGCGTTCGCTTCGGCCTGCGATAAATCGCCAAGACGGCACGCCTCGTGCTTGCAGATGGCTTGCTGAGCGGACTAAAGCGCGATGACGATTCAACCTGATCTCATCGCGCTTTAGCCAAAACCTAATTGTCCAATGACAGCAGCGCCAGCCGCGGCTGCGTCGGATCAGATCTGGCGTTCGACCATCTTGAACTTGAGCTCGGCGATCGCTTCCGAGGGATTGAGACCCTTCGGGCACGCCTTGGCGCAGTTCATGATGGTGTGGCAGCGATAGAGGCGGAACGGATCCTCGAGATTGTCGAGCCGCTCGCCGGTTGCTTCATCGCGGGAATCGGTGACCCAGCGCGTGGCCTGCAGCAGCGCGGCGGGGCCGAGGAAGCGCTCGCTGTTCCACCAGTAGCTCGGGCAGGAGGTCGAGCAGCAGGCGCACAGGATGCACTCGTAGAGGCCGTCGAGCTTCTCGCGGTCCTCGTGGCTCTGCCTCCACTCCTTCTGCGGCGTCGGCGTCGTGGTTTTCAGCCACGGCTCGATCGAGGCATACTGGGCGTAGAAATTGGTGAGGTCGGGGACGAGGTCCTTGACCACCGGCTGGTGCGGCAACGGATTGACCTTCACCGCGCCGCCGGCGCCGACGTCGTGCATCGACTTGGTGCAGGCCAGCGTGTTCTGGCCGTCGATGTTCATCGCGCAGGAGCCGCAGACGCCTTCGCGGCAGGAGCGGCGGAAGGTCAGCGTCGGGTCGATGTGGTTCTTGATCCAGATCAGGCCGTCGAGCACCATCGGACCGCAATCATGGGTGTCGACATAATAGGTGTCGACGCTCGGATTCTTGCCGTCGTCCGGGTTCCAGCGATACACCCGGAATTCGCGCGTCTCGGCGGCGCCGGCCGGTTTCGGCCAGGTCTTGCCGCCGGAAATCTTCGAATTCTTCGGAAGTGCGAATTCAACCATGCTTGCTCGCCTTCGTTCTCAGTAGACCCGCGCCTTCGGCGGGATGTACTGCACATCATTGGTCATCGTGTAGTCGTGGACGGGACGATAATCGATCGCGGTCTTGCCGGCCGGATCGATCCAGGTCAGCGTGTGCTTCATCCAGTTCTTGTCGTCGCGGGCCGAGAAGTCTTCGCGCGCATGCGCGCCGCGGCTTTCGGTGCGGTTCGCCGCCGAATCCATCGTCACGATCGCCTGCACGATCAGATTGTCGAATTCCAGCGTCTCGATCAGGTCGGAATTCCACACCAGCGAGCGGTCCGACACCGAAATGTCGCCGACGCCGCCATAGACCTTGTGGATCAGGTTCTGGCCTTCATGCAGCACGTCGCCGGTGCGGAACACCGCGCAATTGTTCTGCATCACATGCTGCATGCTGTCGCGCAGCTTCGCGGTCGGCGTGCCGCCGGAGGCGTGGCGGAAGTGATCGAGCCGGCCGAGTGCGAGGTCGGACGAATCCTTCGGCAGCTCCGGCTGCTTGGCGTTCGCCGTCAGCTTGTCGGCAAGGCGCAGCGCCGCGGCGCGGCCGAACACCACGAGGTCGATCAGCGAGTTGGAGCCGAGGCGGTTGGCGCCATGCACCGAGACGCAGGCGGCTTCGCCGATCGCCATCAGGCCCGGCACCACCGAATTGTCGTCGCCGTTGCGCTTGGTCAGCACCTCGGCGTGATAGTTCGTGGCGATGCCGCCCATGTTGTAGTGCACTGTCGGCACGATCGGGATCGGCTCGCGGGTGACGTCGACATTGGCGAAGATCTTCGCCGATTCGGAGATGCCCGGCAGCCGCTCATGCAGCACCTTCGGATCGAGGTGATCGAGGTGCAGGAAGATGTGATCCTTCTTCTTGCCGACGCCGCGGCCTTCGCGGATCTCGATCGTCATCGCGCGCGAGACGACGTCGCGCGAGGCGAGATCCTTGGCCGACGGCGCATAGCGCTCCATGAAGCGCTCGCCTTCGGAGTTGACGAGATAGCCGCCTTCGCCGCGGGCGCCTTCGGTGACGAGACAGCCCGAGCCGTAGATGCCGGTCGGATGGAACTGGACGAACTCCATGTCCTGCAGCGGCAGGCCCGCGCGCAGCACCATGCCGCCGCCGTCGCCGGTGCAGGTGTGTGCCGAGGTGCAGGACGCATAGGCGCGGCCATAGCCGCCGGTCGCCAGGATCGTGGTCTGGGCGCGGAAGCGATGCAGCGTGCCGTCGTCGAGCTTGAGCGCGATCACGCCGCGGCAGACGCCCTGGTCGTCCATGATCAGGTCGATGGCGAAGAACTCGATGAAGAATTCGGCCGAGTGGCGCAGCGACTGGCCATACATCGTGTGCAGCATGGCGTGGCCGGTGCGGTCGGCGGCGGCGCAGGTGCGCTGCGCCTGGCCCTTGCCGTAGTCCAGGGTCATGCCGCCGAACGGACGCTGATAGATCTTGCCGTCCTCGGTGCGCGAGAACGGCACGCCCCAATGCTCGAGCTCGTAGACCGCGTCGGGCGCGTTGCGCACCATGTATTCGATCGCGTCCTGGTCGCCGAGCCAGTCCGACCCCTTCACGGTGTCGTACATGTGCCAGCGCCAGTCGTCGGGATGCATGTTGCCGAGCGAGGCCGAGATGCCGCCCTGCGCCGCAACGGTGTGCGAGCGGGTCGGGAACACCTTGGTGATGCAGGCGGTGCGCAGGCCGGCTTCCGAGCAGCCGACCACGGCGCGCAGGCCCGCGCCGCCGGCGCCGACCACGACGACGTCGTAGGTGTGGTCCTGGATCGGATAGGCCTTGCCATTGGTGGCCGGACCACTGCCGTTGGTGGCCTTGCCGTTTCCTTCACCGGCCATGGGTTATACTCCCGACGACAATTTGAGGATTGCGTAGATCGAGGCCAATGCGACCGCGACGCAGAAGAAGTTGTTCGCCATCACGCAGGCGATCTTCAGCTTCTCGTTATGGATGTAGTCTTCGAACACGACCTGCATGCCGATCTTCATGTGCCAGGTGCTGGCAACGATGAAGAGCAGCAGGATGATGGCGATCGGGATCGAGCCGAGCATCTGCGCCGCGCCGGCATGATTGCGGCCGATCAGCATGATCACCACGACGATCACGGGAACGATCAGCAGCGTCATCGCAACCGCGGTGAGGCGCTGGCGCCAGAAATCGCTCGTGCCGGTATGTGCCGAGCCGAGGCCGCGGACGCGTTCCAGCGGCGTGCGCATCGAAGAGCGGCCGCTCATCGTCCACCTCCAACCGCATAGGCAATGATCCAGACCAGCACGGTCAGCACGATGCCGGCGACCAGCGCGCCCCAGGTCAGCGCTTCGCGCTCATTGGCCTTGAAGCCGTAGCCGAGGTCCCAGACGAAATGCCGGATGCCGCTGCACAGATGGTGCATCAGCGCCCATGTGTAGCCGAACACGATCAGCTTGCCGATCGCGCTGCCGGTGAAGGCCTGGACGTTGGCATAGGCCGTCGGGCCGGAGGCGGCGGCGATCAGCCACCAGGCGAGCAGCAGGGTGCCGAAATAGAGCGCCACACCTGTGGCGCGGTGGACGATGGACAGCGCCATCGTCAGCGTCCACCGGTAGGTCTGCAAATGGGGTGAAAGCGGTCGTTCGATCCTGGCGGTCATCGGCGGGCTTTATGGTGTGAGGGACCGCGGCCGGCCCATCGGGGAACGCGGTAGAGGAGTTCTATTTACGGAGTCGGATCAGCCCGCGCAACGGCCAAATAGCCTTCGGTCGAACCGAAGTTCATTGTTAGAGTTGCCGAATTCTGGTTGATCCGCAGTGTGGTATACCAGATGCAAGGTCGAGTGAACCAAAAACTGAATCTAAATCCGTAAGATCGGCCGGCGTATTTAGCAGCCCACGGACGGGGTCCGGAAGGCGTCGATTTTGCCCCATTGTTCCACCAGAAAATCGACGAATGCCCTGATCTTAGGCGATGCGAGGCGTGACGGCTGAAGCGTCAGATGTAGCGGCGTAGGGGCCGGCTCATGATCGATCAGCAGGCGTTGCAGGCGGCCGCTGGCGAGATCGGACTGCACCTGCCACGACGGCACGCGGACGATGCCCGCGCCATCCCGCGCTGCAGCGATCAGTGCCTCGAGGCTATTCATCCAGAGCCGACCGGATATGCGGAATTTGCGACCCGTCTTCGTGCCGTCGGCAAAGCGCCATTCTGCGCTGCCTGGCGAATCAGAAAACACCAGGCAGTCATGCGCCGAAAGTTCGCCCGGCGCTCGCGGCTCACCGCGCTTGGCCAAATAGTCCGGTGATGCGCACACGATCATCTGCAGGTCAGTGAGCTTGCGCGCGATGAGCTGCGAATCCCGCAGGCGACCGATGCGAATAGCCAGATGGATATCCTCCTCAACCATATCGACGGCGCGGTCGATCAACAGCAGGTCGACGGCAACAGCCGGATAGCGGCGCAGAAATTCCACCAGCAACGGCGCGATCACGAGCCGCCCGATCAGGCTCGGCGAGCTGACGCGGATCCGGCCAGATGGTTGATGCGGATCGCGCGCCAACGCCGCCTCGATTTCGCTGATCTCGCCGAGAACGGATTTCGCGCGCTCGTAGAGAATGCGGCCGTCATCGGTTAGCGCGAGCTGACGGGTGGTGCGCAGCAGCAGGCGGGTGCCGAAATGCTCCTCAAGCGCGCTGATCTGGCGGCTGACCGAGGTCAGCGAGCTGGGCAGCGACCGCGCCGCCGCCGAGAGGCTCCCGGTCTCGACCGCGCGGACAAAGGCCGCCATCGCCGCAAGCTGGTCCAAGCTCGATCCTTCCACATTTCGCAACAGAGCCTGCTCAACAGCATAGATACTCCCGAATCCCAAAAGGGGCTATTGGTCTCCCCGGACTCTCGAGACGGCGCCAATGCCTGCGTGTGGCGCCAACCACTGCGCGAAGGACATGATGGCCGGCCTCGATCCCAAGGAATTGCTCGAGCTTGCGCTGCTGCTGATCGCGGTCGGCGCGCTGTCCGGCTTTCTCGCCGGGCTGTTCGGCATCGGCGGCGGTGCGATCCTGGTGCCGGTGTTCTACGAATGCTTTCGCCTCGCCGGCGTGCCGCTCGAGGTGCGGATGCCGCTGTGCATCGGGACCTCGCTCGCGATCATCATCCCGACCTCGCTGAGCTCGTTTCGCGCCCATTACCGCCGCGGCGCGGTCGATATGGAGATCCTGAAGCGCTGGTGGCTGCCGATCGTGATCGGCGTCGCCGCCGGCAGCGTCACCGCGCGCTTTGCGCCGGAGCGGCTGTTCAAGATCGTGTTCGTCGTGGTGGCGTGGTCGGCGGCGGCACGGCTGCTATTGGCGCGCGAGAGCTGGAAGTTCGGCGACGACGTGCCGAAGGGATTTTTGATGCGCGTCTATGGCTTCTTCGTCGGCCTGCTGTCGACATTGATGGGCATCGGCGGCGGCCTGTTCGCCAACCTCTTGATGACCTTCTACGGCCGGCCGATCCATCAGGCGGTGGCGACGTCGTCCGCACTCGCGGTGCTGATCTCCATCCCCGGCGCGCTCGGCTACGTCTATGCCGGCTGGCCTGCCGCCGGGCGCTTTCCCGACGTCTCCGCGCTGCAACTGCCGTTCGCACTCGGCTATGTCTCGCTGATCGGCGCGCTGCTGGTGATGCCGACCACGCTGGTCACCGCGCCGCTCGGCGTCAAGGTCGCGCACGCAATGTCGAAGCGCGCGCTGGAGGTCGCGTTCGGGGCCTATCTCTTCATCGTCGGCGGACGGTTTGTGATCAGCCTGTTGGGCGCTGCATAACCTCCCCCTGAAAAGGGGAGGTCGCTTTGCTCGCCAGAGCAAAGCGGGTGGGGATCAGCTCTATCAGCTTGTAGCGCCGCCTGTGGCTGACCCCCATCCCGACCTTCCCCCTTTCAGGGGGAAGGGGAAGTGAGCATGTAGCCCGGACGGAGCACAGCGCAATCCGGGGTTTCTCGCAACTGATTAGAGCGGTCCCGGATTTCGCTGCGCTCCATCCGCTACGAAACTACGCGCTAGTCCTGCAGCCGTACCTGGCTTTGGGTCGGAGAGCGGAGGTGACCCTCAGCTTCGATTCGACCGGTATCCCATAGATATCGCAGACGTGCCGCCATCATGTGATAGCTGAACGGCAATCCCAGCTCGTCGGAGCGTGCGATGCCTTTGCCTAGAACCAGCGCGACCTTCTGCCAATATGGCTCCAGCAGCGACATGAGGAAATCGTCGAGCGCTGCTGTGGTCGCCCCACGCGGCAATTTTACGTCGCTCCATGCCACGTCGGTGATGGGAGCCGGGACAGGCAATTCTTCAAGAAGCGCGGACGGCAGCAAGTCAGGAAACTTCTCGTAGAGCGGCGCCATCACTTGCCATTGCAGCTCAATCAGAAGCTCGAAGAGCGGGCCGTCGAATTCGAGCTGCTCCTCTTGTCCGAGCTCTGCAATGGCGGTTCGGGCTTTCATCATCGCCTCGTTGGCGATGATGAGCTGGTCACTCAACCGAATAGCCTCTTTGCGGTTCATCGGTTATCGCGACATCGTCGCGCTCCCTCAACCCTTCGCGTAGATATCCTTGTACGTATCGCGCAAAATATTCTTCTGCACCTTGCCCATCGCATTGCGCGGCAGTTCGTCGACGACAAACACGCGCTTGGGCATCTTGAATTTGGCCAGCCGCCCGTCGAGTGCCTTCAGCACCGAGGCCTCGCTGATGTCGGCGCCCTTGCTGCAGACGAGGACGGCGGTGACACCTTCGCCGAAATCGGCATGCGGCACGCCGATCACTGCGGATTCGATCACGCCGGGCATGGCGTCGATCTCGCTCTCGATCTCTTTCGGGTAGACGTTGAAGCCGCCGGAGATCACCAGATCCTTGCCGCGGCCGAGGATGTGGACATAACCCTTGCCGTCGATCTTGCCGAGATCGCCGGTGATGAAGAAGCCGTCGTCGCGGAATTCGGACTTGGTCTTCTCCGGCATCCGCCAGTAACCCTGGAAGACGTTCGGGCCCTTGACCTCGATCATGCCGATGGTCTCGCGCGCCAGCTCCTTGCCGGTCTCGGGATCGGTGACCCGCACCGAGACGCCGGGCAGCGCGAAGCCGACCGCGCCGGGCACGCGGTCGCCGTCATAGGGGTTGCTCGTGTTCATGTTGGTTTCGGTCATGCCGTAGCGTTCGAGCACGGCATGTCCGGTCCGCGCCGACCATTCGCGATGGGTGTCGGCGAGCAGCGGCGCGGAGCCCGAGATGAACAGCCGCATGTGCTTGGTGGCGTCCTTGTTGAGGCCGGGGTTCTGCAACAGGCGGGTGTAGAAGGTCGGCACGCCCATCATCACGGTGGCGCGGGCCATCAGCTTCAGGATCGCGTCCGGATCGAACTTCGGCAGGAGGATCATCGAGGCGCGCGAGAACAGCGTCACGTTGCTCGCCACGAACAGGCCGTGGGTGTGATAGATCGGCAGCGCGTGGATCAGCACGTCCTTGTCGGTGAAGCGCCAGTAGTCGACCAGCGAGTATGAGTTCGACGCCAGATTATCGTGCGACAGCATCGCGCCCTTGGAGCGGCCGGTGTGTGCCTGACGTGTAGAGGATCGCGGCGAGGTCGTCATTGCCGCGCGGCACCGTGGCAAATTCCTTCGGCGTCTTGTCGGCGGCCTCGGTCAGCGAGCCCTTGCCGGTCGGGTCGAGCGTCTCGACCTTGGCGCCCACCTTGGCGGCGATCGCCTTGATGCCCTCCAGCTTGGAGGGATCGCAGACCACCAGCGACGGCTCGGCATCGGTGATGAAGTATTCGAGCTCGTTCAGCGTATAGGCGGTGTTGAGCGGCAAATAGACGCCGCCGGCGCGCACCGTGGCGAGATAGAGCACCAGGGCCGAGACCGACTTCTCGGTCTGTGCCGCGACGCGGTCGCCCGGCTTGACGCCGCGCTCCACCAGCACGTTCGCCATCTGGCCCGCGCGTGCGATCAAATCGCCGTAGGAGATGCGGCTGCCGTCGAGCTGCTCGATCGCGAGCCGGTTCGGGTCGTCGAGGCCGTCGAACAGGCGGGAAAACAGGTTGGCGTTGGTGGTCGTGTTCATGCAACATCCCCTGAGGGGCGAAAGCGCCGGTAAAGGTCCGGTTGGATTAGCAAAAACGCCCTTCGGAAAGCAACGGAGACAGTTTGCATGACAAATAATGGGAAACGCGTGGCCTGGGTCACCGGCGGCGGCACTGGAATCGGCGAATCCGGGGCGGAATTCCTGGCTGCGGACGGCTGGACGGTGGTGATCTCCGGCCGCCGCAAGGAAGAACTCGACCGCGTGGTGGCAAACATCGCGAAAAAGGGGGGCAAGGCCGAGGCGATCGCGCTCGATGTCAGCAACAAGGCCGACGTCAACAAGGCTGCCGAGGCGATCGTCGGCAAACACGGCCGCATCGACCTCCTGGTCAACAGCGCCGGCATCAACGTGCCGAAGCGCAGCTGGGCCGACATGGAACTGGAAGGCTGGGACAAGCTGGTCGAGGTCAACCTCAACGGCGTGCTCTATTGCATGCGCGCGGTACTGCCGACGATGCGCAAGCAGCAGGACGGTTGCATCATCAACGTCGCCTCCTGGGCGGGCCGCCACGTCTCGAAGATGCCGGGCCCGGCCTACACCACCACCAAGCACGCGGTGCTGGCGCTGACCCATTCCTTCAACATGGACGAATGCGTCAACGGCCTGCGCGCCTGCTGCCTGTCGCCGGGCGAGGTCGCAACCCCGATCCTGAAGCAGCGACCGGTGGTGCCGAGCGAAGCCGAGCAGGCCAAAATGCTGCAGCCCGAGGATTGCGGCCGCACCATCGCCTTCGTCGCCAGCATGCCGGCGCGGGTCTGCATGAACGAGATCCTGATCAGCCCGACGCATAATCGCGGATTTATTCAGACCCCGGCGAACCGGGATTAGGCCGCGGGTCCTTCCGCGCTCGCAAAAACGTAGGGTGGGTTAGCGAAGCGTAACCCACCGTTCGCGCAACGGCGGGAGAAGTGGTGGGTTACGCCTTCGGCTAACCCACCCTACAAATGTCACTCGCTGATCTCGTTCAGCTCCTTGCCGGAATGCTCCGGCACGAACAGGTACACGCCGATCGCCATCGCGATCATCAGCACGGGAATGCAGAGGAACGACAGCGCGAATGAGCCGGTGTGCTGCTGGAGCGCGATCGAGACGAAGGGAAACAGCACGAAGCCGACGAAATAGGCGATCGCCCACACCACGCCGTTGGCGGCGCCGCGGATCCGGGTCGGGAAGATTTCCGCTGTGAGCGTCGTGCTCGGGCCCCAGAAGCCGAGGAAGCCGAGACACCAGAGCAGCCCGAACGTCCACAGCAGCACGCGGTCCTCGGAATAGACCCAGAGCGTCATGAAGATCGCGCCTTCGATCAGGGTGATGATGAAGGTGCGGCGGCGGCCGATCTTGTCGATCAGCCAGCCGACCAGGCATAGGCCAAGGAAGCCGCACAGGCCGTAGAACACGTAGAACAGGCTGTATTCGGCGGTCGACCAGTGCTTCTCGGTCGAGAGGTAGAGCGGCATCCAGGCGCCGACCGTGCCGTAGATGCAGGTGCTGGCGCAGGCAACGAACAGCGCGACCAATGTCGAAGGCAGCACGTCGGGCATGAACACCTGGCGGATGCCGACCGACTTGGCCTTGCCGAACCAGGCGCTGTCCTCGTTGTTGACGGTGCCGCCGCGCGCCAGCGTCTCGGAGATGCGCCGCTTGCGATCCTGCGACCGCACCCAATAGGGCGATTCCGGGCAGGTAGAGCGGATATAGATCGCGAGCAGCGCGATCACGCCGGGCACCATGACGGCGATGCGCCAGCCGAAATTGGCAGCCACGAGCCCGGTGATCGCGCCGGCGAGCGTGGCGCCGATGCACCAGGCCGAGCGGGTGATGCTGATGACGCGGCCGCGTAGCCGGGCCGGCCAGGTCTCCGCCACCAGCATCGAGCCGAGCGACCATTCGCCGTTCAGCGCGAAGAACAACAGCGAGCGCGCGATCACGAACACCGCAAAGGTCGGCGACAGCGCCGCGACCGGCATCAGGAGCGAGAACAGCGCGATGTTGACCGCGAGCAAGGTGCGGCGGCCGTAGCGGTCGGCAAGCCACGGCCAGAAATAGAGGCCGGCGATGCCGACGAACAGCGCGATCTGCATGCCGGAGCGGTATTCCGGCAAGCTCAGCTGGAATTCCTTGATCACCATCGGCGAGATCAGCGCGAAGATCACGCCGTCCATGCCGTCAAAGCCCCAGCCGAGCGCGTTGGCGGTGGCGATGTGCCAATGGGTTTTCGTCAGCTCAGTGCTGCCGGCGACGGCGCGGTAGTTGGCGTATTGCAGGTGCTTCTGTTCGAGCGGGCCGACATCGCTGCCGGTATCGGTGATCGCAGGCGCGGCGCGCCCATCCGCCGTAATGCTGCTCATGATTGGCATCCCCACGACCGCCTGCGGCGAAGCTGACCGCAATCTCAGGCTGAACCAATCGAACAACGGCGGCAAGCAAATTGCTCGCGGCGGCGCACCCGTCCATTCCGTTCGATGGAATGCGCGAACCGCCACGTGTACGGAGCGCGCACCAACCGGTTTCAGAAATCACAAAGAGTTATTTCCGGAAACCGCCCGGAAAACCTCCCGTAGCTCAGGCCAACGACGACGCACACAATCAACACGCGCCGTTGTTGCCCCTTCATCGCCGGCAGAGACCGAGCCGGCCGAATTACCCATCGGGAGACGAACCATGTCGAAGCGTATTGCCTATCTTGCCGCCGCTGCCTTCAGCGCGCTCGCGATCACTGCCACCGTCGTGGCGCCGGTCCGCGCCGAGGAAAAGACCGTGATGGTCGGCGGCGCCGCGATGTTCCCGTCCAAGAACATCATCCAGAATGCCGTCAATTCGAAGGATCACACCACCCTCGTCGCCGCAGTGAAGGCCGCCGGCCTGGTCGACACGCTGGAAGGCAAGGGTCCGTTCACGGTGTTCGCGCCGACCAACGCCGCGTTCGGCAAGCTGCCGGCCGGAACCGTCGACAATCTGGTCAAGCCCGAGAACAAGGCGACGCTGACCAAGATCCTCACCTACCATGTGGTGCCCGGCAAGCTCGAAGCCTCCGATCTCACCGACGGCAAGAAGCTGAAGACCGCCGAGGGCGAGGAACTGACCGTCAAGAAGCAGGACGGCAAGGTCTGGATCGTCGATGCCAAGGGCGGCACCTCGATGGTGACGATCTCCAACGTCAACCAGTCGAACGGCGTCATTCATGTGGTCGACACCGTGCTGATGCCGGCGACCTGACACCCGTCGGGCTGATTTAGTCCCTGAACGCCTTGCGAGATTGCGAGCCGGAGCCTCGCCCCGGCTCGCATTTTTGTGACCAGATGAGGTGGCGTATATTGAACCGATGATGCGCGACCCCGTAACGGAACGCCGGTTCCCGGCGTATAAGCCGGTAACGACCACAAGCAGAGACATTCCATGACGAGCCTTGCCGTCAGCGACCACCAGGCAGAGACCGCGGCGCCCGCGAAGGTGATCCAGCCGGTCTGGGTGCGGATTGTGCACTGGATCAACGCATTCGCGATGCTCCTGATGATCATGTCCGGCTGGCAGATCTACAACGCCTCGCCGCTGTTCGGCTTCACCTTCTCGCGGAACATCACGCTGGGTGGCTGGCTCGGCGGCGCGCTGCTCTGGCACTTCGCCGCGATGTGGCTGTTGATGGTCAACGGCCTAATCTATCTGGCGCTCGGCTTCGCCACCGGCCGCTTCCGCAAGAAGCTGCTGCCGATCGCCCCTGGCGGCGTGATTGCCGATACCAAGGCGGCGCTGACCTTCAAGCTGTCGCACGACGATCTCAGCAAGTACAATTCGGTGCAGAAGCTGCTCTACACCGGCATCATCACCGTCGGCGTCGTCATCGTGCTGTCCGGCCTGTCGATGTGGAAGCCGGTGCAGTTGCATTGGCTGGTCTCGCTGTTCGGCGGCTACGACATCGCGCGCTACGTTCATTTCACCTGCATGGCGCTGATCGTCGCCTTCCTGGTGATCCATGTCGCGCTCGCGCTGCTGGTGCCGAAAAGCCTGCGCGCCATGATCATCGGGCGCTGAGGGAGGGTGTGATGGGTCGTCTCAGAAAACTCCTGATCCCCGGTGTCGACAAGAAGCTGCTCGTCCGCGATGCAGTGAAGACGATGCCGGAGCTGACGCGCCGCCGTTTCATCACCGCCGGCACCAGCCTCGGTGCGCTGACGCTGCTGACCGGCTGCGACGTGGTCGATTCGTCGTCGGCGGAGGAATTGCTGAAGAAGGTCTCGAAGTTCAACGACGCGGTGCAGGCCTGGATGTTCAATCCGGATGCGCTGGCGCCGACCTTCCCGGAGAGCATGATCACCAAGCCGTTTCCGTTCAATGCCTATTACGATCTCGACGATGCGCCGGAGATCGCAGGCGCGGACTGGAAGCTCGAGGTGCGCGGGCTGGTCGAGAACAAGAAGTCGTGGACGCTCGACGAATTGTACAAGCTGCCGCAGGTCAGGCAGGTGACGCGCCACATCTGCGTCGAAGGCTGGAGCGCGATCGGCAGCTGGACCGGCACGCCCTTGCGCGATTTCCTCAAGCTCGTCGGCGCCGACACGCGCGCCAAATATGTCTGGTTCCAGTGCGCCGACAAGGACGGCTACAACTCACCTTTGGACATGCGCACTGCGCTGCATCCGCAGACCCAGATGACCTTCAAATTCGGCGACGCGATCCTGCCGCGCGCCTACGGCTTCCCGATGAAGATCCGGGTCCCGACCAAGCTCGGCTTCAAGAACCCGAAATACGTGCTCTCGATGGAAGTCACCAACGACTACAAGGGCGGCTACTGGGAAGACCAGGGCTACAACTCGTTCAGCGGGAGTTAGCTTGCCGTCGTCATTCCGGGATGCGCCGCAAGGCGCAGGCCCGGAATCCATTTGACCGCATGCGCTGCGTTACGATGGATTCCGGGTTCTCGCTTCGCGAGCCCCGGAATGACGAGTGGTCATCACGGCCCTACCTTCCTCTGAAATGCCGACAGCACCGCCCCCAGCGCCAGCATCGCGGCCGAAACGTTCAGCGCAAATGACAGGCTGCCGACGGCGTCGGTGATCGCGCCGACGACGATCGGGCCGAGCGTCTGGCCGATGCCGAAGGCGATGGTCATCGCTGCAATCGCGGTCGGCCAGGCTTCCGGCGGGTAGTTGAGACGCACGAAAGCGGTGGTCGAGCCGACCACGGCGAAGAATGCGACGCCGAACACCAGCGCCGAGATCGCGAGCAGCAGCGGCGAATGCCCGAAGATCGGGAGAGCCGCGCCGAGTGCATTGACGCCGAGGATGATGGTGGTGGCGAGCCCGCCGCGGTCGAGCGCCAAAACCCGTCGCCAGACCCATGGCGTCACGAATGCACTGACGCCGATCAGGCTCCAGAACGCGCTCTGTGCACCCGCGCCGCCGCCGCCGTCGCGGACATAGGCGATCATGAAGGTCATGTAGGCGATGTAGCCGGCGCCGAACAGGAAGTAGGCGGCGAGGTAGATCAGGACCGGCATCACCGCGAATTTGGTCCGCACGATGCCTCCGGCGGCAGTATTGGCGTGCAAGGGCGCAAGCAGCAGCGGCACCGTCATGATCGCGGAGAGCAAGGTCATCGCCCACCACACGATCCACCATGAGCCCGCGCCAAAACCCTGGAGCACGAACGGCGCGATCAGGCCGGATGCCAGGATGCCGACGCCCGGTCCGGCATAGAACAGGCTGAGCAGGAAGTTGGCGCGTTCCGGCCGTGATTGCGCGATCGTTGCTGCGAGCGCGCCGCCGCCGACGAAGCCGATCGCGGCGGCGAAGCCGACCAGCAGGCGGGCGAAGCTCAGCACGGCGAAATTGCCGGAGAGGGCGCACAGCGCCAGCGACAGCGCGCAAGCCACCGTCGACCAGCGCACCGATGCGGCGAGCCCGAAGCGCTGGATCAGGCGCGAGGCGAACAGCGCCCCGACCAGGTAGCCGGCAGCATTGATCGTGTTCATGAAGCCGGCGGCCGAATAGGACCAGGCCAGCGAGTCGCGCATGTCGGGCAGCACCAGCGAATAGGCGAAACGGCCGATGCCGAGACCGACCGTCGGTGCGAGCGACAAAATAAGGATCAGCCGCGCGGGATGTGGGTAGGACGGGGAGGGGGCTCTCACAATTTACTCCGGCAATGCGTCCATTGTGGCAGGCCGCGCCGGTCCTGCCCAGCGCCACGGGCAGCAACACTGTCTTGCGTATCGGGCAATCAGGCGATCAGGACCAGCGCGACGCCGATCACGGTCAGCAGGGTTCCGGCGACGATCCGCGCGGTGATCTCGACATGCTTGAGCATGACAGCGCTCATCGTCACGGTCACCAGCGGGTAGATCGCTGCGAGCGGCGCCACCAGCGTGATCGGGCCGTTGCGGACCGCGGCGAACAGGCTGAGCGCGCTGAGCCCGTTGCTGATCCCGGTCAATGCAAACCAGAACCGGCCGTCACGCGGCGCGTGCACCATGAAACTGCCTTTGCGGATCCGCTGCACGGTCAGCACCACCAGCGAGGACATGATGTAGCCGACCAGGCAGGCCCATAGCGGGCTCGGCCAGATCGCCAGCCCGAGCTTGGCAATCGGCGGCACGATGCCGCGCACCAGCGCGCTGGCAAGCGGCAGCAGCAGGGCCCAGCTTCGCCAATGACCGAGGTCGCGGGGCCGGGTCACGGTAATGATCGCGGCACCGGCCACCGCGACGACGAGGCCGATCAGCTGTTGCGGCGCGAGCGGCTCGTGCAGTAGCACCACGGCGGCGGCGACCGCAAGCAGCGGCGCCAGATTGCCCAATGTCGAGGTGATCACAGGTCCTAGCGCCCGGTTCGAGGCGAAGGTCAGGAGCGTCAGCGAGGCCGGGAAGAACAGGCCGATCGCCATGAAGATCGGCAGGCCGCGCCAGACCACCGGCTCGCCATGCAGGATCAGCGGCGACAGCACCAGGAACAGCAGGGTAAAGGACGGCACGCTGATCGCGGCGCCCGACAGCGGCTCAACGGTGCGCAGGCCAAGCTGCGCCAGCACGACACCGGCGCCGAGGAAAATGGCCGAGGCAAAGGCGTAGATAATGGCTGCGGTCATGAGGTCCGTCTTGTTGGCTTCTTTTGGGGCGCGGTTGGCTCTTTGCGGGTCATTTTGGCCCCGTCCAGGGTGCCTTGCCAATCGGTGCGGGGCGTTTTAGCACTCCGGCCGGATTTTCCTCCGCTCGTCATGCCCGGGCTCGACCCGGGCATCCATCCATCTTCAAGGACTTCTTCGAAGCGGGATGGATTGCCGGGTCAAGCCCGGCAATGACGACAAACAGCTACCTAGAGGTAACGACCATGGCGACCCATAAACTGCTGCTTCTCCCCGGCGACGGCATCGGCCCCGAAGTGATGGCCGAGGTACAGCGCCTGATCGACTGGCTGAATGCGCAGGGCATCGCGAAGTTCGAGACCGAGCAGGGCCTGGTCGGCGGCTCGGCCTATGACGCGCACAAGGTGTCGATCTCCGAAGGCGACATGGCCAAGGCCACCGCGGCCGACGCCGTGATCTTCGGTGCGGTCGGCGGTCCCAAGTGGGACTCGGTTCCCTACGAGGTGCGTCCCGAGGCCGGCCTGCTGCGGCTGCGCAAGGATCTCGAGCTGTTCGCCAACCTGCGTCCGGCGGTGTGCTATCCGGCGCTGGCCGATGCCTCGAGCCTCAAGCGCGAGGTGGTCGAGGGCCTCGACATCATGATCGTGCGCGAGCTCACCGGCGGCGTCTATTTCGGCGAGCCGAAGACCATCACCGATATCGGCAACGGCCAGAAGCGCGCTGTCGACACCCAGGTCTACGACACCTTCGAGATCGAGCGAATCGGCCGCGTCGCCTTCGAGCTGGCGCGCAAGCGCAAGAACAAGGTGACGTCGATGGAAAAGCGCAACGTGATGAAGTCGGGCGTGCTCTGGAACGAGGTCATGACCCAGGTCCATGCCCGCGAATACAAGGACGTCACGCTGGAGCATCAGCTCGCCGATTCCGGCGGCATGAACCTCGTCAAGACACCGAAGCAATTCGACGTCATCGTGACCGACAATCTGTTCGGCGACATGCTGTCCGACATCGCGGCGATGCTCACCGGGTCGCTCGGCCTGCTGCCGTCGGCGTCGCTCGGCAAGGAGGACGCCAAGACCAAGGAGCGCAAGGCATTGTACGAGCCGGTGCACGGCTCGGCGCCGGATATCGCAGGCCGAGGCCTCGCCAATCCGATCGCGATGATCGCCTCATTCGGCATGGCGCTGCGCTACTCTTTTGGTATGGGCGATCTCGCCGACAAGGTCGATGCCGCGATCGCGGCGGTGCTCGCCAGCGGATTGCGCACCGCCGACATCAAGTCGGCCGGCACCACGTCCGTCAGCACGGCGCAGATGGGCGAGGCGATCTTGAGCGAATTGCAGAAGCTGCACGCGTAAGCGTTATGCGGTCATTCCGGGATGGTGCGTTAGCACCAGACCTCAGATGCGCAATTGCGCATCGGGGAATTTCGAGATTCCAGGTTCGATGCTGCGCATCGACCCGGAACGACAGCTCAACAAAAATGCCCGGCCGGAGCCGGGCATTTTCATATCGGCTATCAGCCGAAATTCTCAGTACAGCGGGAAATTCCGCGGATAGCCGCCGAGGTCGGCCGGCGGGCTGAGCGGCTGGCGGTCGATCGGGCGGTTGTTGTTCTCGCGTGCGAACGACGGGTAGCCGACATCCGGCGGATAGGCGTAGTCGTTGAACTTGCGGTCGCCCGGAAGCACCTCGGTGCCCGCGTCGAGCCACGAGCGCGTCGTGACGTAAACGCGGGTGCGCGGACCCTGCTGATAGACCCGGTTCGGACCCTGCGCGCCGTAATAGCGGCGGCCGTCGCGGTCATATTGCTCTTGCTGCTTGCGCTTGCTCGGGGTCTGCTGCGCGCTGGCCGCGGTCATGCCAAACGCGGTTGCGGTGACGGCAGCCGCGGCAAGCAACACCACGAGCTTGTTCGCGGCAGGGAATTTCAAGGTCATCGCATCCTCGTCATTACGGCCCCATCGGGGCTGGCGTATCAGCCAAAATCACTCGGAACACATTGTAGCCATGGAGGGTGGGGCGTCACTAGGTCAATTGCGCCACACCATCAGAGATAATGCGTGTCCAAGCGCAAAAGTTTCATGAAAACCAGTGCCTTGCCACGGTCTCGCCACTAAAACGCGCCGCGCAGAAGCGGGTTCTCGCTGCCCATCACCCAGTCGGCCGACAGAGCGGGCGGGCCGGAGGTAACGCAGTCGGTGCGCCGCAGCTCGGCATGGGCGAACAGCGCGGCGAGCCGCAGGTCGTTGCCGGCGGCCAGCAGGGTCAGCCGGTTCAGCATGCAAATGATCGCGGCGCGCTGGGCCGGCAGGCTGGCGCCCTGGCAGGTCCAGCCGGAGATGCGCAGATCGGGCGCGTCGGCCTGCTTGACGAAGCCGAGGCAGGCGCGGCTGCCGTCCTGACGTGCGGGGCGCAGCAGGGTGACGCTGCCGAACTTGCTGTCGACGATGCCGGCGGCCTCGAGCTCGCGGACGCCGCCCGGGTCGAGCCGCCCGGCAATCTCGGTGACCGCGGGCCCCATGACCTCGCCGCCGGGGCGGTAGATTTCCAGCTCGGCGGCCGGCGCGCCATTGGCATCGGTCCAACGGAAGACGTCCTTGCGACCGCCCTCGGGATGCCGAAGGATTTCATAAGTCTCTGTTTTATCTCGCGGATCGAGCCTGCTGACGGCGAAAGCCGGTCCTAAGCGGCTACCGACGCTCCAGCCTGCGGCAGTGGGTGCCGCCATCGCCGTTGCGTCGGGCAGTTGCTTCCATAGATAGGTGCCGAGGGCGGCGAACAGCGCGAGCACGGCGACATAGGCGAACAGCCGGGAGAGCGTGGCGTAGACCTCGTCGACGAAGCTCGTCAGCGCTGACGGATTCCTCGTATGATGGGGAGCGGCCGGATCGGCCCGAAATAAACGCATCAAAACGCTCAAAAGCTACGCAACGTTGTCTTGACGGGGTTTCTCGCATAGAAGCGCTGCCTCTTCCCTTTCCTTGAGTTACGGGGGAACGGGCATTTTTCGTCGGAGAGTGAACGATGGGTTACAAAGTCGCGGTGGTCGGAGCGACCGGCAATGTCGGGCGCGAAATGCTCAACATTCTCGACGAGCGCAAATTCCCCGCCGACGAGGTCGTCGTGCTGGCCTCGCGCCGCAGCGTCGGCGTCGAGGTCTCCTATGGCGACCGCACCCTGAAGGTGAAGGCGCTCGAGCACTATGACTTCTCGGATGTCGACATCTGCCTGATGTCGGCCGGCGGTTCGGTTTCCAAGGAATGGTCGCCCAGGATCGGCGCCGCCGGCGCGGTCGTGATCGACAATTCCTCGGCCTGGCGCATGGATCCCGACGTGCCGCTGATCGTGCCGGAGGTGAACGCGGATGCGGCCGCCGGTTTCACCAAGAAGAACATCATCGCCAACCCGAACTGCTCGACCGCGCAGCTCGTCGTGGCGCTGAAGCCGCTGCACGACAAGGCGACGATCACTCGCGTCGTGGTCGCGACCTATCAATCAGTGTCGGGCGCCGGCAAGGATGCGATGGACGAGCTGTTCTCGCAGACCAAGGCCGTCTACACCAATGACGAGCTGATCAATAAGAAGTTTCCGAAGCGCATCGCCTTCAACATCATTCCGCAGATCGACGTCTTCATGGAAGACGGCTACACCAAGGAAGAGTGGAAGATGATGGCGGAGACCAAGAAGATCCTTGATCCCAAGATCAAGCTGACCGCGACCTGCGTGCGCGTGCCGGTCTTCGTCAGCCACTCCGAGGCCGTCAACGTCGAGTTCGCCAACCCGATCACGGCGGACGAGGCCTGCAACATCCTGCGCAATGCGCCGGGCTGCCTCGTGATCGACAAGCACGAGCCCGGCGGCTACGTCACGCCGTATGAGGCGGCCGGCGAGGACGCGACCTATATCAGCCGCATCCGTGAGGATGCGACGGTGGAGAACGGCCTGTCGTTCTGGTGCGTGTCGGACAATCTGCGCAAGGGTGCCGCGCTGAACGCGATCCAGATCGCGGAAGTCCTGATCAACCGCAAGCTGATCACCGCGAAGAAGAAAGCGGCCTAACGGCGGGGACCAACGGGGGGCGCGCAACCATGTCGGAACAGTCAGCTCCCGTCCCGTCGAGTCCCCCGACGCCGCGCATCATGCGCGGCTTCGAATATGTGCTGTTCAACAGCCGCTGGCTGATGGCGCCGTTCTATGTCGGCCTGGTGGTGGCGCTTGCCGTGCTGCTGCTGAAATTCGCGCGCATGCTCTGGGAGTTCGTCCTGCATGCGGCCGGCTACAAATCGACGGAAGTGATCCTCGATGCGCTGGCACTGATCGACGTCACGCTGGTCGCCAATCTCATTCTGATCGTGGTGTTTTCGGGCTACGAGAATTTCGTCTCGCGCATCGACACGTCGGGCAATCCGAACTGGCCGATCTGGATCACCAAGATCGATTTTGCCGGGCTGAAGCAGAAGCTGCTGGCGTCGATCGTCGCGATCTCCGCGATCCACGTGCTGGAAGCGTTCCTGAACATCGATGCCGCGTTCGACGCGACACGGATGACCTGGCTCGTCGCCGTGCACCTGGTGTTCGTGATCTCAGCGCTGTTGCTCGCGCTCTCGGATCGCTGGGGCGGCTATCACGGTGATGAGTAGCTGATGCTGGCGCGATAGCGCGCGGCTACTCACCGGCCTTCACGGCATCGGCGACGCTGATGAATTCCTTCGCGACCCGGTCGAGCACGAACAGCGAGCCCTCGGCGACGCCGAAATAGGCACCGTGCAGCTGCATCTCGCCGCTCTCGACCCGCTCGCGGACGAACGGGAAGGTCATCAAATTCTCCAGCGAGCGGAACACCGCGGCCTTCTCGATGCGGGTGACGAAGTCCTGCATGCTCTCATGGTCGCGCTGCTCGACGATCTCGCCGGGCTTGATGAACATCTGCATCCATTTGCCGATGAAGTCGCCGGGCGTCAGCGGCTTGATCTTGTCGACGAAGGCGCGGATGCCGCCGCACTGGGCATGACCCAGCACCACGATGTTCTTCACCTTCAGCACGGTCACGGCATATTCCAGCGCAGCCGAGACGCCGTGGGCGTTGCTGTCGGGCTGATAGACCGGAACCAAATTGGCGATGTTGCGGACCACGAACAATTCGCCCGGGCCGGCATCGAAGATCACTTCCGGCGAGACGCGGGAATCGCAACAGCCGATCACCATGGTCTCGGGGAACTGGCCGCGTTCGGACAGGTCCCGGTATCGCGACTGTTCAGTCGGCAACCGCTGGGTCGCGAAGGTCCGGTAGCCGTCGATCAACTGCTTCGGAAAGAATTTCATGGCCTCTGCCTAACCACATGCTGGTGACGGGAACAAGACTTTCGGCGTGCAGCCTGAGATGATACGGCAGCGTTGAAGGATGGTTCCGCCCAATGCCCAAACAATGGACAGTGGCGGAGCCCGAGCCCCCAGGAGAATGCCGATGACCCGTCCGCGCCGCAGCCTGTTGTTCATGCCGGGATCGAATGCACGGGCGCTGGAGAAGGCCCGCACGCTGGCGGCGGACGGTATCATCCTCGATCTCGAGGATTCCGTTGCCCCCGACGCCAAGGCGGTGGCCCGCGAACAGATCGCCAAGGCGGTCGCCGCCAAGGGCTTTGGCAAGCGCGAGGTCCTGATCCGCATCAACGCGCTCGACAGCCCGTGGTGGGTCGACGACATCGGCATGGCCGGCAAGGCGCAGCCGGACGGCATCCTGGTTCCCAAGATTTCCACGGTGGACGATCTCAACGCCGTCGCCGATCGGCTCAGCGACATCAATGCTCCGGCCTCGATCCGGGTCTGGGCGATGATCGAGACCGCACGCGCCGTGCTCGACGCCGACAAGCTTGCCGCGGCATCGCAGGACTCCGAGGTCCGGCTCGCCGGCTTCGTGTTCGGGCCGAACGACATTGCGCGCGAAACCCGGATCCGGATGAAGCCGGGCCGCGCGGCGATGATCCCGATGATCACGCATTGCATCCTGGCGACCCGCGCGCACGGGCTCGAGATCCTCGACGGCCCCTATGGCGACATCAGCAATATCGATGGCTTCGCGGAGGAATGCGCGCAGGGCCGCGATCTCGGCTTCGATGGCAAGACGCTGATCCATCCGAGCCACATCGATGCCTGCAACGCGATCTTCACGCCGCCGGAGGCCGAGGTCGCTGAAGCGCGCAAGATCATCGCCGCCTTCGAACAGCCGGAGAACGCCGCGCGCGGTGCGATCCAGCTCGACGGCCGCATGGTCGAGCGCCTGCACGCCGAGATGGCGAAGCGCACCATCGCGATCGCCGACGCGATCGCCGCGATGGGGCATTGATCTCACCCTCCCCTGGAGGGGGAGGGTCGACGCGAATGAAATGAGCGGCGGGGTGGGGTGACGGTCTCTCCACGGATACTCTGCCCGTGTTGAGAGATCACCCCACCCCGGCCCGCATTTCGCTGCGCTCAACGCGATCCGACCCTCCCCCTCCAGGGGAGGGTGACTACGCGCCAAACTTCTCCGCCGCCCAGGCGTAGAGGCTGCCCGGGATCGGCGCCGCCTTGCCGCGTCCCTTCGGCGAGATGTGCAGGCCGATGATTTCGGGATCGTTCAGATAGCGCGAAAAATCCGACGGCTCGAAGAACAGTCGTGGCTCGGCGTGCACCGCGTAGAACGAGCGCTTCGGCAGCGCGTGCTGCAACTCGCCTTCGCGGCGCGCGAGCGCGGTCAGCGCAGCGGGACCGTAGATCGCGATGCGAATGTCGGACAGGCGATTGGATTTGCCGCGCAGCTTGCGCATCGCGAAGGTCACGCGGTGGCGCAGCGCGAGCCAGTCCGGCGTCAGTTCGTCCTGCTGCATCAGCGCTTCGAACGCGCGCACGATCGGATCATTGTGCGGCAGATACAGCACGGAGTTGCCGAGCTGACGCGGCCGCTCCCAGGCAAAATAGGGCTTTGCCGGATCGATCTCGACCGGCTTCAAGAGCAGCACATCGGCGTCGAGCCAGAGCCCGGCGCGCTGTGCCATCAGCCGCATGCGGAAGAAGTCGCTGAATTGCAGGATGGTCCAGTCGCGCCACGACCCGTCGCGTTCGGCCGGACGCAGCTTCTCGGAGAACGAATGCGGCAGCACCGCCTCGGCCTCGGCATTGCCGATGCCGTCGGGCAGGCCGGGAATCGGATCGAAGCTGTAGACGGTGACCTTGTGCCCGGCCGCCAGCTGCGAGCGCAGACAGGTCCGGCGCAGCGCGTCCATCGAGCCGTGCCAGAAGGTGACGATGTCAGGCAGCATGCGCGTCAGCCATCAACAATCTTGCGCGAGACGAAGAAAAGCCCCGGCGCCTGAAGACGCCGGGGCGCGATGACAGGCTGCGCCTCAAGCCCAGGCGCGCTCCTTGAGCTTGGCCTCGTAGGTGTCGATCGACGCCTTCTTCTCCATCGTCAGGCCGATGTCGTCGAGGCCGTTGATCAGGCAGTGCTTGCGGAACGGATCGATCTCGAACTTCACCGTGCCGCCGTCGGGACCGCGGATCTCCTGGTTGGGGAGATCGATGGTTAGCGTCGCATTGGCGCCGCGCTCGGCATCGTCGAACAGCTTGTCGAGGTCCTCCTGCGACACGCGGATCGGCAGGATGCCGTTCTTGAAGCAGTTGTTGTAGAAGATGTCGCCGAACGAGGTCGAGATCACGCAGCGGATGCCGAAGTCGAGCAGCGCCCAGGGCGCGTGCTCGCGGCTCGAGCCGCAGCCGAAATTGTCGCCGGCGACCAGTACCTTCGCATTGCGATAGGCGGACTGGTTGAGGACGAAATCGGGGTTCTCGCTGCCGTCATCCTTGTAGCGCTGCTCGGAGAAAAGCCCCTTGCCAAGGCCGGTGCGCTTGATGGTCTTGAGGTACTGCTTCGGAATGATCATGTCGGTGTCGACATTGATGATCTTCAGCGGTGCCGCGACGCCTTCCAGCGTGGTGAACTTGTCCATCGTTGCTCTTCCCGGTCGAAAATGGGGGATACGGCCGGATGTTTATCGCGGATGCGACAGCGGTAAAAGGGCCATTTCTGCAAAGCTGGAGCCCCAGTTCCGATTGGATCGGCAACGGGGCTCCAGCTTCCTCGTTTTGACGCGTTTTCTTGACGCGAACCGGGGTCCACTTCGCTCGAAAACGCTTTATCCCGCATCGGCCTCAATTGCCTCCATATCGGCGTCGGAGAGGCCGAAATGGTGCCCAATCTCATGGATCAGGACGTGGCGGACGATGTGGCCGAGGGTTTCGTCGTGCTCCGCCCAGTAGTCCAGGATCGGCCGCCGGTAGAGCCAGACCAGGTTGGGGAGCCGGGCCACGTCGCCATGGCTCTGCTGCGGCAGGCCGATGCCGTGAAACAGGCCGAGCAGGTCGAACTCGCTTTCGGCCTGCATCTCGTCGAGCACCTCGTCGGTCGGGAAGTCGTCGACACGGATGATCAGGCCCTCGCAGAGGGCGCGGAACGTCGGAGGCAGGCGCTCGAAGATCTCATGCGCTACGGCCTCCATCTCGGCGAGCGAGGGGGCTTTTTCTGTGGTCCACATGACACTCCTTTAGCGCGAGTGCCTCAGGCGGCGCCAGCGCAGTTGACCTTGGCGGTGCAATGGGAGACCGTGCGGCCCAAGATTGAGGCTCAAGAATGGGGCTTGGGTGGCGTGATGAAACGGATCGTGGCGGCAACGCTGTTGGCGGTAGCAACCGGGCTTTCGCTCCCAGCGGGCGAGGCGCGGGCACAGAGCGCGGCGGCCGAAGCGCGCATTGGTGGGACAGCACCGGTCGTGCGCGAGCGGGTCGTCGAGCACCGCCGGCTCAGGCGGGTGCCGATCTACCGGTCGCGGCCCGATCATTGGGAACCGGATGTGATCCCGCGCTACAATCCCGGTCCGAACGCTGTGCGCGATTGCACCGCGACCTATGTGCAGGAGCACCGGCCCAGCGGCACCGTGATCACGCCGCGCATGAACTGCTTCTGGCGCCCGGGCTAAAGCGTCTTCGCGCGAAGCGGAAGCTAGAGCGTTTTCGAGCGAAGTGGACGCCGGTTCGCGTGAAGAAAACGCGTCAAGACAAGAATCTAGAACTTCGGTTTCTGATTCAATCAGAACCGAAAATGCTCTAGAGCAAACGTCGGCGCACTGCGCCGATCAGTCCGGCGGCGACGATCACTCCCACCGTTCCATAGACCGCGATCGCCATCAGCATTTGCGTGAGATGGCTTGCCGTTCCCATGCCGCCGCCCGGTCCTTGCGAGGCGAGCGCGACATCAACTGAAATCATGGAACCAGCCAGCGCTGCCGCGCCGAGCATGAACCATTTGCGCGAGCCATGTCGTGTCATCGGCGATCTCCTGCGCGAGGCTCCTCACAACATACGACCATCGTCTACGCCGGTTTTACGCACAGACATGAAAATTCCAGCGGCTGTGCCGGAACCTGCGCGCGCCAGCGGCATTCACCATCGTGGCGCAGTCATTCACATCCCATTCACGTCGTCCGCATTCTGCTTGCGATCTGCGTCGCGGCAACGGGGGTCGATTCGAATGCCGGCGCGTTTTCGAGCGAAGCGGATACCGGTTCGCATGAAGAAAACGCGTCAAGGCAAGAAGCTCTAGTCGTCGTTGCAAGACGTGACATCAAGGGATCAAGGAGAAGATTCATGAAGGTGATGAAAGTTCTGGGACTTGCGGCCGTCGGTGCCGTGCTGGTTTTGGCGGCGCCGGCCGAGCGCGCGAGCGCGATGTCGCTTGCGACTCCGGGCACTGCCGCAACGGTTCAGGACAACGCGAACCAGACGACCACCCAGGTACGCTGGGGCCATGGACATCACCGTGGCTGGGGTCGCGGACATCACCGTGGCTGGGGCTGGGGCCATCGTCGCCACTGGCGCCGCTGATCGCGCGGCGTATCAGCGCAGGTGAGACACAGGCCCGTGAGCAGCGGGCCTGTTGTCGTTCTCAGCCATCAAACCGGCAGATTCGCGCGCGCGAGATGACATCAATCGCAATCTGCAGGAGTTGATCATGATGAGATGGATCGGAGTTGCCGCGGTCGCCTGTGCATTCGCATTGACGGCGCCGGCATCGGCAACCGCCGCGGCGTCAGCCACGCCGCAGGCCGCGGCACAACAGCGGCAGGCGGGCAAGGCGACCGACTTCAGCGCGCAGCGCCATCATCGCCATTACCACCATCGCGATTACTATCGTCACCATTATCACCGCGGCTACCGGCCCTATTACCGGCCGTACTACCAGCCCTATTCCTATTACCGGCCGTACGGCTCCTATTATTATGGGCGGCCCTATTACTATCGGCCCTATCCATATGCCGTGCCGGCGCCGTTCACCTTTGGCTTCGGGTTCGGCCCGTTCTGGTGAGCTACGCAGCCGCGCTGTGCGCGGTTCTGCCAGGCAACGAGTAGGAGCGGCGCCGGCCGCCGGGCGCGCCGCCCTTTGCGGAGAGATGCTGCCTGTTCGGTCAAGCTGCGCGGATCTTGTCCAGGAATGTGGTGACGTTGCTGCGCAGCGTGGCCGACTGATGGCTGAGATCGTCGGCGGCCGTCAGCACCTGCGTGGCGGCTGATCCGGTTTCAGTGGCGGCCTCGTTGACGCTGCCGACATTCGCCGACACCTCACTGGTGCCGCGCGAAACCTCCTGGATATTCTTAGCGATGTCGCGGGTCGCGGCGCTCTGCTGCTCGACAGCGGCGGAGATTGCCGCCGCAATCTCGCTCATGCGCGCGATCGTGCCGCCGATCGTCCTGATCGCATCGACGGCCTGACCGGTTTCCTGCTGGATCGCCGCGATCTGGGACGAGATGTCTTCCGTAGCCTTGGCGGTCTGGGTGGCAAGCGCCTTCACTTCATTGGCGACGACCGCAAATCCCTTGCCGGATTCGCCCGCGCGGGCGGCTTCGATCGTTGCGTTCAGGGCCAGCAGATTGGTCTGCGACGCGATGCTCTGGATCAGTGACACCACTTCGCCGATCCGCTGCGCAGCTGCGGCAAGGCTCTCGATGGTTGCGTTGGTGCGATCGGTCTCGT
Organism: Bradyrhizobium sp. USDA 3240; assembly: GCF_054063295.1. NCBI lineage: Bacteria > Pseudomonadati > Pseudomonadota > Alphaproteobacteria > Hyphomicrobiales > Nitrobacteraceae > Bradyrhizobium > Bradyrhizobium sp. USDA 3240. Next base: position 4,597,191 of record NZ_JBSSGD010000002.1, read on the forward strand.
CGACCGCGGCTCTTGCCGTCTGCGCCGCCTGCGTCACCTGGCGCGTGATCTCGCTGATCGAGGCGTGCAGCTCCTCGGTCGCGACCGCGACGGTCTGGACATTCGCCGATGCCTCGTTGGAAGCGGTCGCGACGAAGGTCGCCTGCCGGCTGGTTTCCTCCGCGGTCGCCGACATGCTGCCGGCAGTCGCGTGCATCTCGGTCGAGGCCGCGGTCAGGGCATTCAGCGCCTCCGAGATCTGATTGTCGAAGGTCGCGATGTGGCCTTCGACCGTGCGCTGCCGGGTCTCCTTGTGCAACTGCTCCTCGCGCTGCTCGGCTTCGAGACGGCGCGCCGTGATCGCGTTGTCCTTGAACACGCGCAGCGATTTGGCGAGGCCGCCGACCTCGTCACTCCTGTTGTCGCCGACGATCGCGATGTCGAGATCGCCCTCGGCGAGCTTCGTCATCTTCTCCGTCATGCGCGACAGCGGCTGCGCGATCTGGCTGAACGCGATCCAGGCCAGGAGTGCGAAAGCACAGAGCAGCCCGGCCGCGGCGCCGAACAACAGCAGGAGGCGGGTCTGGTCGGCGGTGGCGATGCCCCGGTCACGCGAGGCCTGCATGTCCTTCACATTGGCGGCGATCAGGCTGGCGACGGCCTCCATTGCGGTCTGGCGATGCTTGGCCGCGACATTTCGCGAGTAAGCGAAGGCATCCTCGAGCTTGCCCGCGGTCGCCAGCTCGAACACCCTGGCGCTTGCCTCGCGGCGGTCCTTGACGGCGCCGCGTAGCGTGTCGATCAGCTGGTGCTGTCCGGCGTCCGATGTGACGGACGCCAAACGGTCGACGGCGGCAAGCGTCGCATCCGTTGCCTTGTTGTAGGTTTCGATGTTGGAGGCGATCGCCTTGCTGTCCGAGGCAGAGAGGATGACATTCTTCTCGCTGACGGCTGCGCTGTTGAAATTGCTCTCCGCTTCGAGGCTGTACTGCACGCGGCGGGCGTTGCCATCCACGAGGCCGGAGGCGGTCACCGCCAACTGGCTGAGAGCCAGCGAGGCCTCTACGACGATGCCGATCGCGACCAGGGCGACGATGGCCGCGGGTACCGCGATCTTGGCAATGATGGGCAAATTCTGAAACTTGAGGGTCATTTCTGGTCCCACGAAAATGGCGCTGAGATCCATCGGCCCACCCGGCCGACGAGCCATGCGTGAGGACGCGATGCCACGGCTTGGCCTGCTGGCCGCGCCATGGAAACGGAAGAAGTCCTGAATTTTCTGATTGATTGTCGGTTAACCCTAGATGCCAACCCTTAGCAAAGAGTTCACGCGGTAACCGGCTGACGACATCGCAAAGTGCTTTGCCATCAGCACCGGCTGACGCAGTGATACCGGCTGTTGTTGTGCAGCGTGGTAAGGCCTGAAATGACAGCGGGCGCCTCACGGCGCCCGTTTTGTCAGGCTAATCCCAGTTCTTCAGCTTCCAGGGCTTTATCTTCCACGGCGTCAGGTTTTCCATCCGCCATTGCGTCCAGCGCTCCGGCGGCCAGTGGCTGAGGCGCGAGGTTTCCTTCACCTCGGGAAGCGGATCGATGATGCGTGGTGCGGCGCGACGGCGCTTCTGCCGTGTCGCCTCACTGATCATGTCGACGAATTCGTTCTTGTCGGCCACGTCTGGCTCCCCACGAAACTTGTGTTCGCGAGGAGCCAGTGTGCGTACGTCACGTTAACGAGCCGTTTCCACAACGACTCGAGCTTGAGACGAAAACCGCGCTTACCTCACCGCCAGTCGCGGATGTCGACGAAGTGGCCGGCGATCGCGGCGGCGGCAGCCATCGCGGGCGACACCAGATGGGTGCGGCCCTTGAAGCCCTGGCGGCCCTCGAAGTTGCGGTTCGAGGTCGAGGCGCATCGCTCTTCCGGCTTCAGCTTGTCCGGGTTCATGGCGAGGCACATCGAGCAACCCGGCTCACGCCATTCGAAGCCGGCCGCAATGAAAATCTTGTCGAGGCCTTCGGCCTCCGCCTGCTCCTTCACGATGCCCGAGCCCGGCACGATCATCGCGTTGACATTGGCGTTGACGGTCTTGCCCTCGGCGACCTTCGCCGCGGCGCGCAGGTCCTCGATGCGGCCGTTGGTGCAGGAGCCGATGAAGACGCGGTCGAGCTTGATGTCGGTGATCTTGGTGCCGGCGGCCAGGCCCATATATTTCAGCGCGCGGTGCTTGGAGAGCCGCTTCGCTTCATCCGCGATCTTGTCCGGATCGGGCACGAAGCCGGTCACCGAGATGACGTCCTCAGGGCTCGTGCCCCAGGTGACGATCGGCGGCAGTTTTGCAGCGTCCAGCCGCAGCTCGTGATCGAAATGCGCGCCCTCGTCGGAGCGCAGCGTCTCCCAGTAGCGCATCGCGGCATCCCAGGCCGCGCCTTTCGGCGCCTTCGGGCGATCGCGCAGGAAGTCGAACGCCTTCTGGTCGGGCGCAACCAGGCCGGCGCGCGCGCCGCCTTCGATCGACATGTTGCAGACCGTCATGCGGCCTTCCATCGAAAGCGCACGGATCGCCTCGCCGGCATATTCCAGCACATAGCCGGTGCCGCCGGCGGTGCCGATCTCGCCGATGATCGCCAGGATGATGTCCTTGCCGGTCACGCCGTCGGGCAATTTGCCGTCGACGATCGCGCGCATGTTCTTGGCCTTCTTCTGGATCAGCGTCTGCGTCGCCAGCACGTGCTCGACCTCGGAGGTGCCGATGCCGTGCGCGAGCGCGCCGAACGCGCCATGCGTCGAGGTGTGGCTGTCACCGCAGACGATGGTGGTGCCGGGCAGCGTAAAGCCTTGCTCCGGGCCGATGACGTGGACGATGCCCTGACGCTTGTCGAACTCGTTGTAATACTCGATGCCGAATTCCTTGGCGTTCTCCGCCATCACCCGCATCTGCTCGATGCTTTCCGGATCGGGGTTGGGCTTCGAGCGATCGGTGGTCGGGATGTTGTGGTCGACGACGGCGAGCGTCTTCTCGGGCGCGTGCACCTTGCGACCCGAAGCGCGCAGGCCTTCGAACGCCTGCGGCGAGGTCACCTCGTGCACCAGATGGCGATCGATATAGAGCAGGCAGGTGCCGTCCTCGGCCTCGTGGACCAGATGGTCGTTCCAGATCTTGTCGTACAGCGTGGTCGGTTTGGACATGAGCTTCAGCTCCAGAAGAAATTCAGTGGTGAATGGCGTCAAGCGCATCTCGGCGCGCGAGCAGGCGACAGCGTCCAGGCAGCGTTACGCTGCGCGCGTAAGCTCTGACGTTGCCGACGTCGCAAAGCGTCCGAAGAAGCGGCCGGGCAGCCGCGAGCGATCGTCGATCACGACGCGCTGGCAGGTCTGACTTGGGCAACACTGGCTTGCTTGATCCGGAACCATTCTAAATTTCTAACACAGGGCTCGTGGCCGCGACAATCGATCGATTGCGCGGGTGCCCCTGTCGTCATTGCCGGGCTCGACCCGGCAATCCATCCTCTTGAACGAGAGTGCTCATTTCGATGGATGCGCGGGCCTGATCCGCGCATGACAGTCGAGGCTGACCTTCCACATAGGTATGCCACAACAAAAAAGCGCGGGGCAGGCCCCGCGCTTTTGGTCACATCCCTTTCGGGGTGAATTACTCGCCGACGGCGGTCTGGCGGTCCTGCTTCTCGACGATGCGGGCCGACTTGCCGCGCAGGCTGCGCAGGTAATAGAGCTTGGCGCGACGCACCTTGCCGCGACGCACGACCTTGATCGAGTCGATCATCGGCGACATCACCGGGAAAACGCGCTCGACGCCCTCGCCGTACGAAATCTTGCGCACCGTGAAGCTCTCGTTGAGGCCGTGGCCGGAACGGCCGATGCAGACGCCTTCATAGGCCTGCACGCGGGTGCGTTCACCTTCGACCACCTTCACGTTGACGATGACGGTATCGCCGGGGCCGAATTCCGGAATCGTCTTGGTGGCGGCGAGCTTGTCGAACTGCTCTTTTTCGAGCTGCTGAATCAGGTTCATCGAAATCTCCATCGGCGGCGCGCCCAGCCTGTGCGGGCTGCGCAAACGTCCATCTATCCTGCGCGTGTGCGGATTAGGCCGTGCCTATAAGGCAAAGCGCAGGGTTTGTCACCCGTCTGTCGTGTTTTTTGTCCCTCGCCGGGCCGCTTTTTGGCCGGCCTTCCGGGCCCAGAGATCGGGCCGCCGGGCGGCCGTCAGGGCCTCGGACTGGGCCAGCCGCCAGGCCGCGACCTTGGCGTGATCGCCGGAAATCAGGATTTCGGGGATCTGGCGGCCCTCGAACTCCTGCGGACGGGTGTATTGGGGGTATTCCAGTAGTCCTTCGGAAAAGCTCTCCTCGGTTCCCGAGGCCAGCTTCCCCATCACCCCCGGCAGCAGGCGGACACAGGCGTCGATCAGCGCCATCGCCGCGATTTCGCCGCCGGACAGCACGTAATCGCCGATCGAGACCTCTTGGAGGCTCCGAGCCTCGATCACCCGTTGGTCGATGCCCTCGAAGCGGCCGCAGACGATCAGGGGGCCGGGCCCGGCCGCCAGCTCGGCGACGTTGGTCTGGGTCAATGGCCGCCCCCGCGGGCTCATCAGGAGCCGCGGCCGGTCAGGTGCGGCGCCAGCAGCATCGATCGCCGCTGCCAGCACGTCGGCCCGCAGCACCATGCCCGGGCCGCCGCCGGCCGGCGTGTCGTCGACGCTGCGGTGCTTGTCGGTCGCCGACGCCCTGATGTCGCGCGCCTCCAGCGCCCAGAGACCCGCGGCCAGCGCCTTGCCGGCCAAGCTCACGCCGAGCGGTCCCGGGAACATGTCCGGGAACAGGGTCAGCACGGTGGCGCGCCATGGGATCGCCTGGGATGGGGTCTCTTGCGATGTCATGGCCTCTGGTTACGGCACCACGGCCGCGAGGTCGAGGCTCTGCATCATGGCGGCCGCGTCCACCGCGCGGCGGAAGTCGGCGAGCTTGAAGGTCGCGACGTTGATCTTGCGCAGATCCAGCAGGCCTTCGGCAGCGAGGCCGGCGAGCTGGCCCGGCGCCGTGCGGTCGTACATGAACTGCCCGACCACTTCCCAGTCGTTGGCCAGCATCTCGCGGAACGACAGCTCGAGCGGCGTCTCGGCGCTGCCCATCAGCACCATCCGGCCGCCGCGCCGGAGCGCGCGCAGGGAGGACAGCGTGGTCGAGGTGCTCTTGGCGGCGCCGAGCAAATCGAGCGCGACATCGGCGCTGCCGCCGGCGGCGCGGCGGATGATCTGAAGATCGGCTGTGGCATCGCCGGTGACGACGGCGGGAATGACGCGCGGGCCGAATGCATCGCGCAACTGCTCGAGCGCGGCCTGCTTGCGTCCGACCGCAACGACGCGGCCCGCGCCCATCGCGACCGCGAGCATCACGCCGCCCGAGCCGAAATAGCCGGTCGCGCCGTTGACGATGATGGTCTGTCCGCCGCGCAAGCCGGTGCGCTGCAATCCGCCGAACGGCACGATCAGTTTGGCGAGCCCGATCAGCTCGGTCGCCGGTCTGTCGTCGAGATTGGCGAGTGGCGTGACGCAGGCGGCAGGCCAGTGCGCGATCTCGGCAAACACGCCGTCGCGCCAGCGCGCCTGCAACGCCAGCGCCTCCGGCGTTGTCACCGTGGCGGTGAGGCCGATCAGGATCTGTGGCGGATCGCGATCCGGCACGTCGCCGCGCAGATGCGGGCTGAGGAAAACGCGGTCGCCGCTCCGCACATGCGTGATGTTCTCGCCGGTGGCGACGACGCGCGCGATCGCGTTGGTGCCGGGCACGAACGGCATTGGCGGCAGGCTGTAGGGCAGCGCGCCCGACAAGAGCTTGTTGGTATACGACAGCACCATGCCGGCCTCGATCCGGACCACGACGCCATCGGGCGCGGGGCTCGGGGTTGCGACATCCTCGAAGCGAAGATCATTGTGGGCGTGCAGCCGCCAGGCCTTGTGCGTGCTTGTCATTGCGATGCTCCGTGAGACCATTGCTTAAGTAGCCCGGATGGAGCGAAGCGCAATCCGGGAATCGCGCCGGCAATGAGGAGCGATCCCAGATTTCCCTGCGCTTCATCCGGGCTACAGTAAGCTAATCAGGCGTCACGTCGCCGTTGGATCGTCGGCGAGATGCCGCGCCAGGGCGACTGCAAGCGGGCAAATCGCCAGCGCCGTGAGCGCAGTCGCTGCGGTCGCGAGCGTCGGACCGAGCGCGTCGCCAAGCAGGCCGTAGATAACGGGCGCGATCGCGCCCGATCCGATCGTCCCGGTATAGAACAGCGCGAAAGCACGCTCGGTCTGATGCGCCGGCGTCAGCTCGGGCACCGTGCCATAGAGCACCGAGGAGGTGCCGTTGAGCATCACGCCGAGCAGCGGCAGCAGCACGATGGCCGGCGCCAGCGGCAATACCAGCACCGCAAGGATCAGCGCCGCCGTGCCGCCTTCGGTGATCAGCACGGTGCGCAACGTGCCGACGCGCGCGCCGAGCCAGCCGCAGGTGAATTTCCCCGCGGCGCCGCCGATGAAGACCAGCGCCAGCGCGAGGCCGTTGGTCGGCAGCGAGGCGCCCTTGTCGCGCAACAGGAACGGCAGGAAGGTGAGAAAACCCATCCTGACCGCGGTGTCGAGGATTCCGATCGCGAGCAGCCAGTGAAAACCGCCGCGTGAGCTTGCGCGGCGCGACGCGGTGGCCATCTTGTGCTCCGCACCCTTGCCGACCGACGGCATCCAGAGCGCGATGCAGATCGCGACAAGCAGGCCTGCAAACGCGAGCACCAGCAGCGTGTGCCGCCACGACATGATCACGAGCAGGATCGAGGTCAGGGCCGGGATCGCCGCCTTGCCGAGATCGCCGGAGAAATTGTAGATGCCGAGCGGGCCGCGCGCTCCTGCGCCGTAGGCGCGAGATACTGCTGCTGATGCGATCGGATGCTGCGTGCTCGAACCCGCGCCGGAGAGTGCGAGCGCCAGGCCAAGCCCGATGACGCCGCCGGAGAATCCGGCGAACACATAGCCGAGCGCCGACAGCGCCGTGCCGGCGATCAGGATGATCTTGCCGTCGATCCGCTCCGCGAGGCGTCCGACCGGAATCTGTAAGCCGGCCATGGCGCCGGCGTAGAGCCCGCGCAGCAGCGCCAGCAGCCCGTAGCTCAGCGCGAACTCCGCCTGCCAGACCGGCAGCAGCACGTAGATCAGGTCGGTGTAGCCGTCATGGAGGGCGTGGTTGAGCCCGGTCACCGCCAGTGTGCGTGTCGCCTGGGTCTGGCCAGGACGGGATGTGCCGACTTCCATGGACATGCTCATCGCTGCCACCCAAAGCAAGAAAAACTAAAGATAGAGCGGCTGCGCATCGGAGGAGGCCTTCGAAAAGGAGAGGTATGTGAGTGGTTTGCTGCGCAATATGCGCCCGAACCGTCGCTGTCACAAATCAGTAATAATCGGATCATGCGTTAGAAAATCTGGTATTGAGAAGTCATGTTCGTCCCACGCCGCAGCCTGCCGCCGCTCAATGCCGTCCGCGCCTTCGAGGCCGCCGCGCGGCTCGGCAGCTTCAAGGAAGCCGCTGCCGAGCTCAGCGTGACCCATGGCGCCGTCAGCCAGCAGATCCGGCTGCTCGAGGAGTGGCTGGGCGCGCCAGCGCTGTTCCGGCGATCGGTGCGGCGCGTGGTGCTGACACCGGCGGGCGCGGCGCTGTTGGCCGAGTTCGCGCCGGCGCTTGACCGGATCTCAGCCGCCGTGCAGCAGCATCGCGCGCGGCGCGGCGACGCCGCGGTGGCGGTGCTGCGCGTCAACGCGCTGGCGACCTTCAGCCTGCGCTGGCTGCTGCCGCGAATGAGCCGGTTTCGCGCCGAGCATCCTGACATCGAAGTGCGCTTGAGCACGTCGAACGATCCGGTGGATGCACTGCCGGAATCATTCGACGTCGTGATCCGCGGTGGTCCGGATACGTTTCATGGCTTCTCGTCGCGCTTCCTGGTTTCGGAGCGGCGATTGCCGGTGTGCAGTCCGTCGCTGCTTGCGCAATTGCCGCTCGATGAGATCGCGGATCTCTCCCGGCATACGCTGCTGCATGTCACGTCGATGCCGCGGCTATGGCGCGACTGGCTGACCGAGGCCGGGCACTCCGCGCTGGAGCCGGCGGCCGCGCTGACCTTCGATCATTTCTATCTGACCATCCAGGCTGCGCTCGATGGTCTCGGCGTTGCGATGGGTCCGACCGCGCTGATTTCGGACGATCTCGCGGTCGGGCGTCTGGTGACGCCGTTCCCCGCGATCAGCCTGCCGGCGCGGAGCTACTTCGCGTATTTTCCGGCAGGCCGCAGCAACGATCCGCACAGCGCCGTGTTCTGCGACTGGCTCGAGCAGCAAGGCCGGATGACGGGTTGACGAAAAATGTTTTGATCAGGCTGCCGACGGACCGTCGCCGTCGACTTCCTGCGGCAGGTCGATCACGACGCGGCCACCGGCAAGATCGACTGTCGGCACCACGGCATTGGTGAAGGGCAGCAGCATCGTCGCGCCCTGCGGCGGGGCGATCTCGATGATATCGCCGGCGCCGAAATTATGGATCGCGATCACCTTGCCGAGCCGCTGATCTGTCGTCGTCACCGCGGCGAGCCCGATCAGGTCGGTGTGGTAATATTCGCCGTCGTCGGTTTCCGGCAGCCGGTCGCGCGGAACGTAGAGCTCGAGCCCGTTGAGCCGTTCGGCGTCATCGCGGCTGGCGACGCCCTTCAGCGTCACCACCAGATGGTCCTTGGCCTCGCGCGCATGCGTGACCTCGAACTGGCGCGTGCCGTCCTTAGTCATCAGCGGGCCGTAGTCCTTCACGGCCAGCGGATCTTCGGTAAAGGTCCACAGCCGGACGGCGCCGCGCACGCCATGCGCAGCGCCGATACGGGCGACACAGACCGGTGCAGTCACCGTGTCAGCCGTTCAGCTTAAGCCTTGGCGGCGGCTTCGGCCTGCGCCTTGCGCTCCTTGCGCGGCACGGCCTTTTCCGGGTTGTTGCGCGCGGCGCGCTTCACGACGCCGGCGGCGTCGAGGAAGCGGGTCACGCGATCCGACGGCTGCGCGCCCTTGGCGAGCCAGGCCTTCACCTTGTCCATGTCGAGCTTGAGGCGGGCCTCGTTGTCCTTCGGCAGCAGCGGGTTGAAGTGGCCGAGACGCTCGATGAAGCGGCCATCGCGCGGGAAGCGCGAGTCGGCGACGACGACGTGATAGACCGGACGCTTCTTGGTGCCTGCGCGAGCGAGGCGGATAACAACGGACATTTAGTTCTCCTTCAAAGGTCGATGTGTTCGATTGATTGGCATTCCGCGTCGCGCCGGCTGCGTGCGAGCCTTCGCGACGAATTCCTCATTTCTTCTTGCCCGGGAAACCGCCGAGGCCCGGCAGCATCGGCTTGCCGGAAAGGCCGGTCAGGCCCGGCACGTTCGGCAGGCCGCCGCGCAGCCCGGCCGGCAAATCCTTCGGCAGGCTGGGCAGACCGCCGCCGGCGCCGCCCTGCATCTTCTCGGCGAGCGCCTTCATCTCATCGGCCGAGGGCGGCTTCATGCCGCCGCCGAAACCCATCGCCTGCGCGATGCCGGCGAGCGGGCCGCGCTTGCCGCTTCCCATGGCCTTCATCATGTCAGCCATGTTCCGATGCATCTTCAGCAGCTTGTTGACCTGCTCGACGCTCTGGCCGGCGCCTGCCGCGATCCGCTTCTTGCGGCTCGCCTTCAGGATGTCCGGATTCTTGCGCTCCTGCCGCGTCATCGAATCGATCACCGCGACCTGACGCTTGATGATCTTGTCGTCGATGCCGGCCGCTGCGATCTGGTTCTTCATCTTGGCGATGCCGGGCATCATGCCCATCAGGCCGCCGATGCCGCCCATATTCGCCATCTGCTGCAGCTGTTCGCGCATGTCGTTGAGGTCGAACTGACCCTTGCGCATGCGCTCGGCAGTGCGCGCGGCCTTCTCGGCGTCGATGTTCGCCGCAGCCTTCTCGACCAGCGAGACGACGTCGCCCATGCCGAGGATGCGGCCGGCGATGCGGTTCGGATGGAAGTCTTCCAGCGCGTCGGTCTTCTCGCCGGTGCCGAGCAGCTTGATCGGCTTGCCGGTGACCGCGCGCATCGACAGCGCGGCGCCGCCGCGGCCGTCGCCGTCGACGCGTGTCAGCACGATGCCGGTGAGGCCGACGCGCTCGTCGAACGCGCGTGCGAGGTTGACCGCGTCCTGGCCGGTGAGGGAGTCCGCGACCAGCAGCACTTCATGCGGGCTGGCGGCGGCTTTGATCTCGGCCGCCTCCTTCATCATGTCTTCGTCGAGCGTGGTGCGGCCGGCGGTGTCGAGCAGCACCACGTCGTAACCGCCGAGCTTGCCGGCCTCTAACGCGCGCCGTGCGATCTGCGGCGGCATCTGGCCGGCGACGATCGGCAAGGTCGGAATGTCGAGGTCGCGGCCGAGCACCGCGAGCTGCTCCATCGCCGCCGGGCGGTAGACGTCGAGCGAGGCCATCAGCACCTTGCGCTTGTCGCGCTGGACCATGCGGCGCGCGAGCTTTGCGGTGGTGGTGGTCTTGCCGGAGCCTTGCAGACCGACCATCATGATCGGCACCGGCGGCACGGAATTGATGTCGATGGTCTGGCCGTCGGAGCCGAGCGTGGCGACCAGCTCGTCATGGACGATCTTCACCACCATCTGGCCCGGCGTCACCGACTTGACGACGGTGGCGCCGATCGCCTGCTCGCGGACCCGGTCGATGAAGCTGCGGACCACCTCGAGCGCGACGTCGGCTTCGAGCAGCGCGCGGCGCACCTCGCGCATCGCGGCATCGACGTCCTTTTCGGTCAGCGCACCGCGCCCCGTCAGACGATCGAGAATGCCACCAAGCCGTTCCGACAGATTGTCGAACAATGCCGTTGTCCTTCGTTGCGCCCGTGAGCGCGCTTCACTCGCTTCCGGTCATGACCCGCTCTCGCGGGTGATGACCACATAGTCCGCCTCGGCACCGTGCCAAGACGATGGTCCAAACACCTTTGCGCCCGAGGGCGCATCGCGCTGTCGGGCGTTGGCCTCTGGCCTCCAAGGCCAGTCGGCGGGTCGAAAAGACGGATCTTTCCGAGAAAGTCGCGGCGTTAAACGCTGCCGGGGCGGCAAAGTCAAGGAAAGTTTCGCCGCAATTGGCCTAGACTGAGCCATAAGGCATTGAAATCGCATCAATTTGCCACGCTGGTTCCGAATTCGGCATCGTCACCCATATAAACGGAGCCTGCCTCCTGTTGGGAACCCGCGTGCCCATCGTCACCCGCCGCCGCCTTCTTGCAACCTTGACCGGAGCCGCTGCCGCGATCGGCGTGCCCTCGATCTGGATGTCCCTGATGAAAACCTATGATGGCCCCGTCTCCGATCACTTCGACGGCCTGCACTTCTTCGATCCGGATGGCGCGCCGCCGAAATCGCTCGGCGAGGTGTTGCGCTGGCAGTTCGGGGGCAGGCGGCAGCGCGCGGTCTGGCCGGAATGGGCGCCGAGCCCCTATGCCGATACGCCGCCGCCGCGCGTCGATGGCGACAAGGTGCGGCTCTGCTTTGTCGGCCACGCCAGCTGGCTGATCCAGACCGGCGGCCTCAACATTCTGGTCGATCCGGTCTGGTCGATGCGGGCCTCGCCGTTCAGCTTCGCAGGTCCGAAGCGGCACAATGATCCCGGCGTCGCCTTCGAGAAGTTGCCCAGGATCGACGTCGTGCTGGTGTCGCACGGCCATTACGATCATCTCGATGTCGCGACGCTGTCGAATCTGACTGCGGCGTTTGCGCCCCGCGTGATCACGCCGCTCGGCAACGACGTCACGATGCGTGCCTCCGATGCCGCGATCAAGGCCGAGGCGTTCGACTGGCATCAGCGCGTCGAGCTCGGGGGCGGCGTTGCCGTGACGCTGGTGCCGACGCGGCACTGGTCGGCGCGCGGCTTGTTCGACCGCAATAAGGCGCTGTGGGCGAGCTTCGTGCTGGAGACGCCGGCCGGCAAGCTCTACATCGTCTGCGATTCCGGCTATGGCGACGGCCGGCATTTCCGCCGGGTTGCCGAGGCGCATGGCCCGCTGCGGCTCGCGATCCTGCCGATCGGCGCCTATGAGCCGCGCTGGTTCATGCAAGACCAGCACATGAACCCGGAAGACGCGGTGAAGGCGCTGGCCGATTGCGGGGCGACGCAAGCGCTGGCGCATCACCACGGTACGTTCCAGCTAACCGACGAAGCGATCGACGCACCCGCGATCGCACTCACTGAAGCGCTCGACGCGGCGAGAGTGCCGCGCGAGAGGTTTCTGACGCAGAAGCCGGGGCAGGTGTTCGAGATTTAGAAGGTGTTGGAGATTTAAGAGCCGTCGTCCCGGGCAAGCGAAGCGCGACCCGGGACCCATAACCACCGTCATCGTTTGTCTTGAGCGGCCGTGGCCACAGCGAATTCGAACGACTCGATCCTGTGGTTATGGGTCCCGGCCTTCGCCGGGACGACGGAGGTTACTTCTCCTTGATCGCCCAGGAGACGCTCACATTGACGGTCAGCGTTTCCTCGCCTTGCGCGACCGGCGTCGGGGCGGCGAAGCCTGCTGTGGCCATCTTGGCGCGGAACATCGGCACCGGCGCCGAGCCGACTTCCGAGATGTTCAAGGGCGCGCCGAGCGTGACGCCGGCGGCCTTGGCGTAGATCTCCGCCTTGCGCCGGGCGTCGGCGATCGCCCGCTCGCGTGCGTCGTCGAGCAGCTTCGAGGCCTGCGACACCGAGAAATTGAGCCCGCCGATATCATTGGCGCCGGCAGCCACCAGCACGTCGATGACACCCGCGACCTTGCTCACATCATGCAGCTTGATCGTGACGCGATTGCTCGCGTGGTAACCGACGATGCTGGGCGGCGCGTTCGGCGACGACGGCGGGCGGTTGGCGAATTGCGGCTGCAGCGACAGCCGCGAGGTCTGATAGTCCTTCTCCGCGATGCCGGCGCCCTTCAGCGCGGCCAACACCTTGCCCATCGTCACATTGTTGGCGTCGGTGGCCTCGCGTGCGGTCTTGCCGTCGGTCGTGACGCCGGCGTCGAGCTGCGCCTCGTCGGGCACCGCCGATACGGTCGCCTCGCCGGTGACCGAGATCGCCGGCGGAAAGTCGCTGTCGGCGAGTGCGGGCGCAGCCAGCAGCGTGGTCGCGATCAGGGTAGCAGCAAAGGGGAGGCCGAGGGGGAGGCGATAGGTCATCTGGCTCACTTCAGGGGTACGTAGACGTTGATCACAAGCTTGTCTTCGGCGGTCTTCAGCGGATCGGTGATGTATTCCTCGATAAAGGTGTCCTTGGCTTCGAGCTTCTTGTCGTCGAGGTGATTGGTGATCGCCTCATAGGTGTTGTCCATGTTGTCGTAGGACCCGCGGTGGACGAACTTCAGGGCCTTGCCGTCCGGCGAATTGCCCATGCTCATGTTCTTGCCGAGGTTCTTGACGTCCTGGTCGACCGGAATTTCGGCGATGAAGGTGAAGCCGGTGTCGTCGGTCGAGGTGTAGACGATCATCGGATTGCCAGCTGCCTTGACGCCGTCCTTGTCGAGCAGGGCGGTGAGTTGCTTGAACGCCTCGATCAGCGCGTCGAAGGCCGAATCCCAGTTGGCCGTGCCCTTCAGCATCACGACCTTCTTCGGTTCCAGCGTGAACGGCTCGCCGAAGGGGTCGGCGGTCTGCACCGGGGCGGCCGGCGGCGGCGTCGGGGACTGCGAAGCGGCCGGGCTGTCGGCGGGCGACTTGGTCTCGGCCGGCGGCGGCACCGGCGTTGCCGATGGCGCAGGCGCGGGAACGGGGCTCGGGCTTGCCGCCGGAGCGGGCGAGGCTGACGGCGATTGGGCAGGCGCCGGGCTTGCCAGGGCGATCGCGGCCAAAGGGAGCAGCGCGACCAGGGCCGCGCGGAGCGTGTTGATACGGTTCATTCGGTATTCTCCATCCCCTTCCTCAAACGGCCGCTCGATCTGTCCCGGCGCGCGCGGTCCTTGAGGCGCGATATTCCTAACACGCGAGTTCTGCATTCGTCCCATGACAGATGTGTCATAGGGCCATTCAGACTGGCCATCTGGCCACCACTCGCCATATAACCGGGCAGAATTTAGGAAAATCGATGAGCGCGCTCGCCAATCACGCATTCGCCAAGATGAACGGCATCGGCAACGAGATCGTCGTCGTCGACCTGCGCGATTCCAAAGCGCAGGTTTCGGCTGATGAGGCGCGCGCGGTGGCGTCGCCGGCCGGCGGCGTGCCCTATGACCAGCTGATGGTGCTGCAGCCGCCGCGGCTCGACGGCACCGAAGCGTTCATCTCGATCTACAACAATGACGGCTCGGAGGCCGGGGCCTGCGGCAACGGCATGCGCTGCGTGGTGCGGCGGATCTTCGAGAAGACCGGCCAGACCACGGCGACGTTCCAGACCCGCGCCGGCCTGCTCAATTGCTGGCAGGGGCCGGCGCCCGATCTCTACACCGTCGACATGGGCGCGCCGAAGTTCGGCTGGCAGGACATTCCGCTGGCTGAGGAATTTCGCGACACCCGCTACATCGAGCTGCAGGTCGGGCCGATCGACAATCCGGTGCTGCATTCGCCCTCGGTGGTCTCGATGGGCAACCCGCACGCGGTCTTCTGGGTCGACGACGTCAATGCCTACGACCTCGAACGTTTCGGGCCGCTGCTGGAAAACCATCCGATCTTCCCGGAGCGGGCCAACATCACGCTCGCCCATATCGTCGATCGCGACCACATCACGATCCGCACCTGGGAGCGCGGCGCCGGCCTCACCAGGGCCTGCGGCTCGGCGGCCTGTGCGACCGCGGTCGCGGCGGCGCGGCTGAAGCGGGCCAACCGGATTGTCGAGGTCACGCTGCCCGGCGGCAAGCTCGGCATCGAGTGGCGCGAGCGCGACGACCACGTGCTGATGACCGGCACCGCCGATTTCGAATATGAGGGCCGCTTCGATCCGGCGCTGTTCGCCAACGTCGCCTGATCATCATGAGCGTCGACGTCGTCACCTTTGGCTGCCGCCTCAACGCATTCGAATCCGAGGTGATCAGGCACGAGGCGGAGCAGGCCGGGCTCACCGACACCATCGTCATCAACAGCTGCGCCGTTACCAATGAGGCGGTGGCGCAGGCCCGGCAGTCGATCCGCAAACTGAAACGCGAACGCCCGGCGGCGCGCATCGTCGTCACCGGCTGTGCGGCGCAGACGCAAGCCGACATGTTTGCCGACATGGCCGAGGTCGATCGCGTCGTAGGCAATGACGAGAAGATGCGCGGCGGCGCCTGGCGGGCGACGCGCGCGGCTTTCGATGCGCCGTTTGGTATCGATGCGAGCGAGAAGGTCGCGGTTGCCGACATCACGGCGGTGACGGAGATGGCGCCGCATCTGCTCGACGGCTTCGAGCGCGGCCTGCCGCGGGTGTTCGTGCAGGTGCAGAACGGCTGCGATCATCGCTGCACCTTCTGCATCATCCCTTACGGCCGTGGCAATTCGCGCTCGGTGCCGATGGGCGCGGTGGTCGATCAGGTCCGCACATTGGTTGAGCGCGGTCATGCCGAGATCGTGCTGACCGGCGTCGATCTCACGAGCTATGGCGCCGACCTGCCGGGCGCGCCGAAGCTCGGCCAGCTGACCCGGCAGATCCTGCGCCATGTGCCCGAGCTGAAGCGGCTGCGCATCTCGTCGATCGATTCGATCGAGGCCGATCGCGACCTGCTCGATGTGATCGCCGACGATCCGCGGCTGATGCCGCATCTGCATCTGTCGTTGCAGTCCGGCGACGACATGATCCTGAAGCGGATGAAGCGCCGGCATTCGCGGCAGGACGCGATCGATTTCTGTACGCAGGTGCGCCGGCTGCGGCCGGAAATCGCGCTCGGCGCCGACATCATCGCGGGCTTCCCGACCGAAACCGAGGAGATGTTTGCGCGCTCGCTCGATCTGATCGCGGAATGCGATCTCACCTTCCTGCATGTGTTTCCCTATTCGCGACGTCCGGGCACGCCGGCGGCGCGGATGCCGCAGGTCGAGGGCGGGACGATCAGGGAGCGCGCCAGGCGGCTGCGCGCGGCCGGCGAAGCCGCGCTGGTGCGGCGGCTGGCTGCGGAAGCCGGCGCGACGCGCGAGGTGCTGATCGAGAGCCGCACGCAGGGCCGCACCGAGCATTTCCTGCCGGTTGCGATCGATGGTGACGCGCCGGGTCTTGTGCGGCGCCTCGTCGTGACAGGCCATGACGGGGCACGTCTCACTGCATCGGTCGGCGACGTTCGTTGAGACGGGTCGAGATGCGATCGACGCGGACTGCGCCCTCACTCAGTCCTGATGTTCGCGGCCCGGACGACCTTGGCCCATTTTTCGAGTTCGATTGCGACTTGTCTGCTGAACTCTGCCGGCGTGCTCCCGATTGGCTCGAGACCAAGTGTCAGCAGGTGTGCCCTCATGCCCGGATCTGACATGCTCCTGACGATCTCGCGGTTGAGGAGCGCAATGATATCCGGATGGGTGACGGCTGGAACAAAGACGCCGAACCAATTGTCGAACTCGATGTCCGGATAGCCTGCTTCTGCCGTCGTTGGCACGTCGGCGAGCGCCTGCAACCGTCTCCGGTATGCCATCGCCAGTGCGCGCAGCTGGCCGTCCCCGACCTGCGGCACAATTGGTGCCGGTGCGGCAAGGCACATCGTCGTATGGCCCGCCACCGTCGAGCCGATTGCCAAAGCCGCGCTGTTGTAAGGTATGTGCACAAAATCGACGCCAAGCGACTGGCGCAGCATCTCGCCGACGATATGTCCGGGCGACCCCACCCCGGCGGTCGCGTAGTTGAATTTGCCGGGATTGCTTTTGATCAGGGCAGCCAGCTCCTTGAGCGTCTGCGCCGGCACAGAGGGATTTGCCGCGAGCACGACACTTGTGCTGACGGCGAGCGTGACCGCATCGAACGACGTGCGGGCATCATAGGGGACTTTGTCATGCAACGCGGGATTGATCGTGAAGCTGGGCGGCGTGACGAGAACGGTGTATCCGTCGGGCGCCGCCATGGCCGCGCGGCCAACGCCAATGTTGCCGCCGGCGCCGCTCACATTCTCGACGTAGAACTGCTCTCCAAGCCGCTCGGATAATTTCTGCGCGATGATCCGGCCGAAAACATCGGCGTTCCCGCCTGGCCCGAACGGAACGATCATGCGCACCGGTCGTGCCGGATAGGCCTGCGCCCGCACGATGCCCGGTGCGGCCAGCAGGACGACTGAGCTTGCGATGAAGGTTCGTCGCTTCATGCGAACACGCTGCCCGATCATCCGTCGCAGCGTCATCTAACTACAGTGCGGGTGCCCCAGCCAACGTCAACAAATCGCAGATCTTGTCTGGGTCGAAAGCCGTGCGCATCCTTTCGGGGTACGCATTTTTCTCCCGCGTCATTCCCCGGTGCGCCAACAATCTCGACGTCGTCCCCGGCTAGTGCGCAATTGCGCACGGGAGCAGGGACCCACAACTACGATGGTTGTTGTTGGTCGTGATGATGCCGAACCAGCTGGTTTGACAGGTTGAAATCGGAATCAGCCGCGCATCGCGCGCGACGTTGTCAGTGCGCGCGGCCGGGCTTTGGCGGCTGCGACGCGCGAACCTGCCAGAACCGCAGCAGGCGATCGGCGTCTCCGCGTGTCATCTTCGTGAACTGGCTCTTCGCATGGGTGAGCTCAACGGAGCCCATGGAGCCGGTCGTATAGCGGCATTCCATCACCGCGGCGGTGGTCTCCCAGCTCAGGCCTGCCGCCCGGCACGGCACCAGCAGCCCTTCACTGCGCAGGCTTTGCATCAGGGAGCGGATCACCTCGACGTTCGACTGCGCTAGCTCCGCCAGCGCGACAACGGTCTCTTCATATTTTCGCTGCCTGGCGAAGCCGAGCAGCGCTGCCTCGTTGAGCTCGCCGCTATCCTTCAGCTTCGCGACGTGGCGCTTGGCAGCGGTGAAATCGCGGACTTGGGACATGTCGCGCTCGACGCCGGCGGCGACTGCGGCGATCGCGTGCCGGATTTCCTCGTAGAGATACGGCGGGGCGCGCTCCAGCAAACGGCCGCGCACCTCTTCCGTTGCCCGGCGCAGGAGCTGAAGACGGAGCTCCGCCGGCAGGTCTGCGCGGATGCCGGTCTCGACTGCGAGGGTCGGATCGTGCTCGGCTTGTGCGAGGACGACGGCAAATCCGTCCGGCGATACTTTGGCGCCGGGATTGGTGACCAGGCGGTGGCTCACGCTTGCAAAGCGACGGGCCAGCAGTGCATCGGTGACGACTTCCTTCAGCCACCAGCGGCCGGCGACGGCGAGCAGGTGCTGTTCGCTCTTGGTCTGCGCGATCTCGACCAGGTCCTCGGCACTGAGGCGTGAGGATTCCTGCAGCATCGGCCGCGCGACCCGGATCTCATCGTTGCTGGCGAGGCGGCGAACGATCGCGGGCGGTGCCTGCGCGACCGGGGCGAGTTGCTCGCTGATCTCGGCAAGCGCCATCCGGGCGCTGATCTCGGCGAGCGCGCGCAGCTCGATGGTCTTGACCAGCCGTTCGAGCACATTGTCGAACAGTTCGACCTGCTCGCTGTTGAAGCTGCCGGCGGAGAGGAGGAACAGATCAGTGACGCGCTTCGCCGTGGCGATGCATTTTTCGGCGGAGCCGGCGCGGATCGCAGCCTCGACCTCGTCGATAATTGCCTGCCCGGCAGTCAGCATTGCTCGTCCTGAGCCCGTCCCGATGCGCTTGTTCTAAGCCAGCTTGCAGCTCTATCGGGCGGACCTGAACGTTTCGTAAGGATAATGGTCAGTAGAATCCCGGAGGATTACTCGCCGTTCCAGCCGCAGGCCTTGAGCCGCTCCTGCATGTGCGCCGGCGCAGGTGCTACGACATGCACGGGGTCCTTGTTGCGGGAGATCGGGATGCCGATTTCGCGGGAATGCAGATGCAGGGTCGGCTCGCCGAAGCGCGGACCGTTGCCATAGATATTGTCGCCGACGATCGGCCAGCCCATCGCCGATGAATGCACCCGTAGCTGGTGGGTGCGGCCGGTGACCGGCTCCATCGCAATCCAGGCAAGGCCGTCGCAGCGTCCCAGCACCTTCCAGTTGGTGATGGCCTTCTGGCCATCCGGGTCCGGCTTCTGCCACCAGCCGCGCTCGGCGTTGAGCCGGCCGAGCGGCATGTCGATGGTGCCTTGGTCCTCGGTGGGGCCACCCTCGACCACGGTCCAATAGGTCTTCGCAATCTTGCTGTGCTTGAACAGCAGCCCGAGCGAGGCGGTCGCCTTGCGGTGGCGTCCCAGGACGAGGCAGCCGGAGGTGTCCTTGTCCAGCCGATGCGCCAGCACCGGCGGCCGGGGCAGGCCGAACCGCAACGCGTCGAACGAGGCTTCCAGATTCGGGCCGCTCTTGGGACCACGGTGCACCGGCAGGCCGGCCGGTTTGTCGATAACCAGCATCAGCCCGTCGCGGTGGAGCACCCGCGCCAGGATCTCTTCCGCGGTCAATTGGGGAACATCGATCAATTCGTCGAGACTTTCGTTTGTGAGGCGAAACGGCTAACACACCCCCGCCATGAACGATACCACTGCGGGAACTCCCAAACAGAGCTGGTGGCAGCGGCTGAAAGGCGGCCTGAAGCGAACCTCGAGTTCGATCGGGACCGCGGTCGCCGACCTCGTCACCAAGCGCAAGCTCGATTCTGCCATGCTCGATGACATCGAGGATGTGCTGCTGCGTGCCGACCTCGGCACCGATGTCGCGGTCCGCATTGCGCAGGCGGTCGGCAAGGGCCGCTACGACAAGGCGATCTCGGCCGACGAGGTCAAGGACGTCGTTGCGACCGAGGTCGAGAAGGTGCTGGTGCCGGTGGCGAAGCCGCTCGAGATCGATGCGACGCTGAAGCCGTTCGTGATCCTGGTCGTCGGCGTCAACGGCTCCGGCAAGACCACGACGATCGGCAAGCTGGCCGCGAAATTCTCCGCCGAGGGCCACAAGGTCATGCTGGCCGCCGGCGATACCTTCCGCGCCGCGGCGATCGAGCAGCTCAAGGTCTGGGGCGAGCGCACCAAGTCGCCGGTCATCGCGGGCGCGCAAGGGTCGGATTCGGCAAGCCTCGCCTTCAGCGCGCTGACCGCGGCCAAGGAGCAGGCGCGCGACGTGCTGCTGATCGACACCGCCGGCCGCCTTCAGAACAAGTCCGAGCTGATGAACGAGCTCGAAAAGGTCGTTCGCGTCATCAAGAAGGTCGATGCGTCGGCGCCGCATGCGGTGCTGCTCGTGCTCGACGCCACGGTGGGACAAAATGCGCTGTCGCAGGTCGAGGCGTTTCATCGTACGGCAGGCGTCACCGGCCTCGTGATGACCAAGCTTGACGGCACCGCGCGCGGCGGCATCCTTGTCGCGCTGTCGGAGAAGCACAAGCTGCCGGTACATTTCATCGGCGTCGGCGAAGGCGTCGAGGACCTCGCGCCCTTCACGGCGAAGGATTTTGCCAAGGCAATTGCCGGGATCGAATAATTCATCCTTCGGGACGCGCGCTGGTGCGCGCTCCTCCAGCAACAACGGCAAAGCCGTTATGCAGGGGTGACGGTGGGATACGAAAGGTCGTCATTCAGAGGAGGCGCGGAGCGCCGTCTCGAAGGATGGCCAAGACACGAGTTCACAAGACACGAGTTCAATGGACTGAATTGATGGACAAGACCCAGCCACATCCGCTGTTCAAGCTCGCAACCGAGCTCGGCCCGCTGCTCGTGTTCTTCATCGCGAACGCCAAGTACCATCTGTTCGTCGCTACGGCTGCGTTCATGGTGGCGATCGTGGCGGCGATGATTGCGTGCTATGTCGTGACCAAACACGTGCCGATCATGGCGCTGGTGACCGGCGCGATCGTGCTGGTGTTCGGCACCCTGACCCTGGTGCTGCACGACGAGACCTTCATCAAGCTCAAGCCGACCATCATCTACGGCCTGTTCGCGGCCGTGCTCGGCGGCGGGCTACTGTTCGGCCGTTCCTTCATCGCCGTGATGTTCGACCAGATGTTCAACCTGACGCCGCAGGGCTGGCGCATCCTCACCATGCGCTGGGCGCTGTTCTTCGCCGGCATGGCCATCCTCAACGAGATCGTCTGGCGGACGCAGACCACCGATTTCTGGGTGAACTTCAAGGTGTTCGGCGTGACGCCGCTGACCATGATCTTCGCCATCGCCCAGATGCCGCTGACCAAGCGCTATCATCTGGAGCCGGTCTCGCTGGAAACCAGCGAAGCGGACGCCGGCGATCTGCGGAAATAGTAGCGGCGGTCTGCTCCCTCGCCCCGCTCTCTTGTCCGCCGAAGCCCGCCTTCGGGCGAAGGCGGATGCGGGGAGAGGGCTGGGGTGAGGGGCTATCTCTACGGATAGGTTGGAGATTGTTGCGAATACCTTCCAAAGCCCCTCACCCGAAATTCCCGCTTCGCGCGAATTTCGACCTCTCCCCGTAAAGAACGCGGAGAGGTGAAGTGAACCGCCTCAGCTCTTCTGCTTGGCGACGATCTTGTCCTTGATCTTGTCGTAGGTCGCCTGCGGCAGGATGTTCTTCTGCACCAGTTCATCCTTGCCCTTGTAGGGGCGGCCCTTGATGATCGCGGCCGAATAGGCCTTGCCGACACCAGGCAGCGCGTCGAGCTGGTCCGCGCCGGCGCTGTTGATGTCGAGCAGGTCGTCCTTCGCCATTCCCGTCGTCTTCAGATCAGGGGCCGCCGCTTTCGGCGCTGGCGCCATGTGGCTCTCGGATTTGGCGGCAGGCGCGGCCGGCTGCGGCGACTGGGCCATCGACGGCGTGGCCGTCATCAGGCCGAGCGTGAGTGCGGTAGCAAGAAGTGAAGCGAGCGTGGTCTTGCGCATATGTCCCTCTCCGAGGAATGAGTGAAGTCACGCCATGGAGTTAGGGTTGCGTTCGTGGCGTCGCCGTGGCCGGGAAATGAACCGCAGATAAACCCGTCGAAGTATTATGCCGCAGGTGTTTTCTCGCGTCGTTCATGCTCGATTCATATTCGCGAGCCGCGGCGTGCCGATGCGATTACTTGTCCGCGCGCAGCGCTTTCTCGATTTCGGTCTTGAGCACGGTGTTGACGTTATCAGGCGTCACCGGGCCGACCAGCTTGTAGACGATCGTGCCTTCGCGTCCGACCAGGAAGGTTTCGGGCACGCCATAGACACCCCACTCGATGGAGGCGCGGCCGTTGCCGTCGACGCCGACGATGCCGAACGGATTGCCGTAGCGGCCGAGGAAGCGGCGCGCGTTCTCGGGCGAGTCCTTGTAGTTGATGCCGATGATCTGGAAGCGCTTGTCGCGGCCGAGCTCGGTCAGCAGCGGCGCCTCATCGTGGCAGGGCACACACCAGGACGCCCAGACGTTGACGATTGAGACCTTGCCCTTGAAGGCCGCGGGATCGAGGCCGGGGACGGGCGCGCCGTCCTTCACGAGGCCGTCGAGCGCGGGCAGCGCGGTCTGCGGCGCCGGCCGACCGATCAGTGCCGACGGAATTTTGGAGGGATCGCCGCCATAGAGCCGCAGCAGGAAAAGTCCGGCGAGCCCGAGGAAAACCACCAGCGGCAGCACCACCAGCAGGCGGCGGGCTTGCGGCGGACTGTTGGTCGCCTGATCGCTCATCTGATATCCGCCGCGCTGCGGCCGGAGCGGCGCGTAATGCCGCTGGCCTCGATCTCCTTCAGGCGCGCCTGCTGCCGCCGATAGTCGGCGATGATCCAGACGATCAGGAGCAGCACGACCGCGGCGACCAGCGCATAGGACGTCACGATGAAAGAGGCGTAGGGACCAAGCGACATCGCGTCACGCCGCTCCAATTGGGTTTGACGCGTTTTCTTCACGCGAACCGGTGCCCGCTTCGCTCGAAAACGCGCTGCGGTTGGCCTGCATCATCTGCAGGCTGCGCACGCGCCGGCGCAGGATCTCGTTGCGCATCGCCGCCAAATGCAAGGTGATGAACAGCAGCGAAAACGCGATCGCCATCACCAGCAGCGGCCACAGGAACGCCTTGTCGAGCGTCGATCCGCCCATCCGAAGCACCGAGGACGGCTGATGCAGCGTGTTCCACCAGTCGACCGAGAACTTGATGATCGGGATGTTGATCGCGCCGACCAGGGTCAGGACCGCCGCCGCCCGCGCCGCGCGCGAAGGGTCCTCCACCGCACGCCACAGCGCCATCAGGCCGAGATACATCAGGAACAGGATCAAGACCGAGGTCAGCCGCGCGTCCCACTCCCAATAGGTGCCCCACATCGGCCGGCCCCACAGCGAGCCGGTGACCAGCGCAAGGAAGGTGAAGGCGGCGCCGATTGGGGCGGCAGCCTTCGCGGCGACGTCGGCAAGCGGATGCCGCCACACCAGCGTGCCGAGCGCGGCCACGCTCATGACGCCCCAGACGAACATCGACAGCCATGCATTCGGCACGTGGATGAACATGATCTTGACCGTGGCGCCCTGCTGGTAGTCGTCGGGCGCCATCGCCGACTGGTAGAGGCCGATCGCGAGCAGGATCGCGGTCACGCCCGCGAGCCAGGGCAGGATGCGTGCGGTGAGCGCCAGAAACCTGGTCGGATTGGCGAGGTCGGTCAGCGTCTCAGTCAGCTTCATGGCACCCTGATAATCGCCCAATGTGTCGCAAGCAATTGGCCGAACCGCTCTCGGCGAGATTTGATCTTGCCCATCTCAGTCCAGCCCGTGCCGCAGGCTCGCGGCGGCGGCAAACGGGCCGATCACGAGGCTGGCAAGCGACAGCGCGCAGAGGATCGAGAACGGTGTTCCAAAGGACAGGGGACCCGAGATCGCCGCCTGCGAGGCCGCAACGCCGAAGATCAGCACCGGGATCGACAGCGGCAGCACCAGCACGGCGAGCAGCAGCCCGCCGCGATGCAGCGTCACCGCCAGGGCCGCGCCGATCATGCCGGTGAAGGTCAGCGCCGGAGTTCCTGCCAGCAGGGTCGCCGCCACCGCAAGGGTTGCCGTACCGTCGAGATTGAGCAGCAGGCCGAGCACCGGGGTTGCGATGATCAGCGGCAGCCCCGCGGCGAGCCAATGCGCCAGCGCCTTGGCCGCGCAGGCGAGTTCCAGCGGCGTCCGGCTCATCACGATCAGGTCGAGCGAGCCGTCCTCGTGATCGGCCGTGAACAGCCGGTCGAGGGTGAGCAGGCTCGCCAGCAGCGCGCCGAGCCACAGGATGGCGGGTCCAAGCCGCGACAGCAGCGCCAGATCGGGCCCGACCGCGAACGGCATCAGCACGGTGACGGTGAGGAAGAACAGCACCCCGATCAGCGCCCCGCCGCCAACGCGGAGCGCGATGCGGATGTCGCGGCGGATCAATGCAGCCAGCGCGCTCACGCCGCGCCTCTGCTGTAGTTGCCGTGTGAGTCGCTGTCTTGCCGCGCAAACGGTGCGCTCCCTCCCCCCTTGTGGGGGAGGGTAGGGGAGGGGGGTGGCCCCGGGCGAGGCGTTCGAAGGGGATGTCGCTTTTGCAATCTAGGTCTTATGTCGTGGATAGATTGTTGGAGAGAGCACGCCGTGTGGCACCCCCCTCCCTGACCCTCCCCCACAAGGGGGGAGGGAACGGAGAGAGCTGCGCATGGCGGCGAGTGATAGAACAGCGCGCTCATGCCGCGCCTCCCATCCGCAAATCGCGCGCATCGATGCCGAGCGGCAGATGGGTCGCGGCGACGATCAGGCCGCCGCTTGCGAGGTGGTCGCGCATCAGCCCCACGAACAGCGCCTGTCCGGCCGCATCGAGCGCCGATGTCGGCTCGTCCAGCAGCCAGACCGGCCGCCGCACCGAGAGCAGGCGCGCGATCGACAGGCGGCGGCGCTGGCCGGCCGAGAGGTAGGCCGCCGGCAGGTGCGCGGCATGGTCGAGCGCCACGGCAGCAAGGCAGCGGCCGGCATCCTCCGTCTCGCCGCCGAGGAATTCCCGCCAGAAGGAAAGATTTTCCGCAACGCTCAGCGCCGGCTTCAGCGCGTCGCGGTGGCCGAGATAGTGGGCCTGTTCGGGCAGACTGAGCTCGGCGTCGCCGCCGTCGAGCGCGATCGAGCCCTCGGCGGGAACCAGGAGCCCGGCGAGGACACGCAGCAGCGAGGTCTTGCCCGCGCCGTTGGGCCCGGTGACGGCAAGCGCCTCGCCGGCCGCGGCCGACAGATCGAGGCCAGCAAATACCTCGCGTCCGCCGCGCACGCATTTCAGATTTCGTCCCGAGAGCCGCATGGTTCGTTGTGTCACAGCCCTCTGAAATCTTTCGCTACCGCGTGAGAATTTTTGGGTCGCGCAACGCTGTCGCACGCTTGTCGGTGTGGCGGTGCTTCTAGAAAGGTTCTATAAGCCCGGAACTTGATGCAGCACACACAATCGGCGGCCGCAAGCCATCCAGGCCATCCCCTCGGCCCATGTCGGTTGCCGGTGTTTAGTTACCCTTGCCGGGTATAACTGAGAATTGGGATCCTCCGCATGACCTCACTCGACAGCTTCAAATGCCGCAAGACCATGAAGGTCGGCGGCAAGTCCTACGTCTATTACAGCCTGCCCCAGGCAGAGAAGAACGGACTGAAGGGTATTTCGAAGCTGCCGTATTCGATGAAGGTTCTGCTCGAGAACCTGCTCCGCAACGAGGACGGCCGCACCGTCAAGAAGGAAGACATCGTTGCGGTGTCGAAGTGGCTGAAGAAGCGCCAGCTCGAGCACGAAATCGCGTTCCGCCCGGCGCGCGTCCTGATGCAGGATTTCACCGGCGTTCCGGCCGTGGTCGATCTCGCGGCGATGCGCAACGCGATGCAGAATCTCGGCGGCGATGCCGAGAAGATCAACCCGCTGGTGCCGGTCGATCTCGTCATCGACCACTCGGTGATCGTCAACTTCTTCGGTGACAACAAGGCGTTCGCGAAGAACGTCACCGAGGAATACAAGCAGAACCAGGAGCGCTACGAGTTCCTGAAGTGGGGCCAGAAGGCGTTCTCGAACTTCTCGGTGGTGCCGCCCGGCACCGGCATCTGCCACCAGGTCAATCTCGAATATCTCGCCCAGACGGTGTGGACCAAGAAGGAGAAGATGACGGTCGGCAAGAAGACCGGCACCTTCGAGGTCGCCTATCCGGACTCGCTGGTCGGCACCGACTCGCACACCACCATGGTCAACGGCCTTGCCGTGCTCGGCTGGGGCGTCGGCGGCATCGAGGCGGAAGCCTGCATGCTCGGCCAGCCGCTGTCGATGCTGCTGCCGGAAGTGGTCGGCTTCAAGCTCAAGGGCCAGCTCAAGGAGGGCGTCACCGCGACCGACCTCGTGCTCACCGTCACCCAGATGCTGCGCAAGCTCGGCGTGGTCGGCAAGTTCGTCGAGTTCTTCGGCCCGGGCCTCGATTTCCTGTCGGTCGCGGACAAGGCGACCATCGGCAACATGGCGCCCGAATACGGCGCGACCTGCGGCTTCTTCCCGGTCGATACCGCAACCATCGATTACCTCAAGACCTCGGGCCGCAAGGCCGATCGCGTCAAGCTGGTGCAGGCCTATGCCAAGGCGCAGGGCCTGTTCCGTACCGCCAAGTCGGCCGATCCGGTGTTCACCACCACGCTGACGCTCGATCTCGCCGACGTCGTGCCGTCGATGGCCGGACCGAAGCGCCCCGAAGGCCGCATCGCGCTGCCGGCGGTGTCGACCGGCTTCGCGACCGCGCTGGTCAACGAGTACAAGAAGCCCGACGGTGAAGCGAAGCGCTTCGCGGTCGAGGGCCGCAATTTCGATCTCGGCCACGGCGACGTCGTGATCGCCGCGATCACCTCCTGCACCAACACCTCGAACCCGAGCGTGCTGATCGGCGCCGGCCTGCTGGCGCGCAAGGCGGCCGCCAAGGGCCTGAAGGCCAAGCCGTGGGTGAAGACCTCGCTCGCGCCGGGCAGCCAGGTGGTGGCGGAATATCTCGCCAATTCCGGCCTGCAGGCCGATCTCGACAAGGTCGGCTTCAACCTGGTCGGCTTCGGCTGCACCACCTGCATCGGCAATTCCGGCCCGCTGCCGGAAGACATCTCGAAGTCGATCAACGACAACGGCATCGTCGCCGCCGCCGTGCTGTCGGGCAACCGCAACTTCGAAGGCCGCGTTTCGCCCGACGTGCAGGCGAACTACCTCGCCTCGCCGCCGCTGGTGGTTGCGCATGCGCTCGCCGGCACCGTGACCAAGGATCTCGCAGTCGAGCCGATCGGCATCGGCAAGGACGGCAAGCCGGTGTTCCTCAAGGACATCTGGCCGACCACCAAGGAGATCAACGCCTTCATGAAGAAGTACGTCACCGCGACGATCTTCAAGAAGAAGTACGCCGACGTGTTCAAGGGCGATACCAACTGGCGCAAGATCAAGACCACGGAAAGCGAGACCTATCGCTGGAACATGAGCTCGACCTATGTGCAGAACCCGCCTTACTTCGAAGGCATGAAGAAGCAGCCGGACCCGGTCGTCGACGTGGTCGACGCGCGGATCCTCGCGATGTTCGGCGACAAGATCACCACCGACCACATCTCGCCGGCCGGTTCGATCAAGCTGACCTCGCCCGCCGGCAAGTTCCTGAGCGAGCACCAGGTGCGCCCCGCCGACTTCAACCAGTACGGCACGCGGCGCGGCAACCATGAAGTGATGATGCGCGGCACCTTCGCCAACATCCGCATCAAGAACTTCATGCTGAAGGGCGCCGACGGCAATATTCCGGAAGGCGGTCTCACCAAGCACTGGCCCGACGGTGCACAGATGTCGATCTACGACGCGGCGATGAAGTACCAGCAGGAGAACGTGCCGCTGGTGGTGTTCGCCGGCGCCGAATACGGCAACGGCTCGTCGCGCGACTGGGCTGCGAAGGGCACCCGCCTGCTCGGCGTGCGCGCGGTGATCTGCCAGAGCTTCGAGCGCATCCACCGCTCCAACCTGGTCGGCATGGGCGTGCTTCCGCTCACCTTCCAGGACGGCACCTCGTGGTCCTCGCTCGGCCTCAAGGGCGACGAGAAAGTCACGATCCGCGGGCTGCAGGGCGATTTGAAGCCGCGGCAGACGCTGACGGCCGAGATCGTCTCCGCCGACGGCGGCAAGCGGGATGTCCCGCTGCTCTGCCGCATCGATACGCTGGACGAGCTCGATTACTATCGCAACGGCGGCATCCTGCATTACGTGCTGCGCAAACTCGCGGCCTAAGCCTTTTGTTTGAGCATGGTCTGCCCGGAAAACCGCTTCACACTTTTCCGGACCATGCTCTTGCGCGGATTTGTGATCGGTGCCTCACTGCTTAGTGAGTAGCGGCTAAAAAGAAGGCGGCCTATGACAGGGCCGCTTTCTCGCGTTTTGGGGCACGCAAGTTCAGGGACAGACTTCATGCTCCGTACAATTACGGATAGAAATCATCACGACTGGTTCGCAGTATGACAGCGATGATGGCCTATAATTCTATCTCGCGATGGTCCAGCGCCCTCGGTTTCTGCGCGATCGTCGCAATCATCCGCCCCGCTCACGCCGATCCGCGTGCTGTCGTCGAGCTCTTCACCTCGCAGGGATGCTCCTCCTGTCCGCCCGCGGACAAGATCATCGGGGAGCTTGCGAAGGACCCCAACGTCATCGCGCTGAGCATGCCGATCGACTATTGGGACTATCTCGGCTGGAAGGACACGCTGGCCGATTCCCGTTTCAGCGCGCGCCAGAAAGCCTACTCGCATGTGCGCGGCGATCGTGACGTCTACACGCCGCAGGCCGTGATCAACGGCTCCATGCATGTGATCGGCAGCGACCGTGCCAGCATCGAGAGCGCCATCAAGGACACCGAGAAGAGCGGCAACGTGATGTCGGTACCGGTGACGATGACGCTGAGCGGCAAGCAGATCAACGTGTCGGTCGCCGCGTCCAAATCGCCCGCAGTGTCGCGCGGTGAAGTCTGGATCTGCTCGATCTCGAAGTCGGTGCCGATCTCGATCTCGCGCGGCGAGAATCGCGGCCACGAGATCACGTACCACAACGTGGTGCGCAATCTCCTGAAGGTCGGTGACTGGAACGGCTCGTCCGGGAGCTGGACCGTGCCGCTGGAGAACATCACGCGCGATGGCGTCGATGCCGCGGCCGTCTACGTCCAGGACGGCAACCGCGACAAGCCGGGTCCGATGCTGGGCGCCGCATTCACCTCGCTTCACTAGCACTCCGCAGCGCTCGCGGGCGTCAGTCGCGTCGTTGGGCCGCACGCATGTAGCCGTGTGGCTCCGCGCGGCGGCAAGCGTGCATCCAGTGATTTGCTGAAAGGAAAGCGCCGAGGCTTCGCGCGCGCGTCTCGATCGCGCGTGATCGAGCAGGGCCCCAAAAACAAAAAGGACCAACTTTCGTTGGCCCAGTGTTGGGATTTGATTCCCCTGCGAACAGGCCCGATCCCGACGGCCCCGGGGGGCTGGGGGCTGAGGAATCCGGAACCGAAAGGACCGGGCCAACGCAGGATTTTCTTTTCGCAGGGCAGCGGGGCGGGCGATGGGCGGAAGTGGGGCAGCAATATGATTCCTCTAACGTTCCCGTGACTCTTCGGTTTTCCGGACAATCCGTCGCGCCTGACCGTGGTTAAGGGCTGGTTGCGTTGCGAATGGCCCCTTGCGGCGTTCTGCGCTTAGCGCAATCATGTCACTCACGTGACGATCCCGAAGTGGGGGCACCGGCCTTCGGAACCCGATCGTCACCGGGATAACAGGAGGCGCTCGATGAGTCTGAACTCGGAGGACACTGATCCGAGTGGGAATCGTGCCGCGGCGCGTCCCGCCGCCGCGACCCCTCAGCCCAACCGCGTGACATTCAATCGACTTGAGCTCAACCGCATTCTCAATCTCTACGGCCGCATGGTTGCCGATGGCGAGTGGCGCGATTATGCGATCGACTTCCTCAAGGACCGCGCCGTGTTCTCAGTGTTCCGGCGCGCATCCGAAGTGCCGATCTACCGGATCGAGAAGGATCCCCGGCTGGCGCGCAAGCAGGGCATGTACAGCGTGATTTCGGCGACCGGCCTGATCCTGCGCCGCGGCCACGAACTCGAACGGGTGCTGTTCGTGATCGATCGCAAGCTGTCGCTGGTGTAGGCGCGGCAACTCGGCGCTTCGTAGCCCGGATGAGCGAAGCGAAATCCGGGACAAGTTCATCGGCGGTTTCGGCGGCCCCGCATTGCGCTGCGCTCCATCCGGGCTATGTATCCCATTTAGTCCGCCGGCACCGTCGCCGCGCCTTCGCCGAGCGCGCGCTGCATCAGCACGGTGTCGAGCCAGCGGCCGAATTTCAGGCCGACATTCGGGAGCGTCCCGATCATCTGAAAGCCGCAGCGGCGGTGCAGGCCGATCGAGCCGGCATTGGCCTGGTCCCCGATCACCGCGATCATCTGGCGGAAGCCGCGTCCGTCGCATTCGGCGATCAGGCGCTCCATCAGCCTGAGGCCGATGCCGCGGCGATGGACCGCGGGATCCAGATAGACCGAGTTCTCGACCGTGAAGCGATAGGCCGGCCGCGGCCGGTAGGGGCCGGCATAGGCGTAGCCGGCGACGCGGCCGTCCAGCACGGCGACGAAATAGGGGAAGTCGCCATCGATCAGCGCCCGGTAGCGGCGGGTCATCTCGGCCAAGTCGGGCGGGATCAGCTCGAAGGTCGCGGTGCCGAAGCGCACCGCGTGCTCATAGATCGCGGTGATGGAGGGCAGGTCCGCCTCGGCGGTCGGCCTGATTTCCGGATCGGGCAGAGCAGGTGTGGACATGCCGCAAGCGTATTTTTGCCCTGCGCAAAAGAAAAGCCCCGGCCGCAAGGCCGGGGCTCTTATCGATCGGTTCGCTCGAGGCGCTTAGTCGCGCTGGCCGAGCAGCTGCAGCAGCAGCGTGAACAGGTTGATGAAGTTCAGGTAGAGCGACAGCGCACCAGTGATTGCCGCACGCTCTGCCGCCACGCCACCCTGCGAGGCGTAGCCGTAGATGTAGTCGTTCTTCAGCCGCTGGGTGTCCCAGGCGGTGAGGCCCGCGAACACCAGCACGCCGACCACCGAGACGATGAACTGCAGCGCCGAACTCGCCAGGAACAGGTTGACCAGGCTCGCGATGATGATGCCGATCAGACCCATGAACAGGAACGAGCCCATGCCGCTCATGTCACGCTTGGTGGTGTAGCCGTAGAGGCTCAGCGCACCGAACGTCGCCGCGGTGATGAAGAACACGCGCACGATCGAGGTGTGCGTGTACACCAGGAAGATCGACGACAGCGACAGGCCCATCAGCGCCGAGAACACCCAGAACAGCAGCTGGGCGGTCGCAGGCTGCAGGCGGTTGATGCCGGCCGAGATGACGAACACCATCGCCAGAGGGGCGAGGATGAACAGCCACTTCAGCGGGCTCACGAACATCGCGTAGCCGAACTGCGTCAGATAGGCGTTGCCGAACTTGGCAACGGCGGCGGACTGATCAGTGGTCACCGCACCCATGTAGACACCGAGCGCGGCCAAGCCGGTGATGGCGAGGCCGATGCTCATGTAGTTGTAGATGCGCAGCATGTAGGCGCGCAGACCGGCGTCGACGGCCGCAGCGTCAATGCGCCCGGCGGCCCGGCCGAAAGGAGAAGCGTAGTTACGGTCTAGGTCCGACATGGTCGAATTCCCGTGGTTGGTCCCGGTGGAGCGCAAGGGATTTGCGGCGCCGGTTCTAAATCTATCTCAGATGGCTCGGTTTGCGGAACATTAATTGCGTGTCATTCAAACCGACTATCCGACCCGAGTGGTATGTGGGAAATTAACACATCCGACGCAAGCTTCCACGCGCGGCCGAATGTCGCTCTAGCCTAGCATTTGTAGGCAAAATGGCGCTGCCGCCGCTACAAATTGTCACAAATTCCGCAGCACCGAGGCCGGCTTCTGGTTCAGCGCGAGCAGCGTTCCCGCCAGCCCCAATCCGACGGTGACGACCAGCGCGGCGACCACGACCAGCGCTGCGCTGCCGGCCTGCCAGATGAAACTCAGCGTCATCAGCCGCGTCACGATCAGCCAGGCCGCGACCGAACCGGCGATCACCCCGAAGATTGCGGTTGCAAAGCCGATCATCAGATACTCCAGCGCGTAGGCGCCGAGCAATCGCACCCGGGTGGCGCCGAGTGTCTTGAGGATCACGGCGTCGTAGACGCGGTGGCGGTGGCCGGCGGCGAGCGCGCCGCCCAGCACCAGGATCGCCGAGATCAGCGTCACGGCGCTGGCGCCGCGGATCGCCAGCACCAGATTGCTGACGACGGCGCCGACCGTTTCCAGCGCCTCGCGGACCCGGACGCTGGTCACCATCGGGAACGCGTCGGCGACCTGCTTGATGATGCGCGCATCGTCGGTGGCGCCGGCATGGGGTTCCGTCAGGGTCGCGACGTGGCTATGCGGGGCGCCCTTGAAGGCATTCGGCGAGAACACCAGCACGAAGTTGATGCCGAGGCCCTGCCAGTCGATGTTGCGCAGATTGGCGATCTTGGCCGGAACATCGCGGCCGAGCACGTTGACCACGATCTCGTCGCCGATCTTCAAGGACAGGCCGTCGGCGATCTTCTTCTCCATCGAGACCAGCGGAGGTCCGCTGTAGTCCGGTCCCCACCATTCGCCCTCGACGATCTTCGAGCCCTTGGGAATTTCGCCGGTGTAGGTCAGGCCGCGGTCGCTTTGCAGCACCCATTCCGAATCGACCGACGGCTTGAGCTGGTCGGCCTTGACGCCGCGCGCGGCGACGATGCGCCCGCGCAGCATCGCCACGTCCTCGATGGTCGAGTCCGGAGCGATCTGCTTGAGGAAAGCACCAAAGCGGTCGGCTTCGGTGGAGGGGATGTCGATGAAGAAGAACGACGGCGCCCGTTCCGGCAATGCGGCCAGGAATTGCCGGCGCAGATTGCCGTCGATCTGGGTGATGGTGACGAGCACCGCGAGCCCGAGGCCCAGCGACAGCACCACCGACGGCGTCAGCGCGCCCGGCCGGTGGATGTTGGCAATTGCGAGCCGCAGCATGGTGATGCGGCTGCGCGGCAGCCGCCGCGCCACCGCCATCAGGATTTCGGCGATCCCGCGCAGCAGCAGGAACACCGCGATCGACGAGGCAACGAACACGGTGGCGACCCGCTTGTCATAGGCGAGCCCGATCGCAACCCCGATCAGGAGCGCGACCACCACGGCCATCAGCGCCAGATAGCTCCAGCGCGGGCGATGCCACTCGCTGGCGACGGTCTCGCGGAACAGCGCGGCGACCGGCACGTCGTGGACCCGGCCGAGCGGCCACAGCCCGAACGCCAGCGCGGTGAGCTGGCCGTAGAGGAACGAGAGCGCGAGCTCGTCGGGATGCAGCGCCGGCACCACCGGCAGCGGCAGCACCTTGCCGAACAGGCCGACGATGACGAAAGGCAGCGCGGCGCCGAGCACCAGCCCGATCACCGAACCGATCCCGGCCAGCACCACCACCTGCGTGCAGTAGATCGTGAAGACGTCGCGGCCGGTGGCGCCGAGCGCCTTGAACGAGGCGATGACGTCGCGGCGGCGGTCGATATGGCTCTTCACCGCGTTGGCGACGCCGACGCCGCCGACCAAGAGTGCGGCGAGGCCGACCAGGGTCAGGAACTGGGTGAAGCGGTTGATGGTGCGCTCAAGCTGCGGCGAGGCGTTGTTGCGGCTGCGGACCTCCCAGCCGGCCTCCGGCGCGGCAGCCCGCGCGCCGTCGATCAACGCGGTGGTGGCGCGATCGTCGTTGGCGCCGTCGGGCAGCTTCACCCGGTAGATCCAGCGCACCAGGCTGCCCGGCTGCAACAGGTCGGTGACGCGCAAGCTCGCTTCGCTGATCAGGAAGCGCGGGCCGAGGCCGACGCCGCCGGCGAGCTTGTCGGGCTCGGCCGCCACCACGCTGCGGATCTGGTAGGTCGCGCTGCCGATGCTGACGCGGTCACCGAGCTTCAGGTCGAGCCGCGCGAGCAGCGTTGAATCGGCGGCCGCGCCATAGGCGCCGTCGCGTTCGGCCAGCAGGTCGGCGACCGGCATGTTCGGCTCGAGCGTCAGCTCGCCGAGCATCGGATATCTGCTGTCGACCGCCTTGAGCTCGACCAGCGCCAGCTTGCCGTCACCGCTGCGGGCCATCGCGCGCAGCGTGGCCGCCACCGAAACCTCGCCGCGGGTGCGCAGATACGCGACCTCCTCGGGCTTGGCTTCGCGCGAGATCAGCGAGAATGCGACGTCGCCGCCGAGCAGCGTGCGACCCTCGCGCGACAGGCCGTCGCCAAGGCTCGCGGCGACCGAGCCGACGCCGGCAATCGCCATCACGCCGAGCGCGATGCAGGCGATGAACACATAGAACCCGCGCAGGCCGCCGCGCAGTTCGCGCAGCGCGTAACGGAAGGCAAGCGACGACGCGCGGCCCTGCACCGCGACTTCGGACGCAATGCTCATGTCGTGGCAAAGCTCATGTGGTTGATTGTCCGTCGATGCGGCCGGAGCGCAGCTGCACGACGCGGTCGCAGCGCTGCGCCAGCGAGAGGTCGTGCGTCACCAGCACCAGCGTCATGCCGCGCTCGGCGTGCTTGGTGAAGAGCAGATCGATGATCTGCTTTCCCGTCGTCTCGTCGAGATTTCCGGTCGGTTCGTCGGCAACCAGGATCGTCGGATCGGGTGCGAGCGCACGCGCGATCGCGACGCGCTGCTGCTCGCCGCCGGAAAGCTGCGTCGGATAATGATGCAGCCGTTCGCCGAGCCCGACCGATTGCAGCTCTTGCGCGGCACGCGCGGCGGCATCGGGATTGCCGGCGAGCTCGAGCGGCACGGCGACGTTCTCCAGCGCCGTCATGGTCGGGATCAGATGGAACGACTGGAACACGATGCCGACCTGGCGGCCGCGGAAGCGCGCCAGCGCATCTTCGTCGAGGGCATTGAACGAGGTGCCGTCGACGACCACTTCTCCGCTGTCAGGACGTTCAAGCCCCGCCATCACCATCAGCAAGGTCGACTTGCCCGAACCCGATGGGCCGATCAGGCCGATGGCCTCACCCGCTGCCACACGAAGGCTGATATCTTTGAGGATATGGACCCGTGCCGCGCCGGTGCCGAGCGAGAGATTGACGTTCCTGACGGCAATGGTGTCCGGCTCGACGTCGGTCAGTGAAGAGGATTCGATGAGACTGTCCATGGTTCGGTCATATGGCACTTCCGCTGCTGCGGTCGAGGGCCGGTTGAGGATCTTCGTGCACATACTCGTGTTGCTTATGGGCTTGATGACGGCGGCAAGTGCGCAGACGCCAGCACCGGACAATGCCCCGGCGCAAGGTTCGGCGAAACCGATCAAGATGGTGGTTCTGGGCGATTCCCTGAGCGCCGGTTACGGCCTTCCGGCCGCGGCGGCATTTCCGGTCCGGCTGCAAAAAGCCTTGGAAAACAAGGGGATAAAGGTCGAGATGACCAATGCCGGGGTGTCCGGCGACACCGCCTCAGGGGGCCGTGAGCGGCTCGACTGGTCGGTGGCCGACGGAACTGCCGCCGTGATCGTCGAGCTCGGCGCCAACGATGCGCTGCGCGGCATCGATCCCGCGGTGACGCGTGCCGCGCTCACCGACATCATCACAAAGTTGCAGGCGCGCAAGATCGCCGTGCTCTTGTGCGGCATGCTCGCGCCGCCGAACTATGGCAGCGAGTATGCAGCGAAGTTCAACGCGATCTATCCGGATCTGTCGAAATCGCTTGGCGTGCCGCTCTATCCGTTCTTCCTCGATGGCGTGGCTGCCGATGCCAAGCTCAATCAGGCCGACGGCATGCATCCGACGGCGGAAGGTGTGGACATCGTCGTGAAGAATATGCTGCCCACGGTGGAGGCATTTCTCGGCGCAATATCAGGGCAACGCAGTTGAAACGCAGGCAGCGGGCCGTGTTGTGCCCGTAGGTTTACGAGCTGTTAACGGGTCGTGCTTCGCAGAGTCACATATCTCGGGTACAAATAGGCATCGGTGATTCGTCACCGGGCTGTTACAGGGCCGGGCTCCCAAAACCCGCGCCAAGCATCGAGGATTAATGCGATGCCGCGTCTGTTCACTGGACTGGAAATTCCGGCCGAGATCGGCCAGACACTTTCCAATTTGCGTGGCGGCCTTCCCGGCGCACGCTGGATCGATCCCGAAAATTATCACGTCACTCTGCGCTTCATCGGCGATATCGATGGCCTCTGGGCCAACGAGATCGCGACGATGCTGTTTCGGGTGAACCGAAAGCCGTTCGAGGTCAAATTGCAGGGCCTGTCGAGCTTCGGCGGACGCAAGCCGCGCGCGGTGGTTGCC
Source organism: Bradyrhizobium sp. USDA 3240 (assembly GCF_054063295.1). Classification (NCBI taxonomy): domain Bacteria; kingdom Pseudomonadati; phylum Pseudomonadota; class Alphaproteobacteria; order Hyphomicrobiales; family Nitrobacteraceae; genus Bradyrhizobium; species Bradyrhizobium sp. USDA 3240. The sequence continues at coordinate 4,633,555 of NZ_JBSSGD010000002.1, forward strand.
GCCGTCGAGCCCAGCCGGCCGCTGATCGAACTGCAGGCCGAACTCGAGCGGATGATGCAGCGGATGGGGCTCAATCCCGAGGGCAGGAAATTCACGCCCCATGTCACGCTCGCGCGTCTGCATGACGCATCGAGCCAGGACGTCGCGGATTATCTGTCGGTGCGCGGCTACTTTCCGAGCCGCAGCTTCATGGCAGACCGCTTCGTGCTGTTCTCGTCGCGCGCGTCGACGGGCGGCGGCCCCTACGTGGTCGAGGATGCCTACGCACTCTGCGCGTAAGGCATCGCAGATCGCGGCTTGAGGTGTCAGGCAGCGGCCGGAGCCGTCGGCCGTGGTATGCAAGGGCTTGCGCTTGCATACCCACCTGCCTTGCATACCCACTGGCCCAATTCACGGCTTGCAATTTTCCGCGCACTAGGGCCGTAAGGTGGGCCCATGCTGTCCACCTCGCCGAGTTCCTTTCTCGAACACTACAACGCCCTGGTCGCCTCCGGCGCGATCGAGGCCGATCCCGCGCAGGCCCGCGCCGCCGAAGCGTTCGGCGCGCTGGACGAGCGGCTCGCGAGCTACAAGCCGCAGCGTAAGCAGAGCCTGCTCGGACGGCTGTTCGGCGGCGACAAGGACGACAAGCCGCCGCGCGGCCTCTACGTCCATGGCGAGGTCGGCCGCGGCAAGACCATGCTGATGGACCTGTTCTTCCAGCAGAGCCCGGTCGAGCACAAGCGCCGCGCGCACTTCCACGAATTCATGGCCGAGGCGCATGAGCGCATCTATGGCTACCGCCAGCAGATCGCGCGCGGCGAGATCGCAGACGGCGACGTGATCGCGCTCACCGCGCAGGCGATCTTCGACGAAGCGTGGCTGCTCTGCTTCGACGAATTCCACGTCACCGACATCGCGGATGCGATGATCCTCGGACGGCTGTTCGCAAAGCTGTTCGATCTCGGCACCGTCGTGGTCGCGACCTCGAACGTCGCGCCTGACGATCTCTACAAGGGCGGCCTCAATCGCGCGCTGTTCCTGCCGTTCATCGCACAGATCACCGACCACATGGATGTGCTGCGGCTCGATGCGCGCACCGACTTCCGGCTCGAGAAGCTCGTCGGCGTGAAGATGTGGCTGGTGCCTGCCGATGACGCGGCTCGCGATGTGCTCAATGCGGCGTGGCGCAAGATGACCGGCAACGCGCCGTGCAAGGCGCGCCTTATCGAGATCAAAAAGCGTTTGCTGACTGTGCCGTGCTCGTCGCATGGCGTCGCGCGCTTCAGCTTCGCCGATCTCTGCGAGAAGCCGCTTGCCGCGTCCGATTACCTCAGGCTCGCGCACGACTACCACACGATCCTGATCGACCATATTCCCGTGATGGACTACGCCGAGCGCAACGCTGCCAAGCGCTTCATCTCGCTGATCGACACGCTCTATGACAATGCCGTGAAGCTGATGGCCTCGGCCGAGGCCGATCCGGTGTCGTTGTACCTTGCGGAAGACGGCATCGAGGCGATGGAGTTCAAGCGCACGTCCTCGCGCTTGATCGAGATGAGCTCGGAATCCTATCTGGCGCTGCCGCACGGCCGCAAGGACTCCTCGGCCAGCGGCTCGTCGACCGGCCTCGTCGAGACCTGAAATCCAGCCTCGAAATTCGGACTTGAGATTGGCCTTGCGCGCGGTCCGGATCGGAGCAACTTTTCGTGTCTCCGGGCGGATGTTGCTGGCATGCCTGACCGAATTGCAGGCACGGCCCGCAATCGGGCAGGCCGCGACTTGAATGGATCATTCGAAAGGGATAACCACCCTTGCAACCGACTTCCCTCCCTCCTGCACCAGTTCAAAGGACTGATTTCCCATGGCACGCGACAAGATTGCTCTGATTGGCTCCGGACAGATCGGCGGAACGCTGGCGCACCTGGTTGGCCTCAAGGAACTCGGAGACGTCGTGCTGTTCGATATCGCCGAGGGCGTGCCGCAGGGCAAAGCGCTCGACATCGCGCAGTCGTCGCCGGTCGACGGCTTCGACTCCAATCTGGTCGGCGCCAATTCCTATGAAGCGCTCGACGGCGCCAAGGTCTGCATCGTCACCGCGGGCGTGCCGCGCAAGCCCGGCATGAGCCGCGACGATCTGCTGTCGATCAACCTCAAGGTCATGGAGCAGGTCGGCGCCGGCATCAAGAAGTATGCGCCCGACGCCTTCGTCATCTGCATCACCAATCCGCTGGACGCGATGGTCTGGGCGCTGCAGAAGGCTTCCGGCCTGCCGCACAAGAAGGTGGTCGGCATGGCCGGCGTGCTCGACTCGGCGCGCTTCCGCTATTTCCTGGCCGACGAATTCAACGTCTCGGTCGAAGACGTCACCGCGTTCGTGCTCGGCGGCCACGGCGACACCATGGTGCCGCTGACCCGCTACTCGACCGTCGCCGGCATTCCGCTGCCCGACCTCGTCAAGATGGGCTGGACCTCGCAGGCCCGCATCGACGAGATCGTCGACCGCACCCGCAACGGTGGCGCCGAGATCGTCAATTTGCTCAAGACCGGTTCGGCCTTCTACGCGCCGGCGGCGTCCGCGATCCAGATGGCCGAGAGCTATCTGAAGGACAAGAAGCGCGTGCTGCCCTGCGCCGCCTATCTCAACGGCGAGTACGGCGTGAAGGACATGTATGTCGGCGTTCCCACCGTGATCGGCTCCAAGGGTGTCGAGCGCATCGTCGAGATCGAACTCGCCGGCAAGGACCGTGAAGCCTTCGACAAGTCGGTTGCCTCGGTGCAGGGCCTGGTCGACGCCTGCAAGAAGATCGCGCCCGATCTGCTCGGCAAGTAATCTCAATCGGCAATGGCCCGATAGGCGATTTCAATCGCCTGTCGGGCGCAAGATGATGAAATTCCGGCGAATTTTGTAGTTGCGCGAGTATTGGTATATGGTATGCCAGTCTCAAGGCTGACCTAAAGGGTCGCCGCACGAGGGTTTGGGAGCGTCTTTCCATGAATATCCACGAATACCAGGCGAAGGCCCTGCTGCATGAATTCGGCGTGCCGATCTCGCGCGGCGTGCCGGTGCTGAAGCCGGAAGATGCCGATGCGGCGGCCAAGCAGCTCCCCGGCCCGATCTGGGTGGTGAAGAGCCAGATCCATGCCGGCGGTCGCGGCAAGGGCAAGTTCAAGGAGGCATCGGCCGGCGACAAGGGCGGTGTCCGCATCGCCAAGTCGGTCGCCGAGGTCGACGAATTCGCCAAGCAGATGCTCGGCGCGACGCTGGTGACGGTGCAGACCGGCCCGCACGGCAAGCAGGTCAATCGCCTCTACATCGAGGAAGGCTCCGACATCGACAAGGAGTTCTATCTCTCGATCCTGGTCAATCGCGAGACCTCCGAGATCTCCTTCGTGGTGTCGACCGAAGGCGGCGTCAACATCGAGGACGTCGCGCATTCGACCCCGGAAAAGATCGTCTCGTTCTCGGTCGATCCCGCCACCGGCATCATGGCTCACCACGGCCGCACGGTCGCCGAGGCGCTGAAGCTGAAGGGCGATCTCGCCAAGCAGGCCGAGAAGCTGACCGGTCAGCTCTATGCCGCGTTCGCCGCCAAGGACATGGCGATGCTCGAGATCAATCCGCTGGTCGTCACCAAGCAGGGCCAGCTCCGTGTGCTCGATGCCAAGGTGTCGTTCGACAGCAACGCGCTCTACCGTCACCCGGACGTGGTCGCGCTGCGCGACGAGTCCGAGGAGGACGCCAAGGAGATCGAGGCGTCGAAATACGACCTCAATTATGTCGCGCTCGACGGCACGATCGGCTGCATGGTCAACGGCGCCGGCCTCGCCATGGCGACGATGGACATCATCAAGCTCTACGGCATGGAGCCAGCGAACTTCCTCGACGTTGGCGGCGGCGCCAGCGCGGAGAAGGTTGCGGCTGCGTTCAAGATCATCACCGCCGATCCGAACGTGAGGGGCATCCTGGTCAACATCTTCGGCGGCATCATGAAGTGCGACGTGATCGCCGAGGGTGTGGTCGCCGCGGTCAAGCAGGTCGGCCTCAAGGTGCCGCTCGTGGTGCGCCTCGAAGGCACCAATGTCGAGCAGGGCAAGAAGATCATCCGCGACAGCGGTCTCAACGTGGTGCCCGCCGACAATCTCGATGACGCCGCGCAGAAGATCGTGAAAGCCGTCAAGGGAGGCTAACGATGGCCGATCATCTCGACGCTCCGACCCCGCTGGACGAACACCGCAAGCTCGCGGCTTTCGCGGGCGAGTGGAACGGCGACGAGATGGTCTATCCGTCGCGCTGGACCGCAGGCGGTCCGGCGACTTCCCATGTCGTTGCGCGCATCGCGCTCAACGGTTTCTACCTGATCCAGGACTGCGTGCAGACCCGTGACGGCAAGGAGAGCTTCGCCACCCACGGCGTCTTCACCTACGACCGCGAGGATCGCGCCTACCGATTGTTCTGGCACGATTCACTCGGCTACTACCCGCCGTCGCCGGCGTCCGGCGGCTGGGCGGGCAAGTCGCTGATCCTGGTGCGCGGCTCGCTGCGCGGCAATGCCCGTCACGTCTACGAGGTCGTCGACGACAACACCTACAACATGAAGATCCAATTCTCACCTGACGCGGAAGGGTGGGCCGACGTGCTCACCGGCGTGTACCGGCGTATCCACTGAACCCTTCACCGATCGTCTCGCGAAAGCATCTCGAACCATGTCCATTCTGATCGACAAGAACACCAAGGTCATCTGCCAGGGCTTCACCGGCAAGAACGGCACGTTCCATTCGGAAGCGGCGATCGCTTACGGCACCAAGATGGTCGGTGGCGTAGCGCCGGGCAAAGGCGGTCAGACCCATCTCAATCTGCCGGTGTTCGACACCGTCGCGGACGCGCGTGCCAAGACCGGCGCCGACGCCAGCGTGGTCTACGTCCCGCCGCCGGGCGCGGCGGACGCGATCTGCGAGGCGATCGACGCCGAGATACCGCTGATCGTCTGCATCACCGAGGGCATTCCGGTGCTCGACATGGTGCGCGTCAAGCGCTCGCTGTCGGGCTCGAAGTCGCGGCTGATCGGGCCGAACTGCCCGGGCGTGATGACCGCTGGCGAGTGCAAGATCGGCATCATGCCGGCCAACATCTTCAAGCCCGGCTCAGTCGGCATCGTCTCTCGCTCCGGCACCCTGACCTATGAAGCGGTGTTCCAGACCACCCAGGAGGGCCTCGGCCAGACCACCGCGGTCGGCATCGGCGGCGATCCGGTAAAGGGCACCGAGTTCATCGATGTGCTGGAGATGTTCCTGGCTGACGAGAAGACCAAGTCGATCGTCATGATCGGCGAGATCGGCGGCTCCGCCGAGGAAGACGCCGCCCAGTTCCTCAAGGACGAGGCCAAGCGCGGCCGCAAGAAGCCGATGGTCGGCTTCATCGCCGGTGTTACCGCACCTCCCGGCCGCCGCATGGGTCATGCCGGCGCGATCATCTCCGGCGGCAAGGGCGACGCCGGTTCCAAGACCGCGGCGATGGAAGCCGCCGGCATCAAGGTGTCGCCGTCGCCGGCGCGACTCGGGCACACGCTCGCGGAGATGCTGAAGTAACCTCTGTCAGGCGAAGTTCCCTTCGTGTTTTGGCGCGATTTTGGGCGTGTTCTCCTTGGGGAACCCGCCTTTTTGCTGCGTTTTGCCGCCAGAACGCTGACCAATAAAATATGAAAATAAGTTCATTTCTTGGTTCTTTTAGGCAGGAATATCGCGCCTAGATAGGGTAAAGGGTATCTATCCAGCCGGCGCACTTCCAGACCGGCATCAGCGCCGTCTCCTACGCGCGAACCGAAAAAAATCACCAGGACTGCCCCATGTCTCGCCAAGACGCGAACGCTGCTTTTGCTCTCTCATCATTCCTGCAGGGCACCAACGCCGCCTACATCGACGATCTCTATGCCCGCTACGAGCAGGACCCATCGTCGGTCGACGCCGAATGGCAGGATTTCTTCAAAAGCCTGAAGGACGCCCCCGCCGACGTCCAGAAGAACGCCGAGGGTGCCTCGTGGGGCCGCGCCAACTGGCCGGTGACGCCGCGTGACGAGCTGACCTCGGCGCTCGACGGCAATTGGGCCCAAGTCGAGAAGGCGGTCGGCACCAAGCTCGCCGCCAAGGCGCAGGCCAAGGGCACCGAACTGTCCGACGCCGACGTGCATCAGGCCACCCGCGATTCGGTTCGCGCGCTGATGCTGATCCGCGCCTATCGCATGCGCGGCCATTTCCACGCCAAGCTCGATCCGCTCGGCATCGAGGCGCCGCGCGACCGCGAGGAGCTCGATCCGCGCTCCTACGGCTTCAGCGAGGCCGACTTCGATCGCAAGATCTTCCTCGACCACGTGCTCGGCCTCGAATACGGCACGCTGCGCGAGATCGTCCAGATCTGCGAGCGCACCTACTGCCAGACGCTCGGCGTCGAGTTCATGCACATCTCCAATGCCGCGCAGAAGGCGTGGATCCAGGAGCGCATCGAAGGTCCGGACAAGGAGATCAGCTTCACGCCCGAGGGACGCCGCGCGATCCTCAACAAGCTGATCGAGGCCGACGGCTTCGAGAAGTTCTGCGACACCAAGTTCACCGGCACCAAGCGCTTCGGTCTCGACGGCGGCGAATCGCTGATCCCGGCGCTCGAACAGATCATCAAGCGCGGCGGCAATCTCGGCGTGAAGGAGATCGTCGTCGGCATGCCGCATCGCGGCCGCCTCAACGTGCTGACCCAGGTGATGGGCAAGCCGCACCGCGCGCTGTTCCATGAATTCAAGGGTGGTTCGGCCAATCCGGACTCGGTCGAAGGCTCCGGCGACGTCAAGTATCACCTCGGCGCGTCGTCGGACCGCGAGTTCGACGGCAACAACATCCATCTGTCGCTGACCGCAAATCCGTCGCATCTCGAGATCGTCGATCCGGTTGTGATGGGCAAGGTGCGCGCCAAGCAGGATCAGCACGGCGATCCGCCGGATATGCGCATCTCGGTGCTGCCGCTCCTGATGCACGGCGACGCGGCGTTCGCGGGCCAGGGCGTGGTGGCGGAATGCTTCAGCCTGTCCGACCTGAAGGGCTACCGCACCGGCGGCTCGCTGCACTTCATCGTCAACAACCAGATCGGCTTCACCACCTATCCGCGCTACTCGCGCTCGTCGCCCTATCCGTCCGACGTCGCGAAGATGATCGACGCGCCGATCTTCCACGTGAACGGGGACGATCCGGAGGCCGTGGTGTTCGCGGCCAAGGTCGCGATCGAGTTCCGGCAGAAATTCCACAAGCCGGTCGTCATCGACATGTTCTGCTACCGGCGTCACGGCCACAACGAGGGCGATGAGCCGGCGTTCACCCAGCCGGTGATGTACAAGAAGATCGCCTCGCATCCGTCGACGCTGGAGATCTACGCCAAGCGGCTGGTCGCCGACGGCGTGTTGACCGAGGGCGAGGTCGAGAAGGCCAAGGCCGATTGGCGCGCACGGCTCGATGCCGAGCTCGAAGCCGGCTCGGGCTACAAGCCGAACAAGGCCGACTGGCTCGACGGCAAATGGGCCGGCTTCAAGTCGGCCGATCAGGAAGAAGACGCCCGCCGTGGCGTCACCGGCGTCGATGTCGCCGTCCTCAAGGAGATCGGCCGCAAGATCACCAAGGTGCCGGACGGCTTCCGCGCCCACCGCACCATTCAGCGCTTCCTCGACAATCGCGCCAAGGCGATCGACACCGGCGTCGGCATCGACTGGGCGACCGGCGAGGCGCTGGCGTTCTGCACGCTGCTGCAGGAGGGCCATCATGTGCGCCTGTCCGGCCAGGATTCCGAGCGCGGCACCTTCTCGCAGCGCCATTCGGTCCTGATCGATCAGGAGGACGAGAGCCGCTACACGCCGTTCAACCATCTCGGCGGCGAGGACACCGGCCACTACGAGGTCATCAACTCGCTGCTGTCGGAAGAGGCGGTTCTCGGCTTCGAGTATGGCTACTCGCTGGCCGAGCCGAATGCGCTGACGCTCTGGGAAGCCCAGTTCGGCGACTTCGCCAATGGTGCGCAGGTGGTGTTCGACCAGTTCATCTCCTCGGGCGAACGCAAATGGCTGCGCATGTCGGGCCTCGTCTGCCTGCTGCCGCATGGCTACGAGGGGCAGGGACCGGAGCACTCCTCCGCGCGCCTCGAGCGTTATTTGCAGATGTGCGCCGAGGACAACATGCAGGTGGTCAATCCGACCACGCCGGCAAACTACTTCCACGTGCTGCGGCGCCAGCTGCATCGCGAAATCCGCAAGCCGCTGATCCTGATGACGCCGAAGTCGCTGCTGCGCCACAAGCGCGCCGTGTCGCGGCTCGACGAACTCGGCAAGAACGCCACCTTCCACCGCATCCTGTACGATGACGCGCAGATGCTGCCGGACGAGAAGATCAAGCTGGTGCCGGACGACAAGATCCGTCGCGTCGTGCTCTGCTCCGGCAAGGTCTATTACGACCTGTACGAGGAGCGCGAGAAGCGCGGCGTCGACGACATCTATCTGATGCGCATCGAGCAGCTGTATCCGGTGCCGCTGAAGGCGCTGGTGCAGGAGCTCGGCCGCTTCAAGGCGGCCGAGGTGGTCTGGTGCCAGGAAGAGCCCCGCAACATGGGCTCCTGGCACTTCATCGAGCCCTATCTGGAATGGGTGCTGAACCAGACCAACGCCGCCAACAAGCGTCCGCGCTATGCCGGCCGTCCGGCATCGGCGGCGACCGCCACCGGTTTGATGTCGAAACATCTGGCGCAGCTCAAGGCGCTGCTCGACGACGCACTGAACTAACGGCCTTCACTGAAGCCATGCCCCGCTCTGTGCGCAATTGCGCACTGGAGCGGGGCATCCGGTATCCCGCGTCATCCAGCCTCACCGCTGTCGTCACGGAGTACCGGATCGTTCGCTTTGGCGAAGGGTGGCTGGACCAAATTTTCGACCGCAAGGTTATCGAGGAAGAGATCATGACTGAAATTCGCGTTCCAACGCTCGGTGAATCCGTGACTGAGGCCACGATCGGCCGCTGGTTCAAGAAGGCCGGTGAGGCCGTCGCGGTGGACGAGCCGTTGGTGGAGCTGGAGACCGACAAGGTCACCATCGAGGTGCCCGCGCCGGTCGCCGGCACGCTCGGTGAGATCATCGCCAAGGATGGCGAGACCGTCGCCGTCGGCGCGCTGCTCGGCCAGATCAATGATGGTGCGGCTCCCGCCAAGTCCGCTGCCGCCGCCGCTCCGGCCAAGGCTGTCGCTCCGGCCCCTGCTCCCGCGCCGGCGCCTGCCGCGCCCAAGGTGCCGCCGACCGATGCGCCGCTCGCGCCTTCGGTGCGCAAGCTGTCCGCCGAAAGCGGCGTCGACGCCTCCACCGTTCCGGGCTCGGGCAAGGATGGCCGCGTCACCAAGGGCGACATGCTGGCCGCGATCGAGAAGGCCGCCTCGGCGCCGACCCCGGTCAACCAGCCCGCCGCCGCCGTGCAGGTTCGCAGCCCCTCGCCGGCGGACGATGCCGCGCGCGAGGAGCGCGTGAAGATGACCCGTCTGCGCCAGACCATCGCGCGCCGCCTCAAGGACGTGCAGAACACCGCCGCGATGCTGACGACCTTCAACGAGGTCGACATGACCGAGGTGATGAAGCTGCGCGCCCTCTACAAGGATACGTTCGAGAAGAAGCACGGCTCGAAGCTCGGCTTCATGGGCTTCTTCACCAAGGCGGTGGTGCAGGGGTTGAAGGACATTCCGGCCGTCAACGCCGAGATCGACGGCTCTGACCTGATCTACAAGAACTACTACCACATCGGCGTCGCGGTCGGCACCGACCGCGGCCTGGTGGTGCCTGTGGTGCGCGACTGCGATCACAAGTCGATCGCCGAGATCGAGAAGTCGATCGCCGATTACGGCCGCCGCGCCCGCGACGGTCAGCTCAAGATCGACGAGATGCAGGGCGGCACCTTCACCATCACCAATGGCGGCATCTACGGCTCGCTGATGTCGACGCCGATCCTCAACGCGCCGCAGTCCGGCATCCTCGGCATGCACAAGATCCAGGAGCGGCCGATGGTGGTCGGCGGCAAGATCGAGGTGCGCCCGATGATGTATCTGGCGCTGTCCTACGATCACCGCGTCATCGACGGCAAGGAAGCGGTCACCTTCCTGGTGCGGGTCAAGGAGAGCCTGGAAGATCCGGCCCGCCTGGTGCTGGATCTCTAAGGTCATGTCGCGCGCGGCGTCCGATCGGTTCGGGCGTCGCGATTGGTTGGGTGCTTACGTTTGGGGATCAATGTGACGGACAAGGTCGTTGTCATCACCGGCGGCAGCCGCGGCATCGGCCGCGCCACCGCGCTCGCTGCTGCCGCGCGCGGCTATCGCGTCGTGGTCGGCTACGCCACAAACCAGGCTGCGGCCAACGAGGTCGTCGCCGCGATCGAAGCGAAGAACGGCAAGGCGATCGCGGTGAAGTGCGACGTCGGCAGCGAGCAGGACATCCTGGCGCTGTTCAAGGCGGCAGATAGCTTCGGCACGCTCGGCGCGCTCGTCAACAATGCCGGCATTGTCGGCAAGAGTGGCGTGCGTGTCGACGAGATGTCGGCCGAGCGCATCCAGCAGATGATGGCGGTCAACGTCACCGGCAGCATCCTGTGCGCGCGTGAGGCGGTGAAGCGCATGTCGACCAAGCACGGCGGCCAGGGCGGCGTCATCGTCAACCTCTCCTCGGTCGCCGCGAAGCTCGGCGCGCCCAACACCTATGTCGACTATGCCGCCTCCAAGGGGGCGATCGATTCCTTCACGATCGGCCTCGGCTACGAAGTCGCGGCTGAAGGCATCCGGGTCGCCGGCATTCGGCCCGGACTGATCGACACCGACATCCACGCCGCGGGCGGCGAGCCCGATCGCGCCCATCGGCTTGCCCATATGGTGCCGATGAAGCGCGTCGGCACCGCGGACGAAATCGCCAACGCCATCGTCTGGCTGATCTCCGACGAGGCATCCTACGTCACCAGCGCGATCCTCGACGTGTCGGGCGGTCGCTAAAACACGATCAAGCGGGAAGCGGCCTTCCGATCGGATCGCGCCCGCCTAACTGTCACCGAGTTTAGCTACAGGACCTCAATCATGGCTTCTTACGATCTCGTCGTCATCGGCACTGGCCCCGGCGGTTACGTCTGCGCGATCCGCGCAGCGCAGCTCGGCATGAAGGTTGCCGTCGTCGAGAAGAACGCGACGCTGGGCGGCACCTGCCTCAATGTCGGCTGCATGCCGTCAAAGGCGCTGCTGCACGCCTCCGAGATGTTCGAGGAAGCCGCGCACTCGTTCGCCAAGATGGGTGTCAGCGTCTCCGCGCCGAAGCTCGATCTGCCCGCGATGATGGACTTCAAGCAGCAGGGCATCGACGGCAACGTCAAGGGTGTCGAGTTCCTGATGAAGAAGAACAAGATCGACGTCCTCAAAGGCACCGGCAAGATCCTCGGTGCCGGTAAGGTCGAGGTCTCCGGCGACGGCAAGTCCGAAACCGTCGAGACCAAGAACATCGTGATCGCCACCGGCTCCGACATCGCGCGGCTGAAGGGCATCGACATCGACGAGAAGCGCATCGTGTCGTCGACCGGCGCGCTGTCGCTGGAGAAAGTGCCGTCGAGCCTCTTGATCGTCGGTGCCGGCGTGATCGGGCTCGAGCTCGGTTCGGTCTGGCATCGTCTCGGTGCCAAGGTCACCGTGGTGGAATTCCTCGATCGCATCCTGCCCGGCATGGACGGCGAAGTGGCGAAGCAATTCCAGCGCATCCTGGAAAAGCAAGGCTTCACCTTCAAGCTCGGCGCCAAGGTCACCGCGGTCGACATCTCGGGCAAGACGCTTCAGGCCAAGATCGAGCCGGCCGCGGGCGGCGCTGCCGAGACCATCGAAGCCGACGTTGTGCTGGTGTGCATCGGCCGCGTGCCCTACACCGAGGGCCTCGGGCTGAAGGAAGCCGGGGTTGCGCTCGACAATCGCGGCCGCGTCGAGATCGACGCGCACTTCTCGACCAATGTGAAGGGCATCTACGCGATCGGCGACGTCGTGGCCGGGCCGATGCTGGCGCACAAGGCGGAAGACGAGGGCGTTGCCTGCGCGGAGATCATCGCGGGCCAGGCCGGCCATGTGAACTACGACGTCATTCCAGGTGTTGTGTATACCACGCCGGAAGTGTCGTCGGTCGGCAAGACCGAGGAAGATCTCAAGCAGGCCGGCATCGCTTATACCGTCGGCAAATTCCCGTTCACCGCCAACGGCCGCTCCAAGGTCAACCAGACCACCGACGGATTCGTGAAGGTTCTCGCAGATGCGAAGACCGATCGGGTGCTCGGCGTGCACATTGTCGGCCGGGAAGCCGGCGAAATGATCCACGAAGCCTGCGTCCTGATGGAATTCGGCGGTTCGGCCGAGGATCTGGCGCGCACCTGCCACGCCCATCCGACCCGCTCCGAGGCGATCAAGGAAGCCGCGCTTGCGGTGGGCAAGCGCGCCATCCATATGTGATCGAACGTCCCGCGCGAGCGGGGTAGAGATCATAGTGATGTTGCGCCGTCTGCTTCAGCCGTTCTGGGTCCTGCTTGCGATCATTTTCCTGATCGAGGCCTGGCTATGGGATCACGTCGAGCCGATCGTGGCCCGGGTGGTGGCGTGGATCCCGCTGCGCGCGCTCAAGCAATGGCTTGCCGAGCGGGTCGATTCGCTGTCGCCGGCGATGACGCTGATCGTCTTCGTCGTGCCGCTGATCCCGCTGTTTCCGCTCAAGCTGGTCGGGCTGTGGCTGCTGGCGAACCAATACTGGTTCAGCGCGGTCTCGCTGATCCTGTTCGCCAAGATCGTCGGCGTCGGCGTCACCGCCTTCCTGTTCGACGTGACGCGGTCGAAACTGCTGGAGATGCCCTGGTTCGAGGCGCTCTATAATTTCGTGATGGGGTTGCGGGCCAAGGCCACCGCGCTGGTCGAGCCGGTCAAGCGGCGTATCCTCGAGATGATCAGTGGTGACGGCGACGGCTGGACCGCGCGCACGCTGCGCCTGATCGCGCGCTTCCGCAAAAGCGTCCACCAGACCAGCAAGGTTCTCTAAGCAAGGCTCATTGGGTCCGTCATCCTGAGGAGCGCGTAGCGCGTCTCGAAGGATGAACGGCCCGGCTGGTGGCCGTCGATCCTTCGAGACGCCGCTACGCGGCTCCTCAGGATGACGGTCGCGCAGCGGAGCTGTGGGCCTCAATGCAGATGTAGCAGATGCGGTTGGAGCAGGCCGAGCAAGGTCATCACGACGCCGGCGAGCGTCACCAGGCCGGACACCCAGGCCAGCGCGGCGATGCCGGTGATGATTGTCGCGGACGCCAGCACGATGGCGATCTGGAAGGCGGCGGAGGCAAGCTCGAAGTGATGATATTTCGCGGTGGCCTCGTCGCGCTCATGCTCGGCGTGCTTGGCGCGCTCGGCGAGCTGCTCTGAACCCTCGCCGGTCTCCGGCTCCGAGCGGTAGCGTGCCGCGGTCTTCTGCCAGTCGTCGATCTGCTTCTGCAGCGCGGCCTTGGCCGCCTCGTCGGTGGTGGTCGCGAGGTTCAGCTTGCCCTGTTCGGCCGCGGTCTGCACCGAGGTGCGGCGGATGCTTTTGGCCTGGAAGAAGGCCCAGAGGTTGGAGGCTTCGACGTTCTTGCTGATCGATTCGGTCTGGGCGCCCTTGCCGAGCGTTTCCGACAGCGCCAGGCAGAGCGCGATCACCGCGATCAGGAGGGCGATCTTCTTGTTCTCGCCCGACGCATGCTCGGCATGCTCCGCGTGCTCCATACTTTCCTGTGCGCTCATGATTCCCCCTCCGGATGAGACCGCGCCACGATTGCTGAATGCGGCGCACAAGGCAAGTGCCGAGCGATTTGTGGCGGCCGTATGAATATGAACGGCGCAAGATGAACGGCGCGTCGGTGCCGGCCCCGCACCATATTTTGAACCCAGGTCCGCGCGCGTTCAGCCGCGCGGGTGCGCGGAGCGATAGACTTCGAGCAGGCGCTCGCTGTCGATGCCGGTGTAGATCTGCGTGGTCGACAGCGATGCGTGGCCGAGCAATTCCTGGATCGCGCGCAGATCGCCGCCGCGGCTCAGCAGATGCGTGGCGAAGGAGTGCCGCAACGCATGCGGCGTTGCGCTGTCGGGCAGGCCGAGCGCGCCGCGCAGCCGCTCCATGGTGAGCTGGATGATGCGCGGGCTTAAGGGGCCACCGCGCGCACCGACGAACATTGGTCCGGTCGGGCCGAGCTGATGCGGACAGACCGCCGCATAATCCGCGATCAACTGCAGCACGTTCTGCAGCACCGGCACCATGCGGGTCTTGTTGCCCTTGCCGGTGACAACCAGCACGTCGCCTTCGCCCGGCTTCGGCACGTCGCGGCGCTTCAGCCCCAGCGCCTCGGAGATGCGCAGACCCGAGCCATAGAGCAGCGCCATCACGGCGGCGTCACGCATCAGGATCCAGGTCTCGCGGCTTTCGCCGGCGCGCTCGTCGGCATCGGCAAAGCGTTTCGCCGCTTCCATATGGATCGGCTTCGGCAGGCTCTTCGCCACCTTGGGGGCGCGGATCGCCGACAGCGCACCGACCTTGCCCTTGCCTTCGCGCTCCAGGAAACGTCCGAACGAGCGCAGGCCGGCCAGCGCCCGCATCAGCGATCGCCCGCCGATCTCGTCGGCGCGGCGCATCGCCATGAAGGCGCGGACATCGCTGGCTTCGAGCGCGGAAAATGCCGCAAGCGTCACGCGCGCGCCCCAGTGCCCGGCCAGGAAGGCCAGGCATTGCCGCACATCGCGGGCATAGGCCTCGAGCGTCTTCGGCGACAGCCGTCGCTCCGCGCGCAGATGCGACAGCCAGCGCGTCATCTCCTGCGTGACCGAGACGTCGGCGCAGTCGAGCTCGAGCGGTTGCATGGGCTGATCGGTCCGGGCCATGTCTTGAACGCGCATGTCCTCAAGGGCTATTGGCGCTGCTAATCTCCTGATTATATCGCACTGCCTTCGTTTACCGTTCGCTAAGAGAGCGAAGCGGTGCTAGCCCGACCGGGTTCAAGGTTTCTGATTCAATGGACCATAGCACCCGCCCCAGCCCAGCTCCCGCATCGACGACACGAATCGTCGACGTGCTGGTGCCTGTCGCGCTGAACCAGACCTATTCCTACCGCGTGCCCCGCGGCATGGAGCTTGCGCCCGGCGACGTGATCTGTGTTCCGCTCGGGCCGCGCGAGGTCGTAGCCGTGGTGTGGGCCGAGAATGCCAGGCCGGATCCGCGGCTGCACAACCGGCTCAAGGACGTCAGCGAGAAGCTCGATGTCCCGCCGCTTAGGGCGGAGCTGCGCCAGCTCGTCGACTGGGTCTCCACCTACACTCTGTCGGCGCGCGGCATGGTGCTGCGGATGACGCTGCGGATGGGCGAGAACCTCGGGCCGGAGCGGACACGCCTCGGGGTCCGCCTGGTCGGCGAGCCGCCACGGCGCCTGACACCGGCGCGCCGGCGGCTGATCGAGGTGCTGTCGGATGGCTTGCTGCACGGCAAGTCCGAGGCGGCGCGGGAGGCCGGCGTCAGCTCGGGCGTGGTCGACGGCCTTGTCGATGAGGGTACGCTGACGGTCGAGGCGATGCCGCCGCCCGCACCGCCTCCGATTCCTGATCCCGCCTTTGCGCAGCCGGATTTTTCGCGCGAACAGCGCAGTGCGGTCGATATGATGCGGACGCTGGCGGCGAGCGGCAGCTTTCACGTGGCACTGCTCGATGGTGTCACCGGGTCCGGCAAGACCGAGGTCTATTTCGAGGCGATCGCCGAGAATATCCGCCGCGGCAAGCAGACATTGATCCTGATGCCGGAAATCGCGCTGACCGGCCAGTTCCTCGACCGTTTCGCGCAGCGCTTCGGCGTGCGGCCGCTGGAATGGCATTCGGAGCTCACGCCGCGCACGCGGGCGCGAAACTGGGCCGCGATCTCCGAGGGCAAGGCGCCAGTCGTGGTCGGTGCTCGCTCGGCGCTGTTCCTGCCCTATGCCGATCTCGGACTGATCATCGTCGATGAGGAACACGACCAGGCCTACAAGCAGGACGAGGGCGCGCATTATCACGCGCGCGACATGGCGGTGGTCCGCGCCCATATCGCAAAAATCCCGATCGTGCTGGCGTCGGCGACGCCCTCGGTCGAGAGCGAGGTCAATGCGCGCAAGGGGCGCTACCAGCGCGTGGCGCTGCCGTCGCGGTTCGGCGGCCAGCACATGCCGCATATCGAGGCGATCGACATGCGCCGCGCGCCGCCGCCGCGCGGGCGCTTCATTTCCCCGGTTCTGGCCGAGCAGATTCGCCATGCGATCGAGCGCCGCGAGCAGGCGCTGCTGTTCCTCAATCGCCGCGGCTATGCGCCGCTGACGCTCTGCCGCGCCTGTGGCCATCGCTTTGCCTGCACGATATGCGACGCATGGCTGGTCGATCATCGGTTCCGGCAGCGGCTGGTCTGCCATCACTGCGGCTTCTCGATGCCGCGCCCGAACATCTGCCCGCATTGCGCGGCCGAGGAATCGCTGGTTGCGGTCGGCCCCGGCGTCGAGCGCCTGCAGGAGGAGGCTGCGAGTATCTTTCCCGAGGCTCGCACCATGGTGCTGTCGAGCGATCTCATCACCTCGATCGAGACCATGCGCAGCGAGCTCAATGAGATCGCCGAGGGCCGCGTCGACATCATCATCGGCACCCAGCTCGTGGCCAAGGGCCATAACTTTCCGCGGCTTAATCTGGTCGGCGTCATCGATGCCGATCTCGGCTTGAGCAACGGCGATCCGCGCGCCGCCGAGCGGACGTTCCAGTTGCTGAACCAGGTGGTCGGCCGTGCCGGCCGCGAGCAGGGCCGTGGCGTCGGCTATCTGCAGACCCATCAGCCGGAACATCCGGTCATCAAGGCCCTGATCGCGAACGACCGCGAGGCGTTCTACGCCAGCGAGATCGATATCCGCGAGCGTACCGGCTATCCGCCGTTCGGCCGGCTGGCGAGCCTGATCGTCTCCGCCGGCGACCGCCCGACAGCGGAGGGATTTGCCCGCAAGCTCGCCGCGGTGGCGCCGCTCGACGAGCGGATCCAGGTGCTCGGCCCCGCCGAGGCGCCGCTTGCCGTCATCAAGGGCCGCTACCGCTTCCGCCTGCTGGTGAAGTCGCTGCGCAATGTCGACCTGTCGCAATATCTGCGCGAATGGCTTGAGGTCGGTCCGAAGACCAAGGGCAATCTGAAGCTCGAGGTCGACGTCGATCCGCAGAGTTTTTTGTAAGGAGCTCGGCCGTCATTCCGGGATGGTCCGCAGGACCAGACCCGGAATCTCGAGATTCCGGGTTCGATGCTGGCGCATCGCCCCGGAATGACGACGGCTCGCAAAAGAAAAAGCCTGCCGTCATTTGCGACGGCAGGCCTTTTGGTACGAAGCAGGCCTCGCGGCCGTTACACAACGCAACGCGTACTGAACGCCTTAGGAGACGACCTCGGCGGTGACGCGGCCGACGCCGGCACCGGTCAGGCCGATGGCGCGGGCTGCGCCGGTGGAGAGGTCGAGCACGCGGCCGCGGATGAACGGGCCACGATCGTTGATGGTGACGACGACGCTGCGGCCGCCATGGGTGACGCGGAGCTTGGTGCCGAACGGCAGCGAGCGATGGGCCGCGGTCATGGCGTTCTGGTTGAAGCGCTGGCCGGAAGCGGTGCGGCTGCCCGACTCATTGCCGTAGAAGGAGGCCATCCCCGAGAACGTGTGGCCGCCGGACGGCTGGATCGATGCATTGGCGTCGCGCCAGGACGAACCTTCGGCGCGGGCGTGGTGATGATGGTGGTGGCGCTGATGATGGTGCCTGGACTTCGCGGACGCCTCCGTCACGCTGCCCCCGACCAGGATAGTTGCGGCTACAAATGCAAGCGCCGTACGCGAGCGGGTTACATTGCCCGCCGCCTTCTTGATATTCAGCATTGATAAGACCCTCAGACAGTATTGCCACAAACGCGGCAAGTGGACCCCCGTCCCTTCGTTGACCAAAGCCGTTTGGTTTCGCAATGAGGCACGAATTGGGCAGTAAATCCCGATTGTCTCGGGTTGAAATATCTTGTTACCGCTTCGGGGTATTCAATCGAGGTTCCGTAATCTTGGCCTTTAACTAATTTTTAACTACTAATATACATACGAATACTGATTAGTAGGCCGGCAGTAAGTTTTCAGTAAGTAATCGCCAAATGAAGCGGCGGGGCGTTTCGGGTTCCTTGCGCGCTCGGCCATAGGCCCATGCAAATTTCGATGGAACAAATCCGCGGTGGCGCGAAGCGGGGGCCGCGCGCTGAATTTCCGCGCGCCGAATTTTTCCGATTCGAGCGCCGGCTGCGGTCGCGAAAAACCGCATGCGACAAGGCGGCTCGCACGATGCCGTCATGTTGCACCTGCGCGATTGCTATGTTAGCAAAGCCGCGATTTTAACGATCCCGGCACGTCCTGTGCCGGTCGAAAATCGAAGTCCCGCTTGAATTCCAAGGGCTTGGATCGCTAGGCGCTGCTTTGGTGGCGACGGTTTTTCCCTTGCGAATTTGACAGCAAAAAAGAGCGAGCTCGTGGCTGCTGAAGATCCGTCCGTTTCGGGAGTGTCCGGTCGTTACGCAACGGCCCTGTTCGAGTTGGCGCGCGACGAGCAATCCGTCGATCAGGTCCGGGCCGACCTCGACAAATTCGAGGCCATGCTCAACGAGAGCGCCGATCTCAAGCGCCTGGTCCGCAGCCCGGTGTTTTCCGCGGACGCCCAGCTCAAGGCGCTGACCGCGGTGCTCGACAAGGCCGGCATCTCCGGGACGTCGGCAAAATTCCTCAAGGTGCTCACCGCCAATCGCCGGCTGTTTGCCGTGGCCGATGTGATCCGCGCCTACCGCGCGCTGGTGGCGAAGTTCAAGGGCGAGGCGACTGCGGAAGTCACCGTCGCCGAGCAGCTCAGTGACAAGAATCTCGACGGGCTGAAGGCCGCACTGAAATCAGTGACGGGCAAGGACGTCGCGCTCAACGTGAAGGTCGATCCCTCCATTATTGGTGGCCTGGTGGTCAAGCTCGGCAGCCGCATGGTGGATAGTTCGCTTCGCACCAAACTCAATTCGATCAAGAACGCGATGAAAGAGGCAGGCTGATGGACATCCGCGCCGCAGAAATTTCTGCGATCCTCAAGGACCAGATCAAGAATTTCGGCCAGGAAGCCGAAGTCACCGAAGTTGGCCAGGTGCTGTCGGTCGGTGACGGTATTGCCCGCGTCTACGGTCTCGACAACGTTCAGGCCGGTGAAATGGTCGAGTTCGAGAACGGCACGCGCGGCATGGCGCTCAACCTCGAAACCGACAACGTCGGTATCGTGATTTTCGGCGCCGACCGTGAGATCAAGGAAGGCCAGACCGTCAAGCGCACCCGCGCGATCGTGGACGCGCCCGTCGGCAAGGGTCTGCTCGGCCGCGTCGTCGACGCGCTCGGCAATCCGATCGACGGCAAGGGCCCGATCCAGGCCACCGAACGCAAGCGCGTCGACGTCAAGGCGCCCGGCATCATTCCGCGCAAGTCGGTGAACGAGCCGATGGCGACCGGCCTGAAGGCGATCGATGCGCTGATTCCGATCGGCCGCGGCCAGCGCGAGCTGATCATCGGCGACCGTCAGACCGGCAAGACCGCGATCGCGCTCGACACCATCCTGAATCAGAAGCCGCTGAACGCCCAGCCGGACGAGAACCTCAAGCTGTATTGCGTCTACGTCGCGATCGGCCAGAAGCGCTCCACCGTTGCGCAGTTCGTCAAGGTGCTCGAAGAGCAGGGCGCGCTGGAATACTCGATCATCGTCGCGGCCACCGCGTCCGATCCGGCGCCGATGCAGTACATCGCGCCGTTCACCGCCTGCACCATGGGCGAATACTTCCGCGACAACGGCATGCACGCCGTGATCATCTATGACGATCTGTCCAAGCAGGCCGTCGCCTATCGCCAGATGTCGCTGCTGCTGCGCCGCCCGCCGGGCCGCGAGGCCTATCCGGGCGACGTGTTCTATCTGCATTCCCGCCTGCTCGAGCGCGCCGCCAAGCTCAACAAGGAGCATGGTTTGGGCTCGCTGACCGCGCTGCCGGTCATCGAAACCCAGGCCAACGACGTGTCGGCCTACATTCCGACCAACGTGATTTCGATCACCGACGGCCAGATCTTCCTGGAAACCGACCTGTTCTTCCAGGGCATCCGCCCTGCCGTGAACGTCGGTCTGTCGGTGTCGCGCGTCGGTTCGTCGGCGCAGACCAAGGCAACCAAGAAGGTCGCCGGCAAGATCAAGGGCGAGCTCGCACAGTACCGCGAAATGGCGGCGTTCGCGCAGTTCGGCTCGGACCTCGACGCCTCGACCCAGCGCCTGCTCAACCGCGGCTCGCGCCTGACCGAACTCCTGAAGCAGCCGCAGTTCTCGCCGCTGAAGATGGAAGAGCAGGTCTGCGTGATCTGGGCCGGCACCAACGGCTACCTGGATCCGCTGCCGCTCAACAAGGTGAAGGCGTTCGAGGACGGCCTGCTCTCGCTGCTGCGCGGCAAGAACGTCGAGATCCTCGACGCGATCCGCACCAGCCGCGATCTGTCCGACGACGTCGCCGCCAAGCTCAAGACGGTGGTCGAGGGCTTCGCCAAGACGTTTGCGTAACAAGACGTTTGCGTAAGAAGACCTTTGCATAAGGGCATCGCCTGGCCGTTGGCCGGGCGATAGGAACAGAGAGGCTTGCGATCTGACCCTGGTGGTCGGATTGCCGGGGTGGACGAAGAATGGCGTCACTGAAAGACATGCGGGTCCGCATCGCCTCGACCAAGGCGACGCAGAAGATCACCAAGGCCATGCAGATGGTCGCAGCCTCGAAGCTGCGCCGTGCGCAGAACGCCGCCGAGGCGGCGCGGCCCTATGCCACCAAGATGGACGCGGTGATTTCCAACATCGCTGCCGCTGCCAACGGCACGCCCGGCGCGCCGGCGCTGCTCGCGGGTACCGGCAACGACCAGGTGCACCTGCTTCTGGTCTGCACCGGCGAGCGCGGCCTGTCCGGCGCTTTCAACTCCGCGATCGTGCGCCTAGCGCGCGAGCGGGCGAACGCGCTGCTCGCGCAGGGCAAGGAAGTCAAATTCTTCTGCGTCGGCCGCAAGGGCTACGAGCAGCTGCGCCGGACGTTCGAGAAGCGGATCGTCGAGCACCTCGACCTGCGTGCCGTGCGGCAGATCGGCTTCGTCAACGCCGAGGATATCGCCAACAAGGTGCTGGCGCGGTTCGAGGCCGGCGAGTTCGATGTCTGCACGCTGTTCTATTCGCGCTTCCAGTCGGTGATCGCGCAGGTTCCGACCGCGCAGCAGATCATCCCGCTCGAGGTGGCTGCGCCTGCGGCCAGCGCGGCTCCCGCGACCTCGTACGAATACGAGCCGGAAGAGGACCAGATTCTCGGCAGCCTGCTGCCGCGCAACCTTGCGGTGCAGGTCTTCCGTGCGCTGCTGGAGAACAACGCCTCGTTCTACGGCGCACAGATGAGCGCGATGGACAGCGCGACGCGCAACGCAGGCGAAATGATCCGCAAGCAAACCCTGATTTACAACCGGACCCGTCAGGCCCAGATCACGAAGGAGCTGATTGAAATCATCTCCGGCGCTGAGGCGGTCTAAGGCAGATTTCGAAGGAGAACAGTCCATGGCTACAGCAGCCAATCAGATCGGTCGCGTTACCCAGGTCACGGGCGCCGTGGTCGACGTGCAGTTCGAAGGCCACCTTCCGGCGATTCTGAATGCGCTCGAGACCAAGAACGGCGGCAACCGCCTGGTGCTCGAAGTCGCACAGCATCTCGGTGAATCGACCGTCCGCACCATCGCGATGGACATCACCGAAGGTCTGGTGCGCGGTCAGGAAGTGACCGACACCGGCGAGCCGATCCGGGTGCCGGTCGGCGAAGGCACGCTCGGCCGCATCATCAACGTCATCGGCGAGCCGATCGACGAAGCCGGTCCGATCAAGTCCGAAGGCCTGCGCGCCATCCACCAGGAAGCGCCGTCCTACACTGACCAGTCGACCGAAGCGGAAATCCTCGTCACCGGCATCAAGGTCGTCGACCTTCTCGCTCCGTACGCGAAGGGCGGCAAGATCGGCCTGTTCGGCGGCGCCGGCGTCGGCAAGACCGTGCTGATTCAGGAACTGATCAACAACGTCGCGAAGGCGCACGGCGGTTACTCCGTGTTCGCCGGCGTCGGCGAGCGGACCCGCGAAGGTAACGACCTCTATCACGAGTTCATCGAATCGAAGGTCAACGCCGATCCGCACAATCCGGATCCGAGCGTGAAGTCGAAGTGCGCGCTGGTGTTCGGCCAGATGAACGAACCGCCGGGCGCCCGCGCCCGCGTCGGCCTGACCGGTCTGACGGTCGCCGAGCACTTCCGCGACCAGGGCCAGGACGTGCTGTTCTTCGTCGACAACATCTTCCGCTTCACCCAGGCGGGTTCGGAAGTGTCGGCGCTGCTCGGCCGTATTCCGAGCGCCGTGGGTTATCAGCCGACGCTCGCGACCGACATGGGCGCGCTGCAGGAGCGCATCACCACCACCCAGAAGGGTTCGATCACCTCGGTGCAGGCGATCTACGTGCCGGCCGACGACTTGACCGACCCGGCGCCCGCCACCTCGTTCGCGCACTTGGACGCCACCACGGTGCTGTCGCGCGCGATCTCGGAAAAGGGCATCTATCCGGCGGTGGACCCGCTCGACTCGACCTCGCGCATGCTGTCGGCGCTGGTCGTCGGTGAAGAGCACTACAACACCGCGCGTCTCGTCCAGCAGATCCTCCAGCGCTACAAGTCGCTGCAGGACATCATCGCCATTCTCGGCATGGACGAACTGTCGGAAGAGGACAAGCTGACGGTTGCCCGCGCCCGCAAGGTCGAGCGCTTCCTGTCGCAGCCGTTCCACGTCGCCGAAATCTTCACCGGCTCGCCGGGCAAGTTCGTCGACCTCGCCGACACCATCAAGGGCTTCCGCGATCTCTGCCAGGGCAAGTACGACCATCTGCCGGAAGCGGCGTTCTACATGGTCGGCACCATCGAAGAAGCCGTCGAGAAGGGCAAGAAGCTCGCCGCCGAGGCGGCCTAAGCTTCATGATGTCGTCATCGCCGGACTTGATCCGGCGATCCATCGAACGAGAACTGTTTTGACTGATGGACCCGCGGGTCAAGCCCGCGGGTGACAGCGCAAAGAACGGAAAGACCATGACCACCTTCCACTTCGATCTCGTCTCTCCCGAAAAGCTCGCCTTCTCCGGCGAGGTCGATCAGGTTGACGTCCCCGGCGTGGAGGGTGATTTCGGTGTGCTCGCCGGTCATGCTCCGGTCATTGCCACGGTTCGTCCGGGTATCCTGACCATCACGACCGCCGGCAAGCGCGAGAAGGTGATCGTGCTCGGTGGCCTCGCCGAAGTGTCGGACAAGGGCCTCACCGTGCTCGCCGACGTCGCGACCACGATTGCCGAACTTGATCGTGCGAAGTTCGCGGAGACCATCAAGGAGATGGAAGAGAAGCTCGCCGAGCAGGAAGGCTCCGAGCTCGATCACGCGATCGAGCGGCTCGACCACTTCAAGAGCATCCAGCACGAGCTCAACACCACGGCTATGCACTAAGGCGCGGTTGCCGACCAGCGATCGCGCCATAGCACCGAGTGAGCCGGCTCTCCTTGTGAAATCGCTCACACTTTTCCAGTCATCGTCTACGAAGACTTGAAGCATTCAACGCTCGCCGTACCCCGGCGGGCGTTGAATGCTTGTTGCGCCCGGAAGAGTCTGGCGGCATTCTGCCCGGCATATTTGGGTTGCGGGGCTGGTCCTCATGAAGCGCAAGATCGCAGCGATCTTCGCGGCCGATATTGCAGGCTATAGTCGATTGGTCGCCGAGGATGAGGAAGAGACGCTGCGGCGGCTCGCCTCCTATCGTCAGGTCACCGACGATTTCATTGCAAAGTGCGGCGGCCGCATTTTCAACACCGCGGGCGATGCGGTGCTCGCGGAATTTCCCAGCGCGGTCGAGGCCGTGCGTTGCGCGATCGACATCCAGGAAAGCTTGCGCACGCGCAACATGGCCTATCCGCCGAGCCGGCAGATGTCGTTCCGGATCGGCATCACCATCGGTGATGTGGTCGAGCGCGACGGCGATCTGCTTGGTGATGGCGTCAATATCGCCGCGCGGCTCGAGGGCCTCGCCGAAGTCGGCGGCATCTGCGTGTCGCGCGCCGTGCACGAGCAGGTCGCCAACAAGCTGTCGGTGCAATTCGCCGACATCGGCGCGCAGGAAGTGAAGAACATCCCGACCCCCGTGCACGCCTACATGGTGGCGATGCGGCGCGAGGACGGCACCTACGCGATGCCGCAGGTCAAGAAGCCGATCAAGGCCGCTGCTGCGGGCGCACCGGCCTGGATGTGGCCCGCTGCCATCACCGTGGTGCTGTTGGCTGCGATCGGCGTCGGCGGCTTCCTCTATTACACCAAGCTGGAGACATCGGCGACGAAGCCTGCGGTCGTGGCAAGCTCCACGCCGGCACCCGCGCCCCTGGTATCGGCTTCACTGGCACCGTTGGTCGCACCGTCGCCATCAGCGTCGACAGCGCCGGCTGCCAAGCCTGCGTCGCCGCAGATGCCGGCTGCATCGGCATCCTCGCCGTCGCCATCGATCACATCAGGCGACAAGCTCGCCGGGACATCATTCCGTTCGTCAGCGACCGCACCCGCGTTGCGCTCGCGATCGAATATCTGCCCGCGGGCGATTCCAAGGCGCTCGCCATCAACATCAACGGTTTCTCCGGCTGGAGCGTGGCGCAGCCGAACGCGGATGCGGCGAAGGCCTCGGCGCTGGAGCAGTGCCAGAAGCGTGCCGACAATGTGGGCTCGCCGCGCAAGTGCGAGCTGTATGCGGTCGGCAATACGATCGTGTATGCCCATGGGCTACCGCCGGTCCCGCCGTTGCCGTGGGTCAAGCGTGATGCGCTGGTCGAGAAGCCGTACGCCACCAAGGATGTTCCGCTGCTGCGCGAGGCGGCCAAGGCCCGGCTCGACAGTCTGTTTGTGCCGGGGCGCAAGACGCGAACAATCGCGCTCGGTCCGGGTGGTCACTTCTTTTTCAATTCGGGCATCGATTCGCTCGAGGAATCGGCGCGGCGCAATTTGCAGGGCTGCGGCGCGGTCGCGGGTGTGCCCTGCACGATCGTCGTGGTCGACGATGTCTTCGTGGTTCCGGTTCCGTCCACATTGCGCGTGACCGGCTTCTTCAAGGCCGCGGACAGCTCGGTCATCGTGCCGGGCGAGCGGAGCGACGTCGCGCGGAAGCTTGCCGAAGCGACGGCAGGCTGGAATGCGGTTGCGGTCGGGACTCAGGGGCGGCCGGGATTTGGGTTGAAGGCGGAGAACGAGCAGGGCGCGATCAACACTGCGCTCGGCGACTGCGCCAAGCGCGACAGCGACTGCCATGTCATCGCGGTCGGTCCGTTCACGGTTGGCCCGAACTAAGGCATGATCCGGAAAAGTGCAAAGCGGTTTTCCGAAAAGATCATGCTCAAACAAGGAGCTAATGCGCGATGAGGAGTTAGCCTCACCTCGTCGCGCAGTAGAGCGCGATCCGAGAAATGTGAAGCAGCTAACAGCAGCGATCGTCTACCGATGACAAGCTGCGGCGCGATGACGAATTGGCCCGATCGCATCGGGATGCTACTTCTGACGTAACGGACAAGATGCTGTGCTGACTTTTTCCACCGATGCTCTCCGCCCGCAGGACCGTTTCGAGCACTGGTGCGACGTGCGCGGCAAAAACCTGTTCGGGGTCACCATAGAGCTCGAGCGCGACAGGCGGCCCGATTTCCACGGACGCTTTTGCGCGACGCAGGTCGGCGATGCTGTGCTGGCGGAAATGTCGGCGTCATCCTACCGCGTCAGCCGGACCTCATCCGACATCGGACGCATTCCGAGCAACAGCCTGCATCTCGGCTGGCAGGTGCGCGGCCCCGGCCACATGAATATCGGCCGCGATCGCATCCAATGGGTAGGCAACGGAGATATGGTGTTCGGCCATTCCAATCTTCCGTTTGCGTCGACGCCCGACCGGACCGACGGTTTTCGCTTCTTCAGCCTCAAGATTCCCGTCACCGACGAGCTCGTGCTCGGTGCCCGGATCGAGGACGTGCCGCTGGTCGCGCTGGCGCGTGATGCGAGCCTGACCCGGCTGGTCGGCGCCATGTTCCGCTCCATGACGCGCGATCCGGCGCAAGCCGGGCGGTTCGCCGGCGAGGTCACGCATATGGTGCGCCTGGCGCTGCTTGCGCGCGGACGCGTGCGGCCGCGCCAGGATGAGATCCGTGCCGCGCTGCATGCCGGCTACCTCCATGCCGCGCACGAAATCCTGCTGCGCGATCTGCATCGCGCCGGGCTCACGCCGGCTGCGGTGGCCACCGAGCTCGGCATTTCACTCCGGCAATTGCATGCACTGTTCGAGCCGACCGGTCTCTCGTTTGCACGAACGCTGACGGCGACGAGGTTGAAGGAGGCGATGCGGCTTCTCTCATCGATGCAGGAACGCGGCATCGACGAGATCGCGTTCTCATGCGGCTTCGACAGCATTGCGACCTTCTATCGCGTGTTCCGCGCGACCTACGGCATGACGCCGGGCGATGCGCGGCGTCTTCCGCCGCAGGATCAGCTAGAGCATGATCCGGAAAAGTGTGAAGCGGTTCTCCGAAAAGATCATGCTTGAACAAGAATCTAAAGCTCGATGACGATTCAACCTAATCGCGCTTTAGCGAATTCCGCGAACCGGATCGCGACCGCGCGATAGACCTCGCGGCGGAACGGCACCACGAGATCGGCGACGCGATCGAGACGCTCCCAGCGCCATTGATCGAACTCGGCGGGCTGGCCGTTGCGCGGCATCAACGGATCGATCTCGTCGTCGCGTCCGGTGAAGCGCAGCGCGAACCATTTCTGCCGCTGGCCGCGGAATTTGGCCAGCCGATGCGATGCCGGTCCGTCATAGGCCGGGAATTCGTAGGTCATCCAGTCGGTCTCGCCGAGATAGTCGGCGTTAACCGCTCCGGTTTCTTCCCACAATTCGCGCATCACCGCCTGGCGCGGATCCTCGCCGGCGTCGATGCCGCCTTGCGGCATCTGCCATTCGAGGCCGGGCAGCACGATCTCCGGACCGTCGTCCTTGATCCGGTGGCCGATCAGCACGCGTCCGTCGCCGTTGAACAGCGCGATGCCCACATTGGGGCGATAGGGTTTATCTGATGACATTCTCGACCGGTGCGTCGCGCGTTGATCTGGCCGATCACCTGGCCAATTACTTGGCCGCCAGACCGGCGAATTCCTTCACGACGCGCTCATAGACCGGACGCTTGAACGGCACAATCAGCTCCGGCAGATTCTTCATCGGCTCCCAGCGCCAGGTGACGAACTCGGCCTTGTGGCCGCCGCCGGGGTGGGCGACGTTGATCTCGTTCTCGTTGCCGGTGAAGCGCAATGCGAACCACTTCTGCCGCTGGCCGCGATAGCGGCCCTTCCAGGCGCGGCCTGCGACGGTGCGCGGGATATCATAGATCAGCCAGTCCGAGACCTCGCCGAGCTTCTCCACGGATTTGACGCTGGTCTCTTCATAGAGCTCGCGTCGCGCGGCCTGAAACGTATCCTCACCGGGATCGACGCCGCCCTGCGGCATCTGCCAGACATGGGCGTCGTCGACATGCTCGATGCCGCCGGCGCGGCGTCCGATGAAGACCAGCCCGGCCGTATTGAGCAGCATGATGCCGACGCAGGTTCGATAGGGCAGGTCCTCATAACGTGCCATGCTGCCGCTACCTCGCACAGTTCCTGGTGTCGCCCGACCCGGCCCCCCGGCAAGGTCTTAGGTTGCACCAACAGATTGATCTCTAGCCCGATTTTGATTTCAGCATCGCCGTTGTCAATGGCACAAGCATGATGCCCTTGGAGTCCAGTGTCTTGAGCCAGGCGCCGAGCCGCTCGATCGAGACCGGCAGCGCCGATGCGACGCCCACGGCCGTGCCGCGTTCCTTGGCGATTGTTTCCAGCTTGACCAGCGCGCGGTCGATTTCCGCCGATGTCGGCACCACGTCGATGGCGAAATCGGCCTTGGCGAACGGCAACGATTGGCCGGCCGAGAGGCTCTGCGCGAGGCTGCGCGGGGTGGAACCGTCGTCGAAGAAGCTCAAACCGCGCTTGGCCGCTTCGCGCACGATGGGCTGCATCACCGGATCGGTCGCGACGAACCGGGCTCCCATGAAATTGGCGATCCCGGCATAGCCCTGCAGGCGGCTGAGGTGCCAATAGAGACGGTCGAGGTTCTGCTCGCTGCTCAACGTGGTCAGCAGGGTCTGCGGGCCCGGATCGTTGTCCGGATAGTCGAACGGCTCCATCGGGATCTGCAGCAGGATCTCGTGGCGCTGGGTCCGGGCGCGTTCCGCGAGCTTGCCGGGGTCGGCGCCGTAGGGTGTGAAGGCCAGCGTCACGGCCGGCGGCAGCTTCATGATGGCGTCAGTGGTCTTGGCGGCGCCGACCCCGAGGCCGGCGACCACGATGGCGACCACGGGCATCCGGGCGGCCTTGGCGCGGTCGGCTTCACCCGCATAGACCGTGAACGGCTTCAGGCCGTCGGCGACAACAGGGATCATGCCGTAGCGCGATTTTTCCAGCAGGCGCGGGTCGATGCCAGTCATGGCGAGAGGCGGCGCATCGCCATCCGCCGTCTTTTCCGCCGGATCGCCAGCGCCGATCACGACGTCCTGGCGCTTGCCGCTGGAGCCGTCGATGATGGTGACGGTCTTGGCGTCGTTCTTGGCATCGCCGGCTGCGGCCGGCGCCTTGGCGGCGGATTTGACCGCCGGCTCGGCCGGGGCGTGTTTGTCGTCGGCCGCTGCGGGCGAGGGATTACGGAGCGTGATGCGGGCAATCGGTTCGCCGCCGAGCGGATTGTCGTTGAACAGGGCGACGCCGGCGAAACCGACCAGCACGAGGCCCAGCAGGACGGCGAGCGCCTGCATCGCCGTGAACGGCAGGCGGACACGGCGCGTCCTGCTCACGGTCTGCTGCCCAAGCGGCGTGCTCAGTTCGTCGGCCGCTTCTGCCATGACCCTCCCCGAATCAACAGCGCGAACGATAACACGATGCGGTGCATTCCCGCGCGCCGCCTCCCCGTCAAAGCACGGCCGGCGGTGGACGGCGAAAACAGAAAGGGCGGCCCGAGGGCCGCCCTGTTCGTCGAATCAATTGGATGGGATCAGTTCGCGGACTTGTTGGCCGGCTTGTCGGCGGCGGCCTTGTCGCCGGTCGCCTTGTCACCGGATGCGGTGGCCGGTGCCGGCGTGGCATTCGAGGTCGACTTGATGCCGTGCAGCAGGTCGTCGGCCATCTTCAGTGCCTTGTCGTCCTTGGCGTCCGGCGGGACATAGGACTGCGAGCCGGTCTTCTCGTCGCCGTCGTTCTTCAGATGGCCGCGCAGCGAGGCCTCGCCCTTGGTGTCGGTGCGCGCCTTCAGCTCTTCCGGCACGTCCTGCAGCACCTCGATGTCGGGCACGATGCCCTTGGCCTGGATCGACTTGCCCGACGGCGTGTAGTAGCGCGCAGTGGTCAGGCGCAGCGCGCCGTTGCCCGAGCCGAGCGGGATGATGGTCTGCACCGAGCCCTTGCCGAACGAGCGGGTGCCGACCAGCGTCGCACGCTTGTGGTCCTGCAGCGCGCCGGCGACGATTTCGGAGGCCGATGCCGAGCCGCCGTTGATCAGCACGATGACCGGCTTGCCCTTGGTCAGGTCGCCGGGGTGAGCCGCGCGGCGCTGGGTTTCCTCGGCGTTGCGTCCGCGGGTCGAGACGATCTCGCCACGCTCCAGGAAGGAGTCGGACACGGTGACGGCTTCTTCGAGCAGGCCGCCGGGGTTGTTTCTGAGGTCGATGACGTAGCCCTTCAGCTTGTCGCCGATCTGGCTCTGCAGGTTGGCAACCTCCTTCTTCAGGCCTTCGGTGGTCTGCTCGTTGAAGGTGGTGATGCGGATATAGGCGATGTCGTCGGCCTCGACCCGTGCACGCACCGAGCGGACGCGGATGTTGTCGCGCACCAGCGTGACGTCGATCGGATTGTCCTGGCCCTTGCGGATGATCTTGAGCTTGATCTTGGTGTTGACCGGACCGCGCATTTTCTCGACGGCCTGGTTCAGCGTCAGGCCCTGCACGGCTTCATCGTCGAGGTTGGTGATGATGTCGTTGGCCATGATGCCGGCCTTCGAGGCCGGAGTGTCGTCGATCGGCGAGACGACCTTGATCAGGCCATCTTCCATCGTGACCTCGATGCCGAGGCCGCCGAACTCGCCGCGGGTCTGCACCTGCATGTCGCGGAAGCTCTTGGCGTCCATGTAGCTCGAGTGCGGGTCGAGGCCGGACAGCATGCCCGAGATCGCGGACTCGACGAGCTTGCTGTCATCCGGCTTCTCGACATAGTCGCTGCGCACCCGTTCGAACACGTCGCCGAACAGATTGAGCTGGCGGTAGGTGTCCGACGTCGCGGCGCGCGCGCTCGATCCCATCAGCACAGCGCGGGGCTGCGTGACGAAAAGCGTCAGGGCCGCGCCGGTGGCGGCGCTAAGGAGAATTACCGAAGTCTTGCGCATCATCCGCGAACCTTTTCGCCTTCATTTGCGGCCCACCATGGACCTGGATCGATTGGAGTGCCGTCTTTCCGGAACTCGACATAGAGCACTGGCTGGCTCGCATTGGTCGCGAGAATCGATGCAACCTGGGACGTCGACCCCATGGTCGCAACCGGCTCCCCCGTTAGCACAAACTGGCCGATGTTTACCGAAATACGCTCCATCCCGGCGATCAGGACATGATACCCGCCCCCGGCATTGAGGATCAAGAGTTGTCCATAGCTGCGGAAAGGACCAGCGTAAACAACCCAGCCGTCACACGGGGTTGTGACCTGCGCACCCGGTTTGGCGGCCAAAGAAATGCCCTTTTGTACGCCCCCCGCGCCGTCGGAACCGCCAAATTCGCGAATCTTGGTGCCGTTCACGGGATAGGAGAACAGGCCTTTGGCCGAGGCGAAGGCGACCGCCGGGCTCATCCGGGCAGGGTCCTTCAAGGCCCCCAGATTCGGCTTGCCGTTAACCGTCGCCGGCGCCCCCTGAAGGCTGGCCGTGGCGGCGGCCTTGGCCGCGCTCTTGAGGTCCTGCTCCATCTTGGCGATCAGGCCCTGCAGATCGGCGGCCTGCTTCGACAGCGCGATGGCGCGGGCGCCTTCGGCCTCCATGTCCTTTTCGGCCGTGCTCTGCTGCCGCTGCCGTTCGTCGACCAGCGCCGCCAGGCGGGTCTGGTCTTCCTTCAGCTTGTCGCGGTCGCCCGCCAGCGCATCGCGCTCGGTCGAGATGGTCTTGCGCAGCGCCACCAGTTCGCCGAGATCGGCCGCAAGCTTCTCGGCGCGGACGCGCAATTCCGGCACCACCGCGCCGAGCAGCATCGCGGTGCGCAGCGATTGCAGCGCGTCCTCGGGCCGCACCAGCAGCGCCGGCGGTGTGCGCCGTCCGGCGCGCTGCAACGCGGCCAGCACCTCGATCACCTCGGAGCGGCGTGAATCGAGCGAGCCGCGGATGTCGCGCTCGCGGCCGTCGAGCGGCTGCAAGCGGGCCTCGGCGTCGGCGATCCGCGTCTCGACGCTGCGCACCTGGCCGGCAATGTCGATCAGCTGCTGATTGAGCTTGCTGCGGTCCTGGCCGATCGTGGCGATGTCGGCCTTCAGCTTCTCCTGCAATTCGGTGGCCTTGCGCTGCTGTTCGCGCGCGGCCTCGAGCTCCTGCTCGCGCTGCTTGATGGCGTCGGGCGATGTCTCCGCCGTCGCGGCTTGCGGTGCCGGCTGTGCGGACTGTTGTGTGGGTGGTGCTGCCTGCGCATGCGCCGCGGTCAGCGGATACGCGGCGAGCATAGCGATCGACAAGGGCAGAGATGCCGGCAGCCAGCGGCGGCGCGCGGTGGCGAGATGCGAATCCGAAGCTGTGTCCCGCTTGTGCTGCATTCGCGTGCGTTCAGCGCTTTCGACTGTCCGTCACCGCGCCTCAGGCGCGATGATAAGGATGGCCGGCCAAAATGGTCGCGGCCCGATAAATCTGTTCCAGAAGCATGACGCGGACCATTTGGTGCGGCCAGGTCGCGGAGCCGAATGCAATACGCAACGAAGCCTTGCGCTGCAATTCAGGCGAAAGTCCGTCCGCGCCGCCGATCACGAAGACAGTATGCGCTGTCCCCTCGTCGCGCCAGCGGCCGAGCTGCTGCGCAAAGCTCGCGCTGTCGATGCTCTTGCCGCGTTCGTCGAGCGCGACCAGCATGTGCTTTTCCGGCAGCAGCGCCGCGATCGCCGCGGCCTCCTCAGCGATGCGCGCTCCCGTGTCGCGCGCGCGGCTCTCCGCAATCTCATGGATCTCAAGGCCGCGAAAGCCGAGCTTGCGGCCGATATCTTCGAAGCGCTCGCGGTAGCGCTCGGCGAGCTCCCGTTCAGGGCCCTGTTTCAGGCGGCCGATGCAGATCACGACAAGACGCATCAACGCAGACTAGCTGCGCTGCAGCCGATTCGCATCGGCTTCGATACGCCTTAGACCGCCGCGACCGCCGGGTTCTGAGTCCACAACCGCTCGAGGTTGTAGAACTCGCGCACCTCAGGCCTGAACACGTGCACGATCACCTCGCCGGAATCGATCAGCACCCAGTCGCAATTGGGCATGCCCTCGACGTGGATGTTCTTGACCCCGTTTTCCTTGAGGCTCTTCGTCACATTTTCCGCGATCGCGCCAACGTGCCGGTTAACCCGGCCGGTGGTGACGATCATGTAGTCGGAATATGCGGATTTGCCGCGAAGGTCGATGGTGACCGTCTCTTCCGCTTTCATGTCGTCGAGGCGGGAGAGGATCAGGCTCAGCGTCTTGTTGGCATCCGGTTTGTCGGCGTCCGGTTGCGCCCGCAAGGCCGCGGTTTTCGTCGATGTTTTACGCGCAGTCTTTGGAACCTTGGGTAAAACAGACTTTGACAATACAGATGTGGCCAGGGACCATTCCTTTCACTGTATCGCGGGTGCCGAATCCGGCCCCACGCACCATTCTACGCATGTGGGGTTAATGGTTTCAATATTCCAGTAACCCTTTTACGCCTCACGCCGTTCTCCAGCTCCCGTCCGGGTTCCGCAGTCCGGTCGAAGACAGATTGGATTTCATTCCTGTCAGGAACACCCAGGCCGGCGCCTGCTGATCGGCCAGCCGTGTCGCCTGATTTTCGGGCAAGCGATAGCGCATGAGCGCCTGCGCCGCCGGTGCGGCAAGGGCGCGGAAACTCTGGGGCGGACGGTCGATCACGGCAATCGGCACATCGGACGCGATGCGCCGCCAATCTTTCCAGCGATGAAATTGCGCGAGATTGTCAGCGCCCATGATCCAGACGAAGTGCACGCCGGACACACGGCGGCGCAAGTGGATGATCGTGTCGACAGTGTAGCGGACACCGATGACAGCTTCGAGACAGCTGATGTCGATGCGCGGATCGTCGGCAACGCGGCGCGCGGCCGCGGCACGCTCGTTGAGCGCATGCAGGCCGTCATGGTTCTTCAGCGGATTGCCCGGCGTCAGCAACCACCACACGCGGTCGAGTTGCAAACGCTTGAGCGCGAACTGGCTGATGGCGCGATGCGCGGCGTGCGGCGGATTGAACGAGCCGCCGAGCAGCCCGATGCGCATGCCGTTGGTATAGAACGGAAGCGCCTGGGCTGGGGATGACGGCACGGTGGAAGCTTGTTGCAATGGTTTACCGTACGCGTGCGACAATGATCACGGCCGTGTCTGCCCGGTGCCGTGGACGCGGTACTTGAAGCTCGTCAGTTGCTCGGCGCCGACCGGCCCGCGGGCGTGGAATTTGCCGGTGGCAATTCCGATCTCGGCGCCGAAGCCGAACTCGCCGCCGTCGGCGAACTGGGTCGAGGCGTTGTGCAGCACGATCGCGGAGTCGACTTCGTTGAGGAATCTCTGCGCGGCGGCGGCATCCTCCGTCACGATCGCATCGGTGTGATGCGAGCCGTGATTTTGAATATGCGCGATCGCTTCATCGAGACTGCCGACGATCTTCGCCGAGATGATCGCATCCTCATATTCGGTGTTCCAGTCCTCGTCGGACGCGGGCTTCACCCTGGCATCGGCGCCTTGCACGATGTCGTCGCCGCGCACCTCGCAACCGGCATCGATCAGCAACTCGACCAGCGGTTTCAGCTTCGTCGCGGCAGCGTTGCGATCGATCAGCAGGGTCTCGACGGCGCCGCAGACGCCGGGACGGCGCATCTTGGCGTTCAGCACCACTGCCTTGGCCATATCGAGCCTGGCACTGGCATCGACATAGATATGGTTGACGCCTTCCAGATGCGCGAACACCGGAACGCGGGCCTCCGCCTCGACGCGTGCGACCAGGCTCTTGCCGCCGCGCGGCACGATCACGTCGATGCCACCGTTCAATCCCGTCAGCATCAGGCCGACGGCCGTGCGGTCGCGGGTCGGCACCAGGGCGATCGCGGCCTCAGGCAGACCGGCTTCACGCAGGCCCTGCACCAGGCAATCATGGATCGCGCGGCAGGAGCGGAAGCTGTCGGAGCCACCGCGCAGGATCACGGCGTTGCCGGATTTCAGGCACAGCACGCCGGCGTCGGCGGCGACGTTGGGGCGGCTTTCGAAGATCACGCCGATCACGCCGAGCGGCACGCGGACGCGCTCGATGGTCATGCCGTTCGGACGCTGCCAGCTTTCGGTGACGGCACCGACCGGATCAATGATCTCGCGCACGGTGGCTACGCCATCGGCCATGCCGGCGACGCGCGCCTGCGTCAGTGTCAGGCGGTCGACAAAGGCTGTGGTCATGCCACCCGCGCGCGCCTCGGCGACGTCCTCGGCATTGGCGGCGAGGATGGCCGGCGCGTTGGCCCGGATCGCGCGTTCAATCGCGGCGAGCGCCCGGTTCTTCTGCTCCGGGGGCGCCAGCGCCAGCACGCGCGCGGCGGCGCGCGCCTTGGCGGCGAGGTCGGTCATCAGGGCGGCGAGATCGGCGTTGCCGTCGATCGCCTTCAGGGGGGCGCTCATGGAAGTCCCGGCTTTCGATTAAGGCCATGTTCTAGCATGGCAATTGAGGGGTGGCGAGGCGCGGAACCGGCATGGCAGGTGGGCGGCAGGCCGTCCCGCTCGGCCAATGGCCTACTCGATGGCCTACTTGGCCGGGATCGCGCCGGCCGGGCCGATCACGAGGTCGTCGCGGTGGATCATCTCCGAGCGTCCGCTGATGCCCAGAATGGCCATCACGTCCGGCGAGGAGCGGCCCTTGATCTTTTCGGCATTCTCGGCGTCGTAGGCGACGAGACCGCGGCCGATCTCATGGGTGTCGGGGCCGCGCACCACCACGGCGTCGCCGCGGGCGAACTGGCCGTCGACCCGGATCACGCCGGCTGGCAGCAGGCTCTTGCCGGCGCGCAGCGCCGCCACTGCACCGGCATCGATGGTCAGCGTGCCCTTCGGCTCGAGCGAGCCGGCGATCCAGCGCTTGCGCGCCGTGACGGGATTGGCCGGGGTCAGGAACCAGGTGCAACGGCCGCCGTCGGCGATCGCCTGCAAGGGATGCTCGATCTTGCCGGAGGCGATCAGCATGTGGGTGCCGGCGGTGGTCGCGATCTTCGCGGCCTCGATCTTGGTGGTCATGCCGCCGCGCGACAGTTCGGAGCCGGCCGAGCCGGCCATCCCCTCGATCTCCGAGGTGATGCTTTCGACCACCGGGATCAGTTTCGCATCGGGATCGACCGCGGGCGGCGCGGTGTAGAGGCCGTCGATATCGGACAGCAGGATAAGCAGATCCGCGCTCGCCATGGTGGCGACGCGGGCGGCGAGGCGATCATTGTCGCCGTAGCGGATCTCGGTGGTCGCGACCGTGTCGTTCTCGTTGATCACGGGCACCGCGCCCCATTCCAGCAGTTTGGCGATGGTCGAGCGCGCATTGAGATAGCGGCGGCGCTCCTCGGTATCCTGCAAGGTCACGAGGATCTGCCCGGCGCCGATGCCGTGATGGCCGAGCACTTCCGACCAGGTCCGCGCCAGCGCGATCTGGCCGACCGCGGCGGCAGCCTGGCTCTCCTCGAGCTTCAGCGGGCCGCGCGGCAACTTCAGGCGGCTGCGGCCGAGCGCGATCGAGCCCGACGACACCACCATGACCTCGCAGCCGCGCTTGTGGAGCTTTGCGATGTCGTCGACCAGCGCGGCAAGCCAGGATGCGCGGACTTCGCCGGCCTGCGAGTCGACCAATAGCGACGAGCCGACCTTGACGACGATGCGGCGAAAGTTCTTGAGCGCGGGGCGTTTCATGGGTTTGGTCTGGCAAGAAGGTGGGGGCAGTATGCGCCACGAGGTGGCTGGGAAGTGCTTGTGAGGCGCAGGCGTTGTTCGGACTTGCCGTTCAACCCTGCGGCAGCGGCGTCGCCCACGGTTCCGACTGAGCCTTGGCCTTGTTCGACACCGGCGCCTCGCCGATCACCTCGACCAGCGCGCGCAGCGCGTCCTGCACGCCTGCGCCGGTCACGCCCGAGATCAGCAGCGGCGTCTTCTTCGCTGCCCGCTTGAGGCGGTCCTTCTGCTTCTTCAACTCGTCCGGTTCGACCGCGTCGATCTTGTTGAGCGCGACGATCTCGATCTTGTCGGCGAGATGGCCTTCGTAGGCTTCAAGCTCGGTGCGCACCGTCTTGTAGGCCTTGCCGGCATGCTCGCAGGTCGCATCGACCAGATGCAGCAGCACCCGGCAGCGCTCGACATGGCCGAGGAAACGATCGCCGAGGCCCGCGCCCTCATGCGCGCCTTCGATCAGGCCGGGGATATCGGCGAGCACGAATTCGCGGCCGCCGTAATTCACGACGCCGAGCTGCGGATGCAGCGTGGTGAAGGGATAGTCGGCGATTTTCGGCCGCGACGCGCTGACCACCGACAGGAAGGTCGATTTGCCGGCGTTGGGCAGGCCGACCAGGCCGGCATCGGCGATCAGCTTCAGCCGCAGCCAGATCCAGCGCTCCTCGCCCGGCGCGCCGGGATTGGCGTTGCGCGGCGTGCGATTGGTGGAAGACTTGAAATGCGCATTGCCGAAGCCGCCATTGCCGCCTTCAGCCAGCACGAATTTCTCGCCGAGTTCGGTGAAATCGTGCAGCAGCGTCTCGCGGTCCTCGTCGAACACCTGGGTGCCGACCGGCACTTTCAGCACGATCGATTTGCCGTTGGCGCCATGGCGGTCCTTGCCCATGCCGTTGGTGCCTTTTGGCGCCTTGAAGTGCTGCTGATAGCGGTAGTCGATCAGCGTGTTCAGCCCGTCGACGGCCTCGATGATGACGTCGCCGCCGCGGCCGCCATTGCCACCGGAGGGGCCGCCGAACTCGATGAATTTCTCGCGCCGGAACGCGACGCAGCCGTTGCCGCCGTCGCCGGAGCGAATATAGACCTTGGCTTCATCGAGGAATTTCATGATCCGTACTAGTTAAGGCAGGCCGGTCCCTGCGGCAACCCGCAAGCGCGCCGACTTCGGCGAAAAGCCTTAATTTTCGGGCCTTTTTGCGGCCCTTGGCGCTAAACAGGGCGCCGCCGGACCAGGAATTTCTGCATCCCCTCCAGCACCAGCTCGCGGCGCTGGTTGTGCACGGTCGAGCGCAGCGTTACGACGCCGGTGGTCTTACCCGGGACGAGCTCGATCACCTCCAGCGCCGGGTAGATGGTATCGCCGGCATAGACCGGTTTCAGGAACTTGCTCGACTGTTCCAGGAAGCCGATCAGCGATTCCTCCACGACATAGGGAAACAGCCCGGCGCCGGGTGCGGTGTGCACCAGGGTCTGGAAGCCGTGCGCGAGCAGGTCCGGCATGCCGCGCGTGCGGCAATATTCGACGTCGTAATGGATCGGATGGGTGTCGCCGCTGGCGGTCTGGAACGCCGCGAATACCGCCGAGGTCTGGGTCCGGCTCGGAATCACGAAGCGCTCGCCGAGCACGAAATCCTCGAACCACCGCTGCGCGGGGACCATGCGATGCTGGGTGGGGTCGAATTCACTCATGCGGCGTTTCCTGCTCTTTTTGTGCCGGGGGCAGGCTACCGGTATCGCAGCGATGCAGGTGCGGCAATCCGTTCAATTCGTCTTGCCCGGGCTTGTCCCGGGCATCCACGTCTTTAAAACCGGACGACCGGGCATGGGCGAGCGGAAGCAACGCAGTCGTTCCGGCTGTGCCCGGCAATAACGAAGAAACGCAAGTCATGAGCCTGTTCGCAAAACTGTCCTCCTACGACGATCGATCGGCGCGGCTTGCCGGCATTGGCCTGATGCTGCTGTCGATCTTCATGTTCTCGTTCGGCGACGCGATGGGCAAATTCCTCGTCGCCACCTATTCGGTCGGGCAATTGCTGTGGCTGCGCGCCTGCGCGGCGTTGCTCGTGCTGCTGCCGATCGTGTGGAAGCGGCGCGCGGATTTCTTGCATCTGGAGCGGCCGTGGCTGCAATTGCTGCGCGTCACGTTGTCGACGCTGGAGGTCGCGGCGTTCTTCCTGGCGACCGTCTATCTGCCGCTCGCCGACGTCATCACCTACTATTTGGCCGGACCGATCTTCGTCACCGCGATGTCGGGCCTGGTGCTCGGCGAGCATATCGGCTGGCGGCGCTGGACCGCGATCCTGGTCGGCTTTTGCGGGGTGCTGATTGCGCTCAGGCCATCGGCGCAGACCATCAGCTGGCCGGCGATGATCGCGCTTGGCGGCAGCCTGTCGTTTGCGGTGCTGATGCTGATCACGCGCTCGCTGCGCGCGACGCCCGACATCGTGCTGGCGACCACGCAATTCGGCGGCACGTTCATGCTGGGCCTCGTGCTCTCGCCGATCGGCTGGGTGACGCCATCGGCCGGCAGCCTCGTGCTGTTCTTTACCGCCGGCATCATCTCGGTCGCGGCGCTGCTGTGCGTGAACCGCTCGCTGAAGCTCGCGCCGGCGAGCGTGGTGGTGCCGTACCAGTATTCGATGATCGTGTGGGCGGTGATCTTCGGCTTCGTGGTGTTCGGCGACGTGCCGTCCTGGGCCACGATCATCGGCGCCGCAATCATCATCGCGGCCGGCCTCTACATCTTCGTGCGCGAGCAGCAGCTTGGGCGCACGGATTCCGCGATCAATCCGCCGGCGTGATTCTTACCCTCCCCTGGAGGGGGAGGGTCGCTGGGCAATGTAGCGGAGCGGAATGCGCAGCGGGGTGGGGTGACGGTCTCTCCACTCGGACGCTGCCCGAGTTGAGAGACCGTCACCCCACCCCGTCTCACATTTCGCTGCGCTCAATGTGATCCGACCCTCCCCCTTCAGGGGAGGGTGAGCCTCAGCTCTCCCGCCGGGTCGAGTTGTTCCAGCTCTTCAGCGAAGCCCAGACGCCGCGCGACAGCCGGAAGGCGTCGACCGGGCTCGATGAGCCCAGCGACTCGAAGCGGTGCAGCTCGACGCCGCTCCACTGGAAGCCGCACTTCTCGAGGATGTTGCGCGACGACGGGTTGACGACGCGGGCGCCCGCGATCAGCTGGTCGAGGTCGAATTCCTCGAAGAAATAATCGATCACGGCGCGCGCGGCCTCGGTGCCAAAACCCTGGCCCCAATGGTCGACGCCGAGCCAGTAGCCGAGTTCGGCCGCGGTCTCCTCGCGCCAGTTGATGCCGACCATGCCGATCGGCGTGTGATTGTTCTCGATCAGGAAAACGGTTTCGCGTCCGCCGGCGCCGAGCGCGCGCACGAAGTCGATGGCGTCGTCCTGGGTATAGGGATGCGGCAGGCGGCGGGTGTTCTCCGCGATGCGGCGATCATTGGCGAGGC
This sequence comes from Bradyrhizobium sp. USDA 3240, assembly GCF_054063295.1. NCBI lineage: Bacteria > Pseudomonadati > Pseudomonadota > Alphaproteobacteria > Hyphomicrobiales > Nitrobacteraceae > Bradyrhizobium > Bradyrhizobium sp. USDA 3240. Next base: position 4,673,521 of record NZ_JBSSGD010000002.1, read on the forward strand.
GTGCGATTGCTTTTACGTCCGCGAGCGTCGGCTTGCGCAAGGTCAGCCGTTCGGTCTCGAGGACGCAAGCTCTTGCCTCGCGCAAGGTCGGCGTCGGGATGTCCTGCAACATGTCGAGCTCCTGTGATGCGACAATCGGTACGCAACGCTTGGAACGTCACGCGCGGTCGAACCGGATCGCGCGCAACGAAAAGGGGAGGCCGGTCATCCCGCCTCCCCTTAGAGCCCTTTACGACTCCGCCGGTTCAACAGGACCCGGCGGACTCATGTGTGTCCACCGTCTACTCGGCCGCCTCCGCCATCGGAATAACCGAGATGAATGTGCGGCCATTGGCTTTGGCACGGAACTCGACATGACCCTCGACCTTGGCGAAGAGAGTATGATCGGTGCCCATGCCGACATTAAGGCCAGGATGCCAGGTGGTGCCGCGCTGACGCGCGATGATGTTTCCGGGGATCACGCGCTCGCCACCGAACGCCTTGATGCCAAGGCGCTTGCCCTTGGAATCACGTCCGTTGCGCGATGAACCGCCTGCTTTTTTATGAGCCATAGCTCGTCTCCGACTTCGCTTTGATCTCTAGATCAATTCCTTGACGGAATCATTTCACGTTTTGTCACGCTTCAAATCTGAAAGCGCGACGATCACTTCTTCTCGCTCTTGGCCGCGGCCTTCTTGGCCGGAGCCTTTTTCGCGGCCGGCGCCTTTGCGGGCGCCTTCTTCTTGGCCGCCTTCGGTGCTGCGTCCTCGCCATCATCGGCGGGCGCTGCGACCTTTTCCTTCTTCGGCCGCGGGCCGACGGTCGGCTTGGCGTTATCGGCGAGGATCTCGGTGATGCGAAGCACCGTGAGCTCGTCGCGATAGCCGCGCTTGCGGCGTGAATTCTTGCGGCGACGCTTCTTGAACGCGATCACCTTGGCGCCGCGCTTGTGCTGCAGCACTTCGGCCGCAACGGTGGCGCCTGCCACGGTGGGCGTTCCCAGCACCGGCGTGTCACCGCCGAGCACCAGAACTTCGCCTAGCTGCACGATCGTGCCGACATCGCCGGCGATCTTGCCAATCTCGAGTACATCATTCGGAACGACACGGTACTGCCGGCCGCCGGTTTTGATGACTGCGAACATCGTTTGATTCCTTCGTGTTCGGTTCCGGCCTCGGACGGTTAGCCCGGGTCGGCTTTTTGTTCAGTCGCTATGGGTTATGTGTTTCGCGCGAAGGGAATGAATTCCCAAACTGGATCGCACAAAAACAATCGGCGCGAGAAAACTCCGCGCCGGATGGGCGGACTTATAGCTGCTGACGACGCGGAGTCAAGGTAAAGCAGGGCAAAAACCGGCCAAAATGAAGGGTTTGGCGCGATTTTGGCCTGGATTGCCCCTCAGGCCGCGGTCTTTGCCGCGGCCCGCGCGTGCCGGCGGATGGTCTGGGGCGGCTGGCCCAGCACCCGCAGGAACGCCCGCCGCATCCGTTCCCGATCGGCAAAGCCGGTCTCGACGGCAATTTCGTCCATCGAATGGCGGCCATCGCCGATCAGTTCTCTGGCGGACTCGACCCGGAGCTGCTCGATCGCCTTGGCGGGCGACTGGCCGGTCTCGGCGCGGAAGGCGCGGCTGAACTGGCGCGGACTGAGCCGCGCCACCTCGGCCAATTCCTCGACCGAGAGCTCGTTGCGCAGATGCGCCTTGGCGTAGTGGAGGGCGTTCTGGATGCGGTCGGATTTCGGGTCCAGTTCGAGCAGTGCCGAGAACTGCGACTGTCCGCCGGTGCGGCGGTGATAGACGACGAGCTTGCGGGCCACCGAACGGGCGACCTCGACGCCCAAATCATGCTCGATCATCGCCAGCGCCAGATCGATCGTCGCGGTCATGCCGGCCGAGGTCCAGATCGGCCCGTCGACAATGTAGATGCGGTCCTGCTCGACCTTGAGCCCGGGAAATCGTGCCTGCAATTCCGGGGCGAATTGCCAGTGCGTGGAAACGCGCCGGCCGTCGAGCAGGCCGGCTTCAGCCAGTGAGAAGGCGCCGATACAGGGCGCGGCGATGCGCTGCGATGTCGTCATGGCGCGTCGCATGTAGTCGATCAACTTCGGAGATGCCGGATGAAGCTCGTGGCCGGCGCCGATGAAGACCGTGTCGAAGCTGCGATCGCCAAAGGCTTCGGTTTCGACATTGAAGCCGGCGGAGGACCGCACCGGGCCGCCATTCTCCGACAGCAGCGTGACCTCATAGAACGGTGCGCCCGCGATCAAATTGGCGACCTCGAAGGCCGTGATGGCGGTGAAGCCCATCACCTGGAACTCCGGGAAGACGACGAAGCCGATCTCCTGCATGGAACTCTCCAACCGCAGTCTGTGTCCTAAAAAGGTGTATATATGACATTTGAGACATGCAAGGGGGCCTGTAGAACCTGAGCAACGGCCAAGTCCGGCCGTTCAGGTCAAACAGGAGACCAACATGACCAAGTCAGCCAAAGGGACGGCGCTCGTTACCGGTGCGTCGTCCGGAATCGGTGCCATCTACGCGGACCGGCTCGCACGGCGTGGCTACGATCTGATCCTCGTTGCACGCAACCGTGAGCGCCTCGATGGGCTCGCCAAGCGTCTCGCGACGGAGACAGGCCGATCGATCGAGATCGTCGCCGCCGACCTCGCCAAGCGCGGCGATGTTGCACGGATCGAATCCATTCTGCGCAGCAACGAAGGCATCAGCGTGCTGGTGAACAACGCCGGCGTCGGTGCCACAGCGCCGCTGCTCGCATCCGATGTCGACAAGATGAGCGACATGATCGCGCTCAATGTCGACGCGTTGATGCGCCTCACCTATGCGGCGGTGCCGGGATTCGTCGCGCGCGGCGGCGGAACCATCATCAACATCGCCTCGGTCGTCGGCGTTCAGCCGGAACTGCTCAACGGCGTCTACGGCGGCAGCAAGGCCTTCGTGTTGGCGCTGACCCACTCGCTGCAGCACGAGCTGAAGGACAAGAACATTCGCGTCCAGGCCGTGCTGCCGGGTGCCACCGCCACCGAGTTCTGGGACATCGCCGGCACGCCGGTCGCGCATCTGCCCGGCGAGATCGTGATGAAGGCCGAGGACATGGTGAACGCTGCGCTGGCCGGCCTCGACCAGGGCGAGGTCTTCACCGTCCCGTCGCTGCCGGAGGCTGCCGATTGGCAGGCCTATGAGGCGGCCCGGCAGAAGCTGATGCCGAACCTGTCGCGCAGCACGCCCGCGGCGCGCTACGGGGTGAAGGCGGCCTGACGCCCCCTGCGATCATTGCGTCCCACGCAGGCCGAGCGCGGGACGCAACCATTTGAGTTCCCGGTCGTTAGTGCTGGGAATCTCAAGCGGGCAGGGCGAATGGCCGAAGACACCGGACTGACCACGGGAATCGCGCACCACGGTGCCGCGCGGCTGCCATCCGTCGACATCGACAGCTTCAACATCGAGCTGAAGGACGACGATGGTTTTCTCGGCGATCGCGCCTCCAAGGGCGCTTTCCGCAAGATCCTCGACCGCTGGCGCAAGCCGCTGCGCAAGTCGGACGAGGATCCGTTCGGCGACGAGCCGTCGGACCAGATCAGCAAGAAGAAGCTCGACGAATTGCTGGTCGGCGACGACACCGAGGCCTCCGCGGTCGTGCACAGCGCGATCGAGGAATTTGCGCAGGAGCTCGCCTATGTGACGCGGCGCTTTCTCGGCACCAAGGCCTGGGCCAAGACCGAGCGCATTGTGGTCGGCGGCGGCTTTCGCGACTCCAGGCTCGGCGAGCTCGCCATCGCGCGCACCGACATCATCCTGAAGTCGGAGGATTTCAAGGTCGACCTGGTGCCGATCCGCTTTCATCCCGATGATGCCGGGCTGATCGGAACGCTGCATCTGGCGCCGTCGTGGATTTTCGAGGCCCATGACGGCATGCTCGCCGTCGATATCGGCGGCACCAATATCCGTTGCGGCGTCGTCGAGACGCGCTGGAAGAAGGCGCCCGATCTCTCCAAGGCCACGGTCTGGAAATCGGAGCTGTGGCGCCATGCCGACGACGAGCCGACGCGTGAAGGCGCGGTGAAGCGGCTGGTGAAGATGCTGAAGGATCTGATCACCGCCGCCGAGAAGGAGAACCTCAAGCTCGCGCCGTTCATCGGCATCTCCTGTCCCGGCGTCATCAACAAGGACGGCTCGATCGAGAAAGGCGCACAGAATCTGCCGGGCAATTGGGAGAGCAGCAAATTCAACCTGCCGGCGAGCCTGGTCGAGGCGATCCCGCAGATCGGCGATCATGACACCGCGATCGTGATGCATAATGACGGCGTGGCGCAGGGACTGGCCGAGGTGCCGTTCATGCAGGATGTCACGCGCTGGGGCGTGCTGACGATCGGAACCGGGCTCGGCAATGCCCGCTACACCAATCGCAAGAAGGACAACGGCAAGGACGACAAGAAGGCCGAGAAAAAGGACAAGGACGACGAGGGCGAAAAGGGCGAGAAGAAGGCCAAGAAAGCCAAGAAGGCTGACGCCTGAGCGCCCTTGGGCGCAGCCGATCGCCCGGTAAGGTTGATCGGTTAGGTTAAGATCGGGTTCGCGTTGCCGTTTGGGCCCCGGCCGCTACCGTGAAGGCGTCGCTCCCGCCGACCGGCGAAGCCGCACTTCCCGGCCGGCAATATTGAGAAGCGGCACGGGACCGCCAGTTTTTGTCGCGTCCTGGCGGTCCCACCAATTTCTACTTCCAATTGATCCGCCCGAAGAAGCCGGCGATCTCGGCGGCGGCGCGGTCGGGGTCCTCGCGATGCGGGAAGTGCCCGACATCGGGAAACATCTTCAGGTCCAGATTCGAGAAGGTCTCGCCCAGCCGGTCGGTCCAGGCATAGGGAAACAGCGGGTCGTGCTCGGCCCAGCGGATGCATGTCGGCAGCGTGATCGGCGGCAGGACGGGCGCTTCGCCCTGCATCATCTTCACGCGCCCTGCATGCGACGCGCGATAATGCGCGAAGCCGCCGGCGAGGTTGCCCGGCTTGTAGAAGTTGTCGGCGAAGTCCTCGATCACGTCGTCGAACGCGGCCTTGCGATGCGTCCAGTTGTGCAGGAAATGGCCGATGTAAGTACGGCAGGTCTCTCTGTTCGCGCCGACCAGCGCGGGCGCCATCTCCATCTGGTGGAACGACTGGTACCAGATGTGGTTCAGCCGGTCCGGCGCGGCCATCCGCGCCCCAATGCCGGGATAGACGAAATCGAAGAAGAACAGCCCGGCGATGCGTTCCGACGCCTTGCGGGCGAGCGGCTGCATCACCGCGCCGCCGACGTCGTGGCCGACCACGCCGGCCTTGTCGATCCCCAGCGCATCCAGCAGCGCCAGCATGTCGTCGGTATGCTGATCGGGGCCAAACGAGCCTTGCGGCTTGTCGCTGTCGCCGAAGCCGCGCAGGTCGGGCGCGATCAGGGTGTAACGGTCGGCGAGCCGCGCCATGACCGGCTTCCAGGTCAGCCAGAATTCCGGCCAGCCGTGCAACAGCAGCAGCGGCGGCCCGTTGCCGGTCCGCGCGACGTGGAACGCCGCGCCATTGGCTCGAATCGTCACATGCTCCATGGGTCGCTCCTGCTGCTTTTGCTTCGCCCGCGCGCCGATCGAACCCGAACCGTCCCGCTAGGGCTTTGTTTCCGCGCGCTTTCTTGCGCCACCCCGGTGCCTCGCTGGGGCGAAGCCTCGGCGACGGAAATATTATTGCAGCGCCTTGTCTGTCCCGCCATCCTCGCCTAGAACACGCCCGAGCGCGGGTGGTGCAAATCACCTGGGCCGCTGGAGAGGTGGCAGAGTGGTTGATTGTACCGCACTCGAAATGCGGCATAGGTGCAAGCCTATCGGGGGTTCGAATCCCCCCCTCTCCGCCACGTAGTCTCGCTAGCAAGACCGAGAAGAGATTGCGGCGCGAATTCCGCGACACAGCCGCGGATTTCGGCCCATAGAATGCCGTCAAGGTAACCTCAGAGCCAAAAACCTTACGCGAAAAGGCGAACCCCGGAGACCATTCTCTGAACGGCGTGTCGCCGGTGGCTTCGCCAACCGTACTCGTAGTTCGAATCCCACTCTCTCCGCCATACACAATTGATTTCATTAATACTTTAGCGATTTTCGGATCAAAACCCCCGGATAAACATCGAAGCGGCGAGGCTTCGGATGGGAGGCCGTTTCCTTGGGCCCCCACGAGCCGTCGAGGGAGACCTTAGCGGCTTTTGCGTTTGGCGCTATTTGCAAAGAAACGGCCGAGCGGGCAGGGGCTGACCAATAAGTAACCTGTCCGCTTTGGCACGCAGGCACACCTATTGCTATTGCGTCGACTCCGCGACTCACTGCAGGTTGCAGGTCTAGCAACCGGAGATTCTAATGCTTCCCAATGGCTTTTATGTTGTCCAATTCAGAACCCCGAAAGGGGTCGGCGCTGGCGTCTTGACGTTGGCCGATGGCCAGCTTCGCGGTGGTGATTCCGCCATCATGTATACCGGGACCTATTCCCAAGACGGCGACAAGTTCAGCGCTCAGGTTTCCACCAAACGGCACACGCAAGGGCTGCCATCAGTCTTCGGCGTAGACGCCATCACGATCACTCTGACTGGCAAATCTTCAAACGGGACAGCTTCCTGCACCGGATCGGCGGATGGCGTCACGTTCCAGGCTGATCTGCACCGGGTTAGCGACTAACATCCGCTCAACAGCATCAGTATGCCGTCCAAGGACTTGAATTGGCGCTTTCGTTGCCGTCCGCGCGAAGATCGCGCGGAGTTTGTGCTTGCGCTTCTCTAGTTGCGTGGTCATGACCGCAACCACAGCGTACCGAGAAAATCATTACGTTGCCCAATGGTATCAGCGTCGCTTCTTGCCTGCCGTTGGTGAGAAGAAGTTTTACTATCTCGATCTTAAGCCCGACCAATTTCGCGATCCCAACGGAGTACTGCGTCAGAAGAAGGCTGTGAACCGGTGGGGCACTGATAGGTGCTTCAAGGAGACGGATTTATATACCACTCGTTTTGGTACTTGGGAGTCCACCGAAATCGAGCAATTCTTCTTCGGAAGGGTCGACACCAAGGGCAGAGACGCAATCGAATATTTTGCTAACTTCACCCATCCTGGAGCAGACGAGACCGCCTTCCAAAATCTTCTCAACTACATGAGCGTGCAGAAGCTTCGAACCCGGAAGGGGCTTGCCCAGCTCGCCGCCATGACTGGCATGCGTGACCGAAACGCAGTGCTGTTGGCAATGCAGCAGCTGCAAAATCTATATTGTGCGATCTGGACGGAAGCGGTCTGGGCTCTGGTCGACGCCACTCAGACGCAGACAAAATTCATCATCTCTGATCACCCGGTCACCGTATACAATCGTGATTGTTTTCCAAATTCCCATTGGTGCCGGGAATTTCGCGATCCAGATATCCGCAGCGTAGGCACCCATACGATTTTTCCGCTCAGCCCGACCGGAGCGTTGGTTCTCACAAATCATTCGTGGGTCCGAAATCCTCATGCCTCAGCTATCAAGTGGCGGCCGAACCCAAACCTTTTTCGCTCGGCCATCTTCTATTATCCGGGCATCCAAACCGGACGCGAGCTCACCGAAGTCGAGATCAACCAAATCAATTTCGTTATCAAGAAACGTGCCTATCGGCACGTGGCGGCGGCTGAGGAAGCATGGCTATACCCTGAGCGCCGTATTCCTTCGGAACATTGGCGTAAACTGGATGACCGATATTTACTAATGCCCGATCCGCGTTCGGTCACGGTGAGCGAGGAAATCATCATCGGCTATGATGATCGGCGGGCCGACGCTTTTGACTCATATGGTCGTCGACCGGGACAGCGCGGCTTTAAAGACGAACGCCTTGCGGAGCGTGAGCGAAAAACCCACTACGCATTTCAGGGGGAATTCACCCGCATGTTTGGACCCAAGCGTCGTGGCATATCGGACAGGTTCGGGGCGCTCGACAAAACCGAGGACAGCCCTGAGTTTCATCGATGGCATCTTAGTCTCGAACAAAAGATCCTTAGACCGGGGACCACCGCAAAACTCAGCAATAGAGCTAAAAAGAGGAAACAGCGGAACGAGCACCGAAAGATTATGAACCCGCGATGATTTTGCCAGCTTTAGGATTGCGCGTCCCATGAACTGATCATGTCGGTATTCCCGTTCCAAATATTTGATGAAGCAAGCTGACGATGCCAGTCGAAACTAATCCACCGGCAGCCTTAGCAACAACTTTCTCCAACTCCCCAAGTGCAGTACGCAGAAGGGACTGATCTGAGTTTGCAAGGTGACGTTCGATTTTATCGAGCACAGTGGAGAGCTCTGATGGATCAACACCCTCGTCTCGCAGCGTTGAAGAATGCGATCTCACTTGAGAAATGAGATTCTTGACCTGCTCGACATTGAGTGGCGTATTCATAATATTGCCGGCGGAATTTGCTACTCCAAGATTTCCAGCAAAATTGGTGATCGTGCCGATATGGAAAGCAACCGGGTTAGTTGCCGCGATCTTCCTCTCATCAGGACTAAAGGTCATTCCTTCACCCACCACTCCCTTTTTCTCTAATTCGATCGCCAATCGAGCACGAGATTACGCACGGCGTCGACAATGTGCGCCAGGGTCCCCGCTGAAAAATCAACTCCGGCCCGCGCCACATTGCGCCCGACCATGTTCGAAAGGGCGCCTAACTGCTCTGGAGTATATGGCATATGGAGGCTGCCGCCGTCGGATTTCGCGTTCAGCGCGACTTCAATTGAGGCGAGAGACTCTGATATCGAAACCTCAGATGCAATATCTAGGATTGCAGGGTCAGGCCGTCGCCGCGCGTGGCCATGATGGGCAGGAATGCGTCTTCCAATTTCTGCATTGCCGAGGAAGACTCATCCTTCACATCGACAGTGCCGGAAACTGTGACGGGGATAAGCTTAGTGTAGACATTCTGGTAAAACGCGGCGCGATTGCGTGCGCCGGACCTTGCCCATTTCACCAAACCCTCAACATCACCAAGATCAGCGAACGCCATCGCGATGGCATCTCTCGCCTGACCATTGAATTTTTCAGGCATGTCATTTTCTCCTAGAGCGCATCCAATGCTCGCCTCTTGGCATTGCACAGCGTTGCAAATTCGCTGACATCGATTGGCTCTCCCCGGAAATACCGAGTGGCGCGGTCCTCAGTCATCGCATTAAGTACAGCGAGGTCGATGATGCGGAGACGCTGCTCGATGGATACATCTCGACCTCCATGAGCCTCCTCCAGCGCTCCGATCAGTTGGTTAGCGCGGCGCGCGGCGAGCGTTGTACGCATCCGGTCAGCACCCCGGGCAGGCGCGCCAGTCAGCCGTGGCGGTCAGGCGGCAGCCGCTCTGGACTGTTGGGTCGCCTTCCAATTCCACGGGAGCAGGTCGGCGACTTTGTTGACGGGGTGATCTGGAAGCCTGGCCAACACATCCGCGAGCCAAGCTTGCGGATCAACGTCGTTCATCTTGCAGGTTTCGATCAGGGTATAGACGGCGGCGGCGCGATGGCCGCCGGCATCAGAACCGGCGAAGGTCCAATTTCGTCTTCCGACAGCCACACCGCGTAAGGCTCGTTCGGCAGCGTTGTTCGAGAGGCAGACGCGACCATCGTCCAGGAAGCGGGTGAACGCCGCCCAACGGTTGAGCAGGTAGTTGATCGCCTTTGCAGTATCGTTGCCTGATGAGAGCAAGGTTCGCTGCTGACGCATCCAGATTTCGAGATCGGCGACGATCGGCCTCGACTTATCACGACGTACCGCAAGCCGCTGTTCCGGCGTTTTGCCGTTGATGGTGCGCTCGATCTCGAACAGGATATCGATGCGTCGCACGGCCTCGCTGGCAATCGGCGCCTCTCCAGATTTCGCCAGGTCGAAGAACTTTCTGCGGCCGTGGCTCCAACAGGCCGCTTCAAGGATCGGAGCTGGCTTCCTTTGGGCCTTGTAGAGCTGGTTATACCCATCGAAGGCATCGGCCTGCATGAGGCCGACATAGCCGGCAAGATGGCTTTGCGGGTGTTCTCCAGCCCGGTTGCGTGAGTAGTAGAACAGGGCCGCCGGCGGATCCGTGCCGCCAAACGGCCGGTCATCGCGAACGTAGGTCCAGATCCGGCCGGTAACCGTCTTGAGCTTGGCCAGCACCGGCACCGTCGTATCGTCGGCGTGGATGCGTTCCGCGCTCATGACGTGGATCCGGATCGCCTCAATGATGGGATCGAGTGCGACCACGCAGGCGCCGATCCGATCCGCCAGGGTCGAGACGTCGATCTCGATCCCTTCGCGGGCATAGGTCTTGCTCTGTCGGTTCAACGGCTGGTGCAGCAGGAACTTGTTGACCAGCACCATCGCCAGCAGGCTCGGCCCGGCAAAGCCTCGCGGGATCGGATGGGAGGGCGCCGGCGCCTCGGTGATTGCCTCACAATCCCGGCAGGAGAACTTTTCGCGGACATGCTCGATAATCTTCCAGCGCCGCGGCTCACATTCCAGGGTCTTCGATACCACCTCGCCGAGCTTGTGCAGTCGCTCGCTGCCGCACTTGCCACATACGCAAGGAGCGGGTTCGACGATGCGTTCGATCGGTAGATTGTCCGGCAACGGACGTCGCGGCGGCCGTGGATTTTGCACGCGCTGCTGTTTGGCGGCTTCCGGCGCTGCGAGCTCGGCCTTGGTTTCCTGCTCAGCCTGGGTCTCTTCAAGATCCTCGATGGCGAGTTCGAGCTGCTCGACCAGCAGCTTGCCGCGCTCAGAAGATTGCCCGAACTGTTCTCGCCGTGCCTTGGCCAGCATCAGCTTCAGCCGCTCGATCTCCAGCCGGCCGACGGTCACCTCGCTCTTCGCCAGCGTCAGCTGCTCGCGCTGCGCAATGATCATCGCGTGTGCTGCGGCAAGGTCGGTGGGAAGCGGATCGGCGGGCGTCGTCACGAGGACGAATCAACCATATTCGTCGCAAAAAATCCCGCTCGATTTAACCGGAAGCCTGTGGACGCCAGGTTGCCTGCGGCATCCGCCAATCAATTCCGGAGAGGAGATAGGATAGCTGCGCAACGCTGATCGTCACAACGCCGTCCGCCATTGATGGCCACAAAAAGCGGCCTCGCTCCAGCCGCTTCGTGAACAGACACGCGCCTTGGCCATCATGCCAGATGATCTTGATCAGGTCGCCGCGGCGGCCTCTAAAAACATAGAGATCGTGAGCGTCACGAGAGGATCACGGGTGCCTGGGCTTGACTTGCGCGGAATGCTCTGGATAGCGCGGTCGGGATGATTGACGCCGCCGGCGCGCGGTGATGGGTTGATCCCGGTTCGGAGCGGGCAACGGGGATCAGAATGACCAGCGAGTCGCAGCTGCGCGAGAAGCTTCGGAAGATCGAGGCGTTGTTCGTGGGGGCCGGAACTGCTGGTGAGCGCCTTGCAGCGGAAGCCGCGCTGCAGCGGGTGCGGGCCCGGGTCGAGGAACTTGCTCGCCACGATCCACCGATCGAACAGCAATTCTCACTTCCCGACCAGTGGTCTCGGCACCTGTTTCTGGCGCTTTGCCGCCGATATGGGCTGCGGCCGTTTCGTTATCGCCGACAGCGACGTAACACGGTGATGGTCCGTGCGTCACGGGGCTTCGTTGATCGAGTCCTGCTGCCCGAGTTCACCGAGCTGGAGGGTGCGCTGCAAGTGTATCTGCACGAGGTAACGCTGCGCGTGATCCGCGAAGAGATCTACGACGACGCCAGCGATGCGCAGGAAGTTCCCGACGCCGTGCCGTCGAACTGATCAAGCGGCGAGCTTTGGCTCCGAACCATCGCGCTCGGCTTTCCAATTCCACGGCAGCAGCGTGTTCAGCTGATTGATCTTGGTACGTCCGGAGACGATGCGCTCGAGAACATCAGTAAAATAGTGCCGTGGGTCGATGTCGTGAAGCTTTGCGGAGTTGATGAGTGATGCGAGAGTGGCCCAGGTTTCGGCGCCGCCCTCACTGCCTGCGAACAGATAGTTTTTCTTTCCCAGCCCGATCGGCTTGATGCTGCGTTCGACCGTATTGCTGTCGATCTCGATGCGCCCATCATCGATGAATCGCGTCAGGCCGTCCCAATGGTTGAGGGTGTAGCGGATCGCCTTGCCAAGGCCGGATTTCTTCGAGACTTCCAGCAGTCGCGCCTCGAGCCAGGGCTTGAAGTCCTCGATCAGCGGTCTGGTGTCGGATTGTCGCACCGCAGCTCGCTGCGTCGCCGGCAAACCGCGAATGCGATCCTCAATGGCGTAGAACATCGCGATCCGCTGCAGCGCTTCCGCGGCAATCGGCGATTTCGTCGCGATGTGGACGTCCCAGAACTTCCGCCGCGCATGCGCGAAGCAGAACGCCAGTTGTACCAGACGGCCGCCGTTTTTAATCAGCCCCTTGTACCCGGCGTAGCCGTCGACCTGCAGGATGCCGTCGTAGTCTCCAAACAGCTGCCTGGCGCGGATTGCCTTGCGATCCTCGGCGAACACGTAGACTACTGCCGGCGGCGCCGGGCCGCCCCACGGGCGGTCGTCGGTGGCGATCGCCCAGAACTGGCAGACTTTGGTTCTGCCACGGCCGGGATCGAGAACTGGCAGCGGCGTCTCGTCGGCAAACAGCCGCGGGTAGGACATCACTGCGCGGCGCAACAGCGCGTGAAGCGGCTTCAGCCACCAGGCGACGCGGCCCATCCACGAGGCCAGCGTTTGCCGGTCGAGCGTGATGCCTTGGGCGGCAAACATCTGTTCCTGGCGATACAGCGGCAGCTGGTAGCCGTATTTCATCACCGCGACGTGGGCCAGCAAGGCTTCCGTCACCATTCCACCGTCGATCGCCTGGGCCGGCGCGGGTGCCTGCAGAACACCCTGGCGGCATCCCCGGCAGCCGTACCGTGGACGCATGATGCGCTTGACCCGGTACTGCATCGGAATGACGTCGAAGGCTTCCTTGACGGTCTCCCCGATCTTGTGCAGCTGCTCGCCGCAGCAAGGGCAGATGTGGCTCTCGATATCGATCACGACATCGATGCGCGGCAAATGCTCCGGAAGCTTCCCCCGGTTGCGTCGCGCCGGTCGCTTTCCACGGCCCTCCGCTCCGTCAGGCAGCCTGCCTCCGGTCACGTCGTCGTTGGCGGCGGCACGAACCGCCTGTGCCCTGATGGTGAAGAGAGACAGCTGTCCGATATCCAGTGTCTCGGAGCGCGGACCGAAGATCGTGCGCTTGTACTGGGACAGGATCATCAGGAGCTTGTCGTTCTCCTGGATCGCAGCGTCGCGTTGGGCGATCGCTGCATCACGCTCGGTCGCCAGCGTGCTGCATTCCTCCGACAACGCCGCAAGCCGTGACGATAGCGTCATCACGGCTTGTCGGAGCAATGCTGGATCGGAAGGCAAATCACTCATGCAGAGCGATTCTACAACAACTCCGCATGAGTGACGAACGACTCTTGATAATGATCAACCAGCTCGCATCGGCTGATCCACAACTCGCATCGGCACACGCTTCCAGTCCGAGCCATCGAGCAGCACCGAGAGCTGAGCATGAGATAGCGACATGACGCCTTCCTTGATCGGCGGCCAGGTGAACTGCCCCTCGATTCTTTTGTAGTAAAGGACAAGGCCGCTTCCATCCCAAGTCAGGATCTTCACGCGATCTCGGCGCTTGGAGCGGAAGACATAAAGTCCGCCGTCGAACGGATCGGCTCCAAAGGCCTCGCTCACCAGCATCGCCAGCGAGTCCATGCCGCGGCGGAAATCGACCGGCTGCGTCGCAATCCAGATCGACAACCCAGCTCGAAGCCCGATCATCGACCAACCGTCCCGACCGCCGCCAGCACCTCGCACAGTGCCTCCCGGTCGACTGTCCCCCTGACACGGATGCGAATCGCGCCGACCTCGATCTCGATCGCCGCCTGCTCCTCACTCGGGCGCCCACAGCCGGTGATCGCGATCGGCACAAAGCCAGGTGGCATGCCTCTGTCCCCGCGCTCCGCGACCTGCGCCCGCGTAGCCTGGCGACGCCAGAGAAACAACAGGCTTGGACTGATGTCGTGTCGCCGCGCCACTGCGGACACGCTTGCACCCGGCGCAAAACTCTCCGCAACAATCGCCGCCTTCGCATCGGTCGACCAGCGCCGACGTCGGCCCGTCCCGGTGATGATCTCGACACGCTGCAGCGTGTCGGCGCCGTGTTCGAGGATAGGCATATGCCTATCCTTATCGCTATCCTTACGACTATCCTTTGACATTGTGACCTCGCGACAAACCATTCCGCGAGATCTTCCTAGCCGACCAGATCAACCCTCAGCGCGTGGTCTCCGCATGACGCTCACTAGAGATCACCGGCATGCGGATCACGCTTCAAACTCTCCTGGACCAGACGCGCGAGGCTCGGGAAGCCGCGGCGCATATCGGTGTGGCCGGTCGCAAGCCACACCCGCACATTACCCGGTATGGCAATCATCGGCGCTCAAGTACCTCGAGGACCCGCGCCAGCGCTTCTGGATCGACGTGCGAATCCACTCGGATCCGTCGCCGGTTACCGAGGTCGATCTCGATCAATCCAATACGCGCGGCCACTACAGACCGCCCTCGGCTATCACCCGCAGGTAAGAGCTTCGGAGTCCTCCGCCTCCGTGGCGGCGATCTGCACCGGCGCAAAAGACGGTGCGACCGGCTCGGATGTCCGCGCTTGACGACGCCAGGTGAACACCAGGCTGGCCGCTACTCCGTTGCGACGTGCAACCGCTGTCACTTTTGCGCCCGGCGCCAACGTCTCCTCGACAATCCGTGCCTTGTCATCCTGCGACCAACGCCGCCGACGCTCCAGCCCGCCCAAAACCTCGACCCGCATCGCCTGATGACCTTAAAGCTAGACTTAAGGTCACACGCTTGGCGAATTACAGCGTGTCAGACAAGACGGCGCCCGCCGGATGCGTACCGAGCGTTCTTCCATCCAGATCATTCAACGTCAGCAAAGTGGTCTTGCCACTATTCGTTGACTTGTCAGAAGTACCCGCGTCGAAGTGATCGATGCTCATTCGATACGTCCCTGCTAACCGGCCGGTATCTACGACGTAGTTTGCACAAGGCGATCGTAACCTTAAGTTGTAGCCATGAAAATCTAAATCCATAGGGCGCGTCGGGGGTTTAAATCGAAATGTGATCTATCGCGTTGATTATATTGACAGTTAGGCGGACGGACTGTCCGCCGCCGGGTGTTATCGGGAGGCTCCGGGGGCGCAGCAATCGAGGGCCGCGCGGTGGGGAATAAAAGTTGCGTTGATTGGCGCGCGTGCTGCGAGGAGAGCGGAACGAGCGTCTCGGAAGGCGTTCTTTCGGCCGTCTCGCGAATCGAGTTCCCCTAAAAGCGCTTTTTCCGCAGTCCTCCCCCGTCTCGCGCGAGACGGTTAGGCGAGACGACAGCAGGGAAACCTTTATAAAACGGGCGTCTCTCGCGAGACGGTCGCCTACGACGGGGAAGACCCTCGGTCCCCGTAAGTAGTCGTCTCGTCTCGATCCCTTCTCTTAGGAGACGATCTTCGAGACGAGACGGTCCCTGAACGCGCCCGCTGAGCGTCAAGGCCGCCCGCGACGATTGACGTTGCAGCCGAGGCCGAGGAGGCGGGTCTATTCGGCGGACGGCTAAGGAGGCCGGGGCCAAGGCGAACTCTACCGGACAGCCTTTGCACAAGTCGGCGAGGGGTCCGAGGGCTGCCGGGCCGCCCGCCTATCCCTTAGAATCATGCGGCCCTCGTTTCGCCTTCCCGGTCCCGCTCGGCTGCTTTTCTACGGGGGCCGAGCGCGGTCCTCGGCAACGGCGATGGCGGGGCGGGAAGCTTAAAGGTTCTTCTCCCGCTCCTCGGCCCGCCCGGTCTTAGTCAAATTCCAATGCCCCCGTTCCTTCTTGACCAACCGCTGGGCCTGCAAGTCATGCATCGTACGCTCAACGAGCGACTTGTTTGGGTCCCGGTCGCTCAAGTAGCGCGGATATGAGGTCCTTCGCCATCGCGGTCGCGTGCCTGCTCGCCGCGGGCAGCGCGCTCGCCGGCGAGCGAAGCGTGTACACGCCGACCAAGGGCCCGAAATGCATCGACGGGTCGCGGAAGTACGAAGACGATTGGTCGTGTCCCGGACCCGCGGGCTACGCGGTCGAATTCAGCGACGAAGGCAATCTTGCCGCCGTCTCCATCCGACCATCGGGGCGGAAGGCCGGCGCCTCCTACGTTTTTCGGGGCCGGGGCCGGATATTCGGTGACGTGGTCGACTGGCGCCTCGTCGACGACACGCCGACCTCCGCCGTGCTGCGCGTCTGGCGCGCCGTCATCCAGACGGACGGAGCGGAGACGGAAATCCAGGAGCTCGCGGTCTTCAAGGTCACACCGCAGGAATTCTGCCGTGTCGCCTCCGTCGATGCGCGGCAGCCCGCCGCCAACGAAGCCGCGCGACGACTGGCGAGCGAGGCAGCCGGGATGCCGTGCCGGTCCGACAACTAGCCCGTCCTATTCGTGAGAGTGCGTTTTTTTAGTCCGATTGATGTGGCCGCACATCTGCTCTGACGAGGCGCGCGGGATTGCCTTCGGCTTTTCACCGCCTGACGACCGGTACTTTGCAACGCGCTTGAGGTGTAGGTTGGGCGAACGGGGGGCGGACGCCCCGCCGGTCAAGGACCGAGCGGCAGCAGCGCGCTTGGCAAGCCGCGGATCAGGTCGGCTTCGGGACATGCCGCGGCAAACGCAAGGCGAATGCGGCTCGTGGTCTCGACGACACGGGCAGCGAGTTTCAAGAGACGAAGACGCAGCGTCGCGAACTCGGCTGTGGCCAATTCCCGGGCTTTGGGAATCGCGTCGCGCACGGTCAGCATCAGCCAATAAGCGGCGGTGTGGAGAACGAGGCGGACTTGATTGGCGAGCGCCGAACGGCAGCTGGTGCGATCGGAGGCGAGCTGTGTCTTATGCAGCTTGATCAGATTCTCGGCTTGGCCGCGCGCGCAATACAGGCTGTCGTAGATCCACTCGGCCGAGCCGACATCGAGGCTGGTGACGACGAAGCGGATGTCGAGGCCGAGCATCGTCGCCTCAATACGGGCGACGGTGCGCCGTTCGCGATCCCAGGACTTTGCCTTGTGGCGCGTCTCGGTATAGCCGCGCAGAACAGCTAGGTTCTCGATGGCGCGTCGGGTGCGGATATCGTCGGCGACCTCGTCGACTTTTCTGGCGAGCGGCCTGGTACCGGACAGACCGAAGATGTAGTCGATGCCGTTGTTCTCGCACCACGTCATCGCCTCCGGCCGAGCATAGTGCCCGTCGCCACGGAACGTAATTCGCGTCTTGTGCCATCGCGTGCGGATGTGCCGCACCAGGCGGCGCAGATGGGCACGCACCTCGACGCCGCCCGGCGTCTTGCCGGGCCGCAGCACGACCGCCACGGGCCGGCTCTTCTCCGTGTCGTAGACGTGGATCGGCAGGAAGCAGCGTTCGTCATAATGAGCGTTGAACAGCGAGAGCTGCTGATGGCCGTGGACGACATCGCAGGTATCATCGATGTCGAGCGTGACGGATGCAGGCTCGCGCGGGTAGCTATCCATCCATGCGTCGACCAAAGTGTAGGTCAGTCGGATCACGTCGCGCAGGCGGGGAGCATTCTCCAGCCGCGACAGCGTCGGTTGGGAACACAGATCGCGACCGCTGTCTGGTAGCCGTCCACAGGCCAGCTTGAATGCGGGATCGGACCGCAGATGATCGAGGTCATCGGCGTCCTCGTAGCCGCAGCAGATCGCGAACATGCGAGCGCGAAACATATCGACAAGGCTGTGCACGACCCGCGTCGGATCGCGCCGATCCGGGAACACCCGGGCCAAATTGTTGGCCAAACCGAGACGTCGCTCGGCCATCGCAAGAAGCATCACGCCCCCGTTCGAGGTCAGCCGACCGCCATCGAAGGCAGCTGTGACTTTCTTGGCGTGAACGGCTGGAAACGAGAAGGGTAGACTCGTATCATCGGTCATGGCGGGCGTGGCGTTCGCGGTGGAAGGTGATGGGGTTGGCTTCGCAACCGAATCCTACGCTTCATCAGCGCTTTACACCACGCTCGCCAGCCTCTCAGGCGCCCTCTGACGAATAAGACGGGCTAGGGAGGAACGCCCAAGGAGGGCAGCGATAGCGGGGCGCTACCGCATTGCCTGAAAATAGGACGATCGCGATCGGCGGCTCAATTGAACGTAGGGAAACGTCGGGCATCTAAAGGGACATGGAACGATACGAAGGTTTATGGGGCCCGCGCGCGAAGCTGGGCGAAGGCTGTCGTTGCCTATGCAACACGTCGAGCAGCAGCCAATCGATGCCATCGACAAGTCAATCTTTCTTATCAGAACAAGCGACGCGAGCGCGCCGACGGGGGACCAGACATATGAGTGCGGCCAACATCGCAAATGCGCCCGACAATCCTGCGAGGTTTGCGAGGAAACCGACTAACCACTGAGGCCGCCTTACGGCACGACGTGAATCTGGAGGGTTCTGTGAGGTCGCGCTCACGCGAGGGCGCGGCAGGCGCTTATGACGCGACCTCATTGAAGCCGGATTGAACGAAGGCGCGGGAGGCTATTCGCGGTTTTGCAGCGATGGGGATTGTTCGAGATCGCCATGCCCGATCTGCTGGCTCGGCGCGTGAGGCAGAGACACAGGAGTGCGCATCCTGGAAGAGTTGAGATCAGACGCGCTTCGCCTGAGATCGCGATAGGCCTTTTGCTGCATCGGACGGTTGTTGTCGCGCAGTGTGACAGCACGGATTCGACATCGTCCGCGATGATCGAGACGCTGGGAGCGAAATGACGAATGATGATCGTCGTGCACGACATGACTTGGCTCACGATGTGTCGCATCGGAACGGTGATGTTCGAGGGCTGGGGCGTCTGAAGCTATGTCGAAAGCGCTCAATGATGCGCATGACGCCACCACAATCGGGACAGGCAGGAACCTCGGCCCAGGTTTGAGCCTGCGAATCCACAGGCGACGGCTGGCCATCGTTTGGGGCTGTTGGCTCATGATCGAGAAGTTCGCGGCAAAGGGCGAGCTTGGCAGCGCGATGGCGGTTGGCCATGAAGCCGAAGTGGCGGATGCGGTGGAAGCCGTCAGGCAGCGTATGAAGCAGGAAACGGCGAATGAACTCATCGGGCTTGAGATTCATGATCTTTGTCGCGCTGTTTTGGCGATAGTCCTTCCATGAGAAGGCGACATGATCGTCGTCGAGTGCGACGAGCCGGCTGTTGGCGATCGCGACGCGATGGGTGTAGCGGCCGAGATAGGCCAGGACCTGTGCGGGTCCGCCGAAGGGCCGCTTGGCGTAAACAACCCAGTTGATGCGTCGCATGGCGTCGAGGTGGGCCGCAAAGGCAGCCGGCTCGGCCAGAGCTCCGAGATCGCCGAAGAAACGCAAGGCACCGGAGTTGAAGGCTGCCGACAGACGTTTGAGAAAAAGTGTGCGAAATAGTCTGGACAACGGTTTGACGGCCAGGAAGAAGTTCGGTCGGCAAGCGGTCCAGCGCGCGCCATCGGGCGAGAGGCCGCCACCCGGAACGACGCAATGGACGTGGGGATGATGCATCAGCGTCTGTCCCCAGGTGTGGAGGACGGCGACGCCGCCGATCGCACCGCCGAGCCGGCGTGGATTGGCGGCGAGCGTCGTCATCGCCTCGGCGGCAGCCTTGAACAGGATGGCATAGACGACGGCCTTGTTCTGGAAAGCGATCGCGGCGATCGGTGCGGGAAGTGTAAAGACGACGTGGAAATAGGGAACCGGAAGCAGGTCGGCTTGACGCGCGGCGAGCCACGCGGCTCGGGCTCTCCCCTGACACTTCGGACAGTGCCGATTGCGGCAGGAATTATAGGCAACGCGTGTCGTGCCGCAGTCGTCGCAAGCCTGCATGTGGCCGCCGAGCGCCTCGGTCCGGCACGCAACGATCGCGCTCATCACGCGCCGCTCGACCCGCCCCAGATGACCGGCATGTACACGGCGATAGGCGTCGCCATGCCGGCGCAGAATATCGGCAATCTCGATGGCGGGCCTGTTGGAGCGGATGTCGGAGCGGGTCATGACCCGCATCCCGCTGCGGGTCATCCAGGTGGCGTCACCTCCAGCGACAGGCGATCGAGCGGGCTCTGCGTCGCTCGGATCGTATCGGTGGCGACCTGCGTGTAGCGCGCTGTCGACGACAAATTATTGTGCCCGAGCAAGACCTGGATGATCCGGATATCGGTTCCGTTCTCGAGAAGATGTGTCGCGAAGCTGTGGCGCAGCGTGTGCAGCGTGACGCGCTTGGTCAGGCCCGCAGCCTTCACCGCCGACCGGCAGGCGGCATGCAGCACGGTCTGATCGATCGGATGATCTTCGTCACGACCAGGGAACAGATAAAGCCGCGGCCGGGCGAGCCGCCAGTAGGTGCGCAGGATGCCCAGCAGCTGGGGCGACAGCATCACGTTGCGATCCTTCGCGCCCTTGCCGTGGCGCACCTGGATGACGCCGCGGGCGCTGTCGATGTCTTCGATCCGCAGTCCCGCAACCTCCGAGGCCCTGAGCCCGGCCGCATAGGCGGTGGTGAGCGCGGCGCGGCTCTTCAGGCTCGATACCGCTTCAAGAAACTGAACCACTTCGTCGGCGCTGAGAACGACCGGCAGCTTGCGCGGTTCTCGCGCATAGGGAATGCGCTCTGGGATGAGCGCCTCGCCGAGCGTGACGCCGTAGAAAAACCGTAGCGCACAGACGATCTGGTTCAGCGCCGGCCATGAGATGCCGGTCGAGACCAAATGCACCTGGAAGGCGCGGACGTCTTCCAGCTCTAACCGGTCAGGCGATCGGCCAAAATAGCGGCTGAACTTCGAAACCGCGCTGATGTAGGATCTTTGCGTCGCCGGCGACAGATTGCGGACGGTCATGTCTTCGATCAGGCGGCGGCGAAGAGGGCTCAAATCGGCCATCTCGATACTCCTGTCTGAGGGGGTGGGCTCCAACACCCACATCCTCTCAGCCAGGAGGCGATCTATGCCACCTTGCCCCCTACGCCGCGGCAGCGGCTTCGTTCAATCCCCTCCGATTCAGTTAAGCAATGAAATGCTCTAGTTCCCCGAAAGGTAGCGCATCAGAGCGTCATTTCCGGCTTTGGCACTTGTCGCCCGTTAAGAAGCTTCCAGGCGACTGATCTGGAATCGTAATTTGGCTGACGTTCTGAGATTGCAAGGTTTTGGTGTTTTGGGCATCGGAAGCTTGCAATTTCGTTTTCGAGATTGAACGAAGCCGCTGGCGCGGCATGTAGGGAGGCATAGCAAGGATTGCCTCCTGTCTGAGAGGATTGCGGGTTTTCGAAGCCCAACCCTTTAGACAGGAGGTTTTCCGATGGCTGAGATCAGCCCACTTCGCCGCCGCATGATCGAGGACATGACGGTCCGCAATCTGTCACCGGCGACGCAGCAATCCTACCTCAACGCCGTAGCGAAGTTGAGCCGGTATTTCGGTCGCTCTCCCGACCGCCTTGACCTGGAGGATATACGTGCCTTCCAGGTTCATCTGGTGGCGACGGGGACGTCCTGGCCAGCGCTGAACCAGATCGTCTGCGCGCTGCGGTTCTTCTACGGTGTAACGCTTGGTCATGACACCGTTCCGGAACGCATCGCCTATGCGCGCCAACCGCGCAAGTTGCCGGTCGTGCTGAGCGCCGACGAGGTGGTAAGCTTTCTGGAGGCGATCCCGAGCCTCAAGAGCCGTACCGCGCTGACCACGGTCTATGCCGCCGGACTGCGCGTATCGGAAGTGGTCCTTTTAAAGGTTGTCGACATCGACAGCCAACGGATGTTGATCCGGGTCGAGCACGGCAAGGGCGGTAAGGACCGTTACGTTATACTCTCGCCGCAGCTTTTGAGGATTCTGCGGACATATTGGCGGCTCGCTCGGCCAAAGCGATGGTTGTTTCCCGGCCGCGACGACGAGCGTCCGCTCGTCCCCAACGTGCTGCACGCCGCCTGCCGTTCAGCTTGTGCGGCGGCCGGCTTGAGCAAGTCGGTGACAGTGCACACGTTGCGGCACACATTCGCGACCCGTCTCCTGGAGAACGGGGCCGACGTGCGCATCATCCAGGTGCTGCTCGGCCATGCCAGTCTGGCCAGCACGGCGCGCTATACCCAAGTCGCCACAAAGACCATCAGCAATACGCCAAGTCCGCTGGACCGGCTCCGCCTGGAGGTCGTGCCGCCCGGCTGAGCGGACCTGATGGCTCCGGTTCTGGAAGTGGCGGATATCTTCCGCCGCCACGGCGAAGCGTTTCGGCAAGCCCGTGCCGAGCATCTGGGCCGCGTCGAGCGGCGCGTCATGGGCGCGATCACGGCATGCCGGACGGCTGTGCTCGGCGGCCACGTCAAGCAGTGCGATGACTGCGGCGCCACACGCATCGCCTACAACTCCTGCCGCAATCGGCATTGCCCGAAGTGCCAGGGCGCGGCGCGCGCGCAATGGCTCGCCGAACGGCAAGCTGAACTCCTTCCCGTACCGTATTTCCACGTCGTCTTCACCATGCCGGCCCCCGCCGGAAAGATCGCCTTCCAGAACAAGGCCGTCGTCTATGCCATCCTGTTCCGCTGCGCGGCCGAGACGCTCGCCACCATCGCAGCCGACCCCAAGCATCTCGGCGCTCAGCTCGGCGTGACTGCCGTCCTCCATACCTGGGGCCAGACCCTGCAACACCATCCGCATATCCACTGCGTCGTGCCGGGCGGTGGACCCTCGCTCGACGGCACACGCTGGGTCGCTTGCCGGTCCGGCTTCTTCCTTCCAGTGCGCATCCTCTCCCGGCTGTTCCGCCGCCTGTTTCTGCAAGAGTTGCAAGCTGCCCTCGCGGCTGGCGAGCTGGGCTTCTTTGGCGCTCTCGCCCATCTCGCCGATCCCGCTGCATTCGCCGCGCGACTTAATCAACTTCGACGGACCGACTGGGTCGTCTATGCCAAGCCGCCATTTGGCGGCCCGGAACAGGTGCTGGCCTATCTCGGCCGCTATACTCTTCGCGTCGCCATCGCCATCAGTAGGCTGATCTCGCTTGCCGATGGCAAGGTGAGCTTTTCCTGGAAGGACTATCGGCAGAACCGCAAAACCAAAGTCATGACGCTTGATGCCGACGAGTTCATTCGTCGCTTTCTCCTGCACTCCCTGCCGGACGGCTTCCACCCCATCCGCCACTATGGCTTCCTTGCCAATGGCGGACGCAACGATAAGATCGCTCTCTGCCGTCAACTCCTTGCTGTCCGCAACGCTCCGACTCATCAAGAAGCCGGCGACGATCCCCTCACTAAATGTGAGATCCCCGTCTGCCCCCATTGTGGCGGCACCATGCGGCGCGTCGATGTCGTCCCGCGAGTCTGCGCCCGCGACCATCCGTTTCGTTGTGATACGTCATGACCAGCGCCTGCACCATTCACCCCTTCTGTGATCCCCCCCGCGGTGGCGACGTTCGATGTCGCCGTGGCCGCGTTCGTCACCGAACACCACGCCAATCGGTCGGCTACGCATCCCAGCGCAGCAAATCCCTCGCTGGATCGCGCCCTTGGTCCGATCAATCGAGCCCCTCACATCCGATGATTGTCTTGCCGACGCGCGGCGACCACGGGCGCGCCTTCCCCGCAGTTGCCCCCGCCACACTATCCCCATAGCGCCCACAACTCCGCAGCTTCGTTCAATCCGGCTTCTGTGAGGTCGCACGCGCCACCGCGCCGCGGCTCCCGCCTGCCACGCGACCTCACAGAACCCTCAAGATTCCGTCGACGGGCGAAGCATGATTCCCTGTCCGCATCGGAGGGCGCGATGCGGCCGAAGAAGCACAAAACGACGGGAGCGAACGATCTTTCCAGGGCGCGGCTCGACCAGATCATCAATCTGAAGCACGAGCTGGTCCGGCTCACCGGCAAGATCGATTGGGACTGGATCGACGGCGAGCGCCGCTCTACAGCGAGAACGGCCGGCCGGGGATTGAGACCCGCTTCGTGATCGGGCTGTTGTTGCTCAAGCACATTTACGGGCTGTCCGATGAGGGGGTATGCGAACGCTGGGTCCACGACCCGTATTTCCAGTACTTCACTGGCGAAGAGTTCTTCCAGCACGCATTCCCGCACGAGCGCTCGGACCTGAGCCATTGGCGCAAGCGGCTCGGCGACAGACTGGAACTGCTATTGGCCGAGAGCCTGCGGGTGGCGCACGAGGTCGGCGCGTTGCGCGGCAAGGACCTTGAGCGGGTCACGGTCGACACCACGGTGCAGCCGAAGGCCATCACCTTTCCGACCGATGCCAAGCTGCTGCATGCGGCGATCCAGGGCTCAACAGATCCACTTGTCGATGTCTATAGAACGACGTTTGTCGCCTGAAAGCGTTCGCCAGAAACTCTGACTTGAAGGTATCCGCAAATGATCCGGACTGCCCGAACAGAGCAACATCGTTGCTCGTTTTTGCACTCGACTTCTACGGCATAGCAAGCATCCATGGCGTGACAGGAGAACACGCCAATGGATGCACAAGCCGACGAAACAGCCGTCCGGACGTATCTGACAGAAATTCGCACTCGTATTGATAAGGCGGCCGGAATTGCGCGCGCGGCTGATGCCTGCGCGGGCGCGGGCTTTTGCGATAAGGCGGTTGAGGTTTCGCTGGATATCGAGCAGCCGCTCTACGAGGCAACCACCCTGTTAAATGCCGTGAGCCTGATCAACCGCATCTGCAGGGATAGTTAGCTTCAAGATCAGGCTTCAGCGAGCTTCCCCCGCAGCGCACAGCGCGTTGGCGGGGTTAGGGTCGTGCCGGCGATGATGCCGGAATGCCCAAGGAGATTTCCATGAAGCCCTCAAACGTTCAGCCAGCTAGTTTGGATAAGTCGACGAACAACAGTGAGAAGACCGCACACGCCCCTCAGTCGAAACCAGTGACTAAGGTTCGCAATCGCTCCTCGCCACGTGCGCCGGGAAAGACTTCAAAGGTGACGTCTGCCAGACAACGCACTCACAAGCCGACGCGATCCAAACAGGACAATATCATCACATTGCTTAGGCGACCGGAGGGCGCCACGCTCGATGCTCTCGTCAGGGCGACCGGATGGCAGCCGCACTCGGTGCGGGGCTTTCTGGCGGGAACGGTGCGCAAAAGGCTGAAGCTGCCACTGACATCCGAGAACGTAAAAGACACCAGATTCTATCGGATCAGCCCCGCGGGGGCCGCAAAGACTCGCCGCGCCCGCTGATGAACGCCATGGACCAAAAATCCTCTCAATATGAAGCTCTCAAGGCTGAGATTAGGCGCTTGCCCGATCTCAGCCTGGGCGAACTTCGAATGCGTTGGAAGGAGCTGTTCGGCAACACCGCTCCTATTTCGCTTCGTCGTAGGTTTCTGGCGCAAGCCGTCGCCTACCAGATGCAGGTCGACGCCTTTGGCGACCTTTCGAGTTCTGCAAAGCGCCGCCTTAGAGAGATCGCGACTGCTGTTCACCGCCGCGACGCAAGCGCCGCTGGGGCTGCAAGGTGGATTCAGCCCGGCACCCAGATGATCCGACAGTGGCAGAAGGAGACCTACACCGTAACCGCCACGCCCGAAGGTTTTGAATGGAAAGGACAAACTTACAAATCACTTTCGGCAATAGCTCGACAGATCACCGGAACCAATTGGAACGGCTACACCTTCTTTGGAGTCAAGCGCGCGACACCCGGAAATAAGAATGCTGCCGGTTCCCGTCGGGATTCATGCGCCAAAGAAAGTCAGGCTGAACATAATGCTCGCTCAGCTCCATCGCTGAAATCGCGAGGTCGGCACCGTGCGTAGCTTGGTTCCGAGGCAAAGGCGGTGCGCCGTCTATACGCGCAAGTCATCCGAAGAAGGTCTGGAACAGGACTTCAATTCGTTGCATGCGCAGCGAGACGCCTGCGAGGCCTATATCAACAGCCAGAGGCACGATGGCTGGACTGCGCTCAGCACGGTTTACGACGATGGTGGCTACTCGGGCGGTTCGATGGATCGTCCGGCCTTGAAGCAGCTCCTTGCTGATGTAGAGACGGGGTCGGTCGACATCGTCGTCGTTTATAAGGTCGACCGCCTCACCCGCTCGCTTGCGGACTTCGCAAAGATTGTCGACGTGTTCGACGCTGCCAGCGTCTCGTTCGTTTCAGTAACCCAACAATTCAACACGACGAGCTCGATGGGGCGCCTTACGCTAAATGTGTTGCTATCCTTTGCTCAGTTCGAGCGCGAACTAACCGGCGAACGGATTCGCGACAAGATCACCGCCTCGAAAAAGAAGGGCATGTGGATGGGAGGCTGGGTCCCTCTCGGCTATGACCGCATGGACCGCACTCTCAAGGTCAACGATCTTGAGGCCCAGACTGTGCGCACGATCTTTGATCTATTTCTCAAATTCAAGAACGTCAGGAACGTTCAGAACGAGCTGGCTCGCCTCAATCTCCGCACAAAGCCTTACTCGATTCAGCGGGGGCGGGCTATTGGCAATCTCCCCTTCGCTCGCGGTCATATCTACAAGATCCTCTCCAACCCTCTTTATCTGGGGGAGATCGTGCATAAGGGCACCCGACACCCAGGACAACATCCGTCTCTCATTTCTCCGACAACTTGGGATGCCGTTCAGGCCCAACTCAGCGCGAACGGCCATAGGAGACGATCGCGACCCAACGCCAAGAGTCCGAACTTGCTGATAGGACTCATGTACGACGACGCTGGTAACCGTCTCGCCTCGAGCCACACGAGTAAGAACGGCAAACGGTATCGATATTACGCTACCCCCAATCGCCGGGGTCGATCTCTATCATCTGAAGAACCGGATCAACTTAGAGTTCCAGCAGCGCAAGCTGACGATATTGTGCTCGGACGCCTACATGACTTTCTCACAGAGGGCGCGCAAATCTCGAGTTTCCTAGGAAGCGGTTACCGTGTCGCAGAAATTCGTGCAGCAATCGGGACTGCAAAACGGCTTGCCAAAGTGATTGCTTCCGAGCATTCAGAGCGGAAGATGGCCATCGTCTCGGACTTGGTTTCGCGCGTGATCGTCAGGAAGGCGAGCCTAAAAATCAAGCTCAGCTCGAGCCAATTGCGCAGCGCGCTATCCAACAACGCTCCAAAACCTCCTGCCCCGCACGGGGAGGAGCGCGAGATTTCGCTCGAGGTTCCGTTCGTAGGGACGGATCGCGCCGGCTCGACCCAATTCCTGATCGACGACTATCGTCGCCCACAAGCTGACCCTGTTCTTGTGAAAGCTATCGCGCGAGCACGCCGTTGGTTCGAGCAGCTACGGACAGGGAAAGCCCAATCCATGGCTCAAATTGCCGCGCAGGAAAACATAACGGACAACTACGTCAGCAACCTGATCCACTTAGCTTGGCTGCCCCCCAAGCAAGTGCAACAGATCTTGGATGGAGATCCGGCCGCTACTGTCTTGGGTCGTAACAAGATGCGCACCCGCACCGTCGACCCCCTATGGGCCGACTCGTGACGAGAGAACACACGATTATTCCGGTTATCCTTCGCAGTACCACCCGGCCTGCGCCGCATCATATCAATCGGCGAGACCGCGTTTGGCGCCGGCCGACGCCATCCGTGCCCCTAAGGATCATCGCGCAACCGAAAGAGTTCGGCTGAATGTTCGGCCAGGATGATCTCCAATGAGCCGTGCGACCTGGTGTGGACCCTCCGTGGAGGTGGTATTGATTTTCGGCTTCGACATGATCTCGCGCAGGCATTCCGCGAGCGTAGACGAAGAAGGCCCGGCCGCCGCGCGCCGGTCCAGCGCGCCGCCAGGTCGGAGGGCGACATGAACTTCGGGATGACTTCGCTCAACGCTCCGAAAGCGGCATCGTCGAGGACAGCCAGATGCTCATTGATCGCTCGGCTTGGGGGGCGGGCCGGGGAAGGTCCTTGGGGCCTTCGATCCCCTTCTGCCGATTGGCAGTCCCCTGTAGTGCCCTTACCGACTGTTGATCGCTTGGCGGAGCGGCTCTTTTCGGACTACATTGGATTGCGGCAGGACTTATCGACCCTCGTCAATGATCTCGCTGACGGCGACTTCATCGCCCAACAACGCAACGTCGCTGGTTGGCGCCACCGGTAACGTGCACGACATTATTTTGCAAACGTTGGTGTAAGCTTAGGTATTAATTCTCCGCGCGGAACCAGTTGGACACGCATTTTGGCCGACGGTGGTTACATGCCAGCTTATGCTTAAGTTCGTTTTTTGCTTGCCCACGGTCGGGAAGACGGTTCCGGCCGGCCCTCAGTGGCTCCATGAAATCAAGATGGACGGGTACCGAGTGCGTCTCGAGCGCGACGGAGATCTCGTTCGGCTGATCACAAAAAGCGGCTACAACTGGTCCAAGCGCTATCCCTGGATCGTCGAGAACGCCCTTAAGAACCGTCAGAAGCACTTCGTCATCGACGGCGAGGCCATCGTCCGCGGCGTCGATGGCTATTCCGACTTCAACGCGCTCCATTCAGGCCGGGACAATGCAGCGGTCGAGATGGTTGCGTTCGAAATCCTAGCTAGGAGGCCGCGTAGAGCCGACTTGGCGCCTCGGGCGTCAAATACTCGCCTCCAGGCAAATCTCTGCTGCACGCGGCCTCGCAGGCGCAGGGCGCTTTCCGCCAGCGACCACGAATGGTCCCGAGGCCAGTCTGACCTCCATCTGAGCGATGTGCGGCCGGCGTAAGGTCCACGCAGTCTCAAGCGGGCATGCCGCAGATGAGTCAAAATCGACCCGATCAAGATTGGCAGGCGCGAGTCGGCGGTCTCGGCGCTGCTGCAGACCTGGCAGCGAATGGAGGAGAACAGGCTCGGATCAGCGTAACAGAATTCCAGAGAGGTGTCGGTCCGGGCATAGCCCGTTTGCGTCATACAGATTGTGCCGAAAGACCATGCTTCAAATAGGTTATGCCTGCGCCGTCGACCGCTTTTTTCAGGCGCGACGTGGGGCAAAGGTATTAGCGCGCCGCAGCAACTCCGAAATTTTGTGGACGAAATTCGGGAAAGCCGTAACGTCGTGAGTCAGAGGCTGTGCCGCTACAGCCTCCTAGCCCCGGCAGCCCCAGCTCACCCCCTGAGTTGGGGCTCGCCGTGTCTCTCCGATCCGCCGAAGATGATTTAGCGCTCATAGGTCCTCTCGCACCCCTCTGAAGAAAGGATGCCGCACCTTACCCTCGGTCGATTTGGCGCGGCACTCGATCTCCGCCAGGACCTCTGGCTCGACCCAGATGGCCTTACGCGCAATGCGCTTGGTGCAGGGCAGCGTTTTCCGGATTAGCGGCGTCAGGCGCTTGCGGAGGTCGGCGGCCGACATAGATGCCGTCCCATTTGTCGCCATCCAACGCGAAGCCCGCGATGGTCAGCGTCTCGCGCTGAGCGCAGGTTTTCTTCACCCAATCGCGGCTGCGCGTACCCGTCGGGTAAATGCTGTCGGCGACCTTCGAAACAACGCCATCATAGCCCTGCTTGCAGGCATGAGCGAACATCTCGGCGCCGTCGACTTCGAAGCTCTCGCTGAACTGGATGGCAGTCCCGGCAACCAGCTTCTTGAGCACTGCCGTGCGTTCCTTCAGCGGCAGCTTCCGCAGGTCGCGGCCGTTGAGGTAGAGCAGATCGAAGGCGACCAGGACGATCTTGGTTGATTTGCCCCGTAGCTCGTTTTGCAGCACGGAGAAGTCGGTAGTGCCGTTTGCCGCTGGTACTACGACCTCGCCATCGACGATCGCAGAGGCCGCCGAGATGTGCCAGGCGTCATCGGCGATCTTCTTGAAGCGCTTGGTCCAATCATTTCCGCGGCGCGTGTAGATCTTCACCTCTTCGTTGGCGAGATGAGTTTGGACACGACAGCCAGCGTTGAGAGCATCACCAAGGGCCGGGGACGGCTGGGCAGACCCTGGAAGGCGAGCATGCGGGCGTTCCAGGCTTGGCAGGCGACAGCGTCGGCCTCCAGCCGAGCTTCCTTGGCACGCTCAGCGAGATGCAGGACGGTGGCGCCGAACATGTATTCACGCGACTTCGAGCCCATGCAGCTTAGAAAGCAGGAGTCCGGTGGCGCGGCAAATTATCAATCTGTTGAGGCGCGGAACAGTGGAGTGCTACTGCGCATCGTGGGTGTGGACAGGAACGCCAAAGTTTGGCCGAAATGGTCCGCATGCTGGCACGAGCCGCTCAAGGGGCTTTCCGTTGTGTGGTTGAGCCTTGGTGGTGTCGTCCGGCAACGTCGTCGCCAAGGCTCTCACCCAGCTTTCAGCCAACGGGAAAAGTTGTTACCTTTTCCCGACAGCCTTACGGCGGACTATGGTTTCGTCACCGCGGCGAAAACTAGGACGCCTTCCGGAGTAGCCCGTTAGCGCAGTGCCGATTGCCACCTTTTCCCGATACTGTGAATGGCGCTTCTCCGGAAAGGGGGCGCCCCACGAAGCGGCCCCGGTGTGCTCCCCAAGCCCTGCCGGGGCCGTTTCGATTCAGCGCGGGTCATGGACAAACAACCTATACCCATCGTTGAACAGATCATCACCATCGCGTTGCTGGTGATCTTCGCGCTCGTGATTTGGTACAGCGCCATGATCTGAGACTGGGCCGAGCAAGCGAAGTGAGGTCCGTTACGGTCAACGCTGGACAGACTGTGGTAGTCATCCCTTGATAGTGAGGCGACGCAGGAACGCATTGCAGGCCCGCTCGGCTTCAGCGAACGTGCCGAAGGGCGATCCGGATACTTGAGCCGCGGGCATATTCAGAAAGTATGGGCGATATGACGCAACAAAACCAGGCTCTCCATGCAAGCCAGGCCCACTTCGGTTCTCGCTGCTGATAACGAATGAATACTCGTCGCTGCTTGCGATCCAAATCTCCAGATCTTCAGCAGTATCCACGCGGCGAAAGTGCAGGGCCATTTCAACCCTCCACCAGGCGAGGTCCAAGCTTGTCCTCCGCGGTCATCCAGATGGACGCTTTAACCGGCTTTTGTGCGATTGGCCGCTTTAGCCTCCCGCGCCAGCCGTTCCGCCTTTAGGCGCTCCCGATTGTCATGGAGTGCTTTTTGCGCTTTCGCGTATTCGGTCAAAGCTTTCTTCGCTTCGGATTGTCTGAATACCTTGCGGGCTTCGCGTTCCGCTGCCGTAGGCGCCTGCCGTTCTCGGTCACTAATCATCGTTGACCTCCCATTTTGGGCTCAATGGTCAACGCGCAGAGACTCGGTTTTGATCCTATTAGCTGAGGGGCTGCCAGGGGACGGCGGCTGCTATCCCGAAATGGCCCGCATGCTGGCACAAGTGTCTCTGCTTCCCCGCCGGCGCAGCCCCAGATGCAGCTTGGTGGGCGCCTAGTTATTTAGGAGGCGCGACCGTCGTTTTTGTCGATCCGTCCGGCGCCGGCTGCATCCCTGGCGGGCTTTGCCCCTGGGGGCTTTCCGGCGGGGCGCCGCCTGAGCCAGTGTTGATTGGCCCAGTCCAGCCTTGGGGCTGCAATTGACCTTTGTCTTCGGCCGCCGAACGCCCAGTTGGCGCATTGACGTCCCCTTTTGTCGCAGGCTGCGCCGTGGCTAATCCGCAGGACAGCAAAAGGAACATCAATGCTAATCGGTCCCGCACTGAAACCTCCAACGTCTTCGTACTTATATTATTCGTCAGAGGGCGCCTGAGAGGCTGGCGAACGTGGTGTAAAGCGCTGATGCGGCGTAGGATTCGGTTGCAAAGCCAACCCCATCACCTTCAGCCGCGAACACCACGTCAAGGCGACGCTGCTCAAGGCGCAATCCGTCGCCTCGATCCCGGCAAGCGCGACCGGCTATTCGATAGCGAAGGTGTTCGACCACCTCGGCCGGTCCATCACTCGATGTCGCCCGGGTCGGCCTCGGCGTCGCAGTGCGCGCAGGCGGGGCGAGCCGCCGCATCCTGTATCACCTCGACCGGCACGATGCCGACATCGAACGGCTTCCCGGATGTTGCTTCCTTTTCCTTAATCAGGTTTGGGGTCGTGCCGAAAAAGATATCGAGCTTGTGGCCCGAGGCCTGTTCAAACTTCGGCTTCACCTCGGCCCACACCGCAGTCATCGCGCCATGCGCGAGCGCCATCGCAGCGCCGATCAAGAGTAAGCGCGAATTTCTCCGCACCTTTTGCTTTTGAGAGTCCTGATGCATGAGGTGTCCACCAAAATAGGTGGACACCTTGTGATGAGCGACGATGATCAGAAACTGCGGGTCAGGCTTGTCGGCCGGAACGGTCGCCGGCGCTACGAGGCGGCATCGAAAGAGCGTCTTGTCGCGGCCTGCCTTGAGCCTGGGGTTTCGGTATCGAGGCTTGCACTCGAACATGGGGTCAACGCGAACCTCCTTCGGAAGTGGATCAAGAAGCACAGCGCGACCAGGTCGCTGCCGCCGTCCTCACGCCCGGCGTTCATCCCGGTTCAGCTTGAGGGGAAGTCCGAGCGGGACCTGTCGCGAAAAGACAGCGTGGCGACGGTTGATTTGCCGGCTTACGATGAAGTGCGTGGTTCGGAACCCAAAGGGACTCCAGCTTTTTGTTCTCCGGCCAAAGTGAGCGTGTCGCTGCCGAATGGCGTGAAGCTCGCGCTGGAATGCGGCGATGTGGATGCATTGACGGCGATCATCGGAGCGCTGGGCGATGTTTAGACTGGGCGATGACCTGCAGGTCTATCTGCACCGTGAGCCGATCGACTTCCGGGCTGGCATCAACAGCCTTGCGGTCCTGGTCCAGGAGACGATGGCGCTCGATCCATTCACTCCGGCGGTTTTTGCGTTCTGCAATCGCCGTTGCGACCGGATGAAGCTTCTGTTCTTCGATCGGTCCGGCTTTGTACTGGTCCTGAAGCGGCTGACCGAAGACAGGTTCCGATGGCCGCGCCGCCAGGAGGCGATCGTCACGCTGACGACGGAGCAATTGCACTGGATCCTTGACGGCATCGATATCGATGCGATGGTCCGCCATCCGGTGCGGCAATATCAGGTTGCCGGCTGAGCTCTCGAGTTGAGCGGTTGACGCGTCGGTACGGTTCAGATTCAAGAATTCGATGAATCGAACCGGCGATCCGAGTGTTGAAGTGCTGTTGGCACGCATTGCTGCGCTGCAGGCGGAGAACCATCAACTCGCCGACCGCGTCGCCAAGCTCGAGGAAGAACTGGCGCTGGCACGCCTGCATCGTTTTGCGCCGCGCAGCGAAAAGCATGTTGATCGTCTCTTCAATGAAGCCGAGCAGGCCTCCGATGAGGAGGACGCCGGCAGTGAAACGAACAATATCGCCGAACTTCCGGACACGGGCTTGCCACCCGTCGAAAACACAATGGGAAAGAAGCGCGGCCGCAAGCCGCTGCCGGGGAACCTACCTCGTGAGCGCGTCGAGTATGACCTGTCCGACGATCAGAAGGCGTGTCCTTGCTGCCGTGGCCAGATGCATCGCATGGGCGAGGCTGTCACCGAGCAACTTCATATCGAGGTGAAGGCGAAGGTTTTACAGAATGTGCGCTTCAAATATGCGTGCCGCCATTGCGATCGCACCGGGATCCACGCCCCTGTCGTGACCGCGCCGATGCCGCCGCAACCATTGCCGGGCAGCGTTGCCACGCCCTCGACGCTGGCGTTCGCGCTGGTTCACAAATATGTCGATGGCACGCCGCTCTACCGCCTGGCGCAGGCCTTCGAACGTGCAGGTGTTCCTGTCAGCCGCGGCGCTTTGGGCCACTGGGTGATTGGCTCGAGCGAGAAGCATCTGCATCGCATCTACGACGCCCTGAAGCTGCGGCTCAGATCACAACCTCTCATCCATGGCGACGAGACAACGGTTCAGGTCCTCAAGGAGAAGGACAAACGGGCCACCAGCACATCGTACATGTGGGCTTATCGCAGCGGCAAGGGCAGCCACGAGCCGATCGTTCTTCTGGATTATCAGCCGGGCCGCGGCCAAATCCACCCGCAAGCCTTCCTCGGCGATTACCGTGGCATTGTAATGAGTGACGGCTATACCGCATGGCGCACGCTGGAAGGGGCCACCCACATTGGATGCATGGCCCACTCCCGGCGGCGCTTTGTCGATGCCCTCAAAGCCAGGAAGAAGGGCGGCGGTCCGCCCGAGCAAGTGCTGCGGTTCTTTGAACAGCTCTACCGGGTTGAAAGGCGGGCGTGGGACGGAATACCGGAGAAGGGTGAAACACAGGCCTACTGCATTCGCCGCTTCCGCCAGCAACATAGTGTCCCCATCCTCAATGCTCTCAAAGTATGGCTCGATGACATGGCCCCGAAGGTCTTGCCTGACAGCAAGCTCGGCGACGCCGATATTACAGACCTGCTGCCCTTCAACTTCCACAAAGCCGCCACTGCCTGAACGGCTCGGTATCGCCCGATACCAGGGCAATCCATCAAAACCGCCGGCGTGCGAAGAAAATCGCGCTTACGTTCATCAATCGCCCGAATTTGGCCCCGTAACCAAGCGCATCGGCTCAGTGAAGCGGCCCACTTTGCTTGCGCTCGCGCGAGCTGAGAACCATGACGTTAGCTTGCCTTCAAGTTCTTTGAGGCCTTCCCTTCTTGGATACCTTCCCTTTAGGCTGATTTCGAGACAAGCGAGCCGAGTTCGGCGGGTTCGCAGCACCGGAAGTTTTTGCTTCCAGCGCGCTAACTGTCATTCCAATCTTCTTAAGGTAGGTCGTTGTCGAGCGAAGGATAGCCGCCTCAAGTGTCATGTAGAACGGGAATTTGAGATCAATGATCGGCCGCTTCACTCCATTGATCCATTCGATGAAATCGCCGTCTTCACTCTTCCTACTGACTCTTTCAAAAAGTTCTCGATATCGACGGGGGGATACACCATCGAAGTGCTCAAAGCTCACTCCGGGATATTTCGCGTACCTGCCTCGATCAGCCCCTTCAATTACGATCGAATCCGAGTGCAGATGACCCGCCAAGCTCTTAGGGTACGGTTCGAGAAAGACCACCTTCCTGATACCGGCAGCAACTATGTGCTTAGCACACATGTGGCAGGGAAAAGTTGTGGTGAACAACGCGGCTCCTTGGATCGACCGCCCCAAACGAGCGGCATCGCATATTGCCGACATTTCCGCATGGATGATGCGACCGTATTCCAGCGCATCCATGAATTGCGAATCTCTTACCTTCGCATCCTTGATCAGCTTGGCCGCATCATTGACCTTTGCCAAATCAAACAGCTCACGAAGGAGCTGTGACTTTCTCTTGTCGTTGGCGTCGTGCTCACGCTGATAGTCACGATCATCCACGCCTTCCGTGCCATCCGTCCAGTAGGTGCCGCCGCCAGCCTGCGGAACCTCGTTGGAGCCCATCGAGATGATTTCTCCGCAGTCGGTAAATATCGCGGCGCCCACCTGCCTTGACAAATCGAGTGTGCGCAGCGCGGCGGCCTTCGCTGCAAACATGCCGTACTCGTTTTTATTCGGCGAAATCTTATTGGACCCAAATAGCAAGTCGCAAAAGCGTCTTACCTGCTTCTGTACGTCCTCGTGACCTTTGTCCGCATTGACAATAACATCGGCGTCGTGAAAGACCTTCGAAACTCGCTGCCCGTGTCTTTGATCCGACTCATTTTCATCCCTTTGAACAATTTCTTCGGCGGCGGCGCGGAATGAACTGGGGTTGCCTCGGTTTTGTCCTTCGGCGAAGCGGCGCGAAAGATTGTCGACGCGGGCTCCTCTTCGTGAGTAGACGGATACTTGAAAGAACACGCGGCCATAAACTGACCTTAGAAGATCAATTTCTTCCCTTCGCTTGAATTGAGACAGAAGATAGATGTTCCTTTCCGGGGCAGGCACGCTGGACTTCTTTGCGCCTTGGTTCGTTAGCTTCGTACGCCGTTGAACTATTCTTGTGATTGTTAGCGCTGCAAGGATTTGATCGTCGTCAAAAGCCTGGCGCAATTGGTTCCCGTACTGAATGAAGGTTTGCAGCCGGCGAGCTTCGGGTGTGCTCACGAGCTTCTTCTTCGGCCTGAGATACTTTGCCAGTCGATCAAATACGTTCGTGACCTTTATCTCGATCACGTTGTACCCTTCGGCGCTGAAGTACTCAGAAAAGCTGTTAATTGAAGCTCGGATGTCCGTGCCGATGGGTGCAACAAAGCCTATAAAAAGCTCGGGAGTTTTTATTCGCGCGATCGTGTCGGCCAAGGATTCACGTTCCGTTTAGAGTTTGATAAGAGTATCTGTCAGGGGTGATTCGAATGAAAAAGCGCCGCAATCAGTCGCACGAAGCCGAGGCCGACAGCGCGACCAAGAAATTGATGAGTGCACACAACGAAATCATCACTGCCTGGTTTGACCGCTGGGCAACCGAAGAACGGTCAAGAATTGACTTGGCCTTCAAGCGATCCAGTACAGCCGCTAGCAACAAGCAGGTTGCCTGACTCAATAGCACCCGCGCAACGCGAATTCCCTCAAACTTGTTAGTTATGGTAAAGGCAGGCGCTGACGCGGGACCGCCGAGGATGTCGGCGTGCGCGTCCATAGACCGGTAAGGCAGCGCGAGTTCTGGGGCCTCTGTTGGGGACTAACCCGTCTTATTCGTCAGAGGGCGCCTGAGAGGCTGGCGAGCGTGGCGTAAGGCGCTGATGCGGCGTAGGATTCGGTTGCAAAGCCAACCCTGTCAAACGCCATCCGGAACTGCCCCCTTTGCGTCATGAAGAACTGCCCCCACCATCGGGATTATGATCTCGGTTGAAGGTTGGCTCCGCCGCTGACGGGACGGAGGGAGGCGGAGCCGACCGGAGGGCCGTCAGCGGCGGGCGGCTTGATGAGGCCGCTCTTGCGCTTGGCTCGGAGCCGGTAGCTGTCGCCGCGGATCGTCAGCGCCTGCTTCGGTCCCTCCGGCGGAAGGTGGCGGAGACAGCCATCGTATCCATGCCCGTGGATGAAATACGGCCCGAGACCGGTCTGGGGCAGTTCGTAGACCTTCATCCCGGGTAACATTACTTCCTGAGGCAATACGGGGGGTCCCAGTCGAACGCCGATTGACAGGAGTGCGCCAACTATCTCAAAAATTCAGGGTGCGTTTCCGTATAAACACGTCACGCTCTAGACGTCGGGCGCCGCGGCGCGCTCGATCTTCGCCATGACGTCGCCGTGGACGACGTAGGCGTAGGGCGTCGCGGAGACGGTGCGCCGCCCGGCGCGTGCCGCGAGTATGGCCTGGCCCAAAGGGGCGCCGTCCATGAATTCCTGGAGGTACCGTCGGACGACGAATGCCGCGCATTCGTCCTGCACCGCCCATATCGGCGCGAGCACGCCGCGGAATTTGCGGTCGGTCAGTTTGGCGGCCCACCCCGAAGCGAGACCGAGCCGATAGTCGCCGATGCCGACCCGACAGGCGTTGAGGACGACGAAGGTGCCGTAGCGCACCCCGAGCTCGACACCGCCGTGGACGTCGTTGCAGCTGACCCAGTCGTCGACGAGCTTGATCTTGGCGACGCCGGTGGCGTCGGTGTCGCCGTGGCCGGCGAAATGAAGCACCGCGACGGGATCGGTCGGAATCTTGACGCTCCAGAAATCGGTGAACCCCTTGTACGTCGCGTTCTGCGGCTTCGCGCCCAGATGCTCTGTCAGCCACTTTCCCTCGTCGAGCGCCATCGCCAGGCTCTCGTCGTTGTCGTACGTCGGCACGAAGCTTGCGATCGATCCGGAAGCGAAGCTCTTCGGAATCCTTCCGCTCTTCTGCACGAACCAGCGGGCGATCGGATGCGTCATGAAGAGATGGTCCGGTGCGTCGACGCCCGACGCTGCGTCCGGATGCATCATCTCCCACGGAATATGCGGTTCGTCCGTGACGATCTGGATCGGAAAGGCGGGGCCGAACGCTTTCCGAAGGTCACGATAGAGCGCCCTGAACGACTCGGGACTGGCGTTCCAGATCGTCTCTCCGATGCCCCGCAGCTTCCCTTCATGACGACCGGCGGGGAACGCCGGGCATTCCTTGAGGAGGCCGAGCGCGTAGTCTCCAGTGTCCGTGCCGAGGTTCATCCTTCCCTCGCGAGACTCCGTCCCCATTTCTGCCCCCTTCAGGGCGGTCAGGCTCCACAGATAATTGCCCGAACCGTCCAGGCGGACGATCTTGACCGTCAGATCGGCGGCGGCCGCGGAGACCAGGCTCACGCCGGCGACCGGACCCGTCCGGACTTCGGCCTCCTCGACCCGCTTCGTCTCGAACGTCCGGCGGACGATTCCGCTGAACCTGCCCGCGTAGGTGAACATGACGACGATCTCGACGGGAGCAGCCGCATCCGCGTCGTCCCTCACCGTGGCCGCGAAGCTGGCGGGCGATGTCGTCCCTTCCCGCTGCACCTCGATGATCTTCCTGTTGTCCCCGCTCTCGAATAGTAGGCGCGACGAATGAACCTCGACTTCGACCTTCAAGGTACGCCAGTCACCGGGCACCTCCTTGAACGAGATCGGCTCGGCATCGGGAACGTCCGGGGTCGCGTTCAGGGCGACCTCGAACCGGAAGATCTGCCCGGCGACCGGCAGCTCCTCCGACGAGATCGACGGATACCTGTCGACGTCGACGTTCGGAGACGACGGCCGCGTGCGGTCGCCGGCGCTGTCCATCGCGATGCGCGGCCCATCATCCTTCGCCGCGCCGACCGCGTTCTCCGCCTTGCCCTTGATTTCGTACCGCTCCAGATCGCCGTCGTGCGCGGGACGGAAGGGGGCCGTGACCTGCAGATCATCGATCACCTCGAGGGTCGGTCGGCGGCCTTCGTCGGCGCATCGCCGCAGGATATCGAGGACGGCCCGCCTCGCGATCCCGCTCGCCACGGTTCCTTCAGCGACTAGCTCGGTCTTCGCAAATCGGATGACGACCTCGAAGAATCCTCTCTGCAGATCGGCGAGCTCGCGATGGGCCGACGCGAGGGCGGCCGCGGGAATACCGGTGAGGTCGCTGAAACGAGCGAGCTCCTCATCGGTGCGCGACCGGACGGACGGGCCCTGTCTCGACCACGACCAGAGAATTCCGCCTCGCATATTGGGGCTACGTACCATTCCGCTCGTCCGCGACCAGAAAAACGTCATTCGCCGGGTGCAATCCCTCCTGTTGCATTTCCACGCGGTACAGACCGGCCGGCAGCGTCAGATCCTTCCTGTATCGACCCTCCGAGGGCCACAGCACGATGCCGGTCGCCTCGCCGGGAGCGTCGAGGCGGCGGACCGAAGCCTTGATCCGCTGTACGTACGTGCTGCTCGTCGCCTCGATAACGATGGGTCTTGCGGAGGAATACGCGTCGTCCAGATGCAGGCCGATCCTGCCGAGCTGGCCCGCATCCGCCCTGAACTTCCGCAGGTCGATCGCGGGCTCGGTCAGGATCCCGCGAATCTGGGCATCGGACGTGTCGTCGCTCTGTAGCGCCGAATGCGTGTTGGCGATGTAGACCGCGGCCTCTTGGCCGACTTCATACGGGATGGCCGACACGCGCGGAACGGTCTGGTCGCCCTTGGTGTCCTCGCCTTCATGGCTGGTCAGAAGCGATAGCGTTCCGCCTTCGAGCCTTGCGGACTGGAAGGTGGGTTGTTCGATGCCGACGATGGGCCTGACCGTCGTGACGTATCCGTCCGCCGTCCTGTTGCGCTCCTGCGCCTCGGTGATCTCGTCGTGGAAGGCGCGGGCGCGCGTCGCCCGGCTCCGGTCGAGATTCGGAAGGTCGAGCTCCGACACGCGCTTCAGATGCGCCCCGCCGGCGTCGACGAAGGGATATGTCGGAAGCAACTGATAGACGGAATCGAAGGAGCGGATGGCGTTCGTCCCGTCGAAGGCCTTGAGCGGCCCGATGTTCCACGCGAATCCGTTGCAGAGGAAGCCCAACGCGTTGCCCGAGCCCCTGTACGGCGTGCCGAAGCTGATCAGCGATCGCGTCGTCTTCCAGCCGTCGAGGCATTCGATGTGGTATCGAGCGACCAGCCCCCCCATGGAATGGACGATGAAGACGACCTTGGCGTCTTCGTTGCCGCTCTTCTCCTTCCAGGCGCCCAGCCAAGTCCGCACGCACGCCGAGAGCTTCCGGGCGGACACGCGGTTACTTCGACG
Organism: Bradyrhizobium sp. USDA 3240; assembly: GCF_054063295.1. Lineage (NCBI taxonomy): Bacteria > Pseudomonadati > Pseudomonadota > Alphaproteobacteria > Hyphomicrobiales > Nitrobacteraceae > Bradyrhizobium > Bradyrhizobium sp. USDA 3240. Next base: position 4,713,615 of record NZ_JBSSGD010000002.1, read on the forward strand.
CCAGTCGTACGGAAACTCGAAATAGTTCTCGCCGCCGACGAGGTTCATGCCCCCGACCAGTTTCCTGGCGAGGATGGAGTAGCCGCCCTGCTTCCACAGCCCCGGGATCATCTCGACGTTCGCAACCAGCGACGTGGCTTCGACCCCGTCGCCCAGATCGTCCCGTTCGTCGTCCGCGCCCTGCAGCGCGAGCCGGTCGATGGCTCCTCCCGCAATCGTCCGCCACAAGGCGCCCGGCGACGTTCCCCAAAGGTCCTTTCCGTCCTTAGACAGGACGGAGCCGATGAGACCCGGAACGACGACGATGATGTCCGCAAACTTCGCCACTGGTCCCTCCCGCTCGTCCGATCTTCGCGCGGCGCGCGGCTTCAATCAAGGTAACGCCACCGACAGGTTCGCAACCTCGCGTTCCCTTCGGTCGTTCCCGGCGAAAGCGGCGATCCGCAGGACCGGTCGGAAGCCTAGGCTATGTCCGGGTCGGGCGGGCATCGTGCCGCATCAAACGATCGTCCCGAGAGGGCCTCAGGTATGCCGCGGCCCCGCAAGTGTCAACGAGCTCGCGACCTACGTTTCGCGCTTCCGCTGCTCGCGCCAGGCGCGGTCGCGAAGGAAGGTTTCCTTATCGCGGCCCCGTTTACGTCCCGAACGCGGCGCTTGGCGGACGACACCAGGCCCGGGAGAGACCATAGTCTGCACTCTCACGTTCTTCAGCTCGCGCATCTTGCTGGACATCGTGACGCCTTCCGCGCGGGCCGCCTGGATGAGGTTGTAGATGTCCTCGCCGCGCATCGTCGTGCCGGGATCGGCCATGATGATCGTGTCGAGCTTGATCGGTGCCGTCTCCGCTTCCTCTTCGGTGGCTCCGGATCGGCCTTTCGCGACGAGGTCCTCGAGCATGGATTCGTGGAAGACCTCGCTCATGCCCGCACCGCCGGCCAGCCTGCGGTGGACCTTGCCGGGGTGGGTGCGCATGAACTCAAGCATGCCCGCGTCCTCTTCCGACAACGGCAGATGATAGTCGTTGTAGCGGACGAACGGCTTGCCATCGACGTACATCTGGAAATGCCAATGGGGCGCCTTCGAGTGCTCGCCGCCGCCCTCATGTCCGGCAAGGTCGGTCGCCCCGCAGGAAAAAGACCATTCCAGGTTCTTGTACTTGACGGTGAGCTCGAGCAGTTTGCCCGTACCTTCATCGGCGAGATCGTTGATGTTCTGGGCGAAGGCCTCTTCGTTGGCGACCCAGCGCACGTAGTTTTCGAGGATGCCCCAGCTCAGGTCCGTCGCCAGCCGTTCGATATGTTCTTTGCGAACACCCTCCGGTTTGAGGAGCCAATGACGGCACGGCTTACCGGCGTCGAAGCTCGCCAGTGGATTGCTGCAGAAGCTGCAGGAGCCGACCTTGAAGGCCTTGCGGAACGCCGCGTGCTGCGCAATGGCCTCCTGGCGGCTTAGCTCGTTGACGCGGTCGATCTCTTCCCGGGGAAGGCTCGCCATGAACTGCGCGAAAGTCTGCGCGCTGGGTCGGGAGGACTTCGTCATCGGCTGCACGTCGCGGTCATGGAAGGGGCGCGGTCTCATACCACAGTACGGCTCGGTGCCCGCCTCACTTCTTTCCGTTCTGATGCCGCGCGAGCCACTCCCGCGCGGCCTCCTCCCGCACCAACGACACCGTCTTGTCGCGCAGCGGGGCTGCGGCCTCGATCCGGCGGATGACGTCCGGCCGGCTGTCGAGACTTAGCGATGCCAGATCCCAGCGATGCTGCCGTGGCGAAGACAAGTACGGCTACGATTGAAGGCGGGGGCCTAGCCCGTCTTATTCGTCAGAGTGCGCCTGAGAGGCTGGCGAGCGTGGTGTAAAGCGCTGATGAAGCGTAGGATTCGGTTGCAAAGCCAACCCCATCACCTTCAGCCGCGAACACCAGGCCCGCCATGACCGATGATACGATTCTGCCCTTCTCGTTTCCAGCCGTTCACGCCAAGAAAGTCACAGCTGCCTTCGATGGCGGTCGGCTGACCTCGAACGGGGGCGTGATGCTTCTGGCGATGGCCGAGCGGCGTCTCGGCTTGGCCGACAATTTGGCCCGGGTGTTCCCGGATCGGCGCGATCCGACGCGGGTCGTGCACAGCCTTGTCGATATGTTCCGCGCGCGCATGTTCGCGATCTGCTGCGGCTACGAGGACGCCGACGACCTCGATCATCTGCGGTCCGATCCCGCATTCAAGCTGGCCTGCGGACGGCTGCCGGACACGGGTCGCGATCTGTGTTCCCAACCGACGCTGTCGCGGCTGGAGAATGCTCCGCGCCTGCGCGACGTGATCCGACTGACCTACACTTTGGTCGACGCATGGATGGATAGCTACCCGCGCGAGCCTGCATCCGTCACGCTCGACATCGATGATACCTGCGATGTCGTCCACGGCCATCAGCAGCTCTCGCTGTTCAACGCTCATTATGACGAACGCTGCTTCCTGCCGATCCACGTCTACGACACGGAGAAGAGCCGGCCCGTGGCGGTCGTGCTGCGGCCCGGCAAGACGCCGGGCGGCGTCGAGGTGCGTGCCCATCTGCGCCGCCTGATACGGCATATCCGGACGCGGTGGCACAACACGCGAATTACGTTCCGTGGCGACGGGCACTATGCCCGGCCGGAGGCAATGGCGTGGTGCGAGACCAACGGCATCGACTACATCTTCGGTCTGTCCGGCACCAAGCCGCTCGCCAGAAAACTCGACGAGGCCGCCGACGACATCCGCACGCGACGCGCCATCGAGAACCTGCCGGTTCTGCGTGGCTATACCGAGACGCGCCACAAGGCCAAGTCCTGGGATCGCGAACGGCGTACCGTCGCCCGTATTGAGGCGACGATGCTCGGCCTCGACATCCGTTTCGTCGTCACCAGCCTCGATGTCGGCTCGGCCGAGTGGATCTACGACAGCCTGTATTGCGCGCGCGGCCAAGCCGAGAATCTGATCAAGCTGCATAAGACACAGCTCGCCTCCGATCGCACCGTAAACGGTGCGAGAGGGCCACGACTTGGCGCGGACGGCCTACGCACCGCGCTTGAAGCGTATAGGCATCCAGAACTGCCGCAGGGCCTCAACGGCTACGGGAATGTCGCGCCGGACGTTTTGAGCGACGGGCAGCGTTCCCAGCGTGTGCCGGGCCGGGGGTAGCAAGGGCCGACCGGCGTCGTCGATGCAATGGACCAAGATCGGCCGCAGCATAAGGTGTTCGGTTCCGTTCGGGGAGAGAAGCCGCGACCAGACGAGAAGCCGAAGCTTCATGACGGCGTAGAAGCCCATGCACCAGGGCTGCGGGTCGACTTCGCCGTCCGGTGATCGCACGAACAGCGGCTCGAAGCTCTCCGGTCCCGTCGACAGCGTCTCGCTGATTGCGTTGTGGCGCATCAGCGTGGCGGCGATCGCCGAGAACTCCTCGGTGTCGTGATTGAAGGCGTCGGGATCTACGCCGAGGAGCGGGCACACCCATTCCTCGGACGCCATCGAGACCGGCCCGGCAACGACCGCGGCCACCGCGCCGTCGAGCATGGAGAGCGACGTCGCCCGCGGATGCCGAAGCGTCGGCGACCTGGCGCGCTCGCTGATCCATTGCCCGAGCCGTTCGAACGACATGGCATAGTCCGCCATCGTCGTCTTGGCCCGTTTTCCTCGCCGTTGCTTCGGCTTCGTCATGCCACGGCCCGCTTTTCGGCTTCGCGTGCGGCCTTCCAGTTCCAGGCCAGAAGTTCGTGCAGCTGGTTGGTCTTCGTGGCGCCGCTCACCATGCGATCGAGAACGTCGATGAGATACGCCTCGGGGTCGAGACCATTCAATTTCGCTGTGTTAAGAAGCGAAGCGAGTATCGCCCAAGTCTCGCCCCCGCCTTCGTCACCACTGAACAACGAGTTCTTTTTTCCGATCGCAATGGGCCTGATCGATCGCTCGACCGTGTTGGTGTCCGGCTCGAGCCGCCCGTCATCCAGGAACGCCGTCAGGCCCTGCCAGCGTTCGAGCATGTAGTCGATCGCCTTGATGAGCGTCGAGCGGCGGGAGATCCCGTCCTTCACCGCGATCAGACGGATCCTCAACGCTTCCATCAGCGGCTTCGTCTCGGCCTGTCGCGTCGCGCGGCGTTCCCCGGCGTCGAGACCGCGGATCCTCTCCTCGATCGCGTAGACGGCCGCAATGCGCTCGATGACCTCCGCGGCGAAGGGTGAGTTCGTCGTCTTGTGCACCCTCACGAAGTTGCGGCGCGCGTGAACGAGACAATACGCCAGCTGGATCTGGCCCGACATCTTCGCATCGCCCGCCAGCGAGGCGTAGGCGGCATAGCCGTCGACTTGCAGCACGCCTTCGAAGCCGGCCAACTGCGCCACGATCTCCTTCTTGCCGCGACCACCTGCGAACACGTAGGCGACCGCCGGCGGCGCCGGCCCCTTCCACGCCCGATCGTCCGTCGCGTGCGCCCAGAACTGGCAGATCCTCGTGCGGCCGCGTCCCGGATCGAGCACTGGCATCGGCGTCTCGTCGCAGAACAGCCGCTCGAAGCCGTGCATAGTCTTCAGTTGCAGATCGTAGAGGCCCCTGACCAGCCACGCCGCGCTCCCCATCCAGCGCGCCAGCGTCTGACGGTCGACGACGACACCCTGACCCGCCAGGATCTGCGTCTGGCGGTAGAGCGTCGATTGCCAGGCATATTTGGCCGCGGCGATATGCGCGATCAGCGCCGTCGTCGCCATGCCGCCCTCGACGAGCCGCGCCGGTGCCGGGGCCTGGACAATCGCGCCCTCACAGGAGCGGCAGGCGTATTTTGGACGGATCGTGCGGAGCACACGCAGCCACGCGGGAACCCGATCGAGCGCTTCGCTGCTCTCCTCGCCGATCCGATGCATCTGACCCGTGCAGCACGGGCACCGCGTGGACGCCGGCTCGATCACCCGCTCGATCCGGGGCAGATGCGCCGGCAGTGCGCCGATGTTGCGCCTCGCTTTGCGCCGCTTCGGTCTCGGCGCGTCCGGTTTGTCGTCATTGGCCGGGAGCTGTGAGCCGGCGGTCGGTTCCAGATCAAACGCGATCTGTTCGGCGCAGACGATCGCCGAGCGCTCCGATCGTGCGCCGAAGATCAGGCTCTTCAACGTGGCGATCTCTGCGCGCAGATCATCGTTCTCGCCTTCGAAAGCCAACACCATCTCGGCAAGAGCTGCAGGGTCACAGGGGAGATCTTCGGGGCGAAGCGCCATATCGCAGAGCTACACGAACACACTCACAATCGCCAGCAAAACAAGACGCTTCAGGCAACCTTCGTCGGCCGCTTCGTCACCTTGGGGACCACACGCGACCACTCCGCAAGACCTTCAATCAGCATCGCCAGTTGCGCCCCCGTTACCGGCATCGTACCCTCGTGAACAGGTGGCCAGGCGAAGCCCCCATTCTCCAGCCACTTCGTCGCTAGAACCATTCCCGAGCCGTCAAAAACCAGTAACTTCAAACGATCCGATCGCTTCGATCGGAAGACATAAACGTCACCGCTGTAGGGCTTGCCGCCCAATCCCTCCGCTACCAGCGCGACAAGGCCATGAACGCCTTTACGAAAGTCAATCGGCTGCGTCGCGACGAACACACGGACCATTGGACCGAAAGAGATCATCGCGTCGATCTCACCGCCGCCAGCACGCGCTCCAGCGTCGCAGTGTCGACGCGGACAGGCACGCGCACCGTCGCGCCCGCGATCATCACCTCGATCCGCTCGGCCGGCCCCGTCAGAACATGCGCCTTATCGATCGCGTTCGGCTGCGCCTCGACGGCGGCGTCGAGCCTGACTTGCACGAACTGCGGCGCTTCGCTCGACGCGAGCCGCGCCTGGCGCCGCCACACACTGAGCAGTCCCCGGTTCACCCCGTTGCGTCGAGCCACCTCGGAAATGCTCGTCTCCGGATCGGCGCTCTCGGCCACGATCCGCGCCTTCTCCGCATCGCTCCAACTGCGCCGTCGCCTTTCCCCTGTGATCACCTCGATCCGTTGATAGGAGGCGGCATCATGCCTGTCTTGATGTCTGTCTTGATGCATGGAACGAGCGTCCCTCGCGTTGTCAAATCCACGCGCGAGTCTCGCTCATCCCGTCCACTTAAACGAGGTGGGGTTGTCGTACCGCTATCATCGCACCAGCTGCCGTTCGGCGCTCGCCAATCAAGTCCGCCTCGTTCTCCACACCGCCGCTTATTGGCTGATGCTGACCGTGCGCGACGCGATTCCCAAAGCCCGGGAATTGGCCACAGCCGAGTTCGCGACGCTGCGTCTTCGTCTCTTGAAACTCGCTGCCCGTGTCGTCGAGACCACGAGCCGCATTCGCCTTGCGTTTGCCGCGGCATGTCCCGAAGCCGACCTGATCCGCGGCTTGCCAAGCGCGCTGCTGCCGCTCGGTCCTTGACCGGCGGGGCGTCCGCCCCCCCGTTCGCCCAACCTACACCTCAAGCGCGTTGCAAAGTACCGGTCGTCAGGCGGTGAAAAGCCGAAGGCAATCCCGCGCGCCTCGTCAGAGCAGATGTGCGGCCACATCAATCGGACTAAAAAAACGCACTCTCACGAATAGGACGGGCTAGTTCCAGAACTAGGCGCAGACATAGAAGCTCACATCGGCTCACAAACTCAGCAGCCGATAGCCGATCGCTTACCACTCCGCCAGACGGGGTTTCTTTACCGCTTACCACTTATCGTAGCGGAGATTCTGTTCAGACAATCGGGACCGGCTCAATCCGCGTTCCCCAGCGGATGAAAGGTCAGGCGGGCAGTCATGTTGAAACGCTCCTGTTCTGCGGGCAGTTGCCTCGCAAAAGACGGGTCGCTGGAAGAATTAGGCAGTCGGAAAATTACAACGCGAAATAGTCTACTTGCGGCCGCGGTATATAGTTCGATACGTCGTCATAGTATTTAACGATACTGTCGTGGAATTCATCAAAGCAGTGCTTGATGTCGTGCATATCGTTGACGGCTTCATGTGCGGCGCTTTCGACTATAGCGGGGGTGCCCCACAGTGCAGTAGTCAATAGGTTCGCGTGCATCAATCCAAGATCGCTACGCATATGAGCTATGAATACTTCCACGACTTTCTCTAAATCGTATTTCCGGGCGATACGAAAAAGGTGATCTTCTGCATCGTCAGCCTCGAAAGCGCGCGCTTCAATCAACTGAAGGCAGCAAACCAGCGAAAGGCTGCTTCTCATACCTATAGATTCAAAATTTCGGATCAACGATAATGTGCCAATTGTCGGATAGCTGCTGGCGACATGGCCGCGAAGCCGATCAATCGCATCTAATGCAGCCTCGTAAGAGCGATAATGCTCCATCTCCTCTGTCGCATAGTCGATCACGGTCTGACGAATGAGTGAATTTTCCCAATGGCTGGCAGCTCTCAGCAAAGTTGGGGATAGGAGCCGCACGTAATGGTAGGTCTCAAGCAGCAACCCGATAAACACTTCTCTCCTGCAAAGGCCAGCCTCGAGGCGACCAAAAAGGCTATGTAAATCTATCTGTCGCCGCCACATGATCGAAGTATCCTCGACCGAGCGGAGAAAATCATCGGTGGGAATTTCAGCAGCATTGGTACGGAGTTGGAGCAGGCCGGCCGAATCGAAGGCGTCAACCACCTGGACAATGTCACTCTCACTAATTCCGGTGGCTTTGCTGATGTCTCGAATCGTATGACGCCCGTCGAAATAGCTTTTCATGTGAAAGAAGCCCGAAAGGCCACCTTGCAGCAGCTCCAATCGAAAGTGCTTCCTTCCTACTACTAAGGTGATGTATTCTTGTTCCGACTCTGCAATCATCGTGCAGTGCCGGAGGCGCGGCCGATCGAGAGCATCCATCAACGCCTCCGGTCGTTTAATGCAGGCCTTGTCGGATATTAACCGCACCTCAAGATCACTGAAGCCTTGGCCTTAAGATCGGCGGCATCGGAACTTTTTACTGCAACTTTCAGGCTATTCGGCGCCTCGATGATGACTGTCCGATCATCGGGGACGCGAGGATCAGCGTCTTTCAACGTGTCTACTTCCTCAAGATTGACCTTCACACCCTTGGCGACTCGGACGGTGATATTATCAGACATGACCTTCCTCCGTAGATGTTCAGAGAGAACGCTTAGTACGCCCTCGACTTTACCACCAACAGCCAGCGGTTGCAAGCCATGGTAGTTCTTTTCTATTTGCTCAACCCTGGTTGAGTAAGATTTTTCCGACTGGGCGCCAATTCACTTAGAGGCCGACCGGAAACTAAAGTTGGGTGATTTCAGCAGGTTGTGATTCAGAGCTGGTCCCGGTTGTTTGGACAGCGCCCCGCGAAAATTAAGTGGATTCCTGCCGGGTTATGCTGAAGGCGGGGCTTTACGATTTTGCTGTGGCGTCGGGAGGGCGTAAGCCCGACCAGAGCCGCAGTAAAATCGTTGGCGACGATCATGCGGCCGTCACCATCGTTTGCGCGCCGAAGTAAGCCTCGTCGGGCGTGCGTTCGTCAAGGCACGAGTGAGGACGTCCTCGATTGTAGAACGCCAGATATTTGGAAATCGATGCTCGCGCCTCGAGCTCGCTGTCGTAAGCACGCAGATAGACTTCCTCGTATTTGACAGTGCGCCACAGCCGCTCGACGAACACGTTGTCGCGCCAGGCACCCTTGCCGTCCATGCTGATGGCGATGTTCGCGTCCAGCAGCACGCCGGTGAAGTCGAGGCTGGTGAACTGGCTACCCTGATCCGTGTTGAAGATCTCGGGCCTGCCGTGCTTCGCCAACGCCTCCTGGAGCGCTTCGACGCAGAATATCGTCTCCATCGTGATCGATACGCGATGGACCAATACCCGTCGGCTGAACACATCGACGACCGCCGCGAGGTAGACGAATCCACGTCGCATCGGAATGTAGCTGATGTCCATTGCCCAGATGCGCGGCGGCGATCAGGGTGAGACTCCAGCGACAATCAAGGTGAGACTGCGCCGATGGGGACGGACCGAAGGGAGGGCGCAGCCCGACCGGAGGACCGTCCCCATCGGCGTCGCGCGTTTTGGACCCGTCTGGCGGCCGGGTGCGGCTGGTGCAAGCTGTTGATTCGTCTCGACAAGAGGGAATCGATGCCTTGCCTGGCCTCCACATCACCGACCACCAGATGAGGCTGTACATGACCTACCGACTGACACTGTCCCCCGAGGCCGCCGCGGCCAAGGCGGGGTTCTCGAAGGCAAGCGCGGATCGAATCGAGGGCGATTGTCGCCCGCCATCGCAGAAGAAGACGCCGAGGGGCCGGCGCCTGTCCGATCCGCTCGGGCAGTATTGGGACGCCGAGATCGTTCCGATCCTGAAGGCTGCGCCCGGCATCCGCGTGATCGGCGGCTGGACGAGTTGCACCGAGGCATCATGACTTGAACCCGAACATCCGCCGCACGCTGGAGCGGCGCATCAACGCCTGGCGGGCGCTCAACGGCCCCGAACAGGACGTGATCTTCCGCCAGCAGCACGAGCCCGGCCGCCTGGTCTGTCCGACTTCACCGACGTGAGCGCGCTCGGTATTACCATCGCGGGTGAGCCGCTCGATCACCGGCTCTATCACTTCCGGTTGGCGTTCTCCGGCTTCGAGCATGCCCATGTCGTGCTCGGCGGCGAAAGCTTCGTCGCCCTGGCGGTGGGCTTGCAGAACGCGCTGTGGGCGCTTGGCGGCGTGCCGCGGGAGCATCGCAGCGACAGCCTGTCGGCAGCATTCCGCAATCTGGCCGCCGACGCACGGGGGGATCTGACGCAGCGCTACGCCGGGCTGATGGGCCACTATGGCATGGCGCCAACGCGCAACAATGCGGGCATCGCACATGAGAACGGCTCGATCGAGAGCGCGCACGGCCATCTCAAGCGGGCACTGGAAGATGCGCTGTTGCTGCGGGGGACGCGCGAGTTCGCCAGTCTCGATGCGTACCGGGCTTTTGTCGACGAGATTGTCGGCCGGCGCAACGCCAACCTCGCCAAGCCGATCGCGCTCGAGAAGGAGGCCTTGGCGCCGCTGCCAAAAGGCCGCACGACCGACTTCGAGGAGAAAGTGATCCCGGTGACGTCGTCAGGCGGCTTCATCCTGCGGCGCGTATTCTACACCGTGCCTTCAAGATTGATCGGCCATCGCCTGCGTGTGCGCATCTTCGACGACCGGCTCGAATGCTTCCTTGGCGTCACGCCGGTCGTGACGCTGCGGCGCGGTCGGCCTGTGTCCGAGAGCCAGGGCGGTCATGTCGTGGATTACCGGCACGTCATCCATGCCCTGCGGCGCAAGCCGATGGCGCTCCTCAATCTCGTTTATCGCGACCAACTCTTCCCGCGTGCAGCTTACAAACGTCTGTTCGAGACCTTGCGGGAGCATGGTGATGACCGGCGCGCCTGCAAGGTGACGGTCGAGCTTCTGGCGCTGGCTCACGAGCGCGCCTGCGAAGCAGAACTCGCCGAGGTGATCGCGATGGATCTGGACGCCGGACAGTTACCCGATCTTGCCGCGCTGCGCGACCGCTTCCGACCCGAGGCGGCCTCGATCCCGCGTGTCGCCGTCAAGCTGGCGCCGCTCGACGTCTACGATGAACTCGCCTCCGTCAGCGTCATGTCGGGCCGCTCGAACCTGGGAGAGGCAGCATGACCGGTATCGCTACCTCCGTCGATGCTGCCCGTGTCGAGCTGCTTCTCAATGAGCTCCGCCTGCCGGGCGTCAAGGCGATCTGGCCGAAGCTCGCCGCACAGTCGGACAAGGAAGGGTGGCCTGCCGCCCGCTTCCTCGCCGCCCTTGCCGAGCACGAGGCGGCCGATCGCACCCGCCGTCGGATCGAGCGACACATGGTGGAAGCGCGTTTGCCCGCCGGCAAGACGCTCGCCACCTTCGACTTCGAAAGCGTGCCGATGCTATCAAAGGCACAGGCGATGGCGCTCGCCGCTGGCGACGCCTGGTTGAAGGCCGGCGCCAATTTGCTCTTGTTCGGTCCATCGGGCGGCGGCAAGACCCATCTCGGCACGGCGATCGGCCTGGCTCTCGTCGAGAACGGTTGGCGCGTTCTCTTCGCGCGCACCACCGATCTGGTGCAACGGCTGCAGGTCGCGCGGCGCGAGCTGGCGCTGGAGTCCGCGATCGCCAAACTCGATCGCTATGACCTCCTGATCCTCGACGACATCACATATGTGAGCAAGGATCAGGCGGAAACCAGTGTGCTGTTCGAGTTGATCGCCGCCCGCTACGAACGACGCTCGCTGCTGATCACGGCCAATCAGCCATTTGGCGAATGGGGGCGTATCTTCCCGGACCAGGCAATGACGTTGGCTGCCATCGATCGTTTGGTCCACCACGCCACGATCCTCGAGATGAACGTCGAAAGTTACCGTCGAAAAGTTGCCCTCGATCGCAAGCGCGGTCCAGGCCGGCCACCTGTTCACACGACCCCCAACGAACTCGACAAGACTGTGATTGACGCTGGCAGCGCCGCTTGATTGTCGCGCAGCGTCAATCAACGCTTGCCAAGTAGGCGGCCAGCGTCAATTATCTCCTGACTCGGCCGCCTCGTCTCATCTTGATTGACGCGCCGCTCTCATCCTGATTGTCGCGCTATAATCAATCGCGAGTCGACAAGATCACCCACGCGAATTGCCACGTCGATGCCTTCCTCGACGATGTCCACCAATCCATCGGTAAGTCGCAGGTCAACGGTCAGTTTCGGATAGCGCTCGCGGAAGCGTGGCAGGGCCGCGGCTAGAGCGTTTTCCGACCGGAACGAATCGGGTGGGGATTGAACGAAGCCGCTGCCGCGGCGTAGGGGGCAAGGTGGCATAGATCGCCTCCTGGCTGAGAGGATGTGGGTGTTGGAGCCCACCCCCTCAGACAGGAGTATCGAGATGGCCGATTTGAGCCCTCTTCGCCGCCGCCTGATCGAAGACATGACCGTCCGCAATCTGTCGCCGGCGACGCAAAGATCCTACATCAGCGCGGTTTCGAAGTTCAGCCGCTATTTTGGCCGATCGCCTGACCGGTTAGAGCTGGAAGACGTCCGCGCCTTCCAGGTGCATTTGGTCTCGACCGGCATCTCATGGCCGGCGCTGAACCAGATCGTCTGTGCGCTACGGTTTTTCTACGGCGTCACGCTCGGCGAGGCGCTCATCCCAGAGCGCATTCCCTATGCGCGAGAACCGCGCAAGCTGCCGGTCGTTCTCAGCGCCGACGAAGTGGTTCAGTTTCTTGAAGCGGTATCGAGCCTGAAGAGCCGCGCCGCGCTCACCACCGCCTATGCGGCCGGGCTCAGGGCCTCGGAGGTTGCGGGACTGCGGATCGAAGACATCGACAGCGCCCGCGGCGTCATCCAGGTGCGCCACGGCAAGGGCGCGAAGGATCGCAACGTGATGCTGTCGCCCCAGCTGCTGGGCATCCTGCGCACCTACTGGCGGCTCGCCCGGCCGCGGCTTTATCTGTTCCCTGGTCGTGACGAAGATCATCCGATCGATCAGACCGTGCTGCATGCCGCCTGCCGGTCGGCGGTGAAGGCTGCGGGCCTGACCAAGCGCGTCACGCTGCACACGCTGCGCCACAGCTTCGCGACACATCTTCTCGAGAACGGAACCGATATCCGGATCATCCAGGTCTTGCTCGGGCACAATAATTTGTCGTCGACAGCGCGCTACACGCAGGTCGCCACCGATACGATCCGAGCGACGCAGAGCCCGCTCGATCGCCTGTCGCTGGAGGTGACGCCACCTGGATGACCCGCAGCGGGATGCGGGTCATGACCCGCTCCGACATCCGCTCCAACAGGCCCGCCATCGAGATTGCCGATATTCTGCGCCGGCATGGCGACGCCTATCGCCGTGTACATGCCGGTCATCTGGGGCGGGTCGAGCGGCGCGTGATGAGCGCGATCGTTGCGTGCCGGACCGAGGCGCTCGGCGGCCACATGCAGGCTTGCGACGACTGCGGCACGACACGCGTTGCCTATAATTCCTGCCGCAATCGGCACTGTCCGAAGTGTCAGGGGAGAGCCCGAGCCGCGTGGCTCGCCGCGCGTCAAGCCGACCTGCTTCCGGTTCCCTATTTCCACGTCGTCTTTACACTTCCCGCACCGATCGCCGCGATCGCTTTCCAGAACAAGGCCGTCGTCTATGCCATCCTGTTCAAGGCTGCCGCCGAGGCGATGACGACGCTCGCCGCCAATCCACGCCGGCTCGGCGGTGCGATCGGCGGCGTCGCCGTCCTCCACACCTGGGGACAGACGCTGATGCATCATCCCCACGTCCATTGCGTCGTTCCGGGTGGCGGCCTCTCGCCCGATGGCGCGCGCTGGACCGCTTGCCGACCGAACTTCTTCCTGGCCGTCAAACCGTTGTCCAGACTATTTCGCACACTTTTTCTCAAACGTCTGTCGGCAGCCTTCAACTCCGGTGCCTTGCGTTTCTTCGGCGATCTCGGAGCTCTGGCCGAGCCGGCTGCCTTTGCGGCCCACCTCGACGCCATGCGACGCATCAACTGGGTTGTTTACGCCAAGCGGCCCTTCGGCGGACCCGCACAGGTCCTGGCCTATCTCGGCCGCTACACCCATCGCGTCGCGATCGCCAACAGCCGGCTCGTCGCACTCGACGACGATCATGTCGCCTTCTCATGGAAGGACTATCGCCAAAACAGCGCGACAAAGATCATGAATCTCAAGCCCGATGAGTTCATTCGCCGTTTCCTGCTTCATACGCTGCCTGACGGCTTCCACCGCATCCGCCACTTCGGCTTCATGGCCAACCGCCATCGCGCTGCCAAGCTCGCCCTTTGCCGCGAACTTCTCGATCATGAGCCAACAGCCCCAAACGATGGCCAGCCGTCGCCTGTGGATTCGCAGGCTCAAACCTGGGCCGAGGTTCCTGCCTGTCCCGATTGTGGTGGCGTCATGCGCATCATTGAGCGCTTTCGACATAGCTTCAGACGCCCCAGCCCTCGAACATCACCGTTCCGATGCGACACATCGTGAGCCAAGTCATGTCGTGCACGACGATCATCATTCGTCATTTCGCTCCCAGCGTCTCGATCATCGCGGACGATGTCGAATCCGTGCTGTCACACTGCGCGACAACAACCGTCCGATGCAGCAAAAGGCCTATCGCGATCTCAGGCGAAGCGCGTCTGATCTCAACTCTTCCAGGATGCGCACTCCTGTGTCTCTGCCTCACGCGCCGAGCCAGCAGATCGGGCATGGCGATCTCGAACAATCCCCATCGCTGCAAAACCGCGAATAGCCTCCCGCGCCTTCGTTCAATCCGGCTTCAATGAGGTCGCGTCATAAGCGCCTGCCGCGCCCTCGCGTGAGCGCGACCTCACAGAACCCTCCAGATTCCGGTTTTTGGCGGTTTGTGATTCAAGATGCTGACTGGATTGGAGGCCAGCATCGCATGACCCGACCTCTTTCCCTGGATCTTCGCGAGCGTGTGGTGGCGTCGGTTTTGGCGGGCGAGAGCTGCCGATCTGTGGCGGAACGGTTTGGTGTTGCGGTCTCGTCGGTTGTGAAGTGGTCACAGCGGCAGCGGGCGACCGGCTCGGTTGCGCCCGGCAAGATGGGCGGTCACCGCAAGCCCTTGCTTGATCCGCATCGTGCCTTCATTGTCGAGCGGATCATTCAGACGCCGCACCTGACGCTGCATGGTCTGAAGGCGGAACTGGCAGCTCGTGGGGTCAAGGTCTCACACAACGCGGTCTGGCTGTTCCTGCGCCGGGAAGGGCTGCGGTTCAAAAAAAACACTGTTCGCCCTCGAACAAGCGCGCGCCGACGTCTCTCGTAGGCGCCAGCGTTGGCGATCCTGGCAGGCCGGACTTGATCCGGGCCGGCTCGTCTTCATCGATGAGACTTGGATCAAGACCAACATGGCCCCTTTGCGGGGCTGGGGTCCCAAGGGCGCACGCCTGCGCGGCTTCGCCCCGCACGGTCACTGGCGTACCCTCACATTCCTCGGCGCGCTCCGCCATGACCAACTCACGGCACCCTGCGTCTTCGACGGCCCGATCAACGGCGAATGCTTCTGCGCTTATGTGAAGCACCTTCTCCTGCCAACCCTGCGCGAAGGCGACATCGTCATTCTCGACAACCTCGGAAGCCACAAGTCGAAAGCTGTCAGGCAAATGATCCAGGCTGCTGGCGCCAGGCTCTGGTACCTGCCGCCATACTCGCCCGACCTCAACCCGATCGAACAGGCCTTCTCCAAGATCAAACACTGGATGCGGCAGGCTCAGAGGCGCACCGTCGAAGACACTTGGCGCCACATCGGTCACCTCGTTCAGGACATCCAGCCTCGCGAATGCGCAAACTACTTCGCAAACGCCGGTTATGCTTCAGTCAAAATGTGAAACGCTCTAGCCGGCCCGTGTTCGCCCTTCAGCGCGTTCACCGAGCGCCTACTGCTCCGGCATTCCAGCCTTGCTTAGCCCGCTCTTAAATCGCAGATGGAATTTCAGAAACGCGGGATTCTCGTCTGGCACGTAGTCCCACTGCGCGACCGTTCGGGTCCTCGTCGCAGGCAGCGCAAGGTATCGTGCTAGCGTCGCGCGGGCCTCAGCGTCCTGGCCCGTGAGCGCCAAGACCGATGTCAACGCAGCAAGAATCGTGGGAATTTCGGGAGACGCGGCCGCTGCGCGGCGCAGCCACACTAGAGCTTCATCGTCATGTTCCATGACGAGATACGCCCAGCCTTTGAGTAGCAGGAAAATTGAAGTCTCAGGATCACGCGGACTTAGGCGGATGCCGTGATCCACGTATTCAAGCATCTTGCTGGGCTCGGCGAGAAAGAAGTACTGCAACGCTAATGTTCTGTACGCGCCCGCGTAACTGGGGTTCAACGCTAGGCAACGTTCGGCAGCAACAACGGCATCTCGCACGTGATGCGTTCCTTCCAGCACCACGGCCTTCACGCAGTGCGCCGCGTAATATCCGGCATCGATGTCGAGCGCACGGTTGACGAGCCCGTCTGCCCGCTGCAAGTCGCTTGCGGGGTTCGGGCTCTGTACCCGGGAAGCTCGCGAGCTGTAATATCTCGCGAGCTGGATCAACGCACGCACGTTGCGCGGATCAATGCCCAGCGCCCGCTCACAGAGATCGTAATTTGGTGTAGCGACCGCACCGCCGTGACTATACGAGGCGCCCTCGCACCGCATCGCCAGATCCTCAGCGTCAAGGTTCGCGACAGGGGTGCCTATCGCGCGCCGGGCCTCTGCCTGAACGAGTTCGACGTGAAGCGCGCTCGCGAGTCGCGTGACAATGTCGTCCTGCGTCTGTAGGAGTGCGGCACGACGCACATCGAACTTATCAGACCATAATGTCTTCGCGCTCTGCGTATCGACTAGCCTCGCATTAATGCGTACCGATCCGTCGCTGCGCAGCACGCTGCCCTCAAGCGCGTAACTGACGCCGAGATCCGAGCCCAATTGCTTGATGTCGACGGGCTTGCCCTTGAGGGTGAAAGCACTGCTGGAGGAAATGACAGTCGAACCACGCAGTTGCGTCAAAGCCGTCGTCAGCTCCTCGGTGATAATGTCACCTAAATAATCCTGCGCCGGGTCCGCACTCAAATTCGAAAACGGCAGAACGATCAGCGACAGCCGCGGAGGTAACGCGGCTGGCCGCCAGAACGCGGTGGACCAAAACACTGCGGCCATCGCGAGAACCGCGGCAAGGCCGAGTAGTGGCAACGCCCGGCCCGTTCGTCGAGCCTCAGTCTTGTGTTCCGGCACCCCGTCAGCCGGCGGCAGCGGGACCGCGTGCTCGTCCAGCAGGGTGACAGGTCCAGCAAAGACATATCCCCGTTTCGACACCGTCTTGATCATGGTCTGGTCAGAGTCCTCGAGCGCGGCCCGCACCTCGCTGATGCACCGCGTGAGCGAATCGTCCGTGACGATCACGTCGGGCCAGATCCTGGACAGCAACTCGTCCTTGGTCACGAGGCGGCCCGCATGGGTGACCAGATAATGCAGCAACGCGAAGCTCTTGGGACGCAATGACACGTCGGCGCCATTGCGGCGCAGGCACCCCAGCGAGACATCGAGCGTGGATTTGCCGATCAGGTACCGCTCCGCCGACATCTGGATGTTGTTCCTTGCGAGCTGGCTTCGGCCGAAACGGCCGGAAATCGCAGCGCTTCAGCGTAGTTTCGGCAATTCTTCAGCGTTCTTTCATGACGCGCAAGACCCGCGAAGGCACCTTCAAGCCGCGTAAATCGGACAGTCGAGGGCGGGCCGGAGCCTGCCCCGATTTGGCGAGGGAGAATGTCATGAGGATTGTGTCTGTCAGTGGGACGATGAGCCGCCTCGCGGCGTGTGTCGAGGTGGCATCGATCCTCCTCGTGAGTTCCGCCGCTCTCGCCGCCCCTCAACTGGTCCTGGTCAACGCCAAGGTCTTCACAGCAGATCCGGCGCTACCATACGCACAGGCCGTCGCGATCGAAGATCGTCGTATCCTCGCCGTCGGCAGCAACGAACAGGTCCGCGCGTTAACCGGACCGAATACCCGCATCCTCGACGCGGGCGGCCGTCTGGTGACACCGGGCCTCACTGAAGCTCATGTTCATCTCGGAGTTGCGTTGCCGACGCCGCCTATAGCCATGCCGAACCTGCCATTTCCTGGTCCGAACGCAGAGCAGGCCCTGGCCGCGGTCGAACAGGCGGCGAAGACGCGCACCGACTGGGTCACCGCTTATATCGGTCCGCTGATCGCGCGTGACCGCCGCAACTGGCGCAAGGCATTGGATGCCGTCGCCCCGAACACGCCGGTGTTCTTCCGAGCTTTCTGGGGCCACACCAGCATCGTCAATAGCGAGGGACTTCGCCGGCTCGGCATTTACAAAGAGATCATCGATCCGCTCGGCGGTTGGTGGGGCCGCGACGAAGCCGGAGATCTCGACGGCCGGGCCTACGAGGCAGCCGAGACGATTACGCCGCGCATCCGTCCCGCCACCGCGGAAAGTCTCGCCATCTCACTCGGCGAAGCGCAGCAACGCTATGCGCGCTGGGGGGTCACTTCGATTCACCTGATGAACAACGACAAGTCTCTGGAGGTCACGCTTACTGCGCTTGCAATTGCGAAGCCGCTGCAAAAGTGGACGGTTTATTCCTGGGGCACCTGGGAAACCCAACGCATCCCAGAGGCGTGGGCGGCAATTGATCGGGTCGCAAAGCAAACGCTGCCTAAGGTCCGCGTCGAAGGACCGAAATGGATCGTGGACGGCACACCGATCGAACAGAATTCCCTGCAGCGCAGCGCTTATGTCGATCGCCCCGGATGGCACGGGCGATCGAACTTCACCGACGAGCAATTGCGGGAGATTTTGCAGCTCGCATTGGCGCGGCCGACACAGCTTGCGCTTCACGTCGTCGGCGACGCCGAAACGGACCGCGTGCTGAAGTTGATGGAGCAGGTTGCTCCCGTCGCAACGTGGTGCGCCAAGCGGGTTCGAATTGAACATGGCGACGGCATCGGGCGTGACGTGTTTGAAAAAGCGGCGCGACTGGGTCTGGTCGTGATCCAGAATCCAACCCACCTGGCAATTCCGCCGATCGCGGGAAAGAAAATGCTCGATCATGAGATCGTGCTCAAGGGTTTTGTTAACGCCGGCATTCCGTTGGCGCTCGGCTCTGACGGCGGCGTAGCCGAACAGAATCCTTTTCTCAATTTGATGTTGGCTGTCCTGGTTCCCAGCGATCCCTCCGAAGCACTGACGCGCGAACAGGCATTGACGGCCTATACTTCCGGTGGCGCCTATGCGGAGGTCCAGGACCAGCACAAAGGACGGCTTGCACCTGGCTTTGCTGCCGATCTGGCTGTGCTTTCTCAAGACGTTTTGACCGTCCCGACGTCTCGGCTGCCCGCCACGACCAGTCTGTTGACGATAGTAGATGGCGAGGTGATCTTTGAAGATGCGATGCTGACATCACCCCACTAGTCGGCATGCCCTCTTGGGATCAGAGGACTAAACCGCTCGCGCGGTAGAACGCCGCGGCTGGCGACACGGTGAAGCAATAGGCGACGGCTCATCGTGACGAGCGGTGCAATTAGCCCGTTGCTGGCGATGATCCGATGATCGAGGACGTAGTGATCTGGAAGTTCGTGGCGGAGCACCCCCATTGCACAAGAGCCAACTCGAACCCGACATTCTCGACCGTGATTGTGTGCACCATCGCGCTCGTTGGACCCAGTCCAGGAATCTCGACGCAAAGCAGAGTTACAAATGCGGTGATACTCTTGACGAGCAACTCAAAACAGTTTCGGCTCAGTAGCTCCGGAGGCTTTCCCGATCGATAGAGATCAGTTTGCCTCATGAGATTCGAATATCGAGGAACTCACGTTTAGATTGTGTGGTGTGGTATTTTTACTGCGGCCAAGCCCTTGAAAGTACAGGTGCCGCCAAACATTAAATCCCCATAGACGACCCTATTGATCGTCTGAAGGTTGTTTGACGCGACTTAGCTCGATCACGCGGCATCGTCCTACGTCCCCCCAGCGCGGTTTCCTCCTTTGGAGGCTTTCGGACGCCGGCCGCCGAACAAGCGGCGCCGTCCCTCAAGCGGCCGGCATCCGAAACCCTTCACAAAAGCCGACTTGGTCCGAACGACCGCTTCTGGCAAAGGCGGACATCAGGCTGACGTGATGGGTTAAGAGGCGACATAGCGTCGCATGAATAAATGGAATTCCACCAACTGGGGCGGCCTCATTGCTTTGTTATCTGGGTATGCGATCGGTTGATCGCATGCCCCGCAGAAGAAGGTGTTACAGAATTCCAAGCGGCTCATTCTAAAGCCCGCAGGAATGGCCTCCACCCGAAAATCAAAGGCTCTCCTTTTTGGCCTCCGAAAGACGGGCAGCCCCTGACATTCCACAGTTCGGGCATGAAACTAGCGCGGTCCACTGATCGCTGCCTTGCATCGTGTAGACTCTTTCACTGGCGATAAAGCGCGCGGCGCGACGGTTGTTTGATCGGTGCCGCTTTACCCCCTGGCTCTAGCTAGCTCGCCGGCATGCCATTCCAGATGTCGCGATGCAGGCGCCACTGGCCGTCGCGAGATCTGAGCCAAACGACAAGATACTTTGCCTTTGCCTGCCCAGAGCCGAGTGTCAGGTCGGCTTCGCCAATCTCGTAGGCGATGTCGCCGGCGACCTCGAGGTCGACCGTCTTAAGCATGATGTCGGTTAGCCCGAGTGCGTTCGCCGCCGAACGCCAAAATTCCTCGATCGCCTTCCTCCCCGACACAATTGGCGCATCCGGCGGCAGAACTTTTGCATCTTCGGTATAGAGCGCAGCCATACCGACATAGTCCTTGCGCGCCGCGGCTGCACCAAAGCTGCGATTTCCCTCGGCAATTACTTTTCGAACTTCATCAGTATTCATGACAATACTCCCACTCAAGCTGCGTCAAACGCTTTCCCCGTACCGAAGAAGCCATCAGTATGGCCTCGTTTGGTTTTGATGGCCGCCACCAAGGGCGGGGCTTACCTTTGTCTCAAGGAACGCGAAGAGGGTACAGCCTACTCCTTTCCCGGCTCGACAGCCACGCGCGCTAGCAATAAACTTTGGCGGCGCGTGAAGCCGGACTGCTCCGAAAGGACGGTTTCGCCACGTGCGGCTCAGAGTGCGTTGAGATCGTCGCCGGACGTGGCGCAAAGCAGCGCAAATCTCATCGCATCATTTCAGGAGGCGACCATGAATATTTCGCAAGCATTTGCAGATTTGAATTCCAGATTCGTCGAACTGGTCAACGGTCATGACGCGCATCGTTGGGCGGCATTGTTCTCCGACGACGCCGTTCTGGTGCCGGCTGGACAGCCGAGTGTGATCGGACGCAAAGGGATTGAAGAATGGGCCGAAGTCGCGACAAAAATCTGGAACCATCTGGAGATCCAGCAGGGGCACTGCTCGACCGACGGAAACGTTGTTTGGGAGCAAGGGACTTGGACCGGGAATATCAACCTTCCCGATGACAAGACAATGGACATCAGCGGAAACTTCCTGCTCGTCGCAGAGAGGGAAGCCTCCGATTTGCGCATCAAGGCGCACACGTGGAACGTCAACTAGACGCCGCAGTAACCTGCTGCCTGCAGGAAGCCAAACACGATAGGCGGCCGGTGACCCTTCTTGTGGTGAGGGGCACCGGCAAGGCATGCCGAACTGCTATTGTGCATTCACAGCCTTGTCCAAGGCAGCAAGGATCTTGCCAAAGCGCTCCTCGACTGCCGCGCGATATGCCGGGTCCGCGTGCGTGAAGATATGCAGATCGTCATCACGCACGGCCGCGATGACGCGGCGCGCGACCGTTTCAGGCTCAAATCCGCCCTGCACGAGTGCTTCCAATTGCTCGTTGGCTTGGTTCGCCGGACTGCCGAATCGTTCGGGGCGATCGCCTCGAACTGCCCTCCGACGCCGACACCGGACATTATTGCAGAGGAGGTGACTGGGAAATAGTGCGAAGCCAACTGCAGGCGATGGGACGAAGCGCAGCAGGGATCAGTCAAGGCTTGCGGGAACTAAAGGACTTCTATGACCTTCCTGCTGACACGATGTGGGTAACCTTTGCGGACGGGCACGTTTGGTGGGCGTTTGCCGAGGACGGTGTGCTGCCGGTCGATAGCGCTGAAGAATCGGACCCTGCCCGCTATCGTCGCACACGTGCAGGGTGGCGAAATACGGATCTTCATGGCCTGCCGCTTAGCGTCCGAACGCTGAGCTCGGCGCTGACCAGCACCGGCAACTATCAGATGACGATCTGCTCGATCCGGCGCGCCGACTACCTGCTGCGCCGGATCCGCGCCGAGGCCGACCCGCTTCGTCAGAAGGCCGAGCGCATACTCTCGGAGAGCCGCAAGGTGGCGCTGAGATTGATTGAACGTCTCGACGGGCGAGATTTCGAAACGCTGGTTGACCTAATCTTTGCGCGTGGTGGGTGGCAGCGCACCAGTCTGCTCGGAGGCGAGCAGGCCGATGTTGATCTGCTTTTGACGCAGCCCGTGACCGAGGAAACGGCTTGGGTCCAGGTAAAATCCCGTTCGCGCCAGGCCGAATTCGATGACTATCTCGATCGCGTCATCCGGGAAGGGCGATTTGACCGCCTCTTTTATGTCTATCACACCGCGACCTCGCCGATCACGACGAGTGCGCGTAACGTGCACATCTGGTCGGCCGAGCGTGTCGCGAAGGCGGTCATCGATCTTGGTCTGCTCGGCTGGCTATCAGATCGGACAATCTGAAGACTTCTTACGGTCGCGAGTTACACCAAGTCACTCTTGGCGCGATTGCCTCCCTCGCGCTTCAGAGACCTCGGCAAAGTTCTCGCCGGTCCCTTCTAGGGTTGCCTGAAGACCGTGGGTAAGCTGCAAACGTTGCAAGGTAACGTCGCAATAGAGCGGGTCGATCTCGATACCATAGCCCTGCCGGCCGGTCTGCTCGGCAGCAAGTAGAGTTGTCCCGGAGCCCACAAAAGCATCTAAAATAATGCCTTTTCGATGTGAACAGTCCCTAATCGCATCGGCAACGAGCGAAACCGGCTTAATAGTCGGGTGCAGCTCGAGGTCAGAACGGTCGCCGCCAAAGCTGTTGACGCCCGCGTAGCTCCAGACGTTCGTGCGGTAGCGGCCATGTTTGCCGAGCTCCACGTTGTTAATATGAGATGATGTCCCCGATTTGAAGACGAAAATCAGCTCGTGCTGAGAGCGGTAGAGCGATCCCATCCCGCCATTATTCTTGGCCCAGACGCAGAGGTTCTTTAGCTCCGTATAGGCGGTCGCAGCAGCTGCCGAGACCTCTCGAAGATGGCGCCAGTCCATGCAAATGAAATGAATCGCGCCATCGGTGGCGAACGCGGCCAAGTGGACAAACACCGTGTTCAGGAAGGCCGTGAACTCGGCCTCGGACATTTCTCCGGAGGCCATTGCAAACTCGCGGTGCTGCACTTTCCCGAGCCCGCCGACATGTCCGAGAATCGGGACGTTGTAAGGGGGATCAGTAAAGACCATCTGGGCACTCTCGCCACGCAGGAGCGCCTGATAGGTCTCGCGCTTGGTCGAATCGCCGCAAATCAGGCGGTGCGCGCCGATTTGCCAGATGTCGCCGGGACGGGTGACAGCTGGGCCCGACGGCTCAATAATTGTATCGGCGCCGTCGTCGATGGATGCGGACGAAAGCTCCCCGATGAGAATGTCGATGTCGGGCAGTTCGAATCCCGTAAGGGTGAGATCAAGGTCAATATCGAGTTCGCTCAAATAGCGGAATTCGAGCGCGAGCAATTTGCGGTCCCACCCGGCGTTCTCGGCAAGCTTATTGTCTGCGATCACGTAGGCGCGAATTTCCGCCTCGCTCATTTGGGACAAACGGACGGTCGGGACCTCAGACAGCCCGATCTGCTTGGCGGCCTCAAGCCGTCCGTGCCCCGCGATAACGCCACCGTTATCGTCGACGAGAATCGGATTCGTGAAGCCGAAGCGGCGTATCGCGTTAGCGATCTGCGCGATCTGTTTCTTTGAGTGGGTCCGAGGATTGTTTGAGCGGGGATTTAATTGATGTGTCGGAAAATAATCGATGGAAAGTCGTTGTTTTTGAACATGCTCCAGCATGAAAACCTCCTTTGCCTGGATCAAGGAGGTCTAGCGGAGCGATTAGCACCCAACATTCACAACAAATCGGCAGATTTATCTGAAGAGATTCGATTGAGAAACGCGCGCCAGTCTATGCTCAGATTGAGCTGAGCAATAACGATGCGGGCCGCTCGTTCATGCGGGGGTCCCGTCCACCAATGCTTCCCGCGCAACACGCTCCAACCCTGGAGTCCGCAGCGTTTTTCCCGCCGTTGGAGCCATGGCAGCAAATATTCATATTTTGCCACGGCGAGCGTCCATCGGCTTTTCAAGAGCGCGTTCTCCTTCCGTCGCCCGCGAGTGCCCTTGAGCCGGCCCTCAATCCCTATGATGACTACTCCGAGCAGCCAATCCGGAAATTGTTGGCCCGCGTTTGCGAGCAGAATGGCTTTCAGTTGCTCGCGAGTGGGTAGTATTCCCTGCTTAGTACGCTGTTCCCAGGTACTAAACTCGGTCTCAGCGCCGAACAGCCCGTAAAGATCGGGATCAGATTTCATCGCCGCTCTCTGTGATCTTCGCGCCTATTGTCCAGGACTAACCGGTCTTAATAGCGGATCGTCCCAGAGTTCTGGGTCAGTTCTGAACCTGTTTTCGAACAGCTCCCTTTCTATCCAGGCCTCGGGCGGCATATCTTCCGGGGTCTAGACGGGCACGATATTCGTTCAACCATTTTACCGCCTTGAGGTTACCCTCCATCGCAAGGTCGCGCATCGAAATTAGCAGCAGCTCAGCAGTTGTTTTCTCCACCTCGCGACCGTTTAGCTGGACCCGATGAAGCTCCGTGGCAATATCCTGGACGATCGCGTTCTCGCCCCTTGCGCCCTTAGGACGGCCTGAAGCGCGGCGCTGTCCACGTCCAAATTGGCTTTCCTTGGGCGGCCGACACCGCCCCACCTTGTCACTATCGCTCATGGGAGAATTCCTGCTGCTTCATATTCGCATTCCCGGTCTGTCATTGTCGCCGCGTATTGCTTGCGTCCCCAGGCGATGTGTCGTTTTTTCCAATCCTTCGGAGGGATCTGAAATTTCGTGAGAATCAAAAGCGCCATTCGATGGGGCATGCTGTTATCCAGGCCATCGCGACGACCGCACCCGATTTGCCACCAAGCCCGGCGTCCACGCAACCTTCGCGCGGGATTAATCTCCAGGTGACGGAAATCAATCCGGCGAAGCCATCCTTCCTACTAGAGGATCGATTTCATGAAACCTGCATCGTGGAACCTATGGGCTGATGTCGGATTCCTGTTTTGCGGTTGGCGAAACGAGGAGCGGCATCGACGCCAACAGGTTCAACGATCGTGCAATGGGCCGTCCACCGCAAACGCATCGCGCAGACCAAGTTCCTTGCCGACCGAGGTATAAGCAGCTTAACTCTGTCCACTCTTTTGTGAGAAGAGCACTTCGTTCCTCCCTTCTTCGCCTTCTTCAACAGCTGTAGCGGGCACTATCGGAACCAAGGCCGCATCCGAAGCCTCGACCGTAGGCACCAATGGAAGACAGTGACTATTTGAAATGGCCTTCAGGTCGCATCTCGGCAAAGATCCGAGAGCGAGAGCCTCGCGTGTTAGATAAGTCGCCGCCAATTCATTCCAGGATTTCGCAACACGATACCAGTGCTCTTTTCGGGTTGGCAACAGTTGAAGCTTTCTTTGCGCCTTGCGCGCAGCCGCAAGCTTTCCGTCGCGCTTAGCTTGTTCCAGATTCTTACGCTCTAGTTCTTCGGTTTGTTTCCATCCACCCCCTCTGATTCTGCCCTCGGCAAAGTACTCGAAGGCGAGCCGGAAGGTCAGAGCACGACCTGCGGCGGCCCTTGGATCCAACTCTGGTTCGGTCAACCAACGCTGAAGAGTGTCGAGCTCCTCCGGCCCGCCAAGCGTGAGAACGTCACTCTTCCTAAAGATCGAGAATGTCACGTATGCAGCGACCTCAAGTTGAGTGTCTAAGTCCTGTGATTCCAGCCAGCGGCTGATTGCTTCTAAAGGAGACATGGCTTTAGCTCTGCTTCCTCGCAGTCGCGCTCAGAGCCCTCGCGACTGGCAAAAGGTGGGTTTGACCGCGATTTGGCTCAGAGAACGCTGCGCTGGTCAACTACAAGAATCCACAGTTCATGCGGATAGCCGTGCTCCTTGGCCTTGTCGCACGCCAGCGACACTAACCAGGCGTTGGCGCGCAGAATGGCCTTCAATTGCTCGCGAGTGGGAAGTAATCCCTGCTTTGTGCGCTGTTCCCAGGTGCTAAACTCGGTCTCAGCGCCGAACAGCCCGTAAAGATCCGGATCAGATTTCATCGCCGCTCTCCGCCTATTGTTCGCGAGGAGTAACCGATCTTAATAGCGGATCGTCCCAGAGTTCTGGGTTAGTTTTGAACCTGTTTTCGAACATAGTGCGTCTTATCCAGGCCTCAGGCTCCATGACTTCCGGGACCAGCAGCAAGCTTCCCTCTTCGCCGTTAGGATTCAGGCGAGCGCGACAATCGTCCAACCATTTTACGGCTCTGAGATTACCCTCCATCGCAAGGTCGCGCATCGTCATCAAGAGCAGCTCGTAAGTCGTTATTTGCTCCTCGCGTCCGTTTCGCTGGAAGCGATGAATCTCCCTGGCAATATCGTGCGCTATCGCCTTCTCACCTCTTGCCCCCTTTGGACGCCCCTGGGCGCGGCGCTGCCCGTGTCCAAACTGCCTTCCTATAGGCGGTCGACCTCTTCCAACCTCGTTACGCTCGCTCATGGGAGAATTCCTCCTGCTTCATATTCGCGTTCGTGGTCTGTCATTGTCATCTCGTACTGCTTTCGCCCCCAGGAGATATGCTGTTTTCTCCAATCGTTCGGCGGGATCCGAAATTTCTCAAGAATTAAAGAAGCCATTCGATGGGGCATGCTGTTGGTCGGAAGGGTGACTACTCCGCTTGTCTGAGGCCGTTCAGTGCATGCATGCTTATCGAACAACGCGAGAAGATGAGCGACTGATGGAAAATGCTTGTCCTGAACTGCCCTCTTTAGGATGCGCCTTAACTCAATCTCCTTCGCTGACATTTGCCCGGTCTGACCGCCTCTCTGGACCGAAAACACCTCGTCCAAAATCTCGAGTGGATCGATTTTGATTGGACCCCTTCTCTTTCGGCGGCCTCCCGGATTGCCCGACTTACCCTTTCTAAACCGGCTTGATTTTGGAGGCCGCCCGTAGCCGACCTCGTAATCGCCTGAATCTGCCATGATCGCTCTCCCGCGCTTCATCAATCTCCATAGGGTTCGCTTGCGGTTGAAGCTGCCGGTGAGGCTAGGACGGTCGGCTCCGTCGCCTCGCGCGCACAAAAAAGCGGCCCCGGGAATCAACCGAAACCGCGCAATCTGCCCATGCAGCGTCGAGGTACCTTAAGATCAGCTCCGGCCCATGCCGGCTCTCTGTCGCAATGGGGAGAATTTAGCGACCCATGCCGCTCACTCAATCACCCATCTCAGGCAACAGACATGTAGACTGATAGGTCCGCACTTTCAAGTCGGAGACGAACATTGCCTATATCTGCGAGACAATTTCCCTGCTCGTGCGCGCAAATTTCCCTGCTCCGGATCTTCGGAGCCTTCTGCCCATCTGCCTGAATCTGTGCGGCAATCGCTTATCAGGATCAGCAGATAGACCGGCCGGAGGGGAATCTTCCCAGTAAATTCCCTGATATCAGGGAATTTTTGGCTGAGACCGGTTCGCAGATGACTACCTCCACCGCCACCCTTTTAGACCAGGGTGAAGGGTGTCTCCCGAAGCTTCCGAGAAGCGTAGGGCCAATGCCCCCTGACATTCCAACGATCTCGACCGCTCGCCTGACGCTTCGTCCGCAGGTCGTTGACGACTTCCCCGCTTACCTCGCGTTCCTCGCCTCGCCGCGCTCCGTCGGCATGGGCGGTCCGTTCGATGTGCGTGCGGCGTGGCGGATGTTTTGCCACGACCTGGCGTGCTGGCGCTTGTTTGGCCATGGCGCGCTGATGATCGAGCTCACAGCGCTGGCCTTGCGCGCCTGGGCCTTTGCGACGCTGAGGCTGTCTTCGCGGGTCAGCTACATGTCGCCAGACAATGCGATGTCCGCCGCGGTGGCAAGCGATTGGGCGGCATGCTCGATCCGTCAGCGCCGAGGGACGATCCGCATGATCTCGTCTACCGCTATCGGCCGCCGCGTGGAGATGCGTGAAGCGCGACCTGAACTTCCTCCGGGTATTGGACGCGTTGGAGCTGACTCAACCCGAGAAAATCGCTACCCGGCCTCTGGACAGTGATGCAACCTGCCCTTCGCGGCCGTCCCTCGAGGGGGCGCCCTCGATGCCGAACGTTGTGGCAAGTCCTCTAACGCCAGCAGGCGTCACGACGAGCGCGCGGCTATCCCGGACATGCTCAACCCAATCGTGCTCGAGAGCGTGATGGAGGATGGCAGCGCCGAGCGCCCCGGCCAGATGCGGCCGGCGCTCGCTCCAGTCGAGACAGGGGCGACAGAACACTCGGCGCCTGGAGGCGAGGTGAAGATCAACGCCGAACTCATCGAAGAATGACCGACCGGCATCGGTCAGTTGTCCGCCATCCTCGTCGAGCAGAATAAACGACTGTTGGACAAGCCGGTCGGCGATCGCGACGGCGACGCGGCCGGCCATGTGGTCATAGCACGTGCGCGCGTGTCGGAGCGTCTCTCCGCCGCGCCAGAGATCGCGCCGGGCGGGCCCTTCCTGGGCCACGACCATGAGACCTTCCAGCACGCGCGCGACGTGCGGAGAGGCCAGGCGAAAATATCGTCGTCTGCCCCGCTTTGCGAGCGCAAGCAGTCCGGCGTCGCTGAGTTTCGCAAGATGGCCACTCGCTGTCTGCGGCGCCACGCCAGACACATAGGCAAGCTCCGAGGCAGTCAATGTTCGACCATCCATCAGTGCGCTGAGCATGTTGGCGCGCGCCGGATCGCCGATGAGTGCAGCGACTTGGGCGATCTTGGGTCCCGTGTCCATGTCTTGTTTTACGCCGACGAGGACGCAGCGCCAAGCACGAATACTTCGGTCAAGACCGTAGTGTTTCTGCAAGACCGGTGCAATCGCGAGACATAGGTTGTCTGGACAACACCAAGCCCCAGCGAAAGGCATCGCCGCGACGGGACGAAAGAGCGTCTCGCGGCTCCGAGTATTCGATTGGCATCGAATGACAATCGCAAAAGGGGTTGGTCTGAGCCATCAAAATCCCACAGGCAACCGAGTGTGATCAATGCAAGCAACTTCGCTCAACACAAGGCAGCCGGAACAAGCCGGCTCCGACAACACGCCATCCCGTTCGCCTCTCGCCGCGGCGCTGGCGCTTGCCGCCACGAGCCTCGGCCTCGGCGTCGTGCAGCTGGACATCACCATCGTCAATACCGCGCTGAGCAGCATCAGCACCTCGCTCGGCGGCAGCGTGGCCGAACTGCAATGGGTGGTGACCGCCTATACCATCGCATTCGCCGCCTTCATCTTGACCGCTGGTGCGCTCGGTGATCGCGTTGGCGCCAAATGGATATTCATAGGGGGCTTCGCAATCTTCACGTTGGCTTCGCTCGCCTGCGCATTGGCTCCGTCGGCGATGTTCCTGATCGCTGGTCGCTCCGTGCAGGGCCTGGCGGCGGCGATCCTGGTGCCGAACTCGCTGACGCTGCTCAATCACGCCTATACCGATCCGAAGGCGCGCGGCCGCGCGGTCGGCTTCTGGGCCGCAGGTGCGAGCGTCGCACTGACTGCGGGGCCGCTGGTTGGCGGCGCGCTGATCGCGCTGGTCAGCTGGCGCGCGATCTTTCTTGTCAACTTGCCGATTGGCGCTGCCGGCCTCTGGCTGGCCTGGCGTTACGCCGAGGAGACGCCGCGGCTCGCGCAGCGCGAGATTGATCTGCCGGGACAGATCGCGGCGATTGCAACCCTCGGCACGCTGGCCGGCGCCCTGATAGAGGGCGGCGTGCTCGGCTGGAGCCATCCGCTCGTCATCGCGGGCTTCGCCGGGGCGGCCGTAATCGGACTCCTGTTCGTATGGCGCGAGGCACGCGCGCTGCAACCAATGCTGCCGCTGTCGCTGTTCCGCCATCGCATGTTCGCGCTGACCGCTCTGGTCGGGCTTCTCTTCAACATCGCCTTCTACGGCCTGATCTTCGTGCTCAGTCTCTACTTCCAGAACGTCAATGGCTGGTCGCCGTTCGCAACGGGCCTCGCCTTCGTACCCATGATGGCGATGGTGCTCCCCGCCAACCTGATCGCCGCATCGGTCAGCGAGCGTCTTGGCGCGCCGCAAGCCATCGCGCTGGCTTGTATGATCACCGCCGCGGGCTGCGTTGCGCTGCTGCCTATGGCCTCAGGTGCCAGCTACTGGGCGATCGGCGCTCAGCTCGTCATCCTAGGCGGGGGGCTCGGGCTGCTCGTGCCGTCCTTGACCTCGACGCTGCTCGGCAGTGTCGAGAAATCGCGATCCGGCATCGCCGCCGGTGTATTGAACGCGACGCGGCAGACCGGCAGCGTGCTTGGCGTTGCCCTGTTCGGTTCGCTGGTCGGAGGCAACAACGCGTTCATGGCAGGCGCGCATGCCTCGCTCGTGATATCGGCCGCTGTGCTGCTCGCCGGTGCGA
The DNA here is from genome assembly GCF_054063295.1 of Bradyrhizobium sp. USDA 3240. Classification (NCBI taxonomy): domain Bacteria; kingdom Pseudomonadati; phylum Pseudomonadota; class Alphaproteobacteria; order Hyphomicrobiales; family Nitrobacteraceae; genus Bradyrhizobium; species Bradyrhizobium sp. USDA 3240. Next base: position 4,743,851 of record NZ_JBSSGD010000002.1, read on the forward strand.
TCGCGATCGTGCAGGGTCGGGCAGAGCAGGGGCGATGAAGGGGAGGTGCAGGTCGAGTCCGTGTGGTGTCCGGAGACCGAAGACCAGGGCGTCGATGACAAATCATCATGGTTGGGGTCTTGTGAAGCAAGTCAGCGACACCCTGCACACTTGGCGCGACCGGGTTCGGCGGCGCCGCGAATTGGCGCAATGGACCGACCGTGACTTGCATGATGTCGGGCTTTCCTGGAGCGACATCGCTCTGGAAGTCGCGAAACCCTTCTGGCGGGCTTGAATAGCACCCGCTGCCTCCTGGCGAGGGGGTACCAGCCAACTTCTTTCGAGATGGACGGGAGCGCGCGGAGAAGTCGCGATCCGGTATCGCCGCAGATATGGCGAAATTTATGAATGCGCGCCCGGTCTAGTAGCTCGGACCGTGGGTTCCCGGCTATGCCGCCCGCACCTTCGTCCGCAGGACGTTGTTCCGATTGACCGCCGCTCAGGCCGGAGCGCTGCCGGCTACTTTGCATGGGGTTGTTTTCGATATTTTGACGGAGCCGCGTCCGACCCCGTGTCGGTAACCTTAATTCTTCGTTTCGATTGTCGATAAAGTTTTATCGACTATCCTCGTGACACTTGAGCGGCGTGACGAACCGCACGATGAGAGGCAACAGCCGAGTGGCTTGACGACCTCTCTGGAATCGAAGGGTGGGCAGAGCACAGTGCCAGCCACCTTTCGGGCTGTCCGGCGGCGGCCGGCGGGGCAAATCAATTTGTGAAGTGCATTGATTGCCAGGCTGCGGTGCGTGTCGCGCCGCAGGATGCTTCTCAATTTGGGATTTCCAAGATGACGTTCGCGCATTTCTTGCTCGCGGCCGGTGGCGGCTTTTTGCTGCTGGCAGGCTTCGTCGCATTTGCCCTCTGGAGAAACGCACTCCATTCGACGGCTCGGATTTAGCAACCGGCGAGATTCAGCTCCGACGGCCTCGCTCGTGGGGACGAGCGAGGTTGGCGGAATGGCCGCACCGCCGCGCGGCCTGACAGCCGAGCACCGCGCCTTACGACCTACCCCAAGGCGACGCGTGCTCGGCTGTTCACTTTCTGACCAGCCTTCACCTCCACTCAGCGAGATCCAACCTGCGGGTGATGGCGATGGCTTCGAGAAAGGTCTCATCGTGGCTCACCACCAGCAGCGCGCCGTCATAGGCGCGCAGTCCGGCCTCCACCGCTTCCATTGATTCGATGTCGAGATGGTTGGTCGGCTCGTCGAGGATCAGAAGTGGCGGCGGGCTCACGCCGCCGAGAACGCAGGCGAGGCCGGCGCGGAGCAACTGGCCGCCGCTCAGGCTCGCGACGCTCTGCAAGGCCGCATCGGCGCGAAACATGAAACGCGCCAGCGCGGCGCGACGGGCGTTCTCGCTCGCATCCGGATTGATGCGCCGGAAGTTATCCAGGATCGAAGCAGTCGCATCGAGCAGGCTGACCGCCTGATCGAACATCGCAAAGCGGGTCATCACCTCGACAGTGCCGCGCGCTGCGATCAGATCGCCGCTGACGAGCTTGAGCAGCGTGGTCTTGCCGGCGCCGTTGGGGCCCGTGATCGCGACACGCTCCGGTCCCGACATGGAGAAGGTAAGATCGCGCAGGATCGGCGCCTCCGCGTTGTAGCCGGCATCGGCGGCTTCGATCCGCAGCACCATCCGGCTCGCCGGCAGATTGGTCGACGGGAGCTGCACCGAGAACGGTTGCAGCACCTCGATGCGCTGGCGCGCCGCGGTGGCCAGTTCGAGCGCTTGCGTCCGCCGCCGCTCGGCGAGGCGGGCGTTCTCGCCGCCGGTGTCCTCGCTGCGATCCTTGCGCAGCCCGGCGGCGATCCGTGGCAGATCGCCCTTGGCGCGCTTCCTCGCGCCGGCGCCGTCCTTGCGCGCCTGCCGTTCGGAGGTTTCCCGTGCCTTGCGGTCGATCTCGGCGACGCGCTTCTCGGCGTCGGCCAGATCGTGTCGTGCTGCCGACAGCTCGACAGCCTTGCGCGCACGGTACTGGCTCCAATTGCCGCCGTAGCGTCGGGCTTCCAGCGAGGTCAGCTCGACGATCGCATCCATGGCCTCCAGCAGCTCGCGGTCGTGGCTGACGATGATGGCGCCATGCCGCCAGTCGGTGAGCAGGTCGATCACCGCCTGACGTCCCGCGCGATCGAGATTGTTGGTGGGTTCATCCAGCAGCAGAAAGTCGGGTTGCGCAAAGCTCAGTGCGGCAAGGCGCGCCCTGGTGGCCTGTCCGCCGGACAGCGTCGCCAGCGGCGCGTCGAGCACGTCGTTCAGTCCGACGCGCGTGAGCGCCGACACGATGCGCGTATCGAGCGTCCAGTCGATATCCGCAAGCTCTTCAGGGCTCGCAACGCCCTGCTCGGCGCGGCGCAACGTGGCCAGCGCCTGCCGCGCGCCGAACAGATCGATGACGCATTGGTCCGGCCGCACCTGAACCGCCTGATGCAGCATCGCAACGCGACCCTGAACCGCGACCGTGCCGGAGTGCGGCGCGCGGACGCCCGCGATCAGGCCGAGCAGCGTCGTCTTGCCGACGCCGTTCCTGCCGACAAGGCCGGTCCGTTCGGGTCCGAAACTGAGGTCGATATTGGAGAGGAGAACCCGGCCGTCAGGCGCGGACAGGGTCAGATGGGCGAGCGTGATCGATGCAGGCATGGCGATGGATATCCCGGTGGGCAAGGCTGATGGGCGTTGCGGTCCGGATCAAATCCATGGCTGTCGGCATCCTCTCGAGTTGATGGTTGAAGTGATGTAGCCGCGCATTGGGCCGGGATCAAGGCGCGAGGCGAGCCGTCACGCGGCTTCGGCGAAGGTCCACCGGTCCGGATCCGGCGTGTGGCCGATCAAGGCGAGACCATAGGCGATCGATTCGAATTGATCCGCCGAGGTCAGCCGCGCTTCGCCGAAACGCTCGGCGAACAGGCGCTGCACCGCCGGCACGAACGAGGTGCCGCCGGTCAAAAACACCTTCTCCACGTCGCGCGCGGTGATGCCTGATTTTGCCAGCGCCTCATCCACCGTCGCACCGAGCCGCTCGATGTCGTCGGCGATCCAGGATTCGAAATCGTCGCGCGTCACGGTCGCGCCGATATCGATGCCTTGCCGGGCAAAGCGGAACTCGACCCGGTCGCGGCTCGACAGCGCGACCTTGGTATCCGACACGGCGCGATACAGCGCGAAGCCGAGATCGTGGTCGACGATGGTGATGAAATCGTGCAGCGGCGCCGGATCGATTGCGGTGCGCGCGAGCTGCTGCAATTCGCGCAAATCGCCATTGCCTCGCATCATTGCGAGCTGATGCCAGCGCGCGAGGCTCGAATAATAGTGATTGGGGATCGGCAGCACCTTGTCGAACGAGCGGTAGTTGGTGCCCTTGCCGAGCCGCGGCGACACGATGTGGTCGACGATGCGATAGTCGAAGGTGTCGCCGGCGATGCCGATGCCGGAATGTCCCAGCGGCTCGGCGCGCAGCACACCGCCCTTGCGCGAGAAGCGCATCACGGAAAAGTCGCTGGTGCCGCCGCCGAAATCGGCGACCAGCACGGTCGCATCGTGATCGAGGCTGCGCGCGAAGGAGAACGCGGCGCCGACAGGCTCGTAGACATAGCGCGCGTGCCCGGCGCCGAGCCGCTCGAACGCGGCCCGGTAGCGCTGCATGGCGAGCTCGTCATTGGGATTGCCGCCGGCAAATTTCACCGGGCGGCCGACCATGATGGTCGGTGCGCCCAAGTCGAAGCCTTCGCCCGCATGGCGCGTCAGCGTGCGCAGGAATGCTGCGAGCAGATCCTCGAACTTGTAGCGCTGCCGGAAGATCTGGGTGGTGTTGAACGCCGAGCTTGCCGCGAAGGTCTTGAACGACTGGATAAAGCGATGGATCGTGCGCCCCTCGAGGAACTGCTCGATCGCCCACGGGCCGCCTTCGGCGCGCGGATGCAGCCCGGCGCCGGGCCGGTCCTCCCAGAAGCACAGCGCGGAGACATAGACGCTATGCGTGCGGCCGCCATGGTCGAATCGAACAGCCTCGACGCGGCCGTCGCCATCGGACAGCGCGACCACGGTGTTGCTGGTGCCAAAATCGACGCCAATCGAGACGGCGCGCGGGGCGCTCGACATGTCATGCTCGGAGTGTCTGTGAAAGGGGCCGGACCTTTAGCGGCTTTGGCCGGGTTTGCCAACCCGTCTGAACGTCACAAAGTTCACGATCCGCGGAGTGACACGGGCGTCATGCGCGTGTCAGAAATTCGCAACCGTCTTCAGGCCGAACACCAATGGGTTGGCGTTCCTGCTGGTGCCGCCGGGGTCGATCACGTACTGGACGTTCGGTCGCACTTGCAGGCCGGCGAGCGGCCGGTAGGTGTAGTAGAGTTCCATGACGTATTCATTGCCCTGGATGGCGACGGGACCGAGGCCGGCCAGGTTCTGTAGTTCTTCCGACCAGGCGATGCGGCTGTTGACGTGGGTGGTGCCGACCGCAAATCCGATATCGTCCTCGAGTCGCAACTGGAATGGCCCGGTATAGGTCAGGCCGCCGGCGATCTGATAATCCGTGGTGGCCGTCCGGCGGTCGGCCATGGTCGCGTTGAAGAACAGGCTGAGCATGCCCGCGGAGCTCGCTTGCGACGGGCGGATCACCTGCTGAACGAAGCTGACATAGCCGCCGTACCGTCCGCGGCTCTGCAGCAACGGTTGCCCGCTGAGCACGGCCGGGTTGCCGTTGATGTCGGTGACCACGTCGGGGGCATTCGACGTATCGTACCAGCCGCCGAACTTGTAGCTGCCCTGCAGATTGCCGAACTTCGGCAGCCAGGCGATCTCGGCCGGGATGAGAAGGCCGGTGGATCCCGAATAGAACACCGGAAGCGCCGACTGCGACACCTTCAGATAATTGGGATTGGCGTCATAGACGCCGAACTGAAAATAGCCGAAGCCTTGCAGGTTGAACTTCAGCCGCGTCGCCCATTGGCTGACGGGCCAGTTGTAGATGTAGTTGCCGACGAGGTTGCCGGGCTGCGCGCCGCAGAAGGTCAGGTTCTGGAAGTCGCATGCGAAGGAAGCGAAGTCTTCGCCGAAGGTGATGCGTCCGATCTTCCAGTCGACCAGGCCGTCGATGAACTTCTGATCGTACCAGAACTGCGTGAGCCGCAGCGTCTGGCCGCGGCCGAACAGCTCCTGCACCTGCTGTAGCGTGCCGAGGCGCGCGTCATCGCTCAGATTGCTGCCGTTGCGGTCGGTCCATGTGACCTGGATCGTGCCGCCGGGCACGACGCCCAGCTTCGCAAGGTCGAACGTGGTCCCGAAGGTCCATTGATCGGTGTAGGCGACCTGCTGGCGCTGACCGCCCGTTGCGTTGCCGGCAAGCTCGCTAGTGTAGCCGAACTGAAAATCGATGCCGGCATTCAACAGCCGGGTTCGCGCGCCGTCCCAATCGCCGAGCAGCCAGGGGACCGGTGCCGGCATCGGATTGGTCGTCGCGCCTTGAGCCGTCAGATCGGCGGCATGTGCGAGCTCACCGCCTGCGCAGACCGACATCGCCGCGAGACCCAGCCAGAGACAGAACGCCGTCGGATGCTTCGTTCGGTCGCCGGACGCAAGCATGACGACGCTCCCGCGTTCAATCCTTCAAGGCGTAGGCGATGACGTAGTCGCCGCGCTTGGTGCCGAACGAGCCATGGCCGCCGGCCGCGGTGACGACGTATTGCTTGCCGCCGGCCTCGTAGCTCATCGGCGTCGATTGCGCGCCGGCAGGCAGGCGATCTTCCCACAGCACCTTGCCGTCGCGCACGTCATAGGCGCGGATCGTGTACTCATAGGTGCCGGTGTAGAACGCGACGCCGCCGGCGGTTGTAATCGGCCCGCCCAGCATCGGCACGCCCATCTTGAACGGAAGCGGCAGCGGCGTGGTGTCCCGGATCGTGCCGTTGGGATGCTGCCAGACGATCTTCATCGTCCTGAGATCGATCGCGGCCATCGAGCCCCATGGCGGCCGGTAGCACGGCACGGAGAGCGGCGAGAGGAAGCTCGAAATATCCACCCCGAACGGCGTGCCGTACATCGGCTGTGTCCCGACCTCGCTGCCGACCGGCTTCTCGGCGGTGGGCGCCGGAGGATTTTGCGGACCGCGCGGAATCAGCCGTGACGCGAACGGCAACGACATCGGATTGGCGATCGCGATCTGCCGCACAGGATCAATCGCGATGCCGCCCCATTCGAACATGCCGAGATTGCCTGGGAAGACCAGCGTGCCCTGCAACGACGGCGGCGTGAACGTGCCATCGTAGCGCAGTCGGTGGAACATGATCCGGCACAGCAGCTGGTCGAAGATCGTGCCGCCCCACATGTCGGCGCCGGTCAGCTTGGCCTCCGGCCGGAACGTCAGCTCGGAAAACGGCTGGGTCGGTGCGGAGCGGTCGCCGGGCGCAGGGCCCTGCGGCACCGCACGTTCCGGCGCCGGCACGATCAATTCGCCGGTCCTGCGGTCGAGCACGAAGATGTTGCCCACCTTGGTCGGCTGGATGATTGCGGGAACGATGCCCTTGGCCGTCGTCACATCGACCAGGCTCGGTTGCGATGGAATGTCCATGTCCCAGAGATCGTGATGCACGGTCTGGTACGACCAGACGCGCTTGCCGGTGTCGACATCAAGCGCGACGATGGAACTGGAATAGCGCTCGACCAGCGCGTCGCGATTGCCGCCCCAGATGTCGGGTCCGTTATTGCCGGTCGGGATGTAGACCAGATTCAATTTCGGATCGAACGAGGCCGTGATCCAGGAATTCGGTGACCCGTTGGTGTAATGCCGCGTCGGCGACGGCAGCGCGTTCTCGTCGGCCGCGGCGGAGTCCCAGGCCCAGACCAGTTTGCCGGTGTAGACATCGAAGCCGCGGATCACGCCCGACGGCACTTCGACGGCATAATTGTCGATCACCGCGGCAGCGACGACCAGGATCCTGTCGCTGACGACAGGCGGCGAGGTCGGCTCGAAGAAGCCTGCGGTCTTGATCCCCATCCCTTGCTGCAGGTCGAGGACGCCGTGATCGGCAAAGCCATCGCAGAGTTTGCCGCTGTCGGCATCGAGCGCGATCATGCGGCCGTCATTGACCGGCAGGAAGATCCGGCGCGAGCATTCAGCCGGGGCCGGGTTGTTGCTGATGTCGACGGCACCTGCCGCGGTCTCGTGATAGGAGACCCCGCGGCAGGTCATGTGCTGGAACGTCTTGTTGTGCACGAGCTTGGGGTCGTATCGCCAGCGCTCGGTGCCGGTCGTGGCGTCGAGCGCGAACAGCACCTGATGCTGCGAGCAGAGATAGAGCGTGTCGCGCACCTTGATCGGGGTGACCTCGAAGGTGGTCTCGCCGGAATCCTCCGGTGTCTTCACGTCGCCGGTGCGGAAGGTCCAGGCGACCTTGAGCTTGCCGACATTGTCTGATGTGATCTGCTTCAGAGGCGAATAGCGCTGTCCGAATTGCGTGCGTCCATAGGCGCGCCAATCGCCATCCGGTTGCGGATCGGCTTCGCTCTGTTGCACAGCAGGCCCGGCTTCGGCGATCGTGCCGTTGATGTCGTGATAGCTGGACAGCAACCCGACCACGAGAACAGCCGCAGCCGCCACGACGCCGACCCAGAGTGGCGCGGTGGCGCGCGCGTAGGACACGGGCTCATTTCGCAGCAGCCCGCGAACCATCACCGGTGTCAGCAGCCAGAGCGCCATCGGGAAGATGATGTCGCCGCGCGCCGCGAGCGGCCACCAGTCGAATTGCACCTCGTAGACGGCCCAGGCCAGCGTGCCGACCAGCACGATCGCAAACAGCCAGAGCGCAGAACGGTGCTGCGCCAGCAACAGCGCAGCCGTGGCGAGAATGCCGACGCCGATCACAATGTAGGAGATTGAGCCACCCAGTGCGGCGAGCCAGATGCCGCCGCCCGCGAGGACCAGACCAATCAAGGCGTAGACGACACCCGTGACAAAGACGGCCCTGGATCGCGGCATGGCTGCACCAGTGCGGAAGAGGCACCGGGCTTGTCCTGCGCAAGCGCAACAGACCGCGTCCGCTTTCAAGAACTGTGGTTCAATCAACAGGAACTTGCAACCGGGAACCGCGGCGATGATGCAACACAAGCGTGCAAAGTGGCGCCATCGATTCCTGGCGCAGCAAGATCATTCAAACCGCGTGCACCTTGTTCAACAAGGAGCAACGCCAGGCGCGTGGCACTGACGCAGAGGTGACGGGTGCTCAGCGAATCTTGACTCGACGTGCTCTTCCAGTTCTGCGCCAGCGCTGCTTTATACCGTTCCGCACGTTTCATCGCAGATGCCCGGCTCGCAGGAGAAGCGCGAATGACATTGAACCCGACGGCCAGGAATTATCGCGTCGCGGTCGCTGCCTATGAGGCGGGCCGGCCCAGCTATCCGGCGGAGATCGTCGCCGCGCTGCCGCTGCAAGCTGCGCGCTGTGTCGTCGATCTCGGAGCCGGAACCGGCAAGTTCACCCGCCTGCTGCGTCCGCATTTGTCCGGGACGGCGCGGCTGGTCGCGATCGAGCCGGTCGCCGAGATGTCGGCGAAACTCGCGAACGAAGCAGGGATCGAGGTCATCAACACCCGCGCCGATGCGATCGCCCTCGAAACCGGCAGCGTTGATCTCGTGACCTGCGCGCAGGCGTTCCACTGGTTCGACAACGAGCCGTCGGTCGCCGAGATCGCGCGTCTGCTGCGTCCCGGCGGTATGCTGGCGCTGGTCTGGAACAACAGGGACGACCGCGCGCCGTGGGTCGACGCGTTGTCGGTCATGATTGAGAAATACGCGGGAGACACACCCCGGCAACGGTCCGGGCACTGGCGCTGGATCTTGCAGGATCCTCGCTTCCTGCTCGAGAAGGAAATCGTGCAGGACCATCCGCACCGGATGGCGCGCCAGGGCGTCTATGAGCGCGTCGTGTCGACGAGCTATGTCGCCAATCTTCCCGATGCGGAAAAGGCGAGTATTCGCGACAGGACCGACGCCATCCTGCGTGAGGCCGGCCTCGGTGATGCCGACGAGGTGGTGTTTCCTTATGTCACGCAGCTCTCCTTGCTGAAGCGGGCATAGAGCATTTTTCGAGACCTCGCTATTGCGCGGCGTGTCCTTGCTCGACTGCCTGCTTCAGGCGCGGCAGCGCCATGCGCCAGTAGAACGCGACATGCTTGGCGCCGGAGTCGGTGCCGATTTCCCATCCCTGTCCGCGGCGGATCGGCGATGGCGGCACTTGCTGGGTGACGGTCAGCAACGTCTCGCCGCCCTCGGCCGCGAGCGTCATCGTGATTGTTGCATAGGATTGCGGAACATCCGGCATGCCGGAGACCTGCGACCAATAGGAATATGCGAGCCGTGACGGCGGTTCGACATGGATGACGCGGCCCTTGTCACGATAGCGCTTCGCGCCGATCTCCGCCTCGATCTCGATCGGTGCGCCGATCTGCCAATCGGTGTTGAAATGCGCGTTGCGCCATGTCTCGCCCGCTTTGGGGTCGATGATCGCGTCCCAGACATGCCTTGGCTCCGCGGCAATGCAGATCGACTCGGTAACGATCTGCAAGACCGAGGTTTCGTTCGTCATCAAATGCTCACTTGTCACTTACGACCTTCCATTTCCCGTCCCCGCCACGCCGCAGCGCCGGATCGCCGATGCGGATGTGTTGCGCGAGAAAGTCGATGAAGGCGCGAACCCGCGCCGGCAGCGGGCCGGCATGGCCGACATAGACCGCGTGGATGTCCTCGCGATCGCCGGGATTGAGATTTTGTAGCACCGGCACCAAGCGTCCGGCCTCGATGTCGGGACCGATGTGGAACAGCGCCAGCCGTCCGAGGCCGATGCCGCCGAGCGTGAGCTGGCGCGCGGCTTCGCCGTCGCTGACGCGGGCGACCGGCGGCGGCAGCGCCTCTTCGATTTTTTCAGCGCGGCGAAACGGCCAGCCGCGGATGCTGCGCGGAAAAGTCCAGCCGATGCCGCGATGGGTAGCAAGATCGGCCGGTGTCTTCGGCGTGCCGTAGCGCGCGAGATAGGAGGGTGCGGCGACCACCACCATGCGGCTCGTGCCGAGCTTGCGCGCGATCAGCCGCGAGGCGCCGAGCGGGCCGACGCGGATCGCGACGTCGGCGCGCGCCTGCATCAGATCGACCAGCGTGTCGGTCAGCACGATGTCGAGCGTGATGTCGGGATGTTCGCGCATGAAGCGCGGCAGCAGCGGCATTACATGCAGCATGCCGAACGGGATGTTGCTGTTCACGGTGAGATGGCCGCGCGGCACGCACGAGGCGGCCTCGCGTTCGGCCTCGTCGATGTCGGCGAGGATGCGCTGGGCGCGCTGATAGAAGGTCTGGCCTTCCTCGGTCAGTTGCAGCTTACGGGTGGTGCGGTTGACCAGCCGGGTGCCGAGCCGGGTCTCGAGCCGGGAGACCAGCTTGCTGACGCCGGACGGCGTCTGGCGCAGGCTGTTCGCCGCCGCGGTGAAGCCGCCGAGATCGACGACGCGGACGAACACGTCCATCTCGCCGGAGCGGTTGGTGTCGGTACGGGACATCTTGAATTCACGTCACAAATGATTGGATTGCGGCCATTCTAATCCTTCTCGGTCCGGACCGCTATGTCGCATTGCGGAATCCCTACCCTCCGGAGCGACACATGCCTCTCGCAGTCCTTGCCTTGACCGCCGGTGCCTTTGGCATCGGCACCACCGAGTTCCTCATCATGGGGCTGTTGCTGCAGGTCGCCGCCGACATGCAGGTATCCGTGTCCGCGGCGGGACTGTTGATCTCCGGCTACGCGCTCGGCGTGTTCGTCGGCGCGCCGATCCTGACGCTGGCGACGCGGCGGATGCCGCGCAAGGCGGTGCTGCTGGCGCTGATGGCGATCTTCACGCTCGGCAATGCAGCCTGCGCGCTGGCGCCGAACTACGAGTTGCTGATGGCGGCGCGCATCCTGACGTCGCTGGCGCACGGCACCTTCTTCGGCGTCGGCTCGGTGGTCGCGACCAGCCTCGTGCCCGAGGATAAGCGCGCATCGGCGATCGCCACGATGTTCATCGGCCTGACGGTCGCGACCTTGCTCGGCGTTCCCTTCGGCGCCTGGTTCGGCCTGATGCTCGGCTGGCGCGCGGCGTTCTGGGCGGTGGCGGTGATCGGCGTGGTCGCCTTCGTCGTGCTGGCCGCGCTGGTCCCCGGCCATGTCGGCGCCAACGACAAGCCCGCGCCGCTGCGCGAGGAGCTCGCCGTGCTCGGTCGCCCGCAGGTCCTGCTCGGGCTTGCCATGACGGTGTTCGGCTTCGGCGGGCTGTTCGCGGTCTTCACCTATGTGCAGCCGATCCTGACGCGGCTCACCGGATTTTCCGACGCCGCAGTGTCGCCGATCCTGCTGGTGTTCGGCGCTGGACTAGCGATCGGCAACGTCGCGGGCGGACGGCTCGCGGACAAGGGGCTCGCGCGTGCGTTGCTGGTGTCGCTCGGTGGCCTCGCGGCCGTCCTCGTCACGCTGGCGGCAGTGATCTCGATCAAGGCCTTGGCGGTCGCACTGTTGTTCGTGCTCGGCATCGCCGCGTTCGCGACCGTCGCGCCGCTGCAGCTTCGCGTGCTCGAAGCCGCCGGTTTTGAAGGGCGCACGCTGGCGTCCAGCCTGAACATCGCGGCCTTCAATCTCGGCAACGCGCTCGGCGCCTGGGCCGGCGGCGTCACCATCGATCGTGGCTTCGGTCTCGGCGCGCTGCCGCTGGTTGCCGCCGTCATCACCGCGGTCGGGCTGTTGCTCGCGCTGTGGAGCCTGCGCCTCGACCGGCCGGTCGCCCTCGCCACGCAGTGCCCGGCCGAATGAACCGGATCAAAGGAGTATGACCATGGAATATCGCAATCTCGGTGCGTCCGGCCTGAAGGTCCCGGTGCTCAGCTTCGGCACCGGCACCTTCGGCGGCCAGGGACCTTTGTTCTCGGCCTGGGGCCGCAGCGACGCCGGCGAGGCGCGACGGCTGATCGACATCTGCCTCGAGGCCGGCGTCAATTTGTTCGACACCGCCGATGTCTATTCGAACGGTGCGTCGGAGGAGATCCTCGGCGCCGCGATCAAGGGCCGCCGCGACAAGGTGTTGATCTCGACCAAGACCGGCCTGCCGATGGGTGACGGCCCGCTCGACGCCGGCACGTCGCGCTACCGCCTCGTCGCTTCGGTCGACGCCGCGCTGAAGCGGCTCAACACCGACTATATCGACCTGTTGCAGCTTCATGCCTTCGACGCCTTCACGCCGATCGATGAGGTGCTGTCGACGCTCGATGCGCTGGTGCGCGCCGGCAAGCTGCGCTATGTCGGCGCTTCGAATTTCTCCGGCTGGCACCTGATGAAATCGCTTGGCATCGCCGAGCGGCACGGCTGGCCGCGTTACGTGGCCCACCAGCTCTACTACTCGCTGGTCGGCCGCGACTATGAATCCGAGCTGATGCCGCTCGCGCTCGACCAGGGCGTCGGCGCGCTGGTCTGGAGCCCGCTCGGCTGGGGCCGGCTCACCGGCAAGATCAGGCGCGGGCAACCATTGCCGAAAACCAGCCGTTTGCACGAGACCGCGCGGTTCGGGCCGGCGGTCGATGACGAGAAGCTCTACGCGATCGTCGACGCGCTGGACGCCGTGGCTGCCGAGACCGGCCGCAGCGTGCCGCAGGTTGCGATTGCGTGGCTGCTGGCACGGCCGAGTGTCTCGTCAGTGATCATCGGCGCCCGCGACGAGGCGCAGCTTCGCGACAATCTCGGCGCAGTCGGATGGTCGCTCTCGACAGACCAGATCGCGCGTCTCGACAAGGCAAGCGCGGTGATGCCGGCCTATCCGTACTACCCTTACCGAATCCAGGCCGGTTTTGCGCGGCTGAACCCGCCGCCGGTGTGAGCCGGCCTGCCGGTCTCACGCCTGCGCGGAATGCTCGCAGACTTGCCGGCGATATTCCGCCGGCGTGACGTTCATGTGCTGGCGGAAGACGCGATTGAGGTGGCTCTGATCGGCAAAGCCGCTCAGCAGCGCGATCTCCTTCAGCGCAACGCGGTCCTTGCGCAGATGTTGGCACGCGTGCTCCACCTTGCGCCGCAGGACATAGGCATGCGGCCGCGTGCCGTAATGCACACGGAACTTGCGGGCGAACTGGATCGGCGTGCAATTGCAGATGTTCGCCAGTTCCTCCAGCGTGATGTTCCGGAAGATGTTCTGCTCGATATAGTCCTCGATCAGCCGCGCATGCGCAGGGCGAAAGCGTCCCTGCGCGCACGGCATCTTGAATTCGATCGCGGCATATTTCCGCAGGATGTGCACGCTGGCCTGAAGCGCCAGCGCGTCGTAGCAGAGGCGTCCGCCCGGACCGCCTGCGGCAACCTCCTGGACCATCTGGTCGTTGATCCAGGTCAGCATCGGGTCTTCGGCCTTGAGCAGATCGTGAAGTTCGATCGCCTCGGCGTCGCGGTCGAAGGCATCGCTCGCGGTCTTCATCATGAGCGCTGGAGCGATATAGAAATGGGTGACCTCGATATCGTTCTTCCAGTGCCAGCTTGATGGCTCGGCGCGGGTCAGCAGCGACGTGACGCCGCGACCGACGTGATCCTGCTTCCACGCACCGGTGACGCGACGGTTCATCGACGTCACGCCGTCGCGATAGAGCACGAGCAGGAAGTTTTCCGACGGGGGAACCCAGATATCCGACGGCTGATAGCGGAAGATCCGCAGCCGGAAGTCGCTCCTCCCGACTGAGGCGCTGTCCAGCTTCAGCTCGCCGGGCGCATAGCGCGGCAGCTCCTCGACCGTGATCAATTGGCCCATCGCGCGAGCCTCCTCCATGGAATCCGTGGCGCGGTTGACCGCTTGTTCTTGGCTGGACGTCTGAGCGCAGGATAGGCCGCTTTCGCGGTTTGCCAAGGCGACCAACGGCCGACGGCTCGATTGCACGGCCGCGTTCCAGAGATTGTCGGTTTCATCCAAGCCGCTCGGCCGCACGACCCGTAGCCTGCTCTGCGTCTCGGCGACGGCGCGAGCGGCCGAGACCCAATTGACGCAACGCACCATCGCCCGGCGACACGGCGGGTATGAGCGCGTGCGAAGCAAGACAACGGGAGGAAACGATGACCGAGACCGTCACAAGGTCGAATGGAAGCAATGGTGCGCGTGCAACGACCAAGCTCGACGCCGTGGTCGTCGGGGCCGGCGTCGCCGGTCTTTACCAACTGTTCCGCCTGCGCGAACAGGGACTGAGCGTGAAGGCGATCGATGCCGGGTCAAGCGTCGGCGGCACCTGGTACTGGAACCGTTATCCCGGCGCGCGCTTCGATTCCGAAGGCCACACCTATCAGTATTTGTTCTCCGAGGAACTCTACAAAGGCTGGAGCTGGAGCGAGCGGTTCCCCGGCCAGCCCGAGATCGAGCGCTGGCTGAACTACGTCGCCGACCGCCTCGACCTCAGGAAGGACATCCAGTTCGGTACCACGGTCAAGAGCGCGCACTTCAACGAGGCGACGCAGCGCTGGCTGGTGACGACGGACAAGGGCGAGGTGATCGACGCCCAGTTCCTGGTCACCTGCTGTGGCATGCTCTCGGCGCCGCACGTGTCCTTCCCGGGACAGGAGACCTTCAAGGGCGAGCTGTTCCACACCGCGCGCTGGCCGAAGGGACCGATCGAGCTCGCCGGCAAACGCGTCGGCGTGGTCGGCAACGGCGCGACCGGAATCCAGGTGATCCAGTCGATCGCCGGCGAGGTCGGCCATCTCAAGGTCTTCATCCGTACCCCGCAATACATCATCCCGATGAAGAACCCGAAATGGGATGCGACGGATGCCGAGGCCTACAAGTCGAAGTTCAAGTTCCTGACCGAGCGGCTGCCGAAGACGTTCACCGGATTCGAGTTCGACTTCGAGCACGTCTGGGCCGACCTGACGCCGCAGCAGCGACGCCAGGTGATCGAGGATTGCTGGAATGACGGATCGCTCAAATTGTGGGTTTCGTCGTTCGCCGAATTGTTCTTCGACGAAGCCATCAACGCCGAGATCACCGAATTCGTGCGCGAAAAGATGCGCGAGCGGATCAAGGATCCCAAGCTGTGCGAACAGCTGATTCCGTCGGATTACGGTTTCGGTACGCACCGGGTGCCGCTGGAGAGCAATTTCCTCGAGGCCTTCCACCGGCCCAATGTCGAGATCGTCAGCGTCAAGAGCAATCCGATCGCCCGCATCACGTCTGACGGCATCCAGACCGCCGACGGCACGGTCCACGCGTTCGACGTCATCATTCTCGCCACCGGCTTCGACGCCGGAACGGGGGCGTTGACGCGCATCGACATCCGCGGTCGCGATGGGCGATCGCTGAAGGACGATTGGGGCAGGGACATCCGCACCACGATGGGCTTGCAGGTCCATGGCTATCCGAACCTGTTCACGACGGCGGTGCCGCTCGCGCCCTCGGCCGCACTTTGCAACATGACGACCTGTCTGCAGCAGCAGGTCGAGTGGATCGCCGATTGCATCAAATATCTGCGCGGCAAGAACCTCAACGTCATCGAGCCGACCAGGGATACCGAGGATCAGTGGGTGGCGCATCACGACGAGACCGCCAACGCGACGCTGATCGCCAAGACCAACTCCTGGTACCTCGGCTCGAATGTCGCGGGCAAGCCGCGCCGGGTGCTGTCCTATTGCGGCGGCGTCGGCACCTATCGCCAGAAATGCGACGAGGTCGCCGCGAGCGGCTATCAGGGCTTTGCCGTGCAGTAGCGGCTGACGCGATACGGCGCTGCGGTCTTCGCTGACCGCGCCGCCGCCCACGATCGATCACATCACAAAGCAGAATATGGGAGGACGACAATGAGCATGAACTTTGGTGCGGCAGCAGATGCGATTCTCGACGGCGTCGTGACATCCAACCCGCGCGTTCCCGGCGTCGTTGCCATGGTGACCGACCGCCATCGCAACATCTACGAAGGCGCGGCCGGCAAGCGCCGCCTCGACCAGGCCGCGGACATGACGACCGACAGCGTGTTCGCCATCTTCTCGACTACCAAGGCGATCACCGGGACGGCGGTCCTGCAACTCGTCGAGGAGGGCAAGCTCGATCTCGACGCGCCGGCCAAGACCTATGCGCCCGACCTGGGCAAGCTCAGGGTTATCGAAGGCTTTGACGACAGCGGCGAGCCGCGGCTGCGTGCACCGAAGCGCGACATCACCACGCGCATGCTGATGGTCCACAGCGCAGGTCTGGGCTACGACTTCATCAATCACACCTATAATCGCCTCGCGCAGGAGAAGGGACAACCCAGCGTGATCACGGCGTCCAAGGCTTCGTTGATGACGCCGCTGCTGTTCGATCCCGGCGAGCGATGGGAGTACGGCACCAACCTGGATTGGTGCGGCCAGATCGTCGAGTCGATCGCCGGCCGTCGGCTCGGTGAGGTCTTCAAGACGCGGATCTTCGAGCCGCTCGGAATCCAGGACACGGCATTCGAGCTCACTGATGCGATGCGCCGCCGGCTCGCCGGCATTCACGCCCGCAACGCCGACGGATCGCTCACGCCGATGGATTTCGAGCTGCCGGCCAATCCGGAGATCCATATGGGCGGCCACGGGCTCTACGGCACCATTGGCGACTACATGCGCTTCATCCGGATGTGGCTGAACGACGGCGCCGGCGAGCATGGCCGGGTCCTGAAGGCCGAAACCGTGCGGATGGCGGAGAAGAACCATCTCGGCAACAACAAGGTCACCGCCATTACCGGCGTGATCACCTCGCTCGCCAACGACGCCGAGTTCTTCCCCGGCCAGTCGAAATCATGGGCGCTCAGCTTCATGATCAATGACGAGCAGGCGCCGACCGGCCGCCCCGCCGGCGCGCTCGGCTGGGCCGGCCTCGCCAACCTGTTCTACTGGATCGATCGCCAGAACGGCTTCGGCGGATTCTGGGCGACGCAGATCCTGCCGTTTGGTGATCCGACATCCTTCGTCGGCTACATCAATTTCGAGACCTCGTTCTACGAGGCCCTGAAACTGCGCAAGGCGGGTTAAACCTGCGGGAACACCATGCGCATGCAGGCGCCGCCGGACGGCGCCTGATCGACCTCGATCCGGCCGCCGTGCAGACGCATGATGCTCTGCACCAGATCGAGGCCGAGGCCGGCGCCGCGTCCGCCCGGATGCAGCCGGCGGAACGGTTCGAAGATCTGCTCGCGTTCGTCGGGCGGAATGCCGTCGCCGTCGTCGCTGACCTCGATCTGGCCGGCTGTCGTCACCCGAACCAGGATCGTGCCGCGACGCTGGCCGTGGTCGACGGCGTTCTGCACGAGATTGGTGAGGGCCCGTTCGAGCGAGGTCTGGTCGCCGGTCACCATGACCGTCTCGCCATCGTGCTCGAACGACATTTCATATCCGGCCGCGAAAGCCAGCGGCGCGAGGTCGAGCACGACCTGCCGTGCGATGCCGACCAGATTGACAGGGCCGAACGTGTCGGCGCGCTGATCGAGCCGCTGCAGGTCCAGCAGCTGGCCCGCCATCACGCTGAGGCGGGTCGCGTCCTCGAGCAGATGGGTCTTCTCCGGTCCGGCCTCCAGCGAAGCGACCCGGGTCGAGAGGATAGCGATCGGCGTGCGCAGCTCGTGTGCGGCATCGGCGAGGAAGCGGCGATGGCGTTCGTATCCCTTGTCGAGGCGGTCGAGCGCGGCATTGATGGCCTTGACCAGCGGGGTGATCTCGACCGGCACCTCGTCGAGCGGCAATTGCGCGCCGCGCTGGTCGATGTCGATGCGTTCGGCCTGCGCCGCGACCAGTGCGAGGCCTTTCATTGCCCGGCGCACCACGAAAGGGGTCGCGACCAGCGTCGCCAGCGTCATCAGCACGACGATCGGCAGGATCATGTTGAGGAACAGCTGCGGTGTGATCTGCAGCGCTCGCCACATCGAGAGCTCGCCGTACGTTCCGGTCAGGATCTGGACTGATCCAGCCGACGTGTCGACCGATTTGACGAGTCCAGCGGGACGCGCGGCCACGGCGTCGTTCCACTTGAGCACCGCCTCGCTGACATGCTCGAGGGCCGATGCGATCGGTGCGAATTGCGAGGGCACGGTGCCTTCGGAGATCTGGTGACCGTCAGCGTCGCGGATGATGTACCAGAGATCGGCGTGCTCGGCGCGCAGGGCGGCCAATTCCGGTGTCTGGCGCAGCGTCAGTCCGCCCGCTTCATCGCGTGTGATGGCGTCCCTCAGCGTATCGAGGGTGCTGCCTTGGTACTCGCCGATCAGCAGCCCTGCCCACAGCAGCCCGATCGCGGCGGCCCCGATCAGCAGAATCAGGAGGGTCAACGCAACGGCCTGCAGACCCGCGAGGCGTCCGACCAGGCGCCAGGTGAGGGATCGCGGTCGCAGCACGCTCACGGTGTCTCTCGCAGCATATAGCCGAGGCCACGAACGCCGTTGATGGTGACGCCGGCGTCGGCCTCGGTGAGCCTGCGGCGCAAGCGCGACACATGACTGTCCAGCGCATTGGGCTGCACGTCGTCGTCGAGGCCGTAGACCGCCTCCATCAGCGCGGAGCGCTGCACCATGCGTCCCATCCGATGCATCAGCGCTTCGAGCACCAGCCGCTCGCGACGCGGCATCTCCAATGGGCGTCCGTCGACGCTGGCCTCGCGATGGGTGAAGTCGAACGACAGGCGGCCGATCCGCGTGACATGCTGCTGCACATTGGCGGGCCGGCGCAGCAGCGCGCGTAGCCGAGCCAGCAGCTCCTCGAACGCAAACGGCTTGCCGAGATAATCGTCCGCACCGCTGTCGAGGCCCGAGATTCGGTCCGCCAGCTCACCGCGCGCGGTCAGCACCAGCACCGGCACGGTGTTGCCGCTCGCGCGCAACTTCGGAATCAGCGACAGCCCGTCGCCGTCAGGCAATTGGCGGTCGAGCACGATCGCGTCGTAACTTCCCGCTGCGGCAATCGCCTCGGCTTCCAGAAGATCCGGCGCGTGATCGACCAGCATGTCGTGGCGAGCGAGTGCCGCACGCAACGCCGCGACCATGTCCGGCTGGTCCTCCACCAACAGCACCCGCATTTCGTTGTCTCTACCTCCGCATCGATCTGCCGACTTTATGTCTCATTCATTGCGGCAACCTTGCGGTTTGCTCCCCGTGATTGCGTCGCACGCCAAAATTTCGCACGCGCGTGGATTCGCGACAGGCTCGCGCAAGCTTCGCATGAGACAGAAGCGTGCATCGGGACGATCGAATCGTCTCGACACCGACCGGCACTGCTCAACCGACGGGAGCCTACCACACATGATGGTGGGCACCCGCAATGCGAAAGACACGTGAATGCCCTTGTCAACGAACTTCCGCCGAGGCATCGGCGATGCGCTTATCGTGCGGGAGCTCCAGCATGTCCGCCGCTGACATCCTGCCGTTCGTCCGCGCCTGGGTGCGCAATCCGTTGCGTGTCGCCGCGGTCGCGCCGTCGGGGCCAGCGATCTCGTCGCTCATGGCGCAGGAGATCACCGCGGATACCGGCCCCGTGCTCGAGCTCGGCCCCGGCACGGGCGTCTTCACCCGCGCGTTGCTGAAGCGTGGCGTGAGGCAGCAGGATCTGACGCTGGTGGAGTATGGCTCCGAGTTCATCCCGCTGCTGCAGCGGCGCTTCCCGGGCGCGCGGGTGTTCTGGATGGACGCGGCCTGGCTGCGGAGGGAGCGGCTGTTCGACGGGGCGCCGGTCGGTGCGGTCGTGAGCGGCCTCGGCCTCCTCATGATGCCGCCGGAGAAAGTCATCACCATCCTGCACGGCGCCTTCGGCTATCTCCGCGCTGGCGGGGCGTTCTACCAGATCACTTATGGCCCGCGGTGTCCTGTCGCAGACGCGATCCTGGATCGCCTCGATCTGCAGGCGAGCTGCATCGGGCAGACGTTCCTCAACCTGCCGCCGGCTTCCGTGTACCGGATCAGCCGCCGCCACACCCACGCTTGATCGAGGCGTCATGGACACGTCGAGCACGATCGCGATGTTTCTGCACTTCGGCCTGGTGGGAGTTGGCTGCCTCGCCGTCGCCGAGAAGTTCATTCCGCTGCTTCCGTCCTACGTGCTGCTGATGCTGCTCGGCTTGACGGTTTCCGACGGCTCGATGCTCGCGATGACCATCCTCGCGACCAGCGTCGGGTCAGTCGTCGGCGCCATCGGCTGGTACGGGCTCGGGCGCGCGCTCGGCTCGCGGCGCATCGAGGGGCTGGTGACGCGCTATGGCAAGTTCGTGTTGCTGCGGCCCTCGCTCTACCGACGGCTCACCGACGCCTATCGCGGCAATCATTTCTGGGTGACGCTGATCGGTCAGACCTTGCCCACCGTGCGGATTTACCTCGCTCTCCCGGCCGGTGTGTTGCACCTGGAGCCGCGCGCCTTCGTGATGGCAACGGCGATCGGGACCGTGATCTGGAACATGCCGTTCCTCACGCTCGGCTATGTCCTGCGCGGCAGTGGCCACGATCCGATCAGCCTCGGCTTCTGGGTGGTGGTCATCCTGATCGCCGTGGAGGTCGCGCTGTTCCTTGGATTTCGCTTCTACAAGCGCTCGCTCGCGCCGCAGCCTTTGGCCAAGCCGCGCGCGCTCCCCTCACGCTTGCCGGTGGAGGAAGGCGCATGAGAGCCCTGTTGTCCCGCCTGCGGCCGGGCTCGGATACGCTCGAGCGCGCCGCCGCGACGCTGCTGGTGCTGGCCGCAAGCTATCAGTTCGGTCACGCGGCTTCCGGCGGGCGATATCGCGCCGCCGAGTTCGCGCTGCTGGTCCTGATCGCAGGCATCTATTGGCACCGCTCGATCTTCCGGCGATGCGCCAGCCGCGATGTCACGAAGGTTCTTGCGGGATTGGCCGAAGCCATGGCGGCGGCGTTTCGGCCGGACGGCAAGGTCGACTCCCAACTTCCGATGCATGGGGCTGGCGATCACACGCCGCGGGATGTCGTCAAGGTCAGGAGCCTGTTCATCTCCGACGTCCATCTCGGAACCAGGGGATGCCAGGCCGAGCGGTTGATCGACTTCCTCCGCCACCATGATGCCGAAACCGTGTTCCTGGTCGGCGACATCGTCGACGGCTGGTGTCTGCGGTCGAGCTGGTACTGGCCCACGGCGCATAATGCGGTTGCGCGGGAGCTGATCGAGCTCGCGCAACGGGGCCGTCGCCTGGTCTACATTCCCGGCAATCACGACGAGTTCTTGCGTGACTATTCCGGTGCGGCGTTCGGCGGCGTCGAGATTGTCGATCGGGCGATCCATCGTGGCCTCGACGGCCGCGACTATCTCGTCGTTCACGGCGATCATTTCGATCTCGTGGTGCGGCATGCGCGCTGGCTCGCGCTGATCGGCGATATCGGCTATCGGGCTGCGCTCGCCTGCAATATCTGGCTCAACTGGATCAGGCGCCGATTTGGGTTCGGCTATTGGTCGTTCTCCTCCTGGGCGAAATTGCGGGTCAAGAATGCGGTCAACCACATCGGTCGGTTCGAGGAGGTGCTGGCGTCGGAGGCCGCGCGCAGCAACGTTCAGGGCGTGATCTGCGGCCACATCCATCACGCGGCGCTGCACGACGATTTCGGCGTCCGCTACATCAACACCGGGGATTGGGTGGAGTCGTGCACGGGTGTGGTCGAGCGCTATGACGGGCAGTTTGAAATCGTCCGATGGACGGAGGCGCGAACGACGCTGGATGCGGCGGAGCTTGTGCCGCTAGCGCAGGCGGCGGCCTGATGCGCGTGCTGGTGGCAACCGACGCCTGGCGGCCGCAGATCAATGGTGTGGTCCGCTCGCTCGAATATCTCGCCAGTGAAGCGCCGTCGCTCGGCGCGGAGATCAGCTTCTTGACGCCGGCCGATTTCCGCACCGTGCCGCTGCCCGGCTATCCGGAGATCCGGCTCGCGCTGCCGACGATCGGGCGTATCGCGCGCGCCATCGCGGCTGCGCGCCCGGACTCGGTGCACATCGCGACCGAAGGCCCGATCGGCTGGACCAGCCGGCACGTCTGCCAGACCCGCGGCTATCCGTTCACGACCAGTTATCACACGCGCTTTCCTGAATATCTCGCCGCGCGGCTGCCGGTCCCGCTGCGGTGGAGCTACGCGGCGTTGCGCCGTTTCCATAATAGCGGAGACGGCATCATGGTCGGCTCGGCGTCACTCGAGCAGGCGCTGAAGGCCCATGGCTTCCGCAAGTTGATGCCGTGGTCGCGCGGCGTCGATGCCGAGCTGTTTTGTCCGCGTACGGAGCGGCCGATCGCCTTCCCGGCGCCGGTGTTCCTCTATGTCGGTCGCGTCGCGGTTGAAAAGAACCTCGATGCCTTTCTGGGTCTCGACCTGCCGGGCTCGAAAGTCGTGGTCGGGGACGGGCCGCAGCGCGGCACATTGCAGGCCCGGTTTCCGCAGGTCCATTTTCTCGGCACGCGGACCGGCCGCGCGCTCGCCGATGTCTATGCATCCGCCGACGTCATGGTGTTTCCAAGTCTGACCGATACGTTCGGGATGGTGATCCTCGAGGCGCTGGCCAGCGGCCTGCCGGTTGCGGCCTTTCCGGTGATGGGGCCGCTCGACGTGATCGGCAAGTCAGGCTGCGGTTGTCTCGATCATGATCTGCGCCGCGCGGCGCTCGGCGCGCTGCAGGTGCCGCGCGAGAAATGCCGCGCCCACGCCTTGACCTTCACCTGGCAGGAAAGCGTGCGGCAGTTCCTCGACAATATCGGACGGGCGCACGCCTCACCGACGCGCGCCGCCGTAGCGGGAGGATGAGGCCGGTTTCCGGGCCTACTGGTTACCCAGCAATTCGGTGATCAGCCCGGCTGCCTTGATCCCGGTCCCGCTGATGATGACGACGGTGCGCTCTGCCGGCCGGATCGCGCCGCGGTCTTTCAGGACGTCGAGCGCGGCGGCGGCCGAGGCCGAGGTCGGCTCGACGAACAGGCCGGTCCGGGCTAGCCGCTTCAGTGCGGCCACGATGCCGTCTTCGGAAATCGCGACCGTGCCGCCGCCGCTCTCCTTCAGCGCCGCGATCATCTGCTTCAGGCGCAGCGGATGCTTGATCGCGGTACCCTCGGCGATGGTCTTGCGGACCGCGCGATCGACCGGCGTGTCGACGCCGGCGGCGAAGCTGGCATCGACCGGCGAGCAGTTGAATGGTTGCGCGGCAAACAGCCGCGGCAGCCGCGCGATCTGTCCGGCCGCAAGCAGCTCCTTGAAGCCGATATAGCAGCCGAGCAGGCTGCTGCCGGCACCGACCGGCATGATGACATTGTCCGGCGCGGTGAAGCCGAAGTCTTCCCAGATCTCGTAGGCCAGCGACTTGGTGCCTTGCAGGAAGAAAGGCTGCCAGTTGTGGCTTGAGTAGAAGATCTGCTTCGACTGGCGGATCGCTTCCGCCTCGGATTCCTCGCGCGGGCCCTCGACCAGCTGCACCTCGGCGCCGAAGGCGTGCATCTGCGCCACCTTCATCGGCGATGTCGTCGCCGGCGCAAGGATCCTGACCCGCATGCCACCTGCCGCGCCATAGGCCGAGACCGACGCGCCGCCATTGCCGGAAGAGTCCTCCAGCACCGCGTCGACGCCGAGCTGGCGCAGGAAAGACAGCATCACGGTGGTGCCGCGATCCTTGAAGCTTGCGGTCGGATTGAACCATTCGAGCTTGAAATGCGGCCGCAGATCGCCCCACGGCTTCTCGACCGCAGGCGTGCAGCCTTCGCCCATCGTGATCGGCTGCCTGATCTCGACCGGCAGCGCCGCGCGATAGCGCCACAGCGAGCGCGTCCCGCGATCGACCTCGTCGCGGGAGATGCCGGGCAGCGGTGTGACGAGCAGCGGCTTGCCCTCGTCGGAGCACCAGCGCGGAACATCCAGCGGATAGAGCTTTCCGTTGAGCGGGTCGATATAACCAGGTGAAGGCATCTCTATTCAGTCCTCAAGGCACGGTCCGGTCGGACACGTCGCGACCGAGCACGAAAGCCGGCAGGGTCGCAAGGGTGTCACGAACCATGATCGGGGCGGGCGCCCCTTCCGGCAGGTTCATTCCGGCCCGATTATGCCACCAAGTCGGCAGATGCACACGTGCCGTGCCGAACAGATCATAGCCCGATCCCGCGACGAACAGGCATCGATTGGCCGCGACCGGCAGTTCGTCGAGGGCGAGCTGATAGGGTTGCGGTTGCGGCTTGTAGTAGCCGGCGCGTTCGGCCGTCACGAACACGGTGAGGGGAACGCCGAGGCGATCGGCGGCGATGCGGCCGAGCCGCTCCGAGCAGTTGGTCACGACGCCGAGCGCGACGCCGGCCTCGTGCAGTGTTTGCAGGACGTCGAAAACCTCGGGCCAGGGATCGAGCTCCGCATAGCGTGCGCCGAGTTCCTCGGCCAATTCGAACGGCAGCCCGACATTGCGCGCAGCCTCGCCCACCAGATCCTCATAGGGACGATAGCGTCCGGTGGCATAGGTATTCCTGAGATACTCGGCCCGCCAGCGCAGCCCGGCCTCGTCGGAGCCCGCGACCTTGTTCCAGAGTGTCCAGCTGTCGAGCAGCGCGGTCAGCAGATCGAACAGAACGGCGTCATAGGCTCGGGTCATGGGCTGTGCTCCGTTTCCTACCATCCGCGAAACCGCTCCCATTGCCGGACCGAGCCGGAGCCGGCGGCGACGACATGATAGCGGTCGTGCTGGGCTCCGGTCGCGCAGGCATGGTTCGGTAGGATCCGCACCTTCGTGCCGACCGGCAGCGTCACCTGCGGCGCGGTGCTGCCGGGACGGAGCGCGATGATGCCGTGCTCCTGATTGGTTTCGGTCAGGATTAGGTCGCGATGGGGCCGTCCATCGATGTCGCAGACGATGCCGTAGCCCTGGTCGATCGGCTGCTTCGCGGTGCCGCGATCGCGCGACAGCGCCATCCAGCCCGCGTCGATGAAGGTCCAGCCGCGATCGGCGCGATGGCCGATCACCGTCGCCAGCACCGACAGCGCAATGTCCTCGACCGTGCAGGCCCCGATCCCGGCCATGACAAGGTCGAACATCACGAACACACCGGCGCGCACCTCGGTGACGCCATCGAGCCAGCGCGCGAAATGCGCGGTCGGCGTCGAGCCGACGCTGACCACGGGGCAGGGCAGTCCGGCCGCGCGCAACGCCTCGGCGCAGGCGACCGCGGCGGCGCGCTCCTGCTCGGCCGCCTGCTCGAGCGCCGCCACGCTGCGGCAGGAATAGGATTCGCCGGCATGCGCCATCACGCCGCGCAGTTCAGCACCGCCTTGATGCAGCGCGCGGCCGATCTCGACCAGCTGCGGGTCGTACGCGCCGACACCGGCGCGATGGCCGTCGCAATCGACCTCGATCAGCACGGGAATGCGGTCGTTCGTTGCGCGGGCCATCGCGGTCACGGCGGCCGCCTGCTCCAAGCTATCCAGCACCACGGACAGGTCCACGCCCTGTCGCCGCAGCGCCGCGACGCGATCGAGCTTCTGCGGCGCGATGCCGACGGCATAGAGGATGTCTTTCACGCCAGCCGCAGCAAACACCTCGGCCTCCTGGAGGGTCGAGACCGCGGCCGGGCCGCCTGAGCCGTCCATCACGGCACGCGCCGCCGGAATGGATTTCGCGGTCTTCAGATGCGGGCGCAGCGGCACGCCGAGCCGCGACAGCCGCGTCTTCAGGCGGGCAATGTTGTGCAGCATTCGGTCTTCGTCGAGGACGAGGCAGGGCGTCTCGATCCCGGCAAGCGGATGCGGTGCGTTCAAAACAGGGGCTGCTGACATGCGGCGAGACTAGCCGTTTCCATGCTAAGTACAATTTACCGAATGTCATTCTTGGATTAAGTCTGGACTTAATGCTCTCGACCGACGACATCCGCTTCTTCCTGGCCATCGCTGCGGCCCGGTCGCTCGCGGCCGCGGCACGGTCGCTCGACGTGACGCCTTCAGCCGTCTCGCAGCGGCTGCAGAGTCTCGAGCAGCGCCTCGGCGTTCAACTGGTCAGCCGTTCGGCCCGGCGGCTGACATTGACCGATGAGGGCGAACTCCTGGTGCTGCGCGGCGGCACGCTGCTCGACGAGGCGACGGAGTTGACGGAAGCGCTGCAGGCGCGGCGCGGAACCATCGCCGGCCATTTGAAGATTCTTGCGCCGCTCGGCTTCGGACGCCGCTACATTGCGCCGGCCGTTGCTGCCTTCCGATCCCGCCACCTCGACGTATCGGTCGAGCTCGAACTCTCCGATCGGCCGGCGCGTTCCGCCGCGAGCGCGTGGGATGTCATGATCCATATCGGGGCGCTGAAGGATTCCACGCTTCGCTTGCTGCGCCTTGCGCCCAATGAACGCTTTCTTTGTGCCTCGCCGGCCTATCTGAAGCGCAAGGGAATGCCGGCAAGCCCGCAGGACCTGCGCGGGCATCAATGCATCGCGTTGCGCGAGAACGAAGAGGACGTGACGCTCTGGCGCTTCTCGCGCCGGCGCGCGGCGTCGGAGCCTGACGTCGTCAGGATCGAGCCGATGCTGTCGAGCAATGACGGCGAGGTGGTGAAAGCCTGGGCGCTGGCGGATCACGGCCTGATCGTGAGGTCGGAGTGGGATGTCGCCGAGGACCTCGCCTTTGGCCGGCTGGTGCGCGTCCTGCCGAACTTCCGCCTACCGCCGGCCGACATCGTTGCGCTGCTCAATCCGGGCCGCGGCGGGCGGGCCAGGCGCACGCAGGCTTTCGTGGAGCACCTGCGCGACGCCCTTGCGCCGCCGCCATGGCGCAACAGGCTGCGCTGACAGACGGCGCGATCGCTTATGCCGCGCCGGCCTGCCTGCTCAGATAGCTCCTGGCAAAGTCGAGGTACCAGTCGAGGCAGCCGGGATTGGCCATCGCATCGCGGTTGATGACCTTCTCGACGGGGTGGCCGAGCAACAGCTTCTTGACCGGTAGCTCCTGCTTCTTGCCGGACAGCGTGCGCGGAATTTCCGCCACCACGAAGATGTCGTTGGGCAGGAAGCGGCGCGACAGCCCGGCCTCGACCGCCTTGTTGATCTTCGCCTTCATCGCAGCATCGAGGACAACGCCCTCGCGCAGCACCACGAACAGCGGCATGTAGCTGTCGCGGCCGAGATATTCGAGGTCGACGACCATCGAATCCAGCACCTCGGGCAGCGCCTCGATCGCCGAATAGAGCTCGCTGGTGCCCATCCGCAGGCCATGGCGGTTGTTGGTGGCGTCGCTGCGGCCGTAGATCACGCAGGAGCCGTCGGGGTTGATCTTGAGCCAGTCGCCGTGCCGCCACACCGGGCCGCGGCCACTGCCGTCGAAATTGTCGGGATAGGTCTCGAAATAGCTCGCCATGTATCGTGCGTTGCCGGGATCGTTCCAGAAGCGCAGCGGCATCGAGGGCAGCGGCTCGGTGCAGACGAGCTCGCCGACCTCGTCGATCACGGCGCGGCCCTGCTCGTCGAAGGCTTCCACTGCGCAGCCGAGCAGCCGGCACTGCATGATGCCCGGCGTCTGCGGCAGCTCGCGATTGCCGCCGATGAAGGCGCCCGCGAAGTCGGTGCCGCCGGAGATATTGGCCCACCAGATGTCGGCCTGCGCGGCGTTGCCGTTGCGCTTCGAAAGCGCGGCGAAGCGTTCGTTGAACCAGGCCTGCGTGTCGGCGCTGAGCGGCGAGCCGGTCGATCCGAGCGTGCGCAGGCCCGAGAGGTTGCCGACACCAGCGAGATCGATCTCCGCCTTGGTGCAATTGGCGAAGAACGCCGCGCCGGCGCCGAAGAATGTCGCCTTGGCGTCGGCGACGAAGCGCCACAGCGTGGTCCAGTCCGGCTTGTCCTTGGTGCCGCCCGGGCTGCCGTCGAAGATGCAGCAGGTCGTGCCGTTGAGCAGGCCGTTGGCCTGGCAATTCCACATGATCCAGCCGGTCGACGAGTACCAGTGGAAGCGTTCGCCGAACGAGTTTTGCTGATAGCTGCAGCCGATGTCGTTGTGCAGGGTCGAGAGCGGCAGCGCCACGACGATCACGCCGCCATGGCTGTGCAGGATCGGCTTCGGCAAGCCCGTGGTGCCCGAGGAATAGACGATCCAGAGCGGATGATCGAACGGCAGCCATTCCGGCTCGAAGGCGTCGATCTCCGCGCTCTGGCCCGCAAGGATGGACGACAATCCTGTCTCGGACGGCGCGGCGTCGCTGTGCAGAATGACATGCTCGACCGTCGGCAGTGCGCGCCGCAATTCCTCGATCACACCTTGCCGGTCATGACGCCGGCCCGCATAGGTCACGGCGTCGCAGGCGATCAGCACCTTCGGCTCGATCTGCTTGAAGCGGTCGATCACCGCAGGCGCCGCCATGTCGGGCGCGCAAACGCTCCAGATCGCACCCAGGCTCGCGGTCGCCAGAAACGCGATGATCGTCTCGGGGATGTTGGGCAGATAGGCCGCAACGCGATCGCCGGCGCGGACGCCCTTGGCCTTTAGATGCAGCGCAAGCGCCGCCGATTTACGCTGCAGCTCCGGCCAGCTCGTCTCCGACAGCTTGCCATCCTCGCCGCTCGAGATCAGGGCCGGCAGGCCGGCGGCATGCGCCGGCGCGACATGGCGAAAGACCTGACGCGCATAATTCACCGAAGCGCCGGGAAACCACACCGCGCCCGGCATCTTGCGCTCGGCCAGCACCGCCGCATGCGGCGTCGGCGAGCGCAGGTCGAAATAGTCCCAGACGCTCTGCCAGAAGGCGTCGATATCGGTGACCGACCAGCGCCGCATCGCCTCGAAATCCGCAAACGCAAGGCCGCGCGTCTCCTTCAGCCAGTCGCGGTACAGGGCCATTTGCGGGACGTAAGGTGCGGTCATGGGCGTTTCCGGAATCTCTTGTGCTGTGGCATGCGCGATCGAGGCAAGCCTTCGTGTCTTAACATAGTGATGCGAGCACGGGGAACGCAGTCGCGGTCGCGGCTTGCGTCATATTCTTACCGCCGCCGCGGCGTGCTATTGCGTTGGGTGCGGGGCTGATTCCATGCCTATCCGATAGCGAGCGGCCATGTCCGTCGGCGA
This sequence comes from Bradyrhizobium sp. USDA 3240, assembly GCF_054063295.1. Lineage (NCBI taxonomy): Bacteria > Pseudomonadati > Pseudomonadota > Alphaproteobacteria > Hyphomicrobiales > Nitrobacteraceae > Bradyrhizobium > Bradyrhizobium sp. USDA 3240. Next base: position 4,772,906 of record NZ_JBSSGD010000002.1, read on the forward strand.
ACTTTTCATCCTCGGCTTCTACGGCAAGGTCATCCCGTCCTGGCTGAGGGAATTTGCTGCGCGGTTCGGGCTCGGCGGGGTGATCCTGTTCGATTACTCGTGCCAGACCCGGCAATACGACAACAACGTCGCCTCGCCCGCGCAGGTGCGGTCGCTCTGCGCCGAGATCGCAGCGCTGCCGTCGCAGCCGCTGGTCTTCATTGATCAGGAGGGCGGTCTGGTGCGCCGGCTCAAGGACGGCCTCGGTTTCCAGCCGCTGCCGAGCGCGAAGGATTTCAATCTGCTCGCACATGCGGACAAGCAGGCGATCCTGGCGGCGAGCTATGGCGAGCTGCGGCGGCTTGGCATCCGCTACAATTTCGCACCCGTCATCGACGTCGACTACAATCCCGATAATCCCAACATCGGCAAGATCAAGCGGTCCTATTCGTCCGAGATCGGCGAGGTCGAGGCCAACGCCCGCCTGGTCGACGCTGCAGCGCGGCAGGCAAGCGTGGGTCTTTGCCTCAAGCACTATCCGGGCATCGGCGGGGCGCATGTCGATTCACACCTGGAGTTCATGGACATTTCCGACGCGCTGCGGCCGGAGCAGGAAGAGCTGTTCTACGCGTTGGCCCCGGATATCTTCGGCGATGCGGTGCTGGTCAGTCACGCCATTGTCCGCCAGTGGGACGCGCAGCATCCGATGACCCTATCGTCGGCGGGGATCGGCCGGCTTCGCCGCCGGCTCCCCGAGACGCTGCTGATCACCGACGACATGCAGATGCAAGGGCTGCAAAAGGCGCTCGGCACCGGCGCGGCCAGCTTGCAGGCGATCGCCGCCGGCATGGATATGATCTGCGTCGGCAACAATCTGTTCGATGAGGAGCAGGCGATGGCCGGCATCGCCGCCGCGGTCGCGGGTGCAGTGCAGGACGGATCGCTGGATCAGGCCAAGGTGAGCCGATCCATTGCGCGGGTGCAAAAGCGCAAGGCACTGCTCGCCTGATCGCATTGAACCAAATTTTGTGCCGGGCGACCACAAGGAACGGAACCAAATTTCATTACCGCGATTTAACAACGACGCTCATCGGGGCTAACAACCATGAAGATGCTCAAGCGTCTCTTCCGATTGACCTGGCTACGCCGCGTTCCACGCAACTCAGCAGAATTTCCGCCTGCCGGTATCGATCCCGACGAATTCAGCCGCCTCCTTTGCAGCGGGCGCGCCGAGGATTTGCGGATACTGGCCAAGCGGCTGAGCCAGCGTTCGCGGGCCCACGCCTAGGCAGCGGATCAGGTCCAATGGGTGAGCCGGTTCTGACTGAGCCAGAACCGGCAGGTCCGGAGCGCGGTCTTCGTCTAGTTCTGCCCCCAGGCGGCTAATGCCGTGGCGAAAGCGGAATCTCCCGCCGATCCTTTTTCGACCGCAAGGATCGAGCGATGCTGATTGCCGTCAACGATCGCGATATCGAACCAAGGTCGCTCCTTGAGCGCCTGGAGGTTGCGCTGCCGGTCCGCCTGGCCATTCGATAGGCCGATCATGAACATGTTGTCGGTGAGCCTGGCGGAAATGCCGGCGAGCGCGGTACCGCGTCCCTGCTCGGTCGATTTCGTGAGAATACCGGCGACGTTGTTGATGCGCCGCGATGGGCTTCTCTACCGAAGCGTGAAAAGTCCCGCAAGCGCACTTGGACCTGATTGGTTACTGCTTCGCCTTCTCGTGATTGCCGATCCCGACCGCCTTGTAGTCGTAGGTCGGATAGAACTCGGTGTGATAGGCGCCCCAGGCACTGTTCTCGATGACGCGATTGACCTCGCGCAATCGCGAGGCCGGCAGCCGCAGGGTCACCACCTGGCCGACCCCCATCATCACATACCAGCTCAAGACCTCGACACCTTCGGGCGGAAACGCCTTGTAGAAGCCCTGCCGCTCGAGTTGCGCATTCAACTCGCTGAGCGGGCGTGACTGATCATGCTTGAAGAAGATGGTGACCATGATCGCGTTGTCTGACGTCGGCGCTGCATTGCCGGTCGGCGTGGTCTGGGCCCGCGCGCCGGTGCCGGACAGCAGTGCTGCGGCCAGCGCCGCAATCGTCATCCAGGATTCTTTTCGCCCGTTCCGCCCTCGCTTCATTGTCGCGCCCTTTTGTTGTTGGTCGAGAGGCGCGATCATCGCGGCGCGTGCCGGGGCTGTAAATTGACATTCGCCTGACCCGCGGGGCCTGGAGCATTTTCGGTTCTGATAGAATCGGAACCGAAGCTCCAGTTTGTTGTTTTGCCGCGTTTTCTTCACGCGAACCGGCGTCCACTTCGCTCGAAAACGCTCTAGGCCGATGTGATCCGTCTCATACGCGCGTCGCCCGGCGTGCGGTAAGCCGGTGCGATCCCGATGCCCGGAGGGCTGGTCGATGACGACCCGGCGAATGGCGTATTGGTGGCTCAGGTTCGTCCTTTCGGGACGCTTCCTGGAGAAGTTCCTTCGGCTCCGGCGACCTTGATGTCCGAGGGGCGGCGCGAATCCTGCCCATTTCAACCTAAGCCCAGCGGGCGGATGTGGGTGCGGATGCGCCCGGGAGCGCCCTGGGAAGGTAAAGCCCCACCTGCGCGATCATCGGAATGAGGCGCCTCGGTGTCCCGTAAGAATACCGTCCTTCCGATCAAACAAGGGAGATTCGTTGCCAAATCAGCGGTAATCTGCGCCTGCTTGGCAGGTCGGGGTCCGAGGTCACAGTTGCGTCACCCGTAGTTTTACGGAGTCCCGTGTTAACGCGGCCACAAGTTCACCTTCGGTAAACCATACTTATGACGCAACATGACAACCGAGCCGAGGCTCGCCTTCCCACATGGATGGGCGGAACCGCGACGCTCGAGGCGCAGCCGCCCGAGCTTCAGGCAGCCGCTGCGCCGAGAGCGCAGGCGACCGCGGACGCCGGTGCGGCGATCGTCCGGCAGTTCAACGGGCCGGTGACGGCGCTGTTGCTCTATATGAACGAGCTCAAACAGCACAGTCAGCAGTTCGCGCATGCGCCCGGCAACGGCGTCTATCTGCGGCAGGTGATCGAGAACGCGCTCGAGCAGACCGAGCGGGTGTCCGCGATGCTGAAGCAGATCTCCGATCTCTATCCGAATGCGCTTCCGGCCACCGATCTCAGGCCGCCGCTCGACGACAAGCCGGCCGGTGCCCGATCGCCCGACGTCATGTTCACGCCGGAGGCGGGCCGCAAGCCGTTGACCAAACGCGAGCGTGAGGTGCTCAGCCTGATCAGCGATGGCTATTCCAACAAGCAGGGCGCGTTGCGGATGAACATCAGCCCGCGCACCTTCGAGAGCCATCGCGCCGAGGCCATGCGCAAACTCGGTGCGCGCAACACCGCAGATCTGGTCCGCAAGGCCTTGTTGCATTCCGCATAGAGCGTTTTCGAGCGAAGCGGGCACCGGTTCGCGTGAAGAAAACGCGTCAAAATAAGAGTCTAGAGTTTCGGTTCTGATTCAATCAGAACCGAAAATGCTCTAGAAATCGTCTTCCGCGGCGAAGCACAGGCGCGGCGCGGGCCGCGCGGCGGAGCCGGCTGTCTTCGGCTCGTCCGGAACGATCGTGACCACCCATGCCGCCGTCGCGCCGGACTTGCTCTCGACGATCGCGCGCACACGTCCCGTCACTGTCGCGCCGGCGGACCTGACGGTGGCGGGCCGGCCGTTGAACTGGGCCATGCGGAAGCGCCGGGCTTCCTTCCGGTCGGTCGTCTCGTACGTGAACATCAGCTCCCCCGTGCGTCGACGCAACTTTGCGGATGCAGCGTTATCCGACGGTGAAAATCGTACGCCGTAGAAGTACGGCTTGCGCACCTCTTAGAGCGTTTTCGAGCGAAGTGGACACCGGTTCGCGGGAAGAAAACGCGTCAAGAATAGCAAGGTCTAGCCGCCGGCTTCCTGGCAACTCAGCAGCCTCGCATATTGCGCCTTGACCGTGGCGTAGCATTCGCACGCGGTCCTGATCAGTCCATCCGCATTGGTGATCTCGATGTGGCCGCGGCTGTAGTGGATGAAATTGGCCTGTTGCAGGGTATGCGCGACCAGCGACACACTGTTGCGGCGCGCGCCGATCATCTGGGCCATTGCCTCCTGCGTCAGGGCGATCTTGTTGCTGCCGGAGAGGTCGCGCGTGTGCAGCAGGCATCGCGCCAGCCGCGACTCCACCGTGTGCGCGGCATTGCAGCCGGCGGTCTGCTGGATCTGGGCATAGACGGCGAGACCGTGCCGAATCAGCATCGCTCGCAGAGACGGACTCTCGCCGGCGGCCGCCCGCAGGGCTTCGACCTCGATCGTCGAAGCGACACCCGGCACCAGCACGACGGCGCTGTTCAGCGTGGGGGCTTCACCAAGCCCCGCGAACGCACCGTAGATGCTGCCGCGGCCGACCATCGCGATCTGCACGCAGACGCCTCTTGCCAGCCTGACCACCAGCGAGATCACCCCCTTGTGCGGCATGTATGTCCGCTTGAGCGTCTCGTCGGTCTCGATCAGGACTGAATCGGCGGCGAGGTCGATCGTCCGCAAATAGGGCCGGATCAGCCCAAAATCGCTCTCCGAGAGCGAAGCCAGAAATCCGTTGGGCGGTCGCGGAACCGTATCCAAAGCAACCTCCTGCCTCCCGGCAAAGCTTGTCTCTGGTCATCAGGGCTAATGCGTGCAGTTGGGTCGTTCTACAACTTATTCTGGCACGTCTTGGTTCCAATGGAAACATATCTTGGTTCCATTAGGAACAGCTATCGGCACAGGATCGGGTTTGTGTCGCCCGGCAAATCAGTCGAGCGTGCGCGCTGCCTCGATCAATCTTCCGGCCCGATCAATTGTTCGGCGTGGGCCTTGACGGTCGCATAACATTCACACGCCGCCTTCCGCAGGCCGTCGATATCGGTGATTTCGATATGGCCGCGGCTGTAGCGCAGGATACCGGCCTGCTGAAACCCATGCGCGACGATCGAAACCGCATTGCGCCGCACACCGATCATCTGCGCCAGCATCTCCTGAGTCAGCGGCAAGGCTTCGCTGCCGCAGAGGTCGCGCGCGCGCAGCAGCCAGCGCGACAGTCGCGCCTCCACCGGATGCGACACGTTGCAGGCGACGGATTGCTGGGTCTGCGCCATCAGCGCCTGCTCATAGAGAGCAACCAGGGTCCGGAACTGCGCGCTGCGATTAGCGGCCTCGCGGAAATCTTCCGCACGCACCATCGATGCCGTGCCCGGCACCACCACAATCGCGTCGGCGAGCAGCGGCCGCTCATGCAGGGCGGCGGATGCGCCGACGATGCCGTCACGACCAATGGTTGCAATCTCGACTGACTGCCCGTCAGACAGATTGACCATCATCGAGACCACGCCGCCGTGCGGGAAATAGACCCGCTGCACCGGCGCGCCGGCATCGGCGAGCACCGTTTCCTTGGTCAGGTCGACGGTTTCCAGAAGAGGATGAAGTTGCGCGTATTCCGTGGAGGGAAGTGCTTGCAACAGGCGATTGGGCGGACGCGATACCGCGGACATTGGAGCTCCTGCCGAGGGCGGGAGCACTATGGTCTCGCATCACCTACTCTTGGCGTGTGGAGAGCGAACATAGCTTGCCTGTCCAATAGCACAAGGGTTGTGGTGCGAACCTTATACCCTCTAGGGGGCAGACGCTCGGCAATCGCATCGACTTGCGCGGCGTTCGAGGCGATTCGAATGTCGCACATCCCGGACGATACGGTTGCGACATTGTCTCGCATTTATTGATTTCCATTAACTCTAATGCCTGCTCAAGCGTGCGCCGTCGCAATTGCCATCGCGGATATTGAAGCCCGCGGTGGGCAGCGCGAGCATGCGCCAAGTCCCGCAAATGCGAGAACTAATTCGCTGTCACGAGATTGATCCGGCGGCGAACGCGCGCCGCTCAGCCGCGGCCTCTGCGCCGCGGTCCAAGAATTACCGGGAAAGCTATTCTGGGTATTTGTACGGACCGGCCCTTTAACGAACGGGTAGCGCGGACCGACCAGTGTGGCACCGGTCGCCGTGCGAAATTTACGGCGTCGCGTCATTCGTGTTCATCCAGAAGGGTACCAGTATGTCCGGCATCGTCCTTTCGTCATCGGTCCGTCAGAACCTGCTTTCGCTGCAGTCGACGGCCGACCTGCTCGCCACCACGCAGAACCGCTTGTCCACCGGCAAGAAGGTCAACACCGCGCTCGACAATCCGACCAACTTCTTCACGGCGCAGTCGCTCGACAACCGCGCCAGCGACATCAACAATCTGCTGGATGGCATCGGCAACGGCGTGCAGGTGCTGCAGTCCGCCAACACCGGCATCACCTCGCTGCAGAAGCTCGTCGACAGCGCCAAGTCGGTTGCCAACCAGGCCCTGCAGGCCGCGGTCGGCTTTTCCCAGAAGTCGCAGGTGACGACCGCCGTGGTCACCGGCGCGACCACCGACGATATCCGTGGCACCGCCACCTACAGCAATGCGACCCTCGCTGGTACGGTCGTCAACAACAATCTCACGGTGCCGGCGCCGATCACGGCCGCCACCAAGCTCGTCACTGCGGCCAACTCCGATAGCCTGGCGGCGACCCCGACCGGTACGATCAGCGTCAACGGCAAGTCGATCACGTTCTCGACCTCGCAGACCACTTCGACGACGGATTCGTCCGGCAACGTGACCCTCGGCACGGGCGCGGGCAGCACGCTGACGGTCGGCGACCTGCTCACCGCGATCGACGGCATCACCGGCACGGCCACCGCCTCCACCGTGGCAGCTGGTGCGCTCCAGATCAGCACCGGCACCAACCAGGACCTCAACATCTCCGGCTCGGGTCTGGCCGCTTTCGGCCTTACCGCCGGAACCAAGGCACGCACCGTGGCAACGCCTTCGCCGCTGGATGGCTTGACGCTGACGATCAACCCGACCGGCAATGGCAAGGCCACCAACATCACGTTTGGTAGCGGCGCGGGCCAGGTGAAGTCCCTCAACGACCTGAACAACGCGCTGTCGGCGAACAACCTGCAGGCGTCGCTCAGCGCCGGCGGAGCGCTCACCATCAGCACCACCAACGATGCTGCGTCCTCGACCATCGGCACGATCGGTGGCACGGCAGCCGGCGCCGGCAAGCTGTTCAACGGCCTGGCGGGCAGCGCCCCGGTGCAGGATCCGAATGGGTTGTCGAACCGCGCCAACCTGGTCAACCAGTACAACAACATCCTGGACCAGATCACCACCACCGCCCAGGACGCCTCCTACAACGGCATCAACCTGCTCAACGGCGATCAGCTCAAGCTGACCTTCAACGAGACGGGCTCCTCGACGCTGAAGATCCAGGGCGTCACCTTCGATGCCTCCGGCCTCAATCTCACCAAGCTGACCGCCGGCACGGACTTCATCGACAACGCTTCGGCCAACGCCACGCTGAAGACGCTCAACAACGCGAGCGGCCTGCTGCGCACCCAGGCTTCGACCCTTGGTTCGAACCTGTCGATCGTGCAGATCCGCCAGGACTTCTCGAAGAACCTGATCAACGTGCTGCAGACCGGCTCGTCCAACCTGACGCTGGCCGACACCAACGAGGAAGCGGCCAACAGCCAGGCGCTGTCGACCCGCCAGTCGATTGCGGTGTCCGCGCTGGCTCTGGCCAACCAGTCGCAGCAGAGCGTTCTGCAGCTGCTCCGCTAAGCGTAGCCGCGACAGACAACGACTATCGAGGCGGCGGAGGAAACTCCGCCGCCTTTGCTTTTGGGTTCGCTTAACCATGCCGCTGGTTTCAACCCATGTTCAACCCATGGGCGATCGCGTCCTGATGCAGGCGGATGTCATGGCCGCCAGCGTTTCGACGGATTTGACGGCCCCTCGATCTCATTTCGTTCAAATTGCGACGACAGGTGGAACGGGCTCTTTCCCGTCCGGGTGGTATGGGCCTGTTGCTGTGAAACCGGCCGTGATGTCGTGATGCGTCGTCCTTGAAAGGCTTCATCGTCCGTATTTGCACGGACGACGAAATTAACGTCGCCGTGAAGCCGGCCAAGTTATCGATGCGAGGCGAGCGTTCCGTAGCACCTTGAGGGGACCGATTCATGGACGATCTGTTGCGCGAGTTCCTGACGGAGAGCAGCGAGAGCCTGGATACGGTCGACAACCAGCTGGTGCAGTTCGAGCAGGATCCGAACAACGCGAAGATCCTGGACAACATTTTCCGCCTTGTGCACACCATCAAGGGGACCTGCGGCTTCCTCGGGCTGCCGCGGCTGGAAGCGCTGGCGCATGCCGGCGAGACCCTGATGGGCAAATTCCGCGACGGCATGCCGGTGAAAGCGGAAGCCGTGACGCTGATCCTGTCCTCGATCGACCGCATCAAGGAGATCCTCGGCGGGCTCGAGGCGACCGAGGCCGAGCCCGAGGGTAACGACCGCGATCTGATCGATCAGCTCGAGGCGATGGTCGAGCGCGGCATGGCCGCGATGGCTGCCGGCGAGACTGCTGCTGAAGATATGCCAGTCGTTGAATCTCCATCCGTGCAGGCGGCAATGACCGAAGGCACGCTGGTGGTGCAGACGCTGGAGCGTCCGCTGCGTCCGGGCGAGGTCTCGCTCGACGAGCTCGAGCGCGCCTTCCGCGAGACCGAGACCGAACTGGCTGCACCGGCACCTGCGCCGGTCGCGAAGCCCGTCGCCGCTGCCCCCGCAGCCGAGCCGGCCGAGGCCGCGAAGAAGCCGGCCCGCAAGGCCGCCGCCGAGGATGTTGTCCAGGAAGGCGACAAGATCGCCAACCAGTCGATCCGGGTCAATGTCGATACCCTCGAACACCTCATGACCATGGTCTCCGAGCTGGTGCTGACCCGCAACCAGCTGCTCGAGATCTCCCGGCGCAACGAGGATACCGAGTTCAAGGTGCCGCTGCAGCGGCTCTCCAACGTCACCGCCGAGCTGCAGGAAGGCGTCATGAAGACGCGCATGCAGCCGATCGGCAATGCCTGGCAGAAGCTGCCGCGCATCGTCCGCGATCTCTCCGGCGAACTCGGCAAGCAGATCGAGCTGGAGATGCACGGCGCCGACACCGAGCTCGACCGCCAGGTGCTCGACCTGATCAAGGATCCGTTGACGCACATGGTGCGCAACTCCGCCGATCATGGCCTGGAGACCACCGCCGAGCGGGTCGCCAGCGGCAAGCCCGAGCAGGGCACCATTCGCCTGTCCGCCTATCACGAAGGCGGCCACATCATCATTTGCATCGCCGACAATGGCCGCGGGCTCAACACCGAGCGGATCAAGGCCAAGGCGCTCCAGAACGGTCTCGTCACCGAGGCCGAGCTGGAGAAGATGACAGAAGCCCAGATCCACAAGTTCATCTTCGCGCCGGGCTTCTCGACCGCAGCGCAAGTGACCTCGGTGTCCGGCCGCGGCGTCGGCATGGACGTGGTGCGCACCAATATCGACCAGATCGGCGGCACCATCGACATCAAGAGCGTGGCCGGCGAGGGCGCCTCGGTCACCATCAAGATCCCGCTGACCCTGGCGATCGTCTCCGCCTTGATCGTGGAAGCCGGCGGCGACCGCTTTGCGATTCCCCAATTGTCCGTGGTCGAGCTGGTGCGGGCCCGCGCCAACTCCGAGCACCGCATCGAGCGGATCAAGGACACCGCGGTGCTGCGGCTGCGCAACAAGCTGCTGCCGCTGATCCATCTCAAGAAGCTGCTCAAGATCGACGACGGCGCGACCTCCGATGCCGAGAACAGCTTCATCGTGGTCACGCAAGTCGGCAGCCAGACTTTTGGCATCGTGGTCGACGGCGTGTTCCACACCGAGGAGATCGTGGTCAAGCCGATGTCGACCAAGCTGCGCCACATCGACATGTTCTCCGGCAACACCATCCTGGGCGATGGTGCCGTCATCATGATCATCGACCCCAACGGCATTGCAAAAGCGCTCGGCGCCTCCGGCTCCTCGGCCCATGACATGGCCGACGACAATGCCGCGGCGCATGCCTCAAGCGGCGAGCAGCTGACCTCGCTGCTGGTGTTCCGCGCCGGTTCCAGCCAGCCCAAGGCGGTGCCGCTCGGCCTCGTCACGCGGCTCGAGGAGATCGCAACCGACAAGATCGAGCTCTCCAACGGCCGCTACATGGTGCAGTACCGCGAGCAGCTGATGCCGCTGGTGCAGATGATAGGCGTCGAGGTGCAGACCCAAGGCGCGCAGCCGATCCTGGTGTTCGCCGACGACGGCCGTTCGATGGGGCTCGTGGTCGACGAGATCATCGACATCGTCGAGGAGCGGCTCAACATCGAGGTCGCGGGCTCCCAGGACGGCATCCTCGGCTCGGCCGTGATCAAGGGCCAGGCCACCGAGGTGATCGACGTCGGCCACTTCCTGCCGATGGCGTTTGCCGACTGGTTCTCGCGCAAGGAGATGCGCCCGTCGGCGTCGGCGCAGTCGGTGCTGCTGGTCGACGATAGTGCGTTCTTCCGCAACATGCTGGCGCCGGTGCTCAAGGCCGCCGGCTACAAGGTGCGGACCGCGCCGAATGCGCAGGAAGGGCTCGCCGCACTGCGCTCGGGGCAGGCCTTCGACGTCGTGCTGACCGACATCGAGATGCCCGAGATGAACGGCTTTGAGTTCGCCGAGAACATCCGCTCTGACCACAACCTCGTCGGGCTGCCGATCATCGCGCTGTCGGCGATGGTGTCGCCGGCGGCGATCGAGCGCGGCCGGCAGGCCGGCTTCCACGACTATGTCGCCAAGTTCGACCGTCCCGGGCTGATCGCGGCGCTGAAAGAGCAGACCGCCGAACTGCGCCGCGCCGCGTGACCGGATGCAAGGAAACGAATTGATGACCAGCAAGACCGAGACCAGTGAAGGCGCGATGGCCGAATACGTCACCGCGGTGATCGGCGGACAGCTGTTCGGCCTGCCGATCTCGCGGGTGCAGGACGTGTTCATGCCGGAGCGGCTGACGCGGGTGCCGCTGGCCTCCAGCGAGATCGCCGGCGTGCTCAATCTGCGCGGCCGCATCGTCACCGTGGTCGACATGCGCGCCCGGCTCGGCCTGCCGAAGGCCGACGACGGCAAGCCGCCGATGGCGGTCGGCGTCGACCAGCGCGGTGAATCCTATGGCCTGCTGATCGACCAGATCGGCGAGGTCTTGAGGCTGTCCGACGACAGCCGCCAGGACAACCCGGTCAACCTCGATCCCCGCATGGCCAGGCTCGCCGGCGGCGTTCACCGCCTCGACGGACAGCTCATGGTCGTCCTCGATGTCGATCGCGTGCTCGAACTGGTGCCGAAGACACTCGCTGCAGCGTAACGCTCCGCCGCGGAGACGGCGGACTCTACAAGGAGGCCAACATATGAAGACATGTCTTGTCGTCGACGATTCCGGTGTGGTGCGAAAAATCGCACGCCGCATCCTCGAAGGAATGGAATTCACCGTCATCGAAGCCGAGGACGGCGCGGTCGCGCTCGAAGCCTGCAAGCAGGCGCTGCCGGACGCGGTGCTGCTCGACTGGAACATGCCGGTCATGGACGGCTTCGAATTCCTCGTGCAGCTCCGCCGCATGCCCGGCGGCGATGTGCCGAAAGTTGTGTTCTGCACCACCGAGAACGGCATCGACCACATCTCGCGGGCGCTGCATGCCGGCGCCAACGAGTACATCATGAAGCCGTTCGACAAGGACATCGTGATCGCGAAATTCCAGGAAGTGGGTCTGCTGGCGCTCGATGCGCCGGCTGAAGCCTAATACCCAGTTTCACCCTTTGTCTTTGCGAGGCTCCCGTGACGCCCCCCGACTACGAGTATCTGCGTAAGCTCCTGAAGGACCATTCCGGTCTCGATCTGTCCGCGGACAAGCAATATCTGATCGAGAGCCGCCTGCTGCCGCTGGCCCGCAAATGCGGCCTGTCCGGTATCCCCGACCTGATCGCCAAGATCAGGGCCGGCTCGTCCACGCACACCGTCCAGGTGGTCGAGGCGATGACCACCAACGAGACGTTTTTCTTCCGCGACAAGGTGCCGTTCGACCATTTCCGCGACACCATCATGCCCGAGGTTCTGAAAGCGCGTGCCGCGCGCCGCAGCGTCCGGATCTGGTGCGCCGCCGGCTCGACCGGCCAGGAGCCCTACTCGCTGGCGATGTGCCTCAAGGAGATGGGCGCAGCGCTTGCAGGATGGCGGGTCGAGATCACCGCGACCGATCTGTCGCAGGAGGTGCTGGAGAAGTCGAAAGCCGGCATCTACAGCCAGTTCGAGGTGCAACGCGGGCTGCCGATCCAGATGCTGGTGAAGTATTTCAAGCAGTCGGGCGAACTCTGGCAGATCAATCCCGAGTTGCGCGCGATGGTGCAGCACCGTCAGCTCAATCTGCTGCACGATTTCTCCCAGCTCGGCACGTTCGATATGATCTTCTGTCGCAACGTGCTGATCTATTTCGACCAGGACACCAAGATCAACATCTTCAACCGGCTCGCGCGGTTGATGGAGGCCGACGGCTTCCTGGTGCTCGGCGCCGCCGAAACCGTGGTCGGCTTGACCGACACGTTCAAGCCGATTCCCGAGCGGCGCGGCCTGTACCGGCCGAGCGGAGTGCGGCCGGCGCTTGCGATGCCGCGGACTGCCATGGCGGTCGGATATTGAGCGATGACGGAGGACGGCAAATCCATTGAGCGTGTCACGTTCAGCCGGGGCGTCGATGTCTGCATCATGGCCATCGACGGCACCTGGCGGCGCGACTGCCAGCTCAATGCCATCTCCGACAATGACGCGGCGCTAACCGTCGAGGGTTCCATTCAGGGGCTCAACCTGAAGGAGTTCTTCCTCCTGCTGTCGTCGACCGGGCTCGCCTATCGCCGCTGCGAGCTGGTCCGCGTCAACGGCACCGAAATGGACATCAGCTTCCTCAAGGGCAAGCCGAGCAAGCGGCGGTCGGGCTCCGACGAAGAGCGGGCCAGAGCCTGATATCAACAAGACCTGATATCAAGTAGGTCTGACGTGAAGAAGGCCTGACCCGGCTGGGCGGGCGATGCCTGCCGCCAATCCGAACCTGGAACGGATCGTCGCCCCGAGAATTGGGCATCGTCGGCACAATCTGTATGATGGCGCCGAACTTGGCGCTGGCCGGTCCGGCTGGTCAGTTCAGGAAACGCGCCGGTGCCTCTGGATCGCGCAGCCGATCGAGTGCCATGCCGAGGCCGGTGTCGCAGGCCTTCAGGGCCGTGGAGGCCACTGCGTAGCGCGGGGTGACGTCGTCAAGCACGAAGATGTTGGCAGCGTCGTCCTGCTCGGCCAGAAATGCCTCGCGCGCGATCGCCGCCTCGATCAGCCGCAGGCTCGCCTGGACATGGCCGATCAGCGCGACCAGGTCGGTCACGATCAGGCTGTAGGGATCGCTGCCCTCGTCCAGGCACACCGCAACGCCGTCCGCCGCTGCATTTTCCATGCATGTTTCTCCACTGCCCCCACTTTTAGGGACCGCGGTGCTACTTGTGCGTTAAGCGGACGTCCCGTACAAATACGGGTCCATTGATCGAGATGGTCGAGTTACGTCTTGTGCAGTCTTGGCAGCACGCTTCACCACTGATGGACGGATACATATGGTTGAGAATGGCGCTCCTCGCGGGGAAATCTTTGTAGTCGACGACGACCCCGCCGTTCGCGAGACGCTTTCCGTGGTCCTGTCGACCGCTGGCTACAAGGTGATCTGCTTTGCGGACGGTGCCGCGCTGCTCGCGGTGGCGCGCAGCCGGACGCCAGCCTGCATCCTGCTCGACGTGCATATCCCCGGCAAATCCGGCCTCGATATCCTGAAGGAGCTGCACGGCGAGGATTATCCGGCACCGATTTTCATGATCTCCGGTCAAGGCGACATCACGATGGCGGTCAGCGCCATCAAGAACGGTGCGCTCGACTTCATCGAGAAGCCGTTCCGCGGCAACGAGATCGTCAGCCGCCTGAATGAGGCGATCGACGCCTACACCAGGCGCCAGGCCGAGACCTCGGCATCCCGCATCGCCGCGCTGCATTTTCCGGGGCGCGAGCCGCTCACTCGTCGCGAGCGCGAAGTGCTCGAGCAGTTCACCGCGGGCGCTTCCAACAAGGAGGCCGGGCGTCATCTCGGGATCAGCCCGCGTACGATCGAGGATCACCGCGCCAACATCATGAAGAAGCTCGGCGCGCGCAACGCCGCCGACCTCGTCCGCATCGTGATGACGGCGCAGCAGAAGTAAGCCAAGGTCGGCCAAAAGTCGGCCAGGGCTGGCTCGCGCTCCGGCTTCCACGTTGCGCCGTTTGTGCACCGCACGCTCAGCTTGTGGTGCGGGCCAGTACCGATTTGCGAAACAGGTGCGGGCGGTGAACGGCACGTCTGCGCCGCGCGCGGGACGACACGTCCGGAAATCCTGTATATGCGTGGCGCAGGGCGTGCGCGCTGAGACCGCGCGCGTGCGAGCAATATCGAAACACGCAATATCGAAGCATATGGCGCATCCAAGATGACCAAGAAGAGCAAGACCCCGGATCAATTGCGCAGCGCGCGCTGGTTTGCGCCCGACGATCTGCGCGCCTTCGGCCACAGATCGCGCGCAATGCAGATGGGCTACGCGCCGGAGGAGTGGCGCGACCGGCCCGGTGATCGCGATCATCAACACCTGGTCGGACGCGCAGCCCTGCCATATGCACTTCAAGAGCCGGGTCGATGACGTGAAGCGCGGCGTGCTGATGGCCGGCGGCTTTCCGCTCGAGCTGCCGGCGCTGTCGCTGTCGGAATCGCTGCTGAAGCCGACCACGATGCTCTACCGCAACATGCTGGCGATGGATGCCGAGGAGCTGTTGCGCGGCCATCCGGTCGACGGCGTGGTGCTGATGGGCGGCTGCGACAAGACCACGCCCGGGCTGCTGCTCGGGGCCACCAGCATGAACCTGCCGGCGATCTATCTGCCGGCCGGGCCGATGCTGCGCGGCAACTGGAAAGGCAAGACGCTCGGCTCGGGCTCGGATGCCTGGAAATACTGGGACGAGCGCCGCGCCGGCAAGATCTCCGACAAGGACTGGGTCGACATGGAGGCCGGCATCGCCCGCAGCTATGGCACCTGCATGACCATGGGCACGGCCTCGACCATGACCGCGATCGCCGAAGCCATCGGCATGACGTTGCCCGGCGCCTCGTCCATCCCCGCGGCCGACGCCAACCATATCCGGATGAGCTCGGAAGCCGGCCGCCGCATCGTCGAGATGGTGTGGGAGGATCTCACCCCGCAGAAGATCCAGACGCGACAAGCGTTCGAGAACGCGATCACGGTCGCGATGGCGATGGGCTGTTCGACCAACGCCATTATTCATCTCATTGCGCAGGCGCGCCGCGCCGGCCAGGACATTTCGCTCGACGATTTTGAGATCGCGAGCCGCAAGGTGCCTGTCATCGCCAACGTGCGGCCGAGCGGCGACCTCTATCTGATGGAAGATTTCTTCTATGCCGGCGGGTTGCCCGGCCTGATGAACCGGATCAGGCAGCATCTGCATCTCGACTGCATGACCGTGTCGGGCAGGACGCTCGGCGAGAACATCGCAGGTGCCGAGGTCCATAATGACGACGTGATCCGCACCGTCGACAACCCGATCTACAGGGAGGGCGCGCTCGCCGTCTTGAAAGGCAATCTCGCGCCCGACGGCTGTGTCATCAAGCCGTCCGCCTGCGATCCGCGCTTCCTCAAGCACACTGGACCTGCGCTGGTGTTCGACGACTATCCCTCGATGAAGAAGGCGGTCGACGATACCGATCTCGACGTCACGGCCGATCATGTGCTGATCCTGCGCAACGCCGGCCCGCAGGGTGGGCCCGGCATGCCGGAATGGGGCATGCTGCCGATCCCGACCAAGCTCGTGAAGCAGGGCGTGCGCGACATGGTGCGGCTGTCGGACGCGCGGATGAGCGGCACCAGCTACGGCGCCTGCATCCTGCACGTCTCGCCGGAGTCCTTCATCGGAGGCCCGCTGGCGCTGGTGAGGAACGGCGATCGCATCACGCTCGACGTCGCCGCGCGCACCATCAATCTCGATGTGTCCGAGGCGGAGCTCGCCAAACGACGCGCCGAATGGAAGCAGCCGGAAAAGCGCTTCGAGCGCGGCTATGGCTGGATGTTCTCGAAGCACATCAAGCAGGCCAATGAGGGCTGCGACTTCGATTTCCTCGAGACCGGTTTTGGTAAACCGGTGGGCGAGCCGTCGATTTACTGATGCTGTCATTCCGGGGCGCCGCGTAGCGGCGAGCCCGGAATCCATTTCACCGCACTGCATGCGGCCCGATGGATTCCGGGCTCGCGCTTTGCGCGCCCCGGAATGACGAAAGGAGCAACACCAATGTCCAAACTGAGCGACACCACCCGCAACAAGCTGAAATCCGTCTCCACCGCGACGGTCGCGACCGCGCTGTTCAAGCGCGGCTTGCGGATCCAGATGATCCAAGATGTTCACCCGTTGAGCCCGGACCAGCCGACCATGGTCGGCGAGGCTTTCACGCTGCGCTACATGCCGGCGCGCGAGGACCTCAACACCATCGAGGTGTTCCGCGACCGCGCGCATCCGCAGCGCAAGGCGATCGAGGACTGCCCGCCCGGCAGCGTGCTGGTCATGGACAGCCGCAAGGATGCGCGCGCCGCCTCTGCCGGCGCGATCCTGGTGACGCGGCTGATGAAGCGCGGCTGCGCCGGCGTCGTCACCGATGGGGGCTTCCGCGATTCGGCCGAGATCGCGCGGCTCGGCTTCCCGGCGTTTCATCATCGCCCGAGCGCGCCGACCAATCTGACGCTGCATCAGGCGATCGAGATCAACGTTCCGATCGGCTGCGGCGACGCGCCGGTGTTTCCCGGCGACGTGATCCTCGGTGACAGCGATGGCGTCATCGTGATCCCGGCGCACCTCGCCGACGAGATCGCCAACGAGACCTTCGAGATGACGGCGTTCGAGGATTTCGTCACCGAGCAGGTGCAGAACGGCCGCGGCATCTTCGGCCTCTATCCCGCGACCGACGAGCAGACGCTGAAGGATTTTGCGGCCTGGCGGAAGGCGAAGGGGCGGTAGCCCCACCGCCGTCGTCTGGATGAGTGACCGCCACGCATGCAGCCGTCGTCCCGGCGAAGGCCGGGACCCATAACCACAGGGAGGGGTTTGGCGAAGATTAGCAGTGCCGTGGTACTGCGACTTCCTTGCTCGATAGATCACGCGGTATGGGTCCTGGCTTTCGCCAGGACGACAATGGGGAGGTATCCGGGCTACGGGACCTCGCTACACTTCCGCCTTGTCCGCCATCCCGACCGCCCACAGCGCAAACGCGTAGACGATTGCGACCTCGTCGAGGCGGTTGAAGCGGCCGGAGGCGCCGCCGTGGCCGGCGCCCATGTTGGTGCGCAGCAGCACCGGGCCGCCGCCACGCATGGTGGCGCGCAGCCGCGCGATCCATTTCGCCGGCTCCCAATAAGTGACGCGGGGATCGGTGAGTCCGCCCATCGCCAGGATCGCCGGATAGTCCTTGGCCGCGACATTGTCGTAAGGCGAATAGGACAGGATGGTGCGGAAATCCTTTTCGCTCTCGATCGGGTTGCCCCATTCCGGCCATTCCGGCGGCGTCAGCGGCAGCGTGTCGTCGAGCATGGTGTTGAGCACGTCGACGAACGGCACTTCGGCAACGATGCCGGCAAACAACTCGCCGGCGCGGTTGGCGACCGCGCCCATCAGCATGCCGCCGGCCGAGCCGCCATGGCCGACGATGCGTTTTGCACCCGTGTATTTCGCCTCGATCAAAGCGCTTCCGGCGGCGGCGAAATCGTCGAACGTGTTGGTCTTCTTCTCGCGCTTGCCGTCGAGATACCAGCCCCAGCCCTTGTCGGCGCCGCCGCGGATATGCGCGATCGCATAGACGAAGCCGCGGTCGACCAGCGACAGCCGGTTGGCGGCAAACGACGCCGGCATCGCCATGCCGTAGGAGCCGTAGCCATAGAGCAAGAGCGGCGCGTTGCCGTCACGGACAAAGTCCTTGCGGTGCAGGATCGAGACCGGCACCTGCGCGCCGTCATGCGAGGTCGCCATGATGCGCGTGGTGACGTAGTCGGCGGGGTTATGGCCGGACGGAATCTCCTGCCGCTTGCGCAATACCCGCGTCCGCGTCGCCATATCGTAGTCATAGACCTCCGACGGCGTCGTCATCGACGAATAGGCAAACCGTAAATTGGTGGTGTCGAACTCGTAGCCGCCCATGGTATCGAGCGAATAGGCCGCCTCGTCGAACACGATCGCGTGCTCTTCGTCGCTCTTGAGGTCGCGGATGATGATCGCCGGCAGCGCATTGGCGCGCTCCAGCCGCACCATGTGGCCGGAATAGAGCTCGACGTCGAGCACATAGACGCCCTCGCGATACGGGATCAGGTCGCGCCAGTTGGCGCGCTCGGGCGCGGCGAGCGGTGCGGTGACGACCTTGAAGTCGATGGCGTCGTCGGCATTGGTCAGGATGAAGAGTTCGTCGCCGCGGTCGGCGATCGAATATTGCACGCCTTCCTCGCGCGCTGCGACCACCCGTGGCGGCACGTCGGGATTGGAAAGATCGATCAGCCGCTGCTCGGAGGTCTCATGGTCGCCGCCGGCGATCACGCAGAAGCGGCCGCTCGCGCTCTCGTGCAGATGGGTGAACCAGCCGGCATCCTGCTCCTCGTAGATCAGGGTGTCGTCGGCCTGCCTGGTGCCGAGCCTGTGTCGCCACACCTGCATCGGGCGGTGATTGTCGTCGAGCTTGACGTAGAAGAAACTTCTGGAATCCGCGGCCCAGACCACGCCGCCATCGGTCTCCTCGACGAGGTCGTCGAGATCGCCGCCGGTTGCCCAGTCGCGCACGCGAATCGAGAAATATTCGGAGCCCTTGGTGTCGGCGCTCCAGGCGTGCAGGCGATGGTCGTTGGAATGCCGGCTGCCGCCGAACTTGAAATATTCGTGGTCCTTCGCCAGCGCGTCGCCGTCGAGCACGACATGCGCGTCGCCGCCGTCGCGCGGCGTGCGGCAGTACAGCTCATGCTGGCCGCCCTCGCGGAACTTGCGGAAATAGGCGAACGGGCCGTCCGGCGACGGCACGCTGGAATCATCCTCCTTGATCCGCCCGCGCATCTCCTTGACCAGCCGCTTCTGCAAGCCGTCGGTATGGCCGAGCAGGCTCTCGGTGTAGCCGTTCTCGGCTTCGAGATAGCTCCGGATGTCAGGATCGAGGATCGAGGGATCGCGCAGCACCTCCTGCCATTTCGGATCCTTGATCCAGGCATAGTCGTCGGTCACCGTGATGCCGTGGGTGGTGAAGGAATGCGGCCGGCGCGGCGCGACAGGGGGCGATGTTGTGGTGGCGGATTTGGTCACGCGATCCTCATGGTGCGGGGTTCCGCTCTATATCGGGATGAATGTGGCGATTGCCAGATGGGTGGGGCGTCATTGCGAGCGCAGCGAAGCAATCCATCTCTCGCCGACGGGATAGGATGGATTGCTTCGTCGCTTCGCTCCTCGCAATGACGGGGAGAAAACAGCGCTTACCCGTTCCGCAGCCTCGCGCCCGCATTGCCGCCGGACATCGGGATCTGATTCACCACCAGCACCACGGCGAATGTGATCACCAGCATCGCGATGCCGAGTACCGCGATCGCGGCGAGATCGCCGCCCTCGTTGAGGTCGTAGATCAGGACCGACAGCACCTTGGTCTGCGAGGTGAACAGCACGATCGCGGCCGACAGTTCCCGCATCACGCCGATGAAGATGAAGCACCAGGTCGCGATCACGCCGGTGCGCAGCAGGGGGGCGGTGATCTGGCGCAGCGCCTGCAGCCGCGTCGCGCCGAGGATGCGGCTCGCTTCCTCGAGTTCGGGATGAATGGTCGTGAATGCCGCCTGCAATTGCTGATAGGCCGACGGCAAATTGATGGTGAGGAACGCCAGTAGCAAGATCCACAGCGTGCCGTACAGCACGAAGGGCGGCCGCGTGTAGCTCAGGAACAGGCCGACACCGAGCACGATGCCGGGAACGGCGACCGGCGCGGTGGCAAGGAAACCGAGCACGCGATGGCCCGCGATCACCTTGCGCGTCGTGACATAGGCGATGACGAGCGCGAGGATGGTGCCGATCGTCGCAGTCGCGGCGCCCAGGATCACGGTGTTCTTCAGCGCAAGGTGCGTCGACGACAGCTCGGTGAACACGAAGACGATGTTGTGCAAGGTCAGTGTCGACGGCGTCACCAGCGTGGTGGCGTTGGGCGAGAACGCGGCGTTGAGCAGCGCGAGGTAGGGCAGGAATACGGGATTGAGCAGGACCAAAAGGCAGAAGCCGAGCGCGGCCCAGCGCCAGCCGCGCAACTCGACCCGGCGCGGCGCGCCATATTTGCCGCCGATCACCGAATAGCCGCGGCGGCCAAGCAGCGCCTTCTGCCCCTGCAGCAGCAGGATGGTCAACGCCAGCAGCGGCACCGCGGCGGCCGCCGCCAGCTCGAGCTTCGGCGGATACTGGAACAGGCTCCAGATCTTGGCCGTCATGGTGTGAAAGCCGGCCGGCAGTGCCAGGATCGCCGGCGAGCCGAACAGCGTCATCGCCTGCAGGAATGCGATCAGCGCGCCCGCGACCAAAGCGGGCAGCGCGAGCGGGATCGTCACCCGCCGAGCCGTGGTCCAGGCATTGCCGCCGAGGATTGCGGAGGCGTCTTCCAGCTCGCCCGGCATAGTGTCGAGCGCATTGGCCACCAGCACGAACACGAACGGGAAGGTGTAGCAGGAGATCACGAAGATGATCCCGGTCATCGAATAGATGTTGAACAGCGCGTCGGCATCTTCGCCTGCGAACAGCCGGTAGAGCTGGTTGAGCAGCCCCGAATTCGGTGCCGCCAGCAACTCCCAGGCGACCGCGCCGAGAAACGGCGGCGTCACGAACGAAGCAGTCACCAGCGCGCGGATGGTCTGCCGGCCCGGCATGTCGGTGCGCGACACCAGCCAGCTGAGTGGCGCCGCGACGATGCAGCAGATCAGCGCCGAGGTCGTCGCGATGATCGCGGTCGTCAGCAGCGGATCGAGGAAATCGGATTGCTGAACAGCGTGACGAAGTTTTGCAGCGTCGGATGGCGATTCTTGTCAGTAAAGGCGTAGACCGCGAGCCACGACAGCGGCAGCAGGATGAGGAGGATGAGCACCGCTGCGAACAGCCACAGGACGGGGCGTGTCCAGTCAATGCGGGGGCGGGCGGCGGGGGAGGCGGTGGTTGTCATTTGAAGACTCTCTCCCCGTCATTCCGGGGCGCGCGCAGCGCGAGCCCGGAATCCATAACCACCATCGTGAGTATGGATTCCGGGCCTGCGCCAAGAGGCGCATCCCGGAATGACGATTGGTGTGAAGGCCGTAGCATCTAAACCCGAAACAGCCGCGCATAGCGCGTCTTGATCTCTTCGGTCATCGCCTCCACCCCCGCCGGATCCTCCTTCATCAGCTTGATGTCGGAGAGCTTGCGCCGGCCGGCCTTCGGCTGCACCTGCGCATGCACCGAATACTGCCCGGTGAAGTCGACGAAGAACTGCTGGGTCTCGCGGGTGTGCAGCCAGGCCTGAAACAGTTTTGCGGCGTTCGGATGCGGCGCACCGGCGAAGATACCGGTCGGTCCCGAGATTGTCGGCGTGCCCTCGGTCGGGTAGACCGGCTCGACCGGCTGCCCGGCCTCCTTCAGCAGCACGATGCCGTATTCATTGCCGTCGGCCATCACGGCGCGCTCGCCGAGCGAGAGCTTCTTCGGTGGATCGGTCGAGGACTGCACCTGCATCACGCGCTGCTTCGAAAGCTTCTCCAGGTAGGGCCAGCCGAGCTCGCGCACGATCTGAAACGTCGTGGTCATGATGGTGCCGCTATAGGCCGGATGGCCCTTCACCATCTTGCCGATCCACTTTGGATCGAGCAGGTCGGCAAAGCTTTTCGGTGCATCCTCCGCCTTCACCAGGTTGGTGTTGTAGGCGATCGACGACAGCCACAGCCGCGTGGTCGCGGCCATGCCGTCCGGATCGCGATATCCATCGGGAAAGTGCCTGGCGACGTCCTCCGGCACGAACGGCATCAGCCAGCCGTTCTTCTTCCATGGGATGAAGTGCGAGGCATCGGCGCTGTTGACGACGTCGGCGGCGTGGATGTTGGAATCGAATTCCTGCGCTACGCGCTGGAACAGCCGCTCCGAGCCGGAGCGCTCGATCTGCACCGTGATGCCGGGATAGGCGGCCTCGAACGCCTTGCCGAGCTTTTCGCCGACCGGCAGGTCCATTGACGAATAGAACACGAGCTTGCCTTCTTTGGTCGCGGCCGCGATCAGGTCAGGCGTGATCGCGGCCGGCTCGGGCGCTGCCGCGCGCGCCGGCGAAGCGAATATCTTGCCAAGCGCAAGCGCCGCAGAGCCTTTCAGGACGTGGCGTCTGGAGATTTGCTTCCGCATCGCGTCCCTCCGTTTCTTATTCGTTATCGGCTGAGCGCGCGGCAGCGCTCGGGTGGCAATGTCAGCCAGACCTCGCTGCCCTTCTCGACCGCGGTCTCCGTCGGCGTGGTCACCCGCAGCGAGGTGCCGTCAGAGGTTTCCACCATGTAGTCGCGGTTCATGCCGAGATAGACCTGCCGCGTCACGATCGCCTTGAGCGTGTTCTGCGCGATAGCGGGCGCTTGCGTCGAGAGCTGGATTTCATGCTGGCGGATCGCGACCGGCGCGCTCTGGCCGGCCGTGAGCCTGGCGCCGACCACTGCGAGAACAGCGCCGGCGAATTCGACGTGGGTCGCATCGCGCGCGGTGCCCTTGATCACGTTGGCCGCGCCGATGAAGCGCGCGACGAATTCGGATTCCGGCCGCGCATAGATGTCTTCAGGACTGCCGAGCTGATCGATCTTGCCGGCATTCATCACCGCGATCAGATCGGCGGTCGTCATCGCTTCGGATTGATCGTGGGTGACGTAGACGGTGGTGTAGCGATACTCGTCGTGCAGGCGGCGGATCTCGAACCGCATCTCCTCGCGCAGATTGGCATCGAGATTGGACAGCGGCTCGTCGAGCAGCAGCGTCTCGGGACCGACGATCAGCGCGCGCGCCAGCGCGACGCGCTGCTGCTGGCCGCCGGAGAGCTCGCCCGGATAGCGCTGCGCCAGCGGCTCCAGCTTGGTGGTCGCCAGGATCGCCGCGAGCTTTTTCGCAATGGTGTCGCGATCCATTTTGCGCAGGCGCAGCCCATAGACGATGTTCTCGGCCACCGTCATGTGCGGCCACAGCGCGTAGCTCTGGAAGATCATCGACATGTTGCGCTGTTCGGGCGGCAGCGTGCGCGCCTTCGACGACACGACGCGGTCGCCGACGCGGATCTCGCCGCCGGACGGTTCGAGGAACCCGGCGATCAGCCGCAGCGTCGTGGTCTTGCCGCAGCCGGACGGCCCAAGCAGGCAGACCAGCTGGCCGTGATCGATCGTGAGCGAGACATCATCAACCGCGACAAACGATCCAAACCGCTTGACCAGGCCACGCAACTCCACCGATGCCAAGCGATCCCTCCATCTTGTTCTGTCGCAGGGATCCGTGCCCGGCCGTTGCCGGCAGTAAAGCGGAAATCGATGACGACGAAAAGTGTTGAGGCCCCGTCATAAAGTCGAGGTGCCGCTTCGTTGCGTCTCCGGTCATTTCTCCCGTCATCCTGAGGAGCGCGCTCTTGCGCGCGTCTCGAAGGATCGACGGCCCGGCTGTTTCCACGCACTCCGATTCTCTCGCGGCGGGAGCACGGCCGTCGATCCTTCGAGACGGCCGCTGCGCGGCCTCCTCAGGATGACGGGGAAGGGATTGCTCCGCGTCGATGAGCCAGTCGGCTGATCGTGGCCCAATCCGATTTGATCAATGCTTCCTTCTTTGCCCGGCTCCAGCCCTTGATCTGCCGCTCGGCCGCGATGCCATCAGTAATGCGCTCGAAATACTCCGACCAGACGAGGACGACCGGTCGGCGGTTATGGGTATAACCTGGGAAGGCACCTGCATTGTGCTGTTCGATGCGTGGCGCGAGATCGTCACCCGTGGCGCTCCCGACGTAGAAGGAGTTGTCGGCGCAGCGAAGCATGTAGACGTAGATGCCCATTGTGATGATCTCGCGCGTACGCGTGGATCAAGAATGGCGTGAATGTGACGACAGTCAATGGGCAAAGTAACCCGTCATCCTGAGGAGCGCGCTCTTGCGCGCGTCTCGAAGGATGTACGGCCCAGATGTCCCAGCGCGCTTAGATTCTTTCGCGGCGGCAACTCGGCCGTCGATCCTTCGGCGCTGACGCGCCTCCTCAGCGACTGTGTTCTTCGTCAAGCGGGTTGCCATGGTTTTTTGTCCCTGAGCATGGCGTTGAGGGTGGTGAGAACTTTGCGCGCAACGGCGCTGAGGGCGACCATCTTGGGCTTACCAGCGGTCACCAGGCGCCGATAGAAGACCTTGAGCTGCGGATGGTATCGGCTGGCCGACAGAGCGGCCATGTAGAGCCCGGCGCGCAGCTTGGCTCTTCCGCCGCCGATCATGCTCTTGCCCTTCCAGCGGCCCGACTGGCGGGTGAACGGGGCAAGACCGGCGAGGCTCGCGATCTGGCGCCGATTGAGTGCGCCGAGCTCCGGCACCTCGGCAAGGAAGGTCCGCGCGAGGGTGTTGCTCACGCCAGGAAAGCTGACCAGCAGTTCCTCCTTGGCGCGCCAGACTGGCGAGCCGCGCACCAGCGTGTCGATGTCGTTGTCGATCTCCGGCAGCTCCTTCTCGAGGACCTTGATATGGCGGGCAAGGCTCTTGCGGACACGGACGTTCTCGGCCCGCTTCTCGCGCTGACGCTCGGCAACGATCATCTCGATGATCTGCCGTCGGCGGCTGACCAGTTCAGCCAGCAGCCGGGCTTCCTGATCCGGCATGGCACGTGGCTCCGGCTTTACGGCCTCGACAAACCGCGCGATCACTGCCGCATCGATCGGGTCCGTCTTGGCACGCTGACCAACCGCCTGCGCGAAGTGCCGGATCTGGGCCGGATTGACCACCACCAGCGGCAGCTGAGCGCCCGCCAGCGCAGCAGCGACGATGGTCAGCCGGTTGCCTCCACCGCAATCAGCGCCGGCGAGATCACCTGCAAGCGCGCAACGAGCTCTTCCAAGCCTTTGCCGTCACGCGCCACGGCAAAGGCTTCCCCGCTCGGACGCACATGCACGTCCAGCCGGTCCTTCGACACATCAATGCCAACGTAGATCGCGTCCATCTGCACCCCTCCTTGCGCAACCGGGCTCGCCAGGCGGCCCTCGCGACTGTTCGGGTTCAATGGAACAACGGACGGGGCGCCGCGCTGAGGATCGGGCTTCAAAGCCCTGGGATGAAGCGGTCTCCCGTCCGTTACCGCACCGGGCACTCTATCCGATCCGGCGATTCGAGACTTACAAGGATGACGGGTCGAATGCGCTCATCCGGAGCTTTGGGGGACAGCCAGGAAGCCTACGCCTTCACGTTCTCGCCGAGCCACTGGATCGCGGCGTCGGCGCCGGCTTTGCCGTGCGGGATGTTCAGCGCGGTCAGCGCGACCTCGACGACGCCGAGCGTGCCGAGGATCATCGGCGCGTTGACGTGGCCCATATGCGCGATGCGGAACGCCTGGCCCTGCAAATCGCCGATGCCGGTGCCGAGCACCACGCCGCATTTCTCCTTGGCATAGCGCTGGATCGCGGCGGGATCGGCGCCCTTCACGGTCACGGTCGTCACCGTGTTGGAGCGTTCGGCGGGTTTAGTGATGTTGAAGCCGAGCACCTGGCCCTCGCCCCAGACGGCGACGGCGCGGCGCACCGCTTCGCCGAGCAGCCGATGCCGTTCGAAGGCATTCTCCAGACCCTCGGCGTGCAGCATGTTGATCGCCTCGCGCAGCGCGAACAGCAGATGCACCGGCGCGGTGCCGGCATATTTGCGATAGTGCTCCGAGCCCTCGCGCTCGGTCCAGTCCCAATACGGCGTGCGCAGGTCGGCCTTCTTGTGTGCATCCCAGGCGCGGTCATTGGCGGCGACGAAGCCGAGGCCGGGCGGCGTCATCAGGCCCTTCTGCGAGCCGGACATCGCGACGTCGACATACCATTTGTCCATCTCGAACGGCATGCAGCCGAGCGAGGCGACGGTGTCGACCATGAACAGCGCGGGATGGCCCGCCGCCTTGATCGCCTTGCCGATCGCCTCGATGTCGTTATAGGCGCCCGACGCGGTGTCGACCTGCACGGCGAGGATCGCCTTGATCTTGTGTTCCTTGTCGCGGCGCAGCCGCTCCTCGACCTCCGCCGGGCGAATCGCGCGACGCCAGTCGCCTTTCAACACCTCGACATCGGCGCCCATAGCGGCCGCCGCCTGGCCCCAGCCGATCGCAAAGCGCCCGCTCTCCAGCACCAGCACCTTGTCGCCGCGCGACAACACGTTGGAGAGCGTCGCCTCCCAGGCGCCGTGGCCGTTGGCGATGTAGATGTAGGACTTGCCCATGGTGGCGAACAGCTTCGAGAGATCGCGCAGCAGGCTTTCGGTCAGTTCGAGCATCTCGGCGGAGTAGATATCGAGCGCCGGGCGATGCATCGCCTGCAGCACCTGATCGGGCATCGTGGTGGGCCCGGGGATGGCCAGAAATTCCCGGCCCGCGCGAACGGTCATCGTCCTGTTCCTTTTGGGTAAAGCTACGCAAATCATGCGTGTGAGGGGGCAAGTCCGGACGATATTCCATCGCGGCCGCGATTGCGAGCAGGTCAAAGCAATCCAGCGTTTCCAAAAGCGCGGGACACAGCCGGGCCTTATTTGTCTTTGTCGATGGTCTCGACCACGGAACGCCAGATCTGGTCCTTGAACTGGGTCGCGGCAGGGCTCGGAATCTGCTCGACGGTGCCGTCGTTCTTGCGGCAGGCCTCGACCAGCCGCATCACCCAGATTTCACCGTCGGTGTAATAGAGGTCGCCGCCGCCATTATGCCCGTCAAAGGTCGGGCCGATGCCGGTGACCTGGTATTTCGCGGTGACCATGCCGGCGGATTCGAGGTCGGTCGCAAGCAGCGCGCGCTCGGCATCGAGATCGGCCGCGATATGATGCGTCACCGCGCCGGTGTAGCTACTGATGCCCACACTGCGGTCGAGCGTCGCGGCGCCGAGCCACACCGGGCGCTTTTCCTCGCCCTGATCGAGCACCCGCCAGAAACGGACATGATTGCGGCGATCCGCGCTTGCGCCGACCGGCCGCTCGAAGGCGAGGTCTTCGCGGCGGCCGAGATAGAACAGGTTGCTCACCGGCGCATCCTTGTAGGGACGGTCGAGCAGCACGGAGCCGACGATTTCGATCGAGGATTTCAGCGTGACCGGATCGGCCGGGAACCAGCCGGCCTCGTGCATCGCGCAGACCACGTCCTTGGTGTCGCCGATCAGCCCGACATTCATGGGGTCACCAGGAATGCCCTGCGCGGTCCGGGTCACCATCGGCAGATTGGCGAGGCCCTTCTGGTGCTCGTAATGCGTCCACAGCGCCGGCAGCACCAGATAGGCCGCGATCAGATAGGTGACGAGGACGAACAGCAACAGCTGCAGATAGCGCACGCGTTTGCGACGGCGCGCCGCAGGCGGGATGATTTCGACGTCAGTCACGACCGCCTCCTTACCTCCCCCGCAAGCGGGAGAGGGGACGCATTGCCTATGCGGCCGCACGTAAAACTCATTCCATCACTTGTCAGCGCCGCGTCTCGCGGCAGCCGGCGGCCTCGGCTTCCTCGACCGAGCAGAACCAGCGCGTGCCCTTTGAGATCTTCATCTCGATCTTGGCGTACCAGCGGCTGGTCGGCTGGTGGAAGATGCATTCGCCGGAGCGGTTGACGTTGCCCTTGATGGTGCAGTCGGGCGAGGGCGCCACCGGGCCGGAGGCGGAGGCGAGCAGGATCGCGTTGGCGCCTTCCGGCGGCTTCACGGTGCCGAGCACGGTGGTCTTCTTGTTGCGCACGCGCCAGTCCCACGGCGCGATGAATGCGCCCTGCCACATCCCGGCCTTGGCCTCGCGCGCCGCTTTCTCGTCCGGCTCGTAGTCATGCGAGATGCGGGTGTAGGCCAGCGCCCAGCCATTGCTGACCATCCACTTCTGGATGTCCTCGCCGTCGACCTCGCAGCGCGCAATGGTGCGGCCGCGGCGATCGACCGAG
Organism: Bradyrhizobium sp. USDA 3240; assembly: GCF_054063295.1. Classification (NCBI taxonomy): domain Bacteria; kingdom Pseudomonadati; phylum Pseudomonadota; class Alphaproteobacteria; order Hyphomicrobiales; family Nitrobacteraceae; genus Bradyrhizobium; species Bradyrhizobium sp. USDA 3240. Next base: position 4,801,105 of record NZ_JBSSGD010000002.1, read on the forward strand.
CGGGCGTGGCAGGTCCAGCTCTTGTGGCCGGCATGCTTGATCAGCTCGTCGCGCGCGGCGACGCCGCAGGTCCAGCGCTCACCCTTGGTGTTGAGGCAGAGCTGGTCGGTCGACGGCGCGTCGATGCCGCCGAGCCGGATCTTGACGCTGCCGATCATGAGCTGGTCGCCGTCGCGGATCTTCGGCACGCCGGTGATGTCGGCGGCGACAGCCAGCGTCGGCAGCGACAGCAGCAGGCCAGCAGTGAGCAGCGTCTTGAGCATCGGCGTTTCCGGCCAGTCTTTCGTTCAGCGTTCAGGGCCCAAAGCATCGGCGAGGATTGTGCGGGCAATTGGGCAACCCTGCCAGTGGTGTCGTGTTTCCGCCAGTTTCAACTTCGCGTCATCCCCGTGCGTCTGCGCCATTTGCCCCTTGAGGTCCGTGGCCCGGATGGAGCGAAGCGCAATCCGGGACAGTGTTTCCGTTGAAAGATGGTCCCCGGATTTCGCTGCGCTCCATCCGGGCTACGCAACTACACCGCAACCATTCGCTTCCTGGCCAGCGCGAGGGCCATCAGCACGAAGGCCGACGTCACCTCGGGCCCGCCGACCAGGATCCGCGTCGGGGTCTTCATCTTATTCCATTCATAGGCCCTGTAGGGCCCCTTGCGGCCGCCCTCGCCGAGGCCTTGCACGATGCAGTGCAGCGCCGGCGTGAAGCTCGAAACCTCGGCGCCGAGATGCGCCAGCGCCATCAGCGCGAGCGCCGCGTCGAACGGGTTCATCTCATGCGCGATCAGCTCGCACTGCACATAGCCGAGCACGCGCGCGCGGATCAGCGCGAACACATTGCCGGGATCGATGACGCGCTGCGCCGGCAGCGGCAGCGCGATGAAGGCGGCGTAGCAGCGGCCGAAATAGGCCGAATAGAGCTCCGGCAAATAATAGATATGCGAGCGCGGATTCCTGAACGCGCCGCTTTCGACCAGATTCTTCTGGAACGCGATGATGCGATGCACCGTCTCCAGCCGCTGCGGCGTCTCGATGATTTGCCAGCGGGCGAGGTTGCGAAACGAGACCTCGAGGATGTCGAGGTTCAGCGTCGGATCGAGGTCGTTGCCATAGGGCCGCTCGCCCCTGAGATTATCGATCCAGGTGACGACGCCGCCTTCGTAATCGATATTATCGTTGAGCGGCACGGTGACGCGCGGCTCGTTGGCGCCTGATCGCACCTGGTAGCCGCGGTAGAAATCCAGCAGCGGCTGCTTGAGGATCGGATCGTCGGAGCCGGCTTGTGTGGCGGCCGAGAACGAACACGCCGTGGTGTCGCAGTCGGGCACATAGACGCCGAAGCCGAGGTCCTGCTTGATCTGGGCGAAGAAGCGCGAGAAGCGCGGATGCCGCCCCGGCGCCAGCGCGGTGATCACCTTCACGACCGAGCCGTCATGCGACGGCACCTCCTCGGCGCTGGTCTTCAGGCAGAAGTCCACCATGTCGGAGATCGCGCGCCGCGCCGCGCCGGCCTCATCCGATGACGCGAGCCCGGTCTCGACAAAACTCAGCAGGGCCTCGGTGAAGAAGGCGTCGTAATAGGCCGAGCGGTGGCGGATCTGCACCGGCTCCCACATCGGCTCGGCGATGCCGCGCCATGGCGGGTTGATCAGCGTGCGCGCCGGCGAATGCGCGATGAAGATCCGCGCCAGGCTGAACAGCAAGGTCGAGTTCTTGTAGCCGCGCGCATTCAGCCCGGTCAGCGCCATCAGCATCTCGCGCCCGCTGATGTCGGCATCGCCGATCAGGTTGAAGGCAGCATAGGTCGGGATGAAGCCGTTTTTGGTGAACGAACCGAGCAGATGCGTGCCGGTTACGCGGATCACGCGGTCGATCTCGGCCATCGTGGGCGAGTGGTGAGGGGCGGCCGCGGCCGGCGGGGCGGGGTGGCGCACGGCGATGCCGTCCATCAGGTCCGCGACCGGGGCGCCGATCGCGGCCCAGTCCGGCGCCGCGGCGTCGCGCGCCTGGACCAGCGCCGCGCGCAGGTTCGCCAGGCGGTCGGGGTCGTTGAGGGCGGGCAGGCCGGTGCGGCGGAGCAGCGCGCGCAGCGGCGGATTGCCGAGCGCGGTCCGGTAGAATTTTCCGAGATGGGCATCGCCGCCGCAATAGGCCTGCAGCACGGGGTCGCAGACGTCGTAAAGCGACGGGCCGTCCTTCCTGGCGGTCAGCGCCCGGCACACCGTCCCGGCGATTTCGTGAAGGCCCAAGAAGCTCAAAGCGTGCCTTTCTCAAGGAACCGGTTAACGCCGCCGCCCCGGCGGTGTTTCCCCCGGTCCTCCCCCAAACTCGCAAGCCTTTGGAAAGTTACATGAATCCGTACGAAATACAAATGTGACCGAAGTCACGTAACGGGATCTTAACGGCGTCAATGGCCTCTGCCGGGCGGCAGCATGCCGCAAACCGGGTTGCTCCGGCGGTCCGGCCGGGTTAAGGGAGTGTTTGTTGCGGCGCCGCAAATTGAGATCAATTCAACGGCCACACACACCTCAACCCCATTAAACCTGATCGTCACTGACGCGACTAACTGGCGCGATTTCGCTCGAACGCCATCGGGATAGAGATTGGGACTAGAACGTTATGAACCTTAGGCAGCTTCATATTTCCCGTCGCACCATCGCCGCCTGCGTGGCGGTGGCCGGCACGGTGTCGCTGGCGATTGGCGCTCATGCCGCGCTCAACAAGCGGACACCGGATGTTGCCAAGGAGGCTGTCACCGGCTCCGTCGCCACCGGGCAGACCGGCAGCGTTGCGGCCGGCGCCTCCCGCCTCGCGCTGATCATCGGCAACGGCCACTATCCGGACGCCGCCGCGCCGCTGGTCCAGCCGATCAACGATGCCCGCACTTTGTCGTCGGCGCTGCGCCGCGAAGGTTTTGACGTCGACGTGGTCGAGGACGCGACCAAGGACGACATGTTCCGCGCGGTCGAGCGTATGAAGGCCAAGATCCGGCCCGACACCGTCGTGATGCTGTTCTTCGGCGGCTACGGCGTGCAGGTCGGTCGTGAGAGCTACATGATCCCGGTCGATGCCACGATCTGGAAGGAGGCCGACGTCAAGCGCACCGGCGTCAGCGTCGAGTCCGTGCTCGATGCGATGAAGGAGCGTGGCGCGAAAGCCAAGCTCGTCGTGCTCGATGCCTCGCGCCGCAATCCCTATGAGCGCCGCTTCCGTGCCTTCTCGCACGGCCTCGCCCCGATCAGCCCGCCGGACAACACCATCGTGCTGACCTCGGCGACGCCGGGCAAGGTCGCCGACGACTCTTCAGCGCCCAACAGCGTCCTGGTTTCCGAGCTGATCAACAACCTCAACGCTCAGGCCGGCGCAGAGACCGCCTTCAACAAGACCCGCGTCGCGATCTCCCGCGCCAGCGAAGGCGAGCAGGTGCCGAGCGTGTCGTCCTCGCTGCTGGAAGACATCAAGCTCGGCGGCTGAGCCCCAGCTCCCTCCCCCACGTCGTCCCGGCGAAGGCCGGGACCCATAACCACAGGGCTGTGTTGTTGAAGCGCGCTGTGGCCACAGCTCTTCAAGACAATTCGCATTCGTGGTTATGGGTCCCGGGTCGCGCTTCGCTTGTCCGGGGCGACGCCGTGGATGGAACGCCGTCTACTTCGCGTCCGCGCTCGCGGCCACGGGCCGCACCGGATCGCCCTCGCGCAGCAGCGCGCCGGCGCGGGCGACGACGATGTCGCCTTCCAAAATGCCGTCGCGGATCTCGACCTGGCCGGCCGACATCAATCCGGTCTCGACCCGCCGCGTCTCGACACGGCCGCCGCGCACCACCTGCACCACGGTGCCGGCGGTGGAATAGAGGATCGCGGTCAGCGGCACCGCGACGCCGCAGCTCTGCCCGGTCTTGATCTGCGCGCGGCCGGCCGAATTCACCAGCAGCCGCTGGTTCGATCCGATGCCGACGAAGACCTGGCCGAGCTGGCTGTTCGGCTCGATGGTCGGCGCGATCGTCCGCACCTTGCCGTCCATCTCACCGGCGCCGATGATCTTGAGCCGCGCGGTCTGCTCGGTTTTCAGCTTGGCGATGTCGCGGGTCGGCACCATGCCGACCAGATCGTATTCGTTTCTGGCGATGATCGAGAACAGCGCATCCTTGCCCGATGCCGGCGCGCCCACGATCGCCGAGGACGCCGAGATCGTGCCCGCAACCGGCGCCGTGAGGTTGATCGAATTGGTGCCGTCGGTCAGCCGCGCCAGCACCTGGCCCGCGGTGACGGTGTCGCCGGGATCGGCCTTCACCTCCGCCACCTTCAAGCCGAAGCGGTCGGGCCGGATCTGCTGCTCGTCGCGCGGCAGCACGATGCCGGAGACCTCGACGATGTTGCCGAAGCAGAATTTCGAGGCCTTCAGCACCGTCACCGCCGCGCCCTTCGGCACGGCATCAGCCTCGCCCGCGGCAAGCGCGGGAGAAGCCGCGAGCAGAAGCAGCGCGGAAGCGGCGAGGGCGGCAGCGCGCAGGCGAGGCAAAATCATCGGCAAACTATTCCCAAAATGAGGGCCTCCTGAATACCAGATGCGGCCTCATCGAGCCAGCCGGCTGCGCCGCGGCGGCAGCCGCCTCGGCCGGCCCGGCACACGCGGCGAGCTCGAGCTTCGCCAGCTCCTCGGCGCGCCAGATGTGCCGCAGGATCTCCGGATTGACCCGCTCGGCATGCGTCACCGGCAGCATGTGGCCGGCCGCCGGCAGATGCCGCATCTCGGCGCCATCAATGATCGCGGCGAGTTTTGCGACAATGCGCTGCGTCACATAGGGCGACAGGCCGCCCGACACCAATAGCGTCGGCACCCGCAAGGCGCGCGCCGCCGCCGCCACACCGTCGAGATCGAGCGTGGCGTTGAAATCGTAAGGCAGCTTGTCTGCCTGCTCGACCATCCGCAGCCGCCCGCTCGGCGAGAACTGCTCGCGCGGGCCGGAGCCGGCCCAGAACGCGGTGAATGCCTCGACCGCCTCCAGCACCGCGCCGTCGAAAATATCCTGCGACACCACCTGCGCGATCCGCGCGAAGCGATCGTACAGCCGCACGTCGGCGGACCCGTCGCGCAACAACGTCGGAAGCACCGGCTCGATCAGCGTCAGGCTACGGATGCGCTGCGCATACGGCGAAGTGGTCGCCAGCCGAAACGCGATCGCCCCGCCATAGGAATGCCCGACCAGATGGATCGGCCCCGTGGCCTTGGCGAGCCAGGGCTCGAGCCGCGCGATCTCGCCATCCAGCGTCCGCGGCCAGTCGCGCCCGCAGGCGGCAACGCCATAGCCGGAAATATCCGGCGCCATGAACGGCGTGCCACCGAGCGCGCCCGCAAGCTTCGTCCATTGCCGTCCCGACCCCAGCGAGCAGTGCAGCGCCACCACCGACGCCGCCGCGTGCGTCCCGTCCAATCCTGTCATCAAACCCGATCCTCGCGTGTTCTTGTTCTCCGAGCGCGCGGTTCCCGCGCGCCCGTCATGACGCGAGCGAGGAGGGGGATGGGTTATTCCTGGGAGGGGCGGGTGGGGTCGTGATCGTGATTGCGGAGGCAAACAGATTCACTGGATGGTGATTTGAAGCTCGTGAGTGTTCGCGGAAATGAAAGCAATGTCGTAACAGTTGCTATTTTTTAGCCGCTTCCATTATTCTGAGTATCAGAAGTTGCCTTGACATCCCAACTCAGCGCCCGGCCTTCCCTGCGCCCTCTCACGATCAATGAGGGTGAGTTGATCGCATCCCTCGGGCGCAACATGCCGCAAGATCGCGAACGCATATTCTGCAGCTGCTTGACAATGTTGGTCGGGGACTAGATTGGGTGCAGCGCCGTCACCCTGAGGAGGCCGCGACGCGGCCGTCTCGAAGGGTCGACGGTCCGGCTGGTGGCCGTGCATCCTTCGAGGCTCGCCGCGCTCGCACCTCAGGATGACGGGACTGCTAGCGGTGCGGAGGCGACCACAGCGCAGCGTCAGCGCACGATGCGCTTCACGCGAGCCTTCTTCTTGGCGATGGGTGCCGGCGCCAACTCGGCCTCGGCCGCAGCCTTGGCCTCGCGGGCTTCGCGCAGTGCGCGCAGGCGCTCCATGTTCTTGCGGATCGCGGTCGCGTCACGCTCGACTTCGGCGATGGCGCGCGCGCCTTCCTCGGCCGCAAGCCGCTGGCGGTCGGCCCTCGCAAGACTTGCGGGCGATGGGTCGGGCTTTCTGGCGCTCATCGGCATCCTCTTCAAAGCGCGATCCCTGCATGGAGGTTCGCATTCGTCGCACGCGCCGGCGCGGCGCCCGGCAGGATCACGCGCAAAAAGATACGCAAAAACCCGCCCAATCCGGTGGACCGAGCGGGTCGCGACGTCATCCCAGTACATCCGTGGAATGACGAACTGGCATGATCGCGGCAAACGCGGAACGCGTTTGCGCGGAAATCATGCCGAAGCAAGAACCTCAGACGATCTGAAGATTCTCGGCGCTGGTCTTGCCGCGCATCTTGTCGGTCTTCAGCTCGAACGAGACCTTCTGGCCTTCAGCGAGGCCGGTCAGACCGGCACGCTCGACTGCGCTGATGTGAACGAACACATCCTTGCTGCCGTCGCTCGGCTCGATGAAACCAAAACCCTTCTGACCGTTGAACCACTTCACAGTACCTGTCGCCATCTTCTCTTCTCCAAATTGCGCGTTTGCGCATGTGTTGCGCAGAATCGCGCGCCATCCATTCAACTGACGATGTCTTTGGAGGAGGGCCGTTCTGACCATTCAACAAGGCGCAACGGCTAATCGAATGGCCACACTATACACACTTTCCCCGCGAATGCAAGGTTCTGACGGTACCGGGTTCCCGCTCGGATTGTGGGAATGGAGGGAGCGCGGATCACTCCGCCGCCGCTTCCGCTGACGGCTCGCCCTTCCAGCTCAGGATTTCCGCGGCCAGGATCGGGTGATTGAAGCCCTTCAGCACGAGGTCGTCGATGGCGCGGCCTTCGACATGGGGCTCGACCATGCCGAAGACACGGCGGCTCACCACGATTTGGCCGGCCTTGGCCTCGCCGCACAGGCGGGAGGCGAGGTTGGTGACGCTGCCAATCGCGGCATATTCCAGCCGCTGCTCGAAGCCGACCTGGCCGAGCGTGGCATAGCCGAGCGCAATGCCGATGCCGAAGCCCAGGGTATGCCCGCGGTTGCGCCACTTCTCGGTCAGCGGGCCGACCGTGTCGCGCATCTCCACCGCCATCCGCACCGCGCGCGCGGTGTGGTCGGCGAGCTGGATCGGCGCGTTGAACAGGATCATCACGCCGTCGCCGGCATATTTGTCGAGCGTGCCCTCGTACTTGAAGATCAGCTTGCCGAGCGCTGCGTGATATTCGCGCAGCACGTTCATCGCCTCTTCCGGCTCAGTCGCCTCGGTGAAGGCGGTGAAGCCGCGCAGGTCGCAGAACACGACGGTGACCTCGCGACGGTGGCTGTCGAGCAGGCCCTCGGGATTATCGGAGGAGGCGATCAGCTGCGCCACCTGCGGCGCTAGGAAGCGCTCGAGCCTTCGGATGCGCTCGATCTCGCCGAGCTGGGTCTCGACCCGCTGCTCCAGCGACTTGTTCCAGTCCTTGAGCGCCTCCGTCTGCTCGCGCAGCTTGTCGGCCTGCTCGCGCACGGTGGTGTTGGCCTCTTCCAGCGCGTGGCTCTTCTGGTCCACTTCGGTGAACAGCCGCGCATTGCGCATCGCCAGCACGGCCTGGTGCGCGAAAGTCTTCATCAGGCCGATCAGGCTCGCGGGGAAATCGCCGGCCGCCTTGCGCAGCACTACCAGCGAGCCGAGCACGCCCTGCTGGTCGACCAGTGGCACCACCAGGACCGAGTGGAAGCCGGCGCCGACCACGACGTCGCGCAAGGGATGATCGGGCGGATCATCAGGACTTGCGGCGAGATCGGGGAACGCCAGCGGCTCGCCCTTGGCTGCGGCCTCGCCGAGCGGGCTGTTCGCGGCGTCGATCGCGCGGTGATGGCCCTCGGCTTCGGCGTCGATGCCGATCGACTGCGCCAGGTTGAACGTGCGCTGTGCCGCATCATAGCCATAGATCAACACGGCGTCGGCATGCGTGATCTCGAGCGCGCGAGCGGCGACCGTCGGCAGCACGGCGTTGAGGTCGAGCGAGGACGCCACCGCGCGGCCGACCTCCTCCAGCACCTTCAGCTCGTTGATCGATTGCGCGAGATCCCGCGTGCGCTCCTTCACCTTGCCTTCGAGGCCGGAGTAGGTCTCGGCAAGCTGCGAGGCCATGCTGTTGAATTGCCCGGCGAGCTCCTCCAGCTCATCCGCGGTCTTCACCTCGATGCGGTGGCCGAAATCGCCGGCCCCTAACCGCCGCGCGCCGGTGCGCAGCGCCGTGATCGGTACCAGCATGCGCCGCGCCAAAATCGTGCCCGCGATGATCGCGACCACGAGGCCGAGCGCGATCAAAAGCGCGATGCGCACCAGCTGGTCGCGGATCGGCGACAGCGCCTGCGCGGTCGGCTGCTCGACAAACACGTGCCAGCCGAGGTCCGGCGCTGCCGTCGCCGTCGTCAGCACCGCGTTGCCGTCGACATCCTTGCCGGAGGTGACCGGTCTGCCGCTCCGCGACAGCACCGCGGCGACCTGCGGCAGCGCGGTGAGGTCCTTGCCGATTTCAGGTCCCTTCGACGAGCTCGCCAGCACGCGGCCCTTGGCGTCGACGAGATAGGCATAGGCCGTGCGGCCGACCTGGGAATCGCCGAAATAATCGCCCAGGAAGCGCAGGTCGATCTCGGCCACCGTGACGCCGGCGTTGAAGCCGGAATGCTGCTCGCCGATCGACATATACGGCCGCTCGTCGCGGAAGTACGCCGGCACGTAGGCGGTACCGCGCTCGATTGCCTCGGTGAAGCGGAAGTCGCGGGAGAGATCGGCATTGGAGTTCAGCGTGACGGTCTGGCGCGACAGCCGCAGCACCTCGCGGCCCTGGCCGTTGATCAAAGTGAGCTGGTTCACCGCCGGCACCTGGCCGAGCAGCTGGGCATAGTCGGCGCGGCGCAGCTCGATGGTGTTGGAGGAGGCGCGGGTGACCCAGGAGATCTGTCGCTCGAGGTCGGCGATCGATTGCTCGATGCGCTTGGCGGTGGCGTCCGCCTTCTCGCTCATCGCATCCGTCAGCGTGCTCTTGATGCCGCGATAGCTGATCCAGGTCTCGAGCGCACCGTTGACCGCCAGCACGAACACGACGAGGCCGACCAGCGCGAGGACGTATTTGGCGAACAGGCCGCCGCGCAGGAACCAGTTCTTGCCCTTGTCCGGTGCCCCGTTCATCCAGCCTCGTCCGTTCCCCTCCGATCAGTCGGGTGCGCCACTGTATCCGCTGCTGTTTAGCACGGATCGGTGGGGCCGAGCGGGGCCTCCCGTCGCATGGTTAGCCCTGCATTCCAGCGGGGGATATCCGGGAATATTCAGCGGTTGAACAGCTGCCGCAGCACGTCGTTCATCGCGGGATTGTCGTGCTGCTCGGTGGTGTCGGCCGGAGGAGGGGCAGGCGGTGGCGGCGCGGCGGCCGCCGGCGCGTCCGCCGTGGGCTGGGCCAGGCTGCGGCTCGGGCGGGAGGCGTTGCCCTGATTGAGGGTGGAGAGGCCCTGTTGCAACAGGTTCCCGATGGTGTCGCCGAGCTGCCCGCCGAGCGGGTTGTTCTGGCCGGCGGCCGCGCCGCCAGGCGCTTGGCCCGTGCCGGGCTGCGTGGCAGTCCCACCGCCCTGCGCGCCGTTGAGGAGGTTGGTGAGCCCGTTCAGGCCCTGGCTCAACCCTTCGTTCAGCCCTTGGCCATTCGCCCCGAACAAGCCCTTGCCCATCTCCTTGAGCTTGGCATAGGCCGCTTGGGGATTGTCGAGGATACCCTGCATCTCCGGATAGATCCGTGGGGACACCCACGGCCCCTCGATCATCACGGGGATGCCGAGGCCGACCGGATTGCCGGCGCGGCCCTGGCCTTCGGTGGTCATCACGAGCTGTGGCTCGACGCGGAACCCGATCTGACGGGTGTTGAGATCGACGGTGCCGACCCCACCCATCTTCACCAGCGGGCCGATCAGGTTGAGATCGGTGGTCACGGCCTGACCCTTGTCGAGCTTGAACGAGGTCGAGAGCTGGCTGAGATCGGTCGACAGGGCCTCACTCTGCTGCCAGCCCGACAGCGTGCTGGTGGTGAGATTGCGGATCATCTGCGCGACGTTGAGGCCGAGGATCTTGCCGTCCTGGAATACGACGAACGCGGTGCCGCCGAGATTGCCGACGATGGCGCGTTCGCTGGTGCCCTGCGAGGCGAGCGCGATCTTCGCCTGCATCTTGCCGTCGAGCTTGTCGAATTCGGCGAGGCTCTTCAGCACCGGCAGCGCGCGTACGCCGGCGAGATCGAGCCGCAGCGCGTAGGTCGGAGTAGCGGCTCTGGCGTCGATCGTGACGTCGCCATTGGCGGTGCCCTCATAGGCGCCGAGCTCGGCGAGCCGGGCTTTCAGCACGCCGCTGTCAACAGATGCATCGATCGCCGCCTGCGCGAAACGGCCGTCGCCGATCACGAGCTCCGCCGCCGAGACGCGCGCCTGCGCGTCGACATAGTTGAGCCCGCCGAGGTCGATCGACGCGTTGCTCCAAATGTTGCTGCCCAATGGCTGTGCTGCATCGGACTGGCTCGGCGTCATCGCCACCGAGATGCGCTGGAAGTCGAGATCGAGCTTCACCAGCGGCTTGTTGCTGGCGAAGTCGACCGAGGCCCAGCCGGTGAAGCCGCCATCGCCGAGCATGCCGGACACGCCGTTGAACATCAGCACCGTGCCGTTCAGGCGCACTTCCGCATTGGCCTTGATCGGCGCGGGTAACAGGCCGGGTGCATCGATGTTGAACTCGGCCGGTACGCTCTGCCGTTCCAGCGGCGCTTGCGGCACGGTCGCGCGGATCTCGAACTTCAGCGGCTTGTCGCTGGCGCTCGCACTCCCCGTGACGACGATCTTGCGGTCGTTGCCGATGCTCGCATCGGCATTGAGCGTCTCGATCCGGTTCTCGACCCGGTCGCGCACATTGGCGAACACGATGGTGCCGCCGCTGACGCTGACATGCCGGATCGTGATGCCGCCGTTCTCGGACGCGAAAGACTTCGCCGGCGGATGATGGTCGCGGGTGCGCTCGCGCTGCAGCGGCAGATTGATCATCGGCTTGACGATCACAAGGTCGGTGATGTCGGGCTGGCCCGACCACAGGCTCAACAGCGTCATCTCGGCTTCGACCCGATCAGCCGCGAACCGGGTGCTGACCTCACGCTCCCGCGGGTCCTGCAGCACGACATCGCTCAGCGTCAGATTGACGGTCGGCCAGAGACTAACTTTGGCGCCGCCATTGATGCTGAGCGTGTAGCCGGTCTCGCGCTCGACCCGCTCGGTGATGGCCGACGTGAGGAAGGAGGACGGGATCTCGACCGCGGCGACCAGCGCGATGATCACGATCGCGACAGCGATGGCAGCCCCGGCGAATTTCAGTGCTCTCATCTCGATATTCCAGGCCGGGCAGACAGGATTCCGCCGCGGAAAGGCACGGCCGATCACATAAGATTATCCCGCAAACGGGACCTCGCTCCAACGAGGCGAAAAATAATCCGTTACCAGCATGAACTTATGTGACCTCTCACACACTCTTATGAGGGTGATTGTTGCTAACCGGGCGGAGGGGACCGCTCGGATCGATTTGGAAGGCAATACAATGAGCAAACAGGCCGAATTTGCGGTCATTCTGAAAATGAACCCTATGTTCGCCGATCTCGGTGCGGACGAACTGGCGCGGCTTTCGGGCCTCTGCCACACCCAGCAGCTCGCCTCCGGCGAGGTGCTGTTCCAGAAAGGCGATCCCGGCGATGCCCTGTTTGGGGTTCGCCGCGGCCAGGTGCGCATCGAAACCGGCGCCTCCGACGGCAGCCGGCTCACACTGAACTTCATGGGATCCGGCGACCTGTTCGGCGAGGTCGCCGTTCTCGACGGTCAGGATCGGACCGCGGATGCGACTGCGGGCGAACCCACCGAATTGTTCGTCCTGCGGCGGGAGGATTTCCTGGGCTTCCTCGAGCGCGAGCCGAAGGTCGCGGTCCGCCTGATCGAATTGCTGTGCCAGCGCATCCGTTGGCAGAGCGAGCGAATGGAAGAATCCGTATTGCAGCCGTTGCCGGTCCGTCTCGCACGCCGGCTGTGCGCGTTGGCTGAGGATTTCGGTTCCGAGGTGCACATCTCGCAGGAACAGCTCGGCATCTTCGTCGGTGCGGCGCGCGAGAGCGTCAACCGGCAACTGCAGACCTGGCGCAAGGACGGCATCGTCGACCTGCAGCGCGGCCGGATCATGCTGCACAACATGACCAAGCTGACGGCGGTCGCACGCAACGACTAGACGGTTGCATGCAACGCGCGCGCGAGGATCGCCGTCCTCTCGCGCGCCTTGCTTGCGAACGTTGACGCACTCCTGCCTAAAAGACTTGCTTGCATGACGAGGCGGGTATCGCTTTCATCCGCGTGCCGGTCCTTGGGGTGACACCCAGCCTTGCTGGCCTCACGCCATCCACCAGCAAACCCCTGCGGTCTTTCCCGTTGACCGCAGGGGTTTTGCGTTCCGCTAGTGCGTGACGCGAACTCGCCTACCTCATCACCACTTCGGGATCGGCCCAGCGCAGATACTGGTGCGGCGCGGCGCCGAGCTCGCGCTTGAACATCGCGGCGAACGCGCTCGGGCTGTCATAGCCGACGTCGAGCGCAACGCAGGTGACGGCTTCGCCGGCGCCGAGCCGCGCCAGCACATCGAGCAGCCGCACCCGCTGGCGCCAGGCCGCAAAGCTCTGTCCGGTCTCGCGGCGGAACAGGCGCGTCAAGGTCCGCCGACTGAGCTGGCTGCGATCGGCCCATTGGTCGAGCGTGAGATCGGAGCTCGGATCGATCAGCACCGCTTCGCAGATTGCGGCGAGCCGCGGATCGGGCGGTACCTGCACATGCAACGACACTTCGGGCATCCTGCCGATCTCATCAAGCAGGAAATCGACCAGCCGGCCGTCGCGCCCTTCCGGGTCGTAGCGGGTCGGCATATGCACCGCTTCTTCCATCAGCGCTTCGACCAGCGCGGAGACCCTGATCAGGCGGCAGGTTGTCGGCGCATTCCGCACGCGATCCGGCGTGACATAGATGGTTTGGATCTCGACCTCGCCCCATGCGCGCGACTGGTGCGCAACGCCGGCCGGAATCCACAGGCCGTGGCCGGGCGGCACGACGAAATGGCCGCGCTCGGTCATCATCGAGGTCACGCCCGCGGTCTGCAGGATGAACTGATCACGTCGATGCGCGTGTCGCGCGCTCGTGCTTTCGTTCGGATAGGAGGCCGCCATCGCCGCGAGCGGCCGTTCGACCTGTTGCAATTGTCCGGCATAATGCGCGGCGGCTACGGGACCGGCTTGCTTGCGGCACACGCGCAAACCGGCGGTGTCATTTCGTCGCGCTGCGACTTTCAAGTGTCGTGAGCTCCTGATCGATCGTCGTTTTCGCAGGGTGCTCATGCATCTTCCGGGCCAGTTGGCCCGATCGCGATGGTTGTTGTCCCCAATCAGGTAGCGCGGGATACGGCGTTTGGCAACAATGCCCCACCCCGCGACATTCGCCGAAATCGAATGCCTGACGCGCGGCGACGGAGAGGTCCGATGAACAGACGCGAATTCACCAAGGCAATGCTGGCCTGCGGTGCAGCCATCCCGTTCGGCATCACGCGGGCGGCGGGCCAGACCCGCGGTGGAACGCTCAACACCATCATCCAGCCCGAGCCGCCGGTTCTGGTGACCGCGCTGAACCAGCAGCAGCCGACCTTGACGCTCGGCGGCAAGATCTATGAAGGCCTGCTGAAATACGGCGCCGACCTCAAGCCGATGCCTGGCATGGCGCAGTCCTGGGAGATCTCGCCGGACGGCCTGACCTACACCTTCAAGCTGTTTCCCGGCATCACCTTCCACGACGGCAAGCCGATGACTTCGGAGGACGTGGTTTTCAGCTGCATGAAGCTGCTGGTGGAGACGCATCCGCGCGCGCGGCAGAATTTTTCGCGCGTGGCATCGGCCGAAGCGCCCGATCCGCTCACCGTCGTGTTCAAGCTGAAGCAGCCGTTCGCGCCGTTCATCGGCTGCTTCGACTGCACCTCCGCGCCGATCGTGCCCAAGCACATCTACGACGGCACCGACTATCGCAAGAACCCGGAGAACGACAAGGCGATCGGCACCGGCCCCTTCAAGCTGAAGGAATGGGTGCGCGGCTCGCACGTTCACCTCGTCCGCCACGATGGCTATTACCTGAAGGACGAGCCTTATCTCGACGAGATCGTCTACCGCGTGATTCCGGACGCGGCGTCGCGCGCGCTCGCGCTCGAGAACGGCACCGTGCAGTTGGTGCAATGGTCCGACGTCGAATTCTACGATGTGCAGCGCTTCAAGGCGCAGAAGAACCTCGAATTCACCACCAAGGGCTACGAGTATTTCGCTCCGCATCAATGGCTCGAAATGAACAACCGCATCGCGCCGATGAACGACAAGCGGTTCCGGCAGGCCGTGATGCACCTGATCGATCGTGAGGCGTTCAGCAAGCGCGTGTACTTCGGCAATGCCAAGGTTGCGACCGGCCCGATCTCGTCGAAGACGCGGTTCTACGATCCGAACGTGAAGCGCTACGAGTTCTCCGTGGACAAGGCCAAGGCGCTGCTCGACGACATGGGACTAAAGCCTGGCGCGAGCGGCAAGCGGGCCGAGATCAAGTACATCGTGCCGCCCTATGGCGAGTCCTATCAGCGCGCCGGCGAGTTTTTCCGTCAGAGCTTTGCACGGGTCGGCATCGACCTCGTGCTTGTCGGCACCGACATGGCCGGCTGGGCCGAGAAGGTCGGCAACTGGGACTATGAGATGACCCAGAACCTGCTCTACCAGCTCGGCGATCCCGCGCTCGGCGTCGCGCGCACCTATATTTCGTCGAACATCAAGAAGGGCATCCTGTTCTCGAACACGCAGGGCTACTCGAATCCCGAGGTCGACAAACTGTTCGACGAAGCCGCCATCACGCTCGATGAAGCCAAGCGGCAGGAGCTCTACAGCAAGGTGCAGCAGATCCTGGTCGAGGATGTGCCGGTGGCCTGGACACTCGAGATCGAGTATCCCATCATCTACGACAAGGCGTTCAAGAACATCGTGACCACGGGCATCGGCTCGCACGAAACCTTCGGGTCGGTCTACAAATCGTGACCCGGCTCGGGAGCGCAGCGGCGATCGGGCTCCAGGCGATCAGCCGCATCGCCCAGCTCGTCGCCGTGATCCTCGTCATCGCGACGTTCAACTTCGTGCTGGTGCGGGCCGCGCCCGGCGATCCGGCCCAGGTGATGGCCGGGCAATCCGGCGCGTCCGATCCGAAGCTGCTCGACGATCTGCGCAAGGAATACGGGCTCGACAAGCCGTATTTCGTGCAGCTCGTGAGCCACCTCGGCCGCGTCGTCAGGCTCGATCTCGGCTATTCCTATCGCCAGCGCCGTCCGGTCGTCGATCTGATCCTCGAACGACTTCCGGCGACGCTGCTGCTGACGGTCACGGCGTTCTGTCTCGCGCTGCTGATCGGCACTGCGCTCGGCGCGCTGGCGGGGCTCGCGGCGGGCAGCGTGCTCGATACGGTATTCACCGTGCTCTCGCTCGTGCTCTATGCGACGCCGGTGTTCTGGCTCGGCCTGATGCTGGTGCTGGTGTTCTCGGTGACGCTCGGCTGGCTGCCGCCGTTCGGCTACGAGATCATCAACGTCCAGCTCTCGCCAATCGAGCACGTTCTCGACATCATCAAGCACATGATCATGCCAGTCACCTCGCTGGCGGCGATTTACCTCGCGATCTATGCGCGGCTGATGCGATCCTCGATCATCGAGGTCGCGCAACAGGATTTCATCAAGACGGCGCGCGCCAAGGGGCTGTCCGGCACGCGGATCGTGGTCGGCCATATGCTGCGCAATGCGCTGGTGCCGGTCGTCACCGTCGCCGGCATGCAGGCCGGCGCGCTGGTCGGCGGCGCCGTGGTGATCGAGACGGTGTTCGCCTGGCCCGGCCTCGGCCGCCTGACCTTCGAGGCGCTGCTGCAGCGCGACTATCCCGTCTTGCTCGGCATCTTCCTGATCCTCTCGATCGTCGTGATCGCGCTCAACCTCCTGACCGACCTGGTCTACCGGCTGATCGATCCGCGCATGACCACGGGAGCGGCATGATGGAGACCTTGCGCGCCTTCCTGCGTCATCCCAGCGGCATGATCGGGCTCGTCCTGCTGCTGATTGTCGTCATTGTTGCGATCATCGCGCCGGTCGTGTTTCCGGTCTCGCCCTGGGAGATGGTCGGTGCGCCGTTCACGCCGCCCGGCGAGGACGGGCTGTGGCTCGGCGGCGACACGCTCGGCCGCGATGTCGCGGCCGGCGTCGCCTACGGCGCGCGCGTCTCGCTGTTGATCGGTATCGCGTCGGCGCTCGCGGCGATGGCGATCGGCGTCGTGGTCGGTGCGATCTCGGGTTATTTCGGCGGCAAGGTCGATCTGGTGCTGATGCGGATGACGGAATTGTTCCAGACCATTCCGGCCTTCGTGCTGGCCATCCTGCTGGTCGCGACCTTCAATCCGTCGCTGCTCACGATCATTCTCACCATAGGAGCGGTGAGCTGGCCACCGCTGGCGCGCTTGACACGCGCGGAATTCCTCCGCCTGCGCCACCGCGAATTCGTCGAGGCGGCGCTGTGCCAGGGCGAGCGCACTTGGCGCATCGTGCTCGGCCACATCCTGCCGAATGCGATCTCGCCGATCCTGGTCGTGACGTCGCTGACGGTGGCGACCGCGATCCTGCTGGAAAGCGCGCTGTCCTTCATGGGGCTGGGCGATCCCAATTTGATGTCGTGGGGCTTCATGATCGGCGCGGGGCGCACCGCAATCCGCAATGCGTGGTGGATGAGCGTGTTTCCCGGCCTTGCCATCCTCGTCACCGTGCTGGCGATCAACCTGTTCGGCGAAGGTCTGTCCGATGTCCTCAACCCGCGCGTCTCGAGGCGCCGGTCATGAGCGAATCCATGCAATCCAGCGCGCCCGTTCTGGCCGTCGATCGCCTCTCGATCGCGCTCCCCAAAGGCGGCGACCGGCCGTTCGCGGTCGAGAATGTGTCGTTTGAGATCAAGCCGAACGAGGTGGTCTGTCTGGTCGGCGAATCCGGCTCCGGCAAGTCGATGATCGCCCATGCCGTGCTGCAGCTGTTGCCGCGCGGCGTCGATATCGTGTCCGGCACCGTGACGGTCGCAGGACAGGATCCGTCGAAGCTCGACGGCCGCGGCCTGCGGAATTTGCGCGGCGGCAACGCCGCGATGATCTTTCAGGAGCCGTTGTCCTCGCTCAACCCGCTCAAGCGGGTCGGCAAGCAGATCGAGGAGATGATCCTGGCGCACCAGCGGCCGACGCCGTCGGTGGCGGAGGTCCGCGAGCGGGTGCAGACGCTGCTGACGCAGGTCGGGCTGCCGAATCCGCTGCTGCTGGAGAAGAGCTATCCGTTTGAGCTGTCCGGCGGTCAGCGCCAGCGCGTGATGATCGCGATGGCGATGGCCAACCGGCCCGCGCTCTTGATCGCGGATGAGCCGACCACCGCACTCGATGTCACGACCCAGCGCCAGATCCTGCGCCTGATCGACGATCTCCGGCGCGAGCGCGGCATGGGCGTGTTGCTGATCACCCATGATTTCGGCGTCGTTGCCGATGTCGCCGACCGCGTCGTGGTGCTGCGCCACGGCAAGGTGGTCGAGCAGGGCACGGCCAGCGAGGTGCTGCGCAATCCGCAGGCCGCCCATACGCGCGAATTGATCGACGCGGTGCCGAAGGCGCGGCTTGCGGATATCCATGACACGATCGTGCGACCGGAGCCGCTGCTGGAAGTCGTCGGCCTGCAAAAGACCTTTCGGGTCAAGCGCGGCTGGCTGCAGCCGCCGCGCGAGGTAGTCGCCGCGGACGGCATCTCCCTGACCCTGCACGAGGGCGAGACGCTTGCCGTCGTCGGCGAGTCCGGCTCAGGAAAATCCACGCTCGGGCGCATGATCATGAGGCTGACCGAGCCCGATGCCGGCGCCATCCGCTTCGGCGGCGCAGACCTCCGGCAGCTGCGCGGCGAGGCGTTGCGCAAGGCGCGGCGGCAGCTTCAGATCGTGTTTCAGGATCCGTTTGCTAGTCTCGATCCGCGCCAGAAGGTCGGCGATGCCGTCGCGCGCGGCCCGATGGCATACGGCACCTCGCGGGCCGAGGCGATGGCGCAGGCGCGGAAGCTGCTGGTCCGGGTTGGCCTGTCGGAGACGACAGCAGATCGCTACCCGCACGAATTCTCGGGCGGCCAGCGCCAGCGCATCTGCATCGCGCGGGCGCTCGCGCTCAAGCCGAGGGTCTTGATCGCCGACGAGGCGGTGTCGGCGCTCGACGTCTCGGTGCAGGCCCAGGTGCTGGCGCTGCTCGCCGAGCTGCGCCAGGAGATGCGGCTCGCGATGATCTTCATCACCCATGATCTGCGCATCGCCGCCGAGATCGCCGACCGCGTCATCGTGCTGCAGAAGGGGCGTATCGTCGAGGAGGGCTCCACGGCTGAGGTCTTCACCGCGCCGCGCCAAGCCTATACCCGCGACCTGCTCGATGCGATCCCGGGCCGCGACTTCTTCGACCAGCCGGGCTTTGCCGCCGCACGCCAGACGGCGAGGATCGCTTCCGGCATCGACGCGGTATAGACTAACAACAAAGGGAGGTTCGCTATGGGTCACGAGGGCGCAGGCGGCAAGCCGCCGGTCAAGTCGCAGGAGGATCTTCGCACGCATTTCGGGCAATTGAGCCCGCTCGCCGAGAAGAAGGTGCTCAACCATCTCGACAAGTTCTGCCGCGATTTCATCGCGCTGTCGCCGTTCCTGGTCATCGCCTCCAGCGACGGCAAGGGCCATGCCGACGCCAGCCCGCGCGGCGATGCGCCGGGCTTCGTCTCGGTGCTCGACGACAAGACGCTGCTGATCCCGGATCGGCGCGGCAACAACCGCGTCGATACGTTCGGCAATATCATCGCTTCGCCCGGGATCGGGTTGATCTTCATGGTGCCCGGCATCAACGAGACCCTGCGGATCAACGGGCGAGCCGAGATTTCGCAGGAGCCGGATCTCTTGACGCCGCTGACGGTGCAGAACGTCACGCCGGTCATCGGCATCAAGGTGCATGTCGATGAGACCTACTTCCATTGTGGTAAGGCGCTGATGCGCTCAAAGCTCTGGAATCCCGCCGCGCAGGTCGAGCGCCACAGCTTCCCAACGCTCGGCCGCATCATCGCCGAGCAGACCGCCGCGGTTGAGGTGGAGGTCGCCGAGAAGACGATGGAAGAGGCCTATCGCACGCGGCTGTATTGACGGCCCAACGCTAGGTTGACGTGATTTGCTTCGGTGACGTGATTTGCTTCAGGAGCGCCGTATCGCCGAACTCGACGAGTTCGGCGATCTTGCCATTTTCGAACCTGAAGAGATCGACGACCTTCGTGGTGACGGTCAGATCCCCCGGAATGAAGCGGACCGTGATGGTCGAATGCACGGCGGCGCGATCGCCGTCGACGAGGAAGATTGTGATCTTGCGATCGATAAATTCGAAGGCTGCGATGAAGCCCGACAGCGCCTGCCTGACATTGGTGTGACCCTCAACAGTTCCCGTCAAATGCAGGGCCTTCTTGTCACCGACCAGCTCGAAACTGGCATTGGGACCAAATGCTTCCATCAACGAATCAATGTTACCCTTGTCGCGAGCGGCATACGCCTGGGTGACCAAGCGATGTATTGCGTCCCGATCTGTCATAGGGAGCCCCTCTCTCTGGTCTGAAAGGCGGGCAATCTACCACATCGCGAATGCGGTGACCTCAACAACTTTCGAGAGTTCGGTCGTGCTCACTCCGCCGCCGGTGAGATCACGCTCGGCGGGCCAGGCGGTCGCTTGGTCTGGTCGGCCGGGTGCTCGCTCGGGGTCAGCTCGTGGTCGGCATGCGAGACCACGAGCCGCTTGCCGAAGCGCCAGATCAGGTTGCCGATATCGTCCATCACCATGAACATCGCCGGCACGAACACCAGCGACAGCACGGTCGAGAAGATCAGGCCGCCGATCACCGCGAGCGCCATCGGCGAGCGGAATTCGCCACCGGCGCCGAACGCCAGCGCCGACGGCATCATGCCGGCGGCCATCGCGATCGTGGTCATCACGATCGGGCGGGCGCGCTTCATGCCGGCGTCGATCATGGCATCCTCGCGCGCCTTGCCGTCGCGGATCGCCTCCACCGCGAATTCGACCAGCATGATGGCGTTCTTGGTGACGATGCCCATCAGCATCAGGATGCCGATCCACACCGGCGTGGTGAGCTGCTTGCCGGTCAGAAGCAGCGCGCCGATCGCGCCGCCGATCGAGAGCGGCAGCGAGAACAGGATGGTGATCGGCTGCAGGAAGGTGCCGAACAGCAGCACCAGCACGGCATAGACCATCATCAGGCCGGCGGTGATCGCGGTGGCGAAGCCGTCGGACAGTTCGGCAAGGCTCTCGGCGTCGCCGGACGGGCTGACCCTCACGCCCTTCGGCAGGCTCTTCATGACCGGCAGGTCGTAGATCAGCTTGGTGGCATCGCCGAGCGCGGCATTGCCGACGAGATCGGCCGCGACGGTGGCCTGCCGTTCGCGGTCATAGCGGTTGATGCTGGTCGGGCCCTGGTCGAGCTGGATGTCGGCGACGACGGAGAGCGGCACGCCGCCGCGCTCGCCGCGCTGGCCGAGCGGCACGCGCAGCTGCTCCAGCATCTGCAGGTCGCTGCGCGCATTGTCCTCGAGCTGGACGCGGATCGGCACCTGACGCTCGCCGGCATCGAACTTCGCCAGCGCCGGGCCGACGTCGCCGATGGTGGCGACGCGGATGGTCTGCGACAGGCTTTCGGTCGAGACGCCGAGCCGCGCCGCGAGCTCGGCGCGTGGGCGGATGCGCAGCTCGGGCCGGTCGAGCGCGGTCTCCGAGATCACGTTGGCGATGATCGGGATCCGTTTCATCTGCGTCGCCAGTTCGCTGGCGACGTTGTTGACGATGTTGCTGTCGGTGCCGGTGACCACCAGCGAGATGGCGCGCAGGCCGTTCTCGTCGAGGAACCAGAACCGGATATCGGGGACGTTATCGAGCTCCTTGCCGATCGACAGCTCCAACTCGCGCTGGGTGATCCTGCGGTCCGCCTTCGGCGTGTAGTTGATGATCAACGCGGCGCGGCGCACTTCCTGGATGCCCGGCGGCACGCGGCCGCCGTCGACGAACACGCTGCGCACCTCGGGCCGCTTGCGCAGCCGCGCCACGATCTCCTCGGTGACCTTCTCGGTGTAGGCCAGTTGCGAGCCGGGCGGCAGCTCCATCGCGAGCAGCGAGCGCGCGGTGTCCTGCGCCGGCAGGAAGCCCTGCGGCAGCAGCGTGATGCTCCAGATCGACGCGGCGAACACCGCAAAGCCGATCAGCACGGTGATGTAATGGTGCTTCACCGACCAGGTGACGAGGCCGTGATAGCCGCGCAGGATGCGGCCGGGCGGCGGATCGTCGTGGTCGTGATGCTTGAGGAAATAGGCCGCCAGCATCGGCGTCACGAAGCGCGCGGCGAGCAGCGAGAAGAACACCTGCACCGACACCGTGATGCCGAACTGCTTGAAGAACTGCCCGGCGATCCCCGACATGAAGCTCGCCGGCGCGAAGATCGCAATGATAGTCAGCGAGATCGCGATCACCGCGAGGCCGATCTCGTCGGCGGCTTCAAGCGCTGCCCGGTAGGGCGTCTTGCCCATCCGCATGTGGCGGACGATGTTCTCGATCTCGACGATGGCGTCGTCGACCAGGATGCCGGTCGACAGCGTGATGGCGAGGAAAGAGACCAGGTTGAGCGAGAAGCCGAGCAGGTCCATCGCCCAGAATGCGGGGAAGATCGACAGCGGCAGCGAGACCGCGGCGATGATGGTGGCGCGCATGTCGCGCAGGAACAGCAGCACGATGATGACGGCGAGGATCGCGCCCTCGAACAAGGTCGAGATCGCGGCCTCGTAGTTGCCCTTGGTGAATTCGACCGAGGTGTCGATCAGCTTGAGGTCGACGTCGGGGTAGGCGACCTTCAGGGCGTCGATGCGCTTCTGCACCGCGGCCGCGACGACGACGTCGCTGGCGCCCTTGGAACGCTTGATGCCGAGCGCGACCACCGGCTCGCCGTTGAAGCGGGCGAAGGTACGCCGGTCGGCGATGGTGTCGGTGACGGTGCCGAGATCGTCGAGCCGGATCTCGCCACCGCCGAACAGCGGAATCATGGTGCCGGCGAGCTCGTTCAACGTCTTGGCGCCGGCCAGCGTGCGGATCGCCTGGTCGTTCTTGCCGATCTCGGCGCGGCCGCCGGCGACATCGACATTGGTGCCGCGCAGGATCTGGCTGACATTGACCGCGGTGAGCCCCACCGCCTGCAGCTTGTCGGGATCGAGCGATACCAGGATCTCGCGCTCGACACCGCCGATGCGCTCGACCTGAGCCACGCCGCGCACGCCCTGCAGCGCGCGCTTGACCACGTCGTCGACGAAATATGAGAGCTGCTCCGGCGTCTTGCCGGGCGAGATCGCGGCATAGGTCACGATCGGCAGGCCGATCACGTCGACGCGCTGGATCAAGGGCTCGGTGACGTTCTGCGGCAGGTTGGCGCGCACCCGCGTCACCGCGTCCTTGACGTCGTTGAGCGCGCGGTCGGTGTTGGTCTCCAGCGCGAACTGGATCGTGGTCACCGACAGGCCGTCGGTGATCGAGGAGGAGATATGGCGCACGCCCTCGACACCGGAGACGCCGTCCTCGATCGTCTTGGTGATCTGCGACTCTAGTTCCGAGGGCGCGGCGCCGAATTGCGAAACCGCGACCGAGATCACCGGAATGTCGGCGCTCGGCAGCCGCGTCACGGCGAGCTTGGTGAAGGAGACCCAGCCCAGCACCAGCAGGATGATCGAGAAGACGATCGAGGGAAGCGGGTTCCGGATCGACCATGCCGAGATGTTCAAAGCCATTAGCGTATCCGAATTAGCGTGATCGCGTGCGATCGAGTTCGTCGGCGAACATCGTCTTGATCTGGTCGCCGTCATGCAGCGAGGTGCCAGCATCGGCCACGACGATTTCGCCGACGTCGAGGCCATCAAGAATTTCAGTCGAAGTGTCGGAGGTCAGCCCGACGCGCACCCTGCGGGTCTCGACCGTGTTGCCCTTCACGACCTGCAAGGTCAGGCGGTCGATCGCGGTGCGTGGCACCGCGACGCCGCAGGAGCGCTTGGCGTCGATATTGGCGCGCGCGAACATGCCGACTTTGAGCGTCGGATTGTTGTTGATGGTGATGCGGACGTGCCCGAGCTGGGTGGCGCGGTCGATCTGCGGCGAGATCTGGCGGACCTTGCCGACGATGTCGGGCGCGTCGTCGCGGCTGATCCGGACATTGGCGCCGGGATTGAGCTTCAGGAGCTGGAAGCTCGGCACCTCGGCGTCGAGCTCGATCTCGTTGTTGACCGAGATCCTGAACATCGGCGGAGCCTGCGGCGAGGCCGGGGCGCCGGGCGCGGTGCGCACCTCGGTGACGAGGCCGGCGGCCGGTGCGCGCAGCACGAGCGGCTTGGCATTGCCCTGCGCCGCCTGCTGCGGCGGCGGGGTCAGCCGCGCCAGTTCCTGGTTCTCGGTCACGATGTCGCCCTCGCGAACCAGCACGTCGGTGACCTTGGAGCCGTCCTGGTCGACATTCACCTGCGCCTCGCGGCGCGGCACGATGAAGCCGGTGACGCGGACCATGTCGGAGAAGCAGGCATTGGTCGATTTCGTCACCACGACCAGCGCCTGGCCCGGCGTCTCCTTCTCCTCCGGATGGGAGCGGTGCTCGAACGCGTAATAGGCGATCGCCAGCGCGAGGAAAACCACGGTGCCGAGCGCAGGCTTGAGGTACTGGGAGAAATTCATCGCCTGATCAATCCAGAACTTGGCGCGTATCGACAGTGATTGTCTTGGGCGCTCGTCGAAGTCTCATCTCGCCGTCGTAGCGTGTGGGCATCGGAAGGGCCGGGGTCCATTGTTCCGGATCATGCCCTGACGTCATGTGAGGCGGGTCACCTGTGGGCCGCTTTGGGCGTTCGCCCCAAAGCAAATGCGCCCCGCCGGGGTGCGGGACGCATTGTAACCTCAAAAAGCGGTCACGCCACCGCCCATCGCCTCTGGATCACTTGGCGGCGGTGTCCTTGTTTTCCACGTTCACGACCTGCACGCGCCGGTTCACATCCGCCATCGGGTGGCTCGGGTCCTTCAGCTTGCTCTTGCCATAGCCGACGGTGACGAGATCGGTGCCGTTGATGCCATATTTGTCGACCAGATAGCGTTTGATGGCGTCGGCGCGGCGCTCCGAGAGGCCCTGATTGTAGTCCTCGCCGCCGGCAGCGTCGGTGTGGCCGGCGACCACGAAGGTCGAGCCCTTCAGGTCCTGATTAGTCAAGGCGCGGCCGAGCGCCTGCACCGAGGCCAGCGACTTCGCGCTGATGTCGGCGGAGTTGTAGTCGAAGTTGATCTCGAGATCGATCTTCGGCTTGTCCTGGACGATGGTCGCGATTTCCTCGCGCTCGGTCGAGGACAGCGAGCGGGTGGCGCGGCCGCGGACGCTCTGCACGAATTTGGCCTGGTCGGCGCTCAGTCCGGGCGCGGTCAGCGGGCCGGCCGAGAGGCCGCGGGTCAGCGGCTTCTTCTCGGGCGTCAGCGCCTTGATGATCTGATCCTCGGTGACGTCACCAGCGCGGGCGGCCGCCATGCCGAACGACAGCACGGCGCCGACGGTCACGATCGAAAGTATCGCGGCCCTTGCCGACGGCTTGAACATTTCGGTCCCTCCTGCGCCGGCTGGCGCGGTTCCATGCAGCTCTTCGGATTTGATCGCGGGCATCCGCTGCCCGGCACGCACCCTCTGATTAGTCGCGCAATTTCGTCCGCGGTTCGAGCCGCGGGCGGGCCTCGGCCTGTTGTCATTGCACGCCGTAGTCCGCGAATTCCTTGACGATGTTCGGGTCCATCGCCTTGGCGTTGGCGATGTCGAGATCGCCTTCCGCGACCGCGCCGCTGCGCTTCTTGGCAAGGCCGCGCCCGTACAGCGACGAGGTCAGCCGCGGGTTGATCTTCAGCGCGGCGTCGAAATCGGCGATGGCGTTCTTGTTCTGCCCGCCCTTCAGGTTCATCAGCCCGCGGCTGTCGAGTGCATCGACGAAATTCGGGCGCAGCCGCAGCGCCTCGTTGCAGTCCTTCAGCGCCGCCTGCAGGTCGCCGATCACGGTGCGCACCCAGCAGCGGTTGTTATAGGCCTCGACATCCTTCGGGTTCAGCCGCAGCGAATTGGTGAAGTCCTTCACCGCGAGATCGTAGGCGCCCTTGCTGGCAAAGACCTGGCCGCGGCGATACAGCGCAGCCGCGTCATCCGGGTTCTTGTCGAGCTTCTCGTTCAGGCCCTTGATCGTCGGATCATCCGCGAGAACAGGCGAATTGCTCGGGGCTGGCGTGGGCTGGATCACCACCGGCGGCGGAGGCGCGGGTGGCGGCAGCGCGATCTCGGGTCCCTTTGGGGGAGGCGGCGGTGCCGCCGGCGCTGTCGCGACGGGTGGTTTCGGCGGCGCAGGTGGCGGCGTCGGCGCGGTTGCAGCCGGAGGCGTTGGTGTCGGCTTCGGCGTTGCAGCGGGTGGGGCTGGCGGCGCCGGTGGCGGCGAGACCGGCGGTGCCGTGGCCACCTCGGGCGACGGTGATGCGGCCGGCGCGGGCGCCGCGCTCGACGGTCCCGGTGCGCCGCCTGGACTGGCTGCGCCGCTTGGCGTGGCTGCGCCGGTTGGACTGAACGAGAAATCCTCGGCCAGCGACGACGAGATCCACGGCACCTGTTCCTGCCGCGAGGCGCGGGTGACGCCGACGCGGGTGCGGTTCAGCGTTTCCTCCGCCATCAGGTCGGGGGTGCGGATCTCCTTCAGCAGTTCCCGCACGAACAGGCTGCGGTCACTGCCATTGTCCGAGACCACGGACGACAGCGCGGCCGAATACATCACCAACGTCCCGTTGGGGGCGATCACCGGGGCGAGCCCCGCCGAGAAGCTGCGGAAGCGGCGCTCGAACGGGTTGCGCCTGGAGGCGTCGACCAGGGCGATCTTCACCCCGGCGCCGCGGCTGTTGATCTCGCCGAGCACGGTCTCGAGGCTGAAGCCGTCGCGGCGGACATCAGCCTCGGCCCAGATCTGGGCATCGATCGGGATCATGTAGCTCTGCCGGTTCGACTGGATGCCGTAACCCGAGAAGAAGATCAGCGCGACCGAGCCCGGCTTGATCTTGCCATAGAGCCGGTCGAAGGCGCGGCGCATGCCGTCGCCGGTCAGGTTCTCGCCGACCTCGACGATGAAGCCGTCACGCTTGAGCTCGTCCGCGACGTCGCGGGCGTCGTTGACCGGCTCCTTCAGCGGCGCGTCGGCGTCGGGATATTTGGCATTGCCGATGACCAGCGCGAAACGATCGCCGGCAGCGACGGACAGGGTGGGCGACGCGATTGAAAAAATCAGCGTGGCGAGCAAGGCAAGGCGGATTTTCATAATCGCGGCTAATCCAGATCGCGGCATTGCAATGAAATGGCGCCGCTTTCAGCCTGCGCCCCGGGGACCTTACTCTAGCGAAAATCCATTATCAAACCACGGTCAAACCCCCGTCAACGGCCTGCGGCACCATCGCTAATCGCGGCGGCGGTAACGGGGCCGCAGCGCAACAGCCGCGATCATGGCGGCCATCGCCTCCGTGGCATGGTGCAGGTTCCTGCGACCGGATAGTGTGATTGCATTCACAGAGGCTTGCGCAGTGGTTTGGGCCGCCCTGTCACGCGCTCGTCGCACTTTGCGCGGTTTGACCTTTGCGCGAGGCGATGGCTTTGTGGTCGGGACGCCAAGCCATTCAAGAACAGCCAACAAGAGCGAAACCGATGGGAAACGCCTTCGAAATCTACGCCCTGCGCTATGCGACGATGTCGCCGCGCACGCCCCACCTCAACTTCCTGGTGCCCGATCCGCACGACACCACGGCGCAGGATCTCGATTATTTCGTCTGGCTGATCCGCGGCCATGGCCGCGACATCCTGGTGGACACCGGCTTCAACGCCGAGGAGGCCAAGGCGCGCGCCCGCAAGCTGACGCTCAACCCGGTCGATGCGCTGGCCGCCTTCGGCGTCAGTGCCGATGCGATCCGCGACGTCATCGTGACCCATCTGCATTATGACCACGCCGGCAATCTGGATCGCTTCCCGAACGCCAAATTCCATCTGCAGGAACGCGAGATGAGCTACGCGACCGGCCGCTGCATGTGCAACGGCATGCTGCGCCATCCGTTCTCCATTGAACACGTCACCCAGATGGTGCGCCATGTCTACGGCGAGCGCGTCACCTTCCATTCCGGCGACGGCGAGATCGCGCCCGGCGTCACCGTGCATCGCGTCGGCGGCCACTCCGACGGCCTGCAGGTGGTGCGGGTTGAGACCGCGCGCGGCCCGGTGGTGCTGGCGTCGGACGCCGCGCATTATTATGCGAACCTGCACAAGAAGAGCCCGTTCCCGATCGTCTACAATGTCGGCGACATGGCGCAGGGCTGGGAGACCGTCGAGCGGCTTGCCGGTCATCCCGACCGCTTCATTCCAGGCCACGATCCGATCGTCAGCGAGATCTATCCGCGCGCCAGCGACAAGGTCGATGCGTTCGCGCTGCATCTGGCGCCGTCGCGATCGTTCGCGAAATAGCCTCGCCGATCGGGCGAGGCGTATCTGCAACACCTCAAGAAACGTCAAAAAGAAGAAGCGATATGACTGCATACAAGACTCTCGGATTCATCGGCCTCGGCGTGATGGGTGAGCCGATTTGCCGCAACCTGGTCAAGAAGAGCGGCAAGCGCGTCGTGGTGTTCGACCTCGCGGCTGAGCCGCTGCAACGACTGCGCACCGACGGCGCCGATGTGGCTGAAACGGTCGCCGATGTCATCAAGCAGAGCGACGTGCTGTTCCTCTGCCTGCCGAGCGCGAAACATGTGCGCGCGGTGTTCGAGGGTGACGGCATCCTGAAGAATGCGAGGGCCGGCCAGGTCGTGGTCGATCTCGGCACGTCTTCGGTCAGCCAGACCCGCGACTTCGCCGGGCAGTTGCAAGCCAAGGGCGCGGCCTGGGCCGACGCGCCGATCGCGCGCGCCCGGCAGGCGGCGCAGGACGGCACGCTCAGCGTGATGGTCGGCGCGGTGCCCGCGCTCTATGCCGCGATCGAGCCCTTGATCCGCTGCTTTGCCACCGACGTCACCAATTGCGGCGAGGTCGGCGCAGGGCAGGTGACCAAGATCCTCAACAACATGGTGCTGTTCGAGACCGTGAACGCGCTGGCTGAGGCGGTTGCGGTGGCGAAGCACAATGGCGTCGATCCGAAGCTCTTGCTGGAAACCCTGTCGAAGGGCTCGGCCGACAGCTTTGCGCTGCGCAACCACGGCATGAAGGCGATCGTGCCCGGCGTGTTTCCCGAGCGTGCGTTCTCGACCGAATACGCGCTGAAGGACCTGTCCTACGCGCTGGAGCTCGCCGCCGACGCCGGCATCAAGATCCGCGGTGCGGAGCTGATCGGCACCGTGCTGCAGGAGGCGATCGACAAGGGATCGAAGGATAATTATTTCCCTGTGATCGCGAAGCATATCGGCGGGGCGTAAATCCCTCCATCGTCATTCCGGGGCTCGCGAAGCGAGAGCCCGGAATCCATCGGGCCGCACGTTTCATGGATGAATGGATTGCGGGCTCAGGCTGCGCGCGCCCGGAATGACAAGTAGATGGAACTGCGCGGGGCGCGTTAGTGCTGCGTTAAGGCGCGATGCCACCCTCGGCGTCGTCCTGGCGAAAGCCAGGACCCATAACCACAAACCGCAATTGTTGAACTCGCTGCAACGTCGAGTCCCGTTCACAACACCGGCCGCGGCGTATGGGTCCTGGCTTTCGCCAGGACGACAGCGAAGCGTGTGTCCAAAGCGGCGCGCGCGTCTAATACACGTCCTTGGCGTCGGCTTCTTCGCTGGTCTGCACCAGCTCGAGGCTGGTCTCGACCTTGCCGAGCAGGCGCGCGAGATCGCGGCGCTCCTGTGCGGACAGGCAGGACAGGATCTCCTGCTCCTTGCGCAGCAGGCGCGGGATCAGCTCTTCGTAAAGCCCCTGGCCCTTCCTGGTCAGTCGCAGGCGGAATTCGCGGCGGTCGTCAGCGTTCTCGACGCGCTCCACGATCTCGCGCTCCATCAGCGCCGACACCGCGCGGCTGATGGTGGATTTATGCGTGCGGGTGCAATGCGCGATGTATTGCGCGCTGCAGGGATCATTGCGGAAACCGAGCGTCGCGAGCACGCGCCACTCGGGAATATCGAGGCCGTAACGCGCCTGATATTCGCTCGATAGCGCCGAGGACACCTCCGCCGCCAGCCGGTTCAGGCGGAACGGCATGAAGTGGAACAGGTCGAGGCGCTTCTTGGTCGGCGCGGTATTGTCGCGCGCGTCCGCTTCCACGGCGCTGCGCGGTCGCATCGGAGGCTGGCTTGCAGAGGTCCTGGCCAAAAATTCCTCCAATTTGAGTTGACGGCGAGCCCGACTGGGAGTTTAAGATAGTTGCAAGTGAGACTAATTTAGCAAGGTCGCGCTCGGCCCGCAAGGTCTTGTCGCAAGCCGGTCACACAAGCCGCAGTCCGAGCCACAGACAAGGGCCGGCGCCAGGGAACATCCAGGGTCAAGCAATGGCAGCCAACACGGCACAGGCCAAAACCCAGTTCGGCTATCGCCGTCATCCCGACCAGGAGCGGTCGGGCGCCAATGTGGCGGAGTACCCAGTCGTGGTGGTCGGCGCCGGGCCGGTGGGGCTGTCGCTCGCGATCGATCTTGCGCAGCGCGGCCAGCGCGTGGTGCTGCTCGACGATGCCGACCGGATCGGCGAGGGCTCGCGCGCGATCTGCTTCTCGAAACGCTCGCTGGAATTCTGGGATCGCCTCGGCGTCGGCGACCGCATGGTCGAGAAGGGCGTGGTGTGGAGCGTGGGCAAGATCTTCCACGGCGCCTCGCAGCTCTACCAGTTCAATTTGCTGCCCGAGGAGGGCCACAAGCGGCCCGCCTTCATCAATTTGCAGCAGTTTTACGCCGAGGCCTATCTGGTCGACCGGGTCGAGCAGCTGCCTGAAATCGACCTGCGCTGGCGCAACAAGGTGATTGCGCTGGAGAGCCGCAACGATGGCGTCGCGTTGACCATCGCGACGCCTGAGGGCTCCTACCAGGTGCATGCCTCCTTTGTCGTCGCCTGCGACGGCGCCCGTTCCTCGCTGCGGCAGATGGTCGGTGCGGATTTTGCGGGGCAGGTGTTCGAGGACCAGTTCCTGATTGCCGACGTCAAGATGACCGCAGCATTCCCGACCGAACGCTGGTTCTGGTTCGATCCGCCGTTCCACGCCGGACGCTCGGCGCTGCTGCACAAGCAGCCGGACGACATCTGGCGGATCGATCTGCAGCTTAATCCGGATGCCGATCCGGTGGCCGAGAAGCAGCCCGAGAATGTCCGGCCGCGGATCGAGCGCATGCTCGGGCATGACAAGTTCGAGTTCGAATGGATCTCGCTGTACAAGTTCCAGTGCCGCCGGATGGCAAAATTCATCCACGGCCGCGTGATCTTTGCGGGCGATTCCGCGCACCAGGTCTCGCCGTTCGGCGCGCGCGGCGCGAATTCCGGGCTCGAGGACGCCGAGAATCTGGCGTGGAAGCTCGATCGCGTGCTCCGCCGGCTGTCGCCGGAAGGCTTGCTGGAGACCTATCACATCGAGCGCAGTGCGGCGGCGGATGAGAACATCCGCGAGTCCACCCGCTCGACCGATTTCATGGCGCCGGTGACCCGGCAGGAGGCGCGGCTGCGCGAAGCGGTGCTGTCGCTCGCCAAGGACACCGAGTTCGGCAAGCGCATGGTCAATGGCGGCCGGCTATCGGTGCCGTCGGTCTACGACACGCCGCTTTCGAGCGGCGATCGCGACGACTGGCGCGGCGGCCCGCGGCCGGGCGCCTCGATGCTGGATGCGCCGGTGACCGAGCAGGGCGGCGGTTCCAGCTATCTGACCGACGTTTTCATCAGGCAGGGAACGCGTTTCACGCTGCTGGAGTTTGGCAATGGCGCGGCCGTCGATGTGCCTGACGGCGTCGGCACCATCCGCGTCGGCGGCGAGGGCGGCTTGGTCGACGCGCAAGGCCTTGCCGGCAAGCGCTATGATGCCGAGCCCGGCACCGCCTATCTGCTGCGGCCGGATGGCTATGTCGCGGCGCGCTTTCGCAACGCCGCGCGGCCGGCACTCGACGCGGCGCTGGCGCGCGCAGCCGGCCTGAGCTGAGGAGCAGTCATGGCGCTGTCGACCAGTTCGAACTTTGCAAAGCCCGATGACGCCTTCCGCGCCATCGTCGAGGCGCATCGCGGGCTCACCGAGGCGCAGAGCGCCGATCTCGATGCCGCGCTGGTTCTGGTGCTCGCCAACCACATCGGCGATCTCGACGTGCTGCGCGAGGCGATCGCGGTGGCGAAGCGGCGGACGCTGGACGCGGGCCAGCAGCAACAACAGCAACAGCAATAGCACTGATCAAACGGACAGGATTGAACTGATGGCCAAAGGTTTCGCATCGACCACGGATCTCGCGGAGAAGAAGGTCACCTTCTCCGAGATCGGCACCGATCTCTACGCCTTCACCGCCGAGGGCGATCCCAACACCGCCGTCATCGTCGGCGAGGACGGCTGCCTGGTGTTCGACGCCCAGGCGACGCCCGCGATGGCCAACAAAGTGATCGAGCGGGTCAAGACCGTCACCGACAAGCCGATCAAGTACGTCGTCTTGTCGCATTATCACGCGGTCCGCGTGCTCGGCGCCTCCGCCTATCACGCGCAGGGCATCGTCGCCTCGCAGGAGACGTACCGGCTGATCCAGGAGCGCGGCCAGCAGGATTGGGATTCCGAATACGGCCGCTTCCCGCGGCTGTTCCAGGATGCCGCGAGCATTCCCGGACTGACCTGGCCGACGCTGACCTTCGAGGGCGAGATGTCGATCTATCTCGGCAAGCGCGAGGTGCGGCTGATGCAACTCGGCGCCGGCCACACCTCGGGCGACATTGTCGCCTGGGTGCCGGACGCCGAGGTGATGTTCTCCGGCGACCTCATCGAATATCACTCGGCCTGCTATTGCGGCGATGCGCATCTGCGCGAATGGCCGATGACCTTGAACGAGATCCGCGCCTTCAATCCGAAGGCGATCGCGCCGGGCCGCGGCGATGCGCTGAAGGGCCTTGAGACCGGGCGCGATGCCATCGCGATGACCCGCGATTTCGTCACCACGCTCTACGGCGCCGCCGAATCCTCCGTCGCCAAGGGCCGCAGCCTGAAGGAATCAATGGCGGCGACGCGCGAGGTGATGGATCCGAAGTTCTCGAAATTCGCGATCTACGAGCACTGCCTGCCGTTCAACGTTTCGCGTGCCTATGACGAAGCGTCCGGGATCGACGATCCCGTGATCTGGACCGACAAGCGCGACCAGGAAATGTGGGCCGCCCTGCAAGGAGGATAGCGATGAACATCAACACCTCGCCTGATCAGATCGTTCGCAGCTCGGGGCAAGTCACGCCGGGCTACATGTCCGGCTTCGGCAACAGCTTCGAGACCGAGGCGTTGCCCGGCGCGCTGCCGATGGGGCGCAACTCGCCGCAGCGCTGCGCCTATGGGCTCTATGCCGAGCAGTTGTCGGGCTCGCCGTTCACGGCGCCGCGCGGCACCAATGAGCGCTCATGGTTGTATCGCATCCGCCCGTCGGTGCGGCACTCCGGCCGCTTCGCCAAGGCCGATGCCGGGCTGTGGCGCACCGCGCCGTGCCACGAATACGACATGCCGATCGCGCAACTGCGCTGGGACCCGGCGCCGATCCCGAAGCAGGACATGACCTTCCTGCAGGGCGTGCAGACCATGACCACGGCGGGTGATGCCAACACGCAGGCCGGCATGGCCGCGCACATCTACCTCATCACCAAATCGATGGTCGATCAGCATTTCTACAATGCCGATGGCGAGATGATGTTCGTGCTGCAGCAGGGCAATCTGCGCCTCGTCACCGAATTCGGCCGCATCGATGCCGAGCCGGGCGAGATCGTGGTGATCCCGCGCGGCGTCAAATTCCGCGTCGAGATTCCAAACGGCCCGGCGCGCGGCTATCTCTGCGAGAATTACGGCGGCGCCTTCACGCTGCCGGAACGCGGCCCGATCGGCGCCAATTGCCTGGCCAATTCGCGCGACTTCCTGACGCCGGTTGCGAGCTATGAGGACAAGGACACGCCGACCGAGCTCTACGTCAAGTGGGGTGGTTCGCTGTTCAAGACCACGTTGCCGCATTCGCCGATCGACGTCGTCGCCTGGCACGGCAACTACGCGCCCTACAAATACGATCTGCGCACCTTCTCGCCGGTCGGCGCGATCGCGTTCGATCATCCCGATCCGTCGATCTTCACGGTATTGACCTCGCCGTCGGAGACCGCCGGCACCGCGAACATCGACTTCGTGATCTTCCCGGAGCGCTGGATGGTGGCCGACAACACCTTCCGCCCGCCGTGGTACCACATGAACATCATGTCGGAGTTCATGGGGCTGATCTACGGCGTCTACGACGCCAAGCCCCAGGGCTTCGTGCCGGGCGGCATCAGCCTGCACAACATGATGCTGCCGCACGGTCCCGACCGCGAAGCCTTCGAGCACGCGAGCAACAGCGAGCTGAAGCCGGTGAAGCTGACCGGCACGATGGCCTTCATGTTCGAGACCCGCTACCCGCAACGGGTGACGCAGCATGCCGCGACCTCGGCGACGCTGCAGGACGATTACTCGGATTGCTGGAAGGGGTTGGAGAAGAAGTTCGACCCGACCAAGCCGTAATCTTACCCTCCCCTGGAGGGGGAGGGTCGGTTCGCATGCAGCGAAGCGGAATGCGAAACGGGATGGGGTGATCTCTCAACACGGGCGGTGTGTTCGCGGATAGACCGTCACCCCACCCCGCCGCTCATTTCATTCGCGTCGACCCTCCCCCTCCAGGGGAGGGTGAAGAAGATCAGCTGTTGCGCCAGATTGCATATCGGAACCCCCATGCCCCACCCCAACGACCCAAAACTCCGCTCCTTCATCGACGTCGCGCCGACCTCCGACTTCCCGATCCAGAACCTGCCCTACGGCGTGTTCTCGTCGAAGGACGGCCTTGCGCCGCGTGTCGGCGTTGCGATCGGCGACTATGTGCTCGACCTCTGGGAGCTTGAGCAGGACTCGCGGCTCGATGTCGGGCCGCTCGGCGTGTTCTCGCAGCCCTCGCTCAACGCCTTCATGGCGCTCGGGCCGAAGGTGTGGTCGGCGACGCGGGCGCGGATCAGCGAGCTGTTGCGCGCCGATCATCCGGAGCTGCGCGACAACAGGGAGTTGCGGGCGCGGGCGCTGGTACCGATGGCTGACGTTAGGCTGCACATGCCGTTCGCCGTCTCGGGCTACACCGATTTCTATTCGTCGAAGGAGCACGCCACCAATGTCGGCGTCATGTTCCGCGGAAAGGACAATGCGTTGCAGCCGAACTGGCTGCACATGCCGATCGGCTACAACGGCCGCGCCTCGACCGTGGTGGTTGGCGGCACCAAGGTGCGACGGCCGCGCGGCCAGCTGAAGCCGCCGACTGCGGAGGTGCCGAGCTTCGGCGCCTGCAAGCGGCTCGACTTCGAGCTCGAGATGGGCGTGGTGGTCGGTCAGGCGTCAGCGATGGGCGAGATGCTGACCGAGAAGCAGGCCGAAGAGATGATCTTCGGCTTCGTCATCCTCAACGACTGGAGCGCGCGCGACATCCAGCAATGGGAGTATGTGCCGCTCGGGCCGTTCCAGGCCAAGGCGTTCGCGACCTCGATCAGCCCGTGGGTGGTGACGCGCGAGGCGCTGGAGCCGTTCCGCATGCAGGGCCCGGAGCAGCAGCCGGAGCCGCTGGCCTATCTGAAGCAGACCCAGCCGAACAATTACGACATGCAGCTCGACGTGAGCTTGCGCGCCGGTGCGATGAACGAAGCCAAGACGATCTGCAGCACCAACTTCAAATACATGTACTGGTCGTCGGTACAGCAGTTGGTGCACCACGCCTCCAGCGGCTGCGCGATGAATGTCGGCGATCTCTTAGGCAGCGGCACGATCTCCGGTCCCGAAAAGCACCAGCGCGGTAGCCTCCTGGAAATCAGCTGGAACGGTACCGAACCGGTCGAGCTTGCCAGCGGCGTGACGCGCTCGTTCCTCGAAAACGGCGACTCGCTCGTCATGCGCGGCTGGTGCCAGGGCGACGGCTATCGCGTCGGCTTTGGCGAGGTCGAAGGCACCATCGTCGCGGCGGAGTAAGTTGTTTCTCCGTCATTGCGAGGAGCGAAGCGACGACGCAATCCATCTATCCCCGAATGGAGAGGATGGATTGCTTCGCTTCGCTCGCAATGACGAGGAGAGCTCACCGCTCCTCGGGCCTGACATCCCTCAGCCGCGCCGTGTTCGCCGCGCAGTCCTCGAGGCTGTATTTCAGATGCATCCGCTTGTCCGACGGCGGCTGGTTCACGGTGCAGACGCCGGGGCGCCACGGCTTGGCCGGGCGGATCGGCCGCGGCGCAAAACCGCCGCCGCAGTTCGGGCAGACATTGCCGAGCTTGGTCTCCGCACAATCCGCACAGAACGTGCATTCGTACGAACAGATCCGCGCCTCCAGCGCGCTCGGTGGCAGGTCCTTGTCGCAATACTCGCAGTTCGGTCGCAGCTGCAGCGCCATGGTCGCCTCTCTAGCTGGATGTTGGAGGAATGATCGCAGGTCGTGTCGCCGAAGCGAATGACGGAATTCCCTCGATTTGAGCCATCACGCCTGTAGCGACTTCAACGGCAGCTTGGTGCTCTCCTTCAGGCGGTCGAGCACGATCGATGAGCGCACATGCGCCACGCTCTGGTGCGGCATCAGCACGTTGTTGACGATGTCGGACAGGCTCTTGAGGTCGCGCAGCATCACCTTCAGCACGTAATCGGCGTCGCCGGTCAGCGCATAGGCTTCCTGGATGTCATCGACGCGGTTGACCAATTCCCGAAACCGCTTGGCGTTGTCGGGTGAATGGGTCGCGAGCGTGATGTGGATGAACGCGATCAGGCCGAAGCCGAGCGCCTCGCCGGCGAGATCGGCGTGGTAGCCCGCGATCACCTTC
The DNA here is from genome assembly GCF_054063295.1 of Bradyrhizobium sp. USDA 3240. Taxonomy (NCBI): domain Bacteria; kingdom Pseudomonadati; phylum Pseudomonadota; class Alphaproteobacteria; order Hyphomicrobiales; family Nitrobacteraceae; genus Bradyrhizobium; species Bradyrhizobium sp. USDA 3240. The sequence continues at coordinate 4,837,530 of NZ_JBSSGD010000002.1, forward strand.
TCCTCCTCCAGCCGCATCCGCCGCCGCGAGCATTGCGAGGCGGAGAGCCCGACCAGGTCGGCGAGCTGCTGGTTGGTCAGCCGGCCGTCGTCCTGCAGCGCGGCGAGCATTTTGAGGTCGAAGGCATCGACGTCTGGCATGCGCAGATGGTCCATTTCATGCACGGATCGTGCGCGATTCTAGCAAATCAGGGGCTATTTTGCACGCACGTTGCGCAGAAGGTGACGGAAACTGATCTTGAGACAAATCAGGGAGTTACCGTCATGGGTCCGTTTCCGCACGATGCACCGCCGGCCGAAATCAGCACTGAGAACCCGATGGGCACCGACGGCTTCGAGTTCGTCGAATATGCCCACCCCAACCCCGGCGAGCTGCATGCCCTGTTCAAGCTGATGGGCTTTGTCGCGGTCGCCTGCCACAAGACCAAGAAGATCACGGTCTATCGCCAGGGCGACATCAACTATCTCGTCAACGAGGAGCCAGGCACTCACGGCTTCAACTTCGTCGCCGCGCACGGCCCTTGCGCGCCGTCGATGGCGTTCCGTGTGGTCGATGCGAAGCATGCCTATGAGCGCGCGATCGCGCTCGGCGCCGAGCCGGCGAATGTGTCGTCCGCGGAGAAGACGCTCGATGTGCCCGCGATCAAGGGCATCGGCGGCAGCCTGCTGTATTTCGTCGATCGCTACGGCGCCAAGGGCTCGGCCTATGATGCGGAGTTCGAGTGGTTAGGAGCAGAGAATCCGCGCCCCGCAGGCTCGGGCCTCTATTACGTCGATCACCTCACCCACAACGTCCATCGCGGCCGCATGGATGTCTGGACCGGCTTCTATGCCAAGCTGTTCAACTTCCGCCAGATCCGCTTCTTCGACATCGAGGGCCGCGCGTCCGGCCTGTTCTCCCGCGCGTTGACCAGCCCTGACGGCAAGATCCGGATTCCGATCAACGAGGATGCCGGCGATTCCGGACAGATCGAGGAATATCTCAACATCTATCGCGGCGAGGGCATCCAGCACATCGCCTGCGGCGCGCGCGATATCCATTCGACGGTCGAGACGCTGCGCGCGGAGGGCCTGCCGTTCATGCCGTCGCCGCCCGAGACCTATTTCGAACGGATCGACGCCCGCCTGCCGCAGCATGGCGAGGACACCGCGCGGCTCAAGACCAACGGCATCCTGATCGACGGCGAAGGCGTGGTCGATGGCGGCCAGACCAAGGTGCTGCTGCAGATCTTCTCAGCGAACGCGATCGGGCCGATCTTCTTCGAATTCATCCAGCGCAAGGGCGACGACGGTTTCGGCGAAGGCAACTTCAAGGCGCTGTTCGAATCGATCGAGGAAGACCAGATCCGCCGCGGCGTGCTGAAGGTCGATCACGCGGCCTAACGGCTGAGTGGCGACCGCGGCGCATTATGTCGTCATTGCGAGCGAAGCGAAGCAATCCATCTCACCGCTCGTGGAGATATGGATTGCTTCGTCGCTTCGCTCCTCGCAATGACGGCGGAGTTACTTTCCCGCCTTCCACGCGCTGGTCACGTCACCGATGCTCGCCAACTCCGGCTCGCGGATCGCGGACGGCGTGCGCGAGAAGCGCGGCGCGGGGGCGGGCTGGGTGACGCCGTGGCGCTCGACGAACACCTGGCGCGCCGCCATGTGCGGATGCTTCGGAGCCTCTTCCATGGTCAGGATCGGGGCGAAACAGATGTCGGTGCCTTCCATGATTGTGCACCAGTCCGCGCGCGACTTGTTCTTGAACACCTTCTCCAGCTTCGCCTTCAGCGCCGGCCAGGCCTTGCGGTCCATCTGGGCGTCGAAGTCGGCGTCGGTCAGGTCGGCATGCTTGCGCAGCAGCGCATAGAACTGCGGCTCGATCGAGCCGATCGAGATGAAGTTGCCGCAGGAGCATTCGTAGACGCCGTAGAAATGCGCGCCGCCGTCCAGGAAGTTCTGGTCGCGGCCGCCGCTCCAGCGGCCCTGTGCCGCCATGTCGTAGAACATCGACATCAGCGAGGCCGCGCCGTCGCACATCGCGGTATCGACCACCTGGCCCTTGCCGGACTTCTGCGCTTCCAGCAGCGCAGCGAGCACGCCGACCACGAGATAGAGCGCACCGCCGCCGAAATCGCCGACCAAATTGAGCGGCGGCACCGGCTTCTCCTTGGTGCCGATCGCGGCCAGCGCGCCTGTGATCGAGATGTAGTTGATGTCGTGGCCGGCGGCGTTGGCCAGCGGGCCTTCCTGGCCCCAGCCGGTCATGCGGCCGAAGACCAGCCTCGGATTGCGCGCGAGCACGACATCGGGACCGAGGCCGAGGCGCTCCATCACGCCCGGACGAAAACCTTCGATCAGTGCGTCGGCATGGCTGAGCAGGTCGAGCACTTCAGCGATCGCCGCCTTGTTCTTCAGGTCGAGCTCGATGACCTTGCGGCCGCGGGTCGCCACCGCCTTCAAATTCTTGCCCGCGCCGACCCGATCGAGGGTGATGACCTCGGCGCCCATGTCGGCGAGCAGCATGCAGGCGAACGGGCCGGGGCCGATGCCGGCGAATTCGACGATGCGGAAGCCGGCGAGCGGGCCCGAGGTGCGGGCAGCGGTTTGGGAGGCGGGTTTATCGAGCACGTTGTTATCCGTTCGTTGTGGGCGTTAAGCGGCTGAGGTGTCTGCGGCTGGCTTGGTGCCGAATGTCCTGCGTTCTCCCAGCCGTCCGTGGGACGGTATTTTTAATTAGCTGATTAGCTAAATTGTCTCGCCGAACGCGCGATGAGGCAAGCGTCTTTTGCCCCGTAGCGCCGGTAAAACGAGGCGCCGGTCAAACGCGAACGGCGCGCATCGCTGCGCGCCGCCGCTCGACTTGTGTTTAGGCGCTATCAGCCGGCGGCAGTCACCGCCCGCTGTCCCATCACCTTGATCAGGTTGGCGCGATAGTCCGCCGAGCCGTGGATGTCGGCGAGCAGGCCGCTCGCCGGAATCGTCACGCTGTCGAGCGCCGAGGCCGCCCAGTTCGCCTTCAACGCCTGCTCGATCGGCCCCACCCGCATGACGCCGCTTTGCGACGCACCGGTCGCGGTGACGCGGACGTCACCCGACTTGGTCTTGGCGACGAACACGCCGGTCAGGGCGAAGCGCGACGCCGGGTTCGGAAACTTGGCGTAGCCCGCCTTGGCCGGGACCGGGAACGACACCGCGGTGATCATCTCACCATCCTCGAGCGCCGTCGTGAACAGGCCCTTGAAGTAGTCCTCCGCCGCGATCGAGCGCTTGTTGGTCTTGACCGTCGCGCCGAGCGCCAGTACCGCCGCCGGATAATCCGCCGCCGGGTCGTTGTTGGCGAGCGAGCCGCCGATCGTGCCGCGATGACGCACGGCGGGGTCGCCGATCATCGACGCCAGATGGGCAAGCGCCGGGATCGCCTTCTGCACGGCGTCGCTTTGCGCGACGTCGTAATGCGTGGTCGCGGCCTTGATGGTCACGGTGTCACCGGACACGTCGATGCCGATCATGTCCTTGATCTTGGCGACGTCGATCACATCGGACGGCGAAGCAAGTCGCTGCTTCATCACGGGGAGCAAGGTCTGTCCGCCGGACAGGAACTTGGACTCCGTGCCCTTGGCGAACTGCGCCACGGCATCGTCGATCGAGGAAGCGCGGTGATAATTGGTCTCGTACATGGCTCTTCCTCCCTCAACCGTGAATGGCGTGCCAGACGCGATCGGGCGTCGCCGGCATTTCCAACTTGTTGTTGCCGATCGCGTCCGTGATCGCGTTGATCACGGCAGCAGAGGCGCCGATCGCGCCGGCTTCGCCGCAGCCCTTGACGCCGAGCGGGTTGCCCGGACACAGCGTCGTGGTGTGGGAGAGCTGGAACGACGGCAGGTCGTCGGCACGCGGCATGGTGTAGTCCATGAAGGACGCGGTCACGAGCTGACCGGTGTCATCATAGACCGCGCCTTCGAGCAGCGCCTGGCCGATGCCCTGCGCCAAGCCGCCATGGACCTGGCCCTCGACGATCATCGGGTTGATCAGCCGGCCGAAATCGTCCGCCGCCACGAAGTCGACGAAGGTGGTCTTGCCGGTGCCCGGATCGACCTCGAGCTCGCAGATATAGGCGCCGGCCGGGAAGGTGAAGTTGGTCGGGTCGTAGAACGCCGTCTCCTTCAGGCCGGGCTCCATGCCGTCGGGCAGATTGTGCGCGGTGTAGGCGGCGAGCGCGACCATCGGCAGCGCGATCGCCTTGTCGGTGCCGGTGACCTTGAACTCGCCGTTCTCGATCACGATGTCGCTCTCGGACGCCTCGAGCGCGTGCGCCGCGATCTTCTTGGCCTTGGCTTCCACCTTCTCCATCGCCTTCACGATCGCCGCACCGCCGACCGCGATCGAGCGCGAGCCGTAGGTGCCCATGCCGAACTGCACTTTGTCAGTGTCGCCATGGACGATCGAGACCTGGCTGATCGGCACGCCGAGCCGCTCGGCGATGATCTGGCAGAACGTCGTTTCGTGGCCCTGGCCGTGGCTGTGCGAGCCGGTGAGCACCTCGATGGTGCCGACCGGATTGACGCGGATCTCGGCCGATTCCCACAGGCCGACGCCGGCCCCTAAGCTGCCGACCGCCTTCGACGGTGCGATGCCGCAGGCCTCGATGTAGCAGGAGACGCCGATGCCGCGCAGCTGGCCATCGGCTTTCGCCTTGGCCTTGCGGGCCGGGAAGCCGGCATAGTCGATCGCCTTCATCGCCGCATCGATCGAGGCGTGGAAGTCGCCGATGTCATACGCCATGATCACAGGCGTCTGATACGGGAACGCGTTGATGAAGTTCTTCTTGCGCAGCTCGGTCGGATCGACCTTCAATTGCCGCGCCGCGGTCTCCATCATGCGCTCGAGCAGATAGCTCGCCTCGGGACGGCCGGCGCCGCGATAGGCGTCGACCGGCGTGGTGTTGGTGTAAACGCCGATCACCTCGGCGTAGATCGCCGGGATCACATACTGGCCCGACAGTAGCGTCGCATAGAGATAGGTCGGCACCGCCGAGGAGAACAGCGACATGTAGGCGCCGAAATTGGCGTGGGTCTTCACCCGCAGGCCAAGGATCTTGTTGTCCTTGTCGAACGCCATCTCCGCCTTCGAAACATGGTCGCGGCCATGTGCGTCGGTGAGGAAGGCCTCCGAACGGTCGCCGGTCCACTTCACGGGGCGGTTGACCTTCTTCGAGGCCCACAGCGCCACCATCTCTTCCGGATAGATGTAGATCTTGGAGCCGAAGCCGCCGCCGACGTCGGGTGCGATGACGCGCAGCTTGTGCTCGGGCGCGATGTTGTAGAACGCCGACAGCACGAGGCGGGCGACGTGCGGGTTCTGCGAGGTGGTGTAGAGCGTGTAGTGCTCTTCGGCCTGGTCGTATTGCGCGACCGCCGCGCGCGGCTCCATCGCGTTCGGCACCAGGCGGTTGTTGGTGAGCTCGAGCGTCACCACGTTGGCGGCCTTGCTGAAGGCGTCGCCGACCGCGGCTTCGTCGCCGATATGCCAGTCATAGACGATGTTGCCGGGGGCTTCGGGATGCAGTTGCGGTGCGCCCGACTTGATCGCGGCCCTGACGTCGGCCACCGCGGGAAGTTCTTCGTAGTCGACGACGACGGCTTCCGCCGCGTCCTTGGCCAGGTTCTTGGTCTCGGCGATCACGACTGCGACGGCCTGTCCGACGAAGCGCACGGTCTCCGGCGCCATCGCCGGCCACGCGCCCATTTTCATCGGCGAGCCGTCTTTCGAGGTGATGGCCCAGCCGCAGATCAGATTGCCGACCTTGTCGTCGACGATCTGCTGTCCGGTCAGCACCGCGATCACGCCGGGCATCTTCATGGCCTCGGTGGAGTTGATGCCCTTGACCTTGGCATGTGCATGCGGGCTGCGGATGAAGTGAGCGTAGCTCATGCCCACCATCTTGACGTCGTCGACGTATTTTCCTTGTCCGGTAATGAACCGGCGATCTTCCTTGCGCACGACGCGTGCGCCAATTCCTTCAACACCCATAGTCTAGTCCTCCCAACGGAGATTCGATTTGCCGCCGTTTCCATCGAGACCGGCGGTGATGAGCTTGATCGTGTGTACTGCGTGGGCCGGCTATTCGGCGGCCTGCGCGACCTTCATGCGGCCGGCTGCATCGAGCACCGCCTTGACGATGTTGTGGTAGCCGGTGCAGCGGCAGATGTTGCCTTCGAGCTCGTGGCGAACCGTTTCCTCGTCGAGCTTGCCGCCATGGCGGTGCACGATATCGACCGCGGACATGATCATGCCGGGGGTGCAATAGCCGCACTGCAGGCCGTGATTGTCGCGGAACGCCGCCTGCATCGGGTGCAACTCGTCGCCCTTGGCGAGGCCTTCGATCGTGGTGACGTTGGAGCCCGCGGCCTGGCCGGCCAGCATGGTGCAGGATTTGACTGCCCGTCCATCGACATGGACGACGCAGGCGCCGCACTGGCTGGTATCGCAGCCGACATGGGTGCCAGTGAGGTTGAGGTTTTCGCGCAAGAGATGCACGAGGAGGGTCCGGTCCTCGACGTCGACCGAAACCGCCCTGCCGTTTACCGTCAGTTTGACTGTAGACACGCGTTTCTCCCAATAGCTTCGTTATGGGCCCAGTAGACCACGCTTCATATGGGACGTAACCGCGATCAAAGTCGTAGGTGCGGCCCTGTCGTGAAGGCGCCGGGCTGTAATTCCGATCCTAGCAGGCAGCCGTTCGAGGGGCAATTTGCAAGCTGCCATGGGCATGCTCCGGCGCGACGAAATCACGCCGCACTGCAAGCGGTTTTCGGCAGGCGGATGGTGCGACGGTGCGCCGAAAATCGCCGCCGCGATTGCTACTACCTTCCGCCTATAACGACGCAATAGCGTTGCTGTCATTTTCAATGGCGACGCAGCGACAGCAGATCGCTGGATCATGAAATTGGGTATCGATCCGCGCGCGCGATGCATCCATCGCGGCAACGAAACCATATTGGAGGAAGCCAATGAAGCTGAGGAGCGGGATTTTCTTTGCCGGTGTATCGCTGGTCGCCATGGCGATGGCAAGCATTGGCGCGTCGAAAGCGAATGATTCCGTCGTGAAGGCGGCGTCCGATCCGAACGGATGGGCGATCGCCGGCCACGACTACGGCAATACGCGCTTCAGCCCCCTGAAGCAGATCAATTCCGAGAACGCGGGCAAGCTGCAGCTGGTCTATTCGCTGTCGCTGGCCTCGCTGCGCTCCAACGAGTCGTCACCGCTGGTGATCGGCAAGACGCTGTATGTGTCGACGTCGTGGGGGCCGAAATACGTCTACGCGGTCGATGCCGCGACCGGCGCGCGCAAATGGACCTGGCAGCCGGACATTCCGGACGACGTGCTTCAATACGCCTGCTGCGACGTCAATAATCGCGGCGTGTCCTATGCCGACGGCAAGATCTTCGTCGGCCGGCTCGACGGCAAGCTGACCGCGCTCGACGCCGAGACCGGCAAGGAGCTTTGGACCTCGACGGTCGTCGACTACAAGCAGGGCTCGGTCATCACCTCGCCACCGCTGATCGTCCGCGACAAGGTGATCACCGGCTTCGGCGGCGGCGAATATGGCGTCCGCGGCTCGTTGCAGGCCTTCTCGCTCAAGGACGGCAAGCTGCTCTGGCAGACCTACACGGTGCCGGCGCCGGGTGAACCCGGCAGCGACACCTGGAAGGGCGACACCGGGCTGCATGGCGGCGGCGCCGCCTGGCTGGTCGGCTCCTACGACGCCAAGTCCGACACCGTCTACTGGGGGACCAGCAATCCGGGACCCTGGAATACCGGCGTGCGCTCCACCGGCGACGGTAATTTCGGCAAGCTGACCAACCTCTACACCGCCTCGACGCTGGCGATCGATCCGAACACCGGCAAGATCAAGTGGCACATCCAGGGCACGCCGGCCGACGCCTGGGATTATGACGGCGTCAACGAGCTGCTGCTCGCCGACCTCAAGATCAAGGGCAGCGAGACGCCGGTCCTGATGAAGGCGGACCGCAACGGCTTCTTCTTCGTGGCCAACCGCGAGACCGGCAAGATGATCTCGGCCGAGAAGTACGTCTTCGCCAACTGGGCCAAGAAGTGGGACATCAACACGATGCGGGCGGAAGAGGATCCGGACAAGCGTCCGGGCCCCGGCCATCCCGCCAAGGACATCTGTCCGAACCTGATCGGCGGCAAGAACTGGCAGCCGATGTCGTTCAACCCGCAGACCGGCCTCGTCTACATCCCGACCAACAATGTCTGCATGGATTGGTCGGTCTCTGACGTGAACTACAAGCGCGGCGTGTTCTACCTCGGCGCTGAATTCCCGACCAAGGAAGGCCCCGGTGGCTTCCTCGGCGAACTCGTGGCCTGGGATCCGGTCGCCAACAAGAAGGTGTGGAGCATCAAGGAAGACCTGCCCTTCAACGGCGGCACGCTGACGACGGGCGGCAATTTGGTGTTTTCGGGCAATCTGCACGGCGATTTCCGCGCCATCGATGCCAAGAACGGCAAGGTGGTGTGGAGCAAGAACCTCGGCAGCGGCATCGGCGCGGGTCCGGTGACCTATTCGGTCGACGGCAAGCAGTATGTTGCGATCGTGGTGGGACGCACCGCGGCGCTGCCGGCCTTCCTCGGCGACATCGGCAAGAAGATGGTCGCCGCGGCGCCCGAAGGCGGTTCGCTGTTCGTGTTCGCCCTGCAGTAAACAATCGTCTAGGAGGCAGCATTGTCCGTGTCCTGCATCGCCCGAAACGAACTGCGCACCCCCTCGCGCACCACGCGGTTGGAACATGCAATCCGGACCGTGCTGCTCTCCGCCTTCCTTATGGTGCCGGCCCTGGCGGCCGGCGCCGAGGAGGCAAAACCGCCGCTGCGGCTCTGCGCCGACCCGACCAACCTGCCGTTCTCGAGCGACCAACCGGGCAAGCCCGGCCTCTATCTCGAGATCGGCCAGGCGGTGGCGCAAAAGCTCGGCCGCACGGTGAGCACCAATTGGTACAAGTCCTATTTCGGCAAGCGCACCGTACGGGAGACGCTGCTCAGCAAGCAGTGCGACGCCATGGTCGGCCTGCCGCTGATCGACGATTTCATGGGCCCTTCGGTGATCTTCTCGAAGCCGATTGCCCATGAAGGTTACGCGCTGGTCGGCGGCAAGGATCGCAAGCTCGCCGGCATCGACGACCTCAAGGGATTGCGGGTTGCGGTGCAGTATCAGTCGACGCCGCAAAATCTGCTGGCGCTGCGTGACGACATCCAGAAGGTCACCGTGCTCAGCCCGGAGGAGGGCATGGCGGCCCTCGAACAGGGCAAGGCGGACATCGCCTTCATCTGGGCGCCGGTGGCGGGCTGGCTCAACAAGACGACCTATGGCGACAAGTACCAGATCGTGTCGACCGAGGGTGACGGCCTGCTCTGGGCGACCGCGATCGGCTTCGCCAAGGCGTCCGGCGCGCTGCGCGATGAAGTCGACGGCGTGCTGCCCTCGCTGGGGCCGGAGATTTCCGCCCTGTTTGCCAAATACGGTGTGCCGGACGGCGCTCCGGTGAAGTTCGGCCAGGCGGATCGGGCGACGACGTCGTCCACTGGCGCGGCCGAGCCGGTGACGGTCGGGCAGGCGGCCGCGACCGAGAAGCCGGTTCAAACAGCTGTGACCACCGGGGATGCCAAGGGCGATGCCACGGCGGGGCGGGAGGTCTTCAACGGCACCTGCGCGCATTGTCATGGCCCGGATGCGGTGCAGGCCGAGCGAAAGATCGATCTCAGGCTGCTGAAGAAGCGCTATGCTGACGACATGGAAACGACATTCTGGAAGACGGTCCATGACGGGCGGCCGGCCAAGGGCATGCCGGCCTGGAAAGACGTCTTCAGCGACGACGAGCTCAGAAACGTATATGCCTATCTGCAGAGTGTGCAGGATAGCGGCGGATCGAACTAGCTGCCGCGATCCGCAATAGAAGCGTTTTCGAGCGAAGTGGACACCGGTTCGCGTGAAGAAAACGCGTCAGAACATGAATCGAGAGCCCCGTTCCGATTTAATCGGAACGGAAAAGGCTCGCGCAGTGCGAGGGTCCTCATGATGGGGTTCCTGATCATCGACGATCACCCCCTGTTTGGGGAGGCGCTTGGCAATGCCATCCGCATCTCGCATCCCGATGCCCGGATCTATGAGGCGACCTCGATCAAGGGCGCGCTTGGCATCCTCGCCAGCGAGCCGAATATCGACCTCGCGCTGCTCGATCTGCTGCTGCCCGACGTCGTCGGCTTCTCCGGCTTCCAGAAGATCAGGGATCGCTATCCGCGGCTGCCGATTGCCATCGTCTCCAGTGAAGAGGACAAGCACACCATCCGCGAGGCGCTGGAAATGGGCGCGGTCGGCTATCTGCCGAAATCGACCTCGCTCGGCGAGTTGTCGCAGGCGATCGCGCGCGTGCTGAGCGGATCGGTCTCGGCGCCGCGGGATTTCGTCGCGGTCGGCGCGCTGGATCAGTCCGAGACCGCGCGGACGCTGCGCGAGCGGATCCAGAAGCTGACGCCGCAGCAAATCCGCGTGCTGCATCTGATCATCCGCGGCTTGCAGAACCGCGAGATCGCCTCCGAGCTCAAGCTCGCGGAATCCACGGTGAAGGCGCATGTCACCGAGATCCTGCGCAAGCTGAAGCTGTTCAGCCGCAACAAGGCGATCATCGAGCTCGGCAAGATTCCGCTTCCCGTCTTTGAAGCCAGCTCGGTTGCGAAGGCAGAGAAGGCGCCCTAGGTTGCTGCGCTGCAAGGCGAGGGCATCCGGGGTGCTACCTATAGGCTGCCGGTCGGCTTTGAGATAATGTCCTGCGCACAATGGCTGTCATGAGCATCCGAGGGAGGACGGCGCAGCATTGACCACGACCGCGCCCCTGGCGGACGAGCCGCCGGTCGATAGAGCGGGTGCGCCTCGACTGCTGATCGTCGAGGATCACCCGCTGTTCCGTGCTGCCCTGATCGGTGTGATCGGGGCCGAGTTTCCCGACGCCGAGGTGCTGCAGGCGACCTCGATCGATGGTGCGCTCGACGTGATCGCCGCGCGCGAGGGCCTCGATCTGATCCTGCTCGATCTGTCGATGCCGGGTACCACGGGTCTGCTCGGCGCCTATCGGGTACGGGCCGCGGCGCCGCGCAGCGCGCTCGTCATCGTGTCGGCGCATGACGATTCCAGGATCATCGGCGGCGCCATCTCGCTCGGGATTTCCGGATTCATTCCGAAGTCGACGCCGAAGCTCGAGCTGGCGCGGCTGCTGCGCGGCATTCTCGAAGGCGAGGTATGCCTGCCGACGCGTTTCCGCGATTCGGCTGCCGCCCGGAAGGGCCAGGCCGACACCAAGCAATTGGTCCAGCAGCTCGGCCAGTTCACCGCGCAGCAGCTACGCGTGCTCGACATGATCTGCCGCGGCCTGCAGAACAAGCACATCGCCTATCAGCTCGACATCTCGGTCACCACCGTCAAGGTGCATGTCTCGGAGATCCTGCGGAAGCTCGGCGTGCGCAGCCGGACCGAGGCCATCATCGCGCTGTCGAAACTGGATTTCGGCAAGCACGACCACGCGCCGGTGACGGCCACGCCGCCCGGTGCGGACTCATAGCCGCGCATTCGACTGCTCGGCCGCCAGCAGGAACGACAGCAGCGAGCGCATCTCGGCCGGCTTGATCGGCTTCTTCAATAGTTCGTGGCCGAAGGCCGAGACGTCGGAAGCGGCCTTGGCCGAGTAGTCGGCGGTCACGATGATCGCCGGAACCTTGGCGTTGATCTCGCCGCGGATCACGTCGACGGCCTGGATGCCGGTCTCGCCATTGTCGAGATGCAGGTCGGCGATGATGGCGTCGGGGATGCCGTCCAGCGCGTGGATGCGCTCGAGCGCTTCCGTCTTGGAGATCGTCACCGCGACGTCGCAGCCCCATTTCTCCAGCAGATGGGCGAGGCCTTCGGCGCTCGACAGGTCGTTCTCGATCAGCAGGATCTTCGCGCCTTCCATGCCGCCATAGCGATAATCGACGCTGGCCTGTTCGCGTACCGGGATCGCAACCGGATCGAGGGTGCGGGGCACGGTGACCGAGAACACCGAGCCCTTGCCGGCGCGCGAACTCAGCCTGATGTCATGGCCGAGCAGGTCGGCAAACCGGCGCACGATCGATAGGCCGAGCCCGATGCCCGCCTTGTCGCCGGCACCGGCGTCGCCACGCTGAAACTCGACGAAGATGGCCTCGCGCTGGGCCTCCGGGATGCCCGGCCCGGTGTCATGCACCTCGATGCAGATGTCGTCGCCCTGGAGGCGGCATCCCATCAGCACGGTGCCGCGCTGGGTGTAGCGCAGCGCATTGGCCACAAGGTTCTGCAGGATCCGGCGCAGCATCAGCGGATCGGAGCGCACCACCGCCGATGACGGCATGATCTTGAAGCCAAGGTTGCGCTTCGCGGCGGTAGCTACAAATTCGTGCTCAAGCGGCTCGAACAGCGAGGCGATCGCGACCGGACCGAATTCGGGCCGGAGCACGCCGGCATCGAGCTTCGAGATGTCGAGCAGCGTCCGCAGCATGTCTTCCAGCGTCGCCAGCGAACGGTCGATCTGGTCAGTCAGCGCGCCGCTCTTGGGTTCGCTGGCCATCTCGGTCAGCGCGGACAGCGTCAGCCGCGCTGCGTTGAGCGGCTGCAACAGGTCGTGCGTCACCGAAACCAGCACCGATGATTTCAGCGAGCTTGCCGCCTCGGCCTGCTGCTTGGCCTGCAGCAGGCGTCCGTTGGTTTTCTCCAGCGATTGTAGCGCCTGCTTGAGCTGCTGGGTGCGGTCGCGCACTTGCTGATCCAGCGCGATGGCTGTTTCGAACAGCGAGAAAGCGTTGAGCTGCTGGTCGGTCGACCGTTCGACGCGCGACATCAGCGCGGCGTTGATCTTGCGCAGCTTCTCGGCTTCGCGTTCGAGGGCCGCAATGCGCGTGGTCTTGCTGTCGGTCATTGCGGCGCGACAGCGCGCTTGCCGATGGCGATGCCGGTCAGCGTCTGGTTGACATGCATGGAGCGATACTGCTCGCCATAGGTCTGAAAGCCAATCACTTTGTTGCGGCGATAGAGCTCCGACATCTCCCGCGACAGCTGGCGCTGCTCGACATCGAGCCGGCGCAGCACGCATTCGAAGCCGATGAACATCGAGACCTCGCCGAGCTCCTCGGTCAGCTCCTTGAGCAGGCGGCTCGTCACGTCGATCGGGTCGCGCTCGCGCGCCACCGTCAGCACCATGCCCTCGTCGATGGCGCAGAAGAATTGCAGCGACCCGTCCGGATTGGTGCGCTGGATCGACCGCGCGTAATAAGCGCCGCCGACACGCACCAGGACCGGATGCGCGGCGAAGGAGAACAGTTCGAGCTTGCTGTCGCTGAGGCCGACGGCGCGGGAATATTCCAGCGCGGCGGGCTCGGCATTCAGTTCCTTGACGATGCGGTGCTCGATGTCGGCCTCGGTCACCACCATCTTGGTCGAGGTCGGCTCGAAATGGTCGCATTTGAAGGTGCGGAACGGCAGCCGGGTCCGGATCAGGATCAGGACGGCGGCGTCGGTATGGGCCTGACCGCCGTGGAAGACCCACGACTTCTCGAAGCGCAGGCCGTCTCCGGCGGAGCCGCCGACCACCGGAATGTCGCCGAGCGATGCATAGATCGCCGACATGATCGTTTCCTCACGCTGGCACATGCCGTCGATGAAGAGCAGCCCAAAGGAATCCTCGGTGTGGTCGCAATGCTCGGTGCGTTGCGCGAATTCGCTTTGCAGCTCGGTGCACATCGAGCGGCCGTGATCGACCCGGAACGTCGCGAGATCGAACAGCGGCCGGGCCGCGATGACGAAATCGGCGGCGATAAAGCCCATCGCGACGACGCTGTCCTCGTCCCAGCCACCGGGCGACAGTTCGCCCGCCGTGGTGCAGCCGAAGATCGGAACGTCGCCCATCTGCCTCGACAGTTCGGCAATGAATTCCTTGGGGTCATAAAACGGCGAGACGAACACCACGAGCATCGCGAGATCGGCCGCCGCCAATTGGCGCGCGATCTCGTCGGCTGCTTGCCGCGGTCCGTCGGTCTTTGCCTGCACCACGACAATGCTGTCGGTGGCGCTGCCGTTCTGCTTCGCCAAAGGCGTTCTCCCTGACCAGAATTTTTTGTTTTTCTTGGCGCGGCCTGTCGTGACAGCACGGGTCGTAAGGGCATACGGGCCATGCCGCGATTTGGTTGCGGTCAGGCCTGCTGGTATCTTCTAGGTCGTGAGGGGAAATGTCATGGGCCGGGCGACTTTGCCGGCAGCTGCGCTCGCCGCAAGCGCCAACGGCGCCGCTCGACGCGATGACATGGGACACCTCCCGATGTGTTTTCCTGGCCCGGGCAGGGACAGGGTTGATCGGTTCTAAAGTATCGGGCCGGACCCGCGCGTCAATCACCTTGCCCACCCCCCGAGCCCGACCAAGGTAGTAGCGCGCCGAATTGGCTGACCCTGTTGCTCATTTACCGGGCCTTATTGATTCTGCCTTAGTTTTGCCCTCCGGGGGCTGGGGCGGGTTGCTGCCGGACCCCGCGTGGTTTTCAGAATGAAGACGGGGGTTGGAATGCCGGGACTCAAGCGATCGCTGTCGATCAGGTTCCCAACCCTCAGATTTCAAGCCAAGATCATGCTCGGCTTTGCCGTCACGCTGGCGCTGTCGGCGGCAACCATGGGCTTTGCCTATATGGGCTTCGAGCGGGTCTCCGCCGGTGTCGGCTCTTACCGCCAGAGCGTCGCGGAAGCTGATCTCGCCCGCAACATCGATCGCGAATTGATCTCCTACCGCTCGCTGGCGCGCTACTACGTCGCCACCGGCAAGGAGGACGACGCCAAGGCCGCGCTCGCCGCCGAGGCCAGCCTGAAGGACGCCATCGTGGCGTCGATGAAGGGCACCACCAATCCGGCCCGGCTCGAGCAGATCACCAAGCTGGAGCGCGAATTCCGTGCCTTCACCAAGATCTTTGCCGAGATCGTCCGCATCAAGGACGACAGCGCGCAGACCGCGCAGAACAGACTGGTCCGCAGTGCGACCTCGATGCGCTACAAGCTCGACGATCTGCCGAGCAATGCCGACGATTCCGAGCTGCAGTCGATTCAGTTCGGCGCCAAGAAGGTTGCCGACCAGCTGCAGTCGATCACCGGCGCCGTCAACACGTTCGTCGTCAACGGCGACAAGACCGTTGCCTCCAGCGCGCTCGCCCGGCTGAAATTCGCCGACAATCTCGTGAAGGGGATCACCTCGAAGAACGAGCGGATCAGCCAGGGCGTGAAAGACATTACGGGGCTGCTTGAAGAATACCGCGAGGCGCTGGCCAAGCTGATCGCGAATGCGAAGTCGATCGACGAATTGATCGTCGAGATGACGGAATCCGCGGCCGCCATCAGCCAGGGTGCGGCGGGGATGAAATCCGATCTGCTCGCCGACCAGAAGCGGCTCGAGACCGAATCGCATTCCATGATCGGTGAAACCGAGCAGCTGATCCTGATGCTTGCCGTCGGCAGCTTGGTGCTCGGGCTGGTGTGGGCATTCCTGCTCGGCAAGGGCATTTCGCGCCCGATCGCGGCGATGTGTGCAGCGATGCGCGAGCTCGCGGCCGGCAATTTCGACGTGGTGCTGCCGGGCCTCGGCCGCCGCGACGAGCTCGGCGAGATGGCCGGTGCTGTCGAAGAGTTCAAGGTCCAGGCGGTCGCCAAGGCCGAGCGCGACGCCGCGACCCAGGAAGCGCAGAACAAGGCGAGCGCCACCGCACGGCGCGCCGAGCTCATTCGCTTCGCCGACGAATTCGAATCCGCTGTCGGCTCGATTGTCTCCAATGTGTCGGCTTCCGCCGTGCAGCTCGAATCCGCGGCCGGTACGCTGACCCGCACTGCGGAGACCACGCAGAACCTGTCGAGCCAGGTCGCCGGCGCCTCCGAAGAGGCCTCCAGCAACATGCAATCGGTCGCCTCCGCGACCGAGGAGCTGTCGGCGTCGGTCGACGAGATCGGCCGTCGCGCCAAGGAATCCAGCCAGATCGCCGATTCCGCCGTACGTCAGGCCGAGCAGACCGACGCCCGGATCGGCAAGCTCTCGCGCGCCGCGCAGGAGATCGGCGACGTGGTCAAGCTGATCACGGCGATCGCCGAGCAGACCAACCTCCTGGCGCTGAACGCCACCATCGAGGCTGCGCGTGCCGGCGACGCGGGCCGCGGCTTCGCGGTGGTCGCCTCCGAGGTGAAGTCGCTGGCGAGCCAGACCGCGAGAGCCACCGACGAGATCTCCACCCACATCTCGGGCATGCAGGCCGCGACGCAGGAATCGGTCGCCGCGATCAAGGAGATCGGCGGCACGATCGGGCAGATCTCCGGGATCGCGACCAACATCGCGAGCTCGGTCGAGCAGCAGAGCGCGGCAACGCAGGAGATTGCACGCAGCGTGCAGAACGTCGCGCAGGGCACCCAGGAAGCCGCCTCCAGTGTCACCCAGGTCAACCGCGGCGCCACCGAGACGGGAGTCGCCTCCGAAGAGGTGCTGAACTCGGCCCGCTCGCTGTCGGTCGAGAGCTCGCGGCTGCGCGAGGAACTCGACCGCTTCATGGCGAACATCCGCGCGGCGTAAGCGGCGCGCGATCTGGCCTATCAACTATCGTCGTTCCGGCGCAGGCCGGGACCCATAACCACGGCTGCATGTTGGCGTACGGATAACTTGCCGCGTGCCCTTTCCAATGGCCGCGGCGTATGGGTCCCGGCCTACGCCGGGACGACAAATCAATTCAGCTCAAATTGCTGTCAGCGAAAGAACGACTTTCCTCGCCTTGCCGCATTGCGGGAACCCTTGCCGGGCTGCGGCGTTGACGTCGCGTGGCGGGCACTCCGTTTGCCGCAATCCTGGGAAAGAGAACCTTGGAACACAGCGTTCCGGGGCTTTTCTCATTGGTCCATCCTGATGACACTGCAACGGACACAATTGAGCTCTGCGACGGCGCACGCGGCGATGGCTCCAGTCACGCCAAATGACGGCCGCATCATCGAGACCTCGATCCCACTTCGGCTCGACAATCTCAGCTGGAGCGGCTTCCACACTCGCGTCGTGGCGGCGCTCGGCATCACCTGGATTCTCGACGGGCTCGAAGTGACGCTGGCGGGTGCGCTGTCGGGCGCGCTGAAGGAGAGCCCGACCATGAGCTTCTCCAACGCCGATGTCGGGCTTGCCAGCAGCGCCTATCTCGCCGGCGCGGTGCTCGGCGCGCTCGGCTTCGGCTGGCTCACCGACCGGATCGGCCGCAAGAAGCTGTTCTTCATCACGCTCGCGCTCTATCTCTCGGCGACGGCTGCGACCGCGCTGTCGTGGAACGTCGCGAGCTACGCGCTGTTTCGCTTTCTCACCGGCGCCGGCATCGGCGGCGAATACACCGCGATCAATTCGACCATCCAGGAGCTGGTGCCTGCGCGCTATCGCGGCTGGACCGATCTCGTCATCAACGGCAGCTTCTGGATCGGCGCCGCGATCGGTGCGGTGAGCGCCATCGTCCTGCTCGATCCTGCGTTGCTTGCGCCTGATCACGGCTGGCGGATCGCCTATTTCACCGGCGCCGTGCTCGGTCTCGTCGTGCTGCTGATGCGGATGTGGATTCCGGAAAGCCCGCGCTGGCTGATGATCCATGGACGCCCCGAAGAGGCCCACAGGATCGTCGCCGAGATCGAGACTTCCCTACTCGGTCACGAGCAGCCGGGCGAGGGTTTCGAGAAGATCAGGCTCCGGATGCGCGATCACACGCCGCTGCGCGAGGTCGCGGTGACGCTGTTCTCCACCTACCGGCAGCGCTCGCTGGTCGGGCTCACGCTGATGGCCGCACAGGCATTCTTCTACAACGCGATCTTCTTCACCTTCGCGCTAATCCTGACCGATTTCTTCGGCATCGCCGCCAGCCACGTCGGCTGGTACATCCTGCCATTCGCCGCCGGCAACTTCCTCGGTCCGCTGCTGCTCGGCCGCCTGTTCGATACGGTTGGCCGCCGCACCATGATTGCGCTGACCTACGGCATTTCGGGCGTGCTGCTGGCGCTATCAGGTTATCTGTTCTCGATCGGCGTGCTCAGCGCGCAGACCCAGACCATCGCCTGGATGGTGATCTTCTTCTTCGCCTCGCCGGCGGCGAGCGCCGCCTATCTCACCGTCAGCGAGACGTTTCCGCTGGAGGTCCGCGCGCTCGCGATCGCTGTCTTCTATGCGGTTGGCACCGGCATCGGTGGCGTGATCGGGCCGGCGCTGTTCGGCGTGCTGATCGATACCGGATCGCGCAACAGCGTGTTCGCCGGCTACCTGCTAGGGTCGGCACTCATGATGGTCGCGGCAGCCGTTGCGTGGCGCTATGCCGTCGCGGCCGAGCGAAAACCGCTCGAATCTGTCGCGCGGCCACTGGCATTTGTGGAGTAGACTATGACGAAGCATGAATTGGCCGAAATGCCTCTGGATGACGACATCACCCCTGACATGACGAGCGGCAGCATGCCGGCGCCGGCATCGCTGATTCCGCCGCTGGATCGCACCGCGGTGCTGCTCGACATCGACGGCACTCTGCTCGATTTCGCGCCGACGCCGCGCGAGGTCTGGGTGCCGCTGGAGCTCGCGACCACGCTGAAGCAATTGCATGATCGCACGGGCGGCGCGCTGGCGCTGGTCAGCGGCCGCTCGCTCAACGACATCGATCTGATCTTCGCGCCGGAGCAGTTTCCCGCGGTCGGCGGCCATGGCGCCGAGATGCGGCTGCAGCCGGACAGCGAGGCGGTCGCCGCGCACGCGCCGCCACTGGACAAGGAATTGAAGCGCCGGCTCGCCGCGATCGCCAAGCTCAGCCCCGGCATTCTGCTCGAGGACAAAGGCTATTCGCTGGCGCTGCATTATCGGCTGGCGCCGCACGCGGAGAGGGCGATCTATGAAGCGGTGTCGCTGATCCGCGCCGAGCTGCCGAATGCGCCGATCGAGGTGTTGCCGGGCAAGAGCGTCTGCGAGATCAAGCATTCCGGCTTCACCAAGGCGACCGGCGTGCTCGAGCTGATGACGCATGAGCCCTTCAAGGGACGCCGCCCGTTCTTCATCGGCGACGACGTTACCGACGAGACCGTGTTTGCGATCATGCCCGATTTCAACGGCCTCGCATTCTCCGTCGGACGTCGTGCGACCGGCGTCGCCGGACATTTCGACGCGCCGAGCGACGTGCGCGCGTTTCTCGCGCAACTGCTCGACGATGATAGGGATGTCAGGCTGTCCTAACAGAGTCACATTCATCGCAGCCGAGTCGAATGCGGTGCTTTTGCGTCGTTGCGTCAACCTCGCATGAAATTTTCTTTTCGCGAGTTCCCGCGAGTTCCTTCTCGCTTCGCCAGAATTTGGTTTCATTTGGGAGATTCCTTGGTCAGGAACCATCTTGATGAATGGTTGTTAATACGCGAGTTGACCAACAGGAGGGGACCGGGTGAACCTCGTCGTCGTATCGAACCGCGTCTCGCGCGGAAAACCCAATGAACCCATGACGGGGGGGCTGGCTGCGGCATTGTTGCCGGTGGTGGAAAAGACAGGGGCAATCTGGGTTGGTTCCAGCGGACGCGTCCGCGACGGGAACCACAAGGAACCTTTTGCAGAGGTCGAAGCTCTCGGTGCGGGCGCACTGGCGATGCTCGATCTGCCGGCCGCGCACTATGGCGGCTACTACGAAGGCTTTGCCAATTCGGCGCTGTGGCCCGCGATGCATTCGCGCGCGGACCTGATTCGCGCCTCGCACGAGGACTATAACAGCTACCGCGAAGTGAACGCGTTCATGGCGCGGGCGTTGCTGCGCTTCCGCAAGCCTGATTCCGTGTTCTGGATCCAGGACTATCATTTCCTCGCGCTCGGCGCCGAGCTGCGCGATCTCGGCGTCACGCAGCCGATCGGCTTCTTCCTGCACACGCCGTGGCCGGCGCGCGCGGTGATCGCTGGCGTGCCCAATCATCGCGAGCTGATCGAGGCGATGCTGTCCTATGATCTGATCGGCTTCCAGACCGATGAGGACTGCGAGAACTTCCTGAGCTATGTGCAGAACGATCTCGATTTCGCGGTGCGCGACGGCGTGATCAGTTCGTCGTTCGGCCGCACCCGCGCTGCGGTGTTTCCGATCGGTATCGATCCCGGAAAATTCGCGCAGCAGGCGACCAAGGCGATGATGCATCCCGACGTGACGCGGCTGCGGCGCAGCCTCAACGGCGAGAAGCTCGCGATCGGTGTAGACCGGCTCGACTATTCCAAGGGCCTCGTCAACCGCATCAAGGCGTTCGACCGGATGTGGTCGCTGCATCCGAACCTGAAGCGTTCGGTGTCGCTGCTGCAGATCGCAACGCCGTCGCGCGGCGCGATCGAGGCCTATGGCAATCTCGCGAGCGAGGTCGCCAAGCTCGTCACCGACGTCAATGGCGTGCATGGCGAGGTCGACTGGACGCCGATCCGCTACCTCAACAAGGGCTTTGGCCAGGGCGTGCTCGCGGGGCTCTATCGCACTGCGCAGGTCGGCGTGGTGACGCCGTTGCAGGACGGCATGAACCTTGTCGCCAAGGAATATGTCGCCGCGCAGAACCCGGCCGACCCCGGCGTGCTGGTGCTGTCGAAATTCGCCGGTGCGGCCAACGAACTCGACGCCGCGCTGCTGGTCAATCCGCACGACATCGACGGCATGGCGCGCACCCTGGCGACCGCGCTCGCGATGCCGCTGACCGAACGGCGGATGCGCTGGGAAGCCATGATGGAGAAGCTCAACAGCGGCACCATCCAGCAATGGTTCGCCGATTTCATCGAGGCGCTGCAGGACACGCACAATGCGGGTGCCGCGGCGCTGCCGGAGCCACCCAGCCTGTGGCGGCGCCGCACGGCGGATCTTGCCGCGCGATATCACTGAGCGAGCACTGGCGTTGCAGGATGGGCGCGCGTTATTTGCCTATCCGCTACTCTGTCGTCCCGGCGAAGGCCGGGACCCATACGCCGTGGCGGATGTCGTGAACGGGACTCGTCGTTCCAGCGTGGCGCAACGATCGGTATTTCGCCCCCACGAACCCCTTAGCAAAGGTAGAAAGCTCGGGGGTAAAGCCGCATGCGCCAGGTACGCAATCGCGTACCCGGGAGCGGCAAGGATCGGCTGATCGATTGCATGGCCTGATTTGCGCCGGTCCTTGACCTGCCAGCGGCTAAAATCGCGTGCCACGGCAAGCGATGTCGCCGGGCGACGCTGATGTCGTCGCCAATTTACCTAATATTTTCAATCCATTGGGGAAATTTCACGCTCCGGCCCCGCGCTCCCTTGCAAAATCCGCCTCAGCCCTTCAAGAGAGGCCTCCCGGAGAGATGGCCGAGTGGCTTAAGGCGCACGCTTGGAAAGCGTGTGTGCGGGAAACCGTACCGTGGGTTCGAATCCCACTCTCTCCGCCAGTGGAAACAGATAACTAATTGAATGTATTACATAGATAAGATAAAATCAGTCAATGGACCCCAAATTAGTCCCCAAAGGCCCTAGCTTTTGATTTTGTTCAAGAGTTGGCTCGTCGTTGCAGATGCTCGACCACCCGCTGAACGGTTTCCGCGTCCGGCTCGCCTCCTGCTGATCCGGATCGATTTCGTAACCCTTTCAAAATCTCAACTTGACGTGAAGGCGCGACTGCGCCGTAGCTCGTGAATGTGGTCAGCACATGCGCATGGCCGAGGTTTTGGCTCCAAGCCTTGAAGGCCTCCGGGTTCGGGCAAATCCTCTCACCCAGGCTGGCCAGCGTGTTGCGGAAGCTGTGCGGATTGAAATAGGGCAAACCTGCGGCCTCAAAGGATTCCTTGAATATCCTTCGGATAGCGGCGGCATCCTTCCAATGCTTGCGATCCAGGCCGCCGTTTTCAAAATGCCCGCTCTCGCCCAAGGCCACTTTGGTTGCCGGAAAGAGAGGGTCGTCTGGTCCCCAAAGTCGTTCACCAAGCAGCCGGACCCAGTTCTCAACGATCAGCTCGATGTCGGTGCCGACTGGGAAGGATGTCGAGGTGATCGTTTTGGCGTTTTTGGTTCGGACCTCACGTGCATCCTGGTAAATGCGCCGGTTGATCAGATCGACGTGCTTGATTGACATCGACGCAATGGCGTTGTCACGAGCGCCGCTGAGAAGGGTAAACGCGATTAGGGCCTGATTTCGACGCTCAATGTCCGACCGTGATGGCATGGAATGGAGTACATGCCGGATCTGCTCAACGCTGGGTACCGGACGTTCGCGAACAGCTTTGGCTATACGTTCGTCATTTGCCGATGCATTGAAGTATTCCGCGTCTGAATAGGTGAGCCGCGACTTAAACCCAGGCTGCTGTGCCAGCCACTGGAAAAATGCCTTCAATGCCGCCAATCGTGATGAAATTGTCGCTTTCGCAAGACCACGCCCCTTACCGTCGCCGCCGGTGCTGCCGCCCAACTTCCGCTTGTAACTCTGGGCTTGTTCGATCCGAAACTGCCGAAAATCCTTGAAGCCGGTTGAGGCCTCGAAGTCCGCGATAGCCGCTGCTACCTGATCGACACTGCTCGTCGAAAAGCGCCTGGCCTCGCCCAAGAATGCCAGATAGCTATGCTTGATACGTTCATTTGCTGGGCTAAACTTACCCATCAGTCTCATGCCTCTTGCAAGTGATCATTTGAGGAGGATTGGCGACTATCTCTTAAAGCGGACTTCTGGGCCGGTCTCGCGGCAAAGGCCCTGTAGCGTTTGACCCAAAGGCAACATTGCATCCTTTCAGACAGCCGCGCGCACTCGCGATGAAATTCACCGGCGCGGTGCTCGTACTTGCGGGGGCGGCTATCTCGGTCGTCCTATGCGACCCGCTTTATGCCGGGCGGCTGCCATGTCCCTTCGCCCGGCGGCAAGATCGAAGGTGCTTCCGTCCTCGGCCAATATAGGCGCATCACGAGATAGATCGTGTCGTTCGGAGCAGGCAACCAGTTGGCTTCCTTGTCGGTGCCCGGCGACTTATTCTGGATATAAAGGGTCAGCGACCCGTCGGAGTTCGTCTTCATGTTGGGCAGCATCGGCGAGTTGATCAGATAGCGGTTGATCGGGTTTTCAATAAGGAACTGCGTTTTCCCGTCATACATGGTCAATGACCAGAAGGCATTCACTGGCGGCTGCTGGCCTGGCGGAAATGTCAGGGTGTAGTTGTGCTTACTGCCGTCGAGTGTCTGGTTGTCGCTATCAACGCGCGTGAGCGGATAGGTCGCTTCCGCAGGGTCATTGCCGTAAATTCCGGCCTTCGCTGCCGCGGCGCGCTTCAGCCAGTCACCATTATAGTGGGTACCGTCGCCCGGAAGACCGCTAACCCGCCAGCCGTTGATCGCTATACCGGCGTTTGCAACGGCCTCATCGACCTTCTTCTCACCTTCCTTCATGCCGAGGCCGACTTCGAGCTTCTGCTCCAGCGGGAGGTCCTTGAAGTTGAAGGTCTTGCCGGGTCCGACGCCGATCTTCGCAAGTGCTGCGCGTATCTCCTTCTCGTTCTCCTGCGGCGGAGCGAACTGCAACGCGAAGTCGAGATACTCGAAGAAGTTCGTCTTCACGAGTTCCTTGTCGATCTTCGGAAAATCGATGGCTGGTGCGGCGGCCGTCGTAGCCGGCTGCTTCAGATAGACAGAAAGCGTCTGCACCTTGTAGCCAGCCTGAACCTGCTTGACGCCGTTGAGATCATCCGCGTTGAAAAGCTGGGTGCGATATCCCGCGACTGAAAACTGGGTGCTCGACCGGAACACCTTCTTGATACCGGGCGGGGTCGCGCCTTTCCAGTCCGGTCCAACAACCATGTAATCACCAGCCTCGTTCCCCGTGGCACGGCTGCCGATGTAGCCGTAGTTATAGGTATTGCCGTCGCAGAGCATGACCGAGTAGTAACGCTTCGGTTCTACCGCCGGGACCGAAAGGACGACGGGCTCTATCCGCAAGTCCATCCACACGAACGAATAGGGCGTGTCGCTGTTCGGCGTAGGAATTGCCGTGTCTTTGTAGGTGAAGACGTTGGGCTCATTCTTGATCTGATTGAAGGGGGCCTTGAACTGCCCCGAATTTCGATCGACGGCGTACTCGTACATGACGCCGTAGTTCATCACTATCGGCAGGCCATAGATGAAACCTGCCTCAGCAATGTCCTTTGCCTTGAAAAACCCTGGGCGGTCGGTGCTCGTCTGAGCGTACGTCGGGACGGACTTTGCCGTTGACGCCGTAATTGCGGCCAAGGCGGCTGAACGAAGAAGATCACGTTTCGTCAACATTTGAACGCTCCTTCCGGTCTATGGCTTGGCTCAAGTGAGGGTTGGCACGACAAACCTACGCTCGCCCCGCGCGAGGGTCTATGCAAAAACCCGTCAGGTTGCATGTCCGTTGTTGGCTCTTATTGATCCGTTGATCTAGATCAACACTCCTGCTGACAGTGGCCGACAAATGGGCAGACAGATCAGACAGCTATTGCCGTTTACACAGTGTGACAACAGGGAGTAGGTGCAATGAGAGCTTTCTCAATTGTCGGACTGCTGTTTGCAGCAGTGGTGTTGGCAACGATTCCGGTCTCGCCGCAGGTGACACCGCGCGGCGTGGAGTTAAGCGTTGATCAAGCGCAGGCCTACACGTACCGGCGCGCCCGCGTGACTGCGCGTCGTGTCGACCGTCGCGTGTACCGCCATACGCGTCGCGCCGTGCGGCGTGGTGTCTATTAACGGAGCACGATGGGCGTCGACAAGGTACGAGACGGTGATCAAAGCGCTCGATCACTCGCCCGCGCCGACGAGGTGACTGAGTAAATCACTGCGGTTCGTGCACGTCGTTTGCTGCGGTGGTCCGAATCTGGCACCTTTGAGACATGCCAGACCGGTCTGACGATGTCCGTTGTTCGGGAAGACCAGAAGTCGTGTTTCCGAAGCGTCAGGGCAGTTTTTGACCGGGACAAGAGGACGCAGGCGGCTCAGGTGGACAGCGTGACCATCGGTGCTACCGCCGGAGCCCTCATTTTGGAGACGGCGAAAAAGGGGCGACCAGCGTGTTGTGGAAGGCTGCAACCCGCCATACCCCGGCGTCTTTGACAAAGACGCGCAGGCTTAGCTCCTGATGGGAAGGCAATGCATGGCCATCTGGGGCAACCAGACCGCTCAGTTCGTTGGTCACATTCGCGAGCGCCACATCGGGCCGTATAAATCGAACGGCGACATCCATCGTTCGCTGTGTGGCGTTCTTCGCCCTGCTCGTTAGTATTGCCGACAATCCTTTTTCAATTCCGGCCTGACCATTCATCATGTCACCCCGGACGCTGACAAATCGGGCATCCGGCGCGTACATGCGCGCAGCGGCCTTTCCGTCGTGATTGTTGAAGCCTTCGGTCATTTCCACAATGACTTTGCGAATGGCCGCTTCATCTTCACTGCTGCCAGCTTGCTGTGCAGCAGACATTGATGCTGTTCCAAGCATGGCTAAGCTGACCGCGACAGTGGCGGCGAGAGCATTCATTTGGTTCATTTCGGCTCCTTCGTCGGCCAAATGACTGTAAGTTGCTTCCTCAGCCGATGCAGGTCCGGTGTAGCATGAGCTGTGGATTGACCAGAGCCGCAAGTCTGCGCGCCGGTCGGGCAAAAATGCGGGTAGGCATATGTTGGACTGGAATGACTTTCGATATTTCCTGGCTGTTGCGCGCGGTGGCAGCACCGGCATCGCTGCAAAAGCCTTGGGCGTAAATCAGTCGACCGTTCAACGCCGTTTGCGGGCTCTCGAAGCGGCGCTCGACTGCTCGCTTGCTGAGCGACAGGCCGGTGGATACCGACTGACGGCGCACGGCCAGCAGCTGCTGGTCCATGCAGAACAGGTTGAGGCCACCGTCAATGCATTGCAACGCCAATCGGCAACACTCGACAACCGCGCCACCGGCTTGGTCAAGTTGACCAGCCACGTAACGGTCGGTCAGCGCATCATCAAATCCGGCTTCCTCGACAGCTTTCATTCGAGGCATCCGGGCGTCACGGTCGAGTTGATCATGGAGCAGCGGGCACTCGATCTTTCCAAAGGCGAGGCAGATATTGCAATCCGGGGCGGAACCCTCGATGGCGACCCTGCGCTGGTTGGGCGAAAAATTACGGAGGTCCCCTGGGGAATTACGCCAGTCGTTCATTTGTCGAACGCCACGGCCAACCGTCCGCCCCAGCCGACATCAACAACTTCAGCATTGTCGAGCTAGTCGACGAGATTGAGGCGTTGCCGGCCGCGCGGTGGATGAAGACTCAGGCGCCGAAGGGGAGGGTCGCCGCGCGATGCAGCAATGTTCCCAGTGCACACTTGGCAATCAAGTCTGGTGCCGGTATCGCACCTTTGCCAGCGGTGTACGCGGCAGCAGACGAGGATCTCGTCTGCGTGCTTGGTCCATTGCCGGAACTAAACTATCCGATGTTTCTGCTTACACACCGCGATCTTCGCAAAGTACCGCGTATAAATGCCGTTTTTGAGTTTTGCCTCAGCGAACTGAAGAGCGTTCTGATGCGCGGTCAAATGAAAAAATGAGCATACTGCGACGTCCGTTGCGGGCACGAAACGGACCAGTGGGACCGGTCTGACGATGTCCGTTCCTGACGGCAAAGCCGACCTGCCGGTTGAATGCTTGGACTTCTCGCTTTGACCCCGAAGCGGAAGTAACGCACTCCGGCGCGATGCCCGCATCTTACGTTGTGGCGAGGTCGGTTTCACGCGGCTTCCAGTATCAGCTCGCTCAAACGATCTGGTGCGTCGAGCATTGCCATGTGCCCGACATCAGGCAGCTCGAACGTGGCCCAAGACTTGTCGCTCCTGCATTCTGCTAGAGCTTTATCAAACGGCGGCTGTCGAAATTTGGGGAGACGGATATATGTCTTCTTCGGCACCTTTTGGAGCGCCCCGGTTACCTTAATCGCCTGAAGATAGGCGCCGACTGGATGCGGAGTCACTTTGGACTCGGCGAACGCCCGATCGCGTTCGGCAACGACAGCGGGCGGATACGTCGCCGATCCACGAACACCTGCCTCGCCCTTGTCGATGGCCGCTTGTATGCCGTTGCGAACCGGCTCGGCCGCGGTGTCCGCGGCCCTTTGCCCGTCGGCTGGAATGAAGGCATCAAGCCATATAACCGATGAGACGCGATCGCCGATGCTTTCGAGCGCGCCGGAACCTACATAGCCTGCAAGGGACCACGCCACGAGGCAGACGTTCTCGAGACTTTCCCATTTGATCAGGTTGACGACGTCGGCGATGTGGGTGTCCAGATTGACGTCCTTGCTCAACAAATGCGAGCGTTCTGCTAGACCGGTCAGTGATGGAGCGAATACTTTGTGGCCGCTCTGTTCGAGCCGATCTGTGACCCGTCGCCATATCCAGCCGCCGCAAAAAGCCCCGCTGACGAAGACGAAGGTCTTTCGCGCTGATTGGGCGCGGGCGGCACCTGTTATGCCGGGGGCTGCTGCCGCGAGACTGCCAGCTGCAGCACTGCGAAGCATGCGTCGGCGGGTAATTCCACTATTTGTCATTACAAATTCCTATTGTTCAAGGAAGATCAGACTGCCAGCGGGATTGCAACCTGAAGGATATACGCGGATCGGTTGGCAGCCAAGGGAATTGGCACGCAACTGACCACCCGGCCGGTCGGTTGATGTCCGTTGATTGAGGTTGATCGGAAGTGGCGGGCAACCGTTGAAACCGACGCGAATGACCCAAAGCGGAAATCGCGCGATCGACCGTATTGCGCTCTGTTGTCCGGTTTTGCATAGTCAACTGCTGCCATTGTGCGAATTTCGCATGATCAGCAGAGGGCGCAGCAGATGCGTGACCCCCCAGCGATTGATGGTCAAGGCACGGTAGTCGAGAGCATGGTGCTGATTCCCGGCAGCACATTCCGCATGGGTTCGGACCGGCATTACCCCGAGGAAGCCCCCGCGCATCGCGTGACCGTCGATGAGTTCTTCATCGACCGCACGCCGGTCACGAACCGGCAATTCAAGGAATTCGCGCGCGCAACCGGCCACGTTACCTATGCCGAAATCCCACCCGACCCTAAGGACTATCCGGGCGCGCAGCCGCACATGCTCTATGCGGGTTCGCTGGTGTTTTCGCCGCCCGCGCAGGCCGTCGATCTCCGCGACTGGAGCATATGGTGGCAATTCATGAAGGGCGCCGACTGGCGGCACCCCTATGGCCCAAAAAGCAGTATCAACGTGCTCGACAATCATCCTGTCGTCCACGTCGCCTATTCCGACGCGCTCGCCTATGCGCGGTGGGCCGGCAAGGACCTGCCGACCGAGGCGGAATGGGAGTTCGCTGCGCGCGGCGGATTGGACGGGGCCGAATATGCCTGGGGCGACGAATTCACTCCGGGCGGAGAGCATCGTGCCAACACCTGGCAGGGTGAATTCCCCCGGCAAAATCTCTGCACCGACGGATACGAGCGTACGTCGCCGGTGACGGCCTTCCCGCCGAACGGCTACGGTGTCCACGACATGATCGGCAATGTCTGGGAATGGACGTCCGACTGGTATTCGCCGAAGCACGAAGCGGACGCGCCAAAGGTGTGCTGCATTCCGGAAAATCCGCGCGGTGGACCGGAGGTTGAAAGCATTGATCCAAGTCAACCCAACATCCGGATTCCGCGGAAAGTCTTGAAGGGCGGCTCGCATCTCTGCGCGCCGAGCTATTGTCGCCGCTATCGCCCGGCCGCACGACATGCGGAGGCGATCGATACGTCCACGAGCCATGTCGGATTTCGATGCGTCAAGCGCAGAAGCAAGATGCCGGAGTCCTCCAGTAGCTGACAAAAGGAGCACTTCGCATGCGCTTTCATCGTGATGTCCTGCAAAGCAGCAGCCTGGCGGTCCTTCTCCTCGGTTTCACCGCGCTTTCCGAACCCACGAGCGCACAAGTGGTGACGGGGGAGCTGGGCACGCCCGGCGCCACCACCACCATCGACGGAAAACAGATTCCG
The DNA here is from genome assembly GCF_054063295.1 of Bradyrhizobium sp. USDA 3240. Taxonomy (NCBI): domain Bacteria; kingdom Pseudomonadati; phylum Pseudomonadota; class Alphaproteobacteria; order Hyphomicrobiales; family Nitrobacteraceae; genus Bradyrhizobium; species Bradyrhizobium sp. USDA 3240. The sequence continues at coordinate 4,866,584 of NZ_JBSSGD010000002.1, forward strand.
CCGCCATCGGCCGCGTTCGGCGGGGATATCAAGGAGAAAGCATCGGAGTCGAAACCCTGGTGGGCTCCGCGCGTCGTGCCGCCGAAGGGCGCGCCCAACGTGTTGCTCATCATGACCGATGATTGCGGATTCGGAGCTCCAAGCACGTTCGGCGGGGTGATTCCGACCCCGGCTCTGGACCGTATCGCCGCACAGGGCCTGCGTTACACCAACTTCCATTCGACCGCGCTCTGCTCGCCGACCCGCGCGGCTATCATCACGGGCCGCAACCATCACTCGGTGGGCACCGGCGTGGTCGGCGAAATAGCGACGGGTTATCCGGGCTACGACTCCATCATCCCGATCGGCAAGGGCACCATAGGCACCATCCTCAAGGCGAATGGCTACGCCACCTCATGGTTCGGCAAGAACCACAACACGCCGTCCTACCAGTCGAGCCAGGCCGGGCCGTTCGAGCAGTGGCCCAACGGCATGGGCTTCGAATATTTTTACGGTTTCGTCGGGGGCGACGCCAGTCAGTGGCAACCTAACCTGTACCGCAATACGACAGCGATTTATCCCTTCCAGGGTAATCCTGACTGGAATCTCACGACGGCCATGGCCGACGAGGCGATCCAGCACATGAAGACGCTCAAGGAGGTCGCGCCGGAGAAACCGTTCTTTGTCTATTATGTCCCAGGCGGCACGCACGCGCCGCATCATCCAACGCCGGAGTGGATCAAGAAGATCGGCGACATGCACCTGTTCGATCAGGGCTGGAACCAGTTGCGCGAAACCATCTTCGCCAACCAGAAGCGGCTCGGCATCATGCCCGATTACGCCAAGCTGACGCCCTGGCCGAAAGAACTTCCGGAATGGAATTCGATCGGCGAACTGGAAAAGAAGCTCTTCATCAAGCAGGCGGACGTCTATGGCGCCTACCTCGCCTACACCGACCATGAGATCGGACGAGTGATCGAGGCGGTCGAGGACATGGGCCAGCTCGACAACACGCTGATCATCTACATCAGCGGCGACAATGGCGCGAGCGCGGAAGGTATGCTCAACGGCACGCCGAACGAGTTCACGACTTTCAACGGCGTCCCCGTGCCGGTGAAGGCGCAGTTCCTCTGGTACCCGTTCTGGGGCTCGGACAAGACGTTCCCGCACTTCGCGGCGCCCTGGGCATGGGCGATGGATACCCCGTTCAAGTGGGTGAAGCAGGTACCATCACACTTCGGCGGGACCGCGCAAGGCATGGCGATCTCCTGGCCCGGCCACATCAACGACGTCGGCGGCATCCGCCGCCAATTCCACCATGTCATCGACGTTGTGCCGACCATCCTGGAAGCAACCGCCATTCCGCAGCCCGAGACGGTCAAGGGCATCAAGCAGAGCCCGATCGAAGGGGTGAGCATGATGTACACATGGGACAAGGCGAACGCCGACGCTCCGACCCGGCACACGACGCAATATTTCGAGATGCTGGGCAATCGCGCCATCTACCACGACGGTTGGGTGGCGGCAACGACGCCGGTGACCCAGCCGTGGGTGCTGAGCACCACTCCGCCCCCGGATGTCAGCGCGTACAAGTGGGAGCTTTACAACGTCAAGGAGGACCCGACCCAGTTCAACGATCTCGCCGCGCAGATGCCAGAGAAAGTGGAGGAACTGCAGGCGGTGTTCGATGTCGAAGCCAAGAAGTACAACGTGCTGCCGCTCGACAACACGACGCTGCTGCGCTGGAACACGCCACGCCCGAGCCTCACGGCGGGGCGAAGCGTCTTCAAATATTCGGGCGAACTATCGGGAGTGCCCGCCAGCGCAGCGCCAAGCATTCTGAACAAGTCCTACACCATCACAGCCGAAGTTGAGATTCCGGGCGGCGGTGGGGAAGGCATGATCGTCACCGAAGGCGGCCGGTTCGGGGGCTATGGGCTTTTCCTGAGCAAGGGTGTGGCCGGGGTTCGGTCGGGCAAGCCGGTGTTTCTTTACAACCTGCTCAACCTCAAGCGCACGATTTGGGCGGGGCCGGAGTTGAGCGCCGGCAAGCACACCATTGTCTTCGACTTCAAGTCGGATGGCCCGGGCCTGGGTAAGGGAGGAACTGGTGTTCTCTCGGTCGACGGCAAGGAAGTAGACCGAAAATCCATGGAGCACTCCATTCCGGTCACCTTCCCTGAGGACGAAAGCTTCGACGTCGGCATGGATACTCGCAGCGGCGTGGCGATGCTGGAATATCGCTACGATCCCCCGTTCAAATTCACCGGCAGAATCAACAGGCTGACGTTCAAGCTCGAACCGGAGCTCAAGGACCCCGCGCAGGCCAAGGCAGAACTGGGACCGACGGCGGCGCCGGAGCCGGATCCGATCGAGCAGCCAAATGCCAAGGTGCCCGCGTCGAAGAAGGCGAAGTGAGTGGAACGATGGCGCTGAGGTCGAAGCCGCTCCTTGCAATGATGGGCGCGGCTGAGGCGGCGACGGGCTTAGTCTTGGCGGTAGCGCCGTCCTTTCTGGTGGAATTGCTGCTGGGCGCCGCACCCGGCACAGCCGCCGGCACCACGGTCAGCCGCGTCGCCGGCGTTGCGATACTAGCGATCGGTATCGCCTGCTGGCTTGCGCGAGAGGACGCTGCCGGTCGCGCCGTGCGAGGGTTGATTGCGGCTATGCTGCTCTACAATGCCGCCGTGGTCGCGATCCTCGTGCTGGCTTGGACGAGCCAAGGGTTGGCGGGCGTTGCCCTGTGGCCGGTAGTGCTGGCCCATTTGGCGCTGGCGGTCGGGTGTGGCGCGGCCCTGTCCGCAAGAAAAGAATATCCGCCCTAGACGATCAGCAAGCACTGGGCGGACGGATGCCATGGTGTTGAGGTCTTGTCAGTTAAACCTCTTATATCTGCTTTTGGCACTTTTCGGACATGGCGCGATGTCCGACTTGAGTCCGTTGTTGGATGAAGATCGGACGTGAAACCGACATCCCGAACTCGGTAAATCATGCCGCCGGCGGCGCTTACAATGCCGTTTGATTGTCATCCGCATCGCTGGCCGCGCGCACTGTTTGCAACGGGCGCGCGACGGTTCGGTGGCCTTTGAGCGACGCACGGTGAGCGATCGGCGTGCAGCGGAATAGCATGCGCACTGACGTGTGATGCACGCTTTCGGAGGAGGGAAATATCGTAGTGTGGAGTAGATGTTGGGTGCTCGATGAAGACGGCCGCCCGTAATCGGCCTGCTGCGGAGCGTGCGGCCGCAGCGCAAGTGGTCTGCACGCTGAATAACCCGCACACTGCGTCGCCTCAGCAACGCGGGAGGCGTGTGATGGAATTCTTCTGTGGCCTGGATGTCGGCATGGACGAGACGGCGATCTGCGTGGTGGACGACAAGGGCAAGGTGCTGCTGGAGGCGGCGGTGGTGACCGATCCCGACGCGATCAAGGCGGCGCTGGCGCTGTATCTCGGCCGCTTGCGGCGGCTTGGCCACGAGGCCGGCTCGCTGTCGCCCTGGCTGCATCCGGAGCTGTTAAGACTTGGATTGCCGGCGGTCTGCCTGGAGACCCTGCATGTGCGCGCGGCGCTGAAGGCGCAGCGCAACAAGACCGACAAGGCGGACGCGCTCGGGATTGCCCATATCATGCGCACCGGCTGGTTCCGGCGTGCGCATATCAAGAGCGCGGCCTGCTACCGGCTGCGGCTGCTGCTGACGCACCGGCGCAATCTGAAGCGCAAGTTTCTGGATCTCGAGAACGCGATCCGGCATTCGCTGAAGGTGTTCGGCATCCGCCTGAACCGGGTCAGCCGTGGCGGCTTTGCGCAAGCCGTGCGCGAGGCCGTGGACGGCGACGCGCTGGTCAGCGAGCTGATCGACGCCATGCTGGCCGCGCGCGCGGCGCTATGGCAACAATACTGCCGGCTGCATGACCTGGTGGTCAAGCTGGTCGCCGGCCACGAGCTGTGCCGGCGCTTCATGCAGATTCCCGGCGTTGGCCCGATCGCGGCCTTGAGCTTCATGACCGCGGTCGACGATCCCTCGCGCTTCAAGAGGTCGCGCGATGTGGCGGCATATTTTGGCCTGACCTCGCGGCGCTGGCAGTCCGGTTCGTCGATCGACGTCCACGGGCGGATCAGCAAGGCCGGCGACGGCGACGTGCGCCGCGCGCTCTACGAGGCGGCGAGCGCGCTGCTCACCCGCTACAAGAAAAAGGACAAGGTCAAGAGCTGGGGGCTGGCACTGGCCAGGCGGTCCTCGCACCGCAAGGCGACCGTGGCGGTGGCGCGCAAGCTCGCCGTGATCATGCACGCCATGTGGAGCAGCGGCACGTTCTACTGCGGTGACCCGGATGTCGCGGCAGCAGACGTCAGCGCGCGCGCCGCGGCCAAGGATCGCCGGCTGCTCGGAGTCTACGCATGAGAAGCGCAAGGGATTTGCACGTCGGCGGCACGATGCCCGCCGCGAATTGAACACGGAGCTCCGCGCGAGCGGATGAGGACTGGTGCAGCACACGAACGACGGAACGCACGTTATCTTGCCTGCGACGGTGCATCTTCGGATGCCGACCGATCGCGCCGGATTGCCTGTGATGTGGCTCCGTCATGCCGATGGAAAGATGCGCCGCGACGGCGTCCGCGCTGCCTTGCTGCAGCGAAGCCTGGCCGTCGATGAGCGCGGAAGACTGCACGGCGCATCAGGACTCATGACGATCGCGGCGCTTCGCGTCATGGCGTGGATCAAACAGGCTTGTCGCAGAAAAGAAAGGAAGCGAGAATGGCTGAGATCAGAGAGACGAGACGCCCGATTAAGACTGCAAGATAAAAGCGACGCCTCCGGTCGCGCTGATTGTGGTTGTCTGAGTTGAAGTTAGGTAGACGTCGCAAGAATCCACCTGCCATCGCTTTTTGCGAAACGCCAACTACATCAATCTTCCGAGCGACGGCAGGCCCTTTTATGCTCACCTTCGGCTCAATGTGAAGAGATCCGCTAGCGGCTCTCGCCGACGCTTTCGCGTGAGCGCCGCACGTCCATTCGTGACGCTGCACACAGCTCGCATTGGCAGGAAAATTTGTTAGCCGGCCTATGACGAGCGGGCCGGACCTGCGCCCTCCCGTCAAGCCTCGCGCTATTCGCGCGCCCGGCTCCGCCGGCTTGACTGGACGTCGCCGGCCCGACCAGGGCTGCTCAGGCAGGTAAGGCAAGTTGGGAGCGACGTGCTCCAATCTCGACGGGCCACAGGGAGGATGACGTGCGTTCAGGTCGTCGTTGATCTGCACCAGGTCTACCGCTGTCGCGGAGTTCCGCGTTTCAAATCGCTGCGGTCATCGTGTGATGGCCAAAGCGCAGCTCTGACCAATATTCAAGCGTCCGGGAGGCCCTAGGCGCCGGACTTGTTGCGTCGAAATGCTACGACCTTGCCCGCTTTAATTGTTCCGCAATAGACCGCCCACGCTTCCATGAGCTTGCGGCGTTTCTCCAAAGCGTCGCTACGCCGATACGCTTGCTCGGCCTTGTCCCCAATGACATGCGCCAGTGCCGTCTCGGTGATTTCGCGCGGGAAGTTGGATACGTTGCCGGCCCAGTCGCGAAAGCTGGACCGGAACCCGTGAACGGTGGCATTCTCGATCTTCATTCGGCGTAAAACCATCTCCATAGCCATGTTGGAAAGCGGTTTATTGCGCGCCTGACCGGCGAACACAAAATCGCCTGCCCTAAGTTTTTCGAGTTGGCGGAGGACGGCGACCGCAGGCGGCGACAATGGAACGCGATGTTCGCGGCCTGCCTTCATGCGGTCGGCCGGCACAGTCCAGACCTTTTTGTCGAGGTCGATTTCCGGCCACCGCATTCCCAAGATTTCGCCGGAGCGCGCGGCGGTCAGGATGCAGAGTTCCAGCGCCAGCGCCGAACTGGCTTCCCGGTCGCGAAGCTTGGCAATGAAGGTGGCCACGTCCTCATAGGGCATGGCGGCGTGATGGCCGCGCGACAGCTTCGACGGTCGCGACAATAAGTGGTCTAAATGGCCGCGCCACCGGGCCGGATTCTCGCCTTCGCGGAAGCCCTTGGCCTTGGCCGCGTCCAGAACCTTCTCAATCCGACCGCGCACCCGCGAGGCGGTTTCGGCCTTTGTAGTCCAGATCGGCTTGAGAACGGCCAGCACATCACCGGTGGCGATGGTGTCCACCGGCTTGGCGCGCAATGGAGCGCCGTAGGTTTCAAGCGTCGATTTCCATTGGGCCTTGTGCTTCTCGTTGCGGAAGCCGGCGGAAAGCGTTTCCCGCACGTCGTCAGCCATCTCGCCGAAGGTGGGAATGCCGCCGTCCCGTTTCCGCTCATCAATCGGGTTGAGCCCTTGGGCAATCTTGCGCCGCGCACTGGCGGCCTTCTCGCGGGCATCGGCGAGGGGAACGCTGGCGGCGCTGCCAAGCCCCATTTCTTTTGCCCGGCCGCGCCAGGTAAAGCGCAGAACCCATTTGCGGGCACCGGTTTCCGAGACGATCAAATAGAGGTTGCCGCCGTCGCTATATTTGCCCGGCTTGGCGGTTTCGACTTTGCGCGCGGTGAGCTTGCTGGCCATTGTGCGTCCCCAATCCGGTCCCCAAAAATAGCACGGCTTGGGGCGAACGGAAATAGACAGTGGCGAATTGTAATGGTCGAAACGCCTGAAATATGCGGATAATTCAAGTCTGCGACGAACATTGGCGATCAGTGCTAGACGATGGTTCGCCGGACACTCTCTCCGCCATTTGCGCGATTCTGTGCGCCAGACTTGGCGTCCATGAATATTTCGATGCGAGCCGGGTTGAAGCCGTCATAGTCGGCCAAGAACGCCGTGGTCTTCACGATATCCGAGAGTGAGGCGCCAAGTTTGCGCAGCACGCGCGCGGTGCGCTCGAATATCCGGCGGGTCAGGAGTTCGACGCTATCGCGTGCGTCCTCATCGACGCAAAGGCTTCCCGACAAGAACAGCAGATCTCCACTCGGTCCGAGCGGGACGCGGCGGCCGTCGGCGACGACATAGGATTCAAGCGGCAGAACGGCATCTTGATGGTGCGCGCCCCGCCGCTTCATCTCGGCCTCTGACCGGGAGACACAGTCGATTTGAGTTTCCGAGGCTAACCAAGCTTCGGGTCTCTACGAACTCCTCATCTGAGCCAGTGCCGCATTGAGCGTCGGACTCGGCCGCATCACGGTTTCGCATTTGTGCATGTCGGGCAGGTAGTAGCCGCCGATGTCGGCGGGCTTGCCTCGCAAGGCTGCGAGCTCGGCGACGATCTTGTCTTCATTGCTGGTCAGCACCTCGGCCAACGGCTTGAATTTCGACTGCAATGTGGGGTCCTCGGTTTGCGTAGCGAGTTCCTGTGCCCAATACATTGCGAGGTAGAATTGGCTCCCACGGTTATCCAATTCGCCGGTGCACGGCGAGGGCGACTTCCGGTTGTCCAGCAGCCTTCCCGTGGCGGCGTCCAGGGTCTTGGCCAGCAGCTTGGCTTTCTGGTCACCCGTCTTCAGGCCGAGGTCCTCCAGTGATACGGCCAAGGCCAGGAATTCGCCGAGCGAGTCCCAGCGCAGGTGATTTTCTTCCACCAGCTGCTGCACGTGTTTGGGCGCCGAGCCGCCGGCGCCGGTCTCGTACATGCCGCCGCCGGCCATCAGTGGCACAATCGATAGCATCTTGGCCGAGGTGCCGAGCTCCATGATCGGAAACAGGTCGGTCAGATAGTCGCGCAGAATGTTGCCGGTGGCGCTGATCGTGTCCTGACCCCGGATCACGCGCTCCAGCGTGTAGCGCATGGCCCGCACCTGACTCATGATCTGGATATCCAAGCCGGTGGTGTCGTGCTCGTGCAGGTACATCTTGACCTTGGTGATGAGCTGCGCCTCGTGGGGGCGGTACGGGTCCAGCCAGAACAGGACCGGCATGCCGGAATGACGAGCGCGATTGACGGCCAGCTTGACCCAGTCGCGGATAGCGGCGTCCTTCACCTGGCACATGCGCCAGATGTCACCCTGCTCCACGTTTTGGCTCAGGAGCACCTCGCCGGTAGCGAGGTCGGTGATATTGGCAATGCCGTCCTCGGGGATTTCAAAGGTCTTGTCGTGCGAGCCATATTCCTCGGCCTGCTGCGCCATCAGTCCTACGTTAGGCACGGTGCCCATGGTCTTCGGGTCGAAGGCGCCGTGCCACTTACAGAAATTGATTATCTCCTGATAGATGCGCGCGAAGGTGCTTTCGGGCATCACGGCCTTGACATCCTTCAGGCGACCGTCGGCGCCCCACATCTTGCCTCCGTTCCGGATCATTGCAGGCATCGACGCGTCGACGATGATATCGTTGGGCGAATGAAAGTTGGTAATGCCCTTGGCCGAGTCGACCATCGCCAGTTCGGGCCGGTACTCGTGGCAGGCATGCAGGTCGCGCTTGATCTCATCCTGCTTGCTCTGGGGCAGGCTACCGATCTTGTTGTACAGGTCGACCATGCCATTGTTGACGTTCACGCCAAGTTCGTCGAACAATTGGCCGTGTTTGGCAAAGGCGTCGCGATAGAAGATCTTCACGCAGTGGCCGAATACGATGGGGTGCGAGACCTTCATCATGGTGGCTTTCACGTGCAGTGAGAACATCACGCCTGTCTTGTACGCGTCCTCGATCTGCTGTTCGTAGAACTCCAGGAGCGCTTTCTTGCTCATGAACATCGAGTCGATGACTTCGCGGTCCTGAAGCGACACCTTGGGCTTGAGTACGATGGTTCTGCCGCTCTTGGTGATCAGCTCCATCTTGACGTCACGCGGCTTGTCCAGCGTCATGGACTTCTCGCCATGGTAGAAGTCGCCCTGGTGCATATGAGAGACGTGCGAGCGAGAGGCCTGGCTCCATTCGCCCATGCTGTGCGGATTCTTGCGCGCGTAGTTCTTCACGGCGAGCGGAGCGCGGCGATCCGAGTTGCCTTCGCGCAATACCGGATTCACGGCACTCCCGGTGCATTTGGCATAGCGCGCCCGGATCGCCTTCTCTTCGTCCGACTTTGGGCTCTCGGGATAATCGGGAATCTTGTAGCCCTTGTCCTGCAACTCCTTGATCGCGGCCATCAGCTGCGCCACCGAGGCGCTGATGTTGGGCAACTTGATGATGTTGGTGCCCGGCAGCAGCGTCAGCCGGCCCAGTTCGGCCAGGTTGTCGGGTAGACGCTGCTTTTCGGTCAGGAATTCCGGGAATTCACCGAGGATTCGGCTCGCCACCGAGATGTCGCTGGTAACGACGTTGATGCCGACGGGTGCCGTGAACGCACGCACGATAGGCAAGAACGCTGCGGTCGCCAACGCCGGGGCCTCGTCGGTCAGCGTGTAGATGATGGTGGGAGATGCGGTACTCATGCATTCGCTTCCTTGGCAGGGCAACATCTATGCCGATGCATCCACCGGCGTTATTCGCCATGAAGATGAACGAGCCCCGGGCGAGGTGCAAGAGGAAGCGTAGCGGCGCGCCGGGGAGCAGCCCCCGTGCCGCAAATGATCTTGCGGAAGGCGCGCAACCACCCCGGTCCGAGATCTTCGTCGTCGAGATGGAGCGGGCGGAGCGCGATCAAGACCGCGCAAGCCGTCCTGACCATAATCAGGGATCGCCGTCGCCTGGATCGTTTCAGGCGCCCGCCCCTGACCCTACCCAACGCGGGTGGTCGAACTTCAGGCCGCACCGGTTAGCTTCCGGACTGAACCCAAACAGCTCCCGGGCCTGAGAGACCTTCCAGATGCAGATCGCTCGCTCCGTCTTTCGCGAAGACCACGAAATGTTCCGCGCTACGGTTCGCCGCTTCATCGAACGTGAATGCGTGCCGCGGCAGGAGGAATGGGACGATGCGGGACGTGTCGACCGCGAGGTTTGGCTCAAGGCCGGCCAGGAGGGCCTGCTGGGGGTCATCCTGCCGGAAGAATATGGCGGCGGGGGTGGCGACTTCGGCCATGCCGTGGTGATGGCGGAGGAAATGGCACGCGCCAGCATAAGCGGACCTGGCTTTCAGGTGCACTCCGATATCATCGCGCCATACATCGCACGGGTCGGAAACGAGGAACAGAAGAGGAAGTGGCTGCCGCGCGCCTGTTCCGGTGAACTGATTCTGGCGATCGCGATGACCGAGCCGGGCACGGGCAGCGATCTCAAGTCGATACGGACGACCGCGGTCAAAGATGGCGACGATTACGTCATCAACGGAAGCAAGACCTTCATCAGCAATGGCCTGAACTCCGACATCGTCATCGTGGTTTGCAAGACGGACGCAAACGCCGGCGCCAAGGGCATGAGCCTCATCGTCGTCGAGGCGGATCGTGCGGGGTTCCGGCGAGGGCGCAAGCTGAAGAAGGTCGGGCAGCATGCCGCGGATACGGCCGAGTTGTTCTTCGACAACGTCCGGGTCCCGGTCAGCAACAGGCTCGGCGAAGAGGGAATGGGATTCAAATATCTGATGGGTGAATTGCCGCAGGAGCGCTTCTCGATTGCGGTATCGGCTGCAGCGCGCCTGGAGGCCGCGCTTGATCACACGCTGGCCTATGTCAAGGAACGGAAAGCCTTCGGCCATACAGTGTGGGATTTTCAGAACACGAAGTTCAAGCTTGCCGATATCAAGGCGCAGGCCGTGGCGGTCCGGCTGATGGTCGATCATTACCTGGCCGAGCATATGAAGCGCGGGTTGACGCTTCAGGAGTCGGCGATCGCAAAGCTGTTCGCGACCGAGACGCTCGGGAAGGCGCTCGACGAAATGGTGCAGCTCCACGGTGGTTATGGCTACATGATGGAATATCCGATCGCCAGATCGTTCGTCGACATGCGCGTCAGCCGAATCTACGGCGGAACCAGCGAGGTCATGCGTGACCTGATTTCCCGCCAGCTTTGACGGCTTGTAGCGGCCGAAGCGCGGCGTGGGCGGAGAGCGGGGGCGTCCCTCACGGTGAGCGCGCTGCCTGGCCGTTCGCGTTCCATCCGAGGTCGCGCATGCGCGCGACGGCGTCATCGCGACCGGCGACGCCGAGCTTGCCGTAGATGTTCTTGAGGTGCCATTTCACGGTATCGGGCGAAAGGCCGAGCGCCCGCGCGATCTTCTTGTTGGGAAACGCCTGCGCAAGCATGCGGATGACATCGAGTTCGCGATCGCTGAGGCTCTCCAGCAGTCCGGAACGGCTCTCGGCTGTATCATTGCGCGAGGCGGGCGCGGCTCGCCGCGCCGGCAGGTCCGCGTCGCGCAGATGCTCGACATAGAATGACAGCAGGACATCAAAGCCCGGCGCCGCGCCGCGCGAGCGGATGAGGTCGAGCGCGGAGGCATCAGCATCGAGCAGGCTTCGCACGAGGCCGAGCCGATGGCCGAGACGCAGCGCCTCCAGTGTCATCGCGTCGGCCTGCTCGCCCATGCCGCGTCGCTTCGCGACAAGAGCACTTTGCAGCTGGAGCATGGCCACGATCTGCCGATGGCCACGCGCTTCGCAGATCTCGATCAGTGAATCGAGCCGGGCTGCGGCCGCCTCATAGCGGCCGACCGCAATGTCTTCTCTGACATGCGCCCGCTCGACGATGATGAAAATCTCGTCGCCCAGATTGCTGCCCGACTTCGGATGCCGCCGCCCGATTTTGTCGAGGCCGGCGAGCTTGCGTTTCGCCATTTCGAACTCGCCCTGCTCGAGATGACGTCGAACCTGCTCGCCGAGGCTGTGCGCGAGCAATCGATCGAGCTTGAGGTTCAGCGCGTAGTCTTCAAGTCGCTCGAGATAGGCAAGGGCCTCCTGGCGCCGGCCGGCGAGCCAATGTGAGGCGGAGAGCACCGAAAGGACCCGCAGCACGGAATCGGGAATCGAAACGCGTTCGAGCACGTCGACGCGATCGTCCAGCAGTTGCAGGGCGGCCAGGGGATCATTGAGTTCATAGAGCGCCTCTCCGAGCAGCGCCGCAGCCAGGCAGGCAGGATCGATGCAGGATGGGCCACGCTGCTCCGATTCGTAGAGAACGTCGCGATAGATCCGCTCCGCTTCGATGATCTGGCCCTGAAGCGCATAGCTGAGCCCGACCAGGCAGCGGCCCTGCAGCCGGCCGCCGGGAGTGCCGAGAAGGAGCGTCCCGCCGGCTCCGGTCGAAGGGGATCCGAGCTGCACCTGTCGCGCCAGTTCGTAATTTGCGCGATGCATGTACAACCAGGACAGGATGTTGTCGCGTCCGCCGATGGCAGCCGGATCGACGCCTGCCGGCGGATGCAGCAACTGCGGAAGGACCAGCATCGCCGCGTCGGTGTCGTCGCGCGCGACCGCCAGCGTCGCCTTCAGAAGCGCAAGCGCAAATCGCGCGGACGCGTCGCTTGCCGGCAGATCGGCTTCGAGCTGCTCGAGGCTGTCACCGCAGGCGTCCAGTTGGCGCGCCAGAAGCTGCGATCGGGCCATCCAGAGCCGCAGGTTTGTGCGCGACTGTACCTCGTGCTCCGGAAGCAGGCGAACCAGGCTGTTGAGGTTACGGACATCCCCACGCGCAAGCAGGTCCTGCCCATATTGATCCAGCAGGTCGGCAGCCGCGGCCGCTTCGTCGGCGGAGATGGCGTGACGAACAGCCTCATCGACATGGCCATGCTCGCGGAACCAGATCCATGCCGCCTTGTGGCATTGCCGTTGTTGCACGTCCGTACGCTGGCGAAACCGGGCGCGCATGGCTTCGCCGAGCAGGGGATGAAAGCGATACCAGAGCTCGCGTTCCGACGATTCGACCGGGATGATGAAACCGTTTTGCGTTGCCAGGTTTGCCAACAGCGCTTCGATGCTGGCGCCGTCTTGCTCCCTGCCCAGCAGTGCGGCGCAGATGGAGGCACAGAACCGCGTGCAGATCGACGCCGTCTCGAGGAGCGCGCGCTCGTCATTGGAAAGTTTTGACAGGATCTCGTGCTCGAAATAGTCGGCGAATGATTGCGCGTCCTGGAGGTGGCTGCGGGACGCGAGCCTGATTTCCCTTGTGGCGCCCTTCCTGGACCAGCCGATCGACAGAAGCTGGAGGCCCGCCACCCATCCGTCCGTGAGTTCGTAGAGACGCCGGGCGGCGCGCCGGTCGCTCTTGCCGAACCTGCTCTGGAGAAAGGCATCGGTCTCGGCCTGGGAAAAGCGCAGGTCCTGAAAATCGAGCTCGAAGATGCTCTGCTGATCGCGCAGCCGCGACAGCGAGACCGGAGCGGCGCCACGACAAACAAGAACGACATGGAGATTGTGGGGCGCCTGATCGAGCAGCCATTGCAGAGCCCAATGGCTTGCCGCATCAGTCAGCAAATGGAGGTCGTCCAGCACCAGCACGATCTCTCGCGGCCGTACCGCGATACTTCGCACGAGCGCAATGAGCGTGCGCTCGACGGCCTCGCGGTCGATGCCGCGCCCCGCCAGTTGCGACGCAGCCTGACTGATGGCCGGATCGACCTGGGCGAAGCTCGCAAGAACGTAGTCCAGCCAGCGGGAAACCTCGTTGTCGTCAGGGGCGAGCGTCAACCAGGCCACATCAAAGCCGAGCGTAAGCAGCTCGCGGCGCCAGGCTGCAACGATCGACGTCTTGCCGGAGCCGGCCGGGCCGTGCACCAGCACACAGCGTTGTCGCCGTGCCTTGACGAGCCGGGCAATCAGGTGGTCCCGCGGGAGCAGGCGGCCGCCTTCGCGCGGCGGAAACAGCTTGGTGCTGACGATGGGCTGCAGGACCTCGTGTGACGGACCTGCTTCGTCCGACGGACGGGTCACCATCTCAGTTGTTCCTCCATCCCACGCCGAGATCCCGTTCCACCAGCCTGACGGTGTCGAGGCCACTTAAAGCGGCCCGGTGTCATGCAGACCACCCGGAGCGGGTGGGGCGGCGTAGCCTCTGTCAGGTGTAGTTCTGGCGCAAGCTGACACCGGCACACAAGCTGATCGGAGCAAAATTGAGCGTTTTGTCCGGAATTCGCGTCCTCGAGTTCGAGGCGATTGGGCCTGCCCCTTTCGGCGCGATGTTGCTCGCGGACATGGGGGCGGATGTGCTCAGGATCGATCGGCCGTCGCCGCCGCAAGACCTTGGGCCGCGTCGCACCGGAAAGCCGGTCGACATCACCGGCCGCGGGCGCCGTTCGATCACGCTCGATCTGAAATCGCCTTCTGCGGCATCTGCTGTCCTTGAACTGATCGAAAAAGCCGACGTGTTGATCGAGGGATTCCGTCCGGGGACGATGGAGCGGCTCGGCCTCGGTCCTGATCCGGTGCTGGAACGCAATCCGCGGGTGGTCTATGCACGGATGACCGGCTGGGGGCAGACCGGTCCGCTTGCCGGCGATGCCGGCCACGATCTCAACTACATCGCGCTATCGGGCGTCCTGTCGGCGATCGGTCCGGCGGGCGGCCGGCCCCTGCCGCCACTCAATCTGGTTGGCGACTACGGCGGCGGGGGCATGCTGCTCGCGCTCGGGGTGGTCGCTGCGCTGCTCAATGTGCAGCGGGGGCGGGGTGGGGCAGGTCGTCGATGCCGCGATGATCGAAGGTGCGGCGCAACTCGGGTCCATCATGTGGGGTCTGGTGGCCGGAGGTGGCTGGCAAGAGCAACGCGGCAGCAACATTCTCGATGGCGGCGCGCCATGGTACGACAGCTATCGCACGCTTGATGGCCACTACATGGCCGTGGGCGCCGTTGAACAGCGGTTCTATGCCGAACTCGTCAAACGACTGGGCCTTGCCGAGGCCGATCTTCCCAAGCAGTACGATCGCAGCGGCTGGCCGGCGCTGCGCAATGCCTTCGCAAGGGCGTTTCTCGGCAAGACCCGAGACGAATGGTGCGCCATCTTCGAGGGCAGCGATGCCTGCGTGACGCCGGTGCTCGCCTTCTCGGAGGCGCCGCATCATTCGCAAAATCGCGCCCGCGGCAACTTCATCGAAATCGATGGCGTCATCCAGCCGGCCCCGGCGCCGCGGTTCCTCGGCACTCCGTCGCAAGCGCCGAAGTCCGCGCCGCGCCGCGGTGAACGTGGCGACGCCGCGCTGCGGCAATGGGGATTCGATCCCTCGGGTGTTTCGAGGCTGCGCGAGCTCGGCGTCGGATTTCTCGGTCAAGCCGAGCCGCAGCCGGCGTGAATGGCGGCTTCTCCTTCTCAATGTGATTCGAAGCGGGGACAAAATGAGTGAACGTGTTCTGATCGAGCGGCGCGGCCATATCCTGGTCATCACTATCAATCGCCCGGAGGCGAAAAACGCCTTCGACCTTGCGTCCGCCCAGGCGATGCATGCCGCGATGGACCTGCTCGACGCAGAGGACGGTCTCTTCGTCGGCGTCATCACCGGGGCCGGCGGCACGTTCTCCGCCGGAGCCGACCTGAAAGCGGTCGCGCGTAACGAGCGCGCGGTGACCGAGCGCGGCGGCTTCGGCATGTTCAAGCGTCCGTCACGCAAGCCGCTGATCGCGGCGGTGGAAGGATTTGCGGTCGGCGGCGGGCTCGAGCTTTGCTTGTCCTGCGACCTCATCGTTGCCGCACGGAACGCAAGGATGGGGCTTCCCGAAGTGAGGCACAACGTTGCGGCGGTGGGCGGCGGGCTGTTTCGGCTGCCGCGGCGCATTCCCTATCATGTCGCGATGGAGCTTGCACTCACCGGCGGTTTCCAGGATGCCGAGTTCTTCCGGCATTATGGGCTGGTGAACCGCATCAGCGAGCCGGGACACGCGTTGGCCGACGCGATCGCTTTCGCGGAGGAGCTGCTGGTGAATGGTCCCACCGCGCTCGCCGCGTCCAAGGAGATCATGCTCCAGTCGGCGAACTGGACCGATGAGGAGGCCTGGAGCCGACAGGCTCCGATCGCCGCGATCGCGTTCGAGGCCGAGGATCGCACGGAAGGTCTTCGCGCTTTCGCCGAAAAGCGAAAGCCGGTCTGGCGCGGACGCTGAGAAGTCGGGCCACGAGGTCTCGTCAACCCATCGCGACAAATAAACCCGAGGACACGAAATGACCTGCAAGGACCTGATGGTCGGAGCCTTTGCACTCGCGGCCTGCGTTGCTGTGGCGAGCACGCCGGCGGACGCGCAGAGGAAGTACGATCCCGGTGCCAGCGACACCGAGATCAAGATCGGAAACATCATGCCGTATAGCGGACCTGCATCCGCCTACGGCGTCATCGGCAAGGCGAGCGAAGCCTATTTCCGGATGATCAATGATGAAGGCGGCATCAATGGCCGCAAAATCACGTTCGTCACCTATGATGATGCCTATAGTCCGCCGAAGACCGTTGAACAGGCGAGGAAGCTCGTCGAGAACGACGATGTGCTGCTGATCTTCCAGCCGCTCGGAACGCCGGGGAATACGGCGATCCAGAAGTACCTCAACACCAAGAAGGTCCCCCAGCTCTTTGTCGCCTCTGGAGCGACCAAATGGGGCGATCCGAAGAACTTCCCTTGGACGATGGGCTTCCAGCCGAACTATCAGAGCGAGGGGCGGATCTTTGCAAAATATATCCTCGAGCATCGTCCGCAGGCGAGGATCGGCGTCCTCTACCAGAATGACGACTTCGGAAAGGATGTGCTCAAGGGCCTGAAGGACGGCCTTGGCGAGAAGACGGCGCTGATCGTTGCAGAAGCAACCTACGAGATTTCCGATCCGACCGCCGACTCGCAGATCGTGAAGCTCAAGACGGCGAATGCCGACGTGTTTGTCGATCTGACGTCGCCGAGGTTCGCGGCCCTGGCGATTCGGAAGGTCGCCGAACTCGGCTGGAAGCCGATGCATTTCATCAGCAGCGTTTCCGGGTCGATCGGGTCGGTGTTGCAGCCGGCCGGGCTGGACAACGCCAGGGGCCTGCTCAGCACGGCCTACACCAAGGATCCGTCCGATCCGCTGTGGAAGGACGATCCGAAGATGATCAAGTGGAACGCATTCATGGATAAATACATGCCGGGCGCGAACAAGGCGGACCAGGGCTACGTCTCGTCCTACATGGCGACCCAGACGCTGGTCGAGGTCCTGCGGCGATGCGGCGACGATCTGTCCCGCGCGAACGTGATGCGGCAGGCTGCAAATCTCAGGGATTTCGAGGTCGACGTCCTGCTGCCGGGCATCAAGGTCAACACCAGCGCAACCGATTTCTTTCCGGTCGAACAGCTGCAGATGCGACGCTTCGATGGACGCGTGTGGGAGCTGTTTGGTCCCGTCATGAATGGCGAGGTCGGCAGTCCGGCCGGTTGATCGAACAAGAAGCCAGCTTGGGCAGGAGGTGAACAGTGAACGAGCAAATCGGGTTTGCGCCGACCACGACAACGATGATCCTGCGCGCACTGTCGCGGTTTCCGGACCGCCAGGCATTCGTCTGGAATGACGGCAGCATGACCTATTCCGCGGTGCGTGACCTGATCGCCGGCTTGCAGTCGGGAATGGTTCAGGCCGGTCTCGGAAAGGGTGACGTCGTCGCGCTCTTGGGCGCCAACAGCGCCGAGACGTGGTGCGCGGGCGTTGCGGCGCAGGCGCTTGGCCTCGTCATCACCTGGCTGCACCCGCTCGGCTCGCTCGCGGATCACCTTGCTGTCATCGAAGACATCGAGGCGACGGCCTTGATCGTCGACCCGAAGACGCACGGCCAGCGCGGGGCAGAGCTTGCAGCCGGCGCCGCCACGCAGCTCAGGTTGACATTCACCATGGGGCGGAGCGAGTTCGGCCGCGATTTGCTTGCCGCGGCGCGCGCTGTCGGCGCCGTGCCGATTGTCGACCTCACCAACATCGATGAGCTTGCGATAGTCAACTACACCGGCGGCACCACCGGAAAGTCGAAGGGAGCGATCCGCCGTCATCGGGCTCTGGTGGCGTCGGCCCAGTCGGTCGCAGCCGAGTTCGGGTTGCCCGACACGCCACGCTATCTCGCCGCGGCGCCGATCACGCACGTCTCGGGGAGCTTCGTCTTGCCGTCGCTGTCGCGCGGCGGAACCGTGCATCTGCTGAAGGGCTTCGACCCCGAAGAGTTTCTTGCGACCATCATGCGGCAGAAGATCAATGTGACCATGATGGTCCCGACCATGATCTACCTGATGCTCGACAGCGCGAAGCTCGCAAGTACGGATCTCTCGTCACTCGAACTGCTGCTGTACGGCGCATCGCCGATGTCGCCGACACGGCTGGTGGAGGGGCTTGAGCGTATCGGCCCGATCTTCGCGCAGCTCTACGGCCAAACCGAGTGCTTCCCGATCAGTCTGCTCGGGCGGGCCGATCACGACGCCAGGCGTCCCGAACTGTTTGCATCCTGCGGCTTTCCGCTGGCCTCCTGTGGCGTCTCGTTGCTGGATGACAACAACCAGCAGGTCCGACCGGGAGATGCCGGAGAAATCTGCGTTCGCGCCACGCAGGCGATGGAGGGATACTGGAAGCGGCCCGAGCAGACCGCCGAGACCTTCGCCGGCGGCTGGCTGCACACCGGCGACATCGCGAGGGCCGACGAGCGCGGCTATCTCTACATCGTCGATCGCAAGAAGGACATGATCGTCTCCGGTGGCTTCAACATCTTTCCCCGCGAGGTGGAAGACGTGCTGTCGTCGCATCCCGATGTGGCGATGGCCTCGGTTATCGGCATACCTCATCCCAAATGGGGTGAAGCGGTCACGGCCCTGGTCGTCGCCAAGCCCGGCAAGCGGCCCAGCGCCGAAACGCTGATGGATCTCGTCAAGCGGCATAAAGGCGGCACGCATGCCCCCAAGCAGATCGAGTTCGTCGAAAGCCTGCCGCTGACCGCGGTGGGCAAGGTGGACAAGAAGGTGCTGCGCGCAAAGTACTGGGCCGGGCAGGAACGGCAGGTCGGGTAGCGGCCTGGTCGCTCGGCAGTTCGCTTCGGAATCACGAATCCAATCGCTCCAACATTCGAGACAATGACATGGTTGACGCTCTGATCATCGATGCATGCAGGACACCACGCGGCATCGGCAAAGCCGGCAAGGGGGCTCTCTCCGGAATTCACCCGCAGCAGCTCGGCGCGACGGTGTTGCGCGCCCTCGGTGATCGCACCGGCATCGACACCGCCGATGTCCACGACATCGTATGGGGCACCAGCTCGCAACGCGGCCAGCAGAGCGGCGATCTCGGGCGGATGTCAGCGCTTGACGCGGGATACGATGTCCGCGCCAGCGGCGTCACGCTGGATCGGTTCTGTGGCTCGGGCATCACCAGCGTGACCATGGCCGCGCATGCGATCATGTCGGGCTCCGAAGATCTCGTGATCGCGGGCGGCACCGAAATGATGTCGATGGAAGGCCGCCGCGGCGAAGGACCGATGGTCATGGACGCCGGAAACCTGCGCCTGCGCGCCCGGCATCCGCAATCGCATCAAGGCGTCTGCGCCGATGCGGTGGCAACACTTGAAGGCATCACGCGCCGGGAACTGGACCAACTCGGACTGGAGAGCCAGAGGCGCGCCGCCGCGGCGATCGAAGGAGGGCGCTTCAGCAAGAGCCTGGTGCCGGTTCATCGCGAGGACGGCACGCTTGCCCTCGACCGCGACGAATATCCAAGGCCGGACAGCACGCTCGAGGGGCTGGCGATGCTGAAGCCGGCCTTCGCGGCGATGGCGGATTACCCGCTCGACCAGCGCGGGACCACCTATCGAAAACTGATCCTCGACCGATATCCTGACCTTGACATCAATTTCCTGCATCACGCCGGCAATTCGTCGGGCGTGGTCGACGGTTCGGCCGCGATCCTGCTGGCATCGCCAGGCTATGCTGAGAAGCATGGCCTGAAGCCGCGGGCGCGTGTTGTCGCGACCGCCAATATGGGCGATTCGCCGACGTTGATGATGAACGCGCCGGTCCCGGCGACGCGCAAGGTGCTCGTGAAGGCGGGATTGACGCTCGGCGATATCGACCTGTTCGAGGTCAACGAGGCCTTTGCCGTCGTGGTCGAAAAGTACATTCGTGATCTGAAGATTGATCGCGACAAGATCAACGTCAATGGAGGTTCGATCGCACTGGGGCATCCGATCGGAGCGACAGGTACGATCCTGATCGGGACCGTTCTCGATGAGCTGGAGCGACGCGATCTCAGGCGAGGTCTCGTGACCATGTGTGCGGCCGGAGGGATGGCTCCCGCGATCATCATCGAACGTATCTGACGATGTTCGGAGGATGAGAAGACCGCTCGCAATGCGCGAGCAGGAACGCACCGACACTCTCTCCGCCATTTGTGCGGTTCTGTGCGCCAACCTGCGATTTCGCGGCATTTTGCACGCTGCGGAGTTGAAGGCTGTCGTTGCGAGCGTCGGCATCATTCGGACTTTGCTCGCGCGACTCGAAGAATAAGCGAACGCAGCATCGCCGTTGCAGCCGTCCAGAGCGGCCCGCAAGGTGTGACCCAGCCGCCACGACCGCAAAGACCATCACCCTGATCGAACAAGCGCGGTTCTTATTGCCGAGTGCTTCGTCGGCGACGCATGGTCGGCGGCACGGTGGGAGAGCGAGCGGCTCCAGGGATTTCGCCGCACGCTCCCTACAGCCGCATCGCAGCCTTCCTGACATGAGATTGTTACACAGCCTGCCTATGGTCCCCGCCCGACCATGACAGGTTTGTAACGCGAGGAGCCGTGTTGACCCCGGATGCGCCAGCGCCAGCCTGGAGCGCCCGGCTGTGCCTCGCTCTGTTGTTCGGCGTCTGTCTCGTCCTGGCGTCGCCGAAAGTATCGGCACAGGAGGCGCAGATCGACTTTGATATCGTAGCCCAGCCGCTGGCGGCCGCGCTCGAGCAGTATGGTGCCGTGGCCGGTCGGAACGTCCTCTACAACAGCAACCTCGCAGCCGGACTGCATTCCAGCGCCGTGCACGGACCCATGACCGCGGACATGGCGCTCGCGCGTCTGCTCGCGGGCAGCGGTCTCTCGGCGCGTGTGCTCGGAGAGAACTCTTTCGTGCTTTATCCCGCACCGGCCACGGCGCAGGCGGCGCTGCCGGTTCCGGTCAGTCATTATTATGCGCGGCTGCAGGCCGGCCTTCGGGCCGCACTATGCGCGGAGGCCGATGCACGGCCGGGCCGATATCGGATCGCGCTGCAGTTCTGGATCGATCCGGCAGGCGGCGTGGCGCGGTTCGCGCGGCTGGGCTCGGCGGGCAGCGCTGCGGTCGATGCGGGCATCGATCACGCGCTACGCCGGATGCAGGTCGATGCGCCGCCGCCGGCGGGCCTTGCCCAGCCGGTGACGCTGGTGGTCGTCCCGCAGGGACCCGGCACGACGATGGCCTGCAATGGTTCTCCGGCGCGCCGCGCCAGCGCGACGCCATGACCGAGGCGTCGCTGGCGCTGATCAGACGCCTGCTGGTCGAGCGCTATGATGAACTCAAGCGACGGCTGACACGACGGCTGGGATCGTCCGAGCTCGCGGGCGAGGCGCTGCAGGACGCCTGGCTTCGCATCGCCCGGGTGGATTCGGTCGGTGTCGTCCGCAATCCCGGAAACTATATCTTTGGCGTCGCCATGAACGCGGCGCGTGATCGCCAGCGCGACGCCGATAGCCGCACCCTGAGCGCCGCCGAGGTCGACGGACTGCTCGAGATCGCCGATGGCGCACCCGATCCGGAGCAGGTGGTGCGCGCCCGTTCGGACCTGCGTGGGCTGGAAGCCATCCTGCGCGAGCTGCCGCCGCGCCGCCGCGCGATCCTGCTCGCAGCGCGGCTCGACCAGTTGCCGCGGCAGGAAATAGCCCGTCGGTTCGGCATTTCCCTGCGCCTGGTCGAGCTGGAGCTGCAGCGGGCGCAGGAGTATTGTCTGGCGCGGCGCAATCGGAACGGCGGGTGAGTATGCGGTTTCGCCTGGCTGGAAACGTCTTCTTGAGAGTGGTGGCGAGAACCGCCGCATCTTGGCGCAGGCCGGTACGGGGCGGACGCCGGCCATGAGCGCGATGGATAACGACGACATGGGACTTGATCCGCTCAAGCGGGAAGCGGTGGGCTGGGTCCGGCATCTCACCTCCGGACGGGCCACCGCGGCGGACGCCGAGGCGCTGCGGCGCTGGTGCGCGCAGAGCGCGGAGCATGTCGCCGCTTTCGCCGCGGCCAGCCGGCTGTGGCGAGATCTTGCTCCGGCAGGCCGCAATGTCCGGGCAGCAATGATGACCGGGCAGTTGCCGATCGCTTCGCGCCGGCTCGACCGCCGTGCGTTGCTTGGCGGCGGGCTCGCGGCCGCCGCCACAGCGGCGAGTGTCTACGCGCTTGCGCGTCCGCCGCTCGGTCTGTGGCCGTCCTGGTCGGAGTTCGCGGCCGACTACCGGACCGGCACCGGCGAGCAGCGGCGCGTGGCGCTGCCGGGCGATGTTTCGATCCAGATGAACGTGCAGACCAGCATCGCGCTTCGGCCCGCCGATCCCGACGCAGCACGGATCGAGTTGCTCTCGGGCCAGGCAGCGTTCGCCACTTCCGGGCGCAGCTTCGGCGTATACGCGGCCGACCGCTGGATTCTTGCGGACAAGGCGCAGTTCGACGTGCGCTATGTGCCGGCTGGCGGCGAGCAGCCGGTCTGTGTGACCTGCCTCAAGGGCGAGCTGCAGGTCCAGCATGGCGCCCAGGCGATCACCATGAAGGAGGGCCAGCAACTGCGCTACGACGCGCGCGGAGAGACACTTGCCTCTGCCGATGTCGAGGCAGCCTCCGCCTGGCAGCGCGGCTTCCTGCTGTTTCGCTTTACGCCGTTATCCGATGCGGTCGAGGAGATCAACCGCTACCGGCCCGGCCGGATCTTCATCGTCAATGCCGCGATCGCACGGTTGCCCGTCAGCGGCCGCTTTCGCATCGATCGGATGGACGAGGTTCTGACCCAGATCCAGCAGGCGTTCAATGCGCGCGTGCGGCTGCTGCCCGGCGGAATCGTGCTGCTGAGCTGAGGGCGATCCGACGATCCTGCGACCGCTCTGCGGCGACACGAAATTTTCACAAAAATGCCTTGCGGGTTTTTGCGTGGCTTCCCGTCACGCTGGTGTGACCTCTGCGGTGTTCGCTGGAAGGACGTGTCATGCCGGTTCGAGCTCAAGCCACCCATCATCCTCGTGCACGCGGCGAATTGGCCGTCAGTGCGCTGTTGCGGTCGTCGCGCCGGATGTCCCGCGGCGGGTTGATGGCCGGCACGAGCTTGGCGACATTGTTGCTCGCGGCGTATCCTGCGAGTGCGCGGCCGTTGAACGGCGCCTGGACGGTCGGGGCGCCGCTTTATGCGGCCGACGCGGCGAGCGCCGGAGCCCAGCAGGCGGCGGCCGCGGCCGCCCAAAGCTCCGGTGCATTGGCGCGGGCCGCCCAAGCGATCCAGGCCATGCAGGCGACACAGGCGGCCGCGCGCAACGCCGCACAGGCCACCGGCACGTCGCGGACGTTGCCGCAGCTGGTGGTGCCCAATGGCCTGACGCCGGGTGGGCTTCAGGTCGCGCCGGGCGCCGCGCCCGGATCGAATCTCTGGTCTGGCGCCAACCTTCCGACCCAGGCGAGCGTCAACGGGCGTACCAGTGTCGGCATCACCCAGACCGCGCCGCAAGCAATCCTCAACTGGCAGAGCTTCAATGTCGGCGCCCGGACCGACGTCGTCTTCAACCAGCAGGGCAACAGCAACTGGGTCGCGCTCAATCGCGTGATCGGCAATGTCGGGCCGAGCCAGATCCTCGGCCATATCAAGGCTGACGGCCAGGTGCTGCTGATCAACCAGAACGGCATCATTTTCGGCGGTGCCAGTCAGATCAATGTCGGCTCGCTGGTGGCGTCGACATTGAACATCACCGATCAGCAGTTCAAGACCGCCCTGCTCAATCGCTCGCCGTTCGACAGTTCCGGCAACCTGCAGGCCCCGATCTTCGCCAACAGCAGCGGCCCAACCGGCGACATCACCGTCGAGGCTGGTGCAGTGATCGTCACGGCGTCGCCCGCATCCGTCACCACGGGAGGCGGGAACGCGTTCCTGTTCGGTGCCAATGTGCAGAACAGCGGCAGCATCGTCACGCCAGGCGGACAGGCCGCGCTCGCCGCCGGCACGTCGGTCTATGTCACGACGAGCGGCAGCACGACCCAACAGGGGCTGGCGTTGAATGTGCTCAATGGCGGCACGGTCAGCAACACCGGCCTCATCGCGGCGCCAACCGGAAACGTTACCCTGGTCGGCATGAACTTGCAGCAGTCCGGCGTGCTGGTGGCGACCACCTCGGTCAACCAGGCCGGTTCGATCCTGCTGTCCGCGCAGCAGGGACTGCAGGGGATGTTTGGCTATGACAGCTCCTCGCGTTACGCCGTGTCGACGCAGACCGGCGCGGTGCGGCTCGGGGCTGGCAGCCTCACCGCGGTGCTTCCCGAGGAGGACGGTCTCACCGCGATGGACACCCAGCCGCAGGCCTTGTCGCGGATCACGGTCGAGGGCGGCTTCGTCAACCTGCAGCCGGGAGCTGCGATCATCGCGCCGTCCGGACGCGTTGCGCTTCAGGCATCGAGCTTCGGAGACCAGCTCTATCTGCAGGACAATCCCACCGCCAAGATCAACACGAACTACAACCGCGATGGAGCGCGGGTTCTTGTCGACGCAGGTTCCCTGATCGACGTTTCGGGGTTGCAGGGCGTGCCGGTCGCGGCGTCGAGCGATGTGGTGCAGGTGAACGTGCGCGCCAACGAGCTGCGCGACTCGCCATTGCAGCGCGGCGGTATCCTGTCCAGCAAGAACGTGTGGGTGAACGTGCACGATCTCGACCCGGTGGCGTCGGATCGGGTCTACACCGCAGGCGGGCTGTTGGAGGTGTCGGGATGGCTCGGGCAGGTCGCGCGTCCGATCGACCAGCGGCTGACCACGGGCGGTTCGGTGATCGTCTATTCCACGGGCGATGCCATTCTGCGACCTGGAGCGACGATCGATATTGCCGGCGGTTCGCTCGCGCATCAGGCCGGCTATGTGCCGGTCACCCGGCTGATCGGTTCGGACGGCAGGATCTACAGCGCAAATCAGGCCCCTGGCGACCTGACCTACACCTCGATCGGGGTCGGCTTCACGGTCAATCACGCCCACTGGGGCGTCACCGAATTCTACGCCAGTCCACTGGTCTCCAGTCAGGAGTACCAGCCGGCCTATCTGGAAGGACGCGCCGCCGGTGCTCTGACCGTGATTGCGAGCGCAGCTGAGGTCGATGCCTCGGTTGTTGCGACGACAATCAATGGGCCCTATCAGCGGTCCGCCAACTCGCTTCCGGCCGGCGCCGCGCTTACCATCCAGGCGTCCGATGCGAGCGTCATCGCGCCGTCAGTTGCGCCGCCGGAGCTTTCCAGCGCGACGTCGCCGCTGCCGCCGTCCTGGCAACAGACCGTCTATCTGTCGGCCGATCTGCTCAACCAGGCGAACTATGGCAGCATCACCATCAATGCCCGGGGCGGCGTGACCGATCCGGTCAGCGGCACGCTATCACCTGCCATCAGCATTGTGGGCGGCGCCAAGCTTCAGGTTGCCCCCGGCGGCTCGATCGCCCTGAACTCGAATGTCACCTTTGCTGGCGGGGGAATTTCGATCGACGGTCAACTGGTGGCGCGTGCCGGCTCGATAACCGTCAATGCCGCGCTGCAGGGAACGACTATCGTCACCGGCGACATCGAATTGCATCGGGGCAGCGTGATCGATACGCGCGGCCTGTGGGTCAACGATCGCACCGGCGGCAACGATACCCCGCCCGCGCTCTACAACGGCGGCAACGTCAAGCTGATCGCCTACGGCAGCGTTCGGATCGATGACGGGGCGGTGATCGATGCGTCGAGTGGTGGCTGGGTGCAGAGCACGGGCCGGATCAAGACCAGCTACGGCCTGCCGGTCGGAACCGGTGGCAACATCACGTTGATTGCCGACGGCTTCGGCGCGACGCTGCACAATTCGACGACGCTCGCGCAGACCTATCCGGGCCGGGTCTATCTCGACGGCACGCTGCGGTCCTACGGCTTCACCCTTGGCGGCACGCTCAGCATCGCCACGCCCGTGATCCAGATCGGCGGCGACGCCACCCTTCCGCTGCGCACGATCAGCAGTATCAACGCCGACGGGACCAGCGATCTCACGCCAGTCGATCCTGCCAGTGTGATGCGGCTGTCGTCAGGATTCTTTGCCAGCGGCGGCTTCAGTCAGTACGCGCTCTACAGCTACCAGAACCTGACCGTCGCAGGCGGCACCGATATTGAGCTGCATGGGGTCAATCTGGTTCCGAATGCGCAGGCTGCCCTGGCGCCGACAGGCAGCGATGTCGCAAGCGTCGCGACGGTGCGGATGCTGCCTTCGTATCTGCGGCCCGCGCCCGTCAACCTCGTCCTGAGCGCAATCGACGCCTTCAACGGCAATCTTGATGTTCAACGGGGCGCCGTGATCGACGCCGATCCTCAAGCGACGATCTCGCTGCACGCACGCCATCAACTGACGGTCGACGGCACGATCAGCGCGCCTGCGGGAACGATCAATCTCGATTTGACCGGCACGACGGGAACCTGGGTCGCGGTCGGATCACAGGTCGGCGTGCCGCCCAACAACGGTCCGTCCTACGCTGCCTCGCAGACGCTCTGGATCGGAGCGGACGCCAGGTTGCTGGCGCCCGGCCTCGTCACATCGACGCTGGATGGGGCGGGGCGTCCGGTGAACACGGTGCTTGGCGGCGGTCAGGTCAACATCAATCAGGAAGCTCAGCCCTCGCTCTACTATCCCTATTCGGCGACCCAGCCTTATGGCGAGCAACCGCTCGGTGTCGTCGTGGCGCAAGCCGGGGCGATCATTGATGTGTCGGGGACGTCGGGAACGATACAGCAAGTCGCGGGCCGATCCGGTCCGATCCAGACATCCGTTGCGACCCCCGGCGGCAGCGTCGCGATCCGGGCATCACTCGGTCTGCTCCTCGACGCCACCATGAAGGCACAGGCCGGTGGGGCCGGCGCTGCAGGCGGGAGCCTGACGATCGATCAGATAATCGGGAGCTACGTCGCGGACAATTCGGGGGTTTCGCAGTTCGTGCAGCCGATCTTCCAGACTATCGTGAGCCAGGCGGCGCCGCTGATGACGACCGGTCTGTCGCAGGGGCAGGTAGTCCCGGGCAGCTTGCTCGGAGATATCTTCATCGGCGCCGACCAGATCTCCAGCGGCGGCTTCGCGTCGGTGTCTCTCGGCGCAGTCGATGCCCTGGTGTTCAACGGCAACGTCAACCTTGTCGCGGCGCGCAGCCTGACCATCAACGCCAGCAACATCAGTGCAACGCCGGGCGCACGCGTTCGGCTCAACGCGCCCTATGTCGACATCGGCGGCGGTCAGCGCAACACCAACGAATATACCAGCAGCAGCTACACCCCCCTCGGCAGCTACAGCGCCGTGTCCATGGCGGGTACGGCTCGTCTCGAGGTCGATGCCAACCTGATCGATATCGAGGGCACACTGCGCAGCGGTGCGAGCTACAGCTATGTTACCAGCTTCACCAATTTCAACACTCCGGTTCAGCAGCAGGTGTCGTTGCCTGGCTTCGCCAGCATGTCGTTCAACAGTCTGGGCGACATTCGCCTGGTGCCGGTTTCGAAGACGACACCTTCTTACGCTCTCAAGCCGACCACGTTGACGACGGCCGGTGACGTGACGTTCACAGGGACGGAAATCTACCCGATCAGCAGCGCACCGGTCGGCAATGCTTACGCCAGCATTACGAGCAGTCTGTTCCTGATCCAGGCGACAGGGTCCAACAGCGTGGTCAGCTTTGCCAGCAACGGCCAGGCGCCCTACGTGCCGCTGTCCGCGGGCGGATCGGTGCAGATCGTCGCTCCGACCATCAATCAGGGTGGCGTCCTGCTTGCCCCGCTCGGGCAGATCACCTTCGGAGACCCAAGCAATCCCGCCGGCACGCGCGCGATCAATCTGCTGCCGGGCAGCATCACGTCTGTGTCGGCCGGCGGCACGCTGATTCCATATGGCGCGCCGCTCGGCAACACCGACTGGATCTACGGCTACGACAACAGCGGCACGCCGAACACGATCAGCGCGCCACCGGCCAAGACGATCTCGTTCTACGGCCGGGCGTTGACGGTTGCCGGCGCGTCCGGTGGAGCAGCCACTGCGCGCATCGACGAGTCCGGCGGCGGCGATCTCTATGGCGCGCAGTTCGTCAGCGGCGCCGGCGGGTCGGTCGATACGCTCGACGGCCCCCAGACATTCGCGGTCCTGCCGAGCCTCGGCAACCGCTATGCGCCGCGCGACCCGCAGATGCAGCTCAGCGATCCGGCGCAGACGACGTCAGCGCGAGTTGCGTTGCAGGTCGGTCAGCAAGTCTATCTGAGCGGAATGCCGGGGCTGCCGGCTGGCACCTATATCTTGCTGCCGGGGCACTACGCGTTGTTGCCCGGCGCTTACAAGGTCACCGTCGCGGAAAATCAGACCTCCGCCACCGGGCTCCAGAACTTTGCGCTGCGTGACGGCTCCTACCGTGTGACCGGCTACGGCGAGGTCGCCAATACGGGCTTCCGCGATTCGCTGCCCTCGGCCTACATCATTACGCCGGGAGCGGTCGTCCGCCGGCAGTCGCAGTATGCCGAAACCACGGCAACTCAGTTCTATGCGTCCAAGGCGGCTGCAAGCGGCATCGCGGCGCCCTATCTGCCGCTCGATGCGGGGCAACTTGTCATCAATGCGACCAACAGTTTGTCGTTGCCGGTGACCGGCGGGTTCGGCGACTTCACGGCTCCGGCCGGCGGCCGGGGCGGGCAGGCCGATATCGTCGCTTCGAATCTCGAGATCCTCGCGCCGGGGGGCACCGCAGCGCCGGGTATGACGGGGCTGCAGGCCAGTGCGCTCGACAGCATCGGAGCGCAGAGCATTCTGATCGGCGGTACGCGCAACCTGAACGGCAATGTGCTGACCATCACGCCGGTGGCGCAGAAGCTTCAGATTGACAGTGGGGCGGTGCTGACTGCGCCCGAAATCATGCTGACGGCGAGCAGCGCGATCACGATCGGCGCCGGTGCGCAGATCGACACGACGCCGTTCGGCGCGATCTCCACCCTGTTCCCGAACGATCCGAAGACCGGCAAGACCCTGGGATCGATCGCGCTGGCGCGTATCGGCAGCGGGGCGGGCGCGTTCGTGCTGGCGTCCAATGCACCGGTGCTGCCGATTACGTTGCCGACCGGGAGCACCGGCGCGAGCGAGCTGAGTATCGGCGCGCGCGCGCAAATCTTCGGCGGCAGCGTGCTGGCGCTGAGCGCCTCGAACACGATCAGCATGGATCCGCTCGCCCGCCTCGCGGCGCCGACGGTCATGGTCAGCGTGCCGGTGATCAATTTCGGCACAGGGGGCGCTTCGGGCTTCAACCTGAGCGCCCGCCTGCTCTCGCAGTTGTCCGAAGGTGATCCGCTGCGTCATCTGCCGGCGACGGGAAACCTGATGCTGTCGGCGTCCACCGCGATCAACGTCTATGGTTCGGTCGATCTGGGTGATCTGGATCCGGCGACCGGTCAGCCTCTGCTCGCCGGGCTGACGTTGAGCGCGCCCGTAATCAACGGGTTTGGTGCCGCCGCCGACAACGCCAGGCTCCGCGCCGGCACGATCACGCTGAATGGCGGCGCAACCGGCGCAGCATCGACGGGAAACGGGCAGGGCGCGTTCGAGATCGATGCGACGCAGTTGACGCTGGGTGGCGGCGGCAATCTTGCCTTCGGTGGCTTCAACACCGTGATGCTGGCGGCATCCGAGCAGGTGATCGGCGGCGTCGCCTATGCGGGCCCGATCGCTGCGGGCACGATGCAAACAATCGGCACGGTGTCCTACGCCCCCGGCCAGGTGATGCCGGGCACCTTCAGCGTCAGCGGTGGTCTGACGATCGCGGCACCCCTGGTGACGGCGGAGGCCGGCGCGCTGACGCAGCTCGTCGCCAATGCCGGCACGGTCAGCTTCGTCGCGCGGCCCGGCGGCGCCGTGCAGCCGGCCGTCAACTCCAACGGCGCGACGCTCTCGGTCTCGGCGCAGAGCATCGTCCAGGGCACCACCATCGACCTGCCATCCGGCGCGATCACCTTCACCGCGCAAAACGGCATCACACTGCAGGCCGGGTCGGTCACCAATGTCGCCGGCGCGGTGACGCCGTTCTTCGATGTGGTGCGGATTGCGCCGGCCGGCAGCGTCACGCTGCAGACCGTGAACGGTGATGTCGCCGTTGCTTCCGGAGCGGTGGTCGATCTGCGCGGCGGCCGGCTCGGCGCGGTGACGCTGCCGATGCTCAATGTCGTGGATTCCGACCAGGGCGGCAACGCCGGCACGCTCACCATCGTCGCGCCGAACGGAACCGCCCGTCTCGACGGGCAGCTGCTGGCCAGCGCCGATCCGCGCTACGCCGGCGGCAAGGCGGTCCTCACGGTCAAATCGGGTGACGCTGGTGCACTGTTCGGCAGCATCGCGGGCTTCTCGGGCGAGCAGGCGCTGACGCTGGCAAACGGCGACATCAACGTCGGCAACATCACCGCGCGCAACGTCGAGCTGACCGCGAGCAGCGGCAGCATCACCATCGCCGGCCTGATCGACGCCAGTGGCGGGAGCGATGCGACCATCCGCCTGATCGCCGGCAACAATCTGGAGCTGGGCGCACATGCGGTGCTCAATGCCGGCACCACCGCGGCCAGGGGCGGTACGGTGTTTCTCGGCCTCGCCGGCAACAGCCCGGGCATGTTGACCTTCGATGTCGACGCCGGCTCCGGCAGCACGCCGGTGATCAACGTCGCCGGCGCCGACCCGAACATCGCGCTCAATGGCGGACAGGTCTGGCTGCGCGTGCCGCGGACGATCAACGGCGACGGCACCACCGGTGTGCGCGTCAGCAACAACGGGGTCCACGTCATCGGCGCGCGCGAGATCGTTGTCGAGGCGGTCAAGACCTATGACGTCAGTGGCACGCCCTATGTCGATGCCAATCTGGCGGCGGCCGATGCCGATGCGCAGGCGTATATCGCTGCCGCCACGATCAAGACGGGCATCGGCACGCTGACCGGCACCTCCGTCACCGCGTTCCATTTGATGCCCGGCATCGAGCTGCGCAGCAGCGGAGACCTCCAGCTGTTGCAAAATCCATCCAGCGCCAATTCCGGAATCGACCTGCACACCTACCGCTACAATGGCGAGCCGATGGTGCTGACGTTGCGTGCGGCCGGAAACCTGCTGATCAATGGCAGCATCAGCGACGGCTTCGCCGCGCCGGTCAGTTCGCCGGACGGCAGCATCTTCGCCATCGCGGCGCCGCTGCCGGCGGGCTCCGGATCAGCGACGCTGCGGCTGGTCGCGGGAGCGGATCTCGCCGGCGCCGATCCGCTGGCGGTCGCGCCGGCCGTGCTGCGTCCCGCAGCCACGGTGGCCAATCCCGAGCCGGGCTCGATCGTGTTCGCGGCGCCCTACCTGATCGACGCCAACGTCAATGACAGCGGCACCGTCGTACAGATTCCGAGCGTGGTCCGCACCGGCGCGCGCGACCTCGAGCTCGCTGCGGCCGGAAATATCGACATCCAGACCGCGTTCGGCATTTATACCGCGGGGGAGCCGGTGACGCCGAATTTCACGCCGGCGCAGCGCGTTCCGATCCTGTCTGCCTACACGTACGACTACACCAGCTATCTTGGCTATACATACGACGCGAACTTCAATCTGGTGTCGTACGATACGCTTTATCCCCTCACATTCAACGCAAGCTATGCGAATGGCGGTGGTAATCTCACGGTCAAGGCGCATGGCAGCCTGATCGGCGCGGAAACAAGCAACAATGGCGTGACGAGCTACGCGGCCTCTGCGCCCGACACTTATTGGCTATGGACCGAACCGAAGGCTGCCAGTCCGACGTGGTTCATCAATTTCGGCACCTACTATCAACCGTATCTCGATTACGCGAGCGACTCATTTCCATCGGTGGCCGCGTTCAAGGGGCTCGGCGCGCTGGGAGGAGGCAACGTCCGGGTCGCAGTCGATGGTGACCTGAAGGCTATCGACATCAGCCTGCCGACCACCGGCGGATTGACCGACACCGGAGCGTTGTCGGTGTACGGTGGCGGCAATCTCTCGCTGGCCGTCGGAGGCGCTATCAACTACGCCAATCTGCTGGTCGGGCGAGGGACGGCCGATATCCAGGCCGGCGAGATCGGGATGGCACCGCTGAACGCCAGCTCTCTGGCGATTGCGCGGGTGGATCTGTTGATCGGCGATGCCCAGTTCAATGTCGTGTCCCGCCGCGGAATCAATGCGATCGTCGGTGATCCGACGCGGATGACGCAGCAGCCCGATCCATCGAGCAGCGGCGGCTATCACATCCCGGCCGGTCTGGAGGGAAATGGGCCGCCCACATTCTACTACACCGCTGCGGCGCCCTACGGCTTCTTCACCAGCATGACGGCCGCCAGCGCCCTGACCGAGTTCGCGAGCGGCGGCGACATTACGGTGCATGGTGATTTCGCGCCACCGATCTTTGAGTTGACGGCGGCTGGCGGCTCGATCCAGGCCGGCGACATTAAGCAGAGCACCTTCAATTTCCATTATCTCGCTGCACTGGCTGCGCCGACGGCCCGCCTCGATCTGCTGGCTCAGCAGGACATCGTCGGCTTTGGCGTCAGCATGACGGCGGCCGATCTGCTGTCTCAGGTCAACGGCGCCTCGGCGCCGGCAGGCAGCGATTACGCGAGGACACTCTCCAGTCTGCTCTCCGACGACATGCTCGGGGGCCCTTTGTCGGTGCCCTCGAACCTGGTGCAGTTCAACAATCCGCATACCGTGCATGTCTATGCGGTGCAGGGGAGCCTGACAAAACTCGCGCTGGCGACATCGGAGCGCGCGCAGGTGCGCGCCGGGCTCGATATCGTCCAGCCGATTATCGATATCGAGAACGCCGGGCTCGGCGACGTCTCGCTGGTGCAGGCCGGGCGCGACATCGTCAGCTGTCAGCCGTGCAGCCTGGCCTATCCGGACTTCTTCAACATTCGTGTGGAGGGGCCAGGCTCGCTATCCGTCCTTGCCGGTCGCGACATTGTTGCGCAGAAGGGGCAGTATGGCTTGCAGGGGCTTGGCATTACGTCGGTCGGTAACGCGGACAATCCGTTGCTGCCGGCGACCGGTGCCTCGATCGGCATTGCGGTCGGTACCGGTGCCAACGGTCCCGACACCACGGCCTTCATCCACCTCTATTTCGATCCGCGGAACACGGATACAACGACGCAAGGCTATCTCGCGCAGCTCACCAGCTACATGAGCGGGATCGAGGGCATCGCGCTCAGTCGTGACCAGGCGCTCGCGGATTTCCGCAACCTCGTCCCGGCCGCACAATTGCCGTTCATCGAACAGGTGTATTTCGCCGAGCTCAGGGCGGGCGGCGAGGCGGCGGCCAACGGCCATGGCGCAGGCGGCAAGGGTTACGATCGGGCCTACCGGGCGATCCAGACCCTGTTTCCGGGCAGCGTGATCGGTGGCACCACCACAGCCTATGCCGGCAATCTTTCGCTGTTCCAGCTCGCGCGCGTCCGCACCGAGCAGGGTGGCAGCATCAACATCCTGGCGCCCGGTGGCGGCGTATCGCTCGGCATCGAGAACCAGACGCCCGACCTGACCGGGCAGACCGACACCGCGCGTCCCGGCCTGCTGACGCTCGAAGGCGGCGACATCAACATATTCACCGATCGCAGCGTCGTGGTGGCGCAGTCGCGCGTCTTCACCGAGCTCGGCGGCGACATCCTGATGTTCTCGACCAACGGCGACCTCAATGCCGGCAAGGGCAAGCAGACCTCGATCGTGACGTCGCCGCCTTTGGTCGTCTACGATCAGTACGGCCGCTCGGCCAAAACGCCGAACACGCCGCAAACCGGCGCCGGCATCGCAACCCTGATCGGCGTGCCCGGCGTTCCCCCCGGCAACGTCGACCTGTTCGCGCCGCACGGCACCATCGATGCCGGCGAGGCCGGCATTCGGGTGTCGGGTAATCTCACCCTCCAGGCGTTGCAGGTGCTCAACATCGCCAATATCCAGGTGCAGGGCATTTCGGTCGGTGTGCCGGTGGTGCAGGGACCGCCGGCGGGCGCGTTGACTGCGGCGAACAACACCGCGGGCGCAGCCCAGCAACCGACGGCGGCGGCACCGGCAGCCAATACCGGACAGCCGTCGGTCATCATTGTCGAGGTGCTCGGCTACGGCGGAGGCGACGGCACACCGGATCCCGGCGGCAATGACCAGCGCCGCGGCGGCAATGAGCGGCAGAGCTATGATCCGAACAGCATGTTTCGCGTGGTCGGCAGCGGTGAACTGACCGCTGAGCAGGCGCAGCAGCTGACTGATGACGAAAGGCAGCGTCTGTCGTCGCGGTAGCGATACCGCGTGTGCAGGGCTTCCGTCATTTCGACGCCCGGCGATATCGTGACGGAGCTTCTCGATCGCCTTGTCGCTGCAGCCGTCAGAGGCTGGCCGCATTGTGGTCGAGCGCGCGCGACGTCTCGATGCTCATGCCGCCGTCGATCCGCGTCTGCAGGGCAGTGTCGTATTGCGGCTTGGCCGGTCTCTCGATTCGCCTGGAAGCCGGGCTGGACGACTTGATCTGAACCGGCTGGCTGGAGTCGATAGGCAGCACCGTCTTGTGGGAAATCCGCTTCAAGGCCAGGTTCGAACGAATGCTGGTCACGCCCGGTATGCGAGAGAGCTTGTTGACGATGAGGTCTTCAAGCGCCTCGATGTCGGACACCATCACGCGGAGCAGATAGTCGCTATCGCCGGTCATCAGGTAACACTCCATCACCTGGTTCAGGCGATCGATCGAACGCGTGAAGTTCTCGAGCGAGAGCTGCACCTGCTTTTCAAGCTTGACCTGGATGAACGCAGTCACGCCGATCCCGACGACTGCTGGATCCAGCACGGCAATTCGCCGGTCGATCACGCCGAGCTTCTCAAGCGTGCGAACGCGGGCGAGGCAGGGTGAAGGTGAGAGATTGACGCGCGAAGCAAGCTCGACGTTGGTCAAGTCGGCGTTCTGCTGCAGTTCATTCAGAATCTTGATGTCGATCCTGTCCAGAGCCGTCGTCGTCATTCGATTTCTCCCTGGCAACCGTGGCTTCGTCGAGGTTCGGTCCCGCGCGTTATCTCGCGTGGTGACAACTCCATGACAGCGATGCTAACCGCAGTCGCGGCCGTGGGAATTTCGACAAAATGACGACTTGTATCGAAAAACGGTCAATCTCCCCGGGGGCTGGCACGCGCTGAAATCGACATCGTCCGCTCGCCGCGAGCACTGGTGCGCAATGGCGCCAAGGTGGGCATGTCGCGGCACATCATGCTGCTCAACGATGTGGGCAGCCATCTGTTCGAGCATTAATGCCGGCTAAACGGGGCGACTATCGCGGGACGATCGGGGCCTGTGGAGATCGCAGATCGAGGGCCCGTTCGGAATCGGGAGTGAGAAAGTGAAGCTCAAGCACGTCTATCTGACTGCCGTCGAACCCGAAGAGCTGGCTGGGTTCTACGAGGCCCTCGGATTGACGATCCGCTTCGCCGATCGCGGCAAGTGGATTCAATTCGCAGGCGAGAAGGCTGCTCTTTGTGTCGCGAGCCCGGCTGAATCCGTATCTGAGCCGTCCCGGAATGCCGTCCTCGTCTTCGAGGTGGATGATCTGGAGTTTGCTCTCGATCGCGCGCGGGCACAGGGGGCCGAGGTGCTTAGCGACATCAGGGACATGGGCGCGCATGGCCGGGTGGCCCATTTCAGGGACCCTCAGCACAATACGATCCAGCTCTTTCAGGCTGCGGCCAAGTAGGCCCGCAGATCATCATTTCGGCTCCATGTAGCAGGGCAATCCACCATGAACCTACGAGTCTCGCCCATGCCCAGTCAGGACAACCCGGTGTTCAGCAGCACGGAATTCCGCAGCGCCATGCGCAACGTCCCGGGTGCCGTGTCGATCGTCACGACGGGCGCGCGGCCGGGCAGGCACGGCTTGACACTGACGGCCGGTTGCTCGGTGTCGACCGAGCCATCGAGCGTGCTGGTCTGCGTCAACAAGTCCGCCGGCGCCCACGATACGATCAAGCAGAGCGGATCGTTCTGCTGGAACATCCTCACGGCGGATCACGCTGCGCTGGCGCAGAAATTCGCGGGCCAGGACGGCAGCAAGGGCGACATACGATTCAGCGAAGGCTTGTGGCGCGAGCTCGCGACGGGGGCGCCGAGTCTGGTCGAGGCGATCTGCAGCTTTGATTGCCGCGTGTCCGATTCATACGATGCCGGCAGTCACACGATCTTCGTCGGCGCAGTGGTCGCGCAGGCGACCAATGCCGATCGCGAACCTCTCGTCTATGTGAAGGGCGAATTCACCGTGCCCAAGTGCCGGTGATCGCTCATGCTGTCCCTCTGGCTCAATGTTCTCGCGAGTGGTGTCCTGCTCGGTCTCGTCTACGGGCTGGTGGCGCTCGGCCTGACGATCATTTTCGGCGTCATGCGCGTGGTCAACTTCGCGCATGGTGAGATGGTCGTGTTCGGCGTCTACATCGGCTATTGGGCTGTCCGCCTTTGGGACGTTCCGATCATCGTCGCGGCGGTGATCGCGGCGGTCGTGATGTTCGTCTTCGGGTATTTGCTGGAGACCCTGCTCGTCAAACGGTTCGTCAATCGGCCGCATCACTATCAATTCATCGTCTTCATCGGTCTATCGCTGCTTTTCACCGGCGCGCTGCTGGTGACGTTCGGGCCGGATCCGCGCCCCACCGCGTCGCAGCTGTCGTTTCACACCGTATCGCTCGGATTCGTGACCTTGGATCTGGCGCGTCTGCAGGCGGCAGCAACCGCGGGCCTGCTCATCACGCTGCTGGGGGCGTATCTGAAGTTTTCATCGTTCGGCCGGTCGTTGCGCGCGGCGGCGGACAACCGCTTGGGCGGCCTGGTCGTCGGTCTGAACATCCCCCGGGTCTATGCGGTGACCTTCGGTCTTGGCGCCGCCTGCGCGGGCGTCGCGGGCGCGTTGATATCTCCCTTGTTCGACGCCCAGCCATATCTGGCCGTCGACTTCACCCTGCTGGCTTTCGTGACGGTGATCGTCGGCGGTCTCGGCAGCTTCAGCGGCGCGCTGTTGGGCGGCCTGCTGATCGGCGTGGCCGAGGCAATCGCAGCGTTGATGTTCACGCCGTCGATGAAGACGGCGCTGCCCTATGCGCTCCTGATCATCATCCTGATTCTCCGTCCGAGAGGTTTCTTTGGTGCAAAAGAGATTTGAGGGGTCGGCCGACATCAAGCCGTGGCTTGCCGGAGCAATGGTCTTCGTGACCCTTGCCCTGGTCGGCGTGCTGGCGAATCCGTACCTCATCTCCTTGATGACGATCGTGTTGCTGTTCACGTTCCTCGGCCAATCCTGGAATCTGATGCTCGGGATCGGTGGCCAGCTGTCGATCGGTCATGCTCTCTTTGTCGGCCTCGGAGCCTATTCAGTTGCTGTGCTCGAGGTGAAGTACGGCATTTCTCCGTGGATAGGCCTGCTGCTTGGGATGTTCCTTGCCGGGTCCGTCGGCGCGATGCTGGCGTGGTTGAGCTTCCGGTTCGAGGTGCGTGGAATCTATTTCGCGCTGCTGACGATCGCCGCCGCCGAGTTCGCCAGGATCATGTTCAGCGGCTGGGAGTTCGTCGGCGCAATGCAGGGGCTGTTCTTTGCCGCGCCAACCAATGCAATCGAGATCTCGATGCTTCGGGGCGACGCGCGCTTCTACTACTTTGTCGCGCTTGCGCTGGCCGCACTCGGCATCGTGGGCACCGAACTGATCTCGCGGTCGTATCTCGGATATGTCTGGCGAGCGATGCGGGACGACGAGCAGGCAGCACGCGCGCTCGGTGTTCGCACATTCCGGCACAAGATCCTTGTGATCGCGATCTCGGCGGCGACGGCGGCCGTGGGCGGCGGAATTCTGGCGCTGGTGCAGGGATCGATCTTCCCGGATTCGATCATGGGCATGGGGCTCTCCGTCGACGTCCTGATCGGGCCCGTGGTCGGCGGCTTGGGCACGACGTTCGGTCCGCTGGTCGGGTCGCTCGCGGCTATACCCTTGAACCATTTGATGAGCGCGCTCGGCGACAGTCTGCGGATCCCGGGACTGAACAATATCGCGTACGGTGTCGTGCTGGTGCTGGTCGTCTGGTTCCTGCCCGACGGCATCTGGCCGGCGATGGTGCGACTTTGCAAGGCGATCCAGCTGCCGTCCCGGGCATGGCTGCCGCAACCGAGGAAGGCCGAAGAATGACGGTCCTGCTCGAGGTGAAGAATCTCTCCAAATCGTTCGGTGGATTGGTCGCGGTGAACAATGTCAGCTTCGCACTGGAAGCCGGACGGATCACCGCGCTGATCGGGCCGAACGGGGCAGGAAAGACGACATGTTTCAATCTCGTTGCGGGCGCCATGCAGCCGACCGGTGGGGAGGTGTTGTTCGAGGGACGCCCGATCGATAATACACCGCCTGAACTCGTCTGCAGGATGGGTATCGCGCGGACATTCCAGATCGTACGGCCGATGCGCGACATGTCCGTGCTCGAGAACGCAATGGTCGGCGCCTTCAGCTGGACCCGAAACGTCAGCGAAGCCAGGTCGACGGCATACGAGTCCCTTGAGAGCGTCGGACTTGCGACCAAGGCCAATGCAAGGACCGACCAGCTGACGCTGCCGGATCGGAAAATGCTGGAAACCGCCAAAGCGCTCTCCACCCGACCCAAGCTGCTGCTGCTCGACGAGGTGATGGCGGGCCTCCGTCCCACCGAAGCCGCGAGCGTTGTCCGCGTGCTGCAGAGACTTGCCGAAGCCGGGCTGACGATCCTCCTCGTCGAGCATGTCATGCGCATCGTGATGGAGGTCGCGTCGCGTGTCGTCGTGCTGCATCACGGCGCCAGGATCGCCGAAGGAAGTCCTGGCGAGGTGGCCGCGGACCCGAGGGTCCTTGAAAGCTATCTGGGGGCAGGCTTCCATGCTTGACGAGGCGCTCTTATCGATCGACGGGCTTTGTGTTGCCTACGACGGATCGAATGCCCTGAACGGCGTCTCCCTGCGGATCCACAAGGGCGAGTTGATCTGTGTCGTGGGTGCAAATGGCGCGGGAAAGACCTCGCTGATCAGATCGATCGCAGGCATTGTTCCATCCTCGGCCGGCGCCGTGAAGATGAACGGCGTCGATATCACCGGGATGCCGCCGTGGGAGATCTGCGAACGCGGCATTGCGCAGGTCGCCGAAGGTCGACAGATCTTTGGCAGCCTGTCAGTCGAAGAGAATTTGCTGTTGGGTGGCGCGCTGAAGCGCGCGAAGGCCGGTCAGCTCGAAACGCTTGAGTTCGTCTACCAGTTGTTTGAGAGGCTTCGAGAGCGCAGGCGGCAGCTTGCCGGAACGCTTTCGGGCGGCGAGCAGCAGATGCTGGCGATCGGGCGCGCGATCATGGCGAAGCCTGAAATCGTAATGTTCGACGAGCCGTCGATTGGACTGTCACCCGCCTTGACGGACGTGATGTTCGCCGTGGTGAAGTCCCTGCACGAGCAGGGCATCACGGTGCTGCTGGTCGAGCAGAACGTCGCGAAATCCCTTGCGTTGAGCAATCGCGGTTACGTCCTGGAGAACGGCTCGATCGTGCTGCACGGACCGAGCGACGAACTGCTGAGCAACTCCGAGATTCAGCGCGCTTATCTTGGAATGTAGTGGCGTGTCGCCAGCGTGGCATTGATCCGCCCGGCGCGGAACCGGGACAAGATCAAGCAGATTATGCTGCGATCCTGTGCCGCGACGGCGATTTGTGTCGATCCGACCCGATACGGAAGCGTCGTATGGCAACCAATTCCGAGGCGCGCCACATAGGCTGTCGCCATGCAGAACGACGACACCCTCATCGTCGAGCGCGACCTCGACATCGTCACGATGACGATGAACCGGCCGCCGGCGAATGCCTTGAACAACCGACTGGTCGAGCGTTTGCTTGACACGATTCGTGCGTTGTCCGCTCAAGCGTCACCACCAGGTATCGTCTTGACCGGCGGAGGCGATCGCTTCTTCAGTGCGGGAGGCGACATCAAGGAAGTCGTCGGCATCGAGATATCCAGACCTCGTATGAGGAACTTCCACGCGCTGCTGTGCGAGATGGAACGATATCCGGGCCCGCTCGTCTGTGCCGTCCGCGGCTATGCAGTCGGAGGCGCGCTGGAATTCCTGCTGCACGCCGACTACGTTGTCGCAGACCACGCCTGCATGGTCGGGTTTCCCGAGATCAACCACGGTCTCCTGCCCGCGGCCAAGGGAATGCGGCAAGCGGTCCGGAAACTGGGACTTCGCGAAGCGCAGGCATTGCTTTACTGGGGCGAGTTGGTCGACGCCCGGAAGGCGCTCGAAATCGGAGCGATCAGCGAGGTCGCAACCACCGTGAAGGTGATGGACCGTGCCGTGGAGGTATGCAGGCAGCTTCGCGGGAAGGAGCAGAGGCTATTCGCCGCGATCAAGCGCTCGTTGAACTTGACGGGACAGATGGATGACGCTTCGCTTGAGGCGATGACGATCGAGGATCTCGGCGCCTATTTGACCGGGGATAACTCGGCAGACGCGCGCGCCCGCTTCCTGTCGAAGAATTCAAAGAAGGCATGAATGGCCGTACTGCCATCTCCTGAAGAAATCCGCCTGGAGCTCATGAGCTTCGAGGAGGTGTCGGCTGCCCTGGCGCGAGGATATTCGACGGTCCTGTTACCGTGCGGTGCGGTCGAGCAGCATGGGCCGCATCTTCCGCTTTGCATGGATGCCGATCACGCGGAGGCGCTCGCGGCAAGACTGGCGCAGCATCTCGGCTCGGCTCTGATCGCTCCGACGATCAAGGTCGGCTGTTCAGCCCACCATCTTGTCTTCCCCGGTACGATCTCGCTTCGACCGGAGACCTTCGAGGCAATCTGCCTGGATTACTGCACGAGTCTCGCCCAGCATGGTTTCAAGCGGATACTGCTGTTCTCCGGGCATATCGGAAACTTTCCCGTCCTGCGCGACATGCTTCCGCGGTTGAGGCGCGAGGTCGCGCCTGACGTTGAGATCGATGCGTTCTGCGACGCCATTGCCTGGATCGACACATGGAGAAGCGCTGTCCGAGATGCCGGGGGTGACCCCAACGCAGTCGGCGGGCACGCCGATATCGCGGAGACGTCGCTGATGATGCGGCTCCGCCCCGATAGCGTGCGGCTGGACCGGTTCGAAGCCGGGTACCTGGGCGCGCTGTCTGAAGCGCAGCTTGAGTCCATGTGGAAGAACGGGATCAAGTCGATCACGCACAACGGGATCATTGGCGATCCGCATGGATCGACGGTCGAGATCGGCGCGCGATGCCTCGAGGCGATCGCGGATCTCCTGGCGTCCTCGTTTGCCAGATGAGGCGATGCCGGCATGCGGTCCACCAGCTGCCGACAGCATAAAATTTGGAAAGCTACGCAGCCGCCACCAGCATTCGGACGAAAATGTTGCCGCGCCTATGAAATCCTCTGCCATCTCGAATCTTCCAGAGGACTTAGAAGATGGCACTTTCGTTCGGGTTCTGGTCGGAGCAGGAAACCCAGGTCGGGCAGAGCTATGCACGCCGGCTTCATGAGCTGGTTGATGAGGTGCGCCTCGCGGAAAAGATGGGGTTCGACTGCGTCGCGCTGTCCGAGCAGCACGTCGCGCTCGGCGGCATATCGAGCTCGGCCCCTGAGGTGGTTTACGGCTATCTCGCTGCGGTGACCTCACGCGTGAAGCTGCGGTCTGCGGTCACCTTGATGCCGCAGAAGATCAATCACGCCCTGCGCTCGGCGGAGCGGCTGGCCGTCACCGATATTCTGTCGCATGGCCGGATGGAGTTCTACGCCGGCCGCGCCAACACGACCATCGCCATGCGCGCCTTCAACGTCGACCCGAATGAAACGCTCCCCCAAATGGAAGAAGGGCTCGCGCTGCTCAAGAAATCGATGCGCGAGGATATCTTCACCTTCGAAGGCAAGTATTACCAGATTCCGCCGCGAATGCTGGTTCCGAAGCCGCTTCAGAAGCCCCATCCAGTGATCGGCATCGCTGCTACAAGCGAACGGAGCCATAGCTGGGCAGGCGCCGAGGGGTTCGCCGTGCTGAGCAGCAACATCTACCAAGGGTGGGACTATCAAGCCAAGCTGATCAACACCTACCGTCGCGCCTGGAAGCGTGACGAGCTTGGCCCGCTCGATCGCTCGCGCATCGGCCTTCCGATCTTCTTTGGCATCGGTGCCACGGACCAGAAGGCGAAGGAAGACTACGCGGAGCCTCTGATGCACTACGCCCGGATAGCGACCGACGCTTACCCCCGGCTGGCGAAGCTCTCCGGTGACTACGCATACATGAGCGAGAGCCAGCCGGCGGCGCAACGCGCCGGAAAGGATTGGGACTATCTGCTCAACGAATCGGCGACCACCGTTTGCGGGAGCCCGGACACCGTCATCCGTCAGCTCGAGAAATTCGAGGCATTGGGCATCGATGAAGTCCTGCTTCACCTCGATTCGGTGAACCACGAGAAGATCATGGAGGCGATCGAAATGTGCGGTCGCTACGTGATCCCGCACTTCAACGACAGAAACAACGTTGTGCGACCCACCGAGGAGATCCTCGACAAGATCCGCGCGATGCGGCCGCAAAAGTAGTTCCAGGACAGCAGGACGGAGAAACCAATGTCACAGCACAGCTACAAATATCTGATCGTCGAGAAGCGCTCCAGCGGCGTTGCCGTTCTCACGATGAACCGGCCGGAGATCCTGAACGCCATCAATTGGGACATGCACGAGGAGCTGGAGCGGGTTTTCGTCGAGCTGGATCACGACAAGAACGTCCGCGCGATCGTGCTGACCGGCGCGGGGCGAGGCTTCTGTTCGGGCGGCGATCAGAAGTCGCTCGACAAGGGCCCGCTGCCGTCGCCGACCAGGAGCGGACGCCATCTGATCCGCAACATGCTCGAGGTCGAGGTGCCGATCGTGGCCGCTGTCAACGGCGTTGCCGTTGGGCTTGGGGCGACGCTTGCCCTGTTCTGCGATGTCATCTTCGCAAATCCGACCGCGCGATTTGCCGATACGCATGTGACGGCCGGCGTGGTTGCGGGTGACGGCGGCGCGGTGATCTGGCCGCTGCTGATGGGGCCGGTGCGTGCGAAGCACTACCTGATGACGGGCGAGTTCATCTCCGCCGAAAAGGCCGCCGCCATGGGCATGATCAACGAGGTCATTTCGGGCAGGGACGTCAAGGACGCGGCGATCGAATACGCCGAGATGCTTGCAAGCGGTCCGCGGGAATCGATCATCTGGACCAAGTACAGCGTCAACAAGATCATCAAGCAGTACTCGCATCTGGTGCTCGACACCTCGGCCGCGCTGGAGATGCTGACCTTCGCACTGCCCGAGCGGCGCGAGGCCGTCGCCGCCTTCGCTGAAAAGCGGAAGCGCTTCGCGGAGCGGTGAGATGGACGTCGAATCCATCACATCGGGAGCTCAACTCGTCGACGTGACCATCCCGCAGCTTCTGGGCGCGCGAAGGGCGGAGCGGCCCGAGGCCGTCGCCTACAAGCAAAAGCGTTGCGGCGAATGGATCGCCGTGACCTGGCGGCAGTATTCCGATCAGGTGGCCAATTTGGCGGCCGCCCTGCAGCAGGCCGGATTCGAGCGCGGTGATCGTGCGGCCATCATGGGCGACGTGTCCCAGGAATGGCTGCTGGCCGACATGGCGACGATCTGCGCCGGCGGCGTCATGGTCGGCGTGTACTTCACCTCGTCGCCGGAGGAAGTCGGCTATTACCTCAGCGATTCCGGAACCTCCTTCGTCTTTGTCGGCAGCGAGCTTCAGCTCGGCATCGTCCTGGCCTCCGGCCAGGCCGAGAAGTTGCGGAAGATCATCGTGCTCGATCCGGCGTGGGCTGGGGCGGGCGCAGCGGCGAACGTCGTC
The DNA here is from genome assembly GCF_054063295.1 of Bradyrhizobium sp. USDA 3240. NCBI lineage: Bacteria > Pseudomonadati > Pseudomonadota > Alphaproteobacteria > Hyphomicrobiales > Nitrobacteraceae > Bradyrhizobium > Bradyrhizobium sp. USDA 3240. Next base: position 4,910,451 of record NZ_JBSSGD010000002.1, read on the forward strand.
TCGCTCGGAGCCTTTTGCGAGGGGATCTCGGTCGACGCCGATGTCCTTCTTCGCAAGCAGGCCGCGCAAGCCAAGGCGAGCGATCTGGTCAGCATCGGATACACATCCGGCACCACGGGCTTTCCGAAGGGCGCGATGCTGACCCATCTGTCGCTGCTCGCCGGTGCGCACAGCGTGACGACGTTCAGCCCGCGGATGCGTTCCGACACCCATCGCGTCGTCGTGCATCTGCCGATGTCGCATACGGTGGCGCGTGCGCAGGCGACGACCTTGCCTTTGCTGGCCCGGTTGGTGCCGCATTTCGGCGAGACCAGCATGGAGTTCGCCCAGACCATCAAGGAGGTGAAGCCGACCTACTTCACGGCGCCGCCCCGCTTCTATCAGCGGTTCGCCACCCAGATCCTCAGCAAGGTCCACTCCGGATCGGCGAAGCAGAAGCAGGATTATCAGTTCGCGATGACGATCGCCCGCAAGGCGCTCGACGACCGCCAGGCCGGCGGCACGCCGGATCCCCTGATATCGGCGCTGTTCGCGGTGTGCCAGGACCAGATCTTCCGTCCGCTGCTGGCCGAAGTCGGGTTCGAAGAACTGGCGGTCACCTACACGTCGTCGGCTGCGATGCCGTCCGAGCTGATGTCTCTCTGGCAGCTATGGGGACTGCAGTTGAAGGAATGCTACGGCCAGACCGAGCTGGTCGGCGCCAATCTGGTCCAGATGGCGGAATGGCCGGAAGCCGGCACCGTTGGCGTGCCCGTGCATGATGCGGCCTGGGAGACGGCGGTTCTCGAGGACGGGGAGATGATCGTCCGGGGACCGGGGCTGTTCGTCGGCTACTGGAACAAGCCTGAGGAAACGAAATCGGCGCTGCGCGATGGTTGGCTTTACACCGGAGACATCGTCGATATCGGCCCCACCGGCCTGTTCAAGCTGGTCGATCGAAAGAAAGAGATCATCAACACGTCCAACGGAAAATCCATCAGCCCGACGCAGATCGAGAATGAAATCCGGCACAGCCCGTTCATTTCCGAAGCCGCGGTGATCGGCGAAGGAAAGAAGTATCTCACCGCGCTGATCGAAGTCGACGCGGTTGCGACGATGGAGTGGGCGAGATCGCGGGATCTTCAAATCGCGCAATACGCGGATCTGGCGAACTCCGAAATCGTCGTCCGGATGATCGAAGGCGAGATCGGCAAGGCCAACAGCAAATTGGCCAGGGCCGAGCAGATCAAGGCGTTCCGGATCTTGCCGGAAGAGCTGTCTCCCGAGAATGGCGTGATGACGCCGACCAGGAAGAAGCGCCGGAAGCAGATTACCGAGAGATATCGGTCGTTGATCAACACACTCTACGACGAGAGTGAAGACGATCTGGTCAGGGCCGAGATGAAGACGTGATTTGAACGGGCGCGCCTGCTGCGAGAGGCGCGCGCCCGGCGCGTGTCGCGTGCGCCGCCCGTCATCGAGTTTTTGATTTTGATCGCCGCAATATTCATGCAGCCGACTGAGGGGGAACGTCACATGAAGACTAGCAACGAAAATGGTCTGACGCGTCGTGCATTGCTCGGCAGTGGCGTGGGCGCCGCCGCAGGGCTCGTATCGTGGCCGGCAAGGGCAAATCTCCCCGGCAAGGTACGGGTCGGCGCGATCAATCCGAGCAGCGGCGTTCTGGCGTTTCCCGGCCAGGCCTGCGTGCGCGGGATCGACGCCGGCGCGAAGTTCGCCAAGCAGAAGTTCGGAATAGACATGGAAATCATCCATGCCGACACGCAGAGCAGACCAGAGAACGGGCGAATTGCGGCCGAAAACCTGATCCGGCAGGGCTGCACGGTGCTCATTGGAGCCTGGGACTCGGGCGCAACCATATCTGCATTGCAGGCCGCGGAGGCCGCGAAAGTCCCGATGGTGGTGCATATCGCGAGCGCGACCCAGGTGACTTCGCAGGGCTTCACCCAGGTCTTTCGCTATTATCCGACGTCGCTGACGGTCGTCAGGAAGTCCCTGATCGAACTGAAGTCGCTGTTGTCGCCGCTCAAGGATGTGCCGACGAGCGCGGCCATCATGCATCTCAACAACACGATGGGGCAATCGACCGCGGCCAGCATCGATCAGGCGTGGAAGGAGGTCGATGTGCCTCTGAAGATCGCCCAGTACATCCCATACGACGAGAAGGCCAGGGACCTCTCGGTCGAGGTGGCCAAGGCGAAAGCCTCGGGCGCCGACGCGCTGATATCGGTGACGCGCGTCAACGATGCCATCATGATCATCCGGGAATGCGTCAAGCAGGGGTGGAATCCCAAGCTGATCTTCTCGCCGAACTCGAATGGCGTGCAAGACAAGGCATACTACGACGCATTGGGCAAATACGGCGACGGCGCGATCCTGTCAACGCTGTGGTCCAACCCGAAGGCCCCCGACGCCGCGGCGATCCTCAAGCAATTCGCAGCCGACTATCCAAACGACTGGCTTGACGCCAATTCAGGATGCGCGTTCGAAGCCGTGCAGATCGTTGCGGACGCCGTGAGCCGCGCCGGTTCTTCTGAATCGGCGGCTATCCATGCCGCGCTCAAGGCGACCGACATGACGCCGATCCTGATGTCCAGCGGCAGGATCAGGTTCGATGCCAGCGGTCAGAATATGGGAAGCGATGTGACGCTGCTGCAGGGACAGAATGGCAAGCCCCGCGTGGTGGCGCCGCAAGCCGTGGCCGAAGCAACCCTTCAGTACCCGCTGGTGCCGTTTAATTCGCGATAAGGCATTGCCGGTCGCGGCTTCAGGATCCGAAGCCGCAACTTGCTGCCTATTCGAACGGCTCATGGCTGACGAAGCTCGACCGCTCGGCGAGGAAGCGACGAGGGCTCTTGCTCATTGTCTTCTTGAACATGGTGATGAAGGCGCTCGGCGTTTCATAGCCCAGATCGAGCGAGACCGCCTGGACGGAAGATCCGGTCGATAGTCGCTGGAGCGCGACAAGGATGTGGAGGCGCTGTCGCCAGCGCCCGAATGTCATTCCGGTTTCCTTCAACACCAGCCGGGCGAAGGTGCGCTCGCTCATGGCGTATCGGGCGGCCAGCTCGTCGACCGTACTCCGGTCGGCCGGATCATCGAGCAGAGATGCGGCCAGATGCTGAAGCCGGCTATCAGCGGAGATCGGCAGATACATCTGTTCGGTCGACATCTGGACCAGTTCGTCGAGCAGGACGCGCCCAAGTCGGCTTGTCGGTCCCTCGATCGGATACAGCGGCGGGAATACTGACAATCGATGGATCAGTTCGCGGACGAGCGACGATATCGTGAAAGTGCAGCATGTGGTCGGAAGCGCGCTCGCTTGCGGATCGATGAAGACGACGTAGACCTTTTTCGCCTCCGACATGCAGTTGCTGTGCAGGACTCCGGCGGGTATCCATACCGCACCCTGCGGCGGAACGATCCACAGTCCTCCCGGCGCGCGGCACATGACCGATCCATGAGAGGCCACCACCAATTGGCCCTTTCTGTGCGAATGGAGCGGCAGTTCCTCATTCCCCTGACCTGTCTCGATGGACATGGCGACAATCGGCCGGTCGAACTGGTCTGGATCGATCGGATCGTAGTTGATCCGAACGTCCGGCACGTTCATTCGGGCAAAGCCCTGATCCGTTTCAAGCGCGGGTGACTTCTGCATCGAATTCACTCGTGGAGACTGCAATTGCAGTCTGGCGGGCGGCGATTGGGCCGGCGGAGGATTCCGCTAAATCATAGCGCTCCGGCGCAGGATCGTCACGGAAAAGCGATGCGCGTATGCGGACCCCGCCGTCGATGCCGCGTCAGACCGGCGCGCCGCGTTTGCGCGGCAGGCTTTCAGGCAGGTGAGCGTCGCCTGGCCTCGGCCTTTGCCGATTGCGGAGCCGGCTCGCCGGCCAATACGGAATCGAGGATGACCTTCGTGGTCGTCTGCAGGTGCTGGTTCATCAGGGTGACGGCGCGTTCGCTGTCCCGCGCCAAGGTGGCCTCGGCAATCTCCCGATGTTCCCTGTCCAGGTCTCTGTCCACCTTGGACAAAGGACCGGAAAACGCGCGGTAGCGTTCGGAGTGATTGTAAAGCGTCGCGCGCAGATGAAGCAGCCAGGGGCTGCCGCATCCCGCTGCGAGCGCTTCATGAAAAATCTCGTGCGCCCGCGCATATTCTTCGCTGTAGCGCCGCGCGGCCTTATCTGCCCATACCGGCGTGTGCGACAGGCGATGCAGCGCAGCGACCACCTGCGTCTGCCACTCGATCCCGCCTTTCTCGATCGCGCCGCGAAGGCACAGTTCCTCGATGCTGCATCGAACGTTTGTGAGGTCGCTCAGCGCATCGACGGACAACGGCGCCACGCGGAAGCCGCGTTGCGGTTCGCTGACCACAAAGCCCTCTGATGCGAGCCGCGACAGAGCCTCGCGCACGGCGCTCGAGCCGACCTCGAAGCGGCGGCACAGATCGTCGATCTTCAGCTTTTCTCCGGGCGCGAAGCGGCACGCCAGCAATTGGGCGCGAAGCTTGGCATAGGCCCCGTGGGTCAGACTCGTCGGTGATTCCATGAGCTTAGCCATAACAAAAGGGGTGATCCGAGTCATTCAAAATATGCACGCTTCCATAATAATGCATTTTTATTTGTAATATGCATTTTATGTGCTAGAGGAGACGAACACGGAGGAAACACCCCATGCGGTTCATCGCTTACGAAAGAAACGCGAGGCGGGGCCTCGCGGTGGCCGATCCGGCCGGTCGATATCGGGGACTTGATGACGGCGCAGCGCATGGCCGGCTCGAGCGTGCCCTCGCCGGCGGGCATGACGGGTTGAAGGATCTCGCAGCGGCGCTTCTCAAGGGCGAGCCGCTCGATCCGGAAGCCGTGAGCTTCCTTCCGCCGCTGTCCTCACCCGGCAAGATCATCTGTGTTGGGTTGAACTACGCGGACCACACCGCCGAAAGCAGCATCCAGCAGCCCGACTACCCCACGCTGTTCGGCCGGTTCTCGTCGAGCCTCGTCGGCCACGGTGCGCCGATCGTGCGGCCGAAGGTTTCAGGAGCGCTCGACTATGAAGGCGAGCTTGTCGCCGTCATCGGGCGCGGCGGCCGCCATATCCCGCAGTCCGCGGCGCTCGATCACGTCGCCGGTTATTCGATCTTCAATGACGGCACGATCCGGGATTATCAGTTCCGTACGCCGCAATGGACCATGGGCAAGAACTTCGATGGCACCGGCGCGTTCGGACCCGCGCTGGTGACGGCCGACGAACTTCCGCCCGGCGCCGGCGGCCTGACGCTCGAGACGCGCTTGAACGGCACGGTGATGCAGAAGACATCGACCTCCGACCTGATCTTCGATGTCGCAACACTGGTCGCGCTGATCAGCGAGGGTATAACGTTGTATCCGGGAGATCTGATCGTGACCGGCACGCCGTCCGGCGTCGGCGCAGCCCGCAAGCCGCCGCTCTACATGAAGCCCGGCGACGTGTGCGAGATCGAGATCGAGGGATTGGGGGTGCTCCGCAATCCGATCGTGCAAGAGGGCGATGATGCGGTACGCGCAGCTGCCTGACCTTCGCCGGCGTCGCTGCGCGCGGCCGCGAACGGACGTCGTATCGATCGCCAGGAGGATGAAAGCCTGGCCAAGGTCGATACGCACAGTGCCTGGGTTTGAGGGAGTCGATCAGGCCAGATCTTGATCCGGCGTGGTGCGCGAGCGGCAACAACATAAAATCCGCCGCCGGTCCTTATGGGAGGAAACAATGAAATCGGTTCCGGTTTTGATTGCAGGTGGCGGTCCCGTCGGGATGACGCTTGCGAATGTGCTGGCCCATTTCGGCATTCGCTCCATGCTGGTCGAGCGGAATGCGACGACGACCCGCCACCCGAAGATGGACATCACCAACAGCCGCAGCATGGAGCTGTTCCGCCGCTTCGGCCTGTCGGATGCGTTGCGAAAGGTCGCGGTAGCGGAAGATCATCCCTTCGATGTCTCCTGGATCACGAGCCTTGCTGGATATGAGCTGCATCGCTTTCGATACATGCCCCCGAGCGAGTTTCGAAAGCATAGCCGAACCAGGAACGACGGCACCCAGCTGCTCGAACCGCCGATGCGCGTTTCGCAGGTCGAGATCGAACCTGTTCTGAAGCAGGCGATCGACGCCCGTTCGGAAGTCGAGGTGCGGTTCGGCGTCGCCTTTGAAAGCTTCGAAGCGAAGGACGACGGCGTCGTCGCGACACTGCGAGAGCAGGGGAGTGGCGCGCAAGAGCAGGTCCGCTGTCAGTACCTCATCGGTTGCGACGGCGGCTCCAGCCGCGTTCGCGCGGGACTGGATATCGCGCTGGAGGGGCAGTCGCGCGTCGGCGAGCTCTACATGATCCACTTCCGATCGACCCAGCGCGACCTGTTGCAGCGCTGGGGCGTCGCCTGGCACTACCAGTCGCCGCTTGGAACCATGATCGCCCAGAATGATGATGATATCTGGACCGTGCATGTTCCCGTGCTCCCCGGGCAGGATGCGAGCAAGCTCGATCCACGCGCGCTCGTCGAGGCCTATGCCGGCCGGCCGTTTGCTTTCGAGATCCTGGTCGCCAATGCCTGGACGCCTCATCTCCTTGTCGCCGAATCCTATGGCAAGGGACGCGTCCTGCTCGCCGGCGACTCCGCGCATCAGTTCATCCCGACCGGCGGCTATGGGATGAACTCCGGGGTCGGCGACGCCATCGACCTCGGCTGGAAACTGGCTGCAACGCTGCAAGGTTTCGGCGGGCCCGGTCTCCTTGCCTCGTACGAAGTCGAGCGGCGCCCCGTCGCCGCACGAAATCGCGACGCGTCCGGCCGCCACATGCAGGTGCGGATGCAGATTGCCGAAGCCTACGGAAACCTGCTGCAAGGCGACAACAGCGAAGATCCCGTGCGGCGCGCCGAAGTCGGTGCGGAGCTTGCGAGACTCGGCAACGCAGAGAACGAATGTTTCGGGATCGAGCATGGCTTTGTCTATGAGGGCTCGCCGATCGTCGCCGATGGGGCGGCCGCGCCGTTTCCGTTCGATCCGGTCGTTTACAAGCCGACGACCACGCCTCGGTGCCCGTCTGCCCAGCACGTATCTCAAGGACGGGACGGCGCTGTACGATCGGCTCGGTACGCACTTCACGCTGATCGATTTCCGCGGCGCCGGCCTGTCACCCTTCGTCGATGCCGCGGCGCGACGACGGATCCCGCTGTCGATCCTGCAACTCGACGAGCCCGATCTGAAGGGCGTCTATGGCCGGGACATGCTGCTGGTGCGCCCCGACCATCACATCGCGTGGCGCGGCACGGGCGGCAAGGCGCCCAATGCCGACGCGATCCTCGCAACCGCTCTCGGCTGGGGAGGCGAGCGGTGAAGCCGCTGCATGCCCTCGTGATCGGCGCCGGCATCGGCGGCACGGCCGCCGCCATTGCGCTGCGCCGGGCTGGTCTCGAGGTTTCCCTGTTCGAGCAGACCATGGCGCAACGTGAGGTCGGCGCAGGCATCCAGATCAGCCCCAATGCCTCCCGGCTGCTGCGTCGCTACGGGCTTGGCGATGCCATGGCGCACGCCGCCGTGCGTCCCGCCGCGGTGGTGTTTCGTCGCTGGCAGGACGGCCGTGTGCTGGGGCGCGAGGAATTGGGCGACGTCCTCGAGCACCGCTACGGTTCGCCCTACTACCACTTCCACCGGGCGGACCTCATCGCCCTCCTGGCGGACGCGTTCGGCCGCAAGGAGATCAAGCTCGGACGCCGTCTGATCGATGTCGAGCAAGACGACAGCGGCGTGACCGCGCATTTTGACGATGGCACGTCCGCGCGCGGCGATCTGCTGATCGGGGCGGACGGAATCCACTCCAGGGTTCGTGAGTGTCTGTTCGGCGAGGAAAAGCCGAGGTTCTCGGGGCAGATCGCGTATCGGGGGCTCGCGCCGGCCGAACGTGTCGCGCATCTCGACCTGCCGCTCGATGTCACGAACTGGGTGGGGCCGGGTGGACATTTTGTGCACTACTTCGTCGGCGCCGGGCGCTTTCTGAATTTTGTCGCGGTGAGCGAAGCGGCGACGTGGACGCGGGAGCAGTGGTCCGACCGTGGTTCGATCTCCGATGCCGTGAAGATCTATGAAGGGTGGCATCCGCAGCTTGCGACGATCCTCAACGCGGTCGACGAGACATTCAAATGGGCGCTGTTCGATCGCAATCCGTTTCCGGAATGGACGCAGGGGCGGATCGCGCTGCTCGGGGACGCCTGTCATCCCATGCTGCCGTTCATGGCACAAGGTGCCGCACAGGCGATCGAGGACGGCGCGGCGCTGGCGGCCTGCCTGAAACACACAGCCTTCGACATTCCGTCCGCGTTCCGGGCCTACGTCACCTTGCGCAAGCCGCGTGCGACTGAGGTGCAGGAGAGATCCCGCGCCAATTCTACGACCTTCCACATGCCTGATGGACCGCAGCAGCTCGAAAGGGACCACGTCCTCGCCACGCGCGGCGTGCGCGGCAGTCCTGAGGCAATGAACAGACTTTATGGCTACGACGCAGAAGCCGTCGCGGCGACGCTGGAGGAAAAACCATGACTCGCGCTTTCCAAATCGCCTATGTCGATCTCGATACGCCTGCCGCTGAGCAGGAGTTCGCCTATTATGATCAAGTGATCGGCGCAACTCCGACCGAGCGCGGCTCCGACGGCCGCATTTATTTCAGCCTCGGTGTCGATCACCACAACATCACGATCAAGCCGGCATCTGAAAAACGCCTCACCGCGCTGGGCCTCAGGATCGGCCAGGAGGCGGTCGACGAGACCATCCGCTCGTTGCGCGATCTCGGACTTTCTGCGGAAAGAAAGAGCGACGTGCGGCCGGGCGTTCCGGATCTGGTGGAGGTCGTCGTTGCCGGGCACACGCTTCACCTCGTGCCGGAGATGGCGATGCCCGGTTCCGGCTTCCGCACCTCGGGCGTCATTCCGACACGGCTCGGACATGTCGCCCTGATGGCGCCGGAGGCGGACAAGCTGATCAAATTCTGTTCGGCGATCGGGTTTCGTGCGACCGATTGGTTCGAGGGAATAGCCACGTTCCTGACCTGCAACCACGATCATCACGTGCTCAATATCATCGCGGCACCGGAGGCCCGTGTTCATCATCTCGCCTTTGAGCTGCGCAGCCGCACCGCGCATCACGATGCGGCGGATTTCCTCGCGACGACAGGCCATCCGATGCTTTGGGGCCCGTCGCGGCACACCGCGGGCCACAACCTCGCCTCCTATCACTACGACCCCAGCCGCTTTCTGATCGAGCTCTACTCCGACATGGACGTGCTCGTTCCAGAACTCGATATTTTCGAGCCGCGGCCGTGGCACCAGGCATTTCCGCAACGTCCGCGCGTCTGGACGATCGATCAGCTGACGACGTGGGGAACCCGTTTCGAATTCGACCTGAAGACGGCGTAGCGCCCGGCCGATTGCCGATCGAAAACCAAATCGCGAGGAAGCAGATGCCACGGCACGCGCACGAGGCGAGATCCGCTTGTTTGGGTGTCGCGCTGACGATCGCTATCGGCTTGGCCGTTGCGGCGCCAGGCTCGGCTCACGAGGAGAAGCGCTACGATACCGGCGCATCCGATACAGCGATCAAGATCGGCAACACGGCTCCTTATAGTGGACCGCTGTCCTCGAACGGCATCATCGCCAGGACGGAAGCCGCCTACTTCAAGATGATCAACGATCGGGGCGGGGTCAACGGCCGCAAGATCGAGTTCATCTCCTATGATGATGCCTATAGTCCCCCGAAGACCGTCGAGCAGACCCGCAAGTTGATCGAGAGCGACGAGATGCTGCTGCTCTTCAATCAGCTCGGTACGCCGACCACCATGTCGGTCATCAAATATGTCAACGCCAAAAAGGTGCCGCAGCTGTTCATCGCGGCGGGCGCAACCGTGTTCGGCGACCACAAGGCATATCCCTGGTCGATGGGCTTCCAGCCGAGCTACCAGAGCGAAACGCGCATCTATGGGAAATACCTGCGCGAAAACTATCCCAACGGAAAGATTGCCGTGCTGTCGTCCAATGACGACTTCGGACGAGACAACACCAAGGGCTTGAAAGACGGTCTTGGCGAAGCGGCCGGCAACATCGTCGCCGAGGTCACGTATGAGACGAGCGCACCGACGATCGATTCCGAGCTTGTGAAGCTGAAATTCTCAGGCGCGAGCATCTTCGTCAATTTCGCCTCCGCGAAATTCGCGGCCCAGGCCATCAAGAAAGCCGCAGAGATCGGTTGGAAGCCGGTGCAGATCCTGCATGGAAACTCGCAGTCGATCAGCGCCGTGCTGAAGCCCGCCGGCCTCGAGAACGCCAGGGACATCATCACCGCAGGTTACAGCAAGGACCCCGCGGATGCGGCCTGGAAGGACGACCCCGGCTTGAAGAGATTCTCCGATTTCATGGCCGAGCACATGCCGGGCGAGGACAAAGACAACTCTTACGTGGTTTATGGATACAACGCTGCGCAGGCGCTGGTCGACGTGCTCAAGCAATGCGGGGATGACCTGACGCGCGCCAACGTCATGCGGCAGGCCGAGGCTTTGAACGGGGCTCACCTCGACATGCTGCTTCCGGATATTGCGTTGACGACATCGCCAAGCGACCACTATCCGATCGAGCGAATGCAATTGCAGAAGTTCGATGGGCAGAACTGGGTGCGATTTGGCTCCGGTGTTGAGGGGACGCTGGACAAGAGGTGACAGGGCACCGGCGGAGGTTCGATAGGCAAAACTGTTGCTCCGTCGCCGATACGCGCTCCCTGAACTGCGATTAACCCTTGCTTAGGCGCGGCTAACTACCTTGCAAGCAAAGATTGCAAGGGCCAACGAATGTCACTTTTTGAGAACGCGCCGGATCGCACGCTTCCGGTGGTATCGCGTTCTGCCGATGATACGCGCCTGCTGCCGTTCCTCAGCGTGGCGACGGTGTTTGTATCCGCGTTGCTGCTGTTCCTGATTCAGCCGATGTTCGCGAAAATGGTGCTGCCGAAGCTCGGCGGCGCGCCTTCGGTTTGGTCGGTGGCGATGGTGTTCTTCCAGGCCGTCCTGCTCGCCGGCTATGCCTATGCACATCTGCTCGGCCGGTTGTTCGGGCCGCAGCGCGCGGGCCTCGTCCACCTGCTCCTGCTCGCCGTCACGGCCATGACCTTGCCGATTGCGATCGCGCCCAATTGGGGTGCGCCGCCCGCCGATGGAACCGCGCTCTGATTGTTCGGACTGTTCGCTGCGTCAATCGGCCTGCCGTTCTTTGCATTGTCGGCGAGCGCGCCCTTGCTGCAGAGCTGGTTCGCCGGAAGCGGCCATCGCGATGCCGACAATCCCTATGTGCTCTATGCCGCATCGAATCTTGGCTCGTTCGCGGCCCTGTTTGCCTATCCCGCCGTTGTCGAGCCACTGCTGGCGCTGAATATGCAGACGAGTATCTGGTCGTTCGGCTTTGCAGTCCTCGCGCTGCTCGTCACAGCGGTTGCCTTCGTGCTCGGACGAGGCAACGGTGCCGTGAAGGTGACGCCGACGCCGGAGACATCGGTCGTCAGCGTGGCCGACAGGCTGCAGTGGATCGCGCTTGCGGCCATTCCGTCCGGGCTGGTCATCGCGGTGACCGCGCACCTGACGACCGACGTCGCGGCAGCGCCCTTTCTCTGGGTTATTCCGCTGGCGCTCTATCTGTTCACCTTCGTTGTCGTGTTCCGCGACCGGCCGTGGATCAGCCACGCGACCGTGGTGCGTCTCGTTCCGTTCGCCGTGGCCCCCCTTGCGATCAGTCTGGTCGGCGCCAAGGTGTTCTGGGTCACGACGATCGTGCTCCACCTCGTCGTGTTCACGCTGTTGGCGCTGCTCTGTCATGGCGAGCTCTATGCCCGGCGTCCGCACCCGCAACGCTTGACCGAGTTCTTCCTGTGCACCTCGTTCGGCGGTGTGCTGGGCGGCGCCTTCGCGGGACTGCTGGCGCCGCAGATATTCTCCGGCAATTACGAATATCCGATCCTGATCGCGCTCGCATTGCTGGCGCTGCCCGGCATGTTCGCAGGCGGTGTGCGCCAGACGCTGATCACGGCGTTGCCATGGCTGGCGGTGGCGATCGCGTTCGCCATGGTCTGGTACGTGACGCAACTGCAGCTGCCGGCCTCCTTCGAGCTGCCGTTCAGTGCCTTGCTGGTCCTGCTTGCGGCCGGCATGATATTTTTGCGCCAGCGGCCGGTGTCATTTGCGGGGTTGGCGGTCGCCGGCCTGATGCTGACGACGTTCTGGCGTCCGGGCATGGCCCCGATCGAGACCGCGCGCAGCTTCTTCGGGGTCCATACCGTGGTCGACCTCGCGGATGGCCGCGCGCGGCTGCTGTACCACGGCAACACGATGCATGGCGCGGAGCGGTTGCGGAACGACGACGGTACGCCAGTCGTCGGAACGCCTCAGCCTCAGAGTTACTACTATCCAGGCAGCCCGCTGGCTGAAGGGGTTGCGGCGGCACGCAGTGCCCGCAGCAGCTTCGAACGAGTTGCGGTCGTCGGTCTCGGCACCGGCACGCTCGCCTGCCTCCGTCGCGGTGCAGAGAACTGGACGTTCTTCGAGATCGATCCCGAGGTGATCCGGATCGCGAGCAATCCAACCCTCTTCACTTTCCTGTCGCGCTGCGCGCCGAAGGCCGGCCTCGTGCTCGGCGATGCGCGTCTCACACTGCAGGCGTCACTCGATCGCTACGACCTGATCGTGCTGGACGCCTTCTCGTCCGACAGCATTCCGGTCCACCTGCTGACGCGTGAAGCGATCGCCGGCTACGTGTCGAGGCTGGCGACGCACGGGGTCGTTCTCGTTCATATCTCCAACCGCCATCTCGATCTCGCGCCGATCATGGCGAATATCGCGCAGTCCCAGGGGTTGATCGCACTCTTCAAGGAAGGGCATCCCGCCGGCGACGTCATGACCACGCTCAGGACGGCGTCCCGGGTGGTGATGTTTGCGCGCACGCCAGAGGATGCGGGCGAGGCGGCCCGGCATTGGGCCGCCATGTCGCCGGATCCGGCCAGCGCACTCTGGACGGACGATTACTCGAATCTCCTTGGCCCCATGCTGCGGGCGAAGTTCGGCTCCTGACGCGCTCATGACAAACAGCATCGGCGCCCCGCGATAGGGGCGCCGATGTGTGAGCCAGGCCGCTCGGCTTGCCCGGTCACGGTGTACTGGTGCAAGCCGTTTGGTGCGTTGCGCCGCTGGAGCCAGTGCTCCTTGCGGCTTCACTTGATCTTCAAGGCCTCGACACCTTCCTCACGCACCGCCTGGAGGCTGCGCGGATTGAGGTCGAGCGCACGAAGGATCGTCGGCGCGATCTGGGTGGTGAAAGCCGTCTCCTCGACGACCCTCGCATGCTTGATGTGCGGCGACGAGAGCAGTAGCAGCACGTTGCGATCGTCCTTGGAGAAGCCGCCATGCTCGGCGAGCTTGCTGCCGCCCGTGCAGATGACGCCATGATCGGTGATGGCGATGAAGTCCGGCACCCGGCTGTTGTGGAACGGATCTTCATAGAGCCTGGTCAGTTCGTCGCGGTCGAGCAGCTTCTGGATATGCAAATCGGCGGCGTGGGCGAGGATGTAGGCCTTGGCATCCGCGTAGTAGGGATGGCCGGTCGCCGGATTGGTCGCCTGCTGCAGCTCCGGCGACAACCACACCAGCGCCTCGTCATCGCAAATCTCGAAGCCGTTGGTGCCGAAACCGGGCGCCTTGCTGTACAGCGCGTCGGAGATCGCCACGCGGTCCTTGACGTCGATCGGTGACTGGCCGTGCTTGGCGCTGACGATGATCAGCGTCGAATCGTAGAGATTTTGTGTCTTGAGCTCGTTGACGAACTTGCCGAGCGCGTCGTCCACGAACTGGAATTGCAGCGTGAGCGCATTACCGGGCGTCGCCTTGCCGTCGGCATAGCCGCCGACGAGCGATTTGTCGGCATCGGCGTGGCCGGCCTTGGCGAGCTTCTGACCGACGCTGACCGCCTGGAAGTTCATGCCGAAAATCGCGGGCACCGCCTGGCGCTGGGTTCGCGAGCCGTCATAGCCGTCGATCCAGTTCAACACCGCCTTCACCTTCAGCGAGTCGTAGGAGCGGACGCCGGTGTAGCTCGTGGTGTAGTCGTCGCCGGGCTGGGCGCCGGGATCGATGGTGTCCTGCGAGTTGATCTCCGGCGTGAAGAGCTCGTCGAGGCCCTTGCCCGACGGGCCCGCGAGGTCCTCATAGGCCGGATGCTTGTCGGACCAGGCCGTGCGCATGCCGGCCTCCTTGATGACTTCGAAGACCGTGTTGGTGCGCACGTAGTCGTGGGGATAGACCGGCACGCACTGGCCGTTCACCAGCTTGCGCTGCATGTGGTCCGGATCGAGCTGGGTGTAGACCTGACCCAGCGTGCCGCCCGCGGTGTAATCGGCGACCAACCCGCTGGAGTAATTGTAGGTCTTGTCGAGCGCTTCGAAGTTGGTGAGCTCGGTTCCCGCCGGGCCCACGCACCCGGGGTCGCTAAGGCCCTGGCTGGTATAGAAGGCTTTGGCCGGATATTCGGTGCGGTCATAGCTGTCGTCGTAGAACAGGCCGCCGCCCTTCGGCGTGGCGCCCGTCACCTGCGCGAGCATGCCGGGAAAGCTGTCGGATGGCGCGGTGGTCAAAGCGTTTGGATAGACGACGCCCTTTCCGGTGAGCTCGGCGAAGTTGCCGCCGGGGCGGCTTTCGACCCAACGCTTCAGATCGACGGCGTGCATGCCGTCGACGCTGATCAGCAGGACGTGCTTGTAGCCGTGTCGCTGCGAATGGTCGTTGTCGTCATCCGCTTGCGCGACGGCGACGCCGCAGGCCAGCATGGCTGCCGCGATCGCGGCGGTTGACAGGAAATAGTCACGAAAGCCACTCATGAGTTCGCCCCTTTGATTTTTCGGTAAGTTTGGAATCGCCTGCGCTGGCCGCGACAACTTGTCGCGGTCAATTGACGGTGGGATGACGCTTTCTTGCGAGTTCGATGACTGTGGTCGGGGCTGACCGGCATCCGATGATCGCTGGATTTGCCCAAGGTGGGGTTGCGCGCCGGCGGGGCGAGGCCGCGCAACGGCTAGCTCGTGCCGTTCACGTCACAGGTGCGGCGGCCCGCCTGGTACTTTGCATGGGGTTGTTTTCGATATTTTCGCTGGGAGGCGGCCGCGAGTCATTCAGATCGAGCGACGTCGCGCAAATGCCGTTCGATCACGGCGTCGACCTCGTCCGGGTGATCGACCTGCGGCAGATGTCCGGCGTCGGCAATGATCGCCAGCCGGCACCCAAGCATCGCCGCGAGTTCCGTCATCGGCTGCACCAAGAGCTGGTCGTTTGCGCCGACGATCATCGTCAGCGGCACCTGCATTTTCTTCACGCCGTCGAGATAGGCGAGGGACTGGATCGCACGGGCGCAGCCGATGAAGCCTTCAGGGGCGGTCTCGTTGATGCAATCGAGCAGCATTGTATTGATCGCCGGATGCGCCGCGAGAAAAGCGCGTCCGAACCAGCGCTCGGCGGTCGGCGCCGCCAACGGCGCGATACCTTGCGCTTGCACCAGCGCGATGCGGTCGTCCCAGGCGGCGGCGAAGGGCGGCGGCGCATCCGCCCGTGCCGCGATCACGCACAGGCTGAGGAGGCGGTCGGGATGGCGCACGCCGAGACCGAAGGCGGTCATGCCGCCCTGGGAGACGCCGATCACGTGCACTTGGCTGATACCGAAATGATCGAGCACCGCGATCGCATCCGCGACCAGATCGTCCATGGCATAGGGGCCGCGCGGCGCCTCGGATTGTCCGTGACCCCTGCTGTCGAGCGCGAGCACGCGATGGCCGCGGGCAGCGAGTGCGAGCGCTTCGCGATGCCAGATCGCACTGCTGGTCAGGATCGAATGGCACAGCAGCACCGGCGCGCCACGCTCGGAGCCACCGACGCGGACGCTGAGCCGTCCGGCCGGCGACGGCACATCGTGCCGAACAAAGCTCTGCCATGCGGCCGATACGATCGGAGCCGGATCAGTCGACAAGGCCCATCTCCGCGAACACGTCCTTGGCGATGCGGAAGCTGTCGAGGCCGGCGGGCATGCCGCAATACACCGCGATCTGCAGGAACACTTCGCGCAGCTCGGCCTTGCTCAGTCCGTTGTTGAGTGCGCCGCGGATATGCACCTTGAGCTCGTGCGGCCGGTTCAGCGCCGCGATCATGCCGAGGTTGAGCAGGCTGCGGCTGCGCTTGTCGAGGTCTGGGCGATTCCATATCTCGTCCCAGCAATATTCGGTCGCGAGCTTCTGGATCGGCCAGTTGAAATCGTCGGCTGCCTTCAGCGATCGCTCGACATAGGCATCGCCGAGCACGGTGCGGCGGGTTTGCAGCCCGCGTTCGAACTTCTCGCCGCGGGGGTTTGCGTCGGTCATGGTCTTCTCCGATTGAATTGAGGTCAGGCCAGCGCCGGCTCGGCGAGCGGCGTGGTCCAGGCGTCGTAGCCGTAGACCCAGTCGGGATCGGTCGGGTTCTTCAGCCACGTGTTGGTGCGCGAGCTCGCCTGCACACGCGAGGCTCTCGGCTTGCGCGTTGCCTCGAAGCGGCGGAAGGCCTCCGAGACGCCGTCGCGATCGACGCCCCTGAGGCAGCGCGACAGCACCGCGGCATCCTCGATCGCCATCGCCGCGCCCTGCGCCATGTACGGCGTCATCGGATGGCAGGCGTCGCCGAGCAGCGTGATGTTGCCCTCGCTCCAGCGCGGCAGCGGGTCGCGGTCGACCAGCGCCCATTTGTGCACCGACGGGCAGGATTCGAGCACATGGCGGACCTGGGGATGAAAGCCTTCGAACGCCTTGCGTAATTCGACGACGTCGCCGGTGGCCGACCAGGATTCCACGGTGAAGCCGGGCTCCGGCTGGCTGGTCACGAAGTAGACCTCGCTACGGTCCGGCTTGACGTAATAGATGACGATGTGGCGATCCGGCCCCCACCATTTGGTGCAGTCGTCGATCGGATAGCCGTTGAGCAGCGCTGCCGGGAATACGGTGCGATAGGCGATGCGGCCGGTGAAGTTCGGCTCGTCGCGGCCGAACAGCCGCTCCTTGACGAAGGAATGCACGCCGTCGGCCGCCACCACGGCGTCGACCGTCGTGCTGTGACCGTTGGCAAATGTCAGCGCCACCGAGCGGTCCGCGCGTTGCTCGATTGCGGATAGCTTGTGGTCGAGGCGAACGAGATTCTCCGGCACGGCGCTGGCGAGCGCCGCATGCAGATCACCGCGATGCCCGAGCAGATAGGGCGCGCCATAGCGCTCCTCGGCGGCGGGGCCGAACACCATGTCGAAGCGCACCTCGCCGGTGTCGTATTCCTTGTTGTTCCAGGACCTCGGATAGAACGCCTCGCGGCGCAGCATCGGCTCGAGGTCCCAGGCCCGCATCACCTTCATGGCGTTGCAGCCGATCTGGATGCCGGCACCGAGCCGCGTGAAGCGCTGGGCCTGTTCGTACACCGTCACGTCAACCCCTGCGCGGCTCAGCGCCGCGGCGGAGGCAAGTCCGCCCATGCCGGCGCCGATCACCGCCACCGAAAGTCTGCTCATTGTGGTTCCTCACAGCTTGCGCCGGCTGACCACCGGCTTCCCTGCCGTTGTCGGTCAAAGCGGGATGCGCCCGCAAACGAGTAATGCTGACGGAGCGTGAGGTGGGCTCACGCGGTGCGCCGTCAACCGCGTCCCGCCGTCGCCGGCCTGTGAGCTGAGGTCACGCTGCCTGAGCTTAACTCGTTTGCGCTTCAGCCAATCGCCCGCCAACGTCCCCGCTGCCGCATTGGCGCCTGCCGATGATCTCTCCCGCGCGGCCAACATCAAAGACTCCCGAGGATCGACGCCCATGTCCACGATCACCAATGACGGCGCCGCCCGTCTCGACGCTGTCGCGACGCCGTGGCATGCGCGTCTCTATGTCCAGGTGCTGATCGGCATCGCGCTCGGCGTCCTCGTCGGCTATCTCTGGCCGGATGTCGGCGCGGCGCTGAAGCCGCTCGGTGACGCCCTGATCAAGATGATCAAGATGGCGATCGCGCCGATCGTCTTCCTCACCGTGGTGCACGGCATTGCGAGCCTCGGCGACATGCGCAAGGCTGGACGGATCGGCGTCAAAACCCTTGTCTATTTCGAGATCGCCACGACAGCGGCGCTGATCATCGGCCTTGTTGTCATCAACCTGGCGCGCCCCGGGGTCGGCATGCACGTCTCGGCGGCTTCGCTGGATTCCCGGCTCATCGCCTCCTACGTGACGCAGTCGCACGAGCAGACCGTGGTCGGCTTCCTGATGAACGTCATTCCGTCGACGGTCGGAGGCGCGTTCACCAGCGGCGATACGCTCCAGGTGCTGTTCTTCGCGGTGCTGTTCGGCATCGCCCTGCAACGCTATGGCGAACGCGGCAAGCCGGTGCTGCAGGCGATCGAGAGACTGTCGAACATCCTCTTCATCCTGATCGGCATGATCATGCGGATCGCGCCGATCGGCGCGTTCGGCGCCATGGCCTTCACCATTGGCAGGTACGGCGTCGGCTCGATCGTCGCACTATCGCACTTCATGCTGGTATTCTATCTCACCTGCCTGCTGTTCGTGATCGTCGGGCTCGGCATCGTGTCGCGGCTTGCCGGCTTCAGCATCTTCAAGCTGATCCGTTATCTCCGCGAAGAGCTGCTGCTGGTGCTCGGCCTGTCAGGCTCGGAATCGGTGATGCCGCGCTTCATCGACAAGATGAAGGCCGCCGGCTGCGCGGAATCCACCGTCGGCCTCGTGATCCCGACCGGCTATACGTTCAATCTCGACGGCACCTGCATCTATCTCACTATGGCCAGCGTGTTCCTTGCGCAGGCCACCGATACGCCGATGTCGCTCGGCCAGCAGATCGGTCTCGTGGTGGTCTGCCTCTTGACGTCGAAGGGCGCGGCCGCCGTGCCGGGCAGCGGCTTCATCGTGCTCGCCGCAACGCTGGGGTCGATCGGCCACGTTCCGGTGGCAAGCATCGCACTGCTGCTCGGCATCGACCGCTTCATGTCGGAAGCGCGTGCGCTGACCAACTTTATCGGCACGGCGGTGGCGACCGTGGTGGTGGCGCACTGGGAAGGTGATCTCGACCGCGTGCAGTTCGTCCGCGCCCTCGACAATCCGGACGCCTCCACGCTATCCTCCTGAGTTCTCCGGAGATGCAACAGGATCATGAGAAAGTTGCCACCGCTCAACGCGGTGCGGACATTCGAGGCGGCCGCGCGGCATGTCAGCTTCACCAAGGCCGCTGAAGAGCTGCTCGTCACCCACGGCGCCGTCAGCCGCCAGGTCGCGCTTCTCGAGGACTGGTTCGGCGTCAAGCTGTTTCGCCGCGCTCCCTCGCAACTAACGCTGACCGCGGCCGGGCAGATCTACTATCGCGAGGTCACGGCGATCCTCGATCGGCTTGCGCTCGCCTCGATGGACATGAAGGCGTACGGCTCGCCGTCGGTGCTGCGGGTCAGCGCGCCGCCGACATTCGCGATGCGCTGGCTGATCCGCCGCATCGCGTCGTTCCAGCGCATGCGCGCCGATGTCGAGTTGCGGCTGCTCACCTCGATCGGGCCGCTCAACGTCAATGACCGTTCGTTCGACGTCGCGATCCGCGGCAATGTCGGCGAACCGGTCGGCTGGATGTCGCAGCACTTCATGACCGAGCTGATCGCGCCGGTCTGCCATGTCGACCTGCTGACCCGCGGGCGGCTCGCCACCCCCGATGATTTGCGGCATCACACCCTCATCACCTATCTGACCGAGCCCTACGATTGGTCGCGCTGGCTCGCCCAGGCCGGCGGCGAGATGAGTGCGGATCAGGAGACACTGCGGTTCGAGCAGATGTTCTTCGCGCTGCAGGCGACCATCGATCGCATCGGCATCGGGCTGTTTCCGCTGTTCCTCGTGATCGACGAGTTGATAGCGGGCCAGCTCTGTCTTCCGTTCGGCGACCTCGGCCTGCGCAAGCGCGAGTACCGTTCGTTCTATCTCGCCGACAATGAAAGCGCCGGCGCCATCGCCGACTTCACCGCATGGCTCGCCGACGCCGGGCGCGAGACCGAGCAATTCATGCTGGACTGGGCCACGTCGAAGGGCTGGAGCTTCTAGGCGAGCGGCTCTATGACAGACGAGGGGGAACGCACATGCCCAACATCTCTCGCCGGCCATTCCTGCAACTCGCGCTCGGCGCGGCGACATTGCCGTTTGCCTCCCACGGCGCGCGCGCCGAAACCATGGCGCGCCCGATCACGATGATCGTGCCGTTCGCCGCAGGTGGACCGACCGACGTGCTGGCGCGGATCCTCGCCGAATACATGCGCAATACCCTCGGCCATCCCGTCATTATCGAGAATGTCACGGGCGCCTCCGGCACTGTCGCGGGCCTGCGCGCCTCGCGCGCGGCGCCGGACGGCACCACGATCACGATCGGGCATTGGGGCACGCATTGCCTCAACGGCGCGATCTATCAGCTGCAATATGACGTGCGCGAATTCGCACCGATTGCACTGATCGCGAGCGGACCGCAGCTCATCATCGGTCGGCCCGATCTGCCGGCGAAGAATCTGAAGGAGCTGATCGCCTGGCTCAAGGCCAATGGCGACAAGGCCACCGCCGGCACGGCGGGCCCGGGTTCGGGCGCGCATGTCGCGGGCGTGTTCTTCCAGCAGCTGACAACGACCGACTTCTCGTTCGTGCCGTATCGCGGCGCCGGTCCAGCGCTGAACGATCTGATGGCCGGGCATATCGACATTATGTTCGATCAGGCCTCCAACTCGCTGCCGCAGGTGAAGAGCGGGACCGTGAAGGCTTTTGCGGTGACCGCATCATCGCGGCTCGCATCGGCAGCCGAGATTCCGACGGTCGACGAGGCCGGATTGCCGGGTCTCTATATTGCGTACTGGCATGGCATCTGGGCGCCGAAGGGCACGCCGGCCGATATCGTGTCTGTTCTGTCGAAGGCGGTGATGTCGGCGCTCGCCGAGCCCGTCGTCCGGCAACGCTTCGCGGAACTCGGGCAGGAGATCCCGTCACCGGACAGGCAGACCCCCACCGCGCTGCGCGACCATCAGGCCGCCGAGGTCGAGAAATGGTGGATCATCTGATTTGACACGTGTTTTTGATGAGCCCCGATCCGGGAGTCGTCGCCTTGAAAAGCCGGATCATGGTCTCATATGTTCGATCGTACATATAAGAGTGACGATGACTGATCCGAGTAAATTGGTGGCGACGTTGGCTGCCAGGCCCAAGGGACGCCGCAACAAGGACATGCCGGACGGCCGGCAGGCCCTGCTGATCGCCGCGACCGAGGCCTTTGCGGTCCAGGGGTTCGACGGCGCCGACCTGCGCAGCGTCGCGGCAGCGGCGGGCGTCGCGCCGAATCTCGTGCGCGTGCATTTCGGCAACAAGGCCGCGCTGTGGGAGGCCTGTCTCGACCGCATCGCGGTGCTCGCAACACCGGCGATGGCCGAGGTGCAGGCGATCGCAGCCGACGCGAGCCGTTCACTCGGCGACAGGCTGCGTGCGCTCATCATCCGGGTCGCGACCTTCTATGCCGCCTATCCGGATGTCCGGAATTTCGTGGTTCGTCGCGGTGCCGAGAGCCCGGAGCGCGCCACACTGGTAACCGAGAAGCTGTTGCGCCCGGCGTATGAGTCGGCGCGCGATCTTTTCCAGGCCGGCATCGATGCCGGCATCATCCGCAGCAGCCATCCGGCGCTGTTCTTCGCGCTGCTCAACGCCGCGCTCAACCAGCCGCCGTCCTTTCCGATGCTGCTCGGTCGGATCGCGCCCGAGATCGATCCCGCGACCGCGTGGACCGAGCTGCTCGACACGACGATCGCAACGCTTCTGCACCTGCCGCCGTCGCAAGCCGGCGCTGAACCCGCCGCCGGCAACGGCAGCAAGCCGCTGTCGTGACATCCAGTCTCGACCAACATTTCAACCTGCCAGTAAGAGAGTGATCCATGAAACTTCGTCTTGCCATCGTGCTTTTCGCCGCAACGATTGCGCCCGCGTTGGCCGAGTCCGGACCGAACGAATCGATGCAGCGTCAAGCCTGCATGGGCGACGCGGTCCGCCTGTGCGGCGCCTACATTCCGGACCGCGGCCGGATCAGGGACTGCATGGCCGCGCAAGTCGAGCAGCTCAGCCCGTCATGCCGCGCGGTGTTCGATGCATCGGTGCAGGCCGAGCGATCGCCGACAGCTCGGCGTTGATCCGCGCCGCCGGTTCCAGAATCATGCGTCCAGGCAACAGGTCGCAGCCAACAGCGGTTGCCCGAGGAGCTGTCCTCTCAAATCCGTGAAAACACCCCCTTCCGTTAACCTTTGATTAACCATGCGGTCCGATTGTTAACCATTCGACAAGACAACCGAGTCAGAGGCGATGGACGCAACTCCACAGGTGGCACGTCAGCAGGTCCGCATGCGCGGCCGTTCCTACGTTGCGTTCGTTTTCTCGCCCGTCGTGCCGGTCGTGTCCTGGCTCGCCGAGATCGACGCGACGTTGGGGAAGTCGCCGGGCTTCTTCGCCGGCAAGCCCGTGGTGCTGGACCTCTCGGCGGTCGACCTCAGCCAGGCCGCGATCGCGCATCTGGTCGGCAGCCTCGCTGAACGCAACATCCGCATCCTCGGCATCGAGGGTGTCGACGAATCCAAGCTCGGCGCCAACCTGCCGCCGCTTCTGACCGGCGGCCGCGCCTGCGCGATCACCCATGTCGAGCCGAAGACGCCGCCGGCGCAGGAAAAGAACAAAGACAAGGACAAGACCAAGCTGCCGTCGCTGCTGCTCGAGAGCCCGGTGCGTTCCGGCCAGTCGATCGTGTTTGCCGAGGGCGATGTCACCGTGCTCGGTTCGGTCGGCTCCGGCGCCGAGATCGTCGCGGGCGGTTCGATCCATGTCTACGGCACGCTGCGCGGCCGCGCGATGGCCGGCATCAACGGCAATTCGGCCGCCCGCATCTTCTGCCAGAAGATCGAGGCCGAACTGCTCGCCATCGACGGCTACTACCAGACCGCAGATGAAATCGACGACGGCTTGCGCAACCGGCCCGCCCAGGCGTGGCTCGAGGGCGAAATGCTGCGCATCACAGCTTTGAACTGATCGACCACAAGGAGAGAGAGAATGGCCAAGGTATTGGTCGTGACGTCTGGGAAGGGCGGGGTCGGCAAGACGACCTCAACCGCCGCGCTTGGCGCGGCGCTCGCGCAAATGGGCCAGAACGTCGTCGTCATCGATTTCGACGTCGGCCTGCGGAACCTCGATTTGGTGATGGGCGCGGAACGTCGGGTCGTGTTCGACCTCATCAACGTGGTGCAGGGCGTCGCCAAGCTGCCGCAAGCTCTGATCCGCGACAAGCGGATGGAAAATCTCTGGCTGCTGCCGGCGTCGCAGACCCGCGACAAGGACGCGCTGACCGAAGAGGGGGTCAAGCGCGTGATCGCAGACCTCAAGACCAAGTTCGACTGGATCCTGTGCGACAGCCCGGCCGGCATCGAACGCGGCGCGACGCTCGCGATGCGCTATGCCGACGAGGCCATCATCGTCACCAATCCGGAAGTGTCGTCGGTGCGCGATTCCGACCGCATCATCGGCATGCTGGATTCCAAGACGGCCCGCGCCGAGCGCGGCGAGCGGGTCGAGAAGCATCTTTTGGTCACCCGTTATGATGCCGCCCGCGCCGCGCGCGGCGAGATGCTGTCGATCAACGACATCCTGGAAATCCTTGCCACACCGCTGCTCGGCATCGTCCCGGAGAGCCAGGACGTGCTGCGCGCATCCAATGTCGGTTGTCCGGTCACGCTGAACGCTGCGAGCAGCGCGCCGGCGCGGGCCTATACCGACGCGGTGCGGCGCCTAATGGGCGAGGCGGTGGAGATGACCGTGCCGGTCGAGCGCAAGGGGCTGATGGACCGGCTGCTGCGACGGAGGGCGGCATGATGAACGTAATGCGGCTGTTCGGCGGCCGCTCTGCATCGGCGCCCGTCGCGCGGGAGCGGTTGCAGATCCTGCTTTCGCATGAGCGTGGCCGGACCGGCACGCCGGACCTTCTGGAGATGCTCCGCTCGGAAATCCTGGGCGTGGTCTCCAAGCATATCGACGTCGATCCCGACAAGGTCGTGGTCAAGATGGACCGAGGCAAGTTCGTCTCGATGCTTGAAGTCGACATCGAGGTTCCCAACGGCGTGCAACGATCAAAGATGGTGGCGGCCACATGACAGCAGACAGCGACAGTCACATCGCCTGGCAACGCGCGCAGCTGAAGAAGCTGCGCGCGGCGTTGAAGGCGATCGAGGTCGATCAGCTCGGCAAGGCCAATTGCGGCCGTGCGACGCAGATGACGATCGACGAATTACAGCGCAAGATCGGCGAGTCCGGCCGCTGCATCGCCGAGTACGAACGCCGGACCCGTCGTCCGTTGGCAACGGACCGCGGCAGCCTCGCCAGCGTCAGCTGGACGCACTGGAACGCCAACATGCCGATGGCCAAGGCGCAGCGCCATCGCGCGTGACGGAGACACCAAGTCCGGTCATTGCGAGGAGCGGCAGCGACGAAGCAATCCATGCTTCAACGTGTGCGGCACGATGGATTGCTTCGCTTCGCTCGCAATGACGGGGAGAGAGCGGCGCGCTACAGCAAAAACGCCAGCGCGGTCTCGCAACTATCCTCGACCTTGAGCGTGAGCAGCTCGTCGGCGCGGGTGCGGCCGAGATTGACGGCGGCGATCGGCAAGCCGCGCTGCTCTGCCATCCGGACGAAGCGAAAGCCGGAATAGACCATCAGCGAGGAGCCGACGATCAGAAGAGCGTCCGCTTGCTCGAGATGCGCCTGCGCCGCCGCGACGGTATCGCGCGGTACGTTCTCGCCGAAGAACACCACGTCGGGTTTCAGCACGCCGCCGCAGGCCTCGCAGGCCGGCACCACGAATGACGAAAAATCCTGCTCGAGATCGGCATCGCCGTCGGGGGCGTCAGTGGCATCGAGCGTGAGCCAGGCCGGATTCAGCCGCGCCAGTTCGCCTTGAAACTGCTCGCGCGGCATCGTCGCGCCGCAGCCGAGGCAGCGCACCACATCGAGCCGGCCGTGCAGGTCGATCACGCGCTGGCTGCCCGCGGCCTGGTGCAGGCGGTCAACATTCTGGGTCAGCAGCAGCTCGCAGCGGCCTTGTTGTTCGAGCTTCGCCAGTGCGCGATGCGCACCGTTCGGCGCCGCGCGGCCGAACCGCCGCCAGCCGACCATGCTGCGCGCCCAGTAGCGCTGGCGCGTCGCCGCCTCACCCAGAAATGCCTGGATCGTCACCGGCGGCGTCCGCTTCCAGTTGCCGTCACTGTCGCGATAATCGGGAATGCCGGAATTGGTGCTGCAGCCGGCCCCGGTCAGGACAAACAGGCGCTGGTGGCCGGCGACGAAATCCTCGAGGGCGGGGTGCTGCATGGCAGCACATCTAGTGCTGAGAAAGCGCGTGCGCCAGACCCGCTGCGCCGCTGGCGGAATGCCAACCTCAACGCGCAGGCATGACGAACACCTGGCCGGGATAGATCAAATTGGGATTGCGGATCTGCCGCGAATTGGCCCGATAGATCACCGCGTAACGCTGCCCGGCACCCAATGCGCGCTGGCTGATCCGCCACAGGCTGTCGCCGCGCGCGACGGTGGTCGTGGCGATCTTCGGCACGATCACGGCGGAGGGTGAGCTCACTGCGGCGGTGGTTGCCGCCGCGAGCTGCGGCGTGGTCCCATCCGTACGCGCGGACGCCGCTGCAGGTACCGGGATCGATGCGGTCGTCGTCGTGTCCGGAACGTTGAACGGCACCTCGGCCCGCGCGCGGACCTTGCCGGAGCCAAGGTCGACGTCGTCAAGCCGGATCCGATAGTCGCCGGTCGTCACGCCCTTGTTGATCGTGACCGAGAGGTGCCCAGTCGCGTCGGCCGTCGCGGATGTGATCAAGCTGTCGTTGAGATAGAGCCTGACGGTCGCGCCGGGAGTTGCCTGAGCGCTGACATGGAGCTTGCCGCCCGGTTCGGCCTGGACGGCCTCGACAGCGACCTTGCCGGACGCCGGTGAGGTGGGCGCAGGTTGCGACAGCACCCGGATCGGCTTGTCCGGCGCCATCAGCGCCACCATCGGCCGCTCGCTGGCCGCAGCATCGAGCGCCACGGCTACGCTCTGCTTGGAGGTCACCTGCTTGCCATCATGCGTGATGCGCAGGGTCAGGTCGTAGTTTCCCGGCGGAAGCGGGTGCGGCACCATCACGAACTGGCCGGACTTGTCCGCGACGGCGCGATCGTGCACTTCGCCATTGCGCAGCAATTCCACCGTCGCGCCGGGGAGCGCCCGGCCGGCGACAACGGTCGCACCGGTCGGCTCGATGTTGACGACGTCGAATTCCGGCACCGCGTTGCCGTCCGGTGTCGGCGACGGTCCTGCCAACGCGTTGGCCAGCGCCGCGGTCTCGGTCTGCGCCCTTGCCAGCGCAGTCTTGTCCTGTTTTGCCGCGTCCTGGTCTTGCGCGGGAGCCGCTGGCGCTGTCGCCATCAACCGCGTGCTCACGCCCAGGATCTGCTGGGTTTGGTGAATGCCGAAGATGAACGCAGCCGTGCCGCCGGCCGCAAGTGCCAGCAACGGTATGGCCAGTCGCATCGCCGTGACGTTCATGACAGTCATCCCCGGATGAATCTACCCGCGCAGCCGCGCGGGCGACCCTGCAGCCCTGTGGGGAGGTTCGGGAGAGACTGCGCCGATTTGCGCGGCCCATCAAGTCGAATGAAAGTACTACTCCTCTCGGGCGGCTCGCCCGAGCTGCAACGGCCGAGTTGATTTCCCGCTTGCACTCCGGGATGCTCGCTCACGGTCCGCGGCAGGTGGCCTGCGCCGATTTTCGGCGGCGCTGCGTTGCCTACTGCGAATACGACAGCTGCTCTTCCGTCACCACGCGCTCGATATTGCCGGCCTTGCTCCTGATCCGGTACCGAAGCCGCCCGTCTGCTTCGATCGGCATGCGTTGCACGATGGTGTAGACCGCCGGCTCATCGGCCTCGGCTCGACCTTGCGGGCCCTGGGCCCGGTGGCGAACGTCTTCATTCAGCTTGTAGGCATATGACATCTGTCCACCTCGGCAGTTGGGGGTGCTCACGCAGGACTGTGCTGTGACGCAATGGAGCTGTGGCTTCCCGTATGGACGCGACTTGCTGCTTCGATAGGCCGCGTCAGGCCTCTCCGGAGTCCGCAGGAGCACGTTGGCCACATTGACCGAATCCGCGGCAAATAGCCACCGAAACCTCGCCTTCGACGAAGGATGCGTCAGAGCGTTGGAACGGTTCCGGGCCGTTTTGCGGCCTCAATTGCCATTTGATCGCCGCAGGCAGATGCTGCCGGCCAATGATACAAGGGAGAGCAGCATGAGCAAGCCAGGCCTCGACCACCGGCATCCCAACAAGGACGGCGAAATCAGCGGCAAGCACGGAAACACGCTGCTGCGCACCCTGCGCAAGATTTACGGGCCCGGTTTCGCGGCGGGTTATCCCGAGACCGAGAAGCTGAGCGATGTCCTGGCTGCGCTGAATGAGACCTCGCTGAGCCAGCTCCGTCGCGATCATCAGACCGGCCATCTTGCGCACAAGATCGACAAGGCTTCGAAGTAGGAGCCAGAACTCAGAACTCGAGCGCCGCATTGTCCACCACCTCCTTCATCACGAAGAAGGTGCGGGTCTGCCGCACGCCCGGCAGCGCGATCAGCTGGTCGCCATGGATGCGGTTGAAATCCTCCATGTCGCCGGCACGGATCTTGAGGAAGTAGTCGAAGTCGCCGGCGACGAGGTGACAGTCGAGCACGCATTTGAGTTTCGCCACCGCCTGCTCGAAGCTCGCAAAGCTCTCCGGCGTCGAGCGGTCGAGCACGACGCCGACCATCACCAGCGTGCCCATGCCGACCTTGCGCGGCGCCACCATGGCCCGAACGCCGCTGAGAAAGCCCTCGTCGAACAGCGCCTGGGTCCGGCGATGGCAGGTGGCGGGGCTGACGCCGACCTGATCGGCCAGGTCGGCGTTGCTCAGCCGGCCGTTCTTCTGCAGCAATCTCAACATCTTGAGGTCGATGCGGTCGAGTCGGGCGGACATGGAAGAATCTCTCACTATTGGCCAATATAGTGAGAGAAACGATATCATCGTGACGAAATTCGGCAATCTTCGGTAATCACGGGGGTCGAGTTAGAGAGCACCTTTCGCAGCCGGAGTGATAGTTCTGGCGGCCGTTCCAGATCACCAAAGAGGATGCCAGCATGCTGGAGAAGTTCGCGCGCTACCCGCTCACCTTCGGGCCGACCGCCATCGAGAAGCTCGATCGGCTGTCAAAGCATCTTGGCGGCAAGGTCGAGCTCTATGCCAAGCGCGAGGATTGCAATTCGGGCTTAGCCTTCGGCGGCAACAAGCTGCGCAAGCTCGAATACATCATCCCCGACGCGATCGCCTCCAATGCCGACACGCTGGTCTCGATCGGCGGCGTGCAGTCCAACCACACCCGCATGGTTGCGGCGGTCGCGGCCAAGATCGGGATGAAGTGCCGGCTGGTGCAGGAAAGCTGGGTCCCGCATGAGGACGCAGTCTACGACCGCGTCGGCAACATCCTGCTCTCGCGCGTGATGGGCGCGGATGTGCGCCTGGTCGACGACGGCTTCGACATCGGCATCCGCAAGAGCTGGGAGCAGGCGATCGAGGAAGTGAAGGCGGCGGGCGGCAAGCCCTACGCGATTCCGGCCGGCGCTTCCGTGCACAAATATGGCGGGCTCGGCTATGTCGGCTTCGCCGAAGAGGTGCGTGCGCAGGAGCGCCAGCTCGGCGTCAAGTTCGACTACATCGTCGTCTGCACGGTGACCGGCTCGACCCATGCCGGCATGCTGGTCGGCTTCGCCGCCGACGGGCGCGCGCGCAACGTGATCGGCATCGACGGTTCGTTCACACCTGCGCAGACCAAGGCGCAGGTGCTGTCGATTGCGCAGAACACCGCAAAACTGGTCGAACTCGGCCGCGACATCGTCGAGGATGATGTCGTGCTGATCGAGGACTACGCCTATCCCGCCTATGGCGTGCCGTCGGAAGAAACCAAGGCGGCGATCCGCCTCAGCGCTCGGCTGGAAGGCATGATCACCGACCCCGTCTACGAGGGGAAGTCGATGCAGGGCATGATCGATCTGGTGCAGAAGGGTTACTTCCCGGCCGGATCGAAGGTGCTCTACGCCCATCTCGGCGGCGCGCCGGCGCTCAACGGCTACGCCTACGCGTTCAGGAACGGCTGAGGCGATCCCGTTTCGTAGCCCGGATTTCGCTTCGCTGCATCCGGGCTACGCCACTACCATGTCAGGTCGGCGTCAGCTTCTCCCGATATCCTGCCCAGGCCGGGCGAGTCGGGAGACCTTCGCGTGAGGATGATGAATGCGGCCGGCCGAGCCATCGCCGCGCTCGGCGTCGGCATCGTTGCGGTGGGGCATTGGTTCTGGGCTTACCAGAGCCTTGGTCATACGGCGCGCGCTCGCCTGCTGGCGATGAACAGCGAGATCGAGCTCTATGCCGGCATCTTCCTGATCGGCGTCGGCGTGCATGCCTTCGCATCCCGCTATTGGTTCAGCGATCCAAATCCGCCGGCGCAGTCTTCGGTTCGGGAGCCGCAATAGCGTCCGCCCGGCTCGGCGAGGAATGTGTCCGGGTTGACATCTTAGGAACAAAATAGGAACATACCATCTGTAACCAGAGGGTGTGGCGATTGCCTCATCCGCGGCGGTATTGCGTGGCCGCTCGACCAAAGGCCAAGCCGCACACCACTTGCGGATGAATTTCTTCGCCTCCTATAAGGGTTGTGGCTGGGGAGTGCATGTCATGAGAGTTGCGATCTGGGCGGCCGTGGTGGCCGCGTGGCTGTTTGCGTCCGCAACTCCATCGAGCGCCCGCGGTCCCTACGGCTCGATCACGGTCGGCAATTGGAAGGGCGGCGCCTTCACCGACGACAAGAGCGGCGCGTTCACGCATTGCTCGGCGGGGAGCACCTACCAGAGCGGCATCTTCTTCATGGTGGCGGTTGCTGCGAATGGCAGCTGGCGGCCGGGCTTGGCTCATGACAGCTGGCGTTTGACACCGGGCGAAGCCTTTCCGCTAGCGCTGACCTTTGACGGCCAACCCGCGTTCAATGTCTACGGCATGCCGCTCGGCGAGAAGCTCGTGAATGTCGAGATGCCGGTGAATTCGGCGCTGATCAATCAGTTCCGCAAGGCGCGCCAGATGACGGCGTTCGCGCAGGGACAATTGTTTCAGTTCAACCTCAATCAGACCGCGCAATTGCTGCCGGCGCTGCTCAACTGCGTGGTCTCGGTGAAGAAGAATGGCGTCGCCAGCGCCGGGGAATTCGCGGTCGCGACCAAGCCCGCGGCCGCGCCGCCGCAGGCTGCACCGAACCCGCCGCCACAGAAGCAGGCGAAGTCCGGAACCGGGACCGGCTTTGTGGTCAGCAGCGGCGGCCATGTCGTCACCAACCATCATGTCGTCGACGGTTGCAGCGAGATTACCGGAAACCTCAGCGGCGAGGCGCCGGCCAAACTGCGGCTGGTGTCCAGCGATGAAACCAACGATCTCGCGTTGCTGCAGGCGCCGTCCCCGTTCAAGGATGTCGCCAAGATCAGGCAGAATGCCATTCTGGTCGGCGATGGCGTCGTGGCGATCGGTTATCCCTATCACGGACTGCTGACGTCCGATTTCACCGTGACCACGGGCATCGTCTCTTCGCTGAGCGGTATCCTTAACGACACCCGCTTCCTGCAGATCAGCGCCGCGGTGCAGCCGGGCAACAGTGGCGGACCGCTGTTCGATCTCGGCGGTGGTGTGGTCGGCGTCGTCGCCGCGAAGCTCGACGCCGTCAGGGTCGCGCGGGCAACAGGAACCATCCCGGAGAACATCAACTTCGCGATCAAGACCGGGGCGTTGCGTGACTTCCTCGACAACAGCGCGGTGCAGTACCAAAGTGCCGAATGGCATGATGCGACAAAGCGGGAGACGTCCGAGATCGCAAAGGCCGCGCGCGGCTTTACGCTCCTGGTCACGTGCAAGGTGAACGAACAAGCTGCCGGCGCGAAGAAGCCGGGGAATTGATGTCAGCGCGGCGGTCTATGGTGTCAGTCGCCGAGCCGCCGCAGCGTATGCACGGTGATCTCGGCCGGGCAGTTGAGCCGCACCGGCGCCAGGCTGGTGCCGGCGCCGGTTGATGTGTAGCCGGCAAGCGTCTGGAAGCGCCAGGCGCCCCGGCCCATCCTGCGCGGCAGCCGCGCCTCCAGCTTGATCGCGATGCCGCCGGGCAGGCAGAGCTGGCCACCATGGGTATGGCCGCTCAGCATCAGGTCGAAGCCGGCCGCGGCCGCCTCGCGATAGGACTCCGGCGTATGCGCAAGCAGGATCGAGAACGCATCGCGCGGGATCGCCGCGGCAGACTTTGCAATGTCGTCGGTGCGATAGAAATGCGCATCGTCGATGCCGGCGAGATGGATCGTCACGCCGTTGCGCGTGATCGGCTCCTGCTCGTTGAACAGCATCCTGATGCCCATCGCCTCCAGCGCCGGCGTCATGCGGATGCTGTCGTGATTGCCGAGGATGCCGTAGAGCGGCAGCTTGATCCGCGCGCAGAGATCCTTCACCAGCGCGAGGCTGGTCTCGAACGAGCCAAACGTCTTGCCGCGATAGTCACCGGTGAGGACGCAGATATCGCAGGCGATAGTGCGGACGATGTCGGTCAGATGCCGCATCGCGCCTTGGCTGATGTCGGCATGGAGATCGCTGAGATGAAGGATGGTGAAGCCGTCGAAGGCCGCCGGCAGACGCGTCGACGTCACCAGATTGCGCCGCACCTCGACCCGGTCGGCGTTGCGCCGCGCGCGGCCATGGAGGCCGGCCAGCTTGAGCGCGGTCTCGATAACCCACGGCGCCAGCTTCCAGTTCTCGACGTTGAATAGCAGTGTGCCCTGGCCGAACAGCTGCTTCTCGTGCGCGGCCTCGATTCCAAGCCGGCGCACGACGTGATCCGCGCCGATCCGCTCGACCAATCCCTGCAATGCCGTGTCGGCCATCGTCCCCCGTGGGGCCCGCGGTGCGAAGCGCGCGCCGCACGACACTATCACGCGCAATCCCGGCCGGGATACCGCTGAGGTTCAGACCATGGGGACGCGCTTGGCGGCGACCGCGGCCGGCGAGATCACCTCGATGTCGAGCGGCACCTGCCAGCGCTCGGTGAAGCGGACCTGCGGCGGCGCGTTGCCTTTGCGCGCACCCTGCAGCACGAAACCGTCATAGCCCGAATTCATCACCTCATTGCATTTCTGCACATAGATCGGGAAGCCGCCGATATAGGGCATGAACACGCGGGGACGGCCCGGGATGTTGGCGCCGACATACCAGGAGCTGCAGGTCGAGCGCAGCGAGACCGTGGAGACGTCGTTGACATGGGCGACCCAGGCGTCCTCATCGTCGCGCACCGCCTCGATCGTCCCTGCGCCGATGTCGCGCATGTGGCCGATGCAGTCCGCCAGCCAGTCGACATGCTGCTCGATCGCCTGGATCATGCTCGCGAGCACCGACGGGCTGCCGGGCCCGGTGATCATGAACAGGTTCGGAAATCCTTCCGAGGCGAGGCCGAGATAGGCGCGCGGGCCGGCCTGCCATTTTTCTGCGAGCGTCTGCCCGCCGCGGCCGGTAATCGCGATCTTGTCGAACGAGCCCGTCATGGCGGCAAAGCCGGTGGCGGAGACGATCGCATCGAATTTGTATTCGGTGCCGTCGACCACGATGCCCTCGGTGGTGAAGCGCTCGATCGGTGTCGTCGACACGTCGACCAGCTTCACATGCGGCAGATTGTAGGTCTCGAAGTAGTTGGTATCGACGCAGAGCCGCTTGCAGCCGAACACGTTTCGAGGGGACAGCAGCTCGGCGGTGGCGGGATCCTCGACGATGCCGCGGATCTTCTCGCGCGCGAAATCGGCGATGGTGTCGTTGGCGGCCTTCTCGAACAAGAGGTCGCCGAACGCGCCGAGGAAGGGCAGGCCGCCGCGTTGCCAGGCTTCTTCATAGAGCCGCTCGCGTTCGTGCTCGCTTGCTTGCAATGCGGGCTGGGCGTTGAACAGGAAGTAGAACCCGGTCGGGCGCGCACGCGCCTTCGCGCGCAGCTCCGGATAATGCGCCTTGGCTTCCTTCAGATACTCCGCCGACAGCCGCTCGTTCCACGCCGGCACCGACCAGGTCGCGGTGCGCTGGAACACGGTGAGCTCCGACGCCTGCTGCGCGATGATCGGGATCGACTGGATCGCGGACGATCCGGTGCCGATGACGCCGACGCGCAGGCCGGTGAAGTCGACACCCTCATGCGGCCATTCGCCGGTGTGATAGATCGGCCCGCGGAAATCCGCCATTCCGGGGAAAGCAGGGCGGTTCGGCGCCGACAGGCAGCCGACCGCCATGATGCAGAATTTGGCAGTGACCTTGTCGCCGCGATCGGTTTCGATCGACCAGTTGCCCGCCGTCTCGTCGAAGGTAGCCGCGGTGACGCGGGTGTCGAACACGATCTGGCCGCGCAGGTCGAAGCGGTCGGCGACGTGGTTGGCGTAAGCGAGAATTTCGGGCTGCGGAGAATATTTCTCCGACCAGCTCCAGTCCTGGTCGAGTTCCTCGGAGAACGAGAAGGAGTATTGCAGGCTCTCGACGTCGCAGCGCGCGCCAGGATAGCGGTTCCAGTACCAGGTGCCGCCGACGCCGCCGCCGGCCTCATAGACCCGTGCGGTGAAGCCGAGCCCGCGCAGCCGATGCAGCATGTACAGGCCGGCGAACCCTGCGCCGATCACGACGGCGTCGAACGTTCCAGTTTCGGCAGGGCGCGCAGCCTTCCGCGCGGTGCTCTCCTGAGCCATGGCCCGTCTCTTCCTATCTCTTGTCGTTAAGTCTTGGTCACGCCTCGTTGGGCGCGACGACCGAAAGATTAGGGCGAGGGCGGCGCGGCCCGCAAGCGCATGCGCTGCCGCGCCGGGTATGGCTCCTATGCCGCGGCGCCGATAGCTGCGGTATCCGGGCGCTGCGTCAGGCGAGACTCGTCGCGGCCTCGTCGATGAAGGCGGTCACCTCGACAGGCTTCGAGGCCAGCGAGGCGTGGCCGGCAGCGAGCGTGATGACCTTGCGGGGCTTCATCCGTTCCGACATCCGCTTCTGATTGTCGGGGTTGATCATCCGGTCTTCGTTCGAAATCTGGTACCAGACCGGTTTCTTGCGCCAGGCCGGCGCGGTGATGTTGTTTCCGAAGGTGCTGGCAAGCGGCGCCTTCTGGGTGACCGCCATCACCAGCGCTTCATCGGCAGGCAAGTCCTGGCAGAAGCTCTCGTGGAATTTGTCGGGCTTGATCCAGAGATAACCGTCGCTGTCGGGCGCAAGATTGGCGGTCGCAGCCGGCGGAAGCGCCTGGCTGATGCCCCCGGGGCTCTCGCCGGCGTCGGGAGCAAAGGCGGCGATATAGACGAGACCTGCGACATTGGGCAGGTCGCCGGCCTCGGTGATGACGGCGCCGCCATAGGAATGGCCGACCAGCAGCACCGGACCGCTCTGCTGCTTGACCATCTTGCGCAGGCGATCGGCGTCGTCGGCGAGCGAGGTCAGTGGCATCTCGACCGCTTGCAGGCCAGTGTGCCCCTTGCGCGTGAGCGCAACGATCACCTTGCTCCAGTGCGCCGCACCTCCCCAGAATCCGTGAACCAGAACGATCGTCGGCTTGCTGCTCATGCTCGGCTCCTCTGGTGGATGAATTAAGGAAACGCGGTCAGGATGAGCGGGTGCCTGGCTGCCGTCAACGAGACAAACCGCGGGGGCACCGCGCCGATGTGACGTTGTCGTCACCGAGGCGAGGCAGTCGCCGACGCCGATTGTTCAGTCGTCGTTGACCTTCACGATCCGGATCAGCTCGTCGCCGTAATGCTCGAGCTTCTTGTCGCCGATCCCGGCGATGTTGCGCAGCTCGTCCAGCGTATCCGGACGCATCGCGGCGATGCCGTCGATGGTCGAATCGTGCAGCACCACATAGGCCGGCACGCCGCGCTGCCGCGCGACCTCCGAGCGCCAGGCGCGCAAGGCAGCATGCAGCGCGGGGCTGGCGATCCCGCCCGGGCTGTCGGCGGCCTGCGCGAGCTCGCCGCGGCGCGACTTGCCGCGCACCGCGCGGTTGCGCGCGCCTTCCGGTTGCTCGCGCAGCATCACTGCGGTCTCGCCCTTCAGCACGCCGCGGGCGCTATCGGTGAGCTTCAGCGCGCCGAAGGCGTCGCTGTCGGCGCGCAGATGGCCCATCGCCACCAGCTGGCGCAGCACCGCGCGCCACTGCTTCTCGTTGAGCTCGCGGCCGATGCCGAACACCGACAATTGGTCGTGGTTGAACTGCTTGACGCGTTCGGTCAGCCGCCCGACCAGCACGTCGATCAGGTGCATGGCGCCAAACCGTTGCCCGGTGCGATACGCGCAGGACAACAGCTTCTGCGCGAGCACCTTGCCGTCGCGGACCCGCGGCGGCGTCAGGCAGTTGTCGCAATTGCCGCAGCTTTCGTCGGTGCGGGTCTCGCCGAAATAGCCGAGCAGGCGCTGCCGCCGGCAATGCACGGTCTCGGCGAGCGCAACCAGCGCGTCGAGCTTGCCGATCGAGACGCGCTTGAAGGCGTCCGAGCCGGTCGATTCGTCGATCATGCGGCGCTGCTGCACGATATCGGAGAGGCCATAGGCCATCCAGGCGGCCGACGGCTTGCCGTCGCGCCCGGCGCGTCCGGTCTCCTGGTAGTAGGCCTCGATGCTCTTCGGCAAATCGAGATGCGCGACGAAGCGCACGTCCGGCTTGTCGATGCCCATGCCGAACGCGATCGTGGCGACGATCACGATGCCGTCCTCATTGAGGAAGCGGTCCTGATTCCGGGCGCGCACGCTGGCGTCGAGCCCGGCGTGATAGGGCAGCGCGGGAATGCCGGCCTCGCTGAGCGATGCGGCAACGTCCTCGACCTTGGCGCGCGACAGGCAATAGACCACGCCGGCGTCGCCGGCATGCCGCTCCTTGATGAAGTTCTTCAGCTGCGTGGTGGCGTTCTGTTTGTCGACGATCTCGTAGCGGATGTTGGGGCGATCGAAGCTTGCGATGAACTCCGGCGCGTCGGTGAGCGACAGCCGTTCGGCGATTTCCTTCCGCGTCAGCGCGTCCGCGGTCGCCGTCAGCGCGATGCGCGGCACCTTGGGGAAGCGCTCGGTGAGCGCAGACAGGCCGATATATTCCGGGCGGAAGTCATGGCCCCATTGCGAGACGCAATGCGCCTCGTCGATCGCAAACAGTGCGATCTGCGCCTGGCTGAGTAGATTGAGGCAGCGCGGCGTCAGCAGCCGTTCCGGCGCGACATATAGCAAATCGAGATCGCCGGCGAGCAGCCGCCGCTCGACTTCGGATGCTTCCTGATAGGACAGCGTCGAATTCAAAACCGCAGCGTTGACGCCGGCCTCGGTGAGACCCGCGACCTGGTCGCGCATCAGCGCGATCAAGGGCGACACCACGATGCCGCAGCCATCGCGCAGCAGCGACGGCAGCTGATAGCACAGCGACTTGCCGCCGCCCGTCGGCATCAGCACCAGGCAATTGCCACCATCGGTGACGTGGCGGACGATCTTTTCCTGCGCGCCGCGGAAGCCCGACAGGCCGAACACGGAACTGAGCACGGATCGCGCGTCGCGGGGCGGAGCGGATGCATGATCGAGGGCGGGCTGGGCGGTCATGATCCCTTGCTTGATCCCTTGGGATTCCCCCGGATTTCCCTGGGGTCAACAGGCGGTGATCGAGGTCTTCTGGCCGAACGATACCGGAACGAAACGTGTTAATACACGTCCCAACAACAAACTCAATTCACGCATGGCCGGCCAGCTGCGGATCATCACAGGCATTGCTGCGATCGTGCTGGTCGCCGGCGCAGCCGTGGGCGCTGCGGTCGCCTGGCGGCCACAGATCGCGGCGATTGCCCCGCCGCGGGCCGATACGTTCGATCCTGATATCGTCAAGCGCGGCCGTGATCTCGCGGCGATCGGCAATTGCAACACCTGTCATACCGTGCAGGGCGGTGGGAACTATGCCGGCGGGCTTCCGGTTCCGACGCCGTTCGGCACCATCTTCTCGTCGAACATCACACCGGATGTCGAGACCGGCATCGGCGGCTGGCCGGAGGAGGCGTTCGTCCGCGCGATGCGCTCGGGCGTCGCCCGCGACGGCCGGCATCTCTACCCGACCTTTCCCTATGACCATTTCACCAATGTCTCCGATGCGGACGACCGGGCGCTCTACGCGTTCCTGATGACGCGACAGCCGGTGCATGCGTCGCCGCCGGCGAATCAGCTGGCGTTTCCGTTGAACCATCGGCCGCTGATTGCCGGGTGGAAGTTGTTGTATCTGCGCAGCGGCGACGTTCCTTCCGATTCGGCCAATGGCGCGGAATGGAACCGCGGCGCCTATCTGGTCGAGGGGCTCGCGCATTGCGGCGCCTGCCACACGCCGCGCAACGCGCTCGGCGCCGAGCGGGTGAATGCGCAGTTCTCCGGCGGCGAGGTCGACAATTGGCACGCCTATGCGCTGAACGACGCCTCGCACGCCCCGGTGCGGTGGACGGCTGACGCGCTGTACGCCTATCTGCGCCGCGGCTGGCACAGCGATCACGGCACCGCCCGTGGCCCGATGGCTGAAGTGGTCGGCAATCTGGCTGATGTCGCCGACAGCGACGTGCGCGCCATCGCCGTATACATGGCCGATATCTCGGGTGCGCCGGTGCCGGATCGCAAACAGCCCGCTGATGCCATGGCGCAATCGGCATCAGTGGACGCAGCGCAAGCCAACGCCGCGGGCGCGGCGATCTATGCTGCGGCCTGCGCAGCCTGCCATGAAGGCAATCGGGCGCTGCCCTATGGCGGCGTCAATCTTGCGCTCAGCACGGCGATCGCAGGCCCCGATCCGCGCAACCTCGTCAACATCGTGCTGGCGGGCATCGGTGCCGTCGCGGGCGAGCGCAGCCCGATCATGCCGGGCTGCGCGGCCAGCATCGACGACGCGCAGATGGTTGCGCTCGCGAACTATCTGCGCACCCGCTTCGGCAAGCGGCCGGCGTGGAACGATCTCGACAAGGCCGTGCGCGACGCGCGCGCGGTGCAGGCCACGTCGCTTGCGGCGCGCGACGCGCCTGCGGACTCCAGACAACGAGGCACGCCATGACGACATTGAAGGTCAATGGCCGGGATCATCAGGTCGATGCCGATCCGGATACGCCGCTGCTCTATGTGCTGCGCAACGATCTCGCACTCAATGCCGCCAAGTTCGGCTGCGGGCTCGGGCAATGCGGCGCCTGCACCGTGATCGTCGACGGCAAGGCAGTGCTGTCCTGCGTCACGCCGCTGCTGCTCGTCGAGGGCAAGCAGGTGACGACGCTCGAAGGGCTCGGCACCGTGGCCGCGCCGGCGCCGATCCAGCGCGCCTTCATGGAGGAGCAGGCGGCGCAGTGCGGCTACTGCATCGCCGGGATGATGATGCGGGCGCAGGCGCTCCTGATGCGCAACCCGAAGCCATCGGATGCACAGATCCGCGCGGAGCTGGAGCCCAATCTCTGCCGCTGCGGCACCCACATGCGGATTCTCCGCGCGGTGCATCGCGCCGCGAGGCTGATGGATACGGCCGACGCCGCAAGCGACAGGAGCGTGCGATGACTGCGCCGGTGGTGCTCGATCGCCGCAGCGTGCTGGCCGGCAGCGGCGCGCTGATCGTCAGCTTCTCGTTCCGCCATGCAGTGGCGCAGGAGCAGAAGACTCAAGGCCCGAAGCTGCCGGGCAGTCTCGCGACCTCGCCCAATCTGGATTCCTGGGTCCGGATCGATGCCGATGGCCGGATCACAGCCTTCACGGGCAAGGCCGAGCTCGGCCAGGGCTTCCGGACCGCATTCCAGCAGATCGCGGCCGAGCAGCTCGATATTCCCTTCGAGGCGGTGAAGGTGATCACGGCCGATACAAAACTCACGGCGAACGAAGGCTACACCTCCGGTAGCCATTCGATGCAGGACAGCGGCACCGCGATCCTGCACGCCGCGGCGCAGGCGCGTGCGCTGCTGGTTGCGGAAGCGGCCAGGCGGTTCGACCTGCCGCCCGATAGTTTGCGGACCGAGAATGCGACGGTGGTCGCCCCCGACGGCCGGCGTCTGGGTTATGGCGAGCTCGTCGCCTCGGACATGCTGCATGTCGAGGCGCAGCCGACGTCGCGCCTGAAGGATCCGGCGAGTTTCAAGGTGATGGGCCAGCCGGTGCCGCGCGTCGATATTCCGGCCAAGGTTACCGGCGGCGCCGCCTATGTGCAGGACATGCGGCTTCCCGGCATGGTTCATGCGCGCGTGGTGCGTCCGCCGAGCTACGGCGCGCAGCTGATCGAATGCGATACGGCCGCGATCGAGAAAATGCCCGGCGTGGTCGGAATCGTGCGCGACGGCAATTTCCTCGCCGTGGTGGCGGAGAGGGAGTTTGCCGCGGTCAAGGCCATGCACGCGCTGTCAGCCGCGGCGAAATGGCGGGAGAGCGCGAACCTGCCGAACCAGCGGGATCTGGCTGACGTGCTGACCGCGCTGCCGTCCCAGGACTTTGCAATTTTCGAACGCTCCGATCCCGCGGTGAGCGGCACGAAATCGCTCGAGGCCACTTACACGCGGCCCTACCAGTCGCATGGCTCGATCGGGCCGTCCTGCGCGGTCGCGCAGCTCGTCGATGACGCGATGACGGTGTGGACGCATACGCAAGGCGTCTATCCCGATCGGCAGGCTATCGCCGAGATGCTCGGCATGCCGCAGTCGAACGTCCGCCTGATCCATGTCGAAGGCTCCGGATGCTACGGCCATAACGGCGCCGACGATGCCGCGGCCGACGCTGCGCTGATTGCCCGCGCGCTGCCCGGCCGCCCGGTCCGGGTGCAGTGGATGCGCGAGCAGGAGCACGGCTGGGAGCCGTATGGCCCGGCCATGGTGACCAGGCTGAGCGCCTCGCTCACGGCCGACGGCAAGATCGCCGACTGGAATTTTGCGGTGTGGAGCAACACGCATTCGATGCGGCCGGGCGGCGCGGGCTCGCTGCTTGCGGCCCAGCACATCGCGCGCTCGTTCGCGGTGCCTGCGCCCAAACCTTTGCCGCTGCCGGAAGGCGGCGGCGATCGCAACGCGATCCCGATCTACAATTTCCCGAACGCGCATGTGATGCATCACTTCATTCCCGCGATGCCACTGCGGATCTCGGCGATGCGCGCGCTCGGCGCTTATCACAATGTGTTTTCGATCGAGAGCTTTATGGACGAGCTGGCCGATCTCGCCGGCGCCGACCCGGTCGCGTTTCGCTTGCAGCATCTCGACGATGCGCGCGGCCGCGCGGTGGTCGAGAAGGCTGCCCAGGAGTTCGGCTGGACGCCCGGCGAGCGGGCGCCGCAGAATCGCGGCTATGGCTTTGCGTTCGCGCGCTACAAGAACCTCGCCGCCTATTGCGCCATTGCGACAGAGGTGGAGGTCGATCGCGAGACCGGCCGAGCCCGGCTGGTGCGCGCGGTCGCTGCTGTCGATGCCGGCCAGGTCGTCAATCCGGACGGCATCGCCAATCAGGTCGAGGGCGCGATCGTGCAGTCGGCGAGCTGGACGCTCTATGAGAGCGTCACCTTCGATGAAGCAAGGATCACCAGCATCGACTGGCAGACCTACCCGATCCTGCGCTTCAATGCCGTGCCCGACAGCATCGCCGTCCACATCATCAACCGCCCGGGCCAGCCGTTCCTCGGCAGCGGCGAGACCGGGCAGGGCCCGGCCGCTGCGTCGCTCGCCAATGCCATTGCGCGCGCGACCGGCAAGCGGCTGCGCGACCTGCCGCTCAGTTGCAAGCGGATCAAGGACGCGATCGACGCGTAAAATCTGTCAGGCCGACGGAGCGGGCGGCGCCGGTGGTGGCGTCATTGGCTCGACCTTGTAGGTTTTTGGCAGGTTGATCGGCTTGTAGGTCGAGTCTTTATCCATGCGCTCAATCACCGAGCTATGGATGGTCGCGCCTTCCGGAATTGGCCGCGGCTCGCCGCGCGGCAGGTAGAAGCCGAGGAAGGACTTCCGTTCCGGCCATTCCTTCCATTTGTCGCTCTTCGGAATCCATTCCAGGATTTCCCAGGCGGCGGTCAGCGAATTGTGCAGCGGAGCCGTCGCGCTCGGCGGCACGTAGTCGTGCTTGTGCGGCGGCAGCGGCATGCCCCAGGCGAGATGATCGATCAGCGCCTGATCCATGTGCAGCCCGGCGGACCTGGCCTGCTCGAGCATCCAGATCAGCGGAAATTTTGACGGCCCGCTCTGGTCCTCGGGATAGCCGCCGCCGACGTCGGAGTGCACGCCGGCGAACCAGACCTGGCGAATGTCCTGCTCCACCTCGGTCGCCGGATCGAACGGATCGGAGCGGAACTTCTGCGGCTCGATCCAGCGGTTGAGGCGGAACATGCGCCTGCGTTCGTCAATCGAGATCGCCTGGCGAAATCGTCTGACACTGGAGTTGGTGCGGGTAAACAGCAGCGTCTGGAGATCGAACAGGAAGTTGTCCTGCCGCGGCACGATGATCGAGGCCACGGTATCCCAGACCCCGACGAACTCGATGTCGATGTTGCGCCCGCCGGCGATCTGGCTGAAGTGCCAGGCTTCCTTCAGCGGGGCAGGGTCAAACGTCCCGTCGGACTTCTGGGCGTCGGAGCTGGCCTTCTTGTAGGTGCCGAAGGCGTAGCCGGCGAGGTCGAGCTGGTCGACCGGCAACAGGCCCATGACATGGACGAAGGCCGCCAGCGTACGCGCCGTGTAGGCGCCACGGCTGAAACCGAACATCCAGACCCGGTCGCCGGGCTCCCAGAGCCGACACAGAAACCGGTAGGCGCCGAGCGTGTCCTCGTCGAGGCCGGCGCCGAAGGCCAGTCCGAACAGGCCGCGTACCTCCTGCTTGAAGCGGCCCCAGCTGTTCTGCAGGCCGATCGTGCCGAGACCCGGGTGATAGTAGATGCGCTGCCGGTCGTCCTTGTCGGCGACGCGAAACAGCTTCAGGACGTTGGAAATATTGGCGCCGATCTCGTTGCCGGTGCCGTCGCAACAAATCACAATATCCTTCGGCATCCGTTGCCCCCGCGGCCGCCGTGAAAATTCGTGATCTCTATGTACGGCAGAACACGGGGAAGATTCAATCTTCAATTGAAGACGGTTCTATGTACGCGGCATGAATGCCGACTGTCGTTCTGGCGCCTGCGGCCGGCATCGGGCTCGTGTGCTCGCACTCCACGGCGATCGGCAGAATTCAATTGCAACACTTTGGAAAAGGTGGAAATCTCGCCGCCAGTCATTGCGATATTGCGTCGATATTTTTCTGGCCTTCAGGGATTTCGCCGGTGCGCGCGATCATCTTGCCTGCCGCCTTTCGCAGCTTCCTCAGCCTGGACCGGAACGGATCGGCATGAGCCACCAAGCTCTCGTGACGGTCATTCTGGCGGGATTGGTGGTGAGTGCGTTCGGACTGTTCTGGTGGGTCGGCAGCTATTCCGATCGCGTTTTCGTGGGCAGATTCCGCACTCGCTTTCCGGAGAAAACGCTGAGCTACACCGGCGATCAGCTCGGCGAGCTGGTGCAGTCCGATCTGCGGATGAAGTATGTCTTCCCGATCCTGTTCCCGCTCGATCTCGTCGTCATGCTGGCGCTGGCGGGCGCAATGGGCGCGGCGTCATCATTCTGGCTGAACCAGATCTATCCGACCGCAGCGTGGCTCGGCCTGGTCGTACCGGCGGTGTATCTGCTCAGCGACCTGATCGAGGATTGCTTGCTGGCCTGGCTGTTGCTGCACGGCGATCCGCATGCGGCGGCACGGGCCGTCTCGATGCTGAAGGCGATCACGACGATCAAGCTCGTCAGCAT
Source organism: Bradyrhizobium sp. USDA 3240 (assembly GCF_054063295.1). Lineage (NCBI taxonomy): Bacteria > Pseudomonadati > Pseudomonadota > Alphaproteobacteria > Hyphomicrobiales > Nitrobacteraceae > Bradyrhizobium > Bradyrhizobium sp. USDA 3240. Next base: position 4,953,522 of record NZ_JBSSGD010000002.1, read on the forward strand.
CTCTGCCTCGATCGCGCTGACGCTGGTCGCGCTCGTCGCATGGCTGTTTCACAGCGACTCGCTTCGCCTCTAGATTTTTGTTTGACGCGTTTTCTTCACGCGAACCGGTGTCCACTTCACTCGAAACCGCTCTAAAGCGCTGGCGATCTACTGATACGTCGCGACGATGTCGGAGACGGCGCGCTCGAGCTGCTGCGCGGTCGCGCACTGTCGCACCACGGTGCAGAAGGTCGCGTAGCGAGGCATCTCGGAATCGCCAAAGCCCCAGACCATGCGGCCTTCAGGGTTGAGCCATACCAGTCGCTTTGAACGCTCGCCGATGCGGCGCAGGATGTCGGCGCGCGGATCGAGATTGTTGCTGCGGGCGTCGCCGAGCACGATCACCGTGGTCTGCGGCGTGATCGCGCTCATCCAATTGTCCTCGAAATCGGCGAAGGAATTGCCGTAATCGGACGAGCCGAAGCCGACCTTGGACATGATCTCCTTCATCGCTTCTTCCGGCGAATTGGATTCCAGGATGTCGCTGACCTCGATCAGATGGCCCGAGAAGGCGAACGAGCGGACGTCGTCGACGACCTCGTGCAGGCTGTGGATCAAAAGCAGGAAGAAGTCCGAGACGCGGGCGACCGATCCCGAGACGTCGCATAACGCTATGATCTTCGGCCGGTCGCGATGCTTGCGCTTCCACGCGGTGAGGAACGGCACGCCGCCCCAGGCCGCGTTCCGACGCAGCGTGCGGCGGACGTCGAGATGACCGCGGCGCTGGCGCTTGCGCGGCTTGGAATAGCGCTCGCGCAGCCGGCGTGCGATCTGTCGGATCAGCGCACGCATCTGCTCGACCTGGCGCGGCTCGATCCGCGCTAGCGGCGCGTTGCGCAGGATCTCGTTGCGCAGGTTTTCGGTCTCTTCGCGCCCGTAGAGCAGCAGGGCTTGCGAGACCGTGTCGCGAACCGTGCCACGCAGGCCGTTGAGCGCCTCCTGCAGCCGCTCGGCAAGCGCGGGATTGCGCGTGGTCTGTTCGTCGATGTCGTCGCGCAGGCGCTGGATGCCCATCGCATCGAGGATGCGGGTCTGGAAGATGCCGCGCTGGGTGAAGTAGCGGATATCGGGCAGCGAGGCGGCGCCGGAGGCATTGGCGATCGCCGTCGATATCGCGGAGCGATCCTGCGACAGCAGCATCTGCGCCAGCGGCCCGACATTCTCGTTGGCGGCGCCGCCTGCCGCATCGCCATGCTCATCGGCCGACGGGTTGGCGCCGGATTCACTGTTGTCCTCGGTCTTGTCCTGCTCGGCCCTTTCCTGCTGCGGCTCGGGCTGGCTGAAGAACAGGTCAAAGCATTCGCCGAGCGAGCGCTTCTCGTCCTGCGTCTTGGCAAGCGTCAGCAGGAACGTGTCGCGCAGGATGTCGCGGTCGGCAAAGCCGACCTGGGCGACCGCCCGCATCGCATCGATGCTTTCGGCGGGCGAGACCCGGACCCCGGCTCCCCGCGCCGCACGAAAGAAGCGATGCAGGTTCTCACGCATGTTGATTTAGCTGAATACGCCCTGGCGCGACGCCTTGGCGATGAAGGACGAAATCTGCGGCGTCGCGGCCTCGATGTCGGCCTCGTATTTCAGGAGCACGTTGAGCGTGTCCTTGACGATCTCGGTGTCGAGCTCGCTCGCCTGCAGCAGCACCAGCACGCGCGCCCAGTCGATCGCCTCGCTGACCGAGGGCAGCTTCTTCAGGTCCAGCGAGCGGATCTCGTGGATGAAGCCGACCATCTGCTTGCGCAATGTCTGCGAGATGCCGGGCACCCGGCTCTCGACGATGCGCTCTTCCAACCTCTGCTCGGGGAAGCCGATATGCAGATGCAGGCAGCGCCGCTTCAAGGCATCGCCGAGATCACGTTCGCTGTTCGAGGTCAGGATCACGGTCGGCGGCGCCACCGCGGAGACGGTGCCGAGCTCGGGGATCGTGACCTGGAAGTCCGAGAGGATTTCCAGCAGCAGCGATTCGAATTCGGCATCCGACTTGTCGATCTCGTCGATCAGGAGCACGCAGCCGGCCGGCTGCTCCAGCGCCTGCAACAGCGGCCGCGGCTCGACGAATTCCTTGGAGAAGAACACGTCGCCGAAAGTGTGGAGCTGGTCGAGCGCGGCGGCCAGCGTCTGCGCGCCGCCGAGCACCTCGCCGAGCTTGTCCTTCAGGATCTGGGTGTAGAGCAGCTGCTTGGCGTATTTCCACTCGTACAGCGCCTTGGCCTCGTCGAGGCCCTCATAGCACTGCAGGCGGATCATCTTCAGGCCGCGCCAAGCGGCGATCGCCTTCGCAAGCTCGGTCTTGCCGACGCCGGCAGGGCCTTCGACCAGGATCGGCTTCTCGATCTGCTGCGACAGATAAACCGCGGTCGCGATCTGCCGGCTCGCAATATAGCCTTGCGCGGCGAGGCCGCTTTCCACGGCCTCGATCGAGGCGGTGGGCCTGGTGTCAGCCACGAGGATCAGCTCCGAATTTGCCTTGAACTCGGACCTGTTCTGCTCCCGTTGCGGGCAAAGCACAAGGCTCGTTTGGCCCGCAAAGGCATGGAGTTAGCGCATGGTTCCGGGGTATTTCCGCCGAGCGCAATACCCCGGCGGCAGCAACCTCTAGCCCGCGCAGCTCTTCACGAAATCCTTGCGCTGCGGGCCTGTGATCTTCTGGTCGATTGCCTGCTTCAGGCAGTCGAGATGCGCCTGCGCCATACAGAGCTGCATCTGATCGTGCCGATCCTGACCCTTCAGCGCCTTCGCCGCGCTCTGGCAGGCCGCGCGCTTCGCGCCAGGCACGGGCACCGCCGCCGACGTGCTCTCTTGCGCGGGAGCTGCCGCCGGCGCTGCGGCCGGTGCGGGGGTTGAGGTTGATTGCGCGAACGCTGCGACCGAGACCAGCAGCGAACCAGCCGAGACCAAGGCGACGACGGGACGTTTCATGCGATGTACCTCCGCGGGCATGATCCGGAGAAGCGAGGTCGGCTTTTCCGGAACGCCATGCTCAGACCAGGTAAGGGATCACGATGCGATATCGTGGTCGCGCCGTGATCCAGGGGAGGCTGAGAATTAGAGACTGCTGCCTGAATGTGGAGTGAATATGCGGCGGGGCCGCTTCACCTCAGCGTGAGGCCGGTCGCGGCTTCGAGCTCGGAGATCGCCTGAGCGGCGTTCGCGACCTTGATCGTGGTCATGCCCATCTCGCGCGCCGGCTTCAAGTTGACGCCGAGATCGTCGAGATAGACGCAGTTCTTCGGATTCACCTGCAGCGTCTCCACCATCATCTGGTAGATGCGCGGGTCGGGCTTGCGCAGGCCGATCTTTGCGGACTCGATGACATGGTCGAACAGCGCCATGACTTCCGCGACATAGAGCGTGCGTCCGCTGTGGCTGCCGATTGCGTTCGACGGCAGATTGTTGGTGATGCAGCCGGTCTTGAATTTCGCCTTGATGCGTTTCAGCGCCTCGACTATTTCGGGGCGCAGGTCGCCGGAGAGCAGCGGCAACACGTCCTTGCCGCGCACCTCGGCGCCGAGCGCCTTCGATTCAGTGGCAAACAACTCGTCGAACGCATCGATCCCGATCTCGGCGCGCTCGAACTTGGCCCAGGCGTTCTCGAGATGGTTGGCGGCGTTGGTGCGGCGGATGATGTCGACCGGCAGGCCGCGCTCGGTCTCGTAGCGCGCGAAGGCCTCGAACGGCGAGGTGGTCAAGACGCCGCCGAAATCCCAGATCACTGCCTCGATCATCGATGTCCTGCCCGTTGCAAAGCGGCGGCTTCGCCTCGGGTCGTCCGGCCGTTTTGGCCGAAGACAGGGAAACGCGCGTTCAGCCTTCTTTATTGGAATTGCCGCGGATCAGGCAAGCCGCCAGTTCGCGGCAAACTCCGCCATACGGAACGGGCTCACCAGACCATCGGAACCAGGCGGTAACGCACGCGGCCGAGATATTCGGCGTAGCCGTCGAGTTCGGCGGCGAGCATCCGCTCCTCCATCATCGACCTCAAGCCGAGCAGCGCCGCCATGACAGGCACGATGCCAAGGCCATACCAGGATGCGAGCAGCAGCGGCGTGCCGACATAGGTCAACAGGCCGCTGGCATAGATCGGATGCCGCACATAGGCGTACGGCCCCGTCGTCACCGCAGCATGCCCGCGCTCGCGCTGGATCTTCACGACCGGGGCGGCGTAGCTGTTTTCGCGGTAGGTCCGGTAGACGATGTAGAACGAGGCGGCGATCATCACCGCGCCGGCGCATTGCAGCCAGAACGGGACGAACGATGTCTGGTAGCGCATCGCGTCGAGCGCCATCAGCGGTAGCCATGTCAGCCACAACAGCGGCATGATCGTCGTGATGACGCGATCCCACCCGGCCTGGCCGCGCGCGGTGCGGCGCTCCGCCAGCAATCCCGGATCGTGCCTTGCGAGCCATGCCTCCGTGATCAGACCGCCGATCGTGATCTCGAGCAGGAACATCCAGCCGCCGGCCCATCGCATGGTGCCGGCCGCAAGAAACAGGAGTGTCCCGAGGCCGACGAATGTACAGGCGGCGCGGCGCAGATTGATGCGAGGGGGATTGCTGTTGGGATTGCCGTTCTGGTTCATGTCTCTCTCCGACGAGCGGCAACGGCCGCGCCGCCGGATCGGGCGGCCGTTGCATGTCCGGGTAGCGGATCGAAGCGCCGCTCAGTGCGCAGGCTGGGTTACGGTCTGCGGGTCCAGTTTCGTGCCTGTCCGGAATAGACCTTGCTTGGCAGCGCGCGGGCTGCGGGATCGAGCAGGATCTTCATCGCAGTATTGAGCCGCGCCTCCGAATGCGGCGAGCCATCATGGCGCATCTGCTGCGGAGCACCGGGGCCCTGCGGCGGCGCCATGTAGGCCGACGTTGTCGGCGGGGCGGGCGTGGTGGCGATCTTCGGACGGGCAACAACAGCTGCCTCCAACGGACGCCGCGCATCAGCAATGCTTGACGCTGCGGATGCTGCTTCCGCCGGCGGCGGAGAGGAGGCTGTGCTGTCGGATCCGGATTTGCGGGGCGGTCTTGCCATGGCATCGGCTCCATTGGTTCGGTGATGACGACGACGTCAGGACTTGTCTTCGTCGGATGTGGTGCGTTTGGCGATGATCGGGTTGCGGTCGCTGATCGCGGCGAGCAGCGAGGCGTGGGTCACGACTGACGACACGACGATCTTTCCGGAGGGCTCGATCCGGCGACCGTTCTGCTGCTGTTGCTGTGGGCTCCTGGCGGTGGATTTCTGCATCATGTCGGCCTCCTCGAGGATGGGTGGGGCCCGACAGCGCCGGGCCCCGAGTTTGGCGATCAGATGCCGAAGGCACCGAGGACGCCCGGCAGCGCCTGCACGGCCGTACCGAGGATGTCCTGCCAGCCCTGCGGGTTGACCGAACCGTTGGTCGCCACTTCGGCAATCCGCTTCGGACCGCGCTCGATGCCCTCACACTGGATCGGGCTACGCACGCTGCCGAAGGTCTCAAAGTCGTTCCTTGCGTACATGTTCAGCTCCTTCTTTCGGTTTGAATTGACGGCAACTACGGGAGGTGGGCACCGACCGGGGCAGCCGTCGCTGGACGTCGCCCAGGGGATCGCTCATCGCGTCGATCCCCTGGACCACGTGACGCTAATTCGCGCCACGTTCTGATCTCCTCCGGACGCAGAGGAGCAATCGCGTCAATAGACCTGCCACTGCCGCAGCGGGCCGACCGCCACCGGCACCACGTCGCTCACGTCGATCGTGTACTGATAGACTTCGCGCGCCTGGGTCAGGACCTGCGTCGGGTTGAAGAAGCGGTAGGTCACGTCGTGGCAGATCGATTCCGGACGGCAGATCAGACTCTGGTCGACCTCGACGGTGTCGAGCCGCAAGCCCTTCTTGGCGACGTCGGTGAAGATCTTCCGCGTATTGTAGGCATTCATCGCCGAGTAGTTCAGCGCGCGATCCTGCGGTGAAAGACCGACGTTGCGGAATTCATTGTAGATCCGCTCGAGGAAGCCCTCGGCGCCGTCCGGCCAGGTGGTCGGGTCGGGCCCGAACAGCGTGTAGAGATCCCACTGGTAGAAGCCGCGCCAATCGGTCACCAGCGTTGGAACGACCGTGCCGTTGAGCAGCTTGGTCGTGTTGGTGCTGTCGACCCAACCGGCCATCGAGACCCGCGCGACGCCGCCGCGCGGCGGGAATGCGGGGGGTGTGATCGGTCGTGCGTCAGCGCCGGCGGCGGCCGCCGTCGCCAGCACCACGGTGCGGGTCGTCGCGGGGTCGTCATGCGAGACTTCCTGATGCCACAGCGCCAGGATCAGCGCGGCGAAGAACCCGAGACCGAACACATCGAGCGGCTTGATCGCATAGATCGGGATCGAATCGATCGTCATCGTCCAGGTGATGGCGTCGGCGTCGGGGAAGTTGTTGCCTGCGCCGGCCGGCGTCGCGGTCTCGCCTTCGGCCTGGTTCAACAGATAGCGCGCCATGATCGCCGGATTGTACGGCGCCGAGGTATCGCCGGAGTGATCGCGCTCCGGTCCGAACGCCGGATCGCCGCGTCCGATCAGGCTGTCGCGCCAGTTGGCGATCGCCTGCACGAAGTAGTCGAGGCGGGCTTCCTTTCCGAAATCGTAGAACAGCCGGCCGATCGGGAAGGCGAGTTGACCGGTGGACTCGGCCGTCGCGCCCTGCGGACGCATGCCGCCGCCACAGCCGCAGTTCTTCTCGCTGGCTCGAACCGCGGGTGCTTCGTACATCGGCAGCGCCTGGGGCATTGCGACGGGAAGCGCATTGCTCGGCATCAGCGCGTGCAGTTGCTGCGGCTGCAGCCAGGTTTGCGGCATCATGCCGGCCGTCGGCATCGCCATCTGCGGCATCATCATCGGCGGCATCACCATCTGCGGTGCCGGTGCCGGTATCCAGACCATGTCGCCGCCCGCATGGGGCGCGTGATACGGAAAAGGCGCGGGCGCTGCGATCGGTGCGGCGACGACGCCGTGATCAACGGGGACGGCCATGGCCGCAGGTGCCGCCGGCGCGGCGGGTTGCGCCTCGCTTGGCATGATCCCGGCGCTGTTTCGCAGGACCGAGCCGTCCGGCCCGAATATGCGCGGAGCCGATGGTGCAGACATTGCTGATAGATCTCCCATGGAACCCTCTCTGGTTGCAGTTGGCTGAGCGGCGGATGACGGTTGGACGAAAGGGCGCGCGGATACTCCCCAGAAGCGGGGAGGCGCGGCCGTGGCACCCGACGGCATGACGGCGTCCGCCTGCTCGCCAAGCAGGGCGGCGACAGTCGCGGGAATATCGAGCCGTCCGGCGAGGCAGCGCGAGGCGCTGCCGTCGTTGCGGCAGGGCACCGCGCTTTCGAGCAGCGCGGCACGGACGGCTTGCGGATCGGCCTTGCGTCCGTTCTGGCGCAGGCATGAGAGCAGCAGCGCGACGACGCCGGTCACGATCGGCGCGGCGTAACTCGTTCCGGAACGCAGGCTGACGTTGCGGACCGGCGAGGCGCCGGCGATGTTCTCGCCCGGCGCCAGGATGCCGTTCTCGAGATAGGCGTCGCCGAAATTGCTGAACGGAAGCGGGTTGCCGGCCAGATCGCACGCGCCGACCGCAAGCACCGAAGCGAGGCTGCCCGGCACCTGGACGCAGCGGCAGCCATCATTGCCGGCGGCGGCGACGATCAGCTTTCCGGCGCGTTCGCACGCGCGCACCGCGTCGACCAGAATGCGATCGGCCTGTCCCGTCGCGGATTGCTGGCCGCTGCTGATGTTGATGATGTCGGCGCCCACGGCCAGTGCCTGGTTGATCGCGAGCGCCAATGTGCTTTGCGAGGACGGCTCGATCTGCCCGGCGGCATTCTCGCGATAGATCGAGAACACGGTTGCGCTGCAGTTCGGCGCGACGCCGAGCACCGGGCTGCCGGGTGTCCCCATCAGCACGCTCGTGACGTGCGTGCCATGCTCGGACTGGATCATCGATGAAGACGGCGCGACGAACTCGCCGCCCATCGCGACGCGGGCCTGCCTGAGCGAGGGATGATTGAGATCGACGGGGCCGTCGATGATCGCGATCTTCACCGCGGGGTCGCCACCCGACGTTCTCTGCCACAAGGCAGTCAGACCAGCGATGTCGGCAACTGGATTCATGAAATCGATCCTGGACGGTCTGCTGCGATATTCGTGCAGCCGATCCGTCTTCCACGGCAATCTGCAACCGCGCAGCGAACGAAAAGAGCGGCATGTCGCTGCGTTGGTGCTGTTGTGGCAGGTGTGCCGAGAAAGGCCTATTCACCGCGGTGGATCAGAAAGGATCGAGACGATGATGCGGATCGACCGATCCATGAGATCGATCCTGCGCCTCGAAGGATCGATCAAAGGGTTTAGTCGGGATCGATCTCACCGCGTGACGTGCCCGCACGCGCGCAAAGCCGCGCCGCATCTGCGCACCAATGCGTGCACGCGCTGCGGTCGGTCGAATACGGATTCAGGTCGCGGGTGTCAGTCGAGCTCGCGGCGGCGATCGAGAGCCGGTGCGGATGATGCGATCCACGGCGCTTCGCGCACCCGCCGCATCGCCTGCGCCCGGCGCGGCAGGCCGAGCTTTTGCAGCACGTGATGGACGTGATGCTTGACGGTGGCGAGACTGAGATTGAGATCGCGCGCGATCTCCTTGTTCGACATGCCTTGCCCGATGAGCCTGAGAACCTCGCCTTCGCGGCGCGTCAGGCCCTGGTCCGTCTCGATCGTATCCGTCTGACGCTCCATGCAAAACAGCGCGCGCAGCAGTCCGCCGGAAATCTCGGCGCTGCAGGCAAGCCGCCCTGACGCCACGTCCGACAGTGCGCGGCAGAGCTCGTCGAAGCTGGCATTCCGGGAAATGTAGCCACTAAACCCGGCCCGGCCGCAGCGGACCACGTCGCGCCGGTCCTCGTTGAGGCCGAGCGCCACGAGCGCGATCTCCGCATGCTCGCTCGCAATCACGCGCACCTCGTCAAGATCGATGCCCTGTGTGACGTCGATCAGAATGACACTCACACTGTTGGTCTCGAGGGTCGCGCGCAGGCCGGCAAGATCGGCGACCGCCGCCTCGACGGCAAACTCGGCGTGGTTCTGGAAACTCGAGGTAAGCCCCTCGCTGAACAGCCTGATCGGCGTGACGACCGCGATCCTCATGATTATCCTCGAAACTCAACGAAATGGCGGATGAAAAGCCGTCCATAAGTCAACGGCACCGGCATCCAGAAAGTCATGAAGGTAAGTATGCGGTATGCTGCCAGAGGTTGTATTTATTATCAGGTCGAAATTACGGCCCTGATACGCGCGGGATCAAGAGATGCAGTTCACATTCGAACGCCGTGCCGGCAGCGCAGCACAGGATACGATGTGATGGATATCGCGGCAAGGTGGCGACACGCAGCGCGTGCGCGCCATGGGCAGCAGGAAATCCGGTGGCGACTTCAACGCCGTAGTGATCGACGCCTAGATATTTAGACAATTGACGCATGTGGGCGCGGGTGCTCTGTACAAGATTGCGTGTTCTTCGGCCGAGTGTGAGCGACGCAATGCCGCGCCTCGGATGTGCTCAATCCAGATGTCAATCGACAGGATTCCATGACGAGCGTTTTTCGAGCGACAGCCTTTCTGACCCTGTTGATGGCAACGCCGGCCTTCGCGATCGTCGGTGGTGGCGCGCCATCGACCGATGGCGTCGCGCGCGCCGTCGTCACCATCGTCGGCTCGCGCGGCAATTTCTGCACCGGCGCGCTGATCGCGCCGAAGGTCGTGCTGACCGCGGCGCATTGCGTGCAGCCCGGTGCCGACTACAAGATCGTCGATTATGGACCGGACCGGCAGCCGAAGCTGCAGGACGTCAAGACGGTTGCGATCCATCCCGGCTTTCGGATGCAGGCGATGACCAATCATGTCGCGACCGCCGATGTCGCGGTGCTGCAACTCGCGCTACCGGTTGCAGGCAAGGCGCCGGCCGTGCTCGGCATACCCGACATTCCGGTCCAGGTCGGCGGCCGCTTCACCATCGCCGGCGTCGGCGTCGGCGTCACGGTGCGCGGCGACGGCAAGAGCGGCGGCAGCATCCGTGTCATCAGCCTGATTGCGAACGGCAAGCCCGGTACGCTGCAGATCCGTCTCGTCGATCCGGTCGGGCAGGGCGTGCGCGAGGGGCTCGGCGCCTGCACCGGCGATTCCGGTGCGCCCGTGTTCGAGGACAAGCAAGGCGGGCCTGTCATCGTCGGCGTGGTGAGTTGGTCCACCGGCCCGAACGGGACCGCCGGTTGCGGCGGCATCACCGGGGTGACGCCGCTCATGCTCTATCGCGACTGGGTGATGCAGACCGCGCGGCAATGGGGCGCGAGCTTCTAGCTGAGCGGTGCGGCCGAAGCGCTGACGCGCCCATAGTACCGTCATCCCCGCGCAAAGGCTTTGCCTTTGTCGCTGGAGGAGCCGCGAAGCGGCGTCTCGAAGGATCGACGGCCACCAGCCGGGCCGTGCATCCTTCGAGACGCGCTACGCGCTCCTCAGGATGACGGGGAGGGGCCGGGCGTGCGCTGAGACCTAGTGGTTCATCACAGTGATTTTGACTCTTTGACGACGGCCGGATAGGCGCGGCGGAGTTTGGCGCGGGCTTTGTCGGTTGTGAACATCCACTTGATGCGGTCTTGCGCCTTGTTTCGCTGCCGTTGCCATGCCGCGATCTCGTTTCGGAGCTTTTTGGGGTCGTCGATGCGGCGGCCGAGACACTGGCGCTGCAGCACGCTGATCTCGCACTCAACCATGTTGAGCCAACTGGCGTGTTTCGGGGTGTAGTGGAATTCGAGGCGGCGCAGGATGCGCCGGGCTTCGGCGGGCGCAAATGCTTGATACAGCGCACCGGCGGTATGGATCGACAGATTGTCCTGCACGACACGGATGCAGGCGGCTTCGGGATAATGGACGTCGACGAGTTCACGCATGCAATGGGCGTAGTCGACGGCGGCGCGGCGCTCGGTCGCCTTCACGTTGCGCCACCCCCGATGTGGATCGAAGGTAACGAAGAGATTGACGGTGCCATTGCGGCGGTACTCGTAATCGTAGCGCTCGCGCTGTCCGGGCTTGGCGGAGACCGGCTGGTGCACCTCGCCGATCAGCTGGACCGGGGTCTCGTCGAAGCAGACCAGCGGCCGGGCGGGATCCGGCCTCTCGGCGTAGAGGTCAAGCACGTCCTCCATGCGGGCGACGTATTCGCCATCGACATGAGGAATGCACCACATGTCCCTGCGCCATGGCTTGAGGTCGTTCTCCGCCAGCCGGCGGCGCACGGTCTCGCCCGACAAGCTGTCGTGATCGGTGAGCTTGACCATCGCGTTGGCCAGCAGCGTCAGCGTCCAGCGTTTGCGGCCGGCCGGCGGCTTGGCGCATGCGGTCGCCACCAGCAGGGCCTCCTCCTTGCCCGTCAGCTTGCGTTCCGCCCCTGGACGCGGCTCCTCGCTCAGGGCCCGCTCCAGATTGCCTTCCACGAAGCGGCGCTTGGTCCGATAGACGGTGGAGAGGCTGACACTTACGGTCCGGGCAATCTCCTCGTCGCGGCGCCCTCCATCGGCCGCCAGCAAAATCTGCGCCCGCTTGAGCTTGCGGGCGGCGCACTTGCCGCCGCCGAGCATCGCCGTCAGTTCGTCTCGCTCGGCTTGGCTCAATTCGACCCGATAACGGACATTCATCCTTTGCCTCCTTGTCGGAAGGCCGGGACGAATCGATCCATGAGTCAAAAATCAGGCGCGCGCTTCACCCAGAAGCAGGGGCACTACCTCGCTTTCATCTACACATATTCCAACATGTTCGGACAGCCGCCCGCCGAGAAAGACATCCAGCGCCACTTCCGCGTCAGCCCGCCTTCGGTCCACCAAATGATCGTAACTCTCGAACGAAACGGATGCATCCGTCGTCAACCCGGCGTCCCAAGGAGCATCGAAATTCTCGTGCCGCCGGAAAGCTTGCCGATCCTCGAATGGCTCGGAATAAAAACGTCAAAATCACTGTGATGAACCACTAGTGCCCCGCAGCCTTGTTCGCGGCGGCGTTGTTCAGCACGATCAGGCCGTCGACGGCGACGCCGAGCTTGCTGTTGATCAGGAACGGATTGACGTCGATCGAGGCGATGCGGCCATTGGCGTCGGCCATCAGGTTGGAGAGCCCGACCAGCGCCTTCACCGCCGATGGCTCGTGCAGCGCCGGCTTGCCGCGGTAACCCTTCAGCTTGACCCCGGCCTTGGTCTTGGCGATCAGCTCTTTCGCCTCGGCGGCGTCGAGCGGCGCGCCGGCAAGGGCGACGTCCTTCAGCAGCTCGATATCGACGCCGCCGGTGCCGAACAGCACCACGGGGCCCATCTCGGCATCGAGCGAGGCGCCCACCACGAGCTCGAGGTCGGCCTTGACCTGCTGCGCAATCAGGATGCCCTCGAGCTTCGGCTTGCCCTTCAGCTTCTTTACCCGCGCGGTGATGTCGTTGAACGCCTTCTTCACCTCGGCCGCATTGCCGAGGTTCAGCACCACGCCGCCGATGTCCGACTTGTGCAGGATGTCGGGGCTCACAACTTTGGCGACCACCGGGAAGCCGATTGCCTTGGCGATCTTCACCGCCTCCGCCGCGGTCTGCGCGACGTCTTCCTTGGAGATCGGGATGCCATAGGCCTTGAGCAGCTGCTTCGAGGCGACCTCGTCGAGCGCGGCGGCGCCGTTGGCGGCCTTCAGCGTCTTCTCCAGCACGGCGCGCGCGGACGCCTTCGAGCTCGATGCGATGTCGGGCACTTCCTTGCGCAGACCGGCATATTCGATCAGCGACTTGATCGCGCCGACCGCGCGGTCGAGGCCCTGCATGACGGCGATGTCGGGCAGCGACTTGCGTAGTCCCTTGGTGAATTCGGTGAAGCCGATCGACATCGCGCTGATATAGATCACCGGCTTGTTGGCCTGACCCGCCATCTCGTTGACGATCTTCAGATTGCGCTCGCGCAGCTCATGCGGCGCCTTCGGCAGCTCGGCGTCGATGATGACGATGTCGGTGTCGGGATCGTCGATCATGATCTTGATCGATTTCATGTAGACGGAGGGATCGACCACCGCGGCGAAGCCGGCATCGAGCGGGTTGCCGACGATGCTGCCGGGCCCGAGCATCTTTGCCAGCTGCTCCGATGCGTTCGGGCTCAGCGGCGCGAAATTCAGGCCGACCGAATAGAACACGTCGATCAGAAGTCCGCGCTTGCCGCCCGACAGCGACACCGCCGCAAGGCGGTTGCCCTTCGGTGGATCGGCATGGACGAAACACTCGGTGGTTTCGATCAATTCATCCAGCCCGCGCACCCGGATCACGCCTTCGCGGGTCGAGATCGCATCGAACGTCTCGATCGAACCGGCAAGCGCGCCGGTGTGCGCCATCGCAGCGGCGCGGCCGCCTTCGGAGGCGCCGAGCTTGAGCGCGATGACAGGCTTGCCCGCAGCGCGCGCGGCCTTGCAAGCTTCGCGGAACACCTTTGTGTTCCTGACGCCTTCGAGATAGACCACGATGACGCGGATGCTCGGATCGGCGGCGAAATAGCTCATCAGGTCCGGGGTCTCGAGGCCGGATTCATTGCCGGTTGTGACCATGTAGCCGACACCGACGCCGCGATCCTCCAGCGCCTGGCGGATCGCCATCACGATCGCGCCGGATTGGCCGGCGATCGCCACCGCGCCCGGCTCCATGGTGACGATGCGGTCGTCGATATTGGTGAACAGGTTCTCGCCGGCGCTGAGATTGCCGAGGCAATTCGGACCGGTGACGGCCAGTCCGGTCTCCTTGATCGCCTGCTTCAGCTCCTCCGCGAGCCGCTGGCTCTCCTCGTCCTGTAGCTCGCTGAAGCCGGATGTGACGATGGTCGCCGAGCGGGCGCCGGCAGCGGCCGCGTCGCGGATCACTTGCACGGCGAATCGCGCCGGTACCAGCACCAACACATGGTCCGGCTTTTCCGGAAGGCTGGCGAAATCCTTGTAGCAGGTGACGCCCCAGATCGTTTCGCGCTTGGCGTTGATCGGAAACAGGCCGCCGGCATATTCGTATTTGACGAGATTGTTCCAGATCCGTTCGGCATAGTTGCCGGGCTTGTCGGTGGCGCCGACCAGCACGATGTTGCGCGGGTGCAGCATCGCGTGGATGCTCTTGACGATGTCGCTGGCGTCAGCGGGCGGTGCCCATTTGCGGGACGAATGTGACGCGGTGCCTGCGAAAGCTTCCATGGAGCCTGCCCTTATCCTTGTTCTACTTGTTTCCTCTGGCCCACGGCGGATCACCGCAGAATGCGACTTTTCATTGTTTTTATGGCCGATGGAAGGGGGTAGCAACTCACGCTGGCGCAAGTCAGGCCAACGCTTGCAATATCCCGGCAGGCGCAAAATCGATGCGGATCAGGAACCTGAGTCGGATAGGCTCGAATCCGATTGAATCATGGTCGCGTGCAACAGATAACGCTCGGGGCCGGATGTCAGCGCGTCGAACGGCCAGCAGGTCGACAGCACCAGCTCATACCGGTTGGTGAGCGGAACGATGCCCGATTGATCGAAGCGGACGACCGAGCTGCGATCGGCCCGGTAGCGAAAAATCTTGCCGTCGCTTCTCGTGACGTCGATCTCGTCACCGATTGTGACGTCCTTGAGAAAGCGGAAATGGGTGTCGCGATGCGCGGAATAGACCGCGATGCCCGGCTCGCCGGCATCGACGGTCTCTTCGACATGGCCGGGACCGAACGCCAGCGCCTGGCCGCTGCTGCCGGCCAACGCAATCGCGGAAGCGTGCAGACGCTTCACCTCGATCCGGGCGACGGGCCAGGTATCGGCCCAGCGCCACGGCTTCACGGGATGTCCGGTCGCGATGCTCTTTGCGAAAGCGCGCTCCAGCAGCACCTGCGCGAGCAGTGCCTTGTCGTGGATATAGGCGCCTTGGCCGAACAGGATCAGGCCGATGAGGGCGAAAGCGAGCGGGAGGATAAAGCGGCGCATTGTTGAGCCTTCCGTCATTCCGGGGCGCGTAGCGAACCCGGAATCTCGAGATTCCGGGTTCGATGCTGCACATCGCCCCGGAATGACACTCGAAGAAAAAGTGGCGCGCGCGGCCCCGGGGGGACGGGTGAGAAGGCCGCGCGCGCTCTTGAAAGAGAAGGTCGGGGGGCACCTCCTCCTTTCATCCGACGTCAGTGGGACAACGTCTGACGTCGGTTGAACACCAGAAGCAGAAGGCTGACCGTAAGCAGGATCACACCTGCGATCATCTTCAGCTCGGCGTCGGTCGCGGTCTTCGGCAGCTGGATCGTGCCGGGACCTTGCGTCGCGACTGGTGACCGCTTCAGCGCGGTGAGCTGCACCTTGCCGTCACCCGCGTCGGCGCGCCGCTCGGTCGGTGCAGCTGGCAGGCGCGGACGCTCGCCGAACACCTTTGCGAAATCCCAGCCGGCGGGCAGGTTGAGCGGCAGTTCGGAGAGCTTGAGCGGCTCGCCTTCGGGACGGCTCGGCGTCTTGTCGACCGCAACCAGGCTGGTCAGCCGCGTCACAAGCTGATGCTCCAGCGCCAGCGCGAGGATGGTCTTGTCGGCATCTTCAGGGCTCTGTTGGCGTGTGGTGCGCGTGACCTCGGCATCCTCGATCTTGCGGCGTGCCCACAGTTTCGACAGGCCCTTGCCTTCCGCGGCATTCGCGAGCGGCAGCGTCACGCTCCACGGACGATCGCCGATGCGGCCCTTGATCTCGACCGAGCCGGCGAGCTTGTCGAGCTTTGCGGCCAGCACCAGCGGCTCGTCGCGGTAGACGTCGGGCAGCGCCGACGGCGTCAGGTCGGCTGTCGCCTCGGAGAATTTTGCGGCGAGGTTGGTCACCGCAGGATTCTCCAGCTTGGCGAACAGGTCGCGCATCCGCTCGTCGACCTGCTCGACCGAGCCAATATGGGTGAAGGTGCCGCGGCCGAGTTCGGCGGCGCGCGTCATCAGATAGGTATTCGGTGCCGAGCCGATGCCGACCATGAAGATTCGTGAGCGACCGCGCAGCGCGCTGATGGTCTCGAACAATTGCTGCTCGTTGCCGATGGCGCCGTCGGTGAGGAACACGACCTGCCGGACATGGTCGGCGTCGTCGTGGTTGGTGTCGGAGAGCGCTGCGCGCATCGCCGGCACCATCTCGGTGCCGCCGCGGGCCTGGATCGCACTGACGAACGACGTCGCGTTGCCGATATTGGCGCTGTTCGCGGCGACCGGCGACGGGAACAGGGTGTCCATGGTGTCGTCGAAGCGGATCACGTTGAAGCGATCAGTCGGTTGCAGGCGGCCGAGCGCGTAGATGAGGCTCGCCTTCGCCTGGATGATCGA
This sequence comes from Bradyrhizobium sp. USDA 3240, assembly GCF_054063295.1. Classification (NCBI taxonomy): domain Bacteria; kingdom Pseudomonadati; phylum Pseudomonadota; class Alphaproteobacteria; order Hyphomicrobiales; family Nitrobacteraceae; genus Bradyrhizobium; species Bradyrhizobium sp. USDA 3240. Next base: position 4,969,906 of record NZ_JBSSGD010000002.1, read on the forward strand.
GGTGCCGCCCATCGAGCCGGAATTGTCGATCACGAAGATCACTTCGCGCGGCAGGGCCTTCTGCTGCGCCTGCTCGACCGATGGCGGGGTGACGAAGGCCAGCAGATAGTCGGAATTGCCGACATGCTCGCGGAACAGCCCGACCGACGGGGCCTTCTCGGCGGCGGGCTTCCAGCTCAGCTCGAAATCGCGATCGGCCGGCACCGGGCCTTCCGCGAGCTTGACGACGCGCGTGGTGCTGTCGGGGCTCTCGATCTTGACCTGGTGGAAATGGCTCTTCACCTCGCCGAGCGGGAAGCCGGCGTTGAGGTGCACCGTGATGTTGGTCGGATTGATCGGGGCGTTCGTCGCGGGATCGAGCACTTCCGAGGCGATCCGATCGCGGTCCGGCACCGGATCGGTCGTGGTCGCGCCCCAGCCACTGCCATCGGCGCGGAGGTCGACGCTCTGCACCACCGGACGCGGATTGTAGCGCGGGCCGACCACCATCGGCACCCGCAGCGAGAATTCGTTGCCGTTCTGCTGCACCGGTTCCTGATATTCGATCTGCACCAGCACGGTTTCGCCGGGGCCGATATTGGCGACCGAGTTGGTGAAGATGTTCGGCCGTTCCTGCTCGGTGAGCGCGGCCTTCTGGCCATTCTGCTTGGCCTGCTCGTAGATCGCGCGGGCCTGCTGCCGCTCCTTGATGTCGCCGACCACGATGCGGTCGCCGACCACCATCTTCAGCGTGTCGACCGCGCCGCCCGCCGGCAGCGGATAGACATAGGTCGCTTCCACCCAGTCCTTGGTCGGGTTGCGGAAGATCTGCGTGACGCGGGCGCGGACCGTCGGGCCCGACACGGTGAGGTCGACATCGATGCCGAGCCTCAGCGCATCCCTATAGCCGTCGTCGGTCTTGAACAGCAGCGAGCCGGAGCGGGCCTCGCTCGGCCGCAGCACCGCCTGTTGCGGCAACTCGGCAGACCACACCGGATCAAAACTCACGAACAGCGCCGCGAAGCCGATCGCCAGCGCGGCCACACCTTCCACCAGGAAGAACAGCGCAATGCGCATCCGGCGCGACAGCCGGATCTGCGGGCTGCTCTCACATGCATCGTAAATCGTCATTTTCGTCACTCCGAGCGAGGCTTTCGCTGCTTCGCAATCATGGAGAGCGGCGGTTTTGGCGCGAGCAGAATGATCGGCAATGATTGGCCGCCGCCCGGCGCGGCCCGCCGCCGGCCGAGGCGGTTTTGTGCGGTTTTGTGATGGATTGTCCGGTCTGCTAGACTGCGCAGATTGATGGGGAATCAGCGCAGGACCACGATGCCGACGCCTGACAAGCAGCTTTCCGCCGAGCAGAGCCGGCAGGTCGCAGAGACCATCCGCGAGGAAATCGCGCGCCGCCGCATCTCGCGGCAGACGCTGGCCGAGCAGGCGAAGCTCAGCCTGTCGACATTGGAGAAGGTGCTCGGCGGCCGCCGTCCGTTCACGCTGGCGACCACGGTGCGGCTCGAGCAGGCGCTCGGCGTGTCCTTGCGCAAGCTGCCGGCGGCAATCACGGTGGGTGCACCTGCCAATGGCGGGATCGCGCCCGACAGCCTCGGATCCTATTCGCGCCGCTCGGTGGCGCGGATCGAAGGGACTTACATCACGGTGCGCCCGTCATTCGGCGAGCAGGGCGCGGTCTATGCCTATCGGACGGAGATCGCCTGGGACGATGCGGCGTCATCGCTCGGCTTCCGCGAGGCTGAGCGGCAGGATACCGACTACACCCAGTATGGCGAGGTGGCGGTGCCCAACGAATCGGGCTTCGTCTATCTCGTGACCAACAGGCACGGCCAGCATCGCGTGATCACGGTCTCGCGCCCGCGCAATTCCGGCGAGATGTACGGCATCATCACAACGCTGCTCGCCGGCCGCGGCTCGCTGCTGACGCCGGTCGCCGCGCCGATCGCATTCCTGCCGGTGAAGAACGTGCCCAAACCGAGCCTCGGCCGGGTGTCGGCCGACGATGCGAATTTTGCCCTCTATCGCGAGCATCTGCGCCGCACGATCGACGAGCCGTTTGCGATCTTTTTGCCGGGGTAGCGTCAAACGCATTAGCTCCGTCATCCTGAGGTGCGAGCTCTTGCGAGCCTCGAAGGATGCACGGCCACCAGCGGGGCCGTCGACCCTTCGAGACGCGCGCAAGAGCGCGCTCCTCAGGGTGACGGTGATAGAGTGGTCGCCGGCGGCCTTACCTGCGAAGAACCGCAAAACAACGAAGCCGCCCGGATGGGCGGCTTCGCGATGGCTGATGTTTGGACGCGGTGCGCGCAACGCTAGCCGCCGGTCTCGGCGCTGATGATGTCGCCGAACAGCTCCCACTGTCTGTTCTTGAACTGCATCATCTTGAGCTGCTCGACCGGCGCGAAGTCGGTCGCGCTGGTGTTGATCCGGATGCCGGGGATCAGCGTGTCGGGCGTGAAGTCCTTCAGGCTGGCGGCCTGCTTCATCACGTTCTCACGCGTGAGATTGTCGCCGGCCTGCTTCAGCACCTGCACCATGGTCTGCGCCGCGGCGTAGCCATAGACCAGATTGGCGTCCGACAGATTGGCGCCCGGCATGTACTTCTCGGCGAAGGCCATGAACTTCTTCATGCCCTCGTCATTCTTCCACTGCGGATCGGAGGCGTCCTTGAGGTAGCCGGCCGACAGCACGCCTTCGGACGCTTCGAGGCCGGCGGGCTTCATGACCGCGCCGATCGAGATCGAGACGTCGGTCATCACGTGCATCGGCTTCCAGCCGAGCTCGGCGATCTTCTTGATCGCCTGTGCGGCGAATTTCGGCGTCGAGATGTTGACGAACACGTCGGCGCCGGTGTCCTTCAGCTTGACGATGTGGGAATCGATCGACGGCTCGGTGGTCTCGTAGCTTTCCTCGGCGACGATCTTGACGCTCGACTTGTCGAGCACCTCCTTCAAGCCGACCAGGTAGTCCTTGCCGAAATCGTCATTGGCATAGAAGATCACGACCTTGGCGTCCGGCTTGGTCTTGAGGATGTACTTGCCGAAGATCCGCGCCTCGACGCGATAGCTCGGCTGGAAGCCCATGGTCCACGGGAAATCCTTCGGATCGTTCCACTTGCTGGCGCCGGTGGCGAGGAAGAGCTGCGGCACCTTCTTGGCGTTGTGATACTTCTGCACCGCGGTCTGGGTCGGCGTGCCCAGCGCGTTGAACACCAGGAAAACCTCGTCGCTCTCGATCAGCTTGCGGATCTGCTCCACGGTCTTCGGCGGCGAGTAGCCGTCGTCGTAGGAGATCCAGTTGATCTTGCGGCCGTTGATGCCGCCCTGATCGTTGATCATCTTGAAATAGGCTTCTTCGGTCTTGCCGATGACGCCATAGGCGGAGGCGGGACCGCTATAGGCCTCGACATTGCCGATCTTGATCTCGGTGTCGGAGGCGCCGGTGTCATACTTCTTTTGTGCAAAGGCGGCTTGGCTGGAGAGCAGGTAGAGCGCCGCGGCAGCGGCCAGCAGCGACAATTTTGTGGTTTTCATAAAGGCAATTTCCTCGATTGATTCTGGTTGGGGACTTACGCAACGAACCCGCAGCCGGTCCCGGCAGACGGTTGCGGGGCAATTCTTGTCACTGCGAGATCCGGAACGCGTGAGGCGCGTTTTCGGATCACGCCGCGGTATCGGTCGGCTTCGGCTGGCTGAATTGCTGCCGGAGCGTCGGCTTATGAATCTTGCCTGTCGCATTCCGCGGCAGGGCATCGATGAATTCGATCAGGCGCGGACACTTGAACCGCGCCAGATTGGCCTGGCAATGCGCGTGGATCTCTGCCGGCGTCAGCGTATGGCCCGGCTTAACGGCAATGATCGCCATTCCGACTTCGCCCCATTGCTGGTCGGGAATGCCGATCACAGCGGCCTCGGCAACGGCCGCCAATTGATGCAGCACGCTCTCAACCTCGGCCGGATAGACGTTCTCGCCGCCGGAGATGTACATGTCCTTCCAGCGGTCGACGATGTAGTAGAAGCCTTCCTCGTCGATCCGCGTGGCGTCACCGGTGTGCAGCCAGCCGTCGGTGAAGGAGGAGGCGTTGGCGTCCGGCCGGTTCCAATAGCCCGGCGTGATGTTCGGGCCCTTGACCCAGAGTTCGCCGAGCTCGCCGACCGCGGCATCGCCGCCGTCGGGCCGCACGATGCGAACCTCGGTGTGCAGCACCGGCTTGCCGGACGAGCCGGCCTTGCGCGCGGCATCCTCGCGGTCGAGCACCATCACCGCCGGCGACGTCTCGGTCATGCCGTAGCCCTGCTGCAGCGCCACGCCGCGCGCCTCCCAGGTCTTGAGCAGCGGCACCGGCATCGGTGCGCCGCCGACGCCGCCGATCATCAGGCGGCTGAAATCCACCGACGCGAAGGACGGATGCTGCGCCATGAACTGATAGATCGCGGGCACACCGAAGAAGACGTTGATGCCTTGCGCGGGATCGCCGATCAGCTTCAGCGCCTCGCCGGGATCGAACGCGCGCATGATCAGCACCGTGCCGCCGGCATGCAGCACCGGGTTGGTGTAGCAATTCAGTCCGCCGGTGTGGAACAGCGGCAGCACCGTCAGCAGCACCGAGGCCGGCGAGATGTAGGCGGGGCCGCCGAGATTGACGCAATTCCAGAATGTCATCCCATGGGTGATGATCGCGCCCTTGGGCTGGCCCGTGGTGCCCGAGGTATACATGATGGTCGAGATGTCATCGAGGGTGACCTCCTCGAACCGTTCGAGCGGTTTGGCCGCCGCGATGCCGGCTTCATAGGCGCCGCCGGGGCCGAGCCGCACGGTTGACGCGACGTCGCACAGCTTGGCGACCGCAAGCGCGGTCTCGGCGAGCTCGTCGTCATGGATCATCACTTTTGGCGAAGCGTCGCCGGTGATGTAGCGCAGCTCGGGAACGGTGAGGCGGGTGTTGAGCGGCAGAAAGATGGCGCCGATCCGGAAGCAGGCGAACTGCACTTCCAGCGTATCCGTGGTGTTCAGCGCGAGCACCGCGACCCGGTCGCCGCTGGTAACCTTCAGCTCGTTACGCAGATAGCCCGCGAGCCGCGACACCCGGGCATCGAGCTCCGCATAGCCAAAGCGGCGACCGCTTGCGAGATCGACAAGCGCCATCTTGTCCGGCGTGCGCCGGCGATGATGCGCGATCCAGTCGTAATAACGAACCGGCAAATTTCCCTCCTCTGGAACGGCAGTCTTGCGCCGCCTGTTCCTGGCTCGATTGATGCCATGAATTGCCAGTGGAGGGGGCGTATTAGGATACTGTCTTGCGTTTAGTGGCTGGCAAATCGCCGGCCCGGACGCCGGCGCCGGAGGCAGCCACTCGACGCAAGTGAACAGGGAAAAATCCGGACATCGTCGGAGGTGGGAATCAACGGAGCACGCGGATGGCAAACCCGTTCTACACCAGCGAGCATGAGGCCTTTCGCGAGGTGATGCGGCGCTTTGTGGCCAGGGAAATCGAGCCTTATGCCCATCAATGGGACGAGGAGGGCGAGTTTCCGCGCGCGCTCTATGCCAAGGCGTCCGAAATCGGGCTGCTCGGCCTCGGTTTCCCGGAGGAATATGGCGGGATCGCCGCCGACCAGTTCATGAAGATCGTGGCCTCGCAGGAGCTGGCGCGCGCCGGCGCCGGCGGCGTCTCCGCGAGCCTGATGAGCCACACCATCGGCTCGCCGCCGATCGCCCGCGCCGCGCGGCCCGAGGTCAAGGCGCGGGTGCTGCCTGAGGTGCTCGCCGGCAAGAAGATTTCCGCGCTGGCGATCACCGAGCCGAGCGGCGGTTCCGATGTCGCGAACCTGCGCACCAAGGCGCGCCGGGACGGCGACCATTACGTCGTCTCCGGCGAGAAGACCTTCATCACCTCGGGCATGCGCGCCGACTATCTGACGGTCGCGGTGCGCACCGGCGGTGAGGGCCCGGGCGGCGTCAGCCTGTTGCTGATCGAGGGCAATACGCCCGGCCTGTCCCGCACCAAGCTGAAGAAGATGGGCTGGTGGGCGTCGGATACCGCGACGCTTCATTTCGACGAATGTCGCGTTCCGGTCGAGAATTTGATCGGCGAGGAAGGCCAGGGCTTCAAGCAGATCATGTACAACTTCAACAGCGAGCGCATGGGCATGGCGGCGGGCTGCACCGCCTATGCGCGCGTCTGCCTCGACGAGGCGATCGCCTACGCCAAGGAGCGCAAGACGTTCGGCAAGCCGATCGCGCAGCACCAGGTGATCAGGCACAAGCTCGTCGACATGGCGCAGAAGGTCGCGGCCTCGCAGGCGATGCTGGAGATGCTGGCGTGGCGGCTCGGCCAGGGCGAAAGCCCGGTCGCCGAGATCTGCATGATGAAGAATCAGGCGACGCAGACCATGGCGCATTGCGCCTCCGAGGCGGTGCAGATCTTCGGCGGCGCCGGCTTCATGCGCGGCATCAAGGTCGAGCGCATCTACCGCGAGGTCAAGGTCAACGCGATCGGCGGCGGCACCGAGGAGATCATGAAGGATCTCGCGTCAAGGCAGATGGGGTTGTGAATACCTCTCTCTCACCACCGTCATTCCGGGGCGCGCGTAGCGCGAGCCCGGAATCCATCAGGCCGCAGATTCGATGTGAAATGGATTCCGGGCTCGCCGCTTCGCGTCGCCCCGGAATGACGAGGTAAGAACCATGCTCTTCACCACCGACCACGACGAACCGCGCCGCCTCTTGCAGAAATTCATCGCGGCCGAGATCAATCCCCATGTCGACGAATGGGAGAAGGCCGACATCTTCCCGGCGCATGAGCTGTTCAAGAAGCTCGGCAATCTTGGCTTCCTCGGCCTCAACAAGCCGGTCGAATTCGGCGGCCAGGGGCTGGATTATTCTTACGCACTGATGATGGCCGAGGAGTTAGGCGCCATCACCTGCGGTGGCGTGCCGATGGCGATCGGGGTGCAGACCGACATGGCGACGCCCGCGCTGGCTCGGTTCGGCTCCGACGAGGTGCGGCGCGAATTCCTGGTGCCGGCGATCGCGGGCGACCAGGTCGCCTGCATCGGCGTCTCCGAGCCCGGCGCCGGCTCCGACGTCGCCTCGATCAAGACTAATGCGCGCTCCGACGGCGACGACTACGTCATCAATGGCGGCAAGATGTGGATCACCAACGGCACCCAGGCCGACTGGATCTGCCTGCTCGCCAACACCAGCGATGGCCAGGTTCATCGCAACAAGTCGCTGATCTGCGTGCCGATGAAGACCAAGGGTGTGCAGGTCGCCCGAAAACTCGACAAGCTCGGCATGCGCTCGTCCGACACCGCGCAGATCTTCTTCGACAATGTCCGGGTGCCGAAGCGCAACCGGATCGGCGAGGAAGGGCAGGGCTTCACTTACCAAATGATCCAGTTCCAGGAGGAGCGGCTGTGGGGTGCGGCCGCCTGCCTGAAGGCGCATGAATTCATCATCCACGCGACCATCGACTACACCCGAGGCCGCAAGGCGTTCGGCGGCTCGATCCTCGACAACCAAGTGGTGCACTTCAAGCTCGCGGAGATGCAGACCGAGGTCGAGCTTCTGCGTTCGCTGATCTATCGTGCCGGCGAGGCGCTGGTGGCGGGCGAGGACGTGACGCGGCTCGCGACCATGGCCAAGCTGAAGGCCGGCAGGCTCGGCCGCGAGCTCACCGATGCCTGCCTGCAATATTGGGGCGGCATGGGCTTCACCAATGAGACGCCGGTCAGCCGCGCCTATCGCGACAGCCGCCTGACCTCGATCGGCGGCGGCGCCGACGAGGTGATGCTGATGGTATTATGCAAGATGATGGGCACGCTGCCCGGGATGAAGAGGAAGTAGCGCGAAGCCGTCCGGCGGATTGCATGCGCCGCCGGCAACGATCGCAGGGATGGAAACCGATATGCTCTATCAGGAGAGTGAGAGAGTCCTCGAGCTGAAGCATCGGCTTCAGTCGTTCATGGATCGCCATGTCTATCCGAACGAGGCGCGGTTCTACCGCGAGGCGGAAGAGCTCGGCCCATGGAAGGTGTTCCCGGTTGTTGAGGAGCTGAAGCCCATCGCGAAGGGAGAGGGGCTGTGGAATCTGTTCCTGCCCGAGAGCGAGCACGGCGCAGGTCTCTCCAATCTCGAATATGCGCCGCTGTGCGAGATCATGGGGCGGTCGCATCTTGCACCCGAGCTCTTCAATTGCTCGGCGCCCGACACCGGCAACATGGAAGTGCTGGCGCGCTACGGCACAAGGGAGCATCAGGAGCGGTGGCTGAACCCGCTGCTCGCCGGCGAGATCCGGTCCTGCTTCGCGATGACCGAGCCGGCCGTGGCCTCCAGCGACGCGACCAATATCGAGAGCTCGATCGTGCGCGACGGCGATGACTACGTCATCAACGGCCGCAAATGGTACACCACCAACGCCACCGACCCGCGCTGCAAGATCTGCATCTTCATGGGCAAGACCGACCCCGATAATCCGGACCGGCATCGCCAGCAGTCGATGATCCTGGTGCCGATGGATACGCAAGGGATCGAGGTGCTGCGTCCGCTGCCGGTGTTCGGGTTCTACGGCGTGCCGGATCGCGCCTCCGAGGTCGTGTTCAGCGATGTGCGGGTGCCCGCAAGCAACATGCTGCTCGGTGAGGGCCGCGGCTTCGAGATTGCGCAGGGCCGCCTTGGTCCGGGCCGCATTCATCACTGCATGCGGCTGATCGGGCTCGCCGAACGCACGCTGGAGAAGATGTGCGTCAGGACCAGGAGCCGGATCGCGTTCGGCAAGCCGGTCGCGGAGCAGACGGTCACGCAGGAGCGGATCGCGGAATCGCGCATCATGATCGAGCAGGCGCGCCTTCTGACGCTTAACGCAGCCCACATGATGGACACCGTCGGCAACCGGGTGGCCAAGGCCGAGATCGCCATGATCAAGGTCGCGGTCCCCAACATGGCCTGCCAGGTGATCGACTGGGCGATCCAGGCCCATGGTGGCGGCGGCACCAGCAATGATTTCGGGCTCGCGGCGGCCTACGCGACAGCCCGGCTGCTGCGTCTCGCCGACGGTCCGGACGAGGTCCATCGCAACCAGATCGCGCGGCTCGAGCTGCGCAAATACGGCAATGCCTGAACCGGAAACCTGCGCGGTGAATGCACCGCGCACGACATTGTTGCAGTCACCTCGCCGGCGCTCCATGGTGGCGGCGATCAAGAACATGGGAAACGCCTGATGATCACGCTCTATCACTGCGATGCCGCGCGCTCGTTCCGTCCGTTGTGGATGCTGGAGGAGCTCGGGCTGCCTTATGAGCTGAAGATGCTGCCGTTCCCGCCGCGCGTGTTCGCCAAGGAATATCTCGGCATCAATCCGCTCGGCACCATCCCGTTCATGGTCGATGGCGAGACGAAGATGACGGAGTCCTCCGGCATCTGCCATTACCTCGGCACCAAATACGGCCCGACGCCGTTGATCGTAGGCCCCGACGAGCCGGCCTATGGTGCGTTCCTGAACTGGATGTATTTCTCCGACGCGACGCTGACCTTTCCGCAGACGCTGGTGCTTCGCTACAGCCAGCTCGAGCCGGAGGAGCGGCGCAACCCGCAGGTCTCGGGCGATTATGCAAAATGGTTCCTGGGCCGCCTGCGCGCGGTGGAAGCGGCCGCCGCGAATTCTGAATTCCTCTGCGCGGAACGCTTCACGGCTGCCGACATTGCCAACGGTTATGCGCTCCGGCTCGCCAGCAATATCGGCCTCGCCAAGGATTTCGGGCCGAATGTCGCGGCCTATTGGGCGCGGCTGCAACAGCGCGACGGTTACAGGCGCGCGGTGGCGTCGGAGCAAAAAGCCGGGCAGGAACAGAACGTTGCGCCGCGCGCGCGGCCGTAACTTTCCTGTCGTTCCGGGGCAATGCGATCTCATGCGTAATTGCGCGCTGCGGAACCCTGAGATTCCCCGATGCGCAATTGCGCATTGGGGTTCGATGCGTCGCATCGCCCCGGAATGACGACGTATCGCTTTTGCGAATTTGCGCTATGGTAGCTCCGCCGCAGCGGCCCAAAGAGCCGCGCGAGGAGGAACCGCCATGGACGCGATCGTGGACGCGAAGTGCCAGAACTCCGGCCAGCCGTCCGGCCACCGGATGCTGATCACGCCGGAACGGGTGTTCTATGCCGGGCTGCTCGGCCGCCCGCGCGAGCGCTGTCCCGGCGCATTCCACGTCTATGTCGCGATCCGCGACGGCCTGCATCTGTCGACCAGCGAGGGATGCGAGTCCCACGGCGAGCTCGCGGTGACGATGCCGAACCTGCGCCACACCATCACCAGCGAGTATCGATCGGCGATCTGTGTTGCGATCGAGCCGGAAAGCGTGCCTGACGGCACACTCGAAGCCGTCGCGCGCCGCCTGCAAGGGCCGGACTCTCATCTGTTCGCGAACCGGATTCGCAACGCCTATGCAACGCTTGCCGAGATGCAGCATCGCGACGCGATCGCGAATGCCGAGTTCGACACCATGTGCTTTGGCGATGCGCTGCCGCAGCGTGTGCTCGATCCGCGGGTGGTGCGTGCGATCAGCCGCATCGGGCAGTTCTCCGGCGAGCCGGTGACCGCAGCAGGCTGTGCCACCGAGGCCGGGCTGTCGCCGTCGCGCTTCCTGCATCTGTTCAAGGAAGAGACTGGAATCTCGTTCCGCTCGTTCCGCGCCTGGAAGCGCGCGCGGCATCTGCTGCATTTCGCCAACCAGGACATCAACCTCGCGCATCTCGCGCAAGACATCGGCTATCCCGACTCGACCCATTTCAGCCACTCGATCCGCCGCTTCTATGGCCTGAAGCCGCGCGCGATCTTCTCCGGCTCGCGGGATCTTGCGATCTACCGCACCGGGCAGGAGCGCGCGCTGACGTAACCATCCGTCGTCCCGGCCTAGTGCGCAATTGCGCACGGGAGCCGGGACCCATACCGCGTGATCTATCTGCGACGCGCGCTGGCAGAGATATCGTGAAGCAATGAACGGCTGTGGTTATGGTTCCCGGCCTTCGCCGGGACGACGCTAGAGATTAGCGCCCTGGATCACCTCGCCGAACCGCAGCCAGCCGGGCCCTTCGATCCGTTGCAGCTGAAGCTGCTGCAGCGGGTGATGATTGGTCGGGCTGGTGTTGACCTTGATGCCGGGTAGCAGCGTCGGGACCTCGACATCTTTCAAATTGTTCGCCTGAGCCATGATGTTGTCGCGGGTGAAGTTGCCCTTGCACTGCTCGAGCACGATCTTGAGCACCTGCGCCACCGTGTAGGCATATAGGCTGTAACCCTCCTTCGGATTGCCGTCCGGGAAGTACTTCGCCATGAAGGCGAGAAAATCCTTCACGCCGGGGTCGTTGGCCCAGGCCGGATCGGCGACGTCCTTCACATAAGCCGACGAGATCGTGCCCTGCGACTTGTCGAGACCGACTGGCGCAATGGTCGAGGAGATCGAGGCGGCGCCGCTCGCGATAAAATGCATCGGCTTCCAGCCGAGCTCGTAGATCTTGCGGATCGATTGCGCGCAGAATTTCGCCGTGGAGCCCGAGATCAGCACGTCGGGATTGGCGCCGCGCAGCGCGACGATCTGGGAATCGATCGTGGGATCGGTGACCTCGTGCGAGGCCACCACGGTTGAGGTCGCGAACCGCTCGCCGAGCACATCCTTGGTCCCGGCGACGAAATCCTTGCCGAGATCGTCGTTCTGGTAGAGCACCGCGAACTTCGCGTCCTTGTTCTGGCTCAGCGCATATTTGACGAACACCTGCGCCTCGGTGCGCGCACTCGGCGCAAAACCCATGGTCCAGGGATAGCTTTTGTAGTCGCCCCATTTGTCGCCGTTCACCGACAGGAACAGATGCGGCACCTTGGCGGCGTTGATGTATTTGACGACCGACGAGTTCGGCGCGGTGCCGAGCATGTTGAACAGGAAGGCGACATTGTCGCTTTCGATCAGGCGGCGCACCTGCTCCACGGTTTTCGGCGGATTGAACGCATCGTCGTAATAGATGTACTTGATCTGCCGGCCGGCGATGCCGCCCTGCTCGTTCAGCATCTTGAAATAGGCTTCCTGGCAGCGCGCCTGCACGCCCAGCGCCGACACCCGGGCCGCTCAGCGAGGTGGTGCTGCCGATCTTGATCTCGGTCGCGGTGACGCCGGGCGTATCTTCGGCAAGCGAAGGCCTGAGGCCCGCGGCCGCGGCAAGTCCCGCGCCTGCGGCGCCTGTGAGCCATCTGCGCCGGTTGATCGAGACCATGATTTTCTCCCCGTGATGCCGGCTTGTTGCGCCGCTTCTGCTTGCAGCAGAGCCTATGCGCCGCGTGGGCGTCGCGTCTTGTGTTAACCGGCTGACGGCGGATTCCGTCGTGAGCGCATCCACTTAGCCAGTCAACGCAAGATGGCGCACAGACAAATTTCTCATCATGGGAAAATCAGCCGCGCAGGTGCGCCGCAACCGGACGAGAGACTCATGAGCGACAAGGCCGTCATCACCTGCGCGCTGAACGGCGTGCTTACCGACCCGAAGCAGCACAATGTTCCGGTGACGCCGGAAGAGATGGCGCGCGAGGCCAAGGCCGCGTTCAACGCCGGCGCCAGCATCATGCACATCCATCTGCGCCAGCAGGAGCCGAACAAGGGCCACCTGCCGTCGTGGGATGTCAGCGTCAGCAAGGAAATCCAGCAGGCGATCCGTGAGGCCTGCCCCGGCGTCATCATCAACCACACCACCGGCACCTCCGGTCCGCACTACCAGGGCGCGCTCGACTGCGTGCGCGAGACCAAACCCGAGATCGCCGCCTGCAACGCCGGCTCGCTGAACTATCTGAAGGTCAAGGCCGACAACACCTGGGCGTGGCCGCCGATGATGTTCGATAACGCGGTCGAGAAGGTGCAGGATTATCTCGACGTGATGAAGGCCGCCGGCACCATTCCCGAATTCGAGTGCTTCGACGTCGGCATCGTGCGCTGCGTCGGGATGTACCGGCAGACCGGAATGTATTCCGGCCCGCTCGAATACAATTTCGTCATGGGTGTCGCCTCGGGCATGCCGGCCGATCCGGAGCTGTTGCCGATCCTGCTCAAGCTGAAGGCGCCGGATGCGCATTGGCAGGTCACCGCGATCGGCCGCGCCGAGATCTGGCCGCTGCACCAGCGCGCCGCAGACCTCGGTGGCCATCTGCGCAGCGGGCTGGAGGACACGTTCTATCTCGGCGACGGCACCAAGGTGACGTCGAACGGGCAGCTCGTCGAAGGGCTCGCCGCCTGCGCGCGGCGCGCCGGCCGCGAGATCGCGAGCCCTGCGGAAGCGCGGAAGATTTTCGGGGTCAGGCACTGACGTCATTCCGGGGCGCGCGCAGCGCGAGCCCGGAATCCATAACCACGATCGTGAGTATGGATTCCGGGCTCAGCCCTGCGGGCTGCCCCGGAATGACAGCGGGGAGTAACGAGCTATGCACAATCTCGCAGCAACCGGCGGCGTCACCAGGCCGGGCCGCATCGGGCGGGTCGCGATCGGCGACCTCCTCAAGCGCGCCGCGCGGCGGTTTCCGGATCGCGTCGCGCTGACCGATGGCACTAGGCAAGTCACCTTCACCGAGCTCGAGCGCGACGCCAATCGCTTCGCCAATCATCTGGTGCAGCGCGGGCTGAAGCCGGGCGAGAAGATCTCGACGATCTGCAACAACTCGGTCGAGTTCGTCAAAGCGCTGTTCGGCATCCACCGCGCCGGTCTGGTCTGGGTACCGATCAACACCATGCTCGGCCCGTCGGACATGGACTACATCCTCGGCCACGCCGAGGTCCGTTTTGCCGTCATCGACGACAATCTCCATGCCCAGGCCGACCGGCGCGCCGCGCTGGAAGCGCGCGGCATGGAGATGATCGCGATCGACCTGACCGGCAATGCCGGCAAGACCGGATTGTCGGAGTTCAACGGCCTGCTGGAAGGACAATCCGACGTCGAGCCCGACATCGAGATCAACGACCGCGATCTCGCGATGATCATCTATACGTCGGGTACCACGTCGCGGCCGAAGGGCGCGATGCATTGCCATCTCGCCGTGGTCATGGCCGTGATGAGCAACTGCATCGAGATGCAGCTCTCGCGCGATGACGGCATCACCGGGCAGTTTCCGCTGTTTCACTGTGCCGGCCACGTGCTGCTGCTCAGCTATCTCTCGGTCGGCGGCCGCATGGCGCTGATGCGCGGCTTCGATCCGGTGGTCTGCATGGAGGCGATCGTCCGCGACCGGTTGACCGTGTTCGTCGGCCTGTCGCTGATGTACCAGGCGATCCTCGATCATCCGCGCCGCCGCGAATACGATCTCACGGGCCTGCGCTGCTGCATCTACACCATGGCGCCGATGGGAAAGCCGCTGCTCGAACGCGCGATGGCGGACATGTGTCCGAACTTCGTGCTGACCAGCGGCCAGACCGAGATGTACCCGGCGACGACGATGTCGCGGCCGGAGGTGCAGCTTGAGCGCTTCGGCAATTACTGGGGCGAATCGCTGATCGTCAACGAGACCGCGATCATGGACGATAACGGCAACCTGCTGCCGCGCGGCGAGATCGGCGAGCTGGTGCATCGCGGGCCCAACGTGATGATGGGCTATTACAAGGACCCCAAGTCGACCGAGGAGGCGCGCAAGTTCGGCTGGCACCATACCGGCGATCTCGCCCTGATCGACGCGAATGGTGAGGTGTTGTTCCTCGATCGCAAGAAGGACATGATCAAGTCGGGCGGCGAGAACGTCGCCTCCGTCAAGATCGAGGAAACATTGCTGGCGCACCCCGCCGTGCAGAACGCCGCCGTGGTCGGCCTGCCGCACCCGCAATGGGGCGAGGCAGTCTGCGCCTTCGTCAAGCTGAAGCCCGGCGCGGTGGCCGACGAGGCCGCCATCGAGGCGCATTGCAGAAAGCACCTTGGCGGCTTCCAGGTGCCGAAGCTGGTGCGCATCCTCGAAGAGATGCCGATGACCGCGACCGGCAAGCTGCGTAAGGTCGAGCTGCGACAGCAGTACAGCGAGTATTTTGTGGAGCGCGCCTAGTGGCCATCATCGAGAACACCATCGCCACCGGCAGCGCCGCGTTCCAGGGCAATCGCGACGGCATGCTGGCGCTGATCGCCCGGATGCGCGCCCTGGAGGAGCGCACGCGCACCGCCTCCGCCGCGGCCAAGGACCGCTTCCACAAGCGCGGCCAACTGCTGCCGCGCGAGCGCGTCGCGCTGGTGCTCGATCCCGGCTCGCCGTTCCTCGAGCTCTCCACGCTCGCCGGCTACATGTTCGATGTGCCGGACGCGGACAAGAGCGTGCCCGGCGGCGGGCTGGTCGCCGGCATTGGCTTCGTCTCCGGCATTCGCTGCATGGTCAGCGCCAATGATGCCGGCATCGACGCCGGTGCGCTGCAACCTTACGGCCTCGACAAGACGCTGCGGGTGCAGGAGCTCGCGCTGGAGAACAAGCTGCCTTATGTGCAGCTGGTCGAAAGCGCCGGCGCCAACCTGCTGCGCTACCGCGTCGAGGATTTCGTCCGCGGCGGCAACATCTTCCGCAATTTGGCTCGGCTGTCGGCGGCGGGGCTTCCCGTCGTCACCGTGACGCACGGCTCTTCAACCGCGGGCGGTGCCTACCAGACCGGGCTCTCCGACTACATCGTGATGGTGCGTGGCCGTACCCGCGCCTTCCTTGCCGGGCCGCCCTTGCTCAAAGCCGCCACTGGCGAGATCGCGACCGAGGAGGAACTCGGCGGCGCTGAGATGCACACCCAGATCTCCGGCCTTGGCGATTATCTCGCCGAGGACGACCGCGACGCGCTGCGCATTGCGCGCGAGATCATGGCCAAGCTGCCTTGGGATCGGCTTCGGGACCAGCCGACGCCGGAACCGACTGCGTTCAAGCCGCCGCGTTATGACGCCGAGGAATTGCTCGGCATCATGCCGATGGATCACAAACGACCGGTCGACATGCGCCAGGCGATCGCGCGCTTCATCGACGATTCCGACTTCACCGAGTTCGGCGCCAATTACGGCCCGGCGACGGTCTGCGGCCATGCCCGTATCGAAGGGCAGGCTGTCGGCATCATCACCAACAACGGGCCGCTCGATGTGCCCGGCGCCAACAAGGCGACCCATTTCATCCAGGCTTGCTGCCAGTCGCGCACACCGATCCTCTACATGAACAACACCACCGGCTACATGGTCGGCCGCGCTTATGAAGAGGCGGGGATGATCAAGCACGGATCGAAGATGATCCAGGCCGTGACCTCGGCGACGGTGCCGCAGATCACGCTGTATTGCGGCGCCTCGTTCGGCGCCGGCAATTACGGCATGTGCGGCCGCGGCTTCCATCCGCGCTTCTGCTTCTCCTGGCCGAACGCCAAGACCGCGGTGATGGGCGGCGAGCAGGCCGCTGAAACCATGGCGATCGTCACCGAGGCGGCATCCGCGCGGCGCGGCAAACCGATCGAGAAGGAGAAGCTCGACGCCATGAAGGCGCAGATCACGGGTGTGTTCGACGGCCAGATGGACGTGTTCTCGACCAGCGCCCGCGTGCTCGATGACGGCGTGATCGATCCGCGCGATACGCGGACGGTGCTGTCAGAGGTGCTTTCGATCTGCCGCGAGTCCGAGGCGCGCAGCCCGCAGCGCATGCAGTTCTCGGTGGCACGGCCATGAGCGGTACCATCGTGAAGCGGACACCGTTCTTCAAGATCCTGATCGCCAATCGCGGCGAGATCGCGCTGCGCATCATGCATACGGCGCGGCGGCTCGGCTATGGCGTGGTCGCGGTCTATTCGGATGCCGACCGCGACGCACTGCATGTGCGTGAGGCCGATCAGGCGGTGCGGATCGGCGAGGCGCTGCCCGTGCAATCCTATCTGAAGATCGACGCGATCATCGCGGCCGCCAAGGCGAGCGGCGCCGGCGCGGTGCATCCCGGCTACGGCTTCCTCGCCGAGAACGAGGACTTTGCGCAGGCCTGCCGTGGCGCCGGGCTGGTGTTCATCGGTCCGTCGCCGGAAGCGATCCTTGCGATGGGCAACAAGGCCGGCGCCAAGGAGATCATGCAGAAGTCCGGCGTGCCCTGCGTGCCCGGCTATCAGGGCGCCGACCAGAGTGACGCGGTGATGCTGGCGGAAGCCAAGGCAATTGGTTTTCCGGTCATGATCAAGGCGGTCGCCGGCGGCGGCGGCCGCGGCATGCGGCTGGTCGCGGATGCCGCGGCGTTTCCTGATGCGCTGCGCAGTGCGCGGTCGGAGGCGCAGGGCGCGTTCGGCGATCCCACCGTCATCCTCGAGCGCGCAATCGTCGATCCCCGCCATATCGAGATCCAGGTGTTCGGCGATCGCTATGGCAACGCGGTCCATCTCGGCGAGCGCGATTGCTCGGTGCAGCGCAGGCATCAGAAGCTGATCGAGGAGGCCCCGTCGCCGGCGGTGACGCCGGAGCTGCGTGCACGGATGGGTGCGGTCGCAGTCCAGGCGGTCAAGGCAATTGGCTATGAGGGCGCCGGCACGCTGGAGTTCCTGCTCGATCGCGCCGGCAATTTCTACTTCATGGAGATGAACACGCGGCTGCAGGTCGAGCATCCCGTCACCGAGGCGATCACCGGGCTCGATCTGGTCGAATTGCAGATTCGTATTGCGAGAGGAGAACCGCTCGGCTTGAGGCAGGAGGACATCACCTTCTCAGGTCACGCCATCGAGGTGCGGCTCTGCTCGGAGGATGCTGGGCATGACTTCATGCCGCAATCCGGCACGATGGCGCGATGGCAGATGCCTGATGGCATCCGCGTCGAGCACGCGTTGCAGTCCGGCTCCGAGATCCCGCCGTTCTATGACTCGATGATCGCCAAGGTGATCAGCCACGGCGCGACCCGCGACGAGGCGCGCGGCAGACTGATCTGCGCGCTGGAGCAGGTCACGGCCTTCGGCGTCACCACCAATCAGGGTTTCCTGATCGACTGCCTGCGTCATCCGGTCTTTGCCAGGGGCGAGGCGACCACGGCTTTCATCGGCAACAACCGCGATGCGCTGCTGGCGCCGCGGCCCGATCGCGGCAGCGACCTCGCGCTCGCGGCGCTGCTGCTCTACGTCACCAATCCGCACGCGCCGCCATGGCAGCGCGGCCGCTCGCTGTCGGCGACATTCCCGCTCGGCCTGCGGATCGATCTCGGCCACGGCGTGCAGGAGATCGAGATATTTCGCGAGCGCGATGGCAGCTACCTCGCCACCCGAAATGGAGATCGCTTCAGCTTCGCGATCGATGAGCTGGACCAAGATAGCATCCGTTTCCATCACGACGGCTTGATGGAGCAGGCCAGGTTCCTGCGCGACGGCGATCGGCTCTGTATCCTGCATCGCGGTGTCCCACTGTCGGCGCGCGATTTCACCCTCGCACCGCCGGAGAGTGCTACGGCCGCCGGCGGCGATGGCAAGGTCCGCGCGGCCATGAACGGCCGGGTCGTCGCGGTGTTGGTGAAGGCGGGCGACAAGGTCGCGGCCGGCCAGCCGGTGATGACGCTGGAGGCGATGAAGATGGAGCACGTGCATACGGCGGGCGTCGCGGGCACGGTGTCGTCGATCGACGTCGCCGAGGGAGAGCAGGTGACGACGGGGAAGATCGTGGTGGAGATCGAGGCGGCGGCATAACGGCCGTCGTCCCGGCGGAGGCCGGGACCCATAACCACCGATGCTGATTGTTGAAGCGCGCTGGGGCCGCAGCTCGTTGCGGCAACGAACATTCGTGGCTATGGGTCCCGGCCTTCGCCGGGACGACGCTGAGCTATTGACTCCTTCCCGTGCCGTCATTCAGCCAGCAGGCAACTTGATGCGCGGTACCGGCCGCCTGCAGCGCGGGGCGCTCGGTCTTGCAGCGATCCATCGCGTAGCGGCAGCGGGTGTGGAAGGCGCAGCCCGAGGGCGGGTTGATCGGGCTCGGTACGTCGCCGTCGATCAGCGGCGTGAGCCGCTTGGCCTTGGGGTCGGCGATCGGCACCGAGGCGAGCAAGGCCAGGGTATACGGGTGGCGCGGATTGGCGAACAGCTCGTGCTTGTCGGCGATCTCGACAATGCGGCCGAGATACATCACGGCGACGCGGTGGCTGATATGGGCGACGACCGCGAGATCGTGCGCGATGAACAGGTAGGAAAAGTTCTGCTTGCGCTGCAGGTCGATCAACAGGTTGATCACCTGGGCCTGGATCGAGACGTCGAGCGCGGAGACCGGCTCGTCGCAGACGATCAGTCGCGGTCCGAGCGACAGCGCACGCGCAATGCAGATGCGCTGGCGCTGACCGCCGGAGAATTGATGCGGGAAATTCTTCATCTGGTCGGGCCGCAGACCGACCTGCTGGAACAACTCGGCGACACGCTCCTGCTTCTTCGCGCCGGTTGCGATGCCGTGCACGGTCAATGGTTCGCCGACGATATCGCCGGCTGTCATGCGCGGGTTGAGCGAGGCGAACGGATCTTGGAACACGATCTGCATCGAGCGGCGATACGGTCGCAGCGCGGTCTTGCTCAGCGGCGCGATGTCCTCGCCGTCCAGCCTGATGGCGCCGCTGGTCGGCTCGACCAGCCGAAGTACCGTGCGCGCCACCGTCGACTTGCCGCAGCCGGATTCGCCGACCAGGCCGAGCGTCTCGCCGGCGCCGAGCGAAAAGCTGACGCCGTCGACCGCATGCACGGTGCCGACCTGCCGGCGCAGCACACCGCCGCGCACTGCGTAGTGCTTGACGAGATCGGTGACTTCGAGGAGCGGGCGTTGCTCGGTCATGGCGCCCCCACCATCTCGCCGGCGCGCCAGCACGCCGCCCAGTGATTGCTCTTGACCTCGTCGAGCGGTGGATATTCCTGACGACAGCGGTCGACCGCGAGCTTGCAGCGCGGCGCGAAGGCGCAGCCCGGCGGCAGATTGGTCAGCGACGGCACCATGCCGGGAATTTCGGTCAGTCGCGCATCGGTCTTCGCGCCTAGCGCGATCACCGCCGGCATCGAGGCCATTAGCCCGCGGGTGTATGGATGCAGCGGCGTCTCGAACAGAGATTCGACGGTCGCTTCCTCGACCTTCTTGCCGGCATACATCACGATCACACGCTGCGCGGTTTGGGCGACGACGCCGAGGTCATGGGTGATCAGGATCAGCCCGGTGCCGAGCCGCTGCTGCAGATCGACGATCAGCGCCAGAATCTGCGCTTGGATGGTGACGTCGAGCGCCGTGGTCGGCTCGTCCGCGATCAACAGCGCCGGCCGGCACGCCAGCGCCATTGCGATCATGGCGCGCTGGCGCATGCCGCCGGAGAGCTGGTGCGGATATTCCTGCGCGCGACGCTCCGGCTCGGGGATGCGCACCAGCCGCAGCATGTCGACCGCCTGCGCCCACGCCTCCTTGCTGCTCATCTTCCGATGCAGGCGCACCGCCTCGGTGATCTGGTCGCCGATCCGCATCACCGGATTGAGCGAGGTCATCGGCTCCTGGAAGATCATCGAGATGCGGTTTCCTCTGACGGCGCGCATCGCGGCATCGTCGAGCTTCAGGAGGTCAGTACCCTCGAGCGTCACCGAGCCGCCGACGATGCGGCCGGGCGGATCGGGCACCAGGCGCATGATCGAGAGCGCGCTGACGCTCTTGCCGCAACCGGATTCGCCGACGATCGCGAGCGTCTCGCCGCGGCGAACCGAGAACGAGACGTCGTCGACCGCGCGGAACAGGCCGGAATTGGTGAAGAACACCGTCTGCAGGTTCTTCACGTCGAGAACCGTCTCTGCCGGAAGTGCCTCGCTCATCAGCCGCGCTGCCTCGGATCGAGGATGTCGCGCAGTGCGTCGCCGAACAGATTGGTGCCGAAAACCGCGAGACTGATCGCAATGCCGGGGAAGATCACCAGCCACGGCGCGGTGCGGACATATTCAGCGGCGGATTCCGACAGCATGCGGCCCCAGGACGGATAGGGCTCGGGGATTCCGAGGCCGAGGAACGAGAGCGACGCCTCGGTCAGGATGGTCGAGCCAAGCTGCGCGGTGGCGAGCACGATCAGCGGCGCGATCGTGTTGGGCAATACGTGGCGCAGCGCGATGCGCGTCTCGCTCATGCCGATCGATTTGGCGGCTTCCACGAACGGCTGTTCGCGCAGCGCCAGCGTGTTGGCGCGGATCACACGGGCAACCGTCGGGATCAAGGGAATGGCGATCGCAAGGATGACGTTCGGCAGCGACGGGCCGAGCGCCGCGGTCATGACAAGTGCGAGCACCAGTAGCGGCAGCGATTGCAGGATGTCGGTCACCCGCTGGAACACGAGGTCGACCCAGCCGGAGAGATAGCCGGACGTGAGGCCCACGATGACGCCGAGCGTGGCGCCCAAGGTCGTGGAGCCGATGCCGACCGCAAGCGAGATCCGTGCGCCATGGACGATGCGGCTCCAGACGTCGCGGCCGAACGAATCGGTGCCGAACCAGTGCAGCATGGAGGGCGCGGCAAGCCGGTGCGCAGAATCGACGGTGAGCGGATCGTAGCGGCTGATCAGATCGGCAAAGATCGCGGTCAGCAGGAACAGCAGCATGATAATCAGGCCGATGGTGCCGAGCACATGGCGCTGCGCGAGGAACGCAAGCCGCCCCCAGCCGCCGGTGGCGTTGGCCCCGGCGCGGCGCAGTTCGCTCTCGAAATTGATCGTTGCCACGTGCTCAGTCTCCGAACCGGATACGTGGGTCGATCACCGCATAGAGCATGTCGACGATGAAATTCACGACCACGACAACGACCGCGATGAACATCACGAGGTTCTGCACGATCGGGTAGTCGCGCCAGCGCAGCGCCTCGACCAGGAAGCGGGCGATGCCGGGGATGTTGAACACGGTCTCTGTGACGATAAGCCCGCCGATCAGGAACGCGGCCTCGATGCCGATCACGGTGATGACCGGCAGCACGGCGTTCTTCAGCGCGTGGTGATAGTTCACGGAGGCCTCGGAGGCGCCCTTGGCACGCGCGGTGCGGATGTAGTCCTGGCGCAGGATCTCCAGCATCGAGGAGCGGGTGATGCGCATGGTCAGCGCCGCGCTGCGGAAGCCGACCGCCATCGCCGGCACCGCATAGATGGTCAGCGCCTCGAGCCATGTCTTCGGGTTCGGATTGAAGATCGGCATGGTGCCGAACAGCGAGACCGAGGCCATCAGGATCAACAGGCCGAGCCAGAATGACGGTAGCGACAGACCACTCAGGCTGACGACGCGCAGCGCATAGTCGAGCTTCGAGCCCTGGTGCAAGGCGCTGATGACCCCGAGCGGAATGCCGATCGAGGCCGAGAACAACAGCGCCAGCCCCGCCAGCCGCGCGGTGATCGGAATCCGCGGCAGGATCTCCTCGAGCGCCGGCTTCTCGGAGACATAGGAATAGCCGAGGTCGCCGTGCAGCAGGCCGCCGATCCAGTGCAGATACTGGATCACGATCGGCTGGCTGAGGCCGAGCTCGCGCTCGAGATTGGCCTTGTCGGCGGGATCGACGAAGCCCGCGGCGTCGAACAGGATGTCGACGATGTTGCCCGGAACGACGCGCAGCAGCACGAAGATGATGACCGAGATCCCGAACAGGGTCACGAGCATCAGGAACAGCCGCCGCACGATATAGGCAAACACCCTGGCTCTCTCCCTGATCCCGAATCTTCTTCTGACGCGCTTTCTTGACGCGAACCGGTATCGACTTCGCTCGAAAACGCTACGCCTATTTGTCCAGCCAGACGTCCTCGTAGCGATAGCCGTTATAGGAGCTGTTGGACATGATCGTGACATTCTTCACGTACGGCTTCCAGCAGGTGCCGGTCCGGGCATGGAAGATGATCGGCCGCGCGACGTCTTCCTGCAGCTTCTTGTCGATCTCCCAGACCAGCTTCTTGCGCTTGTCGAGGTTGGTTTCCTCGGACTGCTGGTCGAACAACTTCTCGATGTCTTTGTTGCAATAGTTGGTGTAGTTGCGCTCGGAGCCGCAGGCATAGTTCTCGTAGAAGGATTGGTCCGGCTCGTCGACGGCGTTGCCGGTGAGGTTGAGGCCGAGCGAATAGTCCTTGCG
Source organism: Bradyrhizobium sp. USDA 3240 (assembly GCF_054063295.1). Lineage (NCBI taxonomy): Bacteria > Pseudomonadati > Pseudomonadota > Alphaproteobacteria > Hyphomicrobiales > Nitrobacteraceae > Bradyrhizobium > Bradyrhizobium sp. USDA 3240. The sequence goes on from NZ_JBSSGD010000002.1 coordinate 4,992,973, forward strand.
TGCGATCTTCGGGAACCACTGCGCGGTGTCGACGACGTCAAGTTCGGCGTCGATATAGATGCTCTTGATCTGGTCGATCAGGATGATGGCGGGATCGCGGTACACCGCGATATTGCGGGTCGAGACCTTGATCTGCAGGTGCTTGTCGGGGCCATAGCCCGCCTTCTGCATCAGCTTGCGGGCTTCCTCGCGGTTTTTCTCGATGTCAGGACCGTAGCCTGGGATCTGCTCCAGCATGTCCTTCGGCATCGCCCACAAGCCGTCCGGTGCCGGCTCCATGGTGCCGCCGATGTCGCCCTGGCCCTCGAACATGATCTGGATGAAGGCCTTGCGGTCGAGCGCCAGCGCCAGCGCGCGGCGGATGTCCAGATTGTCGAATGGCGGTGCGCTCGAATTGATGATGATGTTGGTGGAGACGTTATTCGGTTCCACCACGCAGACCGCTTTGGGGTCCTGCGACTTGACGTCCTTCAGCAGCGGGATCGAGACCTCGGTCGGGAACGTCATGTCGAACTTGCCCGAGACGAAGCCGAGGATCGCGGTCGAGCGGTTGGTGATGATGGTGAACTCGATGCCGTCGAGATAGGGCAGGCCCTTCTTGAAGTAATCCGGGTTCTTGGTCAGCTTGATCGATTCGTTGGCCTTGAACTCGACGAACTTGAAGGGGCCGGTGCCGACGGGCTTGGTGCGCATCTCCGCCGGCGACACATGGCAGGGATAGACCGGCGAATACCCAGAGGCGAGCAGCGACAACAGCGCAGGCTGCGGCCGCTTCAGCCTGAACGACGCCTCATAGTCGCCGTTGGTGGTGACCTCGTCGACCTGGTCGTACCAGGACTTGCGCGGGTTCTGCCGGAACTTCTGCTGCGACTTGCCCATCAGCATGTCGAAGGTGCATTTGACGTCGGCCGCGGTGAACGGCTTGCCGTCGTGCCACTTCACGTCCTTGCGCAGCTTGAAGGTCAGCGTCTTGTTGTCGCCGCTCCAGGCCCAGCTCTCCGCAAGCTCGGGCCGGATCGTGTCGGCGCTGTTCTGCGCGATATGCTGGTCGAAGATGACGAGGTTGTTGAAGATCGGCATGAACGGAATGTTCACCGAATAGGTCGCGCCCTCGTGGATCGAGGCGCTGCCGGGGCTGTCGCGGTGATAGATCCTGAAGATGCCGCCGGATTTTGGCTCGGCTGCGCGTGAAACGTCGCTGATGGTCAGCACAGACAACACCGCGACGGCCAGCGCTTGCACGCTCCGCATGGTCCCCTCCACGAATTTCGGTCTCAATGGCCGATTGGCATCGACGATACCACGGTGAGGCTTTCGGGCAACCAGCGACGGCCGTGCGGGGATTGGCAATTCGGATGACGTGACAGCATTAAAATTTCAATGGACCGGGAATAATGGCTGTGATGGTGGGGAACTCAGTCTGTTTTGCAATGCAGCTGCGAGTCTTCGCTGGAGTTCGATTGCTGCTGCTGACGCGCGCGAAGTGAAATGTCTTGCGGTCAGCGACAGTTTGTCGCCGATATGATCTGCGGATCTAAACGTTCCCCGTCATCCTGAGGTGCGAGCGGAGCGAGCCTCGAAGGATGCACGGCCACCAGCCGGGCCGTTCATCCTTCGAGACGCGCTTCGCGCTCCTCAGGATGACGGTACAATGAGAACGTTGCCTCACTCCGCCGCCTGCGTTGAGGGCGGCCGCATGTTCGCGACACCGTCGGCCTCGGTCGCCGAGATCGTGGTACGGATCATCAGGCGGCCTTCATGCGCCGGCCAGGGGCGGCCGCGATGCATGGTGGCGCGGTTGTCCCACATCACGACGTCGCCCTGCTTCCATTGATGCAGATAGCTGACGCCGGGCGCGGTGGCGGCTTCGGTCAATTGCTCGATCAGCGCCTTGCCGGCATCGGCATCCATGCCTTCGACGCCATAGGCATGGGAGGCGAGATACAGCGCGCCGCGGCCGTTGACGGGATTGCGCCAGACCATGCGCCAGCATACCGGCGGCAGCGCATCGACTTCTTCAGTCGTCGCGAGCCCGGTTGCCACCTTGCTGCGCGAATGCGCGTAGGAGTGCCAGGCGAACGAGTTCTCCAGCCGCTTCGCGACGTCCTTGTCGAGCCGCTCGAAGGCCAGCCGCATCGAGACGAATTCGGTCTCGCCGCCATGCTCGGGGATGATGCGCGCGGACAGGATCGAGGTCAGCGCCGGTACGCGCTTGAAGGAGGAGTCGGTGTGCCAGAGCTGGTTGGCCTTGGCGCGCAGCTGCTGCCGATGGTCGGACGGAACCACCTTACCGTCGGGTCCGAAGGTCGACAGGATCACGAAATGCGAGCCGGTGCCCATCGAGCCGACCTTGGTCGTCTCGGGCGGGCCGAAGCGGCGCGAGAAGGCGAGCTGGATGTCGTCGCTGACCTCCTGGCCGCGGAACACCAGCACCGAGTGTTCCTCGAACGCCGCGCGCACTGCGGCATACACGGCATCGTGGGCTGCAACATCCGAAAGCGTGACGCCGCGCAGCTCGGCTCCGAATCCCTCGCGCAGTGGGATCACTTCCATCGGCAAATCCTCCCTGACTTTTCTTGTTGAGGCGAGGTTAGGGGAAAAGCCCGCCACGGGCAACGCGGCGCGTGCCGCCTCACCCCATCGCGATCAGATTGTGCCGTGCACGTCGGTCCGCGGCCTCCATGCGATGCGTGACGAAGGCGAACAGCGCCCAGCTCGAATGAAAGGCGACGCCGGCCAGAACCACGATCGCTCCGGGAATCGGGCCGATCGAGGCGCGGTCCCAGATCTCGCTCAGCGTGGTCAGCGGCAACGGGTGGATCGCCAGCTTGCCGTAATAGGCGATGGCCTGGATCGCGAAGATCCAGCCATAGGTCCGGCGCAGCCGCCGGCCGATCGCCCGGGCCAAGCTGATGTGGTAGCTCGGGTGGCGGTAGTCGTTGGCGAGCAGCTCGGTCCAGGCCGCGTTCGGCGTCGGACATTCGCCGCGGATCATCGGCGCGTAGAAATCGGTTTCGAGTAACCGCGCGCGGGCGCGCCAGACGTTGAAGTAGCGATAGCGCCGCGCCTCGAACAACAGGAAGACCGTGACCAGCAACCCGACCAGCACCATCGGCAAGGGCGAGGCCTCTGCGCTGCTGTAGGTCGCCGACAGCGCGATCCCGGTCGTGACAACCGCCCAGTTGGTGGAGCTGTCGAGGCGGGTACGCCAGACCGTGCTGCGGTAAACCTCGCCACGATAGAGATGGGCGAGCGCGCCGATCTCGGCAGCTGTGAATTCGAGCCTTCCGGCCTGTCCCGGCTCCGGCTCGCGCGGCTGGGGCGACGGCATGGCTGCCTCCGGCGATGCTGGCTTGCGATCCCGGAGCATAGCGCGGAATCCGCACGGCGGGCGAGTCAGTTACGCCATCCGGCGTCCCCAACTCCAACCGTGCGGCTCGCCGCATCGCCTGTTCAGACGATCCGCGAGGTCTTGTTGCCCCAATAGCGATCGCGCAGCAGACGCTTGTAGAGTTTTCCGGTCGGCAGCCGCGGCAGCTCGGCCTCGAAATCCACCGAGCGCGGCACCTTTTGGCGCGACAGCGCGCTTGCGCAGAACGCGATCAGCTCCTCGGCGAGCTCCAGCCCCGGCGCGATGCCGTCGACCGGCTGCACCACCGCTTTCACCTCCTCGCCGAGATCGACATTAGGCACGCCGAACACGGCGGCGTCGGCGACCTTGGGATGGGTGATCAGGAGGTTCTCGCATTCCTGCGGGTAGATGTTCACGCCGCCGGAGATGATCATGAAGGTGGCGCGGTCAGTCAGATAGAGGAAGTTGTCGTCGTCGACATAGCCGACGTCGCCGACCGTGCTCATGCTGCCGTCCGCCGAGCGGGCCTCGCTGGTCTTGGCCGGATCGTTGAAATACTCGAACGGCGTGGCAGTCTTGAACCACACGGTGCCCGGCGTGCCCTTCGGGCAGGGCTGCATGTCCTCGTCGAGAATATGCAAATCGCCGAGCAGCACCTTGCCGACGGTGCCGCGATGCGCCAGCCATTCCTCGCTGTTGCAGGCGGTGAAGCCGAGGCCTTCGGTCGCGCCGTAATATTCGTGGATGATCGGGCCCCACCATTTGATCATGTCGTCCTTGACCAGCGCCGGGCAGGGCGCCGCGGCATGGATCGCGATCTCGAGCGTCGACAGGTCGTAGCGGGCGCGAACCTCCTCGGGCAGCTTCAGCAGGCGCGAGAACATCGTCGGCACCAGCTGGCTGTGGGTGATGCCCCATCTCTCGACCAGCTGGAGATAGCGCTCGGGATCGAAGCTCTCCATGATGACGACGGTGCCGCCCATCCGGATGGTGAGATTGACCGCGGCCTGCGGCGCCGAGTGATAGAGCGGCGCCGGCGACAGGTAGACCATGCCCTCGCGGTAGTGCCAGAGTTTAGTCAGGAAATCGAACAGTGGCAGGTTTTCTGACGGCGGCTGCTCGGGCAGCGGCCGCACGATGCCCTTCGGCCGGCCGGTCGTGCCGGAGGAATAAAGCATCGCGGTGCCGGCATATTCGTCCGCGATCGGCGTCGCCGGCAGTCCCGCGGTCGCCTCGCGCAGCCCGACGATGCGATCGCTTTCACTGTCGCCGTCGACCACGATGCAGAGTTCGACCTGCGGACACTCCTTCAGCGCCTCGCGCGCGATGTCGAGCTTCAGCTTCGAGGTGATCAGGATCCGCGACTGGCTGTTGGTCAGGATGTAGGCGAGTTCGCCGGCCGTGAGGTAGGAATTGACGCAGGTGAAGTAGAGGCCGGAACGTTCACCGGCGCCGCATGCCTCGAGGTAGCGGTTGTTGTTCTCCATGAAGATCGAATAGTGATCGAGCCGCTTCATGCCGCGGTTGCGGAACAGATGCGCGAGACGGTTGTTGCGCGCCTCGAGCTCGCGATAGGTGACGATCTCGCCGGTCCCGGCCATGATGAAGGCCGGTTGCAGCGGGCGCAGGTAAGCATGCTTGCCGGTGTACATCGAAGCTCAGATCTCCCTCAGTGTTGCTTTAAGCGGCCATCACCAGAATCTCGCGGACCTGGGACGGACCGTCGATCTTGCGCGGGTTGCGCGGCACCCAGGGCGTGCGCATCGCACCCGCCGCGATGCGGTCGAAATGCTCGGGTCCGACGTGGACCTCCTGCAAACTGCGCGGCATGCCGAGGTCGCGGATGAAGCGGTCGAGCACATCGCCGGCGTCCGCGCCCGGATGTCCCATCGCGGCCGCGACCAGGGCCTGCCGGTCGGCATTGTCACGCTTGTTCCAGCGCATCACCGCGGGCAGCATCACGCAGGACGTGTAGCCGTGCGGCACGTCGAACTCGGCGCCCAGCACATAGCCGATGCCGTGGCTTGCGCCCATCGGCACGCCGGAGGCGAGCGGGCCGGTCGAGAGCCAGGTGCCGATCTGGCAGTCCATCCGCGCCGATATGTCGTTCCGATCGGCCTTCACCCGCGGCAGGCCGGCCGCCAGCATCTCCAGCCCCTTTAGCGCTTGTGCATCGCCGTAGGGATGCGCCTCGCGCGAGCAGATGCCCTCGACGCAATGATCGACGGCGCGGATGCCGGTCGACAGGAACAGCCAGTTCGGTGTGTGCACCGAGAGTTCCGGATCGAGGATGGTGGCGCGCGGCATCACCAGGGGATGGTGCAGCATCTCCTTCTGCCGCTTGGCCTCATTGGTGACGCCTGCGATCGACGAGAACTCGCCGCCGGCGATCGTGGTCGGCACGCTGATCTGGCGGACGGTCGGAGGGGTCATCTCGGGCGAGACGCCGCCACGGGTGCGGATCGTGTCGATGCCGTCGGATGTCGTGACGTTGTTGGCGAGGCAAAGCTGCACCGCCTTGGCGCCGTCGGTGATCGAGCCACCGCCAATGGTGACGATCAGATCGGCCTTCGCATCGCGCGCCTGTTGCGCCGCCGCGATGACCGCGGCGCGCGGCGTGTGCGCCGGCATCTGGTCGAAGGTGCCGACACAGCGGGCGCCGAGCTTCGCGCGGACCTTTTCGATCTCGTCGGTTTCGCGGTTCAGCGTACCCGACACCATCAGGAAGGCGCGCTGGGCGCCAAGCCGGTCCAGTTGCTCGACGATGGCCTCACGGGCGGGCTGCCCGAACACGACCTCGTCCATGGCGCCGAATACAACACGGCCTCGATGCACGCGCCTGTCCTCCCTCAAGATGGCCCGCCTTGGTGGCAGCCCTTTGCGGGGAGGTTAGCGGAGGAAATCGGGGCCGTCATCAGGGCTCTGGGTTGCACGTTCAGCGGCTCCGCGTTCACCGCCGTCGTCCCGGCGAAGGCCGAGACCCATAACCACCGCAGATGTAGTGAACGGGACTCGTCATTCAGCATCGCGCAACGACTTGCATTTGGGGTTATGGATCCCGGCCTCCGCCGGGACGACAGCGAGTATGTTGCGCGGCTTGTAAGTCATACATCCACATCCTCGCGGCCGCTGCGTCCAAGTCTTGCGTTTACTTGCCCTCATCTGAGCAGAGGGCGCAGGGAAAGCCGGGTGCGCTTGGGGACGGCTCCATCCACCCGTCATTCCGGGGCGGCGCGAAGCGCCGAGCCCGGAATCCATTGTGCCGCCGAACAAGTGGATGAATGGATTCCGGGTTCTCGCCTTGCGAGCCCCGGAATGACGGTCGACGGCAGGACCTAGCGACGCGACGGCGGCACGGGCTTCGGATCGAAGAATAGATGACCGGCAGAAATCTTGACGGCAACATCGCGGCGTGTGTTACACCTCGACGGCAACAGGGACGTGCGCATGACATCCACCGTCGATCTGGCCAAACTGCATATTGACGACTTCACGCCGCATCAGGCCGCGGAGTTCGAGATGCAGACGGCGGAAGGCGTCGTGGCGCTGAAGCTCGCCAAGGTCGAGCCTGTGGGCAACAGCGGCCGGCCGGGCGGTGCGTTCTCGCTGCTGTTCACGACGCCGAAGGGAGCATGGTTGCCGCAGGCGATCTATCCGGTGCGGCATCCGGCGCTGGGCGTGATCGAGATCTTCATGGTGCCGATCGGTCCGCTCGCGGACGGTAACGGCTATCAGGCGATCTTCACCTGATAGCCGGAAGCTCCTGTCGCCCGCCAGCGCATCAGGTCGTAGACACCCTTGTCCTCCTCGGTGACGAAACCGAGCCGGCGGTAGAGCCGCATCGCGGGATTGAGTTTCTCGACATGGATCGAGACGTCCTTGCCGGCATCAGCCGCCTCGTCCATCGCATCGCGCAGCAGCGCCTCGCCGTAGCCCCTGCCGCGATGCGCCGGCATGAAGGCAATGTCGATGATGCGGTGCTGGCTTGGCCAGCGCTCGATGTAGAACCGGCCGATGTCCTCATCTTCGCGCGTGATCACCAGCCAGTCGGCGTTCGGATAGTATTGCTGGTAGTGCGCGTGCTGGGCGCGGAATTGCTGATCGAGAAAGGCGGCCTTGTCCGCTTCGCTCCAGGGCACCGGCGCCAGCTCCTCGGTGCGCGTCGCGGCATAGAGCCGGCCGAGGAACGGCAGGTCGGCCTCCGACAGGCGGCGAAAGCCGCAGCCGGATCGAGCCGCGCGGGCCCAGCCGAATGCGGGTGCGCCAGTGGAGGAAGCGGGGAGCGCCAAAACGACCTCAGCCCCGTGGCGGGAAGACGCCCTGCAGCGAAATGCAGAAATTGAGCGTCAGATAGGGCATCAGATTGTTGTGCGCCAGGCCGGAGCCCGTCAGTCCGATCATGTTGGGGCTCATCTGCACCAACGTGGGCGTCGGAGTGCCGGCGACATAGGCCGCGCCGTTGAGCGATCGTGCAATGCCCCGGTTCGATGCCGGTGCTGCCTGGTCGGCCTGCAGGTTGATCGCCATCATGTCGTGGGGGTGCGAGGCGAGTTCCGATTGCAGCAGAGTTACCGTATCGGAGCCGCCGTTCTCGCCGAGGTCGTACAGCGAGAGGCCGGGTCCTTGCCCCGGCGCCAGTGGCGCGTTGCCTTGCATGTTCGGAAGTCCGAAGTTCGACGTGCCGTTGCCGCCATAGGTGGTGCCGAGCAGCGAGAACAGCGCCGTGTTCTGCGAGAGCGGGACAAGCTGACCGTTGCAGAAAGCCCAGCCCTTGGGGGCGAAGTTGAACGGAAAGATGCGGATCTCGGCGACGAAGGGGTCAGCCATGGTGTCGCGCTCCTAGCTCTGGCTCGGGAAGATGCCGAACAGCGAAATAATGAAACCGATGCACAGAAAGGGCTGGATGTTGCTGTGCGGCAGGCTGCCGCCGGTCGGTCCGATCACCACCGGGCTCAGCGGCGTGGTCGGCGTTTGCTCCTTGTAGAGCAGCAGCGCACCGCTCATCTGGTCGAGCACGTTGCCTTGCGGGTTCGAGCTCGTGCCGGTGTTCTGCGATGCCAGCATCGTATGGGTATGTGCCGGAATCGTCTGCGTCGTGAGGGTGACTTGCTCGACGCCGCCGATTTCGCCAATCGTGAACGCGGTGCCCGCATTGGTGCCCATATGCACCGGCAGCCGGCCGCGGAGGTCCGGCAGCCCAAAGGTCGACTGGCCGTCGCCGCCATAGGTGGTGCCGATCAGGTTGAACAGCGCGTCGTTTTCGGAAATCGCCAGCAGCCTGCCATCGCAGAACTGCCAGCCGGCCGGCGCGAAATTGCCGGCGAACATTTTGATTTCGCCGATGAACGGTTGTGGCATGAGAGGTCTCCGTCAATTCTGCGAAGGGAAGATGCCCTGCAGCGCGATGCAGAAATTGATCGTCAGGAAAGGTTGCATGTTCTGATGCGCCTGGCTGCCGCCGACCGTGGAAATGCTGCCCGGCGCGAGCGCGGTCAGCGCCGCGGGCGCGGCGTAGGCGTTGTTCAAGGCGCCGAGAACGTTGTTGGCCGGCACCAGAAGTGCGCCATTGGTGTTGGTGGCGTTCGCGATGTGGGTGTGCTGCGGCATTTCGTTGATCGAAAGCGTGTGCGCCTGCTCGCCGCCGAGTTCACCGAGCACATGGCCGTTGCCGACATGCATCGGGGTGCGGCCCTGCAGATTGGGCAGTCCGAAGTTGGTCTGCCCGTTGCCGCCATAAACAGTGCCAAGCAATGAAAACAGCGGTTGGTTCTGATTGAGCGGCACCAACTGCCCGTTGCAGAACGCCCAGCCTTTGGGCGCAAAGTTGAAGGTCATCATGCGGATTTCGGAAAGAAACGGATCGGCCATGAGTCCCTCCGCGAATACGTCGTAAGATTTGTGAAAAATACAAGACAATGACGCAGCGTCGTCAACATGTGCACGATAGCGTGTTTTCCACTAAGTGCAACCTAAACGATTGTGCCGCGTTGGCAATTCTTATTCAATCATCGGTTGAGTGCGACGTCCGCGAGTCGCGAAACCGCGATCGCTGACTACGGAACTCGTGTCATGAAACGGACGTCCGCGCGTACTCCCTGCGCGACGATCGGAGTTCTCCGCTCCGGGCAATTCGGATTCGATCGTGCCGAACGAACCACGTCTGCCGGAGCGATCCGGCAGGCGTCGTGGTTGATACGGTGCCCGATCAGACGATCAGGTCGTGATGCACCTGGGTGTGGGCGTGATTGTCGGTCGGCGTGCCGCCCATTGCTGCGAACGCAGCCTCGTGGCCGGTCCACCACGGCGCTGCCGCATTGGAAAGGCCGCTGAACAGATCGGACAGGTTCTGGGTGTTCGCGCCGGTGTCGGCATGGCTTGCGCCGGTCGGGGTCTGCGGCGGCGACTGGGTGAACGACGAGAAGTTGAAGCTGTCACGGGTGGCCAGATTGACCTGCGAAGGCGCAGTGCCCTGCGTGGGCATGACGTGCGGCGCGGCTGTGTTGGCATCAGCGGCACTCGGCAGCCGTCGCTCGCCGTCGGCCAGGTTGATGTACATCAAGTCGCCGGAGTGGCTCGGCGTCGTGTCGTCCGCCAGGCCGACGACGTGACCGAGTTCATGCGCCACCGCGGTAAGAAGGTCGAGATGTCCGGCTGCCGCACTGGTCGGGTCAGCGAACAGGTCGGTCGCGGTCGCGGCATGGGCAAACTCGAAATTGTCCGATGGTGTCGGGTCGACGAACCAGCCGTGTCCGGCGGCGCTGGCATCGATCGTGATGTGGCCGTTCGATTCCGCGCTGATGACATTGCCGCCGAGAGTGGCGACACCGAACGTGACCGCCTTCATGGTGGCGAGCTGGCTTGCCGTCGCACCGGCCGTGGCCCATTGCGCGATCGCCGCGGAGATGACGGAATTCAGCTCCGTCTGGGTGAGGTTGGTTTCGCCCGTCGTCGGCGAGGCCGCTTCGACGCCGCCCGAGACGGCGACCATGAACTGGGCGCCGCCGAAATAGCCGCCGCCCGCGGACTGCCCGGGGTCACCGATGGCCTGTGTGCCGACCGCCCCGTTTCCGGTGCCGGTCACGGTGTTGTTGCCCGCCACATAGCTCCCAACCGCAGCGAAATTATACGGCGTGCCGGCATAGTTGGGGCTGCCGATCAAACCGGTTTTCGAAACGCCCTCCTGCTCGAGGAAGATGCCGGCGACCAGGCCGAGGCCCGTGTTGCCGCCGAGATCGACGCTGTTCTTCAGCGCGCCGGCGCCGCCGATCGTGGCGTTCAGCAGGTTGTTGTCGCCGCCGGTTCCGGTCGCCGACCCGTTCTGCACATCGATGCCGGCAAATCCGTTCGTCGAATCCAGCGTATCGATCGTGTTGCCCTGGATCACCGCGGTCATCGCCCCGCCGGCGCCGTTATGGTTCAGCGTAAAGATGCCGCCGACGACGCCGGAGATATGGTTGTTGGTGATGGTCGTGCTCGACGTGCCCGCGCCGTCCTGGAAGACGTTGATGCCGATGCCCTGCGTAGAGCCGCTGCCGGCCACGCCCTGGGTGCCGATCGTATTGCCGTCGATCGTGCCGGTGAAGTGCGCGTCGGTGCCGGTACCCTTGGTGACTGCGAGCGCGGCGCCGAGAGCGCCCTTGATGATGTTGTTCGCGATGTCGTAGGTCAGCGTGATATTGTTGGTTGGGCCGCCGCCGCCGATCGTAATGCCGCCGCCGCCGCTGACGATGTTCTGGTTGGTGTTGCTGAAATTGTCGCCCGACATGACCAGGTCCGACGACACCGTGCCGAGCAGATTGAGCTGGAACATGTCGCCGCGCGCGGAAGTGACGTTCGAGTTCTGGATCGTGGCGTTGAAGGTGCCGCCGGTGGCCTCGAAGCCGATCGCGTCGTTGGACGCGTTGCCGGCCGCAGAATTGGTCGCGAAGGTCGAGCCGGTCACGGTAATGCGGTTCAGCGTCTGGCCGCCGTCGTTGAACACGTGCAGGGCATCATAGGCTGCGCCGGTGAGGGTCGAGTTCGTGATCGACGCCGTGCCCGACAGGCCGGTGAAGTAGACGTCGCCCTCGCCGATGCCGCCGACGCTGGTGCCGTTGGTGCCGGTCACCGTGGTATTGCCGAGCGCAAAGCCGGTGACGTTGGTGCCGACGATGCCGTAGTTCTGGAAGTCGTGCATCGTCACAAAGGAAATCTGCACATCCTTGGTGTTGTTCAGGTAGACGCCGCTGCCCTGCGTGGTGCTGCCGTCGACGCCGGTCTTGCTGGCGATGGTGCCGCCGCTGCCCGCCGTCGAGCCGTCGCCGGTGACGTGCAGGCCGCCATTGCCGGCGGCGGTGCCGGTGTTGGAGAGGATAATGCCGTTGCCGGAGCCGCCGCTCGACGTGATGCTCTTGAAGGTGAGGTTGTTGGAGCCGATCTGGGTGTTCTCGACATCGAGCGCGGTACCGGTGCCCGATGTGATGGAGTTGGCGGTGCCGGTCAGCGTGATGCTGCCGCCATGGGTGAAGCTCATGCCGGTGCCGCTGGCGGTCTTGACCGTGATGTCGGACATCGTGACGGTGCCGACATTGTTGCCGTCGTCGCTGATGCCGATGCCGGTCGAAGCCGAGGTGTCGATGCTGACGCCGGTGATGGTGTGGCCCGTGGTGCCGAGCAGGTCGATGCCGTTGTCGGCGCCGGTGACATGGATGACCGGATCGGTGCCGGAGCCGACATTCGCGGTCACCGTGGCGTGGGTCGCCGGATTGGTGAACTGCAGAGTATGGCTGCCACCGATCAGGTTGACGCCGTTGGCGAGATTGATGCCGTTGGCTTCGCTGTAGGTGCCGGTGCCGTGCTCGAGCACGACGTAGTCGCCGGAGCCCGCCGGATTCGCCGCGTTGAAGGCGGCGATCGAGGTGTACGGATCGGCTTGGGTGCCGAGGTTGTGGCTGGTGCCTGTCGTCGAGTTGTCGATGTAGAACACCTGCGGAACGACGCCGACATGGAAGGTCTGCGGGCCGGAGGTCTGCGCGCCGGGTGTGCCGGTGTTGCCGTTGTCGTTGACGTTCAGCGTGACGGTATCGGTGCCGGTGAAGCCGTCGTCGCTGTTGTAGGTCAACGTCGCCAGCGCGGTGTTGACCTGCGCGATCGTGCCGGTGAGCGTAACGGTATGGGTGTTGTTGTTGGTGAAACTGGCAAGTCCGGTGACGTCGAATGACAGCGCGCCGTGGTTCGAAGTGATCGTTGCGGTTTCGTTACCGCCTGCGGAATCGATGTCGGCGATCGAGAGCCCCGATATCGCGAGGTTGGTGTGCGAAAAGGCCGTCCCGACCGATGAATCCGTCGGCACCGTCGCGGTCGGCGGATCGTTGATCGCGGTGACGGTCTGGGTTGCGGATGCCGATCCCGTGTCGCTGCCGCCGTTCGCGGTGCCGCCGTCGTCGACGGCGGTCACGGTATAGGAGCGCGCCGTGGTGTCGGGAGGCTCGCCGGTGTTGTTGAACTGGACGGCATCGAGGATCGCGTTGTAATGCGCGATCGTGTCGGTCCCGGTCAGGGTGACGGTTTCGGTGGTGGCCGTGCTGGAGATCGCGAAGTGGATGTTGCCGATGTCGCCGCTGGTGCCGGCGTGACCCGCGATCGACAGTACGTCCGACGGCTTGAGGTCGGTCAGCTCGAAGGTCGCGCTGATCAGGTTGGCGCTGTCGACGTCGGTGATCGTGAGGTTCGGGGCGATCGTGACCGGGATCGAATTCGCCGGCGGCGTGCCGACCGGCGGCTCGCTGAAGTTGGTGATGGCGCCGATTGTCACCACCGGCGGGTTGTTGACCGGCGTGACGTCGATGGTGTCGGTCGAAGGCGTGCCGTCGAGCGTGCCGTCATTGGCGGTGATGGTCACCGTGCGGGCCAGGCCGGACGGGTTGTTGCTGGTGTTGAAGTATGTGATCGAATCCAGTGCGGTCTGGAAGTCGCCGACCGTGGGGCCGGCGATACCGGTCAGCGTCAACTCACCGTGCAAGGCGTCCCATGCGCCGTGGATGTGCGCGGTGTCGACGAAACCGAGGACATCCTGGCCGTTGAAATAGTTGCCGGTGAACTGCACCGTCACGTGATCGAGCGTTGCGTTGTCGGCGTCGGTGACCGTTAGCGCCGGGTCGAACGCGGTGGCGGCCTGCCCTTCGATGTAGTTCAGGGTGTGGCCGCCGGTCACGACGGGCGGCGCGTCCGGAGGAGCCACCGTCTCGGTATTTGACGTGCCGGTGACGCCGGCACTGACCGTGTCGGTCGCGGTGACGGTCTGGCTTCCGGCGGTCTCGAACTTCTCGGTGAAGGTGCCGATGCCGCCGGTCAGCGTCGTGTCGGACGGCAGCACGGCGGTGGGATCGCTCGATGTGAAGTGCACGGTGCCGGTGTAGCCGGTGGCGATGTTGCCATGGGCATCGAGCGCCGTGACGGTGACCGATCCTGCAATGTCCGCGCGGCCGTTGGCCGGGATGCTCACCGCAAAATGCGTGGCGGGGCCGGGCGCGACGTTTTCGGCATTCGACGTGCCGGTGATGGCGCTGACCGTGTCGGTCGCGGTGATGGTCTGGCTGCCCGAGGTATCGAAGGTCTCGTTGAAGGTTCCGGTGCCATTGGTCAACACCATGTCGGCCGGCAGCGCGGCGCTGCCGTCGGTCGATGTGAAGTGCACGGTTCCGGTGTAGCCGGTGACGACGTTGCCGAAGGCATCGAGCGCGCTCACAGTGCCTGAGCCGGCGGTGCCGGCAGAGCCGCTGCCCGGGATGCCGACGGCAAAGTGCGTGGCGGCGGCCGCCGTCACGGTTTCGGCATTCGAGGTGCCGGTGATCGTGCTCGTCACCGTGTCGGTCGCGGTGATGGTCTGGCTTCCGGCGGTGTCGAGCGTCTCGCTGAACGTGGCGGTGCCGTTGGTCAACGTCATGTTGGCCGGCAGAACGGCATGGCCGTCGGTCGACGTGAAGTGCACGGTTCCGGTATAGCCGGTGACGACGTTGCCGAAGGCGTCGAGCGCGGTCACGGTGCCTGAACCTGCGACTCCCGCAGTGCTGCTGCCCGGAATGCTGATCGCGAAGTGTGTGACGGGACCCGGCGTCACGGTGTCGGCATTCGAGGTGCCGGTGATGCCGGGGCTGACCGTATCGGTCGCGGTGATGGTCTGGCTGCCGATCGACTCGAATGTCTCGCTGAAGCTGCCGGTGCCGTTGGTCAACGTCACGTCGGCGGGCAGCACGGCGTGGCCGTCGCTCGATGTGAAGTGCACGGTTCCTGTGTAGCCGGTGGCGACGTTGCCGAAGGCATCGAGCGCGGTGACGATGACCGAACCTGGTGTCCCCGCCGCTCCGCTCGCCGGAATGCTGACCACGAAATGCGTGGCGGCGCCGCCCGTCACGGTCTCGGTGTTCGACGTGCCGTTGATGGCGCTGACCGTGTCGGTCGCGGTGACGGTCTGGCTGCCGGCGGTCTTGAATGTCTCGTTGAAGCTGCCGGTGCCGTTGGTCAACGTCATGTCGGCCGGCAGCACGGCGCTGCCGTCGCTCGACGTGAAGTGGACGATCCCCGAATAACTGGTCGCGACATTGTTGAAGGCATCAAGCGCCGTAACGACGACCGAGCCCGGTGTCCCCGCCGTGCCGTTGGCGGGGAGACTGACCGAAAAATGCGTGGCGACGCCCGGTGTCACGATCTCGGCATTCGATGTGCCCTTGACGGCGCTGTTGGCCGTGTCGGTCGCGGTGATGGTTTGGCTGCCGGCGGTGTCCAGGGTTTCGCTGAAGCTGCCGGTGCCGCTGGTCAGCGTCACGTCGGCCGGCAGCGCGGCGTGGCCGTCGCTTGACGTGAAGTGAACCGTGCCCGTGTAGTTGGTGACGACGTGGTTCAGGGCATCGAGCGCGGTGACGGTGACCGTGCCTGGCGTTCCCGCTGCGCCGTTGGCCGGAATGCTCACGGCGAAGTGAGTTGCCGCACCCAACGTCACATCGATCGTGAAGCTCTGCGAGCTGCTCAGGGTGCCGTCGCTCGCGGTCGCGGTGACGGTGTAAGCATGACCAGGCGCGGTGACGTAGTTGATCTTGCTGGGATCGGCGACGGTGATGACACCTGTCGTCGCATTGATGGCGAAGCCCCCGCCCGAACTATCGCCAGTCAGGCTGTAGGTCACGGCATTCATATCGGTCGATGTTGCGGTGATGCCCACAGCCGTGCCGGCTGCGGCGCCTTCCGCCACCTTGTTGGCTGCCGCATTGCTGTCGACAGGCGTGGACGGCGCAACGTCGGTGACGGCGGTGGTGAAGCTCTGCGCGCTCGTCGCGATGCCGTCGCTCGCCTGAACGGTGATGGTGTAGGCATGACCGGGGCTGGTCACGTAGTTGATCTTGGTGGGGTCTGCGACCGACACCACGCCGGTGTTCGGGTCGATCTTGAACCCGCCGCTGGAGGTGTCGCCGGTCAACGAATAGGTGACGGCATTGCCGCTGCTGCTGGTGGCCTGCGCGGTGATGTTGGCAAGCGTGTTGGCCGCCGCGCCCTCAATGACCGTGTTGCTCCCCGAATTGGCATCGACCGGCGCCGACAGCGAGTCGGTGACCGGCGGCCAGAGCGTGCCGGGAGGGCAGCCGAGGTAGAGATATTGCAGACCATACGTGTCGGCGAACGCTTGGGCGGCCGCGTCGAGGACGATATGACCGGTCGAATCGAGCTGAAGTTCGGGGCGCGTTAAACCACCGATTGTATAAGCGGGTATGGTCGACATGCGCGCTCCTGCGACCGGCGTGGAAGCCGAGCAATGTTTACAATTGTTGGGGACGATGACGTGTGAAGCCGCTCACACGTTGAAGTTGATCACCCGCGACCGGCGATCGCGCCAAGCCGCCTGCAATTCGAGCAAGCCGCGATGTTCGCGCAGCCGTGGCATCAGCGAGCTCAAATGCCCGTGCCATTTGCGTAGTCGCTTTCACACACTCGCGCCGCGACAAAACACAATGAATGTTCGAGAAAAATGCGGCGGGCCAAGAATATTCATGCTTTGGCGACCAAGACCGTATTGGCGATGCTACCGGGTGTCAATGTGTGTCCGGATGACAACCGCGCCGTCAACTATGATTCCGCTCGTGCAGCGAGAGGTAGAGTGCGGGAACCTGGCTGGTCCTGCCGTCAGCGGGCCGGAGGTTTCTGTGCCAAAAGTGGAATCGGGTGCAGTGTGACGAATCCGTGAAGCGAACTCGCGTTGTGATTGATTCGGGGCGGCCTGTCTGTGGCCTCATACCTCCGATAGGCCAGCCAAACTGCCCCTTTTCGTCGTCACGGTTTCGCGAGCGTGTCGTAAGGCTTTCAGATTGCGCAACTATTCGCTTGATCCGGCGGCCATCTTGAACAGACTGGGGTGCGGCTACATCTGTGACGTCCGCTGCCGCGACATTGCGGTGGTCCATCCGTGTTGAATCACCGCAATTTTAGTTGCGACTTTCGTAGCCCTGCTTTGGTCGGCGTGCTTCGTAGTCTTTTGGGGGAGAGCGAATTGAGTTCGATTGACAGAACGGGGCGTCCGGCTCCGGTGACCGGTGTCGAGCGTCGTTCGCTCCGCCGCCAGGGATTCGTCAGGGCGTGCCGGCGCGGCCTCGCGCCGATCGGGCTGTTGGCCGCGCTGACGCTCGGCGGCTGCGACGACAAGACCGCGCAATCGCAGGCCGCGCCGCCGGCGCCGCCCGTAACCATCGCGCAGCCGGTCAAGCGCACCGTCACCGACTGGGACGAATTCACCGGCCGCTTCGAGGCGGTCGAAGAGGTCCAGGTCCGCGCCCGCGTCGGCGGCTTCGTCAACAGTGTCGAGTTCAAGGATGGTGACATCGTCCACACCGGCGATCTGCTTTACATCATCGATCCGCGGCCGTTCGAGGCGGTCGTGCTGCAGGCCGAAGGTCAGCTCGCCGACGCACGCGCCAAGGGCGAGCTTGCCAAGCGGGATCTCGAGCGCGGGCTCAATCTGGTGCAGACCAGCGCGGTCTCGGAGCAGGTCGTCGACCAGCGCCGGCAGGCGTTGCAGGCGGCGCGCGCCGCCGAGACGCAGGCCGAGGGCTCGCTGAAGGCCGCGCAGCTCAACGTCGAATTCACCCATGTGCTAGCGCCGATCACCGGCCGCGTCAGCCGGCATCTGGTGACGCCGGGGAATCTCGTGCAGGGCAGCGAGAGCGGTTCGACGCTGTTGACCTCGATCGTGTCGCTCGATCCGATCTACATCTATTTCGACGTCGACGAGGCGACCTATCAGCGCAACAGCAAGCTGTGGTTCGAAGGCCGGCGGCCGAGCTCGCGCGATACCGCGAACCCGGTGCAGGTGGCGCTGACCGGCGAGACCAAACCCTCGCATGAAGGCAAGATGGACTTCATCGACAACCGCCTCGACGTCTCCACCGCGACGCTGCGCAGCCGCGCGGTGATCCCGAACAAGGACCTCTCGATCCTGCCCGGCCAGTTCGGCCGCGTCCGTCTGATCGGCTCCTCGCCCTACGAGGCGCTGCTGATCCCGGATACCGCCATCGCCACCGACCAGTCGCGCAAGATCGTGTTCGTGGTCAAGGACGACAACACGGTGGAAGCAAGGACAGTTACGCTCGGACCGCTGGATGAGGGCCTGCGCGTGATCCGCGAGGGCCTCAAGCCGGAGGACCATGTGATCGTCGACGGGCTGCAACGTGCCCGCGTCGGCGCCAAGGTGACGCCGAAAATGGCCCAGGCTCCCGCAGGTGCGAATGCCCCGGCAGACACCAAGCCCGCGGCAGGTGCGAAGCCATGAATCTCGGCAGGCTCTCCATCAACCAGCCCATCCTCGCGATGGTGCTGTCGATCGTGCTGCTGATCGTCGGCGCGATCGCCTATCCGACGCTGCCGGTCTCGGAATATCCGCAAGTGGTGCCGCCGACCGTCACCGTCACCACGCAGTATCCGGGCGCCTCGGCGCAGACCGTGTCCGACACCGTCGCAGCTCCAATCGAGCAGGAGATCAACGGCGTCGAGGACATGCTGTATCTCTACAGCCAGGCGACCTCGAACGGCCAGCTCACCATCACCGCGACCTTCAAGCTCGGCACCGACCTCGACAAGGCCCAGGTGCTGGTGCAGAACCGCGTCGCGATCGCGCAGCCGCGGCTGCCTGAAGAGGTGCAGCGCAACGGCGTCGTCACCCGCAAGAACTCGCCCGACATCCTGATGGTCGTGTTCATGCTGTCGCCCGACGACACGTTCGACCAGCTCTATATCTCCAACTACGCACTGCTGCAGGTCCGTGACCAGCTGTTGCGGCTCGATGGCGTCGGCGACATCCAGATGTTCGGCGCGCGCGATTACTCGATGCGATTGTGGCTCGATCCCGACCGGATCGCCAATCTCGGCCTGACCTCGGCCGAGGTGCTGGCGGCGATCCGGGCGCAGAACCTGCAGATCGCGGGCGGCCAGATCGCCGAGCCGCCGATCGCCGATCGCGCCTTCCAGCCGAACCTCGTGTTCACCGGCCGCCTCAAGGACATCAGGCAGTTCGAAGACATCGTGGTGAAGGCCGGCTCCGACGGCCGGACCGTGCGGCTGCGCGACGTCGCGCGCGTCGAGCTCGGTGCGCTGTCCTACGCCACCAACAGCTTCCTGCTGCGCAAATCGGCGGTCGCGCTGCTGGTGACGCAACGGCCCGGATCGAACGCGCTCGCCACCGCCAAGAGCATCTCCGACACGATGGAGCATATGAAGGCGAGTTTCCCGAAGGGGCTCGACTACAACATCGGCTACAACCCGACCGAATTCATCGCCCAGTCGGTTCATGAGCTGATCAAGACGATCTACGAGGCGATGGCGCTCGTCGTCATCGTGGTGCTGGTGTTCCTGCAGGGCTGGCGGCCTGCCATCATCCCGATCATCGCGATCCCGGTGTCGCTGGTCGGCACCTTCGCGGTGATGGCCGCGCTGGGCTTCTCGATCAACAATCTGACGCTGTTCGGCCTCGTTCTTGCGGTCGGCATCGTGGTCGACGACGCCATCGTGGTTGTCGAGAATGTCGAACGACATCTCGAGCACGGCATGAGCCGGCGCGAGGCGGCGCTCAAGACCATGGAGGAGGTCGGCGGCGCGCTGGTCTCGATTGCGCTGGTGCTCTGTGCGGTGTTCGTGCCGACCGCCTTCCTCGGCGGCATCTCCGGGCAGTTCTTCCAGCAATTCGCCGTGACCGTCGCGGTCGCGACCGCGATTTCCTGCTTCTGCTCGCTGACGCTGTCACCGGCGCTGGCCTCGCAGATCCTGGTCCCGCACGAGGAAAAGCGGCCACCGGCGCGCTGGAACATCATCGCCCGCGGCTGGGACAGCTTCACCGCGCTGTTCAACCGCGTATTCGACCGGCTGGCGCATGGCTATGCTGGTGTCGCAGACTTCGTGATCCGGCACACGGTGGTGATGGTCGCGATCTACCTCGTCTTGATCGGCAGCGCCGGCTGGCTGCTCGCGACCACCTCGCAGGGCTTCATTCCGGCGCAGGACCGCGGCTACGTCATCATCTCGGCACAACTGCCGGGCGCCGCATCGCTGGCGCGGACCACGGCTGTGGTGCGCGAGATCGAGCGGATCGCGCTGGATACGCCGGGCATCGTCCGCGTCGCGGCGTTCGCCGGCTTCTCCGGTGCGACGCGCACGCAGGCGGGCAACGCCGCGGCGCTGTTCCCGGTGTTCGACGAGCCGGAGGCGCGGCTGAAGAAGGGACTGACGGCGACCGCAATCACCGCCGACCTGCGCAAGCGCCTGTCGGTGATCCAGGGCGCCTTCATCATCGTCATTCCGCCGCCGGCCGTGCCCGGTATCGGCACCGGCGGTGGTTTCACCATCCGCGTCCAGGATCGACAGGGGCGCGGGCCCGAACTGCTGGCGTCAGCGACCGACGAACTGGTGCAAGCCGCGCGCAAATCGCCGAACCTGACCTCGGTGTTTTCGCCGTACTCCGCGAACACCCCGCAATTGTTCGTCGATATCGACCGCGTCAAGGCGCAGAAGCTCGGCGTTCCCATCGCCAACATCACCGACACGATCGAGACCTATTTCGGCTCGACCTATGTCAACGACTTCAACCTGTTCGGGCGCACCTACCACGTCACCGCGCAGGCTGATCTGCCGTTCCGCAAGGAGACCACCGATCTTTCGCGGCTGCGCACCCGCAACGCAAATGGCGACATGGTGATGCTCGGCAGCGTCGTGGACTTCAAGGACATCTCGGGCCCCGACCGTGTCGCGCGCTACAATCTCTACTCGGCGTCCGAACTGCAGGGTGAGCCGGCGCCCGGCGTCAGTTCGACGACGGCGCTCAACACCATCAAGAAGATCGCCGACGATACCCTGCCGAGCGGCTTCTCGTTCGAATGGACCGATTTGTCCTACCAGCAGGTCAACGGCGCCAATGCGGGCCTCTACGTGTTCCCGATCTGCGTGCTGTTCGTCTATCTGGTGCTGGCCGCGCAATATGGCAGCTGGACACTGCCGTTCGCGGTGATCCTGATCGTGCCGATGTGCCTGTTCGCGGCCACCATCGGCGTGCGTATCATGGGCCAGGACGTCAACATTTTGACCCAGATCGGCTTCGTGGTGCTGGTGGGCCTCGCGGCCAAGAACGCGATCCTGATCGTCGAGTTCGCGCGCGATATCGAGCTCGAGGGCAGGCCGCGGCTGGAGGCGGTCATCGAGGCCTGCCGGCTGCGCCTGCGGCCGATCCTGATGACGTCGTTCGCCTTCATCCTCGGCGTGCTGCCGCTGGTGCTGTCGACCGGCTCGGGCTCGGAGATGCGGCAGGCGGTCGGCGTCGCCGTGTTCTTCGGCATGCTCGGCGTCACCCTGTTCGGCCTCGTCTTCACGCCGATCTTCTACATGGTGGTGCGCGACCTCGCGGAAGGAAAGAACGAGGGCAAGCCGAAGGAACCAGCGGCGAATGTGGCGGGGTAGTGGGCGCATCCTCGCCAGGCGAGACGACCACGGAATTACCGTCACCCTGAGGAGCGCGGAACGCGCGTCTCGAAGGGTGTACGGCCCGGTTGGTGGCCGTTCACCCTTCGAGGCTCGCTCCGCTCGCACCTCAGGATGACGGGACTGACGGTCCGTACGCGGAGCGCAGCCCATACTAACGGCTGAGCGGAAAGAGATGGGCAGGCGCGGGGTTATAAAATAATGTCGCGCCGATTTTTCCTGATGAGAGACTGCTGGGAGAACATAACAATGAAGTCGGGATTTTTGGCTGCGGTTGCGGCATGCAGCCTGATGCTGGCGGCGCCGGCGATGGCCCAGGGCGTCAAGATCGGCATCCTGAACGACCAATCGGGCGTCTACGCGGATTACGGCGGAAAGTACTCGGTCGAGGCCGCCAGGATGGCGATCGAGGATTTCGGCGGCGAAGTGCTCGGACAGAAGATCGAGATGGTCACCGCCGATCACCAGAACAAGCCCGACCTCGCGACCTCGATCGCGCGGCGCTGGTATGACGCCGATGGCGTCGACATGATCACCGAGCTGACGACATCGTCGGTGGCGCTCGCGGTGCAGGAGCTGTCGAAGGAAAAGAAGAAGATCGACATCGTGGTCGGCGCCGCGACGTCGGCGATCACCGGTGCGGCCTGCACGCCCTACGGCTTCCACTGGGCGTTCGACACCCATGCGCTCGCGGTCGGCACCGGTGGCGCGCTGGTGAAGGCCGGCGGCGACAGCTGGTTCTTCCTCACCGCCGACTATGCGTTCGGCTATGCGCTGGAAAAGGACACCAGCGAGATCGTCACCGCGGCGGGCGGCAAGGTGCTGGGCTCGGTGCGGGTGCCGCTGAATTCGTCGGACTTCTCTTCGTTCCTGCTGCAGGCGCAGAGCTCGAAGGCGAAGGTGATCGGCCTTGCCAATGCCGGCCAGGACACCACCAACTCGATCAAGCAGGCCGCCGAGTTCGGCATCGTGCGGGGCGGCCAGAAGCTCGCCGGCCTCCTGATGACGCTCGCCGAGGTCAACGGTCTCGGCCTCGAGGCTGCGCAGGGCCTGGTGCTGACCGAAGGCTTCTACTGGGATCATGACGACAAGACCCGCGCCTTCTCCGAGCGCTTCTTCAAGCGGACGGGGCGGATGCCGAGCATGATCCACGCCGGCACCTATTCGGCGACGTTGAGCTATCTGAAGGCGGTGAAGGCTGCCGGCACCAAGGATTCCGATGCGGTCGCCAAGAAGCTGAAGGAGCTGCCGGTCGACGACGCCTTCGCCCAGGGCAAGGTGCAGGAGAACGGCCGCATGGTCCACGACATGTATCTGTTCGAGGTCAAGAAGCCCTCGGAATTGAAGAAGCCGTGGGATTATTACAAGCAGCTCGCCGTGGTGCCCGGCGATCAGGCCTTCCCGCGGGCCAAGGACAGCGGCTGCCCGCTGACGAAGTGACGCGTATTTCCAACGGTGGTGTCGTCCTGGCGAAAGCCAGGACCCATTATCCCGACTGAATGTGTTGCACCACGCTGTGGCCATCGGATTGCCCATAACCACGCCCTGTGGTTATGGGTCCTGGCTTTCGCCAGGACGACGGGAGTGGTTGCGGCGCGATCGCGGCCTCAATGCACCAGTCGCCACACCGCGCCACCGAGTGCGCCGATCCACAGGATGATGCACGCTGCGGCCTGAATCGCAAAACCCCGGCTGCGCTTTGCCACCGCCTCGCGATAGCCGGTGAAGTAGACGATGCGGCCGACCACCCAGAGCGCGCCGATCGCAGCCGCGGCGGCATCGCCGTTATAGATCGCGAATAGCCAGAGCGACGGCAGGAAGATCGGCATCCATTCCAGCGTGTTCATCTGGATGCGGAAGATGCGCTCGAAATCCGGATGCCCCGAGATCGCCGGCAGCTTGACGCCATAGGCGACGCGGGCGCGCGCGACCTGCGTCGAGGTGAAGAAGTAGAACGCGACCGCAAGGCAGGTCACGATGGCCGTGTAGTGGTACATGTCAGGCGTGTCCTCTTGTTTCATTGGCCCCGATGTCATGACGGGGCGGCAGCGACCGGTGTGACTGGCGGAATTTTTTGCTGGGCCGCTCTAGTACCCGGTCATCTCAAGATAGCCGATTCCCGCGTGACTGCCCGCAAAGCGGATCGGGCCCTCCCAATAAGGGAAGCTGGTCCCCATCCAGGCCTTCGGATTGACCGGCGTGGTCTCGATGGCAAGGCCGCGCGCCGGAAGGCTGACGCGCCATGACGTCGGCAGCTTGCGGCCGTCGATCTCGGTGGTCGCAACCGGCGTGAGGCTGTTACCGTTGGCCGCGATCTCGGCCGAGCCGCCGTCCGGCGTGATCCAATTGCCGAACAGGTTCTCGCGGCCATCCTTCTGGCGCAGCCGGTACAGCATCAGCTTCTCGTCGCCCGGCAGATGCAGCGAGAACCAGTCCCAGCCGGTCTGGTCCGCCGCCAATGGCTGGCTGCTCCATTCGCGATCCATCCAGGCCATGCCCGTGACGTCGACCGGTCCCTCGTCGATCACGATGCGGCCGGACGCCTGGTAGAACGGCTGGCTGTAATAATAGGAGGCCTGTCCGCGATCCGACTTGCGGCTGTAGCCACGGTCGCCTTGCAGCACCAGCGGGCGATTGGCGTCGAGGCGGAGTGCGGTGCTGAAGTCGGCGGCCGAGGCCTTCAGTTCGAGCGGCGCGACGCGCGGCGCATCGAACGGGTCGATCCCGCGCATCTCCCAGGCGTCGATCCACGCGCGGAACGGTGTCGCTTCGACACCGGCCTGACCGACACCGCCGCGCGCAAAAGTCTCGCTGAAGCAATGCGTGGTGGCGCTGGTCACGGCGGCGTGGCCCATCCAGACCTGCTGGTTGGCCCAGCCCTCGCTGGGGCCGCCCGGCTTCATCGCCTGCCGGAACAGCGTCCATTGCGCGCCATAGGCCGCGCCGCTGGCATCGGACAGGTTCGCGGTGACGTACCACCATTCGATCCGGAACTCCGGATGCGGGCCGTGATCGATCGGAAATACGAACGGCCTGCCCGGCGTGACCGCAGCAAAACCCTCGGCATTCTCGCCGAGCCCGGCAAAGCCCTGCGCAAAACCCTTGTCGCCGAGCGCGAGCGCCAGCGCGCCGCCGGCAAAGACGCGGCGGGTGATCGCGCTACTAGCGCTCATTGACGAAGATCCTGATCAGGCTGGCCGGCTGCATGCGCGCCAGTCTAGCGACCGGCAACGCCGCCGCACAGAAGGCGGCAGCGAGCGCGACGGCAAGCAGCTCGATCAGCTGCAACGGGAAGATGTGGAACGGCAGCCGCCAGCCGAATGCCTTCACATTGACGATCGCAAGCAGGCACCACGCGACCAAGAGGCCGAGCGGCAGTGCGAACAGCGCGGTGATCAATGCGACCGCCATGGTCTTCAGCAGTTCGAGCGCCGCGAGCCGCCGCCGCGTCAGGCCGATCGCCCAGAGCGGCGCAAGCTGAGGCAGCCGCGAATTGGCGAGCGTGAGCAGGCTGGTCAGGAGCGCGATCCCGGCGACGCCGAGCGTGAAGGCGTTGAGCGCCGCGGTCACCGAGAAGGTGCGGTTGAACACCCGCCTGGATTCCCGCTTCATCGTCGCCTGGTCGGCAACGTTGCGGTCGTCGAGGCCGAACTTCTCCTGCAACGCCGCGATCAGCGGCGCGATGTGATCTTGCGCGACGCGGAGCCCGATCCGGGTCTGCGGCGTCTGCGGGAAACGCCGCGTCAGCGCGGCGAAGTTGACCGCGATCTGGCCCTTGGGGTTGCCGTAATCGGCATAGATGCCGACGATCTCGAGCGGCCAGTTGCCGCCGGGGGCGGGCACCTCGATATGATCGCCGAGGCCAAGCTTCATGCGCCGCGATAGCTGCTCGCTGACGAGACAGGTGTCGCCGGGACGCAGCCGGACCCAGGCATTGGACGTGCTTTCCAGCAACGGCCAGTTGTCGCGATAGGTGACGTGGTCGGGCAGGCCGAGCACCTCGATCGGTGCGCCGCCGAATTGGGTGTCGGCGCGGCCGCCGGGCAGGATGGCCTCGACTTCAGGCCGATCGCGCAGCCACGCCTTGATCTCCTTCGCCTGCGCATCGCTGGCGGCGCTGATGTAGACATCGGCGGCGAGGCGGCCGTCGAGCCAGACCAGGAAGGTGCGGCTGAAACTTTCCACCATGGTGCTGACGCCGACATTGACCGCGAGCGCGAGCAACAGCGCCATCAGCGCCAGCGACAGGCCCGAGAGCTGCTGGCGGCTGTCGGCCCAGAACCAGATGCCGACCGGCGCTCGTGCGCTGCGCTGGCCGAACGCAAGCGCGATCTGCAGCACCATCGGCAGGATCAACGCCGCGCCGAGCATCAGCGCGGCCAATACCGCAAAGCCCGCGATCAGCGAATCGCCGAACTGAATCAGAGCCGCTGCGACCGCAAACACTGCGAGCGCCGCAGCGCTCTGGAACATCAGCCAGCGGCGCTGCGCCTGCTGCCAGGCTTGCGGCTGCGCCGTCGCCAGCACCGGCATCCGGATCGCCTTGGCAAGGCTCGCGGCGGCGGCAGCGAGCGCGCCCAGAATGCTGATGGCGATGCCGGCGAACCACCAGACGGGCTTGAGCGAAAGCTGCCCGGGGATCTGCGCGCCATAGAGCCCGCGCAGCGAGGCCGCGACATCGGGCAGCAAGGCCGCCGCAATGATGTAGCCGCAGACCAGGCCAATCACGCCGGCGACCAGCGCCAGCGACACCAGCTCGATCACCAACACGGTGTTGAGCAGCCGTGCCGAGACGCCGCAGGCGCGCAAGGTGCGCAGCATCGGCAGCCGCTGCTCGAAGGCGAGCCCGATCGCGGAGTTGACGATGAACAGGCCCACGAAGAACGACAGCAGGCCGAAGGCAGTGAGGTTGAGATGGAAACTGTCGGTCAGGCGTTCGAGGTCGCTCTCGGCGCTCGGCTCGACCAGGCGGAGTTTTTCGCCTGCCACGCTTTCCAGCGTCGCGCGCGGTGTTTTCGATTTGCCGACCAGCAGGCGCGACAGCTGGCCGGGCATTCTCAGGATGTCCTGCGCGATGCCGATATCGACGATGAGTGCGCCGGGGGCGAGCTCCGCCTGCACGCGCAGCGGCGGCAAGGTCGTGCCGTTGGCCTGCGGCCGTTCGCCTTCCTTGAGGCCGAGATCGCGTAGCGTTTCCGGCGCCACCAGCATTTCGCCCGGCGGCGTGACGAAAGACAGCAGGTTGCCGCGCCCGAGCGCCCGTGCGTTGCCGACCTCGGACGGTAGCGTCACCGGCTCGACGCCGAGCAGGCGGAGGCTGCGCCCGTCGATCTGCACGCGACCCTCCAGCATCGGTGACACCGGCCAGCCGGCGCGGCGCAGATCGACGAACAGTTGTTGCGGAAAGGTCGCGCTATCGCGGCTCACCAGCATGGCGGTACGCGAGCCGCCGAAGGTCGCGGCCGCGCGGTCATAGGCGATGCGGGCCTGCTGGTTCAGCGCCTGCACGCCGCTCCACAGTGCGGTCGCCGAGATCAGCCCGATCAAGAGCGTCGCAAGCTGCATCGGATGCCGCCGCCAATGGCTGAGCAGCACGGCGAGGATCCAGAGAGCCCGCCTCATGCGATGATCCCGGCATGCAGGGTGACCTGGCGGTCGAGCGTCGCGGCGAGCCGCGCGCTGTGGGTGACCATCAGGAAGCCGCAGCCGGTACGCGCCACCAGATCGCGCGCCAGATGCAGCACCTCGTCGGCGGTGTCCTCGTCGAGATTGCCGGTCGGCTCGTCGGCGAGCAGCAACAGCGGCTTCGGCGCCAGCGCGCGGCCGATCGCGACGCGCTGCTGCTGGCCGCCGGACAATTGCTCGGGATAGCGCTTCAGCAGCTGCTTGAGCCCAAGGCGCTCGACCAGCTCGTCATGCCAGGCCGCATCGTGCCGGCCGGCGATGCGGGACTGGAAAAGCAGATTGTCCGCAACCGTCAAACTCGGGATCAGGTTGAATTGCTGGAACACGAGGCCGAGGCGGTCGCGGCGCAACTCGGCGCGGCCGGCGTCGTTGAGACCGGAGACGGTGATGTCGGCAAGCCTGATCTCGCCACCGTCGGCGGCATCGAGCCCTGCGATCAGATGCAGCAGCGTGCTCTTGCCGCTGCCGGATTCGCCCGATAGCGCCACGCTCTCGCCGGTCGCCACAGCGAGATCGACGCCGCGCAGGACCGCGACGTCTTCACCGGCAGAGCGGTAACTCTTGGTCAGGCCGGTGACGCGAAGCACCGCGGCGGTCTGGTCAGGTGAAGCGATGGCCGTGCCTCATTCAAGGCTTCTGGTATTTCAGGACGAACTCGTCGATCGGCACCGGCGCCTTGAAGACGGGAATGTCCTTCGGGTCCTCGGCATGATGCAGGAAATCGGCCTCGGCCACCAGCTTGAAGCCGGCCGCCTCGATCTCCTGCTTCAGGGTGCTCTCCTCGATCCGGTGCAGCGTCTTGGCGACGCTTACGCCTTCGCCCGCCTTGGCCGAGTGGTCTGCGATCACGAGGTAGCCACCGGGTTTGAGCGCGGCGAACATCTTCTTGTTCATCGCGGCGCGATCGACCGGCAGATAGCTGATGTCGTGATAGAAAAAGAACAAGGTGATCATGTCGAGGTTGCTGACCTCGGGCGGGATCGGATCGTCGTAGTCGCGCACCACATGGACGACGTTCTTCATCGCCGGCGACTTGGCGCGGGTGTCGAACTTGTCCTTGACGAAGCGCTCGATCACGGTCGCCGAATCCTGCGCGTAGACCTTGCCCGACGGGGCGACGGTGCGCGCCAACAGTTCGGTGCTGTAGCCGGCGCTCGCCGCCATGTCGAGGATGTTCATGCCGGGCTTGACGCCGGCAAAGGCCAGCATCTTGGCCGGCTGGCGGCGCTGGTCGACCTGGCGATCCGCATCGCTGCGATCGGGCGCGGCGACGATCGCCGCATAGTCGGGACCGGCGGCGTCCTCGGCGCGGGCTTGAGGCACGGCGAGTAGTGCGGCGGACACAAGCGCAGCGCAGGCGGCCGCGCGAAGGATCGATCTGTTCATGAAATAACCCAACCTCCAATAACCTCGGCTTTTCTTTGCCCCGAGCATAGCAGCCGGCCCATGACAGATCACCGCTTCACTGGCCGCGACGACGCGATCGTGATCGGGCGCGCTTGCCCGGCCATCGTGTCGCGCCGGCCACAGAACCCGAGGAAATGCGGGTTGCGTTGCGCAGCGAGGCGTGGCTAGCATCGCCTGACGGGGCCGATCTTACGAAGCCAAAAAACGAAACGACGGGGAGCCAGACATGACGACGCAACCGACGTCCAAGGGGACGTCAACGGGGACGCCCAAAGGCGCCTGGCGGATCACCTTCCTTCTATTCCTGTTCATGGTGGTGAACTTTGCGGACAAGATCGTGGTCGGGCTTGCCGGCGTGCCGATCCGGAAGGAGATGGGTCTCACCCCGGAGCAATTCGGCGATCTCGGCTCGGCCTTCTTCATCCTGTTCTCGATCTCGGCGATCGTGGTCGGCTTCATCGTCAACCGCGTTGATACGCGCTGGGTGCTGCTGATCCTGGCGGTGATCTGGTCGCTGGCGCAGTTTCCGATGATCGGCACCGTCAGCTATACGACGCTGGTGATCTGCCGCATCATCCTCGGCGCCGGCGAGGGACCGGCCTTCTCGGTCGCCGCGCACGCCATCTACAAATGGTTTCCTGACGAGAAGCGCACGCTGCCGACCGCGATCCTGTCGCAGGGTTCGGCGTTTGGCGTGATCCTCGCGGTGCCGGCGCTGAACTGGATCATCGTCAATCACAGCTGGCATCACGCCTTCGGCGCGCTCGGAATCGTCGGCCTGATCTGGACCGTCGCCTGGTTCGCGCTCGGCAAGGAGGGGCCGCTGGTGTCGACCGCTGCCGTCATGGCCGAGGAGCCGCGAATTCCGTACTGGAAGCTCCTGACCTCGCGCACCTTCGTCGGCTGCGTGGTCGCGACCTTCGGCGCCTATTGGGCGTTGTCGCTGGGATTGACCTGGTTCACGTCGTTCATCATCGAGGGGCTCGGCTTCTCGCAGCAGCAGGCCGGCTTCGTCTCGATCCTGCCCTGGATCTTCGGTGCGACGATCGTGCTCCTGACCGGCTGGATCTCGCAACTGATGCTGGCGCGCGGCTTCACCACCCGCGGCGCGCGCGGCGTGCTCGGCTCGGTGCCTCTCATCATCGGCGGCGCCATCCTCGCAACGCTGCCCTATGCGCCGCCGGGCGCGCTGATGATCGCACTGCTGGTGATCGGCTCCGGCCTGTGCGGCTCGATCTATGTGGTGTGCCCGCCGATGCTCGGCGAGTTCACGCCGGTATCGCAGCGCGGTGCGATCATCGCGATCTACGGCGCGCTGTACACCATCTCAGGCATCCTGGCGCCGACGGTGATGGGCAGTGTGATCCAGCACGCCGCCACGCCGATGGCCGGCTATATGAGTGGCTTCACCATCAACGCCGCAATCATGGTCGGCTCGGGACTACTCGGATTGCTGCTGCTGTGGCCCAACACCGAGCGCGTGCGGCTGACCGGCAGCTCGCAGCAAGCGGGCACGATCAAGGGTGCGATGTCGCCGACGTAAGGGACGTGCTGCTTCGACCCTCCCCTGGAGGGGGAGGGTCGCTGAGCATGTAGCGAAGCGGAATGCACAGCGGGGTGGGTGATCTCTCCATTCGGGCACTGCCCGAGTTGAGAGATCACCCCACCCCGTCTCACATTTCGCTGCGCTCAATGTGATCCGACCCTCCCCTCCAGGGGAGGGTGCGTCTATCTCAATTCATTCCCCGCGCGCCGCGGACGAGCCTGCCCGGTCGCGCGCCGGTGGCCTTGCCTTCGCGCTGGGTCACGACGCCTGAGACGATGGTGGCGTCGTAGCCGTCGACCTGTTGCAACAGACGGCGGCCGCCGACCGGCAGGTCGTAATGCACCTTCGGCGGATGCAGATGCAGCCGGTCGTAATCGATCACGTTGACGTCGGCCTTGAAGCCCGGCGCGATCACGCCGCGATCAGTGAGCCCAACCGACAGCGCGGTCTTGCGCGACTGTGCCGCGATTACGAACGGGATCGAGAGCTTCTCGCCGCGGCTGCGGTCCCGCGTCCAGTGCGTCAAGAGATAGGTCGGGAAGCTGGCGTCGCAGATGATGCCGCAATGCGCGCCGCCGTCGGACAGGCCGGGCACGGCGCTCGGCTCGCGCAGCATCTCATGCACGGCATCGAGATTGCCGTCGGCATAATTCAGGAACGGCACATAGAGCATGCCGCGGCCCTCGTCGGTCAGCATCGCGTCATAGGCGAGCTCCTCCGGCTGCCGGCCCTGGCGGCGCGCCTGCGGGCCGAGCGCGTTCTCCGGCGGCTGTTCGTAGTCCGGCGGATTGCCCAGCAGATACATCTTGTCGTAGTTCGGCCGGAAGAACAGCGGATCGTCGGTCGCCGTCGCGCTCTCGCTCAGGATCGCGGCGCGCACCTCGGGCCGCCGCAGATGCGTCAGCCGCTCGGCCAGCGGCAGCCTGGCGATTTCGCGATAGCTCGGATGGGTCTGGAACGGGTTGCGCGACAATTCCAGCCCGAGCAGCAGCCCAACCGGCCGTGCCGCGATCTGGGTCGTGATGGACAGGCCGCGCGCGGCGGCTTCATTGATGGTGTCCATGGTCTGCCGCCAGCGTCGCGGCGCCTTGTCGGCCTGGGCGACCGAGAACGAGATCGGGCACTTTGTGTTCTCAGCGACCCGCAGCATCATCGGCAGGTCTTCGTGGACGGTGCTCTGGTCGAGCACGAATTGCAGCACGCTGCGGCCGACGCCGTGCATCGCGCCGGCGATCGCGGTCAATTCATCTTCGCCTGCCTTCAAGGTCGGCGTGTAATCGCCGGTCGAGGTGCGGTGGTTGAGCGTGCGCGAGGTTGAGAAGCCCAGCGCGCCGGATCGCACCGCATCGCCCGCGAGTGCGGCCATCGCCTGGTTGTCCTCGGGCGTCGCGGGATCGCGGCGCGCGCCGCGCTCGCCCATCACATAGACCCGCAGCGCGGCGTGCGGCAGTTGCGCGCCGATGTCCATGTCGAAACTGCGCTTCGAGAGCCACTCCATGTAGTCGGGGAAGCTCTCCCATGCCCAGGGAATGCCGGCGCTCAGCACCGGCTCCGGAATGTCCTCGACGCCTTCCATCAACTGGATCAGCCTGCCGTGGTCGCTCGGCCGGCACGGCGCGAAGCCGACGCCGCAATTGCCCATGATCGCTGTCGTGACGCCGTTCTGCGACGACGGGGTGATGGCCTGGCTCCAGGTGACCTGGCCGTCGTAATGGGTGTGCACGTCGACGAAGCCCGGCGCGACGAGTTTGCCGCGCGCGTCGATCTCTTCCTTGCCCTTTGCTGCGACCTTGCCGACTTCGGTGATCTTGCCGCCCGAGATCGCGACATCGGCTTCATAGAGGTCGCCGCCCTTGCCGTCGGCGATGTTGCCGCCGCGGATCACGAGGTCTGGGGTCGAGGTCATGGCGTTTCATCCCGGAGCTGTTCTTGGTTGCCGGCATCATGGGTGAGCCCTTGATGCTGTCAACCATCGCCGGTGAAGCTCTGGGATGCGCTGGCAGCGATTTTGCCAGCGAGAACATGCGTTGCGCCCGGCGGAAATTTGTTCCGCCGGGGAAGCCGCTTCGAACCTATCGCGCGCCGAAGAAGGATGTCTTCTGGGTTTCCTCGGCCTGCAGCCTGGCGCGTACCCGCATCAGGTCCTTCCAGCCGATGTAGCCGACGAGGCGCTGATCCTCGCGCGAGATGACAGGCAGATGCGAGACGTTGACCTGCATCAGGCGGTCGGCGAGCCGGTCCAGATACTCGTCGGGATAGGCGACGGTGATCTTGCTGCCCGCCAGCAGCTGGTTGAGCGTTGCGGTGCGATGCTTGCCGGCGCGGCGCCAGCGCAGCACGGACGGCGGGTCGATCACCCCGAGCACGTGATGGTTGGCGTCGACGACCGGGAAGCTCGGGTGACCGGTCTTCGGGTTGGTCAGGAAGGCTGCCGCGCCGTGCAGCGTCATGGTGTCGGCGACCGTCTCGACCGCCTTGGTCATCACGTCGCGCACCCGCGTCAGCGCAAAGGGGTCGACCCTGTACTCGCGCACCAGATGGTGACCGCGCCGCGCGACCTTCTCGGTCAGGATCGAGCGCCGCATCAGCAGCACCGTGACGCCATGCGCGCTGCAGCAGGCCGCGATCAGCGGCAGCAGCACATGGGTGTTGCCGGTGAGCTCGACCGCGAAGAAGGTCGCGGTCAAAGGCGAGCGCATCGTGCCGCCCATCGTCGCCGCCATCGCCAGCAGTGCCCAGAAGCCGGGGCTCGCCGCCGGAAGGTAGCCGCTCAGCGCCGTTCCCATCGCTCCGCCCATGATCAGCAGCGGCGCCAGCACGCCGCCCGACGTGCCCGAGCCGAGCGCGACCGACCAGATCACGGCCTTCACCACCAGCAGCAACAGCGCCGCTTTCAGCACCACGTCGCCTTGCAGCATCGAAGCGAGGTTGTCATAGCCGACGCCCAGCGCCTGAGGTTCGATCAAGCCGCCGAGGCCAACGACGAAGCCGCCGATCAGCGGCCACCACATCCAGTGGATCGGCAGCTTCAGGAAGATGTCCTCGCAGCCATAGACCAGTTGGGTGAGCACGCCCGACAGCAGCCCGGACAGGATGCCGATCAGCATCCAGGCGCCGAGCTGCAGCACGGAGATGTCGACGCTGCCGGTGAACGGAAACAGCGGCGCGGGCATGTGCAGGAAGGTGCGCCCGACCGCTGCCACCACGGCGGCGACGGTGACCGGAATGAAGCTGCGCGGCGTCCATTCGAACAGCAGCAGTTCGACCGCGAGCATGATCGCGGCGATCGGCGTTCCGAACACTGTGGTCATGCCGGCGGCGGCGCCGGCCACCAGCAGGGTCTTGCGCTCGTTGTCCGTGACGGGGAGCATCTGTGCGATCAGAGAGCCGATCGCGCCGCCCGTCATGATGATCGGGCCCTCGGCGCCGAACGGGCCGCCGGTGCCGATCGAGATCGCCGACGACAAGGGCTTCAGGATCGCGACCTTGGGATCGAGCCGCGAGCGGCCCAGCAAGATGGCCTCGATGGCCTCCGGAATGCCGTGCCCGCGGATCTTCTCGCTGCCGAAGCGCGCCATCAGTCCGATGATCAGCGAGCCCGCGACCGGCACCAGCACGGTCCAGAGGCCGAGCGGCGAATCCTGCAATTTCAGGTCGGCGAAGCTGAACTGGCCGAAATAGGCGATGTTGGTGGCAAGCTTGATCAGCTGCAGCAGTCCCGCACCGGCCAGCACGCCGGCGGCGGAGACGAACACGGCGATCGCCGAGATCACCACGACGCGCGGATCGGTGGTGAAGTCGCTCAGCAGGTGGCTGGCCTTGTCGCCGATCGTATTGCTGGTCTTGGCGGTGGCTTTGGCGGAGGTGTTCGATTTGGTGGAAATGACGCTCATGGGTGGCGTAGGGCTCGGGGTAGAGTGGACGCGCGCGTCATATCGTATTGCGATATAATTACAAGCGGTCGCCATCGAATGGCAGCGTTGAAAGGACCCCCGAGATCGCAAGGCAAGGCCCTGAAACGGGTTCCGGGCCAGGCCGATCGTCTCGCCGAACTGTCTGCGGTTGATCTCGATGCGCTGTCGCGGATCGAGCCGCTCTTGAAGCAAATGTTGTCGCGGCGATCGGAATGAATTCCTGCTGCGCATCACGCTTCGGCGCGCTTGGATGGCGATGCGGCCAAATCCAACTTAAAAGCGTGAGTCTAGATACAATTTGCGGCCAATGCGGGCTGCAATGGCGCGATATGCCTTGTCATTGTCATGAAACCTTCATACACCATGCCGGGGGCGATTTCATTCGATGGACGGCGGCCGGTCGTGACCGATGCGGGGACTGCCATTGCCGTCAGGCATGGCGATCAGGCGGAAATCGAACTCAAGCTGCTTGCGCCGCAAGGAAGCCTCGAAAAACTGCGCGAGGCAGCCTGCATCGTGCAGCATGCGCGCAATCGCGGCGCATTTCACCGGCTGGAAACGGTCTATTATGACACGCCGGAGCGGCTGCTGTTTCAGCATGGCATGTCGTTGCGTGTGCGACGCAGCGGCAAAAGCTTCATCCAGACGCTGAAGCTTTCGTCCAATGGCGCGCAGCCTCTGAGGCGGCGTCAATGGGAGATGCCGATTGAAGGCATCACCCCCGATCTGGCGCGGTTCCCCGCCGACGAGGTCGGCGATCCCGTGGCGGGGCTGAGCAACGATGGACTGGTGCCGGTGTTCGCGACAAAAGTGCGCCGGCACGCGCGGCAGCTCGATCTGCCCGATGCGTCGGTTGAGATCGCATTCGACGAGGGGACGATCGAGGCCGATGCGCGCCAGGAGGTGCTGTCGGAAATCGAGCTTGAACTGAAGAGCGGCAATGCCGGCGTCCTGTTCGATCTCGGAACCCAGCTGCTCGACGCCGCGCCGCTGCAGATCGGCACGCGAAGCAAGGCGGAACGCGGCTATGCGCTGGCGTTCGATGTCGCGCCGTCGGCAACGAAGGCCGACTTGTCAGGCATCACGGCGGACCTCGTGGTCGACGACGTCATCGCACTGCTGGTGGGTTCCTGCTGGCATCATCTTTTGAAAAATCACGCGGTGGCCGAGCAGGGATCGGACCCCGAAGGCGTGCACCAGATGCGGGTTGCCCTCCGGCGCTTGCGGACGATCTGTGCGCTGTTCCGGCGCGACATTCCTGCGCCGGCATTTCTGGCGATCAACAGCGAAGCAAAATGGCTGATGCGGCAACTCGGCAAGGCCCGGGATTGGGACGTGTTCGCCGGAACGACCATCACCCGCCTCGTCAGCGCGGTTCCGGATATCGACCTGGACGGCCTTCGCAAGGCGGTCGAGCAGCGGCAGAAGTCGAGCTACGGGACCTTGCAAAGCGTTCTGGCTGACCCCCGATGCAGCCGCTTCCTGCTCTCGCTGGGGCATCTGGTGGAACGCCGCAGCTGGCGCAACGAGATCGACAGCGAAGCGCTGGCTGTCCTGTCACAGCCGATGCCGGTGCTCGCCGATCAGATTCTGGAACGATTGCATCGCAAGACATTGAAGCGGGGTGCGCGATTCCGGCGGCTCGATATCAACGCGCAGCACAATCTCAGGATCAATCTCAAGAAGTTGCGCTATGCGGCGGAGTTCTTTCTGCCGCTCTATGCGTCCCACGCGCCGGCGAAGCGCTATGTGAAACGGCTCGCCGGGCTGCAGAACAGCCTCGGGCGGGTCTGCGACATCGGCAGTACGCGCGTGCTGCTCCACACCATCGCGCAGGACGACCAGCCTGCGCTTCATCTCGGCGTCGGCGCGATGGCCGGCTGGCTCGCCCGCGATCAGATCGCGGTCGCGAAAGCGCTGCGCAAGAGCTGGCGCCGCTTCAAGACGACGCCCGCATTCTGGGGCCGGTGAGTTCGGCGGCGGCGTGGATCGTCGCGTCTTGCGTGGACGGAAGCTCCATGCGGCTTAGAGCAAGGGCGCCCTAACGTGGCTGCGCCTGGATCGCAAGCCCGGAGGCCTGCGGCTTGCGTTCGGTGACCAGCGCAAGCAGCACAGTCAGCACCATGAAGCCCACCGACGCACCGAACACCCAATGCGGCATGTGCTGGTCCATGATCCAGCCGAACAGCAACGGGCTGACGATGCCGCCGAAATTGAAGCCGGTGGAGACGATGCCGAAGGCGCGGCCGGCCGCACCGGGAGGCGCGGCGTTGCGCACCATCATGTCGCGGGACGGCGCGATCACGCCGCCGAGGAATCCGGCGAGCCCCATCGCGAGCGTGAGCGCCACCGGCGGCAGGTTCATCAGCGCAATCAGTAGCACCAGCACGGCATTGACCGCGAAGCAGGCCGCGGCGAGCTGGCTGTGGCGATGGGTCCAGTCGGCAAGATAGCCGCCGGCGAGCACGCCCGCCGCGCTGGCGCCGAGGAACGCGGTGAGCGCGATGTTGGCGGTCGAGAACGACGCGCCGTAACCGCCCATCAGCGCGACCACGCCGAAATTGTTGATGCCCGAGGTCGACAGGCTGAGCAGCGTGAAGAACGCCGTCAGCACCATCAGCGCCGGCGTGATCACGCTGGCCTTCGGTGCTGAGTCGTCCTTCGGCTTGTTCTTGTTGGCGCCGGCATCGGGAATGCCGAGCACGATCAGGAACAGCGCCACCAGCGGTCCGACGGCGCCGGCCACGACCAGCGCGCCGAGGCCGCCGATCGAGGCGACGAGCGCTGCCATGATCGCAGGCGCCACCGCGCCGCCGAGGAATCCGGCAAAGGTGTGGATCGAGAAGGCGCGGCCCATCCGCGCCTCGTCCATATGGGCCGAGAGGATGGCGTAGTCAGCCGGATGATAGACGCTGTTGGCCAGGCCGAGCGCGATGGCACAGACGATCAGCGAGGTATAGCTCAGATGCAGGCCGAGCCCGATCAACGCGCAGCCGCCGATGGTCAGCCCGATCAACAGGATCTTGCGCGCGCCGATATGGTCGGCGAGGTAGCCGATCGGCGCCTGGGTCAGGCCGGAGACCACCGCAAACACCGTCAGCGCGAAACCGAGTTCGACATAGCCGACGCCGAGCTGCTGCTTCAGGAACGGGAACAGCATCGGCAGCACGAAGATATGGAAATGGCTGACCCAATGGGCAACCGAAATCCCCGTCAGCGTGCGCAGCGCGCTGTCGGCTTTCGCTTGCTGCGGTGCGGCCAGAATGTCGACCATGTCAGTGAAACCCCAATTCCAAAGCGTTTTTGAGCGAAGAGGGTATCGGTTCGCGTGCAGAAAACGCGTCAAAAAATATGCCCGGCAGGGCGGGCAGAAAATAAAGGCTGGCCGCTAATTGTCCATGAACGCGCCTGCATGGCTGCCCCCGGCGCGGGCGTGCCGGATCGACACATGCGGCATTAAAGGCGGCGACAAAGTGCGGTCCTGCGGTGATGATCGGTCATGATCGACCCCAAAAAGCCGCTCCGGGTGCTTGTGTCAGAGGGCTCCAGCACCTCCGGCCGCGAGGCGATCACGATCCTGGGGCTGGCCGGCCATCACGTCGAGGTCTGCGACCCCTCGCGCTGGTGCCTGGCGCGCTACTCCCGCTTTGTCCGCAAGTACCACCATTGCCCGCCGCTGCGGTCAGATCCGGCCGGCTTCCTGCGCTTCGTCGAGCGGCTGCTGGCATCGCGGCAATACGATGTGCTGCTGCCGACCCATGAGCAGGGGTTTCTGTTCGCCCGCGCCGCGGCGCGATTGATATCACGGACGGGCCTGGCGCTGCCGGATTTCGACAGCTATCGCGCCGTGCACAGCAAGGCCGGCTTCAGCCGGCTGCTCGACCGGCTCGGCCTGCCGCAGCCGCCGACCCGGATCGTGACCTCGGCCGACGGACTGCGCGACGGCCTGCGGTTTCCATCCGTGGTCAAGACGTCGGTCGGCACCGCGAGCCGCGGCGTCTGGTTCGTGCGCGACGCGGGCGATCTCAACCGCGCGCTCTATGATCTCGAATCCGCCGGCGATTTTGCCGGCGAGGTGCTGGCGCAGGATCTCGTCACCGGCACGGTCGAGAAGGCGCAGTCGGTGTTCTGCCGCGGCACGCTGACTGGTTTCCATGCCTACCGGCAGATCGCGGCCGGCGTCGGCGGCGGCGAGGCGATCAAGGAGAGCGTGAGCCGGCCGGCGGTCCGCGCCGCGCTCGAGACCATCGGCGCGCATCTCGGCTGGCACGGCGCGCTCTCGGTCGATGTCATCATGCCGCTCGACAGCGCAACGCCGCTGTTGATCGACTGCAACCCGCGGCTGGTCGAGCCGATGAACGCGTACCGGTCCGGCACCGATCTGGTCGATCTGCTGCTGCGCGTCTCGCTTGGAGAGACGCCGCCGCCGCTGGCCGAGAGCCGCGCCGGGGTGCGGACGCACCTCGCGATGCAGGCGCTGCTCGGCAGCGCATCGCGCGACGGCACGCGCCGTGATCTGATCAGGGAATGCGGCCGCATCGCCGCGGGCGAAGGTCGTTATCGGGGAAGCAGCGAGGAATTGACGCCGGTGCGGCTCGATTGGCTCAGCGCCGTGCCGCTCGCGATGACGACAGCGCTGCTGCTGGCATCACCGCCGATCGCCTCATCGTTGGCGCGCGGCGGCTTCGGCGCGCATCTGCTCGATCGCGCGAGTATCAAGACGATCGAGGGGGAGGATTTCCTGCGCGATCTCTCAACGCGTCGTCCCGGCGAAAGCCGGGACCCATAACCACAGGATTGGATTGTCGAAGACGGCTGTGGCCCCAGCATTGTGAGACAATTGGCATTCGTGGTTATGGGTCCCGGGTCGCGCTTCGCTTGCCCGGGACGACGGGGGGATGGGCATCGCTCATCCCTCACAACGGCTCATCGTCATTGCCGTAGCGATCGACCTTCGGCGTGGCGATGTCGCCATCCTCATAATCGTCGTCCTGCGGCGCTGCGGGCGGCGGAGGCTTTTTCGACTTGTCGTCGGACTTGTCGTCGATCTTGCCGCTGCCCTTGCTCTTCTTTCCGGCCTTGGCCATGCGTTTCCCCTGCGCGGGTCAAATCATCTGCCGGAATTCTACTCCAGTTTGCGGCCGCTTGTAACGTGAGGAGGCGGCACGGCGGGGTCACACCCGCCGCGCCGATCATGCTCTAGAACGTCGCGCCGGCCTTGACCATGTAGGTGCGGCCGGGCAGCGGATAGGCCGAGAAGCGGCCGGCCGTGAACGAGCTCGCGATGGCGTAGTCGTAGTAGAGCGCATTGAACAGATTGTTCACGCTGAGCGACCAGAAGAAGCGGTCGTATTGCCCGCTGAGCTTGAGATCGGCAGTGGCGTTGCCGGGAATCCGGCTCTGGGTGTTGGCCTGGTCGTTGTCCATGATTCGCGAGCTCCAGGCCCGCACCGTGGCGTCGAACACCAGATAGTTCTGCCAGATATTCCAGGTCACGCCGAGATTGCCGGTGTAGCGCGACACCAGCGGCACGTCGTTGCCGGCCCAGATGCCTTCGCGGAACACCGCACGGGTGATCGCCATGCCGCCGCGCAGGGTGACGCTGTCGCTGACCTTGAGCGAGGCGCTGGTCTCCGAGCCGTAGCGGCGGGTGGGGTCGAGGTTGGTGTTGTAGAACAGCACCGGGTTGAAATGGATCTCGTTCTCGAGATCCATCAGATAGATGCTGGTCTGGACCTGAAACAAGTTGGTCTTGACCCGGAAGCCGCCCTCGACGTCCTGCGACGTCTGGGTCTTGAGCTGGAAGTTCTGCGGGATCGGGGCGAAGGTCAGCGGGTCGAATGACGGACCCGATGCGACGCGCTCGTCG
The DNA here is from genome assembly GCF_054063295.1 of Bradyrhizobium sp. USDA 3240. Taxonomy (NCBI): domain Bacteria; kingdom Pseudomonadati; phylum Pseudomonadota; class Alphaproteobacteria; order Hyphomicrobiales; family Nitrobacteraceae; genus Bradyrhizobium; species Bradyrhizobium sp. USDA 3240. The sequence continues at coordinate 5,032,728 of NZ_JBSSGD010000002.1, forward strand.
ACATCGGGTGTGCGGAATGCGCGCGCGGCGCGGCCGAACACCGAGAAGGTGTCGGTGAAGCGATGCTCGGCGCCGACATGCAGCGCGTATTGGGTCTCGTTGCTGTCGAGCGGCGCCGCCTGCGTGTCGAACGCAAACGGTGCGTTCGGATCGTAGCGATCGCGTGCCGAGACGCTGGTATTCTGGACGCGCGCCCCGTAGGAGAAGTCGGTCGTCGGCAATAGGCCCAGCGTGTGCTGCCAGTAGCCGGCTACGGTCTGCTGCTCGATATTGTAGATGTGGGTGGGATCGACGCCCTGATAGGCGCCGCGTGCTTCGCGGAACGTCGAATCGTAGTAGTCGATACCGGTCAGGATCGTCGACGGCATGCCCAGCATCACGTTCTTGACGCTGAGCCGCGGCGTGATCGACCAGGTCTGTAGCGCGGCGTCATTGTAGGTCGAGGCGAAGCTGATGGTCGGCACGGTGCCGAAGAAGCCGCTTTGCGTCTCGCGCTGCCGCCAGCCGCCGTCGACGATGAGGTCGACGCCATTCATCAGCGTCTTGGTAAAGCCGGTGGTGACGCTGGCGGTCTGCTGGTTGGCATAGTCGAAGGGCGTCGCCGCGCCGCGGCGATCGGTGAGCAGTTCGTTGACGCCGATCGACGGATCGACCAGCCGTCCGCCGGGCAGGCCGAGCTTCTGGTCGCTGCCGGTGACGGTGAGGAAGGCGGTGAGATCGGACGTGGTATAATTGACGTTGCCGACGGCGTTGCGCTGGTCGAGCGCGTTATTGACACGGTAGCCGTCGGACTTGATGCCGTTGCCGTAGAACGAGGTCGACCATGGGCCGGAATTGAGCGCCGCGGACACCGCGGCCATGCGGGTGCTGAACGAGCCGAAGCCGCCTTCGGCGCGTATCGTCGCCGGCGGACCGCCGGCGCCGGTCTTGGTAATGATGTTGACCACGCCACCCACCGCGTTGTCGCCATAGAGCACCGCACCGCTGTTGCCGCGCGTGATCTCGATGCGCGCGATCGAATCGAGCGGAATCGTCGTGAGATCGAAGCCGGCCTTGTCGACGTCGTTGAGGCGTCGGCCGTTGAGCAGGAACAAGGTGTTGTCGGAGGCGAATGCGCCGAAGCCGCGCAGGTCGACCGAGGTCTTGGCGCCGTTCGGCCCGCCGTAAAGCGTTTGCAGCTGGACGCCCGGCACCTGCGCGAGAATCTCGGGCAGCGACTGCACCGGCGAATGCGCGATGTCGTCGGCCGTGATCACGGTCGAGGAGGAGCCGACAATGCCCGCGAACTGCCGGCCGCCGCCGGTGCCGCCCGTTCCGTTGGCGGTGCCGGTCCCCGTCGTGTTCGATCCTGCTCCGCTGCCCACATTGTTGCCTTGGGCGGTGCCCGGCGCCAGGCGACGCGGCGCCGGCGCTTCGTCGGCGGCCGGCTTGGCGCGCGTGAAATTCTGGTCGCTTGGCTTGGTGATTTCGACGGCCGGTAGCTGATCGGGCGAGGGTGCCTGCTGTGCCCGTGCGGTCGAGAGAACGATTGCCGGCGCGATCATCGTCGACGCGAGCAGAAGCGCGCGGCGCCGGAAGGACGAGTTGGAGAACATCTAGGTGAGACCTCGGTAACGTCAGTGGCACGTCACCGCGAAACCAGTCTCACCATGCGCTCTCGCATCAGGTGAAGCTCATGCCTGTACTCCCCGACCGGCATCTTCGCGTGTGACCACGGCTGACGGCAGGTCTCCTGGCTCGCGGGTCGTTACCCTTCGTCGCCTTCCCAGGACCGAGATTCCCAGTGGCCTGTGACGAAGGATTCACCGCATACAGTTGCGGGGGCAGCCGCGGCATTGGGGAAGTTTCCCCGCACCGCATTCCCTTTTCATCTCATGAAAGAACCGTCATGTTCATCTAGGGTTCGGCCCGGCAGCAATGTCAACCCGGCGGACGTCGGGCAGCGGTCGCACGGCTACGGTTTTTGGCGGGTGTCGCTTGCCTGCCACGGCGATCGCTGTAAGAGCATGGATCCAATGAGCGTGCAGGATTTTACCTTGGCGGCCGAGGTCGCGGCGCGGCGCCGGTGGGGCGCCATCGCGGCGCTGCTCGCGCTCGTGGTCCTGCTGCTGGTGCTCTCGCTCGGCATCGGGCCGGTGCGGCTGTCGCCGCTTGCGGTGATCGAGGCGCTGTTCGGCGGCGGCAGCGACGTGGCGCAGGTGATCGTGCGCGAGATCCGGTTGCCGCGCACCATTCTGGCGTTCGCGATCGGCGGTATTCTCGGGCTATCAGGCGCGGCGCTGCAGGGCCTGCTGCGCAATCCGCTGGCCTCGCCGTCGCTGTTCGGCGCGCCGCAATCGGCGGCATTCGGCGCGGTGCTGGTGATCGCGCTCGGCCTCGCCGATGTGCGGTCCTACGCGCTGCCGGTGGTGGCGATCATCGCCGCGTTTGGCTCGGTGTTCGCGCTGCTCGCAATCGCCGGCCGCAATGCCGGGCTGCTGATCCTGATCCTCGCCGGGCTTGCGATCTCGAGCTTTGCGGGAGCTGCAACCGCGCTGGTGATGAACCTCTCCAGCAATCCGTTCGTGGTGCTGGAGATCGCATTCTGGCTGCTCGGCTCGCTGGAGGACCGCAGCTTCCAGCACGTGGCGCTGGCGCTGCCCTTCATCGTCGTGGGTGCGGTCATCCTGCTCAGCCAGGCGAACGTGTTCCGCGCGCTGACGCTCGGCGAGGAGGCGGCGCAGAGCCTCGGCGTCGATGTCGGGCGGCTAAGGTTGCTCGTGATCACGGGCGTTGCGCTCGGCGTCGGCGGTGCGGTCGCCGTCACGGGCACGATCGGCTTCATCGGTCTCGTCGCACCGCACCTGATGCGCCCCCTGATCGGTCACGATCCGGCACGGCTGCTGGTGCCGAGCGCGCTCACCGGTTCGGCGCTGCTGCTCGCCGCCGATATCGCGGTGCGCATCATCCCCTCGAGCTCGGACATCAAGGTCGGCGTGCTGACCTCAATCATCGGCGTGCCGTTCTTCCTGTATCTGATCATGCGCGAACGCCGCGCGCTCGGCGGAGGCGTGGCATGACGCTGCTCGCCGCCACTGCGCTCAATACCTCGCTCGGCAGCCGCAAGGTGCTGCACGATGTTTCGCTGTCGCTGGAGGCCGGCCATCTGGTCGCGCTGGTTGGCCCCAACGGCGCCGGCAAGACCACGCTGCTGCGCGCGCTCGCTGGACTAATTCCATCCGATGGCGACATCAGGATCGGCGGCGACGCGCTGGCGTCGCTGCCGCTCCGCGAACGGGCGAAACGTTTCGCCTATTTGCCGCAGGGGCACATGGTGCATTGGCCGCTGCCGGCGCGCGATATCGTCGCGCTCGGCCGTTATCCGCATGGCGCGACCGATCCGGCGCGGCTGTCGCAAAAGGATATCGAGGCGGTGCTGCGGGCGATGCAGGCGGTCGACGTCACCGAATTCGGCGACCGCCGCGTCACCGAGCTGTCCGGGGGCGAGCGCAGCCGCGTCGCGCTGGCCCGGGTGCTGGCGGTCGAAGCGCCGGTGATTCTCGCCGACGAGCCGACCGCTTCGCTCGATCCGCGCCACCAGATCGACGTGATGCAGAAGCTGCGCAACGTCGCAGACGCCGGCGTGCTGGTGATCGTGGTGACGCACGATCTCGGGCTCGCCGCGCGCTTTGCCGATCATGTGCTAGTGCTGTCCGAGGGACGGCTGGCGGCACAGGGCACGTCGGGCGACGCGTTGTCGGAGAGCGTTCTGGCTAGCGTGTTCCGGGTCCGCGCCTATCGCGCCGAATTTCAGCGCGAGGCCGTCATCGTGCCGTGGGCGGATGTGTGATGGGTGGGCGGCGTCTCGCAGTTTTGGCCGCGGCGGCATGGATGATGTCGTGTGCCGCCGCCTTGGCGGCCGGACCGAGCATCATCTCGATGAATGTGTGCAGCGACCAGCTCGTGCTGTCGCTGGCCGATCCGGACCAGATCCTCGGGCTGAGCCGCTTTTCGCGCGATGCCTGGCAATCCTGGGCCGCCGAGAAAGCGCGAAACTATCCGCGCCTGTCGGGCGGGGCTGAGGACGTGTTGTTGCTCAAGCCCGACCTTGTCGTGGTCAGCCTGTTCGACAAGCGCGCGACGCGCGATCTCTTGAAGGCCAATGGGCTGCACCTCGTCGAGTTCACAGTGCCGCGCACGCTGGGCGAGGTGAGGGACCAGATCCGCGCGATGGGTGACGTGGTGCAGCATCCCGATCGTGCGCAGGCCGAGATCGCACGGCTCGATGCGGCCGTCGCGCGAGCGCGGGCGGTGGCGAGTGTTCATCACTATCGCGTGCTGCCGCTGGAGCGCCGCGGCTTTGTGTCGGGCGACAGCAGCCTGATCAGCTCGCTGCTGGCGGCAACCGGCCTGATCAACGCGGCCGGCGAGCTCGGGCTCGGCGCGGGCGGATTTGCTTCGCTGGAGGCCATCGTAAAACTGCGGCCGGATTTCATCCTGGTGTCGGAGGCCGGCGATCGCGCCGAGGATGAGGGCCGCGCCTTCCTGCTGCATCCGGCGCTGGAGCGCTTCTATCCGGAGAGCAAGCGGATCGTGCTGCCGGAGCGGCTCACCGTGTGCGGCGGCGTGATGCTGGCCGATGCGCTGGATCGGTTGACGGCGGAGTTACAGCGGGTGACGCGGTAGGTACACCGTCATTGCGAGGAGCGACAGCGACGAAGCAATCCATGCCGCAGCAAGCGGAGAGATGGATTGCTTCGCTTCGCTCGCAATGACGGGGAGAAACCTACCCCATCACCACCGGCCCGCCGACCTTCTTCCAGGCATCCATGCCGCCTTCGATATGCGCGGTGTTCGCCAGTCCGGCCTTCTTCGCAGCGGCCACCGCCATCGCCGAGCGTTCGCCGAAGGCGCAGAAGAACACGACGCGGCGGCCGGTCGCGGCCGCGACTTCGCGCAGCATGCCGCCGGGCTGCAAGGTGGCGCAAATCCCGGGATAGGGCGCGTGCAGCGCGCCTTCGAGCGTGCCGTGCTTGGCTCGCTCGCCGCTCTCGCGCAGATCCACCAGCAGGATATCGGGCCGGCCGAGGCTCGCGATGGCGTCGCGCGCGCTAAGCGAGAGGCCTTCCTTGGCGAGCTCGTCCTGGTGCAGGCCGACATGCATGTTGGCTGGCAGCACGACGTCCATCAGCTTCGGGTTCGGCAAATTGAGGTTGTTCATCAGCTCGACATAGTCGTCGATCGATTTCACCTGCAGCCGCGGATTGTAGCGCTTCTCCTCGCCGATGGTGGAGACGGTGTCACCTTTGTAGTCGTGCGCGGGGAACACCATGGTTTCCTCGGGCAGCTTGAGCAGGCGGTTGAAGATCGAATCATACTGTGCCCGCGCGCTGCCGTTCTGGAAATCGGTGCGGCCGGTGCCGCGGATCAACAGCGTGTCGCCGGTGAAGACGCGGTCGCCCATCAGATAGCTGTAGGAATCGTCGGTGTGGCCGGGCGTGTACAGCGCTTCGAGGCAGAGGCCTTCGATCGTCACCCTGTCGCCGTCGGAGACGCGCATCGAGACCACGTCGGCCTTGCTCTGCTCGCCCATGATGGTGATGCACTGGGTGCGGTCGCGCAGCTCGCCGAGACCGGTGACGTGATCGGCGTGGAGATGAGTGTCGACGGCCTTGACCAGCCGGAGGTCGAGTTCCTGCAGCAGCTTGCAGTAGCGGTCGGCCTTCTCCAGCACCGGATCGAGGATCAGCGCCTCACCGCCGGCGCGGCTGGCGAGCAGATAGCTGTAGGTGCCGGACACGCTGTCGAACAGCTGGCGAAAGATCATGACGGCTTACCTGTTCTCCGGGTCGAGTCGTGAGGAGGATATTATTCCATAGATGGGGTGGATTCAAAGCAAATCCATCCCCCGGAGTAATCCGGTCCCATCACCCCCAATCCATCACCGTCACACTGAGGAGCCGCGAAGCGGCGTCTCGAAGGGTCGGCGGCCCGGCTCTTTCCGAGAGGAGTGTTGGCGCGCGGAGGCAATGGGGCCGTGCATCCTTCGAGACGCCGCTTCGCGGCTCCTCAGGATGACGGTTCTGGATGGGCGCGGACGCCTACGGCCTCACGTAACTCCAGCCCTGCTCCTGCAGCTCCATCAGATGGACCACGCCCGACGGTACGATGGTGGCGTCAGGGACGACGGCGATCGCGTGGCCTTCGGCCTTCTCCATGCCCTGCCTGGTGTTGTTGCAGGCGGAGAACTGGATCTTGCCCGGGAATACGAGATCCTTGAGCCGCCTGATGCGGTCCTGCACCGGCGAGGTATCGCTGCGCAGCATGTTAAGGCCGGGACCGTAGGTGACGATGTCGATCTCCACGTCCTCGTTCCTGGCGCGGTAATATTCGATCACGTTGGTCGCGTTGTTGAGCGCGAGATTCATGATCTGCGGGTCGTTCTGGTCGACCTGGATCGCGATATGGTGCGGCTTGTCGGCGGCGAGTGCGCTCGCCGTGAAGGCAATCGAAAGCACGACGGCGGCGGCGAGACGGCGAAGCATGGCAGGATATTTCATGTGACTGCCGCTCTCTCCGTCATTGCGAGGAGCGAAGCGACGAAGCAATCCATTCGGTCCCTGCGACAAAGCATGGATTGCTTCGCTTCGCTCGCAATGACGGCGGGGGTTAAGGACGGACCAGCGTGTATCCGTTCTCGGTGAGAAGCAAAATCTGTGCGACGCCGACCTGCACGGGGGTGGCGGCTGCGATGTAATCGGGCCGTTTACCGGTGTCGCGCTCGATGGTGTCGACGGTGTTGAGGCAGATGTCGACCCGCGCGCCCTGCGCGACCAGGCTCTCGACCAGCTTGCGGTTGGCATTATCGGGTCTGAACAGGTCGATGCCCGGGCCGAAGGCGACGATCTCGACCGCGACCTTGTCGGGGTCGTAGTGCTTCATCAGATTGCTGGCGACGCTGAGGACGAGGCCCTGCTTCTTCGGATCGTTGTCGGAGAGCTGCAGCACGACCTTGTGCTCGGCGAACGGCTTGTCCTGCAACGGCGCGAGCTGGGCGCGGGCCGGCGGCGTCGCCAGCGCGACCGCCGCAAGGCCGAGCGCCGCGATGAGCGCGCGCCGCCTCATCCGTGCCTCGCGATGCCGGGATTGTCCTCGACGCCTTTCAGCGTCACGGCGGGTTCGTCGCGGTTCGGCGGCCGGCCGGAGCGCAAATGCTTGGCCACGACATCCCAGATCGGCGCGCCGTTCTGCTGGTTGACCGAGGCCCAACCTGCGACCTTGTAGTGCTTGCCGGCTTCGAGGTGTTTGCCGTTGCCGAGCTTCAGCTCGGAAATGCGCTTGCCGACGGATTCGCCCGGCGTACAGGTGTAGGCGAGGCCACCGACGCGGACCATGTCGCCGCCCTGCTGGTAGTAGGGATCGACGTTGAACAAATTGTCGCAGACGTCTTCCAGCACATCCTTGATCTGGCTGCCGGTCATGCTGGCGACGTAGGTCTCGGGATAGGTGATCGCGGTTTCCGACAGCACGTCTTCCATGGTCAGCGGCTGGCCGGCCAGCGTGGTGAGGCCCCAGCGGAAGCCGGGCGACAGCGCGATCTCGGCGTTGAGCTCGTTCACCAGCGCATCGCAGATCAGCTGGTCGACGGTGCCGGAAAAATTACCGCGGCGGTAAAGCAGGCGATCGGCCGTGCCGAGCTTGTCGCTCCACTCGTCGGCATGGGGATCGCGCATCTTGTCGATCAACGCCTGCATCGCGGGATCGGGCTTCAGCAGTTCGGCGAACACCGGCAGCAGGCGGTAGCGGACATTGGCGACCTTGCCCTTGGTGAGGTCGAGATCGAGCACGCCGATGAACTTGCCGTTGGAGCCGGCATTGGTCACCAGCGTGACGCCGCCGGCATTGGTCACCGTGATCGGGATCGGGATCGCATCATGGGTGTGGCCGCCGAGGATGACGTCGATGCCGGTGACGCGGCTGGCGAGCTTGAGGTCGACGTCCATGCCGTTATGCGACAGCAGGATCACCGCCTCGACCTTGTCGTTGTTGCGATGGCCGTCGACCAGCTTTTGCAGCTCCTCGTCGCGGATGCCGAACTTCCAGTCTGGCGTGAAGCGCTTGGGGTGCGCGATCGGCACATAAGGAAAGGCCTGGCCGATGATCGCGACGCGATGGCCGCCGATTTCCTTGATGGCAGACGGCTTGAACACCCGCCCCGAGGCCGGATCGAACGCCTTGGCGTCGTTGAACGCGGCCTCCTCGGTCAGGAACACGTTCTGCGCCAGGAACTCGCCCTTGAAGCGGGAGAGATTGTCGCGCAGCACCTGCTCGCCATAGGTGAATTCCCAGTGCCCGGTCATCGCCTCGATGCCGAGCAGATTGGCAACCTCCACCATGTCGGCGCCGTTCATGGCGTTGGCGAGCCCGGTGCCCTGCCAGAGGTCGCCGCCGTCGAGCAGGATCGAGCGCTTTTCGCCGACATCGGCGCGCAGCTTGTCGACCAGCGTCTTCAGATGGGCAAAGCCGCCGAGCCGGCCGAAGCGGACGGCGGCCTTCTCGAACTCGACGCAGGTAAAGGCATAGGCGTCGGCGCTGTCGGGCCGGATGCCGAAGCGGTCGAGGAACGCCTTGCCGACCAGATGCGGCGGCTGGCCGGCCATCGCACCGACGCCGATATTGACGCCGGGCTCGCGAAACAACACCGGCTTCAGCTGCGCATGCGTGTCGGTCATGTGCAGGATGCGGGCGTTGCCGAAGCGTTCGAGGTCGTAGACGCTGGCGGTATCGGCGCTGCGCGCGAGGCGAGGCACGCCGGCCACGAGCGTTGCGGCGGCGGAAGCTCTCAGGAAATCCCGGCGGCGGATGATCATCACTCTCTCCGCGCGGCCCCCGTGGCCTGCGCGCCTTTAGCGAACTTCCATGTCCTTCCAGCGTTCCTTTTCGCTGGTCGCCTGGAAGATCGATGCCTTTGCCAGCGCCTCGGCCTCCTTGGCCTGGGCGACTGCGGTGTCGAAATCACCAGCCTCACCGGCCTTTTTTGCGGCGGATAGCGTCGAGGTTGTCGTGGTCCACTGGTTGCGCAGCTGGCCTGCTTCCTTGTTGGCGGCTTCAGCCGCGGCATAGGCCGCCTTGTAGTCGGCCTCGGAGGCGGCGAGGGCGGTGGTCGCGGTCGCGATCAGCAGGGCCGATGCCGCGAAGATGGCTCGCATGACCGCGCTCATGGCCTGGCTCCCGGCCCCGAAATCGGCAGGCCGTTGCTGACATAGGACAGGTAGTACTCGAGGTTGCGGTACTCGTCGTCCTGCGGATTGAGCGGCACGCCGCGGATCTGGCTGTTGCAGGTGGTGAAGCGGCGGCTCGTGGTGCCCATGCCCGACCATTCCGAGCGGTAGATCGGCATCGCGTTCAGGATGCCGAGCGCCGGCGCCAGTACCTCGGCGCGGATGCGCTCGCCCGGGCTCTGGATGTGGCAGGTGGCGCAGGAGAAATTGAGCTGGCCGCGCCGCGTGTAGAAATACTCCTTGCCCTTCTGATAGGCCTCCAGCGCGCGCGGATCGTTCGGGATCTTGATGTCCATCGGCTTGCCGCGCGAGGTGAAGGCCATGTAGGCGGTGAGCGCCGCCATGTCGTCCTTCACATAGGAGAACGGGGCCTCGCCATTGGCCTCGCGGCAGCGGTTGAGCGCGAGCTCGAGCGTGACGACCTTGCCTTCCTTCTCATCGAAATAGGGATAGTTCTGGCGGATGCCGATGCCCTGGTTCGGGAAGCAGTCGGCGTAGGTCTTGCCGTTCTTGAACGGCGTCGAGAACATTTCCTTGCCGGCCTCGAGCGAGAACTCGTAGGGCGGAAACTGCTCCTTCTCTTCCCACTGCTTGTGCAGGTCCTCATTCATCGAATAGGGACCGTTGACAAAATCCTCGGGCTTCAACTTGGGGAATTTGCTGGTGAAGAATTTCTGGAACGCGGCCTTGTCGGCGGCGGGATCGACGCTGTCGGCTGCGTGCGCGGCCGGCGCCAGCGCCAGCATGCCAAATGCGAGCGTCGCGATTGCTGCGCGGATTGCGAAGCGCCGCGTCATTGAATCTTCGCCGTGGTGGTGTCGGTCGCGCCCTTGTTGTCGACCCAGCTGACCTTCAGGTCGTCGCCCTTCTTGCCGCCCTTGAAGGCGAACTTGACGTAGGGGTCCTTGGAGACGCCGCCGCCCCAGTCGGCGACGAACACCGGCTTGCCGTCATACTCGAAGGTCAGCACCTGGATGAAATGCGGCGGGATGATCTCGCCCTTGGCGTCCTTGACGAAGCCGGAATCCATCGGATGCTGGATCAGCGCCTGCACCTCGGTGGTGTCGCCGTTTGACGTGGCGCGCACGCGAATGCTCGATGCCATCGCTTTGTTTCCTTTTTTGGCTCAGCCGCCGCAGCCGCCGACGGTAACCTTGATTTCTTTCTGGGCGCTGTAGAGCTTGCCGCCGGCCTCGACGATCACGGTGACGTTGCTGGTCTTGGCCATCTTGATGCGGTTGGCGACGCTCGGCAGCGTGCCGGCCGGAATCCTGTACGTCGCGATCAGCGAGATCGGGTTCTCGCTGACCAAAAACGAGATCGAGGTGACATCGGCCAGCGTCGTGGTGGCGGAGATCGGCACGACCGCGCCGTTCTCGGCGATCTCCGGTGCGTCCATCTTGACCTTGTCGGAGGGCTCGGCGGTCTTGCCGTAGAGCGCCTTGATCGCGTCGGCCTCGTTCTTCTGCTTGAACGCCTCTTCCGGATATTTGTCGTTGGCGGCGGCGAGCGCCTGCGGCACGCCGAACGGAATGACGCCAAGGCCGATCAGTGCGGCGACGCCCGCACCCTTCAGCACCAGGCGGCGGCTCCCAAGAAATTCGCTGGTCGTGATGCTCATCGAATAATCTCCTCAAGCGACGGTTGCGGCGTCACAGCGTCTGCAGGAAGTCCACCACCGCGCTGATTTCCTTCTCGCTCAAAATCCGGTTTCGGCCGAACGGCGGCATCACCGTCTGCGGGTTGCGCTTGGTCTCATCGGTGACGATCGCAATCAGCTCGTCGCGGCTGTATTTCGCCTTGAGCCCGGTCAATTCGGGGCCGATCGTGCCGGGCAGCTCGCCGCCCTTGATGACATGGCAGGTCAGGCAATTGCCCTTGCCGCGGTCGAAGGCGAGCTTTTGGCCCTCGGCGGCGGATTGGGCCTCCGCGGGCGCAGCCATGGCGGTGCCTGCCAGCAGCGCCAGGACAAGGGCTGGCTTGGAGAAAGTGGCGATCAAGGACGTTTCCCGGGCTTCAATCTCGATGATCCCATCGCAATATAAAGAGTGGAAAGCACAAAGGCTATCGGCTGGCAACTCGGAGAATAGGCGTGTTGCGACGGGGTTAATGCCAGAGCGACAGTGCGCATAGACGTGATAAGACCCGTCACCCTGAGGAGCGCGCTCTTGCGCGCGTCTCGAAGGGTCAACGGCCACCGGCCGGGCCGTGCATCCTTCGAGACGCGCGTTCCGCGCTCCTCAGCGACTGTGTTCTTCGTCAAGCGGGTTGCCATGGTTTTTGGTCCCTGAGCATGGCGTTGAGGGTGGTGAGAACTTTGCGCGCAACGGCGATGAGGGCGACCATCTTGGGCTTACCAGCGGTCACCAGGCGCCGATAGAAGACCTTGAGCTGCGGATGGTATCGTCTGGCCGACAGAGCGGCCATGTAGAGCCCGGCGCGCAGCTTGGCTCTTCCGCCGCCGATCATGCTCTTGCCCTTCCAGCGGCCCGACTGGCGGGTGAACGGGGCAAGACCGGCGAGGCTCGCGATCTGGCGCCGATTGAGTGCGCCGAGCTCCGGCACCTCGGCAAGGAAGGTCCGCGCGAGGGTGTTGCTCACGCCAGGAAAGCTGACCAGCAGTTCCTCCTTGGCGCGCCAGACTGGCGAGCCGCGCACCAGCGTGTCGATGTCGTTGTCGATCTCCGGCAGCTCCTTCTCGAGGACCTTGATATGGCGGGCAAGGCTCTTGCGGACGCGGACATTCTCGGCCCGCTTCTCGCGCTGACGCTCGGCAACGATCATCTCGATGATCTGCCGTCGGCGACTGACCAGTTCAGCCAGCAGCCGGGCTTCCTGATCCGGCATGGCACGTGGCTCCGGCTTTACGGCCTCGACAAACCGCGCGATGACTGCCGCATCGATCGGGTCCGTCTTGGCACGCTGACCAACCGCCTGCGCGAAGTGCCGGATCTGGGCCGGATTGACCACCACCAGCGGCAGCTGAGCGCCCGCCAGCGCAGCAGCGACGATGGTCTCGAAGCCGCCGGTTGCCTCCACCGCAATCAGCGCTGGCGAGATCACCTGCAAGCGCGCAACGAGCTCTTCCAAGCCTTTGCCGTCACGCGCCACGGCAAAGGCTTCCCCGCTCGGACGCACATGCACGTCCAGCCGGTCCTTCGACACATCAATGCCAACGTAGATCGCGTCCATCTGCACCCCTCCTTGCGCAACCGGGCTCGCCAGGCGGCCCTCGCGACTGTTCGGGTTCAATGGAACAACGGACGGGGCGCCGCGCTGAGGATCGGGCTTCAAAGCCCTGGGATGAAGCGGTCTCCCGTCCGCTACCGCACCGGACACTCTATCCGATCCGGCGATTCGAGACTTACAAGGATGACGGGTTGGGCGGTTTCGCGGTGCTAGTTCCGCTTTTGCCGGCTGCAGCGGCGCGGTCTACTTTCGGCTAAAGGAGAAGCGTAGTGGCGGAGTTTGTGGTGGAGTTCGGCAAGGACGGCAGCCCGGTCGAGGCGGACGGGCGGCTCGACGCGGCAGCGTTCCACCGCAATCACCAGCCGATCTGGGCGGTGCTGAAGGACCACCTTGCGGGCCAATCCGGTGACGTGCTGGAGGCCGGCAGCGGCACCGGCCAGCATGTCGTGTATTTCGCCGGTCGGACGCCCGACATCATTTGGTGGCCGAGCGACCTCCATGCCGCGCATCTGCGCAGCATCGCGGCCTGGCGCGCGCATGCCGGCCTGGCCAACATCCGGCCGCCGCAGCCGATCGATCTGTCCGACCCGGCCTGGTCGCCGGCGCCACCGGACGGCAAAGGTCCGGACAAACTGCTCGCGATCTTCTGCGCCAATGTGATTCACATCGCGCCGTGGCGTGTGGCCGAGGGCCTGTTCGCCGGCGCCGCGCGGCATCTGCGTGCCGACGGAAGGCTGTTCCTCTACGGCCCGTTCAAGCGCGGCGGCAAGCACACCGCGCTCAGCAATGCGGTGTTCGACACCTCGCTGCGTGAACGCGACGCCGAATGGGGCGTGCGCGATATCGCCGAGGTCGAGAAGCTTGCGGAGAGCGTCGGGCTGAAGCTCGCAGGCACCTTCGAGATGCCGGCCAACAACATGATTTTGATGTTTGTCCGGAAGGACGCGGCTCAGTCGTAAGCCATTTTGGGTGGATTGGCCGGCTACGTCCGCCGTGGCTCAACGAGCGAAGGCGGAAGGCGCAACTACCGTTGTCGCGTGGGCGGGATGGCTGGTACGCTTCGCCGACCTGCCTTACGGACTTTGGATGTCTGTCGGGCGAAAAAATGAATCGGACTGCATTCAAGAAGGGCCTGTCCGAAGTACTGCTTCAGCAGGGGTTCGTGCTGGGTCGAGACTTGCTGCGCATTTCGAATGACCAAATGGTCACGCTCATAGGAGTTCAGAATGGCTTTGGCGACCAGTGGTTCGTCAATGTCGGTTTCTGGCTCACCCGTGTCGGGGTTGAGGCGCCCGATCGCGTTGAGCAGGCGCATCTTTATTTTAGGCTCGAGAGGCTGTTTCCTCAGCATAGGGAGATCATTCTCGCCGCGGGTGACTTGGGCGATGCAGGCCAATCAGAGGCATACGAAAGGCTCACGAGGCTGATCAGCAGCGAAATCGCAACGAATCTAAAGCGAATGGGTACGGAAGAGGGACTCGTTGAAGCGTATCGTGCCCATCGGTTGGAGGACGGTTTGATGACCAAGGTCGCGAAGGAATGGCTTTTAGCAGCGAGCTGACTGGGAGGCGCAATGCTCTAAATGGCAGGCTCGGGATGCGGCTCAGTCGTAAGCCAGGCACCACCCATCCCCGCGCAGCCAGCAACGATCGTCGGGAATCCCGGCATCTCGATAAAGCCGCGTCACCTTTTGCCAGCCGCCGCGCGCGAAGGCTTCGGCCAGGGCCTTTTCCGACACCTCGTCGCGGCCGCCGTCGCAGGGAATGATCGCGACCGGCGAGATCCATCGCGCGCGATGGTCTGCCCCCTCGCGGCGGATCAGAAAGACCGCGCCGGAGCGCGCGATCTGGTCCGGCGCGCCGCCCTTGAATCCCTCATCCGATGTCAGCGGCAGGATCAGGCGGCCGCCGTCGGCAAGCCCGTCGAGCCATCGCGCGGCCGGCCGGGTACAGCCGGCGTTGACATAGACCACGTCGGCTGGATCGAACGCGACCAGCGTGCCGTCGCCGGCGATGATCTCGACATTCGGATAGGGAGCGAGATTGGCGCGGGCGCGCGCGGCAAGCTCCGGGTCGTATTCGATCCCGGTGACGCGGCCGGTCGGCCCGACCAGGTGCGCGAGGAGCGCCGTGTAGTAGCCCGTGCCGGTACCGATATGCACCACGTGCTCACCGGCGGCGGGTGCGGCCTGATGCATGAGATGGGCGTGCAGCGACGGCTGGCCGTTGTTGAGCCGCCGCTCCGGCCGCAAGGCGACCAGGTCGTTGGTGTAGAGATAGACCGGATCGGCGTCGGGCGTCGGGACATAGTCGCGGGTCAACCATCGCAGTATCATCCATGGTCCCGGGCCGACGAAGTCCTCGCGCGGAATGGTGGCGAAGGCCGCGGTCACGCGCGCATCGCTGATGTTTGCGGCAGCCATGATCTGCTTGGCATAGGCGGCTCGTATGATGCGGAGTTCGGCTTGCGGGTCCATTACTGCTCCCTGCCTTGTGTTGTGTGATTTGACACACTGACGTGTGTGAAATAGCATACTTCAACGACGGAGGCCAGAATGAAGAGACGGCTTTATCCGGCCGTGCTGGAGCGCGGTCCACGCGGCGCGTTCGGGGCGTGGTTTCCCGACTTTCCCGGCTGCGTCGCCGGCGGCAAGTCGCAGGAAGAGGCGATCGAACGTGCCGAGCATGCGCTGGCACAGGCAGTGGACGGCTGGGTCGAGCAGGGCCACGCGCTGCCGGAGCCGACGCCGATCGAGCGGATCGTGCCGCCCAAGGGCTCCGACGTCGCCGCCTTCTTCATGGTCGGCGTCGATCCGCCCGATCCGTCCGAGCGCGTGAACGTCTATTTGCCGAAAAGCCTGATCGCGCGCATCGACAAGCGCGCCGCCGAGCTCGGCATGAGCCGTTCGAGCTTCTTCGGCTTTGCGAGCTCGCTCGCGCTCGAATGGCCGGGCGGTTATCCGCGCGGCGCCCCGATCGCGCCGCGCTCCAAGGTGCACAAGACCGGCGCGCTGCGCGCCGAGAAGCGCCCGGGCAAGAAGCCTGCGCGGTAGGGGCTCTCGTCAAGCTCTATCACCGTCACCCTGAGGAGGCCGCAACGCGGCCGTCTCGAAGGGTCGACGGCCCGGCTGGTGGCCGTGCATCCTTCGAGGCTCGCCCAGCGGCGCAATTGCGCCGCAAGGCTCGCACCTCAGGATGACGGGAATAATAGAGGTGCGGGCCTGCGATAGCGCGTGAGAGTAGGGCCATCCCCCGTGCGCCTCCCGCATGGCCTACGTCGTTTTGCGCTGGTTGATCGGCCTGCGACCGCTCTCCATAGTGCGCGCGATTGGAGGCTCCCGCCGGGGCTTCAAGGCGGGACTTCAGATGATCGACGTGACGGCTGCGGATGAAACGAGCGACGACGCGCGGGCGCGCAGCAATGTGTGGCGGCTTGCGGCGGCGCAGGCGCTGACCGGCGCCAATTCGGCCGTGATCTTCGCCACCGGCTCGATCGTCGGCGCGACGCTGGCGCCTGACATCTCGCTCGCGACGGTGCCGCTCTCGATGTATGTGCTGGGGCTCGCCGCCGGCACGCTGCCGACCGGCGCGATCTCGCGCGCTTATGGAAGGCGCGTCGCCTTCATCGTCGGCACCTTCTGCGGTACGCTGACGGGTGCGCTCGGCGCCTGGGCGATCCTGCACTCGTCGTTCTGGCTGTTCTGCGGCGCCACCTTCCTCGGCGGACTCTATGGCGCCGTCGCGCAATCCTATCGCTTTGCTGCCGCCGATGGTGCCAGCGTTGCGTTCCGGCCCAAGGCAGTGTCGTGGGTGATGGCGGGCGGCGTGTTCGCCGGCGTGCTCGGGCCGCAGCTCGTGCAATGGACCATGGATATCTGGCCGCCTTATCTGTTCGCGTTCTCCTTCGTGATGCAGGCGCTGGTCGCGCTGGTGGCGATGGCGGTGCTGTCGGGCGTCGACGCGCCGAAGCCGGCGGCGGCGGATCTGCATGGCGGCCGTCCGCTGCGCGAGATCGCAAAACAGCCGCGCTTCATTGCCGCCGCGCTGTGCGGCGTGATCGCCTATCCGATGATGAACCTGGTGATGACCTCGGCGCCGCTCGCCATGAAGATGTGCGGATTGTCGGTCAGCGATTCCAACTTCGGCATCCAGTGGCACATTGTGGCGATGTACGGCCCGAGCTTCTTCACGGGCTCGCTGATCGCCCGCTTCGGTGCGCCCGTCATTGTCGCGCTCGGGCTGGCGCTGGAGGCGGTGGCCGCGATGATCGGACTGTCAGGCATCACGGCGCCGCACTTCTGGGCCACGCTGTTCGTGCTCGGGATCGGTTGGAATTTTGCGTTTGTCGGCGCCTCCGCGCTGGTGCTGGAGACGCACCGGCCGCAGGAACGCAACAAGGTGCAGGCGTTCAACGATTTCCTGGTGTTCGGCATGATGGCGATCGGCTCGTTCTCGTCGGGACAGCTGCTCGCGCATTACGGCTGGAACGCCGTCAACATGGTGGTGTTTCCGCCGGTGCTGCTCGGGTTTGCCGTGCTGTCGCTGGCGTCATTCGCCAAGCGGCGGGCGAAATTGCGTGCGGTGGAAGAGATCCCGGATCTCGGTGTTTAATCCCTGCTGCCAATTGCTGACACTTCGACCGGTTTCGAAATGACCGGCTTGCAAGGCTGCTCACATCGTGGGAACGGATTAATCCGGTCCTGACGATGTGAGAAGCAAGAGCAAGAAATGGACGCATCATCACCCACGCTGCATGACGAATCCGCGCTCGGCTACGAAGGCTGGCGCATCGTCGTCGTCTGCTTCCTGCTTGCGACCTTCGGCTGGGGATTGGGCTTCTACGGACAGAGTGTCTATGTCGCCGAGTTGCAGCGGCTGCACGGCTGGCCGGCGTCGCTGATCTCGTCGGGTACGACCTTCTTCTATCTGTTCGGCGCCGCGCTGGTTGCCTTCGTCAGCGAGGCGATCAAGGCGTTCGGTGCACGCAGCTGCCTGATCGCCGGCACCCTCGCGATGGCGGTCGCAGCGGTCGCGATCGGCGAGGTCCGCGAGCCGTGGCAGCTCTATCTCGCCGATGCGCTTTTGGCGTTCGGCTGGGCCGGCACCAGCCTCGGCATCATCACCAATACGCTTGGCCTGTGGTTCGACAAGAAGCGCGGCATGGCGATCAGCCTGGCGCTGAACGGCGCCAGCTTCGGCGGCATCGTCGGCGTGCCGCTGCTGGTTGCCGGCATCGGCTATTTCGGCTTCTCCGGTGCGATGATCGCGGCCGCGGTGGCGCTCGTCGTGGTGATGATGCCTGTCATCCTGATTTTCGTCGGACGGCCGCCGGTGCATCTGCACGCGGCGACTTCAGCGGCCGCCGATGCGCCGTCGGCGACCCAGGTGCGCGCCCGGGCGCTGCGCGACATCCGTTTCCTCTCGGTCTCGATTGCCTTCGCGCTGGTGCTGTTCGCCCAAGTCGGCTTCATCGTGCATCTGATCGCCTATCTCGATGAGGTGATCGGGCGCGAGCGCGCCACGGTCGCAATGGCGCTGTTGACCGCGATGGCCGTGGTCGGCCGTGTCTCGCTCTCGTTTGTGATCGATCGGCTCAACCAGCGGCTGGCGTCGGCGCTGTCCTTTATCAGCCAGGCGATCGCGCTCGTCATCATCATCAACGTGCACAACGACGTCGCGCAGATCGCCGCCTGCGCGCTGTTCGGCTTCTCGGTCGGCAATCTGATCACGCTGCCGGCGCTGATCGTGCAGCGCGAGTTCGATCCGCGCGCGTTCGGCGTGCTGGTCAGCCTGATCACCGCGATCAACCAGATCACCTACGCCTTCGGCCCCGGCGTGATCGGGCTGTTGCACGATCTCTCGGGCAGCTACACGCTGCCGTTCTATGGCTGCATCGGCCTGGAGCTGATCGCGGCGGCGGCGATCATGACGAAGGGGAAGTAGCCCCGTTGGCTCACCCGGGGCTACGATTTCTTTCGTGATTTCTTCTTCTTCTTCTCACCGATCTTCCCGGCCGCGGCGACCCGCAGCAGGCGTCGGAAGGTCGGACATTCCATGTGGCTCGGCGCGGGACACACGGCGGCGTGGCGCAGGCCGTCGCGCATCGCGTTGAGCCGGCGGATGGTGCGGTCGAGCTCATCGGCCTTGGCCGCGAGCAATTTCCGGTCGATGCGCGGCCTGCCGTCGGGCGCGAACATTCTCGCGATCTCGTCGAGCGAGAAGCCGGAGGCGCGTCCGAGCGCGATCAGCGCCAGCCGGTCGAGTACGGCGGGATCGAACAGCCGGCGCAGCCCGCGCCGACCATGCGAAGCGATCAGCCCCTTTTCCTCGTAGAAGCGCAGGGTCGAGGCGCGAACGCCGGATAATTGCGCCACCTCCGCGATATCGATGTCCCGCATGGCCTTGACCTCAAGTTCACTTGAACTGGCAGTGTGCCGCCAGGCGCTTGCGTAAGGCAAGCATCAGGACAGGCAAATACGCAAGAGGACGAGATCATGAGTGCCACACCGCAGGCCGAGGACGAACAGGTCAAACTCTGGAACGGCGCTGCCGGACGCGCCTGGGTCGAGACGCGCGACGTGCTCGAACGCATGTTCAAGCCGCTTGAGGAGCTGCTCGTTCGGGCGGTGGCCGATGCCGCGGCCGGCCATGTGCTGGATATCGGCTGCGGCACGGGCGCCACGACATTCGCCGTTGCGCAAGCCCTCGGCCCGCAAGGGCATTGCACCGGCATCGACATCTCCGAGCCGATGATCGCGGCGGCGCGTGACCGCGCGGAGCGGGAAGAGCTACCTACCGACTTCATCTGCGCCGACGCGCAGACCCATAGCTTTGCGCCAGCGAGCTTCGACATCATCATCTCGCGCCTCGGCGTGATGTTCTTTGCCGATCCGGTGCTGGCCTTCGCCAATCTGCGCCGCGCGGCCCGGCCGGATGCCGCGCTTCGCTTCATCGCGTGGCGCGGCGCGGTCGAGAACCCGTTCATGACGACGGCGGAGCGGGCGGCGAAGCCGCTGCTGCCGGATCTTCCGGCGCGGCGTCCCGATGCGCCGGGGCAGTTCGGCTTCGCGGACCGGGAGCGGGTCGCGCGCATCCTGGAGGACAGCGGCTGGGACGCGATCGCGATCGAGCCGGTCGATATCGCCTTGCGCTTTCCGGCATCGGAGCTGACCCGTTATGTGAGCCGGCTCGGCCCGGTCGGGACGATGCTGCAGGGCATGGAAGAGCCGCGTCGCACGCAGGTGATCGAGACCGTGCGCGGTGCCTTCGACCGCTACATTCACGGTAGCGAGATTCGCTTCAACGCGGCCTGCTGGATGGTCGCGGCGCGCGCACCGGCGGAGGCTGCGCATGGCTGACGCCGTGGAATTTGCGACAAGCGCGGTGCTGATCGGCGCCGGCGCGACGGTCGTGATGGACGTCTGGGGCATCGCCCGCAAACGGCTGCTCGGCATCCCGTCGCTGGACTATGCCCTGGTCGGCCGCTGGCTCGGCCATCTCGCATCCGGCCGCCTGCGCCACGATCGGATCGCCGCGTCACTGCCGGTCGCGGGCGAACGGGTGATCGGATGGGCCGCGCATTATCTGATCGGGATCGGCTTTGCCGGTGTGCTGCTTGCGATCTTCGGCCTCGCTTGGGCGCGGCAGCCCAGCATCGCTCCGGCTCTGATGGTCGGGATCGGCAGCGTGGCCGCACCGTTCCTGGTGATGCAGCCCGCGATGGGCGCCGGCATTGCCGCGAGCCGAACGCCCGGTCCATGGGCCGCGCGGCTGCAGAGCCTCCTGACGCATGCGGTGTTCGGCGTTGGCCTCTATGCGGCCGGCTGGCTCGTCAGTCTGGCGAGTTTGTAGTTGCTGCACCCGTAGCTCGGATGGAGCGAAGCGTAATCCGGGAACAGTATCGCCCACGGAGCGAAACCTGGATTTCCCTGCGCTTCATCCGGGCTACAATCCGCGCTGCGGAATTACGCCGCCCGCTGCTTCAGCAGATCCTCCAGGTCCAGTCGTCGCGTGAACATCGAAAGCTTGCCGTCGGCGCTGCGCGGCCATTCGGCTTCGGGGCGGTCCCAATAGAGCTCGACGCCGTTCTCGTCGGGGTCGCGCAGGTAGAGCGCCTGGCTGGCTCCGTGGTCGCTGGCGCCATCGAGCTGGATGCCGGCCGACAGCACCCGATGAAGCGCATCGGCCAGCGCCGGGCGGGTCGGATAAAGGATCGCGGTGTGGAACAGGCCCGTCGTGCCCGGCGGTGGCGGATGGCCGCCCTTGCTCTCCCAGGTGTTGAGGCCGATGTGGTGGTGATAGCCGCCGGCCGAGATGAAGGCCGCATCCGTCCCCAAGCGCTGCTGCAACTCGAAACCGAGCACGCCGCAATAGAAGCCGAGCGCCCGCTCGAGATCGGCGACCTTGAGGTGGACATGCCCGATCCGCGTGCCCGCGATGATGGGGGGATTTTCCGGCATGACCTGGCTCCGTTGGCGTCAACGCCTTGCCGTCAGGGGCAGGGCTTCGCCGCCTGATATAGTCCGGATTTGCCGGGCCGGAGCAATCCATCCTGAAACGCAGCGTTTCCGAAAGGCGCCGCGGCCGGCCTGATCTAGCAGAGCTCCGACAACTCGCCGCCGGGTAGCTGGAACTCGAACGTGTTCAGCGTCATCGACACCATGGTGTAGTAGCCGCAAAGGCCGATCACCTCGACCAGGCCGCGCAGGCTCAGCACCTCGACCGCCTCGTCATAAAGTCCCTTCGGCAGGCCGTGACCTTCGTGCAGCGCCTTGGCGACGTCGTAGATCATCTTGGCCTTGGGATCGTCGAAAGTCGGCGTTCGGCGCACGCGAATGTCCTCGATGATCTTCTGATCGAGGCCGCCCTTCAGCGCGAGGCGCTTGTGGGCATACCATTCGTAATGCGCGGTCCAGTGCCGCGCGGTGACGAGGATCGCGATCTCCGCCAGTTTCGGCGGGAAGACCGTGTCAAAGCGCAGCACCTCGCCGAGCCGCGTCGCATGCCGCGCCATCTCCGGGCTGTTGAGCCAGGCCATCATCGGCGCCGGTGGCGCGCCGCGCTTGCCGGCGATCGACTCGTCGTAGGTTTCTTTCTGGGCGGGGTTCATTTCGCTAGGCGAAAGCAGCTTCAGCCGCATGTCCGTTTCCTCTTGTTTTTCAATCGTTACCCCACTTCGGCGATACACCCGATCGCGCAAGGTGAGTAGCGACGCCAGAGCATGGCGCGGCTGCGAGGCATATTGAACTCGGCGGCTGCGTAGGTCTAAGGTCGAATCCAATTCGTCGAATTTGACTGGAGACGCACCATGGCTGACCTCGAGAAATTCCGCGCGGAGACCCACGCCTGGTTGGAGCAGAACTGTCCGGCCGAGATGCGTAAACCGATGACCTCGGACGGCGACACCTTCTGGGGTGGCCGCAACGCGAAATTCTCCTCGGACGCGCAGCGGGTCTGGTTCGAACGGATGCGCGACAAGGGTTGGACCGTGCCGCATTGGCCGAAGGAATATGGCGGCGGCGGCCTCGACGGCGAGGAAGCCAAGATCGTGCGCCAGGAGATGGCGGCGATCGGCGCGCGCCAGCCGCTGACCTCGTTCGGCATCTCGATGCTCGGACCGGCGTTGCTGCAATACGGCACCGAGGAGCAGAAGAAGGAGCATCTGCCAAAGATCACCGCGGGCCTGATCCGCTGGTGCCAGGGCTATTCCGAGCCGAACGCCGGCTCCGATCTCGCCTCGCTGCAAACTCGCGCGGTCGGCGACGGCGACGACTACATCATCAACGGCCAGAAGATCTGGACCTCCTACGCCAACTATGCCGACTGGATCTTCTGCCTGGTTCGCACCGATCCCGCGGCCAAGAAGCACGACGGCATCAGCTTCATTCTCTTCGACATGACGTCGAAGGGGGTTTCCACAAAACCGATCCTGCTGATCTCCGGCTATTCGCCGTTCTGCGAAACCTTCTTCGACAATGTCCGCGTGCCGAAATCGCATGTTGTGGGCACCGTCAATCGCGGCTGGGACGTCGCGAAATATCTGTTGCAGCACGAGCGCGCGATGATCTCGGGCATGGGCGAGCGCGGCGTCGGCCGTCCGCTCGGCCAGATCGCCGCCGACTCGGTCGGCGCGGACGCGCAGGGCAGGCTCGACGACGCCCAGCTGCGCAGCCAGATCGCGAGCTTCGAGGTCGACGAGGCCGCGCTCGCCGCGGCGGCGGAGCGCGCGGTCGATCTCGCCAAGGCCGGCCAATCGCATCCGGCGTTCTCGTCGGCGATGAAATATTACGGTACCGAGCTCAACAAGCGGCGCTACGAGATCCTGATGTCGGCGGGCGGCATTGACGCGCTGGAATGGGAGAGCGACCGCTCCAGGGGCGGCGCCCGTCCGCGCGCCTGGCTGCGCACCAAGGCCAACTCGATCGAGGGCGGCACCTCGGAGGTGATGCTCGGCATCGTCGCCAAGCGCATCCTCGATCTGCCGGGGGCGTGAGGCACGGTCTCTCCACCCCGTCATTCCGGGGCGCGACGCAGTCGCGAGCCCGGAATCCATAACCCCCGATCGTGGTTATGGATTCCGGGCCTGGCCCTTCGGGCCATCCCGGAATGACGAACTTAGACATATTGGCTTCGAACGTTAGATCGGATTCTCCATGGCCCTCGTCCTCACCGAAGAACAATCCATGCTGCGCGACAGTGCGCGCGGTCTCATCAGCGACAAGGCGCCGGTGGCGCATCTGCGCTCCTTGCGCGACGGCAAGGACTCCACCGGCTTCTCGCGCGAGCTCTGGAAGACCTTTGCCGAGATGGGCTTCTCCGGCCTGCTGGTGCCGGACGAGTTCGGCGGCAGCGGGCTTGGCTGTGTCGAGGCCGGCATCGTCATGGAGGAGATCGGCCGCACCTTGATGCCGTCGCCATTCCTCGCGACCTCGGTGCTCGCAGCCTCAGCGCTGTCGCGCGGCGGCAGCGAGGCGCAGAAGGCGCAGTATCTGCCGAAGATTGCCGACGGTTCGCTGCTCGCAGCGCTCGCGATCGATGAGGGCGCGAAACATCGCCCGCCGCAGACCAGGTTGCAGGCCACGCGTTCCGGCAACGGCTTCAAGCTATCCGGCGACAAGGCCTTCGTGGTCGACGGCCACACCGCGGATCTTTTGATCGTCGCGGCGCGCACGGCCGGTAGCGCCGGCGACAAGAACGGCTTCACGCTGTTTCTGGTCGATCCGAAGGCCAAGGGCCTCGCGGTCGAGCGCACCGCGATGGTCGATTCGCACAACGCGGCGCGCATCGTGTTCGACAATGTCGAGGTCAATGCCGACAGCGTGCTCGGCGAGGTCGACCAGGGCTTTGGGCCGCTTGAGGGCGTGCTCAATATCGGCCGCGGCGCGGTCGCGTCCGAAATGGTCGGTCTCTCCGAAGAGGTGTTCGGCCGCACCGTGACCTACCTGAAGGAGCGCAAGCAGTTCGGCAAGGCGATCGGCGAATTCCAGGCGCTGCAGCACCGCGCCGCCGAGCTCTACATCGATATCGAGATCACCCGCGCCGCCGTTCTGAAGGCGCTGCAGGCGCTCGATGCCGATCTTGGCAAGGCCGGCAATGCGGTCGCGGTGGCAAAAGCGCGCGCCGGCACCACCGCGACGCGCGCCGTCCAGGAAGGCGTGCAGATGCATGGTGGCATGGGCATGACCGACCAGTTCGACATCGGCTTCTTCATGAAGCGCGCCCGCGTCTGCCAGGAGCTGTTCGGCGACAGCAATTTCCACACCGACCAGCTGGCGCAGGGCAAGGGCTACTGAGGCGACGCGTCGTCATCGCCACGCAACACACTGTCATCGCCCGGCTCGACCGGGCGATCCAGTATTCCAGAGACGGTTGTGCTTGAGCCGAGAAGCCGCGGCGTACTGGATCACCCGGTCAAGCCGGGTGATGACAGCTGAGGATGTGGCGACGGCGGTGGACTGGTACACTGCCGTTCAGCGGATCGGCGGGGCGTACTGGACGCCGCCGGCGTTCCAGAGCTGGTTCATGCCGCGCGGAATCTTCAGCTTGGAATCGGCGCCGACGTTGCGGTCGTAGACTTCGCCGTAATTGCCGACATGGCGGATGATGCGCACGGCCCAGTCCTTGGTCAGGCCGAGATCCTCGCCATAAGAGCCCTCGGTGCCGACCAGCCGCATCACTTCCGGCTTCTTCGACTTCAGCGCCTCGTCGATATTCTTCGAGGTGATGCCGAGCTCTTCGGCGTTGATCATGGCGTAGAGCGTCCACTTCACGATCATCATCCAGTCGTCGTCGCGTAAGCGCACCACCGGCGCCAGCGGCTCCTTGGAGATGATGTCGGCCAGGATGGTGTGGTCGTTCGGCTTGGAGAGGTTGAGCCGCAGCGCATAGAGCTGCGAGGCGTCCGACGTCAGCGTATCGCACTGGCCGGTGTCATAGGCCTTCACGACATCCTCCAGCTTGTCGAACTTCATCTCCGTGTACTTCATGTTGTTGGCACGGAAATAGTCGGCGAGGTTGAGCTGCGTCGTGGTGTTGGCCTGCACGCAGACCTTGCTGCCGTTGAGGTCGAGCGCGGAATCGATGTTGCGCGCGCGCGGGATCATGAAGCCCTGGCCGTCATAATAGGCGACCGCCGGGAAATAGAGGTCGTAATTGGTCTCGCGCGACATGCTCCAGGTGGAGTTGCGCGAGAGGATGTCGACCTTGCGGTTCTGCAGCTCCTTGAAGCGTTCGCTGGCGTCGAGCGGAACGAACTTCGCCTTCGTCGGATCGTCGAAGATCGCCGATGCCACCGCGCGGCAGAAGTCGACGTCGAAGCCGGTCCAGTTGCCCTTGTCGTCCGGGATCGAGAAGCCCGGCAGGCCCTTGTTGACGCCGCACAGCACGTCGCCGCGGCGGACGGTGCGCTTCAGCGTGCGGGTGTCGTAACGCTCATAGGTGATGGCGGCGGCCGCAACCAGTGCGGCGATCGCGAGCCCGATCGTCAGGCCGCCTCGAAATGTACGCATGGGTTCTCTCTCGCGAATGATCGGGGGAAAAACAGGTCGGATATCGAAGGCGGGTGGGTCGAAATTACAGTTCGGGCTTCTGCCGGATGATCACCTTGGTGCCGACGGGAACGCGGTTGTAGAGATCGGCGACGTCGGCGTTGACCAGGCGGAAGCAGCCGGACGAGATCGCGGTGCCGATGGTGTCGGGCCGGTTGGTGCCGTGGATGCGGTACACCGTGGTGCCGAGATACATCGCGCGCGCGCCGAGCGGATTGCCCGGGCCGCCGGCCATGAAGCGCGGCAGATAGGGCTGGCGGGCGATCATTTCCGGCGGCGGGGTCCAATCCGGCCACTCGGCCTTGCGGGTGATGGTCACCAGGCCCTGCCACGTGAAGCCGTCGCGGCCGACGCCGATGCCGTAGCGCAGCGCGCGGCCGTTGCCTTGCACGAGGTAGAGATGGCGTTCGGCGGTGGAGACGATGATCGTGCCCGGCGCCTCATTGGTCCGGTAGTACACGACCTGCTTCTGCCATTCCGGATCGAGCTCGTAGCGGTCGTCGGCGACCAGTCCCGGCTCGTCGGCGTCCGGGCGGTTCTGGGCAAAGCCTTGCGACGTCGACAGCACGAGCGCGCCCGTGGCGATCAACATCCAGACCAGGTGACGAAGTTTCGTCATGCAAAGCTCTCCTTGTTGGCGCGCGGCCAATGGTTGCTCCACCCAAATCGCGCGAGGCATCAAATCTCAGCGGCAGCTTGATGGCAAGTTTAGGGCGGGCATCACACTATATCACTGTAATGCTTCTGTTTTTTGTCACTGGACCCGTGGCACGCCGCGTGGGCGGCCTTATTTCGGCGCAATCCAGAGTCGCAGCGCGAAAGAGACCAGGGTCACAGTGCCGACGCCCCCGAGCCAGAGTGCTGCAAACCACAGCAGGCGCTGGCCGAGCGGCCGCTGATTCGAACCCGGTGGCGGCATCAGTGGTATCCGTGACCGGGGCGCACCTTGCCGCGGAACACCCAATAGGCCCAGGCGGTGTAGCCGAGGATCAGCGGCACCAGGATCGAAACCCCGAACAGCATGAAGATCTGGCTGTTGGCGGGCGAGGCCGCCTGCCAGATCGTGATGCTCTGCGGCACGATGTACGGATACATGCTGATGCCGAGCCCGGCATAGGACAGTCCGAACAACGCCAGCGTCAGAAAGAACGGCTGGTGGTCGTTCTTGTTGCCGAGGGCGCGCAGCAAGAGCGCGGTGACGGCGGCGACCGCGATCGGTACCGGCGCGGTGAGGATGATGTTGGGCCAGGCGAACCAGCGCTGGGTGTACTGCACGGCCAGGAACGGCGTTGCGACGCTGACGGCGCCGATCGCACACAGCATCGCGACCAGCAACACCCACGTCAGATGATAGGCGCGCTCGCGCAACTCGCCTTCGGTCTTCATCACCAGCCAGGTCGCCCCCAGCAGTGCATAGCCGATCACCAGCGCAATGCCGGTCAGCACGCTGAACGCCGTCAGCCAATCCCACCAACCACCGGCATAGTGGCGTCCCTCGACATGGATGCCCTGCAGGATGGCGCCGAGCGCGATGCCCTGCGCCAGCGTCGCGACCAGCGAGCCGCCGGCGAAGGCGAGGTCCCATTTGTTGCGCGCCTTCTGGGTGCGCCAGCGGAATTCGAAGGCGACGCCGCGGAACACCAGGCCGAGCAGCATCGCGATCATTGGCGTGTAGAGCGCCGGCATCAGCACCGCATAGGCCAGCGGAAACGCCGCCATCATGCCGCCGCCGCCGAGCACCAGCCAGGTCTCGTTGCCGTCCCACACCGGCGCCACCGTGTTCATGATGACGTCGCGATCGGCCTTCTGCGGAAACAGCGGAAACAGGATGCCGAGGCCGAGGTCGAAGCCGTCCATCACGACATAGACGAACACCGCGAAGGCGATGATGAAGGCCCAGATCGTGGGGAGGTCGATGGGAATGCTCATCGCGCGCCCTCCACGGCAGCACCTGCCGCCGGCGTGATGCCGGCCGCGCGGGCGGGGAGGTCTTTCGTCGGGCCCTGCTCGCCGGGATGCGGCGGCTGCGCCATCAGCCGCAGGATGTAGATCACGCCGGCGGTGAACACGGCGAAATAGACGATGATGAAGGCGATCAGCGACGAGCCCACCGCCGGCGCCGCCAGCGGCGACGCCGAATCGGTGGTGCGCAGCAGCCCGTAGACGGTGAACGGTTGCCGCCCGGTCTCGGTGGTGATCCAGCCGGCGAGCACCGCGATGAAGCCCGCCGGGCCCATCAGGACCGCGAAGCGATGCAGCAGCGGCGACTGGTACATCATGCCGCGCCAGCGCATCAGCAGGCTGAGCAGGCCGAGCCCCAGGATCAGGAAGCCGAGCCCGACCATGATGCGGAATGCCCAGAAGGTGATCGGCACCGGCGGCCAGTTTTCACGCGGCACGGTGTCGAGGCCGGCAAGCGGTGCATCGAGCGAATGCTTCAGGATCAGCGACGACAGTTTCGGCACTTCGATCGCGTATTTGACCTTGGCCTCACGCTGGTCGGGCCAGCCGAACAGGATCAGCGGCGCGCCGTCCTTATGGCTCTGGTAATGGCCTTCCATCGCCATCACCTTGGCCGGCTGGTGCTCCAGCGTGTTGAGGCCGTGCTGGTCGCCGGCGAGGATCTGAATCGGCGCCACCAGGGTCGCCATCCACATCGCCATCGAGAACATCACGCGCGGGCCCGCCAGATGCTGGTCGCGCAACAGATGCCAGGCGCCGACCCCGCCGACCACCAGCGACGTGGTGAGATACGCCGCCAGCACCATGTGCACGAGGCGATAGGGAAACGACGGGTTGAAGATCACCTTGAGCCAGTCGGCGGCGACGAACTGGCCGTCGGCATTGACGGCATAGCCAGTCGGCGTCTGCATCCAGGAATTGGCCGACAGAATCCAGAACGCCGAGATCAGCGTGCCGATCGCGACCATCAGCGTCGCCACGAAGTGCAGCCTCGGGCCGACGCGCTCCAGCCCGAACAGCATCACGCCGAGAAAGCCGGCCTCGAGGAAGAACGCGGTCAGAACCTCATAGGCCATCATCGGGCCGATCACCGGCCCGGTCTTGTCGGCAAAGGCCGACCAGTTGGTGCCGAACTGGTAGGACATCACGATGCCCGAGACCACGCCCATGCCGAACGCGACCGCGAAGATCTTCAGCCAGTAATTGAACAGGTTGATGTAGACCTCGCGCTTGGTGGCCAGCCACAGCGCTTCGAGCACCGCGAGATAGCTCGCAAGCCCGATCGAGAATGCGGGAAACACGATGTGGAACGACATCGTGAAAGCGAATTGCGCGCGGGCGAGTACGACCGCATCCCAGCCTTCGAACATGATCCACCGCCTGCCGTCAACCTGGCGTGGACCCTACCACGCCAGATGCGACGACGACACAGGGCGGATTGTCCGATCAACTGTTGGCGTTGAGCAGCCGGGCGACGGTGCGGTCGATCTCGTCGTACTGCCCTTCGCCGGCGTGCTGGAACACGATCTTGCCGTTCTGGTCGATGATGTATTGCGCCGGCCAATACTGGTTGCCGTAAGCGTTCCAGGTCTGCGAATTGTTGTCCTGCGCCACCGGATAGAGGATGCCGTGCCGCTTCAGCGCCGCCTGCACGTTGGAGGCCGAATGCTCGAACGGGAATTCAGGCGTGTGGACCCCGATCACGACGAGGCCACGATCCCGGTACTTTGAGTAAAGCTGGGTGACGTGCGGCAGGGTGTTGACACAGTTGACGCAGCCATAGGTCCAGAAATCCACCAGCACGACCTTGCCGCGCAAATCGGCGAGCTTCAGCGGCTGCGAATTGAACCAGTTGCTGATCCCTGAGAATTCGGGCGCGGCCTGGCTCTGCGCGGTGGTCATCGCGGTCGCCATCGGAACGGGCACCGCCGGCGCGTTGGACTCGGTGCAGAGGCCGGGGATGACGGCGCCGCCGAGGCCAAGGCCCGCCACCAGCGTGGATACAGCAATCAAGCGCAGGGACATCGATCTCTCCTTAGTGAGCTCACAGGCCAATCTGGCCGTTGGGATAGAACTGGGTCAGCCACGCCACGATCAGCGTGTCGTATTGCAGGTAGGACAGCGCGGCGAAGGCGATGATCACGACGCCAAATCCCTGTTGGAGCCGCGGCGCGATCCGCGCCATGCTGCGTACGCGGGTGGTCACGGCCTGCCCGCCATAGGCGATCGCAAGCATCGGGATC
Organism: Bradyrhizobium sp. USDA 3240; assembly: GCF_054063295.1. Lineage (NCBI taxonomy): Bacteria > Pseudomonadati > Pseudomonadota > Alphaproteobacteria > Hyphomicrobiales > Nitrobacteraceae > Bradyrhizobium > Bradyrhizobium sp. USDA 3240. Next base: position 5,062,427 of record NZ_JBSSGD010000002.1, read on the forward strand.
GCGGCGCCGATCGCGTAGGTGACGAGCTGTAGGCTCGCCCACGCGGTATTCTTCGAGGTCGCGACGATGGTCAGGATCGAGCCGAGCACGGGACCGGCGCACGGTGTCCCACACCAGGCCGAGCGTCGAGCCGAGCACGAAGCCGCCGAACAGGCTTGGCGACGGCCCGGCCTGACCGAGGCTGCCGGCCGCGCCGGTCAGCCGAATCGACAGCCACTCGAACGGCGCCGGCCAGATCATCAGGAGGCCGAAGCCCGCGAGCAGGATCGCAGCGCCGGTCCGCAACAGGTTGGGATCGAAGTCGAAGGCGCGGGTGATCGCGCTCAGCAGCAATGCCACCGCAGAGAATGACATCACGAAGCCGAGCGCGATCATCGCGGGCCGCGCCTTGCCGGTCTGGCCTATCGATACCCCAAGCAGGATCGGCAGCATCGGCAGGGTGCAAGGAGCGGCGACGGTGGCGACACCGGCAAGCAGGGCAAGGGCAAGGCTGAGCATCGTCGTCCGTCCATCAGAAGTCCCGGCGCGCCAGAAGGCCGTGCCGGGTACGCCTGATGTTCTTCGCGACGACGGCGTGGCCGTTACGGCCAGGCAATCGCAGGCGCCGTCACGTCCGTGTGAGACGAGCCGTGCTCAGCCTCACGGCGGCGCGGGTGCTGTTCTGATTCGGACACTCGCTGCGACAAAGTAGGACAATCCGGGAAAGACCGGACAGACTGGCAAATCCCAATCTGCAATCCTCGCTGGCATTTCAACGATGGAACAATTTTGGGGAGTTCCAGGGTGCCAGCGTGGTCCAGAGAGGATGAGGAGCGACTATTGCAGATGCTTCGCGATACCAGCCTAACGCAACGCGAAATCGCCCAAAAGCTGAAGCGTACTGAGGCTGCGGTGAGCGCGCGACTGACGGTTATCAGGAGGCGAGCTACGGACGGGGATTAGACCACTCAGCGGCGCGGCGAGGCGGCCTCAGCGTTCGTTCCAACGCGCTGGGGCCGTTTCTTTGGATGCGCGCAAAGGGCTAGGAACCCGTCACAGGAATTAAAGCATAGGCCTATGCGCGGACATGGAGTTGTCGCGGCAACTATGCCCGGTACCATGCAGATGCGGTCCATTCGCGTGGTTGCCGCTAGGGGTGCGTCACGCACGCGCCCGACAACCAAAGTCTAAACTAGGCCCCGGCGGCTTGCCCGCTCTGGGGCCTTTTTTTCTTCCCTCTTGCCCATCCACCCGCGCCGGCCGTCTCTGTGGCGGAGACGACCGGCGACGAGCTTTGGGCCGTTGTCCCGTGCTGAGTGAGATAGGCGGCCCAGGTTGCGAGCTACACGATGCAAATCGGGAAAGCATGTCCGGGTGACTACGCGCTCATGCACAACAGCGTGCATTAGGAACAGTTGTGCAGCCGCGTGGTTGATCAGCGATCCGGTGCCTGGAACGGACAGCACTTGGACACGGCCTCAGCGTTCCCCCGGCGCTGGGGCCGTTTCTTTGGATACTCGCTGAGGAAAAGAACGCTCCAGGATCGTCAGTTTCTGGCGGCTGCCAACTGAGGCGGCCGCTTATTGAGCGGCCCCAGCAACCTTGGGGGGCCATGGGGGCCGGTGCTGGGGCCATCTACCGGCCCGTTTGGTGCGTGCGGGCCAGGTGGGCTTTCGTCAAATCAATAGGGCAACTGCAGCTATTGCGACCGGGCACAATCCCAATACGATGATGCCCGCGCGGAAAAGAACTTCGGACATAGGACGCACCCTCAATGAGGGTCCAAGTTATGTTAGTGGTGCAACCACGCCCAGTGCAGTCCGTGCCACTTTCGTCCGCCCCGTAGTTCTACGGGAAAAGCCCTCACCACGGTGGCGCCCCTCTAGACAATTTCGATAGCCGGCTCGCTGCCGGCAACCGCGTGATCATCACTCACGCGCGCAATCCGCCGGGGGACAGCACCTGATACGATCAACCAGGTTTCGGGGTGCGCTCCATCTCCAATGACAACAGTCGTGTCCTGATCTTGGATCGCTTTGAGCACCTGTATTAGTTCACGGACTGTCACCTGAATGTCCTCCCGAGAACGAGGGGCGACAATCCTATGGCACAAACTGCATATGGCCCATAAAAATCTGTGATGAGTATAGAACCCAAATTATAATTCATCGACATCCCGGCATGTGAGTTCCGTTCACCCACGGAGAACCCCGGTAACCCCTCTGCTCTGTGGATCAGGAACAGATGGCGTCCGATCGAAATCTATGTGCCTAGAACGATGAATAGGCCTTCTCGGCAGTCCTGCGGAGAACATCGGTCAGGCCGTCGTTTCCGTTCGTTTAATCCGAACCAGGACACTCCAAGAATCAACTTGGGACACGGGGGCTTACAGCACCGCGGCGCGCCAAAAACAGAGCGACCCGGCTGGGGGGCATCCCGGCCGGGTCGTTGGAGGTTACTTGGGAGGTTAGAACTTAAGGAGGTATCGAAACCTGGGCAGTGAATTGGGGTTGGGGTTGCGTCGTTGGATATGGGTATAGAGATCGCGTTTTTCGGGGTGATGTCGTCGATTGTTTCAATTGTTTCGTCGCCGAACTTTTTTGGCTTCGTGGACAATTGCCCGGGGTACTTGATCTCCTTCTAAATAACTGAATTTGCTTTGCTTTAGGCCGCGACGCTGTCCACGCCGGCGCCCCTCAGGAGGTCGGCGAGCTGCTTGCGGGCATAGAACATGCGGGTCTTCACCGTGCTCTGCGGGATACCGATGATCTGGCCGGCCTCCTCGACCGACTTCTCATGGTAGTAGACCAGATTGATGATCTCGCGGTGGGCCGGCGACAGCTTGGCGACGCAGGCGCGCAGGATCTCGCTGGTGGTGGCGCGATCGAGCGAGGTTTCCGGCGTGTCGGCACCGTCGGCGATCTCCAGCACGTCGTCTTGGTCGATGTCCTCATGCCGGCGCTGGCGCAGCGCGGTCAGCGCCTTGAAGCGGGCGATCGACAGCAGCCAGGTCGAGACCTGCGAGCGGCCCTCGAACTGGGCCGCGGTGCGCCAGACGTCGAGGAACACCTGGCTCACCAGGTCCTCGGCCATCGTGGTGTCGCGCACCATGCGGAGCACGAAGCGGTAAACCCGCACGTTGTGACGGGCATAGAGCGTGTGCATCGAGGTGCGGTTATTCTTGGCGATATGCGCGAGCAGCGTTTCATCCGAGGTCGCGCGTGCAGCGTCGATGTGCTTCTTGGCTGCAGAGTTGATGGCGATGACGTTCGGCATGACAGGCTCCCAGTTCGCCGTTGGGCGGCGGTTCGTTGGGAGAAACGTTAGTTAGCGCCCGTTTCCGGATGTCTGCGCGAAAAGCGGAAAATGGTTTCGTGACCGGGAGAATTGTTTCGTCGCGGCTCCGGCGACGAAACATTCGGGACCAAAAAGCCAGTCATTTCAATGTACGGAAAATTGGAACGGGCCGGTTGGCCCTCGGTGGAACGAATCCGGGCAATGACTTTTGGCACTATTCGGCCGCCTGTAGCGCGGGCGCTGCCTTTTTCGGGGCAATCCAGAACGCATCGGGCCGCTCGAACAGGAAATTGGCCCGGACCGCCAGCGCCAGCCGCCAGATCAGGAGGGAGCCTGCGACGCCGATCGCGGTGACGATCAGCGAGACCCAGCCGATGTCGTGGATGACATCGAACCGCAGCAGAAGGGTGCGTGACGCGGCCATCGGCAGGAAGAAGGCGAGGTAGATCACGATCGAATGCTCGCCGCAGAAGCGCAGGAAGCCGAGCCAGCGCGCGCGCGCCAAGAGCGTGCCGGTCACGATGATCGCGCAGGCACCGGCGAGGCCGAGCGCCAGCGAGACCACCGGCCATTCACTGATATCGAGCGCGACCAGGCCGCCATTGACGAGCGCCCAGAGCCCGAGCCCGAGCAGCGCAAATGCCGGCCGCGCCCGCGCGCGGTCCGACAGCGCGAACACGTAAGCAGCGAGCACATAGCCGGTGAAGAAGTAGACGAAGCGGGCGCAGAACTCGTCGATCACGGTCCAGCCGGTCGCGACATGCGCAGCTTCCAGCGCCGCCGCGACCAGCCAGATCGCGAGTGGGTGGATGTTGCGCGTGAGCTTGGTGACGACGAAGAAGATCGGCAGCAGATAGATGAACCACAGCGTGCCGAACGGCTCGATGAAGGCCTCGAGATATTGCAGCCCGACCGCGGCCCAGCCCGCCTCGGCGGCCAGCGACGGCGCCTTGAAGCCGAACTGGATCGTCACCCACAGCACGTAGAAATAGGCGAAGTGCATCACCTTGCGGTCGAGATAGGTGCGCCAATCGCGATCGATCACGACAGACAGGAACAGGCCCGAGATCAGGAAGAAGTCCGGCATCCGGAACGGCTTTGCGAACATCACGACATAATGCATGAAGCCGGTCTGCTCGGCGGCCTTCTCGACGCCCAGCACCGAATGCATCATCACGACCATGACGATGCAGATGCCCTTGGCATAGTCGACCCAATCGACGCGCGCGGCCGCGTTCCCAAGTGATCGATCAAGGGAACGATCTGTCGCAGCCTGTGTGCCGTTTGTGGTCATCCTTGTCCTGTTCCGGCGTGATCGGGCTCATCATCGGCCCGATCTGTTGCTTTCTCCTTTACCCATACAAATGATGTGCCGCCGAAGGCGGCCCTTTCTCCGGTTCCCTGTCATCGGCGAATGGTCTAAGAGGCCCGGAAATCCCAAGAGAATCCCGAGAGAATCCGGGGTTCGTTAACCACAGGGAGGCAGGTCGGCCGAGCGCCGCTGCCGCGATGAGACCGCTTGCCGCACCAATTCGATAGCCCGCTGCCGATCGACGCCGTGCTCGATGAGCTCGACCGCACGCTCGATCGCCACAATGCCGCCGTGCTGGTCGCGCCGCCGGGCGCCGGCAAGACCACGCGCGTGCCGCTGGCGCTGCTCGATGCGCCCTGGGCCAAGGGCAAGAAGATCATCGTGCTGGAGCCGCGCCGCATCGCCGCGCGCGCCAGCGCTGAGCGGATGGCGAAGACGCTCGGCGAGCGGCCCGGAGAGACCGTCGGCTATCGGGTGCGCTTCGGCTCGAATGTGTCGCGCGCGACGCGGATCGAGGTCGTCACCGAGGGCATCTTCTCGCGCCAGATCCTCGACGATCCCGAGCTCACCGGCGTCGCCGCGGTGCTGTTCGACGAATTCCACGAGCGCTCGCTCGATGCCGATCTTGGGCTGGCGCTGGCGCGCGACGCGCAAACCGGCCTGCGCGAGGACCTGCGCATCCTCGTGATGTCGGCCACGCTCGACGGCGCGCGCGTCGCAAAATTGCTCGGCGATGCGCCTGTTGTCGAGAGCGAGGGGCGCGCCTTCCCGGTCGAGACGCGTTACGTCGGCCGCAAGGTCGACGCGCCGGTCGAGCGGCAGATGGCCGAGACGATCGCGACCGCGCTGCGCGCCGATGCCGGCTCGGTGCTCGCCTTCCTGCCGGGCGCGGCCGAGATCCGCCGCACCCAGACGTTCCTCGCCGAGCGCGTGCACGACGCCTCGGTCGAGATCGTGCCGCTGTTCGGCGCGCTCGATGCGGCCGTGCAGGATCGCGCCATCGCGCCGGCGCCGAAGGGCATTCGCAAGGTGGTGCTGGCGACCTCGATCGCCGAGACCTCGCTGACCATCGAGGGCGTACGTATCGTGGTCGATTGCGGCCTGGCGCGGGTGCCGCGCTACGAGCCTGATATCGCGCTGACCCGGCTCGAGACCGTGCGGGCCTCGCGCGCCGCGGTCGATCAGCGGCGCGGCCGCGCCGGTCGTACCGAGCCCGGCGTCTGCTACCGACTCTGGGACGAGCCGCAGACCGCGTCGCTCCCGGCCTATACCGCGCCCGAGATACTCTCGGCTGATTTGTCCTCGCTGGTGCTCGACCTCGCGCAATGGGGCGTCACCGATCCCGCGAGCCTGGCCTTCCTTGATCCGCCGCCCGGACCGGCGCTGAAGGAAGCGAGATCGCTGCTCGGCGAGCTCGGTGCGCTCGACGACGACGGCCGCATCACCGAGGAGGGCAAGAACCTGCGCGCGCTGGCGCTGCCGCCGCGGCTGGCGCGCATGATCGTGGATTCCGCCCGTTTTGGTATGGGCGAGGAGGCGGCCGAGATCGCCGCGGTGTTGACCGAGCGCGGGCTCGGCGGCGACAGCGTCGATCTCGACGTCAGGCTCGACCAGTTCCGCCGCGACCGCTCGCAGCGCGCATCGAGCGCGCGCAGCATGGCCGCGCGCTGGGCTTCGCAGGTGAAGGTTGCGGTCAGCGAGCAGAAGGATCTCTCCACCGGCGTCATGCTGGCATTCGCGTTTCCGGACCGTGTCGCGAAAAACCGCGGCAATGGCAGTTTCGTGCTGACCAACGGCCGCGGCGCTGCCGTGGAGCAGACCGCGGCGCTGGCGCGACTGCCCACTATCGCGGTCGCCGAACTGACGGGGACGGCTGCGAACGGCCGCATCCTGCTGGCGGCGCCGATCACCCAGGACGAGATCGAGCAGCGCTTCGCCGACCAGATCGAAAACGCGGAAGAGGTGACGTTCGACCGCGGCGCGATGGCGCTGCGCGCGCGCCGCCGGCGTTCGCTGCATGCGATCACGCTGTCGGAGGCGCCGATGTCGCTCAAGCCATCGGCCGAGACCGCGCGCGTGTTCGCCGACGGCCTGATCGCTGCGGGTCTCGACCGGCTGCCGTGGTCGAAGCATTCGAAACAGTGGCGCGATCGCGTCATGTTCCTGCGCAAGGCCGAGGACGACAGCTGGCCAGATCTGTCTGATACGGCCCTCGCCGAGCGCGCCGACGACTGGCTGGTGGGAGCGCTGTACGACAAGACCGCGCTGAAGGATCTCTCCGCCGGCGAGCTGTCGGACGCGCTGATGACGCTGTTGCCGTGGGAGTTGCGGGCGCGGCTCGATCGCGAGGCGCCGACGCATTTCGAGGCGCCGACCGGAACGCAGCTTGCGATCGATTACGAGGCTGAGCAGGGCCCGACCATCGCAGTGCGGCTGCAGGAGCTGTTCGGGCTCAACACCCATCCCTCGATCGCCAGGGGCGCGGTGCCGCTGGTGCTGGAACTGCTGTCGCCGGCACAGCGGCCGGTGCAGGTGACGCGCGATCTGCCGGGCTTCTGGCGCGGCAGTTACGCCGCGGTCCGTTCCGATCTGCGCGGCCGCTATCCGCGCCATCCCTGGCCAGAAGATCCGGCCAGCGCGCTGCCGACCCGGCGCGTGAAGCCGCGCGGCACTTGATGTCAGCGCAAACGTTTCGCGTGTTGCGCTAGCTAGACTGGACCACCGCTATTGCAGCACTCTCGACTGTCATCACCCGGCTTGCCGCCTTCGCTGAAGCTTCGGCGCGCCGATGATCGTGGCCTCGTCGAAGCCTTGGCGTAGACGGGACCGGGTGATCCAGTACGCCGCGGCCTTTCGGCTTGAGCACAAGCGCCTCTGGAATACTGGATCGCCCGGTCGAGCCGGGCGATGGCGGCGTGTTGTGCGGCGACAAGGGCGCCGGTCTCCATTTCCCCGATCATGCCGATCGGTTGCGCTGGCGAGCGCCGGCAAACGGTGGTTAGATTTGCGGGCTGGGATGGGATCACGGGCTCGCATATTGGGGACGCTGCCATGGAGATCAAGAACGCATCGCCGTCGCTGTACAACGAAGATTTGGCGCCGGCCAAGGAACGCAACTGGGGCGCCTTCAGCATCTTCAACGTCTGGACCTCGGACGTGCATAGCCTCTGGGGCTATTATCTCGCCGCCAGCCTGTTCCTGCTCTGCGGCAGCTTCGTCAACTTCATCATCGCGATCGGCGCCGGCTCGCTGGTGATCTTCGTGCTGATGAGCCTGATCGGCAATGCCGGCGTCAGGACCGGCGTGCCCTATCCGGTGCTGGCGCGGGCCTCGTTCGGGATCTGGGGCGCCAACATTCCGGCGCTGGTGCGTGCCATCGTCGCCTGCTTCTGGTACGGCGCGCAGACCGCGGCGGCCTCGGGCGCGATCGTCGCGCTGCTGACGCGCATCGACGGCTTCAAGGCGTTCCACCAGTCCAGCCACATGCTCGGCCATTCCACCCTCGAGGTGATCTGCTTCGTCGTGATCTGGGCGCTGCAACTGCTGATCATCCAGCGCGGCATGGAAACTGTGCGGCGCTTCCAGGATTGGGCGGGCCCCGCGGTGTGGCTGATGATGCTGGTCCTTGCGATCTATCTCTGCATCGCGGCCGGTGGCATCTCGCTGACCGCGCCGATCCCGCAGGACGTGCTGCTGGAGAAGACCAAGGAGGCCGGCGTGCCCGGCGTGCCCGGCTCGTTCCCGGCGCTCTGCGCCGTCGCTGCAACCTGGATCACCTATTTCGCCGCGCTCTATCTCAATTTTTGCGACTTCTCGCGTTACGCGCCCGACGTGCACGCGCTGCGCAAGGGCAATATCTGGGGCCTGCCGGTCAACCTGATCCTGTTCTCGCTGGTGGCCGGCGTCACCACGATCGCGGCGTTCAACGTCTATCACGAGGTGCTGCTGCATCCCGACCAGATCTCGGCCAAGTTCGACAGCTGGTTCCTGGCGCTGCTCGCAGCGGTCACCTTCGCGGTGGCGACGCTCGGCATCAACGTCGTCGCCAACTTCGTCTCGCCGGCGTTCGATTTCTCCAACGTGTTTCCGCGGCATATCGACTTCAAGAAGGGCGGCTACATCGCGGCGCTGATCGCGCTGGCGCTGTATCCGTTCGCGCCCTGGGAGGGCAGCGCCGCCTCGTTCGTCGGATTGATCGGCGCGACCATGGGGCCGATCTACGGGATCATGATGGTCGACTATTATCTGATCGCCAAAGGTCGCGTGAACGTGCCGGCGCTCTATCAGGAGAACGGCGAATATCGCTTCCAGAACGGCTGGAACGTCAGCGCCCTGATTGCAGCCGCCGTCGGCGCGCTGTTCTCGTCGGTGCTGCCGAACTTCACCTCGCTCCTGCCGGCCTGGTGGGCGGTCTATGGCTGGTTCTTCGGCGTCGGGATCGCGGGCGCGGTCTATTACGCGCTGCGCGTGGCGATGCCGAGCCCGGTCGCCAAGACGGCCTGAAAGACCGCCTGAGGGGCGGCAAATCCCGTCCGGGCGAGGCGGCCGATGACATTCGGCCGCCTCAGCGGGCTCGCATTAACTCTTCGCTCATCCTTTTCGCCAAAATGGCAGGCTCGCGCTGCCGCCCTCGCTCGCGGCGGGGCGGCGGGCGTGGTGAAATTGCGTGTTCGGTTTTCCGAGTATGGTGTCATGCGTAACTTGATGATTTTCGCGGCCATCCTGATCGGGCTGGGCACCTTCATGGCCCAGATGGCCAGCAAGATGGCGCCCGCCGCCGCGACCACCGCAAGGCAGACCGTTGCCCCCGCCGTCACGGTGGCGCAGGCCAGCGCCCGCACGCTCAGCATCGCGCCCGATCCGCGCGGTCACTTCGCGACCGACGGCCGGATCGATGGCCAGCGCATCAACTTCATGGTCGACACCGGCGCCTCCGTGGTGGCCCTGAACGAGACCTCGGCCGGGCGCTTCGGCCTGCGCCCGGTGCCGGGCGATTACACCTCGCGCGTCACCACCGCGAACGGCACCATCAAGGCGGCGCGGGCCCACCTCGCCATGATCGAGATCGGCGGCCTCACCGTGCGCGACGTCGATGCGCTGGTGCTGCCGGACGAGGCGCTGTCGGAAAACCTGCTCGGCCTGTCCTTCCTGTCCAAGCTGAAGCGCTTCGAATACGCCAACGGCAAGCTGCTGCTGGAGCAGTAAGGCCGATTGGCATCAAGCCCTATCCAAGTCTTCCGCTGGATGTCTTCCGTGAGGCGGATCGTCTCCTCAGAACGGCAGAAATTCCGCCGAAACTGAGGAAGGCGGACATGCAAGTCGCCGCGAGGGAATTCAGGGCGCGCTGCTTGTTCAAAATTTTGGGAATGAGAGGGCAATCGCGTCGATCTTCGCGACGGCGCGGCATTTGCGCCAGACGTTCGCGGGCAACATCAGACCTGATGCGCTTTGCGCAGAGTGTCGAGCCGGTCTCCCGGCGTACTCACTGTAAATCCCTACTGCACTCTCTAATATAGCCGGGCGGATCGTCGACATTCGGGCAGCGCACGACCTGAAAGCAAGAGATTTCGTCACGGTGCTTGAATATCGAGACTTTTAAGCGCTCGTCTCTCTCCGTCGGTTTCCCAACAATAGCTATGCCCAGGCCGGCATCGTCGCCCGATAGCGACACCTCATCTACGCCAAAAGCAAAAACGGATAGACACTCTTTCGGCACATCGGTCCATTGCCCATTGTGTTCAATGCGCATCGATCGTTCCAAGCCTGCCCCAAACCCTTTCTTTTCCGGGTCTCGGTCGCAAACTGCCTTGAGGGTGCGAAGTTCGATCCTCGCAAAATCCCCACCTTGTTGATTTTTGAAAGTCAATGTCACGACATCCGGCTTACACCAGGGGCCGGAGTTTGCCTTGCATACCGTTGAACTGGAGAGCAGAAGGCATAAGGCTCCAGCGAGCGCGAACATTTTCATCGGCATCACTCAATATTTGTATCGATTCCAATCAGGCATTCTCGACCCCGTTGGCTTGCCGTCATGCCAATACAAATAGCTCCCATCCCAAGATCCAACCCACGCTCGATAATCTGGAGTTTTCTGGGAATAAGCCTTTGCATTTTTTAGATATCCATCGTGCAGCAGCAAAACCCGTTTACGCCGTCGCCATTGCCCAGATTTTTTCGAACTCGGCCTTTGATATCACTTCCGGCTCGGAAACCGGATCGGCGGCGATCTTCTCAAGCGACGGCAATGGCATCGTGCTCAGGCCCGGCTCCTCGAATTCGACTTCAGGATCGGCATACAGCATCCTTCCGTCGGGAAAGATTTCGACCTTACGAAGTTCCCATCGTTCGTCATCCAACTCGCTGTAGATAAACACTGGTCGATAGGAGGTCGCGTGAATCCACTTCACCTTGAGATAGGTCATTGGTCGGATACCTTGCTGCGGCGGGCTTGGACTGGGCCAGCTTGGCATTTTTCGTAAATGTCTATTGCGGAGTTACCTCCACGCACTGAGCGGGGTCTGAAATGCAGAACTCAGTTTTCCCGGTAGTCTGATCGATTTTCCAAGAGCCTAACACTGGCAATCCGCCAAAAATGTTTGAAATCCCTCCCTGTACGTTAGGTCCTTTGCCGGTTGGTTTCTCCGGAAAGCCAGGCCTCTCGGTGCATTGACCGGTCAATTGCTTGGTCTCGGCGTCGAGGACTGTGGTGCAATGATGAAGCTTCTGGTTCTTGTGGTCGAGGCGTTCGACAGCATAATGGTTTACCCCAGTCTCCACAGTCGCAAACTCAGCGAAAATTTCGTAATCCGCAGCGAGCCCAACGGTCGCCGTCACGGTTAGCGAAAGTGCGAGTATCCCGGTCCTCAGCAGCTTCATAAGACCTCTCCATGTCCTCCCCTGTGATGCGCGAACCTCGGCGAAGCGAGCTTCTAGCCGGCCCTTGGTCCCGTTTCGCCAACTCACATTTTGCCAATTGGCATTGGTCTGCATGTGTTCGGCCGCCGTCGACAATACATCGGGAATGTGCCCGCTCGGCCGGCGGTTATTCAGTAGCCCTTGTACTCTCTGACACTCAGGAGGTTTGGATTATCTTCTACCGGGGTCGCTACCAACAAGCCAGTTGGGTCAGCAGCGGTGATTGTTCTCAAATTATTGCTACCGGGTTCTGAGAACGTTAGCGTGTGTCCATAAACCCCACCGAAATTCGTGGGTTTGGCGCTGTCAGTGGCAGTAATTGTGAGATTACGGTTCGCAGTAGTAACCTGAGGGCCTTCTGGCAGAGTGCCAGTCGAGTTTCTTGCGTAAATGTAGCTGCCAACTTTACCATTCTCAAGCAAGGGAATTGCGCGACCGTGTGATGGAAGAGCGTCTGTTGGCGTCGGATTGCGTGGCCGCTAAACGGAGCGGTTTTGGCGGCGCCTTGATCCAAAGTCGGACCGGCTCCCGCTGGGGGCTGTTGCTGCGCGGGGCCTTGCGGCTGCGCTTGATCTTGTTGAATCTGTGCCTGTTGAATTACGCTATCCGCGGCGAACGGATCGTGGTCAACGGGAACGAGCGAGTAGTCATCGAAATCCGGCTGATGGTCCACCGGCACCAGAGAGTAATTGAGCATTGATCATCACCTGTAGATATTGCGCACGCCTTCGGGCGCGTGCGTGCGTGACCGCACCTCGCGGAGAAGGCTGGGTTGGCTTTATGTGTTGAAGGCAAGTGCTTGAGTGATGGCTTGCGCGAGGGCGCGGAAGTGTCGCTTCCGGCTCGGCTTGCCCATCGTGCTCGCCGGGCGCCCGCCTGTCGGCGGGTCGGCCCTGGCTGTCAGCCAGTTCGGTTCGCTGCGGTGGCCAATTGCGGCGCGCTCGGCAGCGGAATTGGCCGACAGCGGCCTGTCCGATTCAAAAAGCCCGCAGCGGATTTTCCGGTGCGGGCTCAATTGTTGCGACGGTGAAAATGTACCGGTGAGTTGCCCGACGTGTCAACTATTCGGCGCGCAGATTGCGGAGCGCCGGGAGCGGCTGAAATAACAACCGCACGGCAATGCCTGTCCTTGCCTGGCGCCACCCCTGCAGAAACCATGCTGGGTCGGAGCGATGAGCGGTCAGCAGCTCGTAGGGCGCAACAGCGCGGCGTGTTGCGCCGCCGCGCAAGGATGGGTGGATGACGACAGGATTTCGCCGACGCCAAATCTGCCTTAATTATTGGCCACAAGCCGTCAATCCTGCCTTCCGCTGCGGCGATGCATTCGCTAAAGCCAGCGGCATAGTCCCTCCGCATTTCCACGAGGCCATTCCTGATGTTTCCCAAGCCGAAACCCGCACTGATTCCGAATACCTACGCGTTCGAATCCGAGCCGATGGTGAAGCCGACCGGGTTTCGCGAATATGACGCGCGCTGGCTGTTCAACAAGGAAATCAATTTGATGGGCGTGCAGGCGCTGGGCATGGGGCTCGGCGCGCTGATCGCGGAGCTCGGCGTCAGGCAGGAGATCGTCACCGGTCACGATTTCCGCGGTTATTCCGCCTCGATCAAATACGCGCTGATCTCCGGCCTGATGGCGGCGGGCTGCAAGGTGCACGACATCGGGCTCGCGGTGACGCCGATGGCCTATTTCGCGCAGTTCGATCTCGATGTGCCCTGCGTCGCGATGGTCACCGCCTCGCACAACGACAATGGCTGGACCGGCGTCAAGATGGGCGCCAACCGTCCGCTCACTTTCGGCCCCGACGAGATGACGCGGCTGAAGGAGATCGTGCTCAACGCCGCGTTCAACAACAAGGTCCGCGGCTCCTATCAATTCCATGAAAACTATCCGGCGCGCTACATCGCGGACCTCACCAGCCGGCCGAAGCTGACGCGCAAGCTGAAGGTGGTGGCGGCCTGCGGCAACGGCACCGCGGGCGCGTTCGCGCCGCAGGTGCTGGAAGCGATCGGCTGCGAAGTGATCCCGCTCGACACCGAGCTCGATCACACCTTCCCGAAATACAATCCGAACCCGGAAGACATGGAGATGCTGCACGCGATCCGCGATGCCGTGCTGGCGCACAAGGCCGATGTCGGCCTCGGCTTCGACGGTGACGGCGACCGCTGCGGCGTGGTCGACAACACCGGCGAGGAGATCTTTGCCGACAAGGTCGGCGTCATGCTGGCGCGCGACATGTCGGCGATCAACGCCAACGCGCAGTTCGTGGTCGACGTGAAGTCGACCGGGCTGTTCGTGACCGATCCGGTGTTGCAGAAGCAGGGTGCAAAGACCGTCTACTGGAAGACCGGGCATTCCTACATGAAGCGCCGCACCAACGAATTGGGCGCGCTTGCCGGCTTCGAGAAGTCCGGCCACTTCTTCTTCAACAAGCCGTTCGGCCGCGGCTATGACGACGGCCTGGTGTCGGCGATCGCGATCTGCGAGATGCTCGACCGCGCCCCCGGCAAGTCGATGGCCGACCTGAAGGACGCGCTGCCGAAGACCTGGTCGTCGCCGACCATGTCGCCGCATTGCGCGGACGAAGCGAAATACGGCGTGGCCGACGCCGTGGTGAAGCACTTCGAGACGCTGCAGCAGCAGGGCGCGCAGGTCGCGGGCCAGAACATCCGCGATCTCGTCACCGTCAACGGCGTGCGCGTCACGGTCGCGGACGGCAGCTGGGGCCTGGTGCGCGCCTCCTCGAACAAGCCAGAGCTCGTGGTCGTGGTCGAAAGCCCGGTCAGCGAGCAGCGCATGCGCGACATGTTCGAGGCGATGGATTCCGTGCTGCGCACCCACCCCGAGGTCGGCGAATACAATCAGAAGATCTGAGCGCACTGCTCGCGGCAATCACACTGTCATCACCCGGCTCGACCGGGTGATCCGTATTCCAGAGACGGTCGTGATTGAGCCGAGAGGCCGCGGCGTACTGGATCGCCCGGTCCATGTGCGCAATTGCGCACAGGCCGGGCGATGACGGTTGGGAGATGGCGCTGATGACAGTTGCGGAGGCGGCGCTTACGCCGCGGGCACCGGCAGCGCCGTCACCGACTTGATCTTCTCCATCGCGAAGCGCGAGGTGACGTTCTTCAGCGGCACGGCCGAGATCAGCTTCTTGTAGAACACGTCGTAGGCCTGCATGTCGGCGACCACGACGCGCAGCATGTAGTCGACGTCGCCGGCCATCCGGTAGAACTCCATCACTTCGGGCATGGCGCTGACGGCGTCGGCGAATTTGCGCAGCCAGGCTTCCGAATGGTCGGCGCTCTCGACCGAGACGAACACCGAGATCCCGAGCCCGATCTTGTTCTGATCGACCAGCGCGACGCGGCGCAGGATGACGCCGTCGGCCTCGAGCCGCTGGATGCGCTTCCAGCACGGCGTCGACGACAGCCCGACCCGGTCGCCGATTTCGGCGACGGAGAGCGAGGCATCCTCCTGCAGCACGGTCAGGATCTTGCGATCGATGGCGTCGAGGCGGCGGTTGTTGTCATGAAGCTGAATGGCGACATCGGTCATAGAAGAAAGTTCCACATGAAGGTTCAAACTCCCTCATATAGAGAAAAATCTTCCAAATCAAGCGGGTCGTGGCCGGTCAGGCCGGCCGGGCGTCGGCGTGTTCGCCCAAAAACGCTTCAACTTCAGTACGTTGCGGTGCGGCATAAGCGCCCCCGAACCGGGTGCATTTCAGCGCTGCAGCGGCGGAGGCAAAGCGGAGCGCCTGCCGCAGCTCCTGCTTCTCGGTGATGGCGAGGGCAAACGCCCCGTGGAAGACGTCGCCGGCACCAAGCGTGTCGACGGTATGGACCGGGAAGGCCGCCGTCTCCTCGAGCCCGCCCTTCTCATTGAGCCAGATCGTGCCCTGCGGGCCGCGCGTGCCGGCCAGGAAGGAGGGGGTGAGCTTGGCGAGCTTTTGCAGCGCCTGGCCGTCGTCGGTGACATCGGCGGTCTGCTGCAGCGGCTCGCTGGAAAACACCAGATGGGACGAGGCGGTGAGCAGTCCCTCCCGCATCGACATCGCGCGGTCGACGTCGACCACCACGGGAATGCCGCGTTTGACCGCCTCGGCGCACAGCTCGGTGCAGAACGGCGCGCAGCGGCTCTCGGTCAGGATCGCCGCGCAATCCTCCAGCAGCAGCTCGGTCGGCGGCAGCTTGACCTTCCAGAGCTCGGGATCGCGGAAGGTGACGATGGTGCGCTCACCGGTGTCGTCGATCATGATCGCCGAGATCGGGGTGACCAGGTCCGGCATGTGGATGAGATGGTTGGTCTCGATGCCCTCCTGGGCCATCTTGTCGAAGATGTAGCGGCTCGAGGTCTCCCGCGAATCGCCCATCGGCCCGCAGATCGCGGCCCGGCCGCCGAGCCGGGCGATGCCGATGGCGGCGTTCAGCGCGTTGCCGCCGCAGATCTCGTCGAAATGGGTCGCGTTCTCCTTGGAGCCGCGCGCCGGAACATTGACGCGGAAGGTCAGGTCACGCACCGGCAGGCCGATGCAGAGGATGCGGGGCGGGACTTTCGAGGCGCCGTCTTGAAAATTCATGCAAAGGTCCGTCGCAATGGTTCCGTCAACTGCCACAACTTGTGTGCAGATCTAATCGGCAGAACGATGTCCGGTTCCCGCTATTGGTCCAAGGGATTTCGGTGGTGCACCCAGCGGCCGAGCAAATGATGGGCAATCGCGAACGGGTGCGGGCCGGCGAGGCCGTCGGGATGCTGGCGCTTGAGCATCAGCGTCGCCTCCGCATGGTCGAACCAGCGCGCGTCCTCGAGCTCGGTACGGTCGACCACGATGTCCTCGTTGGTCGCACGCGCGGTGCAGCCGATCATCAGCGATGACGGGTAGGGCCAGGGCTGCGTCATGTAATAATTGACGTCGGTGCAGCGGATGCCGGACTCCTCGAAAATCTCGCGCCTGACCGCGTCCTCGATGGTCTCTGCGGCCTCGACGAAGCCGGCGAGGCAGGAATACATCCCGGGCATGAACTGCTTCTGGCGGCCGAGCAGCACCTTGTCGCCCGAGGTGACCAGCATGATCACGACCGGATCGGTGCGCGGAAAGTGCTCGGCCTTGCAGCTCGGGCATTCGCGCTTCCAGCCGCCCTCCTTCATCGCGGTGCGGGTGCCGCAGTTCGCGCAGAAGCCGTGGCGTTGGTGCCAGGTCACCATCGATTTCGCCATCGCGATCGCGGACAACTGCTCCGGCGGCACCACGCCCTGCATCGCCATGCCGCGCAATTCGGTGATCGCGACGTCGCCGCGCCCGACCAGCTTCTCGGCCGCCTGCGGCGCGATCCCCATGCCGAAGATCGGCGCGGCATCGCGCAGTCCTAAGAAAATCGTGCCGGGATTGGCGCCGAAGCTGCGGGCCTCCTCCAGCGAGAGCAGGGCGCGCGCCCCGCCATCCTCCTGCTTCACCACCAGCGAGTCGCGATAGATCACGTAGGCTCGCGCCTCGCGATGGCTCTCGAGGGCGAACAGCTTCTCGTCATTGCCGCGCAGATGCGCGGCGCGGTCCAGCACATGGGTGACGAAGGCCGGTTGGCCAAGCGGAAATGAATCGGATGCAGACATTGAATTTTCAACCCAACCAGATCTTGCGGCGAAGCGCGCTGATGAAATTCTGCACTTCCTCGGCGTCATGCGCCAGCGGCGGCATCACGCCCCAAACGGGACGCGGCCATGCAGCGTCGCTGGTGCGGCGCGCGATGATGTGGACGTGAAGCTGCGGGACGAGGTTGCCCAGCGCCGCGACATTCAGCTTGTCGCATTTTGTGACCTCTTTCAGGGCCCGCGAGACGCGGGTGATCTCGGTCATCAGCTGCGCCTGCTCGACCTCGTCGAGGTCGATGATCTCGACCGCGCCGTCGCGCCGCGGCACCAGCAGCAGCCAGGGATAATGCGCATCCTTGATGACGAGCACCTTGCACAGCGGCAGGTCGCCGATGTCGATGGTGTCTTTGTTGAGCTGCGAATGCAGCGACCAATTGGAGGCGGGCATGACGGGCAAGTAATGCCTTTCCGTGTTCCCAGACAAGCCCCACAAAGCCAGCCTTACAAAGCCGGGTCAGGCCGCTTGCTTTCCGGCGGTTTTGGCCCCAAATAGGGACCGGGAGATTGGCGGTGGACGAGCCACTCGCCAACCGGGTCAGGTCCGGAAGGAAGCAGCCCTAACGAGGTCCGGATCGGGTCGCTCGTCAGTCTCCTACCTGTTTTTCCGAGCGAATCGTGCTGGAATGGCGGTCTCCGCGCCCGGCGCTCGATTTCGGCTCCTATCCGCACGCCGGCCGAAGAGACAATTCCCAAGTTGCGGATCGATGCATGAATGACGCTGGCGACCCCTCCCAACCGTCCGACGGCGCAGGCAAAGCAAGCCTTGACGGCGGTTTTGATTTGGGTGGCGCGCCTGACACGGCCAAGCCGTACCGCGTTCTCGCTCGCAAATACCGCCCCTCCAGCTTCGAGGATCTGATCGGCCAGGAGGCCATGGTCCGCACCGTCTCGAATGCGTTCGAGACCGGGCGGATTCCGCAGGCTTGGATCCTCACCGGCGTCCGCGGGGTCGGCAAGACCACCACCGCGCGTATCCTCGCCCGTGCCCTGAATTACGCGAAGCCGGACGGCTCGGTGAAGGGGCCGACCATCCACATGCCCGACCTCGGCGTGCACTGCCAGGCGATCATGGAAAGCCGGCACATGGACGTGCTGGAGATGGACGCCGCGTCGCACACCGGCGTCGACGATGTCCGCCAGATCAATGACAGCGTGCGCTATGCACCGGCCAGCGCGCGCTACAAGGTCTACATCATCGACGAAGTCCACATGCTGTCGACGGCGGCCTTCAACGCCTTCCTGAAGACGCTGGAGGAGCCGCCGGAGCACGCCAAGTTCGTGTTCGCCACCACCGAAATCCGCAAGGTTCCGATCACGGTGCTGTCGCGCTGCCAGCGCTTCGACCTGCGCCGGGTCGAGGCCGACGTGCTGATGAAGCATCTCGGCAATATCGCGACCAAGGAAGGCGTCGAGGTCGAGCCCGAGGCGCTCGGCATCATCGCGCGCGCGGCCGAGGGCTCGGTGCGCGATTCGCTGTCGCTGTTCGATCAGGCGATCGCGCATGCCGCGGGCAATGTGAAGGCCGACGCGGTCAGGCAGATGCTCGGCCTCGCCGACCGCACCCGCGTGATCGACCTCTTCGATTCGCTGGCGCGGGGTGATATCGCCTCAGCCTTTGCCGAATTTCGCGCGCAATATGACGTCGGCGCCGATCCGGTCGTGGTGCTGTCCGACCTTGCCGAGTTCGTCAATTTCGTCACCCGCGTGAAGTTCGTGCCGGGAACGGCCGACAATGTCGCGTTCGGCGAGACCGAGCGCGTCCGTGCGCGTGAATTCGCCGCAAAACTGTCGACGCGGGTGCTGTCGCGGATGTGGCAGATGCTGCTCAAGGGCATCGCCGAGGTGCAGACCGCGACGCGCCCGGCCGCTGCCGCCGAAATGGTGCTGGTGCGGATCGCCTATGTCGCTGACCTGCCGACGCCGGATGAGGCGATCCGGATGATGATCGAGCAGAATGGCGGCGGCGCCGCTGCCGCGGCGTCGGCCTCCGCCGCTTCGTCCGCGCCGCGCGGCGGGCCGGCCTCAACGATGTCGGCGATGTCCTCAGTGCCGGCGCGTGCGCCGCAGGCCGCGCCGCGCGCCGATCTCGCCACGCGTCCGCAGATGGCGGCGCCGGTTGCCGATGCCGCGCCGGCGCTGCGCATCACCAGCTTTCCGCAATTGATCGCGCTCGCCGGCGAGAAGCGCGACATCATGACCAAGAGCGCGCTGGAGGCCGATGTGCGGCTGGTGCGCATCGAGGATGGCCAGCTCGAGATCGCGCTCGAGCCGAAGGCGCAGCGCGCGCTCGTCACCGATCTTTCGCGCAAGCTCGAACTGTGGACCGGGCGGCGCTGGACCGTGATCATCTCCAACGCGGCCGGCCAGCCCACGGTGCGCTCGCAGAATGAACTGGCACGCAGCGAGCATCAGCGTGCCGCCGAGGCCGACCCGCGCGTGCAGGAGGTGCTGTCGCGCTTCCCCGGCACCAAGGTGGTCGAGGTCCGCCGCCTTGCAGCCGAAGTTCCGGTAGCGGATGCGACCGGCGAAGACCCGATTGAAACTTCCGACAGCGACGACGATTGATATTTGGCGATAGGAACGCACGCATGGCTGATTTTCTCGGCATGATGAAACAGGCAGCACAGCTGCAATCCAAGATGCAGGCGATGCAGGACGAGCTCGGCAATGTCGAGGTCGAGGGCATCTCCGGCGGCGGCCTGGTCGCCGTGCGCATGACCGCGAAGATGGAAGTGAAGGGCATCAAGATCGATCCGTCGCTGATGAAGCCGGAGGAGCGCGAGGTGCTCGAGGATCTGCTCGTCACCGCGCATGGCGATGCGCGCCGCAAGGCCGAGACGGCGATGCAGGAGAAGATGATGGCACTCACCGGCGGGCTCGGCCTGCCGCCGGGATTTGGTCCGACTTAAATGGCTGCAAGCGTTGCCGGCCCCGAGATTGAACGCCTGATCCAGTTGCTGGCGCGGCTGCCCGGGCTCGGGCCCCGCTCGGCGCGGCGCGCGGCGCTGCATTTGATCAAGAAGCGCGAAGCCTTGATGACGCCGCTGACCGCGGCGCTGCAGGTCGCGATCGACAAGATCCAGGTCTGCAAGACCTGCGGAAATATCGATACACAAAACCCCTGCACGGTCTGCACCGATCCGCGCCGCGATCCCTCGATCATCGTCGTAGTCGCCGATGTCGCCGATCTCTGGGCGCTGGAACGCGCCAATGCAACCAATGGACGCTATCACGTGCTCGGCGCGACGCTGTCGCCGCTCGACGGTGTCGGCCCGCAGGATCTCACCATCGATCAGCTGGTGGCACGCGCGCATGCGCCTGAAGTGAGCGAGATCATTCTGGCGCTCAATGCCACCGTCGATGGCCAGACCACCGCGCATTACATCACCGACCTGTTGTCGGAGGCCAATGTGCGGGTGACGCGGCTGGCGCATGGCGTGCCGGTCGGCGGAGAGCTTGATTACCTCGATGAAGGTACGCTATCCGCAGCCATGCGGCAGCGGACGCTGTTCTAGCAAGCGATCCAGCAACGGACGCCACGGCGTTCGCCAGGCGATCCGTCACAAGTCGAAAAGATCGCACTGAAACAAAAAGATAGGGTGGATGACGATTTGGGGACGGTCATCCACGCTCTGACGAATCAACTACGGAACCACTGCAAATGACGACACACCGATTCGGCGTACGCTTGGGCGTTGCGTTTCTGGCGTCCACATTCGCCGCGACCGGCGCGCTCGCGCAGCAGAGCGATGCGCCGCAGAAGCCCGGCAAGATGATCCGGGCCGGCGATGTGCTGTCGGGGGAACTCGGCGTCATGAAGGTGCGCGACACCAAGAATCGCGGCAAGCGCGTCGCGACCTACCAGATCACCAGCGAGCCGCGCCGCCTGCCGCCGCCGAACGGTCTCTGCAATCTCGAAACCGGCCCGGAAACCTTCCAGCTCGTTCCGACCAACGACGCCCAGGCCGCGCAGCTCAAGAGCCTCTCCGGCAAGGCCATCTCGGTGAAGGTCGACGAGATCGCCTGCGCGCAGGACGCCGGCGAGATGAGCGAAGCCATCGTCACGAAATGGAGCGTGGTGGCGAAGTAGGGTTATGCCGCAATTTCACTGTCATCGCCCGGCTCGACCGGGCGATCCAGTACGCCGCGGCCTCTCCACTGAATCACGAACGCCTCTGGAATACTGGATCACCCGGTCCCGTCTACGCCAAGGCTTCGACGTGGCGTTCGCTCCAAGGCGCGCCGAAGCTTTAGCGGAGGCGGCAAGCCGGGTGATGACAGCGGAGCTAGACCCTCACCGGCCCCAGCTCGTCAAAATGTCCGCGCCGTTGCAGCCACGCCAGCAGGATCAGGCTCGGGATTGCGACCAGCACGCAGATCACGAAGAACGTTTGCCAGCCGACGGCCTTGGCCACATAGCCTGCGCCCGATGACAGATAGGTGCGGCCGACTGCCGCGAGCGCCGTGAGCAGCGCATACTGGGTCGCGGTGTGCAGCGGATTGCGGCATAGCGCCGACAGGTAGGCGACGAAGATCACGGTGCCGATCGCGCTGGTGAAATTTTCCGCGGTGATCGCCAGCGCCAGCGCCCATTGATCGACGCCGACATGCGCGAGCCAGGAGAACGAGAGGTTGGCGACCGCCTGCAGCACGCCGCCGATCCACAGGCTGGTCGCCAGCGAATAGCGCCGCGCCACGAAGCCGCCGGCAAATCCGCCGATCAAGGTCGCGGCAAGGCCGACCCCCTTCACGATCGCGGCGTAATCGACCTTGGAAAAGCCGATGTCGATCACGAACGGCGCGGTCATGGTGCCCGAGAACGCGTCGGTAAACTTGAATAGCACGACGAAGGCGAGCGCCGCGAAGGCGTCCTTGCGGCTGAGGAATTCTGAGAACGCGCCGAGCGCCGCGTGCAGCACACGTTCGGCCGCGGTCTGCGCATGCGTGGCGGCCTCCGCGCCTTTCGATTGTGCCGGCTCGGTCGCAGCCAGCGCCGTGACGATACCGATCACGACCAGCGCGGCCATCACCACATAGCCCCACATCCACGCCGACGGACGCGCCACTCCGGCGGACTCGAAACCGCTGACGATGAACAGCGCGCCGGCGGTCGAGACCAGCATGCCGATGCGATAGGCCGCGACGTAGGACGCCATGCCGGCGGCCTGCTCGCTCTCCGGCAGGCTTTCGACACGGAAGGCGTCGACCACGATGTCCTGCGTTGACGAGGCGGTTGCGACCAGCAGCGCAGCGAACGCCGCGAACCATGGCGACCGCGCCGGATCGGCCAGCGCCAGCACCAGGATCGTCGCGATCAGCAACAGCTGCGAGAGCAATAGCCAGCCGCGGCGGCGACCGAAGATCTGCGTGAACAGCGGTACGTGCAGCGCATCGACCAGCGGCGCCCAGAGGAACTTCAGCGTGTAGGGCGTGCCGATCAGTGCGAGCAGCCCGATGGTGCCGAGATCAACCCCGGCCTCCTTCATCCACACCTGCAGCGTCGAGCCCGACAGCGCCAGCGGCAAGCCCGACGAGAAGCCGAGCAGCAACACGATCAGCACCCGCGGCTGCAAGTACACGGCGAAGCTGTCGCGCCAGGAGGTGGCGGCGGGCTTCGGCTCCGGCTTTGCAGACGCGTCAGACGTCGCTTCGGGGGCTGTCATAGTAGAGTTGGTAGCAGATTCGGCTCCAAAAAGACTGTCATCGCCCGGCTCGATGTTCAGCCCGGGGACATGACCGACGGGTGTTCGGAGACATAGCCGACACTTTTTCCGCTCGCCAAATCAATGATAGCGACCTGGTGGGCGGCGAAGAAGACCCCGTATTGCGCACTGTTTGGCGAGGGGCGAATGGCAAGGCGCTCACCGCGGAAGGCCTGCGGGACCTTCCAAAGGCATCCCTTGAAGCTGATGTAGGCCTTGGTCGTGGAGACGTGGCGCACGATCTCGTGGCTGTCATATTCGACCTCCGGCAAGCGATCGGGCATGGCCCGCTGGCTCGGCCGGTATCGACTGGCCGGCACCTGCTGTCCAAGCGCCTCATGCGGCCGTTCGAAGTTGTAGACCTCCCGCCAGGCGTCAAAGGCGCGCTGTGTCTCCGCGAGATCACGGAACTGCCGTAGCGCGAAGACCTCAGCGGCGAGCGTGCGATGGAACCGTTCGTTCTTGCCACGGCTTTGCGGGTGATAGGGGCGACTGTGGATGACCGCGATGCCGAGCTTGAGCAGCCAGACCGAGAACCGCGTCCACCGCTCGCCAGAAGGGTCGCCCCACGGTGAGCCATTGTCGACGAAGAAGGCCTCCGGCAGACCGTAATGACGGAAGGTCTTCTCCAGGCGACTACGCACCGTATCGGTGCGTTGATCGGCGCAGGCCTGCAGGCACAGATCATAGCGCGAGTGGTCGTCGACCACGGTCAGAGGATGGCATTGAGCGTCATTGCCGAGCCGAATCCAGCCTTTGAAGTCCATCTGCCACAACAGATTGGGGGCCGGCATCTCGAAACGCTGGCTTGCCACTGCGCCGCCGAGCGGAGGCTTGATGCGGCCAGCTCGACGCAAGATCTCATGGACCGTCGAAACTGCTGGCGCATGATAGCCTTCCCGTTCCAGACAGCGAGCGATCTTGCGAGCTCCCCACGCCGGATGAGCATCGCGTACTGACAAAATGCGCTCTTCGAGCTTGCAATCGGTTCGTCCTGGGCTCGAATGCGGCCGGCGCGATCGGTCCGCGACGGACTGATCCGCCTGCCATCGTGCGAGCCACTTGTAAGCCGTGTCGGGATGAATGTTGAACCGACGGCAGAGCTCGCGTCGGTTCGCGCCCTCCTGCATCGCAAGCCGTACAAACTCGCGCCGTTGATCCATCACCGACACCTCACGCCATGGCATGGACTTGGCCTCCCACTTTGCCAAATCCCTGCACTATGATGTGTCGGCTATGTCTCCGAACACCCGTCGGTCATGTCCCCGGGCTGAACACTCGACCGGGCGATCCAGTATCCCAGAGGCCTATCCGCCGCCACCGGCGATCTCCGGATAGAGATCGTTCCAGTCCGGATTGTCCTTCTCGATTAAGGAGATTTTCCATGCGCGCGGCCATTTCTTGAGCCGCTTCTCGCGCTTTATCGCGTTCTCGGGATCGTCGAATTGCTCGAAATAAACCAGCCTCACGACATCACACTTCTCAGTGAAACTCTCGATGAGTTTCAGTCTGTGCTCGCCTACGCGGCGAATGAGGTCATTTGTCACACCGATGTAGAGCGTGCCGCCGATGTGGCTCGCAAGGATGTAGACGTAGTAGCTGCGTGCTCCCAACTGCCGCCTCTGGGATGCTGGATCGCCCGGTCAAGCCGGGCGACGACACCGACTATGAGGTGAGATCAGCGGCCATACTACTCCCCCGCCTGCAGCTTGCGCGGGGCGGGGAACAGGTCGGTGGCGGCGGGCTTGACGAAACGCGGGACTTCGATCGGGGTCTCGGACTTGCTGAAGTCGAGTTCCTCGATGCGGCCGGCGCGCTTTTCGATCTTGTCGGCGGAGATCAGGATCTGCCGCACGTCCTCGTTCACCTGGCCGAAGTGATTCTGCAGCTTGAGCACGCGCTCGCGGAGGCGACCGAGATCATCACCGAGATGCATCACCTCGTTGCGGATCTGGTCGGCGGCGTCGCGGATGCGGGCGTCCTTCAGGATCTGCTGCATCACCTGGATCGCCAGCATCAAGAGCGAGGGCGACACCAGCACGACGCGGGCGCGATACGCCTTCTGGATCACGTCGTCGAAGCCGTCATGGATCTCAGCATAGACCGATTCCGACGGCACGAACATCAGCGCGGTGTCCTGGGTTTCGCCCGGGATCAGGTACTTCTCGGCGATGTCGCTGACATGCTTCAGCACGTCGGCGCGCAGCCGCTGGCTCGCGAATTTGCGCTCCTCGTCGCTGCGCGCATCGTGCAGCGCGGTCATGGCCTCCAGCGGAAATTTCGCGTCGATGCAGAGCGGGCGCTGGTCGGGCAGGAACACCACGCAGTCCGGCCGTTTGCCTGACGTCAGCGTGTACTGGAACTCGAACGAGCCCTTCGGCATGCCGTCCTGGACGATCGCCTCCATCCGCGCCTGGCCGAACGCGCCGCGCGATTGCTTGTTGGCGAGCACGTCGCGCAACGTCGTCACCTGGGTGGTGAGCTCGTTGAGGTTCTTGTGGGCGTGATCGATGATGCCGAGCCGCTCATGCAGCACGCGCAGCGAATCCATCGTGTTGCGGGTGGTCTGTTCCATCGACTGGCCGACCCGGTGGGTCACCGAATCCAGCCGCTCATTGACCGCGCGGGCCATCTCGGCCTGGCGGCCGGCCAGTGCCTGCCCCATCGCGTCGACCCGTCCTGAGGCCTCGCTCTGGGCCCGCAGCATGTCGGCGAGCCGCTCCTCCAGCTCGTCGGCGCGAATGGCCTGGGCCATCGCGAGTTCCGCGCCGCGCCGGCTGGCGCGCGCGATCACCACGGCGATGGCGAACAGCAGGACCAACGCCAGCGCGCCAAGGCCGATCAACGCGTCGGAGACACGGAGGGGAAGGTCGCCAATCGTGAGCAGAATCTCGTTCATGCCGGCAGTTGTAGCCGATTCGGCGTCGCCATCGAACGAAAAGGGAACATTTATGGTAAACACTCCCTTAAATTCCTTGGTTAATCTTGCGTAAAGAAACGTGGTTAAGGCCGCCTTAACCGGTTCCTGAGCGCATTGACCCCATGAAGTCAGCAGCTTAAATCGCCGCCATGGCATTACGAGAAATCATCATCCTGCCGGACAAGCAGTTGCGTCTGGTGTCGAAACCGATCGAGAAGGTGACGCCGGAGATCCGCAAGCTCGCCGACGACATGCTCGAGACCATGTATGACGCGCCCGGCATTGGGCTGGCGGCGATCCAGGTCGCGCAGCCGCTGCGGCTGATCACCATGGACCTCGCCAAGCGCGACGAGAACGGCGAGACCACGCCGCAGCCGCGGGTGTTCATCAATCCGGAGATCATCTCGCATTCGGAAGAACTGTCGGTCTACGAAGAGGGCTGCCTGTCGATCCCCGAATATTATGAGGAGGTCGAGCGCCCGGCGCGGGTGCGCCTGCGCTTCACCGACCTCGACGGCAAGCTGCATGAGGAGGATGCCGAGGGGCTCTACGCCACCTGCATCCAGCACGAGATCGACCATCTCAACGGCGTGCTGTTCGTGGACTACCTGTCGAAGCTGAAGCGCGACCGCGTCTTCAAGAAATTCGAGAAGGCCGCCAAGCGCGCGGCGGAATAGGCGTTGCCGTCTCCTCAGACGCGTCATGGCCGAGCTTGACCCGGCCATCCACGTCTTGCTTCGCTGATACGAAAGACGTGGATGCCTGGGTCAAGCCCGGGCATGACGGAGCACTCCAACTTCTGCCGAGCCTGATCGCATGCCTCTTCGCCTGATCTTCATGGGCACGCCCGATTTCGCGGTGCCGACGTTGCTGGAACTGGTGGCCCATGGCCACGAGGTCGTGGCGGTCTACACCCGCGCGCCGAAGCCGGGCGGGCGGCGTGGCCTGCAGTTGCAGCCGACGCCGGTCGAGCAGGAGGCGCGCCGCCTCGGTATATCAGTGCTGACGCCGAAGACCCTCAAGACTCCGGAAGCGCTCGACGAATTCCGCGCCCATGACGCGGATGCGGCCGTCGTCGTCGCCTACGGCATGATCCTGCCGCAGGCGATTCTCGACGCGCCGAAGCTCGGCTGCTTCAACCTGCATGCTTCGCTATTGCCGCGCTGGCGCGGCGCCGCACCGATCAACCGCGCCATCATGGCGGGTGATGCCGAGAGCGGCGTGATGGTGATGAAGATGGATGTCGGCCTCGACACCGGCGACGTCGCGATGGCCGAGCGGCTGCCGATCTCGGACAGTATGACGGCATCCGACCTGCACGACGCGCTGGCGCCGCTCGGCGCCGATCTGATGGTGCGTGCGATGGGCGGGCTGCAGCGTGGCGGCTTGCAGCTGACCAAGCAGAGCGAGGACGGCGTCACCTATGCCGCGAAGATCGAGAAGGCCGAGGCGCGGATCGACTGGAAGCAGCCGGCGCACGCGGTGCTGCGGCACATTCACGGGCTGTCGCCGTTCCCCGGTGCCTGGTGCGAACTCTCAGGCGAAAGCGAGCCGGTGCGGCTGAAAATCCTGCGCTGCGAATTGGCGAAAGGCGCGGGCGAGCCGGGCGATGTGCTCGACGACAATTTTGCGATCGCCTGCGGCGATGGTGCGGTCCGGATTCTCGAATTGCAGCGCGCCGGCAAGGCGCCGATGAAGTCGACGGATTTCCTGCGCGGCACGCCGCTGAAGCCGCCCGTGCGGCTCACCTGATGCCCCGCTACAAGCTCA
This sequence comes from Bradyrhizobium sp. USDA 3240, assembly GCF_054063295.1. Classification (NCBI taxonomy): domain Bacteria; kingdom Pseudomonadati; phylum Pseudomonadota; class Alphaproteobacteria; order Hyphomicrobiales; family Nitrobacteraceae; genus Bradyrhizobium; species Bradyrhizobium sp. USDA 3240. The sequence goes on from NZ_JBSSGD010000002.1 coordinate 5,089,978, forward strand.
CCATCGAATATGACGGCACGCCGTTCTCCGGCTGGCAGATCCAGGACACCGCACCGACCGTGCAGGGCGCGCTGGAGACGGCGGTCAAGGCGATCTGCGGCGAGGACGTCCGCGTCCATGGCGCAGGGCGTACCGACGCCGGTGTGCATGCGCGCGGCCAGGTCGCGCATTGCGACATCGCCAAGCATTTTCCGCCCGGCCGCTTTCGCGACGGGTTGAACGCGCATCTGCGGCCCAATCCGATCGGCGTGCTCGCGGCTGATATCGTGCCCGACGAATTCGAGGCGCGCTTCTCGGCGATCAAGCGGCACTATCTCTATCGCATCACCAACACGCGGGCGAACCTCGCGCTCGACATCGGCCGTGTCTGGCGCGTGCCGCGCGCGCTCGATGCAGCCGCGATGCACGAGGCCGCGCAGCGGCTGCTCGGCAAGCACGATTTCACCACCTTCCGCGACACCGAGTGCCAGGCCAAATCGCCGGAGAAGACGCTCGATCAGCTCGACGTCACGCGCGAGGGCGACGCGATCAACATCGTGACGTCGGCGCGCTCGTTCCTGCACAGCCAGGTGCGCTCGATGGTGGGCTCGCTGGTCTGGGTCGGTGAGGGCCGCTGGAGCCCGGACGATCTCTTTGGCGCACTCGCCGCCCGCAACCGCGCCGCCTGCGGCCCCGTGGCGCCGCCGGACGGGCTCTATCTAATGCGGGTGGATTATTAGGCGGTGTGAATGATCTCGTAGGATGGGTAGAGCGAAGCGAAACCCATCACTTCGGATCGCGGCGCACATGATGGGTTTCGCTGCGCTCTGCCCATCTTACGGACTGTATCTGGTGCAGGTGGATGACTAACAACCCCAATCCCTACTGTGCATGGGGTTGTTTTCGATGTTTTTGCCCAGCCGAGCGGCTGGATCACGCAAAATACCGATCCAGCACGCCGCGATAGACCTTCGTCAGCTTCTCGAGATCGGCCACCGGCGTGCGCTCGTCGATCTGGTGCATGGTCTGGCCGACCAGGCCGAACTCGATCACCGGGCAATAGCTCGAGATGAAGCGCGCATCCGAGGTGCCGCCCGAGGTGGAGAGTTCGGGCTTGCGGCCGGTGACCTCCTCGATCGCGGCGACCGCGAGGTCGGTGAACGGTCCGGGCTGGGTCACGAACACGTTCGAATTCGAGGGTTGCCAATCGATGTGGGCGCGGATGCGGTTGCCGCAGGCCTTCGCCAGCCGCTCGTCGAGCAGCTGCCGCAGGCTCTCCTGGGTGTGGTTGTCGTTGTAGCGGATGTTGAACTTCGCCCGCGCCTGGCCCGGAATCACATTGCTTGCGGTGTTGCCGACATCGACCGTAGTGAATTCGAGATTGCTGGCCTGGAATTGCGCGCTGCCGTGATCGAGCGGCTCGTCGCTCAGCGCCACGATCAGCCGTGAGATATCCGGCACCGGGTTCGAGGCGCGGTGCGGATAGGCGACGTGGCCCTGCACGCCGTCGACGACCAGCGTGCCGGACTGCGAGCCGCGCCGGCCGATCTTGATCATGTCGCCGAGCACCTCGACGTTGGAGGGCTCGCCCAGCACGCAATGGTCGAATTTTTCGCCGCGCTCGGCGCACCATTTCAGCAGCTTGACGGTGCCGTTGATCGAGACGTCTTCCTCGTCGCCGGTGATCAGGAAGGAAATCGAACCGTTGCCATCTTCTCGTGGCTTGCCGCCATGGTCCTTGAGATATTGCAGCACCGCGGCGACGCTGCAGGCGATGCCGCCCTTCATGTCGACGGCGCCGCGGCCGTAGAGATAGCCGTCCTTGACCTCGCCGGAGAACGCACCGAGCGTCCACGCCGCTTCATCGCCAGGCGGCACCACGTCGGTGTGGCCGGCAAAGGTGATGTGCGGCGCCGAGCTTCCGATGCGCGCATAGAGATTGTCGACATCGGCGGTGCCGGGCTCGGAGAACGTCACGCGGTGGACGTCGAAGCCTGCGCTTTTCAGCAAATTTTCAAGAACGCCAAGCGCGCCGGCGTCGGCCGGGGTGACGGAGGGGCAGCGAACCAGATCGCGGGTGATCGAGACGGCATCATTCATGCGCCTCGCTTAACACGTCGCACCGCGGGTGGACCAGCTTTGTGCGGCATCATTCGAACTCGCTCTGCTGATCCCAGCCCTGCCTGGAGCGCGACCCGCTGTCGCGGCTGCCGCCTCGGCTTACATGGGTTTTTCCAAGCGGATTGCGGCCGTAGCGATTGGGGTAGGAGGTGCCGGGCAGAAAGCCGAGTTCGATGAAGCCCCAGATATAGAGCACGAAGACGATCGCGCCCGCGGCCATCACCCAATAGGACTCATCGGGAAGCCGGTCCGAGAACTGGCTCATGAGCCCGGGGATCGCGAAGAACGGGACCATCCACCAGCCGCTCTTGTCGCGGTCGTGCAGGCGCTTGATCGAGACCGCGATATAGACCCAGACGAACAGCACCGTCCCGCTGGCCTTGACCAACAGTGCGGGCAAACCGGCAAGGGTCAGCGATCTGTAGCTATCAGGGTCGAAGGCCCGGAAGATGTCGTCGATATTGAAGCCGAACGACGCATGCTTGCCGCCGAGGCCGGCCGAGATCACCAGCGCGGCCAGGAATATCATCCAGCACACGATGATCAGTGCCGCGAGCCAGAACTTGGCCCGGCTGACGCGGCCCTTGAAGCCGAACAGGTAATTGGCCCAGTCCATGAAAGAACTCCGGGCAGCGGCAATGTTTCGCGGCCCGGAGTTTTGTCGGCGTCGGATCGAATTCGGTTCGATTCTCTTGACCCGTCATCCTTGTAAGTCTCGAATCGCCGGATCGGATAGAGTGTCCGGTGCGGTAGCGGACGGGAGACCGCTTCATCCCAGGGCTTTGAAGCCCGATCCTCAGCGCGGCGCCCCGTCCGTTGTTCCATTGAACCCGAACAGTCGCGAGGGCCGCCTGGCGAGCCCGGTTGCGCAAGGAGGGGTGCAGATGGACGCGATCTACGTTGGCATTGATGTGTCGAAGGACCGGCTGGACGTGCATGTGCGTCCGAGCGGGGAAGCCTTTGCCGTGGCGCGTGACGGCAAAGGCTTGGAAGAGCTCGTTGCGCGCTTGCAGGTGATCTCGCCAGCGCTGATTGCGGTGGAGGCAACCGGCGGCTTCGAGACCATCGTCGCTGCTGCGCTGGCGGGCGCTCAGCTGCCGCTGGTGGTGGTCAATCCGGCCCAGATCCGGCACTTCGCGCAGGCGGTTGGTCAGCGTGCCAAGACGGACCCGATCGATGCGGCAGTCATCGCGCGGTTTGTCGAGGCCGTAAAGCCGGAGCCACGTGCCATGCCGGATCAGGAAGCCCGGCTGCTGGCTGAACTGGTCAGTCGCCGACGGCAGATCATCGAGATGATCGTTGCCGAGCGTCAGCGCGAGAAGCGGGCCGAGAATGTCCGCGTCCGCAAGAGCCTTGCCCGCCATATCAAGGTCCTCGAGAAGGAGCTGCCGGAGATCGACAACGACATCGACACGCTGGTGCGCGGCTCGCCAGTCTGGCGCGCCAAGGAGGAACTGCTGGTCAGCTTTCCTGGCGTGAGCAACACCCTCGCGCGGACCTTCCTTGCCGAGGTGCCGGAGCTCGGCGCACTCAATCGGCGCCAGATCGCGAGCCTCGCCGGTCTTGCCCCGTTCACCCGCCAGTCGGGCCGCTGGAAGGGCAAGAGCATGATCGGCGGCGGAAGAGCCAAGCTGCGCGCCGGGCTCTACATGGCCGCTCTGTCGGCCAGCCGATACCATCCGCAGCTCAAGGTCTTCTATCGGCGCCTGGTGACCGCTGGAAAGCCCAAGATGGTCGCCCTCATCGCCGTTGCGCGCAAAGTTCTCACCACCACCCTCAACGCCATGCTCAGGGACCAACAACCATGGCAACCCGCTTGACGAAGAACACAGTCGCTGAGGAGCGCGAAGCGCGTCTCGAAGGATCGACGGCCCGACCATGGCCGTGAATCCTTCGAGGCTCGCTCTGCTCGCGCCTCAGGATGACGGTCTGAAAGTGTTACCCGCGGCTCTGCTGAAGCCAACTACCGCTTGATGTGCGGCGGCTCGTCGTAGCCGCGGCGGCTGGAATAGAACAGCAGGCCCATCAGGCCGACGCCGACTGCAACCAGCAGGGTGATCCCGATCGTGAACATGACGATGCCATAAGTCGGCACCGGTGCCTCGGGCACCATCAGGCCTTCAAACGCGTAGGCGCCGACGGCGGCCAGGATGACCAGCAGGCCGATGCTGATTGCAATGCGCATACGTAGCTGCCTCTGCCAAAGGCCGAGAGCAGGGCAGGTTGCAGCGGCTATTCCGCCGCGGCGGCGACTTTGGCCAGCGCCTGCTGCCCGGCTTCAGTCAGCTCGGGCAGCGTCGTCCTGCCGCTCCTGGCGCACTTGATGATGTATCGGGCAACGCGCTTACGGGTGTCATGTTCCTCGCCGTGCAGCGCATCGGCGCATACGCGATCGAGCGCAAAATTCATGGCGGCGAGCGTACGTGAGTCGAATTTTTCTTCGATCATCGCGGCCCTCCCTGTGGACCGGTGTCCGGCGCGGCTATTTGCGGAGCGTCAGGCACTCGCTGACTTCCACCACCGCCTCGGTCTGTCTGGCTTTCTTCATCAGCGTTTCGCGTTCCCGTCCCGGCGGCAGCTTGCGAGCCGCCAGGCGTGCATCTTCGGCGAATTTTTGCAGGCGGTCCTCCAATGACCCGGACGGCCGCGACCTGTTGCGTTTCTTCTTGATCATGCCGTCCCCGAACTGGATACAGCAACTCTAGCCATGTTCCCCGGAGGCCGTCGTTAACCCATGACATTGGGTTCAACGAAATTGTCGGCGGGACCGCAGGAATGATCTCGGGTGCACCGCGTAACACGGATGCGTTCGCTGCTTTGCTCCCCGAAAAGCGGTGGACCACTCCGGTGACGGGCCTCGGCGAATTTCATCGCCGGGGCCCGCATCCCTTCAAGGAAATCAGCCAGGGAGTTTGGTCATGGCACATTCCAATCACGGCATCGTCAAGGACGACAAGGGTCAGGAGCAGCCGGCGGACAAGGAGCGCGCGCGGAGCGCTCACAAGACCGAGCCCCGAAAGCCGCCGACGCGCGAAGCGACGCGTGATCCGAAATTGAACGATCCCGACAAGACACCTGGTTCCGGCATGACGTCGGACGATCGCGGCGATCCTCCAACGGGCTGAAGCAACTGCGGCAATGCGGCAGGAACGACGGTCCGGCTCCGCCGTTGGCTTTGGGACATCACTGGAGAGTTGACATGGCAATGGACGAGAAAGAGGTCGGAAACCTGATCGGCAGCGACAAGGTCGAGGGTACCGCGGTCTATGGATCGGACGAGCGCAAGATCGGCTCGATCGAACGCGTGATGATCGACAAGACAAGCGGACGGGTGTCGTACGCCGTGCTCGGCTTCGGCGGCTTCCTCGGGCTTGGCAACGACCATTATCCGCTGCCTTGGCAGTCGCTCAAATACGACACAAGGCTCGGCGGTTACGTCACCGGCGTGACCGAGAGCCAGCTGCGCGGCGCGCCCAAATACGGTAACGATCGAGACTGGAATTGGGCCGACAACGGCCGCACACGCGCCGTGGATGATTACTACGGCGTGCCGCTCGTCTGAGCGGCGATGAATCCCGGAGGTCCGCGCTTAAGGGGCGCGGGCCTTCGCGGCTAAATCGTACGGCGCCTGAAGACGTAGCCGTTTACGGCTTCCGGCGACTGTACACTAGTGAACATACGTCAATAGCTGTGCAATGTAACATAGGTAATTGAAATCGGCCCGGCGGTTACTCGATGAGATATCCGGGGAGACCAATGTCGTTGGCGTCGTTAGTTCGGAAATTGGAGCAGTTCGTACGGCTTTCGCCCGTAGACCACGCTATTCTCAATCGCGCGTCGACCGAACGCGTTCGTCACTTCGGGCCGCGCGTCGACATCGTCCGCGAAGGCGAGAAGCCGAAGGACGTCCACCTGATTCTGTCCGGCTGGGCCTACCGCTACAAGCAGCTCGAGGACGGCCGGCGCCAGGTGGTGTCGTTCTTCCTGCCCGGCGATATCTGCGACGTGAACGTCTTCATCCTGCGCGAGATGGATCACTCGATCGGCACCATCACCGCGGTGTCGATCGCTGACCTCTCGCGCGAATTCTTCGACAGGGTCGCAGCCGAACATCCGCGCATCGTCACCGCGTTCTGGTGGGAAACCCTGGTCAATGCCGCGATCCAGCGCGAATGGACCATGAGCCTCGGCCAGCGCACGGCGCTGGAGCGGATTGCCCATTTGCTTTGCGAGATCTGGCTCCGCCTGCGCCTCGCCGGCCTGACCCAGGGCGACAGCTGCGAATTCCCGCTGACCCAGGGCGACCTCGCCGACGCCACCGGGCTCTCCAAGGTCCACGTCAATCGGACCCTGCAGGAGCTCCGCGCCGACGGCCTGATCGTGCTCAAGGGAAAGACCCTGGCCGTCCCCAATCTCGACCGGTTGATGCGGGCCGGCCTGTTCAACCCGAACTATCTGCATATGGACCACGAGGGACGGCAGCTCGATGCCATCGCGACGACCGACGCCGCGGCCGGGTGATCGGGCCGCCACCCGGAATGACCGGCCGAAACTATTTTCCACCGGCTAACCTGGGTTATGGAAAGGCGGTTGATATCGTACTCAGATGATACGTCACCGCACGGCCCTTTGGCACTTTTCGGTGATGAGAGCCACATCGCTCCCGCCCCACGCAGACCGAGAGCAACGCCATGCAAGGGCGCTATTGTTTCAAGCAAATCGAAACCCCGCAAGAAAAGCTCGTGCAGTTCGCTGCCGATAGCTTGAAGCGGGCTGGCAACATGCCTGCCGGTGTCGAACGCGACAACCTGATCAAACGAGCCCGCCAGGCAACCGTGGCCGCTCACATCGACGAATGGACCAGCTCGGCCGATTTGCAGTCGCCGAAGTGATCAACTGCCGTGGTCTTCTGACGAGGCGGAAAGCGCGTTGCCCATCGGAGGCCAACAATGGAAATCGGGTTCTTTTTCGGGGCCTGCATCCTCCTCGCGGCCCTGATCTATGCCACGCTGAACTCGCGCGATCGAAACAGGCGCAAAGACAAGCTCACCGACCAGATGATTCGCGATCGATCCAGTCACGACGAAACATGATCAGAGCGTTTTCGAGCGAAGTGGACACCGGTTCGCGTGAAGAAAACGGGTCGAAACAAAAATCTAGAGTTTCGGTTCTAATTCAATAAGAACCGAAAATGCTCTAGTTCCGACTGACCGATCTGCGCGCCCGCCCTGATCGTACTGTCAGGGCGAGCCATCTGGCAGGTCGCAGCGAGATTGTCTTGGGCTGCGCTTCGCGGCGCCTGACGATGGGGCGCGCCCGCTTCAACCGGATTACGCTTGCCGCCTCAGGCGGCTTCGGCGTTCACCGCGGAGACGGCGATCGAGGTCAGCGTCTCGTCGGTTTTCTTTTCTTCATTCAGGGTCTGACCGAGCAATTTGACAGCATCCGGCATGTTCAGCTTGTCGGCCCAGGCTTTAAGGGTGCCATACCGCGAGATTTCATAGTGCTCGACCGCCTGGGCGGCAGCGAGCAGGCCGGCGTCCAGCGCGGGTGCGTCCGCGTATTCCTCCATGATTTCCTTGCCCTCGTCGAGGATGCCTTCGATGGCGTCGCACTTCTTGCCACGGGCGGGCTTGCCGAGCAGCTCGAAAATCTTTTCGAGGCGTTCGATCTGGCCTTCGGTCTCGTCGTGGTGTTTCTCGAAGGCGGCGCGGAGCTTGTCGGATGCGGCCGCCTTTGCCATTTTTGGAAGCGATTTGTAGATCTGCTTCTCGGCGTAATAGATGTCCTTGAGTGTATCGAGGAAGAGAGCGTTGAGGTCTTTCTCGGCCATGGTCGACTCCGTCGCGAATGATGGTGCAGATGAGCCTTTCCAACATACGGCCGTGATCGGCGTTCCTATTATGGTGGATGCGCCTGCCGGAATCGCGTCCCGCGCGGTTGCTTCTTCCTATTGTGGAAGATCAAGCGCGGCGATAATTCCGTTCCTCTGATGATCCGTCGGCCGCTAAGTGCACTTTGGAACGCAGTGAATCTGTACCACCGCGTTGCGTGCTCTCGCTCTCGCACGATTGTGGAGGCGGTTAAGCACGTGGCCCATCTGTCGCAGGCAGCCTAGGAACGAAGGTCACTCGCCTCGGTTGGTCGGTCGTCTGAATAACGGAGGTCGACGATGGATTGGAATCGAGTTGAAGGAAACTGGAAGCAGATGAAGGGGAAGGTGAAGGAACAATGGGGCAAGCTGACCGATGATGACCTCGATGTCATCGCCGGCAAGCAGGACCAGCTCGAGGGCCGTCTGCAGCAGCGCTATGGCTACGCCAAGGACCAAGCCCAGAAGGAGATCGACGACTGGTATGGTCGCCAGAAGTGGTGAGCAAAAAGCCCCGTACTCGCGGGGCTTCTTTTTTCAAAGATCTCGGCCAGAGAGAATGATGTTGAGCAGGCTGCGCGCCTCGGCTAACACCTGCGGGATTGCGGTGTCTCGATGAGACCCCACGTTCCAGTGACCGCAACCCGCGTGCGACGTCACATGCTTGCGCTGGGACCGGCTACCTGCCCTGCGGGACCCAGGTCGTGCTCGCCTTGTCGTATGCGAAGCCCGGTGCCGACATTGAAGGCCGCTGGTCACCCGGCGTAAGGCTGGATCAGGTAAGGGTATATGACCAAAACAGCGCGCGAATACATCGACTTCTGGGTGGAAAATAGCGTCCACGCAGCGGAGCAGTTTAGAACGCCGGGCGCGACGCAGGACGTCGAGGAATTGGTGCGACGGCTCATTGCCGGCGCCGAAGGGCAGGGCATCACGGAACAGGCCATGCGCGACGAGGTTGGCGATATCGCCGACTATGTCCGGGAAAAGTTGAAGGCAGCCAACAAGGCCGAAGGCGGTCGGCAGCAGTAGGTGCGGTGGCCAAGCTGCGTTCGAGCGAGATGCTTTTCCCGCGCCATCGTCATCCGCCCTTTGTTCGAAAGGGAATGAGGGGCCCGCCTCGGACTATTCGCGTCGCGAGAATGCGGATGGATGATTCACGGATCGCTCAACATACGCGGTGTCGTCCTGGCGAAAGCCAGGAGGTGGATTCACACTCGAAGTGCAACACTTGATCGGCAAAGGACTCCGCAGGCGTGCGGTAGTCAAGGCATTTGCGTGGGGTGTTGTTGTAGGTGGCGATGAACTGGCGGAATCTGGCGGTCGAGAGGGTTACGAGATCCGTTTTGCGAGGGATGAAGCGGCGCATCCTGCCGATGGCGTTCTCGATACCACCCTTCTGCCAGGGCGCGTGGGGATCGCAGAAGAAGGTCTCGATCGAGAGGCGATGTAGCGCCAGGTGACCGGCAAACTCGGTGCCGTTGTCGAAGGTGACGGTCTGGCGCAGCTCTTGTGGAAGGGCAGCGAAGAAGCGGACGAGATGGCGTGCGACACCGCGCGCAACCTTGCTGGCAAGGCGGATGCCGAGCAGCAGGCGAGAGGTGCGCTCATGCACGGTCAGCACGGCCTGACCGTACTTCGAGAACATCATCAAATCGGCCTCCCAATGCCCGGCGACGCTACGGTCGGCAACCTCAAGGGGCCGATTTGCCAGGGAAACACGGCCTTCGATGAAGCTTGCGGGGCTGCCGCCTCGCTTGCCGCGGAGGCCGCGCTTGCTCTTGGCGCGCGGCAGGTAGCGTCGCCAGTTGAAGTCCGAGGTGCGCCTGAGTTGGCCATAGATGAAGCGGTAGATGGTCTCGTGGGAGATCACCTTGTGCCCGCACTCGCGCGCCAGCCGGCCGGCGATCTGCTCGGGCGACCAACCTCGGCGAAGGCGTTGCAACACCGCGCGGCGCAGGACGGGCTCCCGTTCGAGGCGTCCGCCCGTCCAGCGCCGCGCTCGCATCTGTTGCTGGGCATAATTTGGCTTGTAGCCAGCCTGAACGCTCCGATTACGGCTCAGTTCCCGAGAGATTGTTGATGGCGAGCGATCCAGAGCTGCCGCGATTTGCCGGACCGAGCTGCCATTGGCCGATAGACAGGCAATCTCGCATCGGTCGTCCAGAGAGAGCTGCTTGTAAGTCCGCCCCATGGCAACACCTCCTCAAGGAAGTGTTGCACTTCGTTTGTGAACTCAGGGGATCCATTACCCCACATCCCAATTGTTGCGCCGCCCTGGGGCCGCGATCCCATTCAGCACCGAAAGCGGTGGTAATGGGTCCTGGCCTTCGCCAGGACGACAGCGGTGGATTTGGCGCGACCGCACGGACGCGTGTAGGTAGCGCAACTGCCTCTCACCCGTTCGCGGTCTTCACCACCACGAGGTTGTCGTCGACTGCCGGCGGGTGGCGCTTGAGATGGTCGCGGCGCAGCGCGATCTCGTCGCGAACGAGCTCGTAACCGAGCTTGAAGGTGTCGAGGCCGTCGCTGGAAACGGTGCCGTCGCGCAAGCCGATCACCGCGCCGCGCAGGATCGCCTCGAGCTCGTCCTGCAATTCGTCGAGATGCTCGGCGCAAGTGGTGTGCTCGACGCGCTCGCCGATGTCGAGGATCCGGCTCGCCAGTTCGCTGGCCTTCTCCGGCGCGATGCGGGTGACCTTGGTGTAGATCCCAGCGAAGATCGAGCCGATGATGCTGAGCGCGGCGGCGCCGAGATACATCAGGTCGCTGTAGCGGTCCATGAACGATTTGGTGTCGTCGTTGATGTATTCGGCAGCGCCTTGATGGGCGACGATGAAGGCGTCCTTGTCGGTCGCTGCCGGCTCGATCTTGGAGGCGAAGCCGTCGTCGAGCGCGAGCTCGGACTTGTTCTCATAGACGATGCGCGCGAGCTCGGCCGCCGTCGTCGTAGGCATCCAGGATTGCGCGACCAGCAGCCATTCCAGCCCGATGGTGTCGACGTCGTCGTCGGGGATCGACGGCGAGGACGACAGCATGCCGGTCGAGACCGTCTCCTCCGAGATCGCCGGATATTTGCGCGCCAGCGCCTTGGCCTCGTCGATCGCGTTCAGGGTGAAGCCGGCGGAGCGTTTGGCATATTGCTCGTAGGTCTTGTCCTTGATGATCTTCGAGGCATGCTCGATCGCGACCACGGCGGCGAAGCCGGAGGCGAACAGTTTGTCGAGCGGCGTGTTCGGCGGCGCCTGCTGCACCCGTTGCGCCGCATCCGGGTTGTCCGAAATTTCCAGCGCGCTGCGGACGAAATTGACGCTGTTCTCGCCATCGCCGACGACTGCGATCTTCTTCCTCTTCAGTTCGGTCAGCGACTTGATCTTCTTGCCGCCGGGGCTCAGCACCAGCACCAAATCATGCTCGAGGATCGCGATGGCGCGGGCGCGCGGCGGCACCCTCGCATCGGTACGCAGGATGGCAAGCGTCGCGGCGCGGCGATCGAACTGGGCCAGCGCCTTGGCGTTGTCGGAGTTCGGCGCGATCTTCAGCCGCAGCCGCGACGAGTTGTTCTTCAGCACGGTGGCGAGGCGGGCGGCGAACTTGGCCTCGGGGCCGTTGGCATCGCCGACCGCAAACACCAGCGTTTCCGAATTGCGCAGCCAGAGGCGGCCGCCGACCACGGTGATCGCGCTCAAGAACAGCGTCAGCAGGGTGAAGATGATGATCTGCGCGCGGTTGCTTTTAGCGACCGGAGGGCGTGGTCGCGGCGGCGTTGGCGAAGGCGCGGGGGCTTCGGCACTCATGGCTGATCACCTGGCTCATCACCCGTCCGGAACGGCCCGTTGCCGCAACGGCGCTGCGCTGCCCGCTGAATCTGTAAATGACTATAAAAGAAAGAAAATTTCCTATGCTGCCGACGATATACCTCCCCGCCGGGAATGCAAACCGGCCACCCGCCGTAACCTTAATCCCGGTTCGCCTGCGCCGCGATGCCACATGACCATCGCCACTATCGACGGCTGAACCCAGATGTGATTTTCGGGGGAGCGCAGGTGCATTCCGCCGCCGGAGATGTCATAAATGACACAAGCTTCGTTTTGCGGAATTGTGCTGACGGCCTGACCCGGATTTCTTGCAATCACATTCATCGAAGTAAAAGGGCGTCAGCTTGTTGTTTCCTTCCATGTCATCGTCGGTGTCGGTTGGTGCCCTGGTGGGATGGATGTTGCTTCTCACCGCAAAGCACATCATCGCTGACTTCATGCTGCAGAACGCCTGGATGGCGATCGGCAAGGACCAGAGGACTGGCTGGGCCATGCCGCTGCTCGCGCATTGCCTGGTCCATCTCGCGGTCGCGCTGGCGCTGATCCTGGTGGTGGCGCCGCGTTTCTGGTACGTCGCCTTCGTCGACTTCGTGATCCACATCATCGTCGATCGCTGCAAGGGCATCTGCGCCTCGCATTTCGGCGTGACGCTGGAGTCCGGCCATCCCTGGTTCTGGACCCTGATCGGGGTCGACCAGGCGCTGCACCACCTCACCGGATTCGCGCTGTCGATCTACATGGCCGCAAACTGAGCGGCTCGCGGACGCCTCTCTCCACATCCTGTCCCTAACCACGACCCTGCTTGCTGCGGGCGGATGTGATTCGCGTGCAACGGGCAAGGGCCCCCGGAGGCGACCGGAGGCCGTGGTTAACCTTTCGTTAGAGGATTGCGCGGCATCTTCCCGATTGAGGGGGATTTGCAAATGTTTTCAAGCCGCGACGCGTTCGAGAACGATGCCTGCCCAGTTGCGGACGACCTGCTCGGCCAGATGTACCGCGCCAATCCGAACGGGCTTACGCTGCTGGTTGCCAATGTCGCGCCCGACGTCAGGGCGATGCTCGCGCTGTTCTGCTATCGCCGCAGCCATCTGCATGCACTCGCACTCGCGATTGCGTCGAGCTGCGGCGAATGGGAGCTGGTCAATTCCGGCGGCCGCGTCGGGTCGACGCTGTACGCGCTGTCGCGTGAGCCGGCTCGCGCTGCGACCGTGTCGCATGGCGGCCGCAAGCCGATCACGCTGTCGACCAAGCCGCTGTCGAGCTTCGCGCCCGTTGTCGATGACGAGCTCGACGACGAGGACGTCAGCGAGACGGTGACTGTGACGGCTTAAGCATGATCCGGAAAAGTGGAAACCGGTTTTCCGCAAAGATCATGCGCAAATAAAAGAGCCGCGCTTAATCCGGCTGCGTGCTCGGGATGAGCGGCAGCCCGTGGCGGCGCCGCGCCATTGCGCATTCCGCGTCGCCTGGCAGACAGGTGCGGCACACCTCCGGCCGTACCGCATAGATCTCGCAGCGCGTTGCCTTTCCGACCTGGCCTGACAGCGCCGAGCAGCGGTCGCCCTCGCAGCGCATCCCTGATTGTCGCGTGTTGACGAACTGTGGCGGGATCAGATCGAGCTGCGCGTCGTCTTCCACGGTGAAGCGTGGCCAATTCTCCGAATAGCTGCAGCAGGCGCCGCAGGACTGGCAGGGGCTGGCGTCCGCCGCGTCGATCGCGTTGCCGGTCATCAGGTGTCCCTCGGTGCTTCCCACACCAGGCTGCGCCGCCAGCGCGCCCTGAGCAGGTCGCGCCGCTCCGGGTACTTCTCGTCGTGATAAACAGCGGTGACCACGCGGTCGGTACGGAAGCTGCGGAAGTCCTTGCGTAGCTCGCACCAGGCGGCGAGCAGCCGCACCGCCTCGTGATAGCCGACCGCGATCGGCCAGACCGTGCGCTCGCTATCGCGGCCATGCTCGTCGCGATAGTTGAGCGTGATTTTCTTGCCCTCGTGGATCTGGCTGCGGGTCCTCACCATGTCGATGCGGTCCGGCTCCCGGTTCCAGGCGGAGCGGGCGCGGCTTGCCGGCTCCAGCACGAACGGCCGCAAGCGGTCGGGCACGGTCTCGGCGATCTTGGCCATCAGGTCCTCGGCCGCGCGCGCCAGCGCCGGATCCGCGTGACCGACCACCCACTGCGCGCCGAGCACGCAGGCCTCGATCTCGTCGGGTGTCAGCATCAAGGGCGGCAGGTCAAAGCCCTTCTCTAGGATGTAGCCCATGCCGGCCTCGCCGCGGATCGGCACCCGCTGCTCGATCAGGCTGGCGATGTCGCGATAGATGGTCCGCTTCGATGTCTCGAGTTCGGCTGCGATCGCATCCGCGGTCAAAGGCTTACGGGTGCGGCGGAGCACCTGGATGATCTGAAACAGCCGGTCGGCGCGTCTCATGGCAATTCTCTTGGTCGCTCTGTTGGCAGTCGTTTTGGCAGCTGTCTTGACGAGTGTCTTGACGGGTCTCGCAGGCTCTCGGCGCGCAGTCTTTTCGCGCCCCCTGTCACTGCTGCTGACAGCAAGTTGGCAGCAGGTGGGGGCTATAGCAGGACAACACCTCAAGTGAAGGGAATTTGTCCATGACGAATCTTGACGAACTCGGTTTCAGGCAGGCGCAGAGCTTCGCGCTGGAACAGCTGGTCACGGTCTACTCCACCTCCGGCGACCTGCGCTGGGCCCTGGTCGCGCTGGTCGCACAGTCGATCAGTGCGGCCTGGTCCTACGGGCGGGCACGGCTGGTCAAGCGCGTTCGCGAGGCGGTTCGCCGCCTCGCGCCCGTCGGCCCGCTCGACAGTGAATGCCACTACTGCTGACACCATGCTGGCAGCAGGGGGCAGCTAGCTTCAATTCACGACCACAGGCGATCGGGAGCTTCATATGATTACGCTTTTTGGCTTTGGCACGGGCTTCGGCTTGCCGGAAATCAGCCCCTTCGTGACCAAGACCGAGGTCCAGCTCAAGATGGCCGGGCTTGAGTATCGCAAGGAGAAGGCGACGCCGCCGGCCTCTCCCAAGGGCCAGTTGCCCTTCATCGCCGATGACGGCGAGACGATCGCCGATTCGACCTTCATCCGCGCCCATATCGAGGGCAAATACGGCTTCGATTTCGACGCGCCGCTGAGCCTGCAGGCACGCGCGCAGGCGTGGGCCTTCGAGCGCATGATCGAGCATCACGTCTACTGGGCGCTGGTCGGCGCGCGCTGGGTCGACGACACCAATTTCGCCAAGGGGCCGGCGCATTTCTTCGACGGCGCGCCCGACCACATGCGTGACAAGATGCGCGAGGACGCCCAGTTCCGCGTCGCCGAGAACTATCTGTTGAGCGGGCTTGGCCGCCACGGGCCCGACGAGGACGTCGATCTCGCGCTCCGCTCGCTGTTCGCGCTGTCGGTGCAGCTCGGCGACAAGCCCTATCTGATGGGCAATGCCCCGTGCGGCACCGATGCCACCGCGTTCGGCGCGCTGGCGGGAATCCTGACGCCGTTCTTCGATTCGCCGCTGCGCGAGCGCACCGAAAAATTCGACAATCTCACCGCCTATGTCGGCCGAATGATGCAGCAATATTATCCGGAGTTCGCCTGGGCGCCGTTGCAGCAGCAAGCGGCGGCTTAGCCCGCCACGACGGGAGCGGGCTCGCCCTTCAATGCGGCGAGCTCCGCCTCGAGCTCGGCGATGCGCTGGTCCCGCGAGGCCAGCGCGCTGGACACGTCGGCCGCGTCGAACTTCTGCGGAATGTGCTGCGGGCAGTTGGTGTCCCACGCCGCGACCTTGAACAAGATCACCTGCTCGGGCCGCGCGCGATAGCCCTGCGGCATCAGCGAACGCGTCAGCGCCGGATCGTCTTCCACCACCCGCGCCTCGCCCCAGATCTTCACCCGCTGCCGGTACGCGTAGTTCATCACGAAGATATAGGCCTTCGGGTTCTCCGAGAGATTGCCCTGGGTAATGAACTGCCGGTTGCCGCTGTAATCGGCGAACGCGATCGTGTGCTTGTCGAGCACCTTGATGAATCCCTTCGGTCCGCCGCGATGCTGGATGTAGGGCTGGCCGCCGGCCGAGGCGGTGGCGAGATAGAAACTGTTGGTGTTGGCGAGGAAGGCCGCGAGGTTGTCGTCGACCTCGGTTTGCCAGCCGCCATGGGCCTCGACCTCGGCATAGGTCGCGCGCGACCCCTTGCGGGTTTGGATCTCCTTCACCGCCGGGGTGAACCCGACATCGCTCGAATAGCTGCCAACGTCTGACATCTGAGCCTTCCGCCACGGGCGACAAAGCGGCCGTCCTCGAACCGTAACATGGGTATTTCCGGTTCGTAAGCAATCTTGGGAATTGACACTTCACTGTTGCCGATTATGCAATAGTGCCATGGACCGGATCGACGCCATGCAGGCCTTCGTCGCGGTGGCGGACCTCGAGGGTTTTGCCCCCGCCGCCCGCAAGCTCGGCCTGTCGCCATCCGCCATCACCCGGCTGATCGCGGCGCTGGAGGAGCGGCTCGGTGCGCGCCTCCTGCAGCGGACCACGCGGCAGGTGACGCTGACCGACGCCGGCTCGCGCTACCTCGAGCGGGCGCGGCGGATCCTCGCCGACGTCGAGGAGGCCGAGGACGCGGTGGAGAGCGAGCGCACCCGCCCCGAAGGCCGGCTGGTGATCTCGGCGCCGTTCGGCTTCGGGCGGCTGCATGTCAGTCCGGTCGTGACCGCCTACCTCAAACGCTATCCCGATGTCGGCGTCGACCTGCGGCTGTCGGACCGCCGGATCAACCTCGTCGAGGACGGCGTCGACCTCGCGGTCAGGCTCGGGCACCTGCCGGATTCGACGCTGGTGGCGCGGCATGTCGGCCAGATGCGCCGCATCGTGGTGGCCTCGGCCGGCTATCTCAAGCTTCGCGGCGAGCCGAAGCGGCCGGCCGACCTCACCGCCCATGACACCATCCAGTTCGGCGCGATGACCGCGGCGCCGGATTGGCGCTTCATGGAGGACGGCCAGGAGATCCGCATCACGCCGACGCCGCGCTTCACCAGCAACAGCTCGGACGCT
Organism: Bradyrhizobium sp. USDA 3240; assembly: GCF_054063295.1. Taxonomy (NCBI): domain Bacteria; kingdom Pseudomonadati; phylum Pseudomonadota; class Alphaproteobacteria; order Hyphomicrobiales; family Nitrobacteraceae; genus Bradyrhizobium; species Bradyrhizobium sp. USDA 3240. The sequence goes on from NZ_JBSSGD010000002.1 coordinate 5,106,837, forward strand.
GCCATCCAGTATGCCGAGCAGGACGGTGGGCTGACCCGGGTGATGGCCTACCAGGCCGCCGAATCGCTCAAAGCGCGGCGGCTCCGAATCGTGCTCGCCGAATTCGAGCAGCCGCCGGTGCCGATCCATGTCGTCTACCCGACATCCCGGCTGTTGTCGGCCAAGGTGCGGACCTTCATCGATCTCGTCACCGAGATCACCGACTGGCACTTCGGCTAGCGCCAAGCGCTTAGCTGACCGGCGCCTTCTTAGGCACCACGCGGAACGTGCCGCTGGCGCGGGCGATCGTGACGCCGTCGGCCTTGATCAGGCTCTGTGCGAAGCAGATCGTGCTGCCGGTCTTGATTACGTCGCTCTCGATCGCGAGCCACTGCCCGACATTGGCGGAGCCGACGAAATCGACCGTGAGCGAGATCGTTACATACGAGGTGGTCCAGCCGGTCGCCTGGCCGCAGCTATAGCCCATCGCGTTGTCGGAAAGGGCTGCGATCAGCCCGCCATGGATCAGGCCGCGGCCGTTGGTGTGCGGCCTCGCCAGCCGTAGGCCGATGATGACGGATCGCTCGGTCTTCTTTGCGTAAAGCGGCTCCCACGGTTCGGTGAGCGGGCTCTTGCGGAACAGCGGCTCGAAGCCTTCGGGGACGTCTTCGGGAATGTCGGGGGCGACTTCCGTATCGGTGGTCATCTGAATCTCGTGCATGGCGTTGCGTTGACGCCATTGAACGCGATGTCGATCGCGGTTTCACCGCCTACAAAGTTTTAAACGGGATTTGCGCAGGTGTTTGAAAGCGCCGGGGCGGAGGGCTGATTACGCCGGCAATTCGTAGCCGACTTCGCTTTCGATCGCGATCGTCTTCTGCACTGCCGGCCGCGCCATCATCCTATCGTAATGCGCGGTGAGGTTGGGGAACGTCTCCGGCGGCAGCTTCAGGGAATTGGCGAGGCGCCAATACAGCCGGAACAGATGGATGTCGGCGATCGAGTAGCTGCCGATCGCCCAGCCGTGACCGAGCCGGCGGTCGGCGATGCCCCAGACCGCCTTCGCGTAGTCGAGCCCGCGCGCCCTTGCCGGATGCAGCGTCGAGGCGATGAAGGACATCCACGACAGCGCCTGCGCCTCGGCCTCGATATCGTTGCCCGGCAGCAAGTTCGCTTCGGGAAAGCGCCTCGCGAGATAGAACAGGATCGCCGCGACCTCGGTCAGCGGACGGCCGTCGATCAGGAGCGTCGGGACCTTGCCTTCCGGATTGAGCGCGAGATAACCAGGCGCTTGCATGTCGTTGCGCTTGAACGACATCGGGCGCGCCTCGAAGCCCGTGCCGATCTCGTGCAGGGCGATATGCACTGCCATCGAGCTGGCGCCCGGTGCGAAATAGAGGCTGAGCATGGCGGCTGCTCCTGCGTCGTATGATGCAGAAGCTGAACGCCAGCCGCGCCTGATGCAAGCGCGATGTTGGACTCGGCCCTCCACCGTCACCCTGAGGAGGCCGCAGAGCGGCCGTCTCGAAGGGTCGACGGCCCGGCTAGTGGCCGTGCATCCTTCGAGACGCGGCCAAGAGGCCGCTCCTCAGCGACTGTGTTCTTCGTCAAGCGGGTTGCCATGGTTTTTGGTCCCTGAGCATGGCGTTGAGGGTGGTGAGAACTTTGCGCGCGACGGCGATGAGGGCGACCATCTTGGGCTTTCCAGCGGTCACCAGGCGCCGATAGAAGACCTTGAGCTGCGGATGGTATCGGCTGGCCGACAGAGCGGCCATGTAGAGCCCGGCGCGCAGCTTGGCTCTTCCGCCGCCGATCATGCTCTTGCCCTTCCAGCGGCCCGACTGGCGGGTGAACGGGGCAAGACCGGCGAGGCTCGCGATCTGGCGCCGATTGAGTGCGCCGAGCTCCGGCACCTCGGCAAGGAAGGTCCGCGCGAGGGTGTTGCTCACGCCAGGAAAGCTGACCAGCAGTTCCTCCTTAGCGCGCCAGACTGGCGAGCCGCGCACCAGCGTGTCGATGTCGTTGTCGATCTCCGGCAGCTCCTTCTCGAGGACCTTGATATGGCGGGCAAGGCTCTTGCGGACGCGGACATTCTCGGCCCGCTTCTCGCGCTGACGCTCGGCAACGATCATCTCGATGATCTGCCGTCGGCGACTGACCAGTTCAGCCAGCAGCCGGGCTTCCTGATCCGGCATGGCACGTGGCTCCGGCTTTACGGCCTCGACAAACCGCGCGATCACTGCCGCATCGATCGGGTCCGTCTTGGCACGCTGACCAACCGCCTGCGCGAAGTGCCGGATCTGGGCCGGATTGACCACCACCAGCGGCAGCTGAGCGCCGGCCAGCGCAGCAGCGACGATGGTCTCGAAGCCGCCGGTTGCCTCCACCGCAATCAGCGCCGGCGAGATCACCTGCAAGCGCGCAACGAGCTCTTCCAAGCCTTTGCCGTCACGCGCCACGGCAAAGGCTTCCCCGCTCGGACGCACATGTACGTCCAGCCGGTCCTTCGACACATCAATGCCAACGTAGATCGCGTCCATCTGCACCCCTCCTTGCGCAACCGGGCTCGCCAGGCGGCCCTCGCGACTGTTCGGGTTCAATGGAACAACGGACGGGGCGCCGCGCTGAGGCACGGCTTCAAAGCCCTGGGATGAAGCGGTCTCCCGTCCGCTACCGCACCGGGCACTCTATCCGATCCGGCGATTCGAGACTTACAAGGATGACGGATCAACTATCGTGTGAGCTGCCTAAAACGGCAGCCCCACATAATTCTCCGACAGCGACGTCGACGCCGCCTTCGAGCTGACGAGGTAGTCGAGCTCGGCGATCTGGATGCGCGCGGCGAATTCGCCCTCGTCGGGGAATTTGTGCAGCATCGAGGTCATCCACCAGGAGAACCGCACCGCCTTCCAGACCCGCGCCAGCGCCTTTGCCGAGTAGCCGTCGAGCCCTGCCGAGGATTTCTCGTCGTAATATTCGCGCAGCGCCTGTGACAAATAATGCACGTCACTGGCGGCAAGGTTCAGGCCCTTGGCGCCGGTCGGCGGCACGATGTGCGAGGCATCGCCGGCGAGGAACATGCGGCCGAACCGCATCGGTTCGGCGACGAAGCTGCGCAGCGGCGCGATGCTCTTTTCGATCGACGGGCCGGTGATGATCTCGTCGGCGGCCTTCTGGTCGAGCCGCCGCTTCAATTCATCCCAGAACCGCTCGTCCGACCATTGATCGACATGGTCGTCGAGCGGGCACTGCACGTAATAGCGGCTGCGATGCGTCGAGCGCATCGTGCACAGAGCAAAACCGCGCGCGTGGTTGTTGTAGATCAGCTCCGGCGAGACCGGCGGCGTCTCCGACAGGATGCCGAGCCAGCCGAACGGATACACCCGTTCATAGCTGGTGATCGCCGACGCCGGCACGCTGGCGCGGCTGACGCCGTGGAAGCCGTCGCAGCCGGCGATGAAATCACAGGCGATTTCGTGGGTGACGCCGTCCTTGACGTAGCTGACGCGCGGATGATCGGTGTCGAAATCGTGCGGCGTGACGTCGGCGGCGGAGTAGACCGTGGTCAGGCCGGCCGCCTTGCGCGCGTTCATCAGATCGAGCGTGACCTCGGTCTGGCCGTAGATGGTCACGGTCTTGCCGGTCGCCGCATGCATGTCGATGCGGTGCCGCGCGCCGCCGAACGCCAGCTCGACGCCGTGATGAACCAGGCCTTCCTGGTGCAGCCGGGCACCCGCACCGACGCTGTCGAGCAGCGACACGGTGCCTTCCTCGAGCAGGCCGGCGCGGATCCGCCCCAGCACGTAGTCCGGCGTCTGCCGCTCGAGAATGACGTTGTCTACGCCGAAAGTATGAAGTAGTTGCCCAAGCAACAGTCCGGCCGGACCTGCGCCAATGATTGCTACTTTTGTCTGCAACACCTGCTCCTCCCGATCGGATAGGCTTCAGCCGGGCGCTTGCGCCGGGCGGTCGTCATCAACTTGCCAAGGCAACTATATCATATAACAGTTTTGGCAAGGCGGATTTGCGCGGCAAGCGCGTTCGCCGCAGCGCAAGATGCCGGAGGGGCCGGGTGCGACGAGGCGTCGTCCCTGCGGATTTCGTCTTGAATATCCGCGCGAATTAGATAACATGTTAAGTAATGAGACCGGGCACGAAGCCCGTCCTGGAGAGGAGGAGAGGTGATGAGGAAGAGTTTGTTGGCGCTGCTGATGGCAGCCGCCGCCATCGTGCCGGCCGCAGGTCCTTCGCAGGCGCAGGACAAGACCGTCAATCTCAAAGTGTCACTCTGGGTGCCGCCGGCGCATCCGCTGGTGCCGGCGACGCAAGCCTGGGCGGCCGACATCGAGAAGGCATCGGGCGGCACCATCAAGGTCACCGTGTTTCCGTCCGAGCAGCTCGGCAAGGCATTCGACCATTACGACATGGCGCGCGACGGCATCGCCGACGTCACCTATGTCAATCCCGGCTATCAGCCTGGCCGGTTCCCGATCGCGGCCGCAGGCCAGCTCCCGTTCGTGTTCTCGGACGGCAAGAAGGGCACGCTGGCGCTGAACGAGTGGTACCACAAATACGCGCCGACCGAGATGAAGGACACCAAGCTCTGCTTCGCCTTCATCCACGATCCGGGCGCGCTGCACGGCAAGAAGAAGATCCTGCTGCCGAGCGATCTCTCCGGCGTGAAGGTGCGCCCCGCGCAGAGCACCATCGGCGAGATGGTGAAGATGTTCGGCGGCACCAATGTGCAGGCCTCCGCGCCGGAATCGCGCGATGCGATCGAGCGCGGCGTCGCCGACGAGATCACCTTCCCCTGGGGCTCGATCTTCCTGTTCGGCATCGACAAGGTGGTGAAGTACCACATGGACGTGCCGCTCTACACGACGGTGTTCACCTACAACATCAACCTCGCTAAATATAATGCGATGTCGGACGCCCAGAAGAAGGTGATCGACGATCACTGCACGCCGGAATGGGCCTCCAAGGTCACCGATCCCTGGACCGATTTCGAAGCCAACGGCCGCACCAAGATGAAGGCGCTGCAAGGCCACGAGGTCTATCCGCTGACGGCGGATCAACTTGCCGAGTGGAAGAAGGCGGTCAAGCCGCTGCGCGACAGCTGGGCCGAGGCCGTGAAGAAGGCCGGCGGCGATGCCGAGAAGATCGAGGCCGATCTGCAGGCCACGCTGAAGAAGTACGAGGCGGGAATCTGATCCCGTCATTCCGGTTCGCGCGTCAGCGCGAACCCGGAATCTCGCGCCACAATCTCTAGATTCCGGGTCCGCTCGCGTTGCGAGCGTCCCGGAATGACGGTTCCTGACAGCGATAGTCCGACATCATGGCTGCCAATTCCGAAGTTTCCCAGGACGGCGCGATCACCGGTCCACCCGAGCCGGTGCGCAAGAATTTCATGGACCGTTTCATCGATTCGATCGAATGGGTGGCGGCCTTCTTCGTTGGCGTCGTCGCGCTCAACACCTTCACTGCGGTGTTCATGCGCAAGTTCTTTTCGGTGACGATCCCCGACTACTACAATTTCGGCCAGTTCCTGCTCGGCATCCTGATCTTCTGGGGCATCGCGGCGACGAGCTATCGTGGCACCCACATCACCGTGGATCTGGTCTGGGCGAATGCCTCGCCGCGCTATCAGCGCTGGATCGACATCTTCGCGACGCTGGTGCTGCTGTTCGTGGTCACGGTGCAGACCTACACGCTGGTCGACAAGGTGATCGACACCAGGAACAGCCACATCGTCACCATGGATCTCGGCGTGCCGGTCTGGCCGTTCTTCCTGGTGTCGTGGCTCGGCGACGTCTCCGCGGTGCTGCTGATTGCGATCCGGACCTACCGCCTGATCTTCCATCCGGAAGATATCCACGATGCCAAGATCAAGACTGCGGAGTAGACGGCCATGAGTCTCGATTTGAGTCCCGAGGCCGTCGCCGTCATCGGCTTCGTCAGCCTGTTCGCGCTGATGCTGTTGCGTGTCCCCGTCGGCATGGCGATGGGCCTGGTCGGCATCACCGGCTTTGGCTACCTCACCGGCTTTGCCCCGGCGCTGAAGCTGGTCGGCCAGACCACGATGCGCACGGTGACGGATTATTCCTTCGGCGTGATCCCGATGTTCCTCCTGATGGGCGCCTTCGTGTCCGTCTCGGGCATCAGTCGCGAGCTGTTCCGCGCCGCCAACACCTTCGTCGGCCACTGGAAGGGCGGGCTCGGCATTGCGACCATCGCGGCCTGCGGCGGCTTTGCCGCGATCTCGGGCTCGTCGGTTGCGACCGCCGCGACCTTCTCGGCGGTTGCCTATCCCGAGATGCGCCGCTTCGGCTATCCGCAATCGTTCTCCACCGGCGTGATCGCAGTCGGCGGCACGCTCGGGGCGATGCTGCCGCCGTCCACGGTGCTCGCGGTGTACGGCATCATCACCCAGCAGGACATCGGCAAGCTGTTCATCGCGGGCGTGGTGCCGGGCCTGCTCGCGATCCTGATGCACATGATCACGATCGGCATCATCGGCGTGACCCGGCCGGGCTTCCTGCCGGCAGGCAAGAAGGCGTCGTGGCATGAGCGCGCGCTTGCGATGCGCGACGTCTGGTCGCCGCTGCTGCTGTTTTTGTTCGTGATCGGCGGCCTCTATGGCGGCTTCTTCGTCCCGACCGAAGCGGGCGCGGTCGGCGCAGTCGGTGCCTTCATCATCGGCATCCTCAGGGGCAAGCTGACCAAAGACGGCATCCTGCAATCGCTGCTGCAGGCGACGCGCACTGCGGCCGCCGTGTTCACCGTGCTGATCGGCGCGCTCTGCTTCGGCTATTTCCTCACCATCACCCAGACGCCGCAGAACGTCACTGGATTCCTCACCGGACTCGGCATCGGTCCCTATGGCGTGCTGGCGCTGATCCTGATGATGTATCTGGTGCTGGGCTGCCTGATGGATGCGATGGCGATGGTGATCCTTACCGTGCCGATCGTGTTTCCGGTGGTGACTGCGCTCGGCTTCGACCCGATCTGGTTCGGCATCATCATCGTCATGACGGTGGAACTCGGCCTGATCCACCCGCCGGTCGGCATGAACGTGTTCGTGATCAAGAGCGTCATCAAGGACGTCAATATGTCGACGATCTTCGTCGGCGTGCTGCCGTTCGTGATCACCGATCTGATCCGGCTGGTGATCCTGATCCTGTTCCCGTTGCTCGCGACTTGGCTGCCGCAGCGCATGATAGGTTAATCCATGACACCGGAGCTTCAGACCAGATACGTCTTCACCATCACCGCCCGGATCGCGGAGGTGACGTCCGCCGGCGACATCGGCACCGGCATCCGCCGCATCATTCCGATCATCGGCGGCGAGGTGAAAGGCGAGGGGATCAACGGCAAGGTGCTGCCCTTCGGCGCCGACTTCCAGATCATCCGGCCCAGCGAGCTGATCGAGCTGGAGGCAAAATACGCCTTTGAGACCGACGACGGCGCCGTCGTCTATGTCGAGAACAAGGGCATCCGCTTCGGGCCGGTCGATCTGCTCGAGAAGCTCAAGCGCGGCGAGCCGGTCGACCCGAAGCTGATCTATTTCCGTACCGTGCCGAGATTCGAAACCGGCGCCGAAAAGTACCGCTGGCTGATGGAGCACATCTTCATCGGCTCCGCCGCCCGCCACGCCGACCGTGTCGTGATCGACGTGCATCAGGTGCTTTGACGCTCCGCTCCCATCCTCCCCTGGGGGGAGGATCGACGCGCATGAAAATGCGCGGCGAGGTGGGGTGATCGCTCCACACGGGCACTGTCCGGGTGGAGAGATCGTCACCCCACCCCGTCACACATTCCGCTTCGCTTCATGTGGGCCGATCCTCCCCCTCCAGGGGAGGGTGAAGTCCTGCGCCGCCACGCGCCTTGACTCCTGCGATGATAGTTATAAAACATAACTATTCTGAATAGGAAACAATAACGCCATGGGAAACGCTGCCGACGCGGGTGATGCCTCGCTGCTCAGGATCGAGACGCGAGGGGCGGTGCTGACCGTCGGGCTCAACCGGCCGGCCAAGCGCAATGCGCTGAACGACGGCATCATCCTGGCGCTGCGCGACTGCTTTTCCGCGATTCCCGACGAGGTCGGCGCCGTCGTCATCCATGGCGTCGGCGACCATTTCTCGTCCGGGCTCGATCTCTCCGAACTGACCGAGCGCGACGCCACCGAGGGCCTGGTGCATTCCCAGATGTGGCACCGCGTGTTCGACCGCATCCAGTATTGCCGTGTGCCCGTCATCGCCGCGCTGAAGGGCGCGGTGATCGGCGGCGGGCTGGAGCTTGCCTGCGCGGCGCATATCCGGGTCGCTGAGCCGTCGGCCTATTTCGCGCTGCCCGAGGGCCAGCGCGGCATCTTCGTCGGCGGTGGCGGATCGGTGCGGCTGCCGCGCCTGATCGGCGTGCCCAGGATGGCCGACATGATGCTGACCGGTCGGGTCTATTCGGCGACCGAGGGCGCGGCCTACGGCTTCTCGCAATATCTCACTGAGGCCGACGGCGCGTTGCCGAAGGCGCTGGAGATTGCCGAGCGCGTCGCCGCCAATGCGCCGCTGACCAACTTCGCCGTGTTGCAGGCGCTGCCGATGATCGCCGAGGCCAATCCGCAGACCGGCCTCTTGATGGAATCGCTGATGGCGACGGTGGCGCAGAGCGACAAGGAAGCCAAGAAGCGCATCCGCGCCTTCCTGGATCGCAAGACCGCCAAGGTGAAGCCGACATGAGCGCCAAGGCTGATATATCTGCGTCTGCGTCCACCGCGAATACCCATCCGCTGCGCCCGATCTCGTTCGGCAACCCTGATGTCACCGTCGAGCGCCGCGACGACGGCACGATCTACCTTCGCCCCAAGCTCACTCTCGCCGATTACCCCGTTCGCCTCACCGATCGCCTGCATCACTGGGCGAAGGCCGAGCCGAGCCGCGTGTTCATGGCCGAACGTGCAGCCGGCGGCGGCTGGCGCCAGATCACTTACGCGCAATTGCTGGAGACGACCCGGCGCATCGCCTCCGCGCTGATCGCGCGCGGGCTGTCGGCCGAGCGGCCGATCATGATCCTGTCGGGCAATTCGATCGATCACGCGCTGATCGCACTCGGTGCGCTCTATGCCGGCATTCCGTTCTGCCCGGTGTCGCCGGCCTACTCGCTGGTGTCGCGCGACTACGGCAAGCTCAGCTTCGTCATCAAGCTGCTCACGCCGGGCCTCGTCTTCGTCGACGATGCCGACAAATTCGCCGACGCCCTGCGCGCCAATGTCGGGCCCGGTGTCGAGATCGCAGCAAGCCGCGGCACCGTGCCCGGCCGCGAGGTGACGCGGCTCGCCGATCTGATCACAACGCCGGAGGATCCGCGCCTCGACGCGGCCCATGCCGCGATCGGTCCGGACACGATAGCGAAATTCCTGCTGACGTCGGGTTCGACCGGCAATCCCAAGGCCGTCATCAACACTCAGCGCATGATCTGCGCCAACCAGGTGATGCTGCGCGAGACGCTGGCGTTCCTGAAGGACGAGCCGCCTGTCATCGTCGACTGGCTGCCGTGGAATCACACCTTTGGCGGCAATCACAATGTCGGGCTGACGCTCTTCAACGGCGGTTCGATGTATCTCGACGAGGGCAAGCCGATGCCCGGCGGCATCGAGGAGACCGTGCGAAACATGCGCGAGATCTCGCCGACGGTCTATTTCAACGTGCCCAAGGGCTATGAATCGCTGCTGCCCTATCTGCGCGACGATGCCGGCCTGCGGGCAAAGTTCTTCCACCGGCTGCATGCGATGTTCTTCTCGGGCGCCGCGCTGTCGCCGTTCATCTGGAACAGCCTCGATGCGCTCGCCGTCCAGGAGAAGGGCTATCGCGTGCCGATGTTGACCGGGCTCGGCGCCACCGAGACCTCGCCGTTCTTCATGTCGGTGCGGCCCGATACCAGCCGCTCCGGCCATGTCGGGCTTCCGGTGTCGGGCAATGACGCCAAGCTGGTGCCGAACAACGGCAAGCTCGAAGTGCGCGCCAAGGGCCCGAACGTGACGCCGGGCTACTGGCGGCAGCCCGAGCTGACCGCCAAGGCGTTCGACGAGGAGGGCTTCTACAAGTTCGGCGATGCGCTGAAGCCCGCCAACGCCGGCGATCTCGATGCAGGGTTCGATTTCGATGGCCGCATCGCCGAGGATTTCAAGCTGGCGAGCGGCACCTGGGTCAGCGTCGGACCGTTGCGGGCGCGCTTCGTCGGCACCTGCGCGCCGCTGGTGCGCGACGTCGTGATCGCGGGGCTCAATCGCGACGAGCTGGCGGCGATCGTGATCCTCGATCTCGACGGCTGCCGCCTGATCAACCCGGCGCTTGCCGCAGGCGACATCGCGGCCGCGGCGAAGGATCCGCTGGTGCGCGCGGCCTTCCGCGAACGCTTCGCGCGGGTCCTTGCGAGCGCCACCGGTTCATCGAACCGGATTGCGCGGGCGATCCTGCTCGACACACCGCTGTCGATCGATCGCGGCGAGGTCACCGACAAGGGCTCGATCAACCAGCGCGCGGTGCTGGAGCATCGCACTGACATCATCGAAGCGCTCTATGCGCCGGTGCCGCCGGCATCGGTGATCAAACTCCTCTGACCATTCAAGGAGAGAATGCCATGCAGTTGAAGGACCAGGCCGCCATCGTCACCGGCGGCGCATCGGGATTGGGTGCCGCGACCGCGCGCCGGCTGGCTGCGCAGGGCGCCAAGGTCGCGGTCTGCGATCTCAACGCCAGGCTCGCCGAGAGCGTCGCCGCCGAGATCGGCGGCATTCCTGTGGTCTGCGACGTCGCCGATGCGGCAGCCGCCGAAGCCGCGTTCGCTGCCGCCGCCAAGGCGCATGGCCCGGCGCGCGTGCTGGTCAACTGCGCCGGCATCGGGGTGGCCAAACGCGTGATCGGCCGTGAGGGGCCGATGGCGCTCGCCGACTTCGACAAGGTGATCAAGGTCAATCTGCTCGGCTCGTTCAACATGCTGCGGCTTGCGGCGTCGGAGATGGCGAAGCTCGAGCCGCTGGCGACCGGCGAGCGCGGCGTCGTGATCTCGACGGCGTCAGTCGCGGCCTATGACGGCCAGATCGGGCAGGCGGCCTATTCGGCCTCCAAGGGCGGCATCGTCGCGATGACCTTGCCGATCGCGCGCGAACTCGCGCAATTCGGCATCCGCGTGCTGACCATCGCGCCCGGCCTGTTCATGACGCCCTTGCTGGCCGGCCTGCCGCAGGAGGCGCAGGATTCACTCGCCGCCGCGATCCCGTTCCCGCGCCGGCTGGGCCACGCCGACGAGTTCGCCTCGCTGGCGCTGCACATGATCGACAATCCCTATCTGAACGGCGAAGTGGTGCGGCTCGATGCCGCGCTCCGGATGGCGCCGCGCTGACGCATGATCCGGAGGGGCGCAGAACGCCCTTCCGGATCGATCACGTTCAATCGAGGACAGACCATGTTCGTCAACCGGCGCGACGTGCAGATCCAGTGGGGCGATTGCGACCCTGCCAACATCGTCTACTATCCGCGCTACTTCGCGATGTTCGACGACTCGACCTCGATCATGTTCGAAGCTGCCGGTTGCTCGAAGCAGGACCTCGTCCACAAATACGGCCTGGTCGGCATTCCCATGGTCGACACGCGGGCGAAATTCCGCATCCCGTCGACCCATGGCGACTGGATTACCATCGAAAGCCGGATCGAGAGCATCAAGCGCTCGAGCTTCGAGGTGGTGCACCGCGTGTTCAAGGGCGAGGCGTTGGCGATCGAGGCATTCGAGACCAGGGTGCTGGTCGGCCGCCATCCGGACGATCCCGCCAGACTGAAATCAGCGCCATTTCCGCAGGAGGTCATCGACCGCTTCCTGAAGGGCTGACTTGCGGCCCCTCATGACCTAAAGAAGGGGCTGAATTGGCCCGCAAAACTGGTTTAAACCCAAAAAACATATCCGCAGGGAGGAATGAATGAAGAAGGCCACTCTCGCCGCCGCAGTGCTCGCAGCCGCTATCGCGCTGCCGGGTGCATCCGCGCTGGCGCAGACCAATGAAATCACCATCGGCATCTCGATCTCGACCACCGGCCCCGCCGCCGCGCTCGGCATCCCCGAACGCAACGCGCTCGATTTCGTGCCGAAGGAGATCGGCGGCGTGCCGCTGAAGCTGATTGTGCTCGACGACGCCGGCGATCCGACGGCCGCGACCACCAATACGCGGCGCTTCGTCACCGAGTCCAAGGCCGACATCATCATGGGCTCCTGCATCACGCCGACGACGATCGCGGTGTCGACGGTCGCCAACGAGGCCGGCATCCCGCATCTCGGTCTCGCGCCGTTTCCGATCAATGAGGCCCGCGCGAAATGGTCGGTCGACCTGCCGCAGTCGATTCCGATCATGGGCAAGGTGCTTTACGAGCACATGAAGGCGCACAACATCAAGACCGTCGGCTATATCGGCTATTCGGATTCCTACGGCGATCTCTGGGTCAACGACTTCAAGGCGCAGGCCGTGCCGATGGGCCTGACCATGACCGATGAGGAGCGCTTCGCGCGTCCGGATACGTCGGTCGCGGGTCAGGTGCTGAAGCTCGTTGCCGCCAATCCCGACGCCATCCTGGTCGGCGCCTCCGGCACTGCCGCGGCGCTGCCGCAGTCCGCGCTGCGCGAGCGTGGCTACAAGGGCCTGATCTACCAGACCCACGGTGCCGCCACGATGGACTTCATCCGCATCGCGGGCGCGTCGGCGGAAGGCGTCATCATGTCGGCCGGCCCGATCATGTCGCCGGAAACCCAACCCGACAGCGCGCTGACCAAGAAGCCGGGCCTGACGCTGAACGCGGCCTATGAAGCCAAGTACGGCGCCAACAGCCGCAGCCAGTTCGCCGGCCATTCCTTCGACGCCTTCGAGGTGCTGAAGCGCATCATCCCGACGGCGCTGAAGACCGCCAAGCCCGGCACGCCGGAATTCCGCGAGGCGATCCGCCAGGCGTTCATCTCCGAGAAGGAGATCGTCGCGTCCCAGGGCGTCTACAACTGGACCGAAAAGGACCGCTACGGCCTCGACGACCGCTCGCGCATCCTGCTCACGGTCAAGGACGGCAAGTACATCCCGGCGATGTGAACTGGGCGCGCTCCGCGAATCGAAAGAAGCCGGTCCCGATGAGGGGCCGGCTTTTCCATGAGGCGCCTAGATCGCGCTCTCGCCTTCGTGCTGGAAGCCGAGATAGCTCGCGGCGACGCCCTTGTTGGCGGCGATCTCACTGGCCGGGCCTGACAGCACGAACTCGCCGAGCTCCATCACATAGGCGCGGTCGGCGATCTGCAGCGCTGCCTGGGCGTTCTGCTCGACCAGCAGCACCGAGACGCCGGCTGCGCGGAGCTCGCCGACGATGCGGAAGATGTCGGCGACGATGATCGGGGCGAGGCCGAGGCTCGGCTCGTCCAGCATCAGCAGTTTCGGCGCGCCCATCAGCGCGCGGCCCATCGCCAGCATCTGCTGCTCGCCGCCGGAGAGCGTGCCGGCGAGCTGCTTGCGCCGCTCCTTGAGCCGCGGAAACAGCGTGTAGACCCGCTCCAGCGAGCGGGCCGCCGTAGCCTTCGCGATCCGGAAGGCGCCGAGCTCGAGATTGTCCTCGACGTTCATGGTGCCGAACAACTCGCGATGCTCGGGCACCAGGCTCAGGCCCGTGGCGACGCGGTCCTCGATGTCGAGCTGCGCCATGTCGACGCCGGCGAAGGTGGTGCGGCCGCGTAGCGGCAGCACGCCCATGATGGCGTTGAGCAGCGTGGTCTTGCCGGCGCCGTTGGCGCCGATGATGGTGACGATCTCGTTCTCGCCTACGTCGAGCGAGACGCCGCGCACGGCCTCGACCTTGCCGTAGGCGATATGGACGTCAGCAACCGATAGCAGCGCACTCATGCGGCGGCTCCGAGATAGGCCTTGATGACGTCGGGGTTGCGCTTGATCGCGGCCGGCGTGCCCTCGGCGATCTTGGTGCCGAAATCCAGCACCACGATGCGGTCGGCGAGATCCATCACGAACCCCATGTCGTGCTCGACCAGCAGCACCGACATGCCGCCGTCGCGCAATTGCCGGAGCAGCGCGGCCAGCCGCTGCTTCTCCATGTGGCGCAGGCCGGCGGCCGGTTCGTCGAGCAGCAGCAGCATCGGATCGACGCACAGCGCACGCGCGATCTCGACGATGCGTTGCTGCCCGAGCGAGAGCGAACCGGCGAGCTGGTCGATCTGTTCGGACAGGCCGACGCGCTCGATCTGCCGCGCGGCTTCCGCCAGCAGTTTCGCCTCGTCAGTGCGGTCGAGCCGCAGCATGCTGGAGATCGCCCCGGAATTGCCACGCAGATGCGCGCCGATCGCGACGTTCTCGAGCACGGTCATGTCGGGCACCAGCTTGACGTGCTGGAACGTCCTACTGACGCCGAGCTTGACCACCTCCTGCGGCGGGGCGTTCGCGACTTCGTTGCCGAGCACGGCGATCTTGCCGCTGGTCGCGGCCAGCACGCCGGTGATCAGGTTGAAGGTCGTGCTCTTGCCGGCGCCGTTCGGGCCGATCAGCGCGACGATCTCGCGGGCGTTGACGTCGAACGAGACGTCGTTCACCGCGAGCACGCCGCCGAATTGTTTGCGCGCCTTGTCGATGTGCAGCAGGACCGGAGACGTCCCCGCCGCCCGCTCGCGGTGTTCCAGCTTCACCGATGTGTCCGGCGTCTTGCGGGCCGGCTTGAACGGCAGGTGCGACATCAGCCAGGGCCAGACGCCCTGTGGTGCGAGCTGCAGCAGCAACACCAGCATGATCCCGAACACGATAGTCTCGAGCTGGCTCTGGCCGCCGAAGATGTAGGGCAGATAGCTCTGCAGCACCTCTTTCAGGATCACGACGATGGCGGCGCCGAGCACGCCGCCCCAGACGTAACCGGCACCGCCGACGACGGCGATGAACAGATACTCGATGCCGGCCTGCGCGCCGAACGGCGTCGGGTTGGCGGCACGCTGGAAATGCGCATAGAGCCAGCCGGACAGGCCGGCCAGCACTGCCGCATAGATGAACACCAGGAGCTTGGCGCGCGGTGTCTGCACACCGAATGCCTCGGCCGCGATATGGCCGCGCCGCAGAGCGCGGATGGCGCGGCCGGTGCGGGAATCCAGCAGGTTCATGGTGAGGAGCGCGGAGAGCAGCACCGCGACCCAGATCGCGTAATAGATCGTGTCCGGGCTCAGCATCTTGAAAGAGCCGATCGAGAGCGGCGGGATGCCCGAAATGCCGTCGTTGCGGCCGAGGAATTCGAGCTTGCTGAACAGATAGAACAGGCCGATGCCCCAGGCGATGGTGCCGAGCGGCAGATAGTGGCCGGACAACCGCACCGTGACGAGGCCGAGCAGCACGGCCGCAATGCCGCTGACCAAAAGCGAAGCCGGCAGCGTCAGCCACGGCGAGACGCCGTAGGCGGTGGTCAGCACCGCCGTGGTGTAGGCACCGAAGCCGCAGAACGCAGCCTGTCCGAACGAGGTGAGGCCGCCGACGCCGGTGAGCAGCACCAGCCCCATCGCGACCAGCGCGGCGAGGCCGATATTGTCGAGCAGGACGATCCAGAACGGCGGGATGCCCGGCAGAAGCGGGATCACCGCCATCACGAGCGCGAAGATGATGAGAGGAAGCCGCTGCGTCATCGCGCTCAATCCTTCTCTTCTTCGACCTGGGGCGCTGCGAGCGAGCGCAGCACCAGGACGGGAAGGATCAGCGTGAAGACGATGACTTCCTTGAAATTACTCGCGTAGAACGACGAGAAGGCCTCGACGATGCCGACCACAATGGCCGCGACCGCGGTCAGGGGATAGCTGACCAGGCCGCCGATGATGGCGGCGATAAAACCCTTCAGGCCGATCAGGAAGCCGGTGTCGTAATAGAGCGTCGTGATCGGCACGATCAGGATGCCGGAAATCGCGCCGATCACGGAGGCGAGCAGGAATGCGATCTGGCCCGACAGCGTGGTGCGGATGCCGACCAGGCGGGCGCCGAGGCGATTGACCGCGGTGGCGCGCAGCGCCTTGCCGGTCTTGGTGTAGCCGAAGAACAGCCACAGCCCCACGATGAAGCCGACCGTCAGGGCATACACAGCGAGGCTCTGGCCGGTGAAGCGCAGCGGACCTGCGGTCACCGCGGCGCTCGACAGCGCCGGGGCGCGCAGGCCTTCGGCGCCGAAGAACACCAGGCCCAGGCCCTGAAGCGCCAGATGGCAGCCGACCGAGGCGATCAGCAGCACCAGCACGGAGGTGTGCGCGATCGGCTGGAACGCGATGCGGTAGAGAAACAGCCCGATCGCCGCCACGATCAGCAGCGCCAGCGCAATGTTGACGGCAATCGGCGTGTTGGGGCCAACCAGCGCATAGACGAGGCCGAGCAGCGCCACAGGAAAGGCAATGTTGAGCGCGACCGAGCGCATCACCAGCCGGGCATGCAGCGCCTTGCGGGCGAAGAACAGATCCAGCGCGAACGCGACGAGGCCCATCGCGACGGCAAGGCGCACCGTGCCGGGCACCTGTCCGGTCGCCAGCATGGCGTAGCTCAACGCGCCGTAGGTGACGAATTCGCCCTGCGGGATCAGGATCACCCGCGTCACCGCGAACACCAGCACCAGGGCCAGCCCGAGCAGTGCGTAGATCGCGCCATTGGTGATGCCGTCCTGCAGCAGGAACAGCATGATCGTTGTGTTCAAGGCCGAGCGCTCCCCCTTAAGCGTCGGACCGCCGCAGCCGGCTGTGCCGGTCGGGTCGGCCGATGCCGGCTGTTGATAGCCGCCGATATTTGATATGGTGCATAACGATTATTAGATATAATCTCAAGGTCCCCGAGCGTCCCGCGGGGTTTTTTACCGGGATTGCGAGCCTGGAGCGATGACTGTTTCCAAAACCGCCGCCGATGCCGTCCGATCGTCGCGTGCCCTACGCAGGGAACCGGTCGATCCTGCCGGGGACGACAGCATGCTGCAACTGGGCGAACTGTCCGGACTGCTCGGCTATTCGCTGAAGCGTGCGCAGCTCAAGGTGTTCGAGGACTTCCTGCGCTGCGTCGCGCCGCTGCAGCTGACGCCGGCGCAGTTCTCGGTGCTGCTGCTGCTGGACAAGAACCCGGGCCGCAACCAGACCGAGATCGCCAACACGCTCGGCATCCTCAGGCCGAATTTCGTCGCCATGCTGGACGCGCTGGAGAGCCGCGACCTTTGCGCGCGGATGCGCTCCACCAACGACCGCCGCTCCCACATCCTCGTCCTGACCGACAAGGGCCGCGCCGTGCTGGCGCGCGCCAAGAAGCTGGTCGCCAACAAGCACGAGGCGCGGCTGATCGAGGTGCTCGGCCCGGCCAACCACGCCGCGCTGTTGGAGATGCTGGCCAAGCTCGCGCAGGAGTTTTGAGGCTCTGTCATTCCGGGGCGCGCCGCTTGGCGCGAGCCCGGAATCCATACTCACGATCGTGGTTATGGATTCCGGGCTCGTCGCCTTGCGCCGCCCCGGAATGACGGTGAATCAATCCACCAAAATCACCCGCACATCGTTGACGTTGGTCAGCGTCGGCCCGGTCAGCAGCAAATCCCCGGTCTGCGCGAAGAAGCCGGTGGCATCGTTGTTCTCGAGATAGGCCCTCGGATCGAGGCCGCTCGATTTCATCTTCGCGAATGTCGCCTGATCGATCACGGCGCCGGCGGGATCGGTGGCGCTGCCGGCGCCGCCATCGGCGCCGTCGGTATCGGCGGCGAGCGCTGCGATGTCGGGCGTGTCCTTGAGCAGGTCGGCCAGCGCCAGCGCGTATTCCTGGTTGGGGCCGCCGCGGCCATTGCCGCGCACCGTCACCGTGAGCTCGCCGCCGGAAACGATGGCGACGCGCTTGCCCTCGCTGCGCGCCTTCAGTGCGAGCCGCGCGTGATCGGCCGCGACGTCGCGGGCCTCGCCCTCGAGATCGGCGCCGAGCGCGATGGTCTCGTAGCCGGCGTCCTGCGCGACCTTCACCGCGGCGTCGATTGAGGCTTTCGGCTTTGCCAGCAGATCGAATGTCGCGCGCGCAAAGGCGGGATCGCCCGGCTTGCAGCTCTCGTTCCTGGGATCGTCGAGCGCGCGGCGGACCGCGTCATCGACCGAGAGATTGTATTTGGCGACCAGCGCGCGGGCATCCGCAAGCGTGGTCGGATCCGGCACCGTCGGCCCCGAGGCGATCGCGGAGGGATCGTCATGCGGCACGTCGGAAATCGCCAGCGTGACGATCTCGGCGGCGTGCTGCCCGGCGCGGGCCAGCCGTCCGCCCTTGATCCGCGACAGATGCTTGCGCACGATGTTCATCTCGCCGATCGGCGCGCCGGAGCGCAGCAGCGCGCGGTTGACCTGCTGCTTCTGGGCAAAGCTCACGCCCTCGACGGGCGCGATCCAGTTCGCCGAGCCGCCGCCGGTCAGCAGCACCAGCAGCAGATCGTCGGGGGTGGCTTCCGCCGCGAGCCGCAGCGTATCGTCGGCCGCGCGCAGGCCGGCTTCATCGGGCACCGGGTGCCCGGCCTCGACCACCTTGATGCGGCGGGTCGGGACGCCATGGCCGTGCCGGGTGGTGGCGATACCGACCAGCCGCGACGGTTCGAGGCCGAGCGTGTCGAGATAATGCCGTTCCGCCGCCGCGGCCATCGCGCCGGCGCCCTTGCCGGCGGCGAGGCAGATCACGCGTCCCTTCGGCGCCGGCCGCAGCCGCGATGCCAGCACGACATCGGGATGCGCAGCCGCCACCGCGGCATCGAAGATCGAACGCAGGAAGGGACGACGGTCGGTCATGGCTGTGCTTTCGTTACGCGGTCAGTTTCCGCCGACTTCGCCGCTGATGACGTCGCCGAACAATTGCCAGCGCTCGCCCTTGAACTGCATCAGCTGCAATTGCTCGATCGGCTGGAAGTCGGCGGGCCCGGTCGACAGTGTCACGCCGGGCAGCAGGCCGCCCTGCGCAAACTGTTTCAGGCTCGCCGCCTGCTTCATCACATTGGCGCGGGTGAGGTCGTCGCCGCAGCGGCGCAGCACCTCGACCATCGTGGTCGCCATGTTGTAGCCGGTCATCGCCGAGGCATCGACGCGGTTGGTGTCGGGCATGTATTTGGCGAGCAGCTCGTCGAACGCCTTCATGCCGGCGTCGTCCTTCCACTGCGGGTCGCTGGCGTCCTTGGCGTAGGCGGCCGAGATCACGCCCTGCGCATTGTCGAGGCCCGCGGGGCGCATCACCGTCGCGGTGGAGGCCGAGACGTTGGAGACGATCGTCATCGGCTTCCAGTTCATCTCGCCGAGCTTCTTGATCGCCTGGGCGCCGAATTTCGGCGTGGTGAAGAAGATGATGACGTCGGGGTTGGCGGATTTCAGCCGCACCACATGGGAATCGATGGTGGGCTCGGCAACCTCGTAGCTCTCCTTGGCGGCAATCCGCGCAGGATCGCTGGCGAAGCCGTCTTCCAGGCCCTTCAGATAATCTTTGCCCATGTCGTCGTTCTGGTAGAGCACCGCGACCTTGGCCGCGGGCTTCTCCTTGAGCAGATATTTCGCGTAGATCCGCGACTCGCTCTGGTAGCTCGGCAGCCAGCCCATGGTCCACGGGAACGCCTTCGGATCGTTCCACTTGGTGGCGCCGGTGGCGACGAACAGCTGCGGCACCTTCTTGGCGTTGAGATATTTCTGGATCGCGGTGTTGGAGGCGGTGCCGAGCGTGCCGAACAGGAACAACACCTCGTCGCTCTCGACCAGCTTGCGCGCCTGCTCGACCGCCTTCGGCGGCGAATAGGCGTCGTCGTAGGAGATGAAATTGATCTTGCGGCCGTTGATGCCGCCATCGTCGTTGACCTTCTTGAACACCGCGGCCATCGCCTTGCCGACCACGCCATAGGCCGACGCCGGGCCGCTATAGGGCACGATGTTGCCGATCTTGATCTCGGCATCGGTCGCTCCGGTGTCGTATTTCTTCTGCGCCCATGCGGCATTGCCGGTCATGGCAGCGACGGCGAGGCCGAGCAGGGCGGTTGCGACACGGTGACGGATCGGCTTCGGCATTTCCCGAAAACTCCTTGTTGTTGCCGGCGCGCTGGGCCGCCGGGTTCTCTGCGGTTGTTGCCGGTTTTCCTAGCGCATCGCCGGGCAAAGTGTAAGCAGGCATTGCCCCGGGCCGGTCGCCCCATGGTGAATGAAAAGCCCCCTGCGACGGTATCGCAGGGGGCCATTGTCGGTCGATTGTCGGCAGGAAATCAGCCACCGACGTCGGCGCTGATGACGTCGCCGAACAGTTCCCATTTATCGCCCTTGAACTTCATCAGCTGCAACTGGCTGATCGGGGCGAAATCGTTCGCGGCGGTATTGATCTTGATGCCGGGCAGCAGCACTTCGGTGCGGAAGTCCTGCAGGCTCGCCGCCTGCTTCATGATGTTCTCGCGGGTGAGGTTGTCGCCGCACTGCTTCAGCACCTGAACCAGCGTCTGGGCCACGCCGAAGCCGACCACGGTGCCGCCGTCGAGCTTGTCGCCCTCGGGGAAGTCCTTGGCCATGAAGGCGTAGAATTCCTTCATGCCGGGATCATTGTCCCATTGCTTGTCGGAAGCGTCCTTCAGATAGGCGGCGGAGATGATATCCTGCGCGTTCTCGAAGCCGGCCGGTTTGATCACGCTGCCGACCGAGGCCGACACGTTGTTGAGGAAGTGGGTCGGCTTCCAGCCGATCTCGGCGACCTTCTTGATCGCCTGCGCCGCGAATTTCGGCGTCGCGATGTCGATGAAGACGTCGGCGTTGCTTGCCTTCAGCTTGACGATGTTGCTGTCGATGGTCGGCTGGGAGGTCTCGAAGCTCTCTTCGGCGACGATCATGCTGGCGGCCTTCTGGCCGAGACCGTCCTTCAGACCCTTCAAATAGTCCTTGCCGTAATCGTCGTTCTGGTAGAGCACGGCGATCTTGGCGTTCGGCATGTTCTTCAGGATGTACTTTGCATAGATCTGGGTCTCGCTCTGGTAGTTGGGCTGCCAGCCCATGGTCCAGGGAAAGTCCTTCGGATCGTTCCACTTGGTGGCGCCGGTGGCGACGAACAGCTGCGGCACCTTCTTGGAGTTCATGTATTTCTGGATCGCCGAGTTCGACGGCGTGCCGAGCGAGTTGAAGATCAGCAGCACCTCGTCGCTTTCGACCAGCTTGCGGGCCTGCTCCACGGCCTTCGGCGGCGAGTAGGCGTCATCATAGGAGATGAAGTTGATCTTGCGGCCGTTGATGCCGCCGGCGTCGTTGATCTTCTTGAAATAGGCGGCCTCGGTGCGGCCGATGATGCCGTAGGCGGAGGCGGGTCCGCTGTAGGGCATGATGTTGCCGATCTTGATCTCGGTGTCGCCGGCGCCGGTGTCGTATTTCTTCTGGGCAAGCGCAGCGCTGCTGGACGTCGCGACGAGCGCGAGGGCGGCCCCGAGGACCGCAAGTCTTGTGGTGGCGGACATCTATGTCTCTCTCCCTGTTGTCAGACGAATGTGTCGCGGCCCCCTTGTTTCGAGGGCTCTGTTATTTGACTGCAATGATTAGCATTTCAGGCGGCCCGTCTCAATGAAAAGCCCCTGCGACAATGCCGCAGGGGCTCTCGTCTTTAGTCGACAATTCCGGGTTAACCGCCGACGTCGCCGCTCAAAATCTCGCCAAAGCGCTCCCAGGTCTGGCCCTTGAAGCGGATCAATTGCAGTTGCGAGAGCGGCGCGAAATCGGTCGCCGAGGTGTTGACCTTGACCCCCGGCAACAGGCCGCCGGGTTCGTAATCGCGAATGCTGGCCGCCTGCTTCATGATGTTCTCGCGGGTCAGGTCGTCGCCGCACGCCTTGAGCACGTGCACCAGGCCCTGCGAGACGATGTAGGCATACATCACGGAGGCATCGGCGCGGTTCGCTTCCGGATAGTATTTATCGAGGAACTCGTTCCAGGCGATCATTGCCTTGTCGGTCTTCCACTGCGGGTCGGTCGGGTCCTTGAAATATTGCGACGAGATGATGTCCTGGGCGTTCTCGAAGCCCGCGGGCTTGATCACGCTGCCGATCGATCCGGAGACGTTGTTGAGGAAATGCAGCGGATGCCAGTTGAGCTCGGCGTTCTTCTTGATCGCCTGCGCCGCGAATTTCGGCGTCGTGATGTTGAAGAACACGTCGGCGCCGGAGGCCTTGAGCCTGACGATATGGGAGTCGATCGTCGGCTCCGTGACCTCGTAGCTGTCCTCGGCGACGATCATCGATGCGGCCTTGGCGCCGAGCCCGTCCTTGAAGCCCTTCAGATAGTCCTTGCCGTAATCGTCGTTCTGATAGAGCACCGCGATCTTGGCGTCTGGCTTGTTCTTCAGGATGTACTTTGCGTAGATGATGGACTCGCTCTGGTAGTTGGGCTGCCAGCCCATCGTCCAGGGAAATTCCCTCGGGTCGTTCCACTTGGTGGCGCCGGTGGCGACGAACAGCTGCGGCACCTTCTTCTGGTTCATGTATTTCTGGATCGCCGAGTTCGGCGGCGTGCCGAGCGAATTGAAGATCAGCAGCACCTCGTCGCTCTCGACGAGCTTGCGCGCCTGCTCGACGGTCTTCGGTGGTGTGTAGGCGTCGTCATAGCTGATGTAGGTGATCTTGCGGCCGTTGATGCCGCCCTCGGCATTGATCTTGCGGAAATAGGCCTCCTCGGTCTTGCCGATCACGCCATAGGCGGAAGCCGCGCCGCTGTAGGGCATGATGTTGCCGATCTTGATTTCGCTGTCGGAGGCGCCGATGTCGTATTTCTTCTGCGCGACGGAGGGACTCGTGGTCGCTGCGAGCAATGCGAGGGCAGCCGAAATGGCTCCCAACCGCAAACGGATAGCAGGCATTTTGATCTCCCTTGGATCACGATGAATGTGTCACGATTTTTGGAGTGGGAGCACTTTGCGGCTCCTTTCGGCATTGAATACCTTTCGTCAGGTGCCAGCAACAGAAAGCCCCCCGCGGCGCTGCGGTGGAGGGCGTCATTTAGTCGAACGCGTTGTGAGGAAAGCCGGCTCCCGCAATCGCTTCGCAGCACACGCGAAGCGTTTGCGTGGTGATCGTGCGTCGTCCTAGTTGCTGAGCCCGCTCGAGATGATGTCGCCGAACAGCTCCCACTTCTCGCCCTTGAAGCGCATCAGCTGCAACTGCTTGATCGGCGCAAAGTCGGTCGCCGACGTGTTGATGCTGATGCCCGGCAGCAGCGTGCCGGGGACATAGTCCTTCAGGCTCGCGGCCTGCTTCATGATGTTGGCGCGGGTGAGATCGTCACCGCACATCTCCAGCACCTGCGCCATGGTCTGTGCGGCGGCGTAGCCGTAGGAGGTGGCGCCGTCGAGCTTGTTGGCGTCGGGATAATTCTTCTTCAGGAAGACAAGGAATTTCTCCATGCCGGGATCCTGGTCCCATTGCGGATCGGCGCCGTCCTTGAGATAGGACGCCGACAGGATGCCCTGCGCGTTCTCGAAGCCGGCCGGCTGCATGACGCCGCCGACCGAGGCGGAGACATTGGCGACGAATTGCAAGGGCGTCCACGCGATTTCGGCGGCCTTCTTGATCGCCTGCGCTGCGAATTTCGGTGACGTGATGCTGATGAAGGTATCGGCGCCGGCGGCCTTCAGCTTGACGATGTGATTGTCGATCGCAGGCTCCGACGTCTCGTAGGCCTCTTCGGCGACGATCATCGAGGCCTTGTCGCCGAAGGCATCCTTCAGGCCCTTGAGGTAGTCCTTGCCGAAATCGTCGTTCTGGTAGAGCACGGCAACCTTGGCGTCTGCCTTGTGCTTCATGATGTATTTTGCGTAGACCCGCGCCTCGTCCTGGTAGGACGGCTGCCAGCCCATGGTCCATGGATAGTTCTTCGGGTCGTTCCACTTGGAGGCGCCGGAGGCGATGAACAGCTGCGGCACCTGCTTCTCGTTCATGTATTTGCGGATCGCCGCGTTGCCTGCGGTACCGACCGAGCCGAACAGCAGCAGCACCTCGTCGTCCTCGACCAGCTTGCGTGCCTGCTCCACCGTCTTGGGCGGCGAGTAGCCGTCGTCGTAGGAGATGAACGTGATCTTGCGGCCGTGGATGCCGCCGGCCTGGTTGATCATCTTGAAGTAGGCGGCCTCGGTCCTGCCGATCACCCCATAGGCTGAGGCCGGACCGCTGTAGGGCATGATGTTGCCGATCTTGATCTCGGTGTCGCTGGCCCCGGTGTCGTATTTCTTCTGCGCCTGCGCGACATTGCAGCTCGTCAGGATCAGAGCCAATGCGGCCAAGAGCGCCGTCAGGGACGGACGTGCGGCAGTCATGGTTTCCCCACCTCGGGTTCTTGGTTTGCAGTATTCAATACCATCGGCGCGGGGCGTCAACAAAAAGCCCCCGCGACGGAGATCGCGGAGGCTGTTGTTTTATTCCCGCAGTGCAACGTCACTCGGTGGGGACGTCGCCGGAAATGATGTCACCGAACAGTTCCCACTTCTGACCCTTGAAGCGCTGCATCTGCAACTGGGCGATCGGGGCGAAGTCGGTGGCCGAGGTGTTGATCTTGACGCCGGGCAGCAGGGTGTCGGGCGTAAAGTCCTTCAGGCTCGCCGCCTGCTTCATGACGTTGGCGCGGGTGAGGTCGTCGCCGCACATTTCCAGCACCTTGGCGAGCGTCTGCGCGGCGCCGTAGCCGTAGACATAGCCGCCGTCGGTCTTGTCGGCGCCCGGCATGTACTTGTCGAGAAACTCCGACCACTTCTTCATGCCGGGGTCGTTGTTCCACTGCGAGTCGGCGCCGTCCTTGGCATAGGCCGCCGACAGCACGCTCTGGGCGTTGTCGAAGCCGGCCGGCTGCATCACGCTGCCGACCGAGGCCGACACGTTGGTGATGATCTGCAGCGGCTTCCAGCCGAGCTCGGCGGTCTTCTTGATGGTCTGTGCGCCGAACTTCGGCGTGGTGTAGATCAGCAGCACGTCGGGATTGGCGGCCTTGATCTTGACGATGTGGCCGTCGATCGACGGCTCGGACACCTCATAGCTCTCCTCCATGATGATGCTGGAGGCTGCCTTGGCGCCAAAACCGTCCTTGGTGCCCTTGAGGTAGTCTTTGCCGAAGTCGTCGTTCTGATAGAGGATCGCGACCTTGGCGTCGGGCTTCTCCTTCATCAGCCACTTGGCGTAGATCTGCGCTTCGCTCTGGTAGCTCGGCTGCCAGCCCATGGTCCACGGGAAGTTCTTCGGATCGTTCCACTTGGTGGCGCCGGTGGCGACGAACAGCTGCGGGATCTTCTTGGAATTCAGGTATTTCTGGATCGCGGTGTTGGACGGCGTGCCGAGCGGATTGAAGACCAGCAGCACTTCGTCGCTCTCGACCAGCTTGCGCACCTGCTCGACCGCTTTCGGCGGCGAATAGGCGTCGTCATAGCTGACGAAATTGACCTTGCGGCCGTTGATGCCGCCGCGGTCGTTGATCATTTTGAAGTAGGCTTCTTCGGTCTTGCCGATCACGCCGTAGGCGGAGGCTGGTCCCGAATAAGGGATGATGTTGCCGACCTTGATCTCGGTATCGCTTGCGCCGGTGTCGTATTTCTTTTGGGCGAATGCGGCAGTGGAGGTCGCGGCAACAGCGACGATCGCCGCGGAAATCGCGGCGATCCGAACGGTAGAAAGCATAATGTCTCCTGGTTTGGTTCTAAAGATTCTTAGTTTTTCTTGAGCTTTGCGGCCAGTTGCTGGGCAACGATCGCAACCTGCCTGGCGCCGTGCGGCACAAGGAAGATGACGAGGAACAGCAACACGCCGAACACCGCACCCGAAAGGCCCTTCGAGATGCCTTCGGCGATATTCGGCACGAAGATGATGAAGGCGGATCCTACGATCGAGCCGGGCAGCCAGCCGACGCCGCCGACCACCATGCCGAGGAACAGCGAGATCGCGAGCTGGATGGTGTAGCCGTCGGGCGCCACGAACTGCACCGCGATGGCGCCGAGACCGCCGGCAACGCCGGTGATGCCGGCCGAGACGCCGAACGCCAGCGTCTTGTACAGCGCGACGTCGACGCCCATCGCGGAAGCCGCGATCTCGTTGTCGCGGATCGCCATGAAGGCGCGGCCGGAACGCGAGCGCAGCAGGTTCACCGAGGCGATGTAGATCGCGATCCCGACCGCCAGTGTGAAGTAGTAGAGCCACATGTCCTGCCCCATCGGCAGCCCGAACGGGGCATCCGGCTTGGTGACCACGAGACCCTGCACGCCGCCGGTCCAGTGCTCGAAATAGCCGAGCTTGAGCAGCTGCGGCATCGCGGTGGCGAGCGCAAAGGTCGCAAGCGCCAGATAGACGCCGGATAGCCGCAGCGCCGGCTGGCCGAACAGGAAGCCGAAGCCGAAGCAGACGATGCCGGCGACCGGCAGCGTCAGGGCATAGTTCATGCCCGCATGCTCCATCAGGATCGCCGACGTATAGGCGCCGACGGCGTAGAACGCGCTCTGGCCGAGCGAGAACTGGCCGCTTCCGCCCGTCAGGATGTTGAGCGCCATCACCGCAAGGGCGTAGATCAGAAGCATCGTCATCTGGAAGATGATGAAGTTCTTCACGAACAGCGGGATCAGGATCAGCGCGGCAAGCACGACCAGCGAGGTGCCGTAGCCCAGCGTCATGGCACGCTTGGGCACAGCCTCGACGGCGGGGGCTTCTGTGACGATTTCTTCAACGGCGCTCATGATCAAACTCGCTTCACGATGGCGCGGCCGAAGAGGCCTGCCGGTTTGACGACCAGGACGACGATGATCAGCGCAAGCGCGATCGGAAGTTTCAGCTCATTGCCGACGCCGGGGATGTAGGTGCCGACGAGGTTCTCGAAGATGCCGACCAGGAA
The DNA here is from genome assembly GCF_054063295.1 of Bradyrhizobium sp. USDA 3240. Classification (NCBI taxonomy): domain Bacteria; kingdom Pseudomonadati; phylum Pseudomonadota; class Alphaproteobacteria; order Hyphomicrobiales; family Nitrobacteraceae; genus Bradyrhizobium; species Bradyrhizobium sp. USDA 3240. The sequence goes on from NZ_JBSSGD010000002.1 coordinate 5,133,705, forward strand.
GCCGCCCATCACGGCGCCGAACGGTGAGGTCAGGCCGCCGAGCACGGCCGCGGCAAATCCGTAGATCAGCACGCCGAGCATCATATTCGGCTCGAGGAACACCACGGGGGCGATCATCATGCCGGCGATCGAGCCGATCGCTGACGCCATGCCCCAGCCCAGCGCGATCATCCAGGAGGTGTTGATGCCGACCAGCCGGGCCGATTCAGGCAGCGAGGCAGCCGCCCGCATCGCCAGGCCGACCCGGGTGAAGCGGAAGAAGAAGAACAGCAGCGCCAGCATCAGCAGCGTGATGCCGATCATGCCGGCCTGGTGGGTCGAGATCAGCTGGCTGCCGAGGAACGGCGAGGAGCCGAACGGCGTCGGGTATTGCTTGATGGTGAAGTCCCAGATCAGACCGGCGACCGAGTTGATGATCGCGTACAGCGCGATGAAGCCGGCGACGTTGGTCAGGATCGGGGCCTTGGCCAGGGGCTTGAACAGCAACCGCTCGATGACAATGCCGGCAGCAAACGAAAAGGCGACGGTGAGCACGAAGGCGCCCCAATATGGCACGCCCCATTGCATCAGCTGCCAGGACACGAAGGTCGAGAACATCGCCATTTCGCCCTGGGCGAAATTCAAATGGTCGATGGCCTGGTAGATCATCACGACCGCGAGCGCCATGCAGGCATAGATCGCGCCCGTGGCGATTCCGGCCAGGACCTGGTTGGCAAAAAGCTCCATTGTGCCAGCTCCTCAGTAGCCGAGATAGGATTTGCGGACGTCTTCGTTGTTCGCGATGTCCTTGGCATTGCCCGACATCACGATCCGTCCGGTTTCGATCACATAGGCCTGGTCGGCGAGCTCGAGCGCGAGCTGCGCGTTCTGCTCGACCACCAGGATAGTCACCTTTTCCTCGCGATTGATCTTGCCGAGGATGCGGAACAGGTCGCGCACGATCAGCGGCGCGAGGCCGAATGACGGTTCGTCGAGCAGCATCAGGCGCGGCCGCAGCATCAGCGCGCGCGCCACCGCGAGCATTTGCTGCTCGCCGCCGGACAGCGTTCCGGCCTGCTGGGTGTAGCGCTGCTTCAGCACCGGGAAATGTTCGTACATCCGCTCGATGTCGGCGCCGATGGCGTTCTTGTCGGAACGGCTGATGGCCCCAAGCTGCAGATTTTCCTCCACCGTCATGTTGGTGAAGGTGCCGCGGCCCTGCGGCACATGGGCGATGCCGAGGCGGACCACGTTCTCGGTGGAACGGGTGCCGATCGGCTTGCCCTCGAACTCGATTGCGCCGGTCGAGCGCACCATGTTGCAGATCGCCCGCAGCGTGGTGGTCTTGCCGGCGCCGTTGGCGCCGAGCAGGGTAGTCAGCGAACCCTCGTTGAGCGAGAAGCTGAGGCCGTGCAGGGCCTGGACCTGACCGTAATAGGCGCGCAGGTCCTTGACGTTGAGCATCGCTGTCATTGGTCCTTGCTCCCCAGATAAGCCTTGATGACGTCGGGGTCGGCCTGGACCTGGGCCGGCGTGCCTTCGGCCAGCTTGCGGCCGAAATTGAGCGCGACGACGTGGTCGGCGATCGACATCACGAGACCCATGTGATGCTCGACCAGCAACACCGTAATTTTACGGTCATCGCGGATTTTGCGGATCAGGTCGCCGAGCACGTAGACTTCCTCGTGATTGAGGCCGCCGGCCGGCTCGTCGAGCAGCAGGATCTTCGGATCTGATGCCAAGGCGCGCGCCAGTTCGACGCGCTTCTGGGTGCCGAACGGAAGTCCCGAGACCACGGTGTGGGCGACGTCCTCGAGATCGAGATAGCCGAGGATGTCGTGCACCTTCTTGTTCATGTCGTTCTCGCCGCGGCGAACCCAGGCGAGACGCAGCGAGTCGCTGACGATGTCGCTCGAGGTCCGGGCATGGGCGCCGACGCGCACATTGTCGATCACGGACAGATTGGGAAACAGCGCGACGTTCTGGAAGGTGCGGCCGATGCCGATCTCGGCGATCCGGTGCGGCGGCCGCGACAGAATGCTCTTGCCTTCCATCAGGATATCGCCGGACGACGGCTGATAGAGCCGCGACAGGCAATTGAACAGCGTCGTCTTGCCGGCGCCGTTCGGTCCGATCAGGCCGAGGATCTGCCCATGGCGCATGTCGAACGACACGCCATTCAATGCGATGATGCCGCCGAACACGACGCTGACGTCGCGAACCGCGAGCAGGGGATCGTTCCCCTGCGCGAGCTGTGCCTGCGTCATCTCGTCTCGCCCGCCATCTCTGAGCGGTGCGAGCGGCCCTGCGATGGATTTCGCCGGACGCGATGGAGGCTATCTGATCCCCTCGGCCAAACGTGCAACTTTCCCTCCTACTCTAGACTTTTTGCTTTGTTCTTTTTTGGATTGCGGCGCTATTCCACCGAGCGCCTGCTCGATGTTCCTTACCATCGCGACAAGGCGAGGTCCAATGTCGTTGAGCAATCTATCTTCCGTGAAGCGGAATGCCGGCGCGCCGCAATTGAAGGCGTAAGGGCCGGTTCCGTCGTTCAATTTCAATGCAACGCCGGCCGCGGCGACGTCGTCCTGCCAGTCGCCGGTGGACAGGGTGAAGCCGTGCTTCGCCACCGTCTCGCCGGAGCGCTCGATGCCGTCGCGGATCTTGGCCCAGCGACTGCCATAGTGATCCCGCAGCTCGCGTAGTAGAGCCGCACGCTCTTCGGGTGGCAATGCCCAAATATAGGCACGCCCCATCGCGGTGGTCGCGATCGGCACCCGCGAGCCGACGTCGAGCTGCACGCCGAGCGCCAGGCCGTTCCGGCTCTGGCCGAAATAGATCATGCTGTGACGGTCGCGGCCGCCGACGGCGACCGCGCCGCCGGTCGCGCGCATCACTTCTTCTCGATACGGCTCGGACAAATGCCGAACGCCGAGATTGGCGAGCGCGGCATAGCCGAGCGCCATCGCCGAAGGTGCAAGCTGATACTTTTCGAATTTCGGTACAGGTGTAAGGTATCCCAGCTTGGTCAGCGTGTAGGTCAGCCGGGAAATGGTTGGCTTCGGTAATTTGGTGCGGGCTGCAATCTCCTGATTGCCGAGCAGCCCGTCATTGGGTTGAAATGCACGCAGGACATCCAGTCCGCGGGAAAGCGCGACGACGAAATTGCGATCGGTCGCTGCTTTCTTGCTGGCGCGCTTCATTCCCTGCCCTTGTCATGCTCGTTGACAAGGCTCGTGCTTCAAAATAACCCTCCGTGTCAAGATGTGGAATTAAATTTCGCAGTGCGAAATTGGTCTATCTAGCGGCTCGACGCAAGTCGTGCAGCTACTCAACGCAAATTCAAGAACAAGCATCCAGGGAGAGTCCCGGTGAGTGAAGTCGTCAAGCTCGAACGTCATGACAATATTGCCGTCGTCACGGTTAACAGTCCGCCAGTGAACGCGCTGAGCGCCGCCGTGCGCGGCGGCATCTTCGATTGCATCAAGAGCGCGATCGATGATGCGCAGGTCCAGGGCATCGTGCTGACCTGCGCCGGCCGCACCTTCATCGCCGGCGCCGACATCACCGAATTCGGCAAGCCGCCGAAGCCGCCCGGGCTCGCCGACGTGCTGAGCCTGATGGAAAGCTCGCCGAAGCCGATCGTTGCCGCGATCCACGGCACCGCGCTCGGCGGCGGCCTCGAGGTTGCGCTGGCCTGCCACTATCGCGTCGCCACCAAGGACGCCAAGCTCGGCCTGCCCGAGGTGAAGCTCGGCCTGCTGCCGGGCGCCGGCGGCACCCAGCGCCTGCCGCGCGCGGTCGGTCCCGAGCTCGCGGTCAAGATGATCGTCGGCGGTGATCCGATCAGCGCGCGGATGCCGCGCTGAAGGCCGGCCTGATCGAGGAGATCGTCGAGGGTCCGGCGTCGGGCGGTGAGGCATTTGCGCGCAAGGTGGTCGCCGAGAAGCGTCCGCTGCGCAAGCTGCGCGATGACGACAGCAAGCTCGCCGCGGCCAAGGCCGACCGTTCGATCTTCACCAATGCCGTCGCTGCGCTGACCAAGAAGTCGCGCGGCCTCGAGGCGCCGTTCGCCGCGGCCGACGCCGTCGGCGCCGCGATCGACCTGCCGTTCGATGAGGGCCTGAAGAAGGAGCGCGAGGGCTTCCTCAAGCTGATGAACGGCGAGCAGTCCAAGGCGCAGCGCTACGCGTTCTTCGCCGAGCGCGAAGCCGCCAAGATCTCCGGTGTTCCCGAAGGCACCAAGGGCCGCAACGTGGCGCGCGTCGCCATCCTCGGCGCCGGCACCATGGGCGGCGGCATCGCGATGTCGTTCGCCAATGCCGGCATCCCGGTCACCCTGATCGAGACGGGCGAGGAGCAGCTCAAGCGCGGCCTCGGCATCATGCAGAAGAACTACGAGGCGACCGCCGCGCGCGGCGGCATCCCGGCGGACGCGCCCGCCAAGCGCATGGCGCTGATCAACGGCGTCGTCGGCATCGAGAACATCGGCGACGCCGATCTGGTGATCGAGGCGGTGTTCGAGACCATGGCGGTCAAGAAGGAAGTGTTCGGCAAGCTCGACCAATACGCCAAGCCGGGCGCGGTGCTGGCCTCCAACACCTCCTACCTCAACATCGACGAGATCGCGCAGTCGACCAAGCGCCCGCAGGACGTGCTCGGCATGCACTTCTTCTCGCCGGCCAACGTCATGAAGCTGTGCGAGATCGTGCGCGCCGACAAGACCGCGCCGGATGCGCTGGTCACCGCCGTCTCGATCGCGCGCAAGATCGCCAAGGTGCCGGCCGTGGTCGGCGTCTGCGACGGCTTCGTCGGCAACCGCATGCTGGCGCAACGCGGCAAGCAGTCCGAGAAGCTGCTGTTCGAAGGCGCGCTGCCGCAGCAGGTCGACGCTGTCGTCACCAAGTTCGGCATGCCGATGGGACCGTTCGCGATGGGCGATCTCGCCGGTCTCGATATCGGCTGGCGCTCGCGCAAGGACCGCGGCATCAAGTCGGAGATCGCGGACGCGCTGTGCGAAGCCGGCCGCTTCGGCCAGAAGACCGGCAAGGGCTACTACAAGTATGAGCAGGGTTCGCGCGCGGCGCTGCCCGATCCCGAGGTCGAGAAGCTGATCGACGAGACGCTGGCGCGCCTCGGCCGCAAGAAGCGCGTCGTCAGCGACGACGAGATCCTCGAGCGGATGATGTACCCGATGATCAACGAAGGCGCGAAGATCCTCGCCGAGGGCATCGCGGCGCGTCCGTCTGACATCGACGTGGTCTGGCTCTATGGCTATGGCTGGCCGATCTATCGCGGCGGTCCGATGTTCTGGGCCGACACCGTGGGCCTCAAGCACATCGCCGATCGCCTGGCCTTCTATGCCAAGGAGACCAACGATCCCTCGCTCGAACCAGCGCCGCTGCTCAAGAAGCTCGCCGACGAAGGCAAGACCTTCGCCTCGCTCGCTGCTGCGTCGAAGGCGGCGTGATTGGCTGAAGGTCTGATCACGTGTCGTTCCGGGGCATCGCGAAAGCGATGAACCCGGAACCCATCGCGCCTCGGCGCGTGTGGATCGATGGATTCCGGGTCTGGCCCTTCGGGCCATCCCGGAATGACGACTTCATAGAGTCCCTGCGAAGGCATCCATGACCTATCCCGGCGAACGATATTATCCCAAGGGCGTGCAGTGGAGCGACGAGATTACGCGCGGCACGCTGCCGGACCTGCTCTCGAGTGCCGCCGCCGAGTTCGGCGCGCGCCCGGTGCTCGAATTCCGCGAACGGCAGATCAGCTACAGCGAGCTGGAAGCGTTGGTCGAGACCGCGGCAGCCGCCTTCATGCGGGCCGGTTACGGCAAGGGCACCTCGGTCGCGCTGTTCCTCGGCAATTCGCCCGATCACCCGATCAACTTCTTCGGCGCGCTGAAGGCCGGCGCCCGCGTCGTGCATCTGTCGCCGCTCGACGGCGAGATCGCGCTGTCGCACAAGCTCTCCGATTCAGGCGCGCGCGTGCTGGTCACCAGCAACCTCTCGGCGCTGTTGCCGACCGCGTTGAAATTCCTCGCCAAGGGGCTGCTTGACCGCCTGATCGTTTGCGAGGATGACAATTGGGGCAAGGTCGGCACACCGCAGACCGCGTTGCCTGACAATCCTGCGATCATCACGCACCGGCAGTTTATCGACGGCGCAGTCAAGCCGTCGCACTGGCCCGCCGTCGACGTCGAGGACGTCGCGCTGCTGCAATATACCGGCGGCACCACGGGCCTGCCCAAGGGCGCCATGCTCAGCCACGGCAATCTCACCGCGGCGGTGTCGATCTATGATGTCTGGGGCAAGCCGGGGCGGCTCGAACGCAACGCGATCGAGCGTGTCATCTGCGTGCTGCCGCTGTTTCACATCTATGCGCTGACCGTCGTGCTGCTGTCGGTGATCCGGCGCGGCCATCTGATCTCGCTGCATCAGCGCTTCGACGTCGAGGCCGTGATGCGCGACATCGAGGTCAAGCGCGCGACGGTGTTTCCCGGCGTGCCGACGATGTGGATCGCGATCGCCTCGCTGCCCGACCTCGACAAGCGCGATCTGTCCTCGCTGGTGGTCGCCGGCTCCGGCGGCGCGCCGCTGCCGGTCGAGGTCGCCAAGATCTTCGAGCGCCGCGTCGGTATGAAGCTGAAGAGCGGCTGGGGCATGACCGAGACCTGCTCGCCCGGCACCGGCCATCCCAAGGAGGGGCCGGAGAAGCCGGGCTCGATCGGACTGATGCTGCCCGGCATCGAGATGGACGTGGTATCGCTGGAGGATTCCACCAAGGTGATGCCGGTCGGTGAGGTCGGCGAAATCCGCATCCGCGGCCCGAACGTCACCAAAGGCTATTGGAACAGGCCGGCGGAGACCGCGGAGGCCTTCGTCGGCGACCGCTTCCTGACCGGCGACATCGGCTACATGGACACGGACGGCTATTTCTATCTGGTCGACCGCAAGAAGGACATGATCATCTCCGGCGGCTTCAACGTCTATCCGCAGATGATCGAGCAGGCGATCTACACGCATCCCGCCGTGCAGGAGGTGATCGTGATCGGCATCCCCGACGATTACCGCGGCGAGGCGGCAAAGGCCTTCATCAAGCTGCGCGACGGGCAGCCAGCATTCTCGATCGACGAGCTGCGCGCATTCCTCACCGGCAAGGTCGGCAAGCATGAATTGCCGGCGGCGGTCGAGTTCGTCGACGAACTGCCGCGCACGCCGGTCGGAAAACTGTCGCGCCATGAATTGCGCCAGCAGCAGCCGAAGACATCTCAAGCCACGCAACAAACCGCATCAGGATCGCGCTCTTGATGGACGATATGGTGCAATGAATCCGTCGTCGCGGCGTTCGCCGGGACGACATCGAGAATGACGAGGAAGTTGAACTTCAAAAAGGAGGATCCGATGGATCTCGCTTTCACCAAGGAAGAGATAGCGTTTCGCGAGGAGGTACGGGAGTTCTTCAAGAACAACGTGCCGCCGGAGACCCGGCGCAAGCTGCAGGAAGGTCGCCACCTGTCGAAGGACGAGATGGTGACCTGGTGGCGCATCCTCAACAAGAAGGGCTGGGGCGTCACCCACTGGCCGAAGGAATATGGCGGCACCGGCTGGACCACCGTGCAGCACTACATCTTCAACGAGGAGCTGCAGTCCTATCCGGCGCCGCAGCCGCTCGCCTTCGGCGTCAGCATGGTCGGCCCTGTCATCTACACCTTCGGCAACGAGAAGCAGAAGAAGGAATATCTGCCGCGCATTGCCAGTGTCGACGACTGGTGGTGCCAGGGCTTCTCGGAGCCGGGCTCGGGTTCGGACCTCGCGTCGCTGAAGACCAAGGCGGAGCGCCGTGGCGACAAGTGGATCATCAACGGCCAGAAGACCTGGACCACGCTCGCCCAGCACGCCGACATGATCTTCTGCCTCTGCCGCACCGACAACAACGCGAAGAAGCAGATGGGCATCTCCTTCATCGTGTTCAGCATGAAGTCTAAGGGCGTCACCGTCCGTCCGATCCAGACCATCGACGGCGGCCACGAGGTCAACGAAGTGTTCTTCGACGACGTCGAGGTGCCCTACGAGAACCTGATCGGCGAGGAGAACAAGGGCTGGGACTACGCCAAATTCCTGCTCGGCAATGAGCGTACCGGCATCGCCCGGGTCGGCGTCTCGAAGGAGCGGCTGCGCCGCATCCGCGCGCTGGCTTCCAAGGTCGAGTCCGGCGGCCGTCCGGTGATCGAGGATCCGGCGTTCCGCGAGAAGCTCACGGCCTGTGAGATCGAGCTGAAGGCGCTCGAGCTGACCCAGCTCCGCGTCGTTGCCGACGAAGGCAAGCACGGCAAGGGCAAGCCGAACCCGGCTTCTTCGGTGCTCAAGATCAAGGGCTCGGAAATCCAGCAGACCACCACCGAGCTGCTGATGGAGATCATCGGTCCGTTCGCCGCGCCCTATGACGAACACGGCGATGCCGGCTCGAACGAGAGCATGGATTGGACCGCGCAGATCGCGCCGAGCTACTTCAACAACCGCAAGGTCTCGATCTACGGCGGCTCCAACGAGATCCAGCGCAACATCATCAGCAAGGCGGTGCTGGGGCTGTAGGCCTCACCATTATCGTCATTCCGGGGCTTCGCGTAGCGAAGAGCCCGAATCCATAACCACCATCGTGAGTATGGATTCCGGGCCTGGCCCTTCGGGCCATCCCGGAATGACGCCGCGGATAGCATCAGCACTTTGACAATAGGGAACGAACATGGATTTTGATCTGTCCGAGGAGCAGCGGCTTCTCAAGGAAAGCGTCGACGGTTTGCTGGCGGATGCCTACGACTTCGATGCGCGCAAGAAGTACATGAAGGAGAAGGGCGGCTGGAGCAAAGCGCTCTGGGGCAAGCTCGCCGAGCAGGGCCTGCTTGGTCTGCCCTTCGCCGAGACCGACGGCGGCTTCGGCGCCGGCGCGGTCGAGACCATGATCGTGATGGAAGCGCTCGGCAAGTCACTGGTGGTCGAGCCCTATCTCGCCACCGTCGTGGTCGCCGGCGGCTTCCTGCGCCATGGCGGCTCGGCCGAGCAGAAGGCCAAGTACATTCCCGGCATCATCGACGGCAGCAAGACCTTCGGCTTTGCGCAGCTCGAGAAGAACTCGCGCTACGACCTGTTCGACGTCGTGACCACGGCGAAGAAGAAGGGCGACGGTTGGGTGATCGACGGCGAGAAGTTCGTCGTGCTGAACGGCGAGAACGCCGACACCTTGATCGTGACCGCGCGCACCAAGGGCGGCCAGCGCGACAAGGCCGGCATCGGCGTGTTCCTGGTTCCGGCGGACGCCAAGGGCGTCACCAGGAAGGGCTATCCGACCCAGGACGGCCTGCACGCGGCCGACATCACCTTCACCAATGTCGAGGTCGGTGCGGATGCTGCGATCGGCGATCCCGAGAATGGCCTGCCTCTGATCGAGCGCGTCGCGGACGAAGCCCGCATTGCGCTGTGCGCGGAAGCCGTCGGCGCGATGGACGAGTCGCTGAAGGAGACCGTCGAGTACATCAAGACCCGCAAGCAGTTCGGCGTTGCGATCGGCTCGTTCCAGAGCCTGCAGCACCGCGCCGCCGACATGTTCGTGGCGCTGGAGCAGGCCCGCAGCATGTCGATGTTCGCGACCATGGCGTCGGACTTCAGCGATGCCAAGGAGCGTTCGTCCGCGGTCGCGGCCGCCAAGGTGCAGGTCGGCAAGTCCCTGAAGTTCGTCGGCCAGCAGTCGATCCAGCTTCATGGCGGCATCGGCATGACCATGGAAGCCAAGATCGGTCACTACTTCAAGCGGCTGACCATGATCGAGAACACGCTCGGTGATACCGACTACCACCTCCGTCGCGTCAGCGAGGGCGGCGGGCTGTTGGCTTGATCGTCATTCCGGGGCTCGCGAAGCGAGAACCCGGAATCTCGCGCCACAACTTCTGGATTCCGGGTCTGCGCCTTGCGGCGCATCCCGGAATGACGCGTCAATAACAGGGAGGCAACAACAATGAAAAACACCCCGTTCGATCTCACCGGCCAGGTCGCGGTCGTCACCGGTTCGAGCCGCGGCATCGGCCGCTCCTCGGCGGAGCTGCTGGCCAAGCTCGGCGCCAAGGTCGTGATCTCCTCGCGCAAGGCGGATGCCTGCCAGGAGGTCGCCGACGGCATCAAGAAAGAGGGCGGTGACGCGCTTGTCATCCCCTGCAACATCGCGCGCCGCGCGGAGGTCGAGGGTCTGGTCTCAGGCACGATCAAGCACTACGGCAAGATCGACATCCTGGTCTGCAACGCCGCGGTGAATCCCTATTACGGTCCGCTGCTCGACATCACGGACGAGGCCTTCGACAAGATCATGGGCTCGAACGTCAAGAGCAACATCTGGCTGTCCGCGCTGGCGATCCCGCAGATGGCGGAACGCGGCAAGGGCTCGGTCGTGATCATCTCCTCGATCGGCGGACTTCGTGGTTCTACGGTGATCGGCGCCTACGGCATCTCCAAGGCTGCGGACTTTGCGCTGTGCCGCAGCCTCGCCGGCGAATGGGGGCCGAAGGGCGTGCGCGTCAATTGCGTGGCGCCGGGTCTGGTGAAGACCGATTTCGCCCGCGCGCTGTGGGAGGATCCGGACAATCTGAAGCGCCGCACCGCATCGACACCGCTCCGCCGCATCGGCGAGCCCGACGAGATCGCGGGCGCGGTGGCCTATCTCGCCTCCGATGCCTCGACCTTCATGACCGGCCAGACCATCGTGGTCGACGGCGGCGTGACGACGGCTGCGACGTAGTTCTCAAGAGAAGCCATCGTGGCCGGGTTAGCCCGGCCACGACGTGTTCGCCTCAAACCTGCTCGAGCGCGCGCTCAAAATCCTCGATCAAATCGTCGGGGTGCTCGAGCCCGGCCGAGAAGCGAATAAAGCCTTCGCTGATGCCGAGCTCGGCGCGGGCCTCCGGCGCCAGGCGCTGATGCGTCGTGGTCGCGGGATGTGTCACCAGGCTCTTGGCATCGCCGAGATTGTTGGAGATGCGCGAGATCTTCAGCGCGTTGAGGCAACGGAAGGCGCCGGCCTTGCCGTCCTTCACCTCGAAGCCGACCAGCGTCGAGCCGGCGCCCATCTGCTTCTTCACCGTGTCGGCCTGCGGATGATCGGGGCGGCCGGGATAGACCAGCCGTGTGATCTTCGGATGGTTGGCCAGCGCCTCGGCGATCTTCGCCGCGTTCTCGGTCTGCGCGCGGACGCGGATGCCGAGCGTCTCGAGTCCCTTCAACAGCACCCAGGCGTTGAACGGCGACAGCGACGGGCCGGTCTGGCGCATGAAATTATGGATGTGCTCGGCGATGAACGCTTCCGACGACAGGATGACGCCGCCGAGGCAGCGGCCCTGGCCGTCGATATGCTTGGTCGCCGAATAGACCACGACGTCGGCGCCGAGCGACAGCGGGCTCTGCCAGATCGGCGTCGCGAACACATTGTCGACGATCAGCCGGGCGCCGCCGCTATGCGCGATCTCTGCGATCGCGCCGATGTCGAGCACGTCGAGCGTCGGATTGGTCGGGCTTTCGAGAAAGAAGGTCTTGGTGTTCGGCCGTAAGGCGCGCTGCCACTGGTCGAGATCGAGGCCGTCGACCAGCGTCGTCTCGATGCCGTAGCGCGGCAACAGGTCCTGCACGACGTAGAGGCAGGAGCCGAACAGGGCCTTCGATGCCACCACGTGATCGCCGGCCTTCAGCGGCGCGAGGATCGCGGTGGTCACCGCGGCCATGCCGGTCGCGGTCGAGCGCGCGGCTTCCGCGCCCTCGAGCTCGATCATGCGGCGCTCGAACATCGCAATGGTCGGGTTGGAATAGCGCGAATAGATGAAGCCGGGATCCTGGCCCTTGAAGCGCGCCTCGCATTGCTCGGCGGTGTCGTAGACATAGCCCTGGGTGAGAAACAGCCCTTCCGACGTCTCCCCGAATTGCGAGCGGAGCGTGCCGCCATGGACGAGGCGGGTTTCAGGACGGAAGTGGGCAGTAGACTTGGATTCAGACATGTGACCTCCGAAGTGGCCATTTCCCTCGGAAACTGGCCACAAAAAAACCGGCCTGGAGAAACCTCCACAAGCCGGGATCACACTGTCCCCGGCCTGTTTAGCGACTTATTTAACGTGGCTGCAAGCCGGCCGGCTCAAATCACCACGGGATAAGTGCAGCTGATATTCCCTCGCGCCCTTTCCGTCAAGACGGTCATCGGATAACCCGTAAAAGCCCATAATTTGGGGCTTGGTGGCCGCTCGGAGTATGATTTTGGGCCATCTCGAGGGATCGCCGAGGGACCGCGACGTGTCGTTCACGCTGGAAGATGAATCCAACGGAATCCTGCCCGACCGCATGATCGCGGAGATGGCGGAGGCCGGCCTCATTCTGCCCGCCTACGACTTCGTCGAGAGCCAGATCCAGCCGGCGAGCCTCGATCTCCGCCTCGGCGACATCGCCTACCGCGTCCGCGCCAGCTTCCTGCCGGGCCCCGGTGCCACCGTCGCCGAGCGGATCGACCAGCTCAAGCTGCACGAGATCGATCTCTCCGACGGCGCGGTGCTGGAGACCAACTGCGTCTACATCGTGCCGCTGCTGGAAAGCCTGGCGCTGCCGCCGGAGATCGTCGCCGCGGCCAACCCGAAGAGCTCGACCGGACGGCTCGACGTCTTCACCCGCGTGATCGCCGACGGCACCCGCCGCTTCGACATGATCGGTGCCGGCTATCACGGCCCGCTCTATGCCGAGATCAGCCCGAAGACGTTTCCCGTGCTGCTGCGCGAGGGCTCGCGGCTCAGCCAGGTCCGTTTCCGGATCGGCGAGGCGACCTTGACCGCCGACGAACTCGACGCGCTGCATGCCGCCGAGCGGCTGGTCGATGCCGACAATGCCGACCTTACCCACGGCGTCGCGCTCTCGGTCGATCTGTCCGGCGAGAACTCCGGCGGCTTCGTCGGCTATCGCGCCAAGCGCCACACCGGCGTGGTCGATGTCGATCGCCGCGGCGGCTATTCGGTTGAAGAATTCTGGGAGCCGATCAAGGCGCGGCCCGACGGCAGCCTGATCCTCGATCCCGGCGAGTTCTACATCCTGGCTTCGAAAGAGGCGGTGCAGGTGCCGCCAGACTACGCCGCGGAGATGGTGCCGTTCGATCCGCTGGTCGGCGAATTCCGCGTCCACTATGCCGGCTTCTTCGATCCCGGCTTCGGTTATGCCGGCGCCGGCGGCAAGGGCGCGCGCGCCGTGCTGGAAGTGCGCTCGCGCGAGGTGCCGTTCATTCTCGAGCATGGCCAGATCGTCGGCCGCCTCGTCTATGAACGCATGCTCGAGCGCCCCGACGCGCTCTATGGCCAGCGCATCGGTTCGAACTACCAGGCGCAGGGCCTGAAGCTCTCCAAGCATTTTCGCGTGTAATTCCGTAGTCCGGTTTTCGCGTCGTCCTCCGCTGTCATTCCCCGCGAAAGCGGGGAATCCAGTACGCCGCGGCCTCTCGATCGACAACGACTGTCTCTGGAATACTGGATCGCCCGATCAAGTCGGGCGATGACAGTGTGTGTTGGTTGCGCTGTCTCTTCGGCGATGACACAGTCCAGAAAACAACAAGCCGGGAGCGAACATGAGCGCCGCAACAGATTCAGCGCAGCAAGAAACGCAGTGGCGGAAGTGGCGCAGCGTCGCCGATCTCTATCACGCCTTCTTCACCGGGCTGATCCTCACCGTGGTGACGCGGCGCGGCACCGCCGACGCCGCCGAATTCGTCTTCCGCGTGTTTCGCCGCCAGCAGCAGGAGCGCTTCCTGCCCGGCTTGAAGAAGCTCGGCCTCGACGGTCTGCCGCCTGCGGTCGCGGCCGCGCAATATCACTATCTCTCCAACTGGATCGGCGGCGTGCATGTCGAATACATGTACGAGACCGACCGCAAGGCCTGGATCCGCTATCCGCCGCCGCGCTGGATCTGGAAGGGCACGGCGATCTGCGGAGTGCCCGGCGAGGTCTCGCGCGCGATGCTGCGCGGCTGGCACGCCAACAACGGTGCAGCCCTCGGCGATCTCAGGCTCGGCTTCGTCTGCACCAAGCAGAGCGTCGACGGCCAGGACGGGCTCGAGGGCTATTACTGCGAGTACGATCATCCGCTTGAGCTCGAGCAGCGCCTGGTGTTCGCGCGCCATCTCGAGGCGCCGCTGTTCGACCCGAAGACCGCGCCGGCGCTGCCGGTCGACAACTGGCCGAAGCCGCGACTGGAAAAGGCCTACCGCAATTACGCGATGGAATATGTGAAGACCGCCGCGCCCGTCATCGTGCAGGTGTTCGGGCCCGAGGATGCGAGCTATCTGCTGCATCTCACCGGCAGACTGATTGGTATGCAGTATTTCGACGAGGTCGCGCAGGCGCTCGGCGGCGGTCGTGGCCGTGCCACGGAATTTGCCGCATTTCTGCGCACTCTCTTCGAGTCGCAGGATGATGTCGCTGAGATCAGCGAGTCCGAGGGCCAGTTCGAGATCCGCCAGCAGGGCTGGAAGCTGATGGCCGACGTGGCCGATTATCACCCGGCCTGCGCCAGCGTCCTGACAGGCTTGTTCGAAGGGCTGGCAGCCGGCTGCGGACGGCATATTCCGGTGCATCTGAAGCCGAATGGCGCCGCCGGCGCGCCGTTCGTCTGGTCGATCGGCTAGACCAGAGGTTCACCAGCAATCACGCAGGCCCCCCTTGCGTCCCGCGCACGTGGAATCCGCGTTCGCCATGGTAGGGAAACACCATGGCGCGGCTCCCCAGATCGCGCGTGGGAGTGGAAATGTCCGACCTCGGCCTCGCCGAAATACCTGTCGACGAACAAGAACGGCCGCTGCCGCCGCCGGTGACGAGGCCGGCGCGCAACGCGCTGCTCGACGGGCCGATCTTGCGCACGCTGTTGTGGCTGGCGTGGCCGAACGTGATTGCGCTCTCCGCCGGCATCTGCGTGGTGATCGCGGAGACCTCCTATATCGGCCGGCTCGGCGTCGAATCGCTCGCGGCGATGGCGCTGGTGTTTCCCTGCGTGATCCTGACCATGACGATGTCCGGCGGCGCGATGGGCGGCGGCGTCGCATCCGCGATCGCGCGCGCGCTCGGCGCCGGCGAGATCGAGCGCGCCTCGACGCTTGCCATGCATGCGCTGCTGATCGGATTGACGTTCGGTGCCACCTTCATGCTGGGCATGCTGATCTTCGGTCCGCGCCTGCTCGAATTGCTCGGCGGCCGCGGCAACGTGCTGGCGAATGCGATCGCCTATTCGCAGATCTTCTTCGGCGGCGCGATCCTGCCCTGGCTGATGAACACGATGGCCGGCATCCTGCGCGGCACCGGCAACATGAAGCTGCCGTCGACCATGATCCTGTCCTCGGCGGTGTGCCAGATCATTCTCGGCGGCACGCTCGGGCTCGGCCTCGGGCCGGTGCCGCAATTCGGCATGCGCGGCGTCGCGGCGGGTTCGCTGATCGCCTATTCGATCAGCATCAGCGTGATGGGCTGGTATCTGTTCTCGGGCCGCGCCCGCGTGAAGCCGAAGCTCAAGGGGTTGCGCGTGCAATGGGCGATGTTCATCGACATCCTCAGGGTCGGCGCGGTCTCCTGCTTCTCGCCGCTGCAATCGGTTCTGACGATCTCGATCTTCACCCACATGCTGGCGCAATTCGGCACCGCGGTGCTTGCCGGCTATGGCATCGGCGCGCGGCTCGAATTCATGCTGACCTCGGTCGCGTTCGCGGTCGGTATCGCCTCGGTGCCGATGATCGGCATGGCCGTCGGCGCCGAGCGCGTCGCGCGGGCGCGGCGCATCGCCTGGACCGCGGGCACGATGTCGTTCCTCGCGGTCGGCATGGTCGGCAGCTTCATCGCCGCCTTCCCCGACCTCTGGGTCAACCTGTTCACCAACGATCCGCATGTGCGGGCGACCAGCCATCAGTACCTGTCGACCGCCGCGCCGATGTACGCCTTCATCGGCCTCGCAATGTCGATGTATTTCTCCTCGCAGGGCGCTGCGAAGGTGCTGGGTCCGGTGCTGGCGCAGACCGCGCGGCTGATCTTCATCGGCACCGGCGGCTGGTGGCTGTCCACGCATGAAGCGAGTGCGCAAGATTTCTTCACACTCGCCGCCGCGTCGATGGGCGTGCTCGGCGTGCTCTCCTGCCTCAGTGTGATCCTGACGCGCTGGGGCAAGTCGGCCCCAGTTGTCGGGGCGCAGCCGGCGCTGTCTTAGGCAATTAAACCCGTCATCCTAAGGTGCGAGCGTAGCGAGCCTCGAAGGATGCACGGCCCCGAAGCTTCAGCGTACGCCCGTGGGAAAAGTCGGGCCGTCGCCCTTCGAGGCTCGCTTCGCGAGCACCTCAGGGTGACGGTGACAGGGTTGATTACGCCGCGTTCTTGTCCCTGGCCGACCGGGCCTGCGCGGCCTGCATCGCTGCCGCGCCGAGGTCCATCTGCGCGTCCATATAGGGCGCGATCTCGTGCGGCAGCACATCGGCGATCCACACCACCCGGCAGCGCGCGTCGCCCTCCGCAAACACCTGCACCGAGGCGGAATGCTGCTTCACCCGCTCGCTGGTGATCGCATAGACCAGCCGTCGTCGCGTGTCGTCGCAATCGACCAGCGTCTCACGCGCCACAGTGCCGTTGGCGAAGGTGACGGTGCGGACGTCGTCGGCGAGTTGCGTGTCGGTGACGAAGGCGGGCACCAGCCGCGTGTGCAGCGCGCCGAAATCGCGTAGTGCGTCCCAGACATGATCGGCCGGCGCGTCGATCGGGATGTCCTTGTGAATTGAAGCCATGGTGTTGATCCTTTCAAGAGGGGTGTCATTGCGAGGAGCGAAGCGACGAAGCAATCCACTCTCGTCATATGCGGCGATGTGGATTGCTTCGCTCCGCTCGCAATGACGGCGGAGTTCGTGGCGCTACTTACGTGCTCACCGCCTCGACATTGTTGCCGTCGGGGTCGAGCAGGAATGCCGCGTAGTAGGTCGGGCTGTAGTCCTTGCGATGACCCGCCGCGCCGTTGTCCTTGCCGCCGGCCTTCAGGCCCTCGGCGTGGAATGTCTTGATCGCGTCATGGCTCGGGGCGCGGAACGCGATATGCGCGCCGCCTTGCGTCTTGCCCTTGTGCAGATGCAGCCAGAGCGCGGGCTCGCCCTTTAGCCCGAAGCCCGCGCCGCTGTCGTCGCGCGAGCAGAGCACAAAACCGAGCGGCGCCAGCACCGCGGTGTAGAAGCGGACGCTGGCGTCGAGGTCGGCGACGCGCAATCCGATGTGGTCGTACATGATGGAGTCTCCGGTCGTTGCGCGCGTCGATGGACGCGCGGACCGGGAGAACCTAGCTATTGCAGCGCAAGACGTTCTTGGAAAATCTTGCGGTCGCCGCGGGAGGCCTGACGGAATTTCAGCGGCGAGGCGCCGGCGGCGCGGTGGAAGCTGCGCACGAAATTGGAGAGATCGCCGAAGCCGACGTCATAGGCGATATCGGTGACCGGGCTGTCGTCGTCCACCAGCCGTCTTGCCGCATGACGCAGCCGCGAGCGCACCAGATATTGATGCGGGGTTACACCGAGCACCGCGGAAAACAGCCGCAGGAAATGGAAGGTGCTCAGGCCTGCCTGCTCCGCGGCATCGTCGAGATCGATCTGATGGTGTGAATTGGCGTCGATCCACAGCGCCGCTTCGACGGCGCGGCGGCGGTCGCGCAAGCCGGCGGTGAGGGGCTTTGCCTTGCGGTCCGACACCAGCTCGACAAGGCGGCTGGCGAGGAGATGGCCGACTTCATCGAGGCCGACGTCGCTGTTGCCAGCTGCCGCCGTTTGGGCGAGCTCCCCGATCACCATCAATTCGGGCAGCGGCGGCACCGAGCCGACCTGCCAGACCGAGGTGCGGTCGCCGATGGTCTCGACCAGCTCCGGGTCGAGGAAGAACGACAGGCATTCGTCGCCGACCACATGGTCGTGCGTGCAGGTGTATTCGTCGCCGGGATGGCCGACCAGGATCGAGCCTGCGACCAGCTCATGGAAGCGGCCGCGGCAATGGCAGCCGAAGCTGCCGCTGCGCACATAGGACACGGAATGGCAGGCGAACTGCTCGACGAACGGCTTGTCGCCGGGCTCCGCCGTGCAGCGAAACTCGTTCACCGTGATGCGATCGCGCTGCAGCAGTGTGGTCCGGGTCATACCCCAGATTTAGGCTTGCGGTCGGGGCCGCGCAACGGGCAGCAGCACGTCAAACAGGGTCTTGCTGATGGTCGGCTGGGCGCCTTCGATCGAGAGCAGCCGCCGCTTGGAGACGCTGCCGCCGTTCGACGAAATCCGGTCGGCATAGTGGCCCGCCTCGAGCACGCGGTGGCAGGGCACGATAATCATGAAGGGATTGCGGCCGAGCGCCTGAGCCACCGAATAGGCCGCGCCGGACGCGTGCAGGGCGCTCGCCACCTCGTCATAGGTCCGGGTCTCGCCGCGGGGAATATTGCGCACCGCCTGGTAGACGCGCTGGTTGAAGGCCGGGATGCCGCTCATGTCGAGCGCAACGCCCGCGAGATCGGCATCGTCGCCGCGCAGGATCGCTGCAATGCCCTCGATCGCGACCTCGATCTCCTCGGAGGGCCGCGTCTCGCGTGCGTCGGCGTAGTGCTGGAACAGCCGTTTGCGGGTCTCGATTTCGCGGAGCTCGGGAAGTTGGACCCCGGCGACGCCGGCTTCGCCCCATGCGATGCCGCATCGGCCGATTGCCGTGTCGAAAATGGTGTACCCACGCCCCGCCATCACGCCCCCACATGCGAGCATAACATCGTCGCGGTGCGGTGCATCCGGAATCTTGACGATTGGTTAAGCATGTCGCGGCCGATGCTGTGTGACCTTGCCAACGTCCGGTCACGCATCCTCCGGTCACGCATCTTAAAGGCTTTGCCCGCTATCTGGTCGCCGGCATGCTGCTCCAAAAGACGATCGACGGAACGATGACGGGCACGAGCGCCGAAGCCGCGCCCGGCAGCGCAGGCATGGTCGGGCGCGCGAGCGGGCGTGTTCATCCGCTCTTCGCGTTGCTGCTGCTGGCGTTGGTCTTGCGCCTTGCGGCCGCCGTCTGGCCCAACGTGATCTATCCCGACGAGACCTATCAGTATCTCGAGCCGGCGTGGCGGATGCTCGGCCATGACGGCATTTTGACGTGGGAATGGCGCGACGGCATTCGCGGCTGGTTGCTGCCGACATTGATGGCCGGGCCGGTTGCCCTTGGTGATGCGATTGCGCCTGCCGGCGCAGGTGCGTTCCTGGTGCCGCGTCTGATCGCCGCATGCGCGTCGCTGTCGATCGTGGTCAGCGCCTGGTTCCTCGGCTCGCGGATCTCGCGCACCCATGCCGTCGTCACGGCCTTCGCGGCCGCGGTCTGGTTCGAATTGATCATGCTCGCGCCACACACATTGGGCGAGCCGCTGGCGACAGCGCTGATCGTGCCGGCGGCGCTGCTCATCACCGATGGTCCCTCACCGCGGCGTCTCGCGATCGGCGGCGCCTTGCTCGCCTTCGCCTTTGTCTGCCGCTTCCAGTTTGCGCCGGCCATTGCCGTGCTCGCGCTCGGGGCGTGCTGGACGCGCTGGCGAAACCTGGTTCCGCTGGTCGCCGGCGGGCTGGTTGCGTTGCTGCTCGCCGCCGCGATCGACCTGGCGCATGGCAGCGTGCCGTTCGCCTGGCTGATCGCCAATATCAGGGAAAACCTTGTCCACGACCGCGCCATCGAATTCGGCGTGTCGCCGCCGTCGGCCTATCTGATCGACTTCATGACCGTGTGGTCGGTGGCGATCCTGCTCCCTCTTGCTGCGATCTGGCGCGGCTGGCGGCACGCACCGCTGCTCGCGACCGTGGCGCTGGTCAACCTCGTCTTCCACAGCCTGATCGCGCACAAGGAATACCGCTTCATCTTCCTGTCGGTGGTGCTGTTCACCATCGTCGCGGCGCTGGGATCGGCCGATTGGGTGCAATGGCTGCGCACGAAGGTTGCGTGGCGCCGCTGGGCATTGCCGATCGTCCTCAGTGGCTGGGCGCTGTTGTCAATGGCGCTGGCCGGCACCAGCGAAGAGATGCGCGAGTACTGGACGCGCGGCGTCGGCGCTGCGCGGCTCGCGGCCGAGCTGCGCAGCGATCCGCAGATGTGCGGCCTTGCGCTTTACGACGTTCGTTTCCAGCAGTTGCCGGGGCGCGAACGATTGGTCGGCCCGGTGCCGCTCTATGCGCTGCAGCCCGCCGATCCGCTCGCCGAGATGGTCCTGCCGCCGCTGCTGCTGCGGGCGACCAAGCCGGCCTTCAACCGCATCCTTGCGCGGCCCGAAGCCGCAGGCGATCTGCCGGCGGATTTTTCGCGGCAAAGCTGTGCCCGCGTCGGCTTCAGCGATGCCTGCATCTATGCACGCGGCGGAAGCTGCGACGCATCCGCCGCTGCGCCCTTTGTGATCAATGACGTGCTCGTGAGGATGGGCTGGTAGCAGGTGGCGCTGCTATGATCGGTGTCAATGCACGCTTGATCCTCTGCCTCGGCCCGGGCTATGGTCTGGCGGTCGCACCCGTGAGGGGCGACCTCAAGCAATTGCGATCGCGGGCGTAGTTCAATGGTAGAACGGCAGCTTCCCAATCTTTTTTGAAGCCTCTCCACCGTTACACATGGTGCCCGCAAACCCCTTATTTTACAGTAGTTTACGCGACTCGACCGTCGTATAGTACGGCATGGTTATCCGCCTCAATCCGCGTGAAAGGCGTGCCAAATCGTGCCAATTCTTGGACTCACAGATCTCTCGGTTCAATCACTGAAGCCCGGTCTGTATATGGACCGGAAGACGCCAGCTTTTGGCTTGCGCGTAGGCAAGCGTCGAAAGACCTGGATCGTCCTCAAGGAGCCAAATCGCACCAAAATTCGGCTGGGTCATTATCCAGATCTCAAGCTCGCGGAAGCGCGCCGCCGCGCGTTCGTCGCCCTCGGCACTCCGGTCGGGCAGAAGGAAATCAGCATCGAGTTCGACCAAGCGAAGCTCGTCTTCGTCGAGGAGAACTACAAAGGCAAAAGCGAGCGCACCAAGTCCGAAACGCTTCGCCTCCTCAACCGGTTGGAATTGCGATGCACGCTCGATGAGCTTGACGATGCATCGATCGAGCGTGAACTCGGGAAGCTTTCCGACGTGCCCAGTGAACAGCTTCACGCATTCCGCGCGCTTCGGACGATGCTCCGGTGGTGCACGAAACCTCCCCACCGCTACATCAAGCGCAGCCCGCTCGAAGGCTATCCGGCTCCGGGCAATGACAAGAAACGAAGTCGCATCCTGAGCGACGCCGAGCTCAAGAAGGTGTGGCACGCGTGCGACGGCTTCTTCGGCGATATGATCCGGCTCATCATCTTGTGGGGATGTCGGAACGGCGAAATAGGACGGCTACAACGAGCCTGGCGTGAAGGGCGCGTGGTCACCATCCCTGGAGAGTTCACCAAGAACGGGCGCGCGCACGCAATCCCGATCCTGCCGATGGCGCGTGCGATCCTCGATCGGCAAGAAAAGATCGGCGACAATTGGCGAGACAAGAATACCGACTATTACTTCCCCGGTCACATCAAGGGTACACACTTCAACGATGGCTCGTGGGGAAAGCTGAAAAAAGAGATCGACAAGCGATCAGGTGTGACCGGATGGCAAGTGCGCGATCTTCGGCGAACCTTCCGATCCATGCTCGCGCGCCTCGGAACAACACGTGAGATCGCAGAGATCATGCTCAACCACGTGACAGGCGGGGGCAAAACCGACCTCGACGAGATTTACGACAGGTACGATTACCTACCGGAGAAGCGCGCTGCGCTGCAAAAGCTCGAAGCTCACATGAAAAAAATAATAGCTGCCTAGGGCGTAGTCTCATTGGCGCGTCGAGGTATGGCCGGATGAATTCAAGCTGTAGAAGGCAAGTTTGTTGGTGGCACGCTTGTTGTAGCGCGGTTCGATCCGATCTCATGACGTAAGACAGCTCAACTTGCCCGCGACTGGCGCGCTCGAATGGGGCCGGCTATCGGCGATGCCGTCAGACCGCGGCGGCCGCTCTCGAACCCACTTTTCCCTTCGCGACCCCACACCTCAATCTCTCGGCCATGTATAGTCGTCGCGTTTCGGCCGATAGCTGCGGCCGCGTCCAACGTGATCGCAGGCTTCACTGACTTTGAGCGATTGTCGACAGTGATTGTGTACTCTAAGTTCGGTTTTCGCGATCGTGGGGGTGACCGTGCTGCGCATTGATAAGGGTGGAAAGAAGCTTATTCGATTGAAAAGATCCGTTCTCGCGGAAGCCGACCATTGGGAACGCGAACTGCAAGCGATGATCTGTGTCGCGCCGGATTCATTCTGCGAGGAAATCGGAGAAAGTTTATGGATCATTGGACAGGAGGTTCGGCCATCTGACACGGTACAGGATCGAATTGACATTTTGGCCATTGATGAAGATGGCAGCGCGGTTGTTATCGAGCTAAAGCGTGGAACGCATAAGCTACAACTCCTTCAGGCAGTGAGCTATGCGGGCATGATCTCCCGGTGGTCGCCCGATCGCTTCATCGAAACATTGGCCGCGAACTATGGTCAATCCAAAGAGGATGGGCGATCGGAAATAGAGGAGCATGTCGGATCAGATGTCTCGTCGGTAAATCAGGCACAGCGCATACTGCTGATTGCAGAAGATTTTGATCCTGCGCTCCTAATGGGCGCGGAATGGCTCCACGAGAGCTTCGCGGTGGATATCCGGTGCTATCGAATTCAACTCTCGCGGGAGGAGAACGGTAGCGACTACCTAACCTGTACCTGCATTTATCTCCTCCCATCGAAATCGCGACCCTTACTCGGGGCTCCGAGGCAAAGCCCGGTCGCACCGCTACCGCTTGGAGCGATTGGGAAACCGCGCTGGAGGGCGTCGAAAACACTGCTCTGAAAGAATATGTCCGAGCAGAAGTGGCGAAGCATCAGGAAGGAAGATTGCGGAACCGTGAGATCATCTACCGAGTGGCTGGTCAACGCCGCTTTTACCTCAGCTGTAGAAGAAAGTATGCCTACGTTTGGCAAGCCGGCCGATTTGAGGGAGACTTGGCATATTGGCAGGAACGGCTTTCCGAGCCGGACCGTGTGAAGCCCGTCAACGAGCAGCGAGGCCTTCGTTTTCACCTTACAATCACAGCAGACTTCGCAGCCTTCTCTACCGCGATGAGAAACGACCTTGCCAATATCGAGTTTGCCGAACCCGCTGACCTGGATGGGCCTGCGGAGAGTGAATAGGTCGCTGTACGAATCCGGGGGATTTGAATATCCCGCAAGGAAGCAGTTTGAAGTATGAGGTCGACCTGAACTATCGTTTGAAGTACACACGCACGACGTGTTCAGCTGCTCCGGCTGCTTATATGACGCCGCAGAGCGAGGAATGTTCGTAGGCTCCCATTGATCCAGGGCCTAAGGAGTTCTTCGGCGTAATTGTCGCACGGCCGCGTTGCTTCAGAACGCGAGGCCTGTCGTCCAGTGCAGTGCCGATCGGAACCGATTGGTAACAGGTGGATTAGTTTTCGGGAGCATTCCGGAGCGGGTCCGCCAATGGCAATCGACGATTTCAAAGGGACAAGGCCGATATTTCTTCCCGAGCAATTTTTTCTGGGATGGATCGAAGGTTGGCGGTGGTAGAAAGTCTGGTGGGCGGGTTGCTGAAGCGCGCGACAATCGCGGCCCACGGTGAATTCGAGTCAGACACGAAAATCGTTCTATTCACCGAGACTTACACATTTGATGACGGACATTCTGACACGTTGCATTGGACGATACGAAAGGGCGACGAGGGTAGGTACACCGGATTGGAAAACCGACTCGAAGGCGATGCAATAGGTGAGCAAGCAGGAAGTACACCCGCGACTCCCCGCAAATCGGGGGTAAATCTTTCAAGCTGAATTTCGACGATTGGTTCTATGCGATCGACGATCGCGCCTGCATCGTGCGTGGGAGTGCTGGACGTGCGGGCATTCCGTTTGCGACGGCGCACATAACATATCGGAAGCTATGAACAACCGTCGCGTGTTCTCCTGTACTTGCGGGCTATGCGCCCTTGGGCCCGGCCAGCCAGGAACACCGAGCGGGCTGAGCTGCTCACGCGCCATGTCGACCTGAGATTTTTCGGGCTCCACGTCCTTGAGGGGCGCGGCCCCATGCTCCGTCGTCCCAGGCCCATCCACCATTAGTCTTGCAATTCGCCGCGGGCCGCTCCAGAGCTCGACCACCGGATGCGCTTCGAGGAATTTCAATGATCGACGTCTTGCCTCGTCGTCGCCGCCGCACTCTAGCTCGTAGGTCGCGTGCGTGGCTCCCCATAGATCGACAGCGTATGCCACGTAACGCATGGTCGTACACACAGGCCGGTGGCGGACCGCCTCCGGCAGAAAGACAAGGCTCCTGAATTCACTTCGGATCAGCCTGTTTGTTCCTGCCAATTGCGGAAATCTTGGGTCGACCATGCACGCGAAATCGATCGCCCAATTGAATGCGCCTATTAGGTTGGCCGGCCTGGCTCGTATAACGCTTTTCGCGTCGCGAGATCTACGCAGGCTCGAGTTTTGCGTCGATTGCTACTCGATGCGACAGGTACCGTTACCTACCTGAGAAGCGAGCGGCGCTGCATAGCTCGAAGGTCATGTGAAAAAGTTGCTCGGTTAACGAGCCGCTTCGGATAAGCTGTCCTCGTCGGCTGACTTAACGGCCGTCGCGACGGCTCCAACCCAATGGAGCTAAGCGATGACTGGCAAGGAAGTGGTCAACTGGCGTGGACTTAAGGCACTTGGAATCCCCTACAGCCGCACGCATTGGTTCAGGATGTGTTCGAGTGGAGAAGCGCCGCGGTTTTTCAAACTCGGCCGCCACAGAAACAGCCCGCCCGTGTGGTGGCTGCACGAGATCATCAAGTGGCTTGAAGCTCGCGCAACAGCCAAACCTGCCGACGCTCCAACAAAGTAGGAGCGGGGCTGGCCCTCCAAAGCCAGCCCTTCCTTCCAGAGCCATTCTTGTGGATCGCCAGCTTGTGCCCCGCCGCCAACGCAAGGCGCGGTGCGCAGTGTGAACGGATGCCGCGCGCAAGCCAGGGGTCGGAAGTGTAGAAACCAGCGAGCTCGTTAAGGGTGACGGCACGACAAGCTCCTGTACTGTGTGCAGTGAGAGCCTCGCTGAGGCATGTTCGGCGCACTAAGGCACTTCAAGGTGGAGAGGCGCCACCCAAGCGCGGTTTTTCATCCCTAGAATTACGACCTGTCAATATCGGTGCCATGACGGTTCCCACGGGCGCTACCTGCTATTGAAATGCCGCTCAGTCGGTTCGTTCAAGTTGGCTCTGTAAATGCCCCGTGGCGCGTAAGGGATGCCAAGAAAAACTTAGCCATCCCTTGCAACTTCCGAAGTGCCAGATCTGGAAGCTGATCGACCGGACGCCATCAATGCTCTTCCACGCGGTGACGCTTTCATCGGCTCCATAGTCTCGGGATCACGAGGCGTTCTTGAGCGCAGCGTCGGCAACAAAATTCTTTCCTGTCCTCATGCCTAACCACAGTCGTTCACTTGCCCTCACTACGGAGCATAGCCAACGTTTTCATCACCCAGCAGTCGCGTGTATTTCTGACGCGCGACGGCATCAAATGCATCGCATAGGCAACTGATCAGAACCAGCAAATGCGCTGAACGGACTGAGCTCGATGTCGCATTTTCAAGGCGGCGTTTCTGACCTCACCGCTGCCGACCCTTACGGCGACAAGCGGACCTCCTCGGCCATGATAGAATAGACGTAATGTCTTCTTTTGAAAGGCTCGGCGGAAAAACAAGCCAGGAGAAACTTCGTCAAAACTTTAGAGAGTTGCGAGCGCGAGTTCACGAAGCCATGAAAGTTGAGGAGGAAGCGCGTCTTCGTGAGAATCCAAAGCCTACAGAGGAGGAGCTCTATATGGCCGCATTTGTGGAATGGCTTGAGCCGCAGGTGCGCACCGCCGTAATCGAAATGAACAGAAAAGGATACGCGACGCAGTCGTCAGGTTTTCATGGTGAGGACTTCGAAATACAGGCGATTGACGGGCACTTTATCCTCGACGAGGAGACGAAGAGCGTATTGAAACAAATGGGAGTGGATGTATGGCGAGGAGAAGAAATCGGCGTCCCTGAGAACAAACTTATCACCATGCTGAGATTTGAGGCCAAGGATCCATCGATCGATAAGATAAAAGAGCAATGGGACGCGGTCGCGGCGGTGCTTCCAAAAAAGGACTATCCTGCCGGAATTCGTACGATATGTGACAGGGCCGAGGAATTCAGGCTGCAATACGCGCCGGATCATCCGAGTCTTGAAGAAGAGCGTGACAGATACTTTGAATACCTTGATCAAAGTACGGATTAACCGCTTGCGGGCTGTCGTGCTTGTGAGATCAGCCCACCCCGTGACGCGGCGGACGCAAATCCGTCGCCATTCGTCGATCACGCTAGCAGCCGCTGCAAGCGCAGTCTCTAGAATGTCAGGTCAGCTTTTTTTTACATATGGGACAGGTGGTCCTCTCGCCGGAAGCCGGCATCCAACTATAGATATGGTCAACGCAAATGAAGTGACCCTTTTCGCATATCTTGCCGCCAGCCATATCCTTGTCCTTGTTGCATACATCACACCGTCGTTTCGACATTATCTCCTCCCTCGCGATCACTCTTGACATAGCACGATGGCGAGGAGTCCTCAAATATTGAGGCTTGTAAGGCGAAGAGAGAAAGCTCTCTGGAGGAGTAGCCCCTCCTCACACTCCACCCTACGCTCCACCTTTAGGGCAAGGCGGGGTAAACGGCCGACATGTGCATCCATGAGTCGTCATGCACAGGCCGTAGATCGGGCATCTCCGTGCGACTTCCATGCCAATGGCAGTGATGTGAGCCGCCTGAGGCGGCTCCTGCCTCCACAACAAGAACCCCACTTAGTGGAGGCGAATGCTTCATCGAGAGGAAGCTAGCCGACAAGCATACTCAGAGATGCAGGCAGGATATATGGGGAGGCGTGTTTAGAGTAAGCCAACGTCGAGGCATTTTCAGAGAAGTCGAAGAGTCTCATCTGATTTCAATATTCCTGATTATCTTCTGAACTCGTCGAAAAGTCTCGAGGTGCAAAAGCAAATTCGTTTGCAGACGATTTTGATTTCCTGAGATTTCATGATTCGCGCTTTTGCGATTTTTCCGATCTTCACTGATCAATCCGTCTTCACGCCCGAGGCATCTCTGCTCCGGGGCCGCCATTCCGGCTAATCCTGGCGCGAGACTTAGGGTCGGTGCTACTGGCGTGTAACCTTCAGATGTGATATTTCAGCAATACTCCGTTCGTCTCTCCGCCAGTGGGGCGGCCGCGGCAACGCCGCCAAGTGCCCGAAAGTAAGGAGCACATCTAAGCGTTTCGGAGACAATGTGAATTGCGGGTGGTTGCTCGCATGCGAATGTTCTTGCTCTTCTGCTTAGCGCTAGTTGCGATGACCGCTGACGGGTCCGCTCAAGGGACGTCGACCCGTTGGGATCACAATGGCTCGGTAGTTTCACTTTCCGCTAGCGGTGCGCGGCGCCAATTTCACTATCAAATCCCTGCGGCCGATCTCCTACAAATCGGCGTTCAACCTGGAACTCTCCTGTTTGACGGGCGTAGGGAGGGCGACAAATATTCGGGAACGGCGTACGTCTTCTCCAAAATGTGCGGCGCACTACCCTACATTACGGCAGGCCCGGTCGCACCCGATCAACGCGCCGTCACCATGTATGGAAAAGCGCCAATCGTAAATTCAAGTTGCCGCGTAATCGCATATCGGGACGACGTTCTTGTCTTCAGCCTTTCCCCTGAAACTAAGGCGAGCACCGACCAGAGCCCTGCTGAACAAATCGCGCCCCCAACGGCACAAAACATCCCTATTCAATCGGACAGTGAGTACAATAGATTGCTAGAACAGTGGAAAGTCTGCTTCGACATCGAGCGACCGGATCAAACCACTGGCACTCGCATTGCAAAATGTGACGCGGCATTATTATATTCGCATCTTACCTACGATGATCGTGCGCGATTGCTCACGCGGCGAGCTGCGCTTGTAGATCGTGGGCTTCTGACCGCGCAAGCTCCCATTCGTGTTCCGCAAAATAGCGACAACATATTTAGTACAGCCTCGACGGTGGGCGACGCGGCAGCTTCTCGGAGCGAAAGTATCTGGCCCATCGTGAACGTTGCACCATCGAAAATCATTCTGTTCGTGTTGCTGGCAATCGTTGGAGTGATACTCATCGGGAGGGGTGCCTATCAAATGTGGATGCCGCAGCCGGTAGCATCCAGCAGCTCCGCTACTGATATGCAAAGCGCTACGGCCGAGCGGGCGTCAAAGGAAATCGAGTCGCTTTCGTTCGCTGAAAATCCTGTTCCGAATCCCGGCAGTCCTGAAGGCTCTCCGGACGCCTACCTTCGTCACGAGCCAGCTTCGCAATCTATGTCGCTCAAGTTACGGCGCTCACAGCGGTCTACTTTAACCGGAAAAATTATCTTCGTACTTGATGCACGCATCGGACTCAGCGCAGAGGCGCATGCGCTCATCCAAAAATATCGGCTTGGAAGCTTTGTTGTCTACGACAGTCAAGCACGCGAGAGACACCGAGAAGCAACGAAGGAGCATCTTGAAACCACGCGGGATCATCCTCCTTTGACAAGCGGTATGACGACGCAGCTTTTAGGTCTAGGGAAAACCTTTTATCGCCTGGGCCGCGCCTCAGTTAGCGCAACGATGGCGGCGCTCGCACTTCGCATTACTGTCGATAGCCTCATTCGGGGCGTTCATGTTGAATGTGACAGCATGGACGAACTACTTGGAGCTGAAAGGGCCATCAAAGAAGCCGCCACTAACTTGAAGGGCTTTCTTGAAGAGGCCGCCACATTCGATGGACGGGAGGAAGTCGTTGAGCTCTGAGTATCCACGCCGGTCGGTGTTTACTCCTTTTCCACGTCGCTTCACGGACGAGCGGGCACGTGAGCTGTCGGACACTATTTCCCTATATGACCAAGTACGCACGGCGCATTGCGGATCAATGTGGGCGCAAGAAGATTCGATCGCACGCGTGAATGCGCACGTTGCAGAGCAGGTCGGGGAGATTATTGAACGGCCGGCGCCAACTACGGTTATGAAGGCGTTGGATCGGTGCCAAGAAGAGATCCTGGCCCTAGAAACGACCATCTTCTCCTGGCCCGACATGGACCTGAACGCCGCGACGCTGTCCATCAAGGAGCACGTGGACCTGCGTCGCTTTCTCCGTGCGAAGCAACACTTTCTCGCGAACGACGAGCGCGTAGGCGATCTGCTCATTACGGCTCTACGCAATGTTGGTTGGGGCTTTATTTCCAGCTTGCCTGAATTGTCCGAGAGCGCGGATGCTGCGCCGCTCACGGTTCCACTCATCTGTCTGCTGCGCAATCCGCATCAAGTCGTGGACAGGATCATCGGCACGATCTGCAAGCAGGGGCACGTGGAGGCCGGCCTGTTTACGGCATTGTACGAGCGATTGTACGCCAATTTATGCGAGGCCTCGGGGGTTTCTCCGGAAGATGAGAAACATCGAAGGCCGATGATCTACGCAGCCGACTCCGAGCTCCCGCCGATCGAGCTAGTCGAGACATATCTGAAATGCACTCCTTTCGTTGACCTCTTTCTTTGCCTGTTGCCCTTTAGTATCCCTGCAAAGACCCGCTTTGAGCACCAATGGATTGTTGCGCCGCCAGGCGCCGGAAAGTCGACGCTCCTTCAATACCAGATTTTGCGCGACCTCGAGCTTGTAGCCGCGGAGCAGGCGTCCATCGTCGTCATGGAAAGTAACCGCGACCTCATCAAGGCGATCGAAGGATTAAAGGTGTTCGCGCCGGGAGAACGCCTCGACGGCAAGCTGGTCATCATTGATGCCGAAGACATCGAATGGCCGGTCGCTCTCAATCTTTTCGACGTGGGGATTGAAGAGACGGAGTCCTACTCCCCTGCCGAGCACGAAGGTTTCCGCAACGCCGTGCTAGCGCTGTACGATTACATCTTTAGCTCGTTGCTGTCGGCGGAGATGACCAGCCGCCAGAATACATTGTTTCATTTCACGATCGAGCTTCTGCTCACCATCCCGTCGGCTACGATTGATACTCTCATTGACCTGATGCAGCCCCGCGGCCTCACTCAGTTCGAGCAGCATCTGTCCAAGCTCGATCCGGATGCGAGGCGGTTTTTTGAGCTGAAGTTCAACAGCAAGGAGTTTGATCGCACCAAAGAGCAGGTCGTTGATCGCCTATTCGCTGTCAAGCGCATCCGGACGCTCTCGAGAATGTTCGCGGCGCCGAAATCTAAGTTCGATTTTTTCACCGAAATGGGCGCTGGGAAGGTTATCCTCATCAATGTCCCACAGAGTCTCCTTCAAGAAGAAGGCGTCGAAATTGTGGGCCGCTTTTTCATCTCAATGATCTTGCTCGCCGCGCACAAGCGTCAGCTTCTTCCCAAAGAGCAGCGTCTTCCGTGTTTCGTCTACATCGACGAGTGCCAGGATTTCATCAAGCGCGATCCCAAGATACCGGTCATTCTTGATCAGGCACGTAAGCTCAACGTCGGCTTAGTCCTCGCGCATCAACGATTGCAGCAAATGCAGCCGCATGTCCTCGACGCACTGTATGGCGCGACCGCAGTCAAATTCGCTTCCAAGATCAGTGACGCGGCTGCTCATGCGCTTGCCCGCGACATGCGAACGACCCCAGAGTTCATTCTCAATCAGCCACCGTATCATTTTGCGGCATACATCCGCGGCATGACAAATGCCGCGCTATCGGTCGGCGTGCCGGCGACCGACATGAATGCGATGCCGCGCATGACGCCGGCTGAGCACGCTGCCGTTCGCCAAAGCACCCGAGAACGCTATTCGGTCGAGCCAGCGGCACCGGCAGCTGTTTTGAGGGATGCCGGGAAGCCGCGTGCAACGGTAGAAAAGCCGCCTGACGCAGGGCCAGCCGCAGCACTAGATTTTGGCGGTGATGATTGGCGATCATAGCAGATCAAAAGGAAGCCCGCCGAAGCGGGCCTGAAGTCGTTACGTTGCGTCGGCTGCCTTTGAAGGACACGTGCTTGCGCGGTGTCCTGGCTCGTTACAGATCGAGCACTTCGGAATGCGTCGCTCGCGAGCCGTGCCGCCCAATAGTTCATTAAGCTCGGCGTCCAATTCTTCGCGCTTTTCGATCAGATCCTTGACCCGTGCGATCTTGCCGTCCAAGTCCATTTGCATCACCTCCTTCCGTGAACAATAGTCGATCGACGATCGGTCGTCACTGCTTGCAGGGATGCACGCCACAACGCGTGCTCTGCTATGTGCCGCTACACGCTTGGATGACGAACAGTAGCTATTGTTCACTTTTTATTGGTCGCTCGGCTCTGATCGTACGCGTGCGAGGTCGCATCTGGTACAGTCCTCTCTTATGGATGCGACCTCAACGTCGGCGATGAACCGTCGGCCTCGCTTTCGGCGCTCGGCAGAACCGGTCCCGTTTCGAGTGATAGCGGTACGACAACCCCACCTCGTTTAAGTGGACGGGATGAGCGAGACTCGCGCGTGGATTTGACAACGCGAGGGACGCTCGTTCCATGCATCAAGACAGACATCAAGACAGGCATGATGCCGCCTCCTATCAACGGATCGAGGTGATCACAGGGGAAAGGCGACGGCGCAGTTGGAGCGATGCGGAGAAGGCGCGGATCGTGGCCGAGAGCGCCGATCCGGAGACGAGCATTTCCGAGGTGGCTCGACGCAACGGGGTGAACCGGGGACTGCTCAGTGTGTGGCGGCGCCAGGCGCGGCTCGCGTCGAGCGAAGCGCCGCAGTTCGTGCAAGTCAGGCTCGACGCCGCCGTCGAGGCGCAGCCGAACGCGATCGATAAGGCGCATGTTCTGACGGGGCCGGCCGAGCGGATCGAGGTGATGATCGCGGGCGCGACGGTGCGCGTGCCTGTCCGCGTCGACACTGCGACGCTGGAGCGCGTGCTGGCGGCGGTGAGATCGACGCGATGATCTCTTTCGGTCCAATGGTCCGTGTGTTCGTCGCGACGCAGCCGATTGACTTTCGTAAAGGCGTTCATGGCCTTGTCGCGCTGGTAGCGGAGGGATTGGGCGGCAAGCCCTACAGCGGTGACGTTTATGTCTTCCGATCGAAGCGATCGGATCGTTTGAAGTTACTGGTTTTTGACGGCTCGGGAATGGTTCTAGCGACGAAGTGGCTGGAGAATGGGGGCTTCGCCTGGCCACCTGTTCACGAGGGTACGATGCCGGTAACGGGGGCGCAACTGGCGATGCTGATTGAAGGTCTTGCGGAGTGGTCGCGTGTGGTCCCCAAGGTGACGAAGCGGCCGACGAAGGTTGCCTGAAGCGTCTTGTTTTGCTGGCGATTGTGAGTGTGTTCGTGTAGCTCTGCGATATGGCGCTTCGCCCCGAAGATCTCCCCTGTGACCCTGCAGCTCTTGCCGAGATGGTGTTGGCTTTCGAAGGCGAGAACGATGATCTGCGCGCAGAGATCGCCACGTTGAAGAGCCTGATCTTCGGCGCACGATCGGAGCGCTCGGCGATCGTCTGCGCCGAACAGATCGCGTTTGATCTGGAACCGACCGCCGGCTCACAGCTCCCGGCCAATGACGACAAACCGGACGCGCCGAGACCGAAGCGGCGCAAAGCGAGGCGCAACATCGGCGCACTGCCGGCGCATCTGCCCCGGATCGAGCGGGTGATCGAGCCGGCGTCCACGCGGTGCCCGTGCTGCACGGGTCAGATGCATCGGATCGGCGAGGAGAGCAGCGAAGCGCTCGATCGGGTTCCCGCGTGGCTGCGTGTGCTCCGCACGATCCGTCCAAAATACGCCTGCCGCTCCTGTGAGGGCGCGATTGTCCAGGCCCCGGCACCGGCGCGGCTCGTCGAGGGCGGCATGGCGACGACGGCGCTGATCGCGCATATCGCCGCGGCCAAATATGCCTGGCAATCGACGCTCTACCGCCAGACGCAGATCCTGGCGGGTCAGGGTGTCGTCGTCGACCGTCAGACGCTGGCGCGCTGGATGGGGAGCGCGGCGTGGCTGGTCAGGGGCCTCTACGATCTGCAACTGAAGACTATGCACGGCTTCGAGCGGCTGTTCTGCGACGAGACGCCGATGCCAGTGCTCGATCCGGGACGCGGCCGCACGAGGATCTGCCAGTTCTGGGCGCACGCGACGGACGATCGGGCGTGGAAGGGGCCGGCGCCGCCGGCGGTCGCCTACGTGTTCGCAGGTGGTCGCGGCAAGAAGGAGATCGTGGCGCAGTTGGCCGGCTTCGAAGGCGTGCTGCAAGTCGACGGCTATGCCGCCTACGCCTCGCTGGCGGGCGATGCGAAGATGTCGGGCCAGATCCAGCTGGCGTATTGTCTCGTTCACGCGCGCCGCAACTTCGTGAGGGTGCACAAGACGACGAACTCACCCTTCGCCGCGGAGGTCATCGAGCGCATTGCGGCCGTCTACGCGATCGAGGAGAGGATCCGCGGTCTCGACGCCGGGGAACGCCGCGCGACGCGACAGGCCGAGACGAAGCCGCTGATGGAAGCGTTGAGGATCCGTCTGATCGCGGTGAAGGACGGGATCTCCCGCCGCTCGACGCTCATCAAGGCGATCGACTACATGCTCGAACGCTGGCAGGGCCTGACGGCGTTCCTGGATGACGGGCGGCTCGAGCCGGACACCAACACGGTCGAGCGATCGATCAGGCCCATTGCGATCGGAAAAAAGAACTCGTTGTTCAGTGGTGACGAAGGCGGGGGCGAGACTTGGGCGATACTCGCTTCGCTTCTTAACACAGCGAAATTGAATGGTCTCGACCCCGAGGCGTATCTCATCGACGTTCTCGATCGCATGGTGAGCGGCGCCACGAAGACCAACCAGCTGCACGAACTTCTGGCCTGGAACTGGAAGGCCGCACGCGAAGCCGAAAAGCGGGCCGTGGCATGACGAAGCCGAAGCAACGGCGAGGAAAACGGGCCAAGACGACGATGGCGGACTATGCCATGTCGTTCGAACGGCTCGGGCAATGGATCAGCGAGCGCGCCAGGTCGCCGACGCTTCGGCATCCGCGGGCGACGTCGCTCTCCATGCTCGACGGCGCGGTGGCCGCGGTCGTTGCCGGGCCGGTCTCGATGGCGTCCGAGGAATGGGTGTGCCCGCTCCTCGGCGTAGATCCCGACGCCTTCAATCACGACACCGAGGAGTTCTCGGCGATCGCCGCCACGCTGATGCGCCACAACGCAATCAGCGAGACGCTGTCGACGGGACCGGAGAGCTTCGAGCCGCTGTTCGTGCGATCACCGGACGGCGAAGTCGACCCGCAGCCCTGGTGCATGGGCTTCTACGCCGTCATGAAGCTTCGGCTTCTCGTCTGGTCGCGGCTTCTCTCCCCGAACGGAACCGAACACCTTATGCTGCGGCCGATCTTGGTCCATTGCATCG
Organism: Bradyrhizobium sp. USDA 3240; assembly: GCF_054063295.1. NCBI lineage: Bacteria > Pseudomonadati > Pseudomonadota > Alphaproteobacteria > Hyphomicrobiales > Nitrobacteraceae > Bradyrhizobium > Bradyrhizobium sp. USDA 3240. Next base: position 5,168,255 of record NZ_JBSSGD010000002.1, read on the forward strand.
ACGACGCCGGTCGGCCCTTGCTACCCCCGGCCCGGCACACGCTGGGAACGCTGCCCGTCGCTCAAAACGTCCGGCGCGACATTCCCGTAGCCGTTGAGGCCCTGCGGCAGTTCTGGATGCCTATACGCTTCAAGCGCGGTGCGTAGGCCGTCCGCGCCAAGTCGTGGCCCTCTCGCACCGTTTACTTTCGAGTCACGGAAGGTGATGTGCTGATCCTGCGGCAGTTGCTGCGCCATCGCTTCTTGAGATCCACCCACATTGCGGCGCTCGTTGGCCGCTCACTTGATCGCACGAATGACCGACTGTGTCGGCTGTTTCACGCCGGATTTGTCGATAGGCCGCGGGCGCAGCTCGACTATTACCCCACGGCAGGATCGGCGCCGATGGTGTATGCACTCGGGGATCTCGCGGCGCATCTTCTCTCCGAACGCGGGGTGGACTGTGCAAACATGGATCGGACCCGAAACAATCGCGAAGCGGGCCGGCCATTCATTGAACATCAGCTGGAGATCGTGGATTTTCACGTTGCCCTGGAGCGATCTATACGCGGCCGCAGCGACCTCCGGCTTATCCACCCTGAAGAGATCATCGCGAGCGCGCCTGAACCCACTCGAAGAATGCGAAACCCGTTCGCATTGCGAGCCAGGATCTCGCAAGCCGAGCGCGCGCACGATGTTGGCGTCGTACCGGATCTTGTGTTCGGTCTCCAATTTCCGGACGGCTCTCGCCGTTGCTTCATGGTAGAGATCGATCGTGGCACCATGCCGGTGAATCGCGCTGACGCCACACAATCAAGCTTTGGACGTAAGATGCTCGGGTACCTCCATGCGCATGCTGAGGGACGGCATACAAATCAGTTCGGTTGGAAGACATTCCGCGTTCTCGTCGTGACCACCGACCAACACCGTACCCGATCGATGCTCGAAGCACTGCGACAGTTGAAGATGCCGCTGGGGCCTGGACCATCGTTGTTCTTCTTCGCCTTACGTGGAGAGCTGCAATCGGGCGATCTCCTCAGTCACATCTGGAAAGATGGAACGGATCGTGCCCTCCGGCTTGTTTAGTGCTCTGAGTGCGCTGCCGCTTCCTGCTGCCGGCGGAGCCTGGGCGGGCGGTGAAAAGGCCGTGGGCGACTGTTCACGGTCCAGCTCAACCTGGGAGAACCGTAAATGGAGAGACTACAGCGCATCAAGGAACTGGTCGACCAACAAGGAAAGATTGGACTCGAACTTCAGCCCTACGAGAACAAGCCACCCAAGAGTTGGAAGCGTTCTCCACCCCGAAGCGAAAGCGTCGCACGAAGGCTGAAATCGCCGCGAAGAATAGAAGATCGTCACTGACAGAGGAGTCGAGCGTTAAGGAAAAGGCCCGCAGGAATGCGGGCCTCACTTTTTCGCTTATTCTGGTAGCCCGCCCTATGTAGTGACCCGACCGATCACATCTGGCAAGAAGGCGCGGGTCGCGAGGTTCAATTGGTCTAGATCTAGACTGAAACCAAAAGCTAAGACGCTCCGTTGGTCCATACCTAGTCCACAAGTTGTCCCCTTGTATGTCTCTCGATCTTACCCATGCATGGTAAAATTTCTGAATGATTAAGCATCATTGGCGGACGGCGATCATTACTGGAGCATTAAATACCATAGCATTCCTTTCGTGGCTTATTGCTGTCCCGAATAACCAATACCAATTGCCCCAATTCATACTTGATGATGTTTTTCAAAATGCCATCCTAACATTCGCGATACCGTCATTGTTTGTAGGACTTCCCTTCCTGATGGGATCAACGACAACGTGCGTTGATGCGACGTCGAGCGGCCGAAGTTCGATGTCCGCTAATTCCGCGTGTACCCGGTTCTACATTCTTGGAATAGTGCTGGCTGTATTCGCAGTATTTTTGGAAGGGGCTTTAATTGGCGCCGTTATTGAAGCGTTGGCTGAAAAGATCTCGCTAATATTCAAAAAATTACGTACTGCGCTTGAACGCGAACAGGAAGGCGACCGCTCATAGCCACTGTTCCCATCTTAGCCCTATAATCGCAGAGCGGATAACTTGCTCATGCATAACGTGTCATATCAAGTGAAAATCACTCTGATGAACTTGCAATTGAGCGAGCGTTATACCGGTGAGCGTGATCGTATCCCCATGACCGTTGTTGATGATGGCGCCCGCAGCAGTGTTCGTGGTGTGATTTAATACGTCACTGACGTTGGCGAAGATGGATTTGTCGAACTGAATTGCATCATTGGTGACATTAAAGTCCGCAATCACATTCGTTCCGAAGTTGGGACGGAAAAGGAAGGTATCCGGGCCAGGGCCACCAGTGAGCGTATCGCCATTACCGCCGATCAGGACATCGGGATCGTTGCCGCCAATCAGCACATTATGTCTAGCTGACCCATCGAGCACGTCCTTTCCATTGATGACCCCAGTGAGCGTTGTGTTTGCTCCTGACAGATAAAGTACGCCCGGGTTGGACACCACAACGCTTAGCGTCGACGTGCTGATCCCGCCGTGTCCGTCGGAGATCGTGTAGCTGAACGTGTCCTGCGCCACGATTTGTCCGGGCAGAGCGCCTTTGCTTGCGGTATATGCATAGCTCCCATCGGCATTCAGCGTTAGCGATCCGTAGGCACCTTTCACCGCATGCCCGACACTCGATGCCGATGCGTTCACTGCACTGACGACCAAATGTTCGCGAATGTCAGGATCGGTATCGTTGGCCAATACGCCGACAGAGGCCGCTACCGAAAGCGTCGTCCCCTTCGCCACGCCGTTGCTATCGGGTACCGAAGTAGGATTGTCGTTGGTACCATTGATGAGAATGGTAACCGTCTCGACAGACGTGGCGCCGTGGTTGTCTGTAACTCCGATGTTGAATGTCGCACTTAGCGTTTCATCGGCTGCTAGGAAATCGAAATAGTGATCGGCGGCACTGAAATGCCACGAGATCTCGCCAATGTTTCCGTTGGTGCTGTCGCTGACCAACGCGGCTTGAATAGCATGGTCGAGAGGATTGAATGTATCAATCGGAAGTGTGGTTGATGAGACAGCTCCGTCGGCGTTCATCCATTTGATCGAAGATAGATCAAGGGCTGCGCTAACTTGATGCGTATCTGAGAGATCTGCATCGGTAAATAGCAGCTTGCCGCCGATAGCATCCAGGTCGTTGCTCCCGGTCTTGCCTGCAATTTCAGTCATCGAATGGGGCGCGACTGTGTCCGTCGCGAGCCATGGCGCGTGGTTTCCGTCATTGAACTGCGGCGCAAGCGCGTTCGTCAGATTTGATCCGGTGAATGCGTTCGTGATGATACTAAGTAAACTTGGGTCCCCGGCGGCTCTCTGAACTGCTGCCGACTCAGCACCCTGCGCAAGCTTCTCGATCGTGCTAATCGCTTCAATTAAAGCGTGGCCAGTCAACTGCGATGAGGCCTGCGGTAGTGCCGAATTGCTCGCTGCAATCACTACCGCAAGGGTATTGCTTGTGCCCTGATCGAGTTGGATCCCTTGGGTCTCTGCAGCGCTCACAATAAGCGCGCTGACCGAGGCCTGATCAGTTAGATTAACACTCCCATTATTGATCGCGTTCACAATCGCAACGAACGAGGCTTGCGCAGCGGCGCTGAACGTGTCGCCGGCGCTAGCCAATGCCGACGCACTAAGGGAAGCCGTATCGTAGACCGTTGCGGCTGCGACTTCTGCGGCGGCGCCCGCAGGATCGCCGGCGATCGCGGCAGCGATCGGATCGAGCGTCGATAAGTCCAAGGTCGGCGGGAGACCAAGTGCAGAAAGGACCGTCTGTTCGGGCGCCAAGACGGCAAGCGCTTGCAACTGAACGACAAGAGTCGTGAGCGGTGTGATCATATGGAAATCGGAGGGCGCCGATAGTTGGCCTTTTAACTGCAGACCTGTGGATGTATCGACTCCTCCAAGGGCAATAAGCGTGCCTGTGCCACCGGGTAGAATGAACTGTCCGCTCTCATCCGTCGTGGTAACACTTTCGCTAGGGTCCAGCCGGCCGTTTCCGTTTGCATCCGCGAAGACTACCGCTCCAGTAATATGTCCTTTGACGACAAATCCTACCACCGTATTGATGGGAACCGTCTTGATGCCGTCCGGAGCCGTATTGTCGGAAAATTGCAAGTATTGAATATTTCTCAGGGTGTCAGTTCCGTCCAGCGATACTATTGTGTTGCCCCATTGCCATCCGGGTATGTTCTTAATCGTCCACGTCCCGTCTGCATTCTTTGACCATATGTAATTTGAGATGGTTCCGCTGAACTTGGCAGTATTGGTCCCGCCGGCGCCATCAAGAACATCATCGCCAGGGCCACCTTCTAGTAAATTGTTGTCGTTGTTGCCCGTTAGCACGTCGCCGAATGAGCTTCCGATCAAACCTATAATCGGCAAGCCGTAGACATCGTGACCGCCCAAGAGCACGTCATCGGCGCTCAAACTGACGTGGACGCCCTGTGGGGACCATGCGTAGCTAAGAGAGGTGAATGTAAACATTCCGGCTTTCCCGAGAACTTCGTAGGCCTTGTTAAGCTCAATCGGGATTGGGTCGGCTACGTCATCGAAGTTTGATGTCACGAGCGCGCGGCTTTGACTGAGGGCAAGGGCGGCTTGATAGTACAAGCCCATATCATGCAAATCCCCCGTTCTATCCGCAGAGTGCGTGACTAGTAGTTCGTCACCGCGGTTCCAAGTATGGTTCTGAATGAACGAACCTTGTGTTGAATCTCCCTGTATAGCGACATTTATGATTTGCGAATTGCCCTCCGGCTCTGGGGGCTGCTGCTTCAAGATACTGAAATAACCAGGATCGGCGAAAGCGATTCCCTCGAATTTCCGATTCAAATATGCTACGTGCTGATAATCAGTCAGATATTGCTGCACCATAGCAGCACCAAGACTGTGACCTGTTACATAGACGTTATCGACGTGATTGCTTTTATCTGAGATGTAGTTGTCCAGCGCAGTAAGTAGTGGAGCCAACTCCTCATAATAATGATCCATATTGCTCCAGTCATTTTCGTCCGGAGTCTTTGCATCAACAACGCCGAGCAAAAAATTCTCAAAATCATTTCCGCCGGTCGAATCATTCGTGCCGCGGAAGGCGATAAAGAGGGAATTGCCCTCGCGACCTACAAGTGCCGCAGCGTTATCATTGTGATATATGCCAAGCTGAAGTCCTTTGGTCGAGAACGGACCTGTTCCGGTGTCCGCCAGGGAAAGACCCGACAGATCAGGATCAGCAGCTGTAAGAAAATGAAAACTGTTGGATATCAGAAGGGATGTATAAAGCGAGTCGGCAAGGGGACCGCCCGGATTGTTGTAACCGGGAACCGGAGACTCGCTTGGCGATAGGTGATATGCAGCGTCGGCAAGCTCAGCCATAAACGGCAACAGTGCTCCATCGTGGATAGTGCCGCTCGCACTCCCGCTGAGCGGGGCTATGGTCGTGCCGCTGCTTGGGTTCGATAAGCCGATCGTGAAGTGCACGGGCTGCCCACCATTTTCTGGGAACGGATGCGCAGCAACCAGCACCTCAATGGTCTTGCTTGTCTCTCCTTGTTGAAACGTAACGGTTCCACCTGGAAACACCCCGCCAAAATCTGATGGCGTCGCAGCGGCGCCTTGGCTGGCGCTTACGGCCCAATGTGCGGTCGCAATTCCAGTTGTGTCTCCGGTTCGCGTTACGACAAAAGTGAATGACGTGGCTTCACTGATTGAATCGTTCCAATCTGCATCTAACGGCAAAATCGACAGGGTCTGCGACGCTCGACTTGTGCTGAAAACAAGATCTGTGCCGCCCTCGCCGGATTGCACAAGGAAAATGCCGCCTGCAGGCGCGTCGATGATATGGTATTGAAACGCCGCTCCGACTGTATGAACGATGAGTGTCGATCCATCGAATAGCGCGGTCGTTGTTGCGGGATCGATCCCGCCGAGATTGATGATATCGCCGGGTAGCAACCCGGATATCGTTCCCTGGAAGCTTTCGGGATAATCGATGCGCAACGTTGACGTGCCGAAATTGAACAACGTTACCTGCCCGGTGCTGGTCAGCGGTGAGGCAAGTTCCAGAGTTGAGCCAGCTATTATTGCTGACAGACCGTTGCTCAGAGGAGAGTTGAGAAATACTCCACCGCCGGTGACATCGATCACGCCCCCCTGTGGTGCCGGCTCGACGATCGGATTGAATGCGAACTCCTGGACATTCGTTGCCTGCAGAAAATGATTGGTATTGGTCTTGCTGCTGAGGATCAAACTTCCAGCAAGCTCCGAAATGACGTAATTGGATCTTGCAGAAGGAAAAATAGCGACATTGAAGCCGTTGTCACCTCCCGTGAAGCTATCGAAGTTGGGTGAAAATGGAATGCCATCTACATCATAGAACTCGTTAAGAGTATTCGATTCCCCTATAAAGAAGTCGCTGAATTGCGTACCCGCAACGTATTTGTTGTTTCCGTCGACTAGCGGAAAGTCGTTGATGTTCACTCCGGTGACACGAAAATCGAACACGTGTGACACTATCTGTGAAGTGCCTGACTGGTCGAGAATGTTGTCGTAGAGAACGTCAACGCGTCCGTCGCCAAGCACGGCGACGCTGTCGAATGTGTGATCTGTAGGATCGGTCGCCGTTGCGAGTACGTTTCCACTCGTGTCGAACCGAACAATGTGCGTCGCACTATTATCGCCATATGTAAGAACGAAGATGTTGTTACTCTCGAGCTGCAGTCTCACCTTCTCCGGCGAAGAACCGACTATCTGGAATGTGTGCCGTTGAACAACGCCAACCAGTGGCTGGAAGATGGCAAACTCGACTTGGTTTCCAACGACGTTTCCGCTGCTATCTGTGATGCTCTCGTCCCACGCAATTCCGTATAAGTTTCCAGGCGATGCCTGTTGAACAAGGCTCAACGAGGCAGTGTTGAGTTGGCCCGTCGCTGGGTCGCGCTGCAAAGCGATATGGTTGGCATCCCCAGGATAGGCGCTGAGATCCGGATCAATCCGGAAGGTGAACCCATTGCTTTTGAACGAACCGTCGAGATTGTAGCCATTTACAAGGATGGAATCGTGACCTGGAAACGAAAATGCAGCTGCGACGACATAGGCACCACCGGCTGCGGCGAAGGTCCAGTTGGGTAAGGATGTTTCGCTTGTAAATGTGCCAAGGTTCAGAGTTACGATCCCTGTAGAGGTGTAGTCGCCGGCACCATTGAAATTTGGATCGCCACTGTTGTGATTGAAGATATCGAAGCTGATGGAGTATGCACCGGTTGCCGGATTGTATTGGTCCCATCCAACGCCATACGAGTTCAGTACACTCGCGCTCGTTCTAAAGGGCTCGAAAATCGTGTTTTCGATCTTCCCGCTGAGCGGACCGGCTATCTGAGTGCTTGGTCCCGCGGATAGCGATCCATTTTCTCCCGTGACGAAGCTTTCTTTGATCGAGTTGTTGCCATTTGAGTCTTGGGTCTGGAAGACTGCGATCCCCTGCAAATCGCTCTGACCGGTGCTAGCGAGGACCAGGTTTTGACGAAGCGGCGTTTGAAAAATCGTCGACGCATCCACGAACGCATAACCATCCGTTGAAGCTGACAAAGGGGGCAGCGGCAAGAAAAAGGGATCGAGCTGAACGGCATAGCGGGAGAGAGAATCCGAGCCGTTGGGAGTGAACCCGTAAAAGAGTTCTAGCGTTCCGGTGGGGACATTCACTCTGAGAGAGGGAGGATAAAGGTGGGATCCTGGGGTAGCCTGGGACCAGGGAAAAACGAAGGTCCCCCAATACGGGCTGGTTGTCATGACCGCTCCCTCCAAACGCGATGATGCGGCTCTGGGCTTCCGCACAAGTGCACATTGAGGTGCTCGCTTCTTCGGCTTTGCCGCCCTCAAATCAACCGCTACGCGCAACGAATATAATTGGTACGCGCGCGGTTTTTGTCGCTCGTAGGCCTATGCCAGCTAATTCCCAGCTTTGAGTTCAGCCGCAGGGATGCAAATTCGAGGCCGCTTCTGCGGTGCCTGCCGATGGCATTGATGCTGCCAGTTGGGAGAGCGGGACTTCGGTATGTCGCCGTTTTGTGGGCAGCTTGCGGCGCGCAATTGCGCCTGTCTCAATCTGACGCTCCTTTCGTCTGAGTGGCAAGCGGTAAGAAGCGAAAAGTGATGGCGCATTAACGGGCCAAGCGCGGCACCCGCGTACTCGTAGGCTTCGTCAAGCGCTTCCGGGTTAAGGCCGGGGATTTATTTGGAGGTACTCCAACAGGAGCCGCGGCGCGTTCGACGAACAGCAGGATGGGCAGTGTCGGCGCGCACGACGTTTCTAAGGTGCGCATGTTCGCACCGAGGGCCCTGACAGCTTTTCGCGATCCCCTGATCCCGAACTCCCAGGCGGCCAAGTTCGCGCACTGGAAGTAGCAGGCGAGTTATATCCTCCTTTGCCCCGGTCGAGCCGGGCTAGCGAGACCGGCGACAATGACCTTCGTCATCGTTTCAAGTCATCTTTGTTTCCTCTTAATTTCTTGCTCTTGAAGTCGCGTGCATGAATCATTTCGTGCGTTGCATAAGTCTCCAACGCAGGCAGCCTTTCCGCCCGGTTTTGTCTCGCAGCTATTCGGGCCGACGAAACAGTCCTGTGCCCCAGGGCGATATTTCGTACACCAAGCGGCGCAGGTTATTTTCCCTGCCGAACATGCCGCCGTCGCCGCATCTGCTGTCCCAAGCGTAAGCACGAGCAATGCCACTACAGCAATCCAAACTGTTTTCTGCATTCTATCCTCCCCTAGAATGCTGCAGACAAGCAGCCGTATCACGTTAGCCTGAGCGGGAATGTTGCGGAAGTCGCCAACAGGACCAATTCGTCCCAAGCCGCTCGACCGAAGTTCGCAACCTAACCACTTCGACGTCCAGTATCGGCGGAATTGGCGCGGCGAAGACGTCAAAGATGTTGTCGTAGGCTTAGTCGCGCGCTTTACCACCGGTGAACTATTGCGAGTTGATGCCAGTCAGGCGGAGCTGGAGTCCATTTGCGAAACAGGCGTTGCGTTGCCTCAGCTTAAGAGTGTGAAAGGTGCATACACCGCTGCACGGACGTTCGATCAAGCGACAGGACCGACCGGAGAGATAAACGCTCTGTGTGCCGGTCATTGCCGTGTCAGGATATAAGCGACCGGTAAGCGTGTAGCGGCTTCACGCGGTTGCTGCGCCGCGGGAGGGCAGGCAGGGCGCGATTTGTCAGCCCCAGCTCCCTCCCACGCGAGAGGATCTCCGATAGGCCGGCTGCGTGCTTCGGTTGCCCAGGCACAGCAATCTGCTGAGGTGGTCTGCGTCACCCGACAACGGCTACGAGCGCCCCTTAACTATTGCGTGGGAAACTGTGACACAGGGGAGGATGTTATCCATGAGAGGGATCCATTTGACGATTCGGACCCGTGCAGGATTGTCTGTGCTGATTGACACTAGCCGGCAGGCTCCTCCCTCGCGTTCGTCTCAACAGCCCGCGAAGAAGGGAGCGTGAACTACACGGATCACGTCCACCAGTATTCCCAATGCGAGTGGTTGTCGATCCTTGCTATAAAGTTGTTGCCCAAGCAGGTCTGCAAAGCCGCCAGGAAAGCCGATATTGCGGCTGGCATGGCGGCTCCGCCGGTGGCAAAGGCCGCAATAATGGCCGCTATTAGTCCCGCAGCCGCCGCTCGGGCTACGCAATCTTTTATTTTCTGCTCATCCGGTCCCTCGACCACCAGCTCAAGCTCGTGGTGGAGCTTCTTCATTTCCAGGTGTGGCCATGGATCAAACTTTGTGCGTCCTGTCGGCTGAAAGCTATCGTCGAAACTTGCGATAATCTGCCGATGGATAACGTGCCCAGGCGCGAGTGCAGCCTGTGCGTTAACTGCGGCAAGCGCCGTCGTTGTGACAGGTCGAACCTTAGCTGTGATACTGTTGGTGGCGGAATGAACACGAACGCCCGTGCACCAAGCTGGATGAGCAGCGATAATTTCCGCGGCAACGGGTAGGATGACTTGTCCAACGCCTCCCGTTGGCTCATCACCAATGAAGTCGAAATCCCAGATGCCATCTGCCGGAGGAGCAACATAATATCGAGGAGACAATCGAATGTGGGACCATCCAGTCGTCGGGACATCGCCCTGGGCAACGACGACAAGTTGTTCCTTGAATGGGGCGGGCAGTTGGATCTGGTTTGCTGATACCGCAGTAACGGTCCGAACTCGAGCCATGTTCAATTCTCCGAAAAATAGTGGCAGCGGATTTGGTTTGCTGTCGAACGTGTGAAGGTGCCGTTGTTGCCAACGAAAGCCGGGTTGGCGGTGGAGGCCTTGAAATCAGCCAAGGGCTGCTGTGCGCGCCAGGACGTTCTTCATGCGAGTCGACTCCCCGATGGCTCATCGAACACGACTGCCATGCATCCGTCGTCCCAATCAATCACCAAGGTAGGTAGTTGACGAAGGCAAAGGAAACTCGTGAGAAGTCCGAACTGTCTCTAAAGCACGTGGTTGTTACAAAAGCTCCCAGGGCTGCCGCCAATCTCACTTTGACGGAAGCTGACGCGCCCAACGTTCTGGATTGGCTGGAGCGCATAAATTTCTGGAAAGTTCATCTGAGCATTAAGACGATCCTTGCCCGCCAGTTTAGGCCACGCAAGTGGATCACGTGGCTCTCGTCAAAGAAGTCGAGTCGATGTCAGCCACCTTCGAGCACGTGGTCAATGCCTTGTTAGTTGAAGCTGGCGTGCAACCAGGACGCGCACTAATGAAAAAAGTTCAGCGGTTCTGGAACGCGGTACCTGAGATTCACTCGCTCCTTCTTACCGAGGACGGACTGGTTTCGACGGCTTCGAAAACGCGCGTTGCTCAGACCGCGGGCATCGGATCGTTGTCCGCAACCAGCCCCAATATCGGTGTCACACGCACGATTTTGTCAGCCGTCTTATACCGGAATGATGGGCAGCATAACGCCATGACAACCTGGTCAGAAGAAGAACTCCACGAGGCCAACCGGGTCTTTCTTACCGCTATAATGTTCTGTCGAAAGAACCTTCTAACGAGCCCGCCTAAGCCCTAACACATGCGGCCGATAATTCCATTTCGTCAATCGATCGAGTGCGCCGATCGCCCTCGGGGCCGTCGCTGCCGCGGTGTCGCGTTCACCGAACTGGCAAAGTAGCCCTGGCCACCAACCGGCGAAGGTTGAAATCATCCGTCCGACCCCGACTCCATCCCGGCCCGACAAGGACTGCATCCGAGAGAGGCCGATGGCGTGCGGAGGCATCCTCCAGGATCGAGCTTACGCAATGTTGGGACCATAATCCTCAAGCGGCAGATGAGATCGCGGCGACGTTGGGGATCGTCACGAACCGTCCTTAAAGGTAGGCACCATTTCGATTTTAAGTGGTTGCTCGCTTTTTTGCGCTTTGCCGAACCCAAGTGCTTCTTCCACGACACTCATGATGCTCTCGTCGCTCACCAAAAACTGTCCTGAGAGCTTGTTAAAGTGATCCATGTTTTCGAGCCGTGTCATGCGCTTTCCCTGTTTTCGAGTGGCAGTGACAAAGCGAAACCGAGCATCCAACACTACGGAAAATCCATTCTTACGAAGCATCTCCCAGAAGCGCGCGGGATTGTAAATCGAAACAACCAGGACTTTCCCGAACACCATATCGAACAGATTGTTCCGCTCGATGGGCCACCAAAAAAGCGGAATTGTTCCGCGGAGCACGATCGGAAGACCGTCGGTGCCATATCCTACAAACGAAGCAACAACGCAGTTATCACGAAGCGCCTTATCGATGATCGTTGGGATGTGCTCTATGACGGGGTCGATCCTTGCGTTGAGGTTTTCGCCGTTTCCATTGAGTAGCCGGTTAGAAATCCGGCGTTCGCTAAGCCGAATTGCTCCAATGAGAAGGCTTTCGCTCGCTTTTTGATATGCGAACCCTGCTTTGATGCTTTCACCAACCGCCCGGTTCAACTCATCAAAAAATATGCGGCCGTTTACATTGATGGGACTTTGCTGTGCTCGCTGCTTGGAGGATTCAAATGCGCGAGCGATCTCCCCCATTTGCCGCTTTAAACGATCCCTAATCTTTTGGGCCAGCGGTTCCGAACGTTGCGAAGGCGTTTCTGCGAACGCGCCTGCCAAGCTTGTCGGAAGATTGAAGCCCGCGCCAAAGAGGCAGCCCAGGGTGATTTCGTATCTGTCTTTGCCGATTTTCTTTGTCTTCAACTCACCTATGGACGCAACTCTACCCGTTTCGGGGCTAATGAAGCTTACATCTCCCATTCGAAGAAATGATGTAATACCGTGATAAAGAACGAAGTGTTTGTTGAGTCCCTGTAGCTTCTCGACGAAAGCTCGTTCGCCTATTGCACCCACGCCTGGCGGGAGATGCGTTTGTCGCTGACGGTTGAGATGCTGCTCAATCAGAGGCACATCATCACGGTAAAATATCCAAGCGTACCCATCGCCGATAACCTTTCCGATGCCAATCCCGGACTTAATAGCTTTCGAATATCCATCCAATTGAGCCATTCGACGACCAAACCAAGCGGGCTGATAGGTTGTCTTTCCCGCTATCAAACGTTGCTTTTCTTGAGCGACTGCCATGTACTGGGTTTGGAGTATCCACTGAGCGTCAATCAAGTGCTTTTGGACTACGATAAGATCAGCCCCGTCCGCGTTTTTTGCTTCGGCCTTTCCGCTCCTGAGAGTCTTCCAACACAATTCGAATAGCGCACCAGCCCGATCGATTGATGCTGCTATCTTCCGACGCGAGATCATTGGCTGCGATCTGAGCTCTGTTCAACGAAGTTGCGAGGCACGCGGATCTCAACTCGTCCGAATGGTAGGCGCCTCCGTACTATTTCATCAATGCCTTTCAGCCGTTCAGGGGCCGTATTTTCTACAAAGAACTGCTTAGCCAACAAGAAAAGATAGGCCTTGAATAGGCTAACGCCGTACGAACACATCATTGGTCTGGAGCCAGAAGCGTCGCCCTTTGAAAAGCAGCCAAGTTCGAGCGCGCAACAGGTTGGCGCGGGTGCGGGTCAGCATTCCGACCTTGACCCTGCGGTGTGAACGTTGTACACAACACCGTTTACATCGTACACAGGCATCCGATGGCGTCCGAAGACGACTTGGTCGGCATAAACGAGATCGCCGAAATGGCGAAGACATCGCGACAGGCGGTAGCCAACTGGCGAACCCGCATGGCCGATTTTCCAAAACCGTTGGTCGATCTCGCTTCCGGACCAGTGTTCCGACGCTCTCAAGTGCGCTCTTGGCTCCGGAGAAGGAAAATCCCGATGGCTCACGTATTTTCGACGATTAATCTCAAAGGCGGTGTGGGAAAGACCACGACAACAGTAGCGCTCGCGGAAACGTTCTCTGCTGAGCGCCGGAAGAAGGTCCTTGTAATTGACCTCGATCCCCAGACGAACGCGACCGTCATGCTGATCGGCGAAGAGAGGTGGCGCGATTTGAACGACAAAGGTCACACGCTCGCCCAGTTATTCAAAGACGCTCTTCATCCGGACGAAAAGAAGTTTGACCTTTCGAAGACCTTGCAGAAGAAAGTGTCTGATGTCGCCGCAGCGACGACGATCGACCTGCTGCCATCGAGCCTCGACCTCATCGATGTTCAAGATGAGCTTATCAATACGCCCGTTGGAAAATATGGCGCTATCCGCCCCTTCGACATCCTCTGGCGCGCCACAAAGGATATCATCGAGGACTACGACATCGTCATGATCGACTGTCCGCCGAATCTGGGCAAGATCACCCAAAACGGTCTGCGCATGTCGCAGGCGTTCCTGATCCCAACAATTCCTGACATTCTTTCGACGTACGGAATCCCGCAGATCGTTCGCCGGGTCCGTGATTTCTCCGAAGAGATCACAGAAGATATCGAGGCGCTCGGCATCGTCGTAACGAAATATGACAGCCGCTCCATGGTACACAAAAATATGGAGAGGCAATTGCGGCAGAACCACTCCGCCAATCCGAAAGACTGGCCATCTGTATTTGAAACGGTCGTTCCACAGGCAAACCAAAGCGCCGCAGCTGCCGAGCACACTGGACATTCGACGTTAAAGCAGAAGTGGGGTTATCAGGGCTTACACGACAGAATTTCGGCGCTGGCCAGAGAGGTGTTGAGCAAGCTGGGAGCGTAAGATGACATTAAAGAAAATACTCAACGATTTAGTGCGTGTCGTTATTGAGGAAGCCGCGCGCAATGAAGACTTCGCAAGTAGGTTAGAGGAATCCCTTGGAATAAAAGAGGCAAAAAAGCCCACGACGCCGGCGGCCTCCCGGGGATCAAATAGACGTGCGGCGGCTGTTCTCGATCCGATTGAGCTGGCGCGTGAAGGCGAAACCGTGCTTCGCGCGAAGCTTAGTGATCTAACGGTTGAACAGCTGAAGGACATTGTTGCCGACTACGGCATGGATCCTGGCAAGCTAGTCCTCAGATGGAAAACGCCAGATCGCATTGTCGAGAGGATCGTCGAGGTGTCGCTGGGACGAGTCAAAAAAGGCGAAGGCTTTCTTTCGTCTCGCTCGGCAGGAGACCAATAGCTATCAGCAGAAGCATTCTGTTCGACGCGACACCGATTGATATTCACTTACCCACTACTGACACCACGAAGGTGCCTAGTTGGCGTCAAACTCCAGTCGGGTCATAGCCTCTTGTTCCATATTGCCGTTCGCGACACCTTTCAGACTGATGGTCATGCCGAAAATACGATTGCGTTCCTTTCTAAACTGAAGCGTTTGCTGAGCATCGCCGGATGCGCCGTTCTTGGGTCGCAGTCGGAAAAATTGCGTACTCAGGCCAAATAGGCCTTCACGCCCATACCATTCATTGCCACTCGCAGCTCTAAAGTAGTACGAGCCAACAGGCACCTTTGTGGAATACGAGTCGCCTCCTCTCACAAAGATCCAAATCTGATCTCCGGCATTGTCCGCATTAATTAGCTTGATCAGGTAGTTCTGGCCCAATTCTGTCAGCACAGTAAATGGCGCGATCGCGTTCCGGTGCCTTCGGGGCTGCACGTCGCCGGTCGTCGGAGTCGGCTTGGTTTGCTTCTCGGTGGTGTCAATAGCTGCCCGCGAGCTGCGGATGGCCGTCTGAGACGTTGGTGGCGAAGCTCGATGCGCCGCTTTCGGTGTCTTGGCCCCCTCGAACGTCTGGACAGGGGGGGTGGGTATCATGGACAAGGGCAGCATCTGCCCCTCACCTCCAGCCATCACATACTTATTGCGTTCGACGATCTCCTTGTTTCGCTCCGAGATACAGGAAATGTCGGCATCCTGGCAGTCGCGAACAGGTGGTTGCGCCGAGGAAATAGAGGCCGCCGCCGTCAGAGTATTGCTCTTTGTGACGGAAGCCGCAGGCGAGGACGGCCGTTCCTTTCTTTGATTGGCGATGGTGGCGTAGATCGCGCCGCCAGCGAAGAGGATGGCCAATAACGGTCCAAAACTGCGACGCGGTGCACGAGGCGCCATCGGTCATCCGCCAGCGATACGTCGCTTTCGAGCGACATAGTTGACCAGCAATCCTAAAGCGATGAGTGCAAGCAAGGCTCCGATCAGAGAGTGACCTTCTGACCCGCTCCCGCCGTGGCCATTTTGAGATGCGAACGGCGTTGCCGCCGAACGCGGTTCGTTTTCAATTGGATAGTCGCTGAGGCTGCGCGGCGAATACGGATCGTTCGTATTTGACGCCAGACGCATAGGAGCGCCAGACCCGTCATCAACGATAAACGAAACGAACTTTCGATCGGAATCGATCGTGTACGGCTGACCAAGATTGACGCCAGCAAGGGTGGCTTCGACCGAGCGCGTGATAGTCGTCTCGCCATCGCGCATAGCCGTCTCGACAAATTTTTGCCCCGCGATCGACACGCCCCCACTCATTGATGACGCCTTGACGAATAGCGTTTGGCCGCCCTTTCTAGATGCCGTCGAGTAGCTGGCAATCGTAACGAATAATTCGCTCGGATGATATTCGGGAAGCCTCCCTGCAAGCTTCTCTGAATCGAGAAGCGGCATTGCGTCCAGGGCGCCACAGAGACGGTCGTTGGCTTCCGTGATTTTGCGGGCCGCAATGTAGGCGCGAAAGACCTCTCGAAGTAATCCCAGCTCTTCGTAAAATTTGGCGTACTGATCGAATCTCGCGCTTACGTCCGTCGCCAGCCCATCTAGCCTAGGATCGTGGTCCGATAAATCCTCGTTTGTTGCGGGATTGTGAACGCGAACGAACATTATCGGGTTGACTTGCGACAGGTCGAACACGCTGCCGTGCCGCATGAAAAATGATGCGTTGTGAACCGATTGATTAGCCGATCGAATAAGTCCCTTCGATTGAAGAAGCGAACGAAGGGCGGGGTCGTCGAATGATGATCGAGCGGCCACTTCATTCATGATCGTTGTAGGCAATTCGGAGGGGGTGATTTCGAACCACAGCCGACTTCCGTGCCATTGTGGGTGTCCGGCTAACTGGTCGCGAGTACCAGTGAGGAGACCTTTGGCGGCATATTCAACGTCCGCGGAAAGATACCCTTGGATCGCGGCTGCCCGAAGCTTGCCCGGCACAAGAATTGAAACGCCCGAAGACAATTCCTTTAGCAGTACATCGGCTTTGTAGAAAACCTCTCCTAGTCGTGTTTGCCGCAGCCACTCCGGATAGAAAACTAACTTCGCACGGAAGTTGGGGTAATGAGGCGAAATGTCATGCCAGATACCAGGATAGTCCTGAGTGGCAGAGACAGTGCGAATATTGACGCCGGGCTGAGCATTCTTCGCTCGAGCTGGAGCGTCGGACGGAAAGTCCCTCTTTATCTTCTCCCAGAATTCGTCGGACGCTTGGTCACCCTGCTGGCTCCAAAGCGCTCCATTGTCTGGATCAAGACTGAAATAGGGGTCACGATCACCACATGCCGCTCGAAGAGCTGTCAAGAATAATGCTGCATCCATCCGAGTCGTTGAAGCGCGGCCTGAAAGCACAATCTTTCCGTCGGATAGGGCGGACGCATCCAACGCGAATTCAAGCGGCATTCGGTCGGCGGCAGCGCGACTCAAGGAAACGCCGCTTGGTGATGCATAAGTTCCTCGGGAGGGCGCTGATAAGCCCGGAGTCGCGGGCGCTTGATTGCTCGATATGCCGGGGGCAGTTGGAGAAATGTTAGCGACGCGCCCGGAGTTCGGCGATGGAGCCCCATTTGGTGTCACTGGGGCGGTCGCTGACGGTGCTGTACTGGGTGTCCATGTTGATGTCGGAAGTCGAGGCGTCGTGACAGGCTGTTGCAGTGCGGCAGTGACCTGGTCCAACCACGCTCGCGTGGTGGGGTTTTTCTCCAAAACCGGACGTAATCCTTGAGGCAATGCATTGTCGATGACACCCGCCTCGTAGGCCATTATGAAACGAGCGCCTACTTTGGAGGTATCCATGACTCCGGCTGGGATCCGCCTCAGAGTAGCGCCGGTAGCGTTCTTCAGGGTATCCTTGGCGAGCGTCTCACCCATTTTTTCGCCGAGCTTCTGCGCGGCGAATTCTCTTGCCTCGGTCCAGCTGCGATCCCGAGCCGCTTTCAAGAGCGCATCGTAGTCTGCCCTATAAGGAGTAAGTTCACCGGCCACGCCTGCAATTACCATTGCGCTTTGAGGATCGAGGCCAGCCCGCCGCGCGCGGACGTACGTCGCGCCTACGGTTTTCACGTATCGTTGCAGCTCACCGATGGATTGCTTCAAATCCGGATCATTAGCAGCGCCCTTCAGACCACCGGCATTCAGTGACAGCAACTTATCAGCGACATGTCGCGCTGTTCGAAGTGCAGCCTGATCCGCATCGGAGAGCGTCGTAGTCAGTGCTTCTGCGTCAACTTGTGATCTTGAGGGTTCAGAATCCAACAGCCATGCGACCGCGGTGAGAACCGAGCTCAGCAAAACAGTGGTGACGTAGTGCCGTATTGGCATCAACGACCTCACTTATAAAGAAAGCGCGGTTGAGCAAATTAGCCGGAGGTCCAACTGCTATAATGAAACCATGAATCTATACGACTATCTGATATTGGGGACAATAGTAGGCTTGCTATCAATACCGCCCTTACTTTCCGCGATCAGGTATGACCGACGTCGGCGCCTGTTTCAGAGCCTGGCCGAAGAGTACGGCCTGCGAGTAACAGTCGATCAAGTCCCGTTCTGGAGGTTCTCCTGGGGAGCAGAGACCGTCTATCTCCAACAGCTGTCTGGCTGCTTGGCAGGAAAAAAGGTTGAGCTAACGGACGCGCTTGATCCTGCATACACTCCGGGATTCTTAGGATTTCGCTACTTTTTCTACCTAGAGCCCTCGTGGGTCGAATCGACTCGGCTAACAATCGATGGCGGAGAGGTTTCGATCGGAAAGTGGCATGGACTGGCTGCAGGTCGAGCTATACGAGCCGCGCTTGATCGGTTCTAGAATATGCTGAGTTGCGCGCACGGTGAATGCCCGGCGCTACCAGCCAAAGCGCGGCGCCGACGTGCTCGTCAGTCTCATCACGCGCTTCAGCAACAATGCCGAAGATCTATTAGGAGGTACCTCAATAAGAGGTGTATCTCGTTCCGCAAACAACGGGACGACCGATGTCAGCGCACACGGGGCTTCTGCAGTGTGGGTACTGACACCGAAGCGCCCAACCGCCTTCGCGATCTCTTGGGCCTGCATGCGCAGGCGACCAGGTTCATGCGCCGCAAGTGCAAATCGGTTTACATCTTCCTTGGCTTGATCGACTAGAGTTGCTCGCTGCGCCTCGTTGGCCGCACCGGCATCGAAGCGACCTTATCAAATTTGTTGAAAGCGAATGAGGATGCTAGGGCGATTACCCTAAACCTCGCCACTCCTGGAAGAACACGAGTCCCAGAGCCGCTGCATCGAAAAGGCCCATTCGGCGGTCCTCACTCATCCACGGTTTGCGAGGCGGCGGGACATATCGCCCAAGCGCAGGAATATGCCGCGCGATCAGCCCAGCTAGGCTATGCTTGTTCGGGCATCCGTAGTGCTCGAACGCTGCTCGGACCTTATCGCGCGAATATGCAAAGACGGGAACGTCGCGGTCTTTCGCGAGCGCACGGATCGAGGAATTGAGACTCGTGATCCACCGCGCTCGTTGCGTGCCTTGCTCGGACGTGTCCTGGATAACGAGGACATCAGGAGCGTATCGATCGAGAATTTGCGTAATGCGCGCGAGACATGCTTGACGTTTTCGAAGCCCGCGCATCTCGCGTATTCCCCAATCGAACGGCGAGGTGTGGCCCTCGAACACGACGAATGCGAAACCGCGCGTGTTTATGTAGATTGCGAGAGTGAGCCCATGTCGACCGGCTTGCCTCATACGACACGAAGAATGCGCGTCTCAGCTCGTTCCAGTAATCTCTCTAGGAAGTCCAACTTGAATTGCGTCGTGTTAGACGGGTTTCCCTGAAGCTCCTCATAGAGATCATTTGCTCGCCGAACGGTGATCTCATGAAGCTCCGCCATAAGCCCGGGAAACAGTTCCGAGGGAGTTGTATCGAACAGCAGCGCGAATATAAACGCAGCCTCAAGGCTCGGTTTGCGCTTCGCGCCCTCAAGGCGCGAGATAGCCGTGCGACACTTGACCCCGATAAGAAAAGCAATCTCCTTTTGCGTAAATCCAAAACGGCGGCGTAAAGGTCGTATGTATGATGTGAGGTCGTAGTTCATAGCGTGGTGGCCTTATGACAGGCACACACGCAATTATTCACCTGAGAACGCCTCAGTTCGAGACACGAAAAAGTGCCGACTTGTCACCGAAATAGAACGCCGTACCCCATTTTGGCTTTGACAATAGTGCCAGCGTTTCGATGAAAGGAGGGTGGAGCGGGACAAGGGGACGTGGGGAGCTCGCGCGGGCGTGCCGAGAGTCGCTACTTGTCGATCATGCCGTAATCACCGCCACCCTATGGCGTATCTACGTCCCCGAAGTCCCATGTCCCCTTCTGTATCCATCATTACGTTACCGGCAAAGACATTCACGCCGTAACGTTCGCACAGAAGCTCCACTTTCTCCGTCTCGTTCAGCGGAACGAACGTGCAATCGCTACGCTCTCGCCACGACATCTCGGCGTACAGTGGCGTATCGCGGCAACTCGAGGGTCCGTAGTTTCCCACGGGTCGCCGAGAGGTTAGTTGCTGACACTCATTTGGACTACTACCACAACCGGGAGGCATTCATTCGCCCCTACCCGCGAATGCCAAGGGTTTCACAACGGTTGATCAACAACTTGGTGCGGTTCGGCGCATTGGGCCGGAACGGAAGCGATTGCTGGTATCGAAAGCCATCGCCTACACGGTAGAGTGCGCTTCCTAAAGACAAAATAAAAACGAGCCGATCTGTGTCGCGAAGGTGACGCAGCAAAGTGTTCACGTCGATAACGTGGTCGCGCTGTCAGCCTCGATGAGCACTAAAGACCTGAGTTGCGTTTGCAAGGTATGCCGACCATCCTGAGCGACTCCAAACAGCCGAAGCCCGGATGGGCAGTAGAAAGTAAACGGTGCGAGAGGGCCACGACTTGGCGCGGACGGCCTACGCACCGCGCTTGAAGCGTATAGGCATCCAGAACTGCCGCAGGGCCTCAACGGCTACGGGAATGTCGCGCCGGACGTTTTGAGCGACGGGCAGCGTTCCCAGCGTGTGCCGGGCCGGGGGTAGCAAGGGCCGACCGGCGTCGTCGATGCAATGGACCAAGATCGGCCGCAGCATAAGGTGTTCGGTTCCGTTCGGGGAGAGAAGCCGCGACCAGACGAGAAGCCGAAGCTTCATGACGGCGTAGAAGCCCATGCACCAGGGCTGCGGGTCGACTTCGCCGTCCGGTGATCGCACGAACAGCGGCTCGAAGCTCTCCGGTCCCGTCGACAGCGTCTCGCTGATTGCGTTGTGGCGCATCAGCGTGGCGGCGATCGCCGAGAACTCCTCGGTGTCGTGATTGAAGGCGTCGGGATCTACGCCGAGGAGCGGGCACACCCATTCCTCGGACGCCATCGAGACCGGCCCGGCAACGACCGCGGCCACCGCGCCGTCGAGCATGGAGAGCGACGTCGCCCGCGGATGCCGAAGCGTCGGCGACCTGGCGCGCTCGCTGATCCATTGCCCGAGCCGTTCGAACGACATGGCATAGTCCGCCATCGTCGTCTTGGCCCGTTTTCCTCGCCGTTGCTTCGGCTTCGTCATGCCACGGCCCGCTTTTCGGCTTCGCGTGCGGCCTTCCAGTTCCAGGCCAGAAGTTCGTGCAGCTGGTTGGTCTTCGTGGCGCCGCTCACCATGCGATCGAGAACGTCGATGAGATACGCCTCGGGGTCGAGACCATTCAATTTCGCTGTGTTAAGAAGCGAAGCGAGTATCGCCCAAGTCTCGCCCCCGCCTTCGTCACCACTGAACAACGAGTTCTTTTTTCCGATCGCAATGGGCCTGATCGATCGCTCGACCGTGTTGGTGTCCGGCTCGAGCCGCCCGTCATCCAGGAACGCCGTCAGGCCCTGCCAGCGTTCGAGCATGTAGTCGATCGCCTTGATGAGCGTCGAGCGGCGGGAGATCCCGTCCTTCACCGCGATCAGACGGATCCTCAACGCTTCCATCAGCGGCTTCGTCTCGGCCTGTCGCGTCGCGCGGCGTTCCCCGGCGTCGAGACCGCGGATCCTCTCCTCGATCGCGTAGACGGCCGCAATGCGCTCGATGACCTCCGCGGCGAAGGGTGAGTTCGTCGTCTTGTGCACCCTCACGAAGTTGCGGCGCGCGTGAACGAGACAATACGCCAGCTGGATCTGGCCCGACATCTTCGCATCGCCCGCCAGCGAGGCGTAGGCGGCATAGCCGTCGACTTGCAGCACGCCTTCGAAGCCGGCCAACTGCGCCACGATCTCCTTCTTGCCGCGACCACCTGCGAACACGTAGGCGACCGCCGGCGGCGCCGGCCCCTTCCACGCCCGATCGTCCGTCGCGTGCGCCCAGAACTGGCAGATCCTCGTGCGGCCGCGTCCCGGATCGAGCACTGGCATCGGCGTCTCGTCGCAGAACAGCCGCTCGAAGCCGTGCATAGTCTTCAGTTGCAGATCGTAGAGGCCCCTGACCAGCCACGCCGCGCTCCCCATCCAGCGCGCCAGCGTCTGACGGTCGACGACGACACCCTGACCCGCCAGGATCTGCGTCTGGCGGTAGAGCGTCGATTGCCAGGCATATTTGGCCGCGGCGATATGCGCGATCAGCGCCGTCGTCGCCATGCCGCCCTCGACGAGCCGCGCCGGTGCCGGGGCCTGGACAATCGCGCCCTCACAGGAGCGGCAGGCGTATTTTGGACGGATCGTGCGGAGCACACGCAGCCACGCGGGAACCCGATCGAGCGCTTCGCTGCTCTCCTCGCCGATCCGATGCATCTGACCCGTGCAGCACGGGCACCGCGTGGACGCCGGCTCGATCACCCGCTCGATCCGGGGCAGATGCGCCGGCAGTGCGCCGATGTTGCGCCTCGCTTTGCGCCGCTTCGGTCTCGGCGCGTCCGGTTTGTCGTCATTGGCCGGGAGCTGTGAGCCGGCGGTCGGTTCCAGATCAAACGCGATCTGTTCGGCGCAGACGATCGCCGAGCGCTCCGATCGTGCGCCGAAGATCAGGCTCTTCAACGTGGCGATCTCTGCGCGCAGATCATCGTTCTCGCCTTCGAAAGCCAACACCATCTCGGCAAGAGCTGCAGGGTCACAGGGGAGATCTTCGGGGCGAAGCGCCATATCGCAGAGCTACACGAACACACTCACAATCGCCAGCAAAACAAGACGCTTCAGGCAACCTTCGTCGGCCGCTTCGTCACCTTGGGGACCACACGCGACCACTCCGCAAGACCTTCAATCAGCATCGCCAGTTGCGCCCCCGTTACCGGCATCGTACCCTCGTGAACAGGTGGCCAGGCGAAGCCCCCATTCTCCAGCCACTTCGTCGCTAGAACCATTCCCGAGCCGTCAAAAACCAGTAACTTCAAACGATCCGATCGCTTCGATCGGAAGACATAAACGTCACCGCTGTAGGGCTTGCCGCCCAATCCCTCCGCTACCAGCGCGACAAGGCCATGAACGCCTTTACGAAAGTCAATCGGCTGCGTCGCGACGAACACACGGACCATTGGACCGAAAGAGATCATCGCGTCGATCTCACCGCCGCCAGCACGCGCTCCAGCGTCGCAGTGTCGACGCGGACAGGCACGCGCACCGTCGCGCCCGCGATCATCACCTCGATCCGCTCGGCCGGCCCCGTCAGAACATGCGCCTTATCGATCGCGTTCGGCTGCGCCTCGACGGCGGCGTCGAGCCTGACTTGCACGAACTGCGGCGCTTCGCTCGACGCGAGCCGCGCCTGGCGCCGCCACACACTGAGCAGTCCCCGGTTCACCCCGTTGCGTCGAGCCACCTCGGAAATGCTCGTCTCCGGATCGGCGCTCTCGGCCACGATCCGCGCCTTCTCCGCATCGCTCCAACTGCGCCGTCGCCTTTCCCCTGTGATCACCTCGATCCGTTGATAGGAGGCGGCATCATGCCTGTCTTGATGTCTGTCTTGATGCATGGAACGAGCGTCCCTCGCGTTGTCAAATCCACGCGCGAGTCTCGCTCATCCCGTCCACTTAAACGAGGTGGGGTTGTCGTACCGCTATCAGTAGAAACGCCGTGAACGACCGGGTCAGCTCAACCTTAGCTAATAAGGCAATCGCACAAATGCCGCTCATGGGCGGCATTTCTGATTCTTGGAGTGTTGTACTTGCGGAAATGATGGGAGCTTGCGCGCGGGGCGGGCCGCCCTTCACCTCAGAGGACGAACACAGGGGCTAGGGAAGCCTACCAGTTTCGGTAGTAACTTCGACTAAGGATCAGCGGTATTCTACAAATATCGAGCGCGGTGCGAAAGAATTCCGCCGGGCCCCTAAGAGCCGTCAAATGGTTGTTGCTGTGTTTGCGGTAGAGCAACCAACAAGGCCACCATAGCATGCTCAGCGCCGAGCAAATTGCGGAAGCCAAGACGCGGTTTCGCTGTCACGGACAAGACAATCCTCACGAACATGACGACTGCATCAGGATCGCATACGAATGGCTCGATGCGCAGACCACGACGAAGGGGTTCTTGAACCGTACCCACCCAATCAAACATTTCATCGAAAGGTGGGGCGGGAGATACGTTTCATCATCAGACGTGCAAGTTGCGGCGGAAATACACCCTCGTATCAAGGGCAAGTATCCTCATTTTAATATCAGTTCTCGCCTTACACTCCCCTCCGATCGACGCCTAGCAGATATTTCGGAAGCGAGAACACAAAGTTACCAACTTACGTCGGCGCACATCACGCAAACGTATTTTCGAATCGAAGAACCCTAGAACCATCATAATGGCGGCCCCAATCTGGTCAGGGCCAGCGAATGACAGCTTAGAAAGCAGAGAGGTTTGTCGTCGGCGCCCTCTTTAGAGAGAGCTGGGGAATATTCAGTGCCTGGAGCTAGGTTACAAAACACGGGCGGGCGGGCGGGGCGACGCAGAACGCGACACGCGCACACAATCACCTGCGAATGCGAGCGTCGCGGCGAACCGCGGAGGAGATCAGGTTATGGAGATCATCAAGTTCGGGCTCCCAGCCTTCATCGAGGACTTTCCGCCGAATAGTCCCGAATATGCCAACCTGAGCCATCGTTGGACCATCAACGTCAACGGCTGGATCCAGCAGGCGACCCCTGACCCGGCCTACTACTTCTACAATCCACTCGACACTGATATCCCTTCGGGCACGGAGGCAGTGTTGGTCGAATGGGTGGCGTTTCCGGGCCGACTTGACCAGTACTATTCCGAGACGCCGCCGGTCAGTCCACCGAACCCATACAATCTCCTACAGACCCAGGTTTATGAACTGGCCGACACCGGCTATTACGATACCGGTCGGAAAACTTTCGAGAACATTCCGGCGACGCTCTGTCCGCAGGCCGATTGGAGCGGAGCGCTGAAGACGTTCGGACCCTACGGCCCGCGTGGCTGGCTCGACGAATATTGCGAATGGTCGACGGTGCGCGACGGCGACGGCAATCTCATCCGCGTCGATTTTGCCTGCGAGAACCCTGAATACTGGAATACGATGTGGAAGGTGTCGCAGGAGCGGGTGCGCGAGCTCTACGAACAGACGCTCAACCACGGGGCGTCAGTCGTGAACCAGATCAAGGTCACCCTCGACGACCTTACCCTGATGGATTCGAGTGGCAATCCCGTGATTGATCCCGACACCGGCAAGCGCGCTTACAATCCGCTCAACAAATGGAATTCGGGGCCGATTGCAACGCGCGGCGGCGCCAATCCGTACGGCGGGGTTATGCATCTCACCAGCACGCCGAATACCTTGCAGACCGAGCTCGGCCTCGCCGGCGCTGCCACGGTGCAATACGTGCCGCCCCAGTTTCAGGACGATCCGGCCAGTCGCAACAGCGATTCCCAGGCGCTGATCTGCTGCGGCAACTACGGCCAAGCATATCGCCACAGCGATCCAACCATCGGCCAGACCGTCAATCAGGTGGTGGGCGGGCAATATGCTGGCATGCCACTGCGCGCCTGCCTCGCCAATCCGGTCGGGCTCTATATCCAGGTGCCGGATTCGTCGAGATTCGCCTTCGGGCCCAACATCAAGGCCGGCGTCGACGTGCCCGGCGACGCCAAACCGATCGACATCTACCAGATTCTGCGCGGTTCTGCCGAGGTCAACGATCCGGTCAGCGGGGCACCGTTCCGCGGCAACATGGTGCTGCATGCGGCCGTGCAGATTCCAGGGAGCTGGCTCGCCATGAATCCGAATCTAACGCTTGCCGACATGCTGATTAACGGTCAGCCAATCCAATGGGGCGGTCAAATTGCGAACCAGTTTAAGATCGGCTTGTTCGCGCGGCCGCTGTCGGCGGACCGGGCTGCGCCGCTCGCCGATTGCTCCAGCTCGACGCCGACGCCCGGCGCGCCACTGCAATGCGTGTGGGCGGTCTTGTGGGACGCCATGAGCGAGGTCACTGAACCATGTCCGACCGGCGCCAAGATGCCGCTCACCAGCAACAGCACCTTCATCGCGCCCTGGCTGCCGGCCGACGGTTCGGCGCAGAACCTCGTGCTGACCGGCAATCCAACCAGTGAGCCGGTCTCGGTACAGGTCCAGCTTGCCGACGGCTCGGGGCCGGATCTGAGCATTGCGGTTACCCTCCACAGCGCGACGCCGACCTTCTACGCGGTGCCGGGCAATTCCTATCCAGGCAATTACACGGCACTTGCTGTCACCGTAACGGTGCCGAGCGGCGCCACCACCGGCCTGCGCGGCATCCAGATCACCCAGACCACCAGCAATACCGTCCTGGCTCTTCCGGCCGCGGTCTACATCACGGACTAGAGCCATGGCGTACTGCTTGCGGACACTCGTCC
Source organism: Bradyrhizobium sp. USDA 3240 (assembly GCF_054063295.1). Classification (NCBI taxonomy): domain Bacteria; kingdom Pseudomonadati; phylum Pseudomonadota; class Alphaproteobacteria; order Hyphomicrobiales; family Nitrobacteraceae; genus Bradyrhizobium; species Bradyrhizobium sp. USDA 3240. Next base: position 5,194,745 of record NZ_JBSSGD010000002.1, read on the forward strand.
TCGCCGCCGCTCTGTTCGCATTCGCGCGCGGCGGTCCGGCGCTAGCGCAGCCGACCGACCCCAATCCCTGCGGTGCCATCGGCGTGACCCAGGTGCAGCCGAAGGCGACACTGCCAACTTATTTCAGCGCCGCCTCGAAGAACCAGATCGCAGCAGACTGCTTCGCCTGGCAGGAGTTCATTTACCTCAACTGGAAGGCCGACCGGAACGATCCGGGGGCGCCGGATTCGAATACCCAGTGGTCGAGTTTCGGCATGCCGGGCGATACCTCGGCGACAGTCTGGGAGAGCTTCCTCTCGGCGAGCCAGGCGTTCACGCAATCGGCCGCGCGCGCCAAATCGGCTTGGCAGGACAGGCGTCCACCAACGAAAATGCTGTTCAATGTGTCGAAGCTCGGAGACGCTGTGCTCGATAACATCGGCCAGGCTGGCAATGGCAAGTGGATCACCGACCAGCGCGGCGTTCCGGCATTGTATGAGATCCTGTTGAACAAGGATGAATACGCCTACATCACCACCAATGTGTTCGACGATTCGGATCTTACCACATTCGCCGGCCAGCATGCCTGCGCCTCGCAGCAGGGCCAGAACGGACGCGGTGGCTTCAATCTGCCAGCCGGCAATGCCCAGGGCAACACAGACGTCGACTGCAAGGGCAATGTCACCACCTATGGCCAGGGCGTAGGCGCCATCGAGATCAAGGCCGCCTGGGTGGCGCTGCCGTCGGACGGTTCGCTCAACTACCGTTACAAGACCGCGCTCGCCGAATACACCCTGCCTGGCGGCAAGCCTGTTCAAGCGACCATGGGCCTCGTCGGCCTGCACATCATCCACAAGGTGCCGGGCGCCAACCAGTTCGTCTGGGCGACCTTCGAGCAGATTGACAATGATCCCGATGACAACAACGGCAATCCGGTCGCGCCAACCTTGCCGCGCAATCCCAACCAGAAGCCATCGCCGGGCTATACGTTCTTCAATCCGAACTGCAATCCGCAGGCCGACATCTATTATCGCTGCAAGCCCAACAACCCGCCGGGCGACGCGTGTCCGATTGGCAAGCCGCCGACGCCAGACTGCTTTCCCTATTCGGCGCCGATGCAGATCACCCGCATCACGCCTGTGGACTCGCAGGCGAATTCCGTCACTGATTATGCTTGGAGAATCCTGCCGGCGGATTCGGTGTTCAACTATTACCGCCTGATCGACGTGCAATGGCCGAACAGCCCGCAGCCAGTACCGCCGCAGAGCACTGTACCGCTCTCGACCGGCGACATCACGCCGTCGAGCGCCAGTCACATCGTCGCCAACACCACACTTGAGACCTACTTGCAGACCCAGAAGTCATGCATGGATTGTCATCAATCCGCCAGGATAGGCAATCCATCGCAGCAAATAACCGCTAAAATTGCCGGCCGCCGGGTGCGCCGCGTCTTGGTCGCGTCGCCAAAAGGGTGGATGGGTGCAACTGATAATCCGGACTACGCGTCCGATTATTCCTTCGTATTTACTGTGGAAACGAACCGATGAGCTGAAAGGGAACAGTCCAATCCTGCTCAGGACGGACCATCAGAAGGGCGATCCGCCGCACCTTCGGTTCGGCCGCTGCGATCCAGCGCTGCCAGATCCACAAGGCGCGCAACATCATGGAACGCCTGCCGAAAGAGCATCATGCGGCCACCCGTCGGGTGCTGCGCCAGGCCTGGCAGCTCGATGACGCCGACAAGGCTGAAAAATTGATCCACAATCTCGCGCGTCGACTCGACCAGCAATGGCCGGCGTAGCGGCCAGCATCCTCGAAGGCCTCGACGAAATCCTGACTGTCGTCCGGTTGAAGCTGCCGAAGGAGCTTCGTCGATCGCTCGCCTGTACCAACATCGCCGAGAACATGATGGGCACCATTCGCCGCGTCACGCGCAACGTCAAACGCTGCCGGGATGCCGGTATGGCCTTGCGATGGGTCGCGGCCGGCATGATCGAGGCCAACAACGGCTTCCGACGATTGAAGGCGCATAAGCAATTGTCGGTTCTGCGTGCGGCTCTTCACGCTCACCACGATCGCATGACGATCAAGCCCGTAGCCCACGTCTCGAGGGCCGCGTAACATTCATTCCGGCAACGTCGTGTAGTTCAACACCGATCGGACATCCCCATCCTAGTTAGCAGTGAAGGAGAAAGCTTGTGCCTCTGCCTAAAACGTCTAAGCCCGCCGGGTCCGGGTGGTTCTCGTTAATTCTCGGTGTCGCGCTCATTCTTGTAGTGGTCGTAATGGCGTCGCTTCGAAGGCGGGCTAAAGATGTCGTCGATCCCGATCTGCTTCTCGCAGCGTGGATGATATGTTCCGGCGTTATCATGGGAATATGGGGACTTCAGCGTATTATCAGAACTACGGCAAAGTGGGATTTCCAAATAGGGCAGGACACTATCAATGTGTGTGTTGCAATAATTGCGGTGACCTTCACGATTCTGGCAATCATTTTGCAAAAGTAACCTTGGGCCACGGCTGCCGGGATGGGCAAAAGCCCGCCGAAGCGGGCTTTGAAGTTCATTGGACGGCTCCGGTCTGTTTTGCTGGGCACGTGCTCGCCCGGTGCCCGGGTTCGCCGCAGACCGAGCACTTCGGTGCCCGTCGCTCTTTCACAGATCCACCGAGCAGCTCCTGGAGTTCAGTATCCAGTTCCTCGCGCTTTGCAATCAGCTCTTTAACGCGCGCGATCTTGGTATCGATGTCCACCTGCATCACCTCCTCTCTTGAAGTGAGTGTATAAGGCGTGCGACCATGCGCGTCCTTATGGACAGTGACAGAAAACTCAAGTGATGTTTCGCTATGTGTCGCTACATGGTTGAGTGAGACTGTACGATGATTTTTCACTTTTTGTTGCGTTCGCGGGGGTCGACGGCGCGACGCGCGGGCGATTCTGGTACGGTCCCCGACATGCACGATGTTACAAATACGAAGCGCACGCGCCGGCCGCGATTCCGCCGCTCATCGGAGCCGCCGGTTTTTCGCGTAACCGATGATGACGTGGTCATCCTACGCTTGCTCGCGCGGCATCGCTTCCTGCGCTCAACGCACATCTCCGCGCTTGTCGACCGCTCACTCGACCGCACCAATGATCGACTCTGTCGACCCTTTCACGCCGGATACATCGATCGCCCACGCGCGCGGCTCGACTACTATCCGACCGCGGGCTCGGCTCCAATGGTGTATGCGCTCGCCGATCTCGGAGCCAACTTACTCAACGACCGTGAACCGCACACAGCCCTCGAAGATCGAGTGGAGCGGAAAGAATCGCGAAGCAGGCCGCCCGTTCATGGAACATCAACTGGAAATCGTGGACTTCCAGGTCCCGCTTGAGCGTGCCGTGCGGGATCGCTGCGATATCCGCCTCATCCGTTCTGACGAACTCATCGCTGCATTTCCTGAGCAAATACGTGGCGTTCGCAATCCACTCGCGATGCGGACCTGCGTCTCACATAGCGGGAGCGGCCACGACATCGGCCTTATCCCAGATCTTATCTTCGGACTCGGATTCCAATACGGTTCGCGCCGCTGTTTCATGGTAGAGATCGATCGGATCTGGCCGCAGCTTCTCGGACTTCGCGCCGAACTTCTCGCGCCGCAATTCCCTGAGAATAACCTCCATCCCAGGCCGCGACACCGCAGTACGCCATCGTTTCCCAACCTCTCATCGAAGAGATCGAAGTGAAAGCGTTTTATGGCGCTGACATCAAGCGCCTTTCCCGATTATCCGCAGATCTACTCGGATTTTATATCGACCAAAGCCGAAGAGCGCCGCAAACGTTGCCAGAACCAAGGGCACACCGACAAAGACACGGACGACGCACGATACTTCGCCTTGTCGTGTCGATGAAGTTCGGTATCACCCGGCTGAACCGGGAGGATCCATCTCTGGGCATAACGGCCGATTCGATATCGGATTTAAGTGCCTCTCTTGGTCGCCAATTGCATCCTTGCTAGAAGATCAGCTTTTTCAGATAGTTGCTTTTTGGCCTCTAGTTGAGCTCTACTGGCGAGCGATGCCTTTTCAGTTAACTGACGCTTTGCTTCCAGCTGATGTTTGGCGACGGTATCTGCTTTCGCAGCTAGTTGCTTCTTCGCTTCAAGCTGAAGAGAGGCTGTATCAGACATTCCCGCACTCCTTTGCTAAGTTGGGGATGTGAGTCTTAACGAATGCAGTTTGTTCGTCGTTTAATCCGGCGAGCAAGCGCTCTGCGGTCAGATCGGCTGAGGTGAGCTCGCAGTCTTTTGTCAGGCTTGGATCCTTGCCTTCGATTGTAAAGCTAACCTGCTTTTCGAACCCAGCCTGACAGAGCTTCGATAGAGCACATTTGATGCATGGGCTTCTATCTCTGGAAGCCTTCAGGTACCCCTTTTCCGCGATGCAGAATTCGTCGAAGTCGGGTCCATCATATAGAAGGTTTGGGTCAACGTTATAGCGCGGCGACATATCGCCCCCTCCACGTCTTATTATCCCGAACTCATATTGCACCGACGTGTGCAGCAATTCAACTACAATCTTCGGGCGAGCTGCAGGAATTCAGTTTCTACAGTGGCCGGCAGCGTCGATTAGGCGAGTTACCCGCCGAACGCAAGGCTGTTCGCGGTCAGTCCTGCGAGACAGATTGAAGGATTTTGCGGAGGGAGGATTTCTGGTTCATCGTAGCCACCAGGAGCGAAGATGAAGCAGAAATCCGGACCGGGCAAAGCACCGGCAGAACAAGTTCTAAACGACATTAGGCGACAGCCACGCCGGCATTATTCGGCGGAAGAGAATATCCGCATTGTGCTGGAAGGGTTGCGCGGCGAGGAAAATATCTCCGAGCTGTGCCCGCGAGGGCATTGCCGCCTCGATGTATTACGGCTGGTCCAAGGAGTTCCTCGCGGCCGGCGAGCGCCGCTTGGCGGGCGACGCGGCGCGAGCTGCGACCTCCGGCGAGGTGAAGGATCTCCGCGGGGAGACCGCCGCCCTGAAGGAGGTCGTAGCCGATCTGACCCCGGAGAACCATCTGCTCAAAAAACGCATGAACGGGGATGGGGAGGACGAGGCATGAGGTATCCCGCCTCCCAGAAGGCCGAGATCATCCAGCTGGTCGAGCAATCGCATCTTCCGGTCAAGCGCACGCTGGACAAGCTCGGTATCCCACGCGTCACGTTCTATCGCTGGTATGATCGCTACCGCGAGGGGGGCGTTGAAGCGCTGGCCGATCACCGGTCTCGACCAGACCGGTCGCATCCCCGACGATGTGCGGGGCTAGATCATCGACCTGGCGCTGGAGTTACCTGAGCTGTCGCCACGCGAACTGGCCGTGCGGTTCACCGACGAACGAAAGTACTTTGTGTCCGAAGCGTCGGTCTATCGGCTGCTGAAGGCCATGACCTCATCGCCAGCCCGGCCTATGTGGTGATCAAGGCGGCGAACGAGTTCAAGGACAAGACGACGGCGTCAACCAGCTCTGGAAGACCGACTTCACCTAGCTCGAGATCACCGGACGGTGGTGGTACTATCTCTCGACGGTGCTTGACGACTTCTCGCGCTTCGTCATGGCCTGGAGGCTTGGTTCCACCATGTGCGCTTCCGACGTCACGGCCACCCTCGACCAGGCACTCGCTTGCATCCGGCCTTGACCACATCGCCGTCGCGCACCGGCCAAGGCTTCTCAGCGACAATGGTTCGAGTTACGTGGCGGACGATCTGGCCAAGTGGCTCGACCAGAAGGGCATGCAGCATGTGCGCGGTGCTCCAGACCCAGGGAAAGATCGAGCGCTGGCATCAGACGCTGAAGAACCATTCTGCTTGACAACTACTACCTGCCTGGCGATCTCGAACGGCAGATATCGGCCTTCGTCGAACACTACAATCAAGTTCGCTATCATGAGAGCATCGACAACCTCACACCAGCCGATGTCTACTTCGGCAGAGCCGAGGCGATCCTCGCTGAGCGAAAACGGATCCAGCGCGACACCATTGCAAGCCGCCGCTTGCAGCATCAACTGCAGGCTGCTTAAACTCTAACCCCTGATGAGCCAGAGCCTCCCTTCTCGAATCTGATCAGTCTCAAATCATCTGACGCGGACAAGCAGACTGCTAACGTACATGCATAGCGCTACCGTTTGCGGATTGTGTACGTCTTTGTGAGCGTTTCTTTAAATATGAACCACCCAAGCCAAACTAGGAAAAATCCGAATGCCAGCAGTAAGAGCCATTCGAGGTTTAAGTTCGCTACCCCGTAGGCGTCAACGAAATAGCAAGCGTCTCGAATGGTTACCAACCCCAGCAGGCCAATTGAGATCGCAACTACGTAGGGCATCGATGCACCCGATGTTTCTTGACCTTGGCGTCGAGGTCAGCGCGCATGCATTGATAGATCTTCTTGATCATCCAGCGCTTATGGCCCGCGGAGGACCACCGATCTGTGCGCACTCGTTTGACGATCGCAAAATATGGAGCCATCCACTCCTCAATCGGGATGTGCTTTGCCGCCAAATCGGGGCTCGCCTCCTCGAAGACAATCTCAGCAGGAATAGGGGCTGGCTGGCCCAGCCGGACAATCCAGCCCGTAAATGTTGGCGCTCCGACGTCCGCGTCCATCGTGATGATCGGCGCTAAAAAGTCTTTCCAGTTCTTCTGGGCCTCCGCAGCCCGCTGCAACGCTGCGCGAATAGAAGGCATGTCTCCCTGACCGCTACCGGCTACGCCGCCGGTTAGGTTCTTCAGGTTTGATGGGTGCGTGTGGATCACGCCGAGAACGTATTTGTTTGCGGGAAGCAATTCCATGTTGAGGTAGTATTCAATAAATGGCGCGTTGAGCTGAACGTGGCCCGGGCCTCTGTTTAAGCGGCCGTCGGGCCCAACCATTGGCGGCATCGGTCTGCAATCGGTCACACGGTGCGGATCACTGAGGCTCCCCGCGAGAATTGCGTAGTGCTCGGGCGGATGTCGGCAAATCGAATTCAAAAGAATCTGCCGGACGCCATGATCCATTCTAATTATCGGATGATCTCCACCACTGAGAGCTCCCTCATGATCTCCTTTTAGCTCCATGGTTTGCCATCGCGGATATAACGAGACGTGCGTTCAGCCCACAACATCGCGAGAAAAATGGCTGCCGGTAGATCACGAGGCTCTTTGCCGGGCCAGATGCAGATGCGGGGTCGTCCCATGCAGAGGCCCAACCGATGGGTGGCACTCGCATCGCTGGCACGGCCACCATAGTCTCGCTGTTGCTCGATGAAAATGTTGTAGCTTTCCGCGGTGCGCTCGAACCGGAACACGAAGAAATCGCCAAGTACGCTTTGGTGGCTCAGTCGCCCGTTGCTCTGGTCGGGAACCTGTTGACGGATTGAAGCCAGGTTCGGGTTGCCGCCGCAGTATACATTCTTTAACTGCACAGGCATCGATCCCTCCGTCCCCGGTCTCACTGCGATGGGCAGTCGCCTGCCCATCGCATCGCTCTGGTCGAGTTCGGCTCCCCAATCAATGGAAAGTGTCAGGACCAATCGGTGATGGTTCCCAGACGGAAAGACGTTGAGCTGTCGTTCCCATACTCTTCTCCTCACTGCCTATCGCGCTCCTGGTTAGGGTCTTCCGGGCGCTGCACCGGAGGCTTCGCGCACGCGCTCGTGCCACACACCGGGCACCGCCAGCCGACGGGAAGCGGCTCGCGGTAGGCTCGGATCGGAAAAATCTCTCCACTTGCGGCATGAATTCCATTCAATCCGATCCAGCATGGCAGCTTGATGAAATGCTCCCCAATGGATGCGATGGATAAGGTCGATCCGGCCCGGCAGTGGAGAAGTCCGAGCGCGACCCAAGCCGCCTTGACATTCAAGGTCTCCGGAACGATGCGGTGACTATTGTAAAACGGCGACGATTGATGTCCGGCCTCATGAAGATCGCACGCGCTCTTGAGAAAGCACCGCACGCAGCCGAGCCCGGCAGCATTGCGCAAAGTGCCCGCGATAACGTATTGCCGATTGTCGCCTTCCGTCCTGATATGCAACGCATCGATGCCGAGCTGAACGGCGGCTCGGCTCAGTCGAATTGCCGCAGACAGACTATCTGTTCCGTCGATGACGAGATCGGCACTTCCAAGGACGGCGTCGAGATCTTCAAGCTCATTGTCGCGGCAGGCGAACGTCTCGACGCGCGCATCTGGATTAATGCGCCTGACACGATTGGCAGCAACATCCCCCTTTAGTTGTCCGATGTCATCGCACGCGAAGCCGGACTGACCAATATTTTCGCGCTCGACGATGCCGCCGTCGACGAGGATAAAATGACCGATTCCAGTTGAGGCAAGAAATTCGACGTTGCTCAAGCTCCTACCGGTGCCGAGGAACGCGATCGTTGTCCCGGACAGGAGCCGGGTGCAGAGCTGTCCCCGTTGTCGATCCGCTATTTCACCCATCACAGTATTACTCCTGGATGTGGTGAGGATTGAATCACGGCCAGTCGCCGCTGAGAATCGATCATGAATGCGGCATTTTGACTCACAAGCGCGGGCGGCTATGTCACCTGCCGGTCTCTCCTATTAATTGAGTAAAAAAATCTCAGCCCCAAAGCCGCCGCGTCAAAGATCCCCATGCACGCGTTCTCGCTCAAGGACGACATCTTGAAGACGAGCGCGCGTATGGATACCGCATCAACACTCGGCCTTCGCTTAGACCCTTCAATTCGCGCGACGGTGGTTCTCCTTACACCGATCAAAACGGCCAGCCCCTCCTGGGTGAATCCCAAGCGGCGGCAAAGCGGACGAAGGTATGATCTGCGAGGGTGGTGCATATAGTGATACGGCCAGCCAGTAAGAATGACAGGCACGCTCACTATAATCGCATACGGTACGATCCCTTTCGAGACGCGAAAAGTGCCCGCGTGGAACGAATGAGACACAAAACACGCGGCGCGCCATTTCCTCTCGTGGCTGTAGGAATCATGCACAACGTCACATGACGAGGAGGTGGACGTGGGGACATGGGGGCGTGAAGGGCGCCGCCGCGCCTTGGAGCTGTAAGTACTCGTACTAGAACATTTCGTCGCCCTGTTTCGTTGTGGAAGGTGCGCTACTACGTCCCCGTAATCCCCACGTCCCCCTTTGCCGCCGGGACATCGGTGATGATATTCACACCGTATCGGCCGCACAGCAGCTCTACTTTCTGCCTCTCATTCATGGGAACTACATACACGCCGTGACTCTTGTAGGTTTGCAGGTTGAGCTTCTTTCTCAAAATGCTGCCAATCCACCGATTCGTGATCGGTCGCTCGTACTCGGCGCCGTACCGCTCAATGAGCCCCATGGTGACATCGGCGACGGGAACGATCGGGCGGTCTGTCGTAATCATTAACTCCGCGAGAATTTCGAGCACCTGAGCTTCCATGAGGAGGCCACGTTCCGCAACGATCGAGGCCTGAGCCTTATGAGCCGCGTGCCGAAGTTCGGCACGCAGTCCCGGGTCCCCTATGACGCTGAGTAGGGGCAACATGATCTGGTTGAGGCGTGGTTCGAGCTTTGGATCAGCCAAAGTCGGGTCGAGCTTGACATCATGCCTTCTATGAAAGCGATACAGTAGCAGCTTGTTGCGTAGCTCGCGCGCTTCTTCCTTGAACGTTTCCGGAAGGTTGATCGGAACATCATCCCGAAGCGGCCGTGCGCCCGTTTCCTCTGTGATAAACCGGCTCTCTAATCCTCGATCTTCATAGAGGCCGCGCGTGGCCACGATCTTGGGACCAAACACATGGAATGCCTGCGGGTTGAACTCCCGTTGTTGGTTCATCATGGTGCGCAGCACCGGCATGCCACGCACATTGCCATTGTTGAGAATTTTGACAATTTCTGATCGCTCGTCGCTAAAGCGAAAATCGGCCTCATCGAAGATTAGCGTTCCGCGGAAAGCATCGAGCGTATGGAATATTGGCGAGACGGTCGAAGCGCCGCTCGCGAAGAACGGTTTGTAGCAAAGCGAACCAATAGTGAGGAGCATGCGCGTCTTGCCCGTGCCGAAGTCGCCGCGAAGCCGCAGGTACGGCAGGTCATTGAATGCATCGTAGAGCCACGTCAGCAAGACGTAATAACAAGCGACCTTCTCGAAGGACGGACTGAGGTCCGCGTACCGATGTATGAACTCCGCAATTTCCGAAACGAGCTGTTGCTCACTGCCGTAGATGCGAGGCTCTGATGGCAGAAGCACAACCTCGTTCTTGATAAGATTGTTGTTCGGAGAGAATGGGACGAGCCGGTGCCGCTCCGACACGTCTACGTGGCTTTGCAGCGTCCAGCGTCCGGCATTGAATATGGCAAGAGACGTGTTCCGAGTTTCCGGCCGGTATACGAGTTCAACAATCGTCCCGTCCTCGAGCACCTCTGAAACCGTTGGGATGATCTTCCTTTTCTGTTCGCCCTGCGCTGGTCCCGGCATAGAACTGAGCGTACAGACCTGATGAGCAACTCAAAGACTGGGTTCCGTTCCTTCGGGGCACGAACGATGCTCTGTGGGTGCTACGGATCGAAGTATCCTCCCTTTCTGATCACGGCTCACGATATTTCGTTCATAGCGAGGAGCCGGAAGCGCGATGCAAAACTGAAAGGGAACGTGGCACATTTTCGGATGTCGAGTTACGCTCACACCATCCCTATGGCTAGTTTTAAACTCGACATGATCTTTTACCGGAATATAGCCGTGGACCTGTAATTGCTGGGGTGTTCCCACGACTTGCTCTACCGTGCTCAGTAGTATCGCCCGTCTCGCTTGAAAACTCAAGTTGTGGAGCATTGTCTGAGCCGCATCAGAGAATTCTCTGATCTCGGAGGCACTCGGCATTTCGGTGACATCAATAGCGCTCGATTCTTGTTGCGCGCTCGCAATTTCGTTTTTTAACAACGCGAGTTTCTCCCGCAGCGGGATCGTGTACTCCCTCAACTGTTCGACCGTGAACAGGCCAGCGCCATACGCCTTGTTGTAACGATGCCCCTGTGCCTTCAATGCAGTAACTTCCTTTTCCGCCGCGGCAACGTCGCCACCAGATGACTGCAATTTCGCCCGGCGCGTCCCCAACCAGCGACTGACCTGTTCAGAGAGCAGTTCTTCCGAGCCCATCAAATTGGCGATCTTCTCCCAAACAAGCCTGTCGGCGACGCGTGCATTTATTCCCCGTTCTTTGCACGTTGCGGACAGAGGAAAGCTGAGCACTCTATCGCTGCAACGATAATACAGGTGCTTGCCCTGCATCGGTCCTTCGCCGGTTCTAGTCCTCCCGCACACGCATCGAATCTTGCCAGCAAGGAGATATTCGTTCTTTTTGTTCCGTTGAGACAGCGCGAAGTTAGCGTCGAGTTGTGCGCGAGCGCGTTCGAAGAGCTCCTTATCTATGATCGCTGGTACCGGAATAATGAACCACTCGTCTCCTGGTCTCATTCGGCGACTCGTCTTTTTTACTTTTCGATACGCGTCTTGCTTGATTGGATGCTGAGGCGCTACGGCGTATGATGCGCCCCAGTGGGCTTCGCCGATGTACCCCTTGTGCCTCAGCAATGTGCTGAGCGTACTCGTGTTCCATACCCCCCGCTTGCTTCTGCGGGGTTTTATGCCGAGTCCCTGCAGTCTGCGCACGACTTTCCGCAAGGTGCAGCCGTCGTCGGCGACCCAGCTGAAAATCAACTTCACAATCCGCGCTTCCTCCGGATTAACTTCGTAATATCCGTGCTTGCCGTCGAGCTTGGGAATATAGTTATAGCCATAGAGTGCCTCACTTACGAGGATGTGGCCCTCTTTTACTTTGCGAAGTTTACCGAGCCGAAAGCGTTCAGCGATTTTCGCCCGCTCATACTCCGCAAACAGACCTCGCACACCATGCAAAATTTTCTCTTCGCTATTCTTCGGGGCAGACACAGTAACAAATATGATCTCAATTTCGGCCTCGCGCAGCTCGTCCATCACCAGTTCTTGGTAAGAATATCGTCGAGCTAGCCGATCCGGGTCATAGACCAAAACGGCCTGCCATGTTTTTCCTCGCGCTTCCTGGCGCAGCTGATCCAGTGACGGTCTGGCAAGAATGTCTCCACTCCAACCGTCGTCAATATACTCTTTGACGATGCTATAACCGTGCTGATGAGCGAAATCGCGAAGCGCTATTAGTTGGGTCTCGACGGTTCCTTCCTCTTCTTGTCGAGCAGTCGAGACTCTCGCGTATATCGCAATCAGCTTTGCGTCCGCTAGCTCAGGACGAGTCATAGACTACAGTTTACTGCCGCCTCCGGAACGAGTCGAATCCGATGCGGGGCGGCGGGCCGCTTTCAATACTTCGTCGAAGAGAATGCTAAAAGCGCTGTCGAGCCGACGTTGCCGCTCAACCGACTGTTCATCTGTTGATCGATAACAAACGTTAAGTGCCGTCGACTTCCGCATCCGGATATCATGCACTGTCAAGCAGATAGGATGCTAGGCGGTCGAAATTGCTAAAGACGCACAAACACCCTCCGCTGAGACCGACAGCGCGCCAGCTCGGCAACTCTGCTGGGAGCCAACGAGGACGTTAGAACTTTGCATGGAAAACGTGCCGAGTGGGCACGAGAAATTTCACGCGAGCTGCAGACCGAAGATGGTCAGCGCATCCTACACAATATCAAACTTCTTCGAGAGCGCTTTGAGCCGGAGATGGTCCCGAAGCAGTCTTCTCGATCTCGCCGGGCAGGGGCCGCGAAATCAACCTATAGACAGTGAGGAGACGATGCGCCATTTCCCTCGCCTCTTCCGTAGTGATTTCATCTCCCGATATTTCCTTGTAGATGCGACGAAGCTCTTCGAGACGTTCGGGTGAGACTTGATGGCGGATGTGTACCATGCCGAGATCGTACGTGAGCTGTTTAGACGTCATAGGCGGGAGAGTGTACCGCACTGGCAGAAATCGCGTAACCATCGAGCGATGCTATAATCCTCTCGCATGGAAAAACAATTTGACGACTGGAATATAAAAAAGAAGGAAATTCATCTGCGAGCTGATGCGCCCTTCTATAGCGAGCGTGAATTGTGGTGGTGCTCACTTCGTGAACGTCGGTTTTGAACAGGATGGATCGGGAAAGAAGTACGATCGCCCCGTCCTCATTCTGAGAGGTTTCAGCAAAGAGACATGTCTGGTGATCCCGCTTACCACATCTGCGCAAGAGCATCCGCTGCGCCCCTCAATCGGGATCGTTGAAGAAAAAGAGGCGCACGCTCTTCTCTCGCAGATGCGCATTATTGATACGAAACGATTGATTCGAAAAATAGGGTTTCTTGATAAGGAAATGTTCGAGACTATGCGAAAAGCCGCCAAAGACTTGCTTTGACGGCTTTCACTCCTTCACTGTTTGCCCCTTACGGGGCGAGGCCGAAGCCACTTGTAGCTCAAAGGGTACCACTTCCCAGATGGAGCGCAAGTGAACGACTCGTCTCGCAAACAAACCGACACTACTAGAGTGCTTTCCGAACTCCGCTACCGAGAACGCTTCAGGCTGTTGCAGCGATCGGTTTTAATCGTTCTATGAGTCGGGCGCCGCTCTCATCTCTCGCATAGGGAAAGTCATCCAGGCACCACTATCGACCGCTCACGATGGTTCGTACCATCGGTGGCGGCTCAAAGATCACGTTCACATCCCTGTTGCCGCATTGCGGGCACATGAGACGGCTCCCAAGCCTCCCGAGCGGAAAATTCCGGCCCTTGGCCCACACGAGCGTTTGCATGTCCAAGACCGCCTGGTAGTCGCACGGCCGGACCCTGACCGAGCTTTCTATAGTACCCCCGCACACAGCGCATGCGGACGCGCCAGCTGAGCCGGTAGGCCTCCCCCAGCGTTTCGATTGACACGAGAACAAAATAAGATGAACAGGCTCTCGCCTCGTCAACACGGAAGTGCACATGATCCGCCGATCCCCGGCGTCCGATCCCCTGGACGTGGCGACCGACCAGGTGATCGCAGCATGCGACGGCGATGTCCGTGCGGCCGTCCGGGCCCTGATCGTCGCCAAGGGCCTCTTGGAGGCGGAACTCAAGGACGTCTATGCGACAACCTCAAAGGGATACGCGCGCGGTCGAATTAGAAGGAGTGACCACGACTAGTCGCACTCCGGTCATCCGAAGCGTATGAGCCGCGTACCCGCCCAGCTTGTGCGTGAACTTGGCGTGTACGGAAGACAAGAAGCCCAGTTCCGTTCCTCAAAAACGTTCCTATCCCAGATAATCCTTTTTGAGCCTTTTCAAATCTCCTGCGGCAACTTTGAGTTGGGTGCTTGAGGGAGGCGTATCGTCATGCGGGCCCGGTGTCACATAATTGTACGCCGCTGTCAGCTTGCCTTTGTGAGCAGGGTCCTGCGTGAGCAGCGCAAGCGCTTGAGCACTAAAATCTCCGTAGTTCTTTCCGTCATATTCAGAGATCATTGCAGTATTGTCGCCATTGACGTGCCGCGACTTGACGAGAAGCTCTTTGCAGAAGCGCTCGATTGCTCGGCGCAGTCTGGCTGCGCCCTCCTGCCGCTGGTTGGCGTCCTGAGAAAGGATGAATGGTTGCGCCTGTACCAGCATAGTTGCCAAATCATCATCCTGGCTGCGCACTTCTGTTCCGGCGACCGCATTATCGCGCACCAATTGGAACTGGGCCGCGCCGCGATGATGCCACCGGTGACCGATATCCTTCCACGTCGAGTAATCCTGCGTAAGTACGATGACCTGAATGCCGGCATCCAACAGTGCCTCAATCACACTCGAAGCGAAATTTGGTCGGAAGTCGTCGTCGCTCGTGAGAACCGGATCGTCCAGCAGCACGAATCCCGCCCCGCTATCGATCGCACGGGCCAGAAACAACGAAAGACCTAAGCAGTGCAGTTGCGACTGACTGAACACCGCTACCGCGTCCCGGAACTGCGGGTTGCTACGATCATCATTCGCGGACAACGCGACCTTGAGATCGATGGTGCGGCGGGCTTTAGCGCTTCGCCTGCGCACCGAGCTGAAGAACGTCGGTTCGCCAGGGCGGAGTCTCTCCCACCAATCCATAACGTCATCACTCAGATCGCCGAATTTCTCATCCGCGACTTTTCCGTTCGCGACATCGATTTCTTTTACCGCCTGCCCAATGGCCGCAACTTTTTCCGCATGCAATCGAAAGAGCTGTAGGGCTTCGAACAACGGTGCCGGATCGGTCGCAAAGAGCAGTAGTTCCTCCCAGCCCCTCGTTTGAGCACTTTGATCAACCGCCGGTTTTATTGCTTGCGCAAGCGGTTGAGCAGCGGCTGCATACTCTGAGTGAGCGGCATCAAGATCCGTGTGCATCTGTTCAAGACGACTGAGCCCGTCCACAAGCGAATGAGCGTTCTTCCAACTGCCAAGATCGGCGAGCGCCGCTTTGATGCACTCGCGAACGACTTCGCAGGCGCGCTGAAACTTCTGGGTGTCCCGCCAGAGCTTCCCCGAGGCGAGCAGCCACGCTTTCGTCCCTATCGGATTGGCTGCTAGCGCTGAGATGCGCTCGACGCGAAAGCCTTGCTGCCGGCGCTCGGCGCTAGTTATCTGCCTGAATTTCGGTATAGCCTGTTCCGCCCCTCGAATAAGGGCTTGTATCTTCGCGTCCACGGAGCTGAGCCCCGTGGACAACGTCCGTTCTGCGTCCTGATAGCTTTGGTTGGCTTCGACCTGCTTCCGGATGTGAGTGACTCGTTCTGGCGTTAGGCTTGCGGCTGATCCGCACAGCGGACAATCTATTGGAGCCTTGCAATCGTGAATGGCCGGGACTGCCAACGCGTTTTCAAAGAGAGCCACGAGGCGGCGCGTTTCCTCCGCGATCGCATCGCGCTCCTTTTGAAAAGTTTCGATCTGCTCCGTGAGCTGCCCATCAAGACGATCGATCGTTGGGAACGGCTTGCGTGTGAACAGGTCAAGTGGGAATGCGAGCTTGCGACGGCTCTCCAAAGCTTGCGCAAGCTGGTCGACGCGTTCGACCCGAGAAGAGGCCGCAGTAACCCCTATTGAGGTAAGCAGTGTTTCGACTGCCGTGGCAAGCGCTTGCTCAAATTCGGCCTGTGTCGCCGCGCCCCGCATCGCCCTTACGTCGTTCGCAAGGCCCCCAATATTGCCGAGAGTATCGAGCTCGGCGATCAGGCTGATATCCGGCGGGTCAAGTTCGGAGGAAAGGCTGGCGACTGCCGAACGGAAGTCCTCCAGATCTTGCGTATCGAGAACGGCCCGAAAATAAGCAGCGCGGTCCGTCGGCGATGCGGTAAAGACGTAGCCAAGCGTATGTTGCGCAAGTACGGGCGCCCGCAACGGCGGATGCTGAAGCCGGATGCCTATCTGATCCTCGATGTCGGCTTCCGGGCAGGGCTTAGCATCAAGCTCAAGCCTGCTGGTAGATGCCGCGTTGCCATCATAGTCACTCGTCAACGTGCGCCGGAGCTTCCGAATTTTGCCATCGGCACACGTGAGCTCCGCTCCGACGTAGACAGGTACACTCGGGGATATGTGAGCGTTGCGCAGCGATTGTGAAAATTCGTCCTTTGCGCTGGCAAGGAGGTCGCGCCGCGCGATCTGGCCTGTCAGAAGGAACTCTATGGCCTCGGCAAGGCTCGTTTTGCCTTGGCTGTTGCCGCCCCATATCGCCGCCACGGTATCGGGCAACGTGATCGACTGAGGACTGGTGCCGAAACCCCGAAAGCCCTGAATTTCTATTCTTCTAATCCGCTGCGTCATTGCCAGATTTCTTAATTTTAAAGCGCTCGTCGACGATATGCCGCAACCGGGCCTTGGCGGATTGTTGATCGCCTATCGCCCAAGCATCAAGCAGAGCTCGCGCTAGTCCATCCGACTTTAGATGAGTGCGCAAACGTTCCAAGTTGGACTGCGCGGACTCTTCCTCTGATGCGGCTTGATCATCCAAAATGTCTTCAGACATAATTCCAAAATGATTTGAAGGATTGGTCCGTGCTGCCGGACGCACCCGGAAGCTCTTGCAGCTTACCAGGAACAACTGGAACGGGAAAAGCGGAGCGGGAGAATCGGTACTTTAGCCATAAGCGTACATTACCCAAGCGCGATAGATGTGGCAATCACAACCGTGCGCAGGCGTCGGAGCCGAGGCGCTGAACCGCACCCCGGCTCCCTTACGAAAAAAGGCCCCGCCAGTGGCGGGGCTGGAAAGAACAGAGAACTAATCAGCTACTGACGAGGTACGTGAAGCCGGCGCAAATCTCGGAGCAACACAACATGCCATGCTTTGAGACCCACGCCACTCCCCCGCTGCTCTGTTCGTCAAATTCAACGTTGCAGAAAGGACAAGACCAAGTGGGGTAGCGTTCACCATTGAGGATATCCCACAGTGGCCCTTCGGGATCGAAGGTTACCCTTTTGGACGGCATCAGTACTCCCCGGCAAGCATGAGCGTGAGCACACGCGTCGTGCGTTCAGGGTCGCTAGGATCTTCCGAACCGTTCAGCAGATCCTTGTCGTAGTAGTCGATCTTCCAAAAGAACTTGCGTCCCACCAGGTCGAAGCTCCCGAAGTCGTGTTCGTCATGCGCATCATTGTCCGCTGTAAATTCCGAGAACTTCGCCACTTGAACGAGCGCCTCGGCCTTCACACAGTCGGGCAGTTCGTAAACGCCTGATGTCATCATGACCCTGCCGCCGCGGAATGTGCGGCGGAAGGTGTCGTTGAGTTCGCGAATGCGGTTCTTACTCATGGCCGCACCTCAAATGAGACCGGCGAGTACAAGCGCCGATGTGACGGTGTTGCCGCCACACGCCTCGCAGAACCCCTCGTCTTGGTCGGGTTCCATGTCCGCCGTGTAGTCGCATCCCTCCGTCATGCAGATGGCGGGACACACACTGTCCGTGAGAGCTGCTAATAAAAGAAGATCGT
The DNA here is from genome assembly GCF_054063295.1 of Bradyrhizobium sp. USDA 3240. Taxonomy (NCBI): domain Bacteria; kingdom Pseudomonadati; phylum Pseudomonadota; class Alphaproteobacteria; order Hyphomicrobiales; family Nitrobacteraceae; genus Bradyrhizobium; species Bradyrhizobium sp. USDA 3240. Next base: position 5,212,644 of record NZ_JBSSGD010000002.1, read on the forward strand.
CGAGGCTTTCAAAGCCTTTGAGATCGCAGAGCTTCATTAGCTTTACTGCCTTATTGGAAAGAACAAATGTTGACATATCGTTCTCCTCGCTGTGGGCATCCGAACCATTCGGGTGCTCGGTTGCGAGGAGATGTCGAAAGATCAAACTCTTGAATCATGTTCGCCGGTAACAAGAAATTCGTGGAGACACGGGATTGTGCCGGCGCGGCACATAGCGATCTCGGGATACTTTAGCACCGTCTCCCACCTAGCGTGCTCTCAAGCTATGCGCGACGATGCTGCAACCTATGTCGACAGATAATGTTACGCATTTTGCACGTATTGATTTTCGTCGTGATCAACGCCTTGTTGGGATCAAGAACGAAGATCGCCTTTCGCACATCTACGTCATCGGAAAAACCGGGACTGGGAAATCGACGCTCCTGGAGACGATGGCGCTGCAGGACCTTGAACACGGCCGTGGTCTTGCCCTCATTGATCCACACGGCGATCTCGTGGAGCGCATTAACGCGCATGTGCCAGCGAATCGCCGAGACGATGTTATCTATCTGAATGTGCCCGATCCCACACAGCCCTACGGCTACAACCCGCTTCGCCACGTTAGAGAGGGCTATATTGCGCTTGCCTCGTCGGGGATGTTGGAAGTGTTCAAGAAGATGTGGCCCGATGCCTGGGGCGTGCGCATGGAGCACATCCTCCGCAATGTCCTCATGGCTCTCTTAGAGCAGCCCAACGCCACAATGAATGATGTCCTTCGCGTCCTGTCCGAGCGATCGTTCAGACAAGAGATCGCCCACGCGCTAAAAAATGAGACCGTCCGCACCTTCTTACTGAAAGAATTCGATCGCTTTTCATTTGGCTACCGGGCAGACGGAACTGCCCCTATTCAGAACAAGGTGGGGGCCTTCCTCTCGGATCCGCTGCTCAACCGGCTGCTGACCGCGCCCGAGCACGACCTCCACATTCGCCAAATCATGGACAAGGGCAACGTGCTTTTGGTCAATCTGGCCAAAGGGCAGATCGGCGAAGATAGCGCATCACTTTTGGGAGGATTGCTGGTTACGACCATAGGGCTCGCAGCACTCACGAGAGCCGAACTCCGGCCTTCCGACCGGCACGATTTCTTCGTATACGTGGATGAGTTCCAGACCTTCACGACACTGGCCTTGGCAAACATGTTCGCGGAGTTACGCAAATATCGCGTCGGCTTCACGGTCGCCCACCAATACCTGCACCAGCTCGATCCGGACGTGCGCCACGCGATCTTGGGAAATGCCGGCTCCATCATATCCTTCCGAGTCGGTGCCGAGGACACTCCGTACCTAGTCCGAGAATTCCATCAGAGATTCGAGGAGATGGATCTCTTGCAGCTGCCGAACTACCACATCTACCTCAAGCTCATGATCGACGGCATGCCGTCAAAACCCTTCAGTGCCGTCACGCTTGCGGCGACAGCTTGTTAAGCCAATCGCTCTTCGAGAGCGGCGGTCGCAGATCAAAGAGACAGTCGGAAGTACGACGACATGACATCATCGATATTCTTCCCAGCACCATCCCTTCTGACCGTCTGAATTTCGGGTACAGGGGCGAGCAGAATTGTTCGGTGGATTTGACGAGCACCACATCAGACGTTGACTCACGTCGCACAGGTAATGGTAGTGGCTGTTGGGCGATGGTGGTGGAAGCCTCCATTGACCACCCCGCCATGAGAAGAGTTGCCAACCATTCGTCGGTTCTCTGCCGAGAGGAATCGGAGCCGGACTCGCAACTGGATAGATTCGTGCACCCAGTGGGTAAAACATTGCCGTCTTCTGTTTCGGTGCGGTAGTGGGAGGCCATCCAGAAGGTGGCGGAGAGGGTCTCGACTGTTTGGGAGCATTTATGGGCGGGTTTTGCTGGTGATCCGTGCGGTAGATTGATAAACCAATATCCGAAAATTCCAGAGGCAACCGAGGCGAGAATGAGTACACGTGTTACTGAAACAGGTGGGCCAGTCACCGCTCTGCGGATGGGGACGGGAGAGACATAAGCCGTCTGGCCCGGCTGCGGTGCGCGCCCCACGTTCGGAGTTGCGAACGTGGCCGAAAGCTTTTGCCAGTCCTTGTGCTCGAAAGCTTGCTCTGGAATGTCGACCGGTTTAAGCGCCTCTAACGACTTGCGTGCAATATATGAACTTAGCTTGTTCCGGGTTCCTCTCCCCGACGCAATATCGCGAATTCTCGCTTCGACGTCGCCTATCTTTGCAACGCGGAGTCTTTGATCCGCGACAACATCTGACATTTGCCAATTCAAGTCCCCTTCTTGATGTGTGAAAACGATCATGGAGTTGACCAGACAGTTTCACCTGTTCGTCTTTCGATTAGGTCCTTTACTGGAAAGACATTGTCGTCGGCTTGATCAAAGAGATTCTCTTCGAGACCAGTCCATACGTGGTTCGTCATAGGTGTCACCGAGCCACGAAAGTTCTTGAAATCGAGAATAAATATTCCCAAAGGGCTTACAACGACGCTGTCAATCTCGGGCTTTCTTCGTCCTGAAAAATTACGTTCCTTGATGTTCGTAGTGATGATCCAAGATTCAGGTAAGTGCTGGGCCAGGAAAATTTGAGCCGCACGTTCCGACTCACTTCGCGCTGCATTTATCTCAACTAAATGAGCCAACTTACCCTCCGACGCACCCCGACCACAGAGCAAGGATTGCTGACAAGAAGTGTTGCCCTGCGTGTTATACTACAACTGCGTTATGGAAAAAACAGGATGGGAAGGTCACGCAGACAGCATTAGACAGCGGAACGTTGCTGAACTTGTCGATTGCATTGTCTTTCGCAAAGACCCTGAATTGTCCTACTACTTCATGCTCTTGCACTGAGACGAGCTGGGCATACGTTCCAAAGCTAAGCTTGTAAGGGTGATAGTTGATGACGCGAGCAACAGCGGTACGGAAATGGCATTCCGTCTATTGCGCGATATGCCCGCTCTTGACCAGGAAGATCGTGATGCGCTCCTAGGTCGCATAGTGAGCTCAGGTGATAAATCGGCATGTAGCCTAACGCTGGGTCGCATCCGCCAACTGGGGAGTTGGGAAAGAAGCTTGCAAGATGTTCTTGCAAGCTGATGCGGCTGCGAACTCGTGGGCGTGCAGCCTCTCACGATTGCGGTGATTCGGTTGATGGATGACTCGGTTGCGAGCGGCTTTGCTCATGACCACCGTTGTTGAGTAGGACTGAGCAATGTTGCCGCGCCCAAAGCGGATGATGAGGTGCAAGCAGCTAAAGGCGCTGGCCGGGCCGCGTCATGATCATGTGTCCATAGATAGTCGCCCGTTAAGAAGCTTCCAGGCGACTGATCTGGAACCGTAATTTGGCTGGAATGACGTTCTGAGATTGCAAGGTTTTGGTGTTTTGGGCATCGGAAGCTTGCAATTTCGTTTTCGAGATTCCCTCGACGGGCGAAGCATGATTCCCTGTCCGCATCGGAGGGCACGATGCGGCCGAAGAAGCACAAAACGACGGGAGCGAACGATCTTTTCCGGGCGCGGCTCGACCAGATCATCAATCTGAAGCACGAGCTGGTCCGGCTCACCGGCAAGATCGATTGGGACTGGATCGACGGCGAGATCCCGCCGCTCTACAGCGAGAACGGCCGGCCGGGGATTGAGACCCGCTTCGTGATCGGGCTGTTGTTGCTCAAGCACATTTACGCTCTGTCCGATGAGGGGGTATGCGAACGCTGGGTCCACGACCCGTATTTCCAGTACTTCACTGGCGAAGAGTTCTTCCAGCACGCATTCCCGCACGAGCGCTCGGACCTGAGCCATTGGCGCAAGCGGCTCGGCGACAGACTGGAACTGCTATTGGCCGAGAGCCTGCGGGTGGCGCACGACGTCGGCGCGTTGCGCGGCAAGGACCTTGAGCGGGTCACGGTCGACACCACGGTGCAGCCGAAGGCCATCACCTTTCCGACCGATGCCAAGCTGCTGCATGCGGCGATCCAGGGGCTCAACCGCCTAGCGAGGAAGCACGGAGTGCGGCTGCGGCAATCCTATTCTCGGATCGCCAAGGCCACCGCGATGATGGCGGGACGCTACGCCCATGCCTGGGCCGGATCATCCGCGACATCCGTCGCAAGATCGAAGGTCAGGCCGTGCTGGAGAACGCCTTCGCCCTCCCGCTTGGCCGGGCCTCCCAGATCCGCTCGCAGCAGCAGCGCCAGCGCGGCTGGAAGCTGTATTCCTTCCATGCTCCGGAGGTGGAGTGCATCGGCAAGGGCAAAGCAGCCGCGCCTTACGAGTTCGGTGTCAAAGCCTCCATCGTCACCAACAACCGCCGGGCTCCCGGCGGCCAGTTCGTACTGCACGCCAAGGCGCTGCCCGATAACCCTTACGACGGTCACACCCTGCGGGACGTCATCGACCGAACCGAGACACTTACCGGCTGCGCGATCGAGCGCGCCTTTGTCGACAAGGGATACCGCGGCCATGACGCAAGAACCCGCGCCGCGTCTTCATCTGCCGGCCAAAAGCGCGGCGTCTTCGGCACTATCAAGCGCCAGCTGCGGCGCCGCTCCGCTATCGAGCCCGTGATCGGCCATTTGAAGGCTGACGGACACCTCGGCCGCTGCTACCTCAAAGGCCGCGCCGGCGATGCCGCCAACGTCATCCTCTCCGCGGCCGGCTACAACTTCCGCCGCATCCTCGCCTGGCTAAGGGCTCTTTAGTACCTCTTCCTGGCTGCCCTCTTCTCAGTCACCAGCCACCGCACACCACTCAAATCGGCTTCTTAAGCGACGACTAGATAGCGAAATTGTTCTGCAACTTCCACGACGTCGATAGGGCATCTTTGCTCAGCTCTCGTCGTGAATGAGCGGCCTGGACCACATTTCAGTCGATCGTTCAAATCGGCTTATAACCTGCGAAAAGATCCGTGCTCCACTAATTGTTGGTAGATAGCACTTTCGATTCCATCCGAGGCCCGCAAGAGTTCTGCGAGCCATCGCAGGAGCAGGCCGAAGTTGTAGCCGGCCGCGGCGAGGACGGCGTTGATGCGGTCGCCGACGCGGCGTTTGAGATAGTTGCGGTCCATGCGGTGCTCGGCCTTGACGTTGCCGATGACGGGCTCGACAGCCGCACGACGCCAGGCCACTGACTGGAATCGAAAGGGGCCGCTCCACGCGCGGCCCCTTGCCGGTTTAATCTGAGAAATTTGTACGGAATGAAATCTAGCCCCGGCAAGAGTTAGACTAGAGTTTTCAACGACATTGTTGGATTCCGGGAAACTACGGTGTTTCACCATCGGAATCGGCCACTAAGGCAGGCCCGGTGAGGCCGGTACAGGTCGCACCTTATGCCCGTCAACGCCCCGAAAGGGCCACGCGTCATGAGTGAAAGGCACCAATCTGAAAACGGTATCAAGGTGGGGCAACTTAACGATGCATTAACTATACCTGCGCGATTCTCGCGAATCAGACTTGATTCGGGGGATTTGAGCATGGCGGAGCGGCATCGCGAAGAAGTGCTTAATACGGTTCTCGCGACCTGTCTTGGCAGGCGAGGAGTTGAAGCTGACCCCGAAACAATTATCCGCAAAGGGCGTGCCCGCCCCGACGTCATCGCGGTCTTCAGAGGACTCCGTTGCGCGATTGAAGGTAAAATAGCTGACACTCCCCGCGCAAACGACCTTGTTCTGGCAGACGCTCGCAGCCGCGTTGAGCAAGGGATCGCGCATCTCGCTATCGCCGTCGTTTATCCTGCGAGGCTTCGAACGGTTGCATTTAGCGCTCTGCCGGATGAGTTGAGTGCGGCCGGGCTAGAATTTGCGGTCCTTACCGAAGCTGGAGCGGCCGCTTGGCACAAGGGCGGTATCAACGACATATTGGCTGAACTTCGGCGGGCCTATGATGTCATCGTCCGCGACGATGTTCTCCAGCAAGCAGTAGACACGCTGAATCTCGGCTTGTCGGAAGTCGCAAGCGCACTTTCCAATAACAAGGCTGCGTGCGATCGCCTCATCAAGGTCCTCGGAATCGGGAGCAAGAGCAATGTCGAAGCTTCCGTTTGAGCAGCGTCGCCGCGACACAACGGCAAGGTTGGCCGCGTTGATGCTTGCGAACGCATTCATCTTCCAGGAGCAGCTTTCTGGTTTAGAAGAAAAAGTGCGGCCGATCAGATCCCTTCTAACGAAGAAGGATTTCATTGAGACAACTGCCACCCATTGGCAGATGATCATCGATGAGATCAACTACGTTCCGATTTTCAAGGTGGCGCGTGACATTCTGCTATCACTGCCGTCTCAACGCGAAACGGACTCGTCAATCCGCCACCTTGCTCAAAAGGCCCTAGAAATCGTTTCCAAGAAGGCCGCTCTTCGACACGACTTGATGGGGCGAATCTATCACCTGCTACTTCTTGAAGCCAAGTATCTGGGGACGTATTACACTTCGGTTCCCTCCGCGACACTCTTGCTCAAGTTAACGCTTGATTTGGATCGATGGCCGGAGGTCGATTGGTCCGCTAACAATACATTGAGCAACTTCAAAATTGCGGACTTGGCGTGTGGCACCGGCACGCTTTTGATGGCTGCAAGCCAAGCGCTGACAGACAACTCAATAAAATTTCGCGCAAGTCGCAGTGAGGCAATTGATGAAGCGTCTCTGACTGATTTGCATAAGCTAATAATTGAGGAAATGCTCTACGGGTACGATGTTCTGCCGTCGGCAGTCCACTTGACGGCATCGACCCTTGCATTGCTCGCCCCAGAGACATCCTTTCATAAAATGCACCTTTATTCACTCCCCATGGGAAGGATGAAATCAGGGCAAACGCATTTGGGAAGTATAGATTACGTTTCATCCGATACTATTCAGACACAGCTTGATCTGATGAGTCCTGGAATCGGGGGGGGCGACACAGGTAGGCAGCGAAGATACCTATTCAGTGGCGCCGCTTCCCGAGCTTGACGTCTGTGTAATGAATCCGCCGTTTGTTCGCAGCGTCGGAGGAAACCTTCTATTTGGGTCTGTGCCGGATCAGCGCGGCCGAATGCAGACAGAATTAGCGCGCCGACTCAAAAGCACCAACTTGTCTGCCTCGTCAACCGCGGGTTTGGGCAGCGTTTTTGCGGCCGTTGGTGATAGGCACCTCAAAGAGGGTGGCAGACTTTCCCTCGTGCTGCCGGCGGCGCTCACTGCCGGTATAGCTTGGGGGAAGACGCGCGACCTGATTAATCGAAACTATATTCTTGAAACGGTGATCGTGAGCCACGATCCGGAACGATGGAATTTTTCTGAAAACACGGACTTAAGCGAGGTAATGCTCATCGCACGCAAACGAAAACCAAAGACCGAAACGGACGCGGTGATTGCGGCTCAACCCACTCAATTTATTAACTTGTGGCGTAATCCCAGAACTAGCGCGCACGCGCTGGCCGCCGGGGAGCAAATTTCTCGCGGAGCAGCGGCACCCATTGGCACTCCTGAACACCCTCAGCACGGCGTCTCGGAAATCGTGGTTGGCTCGGAAAAGTACGGGGAAACGATAGAAATCCCGTGGGGTGAGGTGAGGGAGGCGCCTTGGATTGGCGGTGCTTTTGCCCAAACAAACTTAATCCGCACCGCATGGATGATGCGCCAAGGTCGGCTGTACTTCGCTGATCGCAACGACACTGTGCCATTCCCTGTGAGCAAGATTAGCGACATCGGGTTGCTAGGTCCAGATCGGCGCGACATTGCAGACGGATTCACGGTGTCAACCTCGCGCTCGCGCTATCCTGCCCTAATGGGACATGCCGCCGACGAAATTCGTTCGATAAATGTTGACCCCAACAAGTGGCTGTCGCCGAGAGCTACCGCGGCGGCTGGGCGACCATTAAGGGATGTTGCCACGCTTTGGCAACGGGCAGGAACGATCATGATTGCCGAGCGGTCGTGGCTCAATACACAGCGAACGCTAGCGGTGCGAACCTCTCGTCCGGCATTATCCAATGTTTGGTGGCCGCTGAGACTTCGTAAGGAGAATGAGGCTGGTGAAAAAGCGCTGGCACTTTGGCTTAACTCAACACTGGGGCTGCTCGCGTCGCTCGCTCATAGAGTTCCAACAAGGGGAGCGTGGATTCAATTTAAAAAGCCGACCATTGAGAATATGGCCGTCTTAGATGTTTTGGCCTTAGCCCCAAAACAGTTGCGCCAAGTCGCCAGCGCTTACGATTCGATCGCTGCACGTGAGCTAGACACAATTGTTAAAATGGCAACCGATCCAGTCCGCGCCGACATCGATGATTTGTTTTCGAAGATCCTTGGTATTCCATCCGTAGCGTCGCTGCGGAATGAATTAGCCGAAGAGCCGATCATAAAACTGCGGTCTTGCAATGAAGAAGAACCGACCATCGAGTCAGACGACCAGTTCCAATTCGAATTAATGTAATGGTTAGTCTTTCCCACCGGGCGAGCCGCTGGCAAATCCGGCCATGTCCACTATGCCGCTGGAAGCGGAAGTGAGTTCAGAGCATTAGCGGCTTCGCGACTGCCATTGCGGAGGCGCCACCTCTGCGTAAGCGCTTAGCCGGACTTTCAATTACCCATAATCTTTGGCTCGATCGCGGCTCAGTTCGATATCAGTCAGCCGTGATAGTCCGTGCCAGATCGGTATTTCCTGGAGGCGGATCGTTGGCTCGGGCCAAGTATCCTCCGAGCCGCACGATCTTGACGACATAGTGCGAGAGCGTGCCTCGTCGAGAGCGATCGCCACCCCTGTCTTTCAACAAATGATCAAGCAGCCTGATTTCAGGATCTGTCAGCGAACGCGTACCATTCGATCTTCTTTCGCCGCTTCGGCGTTCCCCGCTCTTGAGCATGGATCACGGTCAGAGTGAGTGCGGGATATTTCTTCTGCTTACCGATCGGCGGCAGAATTCGAAGCTTGCGGAAACGAATTTCGAGAAGCGCTTATCCGGATCGCCTTTGTCGTCCTTGACCTTGATCCGATGTAGGCCTTCGACCGTAACCTCGTCCATTTCGTCGGCAATTGTATGATTGCCGTCCCCGGCAAGCCGATCAACACAGGTTCGCACCAAAAAGTGTGTTCCAACCTCCTCGGCCAGGCAAAACAGCTCATAGATATCGCTCTCGCGATCACCAATATGAACGCATCGTCCAGCCTCGGCAGAATGGCTTTTGCACGGGCCAGCCTACGGCTCCGAAATTGCATGATCGTCGGTGCGAGCCGACCTTACTGGTGAGGGCTCCTCCCGAGGTGCAGCAAGATGGATGGTTGGATGGTGACGGTCGCCATCTTCAAGGAAGACAGCGACGACGACGAAGAATTCAGGCACATAACTTACGCGGTTGCGGTCACCGACCCGGCGGAAGCCGTGAAGCTGACCCTGAAAGACTGCGACGCCAAGGCCGCAATGCTAAACTGCCCTCTCGAAGAGGAGCAGTTGCAAAGGCTCGGCGTGGAACCCGGTAAGCTGATCGTTATACACGATGACGAGATCGATCCAATCATCTCGCACCCCCGGCGTCACTAAGCGCTTGCACGTCCGATCTCGTTCTGCCGCGTCCGGTTGATGACATTTATGTCCGGAAGCCGCCATCGAAGTGCGAGTAGTTATTCGAGCCTTGGCTGAAAGTGGCGTTTTGCCTCTCTTTAAGCGGAGCTGCATTACGACTATTTGGCACGCTGGTTGCTGAGACTTACGTGGCTTGGCTGCTATTTTGTGACCCTCATGAAAACAGCCAAGCCGTCCTTCGTACCACAAACTCGCGCGCGTGCGGCTCCCCCGCCGTCCGCGCGCCTTTCTGTGACATCGGGCTAGCGGCGCGCTGTGGAGATCATCTCGTGACCCATCAAGAGGCTTTCGAGAACGCCATAGCGGCGCTCAGACAACGGCCTGAGGGGAAACTCGAAACCGGGCGCCATACTTGCCGCGATTGCGGAGCTTGTAGCGACTAGACCGCCGCCTAGACCGCCTCCGAAACAGAAGTTCTCTTCATAGGCTAGCTCTCACGATTTCGCAAAAGAAGCGTGCAATGGACAAGCTCAAATTCATACCGCTTTCGAGGTCGCAATTCGCTCTGGCGATTCCCAAAAGCTTGTCGCGCTTCGAGAGCCCATTCGCGAGCGCGGAGACCCGACGAGTTCGCGATCACGAGCACAGACGCCATACACATCCGCCTACCTTGCGTGGCCGGGCTTCGAGTTTATCAAGCGCCTATCAGACCAGCGTCCTATGCTGTGTCGATGGGAGGACTGGTGCCCAATGAGCAGCAGAAAGCTTGAAGATCGGTATGACCGTGAGGAAGCCGAGGCGATTGCCGCGGCACTCGGCCTCACGCCTGATGAGCTAGATGAGGTTGAGTATAGCATACACGACATCGCCAACGATGATGGGCTGGTCTTCGACTACGGCGTCGAGATCAAAGAAGGGGCGCCGCAGTACATCCTCGACAAGCTCGCCAGGCTGCCTAGGTACGGTAACTTGATATCTGTCGGCCTAGGGTGGTGCGCTGACGCCCCGGATCAAGAGTAAATGTGGCTAGCCTTGGACATGTGGTTTCTTGGTTCTGGTCCTTCAGCTTGCAGCGGCCCGCACCCGTGGCGAACTTAAAGGAAGAGAGTGGCCGTCCTCGGGGTGGGCGAGAGATGAGTGGAATGGATAGACAATAAGTGGTGAGCGCAGCGTGCGCGGCAGATCTGCGTCACTGATCACCGAGGACTAACGTTTCGGACGACCGGGACGGTCAACTCTTACTGCTCAGCTCTCGCGTCGTTGCTCTCCTTCCCCCTCCCACGAGGTTGTGAGCCTAGCGCAACTCCCGGCTCCTGTGGAAGAGGTTCCCGGTATGCTACGGATTAGTCCAGACTGGCCGCTTCGACAAAGAGGAATGGCTTAGTACTGCGGTTTCGCCTGCGCCTTTGTCGTCTTCCTGCGGTGCCAACCACTCTCGGGCTAGCCTTCATTTTTCCGACGTTCCTCGACGGTGATTGGGCCGGCGAGATCGTCAATTCTTTTACAGAGCAAAACTACGTTGGCTTTGCGATAGGAGCAGCTGGTGTCCGAGCGACGCCTAAGATGAAGGAGCGAAAGGCGTCACGGTCACGACGGATCGGAATGATGATCCCTTGAACCAGTCCGATATCGCGGCATGGCTCGTGACGCGCTCGACGCTTTTTGACTTGTCGTTTCGCATGCTCAAGATTGCAAAATCCCATGCGGTTTGATCTAAGTGTCGGAGCGCACGGACTAACGTACCAGGGTGGGCCGTGCCAAAAGCGTGCCACGCTGAGCGGGTGCGATCAAAAAAAGTAAAGCAAATCAATCGGTTGCGGGCGTAGTTCAATGGTAGAACGGCAGCTTCCCAAGCTGCATACGAGGGTTCGATTCCCTTCGCCCGCTCCAACACTTAGCTGAAGTTCGTAGGACGGTTTTGTCGGTGGTTTTGCAAGTTTTGTTCATTCTTTGGCTTCCAGCTTCTTGATTCTCGCCTTAATCGCCGCGGTACGACCGACGTAGCGGCGGATGATTTTCTCGACTGACTCCTCTTCCCAAGCAAGCGTCTCTGCGATCTCGCGCATGGTGAAGCCGGCGATGTAGAATTTAGTCGCAGCTGTTCCTCGGAGGTCGTTGAAGTGTAAACGGTGCGAGAGGGCCACGACTTGGCGCGGACGGCCTACGCACCGCGCTTGAAGCGTATAGGCATCCAGAACTGCCGCAGGGCCTCAACGGCTACGGGAATGTCGCGCCGGACGTTTTGAGCGACGGGCAGCGTTCCCAGCGTGTGCCGGGCCGGGGGTAGCAAGGGCCGACCGGCGTCGTCGATGCAATGGACCAAGATCGGCCGCAGCATAAGGTGTTCGGTTCCGTTCGGGGAGAGAAGCCGCGACCAGACGAGAAGCCGAAGCTTCATGACGGCGTAGAAGCCCATGCACCAGGGCTGCGGGTCGACTTCGCCGTCCGGTGATCGCACGAACAGCGGCTCGAAGCTCTCCGGTCCCGTCGACAGCGTCTCGCTGATTGCGTTGTGGCGCATCAGCGTGGCGGCGATCGCCGAGAACTCCTCGGTGTCGTGATTGAAGGCGTCGGGATCTACGCCGAGGAGCGGGCACACCCATTCCTCGGACGCCATCGAGACCGGCCCGGCAACGACCGCGGCCACCGCGCCGTCGAGCATGGAGAGCGACGTCGCCCGCGGATGCCGAAGCGTCGGCGACCTGGCGCGCTCGCTGATCCATTGCCCGAGCCGTTCGAACGACATGGCATAGTCCGCCATCGTCGTCTTGGCCCGTTTTCCTCGCCGTTGCTTCGGCTTCGTCATGCCACGGCCCGCTTTTCGGCTTCGCGTGCGGCCTTCCAGTTCCAGGCCAGAAGTTCGTGCAGCTGGTTGGTCTTCGTGGCGCCGCTCACCATGCGATCGAGAACGTCGATGAGATACGCCTCGGGGTCGAGACCATTCAATTTCGCTGTGTTAAGAAGCGAAGCGAGTATCGCCCAAGTCTCGCCCCCGCCTTCGTCACCACTGAACAACGAGTTCTTTTTTCCGATCGCAATGGGCCTGATCGATCGCTCGACCGTGTTGGTGTCCGGCTCGAGCCGCCCGTCATCCAGGAACGCCGTCAGGCCCTGCCAGCGTTCGAGCATGTAGTCGATCGCCTTGATGAGCGTCGAGCGGCGGGAGATCCCGTCCTTCACCGCGATCAGACGGATCCTCAACGCTTCCATCAGCGGCTTCGTCTCGGCCTGTCGCGTCGCGCGGCGTTCCCCGGCGTCGAGACCGCGGATCCTCTCCTCGATCGCGTAGACGGCCGCAATGCGCTCGATGACCTCCGCGGCGAAGGGTGAGTTCGTCGTCTTGTGCACCCTCACGAAGTTGCGGCGCGCGTGAACGAGACAATACGCCAGCTGGATCTGGCCCGACATCTTCGCATCGCCCGCCAGCGAGGCGTAGGCGGCATAGCCGTCGACTTGCAGCACGCCTTCGAAGCCGGCCAACTGCGCCACGATCTCCTTCTTGCCGCGACCACCTGCGAACACGTAGGCGACCGCCGGCGGCGCCGGCCCCTTCCACGCCCGATCGTCCGTCGCGTGCGCCCAGAACTGGCAGATCCTCGTGCGGCCGCGTCCCGGATCGAGCACTGGCATCGGCGTCTCGTCGCAGAACAGCCGCTCGAAGCCGTGCATAGTCTTCAGTTGCAGATCGTAGAGGCCCCTGACCAGCCACGCCGCGCTCCCCATCCAGCGCGCCAGCGTCTGACGGTCGACGACGACACCCTGACCCGCCAGGATCTGCGTCTGGCGGTAGAGCGTCGATTGCCAGGCATATTTGGCCGCGGCGATATGCGCGATCAGCGCCGTCGTCGCCATGCCGCCCTCGACGAGCCGCGCCGGTGCCGGGGCCTGGACAATCGCGCCCTCACAGGAGCGGCAGGCGTATTTTGGACGGATCGTGCGGAGCACACGCAGCCACGCGGGAACCCGATCGAGCGCTTCGCTGCTCTCCTCGCCGATCCGATGCATCTGACCCGTGCAGCACGGGCACCGCGTGGACGCCGGCTCGATCACCCGCTCGATCCGGGGCAGATGCGCCGGCAGTGCGCCGATGTTGCGCCTCGCTTTGCGCCGCTTCGGTCTCGGCGCGTCCGGTTTGTCGTCATTGGCCGGGAGCTGTGAGCCGGCGGTCGGTTCCAGATCAAACGCGATCTGTTCGGCGCAGACGATCGCCGAGCGCTCCGATCGTGCGCCGAAGATCAGGCTCTTCAACGTGGCGATCTCTGCGCGCAGATCATCGTTCTCGCCTTCGAAAGCCAACACCATCTCGGCAAGAGCTGCAGGGTCACAGGGGAGATCTTCGGGGCGAAGCGCCATATCGCAGAGCTACACGAACACACTCACAATCGCCAGCAAAACAAGACGCTTCAGGCAACCTTCGTCGGCCGCTTCGTCACCTTGGGGACCACACGCGACCACTCCGCAAGACCTTCAATCAGCATCGCCAGTTGCGCCCCCGTTACCGGCATCGTACCCTCGTGAACAGGTGGCCAGGCGAAGCCCCCATTCTCCAGCCACTTCGTCGCTAGAACCATTCCCGAGCCGTCAAAAACCAGTAACTTCAAACGATCCGATCGCTTCGATCGGAAGACATAAACGTCACCGCTGTAGGGCTTGCCGCCCAATCCCTCCGCTACCAGCGCGACAAGGCCATGAACGCCTTTACGAAAGTCAATCGGCTGCGTCGCGACGAACACACGGACCATTGGACCGAAAGAGATCATCGCGTCGATCTCACCGCCGCCAGCACGCGCTCCAGCGTCGCAGTGTCGACGCGGACAGGCACGCGCACCGTCGCGCCCGCGATCATCACCTCGATCCGCTCGGCCGGCCCCGTCAGAACATGCGCCTTATCGATCGCGTTCGGCTGCGCCTCGACGGCGGCGTCGAGCCTGACTTGCACGAACTGCGGCGCTTCGCTCGACGCGAGCCGCGCCTGGCGCCGCCACACACTGAGCAGTCCCCGGTTCACCCCGTTGCGTCGAGCCACCTCGGAAATGCTCGTCTCCGGATCGGCGCTCTCGGCCACGATCCGCGCCTTCTCCGCATCGCTCCAACTGCGCCGTCGCCTTTCCCCTGTGATCACCTCGATCCGTTGATAGGAGGCGGCATCATGCCTGTCTTGATGTCTGTCTTGATGCATGGAACGAGCGTCCCTCGCGTTGTCAAATCCACGCGCGAGTCTCGCTCATCCCGTCCACTTAAACGAGGTGGGGTTGTCGTACCGCTATCGTTGAAGTGCAGATCTTGTTGCGACATCCCGGCGTCGATCTTCGCTTTGTTAAACGAGCTCCCGAAACCATCGGCCGTCCAGGGCCGGCGTCGGCTGTTGGTCAAAATTGTTGTTGATCGCTTTGGAATCCGAGCAAGGATTTCTCGGAGCGCGCCGTAAAGAGGAATGATCGCTTCGCGACGGTGGCGGCTTTTGCCTGTGGTCAGAATAATGGCATCGTCGCTGATATGTGACCAAGACAGGCGCAAAAGATCACTCAAGCGCAAACCCGTGTGGCCGGCTAGATCAACGGCAGTCGCGATTTCGTTCGAACACGTAATTTTCAAGCGAGCGATTTCCGCATCAGTCCAGATGATTTCTGATCGATCGTTCTTATAGAGGTGTTCAACGCCTTCGCACGGATTGCCGGCAATCTTGCCCGTTTGTACGGCATGTGCAGCGACACGGGAAAGCACCTGCATGCCGTAGTCGGCCGTTCGTGGCGTATCGGCCCATTTGTTACGCCAGCGGCGAATTACCGGCCTGATCTTTTCAGGCCTATCGAACTGTGAGATCCGCAGTTCGCCGAAGTATTCGGCTATGCGATCAAGCCAGGTGCCCCACTGGTCTCGCGTGGATTGTGCGAGCTTCCTATAATCGTTGCTTCGCTTGTAATCGCTAACAACAAACCGAAAGCGGCTCTTATCGGGCGCGCGATGGTCCTGAACAGCTTCGTTATAGGACGCGATAAACTGGGGAGTACCAGGCTCGCCCTTCAGTCGCGGTCCACCGCGCCAAGCGTACCAATAGGTACGCCCCTTTGCCATAACCTTCGCAATTCCCTTGAGCTCAATTCTCGCCATGCTTCGCCTCGAACTCAGCCAACTCTCGATCAAGCTCATCCACTTCCTCGCGAGGCGAGGTTGAAGAATTAGTAACGAGAACGATCCGGCCATTTTTGTCGATTTCGACTCGGTGAACACCCACACCAGCCGCAATCGTCGCCCGCAGCAAGCGAGTGACGTCTTGTTGCTTGAAGGTGCAGGGGCCACGGCGAGGCATCGATCAGAGCCCCTCTTGCCTATACTTCAATGGAGGCGCGAAGCCGCGACCGCTCTCGAGCGCGGCTGGAGCGCCAGCTGATGCACGTCCTGACGCACAATCAGCGGGTCCGTTGCTTGCCTTGGACCGCGACCCGTCAGCTTTTCGGTTTGCAGTCAGCAAGCGCGACGGCACGAGGGTTGGATGAACGATGTGCTGGCGCGTCATCGTTCCGTGCCCATTCTTGAGTATGCGAAGGTCGAAAGTCATGATGCGCCATTGATCTTTAGAAGCTTGCGCAGTGCTACGCGCAACGTGAGACTGGCGTTGACTGAAAATATCGAAGTTGGACTATCGACAACGCGCTTTATGGCGTCTCTCTCAAATTCGCTGGCGGTCCTTGACTTGAATATGCGCGATTTGCCGGCAAGTGCGGATTTTGGATGAAACTCGCCAGCCGCCCAATCTGGTACGGTTCCAGAACGATCAATCAGTTCGTCCCAAACGGCACCTCGAAAGACAATGATGTCGCTGCCGTCGTCGGTAAGATGACCGTAAACCTGCTGGCTCGCAGCAAAGCCCGAAGCGATAAAATGTCGGTTGATCAATGAGACGTAGAAATCGCCCGGCTCCTTACCGGGATCCTCAGTCGTTGAAAACCAGTTCCATTCTCGTTCGCCATGAGGCGCCTTGTCGACCATGCGCTGGTGTGCGTGCCAAGGATCAATGGAGTCATACAGGAGAGATTCCAGCAGGGTGTTTGCATAGATTAGCTTCCCCGAAACCTGGAGATTGAGGCCACCATGCTCGTGCATTGGGTAGATGAGGGCCGCGCGCTTCAGCATGCGACTGTCGAAAAGGCGCGTGGCAGTCCGCGATTGTGGGACAGCCTGCAGAATACCGAGCTTAAGAAGCTCGCGCTGCGACCGCTCTGAGAGGCCTGTTGCGCGCTGCATATCAGCCGCATTGAAGCGACTGTTGCCGTACCAAACGATTGCCGACTCGGCTCCTTCCATAAGCTTTAGACAAACACATTGACGCTTGCCCGTCAATGACTTTGACGCAATCGCGTCAAAGGAGAGGTAATTAATGACGGCTAGGACTAAAGTCTCGTCCGGGTGAGGTCGGCGCACCCGTGAAATTTCTAAGCCGTCTAGTACCAACGGTTCGAATCTTCCTTGCTCCGCCACTTTGCCCCGAAATTTCGTACCTCGAAACGGAGACAGGCTCGAAAACTCGGCCGTTTTCGTGAATTTTTTTGCCCTGGAGAATGCCGGCCGTACTAAAAACGAGCGTCGAATGGGGCTGGAGAACGCGTTTTTCTCCGAATCCTAGAACGTCGGGAATCGGTACAGTACGGCATTTCGGCGAAAAACCAGGCCCTCATGGGCGGCCGGTTTTGAATCTCTCTCGCTTAACGGATGAGAGCGAAGGACATCCAATTCCATGCCAATCGATTTCGGAATTCGCGGGTTCGATTAGTCTTTGCATTCCGACGGAGGCGGTGCGCCTAGGCACTGATACACGATGACCCGCGAGCCTGCGAAGGCAAGCCGCCGCATCACCGTTGTAATGTCGACGGCCTCCGGCCTAATGAAGCCAAGAACCTTCAGCTACGCGATATCACGATCGTGGAGGAGAGGCGTAAGGGTAATAGAATCCTTGAGATGGAGGTACGCGGCAACCGTGGCGTCGGATATTGCAAGAGCACGCCAAGCGCCGTGTTGCGCTGTGAGCGGCTATTCAGTCGACCGAAGTGCGTACCGCAGGGGAAGGCTCGCGCGAGGAAGAAATGCATTGCCTCCCCAGTATCCGCAGCCGACCGATCCGGTCTTTCCGGGCAACCACATCAAGTTGTTCAATCGGTTGCTCGACCGGAGCAACCTCAAGCTAGACGGGACGGCAAGCCTGGTACCGCGTATAGCCTGCGTCATACCTATATCTGTATGAGGCTTATGGAGGGCGTGGATATCTATCAGATCGCCAAGAACTGCAGCACCAGCGTGGAGATGATCGAGAAGTTCTACGCGGCCCACATCAAGAACACCCTCGATGCTGCAGCTATCAACGTCCGTCGCCCGAAACCCACACGCCAGGTGAAGCCCGTACTCTCAAGCGAACCGGGAATTCTATCAATCCCTCTGCTATAGAAGCCTTAGAGACTAGGGATGCTGAGTTTTAGCGGGCCAAGCTGGGCCCGCACTTAAGAACCCGAAGGGGCTCCTTTTATTACGAGCCGGTAGCGGCTCGCCTTTTGCGTGTAGGCGCTTTTGATGATCTTAGAACTTCGGCTGAAGGCTTCGCCTTCTTACGCGTAGGCGTCATTGTACCTTTGCTTCGATGAGCGTTCCCCGTCGTCGTGATCGGCAGCTCTTTCAAGTGGAAAATGCCTAAAACCTAAGCGACGTCTGTTGCGGGGATTGTGGCTGCTCGTATACGTTGAGCGGCCCATCTGCATGAATCCGACTGGTTGCAGGTCTTAACAACTGACTCGGCCCTTTAGCTGCCGAGCAGCGTTCACGTATACGTTGGAACGCCATGAGAGCCCAAAACGAAATTCAATTCGAGCTGCCAAGAATGAGCGAGCCGACTATTACCTGCCCGAACTGTAGGACCGAATTCAAACTCAACGAGTCTTTGGCGGCTCCTTTGATCGCTGCGACCCGTCGGCAGTACGAGCAGCGCATGGCGCAGAAGGACGCCGAGGTTGCGAAGCGTGAAGAGACGATAAGAGAGCAGCGTGAGGCCCTGCAGCGAGAGAAAGAGGCTATCGATGAGCAGGTCTTCGCTAAGCTAAATGCTGAACGGGAGAGGGTTGTCGCGGAAGAGGCCAAGAAGGCAAAGCTCTTGGTAGCCGCTGACATTGAGCAGAAATCTAGGGAATTGGCTGATCTGCAGCAGGTCCTAAAGGATAGAGAAGCCAAGCTTACCGAAGCGCAGCAGGCCCAGGCCGATCTTATTCGCAAACAGCGCGAACTCGATGATGCCATGCGCGAAGTCCAACTCACCGTGGAGAAGAAGGTCCAAGAATCGCTCCATGCCGTGCGCGACAAGGCTAAACTGGAGGCCGAGGAGGGGCTGAAGCTGAGAGTCTTGGAGAAGGAGGAGCAAATCTCTTCCATGCAGCGTCAGATCGAAGAGCTGAAACGCAAAGCCGAGCAGGGATCGCAACAGCTTCAGGGCGAAGCTCAGGAGCTCGAGTTGGAAGCGCTTCTCCGTTCAAAATTTCCACAGGATCTGATCGAGCCAGTCCCCAAGGGCGAATACGGTGGCGACGTGTTGCATCGCGTCGTGAGCCCAGGCGGCCAGCAATGTGGGACCATACTTTGGGAATCCAAGCGCACTAAGAACTGGACCGATACGTGGCTTTCCAAGCTCCGAGATGACCAGCGCGCCGCGAAAGCCGAGTTGGCGCTGATTGTTTCTAATGCGCTTCCGCGAGGGGTAGAGACGTTTGATTTTGTGGAAGGTGTTTGGGTTTCCGATTTTCGATGCGCAATTCCGGTCGCAATTGCCTTGAGGCAGTCGCTGGTTAGCCTCGCGATGGCGCGCCAGGCTGGCGAGGGTCAGCAAACGAAGATGGAACTCACTTACCAGTACCTCACCGGTCCGCGCTTCAGGCATCGAATTGAAGCCATCGTGGAGAAATTCTCAGACATGCAGTCGGATCTGGAGCGAGAGCGCAAAACGACAGTCCGCCTTTGGGCGAAGCGTGAAGCCCAGATCCGGGGCGTAATAGAATCAACGGTCGGCATGTATGGCGATCTTCAAGGGATCGCCGGCAAGTCCCTTCAAGAGATAGATGGATTGGATGTTTTGCTGATTGAGGCTCCCCAAGATGCGGAGCGAGATGATGATTTATCAAATTTGAGAAGAGAAGATTGAGCTAACAATTGAAGGGTTGAGGAATGACGACCACTTTTGATCCTGTTCGTGAGGCCGAAGAGCTTCGCGAGCAGCTGGGATCTGATCGCCGCAGGCTGCTGGTGTTCTTCGGAGCGGGAACCTCTCAAGCAGTCGGGATCGATGGCGTTTTTCAACTTACGAAGAACGTTGCCAGCGACCTTAAGGGAGCTGATCGTACGCATTACGACCGTATCCTTGCACAGGCCGGAGCTGGTGCGCACGTCGAGCACGTATTGAACAGAGTTCGATTGTGCCGGGAGATGATCGGTAACAGCAAGACGGCCGAAGCCGACGGAGTAAAGGGCGATGAGGCTGTAAGCCTTGACCGAGCTATTTGTGCCGCTATTTACAATCGCGTTAGGGTTGATCCTCCTAACGGCTATCAGCTTCATGCTGAATTCGCCGCCTGGATCAGCTCGGTCAATCGTGCCAAGTCAGTTGAGATTTTCACCACAAACTACGACCTGTTGGTCGAGCGTGGCCTCGAAATCGCTATGGTCCCTTATTTCGACGGTTTTGTGGGGACCGTTCACCCTTACTTTTCGGACGCGGCTGTCGACTATAAGGACGACAACGACAATCAGCTGAACATTCCGAGATCGTGGACGCGATTATGGAAGATACATGGCTCGATCGGATGGCGGTCTTCTGAAGAGGCCATCACGAAGACAAAGAAGATACTTCGTCTTCCACTCGTGCCGCCCGCTGCTGGAGATGATCTCATGATCTTTCCATCGCGGGAAAAATACTCGGATTCTCGGAGACTTCCATTCGTCGCCTTGCAAGATCGGTTGCGGCGGTTGACCGCATCCGGCGAATGCCTCTTGCTGATTGCTGGTTACTCCTTCGGGGATCAGCACATTAATGACGTCATCTTTGGTAATTTGCGGAGCAACAACAGATTCTCGGTAACCGTGTTGTCCTTTGATGCGCTCGCCTCGCCTAGCGTGGAAGAGAACCTCATAAAGCCAGCCCAGGGCATTCGGAATCTAACCGTTTACGGGCCGGACAAGGCCCTCGTAGGCGGAGTATTGGGCTCGTGGTCGACGCCAGCAAAACCGCCTGCGAGCATGACTGGCTGGCCATTCTGGGACGAAGCCAAGAGTGAATTCACGCTCGGGAATTTTGCGAACCTTCCTAGGTTTCTTCGTGAGTTCATCGGCGCCCGGCAATTGGTACTTGCACCCACTTCAGCGGGTGGTCTTGGACCAAGTGTTACTCCCACGGTTGTTGCCACGGCCGGGGCCGCCCCATGAAAGACGAGGCGACCTATCTCGGGAATGTCCGTCGTGTAGTTGGAGCTACCGTCTACGCTACGCTATCTTCCGATCTGCCATCGACCAGCCCTATTGTAAATGGTCGCGTATATCGCGTTGGGCAAATTGGCAGCTTTGTGAGAATCCCGCTCGGCTTCCTAAATGTCTACGGGATTGTATCCATGGTTGGCGCGGCTGAAGTTCGCGGAGATGCCACCTTGGGATCACTCTCCACGAGCGCGGAATGCACTCTAGAGATCAAACTTATCGGCGAAGCTTATCGCGGCTCGGCCTTCCAGCGCGGCCTTAGCATCTATCCGACGGTGGATGACGAAGTCCATGTCGTTACCGAAGACGATCTTGCGAAAATCTACGCGCCGTCAGGTTCATCCTCGGTTTGTATCGGTAGCCACTCAGCTTCTGAAAGTCTGGCCGCGACGCTCGAACTGGACAAGTTGGTCACGCGCCATGGAGCCATTCTTGGGTCAACTGGCAGTGGCAAGTCCAATACCGTTGCAGCGATCTTGAAAGCAATTACGAATGGCGATCTTCCCAAGGCGCAGGTCATAGTTATCGATCCGCATGGCGAGTATGGTGCTGCATTCCAAGGAAAAAGTCGCGTCTTTAGCATAGGCAGTAAGAGCTATCCGTTTACTTTGCCATATTGGTGTTTGTCTTTTGACGAACTGGGTTGGTTCCTCGTAGACCGCCGATCAGCATCAGAATCGGTTCAAGACGGAGCGCTTCGCGACAAGGTCTTTGAGATGCGTCAGCAGGCCGCGACGCAGGCAAAGGTCGGTAAGTCTCAGACTGCGTTGAGCGTTGACGAAATCACGGCGGATTCGCCCCTGCCCTTTGATGTACGGAAGCTTTGGTATCACTTCGATCGCTTAGAGCGCGTCACCTTTGGTGACATGGGGCGAACGCTGGAGGAGCTAATTGCTGAAGGAGATCCTGCGACTCTTTCTTCGGCACGCTTCAAGCCCCCGGGTGCTGGCTCGACGCCGCCGCACAAGCCGCAGCCTCCGCCGGTTATGGCGTCATATACTAATAAGATTTTGCAGCGGCTTAAAGATCGCCGCTATGACTTCCTTCTCAATCCAGGCGACTACGATGGCCTGAAGAAGGACCTCGGCCAGTTGGTCGATTCGTGGATCAACCACGATCAACCGATTACGGTCTTCGACTTGGCGGGCGTTCCTCCAGAGGTAATCGACTTAGTGGTCGGGTTACTGTCACGCGTTCTGTTCGAAGTAATGTTCTGGGGCCGCGACATTCCAGATCTTGGCAAGCAGCGTCCGGTACTTTTAGTGTTTGAAGAAGCTCATCGCTACCTTCCGAGCGGCGAAGGTTTCTTTATTCAGGGATATGCGAGGCGGTCGGTCCAACGCATTCTGAAGGAGGGACGAAAGTACGGTTTAGGTGCGCTACTGGTCAGCCAGCGTCCGTCCGAACTCGACGAAACTATCCTCTCCCAATGCGGGACGTTTGTCGCTCTCCGCCTGACGAACGGGCAAGATCAAGGACGGGTGAAGAGTGCGGTTCCAGATGAGTTGGCTGGCCTAGTGGAGCTGTTGCCCGCGCTGAGAACTGGCGAGGCCATCATTACAGGCGAGGCTATGCAGATTCCGAGTCGAGTGAGGATTCAGCTTATCGAACCAAGGCCGAACAGTGGTGATCCAGAGATCACCAAGCTTTGGAGTGATAAGGCGGCCAAGTCGCCAGACTTTGTCTCTGCTGTAACAAACTGGCGTCGGCAGAGATCAACATAGAAGGGAGAGAAGCGCTATGGAATATCAACCGGTTTCTTCGTCCAATATCGCAGCCATAGGATTTGATGACGCAACAAACACCCTTGGGGTCCAATTTCTGAACGGTACAGAGTACCACTATTTTGGTGTACCGCGCGAAGTGTATGAGGGTCTGCTCAACGCGTCATCTAAGGGCGGATACCTCAACGAACTGGTCAAGAAGTCTGGGTACGCTTATTCCCGCGTGGGCTAGCGCTACCGATTACTTTCACCAGCAACGCAAGTCTCTGGCTCGGCAAAAAGCGCCTCTATCCCGTGGATCGGACACGCCCAATTAACCTGGTACGCGGTGCCGGTCCCGTTCCACGGTGTTTCAGATTGCATAATCGATGGAAGGCAGGTGCATCCGCACGCCGCTGCTTCGCGTGATCCTGGAGTCATGGCTGGCGCAAGCCTATTCAGCTTTAAGATCGGCTTCATGCTCGGCTAACCCTCTTGCCTCTGCATAGTTCCCGCTGCAGATGGTGATCACCAGCGATGCGCACACCTACCCTGGCAGTTGGCGCTTCAGCCCCTTCGTTGCTGCAAGCCCATCTCTCGTGGCGCGTCTAAGCCCAATGCACGGCCAGTAGGACCGGGAAACTGGGCCCGGGGCGCGTCCGCGCAAGGCATCCAACCGTATCCCTGAAGGGAACCCTCGGCGGGACCCTCCGTTGCAACGCCGCTATCTCCCCGTTCCTTGAGAATTCCCGTCGGGCCGCGATTAGCGCAGCCGGCAAGACCAAAACGGGAGATCGCCGAATGAGACGCAACGAAAAGACCCAGCGACCACACGGTGTCTTTGTGGTCGAAGAAGGTGACAAGGCCTTCTGGACCAAGATCGGCGATGAGTTCAAAGCCTTGAGCGAGCAGGCCCCCAGGGGATGCCTGACTTGAAAAGCCTCTAGTCGGACTGGTCCGGCGTGTTGTTGCTTTCATCCGGATCATTGGGATAGGTAAAGCCGCACATCTCCATGAATTGCCAGGCGCGCAGCCAGTTCGTTATCTCGTTGATCTTGAGAATTGAGATGTCCTCCGCGGAGCCGCTACGCGCTTCCCTTGCATAGAGCGCGTTGAGCTGGCTGACATACGCTTCACGCAACATCCCCGTCGGTCGAAAAGCAAAATTGTGCGTTGTGACCACTTCGAGCAAGGATACAACCATTGCTCTCCAAAGCGGCAGTTCAAGCTCCGATTTAGTGTCGTGCTCCAAACAATCCTTTATCACGCGCTTGGCAAGCGTGGTCAGTCGGCCGTCGAAGCCAAACTCTGGAAATTCGAAGAAAGCCGAACGATGCTCGGGCGCAAGTTGCTCAGTGATCGCGTTCGATCGTTCGATACCCGCCGCGCGGAAAGGATTGAGAGCGCAGATAACCAAACTGTTTCGATAGTAGCGCGGGATTTCCGCCCAAGGCTTCCGCACATAACAGAAGCCGTGAAGGTGCTCCGCTTCCATTAGTTGGGCTGCGTAGTTGCTGACCGCCGTCAAGTGCTCTTTTGTATACTCGTTGAGGCTACCCCCGTCCTCCTTGCTGTCGATCCAGTCCGGCAGGTCTTGAAACGAGCACACGACGCAGGACACTGCGTCATGTGCGAGCAGTTGATTAGCAAAATGTTGAAAATCCTCATCGGTCGGCACATGCAGCATGAGATGCAGGCCTTCAATCGTGTCGTCCGTAAAATGCGGAGTGTAAACAATGATGTTGCGGTCGCTAATCATCAAATCATAGAGAAAGGCATGCCGGGTGATCTTGTTGTCGAGGTTCGCAACCAGCACGTTGCCGATGTCTTTGTGCCCCGACAGCGCGAACATGCTCGCAATGTAATTGCTGTAGCCAAACAATTCAGAGAACGCATTGCGCTCGGCCGATCGTTCGACCTTCAACTCCAGTATGAAGAGGCCATCCTCATGCTGCCCAAGAATATCGAGTTCCATTGGGTCGTGTTATCGACCGGCAGCTTAATTTTGCTGCCGATGAACTCGCCATACCGGATCGTGCGGTGCATCGTCAGGAGCTTCGTCAACACCCTCGCCTTAATGATCCGCCAAAGCTCAAACGAGATCGCGTCCTCGTCATCGGGCGTATCAAGCGGCTCAGTCGGGTGAACTTGGCGTTCAAGTTCTGGTGCATCATCCACCAGGTGTTCCAAGCCACCCTTCGTCACAAGGTATTGGTGGACCTCTTCCTCGGAGAATTTAACAGCCACTGATATTACTTTCTTGATCAGGTTGTGAGCCAGCACGCTCATTCTATCCCGATCGCGAACGTTTATAGAATCTGATTGGCTAATACCCAAAGTAAGAACACCCCCACGCTCGTGCGGGGGGCTGTCGCATCAGGCCGTCCTTCCAAATCGGTAGACTTCGCCGCCAACTTTGACTTCTTGTGGAATCGTTCTGTTGGCCGTACCGCTAAGATCGAGATCGCCGCCGACGCTTAGGCTCTCTGGAAAGGACATAATGGCGGTACCGCCGAGATCAAGATCGTCGCCGAAATTCGAATCTTGTCGGCGCCTCTAGCTTCTGCCGATCAAGCTAAATCAGAATGGAGTCGGTTGGCAGGCTGATAGGGCTTGGTCCTAAGGCTTATCAGTCGGCAAAATTCCATAACATTCGATGGGCGAATCCGGGCCGATGCAGCCCTGTGCCACCATGCAACATACGGCCTCAATGGCCGGCGGTCGTAGCGAAGCCGTAAACATGAAGGAGGCCGCAGATTGCTGCGGCCTCTTTTTTCGATCGGGACGTCACCACCAGTGACGGTGATGATGGCGCCAACCGTAGTGATGGCCTCGGTACCAGCCATAGTGACGGCCGCGGCCCCAACCGTAGTGATGACCGCGACCGCCGTGATGGCCCCACCCGTGTCCATGTCCGTGGCCACCTCTGACCTGGATCACTCCATCGTCAGTGTTACCCAGTGTCTGTGGCGGTGCCATCGGCATGGCAGATGCCGACAGCATTGGCATAAGCGAGAAAGCACAACCGATAACTGCGGATGCCAATAGCTTTTTCATCTTGAGATACTCCTCCCTTGTTGAGCGATAACCCAGCAGACTATCAGTCGCGCATTCCAATGCTCACTGAACGGTGCGTTCACCTGCGGTTCATCCACGCCGCGCTTCGGCGCTTACGAGAACCTTCCAGTGCCGATCGGAATCTGATGAGCAGATTCATGGAACGTCGTTTGGATCGCGCAGTTGGTTGCTGGGGTGAACTCTGGAGGACAAAATGAAGCGCACAATTATCGCACTTTCTGCCGCCTGCCTTATGGCTTCGAGCACCGCCGTGTTCGCGCAAGGCGTCTCTAACAAATCTCCTGGTCATGAGATGCAGGACCGAGGTTCCAAGAAGGGGAGCCCTGGCGCCTCAGGCTATGCGCCCGGACAGGAAATGCAGGCAAAGGGCTCGAAGCGTGGTAGCCCCGGCGCATCTGGATATGCTCCTGGTCAGACGACAGGGTCCAGCACCGGCATGAAATCGGGTGGCTCGACCAGCTCCAAGTAGCCGGCGTACGGATCGTCCCAGCATCGGCTGGGGCGATCCCACGGGATCGGACCCAGCGTTATCTTGGCCTCCGGCCGCGCGGCGCGGCGGCAAAGGTCAGACCAAGAACCTTGGCCCTGAGCCGCACCGCGGCTTCGCTTCGGTTCATTTCAACGGCAATGTCGACGGCATAACGGCCTTCAGCGATGAGCTTCTGCAGAGTGCCGTCTTCAGCGGGATCCCAGGGGCGGTTCTTCGGCATTGTGATGCAAATCAGTCTTTGAGGCCAATTCGTATTGGTGAGCCTTCTCCAGCAGTGCGTCTTTGATCGGGCCGGGCGGAAGAAGAGCGGCCTGCCTTCGTGCTTCGCGTGCACACTCAGAGCTGACTTCTTGCTCTCTCGTCATGGCTCGCCTCCAGCTCCTTGCGGACAGCCGCAGCAGAATTGCCGACTTTATCGACCGCCTTACGAAGCTCTTCCTTTGAGACACCGAGCGCATGAGCCCAGCATTTCATTTGATCAGGCGCATGCACATTGATCTTTGACCGCTCGAACTGATCTTTCTTCGTAAGGCTGTCCATTCTCAAACAACTCGGGCTCGAAGGCTCCGTTCCTAAGTAGGAACTGGCGGGCCGATTCATGGGTTCATCCGAGCAGGAGGTGCCGACATGGCAAAGGCAGCATGGAAACGACCGGGTTCACCAATCGGCAAAAAGGGCGCGCGAAAGGCCAACCCTAAGTACAAACGCCGTTCGCGTCGGCCTTGGACCGATAAGGAAGTCAGCCAGCTTCGATCGCTCGCAAAGGCGAACACTCCTACGGGTGTGATCAGCCTCAAGATGGAGAGACCGAAGGGCTCGATTGTCAATCGGCTTGCAAATTTGACCCCTCGTATTGCCTCAGGAAGTAATGTTACCCGGGATGAAGGTCTACGAGCTGCCCCAGACCGGTCTCGAGCCTCGGGCCGTATTTCATCCACGGGCATGGATACGATGGCTGTCTCCGCCACCTTCCGCCGGAGGGACCGAAGCAGGCGCTGAACGATCGAATGCTGCTTGTCGCTGAACATCGAAGGATCGATCGTGGCGAGCCTGCCCACGATGGCCAGTGCAGTGAGCTGTGGCTCGACGGCGAGCCAGTTCTCGATGATCGCGAGATGGGGGTCGAGCTTCGAGGGCATGCGAATACGCTTTTTGTATCGCCGTTTCGGCCGGCGGTGCGTGCCCCGCACTTCGGCGGTTTTTGCCGCCGTGCCGAGCGATCGGGCAAACGAGAGCGGATCAGCCGGCGATACGGTGGGAACCTTCGCAAGACCGCGCTTGCCGATCCGTTCGCCGAGCTCTTCCTGCGCCGTGCGGATCGTGGCAAGCAATTGTATGGGATCGAGAGTCCGATACGTCTGGCGCAGACGGCGCTTGACCGCTGATGGGAGTTTCGGGTGCCCCAGTGCGCGTTCGTATGGTGTGGCAGGCGGATGATAGCGTTTGATGATCTTGGCACCCTCGCGGCGCTTCTCTTTGAGCTTGAATGACGGCTGGAAGAAGTTCACCAGCAGGCGCGTCGCCGCGTAGAGACGTGCCATCACGCGGGCCGTCTCGACCCCGTCGAAGCGCCCGTATCCGACGAGCCGCCGGACCACCGCACCGTTCTTCTGCTCCACGAAAGCCTGATCGTTCTTTTTGTAGGCACGTGACCGCGTTACCTCGATCTTCTGTGCTCGGCACCATGGAACGACGACGTCGTTCATGAACGCGCTGTCGTTATCGAAGTCGGCGCCACAGATCACCCACGGGAACAGGCCCTGTGCTCGCGTCATCGCTTCCACGACGAGGCTGCCATCGCGTGTCACCAGGGGCAGGCATTCCGTCCATCCTGTTGCGATGTCCACCATGGTCAAAGTCTGGATAAACGAGCCGGCGACGCTGGTCCCACCGTGCGCGACCATGTCGATCTCGCAAAAGCCTGGCGGCGGGTTTGCCCAGTCATTGAAAGTGCGGATCGGCACCTCGCGTCGAATCGCCGAGTAGAATCCGACTCGCCGCCGGCGCCCCCCAGCAGCCGCAATTTTAACGTCGATCAACATCCGATCGATCGTCGCCGCGCTCAGAGTTGTCAGCAGCGCACGCTCTGCGCTCGTTGGCTTCAGCCGGCCATGCCGCTCGAGTGCGGGCAACAGCACTGGGATCATCGATACGAGGCGCTTACCGCAGACGCGATCGGAGGCTTCCCACAGCGCGATCAGCGCGTCGCGCACGCTGGCATATTTGCGTCGCCGACTTGTCGCTGGTTCGGTTGGGCTCGTTGCCCCTTCGTCCAGTGGTGGTCTGGGCCTGTCCCTTCCGGCAACCGACAGTGCTCGCACCGCGTGCTTGCGGTGCCAACCCGTCGTTGCTGTCAACTCGTCAAGGATCCGTCCCTTCTCCACTCGTCCAGCCGCACGGTAGCGCCTCGCCACCGCGGCCAACACCTCGCGCCTTGCGCCCATGCTGATCCCGCTCGCCATTGGCGCCACCGACCTGATTCGGTAACGCCGCCCCAGTCATCGGCGAGAAGTTGTCCAGTAACATTCTGGATGAGGCAATGCGGGGGGCAATATTGCAAACGATGACGTAATTGCGGTCGGCGCCCGCGGCTCAAGAAGGTCCGCTATCTTCAGGCCTTCCCGCAATCTCACGAATCGGAGGGGCCATGAAGCAATATGTTGGGCTGGATGTCTCGCAAAAGGAAACTTCAGTATGTGTGGTCGACGAAGTGGGGCAGGTCTTGTTCGAAGGAAAGGCAAAGTCCGATCCAGGGGCACTCGCAGCATTGCTTCGTAAGCGGGCGCCACAAGCGGAGCGCATCGGATTTGAGACTGGGGCGATGGCGAGCTGGCTATGGCACGAACTTCGTAGGGTCAATCTGCCGGTGGTTTGCATCGACGCGCGGCATGCCCACGCGGCTTTATCCGTACGCATGAACAAGAGCGATCAGAATGATGCGCGGGGGCTTGCTGAACTGGTGCGGGTTGGCTGGTATCGGGAGGTCAAGGTCAAGAGCGAGGAAAGTCAAAAGATCCGCGCGATACTCGTCGCGAGATCCCGGCTCGTGTCGATGCGCCGAGACATCGAGAACCAGGTCCGGAGTATGATCAAAGAATATGGCTTGCTGTTCCCACGCGCAATCGGCCAGCCGTTCCGCAACCAGGTCAGCGAGCTATTGGGCAATAATCATCCACTCTTCGGCGTGATATCGCCGCTGCTCTCGATCCATGAGAATGTCTGTCAACAACAGGGTAAGTTCGACAACGAGGTCCGCCGGTTGGCAAAGCTGGACGAGACGACGCGTCGCCTGATGACGGTCCCAGGTGTCGGCGTCGTGACGGCCCTAACGTTCCGCCACACGATCGATGACCCCTCGCGCTTCCGATCGGCGTTGACAGTCGGTGCCTACCTCGGCCTTACACCTCGGCGCAACCAATCCGGCGAAACTGACATCAATGGCAAGATATCTCGATGGGGCGACCGGCTCCTCCGAACCTACTTGTTTGAGGCCGCTACCGTACTTCTTTATCGGACTAAGAAATGGTCGTCCCTCAAGGCCTGGGGCATGAAGCTCGCCAAGCGGATCGGCATGAGGAAAGCAAAGGTCGCTATCGCCCGAAAGATCGCAGTCATCCTTCACTGCATCTGGGTCGATGGCACTTCCTTCGACTGGGGGCAGCCGCAGCCAGTCTGATATTTGCTCGCAAGTTCCTGGTCCGGTCTGCCGGACTGGCGATGTCCCGCTGGGACGGTGTTGAGGCGACCTCGTTCATTCGGCTGGTGACGGCTCGACCGTACTCCGCTGCAAACGTTGAGGCGTCCGACCCGGACATCATCATGAGGCGCTGCGCGACCTCGGAAAGGACCATGACCCCAGCGAAGACATCAGTCCGGGCGATCAAATACTGGCCGGCAAAGTACTTATCAGCCGCGCTCGCGCCGTCTCCGCAACCCTGACCAGCTGCGACGGCGCGAGCGCTACCACCGAGAGGCGAGTTCAGAAATGTAAGCTTGACAACAAACCGCAATTAAAGGGCCGAATGACAGTTTATGGCCGATCGGGCAGTTGAGCATGCGCGATTGCCGCCTCACGAGGCGTTGGCCGCGTCGAGCCAGAAGCTCGCTCAAATCGGCAGGATGGCAACTTTGGCAACGAGCCGTGGATGCTTTCGTGACTCCTTAGTCGGCTATTTTAGCGGGCCAAGACGCACTGCGCGGAAGAGTTTTTCGACCTGGCTATTGGAACTCGTCTTCGCCGATCGCAGCGTAGGACAACAGAGGGTGATTTGTTGCGATGCTTGCCAGCAGCGATTGATCAAGCGTCACGGACAGCTGGCCTTTGTCAGGAAAGTACTGAGTGAGTAACAGGCGCACGCATAATACTTCGCTGTCCCGGTCGTGGTCATGCGGGTCTTGTATGCGTTGGTCCGGGATCGAAGGGTACGCAGAACTAGCGAGCATCCAGCTGACATTTGTCAGCCATTGACCGAATTCTTCCATAACATCTCATTTGCGAATGGCGTGCTATGGCCTCGTGCCGGTTTAACTGGGCGACCAGGCCCCAGTGGATAAGTTCCACTTCCTGAGTTCGAGGCGCCCTTTCAGATCGTTTATCCACGCAAGACCATCTTCATGAACGAAGATTAGCTCGTCTCGACCTGGAAGGTCAGGCGGCACCTCTGGGAGCCTAACAACAGTGGGCGGAGCTAGGGGATTAATCGCGAGCGATCGGAGTACCGCCTCAGCCATAGGCCTGTAGACAGCAAAGTAGCCAGGAGCCCAGCAAGGCGCATATGGGTGTCTGCTAAATAAAAATCGATCGTCCGTCGTAGACGTCATAAATAACTGAGCTTGTGGTGAGCCTTCTCGAGGGATAGCTCCAGCGAGACTGCCGCGGATCGCTTGCGCTGCGTCGGTCGCACCGCAAAGGTGGAATATTGCTTCGTAGTTCGCAAAGGCAATCCTACCGTTGGGGCCTGGTTCGCGTCCGTGCCCGCTACCGTGACCATGTCTTCCTCCGCCATCTCCTCCAGGATCGGGATGCCATATTTGTTCACGGCGTCTCTGTTGGACTTGGGGTTGAGGCATTGGCTGCATAGGGCTGGCCGCGGCAGAGAGAGATCTTGCGATACCGGCCAAGGGTCCCCCCCCAGCTGCTGACTCACGAGTTCTTTGCGCAGATTTTGAGTCACCCACGGTGACATCCGACGAGCAAATGACTAGTCGCGAGAAGGTTTGTCCGGGTGGCGCGCCAAACGCGGCTGCGCAGCCGCCGCTTATAATGATCCCGCTCGCCGTTCCGCCGACGAACGCGCTAACTTGCTCTTCGTAGGCTTTCTTTGCTCGCGCAATCAGACGTCCCTTTGTGGCAAGGAACTTGGACAGGCTTCCTTTAGCCTCGACAACGATAGCCTGCGGTTGGCTTGAGTGTTTTGCGTCATCGTAAACAAAGTCCGGTACTTTGCGGGATGCAGATTTTGCAGTCTTGCTGAAGTCTAACTCGCGCGCATTCGCGCGGAAACGATATCCAGATCTCTCCATTAAAAGGTCGGCGACGGCCGCGCCTGCTTTACTCGCTAGAGAAGTGCGCTCTTCGTCGGCTACCTCGTCCAGCGCGTAGCTGAACGAAAGTCTCTTCGAAGATGTGTCAATGAATATGTCTAGATGGGTCAATATTGCGATGCTTACGTCACGCACCAGTTTAGAGCGTTCTTCGGCCGTCAGGCTTGATCGAGCAGTGCTAAGCATCTGCGTGCGTCCGACGCAAAGAACCAAATCTTCCCATTTGAAAGAGAGGATGTCTGGCGCTGAAATTGAAAAACCAGACGCGGTACGCGCATCAGGGACGTTCTCCCCTGAGATGTCGTCAATAACCTTGGTAGGCGGAGACCATCCCATCGCGGCGGCTTCCTCAATTGTTAAAACAAATACGGACCGAGACGACTACTCAGCCTAAAGTAGCATCATGAAAGTGCTTTTGCCAAGAAGAAGCTTGCAAGATGCGAACGGCAACGTGACGCGATTCGCCCGGAGCCGCTTTTGTGTGGGGCGCCTTGTTGGTTTACTTCACTCAAAGGAAAGTCCACTACCCTCGCGCGATCAAGATCGATCATGGGGAGGATTTGTCTGTAGCCAAAGGGCCCAAAATTAGAAGCAGGAATTGCTTGGTGAGATAAGGGTTTCAATAAACCTCGCCAACTGTTTGGCGGCACAATCAGGGCGTGTTATAATTCCATCGGACAGCCTTACTTGCAATGCATTCCTCACACAGTTGATTTGGTCATGAAGAAGTTAAGCCGCGCTCAGGATGGTGCCTCGCTGGGTAAGAGCCAGCTAAAGAAAAAGGTGGCGCAGATCGTTCTCGCGCAAGGAAATATCTTCATCAAAGACCTTCTTCGGTCAAACAACGTCTCGATCGGCAACACCAAGGCGGAATTTGCCAAAAATCTGACCGATGCGATTGACGCAGGTGTACTTACGCAAGCAGTGATCGAGGCTTGGTTGGACGAGATCGAGGGTTGGGGCAATCAGCACGTCTACCTCTTCGAACCGCCGTCGATCGCTCGAGCTAGAGTTCGTCCTGCCCTTGAAGCGTCAAAGCATGTGGGAATGTTGGACCGCAAAGTTAGCTATGAATTTCCCGACACTCTGACGCTGAGTACGATTGCGTTTTCAGGAGATCATCTCTCAGTCGCTTGGCATCGCAGCCGCGGTGGCTGGGAGCGCGCGAAATCAAAGGACTATCGCCGCGATGAGGGAGCAGACACTTTCGAATACAGGGCTTATCGAGAGCGGTTTGACCGCAGCCTCGTACGCTTTGAATGGCGTCCGGGCGATCCGTATTGCGCGGTGATGGTCCAATTGCCGAATGAAGGCGAAGAGCATGCGCAAGCGCTAAGTCGCGTATGGCAGGATTTAGGAGAGCTCGGCCTCGCGCGGAGCCCGCTTACCAAGATTCGACTTGGTTCTGCATTTAAGCGGCTCAGCCGTAAGACTGACGCTACGGTGCAATCAGCCCGGCTGCTGACGCAAGGTGGTCATGTCGAACTCGTGTCGACCCTTAGCGAAGGTGGAATTGATGCGGTCGAGGCGGTGCGCAACGTTCGTCGCGGTGTTGAGGATGCAAGCTTTGCCACAGCAGACGGCATGTTCAGTTTTACGACGGAAAAATACAGGCAACTTAGCCGAACTATCAAGATGGAGGGGTACGGGCTAGAAAGCCGCTTGCGGATCTGGGTTCAATGCAAGCGAGATGACGTCTATACGATATTATCGGTAATCTGGAGCAATAACGCACCATGACCGAAGATGACCTTCGCGCGCACTTCGGCAGACAGGCGGTCGACGCCCTTATAGCGCTGCTACGGTCCGGTCAAACGCTTGAGATTGATCCGAGAATTTTTGAAGCCACCTTAGCCGAATCCGGGATCGAAACCGAATCAGTCCGTCTACTAGACGCTGCGACTGAAGCGCATCTTGTTGAGCGGATACGAGCCTGGCGATGCCCCCAGTCCATTTGCCACAGAATCATCGACGCGGAGGCTGTCGCCAACCATCACTGTCCTTACTGTGCCAGCGACTTTCGCGAGACCGGCGAAAATCCCCTTGAAACCTTTGTTTACCGGAGTTCAAAAGCGATCAGCCGCAGTGTTCCTTGGCTCATCGCGATCCACGGGTTCAATACACGCGGACCTTGGCAGGAAGATTTCAGCTGGCGAATTGCGCATCGATTTAAGTATCACGCGCCAGTGCTGATTTACAAATACGGACTTGTGCGCGTCGGCGTACTGTTTCGTTGGCGGCACGCGATGTTGGCGCGAGGCCTCGGCGAACGTATTCGAAAGGCTGTCGCCGATGCGCGGGAGAACCAAATTGAGGAGCCGCCTGATATTGTCATCCACAGTTTCGGTAGCCAACTCTTTCGGTTGGTGCTGGAGATGCCGGAGTTCTCCGATCTCAAGTTTGGACGTATTATTGCCGTGGGTAGCGTTATTCGACCGGACTTTTATTGGTCCCCGTACTTGCGCAATGGTCGAATCGAGGCTGTGCTCTGCCAATGCGGCGGACAGGATGGGGCGGTTCCCTTCGCTCAGTTTTTTATACCCGACACCGGTCCCGCTGGCCGGTGTGGGTTCATTGATCCATGCGTCATCAATGTCCGAGATGATAAGTATGGCCACTCTACGGCGTTTGCCGCGAGAGAACTTTCCCGCAACCTCGCTCGCGGTGGTCGATGGGATAGATTCTTGAGAGAGCCCATTGCGTCGTTCTCCGATTCGTCTCGGTTTGAACTGACCGCGTGGTCACCCGCATTTGCGCTGATCCGTCTTTTCACTCGCGCGTTCACAATCTTGTTGTTCGGCGCAATAACGTTCGGTCTGGTGCGCTTTGCGTGTCGCTGCCTAGCTTGATGCTAATTCCAGATATATGGTCAGTGTCCGATTTCTTTCGTAACAATTAGCTTACGAAGATGTCCCAGATTCCGATCACAAATTGAGTGGATCACTGCGCGTCTAAACTCGCGAGCCAGAGTTCCCATTCATTGCTTGTGATCGATTGAAGCGTCTTCGAGTCAACGATTTTGCGTCCCACTATCAAGGAGGCAACCTTTGGCGCGTTCGTCTTGAAAGCTAAATATTGGGGATGGTTTGCGTGATCCCAAGCCAATGCTTTTTTGTCGCGAATAGATTGACGCAACTGCTGATAAAGTTGGCGGAATTGTCCGAGAATCGCGACCTGTGAGCGGTCAAGCTTGTCGTTGCACGCTAGGCGCACCAACATGGATTCCAACTTGCCTTCGGCGGTGCAGGCGCGGTCCAGCAAGCCAGAACGTGACACGTCGGACAATTGTTCTTCACCGACATCCCGAACGTAGTAATTCCAGAGCTTCCAGATAGCGAAGAACTCGCCGTATAAGGCATGGAAGTCATGAGCAATTTGTAGTTCATTTTCTTTCTGCTTCTGTCGCAAGTTCCAGTTCATCGAAATTCGTTGTCCCACGAACCAGGCGAACCCTAAAAGAATTAGCGCCGAGATCAGTTTAGGGATTTCTTTCAGCCCAGCATCAATAAGTGTCGTAGCGACATCCATTGCCGGCTCCTGCGTTTGAACCGCTGATAAGAGCGATGATCATCAATCCAAAGGGGCTAGAGTTTCATAGCATCAGCTTTATTGCAACTGCTGGATGTAGAGCGGTGGGTATCTTATAGAGGGTACCAGACCGACCTTTGACGCGATTTGTTTGGAGGCCAAGATGCAGTTTTTGGATGAAGTTGGGGCGCTACTCAAGATTCGCGAGATCTTGGGTTCGGCCGCGACAGCTAAAATTGCTGTCGCATTTTGGGGCCAAGGAGCTATCGAAGCGCTCGGACTGGCCAGATCCGAGCTCGATATTGATGTCGTTTGCAACCTGGACTCGGGAGCGTGTAACCCCTCAGAGATCGAGAGGCTGCGGAGGATACGGCCTCATGTGCCGGTGAGGTCGGACCCGCGACTGCACGGAAAACTCTATTGGACATCCAATGGACTTGTTCTCGGATCGTCAAACGCCTCGACCAATGGGTTAGCAATAGTGGACGGGCTAGGAGGGTGGGCGGAAGCGAACATCTTTAGCGACGATCCGAAGGTGATCGCGGCTGCACTGAACTGGTTCGAATCCCGAAAGAACAATGCCTATGAAGTAACTGATGCCCACCTGGCTCTCGCAGAACAAATCTGGCTGGATAGGAGACGAATTTCTCCCACCGGACTTGAACTTACGACTGATCTGGGCGCCGCTGTGCGAGGCAGCCCAGAGCACGTGGCGTGGACTAAGGTGAAGCTGGCCATCTATAGCGAGGGTCTCAGCGTAGCGGCAGAGAGGGAATTGAACGCAAATCTGAAGGCCAACCCAGCGCTGCGAGAGTTCGATATATATGAAGGCTGGCAAAGCGAAATACGGGCGGGAGATTGGTTGCTGGATTTCGAGCTGGATGGAAACGACTGCTCGTTCGGCGGCTACTGGAGCGTCCCGAACCCCAAAATTGAAACCAAGCTTTTAACATACGTTCATGAGGAAACTGCTGTTTCGCTGTCGGGTTTTGGAACGCTAACGCTTTCGACGAAGGACTTAAACTCCTGCAGGCGAGCTGCCCGCGATCTTGTCCTGAAGAAAGGGGTGGGAAGCACGTTCGCAGCAATGGTACCGATTAAAGACGCAATCGAATTCATAGACACCCATCAGAACGAGTCTGTCGCACCAAAGTCCATTGCGAAGGTGTTTGAGAGCGCCATGCGAGGGGTCTTCGTAGCCTCGAGTAAGATTGGTTATCGTCCCACTGAATTTCTTCGAATGATTGAGCGCGACGGAGCCCTGCCTACAGCGAAGCATCTGATCTTGAGCAGCACGCCCTCGAGTGGCTTTACAAAGCTCTGGGAATTGAAGCGCCTTGATCTCACGGTGGAGGCACTTGCCTTGCGCGAACCCTGGCGTGGTCTTTTTTCCATTGTTGAGTTGGAGCGCGCCGAGCGTCGACTGAAACAGTACGGCTTTCGGGAGCGGACGTAGCCGTGTCGAATGCCGTAGAGAAACATCCTTTCAACGCAAGGTACCCCGTACCCTTGAGCACGCGCGTCCTCATCGTTGGAACGGCTCCGCCAGAACGATTTTCTCGAGAGTTGGATCCAGGCCGAGAGCCTCTGGGCGACGTTCATTTTTTCTACGGATCGGGAGACAACGAGTTGTGGCTGAAGATCCTGCCGGCGATAACTGGCCTTCGATTTGATGGACTGACTTCCGACGTCAAGCGTCAGAAGATGATTGATTTTCTGATGGTCCGCCGGATCTGGATGCACGATATCTTCGAGAATTATTTTCGGACCCGAGCAGGTTCGGCACTGGATAGTGACTTACGGCTTGTCGAGTCTTCGGATTTTAGGACCGTGCTTAGTGAGCACCAAACAATCGAACACGTCATCTTTACGGGCGGGCGAGCAGAGCGCGAGACGTGCGGATACATGGCTCGTGAGCGGGTAATTAAGGTTTCGGGTATCTCGGGTCGGATGCCCAGGTCACGAACACTCGAGCTGCAAGGTAGGTCGATCAGATTGCATGCGGTGCCGTCTCCATCCGCCATGACGAGACGCTCGGGTATGACAAGCGAACAGAAGATTTCGATCTACCGTCAGGTCCTGAATGAGGCGTGTCCAGATCTGACTGCGGAGATCGCCCTCTAACGCAACGCGATGTTCCATAACAGCGGATACGCGGGGGGGGGCTCCTTCCGACACTTCCGGTACGCTACGACTTTCGACGGAGTGGAGCTTGGGCGCGATCGATTCGCGCTTTGCGTGTCTCACCTAGCTCTTTCGCGCTCATGCGAAGGCGGGTATCGTTGCCGCTTGCCGCGTCCCTGAGGCCCGGCAGCAGTCTCGGGGGATGGATGCAAAAGAACGGCGCGGCGATCGTCTTCAGTGCTGGCGACCTGGTTGGGCATCTGAATTGCCGTTACCTCACCAACCTCGATCTCAAGGTCGCTGCGGGCGAACTGGCCAAGCCAAAGCTCAGAGATGACCCGGCCCTCGATGCCCTGGTGGAGCGCGGCAAGACCCATGAGCAGGGATTTGTCGACCATCTCGCCAAGCAGGGCGAGACTGTCACCGCCATTGCTGGCGTTGGTGTCGATCAGGGCTCGGTTACCCAAACGCGACAGGCGATGGCGCGCGGCGACGCGGTGATCGTTCAGGCGGCGTTGCGGGATGGGCATTGGAGTGGTCGCGCCGACGTGCTGCGTCGGGTCGAGACACCAAGCGGTTTGGGCGCCTGGTCATACGAGGTCACCGACACCAAGTTGGCCCGCGAGACCAAGGGCAATACGGTTCTGCAGCTCAGCCTCTACTCGGATCTATTGGCGACCATGCAGCAGAAGGTGCCGGAGACGGCCCATGTTGTGATACCTGGGACGGAGTACCGGCCGGAGGCCTACCGCGTGGCGGATTTTGCGGCCTTCTACCGACGCGTCAGGCGAAGCCTGGAGACCTTTGCGGCGGCGCCGCCGCATAACGGTCTCTATCCCGACCCGATCGAGCACTGTGAGGTCTGCCGATGGCGCGAGCCCTGTGCTTTGCGGCGGCGGGCGGACGATCACCTGTCGCTTGTCGCAGGAATAGCCAAGACCCAGATTGAGGAGCTGGGCCGGCGAGGTGTGGGCACCATGGCCGCCCTCGCCACGCTGCCCATCCCGCTGCAATGGCGGCCTGATCGGGGCACTGCGCCAAGCTACGAGAGGGTGCGCGAGCAGGCGAGACTCCAGGTCGAAGCTCGTGGAGCAGGCCAGCTGCTACACGAGGTGCTGCCGCTGGTGGCGGAATTCGGCTTGTTCAGGCTGCCTGAGCCGTCGCCTGGCGACATCTTTTTCGATTTCGAGGGCGATCCGTTTGTGGACGGAGGTGGGCTCGAATTCCTATTCGGCTACCTCTATGCCAACGAGGACGGCACCGACGCCTATGTCGGGGACTGGGTAACGACACGGCAGCACGAACGGGCGGCATTCGAACGCTTCATCGACTTCGTCACGAAGCGGCTCACCGAGCACCCCGGCCTGCACATCTATCACTACGCGCCCTATGAGCCCGCCGCCTTGAAGCGGCTGATGGGGCGGTACGCCACGCGAGAGGACGAGGTCGACAACCTACTTCGGGCGGGCGTGTTCGTGGACTTGTACGCCATCGTCCGGCAGAGCATCCGCGCCAGCGTCGAAAGTTATTCGATCAAGAAGCTTGAGCCACTGTACCGGTTTGATCGTATCGTTCCGCTGATTGATGTCGGCGGCGCCATGGCGCGGGTGCAGGCTTGCCTCGAATTGGCTGATGACGATGGAATTGACCCAGGCGATCAGGCTGCCATCATCGGATACAACCGCGACGACTGCGCATCGACGCGCGCCTTGCGGAACTGGCTTGAGGGGGTGCGCGGCGGGCTAATCGCGCAGGGGAATACGATCGATCGGCCCCAGCCGAAGGCCGCCGAGGTTGGCGAGGATCTCAGTGCCTGGAAGCGCCGGGTCGCTGGCCTTGTGGCTCGGTTGATCAGCGACGTTCCGGACGACGTCACCGAACGCAGCGCAGAGCAGCAGGCGCGCTGGCTACTGGCTCACCTGATCGATTTCTTCGGCCGTGAGAACAAAGCGGTCTGGTGGGAGTATTTCCGGCTAAGCGATCTGTCGGCCGAGGAGCTCTTGCACGAGCGCGCGGGGTTGGGAGGGCTAACCTTTCTTAGCCACGTTGGTGGAACGGCGAGGGCGCCGATTCATCGCTACAGGTTCACGGTCCAGGAGACCGATCTCCGCAGCAACGATGATCTAAAAAGCGTTGGCGGGGACAAGTTTGGCAGCGTTGTTGGGATTTCCAATGACGATAGAACAATCGATATTAAGAAGCGCCAAGACACCGCAAATCTTCATCCCGAGGCCGTATTCGCGCACAAGTTCGTCGACAATCAGGTTCTCGCGGAATCGGTGTTCCGGATCGGGGCGTACGTAGCGGACCACGGAATCATTGGACCGGGCGCCTATCGTGCCGCTCGGGATTTGCTGCTCAAGGTCGCGCCACGCCTTCACGGGCAGGCGTTGGAGCAAGCTGGCGAGCCGTCGCTGTCAACTGCGATCCGCGCGGCGCTCTCGCTTGATCAGAGCGTTTTTCCGGTGCAGGGGCCGCCGGGAGCTGGCAAAACCCACGCAGGTGCGCGCATGATCTGTGCACTTGTGCGCGACAAGCGGACAGTTGGTATAACGGCCAACAGCCACAAGGTCATTCGCCACCTGCTTGACAAATCGCTGGAGGCGGCCACCGAACAGCAGTTGGCCATTCAATGCATACAAAAGGTCTCGGACGACGCGGCCTCTCTGCCGCGGCTTCAACTGACGATCAAGAATCCGGAATTCATTGACGCGCTCGGGAATAGCAGCCAAGTGGGCGGTGCCACCGGCTGGTTTTGGGCACGTCCGGATGCCGCAGACACCGTGGATGTTTTGTTCGTGGACGAAGCGGCTCAATTGTCGCTTGCGAATGTGCTGGCCGTGTCGCAGGCGGCCGAAAGCATTGTCCTTCTGGGGGATCCGAGGCAGCTTGAGCAACCGATACAGGGGAGTCATCCGGATGACGTAGCAGTATCGGCGCTTGAACACGTCCTGGGCGAACACCCAACGATCGAGGCCGGCCGCGGACTTTTCCTTGAGGAGACATGGCGCCTTCATCCAGATATCTGCGCCCTTACGTCTGAACTCTTCTACGAAAGCCGACTTCATTCGCGCGCGAGACTGGAGCGACAGAAAGTCAGGTCATCGAGCCGCGTGAGCGGG
Source organism: Bradyrhizobium sp. USDA 3240 (assembly GCF_054063295.1). Taxonomy (NCBI): domain Bacteria; kingdom Pseudomonadati; phylum Pseudomonadota; class Alphaproteobacteria; order Hyphomicrobiales; family Nitrobacteraceae; genus Bradyrhizobium; species Bradyrhizobium sp. USDA 3240. The sequence continues at coordinate 5,253,234 of NZ_JBSSGD010000002.1, forward strand.
GCCGGCCTTCGCTATCTCGCCGTGCATCACGAGGGTAACCAGAATTCCTCTCCCGAGGAAGCGGACGAGATCAAAATGCTCGTCGATGAAATCCTTGGCAGCAACGCAAGCTGGGTTGACGGTACAGGCAAAGAAGCTGCCATCAGGCTCGAGGATATCCTGATCATAGCTCCCTACAATGCGCAGGTCTTTGAACTTCAGGAGCGGTTACCGGGCGCGCGCGTTGGCACTGTAGACAAGTTTCAGGGACAGGAGGCGCCGATCGCCATCTACTCGATGACGACATCGAGCCACGCCGACGCTCCGCGAGGCATGGAGTTTCTGTACAGTCTCAACAGGCTCAATGTCGCGACTTCAAGGGCAAAGTGCCTTTGCATCCTTGTAGCATCACCGCGCGTATTTCAGGCCGAATGCCGGACGCCACGGCACATGCAGCTTGTAAACGCATTTTGCAGATATTTGGAGTTAGCTTCCACGTTGTAGTGAAGTACGCGAACTTCATTAAACGAGCCAGCCTGGAGCCTTATGACTATGACAGATAGAGAGTCGGAGAGCGCTAGGCGACACGTAAGCTGGTTCGTTGGCGCGTTCTACAACGGCACCGATGACCAGACACAGCGCTTCCTAGCGGAAGGCATTTGGGAAAATGGATACACGGATAGATATTTGGACTTGGTGAGATCCATGCGTCCCGGCGATCAAGTTGCTATCAAGTCATCCTACGTTCGAAAGAACGATCTACCATTTGATAGTCGTGGGTTGTCTGTATCGGTGATGGCAGTGAAGGCCGTTGGCGTAATTGCCGAGAACATTGGCGATGGAAGGCGCATAAAGGTCGACTGGAAGACGCCGGCGCCTCTACGTGAGTGGTATTTCTACACTAACCGAGGAACGGTGTGGCGCGTCACTCCCGAGGATTGGATGAGTGAAGGATTGATTGCGTTTGCCTTCGACGGAAAGCCTCAAGATATCAATCGCTTTCGAAATGCGCCAAGCTGGCGAGAGCGTTTCGGCACAGCGATGTTAGACGAGCGCCGATTTGGCTGGACCAAGTTCTATGAAGCTGTAGCCGATAAACTGCTTGTTTTTCGCGACAAGAGGTCGGAATTAATCGCCGGCATTCATGAGATATCGAAGCGCGTCGAGGGGCTGGGCCACTTAGGGGACGACCAGTATATCGATGGCGGTGCCGGCTTCGTCAGAGATATTTGCCCATTCACGACAATGGGGTTGTTTAATCGAGGAACGACGGAGTCTAATCGCAAAATCATTGCTACCAATCTTGCAAGATTGTTGGGTGTGGATCAGCCCATTCCCAATAGCTTCGAAGGGATTCCAATTCTGAACAATCAGAACTCCTGGTATTTTGGCTTTGAGAAAGATCGTCAATCAGATCACATCGATGCCTTATGGGAAGTGTTCGCGGCTGGAATCAAGTTTGCTGATACTGAGGACGAATACGTTCGCAGGGAGTTCATTAAGGCGTTTGACAACGCAAACGGTCGGCGTGGTGTTGGGTGGAACTTGACTGTTGGCTTGTATTGGATCCGTCCTTGGTCATTTCTAAGTCTAGATCACGTTTCACAAGCCTACATAACCGGAAAGTTAGGAATTGCGATTGGTTTGAACGGCCCGAGGAGGCGATGCAACGCGATTGATTACCTTGCCGTGATGGATATTCTAGGGGCCCGCTTCAAAGAGACCTCATACCCAGTTCATTCCTATCCAGATCTTTCCGTTGAAGCGTTTGCGTACAGAGGCCCGGCGGCGTCTTCGCTAACGGATGATCGAAGCGCCGATCCGAACTCCGATGACGTCGTTCCCGAGGCCACGACAGAGTCAGCGCTTGCTGCTCCATATGCGGTGGACGATATCCTAGAGGAGGGATGCTTTCTCGATTCTGCCGAGATTCTCGAAGTCCTTGATAGGCTGCGGGAGAAGAAGAATCTCATTCTTCAGGGGCCGCCGGGTACTGGTAAGACATGGCTTGCAAAGCGGCTTGCATTCGCGCTGGTTGGACAGAGGGACGAGAGTAAGGTGCGCGTGGTGCAATTCCACCCTAATTTGTCGTATGAGGATTTTGTGCGCGGCTGGCGGCCAGCAGGCGAAGGCAAGCTAGCGCTGGTCGACGGTGTATTTATGGAGGTGATCAAAGCTGCGTCGAAGGATCCATCTGCCCATGTGGTGGTGATCGAGGAAATTAACCGAGGAAATCCTGCACAAATTTTCGGCGAGCTTCTAACCCTTTTGGAGGCAGGAAAAAGGTCGCCCCGTGACGCATTGGAGCTTTGTTATCCGGATGCCGATGGTGTGCATCGCGCTGTTCACATTCCAAAGAATGTCTATGTCGTAGGTACAATGAACATTGCGGATCGATCATTGGCGCTGGTCGATCTTGCATTTCGTCGGCGCTTTGCCTTCTACGACCTCAAGCCAAACCTTGCCGCTTCTTGGCGCAGTTGGATCGTCCGGCGGTGCAACGTGGATCCAGATTTTGTGACAGAGATTGAGCGTCGAATTATCGCTCTCAACGACTACATCGCGGGCGATGCGCGTTTGGGTGAACAATTCTGCATCGGTCACAGCTATGTAACGCCGTCAGATCCTCTAGAGGAGGGAGGTACTCAGAAGTGGTTTCGTCAGGTGGTTGCCACTGAGATTGGTCCCTTGCTTCGAGAGTATTGGTTCGACGCACCAGAGGAGTCACGAAAGGCGTGTGAACGCCTTCTGCAAGGCTGGTGAGCAGAATGATGGCTCAGTCAACCGACGCTATAGTGGCGGACAGATATATCGGGCGAATCCCGGTCCGGAACCTCTGGCTCCTGATTCTCTACGCATCCGATCTCTTCCGCGTCCGCGGAACAGGAAGGGTGGGCCTCGAGGAAAGCCCAGATGATTTGCCGGATCTTGTCGCTGAGATCCTAGCTCATGCGGTCGAGACGCGGCAACGCCGCCGTCTCAGTTTGGGTTACCAGTCGCGCGCAGCGGTTCAAACTCGCGTGCGGGGACGAATTGACGTTATTGCGACTGAAAGACATCAGCTGCTGCTACGCGGTCGAATAGCTTGCCGTTTCGACGATTTGACGATCAATACACCTCTTAATCGATTCGTTCGCGCGGCTTTGGAATCTGTCTCGAGAATAGTCCGACGACAAGATATAGCGCATCGGTGCCGATCTCTTGCAAGCAGCATGAAGAGCATGGGAGTGTCGGGTCACGCGCCACCTCCCGCCGAGATTAGTGCGCTTCGATTTGGTCGATGTGATGCGAGCGACCGGTCGATGGTTGCTGCTGCAAGACTCGCGTTTGACCTTTCGTTGCCGACGGAAACGGCAGGAGCCAACCTACTTTCTTCGCCGGATCGAGAAATCGCTTGGGTGCGTCGACTATTTGAGAAGGCGGTGGGTGGGTTTTATGCTGTGGCGCTAAGCTCCGTTGGATGGCAAGTCCGGTGCGGAACGGCGTTGGGATGGCAAATTGAAGAGCAGACAAGGGGTATCGAAAAGATCCTACCCACAATGCGAACTGATGTCGTGCTCAATCACGCAGCATCAAACCGTAGAATTATTATCGACACCAAATTCACGTCCATTGTGACAACCGGCTGGTATCGAGACGAAACCTTGCGGAGCTCTTACGTCTACCAGATCTACGCGTATCTACGATCTCAGGTGGGGCTCGGGGATCACGGGGCTGATCGCGCAAGTGGCCTACTTCTGCACCCATCTATTGGCACGATGATTGACGAAACGGTAGTTATCCAGGGTCACAAAATTAGGTTTGCCACTGTTGATCTAGGTGGATCGGCATCCGAAATTCGAGCTCAGCTTCTTTATTGTGTTACCCAGAAAGCGCCCCTGAGCTGACGGGCCAAATCTTTCTAGCATACCACATCGTGGGATGGGGAGCCGCTCGATGAATGGCTTAGTCAAGTTCAGGTCCAAATGACGCGCGAGCACCTATGTGAAATTCGTTCGTTTGTGGAGCGGGATATTGACGTGTGGCTGGCAGAAGAGCTGCGCGTTAACTCGGCATTTGCAGAATGGTTTTGCGGTAAGGCCAGTACCGCCGATATAGTTTTTCCAGCCCGGACCAGAATCTCAGTAATGTCTGAGAATGGCGAAACGGACGTAGAGGCAGTCTTTGAAACCAAGTCCGGCGATAAGTTTGCTCTGCTTGTCGAGAACAAGGTCAGGCATTCGCTGAGTGCAGACCAGCTTGGGCGATATTTCCGGCGAGGCGATCGCGGAGTCGACCGAGGGCTTTGGAAAAAGTATGCGGTGCTCGTCTTTGCTCCATCGGCGAAGCTTGCGCGATATGAGGCTATTCTTGGTGGGACGGCTGCGGTCTCATTTGAAAATGCTGCGAAGTTTCTCATATCGCTTGGCGATGACGCGCGAGCTGCGTACAGGGCCGACTTCATTGCGAGAGCAGCCCTGGAAGAGCGGGTGGAAGTCGAAGGGGCGGACGCCTTCAGGGTTGAATTCTGGAGCAGCCTGTACGATATGGTCGATCGCGAATTCCCGGGCTACTTTGCCTTAGACCGGCGTCGACTGCCCAAGACTACCTTTATCGCCGCGAACTGTGTTGATTCGCCAAAGTACCTACGTGTAGATCTTAAAGGGCATATGGGTGAAGTTGACTTAGCCTTGAAGAACGGTGGCGTTGCTGGCGCGCTCGTTACGTTCCTTGAAGCGCAAAAGCCTGAGGGCAGTAGGGTCGCTTTCAACAAAGGCTCGATCGTGCTCCGAATCTCGCAGCTTCCGAAATTTGAGGTCGCGGACGGTTTCGCTAGAGAGCCGCGCAGTTCGGGCGTTTGAGGCCGCGAAAAGCTTGTTGGAGTTTTGGAAGGCAAACCAGGAATTCTTCGACGCACATTATCGCGTGACTTGATCGTTGCAAGGTCGCACCGAAGTGAGTGGTGCGAGCCTGCGTTCTATTTGAGCCGGCGCATTCCATAACCGCTCAATACGCGAACGATGTCGTCTAAGGTGTAACCGCCGGGAGCGGTGGCAGCCGAGGGCACTATTTTGCGTCGACTTCATCGCACGCGCTTTCATCAATTGCCAGGATCGTCGGTATTAGATTCCAGCCGGAAATTGCGAGCCTTGACGTATCCGTCCGAGGGCGGCCGTCTTGCGAGTTTTTCCGATCTGTAGCTGACTGTCCTTATGGACGGACATAAGGACAGTGCGGTGCTGAGCCGCATGGATTTGGTGGAGACCGGTCGGCGGCGACGCTGGACGCGTGCGGAGAAGCTCAGAATCGTAGAGGAGAGCTTCTCGGGGCCACGACTGGTGTCGGCGACGGCTCGCCGGTATGGGATATCACGTCAGCTTCTGCTGAGCTGGCGCAAGGCTTGGACCTGTCATGATCCGGCCGAAGAGGATTCGATCGGCGCGACATTCGTCCCTGCGATAGTTGCGGCAAGTACGCCGCCAACGACGGAAGCTGTCGAGACAGGTCAGATCGAAATCGTGAGCCCTCAGGGGCTGCGCGTGGTCTTCGGCCCCGGTGCGGATATCGAGGCGGTCGTTCGAATTGCTCGGGGCCTGGCGCGCCGATGATCCCGATCCCGACGGGCGTGCGGGTGTGGCTGGCGACGGGCCATACCGACATGCGGTGCGGCTTTCCGAGTCTGGCTCTGCGCGTGCAGGAAGTGCTCAAGCGCGACGCCATGGGCGGCGGTCTTTTCTGCTTCCGGGGCAAACGCGGTGATCTATTGAAGGTCATTTGGCACGGTGTGCTGCAGAGCATGAAGGAGGTGAATAACCGAATTTAATGCGTACAGCTTTATGAGAGATGGAGGATGGCCCTCCTGCATCGGCGTTTCAGGCGCAGATGCAAAACCACGACACTGTGGCTTCGCTTAAAAGGCGCGGTCATGAGCAAGTGTTGCAAAAGTCCCGGGTGTACGGGGCAGGTAAGTATCCAGAAGGCGAGCGAAAGCGAATCTTCCGATGACGCGTCGAAAATTACTAAGGCGTCGCCAAAATCAGGGGCGCGTGCCATCCCTGAGATCAATCCGTGAGGCGCCTGGATTACTGCGCGGATGGCGACCGGCGTTTAGGGGACGCGATCTGGATACAGGCTCTTGTAGAGAACTGCAGGAACCAGTCGTTGTGATGCCAAGGGAGAAGTTCAAGCGGCGCACACCGCGAGACGAGAGTACCGAAGCACAACACTGGGGCGGATCGGCTCGTAGTAGTGATGAAGGTGCTGTAATGGGACTGGAGCGAAGGGGCCGAAACAAGTGGGTTGCTCCCATATGCAACTGTGATGAGCAGGAGGACATGTGAGTGTAACCGGACGTAAGCAGTACGATATCGACAAGCAGACAGTGATGAAGGCCTACCGATTGGTCAAAGCCAATGCGGGCTCGGCCGGCGTGGATAAGGTGTCGCTCGAAGCTTTTGAGAAGGACTTGAAGGGCAACCTTTACAAGGTCTGGAATCGAATGTCTTCTGGCAGCTACTTTCCACCTGCCGTTCGGGCTGTCTCCATTCCCAAGAAGAACGGCGGGCAACGCATTCTAGGTGTGCCGACAGTAGCAGATCGCGTGGCGCAAACGGTCGTCAAGCTGCAGATTGAACAAGCACTCGAGGAAATCTTCCTTCCCGATTCCTACGGCTACCGGCCCGGAAAATCCGCGCTGGACGCCGTCGGCGTCACCCGGCAACGGTGCTGGAGGATGGACTGGGTGCTGGAGTTCGACATCAAAGGCCTGTTCGACAATATCAGCCACAAGTTGCTCATGAAGGCCGTCAGGAAGCATGTGCAAGACGAATGGGCTCTGCTCTACATCGAACGCTGGCTAACAGCGCCGATGCAAGACAGAGACGGAGCGATCACCGCTCGCGACCGGGGCACACCCCAAGGCGGCGTGATCAGTCCCGTCCTTGCCAATTTGTTCTTGCATTATGCGTTCGATACATGGATGGCGCGGAACTTCCCGCAGTCGCCGTGGTGTCGATACGCGGACGACGGGCTCGTTCATTGCCGAACCAAGGCTGAGGCGGAAGCCATCAAGGCGGCGCTGCAAGCAAGGTTTAAGGAATGCGAACTCGAAATGCATCCCGACAAGACCAAGATCGTCTACTGCAAAGACAGCAATCGCCCGGGTAGCCATGCCAGTCAGTCATTTGACTTTCTGGGATTTACCTTTCGACCGCGCAGGGCAAGAAACCATCAGAAGAAAGAAAACTTCTGTACGTTCTCGCCAGCGGTCAGCAGGGCGGCGATGACGTCTATGCGTATGACGATCCGGCAGCTCCGCCTCAGGCTTCGCTCGCAGACGGAAGTCGACGCAATTGCCTTGGAACTGAACCCCGTCCTTCGTGGATGGAGGCAGTACTACGGCAGATATGGGCGGTCAGAAATGCACAACCTGTATCGATATGTCGACGAATCTCTTAACCGCTGGGCGCGACGCAAATACAAAGGGCTGAAGAATGGAAAAGTCAGAGCCTCCACCTGGCTCAGATTGATCCGCTGCCGCAGGCCGAAGCTGTTCGCTCATTGGGCGATGTTGAGTTCTGCCTCGTTACTTGTTGAGAGCCGTATGACGTGAGAGCGTCACGTACGGTTCGGAGAGCGGCTCCGGGTGCAACCCCCGGGGCCGACTCACCATGGCCAGGGCGCCTGCTTGTTCACCAAAAGACTCGAGAGAGGCAGGTTCATCTGGCCATCGGTTGCTGGTGAATCGGTAACGATCTCTCCGGCGCAGTTGAGCTATCTGTTGTCCGGGATCGATTGGCGCAACCCTCAAGAAACCCAGCGTCCGACGCGGGTCGGATAGTCGTTTTACGGTTTGAATCTGCTGCTCGATCTGATTCAATGGCTCCATGATATCGAAGCCGGATGATCTTCCATCGGACCTTGTCAGTGCCCTGGCGGCGCTGCAGGCCGAGCGTGAGGCGCGACAGAAAGCCGAGGCGAAGGCCGCCAACTGGCAGGCGCAAGCCGCGAATGCGCAGGCGAAACTGTCGGATACCGAGGCGCTGATCGCTCATCTCGAGTTGCGCATCGAGAAGCTGAAACGCGAACTGCACGGGCAGCGATCCGAGCGCTCGGCACGGCTGCTCGAGCAGTTGGAGTTGGAGCTCGAAGAACTCGTCACCACGGCGAGCGAGGATGAGCTTGCCGCACAGGCCGCAGCGGCGAAGACGCAGAACGTCCGCCCCTTCATGCGCAAGCGGCCGGTGCGCAAGCCATGGCCTGACGATATCGAACGCGAGCGCGTCGTCATTGAGACTCCAACGACCTGCGCCTGCTGCGGTGGATCGCGGCTGGCGAAGATCGGTGAGGATGTGACCAAGACGCTGGAGGAGATCCCGCGCCGCTTCAAGCTGATCGAGACGGTACGCGAGAAGTTCACCTGCCGCGATTGCGAGAAGATCAGCCAGCCGCCCGCGCCGTTCCATGCCACGCCGCGCGGCTTCATCGGCCCACAATTGCTGGCGACGATCCTGTTCGACAAGTTCGGCATGCATATCCCGCTCAACCGCCAGAGTGCGCGCTTTAAGGCCGAGGGGATCGACCTGCCGTTGTCGACGCTGGCCGACCAGGTCGGCCACGGGACCTTCGCCGTCATGCCGCTCTTCCACTTGATCGAACGCCACGTGCTCGCTGCCGAGCGCCTTCATGGCGACGACACCACCATCCGTATTCTGGCGAAGGGCAAGTGCACGACCGGGCGGATCTGGACTTATGTGCGGGATGACCGGCCGTTCGCCGGGCCTGCGCCGCCGGCAGCGGTCTATTACGCCTCGAGCGACCGACGAGGCGAGCATCCACAGAGACATCTGGCCGCCTTCGCCGGCATCTTGCAGGCGGATTGCTACAGCGGCTTCGAGCCGCTGTTCGACCCGCAGAAGAAGGCGCTGCCGATTACGCCGGCGTTTTGCGTGGCCCATGCGCGGCGGGGCTTCTTCGAGCTGGCTGATATCGAGAAAAATGCTCGGGAAGGCAAGAAAGGCAAACCGGTCTCCCCGATCGCGCTGGAGGCTGTCAGACGCCTCGATACGTTGTTCGAGATCGAGCGCGCCATCAACGGCCGCGGTGCCGGCGAGCGGCGTGCCGCTCGCCAGGAACAGAGTAAGTCACTTCTCGAGGACATGCATGCCTGGCTGCTCCGCGAGCGCGAAACCCTCTCGCGTTCCTCCGAGGTCCTGAAGCCGATTAACTACATGCTCAGGCGCTGGGACGGCTTCGCCCGCTTCCTCGACGACGGCAGGATCTGCTTGACCAACAATTGCGCTGAGCGCGCATTGAGAGGCATCGCCTTGGGAAGGCGCAACTGGACCTTCGCCGGCAGCCAGCGCGGCGCCGACCGTGCCGCCATCATGCTGACGATGATCACGACCTGTCGCCTCAACGACGTCGATCCCAAGGCCTGGCTCGCCGACGTCCTGGCCCGTATCGCCGATCATCCCGCATCGCGTCTGCACGAGCTCTTGCCCTGGGAATGGAAGCTCCTGCGCCAGGCCGACAAGCCAGCCAATCAGCAGGCCGCCTGACCTTCACCCTTCACCCAATGCCATCATAGACCTCGCCGTGCCCGCGCGCATGCGTCAATCAGGCGGCCTCCGTCGTATGCGTACGCCTTGACTGAGGGCCAATCGATTAATTGCCGAGGAACCGAGCACCGATAGTTCGCTCCTCTCCGGGCAACATCGAGATGTAATTATCGTCCCAGAATGCCGGAAGTATCTCTTCGGTCAGCTTCCCATCTTCCACCGCAAGGTGCACGTGGAATGCCAACGCTGCTGATGCGTTCTTCAGGCGAACCTGGACAAAATCTCCGTCTTTCTGTCGACGAAGTTGTGCGGTCGCTGTCAGTTGAACCTTCGGCAGGTTTTCTAAGTTCGTCATATCTTCGTAAGATATCCGCATCGTCCGCATGAGTTTGATCTCCACGCGAAGCTCAGCCCGGCCCTGCACCTTCTCTTGCTACGCTAATGACACCATCCACCCGTAGGTGTCGGCTCTGGGTTCGATTGTTGGTCGTCCAAAAATGTCTGAAGCGCACCCGAGAAGGTATCCCTCAGCAGATAGAGTTCGTGACTGGGTGAATAGCTTGCAGCAGCCGGTGAGTTCAGGATGTTTAGAGCCTCGTCGTCCCGTCCATACCTGCTAAGAGCAAGACCGTAACGAAACACCGCACCGGGATTCTGCTCAAATCCTGCCGCATCCTCCAACAGTCGTACGGCTTCCTCTACCTGGCCCTTTTGCAACAGAATATAACCGAGCGTGTCCGCTGTGTACGACTGGATTTTGTGCGTGTGGAAATTGCTCAGCCCCGTCAGTTTGGCGATACTGTCCCGTGACAACCTGGACGCAGCTTCAGCCGCATCGAGATCAAGACCGTGGATCGCGTAGGTCCAGGCAATGCCGTCCTGCGCTTTCACGTATTCCAGCGTCGCAGGGTCTTTGTTCGCATCCAGCAGTTTCTTGAAGCGGTCCAGTTCCCTTCTGAATATTGGGATATCGGGCGTGCTCCCTCCGAATTGCTTAGCAAGAGCGTCGACTTGCTGAAGCGTCCAGCCAGATGCGAGCCACCATGCGCTGTTTTTAAAATTGGGAAGGCTATCGTAACGAACTTCAGAAAATGAGGCTTCACTGACGTCTGCTTCGGAGAAATCAACACCACAAAGCCGCGCGAAATCGAACACCGTGCGACTGAGATTGCTTCTGGAGAACGACGTATCCGAGATCCTAGCTCGCGAGAACTCGGCATCTTCCAGCTTCGCCTCGTCAAAATGGCTGTTGTCAATTCCGCTCTCAGTAAACCGGGCAGCCGGCAGAACCGAATTTCGCAAGTCGACGTTTTCTAACTCCGCTCTGTTGAAGTTCCATTGCCGCGGCGCAATCAATCCTTTCAAGTCGATTGAGTTGGTAGCCTTCAGTGATCTGTCTGATAAATCGAGCTTGTCATAGCCCGTTCTTGCCAGCCATCGTATGGCGTCAATTCTACTTTCCATTGGTTTGTCCTGGGACCTGGCCACTCCAATTTTTACAGGTGCCCGCCAAGGGAGATACAATTCCCTATAAGCCAACAAGGTTGCAAGAGGCGAGGCAAGGATGATCAGAGCGGCGGCAATTTGGGTCACGCGCCGGCGAGTAGTGAGTGCAAGACTCTTACCAACAAATTCCTTTTCTAGATCGCTTAGGTCATCATATGCCTTAGCAGATTTCGCCAGTTGGGCGCTTAGTAGCGCGCCCTTATCGCGTCCCCTGTGACTCCAAAAGAGCGCCGCTTCGCGAACCTTGATACGTTCGTCAATCCAGTCGTGAAGTCTCGGCCAGTGGCGCACAAGCACTTCGTACCGCAGTTCGACGAGCCTGTCCTCCTTGATGGGGCGCATAACGATCGCGCCGACGGCAAAAAGGGCCTCAATAATCCGGTTTCCACACTTGGCTTCATTAGCCGAATATAGATTTGTCCTGATCCGCGGTAGCAACGAGACGGCACCTCCGTCTGAGACGCGAATAAGATGGAGTAACATCCCTTTCATAATGATTTGGTTCTTCCGGTCTTGCGACAGAAACAGCGCATCGCTGCCTTCGACTATTAAACGTATCGTGGCCGCGTCGAAGGGTTGCAAAAGGGTGTTCGCTCTGCCCAACTGCGGCGACATCGCGTCAATGTTGATCGATGAAGTGTAGGGTCTAGAGGCCCAGTAATTGATGAAGCCCTGTGCTATCTTGCGGTCGGACGGCATATCAAGCACAGCACCGGTTTCAACCACTCGCTTGATGAATTCAACGGCGCGCGCCTCGGCTGCCTCACGTTCGTTCCCCTCCCCGCTAAAGTCGTCGACGGGAAGAGTCGAAATTAGTTCGTCGTTCGCTCGCCGAATTGCGTCGAGCGAAGAAAAAAGCTCCGGAGTAGCGTACGCGGCTGTCATTATAACACCGTGAGCTATGTAATAACGGTCAAAACCGTAACGAGATTGCCAGCAACACTGGCTATCTGCACGGAGAGGTCCTTGAGATCCGTGTCGATTTGAACGAATCTTTCGAGGCAATCCTGATAAAATGCGTCAAACGCGTTCTCGCCCGCAATTGTCTCTGCGTAGCTTGGTTGCGCTGACGGAGTGGCCGCGATCCAATGTTCCATAAGCTGTTTGAGTTCATTCGCCCAACTTTCATTTGGATCTTGATCGCAGAGTCTTGTGAATCGTTCTTTGAACTCTTCCCAGTTTGACATTTTGTCCGATGGCTGGTGCTTCGAGGATAATCTAGCGTGGTCGAGTTCGTTGCTGAACCATTGCCATTCGTAGTGCTCGCTGACAAATTGCTCGAGATGGCCGTGCATCTCGTAAACTGCCTGCGATCCAGCATCGAGTTGCTGCAACGCTTTATCTCCGGGCTTTGCGATTGGTCGCAGTTTCTCCGCGATCATTCGCATACTTTCAGACAAAGGGGTTAGACGAAGGCTGCTCATACATCTGGTGAGCGTCCGGTTGATGCGGGAGGCGTGATTCAACAATTCGCCCAATCCAATGTCGGCGAGCCGATCGAAGTCGATTTGAGTAGCGAAGGGTCTTGCTGCGCGCTGCATAAAGTCGGCGTAAGTCTCCAGTTTACTTATCCATGTTTGCTCTAACCGCGCATTTGGGAGGTCGGTGATCTGCTTCCGAGCTTCCCTAGCAATTCCATGTAGGACAACGGCGTGTTTGCCCAACGTACCTGCGGCTGCGCTGTCAATTTTCGATCGATCCAGGGCGTCCTCAATCGTATCGAGCACGAGCTGCAATTTATGCAAGCTGTCGTGAAGCCCTTTATAGTGTTTTAGCGTCATGATCTGCGTGTTTGCGTTCTCGAAGGCATCTCGAAAACGACCTACGGTTTCGCGGATTACGGGTTCGTTCGCGTTCGCGATCAGCACGTTTAAGGCGTCGTTGGTGGTCCGGACCATCTGCGCCGGATCAGGCTGAGGCTTAGGGAGAGCCTTGACAAAATCGCGAAGCGCTTGATGTTGCAGCGCGACCGCATTTTCCGGCTTGGCGATCGACGAATGATCGGATCCGGCAATCTTGAGCTCATTTGGGAAATAGTGAGCTGCCGATATTCGGGCGACGACCTTCGGAGCGAAAAAAAATCCGCCCACGACGAACTTGTCTTCAACTAACTCGCGCCCATGTAGCTCCTCGCCCTTCAAGTGGATAAGACGACGGAAATCGCCGTCCAAACCGTTTAGCCAGTTGTTTTGCTCCGAAAATCGAAGGGCATCGGCTTGGCTGTGTCCAAGGAATTCAGCAATTGGCTGGAGCCAATTTGCCCATTCGGACCCAAGTGAAGGGGAAGCGACAAGGAAGAGGCCAAATGTCGTCCGCGATCGCGGGGCATCTCTATCCAAATGACGACGCACAAGATATCTTCGGGCAACGATACCACCCATACTATGGCACACGAATATGATGCGTGGCTCGCCTTCGACCCCAGCGCTTCGCATCCATTCCCGGAGATCGGCGACGACGTCCTCGAGGTTGTAATCTGCGCTGAAGATGCCGGTCTCGTAGGTGTATACGAAAACGCTCAGATCGCCGAGGGCGCTATCTTGGACGAGGAGGTTCGGCCAATACGTGCCGTTATCGTGGCTCCAACATTTGTCGCCAGCGGAAAGAACTCCATGAATGAATATAACGGCGCAATCGCCGGAGCCTTGCTTCAGGCTCTTTAATCCGAGCTCCATTTGAGCCCCACAGCCATTTGGCTAGTAAATGTGTTCGAACTGCTATTCAGAGGTAAGTAATAAATTCGTCCCATTGCAGTCGGCGGCGGCGCAACTCCACCGTCCGGTTCCTGCCCCTATACTGACGGGTGCCGCTGGACGGACTATAGTTGTCGTGGATCATATCTGAACGCAAAAATTGCGCAACCCCGGATTGCGGATGTACTGCAGGCCCCTTTGATCTGTCAAAAGGCGTCCGATCGCAGTGTCGAGGTGATGGACGCTCCCTGGTTCACGATCGACGAATAGCGGTACATCTGCATGAACAGCGTCGTTGATGACAGCGCGACTTGTCGGGATTTCGCCGCTGTATTCCGAACAGAGCTCGACGAACTTCGGCAGAGTCATGTCAACAGCGGGACATGCGTGAGCGTCACGAGAGGATCACGGGTGCCTGGGCTTGACTTGCGCGGAATGCTCTGGATAGCGCGGTCGGGATGATTGACGCCGCCGGCGCGCGGTGATGGGTTGATCCCGGTTCGGAGCGGGCAACGGGGATCAGAATGACCAGCGAGTCGCAGCTGCGCGAGAAGCTTCGGAAGATCGAGGCGTTGTTCGTGGGGGCCGGAACTGCTGGTGAGCGCCTTGCAGCGGAAGCCGCGCTGCAGCGGGTGCGGGCCCGGGTCGAGGAACTTGCTCGCCACGATCCACCGATCGAACAGCAATTCTCACTTCCCGACCAGTGGTCTCGGCACCTGTTTCTGGCGCTTTGCCGCCGATATGGGCTGCGGCCGTTTCGTTATCGCCGACAGCGACGTAACACGGTGATGGTCCGTGCGTCACGGGGCTTCGTTGATCGAGTCCTGCTGCCCGAGTTCACCGAGCTGGAGGGTGCGCTGCAAGTGTATCTGCACGAGGTAACGCTGCGCGTGATCCGCGAAGAGATCTACGACGACGCCAGCGATGCGCAGGAAGTTCCCGACGCCGTGCCGTCGAACTGATCAAGCGGCGAGCTTTGGCTCCGAACCATCGCGCTCGGCTTTCCAATTCCACGGCAGCAGCGTGTTCAGCTGATTGATCTTGGTACGTCCGGAGACGATGCGCTCGAGAACATCAGTAAAATAGTGCCGTGGGTCGATGTCGTGAAGCTTTGCGGAGTTGATGAGTGATGCGAGAGTGGCCCAGGTTTCGGCGCCGCCCTCACTGCCTGCGAACAGATAGTTTTTCTTTCCCAGCCCGATCGGCTTGATGCTGCGTTCGACCGTATTGCTGTCGATCTCGATGCGCCCATCATCGATGAATCGCGTCAGGCCGTCCCAATGGTTGAGGGTGTAGCGGATCGCCTTGCCAAGGCCGGATTTCTTCGAGACTTCCAGCAGTCGCGCCTCGAGCCAGGGCTTGAAGTCCTCGATCAGCGGTCTGGTGTCGGATTGTCGCACCGCAGCTCGCTGCGTCGCCGGCAAACCGCGAATGCGATCCTCAATGGCGTAGAACATCGCGATCCGCTGCAGCGCTTCCGCGGCAATCGGCGATTTCGTCGCGATGTGGACGTCCCAGAACTTCCGCCGCGCATGCGCGAAGCAGAACGCCAGTTGTACCAGACGGCCGCCGTTTTTAATCAGCCCCTTGTACCCGGCGTAGCCGTCGACCTGCAGGATGCCGTCGTAGTCTTCAAACAGCTGCCTGGCGCGGATTGCCTTGCGATCCTCGGCGAACACGTAGACTACTGCCGGCGGCGCCGGGCCGCCCCACGGGCGGTCGTCGGTGGCGATCGCCCAGAACTGGCAGACTTTGGTTCTGCCACGGCCGGGATCGAGAACTGGCAGCGGCGTCTCGTCGGCAAACAGCCGCGGGTAGGACATCACTGCGCGGCGCAACAGCGCGTGAAGCGGCTTCAGCCACCAGGCGACGCGGCCCATCCACGAGGCCAGCGTTTGCCGGTCGAGCGTGATGCCTTGGGCGGCAAACATCTGTTCCTGGCGATACAGCGGCAGCTGGTAGCCGTATTTCATCACCGCGACGTGGGCCAGCAAGGCTTCCGTCACCATTCCACCGTCGATCGCCTGGGCCGGCGCGGGTGCCTGCAGAACACCCTGGCGGCATCCCCGGCAGCCGTACCGTGGACGCATGATGCGCTTGACCCGGTACTGCATCGGAATGACGTCGAAGGCTTCCTTGACGGTCTCCCCGATCTTGTGCAGCTGCTCGCCGCAGCAAGGGCAGATGTGGCTCTCGATATCGATCACGACATCGATGCGCGGCAAATGCTCCGGAAGCTTCCCCCGGTTGCGTCGCGCCGGTCGCTTTCCACGGCCCTCCGCTCCGTCAGGCAGCCTGCCTCCGGTCACGTCGTCGTTGGCGGCGGCACGAACCGCCTGTGCCCTGATGGTGAAGAGAGACAGCTGTCCGATATCCAGTGTCTCGGAGCGCGGACCGAAGATCGTGCGCTTGTACTGGGACAGGATCATCAGGAGCTTGTCGTTCTCCTGGATCGCAGCGTCGCGTTGGGCGATCGCTGCATCACGCTCGGTCGCCAGCGTGCTGCATTCCTCCGACAACGCCGCAAGCCGTGACGATAGCGTCATCACGGCTTGTCGGAGCAATGCTGGATCGGAAGGCAAATCACTCATGCAGAGCGATTCTACAACAACTCCGCATGAGTGACGAACGACTCTTGATAATGATCAACCAGCTCGCATCGGCTGATCCACAACTCGCATCGGCACACGCTTCCAGTCCGAGCCATCGAGCAGCACCGAGAGCTGAGCATGAGATAGCGACATGACGCCTTCCTTGATCGGCGGCCAGGTGAACTGCCCCTCGATTCTTTTGTAGTAAAGGACAAGGCCGCTTCCATCCCAAGTCAGGATCTTCACGCGATCTCGGCGCTTGGAGCGGAAGACATAAAGTCCGCCGTCGAACGGATCGGCTCCAAAGGCCTCGCTCACCAGCATCGCCAGCGAGTCCATGCCGCGGCGGAAATCGACCGGCTGCGTCGCAATCCAGATCGACAACCCAGCTCGAAGCCCGATCATCGACCAACCGTCCCGACCGCCGCCAGCACCTCGCACAGTGCCTCCCGGTCGACTGTCCCCCTGACACGGATGCGAATCGCGCCGACCTCGATCTCGATCGCCGCCTGCTCCTCACTCGGGCGCCCACAGCCGGTGATCGCGATCGGCACAAAGCCAGGTGGCATGCCTCTGTCCCCGCGCTCCGCGACCTGCGCCCGCGTAGCCTGGCGACGCCAGAGAAACAACAGGCTTGGACTGATGTCGTGTCGCCGCGCCACTGCGGACACGCTTGCACCCGGCGCAAAACTCTCCGCAACAATCGCCGCCTTCGCATCGGTCGACCAGCGCCGACGTCGGCCCGTCCCGGTGATGATCTCGACACGCTGCAGCGTGTCGGCGCCGTGTTCGAGGATAGGCATATGCCTATCCTTATCGCTATCCTTACGACTATCCTTTGACATTGTGACCTCGCGACAAACCATTCCGCGAGATCTTCCTAGCCGACCAGATCAACCCTCAGCGCGTGGTCTCCGCATGACGCTCACGGACATGCTCAGGCGCATCGCTCACTTTGGGATGAGCGGCGTTGCGGGCGCGGACGCACCTACAAACAGGGGCTTTGTGTTCTTTACGGGATAGAAGCTCGATTGGCGTTGGTGTTTACGAAATCTTACGTCGACGCTGTCGACCCATCATTGCAATCCACGTGGAAGTAGTTCCGGATATGGCCGCGGCCTCTTTGATGCACACCCTCCATCCCGGCCGAAGCGTTTCGGCAGCATGACCGGTTCGAGCACCTTCCAATTTGCTCTCCCCAATCCAACCGGTGACCCCAAATCGCGCGGAGCCGAAATCCTCCTTTTTCCGGGAATCAGCACTAATGCTCGCGATCGTCGTGTTCGGCGGCAGAGCCTCGCAGCTCTTCGAACGCCTAGCCTCCGCAGGCAGAAAAGCAGCGTCTCTCCCTCTAGCGAGAGCACCTCAGCCGCAGCAGAGGAGCAAATCTTTTTCTAGATTCTCTCCCTCCCTCGAGTCTATGCGTATCACGCGGCACATGTTCTCAATCATCGATCGAGCCCAACTGTCGCACGCTATCCAGCACAGGTGGTTCATAGTAGTGGTCCGCGGTCCGAGGCTGTCTGACGTCTAGGCGAGACTGATTTAGAACGAGCCCTGAAAACAAATGCTCGCTTTTGGCGGGACGCCTAGCACGTCGTCTTTTGGTAATCGGTAAGCATTTGAGATTTATCAGCGTTTTTTTGGGCTTGTTGGCAAGCTTTGGTCGCTCGGACCGAAACTATGACTGCATCGAAAAAAAATCCCTGAGTGAGAGTGAGGCCGGTCCGCGAGGTGGAAGGCGATGAGGAATTTACCACCCCCCACCGCGTCAGCCGGAGCCATGTGTCGTCGCGCCTCCCCAATGGCTTTTTGTTATTTAGCTCCACGATTTTTACCCGAGTCTGGGAAGCCGGTCGCCGACAGTCGAACCCAGACTTTTGACCACCTCAGCGCGCTTTACTGACAGGGACTTCAACACATCAATCCAAGCCACGATCCGAGGGAAATCTGACTACGAGAATTGTTGGCAAAAGGATGAGGGAGAGGCCTCAGACTTTGACGTTCAGGGCTTACACCCGGTTGTTGTGATCGCCCGTCAACGGAATCTGGTAGCGAGGCTCGACGAATCGATTGTCGTCGATCGTTAGCTCGTCGCATTTTTAGCTTTCCCCAATGCTGACACCGGTAACACGCATAAGGGCAGACCCTCTAGGTGAGCTGCTCCAGCAATTTTCGCGCAAAGCTTCTTTCTTGTATCTGTGTTCTTCGTGGGGCTCACCATTTTCACCGCTTTGGACCCTATCAGACCAGCTGCGGGTAATTCGCAGGAGGGCGGTCGGTGGGCCGTAGGTCCGCGTTTGATCCATGTCGTCCATTCAGTGGACGTGATGCGAATCAGGTTCGTGAGATTCTTCCTACTCCGTTGTGGTCGCTCGATGATGTGAATGAAGCCTAGCCGGCGGGCTTCATGCATGGCAGTTTGGACGGTCGTCCGACATACTCCCGCGATGGCCGCGATCTTGTCGTAAGGCAGATCACAGACGCCGTGATGTTTGACCTCGCCGGCAACGATCGCGAGCACGGCGCGTTGCCCTTCAGTGAACATCGCTCTCATTGCAGGCGGCATGGATGACGAACTGCCCAGCGTGCGCCGCCGATCTCGCGAGGCTTGACGATCCGGTGAACGGGGCCGTTGCCGCGTCCTAAAGCGTGACGATAAGCGCGCGTGAAGTTTGACGATGGGCGATTGCGCGATGAGTCCGCGCTCCGGTTTCCGATTCTGAATGGCCTCAGCGAGAAACTGAGCCTCATCATCGCTGATTGCCCCCATGGGCCAGTGGCGACGCCAGATGGCATCTAACAGAGTGTTGAGCTCTTCAGGCGAGGTTGCGGAATTGACGGATTTATAGAGCGCCGCCGCCGCGGTCGAAAGGTCGTTCATCGCTCGACCCCGGAAGCCGCCCGGCTGACGGCCGACCAAGCGTCGCGGCGCTTGCCAAAGAGCCCCAGAGGCCGGTCTAACGTATCGTAGGCGGCATACCGCTTTGGAGAGATGCGAAGGTAATGACCTAATCTCTTCCGCCCCTCATAGATAGAGTGATAAAGCGGTTCGAAATTTGCGTTTTGCTTTTCCGCACTAACCCTTTGACGCGACTTGGTCCGATTTGTCCCGGTTTTGTAATTAACCTTTTGTTTTTGCGTGAGAAGAGTTAGCTTCCCAAGCTGCATACGAGGGTTCGATTCCCTTCGCCCGCTCCAGCCCCAAGGCCAAACCCAAGGCTAAATTGCACGGGACAGTGTTGTCGGCGAGACAATGTATTTTGCTGCCATAGCGGGAGACTTGACGTGAGGTTGCTTGGAGCGCTGCTGCTCGCGCTGGGCGTGCTTTGCATGACGAAGCCGGCATCGGCACAAATGTATGATCCCCGCTATCCGGTCTGCTTGCATGTTTACGGTGAACTGGTCGGCGACCGGATGGATTGCATCTTCACGTCGATGAAGGAGTGCCAGGCGAGCGCCGTGGGGGCTCCGGCAACCTGCCTGGTCAATCCCTTTTATGCGCCAGGACCGGCGCGCCCTGGCGGGCCTGAGCGATGACCGTTTCCGCTCGCATCTGCCCGCGTTCATTTGAGACGACGCGCGCTTTGCGATTGTTTTGATCGGGTGCGCATTTATCGTTCGCGCGTCGCGGCACGAGCCTCGCGCGATGATCCCGGGATATTACGGCGGTCTGTTCACGCAACGTGCGCGCCTAACGAACTGTACTCGACCTGTTCTTCTCACAACACGCATTTATGTTTCCGTAGTTCTCCGCGTTTGAGAACGGAGTTCCGCCGGAACGTGACAGCGGCCGGCAGTGGTCGAGGCTGCATCATCCTTCGGTGGTGATCAGCGCCATCCCATAGCGGGTGCGACGTGAGCCAAGATGCTCTCGATCACATGCGCGTTGTAGGCGACGCCGAGTTGATTGGGGACCGTCAGCAGCAGGGTGTCGGCCTCCGCGATCGCCTCGTCTGTCTTGAGCTGCTCGATCAGCTTGTCCGGCTCGGCGGCGTAGCCGCGGCCGAAGATCGCGCGCGTCCGCTCGTCGATGAAGCCGATCTGGTCTTCCTCCTGCCCATTGCCGAAATAGGCGCGGTCGCGATCGTCGACCAGCGCGAAGATGCTGCGGCTGACCGAGACCCGCGGCTCGCGGGTGTGGCCGGCCTCCTTCCATGCGGCGCGGTAGGCCCGGATCTGCGCGGCCTGTTGGATATGGAAGGCTTCGCCGGTCTCGTCGCTCTTCAGCGTCGAGCTCTGCAGGCTCATCCCGAGCTTCGCCGCCCAGACCGCGGTGGCGTTCGAACCGGCGCCCCACCAGATGCGCTCGCGCAGGCCTTCCGAGAGCGGTTCGAGCCGCAGCATGCCGGGCGGATTGGGAAACATCGGCCGCGGATTCGGCTGCGCAAAACCTTGTCCGCGCAGCATATCGAGGAAGATCTCGGCATGACGGCGGCCCATGTCGGCGTCGGTCTCGCCTTCGCCCGGCTGATAGCCGAAATAGCGCCAGCCATCGATCACCTGTTCGGGCGAGCCGCGGCTGATGCCGAGTTGCAAACGTCCCCTCGCGATCAGGTCGGCCGCGCCGGCGTCCTCGATCATGTAGAGCGGATTTTCGTAGCGCATGTCGATCACGGCGGTGCCGATTTCGATCCGGCTGGTCTTCGCGCCGACCGCTGCCAGCAGCGGGAAGGGCGAGGCCAACTGGCGGGCGAAGTGGTGGACGCGAAAATACGCGCCATCCGCGCCGAGCTCTTCGGCGGCGACCGCGAGGTCGATCGATTGCAGCAGCACATCCGCGGCCGAGCGGGCCTGGGATTGCGGGGAGGGCGTCCAGTGCCCGAACGAGAGGAATCCGATTTTTTTCATGCCGGCAATGTAGGCATATCAGGTACGAATTGCGAATGGTGGCGTGACCCGCCGATGACGGAAAATGTTTACCAACCGGGGAAAATATCTGCGGCACGCGTTGCGGGTTTTGCGGATCGCGCCGCCGTGGACGCGCTGCATGCGCGCTGGTCTTGCCGCCCGCGCTACAGTGCGGCTTGCGATCAGCTCGCGCGCCGCCTAGTTTTCCGCCGCCGTTCTCCCGCCACCACGTTTCCGCAGGACCCGATGTCGCAGCCGTTTCTGTTTCAGCCGATCACGCTTCGCGGCGTGACCTCCCGAAACCGCATCCTGATTTCGCCGATGTGCCAGTATTCGGCGACCGACGGCCTCGCCAATGACTGGCATCTTGTTCATCTTGGTAAATTCGCCCAGGGCGGCGCCGGGCTCGTGATGGTCGAGGCCGCGGCGGTCACCGCGGAGGGCCGCATTACCCATGGCGATGTCGGCATCTGGAACGACGAGCAGATCGCGCCGCTCGAGCGCATCGCCGCGTTCCTGAAGGACAACGGCGCGGTGCCCTCGATCCAGCTCGCGCATGCCGGCCGCAAGGCCAGCATGCAGCGCCCCTGGTACGGCAATGCCGCACTCGACGAAGCCGACCGCGCCCGTGGCGATCTGCCGTGGCGGACCGTTGCGCCGAGCGCGGTCCCGATGGAGCAAGGCTGGCTGATGCCGCACGCGCTCGATGTGGCCGAGCTCGCCACGTTGCGCGAGCAATGGCGCCGCGCCACCCTGCGTGCGGTGGAGGCCGGCTTCGAATTCGTCGAGGTGCATTGCGCGCATGGCTATCTCCTGCACGAATTCCTCTCGCCACTGTCGAACCGCCGCAGCGACGCCTATGGCGCCGACCGCGCCGGACGGATGCGCTATCCGCTCGAGATCATCGAGACCGTGCGCGCCGCTTGGCCCGCCGAGCGGCCGCTGGCGGTGCGCATCTCCTCGGTCGACGGTGTCGATGGCGGCCTGACGCTTGAAGATCAGATCGCATTCGCGCGCGAAGCCAAGGCGCGCGGCGCCGATCTGATCGACTGCTCGTCGGGCGGCCTGCTCGGCTCGGCAACCGCGGCGCGGATTCCGCGCGGCTATGGCTTCCAGGTGCCGTATGCGGAGGAAATCCGGCGCGCCGCCGAGGTCGCCACCATCGCGGTCGGCCTGATCCTGCATCCGCAGCAGGCGGAAGATATCCTCGCGGGCGGCCAGGCCGATCTGGTCGCGATCGGCCGCGAGGCGCTGTTCGATCCGAACTGGCCGCTGCATGCCGAGCTTGCGCTTGGCGGTGGAGGCGGCGAGGTGTTCGCGTCCTGGCCGAAGCAGTATGGTTGGTGGCTGGAGCGGCGCGAGCCGGGCCTGCGCAGGCTGGAAGGTCCGCCGCTGCCGTTCCGCAAGGTGTGACAAGATCAAGCTGCGACAGATCATCAGGGAGGATTTGACATGACGATTTCGGCACAGCGTCCCTATCGCGGCGTGTTCCCGGTGGCGCCGACCATCTTCGATGCCGGCGGCAACCTCGACCTCGACGGACAGCGGCGCTGCATCGACTTCATGATCGATGCCGGCTCGCACGGCATCTGCATCCTCGCCAACTTCTCCGAGCAGTTCGTGCTGACCGATGCCGAGCGCGAGACCGTGATGCATGCGGTGCTCGAGCACGTCGCAGGCCGCATTCCCGTGATCGTCACCACCACGCATTTCTCCTCGGCGGTGTGCGCCGCGCGCAGCCGCGAGGCGGAAGCCGCGGGTGCTGCGATGGTGATGATCATGCCGCCCTATCACGGCGCGACCTTCCGCGTCGGTGAGCCGGGCATCTACGAGTTCTATCGGGTGGTGTCGGATGCCATCAACATCCCGATCATGATCCAGGACGCGCCGGTCGCGGGCACGCCGCTCTCGGTGGACTTCCTGGCGCGGATGGCGAAGGAGCTCGCCAATGTCAGGTATTTCAAGATCGAGGTGCCGATGGCCGCGAACAAGCTGCGCGGCCTGATCGAGAAGGGCGGCAGCGTGATCGAGGGACCGTGGGACGGCGAGGAGGCGATCACGCTGATGGCCGATCTCGATGCCGGCGCCACCGGTGCGATGACCGGCGGCGGCTATCCCGACGGCATCCGTCAGATCATGGATCCGTTCTTCGCCGGCCGCCGCGACGAGGCCGTGCAGGCCTATGCGCGCTGGCTGCCGCTGATCAACTATGAGAACCGCCAATGCGGGCTGCAGGCCTGCAAGGTGCTGATGCGCGAGGGCGGCGTCATCAAGTCGGACACGGTGCGGCACCCGTTGCAACCGCTGCATCCGGCGACGCGCGCAGGCCTGATCGAGATCGCGCGCTCGCTCGATCCGGTCGTGCTGCGCTGGGGGCGCTGAGCGCGCCACCCGGCCGTTATGTTCACATAACCGTCAACAAGGCCATCTACCGTTCCGTCGGTTAAGGGAAGCGGGGACGTGCGCCCCGCGTGCACTCTGGATTGGTCGGAGCGGTCGGGCGGCAGCGGGATGATCGAAACCTTCCGGGTTGGTCGTTTTGCGATGCGCTACGGCCATTTCGTTCCGCGGCTCTACAACTATTGCCGGTCGCTCGGCTTTGAGCGGCAGCAGATGCTGCCGTCACGCGCCTTCTGCTCCGACGAGAGCCAGGGCTATCCGGTCATGCTGCTGGCCCAGCACTTCGGAACCTTTCCGTTCGACCATGGGCGGGTCGGCGGCAAGGTCGCGATCAACCGCCACGGACCCTTTGCCCATCACGGCGAGGACCTGGTGCTGATCCAGGCCAGCCATGTCGGCTACAATCCCGATGATGGCCGCTTCGGCGTCTATCAGCGCCACCGCACCGACGACTGCAGGTTTGGGGATTGCTGCGGCAAGCTCTGCGGCGTGCTGCGCTGGTATGAGGACGAGTACGCGCATGCCTGTAAGCAAGTGCAATGCGGCCGGTTCAATGGCGAGCCGGTGTTCCGGATCGACAATCACTATCTCGACGACAGCCGCAGCGAAGGGGTCTTTCTGCGGCTCGACCGCATGGTCGAGACGCCGGGTCAGCCGCTGAGCGTGCTGAGCACGTCAAAGGTTTTTCGCGCAAGTGCAGCGATTCGCGAACGGCTCGGTGAAGCCTGCTTTGGCGAGACAATCGCGCCGATCGGCACGGCGCTGTCACCCGATCTGTTTCACTTCCGCCGTGCGCTCGCCGAAGGTCCCGAGGGCCATGACATTCTCGAGGCGGCGCTCGCGCCTGTCATGCCGGCGCTGGTGACCTCGCGGCATCCTGCATTGGATGCCGCCCGCTTCGTCACCCAGGCCGAGTTCGATCGCACCTACCGGAGCATTCTGCGTGAGCCGGCGTTTCAGACCAAGAACGTGCTGTTCGTCTCCGGTCTGAATATCGACGTATCGCCGCGCGAGGGATTTTCGTTTCCGTTCACCAAATTCGTTCCCTGGGCGGCCTATGCCCGCCTGCGCGACGGCCGCTCGTTCCTGCTCGAGCAGGAGGAGTTCGCCGAGACGCTGCGCCGGATGCCGGGTGAGAACCCGGATTGCCTGTCGTTCGACAACACGATCGAGCAGATGACCACGGCGCCGGAAATCCGCATTCCGATCGGCTGATGCCTATGACGACGCTTCCCGCCCTGCGTGTGCACACTGCTCCCGAACCGCGTCTCCAGCGCCTGGAATTCGCGGATCGCGCGCGCGGCTTGACCCGCCGCCATTTCATGCTCGGCTGCCTCAGCCTGGCTGCAGGCCAGATGGTGCGCCTGCTCGACAGGCTGCAGCAATTGCCGCTGCTGCGCATTCGTTTTCCTTGACCTGCATCGGACCGCGCTACAGCCAGCGCGAGACGGAGAAGATCAGCAGGCCGACCAGCCCTCCGACGACAGTTCCGTTGATCCGGATGAATTGCAGATCGCGCCCGACCTGCAACTCGATCCGCATGATCAGCGTTTCGGTGTCCCAGTTCTCGACCACCTTGCGGATGAAGGCCGCGATCTCCTGGCGTCGCGATGCAACCGCCCGCAACGCGGCCACGCGAAGCCAGCGGTTGATGCGATCGCGCATCTCGGCATCGTCACGGACCCGTGCGGCAACCGAGATCAGGGCGGTTTCGATGGCGTCAGCGATCGCGGCCGAGGTCGCAGCCGAGTTCAGCCGCGCCTCGATGGCCTGCCACATTGCGTCGATCTGCCGGATCACCGCGGGATTGTCGAGCATCTGCTGCTTCAGCTCCTCGCCTTTGGCGAGGTAGTCGGGATCGGTGGCGAGCCGGTCGATCAGACGCTCGATCTCGGCCTTGAGTTCGATCCGCCAGGGATGGTCCGGCTCGCGCATCTCGTCGAGCGTCTGGCCGATGCCGGAGATGACGCGGTCGGCCACCATGCCGTCGACCCATTTCGGCACGAACCGATAGGAGCGCTGCGAGACCTTCTTGCGGATGGTTTCCTTGTTGTTGGCGAGCGCCACGCTTGCCGATGTGATCATGCGCTCGACGAGGGCCTGCGCGTCACCATGCGCCCACAACAGCGCCAGCACGCGGGAGGCGAGCGGAGCCACCGGAACCGCTGCGATCCCCTGCCGGGTGCGTCGGGTCAGAAAGGCATTGAGGTCGGCGCTCGGCGTGGCCTGCAGGGCCTGATGGGCTGCCGAGACCGTGCGTTGCGCGGCGCTGCGGGCGTGCGACGGCCGCTCGATCCATTGCGCCGCCCAACCGGCGATATCGACGTCGCGGATGCGGTCGCCGATCACGCGCGGCGACAGGAAGTTGTTGGCGATGAAGCGGCCCAGCGCCACCGCGATGCGCTGCTTGCTCTGCGGAACGATCGCGGTGTGCGGAATCGGGATGCCGAGCGGATGCCGAAACAGCGCGACGACCGCGAACCAGTCGGCGCAGGCGCCGATCATGCCGGCTTCGGCGAAGGCGCGCGGATAGGCCAGCCACGGCCAGTGCGGTTGCGCCATCGAGGTCGCCAGAAAAACCAGCAGCATGAGCACCAGCAGGCCCGTGGCGAGGGCCCGCATGCGACGAAGGTCGCGCAGCCTGGTGTCCTCAGGGGGAAGCACGGCGCCGATGTCCAATTGCTGCCAAACGCCTCATGCCGTCGCAACGCCGCGCCGCGGCGCGAGCCTCGCCGCGATCGCCGCATAATGTTGGCGAACGTCGGCGCTGCCATGGAGCCGCTCCAGCCGGCGCACGGTGAAGTGCCCCTTCGCGATCTTCTGGAAATGGTCCATGAAGATGACGTTGACGGTGGCGCCGAACGCTGCGCCGATGATCGGTACCGCGCCGGCTGCGGCCTTGTCCGAGACCACCAGCCCGAACCGGGAGACGATTTCGCTGACCAGATTGGAGATCACGGGGGCGGATGCATCCACCGCGCCGCGCTCCAGGATATAGGCGGCCGCGTCGCTGGTGTATTTGCTGATCAGCGCGCGGGCGGCGTAGTAGCCGATGTCTACATTCTCGTCGGTTCGCTTGGTGCCGTAGGCGAAGACTTCGAGACAGGCGAGCCGTGCCTCGATCTTTGAGAGATCCTCGCCCTGGTGCCGCGCGATCTCGGCAATCGCGCGCAGCATCAATGTCGTCGTCAAGGGAAGCTCGACCGCGAGCGCACCGAAGCCGAACAGGCCGCTGACGCCTCCGGTCACCCCGGCGAGAAACGACGAGAAGGTCACCGCCGGTGAAGGCGGCGGCTTCTCGTCGAGCGTGTCGACGGCAACTTCCAGCCCCTTCATGACCGCCGTGCGCACCAGCCCGCTGAGCTGGCGGCTGGCGGCCTTCGGCAGCAGGTTGAGGACGCGATTGACCGGGACGCCGGCATAGTCGGCGATCCTTGCCGCGAGGTTGGAGCTCTCCAGCGTCTTGACGGCGGCTTGTAGCGCGGCGTGATCGCCGGGAGGAAGTGCAAGGAGTTGGGTGAGATCCTGGCTCATTGATAGCGGAGGATTGGCCGTATGCCGTTGAAGCTCGCAAGGATCGCCGAGCCGTTGCTGATCAGCGCGGTCACCTCGGGCGTGATCAGGCCGCCCGGCAGGGCAAGGCCAAGCGCCAGCGTGTTGAGCGCGGCGACGATGGCGTAGTTCTGCTTGATGAGGCTGACGGCGCCTTGCGAGATCTCGACCGCCTTGACGAGCTTCCAGAGCGAATCTTCCATCAGGATGACATCGGCGGATTCGTGCGTGACCTCGGCGCCGTGCTTCATCGCGATGCCGACGTCGGCGAAGCTGAGCGCGGGAGAATCGTTGATGCCGTCGCCGACCATCGCGACCCTGCGCCCCTGCCGTTGCAGCTGCTGGATGACATCGGCCTTGTCGGCCGGCAGCATGTCCGCGAAGTGCTCGGTGAGTCCGAGATTCTCGCAGACGGCGCGCGCCACCACCGCATTGTCGCCGGTCAGCATGATGCTGTTCTTGACGCCCAGCGCATGCAGCCGCTGGATCACCGAACGGCTCTCCTCGCGGATCTCGTCGGAGTAAGGCACGAGGCCCGCGAGCTTGCCGTCCACGGCGATATAGAGGCTCGAGTAGCCGCGCTCGTCGAGCGCTGCGCGATCGAGCGCCGAGGCGTCGACGGCGATCTGGCTCTGGCGCATGAAGCGCTGGTTGCCGACATGGACGTAATAGCCGTTGACCTGGCCCTCGACGCCGAGGCCGAGGCGGTAGGTGGTCTCGTTGCAGGGCGGGATGTTCACCGCGAGCTGCCGGGCCCGCGTCCGCAACGCTTCCGCGACCGGATGTTGCAGCTTGGTCTCGGCAGCGGCGGCGAGCCCGAGCAGGTGGTTCGGCGTGATCGAGTTCTGGTAGGAGATCACGTCGATGACGGCGGGTGTGCCGTGGGTCAGCGTGCCGGTCTTGTCGAACACCATGGTGTCGATCCCGGCGAGCTTCTCCATGTGGCCGCCGCTTTTGATGATCATGCCGGTGCGGGCGGCCAGCGTCATCGAGGACAGCACCGAGGTGGGTGCAGCAACGCGGATGCCGGTGCCGTAGTCGACGATGACCAGCGAGAGGAAGCGATTGAAATCGCCCGAGACCATGGCGGTGCCGGTGGCGAGCGCCAAGGTCGGGGCCACGAGCCGGTCGGCGAAGCGCTCGGCATGGTTCTGCATGCGGGTGTCGCCGATCGGCGCGGATTCGATCAGTCGCACGATCTGGCCGGCCGTGGTCGCGGCTCCGACGCGCAGGGCACGCAACGTGATCTGGCCCTCGCGGATCACCGTGGCGGCGAAGGCGGCTTCGCCCTTGCCGCGATGCACCGGCAGGCCCTCGCCGGTGATCGTCTTCTGGTCGATGGTGGCGGAGCCGTCGATGATCTCGCCGTCGACCGGGATCATCTCGCCGGGATACACCACGACGATGTCGCCGTTCTGCAGCTCGGCAGCGAGGATCGACACCACCTCGCCGTCGCGCAGCAACCAGGCCGTCTTCGACTGGAATTCGAGCAGCTCATCGATCGCCCGCCGCGAGCCCGCAGCGGTGAGGTCACGGATCCAGTCGCCGAGCTTGATCAGCCAGGTGACGATGCAGCCGGCCAGCGGGTTGCCCTGCAGCACCGAGGCTGTGATCGCGAGCGTATCGAGCACGTCGATGTTGAGCCGGCTCTCGTTCGCCCAGACCTTCCAGGCGCGCTTGGCGATTGGGATCGCATTCCACAGCATCAGCGGTATGTTGACCGCCGCGATCACGGGATTGGCGCTGAAGGCCATGAACAGCGACAGCGTCGGCAGCGCCAGCGGTGAGCGCTTGGAGACCTCCGGCACGCCGGCGCGTGGCGTGCCTGTGTCCTGCGCGGCGCCGGCGCAGAGCGCCTTGACGTCGGCCAGGCTCATGCTCTTGAAGCCGTTCAGCAGGGCGAGCAGTCTTGGCTCGTGGGCCGGATCGTATTCCAGCACGAGGCTGGCGCAGTCGTAGTTGATCCGCGCGGTCCTGATGCCGTCCTGTGCCCGCAGCCACCCGAGGCAGATCTCGCCCAGCTTGCGGTTTTGCCCGAGCGCGGGGATGCTCAGACGAATGCGCCCCGGCATGGAGTGGCAGAAACTGAAATCCATGAATTTGCGCTCTCGCCCCTGACGGGTCAGGCCGTCGCGCCTGCCGGCTCCGCCTGCTCCGCGGCAGCCATGTTGGCCTGGATCATGTGGTTGAGGGCAAAGATCGCCAGCGTGACCCAAACCGGCGTCGCCGCATTGGCGCCGACCTCGAAGATGGTGAAGCCGGCGATGCCCGCGGCGAGCAGGATCTTCAGATCGACCACGTTTCCGGTGGCGACCTTGATCCCGCTGTCGAGATCCTTGAAGAAATCGACGACGACCCTCGCCGTATGCGAATGCTCGGCGAGGTACTCGGCTTCCTGCTCGATCTTTGTCGCCAGCGCGTCGATTTCATTGGCCGGCGGCTTGTAGTGGCCGCCGGTGTGATGCTCCAGCCGGCCGTGAAATTCGTCGTGCCGGTCGGTGTCGTAGTGCAGCACGATGCTGCCGGTCGCCGGGTTGACGATGACGTCCTCGATGCCGGGAATGACGCTGAAGGTCTGCTTGATCTGTTCGAGAAGCTCGGGATTTTCCTTGGCCGACGGCACCTTCATGCGAATCCGGCCCGGAACCTGATGCGCGATCTGCAGCTTCATCTTGGTCATCGCATTCCTCTCACAGCGTTCCAGCGCCGGCGCGGGGACGCGAATGATACCGTCGTCGAACACGATTGTGCGCCGTGGCGGCGTCGCAAGGTCGGTCGTCGCCGCGCTTCACCGCCTTGCAGCTACCGGTCGGACCCGGTTCAGGCCGCCGACGAAGCCCGGCCCTCAGCCGTCGCCTTGCCTTCCTGCGCCTGGTTTTCGGCCTTCACTTCCGCAACGATGTCGTTCACCTGCTCGTGGGCTTCGGCAAACATCTCGCGCGACTTCTGTGCGAACTTGTAGGTGCCGCGAACGGTGGACTTGAATAGCGGATTGAGGGCGCCGGCGAGCTTCGGCAGGTATTTCGGCGCCGCGACTGCGGCAACGCCAAGCGCAAGTCCCGGGAGCAAGGCAGCTTCGAACACGGCAGCACCGACAGCCACCGCCGCGACGACCGCGACCGTCTTGTTGATGCCGCCGCCTTCCTCGGAATCCTGTTCGGGGGCGTCATGGTGGAAGGCGGTATCGTGACTGCTACCGTTGGTGTTCGGGTTCATCTGAAATCCCTTGTGACCGCTCAACTGACTGCAGTTTCATCAATAACGGCGGATTGAAATGGATTCGTGACAGTTTGATTACAGGCGTCCGACCGGTTGCGGCGGCACGGTGTCGCAACGCAACAGGCGCGTATTTGGCGATCGGGGTAGCGCCCGAATGGGGTGGCAGGCCTCAGCGGGCCCTTTTCATGTCTCGATGTGTCTGTGCAAGGGCAGACGGCGACGCGTTCTACCGGTCCCAGGTCACCGGCAAATCCAGCAGGCCGCGGAACGCCCAGCCGCCGATCCGGGGCGGTTTGTCCGCGATCAGGCGCAGATTCGTCAGCCTCTCGAAGATCGCTGGCAGCGCGACGTCGGCGACCATGGCGCGCGAGGCCCAGGCGCCGGCGCAGAAATGCGGACCGGCGCCGAACGCGATGCTCTTGCTGGCGTCGCGGCGCACGTCGAATGCATCAGGCTTGGCGAAATGCCTTTCGTCGCGATTGGCCGAGCCGAACATCAGGAACACGCGCTCGTTGGTCTCGAATGCAACGTCCCTGATCGTCCAGGGCTTTGCGATCCGCCGCGGCGACATCCCGATCGGCGAGATCCAGCGCGCATACTCCTCGAACACCTGCAGCCACGGGATCGCGCCGCTCACAGCCAGCGCAAGCTGGTCCGGGTGGGTCAGGAGCGCCCACACTGTGCCGGCGATCGCGTCGCGCGGTTCGTTCTGGCCGCCCGAGATCGCCAGTTTGATGTTGGCGCGCACGCTCTCCATCGGCATGTCGGTCTGCAGCAGCACGCCGAGCAGGCTGAGGTCGGGCGTCTTGCGCAGCCTGGGGACCATGTTGTCGATCGCGGCATCGATGCCCGAGGTAGCCGCATGGCAGCGCGCCTCGATCGCGGGATCGCCGGTGTAGTTGGCGATGCCGTCGATCATGCCCTGCGACCAGGCGTTCATGTCCTGGAAGCGCATGTTGGTGAGACCGGTGATCGATTTCAGGCATTCGGCCGAGAAAGGCAGCGCGAAGGCCTGCACGAAATCGACCATGCCGTCCGGCGTCAACTCGTCGAGGATGCGGCTCGCGTGTCCGGCGAACAGTGCGGTCCAGTGCGATCGCACCGTCTTCGGCGAGACCGCCGGGAAGATCGCCTTGCGCTCGTTCATGTGCGCATCGCCGTCCTTGCGCATCATGTTGTGGCCCATCAGCTTGTTCATCAGCCCCTCGGGCTGGTGCGATGAGAACACGTCGATCTGCTTCTCGGAGACGAAGATGTCGTCGCGGTTGCACAGCAACGTGCTGCCGAGCTGCGGCACGAAGGCGATCGGCGCCTCCTTGCGCATGCGCGCCAGCGTCGGATAGGGATCCTGCCAGAAGGCGGGGACATCGATGTCGAAATGGGGAGCGGTGCTCACGACGTGATCTCAGGTTGGCTTCAGGTTTCGAACCAAGCATAGGCCGGCAGGCGCGACCGGTCTGTCCCCACCGTTGGGGACAGCGGGAGATGGCCGCTTAAGGTTCCTCAGTTCAGCCGGCGTGCCGATGCCATCAGGCGCAGGGCGATCGCGAACAGCTCGTTCTGCGAGGAGATGCCGAGCTTGTCATAGGCGCGCTTGCGATAGGTGAGGGCGGAGTGCAGCCCGATGCCGAGCTCGGCGGCGATCGCTTCCGAGCTGAGGCCCGAGAGGATGCCCAGGCACACCTCTTTCTCGCGGCCGGTCAGTCTGGCGAGCGGCTCGACGGTTGCAAACAGGGTCTTCAGCCGCGCGATCGGATCGGCATCCGCTGCCGGGTCGCGCTGGAAGTGCCGCGCCACCGCTGCGGTCAACGCGGGCGCGACCGCGGCGAGGCGCGCGATCTGCTCGCGGCTGAAGCGGCCTTGTGAGGTGATCTGGTAGAAATTGACATAGAAGCAGGTGTCGCCGGTCCAGATCGCAGAGGCGAACTTGTCGACGATGTCGGAATCGTCGAAGAAAATCTTGCGGTAGCCGTCGCTGTACATCCGCCGGGCAAAGTTCGGCAGCATGATCGGCACGGCCTGCGCCTGCCCCTCGAACACCGCATCGCGGTTCGGGTCGGCCTGATGGAAATGCTCGGAATAGGCGATCCCGAGGTCGCGCCCGGTCGGGATGTTGCCGACGTCGAGCAGGCACGCAGCGGACCGCGGGCCCGTGAACGAAAACACCATGCAGTGACCGACACCGGCGACGCGGCGCAGCGCGCCGATCAGGGCTTGCGGAAAGCCGTCGCGGCCGATCGCCAGCAGCGCCGGCGTGATGTCGCTGACGACCGAAGTCTTGAAGGCGAAATCTGCCTTCATTGGCGTCCTCCCTGTGTTTCGGGAAGACTAGCAGCGAGGTGGCCGGCGTGGAAGCGTCGCGGTTCTGGCTATTGGGGTATCCAGCAGCGCGGCTCTATCCTTTCGTCATTCCGGGGCGACGCGCAGCGTCGAGCCCGGAATCCATCCCACCATAGAGTTCGTAGCCCGATGGATTCCGGGCTCTCGCTGCGCGAGCCCCGGAATGACGTGGTTAGAGGTACGTTCCGCGCCGCGAAGGACGCGCGACGGGGAACTGCCGCCTCAGGCGCCCGGCACCTGGTCGAGGAAGCCGGTGATGCTCCTGATCCGGCCGTCCTTCAACGTGGCGAAATCAGTGCCCTTGATCGGGCTGTCGACGCCGTCGGGCCCGAGGCCCCAGGAGAAGCGGACATGGTCGCCGAAGCCGTTCGGTTCGCCGATCAGCTTGAAGGTGAAATCCGGAAACTTCTGCTGCACGCCCGCGATCAGCGCGTCGACGCCGTCATGGCCGTCGCCGCTCATCATCGGATCGACATAGCGCGCATCGGCGGTCCAGTTCTCGCTCAGCATCTCGCGCCGCCGGCTCGGCATCCGCTCGTTCCAGAGCTCGATATAACGGCGGGCGATGGTGGTGTGGTCGGTCATGGTGCTCTCCTTCTGATGTGCCGGACGGTGCGGCTGTCCGGACTATCGAGGGTTCGCGTGCGCCGATCGATTACCTCGCAGGTCATCGTGCGAGCTATGGCGCGATGGTCAGCACCGCCTTCATGTTGGGGTGGAAGCGGCAGTAATAGTCGACGGTACCGGCTTTGGTCAGAACCGACCTGACCGTCTTCTTCGGTGCAATCGTCACGTCGAAGTCGCCGTTCTTCGCCGTGGCGGTGTGCGCCAATACGTCCTTGTTGACCCATTCGATGGTGTCGCCGACCTTGGCCGATACCTCGGCCGGCGAGATCACCATATTCTCCATCACGATCTGGATGGTGGCTGCATGCGCCGGGACAGCCATCGCGCCGAGCGCGAATAAAGCGAGCGTTGCGAGATAGCGTCCGGGCGACATCGCGCGTCTCCCTACTTCATGCCCGCCGCAACATGTTCGGCATGCTGCTCGTGGCCCTGGAAGATCTTCAGGCCGGTCTGCAGCAGGCTCTTCAGCTCGGGATTGCTGGCCGACGGGATCAACTGCGTCTCCAGCGCGGTGTTGACGGTCTTGTGGTAGGCGACCTCGTTGTCGATATAGGCCTTGTCGTAGGCGGTGCTCTTCAGCTTGCCGAGTTCGGCGAGCTTGTCGGCCGCCTGCTTCG
Organism: Bradyrhizobium sp. USDA 3240; assembly: GCF_054063295.1. Lineage (NCBI taxonomy): Bacteria > Pseudomonadati > Pseudomonadota > Alphaproteobacteria > Hyphomicrobiales > Nitrobacteraceae > Bradyrhizobium > Bradyrhizobium sp. USDA 3240. Next base: position 5,287,148 of record NZ_JBSSGD010000002.1, read on the forward strand.
ACAGCGCCTTGCTGGTGTCGTTGTCCTCCGGCGTCACCTTCAGCTTCTTGACGAGGTCGAGCGCCTGCTTGTTCACCGCCTCATGGTCGCGCGCCATGTCCTTGGCGAACGCCTTGACGTCCTTGTTGGATGCTTTGCTCTCCGCCTGCTTGGCTGCATTGATGTCGATCACGCCCGCCGTATAGGCGATGTGCGCGATCTGTGGATCGGTCAGCTTTGCGCCCTGGGCCAGCGCAGCGCCGGTGAGAACGCCGAGCGCGGCGACCGCGATGCTCAATCGAACGAACATGGTTTGACACTCCTGTTGAGCCGGGCGTAGCGCACGGCACGTCGTTGCTTGCACAGGAGTTGGATGGTGCTGATAGCCAGAGGTTCCCAAAAATCTATGCTGTGACGCCGAGCCGTTTCAGGACCGCCTCGGTCAATCGCTCGCAGCGCCGGCCTGCGAACGGAAACGCCTCCATCACGATGGGGCCGATCTTCCGCTCGACATTGTCGCGCAGCATGGTCCGGGCGCGGTGCAGGCGGGTCTTCACGGTCTCCGGCTTGAGGCCGAGGATATCAGCGGTCTCCTCGACATTCATGCCCTCGATCACACGGGTGATGAACACGAGGCGGAACGCCTCGGGCAGCTCGTCGATTGCGTGCTCGACGACATGCTGGATTTCGCGCTGGGCCATGGATTTTTCCGGATCGTCCGCTGACGACAGCGGGAACGGGATGATTTGGGCTTCAACGGCGCCTTTCGGCAGCTCGGACCATTCCACGCTTGCGCGCTTGCTGCGCAGGCGGCCGAGCGCCTCGTTCATCGCGATCCGCGACAGCCAGGTCGAGAGGCTGGAGTCGCCCCGGAACTGGTCCAGATGGGTGAAGGCGCGCACATAGGCGTCCCTGAACCACATCCTCGGCCTCGTTGTCGTTGCGGAGGATGCCGCGCGCCAGCCGGAACAGCCGGCGATTGTTCGCCTGCATGATGGCGCGGATCGCAGCCTCGTCGCGGGCGAGCGCGCGCTGCACGAGCTCGGCATCGCCTGAGCGGATCGGTGGCAGGGATGTTACATGGGCCTGGCGCATGGCGGGCTCGCCCTCACTGTTGGCGGTATATTACCATTGGATGCCGGCGGGCCGGACAGGTTCCCGAGAAAATGGCGATCAGCCAAAAAGACCCGGCCGGCGGCTACGGCCTGATATAGGCCTCGGGATCACCGCGCGCGTGCGCTTCCATCGCATCGAGGAAGCAGCGCACCTTGGCCGGGACAAATTGCCGCGCCGGCAGCAGCGCATGCACGTTGAGCGGCTCGCAGGCATGGTCCGGCAGCAGCCGCTTCAACTCGCCGGCCGCGACCGCGGCGCGGGTGTAGCTCGCGGTGACCCGCAGCACGCCATGGCCGGCGAGTGCTGCCTGCAGCCGGACATGGGCGTTCGAGCTGGTGAGGCGCGCGCGATCCACTGCGAGATGCTCGACGGCACCGCCGGGCGCGGTGATCGCCCATGGCGGATCGCCGGGGCCGGTCAACAGCGGCAGCTTTCTCAATTCGTCCAGCGTGCGCGGCTCGCCGAACTTCTCCAGCAGTGCCGGTGCCGCGAACAGGCCGCGCTCGAGGGTGAAGACGCGGCGGATCACGATGCCGGCCGACGGCAGCGGCGCCTCCAGCATCGCGAACACGATGTCGTAATTTTCGGCGATCGGGTTGACGATGTCGTGCTCGACGTCGATCCGGATCGCGAGCTCCGGATAGCGGCCCATCACGGCGCAGGCGACCGGCCCGGCGTGGTGTGCGCCGAATTCGTAGGGCGCCTTGATGCGCAGGGTGCCCGCGACCGCGCTGGACATCGCCAGCGCCTCGCTGTGGGTGTCGTGCAGCGCGGCGAACAGCGGGCGCACCTTGCGATAGATGGTCTCGCCGGAATCGGTCAGCCGCAGGTGTCGCGTAGTCCGCTCGATCAGCCGCAGCCCGAGATTGGCCTCGAGACGCTGCACCGCAGCACTGAGGCTCGATTTGGGATGTCCGAGCACGCGCGCGGCCGCGGTGAAGCCGCCATGCTCGACAACCTCGCAAAACAGCTCCCAGTCGCGCCATTCCATGGCCGATTGTCCATCCAGCGGTACAGTGTGTCCAGCCAAATCGGATTATCCCGATGACCGGGATAACCTAACCTGATTGCAAGCAACATTGCATTGGGAGGCTGACATGGCCGATGACGGAATTTTCCTGCGCAACGCCTGGTATGTGGCGGCGATGAATCACGAGCTGATCGACGGCAAGAAGCTGGCGCGCACCATTCTGGAGCGGCCGATCGTGATCTATCGCGGCGCCAGCGGGAAGGTGGTCGCGCTCGACGACCGCTGCTGCCATCGCGCCGCGCCGCTCTCGATGGGGCGCGTCGAGGGTGACGACATCAGGTGCATGTATCACGGCATGAAGTTCGCGGCCGACGGCAAGTGCATCCAGATTCCCGGCCAGGACGCGATCCCCGCCAAGCTCGGCGTGCGCAGCTATCCGGTGGTCGAGCGCTACAACATGATCTTCATCTGGACCGGCGATGCCGAGAAGGCCGATCCGAAGCTGATCCTCGACTATCCTCCGCTCGAGGATCCCAAATGGCGCGGCCTGCCGGGCTACATGCACTACAAGGCCAATTGGCTCTTGATCGTCGATAACCTCAGCGACTTCGCGCATCTCGCCTTCGTGCACACCAACACGCTCGGCGGCTCCGAGGAATACGCCTACAAGACCAAGCCGGTCGCGATCGAGAAGCTGGACGACGGCTTCCGCGTCGAGCGCTGGCACATGGGCGCCGATGCGCCGCCCTACCACAAGAAAGTGATTTCCAACCGCGACGACCAGGTCGATCGTCGCAATATCGGCCGCATGATCGTGCCGGGCATCTTTACGCTCGACACCACGTTTGCGCCGGCGGGGCAGGGCGCGGAGAAGGGCGTTCAGGTTCCGGGCACGCGGTCATATCGCAACGCGCAGTTCATGACGCCGGAGACGCGTTCCTCGACGCATTTCTTCTGGAATTATCTGCACGATTTCGACACCGACAATCCGAACATTGCGCTGTCGCTGCGGCATTCGCTCGAGGAGGCCTTCAACGAGGACAAGGATTTCATCGAAGCGCAGCAGAAGGTGCTCGACGTCGATCCGGATTATCAGCTGCTGGCGATCGGCGCCGATGCGCCGCTGACCTATTTCCGCTGGCTGTTCGCGCGCAAGCTCGATGCGGAGAAAGGCGCGGCGCGCGCCGCATAGTCGGTGGCGCGATGGTGTCACCGCCTGGGCGCAAGCACGCCGGGATCGCGAGATCGTGACGTCCTGGCGTGGCTGCCGTCCAAGCGGGTTTGGCGTAAAGTGATCAGCGTGAATTTCGTCGGTTCTTGATCCGGGTCAAGGTTTTTGCCCGCACCAGCCAGACTATCTCGGTGGCGATCAAATCGGTGAACGAGCTTGCCCGACAAGACGGATCCATCGGATCGAAGTGCGAGCACCTGGGCGCAGGACGCTTGGCTATGGCCGTTCGAAGCCGCGCGATTGGCACTGGATCTCTACTCGCAGTGGTACCCCAACCGTGCGTCCGAGCCTACAGATTCGTCGGGCGAAGTGGGAGCGCTGCCCTGGACGACGGCCAATTCGGAGGCGCTGCAACTGCCGTCGATGCGTCTGCTGGACTTCTCGAGAGCTGGCGAAGGCCAGCCGCTGCTGGTCTGCGCACCCTATGCGCTGCACCGCGCGAAGATAGCGGATCTTGCGCCCGGCCACAGCCTGATGGAGGCGTTACAGGGCGCGGGTATTGCACGTCTCTATCTCACGGATTGGCTCTCGGCGGCACCGGAGATGCGATATTTCTCGATCGACACCTATCTGTCCGATCTCAACGTGGCCGTCGACACGATTGGGCCGCCCGTCGACCTTGCCGGTCTCTGTCAGGGCGGCTGGCTGTCGCTGCTCTATGCCGCGCGCTTTCCCGGCAAGGTGCGGCGGCTGGTGCTGGCGGGTAGCCCGGTCGACGTCTCTGTGCCGTCGGAGCTTTCCAGGATGGTCGCATCGCTTCCGCAGCAAGGCTTTGAGGCACTGGTCCGTCAGGGGAATGGGGTCGTCAGCGGCAAGCACATGCTGCAGGCCTGGAGCATCCCCTTCACCATGCGTGACGCGGAAGCGGCGCTGCAGCGGCGGCTCGACGACAAGTCGGAGGATGCACGGGCGCTGCTCGATTGCTTCACGCGCTGGAACAGCGAGACGCTTGATTTGCCGGGCACCTACTACCTCGAAGTGACCGACTGGATCTTTCGCCAGAACCGGATCGCGGCCGGAGACTTTGTCGCGCTTGGCAGCAAGGTTGATCTTGCTACGGTGAAGCTGCCCGTCTTCCTGCTCGCTGCGGAGAACGACATCGTTGTTCCGGCCGATCAGGCATTTGCGACATTGCGGCTCCTAGGTACGCCGCCCGCGTGGCTGCAATGCGACACCGAGCCGTGCAGTCACCTCGGGCTGTTCATGGGTTGCAGGACTCTGGCCGGTCCGTGGCGCCGGATTGCCCGCTGGCTTCAGTCCGATCTCGGTGAGGCTGCGGGCGAGCGATCGCGGATCAGCGCGTGAGTGCAAAATGAAAATGCCCCGAACTGCGGTTACGCAATCCGGGGCATTGGTCCTTTGTCGCGATGATCTGCGTCGTGCTTACTTCGCCGCGACAACCATGATCTCGACATTGTACTGCGGCGCCGCGAGCTTGGCCTCGACGGTGGCGCGGGCCGGGGTGTTACCCTCCGAGACCCAACCGTCCCACACCGCGTTCATCTCCGGGAAGGTCTTCATGTCGGTGATGTAGATGGTCGCGCTGAGCAGCTTCGACTTGTCGGTGCCGGCCTTGGCGAGATGGCCGTCGATGATCGACAGGATGTCCTTGGTCTGGTCGGTGACGCTGCCGCCCGCGGCCTTGCCGGCGACGACGCCGGCGAGATAGACGGTGTTGCCGTGCACGACGGCCTGGCTCATGCGCGGGCCGGTTTCGAAACGCTGAATGCTCATTTGGGTCTCCACTTGAATGGCGGGCATCTCTATAGCGTTTTCAAGCGAAGTGGCTACCGGTTCGCGTGAAGAAAACGCGTCAAGACAAGAGATCGAGAGGTTTGGTTCTGATTTGATCAGAACCAACCCTCTAGCCTGTCGCGGCGACCACCGCCACTGCACAATTTGCAGCACCGCTCACGGAAATCGCGCGAAGAACGCCCAAATCGTGTCGGCGCCGTCGATGTCGCCGTTCTGGGGCCCGAGCAGCGACGCCGCCAGTTTCGTAAAATGCGCGTCCGGGAAGTGGCCGGGCATGCGGTGACCGCCGCCATTCACGCGGTAAAGCACCACGTCACGTCCCTGCGGGCAGGTCGAGTCGATCCGCGTGACGGTCGATTGATCGGACGGGTTGCGGTCGGGCAGATCGGTGGTTGCGGCGTCTTTGGCCTCGCAGCCGTCGATGCGTCGCCAGAATTCCAGGGTGCGCTCGGTCGACCAGAACCCGTCGGCTGCAAAATAGCTGCTGCCGCGGCCGCCTTGATAGGGGATCAGCGGGTCGACGGTGCCGTTCATCAGGAGCATCGGTACCGGACGCGCGGGCCGGCAAGCCCCGGCTGACTCATCGGTCAGGTTCATGACGACGCTGGCCGCCGCGGCGAACAGGTCGGCGCGTTCGCAGGTCAGCGTCATGGCCATCGCGCCGCCGTTGGAGATGCCGGTGACATAGATGCGTTTCGGATCGGCGGTGCCGTCGTCCACCAGCTTTGCGATCAACTGGGTGATGAAGGCGACGTCGTCGGTGCCTTCCGGCGGCGGATTGCCGGCGCGGCGTGTGTCCGGCCGGGAGTCGGCCCAGGCGCGGTTCAACCCGTCGGGATAGACCGCTGCAAAGCCGTCGCGCCTGGCGATCAACGGCCACGACGTCCGCGTGATCATGTCGGCACTGCTTTGGGTCTTGCCGTGCAGCACGATGACGAGCGACGCCGGCTTGGCGGCCGGAGGCTGCAGCGTGAAGGTTCGCGTCGTGCCGTTGACGACGAGCGAATCCGCAGCCGCCGGCCCACTGCTCAACGCAAGTGCGCCGGCCAGTACCAGCAAGCCGATTGGATATTGTCGCATCGCCAAAGAAACCCGCTCTATTGCGGCGATTGCAGCACGCCGGCGAGGCGGGTTCAACCAGTCTGTCCGGAGCGTGGCTTCACGATCCGGTCGGTGCGGCCCGCGCATCGGCCCAGCGGGCGAACAGCGCCACCTGTTCGGCCGGCCAGGCGCCGTCGCACGGCATGGTGCCGGCCTCGAGACGGGCCAGGATCTGCCGGCAGTGTTGGGCGACGTCCGCCTCCTTCCAGAGATCGAAGGCGAACAGCATCGAGTTGCGATCCATCGGCCGGAACAGCGGCCGGATGTGCGGCTCGAACTGCACGACATCGCCGGGACCGGGCAGCGCGACGCTGACCTCGTTCTCAGCCTGTGCGTCGCCTGCGCTCGCCGGCGGCCGCGCGGCGGGCGTTGCGTTGCAGACCCACCACCAGCGCGGCACCGGCATGTTCGGCGGCGGTTTGGCGTCGGCGCCGGAATTCTCGACCGCGATCCGCGAGCCCCATTCGATATAGGCGACGAACGCGGCGCGGAATTCCGGATCGGACGGCAGCCCGGCATCGTCGGCGCTCTGCACCATGTAGGTGGCCCACAGCGCGCGCTGCTCCGGCCTGATCTCCTTGCCGATGTGCTGCGACACCATCCGCCGATAACCGCCATAGCGTTCGGTGTAAAAGCGAGGTCCGCCGAACACCTCGCTGAGCCACGCCGCCACCCGTTCGGGATGGTCCGGCGACATCTCGGCGAACAGCGGGGAGAGCAACGGATCTTCCGGCACGTAGCGGCTGTAGAAGATGCGCGTCATGTCGAGCAGCGCGGGGTAGCCGCCGGCCCATTCGAACAGCGTCGGCTCGCGCATCGGATCCGGAACCGGATCGTGAAATGCGACGTTCCAATGCATGCCGCTGCAGAACGGCTTGTTCAGCGATGAGCCGCAGCGGCACAGGCTGACATGCTCCTGTGATGCACCCGCGTTCTGCGCGATCGGCGCGCCGTCCTCGTCGACCAGTTCGACCTGGCCGGTGATGCGATAGGGGCCGTCCTTCGACACTTCGATCTGCGGCGGCCGGTCGACGTCGGACAGGCTGGCGTCCCGCGCGGGGCCAATGCCGATGCCGAGCGCGCCCGAGGGGCACCGGCGCACCGCATTGATGAGGTCGTCGAGGCGCGCGCCGCTCGGCGCAACGAAAGGCTCCTCGCCGAGACGGAACACCGCGTTGAGCCGGTCGGTGCAGAAGCCGGAATGCGCGCAAGTGCCGCGATTGTCGAACACGTAGGCCTGCTGCCCGGCATAGGCGTCGAGCTTGTCGGGCACCCGCCGCGGATCCCTGGCATCGGTGAAGCCGCGCGCGATGTGGCTGTCGTCGCAGAACGGTTTTGCCTGCGATTGTCCGCAGCGGCAGAGCCGCACCGGCGCCTCGGCGGTAACAGGCACGCCGAGGTGATCGACAATTGGAATGCCGGGTTCGGGTTCGTAGGGCCCGTTGCGTCTGACGATGATGCGCTTGCGCGGATGTTGCTGGTCGCTCGGACCTTGGGCGGAACTGTCCTCTGTCATGCCTTGCAATGATCCCTGAACTCGCCCAACCCGTGCAAAGCGTGCTTAAATGCATCGACGGCGGCTCTCAACGAACCAGATGGAAAGTGCCGCAGGAGAGTTGCGATGATCCGCAAGACCAAGCGCAAATACGGTTGCCCGGTCGAGTTCTCGATCGATCAGCTCAGCGGCAAATGGAAGACCGTGATCCTGAGCCGGCTGAAGCTCCGGCCGATGCGCTACGGCGAATTGCGCCACGACATCCCGCAGCTCAGCGACAAGGTGTTGACCGAGCGCCTGCGCGATCTCTGCAATTCAGGCTTCGTCAGGCAGGAGCGCGGCGGCGGCTCCTCACGCTATTGCCTGACCAAGCGCGGCGAGATGCTGAAGCCGATGCTGCAAGCGCTCTACGATTGGGGCGAGGCGAACGCCGACACGTTCGGCGTCCGATTCCTCAGTGCGGAGGTGAACTAAGGCGCGCGGCCCGCCGCTGCGTGTTCCTTTTTGCAAGGGATGCACATGAGACGGCTTCTCTTATCGATTGCTACATTGCTGGGGCTGTCCGGCGCGGTATTCGGGCAGACATCCCTCGTCTCGGAGATCGCGCCCGCTGGAAAGCTGCGGGTTGGCATGATTGCCATTGCCGTACTCGGAGGCGTGGCCGAACCCGTCGCGGATTTTGTCGAACAGAAGTTGGGTGCTGCCGTTGAACCAGTGATGTACCCGAACCCGGAAGCCTATCTACAAAGCTTCGGCAAGGCTGAATGGGACATCGCCATAGGGCCACGCGTCCTTGCCCCGACCGACAAGGCGGATTCAACGGCGAACCTTTGGGCCATAAGTCTCGTCTACGTCGCCGCGCCGGGAACAGAATTTCCCGATATCGCCTCCGTGGACAAGGCAGGTGTAAGGATTGGCACCATCCGTGGCGCTCCCTCCGACCGCGTGTTGATGCGGGAGATCAAAGCCGCTGAGATCGTCCGTATCCCTCTGAGCCCGACCATCGCGGCTGACGCAGCCGACTTACTGCGCTCCGGCAAAGCGGACGTCTTTGGCGCAGACTCCGGCGTCGGGTATCCTGCCGTCGAGGCCCTGACCGGCGCCAGGATCGTGCCGGGCGCCTTTGGGACGGTTCTCGTGGCGGCCGCATTGCCGAAAGGCCGCTCTCCCGCGGCGCAGGCTCTGCTCGCGACACTTGTCGAAGAAGCAAGACAGACCGGCGTGGTGCAGAAAGCGATCGACGCGAGGGGCCTCAAAGGAGTGGACGTCGTCTCGAAATAGCCGGACACGACGAAAACCCAGGTCAAGCTCGCTATTGGCCCGTCCGAGACATGCCAGCTGCACCGAGAGATGTCCACATTTGGGGGTATCCCGGAAGGCATGTGCTCATGCTGAGTTCTTCTCAGTGTGACCCGACGCGGACGTTGGGCACCGTGGTTTTGCTTTCCCAAACCGTTCATCAGTATTAAATTTCACGAAAACCGTTCCGCCAACGGCGGTCGAAGGAAACTATCGCTGGATTGTCGGTTGAAGTTCCGGGAACAACGGAGGCTTCGGAAATGCACAAAGCAGCATTGGCGTTAGTGACCGCTGCCACCATCGGTGTCTCTGCCTTGGTGGCCCCATCACCGGCCCAGGCGTGGCGTGGTGGTGGCTGGGGTGCTGGACTGGCGGCCGGACTAATCGGAGCGGCGGTGGTTGGTGGCATAGTCTCCAGCGCCTACGCCTATGGCCCAGGTTACGGCTACTACGGCGGACCGGGTTATGGCTATTATGGGGGTTACGCCCCTGCGTATTACGGCGGCTATGCACCGGCATACTACAACTACGGCTACGCTCCCGCATACTACGGCGGATACCGCTCTTACTATGCTCGTCCCGCGTATCGGCGCGTTATTCGCCCCGCATACGCCTACGGCCCTAGGTACTACTATCGCGGGTATGGCTATCGCTGGTGATCGCCAGCCGCGCCGTCGAGGTCCCGGCAACGAGCGGTCGCGAGGCCGCCGCGTGACATGTTTCGTACCTGCAAGTGCTCGAATGTTCATTGCGAGCGGCGAGACGCTTGAGTGGCGATATGGCCCTCCGAAGAAATCTCAAAGCGACTACGTTCCAAAGAAAGATGAAAATATTCAGCTGGCTTTCCTGGGCCCAACATCCGAGACTGGAGCATCACCGCTCGGCCCCTAAGCTTTTAATCGGTGACTAGTGTGAGAACGCCGGTTGCGCTCCCGCCCCACTCAAACAGGGAGCAGCGCATGAAGCGGCAGCGGCGCGGTTTCAAGCAGACACTTGTCCTTGAAGAGCGCCTAGCCCGTGAGACTGGGCAACTGCGGAGCCGGGCTCAGGGAATGCCGCTCAGCCGTGAGCGCGAGCGGCTCATCCGCAAAGCCGCCGCGTCCCATATGTCGGACTGGCTACGGGCTGCCGAACTGCGCGAGCCGAAATAATGCCCGATCTAGAGCCGTGGTATCGCGTCTACTTCATCGGAAGTGACGGCTACATCGTCAGGCGCTGTGACGTTGAGTGCAGAGATGATGCCGAGGCTTGCGCTGAGGTGTTAAGCGGATGAAACGATGGCCGGCATAGTAGATCGTAATCACGTCAATGTCCGTGGAGCGGGCGAGCGGACGATGATGTTCGCCCATGGCTTCGGCTGCGACCAGAACATGTGGCGGTTCGTGGAACCTGCTTTCGAGGGAGAGTTTAAAACCATTCTGTTTGACCACGTCGGTGCTGGCAAGTCCGACCTTAGGGCCTACGACAGCACCAAATATTCGACATTGGCCGGCTACGCCGATGACGTGGTCGAGATCGGTCGCGAACTTGGCTTGAAGGATACCATTTTTGTCGGCCATTCAGTCAGTTGCATGATTGGCGCGTTGGCGGCACAAAAAGCGCCCGGTATGTTTGGAAAGCTGGTCATGGTCGGGCCGTCCGCTCGGTACATCGATGACGGCGACTATGTCGGCGGCTTCAGCGCAAAGCAGATCGAAGAGCTATTGCAGTTTCTTGAATCCAATCACATGGGCTGGTCTGCGCAGATGGCGCCGGCAATCATGGGTAATCCAGACCGTCCCGAGCTCGGCGAGGAATTGACCAACAGTTTTTGCCGAACCGATCCCGAAATCGCCAAGGCATTTGCCCGGGTCACATTTACCTCCGACAACCGGGACGACCTGGCCAGGATTGACGTTCCGACGCTGATCCTCCAGTGCAGCGAAGACATCATTGCCTCCAAGGAAGTCGGAGAGTTTGTTCACCGCGGCATACCCAAAAGCAAAATGATAATTTTGGATGCAACCGGCCATTGTCCCAATCTGAGTGCGCCTGACGAAGTAATCGCTGCCATGCGAACATTCGTCTGAGGCCGTCCCGTGCACGACCCCGGCAGCCGGATCGACGACTTCCAGGACATGTTCGAAAACTCGCCCTGCGGCTACATTACGCTGCGGGCGAACGGTCGTGTAGCGCACGTGAACAAGACGCTGCTGGCGTGGACCGGCTACGCCGCAGACGACATGGTCGGCAAGCGGTTCACCGATTTCGTCACCATGGCGGGACGCATCTACTACGAAACCCACATCGCGCCGCTTTTGCGATTGCAGGGCTCTTTCAATGAGTTCGCCATCGAAATGACATCGGAAGCCGGCGAACCGATGCAGATGATCGGCAACGCACTGGAAGGCAGAGACGAGAACGGCAAGCCGCTATTTACCCGGCTGGCGCTGCTAAAGGCTACCGATCGACGCCGCTACGAACAGCAGCTTCTGGCGGCCCGCGAAGCTGCGGCGACGAGTTTGGCAAGTGAACGCGAGACGTCGGAATTGCGCGAGCAGTTCATTGCTGTACTTGGCCATGATCTTCGCAACCCTCTCGCCTCCATCAGCGCGGGAGCACGCATCCTTGGGCGAGGCGCGAAGACAGACAAGGAGCATCAGGTCGTCGCGATGTTGGAGACGACTGTTACTCGCATGGCGGGACTCATTGACAACGTCCTCGATTTTGCTCGCGGACGGTTGGGTGGAGGAATTGCGCTGGACCGTAACGCCCGAAAGCCGCTTGAGCCCGTGCTGCACCAGGTCATCGATGAACTGCGCTTGTCCTCACCCGGGCGCCAGATCGAAGTGGAATATGCGCTAGACAGTCCCGTAGATTGCGACAGGACGAGGATCGGGCAGCTTGTTTCCAATCTCGTCGGTAATGCCCTTAGTCATGGATCTTCCAATCAGCCCGTGCGCGTTCGGGCGGAGACGGAAGACGGGTTGTTTAAATTGTCTGTTTCGAATAGCGGTGAGCCTATACCCGAAGCTGCAATCGAAAAGCTGTTCGAACCCTTCTTCCGAGGCGAAGTGCGCGCCAGCCGGCAGGGCTTAAGGCTCGGATTGCATATTGCCTCGCAGATCGCAAAAGCTCACGACGGTGTGCTGACCGTGACCTCGACGGCTGAGGAAACCAAGTTCACTTTCGTGATGCCGCTTCGATAGACATTGATCCAGACTTTCGCCGTTAGCTTATCGCGACCTATTGCGTTGCGGTGCGAACCCGGTCGCTATGAGAGCAAAGCGGACGTGTCACATGCCGGGCTTATGGGCGCACGGCCTAGCGCAAGATGAGATCAAGCCGTGGCGGGACATTGCGCAATTTCGGAATATTAGAAGTTTACCTCTGAGTTGCCCGACGTGTCAACTCTCCTGGTCGCTCGCCGGACACCGCCGGCTACTGTGCATGGGGTTGTTTTCGATATTTTGGCAACGCCCTGCGACGAATGGATTTCCGGCCGGAACCTTAAGCAAGCAAAGGTCGTTGTCGCGGGATGTTGGGGGCAATCAACACAAGGAATGCTCATGCGCATCCGCATCCCTACGGCGTCCGTCATCGTTGCGGCGCTCTCGCTTGGAACACCAGCTTGGGCGCAAGTGCAGGGAACGCAACCGAACACGTCGTCGCAGGCCCAGTCTGAACAACCTGCCACGATCAAGACCATACAGGTCGTGGACGTCAAGGAACTGAAACCCGAAGTCCGGTCGAGGGTCGAGGCTGTCATAGCAAAGGCAAGCGAAGAAGACCTGAAAAACCTGCGGGGTTCCATCGACGCGTCCACGGAAGCGACATCCGCGTTGAAGGCAAAGGGACTGAGCTCGGCACAGGTTGTCGCGGTCAATCTCAGTAACGGCATTCTCACGCTCTTCACCAAGGTGGCGTGAGCGCCAACATCGCTCAAGAAATTCGGATTCACTGATGAGAGCCCGCCGGTTCAAACCCGGCGGGCTATTTCATTTTCCTTTCGCCGTCTCTTTCGTGATGAGGGGCGTGCCCTAACCCACTGCCTTCGCCGCCGCGCGCCCGGCGTTGCGGCCCGAGAACAGGCAGCCGCCGAGGAACGTGCCCTCCAGCGAGCGATAGCCGTGCACGCCGCCGCCACCGAAGCCGGCGGCTTCGCCGGCCGCATAGAGTCCGCGGATGATCTGGTGGTCGTTGCCGAACACGCGCGAATCGAGGTCGGTCTCGAAGCCGCCGAGCGTCTTGCGGGTGAGGATGTTGAGCTTCACCGCGATCAGCGGGCCGTGTTCGGGATCGAGGATGCGGTGCGGCTTGGCGGTGCGGATCAGCCTGTCGCCGATATAGCGCCGCGCATTGTGCAGGTTCATCACCTGCGCATCCTTGACATAGGAGTTGGTGATCTCGCGGTCGCGCGCCTCGATCTGTGTCTTGATGGCCTCAAGCCTCAAGAGTTCGTTGCCGGCGAGCTTGTTCATGGCGCCGACGAGTTCAGTGAGATTGTCGCGCACGATGAAGTCGGCGCCGTGCTGCTTGAAGGCCTCGACCGGCGCCGGCGCGCCCTTGTTGGTGGCGCGCTTGATGGTCATGCGCCAGCTTTTTCCGGTGAGGTCGGGGTTCTGCTCCGAGCCCGACAGTGCGAACTCCTTCTTGATGATGCTCTGGGTCAGGATGAACCACGAATAATCGTAGCCGGTGCCCATGATGTAATGCAGCTGCCCGAGCGTGTCGGAGCCCGGGAACAGCGGCGCCGGCAGCCGCTTGCCTGTCGCGTCGAACCACATTGAGGACGGTCCCGGCAGAATCCGGATGCCATGACGTGGCCAGATCGGGTTCCAGTTCTGGATGCCCTCGACATAGTGCCACATGCGGTCGCGGTTGATCAGCCGGCCGCCTGCTTGCTCGGTGATGCCGATCATGCGGCCGTCGACATGTTCGGGCACGCCGGAGATCATGAACTTCGGCGGCTCGCCGAGCCGTTTCGGCCAGTTCTGCCGCACCAGGTCATGATTGCCGCCGATGCCGCCGGAGGCGACGATCACCGCCTGTGCGCGCAGCGAAAAATCACCGACGACATTGCGCGAGGAGCTCTTGCCGCGTTCGACGTCTGACGGTTCCAGGATCGCGCCACTCACGCCATCGACCGTGCCGTTGCCGATGCTGAGTGCATCGACGCGATGGCGGAACTTGAACACCAGCTGTCCGTTCCTGGCGGCCTCGCGCGCGCGGCGCTCGAACGGCTCGACGATGCCGGGGCCGGTGCCCCAGGTGACATGGAAGCGCGGCACCGAATTGCCGTGGCCCATGGCGTCGTACCCGCCGCGCTCGGCCCAGCCGACCACCGGGAAGATGCGATGGCCCATCGCGCGCAGCCAGTCACGCTTCTCGCCGGCTGCGAAGGCAACGTAGGCTTCGGCCCATTTGCGCGGCCAGTGATCCTCCTCGCGATCGAAACCCGCGGTGCCCATCCAGTCCTGCAGCGCGAGGTCGGCGGAATCCTTGATGCCGAGTCGGCGCTGTTCCGGCGAATCGACCAGGAATAATCCGCCGAACGACCAGAAGGCCTGGCCGCCGATGCTCTGTTCCCCTTCCTGGTCGAGCACGATGACGCGCTTGCCGGCGTCGGCGATCTCGGTTGCGGCGACCAGACCGGCAAGTCCGGCGCCGATCACGATCACATCTGCATCGTCAGCCATTTTGATTTCCCCCGTCCCGCCGGGATTCAAGACCGCGTCGTTGTGCGCGGTCAACGTCAAATGGACCTTGCCTGTGGCGGCGAGGCATCAAACAGTTGCGGCAAGTTGTTCCAGTTTGGGACCTTTTCCACACGCCACTGCAGCGCCCGCGCAACACCCAATTTGAATTTGTTTTGACCGGCTTCGCTCGTCTGGACAAAAATCGGCGGCGGCAACACGCTCACGATTGTCTTGCATCACAGACCAACAGATTCGGTTTCGACTGGGGCTGGCCAAATGAAGTTGATGACGGGGTTGCTCGCTGCGGTTCTCCTGCTGGCGGGAATGGGGGCGTCTCAGGCAGTGGTCAGGATCGCCGACGATCGCGGCGGCAAGATCGGCATCTATGTCGACAAATATCAGGACCTGCGCACATCCGGTGAGACCGTGATCATCGACGGGCTATGCGCCTCGGCCTGCACCATCGTGCTCGGCAAGGTCCCGCATGACCGGATCTGTGTGACCTCACACGCCAGCCTCGGCTTCCATGCCGCTTGGGATTACGGCGACAACGGCCGCCCGGTCCCCAATCCCGAAGCCACTCATATGCTGTACCTGATGTACCCGCCGGCGGTGCGCAAATGGATCATGGACCGCGGTGGCCTGACCCGGCACATGATCTTCCTGCGCGGCAAGCAACTGCAGGCGCTGTACAAGCCGTGCTACCTGAACGCCCAGGCTTCGGCGCCCAAACCCGCCGAGCCCGCGCGCTGAGCTGCTGACATCGGCGAGCGGCATGACGAGGTTAGCGCCCGGACATCGCCTCGCTATCATTTGACGGCCCGCGACGGCCATTGCGCTTGCTGCCTGCCGGAACCCGGCTTATCTCAACCGCATGGTTCAGCCGATCTCCACCCGATCCGAGCTCGTGACGGCTCCGCAGGGCCGGGTGGCGTCTGCAATCCTGTGGGGCGCTGCCGGAATCGGTGGATTGGCCTTGCTCGCCGCTGCCGCGCTCTGGTTCCACTACGGGACCGCGGTGTTTTTCGAAATGATCACGGCCGGCATCGCCGCCTGCTTCTGACAAGGACGTCCTCGCATCATGCCCCGGACCACGCGCCCATTGGTGATCTTCGCTGCCTTCGCGGGCAGCCTGGCGGTCGGCCTGTTCCTTATGTTGTGGGCGGTCGGTGGCCTGCGCACCGTCGCCGCGCCGGCCGCGATCGGCGGGCCGTTCCAGCTTACCGACCAGGCCGGCCAGACCGTCACCGACAAGAACCTCCAGGGCAAGCCGACGCTGATCTTCTTCGGCTTCACCCATTGCCCGGACATCTGCCCGACCTCGCTGTTCGAGATATCCGAGGTCCTGAAGGCGATGGGCAAGGACGCCGACCGCGTGAACGCCTATTTCGTCTCGGTCGACCCGGAACGCGACACCGCCACGGCGATGAAGGATTACCTGTCGAGCTTCGATCCGCACCTCAAGGGCCTGACCGGCGATCCCGCCGCCATCGCCAAGGTGCTGTCGAGCTACCGGGTCTACGCCAAGAAGGTGCCGCTGAAGGATGGCGACTACACGATGGATCACACCGCGCTGATCTATTTGATGGACCGCGACGGCCATTTCGTTGCGCCGTTCAATCTGAAACGGACGCCTGAAGAGGCGGCGACCGATCTCAAACGGTATCTCTGACCCTTTTTCCGGTTCAGAATTAACCCATTCGGCGCTCGATTCGGGCGCCGAATGGTCTATAAGCCGTTCAATTCCCTGATATTGCCGGTTATGCCAAATCCGTCTGCCCAGCCTTTTGCCGTCCGCTCGCGCCAGCTTCGCCTGGCCGCGGGAATGATGGCGGCCGTCGTGCTGGTGATCGCGGGATCAGCGGTCGCACAGACGCCCCCGGTACCGGCGCCGCAGGCACCGGCGGCCAAGCCGGCTCCTGCGCCAGCCCAGCCCGCCAGGCCTGTCCCCGCACAAGCGGCACCAGCGACGCCCCTGGTAGCAACACCCCCGGCTGCTGCCGCCCCGTCGGCTCCGAACCAGCCTCCGAAGGCCGCCGAGGCCGCGCCGCAGGCGGTGCCGGGCTTCTGGGACCCGCGGCGACGGCCGGATCGGCCGGACCTGTCGCGCCTCACCGTGATCCGCTTCCTGACCGAGACCGACTATCCGCCGTTCAACTTCACCGGGCCCGACGGCAATCCGGCCGGCTTCAATGTCGACCTGGCGCGTGCGCTCTGCGACGAGATCAAGGTTACTTGCACCATCCAGATGCGCCGCTTCGAGACCCTGATCGATGCGCTGGCGACCAACCGGGGCGATGCCATCATCGCGTCGATGGCGGTGACGCCGCAGCTGCGCGCCAAGGTCGATTTCACCGATCCCTATTATCGCGCGCCGGCGCGCTTCGCGTCGCGCCGCGACAACGTGATGCCGGAGATCCGCCCGGAATATCTCGAGGGCAAGAAGGTCGGCGTGATCGGCGGCACCTCGCACGAGGCCTATCTCAAGGCGATGTTCACCGACGCCGAGATCCATTCCTATCCGGATAGCGACGCGCTGCGCGCGGGGCTGCGCCGTGGCGAGGTCGACTTCATCTTTGGCGATGCGATCTCGCTCGCGTTCTGGATCAACGGCACCGATTCGGCTGAATGCTGTGCCTTCTCCGGCGGCCCCTTTGTCGAAAGCCGCTATTTCGGCGAGGGTGTCGGCATCGCCGTGCGCAAGGGCAACGATCTGCTCCGGCAGGCGCTGAACTGGGCGCTGTTCCGGATCTGGGAAAAAGGCCGCTTCACCGATCTGTGGCTGCGCTATTTCTCGATCAGCCCGTTCTGAGGCTGTCATTCCGGGGCGATGCGTAGCATCGAACCGCAGGTGCGCAATTGCGCACCGGGGAATCTCGAGATTCCGGGTCTGGTGCTAAGGCACCATCCCGGAATGACAGCAAGCCTCCCGTCGTTTTGCATTTTGCCGCGAAAGCGTTAGTTTTCGCGGCCATTTTGGAGAAAGCCTGAAGAAATGTCCGTGATTGATCTTGCTGCCAGCCCGAGCGACCTGCGGGCGCTCGCCGAACAATCCAACGCCTGGCCGTTCGAGCAGGCGAAAGCGATTGTGGCGCGGCTGAAGAAAAATCCAAAGGACGAGGTGCTGTTCGAGACCGGCTACGGCCCCTCGGGCCTGCCGCATATCGGCACGTTCGGCGAAGTCGCGCGCACCACCATGGTGCGCCACGCCTTCCGCGTGCTCACCGAGGACAAGATCAAGACGCGCCTGCTCGCCTTCTCCGACGACATGGATGGCTTGCGCAAGGTGCCGGACAACGTGCCGAACAAGGAGATGCTGGCGCAGTATCTCGGCAAGCCGCTGACCAAGGTGCCCGATCCGTTCGGCACCCATCCGAGCTTCGGCCAGCACAACAATGCGCGGCTGCGCGCCTTCCTCGATCAGTTCGGCTTCGACTACGAATTCGCGAGCTCGACCGAGTATTACACCTCCGGCCGGTTCGATGCCGCGCTGCTGCGCATGCTGGAGCGGATCGAGAAGGTGATGGCGATCATGCTGCCGTCGCTGCGCGAGGAGCGGGCGGCGAGCTACTCGCCGTTCCTGCCGATCTGTCCGCGCACCGGTCTCGTGCTCTACGTCCCGGTGACGGCGCACGACGCCAAGGCCGGCACGATCTCCTATGAAGATCCCGAGACCAAGGAGAGCGTCACCGTTCCCGTCACCGGCGGCCGCTGCAAGCTGCAATGGAAGCCGGATTGGGCGATGCGCTGGTACGCGCTCGGCGTCGACTATGAAATGGCCGGCAAGGACCTGATCGATTCGGTGAAGCTGTCCGCCAAGATCTGCGCGGCGCTCGGCGGCACGCCGCCCGAAGGCTTCAACTACGAGCTGTTCCTCGACGAGAAGGGCCAGAAGATCTCGAAGTCGAAGGGCAACGGGCTCACGATCGACGAATGGCTGCGCTACGCCTCGCCGGAATCGCTGTCGCTGTTCATGTATCGCGAGCCCAAGGCGGCGAAGCGGCTCTATTTCGACGTCATCCCGCGCAATGTCGACGACTACCAGCAGTTCCTCGACGGCTTCACGCGGCAGGAGCCACGGCAGCAGCTGCAGAACCCGGTCTGGCACGTCCATTCCGGCAAGCCGCCGCAGGCCGACATGCCCGTCACCTTCCAGCTCTTGCTGACGCTGGTGTCGTCGTCGAATGCAGAGAATGCCGAGACATTATGGGGTTTCATCGGTCGCTATCGTCCGGGCGTGACGCCCGAGAGCCATCCGAAGCTCGATGCGATGGTCGGCTATGCCATCAACTACTATCGCGACTTCGTGGCGCCGACGAAACAATTCCGCGAGCCCACCGACGGCGAACGGGCCGCGTTGCAGGATCTACGCGATGCGCTTGCCAACATGCCGGCGGATGCGACCGCCGAAGACATCCAGAACGTGGTCTACGAGATCGGCCGCCGCGAGCCGTTCCTCGACATGGTCAAGAAGGGCAAGGATGGCCGTCCCGGCGTCTCGCTCGACTGGTTCAACATGCTCTACCAGGTGCTGCTCGGCCAGGAGAAGGGCCCGCGCTTCGGTTCCTTCGTCGCGGTCTACGGCGTGCAGAACGCGGTCAACATGATCGACGGCGCGCTGGCGCGGTCGTCGTAGGCTTGTTCCTTCTCCCCCTGTGGGAGAAGGTGGCGCGGATGAAATCCGCGCCGGATGAGGGGTCTCTCTCCGCGGAGACAGACCCCTCACCCGTCCGCGATGCTTCGCATCGCGTCCACCCTCTCCCACAGGGGGAGAGGGACAAAAGGCCGCAAAATGCGGATGGCTGATCCCCGGCAATGTCAGCCGAGGCGCGGCCGGATTGCGCTACACTCCGTCCCATAAAATCAGCACGGCCTCCGTCGAGCGGCCGGCAAAAAATGGGAGCATGCGCATGCAGTTCAGGGTTTCGCCGACATCGCTGCAGGATAGTACGAGCGCCGAGGAATGGCAGGCGCGGGTCGATCTCGCGGCCGCGCATCGGCTCGCCTACATCCATGGCTTTTCGGAAGGCATCTTCAACCATCTCACCTTCGTGGTGCCCGGCCGCACCGATCGCTACTACCAGATCCCGTTCGGCATGCACTGGTCGGAGGTCACCGCGTCGTCCTTCATGGAAGTCGGCATCGACGATGCCGAGGTGAAGCGCGGCGAGGGCGAGGTCGAGCGATCCTGCTTTTGCATCCATGCGCCGATCCACAAGGCGCTGCCGCAGGCCAAGGCGGTGTTCCACACCCATATGCCGTAGGCGAGCGCGCTGACGCGGCTCGAGGATCCGCGCATCAAGGAGATCGGTCAGACCGAGGTCGGGCTGTCGGAAGCGATCGCCTATGACGATCTCTACACCGGCCCTGCGCTGGATCCCGAGGAGGGCGCGCGGCTCGCCAAGGTGATCGGCAACAAGACCATCCTGTTCATGGCCAACCATGGCATCTCGACCGTCGGCGAGACCGTCGCCGATGCCTATGACCGGCTCTATTACATCGAGCGCGCCGCGCAGGTGCAGATCTACGCGATGTGGACCCAGCAGCCGCTCAAGCAATTGCCGCAGCATGTGGTGGAGAAGACCAAGCGCGATTTCCGCGACGACCATCTCTACAACGGCCCAAGCCCGTCGCAGCGGCATTTCGATGCGCTGAAGCGGATGCTGGACCGCAAGGAGCCGGATTACGCGACGTAGGCGGAGGCCCGCGCCGCAAATTTCACCGTCGTCCCGGCGAAGGCCGGGACCCATTACCACAGGGTCATGTTGTCGAAGCGAGCTGTAGCCCCAGCTCGCTACAATTCAAACGGCGGTGGTTATGGATCCCGGCCTTCGCCGGGACGACACCGGTTTTGTGGCGACTGAATCGCCGCAGCTACTGGCTCGCCCATACCACGCGCGCGATCCACGTGACTTCCTCGGCATCGAGCATGCGGTCGGGATGTTCCGGATTGAGCGATGCGAGTTCCAGCACCTTGCCTGTGCGTCGCTTCAGCTCCTTCACCATCACCTCGCCGCCGGTCGTGCGTACGACGACGCGGTCGCCGCGGCGGATCGCGGTCGCGGGTGACACCACGATGATGTCACCTTCGCGATAGGCCGGCTTCATCGAGTCGCCCTCGATCTCCAGCGCGTAGGCGTGCTCGTCTGATGTCGCCGGCAGCGCCACTTCATCCCAGCCCTTGCCGGCGGGAAAGCCAGAGTCGTCGAAATAGCCGCCGGCGCCGGCCTGCGCGAAGCCGATCAACGGCACCGACTGGCCGCCGCGCGCACCATCGCCGAGCAACTGCACGAAGGTCTCCATGCTGGCATTGCTCGCGGCCAGCGCCTTGGAGAGCGATTCGGTCGACGGCCAGCGCTCGCGCCCGTCGCCAGTCACGCGCTTGGACTTGTTGAAGGTGGTCGGGTCGAGACCGGATTGCTTGGCAAGGCCTGATGGCGACAGGCCGGCGCGTTCGGCGAGCCGGTCGAGCGCGGCCCAGACCTGCGCGTGGGTCAGCGGTCGGGCGGCTTTGGGCTGTTTGGCCATCGAGGATACCCTGGATGGTAGGAATTATTACCTGAAACCGGGCGTTTCCGCAAATCTGCCGTCGGATGTGCCCTGGCACCGCTTGAGTTGCGACGCCGCCGCCGATACGGTCCCTCGCTCGCCGAATGGCGTGCGGGGCATTTCCCCTCAAATCCGGATAAAACCCCAAGAGACTCAAGGACAAAAGGGAAGGCCGGGCCGTGCCCATGATCTACAAAATCACTCCCGCTTCGGCCTGGCGCGAGGCCGAGCGGCAGGGCGTCTACCGGGGCAGTGCGGACGACAATCGCGACGGCTTCATCCATTTTTCGACCGCCGCCCAGGTGGCCGAGACCGCGCGCAAGCACTACCACGGGCAAACCGGCCTGTTCTTGGTCGCGGTCGATGCCGATGCGCTCGGCGACGCCTTGCGCTGGGAACGCTCGCGCAATGACGAATTGTTCCCGCATCTCTATGGCGAACTCGACCTCGGCGCGGTCACCGAAATCCTCAGCCTGCGCGCGCGCTCCGACGGCGGCCACGACGTTCCGGAGCTCAAGCCGTGATCCGCGCCTTCGACGCCTTCTCGCTGCCGCTGCTGCGCTGGTTCGATCCGGAAGATGCCCATCGCATGGCGATCCAGGGTTTGAAGCTGCTGCCGCCGATCCGGCAGCGACCGGATGATCCCAAGCTCGCGGTGCGCGCTTTCGGGCTGAACTTTCCGAATCCGATCGGCATGGCGGCGGGTTTCGACAAGAGCGCGGAGGTGCCCGACGCGTTGCTGCGGCTTGGTTTCGGCTTTGTCGAGATAGGCTCGGTGACGCCGAAGCCGCAAGCCGGCAACCCGCGGCCGCGGCTGTTTCGCCTCGAGCGCGACGAGGCCGTCATCAACCGCATGGGCTTCAACAATGACGGCGAGGAAGCCGTGCTGCGCCGGCTCGCCGCGCGCGCCAGCGGCGGCGGCATCATCGGGGTCAATGTCGGGGCCAACAAGGATTCGACCGACCGCGTCGTCGATTATGTGAAGCTGATCGAGACGTTCGCCTCGGTCGCGAGCTATTTCACCGTCAACGTCTCCTCGCCGAATACGCCGGGCCTGCGCAATCTGCAGCAATCAGCGGCGCTCGACGATCTGCTGGCGCGGGTGATCGACACCCGCGAGCGCGTCCGCAAGAACGCCGGCGACTCGCCGGTGCTGCTGAAGATCGCGCCGGATCTCAGCCTCGCCGAGCTCGACGATGTCGTGCACATCGCCCGCTCGCGGCGCGTCGACGGCATGATCGTCGCCAACACCACGCTGGCGCGGCCCACGACCTTGCGCGAGGAGAACCGCGCCAGGGAGCAGGGCGGCCTGTCGGGCCGTCCGCTGTTCCGGCTGTCGACGCGGATGGTCGCCGAGACCTATGTCCGCGTTGAAGGCGCATTTCCGTTGATCGGGGTCGGCGGCATCGATAGCGGCGGCGCCGCGCTGACCAAGATCCGCGCCGGTGCCAGCCTGATCCAGCTCTATTCCTCGCTGGTCTACAAGGGCATCGGCCTGGTCGACGACATCAAGCGCGATCTGTCCTCGACCCTGCTGCGCACCGGCCGCGACTCGCTGTCGGAAATCGTCGGGGCCGATGCCGCGACGATTACGGCAGAGGATTGGCCGGTGCGGTAGTGTTCTTACCTCGCCCCGCTTGCGGGGAGAGGCGTAGGCCGCCTTCGGCGGCCGTTTAGAACGCCGAAGCAGAGCTTCGGCTGCGTCGCATCGCAGATGCGATCCGGGTGAGGGGAGCTTCCGCGTATCGGCTCTTACCATTGCGCGGGAGACAGCCCCTCACCCCAACCCTCTCCCCGCAAGAGCGGGGCGAGGGAGCAGAGCATCGCTCCATCCGGGCTACGCAGCTACGATTTGAACGTCTTCCTCAGCAGCGCCGGATAGCGCAGGCCTTGCAGGCCGCCGCGCGCGACGTAGAAGCCGAGCAGCGCGATCCACAGCCCGGTGTTGCCGAATCCGCTGAGCGCCCACCAGGCGGCGAGGAAGATCGCGAGTGAGGCCAGCATCAAATTGCGCATCTCGCGCGCCCAGGTCGCGCCGACATAGATGCCGTCGAAGCCGAACGCGAACACGCCGGGCAGAGGTGCCAGGATCACGAACACCAGGAACTCGCGCGCTGAGCTGCGCACGTCCTCGCTGGTCGTCATCAAATTGATCAGCGCCGGCCCGAACAGCGCGAACAGCACCGAGACGACCAGCGCAAAGCCGACACCCCACAGCAGCACCAGCCGGGTCGAATCGGCAAAGCCGCGCGCGTCGCGGGCGCCGAAGGCGCGACCGCAGAGCTGTTGCGCGGCGTTGGCGAGGCCATCGAGGAAGAACGCGCTCACCAGCAGGAAATTGTTCAGCACCGAATTCGCCGCCAGTGTGACGTCGCCCTCGTGCGCGCCTTTGGCGGTGAAGAACAGGAACACGACGATCAGCGCCGCGGTGCGGACCATGATGTCGCGGTTGACGGCCAGCATGCGCATCAGCTCGGCGCGGTCGAACAGCGTCGCCGCGGGAACCACAAAGCCGCCTTGCGAGATCCGCCACGCCACGACGATACCGGCAATGAAACCGGCGGTCTCGGCGAGCACGGCGGCGATCGCGGCACCTGCGATGCCGGCGCCATAGACCTGCACCAGCAGCACGGTTGCGGCCATGTTGATCAAATTGATCACGATCTGCAGGATAAGCGCCAGATTGGCGCGCGCCTGGCCGACCAGCCAGCCCAGGATGACATAATTGGCGAGCGCCAGCGGCGCCGACCAGATCCGGATCATGAAATAGCTCTTGGCGGCGCGCGTGACGCCTTCGCTGCCGCCCATCAGCTGGAACGTGATTGCGGCCAGCGGCACCTGCAGCGCGATCAGTGCAATGCCGATCAGGCCGGCGACGATGAAGCCGCGCACCAGGATTGCGGCATATTCCTGCGGCTCGCCCGCGCCCTGCGCCTGCGCGGTGAAGGCCAGCGTGCTCATGCGCAGGAAGGCGAACAGCCAGAACAGGCAGTCGAAGATCACCGAGGCCATCGCCACCCCGCCGAGCAGCGCGGCATCGTCGAGGCGGCCGATCGCGGTGGTCGAGACGATGCCGATCAGCGGCGTGGTCAGGTTGGCGACCATCGCGGGACCGGCGATGGCGAACACCTGGCGGGTCGTGATCTTCGGGTGAATGGGTGCGTGCATGGCTACAGTTGCAAGGAATATGCGCTTCTATCGCGACATCCGTCGCGCGACCATGCCGGAATTGTACTCAGAGCAATGCGGTGGCGGAGGGGCGGAGTAACTTGCAGGCAATTGCGTGGTCAGAACACCACGACCATGCCGTCGCTCGCCGCCGTGTAGGGCAGGTCGTCGACGCGGCCGAGCATGTCGTCGCTCATATGGGTCAGCACCACGCGCCTGGCGTTGATGGCCGGCAAATGCGGCTCCAGCGTCTTCAGGCTGAGATGGTTCCTGACCATTCTGTCGTAGGTATAGGCCTCGGCAATGAAGAGGTCGGCGTTTTGCGCGGCCGGGATCAACGCATCGGTCCACTCGGTGTCGGCGCTGTAGGTGACGACGCGGCCTTCGGCCTCGACGCGATAGGCCAGAAACGGCCCGCCCGATTCGCCATGCACGACAGGATAGGGCGTCACGGTCACCTCGCCGAAGCTGCGCCGCTCCTGCGGTGCGAGCGTGATGACGGCAGATCGAAGCGCTGTTTGGTCTTGGAGGAATGCTCGAACATCACCTCCATCACCGCAGGCAATTTCGTTTCGATGCTTTCGGGCCCGGCGATCACGAGCGGCCGGGTGCGACGGGAGAATTGCGCGTCGAGCAGGAAGAACGGCAGGCCGGCGAAATGATCGCCATGGAAATGTGTGATCAGGATCAGGTCGATCGCGTTGCGGTCGATCTCGAGCCGCTTCAGCGCCGGCAGCGAGGACGCGCCGCAGTCGATCAGGAAATTGACGCACGCGCCGCTGACATGGAAGCAGGTGTTGAAGCGGCCTCCGGAGCCGAACGCATCGCCGCAGCCGACAAATTGCAATTGCATCGGCTGCGGGCTTTCCCTGGGATCAGCGGCCGCGCGGCGCGCCGAACAGCCGCGACAACAGCCAGATCGGGACCACGATCACGGCGCCGAGCAGGAAGTAGCGCCACGCCCAGTTGATCGCATCGAAGCCGAAATCCCAGAGGCTCTGGAACAGCCGGCGGACGCTGTAGAGGATGTTCCATGGGTCGAGGCCGATCGCGGCGAGCACCACGCCGACCAGGATCGAGAGCAGGATCAGCCGGAACGCCACCGAGAGCGGCGATCCGCCGAGAAAGCGGTACAGGCCGTCACTCTGGCTCTCGCCGGCCGGCAAGTCCCGGATGTTGTCTGGCATTGCTGTCTCCCGCGGAATCGCCCGCATTATAGGTCACGGCGCAGCACATGGGAAACCCGTGAGCCGCGATCAATGGCTGCGATGTGGCTTGCGGGTTTAACTTCCTGTCATGGAGATTAACATCCGTTCAAGTGTCTCCAGCCGGTCGGCCTCGCGCGGCGGCTTGTCCCAGCGCAGGCGGCTGATCCGGGGAAAGCGCATCGCGACGCCGGATTTGTGACGCGGCGAGCGCTGCAAGCCCTCGAAGGCGACTTCCAGCACCAGCCCCTGATCCGGCTCGTGCACGACATGTCGGACGGGACCGAACTTCTCGGTGGTGTTGCGGCGGACGAAGCGATCGATCTGCAAGAGCTCCTCGTCGGTGAAGCCGAAATAGGCTTTGCCGACCGGCACCAGCTCGTCGCCGGCCTCGCCGCGGGTCCAGACCCCGAACGTGTAGTCGGAGTAATAGGACGAGCGCTTGCCGTGACCGCGCTGGGCATACATCAGCACCGCGTCGATGATGTGCGGATCGCGCTTCCACTTCCACCATGGGCCCTTCGGCCGTCCGGGCAGATAGGGCGCGTCGCGCCGCTTCAGCATCACGCCTTCGACCGCGTCGGCATCGTCGCCGGCGCCCGCGCTCTTCGGATCGGCGCGCGCCGCGGCCAGCTCTTGCCAGCTTGCGAACGGGACCGTCGGCGACAGATCGATGCGCGGATCGTTCAGCTTGGCGACGAAGGCTTCGAGATGCGCGCGGCGTTCGGTGAAGGGCTGCTCGCGCAGATCGTTCTCGCCGTCGCCGAGCAGATCGTAGGCGCGCAGATGGATCGGGAATTCCTTGATCAGCTTCGGCGAAACGACTTTGCGATTCAGCCGCTGCTGCAACACGTTGAAGGTCTGCACGCGGCCGTCGCGGAGCACCAGCAATTCGCCATCGATCGCGCCGGGAAGATGCAGCGACGGCACGAGGTCGGGGAAGCTGCCGGTGATGTCCTCGCCGGTGCGCGAATAGAGCCGCGCCTGGATGTGGCCGCGCGTGTCGTGGCCGGCCACAGCCTGCACGCGGATGCCGTCCCACTTCCATTCCGCGCTGAAATCGGCAGCGTCGAGATTGGCGAAATCGCCATCCTCGATCGCATGCGCCAGCATTACCGGGCGGAACGGCGTCGGGTCGCTATTGACCGGCTTGTCGCCGCGCCCTTCGAGCCAGGCGAACAATTCGAGATAGGGCGGCGACAGGCCCGGCCACATCAGCTCGATCTCGTGCGGGTCCTTGTCGCCGAGCGCCGCCGCTGCGGTCTTCGCCAGCCGCGCCGAGATCCCGATCCGCATCGCGCCGGTGACGAGCTTCAGCAGCGCCCAGCGCCCGGTCTCGTCGAGCTCGTCCAGCCAGCGCGCCAGCTGCGCCGGCAGTTCGGCCTTGCCGAGCGTGCGCAGCGTGGTGACGACGTCGGTGAGGGTGGGAGGCGGCGGGTTGTTGTGGCCCGGCAGCTCCGCCTTCGGCCACATCAGCGCGACGGTCTCAGAGAGGTCGCCGACGTAATCATAGGCGTAGCCGAACAGCACCGGGTCGGTGCGTTCGGTGATCAGGTCTCGGATCAAGCCCGGCTTGGCGTGCTTGAACGACAGCGCGCCGGTCAGCGCCGCCAGCGCGTAGCCGCGGTCGGGGTCCTCGGTCTCGCGGAAATAGCCAACCAGCTGCTTGATCTTGTTGTTACGGCCGGGCTCATAGGCGAGGCGGTCGAGCAGCTCGGCAAAGCGATTCATGGCTTCTTGGTCTCGCCGGCGGGCTGGCCTTCGCCGGTGGGCTCCGCCTCGCCAGTGACCGCCGTCGTCTCGCTTTCGTCCTCGTCGCCATAGCCGACCAGATCGAGCGGCCGTGCGGCAAGACCCTTGCTCTTGCACCAATGCACCAGCGCGTCTTCCTGGCCATGGGTGACCCAGATCTCGCCGGCACCGGTGGCTGCGATCGTCGCCGTCAGCCCGTCCCAGTCGGCATGATCCGAGATCACCAGCGGCAGCTCGATGCCGCCCTGCCGCGCCCGGGCGCGCACGCGCATCCAGCCCGACGCAAACGCCGTGACCGGATCGGGGAAGCGCCGCGTCCAGACGTCGGAGGTCGCGCTCGGCGGCGCCAGCGTGATGGTGCCGGCGAGTTCGGCCTTCTTCATGCCGCGCGCGGGCCTGAGCTCGCCGAGCGGAATGCCGCGTTCCTGATAATAATAGGTGATCTTCTCCATCGCGCCGTGCAGATAGATCGGCGCGTCGTAGCCGGCCTCGCGCAGCAGCGCGATCACGCGCTGCGCCTTGCCGAGCGAATAAGCGCCGACCAGATGCGCGCGCTCCGGAAACAGTTTTGCGGAGGCCAGCAGTTTCTTCACCTCATCGGCGGCATCGCCATGGCGAAACACCGGCAGACCGAAGGTTGCCTCGGTGATGAAGACATCGCAGGGCACCAGCTCGAACGGCGCGCAGGTCGGGTCGCGCGCGTCCTTGTAGTCGCCGGAGGCGACGATGCGGGTGTCCTTGCAGGTGACCGATATCTGGGCGGAGCCCAACACGTGCCCGGCAGGATGAAACGTCACCGTGACGTCGCCGAGCTTGATCTCCTCGCCGTAAGCGACCGCCTGCACTGAGCCGGCGAAATTCTCGCCGTAGCGCAGCCTCATCATGTCGAGCGTTTCCTGGGTCGCAAGCACCGCGCCGTGGCCCGGCCTGGCATGGTCGGAATGGCCGTGCGTGATCAGTGCCCGCTCGACCGGCCTGACAGGATCGATGTGGAAGCCACCAGGCTTGCAGCAAAGCCCGGCCGGGACGGGCATCAGGATGTCTTGCGGGAGCATTGTCACAATATAGGTGCTCCCTCGGCGATGTTTAGCCGTCGCGAGTGGGCTTGACCGGCGCTTCCATCTCCGGAAAAAGTCCATGCTTTGATGGATGGCCGGACCTGGCCAAGATTGGTTCCCTAAGAGAAAATGGCCCCCCGCCTGTTTCTGTCCTCCGGCGACCTCGTTGCCGACCGCCGCTACGAGTTCGCGCGCGACCTGCAATTGAAGGGCGATCTGCCGGCTGCCGCCGGGCTGCTCGAACAGGCGATCGAGCTGGTGCCGAAATTCCCGTCGGCCTGGTACACGCTGGGCAAGATCCGCCTCGAGCTCGGCCTGCGTGAAGCCGCGATCGCAGCCTTCCGCGCCGCGCGCGACGCCGATCCGGAGGACCGCCATGGCGCCGGCCTGCATTTGATGCAGCTCGGCGTCGAGGCCGTCAGCGCGATGCCGCCGGGCTATGTGCAGACGTTGTTCGATCAATATGCGCCGCGCTTCGAGGCCGCGCTGGTCGGCGATCTCGGCTATCGCGGCCCGGCGCTGCTGTTCAAGGCGGTGCTGTCGGTGCGCGCGTCGGCGAGGAAGCCGGCGTTCTTCAAGCGCGCGATCGATCTCGGCTGCGGCACCGGCCTCGCGGCGGCTGCGTTCGCTGATCACGTCGATCGATTCATCGGTATCGACCTGTCGCCGCGCATGATCGACAAGTCGCGCGCGACCGGGCTCTATGCTGAGCTCAAGGTCGGCGATATGCTGAAGGGCATTTCAGGCAAGCCGGACGCCAGCGCCGAATTGATCCTCGCGGCCGATGCGATGGTCTATGTCGCCGATCTCGCACCCCTGCTCGTCGAAGCCGCGCGCGTGCTGGTGGCGGGCGGCGTGCTCGCTTTCACCACGGAGACCCATGACGGCGAGGGCGTCATCCTCGGCGAAGGGCTGCGCTACGCCCACAGTGCGCCGTACGTGCGGGCCTCCGTCGCTGCCGCCGGGCTGACGCTGGCTCTGCTCGACGATCTCTCGGCGCGCAATGAAGACAACATCCCGGCGCCCGGGCTTGTCGCCGTCGCGACCAAGGCGTGATGCTCTTACCCTCCCCTGGAGGGGGAGGGTCGGTTCGCATGAAGCGTAGCGAAATACGAAGCGGGGTGGGGTGATCTCTCAACACGGGCAGCGTTGTTCGCGGAAGGACCGTCACCCCACCCCGCCTCACATCTCGCTACGCTCAATGTGAGTCGACCCTCCCCCTCCAGGGGAGGGTGAAGCCGCGATCCCATACATCGCTCTCTCAACTTGAGTCTACACGCTACGCATTTGCCGTGACGCGGCATTGCGCCGCAAAGCGGTGACTTCGCGCTTGCCCGGCGCAGGGCGGAATGCGAGAGCTTTTCGCCTCAGGGAGAGAAGCAATGAAAAAACATACGCGGCGCGAGTTCGGCGCCACCGCATTGTCCGTGATCGCAGCGTCCGTGCTGTCTGCGCCGTCCGTCCGGGCCGCCGACAAGAAGTACGATCCGGGTTCGAGCGACACCGAGATCAAGCTCGGCCAGACCGTGCCGCATTCCGGCCCGGGCTCGCTCTATGGCGTGCTGGGTCGGGTCGGCGAAGCCTATTTCCAGATGCTGAACGACAAGGGCGGCATCAACGGCCGCAAGGTGAAATTCCTCACCATGGACGACGCCTACAGCGCGCCGAAATGCGTCGAGGCGACGCGCCGTCTGGTCGAGCAGGAGGAGGTGCTGGCGCTCTATGGCTCGCTCGGCACTGCGCCGCAGACCGCCGTGCACAAATATCTCAATTCCAAGGGGGTGCCGCAGCTGTTGCTCAACACCGGCGCCTCGAAATGGAACGATCCGAAGAACAATAAGTGGACCATGGCGGGCCTGCCGCTCTATCCGACCGAAGCCCGCATCCTTGCAAAACACGTCGTCAGCGTGAAGCCGAACGCCAAGATCGGCATCCTCTATCAGAACGACGATTTCGGCCGCGACTTCCTCGGCCCCTTCAAGAAGGTGCTGGCCGATGCAGGCGGCAAGGCACAGGTGATCATGGAGCAGACCTACGATCTCACCGATCCGACGGTCGATTCCCAGCTCATCAATCTCTCGAAGTCGGGCGCCGACGTGTTCTACAACATCAGCACCGGCAAGGCGACGTCGCAGTCGATCCGCAAGGTGGCCGAGCTCGGCTGGAAGCCGCTGCAGCTGTTGTCGGCAGGCTCGACCGGTCGTTCGATCCTGAGCGCTGCGGGCCTCGAGAACGCCAAGGACATCGTCGCGATCCGCTACAACAAGGAAGTCGGCGTGCCACGCTATGAGAAGGATGCCGATGTGGTCGCGTTCGAGGAGTTGCGCAAAAAGTACCTGCCGAACATCGACCCTGATAACACCATCGCCTTTGCCGGCTACGGCCAGGCGGCGACGATGGGCGAAATCCTGCGCCGCTGCGGCGACGACCTGACCCGCGCCAACGTGCTGAAGCACGCCACCACGCTGGCCGGTTTCCACTCGCCCTATTTCCTCGACGGCATCAATTACAGCTATACGCCCGACGACTACACGCCCATGAAGACGCTCTACGTCTCGATCTTCAACGGCAAGGACTGGGATCTCTTCGGCGAGCCGATGACGGAGTAGGGGGGCGCTGCGGCCGCCTTCTGCGGATCTCTATCCCCGTCATTGCGAGCGAAGCGAAGCAGTCCATCTGTCCCCGCGGGGAAAGATGGATTGCTTCGTCGCTGTGCTCCTCGCAATGGCGGCGGAGAGAGGGTCCACAGGCGCGGGGCGCGGCTGCTCTGTGCCACCTGCTGCCATTCTTGCGCCCCTCGACGAAGCCCGCTGAACCACCTACCTCTTGGGCGTGTCGACGCTCGATCTCTTTTCCGTACCGCCGTCGGAAACGGCCGATCTCTTGCCGCGCCGCTTTCGCGACTGGTTCGCCTCACGCGGCTGGTCGCCGCGCGAGCATCAGCTCGCGCTGCTGGCGAAGGCGCGCGAGGAGCGTTCCGCGCTGCTGATCGCGCCGACCGGCGCCGGCAAGACGCTGGCAGGGTTCCTGCCGACGCTGGTGGAGTTGGCGGGCGAACCGGGTGGCAGCAAACCGCTCCGGCTAGCGAGTGAGGCGGCTGTCGCAGCCGATCCGAGGCCAAAAGTCGTCTCCACCGGCCGCGGCGTTCGCCGCTCAAGCGGGCTGCATACGCTCTACATCTCGCCGCTGAAAGCGCTCGCGGTCGACATCGCGCGCAATCTGGAGACGCCGGTGGCCGAAATGGGGCTGCCGATCAGGATCGAGACCCGCACCGGCGACACGCCGGTGTCACGGCGGCAGCGGCAGCGGCGCTATCCGCCGGATATTCTGCTCACCACGCCGGAGCAACTGGCGCTGCTGTTGGCGTCCGACGACGCGCCGTTTCTGTTCTCCTCGCTGAAGCGCATCGTGCTCGACGAGCTGCATGCGCTGGTCACCTCCAAGCGTGGTGATCTGCTGTCGCTCGGGCTTGCGCGGCTCTGGACCATTGCACCGCAGGCGCGCGCCATCGGTCTTTCGGCTACGGTGGCCGAGCCGGAACAACTGGCGCGTTTCCTGGTGCCGCAGCCGGGCGTTGAGAGCGTATCCGCCGACGTCGTGATCGCCGGCGGCGCCGCGCCGCCGGTGGTCGAGATGCTCGACACGCGGGAGCGGCTGCCATGGTCCGGCCACAGCGCGCGCCACGCACTGCCCGAGGTCTATGAGCTGATCAAGCGCAACAAGACCACGCTGGTGTTCGTGAACACCCGCAGCCAGGCCGAGATGCTGTTCCAGGATCTCTGGCGCATGAACGACGACGGGCTCGCAATCGCGCTGCATCACGGCTCGCTCGATGTCGCGCAGCGCCGCAAGGTCGAGGACGCGATGGCCGCCGGCCGGCTGCGCGGTGTGGTCTGCACCTCCTCGCTCGACCTCGGCGTCGACTGGGGCGATGTCGACCTCGTCATCAATATCGGCGCCCCAAAAGGCTCATCGCGGCTGATGCAGCGGATCGGCCGCGCCAACCACCGTTTCGACGAGGCCTCGCGCGCCGTGCTGGTGCCGGCCAACCGGTTCGAGGTGCTGGAATGCGCCGTCGCGATCGACGCCATCGCGGAGAATGCGCAGGACACGCCGCCCTTGCGCACGGGCGCGCTCGACGTGCTGGCCCAGCACGTGCTCGGCTGCGCCTGCGGCAAGCCGTTCCTGTCCGATGAACTCTACGATGAGGTCAGGACCGCCGCGCCCTATGCGTCGCTGACGCGAACCGATTTCGATGACGTCGTCGATTTCGTCGCGACCGGCGGCTACGCGCTGAAAACCTATGAGCGCTTCGCGCGCATCAAGCAGGACAAGCAGGGCCGCTGGCGCGTCACCAATCCCAAGGTGCGGCAGAGCTACCGTCTCAATGTCGGCACCATCGTCGAGGAGACCATGCTGAAGGTGCGGCTGGTGCGCTCGCGCGCCGGCGGGAGCGGATCGACCGGCGCGATCGCCCGTGGCGGCCGGATGCTCGGCGAGATCGAGGAGGTCTTCATCGAGGGTCTCGTGCCGGCCGACACTTTTGTCTTTGGCGGCGAGGTGGTGCGCTACGAGGCCTTGGTTGAAGACCAGGTCTATGTCTCCCGCGCCAATGACAAAGATGCAAAAGTGCCGTCCTATATGGGCGGCAAGTTCCCGCTGTCGACCTATCTCGCCGAACGCGTCCGGAAACTGCTCGACAACAGCAGGGCCTGGAATGGATTGCCGGACCAGGTGCACGACTGGCTGTCGCTGCAGCGAAAGTTCTCGCGGGTGCCTGCGGTGCGCGAGCTGCTGGTGGAAACCTTTCCGCGCGGCGGCAGCCATTATCTGGTCTGCTATCCCTTCGAGGGCCGGCTCGCGCACCAGACGCTCGGCATGCTGCTGACGCGCCGGCTGGAGCGCGGCCGCGCCCGCCCGCTCGGCTTCGTCGCCAATGAATATGCGCTCGCGGTCTGGGGCGTCGGCGATCTCTCCTTCATGATCCGGAACGGCAAGCTCGATCTCAACGCGCTGTTCGATCCCGACATGCTGGGCGACGATCTCGAGGCATGGCTCGCGGAATCTGCGCTGATGAAGCGCACGTTCCGCAACTGCGCCATCATCTCGGGGCTGATCGCGCGCCGCTTCACCGACGAGGAGAAGTCCCGCCGCCAGGTGCTGTTCTCGACCGATTTGATCTACGACGTGCTGCGCAAGCATCAGGCCGACCACGTGTTGCTGCGCGCCGCGCGCGGCGATGCCGCCACGGGATTGCTCGATCTTCGCCGCCTCAGCGACATGCTTTCGCGCATCCACGGCCGAATCACCCACAAGGACCTCGACCACGTTTCTCCGCTTGCCGTGCCCGCACTGCTGGAAATCGGCCGCGAGTCAGTTTATGGCGAAGCATCCGACGAGCTTCTGGCCGAGGCGGCCGAGGAACTCGTGCGGGAGGCGACGACATAACTCTGGGGACAGGACGTGACGGCAGGCGCGCTAGCTTTGCGAGACGGTGACGAGATGCGCGTTTCGATGGTCACGGTGGCGGATGTCGGCTTCGTGGCGGATTGCTCCGGCGCGCTGTTCTGGGAAGAGCGGAGCCTGCTCGTCGTATCCGACCTGCATCTGGAAAAAGGCTCGAGCTTTGCTGCCCGCGGCGTGCTGCTGCCGCCTTACGACACGGTGGCGACGTTGAGCCGGCTTGCCGCGGTGATCGCGCGGCACGATCCGCGGCAGGTGATCGCGCTCGGCGACAGCTTTCACGACCGCGATGCGCATGCGCGCCTGTCGGAGCCGGATCGCGAGGCGCTCGCGGCACTGCAAGTGCGCCGCAACTGGATCTGGATCTCGGGCAATCATGATCCTGCGCTGCCGCCCAGTCTCGGCGGCGTGGTCGCGACCGAGGTTGCGATCGGCCCGATCGTGTTCCGCCATGAGCCGACCGGTGCTGCCGGCGAGATCGCCGGCCACCTTCACCCCAAGGCGCGGGTGCCGACCCGCGGCCGCTCGATCGAGCGGCGTTGTTTCGCGTCCGACGGCGAACGCGCGGTGATGCCGGCTTTCGGTGCCTACACCGGGGGGCTCAGCATCCGCAACGCCGCGTTCGCGCGGATCTTCGGATCACCGGGTTTTGTGGCCCACGTGCTCGGCGACAACCGCGTCCATGCGTTTGCGGCGACGCGGTGTTATTGAGCCTTTTCCGTCATTCCGGGGCTCGCGAAGCGAGAGCCCGGAATCCATTAGGCCGCATCATCCGTGGATGAATGGATTCCGGGCTCGTGCTTCGCACGCCCCGGAATGACGGATGGATAATCTCACGCCGCCTTCGCCTGCACGCTCTCGCAATACTCCGCGAGCCGATCCGCCAGCCGTAGCGTTGCGGGGCTGGCTTCGGGGGCGGCGATGAGGGCGACTTCGGTGCGCTCGATCGGCGCAAAGCCGTCCTTTGCCGTCAGCACGCGATGCTCGGCCTGGATCGACATTTCGGACAGGATGCTTAAGCCCAGGCCTGCGGCGACCGCGGCCTGGATGCCGGCGAGGCTCGAGGAGGTGTAGGCCATGTGCCAGTTGCGCCCCGCGCGCTCCAGCGCATGGACGGCATGGGCGCGATAGAGGCAGCCCGAGCCGAAGCCGATCAGCGGCACCGAGCCGGTCGCCGTGTCGCGCGGATGGCTCTTGCTGGTGACCCAGTGCACCCGTTCCGGCCACACCGCGATGCCGCCCTTCTCGCTGGCGGCGCGCTTGATCAGCGCGAGGTCGAGATCGCCGCGCTCGAGGTCGCGGTAGAGGAACAGGCTCTGGCCCGAGCGCACGTCGAGCCGCAAATTCGGGTGGCTGCGCGCGAAGGTCGCGAGCAATCTCGTCAGCCGGTAGGCGGCAAAATCCTCGGTGATGCCGATCCGGATCGCGCCTTCGCTGCCGGGGCGCGAGAGCACGTCGCGGGCCTCTTCCGCGAGTGACAGCAGACGCCGCGCATAGGTCAGCAGCCGCTCGCCGGCCTCCGTCGGGGTGACGTCCTTGCCGCTGCGGATCAACAGCGGCTGGCCGACATCCTCCTCCAAGCGCTTGATCTGCTGGCTCACCGTCGATTGCGTGCGGTGGACGCGCTCTCCGGCGCGGGTGAAGCCGCCGGCATCGACCACCGAGACGAAACTGCGCAGGAGCTCCAGGTCGAGCATCGCAGCCTCCATTTATAAATCCACTGGAGGCCAGTCTATCATTTAATTTCCTAATATCAAGGTGCGGGCCTAGATCAGGGGCAGAGGAGAACCCCCATGTCTGTTGCCCCCGCTGTCGCGATGCCCCGCACCCGCTTCAACACGTTGCCATTGTTGATCACCTTGTTCTGCCTGCTCTGGAGCTACGCCTTCGTCGCCGGCAAGATCGGCGTCACCGATTGCCCGCCGCTGATCCTGCTCGCCGCGCGTTTCTCGCTCGCCGGAGTCCTGATCCTCGGCATCTCCATGCTGCGCCGGGATCAATGGGACCTCACCTGGCGCGACGCGGCGGTGTTCGCCGTGATCGGCGTCGCCAACAACGCCCTCTACCTCGGCCTCGGCTATACCGGCCTGAAGACGGTCTCGGCCGGCCTCGGCGCGCTGATCGTCTCGGCCAACCCGGTCTTCACCGCCATGCTGGCGGCGATGTTCCTCGGCGAGAGCATGACCCTGCGCAAGGTGATTGGTCTCCTGCTCGGCATCGCCGGCGTCGCCTTCATCGTCTGGCATCGCCTCAAGATCGGCACCGACAGCCCGCACGGCATCCTCTTCACATTGGCCTCGCTCGCCTCGATCGTCGCCGGCACCATGTTGTTCAAGCTGCTGGCGCCGAAGGGAAGCCTGTGGATCGGCAACGGCATCCAGAATATCGCCGGCGGCCTTGCGGTGATGCCGTTCGCCTTCACACTCTCCAGCGTCGGCGACATCGTACCCAGCATGCGGCTCGCCGGCGCCTTCGCCTTCCTCGTGCTCGGCGGTTCGATCCTGGCCTATCTGCTCTGGTTTCATCTCCTGAAAGTGTGTGGCGCGACCGCCGCAAGCGCCTATCACTTCCTGATGCCGCCGCTCGGCATGCTGTTCGCCTATCTCGTGCTCGGCGAGCATGTCGAATTTCGCGATCTGCTCGGGATCGTTCCGGTCGCGCTCGGCATTTACCTGGTGACCCGCCCCGCCGCGGCTTCGCCCAAGAGGAGTGTCACGTGAGCATCACCATCACCCTGATCGGAGGCCCGACCGCCCTGATCGAGATCGACGGGTTCCGCCTGCTCACCGATCCGACCTTCGATGCACCCGGCGACTATCAATTGCCGCACGTGAAACTGGAGAAGCTGACGGGACCCGCGCTCAGCGCGGGTGACGTCGGCGAGATCGACGCGGTGCTGCTGAGCCATGACCAGCATTCCGACAATCTCGACCATTCCGGCCGGGATTTCCTTAAAAGTTCGAAGCGCGTGCTGACGACGGAGGCCGGCGCCAAACGGCTCGGCGGCAATGCCGAGGGTTTTGCGCCCTGGGCCTCGACCACACTGACGAAAGGCGGCCGGACGCTCACCGTCACCGCGACGCCGGCGCGGCACGGGCCCGCGGGCATCGAGCCGTTGTCCGGCGATGTCATCGGCTTCGTCCTGGAGCCTGCCAAGCCCGGCCGTCCGGTCTATGTCAGCGGCGACACCACCTGGTTCGACGGCGTCGCCGAGGTCGCGCGGCGCTTTGCCTGCGGCGTGGTGCTGCCGTTCGCGGGCGCAGCGCAGACCCGCGGCCCGTTCCATCTCACCATGGACACTAACGATACGATCGAGACCGCGCGCGCCTTTGCGGACGCGGTCATCGTGCCCGTCCATACCGACGGCTGGGCGCATTTCCGGCAGGACGCGAACGACCTGCGCGCGAGTTTCGACACGCTCGGCTTCGGCCGCCGTCTGCGCATCCTCGAACCCGGCATCGCCACGGTCATCGAGGGTTAGGTTTCATCCCAGGAACCTTGGCGGTATCCGGTCCGTTGTCAGGCGGCTGGAACCGGACATGACGCCGCAAGAGACGATCTCGCGACACGACAAGGACGGAGATGGGTCGGCGGGGAAGCCGCGGCGCGAGCCGTTCAGCTTCAACCGCGTCGTGAAGTCGCTCGGCCCCGGCCTGATCACCGGCGCCTCCGATGACGATCCCTCGGGCATCGGCACCTACAGCCAGGCTGGCGCGCAACTCGGCTACGGCATCGGCTGGACCATGCTGCTGACCTTCCCGCTGATGACCGCGATCCAGGAGATCTCCGCGCGGGTCGGGCGTGTCACCGGGCACGGCATCGCGGGCAACGTCTGCAAGCATTATCCGGGCTGGCTGCTGATCATCGTGGTGACGCTGCTGTTCATCGCCAACACCGTCAACATCGCCGCTGACCTCTCGGCCATGGCGGACGCGACCAAGCTCCTGATCGGCGGTCCGGCCATCCTCTATGTCGTGCTGTTCGGCGTGACCTCGGTCGCCGCCCAGATCTTCATGAACTATCGGCGCTACGTCGCCGTCCTGAAATGGCTGACGCTTAGCCTGTTCGCCTATGTCGCGGCGCTCGCCTTTGCCAAGGTGTCATGGATGCAGGCGCTGGCCGGCGTGCTCGTTCCGCGCCTGACCTGGAGCTCCGATTATTTCACCACCATCGTGGCGATCTTCGGCACAACCATCTCGCCCTATCTGTTCTTCTGGCAGGCCTCGCAGGAGGCGGAGGAGCAGCGGGTCGACGTCACCAAGCATCCGTTGATCGAGAAAGCTTACGGCGTACGGCAGGAATTTTCCCGCATTCGTGCCGACACCATCACCGGCATGGCGTTCTCCAACCTGATCGCCCTGTCGATCATCGTCACTGCCGCCGCATCCCTGCATGCCGCCGGCAAGACCGATATCCAGACCTCGGCGCAGGCCGCCGAAGCGTTGCGCCCGATTGCCGGGCCGTTTGCCGAGGTGATCTTCGCGCTCGGCATCGTCGGCACCGGCCTCTTGGCGATCCCGGTGCTCGCGGGCGCGACCGCCTATGCGGTCGGCGAGGGCCGGCGATGGCCGGTCGGACTGGCGCGCAAGCCGAAGGAGGCGATCGCGTTCTATTCGGTGCTGGCGCTGTCGGGCGGCATCGGCATCGCGCTCAACTTCACGCCGATCGATCCGATCTCGGCGCTGTACTGGAGCGCGGTCGTCAACGGCGTGCTTGCCGTGCCCGTGATGGTGCTGCTGATGGTCATGGCCCGCCACAAGGAGGTGATGGGCCGCTTCGTGATCGGCGGGTGGCTCTACTGGCTCGGCTGGCTCTCGACCGGCGCGATGGCGCTCAGCGTGATCGCGATGGCAGTCGGGGTGCTTGTTTGATCCTTGCGATCAGAACAGCGAGCTATCGATCCTTGTCGTCGACTTGACCTTCCGCAGGATGATGGTCGTGCGGTAGCTCGCGATATCGGTGTCCGGATGCATGAGGCGGTCGAGGATGAACGATTGATAGCTTGCGAGATCTGAGGATACGACCCGCAGCGAATAATCCCAATCGCCGGCGATCATGCAGCACTCGACGACCTCCGGAAGGCCTGTGACCTTCTTCTCGAAGCGCGCGAAGGATTCCCTGTTCTGTTGCTTGAGGCGGACCTCGACGATCACGTCGAACCCAAGGCCAACTCGCGCAGCGTCCACTAGCGCCACATAGGAGTTGATGACGCCGGTCTCTTCCAAGGTCCGGACGCGCCTCATACAGGGGGCAGACGAGAGGCCGATCCGTTCGGCCAGCTCGAGATTGGTGATGCGTCCCTCGGCTTGCAGCACGTCGAGGATTTTCCGGTCGATCTCGTCGATCACGATCGTGATTCCCACTTATTTCGCATTTTCTGCCTTGTGCGCAATTAATTGCAGAATGGGTGGCGAAATGCATCTCAAATCGCAATGTCCCTGCTACGCAACACGCATAAGATGCCCTGCGAGGGCCTCTCATCGGGGCGACTGAGCAGCAAGGGAACGGGCATGACCGGAAATGACGACAAATCCTTTTGGGATCGCGCGCGGCGTCACCTCATCCGCTATGGCGGGACGTTCGCGCCTGTGATCATCGAGCGCGCCTCCGGTTCCTTCGTCTATGACGCCGACGGCCGCGCCATCCTGGATTTCACGTCCGGGCAGATGAGCGCCGTGCTTGGTCATGGTCACCCGGAGATCGTCAAGACCATCAGCGAGCACGCCGAACGGCTCGACCATCTGTTCAGCGGCATGCTGACGCGTCCGGTCGTGGCGCTCGCCGAAGCGCTCGCGGAGCTTTTGCCGCTGGGGCTCGATCGCGTCTTGCTGCTGAGCACGGGGGCTGAGTCGAACGAGGCGGCCATCAAGATGGCCAAGCTCGCCACCGGCGGCTTCGAGACCGTCGCGTTCGCGCAGTCCTGGCATGGCATGACATCGGGTGCCGCCGGGGCGACCTATTCGGCCGGCCGCAAGGGCTATGGTCCGGCGCCGGTCGGCTCGCTCGCGATCCCGACGCCGAACCCCTATCGGCCCCGCTTCGGCCATGCGGCCGATTGGCGGGCCGAGCTGGCCTACGCCTTCGATCTCGTCGATCGCCAATCGACCGGCGCGCTCGCCTGCATGATCGCCGAGCCGATCCTGAGCTCCGGCGGGCTGATCGACCTGCCGGAAGGCTACCTCGCCGCTCTGAAGGAGCTGTGCCGCGCGCGCGGCATGCTGCTGATCGTCGATGAGGCGCAGACCGGCCTTGGCCGAACCGGCGCCATGTTCGCCTTCGAGCGCGATCGTGTCGTGCCTGACATCCTGACCCTGTCGAAGACGCTCGGCGCAGGCCTCCCATTGGCCGCGGTCATCACCTCGGCCGAGATCGAGGAGCGCTGTCACGAACGGGGCTTCCTGTTCTACACGACGCATGTGTCGGACCCGATGCCGGCCGCGGTCGGGCTGAAGGTCATCGAGATCATCCTCCGCGACCGGCTGGTCGAGCGCGCCGGGATCGCGGGGGCGCGGCTGAGGGATGGGCTCCTCGCCCTGCAGAACCGGTTCGAATGCATCGGTGACGTCCGCGGCAGGGGGCTGATGCAGGGCATCGAGATCGTGCGCGACCGCTTCAGCAAGGAGCCCGACGAAGCGCTCGGCACGCGTGTGTCGCAGCGCTGCCTGGAGCTCGGACTGAGCACCAACATCGTGCAGTTGCCGGGCATGGGCAGCGTCTTCCGCATCGCGCCGCCGCTGACGATCAGCGACGACGAGATCGATCTCGGCCTCTCGATCCTGAGCGACGCGTTCGAGAGCACGTCGCAGCAGAGGCGTGACTGATCAATCCTTGCGGAACACGATCGAGGCCATCCAGCCGGTCATCAGCGCCATGAAGGCGGTGACGAGGCCGTAGACCAGGCCGTTCTGCCGCGCGGTGGTGGCGACGAACTGCTCGAAGCCGACCTTGACGATCTCGAAGGCGGTCTCGGTCTTGGTCACCAGCGCGCCGTCGGAAAACAGCTTGATCTCGACATTGTAGGTGCCGATCGGCACCTCCGCCGGCAGCGGAATGCCGGTGCGGAACAAGGTCGGGGTCAGGAACGTCACCGCCGAGGTCGCCTCGCGGTACAGCCCGTGTTCGGAGCGCAGCCGGACGAAGGCGCTGCGGAACGGATCGTTCGGCACCACGTCGGCAAAGTCGGGCCCGACCCGCTGCATCAGCAGCACGTTGTTGAGCCCGAGCTGCTGCCGCCGCTGCACCTCCGGTGAGGCGATCTGCTCGAACGGACGATTGGAGAACAGGGCGAGATAGCCCGGCACCTGCAGGAACTGCCGCGAGTCGGTGTTGATCCAGATCCCGAATTTGCGCTCCTTGCGCCGCGTCACCATGTCGGCGCGCGGGCCCGACACCGTGACGACGAGGTCGTAATTGCCGCGGGTTGCCGGCGTCTTGTCGTCCTTCTCGACCGAGCCGAACAGCACGAGCTCGCCGCCGGAATAGTTCGGCGTCACCGTGACGCGGTGGTTGGAGACCGACACGATCAGCCGCTCGGCACGCGCCGGTACCGCCGCCATGCTGGCGGCGACGAGGCCGATGATCGCAAGCGCCGCGTGCGGCCTCATGGCGGGGCTCCGCCGGTTTCGCGGATACTGAACAGGTCCTGGGGCCGGATCACCAGCTCGACGGCAAAGCGGATTCCGACCGCGAGCACGAGCAGGCCGAGCAAGAGGCGGAGATGCTCGCCGCGGATCTTCTGGCCGGCGCGGGCGCCGAACTGTGCGCCGGTGACGCCACCGATCATCAGGATCAGCGCCAGCACGGCGTCGACCAGATGGTTGGTCACCGCGTGCAGCATGGTCGCGAACACCATGGTGACGAGGGTGAGCACCATCGAGGTGCCGATCACGGTCGAGGTCGGCACCCGCAGCACATAGATCATCAGCGGCACCAGGATGAAGCCGCCGCCGATGCCCATCACCGCACCGATGAAGCCGATCACGAGCCCGACCACGACGACCGGGATGACCGAGAGGTAGATCTTGGAGCGCTTGAAGCGCAGCTTCAGCGGCAGGCCGTGGATCCAGCCATGGCTGCCGGGCTTGCGCAGCGTGACCGGGCCGCCGCGCCGGGAACGCAGCATCGCGCGCAGGCCTTCCCAGAACATCAGCCCGCCGACCGTGGTCAGCAGGATGACGTAGGACAGCGCGATCATCAGGTCGAGCTGGCCGAGCGAGCGCAGGAAGGTGAAGGTCCACACGCCAAGCGCAGTGCCGATCGTGCCGCCGACCAGCAGCACCGCCGCCAGCAGCGGGTCGATCGCGCGCCGGCGCCAATAAGAGATCGCGCCGGAGAATGAGGAGGCCGCGATGTGGCTGGCAACCGAGGCCACCGCGACCGCGGGCGCGATGCCGACGAAGATCAAGAGCGGCGTCATCAGGAAGCCGCCGCCGATCCCGAACATGCCGGAGACGAAGCCGACCGCCGCGCCCATCGCCAGGATGAGGAAGACATTGACCGGAATGTCGGCGATCGGGAGGTAGAGCTGCACGCGCGTCGCTTCTTGTCGGTTCGCCACATGCTGGGGCGCAAGGCCGCATCACGGCGTGATGTCGTTCTGGTCGGGCATTCTCCGGCTGAACGAATCCGGTCGGCGCGCAAGAAGCAGGCGAACGCGGGTCGATTGCCGCGTTCTTGCATAACCGAAATCGGCGAGGGGAGGGACTAAAGATTCCGCCTCGGGTGGCATTTTTCGCCGCACGTGGCAGCTTGGCTGCGGACGTGGTTGATAATTCAGATTAATGACGCCCGTGCTGGCTCAGGGCCGATCGACCGGCTTGGTGATCAGGTTCAGCGCGAGCGCTTCCTTCGGGCTCAGCCAGCGGATATCCGAGGTCTGCGACATCGCTTCCACGATCCCGGAGGCGACGCCCATCTTGGTCATGTAGCCCAGCACCATACCCTGGATGCGTTGCGCCTCCGCGAGGGGATCGCTGACCGGTGTGCTGGTCGTGAAGCGATGCACGCCGAGCCGCGAGCCCGCGATGCCATAGCGGGTCTGGCCGCCGGCATAGACCAGCACACAGGCACTGGCGCAGGCAGAAGGGCGGAGCTTGCCCGAGGCGTCCGCGGTAGCGACGGCGGTGACGAGCCCATGTGAGCGGATGACCTCGCCCATGATCGCCGCCTGGTTCAGCGCACCGCCCTGCGACGACAGCAGCACGGCATCACCAGGTGCGAGACGCGCCTCGCTCAGCCGGTCGCGGAACCAGCTCGCGCTGGCCGAGCCGATCTTGCCGCTGATCGCAAGCGCACGCCGGCCGCGGCCCGACCCGTCGATGTCGACATCAGGAATCACAGCCGAATTCATGCTCGCCGCGATATAGGTCTCGCGCCAGAAGTCCCAGGCGCCCGGCTTCGACAGGTCGCGATAGGCCTGAATGGCGACGCTCGACAGCAGCAGCACGAAGATGATGACCGACCAAAGCGAGAACCGGAAGGTGCGGGGCGGCGATGCCGCATTTCCTTGCGGGGGCGGACGCGGAGAGGAAGGCGGAGGCTTGGGAGGCGCGGCAAACGGCGACGGCCTCTCGCGCGGCGGCGCGACGCGGGGTCCGGTCGGCGACGAACGATGGCCCGTTCCATCATCCTGACGATCGTCGACAGACAAGCCTGCCCTCCGGAACGCGTGCGCCATTGGCGCTGGGATATGCGCCTGTCTACACGGCGGAAGGGCGGAGGGCTAGGACGGCGGCGCCGTCAAGGCGCCGCAGCAGCTTTCAAATAAGTGAGATCAGTGTGCGGCCAGCGCCGCAGTTCGCTTCGACGGTGGCTTGACGGACTTCGCCGCCGCGGGCTGCACGGGCGCGCCGTCCCAGCCGCCGGCAGGGGCCGGCACGTTGACCGCATCGCTCGGCTGCGGCTCGGGAGTGAAGGTCTGGATCGCAAGCTTCGCGGCCGCGAGCGACTGCGGGTCGAGCCGCTTGGCGATATCGTCGCGCTTGTGGCCGGCGTCGGCGTCGCCCTGCGCGGCCGCGAGGCTGAACCACTTGAACGACTCGGCGAGGTTCTGTTCGACCCCGATGCCGCGGGCATAGAGGATGCCGAGGTTGACCTGGCTGTCGGCGACACCGCGATCGCCGGCCTTGCGGAACCACTGCGCGGCGCTCTTGTAGTCGGCGCCCTTGCCGCCGCCATCGGCGTCGAGCACCGCGAGGTTATGCATTGCCTTGGCGTTGCCGCGCTCCGCAGCCTGCACGTAGTAGCGCCGTGCGACATCGAAGTCGCGCTTCACGCTGAGGCCCTTCTCGTAGAAGGTGCCGAGCCGGAACATCGCGGGCACCACGCCGGCCTGCGCCGCGCGGCCATACCATTTGGCGGCTTCGTCGACATTGGCGGGCACGCCCTTGCCTTCGGCAAAGCGGACGCCGACCTCATAGGCCGCGGCCGCATCGCCCTTGATCGCAGCCGCGCGCAGCGCGGGACCGCCGATCGCGTCGGGCAGCTTCTCACCCGCCGGAATCTGGATCATGGCGAGCTTGCCGCCGAGCGGCGGCGCGGTTGGGATCGTGCCGGTGATATCGCTGGCGGCGGCGAGCGGTGCCGCAGCCGGCTCAGGCGCCGCGGCGGGCGCGGGAGCCTGCGGGATCGTTACCTGCGCGCTGTCGAGCGTGTTCGGCGCCGCCGTGTTGTTGGACTGGCGGCCGAGCGGGGTCGGCGAGGTCATCGACGGCCCGGGCACTGACGGCCCGGGTGCACTGGACGGCGCAGGGGAAACGGAGTTCTCGGCGGGCGGCTGCACGGGCAGCGCTGCCGGTTGGCTGTGCTCGATCGCCGGCGCCTGCGGCGCGGAGCTGGTGTCGAGCAGGTTCATCGCCATCTTGGCGGTCGAGAGCAGGATCACGACCACGCTCGCGCCGACCAGCAGCGAGCGGATCTTGGAGGTGATGGTCGAAGGCTGGGCTTCGGCAGCGCCAGTCGCCGCCGCACCAGTCGCGGGCGCGCCGGCCTTGCCGGCGGCGGCCTTCGCGGCCTTGTCGGCCTTCTCCTTGGCCTTTGCGGCAGCCTTGCTCGCTGCCCGCGCGGCCTTGTCGTTGACGGGTTGCGCAGCGGCGGCC
Organism: Bradyrhizobium sp. USDA 3240; assembly: GCF_054063295.1. Taxonomy (NCBI): domain Bacteria; kingdom Pseudomonadati; phylum Pseudomonadota; class Alphaproteobacteria; order Hyphomicrobiales; family Nitrobacteraceae; genus Bradyrhizobium; species Bradyrhizobium sp. USDA 3240. The sequence goes on from NZ_JBSSGD010000002.1 coordinate 5,332,063, forward strand.
TGCGCGGCACGGCGCGCGGCGGCGATGAAGCTCGAGGTCGAGACCGGCTCCTTCTTGCCGGCGGGAAGATCAGAGATCGCACGCTCGGAATCGGCGATCCGCTCCGACGGCGACGACGCGCGGCCCGAGGGGCGGGTACCCGGCTCGAGCGGATGATCCGGCGGCAGTTCCGGTGCGATCGCAGCGCGCGCCGAGGCGGCATGCGGCTCGAGGATCTCGCTGATCGCGCGCGGCGGCAGCGGCGGAGGCACGGTCTCGACCGGCTGCGCGGCATGGAATTCGCGCGGCGCCGACATGAAGTGCTCCTGCGCGAGCGCAGGATTGGGCAATTCGGGCCGGTACGAATCAGGCCTGTATGCTTCAGACTTGTATGATTCAGGCTGCGCGGTCGGCTGCGGCATCGCCGCGCGCGGCATCTCCATCCGCGGCGCTTCCATCCGCGGTTCGGCATAAGCAGGGGCGGGCGGAGCCGGCGGCGCGGTGCGCACGGTGCGCAGATCGTTCTCGATCATCGCCAGCCGATCGACGACATGGCCGAGCGTGTTGTGAACGGTCTCCAGCGAATCCTGGGTGCGGCGATCGGTCTCCGACTGGCTGAAGCGGATGTCGGACAGCTCGCGCTTCACCAGGTCGACGATGCCGCTGTCCATCATCGGCTGCGGCGCGGCGGTGTTGCGGGTGGCGTCGGCGAGCGAGGCGAGATGGGCGTGCTGCGCCTCGAGGTGCCGCATGATGTCATGCAGCCCTTCCTCGACCCGGCCGAGATTGCCGGAGCGCTGGTCGGCGGACTCCAGGCGCTCGAGCAGATACGAGACGCGCTGCTCGAGATGGGTGAACGCCGACGAGCTGTCGTTACCGACCTGCATGCGGTCGATCCGCTCCGACAGCGAGCGCAGCGCGCCTTCGATGGCGTCGGTATTGTCGTAGCCGGCGACCGGCCGCTCGCGGGTCTCCAGCGTCGAGGCCAATGCGGCGATGCGCTGCTCGATTCCGGCGAAGGCATCGACGTGGGACTCGGCGCGCGACATCTGCGACAGTTGGTCGACTTTCGCGGCGAGCGCATGCACGTCCCCGGAGAGCTGCAGCAGCGCGTCATTGGAGGCGACATTGGAGACGATGGCGCGGAGCGCCGCGATTGCGCTCTCGAGCTGATGCACCGTCGACGGATCGTCGTTGGCGCGCAGGATCATGTCGAGCTTGCCGCCGAGATTGCGGATCGCCTCGTCATAGCCGGTGAGCTGCTCGGCGGGCGTCAGTGTGCGCAGCGCCTCGCGGATTTCCGACAGCGCGCGTTCGATGCCGGTGATGACTTGGCCCTGGCCGTTGCTGCTGTCCTGGCGGATCTCGTCGATCCGGTGATGCAGCGAGCGGATCTCGTTCTCGATCGATTCGATCGCGCGGCGCGGCATCGCCTCGGTGATCGCCTGGCGGATTTCGGCAAGCTCGCCGCGGAACGCGGCAATCGATTGCTCGATATGGTCGGGCCGCTGCAGCGCCTCGATCTGGCTCGTGATCTTGAGCAAATGCCGCTCGAGCGAGGAGAAGTCGGGCCCGGCGGGCGCAGCCGGCGGCGGCGCATAGGCGGCCATCGGCGGCGCCGATTGCTGCATCGGGGGCGCACTGCGCGGCGGCATCTGCCGTGCTGCTGATGCGTCGAGCTCGTTCTGGCGCGCGGCGATCTCCGCGATCGCGGAATCGAACGACGCCGGGCTCAGCGGCGGCGAGGGTCGATAGACCTGGGCTGCGGCGCGCTCGACCGCTTCCGCCTGGCGCAGCCTCTCTTCCAGTTGCCGGTCCTGCATCTGCGGCTCCCGCTGCATCTGCGCTTCACGCATCGGCTGGGGTTGCGGCTCGCGCGCCGGCTGCGGTCGCGAAATCTGCGACAGCCGCGCATCGAGGCGCGAAATCGCGTCGTTCAGCTGCCGTGCGACGGCGGGCTGGCCGCGCGGTACTTCGGCGCGCACGGCTTCGGCGCGCGACATGGGTTTTGCGATCTGTTCGATCTGGCGGGTGATCGCGTCGAGCCGCTGATGGATGTCGGCGACCTCGCGGCTTTCCCGGCTCGGCATCGGCTGCCGTTGCTCGGGCGCCGTGCGCCAATCCGGCGGGCTCGGCTCGCCGACGGTGGAATTCAGCCAGTCGTTCAGCGACATGCCGGCGCGGCGCGCAGCCGCCTCGGCCCTGTCGCGGACGGAGGGATCGATGCCGTCAACACTCCACGATACGCGCGAATTCATGATTCCGTCCGGTCCCGACTCCGGCGCTACACCCTGCGCCCGCAGCCTCCCCGCGCATTCCCGTTAAGAGACAATCGAATTCTGCGCTGGTCGTCTGCTTCAGCTGCTGACTTTTTCCCGTCACGGTAAATAACGGGTTAAGGAATGCGGCCGGCGGGCCTTAAAGTTAGGGATTCCGGGAACCTGTTGCGCCGGATCAGGACACGCCTATCGCTTTCCGGCAGAGCGGATTCCGCGTCACATGTCGGTACGCGCACAGCATGACCTGAGATTTGTTTCTAGCCGTTGCCTTCGCGCTTGCCATCGTCGAGCGGCAGCACATTGCTGCGGCCGGACATCGCCGACAGCGCGTCGAGCGCTTCCTCGCACCACTCCACCACCATGCGCTCATGGCGCATGCCGAGGCGCAGGCTGAGCATCTTGCCGACATCGGCGGGCGGCGCGGCGCCGTCGGGAAATCGCTTGTTGAGCAGGCGCTCGTAACGCTCATAGCGGTCGCGGTGATGCTCCAGCCGCGCCATCAGGTCGGTGCGCAGCGGCTCGATGTCGACGCAGTCGAGTGCGTACAGCCGGACCAGCAGGTCGTCCTTGATGGAGGGCGGAACGCTCGACCGCGCCGCCCAGTGTTTCAGCGCCGCGCGGCCCTCGGCCGTCAGGGTGTAGACCAGCTTGTTGGGCTTGCCGGACTGCACCACCTCGCGGCCCTGGACATGGCCCTTGTCGCGCAGGCGAGAGAGCTCGCGGTAGATCTGCTGATGGTCGGCCTTCCAGAAGAAGCCGATCGAGGCGTCGAACGTCTTGGCGAGCTCATAGCCCGTCATCGGACGTTCCGTGAGGCATGCGAGGATTGCGTCACCGAGTGCCAACGCCCACCTCCATCTCAGTTCCCAAGAAGGCCGTTCTGAAGTTCGCTTGACTTTATGCGTCACTGTGCATATGCGTCAATATGCATATGGTGATCGGCGTGCCGCCTTGTCGCGCGCGGCCGATGTTCAGGCCTCTCAACCCCCTGCCGCAGGAGACGTCCGAATGAGCAAGCCGGGCCTCGACAAGTGGTACGCCTACATGAAGTCCCACGACACCGCCGCTCTGTGGGATCTGCTGCATCCCGACGCGGTGTTCGAAAGCCCGGTCGTGCACACGCCGCAGCGCGGCCGCGACATCACCTTCAAATATCTGAACAGCGCCGCCAAGGTGCTCGGCGGCCTGACCTTCAAATATCTCGGCGAGTGGCGCAACGACACCGGCGCGGTGCTCGAGTTCGAGAACGAGATCGACGGCATCAAGCTGAACGGCGTCGACATCATCACGTTCGACGGTGACGGCCGAATCACGCATTTCAAGGTGATGGTGCGCCCGCTCAAGGCGATCAACCTGCTGCATCGGATGATGGGCGAGGAGTTGATGAAGCAGAGCGGCGCAACGTCGCAATCACAGTCTCGCTAGGACCTGCCGCGGACCTCCGGAACCGGATAAGGTTCGCTCCAACAAACCCAAGGACGAACTGCGCAGCATCGGTCGCGCGTGCGACCGCGAGCCAGCCGGGAGATCAGCATGCCGACCTACAAAGCCCCCGTCGAAGACGTCAGCTTCCTGTTGAACGACGTTTTCCAGATCGATCGTTATGGCAATCTTCCCGGCTTCACCGATGCGTCGGCCGATGTGCGCGAGGCGATCCTCGGCGAAGCCGCCAAGCTCAGCGAGGAAGTGTTGCAGCCGCTCAATCGCACAGGCGATCTCGAAGGCTGCAAGCGCAATGACGACGGCAGCGTCACCACCCCGAAGGGCTTCAAGGACGCCTTCAGGCAGGTCGCCGAAGGCGGCTGGCTCGGCTTGTCGGCGCCGGCCGAATTCGGCGGCCAGGGTCTGCCGGTGACGCTCTCCCAGGCGGTCAACGAATTCCAGATCTCCGCCAACATGGCGTTCTCGATGTATGGCGGCCTGACCATGGGCGCGACCGCGGCGCTGCTGGTGCACGGCACCCTCGAGCAGAAAAAGACCTATGTGCCGAAGATGATCGCCGGCGAGTGGACCGGCACCATGAACCTGACCGAGCCGCAGTGCGGCACCGATCTCGGCCTGCTGCGCACCAAGGCGGTGCGCCAGGCCGACGGCAGCTTCAAGATCACGGGCACCAAGATCTTCATCTCCGCCGGCGAGCATGACCTCACTGAGAACATCATCCATCTGGTGCTGGCGCGCATCGAAGGCGCACCGGCCGGCATCAAGGGCGTTTCGCTCTTTGTTGTGCCCAAGGTGCTGGTCAATGCCGACGGCTCGCTCGGCCAGCGCAACGGCGTCACCTGCGGCTCGATCGAGCACAAGATGGGCATCCACGGCAATTCCACCTGTGTGATGAACTACGACAACGCCACCGGCTGGCTGATCGGCGAAGAGAACAAGGGCATGCAGGGCATGTTCGTGATGATGAACGAAGCCCGCCTCGGCGTCGCGGTGCAGGGCCTCGCGCAGTCCGAGGTCGCCTATCAGAACGCGGTCGCCTATGCGCGCGAGCGCCTGCAGGGCCGTTCGCTGACCGGCGTCAAGGCGGCTGACAAACCGGCCGATCCGATCATCGTGCATCCCGACGTCCGCCGCACGCTGCTCACCATCCGCGCCTTCAACGAGGCGGCACGCGCCATGGTGGTGTGGACCGCGCTGAAGAGCGACGTCGCGCACCGCTCCCAGGACCCGAAGGATCGTCAGGCTGCTGATGACCACATGGGCCTGATGACGCCGGTGCTGAAGGGCGTTCTGACCGACACGGGATTTGCCAACACGGTCTCCGCGCAGCAGATGTTCGGCGGCCACGGCTATATCGCCGAGCACGGCATGGAACAGTTCGTGCGCGATGCCCGCATCGCGATGATCTATGAGGGCGCCAACGGCATCCAGGCGCTCGACCTGGTCGGCCGCAAGCTGCCGCGCGACGGGGGCCGTGCCGCGATGGCGTTCTTCGGCGAGGTCACGGCCTTCGCCAAGGAGCATGGCGGCGACGAGGCGATGAAGCCGTTCATCACCCCGCTCTCCACCGCGCTCGGCCATCTGCAGCAGGCCACCGGCTGGCTGATGCAGAACGCGCTGACCAAGCCCGACAATGCCGGCGCTGCCGCGACCGACTTCATGAAATTGTTCGGCCTAGTCGCGCTCGGCTACATGTGGGCGAAGATGGCCAAGGTGGCGCAGGACAAGGCTGCCGCCGGCGCCACGCCCTACCTCAACACCAAGCTCGTGACCGGCCGCTTCTTCATGGAGAGGCTGCTGCCGGAGACCGCCGTGCATCTGGCCCGGATCCAGAGCGGCAGCGCCACCACGATGGAATTGGCCGCGGAAGCGTTCTGAAGCGTTTTCCAGCGAAGTGGATACCGGTTCGCGTGAAGAAAACGCGTCAAACAAGAAAGCCTTGAAAATTGCCGCCGCACCCGTGCGGCGGCGCATCCTTCCGTATATATTATGATCCTCATATCAAGGAGGGCGTCATGCCTGAGGCATACATCTACGATCACGTTCGTACCCCGCGCGGCCGCGGCAAGGCCGATGGCGCACTCCACGAGGTCACAGCGCTGGCGCTCGCCACGGTGCCGCTGAAGTCGCTCAAGGAGCGCAACAATCTGCCCGAAAACTCCGTCGACGACGTCGTGCTCGGCGTGGTCGACCCGGTCGGCGAGGCCGGCTCCGACATCGCCCGTTTCGCCGCGCTGAAGGCCGGCCTCGGCGAGAAGGTGCCGGGCGTGCAGATCAGCCGCTTCTGCGCCTCCGGCCTCGATGCCGTGAATTTCGCCGCGGCCCAGATCATGAGCGGCCAACATGAGCTCGTGATCGGCGGCGGCGCGGAATCGATGAGCCGCGTCGGCATCGGCGCCTCCGGCGGCGCCTGGCCGATGGATCCCTCGATGGCGGTGCCGGCCTATTTCATGCCGCAGGGCATCTCGGCCGACCTGATCGCGACCAAATACGGTTTTTCGCGCGATGACGTCGATGCCTATGCCGTGCAGAGCCAGCAGCGCGCGGCTAAGTCGTGGGATGAGGGCCGCTTCAACAAGTCGGTGGTGCCGGTCAAGGACATCAACGGCCTGACCATCCTCGCCAAGGACGAGCACATGCGCCCGACGACGACGATGCAGTCGCTGGCGCAGCTGCAGCCGTCCTTCGCGGCGATAGCGGCGATGGCCGGCTTCGACGCGGTGGCGATCCAGTCGCATCCTGAGGTCGAGAAGGTCAACTATGTGCACCACGCCGGCAATTCCTCCGGCATCGTCGACGGCGCCGGCGCGGTGCTGCTCGGCAGCAAGGAAGCGGGCGCGAAGCACGGCCTGAAGCCGCGGGCGAAAATCCGCGCGTTCGCCAATATCGGCTCGGAGCCCGCGATGATGCTGACCGGCCCGGTCGACGTCACCGAGAAGCTGTTCGAGCGCTCCGGCATGAAGAAGTCGGACATCGACCTGTTCGAGCTCAACGAGGCCTTCGCCTCGGTGGTGCTGCGCTACATCCAGGCCTTCGACATCGACAATGCCAAGATCAACGTCAATGGCGGTGCGATCGCGCTCGGCCATCCGTTAGGGGCGACAGGCGCGATGATCCTCGGCACCGTGCTCGACGAGCTCGAGCGCACCAACAAGCAAACGGCACTGGTGACGCTGTGCATCGGCGGCGGCATGGGCACCGCCACCATCATCGAGCGCGTGTAAGGCGAGGGGAGCGAACAACATGGCTTACAAGAATTTCAAGTTCGACGTTGACGCCGACGGCATTGCGCTGGTCACCTGGGATATCCCCGATCGTTCGATGAACGTGTTCGACGAGGTCTCGACGCAGGAGATCGGCGAGATCATCAAGCAGACGACCAGCGATGCCGCGATCAAGGGCGTCGTGATCACCTCGGCCAAGGAGGCGTTCTGCGCCGGCGCCGACCTCTCGATGCTCGAGGGCATGAACCGCTCTTACGCGCAGCTCTTCAAAGAGAAGGGCGAGGAAGCCGCGAACCAGATGCTGTTCGAGCAGAGCCGCCAGATGTCGCAATCGTTCCGCGCGATCGAGACCTCGGGCAAGCCGTGGGTCGCCGCGATCAACGGCCTCGCGCTCGGCGGCGGCTTCGAGATCACGCTGGCCTGCCACTACCGCGTCGCCGCCGAGAACCCCAAGACCCGGCTCGGTTTGCCCGAGATTAAGGTCGGCCTGTTCCCCGGCGCCGGCGGCACCCAGCGCGTGCCGCGTCTGGTGTCGCCGCAGGACGCGATGCAATTGCTGCTCAAGGGCGAGGCGGTCAATCTGACCCGCGCCAAGGCGCTCAACCTGATCCACGCCGTGGTGTCCGCGGCTGACCTGATCAAGGCCGCGAAGGACTGGATCAAGGGTGGCGGCAAGGCCGTCGCGCCGTGGGACGAGAAGGGCTTCAAGCTGCCCGGCGGCCCCGTCTTCTCCAAGATGGGTATGCAGATGTTCCCGGCCGGCAACGCGATCTATCGCCGCGAGACCTACGACAATTATCCGGCCGCGCGCGCCATCATGAGCTGCGTCTATGAAGGGCTGCAGCTGCCGATCGACGCCGCGCTGCGGGTCGAGTCGCGCTACTTCACGCAGATCCTGCGCTCGAAGGAAGCGGCGGCGATGATCCGCTCGCTGTTCCTGTCGATGCAGGAATTGAACAAGGGCGCGCGCCGCCCGGCGGGCGTGCCGCCGACCAAGGTGAAGAAGCTCGCCGTGATCGGCGCCGGCTTCATGGGCGCCAGCGTCGGCTATGTCTCGGCGCAGGCCGGCATCGACGTCGTGCTGGTCGATCGCGACCAGGACAGCGCCGACAAGGGCAAGGGCCACGCCAAGACCGTGGTCGACGGCCTCATCGCGAAGGGCCGGATGAAGCAGGAGGCGGGCGATGCCATCCTGGCGCGCATCTCGGCCACTGCGGATTACAATGTGATCAGGGATTGCGACCTCGTCATCGAGGCGGTGTTCGAGGACCGGAAGGTCAAGGCCGACACCTATGCCAAGGCGCAGCCGCTGCTGAAGTCGGGCGCGATCTTCGCCTCCAACACCTCGACCTTGCCGATCAACTCGCTGGCCAAGGAATTCAAGGACCAGGGCAAGTTCATCGGCATCCATTTCTTCTCGCCGGTCGAGAAGATGATGCTGGTCGAGATCATCCTGGGCAAGAACACCGGCGACGTCGCGCTGGCGACCGCGCTCGATTATGTGCGCGCGATCGGCAAGACGCCCATTGTGGTGAACGATTCCCGCGGCTTCTTCGCCAATCGCTGCGTGATGCGCTACATCTCCGAGGGCAATGAGATGCTGCTCGAAGGCGTGCCGCCGGCAATGATCGAGAACACCGCCAAGATGGCCGGCATGCCGGTCGGGCCGCTGTCGCTGCAGGACGAGGTCGCGCTCGATCTCGGCCTGAAGATCACCAAGGCGACCGAGGCCGATCTCGGCCCCAACGCGATCGACCAGGCGCAGAAGAAGCTGATGGTCGAGATGGTCGAGAAGCAAGGCCGCTTCGGCCGCAAGAACGGCAAGGGCTTCTACGATTATCCCGAGAAGGGCAAGGGTCAGAAGAGCCTGTGGCCGGGACTGGCCAATCTGCAGCCCAAGCAGCTCGATCCCGATACGCTCAGCGTCGAGGAATTGAAGCAACGCTTCCTGGTGGTGCAGGCGGTGGAAGCCGCGCGTACCGTCGAGGATCACGTCATCACCGACGTGCGCGAGGCGGATGTCGGCTCGATCCTTGGCTTCGGCTTCGCGCCGTTCACCGGCGGTGCGCTGTCCTACATCGACTTCATGGGCACCAAGAAGTTCGTCGCGCTCTGCCACGCCTTCGAGAAGAAGTACGGCTCGCGCTTCACGCCGCCGAAGCTGCTCGAGGAGATGGCGGCCAAGGGCGAGACCTTCTACGGCCGCTTCCCGCCGAAGAAGCAGGCGGCTTAGTCCGCGGAGTAGGCTCCGGCCGCGTCATTGCGAGGAGCGAAGCGACGAAGCAATCCATACCTCAGCAGGCGGAGGACTGGATTGCTTCGCTCCGCTCGCAATGACGAAACCAAAATGGGCCGGTCATCGATCCGACTTGAGCCTGTTGCGTGATGGTCACGGCGGTCAAAGTCCCGCCACGCTTGCTCCCCACTGGCACCACGCTGCTGGCATCACTCTTGCTCGTCGATCGCCAGGATGATCGAAGACGACGATCAGGGTTGGGGTGTCCTGCAATGCGTTCTGTGCTCAAGGAAGGTGCCGCCGAGGTCACGGGCAAGCATTCCTTTTCGCTCCCACCGCTGCGACGAGGGAATCCGCTGCGCTTGCGGGGCAAGGGCCCTTCCTGGATCGGCCTGCTGCTACTCGTTCTGGCCGTAGACCTTGTGCTCGCGGCGGCCGCGTGGAATGCCGTCGACCTCTTCCGCCATTGAGGCGTGCTTATCCGGCGAGAGCACGGCGCCGGCGAGATAGGCGATCTGGTTGAACGCGAGGCAGGCGACGACGATCGGGGCGCCGGTGGCAAATGCATAGCCGTCGGACTGGAGCACGATTGCCGCCAGCACCGCGATCAGCGGCGACACCAGCATCAAGGTCCAAACCCGAAAATACAAACTGATTGCCAGCCCGACGAACGTGCTGGTCAACAAAAGCGTAAAGGCGACCGTCACATTTTTAGACCAGTTGGAGCGGAGGGCGCGCCGCAGGTCATAGTCGGTCAGTTGGATCGCTCGAACAAGGACAGCAACGCCCTCAGTCAGAAGTACACCGACTTAATCTTAACCTGTAGAATGCGGATTAAATTGATTTGTTCCAGCGCGTGCCGAAAGTTTGTGCCGCTCATTTCTCCCTGAAGGCCCGATGCACCTGGTCGGCCAGCGCAAGACCGCCGAGGAACTTAATCTGACCTGATCGATATCTTGCGGCGCAATATGAGTCTCCACGATCAGATTGTCCTTCGAGGGAATAGTTGCCGCACCCGGCCGTCGCGTTCGCGACATGGCGAAGGCGCCGCTACGCGGAAGACGCCAAACTGCTGAAAATTGTAGGTGAGGGACCGGCCGGAAATCGACTTGCCGCACGGCGATGCCACGACCTCGTCGATCGCGCGCAGAAAAAAGGGCCGGATCTTGATCCGGCCCTTCCACGTCTCATGAAACTGGCGCGAAAGCTCAGGCTGCCTTGAGCAGGCCTTCCTTCTTCAGCGCTTCCTGCACTTTCGGGCGCGCCGCGACGCGGGCCTTGTAGGCCGTGACATTCGGCAGGCCGGAGAAGTCGAAGCCAAGGCGGTCCTGCGCCCACATCATCATGGTGAAGAGGTAGCCGTCGGCGACCGTGAACTGGCTGCCCATCAGATAGTCGCGCCGGGCGAGCTGGCTCTCGACATATTTGAACTTGCTCATGGCGCGGTCCTTGAAGAAGGCCTTGGCGTCGTCGGCCAGCACGGGCGAGAACATCGGACCGAGATTCTTGTGCAGCTCGGTCGTGATGTAGTTCAGCCATTCGAGCAGCTTGTAGCGCTCATTGGAGTCCCGCGCCGGTGCCAGCTTCCGGTCGGCGACCCTGTCGGCGATCATCTGGATGATGATCGGCCCTTCGGTGACCATCTCGCCGGTATCCAGTGCCAGCGCGGGCACCTGGCCCTTGGGATTCACTTGCAGGAAATCGTCGCCGTTTTCGAGCTTCTTGGCGCGCAGATCGACCTTGACCAGGTCATAGGGCAGGCCGGCCTCGAGCAGGGCGATGTGGGGGGAGAGGGAGCAGGCACCGGGGGAGTAATAAAGCTTCATGGGGGTATTCCTTCCCTTGTTCTTGGCGTCCGGAGAGGGATTGCCTACATGCACCTGCATGAAATAGTCAAGATTGATGCAGATGCATTCAGTGCGGTACAGTGGGTTCCGGGACCTTATGGGCTAGACGATGAAACGCAAGCTATCGAGCGAGGCGACGGCCGCCTGGATCCGCCTGATGCGGGTGCCGAGCCGGGTGCTGGACTGCGTCGAGCAGGATTTGAAGAAGGCCGGCTTCCCGCCGCTTGCCTGGTATGACGCCTTGCTCGAGCTGTCGCGCGCGCCGTCCGGCGAGCTGCGCCCGGTCGAGCTCGAGCGGCAGATGCTGATCCCGCAATATTCGACGTCGCGGCTGATCGACAAGCTGGTCGACGAGGGGCTTGCCGCCCGCCGCGAATGCAAGATCGACAAGCGCGGCCAGTTCGTCGAGATCACCGAAGCCGGTCGCGAGCTCCAGAAGAAGATGTGGAGCGCCTATTCCTCGGCGATCGACAAGCATGTCGGCTCGAAATTGTCCGATGCCGACGCGGCCAGGCTGTGCGGTCTGCTCGACCGTCTCGGCTGCTCCTGCGGCGACGCCAAGAGCGACGCCAAGGTCGATGCGAAGAGCGATACCAAGGCCGCGCCGCCGCGAGACGGCGTGCCTGCCCGATGATAGTCCTGATCCCATCATCCGCGGCCGTTGTGGCCCGCGGATGTCCCTGCCACCGCGCGCCTTCGATCGAAGCGCCCTTGAGTTGGATTTAGTATGGCGCGTGACCAGATCGACATGACGCCGCTGCAATCGCGCGACGAACTCGTGGCGTGGATTGAAGCCGGCGTGAAGCCCGAGTCCGAATTCCGGATCGGCACCGAGCACGAGAAGACCCCGTTCACGCTCGAGGGCCGTCAGCCCGTGCCTTATGAAGGCGCGAAGGGCATCGGTGCGCTGCTCGAGGGCATGAAGCTCCTGCTCGGCTGGGAGCCGATCATGGAGCGCGGCAACATCATCGGGCTTTATGACGTCACCGGCGGTGGCGCGATTTCGCTCGAGCCGGGCGGCCAGTTCGAATTGTCGGGTGCACCGGTCGAGACCGTGCATCAGACCCAGTCGGAGCTGATGGCGCATCTGGCACAGGTGCGAGAGATCGCAACTCCGCTCGGTATCGGCTTCCTCGGCCTCGGCATGACGCCGTCCTGGTCGCGCGAGCAGATCCCCGTGATGCCCAAGGGGCGCTACAAGATCATGAGAAACTACATGCCGAAGGTCGGCAAATACGGCCTCGACATGATGTTCCGGACCTGCACGGTGCAGACCAATCTCGACTTCTCCTCCGAAGCCGACATGGTGAAGAAGCTGCGGGTGTCGCTGGCATTGCAGCCGATCGCGACCGCGCTGTTCGCCAATTCGCCTTTCACCGAAGGCAAGCCCAACGGCTTCCTGTCGTTCCGCTCCGAGATCTGGCGCGACACCGACAATGCGCGAAGCGGCATGATCCCGTTCGCGTTCGAAGACGGCATGGGCTACGAGCGCTATGTCGATTACGCGCTCGACGTGCCGATGTATTTCGTCAAGCGCGGCGATGAATATATCGACGTCTCCGGCTCGTCCTTCCGCGATTTCTTCGCCGGCAAGAACAAGATCCTCCCCGGCGAACGCCCAACCTTGTCGGACTGGGCCAATCATCTGTCGACGATCTTTCCCGAGGTGCGGCTGAAGCGTTACCTGGAAATGCGCGGCGCCGACGGCGTGCCGTGGGGCCGGCTGCCGGCGCTGCCGGCGTTCTGGGTCGGGCTGCTCTACGACAATGACAGCCTCGATGCCGCCTGGGACATCGTCAGGCACTGGACTGCACCGGAGCGGCAGGCGCTGCGCGATGACGTGCCGCGCTTCGGCTTCAAGTCGCGGATCAAGGACCGCTATCTGTTCGAGATCGCCAAGGAGTGCCTGATCCTGTCGCACGCCGGATTGCGGCGGCGTGGCCGGATCGACCATCTCGGACGCGACGAGAGCCGCTTCCTCGAACCGCTCGAGCGCATCATCGAGGCCGGCCGCTCGCCGGCGGAGGAGATGCTGGAGAAGTTCAACGGCCCGTGGAAGGGCTCGGTGGAACCGGCCTATCAGGAGTATGCCTTCTAATCCCCACTCGGCCTGAATTCGGGCCCGGAACGCGCGCGGACGGCGGCGGTGTCGCACCCGCCGTTCATCAGCCGTACAGGTTCATGGCGTTCAAATGACGCCCCGCGGAGTGCGCGGGGCTGTGCGAATTTGAAAGCAATGTCATGGGGATAGGTCGCCTCTTTAGGGCGTGGATGGTGATGTTCGCGGTTTTGGCGGCCGCTTTCGTCGCACGCCCGGCATTGGCGCAGACCAATTTCGACCGTCCCGGCGGCGACTACCTGAACGCGCCGGTCTCGTCAGGCGATCCCGCCGATTGCGCGCTCACCTGCGAGCGCGACCGCCGCTGCCGCGCCTGGAGCTTCAACTATCCGACCGACGCCAACAATGGCGCGGTGTGCTGGCTGAAGAACAGCGTGCCGGCGCGGGTGCAGGACGTCTGCTGCGTCTCCGGGGTGCGTGGCGCGGGCGTGGTCGAACCGCGCAACGGCGCCATCGAAACCTCGATCGACCGCCTCGGTGGCGACTACAAGAATTTCGAACTGAAGAGCAGCGACGGCGACGAGGCCTGCCAGGCCGCCTGCACCGCCGACAACAAGTGCCGTGCCTGGACCTACGCCCGGCCCGGCTATGCCGGCCGCGACGCGCATTGCTTCCTGAAGAAGGAGATCAAGCCGCCGCGCCGCAAGGCGGGGTTCACGTCAGGCGTGGTGCGCTAGCGCCAAGGGCGGTTGACCGGCCTCTGGATACGATGATCGCCCATCCGATCCTCATCGACCGGGCTCCCTCAGCCTACCCCGGCCGCGCGCTGAATTGGCATGGCCGACACGGCCTCCGGAAAGCGAAGGCAAGCGGTCGTTCCCTGTCCACGGTTCGACGCAATGACGAGCTCACCGCCATGCGAGGCCATGATCTCCTGCACGATCGACAGGCCGAGGCCGGCGCTGTTCCTGGTCGTGTCGCCGGTCTGGAATGGCTCGATCAGCTTGCACTCCGAGCCCGGAGAGAGCCCGGCGCCGTCGTCGCTGATCGATACGCGGCCGCGGCCTAGGCTGGCCCTGATGCATCGGGCGCCCCGGGCGTGAATCAGCGCGTTGCCGACCAGGTTGGCCAGCGCGCTCCTGATGGCAGCTTCGACGCCCTGCACCATGGTGGCCGGTTCGTCGCCGTGCTCCAGCGAGAGTTCGATCCCGGCGTCCAAGGCCGACGGGCTGAAATCTGCCAGCACGTCGCGCGTCACGGTCGCAAGGTCGATCGGCCGCTTTTCGAGCGTCCCGTTTTGCAGCCGCGCTAGGGCCAGCATGGCCGAAACGAGCGATGTCAGCCGGCGGACATCGTGAATCAGCTCCACCCGCAAGGCGGGATCGGCCACGTCCTCGACCCTGGCGCGCAGCAACGTCAGAGGGGTGCGGAGCTGATGGGCGGCATTGCCCAAGAACCGGCGCTGCGTCCGGATGTAGGCGTGGATTTCATCGAACGCGCGGTTCAGCGCCGTAGCCAGCGGTTTCAATTCTGCGGGGACCCGATCGAGCGAAATCGATCCCTGCGGCGCGGCCGGATCGATCGCGAGCGCAAGCTTCGTCACCCGTTCGATGCTGCGCGCAACGAAGCGCACGGCGAGGAACACGCCGATCGCCACGATCAATACGTACCCCGCCGCGTAGAGGGAAATCTCGAACAGATTTTTCAGGATGAACCACATCGCGATCTGGTCCAGACGGACGTGGGCGTTTCCGATCATCATCACGAGTTCGGGGACGCGGCCGCTGTGCATGACGACCATGCAGAACGAGCTCTTCTGGTCGAGCGACTTGAGCATGGACAGACCGCTCGGTCCGACAAAGGGCAGTGAAACCGGCAGCGGCGGCCTGCGTTCGCGCCCGAATTCGCTTGTCACATCGCCGTAAGCCACGACGTACCATAGGTCCGGGCTTTGGGATTTCAGCTCTTCCAATCGGGCGGTGGGGCGGACTGTGAGCCTGTCGCCGGGGTTGATGTCGGTGGCGCGTCCAAGAACGTAGGCGGCCGCAAAGCAGGCGCTGCGTTCGGGCTCCTGCGCGATGAACAGCCAGAAGACGAGGCCGAGCGCGGCGAAGAAGATCACGGCGGCGGCCGTCCCGAGCGAGAGCGTCAATGTCCGTGCGATCGACGTCATCGGATATTTGCCATCCTCAGAATGTAGCCGATGCCCCGCATGCTGCGGATCTCGACATTGCTGCCAAGTTCGGACAGCCTCTTGCGAAGCCGGGACACTTGCGACTCGAGGGTGTTGGATTCGATCTCGTCGTCGAATCCGTAGATGGCCTCGATCAGTGCCTCGCGGGCGATGACGCGGTCGCGTCGCATCAAGAGCGCCTCGAGGATCAAGGCCTCGCGGCGCCGGAGCAGGACCGTGTGGCCGGCGACGGTCGCCTCGTTGGTGCCGATCTTCAGTTCGACGTTGCCGAACGAAAGCAGTGACGGCACGAAGACGCGGGGCCGCCGCAGCACGGCCCGCGCTCTCGCGACGAACTCCTGCGGCTCGAAGGGCTTGCCCAGATAGTCGTCGGCGCCGCCGTTCAGCCCGTCGATCACGTCTTCCTTGGCGTCCTTGGCGGTCAGCATGATGATGGCCGGCCTCTCCGGCAGTCGGCTCAGCGTCGTGACGATGCTGAGCGCATCGCCATCGGGCAGCATTCGGTCGACGATCGCCAGATCGTAATTGAAACTGCTGAGCGCATGCCTCGCATCCGTAACGGACTCGACGATGTCGATAACGCCGCCGAGCTGCCCGAGCAGCCGGTCGAGATAGGCGGCGATTTGCGGTTCGTCTTCGATCACGAGAAAGCGCACGGACCTTGCCTCGCATGTTCGCTCGATGATCTTGCAGGCGATTGTGTCGGCATCGCGCCAGCGATGGTTCAGCGCTCGCAGCACTTGTCGGCAGGCGGCTTTGACAAGGCAAGCGACGAATCTTTTCGCGCTTCGCGGGCGCCCGCCGCGCGGCAATCTTCGGGCAATGTTCACAGGCCACCTAGCCGCGACCATACGACAACGCTTCCCACAAGGCCCAGGTCAGAGGTTTTGAACATTCCGCCATGCGAGAGTTCTTCCGTTCTTGCGCGGCGAAGACCGCGCGTCGTGCAATCGTTGCTGCTGTTCCTGCCACATTCGGCGTTGTCGCGGCCTTTCCCGGTCAGGCTGCCGCGCAAACCGCGTTCACGTTGCCGGCTCCGCCTTTTTCAGTCCCTTTCCTGCCGTCCGTCTCGGGCAACTGGACTGTGATGATTGGCGTGAGCGGGGCGTCCAGACCGGATTTCGAGGGTACAAACCACACCAAGTTCACCCCGGTCCCGATTTTCGCGATCCGTCGCCTCGGCACCGTCGACCAGTTTCGCAGCCCGCGCGACAACGCGAGCATCGCGATCGTCGACTTCGGTGATTTTCGGGCCGGCCCCGTCGGCAAGTTCGTGACGTCGCGAAAGGCGAGCAGGTACCCCGAGCTCAGCGGTCTTGCCGACGTCAACGCGGCCTTCGAGCTCGGCGGATTCGTCGAATACTTTCCGGTCGACTGGTTTCGTGTGCGCAACGAGACGCGCCAGGGCCTTGGCGGGCACCACGGCATCGTTTCCGACTTCTCGGCGGACTTCATCGTGCCGGTGTTTGGCGGCCTTACCGTTTCCGCCGGACCGCGCTTCACCTTGGAGACCGCGAAGGCGGTCTCGCCCTATTTCAGCATCGATACCGTGCATGCGATGGCGACCGGGCTGCCGGTGTTTGACGCCAAAGGCGGAGCGCATTCGGCCGGTGTCGGCGCGCAGCTGTCGTATCGGATCAATCCGAAGTGGGAAGTTCAGTCCTATGTCGAATATGATCGACTGCTCGGCGACGCCGCGAAGAGCCCGATCGTGACGGTCCGCGGCTCGGCAAATCAGACCACGTTCGGCGTCGGCGCCTCCTATTCATTCGACGTCAAGGTTCAATGAGAGCCCATGCGCCGCAGCGGTCGATGTGCGAGCTTCGTGGCGGTCGTTCTTGTCGCCGCACATGTGGCCGGGTGCGCAACGTTTGCGACCAGCGAAAGCAAGTTGCAGGCGGTCAAGACCGTCGGCATCATTTCGGCGGTCGGCGATCGAGTGACCGTCTCCAAGGGAGGGCTCACGGGTCTCGACAATGGCAGCAAGAGCTTCCCTATCGAGCCGTGGGGGCTTGATGATCTGATCGTCCAGCAGGCGACGGCGGCGCTGGGCGGCCGCTTTCAGGTGCAGCCGGTCACCTACAGCCGTTCCGCCTTTGCCACCATCAAGGATTCCGTGTTCACGCCCGCCAACCTTGTTCGCGGCGATCCGTTCAAGCAGCTGGTCCGGACCGAGGTGTCTCCGCAAGGGCTCGATGCGTATATCGTCATCACCAAGGGGCAGGCGGCCTACGGTGGCGGCCATCGAAAGGTCGAAGGCGTCGGCTTCATCACCTACCAGACGGTGACGGAGTCCTACAGCCAGATCTATGCGCTCTACGAAATCAGGGTGATCGACGGCAAGACGTTTGACGTCATCGACAAGAAAGCGGCCCAGCCGCTGGGCAATGCGGGGAATGTCTCGCTCGCCGGTCCGAGTCGACCGGTCGACGGGAATTTTCCGATCAGCTCGGGCGACGGCAACGATGAGGGCCTGCACCGGGCGATCGTCAACCTGATTACGCGCAGCCTGCCGACGACGTTGGGCGACATGCATCTCGCGGCTGTCCGCTGACCAATCAACAGACTGGGAGAACTGCTTTGGAGACGTCGATGTTTGACCGGTACTGGTTCCTGCTGGCCGTCTTGCTTGGCGTTGTCGTGATATTCCTGGCGAGCCTGAGCTTGATCATCGGCCCCTAGATCAGGCACGCAGCATCGCAAGGCCGGGTTCACGTCAGGCGTGGTGCAGGGACGACGGGTTACTCCGCCGCCAGTACCGTAATCTCGGGCCACAGCGCCTTCCACCGCGCCGCCTTGTTCGCATAGTTCACGACGGAAAAATTCGTGGTCCGGTTCGGCCGCACGATCATGCCGGCGACATCGTCGAAGCCGTTCGGCGCATAGACGTCGTAGCCATTGGCACTGCGGCGGATGCCGATCTGCGTGGTCGCGGTGATGAAGCGATCGATGCCGTCGCTCGAGCGCGACAGCGCGGGGTAGGGCAGGCCGTGCTTGCCGGGGTACCAGAGATGGACGCGGGCCTGGTTTCGCGCCTCGATCGCAACCCCGAGATTGCCGAGCCGCGCCTTGAGGTCGCGGATCACGGCGTCCTCGGCCTCCCATGAGGTATCCGGATCGAAATAGAAGATGTCGTAGTCGCTGATGCCGCGATCGATCGGCCGGCCAGTCAGCACATTCCACACGGTCTGCACCAGGCAGCCGGACACCAGCCACGCATCGGGCAGGGCAACGCGGTGCAACTCGTCCGTTATTGCTTGATTGGCCGGGTTGCGAAGTGCGGCTGTGAGGAATTGGTCCCGGGTCATGCTTTTCTCCGTCATTGCGAGGAGCCAACGGGTCGCGCGAACGCGCGCCCGATGACAGGCTCCGCGACGAAGCAATCCATCGATCCGTTATGCGTGACATGGATTGCTTCGCTGCGCTCGCAATGACGGATGAGAATTATCCCATCGTCCCGTCGTAATCCCTGACCGCTTTCTTCGATGCCAGCGTGCGCCAGTGCCGGCGCAGCAGCGGCTCGACGGTCGTGCGCTTGGCCTTCGACAGGCGGATCAGCACGGTCGGATAGTCGCGGTAGTGATCGGTGAAGTAGAACACCTTCGGCTGGCTCTCGACCAGCATGTCGCGCTCATCCGGCGGCACGCCGGGCATCACCAGGCTGTCGCCGTCTTCCTTGAGCCGCACCAGCATCTTCTTGCGCACCTTCAGCGCCCGCCGTGCCGTAGGAAGAGCCGTCCTCGACCTCCGGCCACGCCAGCACAAGGGTCCTGACGTCGTCGAAGGTCACGTTGGCGAACTCACTGCACCGAGGTGAAGAATCGCGCGAGGCGGAAGCCGGAGAGCCAGGTCCAGACCGGCTGGCTGCGGATGCCCATGTCCCAGGAGCCGACCACCGCATCGGCGCGGCCGATCAGATTGTCGATCGGCAACAGGCCGACGCCGCCGTCGCGCACCGGCACGCGGCTGTCGGCGGAATTGTCCCTGTTGTCGCCGAGCACGAACAGATTGCCCGGCGGCACCGTCACCTCGGCCGTGTTGTCGAGCCTTCCGTTGTCGCGGATCTTGAAGATCGCGTGGCTGACGCCGTTCGGCAGCGTCTCGATATAGCGGTAGGCATCCTCGCCGCCGCCGCGATCGTCTTCGGCAAAGCCGGTGCCGTCGGGCTTCAGTGCCGCCGGATGATCGTTGATGAAGAGCTGGCCTTGCCGCATCTGGATGCGATCGCCGGGCAGCCCGACCACGCGCTTGACCCAGGCCTGCGAGCGGTCGCCCGGCCAGCGGAACACGACGACGTCGCCGCGCTTCGGCGTCTCGCCGAACACCCGGCCGGTCTCCGGCAGCGTGATCTGGATCGGCAGCGACGCCGCGCCGTAGCCATAGGGGAATTTCGAGGCGACCAGCGCGTCGCCGATCAGCAGCGTCGGTTCCATCGAGCCCGACGGCACGTAGAACGGCTCGGCGATCGCGCCCTTGGCGAGGAACACGACGGCCACGATCGCCGCCAGTTGCACGGCCTGCCCGCGCCAACTGGTCGGCTTGGCCGCCACGACTTCGTTTCCGCTGCTCACTAGCCCGTTCCTCCGACCGTAATCCGTTCCATCCGCAGCGTCGGCTGGCCGACGCCGACCGGCACACCCTGGCCGTTCTTGCCGCAGGTGCCGATTCCCGTATCGAGCGCAAGATCGTTGCCGATCATGGTGATCCTGTGGAGATCGGTCGGTCCATTGCCGATCAGCATGGCGCCCTTCAGCGGCGCGCCGAGCTTGCCGTTTTCGATCTTGTAGGCCTCGGTGCACTGGAACACGTACTTGCCCGAGGTGATGTCGACCTGGCCGCCGCCGAAATTGGCGGCATACATGCCGTTCTTCACCGATGCGAGAATCTCGGCCGGGTCGCGCTCGCCCGACAGCATGTAGGTGTTGGTCATGCGCGGCATCGGCACATGGGCATAGCTCTGCCGGCGGCCGTTACCAGTCGGCTTCATGCCCATCAGGCGGGCATTCTGGCGGTCCTGCATGTAGCCAACCAAAACGCCGTCCTCGATCAACACGGTGCGGTTGGTCGGGGTGCCTTCGTCGTCGATCGACAGCGAGCCGCGGCGCGACGCCATGGTGCCGTCGTCGACCACGGTGACGCCCTTGGCCGCGACCTGCTGGCCCATCAGGCCGGCGAAGGCGGAGGTCTGCTTGCGGTTGAAATCGCCCTCGAGCCCGTGGCCGACGGCTTCATGCAGCATCACGCCGGGCCAGCCTGCGCCGAGCACGACATCCATCTCGCCGGCGGGCGCCGGCACCGATTCGAGATTCACCAGCGCCTCGCGCAGCGCGCCGTCGGCGGCATCGCGCCAGGCCTTGGTCTCGATGAAGCGGGCATAGCCCTCGCGGCCGCCATAGCCCTTGCTGCCGCTCTCCTGCCGGTCGCCCTGGCCGGCGACCACGGAGATGTTGACGCGCACCAGCGGGCGGATGTCGCGATAGCTTTCGCCATCGGGCCGCAGAATTTCCACCACCTGCCAGGTCGCGGTGAGGCTGGCCGAGACCTGCCGCACCCGCGGGTCCTTGTCCCTGACATAGGCGTCGATCTCGCCAAGCAGTTTTACTTTTGCCTCGAATGCCGGACCGTCCAGCGGGTTCTCGTCGCCATAGAGCCTGACATTGGTGTGGGCCGGCGCCGCGGCGAACGTCCCGGCGTAGCCGCCGCGCACCGCCGCCACCGCATCCGCCGCGCGGATCAGCGCCGGGATCGAGACGTCGGAGGAATGCGCATAGCCGACGGCGTCGTCCTTGACGGCACGCAGGCCGAAGCCCTGCGAGGTGTCATAGGTCGCCTGCTTCAGCCTTCCATTGTCGAACACCAGCGCCTCGGTCTGCCCGAACTCCAGGAACAGCTCGCCGTCGTCGGCGCCTTCAAGTCCGCGGGATACCTCGCGGCGAACGGCATCGCGGTCGAGATTGGCGCGGTCGAGCAGGGAGGTGGTGGCGGGATTGGTCATGGTCACTCCGACGCAATGCGATTCCTGACGATTCCTTGTCATCCTTGCCTGAAGCGCAACTGATTGCCAGTGCGGAACCCGCATCAGGAATTTCGGGCGATTGAAGCAGAGACGAGCGGAAAACTCACCTTACAACCCGGAAACCTGTGCCGGTCCCGGTTCAGGCCTGGACGGCGATTGCTCAAGATAGTGTTTGGGGTGGCAAACCGGGAGTGCCTGCGGCCATGCGGCCAATCACGGCCGTCCCCCGGGATCCTCACCTTGTCGTCATCACCCCGCGCGCCGATCCGCCTTCCGCGGCGGGGTTTCCGGCACGCCGCCATCGCCCGACGGCTCAGACTTCGGTTGTGCGGCGCCCTGCGCCGAGGTCGGAAAACCATGCTCCTGCGCCCACCGGTACAGCTCGTCGAACACCGGTTTGAGCGCCTTGGCCGACGGCGTCATCTCGTACTCAACCCGCGGCGGCACTTCGGGATAGACCGTGCGCTTGACTAGGCCGTTGGCCTCGAGATCGCGCAGCTGGGTTGTCAGCATGTGCTGGGTCACGCCGGGGATGGCCTGCCGCAATTCGCCGAACCGGCGCTTGCGCTCGACCAGTTGCCAGAGGATGTCGCCCTTCCATTTTCCGGCCAGCACCGACAGCGCCCGGTGAAATTGCGCCGACAGGTCGCCGTTGCACGGCTCGGACGCCGCCGGAGGCTCGGCTGGCTCAATAGTCAGTTTTTTCATACTACCTCACAAAAAGCATCCTACTTGTTCTTTTCATCTTACTCCCGAATTTAGTGCATCGAAAGCCGCGGTCCGGTCTCCGAATGGGCGGGTGGCCGCGGGTCCGGTCGATTTGGACAATTGGGGAGTCATCGATGTCAGTTGCCATTGCCGCCGCGCCGTCGCGCTGGAAATCCGTCACCCTCTGGGTCGTCAGGGGACTGCTCGCTCTGGCCTTTGCCGCCGCCGGTGCCGCCAAGCTCTATGGCGTGCCGATGCTGGTCGCGGAATTCGAGCATATCGGGCTCGGCCAGTGGTTCCGCTATTTCACCGGATCGCTCGAGCTGCTCGGCGCGGTCCTGATCCTGGTGCCCCCGGTCGCGGCCTTCGGCGGCCTGCTGCTGAGCTGCATCATGATCGGCGCCACCATCACGCATCTGTTCCTGATCGGCGGCTCGCCGGTGCCAGCCCTCGTGCTGCTGACCTTGAGCGCGATCGTCGCCTACGCCAAGCGCAGCCAGTTCGGCTTGCTCGCGAGCTTGCCGTGAGCTGGCCGCGATGCGCGTCTCTCGCCGCATCCTGACGCTGGCCGCGGGGCTTGTGCTGGCCTTCGCGGTGCCGTTCGCCGTGACATTGCTGCTCACTGGTTCGGTCGCGGCGGTCTCCAAACCGGAGGCGAAGAAGGCGGAGCCGCGCGTGCATCATGTGGTGCTGCCGATCAACAGCGACGATCCGACCACGATGCGGGCGCTGATCTCGACCGCGCTCAACCTCCCGAAATATTATCGGGAGCGCAACGAGCCGTTCGAGATCGAGGTCGTCGCCTACAATGCCGGCGTCCACATGCTGCGCACCGATACCTCGCCGGTGAAGGATTTGTTGCGGGTGGTGCGGGGGCTCACGCCGGACATCCGCTTCGTGGTCTGCGAGGCCACCAAGCTCGGCATGGAGCGCGCCGAGGGACATCCGCTGGTCCTGCTCGACAATGTCGACCTGGTGCCGAACGGGCCTGGACGCATCATCGAATTGCAGGAAGCCGGCTGGTCCTACATCCGGTCGTGAACGATGCGGATAGTGCAAGAGGAGAGCCCGACATGACTTCTATTCGCGTGCCCACCCGCCGCGCCGTCGTCGCCGGCATGATCGGCGCCGGCGCCGCGCTCGCGATGCCGGCGACAGCGGCGCGCGCAGCGTCGGGACCGCCGCCATTCGGCACCATCCGCCATCAGTTCACGCTAGTTCAAGGCGCACGCCCGGTGCCACCGGTCGCAATCCCGGCGCTCGCCGGCGGCACGCTCGATCTCACCGCGTTCAAGGGCAAACTGGTGCTGGTGAATTTCTGGGCCACATGGTGCGCGGCGTGCCGGACCGAGCTGCCGATGCTGGATCGCCTCGCCGCCAGCGGCCGTAGCGATCTTGTGGTCGTTGCCATCAGCACCGATCGCAACCGCGCGCAGGTCGCGCCCTACGTCAAGCAGTTCAAGCTGCGCCGTCTTGCGATCGGCTTCGATCCCGGCGGTCTCGTCTCGCGCGTCGACGCCGCCGAGGTCGACACGCCGTTCGCGCTCTACGGCATGCCGATCTCGTTCCTGATCGGGATCACCGGACAGGTCGAGGGCTACATGACGGGTGAAGCCGACTGGCTGTCCGCCGAGGCGAGTAGGTTGTTCGATTACTATGCGGGTGGTGCTACGCAGTAGTGGCGCGTTGCAGCCGGCCTAGGGCAATTTGTCATAGCCCTCCGCGAGCCCATTCAGACTCAGCGGGAACCCGATGCCCTCTTCCGGGGTCTCGAAGATGATGAACGTCGCGGTCTTGGCGTTCTTGAGCTGGCCGAGCAGCTTGTCGTCCATCACGACCTCGGCGACGCAGCCGTTGGGCAGGCAGCGGACAAAACCGGCACGGCCGACGTCCTGGTTGTCGAGCTTCAGGCCGAGGCCGGAGGGCAGCAGCACGCCGAGCGGGGCGACCACGCGCATCAGGCGGCTCTTCTGGTCGGCGGTCTTCAGCACGATGACGGTCAGGCCGGCATTGGAGCGGTCTTCGGCTACCACGCTCTGGATCAGCGCGCATTGCTCGGCCTGGGCGCCCGGCGGGGTGTCGCAGCGGATCTGCCAGTCGCCATGGACCGAGCGCACCGCGCCTTGCGCGTTCGCCGGCTGGGCCAAGCAGAGAGAAAAGGCCAGAATCAGCAGGCTGCCGAGCCAGCCGGCCTTTCGTCCTGCCTGAATTTTCGAAGCGCCCATCCGGGGTCGATCCTTTGATTGTCCGGTCGGTCCGGCCGTCGAGGCCGCCGGGTAGCACGCATCAGTCGACTGATACCGCAATAGGGCGCCTTGAAGGCGATCTTGAAGCCATTCCCGCGCCGGATTGGGGCAGCCCGCAGCGAATCAGGTTCCTGCGGACCAGCCCGTCTGTGCCTACATCCGGTAATCCCCCTGTCAACAGTGCGCGGGGTTGTTTCGGCGACTTTCGCTTGATTTTGCGGGAAAAATCGCAAGCGGCAGCTTCATCGCACGCGCATGGCTTTCGGCCGTACTACTGCATTGCGAGCGCCTGCGAATTATGGTTTGAGAGGCTGGATTTCGACGCGTTCTAGCGATCTGGCTCCCGTACCCACCTGGACTCAGAGATGGGTATGTCCGGAAGGCCATTTGTCAGGGCGGATCGTGCTGTATCTCCGGTCACGTGCCGGGGGTGCGTTGGGGAATAATGCAAGGGAGCGCGAACGGCATGAAGATGTCGATTGGCCGGTTGGGCAGGCAGTTGCTGGGGTTGGCGGTGGCGGGTGTGGCGTCAGTCGCCGCGGGATCGGCCTTCGCCGAAATGGGGCAGCCGGCGCCGTGGGAACACACGCTGCAGGAAGCCGCGACCCCGGTGATGGAAAACATCATCTGGTTTCACAATTTCCTGCTGGTGCTGATCACCGTCATCACCCTGTTCGTGCTGGCGCTGCTCGTCATCGTGGTGGTGAAGTTCAACGCCAAGGCTAACCCGGTCCCCTCCAAGACCACCCACAACACCCTGATCGAAGTGGCCTGGACGCTGATCCCGGTCCTGATCCTGGTCGGCATTGCGGTGCCGTCGTTCCGCCTCCTGTTCCTGGAGCTCGACGTGCCGAAGCCGGACCTCACCGTGAAGGTCACCGGCAAGCAGTGGTATTGGTCCTACGCCTACCCGGATAACGGCAAGTTCGAGTTCGACTCGCTGCTCGACAAGGACAAGCAGCCCCGGCTGCTCGGCGTCGACAACGAGATGGTGGTCCCGGTCAACAAGGTGGTGCGGATCCAGACCACCGGCGCCGACGTGATCCACTCCTTCGCGGTGCCGGCTTTCGGCGTGAAGATCGACTCGGTCCCCGGCCGCCTCAACGAGAGCTGGTTCAAGGCCACCAAGACCGGCGTGTTCTACGGCCAGTGCTCGGAACTGTGCGGCAAGGACCATGCCTTCATGCCGATCGCGGTGCGGGTCGTTAGCGACCAGGAATTCGCGACCTGGGTTGAAGGGGCCAAGAAGAAGTTTGCGACCAACCCGGCGAATTCCTACGCCTCGGCTGGTCAGGCGGCGCAGTAAGCCTGACGGCTGACGGCGCGGACGGAATTAAGGGCGACGGGACCGCAAGGTCCGAGAGGGACTGCAAGGCAGGATTTTGAACATGGCGACAGGCGCAGCGACACACGACGATCACGCCCATGATGATCACGCCCACCATCCGACCGGATGGCGGCGCTATCTCTACTCCACGAACCACAAGGATATCGGTACGATGTACCTGATCTTTGCGGTGATCGCGGGCATCATCGGCGCTGCGATGTCGATCGCGATCCGTGCCGAGTTGATGTACCCGGGCGTCCAGATATTCCACGAAACCCACACTTATAACGTGTTCGTGACCTCGCACGGTCTGATCATGATCTTCTTCATGGTCATGCCGGCGATGATCGGCGGGTTCGGCAACTGGATGGTGCCGCTGATGATCGGCGCGCCGGACATGGCGTTCCCGCGCATGAACAACATCTCGTTCTGGCTGCTGCCGGCCTCGTTCGCGCTGCTGCTGCTGTCCACCTTCGTCGAGGGTGAGCCGGGCGCCAACGGCGTCGGCGCGGGCTGGACCATGTACGCGCCGCTGTCGACCTCGGGCCATCCGGGACCGGCAGTCGATTTCGCGATCCTGTCGCTGCATCTCGCCGGTGCGTCGTCGATCCTCGGCGCCATCAATTTCATCACCACGATCTTCAACATGCGCGCGCCGGGCATGACCCTGCACAAGATGCCGCTGTTCGTGTGGTCGATCCTGGTGACCGTGTTCCTGCTGCTGTTGTCGCTGCCGGTGCTCGCCGGTGCGATCACCATGCTGCTGACCGACCGCAATTTCGGCACCGCCTTCTTTGCGGCTGACGGCGGCGGCGATCCCGTGCTGTTCCAGCATCTGTTCTGGTTCTTCGGCCACCCCGAAGTGTACATCCTGATCCTGCCTGCCTTCGGCATGGTCAGCCAGATCGTCTCCACCTTCTCGCGCAAGCCCGTGTTCGGCTATCTCGGCATGGCCTACGCCATGGTCGCGATCGGCGGCATCGGCTTCGTAGTGTGGGCGCACCACATGTACACCGTCGGCATGTCGTCGGCGACGCAGGCCTATTTCGTCGCCGCCACCATGGTGATCGCGGTGCCGACCGGCGTGAAGATATTCTCCTGGATCGCTACGATGTGGGGCGGCTCGATCGAGTTCAAGGCGCCGATGATCTGGGCGATCGGGTTCATCTTCCTGTTCACCGTCGGCGGCGTCACCGGCGTGGTGCTGGCCAATGCCGGCGTCGACCGCGTGCTGCAGGACACCTACTACGTGGTGGCGCACTTCCACTACGTGCTGTCGCTCGGCGCCGTGTTCGGCATCTTCGCCGGCTGGTACTACTGGTTCCCGAAGATGTTCGGCTACATGTACTCGGAGCGGATCGCCAAGGCGCACTTCTGGTTCACCTTCATCGGCGTCAACCTGGTGTTCTTCCCGCAGCACTTCCTCGGCCTGTCGGGCATGCCGCGCCGCTACGTCGACTATCCGGATGCGTTCGCCGGCTGGAACCTGATCTCCTCGTGGGGCTCCTACATTTCCGGCGTCGGCGTCTTGATCTTCATCTACGGCGTGATCGATGCCTTCGTCCGCAAGGAGCAGGCTGCGAACAATCCGTGGGGTGCGGGTGCGACCACGCTGGAGTGGACGCTGACCTCGCCGCCGCCGTTCCACCAGTTCGAAGTGCTGCCCCGCGTGCAGTAAGTCCAAGACAACGCGGCGCACCCTGGGTGCGCCGCGCCTTTTGAGAGAGTGAGACCTGATCTTGTCGGTTGTCGATCACAACGCCATCGAGCTGCCCCGGATTTCCGAGGCCGAAGTGGGCGACTACATCGCGCTGTTGAAGCCGCGCGTGATGTCGCTGGTGATCTTCACCGCGCTGGTCGGGCTGATGATCGCGCCGGTGCATGTCCATCCGGTGCTGGCGTTCACCTCGATCCTCTGCATCGCGGTCGGCGCCGGCGCCTCCGGCGCGCTCAACATGGCCTATGAGAGCGACGTCGACGCCCTGATGTCGCGCACCGCCAACCGGCCGATCCCGCGCGGCAAGATCACCCCGGCCGAGGCGGCCGCCTTCGGTCTGACGCTGGCCTTCTTCTCGGTGATGACGCTCGGCATCCTGGTCAATTGGGTGGCTGGCGGGCTGCTTGCCTTCACCATCTTCTTCTATGCCGTGATCTACACGATGTTGCTGAAGCGCTGGACCGCGCAGAACATCGTGATCGGCGGCGCTGCCGGCGCGCTGCCGCCGGTGGTGGCGTGGGCGGCCGCGACCGGCTCGCTTTCGGTCGAGCCGATCCTGCTGTTCCTGATCATCTTCTTCTGGACCCCGCCGCACTTCTGGGCGCTGGCGCTGTTCCGCAGCGACGACTATGCGCGCGCCGGCATTCCGATGCTGCCGGTGGTTGCCGGTCCTGACGCGACCCGGCTGCAGATCCTGCTCTACACCATCGTGCTGGTCGCGATCGCGCTGGCGCCGTGGCCGCTCGGCTATTTCGACGCGATCTACGGCATCACTTCGCTGGTTCTCGGCGCCGGCATGCTGTGGCTCGCCATCGAGGTCTATCGCCGCCGTGAAGGCACAGCCGCCAACCGCGCTACGCGCCGGCTGTTCGCCTTCTCGATCCTCTATCTGTTCGCGCTGTTTGCCGTCCTCCTTGCCGAGGTCGTGGTCCGCGCGATCCTGCCTGTCTTCATCGGATAGGAACGCCGGGGGGCAAGATGGGGGCGCATGGGATAGCAATGGACGAGAAACGCGAACCAGAAGGAATCGTCCTCACCGAGGCGCAGCTCAAGAGCCGCCGCCAGCGCTCGATCGCCATTGCGCTCGCGCTCGGCGTCATGGTCGTGCTGTTCTTCGCCGTCACTCTCGTCAAGGGGCCGGCCGTGCTGGTGCGGCCGCTGTGAGTGAGATGGCCAACCAGGGTGCACCGCAGGCTCCGCAAGCCAAGGGCGCGAAAGTCACGCGCCGCGTGCTGACGCGCGACGCCATTGTCGCCTCGATCTGCGGCTTCGTCGTGGTGTTGATGGTCGGCGCGTCCTACGCGGCCGTGCCGTTCTACAACTGGTTCTGCCGCACCACCGGCTTCAACGGCACCACCCAGGTCGCGACCTCGGTGCCTTCGGATGCGCCGCTCGCGCGGACCATCGCTGTCAGCTTCGATTCCAACGTCGCGCCGGGCCTGCCCTGGAAGTTCGAGGCCGAGCAGACCACGATCGACGTCAAGATCGGCCAGGTGGTCACGGTCTATTACACGGTGACCAACCAGTCGGCGCGCACCACGACCGGACAAGCCGCCTACAACGTCGCGCCGCTCACGGTCGGCGCCTATTTCCAGAAGATCAACTGCTTCTGCTTCACCGAACAGACCATGGCGCCGGGCGAGAAGCGCGAGATGGCCGTGGTGTTCTACGTCGATCCGGCGCTGGCCAGGGACAGCGAGAACGACACGCTGAAGACTATTACTTTGTCCTACACCTTCTTCCCCGTGCGCGATGCCGCGCCGAAGCCCGTGGCTGCGGGCGAGGCGGAGCAGCGCAAGGGCGGCTAGTTCTGGAATTCGAGATTAAGACGTGCCTTGCGGCACGCGAATGGAGAGACGGCAATGGCTGAGGCGCAAGTCAAGCATCACGACTATCATCTCGTCGACCCGAGCCCGTGGCCGGTGGTCGGCTCGGTCTCGGCCTTCATCATGGCGCTCGGTGCGATCGGCTGGATGCACCACATGTTCTCCGCCGCGCCGATCGTGTTCGGCGTCGGCACCATCGGCGTGCTATACACCATGGCGAGCTGGTGGGGCGACGTGATCAAGGAAGCCCAGTACAAGGGCGACCACACCCGCGTGGTGCAGATCAGCCACCGCTACGGCATGATCCTGTTCATCGCCTCCGAAGTGATGTTCTTCGTCGCCTGGTTCTGGGCGTTCTTCAATTCGGCGCTGTTTCCTGCCGATGCGGTGCACGCCACCCGCGATGCGGTGTTCGGCTGTGGTGCCGGCACGGCGATGGGCGCCTGCTCGGTCCCCGGCACCTGGCCGCCGCATGGCATCGAGACCTTCGATCCCTGGCATCTGCCGCTGCTCAACACGCTGCTGCTCCTGACCTCGGGCACGACCGTCACCTGGGCGCACCATGCGCTGCTGGAGAACGACCGCCAGGGCCTCAAGCAGGGCCTGATCCTCACCGTGATCCTCGGCGCCCTTTTCACCTGTGTGCAGGCCTATGAGTACGCCCATGCGACGTTCTCGTTCGGCGGCAACGTCTACGGCTCGACCTTCTTCATGGCGACCGGGTTCCACGGCTTCCACGTGCTGGTCGGGACCATCTTCCTGCTGGTCTGCCTGATCCGCGCCTATGCCGGCCACTTCACGCCGAAGCAGCATCTCGGCTTCGAGTTCGCCGCCTGGTACTGGCACTTCGTCGACGTGGTCTGGCTGTTCCTGTTCATCTGCATCTACGTCTGGGGCCACGGCGCCGAGTCGATGGCGCACGGCGCACACTAACGTCACTGACGTGCTAAGAGGGGGCGGCCTGATGGCCGCCCCCTTTGCTTTTGAAGAGAACCGATGACGGATACTCCGCCCACTGTGACCGAAAGCGCGCTGCGCGGCATCGCTTGCCGCTGCCCGCGCTGCGGCAAGGGCAAGCTCTATTCCGGCTTCCTGACACTGGCGCCGCGCTGCCAGGCCTGCGGCCTCGACTTCGCCTTCATCGATGCCGGCGACGGACCGGCGATCTTCGTCATCATGCTGGCCGGCGCCATCGTGGTCGCCGCGGCGCTGATCGTCGAAGTGAAGTACCAACCGCCGTTCTGGGTTCACGCGGCGCTGTGGCTGCCGTTGATCGTGGTCACCACGATCCTGCCGCTGCGTTCAATGAAGGCGCTTCTGATCGCGCTGCAATTCCACCACAAGGCCGCCGAAGGCCAATTGATCGAGCGCGACCCGCAATGAACGATACGACGAACAAAACGTTTTCCAGCGAAGTGGGCACCGGTTCGCGCGAAGGAAGCGCATCAAAAGGCTCTCAGCGGCCGAGCGCGGCCGGCTTCGGCGTTTTCACGCTGATCCTGATCGCGGTGTTCATCGCCCTCGGCGTCTGGCAATTGCAGCGCAGGGTCGAAAAGCATGCGTTGATCGCCGCACTCGACGAGCGGCTGGCCGCCCCGACCGAGGCGCTGCCGCCGCCATCGGCGTGGCCCACGGTGACCTCGGCCAAAGATGAATTCCGCCGCGTCACCCTGACCGCGACCTACGCGAAACAGCCGGATGCGATGGTCTTCAGCTCCGGCTCCGCGGTGCGCGACGATGTCGCAGGGCCCGGCACCTGGGCGTTCCTGCCGGCCAAGCTCGCCAGCGGCGAGACCGTCGTGATCAACACCGGCTTTGTGCAGAACACGATGCAGGACCGTGCCTTCGAGGATCGCGTCACCGGCCGCCTCGTCACCGGCGCGCCGGTCGAGCTGACCGGCTACATCCGCTTTCCCGAGCCGCCGGGCCGGCTGACGCCGAAGGAAGATCCGGCGAAGCGGCTGTGGTTCGTGCGCGATCATCGCGCGATGGCGCAGGTGCTCGGCTGGGGACAGGTCGCGCCGTTCTATATCGACCTCGAGGCGCCGGTGCCCGACAGCGGAACGCCGAAGCCCGGACCGCTCAAGGTGCGGCTCAAGGACGACCACATGCAGTACGCCATCACCTGGTTCTCGCTGGCCGCCGCGGTCACGATCGCCTTCGGCCTGTGGTGGCGCGGCCAGCGGCGCAGGGCAGGCTGAGGCGAGCTCACGGAGCAGAGTTCATAACGCCGCCTCGGGTTTGTGTGGTGCGGTCTTCCGCGCATTAGGGCGCAGCTTGGCGAACCAGCGGGTCAAGCCGTCGAGATAGATGTACACGACCGGCGTCGTGAACAGCGTCATCAGCTGCGAGACGATCAGCCCGCCGACGATGGCAAAGCCGAGCGGCTGACGCAGCTCCGATCCGGTGCCGGTGCCGATCATCAGCGGGACGCCGCCGAGCATCGCGCACATCGTCGTCATCAGGATCGGGCGGAAGCGCGCCTTGCAGGCCATGTAGACCGATTGCTCGGCAGGGAGATGCTGGTGTCGTTCTGCCTCCAGCGCGAAATCGATCAGCATGATGCCGTTCTTCTGCACGATGCCGATCAGCAGGATGATGCCGACCAGCCCGATCACGTCGAGCCCGAAGCCGAACGCCCATAGCGCAAGCAGTGCACCGAGACCGGCGGACGGCAGGGTCGAGAGGATTGTGATCGGATGGATCGTGCTTTCATAGAGCATGCCGAGGATCAGATAGACCGCGACCACCGCGGCGAAGATCAGGATCGGCGTCGACGCGAGCGCGGCCTGGAACGCCTGCGCGTTGCCCCGGAAGCTGGTGACCACGGTCGATGGCACGTGCAGGTCGGCGGTCGCCTTCTGGACTGCCGCGACCGCGGTCCCCACTGCCGTGCCCGGCGCCAGGTTGAAGCTCAGCGTCACCGACGGAAACTGGCTCTGGTGGTTCAAGGAGAGCGGTGCGGTGCCGTAATCGATGCTCGCGATCTGGCTCAGGGGCACCATCGTGCCTGCGGACGAGCGGACGTAGATTCGATTCAGCGCATAGGGGCCGAGCTGGAACGACGGATCGACCTCCAGGATCACGTAATAGGTGTTGAGTGTCGTGAACAGCTGGGCGACGTGACGCTGGCCGAATGAATCATAGAGCGTGTTGTCCACCGCGGCCGGATCGATGCCGAGGCGGGAGGCCGCATCGCGGTCGATCTGCAGCTTGAGTTGACGCGCAGCGTTCGCCTGGTCGGTGGCGACGTCGGCCAGTTCCGGCAGCGTCTTCAGCTTCTGATACAGCTTGCCGGCCCACAGATTGAGCTCGTCCTGGTTCACGTCGGTGAGCGTGAACTGATACTGCGTCTTGGACAGCCGGCTGGCGAGATTGATGTCCTGCGTCGCCTGCATGAACACCGACATCCCCTTGATCTTCTGCAACTCGGCGTCGAGCTGCCGGATCACCTGGTCGGCGGATGCATTGCGCTCGTTGCGCGGCTTCAACAGCACGAACAGGCGGCCGTTGTTCTCGGTCACGGTCGGGCCGCCCGGTCCGATATACCCGGTCGCATTGGCAACCGAGGGATTCTTCGCGATGATATCGATGACACTGCGTTGCAGCGTCGCCATCTGCGCCGGCGAGATGTCCGCCGAGGCCTCCGTGATGCCGGTGATCATGCCGGTGTCCTGCTGCGGGAAGAAGCCCTTGGGGATGGCCACGAACAGCAGGCCGGTCACCACGACACTTGCCAGCATGATCGACATGGTCGTGGCCTTGAAGTGCAGTGCTTTGGCGAGCACGGCCTCGTAGGCGGCCTGGATCGCAACGAAGCCGCGTTCCAGCGCGCGCGACACCACTCCGGCATTGGCGCCCTGGTGCGGCGACAGCAGATAGGCGCACATCATCGGCGTCAGGGTTACAGAGACGATCACCGACACCACGATGGCGACGCACACCGTGACGGCGAATTCCTGGAACATGCGGCCGATCACCCCGCCCATCAGCAGCAGCGGAATGAACACCGCGATCAGCGAGACCGAGATCGAGACGATGGTGAAACCGATCTCGCCGGCGCCCTTCAGCGCGGCCTGCATCGGGGAGAGACCTGCCTCGATATGCCGCGAGATGTTCTCGATCATCACGATGGCATCGTCGACGACGAAGCCGACCGCGATCGACAGGCCCATCAGCGACAGATTGTCGAGGCTGTAGTTGAGCAGATACATCACGCCGAAGGTGCCGATCAGCGACATCGGGACCGAGACCGCGGGGATGATGGTTGCCCATAGATTGCGCAGGAACAGGAAGATCACGCCGACCACCAGCGCAATGGTCAGCACCAAAGTGAGCTGAACGTCGGCGACGCTGGCGCGGATGGTCTGGGTGCGGTCGGAGGCGATCTGGACCTTGATGTCGGACGGCAGGCTCGCCACCAGCTGCGGCAGCAGCTTCTTGATGCCGTCCACCGTGCTGATCACGTTCGCGCCGGGCTGGCGCTGGATCGCGAGGATGATGGCGGGCTTGTCGTTGTACCAGCCATGCAGCGTGATGTCCTCGGCCGCCACTACGGCATGCCCGATATCACGCAGGCGGACCGGCGCGCCGTTGCGATAGGCGATGATCAGATCGTCATACTTGCTCGCGGCCAGCACCTGGTCGTTGGTGGCGAGCGTATAGGCCTGCTGGCTGCCGTAAAGCACGCCCTTGGGCTGGTTCACGGTGATGTTGCCGAGCGTGGTGCGCAATTGCTCGAGATCGAGCCCCGCGGCGGCGAGCTTGGCCGGATTGACCTGCACCCGGATCGAGGGCTTTTGCATGCCGCCGATGGTGACGAGCGAAACGCCCGGCACCTGCGACAATTTCTGCGCCAGGATGCTGTCGGCATAATCGTCGACCTTGGTCAGCGGCTCGGTGTCCGACATCAGCGCGATCAGCAGCACCGGCACGTCGGCCGGATTGACCTTGTGGAAGGTCGGCGGCGACGGCATCGTCTTGGGCAATTGTCCCGATGCCGCATCGATCGCGGTCTGCACGTCCTGCGCGGCTGCATCGACGCTGCGGTTCAGTGCGAATTGCAGCGTGATCTGGGTGTTGCCCAGTCCGCTGCTCGAGCTTATGCCGGTGAGGCCTGCGATCTGGCCGAATTGCCGCTCCAGCGGTGTTGCGACCGAGGAAGCCATGGTCTGCGGATCGGCGCCGGGCAATTGCGCGGTGACCTGGATGGTTGGGGTGTCCACCGTCGGCAGCGCCGAGACCGGCAGCCGCACGAAGGCGATCATGCCGACCAGCACGATGGCGATGGCCAGAAAGGCGGTGGCGACGGGCTTGCGGATAAAACCTGCGGAGATGTTCATGGCAGCATGCCTGCGCTTGCGGTGGTGGCGTCCTGGACCTGGTCTTTCTTGTCATCGGGCACGATCTCGACCGTCGTTCCCGGATTGAGCCGGTACTGACCCGCGGTGACGACGGTCTCGTTTGCGGCGAGGCCCTGCTCGATCAGGACCTGCCCGTCGCGCGATTGGCTGGTCGTGACATTGCGGACGCTGACGACGTTGTTCGCGCCGACCACATAGGCGAAGCCGCCGTCCGGCCCCTGGCGCACCGCCGTCAGCGGCACGGTGAGCGCGTCGTGACGAATCGCGATCGTCAGATGGACGTTGACGAACGTGCCGGGCCACAGCGTGTTGCCGGCATTGGGAAACGACGCCTTGAGCTGCACCGTGCCGCTCGTGCTGTCGACCTGGTTGTTGATCAGCATCAGGCCGCCGTGGTCGAGCTTGCGCTTGTTCTGTGCATCGTAGACGTCGACCGAGGCGTCTCCGGACGCCAGCGCCTGCCGCACGCCTGGGATCTCGCCGGACGGCAGCGTGAAGATCACCGCGATCGGCTGCAGCTGGGTGAGGACCACGAGCCCGTTGGTGTCGGTCGGGTGCACGATGTTGCCGGGATCGATGCGGCGGATGCCGGTGACGCCGTCGAACGGCGCGGTGATCGTGGCGAAGCTCAGCTGGGTCTGCGCGGCTTCCAGCGCTGCCTTGTCGAGCGCGACGGTGCCTTCGCCCTGCGTGACCTGCGAATCCTGAGTGTCGAGCAATTGCTGGGTCGCAAAGCCGCGATTGGCGAGCGGCTGTGTTCGCGCCAGATTGGTCCTGGCGTTCTTCAGGCTCGCCTCGTCGCGCGCCAGCGCGGCCTCGGCCTGGTCGACCTGGGCCTCGTAGACCCGCGGGTCGATCTTGGCGAGCACATCGCCGCGCTTCACCTGCTTACCCTCGACGAAATCGACGCTGTCGAGCGTACCCTGCACCTGGGTGCGGATGGTCGCGGTGTTGATCGGCGTCACTGTGCCGAGGCCCTCGAGCACGATCGGCACGTCGTGCTGCAGGACCTTCGCCGCCGTCACCGGAACGGCTGATGTGGTGGTCGTCGATTGGGCCACCGGTGGATGGTCCGTTGTACCGTCCGGCCGATGCACGACGTAAGCGCCGGCGCCGATTGCGGCGGCGGCCACCAGGCCCGCGCAAGCGATTTTGAAGGTCTTCGATCTCATCGGTCACCAGCTCCATCGGTGGTCCGGCGGCCGATCGTTGCGACCAGCTCCAGGACAAAGGTTTCAGTTGCGCTCGCGGCAGCCGTTTGCGCCCTGCGGCCGCCGGTCAAATCGAGGTGGATGATGCGCGCGTCGAGATCGGCGGCGCGCAACGCGCCGATCAGGCTTTCTTGCGGCGCATCGTCGTTGCGGTGAACGACGAGCCGGATCGCGGTCACCGTCGGCGCGATATGAAACGGCAGGGCATCGGAGGCGACGTCGATCGCGACAATGCCGCCGCAGGGCAGCTCGCCCTGCAGCGCCAGTTCGAGCATGCGCCGCGCGACTGATCCTTCGCCGAGCAGGATCAGCTGCCGCGGGATCATGCCGACGCGGTCGAGCGCGGCAGCGACGCCGCTCAGGATGCCGGCATAGCTGGTTTCGCGAAGCTCGATCGGCAGCCACGTCGCCAGCGGCGTGAGCCGGCGCCAGCGCGCGAAGGTTTCCGGCATGGCGATGGACGCGGCATGGGGGGCGGCCAGGACGCCGACCAGCACGCCCGTGGTGGCGCGACGGGGCCGGGCTGCGATTGTGCTGTGCGGGCTTTCGGACATGCCCGGAAGCTGGGCCTTGAACCGATATTATTCAAATGAATTGTCTTTATCCATCAATTCACATCATGCATGATGACGGCATGCGGATGCGCAATCTCGATCTCAATCTGCTGTTGGTGTTCGACGCCGTCATGCGCGAGCGCAGCGTGGTGCGCGCGGCCGGCGCGCTTGCCATCAGCCAGCCCGCCGTGAGCCACGCGCTGAATCGGCTGCGTCATGCGCTGAAAGACCAGCTGTTCGTCCGCACGCCGTCGGGCATGCTGCCGACGCCGCGGGCGGAAGCGTTGGCGCTGCCGGTCCGCAAGGCGCTCAATGAGCTGCAACTCGCGGTCGAGGGGGATCGCTTCGATCCGGCGCAGGCGGAGCGGCGCTTCACCATTGCCGTCAACAACTATGCCGCGGTGGTCGCGGCCGGCTCGATCATCGCAGCGGTGCGCGCGCAGGCGCCGAAAGTGCGGCTGACGCTGGTGCCGAGCGGGACGCTCAATCTCGCCGACCGGCTCGATCGCGCCGAGCTCGATCTTGCGATCTCCGCCCGCGCGCTGGAGGGCGAGCGGTTTGCCGCCTGCCGGCTGATCGAGGACCGCTTCGTCGCTGTGCTGCGGGCCGGTCACCCGGCGTTGCGCAAGAAGCTGACCGGCGAGACGCTGGTCGAGCTGCCGCACCTTGCGATCACCTCCAGCGGCGAAGATCTGGATTTCATCGATGCCTGGCTGCGGGCCCGCAAGGCCAAGCGCACCATTGCGTCAGATGTGCCGTATCTGTCCGCCGGCGCGGTCCTGGTGCAATCGAACATGGTGGCGATCCTTGGACGCAAGCTCGCGCTCGAATTCCGCCGCGCCTATCCGATCGAGATGCGGGAGCTGCCGTTCGATGCATCGAAACTGCAGAGCGTCATGAGCTGGCATCGCCGCTTCGACGATCTGCCGGCGCACCGCTGGCTGCGGGACACGATCATTGCCGCTACGCGCGGGATCTGATCTGAGTCGAGCCCTTCCCGAATCGATACGCCCGCGCCGATCTGCGGCGCGGGCGTATCGCAGTTGACCTCAGCATCTCGTCAGTGGCCGACGCGGGCGGGGCCACCGAGCTTGACCTTGCGCAAGGTCAGCGCCAGCGGAATCGCGGACAGGGAGATCAGCATCAGGACCCAGAACGCGTCCATGTAGGACAGGAACGAGGCCTGGGTCTGCACCTGCTGCCCGATCCACTGGATCGCCTGCTGGTGCGCCTGCGCCAGCGAGTTGCCTTGGGCCACGAAGAAGTCGGTGACCTGGTGCAGCGTGTCCTGGTATTGCGGGCTCGACGGCGTCACCTGCTCGACCAGCCGGCTCTGATGGAATTGCTGGCGATGCGTCAGCACGTTGGAGACGATCGAGACGCCGATCGAGCCGCCGGTGTTGCGCGCCGCGTTGATCAGCGCGGAGGCCTGGTCGGTCTTGTCGGGCGGAATGCCGTCATAGGACGCCGCCATGATCGGCACGAAGATCAAGGGCAGGCCGACGCCGATCAGCATGCGCGAGCGCGCCATGAACCAGAAGCCGAGATCGGCATAGACGTTGGTCATGCTGTACATCGAGGCGGCGATCACCAGCGCGCCGGCGACGATCAAGTATTTCGGCTGCACCTTGGCGGCGAGCCGGCCGACCGCGAACATCATCACCATGGTGACCACGCCGCCGGGCGAGAGCACGAGGCCGGCCCAGGTCGCGGTGTAGCCGAAATCCTGCTGCACCAGCTGCGGCAGGAACTGGGTGGTCGCGAGCAGGATGGCGCCGGTCGCCAGCATCACCAGGAAGCAGGCGCCGAACTGCCGCGTCGCGACCATTCTGAGGTCGATCATCGGATTGCGGCGGGTCATCTCCCACGGGATCATCAGCACGAACGCCGTGGCGCTGATCGCCGCAAAGGTGATGATGAAGGGCGAGGAGAACCAGTCGTCCTCGAGACCGCGGTCGAGCGTTACCTCGAGCGCACCGAGGAAGGTCGCAACCAGTGCGAAGCCGATGAAATCGAAGGTGTTGTCCTGCGGCTGCGCGGCGTTCTGCGCTCCTTTGGCCTTCGCGGGCTCCTGCAGCACCGCTGCGATCAGCGCGATCGCGAACACGCCGACCGGGGCGTTGATCAGGAAGCACCAGTGCCAGGACAGATTGTCGGATAGCCAGCCGCCGAGCGTCGGCCCGACCACCGGCGCCACCACTACGGCGATGCCGAACACCGCGAACGCCTGGCCGCGCTTGGCCGGCGGGAACGCGTCGGCGAGGATCGACTGCGCCACCGGCACCATGCCGCCGCCGCCGAGTCCCTGCAGGATGCGGAACAGCAGCAGCGCGTTCAGATTGGGCGCGAAGCCGCACAGCACTGAGCTCACCGTGAAAATGCCGAGGCAGATCAGGAAGAAGGTCTTGCGCCCGAGCATGCGCGCGAGAAAGCCGGAGACGGTCAGGATGATGGCGTTGGATACGAGATAGGTCGTGACCACCCAGGACGCTTCGTCCTCGCTCACGCCCATGCCGCCCGCGATATAGGGCAGCGCGACGTTGGCGATGGTGGTGTCGAGCACCTCCATGAAGCTCGCGAGCGCAACCACGATGGCGATCAGCCAGGGATTAACGGCAACGCTCGGAACAGGGAGGCTTTTGGCATCAATTGCTGCTGCATTCATGACAGCCTCCCCGGATCAGAGCTTTCCAAGACGCTCGAGCAGCGACGGCGCGGGATTGATCCGCACCGTCGGGACGACAGACATGCCCGGGCCGAGCGCGACGTCGGTCGGCGGGTTGTCCATCACGATCTTTACCGGCACGCGCTGCACGATCTTGACGTAGTTGCCGGTGGCGTTCTGCGCCGGCAGCAGCGAGAACGCGGTACCGGATCCGGGCTGCACGCTTTCGACATGGCCCTTGATGGTGCGGCCGGGATAGGCGTCGATCTTCAGCGTCACCTTCTCGCCCGGCCGCATCTGGTCGAGCTGGATCTCCTTGAAGTTCGCGGTGACCCAGGTCTGGTCGGGCACGAACATCGTCAGATTGGTGCCGGCCTGCGCGAACTGGCCGACGGCCGCGGAGAGGCTGACGACGCGGCCGGGCTGCGCGGCAGTGACCGTCGTATAGGAGAGATTGAGTTGCGCCTGGTCGCGCTGCGCCTCGGCCTGGGCCAGGTTGGCGACCGCGCTCTTGCGCTGCGCCTTCAGCGATTCCACCTGGCGCTGCCCGAGGTTCAGCGTCGCCTGCGCGCTCAGGAGAGACGCCTGCTGCTGATGCAGTTGCGAGGTGTACTGCTCGGAATTCTGCACCGTGCCGTAGCCGGTCTGCTCCAGATGCTGGTAGCGGGTCGCCTGCTGCTGGGCGAAAGTCAACGCCGCCTGCGCCTGGTCCACCTGGGCCTGGTTGGCTGCGATCTGCGCCTGCTGCACGTCGAGCTGCGCATCGACATTCTGGATGCTGGCCTGGGCGGCCGCGACCTGCGCCTCGGCCTGCGCCAGCGCGACGCGATAGTCGCGGTCGTCGATGCGCGCGATCACGTCGCCGGCGGCGACGTGCTGGTTGTCGGTGACCGGGACCGCAGTGATGTAGCCGGAGACCTTCGGCGCGAGCGCGAACTGCCGCGCCGCGATGAAGGCGTCGTCGGTGGATTCGAAATGCCCGGTGTAGTCCATGTACATGTAGCCGCCGCCGAGCGTGGCGGCGAGCAGCACAGCACCGATCGCGGAGACCACCGGACGGCGGCGCAGGAAGCCGCGCTTCTGTGGCGTGACCTCCGGCGGGACGATTTCCGGCGCGGCGGGCTCTCTGTTTGCGGGGCGCTCCTGCGCCGGAGCCCGCGCGGTGACCTCCGGCCGCTCGGCTGTGACGTTGGGCTCGCGGGAAGCCGGCGCCGAGGGCGAACCCTCGATGCGCTCGCGCCCTTCCCGGTCGCGCTCCAAAACAGTGTCTTCGAACATGATGGCTGCTCCTGCTGTCGGGCGAGGTCTGCAAGGCCTTCGCAAAAGGGAACGATACCGTTCCGTTCTGTGCGACAAATAGTCTCGCGGCAGTGCAGCGTCAATAGAAACGGAACTGTACCGTTCTATTTACAAATAGATGTGATAGGGCTATATTGCCTGATGTTGCCGGCAGGACCGGCCCCTGGAACCCGGGGAAGGCTGATGACCACCAGTACCCTGAAGACGCCGCGGGCGGCCAAGGCCAGGGCGACGACCAGGCCGGTCGAGGTGCGCGCCGGCCGGCCGCCGAAAGAATTGGCCGGCGAGGTCGATGCCCGCATCCTCGATGCCGCGCGCAAGGTGTTCCTCGAGCGCGGCTTTGAAGGCGCCAGCATCGACGAGATTTCCGAGGCCGCGCGCTCCGGCAAGCGCACGATTTATGCGCGCTTCCGCGACAAGCGCGCGCTGTTCACCGAGGTGGTGACGCGGGACATCCTGTCACGCATCGCGGAGTTCAAGGCGGACGCGCCGCTCGGCGCGACGGTGGAGGAGCGTCTCACCAGCGTCGCCTCGACCCTGTTGCACTGGGGCCTCGACGCCGACCGGATCGGCTTGATGCGGCTTGCGATCGCGGAGGCGCATCGTTTCCCGGATCTCGCCGCCACCGTCAACCGCAGGGCGCGCGCGCTCGCCACCGAGCTCGGCGTTCACCTGCTGCGCGAGCTGACGCAATCCGACGAGCTCGGCAAGCTGCCCGCCTTCGCGCCGGAGCACCTGCCGACCACCGCGCGCCTGTTCCTCGACATCATCGCGGTACCGATGCTGCTGCGGGCTCTCTACGAAGTCGACCTGAAGGCGCTCGATCCCGAGCTCGATGAGCATGTTGCGCGCGGCGTCGCGTTCTTCGTCGCGGGGTGCAGAAGCGGTTACCGCTTCGGCGCCGACTGATTCCGGGCGGTCCACTCAACAGGTTGTGAGCGCTGTTCGTTGCAACTTAGGCACAGATCGCGGAAAAGAACAAAATTCGAATGAGACATGCTGTCGCATTCCTTCCTCCCATGGCAGAGACGTCCGTCGCTGGCTTGCGGCCAGTGCAAGGGGAATGGGAAGTGCGTCGTTTTGCAATCGTTGGGACTTGCCTGCTTTTGATTACGGAATTTGCGAACGCGGCGTCAGCCGCTGACCTACCGGAGCGCAGCTGGACCAAGGCTCCGCCATTGGTAGCTCCAGCGTTCAACTGGTCCGGATTCTACGCCGGCGTGAATGTGGGCGGTGGCTGGTATGATGGTGGGAATATCACGACCAGCAGCAACATCACGTCGCTTGTCGCCCCCGACAACATCGTCCGTATTCCCGTTTCGGACAGCAGCCAGTCGGGCGTCACGGCTGGTGGATTGCTCGGATACAATTATCAGTTGGACAGGATCGTCCTCGGGGTGGAAGCTGATTTCAACTCCGCCGACCTGAAGTCTTCCCGGGGTGGAAGCACCGCTGCCGCTTTCGATGTCGGTCGTTTTGGTGGTCGAGGCGGGGGCGGCGGGCGATTTACCACCGTGACTGGAAACTACAATTTTCAAACCACCAGCAAGATCGATTGGTTCGGCACCGTGCGGGGCCGCATCGGTTTTGTGCCGGCCGAGCGCCTGCTGATCTACGGGACAGGCGGTCTGGCCTACGGCGAGGTGAAGACCCATATCGCCAATTCGGAAGTTTTTTCGAATGACGTTTCGCGGCTCTGGCTTGGCGACAACTCCGACGTCCGCGTCGGCTGGACCGCCGGCGGTGGCCTCGAATATGCCTTCACCAACAACTGGACGCTGCGCGGCGAATATCTCTATGTCGATCTCGGTAGCAGCGGCACGACGGCAACGTTCCAGGGCACGGATCCGCTACAGAGCCAGATCCGTTACAATGCCAGCCGCGAGAGCAGGTTCAGCGTTGCCCGCGCCGCGTTGAGCTACAAGTTCTGACACTGGCTTGAGCAAACGCCGCGTTCCCTCTCCCGCACGCGGGAGAGGGAACGCGGCTATGCGGCCTCTCTCAGCCCGGCGCGCGCTCGACGGCGTGGCGCAGCCAGACCATGCCGCCTTCCAGCGTCTCGCAATGGGTGAGCCGGAGCGACTGCCCGGCGCCGGGGCGGTCGCCGTCCGGGCCGTGATAGTCGACGATGCTCTGCGATCCCGCGACGCCGTCGACCGCCGGATGGATCAACGTGCTGAACTCGTCGATCAGTCCCTGCTTGAGGAACGCGCCATTGATCCCGCCGCCGCCTTCGAGCAGCAGCGTCCTGGCGCCGAACCGTGATGCGAGCTGCGCCATCGCGCCCGCAAGATCGTCGCCCTTGGGGCCTGCAAAGATGTAGGAAGCGCCGTCCTCGCGCAGCTCGGCGAGATGGCTGTCCGAGACCTGTTCGCCGAGCACCGCGACAGCGTGATCGCCGCCGACATTGTCCTTGCCGAAATGCACGCGGCCCGACGGATCGATGCCGACAGCGAGCTTGCGGCCGTCGCGGTTGCCGAGATGCGGCTCGCGCTGCACCTTCGGCGCATTGGCGAATTGCCGCTCCGTCCCCTTGGCCATCTCGTTCATGGTGACGCGGCCGATGATCCATCCATCGGCATTGAAGCCGTCATGGATCCTCTCATAGTGGGAGCGCAGCGCGTCAGCCGGGATACCGGCGGCGGGCTTGGTGAAGCGGCTGGGATGAAGCCGGCCGTCGATCGACGTGCCCATGTGGCAGATGATGTGGGGTCGCATGAGATCAACTCTTCGGTGGGTATGACAGCGGGGCGGATGGGGCAGGTCCTCATCTAGCGAGCCGCGGGCAGGTTCTCAACGCCGATAACGCAGCGGTATTTCAACTTCGCTTGTCGGCCTCGTCAAATCAGCCGCGCCGCTTGAACCAGAGCATTGCCAGGATGCCATTGGCGGCTAATGAACCATCACCCAGGTCGGCTGCAGCCATGGATACGCGATCAAGCCGACGACCGCGGTCGCCGCGATCAACAGCGGATTGCTCACTTTCCAGCGGAACAGGATGGCCAGCGAGATCACGCCGATCAGTGCTGTCAGCCAGTCGCCGATGGCGATCTTGCCGAGCAGGATGCAGGCGCCGAGGATGGTGCCGATCGCCGCTGCATAGGCGCCCTTCACAAAGCCCTGTACGTTGGGGTTTCCGCGATGCCGTGCCAGCAGTGGCGCAACGATCAGCACCAGCAGGAACGACGGCAGGAAAATGCCGATCGTGGAGACGACCGAGCCCCAGAATCCCGCCACGAGGTAGCCGACGAAGGTCGCGGTGATCACCACCGGTCCCGGACTGATCATGCCGATCGCGACCGCGATCAGGAATTGTCGCTCGTCGAGCCAGCCATATTGCTGCACGAGCCCCTGCTCGAGGAACGGCACGATGACGAGGCCGCTGCCGAATGTCAGCGAGCCGGCCTTGAGGAAGAACAGCAACAGTTTCGAGAGCGTGGACCCGCTTGCAACCGGCGCCAACGGGCCGGCGGCCGCCGGCACGATGGCA
The DNA here is from genome assembly GCF_054063295.1 of Bradyrhizobium sp. USDA 3240. Classification (NCBI taxonomy): domain Bacteria; kingdom Pseudomonadati; phylum Pseudomonadota; class Alphaproteobacteria; order Hyphomicrobiales; family Nitrobacteraceae; genus Bradyrhizobium; species Bradyrhizobium sp. USDA 3240. The sequence continues at coordinate 5,375,746 of NZ_JBSSGD010000002.1, forward strand.
ATTCCCGGCAGGATCGCAGGCGAGCGTTTGAACGGCTTGCCGTAATATAGAATGCCCACGATGCCCGCGCCGATGAACAGCAGGGCGACCTCGGCCTGGAGGATGACCGTGACGGCGAGGCAAACCGCCGCGATCGCCCATTGCAGCCAGTCTTCCATGCCGAGCTTGGCCAGCCGGTAACAGGAGTGAAGGATGAGCGCGATCACGGCGGGACTGACGCCGTAGAAGATCGCGGTGACCGGTTGGAGATCGCCAAGGTAGACGTACAGCGCTCCGAGCGAAGCCACGATGACGAAGTTGGGAAGGATGAAGCACCATCCACCGACCCAGGCGCCCCAGAAGCCGCCGCGAAGCCAGGACACATAGATGCCGACCTGGATCGCCAGCGGTCCCGGAAGCGATTGGCAGATGGCAATCGATTCCTTCATCTCAGCCTTGGTCAGCCATTTCTTGCCGTCGACCAGTTCGCGCTCCATCTGCCCGACGAGCGCGACCGGGCCGCCGAAGCCGAGAAAGCCGAGGCGCAGGAAGTAGCGCGCCAGTTCCGCCAATCGGCCGCGCTGCGGGGGCGTCGGTGTCATTCCTGAAAAATCTCCCTGGAAAGAAATTTCGCGTGTCGCTCCTCACGCTTCTTTCGAATATTGCTCATACAATCTTGCCGCGTTGTCCCAGCGGATGGCTTCCATGTAGATGTCGACATAGCGGGCCGCCGCGGCTCCGAAGTCCATGTGATAGGCATGCTCGTACATATCGAGCACCAGCACCGGGCGGCCGCCGGCCAGCGTCGTCGTATGGTCGGCAGCCCACTGGTTGACCAACCGCCTGTCGCGGGGCGAGTAGGCGAGAATCACCCAACCCGAACCGCCGCCTTCCGCCTTGCCCATGGCGGCGAATTCGGTCCGCCAGCGCTCCATGCTGCCGAAGTCGCGCGCGATCGCTTCGGCGAGCGCGCCGCTCGGCTTGCCCGCGCCGCCGAGCCCGTCGAAATAGACTTCATGCAGGATCATCGAGTTCGCTGCGATCAGCTCCTCGCGCTTTAGGCCGTTGATCACAAAGTTCGGCGCCTTGGCGAAGTCGAGCTCGGCAAGCTGCGTCCCGATGGCGTTGAGCCGCTTCACGGCGCCGACGTAATTGTTCTCGTAGTGGCTGACGAGTATCTTCTCCGAGATGCCGCTGATCGATTTTGGATCGAACGGCATCGGCTTTGCCTGATAGGACATGGCTTTGGCTCCTGTCTGCGGGTTGGCTTCGGCTGCGGCCTGGTTGACGCCAAGCACGGTTGCGGATGCTGCGGCGACGCCAGCCGCTGCGATAAAGTCTCGGCGTCCGGTGTTGATGGTCATCGGCTTCTCCCAATGTTGAACGGTTCTTGCTTCAGATCGCGGCGCTATTGCTTCGTGAGCCCGACGATGGTCGGGAATCCCGAGATGGTCTGCACCGAGATCTCGACGGGATCGCCGAAGCGGACGGCATTGAAGATCAGGTCGTCCTGCACCCTGAACGGCTTCGTTCTGCCCGCCGACAGGCGAATCAGCAGCGTGTCGCCGCGCTCATCGACACGATCGACGACACCGCGCAGGGTCTGCGCCGCCGGCGTTTGGACCGCAGCTGCATCCGCGTAGCCGGCAGCCGGAAGTTTCGCGACAAGCTCGTCCTGCGTCAGGGCGCGCGCGGGCACGGCGATGCCCGCGATCGTGAGTGCTACAATCAGGGAGAGATTTCGCTTCTGCATGGTGGTTCTCCTGGCCGTGTTGTGCTGCCCCAGGTTTCTTCAGATGCGCTGCTGTCAGCTCAGATCACGCTCGCCAGCCGCACGAGGACGAAGATCGCAATGTCATGGCTTCACCTTGCTGGTCGGCCAGTTGTGCGTCTCCCGGGTCGCGTCGCGGCACCAGCGATAGAAGGCGTCGTAGAGCAGCACGCCGGCGCTCAATTGTTCGAGGTCGTCGTCGAACATGCGCGACAGGCCGAGCGAGGCGGCGAGCAGCCCCGGCGCCTCCGGCGACAGATCGAGCCGCGCGGTATCCGCGGCCCGCACCATTGTCGCGAGCCGCTCCAGTGCGGGCGTCGACAGGCCGAACTCCTTGACCATCACGTCGAAGGTGCAGAGCTCGCCGCGATGGCTCCAGAACACATTCTCGATATCGAACGGCGTGGCGTCGAAGCGTTCGGCGACGGCCTCGACTTCCGCTGATGCGACGAACAGGAATACGGCCGCGGGATCGACAAAGCGGCGGATCAGCCACGGGCAGGCGATGCGATCGATCTTCGGCCGCGAGCGCGTCACCCAGACGGTGCGGCCGCGCCCGTCGCGTTTCGGAATCTTGTCGACAGGAACGGTCGGAAGCTCCGCGGCCTTCCACGCGAGGTGCCCGCCCTCGAGAACTTCGGCAGCAATGTTGCCGCATCGGAGCCAGGCGGCGGTGCCTTCGCTGAGCTTCTGTCCCTTCTGGCAGACCACGACCACGGACTGGCGGGTGAGGCCGGAAGCCCAGTCCTGGACATCGAGATGGGAGTGCCTGATGGCGCCCGGGATCAGGCGCGGATCGGCGGCGAAATCCTCGTCGATACGGACGTCGACGAGCGTCGGCGCTTTGGCGGTGCCGATGAGACGAGACAGTTTTTCGGATGAGATCGATGTGTATGACGACATGGTGCGTCCTTGGTGAACAGGACGCGATTCTTGGGCATGTCGCCTCGCGGGGAGATCGCACATCCCCGTGCGCTGGAATTAAGACCTTGTGCTGATCGATGTCAACCGGAGTGCGCCGTGGTCACGCGCGAAACGTCCAGGTCACTGTCACGAACAGTTCACCTGCGCGGCTCGGAACAATGTTTCGACCGCGGCGCAAGACTTGATGCAAGACTCACTGTCGGGATCGCTGCGATCTAGAAGCCGCAATCCCTAAATTGTTTTGCGCCGAGGTGGAATCGCGAGCCTTGCTCGACGAAGTCCACGTCCAGGCACTGGTTGCCGCGGCGGAACGCGCCGATGCCGTTGCAGCGGAGATATTCGAGGTTGATCCGCCAGCGCTTTTCACGGGGCGAAAAGGTCGCGAAGTCGTGTTGGGCGGTGGCGGGTCCTCGGCAAATCCCTGCGATGTATTGCCGGACTTCGGACGGCAGATCGTCGATGTGGTCGGCATTCCAGGGGCCGTCATTGTGTCCGATGCTGCTCTTGGACACGGCCGGCAGCGCGCTCGACAGCAGGATCGGGATAGCCAACATCAGGATGTGGACCTTCACGCGGTGCCTCCTGCCAGTTGTCTCGTTGGCCTTGTTGCTGGATTGACCGAATTCAATGCCGTGCGCGCCGCAATTTAAAGCGCGAGTAACGCCACCAGTGTGAGCGCGCCCGCGCCCGCGCACCCCAGCCGAGGGCCGAAACGGGTTGACCGATATAGGGTACCCCCCTATATTATCAGAATGTCGCACACGATCAAGCACAAGTCCAAGCTCGTCGGCCGGGTCCGCCGCATCAAGGGTCAGCTGGAGGCCGTCGAGCGGGCGCTGGAATCCGAGCTCGGCTGTGCCGACGTGCTGATGCTGGTGGCCTCGGTTCGCGGCGCCATCAACGGCCTCACGGCGGAATTGCTCGAGGATCACATCCGCCATCACGTGGTGGACCCTGCCCGGGAAAAGGATCCCGAGAGAGCGCAGGGCGCTGCCGACCTGATCGACGTCGTTCGCACCTATTTGAAGTGAAGCACATGACCGATCTGTCCCAGCTGCTCCAGCAGAGCAGCGCGCATGCATGGCTGTTCATCCCCAGTGCGATCCTGCTCGGCGCGCTGCATGGTCTCGAGCCCGGCCACTCCAAGACGATGATGGCGGCCTTCATCGTCGCGATCCGCGGCACCGTGGTGCAGGCGGTGCTGCTCGGCCTGTCGGCGACGATCTCGCACACGGCCATCGTCTGGATCGTCGCGCTGGCGGGGCTGCATTTCGGCCAGCAATGGTCCGGCGAACGCGGCGAAGCCTGGCTGCAACTGGCCTCGGCCGCGATCATCATTTCGATCGCAGCCTGGATGGCCTGGCGCACCTGGCGCGAGCAGACTTCCGAACACGACCATCGCCATGACCATGACCATGATCACCATCATCACGACGAAACACGGCAATTGAGCCTGGCCGGGCAATCGCTGTCGCTCGAAGTCTTCGAGGACGGTGTGCCGCCGCGCTGGCGGTTGCGCGGTGAGGCCGGGGCGCTTCCGGCGGCCGGCGAGGTCGAAGTCATGACGATCCGCCCCGACGGCAGCGAGCAGCAGTTCCGCTTCGCCGCGCGGGACGGCTATCTGGAGAGCATCGATGAAATTCCGGAGCCGCATGCGTTCAAGGCCCGCGTGTCGGTGCGGGCGGACATTGCCGAAGTCCTGTTCGAGGAGCATGACCATGCGCATATGGACCTCGGTGACGCCGACGATGCACATGCGCGCGCGCACGCTGCCGACATCCGCAAGCGCTTTGCCGGGCGGACTGTCACGACGTGGCAGATCATTCTGTTCGGCCTGACCGGCGGCCTCATTCCGTGTCCGGCGGCGATCACCGTGCTGCTGCTCTGCCTCCAGCTCAAGCAGTTCAGCCTCGGCTTCGTGCTGGTGCTCTGCTTCGGCATCGGGCTTGCGATCACCATGGTCTCCGCTGGTGTTGTGGCCGCGCTCAGTCTCCGTCATGTCGAGCGTCATTGGGGTGGCTTCAGCCGCTTCGCCCAACGCGCTCCCTACGTGTCGGCTGCGCTGATCGTGCTGGTCGGCCTCTACACGGGCTGGCTGGGGTTGCACGGGATCACGGCCTGATCCCGGATCATGATATGATCCCACTTCCATCTTGAAACCTGCGCGAAGTGGTCTAGAGTTCCTGCCAAGGGGACAAGCCAGACTCCCCGTGAGACCTCGGTCCAAGCTCTGCGCGACACTCACGTCGTGGAGCTTGTTATGGACACCGATCAGCACACATCCCATCGTTCTAAAATCGCCATCCTGTGGCGTGGCGACGCCGCGGCGCGGCAGGAGACAACGGCGCAGAACAGCCGTTTCGTTCGCGTCTTCGAAGCGCTCGTTGCTTCCGGCATCGAGGCTTTCCCCGTGGTCTATGACGAGACCTTTGCCGATCTCGTCCGCGACCAGCTGCTGACCATGGACGGCGTTCTGGTCTGGGTCGATCCGATCCATCAGGGCAAGACCCGCGCGGCGCTCGATCCGCTGCTGCGCGAGGTCGCGACGAAACGTCCGTGGGTCAGTGCGCATCCCGACATCATCCTCAAGATGGGTGTCAAGGACGTGCTCTTCCGGACGCGTCATCTGGGCTGGGGCGCCGACACGCATCGATACGCCACCGCGGACGCTTTCCGCGCCGAATTCCCATCGCGCCTTCGTACGGCCGGGCCGCGCGTGCTCAAGCAGAACCGTGGCAATGGCGGGCAGGGCGTCTGGAAGGTCGAAGCCTTGCCGAATGTGGAGGCGACCGTCCGCGTGCTCCACGCGCTGCGCGGCAGCCAGCCCGAGGAGATGCCGCTGGACGCTTTCATGGCGCGCTGCGAGCCGTATTTCGGCTGGGGCGGCTGCATCATCGATCAGGCATTCCAGCCTCGGCTGCCCGAGGGCATGATCCGTTGCTATGTGAGCGGATCGAAGGTCGCGGGCTTCGGACACCAACTGATCAAGGCCCTGATCCCGCCGCCGCCGGAAGGTCCGGATTCACCGCAAGCTCAACCCGGACCGCGCATCATGCACGGTCCTGATGCTCCGCAATTCCAGACGCTGCGGCGGCTGATGGAGGACGAATGGATTCCAGGGTTGATGGCGACGCTGGCGATCGATGAAGCGTCGCTGCCGGTGATCTGGGATGCGGATTTCCTCTATGGTCCGCGCGATGCCGATGGCGCCGACAGCTATGTGCTCTGCGAGATCAATGCGAGCTCGTGCTTTGCGATTCCCGACGAGGCGCCGGCGACGATCGCACGGACGGTCAGCGATCGCGTTGGTCGGAACATGGAGAGCGATGCTGGACGATAGCGCAGTGCCGCTGATGGGCGAGGTCTCATTATCCAGGCCCTACGCCACGTCGGGTGAGCACGCCTCTCAGGCTCCCTCTCCCCTTGTGGGAGAGGGTGGGGAGAGGGGTGGCCCCGGGCGAGATGATCGACGAGCGCATCACTCCCGCAACTTGTTCGCTTGTCGTCGTAACGATACGGAGAGAGCACGTCGTGTGGCACCCCTCTCCCTAACCCTCCCCACAAGGGGGGAGGGAGCCCCTCCGCCGATGCCTCCCTCACGCGCGTGTGCCACTGAGCTGCTCGACGGAGCAAGCCCCCGCGGCGTGGGTCCCGGCCTTCGCCGGGACGACGCCTGGAGGGCGATGCGGCATCGCGACTCAAGCACTGGCGCCTCTGGAATACTGGATCACCCGCATGCGTGGGTGATGACACCACGTTGTTTGACGTCTTGAACTGCGATCCATCCTCATCGTCGTCCTGGCGAAAGCCAGGACCCATTACCCCAAATGCGTATTGTTGTGTGACGCTCGAACGACGAGTCCCGCTCACAGCATCCGCTGCGGCGTATGGGTCCTGGCTTTCGCCAGGACGACGATGCGGAGATTCCCTACGTTGCCTTCGCCCGCATCGCCTCGGGCGTATCCGGCTGCGCGGAGGGATGCGCTTTCGCAAACGCCGGCAGCGCCATCGCGGTGTCGTGGATGCGCTTCACGGTCGGCCAGGGCGACAGGCTGATCTGCTGGTTGATCGCCGCCGTGACATGGCCGACCAGGCAGATGTCGGCAAGCGTCGGCGCATCGCCATGACAGAACTGGCCGGTTGCCTTGTGGCCGGCGAGGTGGCCCTCGAGCGCCGCCAGCGTCTCGATCGTCCAGTGCCGCCGCCACGCGTTCTGCTGGCTGTCGCGCAGGTCGAGCTCGCGATCGAGATAGCGGCGCACCCGCGGCGTCAGCAGCGGATGGCCCTCGCAGGCGACGATCAGCGCCAGCCCGCGCACCCGGGCGCGGCCGAGCGCATCTGGTGGCAGCAGCGGTGGGCTCGGGTAGGTCTCGTCGAGATAGTCGATGATCGCGAGCGACTGGAACAGCACCGTGCCATCGTCGGTCACCAGCGCCGGCAGCGCCATCTGCGGATTGATCTTGCGGTAGGCGTCGGCGCGATGCGCGTCCCCATCGATGTCGACGAACACGACCTCCGCCGGCGCGCCCTTCAGATTGAGCGCAATCCGCACCCGGAAGCTCGCCAGCGATCGCCAGAAGGAGAAGAATTGCATGGGGAAATTCTCACTGCGCCAGACGATTGCGGCCGCTGCCCGGATCAAGCGCAAGCGAAGTCCGGGACCGGTCATCGTTCTGTCGCAGTCTATCCCGGATTGCGCTTCGCTGCATCCGGGCTACGGGTGCTTCACCTTCCCCTGGAGGGGGAGGGTCGTAGCGCATCGCTTGGAACGATGCGATCCGGGGTGAGGTGACGGTCCCTCCGCTGGAGCGGTGCCCGAGTGGAGGGATCACCCCACCCCGGCGCGCATTCCGCTTCGCTCCATGTGCACCGACCCTCCCCCTCCAGGGGGAGGGTGAAAGGTCTACCCCGCACCCACCTTCTTCTTCCGCCAGGCCAAGTGCACCGCGCAGGTGCAGCCCTGCGGATGCGAAGCCAGTTCCTCGTCATTGGCGGGTGTCGCGGCGGGCGCGATTGCCTGGCCCTTCGCGCCGTCCTGCGAGGGGATGTAGTTCAAGACCGGCGCGAGCCAGCGCTCGATCTCGGCGACCGTCATGGCCTTGCGTGCGGCATAGTCCTCGACCTGGTCGCGCTCGATCTTGCCGACGCCGAAATAGAAGCTTTCGGGATGCGAGAAATACAGGCCGGAGACCGACGAGCCCGGCCACATCGCAAAGCTCTCGGTCAGCTTCACGCCGGACGTGTTCTCGGCATCGAGCAGCGCGAACAGCGTGCGCTTTTCGGTGTGATCGGGCTGCGCCGGATAGCCGGGCGCGGGACGGATGCCGTCGTATTTCTCGAGGATCAATTCGTCCGCCGCGAACGTCTCGTCGGGCGCATAACCCCAGAACTCCTTGCGCACACGCTGGTGCATGCGCTCGGCAAAGGCTTCCGCGAGGCGATCGGCCAGCGCCTTGCACAGGATCGAGGAGTAATCGTCATTGGCGTTCTTGAAGCGGTCGGCGACCGCGTCCTCGCCGATGCCGGCAGTCACGACGAAGCCGCCGATATAGTCCGGCACGCCGGTTTCGACCGGCGCGACGAAATCGGACAGCGCGGCGTTGAAGCGGCCCTCGCGCTTCTCCAGCTGCTGGCGCAGCGTGTGGAAGGTCGCGATCTTTTGCTTCCGCGTCTCGTCGGCATAGACCTCGATGTCGTCGCCGACGGCGTTCGCCGGCCAGAAGCCGATGGTGGCCCGCGCAGTGAACCACTTCTCCTGGATGATCGTGTCGAGCATCTTGCGCGCGTCGGCATAGAGCGAGCGCGCGACCTCGCCGACCTTGGGGTCGTCGAGGATCGCCGGGTAGCGGCCGGTCAATTCCCAGGTCTGGAAGAACGGCGTCCAGTCGATGTAGTCGGCCAGCTCGGCGAGATCGTAGGCGTCAAAACTCTTCAGCCCGAAGAAGGCCGGCTTCTTCGGCGGCGCTGCCGCAAAGTCGATCGCGACCTTGTTGGCGCGGGCGACGTTCAGCTTCAGCCGCTTTTTGTCGGCCTGGGCGCGGAAATGCGCCGTCGAGATTTTTGCGTATTCGGCGCGCACCTCGGCGGCATAGGCCTGCTTCTTCTCGGCCGACAGCAGCGAGGAGGCGACGCCTACGGCGCGGCTCGCGTCATTGACATGCACGACCGGGCCGCCCGGATAGTTCGGGTCGATCTTGACGGCGGTATGCACGCGGCTCGTGGTGGCGCCGCCGATCAGCAGCGGCACGTTCATGCCCAGCCGTTCCAGCTCGCCGGCGAGGAAGCTCATCTCGTCGAGCGAGGGCGTGATCAGGCCGGACAGGCCGATAATGTCGGCGCCCTCGGCCTTCGCGGTCTCGATGATCTTGTTGGCGGGCACCATGACGCCGAGGTCGATGACCTCGAAATTGTTGCACTGGAGCACGATGCCGACGATGTTCTTGCCGATGTCGTGGACGTCGCCCTTCACCGTCGCGAGCACGATCTTGCCCGCGGCGTTGCGGCCGCCGGTGATGCCGTTGGCGAGGTTGCGGGCCTTCTCCTCCTCCATGTACGGCATCAGATAGGCGACCGCCTGCTTCATCACGCGCGCCGATTTCACGACCTGCGGCAGGAACATCTTGCCGTCGCCGAACAGGTCGCCGACCACGTTCATGCCGGCCATCAGCGGCCCCTCGATGACGTCGAGCGGACGGGTGGCGTTCTGGCGCGCGGCCTCGGTGTCGGCCTCGATGAACTCGGTGATGCCGTGCACCAGCGCATGCGACAGCCGCTTCTCGACCGGCCATTCGCGCCAGGCGAGATCCTGCTCCTTGGTCTGCTTCTCCTTGCCGCGGAATTTCTCGGCCAGCGCCAAGAGCCGCTCGGACGCGCCGGGGTCGCGGTTGAGGATCACGTCCTCGCAGGTCTGGCGCAACTCGGGATCGATGTCATCATAGACGATCATCTGCCCGGCATTGACGATGCCCATGTCCATGCCGGCATGGATGGCGTGATACAGGAACACCGAGTGCATCGCCTCGCGCACCGGCTCGTTGCCGCGGAACGAGAACGAGAGGTTGGAGACGCCGCCAGAGATGTGCGCGCCGGGCAGGTTCTGCCGGATCCAGCGCGTCGCCTCGATGAAGTCGACGCCGTAATTGTTGTGCTCCTCGAGGCCGGTCGCGATCGCAAAGATATTCGGATCGAAGATGATGTCCTCGGGCGGGAAGTCGAGCTTGCGAACCAGCAGGTCGTAGGCGCGCTTGCAGATATCGGTCTTGCGCGCGAACGTGTCGGCCTGGCCGGTCTCGTCGAACGCCATCACCACCACGGCGGCGCCGTGACGCTTGGCGACCGTCGCCTCGTGCAGGAATTTCTCCTCGCCTTCTTTCATCGAGATCGAGTTCACGATCGGCTTGCCCTGGATGCATTTCAGGCCGGCCTCGATGACGTGGAATTTCGAGGAGTCGACCATCACGGGCACCCGCGCGATGTCGGGCTCGGCGGCGACGAGGTTGAGGAACGTCACCATCGCCGCTTCGGAATCGAGGAGACCCTCGTCCATGTTGACGTCGATGACCTGGGCGCCGTTCTCGACCTGGTCGCGCGCGACCTGAAGTGCTGCGGTGTAGTCGCCCGCGGTGATCAGCTTGCGGAAGCGCGCCGAGCCGGTGACGTTGGTGCGCTCGCCGACGTTCACGAACGGGATTGCATCGGTCAGCGTGAACGGCTCGAGGCCGGAAAGCTTGAGCCGCGGTTCGATCTCGGGCACGACGCGCGGCTTGTGCGGGGCGACGGCCCTGGCGATCGCCGCGATATGGTCGGGCGTGGTGCCGCAGCAGCCGCCGACGATGTTGACGAGGCCGGCAGCGGCGAATTCGCCGATCAGCCGCGCCATGTAGTCCGGCGTCTCGTCATACTGGCCGAACTCGTTGGGCAGGCCGGCATTCGGATAGGCGCAGACCAGCGTGTCGGCGACGCGGCCGATATCGGCAATGTGTGCGCGCAGATCCTCGGCGCCGAGCGCGCAGTTGAAGCCGATCGTGATCGGCTTGGCGTGCCGCACCGAATGCCAGAACGCCTCCGGCAACTGCCCGGAGAGCAGCCGGCCGGACTTGTCGGTGATGGTGCCGGAAATCATCACGGGCACGTCGACGCCGCGCTCCTCGATGAGCTCGGCGATCGCGTACAGCGCAGCTTTTGCGTTCAGGGTGTCGAAGATGGTCTCGACCAGCAGCAGGTCGGCGCCGCCGTCGAGCAGGCCCTTGGCCTGCTCGCCATAGGCCTTGCGCAGATCGTCGAAGGTCACCGCGCGATAGCCGGGATTGGAGACGTCGGGCGAGATCGAGGCGGTGCGGTTGGTCGGGCCGAGCGCGCCGGCAACGAAGCGCTGCTTGCCGTCCTCGGCGCTGACCCGTTCGGCGGCCGTGCGCGCCAGCCGCGCACCCTGCAGGTTGAGCTCATAGGCGAGATCCGACATGTCGTAGTCGGCCTGCGCGATCGAGGTCGAGGAGAAGGTGTTGGTCGCGACGATGTCGGCACCGGCACGCAAATAGGCGGCGTGGATGTCCGTGATCGCCTCAGCCTGGGTCAGGATCAGGAGATCGTTGTTGCCCTTGATGTCGCGGTGGAAGTCCGCAAAGCGCGCCCCACGGAAGGCGGCTTCGTCGAACTGCAGGCCCTGGATCATCGTGCCCATGGCGCCGTCGAGGACCAGGATGCGCTCGCGGGCAGCCGCGAGCAAAGCGTTACGCTTGGGAGAAACGGGAACGGACATCGATTGCTTTCTGGTCAGGCAGCTTTTTGGGCACCGGTCGGCCGGATGCCGAGCAGGTGGCTGATCGCGAACACGAGGTCCGCGCGGTTCATGGTGTAGAAGTGGAAGGTGTCGACGCCGTGCTTGAACAGCTTCTGCACCTGGCCGGCGGCGACGGTGGCCGCCACCAGCTTGCGGGTCTCGGCATCGTTGTCGAGACCCTCGAACTTCTCGGCGAGCCAGTCCGGCACGCTGGTGCCGGCGCGCGTCACGAAGTTGCGGGCCTGCCTGAAATTGTGCATCGGCATGATGCCGGGCACGATCGGAATCTCGATGCCGCGCGCCCGCACCCTGTCGACGTAGCGATGATAGAGGTCGTTGTCGAAGAACACCTGGGTGATCGCGCGCGTCGCGCCGGCATCGACCTTGGCCTTCAGCGTGTCGATGTCGGCGTCGAAATCGGTGGCTTCCGGATGCTTCTCCGGATAGGCGGACACCGAGATCTCGATGTCGGCGTGGCGCTTCTTGATGGCGGCGACGAGCTCGGCGGAGCTTTGGTAGCCATCGGGATGGGTGAAGTAGGGCGTGCCGATGCCGCCGGGCGGATCGCCGCGCAGCGCCACGATGTGGCGAACGCCGACCTCATGATAGCGATCGACGATCTCGTCGATCTCGCTGCGCGAGGCGCTGACGCAGGTCAGATGCGCGGCCGGCAGCAGATCGGTCTCGCGCAGGATGCGACTGATGGTGGAATGGGTGCGCTCGCGCGTCGAGCCGCCGGCGCCGTAGGTCACCGAGACGAAGTTCGGCGTCAGCGGCGCCAGACGATTGATGGTCTCCCAGAGATTGCGCTCCATCTCCTCGGTCTTCGGCGGGAAGAACTCGAAGGAGATTTTCGGCGTTTTCGGCGCGCGCTGCCCGTTCGGCAGGGAGGAAATGGTCTCGGTCATGATACGCAAGGGCTCCGCAACTGGAGGGCAGACGTCCGGCCTGGATATGGAGGCCCCAAGATAGGCGAAACCGGTGGGCCGAAACAGCCCATCGGATATGGGAAATTGCCCATTGGAGCCGAAGATGCGGCAAAAATGAGCGATCGAGGACGGGTGGTGGGCTGCGTCTTCAATCGGCGAATAGTAGGGTTACTGCATTGAACTATATTGATAAAAATTCGAATCCGCAACCGATTGGATGTTCGAATCGGCCGTGGGCAGGGCGACGTGTCAACGAATCTTCGTATTTCGTCCCAAGAGCCGCAATGACCAGCGCCGATTTTCCGGTGCGGGACTGCTCTGCGCGGCGGGCGTCTTTGTCGCCTCGTGGCGCCCTATTAGGTTGTTGGTCATGATGCCGCTCTCCGTCCTCGACCTGTCTGTCGTCACCACTGGCACCCGGCCCGCCGCTGCGCTCCGCAACAGCATCGACCTGGCGCGCCATGTCGATGGTCTCGGCTACGTCAGATATTGGCTCGCCGAGCACCATAACCTCGCCTCGGTCGCGAGCCCGGCGCCCGATCTGATGATCGGGCAGATTGCGGCGGTGACGGAGCATATCCGGGTCGGCTCGGGCGATGTGATGTTGCCGAATCATGCGCCGCTTGTGATCGCCGAGCGCTTCAAGATGCTGGAGGCGCTGTTTCCCGGCCGCATCGATCTTGGTCTCGGCCGTGCGCCCGGCACAGACGGCGCCACCGCTTACGCGCTGCGCAGCCGGCTCGATCGCCGCGAGGGCGACGATTTCCTCGAGCGGCTGCATGAGTTGACGCTTTGGGAGACGCGCGATTTCCCTGCCGGCCATCCCTACAACAATGTGGTGGCGATGCCGGACGATTCGCCGCTGCCGCCGATCTGGTTGCTCGGCTCGAGCGATTATTCCGCCGAGCTCGCCGCGGAGGTCGGGATGGGCTTTGCGTTCGCGCATCATTTTGCCACTCACGACGCAATCGCGGCGATGACGAATTATCGCGCGCATTTCAAGCCGTCGGGCTGGCGCGCGACGCCGCAGTCGATCCTGGCGGTCGCGGTCGTCACGGCTGAGACCGACGCGGAAGCCGAGCGGCTTGCGATGTCGATGGACCTCAACCGGCTGCGCCGCGATCGCGGCCAGTATCTGCCGCTGCCGAGCGTCGAGGAGGCAGAGGCCTTTCCCTACACCGACGCCGAGCGCGCCTCGATCGCGCGCAACCGCGCGCGACTGTTCGTCGGCAGCCCCGCAACCGTGATGACCAAGCTGGAGCCGCTGATCACGGCGAGCCAGGCGGACGAGTTGATGGTGATCACCGCAGTCTACGATCACGCGGCGCGGAAGAAGTCGTACAGCCTGCTTGCCGAGGCGTTCGGCTTGCAGAAGGGGATTGCCACTTGATGCTGTCGTTCCGGGGCACGCGAAGCGTGAACCCGGAACCTCGAGATTCCGGGTTCGATGCTCCGCATCGCCCCGGAATGACGTTTTTCAACCTCAGGCCTGCGTTTCGCTAAACGTCGCGCGGAACGGATGGCCGGGATAGACGCCGACGATGCGGAATTCGCGCGAGAAGAACTTCAGCTCTTCCAGCGCGAAGGCTAATCCGCGGTCGTCAGGATGACCGTCGACATCGGCATAGAATTGCGTGGCGAAGAAATTGCCGTCGACCATGTAGCTTTCGAGCTTGGTCATGTTGACGCCGTTGGTGGCGAAGCCGCCAAGTGCCTTGTAGAGCGCGGCGGGCAGATTGCGCACCCGGAAAACAAAACTGGTGACCAGCGGCCCCGAGCCTTGCTCGGCCCATTTGGCCTCGCGCGCCAGCACCACGAAGCGGGTGGTGTTGTGGGCCTCGTCCTCGATGTCCTCGGCGAGAATATCGAGGCCATAGATATCGGCGGCGAGGCGCGAGGCGATCGCCGCCACGCTCTTGTCGCCGCGCTCGGAGATGTCGCGGGCGCTGCCGGCGGTGTCGCCGGCGACGATCGATCGGATGCCGAGCTTGCGGATGATGCGCCGGCACTGGCCGAGCGCGTGGACGTGGCTCTCCACGCTCTTGATATCGGCGAGCTTGGTGCCCTTAACCGCCATCAACTGGTGGCGGATCGGCAAGAACCATTCGCCGACGATGAACAGGCCCGAGGCCGGCAGGAGATGATGGATGTCGGCGACGCGGCCGGCGACCGAATTCTCGATCGGGATCATGCCGAGATCAGCCTCGCCGGAGGAAATCGCGGCCAGCGCGTCCTCGAAGGTCGGGCAGGGCATCGGCTCGGCGTCGGGATAGGCCTCGACGATCGCGATGTGGGAATTGGCGCCAGGCTCGCCCTGGAATGCGATTTTCAGTTTCTTGGTCATGGGTTCTTTCCTGGCGGGCCTTTTAGCACCCACTCAGTCTTTGGAAAGTATTCTGCGGGCGGTTTCGAGGTCGGCCGGGGTGTCGACGCCGCGGGGCACGGTGTCGACGATGGTGATGTCGATCCGCATCCCCGCCTCCAGCGCCCGCAGCTGCTCGAGCTTCTCCTGCTGCTCCAGCGGCGAGGGCGGCAGCCGGACGAACCGCTCCAAGGCGGCACGCCGGTAGGCATAGAGGCCGATATGATGGTAGCGCGGCCCATCGCCATGGGGCGCGGTAGCGCGGGTGAAATAGAGCGCGCGCAGCCGGTTGGCGCCGATCGGCGAGCCGACCGCCTTGACGACGCTGGGGGCCCGGTCCTCCTCCTCGCTATGGATGCGCGAGGCCAGGGTGGAGATGTCGACGGTGGGGTCGGCGAGCGGCGGCATCACGCTCTGGATCGTCTCGGGCGTGATGGTCGGGAAATCGCCCTGCAAATTGACCACGATCTCGGCAGCGCCACCCGGGTCGAGGATCGTCATCGCTTCATGGATCCGGTCCGAGCCGGACGGATGGTCTGGGCGGGTCATCACCACCTCGCCGCCGGCAGCCTTCACCGCAGCTGCGATCTCGGGCGTGTCGGTTGCGACCGCGACCCGGCCGATCCCGGCCGCCTCAGCCCGCCGCAGCACATGGACGATCATAGGCCGGCCCGCGATATCGAGCAGCGGTTTGCCAGGCAGGCGCGTGGCGGCCATGCGGGCTGGAATCAGCACCAAGGTACGGAGTTGGGTCATTCGTGTCGGGGCCGTCCGGCCTGCGGAAATTGGCGGGGAGCAGGTTGAATTCGGCGCGTTTATACGGGTTGCCAGAGCGCGGGCAAACCGATATCTCAACCCTGCTTGGGGCGGTGCGATAAGGCCGATTCCCAGGTCTTTCCCCGCGGCCGTATTCTCGGCCTGAAGTCGACATTCAAGGCCCGGAGCCTGACCGAAATGGACTCCTTCGAACTCAACAAAATCCTCGGTGCGGTTCTCGGCACCTGCATCGTCGTTCTGGTGATGAGCTTTGCCGCCGGATCGGTCTTTTCGGCCAAGATGCCGGAGAAGCCGGGTTTTGAGATCGCGGTGAAGGAAGAGTCCCATGGCGGTGGCGGCGAGGCCGCAGCGGCTGCCTCCGAGCCGATCGAGAAGCTGCTGCAGACCGCTTCCGCCGAGAAGGGCGCAGCCGCCGCCAAGAAGTGTCAGGCCTGCCATACCTTCGAGAAGGGCGGCCCGAACCGCGTCGGTCCGAACCTGTTCGGTATCGTCGGCGAGAAGAAGGGCGAGGGCCGTGGCTTCAATTTCTCGGCCGCGATGAAGGGCAAGGGCGGCGACTGGTCGTTCGACGACCTCAACAAGTTCCTGACCAACCCGAAGGGCTTCGTCCCCGGCACCGCGATGGGCTTCGCCGGCGTACCGAAGGACAGCGAGCGCGCCGACATCATCGCCTATCTGAATTCGAACTCGGAGCATCCGGCTCCGCTCCCAACCGCTTCGAAGTAACGAATTGCTTCGCGCAACCATGTGGATGAAACGGCCAGGCAATGCCTGGCCGTTTTCGCATGGGGAATCCGTTGTCGCGGGGTTGTTATCGGGACGTTTCGCCGCACCGATATTGTTCCCGGGCCAATATCATGAGGAAAAAGCAACGTAATTTGTCGAACCGTTGCCTTATATTGGGTCCCATGTAACCGGGGCCGCAAGCAGGAACACCGAATTTGGCGATCACCCGACGACACCTCCTTCAAGGCAGCGCACTGGCGGCACTCGCTCCGGCGCTCGGACTGAACTCTGGCCTGTCGGCGATCACGCCGGCGTTCGCCGACGACGCACCCAACGGGCTGAAATGGCGTCACGGCCTCTCCACCTACGGCGAAATCAAGTACCCGGCCGACTTCAAGCGCTACGATTACGTCAAGCCGGACGCGCCGAAGGGTGGCGTGGTGCGGCTGTTCCAGCCCGGCACCTATGACAGCTTCAACCTGGTCGTTGCGGGATTGAAGGGCACGGTCGCCGCGGCGGTCGCCCGCATCTACGACTCGCTGATGGAAGCCTCGCTCGACGAGCCCGATACCTATTACGGCGAGCTCGCCGAGGGCGCAGCCTTTCCCGACGATTTCTCCTACGTGATCTATCGCCTGCGTCCCGGGTCGCGCTGGCACGACGGCAAGCCGGTCACGCCTGAAGACGTCATCTTCTCCTTCGAGGCACTGAAGGCGAACAGCCCGATGTTCAGTGCCTACTACCGGCATATCGCGAAGGCCGAGAAGATCGGCGATCGCGACGTCAAGTTCACCTTCGACAGCCCGGGCAACCGCGAGCTGCCGATGATCACCGGTCAGCTCGTCATCCTGCCCAAGCATTGGTGGGAGGGCACCGACGCGCAGGGCAAGAAGCGCGACATCACCGCGAGCACGCTGGAGCCGCCGCTTGGGTCTGGCCCCTACAAGATCAAGGAATTCGTCGCCGGACGATCGGTCGTGCTCGAGCGCGTCAAGGATTACTGGGGCAAGGACATTCCGATCGCAATCGGACAGAACAATTTCGACGAGCTGCGCTACGAATATTTCCGCGACGACACCGTCGCGCGCGAGGCGCTGAAGGCCGACGGGTTCGATTGGTACAACGAGCGCAGCGCCAAGGAATGGGCGTCGGCCTACGACGTTCCCCCGGTGCGCGAGAACCGGCTGCTCAAGGAGCTCTTCACCGTCCGCAACCAAGGCCGGATGCAGGGCTGGGTGTTCAACCTGCGGCGTCCGAAATTCGCGGACCCCAGGCTGCGCCGCGCCTTCAACTACGCGTTCGATTTCGAAGAGATGAACCGTGTCCTCTCGACCGGCGAGTACCATCGCGATTCCAGCTATTTCGACGGCATCCCCGATCTGATGGCGACCGGCCTGCCGGAAGGCAAGGAGCTCGAGCTCCTGGAGACGGTGCGCGACAAGGTGCCGCCGGAAGTCTTCACCACGCCCTACACGAACCCGGTCGGCGGCACGCCGGAAAATGTCCGCGCCAATCTGCGCGAGGCGACGCGGCTGCTGAAGGAAGCCGGCTTCGAGATCCGCGATCGCAAGCTGGTCGATTCCTCGGGCCAGCCGTTTACGGTCGAGATCCTCGGCAACAGCGGCGATTCCGGCATGGAGCGGATCACGCTGTTCTACAAGCCGAGCCTGGAGCGCCTCGGCATCACCGTCAATCTGCGCGCCGTCGACACCGTGCAGTACCAGAACCGGGTACGCGATTTCGATTTCGAGATGGTCACCCAGGTGTGGGGACAGTCGATCTCGCCCGGCAACGAGCAGCGCGACAATTTCGGTTCGCAGGCTGCCGACCGACCGGGCTCGAACAATCTTCCCGGCATCAAGAATCCGGCCGTCGATGCCATCATCGAGCGCATCATCTTCGCCAACAGCCGCGCCGATCAGATCGCCGCCGCCAAGGCGCTGGACAGGGTCTTGCTCTGGAACTTCTATTGCGTTCCACACTTCAATTACGACAAGCAGCGCTATGTCTATTGGGATCGCTTCAGCCATCCCGATCCGCTGCCGAAATACGCGGTTTCAGGATTCCCAAATCTTTGGTGGTACGACGCCGACAAGGCAGCCAAGCTCAAGCGTTCATAAGCTCAAGGATCCGCGCATGGCGCTATTCTCCCGTCGGCACGCACTCGGCCTCGGCATCGGTGCGTTGAGTGCTGCAAGCTTGCGTGCTGCACCGGCGGCGGCCGACAACGGAACCGAAATGCACGGCATGTCGGTGTTCGGCGACCTGAAATATCCCGCGGATTTCCAGATCTTCGACTACGTCAATCCGAAAGCGCCGAAGGGCGGCGCCTTCTCGGTGATTCCGTGGGTGCGGGCCTACAACCAGTCCTACTACACCTTCAACTCGCTGAACGCTTATGTCCTGAAGGGCGAAGGTGCGCAGGGCATGGACATGACGTTCGCGGCGCTGATGTCGCGCGCCAATGACGAGCCCGACGCGATGTACGGCTTTGCCGCGAAGTCCGTGCAGATATCGCCCGACAAGCTGACCTATCGCTTCACCTTGCGCTCCGAAGCGCGCTTCCATGACGGCTCGAAGCTGACCGCGCAGGATGTTGCCTTCTCGCTTAATACGCTGAAGGAAAAGGGGCACCCGCTGATCCAGGTGCAGCTCCGCGACTTCGTCAAGGCCGAGGCGCCCGATGACGCGACCGTGGTGGTGACCTTCGCAGCGGGGCGCGCGCGCGACGTGCCGCTCTATGTCGCGAGCCTGCCGATTTTCTCGAAGGCCTACTACGCGACGCGCGCGTTCGAGGAATCGACGCTCGATGCGCCGCTCGGCTCGGGGCCGTACAAGGTCGGCCGGTTCGAGGTCAATCGCTACGTCGAATACGACCGCGTCAAGGACTGGTGGGGCGCCGATCTTCCGGTCAATCGCGGCAGCTACAATTTCGACACCGTGCGCTACGAATTCTATCGCGACCGCGACGTGGCGTTCGAGGGCTTCACCTCGAAGAGCTATCTGTTCCGCGAGGAGTTCACCGCGCGGGTCTGGGCGACGCGCTACGATTTCCCCGCGGTCAAGGACGGCCGGGTCAAGCGCGAGACGCTGCCCGACGACACGCCGTCCGGTGCGCAGGGCTGGTTCATCAACATGCGCCGCGACAAGTTCAGGGATCCACGCGTGCGCGAGGCGCTGATCTGCGCCTTCGACTTCGAGTGGACCAACAAGACCATCATGTACGATGCCTATGCGCGCACCGTCTCGCCGTTCCAGAACTCGGACATGGTGGCGGAGGGGCCGCCTCCGCCGGAGGAGCTTGCGTTGCTCGAGCCGTTCCGCGGCCAGGTACCCGACGAGGTGTTCGGCTTGCCGTTCGTGCCGCCGATGTCGGACGGCTCCGGTCAGGATCGCGCGCTGCTGCGCAAGGCGGTGCAGCTGCTCAACGAGGCCGGCTGTGTCATCAAGGACGGCAAGCGCATGCTGCCGAACGGCACGCCCATTACCATCGAATTCCTCAACGACGAGCCGTCGCTGCAACCGCACCATGGGCCGTACATCAAGAATCTCGGCACGCTCGGCATCGACGCGACATTCCGCCTGGTCGATGCAGTGCAGTATCGCGCCCGGGTCGAGGACTTCGATTTCGACATGACCATGGAGCGCTTCAGCGCCTCGGCGACGCCGGGCGACAGCATGCGTCCGTTCTTTTCCTCGCAGGCGGCGAAGACCAAGGGCTCCTACAATCTCGCTGGCATCGCCAATCCTGCGATCGATGCGTTGATCGAGAAGATCATCGGCGCGAACAACCGCCATGAGCTGACGGTCGCTTGCCGCGCCTTCGACCGCGTGTTTCGCGCCGGTCGCTACTGGGTGCCGCAATGGTACCGCAACACGCATCCGATCGCCTATTGGGATCAGTTCGGGCATACCGAGAAGCTGGCAAAATATACCCAGGGCGTCGGTGCGCCGGAGAATTGGTGGTACGATGCCGCCAAGGCCGCGAAGCTCGAGCAGGCGAAGTAGCTGATGAGCGCCTATATCGCCCGACGTATCTTCCTGATGCTGCCGACGCTGCTCGGCATCCTGTTCGTCTCCTTCGTAGTCGTGCAGTTTGCTCCCGGCGGTCCGGTCGAGCGCGTCATCGCGCAGATCAATGGCGCCGACACCGGCGGCACCTCGCGCGTCTCGGGTGGCGGCGGCGATTTCGGCGCGCAGCGCGGCCAGGGCGCGGGGGCGGCCGGCGCCGCCAATTCGAAATATCGCGGCGCGCAGGGGCTCGATCCCGATTTCATCAGGAAGCTCGAGGTGCAGTTCGGCTTCGACAAGCCGGCGCCGGAGCGGTTCGCGCTGATGGTCTGGAATTTCGCGCGCTTCGATTTCGGCCAGAGCTATTTCCGCAGTGTCAGCGTGCTCCAGTTGATCAAGGAGAAGCTGCCGGTCTCGATGTCGCTCGGCATCTGGATGACGCTGCTGACCTATCTGATCTCGATCCCGCTCGGCATCCGCAAGGCGGTGAAGGACGGCTCGCGGTTCGACACCTGGACCTCGGCCGTGATCATCATCGGCTTTGCGATTCCGGGCTTCCTGTTCGCGATCCTGTTGATCGTGCTGTTTGCCGGCGGCTCGTTCCTCAATATCTTCCCGCTGCGCGGCCTCACTTCGGACGGCTGGTCTCAATTTCCCTGGTACTGGAAGATCATCGACTATTTCTGGCACCTGACGCTGCCGCTGGTGTCGATGGCGCTCGGCGCCTTCGCGACGATGACCTTGCTCACCAAGAATTCGTTCCTCGACGAGATCCGCAAGCAATATGTGATGACCGCCCGCGCCAAGGGTTGCAGCGAGAACCAGGTGCTGTACGGCCACATCTTCCGCAACGCCATGCTGATCGTGATTGCGGGCTTCCCGGGCGCGTTCATCCACGCCTTCTTCTCGGGCTCGCTGCTGATCGAGACCATCTTCTCGCTCGACGGGCTCGGCCTGCTCGGCTTCGAGAGCGTCCTGAACCGCGACTATCCGGTGGTGTTCGGAACGCTGTTCATCTTCTCGCTGGTCGGACTGGTGGTCAATCTGATCTCCGATCTCGCCTATATGTGGATCGATCCGCGGATCGACTTCGAGGCGCGGGAGGTCTGATGACGCTGCTCGCGCCCCAGCCGGTCGAGACCTCGACGCAATCGCCGCTCGGCGAGGCCGTGCCCGTCACACGCCACGGCTTCTCGCCGTCCCCGCTGAACAGGCGGCGCTGGCAGAACTTCAAGGCGAACCGTCGCGGCTACTGGTCGTTCTGGATCTTCCTCATCCTGTTCGTGGCGTCGTTGTTCGCCAATTTCATTGCCAACGACAAGCCGCTGGTCGTCAAATATGACGGCCACCTCTACTGGCCGGTGGTGTTCACCTATGCCGAGACCACCTTCGGCGGCGACTTCGAGACCGCGGCCGACTATCGCGATCCCTATCTGCAGAAGCAGATCGCCGCCAAGGGCGGCAGCATGATCTGGCCGCCGATCCGCTATTCCTACGACAGCCGCAATCTCGACCCGCCGACTGCGGTGCCGTCGAAGCCGACCTGGCTCCTGACCGAAAAACAGTGCGCGGATGTGGTGAAGCGGAAGGGGCTGACCGGCTGCCGCGACCTCGAATACAACTGGCTCGGCACCGACGATCAGGGCCGTGACGTCGTCGCGCGGCTGATCTACGGCTTCCGCATCTCGGTCCTGTTCGGCCTGACGCTGACCATCCTGTCCTCGATCATCGGCATCGCCGCGGGCGGCGTGCAGGGTTATTTCGGTGGCTGGATCGATCTCGGCTTCCAGCGATTCATCGAGATCTGGACCGCGATCCCTTCGCTCTATCTGCTGCTGATCATCTCGGCGGTGCTGCCGCCAGGCTTCTTCATCCTGCTCGGCATCCTCTTGCTGTTCTCATGGGTCTCGCTGGTCGGCCTGGTCCGCGCCGAGTTCCTGCGCGGCCGCAACTTCGAATACATCCAGGCGGCGCGTGCGCTCGGCGTCTCCAACCGCGTGATCATGTTCCGCCATCTGCTGCCGAATGCGATGGTCGCGACCATGACGTTCCTGCCCTTCATCGTCTCGTCCTCGGTGATGACGCTGACGGCGCTGGATTTCCTCGGCTTCGGCCTGCCGCCCGGCTCGCCTTCGCTCGGTGAATTGCTGTCGCAGGGCAAGGCCAATGTGCAGGCGCCATGGCTCGGCCTCACCGGCTTCTTCTCGGTCGCGATCATGCTGTCGCTCCTGATCTTCATCGGCGAAGCCGCGCGCGACGCCTTCGATCCGCGCAAGACGTTCTCGAAGGGCTGACGCATGGACGCGACCAACCAGCCTCTGCTCGACGTCAGCGACCTCTCGGTTGCCTTCGGCCGCTCGCTTGCGGTCGATCGCGTTTCTTTCTCGATCAAGCGCGGCGAATGCACGGCGCTGGTCGGCGAGTCCGGCTCGGGAAAATCGGTCAGCGCGCTGTCGGTGTTGAGGCTGCTGCCCTATCCGGCGGCGTCGCATCCTTCCGGAGCGATCCGTTTCAAGGGCCGCGATCTCTTGGGGTCGTCGGAAAGCGAGATGCGCGGGATTCGTGGCAACGACATCTCGATCATCTTCCAGGAGCCGATGACCTCGCTCAATCCGCTCCACACTATCGAATCCCAGATCGTCGAGATCCTGTCGCTGCACAGCGGCATCAGCGGTGCGGCGGCGCGGGCGCGGACGCTGGAGTTGCTCGGCCAGGTCGGCATCCCCGAGCCGGAGACGCGGCTCAAGAGCTATCCGCATCAATTGTCCGGCGGCCAGCGCCAGCGCGTGATGATCGCAATGGCGCTTGCCAACGAACCCGATCTCTTGATCGCGGACGAACCGACCACCGCGCTCGACGTCACCGTGCAGGCGCAGATCCTGGCCTTGCTGGCCGAGATCCGCGCCCGGCTTGGCATGAGCCTGTTGTTCATCACCCACGATCTCGGCATCGTCCGCCGTATCGCCGACACCGTCTGTGTCATGAACAACGGCAAGATCGTCGAGCAGGGCCCGGTCGAGCAGGTTTTCACCGCGCCGAAGCACGCCTATACAAAGGCGCTGCTGGCGGCCGAGCCGAAGCCAGATCCGGCGCCGCCGCAGCCGGGCGCGCCGGTCGTGATGTCGGCGGACAATCTCAAGGTCTGGTTTCCGATCAAGCGCGGACTGATGCGCTCGACCGTCGGCCACATCAAGGCGGTCGACGGCGTCAGCCTTGCGGTGCGCAAGGGCGAGACGCTCGGCGTCGTCGGCGAATCCGGCTCCGGCAAGACCACGCTCGGGCTGGCGCTGCTCCGGCTGATTTCGTCCGATGGCCCGATCGTGTTCCTCGGCAAGGATATCCAGGGGCTGCGTTTCAAGCAGATGCTGCCGTTCCGCCGCGACATGCAGATCGTATTCCAGGATCCGTTCGGCTCGCTCAGCCCGCGCATGTCGGTCGCCGACATCATCGCCGAGGGGCTCGAGGTGCACCAGAAACAGCTGTCGCGCGAGGAGCGCGAGGCGCGGGTGATCAAGGCGCTGAAAGATGTCGGGCTCGATCCCGAGTGGCGCTTCCGCTATCCGCATGAGTTCTCCGGTGGCCAACGCCAGCGCATCTCGATTGCGCGTGCGGTCGTGCTGGAGCCGAACTTCGTCGTGCTGGACGAGCCCACCAGTGCGCTCGACATGCTGCTGCAGGCCCAGATGGTCGATCTGTTGCGCGACCTGCAGCGCAAGCGCGATCTCACCTACATGTTCATCTCGCACGATCTGCGCGTGGTGGCCTCGCTCGCGAGCCATCTGATCGTGATGAAATCCGGCAAGGTCGAGGAAGAGGGGCCGGCCTCCGAGCTGTTCAAGAATCCGAAGAGCGACTACACCCGCGCGCTGTTCGCCGCCGCGTTCCGCATCGAAGCCGCCGGCGACGGGACGGTGGGGACGTAAGCATCCCTCTCGCTCCACGTCGTCCTGAGGTGCGAGCGGAGCGAGCCTCGAAGGATGCGTGGCCCGAGTGGGGCCGTCGATCCTTCGAGACGCGCTTCGCGCTCCTCAGGATGACGGAACACGCCGTCGCGCCAATCAAAGTCGCTTGATCGCGGCGACCTCGCTGCCGGCGGCCTTGATCCGCGCGATGGCGGCGTATGTGTTTTCCACCACCGTTGCCATGTGATGCGCATTGGCGTGCACGATCGTCGTCGCATCGCGCACGATGGCGACATGGCCCTTCCAGAAGATCAGGTCGCCGCGCTGCAGATGCTTCGATTCCGCCGTTGTCAATTCGCGGCCGAGCCCGTCCTGCTGCATGTCGCTGTCGCGCGGGCAGCCGGTGCCGGCGGCGGTCAGCGCGATCTGCACCAAGCCCGAGCAATCGATGCCGAGGCTCGATTTGCCGCCCCAGAGATAGGGCGTGCCGACGAACTGCTCGGCGATGGCGACGAAATCCAGCGCCATCGTGTCGAGAGCGGCGAGATGCTGGCGCGGCAGATGCCAGCCCTCACGGGTCACCGCGAAGGGACCGTCCTCGCGGGCGACTGCGAGCCTGGTCCCCATTGCCAGCGCCTCGACCGGCGGCAGCTTGATCGACGGACCCGGGAACGCCAGCGTGCGCAGCGCCGTCACCTTGTGCGTCGGCGCGGCGCCGGGCGCCGTCAGCGCGGCCTCGGCGATCCAGCCGACATAGCCGTCATCGGCGAGCTGGCCCCAGGCCCAGCCTTCGCCGTTGCGGTCGTACACCGTGACGCGTTCGCCCCTGAGTGCCTGCGTCATCTGTTCGGCATCGGCCGTCGGCGCCCGCCGCAGCGGCGCGATGGCATCGCCGATCTCAAAGGTCTCGCCGTCGACGAAGCGCGCGGCGTTGACCTTGCCTTCGAGATATTTCGCGGCGAGGTCGGCGCGGGCCGGCGTCAGTCTGGCATCATGCATAGCGCTGGCTCAGCAGTTTGTAGATCGCGCGTGCGGCCTGGCACTCGCCGCCCTCGGGGCGGCCGGGCTTCGCCGACGGCGTCCAGCCATAGATGTCGACATGCAGCCAGCTCCTGGCGTGCTCGACGAAGCGCTGCAGGAACAGCGCGCAGGTGATCGAGCCCGCGAAACCGCCCGACGGCGCGTTGGTGATGTCGGCGGTCTTGGAGTCGAGCCAGGCATCGTAGGCCGGCCACAGCGGCATCCGCCACAACGGGTCGTTCTCGCTCCGCGCGTGAGCCGCAACGTCGCCGGCGAGCGCCTCGTCATTGGTGTAGAACGGCGGCAAATCCGGGCCGAGCGCCACGCGTGCCGCGCCGGTCAGCGTGCCGAGATCGACCAGCAGGTCCGGGGTCTCCTCGTCGGCCAGCGCCAGCGCATCGGCGAGCACCAGCCGCCCCTCGGCGTCGGTGTTGCCGATCTCGACGGTGATGCCTTTGCGCGACCTGAAGATGTCGAGCGGGCGGAACGCGTTGCCGGCAACCGCGTTCTCGACCGCCGGGATCAGCACGCGCAGCCGCACTTTCAGCTTCGCGTCCATCACCATCTGCGCCAGCGCCAGCACGTTGGCGGCGCCACCCATGTCCTTCTTCATGATCAGCATGCCGCTCGACGGCTTGAGATCGAGCCCGCCGGTGTCGAAGCAGACGCCTTTTCCGACCAGCGTCACCTTTGGATGGGCTGGATCGCCCCAGCTCAGGTCGATCAGCCGCGGCGCGCGCGTCGAGGCCATGCCGACGGCGTGGATCAGCGGGAAGTTCTGCGCGAGCTCGTCGCCGTCGATGCAATTGAAGGCGGCGCCGAACCGCGTTGCGAGGTCGTGCGCCACTTCGGCGAGCTCGGCCGGTCCCATGTCGTTGGACGGCGTGTTGATGAGGTCGCGCGCGAGCGCGGCGGCATCCGCCATCCGGGCGATCTCGGTAGCGTCGACGCCATCAGGCGGCACCAGGCGGACCTCGGGGGTCTTGTTCTTGCGATAGCGGCCGAAGCGGTAGCAGCCGAGCGCGAAGGCGAGCGTGGCAAGCCGCGTGTCATGCGGCGCATTGGCAAAGCGGTAGACGCCCGGCGGCAGCAGGCCGGGCAGGGCGCCGGCACGGAACGGATCGCGCGCCTTGTGGTCGGCGTCCTCGAGGCCGAACAGCATCTGCGCGATGCCGCCGTCAGCCGCCGGCAAGGCGAGGGCCTTGCCCGGCTTGGCCGCAAAGTCATTGGCCTCCGCGAACTGGCGCGCCGCTGCCGGCAGCTCGCTGCGGATCGCATCCCATGTCGCCTTGGTGACGAAGGTGATCGGCGTGACGGCGGTCGTGGGAGCGGTCTCGAACACGGATGGCATGCGGCTCTCGGCTGTTCTGGCGTGGTTGCTGGTGACTAACACGGCTTTCGCGGTGGACGGTAGCGCGCCCGCGTTGGCGCGACCTGCGGCGCTTGGAACGGGCGCGCCGGTCGCCGGTGCCGCCAGTTAACCAGACGTTAGGGTTAACAGTCTATTGCTGGCACGCTCGGCTCGATCCATTTGCCCGATTTCGTGAGTCACAGTGTCATGCGTCGACAGTCCATTTTGACCCGGCATCTTACGTCCGCAGCCCTCGTGGCGGTCCTCGCCGCTGGGCTTGGCGGTTGCCAGACCATGTCCGACGTCACCGGATCGATCGCGTCCCGGTCCGATCCTGTGCCCGACGATCCGCGCCGCAATCTCGAGGTCTATGGCGAGCGCTACCGCAAGAATCCCAAGGATGTCGACGCCGCGATTGCTTACGGCCAGGCGTTGCGCATGACCGGACAGCGTTCGCAGGCCTGCGCCGTGCTGGAGCAGGCCACGCTCGCCACCCCCGGCAGCAAGCTGCTGCTCGCCGCCTATGGCCGCGCGCTCGCCGACAACGGCAATTCACAGGCCGCATTCGACGTGCTGAGCCGCGCGCACAGTCCGGACAATCCGGACTGGCGGATCCTGTCGGTGCAGGGCACCACGCTCGACAAGTTGAACCGGCACGAGGAAGCGCGGCGCTACTACGCCAGCGCCCTTCGACTGGCTCCGGACGAGCCGTCGGTGCTGTCCAATCTCGGCCTGTCCTACATGCTGACCAAGGAATTGCCGAAGGCAGAAGAGACGCTGCGTCAGGCCTATGCCAGCGCCCGCGCCGACACCCGGATCCGGCAAAATCTCGCGCTCGTCGTCGGCCTGCAGGGTCGCTTCGCGGAGGCCGAGACCATCGTCAAGGCCGACCTGCCGGCCGATGAGGCGGCGGCCAATGTCACCTATCTCCGCGACATGCTGAACCGCAAGGACGGCCCGCGGATTTCCTCGCGCGCGGCGCCGGTTGTCGCCAGGGACGACTGACGCTCCTTTATGGCGTCCGACGGCGAAGCTTCCCGGCTTCGCAATCCATATCTGCCTCAACGCGCACAAAAAGAAACGCCCGGCGTTTGCCGGGCGTTCTTGCAATGCGCGGCGGCGCGGCTCAATGCATCGTAGCGATCTTGATGTAGGACGGCCCGAGGATCACGATGAACAGGCAGGGCAGGAAGAACAGGATCATCGGCACGGTCAGCTTGGGCGGCAGCGCTGCCGCCTTCTTCTCGGCCTCGTTCATGCGCATGTCGCGATTTTCCTGCGCCATCACGCGCAGGCTCTGGCCGAGTGGCGTGCCGTAGCGTTCGGATTGCTGCAAGGCCATGCACACCGATTTCACGCCTTCGAGCCCGGTGCGACGCGCCAGGTTCTCGTAGGCGGACTTGCGGTCCTGCAAATAGGACAGTTCCGCGGTGGTCAGCGCGAACTCCTCCGACAGTGCGATCGACTGTCCGGCGATCTCGTTGGCCACCTTCCGGAACGCGACCTCGACCGACATGCCGGACTCGATGCAGATCAGCAGCAGGTCGAGCGAATCAGGGAAGGCGCGCTTGATCTGGAGCTGGCGCTTGGAGATCGCGTTCTTCAGGAACAGCATCGGCGCCTGGAGGCCGGCATAGGCCGCGACGACGCAGATGCCGATCTTGATCGTGAGCGACCAGTTCGCGCCCGCGATGAAGAACGTATAGACGATGGCGCCGAGCAGCAGCACGATCGGCGTCACCGCGCGGGCGAACAGGAAGGTGACGTAGGGAGCGTGGCCGCGATAGCCCGCCATCACGAGCTTCTCGAGCGCCGCTTCCTGGGCGAGCCATTTCGTGAGGTTGAGATCGTCCACCACCCGGGAGACCACCTGCTTCGGGGTCTGCCGCAGTGCCACCTTCTCCGTCTTGGCGAGGCGCTCACGCTCACGCTGCCGGAGACGCTCGCGCTCGCTGGCGACGGCCTTCATGCGCTTGTTGAGGTCGCCGCTGGCGAGCAGCGGCATCACCAGCGTGTAGACCGTGGCGCTTGCCGCGATAAAGGCAAGCAGCATGGTCATGAACCTGACGTCGTGGAGCTTGGAGACCAGAATATCAATCATGCTGCACCGTCAGAAATCGAAGTTGATCATCTTCTTCATCACCAGCACGCCCATCGACATCCAGACGGCGCAGGCAACCAGCATGAGCTGGCCCATCGAGTTCGTCCACAGCAGGGCGATGTAGTCCGGTGTCGTGAGGAATACGAGGATCATCACGATCGGCGGCAGCGAGCCGATGATGGCGGCGGAAGCTTTCGCTTCCATCGACATCGCCTGGATCTTCTCGGCCATCTTCTTGCGGTCGCGCAGCACCCGCGACAGGTTGCCGAGCGCTTCCGACAGATTGCCGCCGGACTTCTGCTGGATCGCGATCACGATGCCGAAGAAGTTCGCTTCCGGCAACGGCATGCGTTCGTAGAGCCGGGCGCAGGCCTCGCCGAGCGGCATGCCGATCGCCTGGGTCTCGATGATCGCAAGGAACTCGCTGCGCAGCGGCTCGGATGCGTCGTTGACGACCGCCTTGAGCGATTCGAACAGCGGCAGGCCGGCCTTGATGCCGCGCACGATGACGTCGACGGCGTCGGGCAGCGCCTTCAGAAAGGCCTTCTCCCGCCGCTTCTTCAGGAAACCGAGCAGCCAGCGCGGCAGGCCGAGACCCATGGCAAAGCCGATGCCGGCCGCGCCCAGCAGGCCTCCGCCGACGAAAAATGCCGCGCCGAACCCGAACAGGCCGAGGGCGCCGGAGATCATCCAGAATTTCTGCTCGGACCACTCCAGTCCGGCCTGCGAGATGCGCACGCCGAGCGGGACTTTCTTGTCCTTCTGCCGACGCGCCTCGAGCTCCTTCAGCGATCCTTCGACCTGCTCGCGGCGGGAGCGCTGCGTGCGGTCGGTACTTCGCGTTGTCGAAGGCTCGCTGCGCGCCACCGATGCGCGGCGCGACTCGGCCTTCTTTTCCCCCGAGAGGTAGGGATAGAGGAAGACCCAGGCGATGCCGCCCACGGTGGTGGCGGCGAGGAAGGCAAGGGCAAGCGTTTGCGTCTGCATCCTGCGTTCCCCTAGACCGGCGCCGGCGAGTCGGAGGCATCCAGCGCCGCCGCAAGCCGCTTCTCTTCATTGTAATAGCGCGCACGCTCCCAGAAGCGCGGCCGGCCGATGCCGGTCGAGCGGTGCTTGCCGATGATCTTGCCGTTGGCATCTTCCCCGACCACGTCGTAGAGGAAGATATCCTGCGTGATGATGGTGTCGCCTTCCATGCCCATCACCTCGGTGATGTGGGTGATGCGGCGCGAGCCGTCGCGCAGGCGCGCGGCCTGCACGATGATGTCGACCGAGGCGCAGATCATCTCGCGAATGGTGCGCGAGGGAAGCGAGAAACCACCCATGGTGATCATGGATTCGCAGCGCGACAGCGCTTCGCGGGGATTGTTGGCGTGCAGCGTGCCCATCGAGCCGTCGTGGCCGGTGTTCATCGCCTGCAACAGGTCGAACGCCTCGGGTCCGCGGACTTCGCCGACGATGATGCGCTCGGGGCGCATACGCAGGCAGTTGCGGACCAGTTCGCGCATCGTGACCTGGCCCTCGCCTTCGATGTTCGGCGGCCGGGTTTCCAGGCGCACCACATGCGGCTGCTGCAGCTGAAGTTCGGCGGCGTCTTCGCAGGTGATGATGCGTTCGTCGTGCTCGATATAGTTGGTCAGGCAGTTCAGCAGCGTGGTCTTGCCCGAGCCGGTACCACCCGAGATGATCACGTTGCAGCGGACACGGCCGATGATCTGCAGGATGGTCGCGCCGTCCGGCGTGATCGCGCCGAACTTGACGAGCTGCTCCAGCGTCAGCTTGTCCTTCTTGAACTTGCGGATGGTGAGTGCGGGCCCGTCGATCGCCAGCGGCGGCACGATGGCGTTGACGCGCGAGCCGTCGGCGAGGCGGGCGTCGCAGATCGGCGAGGATTCGTCGACGCGCCGGCCGACCTGGCTGACGATGCGCTGGCAGATGTTGAGCAGCTGCTGGTTGTCGCGAAAGCGGATACCGGTGCGTTGGATCTTGCCGGCGACTTCGATGAACACTGTGCCGGCGCCGTTGACCATGATGTCGGCGATGTCGTCGCGCGACAAGAGCGGCTCCAGCGGCCCGTAGCCGAGCACGTCGTTGCAGATGTCGTCGAGCAATTCTTCCTGCTCGGCGATCGACATCACGATGTTCTTGATCGCGATGATCTCGTTGACGATGTCGCGGATTTCCTCGCGCGCCGACTCGCTGTCCAGCTTGGCGAGCTGGGCAAGGTCGATCGCCTCGATCAGGGCGCCGAAGATCGTCGCCTTGACCTGGTAGTAATTGTCCGAGCGGCGGGCTTCGACGGCGGGAGCAGGCGGTGGCTTGGCCGGGGCCAGCGGTGGTGACGATATCGTCGGGGCGGCCGACTCGCGCGCGATCGGCGACGAGCCGGCAGGCTCCGGCGTCTGAAAAGCGGGCTTGGGTGCCCGTATATCCCCATCGTTTCCGCTACGCTTACCAAACACGACGTCTTGACTCCACGCGGACCACTATTTGGACCGCAGCTTTTCGAGCAGGGGCGACAGGAAGGACCCCCTCGGCTTCTTGGTCTCGCCGCGGCCTGTCAGCCGCTGCGCCATCTGCAGAAACATCTCGACTGCGCGGTGATTGGCGGAGATCTCCGCGATCATCTGGCCGTTGTTGGCGGCCGAACCGAAGATCTGCGGATCGAACGGGATGGCGGCGATCGGCGGGCTTTCGATCGCCTTGGCGAACTCGCCCGCCGCGATCTCCGGACGCTTCGGCACGCCGACCTGGTTCAGGCAGTACAACGGCGCGCGGTCGTTCGGCCGCGACGCCTTCAGCAGGTCGAACATGTTCTTGGCGTTGCGCAGATTGGCGAGGTCGGGCGCCGCCACGATCAGGATGTCATCGGCCGCGATCAGCGCGCGCTTGGTCCAGCCGGACCATTGGTGCGGCACGTCGAGCACGATGCAGGGCATCGTGGTGCGCAGCGTATCGAAGATCGCATCGAAGGCTTCGGCGCCGAAATCGTACACCTTGTCGAGCGTGGCCGGCGCTGCCAGCAAGCTCAGATGGTCGGTGCATTTCGACAGCAGGCGGTCGACGAAGGCGGTATCGACGCGGTCCGGCGAGAACACGGCATCCGCGATGCCTTGCGCCGGATCCTGGTTGTAGTTGAGGCCGGCGGTGCCGAATGCAAGGTCGAGATCGGCGACCACGGAATCAAGTGCCAGATCGCGGGCGATCGCCCAGGCGACGTTGTGGGCGATCGTCGAGGCGCCCACGCCGCCCTTCGCGCCGACGACGGCGACGACGCGGCCGACCGCCTTGGCTTCCGGCGCCGAGAACAGGTTGCAGACCGCGCGCACCACGTCGATCGCATGTGCCGGCGCAATCACGTAGTCGCTGACGCCGCGGCGCACCAGCTCACGATACAGCGTGACGTCGTTGACCCGGCCGATTACGACCACCCGGGTGCCGGCGTCGCACACCGAGGCGAGCTGGTCGAGCCCGGCCAGAATGTCGCTGCGGCCCTCGGTCTCGAGGATGATGACATTGGGCGTCGGCGCCGAGCGATAGGCCTCGACGGCAGCCGCCATGCCGCCCATCTGGATCTTGAGGTGGGCCTTGGCCAGCCGGCGATCCTCGCCCGCCGACTGTACGGCGGCAGCGGTCTCGACCGTCTCGCAGAACGCCTGGACCGAAACCCGTGGCGCCGGAGCAATATGGTCGTCCACGGCCTGCGGCGGGGCGTCCGTCTGCTCTTCGGAGTTTTGCTGCGCGTAGGTGATCATTTTCCTGTGTCGCTTAGCTTGGCCCTGTCGGACTCGGGATACGCCGTGGCGGTGGTGGTGCCCTTGCGATACTTGTCGAAGGCGATATTGCGGCGCGACGTGTAGGCGGGGGTCTCCGCGCGCGGCTGCACGAGGTCAGTCGGGTCTTCGACCATGGCTGCGAGGTTGCGCTGATTGGCGCAGCCGAAATTGTAGTATTGCTTGTTCTGGATGTAGGAGCCGTTGTGCATCGACGGGCCGAGATCCTCCGGCCACAGGCCGCACGGCCCTGCCTCCGCTTTCATCTTCGGATAGTTCACGCGGATCGCCGGCATCAGGCGCGGATTCTCGGGATGGTATTTGCGCACGAGGATCCCGCGCGGCGGCACGCCGGCCGCGGCGAAGGTCGCCTGGATCTCGCGCAGCGATTCCTGGGCTGGCCGGGCGTTCGGCGTGTCGGCGGGAACGTCGATGGTGACGGCGCCGGTGCCTTCACGCATCCAGTCCTGCGCCATTCCCATCACCTCGGCGCGCTGCTCCGCGGTCAGGCCGCCGCGGCTGCGGCCGACGAAGACCACGATCGAGCGATCGGCCTCGGTCACGGCGATCGGGTGACGCTGGCGATAGTCGGCCGGCGAGTCCACCATCGCGAAGCTGGTGTCGGCGGCGTGCTGGCAGGCGCCGAGCGTCATGGCAAGAATGACGAGCGCTCCGGCGACACCGGCGGTGCGTTTGGAATCGGCGGATGTTCTGGGTGTGGTCTGTGTCATCGTCCGCCTCAGTCGGTAATGAAGCCGTAGGTGCCGCGGTAATTCCGCGCCGGTTCGGTGCGGCCAGGCACGCCGTAGACGCGGTTGATGCTGCCGAGCAGGTCGGCCTGCGGGTCGGACGCGTTGGCGAAGCCGTCATCCGGACGCGACAGGTCCTTCTGCGCCACGGCGCGAACGACATAGGGCGTCACCAGAACCATCAGTTCGGTCTGGTTGTTGACGAAGTCGCGGCTGCGGAACAGCGTGCCGAGTATGGGCAGCGACGCCAGCCCGGGAAGGCCGTTGATCGCCTGCTTGGTCTGGTCCTGGATCAGGCCGGCCATGGCCATCGAGCCGCCCGAGGGAATTTCCAGCGTGGTCTCGGCGCGGCGGGTCTTGATCGAAGGGATCGTCGTTCCACCCGCGCCGCCGGTCAGCGCGTTCTCGGTCGAGACTTCCGACACTTCCGTCATCACGCGCAGGCTGATGCGCCCTTCGGTCAGCACCACCGGCGTGAAGTTGAGCGAAATGCCGAATTTCTTGAAGCTGACGGTCTGAACGCAATTCCCGATCGCGCCGGTCGACGAGGTCTGACAGGTCACGCCGGTCGGAATTGGAAACTCGCCGCCCGAGATGAAGGTCGCCGATTCGCCGGATATCGCGGTCAGGTTCGGTTCGGCGAGCGTCCGCACGACACCGGCGCTTTCCATGGCGCGGATCGTTGCCGACACCGACGATCCGAACGATGTGGTGAGATTGTTGCCGGACACCAGCGGTGAGCTGTTCGCGGTGAACGGGTTGCTGTTGGCGAATTTGACCACGGTCGTGCCGTAGTTGAGGTTTGCCGTGAGGTCGATGCCGAGCTGCTTGATCAGGCTGCGCGAGACTTCGGCAACCGTGACCTTCAACATCACCTGGTCGCGGCCGCGGACCGCGATGGAGTTCACGACCTTGTCGGGGCCGCCGACCAGCCGCGCGGCGATCTCGCCGGCCTGCTGTGCGTCGACCGGGCTCGCTGCGCTTCCCGTCAGCACCACGCCGTCGGCAACCCCCTCGATCTGGATATCGGAATTCGGCAGCGCTGCACGCAGCGCGGCGCGCACGCCATTGAGATCGCGCTTGACGGCGATGTCATAGGCCGCGATCTGCTGCCCGGCGGCGTCGAAGAACACGATGTTGGTCTGGCCGACCGTCGCGCCGATGATGTAGGCGCGTTGCGCCGAGCGGACCACGGCGTTGGCGATCTTGGGATCGGCGACCAGCACGTCCTTGATGTCCCTGGGCAGATCGATCACGATCGATTTGCCGACGCCGAGCGAGAGGAAACGGGCATTCATCTGGCCGCCATCGGCCGATGCGGCAGGGGCAGGCGCGGCGCGATAGTCGCTCGCCACCACGGGTGTCAGCGCCGGGTTGAGCGTGAGCGCCGCGACGGCCGAGAACGACAATGCGCGGACCATGAAGGCCCGCATCGTCCGTTGAGTTGCCCCGCCCTTCATCACGTGTGTCCTCATGGTCACTTCTGCATCGTCGCCTGGTTGGCAACGCCAAAGCGGATGACGTTGATCGTGTCACCGCGCCTCTGCCGGTTGTCGTCGATCTTGGTTTCGGGCGCGTTGTTGTCGGCGATGCTGCGCAGCGCCAGCGACAGGACGCCGCTCTGGCGCGCGCGCGCCAGAGTCTCGGTCTGTTCGGGCTTCAGCTCCAGCGTCACCGTCTTGCCGATCAGTGCGTTGGTGCCGTCCTTTTCCTTCGGTGCCTGGTCGATCGCGAGCACGCGGACGTTGGTCAGGATCACTTCGGAGTTGACGATGTCGGCGCCGTTGCGGTCCGGATTCTTGTCCCGCTTCGACAGCAGGACGTCGACCCGGTCATTCGGCAGGATGAAGCCGCCGGCGCCGGTCTCGGGTGAGATTTCGGTCGATACCGCCCGCATGCCGACCGGCAGGATCGCGGCCATGAAGCCGCTGCCGTCGGCCTTGACGAGCTTCTGCTCGCGAATCGGCTCGCCCTGGATGAACGGGGCGCGCGCGATCGAGCCGGTCACGTCCTTGATTGCTTCGGCGTTGCTGTCCCTGCGCATGAAGCTGGCGCTGGCGGTTGCCGCCGGCCAGGTCTGCCATTGCAGATCTTCGGGCTTCACAGCTTGGCCGAGGCCGATGTCGGTTTTCGCGACCAGGATGTCGACGGTGGGCAGCTGGGCGACCGGCGGAGGCGGTGCCGGCTTGTCGTCGCTTCCGCTCGCCAAATAGAGCGCCGCAAGGCCGGCGCAGCCTGCGATTGCGAGGACCAGAATGCGGGCCTTATCCATTACGCTTCACTTTCCACATGACGCCGCGACGCTGCCGCCGCCGTGATGGGAGTTGACCAGCTATTCGTCAAAGCATGGTTAATGAGGCGTATCTAAATCGCCTTAACGAGCGGTTACTGCCGCTTTCTCAGCGCATGGCGAAGTGCGCGAGATCGATCGTCTTGATCCAGTCCGTCTCGGGATAGATCAGCAGGGCGCCGAGGGCGAGTGCGATGCCGTAGGGAATTCCGGTCTGCTTGTCGTGCAGGCGGCTGAGCCAGACCTGGTTCGCGAGCGGATAGGGCAGCGGCCACTGCCGGAGCTGCAGCAGCAGCACGGTCAGCGCGCCGCCGAACAGCGACGCGAAGACCAGATAGGGCAGCAGATGCTCGAACCCGAACCACAGGCCGGCTGCTGCGGCGACCTTGGCGTCTCCGCCACCGACCCAGCCCATCGCGAACATGCCGAATGCCACCGCCAGAACCAGCGCGCCCGCGCCGGCATGGCTGAGGATCTCGTGCACGCCCATCCCGGTCAGCGGCGCCAGGACGAAGAAGCCGGCCGCCAGCGCCAGGGAGATCCGGTTCGGGATCGTCATGGTCAAGAGATCGCTCGCCGCAGCAAAGGCCATCAGGGCCGGAAACAGCATCAAGCGTGCGATGTCGAGGATCATGGATTCATGCCGTCAAGCTGGAGCTGCGGTCGAGACCCGACGCTAGCGGCCAATGGTGAACAATCGGAAAAGGCCGTCGTGGCCGCCATCGAGGCGCCGCCGGCCGGTCCGCCAAATAGCAAAGGTCCCGGGGGTGCCGGGACCTTTGATGCGAGTTCCTGGGAACCGGCTTACTTCAGCGAGCTGGCGACGGTGTTGAAGGTGCCCGACAGCTTGGTGCCGACGCCGTTGACCGCAGCGATGATCGCGATCGCGATACCGGTGGCGATCAGGCCGTATTCGATGGCGGTCGCGCCCGATTCATCCTTCACGAAGCGCGAGACGAGGTTCTTCATAAATAAACTCCTGTGTACACGTGGCTGGTCAAACTAGGTTTGGTCTCGCCGGCGTTCTCAGCA
This sequence comes from Bradyrhizobium sp. USDA 3240, assembly GCF_054063295.1. Lineage (NCBI taxonomy): Bacteria > Pseudomonadati > Pseudomonadota > Alphaproteobacteria > Hyphomicrobiales > Nitrobacteraceae > Bradyrhizobium > Bradyrhizobium sp. USDA 3240. The sequence goes on from NZ_JBSSGD010000002.1 coordinate 5,412,222, forward strand.
CCGTGACCATTCCGGCACCCTACGGTTCGACAATTTCGGCGCAGTTAATTTGATCGTATAAACACAGCGGGAACTCGCAGTTGTTGCGCACAGTAAATTTGGAATTAAGCGGCCCGCTAAGATTGCAGATTGTTGCCGGGGCCCGCTAACGGCACCTGTTCACGGCTCCTTAAGCGCACGGCTATACCCATGGGGCTTCCGTCAAATGAGGCCGTCATGCCCAGCCTTCCCTTTGAAGTCATCGAGATGATCGGCCAGACGATGATGAAGGTGGTGCCGATCACCATCGCGCTGGCGCTGTTCTTCACGGTGCTCACTCATTTCTGGGCCTGCAATCCCGGCAAGCCGTGGTGGCAGAAGCGTGAGCTGGTCACCGACATCTGCTACTGGTTCTTCGTGCCGGTGTTCGCGCGCGTGCTGCGGATCGGGCTCCTGGTGGTGGGCGCAGCGGTGGTGTTCAACGTCCACGACGCCGACGATCTGATCGCGTTCTACGAGAACGGACATGGCCCTCTGGCGCAGCTTCCGCTCTGGCTGCAGGCCATCATCTTCCTCGTTGCCTCCGATTTCATGCTGTACTGGCTGCACCGGATGTTCCATGGCGGCGCCTTCTGGAAGTACCACGCCATTCATCACTCCTCCGAGGATCTTGAATGGATCTCGGCGGCACGCTTCCATCCGGTCAATCTTCTGATCGGGACGATCACTGTCGATGTGATTCTGCTGATGGCGGGCATCTCGCCGAACATCATGCTGTGGGTCGGGCCGCTCACCACATTCCACTCGGCATTCGTGCACGCCAACCTGAACTGGACGCTCGGCCCGTTCAAATACGTGATCGCGACGCCGGTGTTTCACCGCTGGCATCACACCGGGCTCGAAGTCGGCGGCGACACCAATTTCGCGGGCACGTTTCCGCTCTGGGACATTCTGTTCGGAACGTTCCGAATGCCCGAAGGCAAGCTTCCGGAAGATTACGGGGTCGATGCCGAGCAGGGCGTGCCGTCCGAGATCGGCGGACAGTTGGCCTATCCTTTCCGGCAATGACGCCGCCAGCCGGCCGGTGCCATCATGAGCGCTGAGACCGCGACCTTCCCGCGCGCGAAAGCCTCCGCGTTCGCCGAGCTTCCGGCCTGGTTCTGGATGGCGTGCGGCGTCTATGCGCTGCTGTTGTTCGTCGGCGACAGGCTGCTCGCCGATTCCGATACCTACTGGCAGATTGCCGTCGGCCGCTGGATCCTCGACCATCGCACGCTGCCGTCGGTCGACATCTATTCGTTCACCAAGGCCGGTGAGCCATGGGTGTCGTCGTCCTGGCTGGCGCAGGTTCTGTTCGCGAAGGCCTATGACCTCGCCGGGTGGACCGGTCCGGTGGCGCTGGCCGCCGCCTGCGCCGCTGCCAGCTTCGCGCTGCTCACCGCCATCCTCAGCCGCGCGCTGCCGACGGTCTACGCCAGCCTGATCGCCCTTGCGGCGCTCGTTCTGACCTGCGGGCATCTGCTGGCCCGTCCGCATGTGCTGGTGATGCCCATCATGATCGTCTGGGCGAACGGCCTGATGACCGCCAGCGAACGCCGCGAGGCGCCTTCGCTCTGGCTGCTGCCGCTGATCGCGCTGTGGGCCAATCTGCACGGCGGCTTTCTATTTGGCTTGGTCCTGGTCGGCGCATTTGCGTTCGATGCGATGTGGAATGCCCTGCCGGCCCGGAGGTTGGCGCTGGCGCTGCGCTGGGGGGCGTTCGGCATCGGCGCGCTGGCTGCGTGCTGCGTCACCCCCTATGGCTGGGGCTCGATCCTCGCCTCGCTCAGGATTCTCGGCCTCGGTGAATTGCTGCATCTCATCACGGAATGGAGGCCGGCGACGTTCAGCGAGATCGACGCGTTTGGGCTATCGATCCTCGGCCTGCTCGGCGCTGCGCTCTATTACCGGGCGAGGTTGCCGCTGCCGCGAATCATCCTGGTGCTGGGCTTGCTGCACATGGCGCTGTCCCACGTCAGAAATCTCGAGCTGTTCGCCCTGCTGCTGCCGTTGGCCGTGCTGACGCCGGCCGCCACCCAGTTCGGGCTGCGTGCCGCCGGCGCCGTCCGCCCGAGAGTGGCTCCAGCCGCAATCCTGATCGTCGGGCTTTGCGCGTGGACCTCGGTCGTTGCAGCACGCCAGGCCATATCGCCGCCGCCGATCTATTCGCCGGCTGCCGCCGTCGACGCGATGAAGGCGCACAACGTCAAGCGCGTGCTCAACGATCTGCAGTTCGGCGGCTACCTGATCTGGCGTCAGATGCCGGTATTCATCGACGGGCGTGCCGAACTCTACGGTGAGACGTTCGGCATGAGCTTCGCCCGCGCGGTTCAGCTCAAGGACGTCAACGGCTTTCTCGATCTGCTCAAGACCCGTGACATCGATGCGGTGATGCTCGATCCGACCACGCCGGCTTCCAAATTGCTGGATCACATCGGAGGATGGCAGCGCCTCTACGCCGATGACCGCGTGGTCGTCCACGTCCGCGCGGCCAGTTGAGGCCGCTGCAGGCCAATCCGCTCGGGAAGTCGTGACATCCGCGCAATTCGGCGGTCGATCTTTGCTCTTCCTAAATGAATTGCCGTCAGATTTGCCAGCGTCGGGCGCCGGTCCGCAGCGTATCGCCTTTGCCGGCCTGTTAACGCCCCGGGGTAGAGTATGTCGTTTCAGTCCCAGCGTATTCGCGCCGTCACGCGCATTGGATTCATCTCGATGGCCGCAGCCTTGCTGCTGGGGCCCGCACTCGCAACGGCAGCGCCGGATCCCGACCGGATCGCGGTCAATGTCGATCAGGCCAAGCTCGTCAAGCTGCCCGGCGGCATTGCCACGATCGTGGTCGGCAATCCCCTGATCGCCGACGTCACCCTGCAGAATGGCGGGGTTGTCGTGGTGACCGGCAAGGGTTATGGCGCGACCAATTTCATCGCACTCGACCGCTCCGGCCAGGTGCTGGTGGATCGCCAGATCCAGGTCGAAGGTCCGTCCGACCAACTCGTCACGGTCTATCGTGGCATCGATCGCGAGACCTATAGCTGCATGCCGGTTTGTCAGCGCCGCATCACGCTCGGCGACGGCGACGCCTATTTTAAGACGACCATGGAACAGGCCGGTACGCTCAACAATCAGGCCTCCGGCTCGGGCGGCGGCGCGAAGCCGCAGAACTGACGTGCGTCCGCTCCGGCGCTTCACACGCCGGGGCCTTGGCCGATCGCAGGCGGTTCGCCCGACATGCCTAATAAAGGCTTACCGGATCGGGTCGTTCTGTCTCGATCCGACGAAATACTTCAACAATGACTCTTGGGTAATTGTTGCCACCATGTTGATCCGGGGTCGTTGATGCCGCTGCCCGCTCATTCTTTTGCACGCCTCCTCCGTCGCTTTCGCCGCAACCGAAGTGGTGTGACCGCGGTCGAATTTGCGCTGGTCGCGCCGCTGTTTTTCGCGCTGCTGTTTGCGATCATCGAAGTGGCAATGATCTTCTTTGCCAGCCAGGTGCTCGAGACGGCGACGCAGGATTCGTCCCGCTTCGTCATGACCGGCCAGGCTCAGGGCGCGAATTATACCCAGGCGCAGTTCAAGACCTTCGTCTGTGGCGAGGTCAGCAGCGCGTTGTTCGATTGCACCAACGGCATCTACGTCGACGTGCGCAGTTATCCCGCGACGAGTTTCTCGACCGTCAACCTCACGCCCATCACCGATCCCACCCAGGTGAAATGGTGTCCCGGCAAGGACGGCGACGTCGTGGTGGTCCGCCTGTTCTATCAGTGGCCGCTGTTTGTCACCAAGGCTTTCACCTCCACTTTCCTCAGCAACGGCAAGCGGCTCCTGGTCGCGACCGCGACGTTCAAGAACGAGCCCTCCGGGACCGCCGGGACCACATGCTCATGAGCAAAGTCATGAAAACCCTGCCCGCGGCCTTGCTGCGCTATGTCGTTGCTCTCGGGCGTGACCGCCGGGGCCTCGCCGCCGTCGAGTTTGCGTTCATCATGCCGCTGATGCTGGTGATGTTCTTCGGCACCGTCGAATTTTCATCCGGTGTCGCGGTCGACCGCAAGGTTACGCTGATGGCGCGCGCCGCGTCGGATCTGACCTCGCAGGCGACCCAGGTGGTGGACGCCGACCTGCAGAACTTCTTCAGTGCCAGCGTCGGCATCATGACGCCCTACGATCCGACACCGACCAAGGTCACGTTGTCGGAAATCTACGTCGATAACTCCAACATCGCGCACATACAGTGGAGCAAGGCGGGGGTGATGAGCGCGGGTGCCACGCAGGCGACGCTGACGGCCTCGACGCGCAGCCAAGGTGACATCGTGACAAGCGTCGTTCCGTCGGCGCTGCTGGTTGCAGGCACCTATCTGATCTTCAGCGAAGTGAGCTACAAATACGTTCCGACGATCGGCTATGTGATGGCCAAGACCGGCATCACTCTCGCCGACGTTGCCTTTACGCGGCCGCGGCAGTCGGTTTGCGTGTTCTACGCCCCGACCTCCGCCACCATGCCGACGACCTGCTCGACTTACTAGAGCGTTTTCGCGCGAGATGGACACCCAGGCCGCGCTGGCAGAGACGCGATCCAAACAAAAAGGGCCGCACCCGAAGGTGCGGCCCTTGATGCTTTGACGGCAATTTCCTGGAGCTTCGCGCTCCCGGGAAATCGGCTTATCCGGCGGCGCGCAGATTGTCGGCCGAGGATTTGCCGGAACGGCGGTCAGCAACGATCTCGTAGGAGATCTTCTGGCCTTCACGCAGAGTGCCAAGGCCGGCGCGCTCGACTGCACTGATGTGCACGAACACGTCGTTCCCGCCTTCATCCGGCTGGATGAAGCCGTAGCCCTTGGTCGCGTTAAACCACTTCACGGTTCCCATGCTCACGTGGGTAGTCCCTTCTCAGATATACAAGTTCAAGACCCGCTGGTCGGCGGGGTGGTGAGATCGAATTTTTGGAAGGGTCGTCAGCGTCTGAACCGGCTGTACCGGTATTGGCTAATGTCGTCCGGCCGAAAATCGATGGGTAGGATATTATTCGATAGAAGGGCTCAAAACAATCCTGACGTGCGCGATTTTTTGGCCGGCGCAGCCGCCGGCCATTGGTGCGCAGGACATCAGGACGTCATGCGCGCAACAGTTGCAATGTCGAGCCTAGCGGCGGCGGAACTGGCCGCCGCGCTGTGCTCCGCCCCGCGGCGGACCGCCGGGTGCGCCACTCGGACGTTCGTCCTTGTGCCGGAAAATCAGGCGGCCCTTTTCGAGATCGTAGGGTGACATTTCGATCGTAACGCGATCGCCGGCCAGCGTCTTGATGCGGTTTTTCTTCATCTTGCCGGCCGTGTAGGCGACGATCTCGTGTCCGGCATCGAGTTGCACCCGGTAACGAGCGTCGGGGAGGATTTCGGTCACCAGTCCTTCGAACTGGATCAGCTCTTCCTTAGCCATATGTTTCTCCAGATCGAGCGACGGCTAGTGCTTCGGTCGGTTGTTGCGGTTGGGTTGCGGATTCGGCCGGCTCTCGCGATGCAAGAAGGCGACGCCCTGAATGCCTTCGCTGTTGCCGGCCTGCGACGGACGCGGCGACTCGCCCCGGCTCGTCTGCGGCGCGCCATTATTACCACCCCGACGGCGGCGGCGGCGAGGGCCTTTTGCACTTGGAGCGGCTTCATTCCCACGGACATTATGCGCGCGCGGCGCAGAGCGGCCGCCCCGGTGGGGGTGGGTCGCCGATGCGGGCGCGGCGGCCTCGCGGCTGCCAGGGGAGCCGCCTTGTGTGCGGCGGTCTTCCCGCGGCACGGTAATTCGGATCAGCCGTTCGATATCGCGCAGATAGCCCATCTCCTCGGCGCCGGCGACTAGCGAGATCGCGATGCCGTCGGCGCCGGCACGCGCGGTGCGGCCGATGCGGTGGACGTAGGTTTCCGGGATGTTGGGCAGATCGAAGTTCACGACGTGGCTGACGCCGTCGACGTCGATGCCGCGGGCGGCGATATCGGTCGCCACCAGCGTACGGATCTCGCCGGAGCGAAATGCCGCCAGCGTGCGCTCGCGGTGGTTCTGCGACTTGTTGCCGTGGATCGCATTGGCCTCGATGCCGGCCTTGGCAAGGCTCTTCACCACCTTGTCGGCGCCGTGCTTGGTGCGGGTAAACACCAGGGCACGATTGACCGCTTCCTGCTTCAGAAGCTGGGCGAGAACGGCCGGCTTGGCCGCGAAATCGACCTGGATCGCGCGCTGGGCGATGCGATCCACCGTCGAGGCCACCGGCGTCACCGCCACGCGAGCCGGGTCGCGCAGCATCGCCTCGGCGAGCTCGGCGATGTCCTTGGGCATGGTGGCCGAGAAGAACAGCGTCTGCCGCCGGATCGGCAGCTTGGCGACGATTTTCCTGATGTCGTTGATGAAGCCCATGTCGAGCATGCGGTCGGCTTCATCGAGCACCAGGAATTCGACCTGGTTGAGTTTCAGTCCGTTGCTCTGCACGAGATCGAGCAGGCGGCCGGGGGTGGCGACCAGCACCTCGACGCCCTGCATCAGGGAGCGGACCTGGCGGCCCATCGGCACGCCGCCGATGGCGAGCGTCGAGGACAGCCGGATGTGGCGGCCATAGGTGTTGAAGCTGTCGAGGATCTGCCCGGACAGTTCGCGGGTCGGCGAGAGCACCAGCACGCGGCAGCTCTTGGGCTGCGGGCGGATCCGGTTCTCGAGCAGCCGATGCAGGATCGGCAGCGCGAACGACGCGGTCTTGCCGGTTCCGGTCTGGGCGATGCCGACGACGTCGCGGCCGGCAAGTGCGAGCGGGATGGTCTGGGCTTGGATGGGGGTCGGCGTGAGATAATTTTCTTCTCGAAGCGCGCGGGCGATGGGATCGGCGAGGCCGAAATCCTGAAAGGAGGTCAAAAGGTGGTTCTTTCCATAAAAGCCGTCATCGTCCCGGCCAGTATCGGCCGGAATCGCATGGAGGCATTCGGGGACACCCGCGTGTCTGGGGCGTCAAGCTGGGTTAGCTGAAAGGCGAGCCAGAAGCCGCTTGGGGCAGCTTGAACACGCAGCTCGCGAAGGCACCGCGATGTCGCGGGCATGGCCAGCATATGGACCAGGAACTGGGCGGTTTCAAGATGATATCGTCGGGATTGGTCCGCCGAATGCGCCGAACCATCGCGCAAACTGTCACAAATCGGTGCCGGAAATTTAGCCAAGACGGCGATTTTGCCTACAAAATAACCTGATTGCTCTTTCGGCAGTCAAGTTGACGGCTCAATGATTGGGCATTCGCTCTCCGTATTTGCCCGGAACTCGCGAAATTATCCAGTTGGTTCATCGGCTTACGGTGCCCGCGCACGGTGGCACAGTTCTTGCGATTCCCTTAACCGCAGGCGGCCAAGCGGCCGTTCGCAAGCGTTCCACGCCTGCGTCAGGGAGACGACATTTCATGCTTACTCAGCTTACTCACAAAATAACGACGATGACCCGCCGCCGCGCGCTCGCGGCGACCGCCGGCCTGGTTTTGGGTCTGGCTGCGTCCTCGCCGTTCGCGCCCGCCCAAGCGGCCGACGACACCATCAAGATTGGCATCCTTCACTCGCTGTCGGGCACCATGGCCATCAGCGAAACCACGCTGAAGGACACGATCCTTTTCCTGATCGACGAGCAGAACAAGAAGGGCGGCGTCCTCGGCAAGAAGCTCGAGGCCGTCGTGGTCGACCCCGCATCGAACTGGCCGCTGTTCGCCGAAAAGGCCCGCGAGCTGATCACCAAGGACAAGGTTGCGGTCGTGTTCGGCTGCTGGACCTCGGTGTCGCGCAAGTCTGTACTGCCGGTGTTCAAGGAGCTCAACAACATCCTGTTCTACCCCGTGCAGTATGAAGGCGAGGAGTCCGAGCGCAACGTGTTCTACACGGGCGCGGCGCCGAACCAGCAGGCAATCCCCGCCGTCGACTATCTGATGAAGGACGAGAAGGTGAAGCGTTGGGTGCTGGCCGGCACCGACTACGTCTATCCGCGCACCACCAACAAGATCCTGGAAGCCTATCTGAAGTCGAAGGGCGTCGCCCAGGACGACATCATGATCAACTACACGCCGTTCGGTCACTCCGACTGGCAGACGATCGTGGCCGACATCAAGAAGTTCGGCTCGGCCGGCAAGAAGACCGCGGTGGTCTCGACCATCAACGGCGACGCCAACGTTCCGTTCTACAAGGAGCTCGGCAACCAGGGCATCAAGGCGACCGACATCCCGGTGGTCGCGTTCTCGGTCGGCGAAGAAGAGCTCGCCGGCATCGACACCAAGCCGCTGCTCGGCCATCTCGCCGCCTGGAACTACTTCGAGTCGATCAAGACCCCGGCGAACGAGAAGTTCATCAAGGAGTGGCAGGCCTACACCAAGAATCCGAAGCGCGTGACCAACGATCCGATGGAAGCGCACTACATCGGCTTCAACATGTGGGTGAAGGCGGTCGAGAAAGTGAAGTCGACGGATCCGGACAAGGTGATCGACGCGCTCCCCGGCACCGAGGCGCCGAACCTGACCGGCGGCACCTCGAAGATGCTGCCGAACCACCACATCACCAAGCCGGTGTTCATCGGCGAGATCAAGGGCAACGGCCAGTTCGACGTGGTCTGGAAGACCCCGGGCCTGGTGGCCGGCGACGCCTGGTCGAAGGAGCTCGAGGGCTCCAAGGACCTGATCGGCGATTGGGTCGGCAAGAAGTGCGGCAACTACAACACCAAGACCAACAAGTGCGGCGGCCAGGGCTCTTAATAGGGCGCACCTGACCTCACCAACGACACAACACAACCTTCCAACACCGGAGAAGGCGGCATTGCTCGCCGCCTTCTCCTCCACTCCTGCCGGGGTACTGACGTGTTTGCTATTTGTATTGATCGCTTTCGTGCGCTTTGTCTCTCGATCCTGCTGCTGAGCTGCCTTGCTGTGCCGGCGCTGGCCGGACCGTTCGAGGATTCGGTCGCCAAATTCGCCAATGACGAGTTCTCCGACACGGAGGCTGCGATCGGCGAGGTTGCGGCATCGAGCAATGCGCTGGCTTCGCCCATCATCGCAGCGTTGCAGGACGGCCGGCTGTCGGCCGATCCCGACAGCAAGAAGGTCTTCATCACGCAGGCCGACGGCAAGATCGTCGACGCCGCGACCGGCGCGGCCGTCGACAAGCTGCCCGACAGCGCCGCGGCCGTTCGCCTCAACAACCGCCTGCGCCGCACCGTGGATGCCGCGCTCGGCGGCCTGACGCTGCTGTCGCCGGATCCGGCCAAGCGGCTCGCGGCTGCGCAATCGGTGTTCAAGAGCCACGAGGAGAACCTGCTGCCGACGGTCGAGGGCGCGCTCGCCAAGGAGAGCGTCAAGTCGATCAAGCAGGCTTTCGCCGAGGCGCGCGCTGCCGTCATCCTGTTCAAGCCGGATGCGTCCGACAGCGACAAGCTCGACGCCGTCGCCGTGGTCAAGGCCCGCGGCGACCAGGAGGCGCTGGCGCTGCTCACCGGGCTTGGCGACCAGCCGCCGCTGGTCGCCAAGGCGGCGGCTACCGCGGTCGCCTCGATCCAGAGCAGTCTCGCGATGTGGTCGATGGTGCAGAATGCCTGGTACGGCCTGTCGCTCGGCTCGGTGCTGCTGCTCGCCGCGATCGGGCTTGCCATCACCTTCGGTGTGATGGGCGTCATCAACATGGCGCATGGCGAGATGGTGATGCTTGGTGCCTACACCACCTTCGTGGTGCAGGAGGTGATCCGCACCCGCTATCCCGCACTGTTCGACTATTCGCTGCTGATCGCGGTGCCGCTCGCCTTCCTGGTCGCGGGCCTGATCGGCGTCGTGATCGAGCGCACGATCATCCGCTTCCTCTACGGCCGTCCGCTGGAGACGCTGCTCGCGACCTGGGGCCTGTCGCTGGTGCTGCAGCAGGCGGTGCGCACCGCGTTCGGACCGACCAACCGTGAGGTCGGCAACCCGTCCTGGATGAGCGGCGCCTTCGAGCTTGGCCAGATCACCATCACCTATAACCGGCTCTGGATCCTCTGCTTCACGCTCGCGGTGTTCGCCATCCTGCTCGCGATGCTGCGTTACACCGCGCTCGGGCTCGAGATGCGCGCCGTGACGCAGAACCGCCGCATGGCGGCCTCGATGGGGATCGCAACCTCGCGCGTCGACGCGCTGACCTTCGGCCTCGGCTCGGGGATCGCCGGCATTGCCGGCGTGGCGCTGTCGCAGATCGACAATGTCAGCCCGAATCTCGGCCAGAGCTACATCATCGATAGCTTCATGGTCGTGGTGTTCGGCGGCGTCGGCAATCTCTGGGGCACGCTGGTCGGCGCCTTCACGCTCGGCATCGCCAACAAATTCCTGGAGCCGGTGGCAGGTGCGGTGCTCGGCAAGATCGCTATCCTGGTGCTGATCATCCTGTTCATCCAGAAGCGGCCGCGCGGCCTGTTCGCGCTCAAGGGCCGGGCGGTGGAAGCATGACGCCGCACATCCTGACCCGCTCGCTCGACCGCGCCGCGACCGCGTTCGTCCTGCTTGTCGCCGCGGTCGGCGTGCTGATCCCGCTGTCGAACCTGCTGCTGCCGCAGGGCTCGATGTTCCAGGTGCCGACCTATCTGGTGGCGCTGTGGGGCAAATATGTCTGCTACGCCATCCTCGCGCTCTCGATCGATCTGATCTGGGGCTATTGCGGCATCCTCTCGCTCGGCCACGGCGCGTTCTTCGCGCTCGGCGGCTACGCGATGGGCATGTATCTGATGCGGCAGATCGGCAGCCGCGGCGTCTACGGCAATTCGATTCTGCCGGACTTCATGGTGTTCCTGAACTGGGACAAGCTGCCCTGGTACTGGTATGGCTTCGACAAGTTCTGGGTCGCCGCGTTGATGGTGCTGCTGGTGCCGGGCCTGCTCGCCTTCTGCTTCGGCTGGCTCGCCTTCCGCTCGCGCGTCACCGGCGTCTATCTGTCGATCATCACCCAGGCGATGACCTATGCACTGCTGCTGGCGTTCTTCCGTAACGACTTCGGCTTCGGCGGCAACAACGGCCTGACCGACTTCAAGGACATCCTCGGCTTCAACGTGCAGGCCGAAGGCACCCGTGCCGCGCTGTTCCTGCTGAGCTGCCTGGCATTGATCATCGCTTTCGTGATCTGCCGCGCGATCGTGACCTCGAAGCTCGGCAAGGTCCTGATCGCGGTGCGCGATGCCGAAAGCCGCACCCGCTTCCTCGGCTATCGCGTCGAATCGTACAAGCTGTTCGTGTTCACGCTGTCGGCCTGCATGGCCGGCGTCGCCGGCGCGCTCTATGTGCCGCAGGTAGGTATCATCAATCCGAGCGAGTTCGCGCCCGGCAATTCGATCGAGGCGGTGATCTGGGTCGCGGTCGGCGGCCGCGGCACGCTGATCGGCGCCGCGCTCGGCGCCGTCGTCGTCAACTACGCCAAGACGTTCTTCACCTCGGGGCCGCTGGCGCCGTACTGGCTGTTCATGCTGGGCGCGCTGTTCATCCTGGTCACGCTGCTGCTGCCCAGGGGCATCGTCGGTACCTTCAACAGCTGGTGGGAGCCGATCAGGGCAAGGCGCAGCTCGCCCGATGCGGAGAGTGCCGCGCGCGAAGACGGCGTCGGCGCACCGAACCTGGCGGAGTAGGCAGATGAACGTCATGGATACCCGCGCCACTTCGGCCATGCTCTATCTCGACGGCGTGCACGTCTCGTTCGACGGCTTCCACGCCATCAACAATCTGTCGCTGACGCTGGCGCCCGGCGAGATGCGCGCCATCATCGGCCCGAACGGCGCCGGCAAGACCACGATGATGGACATCATCACCGGCAAGACCAAGCCGGACGAGGGCACCGTGCTGTTCGACGGCACCGTCGACCTGACCCGGCTCGACGAGACCCGCATCGCCGAGCTCGGCATCGGCCGCAAGTTCCAGAAGCCGACGGTGTTCGAGAGCCAGACCGTGCAGGACAATCTGCTGCTCGCGCTCAATGTCGATCATTCCGTGCGCGGCACGCTGTTCTGGCGCGGCAGCAAGGCGGAGTCCGAGCGCATCGACAAGGTGCTCGAGACCATCCGCCTGACCGATGCGCGCAACCGCCTCGCCGGCAGCCTGTCGCATGGCCAGAAGCAGTGGCTCGAGATCGGCATGCTGCTGGCGCAGGACCCCAAGGTGCTGCTAGTCGACGAGCCGGTCGCAGGGATGACCGATGTCGAGACCCATCTGACCGCGGAGCTGCTGAAAGAGATCAACAAGAACCACACCATCATGGTGGTCGAGCACGACATGACCTTCGTGCGCGAGCTCGGCGTCAAGGTGACCTGCCTGCACGAGGGCACGGTGCTCGCCGAAGGTTCGATCGACCAGGTGTCGTCGAACGAGCGGGTGGTCGAAGTGTATCTGGGGCGCTAGGCGATGCTGAAGATCGACAACATCAATCTCTATTACGGCGCGGCGCAGGCGCTGCGCGGGGTGTCGCTGACCGCCGAGCCCGGCAAGGTCACCTGCGTGCTCGGCCGCAACGGCGTCGGCAAGACCTCGCTGCTGCGCGCGATGGTCGGCCAGTATCCGATTGCCTCCGGTGCGATCAATTTCGACGGCAAGGACATCACCGCGTTAAAGCCCTATGAGCGCGCGCGGCGCGGCATCGGGTTCGTGCCGCAGGGCCGCGAGATCTTCCCGCTGCTCACGGTCGAGGAAAACCTCAAGACCGGCTTCGGTCCCTTGAAGCGCGAGGACCGCAACATCCCCGACGACGTGTTCTCGCTCTTCCCGGTGCTGCAGACCATGCTGGGCCGCCGCGGCGGCGACCTTTCCGGCGGCCAGCAGCAGCAGCTCGCGATCGGCCGCGCACTGGTGATGCGCCCCAAGCTGTTGTTGCTCGACGAGCCGACCGAGGGCATCCAGCCCTCGATCATCAAGGACATCGGCCGCGCGATTTCCTATCTACGCAACCTCGGCAACATCGCAATCGTGCTGGTCGAACAATATCTCGACTTTGCCTGCGAACTCGGCGACAGTTTTGCCGTGATGGACCGGGGCGCGGTGAAATATGCCTGCGATCGCGCAAGCCTCGATCCCGCCGAGATCAGCCGCCAGATGGCGCTGTGAAGATGGTGTGACGCCGCCTTTCGCGGCGTGGGTCAAGGGAGCGTCGGGGGAATGCGGACCGGGATCGCAGGCGCGGCAGCGGCGACGTTTGCGGCAAACCGCGCCCAGGGCGCGGTCAGGTTCGGCGTGCATCGCAAGGATGGCGCCACCCGCCGCGGCGACCTGCATGAGTCAGGCTCGCTGCGCGTCCGTTTCCCGTCGCCGGAAGACGACGGCCTGTCGGCCATGTTCGTCAACACCGCCGGCGGCATTGCCGGCGGCGACCGCTTCGAGGTTGCGATCGCAGCCGGCGAGGGCGCTCGGTTGACCCTGACCACTGCGGCCGCCGAAAAAGTCTATCGCGCTCCAGCGGCAGCCGCGCGGCTCGACATCGCGCTGAAGGTCGCGGATGGCGCGCATCTCTCCTGGCTGCCGCAGGAGACGATCCTGTTCGACCGCGCCCGCATTCATCGCCGCTTCGACATTGAGCTTGCCGAGGGCGCGTCGCTTTTGCTCTGCGAGATCGTGGTGTTCGGCCGCGCCGCCATGGGCGAGACCATGCGCCATGGCGAGTTCGTCGACCGCTGGCGGATGCGGCGCGGCGGCCGGCTGGTGTTTGCCGAGACCATCCGCCTCGACGGCGAGATCGGTGAGAAGCTGGCAAGGCCCGCGATTGCGGCGGGCGGCTGCGCGATCGGCACCGCGCTGATCGTGCCGGGTGACGAGGCGCTGATCGAGCGCATCCGCGCGGCGTCGGACAGCTTCGGCGCCGAGGTCGGCATCTCGGCCTGGAATGGCTTTGCAATGGCGCGCTTCTGTGCCCAAGATGCCGCCCGGTTGCGCGCCGACATGATGGCGGTGCTCGGCCGCGCCTCCGCCGTGCCGCTGCCAAGACTCTGGCTTAACTAAAGGCCTGTGGCTCAACTAGTCCTTTCAAGATCATCAGAGTGCTCGCATGAATTTGTCTCCCCGCGAAAAGGACAAGCTCCTGGTTTCGATGGCGGCCATGGTGGCGCGCCGACGGCTCGAGCGCGGCGTCAAGCTGAACCATCCCGAGGCGATCGCGCTGATCACCGACTTCATCGTCGAGGGCGCGCGCGACGGCCGCACCGTCGCCGAGTTGATGCAGGCCGGCGCCAAGGTCCTGACCCGCGCGCAGGTGATGGATGGCATCCCGGAGATGATCCACGACATCCAGGTCGAGGCGACTTTTCCCGACGGCACCAAGCTCGTCACCGTGCACGAACCCATCCGATAGCCACGAACGTCATTCCGGGGCGGCCGAAGGCCGAACCCGGAATCCAGAGGTTGATTTGGGAGATTCCGGGTTCACGCTTCGCGTGCCTCGGAATGACAGGAGAGACGAATGATCCCCGGCGAACTCTTCATCAAGGACGGCGAGATCGAGCTCAATGCCGGCCGCAAGACCGTGACGCTGTCGGTCGCCAACACCGGCGACCGTCCGATCCAGGTCGGCTCGCACTACCACTTCTTCGAGACCAACCCGGCGCTGAAATTTGACCGCAAGAAGGCCCGCGGCATGCGCCTCGACATCGCCGCCGGCACCGCCGTCCGCTTCGAGCCCGGCCAGACCCGGGATGTCCACCTCGTCGCACTGGCCGGCAAGCGCGTGATCTACGGCTTCCGAGCCGAGGTGAAGGGGAAGTTGTAGGCCCGATGCTGCCCGCGCTCCGCATGGTCTCCGAAGCCGCCGAGCTTGCTGCGCGCCGTCACAACGGCATGGCGCGCAAGGGGCGGGGGAATGAGCCGTACATCAATCATCTGGCCGAGGTTGCGAACCTGCTGGCGCAGGTGAACGATGGCGCCGATGCCGAGCTCGTCGCGGCCGGCTGGCTGCACGACACCATCGAGGACACCGAAACCACGCGCGAGGAGCTCGCGGAGAAATTCAGCGAACGCGTTGCCGCGCTGGTGGTCGAATGCACCGACGACATGAGCCTGCCAAAGGCCGTGCGCCGGCAAAAGCAGATCGAGGACGCTCCGCACAAGTCGCCCGGCGCAAAGCTGATCAAGACCGCCGACAAGGTCAGCAATATCGGCGCGCGGATCGTGCCGCATCCAAACAACGACGAACGCGACGATCTCGCCGACTATGCGGCCTGGGCCGACAAGGTCGTTGCCGGTTGCCGGGGGATCAATCCGCGGCTCGACCGCATTTTCGACGACACCATTGCGCGCGCCAGGGCCGCGCTGGCTGAAACTGGGGGCTGACATGTCCGTGAAGATCAAACGTTCCGTCTATGCCGACATGTTCGGGCCGACCACCGGCGACAAGGTGCGGCTGGCCGACACCGATCTGATCATTGAGGTCGAGAAGGACCTCACGACCTATGGCGAGGAGGTGAAGTTCGGCGGCGGCAAGGTGATCCGCGACGGCATGGGGCAGTCGCAGGTGACGAACGCGCAGGGCGCGGCCGATACCGTCATCACCAACGCGCTGATCGTCGATCACTGGGGTATCGTGAAGGCCGACGTCGCGATCAAGGAAGGCATGATCGCCGCGATCGGCAAGGCCGGCAATCCCGACATCCAGCCCAACGTCACCATCATCATCGGGCCGGGCACCGACGTGATCGCGGGCGAGGGCAAGATCCTCACTGCGGGCGGATTCGACAGCCACATCCACTTCATCTGCCCGCAGCAGATCGAGCACGCGTTGATGTCTGGCGTCACCTCGATGCTCGGGGGCGGCACCGGTCCGTCGCACGGCACCTTCGCCACCACCTGCACGCCCGGCCCGTGGCACATGGGGCGGATGATCCAGTCGTTCGACGCCTTTCCGGTGAACCTCGGTATTTCCGGCAAGGGCAACGCCTCGCGCCCGGCGGCGCTGGTCGAAATGATCAAGGGCGGCGCCTGCGCGCTGAAGCTGCACGAGGACTGGGGCACCACGCCGTCAGCGATCGACACCTGTCTCTCCGTGGCCGACGATTACGACGTCCAGGTGATGCTGCACTCGGACACGCTGAACGAATCCGGCTTCGTCGAGGACACGATCAAGGCGTTCAAGGGCCGCACCATCCATGCCTTCCACACCGAGGGCGCCGGTGGCGGCCACGCACCCGACATTATCAAGATCGCCGGCCTGAAGAACGTGCTGCCGTCCTCGACCAATCCGACCCGGCCATTCACGCGCAACACCATCGACGAGCATTTGGACATGCTGATGGTGTGCCATCACCTCGATCCGTCGATCGCCGAAGACCTAGCGTTTGCCGAAAGCCGGATCCGCAAGGAGACCATCGCGGCCGAGGACATCCTGCACGATCTCGGCGCGCTCTCGATGATGTCGTCGGACTCGCAGGCGATGGGCCGGCTTGGCGAGGTGATCATCCGCACCTGGCAGACCGCCGACAAGATGAAGAAGCAGCGCGGCGCGCTGCCGCAGGACAAGGGCAACGACAACGACAATTTCCGCGTCAGGCGCTACATCGCCAAATACACCATCAACCCCGCGATCGCGCATGGCGTGTCGAAGCTGATCGGCTCGGTCGAGAAGGGCAAGATGGCCGACCTCGTGCTGTGGTCCCCGGCGTTCTTCGGCGTCAAGCCGGACTGCATCATCAAGGGCGGCTCGATCGTGGCGGCGCCGATGGGCGATCCCAACGCCTCGATCCCGACGCCGCAGCCGGTGCATTACCGGCCGATGTTCGCTGCTTTCGGCAAAGCGCTCACTGCGTCCTCGGTGGTGTTCACCTCGAAGGCTGCGGTTACCGGCGGCCTCGCCCGCAAGCTCGGGATCAGCAAGAAGCTCTACGCGGTGCAGAACACCCGCGGAAAGATCTCCAAGAAGAGCATGATCCACAACGATGCGACGCCCAAGATCGAGGTCGATCCGGAGACCTATGAGGTACGCGCAGACGGCGAGCTCCTGACCTGCGCGCCGGCCGAGGTGCTGCCCATGGCACAGCGCTATTTTATGTTCTAAAACCGCTCCCGGTAACTAGAGCGTTTTCGAGCGAAGTGGATTTCCGGTTCGCGGAAAGAAAACGCGTCAAAACAAGACTCAAGCCAAAAGAGAAAACCGGGAGGAATTTCCGTGATTTACGTCGTTGCTACGCTGACCATCAAGCCCGAGACCCGCGCCGAGTTCATCGCCGCGGCGACGGCCTGCATCAAGGAAACCCGCAAGGAGCCCGGCAACATCGCCTACGATTTGCACGAGAGCGTCACCGACCACAGCAAGATGGTGTTCGTCGAGCAGTGGGAAAACGCCGAGGCGCTGGTGCCGCATCGCACCGCCGAGCACATGAAGACGTTCGGCCGGGTCGCCGTGAAGTGCATGGCCGCGCCGCCGAAGATCGAGGTGATCACGCCCGAGAAGGTCGACGTTCGCTAAAGCATGATCCGGAAAAGTGTGAAGCGGTTTTCCGGAAAGATCATGCTCAAACAAAAAGGAGGCTTCGAGCGCGACCCTCGCGCTTGAAGCAAGAACAAGAACGGGAGAAAGACATGATCTACGTCATCGCCACCACGCCGATGAAGCCGGAGAACAAGGACGACTTCATCAGGGGACACAAGGCGTGCATCGCCGAGACCCACAAGGAGAAGGGCTGCCTCTCCTACGAGGGCCATGTCAGCGTCAACGATCCCAATCTGTATGTGGTGGTCGAGCGCTGGGAAACCCGCGACGACCTGACCGCGCACAGCAAGGCGCCGCACATGAAGGTGTGGCGCGAATATTCCGCCGAGATGAAGACGGGCCCGACGGTGATCGAGATCATCAGCGACGCCAAGGTTCAGAAGATCTGAGGCAATCGATGATCCGCGCAACCAAAGTCCTGGGACAGCATCGCTGGACGGAAGCGGGGGCCGACACCGTCGTGCTCGATTTCGACGACCGGCACCGGCGGCGGATGGCGATGACAGGGACGCGCGGGCTCGAATTCCTGCTCGATCTCGAAAACGCCGTCGCGCTGCGTGGCGGCGATGCACTGGTGCTGGAGGACGGCCGCCTCGTCGAGGTGGTCGCTGCTCCGGAGCCGCTCGCGGAAATCCGCGGCAGCGATCCGCATCATCTGATCCGGGTCGCCTGGCATCTCGGCAACCGCCATCTGCCGACGCAGATCATGCCGAAGGGCCTGCGCATTCGGCGCGATCACGTGATCGAGGCGATGGTTAAAGGGTTAGGGGCCCGTGTCATCGAGATCGAAGCGCCGTTCGATCCCGAGGGCGGCGCCTATGCCGAGCATGCGCATGCCGACGCACCCGCGCATGGTCACACCGGGCACGATCATTCCCATGGCGACGCGCACGATCATGGTCACCACCACGGTGATGGACATCACCACGGTCACGCGCATGACCACGACCATCATCATCATGATGAGCATTGCGACCATGCTCATCATCACCACGACCACTCCCATGCTCATGACCGCAAATGAGCCTGATCCCGCTGCGGTGCGCGGCGGGATGGCGGAGGACGAGGCGGCTGCGCTGTACCGGCTGATGACGTGGCTGTCGCCGTCTTTCCCGGTGGGCGCGTTCGCCTATTCCAGCGGCATCGAATGGGCGGTCGAGGCCGGCGACATCACCGATGCCGCCTCGCTCGGCGGTTGGCTCGCGGCGATGCTCACCGACGGCAGCGGCTTTTGCGACGCCGTGTTCCTTGCACAAAGCCATCGCGCGGCGTCGGAGCCCGGCCATGCCGGGCTGAAGGAGATCGCCGAGCTCGCGGCTGCCTTCGTGCCGTCGCGCGAGCGGCAGCTCGAGACCACGACGCAGGGGCGCGCCTTCATCGAGATCGCCCGCGCAGCCTGGAATTCGTCCGGCCTCGACGCGATGATTGCGGCCTGCGACGGGCCGATCGTCTACCCGGTCGCGGTCGGCGTCGTCAGCGCCGCGCACGGCATCCGGCTTTCGCCGTCGCTGCATGCTTTCCTGCATGCCGTGCTCTCGAACTGGATTTCCGCAGGCAGCCGGCTGATCCCGCTCGGGCAGACCGACAGCCAGCGCGTGCTGGCCGATCTCGAGCCGGTCGTTGCCGCAACCGCGGCGCGGGCCAACGCGGCTTCGCTCGACGATCTCGGCAGCGCGACTTTTCGGGCCGACCTCGCAAGCCTGCGCCATGAGACGCAGTATACGAGGCTGTTCCGGTCATGATGTGCAGCTTTCCCCACACGTCGTCCCGGCGAAGGCCGGGACCCATAACCACCGATGCTTGTCGTTACACGGTGCTGGGGCCGCTACTTGCGTCAACAATCGCTGCTTGTGGTAATGGGTCCCGGCCTTCGCCGGGACGACGATGGATGGATTGATATGCCCACTTCTCATGGCCCGTTGCGGGTCGGCGTCGGCGGTCCGGTCGGCTCCGGCAAGACTGCGCTGATGGATCTGCTCTGCAAGTCGATGCGCGAGCGTTACGACATCGCGGCGATCACCAACGACATCTACACCAAATGGGACGCCGAGTTTCTGGTGCGCTCCGGCTCGCTGACGGCGGACCGCATCGCCGGCGTCGAGACCGGCGGCTGTCCGCACACCGCGATCCGCGAGGACGCCTCGATGAACCTCGCCGCGGTCGCCGACATGCGGGCGAAATTCCCCGATCTCGATCTGGTCCTGATCGAGTCCGGCGGCGACAATCTGGCGGCGACCTTCTCGCCGGAATTGGCCGATCTCACGATCTACGTCATCGACGTCGCCGCCGGCGACAAGATCCCGTCCAAGGGTGGCCCCGGCATCACGCGATCCGACCTTCTGGTGATCAACAAGATCGACCTCGCGCCCCATGTCGGTGCGTCGCTTGAGAAGATGGACACCGACGCCAGGCGGATGCGCGGCGAGCGGCCCTTCGTGATGACCAACCTGAAGAAGAGCGACGGCCTCGACCGCATCATTAGCTTCATCGAGACCAAGGGTGGCCTTCGGTCGCAGGGCCCGGGCAAGACGGGTACGAAGGCGGGCTAGTCGTTAATCATTGTGGCGAACCGCCAGTCGTCCATCCCGTCATCTTGAGGTGCGAGCGGAGCGAGCCTCGAAGGATGCACGGCCACCGGCGGGGCCGTTCACCCTTCGAGACGGGCTTCGCGCTCCTCAGGGTGACGGACGACGAGAGGGGTGCGTACTCCGCCGCAAAAAAGCTGCGCAATCGCCGGAACAATTGCCAACTTTGACGATTAGCAACCTTTGGCGCCGCCAAAGACCGCCGGGTGGCGTCGTCGTTAATGTTGCCGACCGGCTCCTGTTGCGTACCGATGATCGCTATTCCATATTCCTTTGCGGCCGGCGTTCATCGCACCCTGATTTGTCGCCGCCCCCGCAGAAGCCAGATGCCTACCGTCCCCTTTCGCCACCCCCTGATTGCCGAGTAAGCGTGTGGTTCGACTGGGCTTCATCGTTGCATTGATTGCGCTGATCGGAGTTCTGCTCTCCGGTCTTGCCGCCTATCGGGTGCACGATCAGGAGCTTGCAATCGACGGTATCGCGCTGGCGCGGGCGATCGACGTCCATGCCAGCCTGGTGCAGGACCGCCTGACCGAGCGCGAACTGCTGGCGCGGGTGGCCTCGGGGCTGTTCCGGACGCCGTCGATGGTGAAGGCCAATATGCTGCAGCCGCTGCGCTCGGCGATCTACGCCTTCAAGACCGATTTCGTCGTTGCCGCATGGATCGCGCGGCTCAAGCCGAACGAGCTGACGGCAGCCGAGGCGGAGCTGAAGGCCGCCGGCTTCACCAATCCCTCGATCCGCGATTTCGACGACCAGGCGCTCGACATCAAGGCGCTCGACAAGCCGATCAACGTGCTGATGGACGTCGAGCCGCGCAATCCGGAGACCCTGAGCATCCCGGGCCGCGCCTTCGACCGTCACTCGGTGGTCGGCCCGATGCTGGCCAAGGCGATGGAGAGTGCCAAGCCGGTGGCCTCGGACCCGGTGCCGCTGCTGCGGCAGAACGGCCCGGTCGGCGTCGTGCTTGCCGCGCCGGTGTTCCAGGAGGGTGGATCCGAGCCGGCCGGCTTCATCACCTTTTCGTACGAGCTGTCGTCGCTGATGCTGACCAACGACGATTCCTCGCTGTTCGCGGTGGCGTTGAAGGATCCGCGCGATTCCAATGACGAGTTCACCGCCAACGAGCAGGGCATCGTCACCTCGCGCGCGGTGCGCCAGGACGGTCCGCTGCCGTCGATGGTCCGCACGGTGACGTTCGGCGGCCGGGACTGGTCGCTCGACTATTACGCCAAGAGCAACGCCACGGTGCGTGCGCAGCAGACCGCGACCATCGTCGCGGCGATCGGCCTCGCGCTGACCGGCATCGTCTGCGGCCTGTTCGGTTATGTCGCCTACAACAATTTACGCCTGAGCCGCGAGATCGAGGTCCGGATCGGCTTCGAGCGCCGGCTCACTGCGGTGATCGACGAGCTCAACCATCGGGTCAAGAACATCCTCGCGGTGATCCAGTCGATCGTGACCCGCACGCTGCGCCACGGCGCCGACATGGATGTCGCGCGCGAACTGTTGATCGGGCGCATCCACGCGATGTCGAATGTCGTCACGCTGCTCAGCGAGAGCCAGTGGCAGGGCGTCAAGCTGAAGGGCCTGTTCGAATCGCGCGCGATTCCGCATGCCGACCGGATCGCGGTGAACGGTCCCGACATCACCGTCAGCGCCCGCGCCGCGCAGTCGCTGTCACTGCTGTTCTTCGAGCTCGCCTCGCACTCCGATGAAGGGCTGTCGCTGGTCGGCAAGCATCCGCACATCGTCGCGAACTGGGAGGTCGCCGGCGAGGATGCGGACGCGGTGTTCCATTTCCGCTGGGAGGAGTTCAACACCAGCCAGGCGACGCGGCGGGCCGACAGTGATTTCGGCCTGATCCTGCTCGACCGCGTCGCGCCGGAGGCGCTCGGCGGCACCGCGAAGCGCTACTTCACCGACGTCTCCTATGTCTACGAGCTCACCGCCCCGATGGACACCGTGGTCGACATGAGTGAGCGCGACCGCACCGAGCAGCTCTCCGCGCCGGTCCGTCCGGCGAAGAAGTAGAGCGCGCGCCGCAGCCGCCTCAGGTTGAGTGGTTATGTTATTGCTCGGATTGATCGAAATCAGGCGCGCCGGACGACGCTCACGTCATCTGTGACCAAATCCGGCATCCGTAATAGCCCGCAACCGAGCGTTAAAACTTCGTTGAACATGCTTGGGCATATACCGAGCAGGATACCGTCTGAGGACCCCGATGAGACTTTGGGTCAGCCTGACCTTGCTTGCGGCAGTTTTGCCTGTCGGGCTGTCGCTTGCCTTGACCCCGGCGACGGCACCGCGCGACCCTGCGACAATCCGTGCCAGCTATCGCCGGCCGGACGTCGTTCCCTTCCCGAGCGACAATCCCTATTCGGAGGCGAAATCTGCGCTGGGGCAAATGCTGTTCTTCGATCCGCTGCTGTCGCGGTCCAAGACCCACTCCTGCGCCAGCTGCCACAAGCCGAGCCTGTCATGGGCCGACGGCCTTCCGCGCGCCATCGGTGAGGATCCGAAAGGCTTGCCGATCCGCTCGCCGACGCTGATCGACGTGGCGTTCTTCGAGCCGCTGGGATGGGACGGCAAGTTTAGGGATCTCGAATCCGTTGCGTTCGGGCCCATTCTGAGCCCGATGAACCTGAACATGACCGAGCCGGAACTGATCGCACGCCTCGCGGCGATATCAGGCTATGTCGATGCATTCACCCACGCGTTCGGCGACGGCGCGATCACGCGACCGAGGATCGAGCAGTCGCTGGCGACGTTCGAGCGCTCCATCGTTGCAGGCGAGGCCCCGTTCGACCAATGGATCAAGGGCGACGATAGCGCAATCGGCGCATCAGCCCAGCGCGGCTTTGCGCTTTTCAACGGCAAGGGACGCTGTTCGTCCTGCCATAGCGGCCCATCCTTCTCCGACGGGTCCTTCCAGGATATCGGCACCGCCAAGGGCCACGACATCGGGCGCGGACGTTACTTTCCGACCTCGGCGAAGCTGAAATATGCGTTCAAGACCCCGACATTGCGTGATGTCGCGCGCCGTGCGCCCTACATGCACGACGGATCGGTCGCAACGCTGGAAGATGTCATCGAACTCTACAACAAGGGCGGGCTCGAGCGGCCGAGCCGGTCGCCCGACATCAAGCCGTTGTCTCTGACGGCAGGCGAGAAGAAGGACCTGATCGCCTTCCTGCAGACCCTGACCGCCACGGCCCCGCCGGTGGCGGGGATCCCCAAACTGCCGCGCTGAGCGCAGCAGAGGGTTCAGAACGGGGGTTCGTCAGGCGAGGTGCGGCAGTGCGGCCCCAAGCAGGCCGAGCCCGACGATCAGGAACCCGCCGGCGCAGGTCTCGAGGGCCGCCGTGCGCGACGGGAACGATTTTGTCACATAGGCGAGGGCTGACCCCACCCCGATACTCACGACACTCAACGCTCCGAACATTTTAACCGGCCTCCCGATCCGATTTGTCCGGATTTCACTACGACAGTTGAATTGAGCCCCCGTGCCGGAATTAGCTAAAATTCGATGGAACCGGCCGCAAAACATGTTCTGAGGGACGGGCTGGGGCCTGCCTGCCGCAATTAACCACAATGCAACCAGCGGATGTCAGGGGCAGGCGCAAAGCTTAAAATTTGATATAAGTTAAACAAGTCCTTAAGCGTAAGTGTGTGTGTAGGCGGTTGGTTCAATGTTTAATGGGCGGGAGCGAGATGCCGCGTCGGCTGTGCGCTCCTTTTTCGCCACGTGCCTTGCAGCGGTTTTGTTTTGCGTCACGGCCGCGCGCAGTGCCGAGGCACATGTCAAATGGTTTTGTGCTTACGATGTCGCCGGTCAGCCGCGCGGACTCGAGAATGTCCTTTGCCTCGATTTTGAACTGCTGCTCGGCGTCGCCGTCTTCTGGCTGTTTGCCGGCTGCCTGATCGAGCCGACGTCGCTCGGCGATGCGACCATTCGCGTGCTGGACCGCATTACCGAGGGACTGCGGCTGCACACCGAACTGATGATGCGCGCGGTCTGCGCGTTCTTCTTCATCTCGATCTGGGCCGTCGGCGGCATCCTGCTGACGCCGGAGTTGAAGACGTCGTCACCGCTCGTGGGCGCGTTGCAACTCGCCATCGCCGCCGGCATGCTGTCGCGGCGCACGCTGCCGCTGTCGGCCGCGGGGATGGCGATCCTGTTCGGCATCGGCATTCGCGACTACGGCGTCTTCCATCTTGCCGACTACCCGATTTTTCTAGGCGTTGCCGCCTATTTTGCGCTGATCGGGCTGAACAAGGACCTGTTCGGAATCCGGCCGATCGACGTGATGCGGTACGCCGCGGCGGTGACGCTGATGTGGGCCTCGATCGAAAAATGGGCCTATCCGGAATGGAGCTTCCCGCTCCTGATCGAGCATGCCGGAATGACCCTCGGCTTCGACAATGAATTCTACATGCGCGCCGCGGGCATGGTGGAGTTCACGCTCGCCTTCGCCTTGATCTGGACGCCGTTGATCCGGCGCTGTGCCGCCGCCGTGCTGACAGGGATGTTCATCAGCGCGTGCTTCGAATTCGGCAAGATCGACACCATCGGACACTCGGCGATCATCGCCGTGCTGTTTGCGATTGTCGCCGACAACAAGGTGTTGGCGCGCGATCGTCGCGCGCCGTGGCTCGCCCCGGTCGCGCTCTGCGCCGCGCTGTCGCTGACGCTGTTCGTCTACTATTTCGGTCACGCCGCGATCTTCAAGACCTCGGTCCTGTAGATCCGTTGCCTCAAGGGGGCTATTTGGCGACGTGGACGGCGAGCTTCATCTTCGGATGAATGCCGCACAGCACGGTGTAGTCGCCGGGCACGGAAAAGGTGACGTCGAACTTGCTGCCTGGCTGCTGGTCGCCCGAGTCGAAACTGAACGTCTCGGTGCTCAAATAAGCGTGATGAAGCAGTTCGCCGTCATCGTTAATGAACCGTAAAACCTCGCCGCGCTTGATCGAGATCTCCGCGGGCTTGAATTCGCGATCCTTCTGCGAAATGACGTAAGGCGCCGCACCCAGAGCGGCGCCGGCTAGCGCTCCCGTGACAATCGCGGCCGCTATAGGCACGCGGCCGGACCGGCCGAGGCGCAGGATGCGCAACAAGCCTGATTGCATAAGACCCCCGCTTGGAATTCCAAAACCGGCTACTTGAGCGTGCAAATGATGCGTCCTGGATTACCTGTAAGGGTGATTATCGCCAGCTGATCTTAACGATTTCAGCATGAGTTGCAGTCACTACTAAAGCAATTTTGAGCAGACAGTCATTTTTCCGCTAGCGCTGCGCGTTTCTGCGTAGCTTGAACATCGAGCACTACGGCGAAACGCGGGTATGGATAGCCTATTAGGCAACCTCAAGGTAAAGAGCGGTGCAGCCTTTCGGTTCGCGACCGGCGGCCTGTCGCGTGTTGCCCTGACCACGGGTTCGATCCGCACCCAGATTCTGATTTTTTGCCTCGCGATGAGCGCCGTTGCCGTCGCGCTCGGCGGATACTCTATCCTTGGTATCCGACATGCCGGCGATCTGGTGGCCAAGACGTTCGACGAATCCCTGATGTCGATCAATTACGCCCGCGCGGCCGGTGCGGACTTCGCCTCGATGCGGGTCGCGTCGTCGCAGCGCCTGCTGACCACGGATCCGGAAATTCGTGCCAGCCTCGACAGCCAGATTGAAAAGCTCGGCAAGACGCTGGCGGAAGACCTGACGATCGCTGCCGACCGGTCGCAGTCCTCGCGGGCCGCGCAAGCCGCGGCGAAGGTTCAGGAAGCCGCCGACGCCTGGATGGCGCTGCATCGTCGTGCGATCGGATCGTCGGTCGAGGGAAATTCGGCGGCTGATCCACTTGCATCGGGGACGACGGTCGGCGATGTCGATCGCTACTCCAAGATCGTCAGCCAGCAGGTCGAGCTGCTGGTCAACTATACGGCCGGCGATGGCTTTCTGTTCCGGCAAAAGGCGCTCTCGACGATCAAGCGGGATCTGCAGCTCAATGTCGCCGGGCTGACCGTCGCGCTGTTCCTGTCGGCGCTGTTCTCGTGGGTGTTGGCGCGCCGGATCATCGGGCCCGTCGCCATTGCATCGCGGGCCGCGCGGAGCATCGCCGGCGGCGACCTCGACGCGACCGTCCCCAAGGGCGGCACCGACGAACTCGGCACGCTGCTGACCGCCATGGAAACCATGCGCGACAACATCAGGCGGATGGTCGATCAGGAGGTGTCGCAACGTCGCTCCGCGCAGGCGCGGCTTTCCGATGCGCTCGAAACGTCGCACGAAGGCGTCGTGCTGCTCGATGCGGATGGCCAGATCGCGCTGGCCAATTCGCGCGCCAGCGAATTCATCCGTCTCTCGCCGCAGCTTCTGCAGTCGGATCGGCTCGATGCCCCCAGCCTGGCGCCGGCCGACGGTGACTTCGATGGCTTCGCGAGCGAGGCGCAGCTTTCCGACGGGCGCTGGCTGCGTGTCAGCCGCA
The DNA here is from genome assembly GCF_054063295.1 of Bradyrhizobium sp. USDA 3240. Classification (NCBI taxonomy): domain Bacteria; kingdom Pseudomonadati; phylum Pseudomonadota; class Alphaproteobacteria; order Hyphomicrobiales; family Nitrobacteraceae; genus Bradyrhizobium; species Bradyrhizobium sp. USDA 3240. Next base: position 5,438,769 of record NZ_JBSSGD010000002.1, read on the forward strand.
GCGAGACGCAGGAAGGCGGCGTCGTTCTCGTCTACAGCGACATCTCCGCGTTGAAGCAGCAGAAGGCGGAGCTGCATGAAACCAATCTGCGGCTCGACGCGGCGCTCACGCACATGTCGCAAGGGCTGTGCCTGTACAACAGCGAGGCGCGGCTGCAGGTCGCCAACCGCAGGTTCTGCGAGATCTTCGATATTTCGCCGGAGCTCGTCGTTCCCGGAATGACCATGGAGGACGTGCTCGGCCTCAGCGTTGCCGCCGGCAATCACGGTGACCAGACCGTCGAAGACCTGCTGGCGGAACGCGAGCGATCGATGGCCCAGCACGAGGGCAACTATCTGCAGCATCTCAGCGATGGACGGATCATTGCCATCGCGCAACGGCCGACATCCGACGGCGGCTGGCTTGTCACCTGCGAGGATGTCACCGAACAGCAGCGGGCCGAGTCGCAGATCGCGTTCATGGCCCGGCACGATGCTTTGACCAGGCTGCCGAACCGGACGCTGCTGGCGGAACGGATCGAGCTGGCGGTCGCTCAGGTCGGACGCGGATCCGGCTTCGCCGTGTTCTGCCTCGATCTCGATAATTTCAAGCAGGTCAACGATACGCTCGGGCATCCGGTCGGCGACGAACTGCTGTGTGCGGTCGCCGACCGCCTCAACGCCTGCGTCCGCGAGGTCGACACCGTCGCGCGCCTGGGCGGCGACGAGTTCGCGGTCATTCAGTGTGGCGTCCAGGGCGGCGAGGAGGCCGAGCGCCTCGCTCGCCGCATCGTGGAATGCGTCGGCGCTCCGTACGAGCTGAACGGGCATCGCGTCGTGGTCGGATGCAGCGTCGGCATCTCGATGTCGCCGGTCGACGGCAGCACCGGAGAGAAGCTCCTGAAGAACGCCGACGTCGCTCTGTACCGCGCCAAGATGGAAGGCCGGGGCACCTGGCGCTTCTTCGAGCCCGCGATGGACGCCAGCCTGCAGCGGCGCCGGGCGATCGAGCTCGATCTCCGCGAAGCGATGGCCAAGGACGAGTTCTCGCTGTACTACCAGCCGCTTTACGATCTCCATCTCGACCGCATCTGCGGCTTCGAGGCGTTGCTGCGCTGGCATCACCCGAAGCGGGGAATGGTGCCGCCGGACCAGTTCATCCCGATCGCGGAAGAGATCGGCCTGATCGGCCCGTTGGGAGAATGGGTACTCAATCGCGCCTGCGAGCAGGCCGTCACCTGGCCTACCGAGATGAAGCTCGCGGTCAACGTCTCGGCGGTCCAGTTTCGCGATCCCGACTTCATCGACGTCGCCGTCAACGCGCTTACGGCGTCAAAATTGTCGCCGCGCCGGCTGGAGCTCGAAATTACCGAATCCGTCTTCCTCGCGAACAGTAGCGAGACGCTTGCAACGCTGCACAAGCTGAAGGCGCTGGGACTGCGCATCGCGCTGGACGATTTCGGCACCGGCTATTCGTCGCTGAGCTATCTGCGCAGTTTTCCGTTCGACAAGCTCAAGATCGACAAATCCTTCGTGCGCGACTTGACCGCGACGCATGGATCGAAATCGATCGTGCGCGCCGTCATCAGCCTTGGGAGAAGCCTTGGCATGACCACGATCGCGGAAGGCATCGAGACCGTCGAGCAGCTGGACCACATGCGGGCCGAAGGCTGCAACGAGGCCCAGGGCTTCCTGTTCAGTCATCCGGTCCCGGTCACCGAGATCGCGGGCAAGATCCTCGAATTGAGAAACGGCTTCAAGCCCGCTGCCGTCCAGCAGGCGATGGCCGGCTGATGGTGCGGCCGTCGCGCAACGCGACGGAGATAGCGCCGAAGCCGGCGCCGGAAAAATCGCGCTAGTCTGACGATGGTCGATCGAGACGGGCGACGGTCTGCTCGATCCGGCGTGCGCGCGTCTCGGGCTTCCTGGCCTCGTTGATCGCCTCGACGTATTCTCGCTGGTGCGTGTAGCTGAGCTGATCCCAACGGGCTCGCGCAGCCGGGGTGAGCGCTTTGTCGAGGTCGGGCGGGATGTCGACAATTCGCTTTTCGGCATCGCGCTCGAGCGTGACCTGTAATGTCTCGCCGCCCTTGAGGCCCGCCGCCTCGCGGTTGCTCTTTCGCAAGGGAATGCAGACCTGCCCGCCCATCGACGCGATGGTGCTTCGATAGGTGTAGCCGTTCAGCGTGACGAGAACCGGAGCGCGAACCTTGCCGAAAACAACCTTCGGATCGAACGTCACCGGTATGAAGCAGGCGCTGCCCTCCAGGACGATGGTGGCTTCAAACGTCTTCCTGGTCATGCTGCGCGATACAGTGATGGAAGATCGCCGAATGAAAAAGGCGGCCCAGCGGGCCGCCCTTCCACTCTAGCTTCGCTTGGCTATCCGCCATTGCCGCCGATCACGGCGCGCACGGTGTTGTCGGGGCCGAAATCCTCGGCGCTGTCGACATAGAGCAGCGCGGAGAGCTTCGAGCGCGCGCGGTTGACGCGGCTCTTGATGGTGCCGACCGCGCAGCCGCAGATCGCCGCGGCATCCTCGTAGGAGAAGCCGGAGGCACCAACCAGAATCAACGCTTCGCGCTGGTCCTGCGGCAGCTTCTCGAGCGCCGCGCGGAATTCCTCGAACTCCAGATGCGCGGCCTGCGACGGCTGGCTCTTCAGCGTCTTGGCATAATTGCCCTCGGCATCCTCCACCTCGCGCCGCCGCTTCCGGTAGTCGGAGCGAAACAGGTTGCGCAGGATGGTGAACAACCACGCGGGCAGGTTCGAGCCGGGCTGGAACGAGTCGATATTGGCGATCGCGCGCAGCAGGGTCTCCTGCACCAGATCGTCGGCGCGGTCGCCATTGCCGGACAGCGAGATCGCGAACGCGCGCAGGCTCGGGACCGACGCCAGGATGTCGTCGCGAAGTTCATTGGTGAGAGGCATTAGTCCCCTCCATTGTTCTTGTCAGGATCGCCCCCGGCCACGGCCGCCGCGGCAGCCTCGGGTCCGTCGAGTTTGCGGATCAGCTCCGCAAAGCGGTCGGGCACCCCCTGCCGCACCACGTCGTCGTACATGGCGCGAAGCTGGTGGCCGATTCTCGATTGAATCTCGGCGTTGAGACCGCCCTGCTTCTTTACTTCCTTCATGATCTGATCCACGCTTCCCCGGGAGTTAAGTCTCTGATTTTCAAGTCGATCCTCGAAAAAAGAGGCTGGCCGCGTTGCCTCGTCGGTCAGGAGCTAATGCAAAGTTGCGCAGAAAGTTCCGGAAGGTTGGAACTATTTCGTGGAACTTTTTCGGCGCTCACGCGTAGTCGGGCATGCAGGGGAACCGGGGTCGCCCCATATTGGTACGCCGCCCCAGAGTACGGGTTTCAGGCCGGTTGGCCTCACGAACAAGGATGGAGTGGGAATGTCCCGATCACAGATCGTTGCCGAACACCTTCCGCTGTTGCGCCGTTATGCGCGCGCGCTGACCGGAAACCAGGCGTCCGGGGACGCCTATGTCGGGGCCATGCTCGAGGCCCTGTTGCAGGACGGTTCATTGCTGGACCAGACCCACGGTCCGCGCGCCGGGCTGTTTCGGCTGTTCACCCAGATCTGGAATTCGGTGTCGGTGAACAACAACGACAATGAAGACGTGGCGACGCTCTCGCTGCCGCCGGAGCGCCGGCTCTCCAACATCACTCCGCTGCCTCGGCAGGCCTTCCTGCTGCTGTCGCTGGAAGGCTTCTCGGAGGAGGAGGTCGGCTACATTCTCGGCACCGACGTTGCCGAGACGCGCAAGCTGACCGATGCCGCCGGCCGCGAGATGGCCGCCGAGATCGCCACCGATGTCCTGATCATCGAGGACGAGACTTTCATCGCCATGGACCTCGAGAGCCTGGTGAAGAATCTCGGCCACAACGTCATCGGGGTTGCGCGCACGCATTCCGATGCGGTGGCGCTCGCCAAGAACAAGAAGCCCGGCCTGATCCTCGCCGACATCCAGCTCGCCGACGGTTCGTCCGGTCTCGACGCGGTCAACGAGCTGCTGCGCACCTTCGAGGTGCCGGTGGTGTTCATCACGGCCTATCCCGAGCGCTTCCTGACCGGCGAGCGGCCGGAGCCGGCGTTCCTGATCTCGAAGCCGTTCCAGCCGGCGATGGTGTCGGCGGTGGCGAGCCAGGCGCTGTTCTTCCAGCGCAACTCGCGCAACCGCACGCCGCGCGCGGCGTCGGCATGAGCTGAGTTTACGCAAGAGGGCAAAATGCAAGCCGGCGTACCGAAAGGTACGCCGGTTTTTTCTTGAGGAGGGTTTTCCGAGCGTGGTGCGCGATGTCGAAGCTACTTGCTGACGACGCGGACCGGCATCGTGCTGAGCGCCCGCAGGCCGGAGCTGTCGCGGAAGGCAACCGGCCCCGCAATGTCGAACTGCTTCACGCGGCTGGCGAGCGCTGCGATCACGGCCTCCGCCTCCAGCCGCGCCACCATCTGCCCGACACAGCCGTGGATGCCGACACCGAAGCCCATGTGTCCGGACAGCCGCCGTCTGACGTCGAACTGGTCGGGATGCTCCCAGCGCGTCGCGTCGCGGTTGGCGGAGGCGAGCAGCAGCAGCACCTTCTCGTGCTTGCCGATCGCAACGCCTGCGATTTCGGTGTCGTGCGGCGTGGTGCGGAACACGAACGGCGCCGGTGAATCGAAGCGCAGCGTCTCGTCGAACGCCGCGCGCGACAGCGACGGGTCGGCTGCGAGCAATGCCCATTGCTCCGGATGGCGCGCGAGCGTGTACAGCGCCATGCCGATCGCGCTGATCGTGGTGTCGAGCCCGGCCGAGAGCAGCGAACGCACCAGCAGCGGCGCTTCCTCGGCGCTGATCTCCCCGGTGTCGGCCGCCTCGTAGACCTGCGCGCCAAAGCTGCCCGGCCGCAGCGCCTCGCGCTGACAGCGCGCCGCCACCCAGGGCAGCACCCGCGGCGCCTCTTTCATCAGGTCGCGAAAATAGTCGTTCTCGGGCCCGAAGCCGGCGAACACCATTGCGCCATAGGTCAGAAAGTTCTCGCGGCCCTCCTGGTCGATGCCGAGCGCGTCGGGAAACACGCTGACCGGAAACACCTCGGCGATGTCCTTGATCGCATCGAACGATCCGCGTTCGACCAGCCCGTCGATCAGCCGCGTCGCCGTCGCCTTGAAATCATCCGCGAGCCGCCGCATCGCGCCCGGCGAGAGGATCCGCGCCAGCACCGCGCGGGTCCGGGTGTGCAGCGGCGGATCGGCTTCCAGCACGATGCTCGGCGGCCGCCACGGCTTGTCCTTGAAGTGGTTGGCAAGTCCGGCGCCGCCGGCATTGCTGAAATTGACATGGTCTCCGAAGATCGCCTTGACCTCGGCGAAGCGCGGCACCGCCCAGATGTCGTATTTGGTCAGGCGAACGACCGGCGCCGCGGCGCGCAGTTCCGCATAGGCACCGTAGGGATCGGCCCGGGTCGCCCTGCTGAACGGATCGAAATCGCTGCGGACGATTTCGCCGGCGAGGGGGCTCGCAAGGGCGCTCATCGCATCCTCCCGTCTTGTGATCAATTAATTGACCATAGTCAATTAACTCGGATATGGCAAGGGGGAGCCTCGTTTCGATTCCATCGGAGCGGAAAGGGCTCTAGGAGACGGCAATGTCGATCGAGGAGCGATCCAGCAAGGGGGCGCGGCGCTTTCAGCGCAGGGCGCGTCAGGAGGCCGACAAGGAGGCGCTGAAGGCGTTGATCCTCGAGACCGCGCGCAAGGAGTTCGCCGCCGGTACGCTCGAGACCGTCTCGATCCAGAAGATCGCCGACGCGATCGGCTATTCGAAGGGCACCGTCCTCAAATATTATCCGACCAAGCTGCTGCTGCTGCTCGCGGTGAAGCAGCAGAATCTCGAAGCGGTTGCCGAGCAGCTCGAACGGGTCCGCGCGCAGACCGCCGACAGCGATTTGCGGCTGCGGCGGGTGATGGCAACCTATCTCGACTACTGGGCCGACAATCCCGATCACTTCCGTTCGCTGTTCTCGATGTCCGGCACGGTCGAGGACCGCCGCTTTCCCGACGGCGTCTATTTCGGCGAGACCGAGATCGCGCGCCGCAGCTACGAGCTGTTCGTGGTGTCGGTGCGGGAATATCTCGTCGCGCAAGGCGCCGAGCCGGCGTCCGGCCTGCCGCCGCGGCTCGCGACCGCGCTGCTTGCGGCCGTTCACGGCGTGGTCGCGCTGACGCTCGGCACGCCGACCATGAAACTGCCCGACATGCGCGGCACCGGCCGTCTCCTGATCGCAAGCCTGATCGATGCCTGGACCAGCAAGCTTGCCGCCGCGCGGAAAAGCGAGGGCTGGCCGCGCGTCTCGATCGGCACCTTTGCCTGAGGAGGCGGTATCCGAAGGTCCACGCTGATGCGGCATGCGCGCTGCGATGTGGAATCGCCTAGCTCCGCCTGCTAAGCGCGCCCGATGGATACGACGCAACGCGACCGAACGATCGGCTCTCTCTGCCTGGTGGTGACGGCTTTCGGCTGGGCCCTGAACTGGCCGCTGATGAAGCTGTTGCTGCAGCAATGGCCGCCGCTGTTCGCCCGCGGGCTCGCCGGCACCTGCGCGGCGGTGATTCTGGGCACGCTGGCGCTGGCCCGCGGCCAGTCGCTCGCCGTGCCGCGCGAGGCGGTCCCGCGGCTGCTGTTCGCCTCCTTCACCAATGTCTTCGCCTGGATGGGCTTTGGCACCATCGCGATGAAATTCGTCACGGTCGGCGAGGGCGCGCTGCTCGCCTACACCATGCCGATCTGGGCGATGCTGTTCGCCTGGCCGGTGCTGCACAGCCGCCCGACGCTGCGCGACCTCGCGGCGCTGGTGCTCGGCGTCGCCGGTGTCGCGCTCCTGCTCGGCGGCAACGGTTTTGCGTTCAGCGCCGACAAGCTTACCGGCATTGCGCTGGCGCTCGCCTGCGCCATCCTGTTCGCGCTCGGCAACGTGCTGAATCGCAAGCCGCTGCCGATGCCGCCGCTCGCGGTGGTCGCCTGGCAGGTCGGCATCGGCTGTCTCGTGATGCTGCTGCTCGGCGTTCTGTTCGAGCAGCCGAACTATGCCGCGATCACGCCGTTCGGCCTCGGCTGCTTTGCCTATATGACGCTGATGCCGATGGGCATCTGCTATCTCACCTGGTTCGAGACGCTGCGCCGCCTGCCGCCGACGTCGGCGTCGACCGGCATGCTGCTGGTGCCGGTCATCGGCGTGATTTCGGCCGCGGTCATCCTCGGCGAGCCCTTGGGCCTGCGTGAGATCGGCGCGATGGCGCTGACGCTCGGCGGAGTGACGCTGGCGCTGCAGCGGGCATGAGTTGCCGGTCGAGGGAACCGACGTTCACGCGACGCGTTCTCCTGAAAAGGGAGCTTGGCCATGCGCAAGGCGATCGCGCGGCTTGATGCGGAGCAGAAGGCGCAGCTGCTTTATCTCGCAGATCTCGGTACGGCGATGTTCACCTCGGCACTCGTGGTCTGCACGCTGAAAGCGATTGTCGACCTCTTCGTCGCCGGCTGAACCGCCGCAGCAGCGCCAACGCGCCGTCACTCCTCCTGCGGCGCGTCCCCTTGGGTGTGGCCATCCGGCCCCCGGTTGAACACCCCGTACTCGCTCGACTTCACCCCGGCCCCTCCACTGATGCCGTTGCCCGCTAGGCCGAGCCTGAGCAGCTCGCGCACCGCCGCGGCACGGGTGGGCATGCGGTGCTTGAAGCGGAAATCGTCGAGGGCCGATAATTCTTCGGGAGAGAGCATGACTTGAAGACGTTCAGCGCGAAGCTCATTCATCGCAAATCGCCCAGAATTAGTTAGTTGAGTAATTTGCTAAACGAGCCAAGTCGCGGTGGGTTCCACAGCTTGAGACAAAAATGTCGATTGAGTAAGTTAATCAAATAAAATCAATGGCTTACGAGAAAAAATAAGGAACGATCCGGCTGCCTCCCCGTTGTCTGGCGGGAGTGATGCCATGACCAGCCACGTCAAGCTGCCCCGCAAGTTGTCCGAGGAACCGGAAGCCCCGGAACCGCGGCGTCCGAGCCACGCACAGGTCATCGATCAACTGGACCGCTGGGCCAATAGTCCCGGTCTGCAACCGCCAAGGGTGAGTGATGCAGAAGACGATTCAGAAGCGGAAGCGATCTGAACCCCATACGTTCGAGCAGCGCCTAGACGAGCACCGATTGCGGCTCGAGCGCCAGCTCGCGGAGTTGCCGCGCGGCGTCAAGCGCGAACAGATTGCCGCGCGCATCGAGCAGCTGCGCACCGCCGTCGAGCTGAACGCGATGCTGGCGATGAATGAGTGAGAACGGCCCCGGCGCGGCGGGATGGACCAGTGGCTCCCGCCGCGTCGGACAGGCCGCTCAGCAACCGCGACAGACGGAATTCAGCTTTGCCTTTAGGCCAGGGTCGTCCCACGGCATGACAGCATTGAAAGTGATCGGCAGAACCAATTGGAAGTCCTGGCCCTTCGTGTCGACAGGGGGCGGTGGGTAGGGCTCAGCCCGTCTAACGATCGCCAATGCTTCGGCATCGAGCGCCTGGACGCGGCCATTCTCCACAAGCCAGCTCGTCACCAGCTTGCCGCTGCGATCAAGCGAGATGCCGACTTTGACGGTGTAGGCATCGTCCGGTATCCGAATTGATTGGCGCTTGGTGTCCGACATCCGTGCCAATCGGCGTTTGGCGTCCTCAACAGCGCCAGTCAAGCGAGCGTAGACCTGCCTTTTCCAGCTTTCGGGGAAGTCGCCCTCTACGAAGGAAGGGCCCATAGCTCCAAAATGGAATGGGACGGTCAGGACGGCCGAATCGTCCGGCACCTCCGGAGGCAGCGCGGCATAGGGCTGGGCGCGTTCAACGACAGCCAATGCCTCTGCATCGATGGCCGGGATACCGCTGGCCTCGATGAGCCAGCTCGCCATGAGATGACCTGCGCGATCGATCCTGAAGGCAACTTTGGCGGTGCCCTCCTGGCCGGGCGTCAATGCTGCTGGGTAGCGCCGAGCCTGGGTGAGACGAACACTGACGTCCCGCTTCCATGCCTCGACCGAACCGAGTTGCCGCGTCTCAGCGCCGTATTCCTCTGCGATTGTGGGAAGTGTGGCAATGACGAGCAAGGCAATGCAAACAGCGACGTGTCGTAACATCCAGGTGCTGATCCAACTTCACAATCTACCAAGGCACTCTATTCGCGCTTCGGTTGATTGCAAGGCGCGCAGCTCGCTATGCGGTGGAGATCCGTCAATGTCTGCCTGCGAAATCGGCTTGCCCGTATCCGCCACGCACCGTAGCCTCTCGTTGATGGGGATGGAGTCCCCCGATAACCGCCGCAAGGCTGATGACTCCTACCGGGCGCGACAGCGTCGGTAGGAGCATGCGCCACCGCCGACCCGCTGCGTGCTCCGCGAACGAGAAGGGGCAGAGCATGATGGGTCTTCCTGGTTCACTCTCAATCGCATTGTCGCTGGTCGGGTCGATCTGGCTCGTCGGTGTCGTCGCCATGTTGGTCGGCGCTCCGGGCGAGCTGGTCGCCGCGACCTTCGTGATTGGGCTTGTGACAGGCGTCGCCGAGTGGCGAGGCCGGAAGGCAGAGTCTTGAACGTTCAATTGTTGGCGGCGGTCGCGATCGGCGGTTCGCTGGGATCGGTCGCGCGCTATCTGGTGGCGATCGGCGCGGGGCGCCTGGTCGGCACCGAATTTCCCTGGGGCACGCTGGTGATCAATATCGTGGGCTCGTTCCTGATCGGCGTCTTCGCGGAGTCCTTCGCACTGAGCTGGAACGTCAGCCAGGCGGTGCGGGTGTTTCTTACCGTCGGCATCTGCGGCGGCTTCACCACCTTCTCGACCTTTTCGCTCGATGTGATCGTGCTGATGCAGCGGGGCGAGCTATGGCCGGCCGCAGCCTACATCGCGGCGTCCGTCGCGCTCTCGATCCTCGCGCTGTTCGGCGGCCTGCTGCTGGTGCGGGCGTTCGCGGCTTAGCCGAAGGCGGTGGGCGGCCGTGGGGGTTCGTCGTCCGGACTGCACGGGCGCCGTTCCAAAAAGTGAAGGGCTGGAGGTATCGCCTGCCGCCGGAATCCTTGGCGCGCCCGGGGTCAGCCGGTAGAATGGAACCCGGATCGAGGTCAGGGTCCAAGGGAGAGATTGGGGAATGAAGCATGTCGACGTCGCGGTGATTGCTGCCACGCTGTGGCTGCTGGCGTCGATGGTGCTGGACATCCTGACGCCGAAGTCGATCACTGCGCTGATGATCGCCGCCGCGCTCGCGCCGCCGTTCCTGATCGGGTTCGGCATCCATTTCGCACGCGAATATTTCAAGTCGAAGCGGCGCAGCTACCAGCCGCCGCCGCGGTTGGACGAACACTTCGAGAACTAGAGCGTTTTCAAGCGAAGTGGGCACCGGTTCGCGTCAAGAAAACGCGTCAAAGCTGGAAATCTAGCGGAGCAGGGCTGCGAGAAGCGCCGCGCCTGCCGCATTGAACTGCGCACATGGCTTGCTAAGGTTGCGCCATGACCGAGCATCTCCCCGATACGATCAGCCGCCTCTACACCGTAGCAGGCGAATATGTCGACAGCGACCATCCAGCCGTCGAGGCGTTCGCCCGCGCCGCCGTCCCGGCCGACGCCGGCGCGCGCGACATCGCGAGCCGGCTCTACACCGCGGTGCGCGACGGCATCCGCTACAATCCGTATGTCAGCATGCGCTCGCCGGAGAGCTACCGGGCCTCCAGCGTGCTCGCCGCCGGCAATGGCTACTGCGTCGGCAAGGCGGCGCTCTATGCCGCGGCCTGCCGGGTCCACGGCATCCCGGCCCGGGTCGGCTTTGCCGATGTCCGCAACCACCTCACCACCGAGAAGCTGCGCCAGAGCATGGGCTCGGACCTGTTCACCTGGCACGGCTTCACCGAAGTGTTCGTCGACGGCGCCTGGCGCAAGGCGACCCCGACCTTCAACGACACGCTTTGCGCCAAGCTCGGCGTCAAGCCGCTTGATTTCGACGGTCATTCGGATGCGCTGCTGCATCCGTTCGACGGCGCGGGGCGCGCCTACATGCAGTATGTCAACGACCACGGCACCTATCACGACGTCCCCGCCAAATTCCTGATGCGCGAGATGGCGCGCGAATACGCCAACATGCAGGGCGAGGACATGTCCGGCCGCGACATGGAGCGCGAGGCGGCGGAACAGTAGCGGGCGGCGTGCTGCGGCAAGCGGCGCGCTGGCGGAAGCGTTTCGGGTGAACGTGCGCCGGCTGAGGGGGCGGTGTCATGGATGCGGAGCTGCCGAAAGGTCAGGTCGGCCGCCCGGCCACGGGCTGGGAGGACGCGGTCGCGCTGACCGGCTTCATCCTGGTCGCGGTCGGGCAGGCCTCCAACCAGGTGCTGGCGCGTGGCCTTGCCGGCTCGGTGCCGCCGTTCTCGCTGGCCTTCTTCCGCTGGAGCATCATCGCCATTGGGCTTGCGCCGTTCGCGATCGCGGCGATCAGGGACGGCAAGATCCCGCTGGCGCAGAATTTCTGGCCGATCCTCGCCGCGGGCTTCCTCGGCATGTTCCTGTGCGGCGGCCCGGTCTACATCGCGGGCATCACCACCACCGCGATCCATATCGCGCTGATCTTCGCGCTGTCGCCGATCATGGTGCTGTTGATCTCGGCCGCGCTCGGCATCGAGCATATCGGTCCGCTGCAATGGCTGGGCACGGCGCTGGCGCTCGCCGGTGCGCTGTTGATCGTCTCGGGCGGGCATCTGGAAAACCTGACGCAATCGAGCGCGGCCTGGGGCGATCTCCTGGTGGTGTGCGCGATGCTCGGCTGGTCCGGCTATACGCTGGTGCAATCGCGCGTCGCGCCGCGCGCCTCGCTGCTGGCGCGGGTCAGCCTGTTTTCGGCGGCCGGCGCACTGTGCTCGCTGCCGCCTGCACTCCAGGAAATGTGGACGACGCCGGCTGCGGTGTTCAACGCCCGGGCGTTCGAGGCCTATGTGTTCGCCGGTCTCGTGCCGGGCCTGGCCGCCTATGCCGGCTTCGCCTGGCTCGGCGCACGGTTCGGCTCGGTGCGGACCTCGCTCGTGCTCTATGTCGCGCCGATCGCGAGCGCGCTGCTGTCCTGGATCATCCTCGGCGAGCCGCCGAAGCTGATCCACCTGGTTGGCGGCTTGCTGATCCTCGGCGGCGTCTGGGCGAGCCTACGTAAGTAGATCCAGCTCCTTTCGGTGGAACCTTTTCCGGCCTCGTGCGTTGAATCCAGCGTTGATTCAAGAACTTAGTTGGAGGTCGTATGAATCTTACTCCCCAGCAGCGCAAGGTTCGTAGCGAGCAGCGCCAGCAGGACGCGTCGCAGGCGATGAAGGAGCACCTCGCCCACGAGAAGGCGTTCTACAATAACTTCCACCGCCTCAAGGCCGAGCGGCAGGCGCGTGAAGCCGCGGAGTCGCGGAAGCAATCCGCTGCAAAATAAGCGCCGAGAGCCACATCCATCGTTCGGATTGCACGGGCCTGACGGACCGAAAAGGAGCCGAAGCGAGGCGGCGAGCGCAGGCGCGTTCGCTCGAATGACGCGATGAAATCTCCAGGCTTATGGAGGACGTCAGATGTATTTTTCCGATAAGAAAACGGTCACTTGCAAATGCGGCGAGCCCTTGAGCGAATTGATGCTCGTCGACGACCAGACGACCGGAATCAAGTTTCATGTTGGTCGTTGCGCGTCATGCCGCGAAGTGACGGTCGTTCGGTCCCAGGACATGCCGTCAAACGACAATGCCTAAGCAGACGGTCCTCTCGCTGGCGGGAGGGCCAATCCCTTTGTGCATGACTTCCAATGCGAGAGATGAGTGACAGGTTGGCTGACGCATCGTTCGCGGCACGGCCGAAAAAAGAGCAGGGCGCGACCGGCATCACCACGGTCGCGCCCTACGTCGCCGGTCAATGGGGCAGGGGGAATAACCGGCTCTTCCAATGACTCGCAGACCCCGGACTCGTTCCGCGCGAATCAGAATTATTTCGTACACGGTTAAGTGATGACTGGACGCGAGAACCCCACGGGTTTCGCTCGCGTTGTGTCCGTGATCGCCAACGGGAATTTCCATGGGGCGAGGGACATCACCATGTCAAAGATTCAAAAGGGAATTTTCGCTGCGTTGGCGGCGGGACTGACGCTTAGCGCGGTCCAGCTGGCGTCCGGCCACGATCTCATCGGCGGACAGCAGGTCACCACCCAATTGGCGCCGGAGAGCGCGGTCAATCGCGCCGCCAAGACCGACCGTGCCGCGGTTCCGATGACCGGCCTGCCGAGCCGTACGGTCGCGCTGAAGGTTGATCGGCTTCCCGATACGTCGGTCCTGGTCCGCGTTCCCGTGGCACGGGAAGAGGCCCGCAATCACCCCGCAGCGCCCGCCCGAGCGCGGCCCGGCGATACCCGCAAGGTGGCCTGCGAGCCCGTGGTCAGCGTCCTGACCGAAGTGGCCAAGCTGCTGCAGCCCGGCCGCTGCGTGACCTGAGAACCTCTTGCACGATGTCGTCGCCCGGCTTGACCGGCGATCCAGTATTCCAGAGATGGTCATTGCTGAGCCGATGGGCCGCGGCGTACTGAATCGCCCGGTCAAGCCGGGCGATGACGACGGTTGGGCGGTGTCGGCTTCGCGTCCCGATGGAGAACGCTATTCCTCTTCCTCCGCCTCGCTGCCGCCGGCGGCGCTGCGGCTTGCCATCAGGCCGAGCGCGAGGCCGCCGACCGCCAGGATCGGGATCAGCCGCTTCACGCCGATGGCGCGCACGATCTGCAGGCCGGTGGCGATCAACGCGGGGTCGGCGAACATTGTCGCCGCGGCAGACTTCGCGGCCTTCGCCGCCTTCTCGGCGCGCCTCTGCATCTCGCGCTTGCGTGCCGTGTAGACGCCGATGGCGATCAGCGTGACGACCAGGAACACCGCGGCGCCAGACAGGCACGCCTCCACCGGACCATAGTGCTGCAACACATAGACGAAGGCGGCCGCGCACAGGAAGGCGATGGTGACGAACAACGCGATCGCGGCGGCGGCCGCAAGCGAGGTCAGCCGCAGCGCGCTGCCGGTGGATTGCTTGACGTCATCGATCAGCCGCTGAAGCATTGACCAGCCTTGTCCTGTAAAGCCCTGCCTTGAGCCTTGCCTTGAAAAGCGCGTCGACAAACGAGGCGGCGGCGCGCCAGCGCTGCCATCGCGTCCAGAGCGGCGGCTTGCGCATCACCTAGCGCCGCCAGGTGACGCCGATCAAAAAGCCGAGGCCGAGCGCCAGGCCGACGGTCGCCAGCGGCCGCTGCGTGATCACCTCTTCCAGCGATTCCTCGATCGAGGATGCCGCATCCTGCGCCGCGCCCATCATCGCGCTGCCGCGCTCCGACATGTCGTCGAGCGTCGATTCCGCGCTGGCGCGCACATCCTTGTAGCGGCGGCGGGCCTGCTTGCCTGTGTTGTTGGCAAACGAATTGAGCGCGTCGGTGATCTGTTCGGTGAGGGCTGCGATATCGTTCTTCACGGCAATGACATCCTTTTCGAGGCGTTCGTAGGTCGCTTTGTCGGTCATGTTCTTGATCCCAAATGCGCTGTCCGTGCTCGACATCGAAAGCTCCCGGAGAACGTGTGCGTCTGGAGAAAAACGCTTCGCACCGCGCAAGGTTCCAGATGCGAAACCGGGCTTTCTTGTTCGACGCGTTTTCTTCACGCAAGCCGTGCCCACTTCGCTTGAAACGCTTTGTTAATCCTCAGGGAGCTGCGGCGAATTGTCCGGCATCAAATGCTCTTTCACGATCAACGCCACGATCAGCAGCGGCGACGACAGGAAGGCGCCCATTGGGCCCCACAGCCAGGTCCAGAATGCGAGTGCGAGAAAGACCGCGAGCGCATTCAGCGACAGCCTGCGGCCGACGATCGTCGGCGTCACGAAATGTCCCTCCATGAAGATCACGACGGCAAAGCACGCCGGCGCGATCAGCCCCGCGCCGATGGTCGGCAACGAGACGATACCGACGGCGACCAGCACCACGAACATCGCGACCGGACCGATGATCGGAATGAAATTCAGTGTCGCGGCGAGTGCGCCGAGCCCCGCCGCGTTCGGCGTGCCGGTCGCCGCGCAGATTGCACCGGTGACGATGCCGACGCCGGCATTGATCATGGTGACCGTCAGCAGATAATTGCCGAGATGGGTCTCGAGCTCGTTGAGGATCCGCAGCGCGCGCAGCCGCCCCGCGCGGTCGCTGAAGGTCATCACCAGCCCGCGGCGCATATCCTTCCAGCCCGCGATGAACAGGATCAGGGTGGCGATGAACAGCAGGAATTCGGCGAAGGTCGGCGACACGAATTCCAGCGCCGGCTGCACCCATTCGAATTTCGGCAGCTGGAGGTTGGCGAGCGTGTCGGAGCCGCCGACCATGCTCTGCAGCTCCTGCCACAGCGCGAGCGGCCGGTCGAATACATGCAGCTTCTGCCTCAGGATCGCGCCGAGCTCGGGCAGCCGCGAGCTCCAATCCATGACCGGCGAGGCGATCAGTCCGACCATGAAGCTGACGGCGGCGCCGACCGCGATCACGATCAGCACCGCGCCGAGTGCGCGCGGGATCCGGTAGCGCTCGAGCAGGCTCGCCGCCGGCGACAGCATGGTGCCGACGATGAAGGCCATGGTGATCGGAAGGAAGATGGGGCGCGCCAGATAGAGCACCGCCACCACGGCAATCACCAGCAGCGCCACCAGCGCGAAGGCGACGACTTCCGCGCGGCTGACCATCGGTGGCATTTCGGCTTTGCTGTCGGGGAGCGGCGTGCCTTCGGGCGCGTTGCCAAGCATACGTTCACCCGGAAAGGCGCGCACCAGACTCCTCCCGAATGGGGACAAATGAATTTCGCGTCAAATTGCGCACGACAACGGCGTTGTCCCGGCAAAGGTTCCATCGCGCGCTCGTGAGATGTGGCGGGTTGACAATCGCGGCTTCGCGACGATTCGCTGCGGAACTGTCTGATAGTCACGCGCGTTGGTTGCTCATCGCATCACCATGATGCGCATCCCGTTCAGGGGCAGCACATGACACAGCAGTTTCTTTCCAGCCGCCGGCTTGCGTCGCGCGCCGCGCGCACCTTTGCCTTCGCCAGCGTTCTGCTCGCGACGCCATTGATTGTCGCCACTTCGGCGAGCGCCCAAGTCCGCTCGTCTGCGCTCGGCTATTCATCCACCCAGCCGGGTGCTTTCCCCTCCGACGAGGTGATGAACGATGCTTCGGCCGGGGCCGCCGAGGACGGCGCGCTACCGGAGCGGCTGCGCCGCACCACCGTCGCGCTCAACACGCCGGAGGCGCCCGGCACCGTCATCATCGATACCGGCAACACCGCGCTCTATTACGTGCTCGGCGGCGGCCGGGCCATCCGCTACGGCGTCGGCGTCGGCCGCGAGGGCTTCACCTGGGCCGGCACGCAGACCATCAGCCGCAAGGCCGAATGGCCGGACTGGCATCCACCGGCCGAGATGATCAAACGCCAGCCCTATCTGCCGCGCTTCATGGCCGGCGGCCCGGGTAACCCGCTCGGCGCCCGCGCGATGTATCTCGGCTCCAGCGAGTATCGCATCCATGGCACCAACGATCCGTCGACGATCGGCAAGTTCGTGTCGTCGGGCTGCATTCGCCTGACCAACGAAGACGTTGCCGATCTGTTCAGCCGGGTCGATGTCGGGACCAAGGTGGTGGTGCTGCCGAAGAACGCGCCGCACCTCGCCGCACGCGAACTCGGCCCGACCACGACGCAGATCTCGGCCCGGCCGGCGCCGCTGCAGCCGCGCCCCGCGGTGATGACGCTGCCCTCCGGCCGTCAGGCGATGAACATCCCGGCGACTTCCTCGTTGTACTGAGGCGTGCTGCAGCGAGGGGTCGGCGATGGTGAAGCGATATTCCAGGCGGTTGGCGTTCGGGACAGCGGCATTGCTCGGCCTGTCCCTCGCGCCGGCTGCGCAAGCGCAGGATTTCTTTTCGCAGCTGTTCGGCGGCTTCATGCAGGGCCGCCCGCCGGTGATCCGGATGCCGTTCGATGACGGCCCGGCGCCCTTGCCGCGGGCCGAACGCCGCGCGCGCTATGAGGGCGGCCAGGCCTATTGCGTGCGCACCTGCGACGGCCGCTATTTCCCGCTGGCGGCGACCGGCAACCAGAGCAAGGCGGAGAGCTGCAACAGCTTCTGCCCGGCGAGTGCGACCGAAGTGGTCTATGGCGGCAACATCGACAACGCCGCGACCGAAGACGGCAAGCCGTATTCCGAGCTGCCGAACGCCTTCCGCTATCGCGACGAGATCGTCTCGGGCTGCACCTGCAACGGCAAGGACCCTGTCGGGCTCGCCGCGGTGAAGATCGAGGACGATCCGACGTTGCGCAAGGGCGACATCGTCGCCGGCAAGGATGGCCTGATGTCGGTCGGCCGGGCGGACCGGCGCGGCGCATCGCTCAACTTCACGCCGGCGCCGGATCGCATCCGTGCCAAGTATCAGCGCGCGCCGGTGCTGGCGCGCGAATAGCGCCGCTCACGCAAGGCAGGCCATTTTCGGTTCCGTTCCCTGGAACCGGCTTTGCTTTCGCACGTTAGCACCGGGCGAACAGCACATTCACCGATGCCATCAGGGGGCCCCGCATGCTCGTCGGCGTACTCGTTACCTTCCTTGTCGTCATTTTGGTTCTTTATCTCATCAACATGCTGCCGCTCGACGGCCGCGCCAAGCAGATCGCGCGCGTCGTCGTCATCATCATCGGCATCGTCTCGCTGCTGAAATATTTGGCGGTGTTCTAGCTTCGTCATTGCGAGCGAAGCAATGGATTGCTTCGTCGCTTCGCTCCTCGCAATGACATGGATGCAGCAGTGCATCGTCAATAAAAAGCCCCGGCTCATGGCCGGGGCCTTTGCTTGTCGTCCACCCCGTCATCGCCCGGCCTGTGCGCAATTGCGTACGGGCCGGGCGATCCAGTCCGCCGCGGCTCCTCGGTTCAAGCACCGACGTCTCTGGAATACCGGATCATCCGCATGCGCGGGTGAGGACACTGAGCAAGCTGAGCGATCATGTCGTCATCCTGAGGAGCCCGCCAACGGCGGGCGTCTCGAAGGATGGCCACAGGTCCATCTGCGCGATTTCTGGATAATGGAAATATGGAGCTGATTTGCCCGACGAGTCAAGTTGCCGTATCGGCCGGCGGCCGCCGGCTACTTTGCATGGGGTTGTTTTCGATATTTTGGCAGTGCGCCCCTGCGACGGCAGGCTCGCGGCGCCGACAAAAAAGCCCCGGCTCATCGCCGGGGCTTTTGCTCGTAGTCTGGAACGCGGATCAACCCGTGGCCTTGGCCTCGCGGCGGCGCGCGGTGAGGATGTATTCGGTGTATCCGTTCGGCTGGGTGCGTCCTTCGAACACGAGGTCGCAGGCCGCCTTGAAGGCGACGCCGTCGAACGCCGGCGCCATTGGCTTGTAGAGGGCATCGCCGGCGTTCTGCTTGTCGACGACGACGGCCATGCGCTTCAGCGATTCCATCACCTGATCCCTGGTGATGACGCCCTGATGCAGCCAGTTCGCCAGATGCTGGCTCGAGATGCGCAGCGTGGCGCGGTCTTCCATCAGGCCGACATCGTGGATGTCGGGCACCTTGGAGCAGCCGACGCCCTGGTCGATCCAGCGCACGACGTAGCCGAGGATGCCCTGGCAGTTGTTGTCGATCTCCTGCTTTACATCGTCCGGCGCCCAGTTCGACTGCGACACCGGAATGGTGAGGATGTCGGAGAGCTTTGCGCGCGGCCCGCCCTTGGTGAGCTCCTGCTGGCGGGCGCTCACGTTGACCTGATGGTAGTGCAGGGCGTGTAGCGTGGCCGCGGTCGGCGACGGCACCCAGGCGGTGGTGGCGCCGGCCTGCGGATGGCCGATCTTCTGCGTCAGCATGTCGGCCATCTTGTCGGGCGCCGCCCACATGCCCTTGCCGATCTGGGCATGGCCGGGCAGGCCGTCGATCAGGCCGTTGTCGACGTTCCAGTCCTCATAGGCCTTGATCCAGGGCTGCGCCTTCATGTCGTTCTTGCGGATCATCGGACCCGCTTCCATCGAGGTGTGGATCTCGTCGCCGGTGCGGTCGAGGAAGCCGGTGTTGATGAACATGATGCGCTTGGAGGCGCGCTGGATGCAGGCCTTGAGGTTGACCGTGGTGCGGCGCTCCTCGTCCATGATGCCGACCTTCAGCGTGTTCTCCGGCAGCGAGAGCATCTTCTCGACCTCGGCGAACAGGTCGCAGGTCAGCGTCACCTCGTCGGGGCCGTGCATCTTCGGCTTGACGATGTAGGCCGAGCCGGTGCGGCTGTTCTTGACCTTGGAATTGCCCTTGAGGTCGTGGATCGCGAGCAGGCCGGCGACCGCGGCGTCGAGCAGGCCTTCGGGAATCTCCTCGCCCTTGGCGTCGAGCACGGCGTCGGTGAACATGTGGTGGCCGACATTGCGCATCAGCAGCAGGCTGCGGCCATGCAGCTTCAGCTCGCTGCCGTCGGGCTTCTTGTAGACACGGTCGGCATTGAGCGAACGCGTCAGCGTCTTGCCGCCCTTGTCGAAGTCGGCCGACAGCGTGCCGTTCATCAGGCCGAGCGTGTTGCGATAGACCAGCACCTTGTCCTCGGCGTCGACCGCGGCAACCGAGTCTTCCATGTCGAGAATGGTCGAGACCGCCGATTCCAGGATCATGTCGGCGACGCCGGCCGGATCGTCCTTGCCGATGACGTTGCTGCGGTCGATCTTGACCTCGACATGCATGCCGTTGTTGACGAGCAGGATCGCGGTGGGCTGGGCGGGCTCGCCCAGATATCCGGCGAACTGGGCGGCATTCTTCAGCGCGGTCGAATTGCCGCTCTTCAGCTTGACCGAGAGCTGGCCTGCGATCACGGCGTAGGAGGTCACGTCGGTATGGCTTCCGGTCGCGAGCGGCACGGCGGCGTCGAGGAACGCCTTCGCCTTCGCGATCACCTTGTCGCCGCGGGCCTTGTTGTAGCCCTTGCCGCTCTCGCTCGGATCATGCGGGATCGCGTCGGTGCCGTAGAAGGCGTCGTACAGCGAACCCCAGCGCGCGTTGGCGGCGTTCAGCGCGTAGCGGGCGTTGGTCAGCGGCACCACGAGCTGCGGGCCGCAGATCTTGCCGATTTCCTCGTCGACATTCGCAGTCTCGACCTTGTGGGTCGCGGGCTCGGGCAGCAGATAGCCGATGTCCTTGAGGAATGCGGTGTAGGCGTTGATGTCGAACGCCTTGCCCTTGTTGGCGCGATGCCAGTCGTCGATCTTGGTCTGCAGCGCGTCGCGGACCGCGAGCAACTCGCGGTTCTTCGGGCCGAGCTTCTGGATGATGGCGGCGAGTCCTGCCCAGAACGCGTCAGGCGCGATCCCGGTTTTCGGCGTCGCCTCTTTGGCGATGAAATCGAACAGGACAGGGGCGATCTTCAATCCATGGGCATCGACACGAGTCATGATGGGCTTTCTCAAAGAAATGGGGCGTTTAGGGGCTGCTTTCGAAAGAAATCAGCAAAAAACGCGCCAAAGGGCGGCGTTCACGGCTCTTTTAGCCCTAAAGCCACGGTTCTGAGAAGGCCCCCTTTCCTCGGCGCTGCGTCGGCCGAGGGCGCGGTCAGGGCGCCCTGGTCCGCACCTTGGTGGCGATCAGCAATGCGGCGAGCAACAAGGGAATTGCGCCGGCCACGAACACGGCCGCAGCCCCCATCAAATCGAGCACCAGCCCGCCGCCCGCCGCGCCCATGGTGATGCCGAGGAAGATCGAGGCCACCGTCAGCCCAGTGCCGCTTTCGGTCTCATCGGGCACCATGCGGGTGATCCACGTCGTCGTCGCCACCGGTACGCCGCTGAAGGCAAATCCCCACAATGCGACCAGCATCAGCGCCGGAATGACGTCCTTGCCGTAGACCGCGAGCAGCAGACCGAGCACGCTGATCGCCAGCGGCATCGCGATCAGCGTGAGCTTGAGATTGCGCTCGGCCATCAGCCCGCTCACGAAGGAGCCGACATAATTGGCAACGCCGAAGGCAAGCAACGTCGCCGCGACGCCGGCGGCGCCGAGCCCGGTCACGCTTTCGAGGAAGGGGCGGATATAGCCGAAATAGCCGAAGTGTCCGGTGAACACCAACGTTGCCGCGAAGATGCCGGCGCCGATTCCCGGCCGTGTCAGGATGTCGATCAGGGTGTCGAGCCCGGCTTCTCCCTTCGGGGCCAAGCGCGGCAAAGCCAGCGCCTGGATGACAAACACCGCTGCGCCCAATGCCGTCGCGAGCAGGAACACGATGCGCCAGCTCGCCACCTCGCCGAGATAGCTGCCGAGCGGAACGGCAATGATCATCGCGGCGGGAATGCCGCTCATCACGATCGACAAGGCCCGTGCAACCAGCGACGGCGGCACCAGCCTGATCGTCGTCGCCGCCGCCATCGCCCAAAAGCCGCCAATGGCGAGGCCAAGCACGATCCGCGCCGCGAGGAGGAACGTGATGCTCGGCGCCAGCGCCACCAGCAGATTGGAGATGACGAGCAGAATCGAGAAACTGAGCAGCACCGGCTTTCGGTTGAAGCTGCGCGTCAGTCGCGGCGTGAACAACGCTCCGACCAGGCCGGCCAGCGAGGTCGCGGTCACCGCCTGACCGGCGAGGCCCGGACTGACACCGAGGTCCCTCGCCATCGGCGTCAACAGGCCGGACGGCAGGAACTCCGCGGTCAGAAGTGCGGTCACGCCCAGCATCATGGCGACGACGGCGCCCCAGGAGGGCCTTTCCGATGAGGCCGGCTGGTCACCAGCCTTGAGAGCGACGTCGCCCGGCATCAGCGCAACGACATCGGCGTGCGCCAGAGCGGGGTCCACTTCTTGATCCATTGACCGAAACTTCCATCTTATGTTGCAGCGCCGCAGACATAGGCTGGAGGTTCTGGACAATCTATGCCATAAACACTCCAATGTTTGATCGTTCGTCCAGATCGCCCGCCGCCGACACGACCGACACCGCCGTCGATCTGGTGAGCGAATTGTTGCTCGGGATGCGGCTCGAGGGCGTTCACTACCGTCGGGTCGAGACGCGGGCGCCGTTCGGGTTTCGCTTCGAGACGCCGTACGGACGCGCGCAATTCCACTTCGTTGCGCATGGCACGGCGCTGCTGCGCTACGCCGACGCGACGCTGCTTCCCCTCGGATGCGGTGACGCGATTTTCCTGCCGCGCGGCGGCGCGCATGATCTCGTCTCAACCCCGGACGAGCCGAGCTGCGACGTCGATCGTTTCGAGACCGAGACGCTGTGCGGCAATGTCGATGTGACATCGGCCTGCCCTGAAGGATGCCCGCAGGACGATCAGGTCCTGGTCTTCAGCGCTTGCATGAATTTCGATCTCGGCGGCATGCGCCCGCTGATCGCGCTGATGCCGGAGGTGATGCGGGCCGACACCTTGCTTGTGCGCCAGCCGGAAATCGAACCGATGCTGAAGGCGATGGAGCGCGAGACCTGCACGCCGCGGGCCGGTTCCGTCGGCGTGATGGCGCGGCTCGCCGATGTTCTCGCCGCGTCGATCGTGCGTGGCTGGGTCGAATGCGGCGGCGACAATTCCATGGGCTGGTTCGAGGCGTTGCGCGATCCGCGTCTCGGCCGCGCGCTCGGCGCGCTGCATCGCGCTCCCGGCCGCAACTGGACGGTTGCTGAACTGGCGGCGGAGGCGGGGTGCTCGCGCTCGCTGTTTGCCGAGCGCTTCCAGTCGATGACCGGGCAATCGCCGCTGCGCTATCTAGCCGAGCTGCGCATGCGGCTCGCGACACAGTGTATCGAGCATGAACGCCAGCCGATCGATGTGATCGCGCAACGGCTGGGCTACGCGTCGCAGGCGGCGTTCAGCCGTGCCTTCAAGCGTATCACCGGGCAATCGCCGGGGATGGTGCGGCACGGAGCTGGAAGCCAACGCGCGGCGGAATAGGCATCCACACCGCCGTCATTCCCCGCTTCAAGCGGGGCATCCAGTACGCCGCGGCCTCACGGCTCAAGCATTGACGTCTCTGGAATACTGGGTCGTCCGGTCGAGCCGGACGACGACAGGTGAGCGAGGTCAGATATTCGCCGCGAGGTCGGTCAGCTCGTCGAACAGGATGCCGGTGGTGGCCAGCATCCGCTCGATCTCGTCGGTGGCATCGCTGACCGAGCGGTTCGAGGTGTCGATGGTCAGTTCGTTGCCGGTCGGCGGCTGGTAGTCGTTGGTGATGCCGGTAAAGGACGGCAATCCGCCGGAGCGCGCCTTGGCGTAATGGCCCTTGGGGTCGCGGGTCTCGCAGACCTCGGCAGGCGTGGCGACATAGATTTCGCGGAACGCGCTGTCGGCGATGCGGCGAGCCGCCGCGCGGTCGGCGGTCGACGGCGACACCGCGGCGACAATGGCGATATGGCCGTTGCGCGCCAGATGGGTCGCGACCTCGGCGAGGCGGCGGATGTTTTCAGCGCGATCCTGCGGCGAGAAGCCGAGGTCGCTGTTCAGCCCGGCGCGGAAGGTGTCGCCATCGAGCAGGATCGGCGAGCCGCCATTGCCGAACAGGCGCCGCTCCAGCGCCCGCGCCAGCGTCGACTTGCCCGAGCCGGGCAGGCCGGTCAGCCAGATCACCGCGCCATTGTGATGGTAGCGCGCCGAGCGCTCGTCCGGCCGCAGCGCGGATTCCACCGGCACGATGTCGATCGGCACCGCGGGCCGGCCGGCGTCGACCGACAGCACGAGGCCGCCGCCGGCGATGCGTCCGTTGACCTCGATCACGAGACGGCCGGTGCGCGGATTGTCGGTGTAGGGATCGGTCGCAACCGGCTGCGCCAGCGAAATGTCGATCTCTCCGACATGGTTGCGCGCGATCGCGGTGTTCTCTTCGTTGGACAGCGCGCCGGGATCGATCGCCTTTTCGATCGCGACCACGGTGGCGCGGCTCTCCCTGGTGCCGAGCCGGATCAGGATCTGCTCGCCCTTGGTCAGCGGCTTGTCGTGCAGCCAGAAGATCCGGGCGCGGATGCGGCGGGTGTCGCGCGGGCTCTGCCCGCTATGTCCAATGACGTCGCCGCGCTCGAGGAACAGCTCGCGGTCGAGCGTGATGCCGACCGAGCGCCCGGCGCCCTGCGGGCCGTGCACCGGCGTCACCGGCCAGCTCTCGACCGTCTTGATCTTCGCGATCTTGCCCGTGGGCATGATGACGATCTCGTCGCCGGCCTTCAGGCTGCCGGACTCGATACGGCCCGCAACGATGCGGCGGTCGTCGAACTTGTAGATCGCCTGCACCGGCAGCCGCAGCGGCAGCTCCGCCAGCGGCGGTGCCGGCTCGAGCGCATCGAGCGCCTCGACCACGGTCGGACCCTTGTACCATCCGATCCGCGGCGTGTGTTCGGCGACGCCGTCGCCGTCGCGCGCGGAGATCGGGACCACGGCGGTCGGCGTCACGCCGAGGCCGATCAGATGCGCGGAAATCTCGTCGCTGATCTCCTTGAAACGCTCGGCACTGAAATCCACCCGGTCCATCTTGTTGACGACGACCGCGACCTGCTTCACGCCGAGCAGATGCAGGAGATAGCCGTGCCGCCGCGTCTGCGAGCGGACGCCTTCGAGCGCGTCGATGATCAACACCGCGCCGTCGGCCTGCGAGGCGCCGGTGATCATGTTGCGCAGAAACTCTGCGTGGCCGGGCGCGTCGATCAGCACGACGTCGCGCGAGCGGGTGCGGAAGCGGATCTGGGTGGTGTCGATGGTGATGCCCTGGTCGCGCTCGGTCTGCAGCGCGTCGAGCAGGAACGACCATTCGAACGGCATGCCGCGCCGTGCGCTGACCGCCTTCAGCATCTCCAACTTGCCGTCCGGCAGGCTGCCGGTCTCATGCAGCAGGCGGCCCACCAAAGTGGACTTGCCGTGGTCGACATGGCCGACGATGACGATGCGCACCTGGGGACGTGTGGTGCCGTTGGGGGTCGCCGAGATCGAGGCGGTGGGAAGAATCATGTTCATCAGAGCACTCACGCCAAACTGGGATCAGAGATAGCCGGCGACACGCAGTCGCTCGAACGCATCCTCGGTTTCGTGATCGAGTGCGCGGCCGGCGCGCTCCGGGACCTTGGTGTTCTCGAGCTCATCCAGGATTTCATCGATGCTGGATGCGGTCGAAGCCACCGGATTGGTGATGTCCTGATCCCCCAGCGAGCGATAGCGCTTGCCGTCCTTGGCGAGATAGAGCGGGATGATCGGAATGCCTTCGCGCTTGGTGTAAGCCCAGATGTCGGCTTCGGTCCAATGCAGGATCGGATGGATGCGCAGATGCGCGCCTTGCGGCGGCGAGGCATTGAAGTGGTCCCAGAATTCCGGCGGCTGGTCGCGCACGTCCCATTCGCCTTCGAGGCCGCGCGGCGAGAACACGCGCTCCTTGGCGCGCGTTGCCTCTTCGTCGCGGCGGATGCCGGCGATCAGTCCGTCAAAGCCGTATTTGTTGAGCGCCCATTTGAGCCCCTCCGTCTTGCGGGCGGCCGAACGCGCAGCCGGCGGTAGAGTGGGGTCGACGGCGTCGATCGGCGGGCAGGGCTCGACGCGCAGGTCGAGATCCCATTCCTTGCCGAAGCGATCGCGGAACGCATACATCTCCGGAAACTTCTTGCCGGTGTCGACATGCAGCGCCGGGAACGGGACGCGACCGAAGAACGCCTTGCGCGCCAGCCAGATCATCACGTTGGAGTCTTTGCCGAGCGACCACAGCAGCGCGAGCTTCTTCAGCCGGGCGAACGCCTCGCGCAGAATGTAGATGCTCTGGGCCTCCAACTCATCGAGATGATCCATGGTCGGGGGGGCCTGATTGGCGGGAATCCCCGGCACGGAAGATGCATTGCTGAGTGCTGCGGACCGTGTTCCGGCAGCGGCGGATTCGTTGTCGAGAAGATGCATCTCTTGGCCTTGGCCTGTGGAGTTGAAAATTCTAAAGTTGCGCTGCAATAGAGAAGAAATAATTTTCTCTTTGCTGGCCTTGATCGAGAGATAAATAGAAAATAATTTCAGTCAACCCCCAAGTTGGGGAAGCGAGTGTCTGATGCGATATCTGCCCGTGTTTCTGGATCTGCAAAGCGGCAAGGTGCTGCTCGTTGGAGCGGGCGAGCTCGTGCGCGCCAAGTTGCGGCTGCTCGCAGCTGCCGGCGCCGCGGTTCGCTGGTACGCGACCGACGGCAATCATGAGCTCGCCGGTATCGCGGCGGAGGACGCCGCGCGCATCGAGCGCGCCGATGGCGATCCGCTCGCCGCCGATCTCTCCGATGTCATCGCCGTGCTCTGCGCCGGCGCAGGTGACGTTGGTGTTGCGATGTCGGTGCGCGCCAAGGCGATTGGCCTGCCGGTCAACGTGATGGACGACCTCGTGCACTCCACCTTCATCATGCCTGCGATCGTCGATCGCGGCGATGTCGTGGTCGCGGTCGGAACCGGCGGCACGTCGCCGGTCGTGGCGCGTCGCATCCGCGAGAAGATCGAGGCGGTGCTGCCGGCGCGGATCGGCGATCTCGCCGGCTTCATCGGCCGCTTCCGCAAACCGATGCATGCGCGGATTGAAGAGTTTCCGCTGCGCCGCCGCTTCTGGGAGCGCATCGTCGACGGTCCGATCGGCGCACTGGTGCTGGCCGGCCGCAAGGACGAAGCCGAGCAGGCGCTGAATGCGATCGGCGATCCTGCCGCATTCGCCGGCGCCGATACCGAAGGCAAGGCCGTTGGTCATGTGATGCTGGTCGGCGCCGGTCCCGGCGATCCGGATCTGCTCACCGTGAAGGCGCTGCGCGCGCTGCAGGACGCCGACGTCGTGTTCTATGACGAATTGGTGTCACCAGAAATTCTCGATCGCATCCGGCGCGATGCCGCGCGGATTCCGGTCGGCCGCCGCATCGGCAAGCCCGGCATCGGCCAGGACGCGATCAACCGCCTGATGATCGAGGCCGCGCAATCGGGCCAACGCGCGGTGCGGCTGAAGGGCGGCGATCCCTTCGTGTTCGGTCGCGGCGGCGAGGAAATCGAGGCGCTGCGCGACGCCGGCATCGCCTACTCCATTATTCCCGGCATCTCCGCCGGTCTTGGCGCTGCCGCGCAGTTCGAGGTGCCGCTGACCTTCAGGCACGAGGCGTTGCGCATCACCTTCCTGACCGCGCACAAGGCGCGCGATGCCGAAGTCGTCGACTGGTCGGTGCTGACCGATACCAAGATGACCGTCGTCGTCTACATGGGCATGACCGCGGCGCCCTCGATCCGCGAAGGCCTGCTCGCCGCGGGCCGCTCGCCGGAGACGCCGGTCGGCGTGTTCGCGCGCGTGACGCGGCCGGACGCGAAGGCGGCGGTCGGCACCCTGGCGCGGCTGCCCGAGCTGGTCAAACAGGTCGATGGCGGTCCCGCTGTCCTCATCATCGGCGACGTGGTCGCGCATTCCGCGCCGTGGAGCCGATCCAACGTCACCCAACTGTTCTCCAACCAGATGTTCTCCGAACTGCTGAAAGCTGCCGAATGACCTCTCCGCTCGAACAGAAGAAAATCAGGATCACAGGCCCCTCGATGGTGACCGCCAACCGGACCTGGGACGGTGCCGTGGTGTACCGAACCGCCAAGCAAGGCTGGTCCACCGAACTCTCCGACTCTGCGATCGTGACCACGTCTGACGAGGCCCGCGCGCTGCTGGCTGAAGCCGCCGCCGACGACGTCGGCGCGGTCGGCCCCTATATCGCGCCGGTCGAACTCAAGGACGGCGGCAAGGTCAAGCCGGGCAATCTCCGCGAACATATCCGCGCCAAGGGCGTCACCATCGATCTCCAGGTCCCCGCGTAAGGCACGCCGGCGTAAGGCTTATCGAACATGTATGCTTATGACGAACTCGACCGCACGCTGATCAACGAGCGTGTTTCGGAATTCCGCGATCAGGTGAAGCGCCGCCTCTCTGGCGAGCTCACCGAGGACGAATTCAAGATCCTGCGCCTGCAGAACGGTGTGTATTTGCAGCTGCACGCCTACATGTTCCGCGTCGCGATCCCGTACGGCACGCTGTCGTCGAAGCAGCTGCGCCGGTTCGCCCATGTCGCGCGCCGCTACGACCGCGGCTATGGCCACTTCACCACGCGGCAGAACATCCAGTTTAACTGGATCAAGCTCGCCGAGCTGCCGGACGCGCTGGCCGATCTCGCCGAGGTCGGCATCCATGCGATGCAGACCTCCGGCAACAACATGCGCAACGTCACCTCGGATCAGTGGGCCGGCGTCGCGCCCGGCGAGATCGAGGATCCCAGGATCTGGTCGGAGCTGATCCGCCAGCACACGACGCTGCATCCGGAATTCTCGTTCCTGCCGCGCAAGTTCAAGATCGCGATCACCGCCGCCGAGCACGATCGCGCCGCGATCAAGATCCACGACATCGGCCTGCGCCTGCACAAGAATGCCGACGGCGAGACCGGTTTCGAGGTGCTGGTCGGCGGCGGCCTCGGCCGCACCCCGTTCATCGCCAAGACCATCAAGCCGTTCGTCTCCGGCCGCGATATCCTCAGCTACATCGAGGCGATCCTGCGCGTCTACAACCAGTACGGCCGCCGCGACAACATCTACAAGGCGCGCATCAAGATCCTGGTGCACGAGCTCGGCATCGAGAAGTTCGCCAAGGAAGTCGACGAGGAGTGGAAGGCGATGGGCGATGTCGGGCTGACGCTCGATCACACCGCCATCGAGGAGGTCCGTTCGCGCTTCTCCTATCCGGCCTACGAAAAGCTGCCGCACATGCCGGACGAGCTGAAGCAGGCCGCACATGACAAGCTGTTCGAGCGCTGGCGCAAGAACTCGGTGTCGGCGCACAAGGTGCAGGGCTATTCGATCGTGACGCTGTCGCTGAAGCCGGTCGGTGGCCCGCCCGGTGATGCCAGCGCCGAGCAGATGGACGCGGTCGCCGACCTCGCCGATAAATATTCGTTCGGCGAGATCCGCGTCGGCCACGAGCAGAACCTGGCGCTGCCGCACGTCGCCAAGCGCGACCTGCCGGCGCTGTTCAAGGCGCTCGACCGGCTCGGCCTTGCGACGCCGAACGTCAACTTGGTGACCGACATCATCGCCTGCCCGGGTCTGGATTACTGCTCGCTGGCCAATGCGCGCTCGATCCCGATCGCGCAGGAGCTGACGCGGCGTTTCGCCAACCACGACACCGCCGACCTGATCGGCCGGCTCCACATCAACATCTCCGGCTGCATCAATGCCTGCGGCCATCACCATGTCGGCCACATCGGAATTCTCGGCGTCGAGAAGAACGGTGAGGAATTCTACCAGATCACGATCGGCGGCCGCGCCGACGAGAACGCGCAGTTGGGCACCTTGATCGGCCCGGCCGTTCCCTATGCGGAAGTCGCCGACGTGATCGAAGACATTGTCGAAGCCTATCTGGCGCTGCGCGACCGTCCCGAGGAATTGTTCGTCGATACGGTGAAGCGTCTGGGCGTCGAGCCTATCAGGGAGCGCGTCTATGCCACTCGTTAAGCAGGGAAGACTGACCACCGATCTGTTCGTGCATGTCGCCGACGGCGCCGAGCTGCCGGGCGACGGCGCGGTGCTGGTGACGGCCGAGCGCTTTCTCGCCGATCCGGAGGCGCTGCTGCGCCGCCCCGGCAAGCTCGGGGTGATCTGGCCGAACAACCGCAACCTCGACGAACTGGTGCCGCATCTCGATCGGCTGGCCTCGGTCGCGCTGGTGTTTCCGACCTTCCGCGACGGCCGCGCCTACAGCCAGGCCCGCCTGCTGCGTGAGCGCTACGGCTATGACGGCGAGCTGCGCGCCACCGGGCAGATCCTGCGTGATCAGTTCGTGTTCATGACGCGCGCCGGCTTCGACGCTTTCGAGGTCAAGAAGGACGCCGACGCCGACGCGTTTGCCCAGACCATGAAGCGCTATTCGGTGTTCTATCAGCCGACTGGCGACGGTCGCGTCACCGCGCTGAACCGCCGCATGCAGCTGCGTCACTCGGAGAGCGCCGGCCAGTGAGCACGCTTGCACCAGAGCTTGCAGCGGCATCAGTCGCATTGCCTCACGCCGACGCGCTCGATCGCGCGCTGCGCAAGGCGTCGCCCGCCGAGGTGATCGCGGCCGCATTGCAGACGGTCGGCCGCGAGAGGCTGGCGCTGGTGTCGTCGTTCGGGACCGAGTCCGCCGCGCTGCTCAAGGTGATGGCGGATGTCGATCCGGCGATCCCGGTGGTGTTCCTCGACACCGGCTGGCTGTTCGAGGAGACGCTGGCCTATCGCGACACGTTGATCGAAACCCTCGGCCTCACCGATGTGCGCTCGATCAAGCCTGACGAGCAGGCGCTGTCGCGGCAGGATCCGGACCGCGAATTGTGGTTCAGCGATCCCGACGCCTGCTGCCGCATCCGCAAGGTGGAACCGCTGGCGCGTGCGCTGAAGCCGTTCGCCGGCTGGATCAACGGCCGCAAGCGCTTCCAGGGCGGCGCCCGTACCGATATCCCTGTCGTCGAGGACGACGGCGTCAGGTTGAAATTCAACCCGTTCGCCAATGTCTCGCGCGAGGAGATCGAGGCGATCTACGCGCTCGGCAGACTGCCGCCGCATCCACTTGTCGCATCGGGATATCAATCGGTCGGGTGTATGCCTTGCTCGAGCCGGGCTGCAGCCGGCGAGGATGCACGCGACGGCCGCTGGCGTGGCCGGGCGAAGACGGAATGCGGCATCCACACAATGAAGTTGTCGTAGAGCGCCGCGCTGAATCGCATCGATAGTTCATGCGATCCGGTGACGTGACAAAGCCTTCGCAGCGCGGCGGCTTCGTAGCACAAGCGCGCTGTGCTGCTGAAAACAAAGAAAACCGGTTTCGTTGACTTCAAGCCACTTCACCGTGAGTTATGTCTTGCGTGTTCCCTGACATTCTCAGGTTGAATGGAGACAGAAATGATCCGTCGTATGCTGCCGCTGGTCGCGGGATTGTTGTGGGCGAGCTCGGCCTTCGCAGCCGACTATTCGCTGCTCAACGTGTCCTACGATCCGACGCGCGAGCTCTATGTCGATTTCAACAAGGCGTTCGCCGCGGCCTATCAGAAGGAAACCGGCAAGAGCGTCGAGATCAAGCAGTCGCATGGCGGCTCGGGCTCGCAGGCGCGCTCGGTGATCGACGGATTGCAGGCCGACATCGTCACGCTGGCGCTGGCCTACGACATCGACGCGATCGCCGGCAAGGGCCTGCTCGCAGCGGACTGGCAGAAGCGGCTGCCGCTCAACGCCTCGCCCTATACCTCGACCATCGTGTTCCTGGTGCGCAAGGGCAATCCCAAGGGCATCAAGGACTGGGACGATCTGATCAAGCCCGGCGTCGCCGTGATCACGCCGAACCCGAAGACCTCGGGTGGTGCGCGCTGGAACTATCTCGCCGCCTGGGGCTACGCGCAGAAGAAGTTCGGATCAGTCGACAAGGCGAAGAAGTTCGTCGCCGACCTCTATCAGAACGTGCCGGTGCTCGACACCGGCGCGCGCGGCTCGACCGTGACCTTCGTCGAGCGCGGTGTCGGCGACGTGCTGCTCGCGTGGGAGAACGAAGCCTTCCTGGCGCTGCGCGAATTCGGTCCGGACAAGTTCGAGATCGTGGCCCCGGCGCAGTCGATCCTGGCCGAGCCGCCGGTCGCCGTCGTCGATACGGTTGCCGACAAGAAGGGCACCCGCGCCGTCGCCGAAGCCTATCTGAAGTACTGGTACACCAAGGAAGGCCAGGAGATCGCCGCGCGCAACTCCTACCGGCCGCGCGATCCAGAGATCGCCAAGGAGTACGAAAAATCCTTCGCCAAGGTTGAACTTTTCACCATCGACGACGTTTTTGGTGGTTGGACCAAGGCGCAGAAGGAGCACTTCGCCGAGGGCGGCATCTTCGATCAGATCTACAAGAACTGATCGACGTGTAGTCCGGTCGAACAGGGGGATAT
The DNA here is from genome assembly GCF_054063295.1 of Bradyrhizobium sp. USDA 3240. NCBI lineage: Bacteria > Pseudomonadati > Pseudomonadota > Alphaproteobacteria > Hyphomicrobiales > Nitrobacteraceae > Bradyrhizobium > Bradyrhizobium sp. USDA 3240. The sequence continues at coordinate 5,470,737 of NZ_JBSSGD010000002.1, forward strand.
GTGAGCACAGCGGTTGCAAGGCGCAGTACCCTGCCGGGGTTCGGTCTCACCATGGGACTGACCCTGACATGGCTCTCCGTTATCATCCTGATTCCGCTGGCTGCGCTGTTCCTCAAGACGTTCGAGCTCAGCCTCGATCAGTTCTGGGCCATCGTCACCAGCCGTCGCACGCTGAACGCCCTGAAGATTTCGTTCGGGCTTTCGTTTGCGGCCGCCTGCGTCAATCTGGTGATGGGCACCATCATCGTCTGGGCGCTGGTGCGCTACCGCTTTCCGGGCCGGCGGCTGTTCGACGCCATCGTCGATATTCCGTTTGCCTTGCCTACCGCGGTCGCAGGCGTCGCGCTGACGCAGCTGTTCGCGCAGAAGGGCTGGCTCGGTGCGCCGCTCGCCGAACTCGGTATCAAGGTCGCGTTCACGCCGATCGGCATCTTCATCGCGATGGTCTTCATCGGCATTCCCTTCGTGGTGCGCACGGTGCAGCCGGTGCTGATCGATCTCGATCCCGAGATCGAGGAGGCGGCGGCGAGCTTGGGTGCCAATCGCTGGCACACGGTGTTTCGCGTCATCCTGCCGAGTTTGATTCCGGCGCTGCTCACCGGTTTTGCGCTGGCCTTTGCCCGCGCCATCGGTGAATACGGCTCGGTGATCTTCATCGCCGGCAATCTGCCCAACGTCTCCGAGATCGCGCCGCTCCTGATCGTGATCCGGCTGTCCGAATTCCGCTACGCCGATGCCACCGCGATCGCGGTGGTGATGCTGGTTGCCTCGTTCCTGATCATCTTCCTGATCAACCGGCTGCAGCGCTGGGCGCAAGCCCGCATTCCCGTGCATTGAGGTTCGAGATGTCGATGCAGACGGGATTGGCGACCTCGACCACGCAACTGCGGACCTACGCGCCTGCGACCGATGTCAGCGTTGCGGCGCCGGCGCCGCGGCTTGAGATCGCGCGCGCCGAGCCGGTCGCTGCGCGGCGCAACCCGCGCACCGAGCCGGGCCCGATCCGCCTCATCATCATCGCGCTGGCGATCGCCTTCCTTAGCATCTTCGTCGTGCTGCCGCTGGTCGTCGTGTTTGCGTCGGCCTTCTCGAAAGGCATCGTCGCCTATGTCGCGGCCCTGGCGGAGCCCGAGGCGCTCGCGGCGATCAAGCTGACGCTGCTGGTTGCCGCGATCTCGGTCACGCTCAACCTCGTGTTCGGCGTGGTCGCGGCCTGGGCGATCTCGAAATTCGAGTTTACCGGCAAGACCTTCCTGATCACGCTGATCGACCTGCCGTTCTCGGTCTCGCCCGTGATCTCGGGCCTGGTCTTCGTGCTGCTGTTCGGCGCGCAGGGCTATTTCGGAACATGGCTGCAGGCGCACAACGTCCACATCCTGTTTGCCGTGCCCGGCATCGCGCTGGCGACGATCTTCGTCACCTTCCCCTTCGTGGCGCGCGCGCTGATCCCGCTGATGCAGGAGCAGGGCACCCAGGAAGAGGAGGCGGCGATCTCGCTCGGCGCCTCCGGCCTGCAGACCTTCTTCCGCGTCACGCTGCCCAACATCAAATGGGGCCTGCTCTACGGCGTCCTGCTCTGCAACGCGCGTGCGATGGGCGAGTTCGGTGCGGTGTCCGTCGTCTCCGGCCATATCCGCGGCGAGACCAACACGATGCCGCTGCTGGTCGAGATTCTCTACAACGAATATCAGTTCGTCGCCTCGTTCGCGATCGCATCGCTGCTGGCGATGCTGGCGCTGATCACGCTGGTGGCGAAAACCGTTCTCGAGCGGCGGCTCGACGAGGCAGAGGTGCCCGATGGCGATTGAAGTCACGAATATCGTAAAGAAGTTCGGCAGCTTTGCCGCGCTCGACAATGTCGATCTCAAGGTCGCCGACGGCGAGCTCTTGGCGCTGCTCGGCCCGTCCGGCTCCGGTAAGACGACTCTGCTGCGGATCATCGCGGGGCTCGACTGGCCCGACTCGGGCGAGGTCGCGATCGACGGCGAGAACGCGCTGTCGCGCGGCGCCAGCGAGCGTCAGGTCGGCTTCGTGTTCCAGCACTATGCGCTGTTCCGCCACATGACGGTGTTCGAGAACGTCGCGTTCGGCCTGCGCGTGCAGCCGCGTGCGATCCGCAAGGACGAGGCGACGATCCGCGCTCGCGTCAAGAACCTGCTCGATCTGGTGCAGCTCGATTGGCTCGCCAACCGCTATCCGAGCCAATTGTCGGGCGGCCAGCGTCAGCGTATCGCGCTGGCGCGTGCGCTTGCGATCGAGCCGCGGATCCTGCTGCTCGACGAGCCGTTCGGCGCGCTCGATGCCAAGGTGCGCAAGGAGCTCCGGCAGTGGCTGCGCTCGCTGCACAACGAGATCCACGTCACCTCGATCTTCGTCACCCACGACCAGGAGGAGGCGCTCGAGGTCGCCAACCGCGTCGTAGTGATGGACAAGGGCAGGATCGAGCAGATCGGCTCGCCGGGCGAGGTCTATGACAATCCGGCGACCGCCTTCGTGCACGGCTTCATCGGCGAATCCATCGTGCTGCCGGTCGACGTGGCCGGCGACGCGGTCCGGCTCGACGGCCGTCCCCTGAACATTCCAGCGCTGGGCGCCGCTTCCGGCGCGGCCAAGCTGTTCGTCCGCCGTCACGACATGGCGGTCGGCCCGGCGGGAACCGGGGCGCTGGAAGGCGCCATCCGGCATGTCCGCTCGTTCGGTCCGATCCAGCGCGCCGAGGTGGCCCTCGCGGGGAGCGAGGGCAGGACCGTGATCGAGATAGACGCCCCCCGCGACCGCGAGCTGCAGGCCGGCGAAATCGTCTCGCTGCAGCCCCGCCGCTACCGGATCTTTGCCGCCCAGGAGTAGGGGCTACTAGGCCACAATCTCACCTGTCATTCCGGGGCGGTCCGCAGGACCGAGCCCGGAATCTCGAGATTCCGGGTTCGATGCTACCGCATCGCCCCGGAATGACGGTGTTTTGTATGGCCAAAAGTTAGCCCCCGTTCACCATTCAGCCACGGTTGGTATGCAACAACGGCGGGCCAACCTTGGGGGTTTTCAGTAGTGAAACGGACGACGGTCGCCCTGTTCGGGCTTCTGGTGCTTGCCGGCTGCGGCACAGACACCAAAATCCCGGAAGAACCGGCCATGTATCTCAACATGGCGCAGCCCGGTGCCGTGCTGGACAGCCAGGCGGCCGCTATCATGTTTTCGCAGTACCGCCAGAACAATGGTCTCGGCACCGTGGTGGTCGACCCGGACCTGACCAGGCTCGCCGAGCAGCAGTCGCAGGCGATGGCCGCCCGCAACAAGATGGACCATGACGTGAAGGCCCCGCTCGGCAAGCGGCTCGAGGCCGGCGGCTACCCGGCAACCGTCGCGGTCGAGAACATCTCGGCCGGCTATCACACGCTGGCGGAGGCATTTTCGGGCTGGCGCGATTCACCGCCGCACAAGGCCAATATGCTCAAGAGCGGTGTCACAAAAATGGGCATCGCAGCCGTCTATGCTCCGAATACCAAATACAAGGTGTTCTGGACGCTCATTTTGGCGGCAACCTGATCGCGATAAATTCCGCGTGATCTCCCCTCCATATCTCGTTGATTGACGCGGCTGCGAACAGCCGCCACGGTGCGCCCTCAAGTCATTTCGAACCGAACGGTTACGAATGGATACTTCGGATTCCGCGCCCGGCTCGACGCCGGCGCAAGCGCAGCGTGTGCTGGTTCTTCAGGGCGGCGGTGCGCTCGGCTCCTATCAGGCCGGCGCCTTCCAGGCGCTCTGTCATGCAGGCTTCGAGCCGGAATGGATCGCCGGCATCTCGATCGGTGCCATCAATGCTGCGATCATCGCCGGCAACGAGCCGGACAAGCGCGTGCCGCGGCTGAAGGAATTCTGGGAGATGGTGTCGGCGCCGGTGCCGTGGAATCCGGTCTCCAAGCATGAGCGCGCCCGTTCGCTGTTCAACGAGACCAGCGCCGCCATCATCGCGACCTTCGGCGTGCCCGGCTTCTTCACGCCGCGGATTCCGCCGGCGCCGCTGTGGCCGCCCGGCACTTCGCAATCGCTGAGCTATTACGACACCGCGCCGCTGAAGAAGACGCTGGAGCGGCTCGTTGATTTTGATCGCATCAACGATCTGAAGACGCGGCTGTCGGTCGGCGCGGTCGGCGTCACCTCGGGCAACTTCCGCTATTTCGACAATTACGAGTTCAAGAAGCTCGGCAAGAAGATCGGCCCCGAGCACATCATGGCTTCGGGCGCGCTGCCGCCGGGCTTTCCCGCCGTCGTGATCGAGGGCGAGCATTACTGGGACGGCGGCATCGCCTCCAACACCCCGCTCGACTTCGTGCTCGATGAGGAGACCAGCCGCGATCTCCTGATCTTCCAGGTCGACCTGTTCAGCGCGCGCGGGCCGTTGCCGGAGACGCTGCTGGAGGCCGCCGAGCGCGAAAAGGACATCCGCTTTTCCAGCCGGACGCGGATGAACACCGACAAGAACAAGCAGATCCACAATGCCCGCATGGCCGTGCGCGACCTGATCGGCAAGCTGCCCGACTACCTGAAGAACGATCCGTCGGTCGAACTGTTGCGCAAGGCGTCCAAGGAGAACACCGTCACGGTGGTTCACCTGATCTACAAGAGCAAGAACTACGAGAGCTCTTCGAAGGACTACGACTTCTCCCATGTTGCGATGGTCGAGCACTGGGGCGCGGGCGTCCGCGACGTGCATTTGTCGATGCGTCACAAAGAATGGCTAGAACGGCCGCAGTCCGGGGAAACCATGGTGACTTACGACCTCACGGGGGATGAACCCACACCCCCTGCAAGCAAATAGGAGCGAAGAACAATGGGTACGTTGACAGGCAAGACCGCCGTTGTGACCGGCTCGACCAGCGGCATCGGATTGGCTTATGCGCGCGCCTTCGCCGGCGCCGGCGCCAATATCGTGCTCAACGGCATGGGTGTGCCGGCCGACATCGAGAAGGAGCGTTCCGGCATCGAGACCGACTTCAAGGTCAAGGCGGCTTATTCGCCGGCCGACATGACCAAGCCGGCCGAGATCGCCGACATGATCGCGCTCGGTGAGAAGACCTTCGGCTCGGTCGACATCCTCGTCAACAATGCCGGCATCCAGTTCGTGTCGCCGATCGAGGAGTTCCCGCCGGAGAAGTGGGAAGCGATCATCGCGATCAATCTGTCGTCGGCGTTCTACGGCATCCGCGCCGCGGTGCCAGGCATGAAGAAGCGCGGCTGGGGCCGCATCATCAACACGGCTTCGGCGCACTCGCTGGTCGCCTCGCCGTTCAAGTCGGCCTATGTCTCGGCCAAGCACGGCATCGCCGGCCTCACCAAGACCGCGGCGCTCGAGCTCGCGCAATTCAAGATCACCTGCAACTGCATCAGCCCGGGTTATGTCTGGACGCCGCTGGTCGAGCACCAGATTCCGGAGACCATGAAGGCGCGCAACATGACCAAGGAGCAGGTCATCAAGGACGTGTTGCTCGCCGCCCAGCCGACCAAGGAGTTCGTCACCTCCGAGCAGGTCGCAGCACTCGCGCTGTTCCTGTGCGGCGACGACGCCGCGCAGATCACCGGCGCCAACCTCTCTATCGACGGCGGCTGGACTGCGGAGTAGTTTTCCGGCGGGATTTGTCATCCCAAGAAAAAGCCGGCCCTGATTGGATCAGGGCCGGCCTTTGTTTTCGATTGATGATCGCCGCCGGCGGTCAGGTATCCGGCCCGGCTCAATGCTATGTCGCCACCCGTCGCTTGCCGAACGCCAGCACGTGCAGCCCAAGCCGCGAGCGCACCACGACGAACAGCAGGATGGTCTCGAAGATCAGCGAGAGCGAGGTCGAGGCGGCCGCGCCCATGCCGCCATAGCGCGGCACCAGCGTCATGCAGAGCCCGACATTCATGAAGAACGACACCGCATAGGCGGTGGCGCAGATGCTCTGGTGGCCGAGCATGTTCAACAGCCGCTCCACCGGCCCGATCGCCGAGCGCACCACGAGCCCGATCGCGGCGACGAACATGATGCTGTAGCCGTCGACGAATTTCGGGCCGAACAGCCACAGCAGCGGCTTGCCGAAGGCGAGCAGGGCGATGGTCGCGAGCAGCGACGGCCAGAACGTCCAGCTGATCGCGTGCGCGACATAGGCCGACAGCCGCTCCTTGTCGCCGAGCGCGTTGTACTCGGCGAAGCGATGCGCCGTCGTTGCCGACATCGCGTAGTGGACGAACGACACCAGCGCCAGCGTCTTCACCACCGCGAAATAGATGCCGACCTCCTCGGAGGAGCGGAATTGCTGCAGCATCAGCACGTCGGTGTAGCCGAGCAAGAGATAGAAGCTCTCGACCAGCATGATCGGCAGCGAGATCGCAAACCAGCCCCTGACGTCGTAGGTCTTCGCGCCCGGCCCGAGATGGGCTTTGAGGCGGCGGTTCAGCACGATCATCTGGCCGATCGCCGCAATGTACACCGCTGCGGCACTCGCGATCATCGCGGCCGTCGCGCCGAGATTGAGGCCGAGCGCCAGCGCGCCGGCGGTCAGCGCGATGATCAGTCCCTGCCGCACGATGAATTGCGGCATCAGGCCGAGCTGCATCCAGTCATGCGCGCGCGAGATGCCGTCCTGGGTGTTGGCGACCACGAAGGGCGGCAATGTCAGGCAGCCGATATAGAGCGGCACCACCGCATTGGGGTCGATCCAGGGCGAGGCGAAGTGGATCACGCCGGCGAGCAGCAGCGCGACTGTGCTGGAGGCGGCAAGCACCACCCAGCGGCCGCCGGAGAGGAAGCCGCGCAGCGCGGCGAGGTCGCCGCGCGCGCGATATTCCGGAATGATCTTCTGCGAGGACGGCGCGATGCCGAAATCCATCGTGCTGCCGAGCAGCAGCACCCAGGTCCAGACATAGACATAGATGCCGTAGTCCGAGCCGCTCATCCAGCGCGCCAGCAGGATCTGCGCGAGATAGGCGATGGCGGCGCTGATGACGCGGATGACGAAGATCATGCCGGCGAGGCGCTTGGTGACCGACGCCTCCTTGGTCCCGCCGAGCAGGCGCGCGGTGAGGCCGCGGAGGCGTGCGGCCGGACCCGATGGCGCAGGAGTTGCGGGTTGTGCTTCCATCACAGCCAAGGCGGAAAATTCCTAAAGCGCCGCAAGGCGGCAATGGCCCCCGATCTATCAACGAAACGTTAAGATTGGGTCAGCGTCATTCCGGGGCATGCGAAGCATGAGCCCGGAATCTCGAGGTTCCGGGTTCGATGCATCGCCCCGGAACGACACTGCGCCGTCAGTTCAAATTGATATTGAATTCGTAGCTTTTGTCGCCGCCGACCAGCGTCAGCTTCAGCGCCGCGCCGTCCGCCTTGGCGCCCGGTGGCAAGCCGTCGAGCTCGAAAGAAAAGCGCTTCACGCCCGGCGGCGCGTGCTCGACGAGCTTGGGCACGGGCAGCGCCCAGTCGGGCGTCGGCCCCTCGACGAACAGGCTGAGGTCCCGGCTTTCGGGTGCGGTGACATCGACCAGCACGTTGTTGCCGTCGCGCTTGACGTCGCGGATCGTGAACGGGGTGGGGTCGCCGATATTGGCGGGCTTCGGCACGGCGTTGAGCGCTTCCGACAGCGCGGCGTCCTCGGTCGAGGCGACGCTGGCGAACGCAAGCTCGGCCTTCGCCTCCACCGGCACGCAAAGCTTTTCGCACACCGCGTAGTTGATGTCGGCGCGCAGCACCAGCGGCTTGTCGGGATTCTTCGCGACGATGCGCAGCGGCAGCACCACCTGGTGCTTGTAGCCGAGCGAGGTACCTCCGGCGCCGTCGTCGAACTGGCGCGGCGCCGGCCACATCACCGTGACCGCATCGACATTGTCCGATTTGGAGAAATCGAACCGCGGCGGCACACCGGAATCGCCTGGCGTGCGCCAGTAGGTTTTCCAGCCGTCCTGCAACTGGAAGGCGATGCCGCCGAGCAGCACCGCGCCGCTGCGCGATCCCGCCAGCAGCCTGACCGCCGAATGCGTGTCCTGCTGCCACGGCGAGGCGTCGTCGGCGCGAACCTCCGTTGCCACGGATGCGACGGAAAACATGGCGGCGACGGCAAATGCGGCACGCATGGGAACTGTGACGATCATGAGACGTCTTTACCTGCAACTTTCGTTGCAAACCATTGAATTGCTTGTGATGCATCGCCGCACTGCGGCCGAAGGTTGATTGACAGAACCGCGACCCAATATCAGGATGCCAAATCAGCAGGAAAGGCCTTTGCGGATGCGCCCTGAAGGCAAAACAGGCAAGACTCGCAAGACCGCCGCCGGCAGAAGCCCGGCCGTCGGTCCCCATGCCACCGAAGATGGCTATCTCGATGGCCAGATGCTGATTGCGATGCCTGTGATGAACGACCCGCGCTTCGAACGCTCCGTGATCTACATGTGCGCGCATTCCTCCGAGGGCGCGATGGGCATCATCGTCAACCGCCCGGCCGGCAGCATCGATTTCCCGGGGCTGCTGGTGCAACTCGACATCATCGAGAAGTCGGACCAGATCCAGCTGCCCGAAAATGCCGAGATGATGAAGGTGATGAAGGGCGGCCCGGTCGATACCGGCCGCGGCTTCGTTCTGCACTCCAGCGACTTCTACATTCAGGATGCGACGCTGAACATCGACGACGGCATCTCGCTCACCGCGACCGTCGACATCCTCAAGGCGATCGCCAAGGGCTCAGGCCCCAAGCACGCGATCCTCGCGCTGGGTTATGCCGGCTGGGCGCCGGGCCAGCTCGAGAACGAGATCCAGCACAATGGCTGGCTGCATTGCGACGCCGATCCGGAACTGATCTTCGGCACCGATGTGGACGAGAAATACGCGCGCGCCCTGCGCAAGATCGGCATCGAGGCCGGCATGCTGTCGAACGACGCCGGGCACGCGTAGGTCCGCTTAAGCAGCGACGGTCTCAATACATTCACGGTGTCGTCCCGGCGAAGGCCGGGACCCATAACCACAGGACGCAGTGTGGCGCCGCGCTGGGGCCGCAGCGTCGCGCGACGACGGTGCCCTGTGGTTATGGGTCCCGGGTCGGGCTTCGCTTGCCCGGGACGACTGCTGTGGGGTTGGCCACGACAGCTATTGTTGTGCCCGCTACTCCGCCGCCTCCTGCGCCACCGTCGGCTGGGTGCCGGCCACCGTGGCGCGGCGCATGTCGCGGGGCTGCGACTGGTCGTAGCGGCGCACGCGGTGCACGGTCTGGCGGTTGTCCCACATCACGAGGTCATGCACCGTCCATTTGTGCACATAGACGAATTCCGGCTGCGTGGTGTGCTCGGTCAGGTCGCGCAGCAGCAGCCGCGCCTCCGGCATGCTCATGCCCCTGATGGCGCCGGCATGCGACGACAGATACAGCGACTTGCGGCCGTGCACCGGATGGGTGCGCACCAGCCGCTGCAGCACCGGCTTGAACATCTCCTTCTCCTCGGCGGTGTAGTCGAGGAAGCCGAGTGAGCCGCGCGAATACATCAGCGAGTGCTCGCAGATCATGTCGTCGATCTCGGCCTTGGTCTCGTCGTCGAGCGCGTCATAGGCAGCGCGCATGTCGGCGAACTCGGTGTTGCCGCCCTTCGGGTTGACGACGCGCGCCGACAGCAGCGAGAATTTCGCCGGGATCGGCCGGAACGAACTGTCGGAGTGCCACAGGCAGTTGCCGAGATTGAACAGATGGGTGCGATGATCCTTCGGCAGCGGCTTGCCGTCCTTGCCGAGATTGGAGACATCGTTGAGCCCGGAGGAGAGGCGGTAGTCTTCCTTCTTGGTCACCGTGCCGCCGCGCGCGTTCTCGCGCTCGCCGAAGTTCAGCGCGAATGCCATCTGCTGCTCGTCTGAGATGTCCTGGCCGTGGAAGACGAGCACGGCGTATTTGTCCATGCCGGCCTCGATGTCGATCGCTTCCTGCTTCGTCAGCGGCTTGCGCAGATCGACGCCGGAGACCTCGCCGACGAAATGCTTGTGAAGCTGCCGGATCAGGACCGTCATTGGCGTATCTCCCCGTATCTCGCGGGCGGTTGTCCCGCTTCGTTTGGCGAGAAAGCTACTCCCGACGCGCGCGCTGTCAACGCTTCGCGGCTACGGCGATGCGCGGGTCAGGCATTCCGCGCCATCAACCCGCCGTCGACAGGAATCACTGCACCGGTCAGGAACGATGCGGCGGGCAGGCACAGGCTGAGCGTCATGTGCGCGACCTCTTCCGGATCGCCGTAACGCGCAAGCGCGGTGCGGCGCTTGGCGTAGATCGTCTTGTGCTCCTCGGAGATGCGGTCGGTGATGGCGGTGCGGATCGGGCCCGGGCAGATGCAGTTCACGGTGATCCCTTCGCGCCCCAGTTCCACCGCGAGCGAGCGGGTCAGGCTGGTGACGCCGCCCTTTGCCGCGGAGTAGGGGCTGTGCATCCCGGTCGCGCCGAGTGCTTCGGTCGAGGCGATGTTGACGATGCGCGGCGATCGCGACTTGCGCAGGTAGGGCAGTGCGGCGCGGATGATGCGCGGATGCGCCGTCAGCATCACCGCGATGCCCTTGGCCCAGGCGTCCTCGTAACCGGGATCGTCGATCGCCACGCGCACCGAGATGCCGGCATTGTTGACGATGATGTCGAGCCCGCCGAAATGCGCGGCGACATCGTTGACGACCCTGGTGATGGCATCGCGATCGCTGACGTCGAGCGTCCAGGCCTTTGCCGAGCCACCGCTTGCCGCGATCTCCTTCGCTACCGCTTGCGTGCCTTCTTCGGTCAGGTCAGTGACAGCGACATTGGCGCCTTCATCGGCGAACACGCGCGCGGTGGCGCGGCCCATGCCGCTGGCGGCGCCGGTGACGAGAACGGTGAGGCCCTTCACCGAGCGGCTGAGCTGTTTGAATTCGGACACGACGGACCTCCCGTTGATTTTTTTGTGGTGCGAGGCGCCAACGCTGGCACCGATCCGCAAAGACGTCAAACCACCGACCCGATATCGGCACGCGCGCAGCGCGTTAACGCAAGTTCTGCGCGGGCTTTTGCGTTGGCTTTTCGAAAGGGATCATGCTCAATCAAGAAAACAACACGGGAGAGGAACGCGATGAACGAGCTCGATTTCGGCGGCAAGCAGGTACTGGTGGTCGGCGGCTCCAGCGGCATCGGCAACGGCATCGCGCAGGCGTTCCGCGCCAAGGGCGCGCACGTTGCCGTGTACGGCACCCGCGCGCAGGCGAGCGACTATTCCGCGGAGGAAGGCTCGCATCTCGAAGGCCTTGCCTATGCGCAGCTCGATGTCAGCAATGCGCAGGCGATCGAAAGCCTGACGCCGTCGTTCGATCGGCTCGACGTGCTGGTACTGGCGCAGGGCGCGGTGATTTACCGCCGCGGGGAATTCCAGATGGAAGGGTTCCGCAAGGTGATGGAAGTCAATCTGATGAGCCTGATGGCCTGCGCCACCAAATTCCACGCGATGCTGAGTGCCGCCAAGGGCTCGCTGATCATCGTGAGCTCGACCGCGGCTTACCATTCCACCATGGGTAATCCGGCTTACAACGCCTCGAAGACCGGCGCGGTCGGTCTGACCCGCACGCTCGGCGAGGCCTGGGCGGAGAACGGCATCCGCGTCAACGGCATCGCGCCAGGCCTCGTCGACACCAAGATGACCAAGGCGACGACGGCGAATCCGAAGCGGCTCGAAGGCGCGCTCGAGCGCATTCCGCTGAAGCGCCTCGGCACGCCCGCCGACATGGCCGGCGCCGCGCTGTTCCTGGCCTCGCCGCTCGCCTCCTATGTCGTCGGCCAGACCATCATTGTCGATGGCGGACTCATTCTTTAACTCCAGGAACTTGTGCGAGGTTCGGCGGTTGGCTTCCAGACATTTCAGGGAGTCGTTGTGATGGACAAGGATCGGATTATCGGTACGGCGAAGGAGTTCGCAGGCAAGGCCGAAGGCGCAGTCGGCGATGTGGCTGGTGATGCGCGCACCCAGGCGTCAGGCCGCGCGCGTGAAGCCACAGGCGCAGTGCAGGATCTCTACGGCCAGGCCAAGGATGCCGCGCGTGACGCCGCCGACACCGCGGTCAACTATGCCAAGGATACTTTCAAGGATGCTTATGAGAATCGCGGCGAGACCGTTCGCAGCGGACAGAAGGCGATGGCGCAAACGGTGCGGGACAATCCGCTCGGATCGCTCTTGATCGCGGGCGGCATCGGCTTTGCGCTGGCGCTCTTGATGACGCGCCAGCCGCGCCGTCCGCCGCTGCGCTGGCGCTATTAATTACGGTCGACATCATCTCGCTCACCGTCATTGCGAGGAGCGAAGCGACGAAGCAATCCATCCGTCCGCGTGTGCGGATCGATGGATTGCTTCGCGGAGCCTGTCATAGGGCGCACGTTCGCGCGACCCGTTGGCTCGCAATGACGTGGATCTAGCTTCAATTCGATGAGAAGGCGCGCGCGCCTACTGCCAGGGATTCCCCGGCACTGCGGCACGCTGTCCGACATTGCGCGGCGGCCGCGGCGGCGGTGCGACCAGCGGGCGCTGCTGCTGCGGCGCGCCGAATCCGAAGATGTCACGCAGCCAGGGCTGCGTCTGTGGCTGCTGTTGCGGCTGGGCCTGGGCCGGACGGAACACACGCTTTGGCGGCTTCGGCGCGGTGATGATCGAGCCGTCGGGCGCGATCGCCGTGGTCGAGGGCGGCGGATTCGCAGGCCCGCTTGCCGGTGCGGCCGGCGTGGTCGCGGCGACCGGCACGTCGCCCTTGGCCTGCTCGCGCCCCATCTCGCGGCGCGGCCAGGCGAAATCATCGGCGCGGCCGGCCGGTGGCGCCAGGGCCTCGCCCTTCACCAGCGTGCGTGCGGCGAGCGCGTCGACCGCGGCGGGCCGCGATCCGGGGCCGCCGAGCAACTGATCGGTCCCGACCGTGGAGGCGACCAGCGGCAGCACGGGGCCTGCCAGCGGCCGCGGCGGGGGCTTGCCGGGCTCGGTGCTGGTCTCGGGCGTTGCCGGTTCGCTCGGCAGCGCGATCGGGCCGGTGCGCACCGCGAGCAAGCGGGTCACCTCGCGCTCGACATAGTGTGCGAGCTTGCGCGCGCCGGCCTTGGTGAAGAACACGCCGTCGTCGGAACGCAGCTTGCGCGGCTGGCCTTCGAAGTCCGGGCCCTTCGGCATGAAGCGGCCGGCCTCGTCGACAAAGCCGTCCCAGACGTCGACATAGGTGATGCCGGCCTTGCCGGCACCGTCGCGATAGAGCGCGTCGAGGAACAGCATGTCCGACGTGCCCTTCTGGCCGCGGATCGCGGGCAGGCCGACCCACAGCACCGGCACGCCCTTGCTCTTCAGCACGTTGATCAGCTCCTCGATCTTCTTGCCGTAGAGCTCGACCCAGCGGTCGTCGCGGAAGTCATAAAGGCCGTTGGGCGAGCGCGCGGTCTTTTCCGGCGCGGCCTGCGAGTCGGTGTCGGCGTCGTCGGCCGGCAACTCGGCATCGGCCGGCTTGCTGTCGGTCTTGGCATCAGCCTTGCCGTCAGTCTTGCCATCGGTCTTGGCGGCGGGATCGGGCTTGTCGCCCGGCTTTGCGTCCGGCTTGCCGCGCGCGTCCTTCTTCTCGTCCTTCTTGTCGACCTTCTTCTCCGCGACCGGTTCGCGGATCGAGGTGCGGTCGTTGAGGCCGAGCATCACGACGATGGCGTCGGGGTTCTCGGTGGCGAGAATGCCCTTGGCGGCCGCAGCCCAATCCGCCGGGTCGCCCTTGGGCTGATAGCGGATCAGGCCGGAGACCGTCTTGTGCTTGCGGATCACGCCCATGTCGGGCTGGTCGGAATAGGCGTCTTCCAGGCCGTAGGCGAGCCAGTCGGCCATGGCGTCGCCGATCACCAGCACGTTGCGCTCGGCCGCGGCTTCGCGCTTGGCCGGCGGCGGAGCGCGCGAGAAATCCTCGCGTGGCCGCTGCGGCTGTGATGATTGCGGCTGCTGCTGGAATGGCGCGAAGAAATCGCCCCCGAACCAGCCGCCACCGCCGCCGCCATGCTGCGGCGGAGCGCGGCGCTGCGGTTGCGGCGGTCCGCCACCGAAGCCGGGGAAGCCGAAGAACTGCGCCGAGGCGGGCTCGGCAATGCCGATCAACAGCGCAAGCGCCACCGTCAGCGCGACCAGCGGACCGGCTTCGGTGAATAGGCGCAGGAAGGATTTCGGCTTCGCCATCGAGTTCGTCGCAATGATCAGGAAGTACGTGAGCATATTAGCGGAATCGGGCCGCAAGCGGGCAGCTTTTCCACCATAAATCGGGTGCCCCCGGCCGCCGTCAAGGCAGGCGGCAAATATCGGATTTCACGGTTACTTTCGGGCGGGATCCGCCGAAACTCGCCCCGCTACCGCCCGCGCAGCCGCTCCAGCACCTCTGATGTGGCAAAGCCGTCGGCCGGTGCGCCGATCGAGACCTGGAAGCCGCGCAGCGCCTCGCGGGTCTGGCCGCCGAACTGGCCATCGGGCGTGCCCTTGTAGAAGCCGCGCTGGGCGAGCAGCTGCTGCAGTTCCAGCCGTTCGGCGCGGGACAGCACTCGTTCCTGGCGCGGCCAGGGCTGCACGAAGGGCTGGCCGCCGCGCAGGCGATCGGCGAAATGGCCGATGGCGAGCGCATAGGCCTCGGCCGGGTTGTATTTCATGATCACCCGGAAATTCTGCAGCATCAGGAAGCCCGGACCCTCGGCGCCCGCCGGCGCCAGCAGATAGGCCTTGTCGGACGGCCGCGGGAACGGCTGGCCGCCCGGCCGCTTGACGCCGAGCTGCTCCCACTGCGACAGCGGCATCGCCTTGGCGCGATCGGCCAGCATGTAGTTCAGGCCTTGCGGCAGCACCACCTCGTAGCCCCAGCTCGCGCCGGTCTGCCAGCCGTCCTTCTTCAGATTGTTGGCGGTGGAGGCGATCAGGTCGCTCGGATCGTCGACGACGTCGCGGCGGCCGTCGCCATCGCCGTCGACGGCGTAGCGCTTGAACGCGGTCGGCATGAACTGGGTCGGGCCGAAGGCGCCGGCCCAGGAGCCGCGCATCTGTTCGGGCTTGAGATCGCCACGGTTGAGAATTTCCAGCGCCGACAGGAACTCGTCCTTGAAATAGGCCTGGCGCCGGCCGATGCAGGCGAGCGTCGCGGTCGACTGCACCACGCTGCGGTCGCCCATCTGGGTCGAGTAGTTCGACTCGATGCCCCAGATCGCTGCGATGATGTAGCGATCGACGCCATAGGCCTTCTCGGTCGCGTCGAACTGCGACTTGTATTTCGCAAGGGTCTCGCGGCCCTTGGCGAGCCTGGCGTCGCTCACAAGGATATCGAGATAGTCCCAGATCGCCTTGGTGAATTCCGGCTGCGAATCCAGGAGATCCATGATGCGCAGGTCGGGCGTGAGGCCCGCGGTGAAGCGCTCGAAGTTCTGCTGGGTGATGTTGCGCCGTGCCGCATCCGGCCACATCCCCGCGACGCAGTTCGGGAAGTCGGATGCGGCCTGGCGGATCGCGGCGGCTGTCATCAAGGGATGGCCGGAGGCGCCGTCTTCCCCGCTCCAGGGCGGCGCCGCACCATCCTGTCCGGTTGCCGCCTGCGGCGGTGTCGCGGCGTTCGGGGAGAAGATACTGTCGATCAGGTTGGTCAGGCCGTTGCCGGCCGATTGCGCTTGCGTCGCACCCGGCAGCAGCAGGGCCAGCGCGATCAGGCTCGCGCTGCAAAGCCTGGTCCTTGGTGTTCCGGTCGCGCGCATGTGTCGTGTGCCTGTCAAAATCGTGCCGCCTCAGAAGGCCCCGTCACGGTTTCCAATAGCTTAACAAAGGGCAGCATTTGGGGCGTGACGAAATCGCGCGACAGTTTGGGCCGGGACAAATTGTCCGGTGTCGTCAATCGGCTTTCGAGTCCCTGAGACCAGCCAAGACGGCTTCGGCGTTCTCAAAGCAGTCACCGCCCGGCGGCGTGGCTTCGATCCGGGCGATCACGGCCTCCAGCCCGGCCTGGGTTTCAGCCAGTCGATGCCGCAAGGCGGCAACCTCGACCACCTTGGTCTTGAGCGCGGCCACCAGCGTGTCGCGGCTCCAGTCTCCCTTGCCGTGTGGCGGCAGCAGATTCCGGATCTCGTCGAGCGAAAATCCGGCCTGCTGGGCCATCACGATGATTTCGAGGACCTGCCTGGTTCCGTGCGAATACTGCCGATAGCCATTCAGGCCGCGATCGATCGATCCGATCAGGCCCTCTCGCTCATAGAAGCGGATGCGCGACGGCGCGAGGCCGGACTCTCGAGCCAGTTCCCCGATCTTCACGGCGGTGCTTCTTGTTGCGGCTTGACCTTAAAGTTTACTTTAAGGTTAAGGTACGCGCAGATCAACAAGGAACTCGATAAGGAACCTGTTCATGTCGCCGTTCGAATCGCTCACGTTGCCCAACGGGACCAGCGTTCCCAACCGCATCGCCAAGGCGGCGATGGAGGAGAACATGGCTGACGCCGGGCATCTCCCGTCGGCCGAACTGCTGCGCCTCTATCAGGCCTGGGCCGACGGCGGCGCCGGCCTCATCATAACAGGCAATGTCATGATCGATCGCCGCGCCATGACCGGCCCGGGCGTCGTCGTGCTGGAGGACGGCACGCCGCTTGAAGCGTTCCGAAACTGGGCGCGGATCGGCCGGGCCAGGGGCGCGCAGATCTGGCTGCAGCTCAGCCATCCGGGCCGGCAGATGATGAAGAACATGGGCCAGCAGACTTGGGCGCCATCGGCGGTGGCGCTTGATCTCGGCAAGCATTCGAGCCTGTTTGCGATGCCCAAAGCGATGACCGAGCATGACATCGACGAGGTGATCGCGCGCTTCGTCGCGGCCGCGAAGCTCGCAGAGCAGGCCGGCTTCTCCGGCGTGCAGATCCATGCCGCGCATGGCTATCTGATCAGCCAGTTCCTGTCGCCCTTGAGCAACCGGCGCACCGACCGCTGGGGCGGCTCGCTGCAAAACCGAGCACGACTGTTGATCGAAACCGTCAAGGCCGTCCGCGCCGCGGTGTCGCCGGGCTTCTCGATCGCGGTCAAACTGAACTCGGCCGATTTCCAGCGCGGCGGCTTCGATGCAGCCGATGCGAAGACCGTCGTCGAGATGCTGAACGAACTGCCGGTGGATCTGGTGGAACTGTCGGCGGCAGCTACGAGGCGCCAGCGATGCAAGGCGATGCGCGCGACGGCCGCACGCTGGCGCGCGAGGCCTATTTCCTGGACTTCGCGCGCGAGATCGCAGAAGTCGCCAGGATGCCGGTCATGGTCACCGGCGGCATTCGCCGCATCGGCATCGTGCAACAGGTGCTCGACAGCGGCGTCGCCATTGCGGGTATCGCAACCGCGATTGCGATCAGGCCGGACTTGGTAAATGCGTGGCGCCGCGGCGAGGATCTGCGGCCAGAAGTCGCGCCGATCCGCTGGAAGAGCAAGCCGATGGCGTCGCTTGCCGCCATGGCGGTTGTGAAATTCCAGCTGCGGCGGTTGAGCCGGGGCCGCACGGCCAATCCGAACGTTTCGCCGTTGAAGGCGTTGGTTCTCGCCCAGTTGCGCACCGCGTCGCTCACCCGCAAATATCGCCGCTGGATCGTGTCATCTGCCAACGCGACGGCTGTGTCTCTCGGCACGTCAGCGCCGTCACGCGCCAACGTGCGGGCGGTCGGGATGCCTCGGTAGGCGGCCATTCAGTTCGGAAATACTCGGATGGACAAGGCGGATTGGTGCGCATCACACATCCGCCTTTGTTCTCGGCTGCAAAACGGGTACCAAGGAGCGATTAGATTCCGCGCCGCCGTCCCACCCGATTTCAAGGCCTCCGATAATCCCATGAAGATCCGCAAAGCCGTATTTCCCGTCGCCGGTCTCGGCACCCGCGTGCTGCCTGCCACCAAGGCAATGCCGAAGGAGATGCTGACGATCGTCGACAAGCCGCTGATCCAGTACGTGGTCGATGAGGCCCGCGAGGCCGGCATCGAGCACTTCGTGTTCGTCACCGGCCGCAACAAGGGCGTCATCGAGGATCACTTCGACCGCATGTTCGAGCTCGACACCACGCTCGCGCAACGCGGCAAGAAGACCGAGCAGGACATTCTGGCGCAGAACCAGCCGGAAGCCGGCGCGATGAGCTTCACCCGGCAGCAATCGCCGCTCGGGCTCGGCCACGCGGTGTGGTGTGCGCGCGACATCGTCGGCAACGAGCCGTTCGCGGTGGTGCTGCCGGACGAGCTGGTGCTGAACACGCCGGGCTGCCTGAAGCAGATGATCGATGCCGCCAACAAGCTCGGCGAGAAGTCGAACGTGATCGCGGTCGAGGCGGTGCCCGACGAGCTGACCCATCAATACGGCATCTGCGGCGTCGGAAAACGCACCGGCAACATCTTCGAGGTCGACGGCATGGTCGAGAAGCCGCCGCAGGGCACCGCGCCGTCCAACCTGTCGATCACCGGCCGCTACATCCTGCAGCCGGAGATATTCAACATCCTGGCCACGCAGGAGCGCGGCGCCGGCGGCGAGATCCAGCTCACCGACGCCATGATCGGCCTCGCGAGGACGCAGAAGTTCTACGGCGTCGAGTTCGAGGGCGAGCGCCACGATTGCGGCTCCAAGCCCGGCTTCCTCCGCGCCAACATCGCCTTCGGCCTCAAGCGCCCCGAACTGCGCGACGGCCTGATCGCCGAGATGAAGAAATATCTGGAGAAGTAAGGGCGCTGCCTCATCTCGTCATTCCGGGGCGCGCGAAGCGAGAGCCCGGAATCCATTCCACCACCTGTTCTGTAGCTTGATGGATTCCGGGCTCGCGCCAATAGGCGCGCCCCGGAATGACGGAGAGGGACGCGACAAACAAGATGTCGTCCCGGCGAAGGCCGGGACCCATAACCACCGAAGTTCATTGTTGCGCGATGTCGGAACGACGAGTCCCGATCACGACGTCTGCCGCGGCGTATGGGTCCCGGCCTGCGCCGGGACGACGGTTGTGGTTGCGGCGGGACGCGTGCGCTAAACGCGGAATGCAGTCCTTCTTCGCCACCGAACCAATCACGCCACCTTGCGCCGCCCCGCGCGCTTCGTGTCCTTCGCCCCATCCGCCTTCGGCGCACGCAACTCCCGAGCAGCGAGCGAGACCACTTCGGCGATCTGCTGTAGCTGCGCGGCGAGTGGGCTGGTCTTGCGCCAGACCATGCCGATGGTGCGCGAGGGCTGCGGGTTCTTGAAGCGCGAGACCGTGACGGGCGCCGAGCGCGTCTCCACCGTCACCGCCATCTCGGGGATTAAGGTGACGCCGATGCCGGCGCCGACCATCTGCACCAATGTCGACAGCGAGCTCGCATCCAGCACCTCGCGTGGCGGCGAGGACGATTGCATGTTGCAGAACGACAGCGCCTGGTCGCGGAAGCAATGGCCTTCCTCGAGCAGCAACAGCCGCATCTCGCGCAGCATCTCGGCGCTCGGCACCGGCGTCTTGGCATCCTCACCCGGCCGCACCAGCAGGAAATTCTCGGAGAACAGCGCGACCTCGGTCAGCGACGGTTCATGCACCGGCAGCGCCACGATCGCGGTGTCGAGCCGGCCCTCGGCAACTGCCTTGATCAGCTTCGGCGTCAGCGTCTCGCGGACATGGATGTCGAGCTCGGGATGCAGCCGCGCCAGCGTCTCGATCACCCGCGGCAGCAGATATGGCGCAATGGTCGGGATCATGCCGACGCGCAGGCGGCCGGCAAGCTTGTCGCGCGAGGCGCGTGCAAAGTCGCCGAGCTCGTCGACCGAGCGCAGGATGTCGCGCACGCGATGCAGCAGATCTTCGCCGAAGGTCGTCAGGGTGACCTGTCGGGCATTGCGTTCGATCAGCACGCCGCCGACCGCCCGTTCCAGCTCGCGGATCTGCATCGACAGCGCCGGCTGCGACACCGCGCAGGCATCCGCGGCGCGCCCGAAATGCCCGTGCTGGGCCAGCGCATCGAAATACCTCAGTTGCCGGAGTGTGACATTTATCATCAGATTATCTTATCGGCGCGATCACTAAAGTCAATTTCACCTGATGGATTGGGGCGCGTAGAATCGTTCTTGGAAGAGCTCCAGCGCATTCCAGAATCCATCACCTCGGAGAAGAAACATGGACGCAAAAACCGACGACGGCGCGGGCAAATGCCCATTCACGGGCGGGCCCCGCGGGCACGCGAATCGCGACTGGTGGCCGGAGACGCTCGACGTTCAGGTGCTGCATCACAATTCCAACCTGTCCGATCCGATGGGCAAGGGCTTCGACTACGCCAAGGAATTCAAGTCGCTCGATCTCAACGCCGTGATCAAGGACCTCACGGCCCTGATGACGACGTCGCAGGAATGGTGGCCGGCCGACTTCGGCCACTACGGCGGTCTGATGATCCGCATGGCCTGGCACTCGGCGGGTACCTATCGCATCACCGACGGCCGCGGCGGCGCCGGTGCCGGTCAGCAGCGTTTCGCCCCGCTCAACAGCTGGCCCGATAACGCCAACCTCGACAAGGCGCGCCGGCTGCTGTGGCCGATCAAGCAGAAATACGGCCGCAAGATCTCCTGGGCCGACCTGATGGTCCTCGCCGGCAACGTCGCGCTGGAATCGATGGGCTTCAAGACGTTCGGCTTCGCCGGTGGCCGCGCCGACGTGTGGGAGCCGGAAGAACTGTACTGGGGTCCGGAAGGCACCTGGCTCGGCGACGAGCGCTACAGCGGCGAGCGTCAGCTCTCCGAACCGCTCGGCGCGGTTCAGATGGGCCTGATCTACGTCAACCCGGAAGGCCCGAACGGCAATCCGGACCCAGTTGCTGCTGCCAAGGACATCCGCGAGACGTTCTTCCGCATGGCGATGAACGACGAGGAGACGGTTGCGCTGATCGCCGGTGGTCACACCTTCGGCAAGACCCACGGTGCGGGCGACCCGTCGCTGATCGGGCCGGAGCCGGAAGGCGGCGCGATCGAGGAACAGGGCTTGGGGTGGAAGAGCAAGCACGGTACCGGCGTCGGCGCTGACGCGATCACCGGCGGTCCCGAGGTCACCTGGACCCAGACCCCGACCAAGTGGAGCAACCACTTCTTCGAGAACCTGTTCAAGTACGAATGGGAGCTGACGAAGAGCCCCGCAGGTGCGAAGCAGTGGAAGGCGAAAGGCGCGGCGGCAGATATTCCGGACGCGTTCGATCCGTCGAAGAAGCATGTGCCGACCATGTTGACCACCGACCTGTCGCTGCGTTTCGATCCGGCCTACGAGAAGATCTCGCGCCGGTTCTATGAGCATCCGGATCAGTTCGCGGACGCCTTCGCCCGCGCCTGGTTCAAGCTCACGCACCGCGACATGGGTCCGATCGTGCGCTACCTCGGCCCGCTGGTGCCGAAGGAGACGCTGATCTGGCAGGACCCGGTGCCGGCGCTCGATCACGCCGTGATCGACGACAAGGATATCGAGGCGCTCAAGGCGAAGATAACAGCCTCGGGTCTTTCGGTGTCCGAACTGGTGTCGACCGCGTGGGCCTCGGCCTCCACTTTCCGCGGCTCCGACAAGCGCGGCGGCGCCAACGGTGCGCGCATCCGCCTTGCTCCGCAGAAGGACTGGGATGTCAACGAACCGGCCCAGCTCAAGGGTGTGCTGGCCAAGCTCGAAGCCATCCAGAAGGAGTTCGGCAAGAAGGTCTCGCTGGCCGATCTCATCGTGCTCGGCGGCGCGGCTGCGATCGAGAAGGCGGCGAAGGACGGCGGTACCAATGTGAAGGTCCCCTTCACGCCGGGCCGCACCGATGCGACGCAGGATCAGACCGACGTCGAATCGTTCGCTCCGCTCGAGCCGCGGGCTGACGGCTTCCGCAACTACATCAGAGGCAAGCATCAGTTCCTGCAGCCCGAAGAGGCATTGGTCGACCGTGCGCAGCTCCTGCGGCTGACCGGACCGGAATTGACGGTCCTAGTCGGCGGCCTGCGCGTGCTCGGCGCCAACGCCAAGAAGTCGAAGCATGGCGTCCTCACCGGCAAGCCGGGGACGCTGACCAACGACTTCTTCCTCAACCTGCTCGACATGGGCACGGTGTGGAGCGATGCCGGCCAGGGCGTCTATGAGGGCCGCGACCGCAAGACAAAGGCGGTGAAGTGGACCGGCACCCGCGCCGACCTGATCTTCGGCTCACACTCGCAGCTGCGCGCGTTTGCCGAGGTCTATGGCTCGTCGGATGCCAAGGAGCAGTTCGTGAACGACTTCGTCGCGGCCTGGGCCAAGGTGATGAACGCCGATCGCTTCGACCTCGTGAAGTAAGCGGCCGGTAAGTCACGGCAATCAGGGCAGGGCGGCGCTTCGGCGCCGCCCTGTTTTCATTTCGGGGACGCCATTGAGATAAGGCTTTCCGCGCCTTGCTCAGTCGTGCAGCTTCATGTCCCGGATCATCTCCTCGAACTCTGCCTGCGTCGGAATCGCCGGCGGCGATTGCGGGGCGTTGCTCATCACGACGGGAGCATCGCACTGCGAGGCTCCGCGCGAAGGCTCGAAGATCGCGGTCAGGCTCGCCCAGCACACCAGGAGAGCCACGATCCAGTCCAGTACGTTGGATGCCGTCATGGCAGCACCGGTATCAACGTTGTCATGGCCTGATGCTGCAGCCGCCGCGGACATTCCGCAATTCGGAAGGTACGAAACGTAACTTCGGCAAAACCGAGCGACTTGTCCGTACCGAGCGAATGCAAGACTCCATCATTGCGAGCGAAGCGAAGCAATCCATCCTGCCGCTTGCGGAGACGTGGATTGCTTCGTCGCTATCGCTCCTCGCAATGACGGCGGAAAAGATTGAACGCAGCCCTGATGTACGGTTGTTATTCCAGTGGCCGTTCAGTCCGTGCCCGGCGCCCCTCGATCGGATAGGCGGGATCGTTGAAGCCCGGCGTCGAGGGATGGCCGGCGACGACGAGGCGGTTGATCAGGGCTTCGTCCTCGGAGGTGAAGCGATAATCGAGCGCACGGATGTAGTCGTCCCATTGCGCTTCGGTGCGTGGGCCCGCGATGACCGCGCTGACGAACGACGAGTTCAGCACCCAGGACACCGCGAACTGCCCGGCGGTGACGCCGCGGCTCTCGGCGTGGCGCTTGATCTCCTGCGCGAGCTGCAGCGATTCCGGCCGCCACTCGGTCTGCATCATGCGCTTGTCGTTGCGGCCGGCGCGGGTGTCGGCGGGCGGCGCGGCATCGGGTGCGTATTTGCCGGTCAGCACGCCGCGTGCCAGCGGGCTATAGGGCACGATGCCGAGGCCGTAATAGGCGCAGGCCGGGAAATGCTCGACCTCCGGCATCCGGTTCATTGCATTGTAATAGGGCTGGCTCGCGACGGGACGGTCGATGCCGAGCCGGTCGCAGATGTTGCAGATCTCGGCGACGCGCCAGGCGCGGTAGTTGGAGACGCCGAAATAGCGCACCTTGCCGGCGCGGATCAGGTCGCCCATCGCGCGCACCGTCTCGTCGAGCGGCGTGGTGTGGTCTTCCTTGTGCAGATAGTAGACGTCGATGTAGTCGGTGCCGAGCCGCCTCAAACTCTCGTCGGCGGCCTGCAACACCCAGCGCCGCGACAGCCCGCCATGGTTCGGATCGTCGCCGATCGGGTTGGCGAGTTTGGTCGCAAGCACCCAGTTCGACCTGTTATTCGAGATCGCGCGTCCGACGACCTCCTCGGACTTGCCGCCATTATAGGCGTCGGCGCTGTCGATGAAGTTGATGCCGGCCTCGCGCGCCTTCGCCACGATCCGCGACGAGGTCGCCTCATCGGTCGGTCCGCCGAACATCATGGTGCCGAGGCAGATCGGCGAAACCTTCAGGCCGCTGCGGCCGAGCTGGCGATATTGCATCGGGCACTTCCTCCAGAATGACGGGGATCAACTCTCGTTCTTCAGGATCTTGAACACGCCGTTGGCCATCGCGACACAGCGCTTGTCGACGGTCACCTCGGCGGTGATGAAGATCAGGCTGCGAGTCGAGCGTACCACACGGGGACGTGTGGTCAGGATCTCGCCGATCTTGCCGGCCTCGATGAAATGGGTGTCGAGCTGCACCGTCGCAAGCGTCGGCTTGCCCGAGACGAAGCGTGCGGCCATACCGCAGGCGCGGTCGGCGAAGGTCATGATCACGCCGCCTTGCACCAGGCCTCGGCGATTGTGGTGCTTGTCCTCGGTGATCAGCGCGAGCTCGAGCGCGCCGTCCTTCAACCGCTCCCACAATGGGCCGATCAGCGTCAGGAAACCCGTGGTGTCGGCGATCTTCCAGCCGTCGGATTTGAGTTTGTCCGCGGCCTTGGCCGTCATGAGGAGGGATCCCTTGCTTGCAGATGATTGATCGCAGGAGGCATGTCGTTCCGCTCATTTCATCAAACGCTGTTGTGTTGTAGTCAAGCTCAATGGCCCGCACATTTGACGATGCCACCCGGCGGAATATCGCAGAGCTCTGTGCCGCATTCGCGCGCCTGGCGCCGGCGGATGCCGCGCCGACGCTGAAGCGCGCGGCGGTCGCGATCGCACTGACCGAAGGCGACGACGGCAGCGGCACCGCCTTCCTGCTGACCCGCCGCAGCGCGCGCTTGCGCGCCCACAGCGCGCAATGGGCGCTGCCGGGCGGGCGCTGCGATGCCGGCGAGACACAATCCCAGGCCGCGCTGCGCGAACTGCACGAGGAGCTCGGGCTGGCGCTGTCCGAGCGCGACGTGCTCGGCATGCTCGATGACTATCCGACGCGCTCCGGCTATCTGATCACGCCGGTCGTGGTCTGGGCCGGTGCGGATGCGGCGATCACGCCGAACCCGGACGAGGTCGCTTCGGTCCACCGCATCGGTCTCGACGCGGTCGAGCGAGAAGATGCATTCAGCTTCGTCACGATCCCCGAGAGCGCGCGGCGCGTGATCCGCTTCCGGCTCGGCGGCCAGCAGATTCATGCGCCGACCGCCGCGCTGATCTATCAGTTCCGTGAGGTGCTCGCCGGCCGCAACACCCGCGTCGCTGATCTCGAGCAGCCGGTGTTCGCATGGAAGTAGGCCGCAACGATGCGGCTATTTGTGACGCCGCTTGCGGGCGTTCATCTTCATTACCTTGCCTTGTGTAACAGGCGAATGCGCGGCCCTCTCGGGTTCCGGCGGCGCTCGCGACACATTCTCGTAACACGAGAGCCGTGAACGGGTATCCGGAAACGACCCGCAATCCGGACGCTCGGCGCGCGCAGGTGCGGCGAGCGTCAAAGTGCCGGCGGCGGCGAGCCAGAGTGCCATCCTCATCGCAATCTCCAAGGCGTTCCCGGGAAGCACATTCTTCGGAGAACACCGCATTGTGGCGAAAATTCTGGACTTGATCGCGGCATCCGGCCGCTTTCGCTCCGGACATTTCCGGGCTGACTTCGCGGTGGCGCTTGCTACAACGAGGCCATGCACCCGCAATTGATTCGCCTCGTTCCTGGATTTGTCGCGCTCGCGCTCGCCGCCAGCGCGCCGTCTGTATTGGCCGGCGAGGCCGATGCGTTGCCACCGTCCGTCGCCAATGCGATGGCGCAGGCCTCGCCGCAGGCGATCATGGAATATCGCCGCAAGCTGCAGGAATATCAGGCGGCGCGCGACGCCTTCGAGCAGGATGCCAGCGCCTATTGGAGCGCGATCGCCGACAAGCGGCGTGGCCGCAACGCCAAGCGCCGCGACCGCGTGCAGATCACGCTGGACGATTACGTGCTGCAACAGCCGCCGGTCTATGAGGGCCCGAAGCGTCCGGTCAATCCGGCGCCGGAAGAAGAGGGCGGCAAGCCGCCGCGTCCGCCCAAAACGATTCCCGTGGTCTCGGATCTCGTCAGGGCGGCGGCCGAACAGTTCCAGTTCACGCCGCAGCGGCCGTCGAGCGAGGTCGAGTTCAAGCGCGCCTATGCTCGTTACGCGCGCGCCGCAGGGCTGACGCCGGAGCAGGCGGTGCGGGTCTATTCGTTCGAGACCGGCGGCACCGGCAATTACGACGTGCAGGCGGGCATCGAGCACGGCGGCAAGCGCGCCATCTCCACCGCGATGGGCTACAACCAGCTGCTCACCACCAACACCGTCGAGCTCCTGGCCGAGCAGGGCCATGAATTCGTGCGGGACCTGTCAGCGCGGGTGGCGGCGACGCAGGGGCCGGCGCGCAAGGCCATGGAGCACAAGCTCGCGGTGCTGAAGAAGATGGTCGCGTTCACGCTGACCGTACCCGACGACTGGTCGGCGCATCAGCGCCTGGCCGACACGCCGCAGGGCTGGGCCTGTCACGCCATGGTGCTCGACATCGATATCGGCCCGATGCTGCAGACCCACAAGCTGCTGACCTCGGTGATCTTCGCCCGCAACAAGGGCTACACAAGGCCGCTGACCGCGGCCGAGCTCGAGATGATGAACCTGACCGGTGACGGCACCGGCCTCGACATGGTGACCATGCCGCAGGCGATGCGCGAGCAGGTGCCGACCACGAATTTCTTCCAGCGCTCCGGCTACGAACGCAATCCGGTCGCGATCCGTCACAACACCGTCGCCAGGTTGCTCGCCATCACCAACGAACGGATGGATTTCAACAGCAACAAGCCCGGCGCGCGGGAATTGGCCGCGGCGTTCTGAGGTCTGCCGAAGACGCTGGAGCTTGACGCGTTTTCTTCACGCTAACCGGCGTCCACTTCGCTCGAAAACGCTCTAATTCGAGCCGAACATGAACTTGCCGTCGCCCTCGAGATAGGGCCCGGAGCGCATGTAGAGCTGGCCGTTGTGGCCGATGAAGAACAGCGTCCCCTTCGGCACCTTCTTGGCGCCCTTCAGCAGCGTGTTGGCATTGCTGGTCCCCATCTTGTAGGCCCAGGTCTTGCCGTCCTTGTCATAGGCGTAGCCCATGTCGGTCTTCAGCTCCCAGGGCGCAGCTTCCTGCGCGAATGCGCATGTCGTCAGCGCGGCAAACGCCGCAGTCGCAATAAAGGTCTTGGTCAAAAAATGCGTCATGATCCACCTCCGGCCGAAAAAACGGCGTCGTCCCCACGTTTTTGAACAAATCACGAACGGCATTCGCGCGTCAATACGACAATCGGCGCGACCGCTATCGTAGATCACTGACTTTGTGATTTCCCGCGTCAAGCTTGGCGACTATCTTCGCGTTACCGTTTACAAACGCTTCGATTGCCGGAAACACTACCTGGGGATGATCGGGATGAACCACGTCATGAAGATCGGTATCGGTGTCGCGCTGTCGTTCATGGCGCTGGCGTCAGTCGCGCAGGCGGACGAGTTCAAGCTCTCCAACAACCAGCGGATCTCCTGCAGCCGCGGCTTGTCGGCCGGCAAGCTCAACACCGCGACCTGCAAGTCCTACGCCTATCTGTTCAACGCCAAGACCTCCGAATACTTCCGCTGCCAGGTTTCGCTGGCGCTGACTCGGGACAACAAGGAGGTCATCAACGTGCAGGCCGACGGCGGCTGCACCAAGAAGCCGCGCATCTTCGAGACCGACGGCAATTATACGTTCGATGCCACCGAGACCGAGCCGCCGAACACCAATTCGTTCTTCGGTCCGGGCGGCTATGCGATCTGGGCCAGTGATGCCAACACCCAGAAGATCCGCGGCTGCATCACCATCTCGTCCGGCCTCGGCTCCGATATTTCGAAATGCCTCGACATGACGTTTCAGTGACGGCTGTGCGGGCGGCGTGATGCGCAAGGTCCGCCCGGCGCCGCTGTGCCGCTCCTGGCTGTTTCTCGAAGGCGCCAACGAGGCGGTCCTGCAAGGCGCGGCCGCTGGCGGCGCCGATGTGCTGATCCACGAGCTCGAGGACTTCACCCCGCCGCTGCTGCGCCCGAAGGCGCGAGCGCTGGCGGCCGAGCTGTACGCGACCTGGCGCGACCAGGGCGCGGTGGTCGCGGTTCGCGTCAATCCGCTGGACCAGGACGGCATGGATGATCTTGCCGCCGTGATGCGCGGCCATCCCGATATCGTCGCGCTGCCGAAGGTCGCCGAGCCGCATCATGTTGTCAGGCTCGACGAGGCGGTAACACGGTTCGAGCGCGACTATGGCATCGCCGAGGGATCGACCTCGCTGTTGCCGAACATCGAGTTCGCGCGCGGCCTGGTGCAGACCGGCGCGATCGCGGCCGCGAGCCGGCGCACCATCGGTTGCCTGATGGCTGCCGAAGACCTCGCCGCCGATCTTGGCGCCGAGCGCGGCAGCGATGGTCTGGAGCTTGCTTACGCGCGGCAGCGCTTCATCGTCGAATGCCGCGCCGCCAATGTCGTCGCGGTCGACTGTCCCTACACCTGGAGCGACGCCGCGGGCGTCGAACGCGACACGATCTGGGCACGACGGCTGGGTTACACCGCAAAGAGCCTGGTCGATCCTGCGCATGCCGCCATCGTCAACGGCGTGCTCACGCCGAGCGAGGATGAGTTGCACCAGGCCGGCAGGATCGTAGCCGCCTTCGAAGCGGCGCGGGCACAGGGCCTTGGGCGCGTCGAGCTGGACGGCTCGCTGCTGGAAGTCCCGACCTATTCCAACGCAAAGCGCCTGATCGCGCGCGGCGAAGCGCTGCGCGCGATCGATCGCGACACTCAAGCCTGACCGGAGGCCATGCCCTCAGGACGCCGGCTGTTTCTCCGAGAAGTGCATGCGTGAGCGGGCGAACTTCTTGACGCCCATCGGCTTGCCGAACAGGTAGCCCTGGACCTGATCGAAATCCATCTCGTGCGCGGCGAGAAAGTCCGCGCGCGTCTCGACCCCCTGAGCAATAACCTGCGCGCCGGCGTCGTGCGCGAGTTCGACGATACGCCGGCACACCGTCTGTTTCAGGCGCTGATCCGCGCAACCGGTGACGTATTGATGGTCGACCTTCAGCTGGACGAACGGAAAGTTCGGCAATCCCAGCAGGGATGGCCAGTTCGCGCCGACGTTGTCGATCGAGATGCCGATATTGTGCAGGCGAACGCGCCGGGCGACATCGATCGCCAAATCGAGATTGTCGACCACCTCGGCGCTGTCGATCTCGATCAGCAGGCCGGCGAAGGCGGCATGATCCGGAATCCGGTAACAAAGCTCGCGCACCGCGTGATCGTCGGCGAGGAACGAGATCGGCAGGTTGATCGAGAGATCGACCGGTCCGATCTGTTCGAGCAGATAGCGCCAGTCCTCGATCGCGCGCTCGATCACGAACTCGGACAGCGCATGAAAATGCGGATCGGTTTCGTCGGGGATGAAGTAGGCAGGCGGCACGACGCCCCATGCTGGATGGCGCATCCGGATCAGCGCCTCGGCGCCGCTGGGAACCAAGGTCCGGAGATGAATTTTCTGCTGATACCACAGCTCGAGCCAGCCGGCCTTCAGCGCTTCGGGAACATCTACTGCCGGGCTCGGTGCGGGCTCGAGCGGCATCAATGACGCAAGACTGTCACGAAGGGTTCCGGCGCTGAACGGGGTCGAGAGGGCCGGCAGCATGGCGACACCGTACTCGTCGCCGATCTGCCGGACCGCTTTCACGATGATGGAGTCCGGCTGGCCGATGACGAGGACCTTGCCGCCGTAGTCCTTTCTCACCAAAGTCTCGAGAATTTTACTGACTTCGATGCCGTCCACGGACACGCCGAGCACCAGAAGATCGGGCCGTTCCGCGTCCAGTACGGTGTCGAGTTCCAAAGCCTGGCCGCATTCGCTGGTGATGAAGCCGAGGTCCTC
This sequence comes from Bradyrhizobium sp. USDA 3240, assembly GCF_054063295.1. Classification (NCBI taxonomy): domain Bacteria; kingdom Pseudomonadati; phylum Pseudomonadota; class Alphaproteobacteria; order Hyphomicrobiales; family Nitrobacteraceae; genus Bradyrhizobium; species Bradyrhizobium sp. USDA 3240. The sequence goes on from NZ_JBSSGD010000002.1 coordinate 5,500,432, forward strand.
CAGCGCCTCTGCGAGAAAGGTCCGAAGGTGTTTTTTGCTGTCCGCAATGCATGCGCGTGGGGTCAGCTTGCGATGTCCGAACCAGCCGGCTCGCGCTTGTCCGATGTGACTGATGTGGTTCATGCCCCGCCTTATCCGTAATTACCCCGGCCTGACTCGTACATCCATGAGCGGCGGCAATCATGGAAATTTCTGGTTCATACATTGATTGGTTCGCTAACCTTAAAGGATTCAATTCGACTCAAATGATCCCGGAATCGCCGCGTCTTGCCGCGGTTACGGGCGCAACAAATGCGTCATCTGGCGTTCATGAGAGCAATCGTGTCCGACTTTGCACCGCACCGGAAACGTTGCGCGCGTGTGTCATCGCGAGACGACGTTAATGACTGTGGTGTCGGGTCGATGCAGAAGCGGAATTGCACCATTGTCGGACGTCAGATCGAGTTGCCGCCGAGCACGAACGGCGAATCAGATCATCCGTTCTGCGATGCCAATGCAGTCGTGCGTGACGTCGCCGTTGCCGTTCGCAACGTCTCCGGCATCAACGCGCAGAAGCCGATCAGCCCGGCACAAGCGACGGCTGCAAGAAACAGAAAGGCGGCGCTGTAGCCGGCGTGGACAATGATGAACCCGGCGACCGCCGTGCTCAGCGCGCCGCCGAGGCCGGTTGCGGTGGCGATCGCGCCCTGGCTGATGTTGAAATGCCCGGTACCGTGCGTGAGATCGGCGACGACGAGCGGAAACAGCGCGCCGAAGATTCCGGCGCCGATGCCGTCGAGCAATTGCACCGACACCAGCCAGTATGGATTGTCCGACAACGGATAGAGCGCGCCGCGAATAGCCAACACCGCGAGCGCTACAGCAAAGATCGGCTTGCGGCCCCAGACGTCGGCCTTGCGCCCGACCAGCATCGCGACCGGCACCATCACTATCTGCGCCGCGACGATGCAGACCGACATCAGCGACGTCCCGAGGTTGCGGTTGACCAATGCGAGCTTCTGTCCGACCAGCGGCAGCATCGCTGCATTGGCAAAATGAAAGATCACGGTCGCGGCGGCGAAGATCAGCAGCGGCTTGCAGGTCAGGAGCACGCGAAAGCCGGACGGCTGGTCATGCAGCGTGCCATGCTCCTCGGCGTCACCGTCGAGCCCGCGCGCGACCTGGTGGTCGATCGCGGCGGCTGGAATCGACAGCGTTGCGGCGACGCTGGCGAGCGCCATCGCCGCGAGCAGCCAGAACACGACGACGGGACCGAACCAGTAGGCGGTACCGCCGGCGATAGCCGCGGCCACCGCGTTGCCGGCATGATTGAACGCCTCGTTGCGGCCGGTCCGCGCAGCGAACGCCTTGGGTCCGACAATGCCGAGCGTCACCGCGGCGATCGCCGGTGCGAACACCGAGCCGGCGGCCGCAGCGAGCGCCTGGGTCGCGGCGACCAGTGCGTACCGGTCGAGCAGCGGCAGCAGCAGACATGCGGCGGTCACGGCGACCGCGGCTGCGATCATCAGGGCGCGCTTGGCGCGGCTGCGGTCGATCAGGGCACCGGCCGGTGTCTGGGCGACGATCCCGGCGATCGCAGCGATCGACATCACCGACCCGATCGAGGCCTCGTCCCACCTCCGTTCGGTCAGGAGGTAGATCGCCAGATAAGGGCCGAGCCCGTCCCGCACGTCGGCGAGGAAGAAGTTCAACGCATCAAGCGCGCGTTCAACGGGCGTCCCGGACGGCTGCAAGTGATACCTCGCGGCGAGATTGCGCACCTCAACCCGCTCGCAGGCACAGGGTTCCTGCGCAGGTAAAGTGGTGCTGCCATCAGGGGTTTCGGCCCTGCATGCGTCATTTGGATGGGTTGACCCGGCAGGGGCGTGCGGCCAATTTCCGGCCCGGCTTAGGGGAGAATAATACTCATGAATTCAAGGTTGATGGCTGCCGCGATCGTGGCCACCAGTGTTTTGTCCGCGCCTGTCGCACAGGCCCAGCAGTTCATTAACGTGCTCACCGGCGGCACCTCGGGCGTCTACTATCCGCTCGGCGTCGCGATCGGGAAGATCTACGGCGACAAGATCCCCGACGTGAAGACCCAGGTGCAGGCGACCAAGGCCTCGGTGGAGAACCTGGTGCTGCTGCAGCAGGGCCGCGGCGAGATCGCCTTCACGCTCGGCGATTCGCTGAAGGCTGCCTGGGAAGGCGACGCCGAGGCCGGCTTCAAGGCCAAGCTCGACAAGCTGCGCACCATCGGTGCGATCTATCCGAACTACATCCAGATCGTCGCCACCGCTGAAAGCGGCATCAAGACGCTCGCCGATCTCAAGGGCAAGAGCCTGTCGGTCGGCGCGCCGAAGTCCGGCACCGAGCTCAACTCGCGCGCGATCCTCGCGGCCGCCGGCATGAGCTACAAGGATCTCGGTAAGGTCGAGTATCTGCCGTTCGCCGAATCGGTCGACTTGATGAAGAACCGCCAGCTCAACGCCACGCTGCAGTCCGCCGGCCTCGGCGTCGCCTCGCTGAAGGACCTCTCGACCTCGAGCGAGATCACCGTGGTCGCGGTGCCGAAGGAGACCGTCGACAAGATCGGCCCGCCCTTCGTCTCCGTGATCATTCCGGCCAACACCTATACCGGCCAGGACAAGGATGTGCCGACCGCCGCAGTCGTGAATTATCTCGTCACTTCGAGCGCGGTGTCGGACGATCTCGCCTATCAGATGACCAAGCTGGTCTTCGAATCGCTGCCGGAACTTGCCAATGCCCACGCCGCGGGCAAGGAGATCAAGCTTGCGAGCGCCGCGACCGGCAGCCCGGTGCCGCTGCATCCCGGCGCGATCCGCTATTACAAGGAAAAGGGCCTGATCAAGTAAGGCCGGCTACGTTTCGAGGTGTCGTGGCCGGGCTCGACCCGGTCATCCATCTTCCAAGGACATTATTTTGCGATGGATGCGCGGGTCGGGCCCGCGCATGACGATTTGGCCAAGGTGCTATAAGCGTCGCGGGCACGGCGGGGGACCAATCATATGCAGCAGCAGGTTGCGGGCGAGCAGCCCATCAAGGTTGAATTCGACAATTTCGAGCATGGTTTTCCGGAGGGGTTCGGCCCGGGCGCCTGGGGGCATCTGGCCTATGCCATCGGTCTCGCCTTTGCGGTGTTCCAGCTCTATGTCGCGGCCTTCAATTATCTGCCGAGCCAGGTGGTGCGCGGCGTCCATGTCGGCTTCCTGATCCTGCTGACCTTCGGTCTGATCGGCAATTTCACCGCGAAAACCGATTTCGGCCGCGCGGTGAGCTGGATCGTCGGCGCCGCCGGTTTCCTCTGCGGGCTCTATCAGTGGATCTTCTATGCCGACCTGATCGCCCGCGACGGCGATCCGACCAACATGGACCTTGCGGTCGGCACGGTGCTCGCGATCCTGATCTTCGAGGGCACGCGGCGGCTGATGGGGGCGGCGCTGCCGCTGATGTGCGGCGCCTGTCTGCTCTACTGGTTCTTCGGGCAATATCTGCCGTCGCCGTTCAACCATCGCGGCTATGACTTCGACCGGATCGTCACCCATCTCTCGTTCGGCACGGAGGGCTTCTACGGCGTGCCGATCTACGTCTCGGCGACCTACATCTTCCTGTTCATCCTGTTCGGCTCGTTCCTGGAGCGCGCCGGGATGATCCAGCTGTTCACCGACGTCTCGCTCGGCCTGTTCGGCCGCACCCGCGGCGGCCCGGCCAAGGTCGCGGTGTTCGCCTCGGGCATGATGGGCACGATCTCCGGCTCCGGCGTCGCCAACGTCGTCACCGTCGGCCAGTTCACGATTCCCTTGATGATCAAGTTCGGCTACCGCCGCGCGTTCGCCGCCGGCGTCGAGGCCACCGCCTCGATGGGCGGCCAGATCATGCCGCCGGTGATGGGCGCCGTCGCGTTCATCATGGCCGAGACGCTCGGCGTGCCCTATTCGGAGATCGTCAAGGCCGCCGTAATTCCCGCGATCCTGTATTTCGCTTCGGCGTTCTGGATGGTGCATCTGGAAGCCGGCAAGCACGGGCTTGTCGGCATGAAGCGTTCGGAGATTCCGAGCGCCTGGAAGGCGCTGGTTGCGCGCTGGTACCTGGTGTTGCCGCTCGCAGCTTTGGTCTACATGCTGTTCGAAGGCTTCACGCCGCTCTATGCCGGCAGCATGGGGCTCGCGTTGACGGTCGCGCTGATCCTCGGCGCCAGCATCACGCTCGGCTTCTCCAACACCGTCGTGCGCTACATCTTCTGGATCGGCCTCGCGCTGGTGGTTGCCGCGGTGTCGCGCCACGGGCTCGAGATCGTTCCGGTGGCCAGCGTCGTCGCCGGCCTGATCGTGATCGCAGCAATCACGCGCGGCGGCCGCGCCACGCTCCGCGCCTGTCGTGACTCGCTCGCCGACAGCGCCAAGTCGGCGCTGACCGTCGGCATGGCCTGCGCCATCGTCGGCACCATCATCGGCATGATGACGCAGACTGGCGTCGGCACCATCTTCGGCAGCTGGATTATCGGGCTCGGCGCCAAGAGCCTGTTCCTGGCGCTGATCATGACCATGCTGCTGTCGATTCTGCTCGGCACCGGCATCCCGACGATCCCGACCTACATCATCACCGCGGCTCTGGCGGCACCTGCGCTGGCCAAGCTCGGCGTGCCGCTGATCGCAAGCCACATGTTTGCGTTCTATTACGGCATCATGGCCGACCTCTCGCCGCCGGTCGCGCTCGCGGCATTGGCGGCGGCGCCGATCGCCAAGGAGAATCCGGACAAGATCGGCTGGGAGGCGATGCGGATCGCGCTTGCCGGCTACGTCATTCCCTTCATCTTCGTCTATTCGCCGGCGCTGATGCTGCAAGGCAATGATCCGATGGTCGCGCAACTCGGGTTCTACGGCGCGGTCGCGCTGGCGACCTTCAAGGCGCTGGTGGCGATCGCCCTGTTCGGCATCGTCGCGATCGGCTTCCTGTTCACGCGGCTGACCCTGATCGAGATCGTGGTCGCCTTCGGCGCCGCGCTCTGCCTGCTCGGCGATTTCCAGTTCTCGGACACGGCGGGCTTCACGCTCGCCGCAGCGGTGCTGCTGTGGCAGTGGCGGCAGCGTCCGCGCGATGCGGTGGCGGCGGCTTGAGCCTCTGCCTCGCATCCGCGGGTGTCGTGAAGGCGCTGTCGATCGCAGCCTTCACGCTCGCCTGGACGCATTCGATCGAGAAGACCGCCTGGCAGGAAGACTGGAAGGTGACGCCGGCCGGGCTGACGCTGCTGCAGGCACGCATCAAGGGCACCGGCGCCGGCATGGAGCCGCCGCCGGAGGCGCGGCTCATTGGCGGCTGGTTTCAATGGTCGCCGCCGCCGGTGCCCAGGGCGGAAGTCGTGCTCGGCAATTCCGGCGCGGCGGGCGAATGGCACCTGTGCCACGCGGGACGCTGCCAGACGCTATCGGAGATTTTCGGACATCCGATCGGTGCTAATGTCACGACGATGAGTGTGTGCAAAAGTCCGTAGCCCGGATGGAGCGCCAGCGTAATCCGGGGCCGATGTTCCCTGATTCCGCTTCGCTTCATCCGGGCTACGGATTACGTCAGGCGGCAAGAACAACAAGCGGGAGAACAGGCGATGGATCGGCTCAAGGGCAAGGTTGCGATGGTGGTCGGGGCGGGCTCGATCGGGCCCGGCTGGGGCAATGGCAAGGCGACCGCCGTGACCTTCGCGCGCGAGGGCGCCAGCGTGTTCTGCGTCGATCGCAACGGCGCCGCGGCAGAAGAGACCGTCGGCCTCATCACCGGTGAGGGCGGCAAGGCGGCGGCATTCACAGCCGATGTCTCGCGCGCCGGCGAGGTCGAGGGGATGGTCGCGGCCTGCCTGAAGGCCTATGGTCGCATCGACGTGCTCGACAACAATGTCGGCATCGCCGAGGTCGGCAGCGTGGTAGAAGTCGCTGAAGCCGAGTGGGACCGCGTCTTCGCGGTCAACCTCAAGAGCGCCTATTTCTCGATGAAGCACGTCATTCCCGTCATGATCAAGCAGGGTGGCGGCTCGATCATCAACATCTCCTCGATCGCCTCGATCCGCCATGTCGGCATTTCCTACGTCAGCTACAACGCGAGCAAGGCGGCGATGAACCAGATGACGCGCTCGACCGCGGTCGAGTTCGCCTCCAAGCATGTGCGTGTCAACGCGATCCTGCCCGGATTGATGAAGACGCCGATGGTCGAACACTCGGCGGGGCTGGCGCAGAGCTATGCCAAGGGCGATGTCGAAGCGATGTGGCGTGCCCGCGACGCGCAGGTGCCGATGGGGCACATGGGCGACGCCTGGGACGTCGCCAACGCCGCGCTGTTCCTGGCGTCGGACGAATCGAAATACGTCACCGGCATCGAGCTCGTGGTCGACGGCGGCATCACATCGAAATCGGGTGCCTGAACTTACTGCGCCAGCGCCAGGATGCCGCCGGCGAAGGAATGCCAGGCCGCCGAGGTGCTGATCGGCCAGTTCAGCAGCTTCACCGCGACCAGCGCCAGCCCGCCATAGATATAGACCGGGTGCGGACGGCCCCGGGTGCGCCAGTCGAACACGATCGCGACGACCAGCAGCAGATAGGCGACGAACGCGGGCGCGATCGTGACCGGGACCGGCGGTGGACCCGGCGGGCCGGGTGGCGCGAGGAAGGTCAGGAACCAGCGTGCGACCGCCGCATCGAGGATCGAGATCGCCGCGAGCAGCATCAGCCGCTTGTGAGTCTCGCGGTCGCGGACATAGATGATCGCGAGCGCGACAACGACGGCAAAGAACAGGATGCCGCTGAACGGGACGATCGAGAAGGCGATGCCTTCGTTGATCTGCCCGATGGCGGCCGAGCGCTTCATGACGCTGATCGAGGCCATGAGGCCCAGCATCGTCATGGCGGTTGCAAGCGATACGCCAATCATGCCGACCCGGCGATGCCGCGCGATCCGCCCCGAAGCGGCAAGCCAGCTCTGCAGCACGAAATAGAGCGTCCAGGCGAAGAACAGCAGACCGTGCAAATGCACGACAGGGGGCGCTTCGAGCGAACCCCGCGCCATCGGCACCCAGTAGGTTGGGGCAAAACCGAGCAGGGCGACCGCCATGCACGACAACGCCATATAGAAATAGAAGTACTGCGCTTCGACTTTCACCGAGGCGCCGGGCGAGTTGCCGTCAATCAGGATTGTCATGAATGTTAGGTCCGGCAAACTCCGTCATGGTTCAATGGGAAATCTGCCGGGATTTGTGACCGCTGCCGGGTACTAAAGCGCAATGAGATCAGGTTGAAGCGTCATCGCGCCTAGATTCTTGTTTGAACCTGATCTTTTCGGAAAACCGCTTCGCACTTTTCCGAATCATGCTTTAGGCCTCGACGCTGAGCTCGGCGCGGTCGAGCTCTTCCTCGACCAGATGGAAGGCGTCGTCGCCGATGGTCTCGGTGCGCCGCAGCTTGAGCAGCGCCTGACGCGCGGCCGCGATGGCGCGGCGGCGGATCGGATCCGACGGCAGCTCGCGTGAGGTCAGGCCGCCGTCGGGGTCGTTCTCCGCACGCATGAGCACGGCGCGATATTCGAGCCGGAGGATCTCGGCTTCTTCCGACGGGTCGGCGTCGATCTCCTCGAGCGCGGCGCGAAACACCACGCTGCGGGCATGGGCCGCCTCGCGTCCGACCGGATCGTCGTCATCGAAATTGAGCGCCAGGATCAGCGGCCGCAAGGTCAGTCCCTGGATCACGAGCGAGCCCAGCACCACGGCAAACGCCGTCAGCAGGATCAGGTCGCGATACGGAAACCATTCAGGCAGTGCAAACGCGGCGGCGAGCGTGACGATGCCGCGCATGCCGCACCACGATACGATGAAGCCGCGCTTCAGGGTCGGCACGGCCTCCACCACATGGGCGGGAAGCCAATGGCGCGCCTTCAGCAGGCGCAGCAGGGCGCCGTAGGGCATCACCCAGAGGATGCGGGCGAGGATCACGACGGCGAGGATCGCGGCCGCAAAGCTGCAATATTTCCACCGCACCTCGTCGTCGAGCTCGGACCAGATCGGGCGCAACTGCAGGCCGATCAGCATGAAGGCGAGCACGTTGAGCACGAACACGACGGTCTCCCACACCGCATAGGACGACACGCGCAGCCGTGCCGAGGTGCGGGCCGGCGCGGTGCGGGCGATGGTGATGGCATAGGCGATGATGGTGAGGATGCCGGACAGGCCGAGATGCTCGGCGACGATCCACACCATGAAGGTGCCGCCGAATTGCGTGATGATCGCGCTCGGCGCCTCGGTGATGCGGCGGGTGATCATCATCCAGACCCGTGCGAACAAATAGCCGGCGGCGAGGCTGCCGACCAGCGCGACCGTGATCGACGGCACGAATTCGCGGATCTTCATGTGCTCGGCGGCGACGAGGCCGACCGCGACGCGATAGATCAACAGCGAAGTGGCATCGTTGAGCAGGCTTTCGCCTTCGAGGATCTTCTGTATCCGGTAGGGCAGGTTGACCTGGCGCAGGATCGCGGTGGCCGCGGCCGCGTCCGGCGGTGCCACGATGGCACCGAGCGCGATCGCGACCGGCCAGGGCATGTCCGGGCGCAGCCAATGCGCCACCACGGCGACGGCTGCCGTGGTGACACCGACCGCGACCACCACCAGCGTCGAGACCGGCAGCCAGTTGTTGCGGAGATCGCGCAGCGAGGTGTCGTAGGCGGCGTCGAGCAGCACTGGTGCGACGAACAGCGCCAGCGCCAGTTTCGGTTCCAGTGCCCAGGTCGGGGCCCATGGTAGCAGGGTCAGCAGCACGCCGCCGAGTGCAAGAAAGGTCGGGTAGGGCACCTTGATCCGCCGCGCCAGCGCCGACAGCGCCACCGCCGCAAGCAACAGGCCGATGATCCATTCGAATGTCAGCAAGGCGAACCCCCAAGTGCGGCCCAACGTGCGGCTCCAAGTGCAGCCGATCGTCGCAATTGACGTATAATCCAGCGTGTGGTTTTGCGGCAAATGGCGCCGCCGGACATCGGGGGTCGGCGGTTCGGGTGCGGGAGAGGTATGTCTTGTCGGCGATCGGGATGCGACGTAGCTCTGCGAATCTGGCTTTCAATCTGACTCTGGCGCTGCTGTGCGTTGGCCTGTCGGGCGCGCTGACGTCAGGCGTTGCGCGCGCGGCCGGCAGCGAGCCAGGCAAGGATGTTCAGGCCGATGCTGGACCCTGCATCGCTGCTGCTGCGGCGGCGGACGACGACAAGACCATCGAGGCCTGCGGCGCGCTGATCGACAATGAGAAGGCGGCCAAGCCGGATCGAGTCAATGCCCTCCTGGCTCGCGCGAGCGCCTATGACCGCAAGCAGATGATTGACCGCGCGATCACAGACTACGACACCGTGCTCCGGCTCGATCCATCGCTTGCGGACGCCCACAATGCGCGCGGCGAGCTGTGGCGCCGCAAGGGTGACCGGCCGAAGGCGATCATGGATTTCGGCGCCGCCGTCAAGCTCAACCCCGATCACGCCGCCGCCAAGGCCAACTACAAGTCGTTGTCGCTGGAGCTGGAGCGGATCGGCGCCCTCATGGCGGTGGCCGGCAAGCCGAGCTTCGATTGCCGCAAGGCGCGCCGGCCGGTGGAGAAGGCGATCTGCGCCAATCCCGAGTTCGCCGATCTCGATCGCGAGATCGGCGCGTCGACTTTCCGCACGGTGCGCGAGGCGAAAGATCCGCGCCAGGCGCGCGAGCTGCAGCGCGATCAGGACCAGTTCATCGCCCGCCGCAACGCGGAATTCGGCAAGCCGGGCTACGATCTGCAAAAGGCGATGCGCGAGCGGTTGCAGCGGATCAACGGGGTCGACGGGCACTAGACCCCGTCCCGAAAACGTTCTCGTTCCACCCGGCCGAAGGTCGCGGTCATTTCGGCTTGAAACGGCGCCGCATCCCGTGACAATGGTCGGAAAATGACGCGCGACCGCGCGAGGGAGAAACGCGATGAACATCCAGCAGAGCCGGTATCATGAGGTGTATGCCCGCTCGCTTCGAGACCCTGAGGGCTTTTGGGCGGAAGCGGCGCGCGAGATCGACTGGATCGAGCCGGCCAAAAAGATTTACGATTCTTCCGTGGGTGCCTACGGACGCTGGTTCGCCGGCGCCGTGGTCAACACCTGCTACAACGCGCTGGATCGCCATGTCGCCGGCGGCCGCGCCGACCAGGTCGCGCTGATCCACGATTCCCCGCTCACCAACACGATCACCAAATTCACCTATTCCGAGCTGCTGAAGGAAGTGCAGGCGCTCGCCGCGGTCATGCAGGATTTCGGCGTGGCCAAGGGCGACCGCGTCATCCTCTATATGCCGATGGTGCCGGAGGCCGTCGTCGCGATGCTCGCCTGCGCGCGGATCGGCGCGGTGCACAGCGTGGTGTTCGGCGGCTTCGCGGCCAAGGAGCTCGCGACCCGCATCGACGACGCCAAGCCGAAGCTGATCTTCTCGGCGAGCTGCGGCATCGAGCCCGGGCGCATCGTGCAGTACAAGCCGCTGCTCGATGAAGCGATCCGCCTCGCCGGCGCCAAGCCCGACACCTGCATCATCCTGCAGCGGCCGCAGCAGGCGTGCGAGCTCACCGCGGGCCGCGACCATGACTGGGCGGCGCTGCGCAGCGCGGCGCTCGACGCCGGCAAGGCCGCGCCTTGCGTGCCGGTCGCCGCGACCGATCCGCTCTACATCCTCTACACCTCGGGCACGACCGGAATCCCGAAGGGCGTGGTGCGCGACAATGGCGGGCATCTCGTGGCGCTGAAATGGTCGATGCACAATCTCTACGGCGTGAAGCCCGGCGAGATCTGGTGGTGCGGCTCCGACATCGGCTGGGTGGTCGGCCACTCCTACATCGTCTATGGCCCGCTGATCCACGGCGCGACCACCATCATGTATGAGGGCAAGCCGGTCGGCACGCCGGATGCTGGCGCGTTCTGGCGCGTGATCTCGGAGCACAAGGCGGTCGCCTTCTTCACCGCGCCGACTGCGTTTCGCGCGATCAAGAAGGAAGATTCCGAGGGCAAGCTGCTCAGGAGCTACGACCTCTCGAGCTTCCGCACGTTGTTCCTCGCCGGCGAGCGCGCCGATCCGCCGACCGTGGAATGGGCGGAGCAGCAGCTCAAGGTGCCTGTCATCGATCACTGGTGGCAGACCGAGACCGGCTGGTGCATCGCGGGCAATCCGGTGGGGCTCGGCCAGCTGCCGGTCAAGCACGGCTCGCCGACGGTGCCGATGCCGGGCTATCAGGTCGACATCGTCGACGAGGCGGCGAAGCCGGTCGCCGCGGGCACCATGGGCTCGATCGTGATCAAGCTGCCGATGCCGCCGGCCTGCCTGCCGACGCTGTGGCAGCAGGACGATCGCTTCAGGGACGCTTATCTCACGGAATTCCCCGGCTACTACAAGACCTCGGACGCCGGCTACAAGGATGCGGACGGCTATGTCTGGGTGATGGGCCGCACCGACGACATCATCAATGTCGCCGGCCACCGGCTGTCCACCGGCGGCATGGAGGAGATCCTCGCCTCGCATCCCGATGTCGCCGAATGCGCCGTGCTCGGCGTCAAGGATGCGATCAAGGGCGAGGTGCCGTGCGGCTTCCTGGTGCTGAAGGCGGGCGTGACCAAGGCGCCGGATCAGGTCGAGAGGGAAGTCGTGGCGCTGGTGCGCGAGAAGCTCGGCCCGGTCGCCGCGTTCAAGCTCGCGATCACGGTGGCGCGGCTGCCGAAGACCCGCTCCGGCAAGATCCTGCGCGGCACCATCAAGAAGATCGCCGACGGCGAGCCCTGGACCATGCCGGCGACCATCGAGGACCCCAAGGTGCTCGACGAAATCGGCGAGGCGCTGAAGGGCAAGGCGTAGGTTGCCTGTTGTGCTATCGGCGCGCTGCCGAGAGAGTGCGTTGCTCGGCACCCCTCTCCCCACCCTCTCCCACAAGGGGAGAGGGAGCCTTACCAGCGTGCTCACCTGACGTGAGGCAGCCACCGGCGGAAGGGTTCCCTCTCCCCTTGTGGGAGAGGGTTGGGGAGAGGGGCGGCCGCGGGCGCGATGGCCGATGAGTGCGTGATCGTCCAGCTCGCTCGCGCTCCATCGAAACCCATTGGAAGCAAAATGGCCTTGATTTTGATGGATTGCCGGGTCATCCCGGCCTTCCCTGTCATATGCCATGAGATACGGACCACCGGATGCGATCCATTTCCGCACGCGCGCCTCTTGCATTGCTGCTCGCACTGCCACTGCTGGCAGGCTGCCTCGAGCGCGGCCGATCGCCGATCGCGGAGAGCATGGGCGACGACGACCAGTACTGCCAGGCTGGCGGCAAGGTGGCGGTCGGCTCGCCGGAATATGTCGCCTGCCGCAAGGATCGCGACGTGCAGCGCCAGAACGCCGAAGCCCGCACCGATCGGCGGCAGCGCGATCTCGGCGAATACATGATGAACAATCCGGACCGCCATTAGGCGCCATGGTGACAGCCCGCCCGGTGAGGTATGCGTGGACCGCCGCCGGGCCGAATTCCGGCAAGGTATCGGCTCGCCGCGTGCGATGATGAGATGAGACCAGGTCCTGTGCTTGTGGAAGGCGAGCTCGCGTTGCAACGTGACAGGATCGGGGAGCTCGACGGGCTGCGCGCGATCGCGTTGCTGATCGTCGTCATCTGGCACTATTTCGGCGCGCCGGACGGTCCGCAGGGCTCGCCATGGAAGCTGCTGCATGTCGGCCGCTTCGGCGTCGACCTGTTTTTCATTCTGTCCGGCTATCTCATCACCGATATTCTGCTGCGCCACCGCGCGGCCGAACGATATTACTCGGCCTTCTACGGCAGGCGCGCGTTTCGCATCTGGCCGCTCTACTACCTGATGTGCGCTGGCGCTCTGATCGGCTGGTATTTTTCGTTAAGTCCCGATCTGTTCGACACCAGGGGCGTGCCCGGCTGGCTGTATCTGTTCGGCTTGCAGAATTTCGGCATGGCCAAGGCGCAGACCGATGGTGCTTACTTTCTGGCCGTGACCTGGTCGCTTGCGATCGAGGAGCAGTTCTATCTGCTGTTTCCGTTGCTGGTCCGGAACATTCCACCCGAGCGGCTGTTCGCGATCCTGCTCGTGCCGATCCTGATCTGTCCGATCGGGCGCCTGATCGATAGCGCGCTGCCGGACGCCTATGGCTGGTACGTGCTGCCGCAATTCAGGATCGATTCCCTTGCGATCGGCGCGCTGATCGCCTGGTGGCGCCTCTATCGCAAGCCGGATGCCGAGGTCTCCAGGCGCGTCGCCGCCATCCTCAAATGGTCGATCATCTCGCTTCCCCTGCTGTGGCTGTTCGGGTGGAAGCGCTGGTCGGTGGCGTTCTCGCACACGCAGGTCGAGATCTTCTTCGGTTCTCTGCTGTTTGTCGTTCTGGAAAATCGCGGCTCGCCAAAACTCGCACTGCTGCGCAGTTCGGTCGCGACCTTCTTCGCCAGGACGTCTTATGCGGCGTATCTCACCCACCACGTCATCCTGTACCTGTTGTTCGCCGTGCTGCATCAACCGAGGACGGTCGGGAGCCTTGCCGGCCTCTCGCTGACCTTCGGCGCGCTCGCGCTGACGTTCGCCCTGTGTGCCCTGAGCTATCGATACTTCGAACGTCCGCTGCTCGACTTCGCCCACCGGCGCTTCTCGTTCGGGTAGGCCAAAGCGGTCCCCGGCGCGCCGCTCGCGGGATCAAGGCTGCGCGTGCCGCAAACAAAAACGCAGCGGGTTGCCCGCCGCGTTTCGTATCGTGATCTTCGAGAAACGCAGCCCGCGCTTACTCCTCGTCGTCGGCCTTCTTGCCGCCGATCGTCTTCAGCTTGGCGAACACGGCATCGACATTGAGATCGTCGTGCCGCTCGATCGGCTGATCGTCGAGCTCGTCCTTGCGCGTGGTCTCGGAGGCCGGCAGCAGCGTGGCGCCGCCGTAGACGGTCGTGGTCGGCTTCTCCTTGGCGGCGCGCTGCACCTCGAAATCGAGCTCGATCTGCGAGCACAGGCCGAGCGTCACCGGGTCCATTGGGGTCAGGGTCGACGCGTTCCAGTGGGTGCGGTCACGCACGCTCGCGATCGTGGTCTTGGTGGTGCCGACCAGACGCATGATCTGGGCGTCCTTGAGCTCGGGGTGGTTGCGCACCAGCCAGAGGATCGCGCTCGGCCGCTCATGGCGGCGCGACACCGGGGTGTAGCGCGGGCCTTTCTTCTTGGCGGCGGTCGGCAGCACCACCTTGCTCTCCTGGAGCCTGAGACGGTAATTCTGGTCCCGCTCGCCGCGCTCGATCTCCTCGCGGGTCAGCTGGCCGTTGGAAATCGGGTCCATGCCCTTGATGCCCTGGGCGGCGTCGCCGTCGGCGATGGCGCGCACCTCCAGGGGGTGCATTTTGGTGAAATCGGCCACCTGATCGAACGTCAGGGCGGTATTATCGACCAACCACACGGCAGTCGCCTTCGGCATCAGCGGTGCGTTGCTCATGGCAAATCTCCTTTGTGCTTCGCCCACCTCTGTAGAGGCGAAGCTGGTAGTCATCGGCGATGACGGGAATTATAGGGCCTATATAAGCCCTCCGGGGGGAATGGCGCAATGGGCCAGCAAAATCGCCTTGACAGCGCCCGAAAGCAGTCCCAAGTCCTTATCCTAACTGGCCGTTCCCCGCCCGCCGGCGAGGGGTGATTCGGTCCCGAGATTGCCCCGAGACAGCCTGATGTCAGCGAAAAAACCCGATCTTAGAATCGTGCTTTGTTCCCCCCGCGGCTTTTGCGCCGGGGTGGTCCGCGCCATCGATACGGTCGAACGCGCGCTCACCATTTATGGTGCCCCGGTCTATGTCCGGCACGAAATCGTCCATAACAAGTATGTGGTCGACAGCCTGAAGACCAAAGGCGCCATTTTCGTCGAGGAACTGGCCGAAATCCCCGATGATACCAACGCGCCGGTGGTGTTTTCGGCCCACGGCGTTCCCAAGTCGGTTCCGGCCGAGGCCAAATCCCGCAATTTCTTCTCGCTGGACGCGACCTGCCCGCTGGTGACCAAGGTCCACCGCGAGGCGGCGATCCATTTCAAGCGCGGCCGCGAGATCCTCCTGATCGGGCACTCCCATCACCCCGAGGTGGTCGGAACCCTGGGCCAGCTGCCAGAGGGCGCCGTGACCCTGATCGAGACCGCAGAGGATGCCAAAACCTTCGTGCCGAAGGATCCCGACAACCTCGCCTTCGTGACCCAGACCACGCTGTCGATCGACGACACCGCGGAGATCGTGGCGCTGCTCAAGCAGCGCTTCCCGAACGTCAACGGTCCGCACAAGGAAGACATCTGCTACGCCACCACCAATCGCCAGCTCGCGGTGAAGAAGGTGGCGCCGGTAGTTGATGCCCTGATCGTGGTCGGTGCGCCGAACTCGTCGAACTCGCAGCGCCTGCGCGAGGTCGCCGAGCGCGAAGGCTGCCCCATTGCGATTCTTGCCCAGCGTGCCAGCGACATCGACTGGAGCAGGTTTGAAGGCATCACGAGCCTCGGCATCACCGCGGGCGCTTCGGCGCCGGAAGTGATCGTCGAGGAGATCATGGGCGCCTTCGCCGAGCGCTTCGAGCTTCACGTGGAGACGGTCTCGGCCGCGGAAGAGAACGAGTTCTTCCCGCTGCCGCGTTCGCTGCGGCCCGACGCTGCCGCCGCGGAATAGACTATATGGCGGTTTACACCGACGTTGCCGCCGAAGACCTCGCGGAATTCCTCAAGAGCTACGACATCGGCGAACTGCTCTCCTACAAGGGCATCGCCGAGGGCGTCGAGAATTCGAACTTCCTGCTGCACACCAGCCAGGGCGCCTACATCCTCACGCTCTACGAGAAGCGCGTGGCCGAGGACGACCTGCCGTATTTCCTGTCGCTGATGGCGCATCTCGCCGCGCGCGGGGTGTCGTGCCCGCAGCCGGCGCGCAACCGCAGGGGTGAGGTCTACAGCCGGCTCGCCGGCCGGCCGGCGGCGATCATCAACTTCCTCGAAGGCATGTGGCCGCGGCGGCCGAACGTGGCGCATTGCTCCGGCGTCGGCGAGGCGCTGGCCAGGATGCATCTGGCTGGCCGCGACTTTCCGCTGGTCCGCAACAACCCGCTGTCGGTCTCCGGCTGGCGGCCGCTGTTCAATCTTGCCGCCGCGCGGGCCGACAGCGTGCAGCCGGGTCTGCACGACTTCATTGCGCGCGAGCTCGATCATCTCGAAGCCGCGTGGCCGGCGGATCTGCCGGTCGGCGTGATCCATGCCGATCTGTTTCCCGACAACGTCTTCTTCCTCGGCGACAAGGTCTCGGGCCTGATCGACTTTCCGTTCGCCTGCAACGACATCCTGGCCTACGACGTCGCGATCTGCCTCAACGCCTGGTGCTTCGAGCCGGATCATTCGTTCAACGTTACGAAGGCGCGCGCGCTGCTCAATGCCTATGGCCGCGAGCGGCAATTGTCGGGGCCTGAACAGGCCGCGCTGCCGCTGCTCGCGCGCGGCGCCGCGCTGCGTTTCCTGCTGACGCGCCTGGTCGATTTCCTCAACGTGCCCGAGGGTGCGCTGGTGCAGCCGAAGGACCCGCTGGAATACGTCCGTAAGCTGCGCTTCCACCAGAACGTCGCTGCTATCAACGACTACGGCATCCCGCCGACCGGATGCACGGCGTGAGCGACAAGCCGCATGTGATCGTCTTCACCGATGGTGCCTGCTCCGGAAACCCCGGACCGGGCGGCTGGGGCGCGATCCTCAGATTCGGCGACGTCGAGAAGGAATTGAAGGGCGGCCAGGCCCACACCACCAACAACCAAATGGAGCTGATGGCGGCGATCTCGGCGCTGGAAGCCCTGAAGAAGCCCTGCGTGGTCGACCTCACCACCGACAGCCAATACGTCCGCCAGGGCATTACCGCCTGGATCCATGGCTGGAAGCGCAACGGCTGGCGCACCGCCGACAAGAAGCCGGTGAAGAATGTCGAGCTGTGGCAGCGCCTCGACGCCGCGCTGAAGCCGCACGAGGTGCGCTGGCACTGGATCAAGGGCCATGCTGGCCACGCCGAGAATGAACGCGCCGACGAGCTGGCGCGCGAGGGCGTGGCGATGGCGCGGTTGAAGGGGTAGGGCGCGCCGTCGCGTCCGCGATTTCTGCTATCGCCATATCCAAAAACTGTCATCGCCCGCGAAAGCGGGCGATCCAGTATTCCAGAGACAGTGGCAATTGAAACGTGAGGCCGCGGCGTACTGGGTTGCCCGGTCCATGTGCGCAATTGCGCACAGGTCGGGCAACGACAGTGTGCGCGCGGCGTCAGCTCAGAGCTGCCCGAGCAGCGTGTCGCCGCCGGAGACCTCGACCTTGCCCGGAGCCGGCTCCTTGTTGAGCTTCTTCACCACACCGTCCTCGACCAACATCGAGTAGCGGTGGGAGCGGATGCCGAGACCGTTGCCGGAGGCGTCGAGCTCCATGCCGATCGCCTTGGCGAAGTCGGCGTTACCGTCGGCCAGGAAGACGGCTTCGTCGCGCTGGTCGGTGTCGCGCTTCCAGGCATTCATCACGAAGGCATCGTTGACCGAGACGATCGCGATGGTATCGACGCCCTTGTTCTTCATGGCATAGGCGTTGAGGAAGATGCTCGGCAGATGCATCTTGTGGCAGGTGCCGGTGTAGGCGCCGGGCACTGCGAACAGGGCGACCTTCTTGCCCTTGAAAATGTCTTCGGTGGTTTTGACCTGCGGACCCTCGGCGGTCATTACGCGAAACTTGGCTTCCGGCAGCTTGTCGCCAACATTGATCGTCATCGTTGTTCTCCCTCGGTGAAGCGGAATTGTCTTAAACCCGGCCGTGGGATCGCACAATACGAGCTGATGGAGGAACGGCAATGCCGGAAGCCGGTCACCGTTCCGTCATCAGCCGGAAAACCCGCCGGCGTCGAGAAAGGCCTGTTCGTCGGCCGTGGTTTCCCGGTCCAGCACCCGGTTACGGTGCGGGAAGCGGCCGAACCGGCGGATGATGTCGGCGTGGTCCTCGGCATATTTCAGGTTGTCGGGATGGCAGTCGTATTGCCGGAACAGCGTCACGCAGCGCTGCTGGTCGTCGAGGTCTTCCGAATGCTCGAAAGGCAGATAGAGGAATTCGCGCAGCACCGGGTCGGTCCGCGCATCGACGCCGCGGTCGATGGCGCGCCTTGCCACGTCACGCGCCAGCGCATCACTTGAAAAGGTCCTGGCGTCGCCTCGAAACAGGTTTCGCGGAAACTGGTCGAGCACGATGGTCAGCGCCAGCGCGCCGTCGTCGCTCGCCTCCCATGACGACAATTCGCCGGCAGCCGCCTTCTGCCAGGTGGCAAGGAAGCGGCTGCGGATTTCGGCATCGAAAGTGTCGTCGTGCCTGTACCAGCGATCGCGGCCGGCTTCTCGCCAGAACGCCATGACGTCTGCAGGCGTCGCGATGCGAGCGTCAGTCATGTTTGTCCAACGCCCGCGTCACCTGCTTCAGGCCGCGGCCTTCTTCTCGTCGCGCAGCTCGCGGCGCAGGATCTTGCCGACATTGGTTTTCGGCAGGTCGGCCCTGAACTCGATCTGTTTCGGCACCTTGTAGGCCGTGAGCTGGGTGGCGGCGAACTTGATGATGTCCTCGGCGGTGACGCTCGGGTCCTTCTTGACCACGAAGGCCTTCACGGCCTCACCGGACTTCGCGTCGGGGACGCCGATCACGGCGCATTCGAGCACGCCCGGATGGCTCGCCAGCACTTCCTCGATCTCGTTCGGATAGACGTTGAAGCCCGAGACCAGGATCATGTCCTTCTTGCGGTCGACGATCTTGGTGTAGCCCTTCTCGTCCATCACGCCGATGTCGCCGGTGCGGAAATAGCCATCCGCCGTCATCACCTTGGCGGTCTCGTCAGGCCTGTTCCAGTACCCCGACATCACCTGCGGGCCCTTGGCGCAGATTTCGCCGGCTTCGCCGAGCGGCAGTTCATTGCCGTCGTCGTCGCGGATCGAGAGCCAGGTCGAGGGGACCGGAAGGCCGATGGTCCCGGAGAACTCCGTGATCGTCGCGGGATTGCACGTCAGGGTCGGCGAGGTTTCTGACAGACCATAGCCTTCCGACAACGAGATTCCCGTGACTTTCAGCCATTTTTCAGCGACCGGCTTTTGCGTCGCCATGCCGCCGCCATTGGCGATCTTCAGCTTGGAGAAATCCAGCTTGTCGAAGCCTGGCGTGTTCAACAGGCCATTATAGAGCGTGTTGACTGCCGGGAAAAAGCTGACCTGGTATTTCGCCAGCTCCTTGATGAAGCCGGCCATGTCGCGCGGATTGGGGATCAACAGATTGGTGCCGCCGGAGCGCACGCCCAGCAGGTAGCACGCCGTCAGGGCGAAGATGTGATAGAGCGGCAGCGCGCAGACGATGACCATCTGGTCGACGATCGGCGGCTTCTTCAGCGCCGGCTGCAGCCAGGCGTCATTCTGCAGTACGTTGGCGAGCACGTTCTGGTGGATCAGCGTGGCGCCCTTGGAAACGCCCGTGGTGCCGCCGGTGTATTGCAGGAAGGCGACGTCCTGGCGCGTCAGCACCGGCTTGTTGAGCTTCATGCCGCGGCCGGCCGACAGCGCCTCGTTGAAGCCGACCGCACCCGGGATCGACCAGGCCGGCACCATCTTCTTCACCCGGCGCACCACCAAGTTGACGATCACGCCTTTGAAGCCGAGCAGGTCGCCCATGCTGCCGACGATCACCTGCTTCACCGCGGTGTTAGGCAGCACCTTCTGCACGGTGGTGGCGAAGTTCTCCAGCACGATGATCGCTTCCGCGCCGGAATCCTTGAGCTGATGCTCGAGCTCGCGCGGGGTATAGAGCGGATTGACGTTGACCACGGCATAGCCGGCGCGCAGCACGGCGGCGGTCGCGATGGGATATTGCAGCACGTTCGGCATCATCAGCGCGACGCGTGCGCCCTTCTGCAGGCCCTTGCTCTGCAGGTAGGCGCCGAGCGCCGTCGACATCTCGTCGAGCTCGCGATAGGTGATCGCCTTGTCCATGCAGATGAACGCCTTGCGATCGGCGAACTTCTTGAAGCTCTCTTCCAGCAATTCGACCAGCGACGAATATTGCGTGACGTCGATATCGGCGGGCACGCCGGCCGGATAATGCTTGAGCCAGATGCGCTCCATAATGGCTATTCCCTCTCTAAAATTTTGGCTGACGTCCCGGATTGCTTCCGGATTTTCCGGTCCTTGACCGTGTTATTTCAGGCAGTATTGAGCGATGCCGCGGCCAATGGCAAGCCGCTGCGCGCTATCGACGCATTGGGAATTCGGAGAGGGCCGGCGTTCTGCTTAGCCTGCCGGCTTGGCGTCGGCCTTCGGCTTCTCGGCCTTGGGCTTCGCAGCAGGCTTTGCCGCCGCCGGCTTGCCGGCAGGCTTTGCGGCGGCCGGCTTGTCCGCGGCGGGCTTCGCAGCTGCGGCATCCGGCTTGGCGTTGGCGTGACGCACCGGCTTGGCCGCCGGCTTGTTGTCTGACTTGGAAGCGCTCTTGGCATCACCCTTGGCGTCATCAGCCGCATCGGACTTCTTGCCGGCGACACGGGTGTGCTTGCCCTTGGCGCGCTTGGCCGGCTGCAGCTTCTCGGTGTCGGCATCGACCGCGGCGATCAGCGCAGCCCCGGTCTTGGTCGGTCCCGTATAAACCACGACCGGTTCGGACGCCGCCGCCGGCTGCGCCAGCATGTCGGCCGGTTTGGTCGGCATCGCGGCCTGCAGGCCCGAGGCGAAGAAGCTCACGCCGCTGTCGCCGTTAGTGCTCGCGCCGGCGCTGGCGACGGTGTCTTCTCCGTCCTCGTCGCTGGCGGGCCGCTTGTGCTTGGCGCCGCACATCTCCTCGCGCAGGTTCGGCGGGGTGGTATCGATCGGCACCAGATTGTCGACGGTGCCGAGCGAGGGCCGCAGCCACGCCAGCCCGTTATTGGCAAAGCCGCGATCCAAAAGCTGTGCGGCGCGGATCGCGCGCATGCGGCCCGAGGAAGCGCCGAGCACCACGGCGATCAGCCGCTTGCCGTCGCGCGTCGCCGACGCCACGAGATTGTAGCCGGAGGCGCAGATGAAGCCGGTCTTGAAGCCGTCGGCACCGGGATAGCGGCCGATCAGCTTGTTGAAGTTCTGGGTGACGCGGCGGCCGAAGCGGATCGACGGGATGTGGACGAAATACTCGTATTCCGGCAGGTCGCGGATGATGGCGCGGGCGAGGATCGCCATGTCGCGCGCCGAGGTGATCTGGCCGTCGGCGGGCAGGCCGTTCGGGTTGACGTAGCTCGTTTGCGTCATGCCGAGCTTTTGCGCGGTCTGGTTCATTTCGCCGGCAAAGCCGTCGATCGAACCGCCGATGCCCTCGGCCAGCACCACGGCCATGTCGTTGGCCGACTTCACCAGCATCATCTTGAGCGCGTTGTCGACGGTGACCTGGGTGCCGGGCCGAAGGCCCATCTTCGAGGGCGACTGTGATGACGCAGTCGGCGACACCGTGAGCAGCGTGTCGAGCGACACCCGGCCATCCTTGACCGCCTTCAGCGTCACATAGGCGGTCATCAACTTGCTAAGCGAGGCCGGATACCACGGCATCGTGGCGTTGTCGGCCTGCAGCACCTTTCCGGAATCGGCCTCGACGACCAGCAGCGCCTCGGCTTGCGCGATCTGCGGCGTTGCGATGGCGAGCATCGCTGTGGCCAGAATCCATTTCAACGAGGGGCGCAGCGGGCGAGGAAAATACACGACGGTTCCGGTCCTTTGAGACCCGCCTTCGAGAAGGAGGTCTTGCGATGTGACGTACGGGTTTCAAGCGTGTCCGGCGCCGCATTGCGGCGATGCAAACCTATACCGGCTTGCTAACAGAGAACAGAGGCCGGCCAATTATATCGTGGACGAAATCGGCTGAATTTCGGCAGCCGCCTCAATTGGAAAGGGGAGAATTATGGTGCCTCGATGCCGGCGCGCGCCTGTTCCTGGACCATGAACTGGGCCCGCGCCAGTTCGGCAAAACGCCCGCCTTTCGCCACCAGTTCATCGAAAGTTCCGCTTTCGATCACCCGTCCCTGGTCGAACAACAGGATGCGCGTGGCGTAGCGGATGGTCGAGAGACGGTGCGCGATCGCGAAGGTGGTGCGGCCCTTCATCACTTCGTCGAGAGCAGCATTCACCTTGGCCTCGGTGACGGCGTCGAGCGCGCTGGTCGCCTCGTCGAGGATCAGGATCGGCGGATCCTTGAGCAGCGCACGCGCAATTGATAATCGCTGACGTTCGCCGCCGGACAGCATGCGGCCGCGCTCACCGGCATGGGTGTCGAACTTCTTTTCGCTGCGCTCGATGAAATCCAGCGCCTGAGCGCGCGCCGCGGCGATACGCAGCTCCTCGTCGGTCGCATCGGGCTTGCCGACGCGCAGATTGTCGGCGAGCGAGCGGTTGAACAGCAGCGCTTCCTGGAACACGACGCCGATGTTCCGCCGCAGCGCCGTCAGCTTCAGCGCGCGTATGTCCATACCGTCGATCTTGATGATGCCGGATTGCGGATCGAACGCGCGATGCAGCAGCGCGATCGCGGTGGACTTGCCGGCGCCCGTCGAGCCGACCAGCGCGATGGTCTGGCCGGGCAACGCGGTGAAGCTGAGATCCTCGATCGCCGGCCGCTTGCCGTCATAGGAGAACGAGACGTCGTTGAATTCGACCAGCCCCGACAGCCGGCCGGGATCGACCGCGCCGGGCCGGTCGCGCACCGCCGGCACCGCATCGAGTACGTCGAAGAATTCCTGCAGGCGAGGTGCTTCCATGAACACGTTGTTGATGAAGCTTACCACCTGCTCGAGCTTCTGGATCAGCATGGTGGCGAAGGAGACGAACATCACGATCTCGCCGACCGTGGTGAGGCCCTCATTGTGGAGCGCGATGCCGACCGTGAAGATCGCGAGCACCGTGATCGTGGTCGAGGCGCGTGTGATCACGGTGACCAGCGCCCACCATGACAGCACCGGCATCTGCACCGCGAGCAGCTTGTCGGCGACGTAGCGCAGGCCCTGCACCTCGGAATCGATCCGCACGAAGCTCTGCACCAGCGCGACATTGCCGAGCGCGTCGGAGGCGCGCGCCGAAAGATCGCTGTAATAGGCCTCAACCTCGCTCTGCATGCCGTAGGTCTTGCGCACCACCAGCGTGGTCAGCACGGTGAACACGACACAGAGCGCGAACAGCAGGATCGCCAGCCGCCAGTTGATGTAGAGCGCGAGCGGCAGCAGCACGATCAGCGACATGATCGCGGCGAAGTGTTCGCGGAAGAAGCCGAGCCAGAGCCGCCACAGCGCGTCGGTGCCGTTCAGCATCACCTTCATCAGCCGCCCGGAATGGGTGCCGGAGTGGAAGGTCAGCGGCAGCTGCAGGATGTGCTCGAAATAATCCGTCAGCACTGCCTGGCGCTGGCGGTGCGCGAGACGGTCGGCCTGTAGTGCTACGACCGCGCTGCAGCCGATCGTGAACAGGCCGAACGCCGCCCAGGCCGCGAGCAGCGGCCACGCCGAGGAGGTCGCGAACAGCCCGGTGACCGGCCGGCCCGACAGCACGTCGACGATCTTGCCGAACAGCACCGGCTCGGCGAATTGCGCAGTGGCGAGCAGCATGTTGGCGGCGGCGAGGATCCAGCCGAGCCGCGCCTCCTTGCCGAGCAGTTCGAGGACGCGGGTGTAGAGGCGAAGCATGGACATGCCGGCGGGACTCGTCAGCGGTGGGCGCCCGGTCAGGCGGGATGCAATTTAATCAGGGTTCGCCAGCGAGGGCCAGCGGTGACAGCGCGTCATGCTCAGGCCGACGGAGATTGCGGCGAGCGGCTCCCTACGCCGTCGTCCTGGCGGAAGCCAGGACCCATAGCTACCGAATTTGGTTGTGAATTTGATTGTGAGTGGGATAGCGGCCCCAGCGTCGCGCCACAACAAACGGCTGGGGTAATGGGTCCTGGCTTTCGCCAGGACGACGTTGAACATTCGGTGCCGCCTCGTCGGTAGTGCATTCGCGTGCGGTCAATTCACCAGCCGGCCGTCGATCGGCGGCAGGAATTGGTCGTCGAAGATGTCGGCGGCGTGCGGCCGCTTCTGGAATTTGAAGTCTTCCGCGAGCTGGTCGACCGACCGCTCGAAGCGCTCCGCCTCGATGCCGCCGAGGCCGTTGCGCTTCACCTCGCCGGTCAGGATGTTGTCGCGGATGATGGCGCCCAGCCGCTCAAGCTCGAGATCGCGCGAGCCGCCATCCATCCGGCTCACCACCTCGCCGGCGGCACGGGCCGGGTCCTTGACCGCGAGGTTGGTGCCGCCGATCACCGCGCGCACGAAGCCTTTCACCGCGTCCGGCTTAGCCGCCGCAAGGCGCGGGCTGACGATCACGGCAAAGCCATAGGCTTCGCAGCCATAGTCGGCGAAGCGCAGCACCGCGAGATCGTCGGCGGGCACGCCGCGATCGCGCAGATTGATCGCCGAGAGATAGGAGAAGCCGGTGACGGCATCGATCTGGCCTGCGGAGAGCATCGGCTCGCGCACCGCGGCGCTGATCGTGTTCTGCTTCACGCTCGCAAGCTTGATGCCGTTCTGCCTGGCGACCGCGGGCCACAGCCGGATCGAGAGGTCGCCCTCGGCGACGCCGAGGTTCTTGCCTTGAATGTCGGTCAGCGCCTTGATGCCCCGGCTTTTGCGGGCGATGATCGCATAGGGCGCCTGGTTGAACAGCACGAACACCGCCTTGACGGGCGCCGCACCAGGCTTGTCGCGAAAGCGGATCAGCGCGTTGATGTCGACGAGGGCGAAATCGCTCGCGCCGTCGGCGACGCGCGCGATGGCGTCCGCCGAGCTGGTGGCGACGTTGGTGCCGACCGCAAGGCCCTCGGTGCTGAACAGGCCGCCGGCCGACGCCATCACGAATGGGGCCGCGGCGGCATCAAGCGGACGGTCGAGCGTGAACTGGATGGTGATCGGCTGCGGCGCGTCGCCGGCGCGCAGCGGTGTGACGGCCGGCCACACGCCGCCCGAAAGGCCGATCATGCCGGCCAGTATCCAGCGGAGAACGGTGGTCCGACTTACCTGCATCATGACATCCGGGAGGCGAGACAAAGTGCCGCGCCGGCTGCGCCTGCTTCATGACATCGAATGCGCCAGGGCAGGGTGCAATTCAAGCATCAATTTCAAGCGTTGTTTGCATGCATTCTGCCCCAGGGAAGGTGAACGGCCGATGACTGCCTCGATTTCACCTCAGGTTGTTCAGCTTGCATTCGGTTTGGGGAACCTAATCTAGAGGCAGTGGTTAGCTAACCAGGGCCCGTCGGGCCGGCTTCCACAAAGGATGACTGCAATGTTTGCGCGAAAAGGTGTTTTTTCGTCCATTGGCCGCGCAGCCACATTGGCAACGGTTGCCGCGGTGGCGTTGACGGCCGTTGAGCCGACGATGGCGTTCGCAGGCTCTGCGCCGGCGGGCAAGGCGGCGGCCGTGACCACGTCGCACGGCACGAGCGGCGCGACCGACATCAGCGCGCGCCGTCGCTACTATGGCGGCGGTGGCGCGGCTGCCGCGGCTGCGTTCGCCGGGATCGTCGGCACGGGCCTGGCAATCGCCGCAGCCCAGAACCGTCGCGACTATTACGACTCCTATGGCTACTACGATGGCGGCCCGGGCTACGGCGGCCCAGCCTATTATGGTGGTGGCCCGGCCTATTACGGCGGCGGACCGTATTATGGTTATCACGGCTATTACGGGCGCCGCTCGGCACTGCCCTATACGCCGTATTGACGCCGGCGTCGGTTCTCAGAACTGTCACAAAAGATCGAATCCACCGGCTGCGAGGCCGGTGGATTTTTCGTTGTCGGCTGGCCCGTTAACACGCTGGCGACGCGTTTCGATTAGGCTCGTAGGATGAGTGATTCGATCGAGCGGCTTTACCAGGCGGTGATCGCGGCCAAGGATCTTGATCCGGCTACGTCGCGCACGGCACGGCTGTTCCATCGTGGGCCGGCCAAGATGGCCAAGAAGCTCGCCGAGGAAGCGGTCGAGGTCGTGATCGACGCCGTCACCGGCAAGCCGGACGCCGTCGTCCGCGAGAGCGCGGACCTGCTCTACAATCTCACCGTTCTCTGGGCGTCGGTAGGCGTGAAGCCCGAGGATGTCTGGCGCGAGATGGCGCGGCGCGAGCGGCTGCTCGGGATCGCCGAGAAGCTCCCGAAGTCGCCGGTCAAGGTCTCCAAGGCCCTGCCCAAGACCGCGCCCGTTCCGGTGGTTCGGCGTCGAATTGTCGCGCTGGAGAACCGGCTGCGCAAACGGCAGTCGTAAATCAACCAAATTCGATTCATTCCCGGCATGGACAAATCCGCTCCATGATGGTTCATCGCGCCCATGTTGAAACGGATTTACGACTGGTGCGTCGCGGCGGCCGACAAGCCCTACGCACTCTGGATTCTCGCGGCCGTCGCTTTCGCCGAGAGCTCCTTCTTCCCGATCCCTCCTGACATCATGCTGTTGCCGATGTCGCTGGCGCGGCCGAAGCGGGCCTGGTGGTTCGCGGCCGTCTGCACCGTCGCGTCGGTCGCCGGCGGCGTGCTCGGCTACGCGATCGGCGCGCTGCTCTACGACTCGCTCGGACAATGGCTGATCCATCTCTATGGCCTCTCCGACAAGGTCGACGCGTTCCGCGCTTCCTATGCCGAGTGGGGTGCCGTGATCATCCTCGTGAAGGGGCTGACGCCGATCCCCTACAAGCTCGTGACGATCACGTCGGGCTTTGCCGGCTACAACATCTGGCTGTTCATCCTGTGCTCGATCGTCGCACGCGGCGGCCGCTTCTTCTTCGTCGCGGTGCTGCTCAACCGCTATGGCGATATCATCCGCGCCGAACTCGAGAAGCGGCTTGGCCTGTGGGTCGCGATCGGCGCGATCGTGCTGGTGCTGGGCTTTGTTGTCGCATTCAAGCTGATCTGACCAAAGTTCTAGCCGTTCGCGTCTTTGCTCGCGGACGGCTTCGGACTACGGTCGTTGTGTTGGCTGATGGAATCGACGACCGGTGAATCTCGCGAGACTCAATCCCGCCAGGGCGCGCGTTGCGATGACGGGCCTTGCGCTGTCGATGGCGCTGCCGGCAATGGATAGCGCGTGGGCGCAGACTGCGCCGCCCGCGCTCGGCGTGCAGTCGCCGGCGCAGCAGTCGCAGCCTGTTGAAGTTCAGCCGCAACCGATCGAACTACCGCCCGTGCCCGTCGAGCGAGAAAATCCCGGACTGATCAACGAAATCGGAAAGCTGTTTGAGAAATCGAAGTCGGCGCTGCCGTCATTGAAGAGCCCCAGCGAGACCATGAACGATCTATCCAACATCGCGCGCCCCTCAACGGTGGTGACTGGACGCGCCGCCTGCGTGGTGGCCTCCAACGGTGCGCCGGACTGCAAGATCGGCGCCGATCGATTGTGTCAGAGCAAGGGGTTCAAGGAGGGCAAGGGCCTCGACACCGACGCCTCGGAGAAATGCTCGCCGCTGGTCTATCTGCCCGGCCACAAGCGCGGCCCGAACGACTGCAAGACGGAAAATTTCGTGACACGGGCAGTCTGCCAATAGAGGCGATCGAAACCGCGTCTGGGATGCCAGATGCGCCCGAAAACACGGACATCTGGATGAGGTTTTGTCATCCTTTTGCAGCGCCAAAACGCAATCCTTGACAGTGGAAAGATTGCCTTGTTGGTATGACGCTCAGCATTCGAGACCAACCAACTTGAGGATCCGCCGCCTATGTCCATGCCTGCTCTGTTCAAGGGCCGCCTGTCTCTTCCCGTGATCGGGGCGCCGCTGTTCATCATCTCGGTGCCCGACCTCGTCATCGCCCAGTGCAAGGCCGGCGTGGTCGGCTCGTTTCCGTCGCTGAACGCGCGGCCGCCGGAACTGCTCGACGAATGGCTGTACCGGATCAAGGAAGAGCTTGCCGCCTACGACAAGGCGCATCCGGAGCGGCCGTCGGCGCCGTTCGCGGTGAACCAGATCGTGCACAAGTCGAACAACCGGCTCGATCACGACATGGCGCTTTGCGAGAAGCACAAGGTGCCGATGATCATCTCCTCGCTCGGCGCGCGCGAGGAGCTCAACCAGGCCGTCCACGGCTGGGGCGGCATCGTGTTCCACGACGTGATCAACCAGAAGTTCGCACACAAGGCGATCGAGAAGGGCGCCGATGGCCTGATCCTGGTCGCGGCCGGCGCCGGCGGTCATGCCGGCACGCTGTCGCCGTTCCCGTTCGTGTCGGAGACGCGGCAGTGGTTCGACGGGCCGATCGCATTGTCGGGCACCATCGCCAACGGCCGCGCCATTCGCGCCGCGCGCATCATCGGCGCCGACTTCGCCTATATCGGCTCCGCCTTCATCGCGACCAAAGAGGCAAACGCGGTCGAGGGCTACAAGAGCATGATCACCAATTCGTCCGCCGAGGACATAGTCTACTCCAATTTGTTCACCGGTGTGCACGGCAACTACCTGAAGCCGTCGATCGTCGCGGCCGGCATGGATCCGGAAAACCTGCCGACCTCCGATCCCTCGAAGATGAGCTTTGGCACCGACTCCTCCGGCGAGCGCGCCAAGCCGAAGGCCTGGAAGGAGATCTGGGGCTCCGGCCAGGGCGTCGGCAGCATCTCCAAGGTGGTGCCCGCGGCCGAGCTGATTGGCCGGTTCAAGAAAGAGTATGACGAAGCGGTCGATCCGGCGCTTGCCTAAAGCACGGTGACCAAGATGGATCACCGCGCTTTAGCTTTCTGTTTGAGCATGATCTTTTCGGAAAACCGCTCCACACTTTTCCGGATCATGCTCTGATGGAGCCGATCTTTCGCGTTGATGGCGACCGCGTCGTCACCAGTCCCGATGCCGCGGGTCCGTGGGACCCGCGGATGCAGCACGGTTCCGCGCCGGCCGCGCTGGTGGTGTGGGCTGCCGAAGCGATCCCCGCGCCGGTGCCGATGCGGATCGCGCGGGTCACCATCGACTTGATGCGTCCGGTGCCGGTGGCGCCGCTGACGGTCTCGAGCGAGATCCTGCGCGATGGCCGCAAGATCCAGCTCTGCGGCGTCAGGCTGCTCGCCGACGGCGTCCTCGTCGTCTCGGCCACCGTGCTGAAGATCAAGCAGCAGACAGCCGAGCTGCCGCCCGATATCGCAGCCCTTCCGGTCGATCTGCCGGGGCCCAACGAAAGCACGGTCGAGCCGGGCAATCTTGCGAACAGTCCGTTCACGAAGAACATCTCGATGCGGGCCGCGCGCGGCCGCTTCGGCGTGCTGGGCCCGGGCGCGATCTGGTTCCGCATCAAGCAGCCGCTGATCGAGGGCTCCGCCGTCTCGCAGGCGATGCGTGCGGTGGTCGCCTCGGATTTTTCCAACGGCGTTTCGCCGGCGCTCGATTTCAACCAGTGGACCTTCATCAATGCCGACCTCACCGTGAGCCTGGCGCGTGAGCCGGTCGGCGACTGGGTCCTGCTCGACAGCGAAACCTGGATCGGGCCTGACGGTGCGGGGCTTGCGATGTCGCGGCTCGCCGACCAGCGCGGCTATTTCGGCAGGGCCGTCCAGAGCCTGGTGATCGAGCGGCGCTAGCGCCGGACCCGTTTCACCCACCACGATGGAAGGGCAGCCCGCGGCGGCCGCCCTTGCGCAAAAATACCCCCGCGCGTCCGGAACGGTTGGCGGCACCAACGAGTTTTGGTCTCGTTAGGGGGTGTCATGACGCGCATCGATCTAGCCGCCGGTTTCCTGGCCAAGGCCGTCCGGCGGCCCTGTGCGTTGCGGGCGGCTGGTATCGGTGCTGTGCGGTGGCCCGGAGCCACGCGGTGAAGCCCGGCCCGTCCTCGGAACGCGCGGTCATCCTCGCCGCGAGCGAGCGGGACGCCGTCAAGACCGCCCACCTGATCAAGGAAGCCGGCTACTACGCCAACATCTGCGGCGACCTCGCCGAGTTCGAGCGCCAGGTCGCAAGCGGGGCCGGCCTTGCCATCATTGCCGATGAGGCGATCAGGACCGCCGACCTTGCCGACCTGACGCGCTGGCTGAACGAGCAGCCGTCATGGTCGGATTTTCCCATCGTGCTGATGAGCGAGAAGGGCGGGCCCGAGCGCAATCCCGAAGCGGCACGGCTCGGCCGCGCGCTCGGCAATGTCACCTTCATCGAGCGGCCGTTCCATCCGACCACGCTGGTGAGCCTGGTCGCCGCGGCGGTGCGCGGCCGCCGCCGCCAGTACCAGACCCGCCAGATCCTGGAAGACCTGACCGAGAGCGAAGACCTGTTGCAGACCGCGCTCGATGCCGGCCATCTCGGCGCGCTCGAACTTCATCTGCCGGATTTCGAGCTCGAGCCGTCGCCGACCTGCAAGACATTCTTCGGGCGCAAGCCTCGCGGTCCCTTCACCTATCAGGATCTGCTCGAGGCGGTGCATCCCGATGACCGCGCCCGCCGCAGCGAAACCGTCGAGCAAACGCTGCGCACCGGTGCGGATTACCGGATCGAGTATCGCATCATCTGGCCCGACGGCACCCAGCACTGGCTCGACGTGCGCGCCCGCGCGGTGCGCCGGCCCGACGGCAGCATCCGATCGCTGGTCGGGGTCTGCTCCGACATCACCGCGCGCAAGACCGCGGAGATCGAGCGCGAGGCGTTGCTGGCGCAGCTCGCCGCGGAACGCACCGCGCTCGCCGAGCTCACCGCGACGCTGGAGCAGCGGGTCGAGCAGCGCACCGCCGACCTGATGAAGGAGGTCGCCGCGCGCGAGCGGGCGCAGGAACAGCTCCGCCATGCGCAGAAGATGGAGGCGATCGGCCAGCTCACCGGCGGCGTCGCGCACGACTTCAACAATCTGCTGATGGCTGTGATGGGCAATCTCGATCTGCTGCGCAAGCGGATGCCGGAGGACCCGCGCCTGCGCCGGCTGGTCGATGGCGCGTTGCAGGGCGCCGAGCGCGGTGCCTCGCTGACGCAGCGGCTATTGGCCTTCGCACGGCAGCAGGATCTGCGCGCGGTGCCGGTCGATCTCGGCGCGCTGGTGCACGACATGAGCGAATTGCTCGAACGCTCACTCGGGCCGCGCGTCACGCTGCGGCTCGACATCCCGGACGGACTGCCGGCGGCCTGCGTCGATATTAACCAGCTCGAACTTGCGGTGCTCAACCTTGCGATCAATGCGCGCGATGCGATGCCCGATGGCGGTGTGATCGAGATCGGCCTCGCGGCCTGGCAGGCCAAAAACGATCCCGCGCTGCAGCCGGGCAACTACCTGAAACTGTCGGTGGTCGACAGCGGCAGCGGCATGTCGCCGGACGTGCTGAAGCGAGCGATCGAACCGTTCTTCTCGTCAAAGCCGGTGGGCAAGGGGACCGGGCTGGGCCTATCGATGGTGCATGGGCTCGCGGTGCAGCTCGGCGGCGCGCTGCAGCTGTCGAGCGCGGTCGGCAAGGGCACCACGGCTGTGCTGGTACTGCCGGTCGCGACTGCCGTGCCGGCGGCCGAGAGCCCGGCGCCTGCGGTGCAGAAGGTCAAGCGCTCGGCGGTGATCCTGCTGGTCGACGACGATCCGCTGATTGCGATGTCGACCATGGAGATGCTGGAGGACCTCGGCCATCGCGTGATCGGCGCCAGTTCCGGACCGCACGCGCTCGATATCCTCAGGAGCGACCAGGAGATCGACCTGATGATGACCGATCACGTGATGCCCGGCATGACCGGCCTCGAACTCGCCGCGGCCTCGCGCGAGTTGCGCCCGCATCTCGTCGTCCTGCTCGCCACCGGCTATGCCGAACTGCCCGACGGCACCCAAGTCGACCTGCCGCGGCTGGCCAAGCCCTACCACCAGGATCAGCTGCGCGAGCGGCTCGATCAACTGCTGGGACAGGGTGCTGGTCCGCACACTGCCGCCAGCGCCGACAGTCTCGCCACGCCTTCCAATCTCTCCCCGTCACACTGAAAGCCGCGCTTGCGCGGCGCCTCGACACACTGCCGCGAACCGCTGCCGCGCGGCTGACAATGTCGGAAATGTGATCTGCGCGCGATGGCCGCGCGGGAGGATAAGCGCGTCACCGGTGTTGCTTACATCACGTCGAGGAACGACGAGCACCACGTGGGAGCTGCGTTATGAAGGTATTCATCCGACTGGCGGTCTTTGCCGTTCTCGCCGGCATGGCCATGCAGGTTGCGGCAAGCGACCTGCAATCGAGCCGGCGATCGATTTCGTATCACACGGTGGACGTTCACGGCCTCAACATCTTCTACCGCGAAGCTGGGCCGGCCGACGCACCGGTCGTGCTGTTGCTGCACGGCTTTCCTTCCTCATCGCGGATGTGGGAGCCGCTGCTGCCTCTGCTGGCGGATAAATATCATATCATCGCCCCTGATTATCCCGGATTCGGCAACAGCAGTGCGCCTGCGCCGTCCAATTTTGAATACACCTTCGACAATCTCGCGCGCGTGACGAGCGAGTTCGCGACAAAGCTCGGTCTTGGTCACTATGTGCTGTTCATGCAGGACTATGGCGGGCCCGTCGGTTTCCGTCTGGCGCTTGCCCATCCCGAACGTATCAGCGCCATCATCATCCAGAATGCGGTCGCCCACGAACAGGGTTTGGGCCCGGTTTGGGAAGCGCGCAGGAAATTCTGGGCGGATCCGGCAGGCGAGCTCGACAAGCTCAAGGCCAACTTCACCTCCGCCGAGGCGACGCGTTTGCGTCATGTCGGGACGAGCCCGCATCCCGATCGCTACGATCCGGATATGTGGGGTGACGAATCCGCGTTTCTGGCCCGCCCGGGCCAGGCCGACATCCAGGCCACGCTATTCCTGGATTACCGGACTAACGTTGCCTCCTATCCGCTCTGGCAGAAATGGCTTCGCGAGACGCAGCCGCGAACCCTTGTCCTCTGGGGCAGATACGACCCGTCCTTCATTGTCGCCGGTGCAACCGCCTATGCCGGGGATGTACCGAAAGCCGAGGTGCACATCCTGGACGCCGGACATTTCGCCCTCGACGAAGCGACCGACGAGATCGCCACGCTGGTTCGCGATTTCCTTGCGCGTCTGGACCAGCACAAGGAATGATGTCGAAAATCTGCCGCCGTCAGGTTGACCGGTTGAGTTCTGTCACCCCACCATGCGGTCGCGGCCGGACCAGAAGCGTGCTTTCAGCACCTTCTTGTCGACCTTGCCGACGCCGGTCATCGGCAGCTCCTTGACGAACTGGATCTGCTTCGGCGCGTGCGCCGAGCCCTTCTTCGCCTTCACGAGGCCAATCAGCTCGTCGGCGTCGGGCGTCGCGCCCTCGCGCGCCACCACGACAGCGGTGACGGCCTCGCCCCATTTGTCGTCGGGCACGCCGACCACCGCGACCATCGCCACATCGGCGTGCTGCGACAGCACATCCTCGACCTCGCGGGGGAAGATGTTGAAGCCGCCGGAGACGATCATGTCCTTCTTGCGGTCGAGGATGAACATGTAGCCGCGCTCGTCCTTGCGCGCGATGTCGCCGGTGTGCAGCCAGCCGCTCTTCAGCGTCTCCGCCGTGATGTCGGGCCGCTTCCAATATTCGGCCATCACATGCGTGGCGCGCACGCAGATCTCGCCGGCCTCGCCGGTCGCGACCTCCTGGTCGTCCTGATCGAGGATCTTCACCTGGCAGGCGGTGATCGGGAAGCCGCAGGACAGGAACAGCTCCGGCGTCTTCGGGTCATGGTCCGCCTTGCGCAGCACTGAGACCGGATAGCATTCGGTCTGGCCATAAAGCTGAGAGAACACCGGGCCGATCCGCTCGATGCCCTCGACCAGCCGGCTTGGCGACATCGCGGATGCGCCGTAGAGCAACAGCTCGAGCGAGGAGAGGTCGGTCTTGGGAAGCGCGGGATGATCCAGCATCACGTAGATCATGGTCGGTACGAACAGCGTGAAGTTGATTTTCTCGCGCGCGATGGTCGTGAACACGGCTTCCGGATCGAACCCCTTCAGCATGTGCACGGTGCCGCCGCGCATCAGCGTCGGCAGCACTTTTGTACCCGCGACATGGCTGATCGGCGCCACCGTGAGATAGCGCGGCGTCTCCGGAATCTCGAAGTCGGCGAGGATGGCGGCGGCGAAGCCGCCATATTCGCGGTGATAGCGCAGCGCGCCCTTGGATTTACCGGTCGTGCCGCCGGTGTAGTTTAACGTCGAGATGTCGTCCTCGCGGGCGAAGTTCTTCGCGGTCGCGCTGCCGGCATCCTCGACCACCTGCAACAGGTCGGCGCCGTAATCCGCCGGGCCGAGCGTGAACACGGTCTTCAGGCCCGCCGCCTTCGCCGCGAGCTCGCCGCCGCGATCGCGAAACGTGATGCCGTCGATGATCAGCATCTCGGCCTCGGAGTCCTCGATCTGGAACAGCTGGTCGTCGAGCGAGCCGAGCGGATGCAGCCAGGTGATCGCAAGCCGCGACAATTGCGCGGCGACGCCGGCGCACCAGCTGTCGGCGCGGTTGGCGGTGAGCATCGCGACACGGGTGCCCGGCGCAAAGCCGAGCCGCGTGAACACGCTCTGCATCCGTCCGATCAAATCGGTCGCGCCCTGATAGCTGAGCGAGCCGCCCGGCCATGCGAAGGCCGTGCGCGACGGATAGCGCGCCAGCGCGCGCAGGGTCTGCTCGCACACCGCCGGAAATGCATAGAGCGGATTGCTCATGTCGTTGTTCCTCCCGCCTTTGTCTTTGGCCTCTCTCGTGCCAATGTTGGCGCAACGCTAACACAATGATGCAGGGAAGAAACAACTTGTCCGCTGATCCTCTCGCGCGTTTTCGCGATCGCCTCCGGTTGCCGCTGATTGCCGCGCCGATGTTTCTGGTGTCGGGCGTCGAGCTGGTGGTAGCCGCCTGCCGCAACGGCGTGATCGGTTCGTTTCCGACGGTGAATTGCCGTGAGACGGAACAGCTCGATGCGTGGCTCGGCGACATCGAACGCCGCTTGCAGGCACACGCCGATGCAAGCGGCAGCGCGACCGCGCCGATCTGTCCGAACCTGATCGTGCATCGCTCCAACACGCGGCTGGCGCAGGATCTCGCAGTGCTGCTGCGGCACAAGCCCGAACTCGTGATCACCTCGGTCGGTTCGCCGGCGCCGGTGCTCGCGCCGTTGCACGATGCCGGCGCGCTTGTTTTCGCCGACGTCGCCTCGATCCGTCATGCCGAGCGCGCGGCAGCAGCCGGCGCCGACGGGCTCGTGCTGCTCACCGCGGGCGCCGGCGGGCAAACCGGCTGGCTCAATCCGTTCGTGTTCGTCCGCGCGGTGCGCGCATTCTTCGACGGCCCGATCGTGTTGGCCGGCGGCATCAGCGACGGCCACGCGCTGCGCGCCGCGGAGGCGCTCGGCTGCGATCTCGCCTACATGGGCACCAAGTTCATCGCGACGCGCGAGAGCATGGCGGACGCGAGATACAAGCAGATGCTAGTCGAGGCGACCGCCGACGACATCCTGCTCACGACGGCGTTCACGGGCCTGCAGACCAACATGCTGCGGCCCTCGATCGAGGCCGCCGGTCTCGACCCCGACAATCTGCCGGCGCGCGGCGCGATCGACATCGGCAAGGATATCGACATCGGCGCCCGCGAAAGCCGGCCGAAGCGCTGGCGCGACATCTGGAGCGGCGGTCATTCCACCTCGGGGGTGACCGGGGTGCTCGCGGTCGATGATCTGCTGGCCCAGACGATCGCCGAGTACGAGGCGGCGAGCGCGCGGGTGCGGCTCGCCTGACCCATCAAGTCGCGCCTGTCCGCTTAACGCGGCATTAACCATGCCAGTTCCAACTATGCGCCACGGGATGGTCCGCCGCCGCGGCTGGCCGCCCGGCAGTAGTGGGAATGCGACATGGCTTTTGAGGCGCTCGCCAAGACCCCGGCATCGCTCGACGATCTCCGGAACCGCGTGTTCTACGCCCTGCAGCGGCATCCGCTGTGCCGTCAGGTCGAATTCGATATCGTCAGCACGCCGCGCACCCGCCGCACCAACTGGACCGTCAGCCTGCACTCGGTCCAGCCCGGTGCCCTCTGGACGGCGCATGAGATCGTGGCCGACATCCAGGAAGCCTATGAGCTTGACGCTGCGGCCTGATTTTCGGGCCGTTTCGGGACGATTTCACCTATTTGGCGCTGTCACGGCACGGTAACGCCGCATTTCTCGCGCAGTTTGCGGCAACACCGGCCGGGAATGGAGTAGTTTTTGACCAGAGCCATCACCCTCGCCGCGCTGACGTGCCTCCTCCTCGCCGGCGCCGCGATAACAGCCATTTTGGGCCGTGACAGCCTGCCGGCGGCGCAGGCCGACATTGGTCCGGTCGCCAATCGCGCCGGCAAGCAGGACAAGCTCGCGGTCACGACGCTTGCTACTGCCGCCTTCGAGGCGCCGCAGCCGGCCGAGCCTCCCGCCAGTCCGTCGCCGCTCCTGCTAAGGGCGCAAGCCGCGATCCCGGGCGCGCCCGATACCGTGCGTCAGGCCTATGCCTCCGCCGAGCCTGCCGATCTCGGCCTGCCGACGATCACCGACCCCGTCGTTGCGGCCCAGCCGAAGATCGCCGAGCCCGCATCTGCGCCGGCTGCCCCCGCGCCGCCGCCGAAGGCCGCCGCCAAGCCCGCGCCGCAGAAGACCTACGCGCTGCTTAGCGACGCGCAGATCGCCGGCATGAAGGACCGGCTGAAGCTGTCATCGTCGCAGGAATACTACTGGCCGGCGGTCGAGACCGCGTTGCGCGCCGTCGCGCGCAAGATCCACGCCAAGCGCACGGGCAACCCCGCCGCGGGCAGCATGCCGATCGATCCCGACTCCGAGGAAGTCCAGCAGCTGAAGTCCGCAGCGATGCCGCTGTTGTTCCAGCTCCGCGAGGATCAGAAGAACGAGGTCCGTTCGCTGGCGCGCCTGATCGGCCTCGAACGCGTCGCCTCGATGATCTGAGCGCAAGGGTCGGTCGCGCCGGACCTGCGGCCGACGATTTCTAGAGCGTTTTCGAGCGAAGTGGACACCGGTTCGCGTGAAGAAAACGCGTCAAAACAAAAATCAAGAGCTTCGGTTCTGATTCAATCAGAACCGATGCTCTAATGGGCCTCCAGCGGCCGCAGCTTGTCCACCTTGCGCTGGGTTTCGACGAGCAGTTGCTTCATGAAGTCCTTGTTGCGCTTGAGCCAGGGTTCCAGCGTTTGCCGCACATCGCCCGGCGACTTCTTCTCGATCGCCTGCGCAAGCCGGGTCTGAAACGTCCCCCAATCCTTGAACATCTCCTTCAGGAGAGCATCGTCGGAGATGTTGATCGTCGACTTGATGTCGCCGACGGTCTCGAGTTCGCGCATGTTGCCCTGTCGCAGGATCGAATCGAGGTTTTCCAGGCATTCGTGGTAGCGCTGCAGCAGATCGTCCCAACGCTTGGCGGTGAAGTCCTCGTCGAGGTTCTCGACTGCGTTGTACAACGGTTCCAGAAACGACCATCGGAAGCGCCGCGCCAGTCGCAGCAGGATCGACAGGAAGACGATGTCCTTCGGCATGTTCTGCGCGACCATCAGCCTTGGATCCTCGCTGAATGGCGGCATCGGCACGAAGATGACGACGACCGAGAACGGCGTGCTGTCGAGATATTCGAGCCGGGCAATGACCGGCTGATACAGCTTCAAATCGCGGAATATCGGACTGAGCACCTGCTCACGGTTTCGCCGGCAGGCGATATCCACGTCGGCGAACGAGTTCGCGACGTAGCTCGTCAACTCGTCGAGCCAGGCGCCGCTGTCATACCGATTCTGGGCACTGAGCAGGTCTTCCCAGTCCAGCGTCGCGGCATCAGGGCCCGACAGCAGCGTGGTGGTGGCGGGATCCGCTTCCAGCTTCGCATCCGTCAGGAATCCGCGCGCGCGGTCTGAGGGCGGCAATGCCTTCAGCGCATCGGCCTTCTGCCGGAACGACAACTCATCGCTGAACACGATGCGAAGTCGCAGACGAAACAGCTCTTCCGGGCGGGTGATCTGCATGAACTGCGCGTGCAAGTCCTTCACCGCCTCGTTGAAGTCGCGGGCGTGATTGGCGTTCAGTTTCGGCCGCAGCGGCATGGCACCGAAGGTCGGCCGCACGAACAGATCTTCGAGAAACCGCCGGACCTCGTCCTCGCCGATCCCGTAAAACTCGTTCTCCGCCAGCATCGGAAACGACGGCGAGCTATCGACCGAGAACCACAGCACCTTTGACATCAGCTTCAGCGCGCGCTTGTAGCCGTCGAACTGGGCGATCTCGGACGCGCACCACGTCCAATTGTGCTCGGCATTGGTGTGAATGAAGATCAGGCAGTCGGCCTTGGCCGTGTTGTCGATCATCCATTGCCGCCATTCCGTGCCGCCGGGAATTTCCTCGCAGACGAAGCACTCCACCGAACGTTGACCGTCCAGGCTGCTGAGATATTCGAGCCGCGCCTTCAACAGACGCGCGAGAAATCTGTCTTCGGCACGATGGCTGATAAAGACCGAGAAATCATTTGGCATAGCAAATCCGATCTGCATGAACTTTATGCGACGGCTGGCCGTGTCTCGTCGGCCGAATGCCGCGGCTGTACGTCCCGCCGCGGACTGAATGATAGCTCGTCTCTGAAATCTGCGATCGTCGGGCGCGAAAAAGAAAAACCGCCTGCCCGTGATGTATCTCACTATACCTTAGGGTGTGCCATGTGCAAGATACCTAGGGAACCGGCGCGCGACGCTTGCCGTGCTCCGGGATAGACTGACTAAAATTTTTCGAAACTCGGCCGATGTGTCGATTTGAACGCGTCGCTTCATTTCATGGTCCGGCGCCGTTCGCGCCGGGATCCGCGACCAATTGAGCCCTTCGGCCGTGATCGGTCGGTATCGAGATCAGCAAAAGTCATAGTCGGGGAGCAGTCATGCCGAAGACCAAGCAGCAGCATCTTGATCGTGACGCCGGACCGAAGCGGATATTGGCGCTCGACGGCGGCGGCATTCGCGGCATTCTGACGCTCGAATATCTGGCCGCGATTGAGACGCAGTTGCGCGAGCGGCACAAGAACAACAACCTGCTGCTTTGCGACTATTTCGACCTGATCGGGGGCACCTCGACTGGATCGATCATCGCAGCCGGGCTTGCCTGCGGCATGACCGTGGATGCCTTGAAGAAGCTCTATCGCGGGATCGGTACGGACATCTTTCAGGAGTCATTCTGGCGGCGGGGGTTGCTGGCGCCGAAATTCGATTCCGACGCCTTGCAGCACGCGCTCGATGCGCAGCTCGGCGCCGATACCGTGCTCGGCGGCGATCGCATCCGCACCGGCCTGATGATCATGACCAAGCGGCTCGATACCGGCAGTCCCTGGCCGTTGCACAATCATCCGGACGCGACCTTTGCCAAGCAGGACTGTGCGTTGCGGCTGACCCAGGTGGTGCGCGCCAGCACCGCTGCGCCAACCTATTTCAAACCGGAGGAGATCACGATCTCGGCGCGCGACGGTCACACGGTCAGCGGCGCCTTCGTCGACGGCGGCGTCAGCCCGTTCAACGATCCGGCGCTGCAACTCCTGATGCTCGCGGCACTCCATGGCCACGGCTTTCGCTGGCATAGCGGCAAGGACAAGCTGCTGCTGATCTCGGCGGGTACCGGCGTATTCAAGGCGACCTATGCGACCGACCAGATCGTCCGCATGCCGGCGGCGGAGCAGGGTGTGCGCTCGCTGCAGTCGCTCATGGACGATTGCAGCCGGCACAATCACGGCATGCTGCAATGGCTGACCAATTGCCTGACGCCGTGGCCGATCGATCGCGCGGTGACGGATATGATCGCGGATAGCCAGAACGGGCCGCAACTCGCGACCTATGCGCGCTACAACGTGCTGCTCGAAACGGCTTGGCTGAAGGAGAAGCTCCGCATCGATCGGACGCCGGACGCGCTTGTGAAGGTTGCCGCGATGGACGACCCCAAGAACATGGACGAACTCGCCGGGATCGGACAGCTCGCTGCGAAGGATCAGGTCAAGCCGGAACATTTCCCGGCGGCCTTCGATCTCACGTGATGCCGCGCGGAGCGGCGTCACAACACGCGGACCTCGGCTTCGACAAGGAATTCGCCTTCAGTTAAGTTCGTCACCTGGACACAATGATCCAATCATGAGTCGAGGTGTCGCGATGGCCACGGAACAAGACGCCAAATCACCGAACACGGTGGTTCTCTTCAGCGGTCACATGATCGATGCGCCAGATCGAAAAACGCCACGCTTTCCATCGGACAAGGAGCCCGCTGCGGCTGCTGCGATTGCCGACGCACTTGCGAAGATCGGTGTCACCAAAGGTGATCTCGCCATTTGCGGCGGCGCCTGCGGCGGCGACCTGTTGTTTGCAGAAGCCGCCCTCGCGCAGGGCATGCGGCTTGAAATCTATATTCCATTCGATGAACCGACCTTCCTTGCCGGCTCGGTCGATTTCGCCGGCGGCAATTGGCGCGCGCGCTATTTCGCGGCGAAATCGAAGGCCACGCTCCATGTCATGCCCGACGAACTGGGGCCGCTGCCAGCCGGCGAAAACGCCTATGAGCGCGACAATCAATGGATGCTGGAGCGGGCCGCCCGGTTTGGCGACAAGAAGCTCGCGTTTGTCTGCCTGTGGAACGGTGAAGGCGGCGATGGCCCCGGCGGTGCCAAGCACCTGATGGATGAGGCGGGGCGCAAGACGACATGGGTTTACTGGCTGGATACGAGAAAATTATGGGACTGAAGGATTTGCAAGATGCCGTCTTGTTTCATGATCATGCCTTACGGTCGCAAACCGACCCAGGCCGACCCCAAGTTTGGTCCGGCTGAGATCGATTTTAACGCATTGTGGGATCGCGCCTACGTACCGGCCATTAAGGCGCTCGGTTATCAGCCGGTGCGTGCCGACCAGGACACCAGCGCATTGATCGTCAGTGAAATGCTGGAACGGATCTACTTCGCCGATCTCGTGCTGGCCGACATGACGATTCCGAACGGCAACGTCTATTACGAGGTCGGTATCCGCCACGCATCACAAAAGACCGGGTGCGTGCTGCTTGCAGCCGACTGGTCCAAGCAATTGTTCGATGTCGTCCAGATGCGAACGGTCCGCTATCCGCTCCCCGAGGGCGAGATCACCGAGGCAACCGCTGCCGCGATGCAAGCCGCGATCAAGGAGCCGATCAAGGCGCTTGCTGTGGGGATTTCGCCGATGAATCAGTCGATCCCGGGCTATCCCGACAAGGTCGATCCACGCAAGGCGACCGTGATGCGGGGCCAGCTCGCCGAACAGGCCGCGTTTCAGACCAAGATACGCGCGGTGCGCGCGACGCCCACGGATCAGCGCATGGCACGGGCCCAAGCGCTGATCGCGACCGAGGGAAGCCCGCCCGCCACTTATGCAAAGGCGCTCGCCTTGTTGCTGATGCTGCGGGACTGCGTCAATGATGCCGCCGACTGGAACATCGTGCTGGATTTCATCGGCAAGCTTCCGGAGCGCTTCTC
The DNA here is from genome assembly GCF_054063295.1 of Bradyrhizobium sp. USDA 3240. Classification (NCBI taxonomy): domain Bacteria; kingdom Pseudomonadati; phylum Pseudomonadota; class Alphaproteobacteria; order Hyphomicrobiales; family Nitrobacteraceae; genus Bradyrhizobium; species Bradyrhizobium sp. USDA 3240. The sequence continues at coordinate 5,541,971 of NZ_JBSSGD010000002.1, forward strand.
CAACGAGCCTGAAGTGCAGGAGAATCGCGCATTTGCCGCGGCCCAGGCCGGCGACGACATCCAGGCCATTGCCGAGATCCAGACATTGATTGATTTCGCGGGCCCGACGCCGGAGCGGCTCGGCCTGATGGGTGGCCGCCACAAGCGCCTCGCCAGAGCCGCACCAGCCGGCTCTCCCGAACGCAACCAGGAGCTCGAGAAAGCGATCGACTGTTATCAGCAGGGCATGGAGCTCGACCTCAACACCTATTATTGCTCCAGCAATCTACCTCGTCTCTATCGCACGCGGGGAAGCGCAGGCGACGAGGAGCGCGCGCAATCGGTCCTGCGGCTGGTGATCGCCGCCTGCGAGCGGGCGAGGCGAATGCAGATCGCTGACGAATGGCTGCGTCCGACGCTGCTCGCGGCGGCCTTCGATCTCGGCCAGCCCGACAAGGCCGATGAACTCGCGGACGCCGTTATTGCCGAAGGTCCAGCCAGATGGAAGGTGAATGGCGTGCTGAGCGACCTTGAGCAAACGGTCGCACAGGTCGCCGATCCCGCCAAGCGCGCGCGATTGTCCGCCATCGTCGGCAAGATCAAGACGGCCTGATCGCGCGCTTCTTGCATTTCAGCCTCAGCCCAGCCGCATTGACAGCTCGACGTCTTCGCCGAACGGCGTCGACATGTAGCCGTTCGCCGGCGAACGCACCCGTGCCAGATAGTCGGGGCTGTAATCGGCATTGTCGGCGACGACGAAGGCGCCCGGCTTCAGGCGGCGCTCCACGAGATCGAGGATCTCGGGGTAGAGCGCCTTGGCGCCGTCGAGCAGCACAAGGTCGATCGCATCGGGCAGATCGGTGCGCAGCGTCGTCAGCGCGTCGCCCTCACGGATCTCGACCAGGTCGTCAAGGCCGCCGGCGGCGAGATTGTCCCGGGCCCGCGCCACCTTGGACGGCTCGAACTCGGATGTGATCAGCCGGCCGCCGCCATTGTCGCGCAGCGCCGCGGCGAGATGCAGCGTCGAGATGCCGAACGAGGTGCCGAACTCGACGATGTTCCGCGCCCGTGCGCCGCGCGCCAGCATGTAGAGCAGCGCGCCGGTCTCGCGCGAGACCGCGAGCGGCACGTTGTTGAAGCGGCTGTAGAGCGCGCGGTAGTCGGTCCTGCTGCGCATCAGGCCCGCCCGTTCCTCGTCGGAAAGGTCGGCCACCGCGCGCCGGGTTTCTTCCCTCGCGGCGGAGGCTTGCTCGAACAGGCGGTCGAGCAGGCCCGCGAGCTCAGGTGAATTGAGGGTGGTCATGTGGGTCTCCGGTCAAAAAAGCGGCGCATCCTTGCGCCCCGCCAGAAATACGAATAATTATTCGCATTCGCTAATCGCATTCCCCAGGGCGTTCATGACCGAACGGCGAAGCTCTTCAATTTCCTCGCGAAAACAGCCGCAACAGGCCCGCTCCGCCGAGCTCGTCGCGGCGATTCTCGATGCCGCTGTTCAGGTTCTGACCAAGGAGGGCGCGCAGCGTTTCACTACGGCGCGGGTGGCCGAGCGGGCCGGCGTCAGCGTCGGCTCGCTGTACCAGTATTTTCCGAACAAGGCGTCGATCCTGTTCCGGCTGCAGAGCGATGAGTGGCGGCAGAACTCCAGCCTGCTGCGCAACATTCTCGCAGACCGCTCGCGGCCGCCATTGGAGCGGTTGCGTTCGCTGGTGCACGCCTTCATCCGCTCCGAATGCGAGGAGGCCGCGGTGCGCGTCGCACTCAACGACGCCGCGCCGCTCTATCGCGACGCGCCCGAAGCCCGCGAGGTGCGGGCATCCGGCGAGAGTATCGTCGAAGTCTTCATGCGTGAGGCACTGCCGAAGACGTCGGACGCCGTGCGTGCGATGGCCGGCGATCTGATCACGGCGACGATGAGCACGGTCGGCAAGAATTTTTCGGAAGGCCCGCGAAGTCAGGCCGAGATCGAGAGCTACGCGGACGCGATGGCCGACATGTTCTGCGCGTATCTCAGGAGTCTTGGAAAGCGCTGAAGCGCCCACCGTCGATCCGGCCGTCGTTCACGTGTAGTGCTTGGCGACAAGCAGAAACCCGAGCACGCCGCCGGTCACAGCGAAAACGGCCGCGCCATTGCAGAAACTCATGTAAGCGGCCGACCAATAAGAGGCAGTCTGAGAGGCCGCCGCAACTTTCCTCGGTTTCCGAGCCAAACCAATGCATTCCTGAAAAAGGCGCCGCCACCAGGTCAACGCAGGTGACGGCGCCCGTCTGAGGGCTTCAGGGCGAAACCCCGCGGCAGCGTAAGCCGCGATGATGAATGGTTCGTATATCGCCTCGAGGTTCCCTTAGAACGAGGCGTAGGCGTTTCGGAACGCGATGGCGCCGGCCAGTGAGCGCGGCCGCGTGCGCACGGCATGCCCGTCGTTACCGCTCTGGACTATCCACTGGCCATTCTCGTGACCCACGATCTTGCCGACATGGTGACGCCAGACGACGATCGCGCCGACCGAGGGGCCGCCTGCATTGCTGCCGTATCGCGCCCAGGATCGCGCCAGATTGTATTGCGGACCCGGATCGCTGCCGACCTGCGTACGCATGAACCACCCGCACCACGCGGCCGGGCGGCCGGAATGTGCATGGTGTCGATAATGGTGATGACGGCCGCGAGCTTCAGCAGCAGATGAAGCGAAGGCCAAAAGCACGGCGACAGCCGCGAGAGTTTTACGCATTACAAAGTCCTCTTGTTGTTGGCAGGCCATCCTGATTGTGAGAGGGACGCAGCGATGATCTGCGATTTGGTTGCGAAGCGACCGCATCGGTCAGGCGACGCAAAACAGAGGCGGGGACATGGCCCGCACGGGCTTTTAAGAAACGGGCTATGGCCAAAATATGGCAGCCAAATCCCGTCTGGCGGCACACACATGGCCGGCATGTTCTGCGCGTATCTGAAGCGCCTCACGAAGCGCTGATACAGGCAGAATTGCTCCGAGAGCATGTTCGCAGGTACCGCGTCCTGCAGAACCGGGTTAACAGAAGCGCCCGGCAGCAGACGGAGCTCCGCTTCGCTCAGGAGCCGCCACGGTCCGGACAGGAGGGCCAGTTCGCTGGCATGCAATCGTGAATCTTGAGCAACGTCTGAATGAACTCAACATCGAGCTGCCGATGTCGGCGGCGGCCGGCGGCGCCTACGCGCCGGTGGTGGTCCATGGCGACACGATCTATGTCAGCGGTCAGCTTCCGCGCGACGGCGACAAGGTGCATGTCGTCGGCCAGGTTGGCCGTGATGTCACACTGGAGGAAGCCAAGTGGGGTGCACGGTTGGCGCTGATCCGCGGATTGGCCGCGATCAAGGCGCATCTCGGGTCGCTCGATCATGTCACGCAGATCCTGAAGCTCACGGTGTTCGTGCACAGCGCCGCGGATTTCAGCGGTCAGACGGCAGTCGCCGACGGCGCGTCGAAGCTCATCATGGAGCTGTTCGGTCCGGAACGGGGACTGCACACCAGGACGAGCGTTGGCGTCGCGCAGCTTCCGCGCAACGCATCGATCGAAGTCGAGTTGATCGCAGCGCTGGCGCGCTAGAGCATGATCCGGAAAAGTGCGAAGCGATTTTCCGAAAAGATCATGCTCAAACAACAAGCTAAAGCGCGATGACGATTCAACTCAATCTCATCGCGCTCTCGGCAGAGGCGCGTCTTCCTCTTCCCATGCCGATTTCGCGGAGCACCTCAGCCAAAAGTTGCACGCTTACGCGTCTGTGTATTGACGGCTGCCGAGCTTCGGGACGACACTCATGCCAACAAGCAATGAGCTCGTAGGCATCTGGTCTAAGTTCCCGGAGAGGACACCATGTCGAAACGCAGCGAAAAGCGCCGCACGGGCGCGCTCGACCCCGGCCGCCGAAATTTCCTCAAAGGTGCAACCGTCGCCGGTGCGGCGGCACTGGCTGCCCCCGCCGCCGCCAACACCGCAATGTCAGGCATTGCCGAACAGCGTCCCAAGGAAGCGCTCAAGGCTGCGCCTCCCGGGCCGAGGCTCGCGGCGGCGGACGCAATGCCGCCGCGGGCCGATCCGGTCAATCAGACCTCGAGCGGCGGCGACTTCATGGTCGACGTGCTCAAGACGCTCGACATCGATTACCTCGCGATGAACTGCGCCTCGAGCTTCCGCGGACTGCATGAGGCCATCATCAATCATGGCGGCAACAAGAAGCCCGAGATCATCACCTGTCCGCATGAAGAGATCGCGGTGCATATGGGCCAGGGCTACGCCAAGATCGAGGGCAAGCCGCTTGCCATGATCTGCCATGGCGTGGTCGGTCTGCAGCATGCATCGATGGCGATGTACAACGCCTGGTGCGACCGCGTCCCGGTCATCGTGATGGGCGGCAACATCATGGAAGCCGACAAGCGCGCACCGGGCGCCGAATGGCCGCATTCGGCAATCGACCCCGCGGCGCTGACCCGCGACTTCGTCAAGTGGGACGACCAGCCGGCCTCGCTGCAGCATTTCGCGGAATCGGCGCTGCGCGCCTACAAGATATCAACCACGCCGCCGATGGCGCCGGTGATGCTGTCGCTTGACCAGGAGCTGCAGGAAAACCCGATCGAGAATCGCGACCGCCTCCGCATCCCGAAATTCACCCCGGCGCTGCCGCCGCAGGGCGACGACGCGGCGCTGGCCGAGCTCGCCAAAATGCTGGTCGCGGCGGACAATCCGGTGATCCTGTGCGACCGGATGGCGCGCACGCCCGCCGGCATGCCGCGCCTGGTGGAGCTTGCGGAAACCCTGCAATGCGCCGTGATCGATAATTTCGGGCGGATGAATTTTCCTTCGCGCCACCCGCTGAACCAGTCGTTCCGCCGCTCCATCCTGTCGCAGGCCGATCTGATCCTGGCGCTGGAGGTCAACGACATCTGGGGCTCGCTCAGCGATTTCCACGATCGCATCGTGCGGACCTCTGAGCCGCGCTACAAGAAGACCGCCAGGATCGTTACGCTCGGCACCCGCGGCCTGTACATGAAGGCCAACTACCAGGACCTCGGCCGCTATCAGGAGGTCGATCTCGACATATCAGGTGATGCAGAAGCGAGCTTGCCGGCCCTGACCGAGCAGGTCAAACGCCGGATCGACGAGGGACGCAAGACGGCGTTCGACGCGCGCGGCAAGAAGCTCGCGGCCACCAAGCTCGCCACCGTCGAGCAGGCGAAGCTTGACGCAACGATCGGCTGGGACGCGAGCCCGATCACCACGGCGCGGCTGTGCGCCGAGCTCTACAGCCAGATCAAGGATGAGGACTGGTCGCTGGTCGGCACCTCGATCGGCCTGTCATGGCCGCATCGCTTGTGGAATTTCACCAAGCCCTATCAATGGAACGGCGGTTCCGGCGGCGGCGGTGTCGGGTACACTTTGCCGGCTTCGCTCGGGGCTGCGCTCGCCAACAAGCGGCACGGACGATTGACGGTTGCGATCGGCGGCGACGGCGACTTCATGTTCGTGCCGTCGACGCTCTGGACGGCCGCGCACCATCAGATCCCGATGCTCTACATCGTGCACAACAACCGCGCCTACCATCAGGAATACATGTATCTGCAAGCGATGGCCGCCCGCCACGGCCGCGGCATCACCAACGCCGATATCGGCACCACGATCAAGGATCCCTTCGTCGACTATGCGACCGTCGCCAAGGGGTTCGGCGTCTATGGCGAGGGACCAATCCGCGATCCGAATGCGCTGGCGCCGGCGCTGAAGCGCGCCATCGCCATGGTCAAGAGCGGCCAGCCGGCGCTGCTCGACGTCGTGATGGATCAGCGGTGAAGTGGAGATGGCGATGATGAATGGATCTGTAAAGCGTCTCGCCGCCGTCGCCGCGATCGCGGGGGCTTTCGCTACTGGCGACGTCGTTGCATCGCGCGCCGAGGACGCGCCGGCCGGTGATGCCGTCAACGGCAAGCGGCTTTATCTTGCCGACGGCTGCTTCGAATGCCACGGCCGCGCCGGGCAGGGCGGCCGTTTCAATTACCTGACGCCTGCGCTGGCGCAGATCGCGCTGCCGGTGGAGTCCTTCATCGCCTTCCTGCGCGAGGCGCCGAACGACATGCCGTCGTTCTCCGCCGACGTGCTGTCGGACAAGGATGCCGCCGACATCCACGCCTATCTGAGCTCGCTGCCGGGACCGAAGGCAGCCAAGGACATTCCGCCGATCCTGAACCAGTGAGGCAGTTCGCGAGGCGTTGGTCCGTTCCGCCGTCGCTCGCGCGCGCTTTCGCTTCGCCGGAGAGCTTTGCGCTTGCAGCCCATGCGTGGCGGCGCCACGCAAAGCAATACACATTTGTTGATCAGGCTTCGCGATTGGCTGTGTTCGATCGCGTTCGCCTTGCTTTGACGAGGTGATGCGAAACGGGCGGGGCGTTGGCCAACGCTCGTTTCAGATGGCGCAAGGCGACGTAGGCAGAGCGTTCGCCATTGCGCTGAACGTTCAGTAAAATGATCCACTAAACATCGGGCAGAGCCGAGCGCTGGGTGCTTTCCACTATCAGCGTTGGTGCACTGCAGCGATTATCTCGCGCTGGATAGCGCGGACAGCTTCTCTTGAGGTTCGCAAGAAACCCGCTTGACGGGTTCCTGAATTTAGTAATACGTTTAGTATTACAAAAACGATAAACATCGCGCATCGAGCTGATGCGTGGGAGGAGCCCCGCCATCCGGACTCCGATGTCCGGACGCGTTCAGTCTCGCTCTCCATCATCGCTCATCAACTCGGTTTTCGAAGTCTCGGCGTCAATCCGGCATGGATGCGCCGGGCGAGTTAGGTGCTTCAACGATAGGGAGGAAATGGATATGCGAAGATTGGGATGGTTACGCAGTACGGTGGCGTCCGCGGTCGTTGCGGCCGCAGCACTTGGCGGTCCCGGCGGCGGGCAAGCCGCAGCACAAGGCAAACAGCTCACGCTGTGCTGGGCGGCATGGGATCCGGCCAACGCACTGGTCGAACTGGGCAAGGACTTCACCAAGCAATCCGGCATCGAGATGAAATACGAGTTCGTCCCTTGGACGAGCTATGCCGATCGCTTCCTCAACGAGCTCAACTCGCACGGCAAGCTCTGCGACCTGATCATCGGCGACAGCCAATGGATCGGCGGCGCCGCTGAGAACAAGTGGTACGTCAAGCTCAACGACTTCTTCGACAAAGAGAAGATCTCGATGGACGATTTCGTCCCGGCGACCGTGGTCGGCTATTCGCAGTGGCCGAAGAACACGCCGAACTACTGGGCGCTGCCGGCCATGGCCGATGCGGTGGGCTGGACCTACCGCAAGGACTGGTTCTCGCGGCCCGAGATTCAATCTGCGTTCAAGGCCAAGTACGGCCGCGATCTGGCGCCGCCGAAGACCTATGACGAGCTGAAGCAGATCGGCGAGTTCTTCCAGGGCCGCGAGATCGACGGCAAGAAGGTCTATGGCGCCTACATCTTCACCGAGCGCGGCTCGGAAGGCATCACGATGGGCGTGACCAACGTGCTCTACAATTACGGCTTCGCCTACGACAATCCGAAGAAGGCGTACCAGATGCAGGGCATCGTCAATTCCGCCGACGCCGCCAAGGGGCTCGAGTTCTACAAGGAACTCTACAAGTGCTGCACGGCGCCGGGCATGACCAACGCCTACATGCAGGAAGGACTTGACGCCTTCAAGTCCGGCCAGGTCGCGATGCAGATGAACTGGTTCGCGTTCTTCCCCGGCCTCTACAAGGATCCGAATGTCGGCGGCGACAAGATCGGCTTCTTCGTCAACCCGGCCGGTCCGAAGGGGCACTTCACGCAGCTCGGCGGGCAAGGCATCTCGGTGGTGGCGACCTCCGACCACAAGGACGACGCGCTCGCCTACATCAAGTGGTTCGCGCAGCCCGCCGTGCAGCAGAAGTGGTGGCAGATCGGCGGTTACTCGGCGCTCAAGGCGGTGGTCGACGCGCCCGACTTCCCGAAGAGCGCGGCGTTCGCGCCGCAATTCCTGGAGTCGATGGGTATCGTGAAGGACTTCTGGGCTGAGCCGTCCTACGCGCAGCTGCTGCTCGACATGCAGAAGCGAGTGCATGACTACGTCGTGGCCGACAAGGGCACGTCACAGCAGGCGCTCGATCTCTTGGTCAAGGACTGGACCAAGGTGTTCAAGGAGCAGGGCAAGGAAGTCGCCTCGCAATAGCGTCCGCCCACACTTCATCTGAACTGGATTCCCCGAGGGCCGCCTCGGGGAATCCGAACCGGCCCAGCCCAGCTGATGGACACGATGACGACGATCCTCCAACCCGATCATGCTACGATCCCAGGCGTGAGCAAGCCTGTTAAATCCCGCGCCGGGCGGCGCGTCCACGGCCTGTCGGACCGGGCCATCGCGTGGCTGTTCGTCGCGCCGACGATCGCGCTGCTGCTCGCGATCAACATCTTTCCGCTGATCTGGATGATCCGGCTGTCCTTCACCAACCTCAACCTCAGCATGTCCTATCTGCCGCTGCGGTTCGTTGGCCTCGACAATTTCAGGGACATCCTCACCGACGAGGACGTCTGGTTCCGGCTGCAGACAACGGCGCAGTTCGTGATCTCGTCGGTGGCGTTGCAGGTGGTCGTCGGCTTCGGCCTCGCGCTTTTGATCAACCGTCAGTTTCGCGGCCACAGCTTCTGGACCACGATCATCCTGCTGCCGATGATGCTGTCGCCGGCGGTGGTCGGCAATTTCTGGACGCTGCTGCTGCAGCCGCAGATCGGACCGTTCAACTACCTGATCAGCCTGTTCACCGGTGTGCCGCCGAGCTCATTCAGCATGACCGGGCAGGTGTCGCTTGCGCCGTGGACCATCGTGCTGGTCGATACCTGGATGTGGGCGCCCTACGTGATGCTGATCTGCCTCGCCGGGCTGCGCTCGATCCCCGACTACATCTATGAGGCCGCGGAAGTCGATCGCGCCTCGCCCTGGCGGCAGTTCTGGTCGATCACGCTGCCGATGACGGTGCCGTTCCTGATGCTCGCGGTGCTGTTCCGCGCGATCGAGAACTTCAAGATGTTCGACATGGTCAATTTGCTGACCTCGGGCGGGCCGGGCTCGACCACCGAGCTGGTGTCGATTTCGCTGAAACGCGCTGCGTTCGAGAAGTGGCGCACCGGCTATTCCTCGGCGCTCGCCATCATCCTGTTCGTGACCGTGTTCGGTGCCGCCAACATCTACGTCAAGACGCTCAACAAGGTGAAGCAACGATGACCGCTGCCGCCACCAAATCCACTGCGCATTCGATCGTCGAGGCCTCGCCGCGCACCAAGGCGTTCGCCGGCGGCTTCGTCATCCTGTACGCCGTGATCACGATCCTGCCGCTGCTGTGGATCGTCGCTACCGCGTTCAAGTCGCAGAGCGACGCCATTGCCTATCCGCCCAAGGTGATCTTCGAGCCGACCCTCGAAGGCTATGTGAACCTGTTCACGGTGCGGACGCGGCAGACGCCGGACTTCATCGCCAAGCTGCCGCCGCCGGAGACCTGGTACGACAAGCTGGTGCGCAAGCGGGACATGGTGATCGCCGGGCCGTCCAAGGTCGTGCCGCGCTTCGTCAACTCGCTGATCATCGGCTTCGGCTCGACCTTCCTCGCGGTCTTCCTCGGCACGCTCGCGGCTTACGCATTCTCGCGCTTCCGCATTCCGCTGGCGGACGATCTGCTGTTCTTCATCCTCTCGACGCGCATGATGCCGCCGGTCGCGGTGGCGATCCCGATCTATCTGATGTACCGGCAGCTCAACCTGACCGACACGCGGCTCGGCATGATCCTGCTCTACACCGCCGTGAACGTCTCGCTCGCGGTCTGGCTGCTCAAGGGCTTCATCGACGAGATCCCGCGCGAGTACGAGGAGGCGGCGCTGGTCGACGGCTATACGCGGCTGCAGGCGCTGCGCAAGGTGGTGTTGCCGCAGGCCGTCACCGGAATTGCGGCGACCGCGATCTTCTGCCTGATCTTCTCCTGGAACGAGTATGCCTTCGCGGTGCTGCTGACCAGCGGCGAGGCGCAGACCATGCCGCCTTTCATCCCCTTCATCATCGGCGAGGGTGGACAGGATTGGCCGGCGGTTGCCGCCGCGACCACGCTGTTCGTCGTCCCGATCGTCATGTTCACCGTGCTGTTGCGCAAGCATCTGCTGCGCGGCATCACCTTCGGAGCGGTGCGCAAATGAGCGGGTCTGTGGTTGCCAAGAATGGCGTAACTCGGGCCGGCGTCGCGCGCTGGTTTCGCCGCGGGCCGTGGGAGGCCGTCGCGATGACCCTGATCGGAGGCGGCATCGTCATGCTGGTGCAGCCCTGGTCGATCGATCTCTACAGTTACTCGTTCGTGACGATCCTTGCCGGCACGATCGGCTTCGTCATCGTCAGTCATTTTCCGGAATAGCCCCATGGCACAGATCCGCATCGAAAACCTGCGCAAGTCGTTCGATCAGTTCACCGCAGTGGAAGGCTCGACCTTCACGATCGACGACGGTACGTTCTTCGCGATGCTCGGGCCCTCCGGCTGCGGCAAGACCACCACCTTGCGCATGATCGCCGGCCTCGAGCTGCCGACCGAAGGCAAGATCCTGCTCGATGGCGAGGACGTCACGTTCCACCGTGCCGCCGCGCGCGATATCGCCTTCGTGTTCCAGCTGTTCGCGCTCTACCCGCACATGAATGTCGGGGAGAACATCGGCTTCCCCCTGAAGTGCCAGGGCATGGGCCGGCGCGAGATCCGCGAGCGGGTGCAGGAGACCGCGCGGATGTTGCGGATCGAGCACCTGCTGTCGAGCAAGACCTCGAAACTCTCGGGCGGCGACCGGCAGCGCGTCGCGCTCGGGCGCGCTATGGTACGGCGTCCGAAGGCGTTCCTGATGGACGAGCCGCTGGGTGCGCTCGACGCCGAGTTTCGCCATCTGATGTGCGGCGAGCTGCGCGACCTGCACGATCGCATCAAGGCGACCACAGTCTATGTCACCCACGACCAGCTCGAGGCGATGTCGATGGCTGACCAGATCGCGGTCATGAACAAGGGCCGTGTCGAGCAGATCGGCACGCCGCAGGAGGTCTATGACCGGCCCGCGAGCATGTTCGTCGCCGACTTCATTGGCTCGCCGCCGATGAACTTACTGCGCTTCGAGGGGGGCTTGCGATCCGGCGATCGCGCGGTCAGCTTCCACGACACCAGGCTTGCGGTGCCAGAAATTCGCGAGGACCGCGCCAGCGCGCCGCTGGCGCTCGGCGTCCGTCCGGAGCATATCCGCTTCGCTGACGCGGGCGCCGTTCGCGGCGAGGTGTTCGGCGCGGAATATCTCGGCACCACCCAGATCGTCACCGTCGACACGGCCTATGGCCGGGTCGCGGCGCGGCTGCCTTCAAGCGCGTCGGTGCAGATCGGCGAAGCCATAGGTCTCGAATTCAACGCCGAGCGGCTGGCGCTGTTCGACATCGGCAGCGGCCGTGCGATCCGGACCGCGAGCGCGGAGGGTGTGCGCCATGGCTGACGTCACCCTGCGCAACGTCAACAAGCGCTTCGGCGCGATCGAAGCTGTCCGCGACCTCTCGCTGACGGTGAACGACGGCGAGTTCCTGGTCCTGCTCGGACCGAGCGGTGCCGGCAAGACCACGACGCTGCGGCTGATCACCGGACTGGAGAGCCCCGATACGGGCTCCGTCATGATCGACGGGCGCGACGTGACGCAGGATCCGCCCGGCTCGCGGGACATCGCCTTCGTGTTCCAGCAATACTCGCTGTATCCGCATCTCACGGTCTACGACAATCTGGCGTTTCCGCTGCGCTCTCCGGCGCGGCGGGTGGCGGAGCCGATCATCCGCAGGCGCGTCGAGCAGACCGCGGAGCTGTTGCATATCGCAAGCAAGCTGAACAACCGCGCCACGCGGCTGTCCGGTGGCGAGATGCAGCGCGTGGCGATCGGCCGGGCCCTGGTCCGCGATCCGTCGATCTATCTGATGGACGAGCCGTTGTCGTCGCTGGATGCGAAGCTCCGCGCCGAGCTGCGGCTCGAACTCAAGCGGATCCAGATCGAGCTCGGCGCGACCATCCTCTACGTCACCCACGATCAGGTCGAGGCGATGACGATGGCCTCGCGCATCGGCGTGATCAGGGACGGCCAGTTGCTTCAGCTCGGCACGCCCCGGGAGATCTACGAGAGTCCGTCCAGCAGCTATGTCGCTTCGCGGCTCGGCACGCCGCAGATCAACTTCCTGCCGGCTCGCCTGCTCGCCGATGTCGCGATGCCGGCTGGAACCGAGACGGTCGGCATTCGCACCGAGCATCTTCAGCTCGCCGCGCGCAATGGCGGGCAGATGGTCGGCCGCGTGCATCGGGTCGAGCACCTCGGCGAGCAGAATCATATTCATGTGGATTATAAGGGCGAGACGCTGGTGACGCTGGCGGATCCGCATCAGCCACTGCAGGCCGGCCAGGAGGTCGACTTGCATCTGGTGCGTCCGTTGTGTTTCGACCGCGCCGGGCAGCGCATTGCCGCGGCGGTTCATTAGAGGGGCGAGAGGATCGAGGAGATGTCGGTGCCATCAGAGACATTGAAGTCGTTGGTCAAGGCGGCCGCAGAGCAGGTCATCGCCAGCGCGCCGGAGCTGACCAGCCTGGATCAGGCGATCGGCGATGGCGACCACGGGACCAACATGAAGCGCGGTTGCGAAGCCGTGCTCGGCAAGCTCGATGCGATCTCGGCGCAGCCGCTCGACGAAGCGCTGAAGATGATCGGCAAGACCCTGGTGATGACGGTCGGCGGCGCCTCGGGGCCGCTCTATGGCAGCTTCTTTCTCGCAGCGGGCGAGGCGCTGTCGCACGACAAGCATCTGCCCGAGGATCTCGCCGACGTGTTCGGCAGCGCCGTGAACGCTGTGAGCGCGCGCGGCCGCTCGCAGGTCGGCGAGAAGACGATGCTGGATGTGCTCGTTCCTGTGCTTGAGACGTTGAAGACGGCGGCCGGCCAGCCGGATCTGATCGCGCGGGTGCGCAGCACCGCGAGCGAGGCGGTCGAACGGACGGCGCCGATGCAGGCCACCAAGGGACGCGCGTCGTTCCTCGGCGCGCGCAGTGTCGGCCATGTCGATCCCGGCGCGCGGTCGAGCTGCGTGCTGGTGCAGGCGGTGTGCGCCGGCCTGGAGGCACGCCCATGACCGACACCGTGGGGATCGTGATCGTCTCGCATTCCAGCGACATCGCCAAGGGAACCGCCGACATGGTGCGCCAGATGGTCGGCAGCGAGGTCAAGGTGGCGTTCTGCGGCGGCAATCCCGACGGCGGATTGGGCACCAGCGTGCCGCTGATCATCAACGCCATCAATGACGCATGGTCTCCGAAGGGGGTTGCGGTGCTGGTCGATCTCGGCGGCGCCGAGACCAACAGCGAAATGGCGGTCGAGATGCTGGAGCCGGCGCGGCGCGATCTCGTTGTCGTCTGCAACGCACCGATCGTCGAAGGCGCCGTGATGGCGGCGACCGAAGCGGCGGGCGGCAGCTCGCTGGCCCAGGTCAAGGCCGTGGCCGAAGAACTCTCTGCCGACTGAAATGTCGGCGAAGCGATGATGGATGATGAGTATGCTTGATAAAGCGGACGGACAGATCTTCTCCGGCAATGTGCGGTTGGTGCATGCGGTGGGCATGCACGCGCGCCCGGCGGTCAAGCTGACCAAGCTCGCCAAGAAGTTCGAGGCGCAGATCTCGGTGCGGGTCGCGGGTGCGCCCGAGTGGATCAACGCCAAGAGCGTGGCCAAGATCATGGCGATGCGCGCCGCGCACGGCAGCACGATCGAGATCAAGGCTTCCGGTAGCGACGCCGAGGCCGCCGTCGCGGCCCTCGTCGATCTGGTCGCCAGCGATTTTCCGGATGGAGCAGGCTAGCATGCAGGGCGGCGCTGCAGGATCGGCTTACCGCGGCAGGACCGCCTCGATCGGCTTTGCCCATGGTCCGCTGGTCCGCGTCGATGCGGGCGCCGGCGGCGAGCGGGTGGCCGGCACGCTGGTCGAGGAGGCGCTCGCCTTGCGCAAGGCGATCGATCTTGCCAGCGGACAGATCGCCGATCTTGCCGCCAGCGCCGGCGGCGAAGCCGCGCAAATCCTCGAATTCCAGGTCGCGTTGCTGGAGGATGAGGATCTGATCGAGGCGATCTTCGCGTCGATCGGCGAGGGGCGTCCGGCCGACGTCGCATGGCGTTCGACTCTCGACGAGCAGATCGCGGAGTACAATTCGGCGGCGGATGAGTATCTGCAGGCGCGCTCGTCGGACCTTGCGGACCTGCGCGACCGCGTGGTCCACATCCTGCGCGGCGACGAGGGCGAGCCGCTGAAGATCCCGAGCGGAGGCGTCGTCTGCGCCGACGACCTGCCACCGTCGCGCTTCCTGGAGATCGACTGGTCCGGCGGCGGCGGCCTGGCGCTGCTGCACGGCAGTCCGACCAGCCACGTCGCGATGCTGGCGCGGGCGCGCGGCATCCCGATGGTCGTGCAACTCGGTGCTATTCCCAATGCTGGCGCCACGGCGCTGCTCGACGGCGAAGGTGCGACGCTGGAGCTCGATCCCAGCGCCGAGCAGGTGCGGATCTTCGAGAAGCGGCGCGAGAGCCATCGCAAGAGCCGGGCATCCGCGCGCGCGATCCTGCGGCGGCCGACCGCCTCGTGGCGCGGCGAGCACATCAAGCTCCTGATCAATATCCAGCGGGTCGACGACCTCGAGCATGCGGATGCGCAATATGCCGACGGCATCGGGCTGATGCGGACCGAATTCCTGCTCGCCGGGCGGAGTGACCTGCCGGATGAGGAGACCCAATTCCAGGCCTATGATGCGGTGTTGCGCTGGGCCGGAGCGCGGCCGGTCACGATCCGCACGTTCGATGCCGGCGGCGACAAGCCGGTGCCCGGCTTTACATTCGACGGCGAAGCCAATCCGTTCCTCGGCGTGCGCGGCTTGCGGCTTTGCCTCGCCCGGCCCGAGATTTTTGCCGTCCAGCTCCGCGCGCTGGCGCGCGCCGCGGTCCGTCGCAATCTCAAGGTCATGTTCCCGATGGTGACGTCGGCGGACGAGCTCGAGGCCGGACGGAAGCTGTTCGCCGACACCGTGCAGCGCTTGCAGGCCGACGGCATTGCCGCGATGCTCCCGGATCTCGGAATCATGGTCGAGGTTCCGGCGGCGGCCCTGGCGATCTCGAGCTTCAAGGCGTCGTTCTTCTCGATCGGCTCGAACGATCTCGCGCAATATGTGCTGGCCTGCGATCGTTCCAACGGAGCTCTCGCCCCCCTGATGGACCCCTTGCATCCCGCAGTGCTCGAACTGATCGCGCGGACCGCCGAGCACGGCCGCCGCGCCGGCGTCAGTGTCAGCCTGTGCGGCGACATGGCGGGTGATCCGCGCTGTGTTCCCGCGCTTCTGAACTGCGGCCTGCGCGAATTGTCCGTGAACCCATCGGCGCTGGCGCAGATCAAGCAGACCATCGACCGGCTGAGCAGCGGAGGCGGCGTTGGCTGACACGGCGGCCGATGAAGCGCCCGAAGCCGGCGCGGTTGCGGCCTACAAGCGCATCTTCAAGGAGGTGCTGGAGAGCCGCCCGTCCGGCATGCGGCTTCGCCTCGCCCATGCGATGGGCAAGAACCGCAGCTTCGTCAGCCAGATCAGCAATCCGGCCTATCCGGTGCCGATCCCGGTGCAGCATCTCAACACGATCTTCGATGTCTGCCACTTTCCGCCGCAGGCGAAGACCGCCTTCTTGCGCGCCTATGCGCGCGCGCATCCACGCCGCGTCGGCCGGCTGAGCGAAGGATCGCATGAGCGGACGCTGACATTGCATCTGCCGGATCTCGGCAGCGCCAAGCGCAACGCCGAGCTCGACGCGCTGCTGCAGGAATTCACGCGGCGCCTGATCGGCATCATGCGGGAAAAATAGGCGAAAACGCCAACCAAAGCGTTTTCGAGCGAAGTGGCTAGCGGTTCGCGAAGAAAACGCGTCAAAACAACAAACCTGGAGCTTCGTTCCGATTGATCGGAACGAAGCTTTGGACGAAGCGGGGAGGACACCATGAAGAAGTTCATCAATGCGGTTGACAATGTGCTCGGCGAAAGCCTCGACGGCTTCGCGGCCGCGCATGCCGATCTGGTCGTGCTGGGCGCCGAGCGCAAATTCGTTCGCCGCCGCGAGCTGAACGGCAGGAAGGTCGCGCTGGTCTCGGGCGGCGGCAGCGGGCACGAGCCGCTGCATGCCGGCTTCGTCGGCCACGGCATGCTGGATGCCGCGTGTCCCGGACAGGTGTTCACCTCGCCGACGCCGGACCAGATCGTCGAAGCCGCGCAGGCGGTCGCGGGTGATGCCGGCGTGCTGTTCATCGTCAAGAACTACGCCGGCGACCGCATGAATTTCGAGATGGCCGCCGAGATCGCCGAGGGCCGCACCGCCACCATCGTGACCGATGACGATGTCGCGGTCGAAAAGTCGACCTACAGCATCGGGCGCCGCGGCGTCGCCGGCACCTTGATCGTCGAGAAGATCGTCGGCGCCGCCGCCGAGAAGGGCGCCGATCTCAAGACCTGCGTGGCGCTCGGCGAGCGCGTCAACGCGCAGACGCGCTCGATGGGCGTGGCGCTGACCAGCTGCACGGTCCCGGCCGCCGGCACGCCGACCTTCACGCTCGGCGCCGACGAGATGGAGATGGGCGTCGGCATCCATGGCGAGCCGGGCCGCCGTCGCGTCAAACTCGCGGAGGCCGACGCGATTGCGTCAGAAATGACGACCGCCATCGCCGACGATCTCGCCGCGCCGGCAGGCTCCGAGGCCTTGTTGCTGGTCAACGGCTTCGGCGGCACCCCGACGATCGAGCTCTATCTGATGTACAACGCCGCGCGCCGCATGCTCGAAAGCCGCGGCCTGCGCATCGCGCGCTCGCTGGTCGGCAGCTACGTCACCTCGTTGGACATGGCCGGCTGTTCGCTGACCGTGAGCCTGCTCGATGCCGAGATGTCCGCGTTGTGGGACGCCCCGGTGCGCACGGCCGCGTTGAAATGGTGATCGTTGCCGCTGTCGGCCGTATGGATGTCGGCGCAGCTCAAAAGGACTGATATTGGAATCTGCGGCCCATACCTCGAAATGAGGCCGTCCGTCTTCGCTCTCGTGTCGCTCGAGCTTCGCGGGACACGTTTCGCCGTTGCAATCTTGGCGCGGCTGCGCCACGCGAAGCCCGCAAGGGCGAAGCGTGGTGCCCCTGGCCGATAATTGCCTAGAGCCATAACCATTTGAATTTGAAGCCACTTTTGTCGTCGATTGCTGTCGATACCAGCACAAATACCAGCAGGATGACGCGCGGTATTCGCCGACAAAAAATAGCAGCAGGCTTCCGGCAGCGGAGGCGCCTATGGATCGTCGCGTCGAGGATACTGAAAAGGTGAGCATCCGTGGTTGCTTGAACCGGTGCAGAACATGCCTAAATGTGATCTCCATCTCCCTTTTCAGGAACAACCGACCGATCGCGTACTCGTGAGCGCAAACTACCTGCGCTAGATGACATACGCGAAGGTGAGAGCGGTCAGCCAAAGCACCAAAAGGACTGCGGCCCGGATGGCGAATGGTCCCTGCGCTCTAACGGCCGCCCAGCGAGCGAGACTTAGTTTAATCCAATCGTCTTGCTTTCCCGGCTCCGGCTTCATGGTCATTCCTCGAAGGCTTCGCCGTCGCGTATGGATATGTCGATGCTCCAGGATGCGTGCCGCTGGATGCGGTCATACAGGGCAAATGCAGGCGAAAACCGGGGAAGTTCGGCAACCGCTTTTTCTGCCTGTGCCCGTGTTGCGAGATCATCCGGAGTCGGTTCACCGGGCGTGCCAGACCGCACGCCACTTATCGCCGATCGGAAAAGGTTGCTGATCGCTTCTTCGAGAGCACGTTCGCCGAACTGCCGGGCCAGCTCGACGAAGCGAACGACGAAATCGCGATGCGTGAAAACAAACTCAGGGGGCGCCTCGCCCAGAATCTTCGCGATCGCCTTGATGTCTTCTTCCGTCGCGGTCTCGGCCCATTCCCGAAGATTTGCGACAAGGGTCTCGTCGAACGGCTTGAACATCGTGTCGAACAGTTCCGCGCTCCGCTCCCGGAACAGGAGATCGTTCCGGGTCTTCATCCAGTCCGACACCTGGCGGAGCACCGCTCCGCAATCTGGTGATGACCTGAACCGAAGCGGGACATGCCCGTGCGGGCCGTAGTTGCAGGGGCGATAACGCCAGTCGCCGGCGGTTGCCGCCTGATCGACACGGGCCATGAAGAAGGCGGCCAAGCGGCCTGCGTGTTCTTCTGAAATCGCAGCCAGGAACGTTTCCGTCCACCAGCCATCCAACTGGGGAAGGCCCATCAGAGAGCTCAGGAACGCATCAACATCTTCGCCGGTCAGGACGGCCAAAAAATCACCGTTATCGGCGGTGAAACTCACGAACACTTCGTCGGCGAGCTTCGGTGATATTGCGAGGTCCACGTCCCGCAAGAGGTCGATGGCAAGCCTCCAATCGCCTCTGGTGATCGACCGCACTCCCAGAACGGCGGAGTGCGCGACCCATTCGTCGCGGGAGCGCAGCTGTTCCCTCAGGAGCTCGACCTCTTCAGGCGGCAATGGAAGCTGGTCATTGCCAAAGTAGCTGAACGCCAGCCCCACGGCCGCGCGCAGGTCCGCAGCACCGGACCGGCCGAAGCGCTTCATCCACGCGAGGCATTCGTCCCGGTCATGCTGCGCAACCTTGGCAAGGGCGGTCGCGACGAATGGCCTGGTCGATGAATCGGGATGGGCGAGCGCATCTTCAAGCATTGCCCTGGCGAGGGCGAGCGAACCGCTGATCAATCGCGAAAAAAGGAGATGCCCGGACGAACCGGCATCCGGATAATTGGCGTTGATATGGTTCATATCCGCCGCAACAAAGCCGCGCAGCGTTTCGCCATCCGGATAGGCTTTCACGAGATCGGTCACTAGGTCGAGGAGATAACCGTCCCATCTCTTGCGGTGCTCGCGATAGTCCGCGTGCAGCTTGATGGCCGTGCCATGTCCATCGACGAGGGCGCGTAGCGTGCGAAATTCCAGCGATTGCGGCAGGAAGTTCAAAATGCGCTGCGCAATGGCCCGAGTCTCCGGGAAACCATGATGGGCTTGCCACCAGACGGCACCGCCGACCTCGATGAGCGCCAACGGATCGACATCATGCGTCGCAATGTGGTCGGCGATCTTGTTGAGGGTCAGGGCGAAGTCGGCGGCCCATTTCGGCAAGGCCTCGGGGCGAGGGTCCATGGGGCCCCGCAATGCCTCTTCCAGCAACCGGCCCGCGAGCACGGCGGCCCTTGTGTTCTGATTGGACAGTGTCGCGACAGTCGCATCTACGACCCTGGCGCGCAGCTTGCCGACGGCGTCCAGATTGACGCCGAATTTCTTCAGCAGGAACTGTCGACCGCTGGCCTGGGTCGTATGCCCCTCCGACTGCAGCATGCCCTTGAGAATGTCGAACGGAGAGTAGCGGTGCTTCCAGGAATCCTCGCGATCAAAAAGCGAAAGCGCAAACGCCACGATGGCTTCGTTGAATTGAACAGGCTTCGTCGGCTCCACGGCGCAGAGTTCGGTCAGGATCCGGATCGCGTGACTGGGATTCGGATTGAGCTCTCTTGTGTCCGTCTTGCCGAGCTCCCACAGGCATTCGCAGGCGCGATTGATGTAGGCGAAGTTGAAGGTGGTGTATTTGATGAGTTGCGGCAACTCACGCAGGTGAAGGCCAAGACCGATCAGCTTTTCGGCGAACGACAACGCTCGCTCCGGCTGGAAATAGGCGACCGCCGTCACCGCTTTGATGTGAGGATCGCCATATTCGCGCGACGGTGAAAGCTGGCCCCACACCCCGTCCAGCAGGCGGCTGTTGCGCGGCTCGCCGCTGGCAAGACGCCAGTCCAGCTTCCCCAGATTCAGCAGCACGTTCTCTACGTACCGGTCACCGGCGATGGCGAAGACCTTTTCCGCGTAACCGGTCGACATGCCGGCGGGGCCGACGCATGCATTTTCGATCAGATAATCCGCCAGAAGGTCCGGAGAGAGCCGATACCGGCCGCCACGGCGAAACAGCACTCCGGCCTCGGTGAGGGCGCGAATGATCCGGCTCACATCGTGTGGTTCGATGCTCTCGACGCCCGAGATGATCTCCGTGATCGTTTGGTCCTCGGGGTAGAAGGGCTGAACCAAAGCCAGAACGCGCAGGATTTTGCGGACCAGCCCCGTCTCGCTCTTGCTCCCGACCCGACCGGCAATCACGTCCTGAAACTTCCCGAGCAGCGTTGCCCGGAAAACCTCCTCGTTCTTGACCAACTCGAAATGACGGCGATCCGTCGCGACGACCTGAGCGCCGATCACGGTGGCGAGTGAACAGTCACGCGTATAACGCGCGATAGTCTCGGCTTCGCCCACCGGTCCCGAAAACCGCTCCAGGGCCTGCCGGGCGAGTTCGGTCGCCTGGGCGAGATTGAGGGCCGGGAGATCGACTTCCGCGACCAATTTTCCCGCGAGGGCAAAATTGGCGGCCTGGCCCTTGACGGCATCGCGGCCATAGGGCCGCAGCGACAGGACCAGACGCGCGTGATTTTGAGGGGCTGCGGCGTACTGGAACAGGAGCGGCAGGTCGCTGCGATCATGCGCATCGTCGACGACAAGAAGCTTCTCCCCGCTGCCGAGCTCGTCCAGGCTCTGCCTGGTCGCGTCCTGGGTCGGCGAGAGAAAGCGGATGGTCCGGTCCTTGTGCCGCCCCTGATATTCCCCGATGGCTTCCTTGAGCACGCGCGATTTTCCGCTGCCGCCGGCGCCGGTCAGCAGGATCACCTTGGTGTTGGCGTCTTCGAGCTTGGCGGATAGCCCGGCCAGTTCTGTCGCTCTCCCGACAAGCGGCCAATCGTGACTGAAGGCCCCATGGCCCGACATGTATGGCGCGAAGAACTCATCGCTGCTCTGCCAGCGTCCGTCGGCGGTATCGCCGAGAAGGGCGAACCGGCGCTCGGGGAAGAACGTCATCACGAGCCGAACCTGTTGCTCGCGCGACAAGCTTCGCACGCGCCGGGACAGATCCTCCTTGTCCCAAAGCTCCCAGTCGGCATGCTCGCGGATCGCATCCCGCGTGCGCGGGCTTGCGATCCGCGATAACAGGATGAATTTCCGGGTGGCCGCTCCCGCATACGCGGCGACAGCTTTGTCGACGTCGTTGGGACCAAACTGGCCGACGCGCTTGCATTGGAACGAGTGACACTTGCCGTCGTCGAATGTCACGTCAATGTCCGAGCCCAGCTGCGTATGTCCCTGGCCTCCGACCGCATGCACGCGTGCGGTCGGATAAAGCTGCTCCAAAAGCGCCTGGCTAAAGCGTTCGAAGCTTTCTGGTGCCAGTCCGCCGACGGGAAATGGCTTATCAAATGAGACGATCGTTTCCCTTGGGGCGTAGCCGGCGGCGGCGAGCAGCTTATCGGCGGAGACCCGCAGCACCCGGGCGAGCTGGGGAATTTCGTTGGCGCGCGGCCGCGAGATGCCAGCCTCCCAGCGGCTGACGGTCTGCTGCGAGGTCTGCATCAGGCCCCGAGCTCGGCCTGCTGCGCGATTCCAGCCAATTGGCGCAGTTCCGCCAGCCGCTTGCCGAATTCGGCGTACGGCCGAGCGCTGGCACTCTTTTTTTGTGTGTCGATAATAATCACACACATTAAGTGTGTGCTGATCTGATTCGCAAGGGCCTGAGACCTGAACAATCCCGGATGGGGCGGGCACTTCTGAAGTGGTCGCTGGACGATCTCGCCTCGGCCGCCGGCATCCATCGCAACACGCTGTCGAACTTCGAAACCAGGAAATTTCAGGGAGATCCGAACACGCGTTTGGCGGTGAGACGGGCCCTGGAATCCGCGGGCGTGCTCCTTGTGGACGAAAACGGAGAGGACGGCCCCCCACTTGTCAGGATTGTAGCAGACTTCTGACCAGATCGCTTGCTATCAGATGTCCGGCCTGTTTGCGCGAACAAAGTCCGCTGGCCGAGATGGTGTTCGCTACGCACGCCCCAAGCACATGGGCGACATTTTTGGTGCCAGTGTAATCTTCGGAAGCTCGCGCGTATCGACCGATCGGTCCTTCCATCTACTGCGTCCTGCAAGTTCGTGGGCAATCCGCCGAGCAACCTCGCTCGCGGTCCGATTTCAGATCAAGTCGGCATGGCTGCTACCGGCTGGCTGTACACGCCGCCCGATATCATCAAGCGCCAAGCGATGCGGGCAAACTTGTTGGCCAATGCCACCGCAACCAACTTTGGCGGCTTTCGCTCCAACAGTGAGGCGAGCCATGGTGTGGGCTTATGACGACCCTTGCGGATATGCCTCAGCAGCGCGGTAGCACCGACAATCAACGTCGATCGCAGTACAGAATCTCCAGCCTTTGTGATGCCGCCGAGTCTGTGCCGGCCGCCAGTTGAATGATCCTTGGGTGTCAGGCCGAGCCATGCCGCAAAGTCGCGACCCGATCTGAACGTCTCGGGCGGCGGTGCCTTCATGCTGAGCATCGACGACCCAATCGGCCTATTGGGCCGGACGCGTGCGTTTGATGCAGCGTTGCACTGATCGCCTCGACAGCCTGCGCGACGGTGCGCCTGCCGTTCCGCTGCGCAGATCGGCGGTCTAGCTTGCTCTCGCTTCGACCCTCGGCAGCGAAGCGTGATATTCATCCACGCTGTCGAGATCGATCATGGTCTTACCTCCCATCTTGTACGCTCTGATCCTCTCGTGGGCGATCAGCTCATAAGCCTTAGTCTTTCCGAATTTGCCATAGCGGCAACCATCCTTGAACTCGACGAGCCGGCGCCGCTTGTTGTTATCATTGTCAATCATGGTTTCTGTGTGTGCTTCGATGATTTCCGCCACAATCGGATCAAGTCCCGCTGAGCGAGATCGGCATAGGAATTTCCATGGCGCGACCTTGGTGTCGGCGCGGGCTTACCAGGAAGGCATTGCTTTTGTGGTAGCTGATGAGGTTCATGCTGACTTGATTCGACGCCAGCTGCGCGCAGCCCAATTGCCCGATGCGTCGATCTATGTCGCCTACGGTGCCAAACAAAAGGCTCTCTGATGCCGCGACTAACTCCTGCGCGCTATAGCGTACAAATCGGACAGACCGGATGCGCTGTTGGCAAGTTCGTAACACGCCGTCCCCGTGCTCACTTGGCCCCGTGTGCAAAGAAAAGACGAAAGTCGGCGTGAAGGCGCGCGAGCGCCCGGCCCGGGGCCTTTTGAAACGTCTGGACGCCGCGCTCGTCGCGGATGAATTCTGCAGCAATGGTGGTCATACCCGCCGCTAGCAGCGCGTCAATGCGTGATTGAACCTCGGGCAGGGGCCGAATCTCTCCGGCATCAAATCGCCAGCAAACCTGACATCATGAGCGAGTTCACGCATCGGACCAGCCTATAGGGTCAACCGATGGAGAGTTGCGCCTCAATGCGGCTGTGCTAGTACGCCCGCTCTCGAATCGAGGAGCTAAAAGTGGCGAAGAAGGCAAAGAAGACGGCTACGAAGAAGAAACCTTTGCGTCGCGAATACACAAAGGCTGACGTAAAGGAGCTGCGCGCTCATTCGAAAGCCAAGACTCCGGTTGCAAAAATTGCGAAGCTCACAAAGCGCTCCGAAGGCTCACTCCGCCAAAAGGCGCTCAAGCTTGGAATCCGGCTTGGTCACCAGCGCTAGAAGGCGACATCATGATGCTCTTCAATAGAGTGTTGCCGCATTGACGGCTCCCTCGATCGCAAGGCTTAGATAGGTGTCCAACTTCTCGTCCCATCGCTCAGCGTAGGCAAACGGACCGGGAAGCGTACCGCCCACGGCAGCCTGCACGGCCTTGACCAGAACCTCCTGGTTCTCTAGCCGCGGCAGGTAGACATAGCGATTGAGGTACTCGCGGAGGTCCTTAAGTGCAGGCGGGCAGAGGCTAAACCCCGGCCCAGACCGCGGAATGGTGCCCGAAGAACCTGCACCGTGGCTGCAGCTTACTATGTCGGCACGGCGGCTCTTCCTGGGTTGCGCCGCCTGAAGCCGATGCGGTAAAACAAACGCGGATTTCGAGATCAGCGATGGTACTCGTAATTCACGCTGACGCCGAAAGCGACGTGGGACGCTCAGCTCAGGGTCTCCGCTCAAGCCGAAGTTCACCAAAACCAAGCCCAAGTGGAGAAACCGAAGATGAAAGCACCCGTCAGCAAACCGCGCAATCACATCCGTAGCACGATGCGTTCGACGGTTCGAAAAGGTTTAGCAGCACTTACGGCACTGGGGACCCGAAAGGGTTGAGCGCTGTCACGCCAGCTTCTTGCTACGTGAAGTACCTGTTACCAAGCTGATACCCCACCAGTTTTAGGCCCCGGTCACCCGGGGCCTTTTGCTTTGTGGTCGTCAGTCTGCCTTGGGCCACTCGAAGTCGAGCTTTTTGGCCCATGACTCCAGGATGAGGTCGGAGAAGCCGCCGCCCTTCTTGAACCACATGGTCGGGCGACTGCGGACGCTGGTCAGCTCCACCTTGTAGTAGATGCTGTTCAGTTCGTGCGTGAAAAACTGGTTCAGGTTCTCGGCGTTTGCGCGGGTGTAGCAGGAGGCAAGATCCTTCAGTTTGTGTCTGAATACGGCGAGGAGTTCCTCGACGTCCTGGAGAATGATGACCGCGACATTGCGCTCTTGTACTGACATGTCGGCGATGAAGTACAGAGCCTCGTCGCCGTAGCCATCTGGCGCAACCGACGCCAGCTTGCGGTGGATCGTCTCCAGATCCCTGATGGCGTTATAGTCCTTCACGACAGCGGTGTGGCCGGTAAATGAACCGAAGGTATGGTCCCGGGTCTCGATCGCGTCCTTGCCTCGCCCTTTGAGCCGGCGGGTCCGTAGTAGTCCGACTCGTCCTCGGTCGACTCGTTGCGGATGATTTCGGTCAGGGTGCGCTGACCGCCGTGCGGATGCTTCATCCTGCGAAGCAGCTCATGGACTTGGGGGAGGCTGGTCCTAAACTTCCGATAGGCCCGCGTCGCCTCCAGGGCGACCGGCTTCAGCTTCTCCAAGATGGCCAACTTCGGAGCCACCAGCGGCAGGTTCGCGAGAAGGTAGTCCTCCTCGAACTTCCTCTTCTCCTCGAACTTCCATACCCTTGTCGGCCTCGGCCAAGACGTCGGCGTCGGCGCAGCAGTTGCCGATGAAGGCGCAGCACTGGAGGTCGGGAAACCAGACGAGAGTGCCGGTCAGAAAGCGGTTTGGTGCACACATCGGGCAGGGGCAGAGGTCGCCGTCCGGCCGCCTGGTCCCATTGACCGTGATGAGCTGCCAGAGCTTCCTGAACTTGGCATCCTTCGGGATGCTGTTTCGATACAGGGACTCGATCAGCTCCGGTTGGCCAGTCTCCGTGATCTGCGCCACCGTCTCCTCGATCCAGATACCTGACCGACGGTCCTTGAAGGTCCGCCAGGGTAACACTTTGACTTCAGAACCTTTCGTACCACGCGACTTACGACCGTCTTTGGTCACGAACGCCCCTATGAGAACGAACCCAAAAGATTCCTTTTGTTCTTTGTGCTGAGCCTGCCGGGTTCCAGGAACTCCCGATTCGCATGCCTACAATTAGTACGGTCGCAAGGCGTGAAGCTCAATATGCTGCGCGTATCTACCCCCGGTAGTCCCAGCATCCACAGGGTCAGGTCGCGTGTAGGGCCCCTGTTCGATGGCGGCCATAAGCTCGGCTCCTGTGGAACAGGTCGGTGGTTCGAGCCCACCCAACTGTACCAGAGCGCTCCCTAAGTGCTTCTGCCGCAGCAAGTAATTGAACAGCCAGACCATTTCGCTCGCTCTTCAATACAAAGAGCGATACAGATGCCCATCCGAATGGCTGCGCTAAATTTCTCAGCAACAGGTACGACGAAAACTCGCAAGGCCATCCCGAAGGATGTACAAGCGGCTATACGGCGTCAGCCGCGAGGCAATCCTCCGTACCCCGGCAGGAACCTCCAAGGCTCAGGCCAAAGCGCTCCATGGACAATGGCTGGCAGAGGTCGAAACGCGGATCGAACGCATCCGCGCGGCGGCAAAGGGCCAGGGCCAGCCACTCACGAAACTCAACGCCTTGGCCTTGGCAGGCCGGTGGTACGCTTGGTTTCTCGAGAAGCACCAGAGCGGCGCATTGGAGCAGCCGCAAGGATCATACATCTGGCAGGTTCTCGCGCCGCATGCGCCCGAGGTGTCAAACGCCATCCGGAACTGCCCCCTTTGCGTCATGAAGAACTGCCTCCACCATCGGGATTATGATCTCGGTTGAAGGTTGGCTCCGCCGCTGACGGGACGGAGGGAGGCGGAGCCGACCGGAGGGCCGTCAGCGGCGGGCGGCTTGATGAGGCCGCTCTTGCGCTTGGATCGGAGCCGGTAGCTGTCGCCGCGGATCGTCAGCACGTCGCTGTGGTGCAAGAGCCGGTCGAGGATCGCGGTGGCGACCACGGGATCGGCGAACACGGTGCCCCATTCGGCAACACTGCGGTTCGAGGTGATCAGCATGGCGCCAGTTTCATAGCGCCGACTGACCAGTTGGAAGAACAGATGCGCCGCGTCAGGTTCCCGCGGCAGGTAGCCGAGCTCGTCGACGATCAGCAGCTTTGGCTTCGACAGCGCGAGCAGTTTCTCATCCAGACGCCGTTCGCCATGCGCCTTGGCAAGGCCTGCGACCAGTGTCGTCGCCGTGGTGAACTGCACCGTGTACCCGGCCAGGATCGCCTCTCGCCCAGCGCGATCGACAGGTGCGTCTTGCCGACTCCGGGCGGGCCAGCGTCATAATGCCGGGTGTCTGGGATCTGAGGTTGAGATCCTCTACCCATTTCATCCGCGATGTGGAGCGTTAGTCGTCGTTGTCGCCCGCAAGCGGCTCGGGAGTGAGACGCATTTTGTTATCAGACAACCTGATGCGACGTTAACGCTTCTGCCGGCATGGATGACGGCCCCCGCCGCCGCTTCCTTCCGACTGACGGCTGATCCGCGGCTTCCGGTGGATCGTCTGCTGGAGGCGCGCGTTCTTGCCGACGCGGTCTTAGCCTCCTCTCCCAGGGAATCGTCCCAATCGCGAGGAGGCGGTCATGGCGGACGCATCACGTCGTCAGGGGGATCTTTTCGGGAGCCCTCCAAAATACAGCAGCATTCCAATCGAAGCCCACCAGCAAATGTTGGAGCTGTTGAAGGAGCTTCTGACCGAAGCACTCACCGACAGCGCGGTCGACGCAAACGACGTGAACCGGGAGGACAGCGGTGAGCAAGATCACGCCTGAGCACCTTGCTCGCCAGGCCGTCGTGTACGTTCGTCAGTCGACGGCCGACCAGGTTATCAACAACCGAGAGAGCCAGCGCCGCCAGTACGGCTTGGCCGACCGTGCGCGGCAGCTGGGCTGGAGCGAGGTGGTCGTGATCGACGATGATCTCGGTCGCTCTGGTGGCGGCACCACGCGTCCCGGGTTCGAGAAGCTGCTTGCCGCCATTTGCGAAGGGCGAGTTGGCGCTGTGGTCTCGATTGAGGCCTCTCGGCTGGCCCGCAACGGCAGGGATTGGCATACGCTCCTGGAGTTCTGCGGGCTCGTCGGAACACTGATCGCCGATGAGGACGGCGTCTATGATCCGCGCCACCCCAATGATCGCCTTCTGCTCGGCATGAAGGGCACAATGAGCGAGATGGAGCTGTCTATCTTTCGGCAGCGCTCGCTTGAAGCCTTGAAGCAGAAGGCCCGCAGGGGGGAGCTCTTCCTCAACGTTGCAATCGGTTATCTCAAAGTCTCCCACGATCGGATCGAGAAGGACCCTGATCGGCGCATTCAGGAGGCGCTCGCACTCGTGTTCACCAGGTTTGCTGAGATGCAGACACTTCGCCAGGTCCACCTGTGGTTACGGCAAGAACGAATCACTTTGCCCGCGGTCAGCCATGGCCCCGAGGGTCGCCACGTCGAGTGGAAGTTACCAGTCTACAATACGATCTATCACATCCTTACCAATCCCATCTATGCTGGCGCCTACGCCTTCGGGCGCTCGGGCAGTCGGGTGACGATCGAGGCCGGCCGCAAGAGGATCGTGCGGGGCTTCCGGCGGGAGCGCAGCGACTGGGAAGTTTTGATCAAGGATCACCATGAGGGCTACATTACGTGGGCGGAGTTCGAGAGGAATCAGCGCTTGATCACCGATAACGCCAATGGGAAGAGCTTCATGAGTCGTGGCTCGGTCCGCTGCGGCGAGGCCCTTCTTGCAGGGCTCCTTCGTTGCGGTCACTGCGGTCGCAAACTTCACGTTGCCTACAGTGGCACGCACGGCACTGTTGGGCGTTATCATTGCCGCGGTAGCCAGATCAACCATGGCGGAGATCCGTGCATCTCATTCGGCGGCCTGCGCGTGGATCGCGCAATCAGCGCGGAAGTCATCGCACGTTTGCAGCCGCTCGGTGTCAAGGCTGCGCTGGCTGCCATGGAGGCTCGCGGCCGTGAGCACGCCGAGAAGCTGCGCCAACTTGAACTGGCTCTGGAGCAAGCGCGCTATGAGGCCACTCGTGCTCGTCGGCACTATGAGGCCGTCGATCCCGACCATCGCTTGGTAGCTGGCGAGTTGGAGCGGCGTTGGAATGAACGCCTGCTGGCTGTCCGCGCGCTCGAGGATGAGCGCGGGGCGTTTTTAGCCAAGCCGGAGACGACTCTGAGCGAGGCGGATCGCGAGCGGTTACTCGCGCTTGGCTCCGATTTGGAGCGAGCCTGGAACAGCCCTGGGGCGACGCCTGCGAGGCGCAAGCGGATCATCCGAACTGTGATCCGCGAGATCGTTGTGCGCGTCCACGATGAGGCGATCGAGCTTGTCATCCACTGGCAGGGCGGCGATCATACAGCACTGAAGACCAGGAAGAACCGTACGGGTCAACACCGCTGGAGGACGTCCGCGGATGCCATCGATCTCGTGCGTGTTCTGGCACGGCAGATGCCCGACAACACGATCGCGGCAGTCCTCAACCGGGCCGGCAAGTCGACGGGGCGGGGTAACAATTGGACCCGCGCCCGCGTTTGCCACTTGCGCAACCAGCAGGCTATCGCGCCCTACCGAGAGGGCGAACGCAAGGAGAGAGGAGAAATCACTCTGGATGAAGCCGCCGCAGCCTTGCAGGTCAGCCCATCGACGGTTCACCGTCTGATCGCGGAGCAGAGCTTACCTGCGCACCAGCTGTGCAAAGGCGCACCTTGGGTGATCAAAGCGCTTGATCTGGAGCAACCCGAGGTCAAGAAGGCCGCGCAGGCGCGACGCTTCCGGCGGCCGCCGTCCGACGATCTGCGCCAAAGAGAGCTTGAACTATAACGGCATAGCGAGGTGAGCAGTATGAATCGGACTCGGGCGGCCCGAGCAACAGCACGTTCTCTCCGTTAGCGATCCAACGTGATGCGGCCAGGTCGCGGATCTGCTTGGGATCAATCGAGGGCTGCGCCTCGAAGTCGAAGCTTGCGAGCTCCTTCACGGCCGGGAAGTGTGCAAGCTTCAGCGCCATATCGATGCGGCGATGATCCTTGCGCGCGATCTCACGTTCGCACAGCAAGATCAGCGTCTCACGCGCCGACAGGTTCGCGCGCGCCGCCTCGTCGAGCAGGCTGTCGAGCTGATCGCGGATGCCGGAGAGCTGCAATCGCGCCAGCATGGCATCGAGCGGATCGGTCGGTGCTTCGGTTGCCTTCTTTGCGCGCGTCATCAGAAGCTTCCCCCGATCACGGCTTCATATTCGGTAAGCGGACGCAACAACGAATGCGGTGGAGACGATCCCGGCACCGCCGCTGCAGTCTCCGGCCGGCGGACCGCGCCATTGCGCCCGGCAACACCGTCGAGATGAACCGGATCGACGATCCGCAGCCTGCGCCCCTTCGATTTCTCGTGAACCGCGACCTGGTGCACGCCATGGCGGATCCGCACCTCGCCGGCTGCGATCGTTACCGCTACGCGCTCGCCAATAAGGCGCCACGGCACCGAGTAGCTGTTCGTATCAATCTCGACGGCGCAATCATTGCCGACGACGCGGGTCGGTTCACGCAAGGATCCGAACGACGGCTGCCCGCCGAGCGGCTTCAACCGATGTATTTCGTCACGCGCGAAGCGGATGATCGGCGCCTCGCCCGTCGTGCCGTGGATACGAACGTTCGCAACCTCACGCTCCCACCTGTCGAGATGCGCCTCGAATGCTTCCCAACTAAGGAATGACCGGCGATCGCGTTCTTCTTCACATAGCCGACGCCGTTCTCCGTCTTGCCCTTCGTGCGCGCCCGATATGGCGCGCAGGCGCGAGGACGGAAGCCCCAATGTTTTGCGAAGGCTATCAGCTTGTCGTTGAACTGAACCGACCGGCTCACCGCGTCGTGGCGCACGACAAGCGCGCGTGGATTGTCCATCAGCACTTCCTCCGGCACACCGCTGAAGGTCGTGAACGTGCTCTCGAGCCCGGCGAACCAATGCTCCTGCCTCTCGGCCCGGAACGCACGCGCATGGAGCCGTCGCGAGTGTCCAAGCGTTGCCACGAACACGAATGCCTTGACTTTCGCCCCTCCGATCTCGACCAGACGCTCCCCGAAGTCGATCTGCAGCTGCCGGCCCGGCGGCGTCTCAAACCGCGTCGTCGCCAGCGCCTCCGCCTTCAGCGCCTGGCGATAGGGCTGCACGGCGCGTTGCAGTGTCCGCCGGCTGACGGCCACGCCTCTCTCGGCCAACAGGTCCTGGCGCACCACGTCGGCATTGCCGCGATGCCGAATGAGCCTCTCGCGCAGCCAGCCCTCAAGGCCGTCGAGACGCTTCGGCCGCTCAGGCGACTTGAACGGCTTCAACCCGCCCGCCGCCACGTAGTCCTTCACCGTGTGATGGCTGCAGCCAAGCTGCCGCGCAATCCGCTTCACGCCCCACCCGCACGCTCTCAGGCGCATCATTTCCGCCACGTCATCCGGCGTCTTCATCACCTGCCCCCGGGGATCATTCCACGGCGAGCCTTCAGTGATTCGTTCCCGCTTGATTCACTCTCTCCTCAGCTATCCGAGGAGGGGGCAATTCCTCGTGACGCTGAGGGGGCAGTTTTCCATGGCGCGCGACAGCAGGGTGCAGGATTCACGGACAGTGCGAATAAGGGCATAAGGTCGGAATCGCAGTCGGCGCCCGTGATTCGCCTTGCTCCAAGCCTTCCGCTCACTGGTTTCCCCCGAGCTTTCGATTGTCCAGATCCTTCCCCGGACCGACAGGGTGGCGCTCGTGGCTCGCTGAAGTCAGCGGTCTTGCTGTGTCCCTGTTGCGTCTGCCAGACGAGTCGCGTCCACAGCCATTACGTGCGACGCTTTAGCCGATCTGCCGTGGCAAGGTTGGGTGGTCGAATTCCGGCTTCACGCGCGGCGGCGAAGGCTGCCTCCGTTCATGTCTCTGATATCGGCGCGAGCGATCTGGCGAGCCGATTAGAGGCGGCCTAGGCGCTTGCAATCGCCATTCCGGGTATCGTCGTGAACCACGACTTGCCCGATCGCCGTGTAGAGCGCCTGCCGCTCGCAACTCGACTTCACCTCGTAGATTTTGCGCAAGACGCCGCCGGTCTGGACCCCGAGATCAACATAGCTATCCTTGAAAAATGGTCTGAAGCGGTAGCTGCAATGACCCGTGCCTTGCCCGGGAATGTCCCCTCGCTGATAATGGCGCAATCAACAGAGTTGCCGAACGAAACGTTCTGCCCATAAAAAACGTGCCAAGGTGCTCGTTGCGGAAAATTCGTGTGTTGTTATCACCCTGTTCAAGAGTGCCATGACAGCCTCTTGCGAAACCAAGCCGAAGTCGGCCAAGGCGCAAGAAGCAAGCTGTGATGAAATTATGTCCGCACGAGCCGCAATCGCCTTTGGCAGTACAAGCGCGAAAGTCTCCTTTGCGTAACCGCGTGGAAATACGTCAGAGCCCAAGCGCTCACGCAAGTAAGAACGGAGGAGCTCCTTGCCCGAGCGAAGTGCAAACGGAAGCTTCGCTCCAAAATTGATCAATCTCGGATCGCCGAATGGGCGGACGGGCCAAAGTCCTCGCGTCGCGAGTGGGCGAGCATGACAAAGACTTGCGAGCAGAGTTGTGGATAGAGTGGCGCTGATGGGGGCGCTAAAAAGGAAGGATGAACGAGCGGCGTCAAGCCCGCGTTTCGTCAATAGGTCTTCTGCAAGCCCAAGTGCGATATCCAGGTCGGGTGAAGACGGAGATCTGGGTTCCTCCTCGTCGCTGCTGAAGCGAGCGCAAAGCTCGTCTCCTCCTATGCCGGTCCAGATTATTTCGCAGCCATCACCTCGGAACCGATCCCAGAGTGACCCGAACGCCTCAAGGTAATACTCTGAAATGAGTGGCAGGCGTCCTTTCAGGTCAAGATCTAGATCAATCGCCGGCATGTGGGCGTGCATGTCAACTTTGTGATCGCGACAATCCAGTGCGCTCAAAATGTTAGCTCGGCGGTCAATCTGCTTGGGGCTACTCCCGTCGCCCAATAGTATCCCGCCACATGCTAGCGATGCTACACTCTCGCCAACAGCAACTGCGACGGAAGCGGAGTCCATTCCTCCGCTCAGCTCCACAGCGTTTGCGCAGAAGGCCGTCGGCCGCGAACGAACAACCGCCTGAAGAGTATCAGAAAACTCAAGGACATAATTGCTCCCCTCTCGTCCAGAGAGCTCAGGGGCTGATGAAGTTGTCGCGCCGTACTCAAACGACGTTTGCGATCTGTCGACGTACAAGGTGGCGCCAGCAGTCAGCAGATTAACGCCAACGAGGGCCTGTCGCGCAGAGTAGAACGTTCTCATAGATAGATGATGGGCTACGATTTCTGTATCGATCGTTCCCGATTTATCCAAGAGATCTATGAAATCCCAGGAGAGCGTAACCGTACGAGTGCGCTCCTCCACGTGGAAGTAAATTGGGAGGCTGGCTATATAGCCTGCTCGTACACGCAACCGAGGGCCCCGTCGAGCCGCCTCGATCACGATAAAATCGAGCGGCCAGTGCATACATTTCTGGTAGTGCTGACGAAACTGATCCATAGACGCATGGGCTATTACGACCGAATGAACGCCAGCCCCGTCCGCCGCTACTTGACGCTCACGTATGACGAAGAACCATTGCTCAGTGTTCTTCACTAACGAACTCTCAAGACTCTTATGTTGGAACGGCCGGATGTAGCTTTCACCAACCTGTATCGAACTGCCTTTGGCAACAGGATCGTAGTTTTCCAAGTCGGCTATTTTCAGAGTGGCCTTGAGCATTTGTTCCTTAAACGTTGCCGCCTCTCGTGGGAGAGGCGGCAACGGAGTTAAGAATGATCTTAAAGGTAGCCGAAGTTACTGCTGTCGTTAGGGAAGGGGCCCTTCTCTCCCTGAATAGTGGGAGGTGGCAGTACCGGTAAGGGGAGGTCAGTTGTATCGGGCCGCGATGGCCGCTTAGGCGCGTCTGCAGTTGTGCTCTTCATGTCAATCTCCGGGTGGTCCGGCTTCTCGTCGTCTCAAATCTAGGCTTCAGTAAAAGCCAGAGAGAGAGTGGCGCGGCACCGTGTCGAGCCACAATGGAAGGTCTCTCATGTGAGAAGGCGGGCGACAACCTACCAATGTCGGCAGTTGGATGACGGTGCTGGACAGAAGAGCTATCGCCAAATTTTGGTGACGGCGCGGCCGGTCAGGCGGCGGCGGTTATGGGCTGACGGTCAGTCGGTTTGGCGATGAGCTCGATCCCGTCGTTGAATGTCACACCGAGAACGAGTTTTGGCAACTGGTTGTGGCCATCGAGACGACGCCGGCTTTTCTGCGCGGCCTCAAGCAGTTTGAAGACCATCGCGAGCGCCGTTCTG
This sequence comes from Bradyrhizobium sp. USDA 3240, assembly GCF_054063295.1. Taxonomy (NCBI): domain Bacteria; kingdom Pseudomonadati; phylum Pseudomonadota; class Alphaproteobacteria; order Hyphomicrobiales; family Nitrobacteraceae; genus Bradyrhizobium; species Bradyrhizobium sp. USDA 3240. Next base: position 5,575,878 of record NZ_JBSSGD010000002.1, read on the forward strand.
TTGGACAGGCAGCCCTTCGATCGGATCGTGCGGTGGCGCACGGTAGCGAAGGTGCTTTCAATGGGATTGGTGGTCCGCAGGTGTTTCCAGTGTTCGGCCGGGAAGTCGTAGAACGCCAGTAGCGTGTCCCGATCCTTGCTCAGGCAGTCGGCCGCCTTCTCGTATTTGGGCGTATAGCTCTCGATGAAGGCGTCGAACGCCAGCTCGGCGGCGGCCTTGGTTTCGGCCATCCAGCTCTCCTGCAACGCGCGTTTGGCTTTAGGCTGCTGGCTCTTCGGCAACTTGGCGATCACGTTGGCGGTCTTGTGTACCCAGCAGCGCTGCTCGTGCGTTTTCGGCCAGACCTCGCCGGCGGCCTTCCAGAACCCGAGCGCGCCGTCGGCGATGGTGAGCCGCGGCGGCACGCCGAGCCCGCGCCGCTTCAGGTCGAGCAGCAGATCGCGCCAGTCCTGCGCGCTCTCGCGGGCGCCATCGGTGAAGCCGACCAGTTCCTTGCGGCCTTCCGGCGTCGCGCCGATCAGCACCAGGATGCACTGCTTTTCGTCTTCGAGGCGTGCTTGGAGATGGATGCCATCGGCCCAGATGTAGACGTAGCGCTTCGCCGACAGATCGCGCCTCTGCCACGCGGTGTGTTCGTCAAGCCAACCGTCCTTCAGACGGCCGATGGCGGATGCCGACAACCCGGCAGCATCCTTGCCGAGCAGCGCCGCCAGAGCCTCGGAGAAGTCGCCGGTGGAGATACCCTTCAGGTAAAGGATCGGCAGCAGCGTCTCGATCGATTTCGAGCGGCGCATGTAGGGCGGCAGGATCGACGGAGAGAACCGGATGCGGTCGGGATCGGTAGCCTCCGCCTCGCGATCGCGTACACGCGGCTGGCGGACGCCGACCGGACCGATACCGGTCATCACCTCGCGTTCCGGCAGGTGACCGTGGCGCACGAGCGCTGGTGGCCGTCCGCAGTCCTCAAATCGGCATGCTTGCCGAGAAAGTCCGCGACCTCGGCCTCGACCGCCTGGGCCAACAGAGCACGCGCCCCATTGCGCAAGATTTCGGTGAGTTGATCGTCGACGTTTCCTGGCTGAATCAACTTGATGATGTTATCTTTGGACACGGCATATCGCTCCTTCGGTGGAGAAGTGGAGGCGTCAAGCACCCCCACGATATGCCGCCTTCCCGATTCCCGCCGTCACCAACTTTCAGCGATAGCTCGTCACCCGCCGAATGTGCCAATTGCTTCGCCGACGCCGGATATGGCCAAAACTAAAGTCATCACGCTCTAGGTTGTGACGAACCGAAGTTGCATCCCATGCAAAGACCGCCACGGGATATCGCCCCGAGCGATCAGACCTTGACGCCTTATGACCGGGAGCACGCCGAAGGCCGATTGCTACGACAATGCTCCGATGGAGAGCTTCTTCCATACCTTGAAGACTGAGCTCGTTCATCATTGCAACTACAAGACCCGCGCCGAGGCCCAGCGCGATATCTTCGCCTTCATCGAAGGCTTCTACAACCGAACAAGGCTCCATTCCGCCGTGGGATATCGCCCCGATCGAAATGGAGCTAAAAGCCGCTTAAACCAGTCCACTTTCTCGGGGGAAGATCAGACGCAGAGTGCGCAGACTGGCGAGAGGTAGCGGAGAGTATTGCGCATCAATCCTAAACGCGAGCCGCAGCGCGCCCGCCGAGCGTGACCTGCTCCCCGATTTGCTCGTTTATAAGGAGAGTCTGTTCTGGGTTTGGCCCCTGTTGGGGCGGGTTGCAAACTCGGTCGGTGTGAGCCCGTTGAGGCTCGTGTGCGGTCGGTTGGTGTTGTAGTCGATCCTCCACTCTTCGATGATCCGGCGAGCCTCGTTGAGATTGGCAAACAGGTGCTCGTTCAGGCACTCGTCGCGCAGGCGGCCGTTGAAGCTTTCGACAAAGCCGTTCTGCATCGGCTTGCCGGGCGCAATGTAGTGCCACTCGATCCCGAGTTCTTCCTGCCAGGCCAGGATCGCATTTGAAGTGAACTCGGTGCCGTTGTCGCTCACGATCATGCGTGGGCAGCCCCGGCTTTCAATGATGTGGCCAAGCTCACGCACCACACGCAGGGCGGTGAGCGAGGTGTCGACGACCAGACCCGGGCATTCCCGGGTGAAGTCGTCGACCAGGGTCAGGACACGGAAGCGCCGGCCACTGACCAGCGTGTCCATCACGAAGTCGAGCGACCAGCGCAGGTTCTGATCCTGCGGGATCGTCATCGGCGCCCGGGTGCCCAGTGCCCGTTTGCGGCCACCACGCTTGCGCACGCTCAGCCGCTCCTCCTTGTAGAGCCGGTACAGCTTCTTCCGATTGATCCGGACCCCTTGCCGAGCCAATAGCAGCCCCAGGCGACGGTAGCCGAAGCGGCGACGTTGCGACGCCAATTCCTTCAGCCGGGCTCGCAACGGACCATCGTCCGGTCTCGTCGGGGCATAGCGATAGGTCTTCGGTTGCAGGCCAACCAGCCCGCAGGCCCGCCGCTGCGAGTAGCCCTTCTCATCGATCGCCCAGGTCACAGCGCGTCTCCGCAAGCTGGGCGTCAGAAGTTTTTTCCGAGCATCTCCTTCAGTGTCGATGCGTCTAGCATCGACTCCGCCAGCAGCTTCTTGAGCTTGCGGTTCTCCTCTTCCAGGGCCTTCAGCTTGCGGCCGTCGTCGATCTCCATCCCGCCATAGCGCGACCGCCACTTGTAGAAGGTCGCATCGCTGATGCCGTGCTTGCGGCACAGATCGCTCGCCGACATTCCGGCAGCGTGTTCCTTCAAGACCTTGATGATCTGCTCTTCCGTGAACCTGCCTTTACGCATCGTCTGTCTCCTCGGTGGAGAACAGAACCCTAACTCAAAACCGGGGGCGTTTCAGGGGAGCAGGTCAGTGGCGACCTTCCGTATATCGCATACGTCATTTTGATAGGACTAACCTCGCTCGCCATCGCCGCGGTCGTAATATTTATGCAATGAGGTGGCCGTCCTCGTGTTCAGCCGCGGTGTCCGATGCCTCGGGATCTTCAGAGGTTCGGCAGCTCAGGGCCCACGGAGCTCAACAAGATGGATGGTTGGATAGTAACAGCGGCAAGGAAGATGGCGACGATGACGAAGAATTCGGGCACATAACTTGCGTGGGGGCCGTCGCCGATCCGGCGGAAGTGGTGAGGATGACCATCGCGGAATGCGGCGCAAAGGCCGCAATGCTCAACTGCCCAATCGAAGAGGAGCAGTTGCGAAGACTTGGCGTGAAGCCCGGCGAGCTTCTCATCGTGCACGATGACGAGATCAGTCCGACTATTTCGCACGCTCGTCGTCATTAACGCGGCACGTCTGATGTCGCTCAGTTGCGTCCGGTTCGTGACATTGTCGTCCGGAAAGCACCGCTCGCGCGAGTAGTTAGTCTGCACAAGGTATGAAAGCGCGCCGTTTGCCTCTCTGCGCAATGTGGCCGTCTGGCCCATTGATTGCTGAGCCAAGTATGGCTTGGTCGCTTATTGATTGAGGGCCAAGTCCTCACACCGTAACTCGTGCGGGCGGTCGTCAGCACCGCCCGCACGCTTTTCATGGTGGTGCGCACTATTTCGCCTCTCTTGCATCTTGAATGGCCCGCGAGTTGCTGAGAGCCAATTGGGCTTGGCTCCTCATAATTCGCGCGACCTCTATGAGATGGCCAAGTCTGCGCGGGGGGGCTCTCCTCCGTGCATCTTTTCATGCCATCGGAGGCACGGTGTGGAGATCATGCATGCCTGCGTTCGACGCAGCTGTTCGCTCTGCCGATCCCGACAGCTCGCCGCACTGCGGGAGGCCGTGACGCGTTCGCGAAGGCGAGCACAGAACTCTTACGTAAACACCCGCTTACGCTCTTTAGGCTGCTTACGATCATTTCCGTTGCGGCGCATGAGGAGCATGGACTATGAGCATCAAGCTAGCTTCTCGAAGTTACACTATTCTCATCGCAGACGCAGCTGTATCGGTCGTTGAGGTGGTTTGCGCAGCATGGCGCGGACAACATGCCTTCTCGGACAGCAGCGCGAGCAGCCTGCGATCTGCGTGTGAAAGCGTGTCCCTTGTTCCCTTACGTTTATCTAGCACGCGGACTGCTGAGCTATGTATAGCTTGGTCGCTTACTGAATCTCTTGAGGACCAAGCATCATGCGTAACGCAACTCGTGCGGGCGGTCTCTCAGCTACCGCCCGCGCGGTTCCATCGTGGCGCTAGCCGCCATGCTCTGTCGAGGTCAGGCTACGACGGGCGAAAAGACTGGCTCCGCTTATCTCTACACTTGAAGTTCGTGACCGTCTGGCACGCGAGTTGCTGAGAGCCTTTTGGCTTGGCTGTTTATTTCACGTAACCCCAGCAGCCAAGCTTGGCGTAGCAAACTTCGCGCGGGCGGCTCCTCCAGACGCCCGCGCCTCTTTTCCTGGGTTTTACCGGTCTTCTGCAACAGGCTCGCTGGGGAGATAGTTCACATGAGCCGTGAAGAGGCTTTGGAAGGAGCCATCGCGGCGCTCGGAGATTGGTCCGGGGGAACGACCGAAACGAGCGTAGTTCTCGCGACGATTGCGCAGCTCACGGCGACTGGGCCGCCCCCTAGCCGGCCTCAAAACCAAAAGCTCGTTTCCCCGACTGACACTCACGATGGCTTTGTGGAGCGTGCTGTAATGGCCCGGCTCAAATTCATACCGGCCTTCGAGGCCGCTATTCGCTCTTCCGCCCCTGAGAAGCCATCTGCACTCCGAGAGGTCATCCGCCAGCGCGGAGGCCCTGATGAGTTCGCGGTGACGAGCACTTAGCTCTTTAGGCTGATCAAGATCATATTCTCGCGGCGTGCACGAAGAGTATCGCTCATGAATGGCAAGCTGCCGCCCGCTCGTGGTCGCTTGGCTAGGGGCGGCTCGCGAGCAATGAAAGACAGCACGGGGAGCATCACTGCGGATGTTGGACCGACATCGATCGGCCCTATCGGCATCTTAATGACAGCGGTCCAACTGGCCGCGCACTTCAAGACCACGCCTCGAACAATCGCTCGTTGGGCTGAAGAGCCAAATTTTCCGTGCGCGAGCACTTCAGCAGGTGAGGTAATGTTGCTGTTAACGGACGTACAGGAGTGGAATCGCCAACGCCGACGCACCGCGCCGCGCTACGCTCCAAAGAGAAGACCATCGAGAAGGTGGTGGAAAAAGCTGGCCGCCGCCAGCGCCTCATTGCGGTGTTTTCCCGGCGATATCCGCCGCAGATCCGGCGATCGGCAGTTCCGCCGCTTGGCGCGCCCCTCTCGCCCAAGATGATCGTTCAGGCCGATGGCTCGCTAGCCCCTGCGCCCACTGAAGAACAAGAATCGAATGTAGCCGATTTTCATCAGTGACAGAATCTTAGTGCTGCCGTGTTTCGCCAGGCTGTGAATGCACTGCCGGCGGCATTGATCGCGTCGATAACGCGCTTCTCAGGTGCACCCAGCGTGTCTTTCGGCACGTAGTCCCGGGCCACCTCAACGCGGAGATCGGCCAGCCTTTTTCAAGCGAGCTTGTTCGAGCGACCGCCGGATGCCGATTTGGCTCCCTCATCCGCGGTCACTTTGCATCCGTTATAAAGTTGGAAAGTTCATCCAGAATGTGAGGGCGCCTCCGATGGAGACCACGGCCCCGAGCAGCCGGTGCGCGGCAGGAGAGAGGACGCCGATGGCCCTTGTTTCCATCGAAAATCGCGCGGCGGTTCGTATCATCACCTACGCAAACGCCCCGTTCGGCACCATGGCCGCTGCCGGGACGGCCGAGATGTTCCATGCAGCCGCAGCAGATTAACTGATTAGCGCCAACGCAGGCCTGCCGCGCAGAATAGAACGTTCTCATAGATGGATGATGGGCTATGATTTCTGCATCAATCGTTCCCGAGTTATCCAAAAGATCCACGAAATCCCAGGAGAGCGTAACCGTACGAGTGCGCTCCTCCACATGGAAGTAAATTGGGAGGCTACCTATATGGCCTGCTCGTACACGCAACCGAGGACCCCGGCGAGCGGCCTCGATCACGATAAAATCGAGCGGGCCAGTACATGCATTTCTGGTAGTGCTGACGAAACTGATCCGTAGACGCAAGGGCTATTACGACCGAATGAACGCCATAGTTTTCCAAGTCGGCTATTTTCAGAGTGGCCTTGAGCATTTGTTCCTCGACTTAAACGTTACCGCCTCTCGTGTGAGAGGCGGTAACGGAGTGAAGAATGATCTTAAAGGTAGCCTTCGTTAGCGCTGTCGTTAGGGAGGGGCCCTTCGGCCCCACAATAGTGGGAGGTGGCAGCACCGGTAAGAGGAGGTCAGTTGTATCGGGCCGCGATGGCCGCTTAGACGTGTCTGCAGTTGCGCTCTTCATGTCTGTTCCTAGCGTGATCGGGCTTCTCGTCGTGTGGCGCGGCAGCGTGTCGAGCCACACTATAACTTCTCTCATGTGAGAACCCGGGCGACAACCTACCAAGATTTGGCGGGGTTGGATGACGGTGCTGGACAAAACTGGGTTGGAGTCTAGTAACGGTAAACGGCAGCAAATTCCACAGAGCCGCATCTTTACGTGAGATCGTATGGAATCCAGATCGCAAGGCCATGTCGGCTCTCTCAGTGTAAGCAAAGCCCCATTCCCTGGATCAACCGCAGATCAGGTCAACGACAGCGCATTGTCGCCGGTTTCCGAAATTCTGCATGCGTACTGGCGATCCGATCGGCGCTTGCTTCTCATCGTTGCCACAGTGGTGCTGATCTCCAGCGCGAGCAGCGTCGCAGCCCCCTATGTATTTTCGAGTCTCATTGATCGTCTCCCGCGGGGGGAAGGCATGTCGGCGCTTGCCTGGGGATTCGCCGGCTATGCGGTCCTGCTCGGCATAGCCTCCGCATTGCAGCGCATGCTGCAGTATCTTTCCTTCATGACAGCCGAGAACCTGGGCTTCATCGCTGCAACTCGCTTTTTCGATCGCATTCTGAGAAAAACCTCGGCCTTTTTTCTTGAGCACAATCCCGTGGAGATACAGAGTGCGGCCGCGCGCGGGTGCAGCGGGTTGACGACGTTGGTCCAGCTTGGAATTATGATATTCATCCCGGCTGCAGCGCAACTTCTGCTTACGCTCGCTACTCTCGGTGTGCTCGTCAATATCCAAGTCGCTGCAATCGTCCTCGCTTATGGGGCTGTCGCGATTACATTGGGGTGGAATTCCACGCGTCGGGCGCGCGTGTTTCTGGACCGGGCCATCGAAGCCGGACAGGAGAATGCGCGTTTCGTCGGCAACGTCATGAACTCCATGGACACGTTGCGCCATTTCGGCAGTCATTCCTGGATGAGTCAGCGCTTTACGATGAAGGCGCGGGAGGTGCGCGATAACTGGCGAGCCTACGTGTTTCAACGATTGGCCTACATAGCCGTGCTCGGCTTAGCCATCGCGCTACAATTTGCCGTCACACTTCTCCTTCTAATGCCTGAATACCGGGCCGGTGCGGTCACGATCGGCGATATTGTGCTATTCAACACGCTTCTACTCCAACTCAATACGCCCTTCGAGATGGTCGCGCGCGCGATCTCTGACGCGGCGCGGTCGCGAGCCGACCTCATTCCTCTCGCCAGACTGTGGGTCGCACCAGAAGAGCGGCGAACATCTCATGCTCATGATTTCACGCCCTCCGCTGGCCAGCTATCCTTCGAGGGCATTCGGTATGCCTACGACAACGGTCGTGGCGTTACGAATGTCTCGTTTCTGGCTAGGCGCGGCGCCATTACCTTCCTTGTCGGCGAATCCGGATCGGGGAAGTCGACAATATTCAAGCTCGTCCTGAAATCGATCGAGCCAGACTGCGGCCGTATTCTGGTCGATGGAACCGATATAGCGACCATCGATCACACGGATTGGTATGCCGCAGTTGCTATTGTGCCGCAGGACGTGATGTTGCTCAATGAGTCGGTAGCCGACAACATTCTGCTAGGACGGCCCCGCGACGAGGTGCGCCTTCGCGGTGCGTCGGAAAAAGCCGCAATTCTCCGCATTATCGAGGCTCTGCCGGAAGGATTTGAAACAACCGTTGGAGAACGCGGTTTGAAGCTTTCAGGCGGGGAGCGCCAGCGTGTTGCTATTGCCCGCGCGCTCTATGGCGAGCCGGCGATCCTTCTTCTCGACGAGGCCAGCTCCGCGCTTGACGAACGAACCGAGCGCGACATTTTGGACCGTATTCGCAGCCTGGCGGAAGATGTGACCGTGCTGGCAATCACTCATCACAAAGGCGTCATTTCTACAACCGACGTCGTGGTCGAGCTGACCGACTGCGGTTTGTCCTTGACCTAGGCGAAGGGGATAATCAGCCCGGCGCATTGATTGTCTGCACTGTAGGCGCATTGCTGGACGAGATGCCTTCGCAATTGCAAGAAGTGGCCCACGCAATTAAACGTGTCAATCGTGCATACGATGACGTAATTGCGGTCAGCGCCTGCGGCTCAAAACGTCAGCTATCTTCAAGCCTTCCCGCAAGCTCGCGAATCGGAGGGGACTATGAAGCAACCGCCAGCCTGTTGAGCTCGTCGGATAGCAGGAGAAGGTATTTTTCGAAGCGTTCGGCTCTTTGGTTGGGGACGAGCGCTGTCACCATTTCCTGGAGGTCCTGTCCGACGACGGGTACGATTGACAGCACCGATCGCGCTTCGGCGGTCGTGACATCGGCGGCTCGTTCCCAAGTCTGGTTTTTCTGAAACGCCCGGGTGTTCTGTCATGACGACGATACAACCCGAACGGGCGAGCGAACGCACCCCCGAAAGGAGATGGATTTTTAGGTGCAGGCTGACCGCGGGTTTAGGAACCCGGACCGAAACAGGCTGGCGATCGATCGGCGTCGATTGCTGCCGAAAGCGCGGTGAGCCTTGGCGGGCGCGCTGGACCCTCTGGTTTGGCAGAAGGCCAAAAGATTTCTTACGAAGTCAAAGTCGCCCCCAAGCGAGCAAAAAGCAGCGCAGAAAACCTGCGGGTCTGATCACGTCCGCCTGTGATAGATCTCCGGCAACAATCGCTAAGACGAACAGGCTGCGTTCTTTTCAGAGAGGACGCAGCGAATTAGGAGTGCGGCACGTCTTTGGACTGACCATGTTCGCCGTCTTTTGCGTCTATATCCGCGTCGGGCTTTCGATCCTAAGTGCAGTAGGCCACGGCAGCACGGCTTGCAGGTTCGTTGTCCGCGCTTTCGGCAGGAGCTTGAGCAATTCGGGTTTGATAAAGCCGAGCGGCCGAGCGCAGCCGTGTGCACGAAAACCCAAGGGAGAGCGCGCGGTTTCGTCGCGCCCTGAGTAGGCAATGACTGTTGCAAACGTCTAGGATGTATGCGACCGTAGACTTGGGTGTCAGAAACCCGAGATAGCATCAGTGGCCATCAATGGGCTAGCGTATAACAGCCCCGTTCGGTGGGACGGTGCGCCCATGTCGAAGGGGCACCCCAAAAGCACATTGGCCGTTCAGGATTACGGTTTCTGAACCGCCGGCAGCCAGTCCGCTACCGGCATCAGAGCTAAAAGCAAAATCCATGAACCATCAGCGAATCTCGCGCCGTGGCGATCGCTCGCGTCTGCAGTCTCAAAGTGTTGCACGACAACGAAACATCTCAGCAGAGAGCCGACCGGTTGCTGGTGCCGCACAAGCGGCGTAACGGCATCGTCAACTTAATCGACCGCCGAGCTGAAGGAGGCGCTTCTTAAAGATTCGAGATTCAGCCATTGTGCTTGTCGTCTCGCACCAAGTCGCAAAGGCTCGCTCGCGCGAAGCGACGGCAGTGACGGCTCCCCATGCGAGCCAACAAATAAGCCCGCTAGCCTCTCCGGATTTGTTAGCGATCTGTGGACGCTCACATTGCTGTCGGCCGCCAAAGACGATCTTGGCGGGGTTTCCTCGGCAAGGCGGTTGATACCTTGGTCCGGCGAGTGTCGCCCACGTGTGGATTCAGGATCACTCGCCGAGGAGCTTCGACAATACAACGCCGCTCGCTTGAAATGATTCGACCGGCGTTGGCTCCCAGCCCCCCGCGAAGGTGATGCAAAATCCCGACAAGGATGGGTCAGCACAAAGCGTGCCAAGGTTCATGTCTCAAACTGGAACTTTGTAGAACTGCGGGAGTCAATTCCTGGCTCTCAACCCCTTCACTACGCTCAACAGATGGAAAGCCCAACCAACTGAGCTGACGCCATTTAGTGTTCTTCGCGCTGGGACCCTCTGACTCGCGCGGAGCAGGGATTTCCTGTCTCTGGGGCTTCGGGTTCTGTCGCGTCCTTCCAGCAGTTGATGTCGCAATATGGTGCAGGCCCGGAACGTGTTGGAAGTTCAAACCAACCCGCCGGGGAGGGCGGCTGCGCTTCGGTGACAACGTCAACCGCCTGTCGACCCGTGCGGACTGGTTTTCGATCCGGCGCGTCTTTTTTCTTTGGCTGGGCCGACCTGACTCTTCTGGCAGGGGATTTGTGCCGGGCTTTGAAGATTATCTAGAAAGCGCCGGTCCGTAGCGGCTGTTGGTTCCAACCAACAGCAGGGATGAAGAGTGCTGATTCCGCTCGATGTCGCCCACCATTCCGGAATGATCTCGCCCACCGTTCCGATTTGATGTCGCCCACCATTCCGGGATGATGTCGCCCGGGGTGACGAGGCCTCTTCTGGCTCCGATACGGTCCCGCCTTTCGGCTTTGCGAAGGGGGACCTGGATGCCGACGGAGAGGTTTGCGATGCGCCGTGTGCGCGATGTGATCAGATTGAAGTCGGCCGGGATGCCGACCCGCGAGATTGCGCGGCGGGTCGGCACGGCCCCTTCGACGGTGCGGTTGACGATCCGCCGGTTCGAGGCGGCGGGGCTGACCTGGCCGTTGCCAGGCGACGTCACCGACACGGTGCTGGAGGCCCGGCTGTTCGCCAGCGCCGGAGGAGGTCCGGGCACCCGGCGGGGCCATCGGCGGCAGGCCGAGCCGGACTGGGCGGCGGTGCATCGCGAGCTCAAGCGCAAGCACGTGACGCTGTCGATTGTGTGGGAGGAGTACATCGCGGGCGAACCCAGCGGGTATCGCTATTCGCGGTTCTGCGAGCTCTACCGGGCCTGGGAAGGCCGGCTGTCGGTGACGATGCGCCAGTCGCACGCGGCCGGCGAGAAGCTGTTCGTCGACTATGCGGGCGACGGCGTGCCGGTGGTGATCGACCGGCTCACCGGCGAGCGGCGCGCCGCGCAGATTTTCGTCGCGGTGCTCGGCGCATCGAGCGTCACCTACGCGCAGGCGACCTGGACGCAGGGCCTCGCCGACTGGATCAGCGGGCACGTCGGCGCCTTCGAGGCGATCGGCGGCGTGCCGGCACTGCTGGTGCCGGACAACACCAAGGTCGCGGTGATCAAGGCCTGCCTCTACGATCCGCAGATCAACCGCAGCTACGCCGATATGGCGGCGCATCACGGCACCGCCATTCTGCCTGCCAGGCCACGACGGCCACGGGACAAGGCCAAGGTCGAGCAGGCGGTCCTCATGGTCGAGCGCTGGCTGCTCGGACGGCTGCGCCACCGGATCTTCCACAGCCTCGCCGAGGTCAACGCGGCGATCGCCGAGTTAATGACCCGGCTCAACGAGGAGCGGCCGATCCGGCGGCTCGGCGTCACCGCGCCGCAAGATCGACCGGCCGGCACTGAAGGTCTTGCCGGAGAGCCCTTACGTGTTCGCCGAGTGGCGGATCTGCCGGGTCAGCATCGACTATCACGTCGAGGTCGAGGCGCATTACTACAGCGTCCCGCATCGCTTCGTCCGCGCCGAGGTCGAGGTGCGCTTCACCGCCCGCACCGTGGAGACTTTCCACAAGGGCGAGCGGATCGCCGCGCATCAACGCGTGAGCGGCAACCACAAGCACACGACCGTGCCGGAGCACATGGCCTCCAGTCATCGGCGCTACGCCGGCTGGACCATCGAGCGCATCCGCAAGGATGCCGCCACGATCGGGCCGGCCACCGCGGCGCTGTGTGATCTGATCCTGGATGAACGCACACACCCCGAGCAGGGCTTCCGCGCCTGCCTCGGCATCATCCGGCTGGCCCGCTCCTACGGGCAAGAGCGGCTCGATGCCGCCGCCATGCGGGCGATCGATATCGGCGCGCGCACTTACGGTTCGGTCAAATCGATCCTCGCCAACAATCTTGATCGGCGTCCTTCACCCAAGCGCTCCGCGGACGACGCACCGATCCTCCATCCCAACATCCGCGGGCCGCGCTACTACAATTAGGAGATCACGCCTTGCTCACCCATCCGACCCTCGATCAGCTCCATCAACTCGGCCTTCACGGCATGGCCAAGGCCTTCGCCGACATCGAAGCCGGCGGCGAGGCCGCCAGCCTCGGTCACGCCGAATGGCTTGCGCTCTTGCTCGAACGTGAAGCGTCGCTGCGACGCGACAAGCGACTGTCGAAGCGGCTTCAATATGCCAAGCTGCGCCAGCAGGCCTGCATCGAGGACATCGACTATCGCACCCCGCGCGGCCTCGACCGCAGCCTCTTGACGATGCTGGTCGAAGGCCAATGGATCACGACCACGCCAATCTTTTGATCTGTGGCCCGTCCGGCGTCGGCAAGAGCTGGCTCGCCTCGGCGCTCGGCAACAAAGCCTGCCGCGACAATCGCTCCGTGCTCTATCAGCGCGTCCCGCGACTGTTCAGCGATCTGGCCTTGGCGCGCGGTGACGGCCGCCACCCCCGCCTGCTGCGCGCGCTCGGCCGCGTCGATCTCCTCATCCTCGACGACTGGGGTCTCGAGCCGCTCGACGCCGCGGCCCGCCACGACCTCCTGGAGATCCTCGAGGACCGCTACGGCCACCGCTCCACCATCGTCACCAGCCAGCTTCCCGTCGATAAATGGCACGCGCTGATCGGCGACCCCACCTATGCCGACGCCGTTCTCGACCGCCTGGTCCATAACGCCCACCGGATCGATCTCAACGGCGAGAGCCCGCGGCGAACCCGTAAGCCTGGCCGAAAGGCCTGAGCCCGTGGCCCTGTGGACATGCCGCTGCGCTTGGACGACGCGAAGGGCGTTGCCCACATGCCCACAGCAGGAGCAGCAAAAAACAAGTCCTTCGAGCCGCGATTCAAGATTGACCACGCGGCTTCGCCGATGCCAGCAACCAGACAGCCAGAACGCCTCGCGCCCCGGGCGACATCAAATCGGAATGGTGGGCGAGATCATCTCGGAATCCTGGGCGAGATCAAATCGGTACACCCGGGCGAGATCATCGGAATCCGCAGAAGAGGCCGGTTTCATCGAGATCGTGCCAGCAGGAGCCACGATCGGAAGGAATAGTCATCAATGAACACGATCGTCATCAACAATAAAAAGTCGTCCGTTAACAAGCGGGATTGAGGGCGACTGGGGTTGCGAAGGCGCGCCAAAGGACGGTCAGGATGAAGCGCAAGAGCTTCCTGAGCCAGGCGAGGATACGGCGGAAGTTATAGCCGACGGCGGAGAGGATGACGTTGGCCGCATCGCCGGCACGGCCTTTGAGGTAGCAGCGGCCGAGGTAACCATCGACTTTCAGGTGTCCGATGATGGGTTCGATGGCGGAGCGGCGGCGCAGCTCGCGCTTGATGACACCGAAGACGCCGCGCTTCTGGCCAGAGATGAAGATGCGACGGGGATTTTGTGCGTCGTGGCCGCGATATCCCTTGTCGACATAGGCCCGCTCGATCGCGCAGCCGGTGAGTGTCTCGGTGCGGTCGATGACGTCCCGCAAGGTGTGACCGTCGTACGGGTTATCGGGTAGCGCCCTGGCGTGCAGCACGAACAGGCCACCGGGAGCCCGCCGGTTGTTGGTGACGATAGAGGCTTTGACACCGAACTCGTAAGGCGCGGCTGCTTTGCCCTTGCCGATGCATTCCACCTCCGGGGCGTGGAAGGAATAGAGCTTCCAGCCGCGCTGGCGCTGCTGCTGCGCGCGAATCTGCGTGGCCCGGCTGAGCGAGAGGGCGAACGCGTTCTCGAGCACAGCCTGACCTTCGATCTTGCAGCGGATATCGCGGATGATCCGGCCCAGCCGGCTGCGCAGCTGCCGATGATGCCGCTTGAATTGCTTGGCATGGGCGTAGCGTCCCGCCATCATTGCCGCGGTTCTTGGCAATGCGAAGATAGGACTGCCGCAGCTTGACCCCGTGCTTCCTCGCCAGGCGGTTGAGCCCCTTGATCGCCGCGTGCAGCAGCTTGGCGTCGGTCGGGAAGGTGATCGCCTTCGGCTGCACGGTGGTATCGACCGTGACCCGCTTGAGGTCTTGGCTGCGTAACGCGCCGGCCTCGTGCGCCACCCGCAAGCTCTCGGCCAGCAACAGCTCCAGCTTGTCGCCGAGCCGCTTGCGCCAGTGGCTCAGGTCCGAGCGCTCGTGCGGGAACGCGTGCTGAAAGAACTCTTCGCCGGTGAAGTACTGGAAATACGGGTCGTGGACCCAACGCTCCCCCTCGTCGGACAGGCCGTAAATGTGCTTGAGCAGCAGCCCGATCATGAAGCGGGTCGCGATACCCGGCCGGCCGTTCTCGCTATAGAGCGGCGCGATCTCGCCGTCGATCCAGTCCCAATCAACCTTGCCGGCGAGCTGAACCAGCTCGTGCTTCATATTGATGATCTGGTCCAGCCTGGCCCGGAACAGATCGCCCGATCCCGTCGTCTTGTGCTTCTTCGGTCGCATCGCCACCTCCGATGCAACGACGGAATCATGACTGGCGATTCGACGGAATCCCGAAAATGAAACTGCAAGGTTCCGATGTCCGAAGCATCAAAACCCTGCAATCCTAACAATCCAAAACGACAAATGCGATTCCAGCTCAATCGCTTAGCCGCTCTTCACGGACGACTAAAAAGGGTGTCGGCAAGACGACGCTTGCTGTGCATCTGGCTTGGTTCATGGCGGAAGCTGGCCACCGGGGTCTGATGATCGATGTTGACGCGCAGGGCAGCGCGACCGACACGATCAAGCAGAATACAGGGGCGATCTCGCCGGCCGATCTCTTCAAGCCGGCGACCCGAGTCGCTGGTGAAAACAACGGTATCACGCTGGCGCCGGCCGACAGTGACTTTACGGATATCGATCGCGGCAACGCTGCTGCCGTCATGACCCTGACAGCAATCTCGCCGATGCCGCCGAGCGGTTCTCGATATCTGAATGATCGATACCCCGCCATCGCTTGGCTTCGCAGCGCCGCTTGCCTGGTCGCCGCCTCGCATGCGCTGGCGCCAATTTACCTGGAAGATTAAAGGCCTGATGCAGACCGTGATCGGTGTCCAACGACGGTGCGGTCGCCAGGACACGAGAATCTCGGCTTGCTACATTCGAATTTCAATACCAAGTCGCCTCGTCAACGGACGCACTTAGAGCAGCTCTTGCGCGAAGCGGGAAAGTACGCATTCCCAGGCCAGATTGTTGCACGAGACCGCTATGCCGAAGCCGTTGCGGAACGCGTGCCGGTATGGAGATTGAAGCGTCGCTGGGCGCAAAAAAAAAAGCATAGTTTCACAACCGAGGTCGGCAGCATCGTCGCTGGCAATAAGGGTTCGCTATCAGAACCGGACCGGAGAGCTTGTTGTCGATCAAACGCAAGCAGTCGCAGCACTCAACGCAGCAAGGGTGGAGACGGAAAAAGAGCTTGGGATCACGGTCATAATGGAAAAATGGATCGTCTCCCAATCCGTCATCAATCCAGCCTTCGACTCCAACGAGAGAGAGCGAGAAGATTGGCTAGCAGCTAGGCGACATCTCGCTCTCGATACTCGATCTCGCCGATTGAAGCCGCTACGTTCCAGCTCTCGTAATAAGGGAAGCGGCCAAGGCGCGGCAGTTGGTCTCCGCGGTCACAGCAAACAGGCCAGCCCTATCACTACAAGGCACTGCTCCTTGGGGGCCCACCAAAACGGTAGTTGAGGCGACCGCGGCAGATTTGTAAGACCGTATGTCCGCCTCTACCGATGAGGTGGCTCGCCCTACACTGCGCGTCCGAGGGTTGCTCGGGCGAACCGAGCCGATCCTCATCACAGGAGGACGAGCCGTGGCAGATTATAGGGAAGCATTCGTCGGAATCGATGTGGCCAAGCTGAGAAATGCCGTCGCGATTGCGGATGCAGGCCGGGAGGGGGAGGTTCGGTTCTTCGGCGAGGTTGATGCTTCGGCCACCAACATGCGCCGCGTCTTAGGGCGGATCGCCAACCGGTTTGACCGCGTCCACTTCTGTTACGAAGCCGGCCCGACTGGCTATGGTCTTTATCGCCTGATCCGGTCGCTCGGCCACCAATGCACGGTGGTGGCGCCGTCGCTGATCCCAAGGAAGCCGGGTGATCGTGTGAAGACGAACCGCCGGGACGCCGTTTCTCTCGCGCGGCTGCTACGCGCCGGCGAGCTGACGGCGGTATGGGTTCCCGATGAAGGTCACGAAGCGATGCGCGACCTCGTTCGCGCTCGATCGGCAGCGGTTGAGACGCTGCGCATCCACCGGCAGCAGGTGAGCGCCTTCATGCTCAAGCATGGCCGCACCTATCCCCGCAAAAAGGGCTGGACGATGCGCTATTTGCGTTGGCTCCAGGAACAACAGTTCGACCACCCCGCACATCAGATCGCGCTACAAGAAATGGTCGAAGCAGTTCGCGTCGCCAGGGACCGGGTCGACCGGCTCGAGCGCACGATCGAAGAGTTCGTCTCGACCTGGTCTCTGGAGCCGCTCGTGCGGGCGCTTCAAACATTGCGCGGCGTCGATCTGGTCGTCGCAGTGACATTCGCAACCGAGGTCGGTGACGTGAGCCGTTTTGAGGGCCCACGTCAACTTATGGGTTACCTCGGTCTGGTGCCAAGCGAGCGATCGACGGGAGAGGCTGTCAGACGTGGCGGCATCACCAAGGCCGGCAACGGCCGTGTTCGCCACATGTTGGTCGAAAGCGCCTGGACATATCGACACCCGCCGAAGATCGGCAAGACAAAACTATACCGGCTCGAACAGACGTCGCCAGCAGTGCGAGAGATTGCTTGGAAGGCGCAGAGCCGCTTGACGGCCCGGTACCGGAAGCTGGCGGCGCGCGGCAAACGAACGACGGTGGTCTGCACCGCTATCGCCCGTGAACTGGTGGGGTTCATGTGGGCGGTTGCCAGGCAAGTGCAGACAGCCTGATCGAGCGCCCTTATCATCGTGCATGGGCGGAGGCGGGACCACGGCAGAGGGAATGCCCGTCAGACGCTTTGTGGCCGGCAAGAGCGCCGACGCCCGCAGTAAGATAGGAGCAGACCTCGGACGCACAATCGGGAATGCGGTAGCCAACCCGCGCATCAGAGCTTGATCACCGACGTCCTTCGGTTCCGCCTCCACCTATGCACGACCATCTCTATGAATAGCCGATCGACGACGATCGGGGCGGTGCTCTGCGTTCTAATCCTTGACAGCGGACATCAGAGCGTCGTTCTCGGGCCACAGCGTTGAGGTCTTGACGGCAATAGGCCCACGGAAGCAGCTGATCGATGTCGCTGTTTGGATGGCCGTTGACGATCCTGGTGAGGGCGCCGGGCAGGTAAGCGAGTGGATCGACGTCGTTCAGCTTACAGGTTTCGACCAGTGATGCGATGATGGCCCAGTGCTCGGCACCGCCGTCAGAGCCTGCAAACAGCACATTGTTCCGGTTCAGCGTGATCGGACGGATCGATCGTTCGACAGTGTTGTTGTCGAGCTCGATATGACCGTCGTCGATGAAGCGCGTCAGGCCCTCCCAGCGTGAGAGCGCATAGCGAATGGCGTCGGCCAACTTGCCCTTTTGGCTGATCAACGCGAGCTTTGCACGGAGCCATCGCTCGAAGGCTGCCGCCAGCGCCCGGATTGTCTGCTGCCGAACGAGACGGCGCTCCTCGGCGCCGCGACCACGGATGTCCCTTTCGATGCGTAGAACTCGCCGATAGAAGTTACGTCGCATGTGCGCCCAGCTTGCGTCAGGATAAGTCCTGGAAAGGAGGAAGAATGTGACCTGAAACCTTTCAACGTGACCCAGAGGGTTCGACGCCCTCGCGGCAAAGGCGGAGCCCGCCAGCCGGAAGCGAGTCTTGCATGGGTGACGGCAACGTCATTCGTGAAGCGTAGACAGCGGGTACTGAAGCCCTGTGGCAGCCTCGAAATCATGGTCGTGCTGAAGCCTTCGCCGTGTTGGATCCGGGGGCAGCACTGGGAAAGCCGCTATGGTCAGGCTTACCGGTTCGGCCGGGGTCTCAGAGCAGGGCAAAGGTACGGGATGGGCCACCAGGAAACCTGAGAGGTCCCGTTTGTGTCCACATGAATCGGCCGGACAGGAGCACCGGCCTGAACAATGCTCCGGGCCCGATGACCGACTTGGCGAACATCGGGAGCGCAGACGCGAACACGGAACACCAAGGCATGTGGAATCCCGAGGCGAAGACATAAGCTGACGGACATGCGCGGCGGGAAGTCGTAGCGGCTTCGTAGTACCGAGGAAGGCGGGGAACTGGGCTCACCGGGACCCGCTGGAGGGAAGGGAGCCGTCACGCGTTAAGACCCATTGACGAGAAACACGGGAGGGAACCCTGAGTCCCGCAAACCTGTCCACGAAACGACAATGGATAGCCGATCTGGCGAGGCAACATCCCGAGCGGGTGCTGACCGCGCTGCATCACCTGATCGACCGTGAATGGATGCTCGAGGCTTATCGTCTGACGCGCAAGGATGGCGCGCCCGGCGTCGACGGCATGATGGCGACGGACTATGAGGCGAACTTGGAGGTCAATCTTTATGATCTCCTGGCGCGCATCAAATCCGGCCGTTACATCGCGCCGCCGGTGCGACGGCACTACATCCCCAAGGCGGATGGCACGGAACGGCCGCTGGGCATCCCGACACTGGAAGACAAGGTGGCGCAGCGGGCGATTCTCCTGCTGCTGGAGCCGATCTACGAGACGGACTTCTTGCCGTGCTCGTACGGGTTCCGATCGGGACGATCGGCCCATGACGCCCTGCAAGCTCTACGTACCGGGTTCATGGAACAGGGGCTGCGCTGGGTGGTGGACGTCGATATCTCGAAATACTTCGACACCATCGACCACGCACACTTGCGCCGATTCCTCGACCAGCGAGTCACGGACGGTGCCGTCCGGAGGATGATTGATAAATGGCTGAAGGCGGGGGTGCTCGAAAAGGGCATCCTGCGCCGCACGACTGTTGGAACGCCCCAAGGCGGCGTGATCTCGCCACTGCTTGCAAACATCTACCTGCATTATGTGCTGGACGAATGGTTCGAGCAGGTGGCGCGACCGCGGCTCAAGGGGCGGTGCAAACTGGTTCGATACGCTGATGATGCGGTGGCTGCCTTTGAGGACCACCTGTCCGGCAAGCGATTGCTGAACGTGTTGGCCAAGCGGCTTGATCGGTATGGGCTTCAACTCCATCCGACCAAGACTCGCTTCGTAGACTTCCGGTTCAAACGCCCAGGCGGGCGTCATCCTGCGACGGCGGGGACCACGTTCAACTTCCTTGGCTTCACCCACGTGTGGGGTCTGTCGAGGCAAGGCAAGAATGTCGTCCGTCAGATAACGGCAAAAGACCGTTACGCACGCGCGCTGGCTTCTGTGATGGAATGGTGTCGGCAAAACCTGCACTGTTCGTTCAGGGAGCAGCACGCCCATCTGTCACGGGTAATCCGGGGGCACTGCGCCTACTACGGCATCTCCGGAAACGGCCGACGCATCAGATGGTACCACCACCAAGTCACGCGGATATGGAGGAAGTGGCTCGCACGGCGTGGCCGCCACAGCAATCTGCCGTGGACGCGCTTCCGGGCCATGCTCGCGCGATACCCACTGCCAACAGCCAAGATCGTCCACCAATATGCCGTCTCGTGAGCGAAGCTTGCGCGTGAAGAACCGGATGCGGGTAATCCGCTCGTCCGGGTCGGGGGGGGGCGGGGATGGCAACACCCCCGCCTACTCGGCAGAATGCAAGTTGGACATCGCCACGCTCGGCGAGCTTGCCATAGCCGGCATAGCCATCGACCTGCAGGATCCCTTCGAAGCCTGCGAGATAGGCGATTAGCCGATCGGCTTTGCGATCGGGGGCACAGCCATGGCAACGCCCGGCGGATCGGCACCGCCCCACGGCCGGTCGTCCGCTGCATAGGCCCAGAGCTGACCGGTCTTGGTGCGCCCGCGGCCGGTATCGAGCACCGGCATCGTCGTCTCGTCGGCGAACAGCTTTGGCCGTTGCCTGAGCTTGCCGAGCAGACGGTCATGCAGCGGACGCAGGTGACCCCGTCCTCGCAAGCCCGGCAGGCGTATTTGGGACGCCGGGTCACGAGGATCCGGAACTGCGCCGGGACCAGGTCCAGCCGCTCGCTTCTATCCTCGCCGATCCGGTGCAACTCGCTCTGGCAGCAGGGACAGGTCTTGTCCTCGATGTGGAGGACGACCTCGATCCGCGGCAGGCGCCTCGGCAAGGCACCGCGGTTGCCGCGGCGCTTGCGAGCCCGCGCCTCACGGCCTTCAGGCGCGCTCACGTCCTGTGCCGTCTCGTTGTATGCGGCGACCTGCTCGACGTCTTCCAGGCCCAGCAGCATCTGATCTTCAGGCAGCGTCTCTGCCCGCCGGCCAAACCGATGTCGCTGCAATTCCTTGATGATCTGACGCAGCCGTTCGCTCTCGCATCGCTCGGCAAGCAGAATCGCTTTCAGCGTCTCGGGATCGTCAGGCAGGGCGTCGCTCACACCCAATTCAGAGCATATTCGCCGCCGTCTGACGACGCGTTCGACGCTCCTGATTCACTCCGCCGCAGCGCTGCCAACAATATCCGGCTTGCGTTGGCGCCGGCGTCTCTCGCGCCTCATGCACAAGCCGCCAGCCGAGCCCCTCCAGCAGCGCCGACAATTGCGCCGCCGACAGGCGCATCACGCCGTCCTCGATCGTCGGCCAGCGGAAGATCCCATCCTCGAGCCTCTTGGCGAACAGGCACAGACCCGTTCCGCCCAGAACACCAGCTTGATACGATCCGCCCGCTTGGCCCGAAACACATAGACAGCTCCCGAGAATTGGTCTGCCCGCATGCTCTCGCGCACCAGGATCGCGAGCCCTTCCATCCCCTTGCGGAAGTCCACCGGTTTGGTCGCCACCATCACCCGGACCGCACCCGACGGGCCGATCACCGGCTCGCCTTCAGTGCCTGGACAATCGACGCAATCATCGTCGTATCCGCACCACGACCGGCCCGGATTGTGATGCCGTCGACTTCGATCTCGATGATCCCGGCATCGCAACGGCGAGCCCGGGTATCCGCCTTGGCCTTGCAGCGCACCGCTTTGCGCTCCCGATCAACAGCGGGCGCCGGCACCGCGGCATCCACCACCGCCGGCACAAACTTACTTCTTCTATTTCGGAATGACAGCCTGCTCCTTCTCGCAACTGACGTCGCCAGCCAAACAACTGCTGCGGTGACAATCCATGCCGTCGGGCCACCGAACAGACCGAGCCGCCGCTCGCCACGATCTCCGCAACGATCCGCACCTTGTCCTCATCGCTCCACTTCCGCCGGCGGCCGGCTCCGGTGAAGACCTCAAGCCGCCGCACCGGCTCCGTGATAGCACTATGCTCTGTGTCCATTCTAAGCCTAACGGTTCAAACAAACCGCAGACTCGCAGATCGCCCCGTGGTCCGGAAGGTGGCCGCTGAACGGCGCTTACCCAGATTTGCAGAGTACGACCCGTCTATCGATCACGGGGGCGATGCCGGAGCCAAGCTTTATGGAAAGCGTTCAGTACTTCGTCACGCGCCATGAAGGCCAGTGGAGGGTTGCGCTCATTGTGAGCACTCCGGCGCTTACGCCACTGAGGAAGAGGCGATCCGCGCCGCGGTCGACGCAGCCCACAAGGAGGGAAAGGCAGGACGCGACGCTCAGGTTCTAGTTCAGGGCCATGACCACAGGTTCAGAAACGAGTGGACATATGGCACCAAGACCTATACCCACCGTCCGGCTAATCGGGCTGGAGCCCCAGATACGCACCCACGCTCGATGCCGATCGAAAACGCCGATGGGTCATCGATGATATCGCGGAACGTCAAGGCGGTCACTACGAATTTCATTTCTCCGCAGGACTCATCGAAGCGCGGTGGCGTGTGTTTCCAATTCAGCGAATCTCGGAACGTCAGCTCAGGAGCACGAGCACTGTTCGCGCGACAAGGTTTTTTCGTGTGTCTCCAGCCGACCGGAGACCCACGAAACTGCTCGCCCCCTTTACGGCGCCCGAACTGGTCGCGGCTGCCAAGGTGATCGGCGAAGACAAGCACATAAGCTACCGCCCATTTCATTTACATAGCTATCGCCCATTTGATGTCTTGATGATGCCAGCCCCCTGGCACCGTGGCCGTGTCGTGCTATTGGGCGACGCGGCCCATTCGTTGACGCCGCAAATGACATCCGGCGGCGGTATGGCAATCGAGGATGCACTGGTTCTTGCCCAGGAACTGGATCGCAACGACGACTTGTAGACTTCGCTCGTGACCTATTGCCGTCGGCGCGAGCAAAGGGTCAGTCGCGTATACGACATCGCATGCGCCATTTGCCGGGAAGAGCGCAAATCGGAGCTGGCCGGGACCATTCGATGGGCCTTCTTCGTGAAGGCTACGCGTTTCTGGCTACGCCCGTCTGATCGGAAGCAGGCGAAGTCAGCTGGGAAGGGACGGACGTCGATTCCGCGGTGGCAGGGCCACGTCCGTGGACCGAACGCAAACTCCGTACTCACTTCGGCCCACAACAAGTATGTCACGAGAAGGGGAAATGTATGACAAGACAGGCGGGGTCGCTGCAGGGATGGATTTTGACATCTGCCCCATGGATGACGATTTTTGGAGTGGTTCTTTATCGCCAGTCCTGCCGTTTATGATGAAAGATCTTGCGGAGAACACGGAAGCGCTAGTATTGGTTCCGACGGTGCTTGCCGGGTCGGCGGTGATCATCGCGATCCTGTCGCCATTCGTAGGCGTTTTGGTCAAGCGCGTTGCACGCAAGAGTACTTTGATAGCGACGCGATCGCGGAATCGGCGCCGGTCTGGCTTAACGACATCTATCACATCATCGCGAGCCGGATGATCGTCGGCGCTGCCGAGGCAGTAGTGACGGCGGTCGCAACTCCGTAGCAATAAGCGAATGGCCAGATTTGATAGAGAACTTCCTGCACTGTCTTGTCCGCCAGCGATAGCTGCAACTCAATACCTTTGGTCCCGAGCACGGCAACAGACTTTATCTGTTCGTTTGTCACGGCCATTGATTATGCTCAGCATCTCGCTGATGATGATGTGATCGCGAAGCACCCCGGTTTCATCCTCAAAATAAGCTCTCACATCTTGGCGAGGCCGATAACGGGCGGACACGCTTTAACTCTCGATCAGCCTGCGCAGGATGGCTTCCGCGCGCATCCCGACGGCCGTGTGGTGCTGCGCCGCCTTGATGGACTTGAACCGCCCCGGATCATTCTGAGCGATGTCAGGATCAGCTAGGAGACGCTGGAAACGCGCCTTGCGTCACGCCTGTATGGGACGAAGGCGCGGGAGGATTGCCGGCCGCTCTTCAACACTGACCCGCTTCTCGCTCGGCACTTCCAGTCGCCTCCTCTTGGGGCTATGAGCCTAGCGCAACTCCCGGCTCGTGTGGAGGAGGTTCCCGGGACGATACGGATTAATCAAGACCGGCCGAATTCGACAACGAGGGATGGCTCGATTAGTATTCCGGACCAATCTCGCCTGCGCCTTTGTTGAGCCTCCGACATGAAACGACCGTTGATCGCCGCCGCGCTCCTCCTCCTGACCGATTCGTCTGTGAATGCCCAAAGCGCACTAACTGACGCGGAACGTGGAGCTATCCACAAAGCGCGCGAATTTTGTATCGAAGCTCTTGGCCGTGACCGCCGTCGAATATTTTTCGGAAACAGCGACACCGCCGACGCGTTTCACGCACAGGTTAATGAGTGCGCAATGCGCATCATGCCTCGTTACCTGCCTCCCGCGAGCCGTTGAGGCTAGTCTGGGTATGTTTCTTGTTTGCGTGCAGCCGCGCTCGGTTGACGGCATGCACGCCCGATGGCTCCGAATTTGCAGGATCATCGGTCCGAGCCGATTTCACATGACGAGGGCTGCTCCCGAGGGCAGCAAGGTGGATGGTTGGATAGTGACTGTCGCCATCTTCAAGAAAGACAGCGACGACGACGAAGACTTCGGGCATGTAACTTACGCGGTTGCGGTCACCGATCCGGCGGAAGCCGTGAAGCTGCCCCTGAAAGACTGCGGCGCAAAGGCCGCAATGCTAACTGGCCGATCGAAAAGGAGCAGTTGCAA
This sequence comes from Bradyrhizobium sp. USDA 3240, assembly GCF_054063295.1. Classification (NCBI taxonomy): domain Bacteria; kingdom Pseudomonadati; phylum Pseudomonadota; class Alphaproteobacteria; order Hyphomicrobiales; family Nitrobacteraceae; genus Bradyrhizobium; species Bradyrhizobium sp. USDA 3240. The sequence goes on from NZ_JBSSGD010000002.1 coordinate 5,600,240, forward strand.
AGGCTCGGCGTGGAGCCCGGCGAGCTGATAGCTATACACGATGACGAGGTTGATCCAATCATCCCGCGCCCCAGACGTGACTAAAAGCGCCGCACGTCTGATCTCGTTCAGTCGCGTCCGGTTCATGACATGTACGTCCGGAAGCTGCCACCACAGTGCAGGTAGTCAGTCTGCACGAGGTGTGAAAGCAAGCCGTTTTGCGTTTCTGCAGCGTGACCGTCTGGCACGCGAGTTGCTGAGCCCTGTTGGCTTGGTTGCTTATTGATGACCCTCGTGAGACGGCCAAGTCTCCACCAGCAACTCGTGCGGGCGGCTCCTTCCGCCGTCCGCACGCTTTTCATTGATCGCCCTAGCGCCGCGTTTCGTGTCGATCATGACCCGTGAAGAGGCTGTGCAGCTTTTCGCCTCCCTGACTGTCTGGCACGCGAGTTGCTGAGAGACGTTTGGATTTGGATTCTCATACTTTTGCACAACCCCCGTGAGATGGCCAAGTCCGCGCAGCCTTAACTAGCGCTAGCGGCTCCTCCAGCCGCTCGCGCGTCTTTCCGTAGCATCGGCCTAGCGGCGCGGCGTGGAGATCATGCTATGACCCGTGAAGAGGCGTTGAAGAACGTCATTGAGGCACTCACACAGTGGTCCCAAGGGACGGTCGCAACAGCTGTCGTGCTTGCCGCGATCCCGAAGCTCGAACTGACTACCGCCCAGACGGCCTCGAAAACGGAAAGTCACTTCCTACGCCAGCGCTCACGATCGCTGGAGGCTGGTGCAATGGACAGACCACATTTATACTGGCCTTCGAGGCTGCTATTGGTATGCCGATGAGGGGAGGCGCACATGAGCATCAACCCAGCTTCTCGAAGCTATAGCATTCTCATCGCAGACGCGGCCGTATCTGTCGTTAATACGGCTTGCACAGCATGGCGGCTGCACGTCCGGACCGACAGAGAAGGCACAAGTGATCGGACCATAAGCGAAAGCGAAGAGATCGACCAAAACGAAAAGCCGGCGCAGTGGCCGGCCCCGCAAATCTTCAATAGCTTGATATGCTCAACGGAAGTACATCATAATCACTTCGATATCCGAAGTGATGCGGGGCTGACGGTCAGTCAAGTGAGCGTCCACAATGCGGCGCGCAACCAAGTGCGTAACGATATCTCCGAGATCGCGGGCGGCTGAGAGAATGGTCCATACCTCAGCTAGTAGCGCTTGGCGTTCTGGCGGGACGGACATGCCCCTGTCCTCCTCAAGCCGGAACGACACGTACGGGAGCATCGGATATCGTCGCCTCGTATTCACCAAAGAACGGCCATCAATGGACGCTCCTATTTGCTTTTCGATGTATTGAACGAGGCCGGCACGAACCGCCTCAATGAACTCGGTCGCCGTCCGTCGAATGATCTCTTTGCTCTCCATCTCCCCCTGAGGTACGCCGAGATGCTTTGAAACGCCGCGCCCAGCGTGCCGCCGAGCGAGGAGACGATGGCGAGCGCGACCCCGGCGCGGAGGATCGAGTACTCGCTCGAGGTGACCCCGCGGGCAGGATCACGGCTTCCAGGTTCGGTATCCGCAGCGGAAGACGTTGCGCAAGACGATGGCGATCAAACGCGATCACTTCGCAGTCGTCGTCCGTCACTGGGTTGTCGTGCATGTGGTCGATAGCAGCGAGGTCGATGGCTTCACTGCTGCGGGCCGTCTCGGCGACGACCAACTCGATTTGCTCGCGCTTCAGCGCAGTGAGCCGCTGCGCCTCCGCAATCAACGTGCCAGCCGCTCGGTCATTTGCGGCCCTCCACGATACGCTCAATGAACTTGACGAAAGCGACCTGAACAGCCGGCTCCAGGTACACGACGTGATCGCCTTCAGGACGCGGTGCACGAAGCTGGATTTCATCTCGATCTCGATTACCCCGGAGAGCTTGGTTGTCGCCACACCGTGAGCAGCCCGCGGGCAACGCCATTGCGCCGCGCCACCTCGGAGATGTTCGCCCCCTCCTCGAAGCTCTCCGCTGCGATCCGGGCCTTCTCTTCGCCCGTCCATCGCCGCCGCTGTCCGGTGATCACCTCGACCCGACGATAGGAATCACCTTCCTGCCTGGCATCAAGCATGGTATTTGCCATCGTTGCACCTCCGCCGATCAGCTCATGCCAGGCTGTATCGCAGGCGAGCCTCACGATGGCGAGGTGGGGGCTTCATGCCGGTTACGTTGATCCAACCCGATCGGTCGGGGGGGCGAGGCCTTGGGCGACGTAACACGACCTGCGACGAAAATTCGTTGCGATCGAAGGTGCAGATGCGCTTGCGCCGCCCGCCCCTACGTCCCTATGTCCCCGCACGTACGATCTGGGGAACGGCGGCGCAAGAGGACTGGCCCTTGGGCGATGAGGCTGATGCTGATCAATTGTCGACGCCCTACACACAAAGATCCGGTACGATGATCGATCGTATCGTACCGCGCTTGTTGCGGAATCAGCAACAAGAGGTCTGCCCAACAACTCTTTGTGCTTTTCAGACGAGAGCTTGGCCAACGATTTCACGGTCCGAGACTTTGATACCCCGATGCGGTGAGACGCATGTTGCCCGGCAGCGCACGCCAATACCTAGCCAGGCCTCCAAAGCGATCGTCAGTCTCTGGAGACAAATCGGCGTGGGTCTGGTTCGCTACGGCAGGTTCTGCGATTAGTAAGGCTACCGATACACCGCTAGCCGGTGCCTTCTCCCAAGACTTGGTAGGTTGAACTTAGTTGGACAGCGCCCTCTAATGACCAATGATCAGGCGACCTGCAAGCCGAAAGGCGAGCCCAAGTTTGCCGGAGACGGCGTGGGGTTTCGGCGAACGTCTCTTCGGGCGATTTTGACAATGGAAGCGGTAGGCCACACGATGCTCCGTACTCTCATTCTAATTGCCTTAGCGTTTCGTCACGACAAGATCGAGCGCTCAGGGTACCGACGCCAACCCTATCTATGTTGACCAAGGTATGGATTGGACCGCGGCAGCGAGAGCGGATTTCTATTCGTGCGATCAGGGTTCGCGTTTGATTTCGTTATCTTGGATGCAGGCCCTGAAGCAAACGAACGGACAGCCGTTCCTCGCGGATGGCTTGTCACGGTACGGGTATCTACGGAATCCTGCAAACACGGCCAACCTTCCCGTCGGCTTTCACGCTTCTGGCCCTCCAAGACTTCCAGGTCGTCGGAATGACCTGCTCGGCATGTCACTCGCGCCAGATCGAAGTTGACGGCAAGGTGTATCGGGTGGATGGCGGTCCGGGGTTTGGAGACTTCTACGCACTGCTTGGCGATCTGGACAAGGCAGTCGGCGACGTGATCGCCAGCGACAGCTCGTTCGCTCCGTTTTCTGCAGCTGTTCTGCGGTCCGCAACGCCGGATGCGGCCGATGTTCCGGATCTTCGTCGACAGGTAGATGGGTGGTACTTGCGGTTTCACACGCTCATGGTGCGTGCGCTGCCCAAGAACGGCTGGGGAGTTGGCCGTCTGGATGCTGTAGGTATGATTTTCAAGCGCATATCCGGACTGGACATCGGCCCGCCACCCGACTTCATGATCCCGGAAAACATGAAAACCGCGGACGCTCCCGTGAGATACCCATTCCTTTGGAATTCGCCGCGACAGGACAAAAGACAATGGCCTGGATTCGCCAAAGATGGAAGTGACATCTTGGGGCTAGCTCGGAACGTTGGCGAGGTTCTGGGGGTATTCACTACGTTCGAGCCGATGCGTCAGGGCGCGATCATCAATTTCCTCGACAATAACTCCGCCAATTTCGACGGCCTGAGCGAGCTTGAAACTTGGTGAAGTGAATCGGCACTCCGAAATGGCCCTGGAAGATTGACGCTGCTTTAGCCCCCCGAGGCAATGGTGAAAGGGATTCCGCTGAAGGGGGATGTCGCGAATGCCCCGGGATTGAAGACGGAGAGCAACGCATTCCATTCATCAAAACATGGAGGACTACGGTCCAGAACGTTGGTAACGATACACGAGAATACGACGTCCTCGCCTGGAGAGCGAAGACGGGCGTGCTGAAGGGAGCGTACATCCCTTCGCGACCGTCCCACTCAAGGAGAACGATGAGGTCCTTAACATTCTTGCGACCTCGATCATTGGTTCGATCGCAGAGCACCTGTTGGCCGGCGGCGCACCTTCCACTAACGCACGGGTGGCAGCGGCGCCAGACCTGGGATCGTCGGACACACCGGAGTCTCTGGGGCTCGTGCGACTACCACCAACGCTGCAGGATTTGCTAACGGCTTTCGATACTGCCAGCACCTCCGAAGCAATCAAAAAGGCCAAGCGGCAGGGAGCAGCCGTGGGGCGCCTACGAGGCTCGTGTTCTGCAGGGTATTTGGGCCGCCGCACCTTATCTTCATAACGGCTCGGTCCCTACCCTGGCGGAATTGCTCAAGCCATCAGGGGATACGCAAACCGCAGTTCAGCGTTGGACGGAAATACGACATTGAAGACGTTGGTCTTGCTGCGACCCAGGAAGCCGCTGAGCGAAACTCTGTCTGTCACGGATTGTAGTAATATCAATTCTGGAAATAGCCGATGCGGACACGAGTACGGGACCAGTTTAAGCGACCGAGACAAAAAGGCGTTGCTTGAATACCTCAAGACACTGTGACCCGCTCCGGTTTCCAGCATGCTGTCGGTCACAGTATGCTCGCTTATCGGCACGAGCCTTGAAACGGAGATTTGATCCAGCACAACTGCTCAAGGAAGCGCAAGTGATGGCTTACAAATTATCGCGTTTCAACCGTTAGCGTCGCTTGTGCATACGAAACGAGGTTCCACATGACACCAATCTCAATACCACATCACAAAGAATGCCTTCGCTGTGGTTCTGGGTTAGTCACCAGCGAATGGCATGAACGCGTCAGTGCGAACGAAGTTCAGGTTCTTTGGCGCTGCTGGAGCTGCAAACACCAATTTATCTCCGTCGTCAACTCTCACGAAAGGGAGCCGTCAGTCGCTGAGATCACAAAACCATTCTTTACGAGCCTGCTCGTCTGACCAATGACGCCCGAGCTGGTCGACCTTATCAGGATATCGTTTGACGCGATGTGGCGGTCCGTCGCGACCTCGCTGACCTGTGTTACAACAGGTTCGTTGAACTAGCTCCTGATGCAAGAGATATGTTCGGCGGCGATATCGAGCAGCAGCGGATAAAGGCGCTGGATATGATCACCGCGCTGCCCGCCTCGCTCGACGAAAGACCGATGTTCCAATCGCTGATCACGCTTTCAGGTCACAAGCACGCCAGACTTTGCGTTCAGCCATCGCACTTCGTCGCAATGGGCGAGGCGTTGATGTGGAGCTTTGATTGCAAATTCGGCCCTTCTTTCACCCCCGAGCTGAGGGAATCGTGACGGATGCTTTACGCCACCGCCCAGAACGAGATGCTGCGCGCGGCCGGCCGGCAGAGTTCGTTTTGACAACGGCGGGCGAGAAGCCTAATTCGCGACCCGTTGATCAGGTCTCTTGTGCTTTCGAGGCGCCTGACGACCTAGTCTTACTGAGTCAGAAAGTCGCGGACGTTTTTGACGACGAATCGGCTACCCGAGGGACTCACGCGAGGGGGAGCTGGAATGGGTAGCCGAAGCGGTAACCAGGGTGAATCGCGATTTACGGCCTATGTCGAGGGTTTGGCGAGCGTGATCGGGCACGCGGATCGGACGAGACCGCTGAGGGACTACTGTGTTGGCCTGATGCTGCCCGGGGATCGCAAAAGCGTCGAGCCGATGGCGGCGATAACAGCCCCGGAGCGAACGGCGGCCCAGCATCAATCATTATTGCATTTCGTCGGCGCGGGCGGATGGTCGGACGAGAAGGTCTTGAGCAAGGTGCGAGAGATGGTCCAGCCCAAGATCGAGCGACACGGTCCGATCGAGGCCTGGATCATCGATGATACTGGCTTTCCCAAGAAAGGGCGGCATTCGGTTGGCGTGGCACGGCAATACTGCGGTCAGCTTGGTAAGCAGGACAATTGCCAAGTGGCGGTCTCGCTATCGATTGCCAATCATCATGCGAGTTTGCCGATCGCCTACCGTTTGTACCTGCCGGAAAGTTGGGCCGAGGATGAGGATCGCCGAGAGAAGGCGGGCGTACCAAAGGATGTCACCTTCAAGACCAAGCCTGAGATCGCGCTGGAGCAGATCCGGTCGGCGTGTGCAGCGGGCATTGCACGCGGTGTTGTGCTGATGGATGCGGGATATGGGGCCGATACCGCGCTGCGCGGGGAAGTGACGGCACTGGGGTTGCGCTATGTTGCCGGTATCTTGCCGCACACCTCTGTCTGGCCACCAGGCACGAGACCGCTGCCACCAAAGCGATGGTCTGGGAATGGGCGGCCGCCAAAGCTGATCCGGCGCGACGACAAAAATAAGCCCTGCTCAGTCAAGGCGCTCGCGCTGCCGAGAACGGCCTGGCGCAATGTCAGATGGCGCGAAGGCAGTGCTGATTGGCTGACCTCGCGCTTTGCACGCGTTCGGGTCCGTCCCGCTAATCGCGATTACTGGCTGAGCGAGCCCCGTGCGGAGGAATGGCTGTTGATCGAATGGCCTGCGGCGAGGCGGAGCCGACCAAATACTGGTTCTCGACACTGCCTGAAAACATCTCCTTCCGCGCCCTGGTCAACTTCGCCAAGCTCAGATGGCGCATCGAACGCGACTACCAAGAGCTCAAGCAGGAGGTCGGCCTGGGGCATTATGAAGGGCGTGGTTGGCGCGGCTTCCATCACCACGCCACGTTATGCATCGCCGCCTACGGCTTCCTGATCTCCGAAAGGGAGACGATTCCCCCCTCACGACCTCGTCGGCCCGCGTTCGTCAAAGAATTTGCGCTTCCCAAAAATCAAAAGCCGCGGGGCGCTACCGCTCAGAACCGAGCGTCATATTCCGAATTCGATCGCTACCATGCGGCGGCGCCTTACCAGCGCATTGGTTAGCCGGCTACGTAGATGTCCGTGCTGCGCAGTCCAAATCCAGGTCGATGCGCCGTCATGATTTGTGACGCAGTAAGACTAGCAGGCTGTTGAAGAACTCAGCCGCGTTCGCAAACGAAGGCTGAATCGTCGCCATTGTGCATGTAGAAGTGACCGACGAGCCTGCCCGCGGTGCCGATCATAGCCCATCGGGGACCGCAGGCGGGGTCATTCTTGTCGTGCCCTTCCCAAGAGAACTCCGCGCATGCCGAACTGTCTCGCGCGCCGTAGCGGACACAGCGCCCGATTGCCGGTAGACCGCGAACTATCGCTCCTTGCCAAGTCATCGTGTTCACTGATCAAACTTAATGGAGCTGGCGGGGCCAGATCAGCCAATCATGCGTGTCGTCCCATAGGGAATAAATCCCGCCTTTCACCATGCCGAGATCATCCAGTTGCTGTAGACTGAGTTCAGAATTCGCCAAGGCCACCCAGCCGAGACCGGCATCCAATGAGAATCGGGAGGCGCCGACATCCAGTGAAGCCTTGATGGCTTCGGTGGCGTTAGCCACCGCGACCGCATACGTTACGTGCCGAAGTTGGCCGCTTTCTATGTAGCCAATTGAAACCATCCAACCTGCTGCCATGTGTGCAATCCGATATGGCGACTGCCCCAGCTTACTCTGCGCCAAGCGCAAAGCGCACCTACTAATAGTGGGAGGTTGGAAGGGCCGGCTCCCTTAGGCTCGCAACCTCAAGAGGAGTGGCAGATTTGACGAGCGAGAAGCGGATCAGCGTTGAACGGCCGGCGATCCTGACGTGTCTCCGTCGGGTGCAGGCGTGGCGCAGGGCACGGCTCCAGCGATCCCACATCGCCAGAATGATCCCGCGCGACACAAGTCCATCAAAGCCGCGCAGCACTACTTAGCCTTCTCGGCGCGCGCCAAAATCATTCCGATGGGGCTGACGGAACGCTAGGCATATGGTTCCGTGGGCTGGACCCGCTTGCGTAGCGATCTCACGTCGCGCCGAGAACGGCTCAGTCGCGGTCAGTGTAGGGATGCACGTTGTGAGCTGCTGCCGGTTTGATGGACACCCGGTTAAGCTAATCCCACCTTGCGCTCGAACTCAACCGGGCTGAGATAGCCGATGGTCGAGTGCCTGCGGGTCGTGTTGTAAAATCGTTCGATGTAGTCGAACACATCGGCGCGTGCCTCATCTCTGGTTCGATAAATCTTGTTGGCCGTACGCTCGGTCTTGAGCGAGGAGAAGAAGCTCTCCAGCTCATGCTGCAAACGATGCCGTGGTCGGCCATCAGGCGCTGGAACTGCTCGCTGGTGTACTGGCTGCCCTGGTCGGAGTGATGCAACAGTGCATCCGGCTTGCCGCGCCGCCAGACGGCCATCAACAATGCGTCCGTCACGAGCTGTGCCGTCATGGCGGCACTCATCGACCAGCCCACCACGCGGCGTGAGAACAGGTCGATCACCGCTGCGACATAGAGCCAGCCTTCGGCCGTCCAGAGATAGGTGAAGTCGGCGATCCACTTCTGGTTCGGCCGCTCGGCGGCGAACTGCCGGTCAAGGAGGTTCGCCGGTACGGTCTCGAGCTGTCGATCGCCGCTGTCCTTCGGCAAGCGCCGACGTCGCGGCCGCGCCCGCAAGCCTTGCAGGCGCATCAGCCGCTCAATCCGGTGCAGGCCGCAATCCGCCCCGTCGGCGAGCAGGTCACGCCACACCCGGCGTGCGTCATAGGTGCGGTCGCTGGCGGCGAAGCTGGCCTTGACCTTGCCGCCGAGCTCCTCGTCGCTGCGGGATCTGGTGCTGGGAGAGCGATTCAGCCAGGCATGGAAGCCCGACCGCGACACTCCCAGCGCATCGCATAGCCATGCCACCGGCCAGATCGTCCGGTGCTTCGCGACGAAGGCGAACTTCATGTCGCTTCCTTCGCGAAGTAGGCTGCGGCCTTTTTTAGGATATCCCGCTCGGCCTTCAGCTTGGCGACCTCACGGCGCAGCCGCTCGATCTCCTGCTGCTCCGGCTTCATCTGCCCGTGGCCGGGAAAGGCTTGCGCCGGGTCGGAGCCCAACTCCTTCACCCATTTGCGGAGAACATTCTCATGAACATCCAGGTCACGGCCGGCTTGCGCCACCGACACCCCACGGTCCCGCACCAGCAACGTACTATGTCGCTCGATCCGACTACGCGCCTTGGATAATGTGGGTTTATCGTGCCAGCCAGTATGGTAGTCGAACTCGCGGGTGGACTGTTCAGCAGTTCGTCCGCGAATCTCTTCGCGTCAGCCTCACTTGGAAAGGTTCTGGTTTCTCGAATGGGGTATCGATTTGGCCCCTTCGACTGGTTGAAGGAAACATACCAAGTGTGTTGTAGCCATATCCTTTTCGTGCTCAGAGCTATCGCTGAAAGTTGGCGACGGCGGGAATCGGGAAGGCGGCATATCGTGGGGGTGCTTGACGCCTCCACTTCTCCACCGAAGGAGCGATATGCCGTGTCCAAAGATAACATCATCAAGTTGATTCAGCCAGGAAACGTCGACGATCAACTCACCGAAATCTTGCGCAATGGGGCGCGTGCTCTGTTGGCCCAGGCGGTCGAGGCCGAGGTCGCGGACTTTCTCGGCAAGCATGCCGATTTGAGGACTGCGGACGGCCACCAGCGCTCGTGCGCCACGGTCACCTGCCGGAACGCGAGGTGATGACCGGTATCGGTCCGGTCGGCGTCCGCCAGCCGCGTGTACGCGATCGCGAGGCGGAGGCTACCGATCCCGACCGCATCCGGTTCTCTCCGTCGATCCTGCCGCCCTACATGCGCCGCTCGAAATCGATCGAGACGCTGCTGCCGATCCTTTACCTGAAGGGTATCTCCACCGGCGACTTCTCCGAGGCTCTGGCGGCGCTGCTCGGCAAGGATGCTGCCGGGTTGTCGGCATCCGCCATCGGCCGTCTGAAGGACGGTTGGCTTGACGAACACACCGCGTGGCAGAGGCGCGATCTGTCGGCGAAGCGCTACGTCTACATCTGGGCCGATGGCATCCATCTCCAAGCACGCCTCGAAGACGAAAAGCAGTGCATCCTGGTGCTGATCGGCGCGACGCCGGAAGGCCGCAAGGAACTGGTCGGCTTCACCGATGGCGCCCGCGAGAGCGCGCAGGACTGGCGCGATCTGCTGCTCGACCTGAAGCGGCGCGGGCTCGGCGTGCCGCCGCGGCTCACCATCGCCGACGGCGCGCTCGGGTTCTGGAAGGCCGCCGGCGAGGTCTGGCCGAAAACGCACGAGCAGCGCTGCTGGGTACACAAGACCGCCAACGTGATCGCCAAGTTGCCGAAGAGCCAGCAGCCTAAAGCCAAACGCGCGTTGCAGGAGAGCTGGATGGCCGAAACCAAGGCCGCCGCCGAGCTGGCGTTCGACGCCTTCATCGAGAGCTATACGCCCAAATACGAGAAGGCGGCCGACTGCCTGAGCAAGGATCGGGACACGCTACTGGCGTTCTACGACTTCCCGGCCGAACACTGGAAACACCTGCGGACCACCAATCCCATTGAAAGCACCTTCGCTACCGTGCGCCACCGCACGATCCGATCGAAGGGCTGCCTGTCCAACAGAACGGCGCTCGCGATGGTCTTCAAACTGCTTGAGGCCGCGCAGAAAAGCCGGCGTCGTCTCGATGGCCGCAACCAGTTGCCAAAACTCGTTCTCGGTGTGACATTCAACGACGGGATCGAGCTCATCGCCAAACCGACTGACCGTCAGCCCATAACCGCCGCCGCCTGACCGGCCGCGCCGTCACCAAAATTTGGCGATAGCTCCCTAGGTAGTGGACTGCTCTCCTCGCCGGTCAAGATGACATTTCTAAACCCACCGGCTCCATTGTCCAACTTAACAATTGCGCTGCCGGTCTCAGAGCTCAGGGAGGTGACCGCTCTGAATAGTTCGTCTGGGGTCGTCGTGACGCGTCCGTTGGGCAACGGAAGGCCAACACACGTCGCCAATGCCGGGACCGAACGCGCTGTCGCCGTCGATCCGGAACGGCAGGCGCTCGATGAAGCCCATCGGGTGTACGGTATCGAGATGGCTCAGCGCCAGGACGCCCGGTGCCTCCTGGCCCCAGGACGAGCGTGCGATCAGATGATCCCCTCGGCCGTCGCGTCCCGCGACACGTTCCACATTTGCCGGCAAGTCGCCATAGCCTGCGGCGACGAGGTCGACGAGCTTGTTGACCTGATCCGGCCGCTCCGTTGGAGACTCGATCCCAACCCAACGTCAGATACCCTCGAGGATTGCCGTTGCTCGAAACGGATCGCTGGACGTCGCCTGACGCCTGTGAACTCGCCTCTCATCGCTCATACAAGATCAGGATAAGACCCACGCTAATTCTATCATGATCTCGCGCGAAGGTCTTAAGATGCGCAATTGTTGTGGGGCACCTGTGCCTTCTGAAGCCTGGTCTTGTGAAGCCGGTCTTGCCGCGGCAATGATGCTACGCGGCTATCGATAGTAACTGAGCTACCAGGGCTGGTAGGTGTCGGCGCAATTGTAGAAGCTCAGGAGCGCGCCCTGGTATGGGCCGTCCTCGCATTGCTGACCTGCCTTCTGTTGCGCAAAACCACGACATCAATCCAAGAACGTGCCGTGCCTGGCACGGATTGGCTTCGGCGGGAGCGCAGAATGCACCTGTGGAGCCGGCCGCCCGCCTTCCTCGTTCAAGTGCACGTATTCGATGCGCTGCTCGTGGTCTTATTCCGGGAGGATGTGCTTGCCGGTGATCGGAGAAGCCGTGAGTGCCGGCTCGCACGCGCGCGTGCCGTGATAGCGCAGCGCTCTACAACACCCTGAGAGACAATCTTGTCGATCCTTGCTCGTTCCACGAGGTAGATGCACGCGCTTTGGTGTCTGGCCGCACGCATTCCTGCGTATGGCCGCGCGCATCGAAGAGGTGGAGGCACCCTCCTGCTCGGCCAGGAGGGTTTGCCGGAGGCCTCGCTGTTCCCCGGCTGCTCGGTTCGGCACATCGGGCTTTGTGAAGGCACATGTCCCGAAAATGCGCGGGTTCGCTTTTTGTCTGTTGACAGCTCTTGTTTGCAGCAGCGTTCGGTCGACGGCCGTGTTGGTGATGTCGGGCGTGCCGGCTTCGTCAATTCGCAGCGATATGGCAAAGACCAAGCAGTGTAGGAGATGTCCGGCAATGCGTGACGGCAATTCACTTCCGAACGAGGGAGCCGGTGCGTCATGGAACGCATGATCCGCAATGCGCAGGTGACAAGGCATCGGCGGCATCCCCTAGTCGGCCGGCGGCAGCAACCGTGGTTGTCCGGTATTGCACTCTCAATGAACCCAGGCGCTGCATGACGGGCAGCTTTTACCGACGTATGAATCGATCCGAGAAATCCCGTGTGCAGCTTGCTTTCGATCTTGTCGAGAGCAGCTTTGGCGGTAGTTGCCATAGCTTCCATAGAATCCCGAACGAGCCTTTTCGCTACGCCCGCTGTTTCGCGGGTCTGCACGAAATGCCGCCCCTGTACGCCGGCAATCCTGTAGGAGTTGTATGTCCCTACCGACGTCACAAGCTTCATCTGCATGCGTTGCGCCGATCGGCCAAAAGAGAATCTGCGCCCTCAGCAGAATCGCCTGGTCCTCGGAAGGGACATCGCTGTCTTTTTGGCAGATCAAGAAGCTCCACCCTGCCGGCCGCCGCGCCCGGATACTTGCGTAGCGGCAAGCAGACAGCGCCTGACAGCAGTCCTCCTGCGGTAGCCGGAACAAGCGGCCATCCTGGGTCCACCGCAAGGCGCTCGATCACCAGCGCCGTGGTTCTGCCGAAAGTGGCAATCTCGGCATGGCTCACCGGCAGGCCGAACGCGGCAGTCAGCCTAAGGCAATCGCCGACGGTTTGGCCGACGGCCGTGCGCGAGAACGGGCCTGAAGCTGGACCATCTCGATGGATATAATGTGCTTGGCTTTCTCTGTAGACCAATGAGCAATTGCTTGATCTTGTCGAGCTCAATCCTATCCCCGCTAGGCAGAAAGGGGCGGCCATGCTGATGGATTCCGTCGGCGCGATCGGTGCATGGCGGGAACGTCGCCGACTGGCCGTGCGGACAGGATCATGCCGATTGCAGTATTGGCGGGCGCTGGCCAGGGCAAATTGTTTCTCCTTATGCAGGGCATTGGCGCGCTTAATGTCCCCGTGAGAGAACACGCTTTTTTGCATCGATAAGATGCTCATCGAGTATTGCGTGCAGCGCGCCCCGCAGCTCCGGGGGGATCGAGCTGTCCGTATCAATCAATTCCCTAAACTTGCGAATGATGTGTTCTATCGTTGCGATGGATCCGAGTGCTTCCGTTTTTTGTGCGAACGTCATCGATCATCTCCTTTGGCCGGCAGCGTTAGCACCACGTAGCGGGCTCTGAAACCTCGGCAACGGTGCGCCGCAACAGGCTCTCGCCGACGACGAAGGTCGGCTCTTGCCACCTATTCGATGCCAACTGCGTTGATGCATGGGCAAGCGGCGCAAGCTCGCAAGCCTCGCAGGAGCAGCGAGCATTCGCGCTTGTGAACGTTGGCCTTGGCGGTCACAACTGAACAGGGCCCGACTCAGTTGTCATTCGTTGGAAGCCGCGATCAGGCGCTCCAGTCGGGTGGCTGCGGCGCCGCGATCAAGCGCTTCCTGGCCAAGTGCGACGCCTTCCTGTAGCGTGGAGGCCCGGCCGGCCACGATCAATGCCGCCGCCGCGTTCAAAAGGGCGGCATCGCGATATCGACTTGCTGCGCCACCGAGCACGCTTTGCAGCGCGACGGCATTGCCGTCCACATCGCCGCTCTCCAGCGCCTCGGTGTGGCGGGGGAGCCCAGCATCTTCTGGCGTCACCTCGAAGGTGCGGACTGCACCCGCCTCGAGCGCGGCAACAAAAGTCGGGCCGGCAAGGGTTATCTTATCGAGCCCGTCCGAGCCGTGCACCACCCACACCGATTCGGCGCCAAGGTTCTTCAACACTAGGGCCAGTGGCTGCACCCATTCACGAGAGAACACTCCGACCATCTGCCGCTTAACCCCCACGGGGTTGGACAGAAGTGTGATTAGATTAAAAATCGTGCGAGTCCCAAGTGCAGTTCGGATCTGGCGAATACGCTGCATGGCCGGATACTGGGCCGACGCAAACAGAAAGCCGATGCCGGCTTCCTGTAGACAACGAGCAACGGCTTCAGGCGTGAGATCGGTCTTCACGCCTAGGCGCGCCAAAATGTTTGCGGTGCTCGAGCTTGATGACGCTGCGCGGTCGGTGTGCTTGGCGACAGGAACGCCGGCCCCGGCGACGATAAAGGAGGCGCACGTCTCCACGTTGACTGAGCAAAACGGGGTATCATTCGTGCTAGCAATACCGATGGGATCGCATGGCGCATCGACCCGTGGCATTCTATTGCGGATCGCGGAGGCCGCGCCGGTGACCTCTTCGACGGTCTCGCCGCGGACCCGCATTCCCAGCAACAAGCCACCGATCTGTGAAGGGCTCGCTTGACCCGACATCATGCTGTCGAAGGCGAACTCACTTTCCTCACATGTCAGAGTGGTGCCGCTGGCAACTTTGCCAATGATCGATCTAAGCGCTTCCATCGAACTTCACACGTTACCAGTCTATCCTCGGGCTCCTCGTTCAATAGGGGACTTTTCGTCGACGAGGCGTGGCGTCAATTGCATTGATATTGTTGTGCGAGCACCCGCTCGCGGCAGACCGTCCTCGATGCTTGCGTATCTGCCGCTTAAATGCGATTCCTTCGTCAGGCTACAACCTGACGCTACGTGAGGGTCAAGCGCTCCAGGCTGAGCTGCCCGATAGAAGTAATCGGCGACCGTGTCCGTCAGTTCTAAGCTATCGACGTCGCTCTCGATTGCCCGTGCCTGTTGTCCCGCCATCGCGTGACGGCCTGCTGGTCACGGTCGGCAATCTCTGAGCCTGAGGCGAAGGAGCAGCCACCTGGTTCGCCATCCCCTCATTTCGGTTCGTTACTCTTCTTGCCAGCGTCACCAGCGGAAATCATGTAGCGACATTTCAGACGACTGAGCCTCATTGCTTGGATATGAGACAAGCGATGATGGCGACGCGATCAGGAATATGGCTGCTGCACAGGCGGAACACGTCCTCCATGCAGGCTTCTTTCTCCTCTACGGTCGGCGCGTGATCGCGCGCGTCTACTCGCTCTGGGATGAGGGCGGTCATTGCAAAAGCAAGGGGATGGCAGCCTTCAGGGCCGAAGCCAAACGAAGCCGCTGGTTTTGAATCATGGTGTTCCTTCGCGTCGGTTGGTTTGCGGCATGTTCTTCAGGCCTTCCGACCGAAGACATGCCGGATTGTTAGGTGGCGGTAAGCGCTGTTCCGAACACACGGGTTCGAGACGTGAGCTGACCTCTATGTTTTTCGTTTGTGGAGGGCTGCCAGCCGCTCCGCCTCAGCTAGTGCTGCAGTCTTGGTTTTAAATGGACCAACGTCGTGTTCTTGCGTGTCCGGTAGCCAAGCAGGCAAGAACTACCAACCGCCCGGGCGGTAACTCGTGCTGCTCCTGATCGATCCGATGTGTTCGGCCGTAAACCAACCGGGATCGACCCGTCCTGTTGCCACAAGATGTTCTTGTCGCTCACCGGCGCGCCTCAAGAATGTTGGTTCGTCGATTTTCTTCGCCCAGGCCGGATTCTAGCCGTTTCCGTAGTTCCATGGCAACAAACTGTCGAGCTGGCGGTTCGGGTGACCGTTGACGATTCTGGTGAGGACATCGGTGATATAGGCCAGCGGGTCAATGCGATTCAGCTTACAGGTTTCGATCAAGGAGGCGATAACGGCCCAGTGCTGGGCACCGCCGTCAGAGCCTGCGAACAGCGCATTTTTCCAGTTCAGCGTGATCGGACGGATCAAGCGCTCGACGGCGTTGTTGTCCAGCTCGATACGGCCATCATTGATGAAGCGCGTCAGGCCCTCCCAGCGTGAGTTCGACGCTCCTGATTCACTTCGCCGCAGCGCTGCCAACAATATCCGGCTTGCGTTGGCGCCGGCGTCTCTCGCGCCTCATGCACAAGCCGCCAGCCGAGCCCCTCCAGCAGCGCCGACAATTGCGCCGCCGACAGGCGCATCACGCCGTCCTCGATTGTCGGCCAGCGGAAGATCCCATCCTCGAGCCTCTTGGCGAACAGGCACAGACCCGTTCCGCCCAGAACACCAGCTTGATGCGATCCGCCCGCTTGGCCCGAAACACATAGACAGCTCCCGAGAATTGGACTGCCCGCATGCTCTCGCGCACCAGGATCGCGAGCCCTTCCATCCCCTTGCGGAAGTCCACCGGTTTGGTCGCCACCATCACCCGGACCGCACCCGACGGGCCGATCACCGGCTCGCCTTCAGTGCCTGGACAATCGACGCAATCATCGTCGTATCCGCACCACGACCGGCCCGGATTGTGATGCCGTCGACTTCGATCTCGATGATCCCGGCATCGCAACGGCGAGCCCGGGTATCCGCCTTGGCCTTGCAGCGCACCGCTTTGCGCTCCCGATCAACAGCGGGCGCCGGCACCGCGGCATCCACCACCGCCGGCACAAACTTACTTCTTCTATTTCGGAATGACCGCCTGCTCCTTCTCGCAACTGACGTCGCCAGCCAAACAACTGCTGCGGTGACAATCCATGCCGTCGGGCCAACGAACAGACCGAGCCGCCGCTCGCCACGATCTCTGCAACGATCCGCACCTTGTCCTCATCGCTCCACTTCCGCCGGCGGCCGGCTCCGGTGAAGACCTCAAGCCGCCGCACCGGCTCCGGGATAGCACTATGCTCTGTGTCCATTCTAAGCCTAACGGTGAGCTATCGCTGAAAGTTGGCGACGGCGGGAATCGGGAAGGCGGCATATCGTGGGGGTGCTTGACGCCTCCACTTCTCCACCGAAGGAGCGATATGCCGTGTCCAAAGATAACATCATCAAGTTGATTCAGCCAGGAAACGTCGACGATCAACTCACCGAAATCTTGCGCAATGGGGCGCGTGCTCTGTTGGCCCAGGCGGTCGAGGCCGAGGTCGCGGACTTTCTCGGCAAGCATGCCGATTTGAGGACTGCGGACGGCCACCAGCGCTCGTGCGCCACGGTCACCTGCCGGAACGCGAGGTGATGACCGGTATCGGTCCGGTCGGCGTCCGCCAGCCGCGTGTACGCGATCGCGAGGCGGAGGCTACCGATCCCGACCGCATCCGGTTCTCTCCGTCGATCCTGCCGCCCTACATGCGCCGCTCGAAATCGATCGAGACGCTGCTGCCGATCCTTTACCTGAAGGGTATCTCCACCGGCGACTTCTCCGAGGCTCTGGCGGCGCTGCTCGGCAAGGATGCTGCCGGGTTGTCGGCATCCGCCATCGGCCGTCTGAAGGACGGTTGGCTTGACGAACACACCGCGTGGCAGAGGCGCGATCTGTCGGCGAAGCGCTACGTCTACATCTGGGCCGATGGCATCCATCTCCAAGCACGCCTCGAAGACGAAAAGCAGTGCATCCTGGTGCTGATCGGCGCGACGCCGGAAGGCCGCAAGGAACTGGTCGGCTTCACCGATGGCGCCCGCGAGAGCGCGCAGGACTGGCGCGATCTGCTGCTCGACCTGAAGCGGCGCGGGCTCGGCGTGCCGCCGCGGCTCACCATCGCCGACGGCGCGCTCGGGTTCTGGAAGGCCGCCGGCGAGGTCTGGCCGAAAACGCACGAGCAGCGCTGCTGGGTACACAAGACCGCCAACGTGATCGCCAAGTTGCCGAAGAGCCAGCAGCCTAAAGCCAAACGCGCGTTGCAGGAGAGCTGGATGGCCGAAACCAAGGCCGCCGCCGAGCTGGCGTTCGACGCCTTCATCGAGAGCTATACGCCCAAATACGAGAAGGCGGCCGACTGCCTGAGCAAGGATCGGGACACGCTACTGGCGTTCTACGACTTCCCGGCCGAACACTGGAAACACCTGCGGACCACCAATCCCATTGAAAGCACCTTCGCTACCGTGCGCCACCGCACGATCCGATCGAAGGGCTGCCTGTCCAACAGAACGGCGCTCGCGATGGTCTTCAAACTGCTTGAGGCCGCGCAGAAAAGCCGGCGTCGTCTCGATGGCCGCAACCAGTTGCCAAAACTCGTTCTCGGTGTGACATTCAACGACGGGATCGAGCTCATCGCCAAACCGACTGACCGTCAGCCCATAACCGCCGCCGCCTGACCGGCCGCGCCGTCACCAAAATTTGGCGATAGCTCTCGTGCTCATCGGCCGATGATGACTTTATGCCTCAACGCATGTGATGCAGCCGGATCGGCACAGTTTTCAGTGACGATCATTAACTAGGGTGGTCATGCCCCCATCAGCAGGTCTATTGCGAGCATTGGTAGTTGATCGCTTGCGGCAATTGTCGTCGATGAGGGGCTTGACTATTTGGCAGGCCGTCGGATCGACCCAGTCCAGAAGGGCGGCCAGAAGATCAGGTTACACCGGCAGACCTGACCACGTCCCGCGCCGCTGAAGCCTGGACAGGTCCAGGCCACGCCTGCTGATGTCCTCAAGCTGAAATATGCCCACCAGGATGCGGCGCAGCCGGCGGGAGCGAAGCAATGAGGTATCCGCTGTCTAACGCAGCCCCGATGCCTGGCTCGCTGGCGCCATGCGCGGCCCGCGCTCAGGAAAACACGCCGAGCCGATCCTGCGGGTGACGCTCGATCCGCCCTGCGTCGTGGTGAGACAGGCCGCCACGCAGCGGATCGAGGTGCGGGCGCCGAACTACAAGACGGCGCCGCCCAAGCTGCCAGAGTTCCAACCGTGCAATGTCCTGACGCGGCAGCTGCGCAGCCCCTATGAGAGCGAAGAGCGCGACGGCCTCACTGGCGGTGTCTGGTTCGAATTCGCGATCCATCCGCAGGAGCCGGGCAGTTATGCGATCTCTGGTCTGACGATCGTCGCCAAATACGCGGTCGATCCGCCGGCCACACGCGAGGCAACGCTCACGCTCCCCCGGATCGCATTTCAGACCTTCATCCCGCATGTGGCATCCGATCTGCCCTTCCTCGCTGCAGGCAGTCTGTCGATCGCGCTGACCATCAATCGCTCGTCGGATCGGCTCGAGACCGGGAATGCCGTGACGCGAACCGTCACTATAGGACCGAGGGCATGCCTACGATGCTGTTGTCGCCGGCGAAATTTGCTGTCCTAGACGGGCTCATGCTCTACCCCGCTCAATCGTCGCTTCAGACGTCGGCGCGCAAAGAATCGACGTGACGCATTTCGATGCGGTGACCTGCATATCGAGGCAAACCCGTCAGCGAGCGGCGCATCGCCGGTTGGTACGTCCGGCGCAGGCCGATCGTGAGGCGTATTGCGCGACGTGCTCGCGCGCGACTGGCTGCAACAGTTCGAACCGGTCGCGCCACGCATGCGATCGAGGCATTGCGGCTCGCTGCCCACGATCCTGTACTCGACGCCGAGATCAGCGTGGTCGAGCGCGCGCTCTTCCGCGGCAGCCGTTCAAAGCGATTCTGGAGAAGGACAGCAGGGCGCTTGCCGCCAGCGGCGAGAAGGGCCTGGTGCAGATTAATGGCGGTGCCGTATGCCGGCATGACCACCGATGCGTTCGCAAGCTCAGTGCGCGGCTGGCTCGGACGGCTCAGTTGCGGTGCCAGTTTGGAGGCTACGACGGCAAGATCCAAAACAGCCTGCCGATCACCAAAGTCTGGAACTACACGGTTCGGCTCTACCGGGCGACGATGGCAATTGCCCGAGGCAAAACCGGCGGACTGAATACGCAAGGAGGGATGCGAAATGAAAGCGCTCATCTTTGAGGGGCCCGGTAAAAAGTCTCTCGCGCAGGGACCGAAACCGGCCATCCTGGAACCCGGAGACGCCATCGTGCGGATCGTGAAAACCACGATCTGCGGCACTGATCTCCACATCCTCAAGGGTGATGTAACGACCTGTCAGCCCGGCCGAATTCTAGTCCACGAGGACGTGGGCGTCGTTGACCAGGTTGGCGGTGGCGTGACCGCCTTCAAGGCGGGTGACCGCGTCCTCATCTCCTGCATTCGTCCTGCGGCAAATGCGACTTCTGCCGGAGAGTTATGTATTCGCACTATCGCACCGGCGGGTGGATCCTCGGCAACAAGATCGACGGCACGCAGGCCGAATATGTCCGGACGCCGCTGCCGACACCAGCCTCCACCATTTGCCTGATGGGGTCGATGAGGGAGCTCTCGTCATGCTCAGCGACATCCTTCCCACCGGATTCGAGTGCGGCGTGCTCAACGGCAAGATCTCGCCCGGCTCCGCCGTCACCATCGTCGGTGCCGGCCCCGTCGGCTTGGCTACGCTGCTGACCGCACAATTCTACTCGCCTGCCGAGATCATCATGATCGATGTCGATGACAAGGTCACCGGGCGGCGAGATGACGGCGCTCGAGATTGGCTGGAATCCGGCCTCTACCCGAAAGGCAACGCGCGGACGAGCTCGGCCCGTCCCGGATCCGGCCGCTCCTGGTCGTGAGCGCGATGGTCTATGGTAACCCTAGCTCTTCGGCCCTTTTGATTGGCTCTTGACGCCCTATTTTGATCGTAGCTTTTGCCGACGTGGCTTCCAAATTCCGGACAATGCGTTGACGGCGGCCTCGAGGGCCTTCCGGTCGATCTCGTTGGGATTGAACCGCTCCGGGGCCCCAGCGGCGCATATGTTCGTGCTCCGGATGGGTGGAGTCACCGATGGCATCGAGGTATTCGGCATAGCCTGGCGCACCGCCGACGTCTTCCGGAGGACAACGACCGGCGGCCTCGAGCAGGAAGGGCATGCCCTCCGTCGGTGTTGTCGAACCACTTTTCGAGCTTGATCACGTGATCCCAGCTGTCGCCGAAGTCATGGAGATAGTGGATCGTCTTGGCGCCGGTCTCTCGAACGATATCGCAAAGCCGCGCTTTACGGGCATCAATGGGCTGGTGGCCGTAATCATTGTCGGGGTCGGGAATCCCCCAATGTGCCTCACCAGCGAAGAACTCGAAGAGGTGACTGTTCGTCCAGCCGAATGCCTCCTGAAGCGTCAGATGCAACCGATCAAGGCGCAGGGTAACGGGTACGACAAGGCGACGCATCACCTCCGGCTTCACATCCTTGAGAGTTACCTTGATCCGGACCGCGGTCGTGTTCAGGCTCATGCCGCCAGCCTCGGATCGTGTGCATGCATCGTATATGTCGACGCCCAGGGAAGCAGCTCGTCCAGTCGCGCCGCTGGCCAGCCATTGACGAGCTTCGCGAGAACGTCAGCGAGCCAGTGCTCGGCACTGACGCCATTGAGCTTACAGGTCTCGATTAACGAAGCGAGAACTGCCCAATTCTCGGCGCCCTCGTCGCAACCGGCAAAAAGGGAGTTCTTGGCGTTGAGCTTGATCGGCCGCATCGCACGCTCGACAGCATTCGTGTCCATCTCGATGCACCCGTCATAAAGATGGAGCGTCAAGCCGTCCCAATGACGCAGCGCGTAACGCAGGGCCTTCGCCGTGTCGCTCTTCTGTGCAAGGTGATCAAGCTTGGCCTCAAACCACTGCTTCAAGGCTGTCGCCAGAGGTCAGGCATGCGCCTGCCTGCCAGCACGGCGCTCGACATCTGATCGGCCGCGGAGCGCTTTTTCGACTGCGTAAAGTTGGGCGATGCACTCAAGAGCCTCGCGGGCAACCGGAGCTGGCGCCGGAGCGGCCTCGCGCTCGATCTTCACAAACTGGCGCCTCACATGCGACCAGCGGAAGGCAAGCGTCCCGGACAAGGCGTCCGCACGCGTCTCTCGGGTCATAGTCTTGTAAGCCTGATAGCCGTCGCAGTGGATGATGCCGCGAAAGCCCTCAGGCAGCTGCAAGCCATGAACGGCCCCACGGCCCGGTGCATAGGCGTAAACCACGCCAGGTGGGTCAGGTCCGGCCCGGAGCCTGTCATCGCGTGACAGCGCCCAGAAGTAGCCGGTTTTGGTCCTGCCGCGCCCCGGATCCAACACCGGTGCGGGGGTCTCGTCGACACAGAGCTTCGAAGAGCCGAGCAGAAGCTGGCGCAGACGATGCCACAAGGGCTTCAATTCCTGGGCGGCATAGCCGACCCAGAAGGCGAGCGCAGAACGGTCGATGGCGATACCGTGCGTCGTCAGCATCTGCGCCTGGCGGTAGAGCGGCAAATGCCAATGATACTTGGCGTCGATCACATGCGCGACCAGCCGCTCGGTCGGCAGTCCTCCCCTGATCAATCGCTCGGGAGCAGCATGCTGGAGGACGACGCCGTGACAGACGCGGCAGGCCAGTTTGGGGCTGCGGGTGACGATGACGCGATACTGCGCCGGTACGACGTCCAGCATCTGGCTCTCATCGTGACCGATCTCAAAAAGGTCGCCTGCGCAGCACGGGCAGCAGGTTGCAGCGGGCATCAGGGTCTCGACGATGCGTGGCAAATGCTCCGGCAGCTTGCCACGATTGGCCCCGCGCTTGGAAGTTCTCTTCTCGCAGGTTCTTGGATTGGCGTGATTCTCGGCTGCTTCGAGAGCCGCGACGGCCTCTTCGATGTCCTCCAAACAAGCTGTAGCTGATCAGCGTCCAGCTTTTCCGACGATCGACCGAACTGCGCATCTTTTGCAAGCTTGAGCAACCGCTCGAGCCTGGCGCAGCGATCCAGCAGAGCCGCGGCAAAGACACGCAAGTCGCCTGGATCGCTCGGCAGCACATCAGGTAAATCACTCATTGGCCCGAGTCTGCCATGCTTCGCGCCACGATGCAGCGAAGATTTTATGTCCTACGCAAAGCGCTTTCGGCTGCGGGATTCGAGGCGCATGCATGCGTGTCCACTCAATGCCGGCCAGAAGCGCGGACAGCTGCGCGGCATTCACCCGCATGACGCCGGCCACGATGGGAGGACATGAAGCGGCCGCCATCGAGCCGTTTCCGGTACATCACAAGGCCGCTGCCATCCCAGACGACAATCTTCACCCGATCAGCGCGCTTCGCACGGAAGACCACCACACCCTTCATCGCGTCTTGGGTTGAAGCTTCCACGGGGTAAGATGAGGGCCGCCGGCTAAGTTGGGCACCTAAGCCCGGACGATCTAATCCAATCTGCCATGTGGGCAGTCACTTGATGCTCCCGCGCTTTGCGCAACATCGCGTCGCACTTTGGGCATGCCGGCATCTGGTCAACGCAGTTCCTTAAGCACGCCGCCTCTTCCAACAGACGGTCAGTAAGGGGCTTTGCTTGCTTGAAAAGCATTCGGTGTTTGATCATGCGCTTTATCTCTGCCGAGAGAAACCTATGATGGGTCGCTGGAAATACCATCGCGGGCCGCCCGCGCCAGTTCTGACTTTGACGATTTGGTGTCCCGCGACATCGGGGCCAAGCAACCAAGCCCAGCAACGAGCGTGCCAAACGACCGCACGCGGCCCGAGAGGCTCTGGTCAGCGGTGCCTTGAGAATTGGGGCGGCTCGATCCTAGCCGGTATCAGGACGCCACGTCCGTGAGATCAGCGGATCATTCCGATCATCATATATGGTCACAAGCTCGCCAGCTCTTACGCCGAGGCCCTTCAAGTCAGCTTCGCGTAGTTCGGAATTCGAGATCGCTGCTTCGCCCGCGCTGGCCGCCAACGAAGCCTTTACGGCTTCTGTCGCATCGGCCATTGCGACCGCATAGGTTACATATCGAAGCTTGCCGTCGGCTTTGGGAACGCCGATCGAAACCATCCATCCTGCTGCCATCTCACTCGTCCGATATTCAAGACAGGCGGTTACTCTACGCATCCACGCCTAGTAGCCACCTCCCAATAATGGGAGGATTGCAGATCCGTGGCGGCCTAGTCCGTAGGATCACGGGACCCTCTTCCATGCGTAGCGCGAGCTGCGCTAGGCTACGACTTGGAGGAAAGCCGCCGTGGCGAGCAAGTTTGAGCGGATCGACACTGTCGCGCGGCCGGCCATCCTGCCACGCCTCCGCCGTGTGCAGGCGTGGCGCAGGCGCGGTTCCAGCGCATCCTATCTGATCCAAACATCGCACAGAATGACCCGGGAAGGCTCAAGTCTATCAAAGCGGCACAGCACTACATGGCCGTCTCCGTGCGCGCCAAAGCCATCCTCGCCGGGATCATCGATCGCTAGGGGACGCCAGGGGCAGCGCAGCATATAGCCAAATCAAGCGTCGGGCCGTAGAGCCTGCCAGCTCCGATCAATAGTTCTTCCGCGACAATTTCGATAGCGCGCCAGCTTTCCGCCACGAGCGTCTTTGCTTTCGCCTCATAGTGCTCGCGCGGCTCCGGCAATTGCGTCATTGCGCTGGTGATGTTGGCTTCGTCATCGCAGCACAAGCAGCCGGCCGGTGAAGCGAGCTTGCGCGAATGGCCCTGCCATCGTGATCAAGTTTTCAGTCTTGGGGCTGGCCTTCTCGTGCCACACGTGCCCAATGCGACCCATAAAAGGAATGATGGCAACACACGCGACCTCTATGTCTAGTGCGCGAGCAATCACTGCATGCCCCGCCTCGTGATATGCAGCGATCTCGCGCTCTTCGAATACTTCGGTGTACTTCTGCTCGATATCCGGAGGATGGCAGCGCGACCCTAGGGGCCTGACATTGCTAGGGCGTAACTTTAACGCGCGCATCCGCGTTATGGAAGAGAGCTTCCGTTTTGGAGGCCGCCTAGGTGTCGGCCTACTCGCTTCGAGCTTCGCGATCGCGGCAAGCACGACGGCCGTTGCGACCTTCCCTTGAGACCATTGTGTGGGCGCCTCAATGGCGATCTTCAACGCCTCTTCACGGGTTATGGCATGATCTCCACAGCGTGCACTAGCACTACTTTGGCAGAAAGCTGATTTCGCCGCGATTTAGGATTGAACTAAGCCGCTGCCGCGGCGTAGGGGGCAAGGTGGCATAGATCGCCTCCTGGCTGAGAGGATGTGGGTGTTGGAGCCCACCCCCTCAGACAGGAGTATCGAGATGGCCGATTTGAGCCCTCTTCGCCGCCGCATGATCGAAGACATGACCGTCCGCAATCTGTCGCCGGCGACGCAAAGATCCTACATCAGCGCGGTTTCGAAGTTCAGCCGCTATTTTTGGCCGATCGCCTGACCGGTTAGAGCTGGAAGACGTCCGCGCCTTCCAGGTGCATTTGGTCTCGACCGGCATCTCATGGCCGGCGCTGAACCAGATCGTCTGTGCGCTACGGTTTTTCTACGGCGTCACGCTCGGCGAGGCGCTCATCCCAGAGCGCATTCCCTATGCGCGAAAACCGCGCAAGCTGCCGGTCGTTCTCAGCGCCGACGAAGTGGTTCAGTTTCTTGAAGCGGTATCGAGCCTGAAGAGCCGCGCCGCGCTCACCACCGCCTATGCGGCCGGGCTCAGGGCCTCGGAGGTCGCGGGACTGCGGATCGAAGACATCGACAGCGCCCGCGGCGTCATCCAGGTGCGCCACGGCAAGGGCGCGAAGGATCGCAACGTGATGCTGTCGCCCCAGCTGCTGGGCATCCTGCGCATCTACTGGCGGCTCGCCCGGCCGCGGCTTTATCTGTTCCCTGGTCGTGACGAAGATCATCCGATCGATCAGACCGTGCTGCATGCCGCCTGCCGGTCGGCGGTGAAGGCTGCGGGCCTGACCAAGCGCGTCACGCTGCACACGCTGCGCCACAGCTTCGCGACACATCTTCTCGAGAACGGAACCGATATCCGGATCATCCAGGTCTTGCTCGGGCACAATAATTTGTCGTCGACAGCGCGCTACACGCAGGTCGCCACCGATACGATCCGAGCGACGCAGAGCCCGCTCGATCGCCTGTCGCTGGAGGTGACGCCACCTGGATGACCCGCAGCGGGATGCGGGTCATGACCCGCTCCGACATCCGCTCCAACAGGCCCGCCATCGAGATTGCCGATATTCTGTGCCGGCATGGCGACGCCTATCGCCGTGTACATGCCGGTCATCTGGGGCGGGTCAAGCGGCGCGTGATGAGCGCGATCGTTGCGTGCCGGACCGAGGCGCTCGGCGGCCACATGCAGGCTTGCGACGACTGCGGCACGACACGCGTTGCCTATAATTCCTGCCGCAATCGGCACTGTCCGAAGTGTCAGGGGAGAGCCCGAGCCGCGTGGCTCGCCGCGCGTCAAGCCGACCTGCTTCCGGTTCCCTATTTCCACGTCGTCTTTACACTTCCCGCACCGATCGCCGCGATCGCTTTCCAGAACAAGGCCGTCGTCTATGCCATCCTGTTCAAGGCTGCCGCCGAGGCGATGACGACGCTCGCCGCCAATCCACGCCGGCTCGGCGGTGCGATCGGCGGCGTCGCCGTCCTCCACACCTGGGGACAGACGCTGATGCATCATCCCCACGTCCATTGCGTCGTTCCGGGTGGCGGCCTCTCGCCCGATGGCGCGCGCTGGACCGCTTGCCGACCGAACTTCTTCCTGGCCGTCAAACCGTTGTCCAGACTATTTCGCACACTTTTTCTCAAACGTCTGTCGGCAGCCTTCAACTCCGGTGCCTTGCGTTTCTTCGGCGATCTCGGAGCTCTGGCCGAGCCGGCTGCCTTTGCGGCCCACCTCGACGCCATGCGACGCATCAACTGGGTTGTTTACGCCAAGCGGCCCTTCGGCGGACCCGCACAGGTCCTGGCCTATCTCGGCCGCTACACCCATCGCGTCGCGATCGCCAACAGCCGGCTCGTCGCACTCGACGACGATCATGTCGCCTTCTCATGGAAGGACTATCGCCAAAACAGCGCGACAAAGATCATGAATCTCAAGCCCGATGAGTTCATTCGCCGTTTCCTGCTTCATACGCTGCCTGACGGCTTCCACCGCATCCGCCACTTCGGCTTCATGGCCAACCGCCATCGCGCTGCCAAGCTCGCCCTTTGCCGCGAACTTCTCGATCATGAGCGAACAGCCCCAAACGATGGCCAGCCGTCGCCTGTGGATTCGGAGGCTCAAACCTGGGCCGAGGTTCCTGCCTGTCCCGATTGTGGTGGCGTCATGCGCATCATTGAGCGCTTTCGACATAGCTTCAGACGCTCCAGCCCTCGAACATCACCGTTCCGATGCGACACATCGTGAGCCAAGTCATGTCGTGCACGACGATCATCATTCGTCATTTCGCTCCCAGCGTCTCGATCATCGCGGACGATGTCGAATCCGTGCTGTCACACTGCGCGACAACAACCGTCCGATGCAGCAAAAGGCCTATCGCGATCTCAGGCGAAGCGCGTCTGATCTCAACTCTTCCAGGATGCGCACTCCTGTGTCTCTGCCTCACGCGCCGAGCCAGCAGATCGGGCATGGCGATCTCGAACAATCCCCATAGCTGCAAAACCGCGAATAGCCTCCCGCGCCTTCGTTCAATCCGGCTTCAATGAGGTCGCGTCATAAGCGCCTGCCGCGCCCTCGCGTGAGCGCGACCTCACAGAACCCTCCAGATTCCCGAATCAATTTTTCAATGATTCATGGGTGGTCGGCTCTTGGAGGGCTGACCATGCCGGAATGGGAAGACGAGCTCGAACGCTGGCTGATGCCGTTCTTGGACCGGCTGGGTCATAAGACCCGACAGCGGATGTGTCCTCTGTATGTTGCGGGATTGATCGGTCCCGGCGATCGCAAGAGCGTTCAGCCGATGGCGGAACGCCTTGCCACCAGCAACTACGACCAGTTGC
Organism: Bradyrhizobium sp. USDA 3240; assembly: GCF_054063295.1. Taxonomy (NCBI): domain Bacteria; kingdom Pseudomonadati; phylum Pseudomonadota; class Alphaproteobacteria; order Hyphomicrobiales; family Nitrobacteraceae; genus Bradyrhizobium; species Bradyrhizobium sp. USDA 3240. Next base: position 5,627,887 of record NZ_JBSSGD010000002.1, read on the forward strand.
ACCATTTCATTGCGGACGGTGTCTGGAACGCGACGCCGCTGGAGACAGAGCTGCTCAACCAGGCGGACCGACTTGTCGGCGGTAGGGATGCGGTGCTGGTTATTGATGACACCTCACTGCCAAAAAAGGGGGGGGCGATCTGTCGGTGTTGCGGCTCAATACGCGTCGGCTCTCGGTAAAACTGCAAATTGCCAAACACTGGTGTCTTTAACGCTTGCGCGCGGCGAAGTGCCAGTGATGGTCGCGTTACGTCTCTTTCTGCCTGACAGCTGGACAAGCGACATATCTCGTTTGAAGCGCGCTCGCGTGCCAGTCGAATACCGAACGCCACGGTCCAAGCCGGAGATCGCTTTGGCCGAGATTGACCGCGCGATGGCAGCCAACATACGCTTTGGATGTGTGCTGGCGGATGCAGGATACGGCCTCAGCGCACCGTTTCGACAAGGGCTAACAGAGCGCGGGCTGGCCTGGGCGGTCGGTATCCCTCGGCACCAGAAAGTGTATCCGGTCGATGTAAAGCTCATTTGGCCGATCACCAAAGCCCGTGGCAAACCACGAAAGCACCACGTGCCCGATATCTTATCTATTGCGGCAGAACAAATGCTGGCCAGCGCCAAATGGAAAACCGTGAGTTGGCGTAGCGGGACGAAAGGTCGGCTCAAAGCCCGATTTGCTGCTCTTCGTGTCCGCACCGCCGACGGCCCTCCGCAGCGGATATGGGATAAAGGTCAGCAGCATCTCCCAGGCGACGAAGCCTGGCTCATTGGCGAGCAACGTGCCTCCGGGGAGAAGAAATACTATCTTGCCAATCTTCCGGCGACGACGGATCTGCGCACGCTGGCCGCCACCATCAAGGCACGGTGGATTTGTGAGCAGGCGCATCAACAGTTGAAGGAGGAGCTTGGACTTGATCACTTCGAAGGGCGATCATGGCAAGGTCTTCATCGCCACGCCCTTATGACAATGATTGCCTACGCCTTCCTGCAACATCGTCGCCTCGCAAACGCGGGGCGGAAAAAAAAGAATCAACGGGCTTCCCCCTCAACCAACTATGCCCGCCGTACGTCACGCTATCGTCGATCTCATCCTTCGGCCGCCGCCCCAGCAGTGCCCATATTGCCGAAAGCAAATCCTTGAAAAACAGCGGCGAAAATACTTTCTGCCAAAGTAGTGCTAGGCCGATGCTACCGAAAGAAGCGCGAGCGGCTGGAGGAGCCGCTCGCGCTAGCGCAAGGCTGCGCGGACTTCGCCATCTCATGGGGGTTGCGCGAAAGTATGAGAAGCCGAGTCCAAACGTCTCTCAGCAACTCTCATGCCAGACCGTCGCGACGCAAAAGAGGCGAAAAGCTGCGCAGCCTTTCCACAGGTCACGATCCACACGAAGCGCGGCGCTAAGGCCAGCACCGTGAAAGGGGTGCGGACGGCGGAAGGAGCCGCCCGCACGAGTTGCTGGTGGAGACTTGGCCGTCTCACGAGGTTCATCAGTAAGCAACCAAGCCATAAGGGGGTAGCAACCGGCGTGCCAAATAGTCGAAATGCAACTCTGCTTGAAGGAGAGGCAGAACGCATCGCTTCCAGCTTTGGCCCGAGGCTTCCAGCTTTGGCCCGAGCAATTTCTCGCAATTCAAATGGCGGCTTCCGGACACATGTCATCAATCGGACACGGGTGAGCGAGACCAGACGTGCGGCGCTTTTAGTGACTTTGGGGTCGCGAGATGATTGGATCGATCTAGTCATCGAGTATAGCGATCAGCTCGCCAGGCTCCACGCCGGGCCTTTGCAATTGCTTCTCTTCGATCGGGCAGTTTAGCATTGCGGCCTTTGCCCCCGCAGTCTTTCAGGGGCAGCTTCACGGCTGACCGCAAAGTTACATGCCTGTTCGTCGTCGTCGCTGTCTTCCTTGAGGATGGTGACCGTCACTATCCAACCATCCATCTTGCTGCACCTTGGAAAGAGTCCTGGCTATGTGAGGCCGGCTCGCACCGATAATCTTGCAAATCCGGAGCCGCCGGACTTATCAACGCCGCGCAGCACCGCACGGTCGTCTATGCATGCCAAAGTCATTCTGTTGGGGCTGATAGGCGCTAGGCATATGCCGCGCGGAAAGGCGAAGGTCTTCTCAGCCCTATGGGCGAGACGCTAGGTCTTTGCGCTCTCTTAACCACTCATGCTGCGGATGTCAGGCAGAAAGGAGGTGACTGCCATGACACTCGACGAATTTGTCGCTGCCGATATCGCTCATCTTCGAAAGCCAATTGCGATCGGCGATAGCTGCCCGCCAATAGCGGACAAGAACAGGCACAGCGCGCAAATCGCAGAACTCGATGCATCGCTCAAGACGATTGATCAGCCGCAGAGCGCGGCCTGGTCAGGCTAGATGCGGTAAGGGGCCCTGCTCCGAGCAAGGGGGCATGATGGTGGCTGTCCCCTGATCAAACGGGGTCACGACTTGAGTCGGCCCAAGCATCCTGAGACGGAGGGTTGCCGTGGAGAACTAGGCCGGAATCGACGTGTCATTGGAACTGTCGAGCGTGTGCGTTGTGATGCCCAGGGTAAAATCCTGAAGGAAGCAAAGGTCGCGAGCGAACCCGACGCCTTACTCAACGGCGCGATGGTTTCCAGTGTCATGTAACGGGCACGCTGGACGGCCCATTCATCGTTCGGCTCGAGCAGGATCGAGCCGATGAGGCGGAGATGGCATCCTCGTTGGGGAAGATGCCAACCACCTCGGTGCGCCGCTTGATCTTGCCGTTGAGGCGCTCGATTGGGTTCGTGGAGTGCAGCTTGGTGCGATGTTGCGGCGGGAATTCATGTAGGCCAGCACATCGGTCTCCGCTTCGTCGAGGAAGTCGGCAAGCTTGGGCAGCTTGGGGCGGAGTTGATCGGCGACCTTGCGCCACTGCGCCGTTGCGGCTTCGGCATCGTCCTGGGCGAAGGCGGTGGCAATGAAGGCGGAGACGACGCGCCGCCCGCTCTTGCCGGCGCGCGCCAGCGCGTTGCGCATGAAGTGGACGCGGCACCGTTGCCAGCCGGCGTTGAGCACCTTGGCGACGGTGGCCTTGATGCCCTCATGGGCGTCGGAGACGACCAACTTGACGCCACGCAAGCCCCGGCGAGCGAGCTTGCGCAGGAACGCCGTCCAGAACGTCTCGGCCTCGGAAGGGCCAATATCCATGCCGAGAACTTCGCGCCGGCCGTCGCTGTTGACGCCAACAGCGACGATCACTGCGACCGACACGATACGCCCCTGCTGGCGCACCTTCACGTAGGTGGCGTCGATCCACAGATACGGCCAGTCGCCCTCGATCGGCCGGGCGAGGAACGCCTTCACTTTGTCGTCGATTTCCGCGCAGAGCCGGCTCACCTGGCTCTTGGTGATGCCGCTCATCCCCATCGCCTGGACGAGATCGTCGATGAGCGGGTCGAGACGCCCTGCACATAGGCTTCCTGAACTACGGCGGTGAGCGCCTTCTCGGCCATCCGGCGCGGCTCCAGGAAACCCGGGTAGTAGGAGCCCTTGCGCAGCTTGGGGATGCGAAGCTCGACCGTGCCGGCCCGGGTCTCCCAGGTCCGGTCGCGGTAGCTGTTGCGCTGGGCCAGCCGTTCGGGGTTCTTCTCGCCGTAGGCCGCCCGGTGTGGCCCTCGACTCCCAGCTCCATCAGCCGCTGGGCGGAAAAGCCGATCATCTCGCGCAACAGATCGGCATCAGGGGTCTTCTCCACGAGCGTGCGCAGGTTCACATATCGTCGGTCATCGGTGGTTCCTCGGTTGCGTTGGCGTGTCGCAACCCGATCCTACCGGCGAATCGCCGGTGACCACCGCAAAGCCGCCCGCCCGCTACGGCGCTATTTGAGGCGCGCGTACGGGCGGCTTTGCTCTACCGAGCTACACCATCACTGGGACACGACCGGATTCTCATAGAGCAGTTTCTCGGTGGCTCGCGCATCATCCTCATGTACGGGAAAATGCGAGACGATGTAGCCAACGCTATTCAGGTTGACTGAGAAGCAAAGGGCGCGGTCTTAGAAGCTGCGTTCGGCCGTGGCACCGGCGAATGTCATATGAGAATGAAGCACCTTCTTGATGTGGTACATGCTGCGTCAGCGGGGTTGCGTGTGATCGATCCTCACGACAAGCCACGAGTCGTACCAGCAAGGTCGTTGCCAGCACCAATGTCTGTCCCTCAACTGCTGTGACATCGGCCAATGAAACGCCTTCGAATGCCACGACATCATCTGATGAAACGTTCGCCCAGAATGGCCAGGAACGGAAGCTCGCCTTCGTCAGCGCATCCGTCGACCGCCGGACGACCAGTCCGGATCGCCTCGTGAGGCCAGCTTCGCCGTTTGTGGTGCAGGCCGGCACAGTCATTCCGGCCGCTCTCATCACGGGCATTCGATCCGATCTACCGGGGCAAATCACGGCGCAGGTGACGGAAGCTGTCTATGACAATCCAACGCGGCGAGCTCGAAGGCTGATCGGCACCTACGACAGCCAGGCGGCATTTGGCCAGTCGCGCGTACTGTTGGTTTGGACGCGGCTGATTATGCCGAACGGGCGTTCGATCGTCCTGGAACGGCAGCCTGGCGCAGATGCATCTGGATACGCCGGCCTCGAGGACGAGGTCGACAATCACTGGAAAGAGCTCTTGGGCGCAGCAGCGCTTTCGAGACTGCTCGCTGTTGGCACGGAGGTCAATTCGGGCGCGGACGCAGGCAACACCAACAGCGACCTCATTGCTGCGCTCCGGCGTGGAGCGGAGGATTCCGCAAATCAGACAGGACAGCAGCTGGTTTGCCGCAATCTCAACATCCAGCCAACGTTGACGATCCGCCAGGCATTTTCGGTGAGGGTGATCGTCAACCGCGACCTGGTGCTCGAACCATATAGGGGATAACGCGATGGCCAAGCTCAAGCTTGGAGCGATCGAAGACGACAAACCGATCAAAGTGGCGCACGAACTGCCGGCAATCGTCCACCGGGACCTCGCTGCCTACGCTGAAATCCTGCCCCAGGAAACGGGACAACCCGTTCAGGATCCAGCCAAGCTGATCGCACCTATGCTGGCGAGGTTCATGGCGGCGGACAGGAGCTTTCGCAAAGCTCGGCGCGCGCGTCAGCGTGCGAATGGAGGCGAGCGGTAGCGCTCTGACAGCAAGTTCAATGCGGCCAACTTGGGTTGTCGTTGTCCGCTCGCGAATATGCCCAAGAGTCGAGCCGGCCGCGGCCGGTTCCGTCGCGCAATTCGCGTAGAAGAGGCTCGCATACGATTCCTGCGTTCGTGCTAATCAGGCTCGCGGCGGCGGCTGACACCGTGGCGCTCGATTTTTGGCGCCTTCAGGCTAAACTGGCTTGGAAAACAAAAAATCCTCAAAGGCTTTTCGTCTCTCGTAGTTCTGCATCGTCACGCTATCGCCGTGGGTGCTGATGACGGACTATCGCTGGGCATGGCTGAAGAGGAATATTGGCGCGTTCCAACTCAATGATCGATCGCGGCTCAGCATCGACTTCAGATCGCGCTTATCAACTGTCGACTTCGGCGGAGTAGAACAACACATCCGCGATCATGATCATTTTGCGTCGTGATGCAAGCCGGTTGATCCGCATGCTGGCCAGCATGTACCGGGACTTACATGTTGAGGATCCAACCGGTCGCCGTGTGAGAAGAAGGCCGTTCACAGAGTACATTATTACCGAATGGCCTGGGCTGACGGACGGCCGGGATAGTCGCCGCGGACTCGTCGTGCAGGATTGCCTTCCCTTAAGCCCACTTGCCGGGGATGAGCTGGATCACTCTGGTGGCCTTTATTGCTCTGGCCGAGATACGCCCGGTACGCCAACTTAATGCCTTCCTCCAGTGAGGTCTGGGCACGCCAGCCGAGCCTGGCCAAATGGCTGACGTCGAGCAGCTTGCGCGGGGTGCCGTCCGGGCGCGACGTGTCGAAGCTGATCTCACCGCGATAGCCGACGGCCGCCGCCACCAAGAGTGCGAACTCGGCGATGGTGATGTCCTCGCCGGTGCCGATATTGACCAGTTCCGGTGAGGAATAGGTCTTCATCAGGTGGATGCAGGCATCCGCGAGGTCGTCGACATAGAGGAATTCACGGCGCGGCGTGCCGGTGCCCCACACCACGACGCTGCCGACACCCGAGACCTTGGCTTCATGGAAGCGACGGATCAGCGCGGCGACGACGTGGCTGTATTCGGGATGATAATTGTCGCCGGGACCGTAGAGATTGGTCGGCATCACGCTGATGAAATCGGCGCCGTACTGGCTGCGATAGGTCTCGGCCATCTTGATGCCGGCGATCTTGGCGATGGCATAGGGCTCGTTGGTCGGCTCCAGCGGGCCGGTCAGCATCGAATCCTCGCGCAACGGCTGCGGTGCCAGCCGCGGATAGATGCAGGACGAGCCGAAGAACATCAGCTTCTCGCAACCATTGGCATGCGCCGCCTGGATCACATTGGTCGAGATCGCCAGATTGTCGTAGAGGAATTCGGCCCGGAGCGTGTTGTTGGCGACGATGCCGCCGACCTTGGCGGCGGCGAGGAACACGGCCTGCGGCCGCTTCGCGGCAAACCAGGCATTCACCGCGGCCTGGTCGCGCAGATCAACCTCGCCGCGCGACACCGTCAGCAGCTCGGCCCCTTCGCGCGCCAGCCGGCGCATCAGCGCCGAGCCGACCATGCCGCGATGGCCGGCGACGAAGACCGTCTTGCCCTTCAGTTCAAACGCCGTGCTTGCCATTGGCCGCATCCTGCCTGGCCTCGACGAGATCGCTGGCGACCATTTCATTCACCAGTTGCGCGAACGGCGTCTTCGGCGTCCAGCCGAGCTTGGCGCGCGCCTTGCTGGCGTCGCCGATCAGAAGATCGACCTCGGTCGGACGGAAATAGACCGGGTCGATCTGCACCAGGGTGTTGCCGGTCGCCTTGTCGACGCCGATCTCCTCGACGCCCTTGCCGCGCCATTCGACGCTGCGGCCGACTTCCGCAAATGCCAGCTCGACGAATTCGCGAACCGAGCGCGTCTCGCCGGTCGCGAGCACGAAGTCGCCGGGCTCGTCCACCTGGAGGATCTTGTGCATGCCCTCGACATAGTCGCGGGCGTGGCCCCAGTCGCGCTTGGCATCGAGATTGCCGAGAAAGAGCTTGTTCTCCAGGCCGACCTCGATGCGGGCGACGGCGCGGGTGATCTTGCGCGTCACGAAGGTCTCGCCGCGGATCGGGCTCTCATGGTTGAACAGGATGCCGTTGCTGGCGAACATGCCGTAGGCCTCACGGTAGTTCACCGTGATCCAGTAGCCGTAAAGCTTGGCGACGCCGTAGGGCGAGCGCGGATAGAACGGCGTAGTCTCCTTCTGCGGCACCTCCTGCACGAGCCCGTAGAGCTCCGAGGTCGAGGCCTGGTAGAACCGGGTCTCCTTTTCCATGCGGAGGATGCGGATCGCCTCCAGCAGGCGCAGCACGCCGATAGCGTCGGCGTTGGCGGTGTATTCCGGGCTCTCGAAACTGACCTGGACGTGGCTCTGGGCGGCGAGGTTGTAGATCTCGGTCGGCCGGATCTGCTGCACCAGCCGGATCAGATTGGTCGAATCGGTCATGTCGCCGTAGTGCATCAGGAACGGCACGTTGCCGGCGTGCGGATCCTGGTAGAGATGGTCGACGCGCGCGGTGTTGAACGAGGACGATCGACGCTTGATCCCGTGCACGGTATAGCCGAGGCCGAGCAGATATTCGGCGAGGTACGCGCCGTCCTGCCCGGTGATGCCGGTGATCAGCGCAACGCGCCGCTTTGAATTCTGAGCCGCCATGGTCTCTATTGGTTGCGCCGTAAAGAGCCCCCCTTAAGAACGCCAGTTGCGAAGCGGCTGCGAGAGATCTAGATGCTCAAGCGCGCTCCACCCGCAACTAGAGGAAAGCGATCGTCAGCTCCGATCATACACATCATATATACATGTACACTACATACATTGATTTATACCGATCCGGCAGTTGCTCCCAACATTAAAATCATTCGGACCTGGCTTATCGTGGCCGGATAAAGCGACGTGCTGAGGTTAGCCAGTTGAAAGTTAGGAGATCGGCATTGCATTGATAGAATCGCAGCATGCAGGCCGACACCCAGCCACAGCCTGTGCATAAAAAGTCGTCCGTTAACAAGCGGGATTGAGGGCGACTGGGGTTGCGAAGGCGCGCCAAAGGACGGTCAGGATGAAGCGCAAGAGCTTCCTGAGCCAGGCGAGGATACGGCGGAAGTTATAGCCGACGGCGGAGAGGATGACGTTGGCCGCATCGCCGGCACGGCCTTTGAGGTAGCAGCGGCCGAGGTAACCATCGACTTTCAGGTGTCCGATGATGGGTTCGATGGCGGAGCGGCGGCGCAGCTCGCGCTTGATGACACCGAAGACGCCGCGCTTCTGGCCAGAGATGAAGATGCGACGGGGATTTTGTGCGTCGTGGCCGCGATATCCCTTGTCGACATAGGCCCGCTCGATCGCGCAGCCGGTGAGTGTCTCGGTGCGGTCGATGACGTCCCGCAAGGTGTGACCGTCGTACGGGTTATCGGGTAGCGCCCTGGCGTGCAGCACGAACAGGCCACCGGGAGCCCGCCGGTTGTTGGTGACGATAGAGGCTTTGACACCGAACTCGTAAGGCGCGGCTGCTTTGCCCTTGCCGATGCATTCCACCTCCGGGGCGTGGAAGGAATAGAGCTTCCAGCCGCGCTGGCGCTGCTGCTGCGCGCGAATCTGCGTGGCCCGGCTGAGCGAGAGGGCGAACGCGTTCTCGAGCACAGCCTGACCTTCGATCTTGCAGCGGATATCGCGGATGATCCGGCCCAGCCGGCTGCGCAGCTGCCGATGATGCCGCTTGAATTGCTTGGCATGGGCGTAGCGTCCCGCCATCATTGCCGCGGTTCTTGGCAATGCGAAGATAGGACTGCCGCAGCTTGACCCCGTGCTTCCTCGCCAGGCGGTTGAGCCCCTTGATCGCCGCGTGCAGCAGCTTGGCGTCGGTCGGGAAGGTGATCGCCTTCGGCTGCACGGTGGTATCGACCGTGACCCGCTTGAGGTCTTGGCTGCGTAACGCGCCGGCCTCGTGCGCCACCCGCAAGCTCTCGGCCAGCAACAGCTCCAGCTTGTCGCCGAGCCGCTTGCGCCAGTGGCTCAGGTCCGAGCGCTCGTGCGGGAACGCGTGCTGAAAGAACTCTTCGCCGGTGAAGTACTGGAAATACGGGTCGTGGACCCAACGCTCCCCCTCGTCGGACAGGCCGTAAATGTGCTTGAGCAGCAGCCCGATCATGAAGCGGGTCGCGATACCCGGCCGGCCGTTCTCGCTATAGAGCGGCGCGATCTCGCCGTCGATCCAGTCCCAATCAACCTTGCCGGCGAGCTGAACCAGCTCGTGCTTCATATTGATGATCTGGTCCAGCCTGGCCCGGAACAGATCGCCCGATCCCGTCGTCTTGTGCTTCTTCGGTCGCATCGCCACCTCCGATGCAACGACGGAATCATGACTGGCGATTCGACGGAATCCCGAAAATGAAACTGCAAGGTTCCGATGTCCGAAGCATCAAAACCCTGCAATCCTAACAATCCAAAACGACAAATGCGATTCCAGCTCAATCGCTTAGCCGCTCTTCACGGACGACTAGATATCGCAGCCCACAATGCGTGCCGCTCACTCAACTTCCAACAGAACACTCAGCCTAGGGCGCAGCAAGCTCATCGACCGTATCGATGACAATCGCTTCGGCTGGTGCAGGAAATACGGGGAGTTTGCAAACACTTGTATAGTTCTTCGAACGTTTCGACATCGAAAGTTTACCTTCGTACAATCGAGCTATCGATATTGATCGCTTAGTCTGATCTCGACAAGCGGAGCATGCATCTGTCCGAGTATCGCATGTTCGCCTGAACGAGCGCGACAAACATTTCCAGTAACAAATGGCAACACACGCTAGAGCAGCCCCGCAACTACGTCGACAGCAGACCATTTGGAAGCCGCGGCTTCGTGAACTTGGGGTGCATTGATCAGCATGTGTGGAATTGTCGGCATCCTGGGGCGTGGTCCGGTCGTTAGACAGTTGGTCGCTTCGCTCGAGCGGTTGGAGTATCGTGGCTACGACTCCGCAGGCGTTGCGACGCTCGAAGGTCTCCGTATCGAGCGCCGCCGCGCTGAAGGCAAATTGAGAAACCTTGACGAGCGGCTGCACCGGCATCCGCTATCGGGTCATATCGGTATTGGTCACACCCGATGGGCGACTCATGGAAGGCCTACCGAAAGAAATGCCCATCCGCATGCGACGGAAAATGTCGCGGTCGTTCATAATGGGATCATCGAGAATTTCCGCGAGTTGAGAGCCGAACTGGAACAGAATGGAGCTCATTTCAGTTCAGAGACCGACACCGAGGTGGTGGCGCATCTCGTTGAATCCTATCTCATGAATGGCTACTCGCCACAGCATGCGGTGCAGGCGTCGCTGCTGCGGCTGCACGGAGCCTTCGCGCTGGTATTCCTGTTCAAAGGCCACGACGATCTTTTGATCGGTGCGCGCAAGGGATCACCCCTTGCGATTGGGCATGGCAATGGCGAAACGTATCTAGGATCAGACGCGATCGCGCTCGCACCCTTGACCGATTCCATTGCCTATCTTGAAGATGGCGACTGGGCCGTACTTACCCGCACGACTTGTGTGATCCACGACGCGGACGGCACTATCGTCCACCGGGAAACATCAAAGTCAGGCGCGTCGTCACTCCTGGTAGATAAAGCGAATTACCGACACTTCATGGCCAAGGAAATCCACGAGCAGCCGATGGTGGCCGGGCAGACATTGGCTCATTATGTCGATATCGGCGCCGAGCGCGTAGCCCTGCCGCTGACTCTACCGTTCAACTTCAATTCGATTCAGCGAATCTCGATTACGGCCTGCGGCACGGCAAGCTATGCCGGTCACATCGCCAAATACTGGTTCGAGCGGTTAGCACGTCTGCCGGTCGAAATCGATGTAGCATCCGAGTTCCGTTACAGGGAGGCGCCTTTGCGTAAGGGCGATCTCGCGATCGTCATCTCGCAGTCGGGGGAGACTGCCGACACACTGGCTGCGCTGCGTTACGCCAAGAGCCAGGGTCTGCACACGATATCTGTAGTCAACGTCCAGACCTCGACGATTGCGCGTGAGAGCGAATCCGTGTTGCCCACGCTGGCGGGACCGGAAATCGGCGTCGCCTCCACCAAGGCGTTCATCTGCCAGCTAGTGGTAATGGCGGCGCTTGCCCTGGCAGCAGGCAAAGAGCGCGGTAAACTGCACGAGATCGATGAATCGAAGCTTGTCCGCGAGCTTATCGAAGTGCCGCGGCTGATTGCTGCGGCGCTGTTGATCGAGCCGCAGATCGAGAAACTCGCGCGTCATGTCGCCAAGTCGAGCGATGTGCTCTATCTCGGCCGCGGCACATCGGCCCCCCTGGCACTGGAGGGTGCGCTCAAGCTGAAGGAAATCTCGTATATCCATTCAGAAGGCTACGCCGCTGGCGAGCTCAAGCACGGACCGATTGCATTGATTGATGAGACGGTGCCCGTGGTGGTGATCGCGCCATACGACGCGGTCTTCGGAAAAACTGTCTCGAACATGCAAGAAGTCGCGGCTCGCGGCGGCAACATCATCTTGATCACTGATGCGAAGGGCGCTTCGGAAGCGACGGTGGATACGCTCATGACCATTGTGATGCCGGACATGGGTGGAAGCTTTACGCCCATGGTTTATGCCATCCCGGTTCAGCTTTTAGCCTATCATACTGCCGTCGTTATGGGGACGGATGTGGATCAGCCGCGCAATTTAGCAAAATCGGTCACCGTCGAATAGCCGGCCGCGGCAATGTCGAGGTGCTTCTCCGTTGTCTAGCCATCAGGCTGCGGTGGCTGCCCCATCTGGTGGATTCAAAATCCGGAAAGGCTGTAGTCTCGCGCTTATCCATGGTTGGTCATGGTTGGCGGATACTTGGTTGTCGCGAATTCTGGTAACTGTTAGCAGGCCGTGAGCTCCCCCGGACTTATCGAGACTGCAATCTGGGCATACGTCTAGCATGGCGCGCGGCATCAGAAGGAGAGCATTCGACGGCTGATTCAATTAAAAGGAACTATCGATCGAACCCGCTCCTGATAGGCTGACATTGCGAGCCATGCTCGTAGCCTCACCAATCCCGGCAACGCCAATGCGACGTGCATTGGTGCCGCTTTAGGAAAGCTTGCCGAAAGGATGAGAGGGCATTCACGGTCTCGCGTCAGGTTCTGGTAAGGCAGTCAGCCTATCAACTCCGCCGAGTCTAACAAGCCTGAACCAAATGCGGAAGTGTATGCCCGTTGGGAGCACCAATCGCCATGTATAATCGGATCAATGGCTTGTCCGACTTCCAATCCTCACGCTTTGTCGAAGCTGACGAGCAATGGGATGCAAACAGCTTCGCGGATGCGTTCGCCAATATGCGCTTGGCCGCGCCAGGCCCCAGTGGCTGCTCATCGTCGGCAACAAGACCGTATTCGCTCGTTCAAAACCCTCCTGTGGTGCAATAGGCTCAGACCTATCACGGCGAAGAGATCAAGTACATCGCCGACAACCCGCAAGAGTACTCAGATTTCGTGTCCGCAAGAGCAAGGCGAACTGCGGAAATTGCTGAGGACTATGGAACAACTCGAGATTCCGATAATGCGCGATATTTCAGCTGCCAATTAGGAAACAAGAGTGTCGGGCTTCTAAGAATGGAAGGCGGCGACAGCATGACAGAGTTCGACGTCAAGCGATGGCGGGAGCTGTTTCCTGGGCGAACGGGGACTACCTCGAGTGTAGATCTTCAGGTCGTTCATCCGCTTGTCGAGAACGCTGGCGATATTCTGCTCCGAGCATCGACTTCGAATGGACGGTAAGGCCGTTGCTCAATTTGCGTCCCGCTAATCCAGAAGCAGGAGCCGGTGCGGAGAAGTTGGGGTTTGTCGAGGTTGACGCCGACAAATGGTCCTCGACCCAGAGACGTCAGAAAATTGGATAAGGAACAGTGATGGTGAATGGCAGCGAAATGGCGCTGCCGCGCGATATCTTTCCGAAATTGGCAACTGTGAGAACGGTGATACCGAGATCGCAGAAGGCTCAGCGACCTACGATTGCGAGGATGATTTTATGTGACTAGAGTATAGTTGCGTGGAACGTATCTCGTCGTGCTCTTCGCGCCGTCTTTGCTGCGCTAGGCGGCCTTGGGGAAGGCTCACATTCAGAAGAGCTCCTGCGCGGAGAAGATGGTACGCAGACTGAGCCGGCCGGCGTAGTCTTCGCCGAGCTGCTAGTGCCTGGTGCGCTCTGTGACAGCATTGCACAAGCCGATAGATCGAATTGGCGGCGTCGTAATAACTTTACGAGGCGCGGCCAAGATCCGCCCGGCCGTCGAAAGGAGGCCGGGCATTTTGCACGCAGATTATGTGGGGTATCTGGAGGGCAAAGGTCTTCCGGGCGATCTGATGAGGCCCAAGAGTTCATGAGGAGCAAAGGAGCAGCCTGAGATAGGGCGTGAAGGAGCTACGGAGCGATTGCGGCCCCCCCAATAGACAAGGAGGCGCGGTGAACAGGAGCTCGTCCCACAGAGCTTTTCGCCCGACGACCAACATCGATGATGAACAAGACGCAAGCAATTGGTTCGAAAATGCTTTCCGGAGAGCTCCTGGGCTGAGCAGAGCTCTTTCGTTGTTGAAAATAGTATGCTTGCTGCAACGAGACCGAGCTAAGCAAGCGCGCGAACCTGTCGAATCCTGTCCGGGAGGAGGATCACCCTGAGCACCAGCCTACGGAGATTGAACGGAGCCGGGAGTGCCGAGTACCGCGAGCCTCGCGGCGGCAACGTTGGTCTTGATCAACGCGGCTAGCGAGCGGAGCACGTCAAAGGATCAATAAGCCAAAGTAAGAAATCGACCGCTGGTGATGCCGGCCGATTTCGGGGAGTTCATTCCAGTAGATCGTACGAGCTCGAGATAGGATTTCAACATGCAGGTCTTGAACCGTGCTTGAGCGAACTCGCGGGTGACGAGCCTAAAAAAGCGGACCAACCAATTAGACTGGAGCGCGCGGACTCGGCCTCTGGGAGTTCTAATTACAGGCGCAGCGTGCTCGGCGCCAAGAAGCTGATCGATGTCGTGTAGCGTGAGAAGTGCGCAGATTGGACATGAGGTTGGCGGTCTTCTGGATTAGGTGTGCCCCCCGTCGCGATTCTCCTGCAGTGCAGCATCGAGGCACTCGATCAGCGTATGCCCGGCGAAGGGCTTGGCCAGAAAGCCAATCGCTCCCGCGTCCAGGGCTGAGGCGCTCACGCGGTCGTTCGGGAACGCAGTAATGAAAATGAACGGCACACCGTGACCCCTCGCCCGCATTTCTGCCAACAGGTCCAAGCCGCTCATAACCGGCATCTGCAGATCCGAAATTACGCAGGAGGTTTCGTTCAATCGCGGTGACCTCAAGAAGTCCTCGGCCGACGCAAACGTTTGGACGATGTAGCCACGCGATTTCAGAAGGTTCTCTGTCGCCGCGCGGACCGACGCGTCGTCGTCAACCACAGATATTAAAGGCGTGCACAAGACGTGCCCTCCGGACGCGGGAATGGCGGCTGCCGCAGCATTAGCCACCCTCGGCGAAAAGTGGGCTTGAGTGTTGAAATTGTAAAATCATACTTAGGTTTGTTCGGGCCGATTTGCGCGGATGCTCAGCGTCTCAGTCATTCTGATCAAATCCGCGAGCGACCGGGCGCGCATCTTTTTCATTACGTGTCCACGGTAGATCTTGACCGTAATCTCGGCGAGCCCCAGCTCGGCGGCTATCTGCTTGTTCATCAGGCCGGTAGCGACCAGCCTCATCACCGCCTGCTCGCGCGGGCTTAAGGTGTTAAATAGAGCCTGCAGTTCCGCGACGGTCTGCTCAGCCTTCCGTCTTTTGCGATCACGTTCGGTCGCGGCGACCACGGCGTCAAGCAGCTCCTGATCGCGAAACGGTTTGGTCAGAAAATCGACGGCTCCGCCTTTCATGGCCCTGACGCTCATGGGAATGTCGCCATGGGCGGTGATGAAGATGATCGGAATATGAATGTTCAACCGCGCTAGGTCAGCCTGGAACTCAAGTCCACTCAGACCTGGCAGCCGGATATCAAGAACCAGGCAGCTAACAACATCGGGAAGCCCGCTCTGTGGCATTTCGCGGGCCGATCCGAATGCAACGACGTCCAGGCCGACCGATTGAAAAAGGTTCGTTAGCGACCGACGCATCGAGACGTCATCTTCGACAACGAAGACTGTCGCATTTGCCGACGCTTCAGCTTTGCTGCCTTCGCGCGGGGGGGAAGGGCGTTCGCTCACGGCACGAGCTCCTTGTGCAACGGCAGGTCAAACCGAAAGCTCGCTCCCGGCCCCTGCTTGCGAACGACTGAGAGGCGGCCTGCATGAGCTTCCACAATCGAGCGGCAGATCGAAAGGCCCATGCCAAGGCCACTCGACTTTGTCGTGAAGAAGGGGTCTAATACTCGGTCGGTATCATCTTCAGCGATCCCGACGCCGCAATCAGTCACGGTAACCTGCACATATCCCGTGTCGTCCTCCGACGACTGAATCACCAGTTCGCGCGTCCGGTCCGTAACTGCGTCCATGGCTTCGATCCCATTCATCACCAGATTGATAATCACCTGTTGCAGCTGAATCCGATCACCGAGGATCGCGGGCAGCGCTTCCGTCAACTTGGTCTTTAGCTTCACTCGGTGGTTAACCAGCTCACGTGCCACCAGAGCAATAACATCCTTAACGACATCATTGATATCGAGCGGTACCATCTCGATCTCGCCTTTCTTCGCAAGTGCGCGAATCCGACGGATCACCTCGCTTGCCCGGATTGCGTCTTCGATTATCCACTCAACCGAACAGCGAGCGGCGGAAAGGTCAGGTGTCTGGCGGCCCATCCAACCGAGGCACGCGTCGGCGTTGCTGATAATCGCGGCGAGTGGCTGGTTGATTTCGTGGGCGATGGAGGTTGTCAGCTCTCCTAGCGTCGTCACACGCGTCACATGCGCAAGCTCCGCCTGCGCCTTTCGGAGCTCTTGTTCGGTTTGATCTCCGCGAATCAAAGCGGTGATGTCGGTGCTGACTCCGCGGTAGCCGAGGAAATTGCCGTTTAAATCAAAAAAAGGCTTGCCGCTCGTCCGGACGTAGATCGGAGATCTCATACGGTTGACAGTGCGGTAGACCAGATCCCGAAACGGAAGATGCGCCTCCAGCGTCGCCCGATGTTGCCGCCACTTCTCAGGTTCTTCCTCGACGTCGCACGCGATGTCCCAGCGAGGCAGGCCTATCAATCCCGTCGCCAATATTCCCGCAGCGCTGGTGTGCTCGGATAAGTGGGTGACCTGATGATCTGGTCCCGTCTCCCAGAGCCAGTCGGAAGCTGTTTCGGCGTAATCGCGAAAGCGCTGCTCGCTTTCGCGCAGCGCGGCAAGTGTGTTTTCCAAGCGTTCCCTAGCGGCGTATTGGTCGGTGACATCCATGTGTGTTCCGATCAGTTCGCGCACATTGCCATCGCTGCCGACCACCACATGCGCGACGGAGTGTATGCGTCTTATCCCGCCATCTGCTAGAAGGATTCGAAAATCATACTCGAAGCGCTCTTCCTTGCCTTCGATAGCCTGGCGCTGCACTTCCTGAAGCGGCGGCAGGTCATCTGGATGAACGCGCGACCGAATGGTCTCGATCGATACAGTCTCTTGCGGTTCAAAGCCAAATAGACGGTCGACCTCAGCGGAGCGATACACAAAGTCGAGACTGTAGAGGTCCCAAGACCAGCTGCCCGTGTGACTGAGACGCTGGGCCTCGGCCAAATAGGCTTCGCTACGGCGTAGCTGCTGTTCTACTTGCCTTGCTGCCGTGATATCCGTCGCTGCGCCGACAAACTCGATGTCACCGGTGGCAGTTCTTGTTGCTCGCGCCCTCGCGTGGATGTGCTTCACCGAGCCGTCCGGCAGCAGCAACCGGTATTCGTGCTCGAAGTCCCTTGGGTCTCGCATCGCTCGATCGATGATCTCTTGGACCGAAGCTTTATCGTCTGGATGGGTACGCTCGACAACCAGTTCCGGCCCAGGAGCCGTCTGCGGGTCCAATTGGAAAATTCGAAAGCTCTCCTTTGACCAAAAGACCTCGCCGGTAGCAACGTTCCAGCCGAAGCTGCCTGTGTGGCTCAACTCCTGCGCCTGAGCCAAATGGGCTTCGCTCCGCTGCAGGGCAAGTTCGGTTCGCTTTCGCTCCGTGACATCTTCGCACGCTATTAGGACAATGGGCTGGTCATCGGCCCAGAGCATGGCTTTAGCGTTTTCACGTACCCACAGTACCGAGCCGTCTTTCCTGATTTTCTGGACATCCCAGGTGTGCGATTGGCCGATATTTTCAAGGCAGGTGCGAACGCATTCGTGAACGAACGCGCGATCTTCCTCGAGAAAGATTCCCAGCACGGATTGGCCGATCAGTTCGTCGCGAGCATACCCGAGTTGTGTTGCGCCGAAGGTATTGACGTTGAGGACCGTACCGGCTTCATCGAGCATGAAGTACATGGCCGGGTTGTGCTCAAAGATCGCGTGCCACCGTTTTTCGCGATCCTTCAAATCGGCCGCGCCGCGCCGCAGCTGGGCCGCAGCCTCATGCGCAGCCTCTCTTTCCTGGCGGATTCTTCCGATCAGGTGTGTTCCAACGATCGAGACCGTAAGAAATGCGACGACCACCGGAAGAGCTTGGGGGTCGTCAATCCGTAGACTGAACGCCGGCGGCACAAAGCAGTAGGCCAAAGCAGCGATGGCTAAGACGGAAAGCGCGCATGAAGCGACAAAGCTGCCGATCAGCGAAAACAGCAATATCACCAGCAGATAGACGAGCGCCATCGCGGCGAAATGCGCCTGAAGGTAAAAGGAAGCTAGCGTCACCACCGCCAGCGTTATGCTGCCGAAGGCAAACTGCGTGGCCGAACGTTTGAAATTGCTGATCTGATTATGCATTCTTCGACCATCCGGCCGTTATGCGGCAGGAGAGCTATAACATTCTAGGCAAAAGTAAGGCAATCCTTTCTGCCCCAGAGACGCTCACGAGCATTTCCGGGATCGATTGCTTACGGTTGAACTGAGCACGTACCGAAGGAAGGCGCATTACAAACGTACGTATAGTTGTCCTAAACCATCCAATATCGCGCGCTGACATGCGTACAACCGAGCCCGGGCTATCTGTTTTCCTTCGCTATTGAAACGGTCGCGGGCGCGTGAGGCTGCGGCCGAGTACAGCTGTGTGGCGCCAAGGCACATCAAGGTCAGGGTCACCGGCCACATCAATTCAGCTAAGCGCTGACGCTGAACAATGCGGCAGGCCTTCTGCCTATGCGGAGAGAGCAGCGAAAAGCTGTGAAGCGCCGTGACGTTACCCTCTGGGATCCATCTCATGCTGGTGAAGGGGGCGATCTGGTCCACCGTGATCACGTCCATCGCGGTCTCTTCCGCAATGCGCACCGGAACAAGCCAGATGATCGAGTTGCGCCAGCGAGGTCGCCGCCACATTGTCGGTCGGACATGGCGGGTTCAGCAGCCACGTACCAACCGTTTCATGGGCGGACCGGGTACCGTGGACCGTCACGCCGCACAGATTCTGTCATTAACCGTATGGTCTGGCTCGGCCAACCTTGCCCCGGCATTTGGATGGCCAGGAGCTGTACCTCAAAAGGCGCGCCTGGAGATGGCTGCCGAAAACAATGCTCTCTTTTCCCTTTATATGTGAGGATCTTTCTCAGAGCAGTTGCCTGGACCGCAGCGCAAAGCAGGCGGTCCGAGATCGCGTGAGAAAACGCTCCGGTTTGCTGTTCAGGTCGGCTGAGCCGATCTGAACTGCGAAGAATCACAAGTTTGGGCAACACTCGCGTTCGACGCGTCTTGTAATCACGGATAAAGTCCGGGGCCTACCTCCTTGTGCTTCTAACGTCGATGCTGGTGGAATCGGCGGGCTGGTTGAGGCGGGCGTGCAGCGTCCCGTGCTTGAGTTCGCCTTCCCACCAGGAGACGAACACAGCTGCGATGCCGTTGCCGGTGATATTGGTAAGGGCGCGTACCTCGCTCATGAACTTGTCGATCGAGAACACGATTGCCATGCCCGGCACTAGCGTTGGGTTGACCACCGACAACGTAGCAGCGAGCGTGATGAAGCCCGCGCCGGTGACGCCGCTTGCCCCCTTCGAGGCCAGCATTGCCACGAGCAAGATCGTGAGCTGCTGGCCAAGAGTGAGATCGACCCCGAGCGCCTGGGCAATGAACAAGGTCGCAAGCGTCATATAGATGTTGGTGCCGTCGAGGTTGAAGGAGTAGCCGGTTGGCACCACGAGGCCGACCACGGGCTTGGAGCAGCCCAGCCGCTCGAGCTTCTCCATCAATTGCGGCAGCGCGCTTTCCGAAGACGAGGTGCCGAGCACGATTAGAAGCTCATCCTTGATATAGGCAATGAACTTGAAGATCGAAAAGCCGACAAGGCGCGCGATTAGGCCGAGAACGACCACTACAAATATCGCGGCCGTCGCATAAAATAGCGCGATCAGACCGATCAGATTACCGAGCACCGCCGGCCCGAACTTGCCGATCGTGAAGGCCATTGCGCCGAACGCGCCGATCGGAGCCGCTTTCATGATGATAGCGATCACGCCGAACACCGCGTGCGCAACGTCGTCAATCATGCCGCGCAGCCGCGCTCCACGCTCTCCCAGCGCCATCAGCGAAAAGCCAAACAGGATCGCGAACAGGAGCACCTGCAGAACATCGCCGCGAGCCAGGGCGCCGACCACGGTATCGGGAATGATATTGAGAAAGAAATCGACGGTTTTCGAGGCTTCCGCCTGCTTGACGAAATTGGCGACTGCCGCAGCGTCGGGTTTGACGGCAACGCCACGGCCGACTTGAACCAGATTGCCCATGACAAGGCCCAACACCAAGGCAAAGCTGGAGACGATTTCGAAGTATACCAGCGCCTTGACGCCGACGCGCCCAACTTTCTTTGCGTCCTGAATATGCGCGATGCCGGATGCAACGGTGCAGAAGATGATCGGCGCGATCACCATCTTGATCAGCTTGATGAAGCCGTCACCGAGCGCCTTGACCCAGTCGTTGGTCGCGACCGATGGCCACTGCCATCCGACGATGGCGCCAATCACGATAGCGATCAACACTTGGACGTAGAGAATTTTATACCAGGTTTGTGACGCGCGCGCAGGCGCCGCAGTTGCCATGGTGGTCATGACGCTTCCTTCCCGAATTCCCTCGAATGTGAGCCGCCGCGTCGTGAGAGCCGACGGCATCATACGAGGCTGTCCTTTTGGCCGTAGCCTTGTCCGATTGAAGACGGTTCCGGGAGCCGGCGCGTCATTCCAAAGGCAGGCATTCAGTCACGTTATCTTTTTCGGCAAGCAAGATTTGCACCAGACGCTAATCTGCGGCCGATCAAACCAGGCATAAGCCGTCTATCTCTTGATGAGTTATCTGAATGCTCGGACCTGCGTTCGCATGTTCGAATGGAAGGCGTTGCGCTGGGTGACGTATCTCTTGCTCTGGCAGGGCACGTAAGGCGAGTCGCGTCTCGGCGTTGAAGCTTGGTGTGATCGGAATGTGTCGAGTGCCGAGTTGATGCAACAGTGCGTCGCATTGGTAAAATCGATTGTTTGGATCGCAGGTATCCGCGCGATGGAAGCTTGGCGACATCTGAGCGTCAGATCTAGATTCTTTTGGGCGCGTTATCTCCGTCTGGCGGGCCGCACGCTCAAGAAGCGCCGGACATATGGCGCAGGGCCAACGTATCGAAGAATTTGGCGGTCGCGTCATCTACGCACTGGATGAGCTGAAAGAGCTGAAAGCGCGGGCCGATCTCGCTGTCAGGGCGTCAAACTCCGATCCCGGTGAAGGCATCGTTACTGCCGGCCAAGAATCGCCCAAGGCTGCGCCCTATGCACGCCAGGAGTCACGGTGATCGCCGCACGAGAATAGCGACGATGCAGGACTGTGATGCAGCAGGATGTGCCGTCTGGCGATGTCCCGGGAGTTTGACTAGCTGATGCCTCTCCATCGCCGGCCGGGACATATAGGGTTGATAAAATCGAATTTTGTATACATGCAGCCATTACGACGACGGTCTGACCGCAAAGATTTCACCATAATGAGCATATTTCGCGCGAAATCTCGAATTGCTGTATACATTGACTATACAGAGAGCTGCCATTATTTCTGGGCATTCGTACGTAGTTACCGCTTAAGCGAACAGTGTCTGACCACCGAACCCCGCCAAGGCGTTTCCGGCATCTTCCGGGAGGATGAGGTTATTCTCGAGGCGCAACAGCGCGCCATCGACGAACATGCCGATCGCAATCGCTTCATCTGGCTGTGGATGGCCGATCTGGCGCTGGCTGACCCAGATTTGGTGCCGGACATGCACTGGAACGACGATCCTGCTTGGGTCGCTGATGGTGAGACCGTTCACCCCAAATGCGACTATCGTTTGGTCGTCGACAATCTCATGGACGTGACGCACGAGACCTTTGTGCACGGGGCCAGTATTGGCAACGACGCCATCGCGGAAGCGCCGCTTGACGTCACGCACGGCGAGAAGACTGCCACGGTAACGCGCTGGATGAAGGGGAATACCCCCGCCGCCGTTCTGGTCGAAACAGTTGCAAAAGCCTGGTCGGGTGGACCGCTGGCAAATCATTCGTTTCGAGGCGCTCTGTCTCACAGACGGTGCGTGCCCAGCTCAGTTTGCGCGATCTGATTCTGTCGGGTGATTTGCTGCCTGGCGAACGGATCTCCGAATTGCAGGCTGTGGAGGCGACCGGCGCCTCGCGCACTCCGGTGCGAATGGCGCTGGTTCGACTGCAGGAGGAAGGGCTTTTGGAAGCGATCTCTTCCGGTGGTTTCATGGTAAAGGCATTCTCCGAGTGTGATGTCGTGGACTCGATCGAACTACACGGCACGCTCCAGAGGCTGGCCGCACGCGTTGCCGCCGAGCGGGGTGTTTCATTGCGCGATCTCGAACCCTTGAAAGGTTGTCTTGACGAGACTGACGGTCTTGTGCGGCAGGATCCAATCTCCGTCCAGACTTTCTCCTCCTACGTCGCGCTCAACGCGCGCTTTCACGCGCTGCTGACGGAATTGTCGCGCATCCGCCCTTGATCAGGCAGGTCGATCGCGCGTCCGCATTACCGTTCGCCTCGCCTAGCGGCTTTGTGATGACACAATCGACACTGCCGGATGTGCGCGCAGGATCAACACCGCGTCGTAATCGACGCAATCGATAATCGAGAAGGCGCGCGCGCCGAAGCAATCTTGCGAGAGCACCCGCAAGTGGCGGCGCGCAATTTGCGCTTGGTGCTCAAGAACAAGACGCATTCCGACGAGCTATCGCTGAAAGTTGGTGACGGCGGGAATCGGGAAGGCGGCATATCGTGGGGGTGCTTGACGCCTCCACTTCTCCACCGAAGGAGCGATATGCCGTGTCCAAAGATAACATCATCAAGTTGATTCAGCCAGGAAACGTCGACGATCAACTCACCGAAATCTTGCGCAATGGGGCGCGTGCTCTGTTGGCCCAGGCGGTCGAGGCCGAGGTCGCGGACTTTCTCGGCAAGCATGCCGATTTGAGGACTGCGGACGGCCACCAGCGCTCGTGCGCCACGGTCACCTGCCGGAACGCGAGGTGATGACCGGTATCGGTCCGGTCGGCGTCCGCCAGCCGCGTGTACGCGATCGCGAGGCGGAGGCTACCGATCCCGACCGCATCCGGTTCTCTCCGTCGATCCTGCCGCCCTACATGCGCCGCTCGAAATCGATCGAGACGCTGCTGCCGATCCTTTACCTGAAGGGTATCTCCACCGGCGACTTCTCCGAGGCTCTGGCGGCGCTGCTCGGCAAGGATGCTGCCGGGTTGTCGGCATCCGCCATCGGCCGTCTGAAGGACGGTTGGCTTGACGAACACACCGCGTGGCAGAGGCGCGATCTGTCGGCGAAGCGCTACGTCTACATCTGGGCCGATGGCATCCATCTCCAAGCACGCCTCGAAGACGAAAAGCAGTGCATCCTGGTGCTGATCGGCGCGACGCCGGAAGGCCGCAAGGAACTGGTCGGCTTCACCGATGGCGCCCGCGAGAGCGCGCAGGACTGGCGCGATCTGCTGCTCGACCTGAAGCGGCGCGGGCTCGGCGTGCCGCCGCGGCTCACCATCGCCGACGGCGCGCTCGGGTTCTGGAAGGCCGCCGGCGAGGTCTGGCCGAAAACGCACGAGCAGCGCTGCTGGGTACACAAGACCGCCAACGTGATCGCCAAGTTGCCGAAGAGCCAGCAGCCTAAAGCCAAACGCGCGCTGCAGGAGAGCTGGATGGCCGAAACCAAGGCCGCCGCCGAGCTGGCGTTCGACGCCTTCATCGAGAGCTATACGCCCAAATACGAGAAGGCGGCCGACTGCCTGAGCAAGGATCGGGACACGCTACTGGCGTTCTACGACTTCCCGGCCGAACACTGGAAACACCTGCGGACCACCAATCCCATTGAAAGCACCTTCGCTACCGTGCGCCACCGCACGATCCGATCGAAGGGCTGCCTGTCCAACAGAACGGCGCTCGCGATGGTCTTCAAACTGCTTGAGGCCGCGCAGAAAAGCCGGCGTCGTCTCGATGGCCACAACCAGTTGCCAAAACTCGTTCTCGGTGTGACATTCAACGACGGGATCGAGCTCATCGCCAAACCGACTGACCGTCAGCCCATAACCGCCGCCGCCTGACCGGCCGCGCCGTCACCAAAATTTGGCGATAGCTCCATTCCGACCAGCTGCCGGGACTGGCGCTCATTAGGATGGCAGGCGATTGAAGGGAGCTGCATGCGGTTCATTGAAAGCTGGATACCCGCAACCCTCGTTGCGACATGCGATCTGACGCCTTCGATCCGCGAGCTGCTGATCAAGCCGGACAACTTTGATGGCGCGGCCTATCCGGTGGGCAGCCATATCAATGTCGCCGTCACTGTCGATGGACACGGCCGGAGACGCGGTCCTACTCCTTGGTCGGCGAAGTCGACTGGGCGGGCTATGGCATTGCGGTGCGGCGCGTGGAGGACTCGCGCGGCGGCTCGCAGTACATGTGGTCGCTCGCGCCGGGCACGCGGCTGACCATTACATTGCCGGTCTCACTGCTGTCGATAGACTGGGCGCGCCGGCACTGCTGCCTAATCGCCGGGGCATCGATATTACACCACGAATAGGGGCTCAAGCGATAGCCCGCCGCGATAGCCAATTCACTTTACATTATGCCGTGCCTTCTTGTGATCAAGCCGTCTATCTGGATGTCCTCGCCCCCTTGCTGAACGAGAGACTTAATATCCATGCAAGCAACGAAGGGCGTCGGCTCGATTTCGATGACTTGTTCGCCTCGCTGCCGCCTAACGCCTTGACACTCTTGTGTGGTCCGACGCGGATGCTCGATACGGCCCGCCGGGCTTGGACCGGCGCAGGGCGCACACTAGCGGACCTACGCTACGAGACCTTCGGTTCGAGTGGCTCGCTGCCGACTGAAGGTTTCCGGGTGTGCCTTGCAGATCGTGCCATCGAGCCAACGATTCCGCGCGATCGCTCGTTGCTCGATGTACTCAATGCAGCGGGTTACGAGCTGATTGCGGATTGCCGGCGCGGGGAGTGCGGCGTCTGTGCGATCGATCTCGTCAACATCGACGGTGAGCTCGACCACCGCGACGTCTTCTTCAGCGAGCAGCAAAAGCGCGCGAACGCAAAGATCTGTGCATGCGATTCGCGCGCTCACGACACGATAACCCTCGATATACTACATCGCCTGGATACGATATAGGCTCGTTGCAGCGCTTGTTTCGGCAGTGGGTCTTAGTCCAGCGCTCGGAACAACTGGCGCATGACCACGCATGGGACTGTCGCGCGGTTGCCGGCCGTCATACCTGCTAGCGTTTAAGGAACGGCTAACCAATTCTTCGAAGCAGGAGATGCACGCGAGGATTTCCGTCGAGGAACGTTATGAGACCCCAAGGGCATTTCGCGCACGTCAACTCTGCGGTTTCAGTGTGCGGCGCTGTCCGCTCGAGGACAATGATGCCAGAAAGCTGACAGAGCGTTAGGTCCACTCCACAGCAATGCCCGCATCTATGCGCGTTTTTCCTCACGTTGAGCACGGAGTGCATCACATTTGGCAAGCGGCACAGACATTGCTGGACGACAAGACAGGAGCTGCTGTTGAAGCGGCCCTGTCACAGGAGTCTCCGATGAGTACTGCGATTTCCGCCCTCTTGCCCGCTCTCGCAGAAACGACGCGCGTCAATATGGCATCCCTCATCAAGTTCCGCATGCCGACGGATAGGCTTGCCGGATTGTCAAAGCGGGCGAGGTGGTCCGAAGCCATGTTGAATGTCATAGCGGGCACTGAGCTATACAGCCAGGCCACGCAAGCTCCAACATTTCTGGCGTTTCGCTCGGGCGACCGCGGTCGCCCGGCTCGGCTGCTTGAGGGCGGCCTTGCGCCGCTGGAAAGCCACTTCGCCTCTCTGCCGAGTTCGGCTTCGAACGTTGTGAATCGTGCGCGCAAGCCGTCGTCGTTCTCCGTGCCGTCGATCCGCAGGCGCGTCGTCGCCGCAAAAGGGACGAGTGGGCCGGACGCCGCAGATGCATTCGCAATGGGGAAGGCGGCGCGGCCGAAGCTAGTACAGTGTGCGTCGATCCCACAGATTTATCGATTGATTCAACCGGAGATTCTGAATCGCCGCTAAAAGGCAACGATGTGAGAATGCGCCGGCGGTTAGCAAAGGACCTTGTGAACCGACCTGGCAGGATGCTCGCTCTTGGAGGTTGGATCCGGCCAAAAGGCGCTGCATGCCAAATCCTTCAGCAAGCCGGACGTGCAGGCGATCGCTCTGCCGATATGGCAACGTGCTCTCACCGTGGAGCTGACGCACATGGATACCTTTTCGGCCGAGATCTGGCGATCCGTTGCGCTCACGATCGAGCTCGCCAGCCTGACGACGATGATCCTTTTGGTTGTTGGCGCGCCACTCGCATGGTGGCTGGCACGTTCAAAGACGGTTTTGAGCAAGGCGGTGGCGACGATCATCGCGCTGCCGCTGGTGCTGCCTCCGACGGCGCTTGGTTTCTGCGTACTCGTCCTGCTCGGCCCGAACAGACCGGGTGGCTTTCTCGCCTCTTTCTGGGGCGAGCACACGCTCGCCTTTACCTTTGCAGGAATTGTAGTCGGATCGGTCCTCTCAGCGCTCCCTTTGGTGGTGCAGCCGATCCATAATGCCTTTATTGCGATAGGCGGGGGACCGCTCGTCAATCAGCGTGCTTCTCCATTGTATGCCTTCATTACTATCGGTCTGCCGTTGGTGCGACTGGAGTTTCTCAAGGCTGCCTTGGTTGGCTTTGCTCATTCGATCGGCACCTTCGGCGTAGTGATGATGATCGGCGGCAACATTCCTGGGCGCACCAAGGTGTTGTCAGCTTATGTCATTGACTATGTGCAAGAATCGCGCTGGAGCGAGGCAAGTTGGATTGCCGGCGGTATGGTGATGTTTGCCTTTGCCGTCATTTTTATTCTAACCTTCATCGACAAACGCTGTGCCAGAAGAGGCACATGAGGGCACCAGCCCTGATTAAATCCGCTTCGGTATGACGGCCAGACATGTCCGATCGTGAGCGAGCAGCAGCATTGCAAGCCGGATCCGGCCATCCGTTATGGCCGCGGCTGGCGCTGGAATCGGCTTTAATTCGCCGCACGTCGCGCCTCTGCGGGAGGCTGGGGCTTGACGTCGGAGTTCCAAGAGCCGCCTTGCCAAACTGGAGGAGCTCTGCGCTCGATCGCTGGCAAGTGCGTGCCGGCGCGGGTTGCATCGCCTGAGGCGGCAAGCTCATCCACTAAAGGCATACGAGCAATTCGATCCCTGCGAAAGCAACATCGATGCGCTTCGAAGCGATATTCGCAGTCGCGTCCGTCGCCAAACCGATAATGGCGATTGCCTATTACGCTGAGGCAAGTTGCTTACCTCTGCAGGCCCAGATTACCGGGCACTACCTGGACTTCGCAAAAACAATAGAGGGGGTGCAGCCTGACGGTTGATCAAAAATTCGATCGCCGAGGGCGCCATAGATTAGCCTCACTTATGGCGCGCCCGGATAGCTCGGATCAAGCAGCGCGTCTTCATCCGAATTTCGTAGCTCCGCCGGTCAAGAGCGATGAACAGGCTTTCATCGAAGCCATACTAAGCTGCCGCTGCCCCATCTTCTCGACCGATGTGCTCGGGATTGTTGTCGAAAAGTCAGCGAATAGCGATTGTGACAGTATCCTGCGAACAGCACGTGGAGGCTGATCGAAACGCAAGATGCCACGTTCCATTTGTCGGGATCGCAACGCGAGCGCCCCGCGCGTCAATTTCTAGACGCCCCTCTGACATGAAAGCCACAGAACTCGAGCTCCTCGAAAGTCCGACGAAGTTTGACTGCGGGGGAGCTTGCGTATTTGTGACAGTCCATGACGCTGTGCGGTTTGGACAAATGCTGCTAAACGGCAGGATCTCGATGGCAACGCTATCGAGATCTCAAGACGGCGCATCACATAATCTCCAACGACTTTGCGGGATTGGGACTCGGAGCGGCTGTGCGCGCATGAAAGGGCTCCTCGGCGCTTCCAGGCAATTCAGGTGAGTTGACCTGGACTGGCGCCGCTGGATGTGAGCTTTGAAGGTCCAGACTCCGATTATAGATCCTGTGAAAGTGCTCGCGCAGCAAGCACCCACTGAATGAAAGATGCATCGGATCGATCCGCCCCGACGGATCATTAGCACGAATGGCGGACAACGCGTAGCTTGTGCCTCGCGAGCTCGGCTCGCTCATCCCTACCGATAATCGCGAAGCGGCGGTCGCGTATCTGCCGAGTGTGCTCCCATGCGGTGGCCTGTTTCTTGCTGTTGAGGTCAGCAATTGTTACGGCCGACAAGTCACTTGGAAGGGGCCATGGGCGGGGCATCGGAAACTTTCTACAGCGTGATCAGACGTCAGGGTATCACGCGTCGTAGTTTTCACAAATTCTGCAGTTTGATAACCGGGAGCTTCGGACTCGGTTCGCTCGCCGCAAGCGGTATTGCTTCCGCCTTGGAGATCAAGCCGCGTGTGCCGGTCATCTGGATGCACGGGCTCGAGTGCACCTGCTGCTCGGAAAGCTTTATCCGATCGTCTCATCCGTTGATTGAAGACCGCTGCTATCGATGATTTCGCTGACTATGACGACACTATCATGGCGGCGGCAGGACACCAAGCCGAAGCCATCCTGGAGGAAACCCGTGCCAAGTACAAGGGCAGGTATGTGCTTGTCGTGGAAGGCAATCCGCCGCTGAACGAAGGGGGCATGTTCTGCATAGACGGCGGCAAGCCGTTCGTTGAAAAGCTCAGGTCGATGGTGGAAGAGTCCATGGCGATCGTCGCTTGGGGCACGTGTGCGTCCTCGGGCTGCGTGCAAGCGGCCGAGCCCAATCCGACTGGGGCGGTGCGAATCGATAAGGTGATCACCAACAGGCCGATCATCAAGGTGCCCGGGTGCCCGCACATCGCAGAGGTCATGACCGGCCTGGTGACCTTCGTGACCGCGTTCGGAAAGCTGCCGCAGCTCGATCGCCTGGGACGCCCCAAGATGTTTTATTCCGAGCGCATTCACGACAAGTGCTATCGGCGTTCCCATTTCGACGCTGGCCAGTTTGTCGAGGAGTGGGACGATGAGGGCGCACGCAAGGGCTATTGCTTATACAACATGGGCTGCAAGGGGCCGACCACTTACAATGCCTGTTCGGCCGTTCGGGAACGGCGGCGTGTCATTCCCGATTCAATCTGGCCACTCGGCATTGAGAAGAACGCCGATCAGATTGGCATGGCCGCTGCCGGCGTTGTTGGGCTGACCGTCGCTGCGCATGCGGCGGTCACGGCTGTGAAGCGGTTGACCCACAAGCCGGATCGCGCAACTGACAAAAGTAAGCCGAGTTGAGGGGAAGGTGACGGTGGCTGTTCAGACACCAAATGGGTTCAATCTCGATCCTTCCGGCAAGCGAATTGTCATCGATCCGCTGACCCGCATCGAAGGCCACCTGCGCGTCGAGGCCAATGTCGATTCTGATAATGTGATCCGCAATGCGGTCTCGAGCGGGACGATGTGGCGTGGCATCGAAGTCATCCTGCGCGGGCGCGATCCGCGGGACGCCTGGGCCTTCACCGAGCGGATTTGCGGTGTCTGCACCGGCACCCATGCGCTCACCTCCGTGCGCGCCGTTGAAAGTGCGCTAGGGATCGCCATTCCGGAGAATGCCAACTCGATACGCAATATCATGCAACTGTGTCTGCTTGTGCCTGATCACCTGGTGCATTTCTACCACGTGCACGCGCTCGATTGGGTTGACGTGATGTCCGCGCTCAAGGCCAATCCCAAGTCGACGTCGGCGCTGGCGCAGTCTATCTCGCCCTGGCCGCTGTCGTGCCCTGGCTACTTTAACGATCTGCAGATCAGGCTCACTAAGTTCTACGGATCCGGGCAACCCGGTCCGTTCAAGAATGGCTATTGGGGGCATCCGGCCTACAAGCTTCCACCGGAAGCGAATCTGATGGCCGTGGCGCATTATCTGGAGGCGCTCGATTTCCAGAAAGAAATCGTCAAGGTCCAAGCGGTCTATGGGGGCAAGAACCCGCATCCGAACTGGCTGGTCGGCGGCGTGCCCTGCGCGATCAATATCGACGGAACTGGCGCGGTGGGTGCGATCAATATGGAGCGGCTTAGCTTAGTATCCTCGATCATCGATCGTTCGATCGAGTTTGTCGAGCAGGTCTATCTGCCGGACATTGCAGCGATCGGCTCGTTCTACAAGGACTGGCTGCATGGCAGCGGGCTTTCGGGCAAAGGTGTGATGTCCTATGGCGACATCCCCGAAAATGCCAACGACTGTTCCGCGAAAAGTCTCAAGCTGCCGCGCGGCGTCATTCTTGATGGCGATCTCAGCGAGGTGTTGCCGATCGAACCATGGTGATCCAAAGCGCTGCCGCTGCTGCTGGCGGTCAGACGAGCGGCGCCGAGACGCAACTCTACAGACTCGCTAAACTCGACGATCTCGAACGCAAGCTGATTGCCGAGGTGCTCGGGGAGGGTGAGGTGGCCGGCGTCGTTGCACTGCCGGACGGCTCTCTGGCGCAAATCGGGGAGACCGTGCATGCGGGAATCTGGCGCCTGCGCATCGGGATGGAGCCGGCACATGAATATATTCAGGTCGGGGCGATCCCACAGATTGTGCAGCGCGCCGCGACTGAACTGACGTCCACCGATCTTGTGATAGGCCCGGCGCCGGACGGTACGATGAACGTGCTGCCGGTGCTCGCCGAAATACGCAGACGGGCTCGTGCCTGGCTGTCTGGCATGCACGCGCATGTCATCAATCCCACGCTGCTGCCGATGAGCGCTGTCGAGCTGGCGTTTCAGCGGTGAAGCGTGGGCAATGGTCCGGTCCGACTGATCTTCTGCGGCTACGGCGCATGCCGAGTGCAGGCGACCCGGATCCGGAACGTCTGGTCGGTGCAATACTTCAATTTTATGGACAACATCACTCTGGATACGCTGGAAGGTCGGCGGCGTGCCGATTGTTGCGTCGGCCGCCGACGAAGATCTCGAGGAATCCGCCGAACGCCTGCAGGAAATTATCGAGGCATACTTCACATGAAGTACTTGGAAATCAATCGGCATCCGGCGCGTTCGTCGCAGACGGCGCGCCGGCAACGCGACATTGGCTGGATCGCGTGTCGATTGAGTACGATGCTTGACCGTGAAATAAGCCCTCGCGGGAGCATGCAAAACGATATGTTCACATCGGTGGCGATGCTTGTGGTAGCCAATCGGCATATCGCCAATCGCAAGCGACGGACCTCGAGCGAACCGCCCAGGGTCGAGGCGAGCAAATTTCGCACGCATGAGCGCTCGCCCGTCGGCATGATTGCGCGTCGGGTCATGAAGGCGGTTGCATCTTGCGTAAGGCCACTTGCCAACCGCGTGCTGGCCACAAATGGTATCTACCCCCGCGGGCCGGATCTGGTTTCATCGAACTTATTGTCGGCGAGCTAGCGCCATTCGCCGTAATTGCCTGTTGCTCCCCTCTCAGCGATCTTTGCATGCAAAGCTATGCGATCCGCCCGCGCCAAAGCAGCGGTCCTTGCCGGCGTCTAGTCGGACAACCGCTCAGCGTCACATTGGAGCCACGCGTTGGATCTCAGTGCGTCTGGTCGCCGGCTTTTGTTGCGTGAGATGATGGAGGAGCGCCGCCCATGAGCCTCGCCTACCGCAACAAGATTGATGTCACCGTATCGATTGCTGCCGACGTAATCGGCGCAGTCGAGATCGTGCCCCGAGCCCGGCCGCCGCTGGCATGGCTGTTCGCCGGCAAACAGGCATCGTCGGTGATTGAGGGGCTGCCGCGGCTCTTCGCGCTATGTGCCGCTGCGCAGCAGGCTGCCTTACTGGCCGCGATCGAGGCGGCGCGCAAGGAAGAGATCATCCTCGCGACAAAGCAGCATCGTATTACCTTGGTCGTTGCCGAGCGTATCGCGGAATTGCTGCGTGGCCTCTTTGTCGGTCATCTTACGCCGAACATCGGCAGTGCGGCAGCGGTTCGATCCGTGATGCACGGAACATCAGTGTCTATCGGCAGCGAACAGCCAATCCGCGGCCCTGCTCGACGCGAAGCAATAGCGCGAATTGGGGCCGCGATGGCCGCGTTCGGCATAACGAGAGAGGCTTGTGCGCTGAAGTCCGGCAGCCCGTTCGCGCTTCGCATTGCAGAGCTTGATGAGGTCGACTTGAAGTCAATCTCGATCGAGCACTCGTTCCTGTCCGTTGCCGACGACCGCAATATCGTTGAACGGTTACTCGCGGACGACGATACGTTCTGCTGTTGTCCGGATCTCGAGGGGCATGCGCCCGAAACGGGGCCGTTGGCGCGCCACATGACGCGTAATCGGCTTCCGCCGGGCCGGCCGGGTGCGGTTGCGCGGCTGATGGCCCGAATTACGGAGATGGTTCGGCTGTGCGCTTGGCTCGAGGCTCGTGCTCATATCGAGTCGGCGGAACATGGGATCATCGAAGGCTACAGGCTAGGTCCTGGCCGTGCAGCGGCAGCAGTCGAATGCGCCAGGGGGCGCCTCTATCACGCGGTTGAGCTTGATCCTCGGGGCCGGATATCCCGCGTCGAATTCCTAGCGCCGACGGAATGGAATTTCCTTCGGTGCGGACCACTTGTCCGGCGCCTTCAGGGCGCGGTGCTGACGGCGAGACCACATCAGGAAGCGGTTCGTGCGGTGATTGCATCGCTCAATCCTTGCGCCGGGTTCACGCTCAATTTTCGCGAGGTTGGCGATGCATGAAATGGCGCTTTGTCTGGCATCGTCGAAATTGTCGAGGAGGAGGCGCGTCGCCGATCGATTTCGCAGGTGCAGAGCATCTGTCTGGAGATCGGGGCCCTCAGCGATGTCGCGCCCGAAGCTATTAAGTTCTGCTTCACAGCTGTCGCAACACGGACCGTCGCCGACGGCGCGGTTCTTAAAATCATCGAAGTGCCTGGCATGTCCTGGTGCATGGCCTGTTCGAAGAGTGTCGAAATTGCTCTGCGCGCTGAGCGTTGTCCTTACTGCGGCAGTTATCAGTTGCAGATAACGACAGGCGAACAGATGCGCGCGAAAGAGCTGGAGGTCAATTGGTGTGACCGTATGCGGTTGCAGTGAAGGAATGTATTCGACCGGACGCGTCGAAGTTCATGATGCGCAAGACCACCGGCGCTATCATGCTCGTGTGCAGGACGGTGATCGCCACGGAGCGTATGTGCATGGTGATCAAAGCTTGCTGCATTCCTACCATGCTCGCCAAGACCATGCTCGCCATCATCATCCCGGCCATCCGCAGGCTCATGATGGGCAGGCCATTCAGACCTGCGGGGCCGGTGCGGCTACCTTGAAGGCAGCGGACACGAACCGCGAGCGGGTCATTCAGGTCGGACGTGACATACTTGGCAAGAACGATACGATCGCGGCGGATAATCGCGCGCTCTTCGTGGCCGATGACCTGCTGGCGTTTAATCTTGTGTCCAGTCCCGGTGCAGGCAAAACGTCGCTGCTCGTCCGCGCCGTGTCCGAGCTCAAGCGCACTCGCCCGATCGGCGTCATCGAAGGCGACCAACAGACCTCGAATGATGCCGAACGCGTTCGCGCGGCTGGCGCGCCGGTTGTTCAAGTCAATACCGGCAGGGGGCCACCTCGATGCTTCAATGATCGGCGAGGCCGACCGCCGCGGCTCACGCGCGGTATTCTCTTCATCGAGAACGTCGGTAATCTGGTCTGTCCCGCAGCCTTCGACCTAGGCGAAGCCTGCAAGATCGTGATGCTATCGACCCCCGAAGGTGAAGACAAGCCGCTCAACTATCCGGATATGTTTGCCGCTTCGTCGCTCGTGCTGATTACAAGATTGATTTGACATCATTCCTTGAGTTCGATGTGAGCAAGATCATCGAGTATGCAAGGCGCGTCAATTCAAGGATCGAAGTGCTCACGGTCTCGGCGCGTACTGGCGAGGGGTTCGGCGCGCTCTATGCTTGGATCGACAATCAGGCGCATCAGAGACTCGCCGAGAGGGACACAAGGCGATGAGCGCCGCCCACCTGCGGCCAAACTCGGCTACGCGTGCGCGTGAGCGGAGCTGTGCAAGGGGTCGGATTTCGTCCTTACGTCTATGGCCTGGCCACGCGGTACGGATTGGCGGGGTTTGTCGTCAATGATCCAGAGGGCGTTACGATCGAGGTGGAGGGCAACCGTGCGTCGGAGTTTGTCGCCGCTTTGCCGCTTGAAGCACCACCACTGGCATGCATCGACCACATCTGCGTTCAGGAGACAGGAGCGCTCGCGGCGAAAGACTTTTCGATCGGCACCAGCGAAGGTGGCAAGTCCAACGCGGATCGTCGCCGATGCCGCGACCTGCCAGCAGTGCATCAGTGAGTAGTTCGATCCGAAAAGTCGCCATTACCGTTATCCCTTCATCAATTGCTCGCATTGCGGCCCGTCCCTCTCCGAACAGCTTCCCTACGATCGCCGAAACACGGTCATGAAGGCCTTTAGGCTGTGTGCCGCCTGCGTCAGCGAATATCTCGATCCGGCGATTCGCAGGTTCCATGCGGAGGCGATCGCATGTCCGACATGCGGCCCGCGGCTCAGCCATGGAAACAACGCTATTGTCGCGGCAATCGTCGACGGCCAAACCGTGGCGATAAGGGGGCTGGGCGGATACCAGCTGCTTTGCGACGCGCGCAACCAGGGCGCGGTGCAGCGTTTGCGCGGCAGAAAGCGGCGTCTTGAGACGCGAGTCGCCGTCATGGTCGGTTCCATAGAGCGGGTCAATGAGATCGCGGAAGCGAATGAGCCCGAGTTCGCGCTACTCGAATCCGTAGCTCGTCCCGTCGTCCTTCTACGTTCGCGCCATAATTTAGCACCCGCGATAGCTCCCGGCTTATCGCGGGTAGGTGCCATGCTGCCCGCAGCCCCGCTGCATCACTTCATCTTTCAGGTGCTTCGTTCGACCGGAGTATCGCTTGTGGGGACTGGCCCCGTCATCGTTGCCACCAGTGCCAATTTTTGTGGCGAACCGCTGCTGATCGACAACGCACAGGCGCTGCGGCGGCTTGAGGGAATCGCCGACCTTGTCGTGACCCATGATCGCGAGATCCTAACGCGTGCGGATGACTCCGTCGTGTCGGTTGTGGCGGGCCGCGCCCAACGCATTCGTCGCGCCCGTGGCTATGTTCCAGAACCGATCCGGCTGGCAAGATCTGTGCCGTCCGTCCTGCTGTTGGCGCTGCGTTGAAGTCGACCATCACCGTCACGCGGAACAACGAAGCGTTCGTCTCCCAGCATATGGCGATCTCGATACGGCCGAAAGCATTCGTGTGTTTGAAGAGACGATTCGTCATCTCACATTGATTCTTGACGTCGATCCTGCCGTCATCGCCCATGATCTGCATCCCAATATGGCGTCCACGCGCTTTGCGGAGGCAAGCGGCCGCGCGCTGGTCGCTGTCCAGCATCACCACACGCATGCTGCCGCCGTCATCGCTGAGCACGGTCATGTGGGACCTACGCAATGTTGCAGTTGCTTGGCAAGGGAACCGAAATCGGCCATCGCTTTGCAGCGCAACGCCAGGCTGAGCGCGTGCGCGCATTGCTGGATCAGCAGGGCGGGACCATCACAACCCGCGCGGGCCGGTTGTTTGATGCGGCGGCGGCGCTGCTGGGCATTGCGAGTTTGCAGAGCTATGAGGGCGAGGCCGCAATGAAGCTCGAGGCGCTGGTGCGGCGGACTGAGATTCTCGATGCCGGCTGGACGATGGATGGCGGCGTGCTGTCGCTTCGTCCGCTTTTTGAGCACTTGATTACAGACAACGTAGGCGCCACGGACGGAGCCGGGCTGTTTCATGGCACTCTCGCCGCCGCTTGCATTGACTGGGTCACGCGCTTTGCGTGAACAACCGGTGTCAATGCCGTCGTCCTAAGCGGCGGCTGCTTTTTGAACGCGGTGCTGGCTGACCAAATTACGCGCGGGTGAAGTCATTGCTGCGAGCCAAGGCGCTAGGCGCTGACATTCGGATGGTTTTACTCGACGATCGACGCTATTCGGCTCGCCGAACAGGCACCGAGCCGGGACGTGGTCTTCTTTGCCACTGGATTTGAGACTACGACGCCACCGACGGCGGTGATGATCCGGATTGCCGAGAAGAAGCGGCTGAAGAGCCTCAGCGTGTTCTGCAACCACGTGCTTACACCGTCCGCCATGCACAGCATTCTCGATAATCCGAAGATCCGCAATATCGGCGGGGGCGCAATTGATGGCTTCGTCGGGCCTGCACATGTCAGCACCATCATCGGTACGCGACCTTACGAACCTCTGGCAGAACAATTCGGTAAGCCGATCGTGATCGCGGGATTTGAACCGCTCGACGTCATGCAGGTGATCCTGATGCTGGTGCGGCAAGTGAACGAAGGCCGCTGCGGCGTGGAAAATCAATACAGCCGTGCGGTTACGCGCGAAGGCAATCCGCGCGCCAAGGACGAGGTCTCTCGCAGATATTCGGACTGCGTGAGCGGTTCGAATGGCATGGACTTGGACTCGTACCCAAAAGCGGACTGAAGCTGAAGCGGGCATGCGCGAGATTTGACGCCGAGGCGCGTTTTGCGGTGCACGAACTGCTTGTCGCTGACAATCTAGCGTGCGAGTGCTGCGCAATTCTGCGCGGAGCCACCGGCCGGTCGACTGCAAGCTGTTTGGAACTGCTTGCACGCCGGAAAATCCCATACGAGCCTGCATGGTCTCATCGGAAGGCGCTTGCGCCGCGTATTGGACGTATGGCCGAGTTCGCGATGATCAGCTGGGACGGTTCATGAGCGTAAAGGCCCATCAACGCAGACTTGATGTCGAGAACGGACGCATTGATCTTTCTCACGGGTCCGGGGGCCGTGCCATGGCGCACCTAATCTCGGACATTTTTCACCGAGCCTTCGGTAACGAATGGCTCGCCCGCTGCAATGATCAATCGGCGTTTGATGTTGCAACAGGCAGAATAGTGATGACGACGGACGGCTATGTGGTTTCATCGCTGTTCTTTCCTGGCGGCAATATCGGGTCACTCGCTGTGAACGGCACGATCAATAATGTCGCTATGGCCGGCGCGCGTCCGCTCTATCTATCGGCTAGCTTTATCATCGAGGAGGGGTTCCGATTTTCGGATCTGCAAACGATTGCGGATTCGATGGGCTTAGCGGCGCGCGACGCCGGCGTTTACATCATCACTGGGGACACCAAGGTCGTCGAGCGCGGCAAGGCGGACGGTCTGTTCATCTCCACGACCGGGCATTGGGGTCCTGGCCGATGCGCTCGATCTCTCGGCCGACAAGGCAAGGGTTGGCGACCGTGTCCTGATTTCCGGTAGCCTCGGCGATCATGGGGTGGCGATCATGTCAAGGCGCCAGAACGTCGCCTTTCAAATAGAGATCGCGCTCGGATTCAGCCGCGCTGCACGACCTCGTAGCCGCCATGGTTGCGGCCGGTGGCCGCGGTATCCGGGTGATGCGTGACCCCACGCGTGGCGGCCTTGCCGCCTCGCTCAACGAGATTGCGCATCAATCGGGCCTCGGCTTCCGTCTGCAGGAAGCCGCCATTCCTGTGAAGCCTGCGGTTGCGGCGACCTGCGAACTCCTTGGGCTTGATCCGATCCATGTCGCTAACGAGGGCAAGCTCGTTGCGATCGTCGCGCCTGATTCTGCCGATGCTGTGCTTGCAGCCATGAAGGCGCATCCGCTCGGGTGCGATGCAGCTGATATTGGAGAGGCGGTAGCTGACGATCACAAGTTTGTGCAGATGGCGACCAGTTTTGGTGGCGGACGAGTTGTCGATTGGCTGTCGGGCGAACAATTGCCTCGGATGTGTTGAACATGTCACGCCCAACTGCGGCGGGCATGAGGGGGCACGCATCAGCGGTTATTAGTCATTCAAAAAATGAGCTAAAGTCTACGACCTGCCCTGCTGGCGGACTGTGATGCTCGCTCTTCCAGAAATTCGGCAAGGCTGGATTTTCATTTGTGGCATTCCCAAGCCGCGAACCCGGTCCCAAGCGTTTTATTCATGCGCCATTCGTCGCTCACCCAAGGTCGTTGCCCCCACTTGACACTTCGAGGTTAAGGTGAGGCGAAAGGCGCTCTTACGAGGCTCTTTACAGCGCCTTGGCTCAAGTCGCGCCGCTTAGTTTGTAGACTAGTGTGGCACAAGAGCAGCTTAGAAATAAGAAATCCTCGATCTGCTCCCCTGAATCTCGGCGGCTTAGGAGAAGGCACTGACACCGAGGTCCGTGCATTCGCCGACCTCGTGCATAGCCAACGCGTGATTCGCAGGTAATGAGATGAGAATAGGTTTGGTCCAGAGCGGAAGGACCCTGTCATCGCGGCGAAGGCAGT
Organism: Bradyrhizobium sp. USDA 3240; assembly: GCF_054063295.1. Classification (NCBI taxonomy): domain Bacteria; kingdom Pseudomonadati; phylum Pseudomonadota; class Alphaproteobacteria; order Hyphomicrobiales; family Nitrobacteraceae; genus Bradyrhizobium; species Bradyrhizobium sp. USDA 3240. The sequence goes on from NZ_JBSSGD010000002.1 coordinate 5,666,021, forward strand.
TCTGTAGACGTTTTCAAGACGCCCACGGATCCGTTATATGATTTTTCTTCAGCGCGGGTGCCATTGCGGTCGAGAGCCTGTTCGCGTCGGCTGCGGAGGGCTCGATCGTTGAGCTCAGCGAGTATGGTTATCTTAGCCACTCAGCATCTTGCCGCATCTTGTTTGAAATCCTGCGCAGCTGGTCAAAGATCGCTGAATTCCTGCGCTATTGTGGCACTCGCGTCGCAATATCGTTACGCATTTCGGATTAGAAAGCCCCTCCAGGCAGGGAGTTTTCAAATGAAGGTCGGAGTCCTCAAGGAAATCAAGGCGCACGAATATCGCGTGGGCCTTACCCCTGGAGCTGTCCGCGAATACGTGGCGGCGCGCCACCGCGTGATGATCGAGACCGATGCTGGCGCGGGCATTGGGGCGGCGGATGAAGATTATCGCAACGCCGGCACAACGATTCTGGCGTCCGCAGTCGAGGTATTCGCGTCGAGCGAGATGATTGTAAAGGTTAAGGAGCCTCAGCCGTCCGAATGGAGCCAGCTGCGGGAGAGCCAGATCCTCTTCACTTATCTGCATCTGGCCCCGGACCCGAGGCCAAGGGGCTCCTAAAATCTGGGTGGACCGAGATCGCCTATGAGACCGTAACTGATGAGCAAGGTGGCCTTCCGTTGCTGGCGCCCATGAGCGAGGTCGCGGATAGGCTTGCGATTGAAGGGGCGGGTAGCGCCCTGAGGCGTACTGCTGGCGGACGAGGGCTGTTGATCGGTGGAGCGCCCGGTGTTCAGCCGGCCCGGATCGTGGTGATTGGAGGTCGCCTCGTTGGTACGCACGCGGCGCACATGGCGATCGATTTGGGTGCAGAGGTCACCATCATCGACCGCTCGATACCCCGGCTCGAACTGGACGAGCTTGCGCGTTCGGGCCAGAATCTCGACCATCGACGCGGTGGAGGAAGAGGTATTTGCGGCCGATGTTGTGATTGGTGCGGTACTTGTTCCAGGTGCGAGCGCGCCGAAGCTCGTTCGGCGGGGTATGCTGAGTTCGATGCGTAAGAGGGCGGTGATCGTGGACGTCGCTATCGATCAGGGCGGCTGCTTTGAGACATCGCACCCAACCACTCAGGCTGATCCAACCTGCGAAGTGGATGGCGTCATTCATTATTGCGTGGCCAATATGCCCGGCGCGGCGCCGCTGACCTCAAGCCAGGCACTGACTAACGCCACGCTGCCGTTTGGTTTGGCACTGGCCAACAAGGCGTTTGCCGCCGCGCTCGAAAATCCGCACCTGCGCGCGGGCCTCAATGTCCATCGGGGCCGGCTAACTTACAAGGCCGTGGCCGAGAGCCTAGGGTTGCCTTTCTCATCGATCGAACAGGCTGCGGCCTGATCCCGGAGACCCTTACGGGCGTTTCCTCCCTGACTTGGGCCACCCTTCGGGGTGGCTTTTTTCGGCTCGATCAATTTGCTAACCAGCGCGGGCGGATGTTTTGAAACGCGAAGCGAAGCCGGGGAACACCAGATGATCGCGCTTGGCTTTCAGTTGCCCCATGAAGCGAGGCAATGTGCCTTTGCTCGTACAGGCATATGGATGCAGGTTACCGGTCATCTTCGGGGCTTGAAAGCGGGTGCCGCGGCACCTAAACGCCGCGATCATCGGCGTGACTTTGTCTGGCGCGATCGCCGCGACAGTTTCTGGCTCTGCGGTGGAGATGTGCGTCGTTCCGGTGTGACCCCCGCCGGGTGTTCATCGTGGCGCTTTAGTCGAATCCGCCGCCATTCCGGTGAGCAGAACCAATAACATGGGGCCCGGCCGACCTGGCGGCGGAGCACTCGGGAAGAGGCGACCCGATCGCAGCCGCGTGACCGCGGCCATGGGAAGGATCGCGCCATAGGGCTGGCGGACGCAGTTCACGTGGTTGGCTGACCGCCGTCATTGATCGTGCGCCACGGCACCGAGATCAAGCCACTATGATTCCGAATGTAGAGTTTGCGACACGCCGTCGAGGCGGCGACATGCGCTCTGAAAGATAGCCGAGACAAATCAGCCCAGACTGATTGGCACGAGACTTGAAGGCAAGACGCGGTCCCGCACCTTCTGCTTATGGAACCGCAGTGATGGCCTACAAGATAATCGCGTCCCAGTGCACCGTCTGCGGTGCGTGTGAGTTCGAATGTCCCAACGCTGCGATTAGCCTGAAGAACGACATATATGTGATCGATCCGACCAAGTGCTCCCAATGCGAAGGAAATTCTGACGCGCCGCAGTGCGCCGTCGTTTGCCCGGTGCCCGAGACCTGTGTGCCGGCATAGGGAATTAGCTGATGAGTGGGGCCCCGACGCGAAACAGAATGAAGACACCACTGAGAGCGGCAGCCTACCGGCTTCGTCGACCGATTCTCTTACGCGCTGGCCCCGAGTTGGTCCTAACTTGTGGGATCGGTTCGGAGAGGGGGCGCCGGAACTGGTTGGAGTTGTCTTTGCGCGAGCGGAGCAGGCAATGGTAGCTGCAGAAGAGACGGTCGAGCGCGTCCGGCGCATCGACGTCGACCAGTATCGATATGGGTTTGAGACTCAGATCGAGTCCGACAAGGCCCCGAAGGGGCTGTCGGAAGATACCGTCCGCTTCATCTCCGCAAAGAAGAATGAACCGGCCTGGATGCTGGAATGGCGCCTCGAGGCGTATCGCCGCTGGCTGACCATGACCGAGCCGACCTGGGCGCGCGTCGACTATTCGAAGATCGACTACCAGGACATCTATTATTACTCGGCGCCGAAGCCGAAGAAGACGCTGTCCTCGATCGACGAGATCGATCCGGAAATCCTCAAGACCTACGAGAAGCTGGGCATTCCGCTGCGTGAGGTCGCAATCCTCGAAGGCGTCGAGCCGCCGCCCGGTGGACCGCCGTCGCCGAGCCGCAAGATCGCGGTCGATGCCGTGTTCGACTCGGTGTCGGTCGCGACCACCTTCCAGAAGGAGCTGAAGGCTGCCGGCGTGATCTTCATGCCGATCTCGGAGGCGATCCGCGAGCATCCCGAGCTGGTGCAGAAATATCTCGGCACCGTGGTGCCGACCTCGGACAACTACTTCGCAACGTTGAACTCGGCTGTATTCTCCGACGGCTCGTTCGTCTACGTGCCGCCGGGCGTGCGCTGCCCGATGGAGCTGTCGACCTATTTCCGCATCAACGAGCGTAACACCGGCCAGTTCGAGCGCACGCTGATCATCGCCGACAAGGGCTCCTACGTTTCCTATCTCGAAGGCTGCACCGCGCCGCAGCGCGACGAGAACCAGTTGCACGCCGCCGTGGTCGAGCTCGTCACGCTCGATGACGCCGAGATCAAGTATTCGACGGTGCAGAACTGGTACCCCGGCAATTCCGAGGGCAAGGGCGGCATCTACAATTTCGTCACCAAGCGTGGCGACTGCCGCGGCAAGAACTCCAAGATCTCCTGGACCCAGGTCGAGACGGGATCTGCGATCACCTGGAAGTATCCGAGCTGCATCCTGCGCGGCGACAATTCGAGCGGCGAGTTCTACTCGATCGCGATCTCGAACGGCTACCAGCAGGTCGATAGCGGCACCAAGATGATCCACCTCGGCAAGAACACGTCGAGCCGGATCATCTCCAAGGGCATCGCCGCCGGCAGGTCGCAGAACACCTATCGCGGCCTCGTCAGCGCGCATCGCAAGGCCACCAGCGCGCGCAATTACACCGCCTGCGACTCGCTCCTGATCGGCGACAAATGCGGTGCGCACACCGTGCCCTATGTCGAGGCCAAGAACTCGTCGGCGACGTTCGAGCATGAGGCGACGACGTCGAAGATTTCCGAGGACGTGCTGTTCTACTGCATCCAGCGCGGGCTCTCGCAGGAAGAAGCCGTCGGCCTCGTCGTCAACGGCTTCGTGAAGGACGTGCTGCAGCAACTGCCGATGGAGTTCGCGGTGGAAGCGCAGAAGCTGATCTCGATCTCGCTCGAAGGGGCCGTCGGATAGCCAACCGTCCCGCGGGACCTCCCGAGTGCGGCTCACCCGGGATGATGCATTTCAGGAGATAGATCAGAATGGCGCTACTCGAAGTTCGAGATTTGCATGCCGGCACGGACGAGCGCGAAATTCTTCGCGGATTCGATCTTGCGGTCAACGCGGGTGAGGTACACGCGATCATGGGGCCGAACGGCTCCGGAAAGACTACGCTCAGCCACGTTATTTCCGGCAAGCCCGGGTATCAAGTCAGTGCAGGCCAAATCTTGTTCAAGGATGAAGATCTTCTCGCGATGGAACCGGAGGAGCGCGCTGGCAAGGGAATATTTCTTGCATTTCAGTATCCGGTGGAAATTCCCGGCGTGACCACCATGAACTTCCTGCGTACGGCGTTGAACGCTCAGCGTAAAGCGCGCGGGCAAAAGGAATTCTCCACGCCCGATTTTCTGAAAAGGGCCGGCGAGATAGCCAAGTCGCTCAACATCCCACAAGGCATGCTGAAGCGCGGCTTCAATGTCGGATTTTCCGGCGGCGAGAAAAAGCGCAACGAGATTTTGCAGATGGCGCTATTCGAGTCGAGCCTGTGCATCTTGGATGAGATAGATTCCGGCCTCGATATCGACGCGCTGCGCATCGTCTCCAACAGTATCAACGCTCTGCGTTCGCCGGAACGGGCGATGATCGTGATCACCCACTATCGGCGGCTTCTCGACTATATAACACCGGATTTTGTGCATGTGATGTCCAAAGGGCGGGTAAGGAAGCGCGGCGGCAGAGAACTCGCGCTGGAGCTCGAGGCTTGTGGCTACGCTCAATTCGAAGGTGCGGCCTGACATCTCAAGAGATTTCCTGATGAAGCAAGTTTTGGCAAGAGAAGCCGACGCCGGACGTGCAAAGAGCAATCTCTTCACCGCGGCGCACGGACGGCTGCCTGGCTGTGGGCCTGTCGCCCATATCCGTGCGAGGGCATTCGAGGCCTACGAGCGTGCCGGCCTCCCGCATCGGCGCATCGAGGCTTGGAAATATACAGATCTATGCGCCTTGATCGGCGAGGTACTGCCACTCGCTCCGCGACCAGATGCAGCTGCGCTGGTGCGCGCGAAGTCGTCGGTCATGCAAGCGGCTGCCGATCAAGCAGTCAAACTGGTTTTGGTGGATGGAATATTCGCACCCGAGCTATCCGACGTCGGTAGCCTCGAAAATGGGGTCGATGTGCGGTCGTTGCGAGAGATTCTGGAGAATCCGGCCAACAGTGCAATGGCCGGCCTGGTGCTTTCGACCACAACTGATGCGATGATCTCGCTCAATGCCGCGATGGCGACCGACGGCCTGGTGATTACGATCGCCGAGGGCCGCGCTATTAAGCGCTCCATTCAGATCGTTCACGTTGCAACCTCATTGTCGGTGTCCGATTTTACCCGTTCCTACCTGCAGCTAGGTAAGGGAGCGCACGCGGCTGTGGTGGAAACATTCGTCGCGGCTGATGGCGCGAGCCGATATCAAACCAACGATGCGATAATCGTCCTGGTTGGTGACGAGGCGAGCCTTTCGTATATCCGGGTGGCAGCTGATGCCGCTGACGCCGTGAACCTTTCGTCGGGAATCATCGTAGTCGGTACCAGAGCGAGCCTCAATCTCTTCAGCATGACCTGCAGCGGCTCCATCGGTCGCTATCAGGTATTCGTCACACTGGCCGGCGAGGGATCCAGGCTCTCGGCGAACGGGGTCAATCTCATCAGGGAAAAACAGCACGCCGACACAACAATCGTAGTCGACCACGCCGTGCCGCATTGCATGAGTCGGAATAAGTTCCACGCGGTCGTTGACGATTGCGGCCGCTCGGTGTTCCAGGGCCAAGTCGTCGTACGTCCCGCATCGCAGAAGACGGATGCCGCGCTGATGACGCGAGCGCTGCTCCTGTCCGACCAGGCCGAGGCGGACAATAAACCCGAACTCGAAATCCTTGCCGACGACGTGACTTGCGGGCACGGATCGACTTCAGGTGCGCTGGACACCAGTCTCATATTCTATCTGCGCGCTCGAGGTTTATCAGAGAAGGATGCGCAGGCGTTGTTGATTAGAGCATTCATTGGCGAGCCGATCGAGGAGATCCCCGCCGGCAATCTGCGCGAATTTGTGACCGCGCGAGCTGAACACTGGCTGCGGGCGCGATGAGTGTGCACCCCGCGATAGGCAACGGTAGTTACCAGGTCAGCCGTCTACGCGCGGACTTTCCTGCGCTGTCCATGACGGTGTACGACAAGCCGCTTGTGTACCTTGATAACGCCGCATCCGCGCAAAAGCCGAATGCGGTTCTTGACCGCATGATGCATGTATACTCCAATGAATACGCCAACGTACATCGCGGCCTGCACTATCTGGCGAATGCGGCGACGGAGGCGTATGAGGGCGCCCGTGCTAAGGTGGCGCGGTTTGTGAACGCACATCTGAACGAAGAGATCGTCTTCACCCGCAGCGCCACGGAGGCCATCAATCTGGTCGCCCAGACCTTCGGCCGTGAACGGGTCAGCGCCGGTGACGAGATCGTTCTGTCGATTATGGAACACCACTCCAACATTGTGCCGTGGCATTTTTTAAGAGAACGGCTCGGCGCAGTCATCAAGTGGGCGCCGGTTGATGATGACGGCAATTTCCTGCTCGATGCATTTGAGCGGCTCTTGACCCCGCGCACCAAGATGGTTGCGATCACTCAGATGTCGAACGTGCTGGGTACCGTTTTGCCAGTGAAAGACGTAGTGAGGATCGCACATGCACGGGGTATTCCCGTACTGGTCGACGGCTCGCAAGGATGTGTCCATTTGACCGTCGACGTCTGCGACATCGATTGCGATTTCTACGTAATGACAGGCCATAAACTCTATGGTCCGACAGGGATCGGCGTGCTTTACGGCAAGTCAGAGCATCTTTCGTCAATGCCGCCCTTCAATGGTGGCGGCGAGATGATCCGTCAGGTCTCGCGTGCCGGCGTCATCTATGGTGAACCGCCGCACCGGTTCGAGGCGGGGACGCCGCCGATTGTCGAGGCGATCGGTTTGGGGGCGGCTTTAGATTACATCAATTCGATAGGCAAAGAACAGATCCGCAAGCACGAGAACGCGCTGCTCGCTTACGCAAATGAGAAGCTAGGGGACATCAACGCCGTACGAATCATCGGGACGCCGGCCGAAAAGGGGCCGATCATCTCCTTTGATATGAAAGGCGCGCATGTACATGACATTGCCACGGTCGTCGACCGCGCCGGAGTTGCAGTGCGGGCGGGTGGACATTGCGCGATGCCGCTGCTCGAGCGCTTGGGTGTGCTGGCGACGTGCCGTGCGTCTTTCGCACTTTACAACACAAGTGAAGAGATTGATACGCTCGTGCGGGCACTTATCAAGGCGCGACAGCTGTTCTCGTGAGCCCGCGAGCTTGCGGCGTCTGGGCGGTGGAGCATCGAACTCGCGACGATGACGACGTCATAACCGTTGGCATCATCGTCGTCGCTGAAGGCAAGTATCTGTAGATCTCAACAGGCATGGATGGCGTAGGCAAACCCGGGCTCGATCAGCCGGCCTTTGCCGCTCGGTTCGCTTGTTCGGGCGCTCTCTCGAGCGCGGAGCATCGCGATCGGCAGCCGCACATCTGGAATCGTGCGGTGCTACTTCACATATCGCCGCCCCTGTTCCATTTCGAACAGGACCAAACAAAGGGTTCTCCGGGCAAAGCGCGATGTCGCGTTAGCCACAATACCCCGTGCTGCACCACCGAGCGCGCTAACTGATTTCAATCGTTCCGCTTTTTGTGCTCGCGCCGCACTGGCATGCTCATTGCAAAACTCTAGGGCACGAAGCCGCTCTCGCAACAGCTAACCCTCGAAGGACCTCAGCATGAGCCTCGCCTCGACCCAGAGCATCGCAGAAATCAGGGCTCGCAACAAAGAGCTGATTGAGAAGGTGCTGAAGGTCTATCCGGAGAAGACCGCAAAACGGCGCGCCAAGCATCTCAACGTGCACCAAGCCGGCAAATCGGACTGTGGGGTCAAGTCCAACATCAAATCCATCCCTGGTGTGATGACAATCAGAGGCTGCGCCTACGCAGGATCCAAGGGCGTGGTCTGGGGGCCGATCAAGGACATGGTCCATATCAGCCATGGACCGGTGGGCTGCGGTCAGTACTCGTGGGGCTCGCGTCGTAACTATTACGTTGGCACGACCGGGATCGATAGCTTCGTGACCCTGCAATTAACCTCCGACTTCCAGGAAAAGGATATCGTATTCGGTGGCGACAAGAAACTGGTCAAAGTTCTTGACGAAATCCAGGAGCTTTTCCCACTCAACAACGGCATCACCATCCAGTCGGAATGCCCGATCGGATTGATTGGAGACGACATCGAGGCTGTGTCAAGAGCGAAATCCAAGGAGTATGGCGGCAAGACCATCGTGCCGGTCCGCTGCGAGGGCTTTCGCGGCGTCTCGCAGTCGCTCGGCCACCACATTGCCAACGACGCCGTGCGCGATTGGATTTTCGACAAGTTCGAGCCAGATGGTAAACCGAAGTTTGAGTCGACGCCGTACGATGTTGCGATCATCGGAGACTACAATATCGGTGGCGACGCCTGGTCATCGCGAATTCTTCTGGAGGAAATGGGCCTGCGGGTGATTGCGCAGTGGTCTGGTGACGGTTCACTCGCTGAGCTCGAGGCAACGCCGAAGGCAAAGCTCAACATTCTGCATTGTTACCGCTCCATGAACTACATCTCCCGCCACATGGAAGAGAAGTTCGGTATTCCGTGGTGCGAGTATAACTTCTTTGGACCTTCAAAGATCGCAGAGTCGCTGCGCAAGATCGCGGGCTACTTCGACGATAAGATCAAAGAAGGCGCTGAGCGGGTGATTGAAAAGTACCAGCCGCTGGTGAACGCCGTAATAGCAAGATATCGCCCGCGCCTGGAGGGCAAGACGGTGATGTTGTACGTCGGCGGTCTTCGCCCGCGTCATGTGATTGGCGCATACGAGGACCTCGGGATGGAAGTCGTGGGTACCGGATACGAGTTCGGCCACAACGACGACTATCAGCGCACCGCCCAGCACTACGTCAAGGACAGCACGCTCATCTACGACGACGTCAATGGCTACGAGTTCGAGAGTTTTGTCGAAAAGCTCCAGCCCGACCTAGTCGGATCGGGCATCAAGGAAAAATACGTTTTCCAAAAGATGGGTATACCGTTCCGGCAGATGCATTCCTGGGACTATTCAGGTCCATATCACGGCTATGACGGCTTTGCGATCTTCGCGCGCGACATGGACATGGCTGTCAACTCGCCGATCTGGAAGAAGATGAAAGCTCCTTGGAAAGAAGCTTCGAAGGCGAAGCTCTTGGCGGCAGAATAAAGCAATGTATCTGGCTCTTCGTGGAGAGTCGGGACGATCCAATTTCGATAGTGAAGGATCTCAAAAATGGCGCAGAGTGCAGAACACGTGCTCGATCATCTCGAACTGTTTCGCGGTCCAGAATACCAGCAGATGCTGGCTAACAAGAAGATGTTCGAGAATTCCCGCGATCCAGCCGAGGTTGAACGCATCAAGGAATGGACGAAAACGCCTGAATACCGCGAGAAGAATTTTGCGCGGCAGGCGCTGGCGGTAAATCCGGCCAAAGCCTGCCAGCCGCTTGGCGCCGTGTTCGCCTCGGTCGGTTTTGAGGGCACGCTGCCCTTCGTCCACGGCTCGCAAGGCTGCGTGGCCTACTACCGCAGCCATCTGTCGAGGCACTTCAAGGAGCCGAGTTCCTGCGTCTCTTCCTCGATGACGGAAGACGCCGCGGTGTTCGGCGGCTTGAACAACATGATCGATGGACTTGCCAACAGCTACAACATGTACAAGCCCAAGATGATTGCGGTTTCCACGACCTGCATGGCCGAGGTGATTGGCGATGATCTCAATGCGTTCATCAAGACATCGAAGGAAAAGGGCTCTGTTCCGGCGGAGTTCGACGTGCCGTTTGCACACACGCCGGCGTTCGTCGGTAGCCACGTCACCGGATATGACAACGCACTCAAGGGTGTTCTGGAGCATTTCTGGGACGGCAAGGCCGGAACAGCGCCGAAGCTGGAGCGCAAGCCAAACGAGTCGATCAACATCATTGGTGGGTTCGATGGCTACACCGTCGGAAACCTTCGTGAGATTAAGCGCATCTTGGCGCTGATGGGTATCCAATACACCATACTGGCCGATAACTCCGACGTCTTCGATACCCCGACTGATGGCGATTTCCGGATGTATGACGGCGGCACCACGCTGGAAGACGCAGCTAACGCGGTTCACGCCAAGGCGACAATCTCAATGCAGCAGTGGTGTACCGAAAAAACGCTGCGGCTCGTCTCTGAGCATGGCCAGGACGTCGTCTCTTTCAATTACCCGGTGGGCGTCTCCGCAACAGATGAATTTCTCCTGGCGCTATCACGCATCAGCGGCAAGCAGGTCCCGGAGCAACTCGCGCGAGAGCGGGGCCGCTTGGTTGATGCCATCGCTGACTCCAGCGCGCATATCCATGGCAAGAAGTTCGCAATCTATGGCGATCCGGATCTCTGCTATGGGTTGGCCGCCTTTCTGCTCGAACTCGGCGCCGAACCAACCCATGTGCTGTCCACCAACGGCAATAAGGCGTGGCAGGACAAAATGCAGGCGCTGTTTGCAAGCTCACCGTTTGGGCATGCCTGCCAGTCCTATCCGGGCCGAGACCTCTGGCACATGCGCTCGCTCTTGTTCACCGAGCCGGTCGATCTTCTGATTGGCAACACCTATGGCAAGTACCTGGAACGTGACACAGGAACGCCACTGATCCGCATGGGCTTTCCGGTGTTTGATCGGCATCATCATCACCGCTCCCCTGTGTGGGGCTATCAGGGCGGCCTGAATGTGCTGGTGAAGATTCTCGACAAGATATTCGACGAAATCGACCGGAAGACCAACGTTCTTGGCAAAACTGACTACAGCTTCGACATCATTCGTTGATGACGGACAATGCACGTGCCGTCGCCGAAAACACTGGCGATAGCACGAGCGCACGATGGCTCAACTTGCAATTAGTTCGGCTAAGAGGAGAACGGATGAGTTCGCTGTCAGCTACGGTCCAGAATATTTTCAACGAGCCGGGCTGCGCCAAGAACGGCAGTAAGTCGGAGGCTGAGCGCAAGAAGGGATGCACCAAGCTACTGCAGCCGGGTAGTGCGGCGGGCGGCTGCGCCTTCGACGGTGCTAAGATCGCGCTACAGCCGTTTACCGACGTCGCTCATTTGGTGCATGGTCCGATCGCTTGCGAAGGCAACTCCTGGGATAATCGCGGCGCGGCGTCTTCCGGTTCGAATCTATGGCGCACCGCATTCACAACCGATATGAACGAAACCGATATCGTATTTGGAGGTGAGAGGCGGCTCTGGAAGGCGATCAAGGAGATCGTCGACAAGCATGACCCGCCCGCCATTTTCGTCTATCAGACCTGTGTTCCCGCGATGATCGGCGACGACGTCAGCGCGGTCTGTAAGGCCGCCTCGCAAAGGTTCGGCAAACCGGTCATCCCGATCAATTCCCCGGGGTTCGTTGGCTCCAAGAACCTCGGCAACAAGCTCGCCGGCGAGGCTTTGCTGGAACATGTGATCGGAACGCGGGAGCCAGACCGCACCACACCTTACGACATCAATCTGATCGGAGAATACAATCTTTCGGGGGAGCTCTGGCAAGTCAAGCCTTCGCTCGATGAGCTTGGAATTCGGATTCTCTCATGCATCTCGGGCGATGCCAAATATCGTGAAGTCGCGTCATCCCATCGCGCGCGGGCGGCGATGTTGGTGTGCTCAAAGGGCATGATCAACGTCGCGCGCAAGATGGAGGAACGCTACGGAATCCCGTTCTTCGAAGGCTCGTTCTACGGTGTCCAGGATTCAAGTGATTCGCTGCGCCAGATTGCCCGCTTATTGGTTGAGCGCGGCGCACCGCAAGATCTGCTCGGGCGCACCGACGCGGTGATCGCGCGCGAGGAGGCACGGGCCTGGGCCGCGATCAAACCGTACAAGTCACGCTTCAAGGGAAAGAAGGCTTTGCTGATTACCGGCGGGGTCAAGTCATGGTCGGTCGTTGCGGCACTACAGGAGGCCGGGCTCGAATTGGTCGGAACCAGCGTGAAGAAATCGACAAGGGAGGACAAAGAGCGCATCAAGGAGCTCATGGGACAGGATGCGCACATGATCGAGGACATGTCGCCGCGTGAAATGTACGAGATGTTGAAGGGCGCAAAAGCGGACATCATGCTATCGGGCGGCAAATCGCAGTTCGTCGCGCTGAAAGCAGCGACGCCTTGGCTCGATATCAACCAGGAGCGATGCCATGCCTATATGGGCTATGTCGGAATGATCAAGTTAGTGGAGGAGATCGACAAGTCGCTCTCAAATCCGATGTGGGAGCAGGTACGTCGACCGGCACCATGGGAGGCCTTGGCCAGGGCGAAGCTGCATATGCAGTCGCCGGCGGCCGAGATCGCCTGCGAACCGGCGCTCGCCGAAACGGCGCGCCGCGCGAGGAAGATTTGCCACTGTAACACGGTCGATCTCGGCACGATCGAGGATGCGATCTACGGGCATGGTCTGAGAAGCGTCGAGGAAGTCAAAGAGCACACCGATGCGGTCGGTGGTTGCTGCAAGAGGCGCATCGAGGACATCTTGGTGTCCTCGCCATCTGCCATGCTGCAGGCCGCAGAATAGGGGGAATGATGGCCCTCACCACGGTGCCAACAAAAGCCTGCGCGGTCAACCCGCTGAAGATGAGCCAGCCGATTGGCGGCGCATTCGCCTTCATGGGGCTGCGCGGGGCGATGCCGCTTCTGCATGGCTCGCAAGGATGCACTTCTTTCGGGCTCACGCTCTTTGTGCGGCATTTCAGGGAGGTGGTACCGCTGCAGACCACCGCGATGAGCGAGGTCGCGACCGTGCTCGGCGGCTATGAGAACCTCGAGCAGGCGATACTCAATATCTACAACCGAGCCAAGCCAAAGATCGTCGGAATCTGCTCGACCGGCATCACCGAGACTAACGGGGACGATGTGGAAGCTTACCTCAAGCTAATCCGAAAAAAGCATCGGCAACTTGCGAAATTGCCGCTGGTCTATGTCTCGACACCCGATTTCAAGGGCGCGTTCCAGGACGGCTGGGAGAAGGCTGTGACGCGCATTGTGGAGTTGCTGGTGGATGGGCCCAACGTCAACGGCCTGCGCGATTCCTCGAGAGTGAACGTTCTTCCAGGATGTCACCTCACGCCGGGTGATCTTGACGAACTCCGTGCCATCTTGGAGGATTGTGGGTTGCGGCCATCCTTCCTGCCTGACCTGGCAGCGTCGCTCGATGGGCATATCCCCGACGAGTTTACGTCAACGACCATCGGCGGCATCGGCGTCGACGAGATCGCGAGCATGGGCCGCGCCGGGTGGACCATTGCAATCGGCGCGCAGATGCGCCGAGCGGCAGAGGTCATGCAGGCCAAAAGCGGCGTTCCATTTCGCCTCTTCGAGCGGCTGTGCGGCCTCGGTCCGTGCGACGAATTCATGACGTTTGTGAGTGAAATCAGCGGCCGTCCCGTGCCACCGAAATATCGGCGGCAGCGCGGCCAGCTCACGGATGCAATGCTGGACGCGCACTTCCATATTGGTGGTCGCAGACTTGCGATCGCCGCTGAGCCAGACCTCCTATATGATCTCTCCAGTATGCTGTACGAGATGGGGGCGCAGGTGCGTGCGGCCGTAACGACCACACAATCGGCGGTGATCGAGCGGATCAAGACCAACGAGGTGCTAATTGGTGATCTTGAGGATCTCGAAGAGCTTGCCAGAACCGAGAATTGCGACTTGCTGATCACGCATTCGCATGGCAGGCAAGCGGCTGCCCGGCTGAAAATTCCGTTCTATCGTGCGGGTTTTCCGATGTTCGATCGACTTGGCGCAGGGCACCAACTATCGATTGGTTATCGTGGTACCCGCGATCTGATCTTCGATATCGCCAATCTCGGGATCGCGGACCGCGAGGAGAACCATCAACCTACGCCCGATCGATGGCGGGCTCCGGTCGCGCTGCCATCAAGGTCCAGGCATCTCAGTTCCATCGGTGCAGCCGAGAGGTCGACTGCATGAAGGTCGCATTCGCCACTCAAGATCTAAGGCGCGTCGATGCTCATTTTGGTTGGGCAAAGAATATTGCTATCTACGAGGTCGCGCCAAGCGGACACGTGTTTCTCAAAGCGGTTGAGTTTGAGGGCGATCTCAAGGAAGACGGTAACGACGACAAGTTAGCGCCGAAGATCGAGGCGATTAAAGATTGCGCAATTCTTTACGTTGCTGCCATCGGCGGCGCCGGTGCTGCCCGGGTGGTCGCCAACAAGATCCATCCGATCAAGGTAAACAAGCCAGAAAACATTCTGGTGTTGCTCGAAAAGCTCGAGGACGTCCTAAGAGGCACACCACCTCCCTGGCTACGCAAGGCAATGGCAAAGGACCAGCGGAGCACATTCGAGTTCGACGAATGAGATGAAATGACAGCAGAAATAGGGCAGCAGGACAGCTCCGCCGATGCGCTGTTCATCACGGAGCTAGTAAAGATTTGGCGCGCTCAGGACACCACGGGAGCCTGGAAGGCCAGGAGCGATCTCGACCTTCTCGAGCCCTATGTCTTGGACAAGGAAAAGCGGCGTGCGTTGCCGATTGTCGGTGATCCTGGCCCCGATACGCTGTGGCGGCTGGAGCTGTTCTTCAACGCGGTCGCGCTCGCGGTCGAGAGGGAGGCCAGTGTGATGATCCAGCCGATCTTGAAGCTGCATCATGAAGGATTTGGCCGTATCGTGCTGATCGGAGGCCGGCTGATCGCCGTGAACAAGCGGCTGCGTGATGTGCATCGCTTCGGGTTCGATAGCCTCGCAAAGCTCGCGCAAGAGGGAGGCAAATATGTCAGGGAGGGAATCGACCTGATACGGAAGTGTCCGGACGTGGCGAACTATTGAGGATACTGATGAGCGAACGTGAAACACTGAAGGCTGAAATAAAGAAGCTATCCGCCAAAGCGCTACAAGCCAAAATGGATCTGCACGACCTTTCGGAGGAATTGCCCATCAACTGGACCTCGATCATGGTGTTTGCGCAGAAGGCGCACGATGCCTATGCCGAACTTGAGCGCAGAAACCATGATTTGAAGGCGTTGGAAAATACTTAGGAGGGGCCGACTCATGTCACTTACAGCGCGCGATGGCCGCGACTGGACGCCAGACTACCTGACGTCGATTGACGCCAAAAAATGCATCGGCTGTGGCCGCTGTTTCAAGGTGTGTGGCCGAGGTGTCATGGCGTTGAAGGGAATCAGCGAGGACGGCGAACTTGTTGATCTTGACGATGACGATGAGATCGAAAAGAAGATCATGGTTCTGAATGATCAGGGCGCCTGCATCGGCTGCGGCGCGTGCGCCAGGGTGTGTCCGGCCAATTGCCAGGTCCATGTTTCAGCCCCAGCCGAAGCTGCCTGACCGGTGGCCTAGCCCGCTTGCGGCAGGCGCTATATTTGCAATGGAATAGATCCATTGTTGATCACTTGATCTGCGATGGAGATCAGACCCGCATGCTCTGACGGCTTCGGTTATTAAGACACAGCAGCGGAGACGTTGCAGCTAAGACTGTTTGATCGGCAAGGCAAGCGCATACCCTTGGGTGACAACACCGTCTCGAAGATCAGTCTCTTAGCAGTGGGGTCAGCGTTTCGTGCAGGTGTATTGCGATTCAGGTCATAACGCATTGCGCAATGCTGATCCAGATGAGGGAGCACGCTCCTCGGGTGAACGGTACCGTCTTTATTTGTTTGCCTGCTCCCTTGAGGATTGGAAGAGCCTAAATTGGTCGCCTATGCGTCAGGTTATGGTCAGCTAACCTGTATATCATCCTCCGCAGAGCTCGTGCGGCACGAGCTCATACAGCGTGCAATTATGCCGAGAGGAGAGCGAATCTGATGTATGGCAGAATCGTCGGATCGTCCAGCCAGTCTGGAAGCGCCAGCCACGTTGATGAGTCTGGAGGTGAGGGAGAGAGCCCGCGATTTGCGGACACAGTTGCCGGCATGGAGCCCGGTGCGTCGTCGTCGGTGACAACGACGCCATACTCTCTGGCTTCCGATCCGCCGATCATAGAGATCGATCGATCTTCCTTCACGGAGGGTGTGAGGAGATTTTTGGGCGGTGACATCAGGCACATCGCCAGTAACCCAGAAGAGTACTCGGATTTCGTGTCCGGGAAGGCTCGGCGCGCAGGAATGGTTGCTGGAAGCTACCTCCACACTTACGATGATCCAAGCAAGCCAGCACGATTCTACAGCTATCAGTTGGGTGACGAAACTGTCGGGCTTTTAAGAGCAGGTGGGCCGGCTCGAATCAAGGGGGAGCAGTTTCGGCAACAGTTTGGACGCAATGATATCACGTCCGTGGTTGACCTTCGGGTTACTCATCCGTTGGTCGAGAACGCGGGCGATATTCTGCTGGAGCATCAACTGCGACAGGACGGCGACCATCCCTTGGTCTTGTCACGTCCTGGCTTGGAGGGCATGGAACCTCGTCTGGCCGAAATGGGTTTTGTTCACATGGGGCGTAATTATTGGGCGCTTGATCCTAACCAGCACCCCGAAGTGTGGACGAAAAACGAGAGCAACGAGTGGCAGCGAGTAGACAAACCTACGAAGTATCTTACTAAGGTCGAGGATGGTGACACCGCTTCTGAAGCAAGTGTCGAAAGTGCCGAAGCGGCCTCTTCAGATGATGATCCGTCATTCTACTTGGAGCAAGCTCTCGAAGGATTGCGCATGGAGTAGAGCCGCCGCAATAAAGAGACCTGGGCAGGAAATGACGGCTGTTTCGTGAATAGACGCGCCGCCGCGAAGGTCCTAGCGTTACACGAGGGGGGGCGTTCGTTAGCAGCGTGCGGCCCCATTCGCCTGCCTATCCTATTCAGAAAGTAATGATATTCTCGCGCTTGCGGGCCGTGCAGCTGGAATCGATGCAACGAAGATCGAGTACGAATCCGCGCCCCAATCGTGTAGCCAATGCAACGGCGCGTCATGATATGAGCGGGTTGAGGGCGGTATATGCTCAAGGAAGCTTCGGATCAAACTATATGCCAAGGTGACGATCGCGACACAATTCGCCGCGTCATTTGGTCTAGTTGGCGCAAGTGGAAAGGCTGTGGCGATCAGTGAGCAACCACTGCGTTTAGTTCAGTAAGGTGTCGGAGAAGTTGGCGCGCGAAAGTTGCAGCTGCGAATGGGCAGGGAGTAGGCAATAATCCTCGATGCTCGCGCGGAGCCGACCCAATCGTGCATCTGCGCCAATCAGCTGCGCTGCACTGACGAAGCATTAAGGTCGGATCGTCAGAAAGCCGAGCGGTTCTGGCTCTTCTACGGTTCTTGCATGTTTGATCGTCCCACGAAATGAAGAGCGTCCTGCAATAAACGAGCAATGAATGCAGCCAGATGCAATCTATGCGATTTGTGGCATTAACGACATTCCAAGCCGCCGGGCCATGGGTTTCCATCTGATGGTCGTCGATGACGAGGGCGGTCACCGGCCGTGGTCTATCGTTGTAGTGCGGTGGGGCAAGCAGGTGTTTGGTTATGCCAATAAATGCCCGCACAACAGCGTCAATCTGGACTGGAACTGGAACGAATTCCTGGATCCATACGGCATCCGGCTGATGTGCGGCAAGCACGGATCGACCTTCGAGCTCGCCACGGGACGGTGCGTCGAAGGTCCATGTAAGGGGGGCGCGCTCACGCCGATCGCGTTGACGGTTCTGGATGGTGATATCTGTGTCGTCGGTATGCCTCTTGTCGAAGACGATGCGCTTCCCAACGAATGAAGGCTGCGTTCAGACCGGCCGGTTTTCGTTACGGTTTTTCACGGGTTCCATCCTCTTGAGCCCGTCTTCGTACGAGATCTCGTCATAGGATAGCTCAAGATCGGACAGCTCGATGTCGTTTGCCGCATCGAGCAGGTAATCAAGCTTGCCGCCCGCATCGAGCTTCTTGATGTCGTCCTTGCTGACCCCGACCAGGTCCATCATCTCCTTCCAAACGGTGGATTCATCACACGGTAAGACGTGGAAGGTAATATCACCGAGCTTGATTCGGTATTTCGCCAGCAAATCTATGTTGTTGCAGAATATGAAATAGCTGCCATTCGGGCTTAAGGCGCCGTCAAGGACGGCTGCGACGTCAGCCAGATACGCGAAGGAATGCAGATACCCTGCCAGCACCGGAATAGTGCCTTCCTGCGCGATCGTTAGAACCTGCTCGATGGAATAGTCCGGCGGTCGCTTCTCGTCGGCGACCTGGGTCTGGAATTTCAGTGCGACATCGCCGCGAAAGCCGAACCGGCCCGGCTTGGTGGTCCCGCCTTTGAGTACGGCATTGAGCAGGCGCCCCTCCTTCTCAAGTCTGCCGAGTGCGGTGTTTTCGATTGCAGTCATTAAAATCGTCCTCGATCTAAGCTCCTCACCGACGACTTGGCCGGTGCGAATGCAATGCAAAATGCTTGCCGTCGCATGCGTGGCGGCCTTCGGCGTATCTTAGATAAGAAAGGCGTAAGTGGGCTGCGATTGCCTCAAGTAGCTTTGAAAGAAACCCGACACGAGTTCAAAAGCCAACAGGTGCGATCCGGAAAGGTAAGCATCATCAAGCGTCCTCTCGCTGGCACATGACTTGCCCTTCAGCAGGCAAAGCTAAGCAGTTGAGAGAGGCCATGATCAAGCTAACGGATAGCGCAGTGAATGCGGTCAGGGGCGCAATGTCGTCATCGGCGCAGCCAGCAAACGGGTTGCGCATTATGGTCGAGGCAGGCGGCTGCAACGGACTCAAATACATGATGGGTCTGGCCGAGGAGCCGAAGCCTGACGACACGGTGATCGAGTGTGACGGTGTGAAGGTGTTTGTCCACAACAAGAGCCATGACCATCTGGTCGGCACAACCATCGATTTCGTGATGGCGCTGGAGAGCCCAGGCTTCACTTTTAATAACCCAAACGCCACTTCGAGCTGCTCCTGCGGCAAATCGTTCAGCTGATAAGAAAAGGCGTCAAAACATGCTGGCGGAACCCGAACAACTGACGCAATTGACGGCGATCTCGGCCGGCCGAGCGGGACGCATCCCCGCTGTAATTGAGGAGATCCGTGCGAATCTGCAACGCAGTGGCGCCGACTATCAGTTGATTGGAATTGATTGCAGCAAGATCATGGTAGGCGCAACCCGTGCCTGCGCGCTCTTTAAGCTCTTGAGGATGACGCTGGAAGGCGTTCAAGTGCAGCTGGCCGACAGGCTCGTCGAATTCGTCCGCCTGATCACGGTTGTTGTTGCAGGTAAGACGCGGGATTGAATGGGGATCAAATGCCGGTTTATCTAGACAACAATGCGACGACGCGGACCGATCCGTCCGTCGTGCAAGCCATGTTGCCGTTCTTTACCGAGCAGTTCGGAAATGCCTCCTCGGCCCACGCCTTTGGCGGCGAGGCCGCGGCCGCGCTGAAGCAGGCGCGGCGTAGCTTGCAGGCTTTGCTAGGGAATGCCTACGATCATGAAATCGTTTTTACCTCCGGTGGAACCGAGGCCAATAATGCCGCCATTCTTTCTGCGCTTGCCACCCAAGATGGTCGCGACGAGATTGTCACGACCTCGGTTGAGCATTCCGCCGTGCTTGCGCTGGTCGAGCAACTGGCGACAAGAGGTGTCAAGACGCATATCATACCCGTAGATGCCCACGGCTGGCTTGACGTCGAGGCCTTTCGCTGCGCGCTCGGGCCACGCACAGCGATCGCCTCGATTATGTGGGCGAACAACGAGACCGGCACCATTTTTCCCGTGGAGTTTTTAGCCGGCTTGGCACGTGAGGCGGGCGCACTGTTCCATACCGATGCGGTCCAGGCCATAGGCAAGCTGCGCGTCGACCTAAGGGACAGTGCGATCGATATGTTGTCGCTGTCCGCACACAAATTGCACGGTCCCAAAGGAATGGGCGCGCTCTACCTGCGCAAAGGGACAAAATTCCGACCCCTGATCTGGGGCGGATCACAGGAAAGGCGGCGCCGCGGCGGAACGGAAAATATTCCCGGCATCGTCGGTCTTGGAAGGGCTGCGGAGCTTGCTGTGGAGCGGCTCGAGCCGGAGCGCGTTCGCATTGGTGCATTGCGCGACCGTCTGGAGCAGGGGATCTTACATAATGGCGAATGCTTTGCGCTCGGCGATGTCAACAACCGGTTAGCGAACACAGCCAATATCGCTTTCGATCATCTCGAAGGCGAAGCAGTCGTCCATCATCTCGATCGTGCGGGCATTGCCGTGTCGCTCGGATCAGCCTGCAGCTCCGGCTCAATGGTGCCGTCGCACGTTCTGCGCGCCATGCAGGTGCCGGCGTGGAGGATGCGCGGCGCGGTGCGCTTTTCTCTCTCGCGTGAAACCACCGTCGCGGAGGTTGACGAGGTCGTGTGCGCTCTGTCAGAAATTGTTGCTCGCTTGCGTGCCACCTCGCGGGAGTCTGGCGCTCCGCCCAGCTATGCGTCACAGTCGAGGGAGTTGAGCTTGTGAAAATCATGATCCGCCGCTCGTCAGACGCGGGCCTGTCGATCTACGTGCCAAAAAAGGATCTCGAAGAGCCGATCGTGGAATCTGAGTACGAGTCGCTCTGGGGCGGCTGGATCAAGATAGCTAATGGCTGGGTGCTCGATTTACCCGAGATGGCGAGCAACACACCATTGCCGATCACAATCAATGCCAAAAAACGGGGCGAGAACGGGAAAGATCCATGAACATGAGCCCAATCTTCTACATCGGCATTGGAGAGAATTGCTAATATCGTTTCGCTGACCTGCTTGGCCAGGAGGTCGATAGTATCGTTGCCGGGCTTCGGTGTCTCGATCTCGATTCCGATCAGTGCCTCGACATATTGCAGCCAGAGATCAGGAAGCTCTTGGCGGCTGCTCGCTATGGCAGCATCGTGGTTCAGTTGCCAGACGCCATCAAGGAAGGCGGACCGAACGGAGCTTTCTTGCTCTCGCTTCAACTATCGCTATTGCGAAGCAATGCGGCGAAGATCATCAGGCGCTCCTGCCGATACCACGATACAATCGTCGATCCGAGCGTCTTCTCAATGCAACGAGCGCCGTGTTTAGCTCAAGCAAGGCCTGACACCGATTTGGCTCGCTCGCGCGGATAATGCTCATCAATTAACGGCGCTGTGACCGTCGGATCGCCAGAAGTATCGACCCATTTGTGGCCGGCAGCCGCGCGCAAAACCACGCAGATAGAGCAAGGATCCCGGCGCCTAGCGCGAGTATGAATGCACCATCCACGGATCTCTGTGTCTGAATCACGACGTGCCTGCCGCATTTCCAACATGCGCTTCGTTGCTATTCTAGTATCAATATCGATCATTACCGCTGACTGTTTAAGTAGGGCTGCAACGTCACCGTTTCCGCTATGGCATGTGAGTTGCTACTCCCCTCATGAGGCGTTCTCAGGATTGGTCTTGGAAGGCCGATGATGCCTGCACGGGGAGATGAAAATGAACGCGGTCGTTGGGCACGGCAGATATGTCGAAGGTTCATTGGACAAGATGATGCGGCCCACCGCCGAGCACAGGGGCTGCGGCACGTCGGTCAAAACAGGCCAGGCGAGCTGCCGCTCACGGGCGGCCCACGGCGAACTGCCGGCCGAGATTTGGGAAAAGGTGAAGAAGCATCCCTGCTACAGCGAAGGGGCACATCATCACTACGCCCGTATGCATGTCGCGGTGGCTCCGGCCTGCAACATCCAGTGCAACTACTGCAACCGCAAATATGATTGCGCCAATGAATCGCGTCCGGGCGTGGTGAGCGAGAAGCTTACCCCCGAGCAGGCGGTGAAAAAAGTGCTCGCGGTCGCGACCATCATTCCGCAGACGACTGTGCTTGGCATCGCTGGTCCCGGCGATCCGTTGGCCAATCCAGAAAAAACATTCAAGACGTTCGACCTGGTCGCCAAGGCGGCTCCCGACATCAAGCTGTGTCTGTCGACCAACGGATTGGCCCTGCCGGACTATGTTGACACCATCGCCAAGTCCAAGATCGAGCACGTCACCATCACCATTAACACGATCGATCCCGAAATCGGCGCAAAGATCTATCCGTGGATCTTCTTCAGCCACAGGCGCTACGTTGGCATCGACGCGGCAAGGATACTCACCGATCGTCAGCTACAGGGTCTCGAGATGCTTAGCGAGCGGGGTATCCTATGCAAGGTCAACTCGGTAATGATCCCGCATATCAATGACCATCACCTTGTCGAGGTCAACAAGGCGGTGAAGTCGCGCGGAGCCTTCCTTCACAATATCATGCCGCTGATCTCGGCGCCCGAGTACGGCACAGTATTCGGCCTCAACGGTCAACGAGGTCCGACGGCTCAGGCACTGAAGGCACTGCAGGATGCTTGTGAGGGAGGGGTAAACATGATGCGGCATTGCCGTCAGTGCCGCGCCGATGCGGTGGGTCTGGTCGGAGCGGATCGCGGAAGCGAGTTCAACATCGACCGAGTCATGAAAATGGATGTCAAATATGACCCCGAGATGCGCAAAGCTTATCAAGAAAAGGTAGAGGCTGAGCGTGCCGCCAAAGTCGCGGCCAGCCGAGAGGGCCTAGCGGAGTTCGCCGGCGAGATGAGCGAAATCACCGTTCTGGTCGCGGTTGCAACCAAAGGCTCGGGGCTGATCAACGAGCACTTTGGACATGCAAAAGAGTTTCAGGTGTACGAAATTTCCACATCCGGCGCCAAATTCGTCGGCCACCGGCGCGTGGATGTCTACTGCCAGGGCGGCTATGGCGAGGGGGGTAGGCTTTCGACCATCATCCGAAGCGTAAATGACTGCCATGCGGTGTTCGTGGCCAAGATCGGTGGTTGCCCGAAGAGCAATCTGATCAGGGCCGGAATCGAACCGGTCGATCGATACGCGCATGAGTTCATAGAGAAGTCGGCGATCGCTTGGTTCAGGTCCTATCTCGAGAAGGTAAAACGCGGAGAAATCCAGCATGCCCAGCGAGGTGACGCCGACATTCGGTATGGGTCCCTGATCTCTGCGGGGTAAAGGGGGCGTATGTGCCATTCAAGATCATTGCCTCGCAGTGTACGAGCTGCTCAGCCTGCGAACCGTTGTGCCCGAATGTTGCGATCTCGGAGAGCGCGGGGCGCTTCGTCATTGAACCGGCGAAATGCACCGAATGCATCGGTCATTTCGATGAGCCGCAATGTGTCGCGGCTTGTCCCGTCGACGGCACCTGCGTCATTGACACCTCCTTGCCGCGTTACCAGGCGCCATCCTAAAGAATTAGCCCATGATCAAAATGCCAAGAGCTGCTGCTGAAAGCGTCCAAAGCGTCGTACTGCGCGTTAGCGGCGCCGTAGGCGCCGAGGTTCGGGCCTTTCTCAGAAACGGCGGCTGCTCTGAATTGGCCGCTGCCCGCGAGCAGAAAGAACGCTGTGGGCAATTCGTCCCGTGCAGCGCTCCAACGACGTTTCTCGACGCCGGCAGCCGCCTTCCAGGCGGTGCTGTCATCGTCGATGTGGCTGCTGCTGCTGCGCACGCCAGTCCATCATTGGTTGGACCAGGCGCTTCGCGGCGGAGCGTGACGGCGCACACCCAGGAGCACAGCTGCCGATGAACTTAACAGCCAACCCGCCGTCCGGCAGCCAGAGAGCGCTGATCTTGTCCACGCCGACCGGCGATGATCTCCCCGGCGCGACCGAGGCTCGGCTGCGGCAGGCACGGCTGTTCGATCATCTTGACGGGGTTGCAAACCAACATGTAGTCGAAGCGCGTGCGCTCACCTCGGACCGCGCCGCCGCATTGATGATCGAGGCGCGCCGCATCGCGCCGCAGCTGCTCGGTCAGCTGATGAGTGATACGGACGTCAAGTTCTGCGACATGGCGGCGCGCGATGTTCCCTATCAGTGGTTGCCAGCCGTAGTGAACGGCCCAGATGCCTCAGTGGAGTTCGAGATCGCGCGATCGCCCTTGCCAGAGGCGCCAACTGCTCTACGGCACGGCCCTCGGCAGGTTTACCTAGAAGCGGCGAGCTGCATCTCAGATATTGATTTGACAAATCGCGCCGGAGGTGAGGGCGAAGTGATGCGGGACCTCGCCTGCGATGGCTCGGGCATGCCTGCATGTCCGCTTGGGAGAGACGCATGAGCAACATCGTTCGCGACAGCGACGTCGTCGAGCTCAGCGGGCCGCCTGTCTTCAGCTTTGGCGAAAAGGTACGAGCCAATCGCACCATCCGCAATGATGGCACCTATCCCGGCAAGCAGGTTGGCGACATTCTGGTCACGAAGGGAGAGGTGGGTTACGTCGTCTCGATCGGCACGTTCCTGCAGCAATTCTTCATTTACGGGGTCGAGTTTCTGGAAACGGGCTACCGAGTTGGCATGAAGCGCAAAGAGCTCGAGTCGGTGGACACGTGCGAGGAGACCGATGATCTGCCATTGCCGGAAGAGGCTGTGTCATGAGTGAGTTCCGCTTTTCGAAGTGTCGCTGGGGCCAGCGCGTTAAAGCCGTCGTCGACCTCATCAACGACGGCTTTTTCCCAATACGGAGCCCGAGGAGTGCTTGCTCAGCGCCGGAGCGACTGGCGAGATCATCAGGGTGGCCATCCATAACCAAGCGAACGTGCCGATATATACTGTCGATTTCGGTGAACGCCTGCTCATCGGCTGTCTGGAAGAAGAGATCACAGTGCTTTGAAGGGAGGAGTTCGCGATGAATGCCGCGCTGATGAGGAAGGTAAAGACGGGGCTGATTCCTCACCCTAACGAAATCGATCGCAAGCGGATCGAGCGCGGCTTGAGTTCGCGCAAGCGTTTTCTGTATGTTTCACCGAACGTGACGCCGGTGAGGGGTGGCTATCTCATCGAGAGCGCCTGTTGCTCGCGCAATATCGATAAGGATGGCGGTCTGATTGATGTTGCCTTGATTCTTTATGATGCCGTGGGTGGGATCTGGAAGCTGTTTTGCAAGAACCACGCAAAGGGAATCTGGGAATTCTACAGCCTTTACCACCGTCTGACTTCAGCAATCGACGAATTGAACACCGATCCGGAACGTTTGTTCTGGCAATGACGAACGAACTTGACGAGCCATAAGGAGCCACGATGGCGCTCAGTGCGGAGGAATTGATCGAAATCGAGCAGCTGCTTGCGGACGATGGCGCCGATACGGGCTCCTTTGTCGAGCTGCCGCGCCGCTTCCCGCAGCTTGCCTGGGTACGTTGCGATGCGTCGGATGTAGCGGACCAGCCGTTCCGGCAGTTTCCTCATTTCGACCTGCATTTGCTTGATGGCTCGGATCACTGCGTGCGGATTACGGCCGATCCGACACGGGCGACCGGCATTGTACTGGCGAAAAGGAATTGAGGGCGGTGAGCAGCATTAAACTCGCAGCGCACCCCCTTGATTGCGCGGATGGTGTTGAGGCAAATCCATCCTTTATTCCACTGTCCGATCCCGATATCACCTTAGCCGAGCTCTCTGCCGTGGAAACATTGCTATGTTCACCGCAAATCCCCAATGGGCGGACCACTGAGGCGTTCGAGCACGCTTTCGTAGCGTATCTTGGCCGCAAATATGCCGTTGCCGTATCAAGCGACACCATCGGGCTCCTGCTTGCGCTCAAGGCGCTCGGGATCGAATCAGGGCAGGAAGTCATCGCCTCGCCCTATTCTTTTCGCGAGACGGTCCATGCCATCAGTCTCGCAGGCGTAGGGGTGGTATTTTCCGACATCGACCATTGGTCGGCAACATTGGTCCCAGCAAAAGGCCGAGGAACGCATCACGGCAAACACGCGGGCGATTGTCGCCAGCAATTCCAATGGTCATCGGGCGCCATGGTCGGAATTGCGTGCGATTGCCCAACGCTATCGGCGGGGCGATTTCCCGGTTGCGGAAAAGATCGCCGATCGCGCCCTGGCGCTGCCGTTTCACACCCATCTCACGAACGACAAGGTCGAATTTTTCGCCGAAACCACGAAAGAGGCGTCGATCAATGTGGGCGCGGGTGCAGCGATCTACTAAGATGCTGGTCATCCACGACTGAAGGAACAATAGGTTGAGTTGCGATGAGCCGCTGCCATTGCGCTAGATCAGCAACGCGATGGCGGGCCGTCTGTGGCGGCATTTGCGCGCAGATCGCCACCCCGACGAATATGGAGGAGGGCCGGATTCCACATCTTCGTCCGAAATCCCGGAAGAGAAATGCTCTCCGACAGCGATAATGCAAAACACTGGCAAAGTAGCGGAGGCGCCGTCTCCGACCAGAGGGTCCAGGCCCGCGCCAGGGCCTCGGAACCGAGCACGTCATAAATCCAGATCCTCAGTTTCGGTTCGGGTCTTTAGGTTGACCAGTAAGGAATTGCTGTGAACTCGCAACAGGTCATTGTTCACGTCCGCTTCGCTCCGAACGGGAGGGTGGTGCAAATCAGCGAGCGCCCGGCGAAGCTCACGCCGAACTAATGGTTTGAGGTCCTTAACGCCCGTGCCAGCTCAAGCTATCGCCCGATCGCTCGTGGTCGTGGTGTTTTTCGACTGACGCGGACCGCGATCGAAACCTTCAAGCAGGAAACCACGAGGCGGGAATGAGCGAAGGTATAATCGGCAACCTGCTGAGCGATCAGATCGAGGTATTCGCCGTATGTCCCGCTGATGCTATCGAGCGGACTGGCGCCAAGGGCTCTAGTCTGTCGCGCGCGGATCGATGCTAGCGGCGAGTGCCGGCCGCTTCTAATTATTGTGGTGCGCACTTTCGGGAACGATTATTTCGGGTATGTCAACCGTTGTCCGCATGACAGTGCCTGGCTCAACATCGGCTCCGGCGAGTTTTTCTCTCCAGTTCGCTCCATTCTCAGATGCGGACGGCATGGTGCGAGATTCGAGGTCGACACTGGGGTATGCATTCGATGGGCCCTGCAACGGACAAGCGCTTGAGCCGGTCGCACTCACCGTGATAGATGGTGACGTCTGCCTGTGCGGCGTCAAGCTGCTGGCGGATGATCGGCGTGCCGACCTACTCGAGGACAGCGGCGAAACCATTGATGTTATGATCCACCCCGATTAACAGCTGCATCGCTTAGCTATTGCTCGAGTTGCCTTAGGCGTTTGGCGCCGGATAAAGCCTTGTGAGCGTTGGCGCAGGTGCGTGTCGCCGCTTTTTGAACTTGTAAGAGCAGAACGTTTTGAACCCGCAAGTTCAGTGGCACGCATCCGGATCCCTCTCATGCACCCGGCGATCTCCGTGGCACGAAGGAAGGGCTCTGGCGCTAACTCACCAAATGGACCTGGCATGCAAGAACCGCTTCTGGCTGCCGGTGGATGACAATAGGTTCGAGAAAGAAATGCCCTCGGCGGCTGCAAGCCCACCGAGGGCACCGTCTGGGCTGGAAGAATGGGGAGACCTAGACTGACAGGACCATTTGAGCAGAGAAATGACGATCCTGTATCCGATGTTCGCGGGACACGCAACGCGCAACGCACGCCGAACGATCGGATGTCCGCGGGCGCCGCCGGCGTTCGTGTCTGCGCTGCAATTGCAATGCCAACCCCCTGTACATCCGACGCCCATGGCGAATTTCGTCACCTTAATCCACTGACGGCATCGCTCCAGGTCAAATGCATTAACGAGCACGTGCGCGTGGTCATTCTCATCGTTCCGCAAGATGCGGCGAGCGAATCTCGAGTTGAAGCGCTCGAAACGGTTGAGGCAAGCCGACATCGTTGTGTGGGCGGTTTTGCCGCTGCTGCCAATCAGGATTGCGGCAGGCCAGTTCTGTCGCCTCAAACGTAAGCTCGGTGATCACCTGTGCCTCGCTCGGACCCCGTCGCAATTGGGCGCTATCTTTGACGAAAACGCGGGATGAGCAGCGGCACGTGCGCGGCGCTTAGGAAGTTCTTTGGTTCGCGGTCGAACGATGCAATTAGCCGACTCCGCTGGGCAGAGCGCTCTCTTCACTGGCCGATCGCCATACGCGCTCCTCGATAGACGGGACGCAGATCACGACGATCGCGGCTCATTCCGCGAAATGACCGTGCAAGGTCTGAACAGACCGAGCGAGTATCTTCCGTCCAATCGCAGGAGCGGACTGCGGAAAGCTGAAGCTGAAGCTGAAGCGTTGAACATGATGCGACGTTTGTCATGTCCGGAACAGGAGAGAACGACATTGTCGTAACCGCGGCAATGAGTGTCAGTGGCGCCGGAGGCGGGCAAGGGATCGTTGCGGAAACGAGCGTTGCGCATTGGCGTGGAAGTTGCTTGAACATGTTGGATGGTTGAGCAAATGATGCGTGAGCAGAAACGGTCGCGATTTGGGAGAAGGCGTTGAAATTGATCAAGGAGGCCGGTCAGACGCGGAGGTATCTGCTCGCGGATTTTCCGATAACAAGCACGATTAACAAGCACGATGATGTCCGCTCGCTTCGGCTGCTTTCGCGAGCACGAGTCAGCTGCTTCAATTGATCGATCCGGCGTTCAACTGAAGAATAGATTGTGCGGCAAGTACTCCGGCGTTGCCGCTTTTCAGATGAACCCCTTGATTTCAGGATAGGCGCATGAACGCAGAAACCGAATTCGAGCTTCCTCAACTTTACAGGTATCATGTCTTTGCCTGCCATACGCAGCGTCCGCCGAATCATCCGCACGGCAGCTGCGGCGCCTCGGGCGCGCAAGCCCTGTGCGATAGGATGGGCAAGGCGATCGAATCGCAAGGTCTGAACGATGTCGGCTTCACGGTGGCGGGCTGCCTCGGCTTTTGTAACTCAGGCCCTTTGATGGTCGTCTATCCCGACGGAGTCTGGTACCGCGCGACCACGCCCGAGGACGTGGACGAAATCGTAAATTCTCATCTCGTACAAGGCAAACGTGTGGACCGTCTTGTGATGGTGCTCAAGCGAAGCTAATGTCCTGATTCACAAAGTTCGCAATCGTAGATTCGCAATAGATTCGCGTCGCCGTCCCAAGGATGGAGCTGTAGCAGCGACGGAGGATCTGATGGCGGTCCAGCAACTTGCGCCCCTGGCATTGAGCGATGAAGAGCATGCCGAACTGAAGTCGCCGACGATGCAGCGGAAGACAGCGCAGGCGCTGGCTCTGAGAGCCCGGATCGTGCTGACCTGCGCGGAGGGCGGTCAGAACAAGGACGTCGCGGCCAAGCTGTGCCTGGACCGATCGACGGTAGGCAAGTGGCGGCGGCGTTTTGTGGAGCGGCGCGTGGACGGGCTGCATGACGAGCCGCGCTCCGGGGCGCCAAGTACGGTTGACGATGCCCGCATCGAAGCCGTGATCGTGAGGACGTTGGAGAGTTGCCCCGAGAACGCCACCCATTGGAGTTCTCGCGACATGGCGAAGGCCAGCGGCCTATCAGTGTCGCCGGTGCAACGCATCTGGCGGGCCTTTGGGCTCCAGCCGCACCGGATAGAGATGTTCAAGCTCTCGACCGATCCGAACTTCGTGGCCAAAATTCGCGACGTTGTGGGCCTCTACGTCTCGCCACCGGAGCACGCCATCGTTCTATGTGTGCATGAGAAGTCCCAAATCCAGGCGGTGGACTGCAGTCAGCCGATGCTGCCGATGCGTCCCGGCCAGCCGGCCCGAAGAAGCCATGACTACACGAGGCACGGCACCACATCGCTGTTCGCCGCCCTCGACATTGCTAGCGGACGGGTCATCGGCAAGTGCTATGGACGCCACCGTGCTGCTGAGTTCCGCAAGTTCCTCGACGAGATCGAAGCTGCCGTGCCGCGTGAACCGGACGTCCATCTCGTCATGGACAATTACGCCACGCACAAGACCCCCTTGATCCGAAAATGGCTGGCTAAACGGCCGCGGTGGCACGTGCACCTGACCCCGACCAGTTCGTCATGGCTCAACCAGGTCGAGCGCTTCTTCGCGCTCC
The DNA here is from genome assembly GCF_054063295.1 of Bradyrhizobium sp. USDA 3240. NCBI lineage: Bacteria > Pseudomonadati > Pseudomonadota > Alphaproteobacteria > Hyphomicrobiales > Nitrobacteraceae > Bradyrhizobium > Bradyrhizobium sp. USDA 3240. The sequence continues at coordinate 5,696,013 of NZ_JBSSGD010000002.1, forward strand.
TCACCGATAAGAAGATCAGGCGCAGCATCTATCGCAGCGTCGCCGCTCTCAGGGCTGACATCACTTCGTTCATCGGCCGACACAACGCCGTTTCCGATGGACCAAATCTGCCGATGACATCCTTGCTTCCATCGAACGCTTCTGCCGGTACAATGCCCCCGGCAAAACACGACCCGATGTCGCGAACTTCTGGTTCAGTACACTAGAGGCTTCGCTTAGCGCCGCTTGGTCCGGGCTATCGGGAATGCACGGCTTTCTGTTCAAAGACTGGGGTCGTTAAGCTGTACGATCGTTCTTAAGGTGACTGGGTGCCCTCACGCCTCAAGGAGGTGCGCAACAGGAGGCCATTGACCTTGTCGCTGTGGCCTTGGATTCAAAAATGTTCGGTGAGAGACGGACTGGTCAGAGTAGTGCGCTTGATCGAGTCCGATGAGGCCCGAGCGTCACCCCTTTGTAGCGCGGTCTATCCCAGAGCGACAACCGATTTGAATTGCCGCCTTTGATAAGCGGCTGGCACTCTGCGGCGTGCAAGGAGGCAGGGAGCTGAATCTAGTCGATCACTATTAGTGATGCAGGCGTTCCGCCACTTCATGCCATCAATTCGTAGCTCACAGAGCGAGCATTGTTGCGCGTGCAGTCCGGCGCTGGCGAGACGGTGCACCTTAAACTCGCCGTCGCGCTCGCATCTGAACAAGCCGATCTCTTCCCTGGAGCTTGTGCTATCGTCATAACTTGTACGTGATTCCGCCGCTGACGAGCCATGGGTCGATATTGGCGCGGCCAGATGACGGCTATCGCATTGTTTACGGTCGCCGAGTAATCCGGCCGCAGCCACAACTTCTTCACGTCGAAGTTGAGGCCCCAGTGACGGTCAAGCATGTAATCGAAGCCGAATTGGACCGCGGCGCCAAACTGGTTGCTGATGCGTACATCCGCCACCGCAAGCCCCGCGAGCGGCGTATTGGCTGCTGATTGGTTGAAGAATGCGGTGTAGTTGATGCCCGCGCCGATATAGGGCTTGAGCGGCCCGAAATCGGTGAAGTGATATTGCAGCGTCAGTGTCGGAGGCAATAGCCAGGCCTTTCCAACATCGAGCCCGTTGAGCGTGCCGCTACCGCTGATGTGATGGCTGGCCACGCCGAGAATGAGTTCGGCGGCAATGTTTTTGTGAAGAAATAGGTGATGTCGAGCTCCGGTATCACTCGATCGCTGATCGACAGGCCGGAGCTTGGTGACGACAGCGGCGGGCTCCCGCGACGCTGACCGAGCTGCCTGCGCTGTCCGGCAAGACGCCGAGCACGCGCAGGCGGATCATCCACGGATTGAAGGGGGCGATCGGGGGCGATTTGTAATAGACCGGTGCCGGCGCCAGATCTGCAGCCTGTACCGAGATGCTGACGGAACTGAACAAGGTCGCGAGCGTGAGCAGCGATGCCGTCGTCAGAAGGGTTCTTGCTTTCATCAAGTTCTCCATTCCAAGTCCGCGCGAAGAGTCGCGCGAGAACCTCTGTCACACATCGCGGATGGAGAAGGATTTGATGCCGATCAAAATGGCTACGGCCGTAGCGCAATTAAGCAGCCAAGTTGCGTAAGCACCACGGCCGTGAAGCGTCGTGGCGCCTGTTCATCGATATTCGACTCAATATTCTGTCTGAGCCGAACTCTACTAGGAACTGGTTATCATCTTATCGATCTGATCCAAGCCAGATGAGTCATGGGGCGATGGAGGCGGTCTAGCTGCAGCGGCCTCTTACACTCCGTGAGCGCGAAAGGGTTGTGTTAACACGGAGCGCAACATGGGCTCCGCTGTGTTACAGACGAGCCACTCACACTTGCTTGTCGGCGAAAAGCGTGTCGGCAGTCCCTGAGGAGTCGGAGGGCGACAACTTCGCTCTTCGCGTCAGCTTCCGCACGATAGCATTCATCATCTCATTACATCTGGAGACAGCCTGGGGCCTTTCCTTCGTGCGGACATCTCTCGAGATCATCTTGCGTCTTCTGGCCAAGCATCGACAATACGGGCTCGTCATCGAATCCGGCGTATCTTGCACCGTCGGCGTTGATCAGCGGGCGTCGGATCAGGAGCGGATCGCGCAGCATCAACGCGAGCGCGCTCGCCGCGTCGATTTCGTCGGGATTGATATCGCCCGACTTGATACGAGGCGCGACTCGGTTGAACCAGGATGCGATCGGCTTATTGCCGAAGAAGAGGCGTAAATCCTCGGCGGTCCATCGCTCCTTCAAGATGTTCTTGGCTATCACGTCATGGCCAGCGGCCTTCAGCGCCTGCATCTGACACGCATTGGTGTCGCAGCCGGGTTTTTGATAAAAGATAATTGTCGCCATGGCCTGCTCCTTATGTAGGTACGCTGCGCTGAACGATCGGGCCGGCGACCGCCGCGTTCCAGATGGCATTCGACCTTTTTTGAGAACCATCTCCAAGGTCAGCGGCTTTACCACCTGCCGCGGCTCATGCCGCCGACCGACTTGGCCTCCTCGAGCGTTTGCAAACGACCAAGATCCGGACATTCTGAAATTGAGCCGCTAACTCATCGATGAGCTCCTTTCGGTCTCGGAAAGAAGGCACCGAGCAGGAGTGCATTTGGCGTCAACCCATGGGGGACGCTTAAAAGGCGTCTTGGGCGGTAAGCTCGTGCGCCCCGATCTGGTTCATGCTGCATTGAATTACAGGTCGCGCGGCAGATCGAACACCACCGGCGAAACACTACCTGCAAGGTTTCGCCGCCAACCTGTATCCTCACTCTCCTCCGATCGCCGACAAGGGGCTTGCAAGAAGAGTAGCAAGATCCGTTCCACACATGATGCATCGGACAAGCGCGCCAGACCGGCTTTTCCGATTGATTGGTTCTGGCCACTTGTTGGTTTCCTGACAGCTGCGCAGATCCTGTCAGGTCCAAAACAGCCAGGATCACGCATCGGCTCGCTGGCGTTTTTCAAAACGTAATCAGGAGCTTAATGCGCGCGGACAGGCGTTGGCATGGTGGTTGCTAATGAGCGGTAGCAACACTGAGTGAGGGCTGAGTGCACGCCGACGCTTAAGACGAGCGATGCGCTCCTTCCCTTGAACCCGTGTGCCCCGTTTCTGAACGAGAACAAGCTGGCGCGTACGAAGCGCGGAACTTTGGCAAATCGGTTGATGGAGAGCAACATGTCTTCACTGAGACAAATCGCGTTCTACGGAAAGGGTGGTATCGGCAAGTCGACCACTTCACAGAACACGCTGGCGGCGCTGGCCGAGATGGGTCAGAAAATCTTGATCGTAGGGTGCGACCCGAAGGCGGATTCGACCCGCCTGATCCTGCATGCCAAGGCGCAGGACACGATTTTGAGCCTTGCAGCGAGCGCCGGCAGCGTGGAGGACCTCGAGCTCGAGGACGTGATGAAGGTCGGCTACAAGGACATCCGCTGCGTGGAGTCCGGCGGTCCTGAGCCAGGGGTCGGCTGCGCCGGCCGCGGCGTCATCACCTCGATCAACTTCCTGGAGGAAAACGGCGCCTATGAGAACATTGACTACGTTTCTTACGACGTGCTCGGGGACGTCGTTTGCGGAGGCTTTGCGATGCCAATCCGCGAGAACAAGGCCCAGGAGATCTACATCGTCATGTCCGGGGAGATGATGGCGATGTATGCCGCAAACAACATCTCCAAGGGCATCCTGAAATATGCCAATTCCGGCGGCGTGCGGCTGGGCGGCCTGATCTGCAACGAGCGGCAAACCGATAAGGAGCTGGCACTGGCGGAGGCTCTGGCCAAGAAGCTGGGCACTCAGCTGATCTACTTCGTGCCGCGCGACAATGTGGTGCAGCATGCCGAGTTACGCCGCATGACGGTGCTGGAGTATGCGCCTGAGTCGCAGCAGGCCGATCATTATCGCAATCTCGCGAAAAAGGTTCACAACAATGGCGGCAAGGGCATCATTCCGACCCCGATCTCCATGGACGAGCTCGAGGACATGCTGATGGAGCATGGTATTATGAAGCCTGTCGACGAATCCATCGTCGGCAAGACCGCCGCCGAGCTCGCGGCCTCGTAAAGGTTGGGGTCGCGGCCTTGTGAAGGCGCGCGACGGATGCCGGTCTCCTCACCTACCCATCCGGGAGACCGGCATTCTGACGAACGACCGTGACCAAGATTAGGATGGGGCAGGGCAAACCAAATCGTGGAATCCATCGATTCATGTCCGAAGCGCACTTTCTTCCTTTTGTGGCTGCTTGTGCCGTTGATGCGAGCAGTCGGATGCACAGAGCAATTGCAACCTACCGTCTACTCACCGGTGTGCCTCCTGAAGATGCCGACATTGCCACTGACAGTAATTTCGATTGCCATGTCCTGGCGTCTATTCTAGCGATTGCCTCGATGGATGGTGGCCCTCTTCCCGAGAAGGCGGGCCTGTCCGGCCACGAGCTAGCGGCCTTGCTGGAGCGGTACTTTCCCTCGGTAGGGGTCAAGCTCGTGGAGCGGCTCCTGTCGGTCGAGTGCGATGAGAGCGACGAGATCGCAATGGTGCGCGATCTTTTGCTCAAGCAGCGCTCGACGGAAGGACATATTGGTCGCTGGCTGGCCGCGATGATCGCGCGCCGCGCCATTGAGCCGGACCACCTGTGGGAAGGCTTGGGATTACGCAATCGTGCCGAACTCTCTCGGCTGCTCAGCCGCCACTTCGCGCCGCTCGCCGCGCGCAATATCAACAATATGCGCTGGAAGCGCTTTTTCTACCGCACGCTGTGCGAGGATGAAGGCCTCGTAATGTGCACGACGCCCGTCTGTACGCAATGTAACGACTTTAGCCTCTGCTTCGGCGAGGAAAGCGGCGAGAGCCGGTTGGCCGAGCGCCGGCGCGACTTTCTGTTGCAGGCGGCTCGCCCGGTTGTCCGCGGCGACTGGCCCATCTGAGTTGCCACAGGAATCTTCGAACGCCTCGTCCGGATTTGGCGGTTCGGAGAGGGGGGCTGGCTAGCGCCACTACAACGCGAGCCCATCATGTATCCAAGGCGATGCCGCGCCCAAGCGCTCCGCGACAGGTCGTGTATCCCGGCGCTCTGCAGTCGAGTTCGAATTGGGCATGGCAACAAGCAAGGTGAGGCGTCTTTTCATCGGTGCTGAGTCGTCACCGGCGAGCCCGTGGGCCGCGGTATTGTGGACGCAGCTTTCCAGGGCCAGGCTTTGGCCGTGGAGAGCAGCCGCGCGAGCTAAGGCCTGCAGCAGAATCGTGGGTGCTGCCACAACTCGTCGAACGTCGACGAACTAACCCAAGGGAGATTTTTGCAATGAGCAACTCATGCTCGCCAGCCGGGATCCTGGATCGGCTCAGCAAGGCCTCGTCGGCGGAAGAGTTCTTTTCGCTGCTAGGCGTCGATTACGAGCCGAAAATCGTCAATGTTGCGCGCCTTCATATCCTAAAGCGCATGGGACAATATTTTGCCAAGGAGCAGTTCGCCGGTGCCGCAGAGCCCGAGATCAGAGCTCGGTGCAAAGCGATGCTGGAGCAAGCCTATGCCGATTTCGTGGCATCGTCACCGATCGAGCAGCGAGTGTTCAAGGTCTTAAAGGAAGCCGTCGCAGACCCTAACAAGTCGGTGGCGTTTGTCCCGTTGAGCGCGCTGAAGTGATTTCGTGCTCCACTGCGGCGTGGTTTGTCCCACCTGGCCGGGTGACGGTGTCTTGTACAGCCTTCGTCTTCATTCAAATCGACCCCTCTGCAGCCTGACGCGAGCCGCGCTGTCGTATTCCCGACCCATGTCTGAGCTGCTGCTCGTGCCCGTGGTGTCAGGGGCCATTTTAAGTGTCTTCCAAGACGTTGCTTTCGCGCGAAATTCCATGGTTCTTTCGACTGGTACGACACTTGCTGTTGTCCTGCCGATCCCGTCTTCGATGCCGACAGATGGTGGCCGTCCGAGATGAGATTTGAAGGAGGACCTATGACATCGCTTCTACTGTCCGCCGAGCGCTGCGGCATGATCTTATGGCTCACGCCAATGCCGTTCGAAATAGCCTTTGACGCGACCGAAGCCGGCATGGACCGCGAGATGGTGGTCAATGGGTAAGTCACCCGTCCACGCTACGCCCGGAGCGGGTATGCACATGGTCGTCCGCATCGCGCAGGCCTCCGGTCATGCGCAGATCCCCATCCGCTCCATGGCCGATGGCAAGATGCCTCAAGAAACGGGGCCAACGTCGGCTCTTATGAGTTGTCGGCGCCGGAGGCAGGGCTGGGATTGCGTGTCAGGAGCGGTGGCCAGATCCCTCTGGCCGTCACAGTCAACGCGGAGCGCGGGGCCGAAAGCGAGACGCCGGTATTGCGCGATCACCGGACTGACTGACCCAAGGCTGGCAGCCGCCGGTCAGATTGACCGCGGCGGCCTGGCCGCCGCGGTGGCGCTCGTCGAAGGGAGCGCGCAAGGAACCAAGGTCGAGCATCTCTACGAAGTCTGGCCCGTCCGCTACGTCTACCGCGGCGGCGCGTCTCGCCGCGTGGTGGGGCGCGCCGAACGGACGAGACGGGCGAGCGGCCGGTCAGGCACTGACCAAAAGTGATCTTCCGTTGAGCGAAGTAGAAAGCAATCCCGTGGTGCGTGCGCGCGTTATTTTGAGAGGATCTAGAGCATGAGCAATGTCATAAAAACGAGCACGCTGGCGGCTGGCGGCCGAGCGGCAGCGAAAAAGGAACTGCCCGAGCACTTTAAAGCATATAGGCATGTCTGGGTCTTCGTCGAGCAGGAGCGCGGCCAAGTGCACCCGGTTTCCTGGGAGCTGATGGGTGCGGGGCGCAGGCTCGCCGACAGGCTGAAGGTGAATCTAGCTGCGGTCGTTATCGGCCCGGAGGGACAGCCCACGCGTAACGCCGCGCTTGAATCCTTTTGCTATGGCGCAGATCTGGCTTATCTCGTGAGTGACAATGTCCTGTCAGATTATCGCAACGAGTCCTATACCAAAGCGCTAACCGAACTCGTCAACACCTACAAGCCGGAGATTCTGCTATTGGGTGCGACGACACTCGGTCGCGATCTTGCAGGTTCCGTGGCGACGACCTTGTCGACAGGGCTCACTGCCGACTGTACCGCGCTCGACGTCGACACCGATGGTTCGCTTGCAGCAACGCGTCCGACCTTTGGCGGCTCGCTGCTCTGCACGATCTATACCTTGAATTATCGTCCCCAGATGGCAACCGTTCGCCCACGCGTCATGCCGATGCCAGAGCGTGTGGTACGCGATGCCGCTCGTATCATTATCCACCCACTTGGCCTCGTTGAAGACGATATCGTCACGAAAGTGCTCTCCTTCATCCCCGATCGCGATTCGGAAACGTCCAATTTGGCCTACGCCGATGTCGTGGTTGCCGGCGGCTTGGGGCTGGGGGCGCCTGACAATTTTCGGCTGGTGCGCGAGCTCGCAACTCTGCTTGGCGCCGAGTATGGCTGCTCGCGTCCTCTGGTGCAAAAAGGATGGGTTACGTCTGACCGGCAGATCGGCCAAACCGGCAAGACCATCCGGCCAAAGCTCTATATTGCTGCCGGAATTTCCGGCGCGATCCAGCACAGGGTCGGTGTGGAGGGGGCGGATCTGATCGTCGCCATCAATACCGACAAGAACGCGCCGATCTTCGACTTCGCCCATGTCGCGATCGTCAGTGACGCGCTGCATCTGCTACCGGCGCTGACAGCTGCGTTTCGGGCGCGGCTTTTGCCGAATTCCCGTGCTCGGATCGCAGTCTAAAGGAGACGATGATGATTGAGGAGAGGTTCGACGCGATCGTGGTCGGAGCGGGTATGGCAGGCAATGCAGCGGCCTTGACCATGGCCAAGTGCGGCCTGCAGGTGCTGCAGCTCGAGCGGGGCGAGTACCCCGGATCGAAGAATGTGCAGGGCGCGATCCTCTATGCGGATATGATGGAGAGGCTGATCCCCGACTTTCGCGAGGAAGCGCCGCTCGAACGTCATCTGGTCGAACAGCGGTTCTGGCTACTGGACGATCGCTCCCACGTCGGCATGCACTACCGCTCGGATGACTTCAACGAGGAGCGGCCGAACCGCTACACGATCATACGCGCGCCGTTTGACAAGTGGTTCTCGTCGAAGGTGCGGGAGGCCGGGGCGACCGTGTTGTGCGAGACGACAGTCACCGAGCTCGTGCGAGACGACCGTGAGAGGGTTGTGGGAGTTCGTACAGATCGCGGCGGCGGCGAAATACATGCCGACGTTGTCGTGCTGGCCGAGGGTGTCAATGGACTGCTCGGGACGCGCGCTGGCCTGCGCGCGCGGCCGACACCCGATAACGTCGCGCTCGCGGTGAAGGAAATGCACTTTTTGCCTCGCGAAACCATCGAGGCGCGTTTCAATCTTAAGGGCGATGAGGGCGTCGTGATCGAGGCGGCCGGAACCATTTCTCGCGGCATGACTGGAATGGGTTTCGTCTATGCCAACAAGGAATGCATTTCGGTCGGCATCGGCTGTCTCGTCGCCGATTTCCAGCGCACCGGCCAGACACCCTACGGCATGCTCGATCATTTCAAGCAGCATCCGTCCGTGGCACCGCTGATCGCAGGTTCTGAAATCAAGGAGTATGCGGCGCATCTCATTCCCGAAGGCGGCTACAAGGCAATCCCGCAGCTCTACGGTGATGGGTGGGTAGTGGTGGGGGACGCGGCGCAGCTCAACAACGCCATCCATCGTGAGGGGTCCAATCTTGCGATGACCTCAGGCCGCATCGCGGCGGAAGCAATCGCCGAGATGAAGTCGCGCCGCGAGCCCATGACGGCGAAAAATCTGTCGCTCTACAGGAAGATGCTAGCCGATTCCTTCGTGATCAAGGATCTCAAGAAGTACAAGGACTTGCCCATGCTGATGCACACCCATTCGCAAAACTTCTTTCTTACCTATCCGCAGCTCATCTCCAAGGCGATGCAGAACTTTGTGCGCGTCGATGGGACGCCGAAGCTTGAGAAGGAGAAGGCGACCCTGAAATCCTTTGTCAAGGCGCGGTCATGGAGGGGCCTGATCGGCGATGCGTCTCGCTTTGCCCGGGCCTGGCGCTGACCGCCAATAATGTGAGGTTCAGCAATGGAAGGTCAAAGCATGAATGTCGAGCCCTCGGTGCGCGTCGAAGACAAGCTGTATTACAACCGATATCTTGTCGACATCGGTCAGCCCCACGTCAAGGTACGCGCGCACACAACGCCGTCGGCGGAACTGCTTGCGCTCTTGAAAGTCTGCCCCGCACGATGCTACGAACTCAACGACAATGGACAGGTTGAGGTAACCGTCGACGGTTGCATCGAGTGCGGCACCTGCCGCGTGATCGCCGAGCCCACCGGCGACATCCAATGGAGCCATCCGCGCGGCGGATATGGGGTGTTGTTCAAGTTTGGCTGAAAGTGAACGAGCATAGCAGTATGATCGCCATGTAAAGGAGGATCTCGCCGTCACAGTTGCGCATTCCGCCTCTCTGCACGGGTTCAAGTTCGAACCGAGGCGCGCACCTCGAGAGGACACCCACAAGACAGACATTGCATCAGGATATCACGATCACTCGGGATGCGCGTAGGAATGGTTGTGGCGCCACTGAACTGCGCCACAACGGTGTCAAACCGGTGGAAAAGGAGGAATCAGCCGGTCGCCTAAGGGGGAGTAGACCCTGCGGCCTCGATAGCAACTGCCACTGACTGCACGATCGCGGCAAAGCGCACGGCGGTCTGGATGGCTTCGGAACTTACGCCAGCGGCCCGCAGCGTCTTCTCGTGGGCGTCAATACAGGCACCGCAGCCGTTTATAGCTGAGACCGCCAACGACCAGAGCTCGAAGTCGGACTTGTCCGCTCCGGGATTGCCGATCACGTTCATGCGCAGCCGTGGTTGCATGGTGTTGGAGACAAGGTGAACGAAGCGGTAGTAAACGTTGTTCATTGCCATCACAGAAGCGGCGGATTTCACGGCGGCGATTGCCTCAGGCGTCATCACGGCGGCCGCAGCCGATTCCATCGCGGCAAATAAGGGCCGCATTGCGGGTGGCAATCGCGGTCGCGAGGATCAAGCCATATTGTCGCTGCGGCGAGAGCGTCTCATCGGCCACCAAGGACGTCAGATTGAGCCTGACGTCCTTGGCACAATCGGGAATCTTCTCGTGCAATTGCTCGATCGACGACACGGGGCCTCATGCAACCTTCAGGGTTTTGCCGCCGACTTCGCGGTTGCAGGGACAGAGCTCGTCGGTTTGCAGCGCGTCCAGAACGCGGAGTGTGTCCTTGGGGCTGCGCCCGACATTGAGATTAGTCGCATAGACGTGTTGGATTGTGTTGTCGGGGTCAACGATAAAGGTGTAGCGATAGGCGACACCCTCGGGTGAACGCACGCCAAGGCCATCGACCAGGGCCCCCTTTGTGTCGGCAAACTGCCAGATCGGTAGGTTGTGAAGGTCGACATGTGAGCGTCGCCAGGCGAGCTTGCAGAACTCGTTGTCGGTTGAACCGCCCAGTACGATCGCATCGCGGTCGGCGAATTCCTTGGACAGCCGGCCAAACTCGGCGATTTCGGTTGGGCAGACGAACGTAAAGTCCTTGGGATAAAAGAAGATGATCTTCCACTTTTCTGGAAAGCTTGTTTCTGTCAGCGTCTCGAACGCACTCTGTCCTTCTTCTTCTTGCGCTTGAAAGCCGGGCTTCACGCCTGTGACTTCGAACGGCGGCAACTGGTTTCCAATTCCAAGCATGCTGTCCTCACGAGTTTGTTTTATGGTAATCGTGCCTCACCGGTGAAGCAAGCTATATGCCATCCGTTCTCAAGACCCGATTGCTGAGACGACGCCAACTAGTGACGTGGCTGCGTGCATTTGATCCATGTTTCGATTGAATCTCACACTCGCTTTCAATCATGCTTTGCGGATGCGCGATGTTCGCGTTGGAGTATCGGTTAGGGCCATGCTATGTGGCGATTGGGTTGCCGCGGTTCCGAAGATCCGCAGCCAGTGCACGGTCCGGGTTCGAGGACTGCAGCAAAGACGGCAATCGGACCTGAATCGACGATCCGTCTTCGATCGACAGGCACTGCAAAACCGACTGAGGGGGTGATGCTAGCGTCGACCGGGTAAAGCACGCGCGCAGCTTGTCGAAGTGCGGCTTCTTGCCGATCAGGGTCCGCAATCAGCACGTTCACAGAGCATCACGGTGGCTCACAATGTTGGGCGGACGCCGGAGCTAAGCTTGCTTTCGTTGTCGGCGAAGTAGCCCGACGGGTAATTTCGGGGTCAACATATCCGAACTACACACATACGTCATCAAGCTGTCCGGTATCATAGCGCCCAAATGGCCGCAGCCGCGACTAACGCCCGGGCGGCGCGCTGGCGGGATGGAGATATCGCGCCACCATTCCTCGACACTAGTAGCAACCTACCAATGTCCCCAGTGAAAGTTTGCCAATCAGCAAGACATGCTCTTGGAACGGCCGTCAAGAGTGGCACACGGCGGGTGATGGCCTCTGTGAATTTGGCGCGCTGGCCGTGGCCAACGGCTTCTTGTCTGGCAAAATGTGCTGATCACAAGGAGATCGACCTTGTCGCAAAGCGCCCGGGAAGCGACAGCTGCGGCTTCGGCAAGTCCAGTCGTATTGAGATTACCGGACGTAGCTCCGCTGCCGAGTGACTGATAAATCGAGATCTCTTGCCCCGTCGCAACGTCCACTGCAAGCATAGGTGCGTACCGTTTGTTGCCCAGAAGCGACGCTGGACGATGCCGTCGACGCGTACGGCTTGCCGCGCAAGATCCTGAACGAAATCGGCGAGCAACCTATCGACGTCGTCTTTCGGCCGGTAGAAAATCGCAGCCACAGCATTCGGATCGATTTCTTCAAGGTTGCCGATCATGGCCGTGGTCCGATTTCTGTTTGTTTCTCGCGTCGACACTTACGTGTCGAGCTTCTCCTGCCGGTGTGGAAGGCGTTACGAGCAACCGCTCGGGGAGCACGGCCGGCAAGGCTCGCGCGACCTCGGCGAATACGCCCGTTCCATTGCTAAGGCCTAGTTCATCAAAGGAGCGGCGTGTGATGCGGGCCAAAAGTGGCGCGCCCGAACGGCCAGTTTCGAGAGCCAGAATCAACGTGACCTCAGCTTCGTCGAACGGCAGAGAGGCCTTGATGCGTGCCGGAAAGATATTGAGCATGGAACTTGCGCGCGGGGCCTCGCGCGCGATGCTGACGTCGCTGGCTGCGATGCGCAGCCGGAGCTGCGCGCCTGGTCTCAAGGGCGGTCCAGGTATCAACAGACGCGCACCTTGGAGGCGGAGGATGATCAGCCCGTAGCGCCCGTCATAGCCGCCGACTACGGTGTCGATGCAGACCGCCGCTTCGCCGCGCACGGCAAGCGCTGGATTGCTCTGTGTGGCATGCAGGGGACCGACCGCAGTCACAACGCCATTTTTCATCATGATGAGATGATCAGCAAAGCGCTCGATGTCAGCCATGTCATGGCTGATATAGATCATCGGCAACGTGAGCTGTTCACGTATGCGCTCGAGAAATGGCATAATCTCGCGTTTGGCGGGGCGGTCGAGCAAAATGAGCGGGTCATCCAGCAAAAGTAGCCGGGGTTGGGCCAACAGCGCGCTGCCAAGGGCAAGCCGCTGTCGCTCGGCGCCCGAAAGGTGTGATGGCGAACTGTCAAGCAGTGACGCCAAGTCGAGCAATTCGACAACACCATCAAAGTCGATCAGTGCTGGCTTGGATTGTTTCGCGTTATACAAAAGGGTACGCTTGACGGACAAATGGGAAAAAAGGACCGGTCGGTGGAATACATACGTGACGGGACGCAGATGGGGCGGCCGAAACGTGGTCTCGTCCTGCCAAATCTCGCCATCGATCGCGCAGAATCCGCTCGGTAGGCGCTGAAAGCCGGCGATGCAGCGCGCGAGCGTGGTCTTGCCGCACCCAGGGGGACCGAAAACTGCCGTGACACCTTTAGCTGGTACGCTGAATTGTGCATCTAGGGGGACTCTTGCGAGAGAGCCGTTGAAGGCGACTTCGATATGGCCAGGTTTTGCGTATCTCACTTGCCTGCACCTCTGCTGTAGCGATCAATCACGGTCGCGGGCGGAATGGCCGCAAGGGAGATGATCACCATGCCGCCGACAATCCAGTCTGTTTGGTTCCAGCGCGCGGTCTCCGCCCCAGGGGAGGCCACTAGGTGGTCGCTGGATTGCAGATTGACGGTGTTACGACAGCCGGCATCTTATGCGTCTCCGCGCCATCGAACATCGCGGCAATCGAACGCTCCCGCGCGCGTTTGCCGATGACACAGGTAAGGTGGGGTTCCAGTGTCGCGCAATTCGTAGCCGGGTTGGCCGGACGGAGATTATCCAATCGTTGAAATGGCATGGCTTCCGTCGTTTCGCTGTGGAGGCGTGGGCTATCGCGCCAGTTCAATACGGCCTCGCGGCTGGCAATCCAATGGCGCCACAGTGTTGATAGCCGAAATTAAAATGTGCGCTGGCGCCGATATTGATGGCTTCCGCTTTTTGCGGAGCAAGCAGCATCAAACTCAGATCGACCAGGATCAATCGGATAAGCCTCATTGGAACTCCGAGGGTGGTTCGCCGCGAGGAGCTTTCGACGCGGCAGCCCCTTGCTCCTTGCCCAGCAATCCGCGTGCCGTTCAAAAATAGGGTGCGCGGCCTGCTCGGCTCATCGTGAACTCGCATAGGTCGGAGCACAGTGTGTGGAATGGCCGCATTGTATCGTTGGGTTTCAGACGTTCGCGTCGCCAACCGGCCATGCAGGGTAGACGAAATCAAAAGCTGAAGATGCTGCGGGCTTGCGTCGAGAAGTGGGCTGGTGACCGCACGGTCGTGACGATCGCTCTTGATGCAAAAGCTTAGATTATCCAATTTGTCGCCCGATCCGGTTAACGATCTATGATGATGGATATCCCCGGTTGCCTCCACAGCTGATCGGGTAAGTTCTCATCGGGTTGATCTATCGGATCCTACGGTCAGCGTAGTCCGCGCTTCCCGAAATCCGAAGGCGACTTGTTTGAGTGATTTGGCAACGGGCGCGACAAATACCTCCCATTCGCAATGACATTCCGGACATTGGTCGCTACAGCTGGCCGACACTGCATGCGTTTTGTGCTCCTCAGACTGGCGCCTTGTTTCAACAATGACCGATCTTGTCGGGTGACGATATCGTAGTCAAAAGAACGCGGAGGTACACTACTCGTTGGCATAGAGTCTGCACGCGATAAGTGGTGTGGAGGGAACACCGTAACGTCGGTGCTGCAGCAATCACAGGCGGATCGCGTGTTGGAGCTATCGCCAAATTTTGGTGACGGCGCGGCCGGTCAGGCGGCGGCGGTTATGGGCTGACGGTCAGTCGGTTTGGCGATGAGCTCGATCCCGTCGTTGAATGTCACACCGAGAACGAGTTTTGGCAACTGGTTGCGGCCATCGAGACGACGCCGGCTTTTCTGCGCGGCCTCAAGCAGTTTGAAGACCATCGCGAGCGCCGTTCTGTTGGACAGGCAGCCCTTCGATCGGATCGTGCGGTGGCGCACGGTAGCGAAGGTGCTTTCAATGGGATTGGTGGTCCGCAGGTGTTTCCAGTGTTCGGCCGGGAAGTCGTAGAACGCCAGTAGCGTGTCCCGATCCTTGCTCAGGCAGTCGGCCGCCTTCTCGTATTTGGGCGTATAGCTCTCGATGAAGGCGTCGAACGCCAGCTCGGCGGCGGCCTTGGTTTCGGCCATCCAGCTCTCCTGCAACGCGCGTTTGGCTTTAGGCTGCTGGCTCTTCGGCAACTTGGCGATCACGTTGGCGGTCTTGTGTACCCAGCAGCGCTGCTCGTGCGTTTTCGGCCAGACCTCGCCGGCGGCCTTCCAGAACCCGAGCGCGCCGTCGGCGATGGTGAGCCGCGGCGGCACGCCGAGCCCGCGCCGCTTCAGGTCGAGCAGCAGATCGCGCCAGTCCTGCGCGCTCTCGCGGGCGCCATCGGTGAAGCCGACCAGTTCCTTGCGGCCTTCCGGCGTCGCGCCGATCAGCACCAGGATGCACTGCTTTTCGTCTTCGAGGCGTGCTTGGAGATGGATGCCATCGGCCCAGATGTAGACGTAGCGCTTCGCCGACAGATCGCGCCTCTGCCACGCGGTGTGTTCGTCAAGCCAACCGTCCTTCAGACGGCCGATGGCGGATGCCGACAACCCGGCAGCATCCTTGCCGAGCAGCGCCGCCAGAGCCTCGGAGAAGTCGCCGGTGGAGATACCCTTCAGGTAAAGGATCGGCAGCAGCGTCTCGATCGATTTCGAGCGGCGCATGTAGGGCGGCAGGATCGACGGAGAGAACCGGATGCGGTCGGGATCGGTAGCCTCCGCCTCGCGATCGCGTACACGCGGCTGGCGGACGCCGACCGGACCGATACCGGTCATCACCTCGCGTTCCGGCAGGTGACCGTGGCGCACGAGCGCTGGTGGCCGTCCGCAGTCCTCAAATCGGCATGCTTGCCGAGAAAGTCCGCGACCTCGGCCTCGACCGCCTGGGCCAACAGAGCACGCGCCCCATTGCGCAAGATTTCGGTGAGTTGATCGTCGACGTTTCCTGGCTGAATCAACTTGATGATGTTATCTTTGGACACGGCATATCGCTCCTTCGGTGGAGAAGTGGAGGCGTCAAGCACCCCCACGATATGCCGCCTTCCCGATTCCCGCCGTCGCCAACTTTCAGCGATAGCTCTGTTCGTGCGGCGATATGCGATGTGGTGGATTGTTTGAGGCGCTTGCAGCTCTGGCGAGCCGCCAATGTCCATCAGAACGCCGAACGGTTCTGTTCTTACCAAAGGCTAGTGCAGGCGTCACTAAAGAATCAAGGGCACGACAAAGGACAGCTGTGTCCACCGGAAATGGCATATCAATCGGGAAGTCACTCAGATTGACTTCAGCCTACAATTAGGAGCGGTGAATAAGAATGTACAAAGTTCTTGCCGTGACGGTGGCGCTGTTCCCAGCAAGAATGCAAGGCAGCGCAGAGCTCCTGCCAGAGGACATCGTGAATGCGCCGCTTGCACAATCCGATTACAAGCGGGCGCTCAGAACGGAGGACCGCTATGCTCGTCTTACTGTCAATGTGCCTGACGTGCCGTTCTGGTTCGGCGAGGGCGACGCGCTCGTCTACCGCCGGACAACGCGAGGCAAGCAGCAGTTCACTCTCGTTGATGCCGGCATTGGGGTAAGGCAGCCGGCGTTTGATCAAGCGCCTCGCGACGGCACTGAACAGGGCGAGCCACAAGCACTATAGGCCAGAGAATCTTCCTTTCGACCATTTCGAGCTGGCCGACAAGGGTGCCAAGATTACCTTCAATATCGAGCATATGCGTTGGAGCTGCGATCTTGTCAGCGATGCCTGCACAGGTGCTGCAATGCAACCGGGCGACAGCCAGCGGAGCCCTATGACGACACGCCACTGGCAGAGAACGATCCCGACGGGACAAGCGCCTCGCCTGACGGAAAATGGCTGGCCTACATTCGCAACTATAACCTCTACCTGCGCAGCCAGGATGGCTTGCAGGACATCCAGTTGACCTGGGACGGGTCCCAAGCCGACTATTATGCTCTCTTCACGCTAAGCTGGTCTCCGGCCTCAACGCACCTGGCTGCCTACCGAGTCCGTCCGGGTCTCCAGCGGGAGGTCCATTACCTCGAACCCTCGCCGGCGGACCAGCTCGAACCCAAGCATTCCACGATGACGTATCCTAAGCCGGGCGATGCCATCACACTACTCCAGCCCGTGCTGTTTGACGTCGCGAGCCGACGCGCGATTGCAATCGATAACGCCGCATTCCAAAATCCGTACAGTCTTTCGGCGGTCCAGTGGTGGAAAGACGGTCGGGGATTCACCTTCGAGTTTAATCAGCGTGGGCACCAGCTCTATCGTCTGATAGAGGTCGACGCCGCCACAGGTCAAGTGCGCTCGCTGATTGATGAGGTGAGCAAGACATTCGTCGACTTCCAGCCATTGGTGATGGACCAGGTGAATACTGGAAAAACGTTCCGCTACGACATCGATGATGGGAAGGAGATCATCTGGGCCTCGGAGCGCGATGGTAACGAGCATCTCGATTTATTCAATGGCAGGACAGGCGAGCTCCAAAACCAGATCACCAGAGGTGATTGGGTGGTCCGCGCGGTGTATCATATTGATCCGATCAAGCATCAGATCTAGTTTGGCGCGAGCGGAATGCACCCCGGCGGCGATCCCTATTTCGTCCATGCCTATCGCATTGAGTTTGATGGGAAGGGACTCACGGCCTCACATCTGAGCCGGCAAATCATCACATCGAATTCTCGCCTAACGGTCGCTACTATGTCGACCTTTGGTCTCGCATTGATGTTCCGCCCCGCATGGTGCTGTACCGCGCAATGATAATACCGAATTGATGCAGGTTGAGAGCGCCGAGATTGCCGAGCTCATCGCCGCTGGCTGGCAGCCACCCGTCAGTTTCAACGCCAAGGGGCGCGACGGCGAGACGGACATATGGGGCGTCATTCATCTGCCCGTTGATTTCGATCGAAACAAAAGATACCGCGTGGTGGAGCATATCTATGCAGGTCCGACAGGTTCCTTTGTTCCCAAATCCTTCTCGGCATCGTTTGAGCCGCTCACGCAGCTCGGCTTTATCGTTGTTCAGATCGATGGCATGGGTACGAATCATCGCTCGCGCGCGTCCCATGATGTTGCTTGGAAAAATCTGAAAGACGCGGGCCTTCACGACCGGATCCTATGGTACAAGGCGGCGAGCGCGAAGTATTCTTGGTACGATGTCGCCAGCGTCGGCATTTTTGGCGGGGCCGCTGGCGGGCAGAACGCGGCTAGCGCGTTGCTTTTCCCTCCCGATTTCTACAAGGTCGCGGTCGCAAACAGTGGCTGCTGCGACAACCGGCTGGACAAGATCTGGTGGAACGAACAGTGGATGGGCTGGCCGGTCGGGATCGAATATTCGCAGTCCTCCGCCATCGATAATGCCCACAGGTTGGAGGGCAAGCTGCTGCTCATTGTCGGCGAAATGGACCGCAATGTTGATCCGTCCGCCACCTTCCAGCTTGCAGATCGGCTCATTAAGGCGGGAAAATACTTCGACATGCTTTATGTGCCCGGTGCAGATCATGGAGTTCCCGGCCGTTATGCGCAGCTCAAGCTCTTGCTTTTCTTCGTCCGCAACATTCTCGAGCAAGCACCGCCGAACTGGAACGCCAGCTCAATCGAGCGGCCGAAGAGCAAGTCAGGCCATGATGGCTGAAGACCTATCGCGAGTCCGTCTAACAGCGCTATACCCGGCAATACCTGCTTCAATCCGGATCGGCGCGCGGCACCTTTCTGACACCGACGATCGAGGACGGATTGACGAGGGCCGCATCAGTTGCGCTCCCCAATCAGGAGCACGAAGGCCGCTCGCGCGACGGCGAGCATCGCGAAGCTGCGCGACATCGTGCTTGGTCCTCGCGACAAATAACAGTCGAAAGGAACTGACGGGCGAGCTGTTCGCGACCCGGATCGTGTGCACCATAATCGGAGCAAAATCCGTCTTGTCGGCCTTGTATCAAACTGCAAGTTCGGTCACGATCAGCGATCGATGACGTTTCACCCATCGTAGGAACGATCGCCTGAAGCGCTTTGACGATCTGGTCACTCGCGCTTGCCAGGTCAGGCGAGGGGGGCTGATGGAAGGAGAGATATAAGAGCTCACGGCACGCTCGGGCAATGTTTGCTTCTATGGCAAAGCCGATGGCACCCGCAGGAACTCGGAGCCGGATTGCTTTTTGCTGTCCAGAGTGTGAGCGAGCTCCAGCTTGAGACCGTGCCTTTTCACTTCGCCGCAGCGAACCGCATTCCTGCGCGACAAGCGCCTGGTTCTGCTGCGGTGATGGCTCTATTTGTGCACGGAGGGCTTAGGCGTTGTGTCGGTACGCGTGGGCAATATCGGATAATCGATCTTAGGCAGCTGCCCGGTGAGTGAATTCAGAAATGCCACGATGTCATCTTTTTCTGTATCGCTAAGCTTCGCGCCGAGTTGACTCTCACTCATTACGCCAACCGCTTCTTTGAGGCTCCAAACCTGGCCGGAATGAAAGTAGGGGGGCCGCAATGCGACGTTGCGCAACGGCGCAGAGCGGAAAACATACTCGTCGCTGGGCATCTTGGTGACGGCGAAGCGGCCCTTGTCGTTTCTCGGCAGTAGGCTTGCGGCGGGCCGCTCCACCGCACCGAAAGCGAAGTAATCCTGCCCACCGACGTTGATACCATTGTGGCAAGACGAGCATCCCTTTTCGATAAACAACTTTAATCCCGCTTTCTGCCGATCGCTAAGGGCATACGCATCACCCTCGAGGTACTGATCAAAAGGGGCGGCGGGCGTGATCAAGGTGGCCTCGAAAGCCTCGATGGCCTTGGCGAAATTTTCAAAGGTAACCGGCGTTGCATCGCTGGGGAACGCCTTACTGAACATAACGATATACTCGGCCATTGAATTCAATGTGTCGACCACGTGAACGGGCGTCGCATTCATTTCGACGCTAGCCTGGACGGGACCTTCGGCCTGCGCTTTGAGGTCTGCCGCTCGACCATCCCAGAACTGCGCCACATTGAAGACGGCGTTGTAGACTGTTGGTGCGCGACGTGATCCCAGCTGCCAGCGATGCCCAACCGATGTCGGGCCAGCATCCACTCCGCCGGTTCCAAGGTTATGACATGTATTGCAGCTAATGACCTCGCTCGCAGATAACCTCGGATCGAAGAACAGAGTCTTGCCGAGTGTGACCTTTTCGTGGGTGATGGGGTTGTCCTTGACCGCGGGAACGATTGAGGGGATCGGCCTGAAAATCCGCCTCGCGGCGCTCATCAAATCATTATCGGCGCCTGCCGCCGACGAAGCCAGGACCCCCGCGGCCAAGACATATAGCGTGCCCACCATGTAAAGCTCGCGTACCGCTGATTTCCTCATACTAAGCCTCACTCTCGTCGCCTTTGCCGGTATTTCGAACATCGGGGTGGGGCATGCGTGCCTGCCCGTCTCGCCCGGCTCGTGTTGCGGCTAGACTGCATACCAGGACTCATCCGCCGTCGTCGGAGTAGCAACCGCCGTGCCAGGGGAGCTTAAGGTCTAAGCTGCTGATCGGTCCAAGCAATTGCAGACTAGCAATAGCAGAAGGCCGCTCGAATCTGCTGAATCGGGCGCCCGTCACAGACCAACAACCACTAGCCCCGACCAAAGGAGTTCTGGTCTACGCTTCGAGCCTGTGTGCTCAGGTCGTGCGCTGTCGGTCCGGCCTTCTTCGACCGTGCAGGTTTCAAGACATTGGTCAGACGCCGAACAAAACGAGCAGCTTTGACGCAATCGGGCGATCGATTCGATGGATCCGCTGTGCCCTTGCGACGCCTTCAATAATACGCTGCGCTATCAACGGTGGGCCGCGATCATCGGCCGACATCAAATGGCGTTTTCGTGCGCGCTGCCGCGTGGAGTGCGCATTACTCGCTCACGTCAAGCTATAAATATTCCAGCCAAGAACGTTGTGACAGTGGCTTCGACGATCAAAGTGCTTGAATCGACCGCAGCGTCAGGTTGTAGGTGTGGGCCTTGCTAAGGAGGATCGGACGCCTTTGCAGAACGGAACATTAGTAAGGAACATAACATCGCGAATGTCTCAAGATCCAGAATGGGCTGCGGGATCTGCAAATGCAGCCAATCTCTATTGTTCTGTGGCCCGCAACAATTCTATTGCGCGTGGTGCAACAATGACTCGCAAGTGTTGCAAGCCGGGTCCACAATAGCAGGAGCGCTGCTACCGTTGCAGTGGCCTTTTCCATATGTTGCGCGTGGCGCAAAGAACGATAGTGAAGGATATGCAGCTTAGGGAGTTCTTGTTGAATCGGGAGCCACTAACGAGTTGGGCTTACCGGGCGCTTCGCTATCTAGCCGGCCTTGCAGCGATTGCGATTGCGGCCACGTGGTGTACAGGGAACGCCCGCGCTCGGGATCTGAGGTCAGAGGAGGTCTTGACGTCTTGCAGACCAGATGTGATGCGCTTCTGTGATCACTTCACAGGACGTGGAGATATAGACGCGGCCATGTTTTGTCTGAAGGACAATTTCAAAAGCTTGCGTATCGAATGTCGCCGAGTGATGCCCACCGCGGCGAAGAGAAGCGGAAGATCGAAACCAGGCGTCAACAGCCAGCTGATCGTCCCGCATCGGGAATGATGCCGCCGGCGCGGCAATTTTGCAATATCAACCACAGTGACGTGCCAGAATTGATAGGGCGCCGGAGCTTTCGCCACGCTGGTTCTCGAAAGTCAATCGGGCTAAAAGCGTCGCCTAGCTGGTTGCATCTGATCTTCCAGCGGGTACGTGCGCGCTACGACGCCATAGGCGTCGCTAGGCAATCAAAGCGCAAGCATGTGCGAGGTTTTAATGTGATCTAAAGATGGTAATTGCGGTGCTGTTGCGCTCGTTATCAGCGCTGCAGTCAATTCGGCGGCGTGCGAGGCCGCAGTAAATAAGCCATCGGTTCGCACCAACTGGTCCGGGGGATCTATCGGATTGCATGTTTGGGTTAGGGTCGCGCGGTTCAACCCATGGCGGTCTTCAACTCAGAGCGCTCCGCGCTCGCCCTTCCCGTCAGCTTTGAAGGGGCTTCTCGAGCACGAGCAGCCGTTCATATCAGCTACCAATCGACATTCCGAAGCGGTCGGTCGATGCCATTGCGGCGCTCTCGATGGGCGCTTCAGTGGAGGCGATTTCGGTCGAATTAACTTCAGAGCATAAAGTCAAGGGAATTGCGACCTGCAAGAGCCGCTTAAAGTCAGAAAGTTGTTCAAGCAGACGCTTCTCAACGACGTCGCGCTCCGCACCGGGCAGCTCCGTTTCGAGCAACCTACGACAGCGCCAGATCTCGTTCCGTATCCACCTGAGCTCACTTAATCGATCGTCAATCGAAATCATCACGGATGTTCACCTGGCATTGGAGTATTAAGTGCACCGTCTGCAGTGCGCAGCCGCTCCATGGCCCCACATTCACGCCGATTGATTGCGTCTGAGAACTTGCGGCTTACTGCCATTCCCCGGCAAAATGTGGTGAGCGATTCAACGTATGCAAGGTTCTTATCAATCGCATATCATCTTACGACGTGCGTGGGACTAGAATTTGCAGCAGATTGCTGCGTTTTCCGGCGTTGAATCGTGTAGGTTGCATTATTTCTGCGTTCCATCTGTGTCCATAGAAGATTTAACAGTGAGGGGCGGCGCTTACCCCATCATGGGATTCGCATAGGGGTGATGTTTTGTCGCAAAGGGAATAAGATGAGCACCCGCAACTCGATCGAGTAAGCGGCACGCGCCGAGCTCGAGCTG
Source organism: Bradyrhizobium sp. USDA 3240 (assembly GCF_054063295.1). NCBI lineage: Bacteria > Pseudomonadati > Pseudomonadota > Alphaproteobacteria > Hyphomicrobiales > Nitrobacteraceae > Bradyrhizobium > Bradyrhizobium sp. USDA 3240. Next base: position 5,718,399 of record NZ_JBSSGD010000002.1, read on the forward strand.
CGAGCAGATCGTAAAATGGCATTTAAAATAGTGTTGAACGAGAGAAGATCGGCGGCTGACGCCGTCCGCGTCGCAATGCCGATTTAGCAGCTTGAATCTAGCGTTGCGTCAGGTTGTAACCTCGCAGAGGCGTAAAGACAAAGGCGCGCTTGGCAGGCGTCTACGATTTATTGGCGATAATGATCGGGCAGGATGGCTCACTATTTGCCGATGTTCTCGCTTGGGCGACGGGCAGGAAAATCGGCTGCATCCTCGGCGGGACGACGCCGTTCTGTTATTGTCGATCGGGGTGGAAAGAACGAAGTCGCGATATTGCGTGAGACGATAGAATGCTACGGACAGGAGTGACAACAGCTGCAACCGTGTGTCTCGTCGCAGCGACAGCGAGCTGAGTGAAGAGCCGGGAGCTTGCAAGGAGATGCTCCAATTGCATAGGTGGCATTGCCAGCCAGAGGCGATGATCGGTCACATTGAGCGCGTGGCCGCACGGTGCGCCGTGGTGAAAGCTCGGAGGTCGTATGTCCGCTGAAGCTAACCTGACGACGGCGCTAAGCGAAATTGATCGTGCTCGTGACATCGTTGAATTCTCAACCGTAGTGGTCGCGCGCGACAAGCAGCTCCGCAAGGAAGACCAACTGGTGTTTCTGCAGAAAGCGGCCGTTGAGTTTCAATCTAGATTCCTGCCAAGCTTCGAGGACAGCATCCGTGCCGAAAGATCGTGGGGCTATGCCACGACGTGCAACGCGGTGAGTCGAAAAGCCGGAGGTCAGCCGGGGCGGGACGCTTGCGAAAAGATCGCTTCTCGTGTGTCGCAGATTGACCATGCTCTGATGGCGAAAATCGGAATCAGGGCGCTATCTATCTTTGCAGCGTCATTCGGCCGGCACTCCAGAAGCTCGGAATGTCACTATGGAGCGATCCGAATAGCTAGGCTTTGTCGCGAGGAAAGCAGGTCGCTTCAAGAGCTGAACAATCTGAGCCTGGCAGCGCTGATAAACGGTTTCAGCAAATGGCCAGAAGAGGCCGACTGTCGCCAGGCCGCCGTCGCAATCGCGGGTGAGGTTATTCGCCGTGCGAACCGCCACCACCAGCTCTCTGGCTTTACACAGCAAGGGTTGGTGAGTCTGGTCAACGGTTTCAGCAAATGGCCGGAAGAAGTGACCTCGCGCCAAGCTGCGGCCGCGCTGGCACTTGAAATCGTGCGCCGTCCCGGTCGGCTCCGCGCTTTTGCGCAGCAGGGATTGGCCATCCTGGTGAACGGTTTCAGCAAGTGGCCAGATGAGCGGCCCTACGGTCAAGTTACAGTCGCGATCGCGGGTGAAGTCCTCGGACGTGCCGCCCGGTTTCGTGAGTTTAGCGAGCAGGATCTGGCGAATTTGGTGAATGGCTTCAGTAAATGGCCAGATGACGCGGTCTCTGGTCAGGCGACAGTCGCGATCGCAAGTGAACTCCTGCGCCGTGCCACCCAGCTTCCTCATTATACCCAACAAGGGCTGGCGAACCTGGTGAACGGATTTTGCAAATGGCCGGAAGATGCGGTCTGTCGTAAGGCTACAGTCGCGATCGCTGGGGAGGTTCTTCGCCGTGCTGCGCAACTCCGCGATCTTACGCAGCAGGGGTTGGCAAACCTGGTGAACGGTTTTAGCAAGTGGCCGGAGGAGCTGGCCGTTCGCCGCGCCGCGGTCGCACTCGCTCGTGAGGTCTTGCGCCGTGCTAGCCAGTTAGACGATTTTTCGCAGCAGGGGCTGGCGAATCTAGTGAACGGCTTCAGCAATTGGCCGGAGGAGCTGCCGTGCGCTCAAGTGACCGTTATGCTCGCGGGCGAGGTGCTTCGCCGCACCGAGCGCGGGACCGGGCTCTCAGATTTCTCTGGCCAGGACCTCAGGGGGATAGTGATCGGTTTCAACAGATGGCCGCGAGAGAGCGCCGCTCGCCAAGCCACGATCGCAGTCATCAATGAGGTCCTTGGCCGCGGTATCCGGCTCTTTGACTTTACCAAGCCGGATTCGGAGAATCTGCTGGATGGCTTCAGTAAATGGCCGCAAGACGCTGCCCGCCACGAGGCGATAGCGGAGATCATCAGGCAGCTGAAACTTACGCAAACTGGAGCAGCGCAGCTCCGTACTGAGGAGAAGTAGTCCCAGCAGCCGAGGTAACCGAGCAAAGAAATCTCCCGGTTGCGCTGTTCAATGCGTATCATGCAGCGACTCCGCGACACAACGAATCGACGCGGCGAGCTCCTAATGATGTGATCGGGAGCGTCACATCACACAGAAGTGAGTAAACAATCAGAAGGGACGCAATTGTTGATCGAGGCTGAAAAGGATGTCGTCGACCACATGCTCTCATCATTGACGACCAGCTTGTTGCAGAACCGTATCGTACCCTCCATCGAACAGGTCATGCATCATTTCGGGATCGCCTGCGAGAGTGCGGGACTGATCGCGACCGAAGAGGCGGCAATCCGGATATTGAAGCGCGTCTCACGCGAGATCAGCAACGCGCAGTCGGTGCTTGAGTTCATCGGTCGCGGTGCGGATCGACTGCAGTGACTGGACCTTAAGAAGCACCTATCGCATCGCTGCAGATGCTCAATTGTTGACCTGAACACGCGTGCGATCATGACTCGGGTCATGGGCGTTTGGCGGCCTCTATCTGTGACGCCATGAGCGATGTTGGAAGATCGATCCTCGCGGCTGATGCCAAGCGAGACGGCAGTTCATCATCCAAGAAGACATAGGATAGCTTTTGTTGATTACGTCGAGGGCAGGTGCCGCCTCGTGGTAGGGGTCAGCAACGTTACAGCGGATGAGCTTTGGGTTTTTCAAGAGCTGCGGCAGGTCGCTTCGGCATGCGGTTCCTGTCGCTAGAGCGTTTCACATTTTGACTGAAGCATAACCGGCGTTTGCGAAGCAGTTCGCGCATTCGCGAGGCTGGATGTCCTGAACGAGGTGACCGATTTGGCGCCAAGTGTCTTCGACGGTGCGCCTCTGAGCCTGCCGCATCCAGTGTTTGATCTTGGAGAAGGCCTGTTCGATCGGGTTGAGGTCGGGCGAGTATCGCGGCAGGTACCAGGGCCTGGCGCCAGCAGCCTGGATCATCTGCCTGACAGCTTTCGACTTGTGGCTTCCGAGCTTGTCGAGAATGACGATGTCGCCTTCGCGCAGGGTTGGCAGGAGAAGGTGCTTCACATAGGCGCAGAAGCATTCGCCGTTGACCGGGCCGTCGAAGACGCAGGGTGCCGTGAGTTGGTCATGGCGGAGCGCGCCGAGGAATGTGAGGGTACGCCAGTGACCGTGCGGGGCGAAGCCGCGCAGGCGTGCGCCCTTGGGGCCCTAGCCCCGCAAAGGGGCCATGTTGGTCTTGATCCAAGTCTCATCGATGAAGACGAGCCGGCCCGGATCAAGTCCGGCCTAGCTGTGAAGCACCACTTGATGGAAGAGCCGTCGATACGTCTGGCTCCTCGCAACGTCAGCTGGTCACTGATCTTTCCGAGAGCCGGCGTGTCCGGATCGGCCGTTCGGCGTAAGCGCTGCCGATCACGATAAAACGGAGTGCTCTCGACTCGGCGATCCCGGCAATGAATCTGGTAGTTGCATACGTTCATCTCTAATCGAAATGGACGGCGAGACAGAACCTCACGTGGCCCTTGTGCTCCTTAGGCTCGCGATGTTCGTCGCCCGAGATCGATAGGGGCCCCGCAGGATCATACTGGATTCCAGATCGCGAAACATAGTGTAATTTCCGCGGATCCACTGATGTAGTTCGGTAGACCAGTCCTTCTCGTTGCGCAGATACCCGGTGAATGAGAAGCTAAGTCGGTCGATATATCTCTTGAGAAACGGCGGCAGCGCGGCAATCCGAAGTACCCGCTCGCCATCCATCGCTCCAGGTAATTCTCCGCGGAGCACAAATTCATTGTGCACAGTGACTAGCGCCGGCGTCGGAATCCTTTGCCGCAGCATTTCATAACTTCGCATGGAGATGCGGTCAGTGCCAGCGACGAACAAGATGATAGGGGCGACATAGCAGCGCGCCGTCTCTTTGATGAAGCCAATCTCCTCGCACATCTTGAAGAACTCGTCGAAGGCATGAAAGCCGAGGTCGATCACCTTGGCTACCCGATCGTGGATGATCAGTGGGTCCATCAGCTGCATCTTGCCGTAAGTATCAATCACATCTGCGGTCTCCGTGATGTTGGGAAGGTAATCGAGCAATGACGGCTCCTTCAGATTGACATCAAACGACAACGCGGTGCCATGTTTCAGCAGCAAGAACTCGCTTACGAGGCGAGCGATGAGGGTTTTGCCGACCTGCGGGCTAGGAGAGCAGATGATGTAGAGTGGGGTCGCTAACATAGCCAGCAGATCAATGTTGTTTGGTACGTGGCTCAACCCGGAGCGCGCCGAGAATCGAATTACTTCTCGCCAGCCTGGGTGGCTGACCTGGCGCCGGCCAGCTCCGTCAAGTTGATACGGTCAAATTCCCTCCAGACATTTGCCAGCCAGTGCCGGACATAACCGCGCAGCACGAAGGAGTTGTTCGCTGGCTCATCGTTCCGCCCCTTGTTTGCGACGAAGTCCACGAATGGGACGGAAGCGACTTCGACCTGCTCATAGGCCATCTCGTTGAGTTTCGGTATGGTCAACTCGGTCGCATGCTTGATGCGGTGAAAATAGGAGTTGTAGGTCGATTGGTCCCACTGAAAGAACTGAGTGTCGTTGATGAAGTTCTTGACCAGATAGTACTTTGCGCCGCTCATGAAGGTCGCGGTCTCAGCGATCTCGTCCAGAGAAGCGATGGATGATCCCAAGATATGGAATACGGCAAAGGTGATCTGGCCGGACCGCGCCGAATCCAAAAAGCCGATGTCGCGCAAGGAGGCCAGTGCTGAGGACAATAAGCCGGCGCGAGCATCGATGACGGTGACGGATAGCCCTGCATTTAGGGTATCGAAAATCTTCATCTGGTCCGCGGTGGTCGTCATATCGACGATCTCGGTGATCTCGGGATAGAAGCGCTTCAGCGTTCCCCGCGGCGACTCCGTGTCGAATGCGCGTGTTTGCACCTTATTGACGCTGAAGTAGTCCAGAAGCGTTCGTGATACGGTCGTCTTTCCGACTCCTCCCTTGTCCGCACCCACCACGATCACAACTGGCTTCACCATGAAAATCTCCTGAGACACTCGCTGTTGCCGCGCGCGAAGTACGCGCTCGGCGAGCCTCTGCTTTGGACGCGAACATGGCAGAAAGAAGGGGCAATGGCATCTTTGATGCGGGAGCCGCGCAACTGATGAATATTCTGCAACAGCGAGCGGCAGAGGCCACTTGATTGCAGTGAGAATGTAGGTCGAGAACAGCAACTAATCACTCGTGATCGTACTCCACGAGAGGTTTGCGAGTAGCTGAAGGGAAGTTCTCGAGGAAACAACTGTGCGCGGGTGGTGATCATCGCGATTACCATTAGCTACTTGATGCTGCCGATTCTCGATCAGCATGAAATGACGGGAATCGCACGTGGCGTCAGATTCAAGCGTTGATCGAACTGATCGAGGCGGTGCTATGAGGTGGGCTTGCGTCGAGGCTGCGGAGCAGGACCGAACGCTGCCCAGAAAACTTTGATGAAAGTCGTCCTCTGTCTGCAGCTCGGCAGATTGGCAGTCGTTGCAAGGTGTGCCGTTCCGCAATTCGCAGGACTTCCCTAAGACGCGCCTTGTGGTTTTTCCTCATCCACCAAGTTGACAGGAACATGTCGCGATGCAGAGTAGGGCTAGGTCAGACGCATCCGCCGAACAGGCCGGCGCCGCCGCCTGCCGCAGCTTCAGCGATGACTGTTTCGGCGGATGTTATCCGGTCGGTGCCAGCCTTTCTTCGCGGGCCTGGACAGGAGGGCATCGGCCGAGCCACCTCAGCCGGGCTGGTCCGCAAGCCGCTGCTTGGGGGCTCGGCCCATTCCCCTGTGGGCTTCTCGGCCCAGTTGCCGTTCGTTAGCAGAGCTGGCGTCGCCGGCACGATGTGCGCAGCTCGACCCAGATGAATATTTGTCAGTGAGAGGCTTCATGGAGCTCAGCATCAAGCTGACTTTGGATTGTATGGTGTGCAGAGCCGCTCAGGCGGTGCGCGCCATCGAGTGGAGGGCACCAGGAGCGGCGCCTCGCACCTCGGTCGCCACGGAGCTCCATACTCAATGGCGATCGCCTTTCGTTACATCGGGGCCAAGTTCCGTCGCGCCAAGGAAGCCGACAAAGCGGGAGCCGCACACCGTTCGCAAGCAGCCGAGCAAAGCTGGACCGATTGCTCGACGGCTCTCGATGGGCGCACTGCGTGGTCAAGTGACTGCAAAACAAAACGCGGAGTTTACCTTCTTGGCAGCGCGCTCAACCGTGAGAACGTCACGAACACGACATTGCAGGTGAAATGGACGTGAACTCGGCAGCAACTGAGCAAGCATGGCGACTTGCGGCGCACGGCGGATCGCAGGGCAATGAGAGCGACGGTTTAGCTTTTCAGGCTCGCTGTGAGATTGATTTGGATGCGGATCTGTGCAAAGAGCCTATGAGGCTGCGCCGTCCAATAAAGCTGTCCGGCTCAGGCCGTCGTGCACGGCTGCTCGATTGCTGCGCGGTGCCATGGGTCGTGGCCGATGGCTCCATCCACCTCTCTCTACACCGCGATTGGCTTGGCAACGTTGCTCATCACAGCGAGACGGGAGCTGGCAAACATCGCTCTATCGTACACTCCGCCGAAATAATCCAGGACGAAGGTTCTAGAATGATTCAGATTGTCGGTAACGCGCCTGATGAGGTTGTCGAGAATTGCGGCGACTTCGCCAATGCGGTCGCTGTATGAGCGCGAATAACGTCAACGGCGTTCATTGAGTGAACCGCCTCGTCGGCAATCACTTTCTCTGAGCCAATAATGGAACGTGTCGTTTCCAAGTCCATCATAGAACGACTTTTCGGCAGCATAGGCGGGGCAAGTGCACATCTCATCAAATGCGATCATAACCATCAAGGAGAATTCGTCATTCAGGTGTGCACCGATCGGATCAAAATCATGCGATCGAGTGTCTCGATAGCGCGCGTAGCGCGTTTTCGGATCCGTTAGCGACAAGTTCAATGATGCGGATGAACCCATCGGTGTGACGTTCTTCGTCGGCGCCCAACTTGAAAAAACGCCTCAGCGTCATCTAATGTCCAGATTTCGGACCTGTAATTCTTGCCTCTGATGCGTGGCGTCATATTCTGTGTACAGATCAGGCCACAATTTGTTCCAACGTGCGCGTACAACCGATGGTTCGGCGGTGAGCATTGTAGACCATGGAACAATTCGTCTGGATTCCAGTTTCGGCGAACCGGCATGATCATCCGAGTGCTCCTGTCGTGGGCGGTGCGAGCGTCCCGGCGTACGCATGGTCTATAGTCCGAAAACCCGCAAAGCCTACTTACTACACGCAGAATGCGGGCGTCGCCTCCTTGTTCTGGCGGGGTGCAACGTCAGGCTGCGGATCTTCGCAACTTGAGCAGTGTGGAGGTGCCTTCAGTGAAGCGTCAGGCCGCGGCGTCAAATGGCATGCCGTTCCTGGTGTGGTTTGAACTCCATGCCGCCACCGGGTCCATTCCCGCGCGGGATGCTTGGTGTCAGTGATCAAAGAGTACCACGCGTTGTCGCCTTTGAAGAGCTCGCTCATGAGGCCTCCGGGCTCGGTTCGAAGAAGTCCAACGCTTTTGTTGCCCAGCTGATAGCTGAAATATCGCGCCTGTTCCGATCCGGCTTTCCTGCCGAAGCGAAACGCGATATCCGCCGTGCGTTGGGCTTTTTGGGAGATTGGATCTGAGTACCGCTGCGGATGCGTAGCGATATGCCCGATATCGTCCCGTACTTTCTCGGTTCCGAGCCCCGGTGGTTGAGATCTCAAAGTCCACCTTCGAGAACGAGCTAGTTAGAGGAGTTTTATGGCGACCAGGCAGCATCGGCGCTTCGCTGCTGTTCGCCAACTCATCTCGAGCGGGCCAACGCCTGCCGGCCGTCCGTTAGCGGCCGTGGGTCTGTGTTCCCGCTCTCCGTCTTGCTTTCAAGTGCGAGCGAGATTTTGAGGTTGTTACGCAACATCGCATTTGCGGGAGCTGTTTCAAGAGCTTGGCGGTATAGCGCTTGTGCCTCGCGATGGCGGCCCTCGTGGTCGAGCACAACACCCTTGGCATTCAGCGCGCGCAGGTCGCCAGGTACGACCAGTAAGAGCGCGTCGAGCACCTCAAGCGCATCATCTGGGGATCTGCGTCCCAGCAGGGCCCGAGCAAGAGGAATCGCCGCATCGACGTTGTCCGGTTGTTGCCTCAACGTGTCGCGTAAAGTCTGCTCGTCAGCATTCCGATCGATGGCGCGAACAATGCGCTCACGCATGGCAGGATCAATCTCCACGGCGCCTGCTGGATCTGATGTGGATGTCTGCTGCGGGGAGAGCGCCGACCGCTCCGAGCCGGCACAAGCTGATAGCAGCAATATGGCGAGAAGAGCTGGGCACGAGCCCGGACCAAAGGAGCACAAGCGCCGCCCGACGCTGATCGCATATGGAGTCATGGGCCATCTCGGGATAAGCGGCTGCGTTCTGTTAAGTCGGCGCGGTAAGAAGCCCGCCACGCTCCGAGCAAGCGGCCTTATCCTTGGCAGCCGGAAGCTTGACGGACCCAATCGGCTGGACGGTGAAATCTGAAGCGAGGTCCTGATAGGACAGAACGGGCAAATCGATTCCGTTGCGGGTGAGAAAGCCTCGTACAAAACGACGGATATCCATCGAACCGAGAATAATGGGTTGGCTCTGACTTCGAGCGATGGTCGAATGGATCTGACGGAATTGTGCAAGCAGCTTCTCGCTCTGCCAATCGTCCAAAACGAGGTATGGACCGACAGCGGTTTCGCGCACCGCGCCGCGGACAATATCCTCGGTCTCGCGCTCGATGATAAAGGCGGCCACAACCCGATGGGCATTGGCATAGCGAAAACAGATCTGCCGTTTCAAGGTGGCACGAACATATTCGGTGAGCAGGACCGCATTTTGCTCGCGTTCACTCCATTCTGCCAGGGCTTCCAGCAGTAGGCGGGTGTTGCGAATTGGAATGCCCTCATCGAGTAGGCGGCGCAGGACCTCGGCGATCCGAGGAACGGTGGTCGTACGCAGCACTTCCTTGACCAGATCAGCGTATTCCTGCTCCATTCGGCCAAGCAATTGGCGGGTTTCTTGAATGCCTACCAAGCGCTGTGCATAGCGTGTCAATGTGAAGTGGAGACGCAAGGCAAGAATTTCGCTCGGACGATGATATCCGATTCCCGCGGCTTTGAGGGCGGCCGCATGACCTTCTTCGATCCAGACCCGATTCGTCTCCGGCTCTTGTCGAAAGGGGATGCCGCTCAATTCGATGTTCGCCACATCGTCGTTGAGCGCGAGTTGCGTCGGATCGATTACATCCCGTTCCACCGGCACGCTGTCGACATCTACCCTGAACTGCGACTTGGACAGATGCTGATCGACCTGAGCCGGGATACGCGGGACCGTTATGCCAAGATCCGCCGATACCAGCGTCGAAACGCGCGCGATGCACTGTTCCAGCTCGTTCTTGTCGATTAAATACGTCAGGTCCGGCGCGAGGAATAGCGCGATCGGAAGTGCCTCCGCATGAACAGCTTGTTCCTGGGTCTGTGCTAGAGCCCGAGCGGAAGCGGCGGCATCTGCACTTGTCTTACCTGCCGTCTTGTCGCTTTTCGCCCCAACCCTGACATAGCTCGCTGCAGCGAAGAGCCCAGCTAGAATGACGAACGGCGGCAAAGGGAAGCCGGGAACGAGTCCCATCAAGAGCAAGACGCAAGCGGCTAAGCGAAGGGCTTGTGTGCTTGCCGTGAGTTGGTTGACAATATCGGCACCAAGTCTGAGCTTGGAAGGCCCGTTCACACGCGTGACGATGGTTGCGGCCGTGATCGACAGCAGCAGCGCCGGGATCTGCGAGATGAGCGCATCCCCTATTGTCAGCAGCGTATATTGGTGCAGCGCCTCATCGAGCGACATACCCTTGGACAGCAGGCCGATACTGATCCCACCCAGCATGTTGATGCAGATGACGATCAGGCCAGCGATCGCGTCGCCCTTGACAAACTTCATGGCACCATCCATGGCGCCATGAAGTTGGCTCTCTTGCTCCAGTGCCGCGCGCCGGCGACGCGCTTCGTGTTGATCGATATGGTTATTGCGCAGCTCCGCGTCTATCGCCATCTGTTTGCCCGGCAGCGCGTCGAGCGTGAAGCGCGCAGAAACCTCTGCGACGCGCTCGGCGCCTTTCGCAAGAACCATGAACTGCACCATGGTCACGATCAGGAATATGACGACTCCGACAGCGATATTCCCTGATATTACGAAGTCGCCAAAGGTGTGGATAATGCTGCCTGCGTCACCCTCCGCAAGAATAAGCCGCGTGGTTGCGATGGTCAGCGAGAGACGAAATACCGTCGAGATAAGGATGACGCCCGGCAACGAGGAAAAATCAAGCGCTGTGCTGAGATAGAGGGCAACCATCAGCAGCAATATGGCAAAGCCAAGATTGAAGCCGATCAGCATGTCAATCACGATGATCGGGATCGGCATGATCATCATGCCGATCGCCAGGAGCAGCATCAACGCGACCATAAAATCCGGATGAGCCGGCGCGCGCAGGATGAATTTACGCAAGGCGTTGGCCATGAAGGTCCCTATTTCTGTTTGATGAGAGCGGTGCTGCCGCGCAATGACACATAGCGTCGGAAGACATCGCGGGCCTCGGTCATGCGGCCTGCCTCCCGCAGCGCTTGACTGCGCAGGAGCGTCAAAGGCACGCGTGAAGACGGGTGAGCATCAACGGCGTCCAGCTGATCGAGCACCTCAAGTGCTTCGTCACCAAGGCCCTCCGAGATGAGGGTGTAGGCCAGAATTCGGAGCAGATCGACATCCTGGGAATGTTCGCGGGCTGCGATTCGTAGCAGGGCCAGACTTTGTGCGCTCTGCCCGCACGCGAGGTGGACATAGGAGAGGGCGCAGAGCAGGTCACGCTCCGGCCCGGAGATCAGCAGGATATCGCCGGACTTGGAAACGTCCGGGGCCGAGGTGCGCGCATCCTGCACTCGATCCGATTCGATCATGGCTAGCCCTTGATCAAGCTGTTCTGATTTTGCCGGAGCAGAAGGAACCGCCGCAGTTCTTGCTGCAGGATCGCCAAGCATTCGCCGGCCGTCTTGTCGTCTGGCGTTGATTCCAGCGTTTGCGTTAAGCGCTCCAGAAGAGCACCATGCCTGTCTGCGCGCAGCACGTCCGGATGACGCAGGCGTGGAATGACGAAGGAGAGCAGGCCTTGTGACAGATTGTGGCCATAAAGTGACGCAAGTACAGCGCGGGGGTCGATTTCATTTGCGCCAGCAGCCCTCTCGAAGAGAGTGACGCGCGAGATTGCATCGATCGGGCCGACCTCGAGCGCGGCTTCGCTCGCAGGATCAATTGTCAGATCCTGAGCGGATGCGTCTCGCCACGACGCCTGTTTCGTGGCGCCATCTGCATGAGCGCCCTCGACTTCGATGTGGTCGGCTTTCGGGGGGGGCGGGCCGTTGACCGATGCATGCTCCCCCGCGTCATACCCCTGCGACAAGGGGCCGGACCCTACAGGGTGCTGGGGCAGTCGGGCCATAGGCTTCTCCTTTCTTCCTGCAGGGCGAAAACATTAATAGGGAAGTGCAGCGAAGCGGCCGTTCCGACTGAGCAGCACTCGTCCATCCTCGATTCGATCGACGGTCCATCCATTGCTCAGCAGCGCTCCCACGAAATACTTCTGGCCGCCGATAAGAAGATAACGTTCGCTTCCGCGCCAAACCGCTTGGACCGAGATTGAGGGCGGCGCCTTTTCGTCCTTGACGGTGACCGCGTTCACAAGGGCAGGAGTTCCGTTGGTTTGATGATCAAACCATTGCTGGATTTCCTGCCATTTTGCGCCAAGGGCTGGGGTCACGGTTCCTTCCGCGGTCACGACGCCGTGCCCCGAACCGACCTTGATATTAAGAAGGCCTCCTCGTTCAACCTCCTGCCGCAGCAATTCGGCAGTTGCATCAGCGGCCCTTCGCATCCAGACGATTGATGGCTGGTTTGGCGGCAATGTCGGCCACAGGCGATGCGTCTGTGCTCGGCGGCACTGCGTTATCGTCAGGGGCGAATATGGGCGAGACGGCGCCGATCGCCATGGAGCTGAGCAAGACGAGGCTGAGCACTACGATCCAGATAAAAGAGCGGCTGCTTGAGCCACCTTGCGGCAAATCTTGCGTCGACCAGCGAATGGACATGGCGCCGACATGAACGACGGCAGGAAGAGGAACACTAACGCGCTCGCCTGGGGGCATATTCTCGCGGCCGTCCAGTCTGATATTGGCTGCAAGGGCCTCGATCTCGATCGAATTGGTATGCGGGGTGATGCGAAGGTGGCGCGGTTCGAGCCCTTGTTCAAAGAAGATCAGATCGGCATCGAGGCCGCTGCCGATGAGGCTGGCCCCAATAGCGGTTTTGCCCCTAAGCCCGGCATAGAGTCCCGATAAGACCTCAAACTCGAGAGAAATCGATTCGCTCACGGATCATCTCCTGAATAACGAGACAAGCCGTACGGCAGTTCGCCGTACGGCTCTTGCAGAGTTCGTCATTCACTGCGCGGACACGGTAGCGACTCGGTGAGCCAACCGCCTTGCAGATTTACTGGACGCGTTCGTCGGCGACCTTCTTCTCGGAAGAGAGCTCGGTCGTAATTCTGCGCATCGCCACGGCCTGGGCCTGAACTTTTTGGCTAACACGCTCGAACTCAGCCATCTGGTTCTGGAAACCGGCATCCTGGGTCTGCTGAGTAGCAGGAGCGGCACCGTTACCGCCAACACTATTAACCGCCATGTCTATTCACCTTTCTTTGTCGTGTGTCGTAGTTGTGGCCTGCTACGTCGGGCGGGCCGACGATACGATGGCAGGAATAGAAAGAAAGACGTGCTCGCCCCCCAGACTGCTCAGGCCCAGCTCTGCGTTCTTGCCGAGACCATCGGTCTTGGGCTGTACGTTGCTCGTTTCAGCGTTCTTGTTGTCGGCAGCTTTGTCGGGGTGACTATCTTCGGACCCCAGCTTGTGGATCACCTTTCCAAAGGCGTGATCAAGGGCCCCGCCCACGGCGGAACCAATCGCAGCTCCGGCAGGTCCGCCCAACCGTCCGCCGGCAGCGCTTCCGATCATTTCTCCAATCATCGACTTCTCCTATGCTCGTCTTGTTACGCTCAATAGGCGACTCCTCGCCTACAGTTCAGCGGCCTCATGCTAGGAGCGCTACCTTTCGAGAAGCTGACGAGTCTCGCGTTCCAGAACATTGGGGCGGCACTTTGCAGAAGCTCATCACCTGCTGACAGCTTGCAAGCTTCATTTGCCTCCCTGGCCGCGCGTATGATCAGCCTGACGCCGAGCCGATATCGGCGCGGCGAACGTCCCTGCGCGTCAGGCGCAATTCGTTGGTCTGGTGAAGCTTGCAGCGAAGCTCTGACGGGTGTGCGTGGTCCGGCGATCAGGCCCGGTCGCTGGGCCTACGGCCGGGTTGTTGCGTTTGTCGGTGAGAGCTGCTGCGGAGACTGGTGGTGTGATCGCCGGCACTTAGAGATTGCATCGATAGCGCCCAACGGGGGGGGGGGGGGGGGGGGGGGGGCTGGTCCGACGGGGCGACTGGCGGCTTCGCGGTGAGACCTCGTCGCTTATTGAGGCCTCGCAAGGAGCAGGGCCTACTCAGTGTAGCTGACATCGGACAGTCGATCGTCGGGTGCGAGACTGCATGTTACCGGTGATCGGCGAGCGTGGATATTCCCTAAAGGTGGTCTGTCGTGGAAGGCGGCTGCGAGCAATCATGCGATCCCCAGCCCGTGTCTGCTGACGAGGGCTGTGATGTTCAGTCGATGGTTTGTTGTCGTCAGCTTTTCGACAGGTACTGCTGGTACAGTCTTGGAACTTGGATGCGTGCGACATGCTCGTGCCAAACCGACGAGAGGAGGGGGGGGGCTCATCAGGGTTGCCGGCGCCGGCAGCGAGAAGCATCCATTCGCTCCCCATCGGGCAGGAGTGCGTTCTAAAATGGTTCCTAGTTGATTGAGCGCAACGCTCGCAATTTTACCGCTTTCTTCGATGCAACAGGAGTGAACTAAATGGCGTATCTTCCCGTGGCCGGTCTCCCCGTGGTCGGCGCACTCGATTCGACGGTGAATGGAGTGGGGTCTGACGGGGTGGTTGCCAGCCCCGCTTTCGGCGCGCTGTTGGGGCAGTATGCCCCAACAGGTGCCTACCAGTACCTGCCGGCAGGTGCTGCCGTCGTTGTCGCTCCGGTGGTCGTCACTCCAGTTGTGGCTGCTCCCATGTACATGATGGCGCCGCCGCCTCCTCCTTCCATGCTGTTGAGCCAGCAAAGTTCGGGTTTAGAGCCTTCCGTCGATCCGGTATGGACGCATGAGGTCAAGGATGGTAAGGCCACGATCAACCTCGGCGACAAATATACGATCACGGCCGATGAGAAGGATGGCACCTGGACCGTTCGCAACAACCAGACAGGCCATGTCACGAAGATCCATGGAGATCCCCATGTTGACGCGGACGGGGATGGCAAGGATGACTTCGACTTCAAGAAAGATATGACCTTCCAGCTCGACGATGGGACCAAGATTACCGTCAATAATGTCGACTACGGTAATGGTGAGACCATCTCCTCAAAGTTGACCATTACGAATGGTCACAACGCGATGGTTGTGGAGGGGCTCGGCGACGACAAGGATGGCAAAAACAATCTGAGGGTGACCCAGTCCAATGCCGGCATGACTCTTGATGAGCTGACACCCGATGGTGCCCAGGCGATCCATGAGAGCGGCCAAGGCTGGGTCGATGGCGCCGGCGGCGTGGTGAATCAGGCGAGTATCGATGCCGGCGAACAGGGTCGCGCGCCGGGCAGCTACCAGTCTGCAAGCGCAGCGCCTGCCACTGCAACACCCGTGTTCTTCGTTCCTCCTCCACCGCCACCTCTTGCGATGGTTCCGCTTGCCGTCGCTCAGGCGCCAGCGCCGTCATCTCAGCCAGCGCCGTCATCTCAGCCAGCGCCAGTGTGGTCGCACGAGGTCAAGGACGGCAAGGCGACGATCAACCTTGGTGATAAGTATACGATCACAGCCGATGAGAAGGACGGCACCTGGACCGTTAGAAACAACCAGACCGGCCATGTCTCGAGGATCCACGGCGATCCTCACGTCGATGCTAATGGCGACGGCAAGGACGATTTCGACTTCAAGAAAGGTATGACCTTCCAGCTCGACGACGGCACGAAGATCACGGTGGACACGGTCGATTATGGCAAAGGAAAAACCATCTCCTCGAAGCTCACCATCACCAACGGCGACAATGCCATGGTTGTGGAGGGGCTCGGTGACGACAAGGATGGGAAGAACAATCTGAAGGTCACGCAGTCTAATGCTGGGCGGACGCTTGATCAGCTGACGTCCGATGGCGCTCAGACAATCCATGAGACAACTCAGGGGTGGGTTGACAACTCCGGACGCAAGGTGACGCAGGCGGTGATCAACCACAATGAGAACCCGGATGCGCCACCGGATTTCAAGACGATGATGCGCGAGAGCATGTTCCAGCGCATTTTCCATCGCCATGCACAGCCGGCATGAGGCCCGATCCCGGGGCGTGTCGGAAACTCGTGGAAGCGGGCGCTAGCGCCCGCCTTTCATTTTCGCCAAACGGCCGCGAGAAGGGCAGCTTGGCGATCTATCGATTCAGGATCGACGGTAACAGTCAGATTGTCTCGGCAATCGCAGCCTTCGCCCCGACAAACGGGCGGAGGGCCTCCAGGCCCGGCTACGCGGCCAGAATTGCTGTGGCGCGTTCCCGCCCGTTGTCGGCGATGGAGGCGCTGCACAGGAACGGTGCTCTCAGGTTTGTCTGCATGTCAAAGTCATGCCGACGCAAGCGTCGCAGTGAAAATCCCGTCAAGATCGCAAATTGGATTGAGGGCTGCCTCGACGGCGCGATCTACCGTCGGCTCAAAAGCACAAGCCCTGCCTCGCGTTGAGCTCTGCCTGTCTTTAGCCTCCGAAGCCGGGCGTGAACCCTTGCGCCCCCCGAACATCCATCAGCTTCTCAGGAAGCCGGAGGCGCTATGGGCTTTGAGCATCGCCATTCCCGTCAAAGTAAGCTGCTAGGGACGTTAAAAGGAAATCGCAGCAGCCCGCCGCCAAAAAGATCCCGGTGCATTCGGATTCGCGGGACCCGCTCGCAGCTCGGATCTGAGATCATTGAATGCGCATCTAACTGGTGGCACGTGCCAAGTTTCACTTGGTACGTCTTCGATTCGATCACTACGCGTGATCTGCTGCCGGTTTGATGGACACCCGGTTAAGCTAATCCCACCTTGCGCTCGAACTTAAGCGGGCTGAGATCGCCGATGGTCGAGTGCCTGCGGGTCGTGTTGTAAAATCGTTCGATGTAGTCGAACACATCGGCGCGTGCCTCATCTCTGGTTCGATAAATCTTGTTGGCCGTACGCTCGGTCTTGAGCGAGGAGAAGAAGCTCTCCAGCTCATGCTGCAAACGATGCCGTGGTCGGCCATCAGGCGCTGGAACTGCTCGCTGGTGTACTGGCTGCCCTGGTCGGAGTGATGCAACAGTGCATCCGGCTTGCCGCGCCGCCAGACGGCCATCAACAATGCGTCCGTCACGAGCTGTGCCGTCATGGCGGCACTCATCGACCAGCCCACCACGCGGCGTGAGAACAGGTCGATCACCGCTGCGACATAGAGCCAGCCTTCGGCCGTCCAGAGATAGGTGAAGTCGGCGATCCACTTCTGGTTCGGCCGCTCGGCGGCGAACTGCCGGTCAAGGAGGTTCGCCGGTACGGTCTCGAGCTGTCGATCGCCGCTGTCCTTCGGCAAGCGCCGACGTCGCGGCCGCGCCCGCAAGCCTTGCAGGCGCATCAGCCGCTCAATCCGGTGCAGGCCCCAATCCGCCCCGTCGGCGAGCAGGTCACGCCACACCCGGCGTGCGTCATAGGTGCGGTCGCTGGCGGCGAAGCTGGCCTTGACCTTGCCGCCGAGCTCCTCGTCGCTGCGGGATCTGGTGCTGGGAGAGCGATTCAGCCAGGCATGGAAGCCCGACCGCGACACTCCCAGCGCATCGCATAGCCATGCCACCGGCCAGATCGTCCGGTGCTTCGCGACGAAGGCGAACTTCATGTCGCTTCCTTCGCGAAGTAGGCTGCGGCCTTTTTTAGGATATCCCACTCGGCCTTCAGCTTGGCGACCTCACGGCGCAGCCGCTCGATCTCCTGCTGCTCCGGCTTCATCTGCCCGTAGCCGGGAAAGGCTTGCGCCGGGTCGGAGCCCAACTCCTTCACCCATTTGCGGAGAACATTCTCATGAACATCCAGGTCACGGCCGGCTTGCGCCACCGACACCCCACGGTCCCGCACCAGCTTGACCGCCTCGACCTTGAACTCGCGGCTGAACTTCCGTCTTTTCATCGCCACCTCCGGCTTCATGAAACACCTAATCTCGGTGTCCATCAAACCGGCAGCAGCTCAGCGGGCTGTATCTCTATGTGGCGCCGAGCATCGGCTCACCCATCATCAAGCTCGCTCATGGCCTCATCCATATCCGACTGGGAATCGCTTATGACTTGCGTGGCGACGGAAACGAGAGCCTTTTCGAATGCTCGGCGCAGTAGCGCTGCACGCGTGTCATCGCCGCCGCTCTCGGCGGTGTCGGAGGGGGCGCCAACCTGCGGCGCTGTTGCATTAATATCGGCTGCGTTCATGTCGTAACACCCGGATAGCGGCGTCGCCGCGAGATGACCTATCCGCTTCATGCTAGCAGGGACAGCTTGCGAAAAGCTGACTAAGATCGAGCCTCCTTGGCGGCTTCATCCATGACCACGCAAGTGAGGACAACCGTTGTGCCGGCACGGTCATTACTGCGATCGGAGCTCTGGTAAATCATGGCGCCAAAACACTTGGCCACGTCAGCAAGCGCGACGGCGACTGTTGCGCGTTGAAGGCTCAGTGGTACCACAAGCATTTGTGGAGCTATCGCGCTCGATCTGGCGCGCGCGGCAAGCCACCGAGATCGCACGATCATGGCAGGGACGCACCTCACGCCAGTTCCACAAGAAGAGCAACACCTTGCTGGCGCAGCTCGATCGCATTCTCGACCGCTTTGAATTGCAAGCCAAACGTCGCGCGTCACGAGATTATCCCTCGCCAGCATCGCCCAGAACCTTCGCCGAACGGATTCCTATCCAACGCGGACTCGCATAGGCACCCGTCATCGCGACGGAGCATCGAAATCAAAATGCTGCCACTCTTTTCACGGAATGGGCCGAAGCAGGGGGGGCATTTGCTCGAACACAGCGTTGCGGGCCCGGACCCGGAGCGGACGTGGCGTCCTGCGTCTCGACTCCCCTGCCACAAGCCTTGACGAATCTCGACGCGCGGCGTCTGTATGTAGATCTGCCACGGTCTTCCATTCTGCATCTAGTAGGGTGGAAGCTAAGAGAGAACCCGGTGCGCCGGTAACGGCTATTCCGGGGCTGCCCCCGCAACTGTAAGCGGCGAGCGGTTGTCATAATGGTCACTGGCCGCGACAGCACCGGGAAGGCCGACAGCCGCAGCGACCCGCGAGCCAGGAGACCTGCCGCGACAGAATAGAACGTCCTCGGGCGGGGTGCCCCGTGCGTCGCTTGCAGCCTGGGACGTTTGACCCGTCTCCTCGCAAGTCGTGCGCGTGGCTTCACCCCCTAACATCGCGGGGTTGCCGATGTCGCCGTCTTACGATTTCAATCAGCATGGTCATCTAATTGAGTGGCCGAGTGTGCGGCCGTGGCCGGCGCGGCCAAAGTCTGCCGCGCCTCAGCGGTGTGTTGTGCCGCCGCCGTCATCGCCTCCGCTGCCGCGGCCTCTCGCGCCATTGCCAAAGCCGTCCGATCTCACGCTCGATCGATCGCGCGACGGCCTGCTGACCGCGTTCGGCAAGCTAACGCTGACCGATCGTTATCTGCTCGTCGGCGAAAGCGTCCAGGACATGTTCGCGCGGGTGTCCTGTGCCTTCGCGGACGATGTTGCGCACGCCCAACGTCTCTATGACGCGATGTCTCGGCTGTGGTTCATGCCAGCCACGCCGGTGCTGTCCAATGGCGGCACCACGCGCGGCCTGCAAATCTCGTGCTTCCTTAACTCGGTGTCGGACGCGCTCGAAGGCATCGTTGGCACCTGGGACGAAAACGTGTGGCTTGCCTCCAACGGGGGCGGTATCGGTACGTACTGGGGCAATGTTCGCTCGATCGGAGAGAAGGTGAAGGGCGGCGTCAGCTCAGGCGTCATCCCGTTCATCCACGTCATGGACGGCCTGACGCTGGCGATCAAGCCAGGGCTCGTTGCGGCGCGGCTCGGCGGCGGTCTATCTCGATATCCAGCATCCCGAGATCGAGGAGTTTCTCGAGATCCGCAAGGCGTCCGGCGACTTCAACCGCAAGAGCCTCAACCTGCATCACGGCATCAACCTCACCGACGAGTTCATGCGTGCCGTGGGCGCCGGCACCGCGTTCGCTCTGCGCAGCCCGAAGACGAACGAGGTCGTCCGCGAGATCGACGCGCGACAGCTATGGCAACGCATTCTTGAGAACCGGTTGCAGACAGGCGAGCCTTATCTCTTGTTCATCGACACTGTGAATCGCGCGTTTCCCAAGCACCAGCGCGAGCTCGGTCTCAAGGTCTCGACCTCCAACCTGTGCAGCGAGAGACCGGCATCGACCATCGCGGCGAGGAGCGCACCGCGGTGTGCTGTCTGTCATCGCTCAACCTCGAGACTTGGGACCAATGGAATGAGGAACCCGGCTTCATCGAGGACGTCATGCGCTTCCTCGACAACGTGCTCACCCACTTCATCACGACGGCGCCGGAGGGTATGAAGCGGGCCCGCTACGCCGCCCTGCGCGAGCGGTCGGTCGGACTTGGCGTCATGGGCTTCCACTCGTTCCTCCAGGCGAATGGCATTCCAATGGTGAGTGGCTTGGCGAAATCATTCAATCTAAAGATGTTTCGGAAGATCCGGGGTGATGCCGACGCGGCATCCGTCGCCCTTGCTCGCGAGCGTGGCCCGTGCCCGGACGCCCTGGAACGTGGCGTGATGGAGCGCTTCAGCCAGAAGATCGCGATCGCGCCGACTGCTTCGATCAGCATCATCTGCGGCGGCACCAGCGCATGCATCGAGCCGATCCCGGCCAACATCTACACCCACAAGACGTTGTCTGGTGCCATCTCGGTACGTAATCCTCATCTGACCAGGGTACTGATCGCCAAGGGCGCCGACACCCCGGTGACCTGGCAGTCGATCATTGCGCAGGAGGGTTCGGTCGCCCATCTCGACATTCTGTCGGAACACGAGAAAGCGGTGTTTCGCACCGCCTTCGAGGTCGACCAGCGCTGGATCGTCGAGCTTGCAGGCGACCGGGCCGCATTCATCTGCCAGAGTCAGTCAATCAACCTCTATCTGCCGGCCGAGGTCGATAAGTGGGATCTCCACATGCTGCACTGGACGGCGTGGAAGCGTGGGGTGAAGAGCCTTTAGTACTGCCGTTCAAAATCGATCTCGCGCGCGGCGTTCGCCGGCAAGATCGTCGACGATGACGAGGCCGCGCCGCGGCAGCCGCCTGCGCAGCGCACCGATTATGAGGAGTGCCTCGCATGTCAATGATCGATCTCTCGTCTGTCGATCCGCGCACGCTGATCGGCAAGGGACGCGTTGGTCTCCTTGACTCGATGGGCAGCTATGACGTTGATCGCTACGCTTGGGCCTACGAGTTCTGGAAGCGTCAGCAGCAGACGCATTGGATGGCCGAGGAGGTGCCGCTCGGCAACGACCTCAAGGACTGGGCGTCGTACCGCGTCACCGCCAGCGAGCGCGCGCTGCTCACCCAGATCTTTCGCTTCTTTACTCAGTCGGACATCGAGGTCGGTGACAATTATCTCAAGCGATACATCCCGATTTTCCAGCCGCTCACCGTCCAGATGATGATGGCGGCCTTCACGAACATGGAGACGGTCCACATCGACGCCTATGCGCTGCTGCTCAAGACGCTCGGC
Organism: Bradyrhizobium sp. USDA 3240; assembly: GCF_054063295.1. Taxonomy (NCBI): domain Bacteria; kingdom Pseudomonadati; phylum Pseudomonadota; class Alphaproteobacteria; order Hyphomicrobiales; family Nitrobacteraceae; genus Bradyrhizobium; species Bradyrhizobium sp. USDA 3240. The sequence goes on from NZ_JBSSGD010000002.1 coordinate 5,739,595, forward strand.
TTGCCCAAGACCGAGTTCGAGGCATTTCGCAGCTATGCGCAAATGCGCGCCAAGGCGGACTACATGCACGAGTTCGGCGTTGACACCGTGGCCGATGTCGCGCGCACCCTGGCTATGTTCGGCGCCTTTACCGAAGGCATGGCGTTGTTCGCGAGCTTCGCTATGCTGCTCAATTTTCCGCGCCACAACAAGATGAACGGCATGGGACAGATCGTAAGCTGGTCGGTGCGCGACGAGAGTCTCCACTGCGAGGGCGTCATCAAGCTGTTTCACGAATGGCACCGCGAGACCGGCGCCGTGACGCGCTCGGTCCGTGACGACATCGTCGATGTCGCCAGAACGATGGTAAAGCTGGAGGAGAACTTCGTCGATCTCGCCTTTGGCCTGGGCAAGATCGAGGGCATGCGCCCTGAGCAGATCCACGCCTACGTCCGTTTTGTCGCCGACTGGCGACTGACCCAACTCCGGATTGCCCCGGTTTTCGGCTTCTTCAAGGCCGAGGAGGATGGGTTCACGCAGCTCAAACCGCATCCGCTGCCTTGGCTCGTCGAGATTCTCAATGGCGTCGAGCACGCCAATTTCTTCGAGCAGCGCGCCACGGAGTACTCCAAGGCGGCGAGCCGAGGCAGCTGGGACGGCGAGGACGGGGTGTGGGCGGCTTTCGGCCGTATGTAGGCAGCCGGAACAGCATGCGTCCGTTCATACATCTTGGAGGTTCGCGGAAGTCCTCTGCTGCGGCTTCCGGCGGCACAGCGGACCTCAAGCGGCATCATCCACGCCGCTCGAAAATCATAATGGGGAACACCCGCCCACGGGGCTGATGTACGAAAGTGAAGTCTGATCTTGTGCTGAGTTGCTTCGGTGCGGCAGACTTCGAAAAGGCGATCACAATCGTTGCAATTTGCAGATTGGCGAGACGTCCGTCCCGCATACGGAACTCGGAAAGGTCTGGCGGTACAACTTCGGAAGGCCCAGCCTGAGATGGTCCGGCGTGCGAAGGCCGGATGCGCCTCGATCGCCTGAGCGATCGTCTGCTGCGAGAGGTGATGCGGGGACGGTTCTGGTGCTGGATCTGCACCGAGCGCAGCCGGCGCATGCGAATCATCCTCCAAACGCAAGCCTGGCGAATAGGGTTGCGCTATATCCAGGTATGGCGAATAAGGGTGCCGAGCATCCAAGTACGGCGAATAGTGACGGCCTGCGTCCAGATATGGCGAATAGGGCTCCCCCGGCAGCGCGGGCGAGGCGGTACGATGTGGCGCAGCACCACCCTGAGCGCCGTTGAGCTGCTGCTCAAAGCCGGTAGCGTCCGTGGGCGGTAGCGGTGAATTGGTGTCCGGGCTCGTGTTCGATGGTTCGAATTCGTTGAAATCCATCTGTCATTCCCGCATGATGGAGCAGCTCGAGCAATGCGAAGGCTCCTGTCCTGCGAGACCGAAGCAGCTGTTTCGGAGGTTCGCGTTGATCTTCAAGCTCTCCTGGATGCACACGTCTGGCGCGGTCGATGCGAGGCGCCGCCATCCAGACAGGCTCATCCTGGGTAAGGCGGCTTTCGAAAAGCTGACGATCAGAGGATTTAAGCGAATGCAGTTCGGATCCTCGGCTCGAGCTCTCTCGTATTGTTAAGTCACTTCTGGCCTGCAGCTTCGCGCGCGATGCCGTCCTGATGCTGCGCTTCTGAGGAATAGTGGCTTTCAGGTCGTCCGTCGCGAATGACCGTGCTCGAGGAGCCACGAAACAACATCAAAACCGACCCCAGTGGCGGCTTTTCGGCAGCGGTTGGATTCCGCCGCGCCTGCGCCTCCGCCACAAGGCCCTTGAGCGTTTGGTCCACGAGCGCGATGAAGCGTGGCGGGCCCGAAGCCAGGACGAGGCCATCTCCTGGAGCCGGCTTCACGATATAGCGCTCATCGGAGATGTTGAGCACATCGAGCGCGGTCCTGAACGCATCGAAGCTGATCGGGTTCAACACAATGAGACGGCTTTGCGCCTCTTGAGCCGCGGATATGTAAAGCACGAGACCGTCGTAATACCATTGAAGATTGTACAGATTGGTCAAGCGCTCGAGGAACTCTCGCGGTGGCTGGTCCGGCATTCGCCCACGAATCCGGCCCTTTACCTCGGCGCTGACATTGACCCTGATATTGTGATTGTTGCCGAACTCCTGCAGCGCGGCGGAAAGGTCCTGATCCAGAACCGTGTAGCTGTAAGGAGCCGACGGCAGTGAGAGGGATGCGCCGAGCGCGCTTACCGATCCCAGATAGACAAAAACTCCGACATGGAGAACTCTCCTCAAAATGTTAACCGTTGTGGATCGGATGAGCATTCCCGAAGGCCTTCCGCCTGAAAAAAAACCTAGAATTTCATTCCAACGTGAAGGCCAAACGTGATCTTTAGATGACGTAACCAGCGGCATCTTCGTCAGGTTTTCGTCAGCTCGCCAATCTACGCTCATGATCCGTTCGTCGTTCAACCATGCCTGATCTCATCACACGAGCACAATGACTCCTTATATTATGATGGTAGGCGCGACGCCGATCTCTCCCCATTCAGCTGACTGTGTTTCCAGTGCCTGCTCGCCGGCCGCCACTGGCGAGCAGGCCCACTTTGAGCAGTCCCTTGCGCAAGCGTCTTCCAATGAGGTCGTTGCCTCGTCAGTCTCAGCTAGGGCGGCAGTCGCTCCGCCGGTATCAGAGGTTCAGCGTGCGAGTGCGCTCGCAAGTCCGCCGGGCGATCGCGTCCTTCATGCGCTTTCCACTATGTACCGGAGTTGTGCCGTTTCTCCCGCAGTCAGCGGCACGCCTGCTCCGAGTGGCGTGCAAGGGGGGTCGGCTGCGCAGCTGCTTGTGCAGGTGGATGATGTCGGCGCACATGCGGCGGTTAAGCCGATAGGTTCGGATTTCGATTCGATGATGGTTGGTCTGCGCGATGTCTACAGAGACGTCGTTCAGGTTTCACTTGTCTCCAAGAGCACCAGCGCCGTCAGTTCGTCGCTGAACAAGCTGCTATCGGCCGGCTGAGCGAGGATGATGACTGACGTGGTCCAGAGGCGTGGCGGTGGCGGCCATCGATCGTGGCGGCGGCTTCGCATTTGTCTTGCCCTGCCGCTCCTTCTTGCTTTGATTGGCTGTAAGACCGATCTCTATACCAAGATTCAGGAGCGTGAGGCTAATGAGATGCTCGCGCTTCTTCTTGGTAAGGGTGTCGATGCGGTCCGTGTTGTCGCCAAGGATGGAACCAGCGCAATCCAGGTCGAGGAAAAGCAGCTTGCGTATTCGATTGACTTGCTGAATGTCGAGGGGTTGCCTCGCCAATCCTTTAAGAATCTTGGCGAGGTGTTCAAGGGGGCGGGACTGGTTGCCTCACCGATCGAGGAGCGCGCTCGTTACATCTATGCGCTAAGCGAAGAATTATCCCGCACGATCAGTAACATCGATGGTGTCCTTTCAGCGCGTGTTCATGTCGTTCTGCCGAAGAACGATCTGTTGCGGCAGGATGCGACCCCATCCTCGGCGTCGGTCTTCATTCGACATGGCTCTAACGCGAAGCTCTCGGCGCTCTTACCGCAGATCAAGATGTTGGTCGCCAACAGCATCGAGGGGCTCTCCTACGACAAGGTGGCGGTCGTCTTTGTGCCGGTTGAGCGGGCGCCGCTTGAGTCGTCACGGGCAGCCAGTTCCCCTCAACCAGCAAAATTTGCTTCAACGCCGTTGCTTGCGCTCGGGGTGGGCGGTGCCGGCGCCGCATTCGGCATCGCCTCTTACGTGTTGTTGGGCGCGCGTATTCGTCAATTCGGGCAATCGTCGCGTAAGCTGACCATGTTTGGCGGAGGTTCGAGCGTGCCGGCCGTCCGGGCTGCTGACAAGAAGACCACTTCTGATGCGACGTAGTCAGGACGCTTATGTCGGCATCGATGTCATTCACCGAATCCAATCGTTCGTCCATGTTGGCTTCCGATCGGCTGCACGAGCTTGTTGCCTCCATTCATCCGAGCCACTTTGCTGCGCGCCTTGATCCGCTGCTGTCGCCTCCCACGTTGCTGCGGCTACAGCAGAGTTCCAGACTGCAGCCAAAACTGGCCGGGCTGCTGCTTGGCAGCGAAGTCGAGGTGAGCGGAGCCAACTGGAACGAAGACCTGCTGCTCGGGCATGATCCGCGTCGAGCTGCCCTGCTCGCAGGTAGTATCTGGCATGCGCGCTCGGTCCTGAAGCTGGTTTCAAGGCACGATCTATCAATTTTGGTCGAACTGATCGGTGCCGAAGCGCATGCTTTTGGGATCCGGCATTTATCAAGCGCGGTCGCAACGACGCCCATTGCCGACCCGGAGCAACTATCGCGACAGATTGAACACGATGGGCACGTCTGTCTCGGCACCTGGCTCGACGAGGCTCCAGCGCTTGAGCGTATCCGCGTGCTTCTACGCTTGCCCGTTGGGACCGCCGCGGACAATCCGGCCGCCGACTACCGTGGTGCCGCAGGCCCGCTGCTTTCCTTGGTCATGGCTCATTTGAGGACGGAGGTTGCCAGGGGATGACCGCCGATGTCCCAGCATTGCCGGTGGCGCCGCGGATTCGCCCGCTCGGGCCCCTGATACGGGCAGCCGAACTCAAGGTTTGGCACGATGCCGTGCAAGCGCTCGCCGCTGCCGAGCGACATCTGCAGCGCGTTCGTAGCTGGGGACGCAAAGCTTTTGAGCTGGAACGGATGCGCGGCCATGCCGAGGGCAAAAAGACGGGAGCGGAGGAAATGACACGGCTGATCGCGCAGGCTGTTTGCGAACTGGCGCAGCGAAAGGCCGCTCTGGATCAGGAATTGCCGCAGTTGGTCATTGAGATCGTGAGCAATTTGCTGGGTGCCTTTGAGCCGAGCGAGATGCTGGTGCGGGCCGTTCGTCACGCCATCGAGCAAAAGTATAAGAACACGGAAGTGTGCCTTCACGTATCGCCCCTGAAAGCCGATCTGCTGGCCAGTGAGTTCGCGGCCTACGATGGACTTGACGACCGACCTAAGGTCAGGATTGAGCCGGATCCTGCGCTGACGGCGGACCAGTGCGTTTTGTGGAGCGAGTTTGGCAATGTCGACCTTGGACTTGCCGCGCAGGTCCGCGCGCTTCGTCTTGGCCTTGGTTTGTCCTCGCAGGAGAGCGAGCCGTGACCATGCAACGACCAGCCCATGAGGCTGCGGCAGGGGAAGGGAATGTTCACGCCGCGCTCTCGTCCTTAAGATCTTCCGCAAAGCATATCGACACCCGCGCCGTTCGTGGTCGGGTCACGCGGGCAATAGGCACGCTGCTCCACGCCGTTCTGCCGGAGGCCCGTGTTGGGGAACTGTGCCTCCTGCAAGATCCTCGCAGCGGGTGGTCACTAGAGGCCGAGGTGATCGGTCTATTGCCGGACGGGGTGTTACTCACCCCGATCGGCGACATGGTCGGATTGTCCAGCCGTGCAGAAGTGGTCACGACCGGGCGAATGCAGGAAGTGCCAGTCGGTCCCAATTTGCTCGGCCGCGTAATCGACAGCTTCGGCCGTCCACTCGATGGCGGGGGCCCGATAAAGACTGGCGAAGTTCGTCCGCTGCGCGGCAGGGCGCCCAACCCCATGAAGCGACGCGGCATCGAACAGCCTTTTCCGCTTGGCGTTCGCGTCCTGGACGGGCTTCTGACATGTGGAGAAGGCCAGCGGATCGGAATCTATGGTGACGCTGGTTGCGGCAAGTCGACGCTGATGTCGCAGATCGTCAAAGGCGCGGCCGCCGATGTCACCATCGTCGCGCTGATCGGCGAACGTGGCCGGGAGGTGCGTGAATTCATCGAGCGCCATCTTTGCGAGGCCATGCACCGTTCGGTCGTCGTCGTTGAAACCTCCGACAGTTCGGCCATGGAGCGGGCGCAATGCGCCCATATGGCAACCGCGCTGGCCGAATATTTTCGTGATCAAGGATTGCGCGTCGTTCTGATGATGGATTCATTGACGCGCTTTAGCCGCGCCATGCGTGAAATCGGCCTTGCCGCAGGAGAGCCTCCGACTCGACGCGGATTTCCGCCCTCGGTTTTCGCGCTGTTGCCAGGCCTATTGGAGCGTGCTGGCATGGGCGAGCACGGTTCAATCACGGCTTTCTACACCGTGCTCGTCGAAGGTGACGGCACGGGCGATCCCATCGCCGAAGAATCGCGCGGCATTCTTGACGGCCATATCATTCTCTCACGCGCGCTTGCCTCGCGAGAGCAGTTTCCGGCCATCGACGTGTTGTCGAGCCGAAGCCGCGTCATGGACGCAATCGTGTCTGTGCCGCATCGCAAGTCGGCATCCTTCTTCCGTGATCTGCTCTCGCGTTACGCCGAGGCGGAGTTTTTGATCAAGGTCGGCGAATACAAGCAAGGCTCCGATCCGTTGACGGACCGGGCGATCGCCTCGATTGATGAGTTGCGGGCATTTTTGCGCCAGGGTCAGGACCAGGCATGCAGTTTTGAGGAGACGGTGGCATGGATGTCACGTCTGACCGCCTGAATGGCGTTCATGCGTCTAAACTGCGGCTCGTCAAGGACATGAGGGAGCGAAGCGCCCTTCGTGAACTGTCCAACATGGAAACCAGGCGCCACATCGCGGTTGATGCCGTCGAACAGGCTTCCACGCATCTTGCAAATGCCGAACGACGCCGCGCAAGGGTTGAAGCCGAGCTTTATCGGGAAATGTTGTCGGCCGATGCGATATCGGTCGCCGACCTCGAGCGGCGCCACCATCTCATCATTGGGCGGCTCACAGAGGAGATCGCAGCGACGCAACGGGCGTTTGATGAGGCACGTTCCGCTCAAGACCAGGCCGAGGCTGCCGTTCTTGAGGCGCGGACCCTCTGGGCCAAACGTTCAACGGCGAGCCAAAAATGGCAAGAGATCGAGCGCGACGTTCAGCGCATGACCGACGCGCATTGCGAAGCTGCGGCCGAAATTGAAGCCGATGATGAGGTCGTGCTTCGGTACCGGAGGGGATCAGATCGCCAAGTGGGAGGCGAGCCGACCTGATGGCCACTTCTCCAACGCCAGGACGCCCTGATGTGGAAGGGAGGGTTGCGTCGCGATCGTCGGGGGAACCCGCACCGTTCAGACCAGCGCTGATCCTCTCTCATGCTGTGGTCTCATGGCTCAATGAAATCGCAGCGTTCCGCGTCGCTCTGCAAAGCCATCTAGGAGATAAACCGCTGTCGCTGGATCATAACCGGCTGGTCTGGCAGGCCGAGCCGGCTGCGGCATCGATGCTTGACTGCGTCTTTGACGCCGGCGGCGAAACGGTCGTCTTGTCCTTGCCTGGTTCGCTTGTGGAAGCGTTGATTGCGAACGTGCAGAGTGGTTTAACCTTACCTTCCGAGCCAAGTCGTTCGCTGATCCTTGAACTCGCGCTTGAACAATTGCTCGCTCCACTGGAGAGATTGATCCGACGGCCGTTGCAGCTTATCCGCACCCATAAAGCAGTGATGTCGGGTCCATATATTGAGTTCGACGTCTCCTATGGTCCGCTTACAGCGAAGGCTCGCCTGCTTCTATTCCCGTCTCTCGACGGTCCCGTTCCACCTGCGTTCAGCGCCCTCGGCGAACTGCTTGGCCGATTGCCGCGACAGCGGCCCAAGCTTCGTTCTGAGCTGCCTGTCATCGTTGCAGGCCAGATTGGCTCGCTCCGCGTCACGATTGGGCTTGTTCGTCAAGCACAGCAAGGTGACGCGCTGCTGCCGGACGCAATTCCCCTCGCTTGCGGCCAGATCATCCTTGCCGCTGACCAATTATGGGCTCCTGCCGAGATTGCCCACGACAGGCTGGTCCTGCGGGGGCCATTCCGCTTGCAATCCCACCCCCTGAAGAGTGGACATATGACGACACAACCAGAAGCGCAGCAGCTTCCCTCTGAAGCCGACATCGACAGCCTTGAGATCACACTTGTATTTGAATGCGGCCGCTGGCCGCTGCCGCTGGGAACCTTGCGAACTATCAACGAAGGTCATGTGTTCGAACTTGGCCGGCCGCTTGATGGTCCGGTCGATATCCTTGCCAACGGCCAACGCATTGGACGCGGCGACCTCGTGCGGATTGGCGAGAAACTTGCCGTCAGGTTACGCGGCAGGTTGGCGGTCAATGACTGAGATTCAACCCAGCATCCTCGCGCTTCTGGCGGTGACAGTCGGCCTCGGCCTGCTCGCGTTCGCCGTCGTCACAACCACCGCCTTCATAAAGGTCTCCGTTGTTCTCTTCCTGGTTCGCAATGCGCTCGGGACCCAATCGATACCGCCGAACATTGTCCTGTACGGCGCGGCACTGATTCTGACCGTCTTCATCAGCGCTCCGGTCTTTGAGCAGACCTACAACCGATTGACTGATCCCCAACTTCGCTACCAAACCTTCGATGACTGGATGACCGCCGCCAAGGAAGGACAGGAGCCGCTGCGCGCCCATCTGAAGAAATTCACCAATGAAGAGCAGCGCCGGTTTTTCTTGTCCTCGACTGAACATGTCTGGTCGGAAGAGATGCGCGGCAGCGCTACGGCCGATGATTTTGTGATTCTGGTTCCGTCCTTCCTGATCTCCGAACTCAAGCGTGGTTTCGAGATCGGGTTTCTTCTTTATCTTCCCTTTATTACCATCGACCTGATCGTCACGACGATTCTGATGGCCATGGGCATGTCGATGGTGTCCCCGACGGTGATATCTGTTCCCTTCAAGCTCTTTCTGTTCGTCACCATCGATGGCTGGTCACGTCTCATGCACGGGCTGGTATTGAGCTACACAACGCCGGGAGGCGGACAATGAATGAAGCCGGTATCCTTACGCATCTGAGCGAATCGCTCGTCCTGTTCATGATCTGGGTTCTGCCACCGCTCCTCGCAGCCTTGGTCTCCGGATTGATTATCGGCCTCATCCAGGCGGCGACGCAGCTCCAGGATCAAACCTTGCCCCTGACGGTGAAGCTTCTGGTCGTCGTCGCCGTCCTCGCTGGGTTTTCTCCGGTGCTCAGCGCTCCCCTCATCGAGCAGGCCGAGCGCATCTTCAGCGACTTTCCCGCACTCACCGGCAGATACTAGCAGAGCCTGGATGGCTGGACTGTCCCCCACAGATGCGCAAGCTCTGGTCCAGGGCGCGATCGAACTTGTCGCCGCAACGGGTCTTAGCGCGGCCCGTGCCTTGGGAATCATGCTGGTCCTTCCCGTCTTTACGAGGCCACGTATAAGTGGCTTGGTTCGAGGAAGCATGACGATTGCGATCGGACTGCCGTGTCTGGCGCAGATCAAGCTCGGCTTGGAGGCGCTGGATCCAAACACGCGACTGGTCAGCGTCACCATGCTCGGTCTGAAAGAGGTGTTCGTCGGCCTTCTGCTCGGAATCCTGCTCAGTATCCCATTATGGAGTATCCAGGCGGTCGGCGACATCATCGATACTCAACGGGGAATTTCGAGCCAGGTGGCGGCGGAGGATCCCGCAACGCATAGCCAAGCGTCGGGAACCGGGCTTTTTCTCGGCATCACGGCGGTCACGATTTTCGTTCTGGTGGGCGGCCTGCAGACCATGGTGAGAAGCCTTTATGGCAGCTACCGGATCTGGCCCGTGTATCAGCTTCTGCCCGCGGTGACGGCGCAAGGGGCAATGCAATGTCTGAGCCTACTCGATCACATTATGCTGACGACGCTTCTGGTCGCCGGGCCGGTGCTGGTCCTGCTGCTGCTGATCGATATATCGGTCATGATGCTGGGGCGCTTTGCATCGCAGCTCAAGTTGAACGATCTCTCTCCGACGATCAAGAATGTCGCCTTCGGTCTCATCATGGTCAGCTACACCGTCTATCTTCTTGAATACGCGGGAGCTGAGATCCTCACGTCGGACAACGTGCTGGAATATCTGAAGAAGCTCTTGAAATGAGCGGCTCGAGCGAGGAGAAAAAGCTACCTCCAACTCCCAAGAAGCTGCGCGATGCGCGCAAGAAGGGGCAGAGCGCGCGCAGCTCCGATTTGGTGAGCGGTGTCAGCGCATGCGCCGGTTTCGGCTGTCTGTGGTGGAGAGCCGGGCCGATCGAAGACAAGTGGCACGAAACGGTCCGGCTGATCGACAAAGTGCAGGAGCAGCCGTTCACGAGCGCGGTCCCGCAAGCGCTCAGTGGCTTGCTGGAGCTTTCGCTGGCAGCCGTCGCGCCATTGCTCGCCTGTGCCGTGGCAGCGGCCCTGTTGGCGAATATCCTGGCCAATGGCGGCTTTATGTTTGCCTCGGAGCCGCTCAAGCCGAAGCTGGAGAAATTGGATCCCGTCAAGGGCCTGAAGCGGATCGCATCGAAACGTTCGTTGATCGAACTTGGCAAGACGCTGGTCAAGGTGGTGGTCCTCGGGACGAGTTTGTTCCTCACCGTGATGGCAAGCTGGAAGACGCTGGTGTACCTGCCGGTCTGCGGCATGGGCTGTCTTGGCTTCGTCTTCACCGAGGTCAAACTGCTAACCGGAATTGCCGCTGCGGCTTTTCTGGTCGGCGGATTGGCCGACCTTCTGATCCAGCGCTGGTTGTTTCTGCAGGACATGCGCATGACGGAAACCGAGGCCAAGCGCGAGAACAAGGAACAGCAAGGCAATCCGCAGATAAAGCGTGAGCACCGCCGTCTGCGGCAGGAGGCGGCGAACGAGGCTCCGCTCGGCGTCCATCGCGCCACTTTGATATTGAGGGGAGCGGCAACCTTGATTGGGTTGCGCTATGTTCGCGGCGAAACCGGCGTGCCGATCCTGGTCTGCCGTGGCGAAGGCGACGCTGCGTCACAGCTGCTTCATGAGGCGCGCGCGCTCTGCCTCCGTATTGTAGATGACGACATCCTGGCGCACCAGCTCCTCGGCAAAGCAAGGCTGGGCAATCCGGTTCCTACAGAGTATTTCGAGCCGGTCGCAAAAGCGCTTTACGCTGCCGGACTGGTCTAGATCGTTTTGACCGGGGGCTGCGATTGCGAAAGGCCGTCATCGAGGCGGCTGTATGTCCCTCGTTCCGCCCGCTGGGGCTTCCGGCGCTGCCCTGTTGGCTCCATCGTCGCCATTGCTCTTGTTGCGCGCGGTAAATGTCCCGTAGTTCGCAACGGGACCGGCGGCACGATCGCCATTGCTTGGCATAACCGATCGATTGTCCAGCAAGTCGAGCGGATCGTTGACCATGGCTGCCAGATTGCTTCTGGTCGAGCAGCCGAGCGTCGGGTCAAACGAATTATCGTCAACTGCAGGCCCGACGATGGAAAGCGACGGACAGACAGGAGGATGGACTTGATAGGTGATTGCCTCGATCCTCACCCCGAAACGGGCAGGCAGATCGAGCGGGGAGGCCGACAGGCGGATGTTGTAAGGGGCAACGCCCATGGCACGGGCTTCGTGCGTCACCTGGGCGATGAGACGGGGCGAGCCGGTGACCTCGATATGAAGTGCATCCCGCCGGCCGCCACTCGCAGCTGCAATGAAACTGTGCAGCCGGCGCCTTTCGGAGCCGCGAAGGCTCTGCAGGACCAACACGCTGTTCTTCTGCTCCACCTCAATCGCTTGTTGAGCCGATCCAGAATGGGTCGAAGCATTGTTTGCGCATCCGCCTAATGCTGCCGCAACAGCGATCAAATGGCACAAATGTCGTAGGGGCATTTGACGATCCTCACTCGATGATAAAGCCGGCACTGCCAGTCAACCCTGGTGCGCTCGTGCGGTGCCCATCGCGATCTCGGGACGGCCGTGCCAGCGTGTTCGTCAGAACGCGGCCCGCATCTGAGGGCGGCGCGATGCGATCGTTCGGCGCACTCATCCGAGTCGGGTTCGATCCCGGCCGAACGATGTAGGGTGTGACGACAATGACGAGCTCGGTTTCGCGCTTTTGAAACGATGAGGAGCGAAAAAGCGCGCCAAGAATCGGCACGTCGCCGAGCCAAGGAAACTCGCCGATGTCAGTGTTGAAGTTGCGCCGGATGAGCCCCCCGATTGCAAAGCTCTGACCGCTGGCGAGCTCGACAACGGTGCTAGCACGCCGCGTCGAGAGGGCGGGCACGGCCATGCCATTGATTTTGACTTCACCTTCTGTGGACAATTCACTGACTTCGGGCTTCACGCGTACGTTGATCTGGTTGTTGCTGAGGACCGTGGGGACAAACTCCAGGCTCACGCCGAACTGGCGGAATTGGACCGAAACCTGCCGGTTATCCTGCATGACCGGAATGGGAAATTCGCCGCCGGCCAGGAAGCTCGCAGCTTCCCCGGACATCGCCGTCAAGTTGGGCTCAGCCAGGATTGAAGCGAGGTGCTCGCTGGCGAGCGCGTCGAGAACAGCGCTCAGGTTGATACTGCCGGCGCTAAATCCGATACCGACCGTGCCGCCGCCGCCCGCAGCGCCGGAACCTGCACTTTTTCCGGTGACAATGAAGGCGCCATTTTGGCCCGAGGCGGAGAGGTTGATATTGAGATCCTTGACGGCGCTGCGGGAGACTTCCGCCACGCGGACGCTGAGATTCACCTGCAAAGAGCCGGCGACCTGGATCTTGTTAACGACCAGCGCACCCGCACCGAGAAACTGCTCGGTCACCTTCTTGGCGGTCTCGACGACGTCTGCATTGGGCGCGGTCCCGCCAAGGATCGCTCCGCGCGGGGTATAGCTGACCTGAATCGGATAGTCGCCGACCTCGGCTCTCAGCGTGGCACGCAGATCCTCAATCGGCTGCGTGACCACAACACGCATCTCGGCGAGGGCCTCGCCGGCGTCGTTCAAGGCAAACAGGCTGGTCCGCCCAGGCTTTTTACCAAACACGAAGATCGTCGTGTTTGAGGGGGCCTGATAATCGGCGATCGCCGGATCTGCAACAAAGATGCTGGCCGCAGGAGCGGTCAGATGAACTGTCTTGCCCTGTGAGGAGGACAGGTTGAGGGTGCCGGTCGCGCTGCCAGGCGCAGCTCGCGGTGGTTCTCCTTTGCCGTCCCGCTTTGTCTGAGCCGCGGCAGCAAATGGAAATAGCACTGCGAGCGCGCAGAGGGCGTAGCAGAGAAGCGGCAGACCGGCAAAGAGCGGCGCCGTGGAAACCATCGGCGACTTGTCAGCGCCGGCAGCATTGTTAATGACCTTCAAGGGATTGTGCTTTCAAGTTCGATCGATTAGGCGGCCGATGCCGCACTAACGAGCTCAAGGGTGTAACCAACGCCGCGCGCGGTCTTGATTCTTAAGGTTGCACCCGCCTGGCTCAAATGCGCGCGCAAGCGATAGATCCCAACTTCCAGCGCGTTGGTGGAGACCTCGTCGTCGAAGGCATACAGGCTATCCTCCAGTGACGACCGAGGCACGGTGCGGCCGGCGCGGCTCAGCAGATGCTCAAGAATGCACACTTCCCGGCGCGCAATCCTCAGTACTCGGCCGCTGACGGAGACTTGTCTTCCGATCGGGTCGAAATGCAGGTTGCCGAATGTCACGACCGGCGCCGTCATCTGCGTTGACCGTCGCAGTATAGCGCGCATGCGAGCGATGAGTTCGTCGATTGAGACGGGCTTGGCCAGGAAATCATCCGCACCCGCATTAAAGATCGCGATCCGCCGGGCGAGATCGTTCAAGTTGCTCATCATCATCGTAGGCATTGAACATCCGTCGCGCCGCAATTGCTTCAGCCAGTTCAAGCCGTCTCCATCCGGTAAAGCCGATTCGAGCAAGAGAATGTGGTAGCTGGCGCAATCCAGCGCTGCCGCCGCTTCATCCAGGGTGCGTGTCACGTCAACCGCGAACCCGCAACCGAGGAGCGCTTCCTTCACAGCGCGGGCAAAGTCCGCGTGATGATCAACCAAGAGAATTCGCATGTCATCGCCTCTCGTTCATCCACGCCGAGACCTGCGTACGTTACGGGTGACCAAGAGCGTCGGCCAAACTCACAGAGGCGCACTTTGAAAAAGCCCGAAAGCGACGAAGCAGATCGTGGCGGCGCGCGAGCAAGTCGAGCCATTCACTTGTCACCGAACACAAAAAAGCGGCGGTCTGCCGTGGACTGGGAAGATCTCCAAAATCATTCACGAGGCCCAAAATAGAAGCAGCAGGCGGATGCCTAGGTGCGCTGATCGCGGCCAGGCGTGCACGCGCTGGGCCGCCTCGTTCGATATCGTTAGCGCCAGACGGCGCGATCGATACGCAAGCGCAGGAGACAGCTGGATCTGAACCGTCTAGCAAAATCGACATTTGGAAACTCCGCCACCTTGCTCAAGTCCTGCGGTCGGCACTGCTATGCTTGCGCCTATGGCGTCGCCAGGTCATGACAAAGCACGCTTTTCCGCTTGAAGAAGTTTACGCCCCGCAACCGACCGATGCTTCAGAAGCCGCGGCGCGTAACGATGCTATCGATGCTCCTACCGGCTAGCGACAGAGCCGTTCGGTAGCCGGTGATAGACATGCAGACGCCAGCGATCCCGACTTTGAATCGCGTCCGATGTCCCGGACGCGGCATCCCCTCGACAGCAGTGCACGAGGCCGAAAAGGCGCGGCACGCGCAACGAGGCATCATCGGATTGAAGTCGTTACGCCAGCTGTCTCTCATCGCTTGGGATGAACGACGGCTGAATGACCGATGCCCGACCTTAAAGTGCCTTTGTGTCGGCACGGAGCGAGATAAGCGGGGGCCGCATTCTACGCGCCTGCTACAGTCGGCTCCGGCTAAGGCTGTGCTGATTCGTCCGTCCTGCAGGTAGGCGGCGTTGAAAAGTCGCCTTCGAAAGGAGTGGTCGACCCGCGTGACGGGGCGGAGTGGGGCTGCATTAAGCTTTAAAGATGTTCGCAATTCTTGCTACCTATCAGGAAGTGTTCGCCCGAGTGGGGTTCTTTGTGGTGAGGCTGTCGGAAATCCTACAATCTCACGTACGGTGCGATTCAAGTGTCTTTAACGTTTGGTTTAGCGGAGTCCCGTCAAATGTGCGGGCGCCCTGGAGCGGCGTCGACACAGACGCGGCCATCTACATGCGAATCATGGTCGCTTTCACCTTCTTCAAGGTCGTATGCATTACCTTATGATGTCCAGCGTGAGCCGTAGCCGATGGCAGTGTGTTATGAGGCAGTCGTTCTCACTACGCGTCACCGCTGTCCACAGCGTCTGACCGGGCGGCTGGCTGATCGCCTCAGATGTGGCAATCAGCCAGACAAACTATGGCTAGTCGTGGGATGCTTGGACCTGCCGCGTCATTTACATCCTGGGTGCAAACGCGCGATTGCCCAAGTCGAGTTGACCGGCAGGGGACTGAGAAAGATTGTCACACTACGTTGTAGAATGCGGCCTCCCAAGATTGCTCCGCCGACTATGGGGTCTTCGCGTAAGATCGGCAAAATCGATTGTTTCGATGGAACGCATTCAGAAGACGAATGGACTCTGTCGCGATGCACCGCATGCGCGGTTGATGCCGCTTTACTGCGCTTGGTGGTGCGATCGGTCTGACCGTCCCTTGATCGAACGCGCGTCCAGAATCAGGCTGAGACGGCCGTGAACAGAAGCCGGGCTTTCAGCGCTTCACGTCACCGGGCTCGATGACGAATGTGACCGCTAGCCATCGGATCGATGCGGGGATGCCAGATGCGCTTGGGGCGCCGCGCCAAGAACGCGTTAAAGAGCCATTCGGGCGGCTCCAGATGCCTGACCCGTTCGCAGGGCCCGCTCGAAGGCCGCATGCGGAGGCTGCTCGATACGTTGTTTGTAAAGCCTGCGCTCATGGCACATCCTCCGTTTCTTCCTTGGGGGACGTGCCTAGCGTTTCAGCATGAAGGCACTTACCGCCAAAGGGCGCGCAGGAGGCCGTCTAATCATTGCCATCGCGCTTGTACGGATTTGGGTCGCCGGGTACGGTAGTCGTCGAGATTGCCGCCCGGAAAAAGGCGCTCGGTCTCTGGGGTTGGCGTTCTGCCCAGCGCGCACATGAAGTGCACATCCGCATCGATGTTGTGCTGATCCTCAACATTCATTCCGAGCCCAATGCTGCTCAGCACGTCGTCGGGCGTCCGGACCGCGGACCTCGGTACGGTGTAGGTGTGCAGCGCGTTCGTACTTTGGGCGATCGCTCGTGCCCAGTGATCGCGCGAATCGACGAGTTTGGATGGATCCTCAACCAGCGACACGAAGGGGAATGCTGTTCGACCGCGCATATGCCATCCGGCTTGGCGCGCCCGGTCCATGGGATATCGCTCCAGAGGATCTCCCATGGAAGAATGATCCCGCGCCGTGTTGCGCACATGCGATATTGCGCTCGTGTTGTCTTCCACGCGCGGCCTGCAATCGCTGTCCTGGTGCTGGAAGCGCCGCAGCGTGACATATGACGATCCTACCACGTCATCGAAAACGCGCTCCCGATCGACACCGCCGTCGAAAGCGGCGGTCGATGGCGACCACCGTGCCAATTGCTGCACAGCCAATTCGATCTCATTTCTGAGCGCATCAAGGGGGGCGCCTGTCAGCGTTGCGGCAAGCTGAGCGCGCGCGCCCACAAATGATGCGGCTGGATAGCGAACGGTTTGCCGGGCCTCGTTCGGCCCAGTCGAGGACGTGGAAGTTGCGGAATTTGTTGCGGTAGGAACTGAATCCGACGTTGGGGGAGTCGGATGCAGGGCTCCAGATGCTGCTCGAAGCTTGCTTGATCAGCGGACGGTTCTGCCCTTGAGCTGGTCTGTGCGTTCGACTCATCGAGCTGCCGGGGCACCCGGTGCGGCTGCGGGAGGACATCGTGAACGCCAACCGGAGTTTCTGCAGCATTCCGCGGATCAATATTTATTGGATGCCTTTCAAGTACTGCTCGTTCGTGTACATTTTCGTAGATGTAGCATTCAGGAAGCTGACGGACGGGGAAATAAGCGATATCCGCTGAGGGTTGCCGGATGGATGAATTCAGTCCAGTAAGGCGAGCGGCCAGCCGAACGGAAGCCGCGCAAAGCGGTGGAGCAAAGTCGGCGCTGTTTTTCGCCGTCTGGCATTCCTGTTTGTTAAGGCCGAGATCAGACGCCCTGACTGGGCAAGGCTTATTCACGCCGCTGCGTTGGGCGCTTGTCGTCGTCGTCATTGTGGACGTATTGTTTAGGTGGCAGAGAGCCATGCAGGTATCACCGTAGACAACCTGGCAAGTTGCGCCCTGGTCGAACTGTTGACCGGAAACCGCGCGCTTACACACATGTAAAAGCTCATCCGCTCAATCATGTCGACCTCCGTCGGAGGAGCTTTGCCGCTCGTGATTTCCAAGTGGCCGCGTCTTTGATGAAGTCGGTCCGGCGATGTCGCCCGAGGAGAAGCGACTTCAGCAAACCTGACCTACGAGGTTGTGACGTCGGAATAGCCGCCACAACCACTTACGCCTGTTTACTACAGGTTGGTTTGTCGCAAAGCGCAACCGCGCGTGATGCTCGAACTCGCCAAACGGCCTTGCGAGCACGAGATCCTGCAACGTTGCGCTTCTGCGATCTGTGGTTCTCACCGAGGAAAAACCTATGAAGTTTATTGGCAAAGGCCTGTCGATCCCACTGTCCTTGCTTTCGATCGCCTGCGTGAGCGCGATGGCCCGGGCCGATGAGCCCTCGCCGAAATACGTCGAGGTGCCGCCTTGCAGACGGGCGAGAGTGTGAAGCTTATACTGGATATGAGCCGCTGTACCGCCGCCGAGGGTGGAAAGGCCGGGTCGGCGACGCAGGCCGGTTTGGTCATCAATGCCTTCAGGGTGACCACCCGGAACGGCATCAGCTTCGCCAATGCGGACCAAACCGTGGACAGCTCCGGGCATGCCGTGACCGAATACATTCGTCATAGCCTCAGCCGCGAAGGTAAACTCACGGCGCGGGCCTCGCCTATCATCGGGACGACCGAACTCGTGAACCAGGGCGAGTTTGTCTGCGAACTGCCTGATGGCGCGAAGTTCATCTGGTGATCGAAGCGGCGACTGCGCCGCGGCGGGGAAGCGGCGTGGCTACCTTATTCTACGGAGGTTCTTCGTATCCTGACACGATAGCTCCGTGCCGACGGCCAGAATCAGTTCTGGCCGTCTTTTGCTCCCCTCTGGCCGAGTTGCACGAATTTGCGTCAGTTCGCCCAAGCCATCGTAACGGGGGGGCGCCGGTGTTCAGCAGACCTCAATAATTCGGGCGCGAAAGGCGACGCTTCGCTCCTGTCATTTCGTCGCTTACAACTCATGGCGTTGGCATTTGCTGGCCTGCTCCTCAAAAGGCGTGACCGGCACCGGTCATGCCTCCCGACGATTGCGGCTTGGCATATTCACATCTCCTGCAAAGCAGAAAGCCGTCCATTCCGTTCATGCGATCGATGATTTCGCGAAATATCGGTGTTTCGAAGAGATCCTCGGATTCGTCTCGCAGAAAATTGCCCAGGACATGATGCCGCTCAAAATCCATGCCGCACAGACTAATGTCGCCGTTCGGGAGGAGGACATTTCGATTTTGCCGTTCGCCAATGCAAGTTGGAGTGCCGACGAGAGGCCGCCGTGGTTTGATGATACTCGGATCAGTACGTCCTCGCCTGCTCGTCAGCGGCCGTAAGCGGGTTAACTGTTTGGCGGGAATGATGTCGGCGAGTTTGGGATGGACTTTGCCAAGAACGATGTATCGAATTGAGGGAATGTTCGCCTCGACCAGTCTCCGCAGGACATTGAGATAGGTCTTTCCGACAAGGCGGCTGTTCATGTAAGTGCCGTCATCGAGGACGTGCACGACGAAGCTCTTGAACTGCAGCATTTGCAAGCGTCGAATGTCACTCCTATTCATTCCGACAAGGGTCGTGAAAATGCGGATGCCATGGCCGCGTTTGTAAGCATACTCAACCATCGTCGTGCACTCCGGATGGAGCCAAGGCTCCGAGTAACCCGCAAAGCCGATATCGATAGCCGCTGGTAGGCGTGCCAGACATCGCTTGAGATCCTGAAGACCAAGGTGCTTCGCTTGGGACACGGGGCGTTGGCGTTCTGCGAACTTATCCTCGGACAATAGGAACATCGGACGTTGCACCCTGCCGTCGTCGTAATCTGTAGTTCCCGGCGGCTGGGATTTAGCAGGTTGTTGAAGAAGTCTTTGAACGGCGCGCGATGAATGGAATGTTGTCGCCGTTGAGGAGGCAGATCTCCCCTTCGAGAGAGCCGTCCTCCTGCAGTTCGGCCCAGCCGTCGCCCTCGGCTGGCTCCATTTCGTCGTTTCCCTGCCAGCCGAACTCGACGGCATCGCCGTTGCAGGCTCCAGGAATGGAGCCCGTAAGGGAAGGCGAATTCGCCGCCGACCTCATTGAACAGGATGTAGGCGCTCGCCAAGGCCATGTCGTAGCCCGGTCTCTCGACGATCCGTCACCTATAACGCGACAATCAGGATGGGAGCGGCGCGTCAATCAAGATGAGACGAGGCGGCCGAGTCAGGCGATAATTGACGCTGGCCGCCGTCGAGTTCGTTGGGGGTAGTGTGAACAGGCGGCCGGCCTGGACCGCGTCTGCGATCGAGGGCAACTTTTCGACGGTAACTTTCGACGTTCATCTCGAGGATCATGGCGTGGTGGACCAAACGATCGATGGCAGCCAACGTCATTGCCTGGTCCGGGAAGATGCGCCCCCATTCGCCAAATGGCTGATTGGCCGTGATCAGCAGCGAGCGTCGTTCGTAGCGGGCGGCGATCAACTCGAACAGCACACTGGTTTCCGGCTGATCCTTGCTCACATATGTGATGTCGTCGAGGATCAGGAGGTCATAGCGATCGAGTTTGGCGATCGCGGACTCCAGCGCCAGCTCGCGCCGCGCGAGCTGCAGCCGTTGCACCAGATCGGTGGTGCGCGCGAAGAGAACGCGCCAACCATTCTCGACGAGAGCCAGGCCGATCGCCGTGCCGAGATGGGTCTTGCCGCCGCCAGGCGGGCCAGCGTCATAATGCCGGGTGTCTGGGATCTGAGGTTGAGATCCTCTACCCATTTCATCCGCGATGTGGAGCGTTAGTCGTCGTTGTCGCCCGCAAGCGGCTCGGGAGTGAGACGCATTTTGTTATCAGACAACCTGATGCGACGTTAACGCTTCTGCCGGCATGGATGACGGCCCCCGCCGCCGCTTCCTTCCGACTGACGGCTGATCCGCGGCTTCCGGTGGATCGTCTGCTGGAGGCGCGCGTTCTTGCCGACGCGGTCTTAGCCTCCTCTCCCAGGGAATCGTCCCAATCGCGAGGAGGCGGTCATGGCGGACGCATCACGTCGTCAGGGGGATCTTTTCGGGAGCCCTCCAAAATACAGCAGCATTCCAATCGAAGCCCACCAGCAAATGTTGGAGCTGTTGAAGGAGCTTCTGACCGAAGCACTCACCGACAGCGCGGTCGACGCAAACGACGTGAACCGGGAGGACAGCGGTGAGCAAGATCACGCCTGAGCACCTTGCTCGCCAGGCCGTCGTGTACGTTCGTCAGTCGACGGCCGACCAGGTTATCAACAACCGAGAGAGCCAGCGCCGCCAGTACGGCTTGGCCGACCGTGCGCGGCAGCTGGGCTGGAGCGAGGTGGTCGTGATCGACGATGATCTCGGTCGCTCTGGTGGCGGCACCACGCGTCCCGGGTTCGAGAAGCTGCTTGCCGCCATTTGCGAAGGGCGAGTTGGCGCTGTGGTCTCGATTGAGGCCTCTCGGCTGGCCCGCAACGGCAGGGATTGGCATACGCTCCTGGAGTTCTGCGGGCTCGTCGGAACACTGATCGCCGATGAGGACGGCGTCTATGATCCGCGCCACCCCAATGATCGCCTTCTGCTCGGCATGAAGGGCACAATGAGCGAGAAGGAGCTGTCTATCTTTCGGCAGCGCTCGCTTGAAGCCTTGAAGCAGAAGGCCCGCAGGGGGGAGCTCTTCCTCAACGTTGCAATCGGTTATCTCAAAGTCTCCCACGATCGGATCGAGAAGGACCCTGATCGGCGCATTCAGGAGGCGCTCGCACTCGTGTTCACCAGGTTTGCTGAGATGCAGACACTTCGCCAGGTCCACCTGTGGTTACGGCAAGAACGAATCACTTTGCCCGCGGTCAGCCATGGCCCCGAGGGTCGCCACGTCGAGTGGAAGTTACCAGTCTACAATACGATCTATCACATCCTTACCAATCCCATCTATGCTGGCGCCTACGCCTTCGGGCGCTCGGGCAGTCGGGTGACGATCGAGGCCGGCCGCAAGAGGATCGTGCGGGGCTTCCGGCGGGAGCGCAGCGACTGGGAAGTTTTGATCAAGGATCACCATGAGGGCTACATTACGTGGGCGGAGTTCGAGAGGAATCAGCGCTTGATCACCGATAACGCCAATGGGAAGAGCTTCATGAGTCGTGGCTCGGTCCGCTGCGGCGAGGCCCTTCTTGCAGGGCTCCTTCGTTGCGGTCACTGCGGTCGCAAACTTCACGTTGCCTACAGTGGCACGCACGGCACTGTTGGGCGTTATCATTGCCGCGGTAGCCAGATCAACCATGGCGGAGATCCGTGCATCTCATTCGGCGGCCTGCGCGTGGATCGCGCAATCAGCGCGGAAGTCATCGCACGTTTGCAGCCGCTCGGTGTCAAGGCTGCGCTGGCTGCCATGGAGGCTCGCGGCCGTGAGCACGCCGAGAAGCTGCGCCAACTTGAACTGGCTCTGGAGCAAGCGCGCTATGAGGCCACTCGTGCTCGTCGGCACTATGAGGCCGTCGATCCCGACCATCGCTTGGTAGCTGGCGAGTTGGAGCGGCGTTGGAATGAACGCCTGCTGGCTGTCCGCGCGCTCGAGGATGAGCGCGGGGCGTTTTTAGCCAAGCCGGAGACGACTCTGAGCGAGGCGGATCGCGAGCGGTTACTCGCGCTTGGCTCCGATTTGGAGTGAGCCTGGAACAGCCCTGGGGCGACGCCTGCGACGCGCAAGCGGATCATCCGAACTGTGATCCGCGAGATCGTTGTGCGCGTCCACGATGAGGCGATCGAGCTTGTCATCCACTGGCAGGGCGGCGATCATACAGCACTGAAGACCAGGAAGAACCGTACGGGTCAACACCGCTGGAGGACGTCCGCGGATGCCATCGATCTCGTGCGTGTTCTGGCACGGCAGATGCCCGACAACACGATCGCGGCAGTCCTCAACCGGGCCGGCAAGTCGACGGGGCGGGGTAACAATTGGACCCGCGCCCGCGTTTGCCACTTGCGCAACCAGCAGGCTATCGCGCCCTACCGAGAGGGCGAACGCAAGGAGAGAGGAGAAATCACTCTGGATGAAGCCGCCGCAGCCTTGCAGGTCAGCCCATCGACGGTTCACCGTCTGATCGCGGAGCAGAGCTTACCTGCGCACCAGCTGTGCAAAGGCGCACCTTGGGTGATCAAAGCGCTTGATCTGGAGCAACCCGAGGTCAAGAAGGCCGCGCAGGCGCGACGCTTCCGGCGGCCGCCGTCCGACGATCTGCGCCAAAGAGAGCTTGAACTATAACGGCATAGCGAGGTGAGCAGTATGAATCGGACTCGGGTGGACCGAACAAGAGCAAATTGGCGCCGGCCTTCAACCAGGCGTCGCCAGCGGCGAGCGCCATCGCCTGTGCCTTTGATAGCATCGGCACGCTTTCGAAGTCGAAGGTGGCGAGCGTCTTGCCGGCGGGCAAACGCGCTTCCACCATGTGTCGCTCGATCCGACGGCGGGTGCGATCGGCCGCCTCGTGCTCGGCAAGGGCGGCGAGGAAGCGGGCGGCAGGCCACCCTTCCTTGTCCGACTGTGCGGCGAGCTTCGGCCAGATCGCCTTGACGCCCGGCAGGCGGAGCTCATTGAGAAGCAGCTCGACACGGGCGGCATCGACGGAGGTAGCGATACCGGTCATGCTGCCTCTCCCAGGTTCGAGCGGCCCAACATGACGCTGACGGAGGCGAGTTCACCGTAGACGTCGAGCGGCACCAGCTGGACGGCGACACGGCGACACGTGGGATCGAGGCCGCCTCGGGTCGGAAGCGGCCGCGCAGCGCGGCAAGATCGCGTCCAGATCCATCGCGATCACCTCGGCGAGTTCTGCTTCGCAGGCGCGCTCGTGAGCCAGCGCCAGAAGCTCGACCGTCACCTTGCAGGCGCGCCGGTCATCACCATGCTCCCGCAAGGTCTCGAACAGACGTTTGTAAGCTGCACGCGGGAAGAGTTGGTCGCGATAAACGAGATTGAGGAGCGCCATCGGCTTGCGCCGCAGGGCATGGATGACGTGCCGGTAATCCACGACATGACCGCCCTGGCTCTCGGACATAGGCCGACCGCGCCGCTGCGTCACGACCGGCGTGACGCCAAGGAAGCATTCGAGCCGGTCGTCGAAGATGCGCACGCGCAGGCGATGGCCGATCAATCTTGAAGGCACGGTGTAGAACACGCGCCGCAGGATGAAGCCGCCTGACTACGTCACCGGGATGACAGGCATCGCCTTGACAGGCTCGATCCACTGCAACTCGCGGACGTGCATAGGGCTATCGGTTACCGATGATCGGCAGGCGGTAAAGCCGGCTCTGATCGTTGTCCTGGCGCGAACAAGCGCAATTTCCGTCCGACACGTACAAAGCCTCGAGGCTGTTCATCATCATGCTTAGCTGCGACTAGCTCGTCGGGGGCGTCGATCAACTTGGCTCAACCCCGACGTTCCAGCGAAATAGACATCTGCTGACAGTTCGTAGTCAGCGGCAAACCGCAGTTCCGAAGTGGCCGGACGCACCGGATCGCTTCTTGATACAAATCGTGCGTTTTGTACGCAGCGAGATCCATCTCGCTGTCGAACTCACCGTACACCACGACGTCGACTTCATTGCCGAGTTGATCGCTCTTGCGGTTGCGCGCAATCCCGAGCCGGCGTGCATACGGGATTGCGGTGAGAACTGACAGACCTTCGACGATCTGGTCGATACCGGCTTGATCGTTGGCTGTGAAGAAGGCGATGTGACGAATCACGGTGGCCGCAATCGTGACGCTGCAACGTGGCGTTCTTATATCGGCATCAAGCCCAACGCAATGCTGTACGGAAGCTGGCAGCACTCGGCGCGAATTTCTGGAAACCGATCCAGGTTGGCCTCGAAGCGGGACCGACGCTGTGCGTGTCGCCCGCCTTTGCCGTCTTCCATCCGGTCGCATCGTGCCCGAGCGTTATCGCCTGCAAGCGGGCGACCCCATATTCGCCGGAGATTGACGAGGTTCGCATCGACCCGGAACCGCCCGACGTCACGGCGACCAACATGGGCATCTCTAGAATCCATTTGTGCGCCGGTCCATCTTGGCCCCGGGGGCGCGTCGCAAGTCTCGCGCGGCTCATGCCAGCGTAAGGCGCCGACAAACCTTGGTATAGGTTTGGCAACCCATTCTATATCGCGCGCTTGCCTTTGTAGAGTTGAGTCACTCGTCGAGTTGTTTGTACTTTCGACGTCGCCGCTGGATCATTCGATAGTGGCGTGGAAGCCGTTAGTGCCGACTGATCCGCTTGCTGCAAGGCGTTGCTTGAGGCGTGAGGATGAAGCGGAATGGAAATGCGTGAGCCCGCTTCCGTATTCTGAGTCGGACCTCGGGCCGATTGCGCACAGAATGACATGGGTCTTTATCCTGAAGAGGTGTGTCCATACTTGCGATCAGCGATGAAAAGGGCAAAGATTCATCCAAGGAATGGTGATGAAGAAGTGGAGGATCGAATCCTCTGCCAAGGAACTAGCTAGCCGTTAGAGCAGCCGATTCCGCTTCCTTCTCGGGTCTTTGCCACTGTCAGCCGCGCTGATGACCGTAGCTGGAGCGCGACTTGCCAGTGCCAGCGAATTTGCGTCACCCTCCTGAATGCGAGAGCCTCGATGGCATTTGCCGATCTTTTCCTCAAACGTCCCGTGTTATCAGTCGTCATCAGTCTGCTGATCCTATTGATCGGCCTTCGCGCGGCGGCCGTTCTGCCGATCCGGCAGTATCCGAAGCTGTCAAACACGGTCGTCAATATCACAACCTCCTACCCGGGTGCCTCCGCCGACATGATCCAGGGGTTCATCACGGCCCCCCTGGAGCAGGCAGTGGCGTCCGCCGAGGGCGTCGACTACATCACGTCCTCATCGGTGCTCGGTAGCTCGACGATCCAAGTCTACATCAAGCTCAATTTCGATCCCAACGAGGCGCTTACCGAAGTGCTCTCCAAGGTCAACTCGGTCAAGTCTCAAATTCCGAAGGAATCAAACGATCCGGTCGTCACCAAGTCAGCCGGTCAGAGCACGGCTGTCATGTATATCGCTTTCTCCAGCGAGGAACTGACGGCCAGCGCGATCTCCGACTATCTTTCACGCGTGGTGCAGCCGGTTATGTCGACTGTAGAGGGGGTCGCAGCGGCGGACATCCTGGGCGGCCAGAGTTTTGCGATGCGGCTATGGCTCGATCCTGTGAAAATGACGGGGCATGGCGTGTCGCCGGCGGACGCTTCGGCTGCAATTGCCGCCAACAACTTCCAGGCCGCGGCCGGTCAGGTCAAGGGCTATCTCACCATCTCCGACATCACGGCCAACACTGATCTGCGCGGTGTCGATGACTTCAAGCGCATGATCGTCAAGGCCAATGACGGCGGATTTGTGCGCATGGAGGACATTGCGACGGTCGAGCTTGCCGCGCAGACCGCAGACGCCAGTGTCTCCATGAACGGCGAGCACGCGGTCTTCATCGGCGTGCAGGCGAGCCCTCAAGGCAATCCACTGAACATCGTACGAGGCGTACGGACGCTATTTCCAGACATGGAGCGCAACTTGCCGCCTTCGCTGAAGATGAAAGTGGCCTACGACTCCACGAAGTTCATTCAATCATCGATCGATGAGGTGGGGAAGACGCTGGTCGAGGCCGTCTTGATCGTGGTGGTCGTGATCTTCCTGTTTCTGGCTTCGTTTCGGTCGGTCATCATTCCCGTAGTTACCATTCCGCTGTCGCTTGTTGGCGTCTGCAGCATGATGCTGGCGCTGGGGTTTTCATTCAATCTTCTGACCCTTCTCGCGATGGTGCTTGCGATTGGTCTCGTGGTCGACGATGCAATCGTCGTCGTGGAGAATATTCATCGCCATCTGGAACAAGGCGCGCCGCCCGCGCTGGCCGCGACCCAGGGGGCGCGCGAAATCGTCGGTCCCGTCGTCTCCATGACGATCACGCTGGCCGCCGTGTACGCGCCAATCGCCTTTATCGGCGGCCTCACTGGCGCGCTGTTCCGCGAATTTGCGTTCACGCTGGCGGGCTCGGTCATCGTTTCGGGCGCAATTGCGTTGACGCTGTCGCCGATGATGTGTTCGGTCTTCCTGAAGAACTCTGAGGAGGGGCGGTTTGCAAGGGTTGTGAACCGCGCGTTCGGCGCCACGACCCGCTGGTACGGTCGCAACCTCGACCGCTCGCTCGACTATGGTCCGATTACCGGGCTGTTTGCGCTGACCATGCTGGGCCTTGCGGGCTTCCTCTACATGCATACGTCCAAGGAACTTGCACCTGAGGAGGATCAGGGCATCATATTCGCGCTGACTAAAGCGCCGAAATACGCCAATATCGATTACTTCGATTATTACGGCGCCAAGCTCGACAAAGCGTTCCAGAAGTTTCCCGAGACCGATTTGCGCTTCGTGCTCAACGGCAGCAGCGGGCCGCAGGGCGGCATGGCCGGCATGTTGCTGAAGCCTTGGGACGAGCGTAAGAGATCATCGATCGCGCTCAAGTGGTCCGTTCAGGCCGAGCTGTCCAAAATCGAAGGCATCAACGCATTTGCCTTTGGTTTGCCGCCTCTTCCGGGCGGTTCGGGCGGCCTGCCGGTGCAAATGGTGATCAGTTCCACCCTAGGTTTCCAGTCCGTCTATGAGCAGATGTCGAAGCTGAAGGATGCCGCTCGCAAGAGCGGTCTGTTCGCGGTCAGTGACTCTGACCTTGAGTTCAATCAGCCCGTGGTGCAAATCAAGGTGGATCGATCCAAGGCAAGCGATCTCGGCATCACCATGGAGAACGTCGGTGGCGCGCTTGCGACCCTGCTCGGCGGCAACTACGTGAACCGCTTCAACTTGCAGGGGCGCTCCTACCAGGTGATCCCGCAACTGGCGCGCGAAAACCGCCTGACGCCGGAATCACTTGGAAGCTATTATGTGAAGACTGCGAGAGGCTCGATGCTGCCGCTGTCGACCGTGGTTTCCATCGAGACTGCGACCGATCCGAACACGCTCACCCACTACAACCAGCTCAACTCCGCGACCTTCCAGGCTGTACCGATGCCTGGTGTCACGATCGGTCAGGCTGTGGACTACCTGGACGAGGAGGCAAAGATGCTGCCCGCAGGCTTTAGCCACGACTTCCTTGCCGACGCTCGCCAATATGTGCGCGAGGGTAATCAACTCGCCATCACCTTTGCGTTTGCACTCATCATCATTTTTCTGGTGCTTGCGGCGCAGTTCGAAAGCCTGCGCGATCCCCTCATCGTCATGATCAGCGTTCCGATGGCGGTCGTCGGGGCCTTGATCCCGCTATTCTTTGGCTTGTCGACGATGAACATCTACACTCAGGTTGGGCTGTTGACACTGGTCGGGCTGATTTCCAAGCACGGTATCTTAATGGTTGAGTTTGCCAATGAGCTGCAGCTCAAGGAGAGGCTCGACCGCCGCTCGGCTATCGAGATGGCGGCGCGCGTTCGACTTCGTCCGATCTTGATGACCACGGCGGCGATGGTCACTGGTCTCTTACCTTTGTTGACCGCAACGGGCGCTGGCGCCGCGAGCCGCTTCTCGATTGGGCTCGTGCTCGTCGCGGGCATGTCCATCGGAACGTTGTTCACGCTCTTCGTGCTACCGGCGCTCTATGTCGCGATTGCGTCCGATCACCGCGCCGGTGCGAATGCTGTCCACGTCAAGAACACCGCTGAGTTGGAACACGCCGGGGCTGTTGATGCCCACTTGGCCAAGTGATGACGCTCACAATCAATTGAGCTTCGCTGAATTGGTGCTAAAGCAGGGGGCGCTGATCGCCGACCGCGGTGACTTGATCGCGCTGGTTGGCTACAATTGGTGGCGCGGTCCGCGTCATTCTCTGCTCCGACAGGCTCGGTATTGTTGCCGACCGATCAGAAAGGGGCGGTAGCTATTGGCCTCTGCCAGGGTGAATTGCCGGACATCCACGGCAGCGCAACTCGCATGCTTGCCTGTCTGGGAGAATTCATGCACTCCCGATGACGAACAGTGGTGGTGCCGCCTTGTTTCATCGGCTCTGGAAGGGAGTGATTTGCTCGGGCTTGTCTTGCCGGCAGAACAGACGAGCGCTGGTTTGCTGCAGTCTGCGTCCCGTAGGCGAGCGGGTCGGAACTGGCTGGGCGTCTGAAGCCTATCTCATTAACATAGCTATGGATTCGATACTGGTCGGGCACAGGCAGCCTATTCTGGCTAGCAAGGGGCCTCTAGCGCTGCGCAGCAAGAAACCCGCCGTGTTGCAGCGATCATCACGCGGATTGCCCATCGCTTGTTCCAATGCCGATGACCATCCAGTAGGAAAAAGCGAAAAACTCGAAAGCCTACCCGACCCCAACAAGAAGGCGCGGCCCCAACACCGGCCCCTCCTGCAAAAATCGAATGGTTCATCAAGACAATTCCTATCTCTCGGGCCGATCTACTTTCTTCCCCAAAGATTTGACGGGGAGCGCGATATGAGCGGAAGGGACCCGTGATCACGTTGTCCAGCGCTACGACGGGCTTCGCTTATGCGCAGCGCTCTGAATTCTCGGCGGTGCCGTCTCGGGCATCATCAGCATGGCACAGAATCCGGCCGCGCTAGCGACAAGCATGTACCAGGCGGGAGCCAGTGCGTTCCCGGTAACGTGGATCAACCAGGTGACGATGAGTTGAGCTGTGCCACCGAAGATCGCTATCGCAAAAGCGTAAATCGTCGCGAAGGCGCCGCCGCGGATGTTCTTGGGTAAACCTTCGGCCATGCTCACATAGAAGGCGCTATACGGGACCGTTCCGATGAAGGTGAGCGCGCCGAGGCCTCCGAGAAGTGCGATGGCACTGCGGCTCTCTACGATCCACCAGAATACCGGATAGGTCATCAGCAGCGCGGTGACCTGCGGCCATATCATGATGTGCCGGCGTCCGGCACGATCCGCAAGCCAACCGCCCAGCAGTGCGGCGCCAATTCCTACTGCATTGCTGACGAGCGTGGTGGCGAAGGCGAGAGGCGCAGAAACTTGCAAGGTATTCAGCGCATAGGTGGTCATATATTCCGTGATGTAGGTAAAAATTGTGCAACTGGCCAAAATGACGAGTCCCAAGCTCACCATACGGCGGACGGCACGCAATCTCTTCGCACTCTCGACGACGGGAGCCGAAGCTTCCGGGCGGTGTAATGTCTCCGGCAGGGCGCTCCGCAGCCAAAGTCCGAACGGCAGCGTGCCGGCGCCGAGCAAGAACGCGATCCGCCAACCGTACGCGTCCAGTGCCTCACTTGTCATCGCGAGGGAGAGTATTTCTCCAACCAGCGCTCCGGCGGTTGCAGCTATCTGTTGGCTGGCAGGCTGAAACGAGACAGCAAGACCGCGGGCCCCGGCCGGGGCCGCTTCCATCAAATAGGCAGTAGTCGGACCGACCTCACCTCCCAGAGCGAAGCCCTGCACCAAACGTGCGAAAATGGCCAGCAACGGAGCGCCAATTCCTATCGTCTCGTACGATGGCGTAACAGCTAACGCGAGGATCGCGGCGCTCATCATGGCAAAGCTGGCAGTCATCGCGGGCCGGCGCCCGACCCGATCCGAGTACGAGCCGAGCGCGATGGCCCCTATCGGTCTGGTTACAAAACCCGCGCCAAACGTCCCGAGCGACAGCATGAGGCTGGCAAACGGGTCGCTCGCCGGGAAGAACGCCTGACCTATCTGGATTGCGAAAAAGGTATAGGTCCCGAAGTCGTAAAATTCGAGAATATTGCCGATCGTTGCGCCCAACACGACGCTGCCGGTCAGGCTTTCGTCCGGCGCAACGAGAATCGGCTTTCGATGCTCCGGAGCGAATTGACTGGCCATCCCCGATCCATCTCGGTCGCGATCTGTCCGAAGGCTTCGGCCAGCCAGGTTGCGCGCGCTGCTCTCCATCTAACCTACACGCCGTCTATCTTGAGGCGGCCGGGTCGCGCGCCGATTCCCCAGATGTGGATGTAGCATGTCACGACGAAGCCCATCGTAACGCCTGCAATAAAGATGCCTGCTTCGTGCAGCCCGATTCAAGCCTTGCATTGATCGCGGCAATCGCCCGCAAAAATGAATAAAGGAAACCGGTGCAGCCATCGGGCGCGGGCAGTCGTTGTGGTCCTGCGCGATGGCGAGTTTGCGACAACATTGGCAGCCACCGAACAGGAGGCCTGCTTTCACACAGAAGGGCCGCCATGCGTGCATGCTGCGTTCAGCTGGCTGCGCGTGCGCGGAAGTGTCAGGCGATTGGCCCGGCTCTTTGCTCCACCACGTGGTAGTTGCGCGAAACTGCATGCTTTGTCGAGATTGTTCCCTGCAGAATAAGATCTTCGTGCGATCAAACGTAATGGGAGCTTGCATTGTTGATGGCACCTTGAAAACGGCCGACATCGCGCCGGCCGCCGCAGGCATCAGGCGGTGATATCCGGTCATGGCGAGCTGCAGCTCAGCTGGCCGCAAATGACAAGCGTGATGCGCCAGAATTGAGCCCCGAAAAGTGGAGTCAAAGGCATCAGCGATGGCGACGCGCCTCTGTGGGTGGATTGGATTCATCAATGTCGTCCTAGGATTATAGCCTTCCTTTCATATTGCGACGCTGCCGTCAGGTTATGGCCGCAAAGGCGTGCGGCCTCTGTAACCAATAGCGGTCGCGTTCCGCTCACGCATCTGCGTGCGCACGCTCGAAGCTCGATGGCAAAGCACGCCTGCAATCAAAAGTCGGTTCGCTGAAATGGACCCCGATTTTTGGACCAGAGGTTAGTTGGAAAAGGGCCGCTCCGTTTGATAGACGGAGGGCATGATGACGACGAAGACGAGACGCAAGATCGACGCGGCACTGAAGGCAAAGATTGCGCTGGAAGCCGTGCGGGAGCAGGCGACGGTGGCCGATCTGGCCCAGCGCTATGGGGTTCACCCGAACCAGATCTATGCCTGGAAGAAGCAACCGCTGGACCAGGCGGCGCGGGCCTTTGATGTGGGTGCCGGGCGCGAGAGCGAGGAAACGCGCGAACGCGAGATCGAGAAGCTGCACGCCAAGATTGGACAACTGACGGTCGAGCGCGATTTTTTAGCGCGGAGGTCCGGAAGATGAGCACGCCGGACCGTCGAGGAATGCTCGATCGCGCGGACAAGGCGCTGTCGATCCGTTGGCAATGCCTGTTGCTTGGCATCGCGCGCTCCGGGGTCTACCGGCCGCCCCGGCCGGCCAACGACAACGACCTTGCCCTGATGCGGCGGATCGACGAGCTGTTCATCGCCTGGCCGTTCCTGGGCTCGCGGCGAATGACCGCAATGCTGAAGGCTGAGGGGCTTCAGGTCAATCGCAAGCGCGTGCAGCGGTTGATGCGCAAGATGGGCATCGCGGCGCTGGGACCGAAGCCGAACACGACGAAGCCGGCGCCGAGCCACAAGATCTATCCTTATCTGTTGCGCAACATGACGATCGACCGGCCGAACCAGGTGTGGGCCGCCGACATCACGTATCTGCCCATCGGCCGTGGCTTTTCTTTATCTCGTCGCCATCATCGACTGGGCGAGCCGTGCGGTTCTGGCGTGGCGATTATCGAACACGATCGACGTCTCGTTCTGCGTGGCGGCTCTGGAAGGGGCGCTGGCGAAGTACGGCAGGCCGGAGATTTTCAATACCGACCAAGGCAGCCAGTTCACCAGCGCGGCCTTCACCGGCGCGTTGGCGGGCGCAGGGATCAAGATCTCCATGGATGGCCGCGGTCGTTGGATGGACAACGTCTTCATCGAGCGGCTGTGGCGGTCGCTCAAGCATAAGGACATCTATCTCAAGGGCTATGCCGACGGCCGCGAGGCCAAGGCAGGGATCGCGAGTTGATCGCCTTCTACAACGATCGTCGCCTTCATCAGGCGCTCGGCTATCGCACGTCGATGGCGGTCTGGCGCGAACGGATGCAGGCCGCGAAGGCTGTGGAATGGTGGACAACACCGACGCGTTGACCACATGCCCACAGCAGCAACAGCAGCCGACAGTGTCTCTGGCAGCGTGATAGGAAGTAATCAGGAGCGGTCAGTTTCCAACTAACAAACCGGCTCAAGCGGCCCCGCTCCGCGGGTCCATTTCAATCGGTCACGCCGACCGGGCCAAGCCATTGCGGGATTACCGTCAAGGCCTGATGCTGCCGTGCGAGCGCAAGAGCGTGGAGCCGATGGCTGCGGTGACGGCACCAGAGCGAACGGCGGCGCAGCACCGGTCTCTGTTGCATTTTGTCGGTGAGGGGCGCTGGTCGGACGAGCGGGTGCTGGCCAAAGTTCGCCAGATGGTTCTGCCGGCGATCGAGCGGCATGGGCCGATCGAGGCCTGGATCATCGACGACACGGGCTTTCCCAAGAAGGGCACGCATTCGGTGGGCGTGGCCCGGCAGTATTGCGGCCAGCTCGGCAAGTAGGACAATTGCCAGGTCGCGGTGTCGCTGTCGCTGGCCAATGCTCATGCGAGCCTGCCGGTGGCCTATCGCTTGTATTTGCCGGAGAGCTGGGCCTCTGACACTGCCCGCCGCCAGAAGGCAGGCGTGCCCGAGAAGATCGGCTTTCAGACCAAGCCGGAGATCGCGCTCGATCAGATCCGCGCGGCCTGTGCGGCGGGCTTGCCGCGCGCGTCGTGCTGATGGATGCGGGCTATGGCGCGCACATCGATCTGCGCACAGCCGTCACGGCGCTGGGGCTGCCCTACGTCGCTGGCATCCTGTCGAACACCACCGTGTGGGCGCCCGGCACCGGGCCTTTGCCGCCCAAACCTTGCGTCCGGGGCCGCGGCCAGCCGACCAAACAGCTACGCCGTGATGCCAAGCACCAACCGGTCAAGGTCAAGGATTTTGCCTTAGCCTTCCGGCCAAGGCGTGGCGGACGATCACTTGGCACAAGGGAAGCAATGTGCTCCTCAAGTCGCGTTTTGCGCGGCTGCGCATTCGCATTGCCCATCGCGACTTTAACCGCAGCGAACCTTGGCCGGAAGAATGGCTGTTGATCGAATGGCCGAAGGGAGAACAGGAGCCGACAAAATACTGGCTCTCAACTCTGCCGGAGAATATTGGCTTCGCCCGTCTTGTCGATCTGGCCAAA
This sequence comes from Bradyrhizobium sp. USDA 3240, assembly GCF_054063295.1. NCBI lineage: Bacteria > Pseudomonadati > Pseudomonadota > Alphaproteobacteria > Hyphomicrobiales > Nitrobacteraceae > Bradyrhizobium > Bradyrhizobium sp. USDA 3240. Next base: position 5,772,826 of record NZ_JBSSGD010000002.1, read on the forward strand.
CTGCGCTGGCGCATCGAGCGCGATTATCAGGAGCTGAAGCAGGAGGTCGGGCTCGGGCACTTTGAGGGGCGCGGCTGGCGCGGCCTCCATCATCACGCAACGCTCTGCATCGCAGCCTACGGATTCCTGATCTCCGAACGAGAGACGATTCCCCCCTCAGCACCTCGCTGCACCGCTCTCTTCTCGCAACTTGCCGTTCCCGACGGTTACAGACCCAGAGGATCCGCCATTGCGGCCTGAGCGTCACATTCCAAATTCGATCGCAACCATGCGCAGGCGGCTGGCCGACGCAATCATCAAGACCTTGCAACGATGCCCGTGTTGTCGACGCCGACAGCAAAACGTCAATCGTCGCCTGCGCTTATGACGCAGTAAGACTAGGTGGTGTGGACTCTAGGGATTCCCTTTTAGGCGCAAATCAGATTCCAGGCTGCTTTTGGGGAGGCAGTCTTGGGTGTGATGGACCGTTTGGCATTGAGCGACGCTGCTTGGGAACTGGCGCCGCTGATTATAGGTCGCCCCGACCAGAAGGGCTCCGCTGGGCGCGACAATGCGTAGTAGTCCAGGACAGTTGAGCCGGCCTTGACGAGCTGATCGATCAAGTCTTGCGCCTTAGACGAGTTCCGACATTGCATAGCCGCATTGCGGCAAGCATCAAGTTCCTTAAGCAGGCTATCCGTTCGCTCTGCTGCATTGACATCGTCGCCACTCGAGGAAATGGGGACTGCGCCACCCGAAGTTCGCGGTTGGCCGGCGAGCGGCGCCGTTCTATCTTGAGGCCCGGAGCGCATACGCTCGACGACGGAGTCGAACGATTGGCCACCTTCCCCTGGGGCGAGATCGTACTGCGAGCGCGAACCGCTCGATCTCCACGTGCTGTCCGCTCCTGTAGGCCCAACGGGCGATTTATCTGGTCGGCCAATGCCGGTCATATTCCATCTCCGATCAGTGAGAATGTGCAGCCTACTAGATGAGCCGCCTGGCCGACGAAAAGCGTTCTCTCGGATTCACAAGGAAATCCAAATCGACAGGTGCGGGATAGTCAACTGCATCATGACCGCGGCCGCCATAACGATATGCTTGCAGCCCGCGCCGGCATCCGCCGTGACGGCAATCCTTGAGAACCGGCAGCTATGCAGGCGCCTTTATCTGCGGAAGGCCACAACATTCCCCGCCGCGGGTACATGGAAACCTCTCGCGCTGCGATCGCTATTCACCGCTGACGCACCTCTGAACATTCAACAGAGATGGTAACGTTCGATAGGATAAGCTTCCGCCCACGCGCATCAAGTGTGGAACTTTGGAAAGCTGTTGCCTGCCATCAAAGCCGGCGGGAAGATCAAAGCCATCATCGATGATATGAAGCGGCTCGAGGCCAGACAAGCGAAGTCGAGGGAGAACCTCGCGAACGCGGCAGAGCCGCCGCCTCTCCTACATCCGATATGACGGATATCAGCGTCAGTGCCTAGGTGCGGCAGGCCACAGCATGCGAGTTGACATAGCTGCTTTCCTGGCAGCTCGTCAGCTTCTGGACAGCCGACTCTCCTACGATAGCAATCGGGTCTCTCGCCGAAGGAACTGCTGACGCTGAGCTATCCATTGGGCGGACCTGCAAGAGACCATGTTCCCAAAGGCAACAAGGAGAGCAGCATGGACTTCAACCGAATCGGCGGTGCCGGGCCGTCAAGGTCCCCAGAGGAGTACGCCTGGAATCAAGAGGATGAAGATTACCTTCGTCAGTTCCTGGATGAAGCAAGGACGAACGAGGCGGGGCCATCATCGGCTGCCCCTGAGGAAACATATGATGTCTCATGGGCGGTTCCCGAGAGATTTTCCCATGGTTCTCAACCCGCCCCGCAACGAATGATCGAGAGACTGTCCCACCACGGTCTTTTGCCGGACGCGGACCAGCCGACGATGTCCTACGAGATCCGGGGTCACCGCTATACGGCCACGCAGGACCCGACCAGCGGCACTCGTCTCATCCACAATCCTCCGGAGGACCAGAGGATGGGCGAGGGGCCGCAGGGCGTACCAGATTTCGGAGCATTCTTCCGGGAGACCTGCCGTCGCAACGTCCCGCTGCCGGAGCAGTGGGCCCCGCTGGCCCTGATCGAGAAGCTGCGCGAGGCGGGTTATATGCCTACCCCTAACCACCCAACAACCATCGCGCTCGACGGCAAGCTGCACAAAGCCGAATTAATCGAAGGAGGGTTCGTCAGACTTACGCGGCAAGGGTGAGACTGCAGACGATGACTGAACCAGCCCGTGGCTAGCGTCCTGCCTGTTACATGGTCGCCAGAGCTAAGCAACCGGGTTAGAGCGGCAATTCTTGTTGCAGGCTGCTTTGAGAATGCGAGGGTCTGAGGCTTTGAGCCTCAGAACCTCGCAATTCCGCTTTCCAAACGCCCTTCGCGGATGAAGCATGTCTCCCTATCCACGTCCGAGGAGGGATGCGCCGAAGATGTACCCAACGATGGGATCAGGCGATCTGTTCTGGGCCAGGCTGGACCGGATCAGCAAAGCGCGAATTGGTTCTGCTCGCCGGCCAGATCGATGGGATTGGATCGACAGCGAGTCGTGCCGCTTATCGCGAGAATGTTGGCCGGATTTCGCGACGCACTTCATGATCGGGCTGCTGTTGCTCAAGCGCACTTGCGGGCTCTCCCGGCAACGGCGGAACAGCTTTTTTAGTCGATCCGGAGCCCACCCGCGCGAGCAAATATGGAGGCGCCAATAGCCGACACGGCGGCTCCAGTGGGCGATCGTCTTTATGCGCAGCGAAGCCCAGCGGTAAGCGGCAAACTGAGGCCGTTCAGGCGGCGTGGTTCCATGGCATAAGTGTCTTGACCTGCTCCCCGATTTGCCCTCGTTTATAAGGAGAGTCTGTTCTGGGTTTGGCCCCTGTTGGGGCGGGTTGCAAACTCGGTCGTGGTTGATCCCGTAGCGCTTGGCGAGTGCTCTCAGGCTCTCTTGACTATTTTGTATTGCTCGACGGACTGCCTCCGTCGTGGTGGCGCAGCCGTGTAAAACTTGTCCCATAGCGCATCCTTCGAACCGTGCGACAAGAATGCACCATCAAAGCCCGGGACTGAACACCTAGTGCGTATCCGCAGACGAGCAGGATACCGCCGAGGGATATCAGCAGGAACATCGGCAGGAGCGCTGTCAGATGCCCGCCTTTCCAAACTGCTTTGAGGCAATCAACTCCGCGATTATCGAAAGCGCTTCTCCAAGCAAAAGCGCTCCCACCGCTGCAATCTTCAATATTGAGCTCATCGTCTAACGTATCGAAGACGCTCCTTAAAGGCGCCGGCATCGCAAAGGGCTTGGCCAGGCACCAGTGCTCACGGAGCTCCGTGCCCATGAGCAGCTCCTTGGTACCGATCGACGCCGATTAGGTACCAATGGAGCAGCGAGACTGGCCAAAAAGAACGCAACCGTGATGCGGGTGTCAGCTCCCAATCCAGAGCATCACGGCCTAAGCTGCGATCCGCACGGGAAGCACGGAATAACCGTGCACAAAATTTGACGCAATCCGCTCGGGCTCGCCGACAACCTTGACCTCTAGCCCCGCATTCAACATTTCTTCCCACAGGATTCTCAGCTGCAGTTCCGCAAGATGTCGACCAACGCAACGATGGATGCCGAAACCGAACGAAAGATGCTGCCGCACGTTCTTGCGGTCGATCACGAAGCTACTCGCATTCTCGATGACCTCTTCGTCGCGGTTACCAGAGATGTACCACATGACGACCTTGTCCCCTTGCCTGATTCGTTTCCCACCCACGATGGTATCGACCACGGCGTTCCGGCGCATATGTGCGATGGGTGTCTGATATCGAATAATCTCGGACACAGCGCTCGACACCAGCTTGGGATTATTGCGTAGTTTTCGCAACTCGGAGGGAAACCGGTTCATGAACAGGAGCCCCCCGGTGATCGAATTGCGCGTAGTGTCATTGCCTCCCACGATCAGCAGAATCAGATTCCCGAGAAACTCCATCGGATCCATATGGCGCGTCGCAGGAGAATGTGCCATCATGGAAATCAAGTCGAGGCGAGGCTCGGCATTGATGCGCTCATTCCAAAGACGGGTAAAATAGTCCAGGCACTCGAACAGGATTTTGCTTCGCTTGTCCCAGCTATCGACAGCATGACCTTTTTTCGGAATTGTAGCACCTATGTCCGACCAATAGGTCAAGAGCCGTCGATCCTCGAATGGAAAGTCGAATAGTGTGGCGAGCATCTGCGTCGTCAACTCAATGGAGACCATGTCCACCCAATTGAACGCATCATTGCGCGGCAAGCCGTCCAGAATCGTCCTGACCCGACAGCGAATTAAGCCTTCGAGTTTTGTCAGATTTTCCGGTGCAACTATCGGACTTACTGTATCGCGCTGCTCGCGATGTTTGGGAGGACCTATCTTGATGAAACTCTGAGTCCAGTGTTCATCAGGCACATCGATAATCGTGACTCCTCGCTCTGACGAAAATACCTTATGATTTGCATCTACCGCCAGGATATCTCGGTATTTCGTTAGGGACCAATAGGGACCATAAGGACTGTCTTGGCAGTAATGAACGGGATCCTCCCTTCGCAGCCGCTCGAAGCAGCTCCATATCCTATTATCTTGAAAACGCTTTGCTTCGCTTACGTCCAGATTGCTCAGCGGGATGTTGTAAGCATCGTCGGCTCCAACGTCTGCCAATCGAGTTTCCATGACCGTCTCCGCAGATCTTGCTCGCTCGAGAGCTCACGGATCCATTTAGCGATTTCAGGTTTCGAGCTGCCGTAGCGTCTTGTTGGGGGTTGTCGTTCGACACGGTATCGCAAAGTTTACGCAACCACCCCCTACCATTATTGGGGGTCAGGATCGCATTGACTCTCTGAATCAATCTGTTCCAGTGGATCGATGAGAAACTATCACTGGTAGACAGGCGTCGCGTCATGGCAGCCGCATTACTGCTCGAGCTATCGAAAAGGACGCAATGTGATCCTTCTTTGAAAACGGCTAACCCCGCCATCTTCGGCGGCTCGGGACCGCCCCCTCAATTCACTACTGAAATGGACCCCGATTTTGGGACCAGAGGTTAAAAGGGCCGCTCCGTTTGATAGACGGAGGGCATGAAGAGCTGGCTCCGCAAATTCGGACAGTAGCTTGAGTGGATTTTCTGCCTGAGAGCGGCGAGGCTTCTTGCCGCGAAACAGGAGCGAAGATGACGAAGAGGAGTCGCCGGACGCATTCTCCGGCATTCAAGGCAAAGGTGGCTTTGGTGGCCGTGAAGGGGGAGAAGGCGTTGGCCGAGCTGGCGCAACTGTTTGATGTCCATCCGAACCAGATCACGACCTGGAAGTCCCAACTCCTGGAAGGCGCCGCCGGAGTGTTTGGGCAGGACAACGGACCGGCCGAGGCGCCGGTCGATTTGAAGCGTTACATGGCAAGATCGGCGAGCTTGCGTTGGAGAACGATTTTTTGTCCGGCGCGCTCACCAAGGCGGGCCTGCTGTGTCATTCGGCCCTTTAATTGCGGTTTGTTGTCAAGCTTACATTTCTGAACTCGCCTCTCGGTGGTAGCGCTCGCGCCGTCGCAGCTGGTCAGGGTTGCGGAGACGGCGCGAGCGCGGCTGATAAGTACTTTGCCGGCCAGTATTTGATCGCCCGGACTGATGTCTTCGCTGGGGTCATGGTCCTTTCCGAGGTCGCGCAGCGCCTCATGATGATGTCCGGGTCGGACGCCTCAACGTTTGCAGCGGAGTACGGTCGAGCCGTCACCAGCCGAATGAACGAGGTCGCCTCAACACCGTCCCAGCGGGACATCGCCAGTCCGGCAGACCGGACCAGGAACTTGCGAGCAAATATCAGACTGGCTGCGGCTGCCCCCAGTCGAAGGAAGTGCCATCGACCCAGATGCAGTGAAGGATGACTGCGATCTTTCGGGCGATAGCGACCTTTGCTTTCCTCATGCCGATCCGCTTGGCGAGCTTCATGCCCCAGGCCTTGAGGGACGACCATTTCTTAGTCCGATAAAGAAGTACGGTAGCGGCCTCAAACAAGTAGGTTCGGAGGAGCCGGTCGCCCCATCGAGATATCTTGCCATTGATGTCAGTTTCGCCGGATTGGTTGCGCCGAGGTGTAAGGCCGAGGTAGGCACCGACTGTCAACGCCGATCGGAAGCGCGAGGGGTCATCGATCGTGTGGCGGAACGTTAGGGCCGTCACGACGCCGACACCTGGGACCGTCATCAGGCGACGCGTCGTCTCGTCCAGCTTTGCCAACCGGCGGACCTCGTTGTCGAACTTACCCTGTTGTTGACAGACATTCTCATGGATCGAGAGCAGCGGCGATATCACGCCGAAGAGTGGATGATTATTGCCCAATAGCTCGCTGACCTGGTTGCGGAACGGCTGGCCGATTGCGCGTGGGAACAGCAAGCCATATTCTTTGATCATACTCCGGACCTGGTTCTCGATGTCTCGGCGCATCGACACGAGCCGGGATCTCGCGACGAGTATCGCGCGGATCTTTTGACTTTCCTCGCTCTTGACCTTGACCTCCCGATACCAGCCAACCCGCACCAGTTCAGCAAGCCCCCGCGCATCATTCTGATCGCTCTTGTTCATGCGTACGGATAAAGCCGCGTGGGCATGCCGCGCGTCGATGCAAACCACCGGCAGATTGACCCTACGAAGTTCGTGCCATAGCCAGCTCGCCATCGCCCCAGTCTCAAATCCGATGCGCTCCGCTTGTGGCGCCCGCTTACGAAGCAATGCTGCGAGTGCCCCTGGATCGGACTTTGCCTTTCCTTCGAACAAGACCTGCCCCACTTCGTCGACCACACATACTGAAGTTTCCTTTTGCGAGACATCCAGCCCAACATATTGCTTCATGGCCCCTCCGATTCGTGAGATTGCGGGAAGGCCTGAAGATAGCGGACCTTCTTGAGCCGCGGGCGCCGACCGCAATTACGTCATCGTCTGCAATATTGACCCCCTAAGCCGGGGGATCGGCGTCCAAAATTGACCCCCCGCATTGCCTCATCCAGAATGTTACTGGACAACTTCTCGCCGATGACTGGGTCGGCGCCACCGAATCGGTTCGGTGGCCTCTATGGCGGGAAAGATCAGCATGGGCGCGCGGCGCGAAGTGGTGTCGGCGGTGATGGAGCGTTACCGATCGGCCGGACGGGCGGAGAAGGGACGCATCCTCGACGCGCTATGCGCGACGACAGGCTGGCATCGCAAGCATGCGGTGCGTGCACTTCGGCCACGCGCGGCGGTCGGGCCGCGCAAGGTCGAGGCGCCGCGAGAGCGCAAGCGTAGATATGGCGCGACGGTCAAGGACGCGATGACGGCGCTGTGGGAGGCGTCGGATCGGGTGTGCGGCAAGCGGCTCAAGGTGATGATCCCGACCTTGCTGCCAGCTCTCGAGCAACATGGCCGATTGCAGCTTGGGCAGGCGGACCGTGATCGTGTTCTGGCGATCAGTGCCGCTACCATTGACCGCCTGCTCGTCGATGTGAAGCTCGTGGCGAGCGGCGGCAGGCGGCGCCGTGCCGGATTCTATTCGGCAATCCGGCGCGAGGTCCCGATCCGCACGTTCAATGACTGGAACAGCCCGGTGCCCGGCTTCTGCGAGGTCGACATGGTCGCCCATGGCGGCACGTCGGTGGCTGGCTCGTTCATCCAAACCCTGACGATGGTCGATTTCGCCACCGGCTGGACGGAGTGCCTGCCGCTGCTGACGCGGGAAGGTTCGCTGGTCGTCGAGGCGATCAACAGCGCACAGAGCCTGTTCCCGTGGCTGTTGCGCGGCGTGGACTTCGACAACGACAGCGGCTTCATGAACGATGTCGTCGTGCCATGGTGTCGCGAACAGAAGCTCGAAGTCACTCGCTCGCGCGCCTACAAGAAGAACGATCAGGCGTTCGTCGAACAGAAGAATGGTGCCGTCGTCCGCCGCCTCATGGGCTATGGCCGCTTCGATGGCGTCGAGACGGCGCGTGTGATGGGCCGCCTCTATGCGGCGGCACGGCTCTACGTCAACTTCTTCCAGCCGTCGTTCAAGCTGAAGGAGAAGCGTCGCGAAGGGGCTAAAGTGATCAAACGCTATCATCCCCCGTCGACGCCCTATGAGCGTGCATTGGCGCATCCCAAGGTGACCGCGGCCGTGAAGAAACGGCTACGCGATCAGTATCGCTCGCTCGATCCGGTCGCGCTGTTGGCGGAGATTCGCGTAACCCAAGAGGAACTCGGCAATCGCGTCGATCGTCGTGCCGGACAGGCGCGCGGCCTGCAACCCGCTCACACTAGCACCCTGCCAGCGACCGCGGCGACGTTCGCGAAGACGCTCGGCAAGACGGTGACGGTCGGCGAGCCGCGTGCCACGCACCGGCGAACTCGTCGGCCCTATAAGACCAGAGTTCGCATGCCGTCCAAGCTCGACCCGCATATTGCTGCGATCGAAGGTTGGCTCGCAGAGCAGCCGCAGCTGACGGCGCTCGCAATTGTCGGCCGGCTGAGCGAGAAATACCCCGAGGAGTTCGGGAAGAGACAGCATTCGATTGTGCAGCGTCTGCTGAGGGCGCTCAGACGGAGGGCTGCCGAACAGTTGGTCGCCCAGGGTCCGTTCGGCGACGCCACGACCGCTGCCCCATTGCCCGGGGTTGTGGACGGCTCGGGCTATTTAGGGCCCGACCCGCCCACAGCCCCTCTCGTCGAGCAAGCCGGGAAAGTCACCTGGCGCGGCCGATCAATCGACATCGGATCGTCATCGGCAATGGCGCCATCAGGGTAACGTTCGCAGATGCGGCAATACGAGGGGTCAAATTTGAACGCCGATTGACACTCGACCAATTGCCGCCATTTGCCTCAGCACCGCGCGTCAAACTCGTCGTCTTTCCAGGCGGTCACATGTTCTATTCACGAGATGGCTCGCGCCACGCGTTTCGTGCAGAGGCCGAAGCGATTATGAAGTAACCATGACCACCGCGAACTAGGTCACAAGCATGCTCGCGTTCGCACGAGCATAGTTATGATCTCTCAACGAGATCCGGGCACCGGCTTCAATCGGCGCGAGACTCGGCTACGATCATCGTGAATCAAGCAATTGGGTGGGAATTTATGTGTCGACTAAGCTTGGACTCGATTCTGGTCTGCCAGACCTTCCCGCTCTACCTGTCGCGCGGCGGTTTCGGTCAGGATTTGAGGATTGGCCTCAGGCTGCCGCCGATCGGCATCTTTTTCTATGTCGTCGCCGGCCGTACGCACCTCGTGCCGTGGATGATGGGACAGACAGGCGAAGCCGTCGACGGCAGGGGCATGGCTGGTAGGTCCATGGTATCCGTAAATCCACGGTCGCGATCCAGCTGCTGACGATGGTTCTCCCGCGTTCCTGGCAGCGCTGCGCCTCCTGCGCCAGACGAATTCGAAAAGCGAGCCAATCGCGCCTGCCGTTCTCACGCACGCGCTCGCTCAAATGGCGCGGGTCGGTCGCCGCATTTTTGATGTTGCCTTCGCTGAGATTGCCTGCCGCTAACTCTTTGATGAGCGCCTCGTCCGCCGCGCCGACCCCGCGCGTCCGGCCGGCTGCCTCGCGTAATGAATGCGAAGCTTCGTTGAAGAAACCTCTGACTGCCCCGCGTCTCGCGAGGGTTTTTTACTCCTGCTCCCGCCAAGGGCTTTGCCGCCCCCGATCTGATGCGTGACCACAGTCCGCGTATTTTTCCGCTCTTGGCGTGAACCGCAGCGTCTGAGTCCGGCAAGCTGTAGCGTTCGCTGCTGAACGGGTCATCCCGCAAACTGGACTGCGGCGCTAGGGCGAAGCTTCAAGCTGAAAGCGGGGAATGTCCACGCTCGCCCGCCCACCGCCGAGCGCGCCGCCTCTAGAACCAAGGTGTGGCGGCATCCGCATCGAACCGCCGATATCGCCTCGGCTGATCCGTCCACGGCCCTCTGCGACAGCCCGATCCGGCGAAGGCGAGCTTGCGGGGGTCCCCTCCGTCGAATCAACCTGCAAATCCTCCATCCGCCGCTCAAAGTTGCTTTGCTGGCTTGCGTTGCCTGCTCGCGCCTGTTGCGCGGCGTACGCCTCGATTCAAGCGCCCGAATTGAAGAAGGGGTCGGTTGGATCCATCCGTTCTCCTTGCGATGGTACAGGGCTTGCGTAATCCGCACGCCTTACAAGGCCGCAAGCGGCAGCCGTTCGGCGGCCGTTGGATTCTGGAGAATACGGGATTCAGCTTTCGAAAGCTGACAAGAATTAGGAATTCGCAGCCGGCAATGTCGATCGCTTTGCTTTCCTTCTTAAAGGAGGCAACAAGAATCTGGCGCGTTACGATGGCCGCCCCTGCCCGAATGCGAGTTGCTGTGGACGAGCCGCCCGAGCGCAACGAGGCTCGGGTCAAAGGGTTTGAAAACCCTCCACTTCCCGAGCGTTCGTCTAATTTTTATCTTGAAGGTTCGCTGGACAGCCAATCTGTCGCGCCCCCGAAGAACGCTTTCAGCGACCATTTCGCGGCTTCGCTGTCAGTCAATTGATGAGAATGAGGCTCGCGGCCTGCGGGATTAGCCCCGATGCTGGAGGATTTGTATTCGGCATAGTAGGCCGTCTTGAACGTATCCGTCTTGCCGGGGGCCCATTCGCGCCAGCCTTCCGCAATGACCGGCGCATCGATCTTCGTCGACAGGAAGATCACTGTGGCATAGGGGCGCCAAGCGCGGCCAAGCGCAACATAGCGCGCACCAGGCTCGGCAGTCAGCCTGCACTGATCGAACACAAAGGCACTGTCCTCGCCCGGCGCTCTTTTGCTCTGCGCCGTATACACAACCGCTTGATTTGCGATGCCGTGCAACTCACAGCGCCTGAAATAGGCCTTCGCATTGCCAAAAACGAAGTCGACATGCCCCTCGATGTAGCAATCAGAGAAGTACTGCCGCGACATTCGACCGTTAGGGCCCTTACCGGCGAACAATGTATCCTGGGCGCCAAGCAGGCGAACATGGATGATTGCGTCCCGGTCGCCGGTCACCGATAGAGCCACGGCCTGCGAAGCTGGATTGTCCCCCTTGAGGGAATAGTCGTTTTGGACCGTCAGATTGTCGAGCCGGAAGTCATCGCCCGAGGCGTTGAGCGTCGCAGAACGGGCCGTCCCTCCCGCGTTGATTGCGCCATCGCCGTACACGATGATCGTATCATCCGGCTTTTTGCCGGTACCTTTGAGATGAACACCAGGTTTGAGGACTTTGACCTTTTCGCGATAGATGCCAGGCTCGATCTGGATATCCCCGCCTTGCGGTGGCAGTGCGTCAATGGCTGCCTGCACGGAGTGATAGGCCGTCTCTCCGGCGTGCGACACAAAAAGCAACTGAGTATCGGCTGCCGAGATAGAGCAACATTCCGCGAGAGCCGCAGCGGATAGCGCGATCATTCGCATGTGACCTTCTCCATCCGATCCGCTGCGGGCTCGATGATCGATACAAACAGCCGCAGCGCAACAGCAGCCGAACCTTGCCAACGCAGCGAGTATGCCGCCGGGCGCGATTTCCAGAGCGGCTGACCGCGACAAGGCTTGTCGGAAAGCTTGGCAAGAACGTGAGCGCTATGAAACGACCCGGGGCGCAACGCCACTCAATCTCAACCGCATTGACACGAACCTGACCCGCCGGACACGAGTTTGTTGTGGTTACGCATTAACTAGTTCCGGAAGGCCTTTGCACATTGCTCCCACCCGCCCGGCCCCCTCTCTCCAGCCCAGCCGGGCAGCGGCGGCGACACTTCAGAATGATCGGCGGTTACATTGGCGTTTTCCAGCCGCCAAGTCGCAGACTCGGCAAACCGAACATCCTCCAGCGTCACGTCAAGTGCATGCTTGCCGTCTACACCGCGCATCAGCAGCGTACCGTTGTCGCCGCGCACATGGCGGAGAGCGATCTGGCGATAGACTGGAATGCTGAAGCCTTGTGCGTGTGGATTGTACTTTGTATCGAAGGCGATCGGCCATCGGTTGCCGCGCAGACACACGTTCTCATAAGTCACTCGCTCCACCAAGCCGCCTCGACTGACATCGCTCTTGATGCGCAGGCCGGATGTCGTGCCATCCAGCGTCAGGTCGCGCACCAATATGTCGCTGGCGCCGGAGTTCACTTCGCTGCCGATCGACATTCCATGTCCCCAGCCGAAGTAATTGTCGATGATGGAGATATGACGGCTTGGGCCATTGTCGCCGGCTTTAATGGCCACGTTATCGTCTCCAGTGCGGATAAAGCTGCGGGTGATGGTCACATCCTGGCTGGCGCCAGGGTCGATGCCGTCGGTGTTGCGGGCCTCGGCCGGCGCATCGATCGTGAGCCCCCAAAAGGTGGCACCTTCGACCCTGTTCATCACGACGTGGAAATTGGGCGCATTGCGTAGCGTGACACCATAGAACGTGATGTCCTGCGCCTGATCGATCTGGATCAAACGCGGGGCGTTCTGATTGCCGCTCTCAGTCTGGGCGCGGCGGGCCAACTGCCACCAAGTTTCGGTGCTGCCGGCCATGGCTGCTCCACCCTGGCCATCGATGGTGCCGTCGCCATAAATGCCGCCGCCACGCGTCTCGGAAAAGCTGATGAACGGACGGCAACCATCGCCCTTGCCTGCGATCCGTCCACAATGGCGCCGGCCTTTGTCATAGAGAGCTGGTTCGGCTATGGCGACAAGCGTGGCGCCACGTCCGATCCATAAGGTGACGCCTGATTTCATCCCGAGCGGGCCCGAGAAGTACTGGCCGCGGCCCAGATAGACCGCCGCGCCGGCGGGGCAATGGTCGATGGCGTCTTGCAACCTGGCCGTATCGTTTGTGCCAGACGGCACCGGGCGGTCGCAGACCGTGTGAGGTGCAACAGGTTCGGCAACAATGCGGCGGTCCTGCGCCTTGGCCACAGGGCAGAAAGCCATGAAAGCAACGAAGGACAATAAGCCCCAGTTGCGGAAACGCTTTATCATCGACTACCTCGAGCTTTGCCGCCCGCATCCTTGCAGCATGCTTTGTGTGAAGCTGAGCGCTGGCTGGATCGGCCGTAGCGCGGCTCACTGGCATGGGCAAGATGACATTTATAAGACGCAGAGGAGGCGTGAACCTTGCAACCCGGCGACAGCACCTTGCTTGTGAGCGAACAAAGATGAGCCGGTCAAAACGGCTGATCCCAACACTTGTCACGCGCGTGAGCGTTCGTGGCTTGGCTTCTCGCCACTTGCACTTGTGCGCGAATTCTTGCGCTCTACACCGCTCAGCCATTGCACCAAGCCAAGCCCCTGTTGCGAAGACCCGGTTGGCAGCCTACTTCCAGCTGTCGCTCGGTTGGACGCTGCCCCCAGCATCCGCTCGCAGGTTAGCGGGATCCAAGACAGGCTCCAATTGACGTGGTCGCACGTTATGCTCTCCGACCTCCTGCGCACGTGCGCTGAAGTGTCGCAGGGCAGATCGATGAGCCGTCTTCACGCTTCGGCGTTTGCTCGAGCTCTGTCAATTCTGCTTGGTACCTGGCCACATCCGATCGCGCGCGAAGGAGCTTGACTTTGATCTCGTCTCGTCGCCTCGATTCCTCTTCAAGCCGCCAATTATCCTCGATCGGCTCAATGGTCATTTACGTACGGTCTCCGATCTGCAGATGACTACAATCCTCAAAGCCTCGGACTGTCGATCTCCGGCGCAGGTGGACCTTTGCCAGAACGACTTGAGGCACTGTTCACAGCAAGTTGCTCGAATTGTGCGTAGCAGGTTCTATTGTCAGCTTGAGACCACTGTCAGGAAGTTGACACGACACACTCTTAGAAACTTCGCTGCAAAATATCGGCACGCGGTTCGGCCAGAGGCCGCGTGACAAGTTAAAGCTGCGCCGCGTCATGCTCTACGTCGATTAGACCCGCCTTTCCCGCGGCGACGCCGCGACCTTTGACGGTGACTATGGGGAGGAATAAGTGATTTTGCTGCATCCATGACCGGTTGCGCGGTGACTTCGCTTGATGGGGGATCGATGGTTGATCGAGGCCGCTCGCTCTGATCGGCGACGGCCTTTTCGAGCGCGGAGAGGAATTGCCGGCCCTCTTCCGTGATTTCCCAGCCAAGAGTATCGCGAAAGACAAACCCGGCCGAGAAGATATTCAGGTCAGGTGCGCGTTCGGCCAGCCGCTTCATGCGATCGGTCCAGTCACGGCCGCTGCTCATCAGGATTTCAACGGCGTGCCTTATGTCGGCAACGGAGGCCAGCCCGGCAGATTGGCCGGCCAGCACTTTCAGGACGGTCAGCTGGAAGGACACTTCCACCTCTCCGGTGGGCCGGGTGTGCAGTTTCCGGTGCAATGGATCAAGCATAGGGGCGCAACGTCAATATCATAGCGCGGTTAACCTCAACTATATTGACTAACCGCGAGCGCGACGGCCCAGATTTACCTCGCCGCGGGGCGTCAAGGTCAACGCGCGAGCCCGTTTGCCTCAAGACGTGAAAGGCCTCGGGCGTCAGCGTAGCTGATATTGCTCTCCGGCCGCAACGCCGCGGGCCAGTATGGGCCTACCTGGCGGACCCAAGCTGTGCGCGCCCCTTCATCAGCCACAGCATCACTATCGATTGGCAGCACAGCCGACGGCATCGCTGCCTGCGCCGATCTTTGCGCGGTGTGCACCTTGACCTGCGGGGTACGATGAGCGCCCAGTTCAGACCGTTCTTAGCTCACTGACAAAGGAGTATCTCGCCATGCCCACAACACACCTCGCCGGAAAAGCCTCAATTTCCTGCGGCGCGGGTCGAGCGGCGGTTTTACGAGACTGGACTAAGCTGTTAGTATAGCCTGCTACACATCGTGACGCTCCAAAGGAGAAAGTGGCAGGCAAAAGCTCCGCGCGCTCGCGACAGGCAAACCGAATGCATGCGCAATCGCGAAACGGAATATGCAGATCGCCGATTCCGAGAGCCGGATGGGGAGACGGACGTTGATGACCTCGCCACGGGGCTTCGCCTGCTCGATCCCGACTTCGAGAATCCAGGATATCGACATGGACGGCGTCGTTCGGATTGAACGGCCGGGCGTCGCCCCCAACATCAACCAAGCGTCCGCGCCATACCCGTGAGCCGCCCCGCCCAAACGGCAGGTTATCGTTCCCGCGCCATCGCGATGGATGCGAGCGTGATGGCGGCCAATGCCAGCCGCAATCACGGCAAAGCGCATCGACGTGCGACCGCACCACCTTTGGCGGCACCGTCGATCTACGCAGTCAGCGCTCGTCCTCAACGAGGTTGCCGCGATTCTCAGCCTCTGAACCGGGGTTGGGTGAACATTCCAGCAAGTGGCGCCTAGAATGCGCAATTTGCGGCGCGATCACGCCGTACCAAAAGAGGTAGGTATGACATGTTGGAGGGTGTGGTACCTTCTGAAGGTTGATGATCGGAACCGAGCAGCGAACAACTCAGGTGTTACAAATCCTCTTTTAGGCCAGGAGACGTCGAATGAACGCGAATACAACCGAAGACGAGAAACGCGAACGGCGGCCACGTCCAGAGCCCGGACTGACCCAACTGACCGGCGCCGCAGCCGATGGCGCTGGAGAACCTGCAGCAGCGGCATCACGCATTCCGTCAATTTTTCCGGAATGGCAAAAATCGATCGAATCGACAAGGCACCTGTACGCCGCGGCATTAAAGGATGGATTAAGTTTGGCTGCTTCCTCTCTGCACGAACAAGCAAGCTTTCTGAGAAATCTTGCCGACTCTAAAACTCCCACAGAGCTACTGAAGTGCCATCTGGACCTCGCGGAGAAATTCTGGTCGAAGTCGTTCAGCGAAGGCTCGAAAATATTGGATCATCTCAAACCATCGCCATCCTCTGCGGTAAGGCAAGGAACCCACTAAGCTTGAGAAATGAGGCCCCGACCGCACTCTGCTTTATCCGCAGCTGGGGCTGCACGTCCCCGACCGGCGACGTTATGGATACTGCATCTCGGCGCGTCCTGAGAAAACCTCCTTCCGCCACCTGGTCGATTTGGAGCTCAGGTGGCACATCGAACGCGAGTGTCAAGCAGACTATCGGTGCCAGCATTATGTGCGGGCACGATTGTTGCGGCTTCCATTACCAGCCATGTTATGAATTGCGGCCCGAGAACAGTTCCGCCTTCGCGTGTGTCGCCTTCGACACTCGACGAAGGGCTTGCCCCTTGCAATTCGCACTCGTACGGGCCGTGGAGAACGAGCTCTCCAGCTGCAACAAGGCAGGCGAACGCACAAAGCCCTCACTGAGCAGTCTTGCCGGGTTCGGTAGCGCCGATATTCTTCAGCATTAGGTCGCGCAAGAGCGCCGGACCGGGAATTCGGATTTCCTTGCCGTCGCGCAGTCTGCCGATTGCCGCAAGCAGCTTGCGGATATCATAGGTCGAATTGAACACCTCTGGCACACCACGTTCGACGTTGAGGAGCGTGTAGACGGCCTCCATCGCCGTGCGCACTGAGTATTCGGTCGTGAAGACGCAATCGCGCTCCGCCGACTCAGCAAATTGGCCGATGAAGGCAAAATTGATAGCGCCTTTGGGCACAACATTTGGTCGATCACCCGCCTGCCGCGGCATGAAGAGAGAGGTGACGTAGGGCATCATCACCGGCACAGTTTTTGCGGCCATCGCGGCGAGTCCCGGTATGTCCTCGACCGGCACGCCGAGGTGATGCAACCATTCCTGCGTGATTTCCTCGCCCGTGCAATCTTGCATCGGCTTGTTCACGTAGTCGCCAGGCTCGTCGACGAAAAGTGAGTAGACCCAGACGACGATCTGATTACTGGGCTGGTACTTGAAATGCGGTTGACGGTTTACAGTCCAACTGAGCAGCCAGTTCGAATCCTTCGCCGTGACGATCCCTCCCGTGACGACCTTGCCGCTGAACGGATCGCGTTTGGCGATCTTGCGGATATAGGCTGGAATGCGCGCATCTAGAGTCGTGATCGTCGCCGATTGCCATTTGGTTGCAGGAATATTGCCGCCGAAGACATCCGGGCGGCCGAACGCCGCGTCCTTGGCCGCAATACGCCGCCACAGATCCCAAGCAGGCGCCGGGCCTTCGTCGAGCCTGGAGGGCGTGTGATGGTCTGCCTTGTCCGAGTTTTCGGTAAGCGACCCGATCGTCATGAATACAAGATCGTCGGCGCCAAGGCCGATGCCGCCGGCGACGCCGCCCTCCAGACAGTGGATAGCCGTGGCCTGCTTGCATCCCGCCTTTATGTCGAAATCGACATCAGTGACAGACGTCGTAGCGGAAGTTGACGCCCTGCTCCAACAGCCATTTGCACAACGGTAGAACCAGCGCTTCATACTGATTGTACCTGGTAAACTTCAGCGCGCTGAAATCCGGCAGGCCCCCGATATGATGGATGAACCGATCCAGATAAAGCTTCATCTTCAGGGCAGAATGCCACTCCGTAAAGGCGAACATCGTCCACCAATAGAGCCAAAAATTGCTGCTGAAAAACTCTTTCCCGAACACTTCGTCGATACGACTGTTCTCCATCTCCTCACGGGAGGCAAGAAAGACGGCGATCAATTCCTTTTCCGCCTTTTCGCTCAGAGTGAAAAGGCCGTCGGTGTGCGCGTCCTGTCCCTGGTTCACCGTCGCCCGTTGCAGCGAGTAGTTCGGATCATCCTTGCTCAACCAGTAGAATTCGTCGAGCACGCTGGCACCTTCAGTTTCCAGCGAAGGGATCGACCGGAACAAGTCCCATAGGCACTCGAAATGATCCTCCATCTCGCGGCCTCCCCGGACCACGAAGCCCCTTCCTAGGTCTTGGTTACCGTCGAGAGCCCCACCCGGTATCTTCAGCCGTTCGAGGATGGTGATCCGGTCGCCACGCATATGGCCATCGCGGATCAGGAAGGCCGCACCGGAAAGCGCCGCCAACCCGCACCGACGAACCACGCAGTCTTGTTGTCCACACCTTCGGGTTTGCGAGGGCGGGCAAAGGCTTCGTAATTTCCGCTACCGAACATCGCAACATTCTATCCGACTAGATTGGACATTCAGTCAGGTTAATCAAAAGAGGTTCTCGGGCGCCAGGCATTTGCGCGGGACGCCGACCGTCAGACCTCCATCGATGACGACCTCCGAACCGGTAAGGTAGCTGGACTCGTCGCTGAGGAGGAACAAGACGACCTGCGATACTTCCTGCGGCTCGGCTGCCCGCCCGAGTGGAACGGGAAAAAGGGAGGACTCGAAGCTCTCGGTCATCGGGGTGGCAATGAAGCCGGGATGGATCGAGTTGATGCGGACTCCCGAGGCCGCGGCTTCCAGTGCAGCGGACTTGGTTATGCCCCGCACGCCGAACTTCGAAGCGACATAGGCGTGGAGTCCGGCACTGCCCCGCAGTCCCTCGACGGACGAGACGTTGACGATCGAACCTCCGCCCGCGCGCCGGATGGCCGGTAGGGCTGCCTGCATTCCGAGGAATACGCCGGTTAGATTGACGGCAAGGGTCTTGTTCCACTGATCGAGCGAGAACTGCTCAATAGGGGCTATGTTGGCGATCGCGGCGTTGTTGACCAGCCCGTGGAGCGCGCCGAAGCGCCCTTCGGCGCTTGCGACCGCCTCGGCCCACTGCTTCGGCTGGGTAACGTCCTGAGGCATATAGATGGTCGAATTGCCAAGTTGAGCCGCGAGAGCCTCTCCTTCTGTATGAAGAATATCAGTGATCACGACCCTGGCCCCCTCAGCCACCAGCAGGCGCGCATTAGCTGCCCCCATTCCGCGAGCCCCGCCGGTCACCAGAATGACCTTGTCGTTCACACGTCCCATAGTCGTCGACCCGTTCCGTTGATCAATGGCGGTGCAGCGTCTTCCAGACGTCGAAGAGGAACGCGAGGGTCATCCGTTATGACGCGCGAGGTGTCGAGAATGTGCGGAATGCTCTGTGCGAATCGCGGGTGCCTTCTTATCGACACGTCCATGCTAAGCGGACCAACCATTGAGGCGCTGTTGGCGGCGGACAGAAGTTAGCGGCGACGTGACGCAGGTGCCCGCGTGAGTCATGCACAGGCACTGTCCCTCGTCGATATCACGCGCCGCTAACCTCAAGTGGCCAGCCACGGCCTCAAGCTGCGATGGTGGCCATGTCCAGGGGAGGGCGCCCCTGGGCATATCCAAGGTCTGCATTCTTCGTGCCAAAAAATGGTCCAGAGTTCGCATTGTTTTGTGTGGGTTTTGTTCTCTTTCCGACTTGCGAACGTCGTGATGTTTGCACCCGGCCCTATTTACAGCGGCTTCATGTCGATCGTGACGCCCCCGCAAGCATCGGCAGCGCAGGCACGTTTTGCTGCCAGTTTCGACACGATGAAAGACCTGGATTAACCGTCATCGGCGCTGCGTGGCCCCGTTGCATCCCTGCACGTCTGAGCTCGCTCAGCTATGTCCGGTCGATGACATGCATGTGGGGAACTGCAATCGAGGCGCAAAGCGCAGCGTTTTGTCTCTGTTCAAGCGGAATGCCGGTACGATGGTTTGGCACGCTGGTTGCTGACGCATGTATGGCTCGGCTGCTCATATGCTCGCGCAACCTCCATGGGACAGCAAAGCCTCTTCGAAGCGTAAACTAGCGCGGGTGGCCCTTCCACCCGCCCGCGCGCTTTTCCGCAGGCCGCCCGTGGAGAGTATGCTATGAAAAGGCTTTGGAGAACGCCCTAGAGGCGCTGAGGAGATGGTCTGAAGGCTAACTCGCAACCGGCACCGTACTTGCCACGCTGGCAAAGCTTGAAGCGAGTAGGGCAACACCGCGGCTGCATCCAGAACGGAAGCTCTCCGCCATCACGCGGATGCGCGCGTCTAAGCTACGCCCAGCAATCTCGGTCGACGGTCCCGCTGTCAATTTCCGGAAATCAAGCGGTCGAAGTGTTAGAAGAGCGCGAGATCACCGCATATCGCGAGGCGGCGCACGCGGTGATTGCTCGCGCACTCGACACCGCGCCGCTCCCGGCGCCCCTAGCGATCGATGATCCCGGTAAGGATGGCTTTGACGCGCACGGAGACGGCCATGCAATTTTGTGCGGCTTTGATGGACTTGAGCCTTCCCGGATCATTCTGTGCGATGTTGGGATCAGATAGGAGGCGCTGCAGCCGGACGCGGCGCCATGCCTGCACATGGCGGAGGCGCGGCAGGATCGCAGGCCGTGCGAAAGCGTCGATCCGCTCAAAGCTGGTCGCCACGGCCTGTTCCCTCCAGGTCGCAGACTAGCGCAATCCGCCGCACGGATGGAAGAGGAGCCTGTGATTTTACGGACTGACCGCTCCGGTCGCCGCCAATTGCAACCTTCCGTTGTTGGGAGGTCACATCAGGCAAGGGACGTGAAGTCCGCCTGTCGTGAATTCGGACAAACTGATGGCGGCAGGACGGATACTTTGGCGTCGTCTAAGACGACAGCGGGCTTCGATATGTGACCTACGCGGTCGCGAGGGCCGATACGGCCGAAGCCGTAAAGGCTTCGTCGGCAGCCGGCGCAGGCGAAGCAGCGACCTCGAATCTCGAACTCCGCGAAGCCGACTGGAAGCGGCCTTGGCCATGGCGAGCTTGTGGCGATAGAGCGATGATCGGAATATTCCGCTGGCGCACCGAACAGGCAGGTTCAATACAGGTGGTGTCGGGGACTCTCGGCCGCGAACGTGTTCACCTTGAAGCGCCGGCTGCCAAGCGGCTTCAGACCGAGATAAAGGCGTTTCTGGACTGGTTCAACACCGAGCAAGGCCAGGCCCCTGTTATCACGGCTGCACTTGCGCATCTGCGGTTTGTGACCATCCATTCCTTCGAGGACGGCACCGGACGAATAGGGCGTGCGATCGCCGATTTGGCACTCGTGCGTTCCGAACAAAGCACGCGGCGCTTCTACAGCATGTCCAGGCAAATCCGGAAGGAGCGCAAGCCTACTACGACATCCTTGAGCGAACCCGACGTGGCACGCTCGACATCATCATTTGGCTCGACTGGTTTCTCGGTTGCCTGGGTCGGGCTTTCGACGGCGCTGAGATGATCATCGGTAGCGTCTTGCAGAAGGCAGCGTTCTGGGAAAAGCATGCCACGAGCGACCTCAGCGATCGCCAGCAACGGATGCTAAATCGGCTGCTCGACGGACTTCCAGGGAAAGCTCACTTCGTCGAAGTAGGAAAAATTGCCAAGCTCTCGCAGCCGACCGCAACGCGCGACATTAATGACTTAATCAAGCGGCATTCAAAAGACGCCGCAGGCGGTCGCAGCACCAGTTACTCCCTTGGACTTAGCGATGCAGATCAAACTGATCAGCCTACCTAGCCGCGCCTGGGTCGCGGCCAATCACCCCCTCATCGCCGGCATCGATCACGTCGAGCATTCTTCAAGATTGATGCACGATCGAGGCTTACCTAAGCTGTAAGAACAGCCTTGGTATCGAAGGGGATTTTCATGTGATACATTTCGCGTGCAAGCTCAGTCTTCAAGGAAGTGCCCGGGCCGCTAGGAAATATAGGCAATGCCATCAAGGTCGGATGGCTTCTCCACCGTCGACTTCATAAGCGCAGCCACATTGGCTGCCCCAAACTTCCCGATAACGAAGCCGAGTTCGAACACGACATTCTGCCGCGCCCGCGATCGAAGGCCTGCTTCCGTATCCACAATACCGCCCGCGACCAACGATCCAAGGCCTGTTTGACAGTATACAGTTGCGGCTACCCATCTGACGCTCTGCTAGAATCCCCCGCAAGGGACGTATGCAAAAGGAAAGCGCCCCGCCCTTTCGGACGGGGCGCTACGGCGGCGCGGACTTGGGGTCAAGGCCAGATCTGGCCGCCGAATCGTTGCTCCGGATATCATATCGTAGCCAGGCTCCCGGCGGGCGCGAGATGTTATTTTGATGCTGATTAGGCGATGCTGAACAGATTTTCGCGGTGGCCGCATCTGGGGGCCATAGCCCACCCAAGTTCATCGGCCGGATCAAGATCTACCTCTTGGACAACGGATCTGGCCCTAATCAACACGTCGTTCGCCGAGCGTCAGAACCTTACCAAGCGCATATTCACCCCGCCTAATGCGTCCCTAAGAAGTTGAAAACCATTGTCACGCATTCTGGCCATTTTTGTTCTAAAATTTTTTGCCAAACTGATAAGACGCTTGTCGCTACCGCGGCGAAGGCTTCTGGCTTGGCTGGGAGGATGTGCTGACGCGGATCGACAAGCGGACCGTCCGGGGTTGCGCCGCGTGTGCAAGAAGCAGGTAGGAAGCCAGACAATCTCAAACTGAGGCACTGGCGCTTGCCGAATTTTCCCGGAATCAGCCTTGGCGACGCCTCGACCAATACGGCGCTAGTTTTCATCCAGAGATAATTTTCAGCTTTGGTGCACCTCTTCGACAACTGGCGCTGCAAACAACAAACTTGTCCAGCCGACCAGACGTTTGGATTAAATGCCAGGGAGTGAATAGCCGACTAAGGAGCCAGACATCGCCTGCTCGAGCGACCGGCTATCAAGACTTCTCGGAGAAAAGCACCACGGATAAGGCGCTGGTTGATTACGGCAATCTGAGTCCTGACCTATGGCCCCGAGAGCCAGACGCTGAAATCATTGCCATACCAGCCACGCTGCGGCATAATCGCGAGGGTACCGTCGAGCGCCGCACCTCCGTTCACCACGAGGCGGCTGGACGCACCAGTATCGTTCACCGCGAGCTGCAAGCGCCCGGTGGACGTTTGCAGATAGCCCCCATTCACCGTTATGTTGTTGTCACGACCATCGATGAGCGGCGCGACAGCCCCGCTATTGGTGAAGCGGCCATCGGTATTGAGCAGATAACTGCCGTTACCGGACAGGGTTGCGTGTTACGCGACAGTTGCGTCGTACACTTCGTGATTGCCAGTAAACAACGCGACGCCCGCCGGACAACTGCAGCGACAGGTTGTTGCGTCCAATGATGTTACCTTCATAGCGGGTCGCAAAGCTTGCGTCGGGCTGTCCCGTTGTGTGACCATGTGTCAGGCGTCATACCGAGCGTCAATTTGGTCAGGCGCGGCGAACCCTTCTCGTCAAGTTGGGCGTAATCAGACAGGATGTCCCCTGACAGCGTTGCGCCACGCATCACGTTGATCTCGCCCACATAACCACTGTTCGACATGTACATCGCGGCGTAACTGCCAGCCAGGCGCCCGGTCAGATCGAATGTGTTGACGAGCGGACCGTCGATTTCGTTCAGCATCGGGGCCGCGCTATTGCCAATCGTGCGAATATACGAGCCACGATATTCACGGTGATTGCCCATCGCATTGTTGCCAAAGTCGAAGCTTGCTGCGATGCCATGCTCGCCGAGCGCCTGCACGTCGCCACGCTGAGTAAGCGAGTGACCCTTGCCATAGGCGAACATCGCCGTCCGCATGGACGCGGGTCCCCGGCGGGATTGTTATCCGATTGGCTTCGCCATCGACGCGGATGCCAGCGCTCCCCGTTCCTTCCGAAAGCAGGCCGGCGCGCTGGACCACAGTGTTGTCGCGGCCATAGACATGCAGCCCCAGTCCGAGCATCGCCGTGTTGTATGTATTTGGGAGATACGCGGTTCCTTCAGTGTTGCGAGCGAAGAAGGGGTTATCGCTAATCAGACTCTGACCGTTGCTGTAGATGGAGTAACCGAACAACTTGCGCCGATCGATGGTATAGCCGATATCCTGCAACGCGGCCAAACTCCGCCTCCATGAAGGGTGTGTAATTCCGGTATCGCTGGTGGCTCATTAAGCTGTTCTTGAGCTCGCTATGCGAGACGAAGGCTGCATCCGGCGACGCGTCCTCATGCATCGCCTGCACCGGAATACCGGGCATGGCGCCGGCCAGCACTTCACTCATATGCTTCCCGGCGAAATAGCCCGCGGCGCAGGTCGAAAACGTTGTCAGCTCGCAGGTTGGCGCAGCCGGAGCAATAGATCGCTTGTCCCGGCTTGGCTTGTTTGCCATTGTCATCGTGCAAATGGTCCGTCCAGCCGTTTATCGCTTCGGGCGAAATGCGGCGATGCTTCGTGGCCGTCAATAGTACTGACGATTCCCATCTGATGGGCGATCTCATGAATCATAACGGGTGCGAGACCTATCTTTCGCGTCATCGGCAATTGCGAAGGGATGTATGCTTCGGCTGAAAACCCCATCTGTCCGATCGCAACCATGCCAAGCGCCCCGTAGGTCAGCGAGCCGCCTCGTGAGTGCCGCCTGCACCTTGTTGCCGCTATCGGGTGACGATTGGATAGAGGCCCATGCGTTGTCAATGGCAATCCCGGCGACGTTGACGATGGCCGGCGATTGACCCGGTATGACCTTAATGATTTCAGCCCAATACTGAATCGCAGCCAGTGAATGATCTATTTCCCATTGCGGCAAATTCCGCAGTGCGCGCTGCTCGTCACTTGGGCCACAACAAAAAGGGCCATCTCTGACACCGAATATCCGCGCCCGTATGAATGGCATGCCGTTCGAATCGGTGACATCGTAGGTTTCAACGGCCGCGCTGGGCGATGAAATGGACCCGCGGAGCGGGGCCGCTTGAGCCGGTTTGTTAGTTGGAAACTGACCGCTCCTGATTACTTCCTATCACGCTGCCAGAGACACTGTCTGCTGCTGTTGCTGCTGTGGGCATGTGGTCAACGCGTCAGCGTTGTCCACCATGTCCACAGCCTTCGCGGCCTGCATCCGTTCGCGCCAGACCGCCATCGGCGTGCGATACGTCCTCGATTGTAGAACGCCAGATATTTGGAAATCGATGCTCGCGCCTCGAGCACGCTGTCGTAAGCACGCAGATAGACTTCCTCGTATTTGACAGTGCGCCACAGCCGCTCGACGAACACGTTGTCGCGCCAGGCACCCTTGCCGTCCATGCTGATGGCGATGTTCGCGTCCAGCAGCACGCCGGTGAAGTCGAGGCTGGTGAACTGGCTACCCTGATCCGTGTTGAAGAAGATCTCGGGCCTGCTGTGCTTCGCCAACGCCTCCTGGAGCGCTTCGACGCAGAATATCGTCTCCATCGTGATCGATACGCGATGGACCAATACCCTTCGGCTGAACACATCGACGGCCGCCGCGAGGTAAACGAATCCACGTCGCATCGGAATGTAGCTGATGTCCATTGCCCAGACCTGGTTCGGCCGCTCGATCTTCAATCCGCGCAATAGGTACGGGTAGATCTTGTGGCCCGGTGCGGGCTTGCTCGTGTTCGGACGGCGATAGATCGCCTCGATCCCCATGCGCTTCATCAGCGTCGCGAGCGTCGCGACGTGGCGGCGACCAACCTGCATGCCCTCACGCAGCAACAGCGATCGCAGCATGCGCCCCCCTGCGAAGGGATAATCGAGGTGCAGCTCATCGAGCCGGCGCATCAAGACAAGTCCTCGGCCGAAACCGGCCGAGGTTCATAGTAAACCGTACTGCGGGCAAGGTTCAGGACCTTCGCCTGGCGCACGACAGACAGATCATGGTCGCGGTCGATCATCGCTTTGCGCTCAGTCATGCTTTTCGAGCCAGCGGCGGACCACCAGCGCGAGCGCGTTGACGTCGCCGTCAACGGAAAAGAGCCGCTTGCGCACATCATCGCCGGTCCCCACGAAACGGCTATAGCTTGTGCCCACGGGGTCGAGAAACACCAAATCGGTGAAATCTAGCCAAGTCTCCGCGTTTGGCCTCACCTCCGGAAAAGTGGATGGCGTGACCTCGTCAGCATTGATCGGTAGCCGCCACGGTCCGGCATTGCCAAGCTGCAGCCAGGCCGATGATGAGCCCGGTCCGCCGTTGAAGAAGAACGTTACCGGGCGCGTGCCGCGATCGGCGCCGTCAAGCTGATAGGACGTATAGGCGATGTCGGCCTCCGGTTCACCCTTCTCGTCGAACAGGCGGATGGAGCCGCCCGTCGCGATGAAAGAGAGCGTCCGCCCAGGGAGATCAAGCGTTTGCCTGGTGCTGGAGTCCGGCGGCAGGCGATGCTGCTCGGCCGCCGACGGCGTACTTCGGCGCTTGGCCGGCGTGTTCGCCGGGGCCGCCCTTCTGGCCGGCCGGCGTCGTGGCATTAGCGCGCCGTGGCAGATCGTCTGCCCGCACGCTCCCCATGATCCCGCAAGCAAACAGGATCAACGCAAGAGAGGTGCTGCGCAGTGCGGTCGACGACATAGAGGTTCTCCTGTGCAAGGCTTGCTCTGTTGGTGCGCGAGGCGTGTCTGTCAAAAACGGTCTAGTCACTAGCTCATGCGTGGGAACAACAAACCTACCAGAGTCAGCAGTTGCCACCGTCGGCGGGTGCAGATCGTATGCCCGACCATCGCCAATCGCCCGGTTGGCGGTTCGACCCCTGATCGGCTCAACGCGCTCGGCCTTCACGGCATGGCCAACGCCCTTCGTCGACATCGCCAAGCTGCGGCAGCAGGCCGCCGTCGAGGACATCGACTATCGCACTCCGCGCGGTCTGGACCGCAGCCTTCTGGCAATGCTGGTCGAAGGCGGCTGGACCGCCCACCACGCCAACCTGCCGATCTGCGGCCCCCCGGCGTCGAGAGCCTGCGGCGAACCCGCAAGCCCGGCCGAAAGGCCTGAGCGAGGGGCTCCGTGGACATGCCGCCGCGCGTGGACAACGCGAAGGGCGTTGCCCACCTGCCCACAGCAGGAGCAGCAAAAAACCAAATCCTTCGAGCCGCGATTCTAGATTGACCTCGCGGCTTCGCCGATACCCGGGCGATGGGCGAGATCATCTCGGAATCCTGGGCGAGATCAAATCGGTACAGCCAGGCGAAATCATCGGAATTGCAATCGAGAAGCTTGCTGTCGCATGCTCCATGAAAAGGTAGGAGCAAAACGAGGCTTGCGATGATCTAGAAGAATATCAACGTAGACACCAATAAGTCGAGGGCGTGCTCCGTTTGGGGCGTGTGTGTGATGCTCGTCGGGTTATGGATGTATGACAGGCCGATGCTCGCATATATTCCGGGCGCGAGATACGCAGTGTATGTTCCCGTGATTGCTGTTGTATCGCGATGCACGAGCTCGCCCTTGGCCAAAGCAGCATCCACCGCAAACTTGCTCCAGACGGTGTTGGTGGCAACGAGAGCCATCAGATCACTGGGCCGACTATCAAAGGGTCCCTTCGCATAAAGGCGAAGCTCGTAGTACTGGCTGATTCTGTTGAGGTCGGGCGGTGCTCCCATGAGAGAGAATCCGCCATAGATACCACGAGATGGTGCCCCCTGGACGTCACTCTGCCAGAGCTGCCGGTCCGCGGCGATGTAGTGAAAACTATTGCCGCTATGCCTTTGCCGGTCCGGGTCCGCTACATTCTTGTAGCGGCTGTTGCTGAAACCAGCGCCTGCCCGCAACCACGTGTCAGGCACGCCGGGAGCGGCCTTACTCTTGTAGCCAATCTCGTCGATGAAAAGAATGCCCGCGTTTGCTGTGCTCCAGTTCACGCCGCTGGGATTCTCGGTTACATGCGCATAGGGTCCATCTGGACTGATTGAGCGCTGCACGGAGATTTTGTCGTACCAGCGATCATCGAAATTGTACTTCAGGTTGAGGGCGGGGGTCGGCGCCGCGTTGGTGCTCATCCCTGCTTGGAAAAGGGCGAACATGTTTGATCCTGAAATTCCTCCGAACAATGTGCCGGTGAATTCGTTCTGATTTCTAAGATAGCCAAACTTGAGTTCGAGTGTCCTGTCGAGGAAAGTTTGGTAGTAAGCGAGCGTGTTGAGTCCTACTCGATCAGGCCCCGGGCGCTTCCATGTCCAGTATTGCTGCTCGGCCCCCACGGCAATTTGACCATCAGCAATACCGAAGCGGCTGAGATCGTAGGTGACGATCATGAAGTTCGCCGTGGCAAATGTCGGATTCTGTCCCATATAGAGCTGGTTTGCGAAGCTGCTTCTGGCTGCATTCGGCAGCTGGTTGTCTGCAAAGCTGTTGTGCGTCCAGCCGATATACCCGATGCCGATGTCCGCCAGCGCCGATCTGGCGCCGCCCTTGTCCTGATCTATCGTATCGGAAGGCCCAGGTATGGCGAGCCACAACCCCTTTTCTCGTAGATGTTCGAAACGCGCGAAAGGGTCGATCGCCGCTTGTGCTCTCGTCTGGGTAGCCCGATCGGCACTGCCGCTCTTTTTGAGAGGCATGCTGGGACCATTTGCCGGCGCCGCGGCACGGGGTCCGGATGCCTTACTGATCAAGCGGATGGAGAGCCTTGTCTTCCGATCGGGAGCGGTGCTGCGGCTTCTTTTGGTGACCTGATCTGCAGTATCTCTGTTGAGATCAAGATCGTTAGCGGCTTTTGCCAGAACTGAATTGCCGACCAGACAAGCCGCCAGCGGAAGTGCGACAACCCGGCCCCGTCGCTTCGAGCTGTATGCAAGTGCCGCCGTAGCCGAAGATGTTCGAGACGTTATCGCCGAAACAATGCGATCGCGCATAATGTACTTCGCGTCCCTATCTGCGAGCCGTGAATGGATCGAGCTTCGGCCTGATTGCCCGAGAAGCGGACTTCCCAGCCTTTGGAGTCTGAAGGCTATAGTGACCTCTAAAAGCAAAAGGTGTCGTATGTCCCCAGCGGGACCGGCTTTAATCGTCCCGAACCTCGTCACCCGGGGAGGGCGAGGCTGATCTGGCCTGCACGTAGCTTGTGCATCATGCGTGGCGCGAGCGCTAGCGGCGTGCTGGCTCGATGAGGTGATGATGACGAACGAGCTTCAGCTGTCCTTGCCAGCAAGACATCGCGAGCGACCGTGCTCCGTGATGCCGCAGAAGAGTCTTATGGTGCCGAACATCGTGTTTGATGGCGTCATTCTCGACGAAATGGTAGTCACCGAAAAGCAACCCCGCCGGTGACGAGGGCAGGCATCATGAAGCTTTGTTGGCAGCTCGGTCACCGAAAGACGAGGCAATCGACGGGCGCGAGGTCTGGAAAATGTTGCCGTCTGAGCCCCCGGCGATCGTGGCAGAGTGTTCTGCGAGCTGGCGCAGGAGAACGGAGAAAATAGCATTCGAGCAGCTTTGATCGCTGCCGCAGGGCAGTTGGCGAATCCGTCAGCTCCATTAGCGCGGCCAGATCTATGGTGCATTCCGAGTTCCTTGACAAATGACCCGTGGGGCGTTCGATGGCCACGCTTGCCAGCTGTCCATCGTCTCGATCAACCTGCCGAGATTGGTAGTTGCAATGGCTGCCGGTCCAATGGCATGGTGCCCAGTGCTGAGGTGGCTAGCTGGCAGGGCTGAGTTTCCGTCACAACGCACTCCGGCGAGTTGGCGCGGTTCGTATTCGGCCGCAGCAGGGTGAGAAAATCTGCAAGGATCTTGTGAATCGTGAGAAAATGGTGCCCCGTTGCTCGCAAAGACGCGAAGCAGTACGCCGCTGCCGACGGTAGGATGTAGGAGATCCCCGCTAGGGGGGGGGGCTTTTGCGCTGAAAAAGAGCCCACATTGGAGCCGAAGGGCAGACAATCAGAGGTTGCGGAGAATGATGGTGCCCGGGGGGCGCGGGCGGCTGCAGCCCGTCAGCATCGCAGGCTATTGCAGCAACGAGCTGCCTATTGGGTCGGGGAAGTCGCGCGTGGAACCATGGAGATGACAGATCAAGCTGCCGCCTCGGACTTGCGGCCGCTCTTGCACAGCTCGTTAGGGCGCATTCGCTGGGGTTTGATGTTTCTTGTTGTCTTCGTCGGCCTGGGTGCGGCGGCAGCCCATTTTGCATCGAGCCTCGCAGAGTTCGTCGAAACGCCTGCCGCTGGGCAAGTCGGTTCAACGATGGTTCTGTCACCGGAGGACAGGGCATCCCTGACCGAGACACAGGGGGCGCAGCAGAAGCTGAGCGATGACATTGCAGGGCTCACCCGCCACATCAATGCCCAGCGGGGCGACCTCCAAGCGATCTTGGATCAGCTCACCACACTGACTTCGCGAATCGACATCTTGCAGATTCCGGCGCCTGGTCCATCTGCTCCTTCCGCTGCTACTTTGCCGCCAGACAAAGCGGTCTTGAGCTCCGTCAAGAAACGCATCGGACGCTCAAAACCACAGGGTCCTGTTTCGGGCGGAGGCGCGCCTTTGATCGCAGGATCGATCGGCGAGCGCTGACACCACAGACCGGTCGCCTCCGTATCGCTGTCTCACCGCCTCGCCACCGCCGGGGCGGCGCCCGCGCCGAGCGCCGCGTCAAGCTGGCTCGCGCCGCCTCGACCCAAACCGGATATGGATTGGCCCCGTCCATCACATGTCTCGTCAGTGCAGCCGGATCTTCGCGATCACAGCGAGAAGATCCGCTACGGACGGCCTCCGCCGTAAGTCCGAACCGAAACGCCTGTCGATCTGAATGATGGGCCCGAGCAACGCCGAACCTGGACTATCCTAGTGGCTCTGCACAGTGATTTTGACTGGTTAGCACCGCGGGGTCCAACGGACTTTCAGCGGAAGCTAAGAGCGCTAAGGATGCCGGGGTCATCTAACGGGCCAGGCAACTCGCAGGGCAGCCCGTCGCCGGCCGGGGCGCGGACGCGTCTCCCGCGGGCTCGCGTGAATCTTCCGTATAGAGAGTCCGCGTTGCACGACGATCCTGGCCTTGCGTGCGACCCATCGCAGCACAGCCTGTCGGTGGAGGTCACCGCTGCGTCTGGGTCCAAAGGTTGGCATCGACGCCGGGTAGCCGCATGGCTTTGCGGGCCGCGTATAAGCGTCGCGCTGAGCGTCGGAAATGGAAGAGATCCAACGCGCCACGCTGAGACCATGGCGTTTAAGTTGAAGTCCTGCTCCCAGTTCATGGCTCATAGAAGGGATTGTTGCCGGGCAGTAGGTAGTTCGAGCGAGCAATCGTCGCGTTACGACCAACATTGCCTACGATGTCAAGCCGCTATCCCTGGACGGAGCGGCCGTCGCGAGTCCATCGGGAGCCATTGTCCGTTGCAAGAAGGTTCTACGATTAAATTCTTCAGACAATTGAAGCGTCTCCGCACTGAGCGCGATCGTGACAGCGGTGATCGCTCACCATCCCCCGCGTAGCGCTCATGGCTCATCAAGACGTCGAGGGGAGCCTCAGAGGGCTGGTAGGTCAAATTTGGCTTGAAGCTGACGTAAGGTCATATTGTAGCGTCGCCAGCGAAACATGACCAAAGCAGGCTCGATCCGATAATGCAATTTAGATTTACAGACTTCGACGACGTGCGCGCCGCAAACAGAGCATATAGCAAGGCTTCGGGAGTAGGTTATCATCGCAGTAGACTGCGCGGGACACCACATCTCGAGCAGCAGGCAGCTTCAGCTCTTGACATATGGACTTGGTGTCTATCGCCTCAAGAGAGGATCAATTACATCCGAAAACATCGTTCCCAATTCCGGTTTGACAGCTACGGCCAGATGATCGGTGTCGTCCGCGGTCGTTGCTTCAATGGTTACGCATCCGAGCTCATCAAATGGCGAAATCGATTCAGGGCCAACACGTGGCGTGCTGCTGTGTTGTTTTGCGCTGGGACTTGGGCAATCCTCATTTATGCTGTCCTCCGAGTGCTAGATATCGTTCGCAATTGACTGGAGTTCCCATAGTAAGGCCGTTCACCGCCGCGTGAATTGAAAGTCTTTAGTATGCGTGTGAACGGTTGCAAGCTGACTCGTGTCTGCAGCCGTAGCTCGGACTCGTCCCATCTTCGGCGCGTTACGGATTTGGTTCACGTGCCATCGGATAGTCATGAGATTGCCGCCCACGAACAGGGCCCGGTCTCGGTTGGTCGTCGGATGATCCAATCTTGGTCCGAAACCCCTGCCGGGGTTAATCTGACCGCCGGACCCAACTTATCAAAATCACTGTGCAGAGCCACTAGGCGAGCGTGATATCCGGCTTCGCTGTCACCGCCTCCAGAATCAATTGCGAATGCGCTTCGATTTGCGGTCACCGCCCTGGCGTTTAGGAACGATGTCGCCAACTTCCTTGAGGCGACCGCGCCGGCGGATCGCGCTGACACCAAAGCGCTCGGCAGCCTGTCGACAGGACATGCCACCGTCAATCGCTGCTACCACCCTTTGGCGAAGATCAACCGAAAACGCCCTAACCATACATGCTGGCCTCCCTCGCCAGCATGTGGCTTGAATCTGACTCGCGCCGTTTTGGGAATCCCCACCCGATTCGTTCCGGTCGGAAAATGCTCTAGTATGACCGTACGGGCCGCGGCCCGCGACCTCATTTGATGCTTCAAGAACTGTGCGCATATGGGTGGTCTTCGTTAATATGGTGCGCGGTCGAGATAAGCGTCGAATGCCGCAGCAACGGCGCGGATGACAAAACGGTGCTCCTGCTTGACGCGGAGGATACCCTTTTCGATCTCCACTATCCCGTCCTCGGTGAGGATCTCCAAGCGATCAGCTGAATCAAGAAAAGCTACCGGATCAAATCCGTGGTTGGCGCAGATTGCTGGAACATCGGCCTGTAAGTCGCACATCACGCGTTCGATGATTTCGGCCCGAAGCCGGTCTTCCTCGGTGAGACGGTGGCCCTTTGAAGTCGGGAAGCAGCCAGCTTTGATATGCTGATGATAGGAAGCGGTTGCGAGCTCATTCTGGACGTGGCCGTCAGGAAGGCGGCCAATGGCGGACGGACCGAAGCCGATCACGGTTTGACAGGTATCAGCCGAATAACCCAGGGAGTTGCGGCAAAGGCGACCGGCCTTCTGCGCCAGCGCGAGCTCGTCGGATGGCAAGGCGAAATGGTCGAGCCCAATTTGTCGGTAGCCCGCCGCGACCAGAGTTTCAGCCACCGCCGCGGC
Organism: Bradyrhizobium sp. USDA 3240; assembly: GCF_054063295.1. Taxonomy (NCBI): domain Bacteria; kingdom Pseudomonadati; phylum Pseudomonadota; class Alphaproteobacteria; order Hyphomicrobiales; family Nitrobacteraceae; genus Bradyrhizobium; species Bradyrhizobium sp. USDA 3240. The sequence continues at coordinate 5,805,590 of NZ_JBSSGD010000002.1, forward strand.
TTGCTCGGCGCGAGCGACATTGTCTGGCAGCGCCGCCTCATCGATCTGGCGCTGACGTTTCATATAGGAGGGAACATGGGCGTAGCCGAAAACCGCAAGCCGGTCCGGCCGCATAGCAACCGCGATTCTGGCGGAGTCAACGCAGGACTGCACCGACTGGTGTGGCAATCCGAACAGGAGGTCGAAGTTGATGCGGCTTATTCCATGCTGGCGCAGACTTTCGACGGCAAGAGCTATCTGTGTCTCGCTCTGGACGCGGTTCACTGCCCGCTGCACCAGGGGATCAAAACTTTGCGCGCCAATGCTGGCGCGGCTGACGCCGGCTGAGCCTAATGTTTCGGCCATCTCGGTCGTGAACGCTCTGGGATCGATCTCGACGGCAACGGTGGTCGACTTGCTGAATGTGAAGCGGTCGCGCAGGAGCTCCATCAGGCCCAAGAAGTCGGCAGGCGAGATGGTGGTCGGCGTTCCGCCGCCGAAATGCACGTCGCTGACGGACAAGGCGCGGGGCGCCTGCGCTGCGACCAAATCAATCTCCTCGCGGAGCACCCCGAGATATTTGCGGATCGGTCGCTCGCTGTGAGTGAGGCTTGTCGGGAAGCCGCAATACCAGCAAATCGAGCGACAGAACGGAACGTGGAGATAGATGGATACCGGTTCATCGCGCAGCAGCCGCCTCAACCATCTCCCATAAGTGTTGGCGCCCACCATCGCGGAGAAATCAGGTACGGTCGGATAAATAGTGTACCAAGGCAGGCGGGAATCGCAATACTTGTTCAGCAACGAGGTCTGCACGTCTTATCTATCCATGCTCACACAACATGAAGTTGACCGATCTCCTCTTCGGTGTCTTTGCTTCATGTCAATGTGCCCGCTTTGGTCTCGATCTTTGTCTGGACGTAGTGGCAATCCGTCCTCCGAAGGTGTGTCGCTTCTGGCTCTCACACGTTTATGAAGTAGCAATGATCTCAAACCATCAGCTCGCGGCGGATGTGGTAAAGCGCGCCGACGGCTGGCGGGATCAAATTCGCTCTGGCAGTCTGGCAGCATACGATCAATAGGGCAGGAGGGTTCATGAACTGATCGTCATACGTTCAAATCCGGTCCCGCAACGACCGATGTTTGCGATAGCAAGCCATCCAGAGCCCAGGCCTCCGAGAGGAAGTCGGGGTTCTTCTTGTCCGCCGCAAATCGCAGGATCGCGGCCAAGTCACCGCGCAGCACGATGGCGAGCTGTTCCCCGTCGAGCACGAGCGTGACCTGATCGATCAACGTACGGAACCGCCGCCTCGGCTTTCTCCTCTTCGCACTGCAGGCTTTCATACAGTGCAGAGATGCGCTGCCGATAGACTCCGCATGTTCGGGTGCAAGAGCGGCGGGGGCCTCAGCGCTCGCGAGCAGATCGGTCAACTTCGACTTGCAAGCTTCGAGCGCATCCATCTCAGCCTTCATCGACGGTTCATACATGCCATCTTGATCGCAGTGATAATGCCTCGAATCTGCTTTTTGACTCTTTCCAGCTCGCTTTGCCAAGCATCCTGATCGGTTCGACGTTCGATCCGCATTCGGTTCACTTCTTGGGTGAATTCCTCGCAAAACTGCTTGAACAATTCGGGCTTTGTTAAGTGCGTCCGGAGGCCGTTCAATACGGATGGCGCCAGCGCATCGTGCCGGATGTTCACGCGATTATTGCACGTCACCTTGTTCCCGCGCCGCCGCGCAGGTCCTTCGAGATCATCGCGTACCCACCGCCGACGCCGGCGGCCCAGGCATCTCTTCGCCGGCCGAGTGAGCGGTTGTTGCGTGGCGGTCGAGCTTGTCGCGGGCGTAGATGGCCTCCTGGCGGTAAAGCGGCTCGCCATCGGCATATTTGGCAACGGCAATCTGGGCCAGAAGCGCTTCCGTCGTCAAAGCAAGTGCCGGGAACGAGAGACGCGGAAGCCAACCCCAGCGTCGCCGACCGCCTCGCAGTGTTCCAGTTCAACGTCCTCTCGGCCTAATCCTCCGTAGAAATCACCCGGCCTCGGCGAGCCGAGGGGCATCAGCAGCTATCGGATTGCACGTCTCTCCACCATACTGTGTATGTGAAGGACAGGACTTGGCGGCAATCAAATACCTGAACGTGACCGCTGACGATTTTCACTGAGAAGAAGGACGATGTGTCATCCTCGTAGCCGATGCATATCTCCGAGGTCCCAGGGCTCAATATCCAACGCGATTTCGCCCCGTGGTGACATAGGTTCGGTAACAAACCGCTGACGTGGCATTCACTGTCGTAGTCGTATCCGTCCACTTGTTTTCCGCATACGGCGACACTAATCTCGTTGCGCTTTCTGGTTTCGCGTTCGTACACGCTGAGGACTTCGCAGCGGCGATGGTAAGCGAACGCGACCGCAGCTGACGCCACCCGGACATGCTGTTTCATATCACCTACCTAATGCCGGACGGACGAAGGGCGGGATGCGCCGAGTGCGCCCCCGTGTCGTCAATGGCCGGCAACGATCGCCGAGGGTAAGGGAGTTCAAATAAAAGACGCCGCTCCTCTTCGTCCTAACTCCCCACCGCGGGTTCTTTCTTTAGGCCCGCAAGGGTGACGACCCGGATTCTGATCGCCGAATCACTGCGCTTTAGCTCACTCGCGATCTCTTGCGCAGCTCGCGCGGCTTCCCGCAGTTCGAATACCCGCTGGTCGTCCAGCTTAGTCCATCGGGTAAATCGCTTACCTAGCAACCCCGCCTAAAAGCAGTCATTTATCTGGGTTCTCCCCGACTAAATTCGTGTCCTACCGCTGTGCGACGTCAGTGCTTGCCTGACAAGCTCGCGAACTCTTACGCGATAAGGTCTCGTCTGAGAAGGCTAACCCGTTTGTTCAGTGCTCGGCGCAACGCATTGCCCTCATCTGTCGTCATCCTGCCAGCGGACCGCTCGGACACACAATCCATCATGACCCGTTGAATCTGGACCAGTTTCATACTTTCGATCTGGGCAATGCGCTTCTTAACTTCGGCGTGCAAGCAGGCAGTCTTTCTAGACATCGTCAGATCCTGATGCTCCACGGAGTCCAGCCCGAAAGGCTAACCACGTTTGACGGTACAGCATCAACATTGGATCGGGCTCCTACCTTTTCTGGGGGGCCCGTCGCTTCCTGGCCACTCATCCTCTATTCATCCTCGGGGCGGCCCGGGCTAAAGAAGGGCACGGCCCGTCGTCACCCAGCGCTCAATCTAGCGGATTGCGGTCGAGGCGCCGAGACCGAGCACCCGCGCCGTTTCCGTCTGCTCTCGCCGTCTTCGACTAGCGCGACCGCCCGCGCCCTGAGATCCTTCGAGTACCCCTTCGCCATCGCGACCTCGCCATTGCTTGTCAAAGCAACCCGAATCTGATTAGCGCGCCTCAGGGACCGCCTTTATTTGTTCCGATTCACATCAACCGAAAACCGCTCTAGCCTGAAGGAGATCGAGCTTAGCGCGCCCGTACATCTGCCGTTTGACCAGCTTGAGTTTCCTGAGCTTCCACTTGGCCATTGGACCATGGTTGCGTGTGAACTTCCTCCGAATGAGTGTACACCTGTAGTAGGCTCAATGAGCCCGGAGGTGTCGAATGTAACCTCAACGTCGGTCGTTTACCGAGGATTACAAGCGCCAGGCGGTCGAACTGGTGGTGTCGAGCGGTCGCTCGATCGGGTCGGTTTCCAAAGAGCTGGGTCTGCGCAACTCGGTGCTGCGGCGCTGGGTAGATAAGCTCCGGCAGGAGCCGGCATCGGCGGCGTGGCGCCCCACCACGCAGGCGACGCCGATGTCGGCGACCAGGCTTCGATCGCGATCTTTGCCGGAACCCGGACATGAGCTTTCGCTTCATCGAGGACCACCGCGAGACCTATCCGATACGCTTGATGTGTGCCGTGCTCGAGGTCTCGCCGGCGGGCTATTACGCATGGCGCGAGCGCCCGGTGAGCGCGCGTGCGGGCTCCAATTCCACGCTCCTGGCCGAGATCCGGCAGGTCCATCACGACAGCGGTCAGCGCTATGGCAGCCCGCGGGTCTATGCCGCTCTGCGGACCCAGGGACGGGGCGCCAGCCGCGGCCGGGTCGAACGGCTGATGCGTCGATATGGCATTCGAGCGCTCATGGCGCGACCCCGTCGGGTTCGCACCACCGACAGTCGTCACGATCTGCCGATCGCGCCGAACCTGATCGCGCGTGACTTTACCGCCGCAGCGCCAAACCGGGTCTGGCTCGCCGATATCAGCTACATCCCGACCGCGGAGGGCTGGTTGTACCTGGCGGCCGTCATGGACATGTTCAGCCGAAAGATCGTCGGGTGGGCGATGCGGGATCACATGCAGGTCGAACTGCCATCCGCGGCTCTGGCAATGGCCATCAAGCAGCAACGCCCGCAGCACGGGTTGATCCACCACTCCGATCGCGGTGTGCAGTATGCCTCACGCCCATCGCGACGCTTTCACGGGCGCCGGCATCACCGCATCGATGAGCCGCAAGGCCGATTGCTACGACAACGCCCCGATGGAGAGCTTCTTTCATACGTTGAAAACCGAGCTCGTCCATCATCGCGACTACAACACCCGCGCCGAAGCCCAGCGCGATATCTTCGCCTTCATCGAGGGCTTCTACAACCGCACCAGGCTCCACTCCGCCATCGGATATATCGCCCCGATCAAAACGGAGCTAAAAGCCGCTTAAACCCGTCCACTTTTTCGGGGGAAGATCAGTGTTAGCCGTGCACCGCGCCCTTATCTTTGGCGATGCCATTCGCGAACGAGCCAATGAGGCTCCGCTTGGATTCATCTATCCAAGGTTCGAACTCGATCTCGCCCCTCTTTCTGATCATCGCGTGGAAGCGGCCAACGAGAGCGTGGGCATCGGCCAGCATAGGAACGCTTTGTTCAATACCGGCATCCGTTACGGTCTCGGCCTTGCTTAGGTGGTCGCGCTTCGTCGTCAACAACTGCGCGATCGTCCTGGCGGCGGGGACCTCGTGCAATTGTTGACGGCTGATAGTCTCGGCGCGTCGCCGTCGCGTGGCCCATTCCGCCACCGCGCGCAGTGATCCCTTAAAGCCTTGCCCTCTCAAACGGCGCTAGAGTTCGGCACCGTTGCGACAGCCGCCTGGTTCCTAGAGGGGCTACGAGAGACCGTTAACTATGGCAATCACGAGTTTCGGCAGAGAGTGGCTGATGATCTGCGGCAGGCGGCGGCCAATCCGAGATTGCGCGAGCAGTTTTTTACACAGGCTTCCGAGGCCAACGCGAGCTGCGAGGATCGAGTTACCTTGCACTGGAACGGTATGCAGACCGCGCGCCTCAACGCTGATGTCGAGGCGCGGCGTCTATGACGATCGTCTTGGCGAACTGATCCAGCGCGGCCGTGTTGCGTTCCGCTTGGAGGCGCTTGACGAGATCGCGCGCGACAGGGTCAACTCGCTCCTCAGCCTCGACCCAGACATAGACGACGTGGAAGTCTACTTGGCCTATCAACATCGGCTGCGCGAGCCGCTGGAGCTCAGTCACGTCGCCCCTGACATGCGCTTCCTGGCGGTCTCTCGCGTAAGCGAGGATGATGCGACGGAGGCGCTGGACCTGGTCCGGGAGAGGGAAGCGAACCAATTCACCGACTATATGGCCACCCGCTGGCAACCTTGGGAGACGGTGCTGAGGCGCATCGCACCGGACGAACATGCAGCGATGCAGGACCGGCTTGTCGAAGCCATGGGCGAAGAGTTTCAAAGCCGTCTGGATCAGCGACTGGCCGAACATGGTCTGGTAGGCGACGTCGATGCCGAGCGGGTGCTCGGAGCCCAAGTCCGAAACCAAATCGCAGCCGAGATAAAAGGCGAGGTCATGCACCGGCTGCTCGCAGAGCGTGGCCTAGAACTGTGAGACTTCCCTCTTGGAAGCCGACATGAAGCTTTGCCACGCCGAGCTGGCCGAAGAGAATCAGCTCCGTTTTCTGGTCCTGGCATCGACAGGCGTGAGCCTGTCAGAGGCATTAGAAATCAACAAAGAATTCGAAGAACGAACTTGTAGGTACACCTTTGTTGGAATGAAGTCCTTGACCTCCAAAAGGCGCACTCCTTTCCGAAAGTCCTGCGTCTCCGCTGTGTTTCGGCATGGAATAAGGACCCCGTTTCGGGGTGATCGGCATCCAATCGGGACCCCGGGATAAGGGTCCACAGTGGCTTCCATCGAGTCATGGAAGCCGAGGTTGGGATGCTGGTGGTGGAGACGATTGGTAAGATCCGTCGCGCCTACTTTGTTGATGGTCGTCCGATCAAGGCGATCTGCCGAGAACTTGGCGTATCGCGGAAGGTGGTTCGCAAGGTCATTCGTTCTCAAGCGACGGAGTTCCGGTACGAGCGCGAGACGCAGCCGCTCCCGAAGATGGGTGCCTGGAGTGCCGAGCTTGATCGGTTGCTGGCAGGGAATGAGAGCAAGGCGGCGCGGGAACGGCTGACGCTGATCCGGCTATTCGAGGAACTCCGCGGCCTGGGTTATGCCGGCGGCTATGATGCGGTTCGTCGATACGCCCGACGGTGGACCAAGGAACGCGGCACCTCGACAGCGTCGGCTTATGTGCCGCTGAGCTTTGCACCAGGCGAAGCCTACCAGTTCGACTGGAGCCACGAGGTGGTCCTGCTGAGCGGCACCACGGTGATGGTGAAGGCTGCTCATGTTCGGCTCTGTCACAGTCGCATGCTGTTCGTGCGGGCCTATCCGCGGGAGACGCAGGAGATGGTGTTCGACGCCCACGACCGGGCATTCGCCCTGTTCAAAGGCACCTGCACCCGCGGCATCTACGACAACATGAAGACCGCGGTGGAGACGATCTTTGTCGGTAAAGGCCGTCTCTACAATCGCCGCTTCCTGCAGATGTGCAGCCACTATCTGGTCGATCCGGTCGCCTGTACGCCAGCGTCGGGCTGGGAGAAGGGGCAGGTCGAGAACCAGGTCGGGCTGGTCCGGGAGCGCTTCTTCACGCCGCGGCTGCGGTTCAAAAACCTCGACGAGTTAAACGCCTGGCTGCTCGACAAGTGCATCGCCTACGCCAAGGCTCATCGCCATCCGGAGCTGGTCGATCAGACGATCTGGGACGTGTTCGAAGCCGAACGCCCCAAACTCGTTCCCTATGCCGGCCGCTTCGACGGCTTCCATGCGGTGACAGCATCGGTCTCGAAGACCTGCCTGGTGCGCTTCGACAACAACAAGTACTCGGTCGCAGCCAGTGCAGTCGGACGACCGGTCGAGGTTCAAGCCTATGCCGATCGCATCGTGATCCGTCAGGATGGACGTATCGTTGCCGAGCACCCGCGATCCTTTGGCCGCGGCGATACCGTCTACGACCCCTGGCATTATGTGCCGGTGCTCGCCCGCAAACCCGGCGCCTTGCGCAACGGTGCTCCCTTCAAAGACTGGGTGCTGCCGGCCGCGATCGAGCGGATCCGGCGCAAGCTGGCCAGCACCGACGATGGCAATCGGCAGATGGTCGACATCCTCACCGCGGTGCTGACTGACGGTCTGTCCGCGGTGGAAGCGGCTTGTGCCGAAGCGCTCAGTCACAGCGTCCATTCCGCCGATGTCGTTCTCAATATCCTGGCCCGTCAACGTGAACCCGCCCCACCGGCCAACATCATGACGCCGGCCGCACTGACGCTCCGTCATGCACCGATCGCCGATTGTGCCCGCTACGACAACCTCCGGAGGACCATCTGATGGAACGAACCCAAATCTTCGACCTCATGGGCGAACTTAAGCTCTACGGCATGAAGGCTGCCTTCGACGAGATCATGGCAACTGCCGTCAAGCGCCAGCACGAGCCTCAACGCATTGTCGGCGACCTGCTCAACGCCGAGATCAACGAGAAGCAAGCCAGGTCGATCAAATACCAGCTCACCATTGCAAAGCTGCCGCTCGCCAAGGACATCGCCGACTTCCAGTTCGACGGCACGCCGATCAATCAGACTCTCGTCAATGATCTCGCTGGCGGCGGCTTCATCGCCCAACAACGCAACGTCGTGCTGGTTGGCGGCACCGGTACAGGCAAAACCCACCTGGCGATTGCCATCGCCAGAAGTTGCATCCGCGATGGCGCCAGAGGACGCTTCTACAACGTCGTCGACCTCGTCAACCGGCTCGAGACCGAGACCCGCAACGGTCGGCAGGGACGGCTCGCCGAGCATCTGACCCGCATGGACTTCATCGTTCTCGACGAGCTGGGCTATCTGCCGTTCGCGCAATCCGGCGGTCAGCTCCTGTTCCATCTCATCAGCCGGCTCTACGAGCGCACCTCCATCATTGTCACCACCAATCTTGCGTTCGGCGAATGGCCCAGTGTGTTCGGTGATGCCAAAATGACCACCGCGCTACTCGACCGATTGACCCATCACTGCGACATCGTCGAGACCGGCAACGACAGCTGGCGATTCAAAAGCCGCGACGATGTTCAAACAACCCGCGCTCGCGCCGTCTCCGCAACCCCGACCAGCTCCGACGACCCGAGCGCTACCAGCAGAGCACGCCGATCAAAGGGGTCCCTTTTGGATGCCGATAGGGGGTCCCAGTCGAACGCCGATTGACATCTCCGCCAGCCGAAACAAATACGACGGAACCTATTGACAGGTCGCATCCCGGAGGCGTTGAAGAGGCTGAACAGGTTTCTGGACAATTGCTGAATCGATGATTCGATAAGGTCATCCAAGTGGATCGACCGGATGGGCTATGGGCGAAAGTTGGTGACAGCATGAAGAGGTAAGGCGGCGTATCGTGGTGGTGTTCGAAGCCTCCAGTTTCTATCGAAGGAAGATACGCCGTGACCGACACTAACGGTTTTCAATTTTCCCAGCCAGGAAGTTTCGCGGACCCGCTTACCGAGGTTTTTCGCAACGGCGCGCGAGCGCTGCTGATGGAGGCCGTGGAGGCCGAAGTGGCGGCTTGGCTCGGCAGGCACGCCGCAGGTTACCGATGATGGCCGCCAACGGCTGGTGCGCCACGGCCATCTGCCCGAGCGAGAGATCATAACTGGCATCGGCTCGGTAGCGGTGCGCTGCTCGCGGATATCTGTAGTACTCACAGTTACGCAGGAGAGTGACCGTCGACGCGTGGTCGATGAAGGCTCCGCACGTCCAGCTCAAATTGTCTTCAGGTCTTTCACTCCGTGGTTGACGCTTGCTCTTCAGGAGCGATTCGATGCGCCTCATGCGGCGGCACCGGCCGAAATCAAGTCGAAGTGTCCTGCAAACCTACAACTCAATAGGGTCCGAGTTCAGGACGGTGATGCGTCTGGGCAACTGTTGTCGACTAACTCAAAAATGTCACGCCAAGTCGGCGCGCATCACGCCAAACTACCTGGCATATCGTATCGACGTCCGCGCTTAGAACGCGCAGCCCAAAGGTTGCGGGCATGAAACGCGCGTCAGGCGTCTGAACGATTGCGGAGGATGCCGTGAGGTGGCGGACCTTGCAGCGCATTGGACTGCCATCAACCAAGATCTGTCCTGCGCAGACAATGCTTTTCCGCTCATTCGACATATTTCGCCTTTCCCAATATAGCACCTGCACTTTTGACCGGCGACTTCCGCCTCAAATAAGGCCAGACCATGGTGTCACGCTACTCTCGGCGTCTCTTTTTCAATCCCAGCCAACTTTGCCAACCTCGCATCGTGTGTCCACAATTCTCCACCCGGCGTGCTTCGTGTCGCCGCTGCTGTTCCAAGCTGCAACCTACTCGACCATGACGCGCTCCACATTCCGTAAACCGCGCAGCGCGCCCTCATCATGCCGCTCTTCGCCCCGCCAGTAGCAGATTTGCAGCGTCTTGGACAACGGCCCGCCTCCCTTCTTCTCGCAGCCCTCCAAGCTCCAAACAGCGCGCTTCCGCCTTGCGGGCTACACCCATAGAAGCTTCGACGCTCGGCGCGGCTTGGACTCTTGACAACCGTTTCTGCCGCGGCCCGGCGTGGCGAGCGCAAGGTCCGGCAAAGCCGGCCGGGCCAATCGGCCGTGAAACCGTTGGAGCACAGTATCTTGGCACACCCGGGGACGTTGATCTGCTTACAAGGATGCCGCGGAACTGGATCGACGAGGCGTTGAAGTCGCCGTGACGGCGTCACGACTGCCGCTTTCACATGTCGATTGGACCGCTTATCAACTGAGGTGTATTCCCCTTCGATGACTCTGCGCGATCTCGATTGAACAGGCTTTCTTGTGCTGCTCGAACGAAAGGCTCTCCACACCCGCCTCGATCAACCCCTGCTCACCCTAGCACCCACTTTTCGTGGAACGAGAGTCGTGATTCAAGCGAGATAATACCCGAAGCAAGAGAAGTGCGCTTTTCGAGGAAAGATCGCAAGTGCCTGAAACCTGTTGCCCCTCACCGGTGACATTGCAGCGTGATTTGAAGCGAGCGCGGATACTTCTGTTGGCGGCGGCCGGACGCGGCCCCCGGTCGATCGCCAAGGAAGTTGGGGTCTAGCCGCGGATTGTCAGCCTTTGGCGGCATCGCTATGCTGAGCAACGTCTTGAAGGGCTGCAAGACAAGCCGCGGCCCGGCAAGCTGCGATCTATACGAAGACGACCGACATGCGGATTCTCAAGCTGCTGGATAAGGCGCCCCGCGCAAGGGTTTGCGCGCTGGACCACCCGCCCTCTGCTGGCCGAGGCGCCGGGCGATGTTGATGTCCAATATGTCTGGCGGCCCCTGCACAACCACAAGATTGACCTCGCGGCTCGCCAGTCTGGTGGAAGAGCAATGACCCGAACGTTGCGGCCAAAGCCGCCGATGTAGTCGGCCTTTACGTCGCCCCGCCAGCGAAGGCGCTATGCGTGGACGAGAAGCGCTCAGATCCACGCCTTGGAGCATCCGAAGTTGCTCAACGGCCGCGCCTTGCCCGGCTAGAGCCACGATTAGAAGCGGCATAGTTGCGCCTGAGCTCAGTCCCTGGCCGGCTCGCGCCAAATATTCCAATCCTTTAGTGTCCGTGTCGTACATGGCCGCCTGGGGCGCGGTCCCTTCGCCTGGCACAATGCTTGCTGTGGATCATTCACTGGCTGGGACGAGGAAGCGACGACCAGACGTGGGAGATATGTCACGATGAGTGCAACACCTTTGATCGATGATGTCATTCCGCGCGGCAACGTTGTGAAACGGGCAGCGCGCATCGGCGCCGAAATCAAAGATCTGAGGCTCACGGGCGATTTGCCGACCCAGATCATCGCTGCGATCAGTGGTCTGTTACTCGAGCACAAGGTGATCTTCTTCCGTAACCAGAGCCATCTTGATGATGCTGGGCAGGAGCGCTTTGCAGCTCGGTTCGGAAAGCTGGTACCGCACCCGATGCTCAGTGCTGCCAACGGAACTGCGTCGCTCCTTGAGCTCGACTCCACCCGCGGCGGAGGTCGCGCTGACATATGGCACGCAGACGGGACCTTTGCCGACGCATATCCGAAGATTCTGGTTCTACGAGCCGTTGTAATCCCATCGTTCGGCGGCGATACGCTGTGGTCGAATACAGCAGCCGCGTATCTCGATCTGCCGCCTCCGCTACAACGGCTTGCCGACGGCCTCTGGGCCGTTCACAGCAACCTCTTCGATTACGCCGGAATGGCCCGTGTCCGCGAAGTCGACAAGAAGCATTTTGACGATGTCTTCACCAGAACCATCTTTGAGACCGAGCATCCTCTCGTCCGCGTCCACCCCGAGACCAGTGAACGCACGCTATTGCTCGGCGCGTTGGTACAGCGTTTTGTCGACATTCCCAAATATGACGGTCAGAAACTGTTCGACTTATTCCAATATCATATCACTGCAGCCGAGAACACCGTGCGTTGGAACTGGACGGAGGGCGACGTCGCGATATGGGACAACTGCGCAACGTTGCACTACGCGGTCAACGATTATGGCGATCAGCATCGCGTCATGCGCCGGGCCACGATCGATGGCGACGTGCCCGTAAGCGTCGACGGCAGGCGCAGCATAACGCGGCTCAAGATCACCAAGCAGCCGCCCTCGATACCGCCCATCATGCTCCAAGCTGGACAATCGAGCGAGCCTGGCTGAACGGAGCTGTTCCCGCTGAGTCCCACTGGTTGACTGCTCCCGCTGAAATCGTCTGAGGTCCAGCGCACGCGCCCCATACGTCGTTGTTCCCAGAGTAGTCACGTGAAAAGTTGCCGTATGGATCGCTCGAGCTCCAAATCGGAGCCTTTGCCGGTACAGTTGGAGCAGATGATGACCCGACTTACACCATTGCGTCGATGACGCAACGTGTTGTGCCGGCGACCTTTGCAGCTGGCCCGCTTGCGCGCGTCAGCTCAATTTTCGCTTTCATCTCCGCATGGTTTGTTCTGGTGGCGCTCACGGCCTGCTTGAATAGAGTTTTGTCCCCCTCTCTGCCGGCGTACTCCGTTGGAATTCCTGGAGAGCCAGCACCGCTTATCCAACTGAAGACCATAAAGCTCTCGCCGGTAGCCTATTTGCGGAGCGGACATCCCAGATTCGCGACGTTCGGTTATAGGCAGCATCGACCTCTTGAGCCGAGGTTCGAATGGTAAGAAGGTTCGCTTTCGAGGAGCTGACGAACTGGAACAGAATGGCCGATCGAACAGCCGGAAACGTGCGGTTGGTGATGCCGATCGCCGATACGCTCGGGCCCGCGGGCTTGCAAGGGGCTGTGCATCCTGACAAGGATCCGAGGTCAAGCCGACATCACGAACCATTGGAGCAGCATGGAGCTTACGCTAGGTGCTTTGCGGAAGTCTAGCGGAAGTATGGCTCGCTTGCATCACCGACGATCGAAGCCCGCAATGCAGCATCTTCTTCGATTCCGAGAATGCCTGAACCGATCGCGCACGAGAGCGCGAGATATGGGTTCATGTCCGCGCCTATTGGACAGGCTGGAGCCCAGCAGCCGGGCACCAACCGCTTGTAGCTATTGAAGTTCGGTGCGGCGAGCACACAGTAAACACTCATGTATTTCAGCTGTCTGCCAATGAATTGACTCATCTGTTTTGAGATACTGCGGAACCTGTCGCGGTCGTGGAACGCATTGTCACCGTCGGACGCAACTGAGATGTGAATATGTCCGGACCGGCCGGGCCATTTCTCAAAAACCTTGGCCATGAAAGTGGCCATCATTCCCCGCGTTTGCGCCCACGCCTTTATCATCGATTTGAATGCGATGCTCGATCCGCGGCCTCCAGCAACACAATAATGAAGTGACGCTTCAATGACGCCAGGCCCCGTTTCAAAGTGCAGCGCGATAAGAGGTATTCTGGCCTTGTCACAAAGCACCAAGATCTCACCGAACAGCTCCTGGTGTGCGACAGAGCGCGCAATCGAGTAACCGAATGGACCACGCGTTAACGGAACCCATTTGTCAAAGGGCTTCTCTTCTATCGTGTCTGCGTTCTCCTTGAACAGCATAAATTCAAACTCGAACCCGGCAGCGCAGCTGTATACACGACCTGCCTGATCGATCGCACGCCTGCAGCGCCCAGGGCGTCAGCCAAACGCGCTTTGTCACGTTGTCGCGATCGCCGCTCCAACAGGCTTCCGGCGGAAAATTGTACGGAGCATTTGGGGCAATACAAAGTCGGCCTTGCTGCAAAAGGTCGTTTCACTCCCGGCATCCCGGTCAGCGGGGTGCACCCTCCTGTCGCTCGCGGCGCACCAAAGCTTCGACCTGCTGGTGATGGGCGGATCCGGCACCTTCGTCCACGGCCGATTTCGGCTCTCCGCCTTAGGATGACCTGGCCAATAATCCTTCTCCAGCCACCGGCCGGCCGCCGCTGTGACAACGCGCATATTGGCGGCTCCCCTCATCAGTTACGCCAGGTCCACCTGGACGACGAGCTTGGTATGATCGGATACGCGCGCACGCGTGAGCCCGAGAACTTGGCTCGGGTGACATATTGATCCGGCTCAACGGCTGGCCTTGCCGCTCTCCGGTGATTTTGGTGGCAAGACTGTCCGTGAGCAGCTCCTCCGGCAGCTCGATCGATATCGACCTGCCACATTCTAAGGCATTGCGCTTCCGCCTAGCCGCACCTTTTCACGAGATCAGCCGACATCCGACTAGCGTCTTGCGCAGGCAGCCGCAGGGTTGTGGTCCGTTTGGTATGATTGCGGCACCGATGCGGTTCACTCGCAACAGCGAGATCTACGGCGAGGATGAGGCAGCTGAATACCTGTATCAGGTGGTGTCAGGTGCTGTGCGAACCTACAAGATTCTGGAGGACGGACGCCGTCAGATTGGTGCATTTTATCTGCCCGGTGACATCTTCGGCTTCGAGGCCAGAGAAAGCCATATCTCTTCGGCCGAGGCGATCTGTGAGACGCATCTGCTCATGGTGAAGCGCTCCGCCGTCATTGTTCGCGCCAGTCACGAGAGGGAGCTCACGCGACAGCTGTGGGACGGTATGGCGCGGGAGCTCTGCCTCTTTCAAGCAACATTCAATGCTCCTGATCGGCAGCGCAGAAGATCGGGTGATGGCCTTTCTGCTCGATATGTCTCGCCGCGCTACCAAGAACGCTGCGATCGAACTTCCCATGTCACGGCAGGATGTTGCCGATTACCTTGGTTGACCATCGAGACGGTGTCGTACGCCTTTACCCAACTTGAGCAGAATGGCGTTATTGCCCTACCGACCTCACGCCGAGTCGAGTTGCGTGACTTCAGATCATCCAGCCGCTATGCGCAGAACTTGGGTTAAGTCGCAAGCCGCGGCGAAAATGCGAATTCTGCAAGAACAGCGCGAACAATTGCGGCGCCGTGAAGGACACTGACCCTTAGCTCGAGCGACCTGCTACCTTGTTCCTCCATGGAGCCTACAATGACCATCGATCTGTTGCTTCGAGAGCATCGCACAACCTCCGATGCGCTAAGAGCGCATATCCTAGAATTGGAGCAAGAAGCTGAAGCCGAACGGAGTTCGGTCGCTCTTTCCTCCGGAATGGCCGGCAGCCCGCTACATGGCCTCACGAGGGACGGCTAGTATCCTTCGGGAGAGGAATACTTTCTCCCTTCGCTCATGCAATTGGATCAAAACGAGAACTGGCTTGCATGCCGCCCAATGCTGCGGCATCACCGCTCATCGCGATCCAGGGACGATATACGCCGTGGGCATGCCCTACCAATCTGGCTTCAGACTCGCCACTGCCATCAGCCACCATTAAACTGACGCAGCGCAAAAACC
This sequence comes from Bradyrhizobium sp. USDA 3240, assembly GCF_054063295.1. Lineage (NCBI taxonomy): Bacteria > Pseudomonadati > Pseudomonadota > Alphaproteobacteria > Hyphomicrobiales > Nitrobacteraceae > Bradyrhizobium > Bradyrhizobium sp. USDA 3240. The sequence goes on from NZ_JBSSGD010000002.1 coordinate 5,820,795, forward strand.
TATCCGGCGTAAACCTATCCGGCGTATCTGCGATTTGGACCCAGAGAAGAAGAATGCGACCCGACTTGGCAAAATCCTACGGGCAGCACTCCCTGCCACGCTACACCAGCTATCCGACGGCTCCCCATTTCTCGGCGTCAGTTAGCGAATCCGACTATCAAGCGTGGCTCAAGTCGTTAGGCGGCCAGCAGTCCGCCTCGATTTACGTGCACGTGCCATTTTGCCAAAGCATGTGCTGGTACTGCGGCTGCCACACATCTGTCATGAAACGCCAGGAGCCGCTCGCGACCTATGCAACCGCACTGCGAACTGAAGCCTACCTCATTGGAGAAACCATCGGTCGACGACAACCGGTCTCCCATGTCCACTTCGGCGGCGGCACGCCGACGATCATGACACCTGAAACGTTTGCTGATCTGGTCGCCTCGTTGCGCTATTCGTTCGCAATTTTGCCTGATGCCGAGATCGCCGTAGAGATCGATCCACGCATATTGACCGAGCCGATGGCCGAGGCGCTAGGCTATTGCGGGGTCAACAGGGCGAGCCTAGGTGTCCAAAGCCTCGATCCGGTTGTTCAACGGGCCATTGGCCGTCTGCAGAGCTTCGAACAGACCGCAGTATCGGTCGATCTTCTACACCGCGCCGGCATCGGCCGGATTAATTTCGACCTGCTCTATGGGCTGCCCCAGCAGACCGTCGTTTCCTGCCTCGACACTCTCTCCAAATGCCTCGCACTGCATCCGGATCGGTTCTCGGTGTTTGGCTACGCGCACGTTCCTTTCTTTAAGAAGCATCAACGCAAGATCGATGGATCCACTCTGCCCGACAGCGTCGAGCGACACCTCCAATCGGAAACGATCGCGCAAGCTTTGGTCGACGCTGGATATGTACGCATCGGCATCGATCACTTCGCCCTGCCGGACGACAATCTCGCCCTGGCACGGCAGGAAGGCAGGTTGAGGCGCAACTTTCAAGGTTATACGGATGATTCGGCGGACACCCTCCTTGGACTCGGCGCCAGCGCCATTGGCCAGATGCAACAAGGGTTCGTCGCGAACGCTGTGTCGATAAAGGACTACCTTGCTCGCATCGCCGAGGAACGGCTGGCCACCATGAAGGGCTATTTGCTGGCCGACGACGATCGCTTCCGCGCCGAAATCATCGAGCGACTCATGTGCGGCATGGCAGTCGATCTTTGCGAGACATGCCGTCGTTACGGCAAGGATCCGAGCCTGGCCGTCGTCGATCGTTCTCGACTCGCCAACCTGATCGCAGATGGAGTTGCCGTACTGGACGACGGTCGACTTTCCGTGGTCGATGGCGCAGAGTTTCTCGTCCGGAGCGTCGCATCTTCGTTCGACGCGCACCTCCCTGGGTCGAGGGCTACGCACAGTCGGGCGGTTTGAACCGAAGCCAACCCGATCCGGTTCCGATCGGAGATCAACATCACCAAATCGGCTTCTGGTTAGGAGTATCGCGGGGCTGATAGCACGCCGATTTGGCATCCGGTCCCGAGCTATCTACAAGCGTCGTCACACCCACTACGTCGAGCCGTACGTAGATTTCAAACACTCGTTGGAACCGAGGATTCCAATCGGGCGACAACGGTTTGACCAACGACCGACCGAATCTGGCCTAACTCAAGCTGCTCATTTCATTGGTGATGATGAGGTCCTTGCGAGCGCGATTTTGATATGTCTCGGTGATTGAGCGTATTGTTTGCGGGCAGGAGAGCGCACCACGTTTTGCGGCTCGTTGCCTTCCATGGCGATCGCTCCACATCATCGCCCACCCATGCTCGACTCAGCGAGTCGTTGAGACAGTCCTCATCAGCAACAACCTTGGTGTAGTCTTCTAATCCTTGGCTATATTGGGCGCATACCAGGGCATAATTGAGTTACGATCATCCTGTGCCTTAACTGGGACTTAGATTTTCGGCGAATGTCCTCGCCGAGATCGAGCCGTCGGCCGTGCTCCCTCTGCCGATGGAAGTGGCCGCCATGCCTAACAGCGTCGCTCCTCCCAGACTCGACTTCCGCCCGGCCGCTAAACGCGGCCGGGCCTTTTGTATTCACCAAGGCTCTCCCGGGACTATCGAGATCTCCTTAAGCCGATCAGCTCGACGAAAGACCTGACCAAGGATCAATGGCCTATTGGAGCGGATGCAGCGCGCAGTTCGCGGGCCGCAGCGACCATGTTGACAAGTGCCGGGCGAACCTCCTCCCATTTGCGTGTCTTCAAGCCACAATCCGGATTGACCCAGAGCTGCGACCGCTGCAGCCGCTTCAGAGCCAAGGCCATGAGCTCCTTCATCTCGCCGGTCTCGGGAACGCGTGGGGAATGAATGTCGTACACGCCTGGCCCAATTTGGTTCGGATAGTTGTAGTTCCTGAACGCGTCGAGCAGTTCCATCTTCGATCGCGAAGTCTCAATCGAGATGACATCTGCGTCCATGGCAGCAATCGCATGGATGATGTCGTTGAATTCTGAGTAACACACGTGGGTATGAATCTGAGTTTGTTCGGCGACGCCCGATGAGCAGATGCGGAAGCAATCTCCAGCCCACTCGAGGTAAACGGTCCACTGCGCACGACGCAATGGCAAGCCTTCGCGTAGTGCAGCCTCATCGATCTGGATCACGGAAGCACCCGCATTCTCGAGATCTCTAACTTCATCTCGAATTGCGAGCGCAATCTGACGGCAGACTTCGCTTCGGGGAATATCCCCGCGAACAAACGACCAGTTCAAGATCGTTACTGGTCCGGTCAACATCGCCTTCATCGGCCTTTTGGTTAGTGACTGCGCATAGCGCCACCAGTCCACCGTGATCGGCTTCGGCCGCGAGACATCTCCAAACGGGATCGGCGGCCGGACACAGCGCGAGCCATAGGATTGCACCCAACCGTTTTTGGTAAATGCGAAGCCGGAGAGTTGCTCGCCGAAGTACTGCACCATGTCATTGCGCTCAAACTCGCCATGGACGAGCACGTCCAGACCGATGTCTTCCTGCCAACGTACGGCGCGCGCCGTCTCTTCCTTGAGGAACTTGTCGTATTGCTCGTCGCTCATCGCGCCTCGCGCATGCGCCGCCCGGGTATTACGGACCTCTGAGGTCTGAGGAAACGATCCGATGGTCGTGGTCGAGAACGCTGGAAGCCCGAAGCGCTTGCGTTGGATCTCGGCCCGACTGGCAAATGGGCTGGGCCGCCGGCGCATGGCCTGGTTGATCGCACTCAGCCGGACAACGACATTGGCATCTCGGATCTTCGGCGACGTCCCGCGGACGGCTGCGGCACACTCCGATTCCACAAGAGCTTTCGCAACATTCTGGTCGCCTGCGAGTGCCCGCGCCAAGGTCGCAAGCTCACGCATCTTCTGAACCGAGAAAGCAAGCCAGCTCTTGACGTCGGAGGCGAGCCCGGTCTCGAGTTCAACATCGACCGGCACATGAAGCAGCGAGCAGGATGGGGCGATCTGTACGCGGTCCTTACCAAGCTTCGCAATCGCGGAGGCCAGTCGCTGGCGGAACGCCGACAAATTCGATCGCCAAACATTCCGACCGTCTATGACGCCGAGCGACATGACGAGGTCACTCGCCACTCGCAATGATCTGGCTCAATAACTCTGGCGCGCGAACCAGATCGACGTGCAGCCCGGCAACAGGCAGGCGCAGGGCAGCGTCCAGATTGTCGCAGAGGCCACCGAAATAGCTTGCAACCATGATCTTGATGGCCGGCCCTTCCTGCGAGCCGGTCATAAGCATGTACCAAGGATTTTCGCGAACTCTCATCCAGATCAAGGACTAGGCAAGGTTCGTCGAATTGACCCCAATTTGCCCCGCGTTTGGCCAATTCCTTCAAAAGCTCAATATAGACCGGTATCAGGTCATCTAGCAGTGACAGTGGCTGGAACGCAGGATCGGCACTCTTGCCAAGCTTCAAGAATGTAACCGGCCCTTATCAGGACAGGGCGCGTCTGAAAGCCAAGGGCCTTGGCTTCCTCGTACTCCTCGATTGGTTTGCGAGAGGATAGTCTGAAAGTCTGCCCCGGGTGAAATTCCGGGACCATGTAATGGTAGTTGGTGTCGAACCATTTGGTCATCTCCTGCGCGGGTGCGCCATATCCACGCGACGGGTGACCGCAACTCCCATCCTGACCGTCGCATTGTGCCCCGCGTGCCATGGCGAAGTATGTCTTGAGCGAAATGGATCCGGCATTCGGCTCGTAGGCTTCTGGCATGGCACCAACCATGACACTGGTGTCGAGCACCTGGTCGTACAGTGAGAAATCGTTCGATGGGATCACGGTGACACCGAGAGACCTCTGGCGAGCCCAATTTGCGGCACGTAGGCCAGCTGCATCCTCGAGCAACTGCTGTTCGGCGATTTTTCCGGCCCAGTAAATTTCGAGCGCAACCTTGAGCTCTCGCCTTGGACCGATGCGTGGCGTTCCGAGTGTGGCAACCGGAAGAGAGAGAAGAGACATAGCGTTAACCCCATATTGGTGGCAAAGGCCATGGCGGACGCAGGCAGAAGAAGCCGCGCGAGCGACCGCTGCTTGGCGCACCACCGGGACACCCGCCGGTGGACGAAGATAGTGGCGGGGCAGGGCTCCTGGCTCGCGGCTCAGCGCTGCTATCCGGTCTTCCCGAAACCGTCAGGCTTCAGTGCCTTCGTTGGACAGCTCGCCACTCACAGTTGCGGGGACAGCGCCGGAATTGACACCGGCTTCCCTCTTAGCTCCGGCCTAATGAGACCGGAGAACCTCGACACCTTCAATTATCGGCAAAAGGGATATTCCGTCAACCTCGCGTCATGTTGCGATCTGCTAATGTGCCTAGCGGCATGCCCCCCGTTCATACTCGATGCAGAAGTCGCTCTACAATCACGGACATCGGATGACATCCCGAAAGTCCCTCCGCGTGGGCAGCGACAAATCCGAATACGCCGCCTTTGCACCGAGGACCACTTGGTCGAACAGACGGCTTTCATGCAAGCTGGCCCCGGTTCATCGCGCACGGCGCGCTGCGCTGCCTTCTCCAAGCAATCAACGATCCACCGAATAAGATAGCATACGCGGCGCGAGGTGGTTCTGTGATGCCAGCCATTTCTGGTAGGCGTCACTCGGACATTTTTTGGCGATACTGCCCAGGCAAGCATATCAACCAAACCAAGGAGACCGGCTCGCAATGAAAATGGCTGTTTGGAGTGCCCTCGGTGTCTTTGCTGTTGCCGTCTCGGCGGTCGGCCTGTTCGGGTTGATGGTAAGACCGCTCTTGAGTAACACCGCTCGACAGTTTCTCTCGAAACTATTGATCGGCTCAAGCCGAGGCTAGCACGGCTCGGCGCCTCTACCTGCTTGCGGAGGACAGGACTTGCGTCGAGGCCGCATCTTCCGGTCGATTGAAGAGCACGATATGCGCCGGCCGACACGAGCGATCGCGCATGCCAGCGAGTAAATGCCCGCCTGCTTAAAGCGTGCACTTCGGCGGCGTCTGTTCCAAACGCCCGGCGCTGATGGGCGGTTTCGTATCGTTGTGGGCCTTTGAGTGCCAAGCACATCTGCCTGGCGCTGCAACTAGAGCATTTCATTGCTTAACTGAATCGGAGGGAATTCCGGTTTTTGGCGGTTTATGATTCAAGATGCTGACTGGATTGGAGGCCAGCATCGCATGACCCGACCTCTTTCCCTGGATCTTCGCGAGCGTGTGGTGGCGTCGGTTTTAGCGGGCGAGAGCTGCCGATCTGTGGCGGAACGGTTTGGTGTTGCGGTCTCGTCGGTTGTGAAGTGGTCACAGCGGCAGCGGGCGACCGGCTCGGTTGCGCCTGGCAAGATGGGCGGTCACCGCAAGCCCGTGCTTGATCTGGATGGCGCGGACACATCCCGACCTCCCTTGGTGTCGGTATGCCGACGACGGACTGGTGCACTGCCGGACCGAGCAAGAAGCAGAGGCCATTAGGGCGGAGCTTCAGGCGAGGTTGGAGGTGTGCGGACTTCAGATGCACCCGACAAAGACGCAGATCGTCTATTGCATGGACAACAGGCGTCGGCGAACGTATCAGAGGGTCAAGTTTGACTTTCTCGGATATCAGTTCAGGCCGCGGCAGGTGGCAACGTCACAGCGGAAGGAATTCTTTTGTGGATACACCCCGGCGGTCAGTCCGACAGCTTTGAAGGCCATGCGAGCAACGATCCGAAGCGTGCACATTCCCCGGCAAACGCCGGGGACGCTGGCTGAGATTGCCCAACAGATCAATCCACTCCTCCGGGGGTGGATAGGTTATTATGGTCGGTTCAGCCGTTCAGCGCTGTTCTCTCTGGTCGACTACGTCAATCAGAAGCTGAAGGCGTGGATCATGCGAAAGTACAAGCGCTTCCGGCTCCACAAAACCGGTGCTTCGCTGTTCTTGCGAAAGCTGGCTCGGAATAACGCGGAGCTGTTCGTGCACTGGCAGTTCTTCGGAACGACCACGTTCACCTGACGGGAGCGGTGTGAACCGAGAGGTTCACGCACCGTTCTGCGAGAGGCCGGGGGTGAAAATCCCCCGGCCTACTCACCCTTGGATCAAGACCAACATGGCCCCTTTGCGGGGCTGGCGCCGCAAGGGCGCACGCCTGCGCGGCTTCGCCCCGCACGGTCACTGGCGTACCCTCACATTCCTCGACGCGCTCCGCCATGACCAACTCACGGCACCCTGCGTCTTCGGCGGCCCCGTCAACGGCGAATGCTTCTGCGCTTATGTGAAGCACCTTCTCCTGCCAACCCTGCGCGAAGGCGACATCGTCATTCTCGACAACCTCGGAAGCCACAAGTCGAAAGCTGTCAGGCAGATGATCCAGGCTGCTGGCGCCAGGCCCTGGTACCTGCCGCGATACTCGCCCGACCTCAACCCGATCGAACAGGCCTTCTCCAAGATCAAACACTGGATGCGGCAGGCTCAGAGGCGCACCGTCGAAGACACTTGGCGCCAAATCGGTCACCTCGTTCAGGACATCCAGCCTCGCGAATGCCAAACTACTTCGCAAACGTCGGTTATGCTTCAGTCAAAATGTGAAACGCTCTAGGGTGTTGTGGCGATGGGACAATGTTATGGCCAGCTCAGCCTTGAAGAGCGCGTTGAGATTTACCGCCTGGCTGCAGGCGGTAAATCTCGAAACGATATTGCGTCTGCGCTTGACCGCGCGACGTCGACGATAAGTCGGGAGCTGAAGCGCAACTCGCGGCCTACCAAGGTCTGGAGGGGCGGTTACGAACCTGTCCGGGCTCAACAATTGGCCGAACGTCGGCGACGGCAGGATGGCCGCTTCAAGCTGGCGCGCCAGCCGGCCCTGCGGGACTGCGTCGGCAAAAGCCTTGCGATGGGACATTCGCCGGAGCAGATCGCTGGTCGACTGGCGCGAGAGCATGGTCGCGTCATGATCAGCCACGAGTCAATCTATCGTTTCATCTATCATCGTACGGCCCAGAAGGATTACTGGCACCGCCTGCTGCCGCGCCATAAACTCAGACGAGGGCGCCGGCGACGCCCAGGCGGCAGCCCTGCCAGCTTCATTAAACAACGGCGCTCGATCGATGAACGACCCTCCGAGGTCGAAGGCCGCGGGACGCCGGGTCATTGGGAAGCCGACTTCATGCTGTTCGCGCGATATGGCCAAGGATTGCTGGTTCTCCACCGGCGACAAGCCCGCTTCAGCATCGTGCTGCATCCACGCGATCGGAAAGCTGTCCTCACCCCTCGGACCATCGCCCGTCAACTTGGCAAGCTTCCACAGGCGATCCGCAAAACCATCAGCTTCGACAACGGAACCGAGTTCGCCAAGCATCACAGGCTTCACAACGCCCTCGGCGTCCAAACCTTCTTCTGCGATCCCCATAGTCCCTGGCAAAAAGGCGGCGTGGAAAACTCCATCGGGCGCTTACGACGCTCTCTACCACGCAAAACCGACCTCAGGTACATTACGGCAGCCGCCCTCAGGCGGCTCGATACCCCACGCGAATGCCTGGACTTCAAGACACCCGCCGAGGCATTCTCCAAACTCAAATCAATCGTTGCACTTCACACGTGACTCCATCCCCGCGCCCAATGCCAGCGAGGCGCTCAAGCATATCGCCGAGTTCTACGCCATCGAAAGGGACATCCGTGGCCGCGGCGCCGAGGAGCGCCGTCTCGTTCGGCAGCAGACAATCCGGGCGCTGGCGGAAGCCTTCGAGCGATGGCTCCGCGCAAAGCTCGCGTTGATCAGCCAAAAGGGCAAGTTGGCCGACGCCATCCGCTATGCGCTCACACGCTGGGATGGCCTGACGCGCTTCATCGATGATGGCCGTATCGAGCTTGACAACAACGTCGTCGAGCGCTTGATCCGTCCGATCACGCTGAACCGGAAAAATGCGCTGTTCGCAGGCTCCGACGGCGGCGCCGAGCACTGGGCCGCCATCGCCTCCCTGGTCGAAACCTGTAAGCTGAACGACGTCGATCCGCTCGCTTACCTGACCGACGCCCTCACCAGGATCGTCAACGGCCATCCAAACAGCGACATCGATCAACTGCTTCCGTGGGCCTTTGCCGTCAAGACCTCAAAGCTGTGGCCTGAGAACGACGCTCTGATGTCCGCTGTCAAGGATTAGAACGCAGAGCACCGCCCCGATCGTCGTCGATCGGCTATTCATAGAGATGGTCGTGCATAGGTGGAGGCGGAACCGAAGGACGTCGGTGATCAAGCTCTGATGCGCGGGTTGGCTACCGCATTCCCGATTGTGCGTCCGAGGTCTGCTCCTATCTTACTGCGGGCGTCGGCGCTCTTGCCGGCCACAAAGCGTCTGACGGGCATTCCCTCTGCCGTGGTCCCGCCTCCGCCCATGCACGATGATAAGGGCGCTCGATCAGGCTGTCTGCACTTGCCTGGCAACCGCCCACATGAACCCCACCAGTTCACGGGCGATAGCGGTGCAGACCACCGTCGTTCGTTTGCCGCGCGCCGCCAGCTTCCGGTACCGGGCCGTCAAGCGGCTCTGCGCCTTCCAAGCAATCTCTCGCACTGCTGGCGACGTCTGTTCGAGCCGGTATAGTTTTGTCTTGCCGATCTTCGGCGGGTGTCGATATGTCCAGGCGCTTTCGACCAACATGTGGCGAACACGGCCGTTGCCGGCCTTGGTGATGCCGCCACGTCTGACAGCCTCTCCCGTCGATCGCTCGCTTGGCACCAGACCGAGGTAACCCATAAGTTGACGTGGGCCCTCAAAACGGCTCACGTCACCGACCTCGGTTGCGAATGTCACTGCGACGACCAGATCGACGCCGCGCAATGTTTGAAGCGCCCGCACGAGCGGCTCCAGAGACCAGGTCGAGACGAACTCTTCGATCGTGCGCTCGAGCCGGTCGACCCGGTCCCTGGCGACGCGAACTGCTTCGACCATTTCTTGTAGCGCGATCTGATGTGCGGGGTGGTCGAACTGTTGTTCCTGGAGCCAACGCAAATAGCGCATCGTCCAGCCCTTTTTGCGGGGATAGGTGCGGCCATGCTTGAGCATGAAGGCGCTCACCTGCTGCCGGTGGATGCGCAGCGTCTCAACCGCTGCCGATCGAGCGCGAACGAGGTCGCGCATCGCTTCGTGACCTTCATCGGGAACCCATACCGCCGTCAGCTCGCCGGCGCGTAGCAGCCGCGCGAGAGAAACGGCGTCCCGGCGGTTCGTCTTCACACGATCACCCGGCTTCCTTGGGATCAGCGACGGCGCCACCACCGTGCATTGGTGGCCGAGCGACCGGATCAGGCGATAAAGACCATAGCCAGTCGGGCCGGCTTCGTAACAGAAGTGGACGCGGTCAAACCGGTTGGCGATCCGCCCTAAGACGCGGCGCATGTTGGTGGCCGAAGCATCAACCTCGCCGAAGAACCGAACCTCCCCCTCCCGGCCTGCATCCGCAATCGCGACGGCATTTCTCAGCTTGGCCACATCGATTCCGACGAATGCTTCCCTATAATCTGCCACGGCTCGTCCTCCTGTGATGAGGATCGGCTCGGTTCGCCCGAGCAACCCTCGGACGCGCAGTGTAGGGCGAGCCACCTCATCGGTAGAGGCGGACATACGGTCTTACGCATGAAGAGGATCTGCGCCGTCGTGCAGGAGGCCTACGTGCAGGGCGTCTCGACCCGTTCGGTAGACGACCTAGTGCAGGCAATGGGGATGAGCGGCATCTCCAAGAGCCAAGTGAGCCGGCTGTGCGGCGAGATCGACGACAAAGTGAAGGCGTTCCTCGCCCGCCCGATCGAGGGCGACTGGCCGTATCTGTGGATCGACGCCACCTACGTGAAGGTGCGCCAGAATGGCCGCATGTGTCGGTCGCGGTGATTGTCGCGGTCGGCGTCAACAGTGACGGCCACCGCGAGGTTCTCGGCATGGATATTGGCCCTTCCGAAGCCGAGACATTCTGGACGGAGTTCTTGCGCAAGCTCGCCTGCCGCGGCTTGCGCTGCGTCAAGCCGGTTGTGTCCGACGCGCACGAGGGCATCAAGGCCGCCATCAGCAAGGTGCTCAACGCCACTCGGCAGCGCTGCCGCGTGCACTTCATGCGCAACGCGTTGGTCGCATGCCGGCAAGAGCGGACCGCGCGTCGTCTCCGCCTTCATCGCCACCGCCTTTGCCCAGGACGATGCCGAGACCGCCCAAGCGCAGTGGGCGGAAGGTCGCCGACCCCAAGCTGCTCAAGCTTGCTGGCTTCCTCGACGAGGCCGAGACCGATGTGCTCGCCTACATGACGTTCCTGCCCCAGCATCGAACCAACCTGCACTCGACCAACCCGATCGAGCGCCTCAACGCGCCACACCACGCCCGTGGACCCGATCCGGCGCACTCTGGATCAATTCCGGCCCGATCGGCGCTGGCGTTTTTCATCCTCTTCTAACGTGTTCGGCTTGTACGGGGCTTAGATCCATAATGCGAGCAAGATAATGCCCCGACACATGTCACAACACCAACAATACTTGTCCGGAATATACCGGGCTTGATCGGAAGCCGACATCTCAGAAAACGACTAGGCTGTTCGCTTGAGATCTGCAAATGGTGGACGACCCCGACCGCCATGGTCGTGTTGAAGCTGCGACTAGCACGAGCGAAGTTTGATCGCCTGAAACAACGCCTTGCACCGTTAGCGGACCTCAAGCGGTACCGCTAGAGACGCTTGTACTGCGTTGTTAGCTTCACTCGCTCCGAGATCAATTCCAATTGATTGACATTACGACGCTCGGTCATCCGAACTTCAACAAGCATCTATATGATGTCCATTATGGCGCCGAGCGTAGCTCGATGCGCGAGCAAGATCGCAAACCGATTTGAGCGCTGGCCACATGCTCTCGGTTTCGTTTGGGGCAAACTGATTTGTCTTTGAAGGGCGTTGCAGTGGAGTTTGAGATGGATCACGACTTATCCCAGCAGGTCCAGGCGCCAGAGGCTCTCGTGAGTGTGGCGTTTGATAAGGCGTGGCGCTTTGTCGAGAGTGATCCGATCCTAGCGCACAATCTGAAGTCCGTCCTTCATCGCCGATTGCGCGATTTACTGGCGAGCTCGGTAAGGAACGGCGAACGCAATGCACTCCATCTTGCAAACGAGGCGATACGCAATTTGCGCGCCGAGCTTGCGCATGCGACCACGCAATAGGCTTCCTCGCACATCCACTGGCAAGAGAGATCCGGTTCGCCGGGTTTGCCCCGTCATTCAGCCAAGAACGAACGCCGACGCCGATGGTGACCGATCTGACCTTCCTCCACTCATATCGTTCGCCGCGCTGAAGGCGCCGCAACGCCGCGCGCGTTGTGATCGCACGTGCCCTGCGATCGGGTGATCCTCAACGGCTTGATAAAGCGCGGCCCGCCTGAGAGCACTCGCCAAGCAGCTCATCACGCACCGGCAGGACTTACGCAGCTCGGCTCTCGCGCTGGTTCTTGACGGGGAGCTTACACCCCATATCACGGCGCACCGCGATGCGAAACCGCAGTCCCAAGGAGCACGCTGCACCATAATGCCTCACGTCTTCCAACGTTTGACTGATCCGAATTTCCATTGGCGTATTTTGCGTGTGAGCTCCAGCCAGATTCGGCCATTTCGCTGACGGGTGCGCGTGACGTCCTTGCACGCTCCACAATCTGACGCTGCGTGCGGTTCGACGCATTTCTCCCGAAGGATTGTTGTCCTGCAGTTACAGCAATCGGCGTCGATGTTGTTAAGACGCACAGCGCCGGGGGGCACCGAAAGGAACGACACTCGAAATGAAGAGTTTTCTGATTCTGACTGTAAGCATTGTCGCGCTCAGTGCAGCGGCACCGGCGCTTGGCGCGGACTTCGCCGTGCAGCCCGTCAATATAAAGGCGCCGCCGATGCCCATCGCGGCCCCGATCACTGACTGGACCGGCTACTATATCGGTATCAATGGCGGCTGGGGGGCTGGCCATAATTGCTGGAACTTCAATGGCGTCACTCCCGAGGGCTGTCATAATTCGACAGGTGGTTCGATCGGCGGCCAGATTGGCTATCGTTGGCAGATCTTCAATATGGTTTACGGCATCGAGGGCCAGGGCAATTGGGCCGACTTCAGCGGCTCCAATGTTGGCACCGCCTTCCCGGCCGACACCCTCCGCACCAAGACGGATGCGTTCGGGTTGCTTGCTGGCCAGATTGGCTACGCATTCAATGCCGTGCTGCTTTACGCCAAGGGCGGTGCCGCCGTGACCAGCAACACCTACCACATCGACTCAGTGGCGACTGGTACGGAGATTGCCAAAAGCAGCAATGTGCGTTGGGGTGGCGCGCTGGGCGCCGGTGTCGAAGTCAGTCTTACGCCGAGCTGGTCCGCCGGCGTCGAGTATGACCGTTTGTTCATGCAGGGCACCAATGTAGCCTTCCCAGGTGCCGGCGTGGATCGCGTCCACCAGGACGTCGATCTGATCACAGCGCGGCTCAATTACAAGCTCAGCCCAGTGCTTGGCAAATAATGATCTCTACGCACTAGCGCGGTGAAACGAGAGCCTCGACCTGGGTCGGGGCTCTTTCTTCAGGAGGCGCTCTCTGCAGCGGCCCCGCCGCGGCCGAATTTTCCTGAATCCCGAGCTCGGTCTCTCGACGGACTGCGCGACGTCACTCAAATGGCAGCTAACATCAAATGGTGTACGTGGCGCCACCAAATTTATGAGCAAGATGCCGGGATGATCACCGGTCTTCGCCGACTGAGCGCAAGCAGCTCCAGACGACGTAGGCCACTGGCGCGGCCACCTTGCCCTAGGTGTTTAGTCCCGGGCTTTGATTGGGCATTCTTGTCGCACGGTTCGAAGGATGCGCTATGGGACAAGTTTTACACGGCTGCGCCACCACGACGGAGGCAGTCCGTCGAGCAATACAAAATAGTCAAGAGAGCCTGAGAGCACTCGCCAAGCGCTACGGGATCAACCAGAAGACTGTCGCGAAGTGGAAGCAGCGCGAGACCGTCGCCGATCGTTCGACAGGCCCCAAGGAAGCCAACTCGACAGTCCTTTCCATCGAGGAGGAGGCGGTCATCGTCGCTTTCCGGCGGCATACACTGCTGCCGCTCGACGGTTGCCTCTATGCCCTGCAGCCGACCATCCCGCATCTGACGCGGTCGTCCCTGCATCGCTGCCTCCAACGCCACGGCATCAGCCGATTGCCGTAGGTTGAAGGCGGCAAGCCTTCGAAGAAAAAGTTCAAGGCTTATCCGATCGGCTATTTCCACATCGACATCGCTGAGCTCCAGACCGCCGAAGGCAAGCTCTACCTCTACGTCGCAATCGGTCGCACCAGCAAGTTCGCCTTCGTACAACTGGCTAGTCTTACTGAGTCAGAAAGTCGCGGACGTTTTTGACGACGAATCGGCTACCCGAGGGACTCACGCGAGGGGGAGCTGGAATGGGTAGCCGAAGCGGTAACCAGGGTGAATCGCGATTTACGGCCTATGTCGAGGGTTTGGCGAGCGTGATCGGGCACGCGGATCGGACGAGACCGCTGAGGGACTACTGTGTTGGCCTGATGCTGCCCGGGGATCGCAAAAGCGTCGAGCCGATGGCGGCGATAACAGCCCCGGAGCGAACGGCGGCCCAGCATCAACATTATTGCATTTCGTCGGCGCGGGCGGATGGTCGGACGAGAAGGTCTTGAGCAAGGTGCGAGAGATGGTCCAGCCCAAGATCGAGCGACACGGTCCGATCGAGGCCTGGATCATCGATGATACTGGCTTTCCCAAGAAAGGGCGGCATTCGGTTAGCGTGGCACGGCAATACTGCGGTCAGCTTGGCAAGCAGGACAATTGCCAAGTGGCGGTCTCGCTATCGATTGCCAATCATCATGCGAGTTTGCCGATCGCCTACCGTTTGTACCTGCCGGAAAGTTGGGCCGAGGATGAGGATCGCCGAGAGAAGGCGGGCGTACCAAAGGATGTCACCTTCAAGACCAAGCCTGAGATCGCGCTGGAGCAGATCCGGTCGGCGTGTGCAGCGGGCATTGCACGCGGTGTTGTGCTGATGGATGCGGGATATGGGGCCGATACCGCGCTGCGCGGGGAAGTGACGGCACTGGGGTTGCGCTATGTTGCCGGTATCTTGCCGCACACCTCTGTCTGGCCACCAGGCACGAGACCGCTGCCACCAAAGCGATGGTCTGGGAATGGGCGGCCGCCAAAGCTGATCCGGCGCGACGACAAAAATAAGCCCTGCTCAGTCAAGGCGCTCGCGCTGCCGAGAACGGCCTGGCGCAATGTCAGATGGCGCGAAGGCAGTGCTGATTGGCTGACCTCGCGCTTTGCACGCGTTCGGGTCCGTCCCGCTAATCGCGATTACTGGCTGAGCGAGCCCCGTGCGGAGGAATGGCTGTTGATCGAATGGCCTGACGGCGAGGCGGAGCCGACCAAATACTGGTTCTCGACACTGCCTGAAAACATCTCCTTCCGCGCCCTGGTCAACTTCGCCAAGCTCAGATGGCGCATCGAACGCGACTACCAAGAGCTCAAGCAGGAGGTCGGCCTGGGGCATTATGAAGGGCGTGGTTGGCGCGGCTTCCATCACCACGCCACGTTATGCATCGCCGCCTACGGCTTCCTGATCTCCGAAAGGGAGACGATTCCCCCCTCACGACCTCGTCGGCCCGCGTTCGTCAAAGAATTTGCGCTTCCCAAAAATCAAAAGCCGCGGGGCGCTACCGCTCAGAACCGAGCGTCATATTCCGAATTCGATCGCTACCATGCGGCGGCGCCTTACCAGCGCATTGGTTAGCCGGCTACGTAGATGTCCGTGCTGCGCAGTCCAAATCCAGGTCGATGCGCCGTCATGATTTGTGACGCAGTAAGACTAGGAAGACGGGAAGGACCTCCGCCTCGGCCTTCCTCGAAGCTCTGATCGCGGCTGTCCCCTACAAGATCCATACGGTTCTCACCGACAATGGGATCCAGTTCACCTTCTTGCCGCGCTACGCGGACGGCCCGACAGCAAGATACGTGACACATATGTTCGATATGCGCTGCCAAGAGAACGGCATCGAACATCGGCTGACCAAGATCAAGCATCCCTGGACCAATGGGCAGGTCGAGCGCATGAACCGCACGATCAAGGAAGTGACCGTCCAACGCTACCATTATGATCGACACGATCAGCTCGAAGCTCACCTTGCCGACTTCATCACCGCCTACAACTACGCTCGGCGGCTGAAGACCCTGAAGGGCCTCACACCCTACCAATACATCTGCAAATGCTGAACTTCCCAGCCAGAACGATTCAAACTCAATCCGCTCCAGCAAATGCCGGGACTAAAAACCTAGGCGATCTCATTTGAGTGATGCATCGAGCGACACGTTGTTGTTGGGGGCGTCGGCATCACGACCAATACGATGCGGCGATGTCTCAAAGGCGGAGCGTTGGACGAGCCGCTTCTGTACTCGCCCCGCGGGTCTGGGGATCTCATCAGTTCCGCACGCATACCTTTTCAAGGGCCTTTTCATCCGACATATTGGCAACGTAGCGGATCCGAAGTTGACGCGGCGTCAGATTTCAATGCGCTTTTTCCCGATCGATCGTTGCGCGGCAGTTTCGGTGGCAAGCTCCATATTGAAAGTTGTGAAACAGCCGGCGTTTGCTCTCAGCCGGTATCAAAGGACATTGAGTCGAACGGCCATGATGGCGGCCTGGATCCGACTCGTCGCGCCCAGCTTTCGCATCACATTCTTAATATGAAAGTTCACAGTGTTCTCGCTGATTTGCAAGATCATTCCGATTTCCCACGACGATTTACCCTCGGCCACCCATCGTATGCAGCTGGTTTCCCGCTGTGACAGCGCAACTTTCTTGTCGCAGTCAGCATCCGCGCGGCGCGCGATTTCACCATAGGCAGTGTGAAATTGCCAAGCCAGAGCATTGAGGTGACTGATGCAATGCTGAGGATCAATATTCTCTGATGGAGACGCAAACGAGGCGACAGATACCCGGCCCAGCGGACCAAACAATGGCACGCTCATACCATGCTTCAGACCTGCCTCTCTAGCCTCGTCAAGCACCCGTCTTTCGTCCGGCTGAAGTTGATATTGTTGGCCGAGCTGATCCCATAGATAAGGCCGCGAAAGCAGCGGAGTGCGCCGGACCACCGGATCGATGGTATGGTACTTGCGTTTAAAATAGCGGTCGCACCAGTCTATTGGCCATTTCACGGCTACGGTCGGGGGTGGGTAGTCCGCCAGCCGAAGTGGCTCGACGAAGTTGAGAGATCCATAGGAAACTTCAGTAAAGCCCTCCTGGCTCGCACAGCTTACAAGAAGGTCGAACAGGGCTCTGAGAGAATGTGTCCGGTTTGCACATTCAGTGAAGCTAAAAAGATCCAAAGGCGCCTCAGGACGCCCATCACCATCGGTGTTGGTGTGTTCGATTGCGCTTGTTTCAGGCGGAGCCAAGTTTCATTCCATGACCTGAACTCTTGGGTTGCTCTTCGTCAAGGCCGGAGCGCTCGGATGCTGCGCCAGATCTGCCATTGCCGAACTTGTCACCCTCCCGTCCGCTGTGGTCGCGTGACGCATCCTTCAAACATTGCGAGGTGCCGCCGCTATTCTTGATCAAAGGTTGAACCGCATGCGGCAACCGCCGCGCCGATGCCCCCTCAATATGTTCTGTCCGGCTCATCTGATGAAGCATGGGCACATTCACGATTGCCCAGCTCGCCCTAGGTTGAGGGGGCAGGCCCGCGGCTAAAACGTCGGCTCTGCTCAGACTGGGCCGTATGAAACCGATGTCCTGCCGAATGAAGCTTCGCCGCGCGATCCAGGCGAGATAGAGCACACCGATCGGTTTGGCGGTGCCAGGATCGAACGTCGCGGTGTTGCCATCGATCTTCTGCGTGCCAGTGACAACGACAGCAACCTTATTCTTTCTCCCAATCCAGCGAACTGGCGCCGTTAGCCCGTGACTGGTCCTCTCCTTTCGACGGCCTCGAAGAGGTGATCGATGAGCTTTACGGGGTACTACCCGAGGCAGAAGGTAGCCGCCTAGTATCAGTGCCCCGTGCCGGACGGGGAAGGTCGGGCAGGTCCTGCGCGAAGGGGTTGTGCCCGCAAATGTTGGCCGCGACGGCGGCGCAACTTTACATGCGCGGAGGCGCGAGGCTCGCTTGATGCAGACGACACTTTGCATACAGATCTCCAGAAAGGAGAGGACGTGGCATCTGAACAGCAAACGTCGGACCAATTGCCGGCAACGCGAAACCATCCGTCTAATCAATGGCTTGAAAGACGGACGACGCGTTAGCGCGCCTTAGGCACATTGAAGCGATCGCGACATCGGGAGGAAACGCGACAATGGCGCAGCACGAATCAATCGAGATCAGTCAGCCCAATTGCAGCTCTCTGCGCTGGAGCGAGCTGCTCGCGCTGCTGCTCACGCATTATACGCTTGAACGGCCTCCATCGCATCCAGCATCCGCGAGGAACACCACCCGCTTGTCTTGAAGGGCGCGAAACTCATGCGCGATTGGCTCGAAGGTCCTCATTGTACCTATGCAGAGCCATCGATCTGCTCGAGTTTGGCGAAATCGATCCTGTCGATAGTTCAAAGTGATCGGGGGCACGGCGACAGCTCGCAATTCGCGCCGCAACATAGAGGGACTCGACAGATCATTCTGCCCGAATTCGGCGAGGGCGAGACGCCGTCGAACCAAGGCGCCCCGACGCACTTTGCCGGGGTTGGAAGTGCGCCGGGTCCGCCCCAACATCATCAGTACATCCGTGATGATGCTTGTGGCAATGAGACAAGCAGCGTGGCGGAATTGAGGCTCGTCGATTGCTTTGACCTCCAGTCCGAATTGTTTTCATGCGCGCTCGCAGAAACTTGTATCGGGTTGTACAATTCTCTATTGGGGTCTTCGTCGCACAAGCAGCTTCTTGTTCATGGCTCGCCAGACGTCGAACGAAACGCATGCTGGGCATCTTGAGGAGAGATGCCGAGCATGGTGAGCATAAGCGGCGCCTCGCCAAGTTGCACTTCCAGATTCCCGCCGCTGGCTACCGCGTGGACATTGTGGTTAAAAAGATATACGTTCAGCCCTTCTCTCTAGGAGGAGCTCCTATTCGGCACTCCCAAAAGCCCAGATTGGCTTGCCGGCCGGCAGCTCGCTCATCGACACATTCAGACTAGATGGCGTGGACACTTGTCGCATCCATAGAACGATGGCTGCGAGAGTGACGACGGCAAGCTAATTTCGGGCGGTCTTTTCGAAGCGGGTTGCGACGCGACGGAACTGCTTGAGTTTGCTGAAGCAGCATTCCACGAGGTGGCGCTGGGCATAGAGATGCTTGTCGAGCGGATGTTAGAGTGCCCGCGACGGGTTGTTGGGGATGACGGCGAGTGCCCCTTTGGCTGCGATGGCTTGGCGCAAATGATCGGCGGCCGTATCAGCTATGACGACCTCGGCAGGCAATCCTTCGATCAGTTCGGCAGCTTGCGGCGCGTCGCCTTTCTGGCCTGCGGTCAGCGTGAATCGCACCGGGCATCCCAGGCCTCGGGTGGCCAGAGTATCTTGGTGCTCAGGCCGCCGCGCGAGCGTCCGAGCGCTTGATCTTCAGACCCCTTTTTTCGCTCCGGCGGCGTGCTGATGCGCTCGGACGACGGTGGAGTCGACGATCAGATATTCGAAGTCCGGATCGTCCGACATCGCCTCGAAAATCCGTGCCCAAACTCGCTTGATGCTCCACCGGCTAAAGCGCCGGAACACGCTGTTCCAGTCGCCGAACGCCTCCGGAAGGTCACGCCAGGGAGAGCCTGTGCGCACGATCCAAAGTACGCCCTCCACAAACATCCGGTTGTCGCGTCCCGTTGAGCCCTTCTGGTCAAGCCGACCGATGATTAGCGGCGCCATCCGCTCCCACGCCGCATCGCTCAAAACCAACCACTGCATCACACCAAAGATTGCCTCCCAAAAGCAGCTTTGAATCTGATTTGCTCCTTAAAAGGAATCCCTAGAGTCCACACCGCCTAGGGTTGCACGTTCAAAAACAAGACGCGATGAAAACATCGTGCGGCACCTTTCCGCGCGATGAAGTCTTAGCGGTTCCGACGCTTGTCATCGAATTCCATCACCGCTCAGGAAGAGTATCCCTTGCAGATATCGGGAATGAACTCTTCCGCGCGGAAGCCCGGAGTTTCGCTGAACTGACGCTTGGGGCCGGCTTTCCGGATCGACATCACCGGATCGGGTGACTTCGCTTGACCCGCCGCAAAACACCACCAGCATTTGCATGCTGAAGCCGCGGCAGCGGAGCCGCATTCGCACCGGCATCTCCACGCGCCGCTTCGCCACAAGCATTCGCACTATCCAGATTTGCATTATCGACATCAACACTGTTGCGACTACGCTCTCCGCAGATAACGGCTGCTTCGCGACGGCTCGGGTCCGAATCGGACGAAGGCGATACATCGCATCACCTTCGCAGATAGCGGCTGAACCGAAAACGCTGCGTGTTGCCGCTGGGGGTAACAATGATCGTGCCGCTTGGAATCGACCAGGTCGAACTCGGGTCCGAGCGCGGAGGCGCGGCAGCGCAATGGGACGCAGAAAATTAGGTCCACGCCTTCCGGGATCGCAGATCTCGTCAGCTTCTCGAAAGTTTGCCCGATTAGGCTGTTTAGCCGGTCCTATTCGTGAGAGTGCGTTTTTTTGGGTCCGCTTGATGTGGCCACACATCTGCTCTGACGAGGCGCGCGGGATTGCCTTCGGCCTTTCACCGCCTGACGACCGGCACTTTGCAACGCGCTTGAGGTGTAGGTTGGGCGAACGGGGGCGGACGCCTCGCCGGTCAAGGACCGAGCGGCAGCAGCGCGCCTGGCAAGCCGCGGATCAGGTCGGCTTCGGGACATGCCGCGGCAAACGCGGCTCGTGGTCTCGACGACACGGGCAGCGAGTTTCAAGAGACGAAGACGCAGCGTCGCGAACTCGGCTGTGGCCAATTCCCGGGCTTTGGGAATCGCGTCGCGCACGGTCAGCATCAGCCAATAAGCGGCGGTGTCGAGAACGAGGCGGACTTGATTGGCGAGCGCCGAACGGCAGCTGGTGCGATCGGAGGCGAGCTGCGTCTTATGCAGCTTGATCAGATTCTCGGCTTGGCCGCGCGCGCAATACAGGCTGTCGTAGATCCACTCGGCCGAGCCGACATCGAGGCTGGTGACGACGAAACGGATGTCGAGGCCGAGCATCGTCGCCTCAATACGGGCGACGGTACGTCGTTCGCGATCCCAGGACTTTGCCTTGTGGCGCGTCTCGGTATAGCCACGCAGAACCGGCAGGTTCTCGATGGCGCGTCGCGTGCGGATGCCGTCGGCGGCCTCGTCGACTTTTCTGGCGAGCGGCTTGGTGCCGGAGAGACCGAAGATGTAGTCGATGCCGTTGGTCTCGCACCACGCCATTGCCTCCGGCCGGGCATAGCGCCCGTCGCCACGGAACGTAATTCGCGTGTTGTGCCACCGCGTCCGGATATGCCGTATCAGGCGGCGCAGATGGGCACGCACCTCGACGCCGCCCGGCGTCTTGCCGGGCCGCAGCACGACCGCCACGGGCCGGCTCTTCTCCGTGTCGTAGACGTGGATCGGCAGGAAGCAGCGTTCGTCATAATGAGCGTTGAACAGCGAGAGCTGCTGATGGCCGTGGACGACATCGCAGGTATCATCGATGTCGAGCGTGACGGATGCCGGCTCGCGCGGGTAGCTATCCATCCATGCGTCGAAGGCGCGGAGCATTCTCCAGCCGCGACAGCGTCGGTTGGGAACACAGATCGCGACCCGTGTCCGGCAGCCGTCCGCAGGCCAGCTTGAATGCGGGATCGGACCGCAGATGATCGAGGTCGTCGGCGTCCTCGTAGCCGCAGCAGATCGCGAACATGCGCGCGCGGAACATATCGACAAGGCTGTGCACGACCCGCGTCGGATCGCGCCGATCCGGGAACACGCGGGCCAAATTGTCGGCCAAGCCGAGGCGCCGCTCGGCCATCGCCAGAAGCATCACGCCCCCGTTCGAGGTCAGCCGACCGCCATCGAAGGCAGCTGTGACTTTCTTGGCGTGAACGGCTGGAAACGAGAAGGGCAGGATCGTATCATCGGTCATGGCGGCCGTGCTGTTCGCGGCTGAAGGTGATGGGGTTGGCTTTGCAACCGAATCCTACGCCGCTTCAGCGCTTTACACCACGCTCGCCAGCCTCTCAGGCCGCCCTCTGACGAATAAGACGGGCTTTAGAGGCCTTGACCGCGAGGGCCGGCCGTCAAGCAGTCGACGCGAGTGATCCTTCCAGCGAAGCCATCACCGAACGCGTACAGAACGTCCGCGACATTTCATCAGAGGCTGGTGCGGCGGGAATGTGTCCATTACGGCCGCGAGCGAGACGGTAAGCGCAAGCTAGGCCGTCAGCCAGCGTGGCTCATTGGCATAAGCGCAGCTCACCTTGCCGCCCGCACACGGATCTTCACTTCGAGGTCACAGACCAGTTGTTGAAATTGAAGTTCTTTCCCCCCGGGGACGAGGTAATCTCGACGCCGTATTGGACGCTACCGACGTTTATGTCGCCAAAGTACCCCTTCGATTTGATCCACTGCAGGATACTCTTGATGTCCACTGTCCCGCTGTTGGTCTTCGAAGTGCGCAGCAATGAGATGACCTTGTGACCGTCGGGGCCTTCACCTTGAAAAACGTTCCAAGTCGCTCCGCCTACATTGACATTGCTGTAGACCGGAATCGCCGCACCGGAAGGGGCATAATGATATGAAATGGGCTTAACGTTGCCGCTCCCGTCCGAGTTTCCGGTGTAGTTTGTCCAGAGCATTACCTCATGCTGGTTTGAGCTGTCCCAGATATCGTAGGCAACATCCCAGGCGCCGCCAGTAGGAACCTCCTGATTGAAGCTCGAGCTCAGAGTGTTGATTGAACTGAGCGGTTTCCCGATACTAAAAGCCTCGTGCGGATAGCTCTTGATGCCCGGCGTATTAGGCTGGTTCGACCATACGCTCCACCGGTTGACGCCACTCACCGAAATCGTCTGAGGCCCAGGGCGCGGACCCCATACGTCGTTGTTCCAAGAGTAGCCATCGCGTGAAAAGCTTCCGTATGGAGCGCTCGAACTCCAAATCGGAGCCTGCGCCGATACAAGCGCGGCAGATGATAATGACCCGGCTTCATTCGCGGCCTGCCTAAATAGATCATGATGCTCCTGTGTCCGGACGTGCCCCGGTGGGGACCCTTGCGCGCCGCCACCGCTTATCCGATTGGAATCCATAAAGCTCTCCTTTCGATTATAATAACAAAGTCTCCTGCAGATCCGCCCAGCGGGGACCCTAGTTCAGCATAGGCGGCATTGGCATCTTGAGACCGGGTGCGAATGCTAGGAAGGTTGGCTTTCGAGAAGCTGACGAGCTCAAGGAGAAAGGCGGAGCCACGCCCGGGTTTGCCGTCTTTCGGATGACAACAGCCTGCTGAGACAGTGGCAACGATCCACTGGATGACGAACCTAGTTCGAACATACTTAGAGCGAACGTCCAACAAAGAGTGTGGTGCTCTCGTTCGACTTACCGAAGTTCGCAAATTTATGGGTAATGCCGTGACTCCTTCTAAAGGTCGGATTCGCCTGGTTCGTTCATGGGGGGACTCTTATATCTCATAGCCAGACGGTCTAACCAGCGCTGGCGCGCAGTCAGTTGTTCGTCCGTGGCGGGCGACGGCTTTCGTCCACGCTGCCTCTACCCTGAATGCGAACTGACCGAAAGTACGCGGCAAGGTGAGGCCGTCAGGCGGCCGCGTTCCATGGCATAAGCGCATCGATTTCGCTGCTCGGCCAGCCGTTTGGCAAGCGCACGGTCGAACGGATCTGAGCCGGCACCGCGCACAAGCGCAACAAGGCCATTGATACCCTTGCGGAAGTCGACTGGATGGCTGGCGAGGAACACCTTCACACCAGAGGGGATCATGCCGAACGGGCCGCGCGGATCACCCGCTGCAAGTACGCTTCGTCGATATCCACGCCGGCACGCACGACTACCTCGCCTTTGGCAATCTCGATCACTGCGCCTTCCACAGACGCCACCACAACCTCGCAACTCGAGTGCCGCGAGCGATAATGCCGCTCGGCCCGAGCGTCAAACGCGCCAGGTGTCCGCGACAATCTGCGCCTTCAAATCATCTGGCCACTGTTTCCGGCCGCCGCCGGCGTACACTTCTATGCGCGGTGACAACGGTCGTCCTATGTCGTCCGAATTGTCGTCCATTGTGAGCACCCTTGCAGAAGATGACTCTTCTAACGGCGCTCACAGGTCTACGCACAAACAATCTGATGGGGCCTCGCAGCCCCGCTTACTGCGTATCTCTTGCCCTAGGTAGGAGCTATCGCTGAAAGTTGGTGACGGCGGGAATCGGGAAGGCGGCATATCGTGGGGGTGCTTGACGCCTCCACTTCTCCACCGAAGGAGCGATATGCCGTGTCCAAAGATAACATCATCAAGTTGATTCAGCCAGGAAACGTCGACGATCAACTCACCGAAATCTTGCGCAATGGGGCGCGTGCTCTGTTGGCCCAGGCGGTCGAGGCCGAGGTCGCGGACTTTCTCGGCAAGCATGCCGATTTGAGGACTGCGGACGGCCACCAGCGCTCGTGCGCCACGGTCACCTGCCGGAACGCGAGGTGATGACCGGTATCGGTCCGGTCGGCGTCCGCCAGCCGCGTGTACGCGATCGCGAGGCGGAGGCTACCGATCCCGACCGCATCCGGTTCTCTCCGTCGATCCTGCCGCCCTACATGCGCCGCTCGAAATCGATCGAGACGCTGCTGCCGATCCTTTACCTGAAGGGTATCTCCACCGGCGACTTCTCCGAGGCTCTGGCGGCGCTGCTCGGCAAGGATGCTGCCGGGTTGTCGGCATCCGCCATCGGCCGTCTGAAGGACGGTTGGCTTGACGAACACACCGCGTGGCAGAGGCGCGATCTGTCGGCGAAGCGCTACGTCTACATCTGGGCCGATGGCATCCATCTCCAAGCACGCCTCGAAGACGAAAAGCAGTGCATCCTGGTGCTGATCGGCGCGACGCCGGAAGGCCGCAAGGAACTGGTCGGCTTCACCGATGGCGCCCGCGAGAGCGCGCAGGACTGGCGCGATCTGCTGCTCGACCTGAAGCGGCGCGGGCTCGGCGTGCCGCCGCGGCTCACCATCGCCGACGGCGCGCTCGGGTTCTGGAAGGCCGCCGGCGAGGTCTGGCCGAAAACGCACGAGCAGCGCTGCTGGGTACACAAGACCGCCAACGTGATCGCCAAGTTGCCGAAGAGCCAGCAGCCTAAAGCCAAACGCGCGTTGCAGGAGAGCTGGATGGCCGAAACCAAGGCCGCCGCCGAGCTGGCGTTCGACGCCTTCATCGAGAGCTATACGCCCAAATACGAGAAGGCGGCCGACTGCCTGAGCAAGGATCGGGACACGCTACTGGCGTTCTACGACTTCCCGGCCGAACACTGGAAACACCTGCGGACCACCAATCCCATTGAAAGCACCTTCGCTACCGTGCGCCACCGCACGATCCGATCGAAGGGCTGCCTGTCCAACAGAACGGCGCTCGCGATGGTCTTCAAACTGCTTGAGGCCGCGCAGAAAAGCCGGCGTCGTCTCGATGGCCACAACCAGTTGCCAAAACTCGTTCTCGGTGTGACATTCAACGACGGGATCGAGCTCATCGCCAAACCGACTGACCGTCAGCCCATAACCGCCGCCGCCTGACCGGCCGCGCCGTCACCAAAATTTGGCGATAGCTCCTAACGGTTCAAACAAACCGCAGACTCGCAGATCGCCCGTGGTCCGGAAGGTGGCCGCTGAACGGCGCTTACGGTGGGCGTCTGCGAGACCGTTTTTTTCTCTTGCGAAACCATCCGGGCCGGGAGTCGGTATTTTCGCGGCGACTTGTCAGCATCTGTCGTTGCCGGCGCCGAGCTGCACTGACCGAACAATTTGATCACGGTTAAGCTTTCGGTGATCGTGCGGTGGCCGCGGTCATGCCCCGATCTCGTGAGGCATTGGGAGGCTTTTGCATGAGTCTAAAGTGCGGCCGCAGCCTAATGACGAGTCAACCGACGGAGGAGGCCATCGTAGTCCCGACGCAGGGATCGAACAGGACTTGTGACCGCGGGCCAGGAAAGGCGGCGAGGAGCGCCCAAGGCAGGGCTGCTTAATCCATTGACAAATGATGCACTCGACTGCGCAGGCAAAGCTGTCATCGCGCGTGTCCCTGTCACGCGCGGCGCGGTCCCGCAACGTGCGTGCCACTTCATTTGACGCAAGAGCGGGGGCAATCGAGTTGGCGTCAGTACCGGGCGTCCGTTCCCCTGCGCATGCCATGATCGAAAGGGGCCGTCCATGTCTCGAAGAGCGCAATTGTTTCTACCTCTCATTGGACCAGCCACCAATAAGGTGCAGACAAGTGTGCTTTGAATCTCGCGGGTTGAGCTTGGGGTGTTTGAAACATTCGCAGTTCTGGGGATTTGGCGGGAAACGCTCGGATTGTTCGAAACAGTCTTCACTCGTCTAGGATCGTGCAATCTGACGCTACGTGCGATTCAAGCCCTGTCGTCTGAATACATCTTGGGATCTACAGGGTCCGTCAGAAGGACGAGTGTGCTCCGGCGAAACCTCGCGCTGAGTGTTTGTAAACCGCGGCGTCTCTATGACCACGCTCAGGGCAAGTATGAGTTTGCGCGCACCGTTGGTGTCTACTCGCTGATAACCCAGGGCCACAAGCGTCACTGCTACGTAATTGTACGGAGCGGCCACTGTCACATTTGTTTGATCTGCAAATTGCATGTTCATCTCTATGAATCCGAAGAGTAAACTCTACGATCCCGACCTTTGGCGCGGCCGTGCGGAAGCAACGCGAGAGAAAGCGGAAGCGCTGGCGTACGGCAAAGCCAGAGATAGGCTTCTCAAGATAGCCAAGGAATACGACGAGCTCGCTCGGCGCGCCCTAGAGTGGCAGACGCACAAGTGAAATGGACCCGCGGAGCGGGGCCGCTTGAGCCGGTTTGTTAGTTGGAAACTGACCGCTCCTGATTACTTCCTATCACGCTGCCAGAGACACTGTCTGCTGCTGTTGCTGTGGGCATGTGGTCAACGCGTCGGCGTTGTCCACCATTCCACAGCCTTCGCTGCCTGCATCCGTTCGCGCCAGACCGCCATCGGCGTGCGATAGCCGAG
This sequence comes from Bradyrhizobium sp. USDA 3240, assembly GCF_054063295.1. Taxonomy (NCBI): domain Bacteria; kingdom Pseudomonadati; phylum Pseudomonadota; class Alphaproteobacteria; order Hyphomicrobiales; family Nitrobacteraceae; genus Bradyrhizobium; species Bradyrhizobium sp. USDA 3240. The sequence continues at coordinate 5,847,527 of NZ_JBSSGD010000002.1, forward strand.
CGCCTGATGAAGGCGACGATCGTTGTAGAAGGCGATCAGCTCGCGATCCCTGCCTTGGCCTCGCGGCCGTCGGCATAGCCCTTGAGATAGATGTCCTCATGCATTTAGCGACCGCCACAGCCGCTCGATGAAGACGTTGTCCATCCAACGACCGCGGCCATCCATGGAGATCTTGATCCCTGCGCCCGCCAACGCGCCGGTGAAGGCCGCGCTGGTGAACTGGCTGCCTTGGTCGGTATTGAAAATCTCCGGCCTGCCGTACTTCGCCTGCGCCCCTTCCGGAGCCGCCACGCAGAACGAGACGTCGATCGTGTTCGATAATCGCCACGCCAGAACCGCACGGCTCGCCCAGTCGATGATGGCGACGAGATAAAGAAAAGCCACGGCCGATGGGCAGATACGTGATGTCGGCGGCCCACACCTGGTTCGGCCGGTCGATCGCATGTTGCGCAGCAGATAAGGATAGATCTTGTGGCCCGGCGCCGGCTTCGTCGTGTTCGGCTTCGGTCCCCGCGCCGCGATGCCCATCTTGCGCATCAACCGCTGCACGCGCTTGCGATTGACCTGAAGCCCCTCAGCCTTCAGCATTGCGGTCATTCGCCGCGAGCCCAGGAACGGCCAGGCGATGAAGAGCTCGTCGATCCGCCGCATCAGGGCAAGGTCGTTGTCGTTGGCCGGCCGGGGCGGCCGGTAGACCCCGGAGCGCGCGATGCCAAGCAACAGGCATTGCCAACGGATCGACAGCGCCTTGTCCGCGCGATCGAGCATTCCTCGACGGTCCGGCGTGCTCATCTTCCGGACCTCCGCGCTAAAAAATCGCGCTCGACCGTCAGTTGTCCAATCTTGGCGTGCAGCTTCTCGATCTCGCGTTCGCGCGTTTCCTCGCTCTCGCGCCCGACACCCGCATCAAAGGCCCGCGCCGCATGGTCCAGCAGTTGCTTCTTCCAGGCATAGATCTGGTTCGGGTGAACCTCATAGCGCTGGGCCAGATCGGCCACCGTCGCCTGCTCCCGCACGGCTTCCAGCGCAATCTTTGCCTTCAGTGCCGCGTCGATCTTGCGTCTCGTCTTCGTCGTCATCATGCCCTCCGTCTATCAAACGGAGCGGCCCTTTTCCAACTAACCTCTGGTCCCAAAATCGGGGTCCATTTCACAAGAACGAGCGGGGCACTTGGTCCGGCCAAGAGTCGTAGCGTCTCGCGTGTCGATGGAACCTCCATCGGCAGATCGCCACGAATGCCAACGGCGAGCAACAATCTGGCTCGGTACTCGGGTGGGCGATTCATTGCAGAGGCTGCCGTGCCGAGAATCTCCAGACGGTCCTCTCTCGCACAAAGCGTTCCAATCGAATCCCAGTCAGCATGCCGCCTCAGCGCAGCGAGCCGCTTTAACGACCTACAAGGGATTGTATAGGCGCAAGCGTACTCTTTTCGTCAGCTTCTCGAAAGCTAATCCGCCTACTATCGAGCCGGCGCGCCGATCTTAGTCCCGCTCTTGCGCGAGAAACGTAAAGCACTTGTCGGGCGTAGTGCCGAATACCGGATGGGAAAATAGCTGCCGTCAGGTCAAGTCAAGCTTGCAGGCATATAAGTCCGATAATCCGCGATATCCAACACTTCTTCACCTGCCTGTCTGACCTCGGAGGTTTTCATATCTAGCCACTCAACAATTGCAAGACCGCGGCCGCGGTATACGACGGCATCGAAAAGCCCTCCTATACCAGCACCCATCCACTGAGATCTCCTCTGGCTCATCGTTTCGCTCATAAGGACGCTGCGATGATCCAACATATACTGGCCCAAAGCAGCGCATGAAGGAGAAGCCCGGCCAGCGGCGACAGGTTCCATCTCCTCTGCGTCTGCCAAGAGCGGCGGTCAGCAGCGTAATGCTTCACCATGGACTGCTTTGGTGCGCGCCAGTGCGTCATTCCTCGCATGCTCCACTGGTCCAGGGAAAAAGGTTAGCGTCCGGACGCCTCGTGTTATCCATCAGTTGGTCTTCCAAAGCTCGGAGTGTCAGAATTCGGCTTGTTGCACGTGAGGTATGCGGCCTGTCGACTTGGTCGCGTATTATCGATCAGGGAGATGCCGTGCAAGTCCGAAACGTGCTTTGGCAATGCATAAGTCAAAACCAAACACCAAACAACGAGTCCAATGCAAATTGATGTCGGGATAGCGTGTCCTTCCTGTTTCGACACTACAGCAATCAGTATGCCAGTAATCGAGAAGTGCCCGCACCGCTCGACAAGGGTTAGATGCGTGCCTCTAGAGTGCGGCGCTGTGGACCGATCGACGATTGTTGGAGCTGCGACCATCGATGTCCGAAAGCCGACGCCAGCAATGTGAGGCAAGCGTGAATGTTTGCTGACGTCATACCTGCAACGATGCGCCAGTTGTTGCATTGTATCGACGCGCCTGAAGATCCGCGGATGGTCGCAGTGATGGTCTGTCCAAAGGACTAACTCGTCATGTCGGATCATCCTCGCGAGGAGCCGTAGGATGCTATCAACTCGATCCGAAACACATTGTGCCAAGCATTCACGAGCTAGACGCGCCCGTTCGAATTTTTGGTCCGACAAGTTCTTCATGGTCACATAGATGACGTATTGGCATTGTTTTAGGCTCCGCTAGCGGCGAGAGCTGCGAATGATTCAAGTGCTGCCGCGTCACAAGGCCGCATCGGGCCAAAGCCGATATTGCTTTTGCGTCGCGTCAGTCCGTGCGGCGTGACGTCGTTTCGGCGAGCCATAATCGAGTGCACAAACGGATATCGGATGCGACATCAGAACAGGAGGGATGAAGTGATACGCGTCGATTGACAAATTTCATATTGCCGAGATGCATCCTCGAGACTTGAACGGAAAGGCTAATGAACACTCGTTTTGCAAGTGCGGGAAATCGAGCGCGGATCTTACCTTGCTGAAGCGCACTCTGTCCGGCGCCGGGTGATCAGCGCCCGCGGGCATGGGTAAGTAAGATGTGTCGCCAAAAGCGCGCTTCGTGACCGAGTTGTCTGGCGGGGCTGGTTACCCCATCGGGTGTTTGTGAGTGTGGAGGTCAATTCCGCGGATGAATCGGATTGAGCACTTCGTGCATTGCCGGCCTTTCATGCGATCGGGGAGTGCAGTGAAGGCGTTCGTCGGGTGCTTGAAGAGGATGTGAGCTGCCGAGAACTAAGTAATGGGAGAACAAGTGATGATGGACATCTGCGGCTTTCTCAGCAGATGGTTCGCTGGAGAGTGGTGCTCGACCGCTACGCTGCTGACGGAGCTTGCGCTGGCTCATGAGTTGCCAAACAACGTCATCTACGTCGACTTCAAAGCGATCCGTAAAGCAAAGGAGGGTGCGTGCGAGCGCAGATCATAGAGAAGCTGGAAGCCGGCCGCGTACGATCCGGCAAGTTCGCCAGCGTACCAGGATCAGGCCCCGGTGGGCTGTTCTTGGTGCAGGGCCCTTGCGGGAGTGAACTGAAAATCAGTGGCTTTGTCCGTCCGGGCTGGGAGCAGGTCGCCGTTTCGACGCCGCGGCGTTGTCCGAACTGGCAAGAGATGTGCTTTGTCAAAGACTTGTTCTGGGATGAGGAGGAATGCGTCATGCAATTGCATCCGCCGCATTCGCAGTATGTCAATAACAGCCGGTACTGCCTTCACCTCTGGAGACCCACTGATCGGCACATCCCAAGGCCGCCGCCGAGCTTTGTAGGTATTGTTGGGCTAGGACCATCCGAAGCGGCAATGTTGTCTGCTAAGATTCGCGCGACGGTATGATGGTTTAGAGGACGAGGCAGAGCGGGTGCAGAAAGATCGGTTCGGCGTCGCCGGAAGGCCGTGCAACCAGCTCACGTCGCAAGTGTTCTTCTGTGTGCGACGGACGGGAGGTCACCCCGGGATCACTGCCGCCAAGCGAGAGGCGGCAGTGGAGAGGATGTCTCACGGCTGGCCTCAGGGGGAGCTTCGACGACTTCTTGGCGATAATTCGCGCCGTCGGAGTGATTATCAGGTCCGCAAGTCGGTCATCGCGCATCTCTCGTAGTCAGCCTGACCACCCGCCTTCGCGGGGCAAGCGCATCATGATCTATTCGCAAACGATATCGCGCGGCGAGCGGCCGCATTAGTGCTTCAGCCCTTGGTTCAGCACTTTGAGACCGATTCTGTGCCCGCGGCAGCCGACTTCAGCTTCCCAAGCGGAAGCTGAGAGCGGAGCTTTGGCTAACCCGTCCTATTCGTGAGAGTGCGTTTTTTTGGGTCCGCTTGATGTGGCCACACATCTGCTCTGACGAGGCGCGCGGGATTGCCTTCGGCCTTTCACCGCCTGACGACCGGCACTTTGCAACGCGCTTGAGGTGTAGGTTGGGCGAACGGGGGCGGACGCCTCGCCGGTCAAGGACCGAGCGGCAGCAGCGCGCCTGGCAAGCCGCGGATCAGGTCGGCTTCGGGACATGCCGCGGCAAACGCGGCTCGTGGTCTCGACGACACGGGCAGCGAGTTTCAAGAGACGAAGACGCAGCGTCGCGAACTCGGCTGTGGCCAATTCCCGGGCTTTGGGAATCGCGTCGCGCACGGTCAGCATCAGCCAATAAGCGGCGGTGTCGAGAACGAGGCGGACTTGATTGGCGAGCGCCGAACGGCAGCTGGTGCGATCGGAGGCGAGCTGCGTCTTATGCAGCTTGATCAGATTCTCGGCTTGGCCGCGCGCGCAATACAGGCTGTCGTAGATCCACTCGGCCGAGCCGACATCGAGGCTGGTGACGACGAAACGGATGTCGAGGCCGAGCATCGTCGCCTCAATACGGGCGACGGTACGTCGTTCGCGATCCCAGGACTTTGCCTTGTGGCGCGTCTCGGTATAGCCACGCAGAACCGGCAGGTTCTCGATGGCGCGTCGCGTGCGGATGCCGTCGGCGGCCTCGTCGACTTTTCTGGCGAGCGGCTTGGTGCCGGAGAGACCGAAGATGTAGTCGATGCCGTTGGTCTCGCACCACGCCATTGCCTCCGGCCGGGCATAGCGCCCGTCGCCACGGAACGTAATTCGCGTGTTGTGCCACCGCGTCCGGATATGCCGTATCAGGCGGCGCAGATGGGCACGCACCTCGACGCCGCCCGGCGTCTTGCCGGGCCGCAGCACGACCGCCACGGGCCGGCTCTTCTCCGTGTCGTAGACGTGGATCGGCAGGAAGCAGCGTTCGTCATAATGAGCGTTGAACAGCGAGAGCTGCTGATGGCCGTGGACGACATCGCAGGTATCATCGATGTCGAGCGTGACGGATGCCGGCTCGCGCGGGTAGCTATCCATCCATGCGTCGAAGGCGCGGAGCATTCTCCAGCCGCGACAGCGTCGGTTGGGAACACAGATCGCGACCCGTGTCCGGCAGCCGTCCGCAGGCCAGCTTGAATGCGGGATCGGACCGCAGATGATCGAGGTCGTCGGCGTCCTCGTAGCCGCAGCAGATCGCGAACATGCGCGCGCGGAACATATCGACAAGGCTGTGCACGACCCGCGTCGGATCGCGCCGATCCGGGAACACGCGGGCCAAATTGTCGGCCAAGCCGAGGCGCCGCTCGGCCATCGCCAGAAGCATCACGCCCCCGTTCGAGGTCAGCCGACCGCCATCGAAGGCAGCTGTGACTTTCTTGGCGTGAACGGCTGGAAACGAGAAGGGCAGGATCGTATCATCGGTCATGGCGGCCGTGCTGTTCGCGGCTGAAGGTGATGGGGTTGGCTTTGCAACCGAATCCTACGCCGCTTCAGCGCTTTACACCACGCTCGCCAGCCTCTCAGGCGCCCTCTGACGAATAAGACGGGCTAAGCGCGTTTGTTTCTTTGCCCCACTTCGTTCATTTGCTTGCACGTGATGACGGGCATGTCCGAAAGCTGATACTGATTGACCGCGAGAAGCCTCCGGGCGCTGTGAAAGCACATCGTTTTCCCTCGAACATCCAATGACCGTCTGGCACGCAAGTTGCTGAGATATCGACGGCTTGGGTGCTTCTACGTTAGTGACGCTTACGAGACAATCAAGCCCTTTCGTAGCGCCAACTCGCACGGGCGGCGATCCACCCCACCGTCCGTGCGTCTTTACTGTTGATCGGTCTCAGCCATCCATCACAGGGGATCATGCCGTGACCCGCGAAGAGGCTCTGACAAAGGCGATAGCGGCGCTTAAAGAATGGTCGGAGGGGAATATCTCGATTAGCGACGTGCTCGACGCGATTGTAGAGCTTCACAAGACTGTTCAGCCACCCGAGCCCCCAAAGCCACCAAAACAGAAAGGCCTTTCATAGCATTCCGCTCTCTATTGCCTGCGTGCGTACAAGGGCGAGATGCAGCCGTGATGGCGCGCTCGTGCGTGCGGTTGTCGAAGAGCTATTCCATTGAACCTGAACTCGCGACGTCCATCGTTATTTTGAGGATAGCCAAAGTACGTGGTCTTGAATGCCGTGATCGAGAACAGCGCAAGCGTTGCTCGAGTAGCCTCTTCCCAGAGCACAACGCAGCCGTGGCATGTCATTTGCTTAGATCACAACGAAGGCTCAAACGCCCAGCCCCCTCTGCGTGCTGGATAGGACTCGCCTTCGCAAGCTTAGCAAACCAACAGGAGGAAAATATGGGTCTTTACCTTATCGAGTACAAACAAGACCGAAACTTCGTGCTCGGCGTGAAGGATCAGCAAGACGGTGCGGCGGTCGTGCTACGGAAGAAAGATACGCCTCTCCGTTACGTTCTCTGGGACCTCAACTTCGATACTGGAGCGATTACACTGAACTCGAGCGGGGGCAATCTCGCGGTCGGCACCGATCGCGTCGCGCCGGAGGCTCTCCTCTCGCTCAAAGTGTATAACCCAGCCATCCAAAGTCAGCGGTGGGAATTTCTCAAGAGCCCCGGCTTCATCCTTAGCCTCCCGGATAACAGTCTGTGTATCGATAATAAGACCCGTGGCACGAGTGACGGCAACCCGGTTTGGCTGTTCAAGTTCAACGGCTCGCCCGCGCAGCAATGGAACTTCGTTCCCTTGATGAACCTGCGGGCCTTGGAAGTTGCGGAGAATGCGGCCTGACGCCGTTCGGCCGCTCGGCTCCTCAATGGCGACGGGTAGCGGTACGCGACAATGCGGCGGCGAGCATTCCGGTTGTGAATATTCGCCGCCACAGAACCGGACGTTGCGCAGCGGTGCAACAGGTGGAATAGCATTGATCGGAGATCTGCGCACTCGATGGTGTGTGCTTGGTAAGTCCGCCCAGACCACTTGCAGTATGAGCCATTTCAGCCCAGTGATCGAAGACGTCGGTTGTCCGAAGCCCGACGTCGGTATCCAGACAGCGCGCCGAGAGGTGCCGCGATTCGTCAAAAACGGCGGTCGGCGTCACTGGCACGTCGGTTGCTCGATGTGCCGAGCGTCCGCTGCGGCGACTATTGCGATCTCGCGGCACCTGATCTGTGAGTCAGATGAAACTTGCTCGTTCATTTCAAGCGGTCAGCGAGCTGCATCGGAGACGCAGCCTCGCCTGGCAAGCTCTCTATCTTCCGGTGCGGCTTCGGTCCTGCGCCGAGGATGAGATTGCTCTGTACGGTCGACGAATGGTGATCCTAAACGTGCTACGCACAATTCGAGCAACTTGCTGTGAACAGTGCCTCAAGTCGTTCTGGCAAAGATCCACCTGCGCCGGAGATCGACAGTCCGAGGCTTTGAGGATTGTAGTCATCTGCAGATCGGAGACCGTACGTAAATGACCATTGAGCCGATCGAGGATAATTGGCGGCTTGAAGAGGAATCGAGGCGACGAGACGAGATCAAAGTCAAGCTCCTTCGCGCGCGATCGGATGTGGCCAGGCACCAAGCAGAATTGACAGAGCTCGAGCAAACGCCGAAGCGTGAAGACGGCTCATCGATCTGCTCTGCGACACTTCAGCGCACGTGCGCAGGAGGTCGGAGAGCATAACGTGCGACCACGTCAATTGGAGCCTGTCTTGGATCCCGCTAACCTGCGAGCGGATGCTGGGGGCAGCGTCCAACCGAGCGACAGCTGGAAGTAGGCTGCCAACCGGGTCTTCGCAACAGGGGCTTGGCTTGGTGCAATGGCTGAGCGGTGTAGAGCGCAAGAATTCGCGCACAAGTGCAAGTGGCGAGAAGCCAAGCCACGAACGCTCACGCGCGTGACAAGTGTTGGGATCAGCCGTTTTGACCGGCTCATCTTTGTTCGCTCACAAGCAAGGTGCTGTCGCCGGGTTGCAAGGTTCACGTCTCGCGCCGCCGCGATCAGACTGAGAGCGGCAATCAGAACGCCCCGCGTTTGATCCAGATCGATCAGGCGCAGAACATCACGTTCTATGGTGTCACGCTACGCAATGCGCCCAATTTCCACGTCGCGATGAACAGGGTCGGAGGTGCGAGGTGCCACCTTTTGGGGGCTCACGATCGGTGCGCCGGCCGAGGCCCGCAACACCGACGGCATCGACCCTGGCGCAGGCCCATAGGCGCTAAAATAGGATTGCGTGTTGAATTTGTATGTGATTCCAAGAAGGGATGAGACACGAATCGCTTGTGAACGAAGACTGGGCGCGTGTTGTTGCTCGGCTTGGTGGGGCTGAGGCTCTAGGTGGTTTGGACTCTAGGGATTTCCTTTTAGGCGCAAATCAGATTCAAGACTGCTTTTGGGGAGGCAGTCTTGGGTGTGATGGACCGTTTGGTATTGAGCGACGCGGCTTGGGAGCGGATGGCACCGCTGATTATAGGTCGCCCCGACCAGAAGGGCTCCACTGGGCGCGACAATCGGATGTTCGTAAGCGCTGTTCAGGGGCCACCTACCAGATGAGGGGGTGATCTGCGAGTCTGCGGTCGGTTTGGACCGTTAGGCTTAGAATGGACACAGTGCATAATGCTATCACCGAGCCGGCGCGGCGGCTGGAGGTCTTCACCGGAGCCGGTCGTCGGCGGAAGTGGAGCGACGAGGACAAGGCACGGATTGTTGCAGAGATCGTGACGAGTGGCGACTCGGTCTGCTCGGTAGCGCGACGGCATGGATTGTCGCCGCAGCAATTGTTTGGCTGGCGACGCCAGTTGAGAGAAGCCGTGGGCGGTCAATCCGGGACAGAAGAAGTACAGTTTGTGCCGGCGGTGGTGGATGCCGTGGTGCCGACACCTGACTTTAGCCGAGAGCGCAAGGTGGTGCGCTGTAAGCCCAAGGCGGATTCCGGGATCATCGAGATCGAAGTTGACGGCATAACGATCCGAGCCGGTCGTGGCGCGGACGCGACTATGATTGCGTCGATCGTGCAGTCGCTGAAGGCAAACCGGTGATCGGCCCATCGGGTGCTGTCCGGGTGATGGTGGCGACCAAACCGGTAGACTTCCGCAAGGGGATGGAAGGGCTTGCGACCCTGGTGCGTGAGAGCATGCGGGCTGACCCCTTCTCGGGTGCGGTCTATGTGTTCCGGGCCAAGCGAGCGGATCGCATCAAGCTGGTGTTCTGGGACGGAACGGGTCTGTGTCTGTTCGCTAAGAGGCTCGAGGAAGGGATCTTCCGCTGGCCGAAGATCGAGGACGGCGTGATGCGTCTGTCGGCGGCGCAGTTGTCGGCGCTGCTGGAAGGGCTCGACTGGCGGCTTGTGCATGAGGCACGGGAGACGTCGGCGCCAACGCAAGCGGGATAGTTGTTGGCAGCGCTGCGGCGAAGTGAATCAGGAGCGTCGGACGCGTCGCCAGATGGCGATGAATATGCTCTGAATTGGGTGTGAGCGACGCCCTGCCTGACGATCCCGAGATGCTGAAAGCGATGCTGCTTGCCGAGCGGTGCGAGAGCGAACGGCTGCGCCAGATCATCAAGGAATTGCAGCGGCATCGGTTTGGCCCGCGAGCCGAGACGCTGCCTGAAGATCAGATGCTGCTGGGCCTGGAAGACGTCGAGCAGGTGGCCGCGTACGGCAAGACGGCGCAGGACGTCAGCGCACCTGAAGGCCGTGAGGTGCGGGTTCGTAAGCGCCGCGGCAACCGTGGTGCCTTGCCGGCGCACCTGCCCCGGATTGAGGTCGTCGTCGACATCGAGGATAGGACCTGTCCCTGCTGCCAGGGTGAGTTACATCGGATCGGCGAAGATAGAACTGAGCGGCTGGACCTGGTCCCGGCGCAGTTCCGGATCCTTGTAACCCGGCGACCCAAATACGCCTGCCGGACTTGCGAGGACGGCATCATGCAGGCGCCGGCCCCAGCGCGGCTGATCGAGAGCGGATTGCCGACCGAGGCCACCGTCGCCCAGGTGCTGGTGTCCAAATATGCCGATCACCTGCCGCTCTATCGGCAGGCACAGATTTACGCCCGCCAAGGCATTGAGCTCGACCGTTCGACGCTGGCGGACTGGGTCGGGCAGGCAGCCTTCCATTTGCGTCCGTTGCATGAGCGCCTCCTTGGCAAACTTAAGCAACGGGCAAAGCTGTTCGCTGACGAGACGACGATGCCGGTGCTCGATCCCGGCCGGGGGCGCACCAAGACCGGTCAGCTCTGGGCCTATGCGGCGGACGACCGGCCATGGGGCGGTGCCGATCCGCCGGGCGTCGCCTATGTCTATGCCCCCGACCGCAAGGCCGACCGACCGATCGCCCATCTGGCAGGCTTCAGTGGGATCCTGCAGGTCGATGGCTATGCCGGCTATGGCAAGCTGGCCGAACGTGGCGACGTTCAGCTTGCATTCTGCTGGTCGCATATGCGGCGTAACTTCTACGAACTTGCCGCTCCTGGCCCCGCGCCCATTGCGAGCGAGGCGCTTCAGCATATCGCCGAGTTTTATGCCATCGAGAAGGACATCCGTGGCCGCAGCGCCGAGGAACGCTGTCTCGTTCGGCGGCAGAAAGGCCGCCCGCTGGCGGAATCCTTCGAGCGGTGGCTCCGCGCAAAGCTCGCGTTGATCAGCCAAAAGGGCAAGTTGGCCGACGCCATCCGCTATGCGCTCTCACGCTGGGAGGGCCTGACGCGCTTCATCAATGATGGCCGTATCGAGCTCGACAACAACATCGTCGAGCGCTCGATCCGCCCGATCACGCTGAACCGGAAAAATGCGCTGTTCGCAGGCTCCGACGGCGGTGCTCAGCACTGGGCCGTCATCGCCTCGTTGATCGAAACCTGTAAGCTGAATCGCATTGACCCGCTGACCTATATCACCGATGTCCTCACCAGAATCGTCAATGGTCACCCGAACCGCCAGCTCGACAGTTTGTTGCCATGGAACTACGGAAGCGGCTAGAATCCGGCCTAAGCGAAGAAAATCGACGAACCAACATTCTTGAGGCGCGCCGGTGAGCGACAAGAACATCTTGTGGCAACAGGACGGGGTCGATCCCGGTTGGTTTACAGCCGATCATATCGGGTCGATTAGGAACAGCACGAGTTACCGCCCGGGTGGTTGGTGGTTCTTGCCTGCTTGGCTACCCGACACGCAAGAACACGACGTTGGTCCATTTAAAACCAAGGCAGCAGCACTAGCTGAGGCGGAACGGCTGGCAGCCCTCCACAAACGAAAAACGTAGAGATCAGCTAACGTCTCGAAGCTGTGTGTTCGGAACAGCGCTTACGGATGTTCGTGGAAGGTGTACTTTGGATTGTTCGCACGGGCTCTCCCTGGCGTGATCTCCCGGAGGCGTTCGGGGGATTGGAACAGCGTGTTCCGGCGCTTCAGTCGATGGAGCATCAAGGGCGTCTGGTGGCGGATCTTCGAGGCGATGTCCGATGATCCGGACTTCGAATATCTGATCGTCGATTCGACCATCGTCCGGGCGCATCAGCACGCCGCCGGCGCCAAAAAAGGGGGGCTGAAGATCAGGCGATCGGCCGCTCGCGCGGGGGGCTGAGCACCAAGATACATATGGCCGTTCGTGGCTTGGGATGTCCCGTACGGTTCGCGCTGACCGCAGGCCAGAAGGGCGATGCACCGCAAGCTGCCGCATTGATCGAGGGACTACCTGCCGAGGTCGTCATGGCCGATACGGCCTATGACGCCGATCATTTGCGCCAAGCCATCGCCGCCAAGGGCGCGCTCGCCGTCATCCCCAACAACCCGTCACGCGCACTCAAATACCCGCTGGACAAGCACCTCTATGCCCAGCGTCACCTCGTCGAATGCTGCTTCTCAAAGCTCAAGCAGTTCCGCCGCGTCGCAACCCGCTTCGAAAAGACCGCCCGAAATTACCTAGCCGTCGTCACTCTCGCAGCCATCGTTCTTTGGATGCGGTAAGTGTCCACACGACCTAGAGGTTGGCGCGCGCGAGACGAAGGCGTTTGTTCGTCCGCGCGAGATCACCAATGGGGTTGATTTGCTGCGGCTGATACTTGCGTATTGTCTGGGCACGCGGGGTCTGCGGCTGACGGCGGCGTGGGCGACGTCGGTGGGCCTTGTCGGCATCTCCAACGTGGCTTTGTTGTATCGCTTGCGTCAGTCCGGAGATTGGCTGGCGCAACTGATAGGTCAGGCACTTGCGAGTGGTGCGCCGAAGGCAAGCCGCGGTCGGCTGATCCGCATCGTTGATGCCACGACGGTCCCCAAAGCGGGACCGAGGGCGGGCAAAACAACGCAGTGTGGCGTATCCACAGTGCGTCGATGCCGGCGCGGACTTCGTGATCCGCGCGGGCTGGAAGAGCGCGCGTTGGCTGGATCGCAACGGCAACCTTGTCGGTCTCATCGCAGAGCTGCGCAAGGCCTTGGCAGGCGGCATGATCGATCGACCGATCTGGATAGAGCGCAAGTCCGGCGCGCAACCGCTTGCTGTGCGCTTGGTCGCGGTCAAAAAGCCGGCGCATGCGGCCGCGGAGGCGCGACGCAAGGCACGCAAGACAGCCCAGAAGGGAGGCCATCAACTCTCCAGGCAAACGCTTGAGGCCGCTGATTGGGTAATCCTGGCGACCTCGCTCAAGGGCTAGGACTTCACGGCTGCTGACGTCATTGCCCTCTACCGGTTGCGATGGCGGATTGAGCGACATCAGCCCCCGAGTCGGTTCTGCAGCGCCTGCCGATTGGCAACGAGGCTGCTGAGGTTCAGCAGGTGTGGTGCTCGTCCTTGCTCCAATTGCCTAACCAGCGCCCGCGTGCCGTCGACCACGAAGACGCCGCAATCGTAAGTGTTCAGCTGCTGGGTCATGCCGCGTGACTCCAGGCGGGCGCCCAGCCTTGCTGCGAGCTCTGCTGCGGGCGTGTTGTTGTATTCCCCCATGGAGTCGTAGCGATAGGCAACCGGCCTTTCGCGGTCGCGGCGATCAACAAACAGCAACGACCAATGGGTGCCGGGGAGATTCGTAGCACGGGCATTGTTCACTGGCAGGAACAGGAAGTCGGCTGTGTCGTCACCATTCTGATCATGGACGATGCGCTGGAATGCGCGTAGCATTTCGCTCTCGGTGCCCAAGCGCAGGCTAACAAGGGTTATGAGAGGATCCACGAACCGCGTCCGGGCGGCGAGATTCGGATTGTCCCCCCCCAACTCTTGCGCCAGGAGCTGGTAATCTCTCAGGACATGCTCGTCGCCCAGCCATTCCGTGTCCTCGAGCACCAGCCCGCGGCCGTGAGACGAGGCTGTCGGACCTAAAGCCCCGATCTGAGCATCGTAGGAGGTGCTCGGAAACGCCGGCACAGAATTAACATCGTCGCGTGATTCAGACGGCGTGGCCGCAGTCAGATCAACCAACGGAGGACCGCCGTAGGTGCTTGAGCGAGCCCTGGCAGCCTGCGCTGGCTCAAAGTGAGCATCGTCGCGCAACTCGGACGGTGTCGGCGCATTCAGAGCAAGAAATGGCTCAAGACCAGCGTAGATGTCTGAGGGAGCCCTGGTAGAGTGCGCTGGCGATGCTTCCAGCATCGGCCACATACTCCAATCAAAGTTGAGCGGCATCTGCGGCGACCAGGTTGAGGCGGACCAGGCAGGTTCCTGCTGTCCAGCTTGGACTATGTCCTGCGCCTGCTCCGGGGGAACCCCGGGCCACGGTGGGCCGTCTTCCACCATCAAACGCAGATCCTGATCATAACCTTCCGGGAGGACCAATGGCCGACTGACAGCTCGCTGCAGCGCCGTGGCATCTTGGTACCCACTCCCCTGCATCGTCGGCTGCGCCTGCCATGGCGATGCACCCAGTTGATGGGTGGGGGCCGACGTCAGCAGGCGACCGCCTGAAGCGACGATCTCGCTCAGTTGCCGCTCAATGGCAACGCCGTGCAGATTGTCTAGGGTCCTCGGCCTCTTCGCTGGCCTCAATTCAGCTGTGTCATGCTCATCGTTGATGAGGACCTCCTTGCTTGGCAGGAGGTTGCTCTTGGCAAGTGCACCGATCGGCTCGTCCGGGAACTGCTGGCGGTCGGAGCCCCAATTCAAGGGACGAATGGACTCTCCGGGATCCGATGACTGGTCATGGCGCGCGGCTGGCTCAAGAAGAGATGACGACGGGCCGGGTTCGTCCATCAGCTCCCAAAGCAAATCCTGATCGTAGCCTTCTACAGGAAGCAGCTCCTTTGGCCAACTGCCCGCGTCCTGCGACGCGCTGTGCTGCGCAGCGGCGCCGCCGACGGGCATCGGCTCCATCAGTGCCGCGTCTTCGGGATCAGGAACGGGGGAAATATGGCGCTCGCGCTCCATCGCTTTAGCGCCAGCCTGCGATTTTCGGAGATCAGCCAGTGCGGCACCGATATTCCGATTACCCCCGGCGTCCTTCCTATAGCTCTCGACATCTCCATCCAACGCCTTGCCGGAAAGCCGAGCAGCAATGCCCTTCTTGTTGTTTTCACGCAGGTAGTCACTGAAACTGTTAAGAACAACTGCATAGGTACGTACGGTACCTGTCGCAGCTTTGTTTTTGTACTCTTTGATGAGAGCCACGTCCTGGGGATAAGGATTCAGCTTAGCGCGGCCTGCGATCGGCACGATCCCGCCCGTCGACTGCGAGGTCCGGAGATGATCTATTGCCGCAAGGAGTTTCGCGGGATCACCCTTTCCGATGAACTCGCGCGCATCAATGGTCAACGACTCGTCGTCGAGCCGAGCAGCAATGCCCTTTTTGTCATTTTCGAAGAGCCAGCGGCCAAACCTGCGAAGAGAACCTGCATAATCCTTGGTGGTGGCTTCAGCGGCCCCGCCCTTGATGAGGGCCTCCTCAAGCTCCGAAATAAGGGGAGCGTCCTCGGAATAAAGAGGCTGCTTCCTGCGAACCCCAGTTGATCGAGCCGGCTGCAGCGCCGAGGACGGCGGGCCGGGTTCGTCCATCAGCCCCCAAAGCAAATCCTGATCGTGGGCTTCCGCAGGAAGCAGCTCCTCTGGCCAACTGCCAGCTTCCTGCGACGCGCGGTGCTCCGCAGCGGCGTCGCCGACCCGCCTCGGCTCCGTCAGGGCCGCGTCTTCGGGATCAGGAAAGGGGGAAATATGGCGCTCGAGCTCCATCGCCTTAGCGCCGGCCGACGATTTTCGGAGATGGGTCAGTGCGGCACCGATATTCCGATTACCCCCGGCGGCGTCTTTCCTATAGCTCTCGACATCTCCATCCAACGCCTTGCCGGAAAGCCGAGCAGCAATGCCCTTCTTGTTGTTTTCACGCAGGTAGTCACTGAAACTGTTAAGAACAACTGCATAGGTACTGGCGGTACCTGTCGTTGCTTCGTTTTTGTACTCTTTGATGAGAGCCGCGTCCTTGGGATACGGATTCAGCTTAGCGCGGTCTGCGATCGGCACGATTCCGCCCGTCGACTGCGAGGTCCGGAGATGATCTATTGCCTTAAGGAGTCTCGTGGGATTACCCTTTCCGAAGAACTCGCGCGCATCAATGGTCAACGACTCGTCGTCGAGCCGAGCAGCAATGGACTCTTTGTTATTTGCGACAAGCCAGCGGCCAAAGCTGCGAAGAGAATATACATTGGCCTTGGCGCTGATTTCGGTGGCCCCGCTCTTGATGAGGGCCTTCTCAAGCCCCGAAATAAGGGGACCATCCTCGGAATAAAGTGGCTGCTTCCTCTGCCTTCTCAAAACTCCAGTTGACTGAGCCGGCTGCAGCGCCGAGTGCGACGGACCGGGTTCGTCCATCAGCCCCAAAACCAAATCCTGATCGTAGCCTTCTGCAGGAAGCTTCTCTGGCCAACTGCCAGCTTCCTGCGACGCGCGGTGCTCCGCAGCGGCGTCGCTGACCCGCCTCGGCTCCATCAGGGCCGCGCGTTCGGGATCAGGACCGGGAGAAATATGGCGCTCGAGCTCCATCGCTTTAGCGCCGGCCCGCGATTTTCGGAGATGAGCCAGTGCGGCACCGATCCGCCTATTACCACCGACGTCCTTCTTATAGTCTCCGACATCTCCATCCAACGCCTTGCCGGAAAGCCGAGCAGCAATGCCCTTCTTGTTGTTTTTACGCAGGTAGTCACTGAAACTGCTAAGGGTAAATGCATAGGTACTGACGGTACCTGTCGTTGCTTCGTTTTTGTACTCTTCGATGAGAGCCGCGTCCTGGGGATAAGGATTCAGCTTAGCGCGGTCTGCGATCGGCACGATTCCGCCCGTCGACTGCGAGGTCCGGAGATGACCTATTGCCGTAAGGAGTCTCGTGGGATTACCCTTTCCGAAGAACTCGCACGCATCAACGGTCAACGACTCGTCGTCGAGCCGAGCAGCAATGGCCTGCTTTTTGTTTTCAAAGAGCCAGCGGCCCAATCTAAGAAGATGACCTACATTCTCCTTGGCAGTGCGTTTGACAGCCCCCCCTTTGATGAGGGCCTCCTCAAGCCCCAAAATAAGGTCAGCATCTTGGGAATAAAGAGGACGCCTGCGGGTACCGTAAACCTCTGCTGACTGGCCAGGCTGCAGCGCCGAGGCGCCTGGCATTGGCCCGCCGCCTCCATCCTGCGACGCTGGAGGGCATTCGTGCCCGCTCGCCTGCATGATGGGCTGCGCCTCCGATGGCGATGCGGCGACTTGATGGGGGGGGGCCTGCATCAGCACACCATCACCTGGACGGGTGATCTCGCTTAGCTGCCGCTCAAAGGCCGCCGCGTCTGTCGACGGGGACACCGGTGCAGTCTCTTGCTGGGCGGCGCTGTTCGATTGTTGCTGCAGTCGGCTAGTTGAGGTGAAATCCATCCGTTCTCACTTTCGAAGATGTAGGCGAATCAGAGCTCGGTTTGGATCTCATGCGCGGGGCAATCGAGACGGCAGCGCGGCGACCAAATCCGCGGCACAGAATGAGCTCTCAACGTTGGATCCAGCAACAAACCACCGTGGGTCCGAACCGTCCGCGCCGCAGGCAGTCGGCCACTCGGATGTTCTTCCCCACAATTTTTGCTATGAGAGGAAGCTGTCGAGTACCTGACGAGCGCTGTCGGGCGACGTAAAAATTGGCTCTGACTCACTTTTGTTGCAGTCTGAACCGCCCCGGGTTTGCCGGAGGCTCCAACTCCCGAGAGGATGGAGCCATGACGAGCAAGACGACGAACAAGTTTTCACCCGAGGTTCGGGCCCGTGCGGTTCGGATGGTTCCGGATCACGCCAGCGAGCACCCTTCGCGGTGGGCGGCGGTGAGATCGATTGCCGCCAAGATTGGCTGCACACCGCAGACGCTACATGACTGGGTCAAGAAGGTCGAGATCGACAGCGGACAGCGGAGGGCGTTCCGACGGAGATGGCCGAGAAGCTGAAGGCCCTGGAACGGGAGAACCGTGAGCTTCGACAGGCCAACGAGATCCTGCGCAAGGCGAGCGCTTATTTTGCGATGGCGGAGCTCGACCGCCGGTCCAAGCCATGATCGCCTTCATTGACGATCATCGTGGGGCGCATGGGGTCGAGCCGATCTGTCGGGTGTTGCCTGATCGCCCCCTCGACCTACCACGCCCATGGGGCCAAACGGCGCGATCCCGCCAGGCTGTCGACGTGCGCCAAGCCGGACGCCGCACTGAAGATCGAGGTTCGGCGCGCCTTCGATCAAAACTTTTCCCTCTACGGCGTGCGCAAGGTCTGGTGCCAGCTCAAGCGCGAAGGCTTCGATGTTGCCCGTTGCACGGTGTCGCGACTTATGCGGAACATGGGTTTGCAAGGGTGATCCACGGCAAACCCATCAAGACCACGATCAGCGACAAGGCTGCGCCATGCCTGCTGGATCACGTCAATCGCCCGTTCAAGGCGCCAAGGCCGAACGTTCTCTGGCTCTCCGACTTCACGTATGTCGCGACCTGGACGGGTTTTGTCTACGTCGCCTTTGTCATCGACGCCTATGCCCGCAGGATTGTGGTTGCGGAGACGGCGCGGGCGCGGCTGATACATGCTCTACTGGCACGAGATCTCCACGACAAGCGCTATCGCCGAATCTCGAACCTTAGCCACGAGCCGGGATCTCGCGACAGTATCGCGCGGATCCTCTGACTTTCCTCGCTCTTGACTTTGACCTCTCGATACCAGCCAACCCGCACCAGCTCGGCCAGACCTCGAGCATCATTCTGATCGCTCTTGTTCATGCGTACCGACAAAGCCGCGTGGGCATGCCGAGCGTCGATGCAAACCACCGGAAGATCGACCCTGCGAAGTTCATGCCACAGCCAACTCGCCATTGCGCCGGTCTCAAAGCCGATGCGCTCCGCCTGTGGCGCCCGCTTGCGAAGCAGTGCCGTGAGCGCCCCCGGGTCGGGCTTGGCTTTCCCCTCGAACAAGACCTCGCCCGCTTCATTGACCACGCATACTGAAGTTTCTTTTTGCGAGACATCGAGTCCGACATATTGCTTCATGACAGCTTCTCCGAATCGGTTGATTGCGAGAGCTCGATTCTAATGGAGCTTTCGTGTCACGAGCGCTGACCGCAATTACGTCATCGTCTGCAATATTGACCCCCGTATTGCCGCATCTGCGAATGTTACCCTGATGGCGCCATTGCCGATGACGATCCGATGTCGATTAATCGGTCGCGCCAGATGGCTTTCCCGGTTTGCTCGACGAGAGGGGCTGTGGGCGGGTCGGGCCCTACATAGCCCGAGCCGTCCAGAACCCCGGGCAATGGGGCAGCGGTTGTGGCGTCGTCGAGCGGGCCCTGGGCGACCAACCGTTCGGCAGCCCTCCGTCTGAGCGCCCTCAGCAGACGTTGCACAATCGAATGCTGTCTCTTTCCGAACTCCTCAGGGTATTTCTCGCGCAGCTGGCCGACAATTGCGAGCGCCGTCGGCTGCGGCTGCTCTGCGAGCCACGCTTCGATCGCGGCAATATGCGGGTCTAGCTTGGACGGCATTCGAACTCTGGTCTTATAGGGCCGACGAGTTCGCCGGTGCCTGGCACGCGGCTCGCCGACCGTCGCGGTCTTGCCGAGCGTCTTCGCGAACGTCGCCGCGGTCGCCGGCAGGATGCTAGTGTGAGCGGGTTGCAAGCCGCGCGCCTGTCCGGCACGACGATCGACACGAATGCCTAATTCCTCTTGGGTTGCGCGAATCTCCGCCAACAGCGCGACCGGATCGAGCGAGCGATACTGATCGCGTAGCCGTTTCTTCACGGCCGCGGTCACCTTGGGATGCGCCAAGGCACGCTCATAGGGCGTCGATGGGAGATGATAGCGCTTAATCACTTTAGCCCCTTCGCGACGCTTCTTCTTCAGCTTGAACGACGGCTGGAAGAAGTTGACGTAGAGCCGTGCCGCCGCATAGAGGCGGCCCATCATACGCGCCGTCTCGACGCCATCGAAGCGGCCATAGCCCATGAGGCGGCGGACGACGGCACCATTCGTCTGCTCGACAAACGCCTGATCGTTCATCTTATAGGCGCGCGAGCGAGTGACTTCGAGCTTCGCGACACCATGGCACGACGACATCGTTCATGAAGGCGCTGTCGTTGTCGAAGTCCACGCCGCGCAACAGCCAGGGGAACAGGCTCTGTGCGCGGTTGATCGCCTCGACGACGAGCGAACCTTCCCGCGTCAGCAACGGCAGGCACTCTGTCCAGCCGGTGGCGACATCGACCATCGTGAGAGTTTGGATGAACGAACCTGCCACCGACGTGCCGCCATGGGCGACCATGTCAACCTCGCAGAAGCCGGGCACCGGGCTGTTCCAGTCATTGAACGTGCGGATCAGGACTTCGCGCCGGATTGCCGAATAGAATCCGGCACGGCGCCGCCTGCCGCGGCTCGCCGCGATCTTCACATCGACGACCAGGCGATCGATGGTTGCGGGGCTGATCGAGAGAACACAGTCACGATCCGCCTGGCCAAGCTGCAATCGACCATGTTGCTCGAGGGCCGGCAGCAAGGTCGGGATCATCACTTTGAGCCGCTTGCCGCACACCCGATCCGACGCCTCCCACAGCGCCGTCAGCGCGTCCTTGATCGTCGCGCCATATCTGCGTCTTCGCTTTCTTGTTGCCTCGACCTGGCCCGGTCCAACCGTCTCGCGTCGCCGGAGCGCCCGCACCTCATACTTGCGATGCCAGCCCGTCGTCGCGCACAATGTGTTTTCAACGAGAAGCCTTAAGTACCATGAGTGAGGCTACCGTGGCGCCGTCCTCTCCCCGCCGGGACGCAAGCTGAGGCGCTCAGCGTTTTCTTCGAGCGGGCTTTCGGACGCCAAGCGTTCGCTGAGGAGAGCGAGCGTGAATCGGGACGTTCACAATGCCAGCAGTTATAAGACGGGCCTCCTCGCTCCCCTTGTTAGCTACGGGATCAGACATACTGCTCCAGCTTGAGGTAATCGCTCGTGAGGACAGGTGAGCGGATAGAAGAAGCTGCGTCTTGAAGGAAGGTATCCAGTGTCCGACTAGCGCGAACGCGGCCTTCGAAAGATAGCCGTGCCGGTGCGCGAGTACGGAGAGTTGCTAGTTCGGAACCAACAAGGTCAGCCGCGGCAGCGGCGCAATCTGAGGCGGAGAAGCAACCAGCAGACATGACTGCTTGTGCAAGTCCTAATGTGGTGAGCCAACCGGCATAGATGAGCACGGTACCATCTGTCTCATTGAGCCCAGAGAGTTCCTCAATTGCAGCAGCATGGACCGGCGCCGCACCAAGAGACAGAAAAAGATCGGCTATCTCATCACGCGTGGCCCTAGAGAGAAGGCAGCGGCCGAGATGTGATAGGAGCGTCTCTGTCGGACCTTCGAAGATGCGGAGAATGCGAGCGTCTCGATAGATTTTAGCTACAGGCGTTCCCTCATCGTAACCACGGCCCCCCAACAGCTGGAGGCATTGATCAGCGACGAGGCCGCACCACTCCGACGACAAAACCTTCGTTGCCGACGCAAGGTGGACATTGGGCGCGCCCTTCGCTGAGATAAGTCGGCAGGATGCAGCTAGCATTGCCTTCACTACTTCCCGCCGGAGCACCATTTGCCCGAATAGCTGCTCGATATAGCTGTTCTCAATCATGCGCAGCTTACCTAGTCGACGATGTCTTGCATATGAGGCTGCGACCTGGATAGCGCGCTCAAGGGCTCCAAGGCCCATCGCAGCCACACCGATGCGCCCGCGGTTCATACTGGATGCTGCTGTTCCCCAGCCGTCTTGATCGCGAGAAAGAACGTAAGCGCTCGGCACCTCGACATCCTTGAACTCCAAAGTATTCTGGATAATGCCACGTAGACCGAGTGTGCGATGCTCGTGTGTGACCATTAAGCCCGGAGCCTGCCTATCAACTAGTACACCAACGAGCCGACCTTTCACGTCGGGACCAGAGGCTCGTGCAAAGCAAACGATCCAGCGAGCCCAGTCAGCGAGGCCAATCCAAATTTTGCGGCCAGAGATGCGAACTCTATCCTCGTGCATGAAAGCCGAAGTCTCTATGTGCCGCGGGGCAGAGCCAGCCCCAGGCTCTGTCAAAGCGAAAGCGCAAAGGTCTCCGCGTGTTGCACCCCACATGACATGCCTTTGTTCAGGGATGCGCGGTGCTGCTTCGATGCAGGGCAAGGCCAGAAAGTTATGGATAACGAGGGTAGAGGCGGCCGAGATATCGAAGGATGCAGTGGCAGAGATGAGGTCGATGGCCTCTTGCAAGGGAAGAGCTAGTCCGCCGTGCTCTGTTCGTGTAGTGAGCCCGAACAGTCCGTGCCTTGCTAATATGCTGTGTAGGGTCGGAGGAAATGCCCGACGGTCATCCGCATCAGCGAAATTCAGCTGACTCAGGTCATCGATCAAACTGGTATATAGGGTAGGTACAGCACCTTCAGCTGTGCGTTCCTGCGCCTCCCCGAATGGAGAGTAAACTTGAGAGTACATAGCCATTAGTGCATAATGGATGAGCCCGCGCTTCGTGACAATCATCCCCGGGGCTAGCTCGATCACACAATGGTATATGTGGGTGGGAGCGTAGCATGAGCAGGCTGCTCTAGCAGGCTGTTGAAAAAGGTGCTCGCCGCCGACCAGCGACCGTGATTCATTGGCTCCGACGAGATTCGGAGATGGTGCGTGCGCGGCGGCGACAATCGAACGGGCGAGCTGTTCAGCTACGTTGATCTGGAGGCGGGTGCGGCGTGACCATCCGCTGCGAGCGATCCGGACGATCGCGAACGAGGCGCTGTCGACGC
The DNA here is from genome assembly GCF_054063295.1 of Bradyrhizobium sp. USDA 3240. NCBI lineage: Bacteria > Pseudomonadati > Pseudomonadota > Alphaproteobacteria > Hyphomicrobiales > Nitrobacteraceae > Bradyrhizobium > Bradyrhizobium sp. USDA 3240. Next base: position 5,870,007 of record NZ_JBSSGD010000002.1, read on the forward strand.
TGGAGCGCGAGTTTGCCGCGCTCTCTTCGCCGATTTGGCGGCCGTCAATCCAGCCGGAGAAGTTGCTGCGGGCGATGCTGTTGCAAGCGATCCGCTCGGAGCGGCTTTTGATCGAACGGCTGGAATACGACCTGCTGTTCCGCTGGTTCGTCGGAATTGGCGTCGACGACGGAGCCTGGGACCATTCGGTGTTCTCGAAAAACCGCGACCGGTTGCCGGAAGGCGACATCGCGGCCAAGTTCCTCGCGGCGGTGCTGGCGCAGCCCAAGGTGAAGAAGCTGCTGTCGAGCGATCACTTCTCGGTCGATGGCACGCTGATCGAGGCCTGGGCCTCGATGAAGAGCGTGAAGCCGAAGGATGGCTCTGGCGCGCCGCCGGCGCAAGGCGGCGGGCGCAACGCCGAAGCGGACTTCCATGGCCAGAAGCGCTCGAACGGCACCCATGCTTCGACCACCGATCGGGATGCCTGGCTTTACCGCAAGGGAAAGGGCAACGAAACGAAGCTGTGCTTCATCGGGCATGGGCTGATGGAGAACCGCCACGGCCTGCTGGTCGACGCCTGCCTGACGCGGGCCGACGGGCATGCCGAACGGGTGGCCGCGCTGCACCTGATCGAGCCGCGTCCCGGGGCGGAATGCAAACTCACGGCAAGGAAGAAGCCTTGCTGGTGGCGACAGCCTGCGCCAGTCCCCCAAAGGGCCGTGCCCGCTGGACGCTAAAGCTGCTGGCGGCTGCGATGGTCAAGCTCACCGAACACAAGAGCCTGTCGCACGAGACGGTTCGGCGGCGCCTGGCCGAGAATGGCCTCAAGCCCTGGCGCAAAGACATGTGGTGCATTCCGCAGGTCGGCGGCGAATACGTCGCCCGCATGGAGGATGTGCTCGACCTCTATGCCGAGGTGCCCGACTCCAGACGGCCAGTGGTGTGCTTCGACGAAAGCCCGGTGCAACTCATCGGCGAGGTGCGTCAGCCCATTCCGGCCAAGCCCGGCCACCTCGAACGTTACGATTATGAGTATCGTCGCAATGGCACGGTCAATCTCTTCGTTCTCTTCGACGTGCATCGCCCCTGGCGCAAGGTCAAGGTCACCGAGCGGCACGAGATTACGCCCAATGCATGCGTGATCTCGTCGACATCCATTATCCCGACGCCGAGATCATCCGGGTCGTCCAGGACAATTTATCGACCCACTCCGCCGGCGCCCTCTATCAGGCGTTCCCGCCCGCCGAAGCCAGGCGGATTTTGCGACGGCTCGAGTTCCACTACACCCCAAAGCACGCAAGTTGGCTCAACATGGTCGAGATCGAAATCGGCGTCCTGCGAGGCCAGTGCCTGGATCGCAGGATTGACGACCCCAAGCGACTGCGCCGCGAAATCACCGCCTGGGAACGACAACGAAATGCCGCCCGCTCCCGCATCAAATGGGTGTTCACAACAGACAAGGCTCGCGCCAAAATGGCAGGCGCCTATCCCGCCACTTCCAAAGAGTCATAATCACTGTGACGAGGTACTAGACGCAGATCTCACGCGGGCCCACGCCAAGCGCAGCGCGTGCCGCAACACGCAGTGCCCATCGAGACGACACGGAGTCGTCGTCAATATTCCGGCGGCACCACCGGCGGACGATCCTGATGGTCTAGGAGCCCAACCTGTTCCAGCACCGAGTGAATAAAATGCGGGGCGCCCGCCTCATGGGGAGACAGCCCATAGAATTCCTGCGCCGCCATCGAGACAAACTGCTCCTGCTGTTCCCGCGGAATCTGCTCTAGGGCTTCCCTCGCTTTTGCGGCGAACTCGGCCGACACTACCTGAGTTTCCAAAAAGCGATCATGTTGGGTGGGATTTCGGCGCAAATGCTCCAGCCAATTCGCTGTGTGTTCGTCTTCGTCCGGGTGGACGAGAGGTATCAGTTGTTCGACGCGATCTTTCAACCACAGGGCGCCGTCCTTGTCGGTACTCAGGTCCTCTCTCTCCACCTGGACGTGCGCCCACGCGCTGTCTTTCAGCCGCACCGCCGGGCCGTTCGACCAGCCGTCCTGCACGATGGTCGTCTCTCCATCGCGTTCGTTGCCGCGGCGTAGCTCGTTCCATGCGTGTCCAGTTCGCGTGGCCGAGATGGTGTGATCGGCGTTCAGTTCCATAATTTCCACCTCGCCGCCTGCATTCACGACCGATTCACCATCGCGCAAATGCGGCGCGTGCGAGACTGCAGCGAGGCGCGCGAATTGATCGCAAAAGCCTGCGCCCAGCGCGCCCGCCAATGCCATCTGGTTGTTGCGATCGAGTCCGCGGTAGGCCAGACGTGAGGCTACGACGTTGTGCCCGTGGGACGGCTCGCCATCCGCATGAACGTTGCCGCGTCCGTGCCTGAGCAGCAGGCGAACGTCGTGCACTGTCTGACCGGCCGCGGTGATCCGAGCGGGGCTTCTGACCGGATCGCCAGTCATCATGGCCGCAATGAGGTAGGCGAGTTGCTGCATCTCATGTCGCTGTAGTGCCACACCGCGTCGTTGTTGCAACGTGTTCGGCGACGTTCCCAGAGCGACTCGGGGAGCCATCGGGGCCGGTCCCGATGCAGTCGAAATTAGCGCGGACCATTGGCGATCGCTGGCGCTGCGGGCCGTTGAGTGCGATGCGCCGTCGGCGCTCGAACTATCATAAGGCGAGGCCACTACTGAAGGCTTTGAACAACAAATTCCCACAAGCAATCTCCTTTATGCTGATGAAATTTCACTGCACCAATGCTCCTACAGAGGAGCTCAGGCGGCACCGTTAAGCCAACGGATTGGAGCGGCTGGGATATCCCCTTCGCGCCCGGCACGCGGAAAACGGAACATGATAGCCTTCATGCACATTCCCGTTAGTCTATCTAGACTCTCATTCCGCCGGTCCTCCGCGGAAATTGAGCGCCCGCGCCACGTACCAAGAAAGATCATCGTCGGACGACTCTGACTCGACACATCCTTCGTCTTCGTCGCTACTTCGTTCAGCGGGATCCTCGCTCTCGGCTTGAAGATACAGCCGGGGCTTGTCTGCCCGCTGCCATTCACCCTGGTTGTTCATCGTCCACTTATCGGACCGTCGAGGGTCAAGCACGAACTGGTTCTACCCCACGTCAACAAAGCCCATCTGCTCCAGACGGGGCTTCGCCGCATCGTTGTGGGTTGGCTGGATGAACATGTGATTCTGCTATCCACGCGATTCGCTCTTATCGACTGATCTGCGCTGTAGTCAATATCGGTCTTCTTAGGACTTGCTAGCAGGGTAAGCGAGCAATCTGACAACAAGCTGACGCACAGAAGAGTGCAGAGCCGGCCCCGGAATTCTGCACAGGGCGATAAGTGGAGTTTCTGCCTGACAGCGGGCACGCTGTGCCTGCGAATCAGGAGCGACAATGAGCAGAAGAACACGCCGGAACCACACACCGGCCTTCAAGGCGAAGGTGGCGCTCGCCGCCGTGAAGGGCGATCGAACGCTGGCTCAGCTTGCCGAGCAGTTCGACGTCCACCCCAATCAGATCACGGCGTGGAAGGCTCAGCTTGAAAGCAAGGCCGCCGATGCGTTCGGTCCCGGCGGCGGCTCCGGAGCGGAACAAGCAGCCATCGATGTGAAGTCGCTGCACGCCAAGATCGGCGAACTGACGCTGGAGAACGATTCCTAAGAAACGGCAGCATCTACTTTTCGGCTCCAAGGGATGGAGAACAAAGCCGAATGGCTTGGACGCCGATGCAAATTGTTGACCACTCGCGTCCGGTAACGCGTCTCGTAGGACGAGGCTTTGGGATCGACATAGTCCATTCCTTATCGCACAGCATTGTAGAACAGAACTGCGATCTTCCGGGCCGTGGCGGTCACGGCCTTGGCCTTGCCGATGCGCACTGAGAGCCGTCTATAAAAGGCGCCGAGCGCAGTGTCTGTACGCCCCACGGTCACGGCAGCAAGGCGCAGAAGTGCCGCCGCTCGGCCGCCGGATCGGCGCGTTCGGGACGAGAGCATTTTGCCGCCGGAGACCTTGTTGCTCGGCGCCAGTCCCAGCCAGGAGGTAAAAGGGATGTTCGCTGTTATCCATCACATCATCCCGGTACGTCGATGTGGGCAACTGAGCCATTCGTACACGAAAGCTGCCGGCAACGGAAAAGCATCCCAATTGCCAGTCAGCGCCAGGGAAAGGTCGGGGCTTCCACAACATAGCCCGCCTTGGTCGTCACCCGCATGAGTTCGGCATAGCCCATTTCGGCCATTCTGAGCGGCGGATTCTTCCTCGGATCCTGCTCGGCCTCAACAACGAACCAGCCCTCATAGCCATAGCCAGCGAGCTTCTGCACGATTGCGCCGAAATCCAGCGAGCCGTCGCCGGGAACAGTGAAGGCGCCCAGCGCGACGGCGTCGAGGAAAGATTGCGTCCTCCAATCGAGCGCTTTGATGACGGGGCCGCGGATATCCTTCACATGCACGTGGTTGATGCGCTTGTGGTGGTTGTCGATGACGCGCAGCACGTCGCCGCCCGCGAAGGCCAAGTGGCCAGCGTCGAACAGCAACGGGATGCCTTCTCCCGAACACTTCATAAAGGTATCAAGTTCGTGCTCGAACTGCACAACCGCGGCCATGTGATGATGGTAGGAGAGCGGCATGCCCTGCCCAGCGCACCATTCACCAAACTCGGTCATCCTCCTGGCATAGGCCTTCATGTCGGCGTCGCTCAGCACTGGCTTGGTCGCTAGAGGCCTTGAGCGATCGCTCTGGATCGAATGGCCAACTTCACCATAGACGATGCAGGGTGCGTTCACGGCCTTGAACAGATCAATCATTGGCTGGATGCGATGCTTGTTGGTCGCGATGTCTTCGTTGACGAGCGTGCCAGAGAACCAGCCGCCGCACAGCGCAACGTTAACCATCTTTAGAATCGACGACATGACCGTCGGATCGTCGGGGAAGCGGCGGCCCTTCTCGATGCCGGTGAAGCCGGCCGAGCGAGATTGGCGTAAACATTCTTCAAGCGAAACATCGTCGCTCAATTCGGGAAGATCGTCATTCCACCACGCGATGGGGGATATGCCCAGTTTGGCCTTCACGTGATACTCCTATCAGCCTAGGAGAGCCCTGAGCCAATTCTCATCTCTGCGTCGCAGTTCGCTGGTTCTCGGCTTGCCGAAGGGCGGGACTGTCCGGCGGACCAGCGGCGATGCTTCTGCAACCCGCGACATCGTCGAGCGATGGATGGATGGGAATTCGCGCAAAGGTGCATTGCCACTTCTAATTCCCGACGCGTTGTTGCTTCACTGCTTGCTCATAGGCCTTGCGCGCTTCCTGCACCTGCTCGCGCGAGCTGACTTCCGGAACCACGACATCCCACCAGTGTCCGCCAGCCTCGGTCGTGACGAGAGGATCCGTATCGATCACGATGACGGTGGTGCGGTCGTTCACTTTCGATTTCTCCAGAGCTGCTTCCAGCTCGGCGATCGATGCTACATGTTCCGAGAATGCGCCCATGCTCGCGGCATGTGCAGCAAAGTCAATCTTCGGCAGCGTATCGTGCTGGCTGTCCTTCAACAGATTATTAAAGTTAGCGCCGCCGGTTGCCATCTGGAGCCGGTTGATGCAGCTGAACCCGCCGTTGTCGAGTACGACGATGGTGAGCTTCAGGCCCAGCATGACGGAGGTGGCGATCTCAGAATTCAGCATCAGATACGAACCGTCGCCGACCGGGATTACGATCTGCTCGTTGGGCCGCGCCAGCTTGACGCCAAGGCCCGCCGCGATCTCATAACCCATAGTCGAGAAGCCATAATCGACGTGATAGGAGCCGGGACGGCTCGCCTTCCACAATTTGTGCAACTCGCCGGGGAGACTGCCTGCAGCCTGCACCAGCACGACGTACGATCCAAAAACGCGATCGAGTGCGCCAATGACCTGTGCGTCAGACGGAAACTGTGCATTCGTGCTGGCTCGCGCGGTGTCTGCTTCCACCTGCCAAGTGGTCTTGCCCTTCTCCGCCTTGCCGGTCCAGCGCACGGGTGCTTTGTAGCCCTTCAACGCGGCCAGAAGCTCGTCCAGTCCTCCGCGCGCATCCGTCACGAGTGGCAGCGCGCGATGCTTGTGGGCGTCGAACGGTTGTACGTTGAGGCCGACGATGGTTTTCCCGTCGTTCTTGAACAATGCCCACGACCCCGTGGTGAAATCCTGCAGGCGCGTACCGACCGCCAGGATCAGGTCGGCCTCCTCGGCAAGGCGGTTGGACGCCGATGTACCGGTGACGCCGATGGCGCCCATGTTCAAGGGATGGTCATCCGGCAACGACGACTTGCCGGCTTGGGTTTCGCAGACAGGAATTCCCGTTGCCTCGGCGAAGTTTGTCAGCGCGGCGGACGCCTCGGAATAGAGCACGCCCCCGCCGGCGATGATCAACGGCTTCTCCGCAGCCATCAGCGCCTCGGCTGCTACTGTGAGCTCGCCCAAATCGGCGCGCGGACGTCTTGGCATCCACATCCGCTCCTCGAAAAAGCTCTCGGGGTAGTCGTAGGCTTCCGCCTGCACGTCCTGGCACAATGCCAGCGTCACCGGCCCGCATTCGGCCGGGTCGGTCAACACCTGCATAGCCCGGTTCAACGCCGGAATGATCTGTTCAGGTCGAACGATACGGTCAAAATAGCGAGACACCGGCCTGAAGCAGTCGTTCACGGTCGCCGTGCCGTCGGTGAAATTCTCGGCTTGCTGCAAAACCGGGTCCGGGATGCGGTTAGCGAAGGCGTCGCCGGGCAACAGCAGGACAGGCAAGCGGTTGACGTATGCCATGCCTGCGGCGGTCAACAGATTGAGTGCGCCTGGTCCGATCGAGGTCGTCACTGCCATGAAACGGCGGCGGAAATTCGCCTTGCCGTAGGCGATCGCCGCATGCGCCATCGCTTGTTCATTGTGAGCACGGAAAGTCGGCTGTTTGTAACGCACGGCATAAAGTGCTTCGCCCAGACCGGCGACGTTGCCGTGACCGAAGATCGCCCAGACGCCGCCGAAGATCGGTACCACCCTGCCATCAATTGTGGTCCGCTGGCACGTCATGAAACGTATGAGGGCTTGTGCCATCGTCAAGCGGGTCGTCTTGGGCATGATATTGCTCCAGCAGAAGTTTATGCCGCCTTGCGCTCGCGGGAGGCTAGCCATGCTTGGCTCAGTCGCTCGAAACGAGCGGCCATGTTGGCGATCGCCTCCTCATCTGACATCTTGCCCGCCAACCACTCTTCGGCGGCATGGGCGATGATCGTGCGCCCGACGGCGAAGCCCTTGATGATCGGAACGTGCGCCGTCGCCACAAACGCTGCCTCGAGCTGGTCCTGCGGTGCTTCCAGTCCGAGCAGCATAACGCCCCTGCACCAAGAGGCGTGCTTGACGATGGTCGCTTCGATCCGTACCCAGGCGGTGGCGGAAACCTGCGGTTCAAGCTTCCACCACTCCGGCTTGATGCCCAGCGCGTAGAGTTCGTCGAGTGCGCGCGGGATCGTGTCGTCCTGCAGCGTGCCGTGCTTGCCGGCGATAATCTCGATGAGGAACTCGCGGCCGACCTTGTGCGATGCGTCGAAGAGCGCGCGAAGCTTTTCCTGCTGTTCCTTCTTCAGTGGCGCGGGATCGTCGGCATGACAGAAGCACAAGCACTTGATGCAGTGATCGAGCGGCCAGCCGATCAACTGAGATCCGATGTCCTGTGAGAACTCGAAACGCAGCGGCCGCGAACCTGGCAGCTCGACCGGCCGGCCGAGCCAGGAGAACGGATGGCGCGCGAATTCGAACAACGCTTCGCGGCCGAAGCGCTCGTCGATCAGCATACCGTAGTCGTCGCGTCCGGCAGCCACTCGGACTGCTGCCTTTACCGCCAACACCTTGAAGGCATTGATGCGCGAGGGCTCTGCGTCCACCCTCACGGCGACCTCCTCGAGCTGGCTGCGGTGATCGCACGCCAGCGCCATGACCGAGGGGATCTCGCGCCGTCGCGTCGTGGCCCAATGGATGTGGTTGATCGTCTCGTCCTTGCGCAGCGCGGTGAACGGGCTGCCGTGCTCGAGGAAATATCGTAGCTCCTCGAACGTTGGATACTCGGGCGCGCATAGCAGCCGCGACACGGCAAATGCGCCGCAGGCATTCGCCCAGGTCGCTGCCGTGGCGAGGCTTTCACCGCCCAGCCAGCCGCGCAGGAAGCCCGACATGAAGGCGTCGCCGGAGCCGAGCACGCTGAAGACTTCGATAGGGAAGCCCTCGCCGAAAATGCCATCCTCGAGATTGTCGCTGATGTTGCCATCATAGACGACACAGCCCATGGCGCCCCGCTTCAGCACGATGGTCGCATCGGAAAGCGCCCGTATCGCCTTCAAAGAGCCAACAACGTCATCCTCTCCGGTGGCTATTCGAATTTCCTCCTCGGTCCCAACGATTAGGTCGCAGTCGGCGAGCACGGCACGAAGCTTGTTGGAAACGGCATCCGATTTCACATAGCGTTCGGCCGCATACCCGGCAAGGCCCCACAGGTTCGGCCGGCAATCGATGTCAAACACCACCTTGCCACCCGACGCCTTGATCGCCTTGAGCTGGGCGGCTTCCGGAGCGGAGAAGTGCGTACCGGTCACCACGATTGATCGCGCGGAGGCAATGAAGCTCCGATCGACGTCCTCAGGCGAGAGCGCCATGTCGGCGCGATCCGGGCGGACGAAAATCATCGGCGAAACGCCTTCGTCCTCGACGGCGAGCAGGACCAGCGCACTCAGTCGGTCCGGATCGCTCTTCAGCGCCTCGACATTCACACCCTGACGTATCAGTTGCTCGCGGATGAAGGATCCCATTTGCTCGCCGCCGACGCGGCTCAGCAGCGCCGAAGGCAGGCCGAGCTGCGCCGTGCCGACCGCTATGTTAGCCGGACACCCGCCAACCGATTTGGCAAAGGAGGCGACGTCTTCGAGCCGCGAGCCAATCTGCAGGCCGTAAAGGTCCACAGAAGCCCGACCGATGGTGACAACATCGAGCTGCCTAGCTCTGGCGATCTCAACCAAAGCGACCTCCTAGCTATGAAATGGCCCTTTCGTATTTGAAACACTGGTCTTTTTTGGTCAAGATGAAATGTTTATAGCATAAATGTCGGGCCCTACTTTTGATGACGGATCTCCGCGACGCGAATAGCCAGCGCGGCCACCAGGGACGTGCTGGCAGCCAGGGAGGGCAATCCTCCAAAATCTGACTCCGCCACCTCGAACCGCACATTCGAAAGGTCCGAAAGCGGTGAGAATGCACTGTCGCTGATCCCGACTGTGGGGACTCCCCGAACTGCAAGAGTGGCGGCGTAGGATGGTCTCCTGGGGGTGAAAAACTTATGGCTATGGCGGCGGCGTGCGGCGTTGCGAAAGAAATGGTCTCGGGATCAAGTCCCGACGATGAATCGATCAGAACATTCCTGGCCTTTAGTAGCTTCCCCAATATGTAGGCAAGATAGCTTGCGACGGGGAACGATCATCGTTTGGCAAGTACATATATTACATTAGCACCAGATAGAATTTTTGTTGCCTGGTCAAAGCGGTCTCTCTCAATCGAATCGGCAAGCGTATCTATCGATTGTATCGATGCATGCATCAGGCCTTTCAGGACGTGGACGCCTTCACCTTCTGCTCCAATCATTTTCAGCGAGGTAAGGCGCTAATCACAGGAGATGTTACGGTCGCGAAGCCGTTCGCGGTATACCGATTGAAGCTTGGTGACTCCCTCAAATCCAAAGTGTTTCGCGAAACGAACCAAGGTCGATGCCTGAACGCCGGCTGAAGCGGCAATGCTGGCGGCGGTACCGAGGGCGACGTCGTTTGGATTGTCCAACGAATATGCGGCGACCTGCCTGATCCATTTGGCATTCTTGTGCGTTGGTCGAGGATACGCTGCCGCAGCTCTTCAAAACCCGCTGGCGGCCCACGGCGGGTTTCGTCTGTCAAATTCACGTTCACCTACACACCAGATATTCCATTTCGGCTGTAACACGGCACCAGTGCCATGGGCATGTGGTCAACGCGTCAGCGTTGTCCACCATGTTAGCGTCGATTGGTCGTCCGGCTCGGTCGTCGGCTTCTCGGCGATGGTGGCCGCGAGCTTAGCTCAGCCTCGACGTGGGGCAAAGTCGTTTATCCCGACCTCACGCACCTGCCGGCGGTCGTCCCGGTCCTGATCGGTATGGGCTGTTTGCCGGTGCCATCAACGGCGCGCTCATTGTCTACACCAAGATCCCGCCGTTCATTGCCACGCTTGGTATTATGGTGTCTGCCCGCGGATTGGCGAAGTGGTATACTAAGGGGCAGCCGATTTCGGGTCTGATGGCTTCACCTTCTTTGGTAGTGGCATAGCACCAGTTATCATCTTCCTGGTGATCGCGGTGATCTTCCAGGTTGTCTTCGCTATTGGGCTGGCAAGTTCACCTACGCCATAGACGCGAATGCGCAGGCGGCCCGTGTGTCCGGCATCAACATCGAGCGTCATTTGATCAAGGCGCCATCGCCGGCACGTTGGCCGGTCTGGCGGGTATCGTGACCGCAGCCCGCGCCCAGACGGCACAGGCAGGCATGGGCACGATGAACGAACTGGACGCGATCCCGGCAGCAGTTATCGGCGGCACCCTAGCTCACAGGCGGCTCCGGAAGGATCGCCGGAACGATCATCCTCGGCACGATGATGTCTGGCTCCACGTTCCTGTATGTCAACATATTGCCAGGCGATCATCAAAGGCGTTATCATCGTCGCCGCATGTCGTGACCGACACGTACCATCAGCGCAACAGGAAGCGCCGACACTTTAGCGACCATTTCCGGCACAAGTAAGGGTGGACGTGTCGGGGACGCGTCCACCCTTCAGCTTGAAAGAGGAAGGAATGACAGTTCGCTTCGGGTTGCTTGGTGCAGGGCGCATTGGGAGAGTTCATGCCCAAGGGGTCGCTGCAACCCGCAAAGCTAAACTAGTGGCTGTGGCTGACTCGTACCAAAATGCCGCGCAAGATATTTCGTCTGCCTATGGCGCCGAGGTCCGGAGCGTTGAGGAGATCGAAATCTCGCACGACATCGACGCTGTCATCATCTGTACACCGACCGACACGCATGCCGTTTTGATCGAACGGTTCGCGATGGCCGGTAAGGCGATCTTCTGCGAGAAGCCGATTGATCTCAGTATCGAGCGCGTCGAACGATGTCTCGCCTTAGTCGAGAAAACCGGCCAGGCACTGATGCTGGGTTTCAATCGCCGCTTCGACCCGCACTTCGTTGCGGTACGGAAGGCGATCGACGAAGGGGCCATTGGTGATGTCGAGATGGTCACGATCGTGTCGCGCGATCCCGGCCCGCCGCCGCTTAGCTATATCAAGCGTTCGGGCGGAATCTTCCGCGATATGACTATCCATGATTTCGACATGGCGCGCTTCCTGCTCGGCGAAGAGCCGGTCAGCGTTAGCGCCGAAGCGTCCGTGCTCGTCGACAAAATGATCGGAGAAGCCGGTGATTACGATTCAGTGAGCGTTATCCTGAAAACCGCCTCCGGCAAGCACTGTACTATCTCAAATTCGCGTCGTGCCACCTATGGCTACGACCAGCGTATCGAGGTGTTGGGATCAAGAGGGATGGTGGCGGCCGAAAACCAGAGGCCGGTATCGATCGAACTTGCGAGCGGCTCCGGCTACACCCGCCCGCCGCTGCACGACTTCTTCATGAATCGCTATGTCGACGCCTATGCCAACGAGATCTCCGCCTTCATCGCCGCCATAGTCGAAAATCGCGCTATGTCGCCGAGTGGCGCCGATGGTCTCGCGGCGCTTCGGCTGGCCGGCGCTGCGCTCAAATCGGCAGAGACCGGCCGGGTCGTACGGCTCGAGACGTAATTGTTTGGCGCATGAACAACAGCATGGCGGCGCGCCGCTGCCCCATGACGTCGGAGAACGCGATGATTGAGCCATCTTTTGCCATCAATCATATTCTGGCGCCATCGCTGCGGCAGGATGCCTTTTTTGAGCTGTGCCGCAGAGTTGGCGCGTCCGGAGCTGAAATCCGCAACGACCTCGACGGGAACGCGATTCTGGACGGAACGCCGGCTGAGGAGGTGAAAGCTGCGGCCGAAGCAGCGGGTATCCGCATCCTCACCATCAATAGCTTGCAGCGCTTCAACCAGTGGAATGCGGCCCGGGAAGCCGAAGCGATAGAGCTTGCCGACTATGCGCAGGCGGTCGGTGCAGGAGCCATCGCGCTGGTGCCGCTCAACGACGGCAGCGGTCGGGAAGGCGGGGTACGCCAGCGCAATCTTGTCGCCGCGCTCAGGGCTCTCAGGCCGATCCTCGCCGATCGGGGCCTTCGCGGCTATCTCGAACCGCTCGGCTTCGAGATATGCTCTCTGCGCCTGAAGAGCGAGGCGGTTGATGCGGTCCGCGAAATCGATGGGGTTGACACATTCCGTTTAGTTCACGACACCTTCCATCACCATCTCGCCGGCGAAACGAAGCTCTTTCCCGAAGTGACCGGGATCGTCCATGTTTCTGGGGTTACGGATCCGAAACTCGCGATCTCCGGCATGCGCGATGAGCATCGCGTGTTGGTGGATGCGGACGATCGGCTCGGGAACATGGCGCAATTGCGCACATTGCTGGCCGTTGGGCTTGACATGCCGCTTTCGTTCGAGCCGTTTTCTCCGGAGGTTCAGACGCTCGCCGATCCGGCAGGGCCGCTGTCTACCAGCATTGCATTTGTTCGATCGAGCCTTTAAATGAGAGCCATATGTCTGCCTTTCGCGGTGAGATGGTTCGCCTCCCGGAAAATCCCATCAGTAGCGTTCCTAAGACCAGTGATGTAGTCGTCGGTTAAGAAGCCGATTTGAGTGGTGTGCGGTGGCTGGTGACTGAGAAGAAGGCAGCCAGGAAGAGGTACCAAAGAGCCCTTAGCCAAGCGAGGATGCGGCGGAAGTTGTAACCGACGGCGGAGAGGATGACGTTGGCGGCATCGTCGGCGCGGCCTTTGAGGTAGCAGCGGCCGAGGTGTCCTTCAGCCTTCAAATGGCCGATCACGGGCTCGATAGCGGAGCGGCGCCGCAGCTGGCGCTTGATAGTGCCGAAGACGCCGCGCTTCTGGCCGGAGATGAAGACGCGGCGCGGGTTCTGTGCGTCATGGCCGCGGTATCCCTTGTCGACAAAGGCGCGCTCGATCGCGCAGCCGGTGAGTGTCTCGGTTCGGTCGATGACGTCCCGCAGGGTGTGACCGTCGTATCCGCTTGATGGGCGCGGACCTGCATGAGCACGGGAGAGGACGGGACAGCGACCTCGCTCAGCTGCCTGTGAAAGGCCGCCGCCTCTGCCGACGAGTCGGCCGGAGAGGCATCTTGCGCGTCCACGCTATCCGTTTGTTGACGCACGCGATTCATTAAGACGAAGTTCATCTGTACTCACTTTCGAAGATGAAGGGCCAGGAGCGCTGATCGTATGCGTCTGGACTTGAGCGCCGGCATTTGACGGTTCAGCCGCCAAGCGAAAGGAAGTCCGTGGTCACGACGCTCCCGATCGAATTTCAATCGGACCCCGCTGTCGATCTGTTCGAGGAGTTCGTGCCGACTTCGAGCTCATCGAGGATTTCCTCTCGGTGATAACGGCCACTTGATCGTGTCACCACAGCGGCGCTCCGGCGCGAGACAAACCACCTGTCTACATCCCCAGGCGCGCCATCTGGGTCGACATGTGCTCCGTCTCGGGAAGGGGATACCACGGATGGCCACCAACTGCGGTGCTCATCAAGGACCTACAGAACGCCGGCGTGAGCTTCCCGCGGTGGATCACGACGTTCTCGCGCCCCGTCGCAGCTCGAGCGCTCTGCCAGTCCTGATTGTAGCCGCGTTGGTCATTGGACTTCACGTGGCAAGCGGCGAACTCGGCATCGCTCAGCGTTGCCAACTGCCTGGCATGTACCGGCCGATTGGTATGGATGTGCACCCACATCGGGCTCGGCATCGCGCCATTGCGCAGGGCCTTGGGCTGCAGCTTGATCTCGAACAGTGTCCCCGGATCATCCTTCAAGGCGCGCGGTGGATTCACAGACGCCAGCTCCCCGGCCGCCCGCAACTGTTCAAGATACTTCTGGGACGGAAACGCGTAGGTCTTCATGCAATCGATCGTGATCGCCGCCTTTCGCGCCTTCAAAGAGTTCGCCTGTCCCTGCACCTCGGACAACATCGCCTTGAGCCGGGTTATTTTGTCATGCACTTCCGGCACTTGCGCAGGCGTGAGTAGGACACGTCGGCGAGGCTCCTCCAGCGCGACTACACTGGCCTCAATCTCGGAGGCCTGCGTCTGCAGTCGCTTAACGACGAGATCCACGACGTGATCGGCGTCCTCGGGCTTCATCTGGCGCGCTTGCGAGACGGTGCTTTGCTGAGCGGGCAGATCGAACTGCAAAAGTTCGTCCAATCGCTCGATTAATCCGGTCAGTGCTTTCCTGGAGGGCGGAGCCTGCAATATCTCCAGGTGCCCAGTCGCCGACGATGACACCCTCGCGTCTGCCTCCTCCGCGCTCGCGAGTTTCTTTGTACCCAAATCCGAGAGTACGATCACCTTGCCTGTTGGGGCCGTGGCAGCGTCGGGCGTGGCGAGCTGCGGCTCGCGCAGCCCGGCCGCCGAACTTCGCTCGCCTGCGGCCGGGGCGCGCTTGCCTTTCCCCTTCCTCCGCGCCGCGCCCCCTTCAACCACTACGGCAGTCCGGGCCAGCGGCTCAATCATGGCGGGCGTCTTTGGCTGCACGACCAAAAGACGCGTGACGTCGTCCGCGGTGACCCATGCACCTTCCGCGATCTGGCCCAACAGTTCCAACGGAAGGTCGGCATCCGTTCCGGCGCCCCTTAGTCGGGTAACGATGCCGTGCACCCCTGAGGCAAATTCCGAAAGCCGTTCCATGACTCCTTCCAGAACGGTGCAGTGGTCTGCGTCGAGCGCCGCTCCCTCCAGAACGGCGTGGGAAGTCGAGTTGAATGCCGGAAAAAAATCCCGCGATAAAGGTCCCAAGCAGTCGCACCCGCCCATCCTCACCCATGAGGGCGTCGTTCACGGCTGGGCCGAACGTGGCCGCCTTCGACTCGATCAAGAGTCGCGCGAGAGCGATGCGCGATTCCAGGTACATGCACTTCGTATACAGTGCCCAGCCGGTATGCTGGCGTAGCGCGGCCTCTTCTTCCTCCCGCATCTTGGACGTGGTGCTGGGCAAGTTGGCGGTGTCCGTATAAACGGACCGCATCCGCTCCGAACGCAACACCTTCTTTCCCCACCAATCCAAGCAGGCTTCGTAATGCTTCGCCACGCTGGATACCGCCCGGCCCAGCTGGTCGGACGGAGCGCCGGCATCTCGCATCCGCTCGAACACGGCTGCTGCTTTGCTCCTGTTCTTATCCAGCTTGTCGCCAATCTGGATGGCCACAGCGTTGCCGTTGTTCCCCGAGGCGAGAGTCTCGTCGCGGAGTTGACGAACCTGACTGTCGGAAAGAAGCCTGCGCGCCATGTCCGAGGGGAGGCTCGCGTAATACTCCAGAACTTCCGAGCCCGCCTTGACGCCTTGATCAATCAGGTCTTGCGTCTCCGATAGGCTCCGAGCTTGCATAACCGCAGCTTGGGCAGCAATAAAGTTCCCAAGCAGACTGCGCATTTTTTTCTGCGCTGATTTTCCGTCGCCACTTGAGGAACTCGGGATTGGCGCACCCGAAGCTGGTGGTAGGCCTGCGAGCGGCGCCGTTCCATCCTGAGGCCCGAGGCGCATCCCCACCACGACGGAGTCGAAAGCTTGCCTGCCTTCGCCGAGGGCGGCCCCGGGCTCCGGGCTCGAACTGCTCGATCCCCATGTGCTGCGGGCTTCCGCAGGCCCAATGTGCGAATTGCCAGTTCGGCCAATGCCCGTCATATCTCCCCCATCAAGTCGAGAATGCGCAGCCTGTCCGGTAGACCAGCTGGCTGACGAGTAGCTGACGCAGGGCGTTTTTCCGAGGTGCACGGTAACGCCCGGATCGCCGCGGGCATCAATTCCCGGAAGCTGGCGTGCTGCTGGAGGCAGCGGGTAACCTCCGCGACCTCTGCGCACGAGTCCACACTGGTCGTTATCGGCCACAGCCGGTGCGACGAGTCTACATCCCCAAAGCCGACGGCGGTAAGCGGCCTCTCGGTGTGCCGGCGCTAGAGGACAAGATTGTCCAAAGCGCGGTAGCCGAGGTGCTGAGCGCCGTCTACGAGGCCGACTTCCTCGGGTTCTCCTACGGCTTTCGGCCGGGGCGGAATCCTCATTATGGCGCTTGACGCCTTGCACACGGCGATCATGAGCCAGCGGCGTCAACTGGGTGCTCGATGCCGACATACGCAGCTTCTTCGACTCGGTCGACCACGAGTGGCTGTTGCGGATGGTGGCGCACAGGATCACCGATCCTCGCATCTTACGGCTCATCGAGCTGTGGCTGCGAACTGGCGTTCTTGAGAGCGGCGAGAAGCAAGATACAGACAGGGGTACGCCGCAAGGCGGCGGGCATTAGCCCGCTCCTTGCCAACATCTTCCTGCACTACATCCTCGATTTCTGGTCCACCAATGGCGTCGTCGCCATGCACGCGGTCGCGTCGTGACTGTGCGTTATGCGGACGACTTCGTCATGGGCTTCGAGAACAAGGCAGATGCGCAGGAAATGCTCTTTGCCCTCAAGACGCGGCTGACCGGCTTCGGCCTAACGCTCCATGAGGACAAGACGCGGCTGATCGAGTTTGGCCGGTTCGCGGCCCTCTCGCGTCAGCGGCGCGGCGAGCGGCGGCCAGAAACCTTCGCCTCCTCGGCTTCACCCACTACTGCGGGCGGACCAGGGACGGCGGGTTTATCGTGAAGCACAAGACGGAAGGGAAACGCCTGACGCGCAAGCTGACGGCGTTGCGCCAGGAGGCCTGGCGGCTCATGCACGCGCCACTGCCTCGCAGCACGAGTGGTTCGCCGCTGTGCTGCGTGGACACTACGGCTACTACGGCAGGCCGCACAATTATCCAGCGCTCAACGGCTTCTACCGCGAAGTGCGTCGGACCTGGATGCGCTGTCTGAGACGGCGCAGCCAGAAAAGTCGGCGCATGGGCTGGTCCGAGTTCGAGACCCTGACGGCACGCTTCCGTCTGCCCGTTCCACGCATCACTCGCACTTGGGCACAGGCGCGGATATGACGCGGGTTACCCTCGGGAAGAGCCGGGTGCGGGAAAGCCGCCTGCCCGGATCTGTGAGGGCAAAGCCAAATGGCCGAGCTACTCGACCACGACCGTGCGCCGCCGCCCCCAGAAGGGTTCGAGTGAAGTTCGTCGTCAGCAAATAAGGGGATATTGCCGCAACAACGGCCTAACCACTATACACGAAACGAAGGTTAGGCCGAGTTGGCAGTCATTGTGAGTGTCTCGTACCCGGGCGGCCTGTGCCTTCTCGTTATCCGGCTTCCGCACGGCGGTAGCAGAGCCATGAGGTCCCGAAGCAAGAGCAAAAGTTGAACTAAGGGGCGAAATCAAACTGGGTTGTTGCAGTGCAAATGCGTGATTGTCCGACGTACCCGACCCGACCGCGATAGCTAACGAATCAGTCGCAGACGGCGTAATGGAGGCGGCGCCCGCATGCCAGGTTAGCTCGTTGGATGCTGCGCTTCGCTATGATACTCTGTTCGTACCATCGCAGCCGGCGTTGTTCGGCCAGGAAAAGCGCTCTCCACATCAAACCGTCAACGAAATCTCACTCCGCGGCACGCGAGAAAATGAGTTTCGCGATCTTCATCCGGTTGGCCGGAGTTCGTAGGTTTGCCGGCAAGGCATCGACGGCTTGATCGAACAGGCGTCCCAAAACGAGAAGGTCTTCCGGGTAATAAGCGCCGCGGTCCCCGGACATGTGCGTGGTGCGAGCGCCGCCGTCATGATTGCTTGTTCTTGTCTCGCCGAGCTGGCCGAGCTCCAGCTCCGCCGTGATCATTTCATTTGTGAGTGCGTTGAGCAGTCGGATCGCGTCAAGCGCGTCACCATCCTCGCCTACGAGAGTGGCGAGGATGGTCAGTTGCAGGTCGATCCGATCCTTAAGATTCTGTACGCGGGAATTGGAGGGGGCAAGTTCCACGATGTGCTCCTGGTGGTGAAGTGAATGTAAAGTACCTGATGGTTTGTGTTGCGTTTCGCGGTCCGCGAGAGCCCGCAGGTGCGGCGCGACAAGGAATGTCTCCGTCCCAGCTGCGTGTTCATTGAGGCGATCGTCGCGCTCGCTCGACGCCGTACAATGGCAGGGCCTGCGGGCCATGACTGCGACTGACGACTGAAGCCGAGCAGCCCGCGGATGTGTGTGAGACGCCGCCCGGCATAGCCGCCGAGAGCCAATTGGGGCTCATCGGGGATTGCAGAGCGATCTTCCGCCACAATCGTCTGGGCTGCCACGCTCAGATCGTTAAATGCTCGGCACAGTGAGCGTGCGGCCAGGCGGGGAAAAGGAGCCCGCGAACAGATGGGAGCTCGGCAGCTCGCCCAGCTGCGCCAATTGCTTAGATGATGGTGTGATGCTTGCCGGAAACTCAAAGAGCGCTCGCCCCCGTCGAAAGTTGATCGACAACAGCGGATAAAGCCGGATGAGCATCGTGCAGGTTTGTAGAGCGTAGATCTGGCCTTCGCCGACCGAGCTGGGCTCAGCAAGCGAGCGCAGTGAGGATTTGCGGTCACACGACGTTGCAGAGTGGACGGCAAGTTGGCGAAGTTGATCTGTCCATGTCGTCGCAGATCGGGTCCTCGTCCGGGCCGTCGGACACGTATCTTGCAATCGGGGCAGGTACAGACCTGCCAGCACGGCCTCGCTTGCAGCCGCCAGATTGACGGCGCTGCCGACCTGGTCAGGGCGAAAAGTCCAAGCTCCGGCGAGGAGGACGGTTCACCTGGCCGAATCCTAAACGACGTATGCATTTACCGAGGCCACTGGAAGTGCGCTAACGCCGATCGTCTGAAACGCCTTTGGGGGAATGGCCATGGTATCAGCGAGGACGCGGTTGATGACTACGCGCCGCACGCGGCGATCAGGGGACAGACTAAAAATGGTCCGCACGTGCGTCGATTTGGACGAATCGAACGTATCTTTGTGGATCCAGGTCGGGGTGGCTTGTACTGACCTGCGACTGTGCTGAAGGCAAAAGGGATCCATGGCCACACGACATTCGTGAAAGGTGCTTTCCGGAAATCGCGATCGACTTATGGGGTATTTGGCTAAATCCGGTAAAATCGAAAGTTTTGATGGGATCCATCCAGTTCGCGGATAGCCCGGGCGAGGAGTCATTGACCTTTCTGGATGGCGCTGGATTCTCGCGCGGTCCACGAGCCGATGAGACGGGGCGCGGGGCTGACCCGGTGCTGCTCCAGGTGCTCGAGCATGCTCTATTGGTCCGGGGCAAGGCAGCGAGCGTGATCGCAGGCGGATATCGGCGTTGTCGGCAGGGCGGTCGATCATGGCACATAGCGTTGCGGCGCTGAACGCAGGTAGCAAAATCGGATCGAACGTTTCAGCCAAAGCCAGGCATGATCTCGGATTGGATTGTGGTTGCTGTGTACAGCGAAACCTCCAACGGAAGGTTCCCGAATGCAAGCTGGCATAGTAGATATTAGTTGGCGCCCGCCTCCTCGCTCTGGTTAAGGAGGAGCTGTCGCATGGAAGCTGGCGTTCCGACAACGCACAGTTCGCTTCAAGCGCTGCATCGAAGGTCAGCTGCAAGTCAGGCGGTGTCGGAGTGGCACTCAGTTCGTGAGGGAATCTAAAGCTCCTTAGCCATCGTTGATAAGCGGCTTCCGCGGCCGCGCGGGCATCTTTGTCAGACTGCGCAACTACGACCATGCGCAGCAAGCCGAGAAATGGCATCCGATCGTCCGCGGCGGTCTTATGCGCCAGATGAGAGCGGAACGCATCTGTCATGTTTCGGACAGCAGAGGAGTGGCCTGCGCACGCCAGATTGGCGCCGTTTGCAGCAGCCCACGCCGCTGGCTCCGGGCGATTGCTCGCGATCCAGGTTTGATGTGGGCGCTGATGAGGCCTCTGTTCACAGTGTCCCTTTTTGATTTTGCCTCTCTGGCGCGCGAGGCGCCTGACACCAAGCGGCCGGGAGATGGTCGCTTCGCTACTTTGAAAGCAGTTCGCGAAGCTCCGCGACATCGAGCATGTGCTTGACCAGAAGCATCTTTAGCATCGCGTTCTCCTGCTCCAAGACCTTCAATCGCTTGGCCGCAGGAACGTCCATGCCGCCAAACCTGGCGTTCCAATTCTGGATGGCCGCTTCTGAGGTCCCGTGTTTGCGAGCCAGGTCAGTTGCCTTCGCCCCAGCCTGATGCTCCCTCAAGATCGCGACGATCTGCTCTTCCGTGAATCGTGGCCGCTTCATTTGACAGCCCCTGTTAGGGGGGAGCTTGCATTCCAGCCGGAGGAAGCGCGGAATAATTGGTCATCTGCCGAGCGCGGGTTGGAGGGGGCCGCAGACGATCCGACTGGGGCCAAATGGGCTTCATCGATCTGCCCTAGCCCGTCTTATTCATCAGCGGCTTGTTGAGAGGCTGGCGAGCGTGGCGTAAGCCGCTGAGGTGGCGTAGGATTCGGTTGCTGACACCCACCCTCCGCGCATCCGGGCCGCCACACTCGCCATGACCGACGATACGAGTCTGCCGTTCTCATTTCCAGCCGTTTCCCGCAAGAAGATCACAGCCTCGTTCGACGGCGGCAAGCTGACGTCGGATGGCGGCGTCATGCTTCTGGCCATGGCGGACCGGCGCCTCGGCTTGGCCGCGAAGTTGTCCTGCGTATTCCCCGAGCGGCGCGATCCGGGACGCATCGTGCACAGCCTTGCGGATATGATCCGCGCCCGCATCTTTGCCATCGCGTGTGGCTACGAGGATGGCAATGATCTCGATCGTTTACGCGGCGATCCGGCGTTCAAGCTGGCTTGCGGCCGACTGCCGGACACTGGCCGGGATCTGTGTTCGCAGCCGACCCTATCGCGCCTGGAGAATGCACCACACCTGCGCGAGGTGATCCGGCTGAGCTCTGTGCTGGTTGACCTATGGATGGACAGCTACGCGCGAGCGCCGAGCGCAATCACGCTCGACATCGACGACACGGTCGACGTGGTGCATGGCCGTCAGCAACTCTCGCTGTTCAACGCCCATTATGATGAACACTGCTTCCTGCCGATCCACGTCTACGACACCGAGCACAGCCGGCCTGTTGCGGTCATCCTGCGCCCCGGCAAGACGCCGAGCGGCCGCGAGGTGCGGGCACACCTGCGCCGCCTGGTTCGGCGCATTCGCCGGCGCTGGCCCGATACGCGTATCACCTTCCGCGGCGACAGCCATTACGCCGGCCCCGAGGCGATGACTTTTTGCGAGCAAAACGGCGTCGATTACATCTTCGCGCTAGCCGGCACGAAGCCGCTCGCCAGAAAGGTCGACGAGGTCTGTGATGCAGTTCGAACCGAACGTGCGATCGAGAACAAGATCGTGGTTCGCGGCTACACCGAGACCCGCCACGCGGCCGGCTCCTGGCATCGTGAGCGCCGCGTCGTCGCCCGCATCGAGGCAACCCAACAAGGGCTCGACGTCCGCTACGTCGTCACCAGCCTGGATATCGGCTCGGCTGAGTGGATCTATGACAGCCTCTATTGCGCTCGCGGACAGGCCGAGAACCTGATCAAGCTGCACAAGACCCAGCTCGCCTCCGATCGCACCAGTTGCCGCTCGGCGCTCGCCAACCAGGTCCGCCTCGTCTTCCACACCGCCGCCTATTGGCTCATCCTCGCCGTGCGCGATGCCATCCCAAAGCCGCGCGATCTGGCAACGGCCGAGTTCAACACGATCAGGCTCAGGCTTCTCAAGATCGCAGCCCGCGTCATCGAGACCGCCACCCGCGTCCGTCTCGCCTTCGCTGCGGCGTGCCCCAACGCCGACCTGTTCCGCGGCTTGGCAAACGCTCTGGTCCCGCAAGCACCCTGACGCGCGGGGCATGAGCCCCGGTCACCCCGCTGCCGTCCTCCAACGCGTTCACGAAGTCGGGTCGAAAAGCGGCGAAAAAGCCGAAGCGTTCGCGCGCGCCTTCACCCCGACCGGAAATGTTCCAGCTGCCCCGCCCGGCAATCATGAATAAGACGGGCTAGAGGCCCGTTAGGCGAACCCTTGTCGTCGATAGCTGAAGGATGCGTCAGGACCCCGTCGCCGACGTTGAAGGTATTCCGGATCTTGCCAAAGCACTCGATTGGCGCGTCAACATGCTCGGCTTGATGAGTGCGTGCCACATGGTGAAGTCTTGGTCTGTATGTGTGCCTTGCGATTTGAGCGCAGCGCTGGGTGAGTTGTGCGTTGCGGCGCTCGGCAGCGAGAAGGGGTTTCCATTGACGTCGAAGTTGTAATTCGCGCAGAAAACTGTCTGGCGGAAGGGCATAACGAGAAACTTGCGCAGCTCGAATTAGCGCGAGAGGACGTAAACGACGCAGCGTCTGGCGCCCTGGAAGCTGTGCAGGTCAGGGGCACTTGTCAGCACGGGAACTCCATAGGCTGGAATGTTGCCGAAAATCGATTTTCGCGGCTACGCCGGTTGAAAGGATAGCGGCCAGCACCTCCCGACAGCGCCAATCAAATGCTGCAGGGTGAATGGAGGGCTCATATGGCCAACAAGCCCATCGATCAGGGTAGCCAACCATTAAGCGATCAGGCCGTTGCTTAAAAGACTCGCAAACAATGAGGGTTGGCACGGTACTACTTGTCTATCATCGGACGTAGCTCGTTATCGAGCGTGTCGACATCGGGGAGCTCTGCGAGCGCTGCAGCAAACGCAAGAAGTGCTCCGAGAGCCGCCAGTACAAGGGCGGACGCAACTATTGCAGCTGCCAGGTCTTGAGAACGTCTCATGTCATTCGCTGTTTAGGGAAACGATGCGTTCGCGCCGGTCAGTTCTGCTCGACGGCTTCAACACACCCGTCGCGTAGCGATAGACCAGAAGGGCGGGAGCCGCGTTGTTGCCATCGAACCGGAGCGGCCCGATCAGGTTATCGATCGCCCCTGAACGAAGTGCCACGACAACTCGCGAGGCGTTGAAGGAACCGGCCCGCCCCACCGCCTGTCCGCTTCGGCTTGGACTTCGGAGCCTGGGATCGACGAGAGGGAACAAAAGTGGCCGACGACTGACTGGACTCGGTCCATTGTGAGCCTATTGGCAACTGCGGCCGCTTGCTTCGGATCGCTGGCGTCGTCTGCGACGCTCAACATCACTTTGGTATCTGGCATTGGGCCCGAGGCGTTCAATGCCTCGACGGAGGCCGCCGCACCATCGCGCATTTGCGCGCCAAAACGCAGCGCTGTTCCCGCTCATCGGGCCAGCCACGGCAATATTGACGTCGGAAGCGTGCGCAGTCGAGGCGATGGCGCAGAAGACGAGCGCTGCTCTTGCAGCCGAAGCGTAGCGCCCATTTAGCATTGTAGAACTCCCAATCTCAAATGAAGTGAACGGCCAGCGCCGCGGTCAGCCAGCTGCAGCCCGATGCGGTTGCTTCCGGCAAGCGAATCCATGCGCGGCAGTTCGCCAGACCTCAATCTCGCTAGAGCCTACAATTTGACGTTACGTGCGGTTCAAGCCCCATTCGGGGTTCATGCCGCCAGTTGCAGCAAGTGGCCGTGCGTTAGTGAGGCCGCAGAACGGCAGGCACGAATCAGAACCAGCAGATCAACCGGCGCTTCAACGCGCTTTGATGTGGACCGGGCCGTCCGACAATCCGCCCGTCGGCGCCGCAATCAGTACGGCTGATCTTCCAATCCAGCAAGGGCGAGATCGAGATACTGCATGAGGTGGGGATCCCAACCTGCCAGAGTGCGAGGTGCGCTTAACCGTGTAAGCACCTTCAGGATCGTCGAAACGCGCGAATCGGCGCCGGCTATTTCGCCGATCAGCGAGCGTGCTGCGATCGCGACGGCCTTTGCCCGCTCGCCGCAGGGATGCTCAGCCCTATCCATGCATTCGCGCAGCTCATCGCGGATCCGCCGCCACCGCTCCTCGTGATCTGCAGCCAGCTTGCAAGTGCATCGGGAGGGCTGGCTACGCGTCACGACCCGCGACATGGCATCCAAGGTGGCGGGTAGCTCATCAACACTTACCTGGATTTCACTGTCCGTCGTCATGTTGCGTAAGCGATCTCGCAACAGGGTTGCACGAGCGACTTGAAGCTCTATCCGCTCCAAATGCTTGCGCATGAGGTCCGTAAGTGAAGTCGTACGCTCCATAGCCTTACCGATCTCGAAAAGGGAGAAACCAAGCTCACGCAGCGCTCGAATCTGATGAACCCGTTGAACGCTTTCGCGGTCGTACATCCTGTGGCCGCCGTCGGTGCGTTCGGAGGCAGCTAAGAGCCCCGTGTGTTCATAGTGATGCAGCGTGCGTACCGTCACTCCGGTCGCCTCTGCAAGTTCGCCAATGCGCCATCGACGCCTTCGTGGTGTAGCTTTGCTCATGTTGTTCAATTTCAAAGCCTACAACCTGACGTCACGTATGATTCAAGCTATTTCAAAGCTCTAGCTGGATCGTCTTCCATTCCAGCGCAAGAGATGGTGACTATCCTTAGAATGGCGGGCAATCAACCCTGAGGGGAAATGGTAACCAGTAAGTTCATCAGGTATGCCAGTCGAGCCTCGCTCGCTGCTGTCCGCTCCAAAATGAGTTTTGCGATCGCCGTTCGATTATCGGCAGTTCGCATCGATGGCGGCGACGCGGTGATTGCACTATCAAAAAGACTTCCCAAGCTGGAAAGTTCTTCCGGATCAAATACGCCGCTGTATTGCTCCACGCTCAGCTCCTGTTTGTCATCGCGCTAGGGTCGCGCACGTCGTCGAGACGTTTGGCCGCGGTAGGGCCAAAAGAAGTCGGACCGGCGGCGCGGAGCGACGAAGATGCGATGCGCTTGAAGGTGATGCGATACGGCAACAGGGCTGCGCGATACTGCGTCGAAATTGCGGGGATGTACCTCATCTGCACAATCGATCAGCACAGCGCTCACTGTGGGTGATGATGTGACGCCGGCTAATCCGAATCGAGCTCGCGCCTGGGAGCTACTGATTCTGAGAGTGGACGGCGCGTGGTCCGAAGCTGATTCCAAGTTGTGCATCGAGCCTGGTGCGCCAAAGAGAGAGGCCGGGTGCAGCGTAAGACCCCAGCTGGAGCGGCGGCGGGCGCGTCGTGCTTCGTCTTGGAGGGGTAAGTTGCAAACAACGCAATCGACCGCGTTGCGTCGCAGTTCGCGCGCCGGTCGGATGATAGAATGCGAGCGGCACAGCGGCTGAAGCCATCGGCCGAAACTGACCGAAGTTTATCTGCCAATAACCGGTGTCATTGGAACAAGCGTGAATTGGCCGCGTCGAGACATGCGTCCGGATAGAGGTTACGCACTGCGGACGTCCTTACGACAACGGCGAGCCAGACTCTGCGAAGTCTGCGCCAGTGTCCGCTTGGTCCGAAGCGTTGATGATGAAGCGCTCTTCACGTGTAGATGCCATGCGGGCCGCCTCCTGCAGCAGTATTTCTCGCATCCAGACGCTTTCCGGATCGCTGTTGTGACGGACAGTCCATTGGACCGCCTCGGTAAAAGTGGGGAATGGCTGCGGGGATTCGGCAATCCGAAGGGGTATCATTCTTTGGAAGTGCTTAACGAGCCTTGATGGCATGGTCCCTATGCGAGTCGTGCCTGCCAGCAGGGGCGGAATCATGCTGAAGCTCTGCACGAGAATGTCGATGCGCCGGTTGAGGCCAAGGTCGAGTAAAAAGCATTCCTCGGTGGGGGTCTTGCGCGCACCTCCGAGTTTTACCGAAACGTGCCCCATGGACATATATCGATCAAATGTTAGCCGTCGGAGCAACTGGCTGTTCGTGCCGCAGCCTACGCAAACGAGGCTCTCCTCAAACAGGCTCATCTTAGGATGCGCGCACGACATGAATAATTCCGGCAAGATGATGAAATCGGCCTCACCGCGCCGGAGAATCTCATCGTGATCATCAGCAAGCGCCGCCAGTTCGAAGCTGACGGCGGGAGCTTCTCGCGCAACGCGCTCTACGACGTTTCGCAGGAATACGACTGTTATGAAATCGGAAAGGCCGATCCTGAATCGGCGCTTTGATTGAGCGGGATCGAACACGTTCCGAGCGATAATGGAGAGCTGAATGTGCGTCAGCGCCTCGCGAACGGGAGCTACCAGCGCTTCGGCGCGTGAGGTCGGGACAAGTTCCCGGCCTCTCATTGCAAACAGATCATCGTGGAAATAGGAGCGGCGCCGGGCAATGGCCGCGCTCATGGCTGGCTGACTAAGGTTGTACGCATCCGGCGGGCGCCGTCTTGTCTGACACGCTGTAATTCGCCAAGCGTGTGACCTTAAGTCCAGCTTTAAGGTCATCAGGCGATGCGGGTCGAGATTTTGGGCGGGCTGGAGCGTCGGCGGCGTTGGTCGCAGGATGACAAGGCACGGATTGTCGAGGAGACGTTGGCGCCGGGCGCAAAGGTGACAGCGGTTGCACGTCGCAACAGAGTAGCGGCCAGCCTTGTGTTCACCTGGCGTCGTCAAGCGCGGACATCCGAGCAGGTCGCACCGTCTTTTGCGCCGGTGCAGATCGCCGCCACGGAGGCGGAGGAAACTCCGAAGCTCTTACCTGCGGGTGATAGCCGAGGGCGGTCTGTAGTGGCCGCGCGTATTGGATTGATCGAGATCGACCTCGGTAACCGGCGACGGATCCGAGTGGATTCGCACGTCGATCCAGAAGCGCTGGCGCGGGTCCTCAAGGTACTTGAGCGCCGATGATTGCCATATCAGGTAATGTGCAGGTGTGGCTTGCGACCGGCCACACCGATATGCGCCGCGGCTTCCCGAGCCTCGCGCGTCTGGTCCAGGAGAGTTTGAAGCGTGATCCGCATGCCGGTGATCTCTATGTTTTTAGAGGCCGCCGCGGCGACCTGATCAAGATCATCTGGCATGGTGTGCTGCGGAGCAAGAAGGAGGTGAATAACCGAATTTAATGCGTACAGCTTTATGAGAGATGGAGGATGGCCCTCCTGCATCGGCGTTTCAGGCGCAGATGCAAAACCACGACACTGTGGCTTCGCTTAAAAGGCGCGGTCATGAGCAAGTGTTGCAAAAGTCCCGGGTTTACGGGGCAGGTAAGTATCCAGAAGGCGAGCGAAAGCGAATCTTCCGATGACGCGTCGAAAATTATTTAGACGTCGCCAAAATCAGGGGCGCGTGCCATCCCTGAGATCAATCCGTGAGACGCCTGGATTACTGCGCGGATGGCGACCGGCGTTTAGGGGACGCGATCTGGATATAGGCTCTTGTAGAGAACTGCAGGAACCAGTCGTTGTGATGCCAAGGGAGAAGTTCAAGCGGCGCACACCGCGAGACGAGAGTACCGAAGCACAACACTGGGGCGGATCGGCTCGTAGTAGTGATGAAGGTGCTGTAGTGGAACTGGAGCGAAGGGGCCGAAACAAGTGGGTTGCGCCCATATGCAACTGTGATGAGCAGGAGGACATGTGAGTGTAACCGGACGCAAGCAGTACGATATCGACAAGCAGGCAGTGATGAAGGCCTACAAACTGGTCAAAGCCAATGCGGGCGCGGCCGGCGTGGATAAGGTGTCGCTCGAAGCGTTTGAGAAGGGCTTGAAGGGCAACCTTTACAAGGTCTGGAAACGAATGTCTTCTGGCAGCTACTTTCCACCTGCCGTTCGGGCTGTCCTCATTCCCAAGAAGGACGGCGGACAACGCATTCTAGGTGTGCCGACAGTAGCAGATCGCGTGGCGCAGACGGTCGTCAAGCTGCAGATTGAACAAGCACTCGAGGAAATCTTCCTTCCCGATTCCTACGGCTACCGGCCCGGAAAACCCGCGCTGGACGCCGTCGGCGTCACCCGGCAACGGTGCTGGAAGATGAACTGGGTGCTGGAGTTCGACATCAAAGGCCTGTTCGACAATATCAGCCACAAGTTGCTTATGAAGGCCGTCAGGAAGCATGTGCAAGACGAATGGGCTCTGCTCTACATCGAACGCTGGCTAACAGCGCCGATGCAAGACAGAGACGGAGCGATCACCGCTCGCGACCGGGGCACACCCCATGGCGGCGTGATCAGTCCCGTCCTTGCCAATTAGTTCTTGCATTATGCGTTCGATACATGGATGGCGCGGAACTTCCCGCAGTCGCCGTGGTGTCGATACGCGGACGACGGGCTCGTTCATTGCCGAACCAAGGCTGAAGCGGAAGCCATCAAGGCGGCGCTGCAAGCAAGGTTTAAGGAATGCGAACTCGAAATGCATTCCGACAAGACCAAGATCGTCTACTGCAAAGACAGCAATCGCCCGGGTAGCCATGCCAGTCAGTCATTTGACTTTCTGGGATTTACCTTTCGACCGCGCAGGGCAAGAAACCATCAGAAGAAAGAAAACTTCTGTACGTTCTCGCCAGCGGTCAGCAGGGGCGGCGGTGAAGGCTATGCGTATGACGATCCGGCAGCTCCGGCTCAGGCTTCGCTCGCAGACGGAAGTCGACGCAATTGCCTTGGAACTGAATCCCGTCCTTCGTGGATGGATGCAGTACTACGGCAGATATGGGCGGTCAGAAATGCACAACCTGTATCGATACGTCGATGAATCTCTTAACCGCTGGGCGCGACGCAAATACAAAGGGCTGAAGAATGGAAAAGTCAGAGCCTCCACATGGCTCAGATTGATCCGCTGCCGCAGGCCGAAGCTGTTCGCTCATTGGGCGATGTTGAGTTCTGCTTCGTTACTTGTTGAGAGCCGTATGACGTGATCAACAAGTTCCTGCTGCACCAGCCGTTGAACCGACAGAGCAAGACCTATGCCCGCGAAGGGATCGAGATCGACGTCTCGACCCTGGCGGATCGGATCGGCGCCTGCGTGGTGGCACTCGATCCCATCATTGAGGCGATCCGGATCCACGTCATGAGCGCGGAACGCATCCACGCCGACGATACGACGGTGCCGGTGCTGGCCAAGCTCAAGACGGTTACCGGCCGGATCTGGACCTACGTTCGCGATGACCGGCCGTTTGGCGGCACGGATCCGCCGGCGGCCCTGTTCTACTACTCACGCAACCAGGCTGGAGAACACCCGCAAAGCCATCTTGCCGGCTATGTCGGCCTCATGCAGGCTGATGCCTTCGATGGGTATAACCAGCTCTACAAGGCCCAAAGGAAGCCAGCTCCGATCCTTGAAGCGGCCTGTTGGAGCCACGGCCGCAGAAAGTTCTTCGACCTGGCGAAATCTGGAGAGGCGCCGATTGCCAGCGAGGCCGTGCGACGCATCGATATCCTGTTCGAGATCGAGCGCACCATCAACGGCAAAACGCCGGAACAGCGGCTTGCGGTACGTCGTGATAAGTCGAGGCCGATCGTCGCCGATCTCGAAATCTGGATGCGTCAGCAGCGAACCTTGCTCTCATCAGGCAACGATACTGCAAAGGCGATCAACTACCTGCTCAACCGTTGGGCGGCGTTCACCCGCTTCCTGGACGATGGTCGCGTCTGCCTCTCGAACAACGCTGCCGAATGAGCCTTACGCGGTGTGGCTGTCGGAAGACGAAATTGGACCTTCGCCGGTTCAGATGCCGGCGGCCATCGCGCCGCCGCCGTCTATACCCTGATCGAAACCTGCAAGATGAACGACGTTGATCCGCAAGCTTGGCTCGCGGATGTGTTGGCCAGGTTTAGAGATCACCCCGTCAACAAAGTCGCCGACCTGCTCCCGTGGAATTGGAAGGCGACCCAACAGTCCAGAGCGGCTGCCGCCTGAGCGCCACGGCTGACCGGCGCGCCTGCCCGGGGTGCTGACCGGATGCGTACCTAAGGTTGATCCTGCGTGCTGCTGCAGTGAGGTTGCGCTCAGTCATCAGAGCGTCAAGCGCGACGAGAAGATTTAGATCCAAGCCCTTGAAGCGCATATCGTCTTATCCTGCGCGAGTGTCGTTGCGGTATATTAGAGTAGCGAAAGCGGCTCTGAAGCGCTCTCATCGGATCGCCTGAAACGAATCCGTTCCCATCCTGCGATCGCGAAAGAAGCTCGCGGAAGCCATCGTAAGAAGGGCGCGGAGGGCGGTCGGCGAACGACCGGCGACTGGAGTGTATCGGGAGCCGCGGAGCTGATCGATTTCGACACTCCGGCAACCCCGCAACACGACCTGGTCAATTTACGGCTGGCGCTGGCCCTGGTGCTATGGCCAGAGCCGTAAGTTCGCCGATGCCCCTGTCGATGGCCGCGCAACGCGTCCCAGCAGCGTGCCTACAACCTGACGCGGCGTGGGGTTCAAGAGATTGATTGGACGAATCAAACATTATTGAGAAGTTGCCGCGATGGTGAGCGCTGTGCTTTCACGCAAGCTCGCCGAGTCACGTTTTGCGGCATCTACGGTCAGCGCCTGCCAGGCGTTTGCGACTGACCGACGGCTTGAGTGGCCTCTTAAGGAGGGCGCCGCCCGACACGGCGAAATGAGAAAGCGGCCGAATACGACCAAAGGCCGAACACGGTATTTGCAGCGTGCGGAGAGCGGCTCGTGGCCCCGACCTAGCAGCGCCTGCGAGCTGGGCTCTTCTGATTCGCAGACGTCATGTGGGATCCCTCCTCCAACAGTATCCGCCGCATCCAAATGCTTGCCGGGTCCGTGTTGTGGAAGGCTGGCCACTGAACGGCCTCGGTGAACTGGGGCAGCGGCAGCGGTGGCTCGACGATCCGCAGAGGCGTCCGCTTTTCGAAGTGTCTGGCGAGCCGTAAGGGCATTGTCCCTATGCGGCTCGTGTCGAACAGTATAGGCGGAATGAGGCTGAAGCCCTGCACAACGACCTCAATGCGTCTCTTAAGGCCGTGCTCAAGCAAAAACCATTCCTCGAGGTTGGGCCTTAGCGCCCGCCCGAACTTGGCCGCAACATGTCCCATCGAATTGTATTTATCAAACGTAAGCTGCCCTGACAGCTGCGTGTTCGAGCGGCATCCCACGCATACGAGAGTCTCTTCAAATAACGTCGCCTTCGGATGCGCGCTCGACATGAACAATTCCGGCAGAATGAGAAAATCGACCTCGCCGCGGCGGAGTAGCTCATCGGGCTCATCGGAATATGGTAGCAATTCGAAGCGTACTGCCGGAGCTTCCTGTGCGATGCGATCCACAATCCGCCGAAAAAAGACGATTGTCATGAAGTCGGAGAGAATGATCCTGAACCGTCGGTTCGACTGACTTGGGTCAAACGCGTCCCTTGAGATGATCGAGAGTTGAATATGCAGCAGGGCCTCGCGGACAGGGCTCGCAAGCGCCTCCGCGCCGGGCGTTGGGACGAGCTCGCGACCTCTCATCGTGAACAATTCATCGCGAAAATAGATGCGCAGCCGCGCGATCGCAGCACTCATCGCGGGCTGGCTCAGATTGATTTTCCGTGCCGCCGCAGTGAGGTTTCGCTCGGTCATCAGAGCATCGAGCGCAACCAGAAGGTTTAGATCAAGTCCCTTGAACCGCATGTTGTGAGTCTATCCATCGTGTGGATGAGTTCTATCGAAACAACGGAATGTTGGATAGCAAACATCAGTTTGGAAACTGATTAGGCGTACCACGATGGCTGCTTGCCATTACGCGAGTTCCGAAACGGACTGCTGGGGTGTGCGAGCACCTGCCGAATCCGTTTAGGGGCGGGTGTCGGCGCGCTATCCGAGCAACGTCTGTTCTTCTCGGTGCGACGAGCGGCCTGACACGGCGCTCGCTCGTACTGCCGATAAACGTTCGTATGTGTCTTCCATCCCTTTCCATATTTGTGGTTTACCCGCGTACACTAGAGATGGCTTACGCCTCACCCTAGTGTCGGAACCGAGAGGCAGGCGCACATTGCGGATGCCAAACGTCACCCGCGACCGGCCAAATAGTTGCTTGTCCATCACATTCAGAGTGTGTCGAAGATGCATATGACCCAAGTTGATCTGGGGCCGATCGGGAGCGCTTGCGGTGAGATCTCGTTCATCGATGGGGCGCCATCAGACCGCACAGCATCGATAGCAATCCTGGACCGGACCGAACCTCTTGATAATGCGGGTAGGTGCCGGACAATCCAAGCGCCACGTCGGCATGTCTGGCAGATCTCGGACATGACATTGACTGGGATGACCAGCGCCGACTGCACGATCGCCTCTTCTCTGGCCAAGGCGCCACTCCAAGGGGGCCGTTCTGCCGCGCCGCTGGCGAACTGAGCCGGGCGCCGGCGCCCCACGTCAGTGCATTCGAGTATTGATCAGCGATTCAGCCGATAGTGAGTTGTTCACGTGACCACCTCCGCTCTTAACGTCACTGGTGCAGGGAAGCCCGTCATGAATATTCCCGGATCTCGGTCGGCGGAAAGTCGTTCCGCGCGCCCTCAAGTGCAGTGGAGCCTGCATTGGGAAAGCGAGCTGCGGCTGGGCGACCATACCGAGCTCGCTGAGTTTTTCCGCGAAAGCTATGGGCCGACCGGTGCTTTTAATGCGCAGCCATTTGAGGGGAGTCGAAGTTGGGCCGGTGCAAGGCCGGAGGTCCGCGTAATTGGTTACGACGCGCACGGCGTAGCTGCTCACATCGGCGCCCTACGCCGCTTCATCAAGATTGACGGGGGCGATCTACTCGTGGCCGAACTGGGACTATATGCGGTGCGTCCGGATCTCGAGGGGCTTGGAATCAGCCACTCAATGCGCGTGATGTATCCTGCGCTGCAGGAGCTCGGGGTTCCGTTCGGCTTTGGTACGGTTCGGCCCGCGCTTGAGAGGCACCTTACCAGACTGATTGGAAGGCAGGGGCTGGCAACCCTCATGTCCGGCATTCGCGTCCGGTCCACCCACGCAGATGTGTATCCCAATTTGCTGCCGGTCCGGATCGAGGACGTTCTCGTGGTGGTGTTCCCGCTCGGACGCCCGATCAGCGAGTGGCCGGCCGGGACGATCATCGACCGGAACGGGCCTGAGCTGTGAAAGGGCTCGTCCCCCTGTCTGCGGTGCGTCGCGACTACGCCGACGTCAGCGCAAGTCGCTGTGTCTATTTGACCTTTGATGATGGGCCAAATCCATTTTGCACGCCCGACGTGCTCGATGTGCTGACGCAACATCGGGTGCCGGCGACGTTCTTCGTTATCGGCACGTACGTGACCGATCAGCCTGAACTCATTCGACGAATGATTGCGCAAGGACACGAGGTTGCAAACCACACGATGACGCATCCGGATCTCTCCAGATGTGAACCAGCGGTGGTTCACGATGAAGTGCTAACGACGAGCAAGGCGATCCGTTCGGCATGCCCGCAGGCTTCGCCCAGGCACATGCGAGCACCCTACGGCTTATGGACCCAAGCGGTCCTCGCTACGACAGCGAGCGCTGGCCTCACAGCTCTGCACTGGTCGGTCGATCCGAGAGATTGGTCGCGCCCAGGCGTCGATAGGATTGTGAATTCAGTGCTGGCGGCCGTTCGTCCAGGCGCAATTGTACTTCTGCACGACGGGTATCCTCCTGGTGAGGAAAGACTCTGCAGCGATGCCACTCTGCGTGATCAGACGGTGATGGCGCTGTCACATCTGATACCGGTTCTGCAACAGCGCGGGTTTGCAATCCGTCCGCTTCCTCAACTTCACTAAACAAAACTGGCCCCAAAATGGACCTGCTCGCTACAACCAGCGCTGTCGCCGTTTCGTCTTATGCGCTGCTCTCAACTGTCTACAAGAGCGCGCAAGCGCTCTATGCTCAGCCGGCGAATACCTCGTCGCTGCAGACCGATCTGGGCCAATCCGAGGTAGCTCTGCCCAGCGTGGACGTCATCGTGCCTTGCTTCAACGAGGACCCGAACACGCTCTCCAAATGTCTCGAGTCGATTGCAGGTCAAGACTACGGTGGAAGACTGCAGGTCTATGTGGTCGACGACGGATCTGCAAATCGCGATGTCGTGGGGCCTGTACACGACCTCTATGCGAACGATCCGAGATTCAGCATCATCCTGCTGGCCAAGAACGTTGGAAAGCGCAAGGCGCAGATCGCCGCTATACGTAGCTCGTCCGGGAACCTGGTGCTCAACGTCGACTCGGATACGATACTAGCCGCTGACGTGGTCAAGAAGCTTGCATTGAAGATGCAGGAGCCGGAAGTCGGCGCCGCCATGGGCCAGTTGATAGCGAGCAACCGCAGCCAAACCTGGCTAACCAAGCTAATCGATATGGAATACTGGCTAGCGTGCAACGAAGAGCGCGCGGCACAGGCTCGCTTCGGTGCAGTCATGTGCTGCTGCGGCCCCTGCGCGATGTATCGTCGCTCCGCCCTCGCTTTGCTGCTTGATCAATACGAAACGCAATTCTTTCGCGGAAAGCCGAGCGATTTTGGCGAGGATCGCCACCTAACTATCCTCATGCTCAAAGCGGGATTTCGAACCGAGTATGTCCCGGATGCCATCGCGGCAACAGTCGTACCCGACAGCCTTGGGCCGTATTTGCGTCAGCAACTCCGTTGGGCACGGAGTACCTTTAGGGACACGTTTCTTGCATTGCGCCTGCTGCCCGAACTCGATGGCTATCTCACGCTAGACGTTGTCGGACAAAATCTCGGCCCTTTACTCCTCGTATTGTCATCACTGGCTGCGCTTGCACAGCTCGCAATCGGCGGTTCGGTGCCCTGGTGGACGGGATTGACAATTGCTGCAATGACAATAATCCGGTGCAGTGTCGCGGCGTTTCGTGCCCGCGAATTGCGCTTTATCGGCTTCTCGCTCCATACGCCTATCAATATATTTATCCTACTTCCTTTGAAGGCTTATGCGCTTTGTACATTGAGCAATAGCGATTGGCTGTCGCGCAAGCTCGTCAATGTGCCGAGCGCAGGGGACAAGAAGGCCACTATCCCGGCTACTAACACTGGATCGAGCGCTGCAGCTACTGCAGAAATTGTTGAAGCAATTCGCAAGCGGAGGTCGCGCGGTTCCTCGGGCGAGCCGGCGACTGACAATATGTGCGGTGGCGATTGATCGAGCCAATAACAACAGGTTAATCAACCCATGAGACTGGACAAGAACTATCATCTGTTCGAGCGTGATCTTGCTGTTGGTGATCAGTGGCGCCTCGACAGTAACCCGTTGGAACAGGAGCGTTACGCGCAAATGTTTCGGATGTCGCGTTCCAATGGGGATGTTACGCGTGCCCTTGAAGTCGGAGGTGCAGCCTTCGCATTCACGGAAATGCTGGGACCCCACTGCCAGCGAATTACCGTGCAGGATGTCATGCCGCAGGATTAAGCGCGCACGGCAAAGAACGGAGAGGCGGTCATGGTGAGCATGCTTGCGCCAAATGGCGCTCTGGTCTTCGGATTCGCGCGTGATGCTTGTCGACGCTGGGGCCATGCTGCTGAGACGGCGATTGCTCTCTTGAATGAGAGTTTATCCGAATCGAGCGTCAGCACTGCCAGACTGGTTCGGTCGACCAAGATTGCCTGCTCGTTCTGTTCCGGAAGTCGAATAGCTCGTCGAAACAATCAAATTGCGGTCGTTGGGCCGAGGGGCGTATGCGCATCTGCGGCATCAAGTTGACACATGACGGGGCAATTGCTGTCGTCGAGGATGGGCGGCTTGTCTTTTGCACCGAGCAAGAGAAGCGCGGCAATAATCCTCGCTATCAATCCATCGATAATCTCGATGCAGTTGTACTTGCATTGGCGGAGCATGGCCTGGATCCGCGTGATATTGATCAGTTCGTCATCGACGGCGGGGATGGCGAGCGCGAGTCGCAATTCCTGGTCCTCAGTGGGGCCGTGCCGATCGCGCTGAAAGGGGCGCCATATGTCGAGCGCCGTGCTGAGGGCCTTCTTGATTGTGTCGACGGTTTTGGCTTGATCCTTGCCAGCAAGGTGTTTCCCTACAAGAGTTACCCGCACGTCACCGGCCACGTTGCCTCAGCATATAGCACCAGCCCCTTTGCCGTCTCGGGTAGACCCGCGTTCTGTCTGGTATGGGACGGCTGGATCTCTCCACGTCTTTACTATGTTGAACCACAGGGGGGGCGGCTCGTTGGATGCCTGTTTCCGATGATTGGCCACGCCTATGCTGTCGCCGGCCTTCACTTCGGGCCTTACAGTTGGCCGAATCGCACCAATTCGGACTTGGGCATCGCCGGCAAATTGATGGCCTACGTCGCGCTTGGTTCTGCCAACGAAAGCATTGTGGCGGTGTTTCAGGAGCTCTACGACAGGCGCTTCGCGGCGGACACGCAGCAGGCTCGTCGCTATCGCGCGGACATCAACAATGCCGAAGCGTCACTCGCAGCTATGCACGACTTTTTCGAGGCGAGCAGACTGCGCCTCATGGCCGAGCGAGCGGAGGACGTCCTTGCGTCGTTTCATGTGTTCCTGGAACGTCTCCTTATCCGGGAAATCGCAATGGTGTTGCTGCGGCATTCGTCGCTTCCGGGAGCGCGGAATCTATGTATAGCCGGCGGCTGCGGTCTTAACATCAAGTGGAATAGTGCGCTTCGCGCGACGGGACTGTTCGATGACGTCTGGGTGCCGCCATTTCCGAATGACAGCGGCTCGGCAATCGGTGCAGCTTGCAGTGCGCTGGCGGCGCAAGATGGGTTCGTGCCACTGGAGTGGTCAGTCTACAGTGGTCCTGCCCTGCAAGCCAGCGAGGTTCCGCCAGAATGGGAGGCCGCGCCGTGCAGTTTGCGCGATCTTGCGGCCATTCTCGCCGACAACGAGCCGGTGATCTTCCTTTCCGGGTGCGCGGAGCTTGGGCCGCGGGCGTTGGGCGGCAGAAGCATTCTTGCGGCCGCGACCTCGCCGGCAATGAAGGATCGTCTCAACGACATCAAGCGCCGCGAATACTTCCGACCGGTGGCGCCGATTTGCCTAGAGTGTGTTTCGGCATGGAATAAGGACCCCGTTTCGGGGTGATCGGCATCCAATCGGGACCCCGGGATAAGGGTCCACAGTGGCTTCCATCGAGTCATGGAAGCCGAGGTTGGGATGCTGGTGGTGGAGACGATTGGTAAGATCCGTCGCGCCTACTTTGTTGATGGTCGTCCGATCAAGGCGATCTGCCGAGAACTTGGCGTATCGCGGAAGGTGGTTCGCAAGGTCATTCGTTCTCAAGCGACGGAGTTCCGGTACGAGCGCGAGACGCAGCCGCTCCCGAAGATGGGTGCCTGGAGTGCCGAGCTTGATCGGTTGCTGGCAGGGAATGAGAGCAAGGCGGCGCGGGAACGGCTGACGCTGATCCGGCTATTCGAGGAACTCCGCGGCCTGGGTTATGCCGGCGGCTATGATGCGGTTCGTCGATACGCCCGACGGTGGACCAAGGAACGCGGCACCTCGACAGCGTCGGCTTATGTGCCGCTGAGCTTTGCACCAGGCGAAGCCTACCAGTTCGACTGGAGCCACGAGGTGGTCCTGCTGAGCGGCACCACGGTGATGGTGAAGGCTGCTCATGTTCGGCTCTGTCACAGTCGCATGCTGTTCGTGCGGGCCTATCCGCGGGAGACGCAGGAGATGGTGTTCGACGCCCACGACCGGGCATTCGCCCTGTTCAAAGGCACCTGCACCCGCGGCATCTACGACAACATGAAGACCGCGGTGGAGACGATCTTTGTCGGTAAAGGCCGTCTCTACAATCGCCGCTTCCTGCAGATGTGCAGCCACTATCTGGTCGATCCGGTCGCCTGTACGCCAGCGTCGGGCTGGGAGAAGGGGCAGGTCGAGAACCAGGTCGGGCTGGTCCGGGAGCGCTTCTTCACGCCGCGGCTGCGGTTCAAAAACCTCGACGAGTTAAACGCCTGGCTGCTCGACAAGTGCATCGCCTACGCCAAGGCTCATCGCCATCCGGAGCTGGTCGATCAGACGATCTGGGACGTGTTCGAAGCCGAACGCCCCAAACTCGTTCCCTATGCCGGCCGCTTCGACGGCTTCCATGCGGTGACAGCATCGGTCTCGAAGACCTGCCTGGTGCGCTTCGACAACAACAAGTACTCGGTCGCAGCCAGTGCAGTCGGACGACCGGTCGAGGTTCAAGCCTATGCCGATCGCATCGTGATCCGTCAGGATGGACGTATCGTTGCCGAGCACCCGCGATCCTTTGGCCGCGGCGATACCGTCTACGACCCCTGGCATTATGTGCCGGTGCTCGCCCGCAAACCCGGCGCCTTGCGCAACGGTGCTCCCTTCAAAGACTGGGTGCTGCCGGCCGCGATCGAGCGGATCCGGCGCAAGCTGGCCAGCACCGACGATGGCAATCGGCAGATGGTCGACATCCTCACCGCGGTGCTGACTGACGGTCTGTCCGCGGTGGAAGCGGCTTGTGCCGAAGCGCTCAGTCACAGCGTCCATTCCGCCGATGTCGTTCTCAATATCCTGGCCCGTCAACGTGAACCCGCCCCACCGGCCAACATCATGACGCCGGCCGCACTGACGCTCCGTCATGCACCGATCGCCGATTGTGCCCGCTACGACAACCTCCGGAGGACCATCTGATGGAACGAACCCAAATCTTCGACCTCATGGGCGAACTTAAGCTCTACGGCATGAAGGCTGCCTTCGACGAGATCATGGCAACTGCCGTCAAGCGCCAGCACGAGCCTCAACGCATTGTCGGCGACCTGCTCAACGCCGAGATCAACGAG
Source organism: Bradyrhizobium sp. USDA 3240 (assembly GCF_054063295.1). NCBI lineage: Bacteria > Pseudomonadati > Pseudomonadota > Alphaproteobacteria > Hyphomicrobiales > Nitrobacteraceae > Bradyrhizobium > Bradyrhizobium sp. USDA 3240. Next base: position 5,908,709 of record NZ_JBSSGD010000002.1, read on the forward strand.
AAGCAAGCCAGGTCGATCAAATACCAGCTCACCATTGCAAAGCTGCCGCTCGCCAAGGACATCGCCGACTTCCAGTTCGACGGCACGCCGATCAATCAGACTCTCGTCAATGATCTCGCTGGCGGCGGCTTCATCGCCCAACAACGCAACGTCGTGCTGGTTGGCGGCACCGGTACAGGCAAAACCCACCTGGCGATTGCCATCGCCAGAAGTTGCATCCGCGATGGCGCCAGAGGACGCTTCTACAACGTCGTCGACCTCGTCAACCGGCTCGAGACCGAGACCCGCAACGGTCGGCAGGGACGGCTCGCCGAGCATCTGACCCGCATGGACTTCATCGTTCTCGACGAGCTGGGCTATCTGCCGTTCGCGCAATCCGGCGGTCAGCTCCTGTTCCATCTCATCAGCCGGCTCTACGAGCGCACCTCCATCATTGTCACCACCAATCTTGCGTTCGGCGAATGGCCCAGTGTGTTCGGTGATGCCAAAATGACCACCGCGCTACTCGACCGATTGACCCATCACTGCGACATCGTCGAGACCGGCAACGACAGCTGGCGATTCAAAAGCCGCGACGATGTTCAAACAACCCGCGCTCGCGCCGTCTCCGCAACCCCGACCAGCTCCGACGACCCGAGCGCTACCAGCAGAGCACGCCGATCAAAGGGGTCCCTTTTGGATGCCGATAGGGGGTCCCAGTCGAACGCCGATTGACAACGCACCGGAGATTGCGCGATCGGTATAGCTGTCGACGACTGTCCAGCCTTGTTTCTCGGCGTGCAGAGCCGCAACTGATCCTCGATTGAAGCGTCTCGCTGATTGTCTGATGAGTAGCGGGCGCAGGCGCGACCTTCAGGAGGCGACTCCTTACATCGCAAGGCAGTCTCGTATCCCCCTATCTGTTTCGGCTCGAACGAAGTCCCGTGCGGCCTGTCGCGCCAGCAGTCGGACCAGATTGACGAGGCGCGGATTTGAAAATCCATGGCTTGCCTCGGGTACCGACGTGGTGGCGAGGCAGGGTCGAGCGTCGTCGCAGCAATAATTTTGTTGTGATCGCTCCTCTTGGAAGACGGGCGTCTCGTCATCGGCACACGTCCGATCGACGACGAGCTGGACGAGCGCACCGTCATTCAATGCGTCAATCGTGGCAAGCGAAGACGGAGAAGGGATCTGGCCGCGGCGGGGAACGCGGTGATCGGCAAACCTGACGCCTTCAAGTTCGTATGCCGCGGCAGTGTCTCGGCCCAACGTCGCGACCAGGTTCGATCGGCCGCCGTGAAACGGGGCGTCCCTACCGTGGTGATCTGGTCCGGCGCGGGTTCGAGGAGCATCTCCGGCTTCGGGCCGAATTTCTGCTGCGGCGCCTCGTCGACAGAGTTCCGTTCCCCGACAGTGAAGTCGACCTGCGCAATTTCGTCGATACGTTTCAGGACGTTGATGAGGGGCAGGCCGTTGCAATGTTCGCCCGGGCATTCGATGGCCCAGCGCTTCGGACGCCATTTCAGCAGGAGAGCAATCTCCACGCGTTCCAACAGGCCATCGACGACACTATCAGAGTGCTCAGCACAGGCATATCTCGCAACGCGAGAAGGTGTCGAAATCCACCGACTTCCCTCGTTACGCCACATCCGCGATGCGAGCATCCGCAGCGCTCTGGAGCTGACGGCCGTGAATTGGATCAGCTTCGCCGCCGATTGCGCTGCTGTCCTCCGGAGAAATCAGGCCCTGCGGCTGCGGCAATCCCACTTGCCCCACCTTCTTGCTTTCCGACGACCGTTCCTTCCTTCAATGTCGTCCTGGAATGACGCCGCCCAGCGCAAAGATAGCACGTCGTTTGGCGACCAGATAACAACCTCGCGGAGGCGATCGCGGAACAGATTGCCGAGCAGCGCCAGGCCGTCACGAAACAGGGAATACCGATGGTCGCCCGCTTCGCAGCTCACTGTGAGGCCCTCACTGACGGACAGCCGAACCCGATCGGTTAAAGGTCGGTAGTTGAAGCGTTGGCGGTATTGCCCGCTCACCGCCGCGAATGATTCCGGTGAGCGCACTCAGGAATTCGGCGCCAGCCTCACCGCTACTATCCTGGCAAACAGCGTTGCGGAGGAATTGTCCGTCCCCACGATAGCGCTGCTCAAGGCCACCTACCGGATATGCGCGGGAGGATCTAACACAGCGCTACGCCGCACCGTATCAGACATTGTCAGAACTTCGCCAAAGGAACGATTCTAAGCTGGACAACAGCTGCCCGTCAGCTTGGCTGGGTATCCTCGCAGCAGGGCCTAAGCATCCCGAATCGATCCGTGGAAACTAGCGCAGCACAGAAAGGTGAATCGTCATGTACGATCGAATCAGTAGCTCATCGACACGCACTAGCCAAGCTGACGAACTGAGTCAGTCGGTGGATAGCGGCAGCTTTACGGAAACACTAGCACATCTCTCGCCTCAGTGGAACTCACAACCGGGGGAGTTGCCCGACAAGAGGGGGGCCTGCTGCAGCAAGCCACATACCTCGGATGAAAACGACGTTCGAACTTCCAGTGCCTCCGACCCCAGTACATCCGCTCCAGAGAGTCCGGCCACCTCCTTGTTTGATTACAGAACGGCCGATCTGCGTGATGCGAATGTGGACGGCATCTGCGTTGGGCTGACTGCGGAGTGGTTCCGCAATCTTAACAACAGCCCACCAACCCGAATGCGTGCGCTCACACCTGGGTCGCAAACGCACGCCTCAGCGGCTGAACGGCAGCAGCAATATCAAAATCTCAAGGATCAGTTGCGAAGCAGGGGAGCAGACTCTTCTCACGCCGACCTTCGGGCACAGAATGCCATTTTGGAGGAAGCTGGCTTGGAACCGGCTGGAGAGGAGAAGAGATTCGCATTCGGCAAGTCTTCGAACGTCGAGCGCATGGTGAACGAAATCAACAAAGACCGATCGAACCATTTGCTCAGCTTGTATTTCGCCGAAGGCGGCGCACACACAGTGGCGACGTCGGCCTCCAATGGAACGACCACGCTTTTCGACCCTAACTTTGGAGAATTTACTGTTCGATCAGATCCGAACCAGATGGCTTCATTGTTACAAAGCCTCGCCGATCGTTACAGGAATCCCAACGGGCAACATTTGTCGACAATCACGACGCAAAGGATGCAGTGAGTTGGGACTGCAGGCCGGTGGTGATTGACGCCTTCTGTGAAGGCGCGGATGCGTCGGCCAGCGCGGCGTCGGGAGCCAGCTCTGCGGCAGATGGAGGAATTTCCTTCCAAGAGCTTGGCAGCGGTGAATGAGGCCGCAATGGCAATGATCGTCGCGTATAAGAGCGCCACGACGAGAACAGTCACCCAGTTGGATTGTGAACCTTGAGCAACGTGTCGCTCCGGCGAACTCTGACTTGACGATGTCGCAGCAGAAGGCCAATGCATTGATTTCATCGGGGCGATTAAGGCGTGATCGAAAGGCAGATTTATCTGTGCTCTTCCATAGCAAGCCTCAGACCTTGGGATGCGCTGCGCTTTTCCGCCTGAGATAAACGAGACCCGTCCCCGCGCCGAGACCAAGAGATCGTCCCCGCGCCTGCACTCCTGCGGCAAGCCAACCGAAGTGCCTCTCACCTCTTGCGGGACCGTGACAATGTCATGAAGGCCGTCCAAGAACGCCGGTTTTAGAGAATCGATTGTCGTCGAACGGACAACGAAGGCGAAGCCCGGCGCATCGTTCCGCGTTTCCTCGAGCCGCCCTTGCTGATTGGTGCCGAGCGGGCGCAAGTAATTCGTTCTGCCGCGCTCTATGAAACGGAGAAAATTCGTGTGATAAACAATCTGGCAGGGCGTCGATATCTTAAAGTAGACTCGCACCTGCATGTACCGCCGTCCGTCTCGAATTTCGCCGTCAAGAGAGACTGTCACAGCGCGGTTCCCCTTATTGCGCGTATAGGGACCAATTGTCTTGCACCGAGGGGGCTGGGCGAGCGCTAGAATCCTTTGCTTGGCTCCTCCTGACGCCGGCGGCATCGACGCGGTCGTCGATTGGAAGAGCGACGTGGCTCCGGATGCCTCGAGCACCCGCCACTACGGGCAGCAGATCGCCGGCTATAGAAGCAGAGCAACGCCAATCCACCGGTCAGGTCGGCGAACTCGCTTAGCAAGCAACGCTGCTGATGGTGAGGCGCTTCGAAGCGACGACAGAGCTTAGTCGCGGCTGAGACTTAATCTCGAAGCCAGCCTTAGCGCGGCGAAGCGCTCAAGCACCGCCGGATGAAGGACTGCCTAGCTCTGCACTTGACGTAACCCTTCGGTCCACTTGACTTGCCCCCGCAAGTGACCCGGGTTCGCGCTCGTCGTGCTACGGACCAAGCGGATCCGGATTCAGCTTCAGGACTCTATCGTCTACCTTGATGCCGGAGCCGTCGGGCGTCTTGCCGTCGGGAAGGTCTCGGCCGCATGCGCCATTCAACCCAGCGAGGGAGAGGCGGGCTTCGTTTTCCGGATAGCTACCGCCGACATCGGAGTGGCTTCCGGCGAACCACACCTGCTGCAGCCAATTCGAATGCTTAAATATCGCGCAAGGGCTGCCCCGCACATTCAGCGCGAGAGCAGGCCTTTGTCGGGCACTTGCCGCGCCGGTTGTCGGCATTGAGACTCAATGCCGACAACCTGACACTACGCGCCGCTACGAAGTGCCTGTTGAGCCTGCGAATTCAGTTCGGCACGCGATTTGCTCTGTTCGCGGCATCATCACCAATTGCAGTGCGATGGTCTTCGGGGCGGACACGGCGCGCGTCGCTGTTCGCGTCTGGTTCGTTCCGACGGTTTGCTGTGGCAATGACTTGGCGTTCGATTGCGGACCGAGAAAATGCAGGAAAGGGGAATGTTGGATGCGATCTAGAGTTCTTCTTTTTGGGAGCCACAACAATTGCGCTCGTCGCGAGAAGCGGCAGACCTTGAGCCAGGAGTCAAGCTTGCCGTCGGCGGTGTCGAACTGGGCCGGAGGCTATGTTGGCGGACACGTCGGTGGCGGGTGCGGTCGAGCCTCCTTCACCAATCCCTGCGGTCAGTCGATCTTTGGCGATGCGGACAGGTTCGATGTCACCCGGCGGGACAACCCGCGCCTGTCGGCCCGGGGGGGGCATTTCTGCCTGGGTGCTGCGCTGGTGCACCTGGAATTGCGATGCGCCTTCCCCGGGTTGTTCGTGCGGCTGGGGGATCTGCCGCTGACCGTCGCCGCGGAGGAGGTCGTCGACGTGCCATCTTACGTCATTCGCTGCCCGCAGCGCCTGCCGGTCACCTTCCGCCCTTCCATCGCTTAGAGAGTGAAGTGCCACCATGTCCGAACACCCCTTGCCGACGCTACCGATGTGGCGCGTCGATCACATCGAGCCCTCGCCCGAGATGTTGGCGCTACGCGCCAACGGTCCGATCCACCGCGTGCGCTTCCCGTCCGGGCACGAAGGCTGGTGGGTGACGGGCTACGACGAAGCCAAGGCGGTGTTGTCCGACACGGCGTTCCGGCCTGCGGGAATGCCGCCGGCGGCATTCACCCCGGATTCGGTGATTCTCGGTTCGCCGGGGTGGCTGGTCTCGCACGAGGGGGCCGAACATGCCCGGTTACGCACGATCGTGGCGCCGGCGTTCAGCGACCACAGGGTGAAGCTGCTCGCGCAGCGGGTAGAGGCGATCGCCGCGCAGTTGTTCGAGACGCTGGCGGCCCAGCCCCAGCCCGCTGACCTGCGGCGCCATCTCTCCTTTCCGCTTCCGGCTATGGTCATCAGCGCGCTGATGGGTGTGCTCTACGAGGATCACGCCTTTTTCGCCGAGCTGTCCGACGAGGTGATGACGCACCAGCATGAAAGCGGCCCGCGCACCGCGTCGCGCCTGGCCTGGGAAGAGCTGCGCGCCTACATTCGCGGCAAGATGCGGGACAAGCGCCAGGATCCGGGCGACAACCTGCTGACGGATCTGCTTGCGGCGGTCGACCTGGGCAAGGCGACCGAGGAAGAGGCGATGGGCCTGGCGGCGGGCATGCTGGTGGCCGGGCACGAGAGCACCGTCGCGCAGATCGAATTCGGCCTGCTGGCCATGCTCCGCCACCCGCAGCAGCGCGAACGCCTGGTCGGCGATCCATCCCTGGTGGACAAGGCGGTGGAGGAAATCCTGCGCATGTACCCGCCGGGCGCGGGGTGGGACGGCATCATGCGCTATCCGAGGACCGACGTGACCATCGCGGGCGTTCATATTCCCGCGGAGAGCAAGGTGTTGGTCGGCCTGCCGGCGACGTCGTTCGATCCGCGCCATTTCGACGAACCGGAAATCTTCGACGTCGGGCGCGACGGAAAGCCGCACATGGCGTTCTCCTTCGGGCCGCACTACTGCATTGGCGTGGCGCTGGCCAGGCTGGAACTCAAGGTGGTGTTCGGTTCGATCTTCCAGCGCTTTCCCGCGCTGCGCCTGGCCGTGGCGCCGGAAGAACTGAAGTTGCGCAAGGAGATCATCACTGGCGGGTTCGAGGAGTTCCCGGTGTTCTGGTGATGCGCGGACGCTGCCGGGGATCGCGATCTTCTCCGCAATTTGCCGGCGCGCCTCGCGCGCCGGTTAGATCAGGTAGCCAACAGGTAGCCAAGATGGACATGCAAGAAACCACGGCAGCATGCCGGGACGCCTTCGCCGAACTAGCGTCGGCGGCGTGCACCCACGACCCGTATCCGTTCATGCGGTGGTTGCGCGAGCACGATCCGGTGCATCGCGCGGCGTCGGGGCTCTTTCTGTTGAGCCGCCACGCCGACATCTATTGGGCGTTCAAGGCCACGGGCGATGCGTTTCGGGCGCCGGCGCCGGGCGAACTGGCGCGCTATTTCCCGCGTGTGGCGACCAGCCTATCGCTCAATCTGCTGGCGTCCACGCTAGCGATGAAGGATCCACCGACGCATACGCGTCTGCGCCGGCTGATCTCGCGCGATTTCACCATGCGCCAGATCGACAACCTGCGGCCGAGCATCGCACGCATCGTCGCTGCGCGCCTGGACGGCATGGCGCCCGCGCTGGAGCGCGGGGAGGCGGTGGACCTGCATCGGGAATTCGCGCTGGCCTTGCCCGTGTTGGTCTCCGCTGAACTGTTCGGCATGCCCCCGGACGACATGTTCGGGCTCGCCGCCGGCATCGGCGCCATTCTGGAAGGCCTGCGCCCGCACGCCAGCGATCCCCAGCTCGCCGCGGCGGACGCGGCCAGCGCCAGGGTGCTGGCCTACTTCGGCGACCTCATACCGCGCAAGCGCGCCGATCCCCGCCACGACATCGTGTCGATGCTGGTCGGCGCACAAGACGCCGATGCCGACACGCTATCGGATGCGGAGTTGATCAGCATGTTGTGGGGCATGCTGCTGGGCGGCTTCGCCACCACTGCTGCGGCCATCGACCATGCGGTCCTGGCGATGCTGGCGTATCCCAAACAGCGGCACTGGCTGCAGGGAGACGCCGTGGGGGTGAAAGCATTCGTCGAAGAAGTCCTGCGCTGCGACGCGCCCGTTATGTTCAGCTCCATTCCGCGTATCGCCCAGCGCGACATCGAACTGGGCGGCGCGGTGATCCCGAAGAACGCGGACGTGCGCGTGCTGGTCGCGGCCGGCAATCGCGACCCGGACGCCTTCGCCGATCCCGACCGCTTCGATCCCGCGCGGTTCTACGGCACCAGTCCTGGCATGTCGACCGACGGGAAGATCATGCTGAGCTTCGGCCACGGCATCCACTTCTGCCTCGGTGCGCAACTGGCCCGGGTGCAGTTGGCCGAGAGCCTGCCGCGGATCCAGGCGCGCTTCCCCACACTGGCATTGGCCGAGCAGCCGACCCGGGAGCCGTCCGCGTTCCTTAGGACGTTCCGCGCGCTGTCGGTGCGGCTGCAAGCGCGGGGGGGCTGAGATGCGCGTCGTGGTCGACCAGGATCTGTGCGGAACCACCGGGCAGTGCGTGCTGACGCTGCCGGGCACCTTTCGCCAGCGCGACCCGGACGGCGTGGCCGAAGTGTGCGTAGCGACGGTCCCGCAGGCGCTGCACGCCGCCGTGCGGCGCGCGGCCAGCCAGTGCCCGGTCGCCGCCATTCGGGTCATCGAAAGCGACGCTGGCGATGACCAGCGACCCTGCGCCGACCCTGCGCCTTCTCCGGCGGAGGCCGAGCGGCATGCCGCGAAAGACCAACGCAATCCAGGAGGACACGATGGGGCGGTTTGAAGGCAAGGTGGCCGTGGGCGGCAGAGTGGTGGTACCTGCCGCCGAAGCGGCGCCGCGCTGCTGATGGACATGCTGCTCAACCCGCTGGACCGTCGGCACCGGCTGCGGTACGATATCCCGGTCGTGCCGGGCGCTTTCCCCTTGGTCGGGCATCTTCCCGCCATCGTCTGCGACTTGCCGCGCCTGCTGCTGCGCGCGGAACGGACGCTGGGCAGCTGCTTCTGGCTGGATTTCGGCCCTGCCGGACACCAGATGACCTGCGTGGATCCGGATGCGTTCGCATTGCTCCGGCACAAGGACGTGTCCTCGGCGCTGATCGAAGAGATCGCGCCCGAATTGCTTGGCGGAACGTTGGTCGCCCAGGACGGCGGCGCGCACCGGCAGGCGCGCGATGCGATCAAAGCGGCGTTCCTGCCCAAGGGGCTGACCGAGGCCGGCATCGGCGACCTATTCGCGCCCGTCATCCGGGCGCGGGTGCAGGCGTGGCGCGACCGCGGCGACGTAACCATCCTGCGCGAAACCAGCGACCTGTCACTCAGGCTCATCTTCAGACTCATGGGAATCCCCGCGCAGGACCTGCCGGGATGGCATCGCAAGTACCGGCAACTGCTGCAGTTGATCGTCGCGCCCCGGGTCGACCTGCCCGGACTGCCCTTGCGGCGCGGCCGCGCCGCCCGCGACTGGATCGACGCGCAGCTGCGCCAGTTCGTCCGCGACGCCCGCGCGGATACCGCGCGCACCGGGTTGATCAACGACATGGTGAGCGCCTTCGATCGCAGCGACGATGCGCTCTCCGATGACGTGCTGGTCGCCAATATCCGCTTGCTGCTGCTTGGCGGTCACGACACCACCGCCTCGACGATGGCCTGGATGGTGATCGAGTTGGCGCGGCAGCCTGTGCTGTGGGATGCCCTGGTCGAGGAGGCGAAACGCGTGGGCGCGGTGCCGACCCGGCACGCGGACCTGGCGCAGTGTCCGGTCGCCGAGGCGCTGTTCCGCGAGACGCTGCGCGTGCATCCGGCGACCACGCTCCTGCCGCGTCGCGCGCTGCAGGAATTGCAACTCGGCCAACGGCGCATTCCCGCGGGCACCCATCTGTGCATCCCGCTGCTGCATTTCTCGACATCGGCGCTGCTGCACGAGGCGCCTGATCAGTTCCGCCTGGCGCGGTGGCTGCAACGCACGGAGCCGATCCGTCCGGTGGACATGCTGCAGTTCGGTACCGGCCCACACGTCTGCATCGGCTATCACTTGGTATGGCTGGAACTGGTGCAGTGCTGCATCGCCTTGGCGCTGACCATGCACAAGGCCGGGGTGCGGCCGCGGTTGCTGAGCGGCGTCGAAAAAGGCCGGCGCTATTACCCGACCGCACATCCGTCCATGACAATCCGCATCGGATTCTCATGAGCTGGGATCGCATGCCCCGTGTGGCGAGGCAGCGGCGCCGGCGACGCGCGGCATTGCTGCACTCGGTGCGACGCCGGCAACACCGCGGCGGCTCGGGGCTCGCCGTGGCCGTTTCAGGTACCAAGGAGATGAACAACATGCAGACTGGTTCCACGCTACACGACGACCGAACTGGCGTTTCCGCGCTCGGCGGATTGGGCGCGCATGCACCCGGCAGGCTGCTGCCGGAGATCTGGATGCAGGACGGCGCAAAGCGGGTCGAACAGGCGATGGCGCGTCTTCTCTGCGCCGAACACGACGGTGAGACCGAGCTGATGGCGGCGATGCGCTACGCCACCTTGCATGGCGGGAAGCGCACCCGGGCCTTGCTCTGTCTGGCTGCCGGCGCACTGGCCGATACGCCGGTGCACATGCTCGACGACGTCGGCGCCGCCATCGAAATGATGCACGCCTGTACCCTGGTCCACGACGACCTGCCCGCGATGGACGACGACGTGCTTCGCCGCGACCTTCCGACCGTGCACGTCAAGTTCGGCGAAGCCACTGCGATCCTGGTCGGCGATGCGCTGCAGGCGCACGCCTTCCTGACCCTGGCGAGCCTGGATGCGCCGGGCGACAACCGTATCGCGCTCGTACGCGAACTGGCGCAGGCGGTGTCCGCCGAGGGTGCCGCAGGCGGCCAGGCCATGGATCTGTCGCTGGTCGGAAAGCACGTCGAGCTGGACAGGATCGTGGCGATGCACCGGATGAAGAGCGGAGCGCTAGTGCGCGCGTCCGTTCGCATGGGCGCGCTATGCGCCATCGCGGAGGATGCCGCGCACGCTGCGCTGTACTGTGCGCTCGATCGCTACACCGCCTGTTTCGGCCTGGCGTTGCAGGTGGTCGACGACATTCTCGACGCGACAGCAGATACCGCGACGCTGGGCAAGACCCCCGGCAAGGACGCGGCGGCGCAGAAGCCGACCTGCGCGTCGATCATGGGGCTGCAGGCAGCTCGACACTTCGCGCTGGATTTGTTGCGCGACGCCGGGGAGGCCATCGCCCCGTTGGGGCCGCGTGCGGAACGGTTGGCGCAGATGCTGCAGCGGGCCAACGCGTATCTGTTCAAGCACGCGCCATGCGCGTGAGCGCGCCCGTCCGCATGGAGTCGCGCCTGTGCCGCTGCGATCGGCCGGCGGCTGCATGCTGCACTGTGTCCGAGTCCGCGGCGCCGATCGCAGCGGTTGCCCAGCACGCCGTGGCGCGCTGCGCGCAAGCCTATGCGGCGGACCGACATCGGGGCGCGTCGCCACGCCGGAGCAGGGCGGCCGTCCGGCGCTGCCCATGCGCCGGGCCTGCGGTGACGTGCGCGGCGTCTGCCCGATCCTGGTTCTCGTCAACCGTCTGCAGAAGGAACATCCCGCGTGAACTCGCTGTCCGAACAGATCCTTTCCGAATTGCGCCACCTGCTGAGCGAGATGAGCGACGGCGGCAGCGTCGGTCCGTCCGTTTACGACACGGCGCGAGCTCTGCAGTTCCACGGCAACGCCGCTGGTCGGCAGGACGCATACGCGTGGCTTATCGCACAGCAACAGGCCGATGGCGGATGGGGAAGCGCGGACTTCCCGCTGTTCCGCCATGCGCCCACGTGGGCGGCGTTGCTGGCATTGCAGCGTGCCGATCCTCTTCCCGGCGCTGCCGACGCAGTCCAGGCTGCAATCCGGTTCCTCGAGCGCCAGCCCGATCCCTACGCGCATGCGGTGCCGGAAGACGCGCCGATCGGCGCGGAGTTGATCCTGCCGCAATTGTGCGGCGAGGCCGCATCCTTGCTGGGCGGCGTGGCGTTTCCGCGCCACCCGGCGCTCTTGCCGTTGCGGCAAGCGTGCCTGGTCAAGCTGAGGGCGGTGGCGACGTTCCCGAGCGGCCATCCGTTGCTGCACTCTTGGGAAGCCTGGGGGACGTCGCCGACCACCGCATGCCCGGATGATGACGGCAGCATCGGCATCAGTCCGGCGGCCACCGCCGCGTGGCGTGCGCACGCCGTGACACAGGGGAGCACGCCGCAGGTCGGGCGTGCCGACGCGTATCTGCAGGCGGCATCGCGGGCGACGCGCAGCGGCATCGAAGGTGTCGTTCCCAACGTCTGGCCGATCAATGTGTTCGAGCTATGCTGGTCGCTGTACACCCTGCATCTGGCTGGACTGTTCGCGCATCCCGCGCTCGCCGAGGCGGTGCGCGTGATCGTCGCGCAGCTCGACGCTCGCCTGGGCGTGCGCGGTCTAGGCCCGGCCTTGCACTTCGCGGCAGATGCGGACGACACCGCCGTTGCGTTGTGCGTCCTGCGCCTTGCAGGCCGCGACCCGGCGGTCGATGCGTTGCGCCATTTCGAAATCGGCGAGCTGTTCGTCACCTTCCCCGACGAGCGCAATGCCTCGGTGTCGACCAACATCCACGCCCTGCATGCGTTGCGACTGTTGGGAAAGCCCGCCACCGGCACCAGCGCCTACGTCGAGGCCAATCGCAACGCGCACGGTTTATGGGACAACGAAAAATGGCACGTTTCGTGGCTGTATCCCACCGCGCATGCGGTCGCTGCGCTGGCGCAAGGCAAGCCCCAGTGGCGCGACGACCGCGCGCTGGCGGCGCTGCTGCAGGCGCAGCGCGACGACGGTGGCTGGGGCGCCGGTCGCGCGTCTACATTCGAGGAAACCGCCTATGCGCTGTTCGCGTTGTACGTGATGGACGGGAGCGAAGAGCCGACAGCGCGCAGGCGCATCGCGCAGGCGGTGGCGCATGCGCTGAAGTGGATGCTCGCCCGCCATGCGCATGCATTGCCGCAGACGCCGCTGTGGATCGGCAAGGAACTGTATTGCCCCACCCGGGTCGTGCGCGTGGCCGAACTCGCCGGGTTGTGGCTGGCGCTCCGTTGGGGGCGGCGCGTCCTGGCCGAGGGAGCAGGAGCGGCGCCATGATCCAGACCGAACGCGCGCTGCAGCAGGTGCTGGAGTGGGGGCATTCCCTGACCGGGTTCGCCGACGAGCATGCCGTGGAAGCGGTCAGGGGCGGCCAGTACATCCTGCAGCGCATCCACACGAGCCTGCGCGACACCAGCGCCCGCATCGGCCGCGATCCGCAGGACGAAACGCTGATCGTGGCGTTCTATCGCGAACTGGCGCTGCTGTTCTGGCTCGACGATTGCAACGACCTTGGCCTGATCGCGCCGGAACAGCTCGCCGCGGTGGAGCAGGCGCTGGGGCAGGGCGAGCCCTGCGCGCTCCCCGGATTCGAGGGCTGCGCTGTGCTGCGCGCTTCGCTGGCCGCGCTCGCCTACGATCGCCGCGACTATGCTCAGCTTCTCGACGATACCCGGTGCTACTGCGCGGCGCTGCGCGCCGGACACGCGCAGGCGGCAGGGGCGGAACGCTGGTCCTACGCCGAGTACCTGCACAACGGCATCAATTCAATCGCCTACACGAACGTATTCTGTTGCCTGTCGTTGCTGTGGGGGCTGGACATGGCGACCTTGCGTGCGCGTCCGGCGTTTCGCCAGGTCCTGCGGCTCATCTCCGCGATAGGGCGCCTGCAGAACGATCTGCATGGACGCGACAAGGACAGGTCGGCCGGCGAGGCCGACAACGCGGTAATCCTGCTGCTGCAGCGCTATCCGGCTATGCCTGTGGTGGAGTTCCTCAACGACGAGCTGACCGGCCATACGCGCATGCTGCATCGGGTGATGGCGGAAGAACGCTTTCCCGCGCCGTGGGGACCGTTGATCGAGACCATGGCGGCCATCCGCGCGCAGTACTACCAGACCTCGACCAGCCGCTACCGCAGCGACGCTGCGGGGGGGGGCCAGCGTGCGTCGGCCTGAACGCGCGGGAGGGCGGCGGCGTGCGCGCGCTGCCGTCGGTCCGATCCGACGCAACGCCGTCGCCCGATGCGACGGATGGAGCGAGCATGAGCGACGCCGCCCTGAGCCAGCGCAAGGACGACCATGTGGACATCGTGCTGGATCGGCGAACGGCGCCGGCCACGGTCGCCGCCGGCTGGGACTACATCCGTTTCGAACCTGCGCATTGCCCGGGTTGGACCTGACGCAGATCGACCTGCGCGCCTCGCTACTGGGCAAGACCATGCGCGCGCCGCTGCTGATCAGCTCCATGACCGGCGGCATGCCACGCGTCGAGGCCATCAACCGGCATCTGAGCGAGACAGCGCAAGCCTTGGGGATCGCCATGTGCGTCGGTTCGCAGCGCGTGAGCCTGCAATCCCGCAACTCCCAGGGGCTGACGCGCGCGCTGCGCCGCCTGGCCCCAGACGTTCCCCTTGCTGGCCAATATCGGCGCCGCGCAACTGCGCGAGGCCGACAGCCTGGACCTGGCGCGCCGGGCGGTGGATGCCGATGGACTCATCGTCCATCTCAATCCGCTGCAGGAAGCCGTACAGCCGGAGGGCGACCGCGACAGGCGCGGCGTCCTGGCGCAGATCGCTCGCGCAGCGTGGGCGTGCCGATCGTGGCCAAGGAAGTGGGGTCGGGCCTCTCCGCCTCGGTGGCCTGTGCGCTCGTCGAGGCGGGCGTGGCGGTGATCGATGTCGCCGGCGCCGGCGGCACCAGTTGGGCCGTGGTGGAGGGCCAGCGCGCCCGCGATGCCGCCGACGGTGGCGATGGCGTTCGCCGATTGGGGGATTCCGACCCCGGCCAGCGTGCAGGCGGTACGTCGGGCCAACGGTGAAGCTGATCGCGGGCGGGATCCGCGGCGGCGTCGACGTGGCCAAGGCCATCCGCCTGCGCGGACATCGCCGGGCAGGCGGCCGGCGTGCTGCGCGCGGCTAACGGTTTCCACTGAGGCGGTTGTCGCGCATTTCGAGATCGTCATCCGCCAGTTGGCCGTCGCCTGCTTCTGCACCGGCCGGCTGATCTGGCGCGTTGCGTCAGGCGCGCTTGTTGCCCGCGGTGCATCTGCCCGCCGGTTGATGCCGGCGTCGCCCGCACGTGGCGGCGGGCGCCTAGAGCATTTCATTGCTTAACTGAATCGGAGGGGATTCCGGTTTTGGCGGTTTATGATTCAAGGTGCTGACTGGATTGGAGGCCAGCATCGCATGACCCGACCTCTTTCCCTGGATCTTCGCGAGCGTGTGGTGGCGTCGGTTTTAGCGGGCGAGAGCTGCCGATCTGTGGCGGAACGGTTTGGTGTTGCGGTCTCGTCGGTTGTGAAGTGGTCACAGCGGCAGCGGGCGACCGGCTCGGTTGCGCCTGGCAAGATGGGCGGTCACCGCAAGCCCGTGCTTGATCCGCATCGTGCCTTCATTGTCGAGCGGATCACTCAGACGCCGCACCTGACGCTGCATGGTCTGAAGGCGGAACTGGCAGCTCGGGGGGGGCAAGGTCTCACACAACGCGGTCTGGCTGTTCCTGCGCCGGGAAGGACTGCGGTTCAAAAAAACACTGTTCGCCCTCGAACAAGCGCGCGCCGACGTCTCTCGTAGGCGCCAGCGTTGGCAATCCTGGCAGGCCGGACTTGATCCGGGCCGGCTGGAAGGCCATGCGAGCAACGATCCGAAGCTTGCACATTCCCCGGCAAACGCCGGGGACGCTGGCTGAGCTTCCCCAACAGATCAATCCGCTCCTCCGGGGTGGATAGGTTATTATGGTCGGTTCAGCCGTTCAGCGCTGTTCTCTCTGGTCGACTACGTCAATCAGAAGCTGAAGGCGTGGATCATGCGAAAGTACAAGCGCTTCCGGCTCCACAAAACCGGTGCTTCGCTGTTCTTGCGAAAGCTGGCTCGGAATCCTGAACACCTTTCTCAAGCAAATATTGAGTTTGAATATCGGCGAGTTCTTCATCGATAGTTACGCGCCCCATCTGCGTGTTGTCGGCGCGCCATCCGCAAAAATCACAGTTAGACGCACATCGGTTAGTAACCTCCACGGGGGACATCGTGACAACGGAGCGACCATATTTCCGCACTCTAATTTTGGAGGAACAGTCAAGGACCATCGCCTTAATCTTCTCAAAATCAGGCGTGTTGATCGTCCCAATGAACTCGCCAACTTCCCTAGGGGACAGAGGGCGATGTTGCGTTTCCTCGAGGATGTAAGCTGCGTCCTTGAGAGTTGCTCCGACAGCCGCCGCGGACGTTGCGCGTAATTCATCAACTGGCACTTGGTACATTTATCTGGCCCTAATCGTTGCAGAATCGAATTCGACGGCAACAGAGCTGGTCCCGGTTGTTTGGACAGCGCCTCGCGAAAATTAAGTGGATTCCTGCCGGGTTATGCTGAAGGCGGGGCTTTACGATCTTGCTGTGGCGTTTTGCGGAGCCAGCTCTAACCTTCAATTTTCTTTCAGCCGTCCACTGTTGGCCTCCCGGGACCAAGTTCCTTGGCCACCGATCTGATCGAGCGGCCACCCGATGCAACCAGATCAACCGCTCGCAAGTTGGCAGTCTTTTTAGACATCGTCAGATCTTGATGCTGCACGGAGTCCAGCCCGAAAGGCTAGCGACATTTGACGGTACAACATCAACATTGGATCGGGCTCCTACCTATTCTGGGCGCGACCGGATCAAGTCAGAGGGACAGGCGAGGGCTCTATCGCGCCGAGCAGGATGACAACCGACGCGACGGCTCACGCCGTTCGAGGAGCAATCTGTTGCGTGGTTTGAGCCTTGGCGATGTCGTCCGCCAACGTCGTCGCCCAGGCTCTCACGGCTGATCCTCGCCTCATTTTTTCTGGGACAGATCCAGAGTCCGGCCGGGGGTCCTTCGTCTCCCGCGCTTATGTGAAGCACCTTCTCCTGCCAACCCTGCGCGAAGGCGACATCGTCATTCTCGACAACCTCGGAAGTCACAAGTCGAAAGCTGTCAGGCAGATGACCCAGGCTGCTGGCGCCAGGCTCTGGTGCCTGCCGCGATACTCGCCCGACCTCAACCCGATCGAATAGGCCTTCTCCAAGATCAAACACTGGATGCGGCAGGCTCAGAGGCGCACCGTCGAAGACACTTGGCGCCAAATCGGTCACCTCGTTCAGGACATCCAGCCTCGCGAATGCGCAAACTACTTCGCAAACGCCGGTTATGCTTCAGTCAAAATGTGAAACGCTCTAGTGACGGGCGAACCTGACGTATGAGGCTGGTTACGTCATGTTCTGTACAAGTTGATGCGGCCGTACATTGCAAAAGCGATCCTGACCGATAGTTGCTCGGACGAGAGACGCTGTCCATCCACTCGCTGGTCAGGCTACGAGCCAGCAAGGCGGGGCGTGCTTTACGCCCTGATCGCGTAGCGCGGGCGAGTGCGCGCGGCATTTTGTAGTTGATAAGCCGTCGCTGTCGCAATGCATACGCGCCTTGTCGCTAAGCCTCCAGCTGTTACGCGAGCGCGACATTAGGACGCAAAAGCGGGGCGCGTTTGCGTGCATAGCGATGGCCCAAATCCTGCTACGTGTCCGCCAACGGTGCTACAGGATGGGAGGCTGGCGTGGGTCTCGATCTGCCAAATGACGATATGGTCGGAGGTCTGTTGTCTGCAACACAGTCGGGTTGTCCCGTGCATGCCTGCCACGCCGGCGTCCACCGGGGAGAAAAGAAGGCGATGTTGCTGACCGGCGCCTCACGCGGGATCGGTCACGCCACTGCCAAGCTGTTTTCGCAGGCGGGCTGGCGGATCATTTCTTGCGCGCGCCAACCGTTCGATCGCGAGCGGTGCCCGTGGGAGTCAGGGAACGAGGATCATGTCCAAGTCGATCTTGGCAATCATCGAATGCTGCCGCGCGTGATCACCGAGGTCAAGAAACGGTTGGCGGGCGCACCGTTGCACGCGCTGGTAAACAATGCCGGCGTCTCGCCGAAATCCTCCAATGGTGGCCGGCTGACGTCGTTGACGACCTCATCCGAAACCTGGATGAGGGTGTTCCATCTCAATCTGGTGGCTCCGATAATGCTGGTGCAAGGGTTGTTTGAGGAGCTGAGAGCTGCGTCAGGATCGATCGTCAACGTGACGTCCATCGCGGGCTCGCGTGTGCACCCATTTGCCGGTAGTGCGTATGCGACGTCGAAAGCTGCGCTTGCAACTCTGACACGAGAAATGGCCCACGATTATGCGCCGCATGGCATTCGCGTGAATGCGATCGCACCCGGCGAAATACAGACGAGTATGTTGTCGCTCGACACGGAAGCGCGTCTCGTGCCAAGCATTCCGCTGCGCAGAGTGGGAACACCCGATGAAGTGGCCAAGGTCATCTTTTTCCTATGTTCGGATGCTGCAAGTTATGTCACCGGCGCCGAGGTGCCGATCAATGGTGGGCAACATCTTTGAAACGGCGAGGCCCAGCAAGGTAGCTGATTTGAACCGAAGTAGTGGAACTTGCGTTCACGCCGACGTTACGCACCCATTCCGCAAAAGCTGAGATCGAGGCCCTGTGAGTTACCCTCGTGCCATGAAAAGGTGTTACCCTTCTATGTCATCTCGTCAACACTTGGCGCTAGATCGAGCATGACATGCAAAGAAACGCTCGCAAACCCGAACAAGGTGCCAGGGGAGGCCGATCAGAACAACGGAGACCTCGTTATGCTGCATATCGCATCCACACGCGAAAGACCTAACTCACAGTCAGAGACGGAGCGCGAGGTCTCGGTCGAACCGCTGTGCGAGAGCGCCCTGACAGGCATCTTCGAAATATCAAGGGCGCTCACTGCACCTTGCCGGCTCGAAGTGACGTTGGCCAAAGTGGTCGATCTTCTGCAATCGTTTGTGCAGATGCGACACGGCATCGTTTCACTCTTCGACGATGAAGGGATGCCGGACATCGCCGTGGGGGCCGGCTGGAGCGAGGGTAGTGACGAGCGCTACCGGATGCACTTGCCGCGGAAGGCGATCGATCAGATCGTCGCGACGGACACACCCCTGATCGCCGAGAATGTGGCAGTCGAGCCGGCGTTCAGCGCTGCGGACCTGCAGGTGCTCGGCGCCACAGACAGTATGCTGGTGTCATTCATCGGGGTTCCAATTCGTATTGATCCGAAAGTCGTGGGTACGCTGACGGTTGATCGTATTCGGGACGACAGGTCGAGCCAACAACTTGACTACGACGCGCGGCTGCTCGGCATGATCGCCAACCTGGTCGGGCAGACAGTTAAGCTGCATCGCCTGTTCGCCTGTGACCGCGAACGACTGATGGTGGAGAAAGACCGGCTGCATAAGCAACTGTCAGAGCAGCCCGCAAGGGAGCGCAAGAAGGTGCCGATCCACGGGATCATCGGCGACAGCCCGGCGCTGCGCGGGCTGCTCGAGAAGATCGCGGTCGTCGCTAAATCGAACAGCACCGTTTTGCTTCGCGGTGAATCCGGTACTGGGAAGGAACTCGTAGCCAAGGCCATTCACGAGTTGTCGTTGCGTGCCAAGCGGCCCTTCATCAAGCTGAATTGCGCGGCGCTCCCTGAGACAGTTCTGGAGTCCGAATTGTTCGGTCACGAGAAGGGTGCCTTTACCGGCGCGTTCAGCGCGCGCAAAGGGCGCTTCGAGCTTGCCGACAAGGGCACGCTGTTTCTTGACGAGATCGGTGAAATTTCGGCCCCGTTCCAGGCGAAGTTGCTGCGCGTTCTGCAAGAGCAGGAGTTCGAGCGCGTCGGCAGTAACCAGACCATCAAGGTGGATGTTCGTGTCATAGCTGCGACCAATAGGAATCTTGAAGAGGCTGTGGCGAGGAGCGAGTTCCGCGCAGACCTGTATTATCGCATCAGCGTAGTTCCCTTGATGCTGCCAGCACTGCGCGAAAGGCGAAGTGATATTCCGTTGCTTGCCAGCGAGTTTCTGAAAAATTTCAACAGCGAGAACCGCCGTACGCTGAGCTTTGAGGCGAGTGCGATCGATGTGCTGATGAACTGCGGATTTCCAGGAAATGTCCGCGAACTCGAAAATTGCATCCAGCGAACAGCGACCCTGGCCGCCGGGCCCTCGATCATGAGAAATGACTTTGCATGTTGCCATGGCCAGTGCCTTTCCGCGATGCTCTGGAAAAGTACATCGGATGAGATGACAGTCCAGCCTGCACCAACCATGCCAATGCCGGCGAGTCCTGTCACACCCGTGACTAAGGCGGACGCGCCGCTGCCGCCTGTTGGCAGCGAGTTGGCCTCACTGGGACCTCCCGGCACAGTCCTCGTGAGCGGCGCGAAGATTGCCGATCGCGAACGAGTCATTGCCGCCATGGAAAAATCCGGTTGGGTTCAAGCAAAGGCAGCGCGCTTGCTCGGACTTACTCCGCGCCAGATCGGCTACGCGTTGAGGAAATACGGAATCGAGATCAAGCGATTTTGAGAAGGACACAGGAGCGGGAGCTGCGATCATCACATTGAGGCAAATAGCCGTGGCAGGTTAATCGTCGATGGTTTCGGGGGGGGGCTGGTCTACCCCTCCTCTGAGGACGGTCCTATCCACGGCAGGTTTTCATCATGGATAGAGACCCGGACCGGACTGGAGAGCTGTGAGCATGAGCTCGCTCGACCGGGATAGAGGTCGGCTTGCGCTCGACGTGCAGAACACCACCGAGCGTCGATACGTTCGGTCGTCGTGGCGAGCGGCTTGGTTGATCCATAGTTCAACCGAGATATCAAGCCAACGCCGGCTCGGACGAACTGTATCCGTATCTTGATCGTCTGGAGCAAAACCCACCTCGTTGAGGAGGAACTCTCCCGGGCCGGCTCAATTGCCGATCACGTCGCTCGAACAGCCCTGTCGCATTCGCGACGAGTGTCGACATTGCTTCGTCGGGAGCGTCGGGCGATATCGCCTGGCTCGCCTAAGCTTTTGTATTGTTGAGCTGATTCCGAAATCATGCGCGCTGGTACAACACTTGCTGTTCTTCTTCGCAGCTTGGCAATTTATGGAGCTGAACTGTGCACAATGTCGTCTGCATTAAACAAGTTCCCGATTCTGCACAGATCCGCGTGCACCCGGTCACCAATACGATCATGCGCCAGGGCGTGCCGACGATCATCAACCCATATGACCTTTTCGCGCTCGAGGCCGCACTGGAGCTGCGCGATCGGTTCGGCGGCAAAATAACCGTGCTTACAATGGGGCCGCCGTCGGCGGAAGACTCGCTCCGAAAAGCGCTGACCTTTGGCGCCGATCGCGCGGTACTGCTAACCGATCGTTGCTTTGCGGGCTCCGATACCCTGGCCACAACGTACGCACTGGCAACAGCCATTCGACAGATCGACAAGGAATATGGCCGGCCAGATCTTATCTTTACCGGCAAGCAAACCATCGACGGCGATACTGCGCAGGTCGGGCCCGGCATCGCAAAGCGGCTAGGCGTGCTTCAACTAACCTACGTCGCCAAGGTCAGGTCGCTTGATCTCGCCGCACGCACAATTGAGGCAGAGCGGCGCTCCGAAGGTGGGGTCCAGGTTCTGCACACCAGGCTGCCGTGCCTGATCACCATGCTGGAGGCGACCAACCAGATTCGTCGTGGCGCCATGGCGGATGCCTTGCGCGCTGCGCGCGCCCCGATCGTGAAATGGAGCGCCCAGGATGTCGGCGTCGAGGACGTCTCAAAATGCGGTCTTAGGGGCTCGCCGACTGTCGTCAAGCGGGTGTTCGCTCCGTCCGCCCGCGTTGAGAAGGCGGCACTGGTTGAAGCGGCCGAGCAACCAGCGCAAGCGCTGATCGACGCCATCTTCAAGCATCAACCGAAGCTAGAAGCCGAACTCGCGGCGTTAGCCCGCAATGCTTGATCTCAACTGCGTTACTGCCTTCGAGTGACGCGTCGAGTCTGCCGGGCGCATCGTCGCCGCCATCATCAAATGGACATGTTTCCATCGATGCGATCATCAATAGGACCGAGCTCGTCATGCCGCAGTCTGTTGCCGTGAAGGTGCCGGCCCAGGGGAGTTTCACATGCATGGTCAACGCCATCATAGACCGCCTTCCCAACGAAATCGTTGATCAGTTGCGTCACCTTAATAGCTAGAGATCAAATGACGTCTTTTCGCGCATCTGAATTTGCACTGGATCAGCCTCCTCAGATCTCGGTCCATGAGTATTTGACACAGAAAGCGCGGGCGTGTTCGGCCCCCATCCGTTCGCTGCGGCGATGTCAAAGGACCAGATTGTCAGCCTGATTCCTGAATACTTGGCGATGTCACAGGCATTCCCATATCTGCGGGCAGGGTCCCAAAAGGACCTTGTATTCGCTGCGATGCATACCAATCGCGACCTTCCGAGGCATGTTGAACTGACCAGCGTGGTCGCAAATTTCATCTGTTGGGATGAGACGGGTGGTCATAGCCGAGTTCTCCGGGCCGGCAACGCGGCGTTACCCGATATTCTGGCCACCGAACAGTTCCACTCGAACCTATTTAGAAAAGATGAATCGCGACTACTCGGTGGGGCAGTAAAACCAAACTATAGCTCCACAACAAAGCGATATCTGCATTCTCTGTATGCCGGGCTGTCATCGAAAGACCCGTGGTGCGTTGCGCCTACATGGTCGCATTCGAACTGCATGCTGCGGAGATGACCCCCTGCTATCGGCCACTGTGGTCGAGACCTTTGATGTGGAGGCAGACGATCTTGAGTACTTTCGGGTCCATGTCGGCGGCGAGGATCCAGCGGAAAAATATCACGCGGAGATGACAAGCCGCCTCATTGGCGAAATTGTCCCGGCTGACAGCAGTAGCCGTTTTTTCGATGAGTTTGATCGAGCCTATCGGCACAGCTTGGAGTGGTGCCGGGATCTGCTCGCAGGGTTTTCCCTCGAAGGCGATGGTGCCGAGATCCGCCACCATGGCCGCTGTCATTGTGGTTCTGTGAAATTCTGCGTTCGAGCGCCGCGAGTGCTTTCCGCAGTGCGATGCAACTGCTCAACTTGCCAAATGTCGAAATTTTTACATTTGCTCGTGCCTGGCGACAAAGTGGGCATTGAGTGCGGCTAAGAATTTCTCACTTCGTACCAGTTTAATAAGAACGTCGCTCGGCACACGTTTTGCCGGATCTGCGGCGTAAAGCCATTCTACAGGCCTCGATCCAGTCCTTCAGGATTCAGCGTAAATATTGTATGCTTGGATAAACGAACGATCGAAAGCGTATGAATAAAGGATTTTGATGGCGAGCGTTGGGAGCAGGCCATCCACTCGATGCAAGGCGATAGCGAAGGATCCTTAAGTCCGAACTTGGAGTAAACGCGAATGGCACGCGCAGTAAATGATAAATCCCGTCTGCTTGCAGAAGAGGCTCTCACAAAATACCGCATAGAGCTGTTGGTTAAGGGGACGGTCTTGATCGCCCCCCAGACCTTGTTCACCGATGATGACTTGGCAAGGGTCGATCAGCTGCAGACCGAGATTCCCGAAGAGGAGGTGCGGGAAGGGGATGCCGGCGATTCACACAGTGTCTTTGTGAAACGCGTCAGGGTAGATCTGCCCGGCCGCCCTCCTAGCAATGCGCATGGTACAGCTCCAGCTCAAATCATCGAGTTACTCGAAAGGAAACACCGTCGCCTCACGTTGAAAAAGATCTTAGGTGGATGGTCTGATTATGTGATTCGCCGCTGCCAAATACATCGTATGCCGACCGGATCCTTTGTTGGCATCCATTTGGATGCTGAGAGCGACCCTGATTTCGAGTACGCCGTGATTGTTCAACTCACTAGAGAATTTGAGGGGGGTGAGTTTGTGATATATCCTAGTGCGTACGAACAATACGTGTTTCGACCACCATTTGGAAGCGTACTTGTTACTACATGCAGGAACCGGCATGAGGTGAAGCCTGTGCACGCTGGGGAGCGTCGTTCACTGGTTTATTTCTGTTCAAAACGCAGCGGCGCGAACCGCCGGATCATCGAGAGCTCTACTAGTTAGCCGATGACAAGAGGTAGCTGGAGGGATCTGTGGATGCATTAAGTAACGGGCAGCTTGCCGGACGAGATCGGCAGAGCATCTCTTCGGGCAGATGTCCGTGAGCTCGTCATTGCTGTGCGCTACAGTGGCAGTGGCCAGATGGAGCCGGAAACCATGACGTTGGCGCCGTTCGCGAGTCGATACGCGTGGACTGAGAATCGTCCAATCGCCGGTCGGCCTAAATCAGGCTCAAGGCAATCGTGGTTCGGGACGAGCTCAATGGAACGGTCCTCGCTCACAGCGGCGCCCCGTGCGGTAGGCTGGAAAGCCGATAGCGCCGATGACATTCTCCGCTTGGATCCGCGAATATGGTCTTCACAACCAATCTCCCACCAGAAGCCGCGCGTCTTAAAGAGCTGTATCACCTCGTGGGGCGTCCTGAAGACCTAGCTAGGTGGTTTGGACTCTAGGGATTTCCTTTTAGGCGCAAATCAGATTCTAGGCTGCTTTTGGGGAGGCAGTCTTGGGTGTGATGGACCGCTTGGTATTGAGCGACGCGGCTTGGGAGCGAATGGCGCCGCTGATTATAGGTCGCCCCGACCAGAAGGGCTCCACTTGGCGCGACAATCGGATGTTCGTGGAAGGTGTACTTTGGATTGTTCGCACGGGCTCTCCCTGGCGTGATCTCCCGGAGGCGTTCGGGGATTGGAACAGCGTGTTCCGGCGCTTCAGTCGATGGAGCATCAAGGGCTGATCGTCGATTCAACCATCGTCCGGGCGCATCAGCACGCCGCCGGGGCCAAAAAAGGGGGTCTGAAGATCAGGCGATCGGCCGCTCGCGCGGGGGGGCTGAGCACCAAGATACATATGGCCGTTCGTGGCTTGGGATGTCCCGTACGGTTCGCGCTGACCGCAGGCCAGAAGGGCGATGCACCGCAAGCTGCCGCATTGATCGAGGGACTACCTGCCGAGGTCGTCATGGCCGACACGGCCTATGACGCCGATCATTTGCGCCAAGCCATCGCCGCCAAGGGCGCGCTCGCCGTCATCCCCAACAACCCGTCACGCGCACTCAAATACCCGCTGGACAAGCACCTCTTCGAATGCTGCTTCTCAAAGCTCAAGCAGTTCCGCCGCGTCGCAGCCCGCTTCGAAAAGACCGCCCGAAATTACCTAGCCGTCGTCACTCTCGCAGCCATCGTTCTTTGGATGCGGTAAGTGTCCACACGACCTAACCCGTCCTATTCGTGAGAGTGCGTTTTTTTTGGTCCGATTGATGTGGCCGCACATCTGCTCTGACGAGGCGCGCGGGATTGCCTTCGGCTTTTCATCGCCTGACGACCGGTACTTTGCAACGCGCTTGAGGTGTAGGTTGGGCGAACGGGGGCGGACGCCTCGCCGGTCAAGGACCGAGCGGCAGCAGCGCGCCTGGCAAGCCGCGGATCAGGTCGGCTTCGGGACATGCCGCGGCAAACGCGGCTCGTGGTCTCGACGACACGGGCAGCGAGTTTCAAGAGACGAAGACGCAGCGTCGCGAACTCGGCTGTGGCCAATTCCCGGGCTTTGGGAATCGCGTCGCGCACGGTCAGCATCAGCCAATAAGCGGCGGTGTCGAGAACGAGGCGGACTTGATTGGCGAGCGCCGAACGGCAGCTGGTGCGATCGGAGGCGAGCTGCGTCTTATGCAGCTTGATCAGATTCTCGGCTTGGCCGCGCGCGCAATACAGGCTGTCGTAGATCCACTCGGCCGAGCCGACATCGAGGCTGGTGACGACGAAACGGATGTCGAGGCCGAGCATCGTCGCCTCAATACGGGCGACGGTACGTCGTTCGCGATCCCAGGACTTTGCCTTGTGGCGCGTCTCGGTATAGCCACGCAGAACCGGCAGGTTCTCGATGGCGCGTCGCGTGCGGATGCCGTTGGCGGCCTCGTCGACTTTTCTGGCGAGCGGCTTGGTGCCGGACAGACCGAAGATGTAGTCGATGCCGTTGGTCTCGCACCACGCCATTGCCTCCGGCCGGGCATAGCGCCCGTCGCCACGGAACGTAATTCGCGTGTTGTGCCACCGCGTCCGGATATGCCGTATCAGGCGGCGCAGATGGGCACGCACCTCGACGCCGCCCGGCGTCTTGCCGGGCCGCAGCACGACCGCCACGGGCCGGCTCTTCTCCGTGTCGTAGACGTGGATCGGCAGGAAGCAGCGTTCGTCATAATGAGCGTTGAACAGCGAGAGCTGCTGATGGCCGTGGACGACATCGCAGGTATCATCGATGTCGGGCGTGACGGATGCCGGCTCGCGCGGGTAGCTATCCATCCATGCGTCGAAGGCGCGGAGCATTCTCCAGCTGCGACAGCGTCGGTTGGGAACACAGATCGCGACCCGTGTCCGGCAGCCGTCCGCAGGCCAGCTTGAATGCGGGATCGGACCGCAGATGATCGAGGCCGTCGGCGTCCTCGTAGCCGCAGCAGATCGCGAACATGCGCGCGCGGAACATATCGACAAGGCTGTGCACGACCCGCGTCGGATCGCGCAGCGACTCAAAAGCGTCCCCAATTGATCTTGAGTATCTCGGCGCAAGCTGCCGATCCAGTTCGAAGCCTCGCAAGGGCTGAGGATCATTGCAAGCCCGACCGAAGGCGCAAGAACCCCGGCATTGCTGCCAGGGTTCTGCCAGTCATGGCTGCCGAGAGAGGCTGGATCAGAAGTCCATGCCGCCCATGCCCCCGCCCGGGGGCATTGCGGGCCCGGCCGCAGCCTTCTTCGGCAGCTCGGCGACCATCGCTTCCGTGGTAATCAGGAGTGCAGCAACCGAGGCGGCGTTCTGAACTGCGATGCGCACGACCTTGGTCGGGTCGATGATGCCCTTGGAGACAAGATTGCTGTATTCGCCGGTCTGCGCATCGAAGCCGAAAGAATATTGATCCTTCTCAAGCACTTTGCCGACCACGACCGAGCCGTCTTCGCCAGCATTGATCGCGATCTGGCGGGCAGGCCAGGACAGCGCCTTGCGCACGATCTCGACGCCGGTCTTCTGGTCGTCGTTCTTGGTGCTCAGGCCCTTGAGTTGCCCGGACGCTCGGAGCAGGGCGACGCCCCCGCCAGGCAAAATACCTTCCTCGACGGCCGCACGGGTCGCATGCATCGCGTCATCAACGCGATCCTTGCGCTCCTTCACCTCGACCTCGGTCGCGCCGCCGACGCGGATCACCGCGACGCCGCCTGCGAGCTTGGCGAGACGCTCCTGCAGCTTCTCACGGTCGTAGTCCGAGGTGGTCTCCTCGATCTGCGCCTTGATCTGGGCAACGCGGGCGTCGATGTCGGCCTTCTTGCCGGCGCCGTTGACGATCGTGGTGTTTTCCTTGTCGATCATCATCTTCTTGGCGCGACCGAGCATCTGCAGCGTGACGTTCTCGAGCTTGATGCCGAGGTCTTCCGAGATGGCCTGGCCGCCGGTCAGGATCGCGATGTCCTGCAGCATGGCCTTGCGGCGATCGCCGAAGCCCGGAGCCTTGACGGCCGCGACCTTCAGGCCGCCACGCAGGCGGTTGACGACGAGGGTGGCGAGGGCTTCGCCTTCGACGTCTTCAGCGACGATCACCAGCGGCTTGCCGGTCTGCACCACGGCCTCGAGCAGCGGCAGCAGCTCGTTCAGCGAGGAGAGCTTCTTCTCGTTGATGAGGATGTAGGCGTCGTCCATCTCAACGCGCATCTTGTCGGCGTTGGTGACGAAGTAGGGCGAGATGTAGCCGCGATCAAACTGCATGCCCTCGACGACGTCGAGCTCGGTCTCGAGCGACTTGGCTTCCTCGACCGTGATCACGCCCTCGTTGCCGACCTTCTTCATGGCGTCGGCGAGGAACTTGCCGATCTCGGCATCGCCGTTGGCCGAAATGGTGCCGACCTGGGCGATCTCCTCGTTCGAGGTGACCTTCTTCGAGTTCTTCTGGAGGTCCGCAACGACGGCTTCGACCGCGAGGTCGATACCGCGCTTCAGGTCCATCGGGTTCATGCCGGC
Organism: Bradyrhizobium sp. USDA 3240; assembly: GCF_054063295.1. Taxonomy (NCBI): domain Bacteria; kingdom Pseudomonadati; phylum Pseudomonadota; class Alphaproteobacteria; order Hyphomicrobiales; family Nitrobacteraceae; genus Bradyrhizobium; species Bradyrhizobium sp. USDA 3240. The sequence continues at coordinate 5,936,172 of NZ_JBSSGD010000002.1, forward strand.
CGCAACCGACTTGGCGCCTTCTCGCACGATGGCAGCCGCAAGCACGGTCGCGGTCGTGGTGCCATCTCCGGCCGCGTCAGCGGCTTTGGCGGCGACCTCGCGCACCATCTGGGCGCCCATATTCTCGAACTTTTCCTCCAGCTCCACCTCCTTGACGACCGCGACCCCATCCTTGGTGATGCGCGGAGCGCCGAACGATTTGTCGAGCACCACGTTGCGGCCCTTCGGACCGAGCGTGACCTGAACGGCGTTCGCGAGGATATCGATACCCCGAAGCATGCGATCGCGCGCTTCTACGCCGAATTTGACCTCTTTGGCTGACATAATGATTCCTTCAGTTGTATTTCGACCTTCGGGGCGCCCGGCCGGCACTCTTCGGGGATAAGCAGTGTGAACGACGAACTAGGCGGCCTTCTTTCTTGAGAACACGTCGGTAAGAACGCCCATGACATCGCTTTCCTTCATGATCAATAGCTCTTGGCTGTCGATCTTGACCTCGGTGCCCGACCACTTGCCGAACAGCACGCGGTCGCCGACCTGCACGTCGATCGGGATCAGCTTGCCGGTCTCGTCACGGCCACCCGGGCCAACGGCGATAACTTCGCCTTGCGAGGGCTTTTCCTTGGCTGTGTCGGGAATGATGATACCGCCAGCGGTCTTCTCTTCTGCGTCGATGCGTTTGACCACGACGCGATCGTGAAGCGGACGGAAATTCATGCAGGCCTCCTGAGCATTTGAACGGGTTGGAGATAGGCACATTGCGAACAGCGCCGTTATAGCAAGAGGCAGGCCAAAGATGAGCTGATTGATCCTGCCTGCAGTTCTGCTAAATCGTACACTTGCGCGTATGTTCGTCCGGAAGCAAACGCGCTGGCGTACTCAGCCCGTCAAGCTGTCGTGAAAGTGACATTGCATCTCGTCAAAGCACCAGCATCGATCGTCACGCCTTGGCCTAAATCATGCAGGCTTGGGTCGCGGCAAGTCAGGCTGGTCAGAGGAGTCCGATGCATGCGGGCTCACGATTGGCAGTGCACTCGAGTGCCAACCCTCGTGATCCGCGGCTTCTCCGCGGCTCTGCGCTGTTGGGCTTTGGCATCGAAACCGCTTGGACGGATTTGGAAGGAGCAATCATGCAGTCCGCGTCAAAAGAGAACGGGTCTATCAAGATCGTCGGCCCTGCCGACCGTCCGAAGGTCATTGCCGTTCTGACGACAGCCTTTACGACCTGTGACCTGCTCCCCGATTTGCCCTCGTTTATAAGGAGAGTCTGTTCTGGGTTTGGCCCCTGTTGGGGCGGGTTGCAAACTCGGTCGGTGAGCCCGTTGAGGCTCGTGTGCGGTCGGTTGGTGTTGTAGTCGATCCTCCACTCTTCGATGATCCGGCGAGCCTCGTTGAGATTGGCAAACAGGTGCTCGCTCAGGCACTCGTCGCGCAGGCGGCCGTTGAAGCTTTCGACAAAGCCGTTCTGCATCGGCTTGCCGGGCGCAATGTAGTGCCACTCGATCCCGAGTTCTTCCTGCCAGGCCAGGATCGCATTTGAAGTGAACTCGGTGCCGTTGTCGCTCACGATCATGCGTGGGCAGCCCCGGCTTTCAATGATGTGGCCAAGCTCACGCACCACACGCAGGGCGGTGAGCGAGGTGTCGACGACCAGACCCGGGCATTCCCGGGTGAAGTCGTCGACCAGGGTCAGGACACGGAAGCGCCGGCCACTGACCAGCGTGTCCATCACGAAGTCGAGCGACCAGCGCAGGTTCTGATCCTGCGGGATCGTCATCGGCGCCCGGGTGCCCAGTGCCCGTTTGCGGCCACCACGCTTGCGCACGCTCAGCCGCTCCTCCTTGTAGAGCCGGTACAGCTTCTTCCGATTGATCCGGACCCCTTGCCGAGCCAATAGCAGCCCCAGGCGACGGTAGCCGAAGCGGCGACGTTGCGACGCCAATTCCTTCAGCCGGGCTCGCAACGGACCATCGTCCGGTCTCGTCGGGGCATAGCGATAGGTCTTCGGTTGCAGGCCAACCAGCCCGCAGGCCCGCCGCTGCGAGTAGCCCTTCTCATCGATCGCCCAGGTCACAGCGCGTCTCCGCAAGCTGGGCGTCAGAAGTTTTTTCCGAGCATCTCCTTCAGTGTCGATGCGTCTAGCATCGACTCCGCCAGCAGCTTCTTGAGCTTGCGGTTCTCCTCTTCCAGGGCCTTCAGCTTGCGGCCGTCGTCGATCTCCATCCCGCCATAGCGCGACCGCCACTTGTAGAAGGTCGCATCGCTGATGCCGTGCTTGCGGCACAGATCGCTCGCCGACATTCCGGCAGCGTGTTCCTTCAAGACCTTGATGATCTGCTCTTCCGTGAACCTGCCTTTACGCATCGTCTGTCTCCTCGGTGGAGAACAGAACCCTAACTCAAAACCGGGGGCGTTTCAGGGGAGCAGGTCAGCGGACCTCTCTTTGTCCAAGGAAGTGCCTCGATCGCCTGCGCGCCCGCCGGCAAGCCGACCGTAGCTGGCTGAGCAAGCTCGTCGCTCGAGAATCAACAAAGCGATCGGGCGTGCGAGCCGAGCTGGTCTGACGCCCTACCGCTCCCCGCTTGAACGATCTGATTACGTATTGGAAGGGCAGGGCTCAAGCGAGGGGCCGGGTTTGGTCGTGGAAAAACCTGCTCGCCCGTTGATCCCGCCAGAACCATGAAACTTGACAGAACGGATGCCCGCCTTCTTGACTTACTGCAAAGAAACAACCGTCTGAGCAGTGAAATACTCGGCGCGAAGGTCGGGTTGTCGGCCTCTGGCGTTCAGCGCCGACTGAAGCGCCTGCGAGCACTGCGCGGAATCGAAGCGGACGTCTCAATCATTTCTCCGAAAGCAATCGGACGAAACGTGACCCTGCTGGTTCTCGTGAGCTATCGCCAAATTTTGGTGACGGCGCGGCCGGTCAGGCGGCGGCGGTTATGAGCTGACGGTCAGTCGGTTTGGCGATGAGCTCGATCCCGTCGTTGAATGTCACACCGAGAACGAGTTTTGGCAACTGGTTGTGGCCATCGAGACGACGCCGGCTTTTCTGCGCGGCCTCAAGCAGTTTGAAGACCATCGCGAGCGCCGTTCTGTTGGACAGGCAGCCCTTCGATCGGATCGTGCGGTGGCGCACGGTAGCGAAGGTGCTTTCAATGGGATTGGTGGTCCGCAGGTGTTTCCAGTGTTCGGCCGGGAAGTCGTAGAACGCCAGTAGCGTGTCCCGATCCTTGCTCAGGCAGTCGGCCGCCTTCTCGTATTTGGGCGTATAGCTCTCGATGAAGGCGTCGAACGCCAGCTCGGCGGCGGCCTTGGTTTCGGCCATCCAGCTCTCCTGCAACGCGCGTTTGGCTTTAGGCTGCTGGCTCTTCGGCAACTTGGCGATCACGTTGGCGGTCTTGTGTACCCAGCAGCGCTGCTCGTGCGTTTTCGGCCAGACCTCGCCGGCGGCCTTCCAGAACCCGAGCGCGCCGTCGGCGATGGTGAGCCGCGGCGGCACGCCGAGCCCGCGCCGCTTCAGGTCGAGCAGCAGATCGCGCCAGTCCTGCGCGCTCTCGCGGGCGCCATCGGTGAAGCCGACCAGTTCCTTGCGGCCTTCCGGCGTCGCGCCGATCAGCACCAGGATGCACTGCTTTTCGTCTTCGAGGCGTGCTTGGAGATGGATGCCATCGGCCCAGATGTAGACGTAGCGCTTCGCCGACAGATCGCGCCTCTGCCACGCGGTGTGTTCGTCAAGCCAACCGTCCTTCAGACGGCCGATGGCGGATGCCGACAACCCGGCAGCATCCTTGCCGAGCAGCGCCGCCAGAGCCTCGGAGAAGTCGCCGGTGGAGATACCCTTCAGGTAAAGGATCGGCAGCAGCGTCTCGATCGATTTCGAGCGGCGCATGTAGGGCGGCAGGATCGACGGAGAGAACCGGATGCGGTCGGGATCGGTAGCCTCCGCCTCGCGATCGCGTACACGCGGCTGGCGGACGCCGACCGGACCGATACCGGTCATCACCTCGCGTTCCGGCAGGTGACCGTGGCGCACGAGCGCTGGTGGCCGTCCGCAGTCCTCAAATCGGCATGCTTGCCGAGAAAGTCCGCGACCTCGGCCTCGACCGCCTGGGCCAACAGAGCACGCGCCCCATTGCGCAAGATTTCGGTGAGTTGATCGTCGACGTTTCCTGGCTGAATCAACTTGATGATGTTATCTTTGGACACGGCATATCGCTCCTTCGGTGGAGAAGTGGAGGCGTCAAGCACCCCCACGATATGCCGCCTTCCCGATTCCCGCCGTCACCAACTTTCAGCGATAGCTCGGTTCTCGTCTCACTTCACCGGAATCGAGCCGACATCGTTGATCGCTTCAAGCGCACAATCTGCAAAATGACTGAGGTGATGAGCGGATTCTATGTCACCGGTCAGCCCCACTTCGTCCTGCTCGTTACCGCAGATAATCTGGAGGAGTACGAGAAATTTACCCGCCGCCTCTCTCATGAAGATCCGGACATAGAGCGCTTCGAAACCATGGTGGTTATGGATAGGGTCAAGGCAGGCTTTACCTTGCCAATTTTTCGATCGCATGCTGGTGATCGCCCGATACCGTTCGAACGGAGGCCGGCGCTCGTTCAGTTCATCACAATTATCATCTATGCGGAGTGAACGTCGATCAGTAGCCTTTCCTGGAGCGGGCGCAGTCGCCCGTGGCCGCTCCCGGTACCTGGTGCCCGAAGGTGGTACCAAGACTGGTGACAATCAGACCACAATCCGTTCGGCGCGGGTCTTTATCGCCTTGCGAAGCCAGATCGCGATGCAGTGGTCAAAGGGCCACTCGCAAATCACCTATGTTACCGCGAAGATCGCATTCCAGATGGCGCCCTCGAGAGCACGCCGCGGCCCGCTTCGCAAGACAAGCCGGCAGTGGCGGCAGCATCATCCCTCGCCACGCTCGAGCGAAAGAGAGCGCCATCCGCGACCGCTCGCGCGCCGGCATATGAATTATATACGTTGATATACGTTGTGCTGGGATGTCGGACGTGTGATTGCGCGTCTAGGACAAAGTGTCAACGGAGTTCCAATGGAAAAACAACCCGTGTCTTCTGTGGACGTACATCAGCATATTCTGTCACTTCTTGGGATGTCCAATCCAGTGATCTTGGATATCGGCTGCAATGACGGAACCGATACGGCACATTTTCTTACCCTGTGCCCACAAGCTCAGCTTTACTGCTTTGAGCCGGATCCCCGAGCGATCGCGCGTTTCAAGAAGAAGCTCGGTCCAAATCTCGATAAGGTGAAGCTGCTTGAAATTGCGATCAGCGAACGAAACGGGACGATCGACTTCCATCCAAGCAATGCAGATGGAGATGCAAAGGAATGGGACCTCTCTGGCTCAATACGCCGCCCGAAGAACCATCTTACCGAGTATGATTGGGTTCGCTTCGACGGTCCCGTCTCGGTTGAAACTCGACGGCTCGACGATTGGTGCAGCGAAGCTGGACTGAACACGGTCGATTTCATCTGGATGGACGTTCAAGGTGCCGAGGCCGATGTCATCGCCGGTGGCGTGCAGACGTTAAGCAACACGCGCTTCATCTACACGGAATATAGCGATCGCGAGCTCTACGAGGGGCAGCTGTCCCTGCAAGCCATTCTCGACCTATTACCATCATTCGAAGTGGCGGCTCATTATCCCCGCGAAGTGGAGGGTGACGTATTGCTGAAAAATACGCAATTCTAGCTGCCATATCCGGCAGCCCCGTTCGTCGGTGAAAGAGCTTGCCCCAGATTTATGTAGCACATTGTTGTGTAACAGCGATCGATCGGGCAAGCGGGCTCGTTGCCTCGCTCGCGGCATGTCCTTTGACGTTCTCGGTTGTTGCCGTTGCACGGGCTTAGGGACGGGAGATGCATAAGACTCCCGTGATAATTGCTGAGTTGCTGATAATCGCTATTTTGATATATCGGCGCGGTGAGTGACGTCCCGGATAGCCGCGCGAGCCGTTTCAGATGCTTGAATCAGCTCCATCAGCCGGCGCTCATACTGTTTAAGCGTCTGAACGGTTGCTGCATGCTCTGGGCCTCTAGGAAGCTGCTGCACTGATTCGAACAACTGCCAAAGCAGCTGCATCATGTCGCGTAGTTCCTTGAGCCTCGCCAGTTTTGTCACCCGGTCAACCTTGCTCTAATTGCTCCAACGCGAAGACGGGCTGAAGCATCGGCGTTCGATCCGATCAACACCGCAGATAGGAAGACGTGAGATCGGTAAAAAGGGTCGTTTTTCCCCGCCGGATGCAGTTGGTCGCACGATCGTCTCCGTTGGTTTTTTTCTTTCTCGCGGTTTTTCAGTCCTGCCGTCTCGCTCATGATCCTGGCGGGAACCATTCAGTCTTCTGTACAGAGGCAAATGTTGCGTGAGGGTTTTGCAACGACCGTGCCATCAGCTCGATCTAGCCTACGGATCTGAGAATACTAGGTTCGTGGTTGTTGCGGATCCGACATCGCCTCGGCGCCCGGCCTGTCAGTGTCCATACAGCATCAATGGATTCCAAGCACCGGCTTTGGCTCTGAGCGTTGTGTTGCGACGCGTGCAATACGCGCTGTGGTCCTTGGCGCCGGAAAGCTCGCTTACAGCTGCTCTAGCACTACTTTGGCAGAAAGTATTTTCGCCGCTGTTTTTCAAGGATTTGCTTTCGGCAATATGGGCACTGCTGGGGCGGCGGCCGAAGGATGAGATCGACGATAGCGTGACGTACGGCGGGCATAGTTGGTTGAGGGGGAAGCCCGTTGATTCTTTCTTTTCCGCCCCGCGTTTGCGAGGCGACGATGTTGCAGGAAGGCGTAGGCAATCATTGTCATAAGGGCGTGGCGATGAAGACCTTGCCATGATCGCCCTTCGAAGTGATCAAGTCCAAGCTCCTCCTTCAACTGTTGATGCGCCTGCTCACAAATCCACCGTGCCTTGATGGTGGCGGCCAGCGTGCGCAGATCCGTCGTCGCCGGAAGATTGGCAAGATAGTATTTCTTCTCCCCGGAGGCACGTTGCTCGCCAATGAGCCAGGCTTCGTCGCCTGGGAGATGCTGCTGACCTTTATCCCATATCCGCTGCGGAGGGCCGTCGGCGGTGCGGACACGAAGAGCAGCAAATCGGGCTTTGAGCCGACCTTTCGTCCCGCTACGCCAACTCACGGTTTTCCATTTGGCGCTGGCCAGCATTTGTTCTGCCGCAATAGATAAGATATCGGGCACGTGGTGCTTTCGTGGTTTGCCACGGGCTTTGGTGATCGGCCAAATGAGCTTTACATCGACCGGATACACTTTCTGGTGCCGAGGGATACCGACCGCCCAGGCCAGCCCGCGCTCTGTTAGCCCTTGTCGAAACGGTGCGCTGAGGCCGTATCCTGCATCCGCCAGCACACATCCAAAGCGTATGTTGGCTGCCATCGCGCGGTCAATCTCGGCCAAAGCGATCTCCGGCTTGGACCGTGGCGTTCGGTATTCGACTGGCACGCGAGCGCGCTTCAAACGAGATATGTCGCTTGTCCAGCTGTCAGGCAGAAAGAGACGTAACGCGACCATCACTGGCACTTCGCCGCGCGCAAGCGTTAAAGACACCAGTGTTTGGCAATTTGCAGTTTTACCGAGAGCCGACGCGTATTGAGCCGCAACACCGACAGATCGCCCCCCCTTTTTGGCAGTGAGGTGTCATCAATAACCAGCACCGCATCCCTACCGCGCCGACCACACCACCAAGCGCGCCGATTCCGAGCACGACGCTGACGATCCGGCTGTCGAACTCGAGATCCTTGGTCAGATGCAACAGAAAGGCTGCAGAATAAGCGCTATGGCAAAAGATGAACGTGGCGGTGGCTAAAGTGACCGCCCTCAAGATCGGATTGCCGAACACGCCCGCCAGCCCCTCAGCCACTTGGCAGAGTACCGCGCACGAGGCGGCTGTTGAGCGCCCAGCGGACCGCGTCGGCAACGGAATCGTCGCCAGTGTTGCCGCCACCGGCTCCGAGCCAAGCGCAAGAGCGGCCTCATCAAGTCGCCCGCCGCTGACGGCCCTCCGGTCGGCTCCGCCTCCCTCCGTCCCGTCAGCGGCGGAGCCAACCTTCAACCGAGATCATAATCCCGATGGTGGGGGCAGTTCTTTATGACGCAAAGGGGGCAGTTCCGGATGGCGACACATGGTGACGTTGGAGCCCAGCAGCGAAATGGTCTGGCCGACCAGCAGCGCAAGATAGCTGCGCGGCAACCCGCCAATCGCGGCGGAACAGTTCCGGCGACTCACGCGTCGCCAGACGGGCTTGCAAGCGGTAAATAGCGGAGGCGGACCAGCTCACTTCCGGCGATCTGCTCGAACAACGGGATCACTCTGCCAAGCGCATAGACGAACTGCTGGCTTGGGAGTGGCAGCCTCAAAGCATCGCTCAGGCCGCTTAAGCACGATCAACGGAGAATTTGTATCGATGGCATAGCGGATCGCCAGCGTCGAGAAAATTCTGCTGGGCTCGCTGGTGCGGAGGCTGAGCTCAAATCCCAGCGCGATCTTCCGCTCGAGCCAACTCTGTGAGCCAGGACGAACTAACGAGACATCCAGGTTGTCGGCCGGGCCAAGAATCTCTCTTGTTGCTGGCCGCGTGTCGCCAGAATAAGTACAAGGATTACAACGAGAATTAAGAGCCCGCGCATACCTGAGCTATCCGAAGCTGTACGAGAATTGTTGACGATATCCAGGGCACTTGCGGCGGCGGATGAATGAGCGAATGTCGTCCGAGGTCGCTGTTGAGCCAGTTAGGACGAGGCCGCCGCGCATGGCGGCCGCCATCCATTAGCTCAGCAGATCGACTCTGCCCGTATCAAGCCTGTAAAGGCCCCCGACAACCATCAGTCTGTTCTGCTCAACTGCCCGGTTTAGAACCGGTCCCGCCAATCTGAATTTATTGACGTTATCGATTACATTTTGCCGGGTCGCATTGGCGAACGTGTCGCCGCCTTGCTGCCGAGATTCCTTAACCACAGGTGCAAGTGCGGCGACGAGCGATGGAATATGTCCCAGCGGCGGCTTGTCGTCGTTGAGCGCCTTGATCGTGGCGTCTACTGCGCCGCAATGATCGTGACCAAGTACCACAATTAATGGCGTGTTCAGCACGGCCACGGCATACTCCATGCTGGCGAGCGTGTCCTCGTTGACGAAATTTCCTGCGAGTCGGCAGACGAACAGATCACCAAGTCCGCTGTCGAAGGCCAGTTCTGGCGCAATACGAGAATCAGCGCAGCCCAGAACCGCGGCATATGGATTTTGCCCACCGACCAAAACCCGGCGCTCGCGTTTGAAATCGTGGCCTTGGGAAGCGCCCTGGACGTAGCGATCATTACCTTCCATTAGCCGCTTCAGCGCAGCACCTGGAGAGAGCAGATTATCCGGCTTCGGCCGCAGTTTTGATTCCTTCGCCTCGACGATATGGTCGGCAAGCAGCATGCCGACAGCCGACATAGTGAACAGCAACAGAGAACGGCGCGAAGGTTCGATCGAATGGCTCATGCTCGAAGAATCTGCTTGCATGTGTGGTGGCACCCTATCGCGCGGCTTTACGCCATCCCAGGGCGGTCGCTTCCGATTCGCTGCAAAGCCAACGTTCACCTAAGTTCTTCGTCATATCGATTTGTTCGTAACTGTTTTGCCCGGGCAAGTGGTAAATGCGCTCGCCCTTACGGCCCACGGTGCCCTTTATCAGACACTCCTGTGAGGGCGGGTCGGTCAGCAAAGCGGATCCGAGCAGGAGTTCTTGAACGTCTGAGGGCACCGAGCTTGCGCCAATAATGATCGTCGACTGGTTGCGATGGCGCCAATCCCAAGGTGCAATGAACGCCCCGGACCAGATGCCCGCATAGGCATTGCTCGCAACAACCTCATAGATGGCATAGCTTGCTGCGGAGCGTGCCGATAATAGCGCCCATCCCGAGCGTACCATCCACGCGTTCACATCCTCGCCTGCGATGAAGCAGTTGCCAAGCGACCTCCTGTACACATCTACCCCTGTGGTATGGCAATCCCAGGTTCGCCCGTTCGAATGCTTGATGAGCTCATCGCGAGCAGCTATGCCACAAGCCCATTTCTGGCCATGGGCGTCGAGGCAGATCTGATCAGTCTCTGGCGCCTCGATGCCCGAGAGCCGGATTTTGGTCTGCTCGATTTCGATCGTGTTGCCGTCGAGAATGCGGGGAGCGCCGCTGAGTGTCGCCGCGCAAACCGGAGATGCGATGATAGCGAGCAATGCGGCCATCATCATGCGTTGTTTCATATCTGACAACCTTTCGTTCTTGGTCCATGGGCCCAGACACACGTACAATCGGTCACCGCTACATTCGACCGCTTGATCACACATCTTTGCCATCTGGCCTGTGCATCGTCCGAGGTTTGCTTTGTCGTTCGTGATTCTCACCCTACGTCCTGACGCAACGTGAGGTTCAAGCAATTTCGTCTGGTGTGGGCGTTGCTGCTCGTGACCTGGCTCACCCCGTCAAGCCTCGGCCGCAACGGTGATGCTCGGGCTTCAAACGTCTCGTTGGATATTCAACAGCTGATCCAGCCTCTGCTCAGGCCGATCAGATGAGCTGCCAAAATTGCAGCGGGAACAGCGGCTTCCTGCCGTGCGGCATACTGCCGATCGCGAATAGCGCCATTGCGGGGTCTGCGACTTAGTCCCGATTTGACCAGCGCGTTGGGAGGCCACTGGATAACCTCCAGTTCGAGCGGCGCGCTGCCTGGTTCATTCGAGCGCCGTTATCGATGCGAGCCAAAGGCGCTCGGTTGGGAGTCAGGAAAGCGCCCTGGAGTATTAATGCGATCTGGAGTTCGTTTTTTGGGAGCCACGGCAGTTGCGCTTGTCCCAATTGGTAAGACGATTCGGCAGAACTTGAGCCGGCGGTGCAGCGGTGCTGGTCTGGAGGGTGCATTGGCGAACACGTCGGCGGTAATTGCTGCGGACATGCTGAAACAATTCCTATAGTCCGTCGATCCGGCGACGCCGGCATATCCCTGTGTTCGCGGCGGTTTGCCACATCGGCTACTCATCACGGCAGGTCCGGCGTGTTGTCCTACTTTGTCACGGATGATTTCAGCGTCGGCGTACGCGGTCGCTATTGGCGATGCGGACCAAAAAGGACAGCGACTTGACACGCACAGGCCGTGGTGGCCGGGGAAGCAACGTTTTCGAAGCATGAGACCCTGGCGGGCGGTTAGAGCTGGCTCCACAAATTCGGACAGTAGCTTGAGTGGATTTTCTGCCTGAGAGCGGCGAGGCTTCTTGCCGCGAAACAGGAGCGAAGATGACGAAGAGGAGTCGCCGGACGCATTCTCCGGCATTCAAGGCAAAGGTGGCTTTGGCGGCCGTGAAGGGGGAGAAGACATTGGCCGAGCTGGCGCAACTGTTTGATGTCCATCCGAACCAGATCACGACCTGCAAGTCCCAACTCCTGGAAGGCGCCGCCGGAGTGTTTGGGCAGGACAACGGACCGGCCGAGGCGCCGGTCGATTTGAAGCGTTACATGGCAAGATCGGCGAGCTTGCGTTGGAGAACGATTTTTTGACCGGCGCGCTCACCAAGGCGGCCCTGCTGAGCGCAAAGCGATGATCGACCGCGACCATGATCTGTCTGTCGTGCGCCAGGCGAAGGTCCTGAACCTTGCCCGCAGTACGGTTTACTACGAACCTCGGCCGGTTTCGGCCGAGGACTCGTCTTGATGCGCCGGCTCGATGAGCTGTACCTCGATTATCCCTTCGCAGGGGGGCGCATGCTGCGATCGCTGTTGCAGCGTGAGGGCATGCAGGTTGGCCGCCGCCACGTCGCGACGCTGATGAAGCGCATGGGGATCGAGGCGATCTATCGCCGTCCGAACACGAGCAAGCCCGCACCGGGCCACAAGATCTACCCGTACCTATTGCGCGGATTGAAGATCGAGCGGCGGACATCAGCTACATTCCGATGCGACGTGGATTCGTTTACCTCGCCGCGGTCGTCGATGTGTTCAGCCGAAGGGTATTGGTCCATCGCGTATCGATCACGATGGAGACGATATTCTGCGTCGAAGCGCTCCAGGAGGCGTTGGCGAAGCACGGCAGGCCCGAGATCTTCTTCAACACGGATCAGGGTAGCCAGTTCACCAGCCTCGACTTCACCGGCGTGCTGCTGGACGCGAACATCGCCATCAGCATGGACGGCAAGGGTGCCTGGCGCGACAACGTGTTCGTCGAGCGGCTGTGGCGCACTGTCAAATACGAGGAAGTCTATCTGCGTGCTTACGACAGCGTGCTCGAGGCGCGAGCATCGATTTCCAAATATCTGGCGTTCTACAATCGAGGACGTCCTCACTCGAGCCTTGACGAACGCACGCCCGACGAGGCTTACTTCGGCGCGCAAACGATGGTGACGGCCGCATGATCGTCGCCAACGATTTTGCTGCGGCTCTGGTCGGGCTTGCGCCCTCCCGACGCCACAGCAAAATCGTAAAGCCCCGCGTTCAGCATAACCCGGCAGGAATCCACTTAATTTTCGCGGGGCCCTGTCCAAACAACCGAGACCAGCTCTAACCTCCACGATTCGAAATCCCTGTCCCATGTCTTCCTGAATGGCGTGACGATCATGAACTCGGCGTTTCTGGATGCCGATCTTGATCAATGTGAATTCGGCGATACCATCACGCTCGAACAGGTCTGCCTAGTAAGTGGCGCGCGTCCCACGCGGGTATTCGATCTCGTGCGCGCGATCGAAGTAGAATGCGCAAATTTCAGCGGTCGGTTGAAAAAAACTGCGACTCGAATTCATTTCCAACATTGTGCGTTTGATGGCATCGGAGCGAACCATAGCACCAAGCTCCCTTGTCTACATTGAGGGTGTTCTTTCAGCGCTGGGCTCAACGCTCCTCGAGGACGGTGACCCGCAGGCAATCCTTTCGGCTTTTATTACCGTGCGCAACGCCCTGTTCGACCGGGTGAACGAGATATTGCTGGCCAAGTCCAGCTCGGTCGGCGCCACCGAGAAGATTGTGCTTGATAAGGCGACAGACCAGCCATCTCAACCTTGCAATGTTCCGCTCGCCAATTCATGCAAGCTGCTACGGCGCTTACCTGTGGCCGGACACGCAGCAGAAATTGTCCGTTGGTGCCGGCGCCGCGTTCTTCAACCAACAGCGCGGAGTTTCACCTTGCCAGCCACTGCGGGCGAAGGTCCACGCCGCGCAGCCCGAATTGGCCCAGCACGCACCCTGGCAGTTCTCAGGAACGCTGTTCGGCGGCAGAGAGAAGCTGCTGATATCGGAGCCTAACCGGTCCTTCCCATACTCGATGGACTGGGCGAGGGCCGTAGCGCTAAGGAGAGCTAGCGCCAAAGCGACGAGGGGAGCTTTCATCTCATTAATCCTCCTAGCAGATCGCCATGATGGCGACATAAGCAATCGGTAGCCGCATATGCTCACTCTCCCTCATAGTCCGGGATATCTTGGATCTGGCCATTGTGGCGGTTCAGTCCCTGCCACGCGCCGCTAACTTCAGCGGTCGGTCTTAATGTCCTGCAAGCAAAACTGACCGGTTGGCTCCGGAAAGCCCGAGATAATGGAGAATTATATCTCGAAAGGTCTCACGCCCGCACCTACCAAGACTGGTTGGCTTCATGGACCCTGGACCAACGTCGCGTGGATCAGTCGCCTCAGCCTTGGCCGCAAAGCAGCTAGCCCTCGCAGGCCGAACGCGACCGGCGCGATCGGGCAGCTGCGCGGACGCGACTCGGCGCTGGGAAACATGCGAACCGCCGCTGTCCCTATCACGCGCAGTTAACTTCAGTGACCAGCTTTACTGTCATGAGTGTTGGCTGCTCTTTAAAAATTGGCATCGCTTTATTCGGGAGAAAGGCCAACCGTACGGAACGAGGGGATGTCCCGATCGGTGTTGAACTACGTCGGGCCGACGTTGCCAGAATGAATGTTACGCGGCCCTCGAGACGTGGGCAACGGGCTTGATCGTCATGCGATCGCGGTGAGCTTGAAGGGCCGCACGCAGAACCGACAATTGCTTATGCGCCTTCAATCGTCGGAAGCCCTTGTTGGCCTCGATCATGCCGGCCGCGACCCATCGCAAAGGCCATACCGGCATCGCGCCAGCGTTTGATGTTGCGCGTGACGCGGCGAATGGTGCCCATCATGTTCTCGGCGATCTTGGTCCAGGCGAGCGAGCGACCAAGCTCCTTCGGCAGCTTCAACCGGACGACAGTCAGGATTTCGTCGAGGCCTTCGAGGATGCTCGCCGCTACACCGGGCCATTGCTGGTCGAGTCGACGCGCGAGATTGCGGATCAATTTTTCAGCCTTGTCGGCGTCATCGAGCTGCCGGGCCTGGCGCAGCACCCGACGGGTGGCCGCATGATGCTCTTTCGGCAGGCGTTCCATGATGTTGCGTGCCTTGTGGATCTGGCAGCGCTGGATCGCAGCGGCCGAATCGAGGGTGCGGCGGATCGCCTTCGACAACGCCTTTCGTGCGGTCGGCGATGAACAGTCCTGGCACCGTCGGGTCGAGCCCGCGCGAGACCAGGTTGTCCAGCAGGGCCTGAACCGTTACGGCATTCTCGGTCGCCCCTTCCACCAGCGCCAGCGGATGCTTGCTGCCTTCGCCGTCAACTCCGATCGCGGCGACCAGCACGAGATCGTCGCCGAGATGCAGCCCGTCGATTTGGACCACCAGAAGGTCGAGCGTGGACAGATCGGCGGCCATGAAGTCAGCCAGCCGCGCCGCCGACAGCGCTACGAACCTCCGCGAGGCCGCCGACTTCGAAACCCCGATCCGGGCGGTGCCGGCACGTCACCCTCGGGCAGCCGGACGGCGCGGCCGAACCGGCGCGTCGACACATTGATCAGCATCAGGTTCATCGCCCCGCGACCGAGCCAATCCTCCTGCGCCACCGTTTCCCAGCTCGGGATCGTGACCTCGCCGCCATCCACGCCCCGGACCCGCGGGCGCTAACCTCGATCTTGCCGCCGTGGAAGCCGATCCGTCCCCGCGTTCGGCCCAAGGTGCGTCCGCCGCGCCGCCTGGCGCGGCCCGCCACAACATCCGCCTCCATCATCGTGCCGAGCGCCTCGATCCCTGCCGCAAGGCAGAACCGATCGAAGCTCGCCCGCACTTCTGCAAACGCTTCGTCCACCGCCCCGGTCGCCGGCCAACCAGCCGGTGTGATATCTCTTGTCATGGCGTTGCTCTTCTTTGTGGAATCAGCACCCCGAGCCTACCGGCTCAAGGTGGGCAACGCCGACCTCTTCAGAAATTCAACAGAACCCGGGACATCCCCCGGAACGACCCGAAAGCCGTTAATTCCAGAATGCCGGCGGGTTAACGTAGCCGTTAAGGGAACGTTGAGCGCGCCCGGCGTCCGCGAAGTGCTCGGCGCCGTCCATCGTCGGCGCGTGCGCGTGGGAACTGAGGCCGAAACCTTTCGGCCAAAGCGAAACCGCGCCGGCCGGATCACTGAAGCGGATAACGTGGGGCATTAGCGTCCCTTTCGCGTTGCGCACAATCGCGCGTGTTCAGAAATCGAGCGGCGACGAGCGAAAATGCCCAATTGCAACCCTTCTCCACTGTAGCAGGTGTTCTGACGCGTGATCGTTTATGATGGCGCAATCAACAGAGTTGTCGAACGGAACGTTCCGCCCATAAAAGGCGAGCCAAGGTGCTTGTTGCGGACAATTCATGTGTTGTGATCACCCTGTTCAAGAGCGCCCTGACAGCCTTTTGCGAAACCAAGCCGAAGTCGGCCAAGGCGCAAGAAGCAAGCTGTGATGAAATTATGTCCGCACGAGCCGCAATCGCCTTTGGCAGTACAAGCGCGAGTCTCCTTTGCGTAACCGTGTGGAAATACGTCAGAGCCTGAGCTGGCTCCGGTTGTCTGAACAGATTTTCCGCGTCGATAAGTGGAGCCTCTGCCATGGTTAGGCTGCCAAGCGGAGTGGCAGCGGGTTGAAGTAGGCTTGATCGGGGGTGACGCCGTCAAGGCTCGAATGCGGGCGCCGACCGTTGTAGAAGTCGAGGTATCGGCCGATCGACGCGAGGGCCTCGCTGACGCTGTCATAGGCCCGCAGATACACCTCCTCGTATTTGACGCTGCGCCATAGCCGTTCGACAAACACGTTGTCTCGCCAGGCTCCCTTGCCGTCCATGCTGATCGCAATGCCGTTGTCGGCGAGCACGCCGGTAAAGGCCTGTCCGGTGAACTGCGAGCCCTGATCCGTATTGAAGACGTCCGGCTTGCCGTGACGAGCCAGGGCATCCTGAAGCGTCTCGACACAGGACGTCGCCTCCATGGTGATCGATACGCGCCACGACAGCACGCGGCAGCTGAACCAGTCGAGCACAACCGCCAGATAAACGAAGCCGCGGGCCATCGGGATGTAGGTGATGTCCATCGCCCACACCTGGTTCGGCCGCGTGATCTCCATTCCGCGCAGCAGGTACGGCTAGATCTTGTGGCCCGGCTCGGGCTTTGTCGTGCGTGGACGGCGATAGAGCGCTTCTATCCCCATCCGCCGCATCAACGTCTTCACATGCCGACGGCCGATCTTGCACCCATCGGCAGCCAGCAGCCCTCGCAACATGCGAGAGCCGGCAAAAGGGAACTCCAGATGCAGCCGGTCGAGGCGCTGCATGATCGCAAGGTCGGCGTCCGGCACCGGCCGCGGCAGGTAGTACACGCTGCCGCGGCCGATGTTCAAAGCCTCCGCTTGCCTGGTGATCGACAGCTCGTGCTCACGGTCGATCATCGCTTTGCGCTCAGCAATCCCGCCGCTCCTTCTAAAAAACTATGCGCGGCGCTGCGCTCCCCCTGTGGGATAGAAACGGACCGGCGCTAGATTGCCGACCGGGAGGGAGCGGCCGATACGATTTTGGTGGCACGTGACCCCGTTAAAAAACCTGGTCCATGGGTTGTCGCGCACTTGAGAGTGGTGACGCCATCCGGCGATCCCGTTTAGGAATCTGACGGATAGCGCAGCCCAGCCTTCCGCCGCCGTCAGCAGGAGGATTAGAGATGAACCCCAAAAGATCGAAGTCGAGGAACTGAGCTGCTGCCGGTTTGATGGAGATGAATCTTCAGCTGCACCACGTCGTCACCGACATCACCGGCGTGACCGGCCTGCGTATCATACGAGCGATCCTTGCCGGCGAGCGCGATCCTGAGGCGCTGGCGTGCTTGCGCCATTATAGTTGCCGCTCCAGCGCCGAGACGATCGCGAAGGTGCTCACCGGAAGCTACCGCGCCGAGCATCTGTTTGCGCTCGAGCAGGCACTTGCGCTTTACGACGCCTACCACGAGAAGGCATCTGCCTGCGACGCCAGAATTGAAGCCGTGTTGAAGGAACTGAGCTTCCATCGCGGTCATGGCCACGGATCAGCGCCGCAGGTCTCGCGGCGTCGGAATCGAATCGATCAGGCGAACGCTCCAGCTTTCGACGTCCGCGAGGCGCTGTTCGCGTTGCTCGGAAAGGACCTCACCGCGATCGACGGCCTCGGTCCTTTACCTCTCGCTGAAGCTGATCGCTGAATGCGGCGACGACCTCTCCTCGTGGCCAAGTGCAAAGCATTTTACCTCCTGGCTGGGACTGGCGCCGGCGGCAAAATGCTCTCGTCCCGAACGCGCCGATCCGGCGGCCGAGCGGCGGCACTTCTGCGCCTTGCTGCCGTGACCGTGGGGCGTACAGACACTGCGCTCGGCGCCTTTTATAGACAGCTCTCAGTGCGCATCGGCAGGGCCAAGGCCGTGACCGCCACGGCCCGGAAGATCGCAGTTCTGTTCTACAATGCTGTGCGATACGGCATGGACTATGTCGATCCCAAGGCCTCGTCCTACGAGACGCGTTACCGGACGCGAGTGGTCAACAATTTGCATCGGCGTGCCAAGCCATTCGGCTTTGTTCTCCATCCCTTGGAGCCGAAAAGTAGATGCTGCCGTTTCTTAGGAATCGTTCTCCAGCGTCAGTTCGCCGATCTTGGCGTGCAGCGACTTCACATCGATGGCTGCTTGTTCCGCTCCGGAGCCGCCGCCGGGACCGAACGCATCGGCGGCCTTGCTTTCAAGCTGAGCCTTCCACGCCGTGATCTGATTGGGGTGGACGTCGAACTGCTCGGCAAGCTGAGCCAGCGTTCGATCGCCCTTCACGGCGGCGAGCGCCACCTTCGCCTTGAAGGCCGGTGTGTGGTTCCGGCGTGTTCTTCTGCTCATTGTCGCTCCTGATTCGCAGGCACAGCGTGCCCGCTGTCAGGCCGAAACTCCACTTATCGCCCTGTGCAGAATTCCGGGGCCGGCTCCGTTGACTCTGAGTACGTGATCGACTGCGGGCGCACCTTCCCAAGCGTGAACTCTGCAAGCAGCCGCTTGGCTTCCGTCCGAGCTTGGGAGAGGGAAATCGTGGGGAAACGGCCGATCGTAATGAGCGAGTTCTTGCGGTTGAGGACGAATGTCTTGGAGCCGCCCTGCGACACACGAAAGCCAAAGGTCGGAAGCTTATCGTCCCAATAGCAAATCTGGCCCTTGGGAGGCGGCGATATGCTCCGGAGGCCAACATCAGAAAACGCCATCTTAGCCATCGGCTAGCTATTACCAACGAGGGGAATGGAGCGGCAATCTATGATGCACCAAGGCGGTAATTCTTCAATAGAATTAAAAAAGGTAGCGGTCGCTATGGCGCAGTATGTTTTAGGATGTAGATGCGAAAATTAGGAATCATAATCCTGGGGTCGGGGGACCAATCCCATTGAAAGCACCTTCGCCACCGTGCGCCACCACACGATCCGATCGAAGGGCTGCCTGTCCAACACGACCGCGCTAGCCCGTCCTATTCGTGAGAGTGCGTTTTTTTGGTCCGATTGATGTGGCCGCACATCTGCTCTGACGAGGCGCGCGGGATTGCCTTCGGCCTTTCACCGCCTGACGACCGGTACTTTGCAACGCGCTTGAGGTGTAGGTTGGGCGAACGGGGGGCGGACGCCCCGCCGGTCAAGGACCGAGCGGCAGCAGCGCGCCTGGCAAGCCGCGGATCAGGTCGGCTTCGGGACATGCCGCGGCAAACGCGGCTCGTGGTCTCGACGACACGGGCAGCGAGTTTCAAGAGACGAAGACGCAGCGTCGCGAACTCGGCTGTGGCCAATTCCCGGGCTTTGGGAATCGCGTCGCGCACGGTCAGCATCAGCCAATAAGCGGCGGTGTCGAGAACGAGGCGGACTTGATTGGCGAGCGCCGAACGGCAGCTGGTGCGATCGGAGGCGAGCTGCGTCTTATGCAGCTTGATCAGATTCTCGGCTTGGCCGCGCGCGCAATACAGGCTGTCGTAGATCCACTCGGCCGAGCCGACATCGAGGCTGGTGACGACGAAACGGATGTCGAGGCCGAGCATCGTCGCCTCAATACGGGCGACGGTACGTCGTTCGCGATCCCAGGACTTTGCCTTGTGGCGCGTCTCGGTATAGCCACGCAGAACCGGCAGGTTCTCGATGGCGCGTCGCGTGCGGATGCCGTCGGCGGCCTCGTCGACTTTTCTGGCGAGCGGCTTGGTGCCGGACAGACCGAAGATGTAGTCGATGCCGTTGGTCTCGCACCACGCTCGCCAGCCTCTCAGGCGCCCTCTGACGAATAAGACGGGCTAGGTGCCAATTGGTACACACACCGTTCGGACCCGGCTGCCAGGCCCTTAGCCGACATGACCAAACGCGCCTCTTTTGTCCGCTTCTGACGGTAATGCTGACGTCGTTCGGCGGGCAGAGTTATGGGTACACGGACCCGCTAGCGGCCGGCATCGTATCCGTGAGGGACAAACGCCATGGCTAAGAAGAACGAGATACTCCTCAGTATCGCGCTTGAGGGCGACGCGGAGGTCAAGGCCAAGCTCGAGGCCATCGGCGACGCCGGCAAGAAATCGCTCGGCGACATCCAAAAAAAATTGGCGATGCCGGTAAGACATTCGGCAAGGCGGCCGAAAGCGGGCGGCGGTGGCCTGAAGGAAGCCGTTGCGCCACTGCTGGAGAAATCTGGTCTCCAGGGTGCATTTGCCACGCCAGGCGCCTTCGCTGGCGTCGCGCGCGGGGCTTCATTGAGCGCGGCAAAAAGATTGTAGTGGCGGACGTACACAGCGCGACCGCTGTCGGTTCTGTGACTCCACTTCAAGGCTTGCCAACGGTCCGGACCGCCCCCGTGTGACCACGACTTCAAGTCACATTACGACACGCCGGGTCACGAGCAATCCTGAAGACTCAGAAGATTGTCGGGAAGAAAACGATCGTTCTCGGTCTTGAGGTACTCGCGACCATCGTGTTCTTCGACGATCACATTGACCGTCTTGCCCTGCTCAGTGACCTCATAAGCGCTTTTGTCGCGTTTGACGTTTGCAATGGCTCTTTCTTCCGAGTCTTGCCATCCTGAACCACCGACTGCTTGAATACGCCGATGGCGGTCTTGATGGGTAGGCAGCTTGATAATGCAGGTAATCCGGCGAGTCATGGCTCACTCCTATTCGTCTCCAGCGGCAGAACGGCATCACAGCAAATCCCGAATCAACCAAGTGAGGATACGGGGAGCAGCCTTACGGCCCAACGTGCGTCACTATTATCCCGACCAGCAGGACGGCGCTTAAGACCGCAAGGCCAATACAAACGCGAGTCGGGGTTGAATAAGAACGAGAAGTGTGGTTGTTCGAACATGCCGCGCACCTCTTGTCCTTGACGCGAGCGGGGTACCGCTCCTGTATTTGTGTCTCCATGCCGGCGAGTTCTTTCTTTGGGCGTCGCTGCTTCGGGATCGCGGCCTCTCACTGCGCTTAGCTCTCCCGCGTCTCGGCAAGGTCTCGTCCGAGAATACCGACCCGTTTGTTCAGCGCGTGGCGCAACGCATTGCCCTCACACGCCGTCATCCTGCCAGCAGATCGCTCGGACATACAGTCCATCATGACCCGTTGAATCTCGACTAGTGTCATACCTTCGATCTGGGCAATGCGCCTCTTAACTGCGGCGCGCAAGTGAGTAGTAGTTTTTCCAGACATCGACAGATTCCTGATGCTCCACGGGAGCCCAGCCCGAAAGGCTAACGGCGGCTGACGTTACTGCATCAACATTGGATCGGGCTCCTACCTACTTTAGGGGGCAGCCAGGCAGAGGGCAGGACGACAACCGACGCGACGGCTCACGCTATTCAAGGGGCAATCCGTTGTGTGGTGAGCCTTGGTGATGTCGTCCGGCAACGTCGTCGCCAAGGCTCTCACGTAGCTTCCGTCAATCGGCGCGGAAGCGGAAGGCGTCGTAAGCGTGGAGTGGGCCGCCTCAGGCGACGGCCTTGGCCTTGCCGCAAGGCGCCTAGGTAAGCTTACGCCGTTCGCTCTCAGCCCTATTTGCCGCCTTGAGCTGGCCTGCGATGTAGTCGGAGATATCGCCGATCTCAGCCTGCAAGTCCGCTTCCGGGATACCTTGTTCCTTAGCAGCATCGATGAGGCGGCGGGTCAGTTCGGTGACATCCTGCGACGCGCCGACAGTCCGATACTGTTCGATAGCGTGAACGCTATTCTCGATCCAGAAATCGACAAACTCGCGCGCCTTGCTCATCGTGCATCCTCTCCGCAAATCCCAAGACCAGCGTTAGCGCCGGTGAGCAAACGCAGCAAGGGCTACTCGAAGCTTCGGACGAGCCGACGTTCGGCAGTCAGCCGGAGACGCGCCTTTGGCGAAATTGATCACTTCGCACAGTCTGCGGCGGGCGGGGCTCGATCATTTAGCCCGTCTTATTCATCAGCGGCTTGTTGAGAGGCTGGCGAGCGTGGCGTAAGCCGCTGAGATGGCGTAGGATTCGGTTGCTGACACCCACCCTCCGCGCATCCGGGCCGCCACACTCGCCATGACCGATGATACGAGTCTGCCGTTCTCATTTCCAGCCGTTTCCCGCAAGAAGATCACAGCCTCGTTCGACGGCGGCAAGCTGACGTCGGATGGCGGCGTCATGCTTCTGGCCATGGCGGACCGGCGCCTCGGCTTGGCCGTGAAGTTGTCCTGCGTATTCCCCGAGCGGCGCGATCCGGGACGCATCGTGCACAGCCTTGCGGATATGATCCGCGCCCGCATCTTCGCCATCGCGTGTGGCTACGAGGATGGCAATGATCTCGATCGTTTACGCGGCGATCCGGCGTTCAAGCTGGCTTGCGGCCGACTGCCGGACACTGGCCGGGATCTGTGTTCGCAGCCGACCCTATCGCGCCTGGAGAATGCACCACACCTGCGCGAGGTGATCCGGCTGAGCTCTGTGCTGGTTGACCTATGGATGGACAGCTACGCGCGAGCGCCGAGCGCAATCACGCTCGACATCGACGACACGGTCGACGTGGTGCATGGCCGTCAGCAACTCTCGCTGTTCAACGCCCATTATGATGAACACTGCTTCCTGCCGATCCACGTCTACGACACCGAGCACAGCCGGCCTGTTGCGGTCATCCTGCGCCCCGGCAAGACGCCGAGCGGCCGCGAGGTGCGGGCACACCTGCGCCGCCTGGTTCGGCGCATTCGCCGGCGCTGGCCCGATACGCGTATCACCTTCCGCGGCGACAGCCATTACGCCGGCCCCGAGGCGATGACTTTTTGCGAGCAAAACGGCGTCGATTACATCTTCGCGCCAGCCGGCACGAAGCCGCTCGCCAGAAAGGTCGACGAGGTCTGTGATGCATTTCGAACCGAACGTGCGATCGAGAACAAGATCGTGGTTCGCGGCTACACCGAGACCCGCCACGCGGCCGGCTCCTGGCATCGTGAGCGCCGCGTCGTCGCCCGCATCGAGGCAACCCAACAAGGGCTCGACGTCCGCTACGTCGTCACCAGCCTGGATATCAGCTCGGCTGAGTGGATCTATGACAGCCTCTATTGCGCTCGCGGACAGGCCGAGAACCTGATCAAGCTGCACAAGACCCAGCTCGCCTCCGATCGCACCAGTTGCCGCTCGGCGCTCGCCAACGAGGTCCGCCTCGTCTTCCACACCGCCGCCTATTGGCTCATCCTCGCCGTGCGCGATGCCATCCCAAAGCCGCGCGATCTGGCAACGGCCGAGTTCAACACGATCAGGCTCAGGCTTCTCAAGATCGCAGCCCGCGTCATCGAGACCGCCACCCGCGTCCGTCTCGCCTTCGCTGCGGCGTGCCCCGACGCCGACCTGTTCCGCGACTTGGCAAACGCTCTGGTCCCGCAAGCACCCTGACGCGCGGGGCATGAGCCCCCGGTCACCCCGCTGCCGTCCTCCAACGCGTTCACGAAGTCGGGTCGAAAAGCGGCGAAAAAGCCGAAGCGTTCGCGCGCGCCTTCACCCCGACCGGAAATGTTCCAGCTGCCCCGCCCGGCAATCATGAATAAGACGGGCTAGCTTCTTCAAATTGCTTGAGGGCGCACAGAAAAGCTGGCGACGGCTCGACGGACACAACCAGTTGCCAAAACTCGTTCTCGGTGTGACATTCAACGACGAGATCGAGGTCATCGCCAAGCCGACCGACCGTCAGCCCGCAACCGCCGCCGCCTGACCGGCCCGGTCGTCTCCAAAAATTGGCGATAGCTCATTGCGGGCTTCTGCTAGCGTGGCGCCCGAAACCCTCAGAAGTTACTGAACATCAAGGCTGCGGTGAGATGTTTCCTCACCAACGACGCGCACGCGGCAGATAACTGCATTGTCCGGCTCGGCTACGGCCCTTTGGCCATGTCAGGTTCTCGAAAGCTTGCTCGAGTAGGAGGCCTGCTCAAGGTGATCAGACATGAGGTTAGCGTGGACCGTCAAAATTTTGACCCATTTAATCTACCGGCTTGGTTACAGGTGGAGCACGCTGTCTCGGAAGAGCCCCAGACGGACCAGGCCGGGCAAGACGGCTTTGAGCAACACTTGGCCGAGGCAAACCAGACCGATTCTGCTCCCGTCGCCAGTGAGGGACGAGACAACCAGTTTTACCCCCATCTGTCTGAAGAAGACCGGGACATTATCGATAGGGCGATTACTCAGTATGCGACTCAGAAAAATCCACAACCGAGCACGATTAAGTTTTATACTCAGGCACTTCGTCGATTGGGGAATGATCTCCGCGCTCGTGGCCAAACGACTGATCTAAGGGACCACCGGTCCCTGCTCGATCACGTAAATAGCTACTTTCCGAGAGACGTAAACATGAAGACAGGGGTGGGCGTCCTTCGCGCGTATCACGATTCCGGCCATATCGTTTCTCGCGGGCGGCCGCGCACGATCCCCTCAGCGAAAGACGCGTCTAGCGAAGGCCAGCCGTTCTGGGACGAGCCGATGGTTGCACTCGCCAGGAGCAACGTCCTGCCAAGCGAGGAGGTCCTCATCAACTTTGAGCAGGAGGCAGCTCAGTCGAGAGCAGCGAAGAGGCCGAGGAAGCTAAATAACTCGCAAACGGTTGTAATTGAGCGGCAGCCGACCGAGATCGCGACTTCAGGAGAGGGGGGTGGAGCAATGCCAGCGGCCTCGGCGCTGCAGCCGGCTGAGTCAACGGGAATTGTCGGGCAGAGGGACGAGCAGCCTCTTTATCCGGAGGATGCTCCAGATATCTTGAGGCTTAAGGACGCCCTCATCGAAGGCGGGATGACCTCCGCCGCGGCGAAGCAATATGTAAGCTGTCTTCTTGGCTTTAGCCGTTGGCTGTTCGCAAAAAACAGACCGAGCATCGTTGCTCGGATGGACAGCAAGTCGCTGAGCGACGGCGGTGACATACACGAGTTCGCCGGAGAGGGTACGAGGAAGAAACTCCTTGCAGCATTAGGGCATCTCCGCACCCTTCGGTCAACTGGTGCGCCGATCGTACGCCCAGGGCGCGCTCGCGCCAACCACAATCCTCCTCCCCCGAACGTGGTCCTCACTAATCCCGAAAGCACGGCACTGGTTGGTCCGAGGCGCCTCGACGATGCCGCCGCGCAGCGCAACGCGCCGCACGAAGCTGATAGTCGGCTAGAAGAGCTGCAGGAACAACAGGATGATCAACCCGCGCCGTCGGTTTTCGGCCAAGAGCTCGCCGCATTTGATCCAGAGCAGCTTCCTCAGGAGCAGCTTCGGCGAGTGCTGGATCATCTGGATGATAAACGCATTCCTTCGCCACTCTCCGTCGTTCCAGAGGAGCTTCAGCGACTGGAAAAGGACCTCCACGAGGAGCTTCACGGACGACGGGACAACCATCCCGCGCCTTCGTTCTCAGTTGATCCTGAAGAGTTCACTTTCAATCCAGAGCTGTTCGCCCCAGGGGAGCTTTGGCGACTGCTTGGTGATGAATCCGCCTCGGAGCTTGAGGGAGGGCGTGATGATCAATCGGCTCACCCGTCGGTTTTCGTCCAGAGGCAGGTCGCGCTCGATCCAGAGCAGCTTACTCCGGAGCAGCTTCGGCGAGTGCTGGATCATCTGGATGATCAACCCATTCCTTCGCCAGTCTCCGTCGCTCCAGAGGAGCTTCAGCGACTGGAAAAGGACCTCCATGAGGAGCTTCACGGACGACGGGACAACCACCCCGCGCCTTCGTTCTCAATTGATCCAGAAGAGTTTACTTTCAATCCAGAGCTATTCTCTTCAGGGGAGCTTTGGCGACGATGAATCCGCAGAGCAGGAAGGGTGAGATGATCACCTCGCCCCGTCCGCTTTGGTCCAGGGGGATGTCGCATTCGATGCAGAGCAGAGCTCTCAGGAGGGAGCTAGGGCAAGTGCTGGATCATCTGGATGACCATCCCCCTCGCCAGTCTCCGTCCTCTCAAAGCGGCTTCCCGGTCGCATCGTCCCCGGGGAACCAAAGGCGGCGTCCCGTTTCGGGATCACTTCCAGTCGGCGCGCCGTCAAATCCGACGCGAGCGTGGTATCGCTCCAGCGTAGGCCGCCTTGCGCGGTGTGGTGCTTAGCCCGTCCTATTCGTGAGAGTGCGTTTTTTTTGGTCCGATTGATGTGGCCGCACATCTACTCTGACGAGGCGCGCGGGATTGCCTTCGGCTTTTCATCGCCTGACGACCGGTACTTTGCAACGCGCTTGAGGTGTAGGTTGGGCGAACGGGGGCGGACGCCTCGCCGGTCAAGGACCGAGCGGCAGCAGCGCGCCTGGCAAGCCGCGGATCAGGTCGGCTTCGGGACATGCCGCGGCAAACGCGGCTCGTGGTCTCGACGACACGGGCAGCGAGTTTCAAGAGACGAAGACGCAGCGTCGCGAACTCGGCTGTGGCCAATTCCCGCTTTGGGAATCGCGTCGCGCACGGTCAGCATCAGCCAATAAGCGGCGGTGTCGAGAACGAGGCGGACTTGATTGGCGAGCGCCGAACGGCAGCTGGTGCGATCGGAGGCGAGCTGCGTCTTATGCAGCTTGATCAGATTCTCGGCTTGGCCGCGCGCGCAATACAGGCTGTCGTAGATCCACTCGGCCGAGCCGACATCGAGGCTGGTGACGACGAAACGGATGTCGAGGCCGAGCATCGTCGCCTCAATACGGGCGACGGTACGTCGTTCGCGATCCCAGGACTTTGCCTTGTGGCGCGTCTCGGTATAGCCACGCAGAACCGGCAGGTTCTCGATGGCGCGTCGCGTGCGGATGCCGTCGGCGGCCTCGTCGACTTTTCTGGCGAGCGGCTTGGTGCCGGACAGACCGAAGATGTAGTCGATGCCGTTGGTCTCGCACCACGCCATTGCCTCCGGCCGGGCATAGCGCCCGTCGCCACGGAACGTAATTCGCGTGTTGTGCCACCGCGTCCGGATATGCCGTATCAGGCGGCGCAGATGGGCACGCACCTCGACGCCGCCCGGCGTCTTGCCGGGCCGCAGCACGACCGCCACGGGCCGGCTCTTCTCCGTGTCGTAGACGTGGATCGGCAGGAAGCAGCGTTCGTCATAATGAGCGTTGAACAGCGAGAGCTGCTGATGGCCGTGGACGACATCGCAGGTATCATCGATGTCGGGCGTGACGGATGCCGGCTCGCGCGGGTAGCTATCCATCCATGCGTCGAAGGCGCGGAGCATTCTCCAGCTGCGACAGCGTCGGTTGGGAACACAGATCGCGACCCGTGTCCGGCAGCCGTCCGCAGGCCAGCTTGAATGCGGGATCGGACCGCGGATGATCGAGGTCGTCGGCGTCCTCGCCCACATCGCCGACCTTCCGCATCGCGTCTGCACGAACTGCTGCCCTAGGAATGGAAGCTCCAGCACCAAGCCGACAAGCCCGGCGATCAGCAGGCTGCCTGACCTTCACACGCTATCATAGAGCTCGCCGTGCCCGCGCGCATGCGTTGATCAGGCGGCCTTCGTCGTTTTACGATTACCCACATCTTTTGCGGTGCACTGAGCCGAAAACTTGAGTCGCCAGAATCGCTAGTGATTCTTTGATGTACCAACCGCTGGTACATGCCGATTCCGAGGCCCAGAAAATTGGAACTATGCCTCATGATATTTGGATTCATGGCATGATAATTGGAACCATGTCGGCAGCGCCTTTGAGGTAGGCGATCGAGGGGTAGGCCTTTCCCTTGACCGGCGCTCCAGTCACCGGCACGCCCCTTCTGCGGGGGCATCCCACAACGCTCCGAGAGTGTGGGCGCGGATGGGCCTTTTCGTGACGGGTTGAAGGCTGGGAGAAAGCCTCCCGGCGCCGTCGCGGAGCCCCCTGCGATGTCCAGCGAAACCATACGGCCTCGACAACGCCAACCGGACGAGCCTTTAGCCTGCCCTGTTCTCCCTCTCTTCGAGGCATCTGAGAGCCCGTTGGTATTCAAATTCGCACCATGCAAGCTCGAAAGGTTCCATCAGTGTCTCTACCCACGCCTCGGCAAAGGCTGCCATTCCGACGAAAAACAGAATCCGCGACCTCCTGACTGACTATCGTTGACGTCGCCGGCGAAGTCGAATGAGATGTCCGCCACGGCCAGCGACATATGCAGCTAAGAGGATCGCCATCAGCGCTTCAATTGGACCTTGGTAAGCGTTAGGCAACTCAAGGAAGGCTCGGAACGATACGAAGGTTTATGGCGATCCGTTCGCCTGGCACTTGCCGCTTACGGGGAACAGGTTGCATTCGGGGCGAGGATAGCGAAAACTGTAGCCCTGATAAGAAGGCGGTGGCGCAGCACAATGCGGAATTGCCCGGCTAGTCTTACTGCGTCACAAATCATGACGGCGCATCGACCTGGATTTGGACTGCGCAGCACGGACATCTACGTAGCCGGCTAACCAATGCGCTGGTAAGGCGCCGCCGCATGGTAGCGATCGAATTCGGAATATGACGCTCGGTTCTGAGCGGTAGCGCCCCGCGGCTTTTGATTTTTGGGAAGCGCAAATTCTTTGACGAACGCGGGCCGACGAGGTCGTGAGGGGGGAATCGTCTCCCTTTCGGAGATCAGGAAGCCGTAGGCGGCGATGCATAACGTGGCGTGGTGATGGAAGCCGCGCCAACCACGCCCTTCATAATGCCCCAGGCCGACCTCCTGCTTGAGCTCTTGGTAGTCGCGTTCGATGCGCCATCTGAGCTTGGCGAAGTTGACCAGGGCGCGGAAGGAGATGTTTTCAGGCAGTGTCGAGAACCAGTATTTGGTCGGCTCCGCCTCGCCGTCAGGCCATTCGATCAACAGCCATTCCTCCGCACGGGGCTCGCTCAGCCAGTAATCGCGATTAGCGGGACGGACCCGAACGCGTGCAAAGCGCGAGGTCAGCCAATCAGCACTGCCTTCGCGCCATCTGACATTGCGCCAGGCCGTTCTCGGCAGCGCGAGCGCCTTGACTGAGCAGGGCTTATTTTTGTCGTCGCGCCGGATCAGCTTTGGCGGCCGCCCATTCCCAGACCATCGCTTTGGTGGCAGCTGTCTCGTGCCTGGTGGCCAGACAGAGGTGTGCGGCAAGATACCGGCAACATAGCGCAACCCCAGTGCCGTCACTTCCCCGCGCAGCGCGATATCGGCCCCATATCCCGCATCCATCAGCACAACACCGCGTGCAATGCCCGCTGCACACGCCGACCGGATCTGCTCCAGCGCGATCTCAGGCTTGGTCTTGAAGGTGACATCCTTTGGTACGCCCGCCTTCTCTCGGCGATCCTCATCCTCGGCCCAACTTTCCGGCAGGTACAAACGGTAGGCGATCGGCAAACTCGCATGATGATTGGCAATCGATAGCGAGACCGCCACTTGGCAATTGTCCTGCTTGCCAAGCTGACCGCAGTATTGCCGTGCCGCGCCAACCGAATGCCGCCCTTTCTTGGGAAAGCCAGTATCATCGATGATCCAGGCCTCGATCGGACCGTGTCGCTCGATCTTGGGCTGGACCATCTCTCGCACCTTGCTCAAGACCTTCTCGTCCGACCATCCGCCCGCGCCGACGAAATGCAATAATGTTGATGCTGGGCCGCCGTTCGCTCCGGGGCTGTTATCGCCGCCATCGGCTCGACGCTTTTGCGATCCCCGGGCAGCATCAGGCCAACACAGTAGTCCCTCAGCGGTCTCGTCCGATCCGCGTGCCCGATCACGCTCGCCAAACCCTCGACATAGGCCGTAAATCGCGATTCACCCTGGTTACCGCTTCGGCTACCCATTCCAGCTCCCCCTCGCGTGAGTCCCTCGGGTAGCCGATTCGTCGTCAAAAACGTCCGCGACTTTCTGACTCAGTAAGACTAGGTGGTTGCGGCGTAAGCGCGACTTTCTCGTCACATTGAATCTCGCATAGAATCAGTCGGCCCCTACGAGAGCCAGTGGATTCGCTGCTGGACGAGAGATTATGTTATATCAGGCCGGGTTTTCGGCGCTGCGGCTTTTGGGGAAGTTGAGAGGGAGTAGATCTTCAATATCGTCGTCGTCGCGGCGCTGGGGCAATTCGGTGAGGACATGTCGCAACCATGCGAAGGGCTCAACGCTACAGGCGCGACAGGTCAGCACCAGGCTATAGACAACGGCACTGGCGCTGGCTCCATCAACGGTATCGCTGAAGAGCCAATTTTTCCTGCCACAGGCGAAGATTCTGATGTCGCGCTCAAGAAGGTTGTTGTGGATCGGCATCTCGCCGTCCTCGTTGTAGCGCGTCAGATATTCCCACTGATTGAGCGTATAGGAGACAGCATCGCCGAGCTTGGTGTCGGGCACGACCTTTGCGGCGATTGCTTCGAGCCATGCCTTGAGAGTGTTCAGGACAGGAATGCTGTGTTGCTGGCGGAAGCGGCGCCTGTAATTGGCCCGCGTTTCGCCGTCATCCGGTTTTTCTTCACGCACCTGTCTTTCAATCCGGTAGAGTTGGTCGAAGAACTTGAGGGCTTGCGCCGGCAGCCCGCCGGGTTTCTTCCTCGCTTTGAGGGCGTCGACAAAGCGCCGCCTGGCGTGGGCCACGCATCCGATATGCGTGGCGCCTTTCAACGTGCGCCAGGCCGAGTAACCGTCACTCATCAAGATGCCGCGGTAGTCGCCAAGGAAGGTCTGCGGGTGTTCCTGCCCACGACCAGGCTGATAATCGAACAGCACAATCGGCTGCTCACTGTCCTCGCCGCTGCAATAGGCCCACATGTACGAGGTGCTGGAGGCTTCCTTGTCCTTTTCCTTAATACCTGAACCGTTGTTTCGTCGCCGTGGATGAGGGCCTGGCACGCTCGGGTGCACAACCGTCACCCGCAGCTTCTGTCCTTCTTCCATCACGTAGTGTCCACCTCACATTTGGTGGCCACCTCGTGCATCAGCTCTCTCAACATAAAAGGTACGCGAATGAGGAAGCTAAAGTCCTCGCATTTTAAATCGCCGTCCAAGGAAACGGTAGTGAAGCGATCGATTACGATGTGATGGCTGCCGCCTATCGGGCTGACAATGAGCACGGCGCTTGGAACACGCTATACGAAATGTGCGCCATTCTCGCCTTATTCGGCGCTTGCCTATACCCAACGATCGAGACGATGGCAATCGACAGGATCGAACGACGGAGCGCATCGCTCTGTGCTCACTCCGGCCATCATCGTGCCATCAACGTGTGGTCATCGCGATCGCTGTCGATCGACAGCGTTGCTCCATCGTCTCATACGTACTCTCAGCCCCTCTACTTCATGAAGCGCGATTGAAAAAGACGAACGATGGGGTTTATGCGTCGGCCAATCTCTGCGACAAGGCACCGAGTCGCCTGAAGGCACAGCCGTCGGCTGGTTTGCAAAATGAATAGGAGGCATCGGGTTGCTAATAGATTTTCCGCGCATCAATCGGTCTAAGGCTGTCTTCGATGATATTTATGCTTCGGATGATCCCAGGGCATATTTCACCGTGCTGGGAGACCTGGATTATATGATCCCGGACGTGGCTGAGCCGGTTGTGCGCCAGATTCTCGCGGCGAACGCATCGGCAACTGGCGTTAAGCCGACCGTGCTTGACATTGGCTGTTCATACGGCATCAACGCTGCTGTGCATCGGTTTCCACTGACGTTCGGGGGCTTGCGTCATCGCTACGCTCGGCGCGAGATGAGGGCAATCAGCTCTGATACACTGGTGCGTCTTGATCGCAGTTTCTATGCGTCTTGGCCGGATGTCGGACTGGCACGATTTATCGGTCTCGATGTATCGGCACCGGCGATCAGCTATGCAACAGGTGTCGGTCTCCTTGAGCAGGGTATTGTCGCTGATCTTGAAAAGGATCCGCTATCGACGGACAGCGCGCACATCATCCGCCCCACTGACGTTATCATGTCGACGGGGTGCATCGGCTACGTTACCGAGAAGACGTTCAGCAAAATTCTCGATGCGACAGAGAAGCGTCCATGGATTATCTCATTCGTGCTACGAATGTTCCCATTTGATTCTCTGGCTGCAACGCTCGCGAAGCGTGGCCTTGTAACGGAACGTCTTACCGGCGCGACATTTATCCAGCGTCGCTTTCGCGATGCTGAAGAGTTTGAAAGTTGTTTGGCCACCTTGGCGGCTCTTGGCGTCGATACTACCGGTCTTGAGTCGGAAGGGCTGTTTCACGCCGATTTGCTCTTGTCCCGCCCTGAGATGGATGCGCGCGCCACCCCTCTCGAAAACATTGTCACCGTCGCCAGCGGCAGGGGTCGGCCTATCGGGCCCCGTTATGTGCATATTGGAGGCAACGCGGGCTTGCAGGTTGCGTTGGAGCCGTGACGGGTTCCTTTTCCGAGGATAGTTGTGGGTATGCCCCAAGGAACTGTACACCGAAGTGGATCATACCCTGACTTCCTGAATGATTACTTTCTATCAGGTCGGTAGTCTTACAGAGAAGCCTTGGTTATGACTACTTCGCCGATTGCGAATCCATGTGTTGCCGTGCCGTATGATCGAGGTCGCCGCTGCGTCAGATTTCTACGATCGAGTGCGGCGTATTGCCGTTTCCAACGTATCGTTCGAAGTGCGGCAAGCGAAGAAGGTCGCACTGCGGCCGACGCCAAGGCCAGGGCGAAATCGATAGCAAAGGTCAGCACGAGCCAGCCGATTAGCGCGCCAGCCAGAGCCTGTTCCAGGCCAGCCAGATCACGCCCGCAATCGCGGCCCAGAAATGGAAGCCGGTCGCGTACGAAGACGAATTTGTCGGCCGCCGCAAGAGCCGCGCCGTTGGCCGCGGGGCATGCACTGTATAGACCGGCTTCGAACGCTCCGCCGAGGATGGACTCTTACTTACAGCATGATCTCCCGGAAAACCGGCACGACCTTTTCCGGATCATGCACCCGGAGATCAGCCGCCGAGCTGCCCCTTGGTTGAGACGCCAGCATGCATTCGCTGTGGTCTTCCATGCGAGCCTGCAGGAAGACGCCGTCTTGAGGTCTGAGGTCGAATACCCGAGCGGGTCTCGCATCGGACCCGCCTGACGACAGGAGGGGGGCGCTCCGATTCTGTCGGCACTCGACACCGCCGCATATTGGCTGATGCTGACCGTGCGCGACGCGATTCCCAAAGCCCGGGAATTGGCCACAGCCGAGTTCGCGACGCTGCGTCTTCGTCTCTTGAAACTCGCTGCCCGTGTCGTCGAGACCACGAGCCGCATTAGCCTTGCGTTTGCCGCGGCATGTCCCGAAGCCGACCTGATCCGCGGCTTGCCAGGCGCGCTGCTGCCGCTCGGTCCTTGACCGGCGGGGCGTCCGCCCCCCGTTCGCCCAACCTACACCTCAAGCGCGTTGCAAAGTACCGGTCGTCAGGCGGTGAAAGGCCGAAGGCAATCCCGCGCGCCTCGTCAGAGCAGATGTGCGGCCACATCAATGGGACCAAAAAAAACGCACTCTCACGAATAGGACGGGCTAAAGGGTAGTTTGTTGCTGATTCCCAGCGTGTCAAATTCGAGCCCGGCTTCGAAGGCCTATATTTTGAAAGTGAGAACGGATGGATTTTCCCCTCGACGAAGTGGGTGAGCACGGGCCCGCAAGAGAGTTCACCCGCGGCGCCGTCCGCAGATACGGCGACCTTTGAGCGGCAGCTGAGCGAGATCGCCAATTCAGGTGGAGGTGGTGGAGCAATGCCGGCCGCCTCGGCGCTGCAGCCGGCTCAGTCAGCTGGGGTTTTGAAAGGGCACAGGAAGCAGCCTCTTTATTCCGAGGATGCTCGCCTTATTTCGGGGCTTGAGGAGGCCCTCCGCAACGGCAACGCCGCCAACCACACCGCCAGGGATTATGCAGGTTCTCTTCTCAGCCTTGGCCGCTGGCTCTTCGCAAATAACAAAGATCCGATCGCTGCTCGGCTCGACGACCAGTCGCTAACCGATGATGCGCGCGAGGCCATCAAAAAGGGTCCTAACAGGAGACGACTCCTTCTGGCAATAGACCATCTCCGGACCTTCCAGTCGACGGGCGTCGTGCCGATCACAGGCCGGGCTGAGCTAAATCCTCACCCTCAGGACGTAGCTCTCATCAAAGAGTACAAAAACGAAGCAGCGACAGGGACCGGCAGAGGGTATGCAACTGTTCTTCGCAGTTTCAGTGACTACCTGCGTGAAAACAACAAGAAGGGCATTGCTGCTCGGCTTTCCGGCAAGGCGTTGGATGGAGATGTCGAGAGCTATAGGAAAGACGCCGGGGGTAATCGGAATATCGGTGCCGCACTGGCTGATCTCCGAAAATCGCAGGCTGGCGCTAAAGCGATGGAGCGCGAGCGCCATATTTCCCCCGTTCCTGATCCCGAAGACGCAGCACTGATGGAGCCGATGCCCGTCGGCGGCGCCGCTGCGCAGCACAGCGCGTCGCAGGACGCGGGCAGTTGGCCAAAGGAGCTGCTTCCTGTAGAAGGCTACGATCAGGATTTGCTTTGGGAGCTGATGGACGAACCCGGCCCGTCGTCATCTCTTCTTGAGCCAGCCGCGCGCCATGACCAGTCATCGGATCCCGGAGAGTCCATTCGTCCCTTGAATTGGGGCTCCGACCGCCAGCAGTTCCCGGACGAGCCGATCGGTGCACTTGCCAAGAGCAACCTCCTGCCAAGCAAGGAGGTCCTCATCAACGATGAGCATGACACAGCTGAATTGAGGCCAGCGAAGAGGCCGAGGACCCTAGACAATCTGCACGGCGTTGCCATTGAGCGGCAACTGAGCGAGCGTGGTGGAGCAATGCCGGCCGTCTCGGCGCTGCAGCCTGCTCAGTCAGCTGGGGTTTTGATAGGGCGGAGCAAGCAGCCTCTTTATTCCGAGGACGCTCGTCTTATTTCGGGGCTTGAGGAGGCCCTCCGCAATGGCAACGCCGCCAACCACACCGCCAGGGATTATGCAGGTTCTCTTCTCAGCCTTGGCCGCTGGCTCTTCGCAAATAACAAAGATCCGATCGCTGCTCGGCTCGACGACCAGTCGCTAACCGATGATGCGCGCGAGGCCATCGAAAAGGGTCATCACAGGAGACTCCGTCCGGCAATAGACCATCTCCGGACCTTCCAGTCGACGGGCGGAGTCGTGCCGATCACAGGCCGCGCTGAGCTAAATCCTCATCCCCAGGACGTGGCTCTGATCAAAGAGTACAAAAACGAAGCAGCGACAGGGACCGGCAGGGGGTATGCAGCTGTTCTTCGCAGTTTCAGTGACTATCTGCGTGAAAACAACAAGCCGAGCATTGCTGCTCGGCTTTCCGGCAAGTTCCTGGATGGAGATGTCGAGAGCTATAGGAAAGACGCCGGGGGTAAGAATATCGGTGCCGCGCTGGCTGATCTCCGAAAATCGCAGGCCGGCGCTAAAGCGATGGAGCTCGAGCGCCATATTCTCCCCGGTCCTGATCCCGAAAACGCGGTACAGTTGGAGCCGATGCCCGGCGGCGGCGCCGCTGCGCAGCATGCGTCGCAGGACGCGGGCAGTTGGCCAAAGGAGGTGCTTCGTCCCTTGAACTGGGACTACGACCGCCAGCAGTTCCTGGACGAGTCGATCGGTGCACTTGCCAGGAGCAACCTCCTGCCAAGCGAGGAGGTCGTCATCAACGATGAGCATGACACAGCTGAGTTGAGGCCCGCGAAAAGGCCGAGGACCCTAGACAATTTGCACGGCCTTGCCATTGAGCGGCAGCTGAGCGAGATCGCCAATTCAGGTGGAGGTGGTGGAGCAATGCCGGCCGCCTCGGCGCTGCAGCCGGCTCAGTCAGCTGGGGTTTTGAAAGGGCACAGGAAGCAGCCTCTTTATTCCGAGGATGCTCGCCTTATTTCGGGGCTTGAGGAGGCCCTCCGCAACGGCAACGCCGCCAACCACACCGCCAGGGATTATGCAGGTTCTCTTCTCAGCCTTGGCCGCTGGCTCTTCGCAAATAACAAAGATCCGATCGCTGCTCGGCTCGACGACCAGTCGCTAACCAATGATGCGCGCGAGGCCATCAAAAAGGGTCTTAACAGGAGACGACTCCTTCTAGCAATAGATCATCTCCGGACCTCGCAGTCGACGGGCGGGATCGTGCCGATCGCAGGCCGCGCTAAGCTGAATCCTTATCCCCAGGACGTGGCTCTCATCAAAGAGTACAAAAACAAAGCTGCGACAGGTACCGTACGTACCTATGCAGTTGTTCTTAACAGTTTCAGTGACTACCTGCGTGAAAATAACAAGAAGGGCATTGCTGCTCGGCTTTCCGGCAAGGCGTTGGATGGAGATGTCGAGAGCTATAGGAAGGACGCCGGGGGTAATCGGAATATCGGTGCCGCACTGGCTGATCTCCGAAAATCGCAGGCTGGCGCTAAAGCGATGGAGCGCGAGCGCCATATTTCCCCCGTTCCTGATCCCGAAAACGCGGTACTGATGGAGCCGATGCCCGCCGGCGGCGCCGCTGCGCAGCACAGCGCGTCGCAGGACGCGGGCAGTTGGCCAAAGGAGCTGCTTCCTGTAGAAGGCTACGATCAGGATTTGCTTTGGGAGCTGATGGACGAACCCGGCCCGTCGTCATCTCTTCTTGAGCCAGCCGCGCGCCATGACCAGTCATCGGATCCCGGAGAGTCCATTCGTCCCTTGAATTGGGGCTCCGACCGCCAGCAGTTCCCGGACGAGCCGATCGGTGCACTTGCCAAGAGCAACCTCCTGCCAAGCAAGGAGGTCCTCATCAACGATGAGCATGACACAGCTGAATTGAGGCCAGCGAAGAGGCCGAGGACCCTAGACAATCTGCACGGCGTTGCCATTGAGCGGCAACTGAGCGAGATCGTCGCTTCAGGCGGTCGCCTGCTGACGTCGGCCCCCACCCATCAACTGGGTGCATCGCCATGGCAGGCGCAGCCGACGATGCAGGGGAGTGGGTACCAAGATGCCACGGCGCTGCAGCGAGCTGTCAGTCGGCCATTGGTCCTCCCGGAAGGTTATAATCAGGATCTGCGTTTGATGGTGGAAGACGGCCCACCGTGGCCCGGGGTTCCCCCGGAGCAGGCGCAGGACATAGTCCAAGCTGGACAGCAGGAACCTGCCTGGTCCGCCTCAACCTGGTCGCCGCAGATGCCGCTCAACTTTGATTGGAGTATGTGGCCGATGCTGGAAGCATCGCCAGCGCAGGCTGCCAGGGCTCGCTCAAGCACCTACGGCGGTCTTGAGCCATTTCTTGCTCTGAATGCGCCGACACCGTCCGAGTTGGGCGACGACGCTCACTTTGCGCCAGCGCACTCTACCAGGGCTCCCTCAGACATCTACGCTGGTCTTGAGCCATTTCTTGCTCTGAATGCGCCGACACCGTCCGAGTTGCGCGACGATGCTCACTTTGAGCCAGCGCAGGCTGCCGGGGCTCGCTCAAGCACCTACGGCGGTCCTCCATTGGTTGATCTGACTGCGGCCACGCCGTCTGAATCACGCGACGATGTTAATTCTGTGCCGGCGTTTCCGAGCACCTCCTACGATGCTCAGATCGGGGCTTTAGGTCCGACAGCCTCGCCTCACGGCCGCGGGCTGGTGCTCGAGGACACGGAATGGCTGGGCGACGAGCATGTCCTGAGAGATTACCAGCTCCTGGCGCAAGAGTTGGGGGGGAACAATCCGAATCTCGCCGCCCGGACGCGGTTCGTGGATCCTCTCATAACCCTTGTTAGCCTGCGCTTGGGCACCGAGAGCGAAATGCTACGCGCATTCCAGCGCATCGTCCATGATCAGAATGGTGACGACACAGCCGACTTCCTGTTCCTGCCAGTGAACAATGCCCGTGCTACGAATCTCCCCGGCACCCATTGGTCGTTGCTGTTTGTTGATCGCCGCGACCGCGAAAGGCCGGTTGCCTATCGCTACGACTCCATGGGGGAATACAACAACACGCCCGCAGCAGAGCTCGCAGCAAGGCTGGGCGCCCGCCTGGAGTCACGCGGCATGACCCAGCAGCTGAACACTTATGATTGCGGCGTCTTCGTGGTGGACGGCACGCGGGCGCTGGTTAGGCAATTGGAGCAAGGACGAGCACCACACCTGCTGAACCTCAGCAGCCTCGTTGCCAATCGGCAGGCGCTGCAGAACCGACTCAGGGGCTGATGTCGTACGCATACGACGAAGCTTTCAATTACCCATAATTTCGCCGACTCGCGCTGATCCGCGAAATCTTGAATCGAAAGTATCACTTGTGATTCCTTGGGAGCACTTGATTCGCGAGGGGGCGCTCTATGGGGCTGACATTAAGGGATCAATCCGCAAAAGGCTGTTTGCGGTCCTGGAAAGGCGAATGTTGGATTGATCGAGAGAGTAGTGGATGCGAGTTTAGGGACGCGGGCTCGGCGACAGATTCCGCAAACTGCTCACGCAGATTGGAAGCGCCATGGGACAAAGCATCCAGCTCGTCTGCCAGGATTGGGCGAATACCAAGGCAGCCTACCGCTTCTTCTCCAATGACCGGGTCAGCGAAGCGGACATTCTGACCGGCCATTTCCAATCGACACGTGATCGTGTCGTCGCCGCTGAAGGTTTGGTTCTTGTGCTGCACGGTACAACCGAGTTCAGCTATCAACGCGAGAAGTCAGAAGTGATCGGCATCACCAAGAGCATAAACAGTGGACGGGATAAGGCGGGAATTGCGTCAAATTCCGCTTACGAAGCTTCTCGCCGAGAGCGTTGACGAGCTTCGCGAGGAGCTATCGCTGAAAGTTGGTGACGGCGGGAATCGGGAAGGCGGCATATCGTGGGGGTGCTTGACGCCTCCACTTCTCCACCGAAGGAGCGATATGCCGTGTCCAAAGATAACATCATCAAGTTGATTCAGCCAGGAAACGTCGACGATCAACTCACCGAAATCTTGCGCAATGGGGCGCGTGCTCTGTTGGCCCAGGCGGTCGAGGCCGAGGTCGCGGACTTTCTCGGCAAGCATGCCGATTTGAGGACTGCGGACGGCCACCAGCGCTCGTGCGCCACGGTCACCTGCCGGAACGCGAGGTGATGACCGGTATCGGTCCGGTCGGCGTCCGCCAGCCGCGTGTACGCGATCGCGAGGCGGAGGCTACCGATCCCGACCGCATCCGGTTCTCTCCGTCGATCCTGCCGCCCTACATGCGCCGCTCGAAATCGATCGAGACGCTGCTGCCGATCCTTTACCTGAAGGGTATCTCCACCGGCGACTTCTCCGAGGCTCTGGCGGCGCTGCTCGGCAAGGATGCTGCCGGGTTGTCGGCATCCGCCATCGGCCGTCTGAAGGACGGTTGGCTTGACGAACACACCGCGTGGCAGAGGCGCGATCTGTCGGCGAAGCGCTACGTCTACATCTGGGCCGATGGCATCCATCTCCAAGCACGCCTCGAAGACGAAAAGCAGTGCATCCTGGTGCTGATCGGCGCGACGCCGGAAGGCCGCAAGGAACTGGTCGGCTTCACCGATGGCGCCCGCGAGAGCGCGCAGGACTGGCGCGATCTGCTGCTCGACCTGAAGCGGCGCGGGCTCGGCGTGCCGCCGCGGCTCACCATCGCCGACGGCGCGCTCGGGTTCTGGAAGGCCGCCGGCGAGGTCTGGCCGAAAACGCACGAGCAGCGCTGCTGGGTACACAAGACCGCCAACGTGATCGCCAAGTTGCCGAAGAGCCAGCAGCCTAAAGCCAAACGCGCGTTGCAGGAGATCTGGATGGCCGAAACCAAGGCCGCCGCCGAGCTGGCGTTTGACGCCTTCATCGAGAGCTATACGCCCAAATACGAGAAGGCGGCCGACTGCCTGAGCAAGGATCGGGACACGCTACTGGCGTTCTACGACTTCCCGGCCGAACACTGGAAACACCTGCGGACCACCAATCCCATTGAAAGCACCTTCGCTACCGTGCGCCACCGCACGATCCGATCGAAGGGCTGCCTGTCCAACAGAACGGCGCTCGCGATGGTCTTCAAACTGCTTGAGGCCGCGCAGAAAAGCCGGCGTCGTCTCGATGGCCACAACCAGTTGCCAAAACTCGTTCTCGGTGTGACATTCAACGACGGGATCGAGCTCATCGCCAAACCGACTGACCGTCAGCCCATAACCGCCGCCGCCTGACCGGCCGCGCCGTCACCAAAATTTGGCGATAGCTCCTTCGCGAGGACGTCGGAGAGCCAGTGCTCGGCGCTGACGCTATTGAGCTTACAGGTCTCGATCAACGAAGCTAACTAATCTCAAACCTTTGAGAAGCGCTCCTTCGGCTCCCGGTCGATTAAGTTGACGATGCCCCGCTACCTCCAGCAGCACCCCAGACGCCATAGAATTGCAACCCATGGTGAGCTGGGTTTTCCTGTGCATCCGGGGAAAACGCTCTTGGTCAGCTTCTCGTCAGCCGAGCTGTCTATCCAAACAGGCTGCGCATTATGGACCTGATTGGAGGTGGAAGATGGCGGGCATTATTGGGCCTTCAGGAGCCGACAGCGCATGGGGATCGAGCAGTTCGAGCCCGGAGCCCAGTCCCGCCCCTGGGGAAGGCGGGCAATCTTTCGACAGGGAATTGGAGCGGATGCGCTCCGGAGGAACCGCGCTCATGAGTGAGCCACCCGCGTCCGGTGTGGCAGTCCGGATGCCCTCGAGTGTCGACGGAATCAAGGCAGCGAAGCAAAAAATGCGCAGCCTGCTTGAGGGCCTTGATAGTTCTCGAAATGCAGCCACACAAGCCCGGAATCCGTCGGAGACGCAAGAGCTGATCGATCAAATCGTCAAGGCGGGCTCGGAAGTTCTGGAGTATTACGCGAGCCTCCCCTCGGACATGGCGCGCAGGCTTCTTTCCGACAGTCAGGCTCGTCAAGTCCGCGCCGAAACTATCGCTGCGGGAGACGAATGCAACATCGCGGCCACCTGGATTGTCAACAACCTGGAGGCGAACAGGAGCAAAGCAGCAGCCGTGCTCGGTCGGATGCGAGATGCCGGCGCTCCGTCCGACCAGCTGGGCCGGGCGGTATCCAGCGTGGCGAAGCATTACGAAGCCTGCTTGGATTGGTGGGGAAAGAAGGTGTTGCGCTCGGAGCGGATGCGGTCCGTTTATACGGACACCGCCAACTTGCCCAGCGCCACGTCCAAGATGCGGGAGGAAGAAGAGGCCGCGCTACGCCAGCATACCGGCTGGGCACTGTATACGAAGTGCATGTACCTGGAATCGCGCATCGCTCTCGCGCGACTCTTGATCGAGTCGAAGGCGGCCACGTTCGGCCCAGCCGTGAACGACGCCCTCATGGGTGAGGATGGGCGGGTGCGACTGCTTGGGACCTTTATCGCGGATTTTTTTCCGGCATTCAACTCGACTTCCCACGCCGTTCTGGAGGGAGCGGCGCTCGACGCAGACCACTGCACCGTTCTGGAAGGAGTCATGGAACGGCTTTCGGAATTTGCCTCAGGGGTGCACGGCATCGTTACCCGACTAAGGGGCGCCGGAACGGATGCCGACCTTCCGTTGGAACTGTTGGGCCAGATCGCGGAAGGTGCATGGGTCACCGCGGACGACGTCACGCGTCTTTTGGTCGTGCAGCCAAAGACGCCCGCCATGATTGAGCCGCTGGCCCGGACTGCCGTAGTGGTTGAAGGGGGCGCGGCGCGGAGGAAGGGGAAAGGCAAGCGCGCCCCGGCCGCAGGCGAGCGAAGTTCGGCGGCCGGGCTGCGCGAGCCGCAGCTCGCCACGCCC
This sequence comes from Bradyrhizobium sp. USDA 3240, assembly GCF_054063295.1. Taxonomy (NCBI): domain Bacteria; kingdom Pseudomonadati; phylum Pseudomonadota; class Alphaproteobacteria; order Hyphomicrobiales; family Nitrobacteraceae; genus Bradyrhizobium; species Bradyrhizobium sp. USDA 3240. The sequence continues at coordinate 5,977,656 of NZ_JBSSGD010000002.1, forward strand.
GACGCTGCCACGGCCCCAACAGGCAAGGTGATCGTACTCTCGGATTTGGGTACAAAGAAACTCGCGAGCGCGGAGGAGGCAGACGCGAGGGTGTCATCGTCGGCGACTGGGCACCTGGAGATATTGCAGGCTCCGCCCTCCAGGAAAGCACTGACCGGATTAATCGAGCGATTGGACGAACTTTTGCAGTTCGATCTGCCCGCTCAGCAAAGCACCGTCTCGCAAGCGCGCCAGATGAAGCCCGAGGACGCCGATCACGTCGTGGATCTCGTCGTTAAGCGACTGCAGACGCAGGCCTCCGAGATTGAGGCCAGTGTAGTCGCGCTGGAGGAGCCTCGCCGACGTGTCCTACTCACGCCTGCGCAAGTGCCGGAAGTGCATGACAAAATAACCCGGCTCAAGGCGATGTTGTCCGAGGTGCAGGGACAGGCGAGCTCTTTGAAGGCGCGAAAGGTGGCGATCACGATCGATTGCATGAAGACCTACGCGTTTCCGTCCCAGAAGTATCTTGAACAGTTGCGGGCGGCCGGGGAGCTGGCGTCTGTGAATCCACCGCGCGCCTTGAAGGATGATCCGGGGACACTGTTCGAGATCAAGCTGCAGCCCAAGGCCCTGCGCAATGGCGCGATGCCAAGCCCAATGTGGGTGCACATCCATACCAAGCGGCCGGTACATGCCAGGCAGTTGGCAACGCTGAGCGATGCCGAGTTCGCCGCTTGCCACGTGAAGTCCAATGACCAACGCGGCTACAATCAGGACTGGCAGAGCGCTCGAGCTGCGACGGGGCGCGAGAACGTCGTGATCCACCGCGGGAAGCTCACGCCGGCGTTCTGTAGGTCCTTGATGAGCACCGCAGTTGGTGGCCATCCGTGGTATCCCCTTCCCGAGACGGAGCACATGTCGACCCAGATGGCGCGCCTGGGGATGTAGCTACAGGTGGTTTGTCTCGCGCCGGAGCGCCGCTGTGGTGACACGATCAAGTGGCCGTTATCACCGAGAGGAAATCCTCGATGAGCTCGAAGTCGGCACGAACTCCTCGAACAGATCGACAGCGGGGTCCGATTGAAATTCGATCGGGAGCGTCGTGACCACGGACTTCCTTTCGCTTGGCGGCTGAACCGTCAAATGCCGGCGCTCAAGTCCAGACGCATACGATCAGCGCTCCTGGCCCTTCATCTTCGAAAGTGAGTACAGATGAACTTCGTCTTAATGAATCGCGTGCGTCAACAAACGGATAGCGTGGACGCGCAAGATGCCTCTCCGGCCGACTCGTCGGCAGAGGCGGCGGCCTTTCACCGGCAGCTGAGCGAGGTCGCTGTCCCGTCCTCTCCCGTGCTCATGCAGGTCCGCGCCCATCAAGCGGATACATCGCGATCTGAGGCGCGGCCCATCATGCGGGCGAGCGGGCAACCATATACGCCGGCTACGCACGGTGAATACGGTGGAGCGATGCTGAATGCGTCGGCGCTGCCGCTCGGCCATGCAAATTTGGCCTTCGCAGGTAGCAGCATGGATCCTGTTTATTCCGAAGATGCGTCTCTTATTGAGGGGCTCGGGCCGGCACTCTTCAAGGCTGGGGCCTCCGAGCGCACCGTCAGGCGCAATGTACGTTGTCTTCTCGGATTGGGGCATTGGCTCGTAAAGAACGGAAAGCCGGGCATTGCTGCCCGGCTTTCCGAAGAGTCGCTGGACAAGGATGCCCAGGAGTTCGGCAAGCAGGAGGGGCAGGCCATCGCTACGCCACTGGATCATCTTCGAGCCGCCCAATCGCCGGGCGGCATCGCGCCGATTGCAAGCCGGGTTGAGCTGAATCCCTATCCCCAAGATGCGGATCTCATCAAAAGGTACAAGGAAGATGCAGCGTCAGGCACCGCCAACACCGTCAGGACCTATGCAGCTCTTCTTATCGATTTCAGTGATTACCTCCGTGAAAACGATAAGCCCGGCATTGCTGCTCGACTTGGCGACGGCTCGCTGGATAATGATGTCAGCCAGTATAAGGAGGCGGACCCCCGTGGCCGCAGAAAAGCCGGGGCCGCACTGGCTCATCTCCTGAGGTCGCCGGCGGGTGCTAGAGCGATCGAGCTCCGGCCTCATATTCGCCCCGTTCCTGATCTCGAAGACGCGGTTCGCGCCGAGCCGAGGCGGACCCGGGCCGCGACTGCACAGCACAGCGGCTCGAATGGAGCTATCAGCTGGCCGGAGACTCTGCCTGCGAACCAGCAGGATCTGCTTTTGGAGACGATGGACGGACCCAGCTCCTCGCCGCCTCTCGAGACAATCGCGCACCATCAACAAGCAGCGGATGCAGGAGGGTCTTTTCGTGACTTGAACTTGCCCCGCGACGACCATGGGGTTCCACCGCGGCATAGCCTGGCATTGGATCCTGCAGAATCCCTTCGCCCCTTGAACTGGCGCCACCATGATCACGAACTGTCGGATGAACGTCACAGGAACACCCTCGTGCCAGGCGAGCAGGTTCTCATCAGCGATGAGCATGATACAGGGGAGTTGAGATCAGCGAAGAGGCAGAAGACGCTAAGCAACCCCCAGGGCGTCGCCGTTGAGCGGCACCTGGTGCAGACCCCATCCCATCAACTGGCGGCGTCACCATCGCAGAGGCAAGCGCCGATGCCGTCGCGTGCGCACGAATACGCCCCAGCGGCACATTCAGTAGCGAGGCATGTCCGAGACACCGCTAGGCGGCACGACGCATCGCGTGACGCCGTCAGGAATCAGCTTTCGGTGATGGTGGAAGGCGGCCCATCATGGTCCGTCTTGGTCCCGCCTGAGCGGCTCCAGGGGGCAGAACAAGCCGGACCGCAGGAACCCGCCGGGTCCACCTCAACTTGGTCACCGCAGATGCCGCTCGACTTTGATTGGAGCATGTGGCCGAGCTCGGAAACTGCGTCATCCTTGCCTGTCCCAGCTCAGCTTCCATCCAGATCGTACCAGTTGCGTGATGATGCTACCTTTCGGAACACACTGAACACGTTTGCGCCCGAAAGCCTGCGGTCGTCGGACGGACTAATCGGCGAGCAGCTCCCGGGCGAAGACGATGAGCTCTTGGCGAAGTTTCGTGTAGACGCCGAGCGGCGCAAGCTCACCCCAGGAGCCATCAAGAACAGTGTTTCCGGGCTTGGGATATTTGTTCGCTGGGTCAACGCAAGTCATAGGGGGCCCGTAGCTTCTCGGCTGCGAGGCGGTTCATCGCTGGATGAGGAAATTGCGGCGTACAGGAGCTTGGGGCGGGACCGTCAGAACAGCATCAAATCGAATCTGAATGTTCTCCGGCGGCTCTTGCGTGGGAGTGAAGAAGCCGAAGCCCCCGAACCCCGAGTCCTTGGTCGCCCCCGTCGCGTGGTTCCTCATCCCGAAGACGCCACCTTCATCGAGGGAGCGCTCGGCCAAGCCTTGAACGATCTTAGAACCACGATTGCGGCGCAGAGGCAGTCTGCGCAGAAGCGGGCTACACGTCTTCGTGCGCTGAGTGCGTGGCTTAAAGAAAACGGCAGGGGGAGCATAACTGGGCGACTTAACGGCTCTAGCAAGGAGCAGTTAACGCTGGACAACGATGTGCTAGCGTTCCAGCGGACTGGAAGCAGAATACACGGTCCCGATTTGTCGCATCTTCGCAGCTACTTAAAACTCATCGAGGCGAACCGAGGGCTGGGGTTGCCAGGCCCTGAGCAGCCGAGCTCGCCGGCCGTGCAGTGCGATCGGCATTCCGGCTCGGCGCAGGATCTTCCCTCAACGCCAGCCAGCGCGGGAGCTTGGGCTTGGTTGGGTGAACAGCTGCAAGAATCAGCATCACCATCCAGGCCCCCGTCACATGCTAAGGGCAGGCTTGAGCCATCTGTTGATCTGAATGCGCCGACGCCGTCCGAGTTGCGCGACGATGCTCACCTTGAGCCAGCGCAGGCTGCCAGGGCTCGTTCAAGCACCTACGCTGGTCTTGAGCCATTTCTTGCTCTGAATGCGCCGACACCGTCCGAGTTGCGCGACGACGCTCACTTTGCGCCAGCGCACTCTACCAGGGCTCCCTCAGACATCTACGCTGGTCTTGAGCCATTTCTTGCTCTGAATGCGCCGACACCGTCCGAGTTGCGCGACGACGCTCACTCTGCGCCAGCGCAGGCTGCCAGGGCTCGCTCAAGCACCTACGGCGGTCTTGAGCCATTTCTTGCTCTGAATGCGCCGACACCGTCCGAGTTGGGCGACGACGCTCACTTTGCGCCAGCGCACTCTACCAGGGCTCCCTCAGACATCTACGCTGGTCTTGAGCCATTTCTTGCTCTGAATGCGCCGACACCGTCCGAGTTGCGCGACGATGCTCACTTTGAGCCAGCGCAGGCTGCCGGGGCTCGCTCAAGCACCTACGGCGGTCCTCCATTGGTTGATCTGACTGCGGCCACGCCGTCTGAATCACGCGACGATGTTAATTCTGTGCCGGCGTTTCCGAGCACCTCCTACGATGCTCAGATCGGGGCTTTAGGTCCGACAGCCTCGCCTCACGGCCGCGGGCTGGTGCTCGAGGACACGGAATGGCTGGGCGACGAGCATGTCCTGAGAGATTACCAGCTCCTGGCGCAAGAGTTGGGGGGGAACAATCCGAATCTCGCCGCCCGGACGCGGTTCGTGGATCCTCTCATAACCCTTGTTAGCCTGCGCTTGGGCACCGAGAGCGAAATGCTACGCGCATTCCAGCGCATCGTCCATGATCAGAATGGTGACGACACAGCCGACTTCCTGTTCCTGCCAGTGAACAATGCCCGTGCTACGAATCTCCCCGGCACCCATTGGTCGTTGCTGTTTGTTGATCGCCGCGACCGCGAAAGGCCGGTTGCCTATCGCTACGACTCCATGGGGGAATACAACAACACGCCCGCAGCAGAGCTCGCAGCAAGGCTGGGCGCCCGCCTGGAGTCACGCGGCATGACCCAGCAGCTGAACACTTATGATTGCGGCGTCTTCGTGGTGGACGGCACGCGGGCGCTGGTTAGGCAATTGGAGCAAGGACGAGCACCACACCTGCTGAACCTCAGCAGCCTCGTTGCCAATCGGCAGGCGCTGCAGAACCGACTCAGGGGCTGATGTCGTACGCATACGACGAAGACCGCCTGATTGAAGCGTGCGCGCGGGCACGACGAACTCTATGATGGTTTGCGTGAAGGTCAGGCGGCTTGCTGACCGGCGGGCTCGGCGCAGGAGCTTCCATCCCAGGGCAGCAGTTCGTGCAGATGCGATGCGGGAAGATCGGCGATACGGGCGAGGACGTCGGCGAGTCAGGCCTTGGGATCGACTTTGTTGAGGCGACAGGTCGTGATGATCGTCAGCATGATGGCGGCACGGTCGGCGCCACGCTGGCTGCCGGCGAAGGTCCAGTTGCGCCTTCCCAAGGCGATGCCTCTCAATGCGCGCTCAGCACAATTGTTGGTCAAGCAGATCCTGCCTGTCATTCGGCCCAAACAGGGCTCTGCGTCGAGGGTAGAGGGGGATGTCCCGATCGGTGTTGAACTACGTCGGGCCGACGTTGCCGGAATGAATGTTACGCTGCCCTCGTGACGCGGGCAACGGGCTTGGTCGTCATGCGATCGCGGTGAGCTTGAAGGGCCGCACGCAGAACCGACAATTGCTTATGCGCCTTCAATCGTCGGAAGCCCTTGTTGGCCTCGATCATGCCGGCCGCGACCCATCGCAAGGCCATACCGGCATCGCGCCAGCGTTTGATGTTGCGCGTGACGCCGCGAATGGTGCCCATCATGTTCTCGGCGATGTTGGTACAGGCGAGCGATCGACGAAGCTCCTTCGGCAGCTTCAGCCGGACGACAGTCAGGATTTCGTCGAGGCCTTCGAGGATGCTCGCCGCTACACCGGGCCATTGCTGGTCGAGTCGACGCGCGAGATTGCGGATCAATTTTTCAGCCTTGTCGGCGTCATTGAGCTCCCAGGCCTGGCGCAGCACCCGACGGGTGGCCGCATGATGCTCTTTCGGCAGGCGTTCCATGATGTTGCGCGCCTTGTGGATCTAGTAGCGCTGGATCGCAGCGGCCGAATCGAGGGTGCGGCGGATCGCCTTCGACAACGCCTTTCGTGCGGTCGGCGATGAACAGTCCTGGCACCGTCGGGTCGAGCCCGCGCGAGACCAGGTTGTCCAGCAGGGCCTGAACCGTTACGGCATTCTCGGTCGCCCCTTCCACCAGCGCCAGCGGATGCTTGTTGCCTTCGCCGTCAACTCCGATCGCGGCGACCAGCACGAGATCGTCGCCGAGATGCAGCCCGTCGATTTGGACCACCAGAAGGTCGAGCGTGGACAGATCGGCGGCCATGAAGTCAGCCAGCCGCGCCGCCGACAGCGCTACGAACCTCCGCGAGGCCGCCGACTTCGAAACCCCGATCCGGGCGGTGCCGGCACGTCACCCTCGGGCAGCACGGCCGAACCGGAGCGTCGACACATTGATCAGCATCAGGTTCATCGCCCAGCGACCCAGCCAGACCCTCCTGCGCCGCCGTTTCCCAGTTCGGGATCGTGACCTCGCCGCCATCCACGCCCCGGACCCGCGGACGCTCGACCTCGATCTTGCCGCCGTGGAAACCAATCCGTCCCCGCGTTCGACCCCAACGGTGCGCCCGCCGCGCCGCGTCGCGACCGTGGCGCGGCCCGCAGGCCGCCACAACATCCGCCTCCATCGTCGTGCCGAGCGCCTCCATCCCTGCCGCAAGGCAGAACCGATCGAAGCTCGCCCGCACTTCTGCAAACGCTTCGTCCACCGCCGCGGTCGCCGACGAACCAGCCGGTTTGATATCTCTCGTCATGGCGTTGCTCTCCTTTATGGAATCAGCACCCCGAGCCTACCGGCTCAAGGTGGGCAACGCCGACCTCTTCAGAAATTCAACAGAACCCGGGACATCCCCCCGAACTCTCCCCGCGCAGAGCTTTGTGCGGATCGGCACGTAGGCCCACAGCATCGTCCGATATTACGGGAGTGGATGTCTGCGTATGCGAGTTGTTCGGTGCCCGTGACATCCTGGAAGCGATGTAGAACCGACCAGCTTGCGCAAGAAGCGACTTAGAATGGAGGACAATTTTGAGGTGAGCCCTGAATTGAGGGCAGAGGCGTTCAGTGATGGTAGCGGCCGGTCAGGAGACCTGGTTCGCAAACTGCCCCTTTATTCGTTCGGCCTCTTCCCTCGACAGTTTCTCGGCCCTGTCCCCGTTTCTTAAAAGAGCCGGCCCCTTGCGTTCTCGATCGTAAACCATCCAACCTTTGGTGCCCTGACGAACGATGAACCGTTGTGCTGCCAATTCCCAGGCGGCCTCCAGTTGTACCTAGAAAAGAAGCTTCGACACCGGCAAAATGCCTAGGGCGAGGCGTTGGGCTGCCGAGAGCCAGAAATCAACTCAAGACCCGATCATGACCTGTGCAAAGCTGCAGTGGAGCTGGCGGCTTTATGAGGATATCGAGCGTGGCGCGCTTCTCCGGTAAATGCGACGATCGCGGGGATGCTGCTGATCAGATCCGCGCTTAATTCCTTGGGGGTGCCGGGTCGGCGAGCTCTAGTCGAAGCCTATCCGCGCGCTTCCGCCGTGCTCGGTTCCGGCGCGGTACGAAGTATTCGAGGCGCCAAAGATTGGAGGCATCGGAAATCGTTCGTCCCGTCGTTAACGGCCGAGCAGACGCCGTTGAGGCAGTGGTGTTCCGACTTAGCGACGAGTCGTCTTACATTGCATTACCGGTTCAGAGATGGTCGTGGATGGTAGTCTCACGATCGGCGTCCCACAGAAATCTGAAGCGCCCGAGACAATTTTCTGATTGCTATCGACTGAATGACGCGAACACACCGTTTTCGTGCGCGGTTGTCAATTATGTCAGTTGCGGCCACGTATCCAAAGTATTATGTCGCTCGATCCAATTACGCGCCTTGGATAATGTGGGTTTATCGTGCCAGCCAGCATGGTAGTCGAATTCGCGGATGGACTGTTCAGCAGTTCGTCTGCGAATCTCTTCGCGTCAGCCTCGCTTGGAAAGGTTCTGGTTTCTCGAATGGGGTATCGATTTGGCCCCTTCGACTGGTTGAAGGAAACATACCAAGTGTGTTGTAGCCATATCCTTTTCGTGCTCATCGGCCGATGATGGTGGTCATACCTCCATCAGCAGTCAATTGCGAGTATTGGTAGTTGATCGTTTGCGGCAATTGTCGTCGATGAAGGGGCTTGACTATTTGGCAGGTCGTCGGATCCACCCAGCGCAGAAGGTCGGCAAGAAGATCAGGTTACACCGGCAGACTTGACCACGCCTCGCGCCGCGGAAGCCTGAACAGGTTCAGGCCACGCCTGCTGATGTCCTCAAGCTGAAATGTGCCCACCAGGATGCGACGCAGCCGGCGGCAGCGAAGGAGGGTGTTCATAAGGAATGTGTAAGCAGGTTTCTGTGAGTTTACCCTACCGAGGAGACTCACATGACGACGATAACACCTGAACTGCTTGATCAACTGCTTGCTAACTATGAGAAGCCCGAGGGCCTGACCGGAGACAACGGGCTGTTCAAGCAGCTGAAGAAGGCGTTGATCGAGCGCGCGCTCGCCGCCGAGTTGAGCGAACATCTCGGCTATGAGAAGGGCGATCCGGGCGGTCGAGGGACGGGCAACAGCCGCAATGGCACCAGCAGCAAGACGATCCTGACCGAGGACGGCGAGATCGAGATTGCCATACCGCGCGACCGCGCCGGCAGTTTCGAACCGCAGCTCGTCGCCAAGGGCCAGGACGCGGTTCGATGGCTTCGACGACAAGATTCTGGGCCTATATGCCCGCGGCATGACGGTGCGCGAGATCCAGGGCCACCTGGCCGAGGTCTCACCCGATCTCATCAGCCGGGTCACCGATGCCGCCCTCGATGAGGTGCGGGAGTGGCAAAATGGCCTTCGTGTCCCGGAAGGACCGCAAGGCGATCCTGCCCGCGATCAAGGCGATCTACCGGGCCGAGCACGCCGATATTGCGCTTGTCCGCCTCGAGGAGTTCGAGGCCGAGTGGGGCAAGCGCTATCCAGCGATCGGAGCGGCCTAGCGGAGCGCCTGGGATTACGTCGTGCCATTCTTCGCCTTCGCACCGCGCACCCGCAAGATGATCTACACCACCAACGCTGTGGAGGCGCTGCATCGCTCGTTGCGCAAGATCATCAAAACGCGCGGCAGCTTTCCAAACGATGACGCGGCGTCGAAGCTGCTCTATCTCGCAATCAAGAATGCCGGCCTGCGCTGGCGACGCCCGGTCGAATGGACCTCCGCGATGGGCCAGTTTGCCATCCGGTTCGGCGAGCGCTTTCCGGGAACGACGCGATGACGAACGGCATCACGGCAACGGTCATGATGGCTCGGCACGCCCCTTCGCCGTCAAGTTCCTCGCCTGCGGCGCGCCGCTCCGCGGCTTCGGGACTTGAACGCTCGGTGCGGCCAAGCAAACTCATCCACCATGCCGCTGATGCCTTGTTCTTGATGCCGGGAGACAAATTCGCCCTTCACAGAAACCCCTGACACAAAAGTTCTGACAATCCCAGCGCCAGCGCGGCCCTGGCTCGTCTGCTGCTTTAAAAGTACGGCTTCTTGCTTCTTCTCTTCATACCGCAACTCGTGCGGGCGGTCGTCAGCAGCCGCTCGCACGCTTTTCCGAGGGCGCGACTAGTCGACCGCGCGCGTCCTGTTCTTCCCTCTCTCTTTTCGTCGTGCCCGTTTGGTACGCGAGTTGCTGAGAAACGTGCGGGCTTGGCTTCTCAAACATTCACACTCGCGACCCCATGAGATGGCCAAATCTGCTCAGCCCAGACTTGCGCTTGGGCGGTTTCTCCAAGGCAGCGCCCGCGTCATTTGTAGCCACCGCAGCAACATACTCAGGAGGCCAAATTCCCCGATCATTCTCGATCCAAATTACTGAGCTTGAAAGTTGGCTTTGGGCGAGCAACTTAGTTGCTTGATCCGAGACCCCGCGCCGCACAGTTCCCCTATTCATTGGAGGATACCGGAGTCCTACGGATAGCGACGGCGTGCGCCCTCCTCCATACTCTATGCAAGCTAGGATTTTGCATTTCCTTCCTGGGGCTAGAGCCAACGCCGCCCGCATGCATTTTGAGCGGGCGGCGTTGTGCTTTCTACAAACAAACGTCGCAGTTCAGGGCGTTGCCTCGAGGGTCGGCGTCGCGTCTCGCGTCGCAAGCGTGGTGGCCGCAAACGGGCACTGGGCACCCGGGCGCCGATGACGATCCCGCAGGATCAGAACCTGCGCTGGTCGCTCGACTTCGTGATGGACACGCTGGTCAGTGGCCGGCGCTTCCGTGTCCTGACCCTGGTCGACGACTTCACCCGGGAATGCCTGGGTCTGGTCGTCGACACCTCGCTCACCGCCCTGCGTGTGGTGCGTGAGCTTGGCCACATCATTGAAAGCCGGGGCTGCCCACGCATGATCGTGAGCGACAACGGCACCGAGTTCACTTCAAATGCGATCCTGGCCTGGCAGGAAGAACTCGGGATCGAGTGGCACTACATTGCGCCCGGCAAGCCGATGCAGAACGGCTTTGTCGAAAGCTTCAACGGCCGCCTGCGCGACGAGTGCCTGAACGAGCACCTGTTTGCCAATCTCAACGAGGCTCGCCGGATCATCGAAGAGTGGAGGATCGACTACAACACCAACCGACCGCACACGAGCCTCAACGGGCTCACACCGACCGAGTTTGCAACCCGCCCCAACAGGGGCCAAACCCAGAACAGACTCTCCTTATAAACGAGGGCAAATCGGGGAGCAGGTCAGGACACGATGTGAGATTGATCCCGCCAGCCTATGTTAAACCCTACCTACGAGGAGGAGCCAAGCATGACGCCGTTGACGCGGCTGCAATCTGCGAAGCGGTTGTCACCCGTCCCAATATGCGGTTCGTTCCAATCAAGAGCGTCGAGAACCATGGCTTCTTGATGCTTCATCGTGCAAGAGGCTTTGTTGGTCCGCCAACGGGCCACGCCAGCCTGCGCCACTCGGGCTCATTTTGCTGAGTTCGGAATCATTGCCGGGCAAGGCCGGCAACGGGCGGACGGTCTGGTGGGCTTGTTGGATGACGAGGAACTGATGCTACCGGCCCACGCCCGAATTGCACTAGCCGTCCTTGTGAACCAACTGAAGGAATTGGACCGGCAGGTCGAGGCCATCGAGCGCGAGCTAGCTCAGATCCAGCGAATAAATCCGATGGCGAAGTTGCTGTCCTCGATTCCAGGGATCGGTCACATAACGGCCACGGCTCTCGCCGCGACCGTGCCGGATGCGACAATGTTCCGCTCCGGGCGCGAGTTCGCGGCCTGGCTTGGCCTGACGCCTAAGCAGAATTTCACCGGCGGGAAGGATCGGCTCGGCCGGATTACGAACAGGGTGATTCCTATCTCAGGCACTTGCTTGTCATCGGAGCACGTAACGTCGTTCGGTGCCCAAAGGCACGCTCCCGGGTTGGAGGCGGCTGGATCAAAGTCCTGCTTGAACGGCGTCGGACATGGTCGTCGTCGCCATCGCCAACAAGTCTGGCCCGGATCGTCTGGGCGATGACTCTCTCTGGAGGAAATAATCAGTGGCAGGCAGCGAACTTGATTGCACAACATTCGACCGATCTTGATCTGAGACCGACAACATGCATGAATTAGATTCCCTTGTTAATAGAAGCACGTCCGCTGCGCAACCTTCGCCAATAGAGACTTTCGATGGAAGCTCGTCCCATCCAATAATTGAACTCTTCAAAGGCATCGAACAGATGTTGGCGCCTCTATTTCAACGTTCTTACGAATGGGGCTCGAAGGAGTGGAAAGTCCTATGGGATGCAATCTTGGAGCAGTACGAGCACAATCAAGATGCGGTACTGGCTTCGATTTCACAGGCGCAATTGTCACGGCGCCCAGCACGATCAGCCGGCTTCGCTCCGGGCCCTTATCAGCGCAATTATGGGCCATGCAGGAGCGGCCCCAAGGTCAGCGTCTTCTTCGTCCAGAGCTCGGACGAAGTTGCCGGGCAGTCCTCTCAGGGGGCCTCAGTTAAATCGGACGCCAAATGCCCACGCTGCTTTGCTTTACATTTCTGGATCTGAAATGCGGGTCAGCATCTTCACGTGCGGTCCCGCCCGCTTGAAGATCGGCTCCCAAAAGGCATAGGCCGTCTCGGCGAAACTCGCGCTTATGCTGAACTTCGTGAGCGCAGCCCGATATGCGGCCTGTCGCCCGCAGCCTTGCCTCTCGACAAGGTGCCAGATGAATTGACCGACCTGGCGCGCATACGTGCTCGGACGAGCTCGGTGGTTGGGTACGATCTCAAGCCGCATGGTCCCGGTGTCGCGCGTCTCCGGTTCGATGAGATTGGCAAGCCAAATGAAGATTGATGGATCAATGCTCGCAGCATAGCCGTCGCGCTTGAGCTGCTGATTGATCATAGAGAACGCGCTAGCGGCTTCTCTGAAGCATTCGCTCAGGATGAAGTTCGCCTGATTCTCCAGCTTGCCGCTCTGAAGATCGTCCAGCAATCTGACCGCCTCGTCAGTGAGCCGCCGCATGTATCGCAGTTGCGGCTGCCCCGCGCCGTCGGCAGGTTCCTTCTGCACGATCAACTCGGCCGCATCCGCGCGGAACTCTGTTGCGGCTTCTTTGAGAGCGGTCAAAAAGTCGCCTTCAAGACCGGAGCGGCCGATGTCTTTCGGTGCCGCTTCCCTCCCCACCCGTGTCTCTACGAGATTGGCAATCTTCACCATCATCTCAGTCGTAGCGTCGGAATCTAGAAGTTCGTCCTTGCGCGGCGCCGCCGCATTCCGAGATTCAAGCACCGCAACGGCACCCGGAGCCGTCGCTTGCCTCGCAAGCATTGTTTGATCAGGCGTCTTCTCTCCTGTGTGCTCCGATCGCGGATTGGAAGCGGCAATCCCGCTGGACAACACAAACAGGCCATCGTCAACGGCTCGGCTCGCCGCCGCGGTAAGCTCCACCAGCGAGCGTCGCGCACAGCGCGTATGGCTAGCACGACGCCTTTTTTTCGTGTGGCTCATGATCTAACGACCCCTCGACAAGCATTTTCAAGACCCAGCGCCAAAGCTCACGAACTTCCTCCGAGGCTCTTCCCTCTTGTGCAAACTCGGTTACGCCTAATCCGGCCCCAAGCGCGTCCTGGTGGACATTGCGCTGTCCGACATAGGGATGCGCAAGCACCCCGAGCGAATTGAGGGACGTTGCAGCTTCACTCAAGCGGCAGCCCCGCGGTGGCGTCTGATTGAGGACGAAAGCGAATCGGCGGTTGAGCCTACGAATAGCAATCAGTGTCGGTATCGCAGCTTCGATGTCGGCCAGACTCGGACGCACTGGGATCAGGCAAAGATCGCCCCTCGCGATGGCGAGCACGGCCAGTGCATTGTTCGTGGCGGCGGTATCGATGACCGTAAGCCAGATTCCCTCAGCTTCAAGGCTGACGAGAGCCACTTCTAGTTCGGCGGGATCGGAGATCCGAACGACCCGCGGATAGGGATGGCAACGCCGCTCTTTCCATTTTGAAATCGTGCCTTGTGGATCCGCCTCGACAATTGCGACGCGCTCCCCGTTCCCCATCGCCGCGACCGCAATGCCAACCGCCAGCGTGCTTTTGCCGCTTCCGCCTTTTTGGGTGACCAGAACAAGGACATGCATATCCTGCGCTTCCCGGATGACAACGAGATGAGACGCATGAGTCGTCGGCTGCATGGGCGTCAGTCAACTACCAACCTTGGGAATTGATGGAGAGGACGGGCACATGGCAATCTTCGTCCTATACCCGTCAGGGACGGTCGATACGAAGCTGGGTTTAGAGAATGAAAAAGGTCCTGCTGGGCACGGTAGCCCTGATCGCGTTGGTTGCCCCTTCCTCTGCCGCTGATCTGGCCGCGGGGCCCTACGTCAAAGCGCTCCCAGCGGTCATTCCAATCTATGATTGGAGCGGCTTCTACGTCGGCATAAATGGCGGCGGCGGCTCCGCGCATCAATGCTGGGACGTGGTCAACGCCGGAGGCGCGATTGTCGCTCCGCCCGTCGGCATAGGGTTGCCATAATGCGACGGGAGGCACGGTCGGCGGTCAAATCGACTATCGCTGGCAAATAGCCAATTCGCTGTTTGGCCTGGAGGCGTAGGGCGACTGGGCCGATTTCAAGGGCTCCAACGCCAACCTCGCTTTTGCAGGCGTCCAGGATGAATCCAAGCTTGATGCATTCGGCCTGTTCACGGGCCAAGTCGGCTATGCCTGGAATAACATGCTGCTCTATGTGAAGGGTGGCGCTGCGGTTGTCCGCGACAAATACCGGGTCTTCGATTTTGCGACTGGGCTGACTATCGACAACGGCAGCGAAACTTGTTGGGGCGGCACGGTAGGGGCGCGCCTTGAATTTGGCTTCGCTCCGAACTGGTCCATCGGCGTTGAGTACGACCACCTGTTCATGGGTCATCGGGACGTGGACTTCTTTTTTCACCTGGACTCGTGGGTGGTCCGGCGGCCGCTTTCGCGGGGACTGCCCGTATCAGTCAGGACGTCGATATCGGTCTGGTCCGCCTGAATTACCGCTGGGGTGGCGCGCTCGCCACGACATATTGATCTTCGCCGGAACGGAAGCGTTCGATCACACGGAGCGCTAGAGACAATCCTTGACGCGCGTTGCTCCTCTCTCAAGGTAGTCATCTGGAACGCAAGTTCGCCACATAAATCGGCGCTGGGACCTCTGAAGCAGAGCGCTTGTCGCAAATGCAGGTGTGAGAGGCCGGCCGATCGCGCCGTTGGTGCTAAGTCAGCAGGAGCGGACGTACTTGGAGAGGCACGTTCGTCGTCACCACGTTGCCCGCTCGCTATCTGAGCGGTACCGCGCGATCCTGTGGTGTGCGGACGGCTTGCCTTAGCAAGTCCGTGGCTGCCAACTCGGCCTCCATGAACACACCGTTGCCAAATGGCGCCATCGCGTTTTGAAGGATCGCTGTGATGGTCTGCTTGAAGAGGCGCGCCATGGCTGACCTCGCACCATCAACGCCGATCAGGTTGCCGCGGTGATCGAACGAACGTTGCGGCTGACGCCAGCCGACGCGACGCCCAGTCGATCCGCTCGATGGCGGCGGAAACTGGCTTTTTCCACACCACGATCCGCCGCATGTGGGCGGCGTTCGGCTTGCCGCACCGTAGCCAGACATTCAAGCTGTCGAGCGATCCGCTGTTCGTCGTCAAGGTGGGCAATATCATCGGCCTTTACCTATCCCAAACCGAGCCCTTGTCCTCAGCATCGATGAGAAAAGCCACATTCAGGCACTCGATCACGAGCATGGACGGCTTGCGGGCAAGCAAGCGCGCAAGCCAAAGATTTGCGGTCGAGCCTTTACGCATTGCCCAGCGCACGGCTGCGCTCGCACCGATGATTAATAGTCGGCGCAGAGTTCGTTCGCCCATGCGGGATGTCTCGCCGAGCTTCTGCTTTCCGCCCGTGGAGCGCTGCAGCGGGGTGAGCCCCAGCCAGGCCGCAAAGTCGCGTCCTCTCCTATTTGCCCGAGTCGTCGGCGCCAGGGCCAACGAGCGACCGTCGCTGTGATGGGCCCGATTCATGCCGCTTGGTCGCGATTCAGGTCAACATGGTTACTTTTGTATATTGACCTCGATCCTGGCAGCCGTTTGGCGTTGCTCCTTCAGCGAGCCTCTTGACCGGCTCGGGCAGCGTCCATGCCAGGCGCCGGACAGCGGCCAGTGGCAACTTGTAGGCGATGGTCTCGAAGCGCCCGAATGTATTGATCTTGATGAACTCGTTTTCCCCTGTCGAATGAGCATAGCTATCGCGTTTGCCGCAAACAGGCTTAATGCCTTCCAAGCTCGAAACCTTGTCGCTGCAGCTCCCCAATACTGTTATGCGTTTGCATTTGCTCGTTCGTCTGTTCGAGGTGGGCGCCGTTCGCTTTGAAATCCGGATCATTCTCCGACCGCTTACCTAACATGTTCGGGCGCCTGCGTCTCAATTGCAAGCGGAGAACGAACTGTATACCGAGACAGCCGTGCCATTCCTCCTCCACCGGTTCGATGTCTAAACGGCGATCCGACTCAAAACTTGGCCTGAAGAGGGGCGCGGGTAACGCTGGCAGCCCTTTCTGGCTGCGGTGGTGCTCAAAATGAGGAGATGTTTGGGTCCTCACGAATGTTGTCAGCTTTGACCCAACATCAACAAGCGCCGCTCTGTCCAACAGAGAATGTAGTGCTTGCAGAAGGACTTTCAGTTCGGCACGTCGCTTGCTTTGCTCAGAACACCATCACACCGCGACGAGAGGACGATGCGGAGAATGCTGTGCTGCGATAGTGCGCGACTGCCGCCTGCTGCTTCCGGTCTTCGTACCGTTCTTCGCCGCAGCGCTTCTCACAGCCCCACGCGCTCGCGACCTTTCTGCTGCTCGAGCAGTTATTCGCGGCGTGCTCTTCGCGGAAGCACCGTTGGCGCTCTATGGCACTGCGATGGCGGCGGTGCTCGCCCGCGATTGCGGGAGCGAGGCGGCATTTCGCCGTTCGGCGCAGGCGGGTCGAGCGCCGCTCACTCTCCGACTATGGTAACGACTCTGGTCGATGGCGCGGCGCTCCCTTATCGATGGCTGCGGCACGGCGGATGATTCTTGTGCTCCTGCTGCGGCTGCAGCGTGTCCACAAAGGGCGGAGCTTAAATGTGCGGTGGCGCGGCAGATTAATAGCGCGCGTTGGACAGCGGAAGACGGGGTGAGGAATGCGTGTTTGCGAAGTCGCCGTTGTCGGCCTCGGGCTGATAGGAAGCTCTGCGTTCCATTCGCTGCTGCGTCGTGGGACCGACGTGCTCGGCTTCGACCCTCTTGTCTTGGGCGAGGCTCGCGGCTCGTCGCATGGCTCATGCCGAGTGTACCGACGCTTCAATTTCGAGAGCGCGGCCTACACGGAGCTAAGCGATGCTGCCTTCAAGGGATGGCGGATGCTGGAGGCCGCCAGTGGACGGACAATCCTGATGCCGACTCGTGTACTCGAAGCAGGACCTCCCGGATCGAAGATGGTGGCCGACTCCCGCGCTGCCGCGCTGAAGGACGCCGTCCCCGGTCCAGCCACGGGAGCGGAAGCAAACGCCGCATTTCCCGCCTTCCGGCTTCCCGAACACTGGGATGTGGTCGTCCAGGAAAGCGGCGGGATCCTATTGGCCGAAGCTGCGATCCGCGCATTTCGCGAAGGAGCCGAGCACCGCATCGTTCTGGCTCCGGCCCGAATACGGCCGGTGGCCGCCGGCATCCGTATTTCAATGCCCCAAGAGGTAATCTTGGCCGAGAGGGCCATCATCGCGGCTGGACCGTGGATTGCCGGGCTAGTCCCGGGACTTGCACGACACTTAAAGATCACCCGACAAACGGTCGGTTGGTTCAAGCCGGCCAAACCGGAATTGGTGCGTTACGGTGAGTTTCCGGCGTTCATTGTCGAAGGGGAGAAAGGAGTGGTATACGGCTTTCCCGATTTTGAGGGACGAGGCGTGAAGGCTGCACAGCATGACCATGGGCCGGTCGTGGGGGCAGACGCCTGGCACCCGCAGCCGACCGACGCAGAACTGGAGACTGTTGGATTGACGCTCGCCGAATTGGTCCCCGGAGCGGCGGGCCCAATCGTCGAGCGCGATATCTGCCTCTACACGAACACGCTCCGAGCAGACCTGCGACCGGACGAGGGCAACGAATTCATCATTGACCGACTTCCGGCCGATCCCCGCATCATCGTCGCCTCGCCTTGCTCCGGTCACGGTGCCAAGTTCGCCAGCGCGATCGGTACGATGCTCGCGGATTTGGCGCTCGATGCGAAGCTGATAGCGCCGAAGGCATTCCAATTAGACCGGTTCAGCGGCGTCGAGCCGCCAAGCTCCTGACAGGTCAATGGCGTCCAATTCTGGTATTGCAGACAATGGCGTAATTGCGGTCGTGGGCTCGGGAACCAATGGAGCTCCCGCAAACAACCGAGTCGCCCGCAGCTCTTGCTGGCCGATTCTAGCGGTTGATTTTGAGAGCAGCACGAGATGATGCAGGTTGCTTACAGTCCAGCGCAACTCTTTGCTCGGCGTAAGACGTCCGTTCGCAGGACGTTCGCGGCCTCGAACAGATAGGTCCGAACCTGGTGGTTGCCGCGCTTGGAGATGCCGCCAGCGCGATCGATCCCGCCGATTGATAACGTGCCGGTGTCAGGCCGGGGCGGACCTGTTTCAAGGATTCGAAGTACGAGCGCCAATCCTTCGTTCCGTTGCAAGCCATCTGGAGCCGGGCCGCAGCAATCTTCGCGCCAATGGTCCGAACCGGTCGTCGGTGGCCCTCAGGATCTGGTCCTTGAGCGCGGTTCCGGCGCGCCGACCGTCCGCGATGGCCGGACGCCTTCGGCGCCCCGGTCGGTCAAACCGCGGCTGGCGATCTCGATCTCGCGTTGAAGCGCCTCGATCGTGCGAGTGTGCCTGGCCTCTTCCTCGCGGCGGGCGTTCCGTTCCGACTCGAGAAGGATCTTCAACACCCGTATCTCGCGGCGCTCGACCGGCAGCATCCGCGCGACCTGTTCGATGTCCGCGATCTGCTCGCCAACGAAGGCATCACGGACGATCTCCGCGAGGCATTCATCATCTACCTCATCAGCCATGACAGGCCGATTTCCGAGGTCGTGGTTCCTCGTCGCAAGGATATCGAGCACGAGTTCACGCACGGCTTCGAGGGCATGAGCGCCGATGAAGTAAGTCTGGACGAGTTGCTCGAAGCCCGAGAAACGCTGATCGCCGAGATCGCGGGAAAAATGCCGCAAGCTCATAAGGATTTCCTCATAGGGTTTAAGCGCGGCGAGCCGGATTGGAGCCTGCTGGGCGTCCCTGGCGCGGCGGAGCTGCCGGCGGTGTGCTGGAAGCAGATCAATCTGGACAAGCTTCCTGCCGAGCACTGGGCGAAGCTCGTCGCGCAACTCGAGGAAGTCTTGCGTAATGCCTGAGGTCGGAGGAGGGGGATCTCCGTCGAGCACGCGCGTGGCAACTCGTTCAGACGACATGTCCAGGGAGCACTCCGCCGCCCAGCAGGACTGGAGATTGCGGCTTCAGCTCAGCCGGCGCGAGCCTGACTGCGACGGTCTCATTGCCCGCATGAAAGTTCTGAATCGCTGGCCCGGATTGATTCATTTATTTAATTGGACGGTCGATTCGGTAATTGCGATTCTGGCGCATGTCCGAACTCATGGTGCAATATCTCGTGCTCGAGCGTCGCGATCCGGCCCGCAACATGGCGCGGTTCTATGTGCTCACGATCGAACCGACGCTGTTTGGCGATACGGCATTGGTGCGTGAATGGGGTCCTCTCGGTGGGCGCGGGCGACGGCGGCTCGATCTGTTCAAGGGGCGCGTGCAGCTGTAAAGGCCCTCGAGTCTTGGCTCAGGCGCAAGACCCGCCGTGGTTATCTCCAGCGAGAATTTCCGCGTTTGGAGCCAGCGTGCGACATACCGCAAGCTGGCTGATTGGCCCGCATGCCTTTGATCGCGCTTCGCGTCCCCGATGAAGTCGCGGTGGAATTCTTAATTCTTGCCGCGACCCAGGGCGGCAAGTGCGCGCTACTGCGGCGATTTTGGAGAGTGAAGCTATCCACCCCGGGGCCGACATCTCGTTCTGTGAAACCGTCTTGTGGGCAATCGACGATCACGCCAAACCACTCCGCGACAGAGTCTCATGGTCCTCTATGAGGAGCGTCCGCCTTTCAGAAGCCACTGCCGTACCCGAAATAACTGCTATGTCCGATCCAGATGAAAACGCGCCGTATTGTACGCGCTCCGCGCCTACGAGACGGAGCGGCAAAAGCAATTCGCGGCTGAAGTTGACGCGATCCAGTTCGACGTTTCGGATTTGCGCTGCGCCATGGGCCAGCTTGTGCGAGGACATGGAAAAACTCGTCGCCGAACTTGGCGGGGCCTTCCTTTCGGCCGATTTCAACCTCACACCAGAGGTGAGGGAAGTGCACGCCGCCTATATCGGATCGTGGATTAAGACCTCGAAGAACGTTAAAAGGGGCCTCTTCACCACTTGCTCGTACGCCCAAAAGGCAGCCGAATATCTGCGCAGCTTGCAGCCCATCTGCGGCGAGGCGCCTGCGGCTTCACCGCAGGACCGGGGTCTGCAACTGGTCGGCTAAATCCCGCCGCCAGCTTCGATCTGGTGCGCCCACTGGCGATCGGCAGGCGCGGTCGTGCGTCCATAAGGACTAAACCTTTGGGTGATCTGGCAAAAGAAGGGCTTGCGGTCCCCCAAACCTAGCGCCACTCTATTTTCAAAGGGGGCGGGTGCCATGGCGGCGGCGCAGGGGCTACAGACCAAGATCTTGCGGCGAGCGAAATCGTACCAGCATTATACCGTCTATCGGGCCGCGCTTGAGTGGGGGCTGACCGATCCAATCGTGATCGAAAGCCGCGACGATTTCAAATCCGAGTTCCGTTGGAAGGGCCGACTTGAGCCCTTCCACCACCAGGTACAAAACCTCATCACATTTTGCCGACGTTTGCCGGTGACCCTACTCGCAGACGATGTCGGTCTCGGCAAAACGATATCCGCTGGGCTTGTGGCAAGCGAGCTCATGGCCCGAAATCCGGTGGCGAAGATTCTGATCGTTGCGCCCAAACTGCTTGGCCCACAATGGAAGGACGAGCTCGGGACAAAGTTCGATATCCCGGGCGAGGTCGTTACCGGAAGCAAACTTGTTTCAGCCGACCCTGATGAAATGGGCGCGGTCATTACGACCTATCATTCCGCGCGCGTCCATCTCGACAAGATTCCCGATGACCGTTTCGACATGCTTGTGCTCGACGAAGCTCACAAGCTTCGTAACCTCTATGGCGTTGATCCCACGCCGCAGGTCGCGAAGGTATTTCACAGGGCGCTGCAGCGACGCCGCTTCCGCTACGTGCTGATGCTGACCGCGACACCAATCCAAAATCGGCTATGGGATCTTTATTCCTTGGTCGAACTCCTCACGGTTGCGCGCGGACACGAAAATCTATTCGGCAACGAAGGCGTCTTTGCCCGCCGCTTCATGGACGATAAGCGCGAAAATGCGCGCGTCCTCAAGCCAGAGGCGCGAGAGGAGTTTCGTAAGATCGTCTATGGCTATATGTCGCGCGTTAGACGGGGCGACGCCAATCTGGATTTTCCCGAACGGAAGATCCAGTTGCACAAAGTCACCCCATCGGAGGAGGAGCTTGCGCTCATCAATGCCATAGCCAAACCGATCCAAAAGCTCAATCGGCTCGCCCAGATCAGCATTCTGCAAGCGTTGACGAGCAGTCCACACGCGCTCATGGCGCAACTCCAGACGATGGCCCGTAACGAGATGGTGCCACGCGAACTAGCGGAAACCGTCAAAGCGATCGTCACGCCCATGAGAACGAGCGCGAAGCTCGAAGGGCTTCGTCAACTCGTTTCGATGCTCAAGCAGCAAACTCCGACCGGCTGGCGAATGGTCGTCTTCACCGGGCGGCGCGAAACGCAGACCACAATTCAGGCATTAGAACTCGGGCTCAAGGTTGGCATTATCAACGGCTCATCGGGCCAGCGGAACCAAGAGACCATCGCGCGGTTTCGTGCCGACCCGCCCGAAATGCGCGCCATCGTCTCAACCGAAGACGCCGCGCTTCTGGCCGGCAGATGAAGACGCGGCGCGGGTTCTGTGCGTCATGGCCGCGAAGCGTGGCCTTGTAACGGAACGTCTTACCGGCGCGACATTTATCCAGCGTTGCTTTCGCGATGCTGAAGAGTTTGAAAGTTGTTTGGCCACCTTGGCAGCTCTTGGCGTCGATACTACCGGTCTTGAGTCGGAAGGGCTGTTTCACGCCGATTTGCTCTTGTCCCGCCCTGAGATAGATGCGCGCGCCACCCGTCTCGAAAACATTGTCACCGTCGCCAGCGGCAGGGGTCGGCCTATCGGGCCCCGTTATGTGCATATTGGAGGCAACGCGGGCTTGCAGGTTGCGTTGGAGCCGTGACGGGTTCCTTTTCCGAGGATAGTTGTGGGTATCCCCCAAGGAACTGTACACCGAAGTGGATCATACCCTGACTTCCTGAATGATTACTTTCTATTAGGTCGGTAGTCTTACAGAGAAGCCTTGGTTATGACTACTTCGCCGATTGCGAATCCATGTGTTGCCGTGCCGTATGATCGAGGTCGCCGCTGCGTCAGATTTCTACGATCGAGTGCGGCGTATTGCCGCTTCCAACGTATCGTTCGAAGTGCGGCAAGCGAAGAAGGTCGCACTGCGGCCGACGCCAAGGCCAGGGCGAAATCGATAGCAAAGGTCAGCACGAGCCAGCCGATTAGCGCGCCAGCCAGAGCCTGTTCCAGGCCAGCCAGATCACGCCCGCAATCGCGGCCCAGAAATGGAAGCCGGTCGCGTACGAAGACGAATTTGTCGGCCGCCGCAAGAGCCGCGCCGTTGGCCGCGGGGCATGCACTGTATAGACCGGCTTCGAACGCTCCGCCGAGGATGGACTCTTACTTACAGCATGATCTCCCGGAAAACCGGCACGACCTTTTCCGGATCATGCACCCGGAGATCAGCCGCCGAGCTGCCCCTTGGTTGAGACGCCAGCATGCATTCGCTGTGGTCTTCCATGCGAGCCTGCAGGAAGACGCCGTCTTGAGGTCTGAGGTCGAATACCCGAGCGGGTCTCGCATCGGACCCGCCTGACGACAGGAGGGGGGCGCTCCGATTCTGTCGGCACCTCTTCACCGGCCTTCGGTTTGAGCCGACGAAATTCATCGACCGACATCATAATCGATCTGGTTTGCCGTGGTTCATGATTGCGACGCGGCCGGATACGGCAGCCCGCTGCATCTCCCCGGATTGCTGCTGCAAATCCTGAGAGGAGAAGGTTCGAATAAGCGCTCAATGATCTTCACGTATTTATGTATTTTTCTCGAGTAGGTGCGCGGCGCCGTTCGAGCGCCTTGCGATCCCCATTCAAGATGCGGCAGGAAGAGTACTACCACTCTGCTTTTTGTTGGGTCGCCAAGCCGAAGAATCCGTCATTGGAGGGATCCTTCGTCGGCGAAGTCTTCTGAGCAGTTTCGAACCGGCTGCACGCCGACCATTTCACGCTGCCGCACACCGGGCGATCTTCACGGCGGTAGATGCGTGCGGCCCTCAACGGGCCGCGCCTCAGCCTCTGGCTCGAGCGCCAATCGTGAGCTCAAGGATGATGTCGATTGCGGGAATCCATCTTGAAGCAGCCCCATAGAGCAATGAAAATATCCCTGCGGGACTCTTGAGTCTCATTGTTCTAGGCCACGCTCTGCGAGCAGCCGGTGCATGACCTCGCCTTTTATCTCGGCTGCGATTTGGTTTCGGACTTGGGCTCCGAGCACCCGCTCGGCATCGACGTCGCCTACCAGACCATGTTCGGCCAGTCGCTGATCCAGACGGCTTTGAAACTCTTCGCCCATGGCTTCGACAAGCCGGTCCTGCATCGCTGCATGTTCGTCCGGTGCGATGCGCCTCAGCACCGTCTCCCAAGGTTGCCAGCGCGTGGCCATATAGTCGGTGAATTGGTTCGCTTCCCGCTCCCGGACCAGGTCCAGCGCCTCCGTCGCATCATCCTCGCTTACGCGAGAGACCGCCAGGAAGCGCATGTCAGGGGCGACGTGACTGAGCTCCAGCGGCTCGCGCAGCCGATGTTGATAGGCCAAGTAGACTTCCACGTCGTCTATGTCTGGGTCGAGGCTGAGGAGCGAGTTGACCCTGTCGCGCGAGATCTCGTCAAGCGCCTCCAAGCGGAACGCAACACGGCCGCGCTGGATCAGTTCGCCAAGACGATCGTCATAGACGCCGCCCTCGACATCAGCGTTGAGGCGCGCGGTCTGCATACCGTTCCAGTGCAAGGTAACTCGATCCTCGCAGCTCGCGTTGGCCTCGGAAGCCTGTGCAAAAAACTGCTCGCGCAATCTCGGATTGGCCGCCGCCTGCCGCAGATCATCAGCCACTCTCTGCCGAAACTCGTGATTGCCATAATTAACGGTCTCTCGTAGCCTCTCTAGAAACCGTGCGTAGTCCTGCGCGCCGGGCTCATCCGCAAAGTGCTGCCATTCGGCCGGTGCCGAGGGGGCGTCTCCCAGCCAGTGCGCGGCAGCCTCATACAGAGATTGCTGCGCAAGCTGAGGTGGCGCTTCAGCCGCCGCCAGATTAGCGAGGACGTCGTCCGGCAGCGGGTTATCCCCGAACTCGAGGTTCTCCAAATGCGGGTAGCTAAAACTCGATAAAAGACCCTCAGGTAGGCTGGTCAGCCGGTTACCGCTGAGATTGAGCGATTGGAGCGTGCTCGGAAGAGGGGCGGGGAGGTTGGCCAATTGATTGCTGCTGACATCGAGTTCAATGAGCCCCGATGGGAGGGAGTCGGGGAGGTCGGTCAGCTGATTGCCACTAACCGCGAGCGAGGTGAGCCTGCTCGGGAGAGCGTCCGGCAGGCTAGTTAATCGGTTGTCGCTTGCGTTCAGGATCTCGAGCCGAGCCGGAAGGTTGGCCGGCAGACTGGTCAAGCTGTTATCGGCCACCTCCAGCCGAGAGAGGGTCGCCGGAAGAGCGTCCGGCAAACTGATCAACCGGTTATGGCTAATGAGAAGATGCTGAAGACCGGGTGGGAAGCTAGCGGGCAGGCTGCTTAGCTCGTTGTGCCTGGCGCGCAGTTCAAGCAATCTTGGCGGCAGGGCGGCGGGCAAAGCGGTCAGGGAGAGGGAGGACAAATCCAGCAAGTGCGAGCCCGCGTTGTCCGAAACCCTAATTCGTGTGCGCCCCTGTCGCCGATTCTCGGCTTCGCCCTGCCCCTCTTCGGCAACCCAGTTGTCCAGGATCTGCGCGCGCGCGGAGGCCGGGGTCCGATATCCTGTCATGGCTTCGACCAAATCCGCCACGGCTCGGCTGAAGCCGCTGAGGTAACTTTCCTGCTCCCCCTCTTCAGAAGCGTCCGAGGAAGAACCTGCACTCCGCTGTGCCTGTCCTGTGTTCATCAATTTCTCCATCGTCAGAACAAGAATGCCCCCGCTTCTCAAGGTCGCGAAGCAGGCTGGTTGTCATGATCATTCGAGAGCCAGCGCACGTGCGCTGCGGCTCCCGCCCGACTCGAGCCGGTACAGGTTCACATGAGCCCAAATGCGGCAAATGGATCGCTACTGCTGCGAGGCTTCCTGCCATTTCGTTGACCAGATTAAGTCCCGGAGGACCGTCAACGTGGCAGCGTTCTGCCCTTAGCAGGCCTACCTGTCGATCAGCTGACGAGTGTCGCTGCAGAACCCCGGGTCGCTCGGTTGCCAGCGGTGACAGAAGTAAGCCCGCCTCTTTATTCCGAGGATGCTCGCCTTATTTCGGGGCTTGAGGAGGTCCTCCGCAATGGAAGCAGCGCCGGCGCCCGCTGCCAGGACTCGCTCAGACACCTACGGCGGTTTTCCATTGGTTGATCTGACTGCGCCCACGCCGTCTGAATCACGCGACGATGCTTATTCTGTACGGCCGTTTCCGAGCACCTCCGCTGATGCTCAGATCGGGGCTTTAGGTCCGACAGCCTCGTCCCACGGCCGCGGGCTGGTGCTCGAGGACGGAATGGCTGGGCGACGAGCATATCGACAGGGATCACCGGTTCCAGGAGCAGGATTTGCAGAGGTACCATCCAAATCTCGCCGCCCGGACGCGGTTCGTGAATCCCCTCATCGTTCTAAATTATCTGCGCTCTGACGACGATGGCGTCGTGCGAACCGAATTCCAGCGCATCGTCGATGATGATAATGGTAATGATGCAGCCGACTTCCTGTTCCTGCTCGTGATTAATGCCGATCCTGAAGATCCTAATAGCCTCGGCAACCACTGGTCGCTGCTGTTCGTTGATCGCAGCGACCGGGGCCGGCCGGTCGCCTATCACTACGATTCCTACGGCGGACTCAACAACAAGGATGCAGAACATCCCGCAAGTCGGCTGGACCTCCGCCTGGAGCCGGCATGGCCCGGCAGCGGAACGGCTATGATTGCGGCGTCTTCGTGGTGGACGGCACGCGGGCGCTGGTTAGGCAATTGGAGCAAGGACGGGAGCCACACCTGCTGAACCTCAGCAACCTCGTTGCCAATCGGCAGGCACTGCAGAACCGACTCAGGGGCTGATGTCGCCGTGGGCGGATAGCTCGTCGACGATGCCGCCAACGTCATCCTCTCCGCCGTCGGTTACAATTTCCGCCGCGTCCTCGCCTGGCTAAGGGCTCTTTGGTACCTCTTCCTGGCTGCCTTCTTCTCAGTCACCAGCCACCGCACGCCACTCAAATCGGCTTCTTAACCGACGCGCCGCGACGACGACGATACTGAAGATCTACTCCCTCTCAACTTCCCCAAAAGCCGCAGCGCCGAAAACCCGGCCTGATATAACATAATCTCTCGTCCAGCAGCGAATCCACTGGCTCTCGTAGGGGCCGACTGATTCTATGCGAGATTCAATGTGACGAGAAAGTCGCGCTTACGTTCAAGCGGCACCAGCGGCAGTTGCGCATCGTGCGCAGCCGCCTGGCCCGGATCATCCGCGACATCCGCCGCAAGATCGAAGGCCAGGATGCGCTCGAAGAGGCGTTCGCACTCCCGTTGAGCCGGGCCACGCAGATCCGCTCGCAGCAGCAGCGCCAGCGCGGCTGGAAGCTGTATTCCTTCCATGCCCCCGAGGTGGAGTGCATCGGCAAGGGTAAGGCCAGCGCGCCTTACGAGTTCGGCGTGAAGGCTTCCATAGTCACCAACAACCGGCCTGCTCCCGGCGGCCAGTTCGTGCTGCACGCCAAGCGCTGCCCGATAACCCTTACGATGGTCACACCCTGCGGGACATCATCGACCGAACCGAGACACTCACCGGGTGCGCGATCGAGCGCGCCTTTGTCGACAAGGGATACCGCGGCCATGACGCACAGAACCCGCGCCGCGTCTTCATCTCCGGCCAGAAGCGCGGCGTCTTCGGCACTATCAAGCGCTAGCTGCGGCGCCGTTCCGCTATCGAGCCCGTGATCGGCCATTTGAAGGCTGAAGGACGCCTCGGCCGCTGCTACCTCAAAGGCCGCGCCCGCTGGGGCAATTCGGTGAGGACATGTCGCAACCATGCGAAGGGCTCAACGCTACAGGCGCGACAGGTCAGCACCAGGCTATAGACAACGGCACTGGCGCTGGCTCCATCAACGGTATCGCTGAAGAGCCAATTTTTCCTGCCACAGGCGAAGATTCTGATGTCGCGTTCAAGAAGGTTGTTGTGGATCGGCATCTCGCCGTCCTCGTTGTAGCGCGTCAGATATTCCCACTGATTGAGCGTATAGGAGACAGCATCGCCGAGCTTGGTGTCGGGCACGACCTTTGCGGCGATTGCTTCGAGCCATGCCTTGAGAGTGTTCAGGACAGGAATGCTGTGTTGCTGGCGGAAGCGGCGCCTGTAATTGGCCCGCGTTTCGCCGTCATCCGGTTTTTCTTCACGCACCTGTCTTTCAATCCGGTAGAGTTGGTCGAAGAACTTGAGGGCTTGCGCCGGCAGCCCGCCGGGTTTCTTCCTCGCTTTGAGGGCGTCGACAAAGCGCCGCCTGGCGTGGGCCACGCATCCGATATGCGTGGCGCCTTTCAACGTGCGCCAGGCCGAGTAACCGTCACTCATCAAGATGCCGCGGTAGTCGCCAAGGAAGGTCTGCGGGTGTTCCTGCCCACGACCAGGCTGATAATCGAACAGCACAATCGGCTGCTCACTGTCCTCGCCGCTGCAATAGGCCCACATGTACGAGGTGCTGGAGGCTTCCTTGTCCTTTTCCTTCAATACCTGAACCGTTGTTTCGTCGCCGTGGATGAGGGCCTGGCACCGGAGCCGCAGTTTCAGTACGTCGTAGATGCGCACATTGATCAGCATCAGGTTCATCGCCCCGCGACCGAGCCAATCCTCCTGCGCCGCCGTTTCCCAGCTCGGGATCGTGACCTCGCCGCCATCCACGCCCCGGACCCGCGGGCGCTCGACCTCGATCTTGCCGCCGTGGAAGCCGATCCGTCCCCGCGTTCGGCCCAAGGTGCGTCCGCCGCGCCGCCTCGCGATCGTGGCGCGGCCCGCCACAACATCCGCCTCCATCATCGTGCCGAGCGCCTCGATCCCTGCCGCAAGGCAGAACCGATCGAAGCTCGCCCGCACTTCTGCAAACGCTTCGTCCACCGCCCCGGTCGCCGGCCAACCAGCCGGTGTGATATCTCTATCATGGCGTTGCTCTTCTTTGTGGAATCAGCACCCCGAGCCTACCGGCTCAAGGTGGGCAACGCCGACCTCTTCAGAAATTCAACAGAACCCGGGACATCCCCAGTTCTTGTTCTAAATGGGCGATCTTCTCATCCAGGGACTGCAACTGGTCGACAGCAATCGTAGGATCGATTGGGCCATCGCGGGGGTATCTGCTATCCTATTCAGGAGTTTGGCCAGATTGATCCATCATTCCGATCGCGGCGCCCAGGGCGAACTCCGTCGGAACACCTGTTCTCACTCATGACAGCAATTTGTCCAGCACCTCTGCCGGTTGGCAACATGATAAGGGTCCCAGAGCGGTCGGATCGAAACCGGATCAAGTAGTCCTATCCACGTGGTCCACTTCAGATTTCCACCAGATCGGTCGTGTGTGTTGCAGGCGCGCGAAATCTTGAGCGTCGAAAAAGGTGCTTGATCACAGTCTGCAACCAAATTCCAATTTGCCACCGCTTGGGTCCAGACTGCCTATTTTGTCTTGCCCAGCTGAGGCGCCCGCGCGCCGGTTTTTGCCCGACGCGGCTGCCATTGCGACACGAATCGTAGCTTTGATCGGCCTGGGCGGCAATCAACATCTCGCAGTCGCGCAGCGCCTTGATGTTGCAGGCATAGGCTGGTCCACGGCGGTTACCTTTCTGTTGGGGATGTCCGGCTTGAAGTTGCATCGCGCGGGTCTTGTTGGCGACCAGCGCCGGGTGCGCCCACAGGTAATCCTCGCTCTTCGTCAGCAAATGCCAGCAGAGCACAGTAAGCTTGCGAGCCACGGCGACCGCGGCGATCTGATGGCCGCGCCGGGTGCGGATGCGCACGAAAAAGCACGCAGTGGACCGGGCGCCTTGGCCGCTGCCCAGGCCGCCTCGACCAGCATGGCGCGCGCGTGACTGCGCCCGATCTCGCTGATGCGACGTGATGGGCGGCTCCCAGTCCCGACTGCCGCACCCGCGGGTTCAGCCCGAAATAGCTCGCTAGGGGGCGCCGGCCGTCCGGATCGCGGTCGGCACCAGGCGCATACTCCTCCATCCTTCAAGTCAGAGGGACAAGCAGGACTCGATCGCGCCGGGGCGGGATGACCACCGAAGGACGGCTCACGCCATTTAAGGGGCAATCCGTTCTGCGGGTGAGCCTTGGTGTATGTCGTCCGGCAACGTCGTCGCCAAGAATAGGCGTCTCTCCCGCAGGACCCTGGGGGCTTGGGGCAGCTCAAAAATACCGCAACCCCGTAGGATCCCGCATTGCCAAGCCGCCAATAGAGCAGCATGTTTCCTCTGGAATTGGAGGGAGAACCGTAGTGATCTTCGCAAGCGGACGTCGGAGCGGTCGGTCATTCAGCCGTGCCGGACGATTGAGGAAGCAGAGGCCGTTGCCGCGGAAATGAACGGCGCCGGGTTTAAGAATGTTGCGATCGGGGACACAAGCCGGCCCGCGAAATGAACAGTCGGTGAGCAGTCTTCTCTAGTATGGAAATGCTGCTCGGATAGCTTGGGCACCTTGCCCACCGGCGCGCGGTGAACATCCACTGATAGGACCGATCCCTCGGGATCACCGAGCGCACGGCCGATGAAGGAGCAAAGCTTGCAGCCGTCTGGCGCTCTCCGTTTCTGTTGCCGTCTGCCGACCAGGGTGATCTGGTTGCTCTCGCTGTGGGTACGGTTTCGCTGTGGGGGACGGTCTGGAGCACGACACGGGATACCGCGCGCAATTCGGGCGCGTGCGAACTGTCGATGATCTGTTGGTAGGTGAGGAGTTCGAGCGCCGCCAGACAGAGTGCGACCTACTCGATCTGGTGCGAAACAACTACGGCTTAAAGAAAGGAGTAGCCACATGCTGTTCTTTGTCGATCTCGCCCTCGCGCCTCTGCAGTTCATGGCCTCGTTTTGCGACGAGATGGTGAGGCCGCTGACGCGGTCGGTGCGCCCTGCCATCGCGGGCCCGGCCCAGATAATCCATATCACCCCAGAGCGTCGGGCGCGCCGAAAGCGGAAGATTCTGCGTCGCCTGCAACTCGGCTATTGAGGAGGCTGCGCTGATGACCGTGGGGATGTCCCGATCGGTGTTGAACTACGTCGGGCCGACGGGAGTGAATGTTACGCGGGCCTCGAGACGTGGGCAATGGGCTTGATCGTCATGCGATCGTGGCGAGCTTGTGGGCCGCACGCAGAACCGACAATTGCGGGCAGCCGGGCGGCGCGGCTGGCTGACTTCATGGCTGCCGATCTGTCCGCGCTCGACCATCTGGTGGTCCAAATCGACGGGCTGCATCTCGGCGACGATCTCGTGCTGGTCGCCGCAATCGGAGTTGGCCGCGAAGGCAACAAGCGTAAGCGCGAAGCCGATACCCTGGCTTCAGAGTTAGAATGAATGTGCGAAGAAGCCTCCGGCTTGGAACGGAGGTTTGGATGGGATTGGACAGCAAAAAGGACGTCCATTTGGGCGGCTCACCTGTAGGGCTGGTGAGCCGGCTGGAGGTCCTCGAAGGACCGTCGGGGCGCCGTGTGTGTTCGGAGGCTGAGAGAGCCCGGATCGTCGCCGAGAGTCTGCTACCTGGTGCCCAGGTGTCCGAGGTGGCGCGCAAGCACGGAGCGACGCGCTGGCATATTTACGATTGGCGACGCCGCTTTCGACAGCGAGGCATGTTGGCGCCGTGCGAGGCATCGCAGTCGACATTCGCAGCGCTGGTCGTGGAAAGCGCGTTGGAGGAGCGTCAGGTTCCGGCGATCAAGCTTGAGATCGCGATCGGCGATGTTGTGCTGCGGACGGACACAGCCATAGATGGCGAGCAGCTGTCCCGGGTGATCCGCGCAGTCCGAGCGTCACGATGATCGCGGCCGGTGCCGATCTGAAGATTTACATCGCGACGCGGCCGATCGACTTCCGCTGTGGCCACGATGGGCTTGCGGCGAAGGTGCAGGAGATGCTTCGTCTCGACCCGTTCAGCGGCGCAGCCTTCGTGTTGCGATCGAAACGAGCACAGCTCGTTTCATTGTACGTCCCTTTGTCAGAAGAGCTGGCTCCGCAAATTCGGACAGTAGCTTGAGTGGATTTTCTGCCTGAGAGCGGCGAGGCTTCTTGCCGCGAAACAGGAGCGAAGATGACGAAGAGGAGTCGCCGGACGCATTCTCCGGCATTCAAGGCAAAGGTGGCTTTGGCGGCCGTGAAGGGGGAGAAGACATTGGCCGAGCTGGCGCAACTGTTTGATGTCCATCCGAACCAGATCACGACCTGCAAGTCCCAACTCCTGGAAGGCGCCGCCGGAGTGTTTGGGCAGGACAACGGACCGGCCGAGGCGCCGGTCGATTTGAAGCGTTACATGGCAAGATCGGCGAGCTTGCGTTGGAGAACGATTTTTTGACCGGCGCGCTCACCAAGGCGGCCCTGCTGAGCGCAAAGCGATGATCGACCGCGACCATGATCTGTCTGTCGTGCGCCAGGCGAAGGTCCTGAACCTTGCCCGCAGTACGGTTTACTACGAACCTCGGCCGGTTTCGGCCGAGGACTCGTCTTGATGCGCCGGCTCGATGAGCTGTACCTCGATTATCCCTTCGCAGGGGGGCGCATGCTGCGATCGCTGTTGCAGCGTGAGGGCATGCAGGTTGGCCGCCGCCACGTCGCGACGCTGATGAAGCGCATGGGGATCGAGGCGATCTATCGCCGTCCGAACACGAGCAAGCCCGCACCGGGCCACAAGATCTACCCGTACCTATTGCGCGGATTGAAGATCGAGCGGCCGAACCAGGTCTGGGCAATGGACATCAGCTACATTCCGATGCGACGTGGATTCGTTTACCTCGCCGCGGTCGTCGATGTGTTCAGCCGAAGGGTATTGGTCCATCGCGTATCGATCACGATGGAGACGATATTCTGCGTCGAAGCGCTCCAGGAGGCGTTGGCGAAGCACGGCAGGCCCGAGATCTTCTTCAACACGGATCAGGGTAGCCAGTTCACCAGCCTCGACTTCACCGGCGTGCTGCTGGACGCGAACATCGCCATCAGCATGGACGGCAAGGGTGCCTGGCGCGACAACGTGTTCGTCGAGCGGCTGTGGCGCACTGTCAAATACGAGGAAGTCTATCTGCGTGCTTACGACAGCGTGCTCGAGGCGCGAGCATCGATTTCCAAATATCTGGCGTTCTACAATCGAGGACGTCCTCACTCGAGCCTTGACGAACGCACGCCCGACGAGGCTTACTTCGGCGCGCAAACGATGGTGACGGCCGCATGATCGTCGCCAACGATTTTGCTGCGGCTCTGGTCGGGCTTGCGCCCTCCCGACGCCACAGCAAAATCGTAAAGCCCCGCGTTCAGCATAACCCGGCAGGAATCCACTTAGTTTTCGCGGGGCCCTGTCCAAACAACCGGGACCAGCTCTGTTCTCTCAGGCCTGCTTTGGGTTCAAATAGAAAGGGGAATTGTGGTCAACCTCCAGCCTTCAGAGCGGCGACCGTACGACTGATTTGCGCAGTATCGGGGATAGGGCGCGGAGGCTCAAGACGACTGCGTTATTTCCACCACGCATCATTGCCACCACGCATCGCTCGTCGAGGATCCGTCCCTTCTCCGCTCGTGTGGCCGACCCGTAGCGCTCCGTTACCGCCGACACCACCTCGCGCCGCGCGCGCATGCTGATCTTTCCCGCATAGACGCCACCGACCAATTCGATGGCACCGCCCCAATCATCGGCGAAAAGTTGTCCAGTAACATTCTGGGTGAGGCAATGCGGGGGTCAAATTTGCAAACGATGACGTAATTGCGGTCGGCGCCCGCGGCTCGAAAGGCCCGCTATCTTCAAGCCTTCCCGCAATCTCGCGAATCGGAGGGGGCTATGAAGCAATATGTTGGGCTGGATGTCTCGCAAAGAGAAACGTCAGTATGTGTGGTCGACGAAGTGGGTCAGGTCTTGTTCGAGGGAAAGGCCAAGTCCGACCCGGGGGCGCTCACGGCACTCCTTCGCAAGCGGGCGTCACAGGCGGAGCGCATCGGATTTGAGACCGGGGCGATGGCGAGTTGGCTATGGCATGAACTTCGTAGGGTTGATCTTCCGGTGGTCTGCATCGACGCGCGGCATGCCCACGCGGCTTTGTCCGTACGCATGAACAAGAGCGATTGGAATGATGCTCGAGGTCTGGCCGAATTGGTGCGGGTTGGCTGGTATCGAGAAGTCAAAGTCAAGAGTGAGGAAAGTCAGAAGATCCGCGCGATACTCATCGCGAGATCTCGGCTCGTGGCCATTCGTATATCGAGAACCAGGTCCGCAGTCTAATCAAAGAATACGGCTTGCTCTTCCCACGCGCGATCGGACTGAAGTTTCGCAATCAGGTCTGCGAGCTATTGGGCGAAGATCATCAACTCCTCGGTGTGATCGCGCCGCTTCTGTCGATCCAGGAGCAGATCTGCAAGCAGCAAAGCAAGTTCGACGACGAAGTCCGCCAGTTGGCGAAGTCGGATGAGACGACGCGCCGCCTGATGACGGTTCCTGGTGTCGGCGTCGTGACCGCCTTGGCCTTCCGCCATACGATCGACGACCCATCGCGCTTCCGATCGGCATCAAGCGTCGGCGCCTATCTGGGTCTTACGCCCCGACGAAACCAGTCTGGTGAAACTGACATCA
Organism: Bradyrhizobium sp. USDA 3240; assembly: GCF_054063295.1. Taxonomy (NCBI): domain Bacteria; kingdom Pseudomonadati; phylum Pseudomonadota; class Alphaproteobacteria; order Hyphomicrobiales; family Nitrobacteraceae; genus Bradyrhizobium; species Bradyrhizobium sp. USDA 3240. The sequence continues at coordinate 6,011,580 of NZ_JBSSGD010000002.1, forward strand.
ACGGCAAGATATCACGATGGGGCGACCGTCTTCTCCGAACATACCTGTACGGGGCGGCGACCGTCCTGCTTTATCGAACGAAGAAATGGTCCTCTCTCAAGGCTTGGGGCATGAAGCTCGCCAATCGGATTGGCATGCGAAAGGCAAAGGTCGCCATCGCGCGCAAAATCGCCATCGTTCTTCACTGTATCTGGGTCGACGGCGGATTCTCGCCTTTGACGGCCTTACTGCCGGAGAAGGCTTCTAGCCGGTCGAAGAAGCTCGAGTCGTCCGCGGTGACTGTGAACGATTCCCATTTGGACTGACCGATCTTGGAAGCGAAGGCGGCGGGGTAGCCGAAATCCGGACTCTTGGCAGCCAGGCGCTCCCAAAGTTTCCACGTCCTCCAGTTCGCTCCGTATTCAGCACGGGAACCGTGTCCATCGAACCGTAGCTCGTATCGGATGTCATTGACCCGTTGGTCACGAACACAAGATCCCGTTCGGCCAGATCGATGGCGCGATCTTCGCCGCAATGCCGATAGCGCAAGCGCGTCGCGGTCTTCGTCCCGCCTTCGGCGACAATGTCAACATCGGTCACTTCCGTCCCCATCTCCAGCCGCACGCCCCGCGCCGTCAACCATGCGACGGTCGGACGGACCATGGCGTCGAACTGGTTGAGCTGGGTGCGGTAGATCCCCGCGAAAGTGTCGATCGTCGAGAACAGATGCAGGAAGCGCAGACAGTATCGCTTGAACTCGACGGCACTGTGCCATGGCGCAAATGCAAAGGTTGTAGACCAGATGAGCCAGAACTTGCTGCGGAAAAGTGGGGTTCGAACCAGTTCTGGATCGTCCTGGCGTCGAGCACCGATTCTGGAGCCGCGCAAGGCGCGATCAGGTCGAGCCGATCTTTCTCAGTTCGTCTTTCGCCGATTTGGTCTCATCGGCAATCGAGGGAATGAAGGATAACAAGTCGTAGGTACAGTTGAACTTTTCCTCGAACATGCGCCCGCCGCGCATGACATATCCGTCCTTCGGATCGCCATGTGCGTCGAGGCTTCCGCCGAACTGCTCCATTTGCTCGAACAGGACGACATTCGGGCCGGATAGCCCGCCCTCCTTGACGAGGTAAGCCGCTGCGGCCAGGGCGGCGATGCCTGTTCCGACCAAATAGGCCTTGCGAGGAGCCGCCTGCTTCGGTGGATTAAGGCGAGAAACGAGAGAAGCAGAGGACATAAAGTTCGCCAGCATCTAGCGGTTGGAATGTCTATGCAATCGGCGCGCCGATGGCGCCGTGCAAAACAATATGATCGCGAAGCACAGCTCCCGGACTGCATCATAATCAACAAGCGCCAGAAGCCCTTCGGGGTGCACAGCCACATGCAATCGCCGTCGAGCGCCTGACCATAAGCAGCAACGGCGCAGCGATCATCGAATTGGATCAAGCCATACCAGCAGCGGCTGCGCGGCGCGCAAAAGCTGATTGCGGGCTTTGCTCGAAGACGTAATAGGAGCGCCGTCATGTCGGGCTTACAACCATCTCCGTCTTCAACCAGACAAGACAGAAAGCAACCGGACAAGACGGAAATTGAGACGGTGCCAGTTGTCGCCTTTGCCGAAGTCGAGCATACGTCAGTACGAAGATGCCCAAGGCGACCTTACAAGGTGCTTGGCCAGCGGCCGGGTTGAGTTCGAGCGCAAGCACGTACCCGGTCCTTTGCGCATCGCGAAAGTCTTTCGGGATGGCGCCACACTTCTGAACCAGGGTCCGTGCTACCTCCTATCTCATCTGTGAGGCGCTCCATACCCTGAGAGCCCGGGCTGTGAGGCTGGCGTTCGCCAGTTCTCTCCAGGACTTCCGTACTTCCATCCAACGGATTTTTCGAGCGGGCAAGGTATCAAGCAGTTTTCGGGCAATTGGTACAAACCGCACAGCTTCCGAGTTCGGGTCGCGCTTGGCATCTTCGAGAATTTTGAGAGTGGCCGCTTCGGACCGTCTCCAGCCCGACTCGGTGAACCTGCTCTCCGCGAAATACTCAAAACAGGTCCGGAACCTCAAAGCGCGGCCGATGATCGTATGGGCTGGCAATCCCGCCTCGCTCAGCCACCTCCGAAGATGGTCACACCACCCTTTGCTGCTGCATTCGAGAAGACCACCACCTTCCAAGACCAGAAGCGCTGCCATGCCAGCGATCTCGCATCGTACCTCCTCATTCTGGCCTTCGAACCAGTTCCGGACTGCATGCAGTGGCGTCACCGGCCGATTCACAATCGATACCTGTGCCGCGCCGGCGCGATAGAACGGAACCACGTTTTTCAGCGATGGCAGGCGCGGCCACGGCCTCCCTTCTGCGTCCCACAAGACCCAACGCTCAGCGATCCTCTTTGCCTCGTCGGGCGACCTGCTTCGCCAAAGCTCTTTGAGCGCCTCATTAACGTAATATGAGACGTCAGCTTTCAGACCGCATGTACGTGCTATTGCTGCGAGGCGACCGGCGTCAATGAGCCGCGCCGCGAAGTTGTTCTCCGCGTTCATTTGCCGACGTGCTTGGTTTGCTGCTCAGTTCCGATCATCAACCTTCAGAAGGTACCACAATCTCCAACTTGTTATACCCACCTCATTCGGTACGGCGTGGACGTATGCAAAGCCAATGGAAGTGGGCTGGCTGGGCCTTCGCGCTCTTATTGATTTTCGGAGAAGTCACTGACGGCGAAAAGGACAATCCACTTTCAGGCTAAGAAGTGCCACTTGGACTTTGCCAAGAAATCCTGGTCGAGGTCGTTCCGCGAGGGATCGAAGATGCTGGATCGTCGCAAAACACAGCCCCCCTCTGCGGTGAGGTAAGCTATTCACGCATCGCCGCACGAAGGGGACGATTCCGTACAAAGACCCCGCTGCTGTCCCGCTCAGAACTGAACGCCATGCCGAATTCGGTTGCTATGATACAGCGCCGCCTCAGGAGCGCGTTGGTTGGGCGTATAGCTAGGACGACTCCACATTCATTGAAGCCAAAAGCAGATTGCGGCGAGATGGACAAACGCGAGGAAGTTCGGCCCGTCGGTCGAATCGCGTAGCGAAGCGGCGGAAGTGTTTTGAGCTTGTTGAGCAGCGCTCGATGCGGTTTCTCAGCTTGTAGATCTGAGCTGCTGCCGGTTTGATGGACACCCGGTTAAGCTAATCCCACCTTGCGCTCGAACTCAACCGGGCTGAGATAGCCGATGGTCGAGTGCCTGCGGGTCGTGTTGTAAAATCGTTCGATGTAGTCGAACACATCGGCGCGTGCCTCATCTCTGGTTCGATAACTCTTGTTGGCCGTACGCTCGGTCTTGAGCGAGGAGAAGAAGCTCTCCATCGCCGCGTTGTCCCAGACGTTGCCGGAGCGGCTCATGCTGCAAACGATGCCGTGGTCGGCCATCAGGCGCTGGAACTGCTCGCTGGTGTACTGGCTGCCCTGGTCGGAGTGATGCAACAGTGCATCCGGCTTGCCGCGCCGCCAGACGGCCATCAACAATGCGTCCGTCACGAGCTGTGCCGTCATGGCGGCACTCATCGACCAGCCCACCACGCGGCGTGAGAACAGGTCGATCACCGCTGCGACATAGAGCCAGCCTTCGGCCGTCCAGAGATAGGTGAAGTCGGCGATCCACTTCTGGTTCGGCCGCTCGGCGGCGAACTGCCGGTCAAGGAGGTTCGCCGGTACGGTCTCGAGCTGTCGATCGCCGCTGTCCTTCGGCAAGCGCCGACGTCGCGGCCGCGCCCGCAAGCCTTGCAGGCGCATCAGCCGCTCAATCCGGTGCAGGCCCCAATCCGCCCCGTCGGCGAGCAGGTCACGCCACACCCGGCGTGCGTCATAGGTGCGGTCGCTGGCGGCGAAGCTGGCCTTGACCTTGCCGCCGAGCTCCTCGTCGCTGCGGGATCTGGTGCTGGGAGAGCGATTCAGCCAGGCATGGAAGCCCGACCGCGACACTCCCAGCGCATCGCATAGCCATGCCACCGGCCAGATCGTCCGGTGCTTCGCGACGAAGGCGAACTTCATGTCGCTTCCTTCGCGAAGTAGGCTGCGGCCTTTTTTAGGATATCCCGCTCGGCCTTCAGCTTGGCGACCTCACGGCGCAGCCGCTCGATCTCCTGCTGCTCCGGCTTCATCTGCCCGTAGCCGGGAAAGGCTTGCGCCGGGTCGGAGCCCAACTCCTTCACCCATTTGCGGAGAACATTCTCATGAACATCCAGGTCACGGCCGGCTTGCGCCACCGACACCCCACGGTCCCGCACCAGCTTGACCGCCTCGACCTTGAACTCGCGGCTGAACTTCCGTCTTTTCATCGCCACCTCCGGCTTCATGAAACACCTAATCTCGGTGTCCATCAAACCGGCAGCAGCTCAGTCGTTTCGTCGTGGGGGATCGGGACCTTGCGAGAGCGGCTGAGGAATTCTGCTTGGGAGTTCCTGTCTGCGATGGTTTTGCGCAGATGTCGTTGTAGTCATAGGCCTTGTCGGCTAGCACGGCCTCGGCCTCAAAGCCTTCGAGCAGGGCTTTCGTAGTGAGATTGCCGTGTCGTTGACCGGCCATGAGACGACCGAGGCCGTTGCAGAGCATCTGGATCTTGGTCGTCAAACAACCTCCGGAGCGCCCGAGTTCTTGAGTTTTGGCCCCCTTCTCCGCTCGCGGCCTGCTGGTGGACGCGAACCAGAGTGGTGTCGAGCATCAGGTATTTATTGTCGCGATCCCGGATCAGTTCGGCAAACACTTTCTCCCACACGCCGCTTTGGCCAGCGGGAAACCGCGCAGGCACGCTGTTCCACTTGCCATAGCGCTCCGGCAGGTGCAGGTGCTGCCAGTAGGCGCCGGACCGCGGAACCCGCAACCCCGTTCACGAACAGACGGTTGTCGACACCGCTGCGGTCGCGATCACCCACCTTGCCCGCCAGCATCTGCCCGAGGATCGATAGAACGCGCTGTCCAGGCGCAGGATCACGCAATTGATGAATGGGCGATTGCGGCCGACGTCATGATTCTTCTTCGACACTTCCTCGACCGGCTGCGCGACTCCCGAGAACCGTCCCAGTTAAGCCGCGCTCCACCTAGAAGGTGCCGGCATAGTCGCTTGCCTGGGTTAGTGCGGTATGGGCGATCTCCGGCAACTGGATTTTCCCGAGCTTTTTGAGCAACGAAGAATGCGGCGCGCCTGCTCGACCAGCTTCAGCGCGAACTTTCTGACCGAGAAGCCATTGCCCTGCTCCGGACTCATTCCGAAAAACTTTCTCGCTTTCGCGATGGTCGACGAAGAGAAATTGGTAAGTGGAGCTTCGGATCTGACCTGGAGAATGACAGCAAAAATGAGCGCCATGGCGCGGAGCGCCTGAGGCTAAGCGCGCGAATGAATGAAGCTTACGCGGCAATCACACGATTGCGACCTTCATGTTTTGCGCGATAGAGCCGCTGATCGGCGACGTTCAGCAATCCGTCAAGCGTGTCTCCATCGCGCCCGAACTCCGACACCCCAACGCTGATGGTGACGCCGACCGACGGCTGAGCTTCGACGTCGAATGCAGTGCCTTCAATCGTCGATCGAAGGCGTTCGGCTACCGCGTAAGCCGTGTCGAGCGTCGCCCCGGGCAGCAAGACCATGAATTCTTCACCGCCCACGCGTGCGACAGAGTCATAAGGGCGAATTGCCTCCAGACACTTTCGCACAAATGCGCGGAGCACCCCATCGCCGACGCTGTGACCACGTGAGTCATTGATAGCCTTGAAATGGTCGAGATCGAGCGACAGCAGAGATAATGGAGCACCGGTTCGTTTGGCCCGCGCGATCTCGGCGCCGATCTGGTCGAGGAAGTGTCGCCGATTTCCGGCACCGGTCAGTGGGTCGGTGGCGGCAAGGCGTTCTAACCTTTGATTGCTCACCTGCACTTGCTGTAGCGCCCTTTGAGTGTGGGTCATCGAATCGGCCAGGCGGGCCATCATTTCTTCCTGGCTATAGATGGTCGAGAAGGATTGCGTCGTTCGGAAAGCCTGGACAACGCCATAGCTGAGCAGGAAGAACCCGCCAGCAAAGATCGCGTGGGCGAGCCACCACATATGATTCCACGGTGCCGCCAAAATGAATGCGAGCGACGATAACGCAAACCACGCGACCGAGATGCCGAAAACAAGCATGAGCGGCGAGTGAATCCCTCGCATGAGCATGACCGCGACGTTCAGCGCGCTGAACACCAGTGCACCGCCCTCCATGGACAAGCGTACCGCCGGGTGTCCCGCATAGGGGGAGTAGGCGATCAATGCGACAGCTATATCCACGGTCAGGAACAGGCTGGTCCACATCAGCCATGTGCGCGCATCCGAACGCTTCTCGACCTCGTCTGATGGCTGGTTATAGCTGAGCAGCCCAACGAAGAGAAGAATCGACATCGCGAGACGCGACGCCGGTCCATAGAGCAGAAACAGCCAGATGTTGCGGTGTGCCATCCTGGTGAAGGCGCCGTGCAGTAAATAGATCAATACGAAGCCGAGAAAACCCAGCGTCAACCAACGCAACAGAGGTTCGCCGGAAGACCGGTAGCAGCGACACGTCACGTAGGTGACGAACAGCCCTTCGAGGGTGGCGAGGGCAATCGCGAATTCATGGAATGGGTGATTTTCGAATTTTAGCGTGGGATCCTGCTGGAAATACAGGTAGGCAATGAACTGGGCAGGCATCAAGGCGAAGGCGATGAGGAGAAGGCTCATATACGCCTGTGTGATCAGCCGGAGCGCATTAGGCGGCTCGGGTACCGCACGATTGGTGCTCATATGCAATACCGTCTCCCATGATGACGTCAGATCGTTTCGTGGACACTTGAGCGTCTCCGAAGGATACTGTCCCAGAGCACCTTCGGTCCTTGTGTACTAGCCAGTTGAAGGAACCAGGATGCGTCGCGGCCGGAGGCCGTTCAACAACTCGGAGCCCGCGATCACCGCTGCGACGGAGGCATGAGCTTGACCTTTCCGTCCTGCGGCACCCCATCGAGCAGGCGGCGGCGCGGATAGGGTCGGCCTTTTCGTCCAGCAGCGGCCAGCTCCCGCCGCCGCCGGGATCAGCAGCGCTGCGGACTGCGTTTATGTATTCGAGCCCACCGCGTTCAGGCCGCCCGCTCCGCTGGGTCAACGTGTCGTGTGTTCAGCAGATTATTCCGGCCCCTCCCGCGAGTTGTCACGGTCTGCGAGGCGCTCGAAAACCTCCATCGAAAGACAAGGAAATCACGATCCCGTTGGAAAGGAGTCTGCGTATTACCGTACTCAATCGTCTGCCTACCGCCCCCCGGTAGTGCCGCCGCCACAATCAGTCCGTTACCGGTTCGGCTCCGAGTCAACACGCGTAATGAGCAAAACCGTAAGCGTCAGCCCGCTTTGATTGGCGAGTTTCTTGTAGGCCATCTGCGATCTCCTTCGTCTGGGATGTCCCCGCACTGCGCGACCGGGGCCGTAGGATACCTAAGCTGGTTGAGTTAGCCGCCTGCCAAACCTTGTAGGTTCCCTAACGCAACCTGTGAGATTGGCTTACGGCAAGGACGAGTTACTCGATCCGTCATGGATCACGCACGAGGATATATCCGCGAGAAGGTAATCGCCGGTTGGCTCTATCGAATGCTTGGGCGGGGCGGGCAAGTGCTTCGGCCGAGCGGATCTACGCGCACTGGGCGTTCAACATCTACGACTATGACGATAAAGGTACGCTCGAGATCGGGTTCGTGCCGTGCCCGCTGCATTTGCCGGAAGAGAGGCTCATCGCTGGCGACGCGTCGGTCCGTATCCTGATGGACCGCGTCGAAGCCCATCGACCGTGAGGTCGGCATGCCAATTGGTTGGTTCTTCTTGATAATTCATGGTCATCAGGCTAAGCGAGAGGTTGGCCAAGCGATCGCCAAGGGGCTGCGTAATCTTTGACAGTCACTTCGGAGGAAGGCTCCTTGCTGGTCGATGCATGGATCTGGATCTTCCTCGAGGCCTTCTGCGATTCCAGGCCTGAGAGTGGCAAGCGGGAGCTGCGCCGCCGCTCCGCCATTCTTCCGATTTCGCGTCTGCTCTCCTGACGGCCCAATCGAGCGGTGCAAAGGTCGTCGCTTTGCCCGATTCGGGGGCAGACTTCGCCAATGCCCTGAAGCGGGCTGAGGAGTTCGGGCTCACGCAGAAGCAGCAGCTAGCTCCGCTGGGATTGATGATCAATCAGACGCACAGCATCGGCCTGCAGCCGCTGCAGAATGTACGTCTGACCACCACGTTTTACCGGGATAGGACGGACGAGACGCGCGCCTTCGCGAAGCGCTACGAGGCAGCATTCGATGGGCGGATCCCGAACGAGGCGCACGCGAGCACCTACAGTGCAGTTATGCACTATCTCAAGGCGATTGCCGCTGCGCAGACGGACGAAAGGCGAGGCGGTGGTGCGACAGATGAAGAACACCCCGGCTAATGATTTCGAGATGAAGAATGTTAGGATCCGCGCCGACGGTCAGGTGATGCGACCGCTCTATGCCGCGCGCATAAAGGCGTCGAACGAGTCAAAATATCCTGATGACTACTACGAGATCACGCGGACCATTCCGGCCGAAGATGCTTGACGGCCCGGCCGCGGACAGCGCCTGCAATCTCCTGAAGACGCAGTAAGTCGGACGGGCGGGCCAGCCCGATCTGTCTCGATCGGGCTACAGACAGTCAATCCGCCAACAACAATAGTTCTGCCCGACAACAGGGCGCTGGATAGACAACGTGTTCATCGAACGCCTGTGGCGCGCTAAAATATGAGGACATCTCAAGGGTTATTCGGATGGCCATGAGGCTGTAGATATGACGCTTCTCGCAAGCGAGACGCTTGGACAACGCTGCGCGTTGCCTACATCGCCAGGGCCACAACAGCAGCAAGCAAGAGTAGCGTAAGGCTATTGAGAAGAACGAACGGCAGCGGCTCCACTTAAGAAACCGGACCCAGCGGTCCTCAGTCTAGGGTCCATTTCAGTTATCCGAGCTAACCGGGCGAGCGGCGTAAGCGCGGCCGCTGATCCGCTGCAAACTACCGTTTCTCATAGGCTTTGCAGGTCACCGAATGTGGTCGAATGGGTATGGCGGAACGCACCATCGCCGGAGACCACCGATGTATTTCCACCTCTGTCAGGACGACAAGCGAGAGTGGTGTTGGTCGCTGCACGGCGGGAATCACCATAAGATTGCCAGCTCCGGTGAAGGCTACCATCGCAAGACCTGATGCTGTCCCTGCCCTTGGACTAGTCCAAGGGACGAACGAACGGTAAAGGATTGAAGACTGCGAATTGACCATCGTCGGAGACTTACGATGCATTTCGAATTATACCGAGACGAGCACCAGGAATGGCGTTGGAAGCTTCACGCGCGGAATGGTCTCTATATCGTCACCTCCGGCGAAAGCTACCACAAAAAGGATGATGCTATTCGCGCCATCAGGCTCGTCCAAGCCACGACTGACGAAACTCCGATCCGTATATCCACTACCTAGCGTCGGTAGCGTTGATAGGGAAATCGAGACATGTAACCGTAACTCATCGGCGATCATCAATGCTGCCGATCAAAATCAGGAGAGACGCCTATGCCGATCCATATTAGCTACGCTGAGAAAGAGCTAACCAACGAACGGCGCGCGTCGCAGCCGGCGAACGCCGCGCTAGCTCAAGCAACCCAATACTCGCTGTTGCTCAAGAATCGATCCGCTCAGCCCTGGATATTTTTCGTTTATCAGAGGTTGCCGCGCCTGCACGCGGGATATCTTCTCCTTGGCTTGGTTCTGCTCCCCCTATCAGATCCAAGTCGGCGATCAGATCAGGTTCACGTGGGAAATCGACTAAGTGCGGGGGCAATGTTCAGCGTCGATTCACAATCGAGGTCTCCGGCCTCGACCTCCCCGGCCTGCTCTACCAGCTGACCACCGCGACCTCGAAGCTCAACCTCAACATCGCCTCGGCGCACGTCGCGACCTTCGGCGAGCGCGCCCGCGACGTGTTCTATATCACCGACCTGCTCGGCGCCCAGATCACCGCGCCGACCCGGCAGGCCGCGATCAAGAGCGCGCTGCTGCATCTGTTGTCGACCGAGGACCAGGCGGCGAAGCCGGCGGCCTGACGCGTCGCCTCTCTCCACTCGTCATTCCCCGATGCGCAATTGCGCATCGGGGAATGACGACGGATGGGACTGCTGCAGGCCCACCTCATTCATGCCGCTCTAGCCGAACAGCCGCATCAGCAGGGCCTTGCCGACCGGCGCTGCGCGGACACTGCGGAAGGCGCGGACATATTCGCCGGCATAGAATGCGCGCACGACATTGATCCGCGTCGCAACCGCGTCCTCGAAACGGACGCCGAAGCCATCGCGGGTGCGGCGGACCACGAGCGCGGCCACGTTCTGTCCGTAGACATTGCACTTGATCGAGGCGCCGATTGCGGGAGGGGCGGGATCGATGAAGCGCGCGCCCGAGATCGAAATGTCGACCATCCGGACCAGCCGCGGCTCCGTACCATCGTGAATCAGGATCGGCTCGTCACGCTCGAAGCGCTCGGCCTTGCGACGCCGCGGCTGCTCGATGCAAATGAAGCACACGATCGCGAGCGCGACGCAATTATAGAGGCTCCAGGCCAGCGCCAGCCCGCCATAGGCGATGCTGTCGCCGCGCAGATGCAGGATGAATGCGTAGGCGATCGCCAGCAGCGTGATGAGCAAGGCGCTGCCATAGAGCCGCAGCAGCGGCCACTCGATGAAGCGGCGATTGCGGTCGCCGCCCTTGGCCGTCACCTTGAACTTGTGGCCTTGCGGCTTGGCGAGGCCGGTCACGACCGCCTTCAAGACCGCGGGGGCTGCGATGTATTGCGACACGTCGGTCATGATCGCGAGCGAGCGACCGCGCGAGATCCAGGCCATGGTGAAGGCGTGCCAGACATAGAACGGCATGAAGTACTTCAGAAGCTCGAACAGATCGGCGTGAACCGCCTTGATGCCGAACAGCAGATAGAGCCACGGCACGACGAGGCCGAAAACCTTGGTGCCATAGACCGCCGCCCAGCTCATGAAGGCGTCGACCAGCGACAGCCGGTCCATGAAGGCGAGCTTCGATTGCCGCGAGAACGGTCCGCTGCGACCCCTGAAGATCTGCATGAAGCCGAGACACCAGCGCCCGCGCTGCGTGATGTATTCCTTCAATCCCTCCGGCGCGAGGCCGATGGTCAGGCGCTCGTTGAGATAGACCGTGCGCAATCCCCTTTCCTTCAGGCGCAGCGTGACGAGATAATCCTCTGTGACTGAATCGGTCGGAAAGCCGCCGATCTGCATCAGGCCGGAAAAGCGGATCAGCGATGAGGTGCCGCAGCAAAATGCCGTGCCCCAGGCATCCTTGGCCGGCATCAGGATGTCGAAGAAGAAACGCTGTTCGTCGGGCCAGACGTCGGTTGCGGCGAGATTGGTCTGGATCGGATCCGGATTGATGAAGTGCTGCGGCGTCTGCACGACGCCGACGGTGCCGTCCTGCATCAGGCTCATCGCGCGCGTCAGGAAGTCCGGCATCGGGACAAAATCCGCATCGAGGATCGAGACGAACTCCGGCCGGTCCGGCAGCCCGGAAACGTGCTGGAGCGCATGATTGATGTTGCCGGCCTTGGCATGGCGGTTGTCCGGACGGGTCAGATAGTTGCAGGCGAGCTCCTGGGCGAGCCGGCGCAGCCACAGCCGCCGTCCGTCGTCGAGCACCCAGACGCGATAATTTGGATAGTTCAGCCCAGTGGCGCCGATGATGGTGCGCTCGAGGATCGCCTTCTCTTCATTGTAGGTGCAGATGAAGACGTCGACGCGCGGCGCATCCGTCAATGCCCTGGATTGACGCAGGATGGCATTGACCGCGGGCGAACGGTCGATGGTCCGGCTGAGGAACAGCAACGACAGGCACACCGCGATCATCGAGGCCGCCTCGGCCGCCACGAAGGGATAGCCGACCACCGCGTCGGCGGTGAGCCCCAACGGCGGCAAGGTCTGGGTCACCCGCCAGACGAAGTAGTGCAACAGCAGCAGGAACGATATGCCGGTCATCATGACGCGCCCCAGCGTCTGCTCGCGCCGGAGCATCGGCAGGATCGCAAGACAGGCGCCGAAGGCGACCAGCCCGGGCGCGAATGCCGCCATCATGGCTTTGCCGCGTCCGTGTTGAACACCACCCGCCCGGTGCGGCCGACTGCGCATTCCTTGCCCGTGGTATCGAGCTCCGGCATCGAGACCGTCACCCGGTACGGTTCCTTATTCAGCGCATCCGGATTGATCGCAAGGTTCGCGGGCGCCCCCGATGCACCGGTGAGGTTGACGATCTCACCCTTGATCGAAGCGCTGCCGTCGTTCGGCTCAAAGCTCGCCTGCTCACCAAGCCTGAGGCGGTTATAGACGCCTTCGGTGACATTGGCGGTGACCACCGCACCGTTGCAATCAAGCAGCTTGAGCAGGGGCTGCCCGGCCCTGACGTCCTCGCCTGGCGACGTCATCATCTCCCAGATGCGCCCGGCGACCGGCCCCTTGATGTCGGCTTCGGCCCGGTTGATGTAGTGCAATTGCTCCGAGGCAATCTCGTGGGTAAGCCAGTCGATCTCCGCATCGGAATGCACCAGATCGGCGCGCAGATCGCTGACGCGCTGGCGCATCTCCTCTTCGCGTTGCACGGAACTCGGCCGGTCATTGTAGCTGTCGCCAAGATAGGTGCCGTTCCTTGCCGCGGTGAGTTCGACCTTGGCGGCGTCGAGCCGGCGCTGCGCGCCTATCTCGGTCTGATGGGCGATCGCCTGCTCGCGCGTCAGCCGGGCCATTTCGACCGTCGAGACGCTGCCCGATTTGATCAGCGACGAGGCGCGTTCAACCGCCGCCGTCGCTTCTTCCCGTCGCGCGGCCGCGGCCTCGATCGCGGTCTGGATTTCGGCGATGCGCGCCTCGAGCTGGAGGATGCGGCCGTCGCGGAAGTGGGCCGCCTGGCGCGCGAGGTCCTGTTGCGACGTCTCGGCGGCCGCAAGCTTTGCGGCGAGGCTCGGGCGCTCATTCTCCATCCGGGACATCTGCCGCCGGAGATCGTCGAGCCGCACCCGATCGCCGCGCGCGTTGACGACATGAAGGATCGTATCGCCTTCGTGGACCACACTGAGCTGCGTGGAGATCTGCGGCTTCGCACTCACGGTGCCGTCGATCGGCGAGCGCAGGGTTACGATCCTGGCATTGACCACGGCCTCCACGCTCGAGGTCTGCAACACGGCTTTCAGCGGCAGCCATCCGAAGATCGCGACGAGGGCGAGGCCAATGCCGACCTTGAGCAGGCGTCGAACCCACCGGCCCGAGCCTGCAGGCGCTTCGGGATGGGGGGGGCTATCATTGACAGGCTCGCTGACCGGCTCGTCGTCCGCCGGACGCAAGCGGTCCTGCAAGTCGCGCTGCAATCCCCCGCGCGCCCGCTTCCTCGTCCTTGATGACGGGAATATCGCCTTCGGGAAGCGGCTTCTGCGGCTGTGCCTGATCCATGATGACCGGACCTGAACTGTCAGTGCGCGCGGGTTCAGAAACCATAATCCTGAACGGCCAATGTGCTTTTGAGGTGCCCCTTAGACATAGGCGCACCGTCCCACCGAACGGGGCCGTTATACGCTGGCCCATTGATGGCCACTGATGCTATCTTAGGTTTCTGAGGCCCAAGCCGAGGGTTGCAAACAACCTGGACGTTTGCAACAGTTAGTTTCTACTTAGGGTGCGGCGAAACCGCGCGCTCTCGTAAAGCGGTTGCAAGGCTCGACGCTGACGAAAGCCCCTGTGAATAGGCGTGGAATCCGGACGCCGATCGGCGTCCCAAGTGCTTGATTGACTTCGCGCGTGCGGAGTCACACCTGTGAGCGTGCCGCGCTCGATGCCACTAGCAGCGGCCGTTCTCGATTACGTCAAAGCACCCTGGATGGGCACCTGCCGTTCCTGGACGCGCAGTGGTCGTGCGTAGTCCTGCGCGCCGGGCTCATCCGCAAAGTGCTGCCATTCGGCCGGTGCCGAGGGGGCGTCTCCCAGCCAGTGCGCGGCAGCCTCATACAGAGATTGCTGCGCAAGCTAAGGTGGCGCTTCAGCCGCCGCCAGATTAGCGAGGACGTCGTCCGGCAGCGGGTTATCCCCGAACTCGAGGTTCTCCAAATGCGGGTAGCTAAAACTCGATAAAAGACCCTCAGGTAGGCTGGTCAGCCGGTTACCGCTGAGATTGAGCGATTGGAGCGGGCTCGGAAGAGGGGCGGGGAGGTTGGCCAATTGATTGCTGCTGACATCGAGTTCAATGAGCCCCGATGGGAGGGAGTCGGGGAGGTCGGTCAGCTGATTGCCACTAACCGCGAGCGAGGTGAGCCTGCTCGGGAGAGCGTCCGGCAGGCTAGTTAGTCGGTTGTCGCTTGCGTTCAGGATCTCGAGCCGAGCCGGAAGGTTGGCCGGCAGACTGGTCAAGCTGTTATCGGCCACCTCCAGCCGAGAGAGGGTCGCCGGAAGAGCGTCCGGCAAACTGATCAACCGGTTATGGCTAATGAGAAGATGCTGAAGACCGGGTGGGAAGCTAGCGGGCAGGCTGCTTAGCTCGTTGTGCCTGGCGCGCAGTTCAAGCAATCAGGGCGGCAGGCAAAGCGGTCAGGGAGAGGGAGGACAAATCCAGCAAGTGCGAGCCCGCGTTGTCCGAAACCCAGTTGTCCAGGATCTGCGCGCGCGCGGAGGCCGCGGTCCGATATCCCGGAGGACCGTCAACGTGGCAGCGTTCTGCCCTTAGCAGGCCTACCTGTCGATCAGCTGACGAGTGTCGCTGCAGAACCCCGGGTCGCTCGGTTGCCAGCGGTGACAGAAGTAAGCCCAGTTTGAGGTTGAACCGGTCAATCCTCTCAACCTTCGAGGAGGGAGCGCTCTTTTTTGAGGTCGCGCGCGTGCTATCTACGTAGCCCAGTCGGCCGCAAAAAGCCGTCACGCGGTTTCGAATTCAAGACATCGGAGGCTCCCGACCGCCGTGAAGCGGTCGTGATTTGCCGACCATACTCGCCCAGCAGCGGCTGGAGATGCTGTCCGTGAGCTGCTGCCGGTTTGATGGACACCCGGTTAAGCTAATCCCACCTTGCGCTCGAACTCAACCGGGCTGAGATAGCCGATGGTCGAGTGCCTGCGGGTCGTGTTGTAAAATCGTTCGATGTAGTCGAACACATCGGCGCGTGCCTCATCTCTGGTTCGATAACTCTTGTTGGCCGTACGCTCGGTCTTGAGCGAGGAGAAGAAGCTCTCCATCGCCGCGTTGTCCCAGACGTTGCCGGAGCGGCTCATGCTGCAAACGATGCCGTGGTCGGCCATCAGGCGCTGGAACTGCTCGCTGGTGTACTGGCTGCCCTGGTCGGAGTGATGCAACAGTGCATCCGGCTTGCCGCGCCGCCAGACGGCCATCAACAATGCGTCCGTCACGAGCTGTGCCGTCATGGCGGCACTCATCGACCAGCCCACCACGCGGCGTGAGAACAGGTCGATCACCGCTGCGACATAGAGCCAGCCTTCGGCCGTCCAGAGATAGGTGAAGTCGGCGATCCACTTCTGGTTCGGCCGCTCGGCGGCGAACTGCCGGTCAAGGAGGTTCGCCGGTACGGTCTCGAGCTGTCGATCGCCGCTGTCCTTCGGCAAGCGCCGACGTCGCGGCCGCGCCCGCAAGCCTTGCAGGCGCATCAGCCGCTCAATCCGGTGCAGGCCCCAATCCGCCCCGTCGGCGAGCAGGTCACGCCACACCCGGCGTGCGTCATAGGTGCGGTCGCTGGCGGCGAAGCTGGCCTTGACCTTGCCGCCGAGCTCCTCGTCGCTGCGGGATCTGGTGCTGGGAGAGCGATTCAGCCAGGCATGGAAGCCCGACCGCGACACTCCCAGCGCATCGCATAGCCATGCCACCGGCCAGATCGTCCGGTGCTTCGCGACGAAGGCGAACTTCATGTCGCTTCCTTCGCGAAGTAGGCTGCGGCCTTTTTTAGGATATCCCGCTCGGCCTTCAGCTTGGCGACCTCACGGCGCAGCCGCTCGATCTCCTGCTGCTCCGGCTTCATCTGCCCGTAGCCGGGAAAGGCTTGCGCCGGGTCGGAGCCCAACTCCTTCACCCATTTGCGGAGAACATTCTCATGAACATCCAGGTCACGGCCGGCTTGCGCCACCGACACCCCACGGTCCCGCACCAGCTTGACCGCCTCGACCTTGAACTCGCGGCTGAACTTCCGTCTTTTCATCGCCACCTCCGGCTTCATGAAACACCTAATCTCGGTGTCCATCAAACCGGCAGCAGCTCACCGCGAGTGAGTGCCCCGACGGGGCACTCATAAGCGCGGCAGGAGCTTTGGTTGGCCCTACGGGGCGAACGTCGCCGAGGTTCCCTGCTTATCGATGCAAGTTGTCCCTATCTTCGGGCCACCGATTGGACCAACCTGATATTCGCCAAGCACGTTGATTGCAGCAGCATGGCTTAGATTCTGCACCAGGATGGGAGGATTGAAATTGCCGTCAGCAACATAGCCGGTGGAGATAGTTGCAGTCCCAGCTTCGTTCAGCACCTCGGCATTTGTCGCGGTTGTACCTTCGACAAGCCTTCCGCGTCCATCAGCGGCGCGTACGACGGCAAAAGGCTTGATTGTCCACGTACCGTCAGCGTTGTATACGACGCTGAAGCTTGAATAGCCCGGCGTCGCATCGCAAACGGCGGCAGTGGCCGAAGATGCCGTGAAGTTCATCACCGTACCAGCGGTGTAATTGCCGGTCTGGACATAGAAGATGCGAATGGGCTGACAATCCAGATTGGTATTCGGCTGGGCTGTCACGAAATTGGATAATGTGACGCCACCGGTAAGAGTCTGCAGGGCCGATCCTGCATTGTAGTTCTCCAGGGTAGGGTTGTAGACCGGCGTTATAATCCGGAAAGAGCCGGCTTGCGGTCCGGACGTGGAAACCGGCGACGAGAGCCCGAGCGATGGAGTTACGGTCATCGTCGTCGTATTCTTGGTTGGTGTTCCGCCGGCCGCCGGCGTTACGTTGATCGCCTGCGTGGCCGAAAGTTGACCTGAGGGTTTACCGACCGTTGGGGGGGTAACCTGCTGTTGAACACCTGCGTAATCCTGCAGAATTAGTGAAAAGGTCAGGATCGCGCCGGATGTCGCATAGGGTAGGAGCGCTTGAGAATACAGACTATTCGTATACACCTCAGGCCCGCCCGTGTAGATAGCCGGCTGCTGGAAGAAGAAGAAGTTCTGAAGCGAGGGGCTGTTGTTTTGCACGTTGATTGTGATTGTCGTAGCCATGACGTTCCTCTCAATTCCGATGTGTTAAGTTTCTGAGACCGGCCATCAAGCATGTGAGCAGGGATCGTCCTCACACCCTGGCTCTGAGTTGGCTCATCTGAGCTTCAGCCCGCAATTGTGAGGCCGAAATGGTCGCACGAATCGGGTCCCTGCGCTTGATCAGCAAGCGGTGTGCCATTGCGGATACTGAGATGCTGTATTTGAAGAGAAGGGAAAGCATGTGCTTAGCCCTACGCTGCCGAAGCGCGTGCTCCGCCAAGTTGGACTTGTGCCATCAAGGTATTAAATCGGACAGGGTAGATTGCGACATGGTCCAAGCGCCAAGGGCGCGCGCCCATCGGAATTGGCGTGCGCATACCGGTCGAGAAGTCTAGCTGAGAAGGTCGTTGTGCCGATCAACTCGACGTGCTCGAGATCGAAGCAAATCCTCAGGCGCGACGGCCTTGCTACTTCACTGCCAGAATCATTACTCAGGTGATGCGGCCGTTAATGTCGGTTCGGCTCATCAATTTCATGTCGTTAAAGAGGGAGGTCTGTTGACCATCTGCCCATTGGATAACAACGCCAAAACGGCCCACGCTCCTTACGACGCCAAGGCCCGCCTCGGCAGTCCCTAGCCCTCAAACATAGTCGCCCCGCTTCAATTGCCTTGCCTCGTCTCCCGTCATAAGGCATTGACCGCAGAAGTATTGGGTAAAAAAGCACCGGCTAAAGCTGTTGGATGGGCGGACGTCCTCGCCCCGCATCGCCGATCTTCCCGCATCGCGTCTGCTCACGAACTATGCTGCCCTGGGAATGGAAGCTCCTGCGCAAAGCCGACAAACCCGCCGATCAGCAGGCGGCCTGACCTTCACGCAACAAGCCATCATAGAGCTCGACGCTCTCACGTGCATGTGCCAATCTGGCGGCCTTCGTCGTATGCGTACTCTTGATGTGAGCGGCGTAGAATTTCTCAATCATCATGGTCAAGCGCTGGCTGCCCGGACTGTGGGCTTTGAAGGCGCGCGCGATTGCATGTATGCGATCGATCGCAAGGCATTTGAATGGCAAATCACGTCGCTGCTGGACGGCGAAGAATACGATTTGCCCAAGCCGCGAAACGGACGTGCCATAACGGCTGTCGCCTATCCGGCATGTCCGCCTCACTAGGTCTATGGTTCGAATTACCGTTTTTCGCAGGATTGAAGGGCCCGGCTTTGGTCTAGGTCGAGACGGATGCGCGCCACAATCGGATACAGCGGTCCATCGACCCTTTCGCGTGCGCGCCGGGTCTTCTTTGCGTTCGCTCTCTCAAAGGCGCCGTCGGGCTCCTCCTGCCCCGGGCGGCTTGGCCGCCGACGCGGACACTGTTCCGCATCAACATCCCGAACTGCCGTCCGATCACCCGCATGTACGTGGAGAAGCATCCGGACATGCGCACGCTTATCTGATCGATGACCTGCACCACCGATGGCCTTAGCCAGACCACAGATTAGCCTTGTACGCCAGAAGGCCAAGCGCGACCGTCATCATATGGAGCGGCCCTTTTCCAACTTAACCTCTGGCCCCAAAATCGGGGTCCATTTCAGATGCCCAATGCGGTACCTGCACCAGAGATTTAGTTGCGGCTGTTCTACGCCAGCGCTTGGCCGGCCTTCCAATCCATGACGCCCGGCACAAACCTTAACTATAGATGAACTGGCTTCTCTGAGCGGGCCCGGCCGGCCCTGCCCCCTGAGGTATGCTAGCGCTCCATCTCGCCCATAAGGATTTCATCTGATGCGTATCGTGGATTGGAAATGAGAGTCCGCATTTCCGCATTCTTGTCCTCGTCCGTAAACCGGAATCCCTTCTTGTAGAAAAATTCTGAAGCTCCCTCATCTTGAGAGAGAAGGGATAGCGTGGAAAGTCCCGCGGACTCCCTAATGTGATCGGCGACTTCGATCATAGCCGTCCCGACCCCCTTGTACCTCGACCGGCCAACATTCTCTATGGTAAGAATTCGCAAACTGTCGCGCACCGGCGCCACGGTCATAGTCCCCACCTTATTGTGTTGACTGGCATCAGAAAACAAAGAAAGATTTTGGACGTTGCCAAAATTGCTACTTGCTCTGTGTAGCCTGACTGACTCACCTGTCCTCTTCTCAACAGCAAAAGAGGTCGGCCCTTCAGCAGCTAAAGCGGCCGTAAAAGCAGTCATATCTGCGCCAGAAGTGCCGGCCAACGCATCGCGCTGCTGGTCCACACTTTGCCCGTAGGCATTGTTGTAATTGGTTCTCATCGCAACGAGTTGTTATGTAGACAAGCTGACAAAAAGCTGACAAGTCGATATTTCTTGCCAATGCGCAGGCGTCGCCTGACACGCTCGCTTTGCGTCGTCCAAAGCAGTACTCAGCGCTCTAGGTGGTGTGGACTCTAAGGATTCCCTTTTAGGCGCAAATCAGATTCAAGACTGCTTTTGGGTAGGCAGTCTTGGGTGTGCCGCCGCATTGCCTCATTATTCAGTGGGCGCGCTTGAAGACCCGATGGAATCCGACGAGATCAAAGGGGGGCTTTGCGGGCTTAAGCCATACAGGGATTTCTGTCGCCATCAAAAAGTACGGCCCCCCAGAGTGGGTAGGGTCCCGATCCACTGCTGATGCAGTACCGTCAGTCCTCGTTAGCCTTTTCGAGCTGACACCGTGGGGCTTACCAGCGGGCAATGTGGGAAGGCCGAGCAAATTATGACAAGCGAAAGCGCGCCTTCAAGGCCGATTGAAGCCGCGTGGGAGGCGGTGACACTCGGAGAGGCGGCCAACGTCGCGCTAGCCATCTGGGCCGCAATAGTCGCGGCCCACATCACCGCAGCGTCGGTGTATTTTTGGCGGGAGCAGCGCAGCCCAGCATGGTTGGCCGCTCTTGCGATTTTAGCATACTGGCCGATCTTGGTGCTGATCACATGTCTCAGCCTCGCTTTTAAACATCTAATCCGGCCTCTGATTGAGCAAGTCAAACGAAGAAGGCCCGGTACCAAAAGCCGCCCATTAGTAAGGGCGCCTCAGTTGGCGGCCTCTTCGTCATCATCGATGTCGTCGCCGTATTCAAATGATGGCTGAGTTGGTTCAGTAATCGTGGATGCAATCGATCAAGCTTTGCTTTGAAGGCCGTTTCGATTCGGCGCGGGTCATGGACAAACAACCGATACCCATCGGTGAACAGATCATCACCATCGTCTTGCTGGTGATCTTCGCGCTCGTGATTTGGTACGGCACCATGATCTGAGACTTCTTTCTTTGGAGTGGGCCTTGTCTAGCCAGAGACGCCTTTGGCGAAATTGATCACAGAGCTGGTCTCGGTTGTTTGGACAGGGCCCCGCGAAAATTAAGTGGATTCCTGCCGGGTTATGCTGAACGCGGGGCTTTACGATTTTGCTGTGGCGTCGGGAGGGCGCAAGCCCGACCAGAGCCGCAGCAAAATCGTTGGCGACGATCATGCGGCCGTCACCATCGTTTGCGCGCCGAAGTAAGCCTCGTCGGGCGTGCGTTCGTCAAGGCTCGAGTGAGGACGTCCTCGATTGTAGAACGCCAGATATTTGGAAATCGATGCTCGCGCCTCGAGCACGCTGTCGTAAGCACGCAGATAGACTTCCTCGTATTTGACAGTGCGCCACAGCCGCTCGACGAACACGTTGTCGCGCCAGGCACCCTTGCCGTCCATGCTGATGGCGATGTTCGCGTCCAGCAGCACGCCGGTGAAGTCGAGGCTGGTGAACTGGCTACCCTGATCCGTGTTGAAGAAGATCTCGGGCCTGCCGTGCTTCGCCAACGCCTCCTGGAGCGCTTCGACGCAGAATATCGTCTCCATCGTGATCGATACGCGATGGACCAATACCCTTCGGCTGAACACATCGACGACCGCGGCGAGGTAAACGAATCCACGTCGCATCGGAATGTAGCTGATGTCCATTGCCCAGACCTGGTTCGGCCGCTCGATCTTCAATCCGCGCAATAGGTACGGGTAGATCTTGTGGCCCGGTGCGGGCTTGCTCGTGTTCGGACGGCGATAGATCGCCTCGATCCCCATGCGCTTCATCAGCGTCGCGACGTGGCGGCGGCCAACCTGCATGCCCTCACGCTGCAACAGCGATCGCAGCATGCGCCCCCCTGCGAAGGGATAATCGAGGTACAGCTCATCGAGCCGGCGCATCAAGACGAGTCCTCGGCCGAAACCGGCCGAGGTTCGTAGTAAACCGTACTGCGGGCAAGGTTCAGGACCTTCGCCTGGCGCACGACAGACAGATCATGGTCGCGGTCGATCATCGCTTTGCGCTCAGCAGGGCCGCCTTGGTGAGCGCGCCGGTCAAAAAATCGTTCTCCAACGCAAGCTCGCCGATCTTGCCATGTAACGCTTCAAATCGACCGGCGCCTCGGCCGGTCCGTTGTCCTGCCCAAACACTCCGGCGGCGCCTTCCAGGAGTTGGGACTTGCAGGTCGTGATCTGGTTCGGATGGACATCAAACAGTTGCGCCAGCTCGGCCAATGTCTTCTCCCCCTTCACGGCCGCCAAAGCCACCTTTGCCTTGAATGCCGGAGAATGCGTCCGGCGACTCCTCTTCGTCATCTTCGCTCCTGTTTCGCGGCAAGAAGCCTCGCCGCTCTCAGGCAGAAAATCCACTCAAGCTACTGTCCGAATTTGCGGAGCCAGCTCTCTGCGTGTGTGTCGCTCTCGCAACGTCACACTTGTTCGCTTGAGTGCAACCTGCCTAAGGCAGGAGACCAGAAACGTCCCGATTACGTCCGTGGTGCTCTTAGCCGTCGCGGGTTTATGCAGCGCAGTTAGGAGACGTTACGCATGTTAACGAGCGATGACATTTATGGAAGTCAGCGCTCGCTGACATTTTCAATTGTCGTCGAACGCGGACATATGGTAATGTAAGCGAACGACAACGTTTTGAATTGCCATGCTCATACGCACATCGGCCGATCTCGGGGCCATGATTCGGGATACCCGCAAACGGCACAAGCTTGATCAGTCCAGCCTCGCCAAGCGCATTGGCGTCAGCCGTCAGTGGGTCATCGAGGTCGAGCGCGGCCACGCGCGCGCCGAACTCGGCCTCGTACTCCGCGCTCTTGACGCTCTCGGCATCCATCTAGACGCAGGCAGCGAACAACCACATGGCCGCGGTTCAGAAAAGTCAGCCGTCGATATCAATGCAATCGTGTCAAAAGCCAAAAGAAGCAGGCCATGACCAGCGAACTCGTCGCGCTCCTGGACGGCAGGGAAGTCGGCCGCGTGCACAACGACGCTCGTGGCCGCCTCACCTTCGTCTATGACAGCGATTGGCGTCAAACGAGGGGCGCGTACCCCATTTCGCTCTCCATGCCACTCGCGGCCGAGGAACACGGTCCCGCCGCTGTTCAGGCCTTTCTATGGGGCCTGCTCCCGGACAATGAGCGCGTTCTCGATCGTTGGGCGAAGAAGTTTCAGGTCTCGGCTCGCAACGTCTTTGCCCTGATTTCCCACGTCGGCGAAGATTGCGCCGGCGCCATTCAATTCGTCACGCGCGATCGTTTGGAGGAATTGCGAAGCGGTACGAATGACAAGGTTGAGTGGCTTGACGAAACCGCCGTCGCAAAACGTCTGCAAGCATTGAGAGAAGATCATGCCGCGTGGCGGTTGCCGCGTGACACGGGGCAATTCAGTCTTGCCGGCGCCCAGCCGAAAACCGCGCTGCTTCTGCAAAAGGCGCGATGGGGGATACCGTCTGGAGGCATTCCGACAACCCATATCCTTAAGCCGCCGACCGGCCATTTCGATGGCCATGCCGAGAACGAGCACATCTGCCTCAATCTCGCGCGCAATCTCGGCTTGCCCGTCGCCGGAACCAAAGTCGTGCGGTTTGAGAAAGAGATCGCCATTGTCGTCGAACGCTACGATCGGCAGTTCAGTGGCAATGACGTCATTCGCGTCCATCAAGAGGACGCGTGCCAGGCACGCGGCATCATGCCAACCAAGAAATATCAAAGCGAGGGCGGCCCGTCCGCTGCGGATATTATCGAACTTTTACGCACCTACTCCACCGACAGTGTTGATGATCTCGATACATTCATCGATGCCCTCGGCTTAAATTGGCTCATCGGAGGCACCGATGCACACGCTAAGAACTACTCACTACTCCTAGCCAGCGGCCCCACGGTGCGACTTGCGCCACTCTACGATGTTGCCAGCATCCTTCCCTACGACGATGTCGACTTGCAGAAGATGAAGCTCGCTATGAAGGTCGGCGGGGAATACAGGCTAGCCCAGATAGGTGCGCGCGAATGGCAGAAATTCGCCCGCGAGACCCGTTTCGATGCGGAAAAAGTGATTGCTGGATTGAACTCGCTGGCCGAACTGCTCCCCGACAACGTGAGCGACGTGTGCACTGCCGCGCAAGCGGAAGGGCTAGATAACGTCATTATCGAGCGCCTTTCCGCCAAGTTGATCGAGCGAGCCAAAGAATGCCAACGCCTTCTGAAAAGGTGAAATGGACCCGCGGAGCGGGGCCGCTTGAGCCGGTTTGTTAGTTGGAAACTGACCGCTCCTGATTACTTCCTATCACGCTGCCAGAGACACTGTCGGCTGCTGTTGCTGCTGTGGGCATGTGGTCAACGCGTCGGCGTTGTCCACCATTCCACAGCCTTCGCGGCCTGCATCCGTTCGCGCCAGACCGCCATCGACGTGCGATAGCCGAGCGCCTGATGAAGGCGACGATCGTTGTAGAAGGCGATCAGCTCGCGATCCCTGCCTTGGCCTCGCGGCCGTCGGCATAGCCCTTGAGATAGATGTCCTTATGCTTGAGCGACCGCCACAGCCGCTCGATGAAGACGTTGTCCATCCAACGACCGCGGCCATCCATGGAGATCTTGATCCCTGCGCCCGCCAACGCGCCGGTGAAGGCCGCGCTGGTGAACTGGCTGCCTTGGTCGGTATTGAAAATCTCCGGCCTGCCGTACTTCGCCAGCGCCCCTTCCAGAGCCGCCACGCAGAACGAGACGTCGATCGTGTTCGATAATCGCCACGCCAGAACCGCACGGCTCGCCCAGTCGATGATGGCGACGAGATAAAGAAAAGCCACGGCCGATGGGCAGATACGTGATGTCGGCGGCCCACACCTGGTTCGGCCGGTCGATCGTCATGTTGCGCAACAGATAAGGAAAGATCTTGTGGCCCGGCGCCGGCTTCGTCGTGTTCGGCTTCGGTCCCAGCGCCGCGATGCCCATCTTGCGCATCAACCGCTGCACGCGCTTGCGATTGACCTGAAGCCCCTCAGCCTTCAGCATTGCGGTCATTCGCCGCGAGCCCAGGAACGGCCAGGCGATGAACAGCTCGTCGATCCGCCGCATCAGGGCAAGGTCGTTGTCGTTGGCCGGCCGGGGCGGCCGGTAGACCCCGGAGCGCGCGATGCCAAGCAACAGGCATTGCCAACGGATCGACAGCGCCTTGTCCGCGCGATCGAGCATTCCTCGACGGTCCGGCGTGCTCATCTTCCGGACCTCCGCGCTAAAAAATCGCGCTCGACCGTCAGTTGTCCAATCTTGGCGTGCAGCTTCTCGATCTCGCGTTCGCGCGTTTCCTCGCTCTCGCGCCCGACACCCGCATCAAAGGCCCGCGCCGCATGGTCCAGCAGTTGCTTCTTCCAGGCATAGATCTGGTTCGGGTGAACCCCATAGCGCTGGGCCAGATCGGCCACCGTCGCCTGCTCCCGCACGGCTTCCAGCGCAATCTTTGCCTTCAGTGCCGCGTCGATCTTGCGTCTCGTCTTCGTCGTCATCATGCCCTCCGTCTATCAAACGGAGCGGCCCTTTTCCAACTAACCTCTGGTCCCAAAATCGGGGTCCATTTCACTCGCGCCCCGTTCGCCCAACCCATCCCTCAAGCGCGTTGCAAAGTACCGGTCGTCAGGCGGTGAAAAGCCGAAGGCACCCGCGCGCCTCGTCAGAGCAGATGTGCGGCCCATCAATCGGACTAAAAAAACGCACTCTCACGAATAGGACGGGTTAGTCCCGGCATCTGCTGGAGCGGGTTGAGTGTGAATCGTTCTGGCTGGCAAGTCCAGCATTTGCAGATGTGTTCGTAAGGCGTGAGGCCGTTCAGGGTCTTCAAGCGCCGAGCGTAGTTGTAGGCGGTGATGAAAGGTGAGCTTCGAGCTGATCGTGTCGATCATAGTGGTAGCGTTGGACGGTCGCTTCCTTGATCGTGCGGTTCATGCGCTCGACCTGGCCATTGGTCCAGGGATGCTTGATCTTGGTCAGCCGATGTTCGATCCCGTTTTCTTGGCATCGCATATCGAACATATGCGTCACGTATATTGCTGTCGGGCCGTCCGCATAGCGGGGCGGGAAGGTGAACTGGATCCCATTGTAAGTGAGCACTGTTTGGATCTTGTAGAAATAAGCGATCGGATAAGCCTTGAACTTTTTCTTCGAAGGCTTGCCGCCTTCAACCTCCGGCAATCGGCTGATGCCGTGGCGCTGGAGGCAGCGATGCAGGGTGACCGCGTCAGATGCGGGATGGTCAGCTGCAAATTCCGTTTGCTATCCTACCCCAGCTCGTTGAGCCGGAGTATCGCCGAAACCTCGTCCAGCTCCAGCGTGACCTCCCTCCGCGGATCTTCGAACCGCAGAGGACCTGAACTGATTCGCTGCATAAACCCCGTTCTGACCGTGTCGCGAGGGGATCAATTCCTCGTCTCGTCAGGGAGCAATTTTCCACGTCGCCCGACAGCGCTCGTCAGGTACTCGACAGCTTCCTCTCATAGCAAAAATTGTGGGGAAGAACACCCGAGTGTCCGACTGCCTGCGGCGCGGACGGTTCGGACCCACGCTGGTTTGTTGCTGGATCCAACGTTGAGAGCACATTCTGTGCTGTGGATTTGGTCGCCGCGCTGCCGTCTCGATTGCCCCGCGCATGAGATCCAAACCGAGCTCTGATGCGCCTATATCTTCGAAAGTGAGAACGGATGGATTTCACCTCAACTAGCCGACTGCAGCAACAATCGAACAGTGCCGCCCAGCAAGAGACTGCACCGGTGTCCCCGTCGACAGACGCGGCGGCCTTTGAGCGGCAGCTAAGCGAGATCACCCGTCCAGGTGATCGTGTGCTGATGCAGACCCCCCCCCATCAAGTCGCCGCATCGCCATCGGAGGCGCAGCCCATCATGCAGGCGAGCGGGCGCGAATGCCCTCCAGCGTCGCAGGGTGAAGGCGGCGGGCCGATGCCAGGCGCCTCGGCGCTGCAGTCTGGCCAGTCAACAGAGGTTTACATAGGTATCAGCAGGCGTCCTCTTTATTCCCAAGATGCTGACCTTATTTTGGGGCTTGAGGAGGCCCTCATCAAAGGGGGGGCTGCCGAGCGCACGGCCAAGAACAATGTGAGTAATCTTCTCACTCTCGACCGCTGGCTCTTTGAAAACAAAAAGCAGGCCATTGCTGCTCGGCTTAACGACGAGTCGCTGACCAATGATGTCCAGGAGTTCATAAGAAAGGGCGGTACCAAGAAGGTCCGTACAGCACTAGATCATCTCCGGACCTCGCAGTCGACGGGCGGAATCGTGCCGATCGCAGGCCTCACTGAGTTGATTCCTTATCCCAAGGACGCGGCTCTCATCAAAGAGTGCAAAAACGAAACACCAACACATATCGTCCAGAACTATGCAACTGCTCTTCGCAGTTTCAGTGACTACCTGCGTGAAAATAACAAGAAGGGCATTGCTGCTCGGCTTTCCGACAAGTCGTTGGATAAAGATGTCGACGGCTATAAGAAAACGTCCGGTCGAGACCCGAAGATCGGGGCCGCTCTAACTTATCTCCGAGGCTCGCGAGCGGGCGCCCGAGCGATGGAACTCGAGCGCGTTATCTCACCCGTTCCTGATTCTGAAGACGCGGTCCTCATGGAGCCGACGCGAGTCAGGGACGCCGCCGCGCCGCGCAGCGCGTGGGAGAGATCTGGCAGCTGGCCAGAGGTCCTCCCCGTGGAAGGTCACGATCAAGATTTGCCTTTGGGGATGATGGACGAAACCCGCCCGTCGTCGCCTCCCGGACCAACCGCGCAAGTCGGTGCATCGCCATCGGAGGCGCAGCCCATTATGCAGGCGAGCGGGCACGAATACCCTCCAGCGTTGCGGGGTGGAGACGGCGGGCCGATGCCAGGCACCTCGGCGCTGCAGCCGGGCAAGTCACCTGGGGTTTTGGTAGGTCGCAGCAAGCGCCCTCTTTATCTCGAAGATAAGCCCCTTATTTTGGGGCTTAGCAAGGCACTCACCGGGGTCGCCGAGCGCACCGCCCAGGACAATGTAGGTCATCTTCTCAGATTGGGCCGCTGGCTCTTTGAAAACAAAAAGCAGGCCATTGCTGCTCGGCTTAACGACGAGTCGCTGACCAACGACGTTCGGGAGTCGATAGGAAAGGGTGATCCCAAGAGAGTCCGTAAGGCACTAGATCATCTCCGGACCTCGCTGTCGACGGGCGGAATCGTCCCGATCGGAGGCCGCGCTAAGCTGAATCCGCATCCCGGGGACGAGGCCCTCATCAAAGAGTACAAAAACGAAGCAACGACAGGTACCGGCATTACCTATACGGTTGCTCTTGGCAGTTTCAGTGACTACCTGCGCGAAAACAACAAGCCGGGCATTGCTGGTCGGCTTCCCAGCACGTCGTTGGATGGAGATGTCGAGGACTATAAGAAGGACGCCGGTGGTTACCGCAACATCAGTGCCGCACTGGCCCATCTCCGAAAATCGTCGGCCGGCGCTAAGGCGATGGAGCTCGATCGCCATATTTCTCATCCTGATCCCGAAGACGCGGCCCTGATGGAGCCGAGGCGGGTCGGCGACGCCGCTGCGGAGCACAGCGCGTCGCAGGAAGCTGGCAGTTGGCCAGAGGAGCTTCCTGCGGAAGCCCACGATCAGGATTTGCTTTGGGGGCTGATGGACGAACCCGGCCCGTCGTCCTCGGCGCTGCAGCCGGCTCGATCAACTGGGGTTCGCAGGAAGCAGCCTCTTTATTCCGAGGACGCTCGCCTTATTTCGGAGCTTGAGAAGGCCCTCATCAAGGGCGGGGCTACCGAAATCACCGCCAAGGCCAATGTGTGGCCCCTTCGCAGCTTTGGCCGCTGGCTTGTCACAAATAAAAAAAAGTCCATTGCTGCTCGGCTCGACGACAAGTCGCTGACCGATGATGCTGAGTTCTTTGGAAAGGGTAATCCCACGAGACTCCTTACGGCAATTGGTCATCTCCGGACCTCGCAGTCGACGGGCGGAATCGTGCCGATCGGAGGCCGCGCTAAGCCGAATCCTCCCCCCCAGGACGCGGCTCTCATCAAAGAGTACAAAAACAAAGCTGCGACAGGTACCGTACGTACCTATGCAGTTGTTCTTAACAGTTTCAGTGACTACCTGCGTGAAAATAACAAGAAGGGCATTGCTGCTCGGCTTTCCGGCAAGGCGTTGGATGGAGATGTCGAGGATTATAAGGACGCTGGTGGTAATCGGAAGATCGGTGCCGCACTGGCCCATCTCCGAAAATCGCCGGCCGGTAAGGCGATGGAGCTCGATCGCCATATTTCCCCCATTCCTGATCCCGAAGACGCGGCTCTGATGGAGTCGAGGCGGGTCGGCGACGTCGCTGCGCGGCACAGCGCGTCGCAGCAAGCTTTCAGCAGGCGAGAGGAGCTTCCTGCGGAAGGCTACGATCAGGATTTGCTTTGGGAGCTGATGGACGAACCCGGCCCGTCGTCATCTCTTCTTGAGCCAGCCGCGCGCCATGACCAGTCATCGGATCCCGGAGAGTCCATTCGTCCCTTGAATTGGGGCTCCGACCGCCAGCAGTTCCCGGACGAGCCGATCGGTGCACTTGCCAAGAGCAACCTCCTGCCAAGCAAGGAGGTCCTCATCAACGATGAGCATGACACAGCTGAATTGAGGCCAGCGAAGAGGCCGAGGACCCTAGACAATCTGCACGGCGTTGCCATTGAGCGGCAACTGAGCGAGATCGTCGCTTCAGGCGGTCGCCTGCTGACGTCGGCCCCCACCCATCAACTGGGTGCATCGCCATGGCAGGCGCAGCCGACGATGCAGGGGAGTGGGTACCAAGATGCCACGGCGCTGCAGCGAGCTGTCAGTCGGCCATTGGTCCTCCCGGAAGGTTATGATCAGGATCTGCGTTTGATGGTGGAAGACGGCCCACCGTGGCCCGGGGTTCCCCCGGAGCAGGCGCAGGACATAGTCCAAGCTGGACAGCAGGAACCTGCCTGGTCCGCCTCAACCTGGTCGCCGCAGATGCCGCTCAACTTTGATTGGGGTATGTGGCCGGTCCTGGAAGCATCGCCGGCGCACTCTGCCAGGGTTCACTCAGACACCTATGGCGGTCTTGAAGCAGCGGTTAATCCGAATTCGCCCGGATCATTTGAGTTGCGTGACAACGCTTGGAGCCCGCCGCCCGACTTTGCGCCGCCGTTTGCCAGGCCGGTACCGGGTCATCACCATGGCGCTCGACAGCTCGGCTCGCCGCAGCGGCTTTCTCCGATGCCAGCCTCCTCGGACGATGAAGCTTTGGCGTGGTTGAGCGAGGAGTTGTCGCGGCGGAAGATGCAAGCACCGGCGTCACCATCAACTGCCAGGGTTCAGCATCTCGCACTGGTGAATCCGAATCCGTCCGAGTTGCGCGACGATGCTCACTTTGAGCCAGCGCAGGCTGCCGGGGCTCGCTCAAGCACCTACGGCGGTCCTCCATTGGTTGATCTGACTGCGGCCACGCCGTCTGAATCACGCGACGATGTTAATTCTGTGCCGGCGTTTCCGAGCACCTCCTACGATGCTCAGATCGGGGCTTTAGGTCCGACAGCCTCGCCTCACGGCCGCGGGCTGGTGCTCGAGGACATGGAATGGCTGGGCGACGAGCATGTCTTGAGAGATTACCAGCTCCTGGCGCAAGAGTTGGGGGGGGGCAATCCGAATCTCGCCGCCCGGACGCGGTTCGTGGATCCTCTCATAACCCTTGTTAGCCTGCGCTTGGGCACCGAGAGCGAAATGCTACGCGCATTCCAGCGCATCGTCCATGATCAGAATGGTGACGACACAGCCGACTTCCTGTTCCTGCCAGTGAACAATGCCCGTGCTACGAATCTCCCCGGCACCCATTGGTCGTTGCTGTTTGTTGATCGCCGCGACCGCGAAAGGCCGGTTGCCTATCGCTACGACTCCATGGGGGAATACAACAACACGCCCGCAGCAGAGCTCGCAGCAAGGCTGGGCGCCCGCCTGGAGTCACGCGGCATGACCCAGCAGCTGAACACTTATGATTGCGGCGTCTTCGTGGTGGACGGCACGCGGGCGCTGGTTAGGCAATTGGAGCAAGGACGAGCACCACACCTGCTGAACCTCAGCAGCCTCGTTGCCAATCGGCAGGCGCTGCAGAACCGACTCAGGGGCTGATGTCGTACGCATACGACGAAGACCGCCTGATTGAAGCGTGCGCGCGGGCACGACGAACTCTATGATGGTTTGCGTGAAGGTCAGGCGGCTTGCTGACCGGCGGGCTCGGCGCAGGAGCTTCCATTCCCAGGGCAGCAGTTCGTGCAGATGCGATGCGGGAAGATCGGCGATACGGGCGAGGACGTCGGCGAGTCAGGCCTTGGGATCGACTTTGTTGAGGCGACAGGTCGTGATGATCGTCAGCATGATGGCGGCACGGTCGGCGCCACGCTGGCTGCCGGCGAAGGTCCAGTTGCGCCTTCCCAAGGCGATGCCTCTCAATGCGCGCTCAGCACAATTGTTGGTCAAGCAGATCCTGCCTGTCATTCGGCCCAAACAGGGCTCTGCGTCGAGGGTAGAGGGTACCGCCGCGCTACCGGACAGGGCTGGTATCGGTAGGGTCACGAGATCGGGACGAAGCGCGAAATTGGTTTGCATTTGCACGCCGCCAAGCCGCACCGATCGCGTCCAAGACAAGCCGCCCGAGATCGTATCGCCCCAAGATTGCGCGGCGGCGATCAGGGTGAGACTCCAGCGACAATCAAGGTGAGACTGCGTCGATGGGGACGGACCGAAGGGAGGGCGCAGCCCGACCGGAGGACCGTCCCCATCGGCGTCGCGTTTTTGGACCCGTCTGGCGGCCGGGTGCGGCTGGTGCAAGCTGTTGATTCGCCTCGACAAGAGGGAATCGATGCCTTGCCTGGCCTCCACATCACCGACCACCAGATGAGGCTGTACATGACCTACCGACTGACACTGTCCCCCGAGGCCGCCGCGGCCAAGGCGGGGTTCTCGAAGGCAAGCGCGGATCGAATCGAGGGCGATTGTCGCCCGCCATCGCAGAAGAAGACGCCGAGGGGCCGGCGCCGGTCCGATCCGCTCGGGCAGTATTGGGACGCCGAGATCGTTCCGATCCTGAAGGCTGCGCCCGGCATCCGCGTGATCGGCGGCTGGACGAGCTGCGCCGACGGCATCATGACTTGAACCCGAACATCCGCCGCACGCTGGAGCGGCGCATCAACGCCTGGCGCGCGCTCAACGGTCCCGAACAGGACGTGATCTTCCGCCAGCAGCACGAGCCCGGCCGCCTGGTCTGTCCGACTTCACCGGCGTGAGCGCGCTCGGTATTACCATCGCGGGTGAGCCGCTCGATCACCGGCTCTATCACTTCCGGTTGGCGTTCTCCGGCTTCGAGCATGCCCATGTCGTGCTCGGCGGCGAAAGCTTCGTCGCCCTGGCGGTGGGCTTGCAGAACGCGCTGTGGGCGCTCGGCGGCGTGCCGCGGGAGCATCGCAGCGACAGCCTGTCGGCAGCATTCCGCAATCTGGCCGCCGACGCACGGGAGGATCTGACGCAGCGCTACGCCGGGCTGATGGGCCACTATGGCATGGCGCCAACGCGCAACAATGCGGGCATCGTACATGAGAACGGCCCGATCGAGAGCGCGCACGGCCATCTCAAGCGGGCACTGGAAGATGCGCTGTTGCTGCGGGGGACGCGCGACTTCGCCAGTCTCGATGCGTACCGGGCTTTTGTCGACGAGATTGTCGGCCGGCGCAACGCCAACCTCGCCAAGCCGATCGCGCTCGAGAAGGAGGCCTTGGCGCCGCTGCCAAAAGGCCGCACGACCGACTTCGAGGAGAAAGTGATCCCGGTGACGTAGTCAGGCGGCTTCATCCTGCGGCGCGTGTTCTACACCGTGCCTTCAAGATTGATCGGCCATCGCCTGCGTGTGCGCATCTTCGACGACCGGCTCGAATGCTTCCTTGGCGTCACGCCGGTCGTGACGCAGCGGCGCGGTCGGCCTATGTCCGAGAGCCAGGGCGGTCATGTCGTGGATTACCGGCACGTCATCCATGCCCTGCGGCGCAAGCCGATGGCGCTCCTCAATCTCGTTTATCGCGACCAACTCTTCCCGCGTGCAGCTTACAAACGTCTGTTCGAGACCTTGCGGGAGCATGGTGATGACCGGCGCGCCTGCAAGGTGACGGTCGAGCTTCTGGCGCTGGCTCACGAGCGCGCCTGCGAAGCAGAACTCGCCGAGGTGATCGCGATGGATCTGGACGCGATCTTGCCGCGCTGCGCGGCCGCTTCCGACCCGAGGCGGCCTCGATCCCACGTGTCGCCGTGTCGCCGTCCAGCTGGTGCCGCTCGACGTCTACGGTGAACTCGCCTCCGTCAGCGTCATGTTGGGCCGCTCGAACCTGGGAGAGGCAGCATGACCGGTATCGCTACCTCCGTCGATGCCGCCCGTGTCGAGCTGCTTCTCAATGAGCTCCGCCTGCCGGGCGTCAAGGCGATCTGGCCGAAGCTCGCCGCACAGTCGGACAAGGAAGGGTGGCCTGCCGCCCGCTTCCTCGCCGCCCTTGCCGAGCACGAGGCGGCCGATCGCACCCGCCGTCGGATCGAGCGACACATGGTGGAAGCGCGTTTGCCCGCCGGCAAGACGCTCGCCACCTTCGACTTCGAAAGCGTGCCGATGCTATCAAAGGCACAGGCGATGGCGCTCGCCGCTGGCGACGCCTGGTTGAAGGCCGGCGCCAATTTGCTCTTGTTCGGTCCACCCGAGTCCGATTCATACTGCTCACCTCGCTATGCCGTTATAGTTCAAGCTCTCTTTGGCGCAGATCGTCGGACGGCGGCCGCCGGAAGCGTCGCGCCTGCGCGGCCTTCTTGACCTCGGGTTGCTCCAGATCAAGCGCTTTGATCACCCAAGGTGCGCCTTTGCACAGCTGGTGCGCAGGTAAGCTCTGCTCCGCGATCAGACGGTGAACCGTCGATGGGCTGACCTGCAAGGCTGCGGCGGCTTCATCCAGAGTGATTTCTCCTCTCTCCTTGCGTTCGCCCTCTCGGTAGGGCGCGATAGCCTGCTGGTTGCGCAAGTGGCAAACGCGGGCGCGGGTCCAATTGTTACCCCGCCCCGTCGACTTGCCGGCCCGGTTGAGGACTGCCGCGATCGTGTTGTCGGGCATCTGCCGTGCCAGAACACGCACGAGATCGATGGCATCCGCGGACGTCCTCCAGCGGTGTTGACCCGTACGGTTCTTCCTGGTCTTCAGTGCTGTATGATCGCCGCCCTGCCAGTGGATGACAAGCTCGATCGCCTCATCGTGGACGCGCACAACGATCTCGCGGATCACAGTTCGGATGATCCGCTTGCGCGTCGCAGGCGTCGCCCCAGGGCTGTTCCAGGCTCACTCCAAATCGGAGCCAAGCGCGAGTAACCGCTCGCGATCCGCCTCGCTCAGAGTCGTCTCCGGCTTGGCTAAAAACGCCCCGCGCTCATCCTCGAGCGCGCGGACAGCCAGCAGGCGTTCATTCCAACGCCGCTCCAACTCGCCAGCTACCAAGCGATGGTCGGGATCGACGGCCTCATAGTGCCGACGAGCACGAGTGGCCTCATAGCGCGCTTGCTCCAGAGCCAGTTCAAGTTGGCGCAGCTTCTCGGCGTGCTCACGGCCGCGAGCCTCCATGGCAGCCAGCGCAGCCTTGACACCGAGCGGCTGCAAACGTGCGATGACTTCCGCGCTGATTGCGCGATCCACGCGCAGGCCGCCGAATGAGATGCACGGATCTCCGCCATGGTTGATCTGGCTACCGCGGCAATGATAACGCCCAACAGTGCCGTGCGTGCCACTGTAGGCAACGTGAAGTTTGCGACCGCAGTGACCGCAACGAAGGAGCCCTGCAAGAAGGGCCTCGCCGCAGCGGACCGAGCCACGACTCATGAAGCTCTTCCCATTGGCGTTATCGGTGATCAAGCGCTGATTCCTCTCGAACTCCGCCCACGTAATGTAGCCCTCATGGTGATCCTTGATCAAAACTTCCCAGTCGCTGCGCTCCCGCCGGAAGCCCCGCACGATCCTCTTGCGGCCGGCCTCGATCGTCACCCGACTGCCCGAGCGCCCGAAGGCGTAGGCGCCAGCATAGATGGGATTGGTAAGGATGTGATAGATCGTATTGTAGACTGGTAACTTCCACTCGACGTGGCGACCCTCGGGGCCATGGCTGACCGCGGGCAAAGTGATTCGTTCTTGCCGTAACCACAGGTGGACCTGGCGAAGTGTCTGCATCTCAGCAAACCTGGTGAACACGAGTGCGAGCGCCTCCTGAATGCGCCGATCAGGGTCCTTCTCGATCCGATCGTGGGAGACTTTGAGATAACCGATTGCAACGTTGAGGAAGAGCTCCCCCCTGCGGGCCTTCTGCTTCAAGGCTTCAAGCGAGCGCTGCCGAAAGATAGACAGCTCCATCTCGCTCATTGTGCCCTTCATGCCGAGCAGAAGGCGATCATTGGGGTGGCGCGGATCATAGACGCCGTCCTCATCGGCGATCAGTGTTCCGACGAGCCCGCAGAACTCCAGGAGCGTATGCCAATCCCTGCCGTTGCGGGCCAGCCGAGAGGCCTCAATCGAGACCACAGCGCCAACTCGCCCTTCGCAAATGGCGGCAAGCAGCTTCTCGAACCCGGGACGCGTGGTGCCGCCACCAGAGCGACCGAGATCATCGTCGATCACGACCACCTCGCTCCAGCCCAGCTGCCGCGCACGGTCGGCCAAGCCGTACTGGCGGCGCTGGCTCTCTCGGTTGTTGATAACCTGGTCGGCCGTCGACTGACGAACGTACACGACGGCCTGGCGAGCAAGGTGCTCAGGCGTGATCTTGCTCACCGCTGTCCTCCCGGTTCACGTCGTTTGCGTCGACCGCGCTGTCGGTGAGTGCTTCGGTCAGAAGCTCCTTCAACAGCTCCAACATTTGCTGGTGGGCTTCGATTGGAATGCTGCTGTATTTTGGAGGGCTCCCGAAAAGATCCCCCTGACGACGTGATGCGTCCGCCATGACCGCCTCCTCGCGATTGGGACGATTCCCTGGGAGAGGAGGCTAAGACCGCGTCGGCAAGAACGCGCGCCTCCAGCAGACGATCCACCGGAAGCCGCGGATCAGCCGTCAGTCGGAAGGAAGCGGCGGCGGGGGCCGTCATCCATGCCGGCAGAAGCGTTAACGTCGCATCAGGTTGTCTGATAACAAAATGCGTCTCACTCCCGAGCCGCTTGCGGGCGACAACGACGACTAACGCTCCACATCGCGGATGAAATGGGTAGAGGATCTCAACCTCAGATCCCAGACACCCGGCATTATGACGCTGGCCCGCCTGGCGGCGGCAAGACCCATCTCGGCACGGCGATCGGCCTGGCTCTCGTCGAGAACGGTTGGCGCGTTCTCTTCGCGCGCACCACCGATCTGGTGCAACGGCTGCAGCTCGCGCGGCGCGAGCTGGCGCTGGAGTCCGCGATCGCCAAACTCGATCGCTATGACCTCCTGATCCTCGACGACATCACATATGTGAGCAAGGATCAGCCGGAAACCAGTGTGCTGTTCGAGTTGATCGCCGCCCGCTACGAACGACGCTCGCTGCTGATCACGGCCAATCAGCCATTTGGCGAATGGGGGCGTATCTTCCCGGACCAGGCAATGACGTTGGCTGCCATCGATCGTTTGGTCCACCACGCCACGATCCTCGAGATGAACGTCGAAAGTTACCATCGAAAAGTTGCCCTCGATCGCAGACGCGGTCCAGGCCGGCCGCCTGTTCACACTACCCCCAACGAACTCGACGGCGGCCAGCGTCAATTATCTCCTGACTCGGCCGCCTCGTCTCATCTTGATTGACGCGCCGCTCCCATCCTGATTGTCGCGTTATAAACGATAGGCGCTCGGTATCCGAATACGCCCACGTGGAGGCGAGGCGCGTCAGACCGCCAAACTCCTGTGATACAAAACCGCCCCGGGTTTGCCGGAGGCCATTTAGTTTAAGTTCTGCCGCCATGGCGGATTGTTCCAGCATGGCGTAGTAGCGTTTCTCGGCTTCGGCCGGCGGTATGTTGCCGATGGGCTCGAGGAGCCGTCGGTTGTTGAACCAATCCACCCATTCCAGGTCGCATGTCGCAATCTCGACGGCCTCGAAGCTGCGCCATGGGCCGCGCGGGATCACCTCGGCCTTGTAGAGACCGTTGATGGTTTCGGTGAGAGCATTGTCATAGGAATCTCCGAGGCTGCCGACAGAAGGCCCCACACCAGCTTCAGCCAAGCGCTCGATGTACTTAATGGATACGTATTGGCTGCCTCTGTCGCTGTGGTGCACGAGCCCGCCACGATGGACCGGCCGTCGATCTTGCAGTGCCTGCTCCAGCGCATCGAGCACGAAGCTGCATGCGCCGCGCGCGAGGCTCGCCAGCCCACAATCCTGCGGGCATAGGCGTCGATGACAAAGGCGACGTAGACAAAACCCGTCCAGGTCGCGACATAGGTGAAGTCGGAGAGCCAGAGAACGTTCGGCCTTGGCGCCTTGAACGGGCGATTGACGTGATCCAGCAGGCGTGGCGCAGCCTTGTCGCTGATCGTGGTCTTGATGGGTTTGCCGTGGATCACCCTTGCAAACCCATGTTCCGCATAAGTCGCGACACTGTGCAACGGGCAACATCGAAGCCTTCGCGCTTGAGCTGGCGCCAGACCT
Organism: Bradyrhizobium sp. USDA 3240; assembly: GCF_054063295.1. Classification (NCBI taxonomy): domain Bacteria; kingdom Pseudomonadati; phylum Pseudomonadota; class Alphaproteobacteria; order Hyphomicrobiales; family Nitrobacteraceae; genus Bradyrhizobium; species Bradyrhizobium sp. USDA 3240. The sequence continues at coordinate 6,048,883 of NZ_JBSSGD010000002.1, forward strand.
TGCGCACGCCGTAGAGGGAAAAGTTTTGATCGAAGGCGCGCCGAACCTCGATCTTCAGGGCGGCGTCCGGCTTGGCGCACGTCGACAGCCTGGCGGGATCGCGCCGTTTGGCCACATGGGCGTGGTAGGTCGAGGGGGCGATCAGGCAACACCTGACAGATCGGCTCGACCCCATGCGCCCCACGATGATCGTCAATGAAGGCGATCATGGCTTGGACCGGCGGTCGAGCTCCGCCATCGCAAGATAAGCGCTCGCCTTGCGCAGGATCTCGTTGGCCTGTCGAAGCTCACGGTTCTCCCGTTCCAGGGCCCTCAGCTTCTCGGCCATCTCCGTCGGAACGCCGGTCCGCTGCCCGCTGTCGATCTCGACCTTCTTGACCCAGTCATGTAGCGTCTGCGGTGTGCAGCCAATCTTGGCGGCAATCGATCTCACCGCCGCCCACCGCGAAGGGTGCTCGCTGGCGTGATCCGGAACCATCCGAACCGCACGGGCCCGAACCTCGGGTGAAAACTTGTTCGTCGTCTTGCTCGTCATGGCTCCATCCTCTCGGGAGTTGGAGCCTCCGGCAAACCCGGGGCGGTTCAGACTGCAACAAAAGTGAGTCAGAGCCAATTTTTTACGTCGTCCCACAGCGCTCGTCAGGTACTCGACAGCTTCCTCTCATAGCAAAAATTGTGGGGAAGAACATCCGAGTGTCCGACTGCCTGCGGCGCGGACGGTTCGGATCCACGCTGGTTTGTTGCTGGATCCAACGTTGAGAGCACATTCTGTGCTGTGGATTTGGTCGCCGCGCTGCCGTCTCGATTGCCCCGCGCATGAGATCCAAACCGAGCTCTGATGCGCCTATATCTTCGAAAGTGAGAACGGATGGATTTCACCTCAACTAGCCGATTGCAGCAACAATCGAACAGCGCCGCCCAGCAAGAGACTGCACCGGTGTCCCCGTCGACAGACGCGGCGGCCTTTGAGCGGCAGCTAAGCGAGATCACCCGTCCAGGTGATCGTGTGCTGATGCAGACCCCCCCCCATCAAGTCGCCGCATCGCCATCGGAGGCGCAGCCCATCATGCAGGCGAGCGGGCGCGAATGCCCTCCAGCGTCGCAGGGTAAAGGCGGCGGGCCGATGCCAGGCGCCTCGGCGCTGCAGCCTGGCCAGTCAACAGAGGTTTACGGTACCCGCAGGCGTCCTCTTTATTCCCAAGATGCTGACCTTATTTTGGAGCTTGAGGAGGCCTTCATCAAAGGGGGGGCTGCCGAACGCACTGCCAAGGAGAATGTAGGTCATCTTCTCAGATTGGGCCGCTGGCTCTTTGAAAACAAAAAGCAGGCCATTGCTGCTCGGCTCGACGACGAGTCGTTGACCGTTGATGCGTGCGAGTTCTTCGGAAAGGGTAATCCCACGAGACTCCTTACGGCAATAGGTCATCTCCGGACCTCGCAGTCGACGGGCGGAATCGTGCCGATCGCAGACCGCGCTAAGCTGAATCCTTATCCCCAGGACGCGGCTCTCATCAAAGAGTACAAAAACGAAGCAACGACAGGTACCGCCAGTACCTATGCATTTGCCCTTAGCAGTTTCAGTGACTACCTGCGTGAAAACAACAAGAAGGGCATTGCTGCTCGGCTTTCCGGCAAGGCGTTGGATGGAGATGTCGGAGACTATAAGAAGGACGCCGGTGGTAATAGGCGGATCGGTGCCGCACTGACCCATCTCCGAAAATCGTCGGCCGGCGCTAAGGCGATGGAGCTTGAGCGCCATATTTCCCCCTTTCCTGATCCCGAACGCGCGGCCCTGATGGAGCCGAGGCGGGTCAGCGACGCCGCTGCGGAGCACAGCGCGTCGCAGCGAGCTTTCAGTCGGCCAGAGGAGCTTCCTGCAGAAGGCTACGATCAGGATTTGGTTTTGGGGCTGATGGACGAACCCGGTCCGTCGCACTCGGCGCTGCAGCCGGCTCGATCAACTGGGGTTCGCAGGAAGCAGCCTCTTTATTCCGAGGACGGTCCCCTTATTTCGGGGCTTGAGAAGGCCCTCATCAAGGGCGGGGCCACCGAAATCACCGCCAAGGCCAATGTATGGCCCCTTCGCAGCTTTGGCCGCTGGCTTGTCGCAAATAACAAAGAGTCCATTGCTGCTCGGCTTAACGACGAGTCGTTGACCGTTGATGCGCGCGAGTTCTTCGGAAAGGGTAACCCCACGAGACTCCTTACGGCAATAGGTCATCTCCGGACCTCGCAGTCGACAGGCGGAATCGTGCCGATCGCAGACCGCGCTAAGCTGAATCCTTATCCCCAGGACGCGGCTCTCATCAAAGAGTACAAAAACGAAGCAGCGACAGGTACCGCCATTACCTATGCATTTACCCTTAGCAGTTTCAGTGACTACCTGCGTGAAAACAACAAGCCGGGCATTGCTGTTCGGCTTTCCGGCAAGGCGTTGGATGGAGATGTCGAGGATTATAAGAAGGACGCCGGTGGTAATAGGCGGATCGGTGCCGCGCTGGCCTATCTCCGAAAATCGTCGGCCGGCGCTAAGGCGATGGAGCTCGAGCGCCATATTTCCCCCTTTCCTGATCCCGAAGACGCGGCCCTGGTGGAGACGAGGCGGGTCGGCGACGCCGCTGCGCGGCACAACGCGTCGCAGCGAGCTTTCAGTTGGCCAGAGAAGCTTCCTGCGGAAGCCCACGATCAGGATTTGGTTTTGGGGCTGATGGACGAACCCGGCCCGTCGTCCTCGGCGCTGCAGCCGGCTCGATCAACTGGGGTTCGCAGGAAGCAGTCTCTTTATTCCGAGGACGCTCCCCTTATTTCGGGGCTTGAGGAGGCCCTCATCAAGGGCGGGGCCACCGAAACCACTGCCAAGTACAATGTAAATCGCCTTCTCAGCTTTGGCCGCTGGCTCTTCGCAAATAACAAAAAGTCCATTGCTGCTCGGCTCGACGACGAGTCGTTGACTGTTGATGCGCGCGAGTTCTTCGGAAAGGGTAATCCCACGAGACTCCTTACGGCAATAGATCATCTCCGGACCTCGCAGTCGACGGGCGGAATCGTGCCGATCGCAGACCGCGCTAAGCTGAATTCTTATCCCCAGGACGCGGCTCTCATCAAGGAGTACAAAAACGAAGCAACGACAGGTACCGCCAGTACCTATGCATTTGCCCTTAGCAGTTTCAGTGACTACCTGCGTGAAAACAACAAGAAGGGCATTGCTGCTCGGCTTTCCGGCAAGGCGTTGGATGGAGATGTCGAGGACTATAAGGACGCCGGTGGTAATAGGCGGATCGGTGCCGCACTGACCCATCTCCGAAAATCGCAGGCTGGCGCTAAAGCGATGGAGCTCGAGCGCCATATTTCCCCCGGTCCTGATCCCGAAGACGCGGCACTGATGGAGCCGATGCCCGCCGGCGGCGCCGCTGCGCAGCACAGCGCGTCGCAGGACGCGGGCAGTTGGCCAAAGGAGCTGCTTCCTGTAGAAGGCTACGATCAGGATTTGCTTTGGGAGCTGATGGACGAACCCGGCCCGTCGTCATCTCTTCTTGAGCCAGCCGCGCGCCATGACCAGTCATCGGATCCCGGAGAGTCCATTCGTCCCTTGAATTGGGGCTCCGACCGCCAGCAGTTCCCGGACGAGCCGATCGGTGCACTTGCCAAGAGCAACCTCCTGCCAAGCGAGGAGGTCGTCATCAACGATGAGCATGACACAGCTGAATTGAGGCCAGCGAAGAGGCCGAGGACCCTAGACAATCTGCACGGCGTTGCCATTGAGCGGCAACTGAGCGAGATCGTCGCTTCAGGCGGTCGCCTGCTGACGTCGGCCCCCACCCATCAACTGGGTGCATCGCCATGGCAGGCGCAGCCGACGATGCAGGGGAGTGGGTACCAAGATGCCACGGCGCTGCAGCGAGCTGTCAGTCGGCCATTGGTCCTCCCGGAAGGTTATAATCAGGATCTGCGTTTGATGGTGGAAGACGGCCCACCGTGGCCCGGGGTTCCCCCGGAGCAGGCGCAGGACATAGTCCAAGCTGGACAGCAGGAACCTGCCTGGTCCGCCTCAACCTGGTCGCCGCAGATGCCGCTCAACTTTGATTGGAGTATGTGGCCGATGCTGGAAGCATCGCCAGCGCAGGCTGCCAGGGCTCGCTCAAGCACCTACGGCGGTCTTGAGCCATTTCTTGCTCTGAATGCGCCGACACCGTCCGAGTTGGGCGACGACGCTCACTTTGCGCCAGCGCACTCTACCAGGGCTCCCTCAGACATCTACGCTGGTCTTGAGCCATTTCTTGCTCTGAATGCGCCGACACCGTCCGAGTTGCGCGACGATGCTCACTTTGAGCCAGCGCAGGCTGCCGGGGCTCGCTCAAGCACCTACGGCGGTCCTCCATTGGTTGATCTGACTGCGGCCACGCCGTCTGAATCACGCGACGATGTTAATTCTGTGCCGGCGTTTCCGAGCACCTCCTACGATGCTCAGATCGGGGCTTTAGGTCCGACAGCCTCGCCTCACGGCCGCGGGCTGGTGCTCGAGGACACGGAATGGCTGGGCGACGAGCATGTCCTGAGAGATTACCAGCTCCTGGCGCAAGAGTTGGGGGGGAACAATCCGAATCTCGCCGCCCGGACGCGGTTCGTGGATCCTCTCATAACCCTTGTTAGCCTGCGCTTGGGCACCGAGAGCGAAATGCTACGCGCATTCCAGCGCATCGTCCATGATCAGAATGGTGACGACACAGCCGACTTCCTGTTCCTGCCAGTGAACAATGCCCGTGCTACGAATCTCCCCGGCACCCATTGGTCGTTGCTGTTTGTTGATCGCCGCGACCGCGAAAGGCCGGTTGCCTATCGCTACGACTCCATGGGGGAATACAACAACACGCCCGCAGCAGAGCTCGCAGCAAGGCTGGGCGCCCGCCTGGAGTCACGCGGCATGACCCAGCAGCTGAACACTTATGATTGCGGCGTCTTCGTGGTGGACGGCACGCGGGCGCTGGTTAGGCAATTGGAGCAAGGACGAGCACCACACCTGCTGAACCTCAGCAGCCTCGTTGCCAATCGGCAGGCGCTGCAGAACCGACTCAGGGGCTGATGTCGTACGCATACGACGAAGCTTTCAATTACCCATAATTTCGCCGACTCGCGCTGATCCGCGAAATCTTGAATCGAAAGTATCACTTGTGATTCGGGGATGTCCCGGGTTCTGTTGAATTTCTGAAGAGGTCGGCGTTGCCCACCTTGAGCCGGTAGGCTCGGGGTGCTGATTCCACAAAGAAGAGCAACGCCATGATAGAGATATCACACCGGCTGGTTGGCCGGCGACCGGGGCGGTGGACGAAGCGTTTGCAGAAGTGCGGGCGAGCTTCGATCGGTTCTGCCTTGCGGCAGGGATCGAGGCGCTCGGCACGATGATGGAGGCGGATGTTGTGGCGGGCCGCGCCACGATCGCGAGGCGGCGCGGCGGACGCACCTTGGGCCGAACGCGGGGACGGATCGGCTTCCACGGCGGCAAGATCGAGGTCGAGCGCCCGCGGGTCCGGGGCGTGGATGGCGGCGAGGTCACGATCCCGAGCTGGGAAACGGCGGCGCAGGAGGATTGGCTCGGTCGCGGGGCGATGAACCTGATGCTGATCAATGTGTCGACGCGCCGGTTCGGCCGCGCCGTCCGGCTGCCCGAGGGTGACGTGCCGGTACCGCCCGGATCGGGGGTTTCGAAGTCGGCGGCCTCGCGGAGGTTCGTAGCGCTGTCGGCGGTGCGGCTGGCTGACTTCATGGCTGCCGATCTGTCCACGCTCGACCTTCTGGTGGTCCAAATCGACGGGCTGCATCTCGGTGCGGATTCCGATGATCTCGCCCGGGTGTACCGATTTGATCTCGCCCAGGATTCCGAGATGATCTCGCCCACCATTCCGATTTGATGTCGCCCGGGGGCGCGAGTGAAATGGACCCCGATTTTGGGACCAGAGGTCAGTTGGAAAAGGGCCGCTCCGTTTGATACACGGAGGGCATGATGACGACGAAGACGAGACGCAAGATCGACGCGGCACTGAAGGCAAAGATTGCGCTGGAAGCCGTGCGGGAGCAGGCGACGGTGGCCGATCTGGCCCAGCGCTATGAGGTTCACCCGAACCAGATCTATGCCTGGAAGAAGCAACTGCTGGACCAGGCGGCGCGGACTTTGATGTGGGTGCCGGGCGCGAGAGCGAGGAAACGCGCGAACGCGAGATCGAGAAGCTGCACGCCAAGATTGGACAACTGACGGTCGAGCGCGATTTTTAGCGCGGAGGTTCGGAAGATGAGCACGCCGGACCGTCGAGGAATGCTCGATCGCGCGGACAAGGCGCTGTCGATCCCGTCGGCAATGCCTGTTGCTTGGCATCGCGCGCTCCGGGGTCTACCGGCCGCCCCTGTCTTCGGCAGGCTTGATGCCGCCTACAACAATGCCGGCGTCCAGAATGTCGCGGTGGAAGCTGCCGAGTCCACACGGGAGGATTTTGACCGAGTGATTTCGATCAATCTGCGCGGCGTATGGAGTTGCATGAAATTCGAGCTCCGACAGATGCTCAAGCAGGCTAACGGTGCAATCGTCAACTGCTCTTCCATCGGCGGCTTGGTCGCCGGCCCCAAACGCGGAACATACCAGGCCTCGAAGCACGGGGTGTTGGGGCTCACGAAAAGCGCAGCGCTCGACTACGCCGCAAGGGGCATTCGCATCAATGCGGTATGCCCGGGTATCATCCATACGGCAATGTTAGACAAGATGATGGCCACTCAGGCAGACGCCCTCAACGCGATGCTGCAGAACGTTCCCATCGGCCGGCTTGGCCGCCCCGAAGAGATCGCAAGCGCCGTGCTCTGGTTGTGCAGCTCAGAAGCAAGTTTCATGGTCGGTCACGCGCTCGCCGTGGATGGCGGCTATACCATACGTTGAACTGTGGGATCGCCCACATCAGGGACGATGCCGGAGCGCCTCTACCAACAGCGCAAAGGCCGCAGAGGGTTGGCGCCGGCTGGGATAGTACAGATGGTAGCCCGGATACGGAGGGCACCAGTCGTCAAGCACCCGTTTAAGCCGGCCCTTGTTGATGTGTGGTTGCACCAGACCCTCCGGCAGATAGGCCAATCCCAAACCTGCGAGCGCGGCGTGGAACATCTGGGTCGTGGTGCTGAAGAACAGTTGGCCTTCGACGCGAACTTTCAGTGCGCGTGAGCCCTTGCCGAACTCCCAGGCGTATAAGCCACCATGGGTGGGCAGACGCAGATTGATGCAATTGTGCTCAACCAAGTCTTGCGGCTTCTTCGGTACGGGCTGATTTTTGAAATAGGACGGAGCGCCGACCACGGCCATGCGTGCATCCGGTCCGATGCGAACGGCGATCATGTCCTTCGCCACCTGCTCGCCGTCCCGCACCCCGGCATCGAAGCGCTGCGCGACGATATCCGTCAGCCCGTAATCGCTGACGATCTCGACCTTGATGTCCGAATTTTCGCGAAGCAGCTTCGCGAGCTTCGGCAGGAGTACGGCGTCGGTGGCATATTCGGTGGCCGTGATGCGGATCGTGCCCGAGGGTTTTTCCCGAAGGTCGCTCAGGGCCGCGAGCTCCCCTTCGATCTCCTCTATCCTCGGGCTGACGTTTCGCAGAAGGCGCTCGCCGGCAGCCGTGGGCGACACGCTCCGCGTAGTCCGCGTCAGCAGGCGCAGCTTGAGACGGGCTTCGAGCTCCTTGATGGTGTAGCTGAGCGCCGACTGCGACACGCCTAGTTTCGCCGCTGCCTTTGTGAAACTCCCCTCCTGGGCGACGACGAGAAAGACCGAGAGATCGTCGAGATTGCCACGCCGCATTTATCGATCCTGTTGATAGGTCCATCCCGATTATAGCGTCTAATCCCTATAGATGTGCGCGCTAAATTAGGAGCAGCGATTACCGAAGCGGCCCCCCCCCCCGCGACGCGACGGAGTTCGTCCGATGGACAGGGCGCACACGCTCTTACGGCTTTGCGGAAGCGCCCCGACGCCGGCGCAGCATGCCTTCACCCGAAGGAGCGTTCTCTGGGCCGGTGCCGCATTGGCGACGCTGATACCAACGCCTGCGGCCTTTGCACGCGCTGCGACAGTCAACAATGGAAGGTATGGAACGATGGACATCAAACGCAACGGCTCGCGGCCGTCCGGCAAAGGTCCCGAAGCATGGTTCAGCGGTAGCGTCCGGGTGGATCCGCTGTTTCAGGTGGGCGACCCGACACGCATCAGCGGCGGTCAAGTGACCTTTGAGGCAGGTGCCCGAACCATGTGGCACACCCACCCGCTCGGCCAGACTCTCATCGTCACGACCGGACTTGGCTGGGTGCAGAGCGAGGGTAGCCCGGTCGAGGAAATCCGCCCCGGCGATGTCGTCTGGTTTCCGCCTGGCGAGAAGCATTGGCATGGCGCGACACCGACGAATGCGATGACGCACATCGCCATCACGGAATCGCTCGACGGCAAGAATGTCGAGTGGATGGAAAAGGTCAGCGACGAGCAATACCACAAGTGACCCTGTGCGCGGACACCTCGCTGCGTCGACGCGTCCGAGCGAATCGGCCGCGGGCCGCGGGGGCGACCGTCAAACAAGGAGATTTAGCATGCAAACGCGCAAGCTTGGCGATCTTACCGTCTCGGCCATCGGCCTGGGCTGCATGGGCCTCAACTACCATCGGGGTCCCGCTCCGAACCGCGCCGACATGATCGCGCTCGTCCGGGCCGCTGTCGAGCGCGGCGTCACCTTCTTCGACACCGCCGAGGTCTACGGCCCGTTCACGAACGAGGAACTCGTAGGCGAGGCGCTGGAGCCGTTCCGGAGGGACGTCGTCATCGCCACCAAGTTCGGCCACGATCCTTGATACCGACGGGCTCGACAGTCGCCCCGAACGCATACGACAGGCCGTCGAAGGCTCGTTGAAGCGGCTGCGGGTCGAGGCGATCGACCTGCTGTACCAGCATCGGGTCGATCCCGACGTTCCGATCGAGGACGTCGCCGGCGCGGTGAGGGATCTCATCGCCCAAGGCAAGGTCAAGCACTTCGGCCTGAGCGAGGCTGGCGCCTCGACCATCCGCCGCGCCCATGCCGTGCAGCGGGTCGCGGCGGTCCAGAGCGAATATTCGCTCTGGTGGCGCCAGCCCGAGAAGGAGGTGCTGCCGGTCTGCGGCGAGCTGGGGATCGGCTTCGTCCCCTTCAGTCCCCTCGGACGGGGATTTCTGACAGGCAAGATCGACGAGACCACCTCGTTCGGTGGCAACGATAACCGCGCGAGCCTGCCGCGCTTCACTCCCGAGGCGCGCAAGGCTAACCGTGCTGTGGTCGATTTGCTGGAACGGATCGGCGCGCAGAAGCGCGCCACGCCTGCGCAGATCGCGCTGGCCTGGCTGCTGGCGCAGAAGCCGTGGATCGTCCCGATCCCCGGCACGACCAAGCTCGGCCGCCTCGATGAGAACATCGGCGCGGCCGCGATCGAGCTTACGCGCGAGGACATCCGCAACATGGATGCCGCCGCCGCGAAGATCAAAATCGTAGGCGACCGCTACCCGCCGGCAGAAGCCGAGCGCGCGCAGCGCTGACTGCACGCGTGCCGGAACGACGAACATACAGGAGAGCTACCATGAAGATCTCATTCGAAGGAAAGGTCGCGCTGGTGACGGGCGCGGCGTCCGGTTTGGGCCACGCCACGGCAAAGGCTTTCGCGGAATCGGGAGCCTCCGTCGCGCTCGCCGACTGGAACGAGAGGGCAACGCACGCTGCGGTCGACGAACTGATCGCGCAGGGCCATAAGGCCATAGGTATTCGGTGCGACGTCTCGGATGACGCGCAGGTCGAAGCCATGGTCGCGGAGACGGTCGCAGCCTTCGGAAGGCTCGACGCGGCCTATAACAACGCGGGAGTCCAGAACGTTCTGGCCGAGACGGCCGACACGACCCGCGAGGATTACGACCGCGTCATGGGCATCAATCTTCGTGGCGAATGGAGCTGCATGAAGTTCGAGTTGCGTCGGATGCGCGAACAGGGAAGCGGGGCCATAGTCAATTGCTCATCGCTTGGTGGACTCATCGGCGGCGCCGAGCGCGGCATCTACCACGCCGCAAAACATGGGGTAGTCGGATTCACCAAGAGCGCGGCTCTGGAATATGCGGCTCGGGGCATCCGTATCAACGCCGTTTGCCCCGGACTTATCCGGACGCCGATGTCCGATCAAATGGTTGCGGCCGGACAAGGCGACGAGCTCAAGGCCATGGAAAAGAGCATTCCGAAGGGACGGGTCGGCCGGCCCGAGGAGATTGCAAATGCGGTCCTCTGGCTCTGCAGCGACGCCGCCAGCTACGTCACCGGCCAGTCGATCTCCGTGGACGGCGGCTTCATAATGCGCTGACAAAGTCGGTGAGAGTCATTTTCGAGGGATTCAGCAGGCGATCTGCAGGTTGCCATCCGCTTCTGCCCGTAATGCCCGACCGGCGCCGGCCCAGAAGCGTTGCGGACGGCCAGGCCACTGTGATTCAAGTTCCCAAACTGGGGGCTCGAATCATGCGCTACGAACTCGCCGACTAGGAATGGGCTGCCATCAAGCCGCGTGGCGTTCCTCGGGTAAATGACCGTCGTGTCCTCAATGGCATCTTCTGGGTCTTGCGATCGGGAGCGCCCTGGCGTGACCTGCCGGAGGCGTTTGGCCCATACACGACTTGCTACAACCGTTTCATCCGCTGGCGGCGGGCCGGTGTCTGGGGCCGCATCATTGACGCACTTGCCTCTGCCCATGATGCCACTGTCCAGATGATCGACACCTCCATTGTCCGCGTGCATCAGATGGAGCCTGCATCACAAAGAACAAGCGCCAATTGACAGGAAGGTCACGCGGCGGCTTGACGAGCAAGATTCATGCGGTGGTCGATAGCAATGGTCTGCCAGTACGGCTGGCGCTGAGCCCCGGTGAGGCCCACGACGTTAGACTTGCCGGAAGGCTGCTGTCTCGCCTGAAATCCGGGTCGATGCTTGCCGACCGCGGCTACGATGCCGACTGGATCAGAGAACTCGCCATGAAGAAAGGCGCATGGGCCAACATCCCGCCGAAAAGTAATCGCAGCGACCCGATCTGCTTCAGCCCCTATCTCTACCGCGCTCGCAACCGGGTCGAGCGGTTCTTCAACAGGATCAAACAATGTCGTCGGGTCGCAACGCGCTACGACAGGCTTGCTGCCAACTACCTTGCCTTCGTTCAACTCGCGTCAATCAGGCTATGGCTGCGCCTTAATGAGTCCGCGTCCTAGGAGTGGATCCCGACAGCCTCGTGGAGACATCTAAGATCAGAGAGCGCGGCGCCCGCTATCACATTGTCAACATGTGCCGGCTTTTGGGCCAACAAGGCCGTAACGTGTTCCGCCCAGCGCTGAAGCGCCTTGCGCATTTCGGTTGCATACCGAGCGCGGTTATATACCCCGGCGACGCCGGCCCTGTGGCCGCTGACATGGTTTAGGATTGCTTCCACGACGTGCGGCAACACGCCAAGCCGGTCGGCCATCACCGTGGACGCCGATCTCCGGAGATCGTGAACCGTCCAATGGGGCAGGGGTTCGCCTAGGGCCTCGGCGATGCGCTCGTCAAGCGCGGCCTTCGACTTTGACCAGCCGGAGAACCCACGGTGTGGGTCACCGCTGCGTCGGGGTCCGTCACCGAAGAGGAAGTCTCGGCCGGTTCGGCGGGGCGGGAGTAGGGCCAAGGCGGCGGGAACCAGCGGGAGGGAGTGCTCGCGATGGTTCTTGGTCCGGGCGCTTGGCAGCGTCCAGATCCCCGAAGAGGTATTAAGTTCGGCCCATTGCATGCTGCCCACTTCATCGCGGCGTTGGGCTGTGACCAGCAACAAACGCACAATGCGCCCGTAATCGTCATCGCCACAGGCGTGCCAGATGACTGATAGCTCCGTCTCCGTGAGGACCCGTTCGCGGCTTCCCGGTTGCGCAGGTCGGTTAGTGCCGAGAACCGGGTTCGCGGCGATATCGAGGCCCTCGCGTATTGCCCAGTTGAACATTGAGGACAGGGCTGTACGGGCGCGGGCCGCTGAGACCTTTCCATGACGTGATGCGATGTCAGCGATACGAGCCGAGATATGACCCCGGGTGATCTGGAAGACCGAGACAGGATGCAAAGGTTTCCAACTGACCAACAGGTACCGTTCTATTCCCGCATAGGTCCCGGGCCTCAACCTTTGTTTGGCGTTCCGGAGATATTGATTTGCGATCACCCGGAGGGTGTCGGCCGCCTGCATGCGGGCCTTGGCCTTCTCGTCCGCCGGGTCTTTGCCATCGGCAACCAGGCCCAAAAGCCGCTTGGCTTCCCTGCGTGCAAGCTCGGGCGTCCAGGGGGCGCCATGAGGACCGATGGTAACAAAGCGCTGCCGGCCGAACATTCGGTACTTGAGGACGTAGGTCGCCTGGTCACGTTGACGCCGAACGCCAAAACCCCGCACCGCTTGGCGGTGGTCTGCGTCCCAAATAGCTTCGCCTGACTTGAGCGCTTGTACTGCGCGAATCGTTATACTTGAGACCGCCATCGATCGCCTCTGTAGCTACCATATAGCTACCACCATAACCCCAATTGGAGCGCAGTTAAGGCGAGGCGCGGCGGGCTTAACTATTGATAATAATGAGATTTTCGCGAAAACGGCGGGAATATCGTAATGCCGGCGGAGCTCTTGTTTTGTCTGTGGAACAGGAGGTCGGTGGTTCGAGCCCACCCAACTGTACCATCCACACCATCACCCACCGCGACTTCGCAAGCTCGGGGCCATCGCAAGATCGCTTGCCGTCTCGCTTGATCGCCGGTGGCGTGTCATCTCGCCCGCTTGCACTTCCTCGTGCCATCACCCACACTCCCCGAAACGACGCCTTAACGACACCTTAGTGCCACCTTGGGGGGACGCATGGGGACCGCCGGTTCAAGGAGATTTTCGTTTGCGTTGATATCAGCGGTCGGCTTTGCCGCGCTGCTGCTGCCGGGCCGGGGCGAGGCTTACACGCCCGATCAGCAGCAGGCCTGTACGCCGGATGCGTTCCGGCTCTGTGGTCCCGAGATTCCCGATGTCGATCGCATCACGGCCTGCATGATCAGGAACAGGGCGCAGCTGTCGCCGGCCTGCCGCGCGTTCTTCCGCGCGGGTCCCGAGCCGCGTGAGGCGAGCGAGCGTGTCGAGCGGCGGCCGGTCGCTGCGAAGCGGAAGGTCTCCAAGTCGCACAAGGCGAAGAAGTCGACCCACTGACGTCCGCCACTGATTTGATTCCCATCGCGCGCACGCGAGAGGCGCGAGCCCGGTGCTTTGTCTTGATGCGAACCGGTGTGGCTTCGCGGTGGAATGCTCAGCGCCAATTTCAAGACCGTCATGCGCGACAGACTGACGCCTTGTGACGCTGTCACGCAGCATCATCTCTGCTGTTGGTGTTGTCTGCCAAATCCGTTTCGCGACGGAACGGATGGAGTGAGGCGCGTGAGCGAATACGACAAGCAAGAGATCGATCGGCACTTCGCCTGGTTCGAAGCCAAGCTTCCGGAAAGGCCGGCACGCTTCGTCGCGTGGCTGCGCAAGCCGTCGTCGCGCTATGTGCGGATTCCACTCGCGATCCTCCTGATCATCGGCGGTATCTTCAGCTTCCTGCCGATACTCGGACTCTGGATGCTGCCGCTCGGACTCCTTTTGTTCGCGCAGGACGTCCCGTTCTTGCAGAAACCGACGGCGCAATTGCTCGGCTGGATCGAGCGCAAGTGGATCGCGCGGCAGCGCGCCAAGACTCGCGCCAAAACTGCCGAAAAGCGCTAGGCCTGAGTCTTATCAAACGCTTAGCGCTTCCATTTTCGGTTGTGTCATAAGTTGAGTGTGACTCAAAAAGCAGAATGCACCGGTAATCTTGGCCGCTTTGCGGATTGCAAGAAGTTTCTTCTTTCGCGAATCAGCGTGCTGATTCATTTTCGCCTCCTGGGGTCAATCTGGAGGCCAACGTATGAACGTGATTGTTTTCGCTTCGCGTAAGGGGGGCTCGGGGAAAAGTACCCTGGCTGCTCACCTCGCCGCGCAAGTGCACAAGGCAACGAAGCCCTGTCTGCTGATCGATGCCGATCCGCAGGGCTCGCTGACGCTCTGGCATAAATTACGCGGCACCAACGAGCCGGCGATCAAGACGGCGGTGAACTCGGTCAGCGGGATCATTGCTCAAGCCAAGCGCGACGGCATCGAATGGGTGTTCATCGACACGCCGCCGAATCTGTCGGCCGTGGTCGACGACTCCATCAAGAACGCCACGATGGTGATCATTCCGGCGCGGCCCGGCGTGTTCGACGTCAACGCGGTGCAGGAAACGATTCAGACCTGCCGTTCGATGCGCAAGCCCTACGCCGTCGTGATCAACGGCGCGCCTGCGCAGCGTGACGGCGCCGAAAGCCGCATCGTCGCGATCGCGCGTGAGGCGCTGGCGAAATTCCGCGCACCGGTGTGGAGCGGCCAGATCACCAACCGCGCCGACCTTCTGATGGCGCTCGGCCAGGGTGAAGGCGCCCGCGAATATTATGCGGAAGGCCGCGCCGCTGCCGAGATCAACCGGCTGTGGGCCGCGATCGAACGCTCGATCAAGGCAATTCGCGGCACGGCGTCGGCGTCCGGCGCGATGCACAAGCAGGCGGCGTAACAACGCCGCCTTGGTTCGAACTGGAAAGAAACGCGCGGCAGTCGCGCGTTTTTTGTGTGCTGAAGCGACGAGGCAATCGCAGATTGCCTCGCTGACTTTGGCGATGACGCGATGGATGGCGTTACGCCACCATCAGCAGATAGAATGCGATCACCGGCGCCAGGGTCAGGATCACCGACCAGATGCCGACAGCCCATAGAATATCCTCGGTCGTGAAGCCCGGCTCGGCACCCGGCCTCACGGCAAAAAAACCGTTCCTCGAATTCACGACGCCCCCGCGTTGATCTTAAGCGCAATGCGGAGACTGATACGCGAGCGGTTTTAAGATCCCGCCCGGAATTTCGCTGGCATTTTCGCAGCGGTGCTACTTCGGATTAACCACAGCCGGGGCGGCGGGCCGCATCCGGCCGGAGGCCGAACGCTTCAGTGCATGCTTCCGTCGCGATCGCGGATCGCGCCGAGATGCTCGTTGATCCGGAATACGATCAGGATGAACTCGGCGGCGATGCGCGAGAACACGATGCCGACGAAGACGCTGGCGATCGACGCGAGCAGCTGGATGAAGCCTACGAAAGGGCTGATCGCCATCGCGGTAAGGCTCCAGAGGATGCCGGAGATCCCGAACAGCACGATGACCGCGATCACCAGCCAGTAGAACGTCTTGATGATCGTGGGCGTGATGAAGCGGTCCCACTGAAACAGATCCTGGAAATCGAACATCATGGTTCTCCCGGCCAGCCGAAATATGATTCGCGTCGCGTGCATCCTACTGCGTCACCCCCGGCGTGATCACTTCGTCCCGCCAGCCTGCGCAGCAGGCTTCCGTCAGGACGAGGCGTCTCGCCGGGCCAATGGTTCGGGGTGGCGCCAAAGCGCCGCCGCACCCAAGGGGATCGATACCGCAGAAGCCCAATCAGTCTCGCCAAAGCCAGGCCCGGGACCGGGCGCCGGCAGTCCAGGGGCGAGCTATGCGAGTGGGCAGGTTGTGATTGCTGCAAATAACGGCCACAATCGGGCTTCCCTCCAGCATATCCTCACCCAATGACCACGCTGACCTTCGAAGACTTCAAGCCCGGCCGTTTCGGCACGTTCGGCCCGCGCCATGTTTCGCGCGAGGAGATCCTTGCCTTTGCCGCTGAGTTCGACCCGCAGCCGATGCATCTCGACGAGGAGGCGGCGAAGAAATCCATGCTCCGCGGCCTGTCGGGCTCGGGCTGGCATCTCGGCTCGCTGATGATGCGGATGATGTTCGACGGCTTCATCGGCCGCACCGCCTCGCTGGGCGCGCCCGGGGTCAACGAGATGCGCTGGGTGGCGCCGCTGCGTCCGGGCGACGATTTGACGCTGGATGTCGATGTCGTCGAAGCGCGCGTCTCGAAGAGCCGCCCCGAGACCGGCATCGTCACCTTCAAGAGCACGATCCGCAACGCGCGCGGCGAGATGCTGTGCGAGATGGAGGCGCCGATCATGATCGGTCGCCGTAACACTGCGAGCGCATAGGAGAGATCATGCGCTTTTTTGAAGACATGGAAATCGGAGCCCACCGCGCGTTCGGCTCATTCACCTTCACCGCCGAGGACATCAAGCGCTTTGCCGCGCAGTTCGATCCGCAGCGCTTCCATCTCGACGAGGAGGAGGGGCGCAAGTCGCTGTTCGGCGGGCTCGCCGCATCGGGCTGGCACGTCGCCAGCGTCTGCATGAAGCTGCTCGTCGCCGACGGCAAACGGCTCGCCGCCGAAGCCGCCGCGCGCGACGAGACGGTCGCGGTCTGGGGACCCTCGCCAGGCTTCCGCGAGCTGCGCTGGATCCGCCCGGTGCTGGCAGGCGACACCATCAGCTTCACCAACCAGGTCGAGACCAAGCGCACGTCCGAGAAGCGGCCGGAATGGGGCATCATTCAAGCCCGCAATACCGGCGTCAATCAGCGCAATGAGGTGGTGTTCTCGTTCCTCGCGACCGCCTTCGTACCGCGCCGGAATCCCGGTTCCTGATGTTGCCCGCACGCCTCTGATGTTGCACGGACGCCATGGTCGGCAGCTACTTCTGCTGCCGACGTAGTTGTGCGTTGCGTGGAACTCATTTTTTGCTAACGCATTTTGAACCTTTGTCCCTGCCTTATGGCCGGGGGCACGAGCACTTGAGCCGAACAGCTGGGGACTACTATGGCAGATCGCAGCGCGCTGAAACTCGTCGGCATTATCTTTGCGACGGTGACTGTTGTCGTGATGGTGGCCACCGGAATGGTCGTGAAGGGCTTCGCCGACGGCAATTATTCCTTCGAGACCACCGCGAGCATCGACCGCTGATCGACCGTCAGTGACGTCGGCGCTCGAGGGAGCGCCAGGTAGCGCGCATCCGCGCTTTTCAATGTGACCCCTCGGCAGGCTGCGTCACACTTCTCCCGATCCCGACATTTAACGATTCCAGATCAGCACCATCACGACGGTCGCGGCTGCCAGGATGCCGATGAACCGGATCATGATCGTGCCGATGCCCTGCTGCGGCTGGCGCAGCGGTATAGGATCGGCGGCGTTGTCCGGCCGGACGCTCTGCATGAATTCTCTCCAAATGGATGCCCCACCCAGGCGCGGTCCGGATGCGAATTCCGGATTGGACGCGGGCTCGGCATCCCAAGTTCAAATCGGCTTCTGCAAGAATTGACGCCACGCAGTTTACACCGCGCTGAATAACGAATCGTTCTGCACCCAATCGGCCCGCGCAAAACGAAGCCGCCGCCCCCGTTCGGGAGGCGGCGGCCATCAGTCTGGAAAACTGATCGGGATCAGCTGTTGCGCAGGCCGTCGGCGGCGCGCTTCCATTGCGAGACGTTGTCGGCGATCATCCGCGTCGACTTCATCGCTGCCTGGCTGAGCTGGGCATAGCCGGAGATCTCGCGCTGGACACGCTGGCCCTCGGCATGCAGCAGGTCGCGCAGGCTCTCGAGCTCGCCGATCAGCTTCTCGATCTCGGCGAGCGAGGTGCCGGCGACGCGCTGGATCAGCGAGTTGACGTTGCTGACGGTGGCATCGGTATTGGTGTCGGTCGGCGCGGTCTCCGGGCTCGCCACCGGGCGGCGCAGATAGGCGATGTCGTTGCGCACGAAGTCGCGGATACCGGCTTCGACTTCCGAGACCGCAGCAAGGTTGGAATCGACCTCGGACGTCGTTTCGGCTTCGGCTTCCTCGGTACGGTTGGTGGCGTTCATCGGCTTTCCCCTGGTTCGCAATAGCGAAGCGCGGCTTGTCCCCCGCACGACGAATTGATGAAGTTACGGACCTATCAGTGCCGCCGAATTTGACCGCATCTGGGCCAAGTTGGGGCAATGCCTGATCATTAGCGCGACAGGGCTAACAGATCGTTCACCATGAGCGCTTGTAGCCGGCGCCGATGCTCTTGTTGATCGTGCCCTGGGGCGTCTCGCCGACCGAGCCGGAGACGGTGACGCCGTCGAACAGCTTCTGCTCGGCGCCGACCCGGCGCAGCCATCTGTCATCGGAGGTCGACAGCGTCTGGCCGGCGGTGATGCTGGTGCCGGAGTCGGTCACGGACAGGCGTGCCGACTGATCGGCATCGTAGCTGCGCGACGGATTGCCAATGATGCCGGGCACCGGGACGAAGCCTTGCTGGATCAAATTGTAGCCGCTCTGCAACGTCAGCGAATACTGCTCCGACAGCGGCACCGATTTGCTCAGCGAGGTGCCGATCTTGCTCTGGTCGGCGCCCGGATCGACCCGCGCCTCGACCGAGGTCTTGTCCCAGATCGAAGCCACGCCTGGTGCCGACACCGAAGCCCAGGCCGAGCCGCCGGATTGCGGCAGGCTGCCGCCATTGGCGAGCCGCTCCGCCAATTGCTCCGACGTCGTCATCGTGCCCTGCTTGGCGACCGTCATGTCGGCGCCGATGCGGGTGTCGAGGAACGGCGAAACCGACTGCTTGACCGACACCGCGGACGAGCCGTTGGCGTTGTTGTTGGTCGACCAGGACGGATCGTTGCCGGCGACGCTGCTGCGTTTGGCCGCACTCTTCGGCGCCAGCGTGGGCAGGCTGGTGGAGTTGGTGTCGAGCTGGCTCCAGTCGAGCTTGCTCTGGTCGATGTCCTTCAGGATGTCGGCGTCATTGGCGTCGGCCGCCGGCGGCGCCTCATCGGCGGCAGCCTCGGCGTCGTCAGCGGGTGCGTCTTTCGCGGTCTCCTGGGCGGCGGGAGCGACCGGCCATGGTGAGGTCTGCGCCGTGGCCGAAAACGCTATAGCCACGCTGAAGCCGGCCGCCAGCACCGGCAGCCTCGTCCAGCCAAATCGTGATGTAGAAGTCATTCCCAGCCCGCAGATTCCAGCGCCGCAACATGCGGTTTTCTTGGTGCGAAATTGTGGCAGCGCAGTGCTTCAGGCAAGTGAGAGCCGCGTGATCGCCTAAGTGATCGTCATGTCCGGGACAAGCGCGCGCGTGCGCAAGGCCCCCCCGCGCGGCCGGTTCGGGGCTGGCAAAACCGGCCGCGTCCCGCCCGGAGCGCCGAACACGCGAAGACGCGCTTCGCGCTCGAGCCCGGACATGACGAAGGCGTGAAATCGTGGATCCGTCAGACCGCGATGCGCGGCAGATGGATCGGGTAACCGACCGTCTGCTCGACGAGGTCGAAACTGTCGACCAGCACGCGGAAGCTCGCGAGCTTGCCGGACTTGAACTGCGCGAAATGCGCGATCCTGAGCGAGATCGGCTTGTTGGAGTCCAATGCCGTCAGCGAATAGCGCAGCATCGAGGCCGCGGAATCCGCGCCCAGCATGATGGACTCCCGGTCGAAGCGGTGAACCCGCAGGTTCTCGCCGATCTGCCTGATCACCTCGAGCACGGCGGCCTTGCCGCGGCGCGAGCCGAAAAACGAAAACAGGTCGATCGGCCCGTAGATGGCCCATTCGACCTCGTCATCGAGCAACGGCTCGATGTCTGCAAGCTGGCGTTCGTTGATCGCGCGATGCAATGCGCGCGAAAAACGCCAGAGGCTGTGCTCTGTCATTTTGGTCTCGTCCTGAAACTGGATTTTCAAAGACAAACGAATGGCAGGCGGTCAGCGCCGACGCCCTGCCAGGTTGCTGCACGTCACTATTACGGCCTCAAATAGTGCGGCGCGGCCAAAACGCAAATGACTTTTTTGCAATGCACAATTGCGCCGGTCCTGACCGAAATGTGACCACCTGCCCGCAGAACCCGGTTCCGGTTCCGATGGGATCGGAACCGGGTCTTCTTCAGCGAACCGGTGTCCACCTCGCTCGAAAACGCTTCGGTCACCGCAATTCAGCGATCGCGCTGCCGCAGCGGCTGCCGCTCGATCACGATCTCGGCGTCGTGGATCGCCACCACCGCGAACAACAGCGCGCCGCCGATGCCGCCGATCGCGGCGCCGAGCGGCATGAAGGTGAAGAACACCAGCGTTCCGCTGTCGAGACCTGAGGTTTTGGCCAGTCCGATCCAGGTGAGCCCGGCTCCGATGCCGAGAGCGGCGCCGCCAAGGGCGCCCAGCGCAAGGCCAAGCACAGCGAGCAATGCGACTTTCATGGTGATTTCAGCCCCGACCGCAACAAGCCCAGTGATAGGTCAGCGCCGGGCCTGCGAGGTTCAACGGTGGCGGGGACGAATTTGCGGGGCGGGGGGCGTCGCCATGCGTTGCCCGGCTTTCCGGGAGCTATTCCGCGTTCTGCCCGGTCAGCGCCGCCGCGACGTCGCGCTCCAGCACCTGCTGGACGAGGTCGAATGTGTCGATGATCTCGCGGATCTCGGTGATCTTGCCGTCGCGCAGCGTGTAGAACACCGCGACATCGAACTGCACGACGCGCCGGTTGTTGCGCTTGCGGAAGAACACCCGCAGCTGCGCCGCGACCTTGTCGCCTTCGGCCACCACCATCGGCGCTTCGTAGCGCATGTCGGAATAGCGCTCGTGGATCGTGGTCCACATCTGGCGCAGCGCGGCCTTGCCGCGGTGCTGGCCCATATGCGGAAGAATGTCGATCGGGGCGTTGGCGAGAAACGCGACGTCGTCGCTGCAACGATCGAGCGCGCCCTCGATGCCGCCGGCATAGTAGACGTCGAGGAAGTTCAAGACGCGCTGCCGGTTCAAATCCTCGCCCATGATCGACTCCGCCGGTTCAGTCCGACTCGCCTCTGACTGGCCCTGGCCCGCATTGTGAACCGAAGCGTTTCACTCTCAAACATATGTTTTGACGCACGAGACGCAACTAGGTTCGGCAACCGGAACGTGCATTGCGGCAAAAAATGCGCACGGCGCCATCTCACTCGTTGGCGCCGCATTTATTCCGCAGGCGCGGCCTTGCCGGTCACGAGATCGATCGTGAACCGCTTCGTCTTCTCGGAGCCCGGCGGCACGAAGGCCTCGCCGGGTGCCAGGTCGTGGTAAAGCTCTTTCGGCTTCGGAAAGCCTTCGTCGCAGGCGGTGCGGATGGTCTCGTCGTCGGCAAGTCGACGTCGACCGCGACCGTGTTGTGGCGCGGACCCGCGGCGAGGTTGGAGAGGCCGAAATATTTCGGACCCTCGTTGCACATCACGACATTGGAGCCGTAGGCGTTGACCGCATCCTCGGCCCTGAGCAGGAAGTCGGGCGCGATCTCGATCCGCTTGCCGGATTTTTTGCTGAACTCCATCCGCGTCACCGCGCTTTCGAGAATGCCCTGGCCCATGTGGCCGACCGTGCAAATCAGCAGGTCCTGCTGCTCGTCCTTGGCCAGGACGATGCAGTCGTGGCCCTGCGCGCCGGGCAGGAAGCGGATGAAGCGATGGGCCGTGCCGTTCTGCTCGAACAGCGCGACACCGCCGAAATCGGTCGCGTGCGGTTCGCATTCGCTTTCATAGTTGACGGCGAGCAGCGCATTGCCGGCGGCGAGGAAGCGGCCGGCGTAGCGCTCCTGGGTCAGCTTGACGTCGCAGGCACGGCCGTCGGGATAGGATTTCGCCCGCGTGCAGGTCGATCCCTTGATGTTGGCGATGGCGCAGAATGTCAAAAGCAGCGCGCGGTCGTTGTCCGCTGCGCGGGCCGGGCTCGGTATGATCAGCAGCGCCGCGCCGAGTGCCGGCGCGAGAAGGGCCGGGATGAAGGCCGAGAGGAGAGCAATGTGTGATGTCCGCATGATCTTCAAGACGCTGTCGCAATGCGGCGGCATTTAGAGCATGATCGTGTCAGGCGCGCAGCGAATTTCTGCGGCGAAGCGGCGGGAACCGGCGGGGCGGCTCGGTCGTTACTGCCTTGAGAATTTCATCGGAGCCGCATCATGAAATCCATTCTTCTCGCTTCCGTCATTGCCGTCAGCGCGATTGCCGCCACCTCGTCTGCCGACGCCAAGGGCTGCATCAAGGGCGCGGTCGTCGGCGGTGTCGCCGGTCATTATGCCGGCCATCACGGCATGCTCGGCGCCGCCGCCGGATGCCTCTACGGCCGCCACCACGCCAAGGAGCAGGAACGTCAGCGCCAGCAGCAACAGGCGCAGCCCGCGCAGCAGGACAAACTGTAAGGCGAGTTGCGAGATGTCCGGAACGCCGCCCGCACGGGCGGCGTTGTCTCCTTGCGCAACGGAGACCGTGATGACGAAACCACTGAACAAGACCATCCAGCCCGTTCCCGACGCCAACCAAAGCCACAAGGGCCCCGGCAGCGCCCCCGGCGTTCCCCTCGACACCACCAGGGGCCACCGCGACGACGAGAAGCACAACATCCGCGAGCAGGCCGCGCACGGCAATTTGATCCAGAACACCAGCAACAAGCGGTCGGGGTAGAATTCCGGATCGCGCAGCAAACTCCGCCGTCGTCCCTGCGAAAGCAGGGACCCATAACCACAGGGTTGCGTTGTTGAGGAGGCTGTGGCCCCAGCGTCGCGCAACAATTGCCATTTGTGGTTATGGGTCCCGGGTCGCGCTGCGCTTGCCCGGGACGACGTGGGTGAAATTCCGCTTCACATGTCAAACGGACATGTAGGATGGGTAGAGCGCAGCGAAATCCATCAACTTGCAACCGCATGGCCAGATAACGGGTAGCCGCGCCGCGATCCCGCTTTCCCCGTGACCTGCATCACGCCGCAAGCGAGGGCGCGCGGCTAGCATGGCGGCATCGGATCACCCGTGTGCCTGACAAGGGATCGCCGCCATGAACGCCATCGCTGCACCGAAATCTCCGCGCAGAACCGGCTCGAAGGCTTTGCGCTCAGCGCCATCCTCCAGGGCCTGCCGACCTTCGCCGCCGCCGTGCTGATGCTGAAAATGTTCGGCGCCCCGGAGATCGTCGGCGAACGCTATGGCGCCGCGATCTACGTCGTGCTGGCGTCGCTGGTCTACGCCGCGATCACGCCGTGGCTTGCCGCCAAATTCCCGAAGCGCTTCGTGCACATCCACGCGCCGATGTTCTTCGACGCGAGTCTCACGTTCTCCGAGAAGATCGCACAATGGCGGAGCCAGCCGGGCGTCTCGCTGCAACTCATGACCACGATGATCATGATGTCGCTGCTGGCGGTCGCCGTCGTCAGCGTCGGCTAAGCTTGCGCGTCGCCGCCGATCGGCCTTATCTGCGCGCATGCAGATCAGAGACGAACGCGATGAAGACGCCGCCGCGGTCAGCCGCATCACGGCGGCCGCATTCGCGACAGCGCCGCACAGCAGCGGCACCGAAGCCCGCATCGTCGAGGCGCTGCGCCAGGCCGGCGCGCTGACCGTCTCGCTGGTGGCGATATCGGACGACGGTCACATCATCGGCCACGTCGCCTTCTCGCCGGTTCAGATCGACGGCGCGACCGGCCGCTGGTACGGCCTCGGCCCGGTCTCGGTCGCGCCCGGCCTGCAACGCCAGGGCATCGGCGGCGCGCTGATCCGCGAGGGGCTTGCCCGGCTTTCGGCCCTGAACGTCGACGGCTGCGTCCTGCTCGGCGATCCCGCCTATTACCGCCGCTTCGGCTTCGTCAACGATCCCGCGCTGACCTATGGCGGCGAGGCGAGCCCGTATTTGCAGCGGTTGGTGCTGAGGAGCGAGCCGCCGAAGGGGGACGTGAGGTACCATCCGGCATTCGACGTCGCGTGATCTGGCGCCGTTGCGGTGGCCTCCGTTTCCATGACAACCCCTGTCGTGATAACAACCTGCATCGGCAGTAGCCTGCGGCTTCAGCGAAAGCCATCGTCCGGGGCGAGGATGTCATTCGCGGATCTACACCTTCTGAAGTTGTTCTGGGGCAAGATCTTCGTAGCGATCTTTATCGGTCTTGTCCTGTGGTTTGCGAAGAACGCAATTTTCGCGCGCGGCATCAAGTACAACTGGTTTGCCGTTGCGGCGTCGTTTCTGGCAATCGGCCTCGCGCTCTATGTGGTGTTCTTCGTCCAGCCATAGCGCTCGCCGGCCATGCGATAGGCTGATCAACCAAGCTGCATCTCCTCAACCCGCGCCGGCGCCTCGCCAAAATCGCTGAACCGCACCCAGGTCGGCCGCACGCGGACATAGCCGATGTTCGGCCATGCCTCGCGCTCCGGGCCGTCGGGCCATGCCGCGAAGTAGACCTGCTTGCAGGCGGCGAGCTCCGCGCCGGTTGGAAAGTCGGCGACGCCCTCGAGCTGCGCGGTCTGCTCGGCGTCCCATCCGACCACCAGCGCGGCGCGGGGATCGGCGCGGAGGTTCTGGTACTTGCGCGAGGTGGTCAGCGTGTCGAAGATGATCTCAAGCCCATCACTGACCGCGATGCCGATGACGGCGGCCTGCGGCGCGCCGTCGTGGACGGTGCTGACAACAGCGAGCCGATGCATCCGCAGGAAGGCGAGAAGCTCGGCGCGCGTCATGGTCTACCTCTTCTTCCACCCGCCGCGCTTGCCCGGCGCTCCTCCGCTGGACCGCGGGCTCGGCCCGAACTCCGGCCCCGACTGCCGTGAGTCGGTCGGCTGGATGATGCGGCTGGTGGTGCCGAACGGTTTGGCCGGCAGCGCGCCGTCCGGGCGGAAGGGCAGCGATTCCGGGCCATGCATCTCGTCGAGGTCGGGCTTGTGCACGCGCGAGCCGGACTTGCCGCCGCGGCTCGCCTTGAGCGAGGTCTGTGCGGTCTTGTTCTTCAGCGCGGCGACCGGCAGGTTGGCGGCGTCGCCGTATTTCCTTGTGCCGGCATAGGCGCCGGCCTGCTTCTGCACGTTGCGCTGCTTGGCGGTGGGATCGTCGACCACGGCCATCTCGGTGGCGCGCAGCCGCTTGACCTCGTCGCGCAGCCGCGCGGCTTCCTCGAAGTTCAAATCGGCGGCGGCCTCGCGCATCCGTGTTTCGAGGTCGCTCAGCACGGCCTCGAAATTGTGCCCGATCGAGATCACGTCGTCGGCCATGCCGCCGTCGCCGATCTCGACCAGCACGTGATCCCGCTCGTAAACCGAGTTGAGGATGTCGCCGATCGACTTCTTCACGCTCTCCGGCGTGATGCCGTGGGCCTCGTTGTATTCGACCTGCTTCTCGCGGCGGCGGTTGGTCTCGGCGATGGCGCGCTCCATGGAGCCGGTCATCTGATCGGCATAGAGGATCACCTTGCCGTCGACGTTGCGCGCGGCACGGCCGATGGTCTGGATCAGCGAGGTCTCGCTGCGCAGAAAACCTTCCTTGTCGGCGTCGAGGATCGCGACCAGCGCGCATTCGGGAATATCGAGGCCCTCGCGCAGCAGGTTGATGCCGACCAGCGCGTCGAACGCGCCGAGGCGGAGATCCCTGATGATCTCGATGCGCTCGATGGTGTCGATGTCGGAGTGCATGTAGCGGACGCGGATGCCCTGCTCATGCAGATATTCGGTGAGGTCCTCCGCCATGCGCTTGGTCAGCACCGTGATCAGCGACCGGTAGCCGGCCTGCGCAGTGGCGCGGACCTCGCCGACGAGGTCGTCGACCTGGGTGCGGGCGGGGCGAATATTGACGGGCGGATCGATCAGGCCGGTCGGTCGGATCACCTGCTCGACGAACACGCCGCCGGACTCGTTCAGCTCCCAGCCGCTCGGCGTCGCCGACACCGCGACCGACTGCGGCCGCATCATGTCCCATTCCTCGAAGCGGAGCGGGCGGTTGTCCATGCAGGAGGGCAGGCGGAAGCCGTATTCGGCGAGCGTCGCCTTGCGGCGGAAGTCGCCGCGGAACATGCCGCCGATCTGCGGCACGGTGACGTGGCTTTCGTCGGCAAAGACAAGCGCGTTGTCGGGCACGTATTCGAACAGCGTCGGCGGCGGCTCGCCGGGGCGGCGGCCGGTGAGGTAGCGCGAATAGTTCTCGATGCCGGCGCAGCTGCCGGTCGCTTCCATCATCTCGAGATCGAAGGTGGTGCGCTGCTCGAGCCGCTGCGCTTCCAGCAGGCGGCCCTGGTCGTTGAGCTGGTCGAGCCGCATCTTCAATTCTGATTTGATCGACTTGATCGCCTGCACCAAGGTCGGGCGCGGCGTCACATAGTGCGAATTGGCGTACATCTTGATGAATTCGAGCTCGTCCTGCTTGTGGCCGGTGAGCGGATCGAACTCCTCGATGGTCTCGATGGTGTCGCCGAACAGGTTCACGCGCCAGGCGCGGTCTTCATAGTGCGCCGGGAAGATGTCGATGACGTCGCCACGGACCCGGAAGGTGCCGCGGGTGAAGTCGGCCTGGGTGCGCTTGTATTGCAGCGCGACCAGGTCGGCGATCAATTGCCGCTGGTCGATCCGCTCGCCCTTCTTCAGCGCGAAGGTCATCGCGGTGTAGGTCTCGACCGAGCCGATACCGTAGATACACGACACCGAAGCGACGATGATGACGTCGTCGCGCTCCAGCAGCGCGCGCGTCGCCGAGTGGCGCATGCGGTCGATCTGCTCGTTGATCGAGGAATCCTTCTCGATGTAGGTGTCGGTCCGCGGGACGTAGGCCTCCGGCTGGTAGTAGTCGTAATAGCTGACGAAATACTCGACGGCGTTGTCGGGG
Organism: Bradyrhizobium sp. USDA 3240; assembly: GCF_054063295.1. Classification (NCBI taxonomy): domain Bacteria; kingdom Pseudomonadati; phylum Pseudomonadota; class Alphaproteobacteria; order Hyphomicrobiales; family Nitrobacteraceae; genus Bradyrhizobium; species Bradyrhizobium sp. USDA 3240. Next base: position 6,075,507 of record NZ_JBSSGD010000002.1, read on the forward strand.
AAGAAGCTCTTGAATTCGCCATAGAGCTGCGCGGCCAGCGTCTTGTTCGGCGCCAGGATCAGCGCCGGGCGCTGCGTCGCCTCGATCACCTTGGCCATGGTGTAGGTCTTGCCCGAGCCGGTGACGCCGAGCAGCACCTGGGTGCGGTCGTTGCGCGCGATGCCCTCGACCAGCTCGGCGATCGCGGTCGGCTGGTCACCCCTGGGCTCGTAGGACGACTTGATCTCGAACCGCACGCCGCCTTCGGATTTTTCGGGGCGCGGTGGCCGGTGCGGAGTCCACACCCGCATCGAGCCGTCATCCCTGCGGAATTCCGGGCGGCCGTCGCGGATCAGGTTCTCCAGCGCGTCGGCGGTCGCCTTGACGCCGAGCGCCTCCATCTTGCTGCGCGGCGGACGGGCCAGTGCTTCGTCATCGTCCTCGGCGGTCGGCAGGCCGAGCTGCCGCGCCAGTTCCGGATCGAGCGTCGGGATGGTGGCCGAGGTGCCGTAATTGGCCTGCGGGGCTTCCTCGAGACCGGACGCGTCGCGCCTAGCGACGTCCTCGCTGGTCTCCCGCGTCGACGCCCGCGCGCGATGCGCGGCGGCCTCGCCGCCGGCGCGGCGGTCCCAGGAATTGTCCGGCGGCGGCTGCAAGCCGGTGCCCGAACCCATGCCGGCATCGCCGCGATTGATCGCGGGATTGAGCAGCTCGGCCAACGCCGGTCCGATCGGTTGGACTTCGGGCCGGTGTGCCTTGGATTTGGGGGATTTGCCGGGCTTTTTCGGAGTGTTCGGTGTCTTCGCCATGGCCGGAATATGGGACGAGTCCGGCGGCGAGAAAAGGGCAATCGGCGGCTGGATCGGTGCGCAGGCGATGCTGCTGACAGCAGGGTGTCAGCAGGCGGCGCTTTCGCGGATTTCAGGCCCGCGGCAGGTCGACGATGTCGAGATGGATGCCGCCGCAGCCGTCGCAGCGCATGGTCCAGTATTCGGCGGCACGGCCGGGAATCACGCGCAGCAGCGAGAGTTGGGCGGCGCATTCCGGGCAGCTGGTCCTGACCTGCGCCGGCCAGACCGGATCCGGCTCGCATTGCGGGACGACTGCGATCACGACGTTGCCGGTCACGCCGACGGAATTGTCATGCCATACCGTTGTGGGAACCGGTCGATAGTCCGCTTCGCGTCGTCGATCGCCGCATCCGGATCGGACCACGCAAAGCCGATGTCGAGCATCGGAAACGGCATGCCGTCGATGACGACCGGCCTTTGATCGACCCGTTGAATCCTGGCGTGCCATTGCCCCTTCCCCATCTCGAACGACTTGATCTCAAAACCGCTGTAAATCATCGCGACCTCGGGATGTCCCTTCTCATAGGAAGCACGGGCGCAAAGGCGCCCTATGTGAACCAGATCACAAGTCGCGCGGTTTATTTCCGTGGAGCAGAGGAGTTCCAGCTTTTTGTTTTGACACGGTTTCTTGAGGTGAACCGCACCAACCCGCTAGGCGCGGGCGGCGATGTGATCGGCGAGCACGGCCGCGTCGTCGCCGACGCCTGACAGGAACGAGGATTTCATCTTCGACAGCCATTGCAGGCCGAGAAAATACAGGCCCGGCACGTCGGAGACGCCGTGGCGGTGTCGTGGTGCTCCATTGCCGTCCAGCACCGGTATGTCGATCCAGTTCAGATCGAGGCCGTAGCCGGTGGCCCAGATCACGCTGCTGATCCGTTCGGTGCGCAGGTCGATGGTATCAAGCGGCGCAGTGAGGCAGGGCGGATCGGGCAGGCGGATCCGCGCCAAGGGATCGTCGGGATGATCGAGGCCGCGGGCCGCGACGAAGTCGTCGACGATCCCGAGGAATGTCGCGTAATAGGCGTCGCCATTGGCGATATTGGTGTCGAGATCGGGCGCGATCTCGAGCACGCCATCGCGCGCCGCCGTCACGCGGCCGAGCAGCGTCACGCCATCGGCGGCGAAGCGGCGGAAATCGATGGTGTGGCCGCCATGGGCGCCCGAAATCACCGGCAACAGGCGCGACGGGCCGCGCTGCTCGACCGGCGTCTCGTCGACGCCCATCGCGGCCAGCCACCAGATCAGGTCGCGGCCGCGATAGCGGCGCGGCAGGCGGTTGTGACGTCCGACCGAGAGCAAGACATGGCGGCCGGCGCGCACCAGCTCGTCGGTGATCTGCGCGCCCGAGGCGCCGGCGCCGATCACCAGCACCGCGCCGTCAGGCAATTGCGCGGGATTCTTGTAGTCGCTGGCATGGACCTGAAACAGGCCGGGCTGCTCGCGCAGCACGTCGGGCTGCAGCGGCCGCTGATACGGGCCGGTGGCGATGACGACGTTGCGGGCGGCGATGGTGCCGCCGGCGATCTCGGCAAGGAAGCCGCCGGCGTCGCGGCGCAGCTTCGTCACTTCGACACCGCAGCGGATCGGCGGTGCGACGAAGTCGGCGTAGGCCTCGATGAAGGTGATGATGGATGCGGTGTCCGAGAAGCCGTCGGGATCGCTGTGCGGAAACGCAAACTCCGGCAGCCGCACCGACCAGTTCGGAAACTGGAACATCAGGCCGTCCCAGCGTTCGCTGCGCCAGCGCTCGGCGATCCGCCGCCGCTCCAGCACCAGATGGGCGATGCCGCGCTGCTTCAGCCTATGGCTCATGGTGAGCCCGGCCTGGCCGCCGCCGATGACGAGTGTGTCGATGGTCTCGTCAGGCATTGCGCGCTCTCTTGCGGCGCGCGGCGGGCTCCGCAGCGGCGCGGATGATCCAGCGCCGGAACGCGGCGAAATCGCGCTGCTCGGCGTGGAAGCCGCGATAGACCAGGTACCAGCGCATGCCCTTCGGCACGCTGAGCGCAAATGGCGCGACCAGCCGGCCGGCGGCGAGATCGTCGTCGATATAGGGCCGGATCCCCATCGCGATCCCGAGCCCGTCGCTCGCCGCCTGCAGCGCCTGGCCGTAGAACTGGAATTCCGGCCCGCGCGCCGTCAGGCGCGGCACGCCGGCCGCCTTCAGCCAGGACGGCCAGTCGTCGGGCGAATGCGCGACGCGGATCAGGCTCGGTCCCTTGAGGTCGGCCGGGCGCTTCAGGGCGTTGGCGAGCCGCGCGGTGCACACCGGCATCAGGTCGGCGGCGAACAGCGGCTCGGCGACGAGGCCCGGCCACTGGCCGTCGCCGAGCTGGATGCCGCAGCTCCAGTCGTCGGCGAACGGCACCGCCATGCCGCCGGTGGTGATCCGCACCTCGATGTCGGGCTCAGCTTTGCGGAACTCGGCGAGGTGCGGGATCATCCATTTCAGCGCAAACGTCGGGCCGACGCCGACGGTCAGCACGCGCGCGCTCGCGGACGCCGTGACCTGCGCGGTGAGGCTCGCCAGCGCGTCGAAGATCGGCGTCAGGCCGCCTTGATAGGCACGTCCGGCCTGCGTGGTGACGAGGCGGTTGGCCTTGCGCTCGAACAGCGCGACGCCGAGCCGCTCTTCCAGGAGATGCACCATCCGGCTGATCGCGGCGGCCGAGACGTTGAGCTCGTGGCCGGCGGCTGCGAAGCTGCCGGTTCGCGCCGCCGCCTCGAATGCCTTGATGCCGTTGAGAAAGAGCAGCCGCCGCATGAACCCTCAGGAAAACTGATGCAAGGGCAAGATAACTCAGTTTGCCGGAATAGGCCAAGCGGCGCAGAAATACCGGAGACGATTTTGAATCCCTGCTGACCCCGGCGAGGACCAAATGACTGAGACCACGGACGCCCTGGTGCTCGACCTCGTGGAATGGGTTGCGCGCGAGCCGCGGCCCTATACCGAGGTGCTCGAGGTGTGGCGCACCTCGTGCCCGCGGCTGACGATCTGGGAAGACGCGGTCGACCGCGGCTATGTCGCGCGCCGTCCCTCGGTCGAGGGCATGCGGGTGATGGTGACGGAAACCGGCGAGACATTTTTGCGCGCGCATGGGCGGCTGCATTGATGCCGTCTTTCTTTGCCTCTCCCGCTTGCGGGGGAGGCCGACGCGCGTAGCGCGGCGGGTGGGGTGCTTCCACATCAAGATTCCGACTCGCGGAGAGAGCCCCCACCCCGACCCTCCCCCGCAAGCGGGAGAGGGCGCGCAGTCCCGTTGCGGCACTAGCGCGCCGGCTCGGCGAGCCGCGGTCGGATGATCTCGACCATGCGGTCGGCCGAGGTGCCCGGCGGGAAGAAGCCGAGGTAATTGCCGTCGCGGTCCATCAGATAGATGTAGGCGGTGTGATCGACGGTGTAGTCGCCGGCATCCTTCAGCGGCACGCGGGCATAGTAGACCTTGTAGGCATCCGCTACCTTGCGGATCGCATCATCGCTGCCGGTCAGCCCGATCAGCCGCGGGTGAAACAGCGGCACGTACTCCGCGAGATGCGCGGCGGTGTCGCGCTCGGGATCGACCGTGATGAAGATCGGCTGCACCTGATCGCCGTCAGCGCCGAGCTTGTCGAGCGCGAGCGCGATCGCCTGCAGATCGGTGGGGCAGACGTCGGGGCAATAAGTGAAGCCGAAATAGACCAGCATCAGCTCGCCGCGGAACTCCCTGTCGGTGCGGTCACGGCCGGCCTGATCGGTCAGCGCGAACGGCCCGCCGACCGGTTCCCTGTTCCACATCAGGATGTCCATGATCTCGGCGGCCGAACGCGTCGATTGCTGTGGCGCATCGTCGGCCAGCGCGGACGCCAGCGTCAGCCACAGGCCGGCGCCGGCGCATGCGAATCCGCGCAGGATCAGTCGGGTCATATGCCGAAGGAGAGGCGGCTGCCGGTTGTCGTGACCAGCACCTTGTCGCCCATCTGCGCGGTCGCCTCCTGCACGAAGTTGAGCCCGGAGCAATGCATCGGGATCAGCACGTCGGGGTCGAGCTTCTTGATCTCGGCGACGACCTCGGTGAGGTAGTCCTTCGGCGCCGGTCCGAGATGGAAGCCGCCGACGATCGCGTGCATCTTCTGGATGCCGGAGACTTCCTGCGCCTGCTTGACCGAATTGACGATGCCGACATGGCCACAGGACGAGATCACGACCAGGCCGAAATCCTTCAAATTGAAGCAGGTGGCGTGCTCGTGGATGTGCTCGTCGGGCACGATCTTGCCCTCCATCTCGGCCGGCAGATAGTGACTGGCGTTGCAACCGAGCCCGTCCTTCATGCCGAACTCGACCCAGGTCTGCGGCAGCACGCGCTCGATGCTGCGGCGGGTGATCTTGCCGGTCGTGAACGCGTGGCCGGCGATCACGGTCGGGGTCTCGCACAGCACCGTGGTGACGCGCTGGGCGGCGAGCTGGCGGCGATCCAGCGTGCCGAAATCGGCGAACTGGCCTTTGGTGGGCGTCGCGCTGACGCGGTGGCAGAAATTGTCCTCGCCGCCGGCATAGAGCTTCACGTCGGCCGGCAGTCTGTCGCGGAATTTGTCGAGGAAGCCGTTGAGGCCGCCGAAATGGTCGTAGTGCCCATGGCTCACGATCAGCGCGTCGAGCTTGGCGGGATCGACGCCGACCAGCTCCATGTTGTTGAGCAGCACCTCGGGCGTGTAGCCGTAGTCGAGCATCAGGCTGCGCCGGCTGCCCGCGGCCTCCGATTCCAGCCACAGCGACAGGCCCCATTCATTGTGCAGCGATTTGCGGAAATCGGCGCCGCGCACTGCCGGCGCGATCGAGACGCCGTTAGCCTGTTTCGGCTTGAAGAAGGCGTCGAAGCTGGAATCGACCAGCACGCGGATCGACAGCTTGTCGACGGTTGGCACCTCGATCGGCGCGGCGCTCGCGATCTCGACGCAGGAGAATGCGCCCGCGGCGGCGGCGCCGGCGATCGCCGCCGAGCCTTTCAGGAAATCACGTCGTGCCAAATCCCGTGTCATTATTATCCCCCAAGTTCTGAAAATTCTTCAATGCGAACCATGCGGAGCCTAGGTGCTATCGGGGCGCAGCTCAATCGGGCGCTTGCGTCGTTTGCAGATCACATTCGCGCGCGGCGCAATGCGCCGCCATTGACTTGGGTGCGGTTATGCGCCCAACTCCATGCATTCGCATCTTTCTCGCCGATGCGTCAGCAATCCCTGGAAATGCAGGATCACGCCCATGATCGATCTCCACTATTGGTCCACGCCGAACGGCCACAAGATCACGATGTTCCTCGAAGAGACCGGACTGGAATACAAGGTTTTCCCGGTGAATATCGGCAAGGGCGATCAGTTCAAGCCGGATTTCCTGCAGGTCGCGCCGAACAACCGCATCCCGGCGATCGTCGATCATGCGCCGAAGGGCGGTGGCAAGCCGATCTCTCTGTTCGAATCCGGCGCCATCCTGCTCTATCTCGCCGAGAAGACCGGAAGATTCCTGCCCCAGGATCTCTATGGCCGCTATGACGCCATCCAGTGGACGTTCTGGCAGATGGGCGGGCTCGGGCCGATGGCCGGGCAGAACCATCACTTCCGCAACTATGCGGTCGAGAAATTGCCTTACGCGATCGACCGCTACGTCAACGAGACCAACCGGCTCTACGGCGTGCTCAACAAGCGGCTCGCCGACCGCGAATTCATCGCCGGCGACTATTCGATCGCCGACATGGCGAGCTATCCCTGGGTCGTGCCCTACAAGAACCAGGGCCAGGAGATCGACGATTTCCCGCATCTGAAGCGCTGGCTGGAGACGATCGGAAAACGCCCGGCGACCGAGCGCGCCTATGCCAAGGCGAAGGAGGTCAACCCGAATTTCGGCCAGCCCGCGATCCGCACCGAGGAAGAGCGCAAGCTGCTGTTCGGACAGACCGCGGCGGTGGTGCGGTAGGGCGAGCTCCTCCGTCATTGCGAGGAGCGAAGCGACGAAGCAATCCATCTTTCCGCGCATGCGGGTCGATGGATTGCTTCGCGGAGCCTGTCATCCGGCGGCGCTTCGCGCCGACCGGGTGGCTCGCAATGACGAATGTAGCGCTAGCGGGTTTTCACGCCCCGAGATACTTCGCCGGCCGCCGCTCCTTCCACGCCGCGAGCCCCTCGGCGAGATCGTGGCTCGGCACCAGCGCGGCGAATTGCTCGCTCTCGACCAGCAGACCCTCGGCAATTGGCATGTTGAGGCCGCGGGTCGCTGCGGTGATGGTGCCGGCGACGGCGTCGGGCGAATGCCTGGTGATGCGGCCGGCGAGTTCGCGCGCGGCGGTCAGCAACTGATCGTGCGGCACGATCCGGTTGACGAGGCCGATCTCGCGCGCATGCTCGGGCGGGAACGGATCGCCTGATAGCAGCAGCTCGAGGGCGCGCTTGCGGCCAGCCAGCCGGGGCAGCCGCTGCGTGCCGCCAAAGGTCGGAGGCATGCCGAGCTTGATCTCGGGCTTTGCAAACAGCGCACGGTCGCTGGCGATGGCGAGATGCACCGCCTCGGTGATCTCGCAGCCGCCGCCGAAGGCGAGCCCGTTGACTGCGGCAATGACCGGCTTCTTGAACGCCTCCAGCCGCGCGGTCATGGCCTGACCGCGGCGGACGAAGTCGCGCACGGCGACCGCGGCGCCCTGTTTGACGCTCTCGGAAAACTCCTTGATGTCGGCGCCCGCCGAAAACGCCCGCTCGCCGGCGCCGGTCAGGATCACGGCGCGCACTTCGGCGTCGCCCTCGATGCGGTCGAGCGCCGCCATCAGCTGATCGATCAGCTGGTAATTGAGCGCGTTGAGCTGCGCGGGACGGTTCAGGGTGATCAGGGCGATCCCGTCGTCGATGGCGAGCAGGATGGGGTCGGGCATGGCGCAGTCTCCGGCATGGGGGTTCGTGGGCCGAACCTAGAGGCTGGCGGAATTTGTGTATATTCACTGGTGAGTATACATACGACGGATGCCCAGACCCTCCGAACCCACCCGCGAGCGCATCGTCCAGGCGGCGAATTCGCTGTTCTACAGTGAAGGCATCCGCCGCGTCAGCGTCGACGAGGTCGCCGCCAAGGCCGGCCTCACCAAGCGCACGCTGTATTATCACTTCAAGAGCAAGGACGACCTCGTCGCCGCCTATCTTGCCGCGCGCGACCAGCCCAATCTCGCTCTGTTCCGCAAATGGTTCGCGGAGGCCGAGGGCGGGCTGCCGGTGAAAGTCGAGGCGATCTTCAAGAACCTCGCGCGCTCGGCGCGGCATCCGAAATGGAAGGGCTGCGGTTTCCTGCGCACCTCCGCCGAGCTTGCCAACATGCCCGGCCACCCCGCGATCCGGATCGGCGGCGCGCACAAGAAGAAGTTCGAGGACTGGCTGCGCGCGACCTTCGCAGAGCAGGGCATCGCCGATCCGCTGAAATTGGCGCGGCAGATCCTGCTGCTGCTGGACGGCTCGTTCGCGGTCGTGCTGCTGCATCGCGACGCGAGCTACATGGAGACCGCCGGCGAGGCCGCGCGCACGCTGATCGAGACGGCGTTGCCGAAGCGGAGGCGTAAGCGGGGCTAGGGCCGCGTCCGCTTCATGTCGCCATGCGGCCACGAGCACCTTCCGCAAGGTGGGGAGGCAATGATATTACTGAAGGTTGCGGAGTTGAACGGTTACGTTGGTAAGGCTGAAGATTGATGAACGCAATCAAGTTCGAACTGCGCGACATTAGCGCTGAAATGGTTGAGGCGTGGCAGAAGTATTTCGTTGGCATTCCCAATGTTCGAATATCTCAAGGTGAGATATTCGACAGTTCGGCAGATGCCATCGTCAGCCCGGCGAACAGCTTCGGTTACATGGACGGTGGCATCGATCTGGTCTATCTGCATCGGTTCGGCTGGGAATTGCAGACGAGACTTCAGACACACATCAAGGCCGACTACGATGGCGAGTTGCCTGTGGGGCAAGCCACCATCATCGAGACTTTCGACGAAACAATCCCGTATCTAGTCAGCGCACCGACGATGCGCGTTCCGACGAACGTGGCAAATACGATCAATGCTTACTTGGCGTTCCGGGCAGCAATGCGCGCGATCAAGCAGCACAATAGCGAGCAACCTGGGTCCATCCGTACTGTCCTTTGTCCCGGACTATGTACAGCCATCGGACGAATGCCGGCCGAGCTCGCAGCTAGGCAAATGGCCGCCGCCTTTGAAGTTTGTATCCTCAATCAGACCGTGAGCCCGGCCGGGCACTGGTACCTTCTCGGCAATTGATCCAGCAACGAAGGTTGATGCCGGCTATGGGTCAAGAGCGATCAATGACGGCTAGAGCGCGCCGCGCTCTTGCAGCAGCGTCAGCACGGCGTTGAGGTCAGGCAGAACGGCCGCGCATTTCGCGCGGGTCTCATCGGTCGGCGGCGCCATGTCCGGCACCATCAGCGTGATGGCGCCGGCGGCGTGGGCGGCCGTGACGCCGTGGTTGGAGTCTTCCACGGCGATGCAGGCCGCCGGCGTCACGTCGAGCCGCGCGGCCGCCTTCAGATAGAGCTCCGGGTCCGGCTTGCCGTGGGTCACGTCGTCGAGCGTCAGCAGCGTCTCGAAGCGATCGCGGATGCCGGCGAGCGTGAGATGACGCTCGGCCGTGCGGCGGGATGACGAGGTCACGATCGCGGTCCGGCAGTCGCCGGCGGCGAGGCCGTCGAGCAGCGCGAGTGTGCCGGGCTTGAGCGGCAGGCCGGCGTCAAACATGCGATCGCGGGTGACGATGAAGGCGCGATTGACCTCCTCGAGCGGAAACGCCGCGCCGTAGTGATCGCGCAGCATCGCTTCGCAGACCGGGCCGGGGAGGCCGACCATGGAATGGCACAGCGCGACGACGCCGTCGGTGTAGCCACATGCATTCAGCGCCGTGACCAGGCTGTCGAAGTAGACTTTCTCGGTGTCGAGCAGCGTGCCGTCCATGTCGAGCAGGACGGCGTCAACGGTCCAGGGTGCGTTCACGTGGCGCTCGCCGCGGCTTGCTGTTCCGCCAGTCTCCGCAGGCAGGTGGGGCAGAGGCAGTCGCCGCCATCGGCCGGCATCGGCAGACGGAAGCTTTCGTCGGAACACCAGCACGATCCCGTGAGCGAGCAGGAAAATTCGCTGCCGCAGGCCGTGCAGGCAAGCCGGCGCGGTGAGGCTTGTTCGGAACGATCGTGTGAAGAGAGGTCCATTCTAACCGCGATTTAATGCGCGAATTAATCTCGGGTTCATCCCGGGCCGCGCTATGATGCCGGGCAACAGATATAGCCGGGATAGACGGTCAAGGGAATCGTTTAAGGGAATTCTGATGGCCCGTGATTCGCAAGCCGCGCTGATTGCCCTCAACCGGTTTGGATTCGGCGCCCGCGGCGGGGCGGCCGGCGACTTCACCAACGCGGCCTCCGATCCGCGCGGTTTCGTGCTGGCGGAGCTGGCGCGCCCGAACGGCGCGCTGCTCGAAGTGCCGGGCCTGCTTTCGACCCCGGAGCTCGGCAAGCAGGTGTTCGACTATCAGTTCGAGATCCAGCAGGCGCGCAACGCCGCGAAAGTCGCGCAGCAAGGCGCGAGCGAGACGCCGGCGCAGGGATCCGACGCGAAGCAGCCGCAGCGGCGCAATCTGTCGCTGTCGACTGCCGCCAAGGAAATCGCCGGGAAGGATCCGGCGATGCAGCCGCAGCCCGCCGACAACGCAAATGCAGCGATGACGCCGTCCGCGACGATGCAGCCTCCGACGATGCAGACGGTGGCTGGTCCGCCCAAGCCGCCGGCGCAGCCGCTCAACATCATTCAGAAGACGTTCCGCGCCGAGGCACTGGCGCGGCTGCAGCGCGGCGTGGTCGCCGATTGCGGTTTCGTCGAGCGGCTCGTCGTGTTCTGGTCCAACCACTTCTGCATCTCGGCCAACAAGGGCGCGCTGGCGCGGATGTGGGCCGGCTCGTTCGAACGCGAGGCTATCCGCCCGCACGTGCTCGGCCGTTTCTCAGACATGCTGAAGACCGTCGAGCAGCATCCGGCGATGCTGTTCTTCCTCGACAACCAGCAATCGCTGGGTCCGGAGTCGCGCGCCGGCATCAACCGCAACCGCGGCCTCAACGAAAACCTCGCGCGCGAGATCATGGAGCTGCATACGCTCGGCGTCGGCGGCGGCTACACCCAGGACGACGTCACGGCGCTGGCGCGCGTCATCACCGGCTGGACCTTTGCCGGCCGCAAGGGCCAGCTTGGTACGCCCGGCAGCTTCGTGTTCAACGCCAATGCGCATCAGCCCGGACCGCAACAGGTGCTGGGCAAGACCTATGCGCAGGCCGGCCTCGCGCAGGGCGAGGCGGTGCTATCGGATATCGCGCGGCATCCCTCGACCGCAAAGTTCATTGCGACCAAATTCGCCCGCCATTTCGTTGCCGACGATCCGCCGCCCGCGCTGGTGGCGAAGCTGCAGGACACCTTCACCAAAACCGACGGTGATCTCAGGGCGCTGGCCACCGCGCTCGTTCAGTCGAACGAGGCGTGGCAGGCGCCGCTGACGAAGATGCGCTCACCTTATGAATTCCTGCTCGCCTCCGGCCGTCTGCTGGCGCGTAATCCCGAAGATCCCGGCCGCTATCTCAACGGTCTCAATGTGCTCGGCCAGCCGCTGTGGTCGCCGGCCGGGCCGAACGGTTTCCCGGATACCGCTGCGGCCTGGGCGGCGCCTGAGGGCATCAAGCTGAGGCTCGACATCTCGGCGCAGCTTGGCTCCCAGCTCGCCGACCGGTTCGACCCGCGCGACCTGCTCGAGTTGATTGCGGCGGATGCCGCTTCGGTCGAGACGCGGCGCACCATCGAGCGCGCGGAGTCGCGGCAGCAGGCGCTGGCGCTGCTGCTGATGTCGCCGGAATTCCAGAGGAGATGATCATGGATTGCTCCGAGAGCCTGATGCTGCAGGCGACGTCGCGGCGCGCGCTGCTGCTAGGCGGCGCCTCGTTTGCGGCCTGGGCCTATCTGCCGAAATTCGCGCGCGCCGCCGATGGCCGCGATCCGCGCTTCGTCACCATCATCCTGCGCGGTGCGCTCGATGGCCTTGCCACCGTGGCCCCGATCGGCGACCCCGAATATGCCGGCCTGCACGGCACGATCGCGCTGAGGGCCGATGGACCGAACGCGGCGGTGATGCTCGATCCGTTCTTCGGCCTGCATCCGGCGATGCCGGAATTCGCGCGGATGTATCGCGCCAAGCAGGCGGCGGTGGTTCATGCCGTTGCGACCTCCTATCGCGATCGCTCGCATTTCGATGGCCAGGACGTGCTGGAGAGCGGCTTCCCCGGTCCCGGCCGGGTGCAGTCCGGCTGGCTCAACCGCGCACTCGAAGCCTTGCCGAAGGGGGAGCGGGTGTCGAGCGCGCTCGCGGTCGGCCCGACCACGCCGCTGGTGTTGCGCGGCGCAGCGCCGACCGTCGGCTGGGCGCCGACGGCGCTGCCGCAGGCCGCCGACGACACCGCGATGCGGCTGCTCGATCTCTACCAGCATCGCGATCCGACGCTGGCGAGTGCGCTGACGCAAGGTTTGCAGCTCGAGAAGCAGGCGCAGGGCAACGAGATGGAACCGCAGCCCGGCGGTGGTGGCCTCGCGGCGATGCGGCTGGTGGCGCGCGGCGCCGCCAAGCTGATGGCGGCCGATGACGGCCCGCGGATCGGCGCGCTCGCCTTCGACGGCTGGGATACGCACGCCAATGAAGGCGGGTCGGTCGGCCGGCTCGCGCAGCTGCTCGGCGGGCTCGACGGCGCGCTGGCGGAATTTCAGAACGGCTTAGGTGCGCGCTGGCGCGACACCGTGATCGTGGTCGCCACCGAATTCGGCCGCACCGCGCGCATCAACGGCACCGAGGGCACCGACCACGGCACCGGCACCATCGCGCTGCTCGCCGGCGGCGCGGTGAATGGCGGCCGCATGATCACCGACTGGCCGGGCCTGAAGCCCGCCAATCTCTACCAGGCCCGCGACCTCGCTCCGACCACCGACCTCCGCGCCGTGATCAAGGGCGTGCTGCACGACCAGTTCGGCCTCGGCGAGCGCGTGCTGGCCGATGCGGTGTTTCCGGACAGCGCCCCGGTGAAGCCGATGAAGGGGCTGGTGGCGTAACCTTTCCACCCGTCATTCCGGGGCGCGACGAAGTCGCGAGCCCGGAATCTATTGGGCCTCAGCATGATTGGAGAAATGGATTCCGGGCCTGCGCCTTCGGCGCATCCCGGAATGACGAGGACTACTTCGTAATCCGGTCGATCTCCGCCATCTCCTCCGCCTTCAGCTTCCAGCCGATCGCTTTGACATTCTGCTCGATCTGCTCGGGGCGCGTCGCGCCGGCGATGACGCTTGCGACTTGCGGGCGGGCGGCGAGCCAGGAGAAGGCGAGCTCCAGCATGGTGTGGCCACGCTCCTGCGCGAAGGCCTGCAGCTTTTCGACGATGTCCTCGTTGCGCGGCGTGACGTAGCGATCCTTCAAGGCCGGCGCCTTGGCGAAGCGGGTGTCGGCGGGCGCCGCAGTGCCGCGCTGGTACTTGCCGGTCAACAGTCCGCTGGCGAGCGGGAAGAACGGTAGCAGGCCGAGATTGTAGGCTTGAGCCGCCGGCAACAGGTCCTTCTCGATGCCGCGCACCACGAGGCTGTATTCGTCCTGGCAGGACACGAACCGGTTCACGTTCAGCTCGCGCGCAACGTATTCCGCCTCCGCGATCCGCCATGCCGGGAAGTTCGAGTTGCCGATGTAGCGCACCTTGCCCTGGCGCACGAGATCGTCGAGCGCGCGCAGCGTCTCGTCGATCGGGGTCAAGGGATCGTAATCGTGCTGCTGGTAGAGATCGATGTAGTCGGTCTTCAGGCGGGTCAGGCTCGCTTCGACCGCCGACATGATGTAGCGCCGCGAGGCGCCCTGTTTGGTGCCGTCGGTCGCCATCGGCTTGGAGAATTTGGTGGCGAGCACGATGTCCTTGCGGCGATCGCCCAGCACGGTGCCGAGCACCGTCTCCGAGCCACCCATCCCCGCATAGATGTCGGCGGTGTCGAACAGGGTGATGCCGAGATCGATCGCCTTGTGGATCACCTTGCGCGAGGTTTCCAGATCGGTGCGCTGGCCGAAATTGTTGCAGCCGATGCCGACCGCGGACACGCGCAGGCCGGAGCTGCCGAGATTACGAATTTCCATGAGACAATCCTGTGGGATAGGCGAGGGATGCAGCGCATTGTGACAAGCATGCCGAAGGGCGGCAAGGTGCGGCCCTACCGCCGATCGCGCATGGCACCTATCACGCATGGCAATGTCGAAAAAAAGCGGTCCCGGTCAGACGCGGCGACTGACGGGGACCGCTCGGGGCGCGAGATCTGAGACGGGGGGCCTGATCTTACGCACGCGGAAGCCTAGCCGGGCTTTGTAACGCGCCGGTGACATCTCCATGCCATCCACAGGCCGCGCAGGCGCGCTCAGATGATCTTGCGATAGATGACGAAGCCGGGCTTGTCCGCGACCTTGTCATATAGCTGCATCGCGGCGCGATTGGTCTCATGCGTCTGCCAGTAGACGCGCGGCGATCCAACGAGTTTCGCCTGTGCGTAGACGCCGTTGATCAAGGCGCGGCCGACGCCCTTGCCGCGCGCGGCCTCACTCGTGAAGAGATCCTGCAGATAGCACGTTGGCGCGATCGCCGTGGTCGAGCGGTGAAACAGATAGTGCGTCAGCCCGAGCAGCGTGCCGCCGGCGTCGGCGACCAGCGCATGCATCGGCTCGTAGGCGTCGAAGAAGCGCTGCCACGTCATCGCGGTGATCTCGGGCGCGAGCGCGGTCGGTCCTGAACGTTCATAGAAGGCGTTGTAGCCGTCCCATAGCGGAAGCCATTGGGCGTAATCGTCGCGCGTGACGAAGCGGATGGTGACGTCGTCGGACATGAACGAACCTTGGATGATCCCGCGTTGCACGATGTCTGCGCATCGCTCGCGACGGTTCTAGCGTCGCTCTCGCGTGGGATCAATTGCCGACGTGGTCGCGCCTCACTCGGCGGCGCGCAGCAGCCGCGCCAGATGGCGTTCGCGCCCGGCGCGCTGCGCGCGATATTCGTCGGCCTTCGCCGGATCGTCGGTGTGCCGCACGAGGTCGGTCACCGGGGTATAGCTCAGCATGCGGCCGCCGTCGGGCAGCGCCGTGCAGCTGAAGCGCAGCACCTGGCCGTCGGCGAGATTGAGGTTGATCGGCGTGGAATCGCCCGAGCGCATCATCGCGATGCGCTCGGCGATGAACGCGCTCAGCTCGTCTTCCGGCAATTCGTAGGCGCCGGTATCGCGGCCATGATACATCAGCGCGACGAACGGCGGCTTGCTGTCGGCCTGCGCATCGGAGAGCGCGAAATATTCGCGGAAGGCGCGGTTGATGAATTCGGCGCGGGTGTCGGCGTCGAGCAGCACGATGCCGATGTCGACCTGGTCGAGCGCGGCGGCGAGCCGCGCCGAGGTGGCGTGATGCTGCTGGTCCGCGGCGAAGGCGTCGATCCATTTCTGCCGCAGCATTCCGGTGATCAGGGCGGTGCCGGCCGCGGTCGCGGCCAGCATCAGCATCCGCGCGACGTCGGCGGCGTCGTAGCCGGGCAGCGCGCGATGATCGAGAAAGAACAGCGCCGAGGCGGCCACCGCGATCGCGGCGGAGACGAGCCCCGAGGCGATGCCGCTGATCGAGCTGGCGAGCGCCACGATGCAGACGAACAGCGGCGCGGGATTGGGGACGTGGACAAGGAGGCGATCGATCAGGAAGGCGGCGAGCGCCGTGATCGCCGTCAGGGCCGGACCTGAAATTGCACGCCAATCAAACCGCATGCGCGTTCTCGCCATCTGTCAAACGAACGATAAGGCAGTAGTTTGACGACAGCTCCGCAACGGCGCCGGGATTTCCGCCCCGACCGTTAAGCGGGCCTTGCAGGGGCCGAACCAGCTTTCGCTGCTTTCAAATCAAATGATATGCAGATCGGGATGGAACCCGGTTCCGGGCCTGCGGGTTACCGCGTGCCGTGCTTGTAAGAGGACATCGATGCCCGCCATTTCGCCTTCGCTGCTGCCGATCCTGATGCTGTTTGCCTCGAACGTCTTCATGACCTTCGCCTGGTACGGCCATCTCAAGTACAAGGATCATTCGCTCCCCCTTGTCATCATGGTGAGCTGGGGCATCGCCTTCTTCGAGTACTGGCTGGCGGTGCCGGCCAATCGCTGGGGCAGCGAGGTCTACAGTGCGGCGCAGCTCAAGACCATGCAGGAGGTGATCACGCTGGTCGTGTTCGCCGGCTTCTCGGTGTTGTATCTGAAGGAGCCGCTGGGCTGGAATCACGCGCTCGGGTTTGCCTTCATCGCCGCCGGCGCGTTCTTCATCTTCCACAAATGGAGCTAGCGCGCTTGCGCTAGAATCTATTTTGACGCGTTTTCTTCACGCGAACCGGTGTCCACTTCGCTCGAAAACGCTTTAGCGGTGCGGGGCCGGTTTGGCGGCAGGCGTCGTGACGTGCGCCGGGTGCGCGCGGTCCTCGCCCTGCGTACCGGTCACGATCAGGAGTGAAGCCGCAAGCAGGATCGCCGCCGACAGCGTCACAGTCACAAGTCCCACGGGGGTCTTCATCATGTCGCGCCGCTGTCTCTCCCGCGCCTTGCCGCGGATCAGGTGCCAAAAGGAAATCGCTGGGTTACGCCGGGATCGATGTCGCCATGCCGATGTTGCTCGCCAGCACCGTCACGGCGACGACCAGGCACAGCGTCAGTGCGCCAAGCGCGAGCGACGCGGCGATCGCGTTCGTCAGGCGGGATGATGCCACTGGGGCAGGGCGGCCATGGAAGCCTGCCGTGCCGGACCACCGTTTCATGGTCGAAATCCCTCAGGCCGCGAGCGAATCACTCGCGACATCCGAGCGAATCTGCCCAGCGTCACCGGCAACATTGCGGCGGCGAGGCCCCTCGAAAACGGCGAAAATGCGGTCTCGACGAGGGTTTTGCCCGTTATTTGGGCAGTTTCCCCGCTATTCCCGGAATTCAGATCCGTTGTTCAAACGCCTGCCACAAGGCGTGCCTGGGGCTCGGCCCCGGCACCAGGCTGCCAATCCATCGAGACAAATCCGGGGGTCTGCTCGACCCGTTTCAGCCAGGCGCGGATCGACGGGAAGGTCGCCAGGTCGAAGTCGCAGCGGTCGGCGACGTGGGTGTAGCCGTAGAGAGCAATGTCGGCGACCGTGAACTGCTCGGCCGCGAAAAAGGCGTGCCCCTTGAGGTGATTTTCCATCACCTGCAGCGCCGCATAGCCGCGCTCCATCCAGTCCTCCAGCGCGTGCGTCTGCAGGTCGCGCCCGCCCTTGACCAGCGACAGCCAGAAATAGGCGGCGCCGATATTCGGCTCCAGCGCGTGCTGCTCGAAGAACATCCATTGCAGCGCCTCGGCGCGCTCGATCCGCGACTCCGGCGCCAGCGGCGTGCCGATCGCGACATACCAGAGGATGGCGTTGGACTCGGCGAGATGGCGGCCGTCGGCGACCTCGAGCAACGGCACTTGGCCGCTCGGATTCTTGGCCAGGAAGTCCGGGGTGCGGCTCTCGCCGCGCAGGATGTCGATCTCGATCGCCTCGTATGGCGTGTTCAGCACCGCAAGCGCCAGCCGGACCTTGTAGCTGTTGCCGGAGCGCTGCATCGAATAGAGCTTGTACATTGCGTCGTGGTTCACTCGGTGCGTCAGGTTCACTTGGTCTGAGACGGTACGCTTGGAAGTTGCGCGGCCTGTCACACCGCAACGCCGCTAAACAATGATGCCGACAGGGGTGCGTCGCAAGCCCTGGAACGTGGAAAAAGTCGAAACGTCTACCGCACTGCACGCGTGCAGAACGATTCCATCAACACGGCAGAACAACTCGGATCACGGCCGCGCGAAGCTGTGCACGGTGTCGGTCAGTGCCATCGAAGTCGAGGTCGATACCGTGGCCGGCCCGCGGCAATTTACAAACGTTAACGCGCCATCCCGATCGGGCGATATGCCCACCGGTGGCTATAACGGACCGCCCGCCGTCGGCACCATCAGGCATGGGCCGCGCGGCAATTGTACTCGGAGCAATTCGCGCTGGCGCACGCGACCGCAGGCCTCGCCGGCAAGGCTGGAGCGGCCACAGCGGTGCTTGCCGGATATGAGTCATTTGGGGCCGGAACTTGCGGAAAATTGCGCATGTTGCGAGCCATGCCGGAAAGTTTTCGTGCTTTGTCGCCAAGCTTCTTGCGATGCAGCGGCGACAGGCCTAGGGTGCCGCGATCCCATTCAAATCAAGTCGTGGCCCAACGGCTCACGACGTTTGCCAGGAGATGATAATGGCCTTCCTGTCCGCTGCGCTCGACCGTGTGAAGCCGTCCGCGACGATCGCGGTCACGGACAAAGCACGCGCGCTGAAAGCCGCGGGCCGCAACGTCATCGGCCTCGGCGCCGGCGAGCCTGACTTCGACACGCCCGCCAACATCAAGCTGGCTGCGATCCACGCGATCGAGGCCGGCAAGACCAAGTACACCGATGTCGGCGGCATTCCGGAGCTCAAGGAAGCCATCATCAACAAGTTCTCGCGCGAGAACGGCCTGACCTACAAGCCGAACCAGATCATCGTCGGCACCGGCGGCAAGCAGGTGCTCTATAATGCGCTGATGGCGACTATCAATCCCGGCGACGAGGTGATCATCCCGGCGCCGTACTGGGTCAGCTATCCCGAGATGGTCGCGCTCGCCGGCGGCGAGTCGGTGCCGGTGGTTTGCCCGGCCTCGACCGGCTTCAAGCTGCGCCCGGAAGATCTCGAGAAGGCGATCACGCCGAAGACCAAGTGGGTGATCCTGTGCTCGCCGTCGAACCCGACCGGCTCGGCCTATACCAGGAGCGAGCTCAAGGCGATCACCGACGTGCTGGTCAAGCATCCGCATGTCTGGGTGATGACCGACGACATGTACGAGCATCTCGTCTATGACGACTTCGTCTTCACCACCGCGGCGCAGGTCGAGCCGAGCCTCTACGAGCGCACGCTGACCGTGAACGGCGTGTCGAAGGCCTACTGCATGACCGGCTGGCGCATCGGCTATGCTGGTGGCCCGGCGCAGCTGATCAAGGCGATGGCGACGATCCAGTCGCAGTCGACCTCGAACCCGTCGTCGATCGCGCAGTGGGCCTCGGTCGAGGCGCTCAACGGTCCGCAGGACTTCATCGCCGCGAACAACAAGGTGTTCAAGGAACGCCGCGACCTCGTGGTGTCGATGCTCAACCAGGCGAACGGCATCGAATGCCCGCGGCCGGAAGGCGCGTTCTACGTCTATCCGTCCTGCGCCGGCACGATCGGCAAGAAGGCGCCGTCGGGCAAGGTGATCGACAACGACGAAGCGTTCGTCACCGAGCTGCTCGAGAGCGAAGGCGTCGCGGTCGTGCAGGGGTCGGCGTTCGGTCTCGGACCGGCGTTCCGCATCTCCTACGCGACCAAGACCTCGGATCTCGAGGATGCCTGCAAGCGCATCCAGCGCTTCTGCGGTAATCTGCGGTAATTCGTTCTGAACTAAGAAACCAAAAACGCTCCCGCACTTGGTGCGGGAGCGTTTCCTTTTATGCGCTGAGATCGCGCGGCGGTAAAATTGGTGAGTCAAATCACATCGCGCTCATCTCACGCGTGTGTGTATGAACATCGATGCCACACGCTGGAAGTTTTTACGGCCTCTTTGCGAACTGCCTTGTTTTGGACACGACCCTTGCATTCTGTCCGCCGCACAAATTCAGTTCAGTTCACCTTGCGGAGACAGATAATGCGACTTTCGACTCTCACCCTTGCAGCGCTTGCGTTGCTGGCGCCGTTCGCCACCGCCAACGCGGCACCCCAGCAGGTTCAGGCCGGGGTTCTGCAATGCCAGGGCGGCGAGAACGTCGGCTTCGTCGTCGGCTCTGTTGCCCGCCTCGAGTGCGTGTTCCAGAGCGGCGGCCGCCGTCCCGAGCCTTATGTTGCGACCGTGAAGCGGATCGGCGTCGACCTCGGCGTCACCGCGACGACCCAGCTCGCTTGGGCCGTGAGCGCGCCGACCACGGTGGTTCCGCGCGGTGCGCTCGCCGGCAGCTACGGCGGCGTCGGCGTCAACGCTTCGGTCGGCCTCGGTGCCGGCGGTAACTTCCTGTTCGGCGGCCCGAACAACGCCTACGCGCTGCAGCCGATTAGCGTTCAGGGCCAGACCGGCCTCAACGTTGCGGCCGGCATCGCCGGGATCGATCTCGAGCCGGTCCGCACCGCGGGTCCGCGCCGTCATCATCGTCACCACCGTCATCATCACCACCACTAAGCTGGTCGGTGTTCGATCAAAGAGGCCCGCGAAAGCGGGCCTCTTTTTTTGCGGCCCGTCGCTTGTTGTCTGTTGCGTGACAGCTTCTGCCGCGCGCGCGGCATAGCAATGCCGCCACATCCTGCAACAATTGGTGGCCGAGCACCGCAAATTCTGGCTGCACATTCGATGTTATGGCATAGGATGCGCAGGGCGCCGCAGACACGGCGCCGTTCTGTTCTCTGCTCGCGTCATGCCCCTCAGCCGGAGACTCCCCATCATGCGTCGCTTCACTCTCCTTGCCGGTGCCGCCATCGCCACGCTGTCCGCAATCGTTGGCGTCAACGCCCAACAGCCGAGAGCCAGCGCGTTCAGGTCGGCGTCCTGGAATGCCGCGGCGGCGCGAGTGTCGGCTTCATCGTCGGCTCCGTGACCCATCTCGGTTGCGTGCTGCGCGCCAACGGCCTGCCTGAGGATCGCTACATCGCGACGATCCAGAAGGTCGGCATCGATCTCGGCATCACCCAGGAATCGGCGCTGGCCTGGGGCGTCTACGCACCGGTGGAGCGGCTCGGGCCGGGTGCGCTCTCGGGCAATTACGCCGGCGCGCAGGGCAGCGCGACGCTCGGCGTCGGCGTCGGCGGCAACGTGCTGGTCGGCGGCTCCGACAACACGATCGCCCTGCAGCCGCTCAGCGTGCAGGGCCAGGTCGGCGTCAACATCGCCGCCGGCCTTGAGAGCCTGGAGCTGCGTCCGGGCCGTTAAAGCGCGCGTGCACCGGTCCGCAATCCGCCGAAGAAGCCGCGGGCTTCTTCGGCAACGATCCCGGGCGCCTCGGCGTGAACATAATGCCCGGTGTCGACGAACCTGATCGAAGGTTCGCGCCAGTAGTCCCCCAGCCTGTCCGACCATTCCGGCGCGATCAGCGGATCACGGCGGCCCCAGAGAAAGCGCGAGGGGATTTCGATGCGCGGCTGCGCCCGCAGTCTGCCTTCCAGCCAGAGCCGGCGATTGGGCGCCGACGAGAGATACCAGTCGAAGCCGCCCTGGATGTTGCCCGGCTTCATGAAGTTATCGACATAGGCCTCTAACAGGTCGCCGAACACGGCGGGATCGTCGCCCGACCAATGGTCGAGGAAATGGCGGAAGTAGAGCCGGCAGGACTCGCGCGAGCTTCCGACCAGTTGCGCAGCCCATGGCAGCTGCTGGAAGTATTGATACCAGACCTCGATCAGGTGGCCGGGCTGGCCGTAGCGCTGGCCGAGGCCCGGATACGGCGTGCAGAGATAGAGCGTCCCTCGCAGCCGCCGCGGCTGACGATGCGACATCGCCTGCATGACATAGGCGCCGAGATCGCCGCCGATCACGCCGAAGCTGATATGACCGAGCGCGTCCATGAGCGCGAACATATCCAGCGCATGCCGATCCGCAGTGGCGGACGAGTCAGGTCCCGGCGCTGGCTTGCCGGTGTCGCCGCAGCCGCGCAGGTCCGGCGCGATCAGCTCAAAACTGTCGCCGAGCCGCAGCATCAGCGGACGCCACACCAGCCAGAATTCCGGCCAGCCGTGAAGCAGCAGCAGCGGCGGGCCTTTGCCGAAGCGCGCGACGTTGACGGACAGGCCGCCGATCTCGATCTTCTGCTGCGTGATGCCGGCCGCGGCTGCATCCGCGAAGGCTTTTTCCAGTGCCGTCATGGCGACCTCCTGTGGTTTGCCGCAGGCTGTCCGCGTTCGCGCGTCCGGTCCAATACTCGTTCGATACGCTAGCAGAGCTATTGCGTATGGCTGCAAGCCCCGGCCGGCGTGCTATATCGCCGGCATGGAATTGCGACACCTCAGATATTTCGTGGCGCTCGGCGAGGAATTGAATTTCACGCGTGCGGCCGAGCGGCTGCACATCGCGCAGCCGCCGCTCAGCCAGCAGATCCGTCAGCTCGAGGACGAGCTCGGCGTCACGCTGCTGCAGCGGAATAGCCGTCCGATCAGGCTTACCGAGGCCGGCGAGCTGCTTCTGGCGCGCGCACGCGTGCTGCTCGCAAATTTCGAGAGCGCAGTTGCCGACACGCGGCGTGTCGGCCGCGGCCAGGCCGGCAAGCTCGCAATCGGATTCGTCGGCTCCGCGATGTTTGCCGGCCTGCCCGATATCGTCGGCGCCTATCGCGATGCCTGTCCCGATGTCGAGCTCGTGCTCGACGAGATGCTGGCGGCGGAGATTGCCGAGGCATTGCGGCGGCGCCGGATCGATCTCGGCTTCGCACGCCCGGCGCTGTTGCCCGAAGTGGGTCTCGCGCAGCGCCTGATCCTCGATGAGCCCTATGTCGCGGCGCTGCCGCGCGCGCATCCCCTCGCGGCGCGCGGCGACATTGCGCTCGCCGAACTGTCCGACGATGCCTTCGTGCTGTATCCGGCGCAGCCGGAGCCTTCGGTCACCGGCCTGATCGTCGCGGCATGCCAGGCCGCCGGCTTCACGCCGCGGCTCGCGCAGGAAGTTCTGCATCTGCAAACCGCGATCGGCCTGGTCGCCGCCGGTGTCGGCGTGTCGCTCGTGCCTGAAGCCGCGGCGCGCGCGCAGACCGGTCGCGGCGTGGCGTACGTTTCGTTTGCCGCGCCTGTTGTGACGGCTCCGCTCACGATTGCGTGGCGCGAGGAAGATGTGTCGCCTGCCGTGCAGCGCCTGCTCGACATCGTGCAGCGCTGGCGCGAGATCACGCCGTTAAGGAACTGACGCTTCGGACGCTTTCGTTCGGCGAACCACGGCGCGCAACTCCGCCATCGCAAACTCCCGCGACGCCGCACCGCAGCGACGTTTTCCCGCTTGCCAAATGTCAAACGCAGGCAGAGCATAAACGGTCGCCGACCCAATCATGGGCCGAGCTCCAACACGAGGAGGCGGCAATGGGACAAGACGTCAGAAGTCCCCGAGGTCCACGGTGCATCGCATTGGTGGGCCCTTTCCAAAGCGGTAAAACCACACTTCTGGAAGCGATCCTGGCGCGCACAGGCGCCATCAAGTCAGCCGGCAGCGTCGATGCCGGAACCTCCGTCGGCGATGCCAGCCCCGAGGCACGTCAACACAAGATGGGCGTAGGCCTGACCGCCGCGACCACCACCTTTATGGGGGACAGCTACACCTTTATCGATTGCCCCGGCTCGATCGAGTTCGCGCACGACATGCGTGCCGCGTTGCCGGCGGTCGATGCCGCGGTCGTGGTCTGCGAGGCTGACGAGAAGAAGCTGCCGCAGTTGCAGATCATCCTGCGCGAGCTCGAGGAGCTCGGGATTCCCCGTTTCCTGTTCCTGAACAAGATCGACCGCGCCAACAAGCGCGTCCGCGAGACGCTTGCGACGCTGCAGCCGGCGTCGCGCGTACCGCTGGTGCTGCGCCAGATCCCGATCTGGAATGGCGATCTGATCGAAGGCTTCGTCGATCTCGCGCTGGAGCGCGCCTTCGTCTATCGCGAGCACAAGCCGTCGGAGGTGATGGCGCTCGAGGGCGGCAATCTCGATCGCGAGAAGGAAGCGCGCTTCTCGATGCTGGAGAAGCTCGCCGATCACGACGATGCGCTGATGGAGCAGTTGCTGGAGGATATCCAGCCGCCGCGCGATGCGGTGTTCGACGATCTCGCGCGCGAACTGCGCGATGGGCTGATCTGTCCGGTGCTGCTGGGTGCGGCGAGCCGCGAGAACGGCGTGCTCCGCCTTTTGAAGGCGCTGCGCCACGAGGCGCCCGGCGTCACTGAGACTGCCGCGCGGCTCGGCATCAAGGACCAGAAGGATGCGCTGGCCTATGTGTTCAAGACCGTGCATCTGCAGCACGGCGGCAAGCTGTCGCTGGCGCGCATGCTCGCAGGCCGGCTCGACGACGGCGCGACGCTGCAATCCTCAACCGGCGAGAGCGGACGCGTCTCCGGCATCCTCGCGGTCTCGGGCACGCATGACAGCAAGCGGCCGCAGGCGGAGGCCGGCGACGCGGTCGCGCTCGGCAAGCTCGATGCGATCAAGACCGGCGATACGGTGTCGAGCGGCAAGACGGCTCCGGCCTCGCTGGTCAAGGTCGAGCCCGTCGCGGCGGTGCTGTCGATCTCGATCGCCGCGACCGACCGCAAGGACGACGTCAAGCTCGGCCAGGCGCTACTGCGGCTGAACGAGGAGGATCCGTCGCTGACGATGATCCAGAACCCGCGCACCCACGACACCGTGCTGTGGGGGCAGGGCGAGATGCATCTGCGCGTCGCGCAGGAGCGGCTGAAGGACCGCTACGGCGTCAACGTCAAATCGCATCCGCCGGCGATCGGCTATCAGGAGACCATCCGCAAGGCGGTCACCCAGCGCGGACGGCACAAGAAGCAGTCCGGCGGCCACGGTCAGTTCGGCGACGTCGTGCTCGACATCAAGCCGAAGCCGCGCGGATCTGGCTTCGAATTCCACGAGAAGGTGGTCGGCGGCGCAGTGCCGCGCAACTATATCGGCGCGGTGGAGGAGGGCGTGGTCGACGCACTGGTCCGAGGGCCACTCGGCTTTCCCGTGATCGATGTCGACGTCACGCTGACCGACGGCTCCTATCACAGCGTCGACTCCTCCGACCTGGCGTTCCGTACCGCGGCGCGGGCCGGCGTCAGCGAGGCGCTGCCGCAGTGCCAGCCGGTGCTGCTGGAGCCGATCCATATGGTGGAGATCGTCTGCCCGACCGAGGCGACCGCCAAGGTCAACGCGATCCTGTCGGCGCGGCGCGGCCAGATCCTCGGCTTCGACACCCGCGAGGGCTGGAGCGGCTGGGACTGCGTCCGCGCCACGATGCCGGAATCCGAGATCGGCGACCTCATCGTCGAGCTGCGCTCCGCCACCGCCGGCGCTGGCACCTTCACCCGCCAGTTCGATCGCATGGCCGAAGTGACCGGCCGCGCCGCCGACCAGATCATCGCCGCGCATCGCGACGCGGCGTGAAACTGCTGCAACGATCACGCCGCGCGTAGGCGTGATCGTTGGCAGGATGGCCTGAGGCCGCTAGCCTGCGTCCCTGATGGGGGCGCAACGACATCATGCTTGAATCCCGCCGCAACCTGGCGCTGGCCTGTGCGCTCAGCGCGCTGGCCGGCTATGTCGATGGCATCGGCTATCTGCATCTCGGCGGGCTGTTCGTCTCCTTCATGAGCGGCAACTCGACGCGTCTCGGCGTGACCTTGGCTGAGGGGCACTGGCAGCATGCCCTGGAAGCGCTGGAGCTGATCGTGCTGTTCGTCGCCGGTGCTGCGGCCGGCAGCCTGGTCGTGCTCAGCCGCATCGCGCATCGCCAGCCGCTGATCCTGCTGGTCGAGGCACTGCTGCTGACATCGGCGGCCTTGGCCTATGGGTATGGCCTGCCGAATGCGGCGGTCGCCGCCATCGTGCTGGCGATGGGGCTCGAGAACGCCGTGTTCCAGCTCGAAGGCGGGGCCGGGCTTGGGCTGACCTATGTCACGGGCGCGCTGGTCAAGGCGGGGCAGCTGATCGCCGCCGCGCTGACCGGTGGTGCGCCCTGGGCCTGGCTGCCCAACGTATTGCTGTGGGCGGCGCTGGTTGCGGGCGCGCTCGGCGGCGCATTGGCCTACCGCTGGATCAATCTCGGTGCGATCTGGTTTGCCGCGGCCACCGCGTTCGCCCTTAGCGCGCTGGTTGCCGCAACCGCGAAGCGGACGGATTGACAGCGCGCCTGCCTTGGCCAATGTCACGGCCATGACATCCCAAGGCGACACTCACGGTAACACCCAAGGCAGCGCTCAAGGCAAAACCCGCGCCGCGTGCCTGATCGGCTGGCCGGCGGCGCATTCCCGCTCGCCACTGATCCATCATTACTGGCTGCGCACGCTCGGCATCGAGGGTGGTTACGTGATCGAGGCGGTGCCGCCGGAGGATTTCAAGGATTTCCTGTTCCGCCTGTCGCTGCGCGGCTTCGTCGGGGCCAACGTCACCATTCCGCACAAGGAGCACGCGCTGGCGCTGTCGACGCCGGATGCGCGCGCCCGCGCCGTCGGCGCCGCCAACACCTTGTGGTTTGCCGATGGCGAGTTGCGTTCGACCAACACCGATGTCGAAGGCTTCATCAACAATCTCGACGCCTGCGCACCCGGCTGGGACAAGACCGAAGATGCGCTGGTGTTAGGGGCCGGCGGCGCGGCGCGCGCGGTGGTGTTCGGCCTGATCGAGCGCGGGATTGCGCGCGTGCATGTGGTCAACCGCACCATCGACCGAGCCCGTGCGCTGGCCGACCAGTTCGGCGCACGCGTTCATCCCGCGACGTGGGGCACGGTCGGCGAGCTGCTGCCGCGCGCAGGGCTGCTGGTGAACGCCACGTCGCTCGGCCAGCATGGCCAGCCCGCGCTCGAGGTCGATGTGCGGTTGCTGCCGCAAAATGCGGTTGTTTCCGATATTGTCTATGTGCCGCTGGTGACGCCGCTGCTCGCCGCAGCCGAGGCGCGTGGCCTGAAGACCGCCGACGGGCTCGGCATGCTGCTGCACCAGGCGGTGCGCGGTTTCGAGCTGTGGTTCGGCCAGCGCCCGCAGGTCACGGCGGAATTGCGTGCGCTTGTCGAGGCCGATCTCACAAAGACTTGAGGCCTGGAATAGCGTCTCCGGAACGGGGTCTCGTGTTAGTCCCCCGCGTTCCCTCCCGGAGATCCCCATGACTGCCAGCCGTTCCCATTTCATTCGTCCGTTCATTGCGCTTGCGATGGTGACGGCATCCACGCTCTACGCGCTTGCGCAGCAGCCGCCGACGCCGACGCGCGTGCGTGGAACCGTCGAGAGCGTCGATGGCGATACGCTCGCGGTGAAGTCGCGCAGCGGCCAGGACGTCAAGCTGCACATGGCGGGCAATATGGTGGTGCTCGGCCTCACCAAGATCGGCCTGGCCGACATCAAGGTCGGTTCCTTCATCGGTACGACCACGGTGCCGGGGCCCGACGGCGCGCCGAAAGCGGTCGAGGTGCATGTCTTCCCCGAAAACATGCGCGGCACCGGCGAAGGTTCTCGGCCGTATGATCTGAAGCCGAACAGCAGCATGACCAACGCCACCGTCGCGGAATCCGTCGTCGGCAATGACGGTCATACATTGCTGGTCAAGTACAAGGACGGCGAGAAGAAGGTGCAGGTCACGCCCGACACGCCTGTCGTGACCTATGTTCCCGGCGACAAGGCGGACCTCAAGACCGGCGCCAAGGTCATCGCCTTCATGAAGAAGCTGCCCGACGGCTCGTTTGAGACCGACCGTGTCAGCGTCGGCCGCGACGGGCTCACGCCGCCGATGTGAGGCGAACGGCGGCCTCTCAACGTATCGTCCCGGCCTAGTGCGCAATTGCGCACGGGAGCCGGGACCCATAACCACCGTTCATAATTGTTGAGAAGAGCCGGGGCCACAGCGTGCCGAATCTCGCAGGGTCGTGGTTATGGGTCCCGGCTCGCGCTTCGCTTGCCCGGGACGACGAAGACTATTCGGGCCACGGGCCGTGGAGCGCTCAAGCATATCACCTGTCCGTTACCGCAGTAACGGCATCCTCATCCGGCCCGTAGTTGTCGTGCGCGCCACTTTCCCGCGAAGGGGAGGTAGCCGCACGGAATACCTGCAACTCCCCGGTGTTCCCTGATTCGCCAGCCAAACCCATGAGGAACACCATGCCGAAATCGACGCTGTTCGCCGCATTGCTTATCGTTGCCTTCACTTCGGCCGCATCCGCCCAGCAGCCGCCGATGGTCCGCATCCGCGGCACCATCGAGGCCGTCGACGGCGCGATGCTGTCGATCAAGTCGCGCGACGGCGCCGACATGAAGGTGCGCACCACCGACAACGTCGCGGTGTTCGGCGTCGCCAAGACCGATCTGTCTGAGATCAAGGCCGGTTCCTATATCGGCGTCACCGCGATGCCCGAGCCGGACGGAACCCAGAAGGCGATCGCGGTTCACATCTTCCCGGAAAACCAGCGCGGCGCCGCCGAAGGATTCCGACCCTGGGACCTGCGCGCCAACTCGACCATGACCAACGCCACCGTCGCCGAGACCGTGAAGGGCACCGACGGCCAGAACATCCTGGTGAAGTACAAGGACGGTGAGAAGAAGGTGGTGGTGCCGCCGGACACCCCGGTCGTCACCTTCGTCTCCGGCGACAAGTCGGAGCTGAAGCCGGGCGCCAAGATCATCATCTTCGGCGCGGTGAAGAAGGACGACGGCACGCTGGAAGCCAACCGCGTCAATGTCGGCCGCGACGGCATCGCGCCGCCGATGTGACGCGAAGCGTCATCCCGGGGCGACGCGAAGCATCGAACCTCAGATGCGCAATTGCGCATCGGGGGATCTCGAGATTCCGGGTCTGGTCCTTCGGACCATCCCGGAATGACGGGCTACGATAGGTCGCGCTTCGCTTGCCCGGGACGACGTGGGAGTACGTGGCTGCGCCCTAAACCGCCAGCACCTTGTCGTCGATCTCGGCGATGGTGTTGACGCCGCACAGCCCCATCGTGGTGGTGAGCTCCTTGCCCAGGATGTCGAGCGCCTTGGCGACGCCGGCCTCGCCGCCGGCGCCGAGGCCGTAGGCGTAGGCGCGGCCGATCATGCAGGACTTCGCGCCGAGCGCGAGCGCGCGCATGATGTCCATGCCGGTGCGGATGCCGCCGTCGAACATGATCTCGAGCTTCGAGCCGACCTCGTCGACGATCTCTGGCAGCACCTCGATCGAGGACGGCGCGCCGTCGAGCTGGCGGCCGCCATGGTTGGACACCACGATTGCCTGCGCGCCGGTCTTGGCGGCGAGGTCGGCGTCCTCGACATCAAGAATCCCTTTAAGGATCAGCTTGCCCGGCCAGATGCTGCGGATCCAGTCGATGTCCTTCCAGTTCAACGTGGTGTCGAACTGCGATGCGGTCCATTCCGAGAGCTTGACGATGTCGTCCATGCCTTTGACGTGGCCTGCGATGTTGCCGAAAGTGCGGCGCTTGCCTTGCAGCACGCCCGACACCCAGGCGGGCTTGGTCGCGAAGTCGATCAGCTTCGACAGCGACCATTCCGGCGGCACGGTCATGCCGTTCTTGATGTCCTGGTGGCGCTGGCCGATCACCTGCAGGTCGACGGTCAACACCAATGCCGAGCATTTCGCCGCGATCGCGCGCTCGATCAGCGACTTGATGAAGCCGCGGTCCTTCATGACGTAGAGCTGGAACCAGAACGGCTTGTCGACGCTGGCCGCGATATCCTCGATCGAGCAGATCGACATCGTGCTCTGGGTGAACGGGATGCCGGCCGCTTGCGCCGCGCGGCAGGCGTGGATCTCGCCGTCGCCATGCTGCATGCCGAGCAGGCCGACCGGCGCCAGGATCAGCGGCATCGCCGAGGGTTCACCCAGGATCGTGGTCGCCAGGCTGCGCTTGGACACATCGACCAGGATGCGCTGGCGGAACTTGATCTGCTGCAGGTCTTCGGAGTTGGCGCGCAGCGTATCCTCGGTGTAGGAGCCGCGGTCCGCATAATCGAAAAACGCCTTCGGCACCCTGCGCTTGTGCAGCTGGCGCAGATCTTCGATGCAGGTAATGTGCTTCATGGACGTTCCCGGCCCTTCTTCTCGGTCGCAAGTTAGATGCAGACGTCTTGCGGGTGTTCGGTCTTGCCGTCATCTAGCATGGTTGGAAGGCCCGCCAAATCTGAAGACGGACAGGAGAGCACGATGACGCAATCAGGCTCCAAGCCGAAGCCAGACGACAACGCCGAAAAGCGCCGGCTCGACGAGGCCCTGGAAGAGGGCCTGGAGGAGACGTTTCCCGGTTCCGACCCGGTCAATGTCACCCAGCCGGCCCCCAGCAAGGGCGACCAGCACGTCAAACGAGGCGGTAAGAGGTAGGGGACAGCAGTCGTTCCCGGGGATTGCCTGAAGGGCGATAATGTTATATTTTTCAGCGCGTTAATGCCGAAAAACGCGGTTCGGCCGCGGTAATGATTCATCATATTTTTTGAAGTCATTTTAGCGCCTGGCAGTCTATAAGGCCGATGCACGCTACACTGGTAGGCGTTCAGGACTCTCTCGCCGGGTGGTTCGAGAGGTCCGTGTTGGGGGTATCATGAGCCGCAAATATTTCGGGACCGATGGAATTCGGGGCCGCGCCAATGGGCTGATCACGCCGGAGCTCGCGCTCAAGGTGGGGCAGGCCGCAGGGTTGGTGTTTCAGCGTGGCGACCATCGCCATCGCGTCGTGATCGGCAAGGACACGCGGCTGTCCGGCTACATGATCGAATACGCCATGGTCGCGGGCTTCACCTCGGTCGGCATGGACGTGCTGCTGGTCGGCCCGATGCCGACGCCGGCGATCGCGATGCTGACCAAGTCGATGCGCGCCGATCTCGGCGTCATGATCTCGGCGTCGCATAATCTCTTCGAGGACAACGGCATCAAGCTGTTCGGCCCGCAGGGCTTCAAGCTCTCCGACGATGTCGAGAAGCAGATCGAGCAGCTGCTCGATGAATCGCTCGACCGCCGCCTGGCGCAGAGCGCGAGCCTCGGCCGCGCCCGCCGCATCGACGGCGTCCATGACCGCTACATCGAATTCGCCAAGCGCACCCTGCCGCGCGACCTCTCGCTCGACGGCCTGCGCGTCGTGGTCGATTGCGCCAATGGCGCCGCCTACAAGGTGGTGCCGGAAGCGCTGTGGGAGCTCGGCGCCGACGTGGTGCCGATCGGGGTCGAACCCGACGGCTTCAACATCAACAAGGAATGCGGCTCGACCTCGCCGGAAGCGCTGTCGCGGAAGGTGCGCGAGATGCGCGCCGACATCGGCATCGCGCTCGATGGCGACGCCGATCGCGTCATCCTGGTCGACGAGCGCGGCCACATCGTCGATGGCGACCAGCTGCTCGCGGTGATCGCGCAGAGCTGGAAGGAAGAGGGGCGTCTCGCCAAGCCCGGCATCGTCACGACCGTAATGTCCAATCTCGGACTGGAGCGCTTCCTGCAGGGCCTCGGGCTTTCGATGGTCCGCACCCCGGTCGGCGATCGCTATGTGCTCGAGCAGATGCTGAGCGGCGGCTACAATCTCGGCGGCGAGCCGTCCGGCCATATCATCATGTCGGACTATTCGACCACCGGCGACGGCTTCGTCGCTGCGTTGCAGGTGCTGGCCGTGGTGCAGAAGCTGCGCCGCCCGGTGTCGGAGATCTGCCGGCGGTTCGATCCTTTGCCGCAGATCCTGAAGAACGTGCGCTATCGCAGCGGCAAGCCGCTCGACGACGCCGAGGTCAAGTCCGCGATCACCGACGGCGAGAAGCGCCTCAACGGCCATGGCCGTTTGTTGATCCGCCCCTCCGGCACCGAGCCGGTGATCCGCGTGATGGGCGAGGGGGACGATCGCATCCTGGTGGAAGAGGTCGTCGACAACATCGTCAGCGCACTCGGCCACGCCGCGGCGGCGTAAGGCCCTTCCGGCTGCATCAGCCAGTGATCCGTCATCCCCGCGCAAAGGCTTCGCCTTTGTCGCTGGAGGAGCGCGCTCTTGCGCGCGTCTCGAAGGGTGCACGGCCCGGCTGGTGGCCGATTCATCCTTCGAGACGCGGCCCAAGAGGCCGCTCCTCAGGATGACGGCGAGAGAGTTCGCGCGTCGGCCACATAGCGCATCGCTGCCATCGTCCAGCGCAACTGGTCCGTTTCACCTCCGCGTCGTACGACACGGAGGTAGTTTTGCGAATCCTGCCGGGAATGCTGCATTGAACAAGCCCGTCGTAAGCGAGCAGGCACTGGGCGAACCGGTGCCGGTGCCGGAGTTGACTGCCGCGCAGGCCGCGAAGGCGGCCGCCGCTGCGGGGCCGGCCTATGTCGTGCTTGCCGGCATCAGCTTCTCACACTTCCTCAACGACACGATGCAGTCGCTGATCGCGTCGGTCTATCCGATCCTGAAGGACAATTACGCGCTCGACTTCGCGCAGATCGGCATGATCACGCTGGCGTTCCAGTTCACGGCGTCGCTGCTGCAGCCGCTGGTCGGGCATTTCACCGACAAGAAAGCGCAGCCGTTCTCGCTTGCGACTGGCATGGGCTTCACCTTCTTCGGGCTGCTGTTGCTCAGCGTCGCGCACTCTTACGGAATGATCCTGATCGCGGCGTCGCTGGTCGGTCTCGGCTCTGCGGTGTTCCACCCGGAATCCTCGCGCATCGCGCGGCTGGCGTCCGGCGGGCGTTACGGTTTCGCGCAATCGGTGTTCCAGCTCGGCGGAAGCTTCGGCACCTCGATGGGACCGGTGCTCGCCGCGCTGATCGTGGTGCCGTTCGGCCAGCCCTCGATCGCCTGGTTCTCCTCGATCGCGTTCCTCGCCATCGTGATCCTCTGGCGCATCGGCGTTTGGTACAAGCCGCAGATCGCAGGCAAGAAGGCGGTCACCATCGAGCGGCATCCCGACCATCCGGATCGGCGGCGCGTGATGACCGCGCTCATCGTGCTGGTCGCGCTGCTGTTCTCCAAGCAGCTCTATGTCTCGAGCCTGTCGAGCTATTACATCTTCTATCTCATCGACCGGTTCGGCGTCTCGACGCAGGCGGCGCAACTCTATCTGTTCATCTTCCTGGCGGCGAACGCCGCGGGCGCGTTCATCGGCGGACCGCTCGGCGACCGCTTCGGCCGCAAATACGTGATCTGGTTCTCGATCCTCGGCGCGCTGCCGTTCACGCTGGCGCTGCCTTATGCGGGTCTGTTCACGAGCGCCGTGCTGACGGTCGTGATCGGCCTGATCATCTCGTCGGCGACGTCGGCGATCATCGTGTTCGCGCAGGAATTGATGCCGCATCGCTTCGGCATGATCTCCGGCGTGTTCTTCGGCGTCGCGTTCGGCATCGGCGGTCTCGGCGCCGCGGTGCTTGGCCAGCTTGCGGACCACACCTCGATCGCCTTTGTCTATCAGCTGTGCTCATTCCTGCCGGCGATCGGCCTGCTCGCGGTGTTCCTGCCGAAGATGCCGAAGGCCGTTCGCTGAACGTCCGCGGCGAGGGCGCCGCCCTTCATTAAGCATTCGCTAACGCTCAGCGCTTGCGTGCGCTGCATACCGCGCGCGTGCGTCAACGCTTCATTAGCAACTGTGGCGAGATCGCCATCTTTCGCCGCTGCACGCGCGCCTTTATGGACCCATAAGCAACAGCCGCAGCAAAAGGTGAGAGAAAATCAACCTTAAAAATTAGGGTTAAGTGCCGCTTAAACATTTGCTGCCATCGTCCGCCCGTGAGTTTCAGACGTGGGGCCTTTCGTGTCGCCTCACTTGGGCCAAAAGGACGAAGCCAATGCGTAGCGTAAAGACCCTGATCGCCGCCGGAGCGGCATCCCTGTTGTCCTCGGCGGCGTTCGCTGCCGACATGCCGATCATGCCGCCGCCCCCGATGGCGTATGCTCCTCCGCCGGTCCAGGATTTCGGCGGCTGGTATCTGCGCGGCGACATCGGCATGACCAACACCCAGGCCAAGCTGCACGCCAATGCCTACGACACGCTGCCGGCCGGCACCACGTTCAACCAGTTCGGCACCGGCTTCGACAGCGGCATGCTGTTCGGCGTCGGCGTCGGCTATCAGTTCAACAGCTGGTTCCGCGCCGACATCACCGGTGAGTATCGCTCGAAGGTGAGCTTCAACGGCACCGACTTCTTCACGTTCCCCGGGCCGAGCTCCTTGGGCGACACCTACCACGGCGGTGTCCAGAGCTGGGTCGGCCTCGCGAACATCTACGCCGATCTCGGCACCTGGGGTTGCTTGACCCCGTTCATCGGTGCCGGTGTCGGTGCCGCGGTGATCAAGACCTCGGCCTTCTCCGACGTCGCGACGTTCCCGACCGGGTCCGGCGTGACCAGTTCCTTCGTCGCCGACGGCGCCACCAAGACCAACTTCGCCTGGGCGCTGCATGCCGGTGTCGCCTACAAGGTCACCAACAACTTCACGGTTGAACTGGCCTATCGCTACCTCGACATGGGCACCGCCGGCCACGGCCAGGGTCACTTCTTCGACGGCACGCCGACCGGTCCCTCGAGCTTCCAGTACCGCGACATGACCTCACAGGATGTGAAGCTCGGCGTGCGCTTCGCCTTGCCGTGCTGCGACGTGCTGCCCCCCCCGCCGCCGCCCCCGCTGATCCGCAAGGGCTGATCTGAGGGTTAATTTCGAGCCTTCACGGTTAACGATTGAAACGGCGCGGGATCATCCCGCGCCGTTTTTCTTTGCCGTGTCATGTCACGAGCTTCTGGAACTTGAGTGGTCGAAAGCTGCCGGCGACAACGATTGGTTAAGGTTAACAGGCGATGATCAACGCGCATTCGGTGAGTGGGATGGAGCGTTGCAATGCGTAGGTTCTTGCTGGTGGCGATGATGTTCGGGGCGGTGACCGGCGCGCAGGCGGCCGACATGCCTGATTTCCTTCGCGGCAGTCTTCCCGCTTCCAGCGCGCCGACCAGAAACTGGGACGGCTGGTATGCCGGCGGTCAGGTCAGCCAGACATGGATCAACACCGACTTCGGCGGCAGCGTTGCTTCCCTGACCAATTCCATCTTCCGCAACACCACGCTGCAGGCGCCGACGTCGCAATTCAATCTGCTGGGCCGGGTCAATGCGCAAAGCTCGGGCTTTGGAGCATTCGTCGGACGCAACTATCAGTTTGACGACGTCGTGGTCGGTGTCGAAGCAAACTATACTTATTGGTCCGGCCTGACGACAACGACCTCCGGAAGTCTGGGTCCGATTCAAGTCGCTCAGCCGACCCTGGTCCTGCCGGTCGGTGCCACTGCCGCCGACGGCGTGACGTTGAATGGAAGCGCGTCGCTGAAGCTCAAGGACGAGATGACATTCCGCGGCCGCGCGGGTTGGGCGACCGGTGACTTCCTGCCCTACGCCTTCGGCGGCCTCGCAGTCGGCCGAATGGATGTTTCGCGCACGGTCACAAGCTCCGTGAACCGAACGATCAACTTTGCTGACGGAAGTTCGACCACCTTTGCACTGCCGCAGTTTTCGCAAACCGCGACAGATGCGAAGACGGACGCCTACGTTGCCGGCTGGACCGCTGGTCTCGGCCTGGAATACATGTTGTGGAACTGTGTCTTCGTGCGCGGCGAGTGGGAATACGTCAAGTTCGCACCGGTCAAGAACACGTCGGTCACGCAGAACAGCGTGCGCGCCGCCATCGGCTACAAGTTCTGACGCACGCCGCCTCGCTTGACACTGCAATGTGCGGCTGATCGGATGTTGCTCCGCAAGCGGAGCGACCTCACATGAAAATCCACGGCGACGCCAATTCAGGCAATTGCCTGAAGGTGAAATGGGTGTGCGACAAGTTGGCACTGCCGTACACATGGGTCGAGATCGACACCATGAAGGGCGGCAGCCGCACCGCGGAATTCCTCAAGCTGAACGGTTGGGGCCAGGTGCCGACGGTCGAACTGGATGACGGCCGCACGCTCGCGCAATCCAACGCCATCATCGGCTACCTCGCGCGCGGCAGCGATCTGATCCCCGGCGATCCCTATCGCGCGGCGCAGATGGATGCCTGGATGTTCTGGGAGCAGAACAGCCACGAGCCCTATGTCGCCGTCTGCCGCTTTCAGACCGTGTATCTCGGCAAGGCTGTGTCGGAGATCGATCCGAACCTCATCAAGCGTGGCTATGGGGCGCTCGATCATCTGGAGCGGCATCTTGCCGGCACGAAATTCCTGGTCGGCGATGCGTTCTCGCTCGCCGACGTCTCGCTGCTTGCCTATACGCGCGTTGCGGAGGACGGCGGACTCGCGCTGGAACGCTATCCCATGATCCGCCGCTGGATCGCCGATGCCGAGCGTGTGCTCGGCCTGCCGGCGGTGCGCTAATCCCGAGTGAACGACGCCATGCGTGCAGCTTCATCGATCACGATCCGCCGCGCCCGCCGCGAGGATGTCGCCGCCATCGTCGGCATGCTGGCGGACGATCCGCTCGGCAGTGCGCGCGAGCGGATCGCGGATCCGCTGCCGCAAAGCTATTACGATGCCTTTGCGCGGGTCGAGCGTGATCCGAACCTGCAGCTCGTCGTCGCCGTCGACGGGGAGGGCGCCGTCGTCGGATGCCTGCAGCTTGCGGTTCTGCCAGGCATCAGCTCGCAGGGCTCTTCGCGCGGCCTGCTCGAGGACGTCCGTGTCGCAACACACTGCCGCAGCCGCGGTATCGGCGAGCAGCTCGTGCAGTGGGCGGTTGCGGAGGCGCGCGCGCAAGGCTGCATGCTCGTTGAGTTGCTGACGCATCACACGCGCGTCGATGCGCAGCGCTTCTATGAGCGGCTCGGATTCGCGCGCAGCCATGTCGGCATGACGCTCCGCTTTTGACGTGCACGCAAGAAGTTGTGCCGCATACAGGACAATGCCTGCGGTAGCCGCTGCTGCGCTATCCGGTTAACAGCCAATAAACTAAGCCGGTCTCCGTGAATTTACGGGGCGGAACGAGTCCGGTATGTCGGGCGTCTCCCACGGGGCGGCGGCGACTGGGGATTGGAATGTCGGATTATTCGATCGTGCGGGTCGGCAACGAGTACATCGTGCAGGCCGGCGATAAGAGCATTTTGAAAGTATCGAGCCGGCGCAGGGCAGTTAAGATCATGACTCTCGCGGCAGATTTGCTCGATCAGGAGACGATGCAGCAGGTCGAGGACGCCCCATCAATCAGCCGTGATCCCCCGATTGCCCCGGAAAAGTCCGAACTTCCTTGACGTTTTGGGGCCCTTCCACTATTTCCGACGGCGGGAAACCTCTCCCCACCGAGAGGCAGCTATCTGGAAGGGTAGATTATGACTGCAGCGAAGCCCGCTTCGCGGCCCAACGTGCCGCATTTCTCCTCCGGCCCCTGCGCCAAGCGCCCCGGCTGGAACCCCAACAATCTCAAGGACGCCGCCCTCGGCCGTTCGCATCGTGCGAAGGTCGGCAAGGCCAAGCTCAAGCTCGCGATCGAACTGACGCGCGAAGTGCTCGAGGTGCCTGCGGACTACAAGATCGGCATCGTGCCGGCGTCGGACACCGGCGCGGTCGAGATGGCGCTGTGGTCGTTGCTCGGTGCGCGGCCCGTCACCACGCTCGCCTGGGAGTCCTTCGGCGAGGGCTGGGTCAGCGACATCGTCAAGGAACTGAAGCTGAAGGACGTCACCAAGCTGAACGCGGCTTACGGTGAAATCCCCGATCTCGCCAAGGTCGACCCTGCGTCCGACGTCGTCTTCACCTGGAACGGCACCACCTCCGGCGTGCGCGTGCCGAACGCCGACTGGATCAGCGCAACCCGTGAAGGCCTCACGATTTGCGACGCGACCTCGGCCGCCTTCGCGCAGCCGCTCGATTTCGCCAAGCTCGATGTCGTCACCTTCTCCTGGCAGAAGGCGCTCGGCGGCGAGGCCGCGCATGGCATGCTGATCCTCAGCCCACGCGCGGTGGAACGGCTCGAGACCTACAAGCCGGCTTGGCCGCTGCCGAAGATCTTCCGCCTCACCAAGGGCGGCAAGCTCAACCAGGGCATCTTCGAAGGCGAGACCATCAACACGCCTTCGATGCTTTGCGTCGAGGACTATCTCGATGCGCTGAACTGGGCGAAGTCGATCGGCGGCCTGAAGGCGCTGATCGGGCGCGCCGACGCCAACACCAAGGCGCTCGCCGACTGGAAGGCGCGGACGCCTTGGATCGACTTCCTGGCCAAGGATCCCGCGATCCGCTCCAACACCTCGGTGTGCCTGAAGTTCACCGATCCCGCGATCACCTCGCTTCCCGCTGATGCGCAGGCCGACTTCTGCAAGAAGCTGGTCGCGCTGGTGGAGAAGGAGAACGCCGGCTTCGACTTCGCGTATTACCGCGATGCGCCGGCGGGCCTGCGGATCTGGTGTGGTGCCCACCGTCGAGGCCAAGGACGTCGAACTGCTGACGCAGTGGATCGATTGGGCCTTCGCCGAAACCAAGGCAGCGCTACCCAAGGCGGCATAAGTTTTCTCTTGTCACCTCTCCCCGTCCTTACGGGGAGAGGTCGGATTGCGCAGCAATCCGGGTGAGGGGCCATTTCGGCTTTTTCCTTGCCCGTGGCTGCCCCTCACCCCAACCCTCTCGCCGTAAGAACGGGGAGAGGGAGAAGTGATCTGAGACTTCACCACATTGGTCCAAGAGACCCGCCCGCTGCAGGGCAGAGGAACAGTCACATGACAAAACCCAAAGTTCTGATTTCCGACGCGCTGTCTCCCGCTGCCGTGCAGATCTTCAAGGATCGCGGCGTCGAGGTCGACTTCCAGCCCAATCTCGGCAAGGACAAGGAAAAGCTCGCCGAGATCATCGGCAACTATGACGGCCTTGCGATCCGCTCGGCCACCAAGGCGACCGCCAAGATCATCGAGAAGGCGACGAAGCTCAAGGTGATCGGCCGCGCCGGCATTGGCGTCGACAATGTCGAGATTCCGGCGGCGACCGCCAAGGGCATCATCGTGATGAACACGCCGTTCGGCAATTCGATCACGACCGCCGAGCATGCCATCACCCTGATGCTGGCGCTGGCGCGCGAGATCCCGCAGGCCGACGCCTCGACCCAGGCCGGCAAGTGGGAGAAGAACCGCTTCATGGGTGTCGAGATCACCGCCAAGACACTCGGGGTGATCGGTTGCGGCAATATCGGCTCGATCGTCGCTGACCGCGCGCTCGGCCTGCGCATGAAGGTGATCGCGTTCGATCCGTTCCTGTCGCCGGAACGCGCCAAGGACATCGGCGTCGAGAAAGTCGAGTTCGACGACTTGCTCAAGCGCGCCGATTTCATCACGCTGCACACGCCGCTGACCGAGAAGACCCGCAACGTCATCGACGCGGCCGCGATCGCCAAGATGAAGAAGGGTGTGCGCATCATCAACTGCGCCCGCGGCGGCCTGGTCGACGAGCAGGCGCTGGTCGATGCGCTGAATTCCAAGCATGTCGCGGGCGCCGCCTTCGACGTGTTCGTCGAGGAGCCGGCGACCTCGAACGTGCTGTTCGGCCATCCCAATGTGATCTGCACCCCGCATCTCGGCGCCTCCACCACCGAGGCGCAGGAGAACGTCGCGCTGCAGGTCGCCGAGCAGATGTCGGACTATCTGCTGTCGGGCGCGATCTCCAACGCGGTCAACTTCCCCTCGATCACGGCGGAAGAGGCGCCGAAGCTGAAGCCGTTCATCGAGCTCGCCGAGAAGCTCGGCTCGTTCGCCGGCCAACTCACCGAGAGCGGCATCCTCAAGACCACGATCACCTACGAGGGCCACGTCGCCGAGATGAAGATCAAGGCGATCACCTCGGCGGTGCTGTCCGGCCTGCTGCGGCCGATGCTGGGCGAGGTCAACGTGGTGTCGGCGCCTGTCGTCGCCAAGGAGCGCGGCATGGTGGTGGACGAGGTCGTTCGCGCCGCGCAGAGCGACTATGAGAGCCTGATCACCGTCACCGTCACCACCGAGCGCCAGGAGCGTTCGGTGTCCGGCACAGTCTATGCCGACGGCAAGCCGCGTCTCGTCGACATCAAGGGCATCCGCGTCGACGCCGAGTTCGGCAAGTCGATGATCTACGTGACCAACGAGGACAAGCCGGGCTTCATCGGCGCGTTCGCGAGCCTCTTGGGTGACGCGAAAATCAATATCGCGACCTTCCATCTCGGCCGCGTCAAGCAGGGCGGCGACGCCATCGCGCTGGTCGAGGTCGACGGTGCGGTGCCGGCGGATCTGCTCGCCAAGGTGCAGTCGCTGCCGCAGGTGAAGCAGGCCAAGGCGCTGACGTTTTGAGAAGGCGCTGACGTTTTAAACGTTGTTTGAGCGGCTCTCGTCATCGCCCGGGACGGGCCGGCATGACGCGGGAAGATACCGCTCAAGCACATCCAAATTCCGACCTGCGGAACATGACGCCGCCTCCGGTCCCGGAGGCGGCGTTTGCCGTTCCGGGGCGCCTGGTATAGCTGTTGCGCCCGATGAAAAATGTGTACGAAGGCGTCAAGACGCGCCACTATCCGGCGATCTCAGAGGGAGAAAACAATGCGTGAAGCCGTAATCGTTTCCTACGCGCGCACCGGCCTGGCGAAGTCCGGCCGTGGCGGATTCAACATCACCCCGCCGATGTCATTGGCCGGGCACGCCATCAAGCACGCGGTCGAGCGCGCCGGCGTCGACAAGGACTATGTCGAGGATTGCTATCTCGGCAATTGCGCGCATGGCGCGCCGAACATCGGTCGTCAGGCCGCGCTGCTCGCCGGCCTGCCGAAGTCGACCGCGGGCGTCTCGGTGAACCGTTTC
This sequence comes from Bradyrhizobium sp. USDA 3240, assembly GCF_054063295.1. NCBI lineage: Bacteria > Pseudomonadati > Pseudomonadota > Alphaproteobacteria > Hyphomicrobiales > Nitrobacteraceae > Bradyrhizobium > Bradyrhizobium sp. USDA 3240. Next base: position 6,115,916 of record NZ_JBSSGD010000002.1, read on the forward strand.
TGTTCGTCGGGCCTGCAGACCATTGCGATGGCTGCGAACTCGATCCGTTCCGACGGCTCCGATTGCATCGTCGCCGGCGGCGTCGAGAGCATCTCGATTCCGGGCGGCGGCGCACCGAAGGAATCGATCGATCCCGACTTGCTGAAGACCGCGCCCGCCATCTTCATGGCGATGATCGATACCGCCGACATCGTCGCCGAGCGCTACAAGCTCAGCCGCGAATACCAGGACGAGTATTCGCTGGAGTCGCAGCGCCGCATGGCAGCCGCGCAGCAGGCCAACAAGTTCAAGGACGAAATCGTCCCGATGAAGACCAAGATGAAGGTGGTCGACAAGGCGACCAAGGCCGAGTCGATCGTCGACTACGTGGTCGATCGCGACGAGTGCAACCGCCCCGAAACCACGCTGGAAGGTCTTGCCAAGCTTGAGCCGGTCAAGGGCCCGGGCAAGTTCGTCACCGCCGGCAATGCCAGCCAGCTGTCCGACGGCGCCGCTGCCGTGGTGCTGATGGAAGCCAAGGATGCCGAGAAGCGCGGCCTCAACCCGCTCGGCCGCTTCGTGGCCTGGGCCTCGGCCGGCTGCGAGCCCGACGAGATGGGCATCGGTCCGGTGTTTGCCGTGCCGAAGCTTTTGAAGCGCCACGGCCTGAAGGTCGAGGACATCGATCTCTGGGAGCTCAACGAGGCGTTCGCCAGCCAGTGTCTCTATTCGCGCGACCAACTCGGCATCGATCCCGAGAAGTACAACGTCAACGGCGGCTCGATCGCGATCGGCCATCCCTTCGGCATGACCGGTGCCCGGCTTACCGGCCACCTCTTGCAGGAAGGCCGCCGCCGCAAGGCCAAGTGGGGTGTCGTGACCATGTGCATCGGCGGTGGTCAGGGCGGCGCAGGCCTGTTCGAGATCTACAGCTAAACGCGATCGATCCTGATCGTCTCAGAACGAGCGGCCCGGCGGTAACGCCGGGCCGCTTTCTGTTTGAAGCTGGTTATGTTGCCGGCAAATTCGCCGCGCGTTCGCCGAACTCGAGCGCCGCGATCAACTCGAGCGTCTGCCTGAGATCGGCGGCCTGTTTCGTGCCGAAAGCGGTCTCGAAGCGCTCCTGCGCCTCACGCCAGGCGGCCTGCGACTCGTCAAGCCGGGCTTCGCCGCGTTTGGTCAGCCGCACCAGGCGGCTGCGCCGGTCATTCTTGTCGACGGTGATGGTCAAAAGGCCGTCGCGCTCCAGCGGCTTGAGGTTGTGGTTGAGCGCGGTGCGGTCGAGCACCAGGGCTGCGGCCAGCTCGCCAATCGTCGGCGCGCCCGAACGTCTGATGTGGACCAGAATGGCGCGTTGCGTGCCGCGCAGGCCGGATGTCGCCAGGACCTGATCGTAGAGCTGCGACACGCGCCGCGTCGCCTTGCGCAACGCCGTGAGATTGCACCGGCTCGGTTCCGTTTTCACCATCGCTGCCTCCAAACTAGGCTTGACAGATACATGCATATGCACCTAATGGCAATAGATGCATATGCACATATTTTGGAGGATGTGATGTCGGAGATCGAGGCGGAGACGATCAGGCTGGCTATCGGAACTGACGCGCGGCCACGCTCCCGTGTCGCAACACCGCGCCAGGTGCTCGCGATCGTATCGGTGGGCATCTGCCTCGCAAACCTCGACCTGTTCATCGTCAATGTCGGGTTGCCGAACATCGCGCAGGAATTCCGTGGCGCCTCGCTCGAGGATTTGTCCTGGATCCTCAATGGCTATGCGATCGTCTATGCGGCGCTGCTGGTGTTTTTCGGCCGGCTCGCCGAACGCCACAGCCGCAATCTGAGCTTCCTGCTCGGCGTTGCGCTGTTCACGGCCGCGTCGGCGGCCTGCGCGCTTGCGCCCAACGTCGAATTGCTGGTCGTCGCCCGCGTCGCGCAGGCCGCCGGTGCGGCGTTGATGACCCCGACCTCGATCGGCCTGCTGCTGGCGTCGTTCCCTCCCGAGCAGCGTCCCGGCGCGGTGCGGACCTGGACGGCGATCGGCGGCCTTGCGGCCGCGCTCGGGCCGCTGGCGGGCGGCGTGCTCGTCACCTTCGACTGGCGCTGGATCTTCATCGTCAATGTCCCGATCGGTGTGGTCGCGCTCATCGTCGGCTGGCTGAAACTGCCCGAAGTGCCCGGCCATGACGTGCCGCGTCCGAGTTCATGGGCGGCGCTGCTGGTCACCTGCGGCATCGGTGCGCTCACCCTTGCGATCGTGAAGGCCAATGACTGGGGATGGGGTTCGCGCGGCGTCGTGCTTGGCTTTGCCATCGCAGCCGTCTCGCTCGCTGCCTTTACGTGGCACTGCCTCAACTCGAAGAATCCCTTCGTCGATCCTGCGTTGTTCAAGGTGCGCCCGTTCACCGGGGCGACGTTCGTCATGGCGCCATACTCGGCGGCCTTCGGCGCCATGCTGCTGTCGGTGGCGTTGTGGGAGCAAACCGTGTGGGGCTGGTCGGCGCTGAAGACCGGCCTCGCGATCGCGCCGGGTCCGCTGCTTGTCCCGTTCACCTCGCTGTTGTTTGCCCGACGCCTGATTGCGCGATTTGGCGCCGCGGCCGTTGTGTCCGCCGGGATCGCATCGTTTGCGGGCGGACTCACGATCTGGGCAACGCTGCTTGGGGCCGACCCCAACATGCCCGCCTTCGTGGTCGGCATGATGTTCACCGGTATCGGCGTCGGGCTGACCTTTCCGACCCTGATGGGCGTCGGCGCCGGTTCGCTGCCGCCTTCGTCGTTTGCCACCGGCTCCGGCGTCATCAACATGGTTCGGCAGGCGGCGCTGGCGATCGGTGTCGCGATCTTTGTCGCGATCCTGGCAACGCCGACCACGATGACTGAGCGGATCGCGGCGTTTCAGCACGGTTGGTGGATCATGATCGCCATCACCGTTGCCGGCTTCGTGCCGAATGTTCTGTTCATCCGGCGCCGGGCGGATCGCTGACGCCTGAAAGTCATCGCCGCGCCATCCGGCGCGCCGTGCCGCTGCCATTGTCGTGCCGCAGGGAAACCTCAATCGAACCAGTCCCTTCCTCGCTGCGTCTCACCACGAGAAACGGCGCGCCTTCGAGCCCGGCGCGCCGTTCGTCTCGCGCGCCATGCGGCGTTTTTTCCGGAGGGATGTCATGCGAAGGATTGCGAATTGTCTTGTGACCACCAGCCTGGTGCTGGTGGGTACGCTGGTTGCCGGGCCGCTGCAGGCGGCCAATCTCGATGCGGCGTCGCAGGTCGATGCCGTGACCGTCTATCCCGACGGCGCGAGCGTCACCCGCGTCATCACGCTGGATCTGCCCGCCGGCGACAACACCCTCATCGCCAAGGATTTCCCGATGGCGCTCGACACGGGCTCGCTGCGGGTGGAAGGCGAGGCTGGCGCCAAGCTCACGATCGGGGCCATCGACGCGCGGCATCCGCACCCGGTGTCGCCGGCCAACCTGCCCGAGATCGACAAGCGGATCGAGGCGCTGCGAGACCAGCGCGAGGATCTGCAAGGCATGATCACCTCGGCCGAGGCGCGGCGCAAATTCGCCGAACATTTCGCCGAGGCCGCGCCGGTCGGGATCGGCGAGAAGGGCGAGGCGCGTCCGGTCAGCGAGTGGCGCGCCGCGTTCTCGGCGGTCGGCGACGAGGTCGCGACCGCCGACAATGCGATCCGCGACGCCGCACGCAAGCAGCGCGACATCGATCGCGAGATCGTGCGGCTTGAAGCGGAGCGCGCCGCCAAGCCGCCGAGCAAGCTCGAGGTGCGGATCGAGCTGGCCTCCGCCGCTGCCACCCGCGCGACGCTGCGGGTGACCTATGCGGTGCGCAACGCGCGCTGGACGCCGCTCTACGACGCCCGTCTCGATACCGGGACCAAGGACCGCAAGCCGGCGATCGAGCTGGTGCGCCGCGCCGAGATCACCCAGACCACCGGCGAGGACTGGTCGAACGTCGCGCTCGTCGTCTCCACCGTCCGCGTCGCGCGCGGCGGCAACGCGCCCGATCTCCATTCGCTGATCGTGCAGTACCCACAGCCGCCGCGGCCGGCCATGGCCGGCAAGCTGCTTGACAGCGTGCAACAGCGATCCGCGCTTGCGCCCGCTCCGACGGCCGCCGCGCTCGAGGAATTCCGCCTTGGCGCAGGAACGGCCCTTGACGAGCAACAGGCAACCCCCGAGATCGGCGCCTTCCAGGCCACCTTCAAGATTCCCGGCCGCGTCAGCGTCACCGCCAATGAGGGCGCCAAGAGCCTGCGCATCTCGACGGCCATGATCACTCCCGATCTCGCCATCCGCGCCGTCCCGGTGATCGATCCGACCGCGTTCCTGGAGGCGAGCTTCGTGCAGGCCGACGACGCGCCGCTGCTGCCGGGGCTGGTCGCAATCTACCGCGACGGCATCTTTGTCGGCCGCAGCCGGATGGCGACCGCCGCCAAGGACGAGACCGTGCGGCTCGGCTTTGGTGCCGACGACAAGGTCAAGATCGAGCGCGCGGTGGTGAAGCGCAACGAAGGCTCCGCCGGCCTGATCGTGACCACGTCGAAGACCGACGAGCGCGCCTTCAAGACCACGGTGCGCAACGGCCACGACTTCCCCGTCAAGGTCGCGATCCAGGACCAGCTTCCGGTCAGCGAGAACGACGATATCGTGGTCGAGATGCTGTCGTCGTCGACGCCTGCGACGACGACCAACTTGCGCGACAAGCGCGGGGTGCTGGAATGGGCGTTCGAGGCCAAGGCTGGCGAAGTCCGTGACATCAATTTCGCCTGGCGGATGCGTTGGCCGAAAGACAAGGGCGTCGTGATGGTGCCGGCGGGCTGATCTGCACCGGTAGCCGATGACATCCCTCCCGATCTCGGGCAACACTTTGCCAAAGGCAAAAAGGCCTGAGATCGGGAGGATTCATGAGCTACGAGCACATCATCGTCGATGATCCGCGACCGCGCGTCCGCCGCATCACACTGAACCGGCCCGAGAAGCGCAACGCGCTGAACAACCGGCTGCGCGGCGAGATCTTCGAGGTGCTGGAGCAGGCCGACCGCGATCCCGACATTTCGATCTCGATCCTGCGTGGCGCGGGTCCGTGCTTCTCGGCGGGTTATGATCTCCGCCGACAACCGCGTCGACCAGCCCTATCATTCGGCATCCGGCCCCGGCCAGTGGTCGCGCCATGTCGTCGAAGGCTGGTTCTCGATCTGGGATCTCGCCAAGCCCGTGATCGCGCAGGTGCACGGTTATTGCCTCGCCGGCGGCACCGAGCTCGCGACCGCCTGCGACGTGGTCTATGTCGCCGACGATGCCCAGATCGGCTATCCGCCGGTGCGGCTGATGAGCCCGCCCGATATGCAGTATCACCCCTGGCTGGTCGGCATGCGCCGCGCCATGGAATTGATGCTGACGGGCGATGCGATGTCCGGCCGCGAGGCCGCCGAGTGGGGCTATGCGACCCGCTCGTTCCCGCTCGCCGAGCTCGAGGCGAAGACGCTGGATTTCGCCGAGCGCGCCGCGAAGGTGCCGGTCGAGCTGCAGCAGCTCAACAAGCGCTCAGTGCATCGCGCGATGGAGATCATGGGCGCCCGCGCCGCGATGCGCGCCGGCACCGAAATCCAGGCGCTGGCCTTCACGACCGAGGCGAGCAAGGCCTACATGGCCGGCTTCCGCCGCGACGGCGCCAGCGTCAAAGCCCAGCTCGACCAGCGCGACACCACGTTCGGGGATTACCGGACCAGGAAGGAATGATGGCTTTTGCGAATGCGGGCTAGAAGCCCGCGTCCTCCTCCAGCCATTGCTGATTGTCCCAGCGCGCGCGGCGGCCGACGACATATTCGCGAACATCGTCCATGAAGCGCACTTTGCTGGTGAGTGCTCCGATGAAAGCCGCCAGCGCCGCGATCCAGGGCCACAGATGCATCAGCAACGTGGCGGGTATTTGGTTGGCGAACCCCGCCTGCAGCGCGCCGGTGACCAGGTAAGCCAGCACGCCCCACGCAACGGCCAGTATCGTCGCCACGATCTCATAGCTGTTTTGGTGAAATCTCACCAACCGTCGCATCAGGCATAGGTAGGCAACGTGGACGATCGCGCCGAGAAGCAATGCGGCCAGTCCAGGCGGAAGGCCCCAGCTCTGGTCCCAGCTCAAATACGCAACGAAGCCGGCGGCGATCAACGCCTCGATGTAGGTCAGGCTGGATTTTTCTCGCATGATTTGCCCCAGGCGATTCACGTATCCGCCGAGGCTATCATCATTGAGCGCTTCGGTAGAAGGGCAATTGCAGAACAACCTTTGGAATGGGCTGGCTTCCGCAAATTCGCTGTCATGCCCCGCCTTGAGCGGGGCATCCAGTACGCCGCGGCTTGTCCGTTGAACTCGAACGCCTCTGGAATACTGGGTCGCCCGGTCGAGCCGGGCGACGACGCTGTTGTGTGTGACGCGAGCAGCCGCCTCACTTCGCCTTCAGGAAGTCACCGACTTCGAGCAGCACGAACTCGTCGTCATCGGCCTTGTTCGGATCGCGGCTCGAGGAGAACGGCAGGTTGTTGTCGTTGCCGACGATGATGTGGGTCTCGTCGACCCGATCGACGTTCTCGATGGTGAAGAACGGGAAGGTGTAGACGCCGTCGCTGAGCGGCTTGCGGGCCTTCTTGTTCGGGTCGCGGATCTTCATCAGGTCGATATAGGCGATCTTGCGTACCGGCTTGCCGACATTGGCGTCGGACAGCTCGATCTTGTAGACGCGCTTGAACTTGGCGAGGTCAGGGAAGCAGTTCTCGCCGCGCTGGCCTTGCGGGCAGGCCTTGTCGGCGGTGCCTTCGCCATTGTCGCGCTCGATCACGAGGCCATGGCTTGGATTGATCATGTTGAAGTCGCCGATCGCATTGCCGTTCTGCTCGAACACATATTGCCAGTGGCGACCGGTGAACTTCTCCGCCGCGACGTCGAATTCGAGGATGCGGGAGGCTTCCTTGCCGTCGACCTTCTCCCAGTCCTTCTTGTCGGCATCCCACAACGGCCCTTCGAGCAGGCCGTAGAGGAACTTGCCGTCCTTGGAGGAGGCAAAGCCCTCATAGCCCTTGGAGCGGCGCAGATTGACGTTGGTGTAGGTGGCACCGGGCGCGCCAGGCGACTGCACGGCCCAGTGATCCGGCGAGCGCACCGGCTTGCCGTCGGCGACCGTCTCGAACACGGCGAGGATCTTGCCGGTCTTGTCGGCCTTGAGGATGTAGGGCCCGAACTCGTCGCCGATCCAGAAAATGTCGTTGATGATCTGGAAGCCTTCGGTGTCGAAGTCGGCGCCGGTGAGGTAGCGCTTGGCGGTGTCCTCATGCACGATGCGGAACGGCACCTTCTTGTCGGGGTCGTGCAGGAACACGGTCTCCTGGCGTTCGATCTTGCCGTTCGCCCAATCCATCTTGTAGCGGTTCAGGTACAGCATCGAGTCCGCCGAGTTGTAGCGCGCGCCCATGCCGTTGTCGGTGATCACCCAGAACGAGCCGTCGGGCATCGCCTTGATGCCGGAATGGCCCTGCAGCGGCTGGCCCTTGAACGGCAGCGACACGCCGGTCGGCCGCTCGTAGGACTTGCCCATCACGGTGCCGATGGCGTCGACGCGCTTGCCGGTGGTGTATTTGCCCGACGTCTTCAAATCGTTCGGGGCGTCAGTGGGGGCGTCGATGAAGCTCTCTGCCGGCATCACGGCGTGTCCTGCCAGCGTCGCCGGGAATTCGCCCTCGCTCTGCGCGAACGCCGATGTGGTGAGCAGGATCGAGGCGACGGAGCAGAGCAGTGACAGGCGCATGGTTGATCTCCCAAAGGACAAACGATGCGGTGTTCTCCGAGCCGCCTGTTACAGCCGGCTGACAGTTTTGTGAATCCGCGGTGTTGCGACGGGATAAGCCTTGCGGCGTTACGTCGCCTTGCCCGCCGGCCGCATCGTCTGCGGCAGCAGGAACGGCACGCCACCCCCGGTGTAGCCGATGGTGGCGTCGATCTCGAAGATCTGCCTCAGCGTGTCGGTCTGCATCGCGGCGGCGCGGTCGCCGTCGACGGCAAGTCGGCCGCGATGCAGCAGCAGGATGCGGTCGGCGAACCGCATCGCGAGGTTGAGATCATGCAGGATCGCGATCACGGCGGTGCCGCGCGCGGCGCGCCGCCGGGCGGTCTCGACCAGGTCGATCTGATGCCGCAAATCGAGGCTCGAGGTCGGCTCGTCCAGCAGCAACAGCCCCGGCCCATGCAGCGCCTCGCCGCAGGCGAGTTGCACCAGCACGCGCGCGAAATGCGCGCGCTGCTGCTCGCCACCGGACAGCGTCGGCAATTGCCTGAAACGGAAATGCGCCAGCCCGACCTCGTCCAGCGCGGCAGTGACCAGCGCCCGCGTCACCGCGCGCGGGCTCTCGCCGGCGCCCATGCTGACGATTTCCTCGACGGTGAACGGGAAGGTGACGTTGACGTGCTGCGACAGCATCGCACGGTGCTGCGCCAGCTCGCGCGGACCGTAGGCATTGAGGTCGCGCTGCCTGAGCCGGATCGTTCCGCGCGACGGACGGAGATCGCCCGACAGCATCCGCAGCAAGGTCGATTTACCGGCGCCGTTGGGGCCGACGATCGCAACCATCTCGCCGGCGCCGATCTGCAGCGAGACCGCATCGACCAGCGTGGCACCGCCGATCGTCATCGATGCCGACTGCGTCGCCAGCAGCGCGCTCACAGTGACACCAGGGAGCGCTGGCGCAGCAGCATGGCAAGGAAGAACGGCGCCCCGATCGCTGCGGTCAGGATGCCGATCGGCATTTCCGCGGGGGCCACGATGGTGCGTGCCACTGTGTCGGCGCCGACCAGCAGGATGGCGCCGAGCAACGCGGAGGCCGGCAACAGCAGGCGATGCCCGGGTCCGATCACCAGCCGCAGCAGATGCGGCACCACGATGCCGACGAAACCAACCACACCGCAGACCGAAACCGCGACCCCGGTCATCGCCGACACCAGCACGATCGAGATCCGCTTCAGCCGTTCGACGTCGACGCCGCTGTGGAACGCCTCGGCCTCGCCGAGCACCAGCACGTCGAGCCCGCGCGCGATCGAGAGGCAGGCGATCAGGGCCGCGGCCAGCACCGGTGCCAGCGCCGTGAGCTTGCTCCAGGTCGCGCCGCTCAGCGAACCCAGCATCCAGAAGGTGATGTCGCGCAGCTGGCGGTCGTCGGCGACGAAGACCAGGAGCCCGATGCCGGCATTGGCGATCGCGGCAATCGCGAGCCCGGCCAGCAGGAAGATCGCAATCGAGGTCCGGCCGCCGCGGCTCGCAATGCCATAAAGCACGATGGTCGTGATCAGCGACCCGGCGAACGCCGCGATCGGCAGCAATTGATGTTGCAGGAAGCGCAGGCTCTCGCCGAGATGGCTGTCGGTGAACACGATCGCCACTGCGGCGGCAAACGCGCCGCCGGAAGAGACGCCGACCAGCGCGGGATCGGCGAGGGGGTTGCGGAACAGGCCCTGCATGATGGCGCCGGAGACGCCGAGCAGAGCGCCGACCATCGCAGCCGCTGCGATCCGCGGGATCCGGATCGACCACAGCACGAGCTGGTCGCGCGCGAGCAGCGGGCTGGCCGCGCTGTCGGCCCATAGCCCGAGCGCGGCGGGAAGCCGTGCCACTGGGATACCCGCGGCACCGACCGTCAGGGCGACGAGGGCGGCCCCCGCGAGCGCCGCAAGCAGGCAGAGCAGGGTGAGCGTCGCCGCCGGCCGTAGCGAAATGCCGGCGCGCCGTTGTTTCGCACGCGCGGAGCGTTCGGCCAGCACGCTCATTGCCGGCAATTCGCGGTCAGCGCCGCCGGTTTGAAGGTTGCGGCCTCCGGCGCCAGCGCCGGATAGAGCTTGACAGAGAGGTCACGCGCCGCGGCCGCGGTGCGCGGTCCGAAGCCGAGCAGATAAAGCCCCTCCATCGCGATGAAGGCCTTGTTGGCCGCAACCGGCGTCAGTGCGAAAGCCGGATGGGTGAACACGGCCTCCGACGTCAGCGAGTCCTTGCCGCGATCGATCGACAGCACGACGTCGGGTTTGGCGGCCACGATGGCCTCGTCGTTGACCGGCTTGTAGCCGTCGTAACCGTCGATCGCGTTGACGCCGCCGGCGAGCTTGATGATCTCGTCCGCGGCGGTCTTGTGGCCCGCGGCCAACGCCCGGCCGTTCAAGAACGACATCACGAACATCACGCGCACCGGCATTGTGACCTTGGCGCGCAAGGTGCGTAGTTGCGCGAGGTCGCTCTCCACCGCTGTGGCGAGGCAGGCGGCGCGCGGATCGGCGCCCATGGCATGGCCCACAAGTTTGATCTTCTCGACCAGCCCGGCCTCAGAGAACGTCTCGGGCACCAGCACCAGCGGCACCTTGGCCGCCTCCAGCACGTCCATGGTCTCCTTCGGCCCGGAGCCCTGCACCGCAAGCACCAGCGATGGATGCAGGCCGAGCACGCCCTCCGGCGACAGCTGGCGCATGTAGCCGACGTCGGGCTTCTCGCGCAGCGCAGACGGTGGGTAGAGGCTGGTCGCATCGACACCGGCGATGCGGTCCTCGAAGCCGAGCGCATAGAGGATCTCGGTGATTGCACCGCCGATCGAGACGATCCGGGTGGGATCGTCGATCACGACGTCACGGTCGCGTGCGTCGTGCACGGTGATGCCCTCGGCCGAGGCTGCGCCGATCGGCAGCAGACAGGAGAGCGCGAGCAAGGCGAGCGTGCGACAAATTGTCATCGGGGCGGTCATTTGGTCAGGATCAGCTTGTTCTGCGAGGTCAGCCGCAAGCGGTAATGCTCTTCGCCATGCACGATGATGATCTCGCGCTCGGCCGAGAACAGGTCGCGGCTGTCGAGGCGATTCCCGTGCATGACGAGCGTTTTGGCCGCTTCAGACGCTGATACGGCCTGCTTTCCCGCCGCGCCGATGTTGTCTCCGGAAGTTGCCGACATGCTCGTGGTGCTGCGCCTTCGAAATCTTCAAATGATGCTTGCTTGTATAAGCGGGCGAAGGTGCATTCCAACGGCCGCACTTTACAATCGATGTAAACAGCGCCGCCGCATTCTTGACCGTTTTGTTGCCGGCTCGTAACCAATCATCACACGATGCGAGCCTGTGGCTTGCATCGCAACGTAGCCAGCAAGCCGCTCGGTGGAGCGCACGCCAGCCAAACCAGAAAAGCGATGATCGGGCTGGGGCTAGAATGGCTGACGGGGCTAGGGTTTCGCGCGCCTTGATGTTGGGTGCGTCGGTGTTTTCATTTTCGGCAGCGCTGCCGGCAAGCGGTTTGGCGCAAACCGCCGATGCGTCGGCTGCGCGTCCCGCGACCGAGCGGCCGAAGCAGGCCCAGCGCAAGCCGAAGCTTGCGGCCAACCCGCAGGCGGCGGCGTCATCTGCGATGAATGCGCGCGCGCAGATCGGCGCGGTGCCGGTGCAATCACTCGACACTATCACGGCGGTCGCCTCCAAGACCGAAGAGCGCGCGATCGACGCGCTGGCGCCGGTCAGTTCCGTCACGCTGGAGAAGATTCAGGGCCTGCAGCCGAACCGGGTGTCCGACATCTTCTATAACGTGCCCGGTGTCTCGTTCCAGGAGCGCGGCGACGATCCGGCGACCGTCGTCAACATCCGCGGCCTGCAGGACTTCGGCCGCGTCGCGGTCGTGGTCGACGGCGCGCGGCAGAACTATCAGCGCACCGGCCACAACGCCAACGGCTCCTTCTTCCTCGACCCCGAACTGATCGGCGGCGTCGACGTGGTGCGCGGCCCGACCGCGAATATCTACGGCTCCGGTGCGATCGGCGGCGTGGTCTCGTTCCGCACCAAGGATATCGATGATGTGGTGCGTCCCGGCGAGCGCTGGGGCGTCGACATGTCGGGTTCCTACGGCAGCAACAAGGACCGCGGCATGGGGTCGGTGTTCGGCGGCGTGCGCGCCGATCCGAACGTCGATGTGTTCGGCGGCGCGGTCTACCGCACCCAGAGCAACTACAAGGACGGCGCGGGCACCGAGATCGGCAACACCGGCAACGATATCGCGGCCGGCCTGATGAAGGTGACAATCCGCCCGGCCGAAGGCCACGAGTTCAAGATCGGCGGCGTCTTCCAGGACTACCAGTATAATATCGGTCAGCCGAACCGCGGCCCGACCACGACTGCGGCGCCGCTGGCCGCGATCGCGGGCTCCTCGGTCTATGCCTCCGATGCGAGGAACTACACGGGTACGCTGAGTTGGCGATATTCCAAGCCCGACGACATGCTGTTCGACTGGAACATCTCGGTCTACGGCAACCGCACCGACAACGACCAGGTCAAGACCTACAACAACCGCATCACGTCAGGCGGCGGCGTCTGCACGCTCGCCAATCCCGGCAACAATATCTCCGGCTGCGTCGGCGACAAGCGCGGCTATTCGCTCGACACCGTCGGCCTCGACGTCAACAACACCTCGCGGTTCAATTTCGGCGACTGGCGCAACGCCGTGACCTACGGCTTCGACGCCTTCCGCGACGATGTCGAGACCTTCGACTCGCGCGGCAATTCCAACATCACGACACCAGGCGGCCAGCGCACGGTGTCCGGCGGCTTCGTGCAGTTGAAGCAGAACTATTCGACCTGGCTCGAGCTCGTCAGTGCCGTTCGCTACGATCACTACGAGCTCACCTCGGTCAACACCACGACCAGCGGCGACCGGCTGTCGCCGAAGATCACGGTCGGCGTCACGCCGGTGGCCGGCTTCACGCCTTATGTGAGTTATGCCGAAGGCTATCGCGCGCCGTCGATCACCGAGACCCTGATCTCGGGCGGCCACGCCACCGGCGGCGGCCCGGCGCTGTTCAATTGCCCCGACGGCACCAGCGGCCTGTTCTGCTTCCTGCCCAACGCGGCGCTGCGGCCCGAGGTCGGCAAGAACAAGGAAGCCGGCATCAACCTGAAGTATGACGGCATCTTCACCGCGAATGATTCATTCCGCGGCAAGATCAACGTGTTCCACAACGACGTCGACGGCTATATCGACCTCGTCGCGTCGACGCCAACCACGACGCCGTTCGGACGCTTCAGCCAGTTCTACCAGTACCAGAACATCGCCCACGCCCGCATCGAAGGCTTTGAGCTCGAGACGATGTATGACGCGGGTGACTGGTTCGTTGGTGTCGCCGGCCACCTGATGCGCGGCCGGAACACCGCGACCAATGTCGGGCTTGCCACCATCACGCCGCGCAAGGTGACGACGACGGGCGGCGTCCGCCTGCTCGACCGCACGCTGATCATTGCCGCGCAATGGTCCTCGTTCGGCGCCAACAACGATCTGCCGGCGGGCTATCTGCCCTCGACCGGCTACGAGCTGGTCAACCTCTATCTGACCTGGAACGCCACCAAGGACATCACCTTCACGGCGTCTGTCGACAACCTCTTGAACCAGTACTACCGGCCCTATGCGATCCCGGGCTCGTCGAGCGACGGCACGACGCAGAACGACGTGCTGTTCTCGAGCCCCGGTCCGGGCACCGTCTACAAGGCCGGGTTGAAGATTCACCTAGGTGGAGCGTAACGCGACGAGCCGATCATTCCATCCAGGTTGCTCCGGCCGCGCTGGTGCCCCCAGCGCGGCTTTGGCGCGTTCATGATATCAACGAGATCAACCGGCAGGATCCAAGGCATCGTCCGAGGTATCCGCCGTCAAAACAGGAGAAGGCTTTCATGTTCATCGCAATGAACCGGTTTCAGGTGATCAAGGGCAAGGAACAGGCGTTCGAGACGGTCTGGAAGACCCGTGAATCCTATCTCGGCGATCTGCCGGGATTCATCGAGTTTCACCTCGTGAAGGGCCCCGAGGCCGAGGACCACACGCTCTATGCGACCCACACCGTTTGGGCCAGCAAGGCGGCGTTCGAGGACTGGACCAAGTCGGATGCGTTCCGCCGTGCCCATTCCCGCGCCGGCAACGAGACCGGCGGCAGCCTCTATCTCGGCCATCCCAGATTCGAAGGCTTTGAGGTGCTGATCACCGAGCGCGCCAAGAGCCCGGCGTGACGGAGGCGGCCGTGCAGAACGCGGAGCTTGCCGGGTTGAAGGCCTACATGGCCGACAATCCCGGCGCTGTGATCGAGGACGTCGCGCGCGAACGCAAGATGACGCCGCGTGCGGTGCTCGAGGCGTTACCCGACAGCATGGTGCGGATCGGCGCCGGCGAGTTCGCCGCCGCGATGCAGGACATCGCGGAATGGGGCGAGGTGACGCTGATCGTGCACACCGATGACGCGATTTTCGAGTTCACCGGCGCCATTCCGAAAGGCGAGGTGGGCCGCGGCTATTTCAACCTGATGCAGCCGAAGGGGCTGCACGGCCACCTCAGGCATGAGCGCTGTGCGGCGATCGCGTTCGTCGAGCGGCCCTTCATGGGCAAGGTGTCGGCCTTCATAGCCTTCATCAATCTCGACGGCGGCATCATGTTCAAGGTGTTCGTCGGCCGCGACGAGACGCGCGCGTTGCGCGGCGATCAGCTGGCGCGTTTCCACGCGCTGGCGGACCGCATCGCACCGAAAGCGAGCTGAGACCGACGAAGGACGGGAGGCGACCATGTCGCATCGCAGGCTTGGGCGACGCATCGGGATGGTGGCGGGCGCCATGTTCGGAATGCTGCCGGGCGCAAGCCTTGCCGCAGCCGACGCCGCGCTGTTGCCGCGCAACCTCTCGCCCTGGGGCATGTTCGAGAGTGCCGACATCGTCGTGAAGGCGGTGATGATCGGACTCGCCTTCGCCTCGCTCGTCACCTGGACGGTCTGGCTTGCCAAGACCATCGAGATCCGCCGCAAGACCACGCTTGCGCGGCAGCGGATCGGGCTGCTGGAGCGCGACACGCAGCTCGCCGAGGTCGAGCAGGCCAGCCGCGACGGCAGCGATGCGGTCGCACAGATCGTGCAGTCGGCGTCGCGCGAAGCCGCGCTCTCCGGCGGCATGTTCGACGACGGCTTCAAGGAGCGCATCGCGTTGCGGCTGGAGCGGGTCGAGGCGGTGATGTCGCGGCAGATCGCGCGTGGCACCGGCGTGCTCGCCACCATCGGCGCCACCGCGCCCTTCGTCGGCCTGTTCGGCACGGTGTGGGGTATCATGAATGCCTTCATCGGCATCTCCGAGGCACACACCACCAATCTCGCCGTCGTCGCGCCCGGCATTGCCGAGGCGCTGCTGGCGACCGCGCTCGGCCTCGTCGCCGCGATCCCGGCGGTCGTGATCTACAATCACCTGACGCGTTCGATCGCGGCCTACCGTGCGCTGCTCGGCGATGCCTCGGTCATGGTGATGCTGCTCGTGAGCCGCGAGAACGATCGCAGCCTGTTCCGGCTGGCACGCGCTGCGGAGTAGGCGATGGGCGCGAAGCTCGGTTCTGGCGGTGCATTCGGCGGCCGGCGTCGCGGCGACGACGATCTGGTCGAGGCGCATGAAATCAACGTCACGCCGTTCATCGACGTGATGCTGGTGCTGCTGATCATCTTCATGGTGGCGGCGCCGCTCGCGACTGTCGATCTCGGCGTCGATCTGCCGGCCTCGACCGCGGAGCCGCAGCCGCGGCCGGACAAGCCGGTATTCGTCACGGTGAAGCCCGACCTCTCGGTCGCGGTCGGCGAGGACGTGATCGCGCGCGACGCGCTGACCGCGACCCTTGATGGCGCGACGCAGGGCAAGAAAGACGAGCGCATCTTCCTGCGCGCCGACAAGGCCGTCAGCTATGGCGACCTGATGGAGGTGATGAACCTGTTGCGCAATGCCGGCTATCTCAAGATCGCGCTGGTCGGCCTCGACGGGCGAAGCTGATCTCGATGAACGTGTATGCGCTCCATGGTGCGGGCGACGATATCAGGCTGAGGCGGTGGAGCCTGTCGGCGCTCGCGATCCTGGCCGCGCATGCTGCGCTGATTGCGCTCGGCATCACATGGGTCTCGGTGCCGCCGCCGGGCGTCGCGGTGCCGGCCGTGCTGGTCGACCTGACGCCGATCACCTCGGCGCCGGCGATTTCCGAGACCGAGCTGCCGCCGGGCCCGGCGATGCAGGAGGCCGACGCGTCGCCGCCGGAGCCTGCCGCCGCGCGGCCCGTGCCGGAGGAGATCGCGCCGACGCCGCTGCAGGAGAAGCCCGAGGTGACGGCGCCGCCGGAGCAGAAGCAGCAGGCCACGCCGCCGAAGCCCGAGCCCGCAAAGGTCGTTCCGGAGCGGAAGCCCGAACCGATCAAGCCCAAGGTGGTCCGTCGCGAGGCCAAGAAGCCGTCCGAGGCGACGCCGGCGCCGCGCACCAGCGCGCCCAGCCGGGCCGAGCGCCAGGCGCCGGCGGCATCCGCGATCAGCGCCGGCGCAGCGGCGTCGGCGATCGCGGCTTACAACGCACGTGTCCGCGCCCATCTGCTGCGTTTCCATTCCTATCCCGCCGGCGGCAACGGCCAGCGCGGGGTTGTCCGCCTAGTGTTCACGCTCGGTCGTGGCGGGCAGGTGCTGTCGAGCCATCTCGGCGGCTCCTCCGGCAATCCGACCTTCGATGCGCGGGCGTTGGCGATGGTGCGCCAGGCCCAGCCGTTTCCGGCGTTTCCATCCGAGGTCACGCAGGGCTCGATGGGCTTCAGCGTGCCGGTCGCGTTTGTGCCAAGGTAGCGTCCGATACTCTTGACGGGTGATCTCGCTATCCCGTCATCCTGAGGAGCGCGCAGCGCGTCTCGAAGGATGCACGGCCCGGCTGGTGGCCGTTCATCCTTCGAGGCTCGCTCCGCGCTCCTCAGGATGACGGTGACAGACTGAGTTCGCTTCGACCGATGCCCCCGCTACTCCTTCACAGCCCCCGTCAGCGACGACACGTAGTAGTCGACGAACAGCGAGTAGAACAGCGCGACCGGCAGCGAGCCGAGCAGGGAGCCGGCCATCAGCGCGCCCCACTGGTACACGTCGCCGGTGATGAGCTCGGTCAGGATCGCGACCGGCACGGTCTTGTTGGCGCCGCTCTGGATGAAGGCGAGCGCGTAGATGAACTCGTTCCAGGACAGCGTGAAGGAGAAGATGCCGGCCGAGATCAGGCCGGGCACCGCGAGTGGCAGCGTGATCCGCCACAGGATCTGCAGCCGCGTCGCGCCGTCGACCAGCGCGCATTCCTCGAGCTCGTAGGGGATCGACTTGAAATAGCCGATCAGCAGCCAGGTGCAGAACGGCACCAGGAAGGTCGGATAGACCAGGATCAGCGCCAGCGGTGAATCGAACAGGCCGAACTGCACGATGACGGTGGCGAGCGGAATGAACAGGATCGACGGCGGCACCAGATAGGCGAGATAGATGCCGAGCCCGACATAGGGGCTGCCGCGGAAGCGCAGTCTCTCGATCGCGTAGGCGGCAAGCGTCGAGGCAAACAGCGACAGGAAGGTCGAGCCGATCGCGACCAGCATGGTGGTCTTCAGCCAGCGCGGATACGAGGTGTCGAACAACAGATGCTTGACATGCGCGAGCGTCGGCGAGGTGATCCAGAACGGATTGTGCTCCTTGTAGTTCAGGAGCTCCGCGTTCGGCTTGAACGAGGTGATCGCCATCCAGTAGAATGGGAACAGCAGGATCAGGATGAAGCAGGCGAGCGGCAGATAGATCATCACCACGCGCCGGGCGCCGGAGTCCCACGACATCGTGTCCGGTGCGGCGCGCGCGACGTTGGAGGCTGCCACGTCAGTCATTGGCTTCTCCCTGCTGCCATTTGCGCCGCGCGAGGCCGAAATAGCTGAACAACGTCGCGAACACCAGGAACGGGATCATCGAGACCGCAATCGCAGCACCTTCGCCGAGTTCGCCGCCGGCGATGCCGCGCTGGAACGCCAGCGTTGCGAGCAGATGGGTCGAGTTGACCGGGCCGCCGCGGGTGATGGCGTAGACCAGCTGGAAATCGGTGAAAGTGAAGATGATCGAGAACGTCATCACGATCGCCAGGATCGGCATCATCATCGGGAAGGTGATGTAGCGGAAGCGCTGCCAGGAGGTGGCGCCGTCGAGCATCGCTGCCTCATAGAGCGAGGGCGAGATGGTCTGCAGCCCGGCCAGCAGCGAGATCGCGACGAACGGGATGCCGCGCCAGATGTTGGCTGCGATCAGCGAGAACCGCGCCGGCCAGGGCGAGCCGAGGAAGTCGACATTGCTGTCGCGCAGGTGCAGCACGTCGACCAGCAGATAGGAAATGATCGAGAACTGCGGATCGTAGATCCACCAGAATGCCAGTGCGGAGAGCACCGTCGGCACGATCCACGGCAGCAGCACGATGGCGCGGATCAGGCTCTTGAACGGGAAATGGTTGTTGAGCAGCAGCGCCAGCCAGAAGCCGAGCGCGAACTTTCCGAAGGTTGCGACCGCGGTATAGAAGATCGAGTAGAACACCGCGTTCCACCACAAGGGATCCTTGAGCAGATACTGGAAATTCTCGAGCCCGATATAGATGCCGCGCTGGCCGATCGTGGTGTCGGTGAAGGCGAGCCAGATGCCGAGGCCGAGCGGATAGGTGAGGAACACCAGCAGCAGGCCGATCGCGGGCGCCAGGCACATCACGATCAGGAACGGCTTGTAGTCGAACAGCCGCACGAGCCGGCCCGGCTGGCGCAGCACTCGTGCCCGTGAAGGGAGTGTCGTTACAGACATTGAATGCTCGTCAGCTGCCGTCATTGCGAGGAGCGAAGCGACGAAGCAATCCGTTCGCTCGTGTTACTATGGATTGCTTCGCTTCGCTCGCAATGACGGTTGGTCCAGATCCACGGTTCAATGACCGCCGTTACCGGCCCTGCCGCCGGAAGTACCGCTTGGCGCGCTGCTCGGCTTCCGCGGCCGCGGCTTCCGGCGTTGCCGCGTCGGTCGCCACCGAGGCGCACATCTGCACCAGCACATAGTCGGCGGTGACGGCGCCGGTCGCGGTCGAGATCGGCCCCTTGTAGCCGTTGTAATAGGGGCTCTTCATCGTGTCCTTGAAGATCGCGACCTTGGGATCGCCCGACCACACCGCAGCGTCCGCGTAGGCCGCAAGCGGCTGCGACCAGTAGCCGGAGTTGGCGTTGAGCCACGGCTCGTACTGCTCCTTCTCCAGCATGAATTTCAGGAACGCCTTCGCCGCGTTGGGATACGGGCTGTGCTTGAACGCCATCGCATTCAGAGTCAGGCCCGACATCGGCGAAGTCGATGCCAATCCCCTGGGCAGGAGCTGATGCTCGGTGTCGTCGGCGACCGCCTTGGTCGCGGGATCGTTCTTCAGCGAGAAATACAGCGAGACGCCGTTGGCGGTCAGGCCGATTTCCTGCGACGAGTAGGCGCGGTTGTTGGAGACGTCGTTCCAGGACGGCGTGCCGGAGATGAAGGTCGGATAGAGCTCCTTCAAATATTTCAGCGCCGCGATCGTCTCCTTGCTGTTGACGATGATATTGCCTTCCTCATCGAGCAGCGCTGCGTTGTGCGACCACAACAGCCAGTTGGCGAAGCCGTTGCCGTCGCCGACGGCGTTGCCGAGCGCGAAGCCCGCCGGCTTGCCGGCCGTCTTCAGCTTCTTGCAGAGTTCGAGAATGCCGGCGTGGTCTTCCGGCACCTTGTCGAAGCCGGCCGCGTTGACCAGCGACTTGCGGTAGACCAGCGGGCCGCCCGAGGCGCCGAACGGCAGGCCGATCCAGCTCTTCGACTTCGAGCGCATGCCGTAGCGGCGCGCCAGCGTCAGCCATCCGCCGTAGCGTTTGTCGAGATAATCGGCGACGTCGGTCAGTTCGATCAGCTTGTCGATATAGATGTGTGGCGCGTCGCCGAAGCCGATGATGATGTCGGGGCCGGCGCCGGAATTCGAGGTCACCGCGGTCTGCTGATTGATGTCTTCCCAGCCGACGAAGTCGACCTTGACCTCGACGCCGGTCTTGTCGGTGAACTTCTTGGCATTGGCGCGGAACACGTCTTCGTCGGCCTGCACGAAGCGCACCGGCCGCAGCATGCGCAGGGTCGCCCCCTTCTCGATCGGCAGCGACGGCGCCGTCACGTCGGCAGCCTTCACCTTCGACGCTTCCTGCGCCGAAGCGCCGGTGATTGCCAGTGCCGCCGCGGAAGCTCCCAGCGCCAGCGCGTCGCGACGCGTGACCTCGTACGTCATGTCGTTTGCACTCCCTGCCTCTATTGTTCCTTCCCGGCGTTGGCCGCCGGTGAAGGGTCTTGTTGTCACGACGCCCATCGTGCGAAGGGCTCGTATCGTCGGTGACACGAGCCTTCGTGCGAAGCGTGTCGCCCGCCTCAGCTGTTCGGACCGCGATCCATGCTGACGGGTTGCCAGCGGCGCAGCGCGGTGTCTTGCAGCACCGACGGGTTGACGCAGCTTACCGGCCACATGCCTTGCAGCACTAGTGACAATTCGTAGCCCACCCGACGCTTGCGCGCCTCGTCAAAACGTGCCGATGCCGAGGCGACATGAGCGGTCAAGGTAACATTGTCCATCCCGAGCATCGGATTGTTGTGGGACGGCGGCTCCTTCTCCAGCACGTCGAGCGCGGCGTGGGCGATCCAGCCCTCCTGCAGTGCCTTGATCAGCGATTCCTCATCGACGGTGGCGCCGCGGCCGGTGTTGATGAAGATGGCCGACTTTTTCATCTGACGAAAATGCTTCTCGGTCAGCATGTGATGCACTTCGGGCCGCGCCGGCGCGTGCATCGAGACGAAATCGGATTGCGACAGCACCTCCGACAGCGTCGAGGGAATCACGCCGTGGTCGTACATCAGCGTTTCCTGGATGAAGGGATCGTAGGCCACCATCCTGAGGCCGAACGGCGCGGCGCGCTTGGCCACCGCGCGGGCGACGCGGCCGAACGAGATGAAGCCGAGCGTCTGGCCCATCAGCCGTGGAATCTTCAAGAGCGCCGGGCGGCCCTCGGCCCAGCGGCCTGAGCGCACCATCTTGTCCTGCTCGATCAGGCGGCGGAAGCCGGCGAGCAGCAGCATCATGGCGTGGTCGGCAACTTCCTCGATGAAGGTGTCGGGGATGTTGGTGACCGGGATGCCGCGGGCGGTCGCGGCCTTGACGTCGACCGAGTCGACGCCGACGCTGCCGAGCGTAATCACCTTGCAGTTCTCGAGCGCATCGATCACCGCCTTGGTGATCGGCATGCCCTTGGCGTAGATCGCGTCCGCGGTGCGGGCGGCGGCGATGAATTCGGCCTCGTTGGCCGGTGCCTCGACGATTTCGGCGCCGATCGGATCGAGCGCCTCCCGCTCATAGTCATAGCCGCCGCCGGCGACCGTGAAGCTCGCACCCTTCGGCGTCACCACCCTGAATTTCGACATTGTCTGCTCCCGATTGAGGTCTTCTGTTCTTGCTTCTTGCTGGTCTGCTTCTTGATGTTCTTGATTCCCGGAGCGCGGCCTGGATCACCGCTGTCCCTACTTCTACGCGAGCGGCGCCGGTCTCTCCACAATTGCCGGTTGGTCCGCGGCCCGATTCTCCGGGCTTCTACGGGGAACCTCCGTAACCATCAGGTAAAGGGTCTCACATTACGGTGAGCGGAATCAATCCGCCTATCGCGTCGCGTTCCCCGCCTCTTCTGGAGATCCCCGTGAAGCTGTCAAATCTGAAGATCACCCCCAAGCTCGGCATTCTGGTGGGGGTGACCCTCCTCGGTCTGTGCACGGCCGGCATCCTCGCCGGTCAGCTGATGCAGCGTGAGATGACAAATGCTCGCATCGACCAGGCCAAGGCCATGGTCGAGATGGCGAAGAACATGGCAGCGAGCCTGAAGAAGGATGTCGACGCCGGAAAGTTGACCAAGGAAGCGGCACTGGCCGAGTTGGGTAAGCGCGGCAACGCGATGACCTACGATAATGGCTCGGGCTATTTGTTCGGCACCGACTACAACGGCATCACGGTGCTGGCACCCGATCCGAAGCAGGTTGGCACCAATCGGATGGACGTCGTGACCAATGGCCGCAAGCTCTCGCAGGAGCTGATGGACGGCGTGAAGGCCAAGGGCGACATTCTGCTGTTCTATGAATACGTGAAGCCGGGTCAGGAGACACCGATCCGAAAGCTTGGTTACGCGGTCGCAGTGCCCGGCTTCGACATGTATCTCGGCACCGGCGCCTATCTCGACGATATTGACGCCAAGATGCGTCCCATTGCCTGGTTGCTCGGGCTCGCGATCCTCGGCATCGGCATCATCTCGAGTTCGGTTGCCTGGCTGATCGGGCGCAGCATCTCCCGGCCGCTCAACCTGCTGGGCTCCCGCATGCGCGACATCGCCGACGGCAAGCTCGACGGCGACATCCCCGGCGTCGGCCGCGGCGATGAGGTCGGCGGCATGGCGGCGACCGTGCAGATCTTCAAGGACAATGCGATCCGCATCCGCGGCCTCGAGCAGGCCGAGGCCGAGACGCAGGCGCGCGCCACCGCCGAACGGCGGAGCGCGATGCAGGGCCTTGCCAGCGATTTCGAGCGCAGCGTGAACGGCATCGTCCGCACGGTGGCCTCCGCCGCCGCCGGCATGCAGACCACGGCGCAGTCGATGACCGCAACCGCCAGCGACGCCAGCGCGCGGGCCGCGACCGTGGGTGCTGCATCCGATTCTGCCTCCAACAATGTCGGCACCGTCGCCGCAGCGGCCGAGGAGCTCTCCAGCTCTGTTGCGGAAATCTCGCGCCAGGTGGCGCGTTCCAGCGAGGTCGCAAGCCAGGCGGTGGCCGATGCCGAGCGCACCAACGCGACCGTGCAGGCGCTCTCCACCGGCGCCGAGAAGATCGGCGAGGTGGTCAAGCTGATCCACTCGATCGCAGCGCAAACCAATCTGCTCGCGCTCAACGCCACCATCGAGGCGGCGCGCGCCGGCGAATCCGGCCGCGGCTTCGCGGTGGTCGCCTCCGAGGTGAAGGCGCTGGCCAACCAGACCGCGAAGGCGACCGAGGAGATCTCGGCGCAGGTCGCCGCGATGCAGGCCTCCACCGGCGAGGCGGTGACCTCGATCGGCGGCATCACCGCAACCATCGCGCAGATGAGCGAGATCACGGCCTCGATCTCGACTGCGATCGACCAGCAGGGCGATGCGACGCGCGAAATCGCGCGCAACATTCAGCAGGTCGCAGCCGGCTCGAGCGAGATCTCCGCCCATATCGGCGGCGTCACCACCGCGGCCGCCGCCACCGGCACCGCGGCCGGCGACGTGCTGTCGAATGCGCGCGAGCTCGACACCCAGTCCGGCATGCTGCGCAACGCAGTCGACGAGTTCCTGCAGAAGGTACGTGCGGCGTAACGATCGCGTAGGGTGGGTTAGCTAGCGAAGCGCAACCCACCCTGCGCATTCCACGACTGTGACGGAATTGACAGGCTTCGCAGGGGCGCGCCGCCAAAAATATCGAAAACAACCCCATGCAAAGTAGCCGGTGACAGCCGGCGTGCGCCCAGCCAACTTGACACGTCGGGCAAATCAGTGTCACATTTCTAATATTCCGAAATCGGCCGTAGGCGACGCTACGATCCCGCCGGGAAGACCTGCGCGACGTGAAACGCCTTGGTGGTGATGAGCCACCTGCCGTCGATCCGATGAAACACGAGATGGTCGATGAAGCCGGTTTGGCCGGCCCTGACGCGCACCTTGGCGATGACGAGATCAGACGCGGTCTGGTCGATGCTGATGATGGCCTCCTCGCGCGGCGACTTCATCGACGCCGGCGAGGGACGGCTGCGGATGAAGTCGCGGAATTCAGCGGCCGACCGCACGGTGTGCTTGCCGTCCCGGATGCCGTGCACGATGCAGGCATCGGAGAAGACGTCGCGGAACCGGCTGTCGTCGACGTCATACATCAGGTTGAAATATCCATCGATTGCGGATGCGATGGCCTGGATGTCGCTCATTGCAAAATCTCCGTAGCGGACGATGTGGGGTGGCCTCACCGGATCGAACCGGTGATCTGCGCCGACAGTGGCCGATATGGCGGCGGAGTGCTACGACTGGGCGGTCATCTCTTGGATGACTGAGAGGCATCGGCATGGACGAAGTTGACGGCCGGCTGGTTGGCGGCCTGGTGGTTCTCGCGGCGCTGGCGGATGCGCGCAGTTTCGGCCGGGCCGCCGAACGGCTCGGCATGACGCAATCCGGCGTCAGCAAGGCAATCGCCAAGCTCGAGGCGCGCCTCGATGCCAGGCTGGTTCACCGCACGAGCCGCGCCGTCGAGCTCACCGAGGAAGGACGCGCGCTGTGCGAGCGCGTTGCCGCGCATCTGGCCGGGATCGGCGAGGCGGCGGCGGAGACCTCGAAATCGCGCGATGCAGTGCGCGGCAGGCTGCGGGTCAATGTCGACCCGCTGTTCTCGCGCATGGTGCTGTCGCCGAAGCTGAGCGAGTTCCTGCTGCAGAATCCAGGCATGGAGCTGCGTATCGAGACCCGCGATCGGATCGCGGATCTGGTCAGCGACGGTTTTGATCTGGCGGTGCGTTTCGGCGAGCCGGCGCCGTCGGCGCTGATTGCACGCCGCGTCCTCGATGCGCGCGTGCTTACCGTGGCCTCGCCGATCTATCTCGAACGACACGGCCGGCCGCTTGATCCGCGGGAGCTCGCGAGCCGCGACCATCAGTGCATCCAGGCAATCGACGCGGCGACCGGGCGTCCGTTCGATTGGGAGTTTTGGCGCGGCGGCGAGGTCGTGCCGGTCGCGGTCAACGGGCGGCTCACCGTGACCGATGCAGGAACCAAGCTCGGCGCCTGCCTGGCCGGCTTCGGCATCGCGCAGGTGATCGATCTCGGCCTCGACGATCACCTGCGGAGCGGCGCGCTGGTCGAGCTGTTTCCGGACTGGCCCGATGAGCGCTTTCCGCTCTACGTCTATTACGCCTCGCGTAACCACGTGCCGGCCAAGGTGAGGCGGTTTATCGACTTCATCACGGACGCGCTGGTGGCAAAGCCGCATGCGCCCCGCAAATCCGCCGGCATGCGCAAGGCAGGCTAGCCGCATCCGCGGCGTCGGCTAACCCTTCGCGGATCCTTGCCGTGAGGCGATGATGACGCCGGCGAGCACCAGCGCGTAGCCGATCAGATGAAACGGCGCGAGCGTCTCGCCGAGCAGCAGGATCGCCATCGCCGAGCCGAACACCGGCACCAGATGGAAGAACGGCGCCGCGCGGTTCGGTCCGATCAGCGCGACGCCGCGGTTGAAGAACAGATAGGCGAGCGTGGACGGGAAGATCAGCACATAGGCGAGCGTCGCGCCGGTCAGCAGGTCGAACTTCAGCGTCACGCCGTTGGCGAATTCCCAAATCGCCACCGGGAGCAGCATCAGCGCGCCGCAGCAGGTGGTGAACGAGATCAGCGAGAGCTGATGGATTTTCGGCCGCCGCGGGATCAGCGCCGAATACAGCCCGAACGACACCAGCGAGGCGCCGAACATGATGTCACCGCGGTTGAAGCTGATGCTGGCGAGCGCCGAGAAGTCGCCGCGCAGGATGATGGTCAGCACACCCGCCAGCGAGATCGCGATGCCGGCAAGCTGCGCCGGCGTCAGCCGGACGCCGAACAGGATCAGCGACCACAGCGCCACGAACAGCGGCCCCGCCGACTGGATCAGCAGCGCGTTCAACGCCTCGGTATATTGCATCGCCCAGTAGGAGATCGCGTTGTTGAACGCGAAGCCGACGGCGGACAACAGCAGCATCAGCGGCAGCGCCCTGCGCAGCTTTGGCCAGTCCTCCTTCAGGTGCGGCCAGGCGAACGGCAGCAGGATCAGGAACACGCCGAACCAGCGGATCGTGGTCAGCGTGACCGGCGGCACATGGCTGCCGACATGCCGCGCCAGCACGATATTGGCGGCCCAGAACAGCGACGTCAGGCTGAGCAGCAGATAGGGCTGGTTGTTGAGCCAGTGCAGCGGCGAGCGGCGTGGGGTTGTGGCTGGGGCGGGCAAGGCGGTCATTATCTGGCGGATGTTGTGCCCGAATCCGCCGCCGCCACAAGACGAAAGAGCGGATTGGAGCCATGCGTACTCACACCGGTTGTCGTTCGCGGCGTTGCGACAGCTCGCTTCCGTCATCCTGAGGTGCGAGCGGAGCGAGCCTCGAAGGATGCACGGCCCGGCTGGTGGCCGTCGCCCCTTCGAGACGCGCGTGCCGCGCTCCTCAGGGTGACGGTGATGGGTTCACCTGCGCGGCCTCCAACCTACTTCTGCGGTCCCGACAGCGAGATGTCGCGCTCGGCGCGAAAGACGTTGCCGTAGAGATTGGCGATCCATTGCCGTCCGCTGGAGGTGATGTTGAGGTGGCGGATCGCCTTCTGCACGTGCGGCGCGACGCTGTCCCAGTAGAAGCGCGGATAGAGGTCGACGAGATCGGCCGGCGAATCGTAGCCGAGCTGGCGGTTCAGTCCAGCCTCCTCGAATTCGAGGTACAGCGCGTTGGCCTTGCGAATGTAGTGGGGATCGCCGAGCTGGCCGATCAGGTCGGCGGCCCGCAGCAGGATGGCCTCCTCGCCGAACTCCTCATTGCCATCAGGCGCGCTCTGCGGAAAGCGGGTGCCCTCTATGGCGCGCGCGATGCGCTCCTTGTCGAGGAGGGCGACGCCCTTGAGCCGCTCCATCACGAAGATCTTCGAGCGGTCGACATGATAGGACATCAGCGCCGCATCCGACGAGCCGCGCGGCAGGATCACCTTGCGGCCGTCGGCTGCGACCAGATAGCCATTGTGGTCGTCGGCATCGAACAGGCCGCGCACATAGCCGATGTCATGGGTGAGGCAGGCGACGATGACATGCGCATAATCCTCGGCGCTCATGTGCGAGTGCAGCGCGCGGCCGCGCAGGATGGCGTGGCCGGCCAGGGTCACCAGCATGGTGTGCTCGACATTGTGATAGAGCGCGTCGCTGTTGCCGATGCATTCGATCGCGATCCGCGCGATCGAGGGCACCATCTCGACCAGCTGGGTCTGCGAAGAGCCGAACCGGCGCTGCATGTATTCGCCGAGGAATTTGCCGAGCGCGTCGGCCGCAAGTTCGGGAAGGGTCATCACGGCATTGACCTCCGAGATTGGGCGGTGAGCTTACGGCCTGCCAGCATTTCAGGGTAGTCCCGCGATGTGACATAATCGTTGCGGCCGGACCGACCCGGCGCGGGACGGGAGCTGGTGGATGGGCGTCGATCTCTTGAACGTCAAAGGCTTGAGCGAGCTGGACCAAGAGGCTCCGGTCGTGATGGTCAACCTGATGCGGTTTCGCCAGCGGTCACTCGACGGCGACGGCTCGGGCTGGGATGCCTATCTGCGCTACAGCGCGCTCACCGTCCCCATGATCAAGGCGCGCGGCGGCACGCTGCTCTGGACCGGCGGCGCCGAGACGGTCGCGCTGGGTGAGCCGGCCGGCCAGCGCTGGGATTACCTCGCGCTGGTCTACTACCCGAGCGTCGCTGATTTCCTCGACATGATGACCTCGGCCGATTACGAGACCCGCTGCGACCCGCATCGCCGCAACGGCTGCGAGGAGCACGTCATCATCGCGACGCGCGAGGCCTACAGCAAGTTTAGGGTTGGGTGAGGGGGAGCGTGAACTTTTCCCGAGGCCTCGCCTTCAAGTCTATCACCGTCACCCTGAGGTGGCCGCTTCTTCAGCGGCCCTCGAAGGGTCGACGGCCCGACTGTGGCCGATTCATCCTTCGAGACGCCGCTTCGCGGCTCCTCAGCGACTGTGTTCTTCGTCAAGCGGGTTGCCATGGTTTTTGGTCCCTGAGCATGGCGTTGAGGGTGGTGAGAACTTTGCGCGCAACGGCGCTGAGGGCGACCATCTTGGGCTTACCAGCGGTCACCAGGCGCCGATAGAAGACCTTGAGCTGCGGATGGTATCGGCTGGCCGACAGAGCGGCCATGTAGAGCCCGGCGCGCAGCTTGGCTCTTCCGCCGCCGATCATGCTCTTGCCCTTCCAGCGGCCCGACTGGCGGGTGAACGGGGCAAGACCGGCGAGGCTCGCGATCTGGCGCCGATTGAGTGCGCCGAGCTCCGGCACCTCGGCAAGGAAGGTCCGCGCGAGGGTGTTGCTCACGCCAGGAAAGCTGACCAGCAGTTCCTCCTTAGCGCGCCAGACTGGCGAGCCGCGCACCAGCGTGTCGATGTCGTTGTCGATCTCCGGCAGCTCCTTCTCGAGGACCTTGATATGGCGGGCAAGGCTCTTGCGGACGCGGACATTCTCGGCCCGCTTCTCGCGCTGACGCTCGGCAACGATCATCTCGATGATCTGCCGTCGGCGACTGACCAGTTCAGCCAGCAGCCGGGCTTCCTGATCCGGCATGGCACGTGGCTCCGGCTTTACGGCCTCGACAAACCGCGCGATGACTGCCGCATCGATCGGGTCCGTCTTGGCACGCTGACCAACCGCCTGCGCGAAGTGCCGGATCTGGGCCGGATTGACCACCACCAGCGGCAGCTGAGCGCCCGCCAGCGCAGCAGCGACGATGGTCTCGAAGCCGCCGGTTGCCTCCACCGCAATCAGCGCTGGCGAGATCACCTGCAAGCGCGCAACGAGCTCTTCCAAGCCTTTGCCGTCACGCGCCACGGCAAAGGCTTCCCCGCTCGGACGCACATGCACGTCCAGCCGGTCCTTCGACACATCAATGCCAACGTAGATCGCGTCCATCTGCACCCCTCCTTGCGCAACCGGGCTCGCCAGGCGGCCCTCGCGACTGTTCGGGTTCAATGGAACAACGGACGGGGCGCCGCGCTGAGGATCGGGCTTCAAAGCCCTGGGATGAAGCGGTCTCCCGTCCGCTACCGCACCGGACACTCTATCCGATCCGGCGATTCGAGACTTACAAGGATGACGGGTTTGCTAGCGGCGCAAGGGCCGCGCGGCAGGCCGCCTGCACCACGCGGCAGACCTCATCCCTTGATCGTCCCGCGCTCAGCGAGGCAAAAGTCGGATAGCTCGTCAGTGCGAAGATCAGGTCGACGGCATCCTTGCGGGCCTGCGGCGATGCGCCCTTGCCCGCGATGCGGTCGATCAATGTGGTGACGCCGCGGCGGCGGCGCTCGTTGCGCTCGCGCAGGGCCTCGGCGAATTCGGGATCGGTCGCCATCGCGTCGTGCAGGCGGGCGACCGCGGAATCGCGGCTCCAGAAGCCGCAGAAGATCTCGACCATGCGGTCGAGCGCAGCGCACGGATCGGCCATCGCCATGGCGTCGGCGAGCTGGTGCAGCCCGCCATGACGCGCGATCTCGTCGAACACGGCTTCCAGCAGCCCGCGCCGCGAACCGAACTGGTTGTAGACCGTCAGCCGCGTCACGCCGGCGGCCTTCGCCACCGTATCAAGCGAGAAGCGCGCAATGCTCGCGCCTTCGCGCAGCGTGCGCGAGGCCGCCTCGATCACGCGCTCGCGGGTCTCGGCGGCGGCCGCGCTGCGCGCGGGGCTCACATAGCTGCGCGACGGCATCGGTTGGCCTTGCTTTCGTCGGATTGACTATACATTATGTATATCTAATTATCAATGCCCAGTTGGAGCGAGATCATGCAGACCGTCCTCATCATAGCCCTGTCCCTTCACGTCCTGTCATCGGTGTTTTGGGCCGGCTCCAGCTTCACTTTGGCGCGCACCGGCGGCCTCGGAGGCGAAAAGCTGCTGGTCCCGCAAATCGGCGCGGCGACGGTTGCGATCGTCACCGGCACCACGCTGTGGCGCCTGGTCCATGAAGGTTCGTTCGCATTGTCGGAGCAGATCCTGGCGGGTGGCGCGATCGCAGCGCTGGCAGCCGTTGCCGTGCAGATCATCGTCGGCGGCGGTGCGGTCAGGCAACTGCGTAATGGCGCGACCGATACGTCAGCTGCACGCTCGCAGTTGGCGGTCGCCCAGCGCATCGCAGCCGGGCTGCTCGCGATCACCGCGCTCTGCATGGGCGCGGCGCGCTACGCCTGATGATTTCTTACCTCTCCCGCTTGCGGGGTCGAGACGAGCGAAGCTCGCTCTTAGGTCGCTATGCCCGAAGGGCGCAGCGGGTGGGGGCTCTCGCCACACAACGACTCTCTCGCGAGCAGAGATACCCCCACCCTAACCCTCCCCCGCAAGCGGGAGAGGGGACGTAGTCCCGTTGCGGATGCAATCGTCTCAGAACTTCCGCACCAGGTCCGGGGTGATCTCTTTGATGCTGCGGATGCCGAGCAGTGCGAGGTCGCGGTCGATCTCGGCGTGCAGCAGCGAGATCGCGCGCGCTACGCCAGCTTCGCCCGCGACCACGGCGCCATAGAGGAACGGACGGCCGATCCAGACGAAATCGGCACCGAGCGCGAGCGCCTTGATCACGTCGGTGCCGCGGCGGATGCCGCCGTCCACCATCACGGTCATATCGCCCTTCTGCGCCGCGATCTCCGGCAGCGTGCGCAAGCCCGAGACGGTGTAGTCGAGCTGCCGGCCGCCATGGTTGGAGACCATCACGCCGTCGCAGCCGTGCTCGCGCGCCAGCCGCGCGTCCTCCGGCGAGATCAGCCCCTTGACCACGAGCTTGCCGGGCCAGCGCTTGCGGATCAGCTCGACGTGTTTCCAGGCGAGCTGATCGCGGCTGCCGATGTTGCGCATCAAGTTCTTGGACAACACCGGCGGCCCCCGCTTGGCGTCCATGTTCTCGAAATGCGGCATGCCGTGATTGAACACGGTGCGCGCCCAGGTGTTCAGCAGCCAGTCCGGATGGGTGATGGTGTCCCAGAACACCCGGGGCGTGATCTCGAGCGGCACCTGGAAGCCGTTGCGGATGTTGTTCTCGCGGTTGGGCGGCACCGGCACGTCGGCGGTAACGACGAAGGTGTCGTAGCCGGCCGCCGCGACGCGATCGACCAGCGGTTCGATGCGCTCGGGAAGCCCGGCGAGATAGGCCTGGTACCAGGCCTGCTGATTGGCGGCGCGGACGTCCTCCAGCGTAATCAGCGAGGAGGCCGAGAGGATCATCGGGACATTGGCCGCGGCCGCGGCGCGCGCCAGCACGATGTCGCCGCGATAGGCGCACAGCGCGGATGAGCCCATCGGCGGGATCCCGAACGGCGAGGCGTAGCTCTTGCCGAACAGCGTCGTGGTCTGGTCGCGGCCGGAGACGTCCTTCAGCACGCGCGGCACGAAGCCGTATTCGTCGAATGCCCGGCGATTATCTGACCGCGCCGCGTCGGTCTCGGCGCCGCCGGAGATGTAGCCGTAGAGGAATTTCGGCAACAGCCGCCGCGCTTGCGGCTCGAAATCGTCGAGCGTGAGATAGCGCCGCAAATGCCGGGGCACGGCGCTTGCCGCGCGGTTGACGGTTGCGGGAGGCGGGGAGAGCGCTGCGGTCCGGTCGTGCACGTTGGGCGTTTCCGTCGTTCTTGGTTCTTGGTTGGAGCGCGAGGCTAGCGCCTGCCGCCGCGCCCGACAATCTTCTCGTTGAACTGGTTGACGGACTGGCTGACGTCGCTGAGCGTCTTGCGGGTCTCGGCGATCATGGTGCCGGACTTCTTGTCGAAACTCTGGATCAGCTCGCGCAGCGAGATCACGGTCGGCAGCAACTCGCCACCATATTTGTCGCTGCCGAAGCTCTTCAGGAACTTGTCGGCCGAGGTCAGCTTGGCGTCGACAGTGCTGATGCCGTCGTCGGCGGCATCGATGAAGCCCGCGATCAGCTCGCCATTGCCGGACAGCGAGTTGGTGAAGTTCTCGAGCCCGAGCAGCGAGTCCTTGATGTCGGCCTGGTTCTCGGTGATGACGCGATCGACATTGCGCAGCGCGACCCGCAGCTTCTCCTGGATGCCCATGGTGCCTTCGGGATCGGCGGTCAGCTCGGGAATGCCGTCGGCGCCGAGCGGCGGCGGTGGGGCTTCGTCGGTGCCGCCGGTGAAGGAGATCGCGGCGATCCCGGTCAGGCCCTGGAATTCGAGACCGGCCTGGGTGTCCTTCTTGATCGGGGCGTTGCCCTCGATCCGCGTCATCGCCACCACGCGGTGACGGTCGAGCCTGATCGAGACCACCTCGCCGATCCGCACGCCGGCGAAGTTGACGCTGGCGCCGCGGCGCAGGCCGGAGGCCGAGCCCTCGAACACGACGCGGAACGGCACCATCCGCTTGATGCCGGCATAGCGCTGATAGCCCAGCCAGCCGCCGAGCGAGCCGGCGATCAAAGCGAGCGTCAGGGTGCCGATCACGAGATTGCTGGCGCGCGCCATGCGTTTGGGGACCTGTCCGCGAAGCAGACTTCAAGAGATAGCGGATTTGCCGCCGCTAGTCACCGCGCCTCCGGCGGGCGAGTTCAGGCCGACTGCCGCCGCGACGCCGCGAAGACCCCGGCCAGCACCAGTGCGAAGCCGATGAAATGGAAGGCCTGCGGATGCTCGCCGATGAACACGATCGACATGATGGTGCCGAACACCGGAACCATGTGGAAGAACGGCGCGGCGCGGTTGGCGCCGATCAGCTGCACACCGCGGTTGAAGCACAGATAGGCCACCGTCGAGGGGAATACCGCGACATAGAACAGCGACAGCAGATTGCCGGTCGTGAGCTGCATCACCGGACGCGCGCCGAGTTCCCAGACCAGGAACGGGACCAGGAACAGCGCGCCGCAGCCGAAGGTGAAGGCCGCGACCGACAGCCCGTGGATCCTGGGCCGCTTCAGGGTCAGCACCGAGTACAGCGCGAAGATAACCAGCGCGGCGATGAAGATCAGGTCGCCCTTGTTGAACTCGATCTTCGACAGCGTCGTGAGATCGCCGTGCAGGAGGATCACCAGCACGCCGGCGAGCGACAGCAAGACGCCGCAGAGCTGCGCCAGCGTGAGCCGCGCGCCGAGCAGGATCAGCGACCACAGCGCGACCATCAGCGGCACGGAGGATTGCAGCAGCAGCGTGTTGAGCGCCTGGGTGTGCTCGAGCGCCCAGTATTGCAGCGTGTTGAAGGCGCTGATGCCGGTCATCGACAGCAGCAGCATGATGCCGAGATTCTTGCGGATCGCGGGCCAGTCGCGGGCGAGGTGCTTCCAGGCAAGCGGCAGGATGATCAGGAACGCCACGAACCAGCGCAGGAACGACAGCGTCACCGGCGGAATATGGCCGGCGGCGAGCCGGCCGACGATCGCATTGCCGGCCCAGCACATCGCGGTGATGCACAGCAATAGATACGGCTGGTTGGCGATCCAGGAGCCGGACGCAGGCGTTGTGGTGGAATCGGTGGCAGACATTGCGAAAGGCCCGGGTTCACGACGCCGCGGCCCACCCGCCCGTCGCCGGGCCGGTACGGATCGCCCCGGCGTCCGTCACAGACACGGATTCCGCCCTTCTATCAATGGGGATGGACGCATCGCGACCATGCGCGAAGGCCCCTTACGGAAGGCGCGGTGGCGCTTTGCCGGGTCGCTCCGCAGCGGCGGCACGCGCCGCTTCGCACTTTTCCGGATCGTGCTCTAGCCGGTCTCCGATGGCGTGGTCTGGCGCTTGACGATCTGCTCGGCGAGCTCGATCAGGATCCGCTTGGTGTCGGGGTCCTTGACGTCGCGGAACACCCGCAGCATGCGCAGCTCGAGCAGGGATTGCAGCGATTCCGACGCCTGGCCGCCGTGTGTCTGCGCCGGGGTGGCAGGCCGGCGATTGAGGATATCGGCGGCGACCCCGAGCATCTCGGCGACGGTCGCCAGGCGGCCGGTATCGATCTTGACGGTGCCGTCCACGCCGTTCTTTTGCAGGGAGGCGCCCGCGCACAGGATCTCGGCGAGATCTGCCTGCGACAGGCCGATTGCGCGCCAGCGCGCCTGCACCAGTTGATCGATCTGGTCGTCCTGCGATGTGCTCATGGTGCGCCTGGGCGATCTCCAGCTACGTCCGTCGACAACATGTCCGCGACGATAATTGGTAGCAAATCGAACAGCGGTTCGTCGCGACGGGACTTCTACGGATAATCCGGATCGACAAACGGTCCCGGCGACCTGGAGGACGATCCGTGTTTTCACGATAGCCAGGCAGTCGTGCCGGGCGGGCACTGCAATACGCACCCATGGCCTGAGATCCCTGTCATCGGGCCGCAAGTAATTATGCAGCCTTAATATCAAGATCGTACGCAAATGCAATCTGAGGGCGATCGTTGAGGCAAATCCAACCCGGATGTGTGACCTTGCTACAGTTCGCGGCGTTACCGCTTACAGGTCGATGATTCCGAGCGCGATGCTCTTCGCCACCCCGTGCGTCTTGTTGGAGGCCTCGAGCTTGCGCAGCGCCTGCTTGATGAAGCCTTCAACCGTCTCCGGCGAAATGCCGAGGATCTGCGCGGTGTCGGCCACGGTCTTGCCGCGCGCCGCCCAGGCGATCACTTCCTTCTCCCGCGCCGTGAGCTTGATGGTCTCGGCGGCGTCGGCGGGCTTCAGGATGGTCGGCGCGTTGCGCTGGTCGCGGTTGACGATGTCCATCGCCCGCTGCACCCAGTAGATCATCAACAGATGCAGTTCATGGCGGTGGCAGATGAACAGCTTGTCGAAGTCGCGCGGCTGATCTTCCCAGAAGAACACCGTCGAGCTCGAATGCACGGCGCCGAGCCGGTCGCGGTAATGGAACGGCACGACGAAGCCGTCCTTGAATCCAAACTCGCGCGCGGCATCCATCGTCTTGGCCTCGGGTGCCCGCTTGTGTCCGCTTCGCTCCGGCAGCTTCAGGCTGCTCCAGCTGAACGGCGTGTTGGTGCGTCGTGACCGCGCCAGCGCCGGATCGGCATGGACGAACTCGTTCTGCACATACGCCCGCTTCCAGGCGTCGGGAAAGGTGCCGATGTGATAGGGCAGATCAAGGTCGGGCCGACCGGCATCGACAAAGGCGAAGCCCGAGAAGCCGTAGTTCTGGATGACACGGTGCAATGACGAGCTGAGCTCGTCGATGGTATCCGACGCCTCGATGGTTGCAATCGCGTCTACCAGGCCCATTGACTAAAACCCCCGGTTTCCGGGGGTACCACAGTTAACCCCTTTCGTTCCAGATGTTCCGCATTTGGAGGAAAGGATAATGCCGCATTCATTGGACGGATATCATGCCCTCATCACCCGGGAAGAGCTTGATCCGGCGCATGTCGGGGCGATGTTGCGGCTGCGCAAGCGGCTGTTCGTCGACCATTGCGGCTGGCTTCTGAACACGACCCGGCGACGTCGAACGCGATCAGTTCGACTGCTGGTACACCGAGCACTGCCTGTTGTTTTCGGGTGTCGATCTGGTCGGCGGCTTCCGGGCGATCCGCACCGACTATCCGTATCTGACCAAGTCGGTATTCCCGCAGCTTGCGGTGCGCCGCTTTCCGAGCCGCCGCGACGCCTGGGAAATCAGCCGTTTCGGCGTGCTGCCTGGTGTCGCGAGGTCGCGGACCGCACGCGTCAACTACGCGCTGATGTTTCGCTTCGCCGAGCTGCGCGGGGCGGCAGCGCTCGTGGCGCTCGCCGACCTTTCCTACGAGCGTTTCCTCACCCGCATGGAGATCCGCACCCGCCGCTACGGCCCGCCGCAGGTGATCGGCAACGATCGCATGGGCCGCCCGCTGACGGCGCTCGCCGGAGAAATCCCGCTCGGTCTCGCCGACAATCCCGGCCTGACCAAATTCCTCGACCTTGGACGGCAATTGGAGATTCACGATGCCTCACATGTTCTCGGACGTTCGAGCATTCCAGCGTGATCCGCTGCGTCTGCTGCTGACGCGCGGCAACGAGGCCGAGCGGGGGCTCGTGCCCCTGCGGCTCGGTCCTGCGCCCGTCTTCCTGGTGAACGATCCCGATCTGCTGCGCCCGATCCTCAAAGCGCCGGAGACCGACATCGGAAAGGGCAAGCTGATCAAGAAGCTGACGCCGGTGCTCGGCCGCAGCTCGCTGATGTTGAGCGGCGAGGAGCACAAGCGGCGCCGGGCGGTGCTGCAGAAGCACATGGCCAAGGGCAGCGTCGAGAAATTCCTGCCGCACATGTGCGCCGAGATCCGCGCGGTCGGCGCCAGCCTGGCGCGGCTCGGATCGTTCGATCCGCACCATGTCACCGCGATGCTGGCGTTGCGGACCATCTGCGTCGCGATCTTCGGCTCCCAGCTGATGTCGTCCGGCGACGAGGAAGCGCTGGTTCAGGCCGTCGGCGTGATCGAGGACGATCTGGCCGAGGAGATGTTCCGCGCGTTGCCGTTCGGTCCGGTGGCTTGGTACCGGCGCCGGCAGAACCGGGTTTGCGCCAAGCTTGCCATGTCGACGGTGGTGCAACGCCTGCGCAGTAAGGCGGGCTCCAGCAGCGCGCTGCGGGATCTCGAGGCGCTCGGCCTGAGCGATCGCGATCTCGAGGACGAGATCCTGACACTGCTGCTGGCCGGTCATCACACCACGGGTTCGACCGCGGCGTGGATGTTCTACCAGATGGCCGCCGATCCCGCCCTGATGGACGACATTGCCGACGAGGCGGCGGAGTGCCTTGGCGACGATGGCGAGCTGCGGCTTGACGCGGTGAAGCGCGCCAATCTGAGCGCGACGTTGGTCAAGGAGGTCTGCCGGCTCTATCCAAGCGCCTGGTGGTTCTCGCGCGAGGTGATGCAGCCGGTGACGATCGGCGGGCGCGAGCTCAAGGTCGGCACCTCGCTGTTGATCTGTCCCTGGCAATTGCAGCGCGATCCCAGGCATTTCCCCGACCCGGACCGCTTCCTGATGACGCGGCGCTACAACACCGACGCCTACATCCCGTTCGGCGCCGGCCCGCGCGCCTGCGCCGGGATGGGGGTTGCGATGCTCGAGCTGCAATTGCTCGCGCTCGAGATCGCTGCGGCCTATCGCTTCACCACCGTCAGCCCGAATCCGGCGCCGTGGCCGAAAGCCTCGGTGACGCTGATTCCGCCGCCGATGACAATCGGCATCGAAGTCCGCGAGCTGCCATCGCGCATCCCGCATCTCGGCGAGGAAGCCGAGCGGCTGCCCTACATTCCGTCCGCCAGCGCGGCGTCCATCAGCACATTACAATCGGTATCCCAATGACAACACACATCACGACGGCCGGCATCGGGCAGAGGGCCATGGATCAATTGCAAATGCGCAGTCTGCGCGACGTCATCGCTGTCTTGATCGAGCAACGCAGCATCGTGACGGCGGCCGGCGCGACCTTCGCCGCACATCTGCTCGACCTCGCGATCATGCAGCTCAGGCTCAACGTCAACGATATTTCGGCGGAGGAATTGTCCGGCCTGTCCGACTATGTCGGCGCGGAGTTCAACAGGGACAAGCCCTCGCATTGATCGCGCAAATGCGTCAAAACAAGAAGCTGGAGCTTCGGTTCTGATTCTATCAGAACCGAAACTCTATTCCTGCGTCGCCACCAGCGCCTTCATCGTGGCGCCGGCGGCGAGCGCGGCGTCGTTCGGATCGATCTCGATCTGCAGGCCGCGCTGGCCACCATTGACGAATACCGTGACATGGGTGAGCGCGGTCTCGTCGATCGCGGTCGGCACTTTCTTTTTCTGGCCGAACGGGCTGATGCCGCCGACATGGTAGCCGGTCAGCCGCTCGGCATCGGCCGGGCGCATCATCTTCGCCGACTTGCCGCCGAGGGCTGCGGCAAGCTTCTTCATGCTGACCTCGCAGTCGGACGGCACCACGGCGCAGACCGGCTTGCCGTCGACCTCCGCCATCAGCGTCTTGAGCATGCGGTTGGGGTCGACGCCGAGCGCCTCCGCCGCCTGCAGCCCGATGCTCTCGGCGCTGGAATCGTACACATAGGTGTGGAGCTTGAAGGCAATGCCTAGCTTGCGCAGCGCTATCGTCGCTTGTGTCGAATTGGGCATGATCCGGGCCGGTTGATACGGCCGAATGATCGCCGCAATGGGCCCGGCGATCAATCGGCCGTAAGGACAGCCCAAGGCCAGCCCAAGCCCACCCCAACATTAAATTCCCGTCAGCCCGCCGCGGCCGGGCACGGCATGGAATTTTGGGGGATATCAAAGGGATGTAGCTCGTCTAAAAGGCGCAAACGACCCCCTTCTTGCTTGCGCAGCCGACCCGCTTCCTTTATCCGGTAGGCGCCTTGCGTGTGCGCGGCCGGGCGCCGCGATTTGGGCTGGGCATATCATGCATGGTCGCTGTGGGCGGACGCGTTTTCGCCGCGATCATGGTCTCTGAAACACCTGAAGGGAACATCTTCGCAATGGCCAATGTTGTCGTCGTCGGCGCCCAATGGGGTGACGAAGGGAAGGGCAAGATCGTCGACTGGCTGTCGGAACAGGCCGACATCGTCGTGCGCTTCCAGGGCGGCCACAATGCCGGCCATACGCTCGTGATCAATGGCGAGACATACAAGCTGGCGCTGCTGCCCTCCGGCGTGCTGCGCCCGAACAAGCTCGCGGTGATCGGCAACGGCGTGGTGTTCGACCCGCAGGCTTTCCTCGACGAGGTCGCCAAGCTGAAGGGGCAGGGCGTTGCGGTCGGACCGGACAATCTGCGGATCGCCGAGAACGTCACGCTGATCCTGCCGCTGCATCGCGAGCTCGACTCGCTGCGCGAATCCTCCAACGCCGTCACCTCGATCGGCACCACCCGCCGCGGCATCGGCCCGGCCTATGAGGACAAGGTCGGCCGCCGCGCCATCCGCCTGATGGATCTCGCCGATCTCGATACCCTGCCGCACAAGATCGAACGCCTGCTGGCGCACCACAATGCGCTGCGCCGTGGCAACAATCTGGAGGAGATCGACGGCAAGGGCATCCTCACCGAGCTGACGGCGCTGGCGCCGAAGCTGCTGCCCTATGCCGAGACGGTGTGGCGGCTGCTCGACCTCAAGCGCCGCGAGGGCAAGCGCATCCTGTTCGAGGGCGCGCAGGGCGCGCTGCTTGACGTCGACCACGGCACCTATCCCTATGTGACGTCGTCCAACACGGTGGCGGCGCAGGCTGCGACCGGGACCGGCATGGGTCCGGGCGCGGTCGGCTATGTGCTCGGCATCTGCAAGGCCTACACCACCCGGGTCGGCCAGGGTCCGTTCCCGACCGAGCTGAACGACGAGATCGGCGAGGAAATCGGCCGGCGCGGCAAGGAATTCGGGGTCAACACCGGGCGCAAGCGCCGGGTCGGCTGGTTCGACGCGATGCTGGTGCGGCAGACCGTCCGGACCTGCGGAATTGCCGGGCTGGCGCTGACCAAGCTCGACATTCTCGACGGATTCGACAGCATCAAGGTCTGCATCGGCTACAAGCTCGACGGCAAGGAGATCGACCATCTGCCGGCGGGCGAGGGCGCACAGGCCCGCATCGAGCCGATCTATGAGATCATCGAGGGCTGGAAGCAGCCGACCGCCAACGCGCGGTCCTGGGCGGACTTGCCGGCCCAGGCCATCAAGTATGTCCGCCGGGTCGAGGAGCTGGTGGGGTGCCCGGTCACCCTGCTTTCCACCAGCCCGGAACGTGAAGATACTATTCTGGTACAGAATCCGTTCGAGGCTTAACGGGATATTACCTTTATCCCACCAATTGTGTGGAAATGGCTGACTACTACCCGCTGATCGCCCGTGCCATCGCCGGATTGGACCCGACCGCCCCCGGCGAAGCCCGCCGTGCGCTGTACGCGCGGGCGCGGACGGCGTTGATTCAGCAACTCCGCGGCGTGCAGCCGCCGCTCTCCGAATCCGAGATCACCCGCGAGCGGCTGTCGCTCGAAGAGGCGGTGCGCAAGGTCGAGTCCGAGGCCGCGCAGCGCGCCCGCGAGGCCTCGCGCCCGGGCGGCGGGGCTGTCCGCAGCAGCGACCCGCAGCGCCGCGCCAATCCAAGGCCGCCGGAGGCAAATGCAAGGCCGCCCGAGGCCAATCCCGCCGACAATGCCGCGCGCCCGCGGCCGTCGGCCGATCCCCGACCGCCGCGCAATTTGCGTCCCGATGCGCCGCCGGCCCAGCCGCGGCCGCAGAACCCGCAGGCTGCTGCCGGCGCCGACACCCAGGCGCCGCAGGGCCGGCCGACGCCGCCGCGCCGTGGCCCCGAAGGCGCGCCGCCCCCGACGCCGCCGGCGGCCCCGGGCGTGCGCGGCTTCCGCGACATCACCGCCGACGCCGACGACCTCGGGCGGGCCGCAGCGCAAGCCAGCCGCAACGCGCGCAAGACCTACGCCAACGTGCCGTCGCCTTCGCCGGAATTCGACCGGCTCGAGCCGAGCCTCGAAAACCGCGGCGGCGATCCCGAGGCGCCGTATTCCTACGACGAGGCGATCGAGGAGGCGGAGCGCTACACCCCGCAGCCGCCCCAGGCGCCGCCGCCACGCGCGCGGGTCAGCAATGCCGAGCGCGAGCCGAAGCCGCCGCGTGTCGGTTCGAGGTTCCCGTTCAAGACCGTGTTCGTGATCGGCGTCCTGCTGATCCTGGCCGGCGCCGGCCTGGTCTGGGGCAAGCCGGCCCTGACCTTTGTCAGCAGCCTGTTCAAATCCTCCGCCCCCGTCGAGGCGCCGAAGGATGCCGCGGCGACGCCTTCGAGCAAGAAGATCACCGACCGCGTCGGCCAGCCGTCGTCGTCGGGCGAGCCGGTCGCGCCGGTGGCGCAGCGCGTGGTGCTCTATGACGAGGACCCGTCGGATCCGAAGGGTAAGCAATATGTCGGTTCGGTGGTCTGGCGCACCGAGCAGGTCAAGGGATCGGGCAACCAGAAGCCCGACATCGCCGTGCGCGCCGACATCGACATCCCCGATCGCAAGTTCAAGATGACGATGTCGTTCCGCCGCAACACCGATTCATCGCTGCCGGCAAGCCATACCGCGGAATTGACCTTCATCCTGCCGCAGGACTTCGCCAATGGCGGCGTCGGCAATGTGCCGGGCATCCTGATGAAGTCCAACGAGCAGGCCCGCGGCACGCCGCTGGCCGGGCTCGCGGTCAAGGTCACCGACGGCTTCTTCCTGGTCGGCCTCTCCAATGTCGACGCTGACCGTTCGCGCAATCTGCAGCTCCTGAAGGAGCGCTCCTGGTTCGATGTGCCACTGGTCTACACCAACCAGCGCCGCGCCATCATCGCGATCGAAAAGGGCGCCCCCGGCGAGCGCGCCTTCAACGACGCCTTCGCGGCGTGGGGTGAGTAAAGGCTTCAGCGCTCACCTCGGTTCGCACGATCTCATCGCCCGGCTGCGTCCGGGCGATTCCGTATCGCAGCGAAGCGAAGTCTGGCTGTTGCAGCGCATCGACGCGATGATCCCGGAACATTGCGGGGCGCTTTCGATTTTCCCTAGAACCGTCGCGTGACTGCGTTACACTCGCCTGATGTCGGGCAGGGGCACGCCATGAAACGCTATCTGATCTTCGCAGCCATCGGGCCGTTCATCGGGGGCTTCCTGCTGCTGCTCATGACCACCTATCAGTCCGGCTACTGGACCGAGACCAATGGCGGCGAAGTGGCGAAGCTGCTCGTCGTGTTCGTGAAGTCGCTGCAATACAATTATCTGTTCGGCATCGTGCCGTCGCTGATGTTCGGCGCGATCGACGACATCCTGATGCACATGCGCCGGATCACGCCGACGGTGCGGATGCTGATCGTAGGCCTCGTGGCGTTCGTCGGCGCGGCGCTGACCTACGCCTCGCACGGCTCCGAAAGCGGCGCCGTGCAGTTCATCCTCTACGGACTGGTCGGCTTCATCCCGGGCGTGATCACGTCCTGGCTGGCGCACAAATATGCCGAAGAGCAGCACGTGCCGGCGACGCCGGCATCCCAGCATTAGCGCGTGTGCCCATTGTTTTTTGGAAAGCAGAAGTTGCCGGCTTTGACGCGATCGGCGATTTCTAACCGGTCGGCGCAATGAGCGCATCGTAGCCGGACAGGAAGCCGTGTCTAACGCATGGCGACCAGCGGCTCGCGCTATTAGAGTAATCTTGTCAATATATTAGGCGCCCGCCGCAAGTCGCGCGCAGCGTCTTTCATGGAACTGTCACACGGGCGTCATGTAAGCGTAGTCCCAATGTCACATGGCCGCTTTTGTCCTCCCGCGGCCGTGAGGGCGATCATATGA
Source organism: Bradyrhizobium sp. USDA 3240 (assembly GCF_054063295.1). NCBI lineage: Bacteria > Pseudomonadati > Pseudomonadota > Alphaproteobacteria > Hyphomicrobiales > Nitrobacteraceae > Bradyrhizobium > Bradyrhizobium sp. USDA 3240. Next base: position 6,157,863 of record NZ_JBSSGD010000002.1, read on the forward strand.
GCGATGTAGCGTTACCTGGTTCGATCGAGCCCGCGCGGCGCCGCGGCCCAGATCTCGAGAAGGGCTTTCATCCTCTCACCGGCATCATCTATCTCGGCGTGATCGGCGCCGCGCTGCTGTTCGTGGCCTACAGCATCTACGCGGACGTTGGCGCGACGGGCGCCGGCAAGACCTCGTATGCGGCGTTCCTGCTGCTGTTCGTGGCGCTCCTGATCTCGCTCGGCTTCGAATTCGTCAACGGCTTTCACGACACGGCGAACGCCGTCGCGACCGTGATCTACACGCGCTCGATGCCGGCTCACATTGCCGTGGTCTGGTCGGGCCTCTTCAACCTGATTGGCGTGCTTCTCTCCAGTGGCGCCGTCGCCTTCGGCATCGTCTCGTTGTTGCCGGTCGAACTGATCCTTCAGGTCGGCAGCAGCGCCGGTTTCGCCATGGTGTTTGCGCTTCTGATCGCGGCCATCATCTGGAACGTGGGCACCTGGTATTTTGGCTTGCCGGCCTCGAGTTCGCACACCCTGATCGGATCGATCATGGGCGTGGGGATCGCGAACGCCCTGATGCACGGACGGGAGGGGACGTCCGGCGTGGATTGGTCGCAGGCCGTCAACACCGGCAAGGCGCTGCTGCTGTCGCCGCTGTTCGGATTTGCGCTCGCTGCCATCCTGCTCTACGGGCTGAAAACCGCACTGTTGCGGGCAACGCCGGCGCTGTTCGGCGAGCCGAAAGGCGATCAGCCGCCGCCATGGTGGATTCGCGGCGTCCTGATCCTGACCTGCACTCTGGTCAGCTTCTTTCACGGATCGAACGACGGTCAGAAAGGCATGGGTCTCATTATGCTCATCCTGATCGGCGTGGTCCCAACCGCCTACGCTCTCAACCGCGCGATGCCTGCGAGCCAGATCGCGGCATTCACCGCGAATTCGGCGGCGGCGAGCAAGGTGATCGAGAGCAGGGGCGCCGATCGCAAGGTGACGGGCAATCCGCGTCCGGCGGTGACGAACTACATCGCGCTTCGGCAGCTCACCGACGACACCTATCCGTCACTCGCCGTTCTCGTCGGCGAAATCAGCGACCAGGTCGTGCAGTACGGTTCGCTGGCAAAATTCCCGGCCGAGACCGTCGGCAACACGCGTAACGACATGTATCTGGTATCGGAGGCGTTGCGCTCGCTGATGAAGAGCAGCGACAGCGGACTGAGCGATGCCGATATCGCGACGCTCAATCGCTACAAGGGCTCGCTGGACGCCGCGACCAAATTCATTCCGTCCTGGGTGAAGATTGCGGTCGCCATCGCGCTCGGGCTCGGCACGATGGTTGGCTGGAAGCGAATCGTCGTGACGGTGGGTGAGAAGATCGGCAAGACCCATCTGACTTATGCGCAGGGTGCCTGCGCCGAGATCACGGCGGCGGCGACCATCGCCGCGGCAGATGGATACGGCTTGCCGGTGTCGACGACGCATGTGCTGTCGTCCGGCATCGCAGGCACCATGACCGCGAACGGGTCCGGTCTGCAATGGTCGACAATCCGCAACATCGCGATGGCCTGGGTTCTGACCCTGCCGGTGGCGATGCTGATCTCGGGCGTACTCTACTTCGTTTTCGCGCATCTATTTTAGCCGGAGCAGCAAGACAACCGGATGCATGAGATCTGCATCCGGGTTCGGGGAAAGGAATTTCGAGTGGCAGATGCGAGCTTCAGCCTTCTGACAGGCAACGATATCGAAACGCGCCTGGTCCGGGCCGGCGGCATTTTCTTTCGCGAGGGCGAGCAGGCCAACGAGCTGTTCGTGATCAAGAGCGGCTATGTGCGCATTCAGGTCGGCAACAAGACCATAACGGACCTGCCGGCCGATACGATCTTTGGCGAAATGGCATTGATCGACAACGAGCCGAGGAGTGCGACCGCCACGGCGCTCACCGATGTCGAGCTCGTCCCGGTCTCGGAAAAGCAGTTTCTCTTCCTCGTCAGCCAGACGCCGCATTTTGCGCTGAAGGTGATGAGGACGCTGGCCCAGCGGCTCAGAACCATGAACAAGGGCGTCTTCTAGAGCGTTTTCGAGCGAAGTGGATCGAAAGCAAAAGCGGCGGACGTTTCCGTCCGCCGCCGGCGTGATGCAAAAGGCCTGGATGCTGAAATGCTCAGGTGCCGTTGGCGCGGCAGCGGCCGCCGGGACCGAGATACCAGCCGCGCGGACAGGCATGCATCCACGGCCGCGCGTAGTTGCGGCGGCAGCCGCCATAGGGACCGCGATGCCAGCCGCCGCCGCAGCCACCGGCGACCGCGATGACATCGGAATTCGGGGTGGTGGTAACGGGCGCGAGCGGCATGGCGCCGGCGCTGCCGAGTGTCGCAAGAAGGAAGGCGGCTGCAATCAATCTGGTCATGAGTGTCGTCCTTTGCTGATGTCAAAAATCATTCGTTGATCTCTTCAAAAATTTGCTGCGCTTCTCCAATTCGTGCGCTAGCCGCCGCCGGCGAACGCGATGCCGGCACGCACCTCGCCCATCGCCTGATCGATCAGGCCGAGCGCACGCTCACGGTGGCCGCCTTTGTTCGGCGTCGCCCTGGTGAGCTCGGCGCGCGCCGATTGCAGCATCGCAAGGCTTTCGTCCATGTGCGGCTGGGCGCCGATCGCGTAGCCGATCCCCACGCTGGTGGTGATCGCAACCCCGAGCAGCACCTTGCGGATCGCGGAAGTCTTCATCTCATGGTCTCCTCTGGCTGGCCCGCTTGTGTGCGGTGGCTCACTTTTGAATGGTCTTTCCGGCTGCGAGCCGGCGCCATCGGTAAGCCGCCGGCGGCGCGCGCGTCTTGGACTGGGAGGCGCCGGGGATTCCGGACTTGGACTGTCCGGCGCTGTGCACAGGGTCGGTTACTTCATCTGCCGTTCATCTCGTGGTAGCCAGATTGCCGGCCTGCACCTTGGTCCCGTCCTTCCGATGTCCGTCATCAAGAAAAGGCTGTCGACCGACATGCTGCCGCCCGGTCTGGGCGAGCGGCAGCGCTACATGTTCTTCGCCGAATTGTTCGAGCATTTTTCCAACACCGGCGAGCTCGACCCGTCACCGGCGGTGCCGTTTCGCGCGACGATGAACTCGATTCATATCGGCACCACTCTGCTCGGCCGTTGCAACGGCAGCTTCACCACCGTGCGGCGCGAGCGGCGCCAGGTGCTGGCGACCAATGACGACCGTTATTGCCTGGCGCGCAACACCGGCGACCGCGCCTCGACCGTCACCCATCGAGGGCGCGAATTCCAGATGCGGCCGGGCGCGATGGTGCTGCTCAAGCTCGACGAGCCGTTCTTCACCGCCGACGGCGCCCACCACAAGCGCTTCACCAACGTCCACCTGCCGATGGCGACGTTGCGATCGATGGTCGCCGGGGTCGACGACCTGGTCGGCCGCGAGCTCGCGCCGGGCGGCGCGCTGTCGCTGGCGATGGACTATAGCGACCTGCTGCTGCAATCGCCCGATGCCGTCGATGAGGCCGGCTTCGCCATCGCGGCGCATCTGTTGGATCTCGCAGCCCTCGGCCTCGGCGCCCGCGGCGATCTTGCAGCCGCAGCGCAACGCCGCGGACTTCGCGCGGTCCGGCTGAAGTCGCTGCTGATGATCCTCGCCAAGCGCTTCACCGAGCCGGATTTCTCCGCGCACAAGCTCGCCGCCGCGACCGGCCTGTCGGAGCGCTATGTCAACGAGCTGCTCTATGAGGCGGGCGCGAGCTTCACCATGCGGCTGACCGAATTGCGGCTGACCAAGGCTGCCGAATTGCTGGTCCATGACAGCGAGCGGCGGATCAGCGACATCGCGTTCGATTGCGGCTTCAACGATCTGTCCTACTTCAACCGTTGCTTCCGCCGCCGCTTCGGCCTGACGCCGTCGGCGGCGCGCGGCACGTGATGCGGCCTTGCGCGTGGCAGCCTTGCATGCAACGGCCTTGAATGTGACACAGTGGTAATGTGACGCAACTTGAACCACCTGCCTGCGTTACCATGTGATGGCCATGCCCGAGGACGACATTTTCTCCCCCCACGCCACGCGATCGCGGCCGCCTTTCGGCGGGGCGCAGGCGCGCGGCAAGGTCATCGATCAGGACGGGCGCGAGCTCGGCGATGGCCCGCTGCATCCGCAGTTCCAAGGTTTTCAGGGAGCCTTTCCGGAAGGCTTCAGCTTCGACTTTCGCAACTCCACCGCCAACCCGTTCGGCAATCTGACGCGCGAGGAGCGACTCGCGCGGCTGGAGATGATCGCAAAGCTGCTCGACGTCGCCTTCGTCGTGCCGGGCACCAATGTCCGCTACGGCATCGACGGGTTGATCGGCCTGATCCCGGTGATCGGCGATCTCATCACCACCGCGATCTCGCTTTGGCTGGTGCGCGAGGCCCGTCTGTTGGGCGCGCCCTGGCACATCACCGCGCGGATGCTCGCCAATGTCGCCGTCGACGGCGTGGTCGGCATGGTGCCGGTGGCAGGCGATGCTTTCGACGTCATGTTCCGCGCCAATATGCGCAATGTGCGGATGCTGCGGCGCTGGCTCGACAAGCAGCCAAGGCTTTAACGTAGCTTCCCAAAACAAAAGCCCCCGGATCGGTCCGAGGGCTTTTCGTTGTGAGACGAGCAGAATGGTTATGCGGCGTCGGCGTCGGTCTGGACCGGCTCAGCGCGCGGACGGCGCGGCAGCGGGAAGCCTTCGCTCTCATACAGCGAACGGATGCCGTTCTGGTCGAAACGGGCTTCCTCGACCTGGAGATAGGCGCCGTTCAGCGAATCCGCCGGCAGCTGCTCCATCGCGAACTGCACGGCCTCGGCAGCAGTGCCGAAACGGCGGTAGGCGAAGCCGGCGCGCTTCTTCTTGCGGATCGCGGCAGGGAACAGTTCGGCGGACGTGTTATAGTTGAACGGACGCAGGGGACGCATGGTCGACGACCTCTTGTGTTCTTGGCATAGAGCGGCGAAAGGGATTTTGGGGGACGGCGGCCTATAATCGGCGGCGCGCCGTACATGTCATTTCGATCCCTAATATAGGCCTCTTTGACAAAAATGCGACCCCAGAAGCGCCCCCGGCAGGGCACATCCTGAATCCGCGCATAGCACGCGGTCAATCAAAATAACTCCATTTTTTTCAATGGCTTATGGCCATTAAATCTTGTCGAGCCAGGCCAGGATCGCGACCACGATCAAAATCACCCCGAAAAGGCCCATTCCGGAGTGGCCGAGACCATAACCATAGCCGCGGATACGGCCGCTATAGCCGCCCAGCAGGATAACCAGCAGGAGGATGATGAGGATCAGTCCGAGCGACATGGCGCCCTCCTCAGAAGAGGCGGCAGCCGCTCGGCGAGACGCCGACGGCCCCGCGAATTCGGAGCAAAGCACATTCCGGGGCGCGAGTCGTTAAGGCTGCCGGCCGATCACGAGGATGTTGTCGGGCGGCTATTTCTTGCTCTCGTCGATCGGGAGCACCTTCAGGGGGGTCGGATAGGGCTCGACCCGCAGCGAGTCGCTGGCGATCAGGCCGATCTTGTGCAGCGGCGCCTGTTCGAGATCGCCGGAAGCGGATTTGTGTACCGCGTATTGCCAGACGCTCATCGAGCCCTTGGCGACCAGCATCTTGGCGATGCCGCCGGCATTCTGGCCTTCGACCTGGGCGAGGTCGGCGTCCGTCAGGCCGATGACGATTTCGTCCTTGGAAGTGATGACCTTGAACAGCGAGATCTTGTCGGCGGCGAACGCCGGCAGGCTCACGGCGCTGCCGATGATGAGACTGGCAAGACCGAGACCAAACAAAAGCTTTGCTGGAATCCGTGACATCAAAATTTCCTTGTGTTTACGCGCGCGGACGGACGGCCGGGCAAAACAAAACCCCGCGCGACCGGTTCTTGGTCGCGCGGGCGGAGAAATTGTTCGATATGAGGTCAGATATTTGCCAGACCCGCCGTCGTCATTGCCGGGCTTGACCCGGCAATCCATCACGGAGAAGCGCTCTCTCTTTCGATGGATGCGCGGGTCGAGCCCGCGCATGACCATCGGAGTTAGCGGCCGCTACTTCTTCTCGTCGAGCTTCAGCGCCGCCGAGTTGATGCAGTAGCGCAGGCCGGTGGGGCCGGGGCCGTCGTTGAAGACATGGCCGAGATGGCCGTCGCATTTCGAGCACAGCACCTCGGTGCGGACCATGCCGTGGCTCACATCGTGCTCCTCGTCGACATGGCTCTCGACCGCGGGCTTGGAGAAGCTCGGCCAGCCGCAGCCGGAATCGAACTTCTGGTCTGACTCGAACAGCGGCTGCCCGCAGCCGGCGCAGATATAGGTGCCCTTGCGGGGATCATGCTCATATTCGCCGGTGAACGGGCGCTCGGTCGCCTTTTCTCGCAGCACGGCGTACTGCATCGGCGTCAATTCCTTGCGCCACTCGGCCTCGCTCTTGCGGACCTTGCCGTCGGTTTTGGTATCGGACATTCAACCTCCTTTGCGAGATGCTCAGTTGGTGGCCTTGGTGCTGCCCACCAGCGTCGGCTTCTCGATGTAGTTCTCCGCGAAGATCTTCTTCAGGTTCTCGACCTTCGGGATGTCGTTATACGCAATATAGGGCTGGCTCGGGTGCAGCGTCAGATAGTCCTGGTGGTAGCCCTCCGCCGGATAGAACGCCTCCAGCGCGCCGACCTTGGTGACGATCGGCTTCTTGTAGACCTTGGCCGCGTTGAGCTGGGCGATATAGGCATCCGCCACCTTCTTCTGCTCCTCGCTGGTCGTGAAGATCGCCGAGCGATATTGCGTGCCGGAATCGGGGCCCTGGCGGTTCAGCTGGGTCGGGTCGTGCACGACGGAGAAGAAGATCTGCAGGATCTTGCCGTAGGAGATCTTCTGCGGGTCGTACTTGATTTCGACGGACTCGGCGTGGCCGGTGCTGCCGGTCGAGACCTTCTCGTATTCGGCATTCGCCTTGCTGCCGCCGGAGTAGCCGGACACCGCGCTGACGATGCCGGCGGTGTGCTGGAACACGCCCTGCACACCCCAGAAGCAGCCGCCGGCGAGCACCGCGGTCTTGATGCCGGTTTCCGGCGCGCTCGCGGCCGGCGGCGGGATGACCACGGCGTCCTCGGCGGCAAGCGAGGGCGCAACGGCAAAAGCGGCAACGGCCAGCGCGCCGATCGCGGCGGCGCAAAGCGAGAGGCGGCTGAGGGAGCTGGGCATGGGTTCCTCGTGGGATCGCAATTGGGGGCCAGTCTAGAGCGGGAGCCGGCATTGGCAAACCGGGCCGGGCGGCTTCGACACTTCAAAATACGGGCGAGGGGGCGTTTTGTTACGGTGCCGGCCACACGGTTTCGTGAGGGAAATGCCGGTCATTCAAGGGGGTAGGTGCCTTGCGCCCGTCATCCTGAGGAGCCGCGGAGCGGCGTCTCGAAGGATGCACGGCCCGACTGTTGGCCATGCATCCTTCGAAGCTCGCTTCGCTCGCACCTCCAGCGACAAAGGCGAAGCCTTTGCGCGGGGATGACGGGTCTATGGAGCGCGCGGGGCCTCTACACCACGATGCTGAGCCGCTTCGCCGCGCGCGTGATGCCCGTATACAGCCACCTCGCGCGCGAGTCCTGGAACGCAAAGCTCTCGTCGAACAGCACGACGTCGTCCCATTGCGAACCCTGCGACTTATGGACGGTCAGTATGTATCCGTAGTCGAACTCGTCATAGGGCTTGCGCTGCTCCCACGGAATGCCCTCGATGCCGCCGTCGAAGCATTCGCCGCGCACCGACACCTTGGTGACCTTGTGGCCGAAATCCTCGTCCGGCATCACGCGCATGGTGATGATCTTGGACTTCGACTGCGCGCGCGCCTTGACCCGCCACAGCCCGCCGTTGAACAGCGCCTTCTTGCGGTTGTTGCGCAGGCAGACCAGCTTGTCGCCTGCGACGGGGAGAGGATCTTCGATGTTCAGCCGCTGCCGCATCCGCATGTTGTAGGCGCGGCGGGTGTTGTTGCGGCCGACCAGCACCTGGTCGGCGCGCATCACGCGGTCCGGATCGAGCTCCTTGCGCGACACCACCTCGCTCTCGCCATGGCGGCCGATCTCGAGCTCGCGGCCCTCGCGGATATCCATCGACATCCGCACGATCGGATCGTCCTGCGCCTGGCGGTGCACCTCGGTCAGCATCGCGTCCGGCTCGGCGTCGGTGAAGAAGCCGCCGCCCTGGATCGGCGGCAATTGCGCGGGGTCGCCGAGCACCAGCAGCGGACATTCGAACGACATCAAATCGCGGCCGAGCTCGGCGTCGACCATCGAACATTCGTCGATCACGATCAGCTTCGCTTTCGAGGCCGGTGCGTCATCCCAGAGCTCGAAACTCGGCTGCTCGACGCCGGACTCGCGGGCGCGGTAGATCAGGGAATGGATCGTGGAAGCGCTGTCGCAGCCCTTGTTGCGCATCACCAGCGCCGCCTTGCCGGTGAAGGCTGCGAATTTCACCTCGCCGTCGACGCCTTCGGCGATGTGCTGGGCGAGCGTGGTCTTTCCGGTTCCGGCATAGCCGAACAGGCGGAACACCGGCGGCGTTCCGTTCTTGCCCGGCTTGGCTTTCAGCCAGTCGGCAACGGCTTTCAGCGCGGAGTCCTGATGCGGCGTAAAGGTGGTCATGTGACTTTCGGAAGAATGAGCGCGCGACCGATAGCGCCGCGACTCACACCCGCACAAGCTAAACATTCATGCGTTCCAAGCAAGCCGTCTCCCGCCGCGCGGAATTGGGGTTTCGCGCCCGAGGCTAGACTTGACCCGGGGCGGCACTAGACTGACCGAAAACAACAGGGGTCGGGACCACCACAAGTGGTCGGGGACGACCTTGGGAGTGACGCCATGAAATTCGGCATCTTTTACGAGCTGCAACTGCCGCGCCCCTGGAACGACGGCGATGAGCTCCGGCTCTACCAGAACGCGCTGACACAATTGGAGACCGCCGACCGGCTCGCTTACGACTACGCCTGGGTCGTCGAGCATCACTTCCTCGAGGAATATTCGCACTCGCCGGCGCCGGAATCCTTCCTCGCCGCCGCGAGCCAGCGCACCAAAAACATCCGACTCGGCCACGGCATCTTCCAGCTCACCACCAATCATCCCGCGCGCGTCGCCGAGCGGGTCGCGGTGCTCGATCTGCTGTCCAACGGCCGCTGCGAGTTCGGGATGGGCGAGAGCGCCTCGATCACCGAACTGACGCCGTTCGGCCGCGACATGGAGACCAAGCGCGAGGTGTTCGAGGAAGCCGTGCAAGCGATCTTCCCGATGTTCACCAAGGTCGGCACCGAGCATCACGGCAAGTATTTCGACATCCCGCTGCGCAATGTCGTGCCGAAGCCGGTGCAGAAGCCGCATCCGCCGCTCTGGATGGCCTGCTCGCAATTGCCGACGATCGAACGCGCCGGGCAGAACGGGTTTGGCGCGCTCGGCTTCCAGTTCGTCAGCGCCGAGGCGGCACACGCCTGGGTGCACGCCTATTACAACGCGATCACCAAGCGGCTGAAGAAGCTCGCCGACTACGAGATCAATCCGAACATGGCGCTGGTCTCGTTCTTCATGTGCGCCGAGACCGATGAAGAGGCGCGCAAGCGCGCCGACGGCGCGACCTTCTTCCAGTTCGCGCTGCGCTATTACGGCCAGGCGCAGAACCGGCAGCGCCCGGCGCCCGGCACCGTCAACATGTGGGACGAGTACAACAACTGGAAGCGCGAGAATCCCGAGGCGCAGGAGGCCGCATTGCGCGGCGGCCTGATCGGCTCGCCGGAAACATTGCGCAAGAAGCTGCGGCGTTTCCGCGCCTCGCATATCGACCAGGTGATCCTGCTCAACCAGGCCGGCAAGAACACCCATGAGCACATCTGCGAGTCGCTCGAACTGTTCGGGAAAGAGGTGATGCCCGAGTTCCAGCACGATCCCGAGCACGATGCCTGGAAGAAGGGCGTGCTCGACGGCTCGATCCAGCTCGAGGAGATCGACACCCAGGCGTTCTCGGACCGCTATGGTAAACTCGCGGTCAATGTCGGCCCGAAGACCGCAGCCGCCGGCTGATCGATTCCTGTGCAGCGACCTCGCGATCGCGTGAAGAAAATAATTCGCTACGCGCGACCTGCGCCTTAAACGAAACGGCACGCGCGATGCCTGCAGCGAAGTGCAGGCATCGCTATTTTTGTGCGGTGCTCGACAGCTTCATTCGCGCGCCCCATCATCCTGGCATCGCATGATCGCGTGTTGAGAAACGCGCTTGATCGTCAGGAGAGTTTTGGAATGAAGCGTCGTGAGTTCCTCCAGCTGTCGTTCGTCGCAGCCGCCACTGCCGCGCTGTCACGAAACGCGCAGGCCCAGACGGACGCGAAGGAAATTCGTATCGGCTACCAGAAGAACGGCGTGCTCGTTATCACGCGCCAGCGTGAGGCCTTGGAAAATCATTTCAAGCCGCAGGGAGTGAGCGTGAAATGGGTCGAGTTCTCATCGGGGCCGCCGATGATGGAAGCGATGAATGTCGGCAGCGTCGATTACGGCGCGGTCGGCGATTCCCCGCCGATCTTCGCGCAGGCCGCGGGTGCGGCCATCGTCTATGCCGCCGCGCAACCCATCATCAATGGCTCCGGCATCCTGGTGCCGCAGAATTCGGCAATCACGGGCATCGCCGACCTCAAAGGCAAGCGTGTCGGCTTCACCAAGGGATCCAGCGCGCACAACGTCGTGATCCAGACGCTGGAGAAGGCCGGGCTGACCTATGACGACATCACGCCGGTCTATCTGACGCCGCCGGACGCAGGTCCTGCCTTTGCCAATGGCGGCATCGACGCCTGGGCGATCTGGGATCCGTATTTCGCGATCGCCGAGACCAAGCAGAACGGCCGGATTCTGGTCAAGACCCGCGACATCACCAAGACCAACTCGTTCTACATCGCCAACCGCGACTTCGCGAACAGGCACGGCGCGCTGCTGCAGCAGATCGTCGATGTCACGACATCGACCGCGGCATGGGCGCAGGCGCACCCTGACGAGGTCGCGAAATCGCTGGCCGCCGTCACCGGCGTCCCGCTCGATATCCAGACCATCGCGGCGAGGCGGGCCGGATTCTCGGTCGGCCCCGTGACCGACGACATCATTGCGACCCAGCAGGGCGTCGCCGACCGCTTCTTCAAGCTCGGCCTGATCCCGAAGCAGATCGCGATCCGCGACATCGTCTGGCGCAATACCCAGACCTGATCGGCGCGCTTGGTCAATTCAATGCAGAGGATATTCCCATGACGCGTTTGTTTCGACGCTGGGTTGCCCGCGCGGTGCTGTCGGTCAGCATCGTCGCGGCGACCGTCGGCGCCTCCTACGGCCAGGAGAAGGTCGTCCGCATCGGCTATCAGAAATACGGCAAGCTGGTGCTCTTGAAGAGCAAGGGTTCGCTCGAGGAGAAGCTGAAATCTGTCGGCACCAAGGTGGTGTGGACCGAGTTTCCGTCGGGGCCGCCGCTGCTTGAAGCACTCAATGTCGGCGCTATCGATTTCGGCAACACCGGCGAGGCGCCGCCGATCTTCGCGCAGGCCGCCGGCGCGCCGATCCAGTATGTCGCCTATGAGCCGCCGGCGCCGAAAGGCGAGGCGATCCTGGTGCCGAAGGACAGCCCGATCAAGTCGGTCGCCGATCTCAGGGGCAAGAAGGTCGCGCTGAACAAGGGCTCCAATGTCCACTACCTTCTGGTGAAGGCGCTGGAGAAAGCCGGCGTCAAATATTCCGAGATCGAGCCGGTGTTCCTGGCGCCGGCCGATGCCCGCGCGGCGTTCGAGCGCGGCGCGGTGGATGCCTGGGTGATCTGGGATCCGTTCCAGGCCGCGGCGGAGGCTGCGACCGGCGCACGCACCGTCGCCGACGGCACCGGCGTCGTCGCCAACTATCAGTTCTACTTCGCCTCGAAGAAGTTCCTGCAGGCCGAACCGAAGATCGTCGAGCTCGTGCTGGCGCAGCTCAGCGAAGTCGATGACTGGGCCAAAGGCGACATCCACGCCGTCGCCGAACAGCTCGCGCCGAGCATCGGCCTGTCGGTGCCGGTGGTCGAGGTCGCGCTGAAGCGGCAGGCCTACGGCATCAAGCCGGTCACGGACGCTGTGATCGCGGATCAGCAACAGGTCGCCGACACGTTCTTCGCGCTCGGCCTGATCCCCAAACAAATCAAGATTTCCGACGTCGCATGGAGACCGGGCACGTGAGCACCCCAACCAACGCCAACATCCTCTGGTTCTTGCCGACCCACGGCGACAGCCGCTATCTCGGCACGGCGATCGGCGGCCGCGAGGTGAATTTCAACTATCTGCGCCAGATCGCGCAGGCCGCCGACCAGCTCGGCTATTACGGCGTGCTGCTGCCGACCGGGCGGAGCTGCGAAGACTCCTGGGTGGTGGCCTCAGCCGTCGCGCCCTGGACCGAGCGCCTGCGTTATCTGGTGGCGGTCAGGCCCGGCCTGCAATCGCCGAGCGTTGCCGCCCGCATGACCGCGACCTTGGACCGGCTGTCGAACGGTCGTCTCTTGATCAACGTCGTCACCGGCGGCGATCCGATCGAGAACAAGGGCGACGGCATCTTCCTCGACCACGACGAACGCTACGCGGTGACGCGCGAGTTCCTCAACGTCTATAGCGATCTGCTCGCCGGCAAGACGGTCAATGTCGAAGGCAAGCACATCCGGATCGAGGACGGCCGCCTGCTGTTCAATCCGGTGCAGTCGCCGCGCCCGCCGCTGTATTTCGGCGGCTCGTCGGACGCCGGCATCGACGTTGCGGTCGACACCGTCGACAAATATCTGACCTGGGGCGAGCCGCCGGCGCAGGTCGCCGAGAAGATCGCCAAGGTGAAGGCCGTCGCCGCGCAGCGCGGCCGCAAGCTGTCGTTCGGCATCCGGTTGCATGTGATCGTGCGCGAGACCAACGCGGAGGCCTGGAAGGCCGCCGATGAGCTGATCCAGTACGTCACCGACGACACCATCGTTGCCGCGCAGAAGATCTTCGCGCGGATGGATTCGGTCGGCCAGCAGCGCATGGCGCAGCTGCACGGCGGACGGCGCGACAAGCTCGAGATCAGCCCGAACCTCTGGGCCGGCGTCGGCCTGGTGCGCGGCGGGGCCGGCACCGCGCTAGTCGGCGATCCCCAGACCGTCGCTGCGCGCATCAAGGAGTATCAGGACGTCGGCGTCGATACCTTCATCATGTCGGGCTACCCGCATCTTGAGGAAGCCTATCGGTTCGCCGAGCTGGTGTTCCCGCTGCTGTCGCTGGCGCAGCCCGGCAACGTGACGCCGATCCGCGTCAACACCGGGCCGTTCGGCGAGACCATCGGCAACGACTACCGTCCGCAGAAGCAGGCATCGCAATCATGAGTCTCATCGACAGTCTCCCGCGCGTCGGCGCGCCCAAGCTACCGAAGGTCGACGGTCTGATTCCCTGGATCGTGCCGCTTGCGATCGTGCTGGTCTGGCAGCTTGCCTGCGTCACTGGCTTCGTACCCTCGCGGGTGCTGCCGGCGCCGACAGATGTCGCGCTGGCCGGGTGGAAGCTATTGCTGTCCGGCGAACTGGTCCGCAACATCTGGGTCAGCTTCTGGCGCGCCTCGATCGGCTTTGTGATCGGTGGCGGCATCGGCTTCGCGTTCGGGCTCGCCAATGGGCTGTCGCAACTCTCGGCGAAGCTCACCGACACCACGCTGCAGATGGTGCGCAACATCCCGCATCTGGCGCTGATCCCGCTCGTCATCCTGTGGTTCGGCATCGACGAGTCGGCAAAGCTGTTCTTGGTCGCGCTCGGCGTGTTCTTCCCGATCTATCTCAACACGCTGCACGGCATCCGCACCGTCGATCCGCAGCTGATCGAGATGGGCCGCATCTACGGCATGACCGACGGCGAACTGTTCCGCCGGGTGATCTTCCCGGGCGCGCTGCCCTCGATCTTCGTCGGGCTGCGCTTTGCGCTCGGCATCATGTGGCTGACGCTGATCGTCGCCGAGACCATCGCGGCCTCGTCGGGCCTCGGCTACATGGCGATGCAGGCGCGCGAGTTCATGCTGATCGACGTCGTCGTGCTCTCGATCCTGATCTACGCCTTGCTCGGCAAGCTCGCCGACAGCGCCTCGCGGGCGCTGGAGCGGCTGACCCTGTCGTGGCACCCCGCCTTCCAGAAGAAGTGAGAATGAGAATGCAAGAAGCGCTTCGTTTCCAGCCGGTCGACGCCGAACCGGTCGACCACGCCGACATCGTCGTGAAGGCGCGGCATTTGCGGCGCGTGGCGGAAGGCGCGGCCCGCGGCCTGTCGCTGACCATCCGCGGCTTGCGCAAGGCGTTCGGCGACAATGAGGTGCTGCGCGGCATCGACCTGCACATCCCGGCCGGCCAGTTCGTCGCGATCGTCGGCCGCAGCGGCTGCGGCAAGAGCACGCTGCTGCGCTTGGTCGCCGGCCTCGATGCGCCGACGGCGGGAAGCATCGCCTTTGGCGAACAGCCCCGGGCGCAGGATGTCCGCGTCATGTTCCAGGAGCCGCGCCTGCTGCCCTGGGCGCGGGTGCTGTCCAATGTCGAGGTCGGTCTGGGGCGCGAGCGCTCGTCGGCGGATGCACAGGCGCGCGCCGAGCGCGCGCTGGTCGAGGTCGGTCTCGGCGACAAGCGCGACCAATGGCCGGCGGTGCTGTCAGGCGGCCAGAAGCAGCGCGTGGCCCTGGCGCGGGCGCTGGTCAGCCAGCCGCGCGTGCTGGCGTTCGACGAGCCGCTCGGTGCGCTCGATGCGCTGACCCGCATTTCGATGCAGCAATTGCTGGAGCGCGTCTGGCGCGACCAGGGCTTTACCGCAATCCTGGTGACGCACGATGTTGCCGAGGCGGTCGCGCTCGCCGACCGCGTGCTGGTCATCGAGGACGGCCGGATCGCCGAGGATGTCACGATCGACCTGCCGCGGCCGCGCCGGCGCGGTTCGGCCGAGCTCGCCGCGCTGGAAGGCGAGATCCTGAAGCACCTGCTCGAGGGCAGCGAAGACACGTCCGGTCTGTGAGGTCGCCATGAATTCCATCGTCCGCAATGTTTCGATCGAGCCCGCGGTGGCGGCCGATGAATTCCGTGGCGCGATGCGCCATCTCACCGGCGGCGTCAGCGTCATCACGGCCGGCCGGGGCAAGGAGATCTCGGGAATGACGGTGACCTCGGTGTCGTCGCTGTCGGTCGAGCCACCGTCGCTGATCGTCAGCATCAACCGCGCTGCCTCGTCATGGCCTCTGATCGCGCGCCATGGCGTGTTCGGCGTCAACATCCTGACCGCGGATCAGCTCGACATCGCCGAGCGCTTCACAGGCAAGGGCGGCATGAAGGGCGCCGATCGGTTCACTGGCGCCGAATGGACGACGCGCGCCTCGGGCGTGCCGTTGCTGGTCGGCGCGCTGGCAGCGATCGACTGTGAGGTCGAGGAGGTCATCGAGCGGCATTCGCACGCGATCGTCATCGGTCGCGTGCTCGATGTGATCGCATCGGAGCGCACCGCCGCGCTGGCGTATTGGCACGGCGAATATGTCGCGATCGACCGCGATGAAGACGCCGCCAGGTTGGCCGAGGTCAGCCTGCCGTCACGCCACGTTCACGCCCGGGGCGTGCGTTAGAGCGTTTTCGAGCGAAGTGGGCACCCGTTCGCGTGAAGAAAACGCGTCAAAACAAGAAACTAGAGCTTCGGTTCTGATGCAATCAGAACCGCAGCTCTAGCTCATGATCGCCGTCAAGGTCGCGGGCGTGTCAATGATCACGTTGCTGCCGCGGACGCTGGACCAGACGGCCTGAATGGTTTGAGGGGCATTGCTGAGCGGGATGCCGGCCACCAGTGTCGTCGGGACACGGCCGCTGGCTTGCGGGACCGGCTCGTTGTAGGTGAAGCCCGCGACGACCCCGGACATCACGCCGTTGACGGTGATCCCGAAGCTCCCGCCGGGCGTATCGTTGCCCGTGGCGTACGGGAACGGGACGTTCAGGATGATGATGGCGGTAACGCCGACGCCCTCGGGGAGCGTTATCGCGAGGCCTTTGATCGGTGTAAAGGAAGCGGAGTTGGTGGACAGGGTGCCGCTGGTCTGCACGTAAAGGGCCATATCGCTCTCCAGTTGTCGAAATACAAAGGCACAATAGGAGATTGAATACGGCAACTGCCCGCAAGACTCAAGGGATGAGTGGCAAGGGGAACGGCAAGGGGGCTGGCGCGGCATGTTGGCCGTGGCGCTTTGCCGGCAAGCGCACTAAAAGCCGCGGATGTTTCGCAGACGTGACGGTTCGATGAAGCGCGTGGGAGCCTGGCTGTTCTATCTCGTCGGCGCAATCGCCGTCGCTTATCTCGCGCTCTATGCGTATGTGACCTTCACCGGCCGCGACATCACACCCGGCGATCCGATCCGGATCTTTCGCAAGCCCGATGCGCCCAACTATTCGTGAGGCGCGGCAGTCGCGGCGGGTTTGGTCCGCCGCTCCTCTTTCTCAGCCGGCGCTTGCCATGCGCTGATAATCGGGCGCGCCATTGCCGGCCGGGGTGATCGGGATGCCGCCATCGGCATATTCGTTCAGCTTGTTGCGCAACGTGCGGATCGAGATGCCGAGGATGTTGGCGGCATGGGTGCGGTTGCCGAGGCAGTGCTTCAGCGTTTCCAGGATCAAATCGCGTTCGACGTCGGCAACGGTGCGGCCGACCAGCGCGCGGGTGACCTGCTCGGCGGCCAGCGTGGCGTGCGCGACCGCGGGCGCGGTCTTGGCGAGGTCGAGACGGTCGCCGTCGGGGGTTAGGATCGCGTCGGTACCGATCTCGTCGCCCTGCGCCATCAGGACCGAGCGATGGATCGTGTTCTCGAGCTCGCGGACGTTGCCCTGCCAGCGGTTCGCGGTCAGGACGCGGCGGGCGTCGGCAGAGATCGGACGGACCGCCACGCCGTTGGCTTCGGCATATTTCTTGGCGAAATGCTGCGCCAGTTCGAGGATGTCGGCCGGACGATCGCGCAGCGGCGGGATCTTCAGGTTGACGACGTTGAGGCGGAACAGCAGGTCCTCGCGGAAAGAGCCTTCGCGCACCGCCTCCGACAGATTGCGGTTCGAGGTCGCGATGATGCGGATATCGACCGGGACCGGCTTGGTGCCGCCGACGCGGTCGATCACGCGCTCCTGAATCGCGCGCAGCAGCTTGGATTGCAGGCGGACGTCCATCTCTGAGATTTCATCGAGCAGCAGCGTGCCGCCGGTCGCTTCCTCGAACTTGCCGATGCGGCGCGCCACTGCGCCGGTGAAGGCGCCCTTCTCATGGCCGAACAGTTCGGATTCCAGGAGGTGCTCGGGGATCGCCGCGCAGTTGATCGAGATGAACGGCCGCTTGGCGCGAGCCGAGCGGGAGTGGACATAGCGCGCCAGCACTTCCTTGCCGGTGCCGGACTCGCCGGTGATCATCACGGAGGCGTCGGAGCCCGCGATCTGCTGCGCGAGCTTAATCACCCGGCCCATCGCCTCGTCGCGATAGATCAGATCGCGTGCGTCGTTGGCGACCGCGGCAAGCACCGCTGCGATCAGCTCGGGGTCGGGCGGCAGCGGGATGTATTCCTTGGCGCCGGCGTGGATCGCGGCGACCGCGGCGCGGGCATCGTTGGAGATGCCGCAGGCGACGATCGGCACGTGGATGTGTTCGGCCTCGAGCCGCATCACGAGGTCGCGGATGTCGAGGCCGACATCGACCAGCAGGAGGTCGGCGCCCTTGCCGCTGCGCAGCACGTTCATCGCCTGCTCGGCGGCCTCGGCGTGAGTCACCGAGGCGCCGTTGTCCATCGCGATCTTGGTCGCGGTCGTGAGCTGGCCCTTCAGGGTGCCAACGATGAGAAGCCGCATGATGATCTCCTGTTCGTCTGGTCGCGCAGGTTCCGCGCGCTACCGTGAATTTGTTACGAGCGTTCTGCCTTGATGATTTCGGTCATGGTCACGCCGAGCTTGTCTTCCACCAGCACCACTTCACCACGCGCCACCAGGCGGTTGTTGACGTAGATGTCGATCGCCTCGCCGACGCGGCGGTCGAGCTCGAGCACGGTGCCCGGTCCGAGCTTCAAGAGGTCGCCGACGTCCATCTTGGAGCGGCCGAGCACCGCCGAGACCTGCACCGGCACGTCGAACACGGCCTCGAGATCGGCGGCGATGCGCGCGGCATTTTCGTCCTCGTTGTAGCCGATGTCGTCGATCCCAGGCGCGTCGGCGGCGTTGAGATCGGGAAGCGGGACGTGGGTGTCGGTGTCGCTCATGGTTCAGCCCTCAATCCTTCAGCCGGTCTGGCCGCGGGACGCCAGATAGCGCCCGACGAGTTCGTTGATCTTGCCTTCGATCGCGGCGCGTTCCAGCACCACGCCGCCGTCGGCCCATTCGATCCGGCAGTCGCCGGTCGCAATCGTGGGCTCGGCCAGGATCACCAGCCGGCCCTGGAAGCCGGAATGCGCCGCCAATCGCTCGATATTGTCGTGCGCCGCCTCGTAGAGCGCGTCATTGATGCGGACCACGAGATGCGGCGTCGCCACCAGATGCGAGAAGCAGTCGGAGACCAGCGCGGTGATCTCGCCGAGCGGCTCACGTGCGACCAGTTCGGAGCAGAGCTTGCGGGCGACCGCGACCGCGACGTCGACCGCCTCGGTCTCCATCCGGGTCTCGATGCCGCCAAAGCGGGCGGCGATGCCCTTGATCGCGGTGCCGATCTCTTCCAGCGCCTGCGCCGCGCGGCGGTCGCTCTCGACCTTGGCCTCGCGCAGCGCGGCCTCGTAGCCGGCGCGATAGGCCCGCGCCTCGGCGTCGGCGACCTTCTGCGCGACCTCGGCCGGGGTCGGCGCGCGCTCGCGCGAACGGTCCGGCGCCGAGAAGTCGGTGTCGAACAGGAATTTCGCGGGTGCGGCCATCAGTACACCAACTCGTCGTCGGCGCGGTTCTTGGTCAGGGTGATCTCGCCGCGGGCGGCGAGGTCCTTGGCGAGGTTGACCAAGAGCGCCTGGGCCTCGTCGACGTCGCGCAGGCGCACCGGGCCCATCGCGGCCATGTCGTCCATCAGCATCTTGCCGGCGCGCGAGGACATGTTGCCGAGGAAGAAGCTGCGCACCTCCTCGTTGGCGCTCTTCAGCGCGACGCCGAGCTTGTCCTTGTCGATGTTGCGCATCAGCGTCTGGGCCGAGGCGGAATCGAGCTTGATCAGGTCGTCGAAGGTGAACATCAGCGCCTTGATGCGCTCGGCGGATTCGCGGTTTTCCTCTTCCAGCGAGGTGATGAAGCGGGTCTCGGTCTGACGGTCGAAATTGTTGAAGATCTCGGCCATCACCTCATGGGCGTCGCGACGGCGGGTCTGCGACAGGTTCGACATGAACTCGGTGCGCAGCGTCTGCTCGACGCGCTCGATCACTTCCTTCTGCACCGCCTCCATCCGTAGCATGCGGCCGACCACGTCGAGAGCGATGTCCTCGGGCAGGATCGCCAGCACGCGCGCGGCGTGCTCCGGCTTCAGTTTCGACAGCACCACGGCGATGGTCTGCGGGTATTCGTTCTTGAGGTAGTTGGCGAGCACCTCTTCCTGCACGTTGGAGAGCTTCTCCCACATGTTGCGCCCGGCGGGGCCGCGGATCTCGTCCATGATGCCGGTGACGCGCTCGGCCGGCAGATATTGCTGCAGCAGCCGTTCGGTGGCGTCGAAATTGCCCATCAGCGCGCCTGAGGCCGACATCCGCGAGACGAATTCCAGCATCAAATCCTCGACCACGTCTGCCTCGACGGTGCCGAGCGTCGACATGTGGACCGACAGCTCGCGGACCTCCTCGTCGTCGAGCATCGACCAGATCTTGCCGCCGTACTGCTCGCCGAGCGCGAGCATCAGGATCGCGGCGCGCTTGGGGCCGGGCAGCGGCTTGCCCTTGGCGCGGCCGCTCTGCCGGCTCGCCAGCGTCGAGAGGACGGTGGCGATGTCGTTGGCGTTGGTGGTCTGGGGTACGGCGGCCATGTCAGTTCTCCACCGGCTCGCTCAGCCATTGACGCACGATGGAGACGGTCTCGTTCGGATTGCGTTCGGCGAGTTCGCCGACCCGGTGCACGGCCTGGGCGTGGACCTGGCCCTGGATCTGGGCGACGTCGATCAATTGCGCCGCGCCGCTGCCGCTCGGGATCAGCGCCTGGCTGGATGCACCGGCGCTCTCGGCATGGGCTTCGGCCAGCGCGGGCAGGCCCGCACCGCCGGCCAGCGCCGGGATCACGTCGGCGGCCACGATGCGCTTGACCAGCGGGCGCACCACCATGAACAGCACGACGAGGCCGAGCATCATCATGACGCCGAGCTCGATGACATACATGACGTCATCCTTGGTGAATTGCAGCATGCCGAGCAGGCCGGTCGGCTCGGCGATCGGCTGCGCGGTCGGCGGCTCGGCGAAGCGGAGGTTGACGACCTCGACCTGGTCGCCGCGCTTCTGGTCGAACCCGATCGCGGAGCGGACCAGGGCGGCGATGCGGTCGAGCTGCTCCTTGGTGCGGTCCTGGTAGACCATCTCGCCTTTTTCGTTCTTGGCGTAGGCGCCGTCGACCAGCACCGCGACCGAGATGCGGTTGACGCGGCCGGCCTCGGTCACCTCGGTCTTGGTGGTGCGGGAAATCTCGTAATTGTTGGTTTCCTCGCTCTTCTTGCTCTGGTCGCGGGCGCGGACCGCGTTGTCCTGGTTCTGGTTACCCGGCAGCTCGTTGTTGACGGTGACCTGGCCGGAATTGTCGGCGGTGGCGCTCGATTCCTCACGGGTCTGGGTCGAGCGCAGCACGCGGCCTTCGGGGTCGAACTTGTCCGAGGTCTGGGTGATTTTGTTGTAGTCGAAATCGGCGGAGAGCTGGACGCGGGCGCGGCCGGCGCCGACCACCGAGGAGACGATGTCCTCGACCTGCTTGCGCATCCGCTTCTCGAAGGCGGCGCGGCGCTCGTCGCCGACCGCGGCATCGGCATCGGATTGGGCGCCGTCGGCAAGCAGCTGGCCGGCCTCGTCGACGATCGAGACCCGCTGCGGCTTCAGCCCGTTGACGGCGGAGGCGACGACGTGGCGGATCGCGCGGATCTGCTGCGGCTCCAGCGCGCCGCGGACCCTGAGCACGATCGAGGCCGAGGGTTCCGGCGTCTCGCGCGAGAACAGCGGCTTTTCCGGCAGCACGAGGTGGACGCGCGCGGCCTGGACGCGGTCGATGGCGCGGATGGTGCGGGCGAGCTCGCCCTCCAGCGCGCGCAGATGATTGATGTTCTGGACGAAGCTCGTGGTGCCGAGCGCGTCCGATTTGTCGAAGATCTCGTAGCCGACACCGCCGCCCTTGGGCATGCCGCCCTCGGCGAGCTTCATCCGGAGCCGCGTCACCTTGTCCTTCGGCACCATGATCGCGGCGCCGTCGCTGCGCAGTTCGAACGGGATCGCCTGGCGCTCCAGCTCCTTGATAATGGCCGAGGAATCCTCGGTCGACAGGTCGGTGAACAGGGTGGTCATCTGGGGCGTGGTGACGCGCATGATGACGAAGGCGAAGAAACCGATCAGGGCTGCGGTGACCGCAACCATGGCCGCGAGGCGGGCCGCACCTAGACCTCTGAAGAAAGCAACCAGACTTTGCACCAACGGCCCCCAGGGATTCGGCCCACGCGGGTCCGACTGGGCAAATATTGCCTAGGGTATGGTTTCCATATGGTTAACGAAGGTTAAGAACCGCGGCAAAAACGCGGACATGAAAAAAACCGGCTTCGCAAAGCGAGGCCGGTTTTCGTCAAATACCACTGTTTTCGCGAAACTTACTGCCGGTACTGCTGGATACGTGTAGTCCGCAGTCCGGCCAGACCATGCTGGTCGATCGAGAACTGCCAGGAAAGGAATTCATCGACGGTCAACGTGTAGCGGCTGCAAGCCTCCTCAAGGGAGAGCAGGCCGCCGCGGACCGCAGCGACGACTTCGGCCTTGCGGCGGATGACCCACCGCTTGGTACCGGGGGCCGGCAGGTCCGCAATCGTTAACGGGCTGCCGTCAGGCCCGATGACGTATTTCACCCTCGGGCGATGGGGTTCTGTCATGGCGTACTCACAAACTCTCAACCACTGAACTCGCGATAGGTAACCTACGCCCACCGGTTTAAAATTTGCCTAAGCCCAAGGCTTCAATACGATTCTCGTTGGAACGGCCGGGAACAGGGTGGCGGATTGGGCGCTTGGGAGCGGTGTGATGCCGGTCTTAACCCCTCCCATCTGGCCGCCTGGCAAGCCGCATCTGCGGTTGATCCAGCCCCGCTGGGAATAGAAACCGACCTTCGGTCGGGCGTTTTCCCGCTGTGTCGTCGACCTCACGCGAGGTGAACATTGGTCAAGCTTCCCACGTGTTCAACTATCCTTGATCTCCCCAGCGACGTCGCGCGTAACCAATCGCCTTTGTGTGCGTAGAAGAGATTGTCCGCTCACCGCAGGTGCGCGTTTCCTCAATCACTCCATCCGAGCCTTTATCATGATGATGAACAGACGCATCTTCTCGACCGCCCTGCTTGCCGGCGCTGCAGCTTCGCTGGTGTCCTCGCGCGGCATCGCCGCAACCACGCCGCCGGTGAAGGCGCGCAACGTCGTGCTGGTGCACGGCCTGTTCGCCGACGGCTCGTGCTGGTCGGAAATCATTCCGCGCCTCCAGGCCGCAGGGCTCAATGTGACGTCCGTGCAAAATCCGTTGACCACACTGCCGGACGCGGTCGCCTCGGCGCAGCGGGTGCTTGATCGTCAGGATGGCCCGACCGTTCTGGTCGGTCATTCGTTCTCAGGCATGATCGTCACCGAGGCCGGCATGCATCCGAATGTTTCGGCGTTGGTCTATGTCGCCGCGCGCGCACCCGATGCGGATGAAGACTACACCGCACTGGCCAAAACCTATCCGACGCCGCCCGCGAGCGCCGGCATCGTGTTCGATGGCGATGAGGGCCGGCTGAGCGAAGCCGCGTTCCTGCGCGATTTCGCCGGCGACCTGCCGGAGGCGAAAGCAAAGGTGCTCTATGCCGTGCAGCAGCCGTTCCACAAGGAACTGCTGGCCGGCAGAACCAGCCACGCGGCTTGGCGCAGCAAGCCGAGCTACTACGCCGTCTCGACCGAGGACCGCACCATCAATCCGGATCTCGAACGCTTCATGGCCAAGCGCATGGGCGCCACCACGATCGAGGTGAAGGCCAGCCATCTCGCGCTGATCTCGCAGCCCGATCCGATTGCACGGCTGATCCTCGACGCCGCGGGACGATCGGAGTGAGGGGCGGCTCCTCCCCGCACCGATAACGAAACTCCCCCGGGAACGTGGAGACGTTCCCGGGATCGCTTTGCATGCGCTCTTGTCCGCTTGATCCGGAGCCGCTTGATCCAGACGACGAGTCTCCGGGGCACTGCCCTGTCGAACGTGACAAATGCCCGATATCCGGCACGATTCAAATTTTGATCAAGGGCGATACGCCGACGGAGCAGCGACGGCTCTCAGCTGCGGATCGAGAACGGTCCTGCGTGCGCGATCCTCAACTTTGGGATTTGCAACGGCGGCGGAAATGTCCCGATCGACCGCGCCCACCGCAGGCTTGCGCTTGGTGCTGAGCGCGTTCAGGAGCGCCGCGGCGGCGATCATCATCAAGACGCCTCCGAGACTGACCGCGATCTGCATCGAAAGCCGGTTCGAAATGTCGAGCAGATCAAGCTGGCTAACGAGCGCCAGCACAACGCCGAGACAATAGATCGGCAGCGAATTCTCGCCACAGCACCGCGCGCTGCGCAGGATCGGCGTCGATAGTCCTCGCCAACCGGCGGGAACGAGCCATGACGTCACGATTGCAAGAGCGAGGAAATGCAGCAGCCGCAACAGGCTCAGATTCGATTTGTCCAATGGAAATAGCAGATCCGTCACGGCCTGCGGCAGCACCTTGAGGTCCTGGCCGAGCGCGAGGACGAGGCTCATCACCAGAAAGAGAGCGGAAAGGATCAGCGCAGGGCGCGACGTCATCCATTCCCGGATCGTCTTCCCCTCGACGACGTACCATGCGCCCAGCACGACCAGAAACTGCCATGCCAGCGGATTGAAGAACCAGAAGCCGTCAGGCCAGGCAGGAACACGCCAGCCGAAGACATGCGCCAGCGCATAAAGCAGCAGCGAAACGCCAAGCGTCACGTTTGGTGCGCGCAGCAGCAGCCACAACAACGGTGCGAACAAGACGTGACAGATCACAAAGACCGGCAAGACATCGGTATTGACAGGGCGGAATTGCAGGATTGCGGCGTGAGCGAGCGTCGCGCCCGGACGCTCGAACAGAACCTTTGTATTGCTCTCGTCGGCAAGATCGCCGCCCGCGACATGGACGAGCACGGCGCAAGCGAGCACAAGCAGGAGGAACGCGACGTAGATGTCCCATCCCCGCCGCAGCGAACGGCCGATCATGCCTCTCCAGCCGTCACGTTGACGGGCTCTGCCGTAGGCCAGCGCGCAAGTCACGCCCGAGATGAACATGAAAATCTCGGCCGCATCGCAGAAGCCGTAGTTGCGCAGCGTCAGCCAGCTTCCGACGTTGTTTGGAATGTGGTCGAGAAATATCCACCATAACGCGATCCCGCGGCAGACGTCGATGCGCGGGTCGCGATCCGTCGATCTGAATTCCGGCGGAGTTTCGCCGATCAATCGCTTCGAGGTGTGGGTTCGATCATGCATTTGTCGATCTGCCTGGCGCGCGCACGGCTTCCCGTCAGGCACAGGTCCACGGGACGCTTTTGATGCTCCAGGGCGTGCGCGTGCCGGATCAGCCTCCGGCCAAGCCATGGGATTGGACGCTCCAGCTACCCGAGGGTTGGCGGCGCTTTTGCCTGCCAGCCGCAGTCACGGGGCCCGGAACGATCGCCGTCTTCCGGCGGCACCTGCAGGACTTCGCCGACGAGCGGTATCGAAAGCTGCTTTCGCATTTCCGCGAGGCGGGCACGACAGTACTCGTGATAAAGCATGTCGAATATGGTGGACATGATCGAACGCCTTCCTGATCACTGAGGTTGACTTCCCACGTGACAGATTTCGACCATTTCAACCGGCGGCCAAAAGCCAGCAGTGCCGCAGGCACTTTATGTCCGACAAATTCTGCTTAGCGATTTTGGCTAAAGCAGCGAAATAAGATCGGTATCTGCAATCTTTCAAAAATGACCTGCCCGCGGCTCCGTAAACCGGATCAATTGCGAACAGGGGCATCAACTGCTCCACCCTTGCGCGTCGCCAGGGATGTCCAATGAATCCGATGGCGGCAATTACAGATAGAGCCATCACGACCGTCTCCTCCTAAGGGAGAAATAAAGGCCGCGACTTTCGCGATCAGTATAAACGTAATATTCTGACCGGTACGTGAACCAGTTCACATCAGCATCGATCGCAGGCAAATCAGACTAGCAGATCGATAGCATGGCTTCTTGGACTTGCGCGCACGGATCGAGAGAACGCCGGTGCGTGAATTGCAAAATGCAGACATGAAAATGGTGTGCCGCAGCATTTCATCCTGACGCTCTGTGAAGGCTGGAGGTCCCCATGCCTACGGACGCAGCCGATTTTGCATCGTATCGATTTTCAACGCGCGACCTTCCGGAGCGTATTCGTCTCTCTCTATGGCGCGAGCACTTTGGGCGATGCGTCGTGCACGCCGACATCGAGCCGCTGTCGAACACTCCGATCCAGGCCGATGCGTCGCTACGGACGATTCAGGGTCTGCGCATACTCGCGCTAAAGGGCACGTCGATGCGCTTTGAGCGCTCGCGAGCGAGCCTCGCCGATGGTGATGATTCCATCGGCGTCATCTTCTGCTCCCCCGGCAGAAGTCGGCTGTCGCAGCGCGGCCGTGACGTCGAGCTTCGCGCGGGTGATGCGATCGCAATCCTGCATTCTGAAGCGGCCAGCGTCACCTATGTTGATGGATTGCAACTTGGTCTGGCGGTGCCGCGCGCGGAGCTTGAGCAGCGCGTATCGGGTGTCGAGAGCCTGGTCATGCAGCCGATTGGGCACCGAAAGGAAGCATTCCGGCTATTCGCGGCCTATCTGAAGTCGGTGCTCAAGGCGAGAGCACTGACCGCCCCAAAACTTCGTCATACGATCGTGACCCACATCCACGATCTCGTCGCACTCGCGATCGACGAGTGTCCTGCCTTGGGCGAGAGCAGCGCGAGCGCCGTCATGGCTGCGCGGCACAACGCAGCCCTCGACTACATCACCCTACACTTTCAGGAGCCTGGGCTCAGCGTTCAAACGGTCGCCCGTTGTCAGGGCATCTCGCCCCGCTATCTACAGCGCCTGATGGCGTCATCGGGAACGTCGTTCACCGAGCGCCTGAATGAATTGCGTCTCCAGCGCGCGCTCGAATTGCTAACCGGGTCTCACGTTGGCAGTCAGCGGATTTCCGATATCGCGCTGGAGGTTGGTTTCTCGGATGTTTCGCATTTCAATCGCTCGTTCCGAATTCGTTTCGGCGATTCTCCGCGCGGCGTTCGGCTTGCCCGAAAGGTGGCCAGCTGAGCCGTGCTAACGTGATCGGCACGTGTGCAATGCCCAGCAAAGGACCTCTTGAAGAGATTGTAGGGCCATCGACGGTCGATTCTTCACCGGGGGCTCGATGTCGGCCGCCAGGACAGGTCGTCGGACCAAAGGTAGATCGCGATCGCCGCCAGGCACAAGGCGATGCCGATCCAGAAAACCGGCGAGTGATGGATGGGGCGTCGATCGCTCGGAACTCCCTTCATTCAATCAACTCATTGCGCGCGAATATTGAGGTCGGCAATACCTGGAACCGGAAGTGTCGCTCAGCCCGGACGCTCTTTGCAAGCCATCCTTTGCTGGCGCCCACGGACGCCGCTGGCGCGGTTGCGTCGGTTGCAAAGCAGAGTGAGCTAGATCACGGCGTGTGCGCGCGTCACGTATCATTGTCGGGGCGTGGCATCGGAGCGACGAATGGAAAACGAAGGACCCCGACATCATCTCCAATATCGACCATAAGCAAGGCACCTATACCATCGCCGCCAATTCGAGCCAGCCGTTCACGTTCTGGTGGGGCAAGGATTCGAAAGCGCCGAACGAGTTTTTCGACGTATCGATCGCGCCGCACTTCGAGAAGAACCAGACCTCGATGGAGCCCCTGCACGAAACCGACCGGGCCGTGTACTGGGATCACCGCGGCGGTGTCGGCGTCGTGCTCATCCTGACCTTGCAGAATCGCAACAACTTTCCGGTGACGTTCGAGCCCAATCACGTCCGGATCTATTGATGCGGCACGCGCATGGAGCGGGCCGCGCCGGTTGCGTGGCCGGCACAGGCCAGACCTGTCAGCCATGACGGACGTTCGGGGGGCGTGAGTTGGGCGGGACAGCCTCGCTTTGTCACTCCACTCCGGCCGCGTTGTTACTCGCCGGCAGTCGGCGGCAGCCGTTCCCGAAGCACTGCGATCTCGAGCATGACCGTGATGGCGATGGTCCTGAGGCGCGCATTCTCGGTCATTGTCTCGGCAAGCTGCGGGTGGGGTGTCACCGCATGCCGTGGCGTGGTCTGGGCGTGGTCTGGCGGGGTCGGGCGTGTCGGGGTCACTGGCTAACTCTTGCCGGCGGTCAAAGCGCAAAGCTTGGCAGCTGCGGAGTTTCAGGGCGGAATCGGCGTTCAAGCGCCGAACTTGAAGATAATGCCCGCTTGCTTACAGGAAGCTGACGCGCAGCGATTTATTGCTGTTTATGTCTGCTAATGCCGCTTGGTAAGCATCGGTCTCGGCACTGATTTGCCCGACGGCGCAAGCCCCCTCGCGAGAACGCGGATGTATGACTGGCAGGCCGGTCTGCAAATTCGGTGTCGTCCCTGCCTATTGCGCAATTGCGCACGGGAGCAGGGACCCGTAACCACCGAAGGTCGTTGTTGCGCGTTGCTGATATGCCGAGTCCCGCCAACGACACGAGCCGCGGAGTATGGGTCCCTGCTTTCGCGGGGAGGACAGGTGTGTATGCGGCAACTCGCGATGCGCGAAAGTGCACACGCAATTCCCGCGAGGTTGAACACCGGATCGGCTGGATGCCGCGCAGCCTTGACTTAGCTGCTGCTGCTCGTCGCGCCGCGCACCACGCGCTTGATCTTGTCGGTGGTGTAGGTCTGGCCGCCGATCGAGAGCAGCGGCGGGGAGGCGGTGAGGTCGACGGAGTCGACCACGCCCTGAATCTCGGTCGAGATCGCGAGGTCCTTGCCGGTGGAATCCTTGCCGGTGGCGGTCAGCGTGTAGGTGCCGGCCGGCCATTGCGTGCCGTCCGTGCCCTTGCCGTCCCAGACGAAGCTGGCGTTGCCCTGCTTCAGGTTGAAATTGCCGGAATAGGCGGTCTGGCCGGTCGAGCTCGTGATCGTGATGGTGGCGCTGGTGGCTTGCGGGGATACCAGATTCCAGGTCGCGGATTTGTTGAACTGCGTCTTGCTGCCGTCGACGGCCACCGTGTTGCCGACATAGACCAGCGCCTGGGTCGATTGGGCGCTCTTCTCGATCGCGATCAGCTGCTTGAGCTGATCGTTGGATTTCAGCTGCTGCTCGACGCCGGCGAACTGCACGAGCTGCTGGGTGAACTGGTTGGTGTCGAGCGGGTCGAGCGGGTTCTGGTTCTTCAACTGGGTAGTGAGTAGCGTCAGGAAGGTCTGGAAATTGTCTGCGATGCCCGCCGTCGTCGTCGACGCACCGCTGGTGCTGGTGCTGCTGCTTCCAGAACTCGTTCCGTTGCCGGTGCCCGGTGCTGAGACGACGGGCGTCGGCATGGTTGCATCAACTGCCATGGTGAACTCCTTACACTCTGATATCGACGCCGCCGAGGGCGCCGGTTGCGCGGCCGTAGGAGCGGCCTGCCGCTGCGGCGGGAGCGTTGTCCTCTTCGGCGACGATCAAACGCTGGGCATTCGGATTGGACTGGCCGTTGTTGTTCTGGCCCGACTGCGACTGATCGCGCAGGCTGAACTGCAATCCGCCATTGCCGGTCGACAAGCCGGCATTGTCGAGCGCGCGCTGTAGCTGGTTGGCGTCCTGGCGCAGCATCGACAGCGTTTCCGGCCTTTCGACGGTGAGATGCGAGGTCACCTGGCCGTTGCGATCGACATCGATGCGGACATCGATGCGGCCGAGCTCGGCGGGGTCGAGCCGGATCTCGAAGCGGCTCTTGCCGCTCTTGGCGGAGGCAGCGATCTGCATCGCAAGCCCGTTCAGTGGCACGGCGGCGGTTTGCGCGGCGTTGGTCACGGTTAATTGCGCGGTTGCCGACGGCGTCGTCTGGCCGGTCGGCAGTTGCGGCTGGAGTGCATTCGCCGCCTGCGCGCTGGCATCGGGCGTGGTGAGCTGCGCCTGCGCAGCCGCATGGCCGCCGGCCGTCGGCGTCGGTGCAGCGTTGCCGTCGCCGCTTGCATCGGCCTTGATGGCATCGGCTGCGCCGTCTGCGGTGGCCTTCGCCTTGCCGGATACAGCCGTCGGCTGCGTGGCCGCAGGTACGATGTTGGTCGGAGTGGCCTGTGCGGTGGGGTTGCTGCTTTGGGCCGCGCCGTCCTGGCCGGTCGGCGGTGTCGCGGTCGCG
Source organism: Bradyrhizobium sp. USDA 3240 (assembly GCF_054063295.1). Taxonomy (NCBI): domain Bacteria; kingdom Pseudomonadati; phylum Pseudomonadota; class Alphaproteobacteria; order Hyphomicrobiales; family Nitrobacteraceae; genus Bradyrhizobium; species Bradyrhizobium sp. USDA 3240. Next base: position 6,187,486 of record NZ_JBSSGD010000002.1, read on the forward strand.
TCCTTTGCGGCCACCTGCGCCTTGGCCTGCGTCGTCGTCTTCGTGGCAGGCGTTCCGGCAGCGACGGTGGCGGCGAGTGTCGCATCGCCGGTCGCCGTCGCTGCGCCCGAAACCGTTGCCGCATCCGTCGTGATGGCCTGTCCCTCGGTCTTGACGCCGGCCGCCTTGGCGACCTTGTCGGCGTTCGCCGTGGTGGTCGCCGCCGTTGCGGTGTCGGCGCCGGCCGGCGCACCGGTACCGGCAGCGGCACCAGTGCCGGCGATCGCCGCGCTTGCCGCGATGGCCGCCGCTGCGATCGCCAGTGGTGCCGCCGGTTGGCCGGATGGCGCGCTCGCCGTCGCTGTCGGGTCAGTCGCCGCTGCAGCGGCGACGGGAACGGCAACCACGGCGTTGGCCGCTGCCGCATTGGCTGGATCCGGTTGCGGCACGGCTTGCGCCGTGGCCTTGTCGCCGGTGGATTGCGCATCGGTGCTCGACTTCGAGTCATCCGATTTCGATTTCGACTTGGTCTTCGGCGGCGCGTCGCTGTCGACCTTGTTGTCGTCGCGCGAACTGCCCGAATCCCGCGACGTGCGGTCGGGGGCCGTGCTGGTGTCGCGGGAGCGTGCATCGGTCGTCGAGGTCGAATCGTCCGACCGGCGCGCAGGCGCCGGTTGGGTGTCGTACCTGGTGTTGTCGCTCGTGGACGCGGAATTGCTGTCGACCAGCGCGGCAAAGCCGTCGTTCCCCGCCTGCGAAGCGGGATCGGGCCGCGCCGACCGTGTCGTCGGGCCCTGAAAAGACCGGCTTGCCAATGCTTCCGACGTCACGCTGACCACTGCCAACCCTCGCAAATGAGACTTCCGGCCTTTTGTCAGCAAGGAGCGGGCCAACCATCGGGTGGACAAAATACTCAGCTATATCAGCTGGTTAGGTGCGGCTATCGCGGTCCGGGACAGGTTCCCGACAGGTCTCCTTTTTGCCCGGCGGCAAGATTTGCCGTCCGCGCACGGTAAGCCACGGATTCCGCCGGATTGCCTCGCCGGAATACGGCCTATATTAAGGGTGGCCTCCGACGCGTCCCGAACCGACCGAACCGGCCTTGGACGCGTTCTAAGGCTCTCTGGACAAAGGCTTTTTCCAATTTCGTCGCGGAGCGCATAAGCTCGCCGCGACAGTGACCAATGACCGCTTAGAGATGCTCAACAGTCTGGATCTTGAAAGCCGCCCTGAAGACACACGGATCGTCGTTGCCATGTCCGGCGGCGTCGACTCGTCGGTGACGGCTGCGCTGTTGAAGTCGCAGGGCTATGACGTGGTCGGGATCACGCTGCAGCTGTACGACCATGGCGCCGCGACCCATCGCAAGGGCGCCTGTTGCGCCGGCCGCGACATCCACGATGCGCGCAATGTCGCGGAGCGGATCGGTATCCCGCACTACGTGCTCGACTACGAAAGCCGCTTCAAGCAATCCGTGATCGACAATTTCGCCGACAGCTACGCGCTCGGCGAGACGCCGGTGCCGTGCATCGAGTGCAACCGTTCGGTCAAGTTCCGCGATCTGCTCTCGACCGCGCGCGAGCTCGGCGCGCAGGCGCTGGCCACCGGTCATTATGTCGCCTCGCGCCGGCTTGCCGACGGATCGCGCTCGCTCATCTGCGCGGCGGATGCCGATCGCGACCAGAGCTATTTCCTGTTCGCGACCACGCGCGAGCAGCTCGACTTCCTGCGCTTCCCGCTCGGCGACATGACCAAGCCGCAGACCCGCGAGCTGGCGCGGCGCTTCGATCTCGAGGTCGCCGACAAGCAGGACAGCCAGGACATCTGCTTCGTGCCGACCGGCCGCTACACCGACATCATCGGACGGCTGAAGCCGAATGCGATCGCGCCGGGCGACATCGTCGATCTCGCCGGCAACGTCATCGGCCAGCACCAGGGCATCGTTCATTTCACCGTCGGCCAGCGCAAGGGCCTCGGCATCGCATCAAGCCATCCGCTCTATGTGGTCAAGCTCGATGCGGCGACGCGCCGGGTCGTGGTCGGGCCTCGCGAGGCGCTGCGGATGGATCGCATCGCGCTGCGCGACGTCAACTGGATCGGCGACGGCGCGCTGGACCGCGTGATCGGCGAGGGTATCGAGATCTATGTCCGCGTGCGTTCGACGCGCGCGCCGCAGCCGGCATGGTTGCGCGCCGTCGATGGCGGCTATGAGGTCGAGCTCGTCGCCGGCGAGGAGGGCGTATCGCCCGGCCAGGCCTGCGTGTTCTATGATGCAGCCTCCGGGCAGGCGCGTGTGCTCGGCGGCGGCTTCATCAGAAGTGCGAGCGCGAGCCGCGTCGTGCGGGCCGCGACGCAGGATGCGATGGCGCCGCTCGCGGAAGCGGTTCGCGGCTAGACAGAAGAAACATCGGGGCAGGGGAATGGCTGGGGACATCGACCGCGAGGGGGTCGAAAAGGCGTATGGCCGCTGGGCACCGATCTACGATCTGGTGTTTGGCAAGGTGTTCGATCAGGGCCGGCAGTCGACGATCGCGGAAGCCGACCGGATCGGCGGGCGCGTGCTCGACGTCGGTGTCGGCACCGGATTGTCGCTGTCGGACTATGCGCGCACCACGAAACTTTGCGGCGTCGATATTTCCGAGCCGATGCTGCGGCGGGCGCTCAAGCGCGTGCACGCGCTGGGCCTCAGCAATGTCGAGACGCTGGCGGTGATGGACGCCAAGAACCTCGCATTTCCGGATTCGTTTTTCGACGCGGTGGTCGCGCAATACGTCATCACCGCGGTGCCGGATCCCGAGGCGACGCTCGACGATTTCGTCCGCGTGCTGAAGCCGGGTGGTGAGCTGATCCTGGTCAATCACATCGGCGCCGAGAGCGGCCCGCGCCGCATCTTCGAGCTCGCCTTCGCGCCGCTGGCGCGGCGGCTCGGCTGGCGTCCGGAATTTCCGTGGGAGCGGCTGACCAATTGGGCCGCCAAGCATGGCGGCGTCAGCCTCGCGGAACGCCGGCCGATGCCGCCGATGGGGCATTTCTCGCTGATCCGTTTCCGCAAATCGTGAGGCTGCGGCGATTTTGACGGGAACATCGGCGCGTCGTGCCGGTTTTCTCGTCATGAGGATCAATCGAACGCTCGCTTTGTCCTGTGCCCTGATCATGGCGCCCGTCGTTGCCGCGGCGCAGGCGCCCCCGACATCAGCCACGCCGCCGGCACAGACCGCGCCGCCGGCGCCGTCTCGCGCCGCCGCCAATTGCGCGCCGCAGCAGCCTTCGCGTCCGGGCGTCGCGGTTCCGGAAGGAACCACCACCGGGCAAGCTTTGGGCGACAAGCTCGCCAGATCCGACGGCGTGCTGTGTCCGCCGGCCGGCGTCGACCCCGAAATGCGAGCGCCGACCCCGCAAGGCGGCAACACGCCGGTGATTCCTCCGCCCGGCAGCCCCGGTGGCGACCCCTCGGTGAGGCCAAAATAGCCCCTGCGTGCAATAAGTTGCGGTCCTGTCCGGGTTTGCTTGACAGGCGAGCATGCCACTCTTTATATGCCGCGCGTTCGCACCCGCGGCTCCATGCCGCCGATCGCGAGCCTGTGGCGGGGTAGCTCAGCTGGTTAGAGCACGGGAATCATAATCCTGGGGTCGGGGGTTCGAGTCCCTCTCCCGCTACCACCTTTACCCCCGACGTCTCGTTACTGGGGAATTGGCGGTACCGCCCTCCCGCTAGCATATTTCCCCACGCTCCTTTGACCCGGTTCGGATAAGCCTTCTCGCCCAGGAGGGCGTTGAGCCGGCCTGCGATCTCCACGGTTACACCGCCTGGCCGCTCCGGATCGCGGAAGACGGTGACGGTATCGACCAGATCCCTGATCGCCTCGGCGGCCTCTCCATCGCCCGCGCTGACACCCTTTCCTAGTGCTTCCTCAAGACGGCCGAGTTGCTCCTCATATCGCTTCAGGATGGCGGGATGCAGCGCAACTTCTTTTGGGGTTGGCGGTGCACTCTGCAAGTCCGCCGAAATCCGCTTTCGTTCGGTATCCAATGCAGTCGATCGAGGGCCAAGAACGGATGGATCGCCGAGTCCTTTTGCGATCGCATCAACCAGCCGGTCGATTTCCCGGTTCAGTTTTCCGAGTTGCTGCTCAAGACCTTGTCGCTTCGCAACTGATGCAACTGCGAGGCGCCTCCGTTCGTCGAGATATGTGCGCACATACTCGGAAATAATTTTCGGCGCGCGCAGTTCAGCCTTCAGGCCGCTGAGAACTGCACTCTCGACCGTGTCCAAATAGAAGGTCTTGGCATCAGGACACGTTCCGCTCTCCGTCGCGGCCGAGCAGCGAATGCGAACGCGCCCTGATTTGTCTCGTCCACTGGTTGCCATGCCCGAGCCGCATGAACCGCAACGGATCAGGCCGGACAGCATCCGACGTGGCCGACGTTGATAGCTAGGATGGGTGCGGCCACGCTCCTCTTTGCGTTGCTGAGCTGCCGTAACAGTTCCGAACTGATGATCGCAAGATGCGGCACTTCAGCGGTCTGCCAGTCGCTCTTCGGATTGGGACGTGACAGACGCTTTCCGGAGTCCGGATCCTTCACCATCCTGACCTTGTTCCAGACGAGGCGCCCTACGTAGAGCTCGTTCTGCAGAATGCCGGCACCCCGCTCGAGATTGCCGTTGATGGTTGAAGCATTCCATGACCGCCCTCGCGGAGGTGATATTCCCTCCTTGTTGAGATCATGCGCGATTTCGCGAGGCGTCCGACCATCGACGTATTCCTGAAAGATGCGCCGGATCACTTGTGCCTCGGCCTCGACGACGACCCGCTCGCCGCTTCTGCCGGCGATCGCCGCGTACCCGTACGTCAAGCCACCTCCAGCCAAGCCTTGCTTGATCCGCCCAGCCAGGCCACGACGCACCTTGTGAGCGTTATCCTCGCGATAGAGCTGCCCGACCAGGCCACGAAGGCCGACCAGTACAGTATTGACGACGCCTTCGTGCACCGCCCGGATCTCGATACCGAGAAAAGACAGCCGCTTATGGATGCCAGCGAGATCTTCCATGTCGCGGGAGAGACGATCGAGTGCTTCGACGACAACAACATCAAAGGACTTCTCTCTTGCATCGTCCAGCAGTTGCAGCAAGCCGTCGCGCCCCATCAACGAGCCGCCCGAGCGGGCCCGGTCTTCATAGGTGCGGATGACGCTTAATCCTTCGCGACCAGCATAGTTCTGACAGAGCGAAAGCTGATCCTCAATCGATCGTTCATTCTGAAGGTCTGTCGAGAATCGGGCATAGATTACCGCTCTCTTCTTTGCTTCTCCGATTGGCTTGCTCTCTTTCATGATCTTCCCTTGCAGCCACACGAGCGAGTACGCGCGCAAGGCGTAAGATCGCCCCGTCCGGAATCGGCTGCAAGGACAATTTGCGATGCGCGTCGCTCACAATCGAACCTTTAGGTCTGCGCGCAACTCAGCAAGGTGCACGCACCTGCGATGGCGCCAATTCACGAATGTTGGCGGTGGTGATCAACTCGAGCATTTTGCTCGAACGACACGTGAGCGAAACGGCCCCAATGAGCTCGTCGTGCTATTGGATGCCGCAGCAAAGAAAAAGGAACGGAGACTCAGGGCTTCGCACACCGAGCTGCTCGGTGGTGGGAGTCGGTTCGCGCAGCGCTTTGTGATCCGGTAGATACTGGGGCGAAACTCCGGGTGCGATTACAAACAGACTCTGACTACCTGTTGATTTCTTAGCTAGTTTGGCCTGAGTTGAACCTGTAACCAGACCATTATGAGAGGCGGGAAAACAATCGGCTTCGTTGATGTTGCTGTCTTTTTGCCTCAATCCGATCGCGCTTTTTGCGCGTCAATTGGGTCGTTTCTGGTGCGAAACTGGTGCGGTCACGCCTGCCTGCACGGACGAGTGGAATTGACATCTATAGGTCTCTATCGCGGAACTCTTTTCAGGATGATTTTCGAGTGGTTTGACTTACCCTCTCAAGGCTGAAACAGGGGTTCGATTCCCCTAGGGAGCGCCAGCAAACTCAGGTACTTAGGTCGCCATCAGCCACGTTCGTCGAATAACGGTTGAATAAGACGCTGGTGAACAGCGGCGAACGCTTAGGGAATTTGCTGCCGACATTTAGCAGACTGGCCTCGGAGCAATGCCTCGCTGTGGCTGGCGCATTCGCGAAAAATTTCCTCGTCGCCCCTTTGTGTCCGGGAATATTCAAACCGCCGCTGACGTGCGCTGTGGTACGCGAGCGCCCTCGGATGCTCGCATTGACGTTGCTCAGCGCACAATCAACCCTTCCGTCGAGCTTTGCGCGAATAGGAGGGTCACGTGAGACACAATCGACGAGAGAAAACTGGCGGACAACAGTCACAAGTCAGTCCATGCGCTCCGAAAGCCGCAGAACCCAGCACGATGCCGTTCGCCCAGCGGCTCACCTGCACGATTGGCGATGCATGCGAAGTGACCGGCTTGGGACGCACGAAGCTTTACGAGTTGATAGGAGCTGGGCGTATCGTCACGACAACGATCGGACGTCGGCGACTAGTAGTGGTTCGCTCTCTTCTAGCGCTTCTTGACACCAACATGTCGAACTAATGGACGTGCGACTTGATGGAGCAACCCCACTTTGAACGCGCTCCTCACGCACTCATTTTGATGACACGACCGTGCTCCCTCAGCCGATCGAACTCATCCGCCCACCACCGCATCATCCGCACGGCGCTCCTGCCAGAATTCGGAGGCATGGGTATAGGTGCCACGGATTTCATTCGCCTCCTGATGCGCAAGTTGACGTTCGATCGCACCCGCTTGCCACTTGCCGCTTTCGATTGGCGAAAGATTCGCGGTCAATCAGTGAGTGCAGATACCGGCTTTGAAAGCGATCAAGCAGGTCATTTTCGTTCGTCATAGAAAGCTTTAAGCCGTAGCAAATACGTCAATCCGCTTCTCTTTTGAGCTTCTTCCTTGTCGTTCTTTGCCGCAACCTCAACGAAGAACTGGGCCGCGGTCGCCGTAATCGCTTTAGTCAATGCCGCGTGCGGGCCGCCGGCAAGAAAAGCTCCTCCGACTTCGGGGATAATCTTGATGGCGTCAATCGCGCGCTTGTGCCACGGACGGGCGGGATCGTTCATCGTGGCGTTCAGCTCGTCCATCGCGGGGACGATCTGGGTTTCGATGAAGAATTTCGTATGCTTCTCGAACGCCTCGCGGTCCATGTCTTTGATCTTGCCGTTAAGGTCCGCCGCGTAACGAAGCATCGACCTCCGGAATCCTCTGAGTAACGCTGCATTGGCGTCGCGGAATTCCATCAAGTCTTCAGGCAGCAGCAACGGCGTCGGCGGGAGAGCGATCCGAGTACACTCGACGGCCAGAATAGAAGCCAGAAGCTTCGCGTCGTCTACCGGCGCAATGTCGGGCATGCCCGGTATCTGCAAGCCGGGAATATCATTAAGGAGAGGCACTCCGGTTCGTCCGGAATGCACGATAGCTCCGGCAATGTAGTGGTAGTCGCCGGGATAAATGAGCGTTTCAGCACCGTCGCCGAGCCCTTTGGCGTGCCCCGTACTGAACGATGGAATGAAGTCAGGTCGTGGGGGTCCATGAATTGAGTCGTAAACGGCCTGGACCAGTTGGCCGGGCACAGGGTCCTTTCGCAGGAATGGATCATCAGGATCGGCGGTGAACTCGCAGAAGCCGTCAAGCGTCTTCGCCTGCAGCAGTAACTTCATTGCTCCGATGAGCAATTGTGTGTCGTGCCAGCGGTCATTTAATCCTTCAAGACGTGCGATTTCCTTCTCGACCTCTTTGGGGTCATAGCCGGACTTCGGCATATGAACTCCCGGGAAATACACCTTGTCGAAGACGGCTCCGAGCACCGTGAGGACGCCGAGGTTACGCGGCACTGGGCCGGTCAAATAGACCGCCTCAAGTTTCAGCGTTTCATCTAATCCTGTTTGCGCCATCGGTCCCGGTATCCACTGGAAAGAAATATGTCTATCCGTATCGCTCTGGCGCGGGCTGAACTTAGGCCGCGCTAAACGACGTTCTTAAAGCCCGGCGGAAGGATGATTGTCGGCTGGCCAAGTGCTTTCACCGGATAAAGCAGAACAATGACATTGTGTGTCGTGTCGAAAGCCTCCGCCACGCACTCGTGAGCCGTGCCGTTGCGATCCTTCAGTGAAAGGGTTGTGGGGCGTGTCATCTTTCGGCCAACGGGCAGGATACGGCCAAGACTATGATCGGGCGTGATAACGGTATCTGTGGGCTTGCCAAACTGAAGCATGAAGGAAAGGGAAGGTTCAATACGGCGGACGGCGGCCCGCGCACCGTGACCCGGAACGAACTCGATAGGCTCGAGGATATACACGACGCAGGCGCGATGGTGAGTACGCGCGAATTCCCGCGCTGAGGCGTAGTTGGATGCGCCGAATTTTTTCGCGAGTGTGATCGGTGTCTTGATGTCGAATTTGCAGTCAGCGGCATGCCGGGCATAAGTGTCGCCCTTAAACAGGGCGAACCTAGCAAAGTTGTTCGCCTCGCGTTCAAACTGGTCCGAGATCTCAGGATCGAGATGTTGTTCGCTATCCTGGAAGAACCGAAACATGCGCTTGTGCACGGGAAGATCGTGATGCGCGGTTTCGTGAAGCGTCAGGAAGGTCTTTTTTGATTTTGACTTTATAGCGCTGTCGTCGATGTGGATCAGCGTGTCAGCGGAATCGTATAGGCCGAACAACTTGCCAAGGGCAGATTTAACGACGGTTTGCGTCGGCATGGTGCTCTTCAACGAGGCCTGGAAAAAAGGCAGCCGAGGTTTGGGGGCGGCCGCGCTCCAAGGTTGCGCCGTGATCGCGTCGTCCACGGCTTCAATCGTTGGCATCTGGCTGATTGCAACGTTCAGTGACGAGTGGAGCTGGCGCATCGGTCTGCTGAGTGGCGGCGTGCCCATTCTGCTGATCATCTTTATTCGCTTCTTCATGCCTGAATCCAAGATCTGGCTGGAGTATGAGGCGCAACGCAAGGCCGGCCGGGCCACGGCAGAAGCTCGCACATTTCCCCTCGCGGATCTCTTCCGGAATGGGCTGGCACGGCAAACCGTCATCGGCTTCGTCTGGTTGATGAGCTATATGCTCTGCTACTACAGCGTCGTCTCTTTTATTCCGACGCTGCTGCTGCGTGATATGCATACGCCGGGTGATGTCGTCCGTACGACGGCCGTCCTGCTCTCCGTAGTCAGCGGCATTTGCTACCTCGCGAACGGCTTTTTCAACGACAGAGCCGGCCGCCGCTTCGGAGCTCTCGTGCCCGCGCTGTTTTGGGTCGGGTCTCTGGTCGGTATGGCCGTATGGGGCAGTCAGCTCTACGCCGGATCGAAGACCGAATGGCCGATGTTCTGGCTCTACATCGGTTTCGGCATTGGCAACGTGGCGCTGGGTGTGACCGGCGTCTGGATTTCCGAACTCTATCCGGTCAACCTGCGTGCGACTGCAGTGTCTACATTCTATATGGGAGGTCGAGGGCTCGGCAGCATCGCACCCGTGATTGTACCGCTTGCGGCCGGGCATTTAGGTGGGAGTCTGCTGAACGGCATGGTCGCCGTGGCCCTTCCCGCTGCGACTATCTTCATTCTCTCCTCACTTCTGCTTCCCGAGACCCTGGGTCGTGATTTATCCGCAAGGGGTTTTAAGGTCGACACGGAAACGGAAGGCAACATGAAGGCAGCTTCGGTTTCGGGTGTTTGACAGACGAACGAGCGGATGGCGGCACGCGCATTATGCGCATGCGGCATATCTCGAGGTTGTGCCGGCTGCACTGACATTGGATGAAAAGATATTCCGCGCACCTATGTCGACAACTCGGCCGAGTATAGTGGCCTCGAACAGAAGCGCATCGCAGCAGCTGCGGCTGAACGCAAAATTCTGGTGGTCCTCGGCGTGAGCGAACGCGACGTGGCTGGTCGCATCTACATGGCGCAATTTGCCGATCGCACCGAATCCACTTGCGCCACTACCCGCGCAGTCAGGGATATCTGCGTGGCCTATGTTCGCGATTTTCCGCATGGATGTTGCTGCCGGGAAGATCGAGGAATAGGGCGGGATGAATGCATCGATCGCTGTTATCGTTGCCGCATTCGTGGGAGCCGTCCTGGTCGGTCTTCTGGCACGGGGCGGCCGCAAGTGCCAGGCGTCATTGGCGATTTTCTTGAAGCGTTTCGTCCAGTCGCGGCCACGGCGGGTGTAGATATTCACCTCTTCATGGGCGAGGTGGATCTGGACGCGATAGCCATCGAATTTGATCTCGTGCACCCAGCGTTCGCCGCTGGGCACCCTGTCGATCGGCGAAGCCAATGCCGGCGCAATGAAGCCCGGAAACAGCGCCTTGATGCCGATCGCCGCCGGCTTTTTTGCGCTGGAACGGCATGCTTAAACCAGACGGAGCGTCAGCTGCCGCCGATCTCCACTCGCATGGCGATCGACAAAGGCCTGCAAGTGCGACGGAACGTCGGTCAGCTGGAGATCGCAGCGGCGTTGGATCTCTCGAGCGATGTCCTCTGACCAGCGCTCCGACGTATTGAAGGCAGCCACCCGGATGGGATTTGAGTACTCGCCGGCGAGCATCTCCTGGATGACGGTCTCGAGGTCCGCGGCCTCAAGGTCCGCTTCTCGCCAGGCGCGTCCGATGGGGCCAAAGTCGTCGGCAACGAGGTAAATGGCCTGATCACCGCTGGGGACGATCGACGGTGTCCAATTGGACTTACGCATAAATCAACTCCACGCAACACAATCGGGATTCAAGCAGGCGCCGCCCGATTCGTTCCGGAGCAACGCCTTGCAAGGAACCCTTGAAATGTACTTGCGTTTGGCCCTCGCGACAGGGAGGCCTGAATGGCAAAGAAGGCGAAGAAGCAGACCTCGCGCGGTCGCAAGCAGGACCGCGCGCGTGTCGCCGATGGACAAGATTATGAGGTGCGGTACGAGGCGAAGAAAACCGGCAAGTCGGCGGCGTCCGTGAAGAAGGCCGTCACGAAGGTCGGCAACAGCCGCACGCGAGTGGAGCGGCGGCTCGGGACATCGCTGAAGAAGTCTTTGGGAAAGAGACCTTCGAAGTGACGTTGGCCTACGTCGCTCGTGAGGGAGCGGCATTGGCGGACGAACGTGTCGCGGTCTTACACAGGAACGAATCCGGTTTTCGGAAATTGGATAGTCCGGCGAGTGCACCGATTCTGCCAAGCCGCGTTTCATTCGCCTAAAGTCCCAGTGCTTTTTCCCCGGGAGCGCTGGGATTTTCTGTTCCGGCTTACTCGCGAACCAACTGAGGCGGCCTCACACAGGGCGAGTTCGCTCTTTCAGTTTGCGGTTGATCAGCGCCTCGGCGCGCCGCTTCGCCAGTTCGACCAATCGAGTCCGCACGGTGTGACGAGACTTTTGTCCGTCAAAATGAATATCGATCTTGAATACGTCGTCGAAGGTGTGCGTCACGGTGAACACGACACCTCTATGAGTGAAGCTGCTGGGCATGCGCGGGACATAGCAAGCAGCGCGCGAGCTCTGCACCGGGAACGCACGGGGAAATTGTCCCACTACGGGAATGGGCCTATGCCCGAGGAACTCCGTTCACGACGGAGAATTCGGAAGGTCGGGTAGCTTTGCGGCGAAGGAGGCCGCCAACCGAGGCGGGGCGGCCTTACTTCGACCCCTTCTCCACCTTGAAGGTAAGCCTGATGTCCATCACGGGGCCAGTTTCGTCCCGCACTTCTATCGCCATGTTGCGCGTGTTTTTGGGCTGCGCGTCGTACAACTCGTCCCGGGCCATATCAGCTAGGGACCTAGCGGCCTCCAACTGTGCGGATTGTATGCTTTTAAGTTCCAAACCCTCTTCGTCTGGAACTAGTTCGTCCCCGTCGCGCAGATCGAAGAAATAGCGAGGCATATTCCGCCTCCCCGCGTTTATGATGATGAACAAGAGCAGACACGTGGAATACGTTCCTACCGGCGCGCTTCTCGGCCGATCGGGCGGCGAGGAAGGTGGTCACGGCCCGGGCGCGCGCCAACTCCTTGGTCAATGCCTTACGGTTGCCGCCGGATAGAGGTGTGGGATGATGTTTTTAGGCCATAGGCTTCATTTTCCCGCTGAATCGGGCGAGCGGGAAGTCGCTAGAGATTGTCGAGTGGCCTCGGTGCCCCGCTAGAAGTTGGTCAATCGGGCGCTGGTTCCTGAGCTCAGGACGGACGATGTCCCGTCGGAATGGGGCAGGTCCGCGGTCGTGGTCGACTCCGGAAGTACACTGGCTAAACTGCCCGTCGTTGGCCCCCTCCAGCGGCGAGCGCTTTGTGAGTTGCGTATGAAGCGGATCGAGATGCTTGGGTTCATTAAACCCCAGCTAGCGACCCTACGGAGCAAAGCTCCCTCGGGGCTGCAGTGGATTCACGAAGTCAAATACGACGGCTACCGCGTACAGCTCCATCTCGACCGCGGTAAAGCCAAGGCCTTTACCCGTAATGGCCTGAACTGGATAAAGCGGTTCTCCGTCATTGCCAGCGCCTTCGACATCTCCGGGCAGGCGATCATCGATGGGGAGGTCGTCGTCGTCCATGAAGGCCGTACCAACTTCTCCGAGCTGCAGGCAGAACTCGCCAGAGGCGACCAGGACCGCTTGCTTTATTACGCCTTCGACCTCCTATGGCTCGATGGGCAAGACTTAAGGAAAACGCCGCAGCTTGAGCGCAAGGCCATGCTGCAGGGCCTGTTCGATACCTACCAGCTCGAACCGCCAGTCCTCTTCAGCGAGCACGTCACCGGGAATGGGGAGCAGCTGTCCGAGCACGCCGCGAAGCTCAACTACGAGGGCATCATCTCCAAGCGGACCGATGCGCCATACCGGTCGGAGCGGGGCGAGGCCTGGCTAAAGGTGAAGACGGTTCAGCGCGAGAAATTCCCGATCGTCGGCTTCGTCAAGGACCCCACTGGCGTGGCAGCCCTTTACCTTGGCAAGCAGCAGGGGAAGGAGCTTGTCTACATGGGTAAGGTCGGCACCGGCTGGAATCGGACTACCTCGGCGCAGATCCGTAAAGCCCTGGATACCGTCGTCAGCCCGAAGGCCAAGCTCACAAAGCCGATGCGGAAACCGAAGGCAACCTGGGTCGAACCCAAGTTCTTTGCCGACGTCGAGTACCGCGACATCACGTCCGAAGGTCTACTTCGAGCCAGCTCGTTCAAGGGGCTGTCCCGGAAGTAGCTTGGGGCTTTCAACCCACATCGGGGTATCAGCCTTTGGGTCCAGTCCATCGCAGGAAATACAACGTAAGTCGGTCCGCTGGTCGAGTGACATGACGGCCTTGAGCGGTTTGCCGCAGCGCTGGCATCTGGTGAGGTCCATGGTCTTTTCCATTTTCCCCATAACCAGCCGAAGGAACAAAAAGTTCCTGCGCGGCGTTGTGGGATTTTCTCGGGAGGATTTGAATGGAGACTGTGGTTGAGCGGGTTGTTCGTACCTACGGCATGATGGTCACGCTGGCGCCGAACGAAGAGGAAGAAGTCAGGCAGCGAGTTATGAAATTCGTCGAGGGACAGGCGGGCGATGACAACACCATCGCGGTCGAGGCAATCAAATTCCTCAGAGGGTCGAAGCCGTCCCGCAGGCGCCGGCCGAAGTGATAAATCCGAACTGTCCGATTTGCCACGGCCTTGGCTGGGTGTGTGCAAGCCATCCTCATCTTGCCTGGACGGATGAGGCCGGAGGCTGTCAGTGCGGCGCAGGGATGCCGTGTGAGTGCCAGCGGTCGGGCGATGTTGATGCCGGGATTGAAGAGCCGAAAACCAGCTCAATAATCGACGTCGTCGAACGCATATAGTGGTTCGATAGCTCGGACTGTGAAGAAGCGTGGCGGTCGCCGCGGGGCGAACTCGCAGTCTAATCGTTGTGGACCTCAGGCGACGTTTTTCATCTCGAAGACGTTCGTTTGAGATCGGATTCAAGAGGTCGCTGTGGCGGCTTCCATCGGCTGGACGGCGTAGTGGGCACGATGCTGTTCTATATGATATTTGGCCCAAGCTGACGGGATAGCGTGGGTCGCCGGGCCATGCGCACCCACCGGCTGCTTTTTCATGCAGCCGGCGTTCGGATCGGCGAGCATCATGCGGCGCGCTGGTTTACGCTGTTGACGGCCATGTCGTTGAGCTTCTTGTCTGTCGCCTTCTCCTCGTCGAGGTTTTCCTGGAGGACGGAGGCGCAGTCGTCGCGTCCGAGCTTCTTCGCCCAGGCGATCAGCGAGCCGTAACGTGTGATCTCGTAGTGCTCGACGGCTTGCGCCGCCGCGATGAGGGCCGCGTCGAGGACCGTCTTGTCGTCGACATCGCCGGCCACGTCGCTCGCTTCCTTGAGGATGCCGTCGATGGCAGGGCAGTTCACGCCCTTAGCCTCGACACCGTGCATCTTAAAGACCTTCTCCAGCCGCGTAATTTGAATCTTCGTCTCCGCGAGATGGGTCTCGAACCCGTTCTTTAGGGATTGGTCGCTGGCCTTGTCGATCATGTCCGGCAAGTTCTTCGCAATCTGCTGCTCGGCGTAATAGATATCCCGCAGGGTGTGCACGAAGAGGTCGTTCAGTGTCTTGATGTCTTTGGTGAAGAATCCCATGGATGCCTCCTATTATGGAATGGTCGCACGGCAAACGACGATGAATAGGAAGCGTTCCTAAGTGGCCGGCAAGGTTACGCGGGCTACGAAGAAGAGTGTTTACGTCGTTCCGCATCGGCGCGGCAGAAGCTCCTGATGGACAGGAGTTAATGCGATGACGTCGTTTGGACGCACTAGGGTGTTGCTGTCGTCACATCAGGCCGTTAGACGGGCACGATGAAAAGAATTGAAATGATGAGATCTGTCTTAGAAGAGGCTGCGCGAGAGTTGTCGGTCAGTGTTGCAACGCAGACGAAGATGGCTCAAACCATCGTTATGAGAGCAGCAGCGGGCGATACGCGCGCTGAACTGAAGTCTGCGGCACTGGAGACCGGCAAGACGCCTGCAGCCTAATTAGGGACCCGCCTTCACGGAGCGAGAGGAACGGCGGCGCTTCGAGGGTGTTCATATCCAATGACCGAACCACTGCCGCCCCTCGTCGAAAGCTCGCTGCAGATCGCCTGGGATTTTCTCAGCGGTCTGGACGAGATTGCCGATCCTCAGCAAACCGCAGAATATCTACTTGGGAACATTAAATCACAGGTGATGAGAGGGGAAAGTCGGAAGCTTGTATTGGCGAACCGCGCCATAGATAGCTTTCGCCGGCGCCCCCCAACTCGTCACCGATTAATTCCGCTACCCGATCTGCCATGGTCCGCGACTTGCACTTAGCTTTCGCAGCGACGGGGTTGGCGGTTCCGAGCGAGATGCAGATTTAATTTTGTGGACCAATCGGCGGACGGCTGGTCTTCAATAGCTCGCAGGCTGGGCATTCGGTTCGGCGAGAGCATGCGTCTATCCCACCTCAGGCACGTTCGCCGAATGGCCGGTTCAGCCGGACAATTTTGAAGTTGAGAAACGCCGCGTAGGTCACCCATAGCAGGTAGGGCAACAGGAGCCAGACGGCCAATGACGAATACTGTCCAACCGCGAGCATAAGCGCCGCGATCGAGAGCCAAAGAAACGGGACCTCGGCCAAAGCCCAATCCGGTCTCTTCAAGGCGAAGAAAAGCGGGCTCCACAGCATATGCAGGACGATGTTCGAGGCGAATAGCGACAGAATGAGGATTCGACCCGGCTTATCGCCGATGGCATTCGTCCAGGCCGAGACGCCCGACCAGCCGGCGAGAGCCAGTATAGCCGTCCACGCCGGTCCGAAGACCCAATCCGGCGGATTCCAAGATGGCTTGCGTAAGTCCCGGTACCAGGTGCCCACCGTCGTAGTCCAGCCGCCCACGGCAAGGACGAGGATAACGAGGGTGCTCGCTACAACGATGGGAACGGCCACTTGGTTTTTCTCTATCTATAAGATTTTCAGACCGAGCTAATGTAGTCAGCGCGGAGATTCAGTGCGCAACGCCGCCCGCTTAAAATACACACGGGCAGCGTTGGCTCTGGCCCCAGGATGTAAAGTGCAAAATCCTGACGGATAGAATACTCCGCAGGGGCGCAATCGTTTCTTACCTCTGAGGAGGTAGTTCGCTGATCGTTGTTTCTAGGAACGAATGGATACGGAAAGAGTCGGCTTTCAAGCTCCCGGTCTGCTCCTCAGCCGCTGGGAGTAGCGATCCCTGGCGCTGTGACTAAAGTCCGGCGCTGGGGGCGCTGGTTTTAAGCTATCGTTACGTGCGCGGGGCTGCGGCAGCGACTTCCATCATGATCTCCAGTTTTCTGAAAATGGCACGCGGCACCCCATGTCATGCCAGTTGGGTGTAACGTGCACTGCGCCGGCCACACCGCAGACCTTGCGGACCAAACGCCAGCCGACGCGCGACCGGGGCTGATCCTGGGGCAGGGCATCCAGGCGTACATCCACCATCCGATCGCAGCTACCATGGCGCTGGATGTTGCAGGTGACATGGCCGCCAGCGAGCCATTCCGCGGGACTGACAGACGGGAATGAGCGGCCGGACCATTTCGTCTATCGACGCTGGCGCACCAGTGATGATCGCGCCGATCGCGAGCGAGGGAAAGCCACTAGAAATTACGGCAACAATGGCGCAACAGACAAGACGTTGGTCAACAAGCCAGTCGGACTGCGCGCAGCCCAGCCAATTTGGATTACCGTTTTGGAAGCGCCTCGCCTGTAGCGCTTGTTGGCTTCAGAAACACTTCAGTTCGCGATAATGAGCCATATACGTAAGGCTGTTGAGCGCCTCTAGTAGCGAACATGACGTCATCGCGAACTCGCCGGAAAAGGAAATTCACCTCCAATCCTGGCGTCTCGATGTGCTTTAACAACGCCGTAGTAAATGGGCTGTTTCTACCATCACCGTCGTTCGCCGTGGTGCCGTCTTTGGCCGCGAACGCAATTAGAACATTGCCTGATGGCTCGGTAAGCGCAAGACCTCGCTTTACTGATCGAGAGGGTTGGCTAGCGTCACTTCCGGAGTCAGATGAATTGATCGCGGCGCTCTGGGTTTTGCCAGGCATGAGGGGATTGTCCCGGCAAGCATCCAAAATAATCAACCCAAGCAATTTTGATTTTGCAACATCCGTGCTGAGAGTCTTTAAGTTGATCGCCTCGTCACTCAAATCTCCATCACGAAGAGCTTGAGCGTCGATGGGAATCATCCAATTCTCACCGTAAGCTTCAACGCCGTGACCGGCGTAATAGATTACGGAAATGTCGGAATCCAACGCGTCTCTTTCAAACTGAGCGACTAAGTCTTTCGTGCGCTGGAATGTGAGATTGTTGGCCAACGCGACAGAAAAACCAAGTCGGGTCAGTGACGCATCGATAGCGGCTGCATCGTTTGGCGGATTTGAAAGTGTAGGAACGTGCTCATAGGCGCCGCTACCGATGACCAGCGCAACTCGCTTTCCAAGGTTCGCAGGAGAGTTCGATATTTTGGAAGACTCGAGCGTAGCGGTAGTCGCGGGGCTTCGACTTCATCGCGTCGTTAATCTGGCCGCGATCTGCGACTTTCGCCTGAGATTCGGCGGCGCGCTCAGCGGTGTTTTTCCTGGACTGAGCTTGAACTGGTTGCTGTACACCGCGCTCCGCGACGACCTGAGGACGGCTGCTGCCCCCACCATGTGCGACCACGCATTTTCGAACGCGCGGACCGAATTCCGGAAATTGATATCCCGCTTGACGAGGAATCCCCATTTCCGCTCGGACGATGGCACTACATCCGTAAGGATCATCTCGCTTCGCCTCAGGCCTGTTCCAGCCGGCCGCCTCAGACCTGTTCATGATGATCGCTTGGCCGATGCTTGATAGCAATACGGCGGCCAGCAAGCGCGAAAATACCTTGACCATCGGCGTCCCCCTTTAGCGTCATTCTAATTGGGGTAGGTTGACCGGCAAGTGACCAAGATCACATAGCGCCCTTGTCTGGTCGAAGATTCTATCGCGAGTTAAGTCGTACCGGAGGGCGGCCATGCCAGATTTCAGGATAGTCGAGGGCAGTGGGCCCAACAAAGAAGAGCGCGATATGCAACAGCGGGAGCTCCAGGAGCAGCGTGCGCTGGGACCTTTTGGCTATCTGCGGTGGAATACTCGCGAGTGGCGCGATCGCTTGGAGCTTGTGGGGAAATCCGACGAATGTGCCGCACATGCACGGGCTCCAAACCATGGCGGCGGATCAAGATTTGAGACTCGTTTCCCGGCGGAGTCCATATATGCGGGATGAGCGTTAGAGCCGATCATCGCTCTCACGGCCACCAAGTTGAAGGCGGATTCATTGTGGAGATTTTGGTCGTCCGCAGCGCTACAAGGTGGCTGCGCTTGAAAGGGTGGCCGTGCCGGCGCGATCACTGCTTGCACCGCATGTAGCGTTCGAGCTCGTGGATCGGCGTCCACTTCGGCCGCCTGACGATGTCCAGCGCCGCTTCTGTTGCGTCTCGCAGCGGGCATTCATGCTCCGCCGGTTTTCCTTGCAGCCGCCGGCGCTCCCGACTTAGGCTGCCGCGTTATCTCAAGAGGAGAGGCGACGTGGCTACAGGTACTGTTAAGTGGTTTAATCCAACCAAAGGATACGGATTCATTCAGCCCGACAACGGCGGCAAAGACGTATTCGTGCACATTTCGGCGGTCGAAAAGGCCGGTCTGAGCAGTCTCAACGAGGGTGCAAAGGTAAGCTATGAAGAGAGGGAAAATCGGGGCAAGACGTCTGCCGAGAATCTGAGAGTCGGCTAACGAGGTTCGGAGCCGATCCCCGCCGGTTCACGCCCGGCGGGCCTTCGTTTTAAAGCTAGCGCACGCGCGCCGGTTAGTGGCGATGGTGCCCCCAACCATAATGGTGGCCGCGGCCCCAGCCGTAGTGATGCCCGCGCCCGCCGTGATGGCCCCATCCATGGCCGTGGCCATGACCGCCCCTGACTCGGATGACGGTATCGGCGCTGCCGAGAGCACTCGGCGTTGCGGCGGGCAGCGCGGATGCACTTCCAGGCGATATAGTCTCTGACGCGCCGTGGAGGCTCAGATGTCCGGTTTTGGCCCCTTTTCGGACGTGCCGAAGGTTCAGCTTGGATCCGGAATTCGCCAAAATGTTCAATCTGACATTCCTTGGTACCTCGGCCAGCGTGCCGTCCGCCGATCGCAATCATCCGGGCCTTCTCATCGAGGCCGGAAGCCATCGGTTCCTGGTGGATTGTGGGGAGGGAACGCAGCGGCAGCTATTGCGCAGCGGCGCGGGCTTCCGGCGGCTCGATCGCCTCCTGCTTACTCACGCGCATTTTGACCACGTGCTTGGGATTCCAGGACTCTTTTCGACGCTCCGGCTGCGCCAGAGCGAGGATCTCGTGACCATCCACGGCAGTCCGGGCACGCTCGACGTCGTCGTCAGGATGTTGGCCGGGCTCTGGGGCGAAAACAGAGCGCCGATCCCCTTGCAACTCGTGCCGCTGCAGCCAGGCTTGGTCCTCGACGCCGACGAGTTCTCGGTCGGGTGCTTTCCGGTCCGCCATCGCGACACCGACAGCTATGCCTTCGTCTTCGAGAGCGCGGCGCGCCGCCATCTTCGCCCCGACCGCCTGGCGGCATTCGGGGTACCTGACGGGCCGATCCGGAAGGACTTGGTTGAGGGCCGCTCGATCACCCTGGCGGACGGCCGAACGATCGCTCCGGAGAGCGTTCTGGGGCCGCCCGAAGGAGCCCGGAAGCTTGTTATCGTCGGCGACGCCGAGACAACCGACGGCTTGGCGGGGTACGTGCAGGGTGCCGATATGTTGGTCATCGAAGCCACCTTCCTGGCGCGCGACGCTGGACTAGCGCGCGACTACGGACATCTCACCGCGGCGGAGGCAGCGTTACTGGCGGCGGAAAACGGCGTGAAGCAACTCGTCCTGACACACATCTCGGGACGCTATCCGGATGAAGAGTGTGTTTCGGCATGGAATAAGGACCCCGTTTCGGGGTGATCGGCATCCAATCGGGACCCCGGGATAAGGGTCCACAGTGGCTTCCATCGAGTCATGGAAGCCGAGGTTGGGATGCTGGTGGTGGAGACGATTGGTAAGATCCGTCGCGCCTACTTTGTTGATGGTCGTCCGATCAAGGCGATCTGCCGAGAACTTGGCGTATCGCGGAAGGTGGTTCGCAAGGTCATTCGTTCTCAAGCGACGGAGTTCCGGTACGAGCGCGAGACGCAGCCGCTCCCGAAGATGGGTGCCTGGAGTGCCGAGCTTGATCGGTTGCTGGCAGGGAATGAGAGCAAGGCGGCGCGGGAACGGCTGACGCTGATCCGGCTATTCGAGGAACTCCGCGGCCTGGGTTATGCCGGCGGCTATGATGCGGTTCGTCGATACGCCCGACGGTGGACCAAGGAACGCGGCACCTCGACAGCGTCGGCTTATGTGCCGCTGAGCTTTGCACCAGGCGAAGCCTACCAGTTCGACTGGAGCCACGAGGTGGTCCTGCTGAGCGGCACCACGGTGATGGTGAAGGCTGCTCATGTTCGGCTCTGTCACAGTCGCATGCTGTTCGTGCGGGCCTATCCGCGGGAGACGCAGGAGATGGTGTTCGACGCCCACGACCGGGCATTCGCCCTGTTCAAAGGCACCTGCACCCGCGGCATCTACGACAACATGAAGACCGCGGTGGAGACGATCTTTGTCGGTAAAGGCCGTCTCTACAATCGCCGCTTCCTGCAGATGTGCAGCCACTATCTGGTCGATCCGGTCGCCTGTACGCCAGCGTCGGGCTGGGAGAAGGGGCAGGTCGAGAACCAGGTCGGGCTGGTCCGGGAGCGCTTCTTCACGCCGCGGCTGCGGTTCAAAAACCTCGACGAGTTAAACGCCTGGCTGCTCGACAAGTGCATCGCCTACGCCAAGGCTCATCGCCATCCGGAGCTGGTCGATCAGACGATCTGGGACGTGTTCGAAGCCGAACGCCCCAAACTCGTTCCCTATGCCGGCCGCTTCGACGGCTTCCATGCGGTGACAGCATCGGTCTCGAAGACCTGCCTGGTGCGCTTCGACAACAACAAGTACTCGGTCGCAGCCAGTGCAGTCGGACGACCGGTCGAGGTTCAAGCCTATGCCGATCGCATCGTGATCCGTCAGGATGGACGTATCGTTGCCGAGCACCCGCGATCCTTTGGCCGCGGCGATACCGTCTACGACCCCTGGCATTATGTGCCGGTGCTCGCCCGCAAACCCGGCGCCTTGCGCAACGGTGCTCCCTTCAAAGACTGGGTGCTGCCGGCCGCGATCGAGCGGATCCGGCGCAAGCTGGCCAGCACCGACGATGGCAATCGGCAGATGGTCGACATCCTCACCGCGGTGCTGACTGACGGTCTGTCCGCGGTGGAAGCGGCTTGTGCCGAAGCGCTCAGTCACAGCGTCCATTCCGCCGATGTCGTTCTCAATATCCTGGCCCGTCAACGTGAACCCGCCCCACCGGCCAACATCATGACGCCGGCCGCACTGACGCTCCGTCATGCACCGATCGCCGATTGTGCCCGCTACGACAACCTCCGGAGGACCATCTGATGGAACGAACCCAAATCTTCGACCTCATGGGCGAACTTAAGCTCTACGGCATGAAGGCTGCCTTCGACGAGATCATGGCAACTGCCGTCAAGCGCCAGCACGAGCCTCAACGCATTGTCGGCGACCTGCTCAACGCCGAGATCAACGAGAAGCAAGCCAGGTCGATCAAATACCAGCTCACCATTGCAAAGCTGCCGCTCGCCAAGGACATCGCCGACTTCCAGTTCGACGGCACGCCGATCAATCAGACTCTCGTCAATGATCTCGCTGGCGGCGGCTTCATCGCCCAACAACGCAACGTCGTGCTGGTTGGCGGCACCGGTACAGGCAAAACCCACCTGGCGATTGCCATCGCCAGAAGTTGCATCCGCGATGGCGCCAGAGGACGCTTCTACAACGTCGTCGACCTCGTCAACCGGCTCGAGACCGAGACCCGCAACGGTCGGCAGGGACGGCTCGCCGAGCATCTGACCCGCATGGACTTCATCGTTCTCGACGAGCTGGGCTATCTGCCGTTCGCGCAATCCGGCGGTCAGCTCCTGTTCCATCTCATCAGCCGGCTCTACGAGCGCACCTCCATCATTGTCACCACCAATCTTGCGTTCGGCGAATGGCCCAGTGTGTTCGGTGATGCCAAAATGACCACCGCGCTACTCGACCGATTGACCCATCACTGCGACATCGTCGAGACCGGCAACGACAGCTGGCGATTCAAAAGCCGCGACGATGTTCAAACAACCCGCGCTCGCGCCGTCTCCGCAACCCCGACCAGCTCCGACGACCCGAGCGCTACCAGCAGAGCACGCCGATCAAAGGGGTCCCTTTTGGATGCCGATAGGGGGTCCCAGTCGAACGCCGATTGACAGTCGACCGCGCCGAGCCGCAACGCCTCGAGCGTGGCGTCGGCCCCTGCCGTCGTCATCGACGACACCATGACGACCGGGCAGGGCGTCTCGATCATGATCCTGTCGAGGCAGGAGAGGCCGTCCATTTCCGGCATGTGAACATCTAGCGTCACCACGTCGGGCCGAAAGCCCTTAATCGCGGCAAGCGCCTCACGCCCGTTTCGGGCGAAGCCGACCTCGAAATCGGCCTCTCTTGAAAACGCCTGGCCGATCAATTTCCGGACGAGCGCGGAATCGTCGACGACAAGGACTTTGATCACAGCTTCGTCTGCCGGCTCTCTTTGCTGAGGGCTTCCTTGTCAAAGGAATCCAGCAGGCCTCGTTCGGTCCGGGTCAATAACTCGGCAGGGTCGAGCAGCAGGACGATCCTGCCCGACGCCTCGAGATTGATGACCGAATGCACAACGCCGAGTGCATCCCCGGTTAGATCGGGGGATGGCTTGATCGATTCAGGCGCGCAACGCAGGACCTCCTGTACGCTGTCGACGATCAGGCCGGCACGATGCTGCTTGGTCCGAACCACGACCAGCCGGCGGTTCTCTCTCCCGCGATGGTTGCGGTCATGTCAAAGCGGCGTCTTTGATCGACAACCGGAAGGACTTCTCCCCGAAGATTGACCACGCCTTCAAGGAACTTCGGCGTCTTCGGAAGGCGGGTCATGCGATCCGGCACCCTTGCGACTTCCTCTACTGCCTCGATGGGTAGTGCGAACTCACCGCCGTCGAGCCGGAAGACCAGAAACTGCAGCTCCGCGGCCTTAGCCTCGCCGTGACTGTCCTCGACCTTCGCTTTCATGGTTGCATCGCCCTGCATGAGCTTTTGCATGATATCCTCGCGAAACAAGCGCTCCGGCGCCAGAATCGAAACGAGCCTGCCTTGCGCTGCACGATAGATTTCCTTGATTTGCGCTTCCCCACCGGCGCGGGCAGCGAGAACGGGGGGCGCCGGTTCGACCCGGCTGGGATCGACCGAAAGAACTGCGCGGCTGCGATCGGCGACAAATCCGACCACGACGTCGCCAATGGCGACGATCAGCACCTTCTCTCGCGAAAGGACGGCCGACGGCAGCCCTAGCAGCCGCCGCAACGATAGCAATGGCAACAGCCCGTCACGGTAGGGCATGACGCCACGTACCGCCTCATCGCTCCCGGGAACGAACGTCAAGCTCTCGGGCGCAGTGACGATCTCCCGAACCGCCTCGAGCGGAAGCGCATATTCCTGACCGGCGACCTCGAAGGTGACCAGACGCTGCCGGATGCCCTCGACCGCGGCATCGCGTATGGTTGCCGCTCCGATCGGCGCAGCCCGCATTTGCCGTTTTGTTGTGCTCTGCGCGAAGCCCCGGCGCAACAGTTCGGCAACGTCCAGAATCTTGGTGACGTGAGTGCCGCTGTCGAAAACCCCGGTCAGATGTTCGCCGGCTTCGGACGCCATCTCGGCCTCCGCCGTCTTGACCTGTCCAGGCACAACACGAACCAGGTTCGCGATCTCGTCCACCGCCAACGCGACGGGCGATGCGCCAGCAAGGACGATCAGACGGGTGGTCGGTGTCGAGGCGGCTTCCTCGCGTCCCAGAAGCCTCCGGACGCTCGCCACGGGGAGCACCGCGCCGCGATGGTTGGCGAGACCCAAAAGGCTCCCGGGGGCCTGCGGGATCCGCGCGACAGGCGGCATCCGGGCCACTTCCGACACCAGCGCGGCGGGCACGGCGTAAAACCGACCCTCGCTCTTGAACGTCAGAAAACGTTCGTCGGTCAACTCTCTGGCTTCGACGATATCAGCCATTCTGCTTCGTCAATGCCTCAGATAAGGATGCAATCTCTTCGATCGCGGCTGCAAGGTCGTCCGCACCCTGAGCTTGCTCGGCGGACGCCGTCGCGGCTTGCCGCGAGGCTGTGCTTGCTTCCTCCGCGGCGGATGCGATCTGTCGGGCTGCGGCCGCGGTCTCTCCCGCCGCGGTCAAAATTGCGCCGGCGCCTTGCTCGATGAGCTTGTTGGCATTTCCCAATGCTGCGAACTCGCCGGTGGCATCTTCGAGCGCCTTGATGACCGATCGATTGTCCTGAACTTCGACTTCTCCCGCGGTGATGATCTGTTCGAGATCGCGCCGAAGCAGCGCGATATGATCAAGAATGCCGCGTACTGTATCCTTGATGCGTTCGACGCTTTCCGACGCCTCGCGGGCGAGGGAGCGAATGTCATTTGACACAAGGGCAAAGCCCCGGCCGGCTTCGCCGGCGCGCGCTGCTTCCACGGATCCACTCACAGCAAGCATGTTGGTCTGAATATTGACCAGGGCGATCGCATCGACGATCTTCTCAATCTTGCGGCCGATCGCTTCGAGGGAGATGATTTTTTCGAGGCTCGCACGGGTCTTGTCGAGGGCCTTGGCTACACCTTCGATCAGGCTTTCAACAGCTTCGCGACCATCCGCGAGCGACTTGACCATGATCGTGATACGGTCGGTAGCCAGTCGCCCCTTTTCCTGCGCGATTCGCGCGCTCTTCTCGATTTGGGCCAGCGCGGCCGAAGTCTGCTGCGCGGCCGCAGCCTGCTGTTGCGACCCGCGATTTATTTGTTCGACCGCGGTCGAGATCTGACTGGCTGCGCTGGACAGCTCCTGAATGGTCGCCGAAAGCTGCTCCGCCATGCTGGCGATCTGCTCGGCCGCCGAAGCGCCGGCGCTGCCGGTGCGAAGACTTTCCGAGATAGACGCAAGGGACTGGGCGGCTGCCTGGCCTTGATCCAGCGATTGAGCCTGCTGACGGATCGCCGACTGGGCCTCGTTTGCAGCGGAGGCCTGTTCCTCGGCCGCTCCAGCAACGAGTTCGGCACCTTTTTGTGCCTCCTGGATGGCGTGCTCGGCTTCGATGGCCGCCGTGAGCGTCTCTTGGCTGCCGTCGGCGAGCTCAATCATGCCGGCCCGCAGCCTGCCCAGAATTTCGACGACAGACTGCCCCGTCTTGGCATGTTCGACGGCCATATCCGCCGCCGCTTTGACCGTTCCGGCGGTCTCACGAACGTTCGACTGGATGTCCTCCGCCAGTCCCTGCACTTCAATGGCGCTCTTGTCCGAAACCTCAGCGAGAGCTCTGACCTCTTCGGCGACGACGGCAAAACCGCGCCCGTGATCGCCGGCACGTGCGGCTTCGATGGCGGCGTTGAGAGCAAGCAGGTTCGTTTGATCTGAAATTCGGCTCACCGCGCCGGTGATTTCGCTCACATCCTTCGCCCGACGTTCAAGCTCGCGTATAATCGCGATCGAGGAGACCTGGCGTTCAGAATTTCGCTCGACGGATTGAATGGACGCGCCGATCTGGGCCGCGGTCTCGGCAAGCAGAACCTGGGCGGTTTCCGTCCTGCGCCGGGAATTGTCGGCTTCTCCGCGGGCCGTTGTCAGGTTGGCTGTAACCTGCCTGATTGCCGCCAACTGCTCTTGGGAAGCGCCCGCCGCCTCGTCGGCACCCGCCGCAATCTGCTCCATGGAGCGCCGAAGTTCTTCCGCGGCTGCCGAGGCTTCCGAGAGGCCGCTGGACAATTCTTCCGTGGCGGCGGCCACCCTCTCGGACACCTTGTCGTTGCCTAAAGCATTCCCGGCCCTCGACGTCCGCCGTGCCGGGGGCTGCACGCCCCCAGCTGCGCGCTGACCTTCGGCCGAGCGCCGGGCCTTTGCCGCCGAACCTACTATTTTGGACGTCTTTACAAGGGCCATATGGAATCTCGCTTGAACGGGCGCCGGGCTTACGAGCCGGACCATACGCCATATTTGCACAGATTGGGTATTGCCATTGATCCGACGCGCCGCTTGAACTGAAGGAGTGGCGAGTGAATGACCTACCGGCACTGGGATACATACGGGGTGGCTGAGTGCCCCGAACGGCAACGCCTTGGCTTGCAGGATACCGACGTAAGAAGAGCGGCGAGCGCACCGATCCACCACAGCAAGTTCGGCCTCGCAACGTGCCGGTTGGCCTGCCAGGCAGGAAAAGCCTCACTCAATGGGATCGCCGGGCTTCGATCAAAAGCCCGGCAACCGCAAGAACCCGTTTAGTGGACCCAGGCGTTGCTATGCCGCAAGGTCGTGTTCAGCTTCGACATTGACCAGGGTCTCGGCGAGTCTGGAGAGGGCCGAATCCGTGGCTCGCTCTTCGTCCAGCGTCGCCTGCAAAAGTTGGACGGCATCCGGCATTCCGAGCTCTTCGGCCCATGTCCGCAACGTACCGTAACGCGACATCTCGTAATGCTCGACGGCCTGGGCCGCCGCCAACAGACCGGCGTCAAGTGCGGGCATACCCTTGAAGGCCTTCATGATCTCCGCACCCTCTTCGGTAATGCCATTGATGGCAGCACAGGTCTTTCCGCGTGCCGGCTTGCCGATGATCTTGAAAACCCGATTGAGCCGCTTGATCTGGCCCTCGGTCTCCCGCAGATGCTTGGTAAAGGCCTTCTGCAAGTCTTTCGACTGTGCCGCCTTCGCCATCTTCGGGAGTGTCTTGACGATCTTGTTCTCGGCAAAATAGATGTCCTTGAGCGTTTCGTGGAAAAGGTCGCTCAGCAGCATTGGCTTTTTGGCCATGGGTTTTCCTTAGTTTGAGAACTGTCCGCGTCCGAATCCGGCTTAGCGCAAGAGCAGGATCAGGATGATGATCGGGATCGGTATTCCAACTAACCAGAGAAGAATCGGCATTATTTTGCTCCTGTCAGGTGCGCATTGCGGGTTTAAGCCGGGAGTGAGAGCCCCATGTTCCGTCCCGCAAGCCACCACCTTCGGTCGCGGCAAGACTGGCGCAGAAAGCTCCCAATAGCAGCGACGCGGTCAGCCAGAACGCAAGCTGGGCCGTAGCCTTTCGTGCCGCATCGGTATCGGCCTTGATCTGCATGACGACGTCGTTGACGCGTTTGTCGGCCGCGGACTGGTCGAGCCCGGTTCGCGCTGCCACGACTTTTGAGACGTACTCCCGATCAGTCGCCTTCATCTCGCCGCCCGCCTGGAAGCTCGACGTGAACAATCGGAGCATTTCGAGGCGAGAGTCGTTTGCTGTCGCTTGCGCCGATGGAGTATTCGGCCGTAGCAGGGTGTCGACGTAGCCGTCCATTGGGCCGGATCGGTTCGCAAACGAAGCCGCGCCTTGGCCGGCGGCGCCGAGTCCACCTCCGATCAAACTGGTTGCGGGAGTGGCTAAGAGAATTACGCCGACGACGGATGCAAGCGCCCAGGCGATAAAGCCGTGAGCCGTGTCCCTGAAATAAACCTCATCCGTGTGGATGCCGATCCAGCGGGATCGCAATCGGCCTGCAATGTAGCCACCGATCGACGACGTCAACATGGCGATGACGATCAGATAGAGGCCAGTCCCGATTTTGAAAGTGGTGGTGGAGACGCCGGCGCCGGTCCACGGAGAGACGACAGATAAGCCAAATCCGACGCCGAATGCCAACAACACCAAGGTCAATGCGCAAGAGACCACGGCCCCGGCCGTGACTGCACCCCACGACACGCCCGAGACGGAAGGTTCACCGGCATCGGATGCTGGTTGGACGACGACGGTATCGATCATGATGCTCATCCCAATTTGCGATGAGATCAGCTCATCGTGCCGCAACAATAGGCAGCCGTGGCAATGGTTCCTCGGTGAACACGTTATGATTTGGCATCCAAGCGTCACCGTTTACAGGTGACTAAAGTGAAGCCGGCGCGGATTGAGCCGGCTCAATCCGCGTGGAAGTGCTGAACGACACGCGGGTGCTGGCGATGCCGTTCGTTACTCTAATCTGTCTTGCGGCGGTTCAGGTGCGGCCTCCGTGCGGACTTCGCGCTCTGCTTGCAACCAGAAATCCATCTCCGACCCTTCGGTCTTGCCGCTTTGCTCCCAAAGCTCGTAGGCGCGTTGTCGAATCTTGTCTTCGAGGCTGGTCATAACCGTCTCCGTTCCTAGGGCATCTTGACGTTTGGCTCACGTTCCCAGACGCGGAGCTTGGCGAGGCCATCGACAAACGATTTGGCATCCTTGGCGCTTTCCAAGGCGACACAGCCTTCATCAAAATCTTCGGTGGCGATGCCGGCTTTCTCGAGCAACGGCAGCGCAGAGCCGACGTATCCGATGAACTTGCAGTGAGCAAACGCGTCGGCGACGAAGTCCCGTGCTGAAGACTCATGGAGCAGGTCGTCCATGGCTGCCTGGGCCGGCAGCAAGGCAACGGCATCGTACAACACCGAGGGGCCACCATCGATCATTTGATCGGCGTCGATCCAGCTGCCGTCGCTCGCTTTGGCTCCCGTGACCGTCGGCGCGATGATCTCGTACGTCGCTCCGGCCTTCTCGAGCGCGGCCTCAAGTGCCTGGAGGAGACTGGCATCTGTTCCATCGGAAATCAGGATACCCAACTTCCGGCCCTCGAAGCGCTCGGGTCCGTTTTCGACGATGCTGAGCGCCGGCGAGGGATCGAGATCCTGACGCGTTGGCACAGCAGCGTCTGCCGGTTTTGGCATCTTCTGCAGACCAAGTTTGCCGGCGACGTTGTTGGCCAGAGCCTCATCGATGTTGAGGAGATGCGAGACCATCCGTTCCCGGATCGCGGGCGTTTTGACCTTGCTGAGTTCGAACGTCAAAGCGGCGACGATGTGTGCCTGCTCTCCCATGGTTTGACTGATGAAGAACTGACGCGCCTGGCTGTAGTGGTCTGCGAAGCTCTCGGCACGCAGACGACGTTTTGGGCCCTGTTCGACGTCGGCGAATGACGTGAAGCCGCGCTGTGGCGACTCTCTCGGACCTTCGCCGAAGGAATTCGGCTGGTAATTGGCGCGCCCGGCCGGGTTGCGCATGGCCATGTGACCGTCCTGCTGAAAATGGGCGAACGGACATTTGGGCGCATTGATCGGGATGTGCGTAAAGTTCGGGCTTCCGAGCCGCTTGAGCTGCGTGTCGAGGTACGAGAAGTTGCGTCCCTGTAGCAGCGGATCGTTGGAGAAGTCGATCCCCGGCGGAACGTTCTGGGTCATGAAGGCGACCTGTTCGGTTTCAGCGAAGAAATTGTCGGGCATCCGATTGAGCACCAGCCGACCGACAGGGAGGGGAGGCAGGATTTCCTCCGGTATGAGCTTCGTCGGATCAAGCACGTCGAAATCGAAGGAATCAGCGAAGGCCTGATCGAACAATTGCAGCTGAAGTTCCCATTCCGGGAAGTTGCCGCTCTTGATGGCGGTCCAGAGATCCCGGCGATGGAAGTCAGGATCGGCACCATTGATCTTGACGGCCTCGTTCCAGACTACCGATTGCATGCCCAATTTGGGCTTCCAGTGAAACTTGACGAAGGTGGACTCGTTCTTCGCGTTCACAAGCCGGAAGGTGTGGACGCCGAAACCTTCCATGAAGCGGAACGAGCGTGGAATGGTGCGATCGGACATCACCCACATGATCATGTGCATGCTCTCGGGGGTGAGGCTGACGAAATCCCAGAAATTATCGTGTGCCGATTGCGCCTGCGGAAAGGCGCAGTCCGGCTCTTCCTTTACCGCGTGGATCAGGTCGGGAAACTTGATTGCGTCCTGGATGAAGAATACCGGGACGTTGTTGCCGACGATGTCCCAGTTGCCTTCCTGTGTGTAGAGCTTTACGGCGAAGCCGCGGACATCACGGGCAAGGTCGGATGAGCCCTTGCTTCCGGCCACGGTCGAAAAGCGCACAAACGCAGGCGTTTTTTCGCCGGCGCGCTGGAACAGGTCAGCCCTGGTGTATTTCGACAACGGCTTGTAGTTCTCGAAGAAACCGTGCGCCGCGTAGCCACGTGCGTGCACGACTCGTTCTGGGACCCGTTCGTGATCGAAGTGGAAGATTTTTTCCCGAAAGTGCAGGTCCTCGAGTAGCGTCGGACCGCGCGGGCCGATTTTCAGGGAGTTCTGGTCGTCGGAAACGGGACCGCCCTGCGCTGTCGTGAGCACCGGCGTTTTATCTGATGCGACCTGATGAAGTTCGCCTCCTTCACCACGGTCAAGCTTTTGATCGTGGATCGTTGCCGTCCCGCCAGATCTGCGGGCCTTCTTCGTTGTCTTCGTCATTGTTTTGCTTCCCGGGACGGAATTGAGGAATCCTTAATCCGACGAGGTGCGGTGCTGTTCCTATTTCGAGCATGATCGTGATGCCGTCTGGATGCTTACAGCGACATCGAAACCGGTCGCCCACGGTAGCGGCAAGGGAGCTCTCGCATGTCCATCGATCATGCTGACACCGGTGCGCTCAGTCCGATGGCGATCCGTCCACCGCTTCCGCACAAGCTCGCCCGCAACCAACTTAGGAACTTTGCGTCTCGATTGAAACTATCTCAGCGGGGTGAACTCGCTTGGGCAGAGGCGAGTTTCCGGGAGTTGACGTCAGTCTGCGCTGCGGGAGTATGGAGAGCGTCCGGAAAGTTGGGGAAGCGTAGACGGCCTGGTCATCCCCGGAAGCTGTTCAGGCGAACGTGGCGCGAACCGCGACGTGTCACGGCCTGCATGTCTCGGCTGGCGTGCTCCGGCCGCTGACCACTGGCGCAGGTTCTGGCAAAGGGATTCCGGGGCCGACATCCAGTGCCGCATCTCTTGCTTCGTGCTGTTCTGGGTGACGGAGGTCTCGATCGTCCGTCTGCCCGGAGCGGGCAGATGAACGATCAAGGCAGGGCGCGGAGCCTTCTCTTGGTGGAGGCGCAGTTCGTCAGACCTGCGACCCGTCCCCCGGAGCGCCCGACGGACGCTGATCCAGTCCGCCGACCGCTGCAAGCTAATTCAAGCGAGAGGCTGCAAACTTACCAATCTTCCTCGCGCCGTCCCAAAGTTCGACTGGCTGAGCATTAGTAGTCAAGTTTTGAGCCTGCTCGCGCGCATCATCGTCATTGCTGCAGAACAGATCGACCCGCCACAATATGCGCGAGAACGTCGTCCACGCGGTATTGGTTCCCGACGCTCCGGAAGAGGCGTTGCGCCCGAAACCAAGAAAACTCCGCCAGTTTCGGGCGCCCTCCGAGGACTTCGCTGGGTGCTCGATCTCGTCAAGTTGCTTCGGCTCTACCCCAATAACCTTGCTCCGACACCCTTCTTCAAGGACTTGGGAGATGACCTTGAAGGCTAGAGCTCCGGGATCGGACGTGCCGCGGTTAGCTTGCGGAGTCTGCCTTCACATGATGCTTCGGTGCGCCCGAGCTGCTGCGCGATCTCACGCATGTCTTTGCCTTGCGCGCGGAGTTCGAGGAGTTTCCGTTCCTCCTCGGCACTCCAGCGCACAATTCTCCAGCCGCCTTCAACGTGACGCATAGGCGCACGCTTATTTTACTTCGCCTGTAGTCGGCGTGTTTTCTGGATTCTGCGCCCCGCCAGACTTCGGGATCACGGTGTCCTTCATGTTGGTGGGAGGCATGTTGGGCAGTACCTCGACCTTGTTCTCCGGCTTAAGCGCGGCGCAGTCCATGCCGTAGATGAGCTCACCCTTGGCAGACTGGCCGATAGGCTTGCAGGCTTGCAGGGCAGAGGGGTCGACCCCCTTGTCATCGGCCAGCGCTGGTGACACGAGTAGCGCAAGCGATAGCGCGAACGAAATGCGTAACATGGGCTCCTCCGGCAATTATTAATTGTACCGGTGGCGTAACCAGTACCGAAGCGACTAGTTCCATGATCCCCTAACGGTGCCGCGAAGAAGCGCTCGCAATTGAAGAAACCCGCTTACCAGGCACAATAAAATGGTGGCTAGTTCAGGCCTGTCCAAAAATCGGCGCGAAGAGGTTTACGGGCGTTCATCGCGAGAAATAACAGCCTGACGTCGCGGGCAACAACGCCTTCGTCGACAACATCCCCCGCCGCACATTACGACTGTGCAAAGCATCGATGCGTGTCCCAGTTAAGCGACTAGTAAAACCCAAATTGATTGAAACTGCCATTGGTTCCCTCTCACCGCTCTCCTGACGCTCCGGCACGGGCATTAGGACCCAGGTCGAAGCTGGCGCGTTGGGCTAGATGGAGATCCGGCTTTGAGAACCATGCCTACGACCGCGCGCATTAAAGCAAGCCGCATTCGAGGCGCACCAATTTTCCCGATAACCGTTCGTCCGACAGCGGCGGATGCCGCAATCGCGCGCGTGATCAGCCGCAACACCGCGCCCGCGCCCGAAGCAATCGCGCGCGGGCTGACCTGGGGCGCTGACGAAAAGGTTCTACTTGTTCTCGCCGCCGCCGGCTGGATCGCCTCGCGCGGACACGATACCTCGCTGCAGCGCGCCGGCAATCACGCGCTGTTGGTGACGATCGCGGCGTCGCTCCTGCCGCACGGTCTTAAATTGCTGTTCAACCAGACCCGCCCAGACCGCCTGACTGTGGTCGGCCACGCCCACGGTATCTCAGTTTCGGGCAACCGTGAGGACGCATTTCCATCCGGCCACGCGCTGCACATGGGCGCGCTGGCTTCAGCGGCAGGAACACTGCCCGCCGGCGCGCGCCGCGCAACACAGGCAGTAGCGGTCGCTCTTTCCGTGACGCGGGTTTTGGTTCTCGCACACTGGTCGAGCGACGTGGTCGCAGGATTCGCGCTCGGAGCAGTTCTTGAGCGACTGCTGCGATTCTGGAC
This sequence comes from Bradyrhizobium sp. USDA 3240, assembly GCF_054063295.1. Lineage (NCBI taxonomy): Bacteria > Pseudomonadati > Pseudomonadota > Alphaproteobacteria > Hyphomicrobiales > Nitrobacteraceae > Bradyrhizobium > Bradyrhizobium sp. USDA 3240. The sequence goes on from NZ_JBSSGD010000002.1 coordinate 6,220,570, forward strand.
CGGCTATCCGACGGTTGGCGCGCGGTGGAGCAAGACGTGATAGCCGAATACGTCCTCCGCTTTCCACAGGGCGGAGCCGTGGCATTGACCTCCGCGACGCTGGGAGACTTCTGCGCCCGACGAGCTTCGCCGGTCTGCTCGGAGCGACGCCGTCCGTTGCGCTGGCGACGCTCGGCAGCACCGTGTACCAGCATCTGCTTGACTACCAGTGGCTCTCGCCTCGCAGAACCGATGCGAGGGAAGTGCGATGATCTGACTGAAGTCATGATCCAGTCTGGCCACTGGATGATGCAGGAATGGCCGGTTGCAGTGAACAGTGCACTTGCGAAATGGCTGGGAGGGAAGTTGCCGAACGTCTGGATATCGTGACGGACGATCGATCTGACGCCCAACGATCGCGTTTGCTAGCGCCACATGAGGTGCTCATATCTCGGATCAGGCGCTCTCAAATGAAACAAGAAAGCTTCTGGACGACTACATCCGCCATTGGCTGCGGGTGATTGGATCTCCATAGCGGCGCTCTACCATATACCCTGTATCCCCATGCGAGGGGCCGAGTCGCTGCATTGCTTCCAATCAGACAAAGAGATTGAAGAAGAAGTTTTTCAAGGCGTGGACGCACGCTACGACAGGGAAGGCAATCTCGGGCCGGGTCGCGATCACAGCCTGACGACCCAACTCATCGGCGCACAAAGTTTGCTCGCTAACGTTAGCGCGGCAAATGGTTCAGAAGGACAGGAGCGTCCTTCGCGAGAGCCGCAATCAATCTCGTGCGCACTAACGGAAGATAGCAGATACTAGTTGCGACAATCCATGTCGAATAATCGGATCGAGCACCTTTGCGCCTATTCGAACTTGCCGTTGTCAATCGAACGGCAGCGCAGCATGAGTCTGCTTTTGACCCTTAGCGGCCGTTACGTCCGCGTGACTACCACGCAGCTACCATGTTGCGCTTCTATGGACACTGGGTGCCAAGCCTAACCCTACATTGCCCACTACACGGTCTCGAATAGCAGTACTATTGGCCGCCGGATTATCGGCAAGGCAACCCGGGAGTCAGTCATGAAAGCTTACGCAATGGCATTGCTCGCAGGTGTCACCATCGGGGCCATCGCAGTCCAGGGCCTCCACGCTCAAGGAACCAAATTGAAAGCGTACACGGTCAGCGAAGTTGAAGTCCTCGACCCCGCAGCCCAAGCCGCATACCTGCCGGCCGCCCGGAAGGCGATTGAGGCGGCCCATGGTCGAGCCTTACGCACCGCAGCGGGACGGGTGGTTCAAATTGAGGGCGCGTCGCCTCCCAAGAGTGCGGCCATCGTCGAATGGGACAGCATGGATGACGCCGTAGCATTCTACAAGTCGAAGGCCTGGTCGGATCTTGCACCCCAGCGAGACAAGGCAACCAAGGTCATACGACGTTACGTCGTCGAAACCGAAAAGTAGCCTGTTGCGCGAATATCGTTGCCGATTTCCACCGCGCAACGTGCGCCCCCGGCGGGCGGGATTGAGGGCTAACGCTGAAGGCGGCGGGCTACGCTAGCGGCCCGCCGTTAGCCGCCTCCTTGATTGCTTTTGCGGTGTGCTGGGTCTCCTCCTGGCCCATCGCTTCCGGTGACGTGCTGCAGCTAGTTTCTCCTGATGGGAACGGACCGGAAGTCCGTCGCTGATCGCCGCGATTGACCCGACACGGGCATTGGGGCGCCGTGGTTTGCTTTCCCAAGCCGTTCATCAGTATTAAATTTCACCGAAACCGTTCCCGCCAACGGCGATCGAAGGAAACTATTGCTGGATTGTCGGTTGAAGTTCCGGGAACAACGGAGGCTTCGGAAATGAAGAAAGCAGCATTGGCGTTCGTGACCGCTGCCACCATCGGTGTCTCTGCCTTGGTGGCCCCATCGCCAGCCCAAGCGTGGCGCGGTGGCGGCTGGGGCGCTGGACTTGCGGCCGGACTAATCGGAGCGGCGGTGGTTGGTGGCATAGCCTCCAGTGCCTACGCCTATGGCCCAGGTTACGGCTACTACGGCGGACCGGGTTATGGCTATTACGGGGGTTACGCCCCAGCGTATTACGGCGGCTATGCACCGGCATACTACAATTATGGCTACGCCCCCGCATACTACGGCGGATACCGGTCGTACTACGCTCGTCCAGTGTACCGGCGCGTTATTCGCCCCGCATACGCTTACGGCCCCAGATACTATCGCGGGTATGGCTATCGCTGGTGATCGCCAGCGGCGACCGAAGTCTGGCCAACGAACGTCGCGGGCGGACGCGCTCAGTGTCGTGCCGCGGTTGCTTGAGTGTTTGCGCGGCCGGCCAGTCGCCACTACCGGGAGAACTATCTTGGCTGTCGGGGTCAGAGCCTGTCTTTCGTGTCCGGGATTCGAAGATATCCGGCGGCGGCGCTGGCGGACGTGCATCGGAATTTTGTTGTTCGGCAGGTTGGTCTTGAGCCTTCGGCCGTTGCCCGCGGCGCGACTATTGTGGTGCGTCTCGCACCCGAGGCACTTCACCTCAGGTTAGCGTTAGCACGGCGACGGCTTCTGCCGTTTTTTGGCAACGGTCCACAAGACGAAGGTCGTAGCTTCGCCTCATTCTGAGGTTGGCATAGTAGCAAGTCAGCGCGGGGCAGGCGCGCGGGCGACTGCGCCCGGAGTGAAGCGCTTGCACCGCCAGCCGCGATCGCGCTCCTCCGGGCTGCGCGTCGCGTTGCAACCGCCGCTTTTCGCTACCGTTCTCCGTTGAATAGCGCAACGCGCGGCGTAGCGTAGGGAAGCGCCAGGCTGGCCCGCCGCCCAGCGAGGCGTTGCCCCGGCTCGGCCGCCCACGGCCCCCAGCCAGCCGGGCTGGGGCAGCCGGCGTTTTGACCCACTTCTTGCGTAGAAAGCTGCCTCCACGCGCGAGCTCGAGGTCACAGAACTGTGTCGGCTCCGCAACGTCACGACAGTTCCTTTTGTGGATAGACTTGTTTGGACTTCACGGAGTTGCCAATTCATCGTTTAAGAATGCCGGACCTGCGGCGGCGATTTTATTTCCAAGACGTTCATTTGAGATCGGGTCTAAGAGGCCGCTGTCGGCGGCCAGCGGCCTCTTCATTTCTTTCTTTTTCATTGCAGGAGGAATACTCCAATGCCAATCCAGGCGTGGGCGCTAGCCACTTCGATCGGCTGGACAGCCGTTGTGGGCACGATGCTGATTTATAGGATTTTCGGACCGAGCTAATGTAGTCAGCGCGGAGATTCAGTGCGCAACGCCGCCCGCTTAAAATACACACGGGCAGCGTTGGCTCTGGCCCCAGGATGTAAAGTGCAAAATCCTGACGGATAGAATACTGCGCAGGCGCGCAATCGTTTCTTACCCCTGAGGGGGGAGCTCGCTGATCGTTGTTTCTAGGAACGAATGGATACGGCAAGAGTGCTCACCACCCGGCCCGCCCAATGGCTACCGGATCTCTGGGGAAGGCTCTGGCGGCATTGCTGGCTTTGCCAAGGACGGGGCCACAGTGAGACTTGCATCGGATGGCCCAGATGCGACCATCCTCATCTATGAGGTCGATGCGCAGATTGGGGGAAGCTCGCCCAGCTCGGTGGGCGTCTGATCGATTCCACAGCCAGGAAGCTGGCAAGCCAATTCTTTGCCGCCTTCGGCGAAGCGGTCGGCAACGTCGCGGTACCCGATGCTTCGGGCGTCCTTCAATCTGCGCGCTCCGCATGATTGCGGGTGGCAGGCTCTGTGCCGCCGAAAGGTGGAATTCCGGGCTCGAGTGGTAGTCCAGACGGTGGGTCTTGGTCCCGAAATGACGAAAATGGCTTGTCTTTCATCAGGAAGCCACTTCGCGAGTTGAGCCGCCCTCGGAGAAGAAACCAGGATTCCGAGCATAGCCGGTTTAGACCCGCGACTCGAACCTCCGAAGTTTCATCTCATCTTATGGCCCTTCTGAGCTGCCCCAACTCGTATCGGGCCATTCCGACACGAGGAAATCCAGTTAAGGGTTAACGTCGGTTCAACAGGACGCTTGTCGGAATGGTCGTCGATTTTGGCACCAAAACATGCGTTTCTTAATCAGCGGCTGTGTAGGCCTATGGTCAGAGCTTAACGCTATGCGGAAGATTGAAGCTGATACCGTAGATCCGCCGAGTGTGGGGAAAGGCGGTAGCGCTCTCCCGCTACCAAGGCTGCGAATTGGTGCGCTCGTCCACCATTTCTGGCGATTTTGTGCCCCCGACGGTCGGTCTGTCAGTTGCCATCGATGAAATGCAGAAGGGCCGCATTGAACAATGCGGGATCCTGCAGGAAGGCGAAATGACTGACGTTGGGCAGGATCAGCAGCCCGGCGTTCGGGATGGTGGCGGCGATATATTCGGTGTGAGCGCGCTTGATCGCTTCATCATGATCGCCATCCACCACCAGGACCGTCGCCTTGATCGAACGTAGCTGATCATCAGTCCAGTTCGGTTCGGTCTCCCACATCTTGGTGATCTGCGTGACGAAGGCGTCGTAATCCTTCGGTGTGGCGGACAATTTGGCGTACTCGCCGCGGGCTCGCTCGATGAAGCGCGCGAACACAGGGGCTCTCTCCACGCCCTCCTGGACACCCGACGTGACCGTGTTGGCAGCGAACGCGAAGACCTTTCCGACACGGTCTGAATGACGGAGTGCGATATCGAGCCCGAGAATGGCACCGTCGCTCCAGCCGACGACGTCGGCCTTGGCGATATGCAACGCATCGAGAAGCGCGACGACGTCATCGGCCATCAGGTCGTATCCATAGGGGCGGTCGTCACGTGTGCTGCGGCCGTGGCCACGGCTGTCCACGACGATCACCATGTGCCGGCGGGCGAGCGCCTTGACCTGATGACCCCAGTAGTCCGAATTGGAAAGCCCGCCATGGAGCAGGACGACCGGCGGTCCGTGGCCGATGGTTGCGTAGTACAGGCTGATGCCATTGACCTTGGCATGGCCGCTGCGTTCACCGGAGACAGCGGGCGGCGTCGGCGGAAGGGTTTGCCAAAGCGGCGCGGCGGAAACCTGCACGGGAAGCAGCAGCAGGAGAGCCCACAGGAGCAAGCGCATCGATAGTCCCTTTGACGAGCCGGATGATGACGATGCATCGATTGGCCCGACGAGGCAAGCGAGGCGCGGCCTGGCGAGAGTTGCGCTCGCGTGGCCCGAACTCTCTTATCGCGCGAAGTGCGCCGATCTGATCGTCAATCGTGCGCCACGCTTGGCTACGCTGGTGCAAGTGCCGGGACGGGCAGGGCGGTCACCGACTTGATCTTCTCCATTGCGAAGCGTGAGGTCACATTCTTCAGCGCAATCGCGCCGATCAGCCTCTTGTAGAACAGATCATAGCTCTGCATATCAGCGACGACCACACGCAGGACATAGTCGATGTCGCCGGCCATGCGGTAGAACTCGATCACCTCGGGCATCGCGCTGACGACCGACGCAAATCTCCTCAGCCACGTGTCGGAGTGGTCGTCGCTCTCGACGGACACGAAGACCGACAGACCCAGACCGATCTTGTTCTGGTCGACGAGGGCGACCTTGCCGGTGATGACCCCCTCGTTCTCCAGACGCTGCACGCGCTTCCAGCAAGGGGTCGAGGAAAGTCCAACGCGCTCGCCGATCTCGGCGACCGATAGCGATGCGTCTTCCTGGAGAACCCGCAAGATCTTGCGATCGATCGCATCGAGGCGGCGAGGCGTGGCCGCCGAAAGCGTTTGGATGTCGGTCATATGCAGAACTTTCGTTCAAATGAAATGCCTGCATCAATGCTAGATGAAAGAATCTTCTACGCAAGCCGCCGCTATTTTGAAAAAAGCGATCGCCGGAGAAATCCCTTCTGCGGGTTCTGCGCTTTGTAGTTCATCTATCCGGTTGCTGTAGGTCGGAAGGCGTCGCGCTCAACGCTCGAGAACGTGCGCCAGCAGATATCGTAGGCTTGGTCGGTGTGGGGAAAGGCGCGGTAGCCTTCCCCCGTTACCAAGGGCACCGATCTTGTGCGCCGAGCCGCGGTTTTCAACGAATAGGCGACGCGGCCTCCGGGCTGCTACTTCAGCATCGCCGCAACGTTGTCCTTGGTCACGATGTCGAGACCGGTGTGGATGATCTCCGGCACCTTCTGGCCCTTCTTGATGGCAAGCAGCGTATCCATCGCTTTCTCGCCCATCTCGAACGGGCGCTGGCCGATCAGTCCATTGGCATAACCCTCGTTCAGAAGCTCAAGCTGCATCCTGAGGGTGTCGGCCACGACGAGCGTGAACTTGCCTGCGTCGATCTCCTTCTTGCTCTTGCTGGCGAATGCCTTGAAGCCTTCCGGCGCGAACATCGGCCAGCCGCCGACCGGGATGATCGCAGCAAGGTCGGGAGTTGCGGTGCGCAGATCGGTCATCTGCTGAACGCCCAGCGCAGGGTCGTCGTTGCAGAAGGTCGGCGATCCCGCGACTTCGGTCCACTTCGAGCCCTTGAGCGCTTCGCGGACGCCATCGACGCGTTCGGCGAGGTTGGCCGCTCCCGGTCCGCCGGAGATCATCGCGTATTTGCCGCCATTGGGCCGGAGCGTCAGCAACTGCTTGCCGAGCGCGACGCCGAACTCCTTGTTGTCGGTGCCGATATAGGCAATCCGCTTCGAACCCGGCGCATCGGAGTCGAACGTGATGACGGCGATGCCGGCCGCCGTCGCCGCCTCGATCGACTTGGTCATCGCGGCAACGTCGGCGACCGAGATGGCGAGGCCGTCCACCTTCTGGGTGATGAAATCCTGGATGATCTGCGCTTGCGTCGCCGGCTCGTGCTCGACAGGACCCTTGTAGATGCATTCGATGTTGGCGCGCTTCTGGCAACCGTCGCGCGCGAAATCGAAGAACGGATTGTTCATCGCCTTGGGCACGATCACGAACTTGTAGCTCTGGGCAAAGCCGGGCGTCGCCATCATGACGAGGACCGCGGCGGCAAGAAGTGTCTTCCTCATTGCTTCCCTCCACATTATTTTTGTGCCTATTCCTTGAAATCAGTGGCTCCCGGAGGCGGATAGGCGGACATGGGTGATCCCCCGGGGACGAACTCTTCAGGCCATGCGCGAGCGGAGGCGATCGACCAGCACCGCTGCGATGATGATCACGCCCACCAATGTCTGCTGCCAGTAGGAGTTGACCTGCGCGAGCACGAGGCCGTTGCGGATCACCTCGAGCAGCACGCAGCCGACGATGGCTCCGAGCGGACCGCCGGCGCCGCCGGCGAGATTGGCACCGCCGATCACGGCGGCCGCAATGACGTTGAGCTCGTAGGACGTCGCCATGTTTGCCGGCGCCGATCCCAGCCAGCCGCAGATGATGATGCCTTGCAGACCCGCCGCCAGCGCGCAGATCACGTAGATCTCGATCTTCACCCGCACGACCGAAATGCCGGTCAGCGCCGCCGCCTTCTCGTTGCCGCCGATGGCAAAGACGTGGCGGCCGAAACTCGTGTGGTGCAGCACGACCGCCATCGCGACCGCGAGAACGACGAGGTAGATGAACGGCGCGGGCATGCCGAATACGACGCCCGACGTCAGCGTGTAGAAATAGCTCGCTTCGGGGCCGCTGGGAAAGCTGCCGCGGCCGTTGGAGACGACGTAGCCGAGGCCGCGCACGATCGAGAGCATGCCGAGCGTGGTGACGAAAGGCGATAGCCCGAGCACCGCGATGCAGAAGCCATTGACGAGGCCGACGATCAGCGCGACGCCGAGTCCTGCCAGGATCGAGACCAGCAGGATCAATCCGGGCAGATTGGCGATCACGGTCTTGCCGTCGCCGGCCAGATGCACGAACCAGTCTGCGCCGGGCATGCCCGGTGTCGAGATGTGAGTCATGACCATCGAGGTGCTCATCGCGGAGAAGCACATCACCGAGCCGACCGAGAGGTCGATGCCGCCCGTGATGATGACGAAGGTCACGCCGAGCGTGGCGATGGCGATGAAGGAAAAGTTCTTCGCCACATTCTGTATGTTGCCCTCGGTGAGGAAATAGGGGCTGGCGAAGTTCATCACCACGAACAGCGCGACCAGCGCGAGCAGGACGTAGCCGGTCTGCGAGGCAAAGAAGCCGCTCTGCCACCATTTGGCCTTGCCGACATTGGTGAAGGTGATGGGAGAGTCCAGGGGCGTGGCCATCACGCAGCCTCCTTCGCTCCCGTGATGAGGGAGGTGACTTCCTCGGGGCTGGTATCGCCGATCGCCTTGTCGGCGCGCTTCTCGCCGCGGCGCATGACGACGACGCGGTCGCAGACCGCGAACACGTCGGGCATGCGGTGCGAGATCAGCATCACCGCGACGCCCTGTTCCTTCAGGCGATGGATCAGGCCCAGCACCTGCTCGACCTGCCGGACCGAGATCGCGGCCGTCGGCTCGTCCATCATCACGAGCTTGGCATTGGACAGCCGCGTCCGTGCGATCGCGACCGCCTGGCGCTGACCGCCCGACATCTGCCTGACGAGATCGTGCGGCCGGGTCTCCGAGCGCAGTTCGCCGAACAGCTCCAGCGCGCGGGCTGCCATCGCCTTGTGGTCGAGCAACGCGAACGGACCAAGCTTGCGCTTGAGCTCACGGCCGAGGAAGACATTGGCCGCCGCCGTGAGATTGTCGGCGAGCGCGAGGTCCTGATAGACCACTTCTATACCGATCGCGCGGGCATCGATCGGCCGGGCGAAATGAACCGGCTTGCCATCAAAGCGGATCTCGCCGTGGCTTGGCGGGAAGTTGCCGGCGATGATCTTGACCAGCGTCGACTTGCCGGCGCCGTTGTCTCCCATCAGGCCGACCACCTCGCCGGGAGAAACGCGCAGGTCGACGCCATGCAACGCGCGAATGGCGCCGAACTCCTTGCCGATGCCCTTCAACTCAAGGACCGCGAGCCCGGCGTCGTGAGGGGTTACCATGGCTGGTTTCGCTCAGACATGCTGGCAACCCCTCCCGATCAGAAGTGCACCAGCGTGCGCAGACCAAGAACCCAGGCATTCTCGGTCTTGATGCCGGCGGCATTGTAGCCGCGCCCGCCGGGATTGATCACGTACTGGGCGTCGAACTTGAGGTTCATCCAGCCAGTTGCCTGCCACCCGTACCAGGCTTCGATCGGAACTTCGTTTCCGCCCGCATTCAGGGTGAGCGCAGCCGAATTCACGTGGGTCGTGCCCACCGCGAAACCGACTTCGTCTTCGGGGCGCCACGAGAACGTTCCGGTGTGCCTGAAGCCCAGGGCGACCTGGTAATCCTGATACGACGTCCGGTGATCGGCGACGGTCGTATTGAGGAACATGTACCAACCCTGTGCCTTTGCACCTTCAACGGTCAGCCGCTGCAGGATCGATTCATAGATGCCATAGCGGCCGCGTTGATCGCCCAGATTCTGGTCCGAGACGCCGCCGATGCCGGGCGCGATCGCGATGATACCGGGGAGGCCACCGTCGATCGTCGACGCGCTGTCATACCAGCCGCCGAAGCGCCAGGTCCCGTTCAGCGGACCGCTCGGCGCCCAGACCACCTCGACCGGCACCAGCACGCCGGAGGCCCGGCTCGAGCCGGGAACGCCCGGCAGGAAGTAGGTCGCGGAGTCCGACGTCGTCAGATAGTTCGGGTTGGCGTCGTAGACGCCGACCGAAAGCTGCCATTCCTTGGCGAAGTTGTAATGTGCGACACCGGCCCATTGGCTCACCGGCCAGTTGTAGATGTAGCCGCCCTGGATATTGCCGGGCTGACCGCCGCAGAAGGTCAGGTTGATGAACTCGCACAGGCCGAAGAAGAAGTCGGAGCCGACCGGCAGACGGCCGCCCTTGAGTTCAAGGCGGTCATCGAACAGCTTCTGCGAATAGTAGAGTTCGGTGAGGCGAAGAATGCTGCCGCGGCCGAATACTTCGTTGGTCAGCTGCAGCGCCGGAATGCCTGCCTCGTCATTCAGGTTGCGGCCGAAGCGGTCGACCAGCGTGAGGCCGACAGTACCGCCCTGGATGCCGGCAAGCTTCGCCATGTCGAACTTGGCCTGAAAGAACAGCTGCCCGGCCTGGGTCGCAGTGTTCCTGTTGCCGCCCGACAAATTGCCGACGGCTTCGTCGCCGAGCGTCAGGGCCAGCGAGATACCCCGCTCCTTCAACTGCGTCCTGCCGAGATCACCGAACAGATACGGTCGTGTCCAGAAATCATCGGTCTCCGTGTAAGGCACAGGCGGAGCCTTCGTTAAGAGATCGGCTGCATGCGCGCCGCCGTCGAACAACGATAACAGAGCGATCCCCACGCCGCATGCACGCGCGGTGTTTACAGACCAAAGTGACATTTTCTGCACTCCCAGCGTCCCCGGCTTTGTCCATTCTTGTGTCGCGTTCCGGCCCAAAGCCCTTCAGCCTGGAACGCGCGCCCGTCAGTGTAGCGACACGTCAACTTGAGATTGAAAATCCACGCGCACCAAAGCCATTCAGGACAGTGGTGAGGTCTGCCCGCGGCCGGGCTCGGCCCACAGCGCCGACATGGACGCGAGCGTCGGATGCTTGATCAGTCTTGCGCATCGAACTCTTCCCTTGTCTCTCTACCCAAGTCGCCGCGGTCATATTCCCGATCCTGGTTCTTCGTCATCGAGTTAAGCCTGATCGCCCGCGCTCGTCGGCAACGCTGCGGCGCCGCGCGGAGATGCGTTTTGCAGGATTGTGGTTTCCTTTGATCGCGGTGCCGTGCGAGCGAGGCCGGCGAGCGCCGCCTTGCGTCGCCGACGCGCCTGCAATTGCTGATCCGCCAGCACGCCGATCAGGATCACGGTTCCCATCACCGCGAAGTTCAGGGAGTTCGGAATGCCGAGGATGTTCACGAGGTTTTGCAGCACCTGCAGCAGCGCCGTGCCCAGCACGATGCCGAGAATCGAGCCTTCGCCGCCGCGCAGGCTGCAGCCGCCGAGGACGGCCGCCGCAATCGCATAGAGTTCGTAGAAGTTGCCGAAGGAACTCGGAGAGACCGAGTTGGTGTAGAAGACGAACATCACGGTCGAAACGCCGGCGAGGCCGCCGCTGATGACATAGGCGGTCGCAATCACGAGGTTCGTCCTGATGCCGGAGTAGCGCGCCGCCTCCTCGTTCTTGCCCACGGCATAAAGCCAGCGTCCGTAGACCGAACGATGCAGCAGCACGCCGAGGACCAGCGCCAGGATGATCAGGAAGATGAAGGTGTTCGGAATGCCCGCGATATTGCCGGAGGCGATGTTGCCCAGCGTGCTGGCCTCGTCACCATAGCCGAAGCCGCGCGTCGAATCGCTGGTGTAATAGCGCGCGGCGCCGCGATAGATCAGCAGCCCGCACAGCGTCACGATGAAGGGCTGCATCTTCAGCCGGGTGATCAGGAAACCCTGGATGCCGCCCAGCGCCAGCCCGCCCATCAGGACCAGCATCAGTGCGAAGGGCCAAGGCACCTGATATGTCGTCAGAAGATCGATGAAGACGACGCCAAGCAGCGCGAACATCGAGCCGAGCGAAAGATCGATGCCTCCGGTGATGATGACCAATCCTTCGCCCAGCGCGAACACACCGAACAGGCCGATCAAATTGGCCATGTTCAGCAGGTTCACGAACGACAGGAAGGCCGGATTGATCGCGCCGGTGATGGCGGAGATCACCGCCAGCAGCAAGAACAGGCCGAGTTCCTTCTTCATCATGGCGCAGCGGTCTCCAGGGTTTCGAGCGCCTGGCCGACCGCCAGCCTCAATACGTTGTATTCGCTGAACTGGTCGCGCTCGAGCACGCCGCTGACGATGCCTTCATGCATCACCGCAACCCGGTCGGAGACGCCGATGACCTCTTCCATGTCGGAGGAGATCATCACGATGGCGACGCCCTGGTCGGCGAGGCTGCGCATCAGGGCGTAGATCTCGCTCTTGGCGCCGACGTCGATGCCGCGGGTCGGCTCGTCGAAGAACATCACGCGCGGCTGCATGGAGAGCCACTTGCCGAGCACCACCTTCTGCTGGTTGCCGCCGGAGAGCGTCACGGTTTCGATGTCGATGCTGGGCGCCTTGATCGACAGGCGCCTCGCTTGTTCCTTCGCGATCTTGCGCTCGGATCCGCCGTTGACCAGCCACATCCGCGCATGATCCAGCAGGCTCGCGAGCGTCACGTTCTCCCGGATCGGCAGCTCCAGCACCAGTCCGGATTTCTTGCGATCCTCCGGTACGAGGTAAATCCCTTGCCTGATCGCATCGCGCGGCGAGGCGACGCCGACCGGCGTGTTGTCGATCCTGATCTCGCCACCCAGCAGCGGGTCGACGCCGAACACCGCGCGGGCAAGCGAGGTGCGGCCCGCGCCGACGAGCCCGGCGAGGCCGAGGATCTCGCCGCGCCGCACGGAAAGGTCGATCTGCCGGTCGGGAAAGGCCGTCGTCACAACGCCGGCGATATCGCAGCCGCCCGGCTGCGGCGTGTGCGCCGGCGGCGTGTACAGCGCCTTCAGGTCGCGGCCGATCATCAGGCGGATCATTGCCGCATGGCTCAGCTCGCTGCGCGACAGCTCGCCCACGGTGCGCCCGTCGCGCAGCACCACGACGCGATCGGCGCAGCTCATGATCTCGCCGAGCCGGTGAGTGATGTAGATCACCGAGATCCCGTGCGCCTTCAGGTCGGCAATCACCTCGAGCAGCCGTTCCGTCTCCGAAATCGTCAGGCTGGAGGTCGGCTCGTCCATGATGATCACGCGGGCATCGATCGAGAGCGCCTTGGCGATCTCAACCATCTGGCGCTCGGCGATCGACAAATTGTCGACCAGCGTGTTCGGCGTGAAATCGGCACCCAGCCGTTCCAGCAGCGGCTTCACGCGGGCGCGCATCTCAGCATTGTCGACCAGCTTCAGCGGGCCGCCGGCGAGCTTCTCGCGCCCGATGAAGACATTGGCCGCGACGTCGAGATTCTCGAACAGGTTCAGCTCCTGGTGCACAAAGGCGATGCCGGCGAGGGTCGCCTCGTTCACCGTCATCCGAGCGTGCTCGTTGCCGCCGATGCGGATCACGCCCGCGCTCGGCGCGATCACGCCGGCCAGCACGCGCATCAGCGTCGATTTGCCGGCGCCGTTCTCGCCGATCAGGCCCAGCACCTCGCCGCGGCAGACGCGCAAATTGACGTCGTCGAGCGCCCGGACTCCGGGATAGGTCTTGCTGATTCCGCTGAGTTCGAGCAGCGTTTCCGCCATTCGACATGTCCTCCTGCAGCCCGCCCGGCGGCCTGTGGCGGCCGGGCGGTGAAGCCGACTGAAGTTACTTTTTCAGCAGTTCCTTCAATTGCCCGGCGAACTCCGCGACGTTGGTCTTGCTGATCACCTTGGTCGGCACGATCAGCTTGCTGTCCTTCGGAATCCAGGATTTGTCGCCGTTCAGCGTCTTGACGATGTTGGTGGCGGAGAGATAGCCGAACTCGTAGGGCTGCTGCACGACCGTGGATTCGATCGTGCCGTCGGAAATGCCCCGGAGCGTCCGCTGGTCCTCGTCGAAGCCGACGATCTTCACCTTGCCGGCCTTGCCCGCGGCCTTCACCGCATCATAGATCAGCGGGGTCTCGTAGCTCCATAGGCCGGAGAGCAGCGCGATGTCGGGATATTTGACGAGCACGTTCTCCATGTTCGCCTTGGCCTTGGCGAAGTCCACCTGGTCGGTGAACACGTCGACCAGCTCGATCTTGGTGCCGGCGATCGATTCCTTGATGCCCTGTACGCGCTCGCGGGCGTTGTCGGCATCCATCGTTCCGACGAACAGCGCGATCTTGCCGCCGTTCGGCAGCGCCTTCTTGATCTCCTCGCCGGCCTGTCGCCCGGCTGCGACGTTATCGGTGCCGATGTAAGCGAGACGGTTGCTCTGCGGCGCGTCGCTGTCCGTCGTGATCAGCACGGTCTTGGCCGCGACCTTGTTGAGCTCTTCGGTTGCATGCGGCGCATCGTCGACCGAGATCGAGATGCCGGCGACGCCGCGCACCAAGAGGTCGTCCAACTCGCGCCGCTGGCCGGCCGCGGTGCCTTCGTTGGTGACGATCAACTCGATATTGTATTCCGGGTGCTCTTTCTGCGCCTTCTCAAGCCCGCGGCCCGCGATGGTCCAGAAGTCGGCGGCAACATTGGTCACCAGCGCGATGGTCTTTTTCTGCTGCGCCTGTGCTATCCCCGTTACCATCGCGAGCGAAGCTGCGCCCGCCAACAGCGGCACGATCAATCTTTTCATTGAGTCATTCATATGCACCTCCCTGTCGACACCCCCGGTGAGGGGATTTCACGCCCGGCGCTTTTCACGCCTTATTTTATTCACGTAACTAATAAATTAGCGCGACAAAATGTCCAGTCAAGGATGTTCATGTCTAGGACTTCACGCAATAATAGTGAGAAGGTGATGTATTTCCGCCGCTATCGACGCTTTTTGGCCAACATCTGAGTTGTATCCGTTGAATAATTTCATAAAGCGAATTAAAAAAGCCGGCATGAATGAGCAGTCCGAACCGCTGAGACGTGCTTCAAGTCTGGCCCGCGGATCGAACCGCGGCCGTCTCGTCGAAGTCTTGCGGCGTCAGGGGCCATTGCCGCGCGTCGAACTTGCCCGCAGCACCGGGCTGAGCTTCCCGGCCATTTCGGCCATCACGTCGAAGCTGATGGCGGAAGACCTGCTGTGCGAAGCCGAGACGGATGCCGCGACGTCGTTGCCGGACGATGCCGACGACGAGGATGCGGATGGGCTGAGCGGCCGCCGCCGCGGCCGGCCGGCGGTCCTGCTGACCCTGAACCCCGAGTTTGGCCGCATCATTGCCATCTCGCTCCGCATGAACCTGATCGAGACCTTGATCGCCGACTTCAGCGGCGCTGCCCTGGCGCAATCGCGGCTCGAGCTCACGACGCGTGGGCTCGATGCAGGCGCGTTGTGCGATCTCGTGATCGCGCAGATCGAGGCCATGCTCGATGAGACGGCCACGCCGCGGCATCGGCTGTTGGGAATCGGGATTGCGCTGCAGGGCATCGTCGATGCCGACGCCGGCCGGCATCTGTGGAGCCCGGCGCTGTCGATCACCGACGTCGATCTGGCGACCCCGGTCCGCGAGGCATTCGGCGTCGAAGTCGTGATGGCGAACGACGCGGTCGCGGTGGCGCTGGCCCTCGTGGCGGCCGAGCCGGCGCTGGCGCAGGGCCTCACGGCCACGCTCATGGTCGGTCACGGCATTGGCATGGGCATCGTCGTCGATGGTGAAGCGCGCTGGGGTGCCGGCGCGGGCAGCGAGATCGGCCACGTCAAGTTGACGCCGAACGGTCCGCAATGCCGCTGCGGTCAGCGCGGCTGCATCGAGGCCCATCTCGCCGACTATGCGCTCTACCGCGACGCCCGCACCTTTCTCGATCTGCCGCCGGCGGTGTCGCAGCAACCGTCCGAGGCGCAGATGGCTCTGTTGCGCGCGCGGGCACGCGCCGGCGATCCCCGTCTCGAACAGCTATTCCGGCAGGCTGGCTACGCGCTTGCTGAGGCGGTGGCCACGACGATCTCGGTGTTGCGCCCGCACCATGTGATCCTTGCAGGTCCCGGCCTGGAGGCGTTTGACATGATGCGCAGTGCCTATGAGGAGCGGCTCGAGCAGGCGGTGTTGCCGTGGCTGCTCAAGTCCACCGCCATCCATGTGCGTCCAAGCGAGTCGGCGACGATTGTCGACGGCATGGTGCGGCGGACGCTGCGGGTCGTGGACCGAAACCACATGGAGACGACCGAGTGAACCTCGGGAGCCGTGGCTCTTGCCTTGAGCCGCAGCAACGCAACCGACGCGCTTCAGGCGCCAAAGCGAGAGAATGCCAATGCAGGGTGCCATCTATCCAAGCCTCAAGGACCGGACCGTCCTGGTAACCGGTGGCGGTTCCGGCATCGGCGAGGCCATCGTCCGCCAGTTCATCAGCCAGGGCGCGCGGGTCGGATTCATCGATATCGATGTGACGTCCTCGGAGCAGCTGCTGTCCGATTTGGGAGCGCATGCCCGCGTGCACTTCGAGCACGCCGATCTGCGTGACATCGCCGCGCTGCGACGCGCGGTTGCCGGCATCCGCGAGGCGCTCGGGCCGATTACCATCCTGGTCAACAATGCTGCGCGCGACGACCGTCACGCGATCGAGGACGTGACGCCGGAATTCTGGGACGAGCGGATCGCCGTCAACCTGAAGCACCAGTTCTTCAGCGCGCAGGCGGTCGCACCCGACATGAAACAGGCAGGGGGCGGTTCGATCGTCAACATCGGCTCGGTGAGCTGGGTGATCGGTCAGGGCAACATGCCTTGCTACACCACTGCCAAATCAGCGGTTCAGGGCCTCACCCGCGCGCTGGCCCGCGATCTCGGGCCGCACAACGTGCGGGTCAACTCTATCCTGCCTGGATGGATCATGACCCGGCGGCAGCAGGATCTGTGGCTGACGCCCGAAGGCGTGGCCGAGCTGATGCAGCGGCAATGCCTGAAGCGCAAGCTCGTGCCTGACGACATCGCCCGTGTCGTCCTGTTTTTCGCCGCCGACGACAGCGGGGCCTGCACCAACCAGAGCCATATCGTCGACGGCGGCTGGGTCTAGCGACACCGTCCGCCGGCTTGTTGCTATGTCTTGGGAGCGGTCTGATGCGAACGCGTCAGATTGTCGGCCCACGCGTCGGCAATGTGGGGAAAGGTCAGATCCTGCTTGCGATCGAGCAGAAGTTCGAGCACGCGTGGCGGGGTCAATGGAAGTTCTTGGATGCGCTTGCCTGTGGCGTTTGCAACCGCGCATGCGACGGCCGCTCCGACATTCAGGATCGGCACCTCGCCGGCACCCTTGGTGCCGAGCGGTCCGATTGACGGCGCACCCTCGTAAAGGCTGATCTCCACCGGCACGACATCGAGCGCCAGCGGCACGCGGTAGGTCTCGAAACCGCTCTGGCAGACACGGCCGTTGCTGCCGATCGTGACTTCCTCGTGCAACGCGTAACCCAGCCCCTGCACGACACCGCCCTGGATCTGGCCATGGATGGCGCGCGGGTTCAGCGCGCGGCCGACGTCCTGCACCACGCGATAGCTGAGCACCTCGACATGTCCGGTTTCCGGATCGACGGCGACCTCGCAGTCGTGGACCGCGAAGACGGGGATGTCGATCGCGTCGATGAAATGTCCGGCGACGCAGCCCGGCATCGCCGGTACGCCGGCGCCGGTGAACGCGCCGGTGCCGGACACCGGGCCAGCCAGCGCCTGGGCACGGGTCGCGACCTCCGCGACCGTACGGCCGGAGCCCGGCGCGCCGGCGATCTCGATTCGGCCGTCGCGCATGACGAGATCATCGGGCGCAGCCTCGATCATCTCGCAGGCGAC
This sequence comes from Bradyrhizobium sp. USDA 3240, assembly GCF_054063295.1. Taxonomy (NCBI): domain Bacteria; kingdom Pseudomonadati; phylum Pseudomonadota; class Alphaproteobacteria; order Hyphomicrobiales; family Nitrobacteraceae; genus Bradyrhizobium; species Bradyrhizobium sp. USDA 3240. Next base: position 6,237,907 of record NZ_JBSSGD010000002.1, read on the forward strand.
CTTCAAGAGTTTCGTGCGTACCTCCTGCGCTGCCGACAGGCTGGCCGCGCCGAGCGAAACGGTGGTGCGGCCGCCGCCGACGCCGACGTCATAACCGGCTGCATCGGTATCAGCGGCGCGGACGATCACATGCTCGGGCGCAATGCCGAGCGTGCTGGCCACGATCTGCGGCAGGCTCTGCATCATCGAGCCGGATCCGATCTCCACACCGGACGTGACCAGCGTCGCCGTGCCGTCGGCATTCATGTTCACCGTCGCCGCCGATGGTCCGACGAAGACAAACCAGGTGCCGACGGTGGTCGCGCGTCCATGGAGCCGGCCGTCGGTGCGCGCCGGCGGCGGCGCTGCCGCATCGCGCAGCGTATCCATCCGCTCGAGCATCGGGCCGAGCACGTCGCCTTCGAACGCCTGGCCGGTGGCGCCGAGATCCTTGTCGCCGAGCACGTTGCGGCGGCGGAAGGCGAGCGGATCCATTCCGATCCTTGCCGCGATCTCGTCGGTGTGGCGCTCCAGCGCAAAGGTGTTGTAGACCCCGTTGCAGCAGCGGAACGCGCCGTTCGGCGCCGTGTTGGTATAGACCGCACGCGACACCATGCGTACGCTTCCAAGCCTGTAGTTTCCGCCGAGCGTGTGCGCGGTCATGGTGGTCAGGAAGATCTGTTCGCCGCCATAGGCGCCGCAGTCCATCAGGACGACGGCCTCGCGCCCCACGATATCGCCCGCGCGCGTCACCGCCGAGCGGATGCGGATATCGGCGTTCTCGCGGAACAGGCAGGTCAGCATCTCCTCCTCGCGCGAATTGACGAGGCGCACCGGCTGGCCGCTGGCGCGGGCGAGCAGGGCGGCGAAAGGCTCAACGGCCAGATCGAACTTGAGACCGAAGCCGCCGCCGACCGGCGGCACCGTGACGCGGACTTGTGATGCCGGTACGCCCAGCAGGCGCGCGGTCGCATTGCGGACGCTCCAGGGAACCTGCGTTGACGTCTCGATGTGGAAGCGCCCATCCTCGTAGCTCGCGACGACTGCGCGCGGCTCGAAGGCTACGTGGTTCTGTCGGCCGACGCGAAAGCAGCTTTCGACGATCTCGACGTCGGGCCGGGCAAAGGCGGCATCGACGTCGCCGCGAACGACGGTCGCCTCCCAGGCGACGTTGCCGCCGCGCGCGCTGCCTTCGAGCAAGACCTCATAGCTGCGCCAGTCCGGATGAACCAGTGGCGCGCCCGATGCCAGCGCATCCGCCATAGTCAAGACTGCGGGGAATGGCTCGATCTCCACCTCGATCGCCGCGAGTGCGGCCTGCGCCTGCGCCAATGTGGCGGCTGCGACCGCGGCGAGCGGCTCGCCGTCGTAGCGGATGACGTCGCGGGCAAACAGCGGGTGATCGGCGATGCCGATCCCGATCATGCCGGGCGCATCGGCCGCCGTCACGATCGCACGCACGCCCGGCATGCGGGCCGCTCTGGACGTATCGAGACGAATGATCCGCCCCGCCGGCACGCCGGCGCGCAGCACCGCAGCATGCAGCATGCCCGGCAGGTACCGGTCGATGGTGTAGCGGGTGCGGCCACGCAGCTTGTCGGCGGCGTCACGCCGGCGCAGATCCATCGTCGCGGAAACGTCTGACATCCTTGCGCCCCCGATCATGCCGTGGCCAAGGCGAGCAGTGTCGCCTCGACGATGCGTTCATAGCCCGTGCAGCGGCAGATATTTCCGGTCAGCGCCATCAGGATGTCGTCACGGGTGGCATCCGGCCGGGTCGTCAGCAAATGCGTCAAGCTCACCACCATGCCGGGAAAGCACATGCCGCACTGGACGGCATCGCTGGCCTCGAGCGCGGCCTGAATGCGGTTCAGCATTCCCAGAGGTGCAAGGCCTTCGACGGTGCGGATCTCGCGGCCATCGGCCAGCGCAGCAGGCAGCAGGCACGAAGGCGTGGGCTCGCCGTCGATCAGCACCATGCAGGCGCCACAAAAGCCCTCGCGGCAGACAGGCTTTGCGCCGGTCAGATGCATCTCTTCGCGCAGGATATCGACCAGCGGGGTGGCAGGATCGGCCGCGCAGGATAGGCGATCGCCGTTGACGGTCAGGCTGAGTCCCATGTCATCTCCGCGCGTTCATGAGCCAAGTGCAGCGATCGCGGCGCGGCGGACGAGGCCGGGCAGCACGCTGACGCGATACCAGGCCGGCGCATCGACGCTGTCGCGGCCGACGAACTCGTCGGTCAGTTCGGCCGCACGACGCGCCGCTGCTGCGGCGTCGAGTGGATGTCCGATCAGCGCCGCTTCAAGGCGAGGCCAGCGGCGCGCGCTCGGTTCGACCGATCCGACCGCGATCCGCGCCGCCTGGACGCGGTTCGCCGCATCGACGCTGACCGAAAGACTGACGATGGCGACTGGATAGTCGCCGGCTCGACGCAGCGGCAGGCGGGCATGGGCCGTCTTGCGAGCCGCCCGCGTCACGATGATCCGTGTCACCAGGCGGCCGGGCGCGAGCGTTGATCGGACCGCGAGGAAATCCACCAGGCCGATGCGCTCGCGACCGTCGCGGTCGGAGATCTCGACATCGGCATCGAGACAAAGCAGCGCCGGCACGCAATCCGCCGCGGAAAATTCCGACGTCGCGAGATTGCCGCCGATCGTCGCCATTGCGCGGATCGCGGGGTTGGCGGAGCCTCCGGCGGCTGCTGCGAGGCCGGCAAATTCCGGAAGGTCGGCCAAGGCCGTCGCAAGCGCCGCGTGCGTGACCGCCGCGCCGATCTCGATGGCATCGCTGCCGATCCGAACCGCGGTCAGCTCGCCGATCCTTCCGATGGCGACATAATGGGTCCTGAGCGGCTCGTGCCGGATCGGCGATCGCATGATCCATGTGCCGCCGGCCAAGGGAGCGCCAGCGGCACCGTATTCGCTCAGCGCACCGAGTGCGGTGGCGAGCGATGGCGCGAGATAGATCGATGCCGGCGCATCGCGCGACGAGACCGGGATGTTCTCGATGGGAGAGCCTGACATCATTGCCGCCGCTCCTGCCGCAGGCGATCCAGCAGCACGCCTATGATGACGATCGCGCCGAGCACGACCATCTGGACGTATCCGTCGATCCGGGTGAGGTTCATGCCGTTGGAGAGAATGGTGATGAACAGGGCGCCGAGCACGGCGGTGCCGACACCGCCGCGGCCGCCCGCTAGGCTGGTTCCGCCGACCACGGCACCGGCGATCGCCTGCAGCGAGAGCGCGCCGCCGAGGTTCGGCTCACCCGATCCGGCTCGCGCCGTCATCATGATCGCACCGAGCGCGGCAAGTCCCGAGCACAGCACATAGGTCGCGACCAAAATGCGCTTGACCGGCATGCCGGCGACCGCCGCGGCACGCGGGTTGGTGCCGATCAGATAGAGCGACCGGCCGAACACGGTGCGGCCCAGCAGCAAATGAAGCGCGATGCCGACCGCGACGGTGATCACAATCGCCGCCGGCACGCCGAAGATGCTGCCGCTGTAGAAGATCTGCGAGAACGGTGCCGGCACGCCTTGCACCGGCCGCCCGGCTGAAAGCGTGGTCGCGATCCCGATCGCGATATTGTAGCTGCCCAGCGTCGCGACAAATGGATTGACCCCGAGCAGTGCGACGACCACGCCGTTGAAGAGACCGCACGTGATGCCGAGGGCGAAGCCGGCGCCGAGCCCGGCGAGCAGCACAGCCCCCGCGCCGTGGCCGGACGCCGTGGCGCCGGCCATCGCGAGCGCGCTGCCGACGCTGACCATCGACACCGTCGGGCCAAGGGCAAGATCGAAGCCGCGCGTCAGGATGACTACGGTCTGCGCCATCGCGAACAGCGCCAGATAGCTGGTCTGCTGTGCGATGTTGAGCAGATTGGCCGGCGACAGCACCCCGTGGTCGACCGCGGCGAAGCCGAGCAGCAGCACCACCAATGCAACCGGCAGGACCACGCTCCAGAGCCTATGGCCGAGCGTCAGCTTCGGTCGGTCGGTGTCCTTGGCGGCAACGGTCAACTCGAGGTCAGACACGCGGCTTGCTCCGTCGGCTGAGTTCGTCGAGCGCCACGGCTGCGACCATGATCACGCCGAGGAAGACCGGCTGGAGCCGCGAGTCGACGTGCAGGAGGTTGAGCGCGTTGCCCAGAATCGTGAGGAACAGTGCGCTGATGGCGACGATCTCGATGCGCCCGACGCCACCGCGCAGACTGACGCCGCCGATCACGGCGGCGGCGATCGATTGCAGCATCATGCGGTCGCCGCCAAAGCTTGCCTGACCGGAGCCGACCTGTGCCGTCAGCAGGATGCCGGTCAATGCTGCAAGAACGCTCGAGACCACGTAAGTGCCCACGATATGGCGCTGGATCGTCACGCCCGACACCACGGCGGCATCGACATTGCCGCCGATCGCGTAGACGTAGCGGCCGAACAGCGTGCGCCGCTGTGCAAACACCATCACCAGGATCACGATCAGCGCGACGTGGGCGGCGGTCGGCAGACCGAATGCCTGGGCGCGTCCGAAGCTTTTCACGAATACCTCCGGCATGCCGTAAACGGGGATGCCGTTGGTGATCATGAGGCCGACGCCGGCGGTGGCGGACATCGTGCCCAGCGTCACCACGAAGCCGGAGACCTTGAGCTTTGCCACGCAGAAGCCGTTGACGAGCCCGACCGCGACGCCGCAACCGAGCCCGGCCGCGACCCCGCTTGCGATGATGAGGACGTTGGAGCCGGGAAATGCGGCCGCGGCGGCCGCCATGGTCTTGGCGGTGACGACGCTCGCCAGGGCGACCACTGCGCCAACCGAAAGATCGAAGCCGCCCGCGATGATGACCAGCGCCTGGCCGCAGGCGACGATCGCCAGCAGCGAGGCGTTGCGCAGGATGTTGAGGACGTTGATGATGCCATAGAACTGTGCATCGACCGACGACATGCCGGCCACGAGCAGCACAAGCAGGGCCGGCAGCAACCCGATCCGGCCTGCGATCGATCGAAGGCTGACCAAGCCCCTCGGCGCTGCGGCGGCCAGGGCCGTGTTCATGCGACCTCCGCGGCGAGATGATCGCGGAAGAAGCTCGAAAGCACATTCTGCTCGGTCTTCGCGGCACCCGTCAGCTCGGCGGCGATGCGGCCCTGATGCATGACGTAGAGCCGGTTCGACAGCGCCAGCACCTCGGGCAGTTCGGACGACACCACGATCACGGCGGCGCCAGCCTCGACGAGACGCTTCATGAACTCGTAGACCTCGAGCTTGGCGCCGACGTCGATGCCGACGCTCGGCTCGTCGAACAGGAACACGGTCAGCTCGCGCGTCAGCGCGCGTCCCAGCATCACCTTCTGACGATTGCCGCCCGACAGGGCGCCGGCGCTCCGTTCGATGTTCGGCGGCCTCAGCTGCAGCTGCGTCATGATGCCCGCGATCGTCACGCGTTCGGCGGCCTGCCGTATGACGCCGAAGCGGGCGAAGGCGGGTAGGTCGAGCCCGGTCATCGATGCGTTCTCGCGGATCGGACGGGACAGCGCGAGCCCCTCGGCGATCCGGTTGGCGGGGAAGTAGGCAACGCCGCGCTTGAGGCTATGACTTGGCCTTGGAGATTCGTAAGGCGCGCCGTCGATCCGGATCGCGCCCGCTGACGCGCGCTCGATGCCGTAGATGGCGCGGATCAGCTCCGACTTGCCGCAGCCGACGAGGCCCGCGATGCCGGTGATCTCGCCGGCCCGGGCATGGAAATTGACCTCCCGGACGCTGCCGTCGGCGAGCGTCAGGTTCTCGACGTCGACCATCACCTTGTCCGGCTGATGGGCGATGGTGGGAAACAGCAGGTCGATGGTGCGGCCGGTCATCAGTTCCACGAGTTCGCCGTCAGTCGACTTCGCGGCATCGAGAGTCCGGATGTGACGGCCATCGCGCAGCACGGTCACACGGTCGGCAAGGGCGCGGATTTCGCGCATGCGATGCGAGACGTAGATCAGTCCGACATTCTGGCTCTTCAGGCGCGCGATCAGCTCGAACAGCCGCCCGGTTTCGCGTTCGGTCAACGACGCGGTCGGCTCATCGAGGATCAAGAGACGCGCGCGGCCGAGCAGCGCCTTGGCGATTTCGGCCATCTGCTGATGCGCGCGGGACAGATCGTCGATCCGTTGCGCGGGGTTGAGATCGAAGCCGAGCTCGTCGATAAGCGCCCTGGCGCGTTTGCGCATCTCGCGCGCACGCAACATTACGCCGCGCGTGATTTCGCGGCCAAGGAACAGGTTCTCTTCCACGGTGAGGCTCGGGATCAGCGAGAACTCCTGGAACACCGGACTGATGCCGATCTCTCGCGCGCGCTGCGGCGTCAGATGCCGGATTTCCTCGCCGCCGAAACGGAACGTGCCTTCGTCGGGGGGAAACGTGCCGGATACGACATTGATCAGGGTCGACTTGCCGGCGCCGTTCTCGCCGAACAGGACGTGAAGCTCGCCGGCACGGACATCGAGGTCGACGCGATCGAGCGCACGGACGCCGGTGAATCGCTTCGATATCCCTCGCAACTGAAGCAAGGGTTCGGCCGGCCTCGGGTCGATCTCGACGTTCATCCGCTTCTCCGTTGGCCGCGAGCCAGCAGGCGGGAGCACGCTCCCGCCTCGACCGTTCAGGCCGGCTGCTTGACCATGCCTACTTGGCCTTGACCGAATAGACCGGCGTCCAGCTTGCGGGCGCCAGCACGAGATCCATCTGCAATTTCGGCACAGTGGTCTTGTCGATCACCGTGGCCACCGGCTGGACCAGGCTCATGACCGGCTTCTTCTCGATCAGACGCACCGCCTGGTCGATCGCGATCGCGCCTTCGCCGACGGGATATTGGGTCGCGAAGGCGAGAATGTCGCCGCGGTTCAGCGCGTCGAGCATGGCCTGGTTTTCGTAGGACGACACGATCTTCAGGTCGCTTCGGCCGGCCTCGGCAACCGCGCCGATGGCAGCTTCGGCGGTGGGGGCGGTGCCCCAGATCACGTTCATGGCGGGATAGGCTTGCAATGCGTCCTGGATCAGCTGGAGTTGCACCGCGACACCGGAGTCGCCGAACTTCTCGGCCAGAATCTTGGCATTCGAATTCTTGGCGATGGCCTTCTTGAACCCTTCATTGAACGATTCCGCCCAGCCCGAGCCGGCCGGACCGGGGAATGTTACGATGTTGAGCTTGTCGCCGGGCTTGGTCTGCGCCAGCAGGCCGTCGCCGGTGACTTCGCCCATGGCGACGAAATCGACATAGTTGGCCGCGGGCAGTGCGTTCGGCGGCAGCGGATTGGTGACGCCGACCACCGGCACGCCCTTGGCCTTGGCCTCCTCGAACTTCTTGCTGAGGCCCGCGCCGGAGATCGCGCCGACGATGATCGCGTCCGGTCCGCTCGCCATGCAGTCATCGAATTGCGAAAGCTGCTTGGGCAGATTTTCGTAACCGCCGGCCTCGTAGAGGTTCATGTTGACGTTCATCGCTTCGGCCTGTTTCACGATGCCGTAGGCGACCGCGACCCAGAAACTATCCTTCATGTGCGGAAACAGCACGCACAGCCTGTAGGGCTTCTCGGCCTTCGGCAGCGGCGTGTAGTCCGCCGGTTTCGGCGTGCCGGATGACGCGTCGTAGACCTTCATGGGAAACCACGGTGTCTCGGTCCCGGCCGTCGCCGGCGTGGCGGTGCTGGCAAGGGCGAGGGCCGTGGCGATGCCGAGCACGGAGCGGATCGGCCACAGTCGATTGGAAGAAAGGCACGTCGTGATCGTCATAGCGCTATCCTCATGGTTTGAATGAAAGTGCAGGCGATGCAGGGGGACGGCTCGAATCCTCTTTGATGGTTAGACCGCGCCGTCTGCCGACGGCGCGGCTGCCGGTAACGATCAGCCCACCTTCCACATCGCGACCGAGCGCCGCTCGAACGCTTCGCGGAATTGACGGGTGGATTCGGGAAGCAGCGCGCCGGTGCCCCAGTCGAGGATCACCGCGTGCTTTCGGATCACGTCGAACGTGTTGATCTCTCCGCTGCGGTAACGCTGCGCCACCGTCTCCGGGTCGAGCCGGGCATTGGCGACGCGCTCCGAGCGGATCTTGGTCCGGAGCGAAGCGGTCGCGACCTTGTCGACCTCGTAATTGCAAAGCTCGGCGTCGATGGTGTGCACCACGACGCCATAGTCCTTGGCGGCACGCTCGACCGAGACATAGTCGTCCTTGATGTCCTCGATCACGAGGTTCGGATCGCGCTCCAGCGGATCGCCGAACCCGCCGCCGCCGGCGGTCGGACGCGAAAAGACGTCGCCTTCACCGATCGGCACGTCGGAGAAGATCGAGCCCAATCGCTCCTCGGCCGCGCTGCCGGCGCGCTTCAAGGTCAGGCCGTGCGGCATCGACGGCAGGCCGCCCTCGATGCCCCACACGATCGCGCGCTCGCGGTCGCAGATATAGGAGATCACGGTCTTCTCGGCCTGCAGCATCCGCGACGTCTTCACCACGCCGGCGCCGCCGCGCCATTTGCCGGGGCCGGGCGAGTCCTTGAGGATCTCGCATTCGGTGGTCAGGATCGGGTTGGCGCGCTCCTGGCCTTCGACCGGCTGCGACATCAGTCCGGTGCCGAAGCAGGCGGTGGTGACATTGCTGCCGTCCTTGCCGTTGCGGCCGCCCCAGCCGCCGGGCAGCCAGTCGTAGAACATGAAGATCGGCTTGTCGGCGCTGCGGGCGTCGAGACCGCCGGTGAGCAGATATTCGAGATTGAAGGCGCAGGCGAGCGCGCGCTCCGGCATCAGCTTCGACCACATTTCGTAGATCGAGTTCATGATCTTCTCGAACGGCATCAGGAAGCCGGTGACCGCGATCGGCCATTTGGCATCGACGATCGAACCTTCGGGAGCGATGATCTCGAAGCAGCGGTAGAAGCCGGAATTGAGCGGAAGATCGGGAAAGAAGGTCTTCATGCCGGCGGCGACCGCGGAAAAGGTCGCGCCGAACGCCGAGTTGTAGATCGAGCCGATGGTCGGATGGCTGCCGGTGAAGTCGTAGATCGCGCGGTCGCCCTTGATCGTCATCTTGATGCGGATCGGGATCATGCCTTCGCCGCCGGCCGGATCGCGGTCGATGTAGTCGACGGTTTCCCATTCGCCGTCAGGCAACGCTGCGATGCGCTGGCGGGCCGAGCGCTCGACATAGTCCTGCACGGCGGCAAGCCCGGTCTCGACGGTATCGCGGCCGTATTTGCCGACCAGACGCAGGATCTCGCGTTCACAGACTGCAGTTGCTTCGGCCTGTGCCTGAATGTCGCCGATGATCGAGGCCGGATCGCGGGTGTTGGAGGCAATCAGATGCGCGACGTCCTTGCGCAGGCCGTTCTTGTCGAACAGGCGGACCGGCGTGATGCGCAGGCCTTCGCGGAACATCTCGCGGGCGGCGACGTCGAACGACCCCGGCACGCTGCCGCCGACGTCCGACCAGTGCCCGTTGGACTGGCTGAAGGCGATGATCTTGCCGTCGGCGAAGATCGGACGGATCAGCCGCACGTCGGAAAAATGCGTGCCGCCGGCATAGGGATCGTTGATCGCGAAGACGTCGCCCTCATGCATGTCGCCTTCGAAATGGCGCATCACATCCTTGCAGGTAAAATGCAGCGTACCGACGTGGACGGCGATATCCTGGTTGCCTTGCGCCGCGCATTCGCCGTTGGCATCATGCAGCGCGCTGGAGAAGTCGCGATTGTAGATGACGAAGGAGTAGCAGGTCCGCAGCACCTGCTCGCCCATCTGGTCGACGCTGGTGATGAAGGAATTCTTCAGAACCTCGAAGGTCACGGGGTCGAGCGGGAGAGCTCCGGCCATGGTTCACTCCTTCACGCGGATGATGATGTTGAGATACTTGTCGACCTCGGCGGCGGCGCCGGGCGGCACCACGGTGGTCGCATCGAGCTGCTCGATGATTGCGGGGCCGTGAAAGGAGAAGCCGCAGGGCAGGTCGTCGCGCTGATAGACGGGCGTATCGAGCCCGCTGCCCTCGAACCAGACCCTGCGGCGGCCAATCGGCTCGGGGCTAGCGCCGGTCGGCTGGTGAACGGCAAATTCGGCCTTGGGAACCACGCCGACTGCCTTCAGATTGAGACGGAAGAAGCTGACCGGCGCGCTGTCGCGGCGGAAATTGTATTCGCGCTGGTGCTCGGCGTGGAAGCTGTGCACCAGGTCGGCGATTGCGCCGATCGGCAGCGGTGCGTTCACCGCGAGCGAACGCCACTGGCCACGGTACATCATGTCGATCGACCGCTGCAGCACGATGTCCTGCTGCGCGACGCCCTCATGGGTCAGCCGTGCGAGCGCGGCTTTCTCAAGTTCGGCGAACTGCGCTTCGATCTCGTCGGCATCGGCGTCGACCGCGTCGACCATGCAGCTCTGCGAGAAATCGTGCTGCATGTCGACGAGCAGGCATCCGAGCGCGGAGGTCACGCCGGGATTGGGCGGCACGATCACGACGGGAATCGCCAGCTCGCGCGCGACGTCGACGCCATGCAGCGCGCCGGCGCCGCCGAACGCCACCAGCGCGAAGTCGCGCGGGTCGTAGCCGCGACTGATCGAGATCAGCCGCACCGCATCCGACATGTTGGCATTGGCGACCTTGACGATGGCGTCCGCGGCCTCGTGCAGGCCGAGGCCGAACGGCTTGGCGGCGCCGCTCTCGACGGCCTTCCGCGCCAGCTCGGGGTCGAGCTTCACTTTGCCGCCGGCGAGGTCGGTGCCGAGCCGGCCCAGCGTCACGTTGGCGTCGGTGTTGGTCGGCTGGGTGTTGCCGTTGCCGTAGCAGGCCGGTCCCGGATGGGCACCGGCCGATTGCGGGCCGTTGCGCAGGGAGCCGGCCGGGTCGGTCCAGGCCAGTGAGCCGCCGCCGGCGCCGATGGTAAGCACCTCGATCGAGGCGAAGCGGATCGGGTAGCCGAATTCGATGTGCCAGTCCTTGGTGACGCGCGAGCGGCCCTCATAGGCGAGCGATACGTCGGTGGACGTGCCGCCCATGTCGAGGCCGATCGAATTGGGAAAACCGCACAGGCCGGCGATATAGCGGCTGGCGATAGCGCCGGCGGCGATGCCGGAGCCGGCGAGGCGCGCCGCGAAGTCCTTGACGCTTGCCGGCGTCATCACCCCGCCGCCGGTGTGCAGCAGCAGGAGATCGCGGGTGTAGCCCTCGTGGGCGAGGCGTTCGCCGAGCCGGCTCGTGTAGTTGACGACCACCGGGCTCACGACGGCGTTGGCGACCGTGGTCGAGAACCGCTCGTGCTCGAATATCTCGGGAAGCACCTGCGAGGAGATCGACACCGGAATGTCGGGCATCTCCGCCAGCAGGATGTCACGCATCGCGCGTTCATTGGCGCCGTTGAGATAGGCATTCATGAAGCAGACCGCGACCGCGGCGACGCCGCGACGCTTGAGAATACGGGCGACGTCGCGCGCAGCCTCGACGTCGAGCGGTTCGATCATCTTGCCGCCGGCATCGACGCGCTCGGGCACGGTCAGGCGATCGCGCCGCGGCACGTAGGGCCGGACAACGTCCTTGTAGGTGTCCCAGAGGTCTTCCTTGTTGGCGCGCCTGATCTCGATGACGTCGCGGAACCCCTTGGTCGTGACCACGGCGGTGCGGGGCAGGCGGCGGGTGATCAGCGCGTTGGTGGCAACCGTCGTGCCGTGCGAGAACAGCGCCACCCTGGCAAGATCGATGCCGGCCTTGGACACGCCGCCCATGATGCCATCGATCGGATCGCGCGTGGAGGAGGTCTTCTCGATGCGGATGAGACCGGTCGTCTCGTCCATAATGCAGATGTCGGTGAACGTGCCCCCGACATCGACAGCCACACGAAGGTCCTGCACCATGCGTCTTCCTTTCGAACAAGCGTTTCGCCGATCTTAGGCAGAGCGGCGGCCCGCCTTCTTGACGCTGAGCGCAGGAAGACTTGTGCGAGAGAGCGAACCGCATGGCGGGCCATGCGTGCCCGGACCGGCGGCGGGTTGCCCGGGAGGCGGTCAGGTTAACCGGTCAGGTGGGTGCGGTTGCGACGCCGTGTTCAGGCGTTGGCGGCGCGCGAGGTGGCGCGCGCCTCGCTCGGGGTGCAGCCGAACCGGCCGCGATAGTTGCGGCTGAATTGCGCCTGGTCGGCAAAGCCCCATTGGTAGGCGATTTCGGAGATGCTCTTGCGGCAGCTCGCATCGCGAAGCAGGGCGTCGCACATCGATAGCCGCTGATTGCGGATGTAGGCGCAGACGGTCAAGCCCTCGCCCTCGAAGATCTGGTGCAGATAGCGCAGCGAAATGCCGCAGCCGTCGGCGACCATCTGCGGCGTGAGCCGCATGTCGTCGAGGCGAGCGCGGATGAACTGCTCGCAGCGCAGCAGGTGACCATTGCGCACCGAAGACGAGTGGCCGGTCAGCACGCGGTCGTCGGATTCGATGGCCATCGCAAGCAGCTCGATGAGGTGCTTGCCCATCATCGCGCGCGCCGTCTCGTCCATTTCCTCGATCCGTTCACCGGAGAGGCGCAGCGTGTCGACGAACAGCGCGCCGACGCTGCGGCTGGCGTCGAATTGCAGCGTGGCGAGGCGCTCGGGCCGCGAAATCCGGCTGCGCAGCACCGCGCTCGGGATCTTCAGGCACCACAACGCCGTCGGATCCTGATGGCTGAACTCGTAGGGGAGGTGGCTGCGCTCGATCAGGAACGCGCCCGGTCGGCAGTGCACCACCTTGCCATCTTGCTCGAAGCGGATTTCGGCGAGCTCGGGCACCGTGATCAGGAAGGATTCCTCGCGCTCGCTCAGGAGGTGCCGTTCATGGCGCTTGTACAGCAGGCCGTTGGCGATGTTTCGCGAGACCGAGAGGGGGCCCATCGACCAGGCGCCGAGGCGCGCATTGAAGTCGCGGGTGCTCGGAAAGCGCAGGTCGAGCGAGTAATAAGTCTTCGAGACGACCTCCTGCCAGTATTGGCGGCGGGTCTGCAACGGGATGTTGTTGGTCGTGTAGGTGACTTGCATGTCTCACTCCCCGCCGCCGGCTGTGCCTCCGGTCGTCGTGTCCCGGCCAAAGTTTGGCGACGACTGCCGGACGGCGTCAAGTCGAATAAAACGGAAACAGATAGTCTAGATTTCGATCGCCTCCTCGGCCTGGTGCCGCTGATCCATGCTGACCGGGGGCCGGGCCGGCCCGACGCCCGCCACTGCAAAGCGCATGAAATCGCGGAACGCCATTGCGGCTTCGGACGGCTTGATGTCGCGCCGCCAGGCAAGACCTATGTCCATGCTGGGCACCTCGTCCTCGATGACGCGGGTCTCGATCCGCTGGCCCTCCAGCGACCAGGGCCGGTAGATCAGGTCGGAGAGAATGGCGATGCCCATGCCGCCCGCGACCATTGAGCGCACAGCTTCGACCGAGGAGGTGCGGAAGATCGTGTTCGGTTCGAGCGAGGCGTTGCTCCAATAGCGCATCGAGGTGTGCTTGGCCTCGTCGACGGTGAGCATGACGTAAGGATAGGTGGCGATGTCGGCGAGATGGACCCGCTCGGCGCGGGTCAACGGATGCTCGGGCGCAAGCCACAGGCGGCGCGGCGATCGCAGCAGCGTCTCGCTGGTCAGCTTGGCGTTGTCGCGCAGGTTCGAGACCAGCATCACCGCGAGATCGAGCGCGCCGTCGACGAGCGCACGTTCGAGCACGTCGCGCGGCGCCTCGAACAGCTCGATCGTGATGCCGGGAAAACTTGCCTGGAAGCGTTTCTGATGGCGCGGCAGGAAATAGCCCGACACGGTGTAGGTGACGCCGACGCGGACCGTGCCGAACAGCGGTCCCGCGGATATCTGGGTGTTCCGCACGGCTTCGGCGACGGCGGCGAGGATTTGACGGCCCTGGGACAGGAAGCGGCTGCCCTCCATGGTGACCGTCACGCCGTTCGGCGCACGCTCCAGCAGGCGGGCGCAGACGGTCGCTTCGAGCTGCTGAATGGCCGCGGTGACCGCGGATTGCGAGACGTTGAGGTCGATCGCCGCCTGGCTGATGCGCCCGGTTTCGGCGGCGGCGACGAAGTAGCGGATCTGTTTCAGAGAAACGGACATCGCGGTTGTTCCGATGTTGCCTAACTCATGAGCGGTGTTTCTCAGCCCGGCTGCATTCGTTGCAACTCTCGTGCCGACAGGTGCAGAGCGCGCGGTGACGTCGATATCAGGCGCGAGAGGCCGCAACCGTCGGCCTGGAGCCTGGAATACGCGCAGTCACCCCCGATCGGTGGCCGCGGTCTTTGGCGGATAGGCGAACGGCTGCCGGCGGCTACGCCAGCGCGCTGTGCAGCTTGCCCAGCAATTCCGACCGGCTCTTGCGGGCCGCAAGCGCCTGGTTCATGTCGACCTTGACGAACTTCACCGGCGTGTTGGGCTGCAGCTGGCCGATCAGATCCATGTCCGCGGCGATCACGGTCCCGACCATGAAGTAGCCGCCACCGGAGACTGCATCACGATGCAACACGATCGGTTCGGTGCCGCCGGGAACCTGGATCGAGCCGTAGGGATAGCAGGCATCGGTGATGTTGGACGGGTCGGAGCCGGCGCCGAACGGCGGTTCGCGCGGAACGAATTCGAGCGGCTTGCCGCCCTTGAAGCGGTAGCCGATCCGGTCGGCTTCTGGCGCCACCTTCCAGGTGTCGGAGAAGAAGCCGTTGCCGGCCGCCTCGGTGATGCGGTGCCAGTAGAGACCGGGCATGGCGCGTAGTTCCGTCGGCATCCCTGCCGGTTGCCCGCGCAGATCCCTGGCAACGCTGCGTCCATCCTTGCCCGTCGCGGCGGCAGTGCCGATTGGCAGTTCGTCGCCGGCCTCGAGCTTGCGGCCCTTGAAGCCACCGAGCGCGCCGAGCGCGTAGGTCGAGCGCGAGCCGAGCACAGTGGGCACGTCGATTCCGCCGGCGACTGCGATGTAGCCGCGCGCACCCTGCTTGAGGAAATCGAAGGAGAGGATCTGGCCGCGCTTCACCCTGAAGCTGGTCCAGGTTTCGCGCGGCTCGCCGTCGAGTTTCGGCGGCAGCTCGGCGCCGGTGATCGCGACGGTCGTGTCTGCGGTGAATTCGAGTTCGGGTCCCATGAACACGGCCTCGAGCACGGCAGCACCCGCGTCGTTGCCGACCAGCAAATTGGCCGCGACCAGCGCGTGACGGTCCATGGCGCCGGAGAGCGGGATGCCGATGTGATAATAGCCCGGACGTCCGAGGTCCTGGACGGTGGTCGCAAGACCCGGCTTCAAAACCTTAACGGCCATGGAGGACTCCATCGAGCTTGGCGTTGTAGGCATCAACGTCGCGGTTGAATTCGGTCAGCGAGAACGAGACGTCGCGGATCACAGGCGCAAAGCGGCCGGCGTCGACGTCGGCGACCGCCGCGTCATAGGCCGCCCGGTCGATCGGCTTCCACTTCACGATGTCGCCCGGCTTGAACAGGCACATGAAGTCGCGCAAATAGCTGATGTTCTGGTTGGGGTCATAGATCGGCATCGGCGTGATGCCGAACATCTGGTAGCCGCCGGCGCCGCGCACCGAGTAGATGCAGCTGAAGCAGCCGCCATGTCCGACGGTGAGCTTCGGCGTGTCGGTGCGCGGGCGCAGATATTTCGGCGCCTGAAGCTGCCGCTTGCGCTCGACCATCTGGTAGAGGAAGGGCAGGCCGGCGACGAAGCCGACCATCGAGACGAACCAGGGCGCGCTGGAATGCGCCTTGATGAAGGCGTCGACGCTATCGAGGCCGTTGATGCGCGCGGCGTATTCGAGGTCGGTCCCGTTCGGGTCCTGGTGACGCTCGCGGAAGCGCATCAGGGTCTCATGCGTCCAGGGATCGTTGTAGAGCACGGGAATCTCGATGATCCGCGTTTTGATCACCGGTTCCGATTTCTCGGATGCGGAATCCAGCCGCTTCAGCTCGGTCAGGAGATCGTCCGGCTTGATCTGATCCGGATCGAACTTGACCTGATAGGACGCGTTGGCGGGGCAGATCTCCGTGACACCCCTGATCTTGGCGTCGCGCACCGCATTGGTGATGAAGAGGCTCTTGAAAAAGGCCTCGAGCGACATCGCTTCGCCGACCTCGGCGAAAATGTGCTCGTCGCCGCCGAAGGAAAATCGAGTTTGCATGACTAGCGGCCTCCTGTTGCTGACGGGGCGGATTCTCTCGCCATCATGGCGCGACCTTCACGGCCGATGGCGGTTGAGCGGTGGCAAGGCCGGCGGCATGGGACTCCAGCCACGGTTCGAGCCATGCCGTATGGAAGCGTCCGGCCTTGACGTCGGCGTCGCGCGCCAGCGCCTGATGCAGGGGCTTTGTCGTGAAGATGCCTTCGACGCTGAGTTCGGCGAGCGCGCGCTCGAGCTTTCTGATCGCGCTCGGGCGATCCTTGTCGTGCACGATCAGCTTACCGAGCAGGCTGTCGTAGAAGGGAGGCACCGTGTAGCCCGCATAGAGCATGCTGTCGAAGCGCACACCGTCGCCGCCGGGAACGCTGAGCGCGCTCACCGTACCCGGATTGGGCAGGAAATTCCTGGCGGGGTCCTCGGCGTTGATGCGGACCTCGATCGAATGACCGCTGACGCGCACTTCGTTCTGACGAATGCGCAAGGGCTCGCCGCCGGCGATCCGGATCATCTCGCGCACGAGGTCGATGCCGGTGACCATTTCGGTGACGGGATGCTCGACCTGGATGCGGGTGTTCATCTCGAGGAAGTAGAATTCGCCGGTCCTGTCGTCGTAGAGATATTCGAGCGTCCCGGCGCCACGGTAGTTGACGGCCTTGGCCAGCGCCACGGCGGACGTGCAGAGCTTTTCACGCACCGCCTGGGTGAGCGAGGGCGAAGGGGCTTCTTCCCAGACCTTCTGACGGCGCCGCTGCAACGAGCATTCGCGTTCGAAGCAATGGATCACGTCGCGTCCATCGCCGAGCACCTGGACCTCGATGTGCCGTGCGCCTTCGATCAGCTTCTCGACATAGAGCCCGCCGTCGCCGAAGGCGGCGAGCGCCTCGGCCTGCGCCTGCGGCATCAGATGATGAAATTCCTCGGCGGAGCGCGCGATGCGAATGCCGCGTCCGCCGCCGCCGGCGGCGGCCTTGATCATGACCGGGAAACCGGTTTTCTCGACCAGCGCGAAGGCCGCCTCCGCCGACTCCAGCCGCCCCTGGCTGCCGGGCACGGTCGGCACGCCGGCCGAGGCGGCGGCCTCGCGCGCTGCGACCTTGTCGCCCATCAGCCGGATCGATTGCGCGGTCGGGCCGACGAAGATCAATCCGGCCGCTTCGACGGCGGCCGCGAACTCCGCATTCTCGGCCAGGAAGCCGTAGCCGGGGTGGATGGCGTCGGCACCGGCACCCTGCGCCGCAGCGAGGATTGTCGCCTGGTTGAGATAGGATTTTGACGCCTGCGGCGGACCGATATCGACCGACTCGTCGGCGAGCCTCACCGCGAGCGAATCCTTGTCGGCCTTGCTGTAGACTTGGACGGTCGCAATGCCGAGATCGCGCGCTGCGCGGATGATGCGCACCGCGATCTCGCCGCGGTTGGCTATGAGGAGCTTCTTGATCGCCATGGCTGGTCAGGGCTCAAACGTCGATTTCGGCGATTGGCTGGCCGGCCATCACGGCATCCTCATTCTCGGCCAGGAAGCGCACGATCTTGCCGGCGGCGCCGGCCTTCACCTCATTGAACGATTTCATCACCTCGATGAGCCCGATCGTGTCGCTCTCCGTGACGACGTCGCCGTCGTTCTTGTAGAACGGCTTGTCGGGGGCGGGCTTGCGGTAAAAGATGCCCGGGAGCGGCGAGAAGATCTGCTGCGTTGCCATGGTTTCCTCGTGGGTAATTGGTTTTCTTGCCGCGACGGCTCAGCGCGCGGTGAGATAGGGACGAACCGCTTCGCGGACGGCCTCCGCGATGGCGACGGCGTTCGGCGTGTCGGAGTGAATGCAGATCGAATCGGCGCCGACCACGATGTCGTTTCCCGCCACCGTGCGCGTCTTGCCCTCGTTGACGGCTCTCGCGCAGCGGGTGGCGGCCTCGGCCGGGTCCTTCGCCTCGTGCTCGCGCGTGATGATCAGGCTGCCATCGGCATTATAGTCGAGGTCGGCGTAGTATTCGGCGACGAAGGCGTGGCCGCGGCGCTCATAGACCTGCTGGTGCAGCGTTCCCTTCATGCCGAGCAGCGGCACCTTGTAGACATCGGCGGCGTCAGCCACGGCTTCGGCGATGTCCTCGTTGCGCGAGGCCATGCCGTAGAGCGCGCCGTGCGGCTTGATATGATTGAGCGCCAAGCCTTCGGCATCCAGGAACGCCTTGAGTGCGCCGATCTGGTAGAGCAGGCAGTTGGTCAGCTCCTCGCGGCTGATCTTCATCTCCCTGCGGCCAAATCCCTGCAGATCCGGCAGCGAGGGGTGCGCGCCGACCTTGACGCCGAACTGCTTGGCGAGCTGCACCGTCTTGCGCATGTGGTTGAAGTCGGAGGCATGAAAGCCGCAGGCGACGTTGGCGACGTCGATATGGGGCATCAATGCCTTGTCGTCGCCCATCTTGTAGAGGCCGTAGGCCTCGCCCATGTCGCAGTTGATCACGACCATCTCCTGATTTCCTTCCAACTGGCTTTGCATACGACCGTCGCGGCCGCCTGGGGTGCGTCCGGCGCACCCGGGGCGGCGCGTTGCCGGGTTACTTGGACACCAGATAATCGAGCGGGATCTTTTCCGAGATCGTCCACTGGTCGATCACCTTCGGCTTGCCGGCCTCGGTGTCGACGATCAGGTAACGGCCTTGGTTCTGGTGGTGGATGTCCTTGCTGAAGGTGCGCGGCCCGAACAGCGTGGACTCGTCTTTCATCTTCTCGAGCTCGGCCACGACGGGCGCCGCATCGGTCGATTTGGCGCGCTCGACCGCCTTGGCCCAGACATCGATCAGGACGTAGCCGGGATAGACGTATTGGCTGGACGGGTCGCCGCCGGTGACTTCCTTGTACTTCTTGTTGAACTCGTTGACTTTCGGGTTCGGATCGTCGCCGTAGACCGAGCCCTGCACGGGAACATAGAAGTTCGAGAGATCAGGAACGGCGTTCAACCAGTAGCTGCCGTCGACGCCCGAGCCGTTGAGGATCATCGACTTGATGCCGGCGGCGCGGATCTGCTTGATGGCGGAGACGGCGCCCGGCATCATCGTGCAGAGCATGATGGCGTCAGGTTCCTTCGGCAGGCTCTTGATCCGCGTGATCTGCGACGCGATCGAGGCATCGTCGTTCTTGAACGTGTCGCTGCCGACCAGCTTGGCCTCCTTCAGGCGCGGCAGCATCCAGTCGAAGCCGTCGCAAATGCCCTTGTTGTAGACGGTCCAGCTGTCGAGCAGCCGATAGAAGCTGCGCGCGTTCTTCTTGGTGTACGCCCATTCCGACATGGTTGCGCCCTGCACCGGTGCCAGCACCGAGGCCGAGAACGAGAACGGACCGACGCCGGGAATGCCGGCCTTGATCGATTCGGCGCAGAGGAAGAAGGAAACCTTGCCGGCCGCCTGCGCCTGCAGCGCCGCGGGCGCACCGTAATCGTAGTCGCAGGAGACGATCACGAGATCGGCGCCCTGGTCGAGCACCGCAAGGCCGGCTTTGGCACCTTCGGCCTGATCGGTCTTGGTGTCGGCAAACACCGGCTTGATCTTCTTGCCGAGCAGGCCGCCGGCCTTGTTGATCTCATCGATCCGGATCAGCGCCGCGTCCTGCGCCGGCTTGTCATAGGCCTGCATGAATCCGGATGCCGCGGTCGCAAAACCAACGACGATCTCGTCGGCCGCCTGGGCCGGCGTGAACCAGAGCGTGGATGCTCCGGCCAGAATGCCGAGTAATGTCGTAAAGCGCATATCCCACTCCTCCAATTTTACAAACGAGCGTCAGTGCAGTT
This sequence comes from Bradyrhizobium sp. USDA 3240, assembly GCF_054063295.1. NCBI lineage: Bacteria > Pseudomonadati > Pseudomonadota > Alphaproteobacteria > Hyphomicrobiales > Nitrobacteraceae > Bradyrhizobium > Bradyrhizobium sp. USDA 3240. The sequence continues at coordinate 6,257,820 of NZ_JBSSGD010000002.1, forward strand.
CCTTCAGTGCGGTCTGGACGGGCCGGGTCAGGCGCCGCTGCAACGGCCATCGGCGCCAGGAGAACTCCCGGTTGCGGGTCAATCCCGTCGGCAGGTACATCAGGATCACGATGGTGATGATCCCGATCGCGATCTCTTGCACGCCGTTCGGCAGGCCGACGGTGTGCCCGCCCAGGCTGATGCCCTTCTCGAGATCGCGGAACAGCTCGATCAGCCCCGATATTGCGACCACGCCCGAGACGGCGCCGCTGAGGCTGTACATGCCGCCGACGACCAGCATCGACAGCGTGATGAAGGTGGTCCGCAGATAGAATGCGCCGGGATTGACGATGCTCAGGAAATGCGCGTACAGCGCGCCGGCGAGCCCGATGATGAAGGCGCTGACGACGAAGGCGATCAGCCGTTCGCGGACGATGTCGATGCCGGAGGCGCTGGCGGCGACCGCTTCGTCGCGCGTGGCGCGCAGCGCGAGCCCCGAGCGCGAGATCGAGTAGAGATAGGCGATCGCGATGGCCACGGCGCCGCCGATCCATGCGGTCCAGACATTCATGGTGGGCGGAATGCCGACGATCGAGCCTTGTCCGCCCGTCACCGAATCCCAGTTCGAATAGACGTTGTTGATGACGCCGAGCAGGCCGAAGGTCGCAATCGAGGCGGCAATGCCCGACAGACGCATGATGACGCGCCCGACGATCAGCGCGAACAGCGCGGCAAACAGGCCGGAAATCGGCGTCGCCACCCACATCGGCAGTTGCGCATGGAGCAGCCATGTCGGCAGGCCCTTGAGCGTGATCGACTTCATCACCGGCGGAATGGTGAGCCAGGCGGTCATGTAGGCGCCGAGGCACACGAAGCTGATATGGCCGAACGACAGCAGGCCCGAATTGCCGACGAAGACGTAGAGGCCGACCACCACCATGATGTTGATGAACATCTCGACCACGGTGCGGTTGAAGGCCCGGCTGCCGAACTGATAGGAGAGGGCGGCCATGATGAGCAGCGCCACGATCAGCACGATCGGCGTGATGATCGTTTGCCGGATGACGGACGGCCGCTGCGACATCGATCAGACCCTCTGCTTGGCGGATTTCGGTGCGAACAGGCCCTGCGGCCGCACCAGAAGGACGACGATGACGGCGCCGTAGACGAAAGCGTCGCGGAACACGCGGGCGTCGTGCGGCAGGGTCGCCTGGAACACGACGCTGGCCGCACCGATCAGGAAGCCGGCGGCAACGGCGCCGGGAATGCTGCCGAGGCCGCCGATAACGGTTGCGATGAACGCGATCAGCATCACGTTGGCGCCCATGCCGATGTCGGCGGTGCCGGAATTGGTCGCCAGGATCAGGCCGATCGCCGCCGCCAGGATGCCGCTGATGGCGAAGGCCAGCAGGATCACGCCGTTGGCGCGGACCCCGAGCATGCGCGCCATGGTGAAATTATCGGCCGCCGCGCGCATCTCGAGGCCGTAGCGCGTGCGCTTCAGGAACAGGACGAGGATCACAAGCACGGCCAGCGTGATGATGATGGTCACGACCTGGAGCATCGGGATGTGCGCGCCGAAGACTTCGACCGGCAGGCCGAGGCTCGGCCACAGCGTGATCGACTTCGGCCGGCTGGAAAACAGCATCAGCAGGACATGGCGGATGACGAAGCCGAGCGCGAAGGACGCGATCATCATCGTCGCCGGATTGGCGTTGCGGAAGCGGCGGAAGACGACGACCTCCGACAGGATGGACAGCGCAGCGCCGATCAGCAGCAGCAGCGGGATCAAAAGATAGAACGGCAACTGGCCGGCAAACACGATCGCCGCCGCATCGATCGACGGCCACAGCATGGCGAAGACGCAGAAGGCGATGAAATCGCCGTGGGCGAAATTGACGAGCCGCATGACGCCGAAGATCAGGGCGATGCCGAGCGCACCCAGCGCATAGAGGCTGCCGAGGCTCAGCGCGTCGAAGATGATCTGGAGCAGCTCGCGCATCTCAGTGATCTCCGAAGCCGAAATAGGTCTGCTTCAGGCGATCATCCCTGACCATATCGGCCGCGGGGCCCTCGAGCACGATGCGCCCGCCGCGGATCAGGACCATCCGTCCGCCCGTCATCATGGCGCGCGTCGAGCTCTGCTCGACGATCAAGAGCGTGAGTTTGCGCTGTGCTCGCAGCCGCAGCAGGATCTCGTAGACCTGGTCGATGATCTTCGGCGCGAGACCCAGCGACGGCTCGTCGATCGCCATGATGCGGGGCGCGGCCATCAGCGCGCGGCCGATGACCAGCATCTGCTGCTGGCCGCCGGACAGCATGCCGGCCGGGCTGTGGCGGCGCTCGGCCAGCATCGGGAATTCCTGGTAGACCCGATCCAGGTCGCCGGCGATTGCCTTGCGATCGGTGCGCATGCCGGTGCCGACCTTCAGATTCTCCTCAATCGTCAGCGCGCCGAAGACGTTGCGTCCTTCCGGCACCAGCGAAAACCCGCGCCGCGCGATGTCTTCGGGCGCGGCACCGGTGATCCTTGCTCCGTCGATCATGATGGAGCCGGAGCCCGGCGGCACGACGCCTGCGATGGCGTTGAGCAGCGTCGACTTGCCGGCGCCGTTGGGGCCGGTCACGAACAGGATTTCGCCTTCGTCGACCGTCAATGTTACGCCGCGGAGCGCCGTGAGGCGCCCGTAGCTGACCGTGATGTCGTCGACGACGAGTGCGGTCATGACGCCACGGCCGCTTCGGCTGCGACCGGTGGAATCAGTTCGTCGCGCTGCGTGCCCATATAGGCATGCCGCACGGCATCGCTGTTGCGGATCTGGGCGGGCGGGCCGACTTCGATGATCTCGCCGGAATCGAGCACGAAGATGCGCTCGCAGAGCTCCAGCACGAGGCCGATATTGTGCTCGATCAGCAGCACGCCGACATTGAGCTCGGATGCGATCCTGCGGATGATGCCGGCGAGCTCGTGGCTCTCATGCTCCGACATGCCTGCCGCCGGTTCATCGAGCAGCAGATATCGCGGCGTGCCCATGATGGCGCGACCGATGGCAACGCGGCGCTCGTCGGTATAGGGCAATGCGCCGGCAATGCTGTTGGCGAGATGCGAAATGCCGAGCCAGGCCATCACCCGCTCGGCCTCGCTGATCGCGTCGGGACGGCCCTGACCGAGGCCGACGCCGGTCACTTCCAGGTTGTCCATGACAGGCAGGTCGCGGAAAAGGCGGCCCGACTGGAAGGTCCGCGCCACGCCTTTGCGTCGCAGCATGTGCGCTGCAATGCCGTTGAGTGCTTCGCCCTCCAGCTCCACGGTGCCGGCGCCGACCGGCTGGAAACCGGTCAATACATTAATAAGGGTGGTTTTGCCGGCCCCATTGGGCCCAATCAGTCCGGCGATATGCCCCCGCGGCACAGCCAGTGTAACGTCGGACAGTGCCTTCAGGCCTTCGAATTGGACGCTGACACCGCGAGCGACCAATTCCAAACCTTCGGACATCATCTCAACGCCTTCTCACCCGGAACCGACGGATTGATCTTTTCGTTCCGTCGCGGGATTGTAAAATTCGAAATATCGTTCGCTGATATCGGAAATTTTTATGTCTCTGACGTTCCGTCAGGTTCGGCACTTCATCGCGACGGCGGAGAGCGGCCGCGTTTCCGCGGCCGCGGCGGCTCTGAACGTGACGCAATCGGCGGTCACGTCGTCCATCAAGGCGCTCGAGGCCGAGCTCGGCCTCGAATTGTTCGACCGCCATTCCAACGGCGTGACGCTGACGTTCGACGGCCACGAGTTCTTGCAGCGCGCCCGCGCGATCGAAGCGAGCGTGTCAGATGCGACACGGGGGCCGCATCGCTGGGGAACACAGGTTGACGGCACCGTGGACGTGGCCGTGAGCTATACCGTGGCCGGATATTTCCTGCCGCCATTGCTGACGCGGTTCTGGCGGTCCTTCCCGGGCATCACGGTCCGGCTGCACGAGTTTCAACGCGATGCGATCGAGCAGAGCCTGATCAGCGGCAGCGTCGATGCGGCCATCATGCTGATCGCGAACCTGCATGACCGGCACTCCATTCGCTCGCGGCTGCTGTTGCGCTCGGCGCGTCGCTTGTGGACATGCGTCAATCATCCGCTGCTGCGCAAGGACAACATCAAGCTGACCGACCTCGCGAGCGAGCCTTATCTCATGTTGACCGTCGATGAAGCCGAGCGCTCCGCAATGCGCTACTGGCAGCACACCGCGCACGTGCCCAACGTCATCTTCCGCACCCTGTCGGTGGAGGCCGTCCGCAGCATGGTCGCGACCGGGATGGGGATCACCATCCTGTCGGACATGGTCTACCGTCCCTGGTCGCTCGAGGGACATCGCATCGAGCTCAAGACGCTTGATGACGATGTCCATACCATGGATGTCGGGCTGGCCTGGAAGGGCAATGCGGCGCTTTCGCCGGCGGCCCGCGCCTTCTGCGAGTTCGTCGCCCATTCCTATCCCGGATCGGAGCCGTTCAAGCTGGACTAGCGGCCCGGAGAGGCGACACTCCAATTCAGCCATGGAATTATTCGACCGGATGGTCAATAAATGCTGGTTCGGACGCGGCCCCGCGCAAGTAGGGCGGTGGTCCCGGAATTTTGCCGTTGATTGACATTTCCTGCGATGGCCAGACGGCGGCCGATGGAACGGAAAGACATGGCCCGATCGCGCGCCAAGGATTACGACGACAAGCGCCTCTCGATGTTGCATCGCTCGGCCGAGCTGTTTGCCGCATCGGGCTATGTCGGCACGTCGATGAACACGATCGCGGATACGTGCGGCGTGTCGAAGGCGCTGCTCTATCACTATTACCCCGACAAGGAGGCGATCCTGTTCGACATCCTGTCGTCGCATCTCAAGACGCTCGTGGCGGCGGTTCGGAAGGCGAGCGCACAGGCCGGCGATCCGGTCGAGCGCTTCAGGACGATCGTGGCGACGTTGCTTGAGCTCTACCGGCATGCCGACGCCGAGCATCAGGTCCAGATTGCGAGCCTCAAGCTGCTGCCGAAGGACAAGCAGCAGCCGCTGCTTGCGAGCGAGCGCATCCTGGTCGGGATCATGTCGGATGCGCTCGCCGCGGCCGTGCCGGCGGCCAAGCAGAAGCGCGTCCTCAAGCCGCTGACGATGAGCGTCTTCGGCATGCTGAACTGGCACTATATGTGGTTTCGCGACGGCGGGCCGATGACCCGCGCCGAATACGCCGACTTCGTCGCGCAACTGGTGCTGGCCGGTGCCGCGGACGCCGCCCGGCCGCGCAACAAGGCAAAGCCCGCCGGCCGAAGCCGGCAGGCCGAGTTGCTCTGAGCTGCGCGTTATGCCCGCATCGCGTTCATCGTCAGAAGCTCGTAGGTCGCCGCGGTCTCACCGGTCCCTGTCGTGATCTCGACGTCCCAGCGCACCTCGCCATACTGCTTGTTGCGTGGCGTCTTCTCCTTCGCGGTCAGCCGCACCTGGATCTGCTCGCCCGGCTGCACGGGCTTGACGAAGCGCAGCGAGTCGAGACCGTAATTCGCCAGCACCGGTCCGTAGTCGGGATCGACGAACAGGCCGGCCGCGAACGACAGCAGCAGGTAGCCATGCGCGACGCGGCCGGGGAAGAACGGGTGCCCCTTGGTGGCTTCCTCGTCCATATGGGCGTAGAAGGTGTCGCCCGTGAAATGCGCGAAGTGCTCGATGTCGTCCAGTGTGATCTGCCGCGACTTCGAGACCAGCGTGCGGCCGATCTCGAGATCGTCGTAGTGATAGCGGAACGGGTGCAGATCACCTTCGAGCACCGGGCTGCCCTTGAACCAGCGGCCGGTGACGCCGCTCAGCATCGCCGGCGAGCCCTGCAACGCGGTGCGCTGCATGTAGTGCTGGAGACTGCGGACGCCGCCCAGTTCCTCGCCACCGCCGGCCCGGCCCGGTCCGCCGTGAACCATCTGCGGCATCGGCGAGCCATGTCCGGTGTGTTCGGTCGCGCAATCGCGATCGATGATTGCGACACGGCCGTGAAAACTGCCGATGCCGAACGCGAGCTCGGTCGCGGCCGGGATGTCGTGGGTGTAGACCGATGCGACCAGGCTGCCGCCGCCGCGATTGGTCAGCGCGATGGCCTGGTCGAGATCGTCATAGCCCATCACGGTGCAGACCGGCCCGAACGCCTCGATCTCGTGCACCGCAGTCGCGGCGAGCGGCTTGGAACAGTGCAGCAGCAGCGGCGGGACGAACGCGCCGCGTTTGGCGTCAGCGTCGACCAGCGCGAAATTGTCGGGATCGCCGGCCACCAGTTCGGCTTCGGTGCGAAGCTTCGCGACATGGGCAAGCACATCGCTGCGTTGGGCGAGGCCGACCAGCGGACCCATCCTGACCTTCTCGTTCTCGGGATTGCCGATCGTGACCTTGGCGAGACGCTCGCGCAGCGCCGTGACGACCGCGTCGATCTGCGCCGACGGCGCCAATGCACGGCGGATCGCGGTGCATTTCTGCCCGGCCTTGACCGTCATCTCCTTCGCCACTTCCTTGATGAAGAGGTCGAACTCCGGGGTTCCCGGCACGGCGTCCGGCGCCAGGATCGCGGCGTTGAGCGAATCCCGCTCGGCGATGAAGCGGACCGCTTCGCGCGCGACGACGGGATGCCGCTGCAGCTTTTGCGATGTGTCGGCGGAGCCGGTGAAGGACACCACGTCCTGGCAGGTGAGATGGTCGAACAGGTCGCCGGTCGATCCGACGATGAATTGCAGGACGCCTTCCGGCAGTGCGCCGGACTCTATGATCATCCGCACAAGTTCGTAGGCGATATAGGAGGTAACGGTCGCGGGCTTGGTGACGACGGGAACGCCGGCGAGCAGCGCGGGCGCCAGCTTCTCCAGCATGCCCCAGCACGGGAAGTTGAACGCGTTGATATGCACGGCCACGCCGTGCAATGGCGTGACGATGTGCTGACCGGCGAATGCGCCGCCCTTGGAGAGACCCTCGACGTTGCCGTCGAGCACGTACCTGGTGTTCGGAAGCTCGCGGCGGCCCTTGCTGGCATAGGCGAACAGCGTGCCGATGCCGCCATCGACGTCGATCATGGCGTCGGTGCGGGTTGCGCCCGCATGGAGCGACAGTCTGTAGAGCCGGTCCTTGTGCTGGCTCAGATAGTCGGCCAGCGTCTTCAGCAGGCCGGCACGCTGGTGGAACGACAGCTTGCGGAGATTCTTGCCGCCGACCGTGCGGCCATAGCCAAGGATCTCGCGCATGTCGAGATCGGTTCTGGTTGCGAGCGCCACCACGTCGCCGGTGACGGCGCTGCGAATCTCGGTAGCCGGTTCGGCTGTGCCGGACCACTTTCCGCGAACGAAGCTGTCGAGTTTCATGACGGTGTCTGCCGTCCGTACGCCGCTGGATTGAGGCTGTGTCATCGAAATCGAACCCTCTGACTTTGTGATCAATGATGCGTCTTGCCTTGCGGGCGGAACGTTCAATTCTAGGCGCGCCCGACAAAGCGCGGCGTGCGCTTTTCGAGGAACGCGGTGACGCCTTCGGCATAGTCCGCCGACCGGCCCGCGCGGCCCTGCAGGTCGCGCTCGAGATCAAGTTGCGCGTCGAGCGTGTTGGTCTCGGAGGCATCGAGCGCCTGCTTGATCAGCGCAAGACCATCGGTCGGCTGCGTCGCGAGAGAGGCGGCGAGGGCGTGGGCCTCCGCCATCAGGTCGGAATCCTCGACCACTCTCCAGATCATGCCCCATGTCTCCGCCCGCTCCGCGGAGATCGGTTCGGCGAGCATGGTCAACGCACGAGCCCGCGCTCCGCCGACGAGCCGCGGCAGGAACCAGGTGCCACCGGAATCCGGGACGAGGCCGAGCTTCGCGAAGGCCTGAATGAACTTGGCCGATCGTGCGGCGATCACGATATCGCAGGCAAGGGCCACATTCGCGCCAGCGCCCGCGGCCACGCCGTTGACGGCGCACACGACCGGCATCGGAACGCTGCGCAGCTTGCGCACCAGCGGGTTGTAGCATTTTTCGATCGGCATTGAGAGATCAGGCGTTTCGCCCGGCGTGAACACGCCGTCCGAAAGATCCTGCCCGGCGCAGAACCCGCGTCCGGCCCCGGTCAGGATCAGCGCGCGGCAGGACTTGTCCTGTTCGGCTGCAATCAGCGCGGCCATCAATGCGGCGTGCAGATCGGCGCTGAATGAATTCAGGCGGTCGGGCCTGTTGAGCGTCAGGACGCGATATCCGGCGCGGATATCGGTCAACACCAAATCGCTGACCATGATTGCCTCCCGTTGCGGCTTCTGATGACCGAGGTCGCATGACCTGCGACCGGATTTACTATTGACCGTCCGGTCAGTCAATTATAATTTATCCGCGCTCCGATGCGGACGGCGTGTTCGGGCTTATCGGAGCGAGGACAATTTTAGTCCCGGTCGCGAATTCGGGCGCGACAAAATCCATCAAGGTCGAAGGAATTTCGCGCGCGCTGTACCAGGCTGCGCATTTGCGAAGCTTAATGCGCGATGCTTGACACTTGTCAGATCGAGTCATCGGGGGAACCGGCGAAAGGTTCACGTTCAACGTGGCGTTGCATGGCCCCCATGCTCGGGTGTGGGCTGCCACAAATCAGCCGCATATGAACGGCGACTTCCGCCACCATGAGGGCGAGCCGATGACAATGCAGTCGGGCGATATCACAGGGTTTCGATTCTCGACCGCGCATTTCGGCGAGCGCGATCGCTTGCCGATCTTTCGCGAGCAGATCGGGCGGATGATCGTCAAGCTCGATCCGGAGCCGCTCGACGACGGCGCGTTTCATGCCGAAGCCAATGTGCGCGAATTGTCCGGGCTCGGCATCGGGTCCTGGGCATGCAGCAATCTCAAGATCGCAAGACCACGCGAACTGCTCGACGGCACCGACGATTTGGTGCTGACGATCGTCACGAGCGGCAGCACCCGCGCCTCGCAGCGCGGTCGCGATATCGAGCTCAGCCCGGGCCAGGCCGTGCTGCAGTCGAGCGCGGAAGCCGGCAACATAGTGGTGCCGGTGTCGCCGAGCCGCTTCGTCGGTCTCCGGCTGCCGCGCAACGCGCTCGCCTCGCTGGTCAACGATCCCGAAGACATGCTGATCCGCCCTCTGCCGGCGAACACCGAGGCGATGCGCCTCCTGGCGCTTTACATCAGGGAGCTCGACGACAGCTACCAGCTTTCGACTGCCGAGCTGCGCGGTGCCGTCGTCAAGCATCTGATCGATCTCGGCGCGCTGATCATCGGCGCCAACCGTGACGCGGCGGTTGCCGCGGAAGACGGCGGACTGGCGGCGGCCCGGCTTGCCGCGATCAAGGCCGACATCAGTGACAATCTCGGCTATGGCGACCTCACGCTGCCCGCGGTGGCTGCCCGGCTGAGGCTCACGCCGCGCCATATCCAGAGGCTGTTCGAGAGCGTGGGTTCAACTTTCTCGGAATTCGTGCTCGGCCAGCGCTTGGCGCGCGCGCATCATCTGCTGACCGATCCGCGCCACAGCCGCAGCGCCATCGGCACGATTGCGTTCGAAGTCGGGTTCGGCGACCTGTCCTACTTCAACCGCACCTTCCGCCGGCAGTACGGCGTGACGCCGTCGGATATCCGCGCGGTGCCGCGGCGTTCCTGACCGAACGTCTGAATTCCCGTTGTGCCGCCCGACCGCTCCTTACGGCTCTCCACAACCCGGCACCCGCCGGATCTGCTCGATCAGCCGCCGGTGACGCTCCGCGGTTAGCGTGCGCTCATTCGCGCACATCAGCATCGCAACGCATGCTGCCTGCGGCGCGGAGGGCCAAGCGATGGTGCCGTCGATCGCGCCGTCGCATTTGAGGTAGGCGTTCTTCGCATCCCAACGGATCGCGCTTTCCGGTGCTGGCGTTGCGGCGGCTGTCACGATCAGTGCCGTTCCGATCAACACGACCGATCGGGATATCCGCCGATATGATCCGCGCATGTCGCGTGTCCAATCCTTTTGAAGGTTGCTGACGATACAGGAGCGTCCAAGGCGGGCAATCATTAGCGGGCGGCCGATCTGCATACAATTCCGCCGTCGGGCAGCCATGCAGCGACAAATTCGATTCTCGTCGTCAACCGATGTCGCATATGTCCAAATCGCTGTCGCATCGGTCCGTGCGACATAACCCCTAAGCGCATAAAAGGCAGCTTCCGCGCGATCTTGCCTACGGGACGATCCGCTCAGGCCGGCGCCGGCATCGCGTGCATCGGCTCAAATTTCAGGACGTATCATGGCTCCGCCTCGCTTGATCGCCCGCCATCTCGCTCATCCGCGCGGCGTCTTCGGTCGTTTCGTTGGCGGCCTGATGAACCGGCACAACAGCCGGATGAACCGCTTTGCGCTGGAGTTGCTCGATGTGAAGTCCTCCGACCGCGTCGCCGAGATCGGGTTCGGCGGCGGCGTGACGCTCGCGCCTTTGCTCGACTGCGCTGCTCATCTGACGGCGGTCGATCGCTCCCAGGACGTGGTGGCATGGGCGACAGCGCGATATCGGACTGCGATTGACGCCGGGCGCGCCGACTTTCGGATCGGAGAAATCGAGGCCTTGCCGCTGGAGAGTGATCAATTCGACAAGGTGTGCAGCGTCAACACCGTGTACTTCTGGCGATCGCTGTCCATAGGTGCCAGCGAGATCAGGCGGGTGCTCAAGGCAGATGGCGTGCTCGCGCTCGGCTTCCTGCCGGGTGATGTGATGGAGCACCTGGGATTTCCCAAGGACATCTTCACTTTTCGAGCCGTCGACGATGTCAGGCATGCCTTGCGGGAAGCTGGATTTGGAACCGTCGAGATCCATCGTCCCGAGCCTGGCACGACGTGGAACGTGATCGTTGCGCAATAGGAAGAGTATGCTTGCCCTTCAACACCGTTCGCAGCGAAGGCCTCGGCTGCGCATGTATCGACATCGGATTCGAGGGAAAGATCACGATGCAGCGAACTTGTTCGGCTCCTGGCGCACTCATTCAGGAAGGATTGGGCTCATGTCGGCTTCACTCATTCGATCAGCATCAGTGATTCTCTGCCTTCTAGCGGGAATAGCGCCGATCGCCACCGAGGCCGCGAGTGCGAAACCTGTGCTCAGTATCGAGAACGGGTTCCAACAGACCGTTGCGGTCACGGCCGGGAGCGAACTCTCGTTCGGATCACCGCGGCAATCGCCGATCCGACCTGGCGGCACCGGCGCCGGCGAAATCACGATCTCGCTTGCGGCCGGCGCTGCCGCCGGTATTGCCAAGCTGCATGTTTTCGAGCGCAGTGCTGTCCCGATCGGTTTCACGGTGACGGCCTGGCAGGACCGGAAATCGATCGCGGTCGTCAAGCTTTGCGGTCACCTCGAGATGGACAGTTGGGTCGTGCTGCCGATCGAGACGACGCACGTCGACGTCTCCGATTTCTTCACGGTCAAGGACGGATGCGACTGACTGCCGCGAGTTTGCTTCCCCAATCAAGCGAGAAGGAATGACCATGCCTCCGATAGCCAAAGGGGTCCTTCTGGTCCTGCTTGCCGGGCTGCTGCCCTGGTGCGCGCGGGCGAATGACACGTCCGCTGCGCTCGAAACCGGGGGACTTCGCTTCAAGCAGGACCCCGATATCGTGATGCGTTCCGAGGATCTGTTCATCTCCGAGAAGCAGATCCGGATCGTCTACCGGTTCTTCAACACCTCGGCTGCCGACAAGACGATCATGATCGCGTTCCCGATGCCCGACATCGTCGGCAGGGAGGGGGACGAGAATATCGGGCTCCCGACCGACGATCCCGAGAACATCTTTGATTTCCACGTCACCGTCGAGGGCAGGGCGGCCGCGCCGCATCTCGAACAGACGGCGCTCGCGAACGATGTGGACCAGGCGGCGCTGCTGCGGAAGCTCGGAATTCCGCTGATGCCGATCAGGGGGCCTGCGGGCGAGCTGCTCGATAGGGTGCCGAAATCGAACTGGCCGGAGCTCGTCAAGCTCGGCGTCGGCGCAATCGAGACCTATGGGTCGGGTGGTCCGATGCAGGATCATCTGGTGCCGACCTGGACGTTGCGCTCGGCCTATACCTGGACGCAGACCTTCACTGCGGGTCGGGAGATCATGTTCGAGCAGACCTATCGTCCGAGCGTCGGCGGCTCGGTGCAGACGATCGTCGGCGCCGACAACTGGCGCAGCAATCCGGAAGCGCGGGAGTTTCTCGCGTCATATTGCATCGACGACGACTTGATCCGCACCATCGAGCGGGCGCGCGCGACCAGGCACGCTCCCTATCCCCCATTCAGTGAACGCTCGATTGCCTATGTGCTCTCGACCGGCGCCAACTGGGCGGCGCCGATCGGCGACTTTCACCTCACCATCGACAAGGGTGAGCCCAACAATTTCGTCAGCTTCTGCGCGGATGGCGTCAAGAAGACCGGATCGACCCGCTTCGAGGTCCGGCACACGAACTTCACCCCGTCGCGAGATCTGAAGATTGTCATCTTTGTTCCGAACCCGAACTAGCGCCGGCGGCGTTTCAACCATGACGAACACGCCCTGGATGGTCGTGATGCCGAGCCTGCGCCTGCTTCTCTGTATCGGTGGGTTGGCCGGCCCGGCATCGGCGCAGTCCACCGATCCGCATCATCCGACAGTGCTCGGCGTCGGCGTCAATCGCGCCAACATCACAAACGATGTCCGCGGTCATTACTACAGCTTCATGGCGGGGCCGGGCCATGTCGATGCCGAACTCGCCTTCAAGGAGATGGGCGTGTTCGGCCGTCCGCTGCCGCAGCATCTCAACTTCGACTTCTGGAATGCGGACGGCGTTCGGCTGTCTCACATCGAGGTCCTGTCCCAGGGCAGCGTTGCCCACCGGCACACCGATGCCGATCTGCCGGCGCGACAACGGATTAATGTGGCGGTCTCGACGCAATGGGGCGCGATCAAGGTCGGCGGCTACTACGAGATCGAGCTGAAAGGCGCCGTGGAGGCGGCAGCACCGGTCGGAGCCGACGTCAAGCCGGCAGAGCCCGAGCCGCTGGTGCGGCCGTGATCGAGCTATCACCAGCCATGTGCTGTCGCGCACACAGGACGATTCCAGGCGCCAATGCACGGCAACGTGTTTCACATTGTTGCCTAATGTCGCATATGTCCAATCCCCCGTCGCCTCAGTCCGAGCCTGCTGCTCATCGCGCGCATACAAGGCAGCCCCCGATGATCGTTGCGGCCGGCGATACCAGTCGATTGCGATGCATTGAGGCGACTTGAGACCATCGAGGAGAATATGATGAAGTTTGCACTTCGAGGATACTTTCTTGCGGTTGGTGCGAGCCTGGCATTGTCCAGCGCGGCCATGGCCCAGGATATCAGTGTTGCCGTGGTTGGGCCGATGACCGGCTCGGAGGCGAGCTTCGGTCAGCAGTTCAAGAACGGTGCTGACCTTGCCATCGCCGACATCAATGCGGCGGGCGGCGTGCTCGGCAAGAAGCTGAAGCTGGAGGTCGGCGACGACGCCTGTGATCCGAAGCAGGCGGTGTCGGTTGCCGAGAAGATGGCGGGTGCGAAGATTCCGTTCGTCGTCGGGCACTTCTGCTCGTCGACCTCGATCCCCGCCTCGGACGCCTATGCCGAGGGCAATGTGCTGCAGATCACGCCGGGCTCGACCAACCCGCTCTTCACCGAGCGCGGATTGTGGAACACGTTCCGCGTCTGCGGCCCGGATGACCAGCAAGGCATGGTCGCGGCCGCCTACATCATCAAGAACTACAAGACCAAGAACGTCGCGATCATCCACGACAAGACGACCTACGGCAAAGGCCTTGCCGACGAAACCAAGAACGCCATCAACGCGGCGGGCGTGAAGGAAAAGCTCTATGAAGCTTACACCAAGGGCGACAAGGATTTTGCCGCGCTGGTGTCGCGCTTCAAGAGGGAATCGATCGATTTCGTCTATGTCGGTGGCTACTACGCCGAGGCGGCCTTGATCCTGCGCCAGATGCGCGAGCAGGGCGTCAATGCCGTGCTGATGGGCGGCGACGCCTTGGTCGACAAGCAGTTCGCCGCGATTGCGGGTCCGCTTGCCGAGGGCTCGCTGTTCACCTTCTCGCCAGATCCGCGCAAGAAGGTGACCGCGGCCGCGACCTTGAAGAAGTTCAAGGACAAGGGCATCGATCCGGACGGCTACACGCTCTACAGCTATGCCGCGTTCCAGATCTGGAGCCAGGCCGTCACCCGCGCCCAGACCACGGACGCCAAGAAGATCGCAGCGACCATCAAGGGTGGACACTGGGACACCGTGCTCGGCAACATCAGCTACACGCCGAAGGGTGACATCACCCTGATCGACTACGTCGTGTACCGCCGCGACAAGGACGGCAACTACGCCGAGCTGCCGGCCGCCGGTCAATGATCGCTGGCCGCGACATCGGCGCTCCTCCCTGATCGATGTCGCGGCTGTGCCGGCTCACAGCGCCAACGGACCAACCCTCTGCCAGCCCCGAGGTGTTGGCGCTGTGATGCCTGGTCTGCGGCGGACAAGCTGCCCTAGGGCGGTTGCCGCATCAGTCACCGCATCGAGCTGATCCCGCAACAGCAATCCCGTTGAATCCAATCTCGATCGATCACGGCAACCCAAGAGCCAACAAGAGGCAACACGTGTCTGACATAAGCCTGAGCAATGGCGGCGGCCGCGGCGGTTCAGCCGATTGGCACGCCGCGGGACAATCCCAGGGGGTGTCCCATTCCTATCCGTTGCTGGTTCGCGATCATGGTTTGGCGACGGCGCTCAAGCTATTGGTCGAGACTTTGCCCTATGCGCTGGCGCGCTGGGGTGTGCTGCTGGCCTTTGCCGTAGCGTGCGCCATCTGGGCCGTGGTCGCGGTCGGCGGCGCGGTCTGGCTCGGTACCCATGTCGCCAGCGTGTTCGGCTATTGCTGGCTGCTTGGCATCCTGCTGCTCGGCGGATGGATCTGGGGCGCCATCCTTCGCTACACGCTTCACATGATCGCCTGCGGCCATGTCGCCGTGCTGACCGAGCTGATCACACGCGGCAGCATCGGCAACGGCACCGAAGGGCAGTTCGCCTACGGTCGCCGGATCGTGATGGACCGCTTCGGCGAGGTCGCGGTCCTGTTCGGGCTCAACGCGCTGATCCGCGCCGTGCTGCGCGCGTTTCACAATGCGCTCGATACGCTCGGCGATTGGCTGCCGGGACCCGGCATGAAGGCGATCGTCGGTCTGCTCAACACCATCCTGTCGGCCGCGACGCGCTATCTGGACAAGGTGGTGCTGTCCTACGATCTGGCGCGCGGCGGCGACGATCCGAGGCGCAACATCCAGGATGGACTGGTCTATTATTGCCAGAACGCCAAGCCGATCTTGGCGACGTCGGTCTGGATGGTCATCGTCGAGCGGATCCTGAGCATCCTGCTTTGCCTGCTGCTGCTGGTCCCCGCAGGGGTGGTGACGGTCTGGCTGCCTGAGGCCGTCAGGGAATATGGCGCCGTGGTCACCGTCTTCATCGCGGCCCTGCTGGCGGTGACGGTGCGCGCGGCATTCATCCAGCCGCTGTTCCTGATCTGCATGATGATCCGCTTTCACGCGCTGATCGAGAACCAGCCGATCAATTCGACCTGGGTCGGTTATCTCGACGGCCTCACAGACAAGTTCCGGCAGATCGGGCGCTGAGATCGGCGCGGGTGGTGCCGAAGTGCAATCCGGCCGACGCCTGATGCTGGCGGCATTTCGCAACGGAGATGTTCGGTGACCGACATTACGCTCGACAATAACGGCGTCAGGCTGGCTGCTTCGGTCGATGGCCCGCCGGACGGTGAACCGATCCTGTTTCTGCACGGCCTGTCGCTCAGCCGCGACACATGGCAGGAAACCGGCGGTCGGCTCAGGGATCGACACCGGGTCTGGACTATGGATTTCCGGGGGCACGGGCACTCGGATCGGGCCCCGAGCTACGCGCTCGCCGACTATGTTTCGGACGCGGAGACCGCATTGGCCGCAATCGGGCGTCCGGCGGTGATCGTCGGGCACTCGCTCGGCGGCTGTGTTGCCGGGGTGCTGGCACAGCGCGGCGATGCCGATGTGCGCGCCGCCTTCCTCGAGGATCCGCCATGGTATCTTGGCCAGCCGGGGGAGTGGGAGAAATCGGCTTTCCCAAGGCTGTTTTCGATCGTCAGCGCGCGTCAGGCCGCGTGGCAGCAGGCGCGCGCGCCACTCGGCACTTATCTGGCATTCCTTGCAGACTCTCCGACCCCCATGGGCGGGATCGGCCGCGATCATTTCGGCCCCCGTCACCTGTTGAGCCATGCGTCAGCGCTGCAGCGGCAAGACGGGCGCTACTGGGCGGACGGAAACGTTGCGACCTCCGTTCTTGCGGCGATTCCGACCGGGCGGGAATTCCTCTGTCCCGTCAGGATCATTCAGGCCGATCCTGGATGTGGGGCGGCATTGCTGGAAGACCACGACGCGCGCTTCGCGCACGACAATCCGCGTGCCGACATCGTTCGCTATGAGGGATGCGGCCATTCACCCCACCGCGCCATCGCGTTCGAGCAGCGCTTCGCGGCGGATCTGCAGGCATTCCTGTCGGGCCTGCGGCCGGCGTGAGCACGGGCGCGGCCGCCTCCATTCACGAACCGAAGACGGGTAGATCCATGCAAGAGACGTGCGGTTACGATCCGAACTATGTGATGGGGCGTTCGACCGCGGAGACCGACAGGCTCAAGCGCCAGTCGCAGCTCTACGATGCGTCCACATGGCAGCTCCTGAAGGAGGCCGGGCTCTCGCGGGGCATGAAGGTGCTCGATGTCGGAAGCGGCGCCGGCAACGTGTCCTTCATCGCCGCCGGCCTGGTCGGCGAGAGCGGGGCGGTCGTCGGGGTCGACAGCAACCCCGCCATCGTCGAGGAAGCCGCGGGCACGGCACGCTCGCTCGGCCTCGGCCAGGTCTCGTTCCGGGTCGGCGACATCAGCACGATCGAGCTCGACCGGGATTTCGATGCGGTCGTTGGCCGGCTCGTGTTGATCTATGTGAAGGATCCCGCGGCGCTCATTCGGCACTTGCTCGGGCACGTCAAGCCCGACGGCATCGTGGCGTTTCAGGATCTCGACTGGGGCGAGGGGCCGATCGCCAATCCGCCGTCGCCGCTGCTGTCGCAGGCGTGGGGCACCGTGAAGGAGATGTTCGCCCGGGCGGGCCTGAACAACCGCATGGGATTGTCGTTGCACGGCGCCTTCGTCGCGGCCGGGCTTGCCGCGCCGCGCATGAGCCTGTTTGCGCCGGCCGGAGGCGGGGAGGATTTCGACGGTTACGACTACATGGCGAGCGGCCTGCGCAGCAACCTGCCGCATATCGTCAAGCTCGGCGTCGCCACCGAAGCGGATCTGGCGCTGGACAGTTTTGCCGAGCGCTTGCGCACCGAGGTCGTCGCCATGCAGGGCGTCTTTGCGCTGCCGACCTTCGTCGGCGCATGGTCGCGCAGGCAGCCGGGCTGACCTCAGGCATGGCCAACGACCGCGTCGATGAACGTCGCGGCCAATTCCCTCAACTGCTTGCGGCTGTATCCGGCGCGTTCCATCACGGCCAGCCCGCGCGTGTACGTCACGATGACGCGCGCCAGCCGCTTCGCATCGGCCGCGCTGCGCTTGCCCAGCGCCGTGCCGAGGGCCTTGCCGATCAGCTGCTCGAGCCGCGTGAGCACATCCTGCACGCGCTGACGCACATCCGCGCTTGAGATGGCCGCGTCGAGCGCCGTGCGCGTAGTCAGGCAGCCGCGCGGCGGCGAGCCGTCCGTCATGTTGACGATGATCATGTCGAAGAAGTGCCTCAGCCCCGCCGCAGTGTCGCCCTGAGCCAGCGCGTTGCCGGCCGCCTCCAGGAATTGCCCGGTATACCGATCGAAGGCGCGCAGGAACATCGCTTCCTTGTCGCCATAGGCGTTGTAGAGGCTGCCGCGCTGTACGCCGGTCGCCTCCGCGAGGTCCTGCATGGTCGCGTCGTGCAGGCCCTTGCGCCAGAACACGTCGAGTGCGGTCGCGATCACCGCGTCCTCGTCAAACTGACGCACACCTACCATGCGATTCGCTCCACCGGATCATTCTTGACATACTTGTCAAGTTTGACGATCATGTCAAGAATGGTCTCTCGGGAGGTTCTCATGATCACCGCCGTCACGACGTTCAAATTGCCGAAGCCGGTCACGCGCGAGGAAGCGCGCAGCATCTTCCTGAGCACCGCACCGCTCT
Organism: Bradyrhizobium sp. USDA 3240; assembly: GCF_054063295.1. Classification (NCBI taxonomy): domain Bacteria; kingdom Pseudomonadati; phylum Pseudomonadota; class Alphaproteobacteria; order Hyphomicrobiales; family Nitrobacteraceae; genus Bradyrhizobium; species Bradyrhizobium sp. USDA 3240. Next base: position 6,276,043 of record NZ_JBSSGD010000002.1, read on the forward strand.
ATCGCGACGTGCCGGGGTTGTTTCGCAAGACCTATGTGCTGTCCGAGGACGGCATGACAGCCGGAGGCATCTATTTCTGGAACTCGAGGGGTGAGGCGGAAGCGCTGTACACCGCTGCGTGGCGCGCCCGCGCCCGGGACAAATACGGCGCCGATCCGACGGTGACTTATTTCGAGAGCCCCGTGGTGGTCGACAATGTGGCCAAGGAGATTGTCACCGACAGGTAGCACCTGCGCAGCAACGGCGGAGGTGCTTCACAGCGCATTGAGCGCTCTGCGCGACGGGGCGAGCGGCAGCCATTCCGGAATCCGCCGCTTGGCGAGCCAGTATGGCCGCCAGATCGCGCGCCAGGTTGGGCGGTCGAGAGATGCTGTGCCCCATTTGCGTTGCGCCATGTCGATCCGCAACAGGTCGTGCGCATGCAGCCATTGGCGCGCTGCCCACCAAACCTCGCGCGGCACGGCGGTGTTTCGGATGCCCCTGAGCTCGGCGATCGCGGGTAGTGGATCGTCGAAGCGGACTGCAACCTTTAGGGTGGCGATGCGCCGTCCGCATCGCTGGACGCTCCAGAGCCGCGAGCGATTGTGTGCAAGATTGGCGCCGTAGGTGCGCAGGCAGTTCTGCATGACGTCGGCTTCCTCCGAGATACCCATGGTCGAATTCAGCGGGATGAAGTCGTAACCCTCGACGCGACCCGGCTGCAGCCACATATCTGTGATCTCCTGCGCGCCAAGGCTGACGTGCAGGGAGATCATTGTGTGCCACGCGTCGGCGGCCGCGAGCGCCGAACCGATCTGCATGTTCGGTGTCCATGTCCGGTCGATCAGCGCATGTCCCAGCGTGGTCGGTTGGCGGGAGAACCACGCCCACAGACTGAGGAGGCGCAGTCGCCCAGGATCGGTCCGCGGCGGCACCCGGACCAACTCGCGCGCGATCCAGACGGCGGCCTGCGCGTGCGCGACTTCGGCGACCGTAGCGACGGATTGCAGCCAGATCGGCGCGAGCTTCGGCAATTGCGGCAGATGGTTCGCGATCTGCCGGCGAAACAGCTCGTCATCGGGAAGTGCCGCGAGCGGACGTGTGAGCGCCTCCGGGGGCAGCCTTCGCAGCCACAGCGGAATGCCCGCCGCGGCTGCGGCATCCGGGAGGGAATGACCATCGATGACGCGCGCGAGCGCAGGCGCAGGATCGAGCCCGGTGCGCGGCACGGCCAGCGCAAACAGCAGTGCAGGAAAGCTTGTGGCAAGGTCGGCAAGACGCGTGTGTCGCACGGCAAGCGCGCGGATTCTTCCCTGAGCGTGTGGGTGATATCTCCGCAGCTGTCGTTCGAGCAGCGCAGAGCGTGTGGCCGCTCGACGAGAGGCCAGCAGATGCGGCAAGGTCATGACAATGGTTCCGCAGGCGCGGAGCCGTAAGGCCCGCGGCAGACTGGATTGCGTGTGGGTGTTGCGATTTCACCCGGGATTGATCCCGGGACGCGCGTCAAAAATCGCGCGGCGAACCCGGGAAGCGTGCAGACCTGAACATCGTCGCCTCCTGCATTGGAATTGCGGAGCGCTCCCATAGCCCATTTCCAACTGATAGGCAACGTGAAGTTGTCGATCGCATTTTAGCGATGCGTCGTGTGTGCAATGAGTCTCACCGCGCAGTTTGCGACCAAGGTCCCTTCACGATCCCGGTCAACGACGCTAGTCTTGCGGGAGGGGTTAACAAGAAACGTAGGTGGGAGACTCCAATGACCCAACAACAACCCTCCGGTTCCGCGCCGCTGACGCGCCGCAGGCTCGGCCGCACCGGCCTCGACGTTTCCATCCTCGGCTTCGGCACCGCGCCGCTCGGCGACCTCTTCGCGCGGCTCGACGACGCCACAGCGATCGCAGCCGCGGAGCGGGCGTTTGCGCTGGGCGTGAACCTGCTCGATTCCTCACCGCTCTACGGGCATGGTCTCGCCGAGCATCGCTGCGGCACCGCGCTGCGCCGCGTGGCGCGTGACGATATCGTGGTCTGCACCAAGGTCGGGCGCTGGATGGACGCGTTCCACGGCCGCGGCGACGGCTCGAACTTCGTCGGCGGCGCGCCACATCGCGCGGTGGTCGACTATTCCTATGACGGCACCATGCGCTCGGTCGAGCAGTCGCTGCTGCGGCTCGGCACCGATCATATCGACTTGCTGTTGATCCACGACGTCGACGTCTGGACCCATGGTACGGATGCGATCGAAGCCAGGTTCCGCGAGGCGATGGAGGGAGCCTATGTAGCGCTCGACAAAATGCGCGCCGAGGGCGTGGTCAAGGGGATCGGGATCGGCGTCAACGAGGCCGAGATGTGCGTGCGCTTCGCCAGGGCCGGTACATTCGACACCATGCTGCTCGCCGGCCGCTACTCGCTGCTGGAGCAGCCGGCGCTCGCCGAGTTCCTGCCGCTCGCGCAAGCCCAGGGCATCGGCGTGATGCTCGGCGGCGTGTTCAACTCCGGCATCCTGGCAACCGGCGCGGTTGCCGGCGCCAAGTACAATTACAAGGACGCGCCGCCCGACGTGATGCAGAGGGTGGCGGCGATCGAGCGCGTTTGCCGTGCGCGCGACGTGGCGCTGCCGACCGCCGCGCTGCATTTCGCGCTGGGTCATCCGGCGGTCGCGAGCGTCGTGCTCGGCGCACAGACGCCGCAGGAGGTCGAGCGCAACGCCGCCGCATTGTCGTCGCCCCTCCCCACCGCGCTGTGGCGGGATTTGAAGAATGAGGGGCTGCTCGACCAGCACGCGCCGGTGCCGGCATGATGCGGATCGATGCCCACCACCATGTATGGACCCTGGCGCGCGCCGATTACGGCTGGCTGACGTCCGAACGCGGGCCGATCTACCGCGACTTCGGCCTGCCCGATTTGATGCCGCATCTGGCCGCGGCCGGGATCGAAGGCACGATCCTGGTGCAGGCGGCGCCGACCGAGGCGGAGACGGCGTTCATGCTTGACGTCGCCAAAGGCACGGAGCTGGTGCGCGGCGTGGTCGGCTGGATCGACTTCGATGCTGACGACGCCGCGACGCGGGTCGACGCGATCGCCGGGCGCGAACTGCTGGTTGGCCTGCGGCCGATGGTGCAGGACATTGCCGACGACGACTGGCTGCTGCGGCCGGAACTGGCCGCACCGCTCGAGGCCATGGCGCAGTACGGCCTCGTGTTCGACACGCTGATATTGCCGCGCCATTTGCCGCGGCTCGTTCAGGTGGTCGATGGCCATCCGGACCTGCAATTCGTGCTCGACCATTTCGGCAAGCCGCAACTCGCAACCGGCGACATCGCGGCATGGAAGGACGACATCGCAAGCCTTGCCGCGCGGTCCAACGTCGTCTGCAAGCTGTCGGGCTTGGCGACGGAAGCAGCGCCGAACTGGCAGGTCGCCGATTTGCGCGAGGCCGTGGATCATGCACTGGCATGCTTCGGGCCGCAGCGGCTGCTGTGGGGTAGCGATTGGCCCGTCGTCAACCTCGCCGGCGGCTATGCGCACTGGTTCGCCGCCGCCGAGAGCCTGCTTGCTGATTTGTCAAGTGAGGCAAGAGCTGCGATTTTCGGCGGCAATGCGGCGCGGGTCTATTTGTCAAGCCGCGGGCGGCCAACATCCCGGAAATAGAGCGTGCGGCGCGCCAAATTTGATCCACAGCGCGCCTTGATGAATCATTCCGGGATGGTCCATAAGCGGCGTCCGCGCCATCGGTGATTTGGCGGCGCAACGGGGTGAGAGAGACAGGCGTGGCAAAGATCCATCATCAGATTGCGCAGGAGCTGGGCGTTCGCGACGAGCAGGTCGAGGCGGCGGTGACGCTGCTCGACGGCGGCGCCACGGTGCCGTTCATTGCGCGATACCGCAAGGAGCTCACCGGCGCGCTCGATGACGCCCAGCTCCGCACGCTGGAAGAGCGGCTGACCTATTTGCGCGAGCTCGAGGAGCGCCGCACCGCGGTGCTCAACTCGATCCGCGAGCAGGGCAAGCTCGACGCCGCGCTGGAAGCCCAGATCATGGCCGCCGACAGCAAGGGCCGCTTGGAAGACATCTATCTGCCGTACAAGCCGAAGCGTCGCACCAAGGCCGAGATCGCCAAGGAGGCCGGCCTCGAGCCGCTCGCCGACATGCTGCTGACGCAGCCGCAGAACGATCCGAACGAGGCCGCTGCGCCCTTCGTCAATGCAGAGAAGCAGGTCGCCGACGTCGCCGCGGCGCTGGACGGCGCGCGCGCGATCCTGGTCGAGCGCTTCGCCGAGGATGCCGACCTGATCGGCGCGCTGCGCGAGGAGATGTGGTCGAACGGCATCATGGCCTCGACCGTCCGCACCGGCAAGAAGACCGAAGGCGAGAAGTTCAAGGACTATTTCGATTTCTCCGAGCCGCTGCCGAAGCTGCCGTCGCACCGCATCCTGGCGCTGTTCCGCGGCGAGAAGGAAGAGATCCTCGACCTCGCGATCAAGCCGGAGGCCGAGGCGCCGGCGGTCGGCGTGCCCGGCCTCTACGAGCTCAGGATCATGAACCGCTTTGCGATCTCGAGCCAGGGCCGCAAGGGCGACAAATGGCTGAGCGAGACGGTGCGCTGGGCCTGGCGCACCAAGATCCAGATCCATCTCAACATCGACCTGCGGATGCGGCTGTGGACCGCGGCCGAGACCGAGGCGGTGCGTGTGTTCGCCTCGAATCTGCGCGACCTGCTGTTGGCGGCGCCGGCCGGCCCGCGCGCCACCATGGGGCTCGACCCCGGCTATCGCACCGGCGTCAAGGTCGCGGTGATCGATGCCACCGGCAAGGTGGTGGCGCATACGGCAATCTTTCCGCACGAGCCGCAACGGCGCTGGGACGAGGCGCTGGCCATTCTCGGCAAGCTCGCGATCGAGCATGGCATCGAGCTGATCGCCATCGGCAACGGCACCGCCTCGCGCGAGACCGACAAGCTCGCCGCCGAGCTCGTGAAGCGGCTGCCCGAGCGCAAGATGACCAAGATCGTGGTCTCCGAAGCCGGCGCGTCGGTCTACTCGGCTTCCGCCTTCGCCTCGAGCGAATTGCCCGACCTCGACGTCACCATTCGCGGCGCGGTCTCGATCGCGCGGCGCCTGCAGGATCCGCTGGCTGAGCTGGTCAAGATCGAACCGAAGGCGATCGGCGTCGGCCAGTACCAGCACGATCTCGGCGAGGCCAAGCTCGCGCGCTCGCTCGATGCAGTGGTGGAAGACTGCGTGAACGCCGTCGGCGTCGATGCCAACACCGCCTCGGTGCCGCTGCTTTCGCGGGTGTCGGGCATCGGCGCGGGGCTGGCGCAGAGCATCGTGCAGCACCGCGACGCCAACGGCCCGTTCAAGTCGCGCAAGGCACTGAAGGAGGTGCCGCGGCTCGGGCCGAAGGCGTTCGAGCAATGCGCCGGCTTCCTGCGCATCAGCAACGGCGAGGACCCGCTTGATTCATCCGGCGTGCATCCGGAAGCCTATCCGGTGGTGCGCCGTATCCTCGAAGCGACCAAGAGCGACATCAAGGCGCTGATCGGGAACGCCGACGTGGTGCGCGGGCTGAGGCCGCAATCCTTCGTCGACGACACTTTCGGTCTGCCGACAGTCACCGACATTCTGCGCGAACTGGAGAAGCCCGGCCGTGATCCGCGTCCGGCGTTCAAGGCGGCGGTGTTCAAGGACGGCGTCGAGGAGGTCAAGGATCTCAAACAGGGCATGATCCTCGAGGGCACCGTGACCAACGTCGCCGCCTTCGGCGCTTTCGTCGATATCGGCGTGCACCAGGATGGGCTGGTGCACATCTCGGCAATGTCGCGGAATTTCATCAAGGACCCGCGCGAGGTGGTGAAGCCGGGTGACATCGTCAAGGTCAAGGTGCTGGATGTCGAGGTCGCGCGCAAGCGCATCGCGCTGACCCTGCGGCTCGACGACGAGGTCGGACCGAAGAAGGACAATGCCGGACCGTCACGCGATTTCTCGCGCGGTTCGGCCAAGATGACGTCGTCGGCTCCGCGCAAGCCGCAGGAGCAGTCCGGCGGCGGCGCGCTCGCCGAGGCCCTGCGCCGCGCAGCCGAGAAGAGCGGACGCGGCAAGCCGACCTAGGCAGCGGCAAAGAGGCGGCGAGCCGAGCTCGCCGCCCTGTTTCAAATCGACCGCGTGACGCGTCTCGCCGAGTCGCCCGAGCTGACCCGTCATCCTGAGGTGCGAACTCTTGCGAGCCTCGAAGGATGCACGGCCCCATCTCTGGCTGATTCATCCTTCGAGGCCCGCTCCGCGGGCACCTCAGGATGACGGGGCGGAAGGGGCCGTCCTGGCTACAGCTTGCCGTCGGCAAGCCGCGCCAGCGCATCCGCGACACCCTTGCCGTAGGTCGGATCGGCCTTGCTGCAGTTCGCGACGTGCCGTTCCTGGACGTGCTTCGACGCCTGACCTACCTGGCGGGCGGTGTTGTCGAACAGCGCCTGCTTTTGTCCAGCATTCATCTTGCGGAATAGATCCCCCGGCTGTTGCCAGTGATCGTCGTCCACGCGGTGATCCCAATGTGCCGCGGCGCCGACAATCTCAAGCGGCGGCTCGTTCAGCTGCGGCTGGTCGGTCCACTCGCCATGGCTGTTCGGCCAATAGGTCAATGTCGCGCCCAGATTGCCGTCGGTGCGCATCGCGCCGTCGCGGTGATAACTGTGAAACGGGCATTTTGGCGCGTTGACCGGGATCTGGTGGTGGTTGACGCCGAGCCGGTAGCGTTGCGCGTCGCCATAGGAGAACAGGCGGGCCTGCAGCATCCTGTCCGGCGAATAGCCGATGCCGGGCACGACATTGGCCGGCGTGAACGCCGCCTGCTCGACCTCGGCGAAGAAGTTCTCCGGGTTGCGGTTGAGCTCGAAATACCCGACCTCGATCAGGGGATAATCCGCCTTCGGCCACACCTTGGTCAGATCGAACGGGTTGAACTTGAATGCGTTGGCCTGCGCGTCCGTCATCACCTGGATGAACAGCGTCCAGCGTGGGAAGTCGCCGCGCTCGATGCTGTTGAACAGGTCGCGCTGGTGGCTTTCGCGGTCCTTGCCGACCAGTGCCTCGGCCTCGGCGTCGGTCAGGTTCTGGACACCCTGGCGGGTGCGGAAGTGGAATTTCACCCAGACCCGCTCGTTGTTGGCGTTGATCATGCTGTAGGTGTGGCTGCCGAAACCGTGCTGATGCCGGAAGCTCTTCGGGATACCGCGCTCGCTCATGACGATGGTGACCTTGTGCAGCGCTTCCGGCAGCAGCGTCCAGAAATCCCAGTTCATGTCGGGGTCGCGCACGCCGGTGCGCGGATGCCGCTTGATCGCATGGTTGAGGTCGATGAAGCGCAGGGGATCGCGGAAGAAGAACACCGGCGTGTTGTTGCCCACCACGTCCCAATTGCCTTCATCGGTGTAGAATTTCAGCGCGAAGCCGCGGATGTCGCGCTCGGCGTCCGCCGCGCCGCGCTCGCCGGCAACGGTCGAGAACCGCGCGAACATCGGCGTCTGCTTGCCGGTTTTCGAGAAGATGCTGGCCTTGGTGTAGCGCGTGATGTCGTGGGTGACGGTGAAGGTGCCGTGCGCGCCGGCGCCCTTGGCGTGCATCCGGCGCTCCGGGATCACTTCACGGTGAAAGTGCGCCAGCTTTTCGATCAACCAGACATCCTGCAAAAGCGCCGGCCCGCGCGGACCCGCGGTCATGATGTTCACATTGTCGGCAACGGGCGCGCCGGAGGCGTGGGTCAGAAACGGTCTCTTGATCTCGTCGCTCATCGAAAGCTCCTTGCTGAGGTCAGCAATCGGCGTCCCGGCGCTGAGAGGAGCCGGGGTCAAAGACGATTGCATCGCAGGTGGGTTACGGCCGGCGCGACGGGGAGACCCGGTGATCGACAAATTGTGAACCAGATCCGCGATCCCGCCGCGACGACGTCGCTCCTTGGATGGGCGCAGGATTAAGAAACCCGGCGGATCGATTCAACGCGCGCCACCCGCTGATTCCAGCCAAATGTCCGTCGATCCCGGCCAACGCAGTCGCGGCCCGTGATCCAGCCATTTGCTGTATGTGCCGGCGCGTTCGCCAATCCTAAATCCGGCGTCAGAATCTGGCGCATTTGTCAGTTGAAGTCGGCCTCACGCTTGCGTCTTCTGATCATGCTCTGCATGCGGCGACACGAGGTTCGCTGCGGTCCCAATCAGGGAGGATTTCATGACGAACAGGCTCTTCACGGTTCTCACGGCGGCGACGCTCGCCATCAGTGTTGCGCTTGCACCCGTAGCCTTCGCCAGAGGTGGCGGCGGTGGCGGTGGCTTCGGCGGCGGCCATGGCGGCGGTTTTGGTGGCGCCATGGGCGGCGGCATGCACGGTGGCGGATTTGGCGGCGGAATGCATGGCGGTGGTTTCGGCGGCGGCATGCGCGGTGGAGGTATGGCCTTCGCCGCCATGGGCGGCGGCGGACATTTTGCCGGTGGGCATTTTGGCAGCGCGCGCTTCGTCGGCGCACCGGCGTTCGGCCCGCGATTCGCCGGCGCCGGATTCCACGGCTCGCACTTCTTCCATCATGGCGGCTTCTTCCACCACCATCACCGCTTCCATCGCTTCGCCTTCTTCGGCGGGCCTGGCGTCTATGCCGATTACTATGACGGCTGCTACCGCAGGGTATGGACGTCGTACGGGCTGCAATGGGTCAATGTGTGCGGGGACTATTGGTGATCGCCCAACGAACCGCACCGTTGTCGCGGCCGTCGCCAGGCGTTCCATCCAGCCCCGGAATGGGATAGTCTGGCGGCGACCGTTGCGGGGCACTCGGAGAGTTTGAGAACTCGGGGAGTTCAGGACAACTCGGAGAGTTCAAGAACATGACCGGAGCTCACCGCCGCATTCTCGTCGTCGAGGACGATCCGGAGACCGCCGGTCAGCTGGTCGAGGAGCTGACCACCAGCGGCTATGACGTGGATCTGGCTGCGAACGGCCGCGAGGCGCTGAGCCAGGGGGCGTCGCGGGACTATGCCGTGATCACGATCGATCGCATGCTGCCCGACATCGACGGCATCACGGTGATGCGCCAGATGCGCGACGACGGCATCGCGGTGCCGTTCCTGATCATCAGCGCGCTCGGCGAGGTCGATGATCGCGTGCGCGGCCTGCGCGCCGGCGGCGACGACTATCTGGTCAAGCCGTTTTCCTTTGTCGAACTGCTGGCGCGGCTGGAGGCGCTCGGCCGCCGCAGCGAGACCGTTGCCAAGGAGACCATCCTGCGGGTCGGCGATCTCGCGGTCGATCTGATCGCGCGGACGGCAAGCCGCCGCGGCCGCAAGATTCCGCTGCTGCCGAAGGAATTTCAGCTGCTCGAATACCTCGTGCGCAACGAAGGCCGCGTGGTGTCGCGCGCCATGCTGCTGCAGCACGTGTGGGATCTGCACTTCGATCCCTCGACCAACATCATCGACGTCTATGTCGGCCGGGTGCGCCGCAAGGTCGACGACCAGCAAGCCTATCCGCTGATCCACACGATCCGCGGCATCGGGTACTGCCTCCGTGCTCCTGGCTAAGACCCTCAGGTCGTCGACGTTTCGCCTGGCGTTGATCGCCATCGGTACGTTCGGCCTCATCGTGTCCGTGATCTTCGCCTATGTCTACTGGTCGACACTGTCCTATGTGCGCGACAGGTCCGACCGCGCAATCATGACCGAGCAGGCAAACCTCGACGATGCCTATGCGCGATCCGGCCGCGATGGCCTGATCGCGTTGATCGCGCAACGCGTCGCGAACAAGGGTCTCGCCGATCAGGTTTATCTGCTGGTCGGCCCCGGATCCGTCGTGCTCGCGGGAAATCTCACGCAATGGCCGGCAGATACCATTGGAGATGGATGGACGAAATTTCGAACCTCGCTGCCAGCGCTGCCTTCGGAAGCCGCGCTCGTGCGCGCCGTGACGAAGACCCTACCAGGCGGCGATCGGTTGCTGGTCGGCCGCGACATCAGCGATCTCGACGGCTTCATGGCGCAGATCAGGGCCGCGGGCATCGCGGTCGTCGTGCTGATCATCGGCCTTGCGGCTGCCGCCAGCATCGGGGTCACACGGCGAACGGTCGGCCGGATCGAGTCGATCAATGCGACCAGCCGCGCCATCATGCTCTCCGGCCTCGACCAGCGCATCCCGCTCCATGGCAGTCATGACGAATGGGATCGCGTCGCCGAGAATCTCAATCTGATGCTGGACCGGATCCAGACCCTGATGGGCGACGTCAAGCAGGTCAGCGAGAATATCGCGCACGACCTGCGCACTCCGCTGACCCGGATGCGCGGCCGGCTCGAGAAGGCCTATCACGCCCCGCGCAACGGGGAGGGCGATGCGGCGCTGATCGGCGACACCATCGCCGATCTCGACGCAGTGCTCGGGATGTTCGCATCGATCACGCGGATCTCCGAGATCGAGACGCGGGCGCGCAAGGGCGCGTTCCGTACCGTCAATCTGGTCGAGATCGCCGGCGAGGTGGTCGAGCTCTACGACGCCGCCGCCGAGGAGGTCACCACCCATCTCGATCTAGCGGGCGATCCGGCGGTATTGGTCACCGGCGATCGCGACCTCCTGTTCGACGCCATCGCCAATCTCGTCGACAACGCCATCAAGCACGGCCGTCCGGGCGGACGGGTGACCGTGACCTGCGACAACGACGAGGGTGAAGCGGTGATTTCAGTTGCCGATGACGGCCCCGGCATTCCGGCCGAGCAGCACGATCGCGTCTTCAAGCGCTTCTACCGGCTCGAGCAAAGCCGCTACACGCCAGGCAACGGCCTCGGCCTCAGCTTGGTCGCGGCGGTCGCGAGCCTGCACGGCGCGCGCATCGAATTGCGCGACAACGCGCCCGGACTGTTGTGCAGGCTCGTGTTTCCGTCGACGGAAGCCTAGGGTGGGTTAGCGCTGTCGCGAGAATGCGGACACACGGCTCACGACTCCGTTCACACACTCGCCGTCGTCCTGGCGAAGGCCAGGACCCATTACCCCGCGCTGGGGCCACGATCTCATTCACAATCAAATGCGGTGGTTATGGGTCCTGGCTTTCGCAGGGACGACGATGTGGTGAGAGCAGGTCAAAACCGCCCCGCCATCTCCGCGAGCCGGTGGTGCGCGGCCTCGCGGGCGGCATGGATCGGCTCCGCAGGTCCGGTGGTCGGACCGATCGGCACGAAGCGGACGTCGCTGATGCCGATGAAGCGCAGCGCTTCGCGCAGATAGGGCGTTGCCATGTCGATGCGGCCGCGGTTCATGCCGGTGACGAAGTCGCTGCCGCTGGCGACGATCACGACCGTCGGGCGGTCCTTGAGCAGCGGCAGATAGCCTAACGCCGAATCAAAGCGGAAGGTCAGGCCGGGCTGGATGATGACGTCGAGCCACTGCTTGAGCTTGTAGGGAATGGAAAAATTCCACATCGGCGTCGAGATCAGTACGCGGTCGGCCAGCGACAGCCGCAGCGCCAGCCGCTCCGCCATCGCAAAGGCGTCGTGTTGCGAATTGGTGAAGGTCTTGCCGCCGATCCGGGCGTATTTTGCCTCGAGCAGATAGCCCTCGAACTCCGGCAACGGCTCGCGCCAGAGATTCATCGCGTCGATTTCCCAATCCGGCCGCATCTCGCGGAAGCGATCGAGAAAGACGCGCGCGCCGGCTGCCGATTCCGAATCGGCGCGGGGAGAGCAGGCGACGTGAAGCAGCTTTGGCAATGTGTCCGCCTCTCAGCCGAGCGCCTTGATGACGGTGTCGGCGTTGGTCACGACGGAGACGTTCTGCAGGGCAAAATTGATCGCGGCGCTGTGCCAGTCGGCATTCATGGTCGAGCAGCAATCCTCCGGCACGATCATGAAATAGCCCTTGTCGGCGCCGGTGCGCGCGGTGTGCTCGACCGACATGTTGGTCCAGGCCCCGGTGTTGATGATCATGTCGCGGCCGGTTGCTTTCAGGATGGTCTCGAGCCGCGTGCCTTCCCAGGCGCTCATCCGCATCTTCTCGACCACGAAGTCGCCCGGACGCGGTTCGAGACCGGAGACCGGCGCCGCGCCCCAGCTGCCGCGCACCATTGCCTTGCTGTCGACCAGCCCTTCGAACAGCGGCGCGTTCAGTGTCACGCCCGGCGCGCCCGGCTCGACCACGAACCAGACATGGATGATGGCGACGCCGCGTGCCCGTGCGGCCTCGGCGACGCGGCGGACATTCTCGACGACATGCTGCTGTCGCGCGTGCGCAGGCGCACCGGACTCGGCGAACGCGCCGCCGTCCATGATAACGTCGTTCTGCATGTCCTGGATGATCATCGCGCAGCGCTGCGGATCGATCTGCATCTCGCCGGCGGCGAGATTGGGTGCAGGTGCGGACGATGCGGCATTCGTCGCGCCACGCTTGCCGCTCATATAGGGTTCATGGCGCGGCCCGACCTTGGCCGGGATCGCGTAGACCGAGTGGGTCGCGGTCAGATAGAGCGTGCGGAAATCGGCACCGCCCCAGGCGAGGTTGGCGACGAGCTCGGGCAGGCGGACCTTGCCGAGCAGGTCGCCAGCGGGTGAATAGACCCAAACGCCGCCCGGCGCGGTGACCCAGACATTGCCGCGCTGGTCGCACTTCATGCCGTCGGGCAGGCCCGGCTCGAGCTCGGAGCGGATGCCGGAGGCGAACACGCGCGGATTGCCGAGCGAGCCGTCGGCGCTGACGTCGAAGGCGCGGATCAGCGCCTGCACGGTGTCGTTGACATAGAGGATGCGCTCGTCGGGCGAGAAGCATAGTCCGTTCGGCTGCTCGAACAGATAGCGGTCGACCAGCAGTTTCGGCGCGCCGCCGCCGGGCGGCACGCGATAGACGCCCTGGAAGCCGAGCTGGCGCGGCCGCTCGACGCCATAGACCGGCATCCGGCCATACCAGGGGTCGGAGAAATAGATCGCGCCGGAGGAATGGACGCAGACGTCGTTCGGACTGTTGAGCTCCTGGTTCTCATAATGCGAGGCCAGCACCTCGCGTCGCCCGTCGGGCCGCTCGCGGATCAGCGAAGAGGTCGCATGCTCGCAGACAATCAGGTTGAGATCGGCATCATAGGTCATGCCGTTGCATTTGTTCGACGGACGCTTGATCTCGACCACGCCGCGCCGCGCATCCCACCGCCGTCGTACGTCGCCGGGCATGTCGGAGAACAGCAGGAAGTGATCGACCGGATGCCAGATCGGTCCCTCCGTGAAATCGAAGCCGGTGCCGACCTGGCCGACCGGTGCATACGGATCGATCAGGTCTTCGAACTCCGCGCGTAGCGTGACATGCGTCATCGCATCCGTCCTCGCTGTTACGCTGGAAACCAGCTGCGTTGCGGCAGGCTTTGCAGGACGGGCCCGGGCACCTGGTCGTGCAGGCGGCCGACCACCATGCCGCCCTCGATCTTCGCCGGGCGATCGTGCACCGGCAGCAGATAGCGCGAGCTCGACAGCAGCTTCTTGATCGCGGCCTTCTCGGCGCGCTTGCTGGTCCCATGGTTGCCAGTGGTGCGCGGCTCGGCGTCCTGGATCTCGTTGAAGGGAGTGACGATCTGGTCGTTGAAATCATAGATCACGTCGCCGCAGATCGTGGCGATGCCGTCGGCGGTGTGGACGTGGATGTTCATCGAGCCCTCGGTATGAGCGTTGGCGGCATCGCAATAGACGCCGGGCATCAGCTCGACCGGACCGGTGATTTCGAGGTCGAGGAAACGCAGCGCGCTCTTGGTGTGCAGGCGGTCGATCAAATGCTTGATGTCGGGTGCGGGATATTGCGGGTGCATCAGGCCGGAGACGGAATATTCCAGCTCCTTGCGGTTGACCACGACGGTCGTGTTCATCGGGAATAGATCGTCCTTGCCGGCATGGTCGATATGCAGATGGGTGTGGCAGACGAAGCGGACGTCGCCCATCCGCACGCCGTGACGGGCGAGCTGGTTCTCGATCATGTTCTCGTGGAACTGGAGACCGCGCATGCCGAGCGTCTCCATGATCTGGTTGGATCGGTAGCCGGTATCAACCAGCACGGGGTAGGGGCCGCCGAGGATCAGGAAACCGAGCGTCAGCACGCGGCGGGTGCGGCCGCAATTGTGCCCGAGCACGAGGAAGCTCGATTCCAGCTCGATATCGCCATAGTCCAGGATCTTGATCTCCAACGGCATCTTTCTCCCTCCCAATTCGTGTTCGTCGTTGTGTCCGTGCTCGCGGCGCTGTTATGGCCCGAGCCGATAGACCCGCGCCGCCGTCGTGCTGAAGATCGCCTCGCGCTGCTCGCGGCTGAGCCGCTCGGCGGCTGCCTTGAAGGCGTCGATGAGATCTCGGTAGCTGGTCCACAGCTTCTCGATCGGAAAGTTCGAGCCGAACAGGCAGCGGGCGGCGCCGAAGATCGCGACGGTGTCGATCACGACGCCGGCGATATGCGCGGCATCGTTGCGATGGATGAAGGTACCGAGCCCGGACAGCTTGGACACGACGTTGGGGCACTGCGCGAGCCGCGCCATGCCGGCGCGCCAGCCAGCGCGGCCCTGCGGCGACAGATCCTCCAGCATGCCAGCGTGTTGCAGGATGAAGGTCACGTCGGGGCAGGCTGCGGCGAGACCGGCGGCATCGGCCATCTGCGGCGCGAACACCTGCAGGTCGAAGCTCCAGCCGTAATCGGCGAGATGGCCGACATTGCGCCGGATGACCGGATCGGTGCAGAGATCGGGACGGGCCGCGAAGCGACAGAGCGGGTTTTCGTGCCAGTGCAGCTGCATGCGCACGCCGCGCACCAGCGGATAACGCTTCAGCCGATCGAGCTGCGGACGGACGTCGTCGACGGAGAAGTCGGCATAGGCGACGAGGGCGTGCGGCCAGCCGTGCTGGTCAGCGGTCTGCTGCACCCAGGCCGCCTCGTCCTCGAATTGACCGTTCGGCCAGTTGGTCTGGACATAGACCGAGCGGGTAACGCCGGTGCCCTTGAGGTCGTCGAGATATTCCTCGATCGGATAGTCGCGGCGGATAGGCTCGTAGGGGCCGAAGATACGCGGCTGCATCGGGCCGGACAGCCAGGCGAGATCGGCCTGACGCCAGATGTGATGATGCCCGTCGACAATACCGGTCACGCAGCTCTCCTTGTTGCAAGCGACAGCAGATGAGCGACGACTGCCGCGCTCGATCCGCCGTCCACGAGATCATCGACGAAGCGCTGGATCGCGATCAGCGCCTCGGTTTGCGGCTTGAAGCCGGGCGAGGTCGCCAGCGGCGTCAGCCAGCTCACCCGCCAGGCCCGGCGCGACAGTTTTGCGACGGCATCGCGTAGCGCGGCCGGATCGCCGCGTTCGAGGCCGTCGGAGACGATCACGACCGCGGCGCCGCGGGCATATCCACCGAACCGAGGCACAGCAAGAAACGCCTGCAGCGCGTCGCCGATGCGGGTGCCGCCGTCCCAGTCGCTGACCAGGAAGGAGGCCGCGTTCAGCGCCTGCTCGCGTCGCTTCAGCCGCAGCGCCGGCGTGACGCGGGTCAGCCTTGTGCCGAAGGTGAACACCTCCACATTGCCGGCCGCCTGCACCAGCACATGCGCCAGTCGCATGTTCTCCTCGGTGCGCGCCTTCATCGAGCCGGAGACGTCGATCAGGAACAGGATCTTGCGCGGACGCTGGCGGCGGCGCATCCGTCCGAGCCGCAGCACCTCGCCGTCATTGCGCACGCTGTCGCGTAAGGTACGACGCAGGTCGGCGAATGGGCCGCTGCGCGCACGCCGTCGTCGGTGGCCGCGGCGCCGCGGCAGCCGTTTTGCCGCCTCGCGCGCCAACCGGCGCAGCGGATCGCTGGTTGTGATCTGGGCAAAGCGGCGCTCGACCAGCGCCTCGGCGCGCGCCGCGGCGAGGCCGGATTCATTGGCCTCGTCGGCGAGTGGCGGCTCGTCCTCGCCGCGGCCTTGCTCCTGCAGGCGGACGGTCTCCTCGTCTTCGCCCTCGGCCTGCTCGATGGCATCAGCGCCCCGGAAATGGATGTCGAACAGCCGGTCATAGGTCGCGCGGCGCTCCGGCGGCGGCGCCAGCGTCGCGAGCCCGGCCCGGCGGATGTGCTCCAGGCTACGCGGTCCGAGCAGTTCGATCGCGGCGAGGAAGCTCGTCGTCTGCTCCGGCGCGACCAGGAAGCCGTTGGCACGCAGCAGCGCGACAAAGGTGACGAAGACCTGCGCGGCGCGGGGCAGCTTGAGATCGTCGCTCACGCGGCTGCCTCCGCAATGATCGCATCGAGCCGGGGTGAGATGAAATGCAGGTCCTCCTCGTCCTTCAGCGCGACGCCGATCGAGCGCCTGAAGGCATCAGGCCAGCGCGCGCCGCCCTTGTTGAGCAGGGTCGCGGCCTCGGCCCAGTCGACCGCCTCGGCAATGCCCGGCGCCTTGCTCAGCGGCTCGCGGCGCAGCCGGCCCACCGCCGCGACGACGGCGCGGGCGGTCGCCTCGGCGACGCTGGAGGCGCGCATCATCACGATGCGGGCCTCGCGCTCGGCGTTGGGATAGTCGATCCAGTGATAGACGCAGCGCCGCCGCAGCGCCTCGTGCAGGTCGCGCGTGCGGTTTGAGGTCAGCACGACCACGGGATGTTCGGCGGCGCGGATCGTGCCGCGCTCGGGGATCGAGATCTGGAAGTCGGAGAGGAATTCGAGCAGGAACGCCTCAAACTCCTGGTCAGCGCGGTCGATTTCGTCGATCAGCAGCACAGTCGCGTCGGGCGCGCGCAGCGCCGCCAGCATCGGGCGCTCGATCAGGAACGACTCGCCGTAGATGTCGATGCTCTCTTCGCCGGCTTGCCGGATCGCCAGCATCTGGCGCGGATAGTTCCACTCGTACAGCGCGGCCGATGCGTCGATGCCTTCATAGCATTGCAGGCGGATCAGCCGCCGGCCGAGCACGGCGGCGATCGCCTTCGCCGCCTCGGTTTTGCCGACACCCGGCGCGCCCTCCAGCAGCAGGGGCTTGCCGAGCGCGAGCGAGAGATAGGACGCCGTCGCGATGCCGTCGTCGGCGAGGTAATAGGCGGCGCGCAGCGCTTTCTCCAGCGCCTCGGGGCTGTCGATGCCGACGATGTTGCTGCGGACCGGCATGAAGTGACCTCAGCGCCGCGGTTGCGGCCGCGCGCCGCCCTGCGCCCGAATCGCGCGCAGCACCTTCTCCGGCGTGATCGGCAGATCGTCGATCCGGACGCCGACCGCATTGAAGATCGCGTTCGCGACGGCAGGCAGTACCGGATTGGCGCACATCTCGCCCGGTCCCTTGGCGCCGAACGGGCCGTCGGGTGCCGGGCGTTCCAGCACCGCGATGTCGTGCGGGCAGATGTCGCCGGGACCCGGCATCAGATATTCGACGAAATCGCGCGGGCCATGCACTGGCTCCGGATAATAGGGCTCCGGCGTCTCGTAGAGCGCGTGGCTGACGCCCATCCAGGCGCCGCCGACCAGCTGCTGCTCGACCAGCCGCGGATTGAGTGCGCGGCCGAGCTCATAGGCCGAGTCCATCCGGACCATGTCGACCTCGCCGGTCTCGTCGTCGACCTCGACCTCGGCGACGAGGCAGGCATGCGCATAACATGTCGCCGGCGACATCTCGCCCGTTTCAGGATCGACGTCGGACAGCGGCACCAGGAAGATGCCACGGCCGGAGATCGTCTTGCCCTGCTTGAACTGTGCGGCGATCGCGACGTCCTTGGTCGAGATCGAGCGGTGCGGTGCGCCCTTGACGTGGATATTTCCGCGGCCATCGGTCTCGAGATCGGCGGCGTTCACCTCCAGCTCCTCGGCGGCGGCCTCCATCATCACGCCGCGCGCTTCCCGCGCCGCCGCCATCACGGCGTTGCCGACGCGATGGGTGCCGCGCGAGGCGAACGAGCCCATGCAGTGCGGGCCGGTGTCGGAATCAGCAGTGTCGACATAGACGTCCTCGACCGGCACGCCGAGCGTCTCGGCGCAGATCTGCCGCGTCACCGACTTCATGCCCTGACCGAGATCGATCGAGGACAGTGCCACGGTGAACTTGCCGCTCGGGTTGGAATGCACCAACGCCTGGCTCGGATCGCCGCCGAGATTCATGCCGATGGGATAGTTGACCGACGCGATGCCGCGTCCGCGGTGCCTTGTCATGGTCAGCGCCTCCTGGTGCCGAAGACGGAAGAGAAGCGGGTGGCGCCGTGCGACGGCGCGCTCGGCCGCGGTGGCGGAGGTGATGTTGGCGGTGAGGGAGGCGGCGGAGGCGGCTCGCGGGTCGCGGCCGGCGCGCGGTCATACGTCGTGCGCTGCTGGGCCGGTGCGGCCACCGGTGCATGCGATTCCCGCGGCGTCAGCGTCACGGCGGCGCGGATCCCGCCACCATCCTTGCGCGACGACATCCGCTTGAACTCCTCGCGGAGCGGCCATTTCGCCTTCTCCGCGGCGACCTGCACGCATTCGATCAGCGCGGTGTTCTTGGCCTCGCGGCGGTGCGCCTTCATGTCGCCGTCGCGATACGCATTGAGAATCCGGAACTCCATCGGGTCCATGCCGACGAGATGGGCGAGCTTGTCCATCTGGCATTCGATGGCGAAATCCATCGCCGTGACGCCGAAGCCGCGCATCGCCGTCGCGGGCGTGCGGTTGGTGAAGACGCAGTAGACGTCGCCATGGACGTTCGGGATCGTGTAAGGGCCTGGCAGGTGCGCGGCGCATTTCACCGCCGCGTAGCTCGACAGCCGCGTATAGGCGCCGCTGTCGAAATAGGCCCGCAACTTGCGGGCGACGACGCGGCCGTCGCGCATCACGCCGTCCTTGATGTAGATGCGCTCGGCGCCGCGCGGCGGGCCGTATTGCATCTCCTCCTCGCGCCCGAACACGTAGCGCACCGGGCGCCCGGTCAGCATCGCGCCGAGGATGCAGAGCGGCTCGGTCAGGGTATCGACCTTGCCGCCGAAGCCGCCGCCGACAGTGCCGCCAATGAAGTGGAAGGTGTTGGAGGGCACATCGAGGATCTTGGCGCAGGTGTCGACCGAGAAGAACAGCGCCTGCGTCGAGGTGTAGACGATGTAGCGGCCGTTGGTGTCGGGCGCGGCGATCGAACCGTTGGTTTCGGTCGGCGCATGCTCGATCGGTGACATCTGGTAGCGCTGCTCCAGCACATGGTCGGCCGTGGCGAGCGCGCGGTCGGCGTCGCCGAAGCGCAACTGCTGGCGATCATAGGTCTCGTGATAAGTGAAGGTGTTCTTCGGATAGGTCTCGTTGACCACGGGCGCGCCGGGCTTCAGGGCATCCTCGACATCGAACACCGCCGGCAGCGGCTCATAGTCGATCTTCACCTTGGCAATGGCCTCAAAGGCCTCGCGCGGGCTGTCGGCGACGATCGCGACGATCGGCTCGCCCTTGTAGCGCACCTTGTCGACCGCGAGCGATGGCTCGTCGTCCTTGCCGAAATTGATCAGGCTGAGCAGCGTGTTCAAATTGTGCGGCACGTCGGAGGCGCGGATCACGCGCCGCACGCCCTGCGACCGCTCGGCTTCGGAGGTATCGATGCGGCGCAGTCGTGCATGAGAGTGGGCGCTGCGGACCACCTTCAGGTGCAGCATGCCCTGTAGCTTGTGGTCGTCGAAATAGGGCGAGGTGCCGGTGACATGGCCGAGCATGTCCTGGCGCTGCGTGCCCTTGCCGATTTCTTTCAGATTGTCGTCGCGCTCGTCGGCGAAGAGGTCCTTGCGCAATTCCAGCATGGCACTGTTTCCTTACGCGCGGGCCCGGCCGCCGGATGCGGCTGCCAGCACGGCGTTGATGATCGGCTCATAGCCGGTGCAGCGGCAGATATTGCCGGAGATCGCCTCGACGACCTCGGCGCGGCTCGGCTGCGGATTGCGGTCGAGCAGTGCTTTCGCGGCCATCAGCATGCCCGGCGTGCAATAGCCGCACTGCGCGGCGAAATTGTCGGCGAAGGCGCGTTGCAGCGGGTGGAGATTGGGGCCGTCCTTGATGCCGTCGAGCGTCTCGACCGAACGGCCGGCGACCGTTTCGGCAAGCGTCAGACAGGAGAGATGCAATTCGCCGTCGATCAGCACGCTGCAGGTGCCGCAGCCACCCTGGCCGCAGCCGAATTTCGGCGTCATGTCACCGATCAGCTCGCGCAGCGCGACCAGAAGGTTGGTGCCGCCGTCGACGAAGATCGCGACGTCACGACCGTTATGCTGGAATTGCAGAGGGGTCTTGGTCATGACGATCTATTCCTGACCGGACAACAGGCGCCGGAGGTGCACGCCGACGATCTCGCGACGATACCAGGCGCTGGCGAGCGCATTGTCGCCGGGCGAAGTTCCTTCGACCGCTGCCGCGGCGGCTGCGCTGATCGCGGAGGCGTCGAGCGCGCGGCCTTCCAGCGCGCGCTCGGCGGCGCGGGCGCGGATTGGCGTCGGCGCCATCGAGCCGAGCGCGACGCGGGCGCCGACGATTCGGCTGCCGTTGACCGGTAGATGGGCAGCGAGCGTGATCACTGCGCCGCCCTTGGGCTTGATCCGCGCGATCTTGCGGTAGCGGAAGGCCTCAGCGCTGCCGGGCTTGGCAAAGGAGATCGCGAGCACCAGCGTGCCGGCCTGCCGGTCGCGCGATTGCAAAAATTCCTCGATTGCGATCTCGCGGCCGCCGAGCCCCCCCTGCACCGACACGACGGCGTCGAGCGCGAGCATCGCGACCGTGAAGTCGCCGTACGGCACCGGCGCGAACAGATTGCCGCCGACCGTGCCCATGTTGCGCACCGCCGGTCCACCGATCGAGCGTGCAGGGGCGTGCAGGAAGCCGAGATCGCGCTCGGCCAGGATGCGCGCGAAGGTGACGCCGGCGCCGAGCACGATGCGCGAGCCGGCCGCGTCGATCCTTGTCAGCGCCTGGTCGCTGGCGCGCACGACGGTCGAGATCGAGATGTCGCCCTCGTTCAGCGCTCGCATCACCAACGTGCCGCCGCCGAGATAGCGCGCGCTGCGATCCGACGACAGCGCCGCCGCGGCGTCTTGGGTGCTGGTGAAGGTCTTCACCGTGACTGGCATGATGTCCTACCCCGCTTACGCGGCCTCCTTCAGATGTCGGCGGATGGCGTCGAAGCCGGCCTGGTAGATGTCTTCCGAAACCATCTGCGTGATGCGATCCCTGTCTTCGGTCCGCGTCACGAAGCGCGATTCCCAGTGCCAGAAGGTGCGGTCGCCGTCGGTGACCGGCAACAGGCGAACATGCGCTACGTAGTTGAACATCGGGACTGGCGTATCGAGCAGGCAGTAGCTGAAGCTCTGCTCCAGGTCGGACAGCGCCAGCAACTGTTCGCGCAGCTCGGAGCCGTCCTTCAGCTTGAAGCGCCTGACACAGCCGATCTTGTCGGACGGCTGCGCCCGCTCGATGCCGCTGGTCGCGACCGCCGGGTGCCAGCGGTCATGGCCGTTGAAATCGCGCAGCACGGCCCACACCGTATCGGTCGGTGCATCCAGGATCGTGCTTTTGACGATGTGCGGCACGGCCTATCCCCCGAACGCCCGCTTCAGCGCGTCGAACCCGCCCTGGAACACCCCGCCGCCGATATTGTTGACAAGCTCCGCCTCGCGCTCCGGCGCGCAGTCGAACTCGGCCGTCCATTCCATGAACGTCTGGTCGCCGTCGGTGACCGGCGTCAGCCGCAGCGTCGCGACGTAGTTCTCGACGCCCATCGGCGATTCCAGGATCGAGTAGGTGCAGAACATGTCGTAGTCGGACAGGCCAAGAAGCTTCTCGCGGATGCGATCGCCGTTGCGCAGGCGGAAATCCCTGACGCAGCCGATCTTGTCGGAGGGTTCGCCGCCCTCGATCCGGCTCTCCGCGATCGCGGGATGCCAGTTCGGCAGCCCGTTGAAATCGCGGACGCGAGCCCACACCCGGTCGTTGCGGGCGTTGACGACGGTGGAGACGTAAACCCGTGCCATGTTGCGAGCTCAGTCCTTCTTGCGCGGCGTGCGTTCGGGGCGCGGCTCGCCGCCGCCCTCGGGCGCTGCCGGTTTGGCGTCGCCGCCGCTCTTGCGTGCGGACTCCTTGATGCCTTGCATGTCTCGGGCCTCGCGGATCAGGCCGGGCATCTTGGCGAGGCTGCCGCCCTCGACGCCGATGTCGGAGAGGATCGAGTCGATCAGCGGCGCCTGCACCCGGTAACGCAGCGCCGAGTCGATCACCTCGTCGGTGGCGCTGCGGCCGGAGCCGTTGCCATTGCCATTGAGCCCGTCGACCTGGAGGATCCGAATGCCCTCGATCTTCTCCATCGGCTTGACGCTCTCGCGCACGATGCCCTCGATCCGGTCGAGCAGCTTGCGGCGGAACAGTGAGTAGCGGGCCTGGTCGGTCAGCACGTTCTCGGCCTCGTTGAGCAGGCGCTGCGCCTCGGCCTCGACCGTAGCACGGACCCGTTCGGCGCCGGCCGCGATCCTGGTTTCCTCGGCCTGCTTCTCGGCAAGCAGCACCTCGACGGTCTTGCGCCGCTTGGCAATCTCGCTCTCGCGCGCGGTGACGACACGCTCGGCCGCCTCGGTGGCGTGGACCCTGGCGTCCTCGGCGGCGGCGCGCGCCGCGGATTCCTCCAGCGACTTCTGGTGCAGCGCGATCGCCTTCTCCATCAAGGCGGTCTCGACGTCCTTCTCCCTGTTGACCTCGAGCTTGCGCAGCTCGCGTTCGCGGCCGACCCTCGCCTCGTCGAGACCGCGGTCGGAGGCGATGCGGGCGCGCTCGACCTCTTCACGCGCCGCGATCTCGGCCTCCTGCAGCGATTGATTGCGGGCGACTTCGAGCTGCTCGATCGAGCGGCGCCGTTCGATCCGCGCCGCCTCCAGTGCCTGCTCGCGGGTCACATCAGTGGTCTCGACCTCCTTGCGGGCCGTGATCTCGGCCTGCTTGACCTGCCGGTCGGCATCGATCCGCTCCGAGCGCTTGGCGGCGAGCGCGATCACGCGCTCCTCGTCGGCGAGCTCGATCGCTCGCTTCTGGTCGATGTTGAGCACTTCGCGGGTCCTGGAGGAGGTGATCCGCTCGCTCTCCAGTGCCAGCTCGACATCGATCCGCTGCCGTTCGACCGCGTCGCGGCGCTTCAGCTCGGCGGCCTCGATCGCTCCGGTGCGCTCGATCTCGAGCGCGCGGGTCTCGCGTTCGGCACGGATGCGCTGCGCGGCGACCGACTTCTCTTGCGAAATGCGTGCCGCCTCGATCGATTCGCGCGAGGCGATGTCGGCTTCCTCGATCGCGCGGGTACGTGCGATCTCGAGTGCCCGGACGTGCTCCTCCTGCGCGATCCGCGACGCCTCGGTGGCGTCGCGCGCGGTGATCCCGGCGATCTCGATCGCCTGGTTGCGCTCGATCTCGAGCTTGCGGGTGGTGTGGTCGGCGGCGATGCGCTCGGCGGCCAGCGTTTTCTCTCTGGTGATCCGGGCGGCCTCGACCGACTTCTGCGCCTCGATCTCGGCTTCCTGGATGGTTCGCACCTGCTGGATCTCCAGCGCGCGGGTCCGCTCGTCGGAGGCGATGCGCTCGACGTTGACCGTCATGGTCTGGGCGATGCGCGCCTTCTCGGTGGCCTCGCGGGCCGCTATCTCGGCTTCCTCGACCGCGCGGGTGCGCTCGATCTCGCGCCGGCGGGTCTCTTCCTCATTGGCAATGCGGGCGTCGGTGACGACACGGTCCTGCTGAATGCGGGCCTTTTCAATCGATTCTCGGGCGGCGATCTCGGCTTCCTCGACGGTACGCATCCGCTCGATCTCGCGCTGGCGCACCTCACGCTCTGATGCGATACGTGTGGTGTCGACCGAGCGCTGATTGGCGATCCGGGCCTTCTCGATCTCCTCACGCGCCAGCAATTCGCGTTCTTCGACCGCGCGGGTGCGCTCGATCTCCCGGTGCCGGGTCTCGCGCTCGGACGCGATCCGGGCTTCGGTGATGGCCTGCTCGTTGGCAATGCGCGCCTTTTCGATGGCTTCGCGCGCGGTGATCTGGGCCTGCTCGGCCTCGGTCTCGCGCAGCGCGCGCTCACGCGCGACCTCGGTGCGCTGCAGGGCGCGGCGCATCTCGATGTCGCGTTCCTGCTCGAGGCGGGCGGTCTCGCTCTCGCGCTCGATGTCCAGCGCCTGCCGCTCGGCCTCCAGGTTGCGGGAACGGATCTTGATCATCGAGTCCTGCTCGATGTCGTTGCGCAGCTTGCGCTTGGCCTCGATGTCCTCCATCAGGCGGGTGAGGCCTTCGGCGTCGAAGCGGTTCGAGGGGTTGAAATATTCGAGGTCGGTCTGGTCGAGATCGGTGATCGCGACCGACTCGAGCTCGAGGCCGTTTTGCGCCAGCGCTTCCGCGGCATTGGCCTTGACGCGGGCGACATAGTCGCCGCGCTGCTCGTGCATCTGCTCCATCGTCATCTCTGACGCAACCGAGCGGATCGCGGAGATGAACTTGCCGGAGAGCAGGGTGTGCAGCTGTTCGGGTTCCATGGTGCGGCGGCCGAGCGTGGCGGCGGCGATCGAGACGGCTTCGCGGGTCGCCTGCACCCGGACGTAGAAATCGGCCTCGATGTCGACGCGCATGCGGTCGCGGGTAATGACGGCATCCTGCCTGGAGCGCACGATCCCCATCGGCAGCACGTTCATGTTGACAGGCGTGTAGTCGTGGATGAACGGCAGCACGAAGGCGCCGCCATTGATCACCACACGTTCGCCGAGGAAACCGGTCCGGACGAAGGAGGTTTCCTTCGATGAGCGGTGGTAGAGCCAGTTCACCACATAGACGACGATGACGATCGCGACGATTGCGACGATGAGCCAGAGGATCAATTCACCGACCAGCATCCCCGACATCTCTTCCTCCCTTGGTCACGGCGCGTTAGCGCGCGCCGATCGCCTTGAACTTGCGAACCTGATCCGTCAGCGCCCGCTCGACCGGCAAGCGCTCCATCGAGGAGGCGCCGTAGAAGCCGTGGCAATTGCGGGTCTGCTTCATGATGAAATCGGCATCTTCGGGGTCCGCGATCGGGCCGCCATGCGCGAGCACGATGATGTTCGAATTGACGCTGAGCGCGGCCTCGGCCCAGGCTTCGATCCGGGCGGGGCAGTCGGCAAGCTTTGGCGCAGTCTGCGCGCCGATCGTCCCGCCCGTGGTCAGCCCCATATGGCAGACGATGATGTCGGCGCCCGCGATCGCCATCGCGGTCGCTTCCTGCTCGCTGAATACATAGGGCGTAGTCAGCATGTTCTTGTCATGCGCCTTCGCGATCATGTCGATCTCGAGCGCGTAGGACATCCCGGTCTCTTCGAGATTGGCGCGGAAGGTGCCGTCGATCAGGCCGACGGTCGGGAAGTTCTGCACGCCGGAGAAGCCGAGCGCCTTGAGCTGGTCGAGGAATAGATCCATGTCACGGAACGGATCGGTACCGTTGACGCCGGCGAGCACCGGCGTCCTCGTCACGACCGGCAGCACCTCGCCGGCCATCTCGACGACGATGGCGTTGGCATCGCCATACGGCATCAGCCCGGCGAGCGAGCCGCGCCCGGCCATGCGGTAGCGGCCGGAATTGTAGATCACGATCAGGTCGACGCCGCCGACCTCCTCGCATTTTGCCGACAGGCCTGTGCCGGCGCCGCCGCCGACGATCGGCTCGCCGCGTGCGATCATGGCGTGAAACTTCTTCAACAGCGCCGCGCGTTCAAACCTGGGCATGGGTCACCTCGCCACTCTCCGCCGGCCACCGGCGCGTCCGAGCAGCGGACGGAACGCGCTGACGATGGCGGCGGTGAACTCGGGATCGTTGATGTTGCGCTTGATGTGGATGATCTGCCGGTTGCCGGTCTGGCGCACGGTGCGTTCCAGCGCGCGAAACAACGCGGCGTCGGCATCGGGGTCCCAGAACGGCTGGCCGGGCGCATCGAGCGCGGAGACGCCGCCTTCGGCCAGAAAGAAACGCACCGGCCCGTCCATCTGGTTGAGGCGCTCGCCGATCCAGCGGCCCATGCGCTCGTTCTCTTCCGGCGTGGTCCGCATCAAGGTGACCTGCGGATTGTGGACATGGAATTTGCGCTGCCGGTAGCGCTCCGGAATGGAGTCGGGCGCGCCGAAATTCACCATATCAAGCGCGCCGACCGAGCCGACATAGGGCACGCGGCTCCGGATGATGGCGCCGAAGCGATCGTCGGTCGCCGGGAACACGCCGCCCATCAGCAGGTCGCAGACCTCGGTCGTGGTGAGATCGATGACGCCGGCGAGCTGGCCGGACTCGACCAGCTTCTCCATCGAGCGGCCGCCGACGCCGGTGGCATGGAACACGAGGCACTCGAAATCCTCACGGAGGTCAGCTGCGATCTTCTGCACGGCCGGCGTGGTGACGCCGAACATGGTGATGCCGATGGCGGGAAGGTGAGCGCCGGTATCGCGCGGCTTGCCGGCCTGCTCCTCGAGCCGCGCCTTGACCATGCCGACCACGGCATGGGCGCCGTTGCCGAGCACCGTGCGTGAGATCGAGTTGAGGCCCTGAACGTCGGTCACCGAATACATCATGGTGATATCGGCGGGGCCGACATAGGGACCGACGTCACCGGAGGCGACCGAGGAGATGATGAGTTTCGGCACGCCGACCGGAAGCGCCCGCATGCCTGGGGCGACCAGCGACGCGCCACCTGACCCGCCAGCGGAGATGATGCCGGCGACATTGCCCTGGCGGCGCAGCCATCGCTCGAACGCCTCCGCCATCGCCGTCACCGAGGCGCCGCGATCGGCGCCGAACACGCTCGCGCCGCCGCGGCCATGGTTCAACGCGATCTCTTGCGCGGTGACATCGCAGCTCGCCGCCTTGCCACTGGTCGAGACGTCGACCAGCCGAGTGCGCAGACCGCTGCCCGCGATGATGTCGCGGATGAAGCGCAGCTCCGCACCCTTGGTGTCGAGCGTGCCGACGACCAGCACGACGGGAGGCCCCGATGTCCTCGACGTCGCCGGTTCGCGCCGCGTGCGGGTCGTCTCCTCGAGACGCGTGACGGCGGCGGATTGTGTCCGCGCGGCGGCCTCGATGCGCGCGATCGGCACCGGCTGCGACCAGCGCGTCGGCAGCACGGGATTGGAGATGTAGATGCGAACCGGACCCTTGCGTTCCGGCTGTGGCGTGCCGGCCGCCTCAGCTTTTGTCGGCGCCGTCTCGGCATCGATGTCATCAGCGCCGTGGGTGCCGACACCGAGCAGCCGCTGCTGCAACTCGCGGTCGGTTGCGAGGCGAGCGGAGTCGATGATGCGGTTGATGCGGCCGTTGACCATGATGGCGACGTTCTGCGACACCGCGGTCGCCACGCCGATGTTCTGCTCGATGACCAGAATGGACATGTCGCCTTCATCGCCAAGGCGCAGCAGCATCTCCTCGACTTGCGCGACGATGACGGGCGCAAGACCCTCGGTCGGCTCGTCCATGATCAGGAGCTGCGGGTTGGTCAGCAGCGCGCGGGAGATCGCGAGCATCTGCTGCTCGCCGCCGGAGAGCTGGTTGCCGCCGTTGTTCTTGCGCTCGGCGAGGCGTGGGAAGGTGTCGTAGATGCGCTCGATGGTCCAGGCGCCGCGGCGCAGGCCGCCGGCGAGCGCAAGGTGTTCGTCGACCGTCAGCGAGCGCCACAGCCGCCGGCCCTGCGGCACGTAGCCGACGCCGAGCCGGGCGATCCGCGCCGGGTTCAACCGCGTGACTTCCTCGCCGCGAATCCGGATCGAGCCACCGCTGGCGCGGACCAACCCCATGATCGCCTTGCACAGCGTGGTCTTGCCCATGCCGTTGCGGCCGACCACCGAGAACACGCCCGAGTCGAGCGTGAGATCGACGCCCTGCAGCGCATGCGAATGGCCGTAATAGACGTCGAGGCCTTTGACTTCGAGCGCGGGCGCGGCGCGGCGGTCATTCATGGCCGCCTCCGAGATAGAGTTGCTGCACCTCGGGATCGGACTCGATCTCGCGCGGCAGGCCTTCCTTGAAGATGCGACCGTTGTGCATCATCGTCACGCTCTCGACGACGCGCAGCGCGACGTCCATGTCGTGCTCGATGATGATGTAGCCGATATGCGCGGGCAGCGAGGTCAGGATCTCGATCAGCTCGCGTCGCTCTGTCGGCGACAGTCCCGCCGCCGGCTCGTCGAACAGGATGAAGCGCGGTGCGCCGGCCAGCGCCAGCGCGATCTCGAGCTGCCGCTGCTGGCCATGCGCGAGCTCGGCGACGCGCTGGTCCTTGACGCCGGCAAGGTGCACGGCCTGCACCAGCGTCTCGGTCGCGTGCATCAGCGCATCGTTGTGCCCCGGGCGCAGCAACGAGAAGCGGCCGCGCGAGACGCCGCGGCAGGCGAGATAGACGTTGTCCTGCACGGTGAGGCCGGGGAATAGCGCCGAGATCTGGTAGGTGCGGCGCAGCCCGCGGCGGATGCGCTCGTAGGGCGGGAACTGGGTGATGTCCTCGCCGAAGAAGCGGATCGTGCCGGAGGAGGGCGGGAAGTCGCCGGTGATGCAGTTGAACAGCGTGGTCTTGCCGGCGCCATTCGAGCCGAGCACGGCGCGCCGTTCGCCGGGCCGTACGGTGATGGTAACGTCGGTCAGCGCCGCCAGTGCGCCGAACAGCCGGGTCACGCCGCGCAGCTCCAGCGCGGCGCCGGCGCCGACCACCGACAGCCGTTGCGCGACGCTATCCATGGCGGCCTCCGCCCGAACGTTGCGTCGGCGATGTGCTGCGGCGCCGCCAGCGTTCCCAGAGGCCGATCACGCCGTCGGACGACCAGAACACGATGGCGAGGAAGCCGAGCCCGATCAGCAGGCGGAACCGGTTGCCGTCGAGCCCGAACTTGATCAGCACGTCGAGCGCGAAAGTGCGTAGCAGCACGAAAATGAGCGCGCCGATGAACGGGCCGATCGGCCGCGTGATGCCGCCGACCACGGCGATGATCAGGACGTCGATGCAGGCGCCGACGCTGACCGAGCCGGGCGAGATCTGCCGGTAGTTCCAGACCTGCAGCACGCCGCCAAGTGCTGCGATGAAGGCCGCGAAGGCGTAGGCCGCGATGCGGTGGGCATTGGGGTTGAAGCCGAGGGCCGCCATACGGCGGGGGTTGTCGCGGACGCCCTGCAACGCGAGGCCGAACGGCGCGCGCGAGACGTACTGGACGGCGAAGTAGCAGATCGCGGCGACGCCGAGCGTCACATAGTAGAACGCGATATCGGCGCGCCAGTCGACGCCCCAGAAATGTGGCGTCGCGACGGTGTTGATGCCGGTATGGCCGTTGAAGATCGCCCAGTTCTGGTTGGTGAAGTAGTAGAACGCCGCGCCGATCGCCAGCGTGATCATGATGGTGTAGATGCCCTCGGTGCGCACTGCGAGCGCGCCGCCGAGCGTGCCGAACAGCGTCGCCAGCGCCAGGGCCATCGGCGTCGCCAGCCACCACGGCCAGCCGAGGCTGATATTGGCGTTGCCGCTCATGCCGAACACCGCGACCATGTAGCCGGCGAAGCCCGCGATGGTGAGCTGCATCAGGCTGACCATGCCGCCATAGCCGGCGAGGAACATCAGGCTCAGCGCGATGACGCCGAGGATCAGCGTGGTGGCGAAGATTTCGATCAGGAAGAATCCGTTGGCGATCAGCGGCATGATGACGAGGATCAGCGCGACCAGCCAGGCTGCCGGATTCTGGAATTCCGGCCAGGTGCGGATCAGGGCGCGGCGGGTCGCGTTAGCGGATGGGTCGGGGCGGAACTGGGTGCTCTGGAGCAACGACATCTCATCGCCTCGCGAGCAGGCCCTGCGGCCGCAGCGCCAGCACCACGACCATGATCAGGAAGGTGACGACGATGGCATAGGTCGGGATGTAGACCGAGCCGAGCTGCTCGGCGAGCCCGATGATGACGGCGCCGAGCGCAGCGCCCGGGATCGAGCCCATGCCGCCGACGATCACGACCACGAGCGAAGCCAGCAGGAAGCGCGTGTCCTCGCCCGGCGACAGCGACTGGAAGGTGCCGCCGACGACGCCGGCGATGCCGGCCAGTCCTGCGCCGAGTGCGAACACCAGTACGAACACCAGCTGGATCCGCACCCCGGTCGCGGCCAGGATGTCGCGGTCGTCGACCCCGGCGCGCACGATCATGCCGATCCGCGTACGATTCAGCGCCAGCCACATCGCGACGCCGATCACGACGGACGCCGCGAAGATCACCAGCCGCACCAGCGGATATTGCAGATAGACCGGCTCGCCCGATGATTTGATTGCGGTGAGCAGCGGCAGCTGCACCGGCCCGATCAGCCAGCTCGGGGTCTGGACCTGGTAGAAGTCGCCGCCGAACACCCAGAGCATCAAATCCGCGAACACGATCGAGAGCCCGATCGTCACCATGGTCTGCCTGAGGTCCTGACCCTCCATGCGGCGGAAGACGGCGAGCTGCAGGATCACGCCGACCAGCGCCGCCGCGATGAAGGCGACGATGAAGGAGAGGATCCACGATCCGGTCCAGGTGCTGATGGCGTAGCCGATATAGCCGCCGAACAGATAGAGCGAGCCGTGCGCGAGGTTGACATTGCGCATCAGGCCGAAGATCAGCGTGAAGCCGCTGGCCACCAGGAAATACAGCCCGCCGAGCGTGACGCCGTTCAGCACCGCGTTGAGGAACACGCGCTTGCGGCCGATCGCGGCCTCCAGCCCCGGCGGCCAGATTGCGAACACCAGCCACAGCAGCACCGCGACCGCGATGATCACGATCAGCGCCCAGGCCGGATGGCGTTCGATGAACCTGGCCATCTCCGTCGCGTTCCCTCTGGCGTCGCGACCGTCTGCCGGATCGCGTGTCCTTGCATCCTACCGAGGGCGAAAGCGGCGGATTTGATCGACAGTATCTTTTATCGTCTAGGTGGAACCTCCGTTACGGCCGCAACACCTTGGCGGCGCGGCGATAGTCGGTCGGGGCCATGCCGACATTGGCGGCGAAGAAGCGGGTGAAACCGCTCTGCGAGGAGAAGCCGAGATCGAAGCCGATATCGGCGATCGGCGCCTCGGTCGCGACCAGCGCATCCAGCGCCTGCTCCATGATCAGCGTGTTCATGTAGAGGTGAGGGGTGACGCCGGTTTGCGTCCGGAACAGCCTGTAGAAATGCGGCCGCGACAGGCCGGCTTCGCGTGCGATCGCATCGAGCTCGATCTCGGCGCCGGGGCTTTCCGACATCAGCCTGATCGATTTGCGGACCCGGAAATCGGTCACCGCGGCGGCGGCACGCGCGTCCTGCGCCGCCTGCCAGCTCTCCTCGTAGCAGGAGTCGATCAGCTGCCGGAGCTCGCAGTCGAGGCTGCGCAGCGATGGCGCGCCGCACACCAGTGCTGCGGTGCGGCGGATCAGCCGGTCGAGCGTCTCTGTGCGCGGAAAGAAGGTGCGGCCGAACCGCAGGCCCTGCGCACTCGCGGGCTGCGGCGCGAACCATTCGGCATTGACATAGAGCACGAAGAAGATCGCGCCGTGGTCCATGTCGGTCGGCAGAAAATTGTGCGGTTCCCACGGGTTGACCGCGACCACGGTGTCGTCCTTGAGCAGCAGGCGCTGCTCGGACACATCGATCTGCGCCGGCGTGCCGCCGACATGAAAGATCAGGTGCCCTTCGCGGTGCGCATGCACGTTGAAGGGACGGTTCAACTGATAGACCGTCGCGCGACCGAACCGGCCGTGGAAGACGGCAAGCGCCCTGCTCATGCCTCCCCTCCCGCGGGATGTTCTTGTCTTTTCGACAAGCGTTCATCATCCGCCCGCGGAAAGCAAGGGCGAGCAGGGCTCCTCGTGCAACCGCGCGCCTTGGTCACGGCTGGCTTGCTCGCACCTGCAACAAATACGTCAGTACTTCTTGCACTCCGGGATCGTGCGGCTCGGCAGGCCGATCTTGGCGAAAACCGCCGGATCGTAGCCCAGCGTCTGGTTGACGTTCGGGATCACCTTCACGACCTTGCTGAACAGCGCGCCCTTGCCGTCGTCGACCACCTCGGTGACAAAATTGGTGCCGATCGCCTGGCGGTTGGCGTCGAGCTTGATCTTGCCGTTCGGGGCGTCGATCTCGATCTTCGCCAGCGCATCCTTGAGCTTGGCCTGGTTGTTGGAGAGATCGCCATTGACCTGCCGCAGCGCCAGGATCAGCGCCATGGTCGAGCCGTAATAGTTGGTGGCGAGCAGCGACGGGCTCGGGAAGCGTTTGTTCTCCGGGAACGAGTCCTGATAGGCCTTCACGAATTTCTGCCAGGCGGGATCCTCCCAGGTATCGGCCTGGCCGCTGGCGGCGATGGTGCCGATCAGGGCGTTCTTGGCGCTGCCCTTCGACGACAGGATGGTCTGGTCGATCATGATCGAGCCGCCCATCAGATGCGCCTTGCCGCCGGCCTGCTGATACTGGTTGAGGAAATTGACGGCGTCGGCGCCGCCGAGACCGAGATAGATCGCATCGACATCGTCGGGAAGTGCTGCGATGACAGAGGCGAAGTCCTTGGTGCCGAGCGGCACCCATTGCCGGTTGGTGACCTGACCGCCGGCGCCGCAGAATTCGAGCACCAGGCCGAACACCTGGGTGTAGATGAAGGAGTAATCTTCACCGACGGTCGCGATCTTGCGATAGCCCTTGGTCTCGTAGGCGTATTTGCCGAGACCGACCTGCCACTGCGCGCCATCCATGTTGTAGCGGAAGAAGTTCGGTGCCGGATCGACATAGGTCGTCTCCTGCGCGCCGGAGGCGGCGTTGACGAAGGTCAGCTCCGGATGGGTCTTGGCAAAATTCTTCACCGCGATGCCTTCGTCGCCGGACAGCGGCGACAGCAGGATCTGCACCTTGTCCTGCTCGATCAGCTTGCGCACCGCGCGCACCGCGGAGTCCGGCGTCGCATCGGTCGAGGCCACGATGAATTCGAGCTCCTTGTCGCCGATCTTCTTGCCGAGCACGTTGAGCGCGGTCTGGTGGCCGCGCATGCCATCCTCACCGAGCACCGTGTAGGTGCCTTCGAGCGTCGCGGTGACGCCGACCTTGATCTTCTCCTGGGCGAATGCCGTGCCCGAAAGCAACAGGCTGCTCAACGCAATCAGTCCCAAACTGCCTTTCAACATCGCTCTCCTCCCTCTGTGTTGTCGCCGGCGTCCACATCGCCTGACGAAGGCCGATGGGTGTCCGGTTGTTGCCGGCAAAGCTAGCCGAAGGCAGGCACGGCGCGGATGTCGTCGCGGCGGGGGTGCTTAACGGGCAGTCTCATTTTGATTGTTGCGCCGCAGCGCGGTTCGCGGCGCAATGCCGCGGTTACTTGCTCGGTGTCATCACCCGCGCATGCGCATCCGGGTGATCCAGCATTCCAGAGGCGGCTGTGCTTGAGCCGAGAGGCCGCGGCTTCTCCGGTGTCGTCCCTGCGAAAGCAGGGACCCATAACCACCGCCTTGTGTGATGGAATTCGCTGGGGCCCCAGCATCGCACAATAACTGTACCCTGTGGTTATGGGTCCCGGGTCGCGCTTCGCTTGCCCGGGACGACACTGAATTTGCAGCAGCGTTCGAAACGTGACCCATACATCCGCTGCCGCGGGCGCGGAGCAGCAACGTGGTCCGAGCGTTCGCCTTGCTACAGCATGTGGTGGCCGGCGGCCTGTCCGCCGTCGACGTGGAGTACCTCTCCGGTCACAAAGCCTGCGCCATCGAGGTAGAGCACGGCGTCGACGATGTCGGAGATCTCTCCCATCCGGCCGACCGGGTGGAGCGCTGCCATCGCCGGATGCGCCTCCGCCGGGTGCATCGGGGTCTTGATGATCCCGGGCGACACTGCGTTGACGCGAATTCCGGTCCTTGCATATTCGATCGCGAGCGCGCGGGTTGCGGCGTTCAAGGCGCCCTTGGTCAGCGAGGCGAGGGCGGCCGGAACGCTGCTCATCGGCTGGTCGACGAGACTGGTCGTGATGGTGACGACGTGGCCGTGGCCCTGCTTGCTCATCAGCTCCAGCGCGCGCCGGGTCATGTTGAAGAAGCCCGTCACGTTGGTCGAGATGTAGCTCGCGTAGTCATCTTGCGTGTAGGCGGTGAAGGGCTTGGCCATGAAGATGCCGGCGTTGTTGACCAGCGTGTCGACACGGCCGAAGCGCTCCAGCGCCGCCTTGAACACGTGCTCCGCCGTCTCAGTTGCGCCGACGTCGCCCGCCACCGTGACGATATCCGCGTCAGTGGCCGGCTTGATCGAGCGCGAGGTCGCGACGACCCGGCAGTTGCGATCCCTGAAGGCCTGAACGATGCCGGCGCCGATCCCCTGCGATGCGCCGGTGATCACTGCGACTTTCCGCTCTGTGCTCATGATTGCGCTCCTTCAAAATTTCGCGCTACGCCGCGCCGCCTGCGGCGAGCGGGTTGTAGTCGCGGCTCTTGAACATCGTGTGGAGCTGCCGCCGCCTGATGCCGAGATTGCCGCCGTCGAAGATCGGCAGCGCGAGCGCGTCCTGCAGCAGGCCGCCGAACGGCGCCTCATGATCGTAGCTGTCGATCCCGACCACCCGCATCAGATCGGTGATGACCCGCACGGCGGCCTCGGAGCCGAAAATCTTGGCCTGCACCGCCAGCTCCTCGGCCGCCGGCGACTGGGTGTCGAGGGCGTGGCAGGCGCGCCAGCTCAGATAGCGCGCCGCCTCGATCGTGGTCTTGGCATCGGCGAGCGCGTATCCGACCGCCTGATGCTCGATGATGGGATGGACGCCGCCGCGTTTTTCGGTGCGGGCAAAATTGAGCGCGAACGCGAAGGCTGAGCGCATCAGCGCGACGCCGAAGATTCCGACCAGGGCCGCAGTGCCGGTGAATGCGGCCGCGGTCAGCGCCAGGCCGGCACCTTGCTGTCCGAGCAGATTGCGGTGTGGCGCCGCGACATTCTGCAAAGCAAACTGCGGCACGAGATGCGCGCGATGACCGATGCTGTCGATTGCACGTTCGAACACGAGGCCGTTCACCGGTCCTTGCACGGCAATGATCGAGATAGCGGCGTCCGGCGCTGCAGCCGAGTCGGTCCGGCACACGATGGTCAGAAGATCGGCACCCTCGCGATTCCAGCCGGTCGCCGAGGACACCCATTTCTTGCGACCGTTGATCAGCCAATTGTCGCCTTCGCGCCGGGCCGTGGTGCGGACGCCCTCGCCGGGCGGCGGCGAGGCGGCGTTGGCGCTGCCGCCCGGTTCGCTGGAGCAGAAGGCTGCGAGCGGCGCGCCGCTGGTCTTCAGGAACGGCGCGAGCAGCCGCTGACATTGCTCCGGCGTGCCGCCGAGCAGCAGTGGCAGCAGGCCGAGCACGCTGCCGAGCATGGTCAGCGTCACGCTCGGGTTCACGCTATAGAATTCCTCGGCCAGGATCGCCATGTCGATCATGCCGGCATTGTCGCCGCCCGCCGGCGCCGGAATGCACTTGCGCAGATAGCCGGCCGCCACCATCGCCTCGTAGGTCGGTTTGGTGGCGAGGAAGCGCTGCTCCGGCGTTGCCAGCTTTTCGGCGGCCCTGGCCTCGGCCAGCACCTCTCTGGCAAATTTGCGGGAGGCGAGTTGCAACTCGCGCTGCTGTGCCGTGAGCGTGAAATCGATTGCCATGCCAATGCCCTCCGTGTCGGCGGTTCGGGCTATGGCTATCGCGGCGTGGTCGGGAAATCTTGGACGGCAGTGCCCGATTTCTTGGCGGGGAGTGAACCTAATCTCGCCGCGCCTCAATGCGCGGCGGCGCGGCGGAATTCGCGCGGGGCGAGGCCATTGTGGCGCTTGAACAGGCGGTTGAAATGCGAGATGTCGCGGAAGCCCGCGGCAAAGGCGATTTCGGCAATAGTCTTGTGCGCTGAGGCCCGATCGAGCAGGGCGCGCGTGCAGGCGGCGATCCGCTGTTCGTTGACGTGTTCGCCGACGGAGCGGCCGGTGCTCGCAAACAGGCGGTGGACATAACGCTCGGAGCAGCGGAATTTCGTGGCCAGCGCGGGCGCACCGAGCTCGGGGTCGTCGTTGTGACGCGCAATATGGTCAAGCATCATCGACAGCAGGACGGGCGTATGCACGCGCTCCGCCGCCGTGTCGGCGAGGATGTCGGGTACGTGCGCGATCAGCTCGGCGATGTGCGTGCCGAGCATCGCCGGGGTTGTTGCGAGGCGACCGCCGCTCAGGCAGAGCTCGGCGTAGCTCGCCAGCGTCCGCGACAGCGCGCGGCCGGTTTCGGTCGCAGACAGGCCGAGCCGCGGGTGGTCGAACAGCGCGTCCGGCAACAGACGCCGCGGCACCGCAAAGCAGAACAGCTTGAAGTCATGCCGGTGGGCGATCTCGAACGGCTGCGTCGTATCGGCAACCGCGAGATCGCCGGGGGCGCTGATTTGCTCGTGGCCGCGCTGCGAGGTGCGCCCCAGCCCTTCGAGTTGGAGGTTGACGAAGCAAAGGTCGTCGGTGCTTGCAGCGATGTGCGAGGCGAGCCGGTGCACGATGTGCCCGCTCGCCGTGACCCGCGAAATCTGCAGCGGCGCGGCGTCGACTTTGCAGATCGCGCCGGCAAACGATTCCTCGGCAATCCGGCGCGGCTCGAGGCGCACGAAGGCAGCTGCGAGGTCGTCTGCCCAACTGCCGAAGGGTTGATCCGGACGGGCCGGCCTGGTCGACCATTCCATGTGCGCCTCGAATAGACCGTCACTGCGAAGGGCCCAGCGAGGCGAACGATATCGCCGGCCAAACCGGCGGTCAAATTCCGCCGGCGGCCTGTTTTCCCCGCAAAGTATGGCGCATGCATGCAGAGAACGACGGTTTCACTTCGTGGTGTAGCCGCCGTTGACCAAAATGGTCTGGCCGGTCATCCACCAACCGTCCGACACCAGGAGGCGAATCCAGGGCACGATATCCTTGATGTCGGTGAGACCGGTCTTCGAGAAACCGGACAGCGCCGCTGCCGATTTGTGATAGGCGACCGCATCCGCGCCTTCGGCCGGATAGAAGAACGGTGTGTCCATCGGGCCGGGGCCGATCGCGGTCACCGAGATGCCGCGTGCGCCGAATTCCTTCGATGCCGCGCGGGTGAAATGCTCGACCGGCGCCTTGGTGCCGGCATAGGCGGCATAGAACGGCGTGTAGGCACCGAGCAGCGACGTTACCAGCGTGCAGATCTTGCCGTTGTCGTTCACATGCCGGCCGGCCTCCTTGAGGAAGAAGAACGCGGACTTGGCGTTGACCGCGCTCATCGCGTCGTATTCGGCCTCCGAGATCTCGACCATCGGCTTCTTCAGCACCTTGCCGACGGTGTTGATGGCGATGTCGGCACGGCCGATCGCAGCGACGGCATCGGTGAACAGTTTTTC
Organism: Bradyrhizobium sp. USDA 3240; assembly: GCF_054063295.1. NCBI lineage: Bacteria > Pseudomonadati > Pseudomonadota > Alphaproteobacteria > Hyphomicrobiales > Nitrobacteraceae > Bradyrhizobium > Bradyrhizobium sp. USDA 3240. Next base: position 6,313,360 of record NZ_JBSSGD010000002.1, read on the forward strand.
CATCGCGCCCGATGTCGTGAGGTTGGCCTGGAAGGCGACCGCATTGGCGCCGGCAGCCTTGATCGCGGCGACGGTTGCGTCGGCGTCAGCCTTGGTCGCGGCGCTGTTGTAGTGGATCGCGATCGCCTTCGCGCCGCGGGCCGCGAGATCGCGTGCGATCAGGCCGCCGAGGTTCTTGGCGCCGCCGGCGATGATGACGGTCTTTCCCTTGATGCTGTGGTCGGTCATGGCGTTCGCCTCTCCAGATCTCGCGGCCGCGCCGTGCGGCTGCTTTCTGGAGGCAACGATATCGTCTAGGATTTGCCGATAAAGCCGTGCATTCTGACCTCACTTGTCAGGAATAGCGAACAATCGGGGCGTTAATCGTGGACCGCATCGATCTCTTCCGCATTTTCGCCCGCGTCGTCGAGTGCGCGAGCTTTACGCGGGCGGCCGACATGCTGGGAATGCCGCGCTCGTCGGTGTCCTCAGCGGTCGCGGAGCTGGAGCAGCGTATCGGCGCCCGGCTGCTGCACCGGACGACGCGAAAAGTGTCGCCCACTCACGACGGCTCGGCATTCTACGAACGCTGCCTGCGCGTCGTCGCCGATGTCGAGGAGGCCGAGACCCTGTTCCGCCATGCCGCCGCCGAACCGTCGGGGCGGCTCAGGGTCGACGTGCCCGGGCGGATCGGACGCCTGATCGTCGCGCCGGCGCTCCCCGCTTTCCTTGATCGCTATCCGCAGATCGACATCGATCTCGGCGTCACCGATCGCGCCATCAACCTGATCGCGGACTCCGCCGATTGCGTCGTGCGCGTCGGCCCGCTCGGCGATTCCGGCCTGATCGCGCGGCCGCTCGGCAATCTCGTGCTGATCAATGTCGCGAGCGCGGGATATCTCGCGCGCCACGGCACGCCGCAGACGCCGGACGATCTCGGCGCGCATTGGGCGGTCAACTACGCCTCGCCCTCCACCGGTCGCATCGAGGAATGGGAATGGCGCGAGCAGGGCGCGTCGCGCGCCATCGCGATGCGCGGCCGCGTCACCGTCAACAGTGCGGAAGCCTATATCGCCTGCTGCCTGGCCGGCCTCGGCCTGATCCAGATTCCCGCCTACGACGTGAAGCGGCATCTCGATCGTGGAGAACTCGTTGAGGTCATGCCGCAGCATCGCGCCACGCCAATGCCGATGACCTTGCTCTATCCGCACCGCCAGCATCTGTCGCGGCGGCTGCAGGTGTTTGCCGATTGGCTGACGGCACTGCTGAAAGAGCAGCTGCTGGTCGCGGGTTAGAACTTCAGCGTGATGCGGGCCCGGAAGCCGCGGCGCGTTATCGCCTGCTGTTGCCGGCGCGGGACGAGGTCGTCCTTGTCGCGCGCTTCACCTCGGCCTTGGGCTGGAAAAACAGGCCGGGCATCACCGAGACCAGTCCGAAGGTCATTCCGAGGAATGCCAGGAACGTATCGAGGTAATTGATCTCCATTTCAGTTGTCTCCATTCGGCTTGCACCGGGCTGGCCCGGTGCAATGCGTGCGTTGAACCTAGATATGGTCCGGTACATTTCTCGGTACAATAGAAACATTGATCTCGGAGCAATACTTTCATTGCTCCGCGCCTAGGCCGCAATCCGGGCCTGCTGCGGGTGCCGCTGCTCTATGGCCTTGACGGAGTTTTCGAATGCCTTTTCGAGGACGCTTCTGCCGATCGACCCGAGCACGAGACCGAGGATCCATCCCTTCAGATTCTTGCCCTCGCGCACCACGACCACGTCAATGTCGGTCGTGCCATCGGACTGCCGCGCGGAGTTGTAGGAGTGGCCCGACCTGCCGCCCCACACATTGGAGTCGGTCGTCGTCAGGATAACATGGTCTGGGTCGGACCAGTCGTAATGCAAGCGCTCCCAGATGCCGTTCGAGCCCTCGGTCACGTCAGCATCCGTGGGGCCGCGATGATGCACCTTGAGATAGGCGTCGGCACTGTTGCCGAACAGCTTGGAGCGGCCAGGCCCGAAGTCGGTGAGGCCTGCGACGTACTGCTCCGGCGTCAACCTGGTCGTCCGATGAAGGTGGATCGTGGACATCTGTGGCTCCTGCACCTTTGATGGAAGGCTCCGACCGCTGTGCCCACTAGTTGGAGAGCGTGCCCGACTTGCGGACAGTCACGCTGTCGCCGTTCCGGCTGATCTCCACTGCGCCTGCCTGGTTCGGCGTCGAGAGCAGGGCACGCTGACCGGGCGCCAGCACCGAGACGAAGCGGACCGGCGTGCCGGCCTCGCCCTGTGAGAGGGTGGTCACGACGCGATATCCGTCGGGCTCGACCGTGTAGTAGGCGACGCCGGACACGTCGCCCAGATGGATGCTTTGGGCCTCGATCGGCCGGAGCCCGCGCGCCTCTGCGGCGCCAAGCGAGGCGCCAAGTGCGGCGAAGGTGATGGCTGTGGCGAGAATTGTGCTGCGGATCGACATGGGATCCTCCGTTGGCTTGAGTGTCAGAACCTGGGCGGCGAGCGATTGCCCGTCTGCTCCCTTGCCGGAGGAGATGGTGAGGCTATGATCATCGATCAAACAGATAGGATCGATAATGGCCATCGATGCCGTCAATTTGGGTCGAATCGACCTGAATCTGCTTGTTCATCTCAATGCGCTGCTCACCGAACGGAGCGTCACCCGGGCGGCAGGCTCCGTCGGCATTGGCCAATCCGCGATGAGCCACAATCTCGCCCGCCTGCGCGAACTGTTCGATGACGAGCTGCTCACGCGGGGCGCCGATGGCATGCGCCTCACCCCGCGCGCGATGACCTTGCTCGATCCGGTGCGGACCGCGCTCGCACAGGTCGAGGCGGTGCTGCTGCGCGAGAAGACCTTCGATCCGGCCACCGCGGTGCGAACGTTCAGGCTCGGCCTGTCGGACAGTATGGAAATCCTGATCGTGCCGCGCCTTCTGGCGCGCATGCGCGAAATCGCGCCGGGCATTCACCTGCGGCTCTACAACGTTGATACGTCCCGGCTGCTCGATGATCTCGACGCCGACGAAGTGGATCTCGCGCTCTCCTACGGGCCGATCCAGCAAGGACAATTGCATCACAAACAGCGCGTGCTGTTCACCGAGAGCTTCCTTTGCATGTTCAATGCGGAGAAGACGGGTATCACGCCGCCCATCTCGCTCGAGGACTACATCCGGCTTCCGCACGTGCTGACCAGCCTGCGGCCGGGGCGCACCGTGCGCGGCTCTGTCGATGAGGCGCTCGAAGAGCTCGGCCTGCAGCGGTCCGTTGCGCTGACCACGCCGCGTTTCCTCACCGTGCCGTATCTGGTGGCGCAGGCGCCCGTGATCGTCACCATGGGCGCGCGGCTGGCCCGCCGCTTCGCGGCCGATCTCGGGCTCAGCCTCAGTCCGCCGCCGGTGAAGGTGAAAGACGTCACGGTGTCACTGCTGTGGCATGCGTCCTACCATCACGACCCGGCCCATGTCTGGTTACGGGACCAGTTGGTCCAACTGGTCGCCGAACTGTGAGCCGGCACGGCGGGCGCGCCTGGAGCAGCGCGCCCCGGCCTCGTCAGAACTTCTGCGTGATGCCGGCATAGAAGCCGCGGCGCGGGCCGTATTGCGGCGCGAACACGCCGATGCCGGAGCCGTCGCGGATCTGGTAGACGGTGTCGAACAGGTTGACGACGTCGAAGCGCAGCGTGGTCGGTTTGTTCGGCGCGACGATGTTGAAGTCGTGCGAGACGCCGAGGTTGACCTGCGCGTAGGGCGGCACGGTGCCCGTATTGGCGAAGCCGTCGCGCAAGCCTGAGCCGTAGATCACCGACGCGCTGAATTTCGTGTCGCGCCATTGGTACCAGCCGCCGACCGATGCGGTTAGCGTCTGAGCATGGTCGGTGTTGACGTAATTGTTGGCGATGTAGGCCAGCTCGTCAGGATCGAACAGATATTGGTTGGAGACGACCTGGGTGGCGACCTGCCTTGCGATCGCGACGTTGCCGTAGAGATGCAGATTGTCGTGATCGTAGCGCGCGGTCAGCTCGACGCCTTCGTTGGTGCCTTTCGCATAGTTAAAGGCGGTCAGGACGTAGGCCTGGCCGAACTGGCCGTCGTCGAGCAGATCGGTCGCGATCTTGTAATAGGCGTCCATGCCGACCTCGAGGCCGGGGATCGCATAGACTTTCTGCGTCACGCCGACGTCGAACACGTGCGAGCGCTCCGGCAGCACGGGGTCATTGGCGGTAGTCGCCGGCTGCGCGGTCGTGTTCTGCACCAGCGCGAGGTTGGTCGGCGCCGCCAGCACCTGCTCGGGCGGCGTGAAGTTGCGGGCATAGCCGGCATGGAAGGTCGTGCCGTCATAGGACTTCCATGTCAGGCTGATCCGCGGGCTCAGCTGGTTGGCATCGACATATTGCCACATCTGGTCGAAGCGCAGGCCGGCATTGAGCGTGAGCTGGTTGGTAATCTTCCACTCGTCGGCGATGTAGGTGGAGAACAAATATCCGGTCTTGGCGCTGGAATCGAACACCGAGAGCGGCGCATCGATCGGGTTGCCGAAATCGTCGAGCGGCAGCACGGTCGAGCCGTTGTTGACCAGCGAGCGTTCGGCGCTGACCGCGATGCCGAACTTCAGCGTATGCGCGAAGCCCAGCCTGTAGGAGGTGTCCTCCTGGATGCCGTTGATGAAGCTCTGGCGATACACGTCGGACGCGACGCCGTTGAAGACGAGATCGCCGACTGGATCCGGCATGAAGTGCAGCTGGCTGTAGCGATTGAAATAGGCGACCTGATAGTCGAACCCGTCGCCCGACTTCTGATAGGCCACGACGTTGAACTGGTTGAATTCGCGTTGCCGTTCGTTGAGCAGCGCGGAATCGAAGTTCGAGACGCCGAAGGCGGTGAAAGCCGGAGCCTGGCCGGGATTGTTGGGGATCTGATAGGCGCCGTTGGAGACGCCGCCGATATAGGTCAGCCGGCTGGTCGGATCGATCGCGGTCGAGACATAGGCAAAACCCTTCTCCTGGTCGGTCCGGTCGTGGATGGCGTTATAGGCCGGCGTCGGGTTCTCGATGCCGACGTCGCTGCCGAAATAGCGGCCGGAGACGTAATACTGCGTCTGTCCAATCGTGCCGCCGTAGTCGACGCTGGTGGTGAAGGTGCCGTGGCTGCCGCCATACACGCTGACGCTGCCGGAATTGTTGAAAGCATCGGTCTTGGTCTGGATGTCGAGCACGCCGGCGGTGCGCAGGCCATACTGCGCCGGCAGCGCGCCCGTGATCAGCGCCATGCTGCCGACAATCCCGGTGTCGATGATCTGGCCGAAGGCACCGACGCCGTCCGGCAGCATGATCCCGTTGATGCGGTATTGCAGGTTGGCATGCTCGTTGCGCACGTGCAGCTCGCCGCTTGCGGCGGAGTCCTGCGAAACCCCGGGCGCCTGCAGCAGCGCCTTGTCGAGCGTGGTGTTGGTCCCCTGTGGCAATGCCTCGAGGGCTTGCCGGCTCATCTGATAGCTGTTGGCGCCGCTGGGTGCCAGCAGCGCGGCGCGGGCCTGGTCGAGCCGCGTGTTCTGGCTTGCGACGGCTTGCGCCTGGGTCTGTTCCGGAGATTCCGGCGTCGCCGATACCGCGCCGGTTCTGCGCGCGCGGTGGCCGCCGCCGCTCGCAACGCGCGTCTTCGGCTTGTTCGGTCCGGACGGCGCGGTGTGGCGTTGCGGCGCCGTCACCGTGATGTCGGGAAGTGTCGTTGTCGGCGCGGTCGTCTGCCCGAATGCGGCGCCGTTGATCCCGCAGATCAAGAGCGATGCTGCTCCGGCAGCGGCGCGTCGTTTCATAATTCCTGACATGTTGGTTCTCGATCTCACGAGGCTGCGATCCGGATCCTCACTGAAGGACGCGGTCGAGCCCGCCGTCGATGCGCGACGGCGAAATTTCCCATTGATCAAACGGCAGCCGAATGGTGGCCGCGTTCGACGTTCAGTCGTGCAGGGAGTTCAGGAGATCGGAGGCGCGCGCGGCTGATAGTGCAGCCGGCCGATGTCGAGCGGCGCCGCATAATTGTCGATCTGCCAGGAGAGCAGAGCGACGGCATCGGGCAATTGGAGTGGTGGCAACGCCTGCGTCGACGTCGCCGTGCTCGTCATCGCTACGACGGCGCAGATCGCGCAGAGATCTACGGCCTGATCGGAATCAGGATTCGAACGAGGCTCGTCGCGCGAGGCGTTCTCGATATGCGCCGCGAACGACGCTGTCGCCTGTGCCGGCGCAATGGCATGGAAATGGCCGAACGACAGCACGAACTGGATCGACAGCGCCAACAGCGCCAGCCGAGCCCCGTGCCTGATGTTCGAACGAAACCACTTCATGACGACGCCATTTCCGCGTCGAGAGGTCAGAAGGCCGATAGACGGCGCCTGCGACGCGGTGTCGCACAGTTTCGAAAACGTGCCAGCCTGTCAATCCGCATTGCCGGGCAATGCGATCAATTTCCAGGCGATCGGGCGATCTTGCAACATCGCGACGTTGGCAAATGGGGGCCCGGCTTGCGCCGCGCCCCCATTCCTCACTCCACGATCGCGGTCACCACGCCGGCACCGACGGTGCGGTTGCCTTCACGGATCGCGAAGCGCGACCGCGCTTCGAGCGCGATCGGCTTGTTGAGCTCGATCGTGAACTCGGCGCTGTCGCCCGGCATCACCATCTCGGCGCCGTCGGCGAGCTGGACGGTGCCGGTGACGTCGGCGGTTCGGAAGTAGAACTGCGGACGATAGTTGGCGAAGAACGGCGTGTGCCGGCCGCCTTCGTCCTTCGTCAGCACATATACTTCCGCGCGGAAGGTCCGGTGCGGCGACGCACCACCCGGATGCGACAGCACCTGACCCCGCTGCACGAGAGCCTTGTCGACCCCGCGCAGCAGGCAGCCGACATTGTCGCCGGCCTGCCCCTGGTCGAGGATCTTCCGGTAGCTCTCGATGCTGGTCACGACCGACTTGCGGGTCTCGCCGAGGCCGACGATCTCGACCTCGTCGCCGATCCTGATCGTGCCGCGCTCGACGAGCCCGGTCACCACGGTGCCGCGGCCCGCGATCGACTGCACGCCCTCGATCGGCATCAGGAACGGGCGATCCTTCGGCCGCTCGGGCAGCTCGATAAAGCTGTCGAGCGCCTCGAACAGTTCGAGGATCGCCTGATCCGCCAGCGGACCGTGCTCGCCGCGCAGCGCGGCCATCGCCGCACCGCGCACGACCGGCGCGTTGTCGCCGTCGTACTGGTACTTCGACAGCAGGTCGCGCACCTCGATCTCGACGAGATCGACCAGCTCCGGATCGTCAGCGACATCGCACTTGTTCAGGAACACCACGATGCGCGGCACGCCGATCTGGCGCGCCAGCAGAATGTGCTCGCGCGTCTGCGGCATCGGTCCGTCGACGGCGGAGACGACCAGGATCGCGCCGTCCATCTGCGCCGCGCCGGTGATCATGTTCTTCACATAATCGGCGTGGCCCGGGCAGTCGACGTGCGAGTAGTGGCGCGCCGCCGTCGAGAACTCGACGTGGCTCGTCGCAATGGTCAGGATCTTCGTATCGTCACGCGTACCTTGCGCTGCCGACGCCTTGGCAACGTCCTGGTAGGAGACGAACGCGCCCCAGCCGTGATCGGCTGAAACCTTCGTCATCGCTGCCGTCAGCGTCGTCTTGCCATGATCCACGTGGCCGATCGTGCCAACATTGCAGTTGGGCTTGAGGCGGATGAACTTCTCTTTGGCCATGGGACACCTGTGGTGTTCGAGCTCCCGTGCTGGGTTTGCACGACTCGTGGCACCGCGAGAGCCCGTTCGGCGCCAGGAGCCGCTTCCGCTCCGGGCTGCCTTCCAATGTCAGGTGTGACGTGAGGTCAGGTCCAAAGCAGAATGGCGGCGGACGAGGGCATTAGCCCTCCCGTCATCAGCATCGATGCTCGCTGTGACTGCCGCATGTTGGAAACCTGGGTCGCTCTTTCTACAAAAGGAGGCGAGTACATAAGGGGTGACCGCGCGATTGGCAAGAGGTGGGGTCGTCGCAGCCAAGAGCCGCGCTGGCATTGTCGACCTCCGACGAGTATAGTTCGCGGGCACAAGTGACGGTCTCCCGAATGTCGATCTTCGCAAGCAAATCCGGTCTCGCCATCACCGCCGCAGTGCTCTGTCTCGGCGCCCAGCAGGCCAATGCCCAGGCCGGCCCGGTGCGCTACTGGACGCCGGGCTCGCTGTTCGGCTTCGGCGGCAGCCTGGCCGATGGCCAGAAGGCGGACACCTACGGCAACTTTCCAGGTTTTGACGCCACCGCCCCGCAAGGCGGCGACTTCGCGTATCTGAACGGCCGTCCGGATGGCTGGTTCATCGGCGGCGAAGGCGGCCGTGTCGGCTGGAACACGCTCGGTCAATCGGCGGCGTTCGGCTCGCTCGAATATCAGGGCGCGCTGGTCGGCTACAATTTCAAGGGCGTCGGCGATACGCCGGTGACGTTCTTCGCCGGCTTCGACTCGTTGAAATACAATCCCCCCGGCGCCGGTGGTCCGCTGGCGCCGTTCAGCGGCAATCCCGGCGTCAACGCCGGATATACCGCACGTGCGGGACTGGAGTTCCGCCCGACCTCGAATGTCACCCTGTCGTTCGGGGCTGGTTTTACCCAGCAAGGGGCGGAGCGCATGGACAGCGACATCCATTCGCAGCTGCTGCCCGGCCAGTCTCCGGTTCTGTTCGGCGGCCGCTAGCGCGAAGCCCGCAGCCTGACGGTAGCGCGTCAGCGCAAGACCACAGGGTTGCGATCCTGATCCAACCAGAACTTCAATCAGAACCAAGAAGGCTCGAGCTCGCGAGCACAGTCAGGATCGTACCATGGACATGCAAGGCAAGATCGCACTCGTCACCGCCGCGGCATCGGGTGCCGGCCGCGCCGGCGCGCTCATTCTCGCACGCGAGGGTGCCGCGGTCGCGGTGGTCGACCAGAACGAGGCCGGCGCGAAGGCGGTGGTCGAGAAGATCAAAAAGGGCGGTGGACGTGCGCTGGCGCTGGCCGGCGATCTGCGCGACGACAAGTTTTCGCGCGATATCGTTGCTGCGACCGTGAAGGAGTTCGGCGCGCTCGATTGTGTCTGGAATCACCTCGGCATTCCCGGTCCGTCTGTGATCGACGATCTGGAAGGCTGGGATCTCAGCGTCGATCTCAATCTGCGCTCGCAACTGATCACCACCAATGCAGCGCTCGGGCAGATGACGACGCGGCGCAAGGGCAGCATCCTGTTCACCGCATCGACCTCGGGCCTGGTCGGCTCGCCATGGAGCCCGACCTATTCGGCGGCCAAGGCCGGCGTGATCGGTCTCGCGCGGGCGCTCGCCAAGCGTCACGCCAAGGACGGCGTGCGCGTCAATGCGATCTGCCCGGGCGCGATCGATACGCCGATGCTGCGGGTGTTCGTCAACCGGCCCGACCAGCCGGGCCACAACGAGGCCGATCCTGAGGAATTGATCAAGGCCGCGGTCACCCGCAATCCGATGGGCCGTGCGGCGCGCCCGGAGGAGATCGCCGAGGTTGCGGTGTTCCTGCTGTCGGACAAGGCCTCGTTCGTCACCGGCATCGCGATGCCGGTCGACGGCGGGACGGTGGCGTAGCGTCGCTTCTCAGAAAACCGTCCTAGAACTTCGCCCTGATGCCGGCATAGGCGGCGAGCGGCATGCCGGGCACGAAGGTGCGGGGATCGCTCAGCTGCGCCATCAAATTGGGCAGACCGCCAGCGCTGGCAAAGCCGCCCGTTTGGTAGAACGCGCCGCTCAGATAGTAGTGCTGGTTGAATACGTTGTTGATCAGGCCGAACACCTCGATGTTCTTCGTGAGCTGATACGACGTGTGCAGATTGACGACGGAGTAGGCCGGCACCTTCGGGCTCTGGTTGGTGTCGTCGTGGATGATCCACTGGCTACCCACGACGTTGAGGTCGGCGCCGACCTTCCACGCATCGGTCACGTTGTAGTCGACGCCGGCCTTGAAGCGGTGCGCGGGAATGCCCGGAATGTGGTCGCCCGGCATGACGTTGACGAATTGTGCGCCGGCGTCGTTGGTCAGGGCATTCGGATTGTTCGGCGAAGACAGTGTAACCGCGCTTCGATAGGTGGCGTCGACATAGGTGTAGTTGGCATAGGCGTTCCAGCGATCGATGCGATAGTCGAGCTTGGCCTCGATGCCCTGCCGCAAGGTCTGCCCAGCATTCTGGAAGAAGCCGAAATTGTTGACGCCGAGCGGGCTCGTCACCTGGATGATGTCGTCGTCGGACAGGGTGTGGAACACGCCGAGGCCCCAGCTCAGCATGCCGGTCCTGGCGTCGCGGCCCCAGCTACCGCGCAGGCCGGCCTCGACGGTGTGCGACACCACCTGCTTGAGCGGCGGATCGGCCACCAGGAAGGTGTCGATCATGCAGGGATGGTTGGGATCGGAGCAGCCGAGTTCCAGCGGCGTCGGTGCGCGGTTGGCCTCCGAATAGCCGGCATAGGCGGTGAGGTTGGGAGTGATCTTGAAGGTGCCGCCGATCACCGGGTTGAAGCGCTGGAAGTGGTTGCTGCTGTTGAGCAGATCGTTGGTCCCGGTCTGGTCCTTCAGGTCGATCTGGGCATAATTGAACCGTCCACCGGCCGTGACCGAGAACCGGTTCGTCACATCGAACGTGTCGGTGAGATAGACGCCGGTGTAGGTGTTGGTGGCGCGCAGGTCGACCGGGCTGAGACCGGCGTCTGGCTGATTGATGAAGACCCCGGTGCCGGTCACGAACAGGTTGTTCGGGTCGACCGTTCCGAGTTCGCTGGACGCCGTGAACTTGGTGTTGCCATGGTCGACGCTGACGCCCATCACGACGTGGTTGTCGTGCCCGAACAGCCTGTCCGCGTTGGTCAATTGGGCCGTGCCACCATAGCTGTTGGTCGCAACCTGGTTACGGTCGATCTCGCCGAGGAAAGCGTTGCCCAGCGTGTTCGGAGTTGCGGGACCGTCTGCCGGACCGAAAACCGGGAGGCCGTCGCCGATGCACAAAGTGGTGGGGTCGTCGCATGGCGCAACGTCGGTGCCGTTGCCGTCGACATGGGACTGTCGGAAGCCGCGGAAGTAGGCGTTGCCCTGGAACGACCAGGTGTCCGAGAAATTATGGCTCAGCGTGGCGTTGACGAAGGCCAGCTGCAGCAGCGTCGACTGCGGCCAGGTGTAGACGCTGGACCAGCGCTGGTTGAGCATCTCGACCGGCGTTGCGGCGACGTTGCCGAGCAGATTGCTGGCGCCGGTGAAATTGACGTGGAATTCGGTGTCGTCGTTGCGCGCGCCGATGTCGACATACATCCGGTTGACGTGAGACTGATTGGCGTAATCGCGCCATCCGCGGTCATAGGCGGATTCGAACGCCGCATAGGCGGAGATGTTGTCCCTCTGGCCGCCGGCCTGCACGCTGCCCTGCACGCGCCCGTAAGAGCCGCCGAACAGTTCCGCCTCGGAGCCCTGATAGGTGAAGCCGTTCTTCATCTGGATGCTGAGCGCACCGCCGATTGCGTTCAGGCCGAAGATTGGGTTGTTGGGCACCAGCGACACCCGGTCGATGGCCTTTTCCGGGATGAAATCCCAGTTGACCACGTCGCCCCAGGATTCGTTGATGCGGACGCCGTTCTGATAGACCGCGATGCCCTGCGGCGTTCCCTGGACCGGCGAGGCGACGAAGCCGCGGTAGTCGAGATTGCGCTGGAACGGGTTGCCGGTCTGGTCGGTCAGCGTGACGCCGGGCAGCTTGCGATTCACCGAGTCGAGAAAGTTGGTCGAATAGTTGCGGCTGAAATCCGCCGAGGTCAGCACCTCGGTGTTGGACGGGATCTTGTCGCGGTCAAGCAGGCTCGAGTCGCGGTCGGAGGGGCTCGGGACGCCGGCGCCGCCCTCGGGCGCCGCCGCGGTTTGGGCCGGTGCGGCCCGGGTTCGGGCGGATCGCGAGGTCCGCGCCACCGGCCGGGAGGCGGGCTTGATGCTGCGCGTCCCCGAAAGCGGCGAAGGGGCAATCACGGTGACGGGCGGCAGTTCGGTCGGGGCGGAGGTTTGGGCCTGCACCATCGTCAGCGGCGCTGCGGCTCCGATGGCGGTGAGCACGGCCGCAGCGCCGCGCGTCGTGACCGAACCAGACAAAAATCGTGTTGCCGTACGCAACAACGCACCAGCCATAACGCCCACCCTGTTGTCCCGGTTCGACTTTTATCCCCGACGAACCTTGGCTTCGAGACTGCGGGAGCGCTTTGGCTTTGGCAAACAAGATGTGTCCCGGAGGTTCGGGATTCTTTTCCATCTGCAATCGGGAAAAATTCCCGATGCCGGTCGACGGACGCGCCAGCCGTTCGCGCGGCGGCGATTTTCGCCGGTGGTGTGGACACTTATGCCCAAGAGGCAGGCATTCCGCCTCCTGGGCAGCGGCGGCAGGTCAGTCCTTGAACTCGCAGCCGAGCCGGTGCAGGGCCTCATCGACCCAGCGGCGGTCGCTGGTACCGGCGAGGATTTGCTGGATGGCCTTCTCCTCGGTTGCCTTCTTGGCCTCGGTCAGCTTGCAGACGGCCTCGGCGTCGTCATGCGGCACGCAGAGCACGCCGTCATCGTCGGCCACGATGAGATCGCCGGGCTCGACGATCATGCCGTCCATCGAGATCGTGCAATTGATCTCGCCCGGGCCGTCCTTGTAGGGGCCGCGATGGGCGACGCCGGCGGCGAACACCGGGAACGATCCGGCGCGGATCGCGCCGGCATCGCGGATCGAGCCGTCGATCACGAAGCCCGCGACGCCCTTCTTCTCCGCCAGCGTCGACATGATCTCGCCGATGATGGCGTTGACCAGGACACCGCCGGCGTCGACCACGATCACGTCGCCCGGCTGGGCCAGGTCGATCGCCTTGTGCACCATCAGATTGTCGCCGGGCCGGGTCTTCACCGTCAGCGCCGGGCCGCCGAGCCAGCCGCCCGCATGCATCGGCCGCAGCCGGTTGGTGCCCGCGATCCGCGACATCACATCGCTGATATTGGCGACCGGCAGCGTGCGGTAGCGCGCGACGAGGTCGGGCGACACTTTCCGCTTCGCCTTGTGAATTGCAAATCCTATGGCCATCGGTGTTCTCCGGTGTGTTGTCGGCGCGGGCGTTCAATGTGCGCGGCGGTCGAGATGGGCGTTGAGGCGGGGATAGACGCGGCGGGCGTTGCCCTCGAAGATCTTGGCCTTGTCCGCAGCGCTCAGCGGCAGCGCATCGATGTAGCGGCGGGTATCGTCGAAGTGATGTCCCGTTTCAGGGTCGATGCCGCGCACCGCGCCGACCATCTCGGAAGCAAACAGGATGTTCTCGACCGGGATCACACGGGTCAACAGCTCGATGCCGGGGAGATGATAGACGCAGGTGTCGAAGAACACGTTCTTCAACAGATGCTCCGACAGCGGCGGCAGCTTCATGTCCTGTGCGAGGCCGCGGTAGCGGCCCCAGTGATAGGGCACCGCGCCGCCGCCATGCGGGATGATGAACCGCAGGGTCGGGAAGCGCTTGAACAGGTCAGAGGTCAGGAACTGCATGAAGGCGGTGGTGTCGCCGTTGAGGTAGTGCGCGCCGGTGCCATGGAAGCACGGATTGCAGGACGAAGAGACATGGACCATCGCCGGTACGTCGAGCTCGACCATCTTCTCATACAGAGGATACCACCATTCATCTGATAGCGGCGGATCGCACCAATAGCCGCCGGCGGGATCGGGATTGAGGTTGCAGCCGACGAAGCCGAGCTGGGTCACGCAACGCTCGAGCTCCTCGATGCAGTTTTTGGGCTGCACGCCCGGGCTCTGCGGCAGCTGGCAGACGGGGACGAAGTTCTGCGGAAACAGCGTGCAGACCCGGTGCACCAGGTCGTTGCAGATCGTGGTCCATTCGCGGCTGGTTGCTTCCTTGCCGACATGATGCGCCATGCCGGCGGCGCGCGGCGAGAAGATGGTGACGTCGGTGCCGCGCTCCTTCTGCAGGCGGAGCTGCGCACCCTCGACGCTGGTGCGGATCTCGTCGTCGGTGATGCCGAGATTGGTGGTGAGCGGCCGGCGTGATTTATCGGCGAGGCCGGCGAGCTGCTTGTCGCGGAAGATCTGCAGCTTGGCCGGCTCGGTGGTGTAATGGCCGTGACAGTCGATGATCATGGTTGCGTCCTTAGTAGGTTTTTCAGTGTGCGGCGGATGACGGGATCGCGCCCGTCAATTCCGTCTCGCGCGGTTTGACGCGCATGGTGGCGGCGATGGCGGAAGCGACGAACAGGAAGCCGGCGATGCCGACCAGCGCCCAGGAGAAGCTTCCGGTGGAGTCCTTGATCAGCCCGATGCACCACGGGCCGATCAGCCCGCCGAACTGCGCCAGCGTGTTGACCATGGCGATCGCGGCGGCGCCGGCCGCGCCGGTCAGCAGCGAGGCGTTGATGCTCCAGAACAGCGGATTGCCGGCGTTCAGGCTGAAGCCGACGATGCAGAGGAACACGAAGGCCAGCACCGGGCTCGCGACATAGGCGCTGCCGAGCATGGCGACGGCGGCGAGCAGATAGACGGCCGCGAGATGAAACTTGCGGTCGCCGGTCTTGTCCGAGCTGCGGTTGACCACGATGGTGCCGACGACGCCGAGCAGCGGCGGGATCGCCGACAGGAAGCCGACCTCGATGTTGCTGAGATTGCCCATGCCCTTGATGATCTGCGGCAGCCACAGCAGCAGGCCATAGATCCCGACCAGCGCGCAGCCGAACAGCGCCGCCAGCAGCCAGACCCTGATATCGAGCACGCATTCGATCAACCTGTGCTGCCCCTGTTGTTCGATCTCGGCCCGCTCGGCGGCGAGCTCGCCTTCCAGCCAGGCGGCCTGCTCTTTGGTGAGCCAGTTCGCCTTGGCGGGACGGTCGGTCAGATAATAGAGCGTGAACAGGCCGAGCAGAATGGTCGGCACGCCCTCGGCGATGAACATCCATTGCCAGCCATGCAGGCCGGACGCGCCGTCGAGGAAGGTCATGATGCTGGTCGAGATCGGCCCGCCCAGCACCGCGGAGAACGAGCCGGCGATGATGTAGCCGGCGACCGCGCGGGCGCGATAGCGCGCGGGGAACCAATAGGTCAGATAAAGCACCACGCCGGGCATGAAGCCGGCTTCCGCGACGCCGAGGCCGAACCGCATCACATAGAGGCTGAGCGGATTCCAGACAAAGGCGGTCAGCGTAGCGACGAGGCCCCAGGTGACCAGGATCCGCGCCAGCCAAATCCGGGCCCCGAGCCAGTGCAGCATCAAATTGCTCGGCACCTCGAGCACCATGTAGCCGAGGAAGAAGATGCTGGCGGCAAAGCCGAAGATCGCGGGGCTGAGGCCGAGATCCTTGTTCATCGTCAGGCCGGCGTAGCCGAGATTGATGCGGTCGAGATAGTTGAAGAACATCATGGCGAAGAGGATCGGGATCAGCCGCCAATAGACCCGGCGGATGGTTTGCTGTTCGAGCTCGCTGACGGACGCTTGGCCCATTGGAATCCTCCTTGCTTCTTGTTATCGCGCTTGTGATCCGAACCGGGCGGAGCGCCTGTTATTCGCGGCGATTTCGCATGGCTGACCGGCTGCGCGTGTTGCCCCTTGGAGCATCGGCGTTTTGCCGCCAAGATCGGGAAACGGCCGTGGGAGGTCAAATACCGCTTTGACCCATCACTTATAGGGAAACGGAATAAGCGATGGATTACAGGCAGCTTCGCTACTTCATCGCGGTCGCCGAAGAGCTCAGCTTCAGCCGCGCCGCCAAGCGGCTGCATGTCAGCCAGCCGCCGCTGAGCACGCAGATCAAGGCGATGGAGGAGGAGCTCGGCACCCAGCTGTTGTCGCGGACGCGGCGTGCGGTCGAACTCACCCAGGCCGGCCAATTGCTGCTGGAGCACGCACGGCGTGCCGTCAGCGAGCTCGACCTCGCGTCGGAGACCGTGCGCCGCGCAGCGCGCGGGGAAGCCGGTGCGGTCCGTGTCGGCTTCACCGACTCGGTTCCGATGCTCGAGATGTTCGCCGAACTGTTCCGCGGTTTCCGCGGCAGCTATCCGCGGGTGAAGATCGAACTCAGGCACATGTCGACGGCGAAACAGCTGCAGGCGCTCGCCGACGCCGAGCTCGACGTCGCGATCATGCGGCCGCCGCTGGATTTCCGGCCGGCGGCCGATCTTCAGGTTCACGTCGTCTGGCGCGACCGCTTGATGGTGTTCCTGCCGATCGATCATCCGCTGGCTGCAGCGCCCGGCAAGCTTAGCGTTGCCGACCTTGCCGAGCACGAATTCGTCGGCATGGCGGAGAGCGGCTGCGGCGTCGGCGACCAGGCGGCGATGCTGTGCCGGCGCGCCGGCTTTGCGCCGCGGATCGCGCAGGAGGCGCATGAACTGCGCACGGTGCTCAGCCTCGTGGCGGCCGGGATCGGACTTTCGATCTTGCCATCATGCTACCAGCAGGCCGGCGTCATGAACGTGGTCGCGAAAGCGCTGGACACGCCGGATGCGGAGAGCCGCATGCTGGTGGCGATGCGTTCGAACGCCTCGCTCTTGCCGCGACGCTTCGTCGAATGCGCGCTGCAGGCGGCGTCGCGAAGCGCACCGCCGCTGGTCCCCGAGGTCGCTGCGGCGATCCGCTGATCGAGCCGTGCCGAAGGCGATCGCGCGTGCCTGAGAAGGCGACCTGCCGTGCGTGGCACGAGGCGGTCCGCGCCCCATACTTTCGTCGGCCGTAGTCTCCCGGAATGCAGTCTGGCGTCGCTCTTGCATACTTCAATGCAAGGTGCTGGGGCGCCGATTCGTGGTGTTTCGCCGGCAACGGCAATGTCGCCGGCGAACGGCAAGTGATGCGCGCCCGCAGCTGGATCGACACTTGCGGAGACTACACCATGCACGCCATCACGCGTGCGGCACTGCTTGGGACGATGTGGTTGACATCGCCGACCCTGGCGCGCGACGACGGCCGCTACGCCAATTCACCTCTGAAACCCTGGTTTGAAAGCCTGCACAGCGGTTACGGACAATGCTGTTCCGACGCCGACGGATCTGTGGTCGCCGATCCGGACTGGGAATCGGACCACGGCCATTATCGCGTGCACATCGACGACGAATGGGTCGTGGTGCCGGACGAGGCCTTGATCACCGAGCCGAACAAGATCGGCCGAACCATGGTGTGGAAGCACTATATCGACGGCCACCCGCGCGTGCGCTGCTTCATGCCGGGCAGCATGACTTGAGGGGTCTCACTCAGGCCCGCGGCGCATGAGGAAGCGCGTCACCACGCCGCCGAGCGTGGTGTGGTCGAGCGGTGCGGTGAGCGATGCCTTGGCGGTTTCGACCACGGCGTCGGGCGCGAGGCCGCGGCGCAGGTCGCACAGCGCGTCGGCGTAATCGGCGCTGAATTCCGGATGCGGCTGCACCGACAGCGTCGTGCCGTTGGCATAGAGCAGCCCGGCATGCGGGGTGAACTCGGACGCCATGATGGTGCGCGCGGAAGCGGGCGGGGTGATCACCTGGTCCTGATGCGAGGCGGCCGCCGCGATCGTCTCGCCCGCGAGCAGCCCGTTGTCCGGCGCCAGCTGGTAGACGTGGCGGCCGATGCCCCAGCCCTTCTCGGATTTGCGCACGGTGCCGCCGAGCGCCTGCGCGATCAGCTGATGGCCGAAGCAGACACCGACCATCGGAACGCGCGTGTCGTGGGCTGTGCGCACGAAGGCTTCGAGCGGCGCGATCCAGGCGACATCGTCATAGACGCCGGCTGCCGATCCCGTGATCAGGATGGCATCCAACGTGGCTGGATCCGGAAGCGGCTCACCGTTGGCGACGCTGACGACGTCGCAGGCGATCGATGGATCTGAAGTCGCCACCATCCGCCGGAACATCTGCGGATAGCTGCCGTGGCGCTCGCGGAATTGCGGACTGACGAGCCCGGTTTCGATGATGGTGATGCGGGGCATGGAACGCGCAGATGAATGAGCGGGGATGATCCAGCCTTTACTCCGAAAGCGCTGACGGCCACAAGCCGCGCGCGGCGACCGCCGTTCAATTCCGTGACGGCGCCGCCGCGTCGATCGTTGCGGTGTGCTGCGCCGCCGGCGTCGTGCTTTCGATCGCCGGCGTGGTCGCGAGGATCGCAGGCTCGGTGCGGTAGCGCGGCAGTTGGTCCTCGAGCGAGTAGCCGACGCAGAGCGCAAGGCTCGACCATACCGCCATGCTGAAATACAGCGACATCCAGGCGATCTCCTCGCGCCACTCAGCGATGTCATGGGTCACGACCCACCGCCTGCTGACGTCGCGCAGGCCCTCGAGCGGATGCAGCAGGGTGCCGCCGGCGGCGAGATTGGCGCGCCAGCGGTTCAGATACATCGGGACGTCGACGGTCATCAGGAAGGCGAGGAAGGCGGCGATGCCGACGATCGCGACGATGAGGGCCCAGCGCACCGGGCCGTGAAACTCGGGCAGCAGCCGGCACAGCGCGATCCCGACCAGGAAGAACACCACCGCCCAGATCGAGTTCTCGATCGCGTTGCAGAGATAATGGGTGGTCAGCACCGCATACCAGGAGAAGCATTCCGCGATCACGATCAGCGGCACGATGATCCAGGCGATGTTGATGGTAGTCTCGGCGCCGGTCATGGTGCCGAGTTGATACAGGATGATCGCCCATTGCGCGGCGAAGCAGACCTCGGCGACGGTGGCGACGGTGCGGCCGACCACGACGCTCGACAGCCAGGTGTCGAACAGGCAGATGCGCTGCACGTCGGCGCGCGGCAGCACCGAGCGGAACGCGCAGCCGAACACATAGGCCGCGCAGAGCAGCAGCATCAGGCCGATGCCGGACGTGTTGCTGAAGCTGCCGCTCGACTGCTCATGGAACTGGCGGTACAGCGCGAACCAGATCGCGATGTTGGCGGCGCTCACGAGGCTCAGGAAGCCCCACCACCGGACCACTGGATTCGACCAAGCCAGCGAAACCGGCCGCGCCCGCCACTCCATGCTCATTCACCGCTCCGCGTGTAACCGAACTGATATTGAATTGTAGTAATTCTGTCATAGAAGGCAGCGAATCACGACTAAAAAATGCGTGTGGCCCCGGGGGCCGGGCGGCTCCGATTGTGACAGCGTTTGTGACAGCGCGGCGTTTGTGACAGTGAGCGGCCCACGAAACCTCCTCTCGTCATTCCGGGGCGCGCGAAGCGCGAGCCCGGAATCCATTCAACCGCAGCACGGCGGCCCGATGGATTCCGGGCCTGCGCCTTCGGCGCATCCCGGAATGACGATGGGAGAGACCAGACCCTCCAGCCTTCGCGATAGTGATCGAAGTCAACGCCCGCGCCGGGTAGGCAGGCGTCGCGCGATCATCTATTGAACGGCCTTCCTTTTTCGGGCCGAACCCGCACGGGCTGGCTTCAACCGAAGGCGCCTCGTGACGACGGACATGACGGCCAGCTACGATCCGCTGTTGCGCCGGATTCACTGGGCGACGGCGGTGCTGTTCATCGCGGCAATGCTGATCGGGCTCTATTGCGGGCTGCAGCCGGCGGGGACGTCGCCGCGGCGCGAACTGCTCGAGGTGCACAAGTCGCTCGGCGTCACGCTGTTCTTCCTTGCGATCCTACGGCTGATGGTGCGGGCCGCGACCACGGCGCCGCCGGAGCCGGGCTCGTTCTCACCGCTGGTCAGGATCGCGGCACGGCTCAATCACTGGGCGCTCCACGCCATCCTGTTCGTGATGCCGGTGACCGGATACATGTTCTCGTCGGCCGGCGGCTATTCGCTGCGCTATTTCTGGACCTTCAGTTGGCCGCGCCTGTTCGCCGACAACAAGGCGGTCGCGGAGGCCGGCGAGCTCACGCATGGCCTGCTTGCCTACTTCGTTTATGCGGTGGTCGCGCTGCATATCGCCGCGACGCTCTGGCATGTCGTCGTCAAGAAGGACGAGACGCTGGCGCGGATGTGGCCGCGCGCGAGCCGCCATCCGTCCTGACGCGGCGATCGGCCTTCAGCCGCGCAGCGCGGTCTCCGGAATGGTGCGGCGGACCACCTCGCGCATCGCGAAGCTGGAATGGATGCGGGCGACGCCCGGCATCCGCGACAGATGCTGCTTGTGGATGCGCTCGAAGTCGGCGATGTCGCGGGCGATGACCTGCAAATGATAATCGTCGCTGCCCGACATCAGATGGCAGGACACGACGTCGGGGCAGCGCGCGATCGCGGCCTCGAAGGCTGCGAGATAATCCTCGCTCTGCTTCTCCAGCGTGATGGTGACGACGACGGTGGTCACCAGGCCAAGCGCTGTCGGCTCGAGGTCGACACGGTAGCCGCGGATCACGCCGATCTCCTCGAGATGACGGATGCGCCGCGCGCAGGCGGTCGGCGACAGCCCGACCTTCTCGGCGAGCTCGATCTGGCTGGCGCGCGCATCGGCGACCAGCTCGGCAAGGATTCTGAGATCGATACGATCGAGACCGTCCACGCAGTTTTCCTTCGAAGGCTGAGCTGGAAACGAAGGATATGGGCGTATCCGCATGTGCACAAGCCGGAATTCGCTGAGAAACACCGTGTGACGAGGAATAGCCTTGAGGCTAAGGGAAACGAATCCTTCAAGGAGCGGACCATGCGCATCGGCGTGCCCAAGGAAATCAAGGTCGAGGAATATCGGGTCGGGCTGACGCCTGCCTCGGTGCGGGAATATGTGGCGCACGGCCACGAGGTCGTGGTCCAGCGCGGCGCCGGTGACGGCATCGGTGCCGGCGATGACGTCTACACCCAGGCCGGCGCACGGATTGCCGACACCGCCGAGGAGGTGTTCGCGGTCGCCGAGATGGTCGTCAAGGTGAAGGAGCCGCAGCCGTCCGAATGGAGCAGGCTGCGCGAGGGCCAGATCCTCTTCACCTATCTGCATCTCGCGCCCGACGTGCCGCAGACCACGGGGCTGATCGCCTCCGGCTGCACGGCGGTCGCCTATGAGACTGTGACCGATGCACATGGCGGGCTGCCGCTGCTCGCGCCAATGAGCGAAGTCGCGGGCCGGCTCGCGATCGAGGCCGCCGGCGCTGCGCTGCGCAAATCCGCCGACGGCATGGGCAAGCTGCTCGGTGGCGTGCCAGGCGTTCCGCCGGCGCGCGTTGCGATCATCGGCGGCGGCGTGGTCGGCACCCACGCGGCACGGATGGCAGCAGGCCTCGGCAGCGACGTCACCATCCTCGACCGCTCATTGCCGCGGCTCCGCGCGCTCGACGACCTCTTCCTCGGCCGCGTCCGCACCCGCTACGCCACGCTGGAAGCGATCGAGCAGGAGGTTTTCGCGGCTGACGTTGTGATCGGCGCGGTGCTGGTGCCCGGCGCCAGCGCGCCGAAACTTGTCTCGCGCGCACAGCTCGCAGGCATGAAGCGCCGTGCGGTGCTGGTCGACGTCGCGATCGACCAGGGCGGCTGCTTCGAGACCTCGAAGGCGACCACGCACCAGGCGCCGACCTACCTGGTCGACGACATCGTGCATTATTGCGTCGCCAACATGCCGGGTGCGGTGCCGGTGACCTCGAGCCACGCGCTCAACCACGCCACCTTGCCATTTGGCCTGGCGCTGGCCTCGAAGGGACTGCGCGCGCTGGTCGAGGATCCGCATCTGCGCGCCGGCCTCAACGTCCATCGCGGCCGCATCACCAACCGCGCCGTGGCCGAGAGCCAGCATCTGTCGGCCGTCATGCCGGAGGAAGCGCTGGCGTCGTAGGAATTTCGACCCGCATTTGTAGCCCGGATTGCGCGGAGCCTGTGATCGGGCGCGCGTTCGCGCGACCCGTTGGCTCCATCCGGGCTACGGCGCCACATCCGTCAGTTCTTTCAGCCGGCTCTGCATGACTTCAATGATCTGCGCGCGCTTGGCCGCGATTCGTTCGATTGGCCCGCCGATGCCGATCGCGAGCGGCGCGCGTCGCTTCGGCAGGGGAACGAGCATGCCGATTGTGTTTGCGCCCGGCGTCGTGCGGCCGCTCGACTCGGAAAAGCCGCGGCGGCGGATGCGCTCGACCTCTTCCAGAAAGGCCGCTTCGCGAACGCGCGCCGACTGACTGGGCTCCTCGGCGTTATTGCGACGGATGATGCCGCGAATTTTGGTGTTCGGCATCTGGCTCAGCAGCACGTGTCCGAGCGCGGTGCGAACCATCGGTCGGATTTGACCGGCATTTGCAATGAACTGAAGCTGATTGCCGCCGGGGACAACGTGCAGATACCGCATCCCGGCGGCGCCAGCCTGTTGTCCAAGCATGACGGTTTCGCCGCCCGTCGCGGTCCAGAGTTCCTCCATCAGATCGGTGAGCTTTGTGTCACGGAACGGAGAACGACGGATCCAATCGCCAAGCAGATTGACCCGGTAGCTGGGGATGAAACGCCGGGTTCGTCGGTCGTATTCAAGGTAGTTCAGTTCGACGAGACTGCGAAGCAGCACTGACGTGCTCGATTGAGGCATCTCCAGCGCGGCAGCTATCTCGGTCACGGAAGCAGCCCGCTTTCTTTCCCGAAAGAACTCCAGAACCGCAAACGACCGCATGGCCGATTTGACGATGGCCGTCTTGTTCGCGTTCGGCATGGCTGTCTCCGCGGCGGGGCAACGACCGCGCCTCCATCACATATGTGATGTTAGGGCAAAACTGCTTCACTTGACGACAACTTTGGCACAGATTGGCGCCAATTCGATCAAGCCGCATGGAAACGCGGAGAGCAGGGGAAGGCGGATGCCCGGACGGAGTTTGCTCGAGAAGATCTGGGACCAGCATGTCATCGCCCGCCTCAGCGAGGACACGGACCTCCTTCATATCGACCGCCATCTGCTGCACGATCTCGGCGGCTCGCGCGGCCTGCTCGATCTCAAGAGCCGTGGCCTCAAGGTTCACAATCCCGAACTGACGTTTGCGACGCCGGATCATGCGTTGTCGACGGCGCCCGGCCGCGCCGGAACCAGCAAGATCGGACAGGAATTGCTGGCCGCGCTGCGGACCGAGACGGCGGCGAGCGGCATCACGCTGTTCGATGTCGATCAGCCCGGCCAGGGCATCGTCCATGTCATCGGGCCGGAGCTCGGCTTGAGCCTGCCGGGCGCGACGATCGTCTGCGGCGACAGCCACACCTGCACCCATGGCGGCCTCGGCGCGCTCGCCTTCGGCATCGGGTCGAGCGAGCTCACCCACGTGCTGGCGACGCAGGCGCTGATCCAGAAGCGTCCGAAGACGCTGCGCGCGCGCTTCGAGGGCAAGCTGCCGCTCGGCGTCACCGCCAAGGACATGATCCTCGCACTGATCGGGCATATCGGTGCGGCCGGCGGCACCGGCTACGCGGTCGAATATGCCGGCAGTGCGATCCGCGAACTGCCGATCGAAGGACGGCTGACGATCTGCAACCTCTCGATCGAGCTCGGCGCCAAGATGGGCATGGTGGCGCCCGACGAGAAGACATTCGAATTCCTGTGCGGCCGTCCCTATGCGCCGCAGGGCGGGATGTGGGATCTCGCGGTCAAGGCGTGGCGCGAACTGCCGAGCGATCCCGATGCGGTGTTCGACCGCGAGGTCGTGATCGATGTCGAAAAGATCATCCCGCAGGTGACCTGGGGCATCAGCCCCGAGCACGTCGTCGGCGTCGATGGCCTCATTCCCGATCCGCAGTCGGTCGACGATCCGGCGCGGCGCGCCGCGATCGAGACCGCGCTCGAGTATATGGGCCTGCAAGGCGGTGCGCCGATCGCCGGCACGCCGGTCGACTGGGTGTTCATTGGCTCCTGCACCAACAGCCGGCTCAGCGATCTGCGTGCCGCGGCCGAGGTCGCGCGCGGCCGCAAGGTTGCCGCCGGGGTCCGCGCCTGGGTGGTGCCGGGCTCGGAGAACGTCAAGCGCGAGGCGGTCGCCGAAGGGCTCGACAAGATCTTCATCGAGGCCGGCTTCGAATGGCGCGAGCCGGGCTGCTCGATGTGCCTTGCCGCCAATGGCGAGGTGGTGGCGCCCGGGCAGCGCTCGGTCTCGACCTCGAACCGCAACTTCGTCGGCAGGCAGGGGCCACGGGCACGCACGCACCTGGCGAGCCCCGCGAGTGCGGCGGCCTCGGCCATTGCCGGTGCGATCGCCGATGTCAGGATGCTGGGGCGCTAGACGATGCCGAAACCGTTCAACAAGCTCACCGCGACCGCTGCGCCGATCATGCGCGCCAATATCGATACCGATGTGATCATCCGGATCGAGCGCCTGGTCGGCAATTCGATCCGCGGCACGCTCGACAAATGGGCGTTCGGCTCGCTGCGCTATCTCGCCGACGGCTCGGAGAATCCGGATTTCATCCTCAACCGCGAGCCGTACCGGGAGGCCGAGATCCTGGTAACCGGACCGAATTTCGGCTGCGGCTCGTCGCGCGAGGGCGCGGTGTGGTCGCTGCAGGAGCGCGGCATCCGCGCCGTCATCGGCTCCGGCTTCGGCGACATCTTCTTCGCCAACTGCTTCCAGAATGGAATCCTGCCCGTCATCGTCGACAAGGCGGTGGTCGATCAGCTCGCCGCCGACATCGAGGCGACGCAGGGCGCCGGCAAGGTCTCGATCGACCTCGAGGCACAGACCATCGTCTCGCCGTCGGGCGCGCGGCATTCCTTCGAGATCGACCCGCGGCGGCGCGAAGGACTGTTGAAGGGGCTCGACGAGGTGGCGCTGACGTTGCAGCGCGACGACGAGATCCACGCCTTCCAGGCTTCCGACCGCACGGCGCGGCCCTGGATTCATTTTCAGAGAACACCCGCTTCAAGGACATCGGCATGAGCACGCAATCCAACATGGTCAAGGTCGCCGTCGTCGGCGGCGAGGGCATCGGTCCCGAGGTCACCGCGCAGTCGCGCCGCGTGCTCGAGTGGTTCGCGGCCAAACGGAACGTGCCGATGACCTTGCGCGAGGCGCAATACGGCCTGATCCCGTATCTGGCGACCGGCAAGGTGCTGCCCGAGGACACCGCTGAGGCGATGGACGAGGCCGACGCCATCCTGTGGGGCGCGACCGGTGGTCCCGAGACCACCGAAGTGCCGGCGGCCGCGCGCAAAGCCGGCAGTCTCTTGGGCCTGCGCAGCAAGTACGACCTCTACGCCAATCTGCGGCCGATCGTGGCGAGCCCGGCGCTGTCGGCGTCGGCGCCGCTCAAGCCCGAGGTGCTCGACGGCGTCGATTTCGTCATCATCCGCGAATTGACCAGCGGCATCTATTTCGGCGAGCCGCGCGGCATCGAGACCTTGCCGGACGGCCAGCGCCGCGGCTTCAACACCGAGCAATACACCACGAACCAGATCCGCCGCGTGGCGCGCTCGGCGTTCGAGCTGGCGCGAACCCGGCGCAACAAGGTCTGCTCGGTCGACAAGGCCAATGTGCTGGAGACCAGCGTGGTCTGGCGCGAGGAGGTGATCAGGCTGCACAAGGAGGAATTCTCCGACGTCGAGCTGACCCATCTCTATGTCGACAACGCCGCGATGCAGATCGTGCGCGAGCCGCGGCAGTTCGACGTCATGGTGACCGGCAACATCTTCGGCGACATCCTGTCCGACTGCGCGGCGATGGCGTCCGGCTCGCTCGGCATGCTGCCGTCGGCCTCGCTCGGCCCGGTCGATCGCTTCGGCCGGCGCAAGGCGCTGTATGAGCCTGTACATGGCAGCGCCCCCGATATCGCGGGCAAGGGCGTCGCCAATCCGCTCGGATCGATCCTCAGCGTTGCGATGCTGCTGCGCCTGACGCTGAATCGCCCCGAGGATGCCGACCTGGTGGAAAAGGCGGTGCAGAGTGCGCTTGCCTCCGGCGCACGAACGGCCGACATTGCGGAAGCGGGTGCGAAGAAGCTGTCGACCGTCCAGATGGGCGACGCGGTGCTCAGCGCGCTGGACAAGATCTCGGCCAAGGAGCACGCGTGATGCCTGATGTCGCCATGCCCCACATTTCGCGGCGGTCGGCCCTGACGGTGATCGCCGCGGGTGGCGCGGCGCTGGCGACCGGGCGTGCATGGGCGCAGGCGGCCACCGGCCGCGCGATCTATCCGGTCGCGGTGCCGGTCTATCAGACGCAGTTCGTTGCTGACCGCATCGGTTACTTCAAGGAAGCCGGGCTCGACTGCAAGCTGGTGCAGGGCGGCAGCGGTGTGAAGACCCGCGAGATCATCGCCTCCTCGCAGGGCGATATCGGGATCGGCGACGTCACCCATCCGATGCAGCTGACCAATCACGGCCGTGCTGCGCGCGTGCTGCTGCCGGTCGACACACGGTCGAACTCGGTGATGTTCATCCTGCGCAAGGATCTGAAGGACCAGGGCATCAACTCGCTAGAGGCCTTCACGCAATGGAAGCGGCCCGACGGCCGCAAGCCGATCGTCTCGGTCTCTTCGCTCGGCGGCACCAACCACGTCTGGGCGTCCTACTACATGGAAACCATGGGGCTCGACGACAAGGTGACCTGGATCGGCACCGGCAATGTCGACACCATGCTGGGGTCGCTGAAATCGAAGCAGGTCGATATCCTGGTTTCTTCGCTGTCGCTGCTCAACGAGGCGCAGCAGCAGGGCTGGGGCGAATTGCTGTTCGACGGCACTGATGAAGCGATCTGGAACAAGCATATCGGCGGCAAGGTGCCGGTGACCGCGCATTTCACCCTGCAGGCGACCATCGACAAGGATCCGGCCAAAATGCAGGCCTATGTCACCGCGCTGTGGCGCGCCTCGCAATGGATCAAGACCCACAAGGCGACCGAGGTCTACGATGCCATCGAGCCTTATGTCGGCAGCACCTCGCGCGACGCCAATCTGCTGGAGATCACTGCGATCCAGAAGGTCGCGGACTATGAGGGCTCGATCGACGCGGCGAGTTTCGCGCGCGGCGAGAAGGTCTGGTTCCGCGAGATGACCGGCATCAAGCCGCTCAAGATCGCCGACGTGGTCAACGCCAATCTCATCGACGCGGCGCGAAAGGCCTATCCGGGTTGAGCGCGCTCGAGACGAGCGCAACCGTATCGCCGCGCGCCTCGGCCGACCGCCGCGTCGAGGTCAAGGGCCTGAGCAAGTCGTTCCAGCTTGCGAAGACCACGATCGAGGCGGTGCGCGACGTCAGCTTCGACGTCCGCCGCGGTGAGTTCGTTGCGCTGCTCGGCCCGTCCGGCTCCGGCAAGAGCACGGTGCTCAACATGATCGCCTCGCTGATCCGCCCGACCGGCGGCGAGATCCTGATTGATGGCAAGCGCGTCGTCCCCGGCAAGGCGACGCCGGATGTCGGTTACGTGTTCCAGCGCGACACGCTGTTCCCGTGGCGGACCGTCGCCGACAATATCGGCTATGGGCTGGAGCTATCGGGCGTGCCGGCGCAGGAACGGAAAGAGCGCATCGCGCAATGCGTCGCGCAGGCCGGGCTGAAGGGATTCGAGAGCGCGTATCCGTCGGCGCTGTCGGGTGGCATGCGGCAGCGCGCGGCGCTGATGCGGACCCTGATCGTCGAGCCGCAGATCCTCCTGATGGACGAGCCGTTCGGCGCGCTCGACACCCACACCAAGATTGACATGCACGAGGTGCTGCTCCGGATCTGGGAGCGCGAGCAGCAGACCGTGCTGTTCGTGACCCACGATCTCGGCGAGGCGCTGACCTTGGCCGACCGCATCATCCTGTTCTCGGCGCGGCCGGGCCGCATCAATGACATGTTCGAGGTCGACTTCGCGCGCCCGCGCGACGCGGTGAAGGTGCGCGAGACCCCACGCTATGCCGAACTGTTCCAGCACATCTGGCACTCGCTCGGCGAGGAATTCGTCAGGGGTCGCAGCGCATGAGACGATACAGCACGCTCGGCACCATCGGCTGGCAGGTCCTGATCTGCGCAATCGTGCTGTCGATCTGGCAATGGGGCTATGATCTGCGCACCAAACTGCCGTGGCTGGTGCCCGATCTGCTCGACCCCTACTTCATCTCGAAGCCGTCGATGATCTTCGACAACTTCCTGATCCAGAGCTGCCTGACCTCGAAGCTCGGCGTCGTCAACGGCTGGTTCAACGGCGAGTTCGCGAAGTGCCTGGCGCGCAACGAGAACAATCTCTGGGCCGCGACGGCGATCACCCTGAAGAACACCTTCTACGGCTTCGTCGCCGGCGTGGTCTCTGGCTTCGTCGCCGGGCTGATCCTCGGGCGATCCGATCGTCTCAGCGCGATCTTCCAGCCCTTCATCACGGCGGTGAATTCGATCCCGCGGATCGCGCTGGCGCCGATCATCGTGCTGGCGTTCGGGATCGGCGACATGTCGAAGATAGTCACCTCCTGGATCGTCGTGGTGTTCCTGGTGTTCTTCAACACCTTCGAGGGCGCGCGTTCGATCGACGAGGGTTTCACCAATGCGGCGCGCCTGCTCGGCGCCAGCGAGTGGCAGATCACGCGCACCGTGGTGATCCCCTCGACCATGGCCTGGGTGTTCGCCTCGCTGACGCCCGCTATCTCGTTCGCACTGATCGGCGTGATCGTCGGCGAGTTCATCGGCGCCGAGCGCGGCATCGGCCGCCTCATCATCGAGTCCGAGGCGCGTGGGGAAGCGTCGGGCATGATGGTCGCGGTCGTGGTCTTGATGCTGGTCGGCGTCGGGCTGTCGGCGATCATCTGGCGGCTGCAGGCCTATCTGTTGCGCTGGCAGCGGCACCGCAGCGCCGAATAGGTCTGCGGCACGGCGTTTTGGCATGTGGGGCTACCGGCCATCGGGTGGCTGAGCCGGGGGCGGCGGTATAAAAGCGCGTGGTGGCCGGCGCCGTAAGCTCCGGCCGATCCATGGAGAGCCGTCTCTTGGCCCTGATCTCGAGCCTCGATGCCCACAAATATCTGCGCGCGTCGCTGACCGCGTGCAGCTGGAAGGTCGGCTGGCGCTCGCTGCTGTTGCGGGCCTATGACGATCCCACCGAGGCCAACGAATTCGTGACCCCCGCGACGCGTGACCTTCTGATCGTGCTGGTCACCGGCGGCGCCTGCGATGTCGAGGTGCGTTATCGCGGCAACTGGCAGCGGTTTCGCTCCGAGGTCGGCCATATCGGCATGACGGCGCCGGGCGAGGCCGCGTCGCTGCGCTGGCGCGGCGACACCACCCACAGCACGTTGCAGCTTCATCTGCCCGTGGCGACGCTCGACCGTGTCGCGCAGGACCTGCCGCAGCGGCGGCCGACGGGGCCGGTATTGCCGAGCGGCCTCGGCACCGTCGATCCGCTGGTCAGCCAGATCATGCTCAGTCTTGACCAAGCGTTCAGGGCCGGCGCACCCGATCTCTACGCCGAGACCGCGGCCGAGATGCTCGCCGCGCATCTGCTGGTCCGTCACGGCCGGTTCGATACCCAACCGCAGACCTGTGGCAACAGCGGTCGGCTGCGCCAGGTCGATGCGTTCATGCGCGACAACCTCGCCGCTTCGGTCAGCCTTGAGATGCTGGCACAGGAGGCCGGCGTCAGCCGCTTCCATCTGCTGCGGCTCTACAAGAAGCAGTTCGGACAGACGCCGCTGCGGCGGCTCACTGAACTGCGGATGGAGGAAGCGAAGCGGCTGCTGAAGCACGGCGACGAGCCGGTGACGGCGATCGCCGCCAAATGCGGCTATGAGAACCCGTCGCATTTCGCCACCGCGTTTAGGCGGGTCGTCGGCGTGTCGCCGGCCGCCTACCGGCGATAATCCGCCATTCAGCGGAATGTGAGCGGTCGCGGCAATTGCGCGGGCGCCACGGCAATCCCGCGAGAGACGATCGAGCCCAGCGCTGTCATATGCCGTTCCGCCGGACGGAATCTCGCTGGGTGCAGAATGGCCTATGTTCTCAAGATAAATGGCGCGTCGCATACGGTCGACGCGGACGGCGACACGCCGCTGTTGTGGGTGCTGCGCGACGTGCTGCAGATGACCGGCACCAAGTTCGGCTGCGGCATGGCGTTGTGCGGCGCCTGCACCGTGCATCTTGACGGCGCCGCGACACGTGCCTGCATCACCACGATCGACAGCGTCGGCGATGCCGTGATCACGACGATTGAGGCGATCGGCCAGAGCGACGCCGGCCGCAAGGTGCAGCAGGCCTGGCTCGATCTTGACGTCGTGCAGTGCGGCTATTGCCAGTCCGGCCAGATCATGTCGGCGACCGCGCTCTTGATGTCCAATGCGCACCCGAGCGACAGCGACATCAATGATGCGATGTCGGGCAATGTCTGCCGCTGCGGCACCTACAACCGGATTCGCGACGCGATCAAGCTTGCCGCCGGAGCAAAGCCATGACGCTGACCTTTGCTCACCGCGTGGACACCGCAGCGCTCTCGCGCCGCACATTCCTGACGGCAAGCGCGACTGCGGCCGGAGGCCTGGCGCTGGCGTTCATCGTGCCTAATCGGTCCGAGGCTGCGAGTCCGGTTGCCGAGGGCGGAGCACTGAACGGCTTCGTCCGGATCGAGCCGGACGGACGCATCCATCTCACCATTCCAATGGTTGAGATGGGGCAGGGCACCTACACTTCGCTTGCGATGCTGCTCGCCGAGGAACTCGAGGTGAAGCTCGACAGCATCGTGCCCGAGCACGCACCGCCGAATGACGCGCTCTATGCCAATCCGATCCTGCATGAGCAGTCGACCGGACTGTCGGCCTCGACCCGCGGCTTCTGGCTGCCGCTGCGCCAGACGGGCGCGGCGGCGCGCATCATGCTGGTGACCGCGGCGGCGCAGCGCTGGAAGGTCGATCCGGCCCAATGCACCGCCGCGGACGGCGTGATCCGCGATCCCTCAGGCCAGCGTTCGCTGGCCTATCGCGAGGTCGCTCTGGCGGCGGCGCAAATCAAGCCGCCGGCGCCCGACCAGATCAAGCTGAAGGCGCCCGGTCAGTTCACGCTGATCGGCACCTCGCCGAAGCGGCTCGAGGCCGCTGGCAAGGTCAGCGGCCGCACGCAATTTGGCATCGATGCGATCGTGCCGGGGATGAAGTTTGCTGCGATTGCGATCTCGCCGGTCGGTGGCGGCAAGCCGAAGCAGGTGAACCAGGCCGCCGCGCTGGCGGTCAAGGGCGTCCGCCAGGTCGTCGTGATCGATGAGGCCGTCGCCGTCGTTGCCGACCACACCGGTGCGGCGAAGAAAGGATTGGAGGCCGCGGCGATCCAGTGGGACGACGGTCCGAATGCGCAGATCAATAGCCAGGGCATCGTCGCGCAGCTCAAGGCTGGATCGCAGACGTCGGGCGTCATCGCGCGGAACGACGGCAATGTCGAGCAGGCCTTCGCCAATGCCAGCAAGCGGTTCGATGCCGTCTACGAGCTGCCGTTCCTGGCGCATGCGGCGATGGAGCCGATGAACTGCACGGTCCACCTCCGCAAGGACACCTGCGAGATCTGGGTCGGCACCCAGGTGCCGACGACGACGCAGAGCAGGGTGGCTGCATTGACCGGACTGCCGAAGGACGCGGTCATTCTGCACAACCAGTTTCTCGGCGGCGGTTTTGGGCGGCGGCTCGAGCCCGACGGCACGCTGCTCGCCGTCAAGATCGCCAAGCATGTCGACGGCCCGGTCAAGGTGATCTGGAGCCGCGAGGAGGATATCCAGCACGATATCTACCGGCCCTATTACTACGACCGGATATCGGCTGCGGTCGACATATCAGGCAATCCGGTCGCGTGGCACCATCGGGTCTGCGGCTCGTCGGTGGTGGCGCGCTTTGCGCCGCCGCTGTTCAAGAACGGGCTGGACTTCGACGCGGTAGAGGGCGCCGCCGAGCCGCCCTATGCGTTTCCCAACATCCTGGTCGACTATGTGCGCGTGGAGCCGGCCGGCATCACGACCGGCTTCTGGCGCGGCGTCGGTCCGGTCCACAACGTGTTCATTATCGAGAGCTTCATCGACGAGCTGGCGTTCGCGGCCAGGCAGGACCCCGTCGACTACCGGCGCCGCCTCTTGTCAAACAATCCGCGCGCGCTCGCGGTGCTCAACCTCGCCGCGGAGAAGGCCGGCTGGGGGCAGACGATGCCGGCCGGCAAGGCGCGCGGCATCTCGCTGCAGTTCGCGTTCGGCAGCTATCTGTCGCAGGTCGCCGAAGTCGCGGTCGATGCAAACGGCAAGGTCAAGGTCGAGCGGATTGTCTGCGCGGTGGACTGCGGTATCGCCGTGACCCCGAGCATGATCGAGGCACAGGTGCAGAGCGGCACGATCTTCGGGCTGACCGCGGCGCTGCGCGGCGCGATCACCATCAAGGACGGCCGAGTCCAACAGTCCAATTTCGACAGCTATCCGCCGATGCGGATCGACGAAGTTCCGCGGATCGAGACGCACATTGTGCCGAGCAGCGAAAATCCCGGAGGCCTCGGCGAAGCCGCCACGGCAATCGTCGCGCCGGCGGTAACCAATGCGATCTTCGCGGCGACCGGGCGGCGCATCAGAAAACTGCCGATCGAGGAGGTCTGAGCATCGCGGCCACGCGGGCCGCGATGCATCGGTGAGAGTTCACGGCCAAGGGTTCATGGTCGAGGGGGCACGGCGGAGAGTTCGCGCTGCGGTTCCGACGGCGAGGTCTCGCCGTCGAGCCAATCCTGCTCCTTGGCCAGCGCGCGCCAGGCCGCTTCCATGCGCTTGAAGCGGTTGTAGGTCGGCTCGTCGTCGGCGCGCTCGGCAAGCTGCGCGCAGTTCTCCGCATTGTCGAGGAAGTGCTGCGATTGCTTCATGGAACGTCCTCCTGTTGATGAGGACGTGGGCCATCAAATCGGGCTATTCAACGCGTGGAACATGAGCATTTCGCCACACAGGTGAATGTCTGTTCAGCGAGGTTCCCTGTGCGATGTTCCGCATCAGCGCCGGAGCGTGCGGCATAGGAACGGTTTGTCGCACCCGACGTTCCTCCTCCACATCGCCACTCGAGGAGGAGAGACGTTATGAGAAAGTATCTGTTTGCCGCGGCCATGGTGACCGCGATCGCATCGCCTGCATTCGCCGATGAAATCGGTGTTCGTGCCGGCCCCGTCGGCGCCGGCGTGACCGTCGGCGAGTCGCATGAATATCGCGACCGCGATCGTGACCGCACCACCGTGATCAAGGAGCGTGAGCCGCGCAGTGACCGGACCACGGTGATCAAGAAGCAGGACGAGTTCGGCAATCGCAGCAAGACCGTGATTCATCACGACGACGATTGATCGCGCTTGCTTGACGTGAAGATGAAAGTCTGCCGCTGACTTCGTCGCGGCAGACTTTCATTTGCCGCGAGTCTTCTGCCGTCATTCCGGGGCGACGCATAAGCGTCGAGCCCGGAATCCATCGAACCGCATCTCGAGCTGATAAATGGATTCCGGGCTCGCGCCAAGCGGCGCGCCCTCAGGTGCGCAATTGCGCACCGGGGAATGACAGGGTGGCCTATGTCACCGGCGCCGGGTTGAACAGCGTGAGATCGTTGTGGATGCCCCAGCGGTCCGACCACGGTTTGGTCCGCCCGCTCGCGACGTCGAGGATCAGGCGGAACAGGTCCCAGCCGGTTTCCTCGATGGTCTTCTCGCCGGTCGCGATGCAGCCGGCGTCGAAATCGATCAGGTCCTTCCAGCGCCGCGCCAGCTCGCTGCGGGTCGCGACCTTGATGACGGGCGCGGCGGCAAGGCCATAGGGCGTGCCGCGGCCTGTCGTGAAGACCTGCAAGGTCATGCCGGAGGCGAGCTGCAAGGTGCCGCAGATGAAGTCGCTCGCCGGTGTCGCGGCGAACAGCATGCCCTTCTGCCGCGCCTTCTCGCCCGGCGACAGCACGCCCGCGATCGGGCCGGAGCCAGATTTCACGATCGAGCCGAGTGATTTCTCGACGATGTTGGCGAGCCCGCCCTTCTTGTTGCCCGGCGTGGTGTTGGCGCTGCGGTCGGCGCCGCCGCGGGCGAGATAGGCGTCGTACCACGCCATCTCGCGGATCAGCGCGCGGCCGACATCCTCGTTGACGGCGCGGCGGGTCAGAAGCTGGATCGCGTCGCGCACCTCGGTTACTTCCGAGAACATCACGGTCGCGCCGGCGCGAACCAGCAGGTCGGCGGCGAAGCCGACCGCGGGGTTCGCGGTAACGCCGGAGAACGCATCGCTGCCGCCGCATTGCAGGCCGATCACAAGATCGGCGGCCGGGCAGGTCTCGCGCGTGCGGGCGTTGAGCACCTTCAGGCGGGTCTCCGCCTGCGTCATGATGGCATCGACGATTGCGCCAAAGCCGTCAAAGGCTTCGTCCTGCATCCGCACGATGGCGTCGCTGACGCCTTCCGGCACCAGTCGTTCCGGCGCGAGCTTCTCGCAGCCGAGGCCAATGACCAGGATCTCGCCGCCGAAATTCGGATTGAGCGCGAGGTTCTGCAGGGTGCGGATCGGCACCACGGCGTCGGGTGCCGTGATCGCGACGCCGCAGCCATAGGCGTGGGTCAGCGGCACGACGTCGTCGACGTTGGGATATTTCGGCAGCAGCTCGGCGCGGATGCGCTTCACCGCGTATTCCATCGTGCCCTTGACGCATTGCACGGAGGAGGAGATGCCGAGGATGTTCTTGGTGCCGACCGAGCCATCGCAATTGCGAAAGCCCTCGAACGTAAAGCCTTCGAGCGGCGGCAGCGTCGGCGGCACCGCGGTTGCGATCTCGAGCTGATCGAGCGGCGGCGCGTCGGGCATGCGGATGCGCGCCTCGTCGACCCATTCGCCGGCCAGGATCGGCGACAACGCATGGCCGATCACCTCGCCATAGCGGATGATCGCTGCGCCCTCGGCGATGTCTTCCAGCGCCGTCTTGTGGCCCTGCGGCACGAAGGCGCGCAGCGTCAGGCCGCAGGGGAAGCGGGAGCCGGCCGGCAAGCCGAAATCATTCACGACGATCGCGACATTGTCGCGCGCGTTGAGCTTGATGTAGCGGGGCTGTGCCTTCGCGCCGATCGACTGGTCCATGACGCTCTCCTGAAATTACGGAACCGTAGGGTGGGTTGGGCGAAGCCGTAACCCACCTTGCTTGTTCGGTCGTCAACATGGCGGGTTACGCTGACGCTAATCCACCCTACGAACCTCAACCCGGGAACGTATAGGCCGTCTTCACCGTGGTGTAGAACTCGCGGGCATAGGCGCCCTGTTCGCGCGCGCCGTAGCTCGAGCCTTTGCGGCCGCCGAACGGCACGTGGTAATCGACGCCGGCGGTCGGCAGGTTGACCATCACCATGCCGGCCTCGCTGTTGCGCTTGTAGTGCGAAGCGTATTTCAGGCTTGACGTGCAGATGCCCGAGGCGAGACCGAACTCGGTGTCGTTGGAGATCGCCAGCGCTTCCTCGTAATCCTTGGCGCGGATCACGCAGGCGACCGGGCCGAAAATCTCCTCACGGGCGATCCGCATCTGGTTGGTCGCCTCGGTGAACAGCGCGGGCTGCAGATAGAAGCCGGGCGTCTCGCGGTTCAGCAACTCGCCGCCCCAGTGCAGGCGGGCGCCTTCGTCCTGGCCGATCTTGATGTAGCGCAGGTCCTGGTCGAGCTGGCTCTGGTCGACGACAGGGCCGACATGCACGCCGCTCTTCAGCGCGTCATCCACCGAAAGGCCCTTCATCCGCTCGGTCATCGCGGCGACGAAGCGGTCGTGAATCCCCGCGGTGACGATCAGGCGCGATGAGGCCGTGCAGCGCTGGCCGGTCGAGAAATAGGCGCCGTTGACGGCGACCTCGACCGCGACCTTGACGTCGGCATCGTCGAGCACGACCAGCGGATTCTTGCCGCCCATCTCGAGCTGGAACTTCTTCATCGGATTGGAGAGCACGCAGGCCTGCGCGATCTTGCGGCCGGTCTGCACCGAGCCGGTGAACGAGATCGCGGCAACATCGGGATGATCGAGCAGGGTCTGGCCGACCACCGAGCCCGAGCCGACCACGAGATTGAACACCCCGGTCGGAATACCGGAGCGCGCGATGATCTCGGACAGCGCGTGCGCGGAGCCTGGCACCAGCTCGGCCGGCTTGAATACCACCGAATTGCCGTAGCAGAGCGCGGGCGCGATCTTCCAGGCCGGGAT
Source organism: Bradyrhizobium sp. USDA 3240 (assembly GCF_054063295.1). Lineage (NCBI taxonomy): Bacteria > Pseudomonadati > Pseudomonadota > Alphaproteobacteria > Hyphomicrobiales > Nitrobacteraceae > Bradyrhizobium > Bradyrhizobium sp. USDA 3240. Next base: position 6,349,385 of record NZ_JBSSGD010000002.1, read on the forward strand.
TGCGATCGGGAAATTCCACGGCGTGATCATGCCGATGACGCCCACCGGCTCGCGGGTGATCTCGACATCGAGACCGGGGCGCACCGATGCACCCTTCTCGCCCATCAGCCGCAGCGCCTCGCCGGCGAAGAACGCAAAGATCTGCCCGGCGCGCGCCACCTCGCCGATGCCTTCGGGGAGCGTCTTGCCTTCCTCGCGCGCCAGCAGGCGGCCGAGTTCTTCCTTGCGGGCGAGGATTTCGACGGAGATTTTGGTCAGCGCGTCAAAGCGCTCCTGCGGTGTCGAGCGCGCCCAGGCCGGGAAGGCGGCCTTCGCCGCGGCGATCGCCTTCTCGGTCTGCGCCTTGTCGGCCTTGGCGTATTCGCCGACCACGTCCTTGGTGTTGGAGGGGTTGATGTCCCGCGTAATGCTTGTTCCGTCGATCCATTCGCCGGCGATGAAGTTCTTCTGGTGAGCGGTCATGTTTCCAACCTTTCTTGTTAGCGTACGAGGCAGGGACGCTTGTCGTCGAAGGTCCACCCCTGGATCAGGAACTGCATAGCCAGCGCGTCGTCGCGGGCGCCGAGGCCATGCTGCTTGTATAGCGCGTTCGCCGCCTCGATGGCACCGCGATCGAGCTCGATGCCGAGGCCGGGCCGGTCCGGGATCGCGATCTTGCCGCCCTTGATCTGCAGCGGCTCTTTGGTCAACGCCTGGCCGTCCTGCCAGATCCAGTGGGTGTCGATCGCGGTCACCTTGCCGGGCGCGGCAGCGCCGACATGGGTGAACATCGCCAGCGAGATGTCGAAATGGTTGTTGGAGTGCGAGCCCCAGGTCAGGCCGTTGTCGCGGCAGGTCTGCGCCACCCGCACCGAGCCCTGCATGGTCCAGAAATGCGGATCGGCCAGCGGAATGTCGACCGCCCCGAGCCGCAGCGCGTGGCTGAGCTGGCGCCAGTCGGTCGCGATCATGTTGGTTGCGGTCGGTAGTCCGGTGGCGCGGCGGAACTCGGCCATGATCTCGCGGCCGGAGAAGCCGGCCTCCGCGCCGCAGGGGTCCTCGGCATAGGCCAGTACGCCATGCATGTTGCTGCAAAGCCGGATCGCCTCATCGAGCGACCAGGCGCCGTTCGGGTCGAGCGTGACGCGCGCGTTCGGAAAGCGTTTTGCAATTGCGGTGACGGCCTCGATCTCGTCTTCGCCCTTGAGCACGCCGCCCTTGAGCTTGAAATCGGCAAAGCCGTAATGCGCCTGCGTGGCTTCGGCGAGGCGCACGATCGCCTCCGGCGTCATCGCTGCCTGATGGCGCAGGTTGAACCAGTCCGCCTTGCCGGTCTCACCTTCCACATAAGGCAGGCTGGTCTTCCTGCGATCGCCGACGAAGAAGAGATAGCCGAGCGTCTCGACGCTTGCGCGCTGCTGGCCTTCGCCGAGCAATGCCGCGACCGGGAGATTGAGATGCTGGCCGAGCAGATCGAGCAGCGCGGATTCCACCGCCGTCACTGCATGAATGGTGACGCGCAGGTCGAAGGTCTGCTTGCCGCGGCCGCCGGCATCGCGGTCGGCGAAGGTCTGGCGCATCGACGCCAGGATGTTGTTGCACGCGCCGATGGTCTGGCCGACGACGAGGTCGCGGGCGTCCTCGAGCGTCTTGCGGATCTTCTCGCCGCCCGGCACCTCGCCGACGCCGGTGTGGCCGGAATTGTCGGTGAGGATGACGAGATTGCGGGTGAAGAACGGCGCATGTGCGCCGCTCAGATTGAGGAGCATGCCGTCGCGGCCGGCGACCGGGATCACCTCCATCGCCGTGACGACGGGGGCGCCGGCAAAGCCGGTGCGGATCGTGTCTTGAATCATCTGCTCCTCCCTTGGTCGTTGGCCGTTCGGCCTATTCCGCCGCCTGCTGGGTCGCGGCCTGCGGCAGCTTTGCCACCAGCGCCGCGAGCTCGGCGATCTCCTGTTCGGTGAGATCGGTCAGCGGCGGCCGCACCGGGCCGGAATCGCGGCCGATCACTTTCATGCCGGCCTTGATGATCGACACTGCATAGCCCTTCTTGCGGTTGCGGATCGCGATCAGCGGCAGGATGAAATCCTTCAGGCCTGCATGGATGGTCTGATGATCGCGCCGGCGAACCGCGGCGTAGAACTCGGTGGCGAATTCCGGCACGAAGTTGAACACCGCCGACGAATAGGTCGTGACGCCCATGTCGAGATAGGGCAGCGCAAAGGTTTCCGCGGTCGGCAGGCCGCCGATATAGGTCAGGCGATCGCCGAGCCTGGTGTAGACGCGGGTCATCAGCTCGATGTCGCCGATGCCGTCCTTGTAGCCGACGAGGTTCGGGCAGCGCTCGCAGAGGCGCGCCAGCGTATCGGGCTGCAGGATCGCATTGTCGCGGTTGTAGACGATGACGCCGATCTTGACCGACGCACACACCGCCTCGACATGCGCCGCGAGGCCGTCTTGCTCGGCATGGGTGAGATAGGGCGGCAGCAACAGCAGGCCGTCGGCGCCGGCCTTCTCGGCGCCGACAGCGATCTCGCGGGCGATTGCGGTGCCGTAGCCGGTGCCGGCCAGCACGGGAACGCGGCCCTTGGTCTCTTCGACCGCGATCTTCACGACATGCGGAACTTCAGACGGCGTCAGCGAGAAGAATTCGCCCGGTGCCGCCGGCCGCGAACAGGCCGGCGACGTCATAGCCGCACAGCCAGTCCATGTTGGCGCGATAGGTCGCTTCTTCGAACGAATAGTCCGGCTTGAACGGGGTTACGGGAAAAGACAGGAGGCCGCCACCGATTCTCGCGGCCATTTCCCGAGGGGTCATCTTGCTCATGGCGCCACTCCTTGAATGATGTTGGGATAAGGGATGCGCGAGCAGCGCGCGTCCATGGTCGAATTCTTAGGGAATGCTTCGATGCGCGTCCAAGCCAAACGCGGTATCGAGCGATACACAATCTGCATCAATCGCCGCGCAGGTGCGGGGCGGCGATTTCGGTTGCGATCTCGATCAAGGACGGCAGCAACTGGTTCTCATGATCGCGCCGCCACACCATGAACAGCTCGACCGGCACCGGCGTGCGCAGCTTCAGTGGCTTCAGCTTGACGTCCGCGATCTTCAGGCTAGCGGCGGCCTCCGGCACGATGGCGACGCCGAGCCCGGCGCGAACCATCGCGAGGATCGAGTGGATCTGGCTGAGATGTTGCACATAGCGCGGCAGCACGTCGGCGCGCGTGAACAGCGACACCAGCAGATCGTGGAAGTAGCGCGCCTCATAGGGCGAATACATCACGAAGGGCTGGTCGTCGAAATCCTTGATGCTGACGGTGTCGGCTGTGGCCAGCGGATGCTTCTTCGGGATCGCAGCGAGCAGCGGCTCGGCCACGACGCGCCGGCTGGCGAACTCCGGCCGCGCGATCGGCGGGCGCAGCAGGCCGGCATCGATCTGTCCGGTGGTGAGCGCCTCGAACTGATCGCCGGACACCATCTCCTTCAGCGAAAAATCGACCTCGGGCAGGCGGGAGCGGGCGGCTGCGATCAGATCGGGCAGGAATCCATAGGCGGCCGCGGCCGTGAAGCCGATCTTGAGCGAGCCGGTCTTGCCGAGCGCGATGCGGCGGGCGACCTGCGCGGCGGACTCCGCGAGCTTGAGGATGCGCCGCGCCTCCGGCAGGAAGCTGCGTCCCGCCGGGGTCAGTCGCACCGAACGGCTGGTGCGTTCCAAGAGCGGCGCGTCGATGATGTGCTCGAGAACCTGGATCTGCCGGCTCAGCGGCGGCTGCGTCATGTTGAGCCGCGCCGCGGCGCGGCCGAAGTGCAATTCCTCGGCCACCGTGACGAAACAGCGGAGCTGGTTCAGGTCGAACATCGATGCTAGCCTGGAATGGATCGGTCGAGGATTTGTACGTTCTAGCATCGATGCCTCCCGCTGGCCAAGAAGACAAAAAAGCAGACAAACAAGAAGACAAAGACGGCGGCCGAAGCCGCCGTTTTGGGTTTGTGCCCAACTCCATCCCCGTCTTTGCGAGCGAAGCGAAGCAATCCATCGCGCGGCATATGCGGAACCATGGATTGCTTCGTCGCTGTCGCTCCTCGCAATGACGGGCGATAGACGTCGGCGGCCCGGTCAGGCCGCCTTTAGCTGCACCCGCTTGATCTCGCCGACGATGAACAGATAGGCGATCGCCGCGACCAGAGCGTTGGCGCCGACGAACACCAGCGCGCCGTTGAATGAGCCGGTGGCGGCGAGGATGTAGCCGATGATGATCGGCGTGGTGATCGAGGACAGATTGCCGAAGGTATTGAACAACCCGCCGGAGACGCCGCCGGCTTCCTTCGGCGAGGTGTCGGAGACGACCGCCCAGCCAAGCGCGCCGATGCCCTTGCCGAAGAAGGCGAGCGCCATGAAGCCGATCACCAGCGCCTGGCTGTCGACGTAGTTGCAGGCGATGATCACCATCGACAGCAGCATGCCGCCGACGATCGGGATCTTGCGCGCGATGGTCAGCGAGCCGGTGCGGCGCAGGAGGTAGTCCGAGATCACGCCGCCGAGCACGCCGCCGACGAAGCCGCACAGCGCCGGCAATGTCGCGACGAAGCCGGCCTGCAGGATCGAGAGCCCGCGCTCCTTCACCAGGTAGACCGGGAACCAGGTCAGGAAGAAGTAGGTCAGCGTGTTGATGCAGTACTGGCCGATATAGACGCCGAGCATCATGCGGTTGGCGAGCAACTGGCGGATGTGGTCCCAGCCGGGGCCGCTGTCGTGTGCCTTGCCGGCCTTCGCCGCATCCATGTCGACCAGCGCGCCGCCCTGCTTGATGTAGTCGAATTCGGCCTCGTTGATCCCAGGATGGTCCTTCGGCTCGTAGATCGTCTTGATCCAGGCGATGCCCATGATGATGCCGAGCCCGCCCATCACGTAGAACACGTGGCGCCAGCCGTATTCGTGCGCGATCCAGCCCATCAGCGGTGCGAAGATCACGGTCGCGAAATACTGTCCGGAGTTGAAGAACGCCGATGCGGTGCCGCGCTCATTGCCGGGGAACCAGGCCGCGACGATGCGGGCATTGGCCGGGAACGATGGCGCTTCAGCGAAGCCGACCAGGAAGCGCAACCCGAACAGCAGCACCACGGCGGCGCCCGCGGAGAGGAACCCGGTCAGTCCCTGCATCGCGGTGAAGATCGACCAGACGATGATGCTGATCGCATAGACCCATTTGGAGCCGTAGCGATCGAGCAGCCAGCCGCATGGTACCTGCGCGATCACATAGGACCAGCCGAAGGCCGAAAACACGTAACCCATCGCGACGGGGTCGAGATGCAGTTCCTTGGAGAGGGCAGGGCCGGCGATCGAGAGCGTGGCGCGATCGGCATAGTTCACGGTGGTGACGAGAAACAGCATCGTCACGATCAACAGCCGGACGCGGGATCGCCGCGCGTCCGTGGCGGACACAATTGCGCTCATTCGCGCCTCCTTAAGATTTCCTCGGGGTCTGTCCTAGAGAGATGACGGCAATGGGTCCAAGCCAAACGGGTATTGATCGATGCCGATTTTGAATGGATCGACCCGGTGTCATTCCACCTTCGCCGCTCTTGCTTCGGTTCCTAATTAGTGTACTATAAGTACAGTTATTGAGGGAGCGAAGCGTCGCGCCCTGCCGATCGAGGTCGAATGCGCATGACCACGCTACGCGACTATGAGGTGTTGGAGGCAGGCAGGGTGACCTTGCAGGACGGCGCGGTGTTTCCGCAGCTTGCGCTCGCCTACAAGACCTACGGCACGCTGAACGCGGCCAAAGACAACGTCATCCTCTATCCGACGTCGTTCGCCGCGCAGCATTACGACATCGAATGGCTGGTGCAGCCGGGCGGGGCACTCGATCCCGAGCGCTACTTCATCATCATCGCGAACCTGTTCGGCAATGGCCTGTCGTCTTCGCCGTCGAATTCGAGCGAGCTGCTCGGCGACGCACCGTTCCCGGCCTTCACCTATCATGACGCCGTCGCCATCCAGCGTCGGCTGCTGGTCGAGCGGTTTGGCGTGACCAAGCTCGTGCTGGTCTACGGCTGGTCGATGGGCGGCATGCAGGCCTATCACTGGGCCGCGCGCTATCCCGACATGGTGGAGCGTGCAGCGGTGGTCTGCGGCAGCGCGCGGTGCTCGCCTTACAATCATGTCTTCCTCGAAGGTGTGAAGGCTGCGTTGACCACCGACCCGGCCTACCAGGATGGCCGCTTCGTCACCAAGCCGACAGCGGGCCTTCGCGCGATGGGGCGTGTCTATGCCGGCTGGGCGATGTCGCATGAGTTCTATCGCGAGGAAGTCTGGCGCGAGGCCGGCTTCAACTCGCTGGAAGACTACCTCGCGGGATCGTGGGACGGTGCCTTCGCGCGGCGCGATGCGAACAATCTGCTGGCGCAGATTGCGATCTGGCAGGCCGGCGACATCAGCCGTTGCGACGAATTCGGCGGCGATCTCGACCGGGCGCTGGCCGCGATCAAGGCCCACGTGCTGCTGATGCCCGGGCGCACCGACCGCTATTTTGACCCGCGCGACAACGAGGATGAGCTCGGCCGCCTGGTCAATGCCCGCTCCGCGGCGCTGCACGCAATCCCTTCGATCCACGGGCACCGCGCCGGCAATCCGGTCAACAACGCCGAAGACCGCGCCTTCATCAACGCCGAAATCTCGGCGCTCCTGCAACGCTGACAGGTGAGACGACCATGAGCACCGCAGAGACCAGTGATACCGGACCTCGCCTCAAGCCGCTCAACCCGCTGACCTTGCGCGATCTGTCGACCAAGTCGAACCTTGCCGGTGCGGTGCGCGCGGCAAGCCATTACGGGATGATCGCTGTGGTCGGCGCGCTGATCTGGTTGGTCTCGTCGCATTACGGCTTGCTATGGGCGTTGCCGCTGATTGCGATCCAAGGCTATTTCGTCGCGTTCTTGTTCATGGTCGTGCACGAGACCGCGCACAAGACGGCGTTTCGCAGTCACGCACTCAATCTTGTGGTCGGCAACCTGTCGGCCTTCATGATCGGATTGCCCTACCAATATTACTGCCTGTTTCACTGGGACCATCATCGCTACACTCAGGATCCGGAGAAGGACCCGGAGCTGATCGTTGGTCCCAAGCCCGCGTCGGACACCCAGCTCGCAATCGCCTATTCGGGACTATTGCAGGTGCTGGTCCGGATTCGGCTGATGTTTCGGCATGCCCTCACCGGGAAGGTGATCGTGCCGTGGATTCCGCAGCACAAGCGCACCGCGATCGTGCTTGAAGCCCGGCTTTATCTTGCAGGCTACCTGCTGTTGCTCGCGGCATCGCTCGCACTGCACAGCGCGATCCTGCTCTTTGTGTGGATCGTGCCGCTGCTGGCCGGTCAGCTCATCCTGCGCCCGTATCTTTATGCAGAGCACACCGGTTGCGAGCGGACGCGGAGCGCGTTCGAGAACACGCGCACCACGATGACAGGCCGGATCATGAAATGGTTCGCCTGGAACATGCCCTATCATGTCGAGCATCATGCCTATCCGACGGTGCCGTTCCATGCGTTACCGAAGCTGAATGCCATCGTCGATGGCCACATCATGTATCGCGGCAGCAACTACCGCGCCGTGACGCGTGAGACCTGGGCCTGGTTCCGCCGTCAGCGGCAGCGCTCTGCGTGATATTCACGCGTCGGCGTGCGGCCGCAGCACCAGATTGACGAGGTTGCGGGCATAGGCCGGCGTCAGCGGCTTGATGCCGAAGACATAGCGGTAGAACAGACTGCCGTAGATCGCGTCATAGATATCGCCGGGCACGCCCGGCGCGCTGATACTGCCGTCCTTCTGGCCGGTGGCGATGATTTCCAGCATCCTGGCGCGGCGAAGGCCGAGGTAGCGCTCATAGAACAGTTCGGCCGTGCCGGTCTGCGAGATGCATTCCGAGATCACCGCGAGCTGTACCCGCCCGAACTCACCTTGCAAGGCCTCGACATAGGTCGCGACATGTCGGCGGATGCGGGCCACCGGATTGCCCGCTTCGGGCAGCGGCACCGCGCGCGAGGCCTGGTCGAGGAATGCATCGATCAGCAAGGCCTCGCGCGACGGCCACCATTTGTAGATCGTCATCTTCGAGACGTTGGAGTGTCTCGCGATCGCGTCGATGGTGGTGGCGGCAAGGCCGGTGGTCGCCATCAGCGCATAGGCGCTGTGCAGGATCGCGGCCGTGGTCGCGGCGGAACGTGGCCGGCCGCGCCGCCCCGTTGTCGTATCCTCCGTCTTCGCCCTGCTTCCCGCCATGGCCGGGATTGGTATCCTGCTTGAATCATTGCGCTGCCTGCGGGCATAGCATGAAATCGCGCGCTGTTTCAGATCATCGCCGCCGCTGATACGGTACAATTCGCCAGCGAAGGCTCAGCCCAACTGCTCATTGAACAGGAGTATCCCGTGAAGGCCGTCTACAGTGATCTGCACCGCAGCCATGATCCGCAATTCTTCCTGGTCCGCGGTGTGGTCCAACGCACCACCGAGCAGCCCGAGCGCGCCGACCGCCTGTTGGCGGGCCTGAAGGCCGGCAAGCACACGCTGATCGAGCCGACCAAATTCGGGCGGGGGCCGCGGGCGCGGGTGCACAGTCCGGAATATCTGAGCTTTCTCGCCGATGCCTGGGACGAATGGTCGGCGCTCGGCAATGCCGAGCCGGAGATGATCGCGAACATGCATCCGGTGCGCAACGCCGGTACGTATCCCACCCACATTGTCGGCAAGCTCGGCTGGCATACGGTCGACACCGCGGCGCCGATCGGCCCCGGCACCTGGGCCGGTGCCTGCGCCTCGAGCGACGTCGCGGTCACCGCCGCGCAGATGGTGCTCGATGGCGAGGACGCTGTCTACGCGCTGTGTCGTCCGCCCGGCCACCACGCCTATCGCGATCTTGCCGGCGGCTTCTGCTTCCTCAACAACAGCGCGATCGCGGCCGAGCATCTGCGCCAGAAGCACGAGCGTGTCGCGATCCTCGATGTCGACGTGCATCACGGCAACGGCACGCAGGGCATCTTCTACGAGCGGGGAGATGTCTTCACCGTCTCGATCCATGCTGATCCGTCGTTCTTCTATCCGTTCGTCTGGGGCTATGCGCATGAGCGCGGCGCCGGGCCCGGCCTCGGCACCAATCTCAACATTCCCCTCGCCAAGGGCACTGGCGACGACGACTACATCAAGGCGCTCGCGGCCGCGGAGAAGGCGATCCGCTCCTTCGCGCCGACCGCGCTCGTGGTCGCGCTCGGTCTCGACGCCTCCGAGAAGGACCCGCTCGCGGGCCTCGCCGTCACCACCGACGGCTTCCGCCGGATCGGCGAAGCGCTGGCCCGGTTCGGCCTGCCGACGGTGCTGGTGCAGGAGGGCGGCTATCTCTCCGACATCCTCGGTGCCAATCTGACGGCGGTGCTCGGCGGATTCGAAGCCGCGCGCTAGCCCGGTTTCGAACGATGCGGCCACCGGTTCGCGTGAAGAAAGCCCGTCAAATCAACGGTCTGGAGCATCGATTGTGATGGATCAGAACCGATGCCCCCGCCGTGCGCCGCACAACAAGGCGTCGTGGAGTTGCACGTTTGCAACCAAAGGCGGATCATGCCGTTGGTATCCGGCGGTGGCCTATGATCCTGCCTGGCGGCATCTGCCGTCCGGGCGGGCAGCAACGCGAGGACGGCCATGAGCGATCTGCTCCGCATCGCCATCGTCGGGTTCGGGGAGATCGCGTGCCGGCAGCACGTGCCTGCGATCGCCAAGACATCAGGCGCTGCACTCGTCGCCGTGGCCGATCCGGCCAAGAGCCCATCCGGCCTGCCGCATTTCCGCGATCTGCAGGAGTTGTTGCGCGACGGGCCGGAGATCGATGCGGTTGCGCTGTGCACGCCGCCGCAGGCGCGTCACGCGCAGGCCGCTACGGCGCTCGCCGCCGGCAAGCATGTGCTGCTGGAGAAACCGCCCGGGTCTACGCTCAGCGAACTCACGCCGTTGATCGCGGCCGCGCATGAGGCGGGCCGGACATTGTTTGCGACATGGCACTCGCGCTACGCACCCGCGGTTGGACCGGCGCGGAAACTGCTCGCCGGCCGCACGATCAACAAGGTGACGATCATCTGGAAGGAAGACGTCCGCGTCTGGCATCCGGGCCAGACCTGGATCTTCGAGGCCGGGGGCTTCGGCGTGTTCGATCCCGGCATCAACGCGCTGTCGATCCTGACCGAGATCCTGCCGCGCCAAGTCTTCGTCAGGAGCGCGATGTTGGACGTTCCTACCAACCGGGAGGCGCCGATTGCCGCGGCAATCGAGCTGTCCGATGAGAACGGCCTGCCGATCCACGCCGAATTCGATTTCCGCCAGACCGGTCCGCCGAGCTGGGACATCCTGTGCGAGACCGAGGCCGGGCCTGTGACGCTGTCGAAAGGCGGACGGCAGCTGCGCGACGGCAACAGGTTGGTGGTCGATGCCACGGACGAAGAGTATCCCGCGCTGTATCGCCGCTTTGTCGCGCTGACGTTGGATGGAAAATCCGACGTCGACCTCGCGCCCTTGCGGCTCGTCGCCGATAGCTTCATGCTGGGGCGACGGCGCCTTGTCGAGGCGTTCGGGGACTGACGATGACATCAGCCAGCATCGCTCGCGTGCCCTTCGGCACATTGCCTGACGGCACCGTGGTCGAGCGCGTGACGCTGCACGGCGAACACGGCTTCGAGGCCAGCATCCTCACCTTCGGCGCCACGCTGCAAGCGCTGCTCGTGCCCGATCGCGGCGGGCATTGCGACGACGTCGTGCTGGGCCATGACGAATTCGACGGCTATCTCGCGCAGCGCAAATTCTTCGGCGCGACCATCGGGCGCTACGCCAACCGGATCGCCGCCGCGCGCTTCGTGCTCGATGGCGAGACGGTGAATCTCGCCGCCAACAACGGCCCCAACGCGCTGCATGGCGGCCTGCAGGGCTTTGATCGCAAGCTGTGGCGGGTTGTCGAGCTCACCGATGAACCGGAGCCAACGCTGGTGCTGGAGCGCGAAAGCCTGCATGGCGAAGAGGGCTATCCGGGCAATCTTCAGACCCGGGTCACCTATCGGGTGCGCGCCCCGATGGAACTCGCGGTCACCTACGAGGCGACCACCGACCGGCCGACTTACGTCAACCTCACCAATCACAGCTTCTTCAATCTCGACGGCGCGCGCTCGGGTACGCAGATCCTCGATCACAGGCTGACGATCGCCTCAGATCAATACCTTGCGGTAGACGCCACGGCGATCCCGTTGCCAGAGCCGCCGCGGCCGGTTGACGGCACGCCGTTCGACTTCCGCAAGCCGACCGCGATCGGCGCACGGATCAGGATGAATGATGAGCAGCTGCGGCTCGGGCGCGGCTATGACCACAATTTCTGCCTGGCCTCGGGGACAGGCGCTCGCCTCGCGGCGCGCCTCGAGGCGCCGCACAGCGGCCGCGTGATGGAGCTGTTCACCGATCAGGCGGGGTTGCAGTTCTATTCCGGCAATTTCCTCGACGGCTCGAGCGCCGGCAAGGGCGATCGGCTGTATCGCCAATCCGACGCGCTCTGTCTGGAGCCGCACGCCTGGCCGGATACGCCGAACCGGCCCGACTTCCCGTCGGCGCGGCTCGATCCCGGGCAGATCTATCGCCGTACCGCGATCTATCGATTCTCGACCATGTGAGTGACGCCATGACCGACCGTGCCGCCGAGCCGCTGATCGAACAGGTGCCGACATCGGTGCTATCAGCCGAGCGCTGTCATCTCGGCGAGGGCCCGACCTATGACGCGGCGACCGACACCGCATGGTGGTTCGACATCCGCGAGCGCCGCCTGTTCGAGCATCGCTTCGCAAGCGGCGCCACCGTGATTCACGAGCTGCCGAAGATGGCGAGCGCGTTGGCGCGGATCGATGGCGAGCGGCAGCTCATCCTCGCCGAGGATGGGCTTTACGTCCGGCAGGTCGCCGGCGGCCGGCTGGAGCTGTTCGCCGCACTCGAAGCCGATAATCCGGTGACGCGCTCCAACGATGCGCGCGTGCATCCGTCGGGGACGTTCTGGCTCGGTACGATGGGGCGTCAGGCCGAGCACGGCGCCGGCGCGATCTACGCGCTGCATCACGGCCGCATCACGCGGCTCTATCCCGGGATCACGATCCCCAATGCGATCTGCTTCTCGCCCGCAGGCGATGTCGGCTATTTCGCGGATACTGCGACCAATGTGCTGCATCGCGTCCCGCTCGATCCATCGACGGGACTGCCGACCGGCGAGCCGGTCGACCTGATCAGACATCAAGGCACCGGCGGGCTCGACGGCGCGATCGTCGATGCCGATGGGATGATCTGGAACGCGCGCTGGGGCGGTGGCTGCGTCGATGTCTACAACCCCAGCGGCCGGCATTTGCGCTCGCTGAAGGTGCCGGCGAAGCAGTCGAGCTGCCCGGCCTTTGTCGGCCGCGATTTTGCGCGCGTGCTCGTTACGTCGGCGTGGCAGGATATGGATGAGGCCCAGCGCGCGGCCGATCCCGGCCACGGCCAAACCTTTCTGCTCAATGCCACGGCACGCGGTCGTGCCGAGCCCGACGTCAGACTGACCTGAATGCGGGTTTGGCGCCGCGTTGTTGACGCGACCTGAATATTTGGACGATAGTACAAATATGGTCCGCAAACCTGCCAAGTCCGGCGCGAAAGCCGACGCCAAGGTCGCCAGCACCCGCAAGCCGAACATGCGCGAGGCGATCCTCGCCGCGGCGGAGGAATTGTTCTCGACCTACGGCTTCAACGCCGTCTCGGTCCGCGACATCGCGCAGGCGGCCGGCGCCAATCCCGGCAGCGTGACCTATCACTTCAAGACCAAGGACGGCCTGCTGCTGGAGATCTATCGGCGGCATTGCGGCCCGATGAACCGGCGGCGCTCGGAGCTGTTGGCGGCGGCGCGGCGGGTGCGCGACCTGCAAGACCGGCTGGAGGCGATCGTGCGCGCCTATGTGCTGCCGGCCTTCACCTCAGGCAGCGATCTTGGCGGCGGCGGGACGCGATTCACGCGATTGCGCGCGATCATGTCGGCCGAGGGCAACGAGGTCGTGCGCAAGATCATCGCGCAGACCTTCGACGACACCAGCCATGCCTTCATCGACGCGATCCATGAAAGCCTGCCGAACATTCCACGTACCGATCTGGTCTGGCGCGGCCACTTCCTGCTCGGCGCGCTCTACTACACGCTGGTGACGCCGGAGCGCGTCTCGCGCCTGTCGCGCGGCAGCGCCGACGGCACCGATGCCGGCCATGCCATCGAGGAACTGGTGCGCGCGACGGTTGCCGCGCTGCAGGCCACACCGGTCGATCAACCAGCGCCCGTGCCGCGCAAGGCCGCAAGCGTGAATCCAGGGCGCGCGCTGACCTGACCCCCGCGGAGTTCGTCGCCATGGAGAAATTTCGGCTGCGCACGGTGCTTGGCAATCACCCGCACGTGCGGGCGGTGAAGCGCGGTGAGCTGCGCTCGGAGCTGTTCTATCTCGACTTCACCGAGTTCACGCCGACCAACGCCGCGTTCAAGCCAATGGTGCGCGAGCAGGCGTTTGACGTCTGCGAGATGGCGATCGTGACCTATCTGATGGCGAGGGCGCACGGCAAGCCGCTGGTGCTGCTGCCGGCTGCGATGGTCGGTCGCTTCCAACATGGCCATGCGCTCTATCGCGCCGACCGCGGCACGCTCATGCCTGCCGAACTCGAAGGCAAGCGGGTCGGCATCCGCTCGTTCACCACGACGACCGGCGCATGGATGCGCGGCATCCTTGCCAACGATCATGGCGTCAACCTCGACCGGATCGACTGGGTCACCTTCGAGGACCCGCATGTCGCCGAATATCTCGACAGCACCGAACGCGCCCCGAAGGGCAGAACCATCATCCAGATGCTGAAGGACGGCGAGCTCGATGCCGTGCTGGGCGAGACCTCGGGCGATCCGGCGCTCAAGCCGTTGTTCGCCGATCCGGCCGCAGAGGCTGAGCGGTGGTACGCACGGCATGGCGTTGTGCCGGTCAATCATCTGGTGGTGGTGACGAGGCAGCTTGCGACGTCGCGCCCGGACGTGGTGCGTAGCCTCTATGAACTGCTCAAGCGCGCCAAGGTGAACGCCGGTCCGGCCGATGTGCCGGACCTGCTGCCGTTCGGCGTCGAGGCGAACCGCAAGCCGCTCGAACGGATGATCGACTATTGCGTCCAGCAGGCGCTGATACCCCGGCGCGTCGCGGTCGACGAGTTGTTCGACGACACAACATGGGACTTGAACTGATGACAATCTCCAGCGATCCGCGGCAGTGGCGGGTCGGCATGCTCGGCTATGGCGAGGTCGGACGCATCCTCGCCGAAGACCTGCGCAAACAGGGCGTCAAGGTCGTGGCCTACGACATCAAGCTCGACCGCGAGGCGGGCGCGCCGCTGCGTGCGCATGCGGCGGAGACCGGCGTGGCGCTTGCGCAGTCCCATGCCGATCTCGCGTCGCGGGCCGATTTCATCATCTCGGCGGTGACGGCGAGCCAGGCAGTGCCAGTGGCCGAGGCCTGCGCGCCCGCTATCCGGAACGGCACCTGGTTTCTCGATTTCAATTCGGCCTCGCCCGGCGCCAAGCAGCGCGCGGCGGCCCACATCGATGGCGCCGGCGGCCGTTATGTCGAGGGCGCGGTGATGACCTCGCTGCCGCCGTACCGGATCAAGGTGCCGCTGCTGCTCGGCGGCGAAGGCGCGCGCGAGCTGGCGCCGCTTTTGGTCGAGCTCGGCTTCGCGGCAAAGGTCGCGAGCGACGAGCTTGGCGTGTCCTCGGCGGTCAAGATGTGCCGCAGCATCATGATCAAGAGCCTTGAGGCCATGGTGATCGAGAGCTTTACCACCGCACGCGCCTATGGCGTCGAGGACGCGGTGCTCGCCTCGCTCAAGGAGACCTTTCCGGGCATCGATTGGGAGAAGCAGGGCGCCTATTTCTTCCAGCGGGTGATCGAGCATGGCCGGCGGCGTGCCGAGGAGGTGCGCGAGGTGGCGGAGACCGTGCGTGAGGCCCACCTGACGCCATGGTCCGCGTCCGGCACCGCCGAGCGGCAGGGCTGGATCGCCGATCTCGCCGACGAAGGCGTGTTCGGGCCGAAGGGAACGCCGGACTTCGCCCGCAGCGCCGACTGGCGCACCGAGGCCGACCGGATTCTCGCACGCATCAAGCCCTGAAATATCGCCCGGAGAATCCGCCGCGTTCCCTGCCGACGCGCAATGCGCTATTGCTCCGTGAACAGTTTTGGTCTGGAGCAATCCCATGAAGAATTCCGGCAAGGTCGTCGCCATCACCGGGGCGGCGCGCGGCATCGGCAAGGCCTGCGCAGCGCGCTTCCTGTCCGATGGCGCCAGGGTCGTGATCTCGGATGTCGACCCTGCGGGGCTGGTCCACGCCGCCCAGGAGCTCGGACATGAGGATCGGTTGCGGGCCGTCGAGGCCGATGTCAGCAAGCGCGCCGATGTCGATCGTATCGTGGCTCACGCGGTGAAGGAGTTCGGCCGGCTCGACGTCATGGTCAACAATGCCGGCGTCGCGCGCAACCGCGACTTCCTCGACATCAGCGAGGCCGAATTCGACGACGTGATGGGGATCAACCTCAAGGGCGCGTTCTTCGGCGTCCAGGCTGCGGCGCGTCAGATGATCGCGCAGGGCGGTGGCGGCGTCGTCGTCAACATGTCCTCGGTCAACGCGTTGCTCGCGATCCCCTCGCTTGCGACCTATGCGATGTCGAAGGGCGCGATGAAGCAGCTCACGTCGGTGGCCGCCGTGGCGCTGGCGCCGCACGGCATTCGCGTCGTGGCGGTCGGGCCCGGCACGATCCTGACCGAGATGGTGGCGACGGCGATCTTCTCGTCGGAGGACGCGCGGCGCAGCGTGCTGTCGCGCACCCCGGCCGGGCGCTGCGGCGAGCCGAGCGAGGTTGCCTCGGTCGTGGCGTTCCTCGCCAGCGACGATGCCTCCTACATCACCGGCCAGACCATCTATCCCGACGGCGGTCGGTTGATCCTCAACTACACGGTGCCGGTCAACGAGAAGAAGTAGGCGGCAGGTTCGATCGCGAGCGCATCGCCAAAATATCGAAAACAACCCCATGCAAAGTAGCCGGCGGCTGCCCGGCGTTCGACACGGCAACTTGACATGTCGGGCAAATCGGCGGTATTATTCTATTATTCAGAAATAGCGTGAGCGGCATCCCATCCTCACCTGTCATCGCCCGGTTTAACCGGGCGATCCAGTACGCCGCGGCCCATCGGCTCAAGAACGACCGCCTCTGGAATACTGGATCGCCGGTCGAGCCGGGCGATGACAGCGTGTTGCGTGGCAACGACGACGGGGGATGGACCACCGCTGTTACCGCACTCTCAGCTGTCATTATCCGCGAAGGCATGCGTGGGTGATGACACCGGCTGGCTACCGGCCCTGGAACCGCGGCTTGCGCTTTTCCATGAAGGCGTTGCGGCCTTCGCGGAAATCCGCGCTGTCCATGCAGTCGATGCCGATCTGCTTGATCGCGGCCATGTCGCGATCGGCGGGATCCTTCAGCACCTGTGCGATAGTGATCTTGGCGGCCTTGATCGCCAGCGGCGCGTTGCCCGAGATCGTGCGCGCGATCTCCATGGTCGCATCCCACAACTCGGCCTCCGGCAGCACGCGATCGACGAGGCCGATCCGCAGCGCTTCGGCGGAGTCGATCCGCATGCCGGTATACATGATCAGCCGCGCCCAGGACGGGCCGACCAGCGACACCAGATGGCGCGCAGCCCGTCATAGCCATAGGCGATGCCGAGCTTGGCGGCGGGAATGCCGAACTGGCCGCTCGTGCCGGAGATGCGGATATCGGTCAGCATCGCGACCTGCATGCCGCCGCCGAGGCAGAAGCCGCGGATGCAGGCGATGGTCGGCTTCGGGTAGTCGGCGAGCAGGGCGCGCTGGGCGGCGCTGCGCCGTGAATATTCCTCGGAAGCTTCCGCGTTGTGCCTGGTCTTCTCGAACTGGCTGATGTCGGCGCCGGACACGAACGCCTTGTCGCCGGCGCCGACCAGGATCACGACACGGACAGCCGGATCGTCGCGCAACGCGGTCAGCGCCTCGCCGAGCCCTTCCCACATCTCCAGCGACATCGCGTTGCGCTTGTCGGGATTGTTGAAGGTGATGACGCCGACGCCGTCGACCACGCTTTGCAGGATCTTGCCGTCGGCAAGCGACTTGTCTGAGATGGTTGGCATATGAGGATCCGGTCTGATTTCGGCCAAGGCTGGTTTCAAGGTTGAGGCTACGATCAAGGCTAGCACCCGGTTGCGAGCCGAGGCAGGCCGTTTCGAGCACGGCGCGATTGCATCGGCGTGCGGCAGCTCTCCCGGTAGTTGTACGGCTTGCAAAATAAACTGCCGCGTAAGGGTTGCGCCATAGAGTGCGCCGCCCGCGCTCTGTCCCGGCTTAACTTTTCCCTAGTGTTTCGACGGTACGACTGTACGCACCTGCGCGCCAGGACGATGCGCGACGCGCTGGGACGCAACCCGCAGCCTTCCCGCTGGTATCGCGTCGGTAACGGATGTCCCCGCCACCAGACCGACCACGAATGTCGGTCAACCCCAGACCTCCGTGCACTCAGATCGCCTCGGGCGAGGTCCAGTCGTGTCTGTCGAAAAGTTTCTCAAGCAACGCGCGGTGAGGATCATCGTCAACGGCAGTTACACGCTGCCGAACTGGTACGATGCGCAGGGCAAGCTGCGCACCTTCGCCTGCCGCACCACGCGCGTCTCGCCGTTCCGGATGATCGTGGACGTGCCTGTCGTCGGCAAGGTCGGCGACCGGCTGACGTCGTATTTCGAGGAGTTCGGCAAGTTCGAAGGCTGCATCACCGACACGATGAGCGGCAGCTTCCTGGTCGAGCTCGAGATGACGCATGCCAGGCGCGAGAAGTTCGCCGACAAGCTGACCTGGATCGAGAAGAAGCAGAAGGATCCGAGCGTCCGCGAGGCGCGCAACAATCCGCGTTTCGTGCCCGTCGCGCCGCATGCCATGCTGACGCTGGCGGACGGCACCATGCAGAGCTGCTTCATCATCGACATGTCGCTGTCGGGCGCGGCGGTGTCCTCCGAACTGCAGCCGCCGATCGGCATGCCGCTGGCGATCGGCGCCTGCGTCGGCCGCGTGGTCCGGCATCTGCCGAACGGCTTCGCCATCAAGTTCGTCGAGACCTACAAGCAGGGCGATCTCGGCCGCCTGATCGCGCGCAAATCCAAGGACCTGCTGGTGGTGTCCGCCGACGCGGATCCTGTTGCCTAGGGCGTGTAATCATAAATCTGGTACGCGCGTCCAGAGATCGCGAGGTCCGAGTTGTCCTCCAAAGCAGACATCGACGGACGCCTAAGTGATGTCCGCTCAGGGCCAGAAGCCGACATCGCAGCAATTGGAATAGCACCGCGCATGAGACGGGCCTCAATTTCAAGTTTCCTGCCGTGTGATCGGGATCGAAGAGGCCGGGATTGCTTCTATTGAGGCGTCCCTTTGGGACATACAGTCTGACTTACAGAGGGAGCCGTCTGAGCTGCAATGGCACAAAGTACATATCCTTCTTGGGTCTCTCTCGCAGCCTGACAACCAGGGACGAGGAGGAGTGGATGGTAAAATGTTGGTTCGGGGTCTAATCTAGTGAGCAATTGGCCTTGCTAATCGGGTTCTCGACTGCACCATGAGCTGCATACCCCGGCGGGGGTGCCATGAAGTCAATTGCTCACGCGGCTCCGGCCGTCGACGTCCAGGCAGCACCGAAGCTCCACAAGCGCAATGTCGCGCTGGACCGTGCGCGCACCTTCCTGACGCTGGTCGTGCTGCTGCATCACGCCGTGATCCCCTACACCTATTTCGGGCACACCGACCCGACATCGTGGATCGGCTTCGACTGCGTGGTGCTCGCCACCGACAGCTTCTTTATGGCGATGTTCTTCTTCCTGTCCGGGTTGTTCGTCTGGCCGGGGCTCGGCCACAAGCCGTGGCTGACCTTCCTACGCGACCGGCTGCTGCGGCTCGGCCTGCCGTTTGTGATCTGTGCGGTCACCGTCATTCCCATCGCCTATTACGCGATCGCGCTGCGCGAGACGCCGGAGCTGACCTTCTCCGAGTTCTGGTGGAAGACCATGATTTTCGGGCCCTGGCCGAGCGGGCCGATCTGGTTCGTCTATGTCCTGATGACCTTCGACCTGACGGCAAGCCTGCTATACCGGGTGTCGTCGCGTCTGCTCGATCCAATCAACCGGCTGTCGATCAAGGGATTTGATCATCCTTGGAAGTTCGGGCTGTTTCTCGTCGTCGTCAGTGCCATCGTCTACGTGCCGTTGCTGGTCCGTTACGGTCCGTACTATTGGTTCGAGTTCGGACCGTTTTCGGTGCAGGCCAGCCGCGTGCTGCTGTATGCGGCCTATTTCTTCGTCGGCGCAGGCATCGGTGCCGCAAACTTCGAGAGCGGCCTGCTCAGCGCGCACGGACGGCTGACCGAGCGGCGCTGGTTCTGGACCGGCATCACCGTGATCCCCTACGGCCTGATGTGGGTGATGATCTACATCAAGCGCGAGATCATCGGTAACCCCAATCCGCTGCCGGGCTGGTATCTTTCGATCTATGGCACCTTCTTCGTTCTGTTCAGTGCCTCGATCCTGTTCGCGATCCTGGCCTACTTCCTGCAATCGAAATCGTCGGGCCCGACGCTGCTCGACCGCATACAGAGCGACGCCTACGGCATGTTCCTCGTGCACTATCCGATCGTGCTGTGGCTGCAATACTGGCTGTTCGATTTCGACCTGCCGGCGACCGCCAAGGCCGCGATCGTGTTCTTCGGCACCGTTGCGTTGAGCTGGGCCGCCACGGCCATGCTGCGCAAGCTGCCGGGCGCCAAATACGTGCTGTAGCGACGCCGCGATCTTCGGGTCAAAAGACGACGTGGGCCAACGTCGCCCGGAACGTCCGCTCTGGGCCATTTACAGATATGAGCCGCCGTTCTTCGATCACGTCGTTAGCGCGACCAACGACCCCGCTGAATTCCGATGAAAGCGTATTTTGCGCTGTAACTAAGTGGCTCGTCGAGCTAGGTTGTGCGCGAGAATACAATGCGAAGGTCATTCCCTCTCCTCAATTTAGGGATTTAACGACCATGCCATCATCCAAATCATCCAGCAGCCCAAGCCGCCGCCTCGTACTCCAAACGCTCGCTGCGCTGCCCATGATTTCTATGCCGCTAGTCGCCAGTGTGCGGACGGCCGTCGCGCAGACAACAATCGCCACCGGGGCCGGGTTTTCGTTCGCGGCGGTCGGGGATACCCGACCGATGATGTACCTTCCATTGAAAGAGGGGCAGCCGGACCTGAACAAATTCTTCGTCGAAATGTTCGGGTTGGTCATGCCGGAAAAGGTCGCTGAAGCGGTGGTGGCGAGGGATGTGAAGATGATCTTCGATCCGGTTACCAAAGAGCTGATTAAGGTAATCATGCCGTTCGCGTCGAAGACGGAAGTCATGACACTGACAGTGGATAACGGTTGGGTCACCGAGGCGTCTGTTGAGGACACTAAACTGCTTCCCGGGGTGCATCGGACGATGTTCCGGCTTCAGGGCGGCGAATGGGTGACACGTGAAATCGTGAAGGACGTTCAGTCCGGGCGCGCCAAATTCGTGGTCAATAGTGGCGACGCGGTCTGGTGGGGCAATCAGGGCCTAACCGTCAACGACAGCCCATACTGGAAGCGGGTGAACGACACGATGTTGAAGAAGCTGCCCGTGCCAGACGACGAGATGCGCGCAGCCGGGTTGGACGGGCGCTTTTTCATGAGTGTGGGCAATCACGAGGTATGGGCGGACCCCAAGATTGAGGGCGTTCTCTCGGCCGTGCCGTATTTGAAGAAATTCGGCGTAACGCCCGAAAACCTCATTTACAAATTCGACTTCAAAGGTACCCGCTTTATCTATCTTTGGAGCGGCAAGTACGACTACCGTTCGCCTTCGCTTTGGGACGCCGATCGGCCAAAGTATGCCGAACAGATGATGCAGCTTCAGAAGTGGATGGACGAAGCCAAGGCCAATGGCATTCGTAAGGTCTTTATTGTCTTCCACTATCCTGTGTTTGCGCGGTCTGGCTTAGGTCCAATCCCGGCCCCCGACAATCCGCACAAGGTGATCGCGTCGTATGCCAAGGACATGGAGGTGGTCGTGTTGAACGGGCACGTCCACACCACCGAAATCTACGAGGTAGATGGCGTAAAGTATCTGATGCTGGGCGGTGGCGGCGCGGAACAGGACCCAATCCTTCCCGGTCGCACGAGCATCAAGGTACCCGCTGACTATCCACCGGACCTCTACTGGAAGGGACAGGCACCGAAAGAGGAGTACAATTACGTGCTTCTCGATGTCCAACCCGGCCAGAAGACGAAATTCACCCTCAATCGGTTCAGGCCGTGGTCGGCAGAGCCATTCGGGGCTGAGGAACTCTTCAAGTGAGCCGGAAGCAGGCGTTAACGGGAGTGAGGTTCTGGCGACAGCTCTTCTGATCATTCACGGATTGATCGCAGTCGCACTACTTGGCGCGATAACTCACCAGACTTTGGCAGCATGGGCATCGGCGGATAAGCGACCGCCTTCATTCTTTGGCCGCTTTCGTTCCGTGCCGTCCGCCTTGTTTGCAAACGCTGTGGTCGCTCTGTATGTGGCCACAACGCTGCTGGGTGGGATCATCTACCTTTATTTCCGTGTGGATGTCAGACCCGAGTTAGAGCGCGCGGGTCACTGGCACGTACTCGGCTTCTTCGACCTCAAGGAGCACTTCGCAGCTATCGGATTGGCGTTGTTGCCCGCCTACTGGGTATGCTGGCGACGGCCGCTTGACGATGAACCTGCCCAAACACGCGCCGCGCTCACTTCGATCCTTGCCTTTATTGTCTGGTGGGGCTTTCTGACCGGCCACGTCGCCAACAATATCATGGGTTTCGGCTTATGACGTCATCGGCCTCGTTTCGCCGCTTTGCATTTGCGTTCGGGACGACATTCGCCATCCTTTACGTGGTCGCACTCGCAAGGGATGTTGCGCTGTTCACCGTTTTTCCCTCGCTAGGCGTTGTCCTTGCGGGCACGCATCATACACGAGACGTCGCCGACCCCGCGATGGGCTTCCTCGCACCGGCGATCTACTGGTATGGCTGGGCAGCATCGGCTGCACTCGGGGCATTGATGCTCGGCTTTGTTGCCGCGCTGTTACCCGGGCGGTGGACGCGAGCCATCTGGCGGGGATGGGTATGGTTGGCTCCCGCGCTCTCGATGATCGCGTGCGTCTATCTCACACTTCCCTGGTTTCGGTTCTGACTGGGCTTGACTTCCGCTCCGGGGCAGATCCGGAAGAACTCGGGTTAAGCTTCTCAAGTCCACTTCACCCCCAAGGAGCGGGCATGGAGCGGGCATGCCGGTCGGCCGCTCAGGGCCAGGAGGAGACATTTCCCCGGTGCTGCGCGGGGCGGCCTAGAGGCCGCCCCCACCATGCCGATCATGAATACATGTTATTTTGCCATCGCCGTCCTGGCAGCCTCGATTTTCGCCTTCACGGCATCGAGATTGAAACTCGCGCCTTTCTGCATCGGCGGAAACTCGATCGCCGTCATCGCCAGCTTTTCCACCTGCTGCTGAACAAACACAAAGCGCCAGAATTCGAATTTGAACCAGTCGAAGTATTGTTGCGCGCCGTATTTGGTCCCGCTATCGGGCCATCCCGTTCGCTCGAAAGGATCGAGGCGAAGGTTAATCAGGTAGGGCACGTCAGGCTTGGTTTTTTCACCCAGCCAGCCTCCAGGCTGGTCGATGAAGCGATACTTGTAGTCGTCGATGCGCACGGCACCCAGCTCGCTTTCCCCGAAGTACCAGATTTCGTGCCGGTTCGACGGCCCCTTGCCGGTAATCATGTCCATCTGGTTATAGCCGTCCAGATAACATTTGTAGGTCGTGTCACCGATCTGCTTGCCCTTCTTCAGCTCTTCGACAATGTTCGGGTTGCCGGCCGCCGCAAGGAGAGTCGGAAACCAGTCCAGCCCGGAGATGATGCCGTTCTCGACCTTGCCCGCCGGCACTTTGCCCGGCCAGCGGATCATCGCCGGCGCGCGGAAGCCTCCTTCCAAGACCGTGCCCTTGCTCTGCGCGAATGGCGTCTGTCCACCATCAGGCCAGGTGAATACCTCGGTGCCGTTGTCGGTAGTGAAGATCACGATGGTGTTGTCGTCGACGCCCATGTCCTTGAGTTTCTTCATCACGATGCCGACGTCGTCGTCGAGTTGCGCCATGCCGGCCTCATGGATGGACCAGCCGTTCTTGGAGTTGCGCAGCGCTTCGTACTTCGGCGACAGATGGGTGACGATGTGCATGCGAGTCGGATTGAGCCACAGGAAGAACGGCTTGTTGTCGGCCTTGGCCTTGTCGATGAACTTGAGCGCAAAGTCGCGGATTTCGTCGTCCACGGTTTCCATCCGCTTGGGATAGAGCGTGCCCGCGTCCTCGATCTTCTGTTTGCCGACCTTGCCCCAGCGCGGATCCACACTGGCGTCGTCGACATTGGTCGCATAACAATGGAGCATGTTGCGTGGACCGACGGTGTTCAGCAACTCCTGAGGATAGGCGGGGTGCGCTGGATCTTCCATCGCATCGAGGTGATACAGGTAGCCGAAGAACTCGTCGAAACCGTGCACCGTCGGCAGAAACTCGTTTTTGTCACCGAGGTGGTTCTTGCCGAACTGGCCGGTGGCGTAGCCCATTCCTTTCAGAGCGGTAGCGATGGTTACGGCCTGCGCGGGTATGCCTGTGGGTGCGCCGGCCTGGCCGACCGTGGTCATCCCGGTCCGGATCGGCAGCTCGCCGGTGATGAAGTTGGCGCGGCCCGCTGTGCAACTCGCCTCGGCGTAGTAATCGGTGAACAGCATGCCCTCGGCGGCGATCTGATCGAGATTCGGCGTCCGGCCCGCCATCATGCCGCGGTGGTAGGCGCCGATATTCCAGATGCCGATGTCGTCACCCATGATGACGACGATATTGGGCCGCTGTCCGGCCGGCGCGGGCACCGGGGCCGACGTTGGTTGCTGCGCTTGCGCGAAGCTTGTCGCACCAACGGCAGAGAGTGCTGAAGCGGCGACGAGCGAACTACCGCTCAACAACAGATCGCGGCGTTTCAATCCTGCGCTGGTGGGTCCCGTGCTCATCTCAGGCTTTTCCGGAATCGTATCGTTACTCATGACGTGATCCTCTTCCTGGTGATGCACCTGAAGCCGACATGGCTTGCTGAGGTGTCGATCGGCTCGGCATGACGCGCGGCCGGACGATAGCGGCGGCAGTAGCTGGGGGCGCAAAGATGCGAGCCGCCTTTAAGCACCTTGCGCGGAATCCTGAGGTTCGGCTGACCAGAGTCGTAGCTCGCGCCCTCGGGCCCGCCGCGAGGATTTTGCGGGATGCAGCAGGCTTTCGGGGCGTCTGCGTCGTGCCTCTGTGAATACCAATCGGCCGTCCATTCCCAGACATTGCCGATCATGTCATGAAGGCCGTAGCCATTGACCGGGAATGCGGTGACGGGCGAGGTGCGTTCGAAGCCATCAGCCACCAGATTCTGGTGCGGGAAATTGCCCTGCCAGGTATTCGCCATGTGCCTGCCGCCGGGAAGTTGCTCGTCACCCCATGCGAATTCCGCGCCGTCGAGTCCGCCGCGCGCGGCAAACTCCCATTCGGCTTCGGTCGGCAAGTCCTTGCCAGCCCACGCCGCGTAGGCCTCAGCATCACGATAGGCAATGTGGACCACGGGATGATCGTCGAGGCCGCTGATCGAACTGCGGGGGCCGTATGGCCGGCGCCAGTTGGCGCCAAATTTGAAACTCCACCATTGTGACCAGTCGCGCAAATCGACCGGATGCTTCGGTGGCGTGAAAACCAGCGCGCCTGCCTTGAGCATGTGCGGCAGTGCGCCCGGATAGTCCTTTGCGTCAGGCCGCGTCTCCGCGAGGGTCACGTAGCCTGTTGCGTTGACGAACTTGCGAAAATCGCGATTGGTGACCGGCGTTGCATCCATCCAAAAGCCGCTCACCGAGACGCGATGGACCGGCGCCTCTTCGGCATAGTGCCTGTCGGACCCCATGCGGAACATGCCGCCCGGAATCCAGATCATGCCCCTTTGGTCGGGCCCATCCGACAAAGGTACGCCTGCCGCAACGCCAACGTCGTGCATGAGCCGCCCGCAGTGAACGAGATTCAAGGTTACCAACGCCGCCCCGAGCAAGAAGCTCTCGGCAGCTTTCTAGCTCGCCGATTGCTTCGGGGAACGGTTTA
The DNA here is from genome assembly GCF_054063295.1 of Bradyrhizobium sp. USDA 3240. Lineage (NCBI taxonomy): Bacteria > Pseudomonadati > Pseudomonadota > Alphaproteobacteria > Hyphomicrobiales > Nitrobacteraceae > Bradyrhizobium > Bradyrhizobium sp. USDA 3240. Next base: position 6,374,753 of record NZ_JBSSGD010000002.1, read on the forward strand.
ACGCCTTGGTCAGTCAAAGACGATCGAGTATCTGAAGCGCGACTACAAAGCGTCTGCGAACCAGACAAGGTAAGATGCTTCCAGCAACGCATCCCTCTTATGTTGATCCAGATCAATCGAGTCGGGTCGCGTCCTTATCAAGAGCCCCTGACGACTATGCAAAAACTGCCAAGGCTGTGGCGTCATGGACACAGCCTTTCAACAAAAAGGCCGGCTGAACGTAAGTATTCCGATTTCGCATGGACCAACGGCAGCGTCAGCTTACTCTTTCCGAGTTTCTACCCCGCCGGAGCAATGGCGGGATCGCGAGAGTCGGGGGATCGACGATGTGGTACCTTGGACCGGGTTTGCGACGCAGATTTTTTTCGCAGTGGCATTTGAGTGTTGCGGCGCTTGCCGTTCTGCTGTTGCTTCCCACCCCAGAGGCTCGCGCCGATGAAAACGGCATCAGCTTTTGGGTACCCGGATTTTTTGGCAGCCTCGCGGCTGTTCCTCAGCAGGCACCGGGCTGGTCGGTGACCTCGATTTATTATCACACCTCTGTTTCCGCCGGCGCCGACGTGGCGCGGTCGCGCGAAATCACGCTCGGTCGCTTTCCCGCGAATCTGACAGCCAACGTGAGCGCGAACGTCAATGCGAATGTGAACCTTGGCTTTCTAGCCGGGACTTATACTTTTGCGACACCGGTGCTTGGTGGTCAGGCCTCTGCCACCCTGTTGGCAGCCTACGGATCCAACTCCACCTCGCTCGCTGGATCGCTTGTGGGGACATTGACGGGACCGGGAGGCGCCACGTCTCCTTTCTCCCGGTTTGACAGCATCGACAGCTCGCTCATTGCATTTGGCGACCTGATCCCGCAGTTCGCGCTGCGCTGGAATGCCGGTGTCAACAATTACATGACGTACATTACCGCTGACCTCCCGGCCGGCGCCTACCAGTCGACCCGCCTAGCGAATTTGGGGATTGGGCACTGGGCAATCGACGCGGGCGGCGGCTACACCTATTTCGATCCAAAGACCGGGCACGAATTTTCGGCGGTGCTGGGATTCACCTACAACTTCGTCAACCCCTCCACTGAATATCAAAGCGGCGTCGACATGCACCTCGACTGGGGCGCGTCGCAATTCCTGACCAAGCAGTGGCAGGTCGGCCTCGTCGGTTACCTCTATCAGGGGCTCGGATGCGACAGCGGCTCCGGCGATCGCGTCGGCTGCTTTCGGTCGCGCGTGGCCGGCGTCGGCCCGCAGGTCGGCTACATTTTCCCGGTGGGGGACATGCAGGGATATCTGAACCTGAAGGGCTACGGCGAATTCGCCAATGAAAATCGGCCGGCAGGCTGGAACGTCTGGCTGACGTTCAATCTTCAGCCCGCGGCGCCAACGCCGCCGACATCCACAAGGCCCAGATTCACAAAGTAGCAGCGCCGGTGACGCTGCCACCGGCGCCGCGCTGAAGGATCAATCTGGCGCGGCGGTAGCAACGCAATCAGCGAATAGACACTCCGCAGGCGTGCGGACATGTCCGAGTTGGGTCAAAAGGCGACATCCCAGTGGTCGGGGCCGCGAGTCCGCTTTACTGCTCGAAAGCGGACATCCTGAATTTATGAGTACGCACCCTAACCTGCGGCTGCGCGTCCGATTCGCGCTACGTCAGCTCTTCCGGATCGTCGGCCGCGCGCATCCGCGCGATATCGTCCTCGGTCGCCGCCGCGCCGGCCGCCGCGATCGCGATCTCGCGCGCCAGATTGGTGCATTCGGCCCACAGCAGGAAGAACACCAGCGGCGGCCGCTCGCGCGCCTCGAGCATCTGCCGGCAGCGCTCGGCGGCGCCATCGAGCGCCCACCACTGTCGGGCGACGACCATGACCTTGCGGAAGCTGCGCAGCGTGCCGGAGAATTTTTGCGGATCGGCACCCACGATGGCGCCGCAATGGTTCAGCCAGTTCAGCGCCGCATAGATTGCGATGCCGTAATCCTCGATCGCCGTTCCCGTGAAATCGACGACGGTGTTGTCATGCGCGCGCTGGCGCAGGAAGGCATCGATCATCTCGGCCTGGTGCGCCGGATCGACCAGCAGCGAGGTGTCCTTCCGCGGCACCATCGGGAGATAGCGCATCGCCTCGAGCCGCGTGTGCTCCCAGATCGCCCTGACATCGCCGAGCAGGTCGCCGGGCTTGCGCTTGCAGGCCGGATAGACCAGCACGCCATTATCGGCGAGATCGAGATAGCGCGGCACTACCTTGTCGAGTGCGGCGAGAAACGCGCAGGGATCGGTGAGGCCGCGCAAGTCGCTGGCGGCGTCGTCCGTCTGTGCAGGCCTGTTGCCGCGTGTCCAGCCGAAGTTGGCCATCCCCGGACGCCCCGATCTCAACCTCGCCATCAGGTTAAATGGAAAATGCGGCGATGCAAATGCGGCATTTGCCGCTGCGCGGCCGTGCGTGTCCGCTGCTGCCGGTTGACGCGGGAGACCGCCGTGCCTAGCTCATGGTTAATGGTGCGCAACGCGGGTTGCTGCCGCTTTCGGGACCTATCGCCGTGACCGCTTCTGATCGCCAGTCGCATTGGCAGACCGTCTATCTGACCAAGGGCGAGCAGCAGGTGAGCTGGTCGCAGGCCGATCCGCAGCCATCGCTGCGCCTGATCGAATCCGCCGCGCCAGGCCGCGAGGCGTCGATCATCGACATCGGCGGCGGGGCTTCGCGCCTCGTCGATGCGCTGCTGGCGAGTGGCTTTCATGATCTGACCGTGCTCGATCTCTCCGAAGCTGCGCTGGCAAGCGCGCGGCAACGAATCGGCGCGGCCGGCGCGGTGGTGCGCTGGGTTGCCGACGATGCGACGGTCTGGCAGCCGCCGCACGCCTTCGACGTCTGGCACGATCGCGCGGCGTTTCATTTCCTCGTCGCGGAGAGCGACCGCGCGGCCTATCTCGAAAGACTGCATCGCGGCGTCAAGCCAGGCGGCCACGCCGTGATCGGCACCTTCGCGCTGGACGGTCCGGAAAAATGCAGCGGCCTGCCGGTGCAGCGCTATGATCCGGCAACGCTCAGCCGGACCGTCGGTCCGGCCTTCGAGTTGATCGCGCATGAGGCGCACCGGCACGTCACGCCCTCGGGCGCGACGCAGTCGTTCCAGTTCAGTGTGCTGCGGTGCAGGTGAACGGCCGCGGAAGGAGAAGCGAGATGACGGAAGGGCCACGGGCGATCGGCGAGATCGCGAGCTATCACGCCCATGTCTATTACGACCCCACCACCAGCCGGGGCGAGGCCGAACGCCTGCGCAACTGGATGGGCGAGCGCTTCCTGGTCACGCTCGGGCGCTGGCACGACGTCAAGGTCGGCCCGCATGATCAGGCGATGTATCAGGTGGCGTTTGCGGCCGAGCTGTTTCCGACCCTGGTGCCGTGGCTGATGCTGAACCACGGCAGCCTGAGCATCCTGGTCCATCCCAACACCACCAATCCGCGCCGCGATCATCGCGACGATCCGCTCTGGATCGGCACGCCGCTTGCCGTCCATGCCGACAAGCTGCCCGAAGACGCCGAAATGGAGCACGCGCCGGCCCCGAACACGTCGCCGACATTACGTCCCTGAGCGCCATCTCCGGATGGGTAAAGATTGACGCAATTGCGTTACAGCCAAGTCGTTTCAAACTCATCGCGTTTTGCAACGTGAGGTTAAGCCGGCATTCCTAGGCTTACCCGACATTTCAGGGTCGGGCGCCTTAGGCATGTTCTTTTCGTTTCGAAGCTGGTCACTGTGGCGGGTGGTCGGGCCTCTGCTCGCCATCGTGCTGCTGCTGGGCAGTCTGTCCGCCGGCAGCCTGCAGGTGATGTCCGCGGTGCGCGCCTATGTGGCGGGCGAGAGCCTGTGGTCGAAGGGGCAGAAGGACGCCATCTACTACCTTCAGACCTATGTCAGCACCGGCGCGCCGCTCTATCTGCAGAAGTTCGATGCCGCGATCGCGGTGCCGCTGGCCGATCGCACGGCGCGGCGCGCGCTGGAAGCGCCCGGCAACAACGACGCCGTGGCGAGGGCCGGCTTCGCCAAAGCGGGCAATCATGACGACGACATCGGCGGCCTGATCTGGCTGTTCAAATATTTCCGCACGATGCACCACGTGGCCGGCGCGGTGACGGCCTGGCGCAACTCGGATGCGTTGCTCGATCAGCTGATCGAAATCAGGAACGAGGCCGCGAGCGACGTCGCGCTGCATGATCCCTCGGCTGCGACTATCAAACACTGGGCCGAGCGGATCGGTGCGGTCGACGCCGCGCTGAGCACGCTCGCCGTCGATTTCTCCGACCAGTTGGGGAAGGCGTCGCGCCAGGTCTCCGCGCTGCTGCTGCTGGTCAATCTCGTGATCGCGGCCGGCCTTGCCGGCATCGTGCTGTTCCACACAAGGCGGATGCTGTGGCGCCGCTGGCTTGCCGAGACCGCGCTCGCGGTCGAGAAGGAGCGCGCCCAGCTCACGCTGGCCTCGATCGGCGACGCGGTCATCGTGACCACGCAGGACGATCGCGTCGGTTACATGAACGGCGCCGCGCAGCGGCTGATCGCGCCGGGGCGGGACGTGACCGGATGGCAGCTTTCATCGCTGTTCAACATTGCCGAGCAGCCGGTGCAGGGATCGTTCCAGAGCACCGATGCCGACGACGAGAGCCGGCCGCAGCAGCGGCTCCTGGTGCGGCCGGATCATTCCAGCGTGCCGGTCTCGGTGGTCGAGACCCCGATCGTCCATGCCGGTGAGCCGGCCGGCCGCGTCATGATCATTCACGACATGACCGCCGAGCGGCGGCTGGTCGAGGAACTGGCATGGGCTGCGTCCCATGACGCGCTCACCGGCCTTGCAAACCGGCGGCAATTCGAGTTCGAGCTGCACAAGGCGATGTCGGGCTCGCCGGTCGTGGGCGCCGATCTGATGCTGATCGACCTCGACCAGTTCAAGATCGTCAACGACACCTGCGGCCACATGGCGGGTGACCGGCTGCTGAAGCAGGTGGCGAAGATGCTGGCCGCCGAGGTCGGCGACAGCGGGCTGGTTGCGCGTCTCGGCGGCGACGAATTCGGCATTCTGCTGCGCGACGATGGCTCCGCCACGCACGACGTTGCGGCCGATGTCGCGGAGCGGATCAGGGCGGTGGTCGAGCAGTCGAGCTTCGTCCATGAGGGCTCGAGCTTCCGGATCAGCGCGAGCATCGGCCTGGTCGCGCTTTGCGACAGCGCCGGCGTGCAGGACGCGCTGCGGCTTGCCGACGTCGCCTGCTTCCTCGCCAAGGACAAGGGACGCAATCGCGTCCAGGAGCACCGTCCGTCCGATACCGGCATGGCGGTGCGCGTCGCCGAGATGAGCTGGGTCAATCGCATCCGCAAGGGATTGGACGAGGGGCGCTTCTGCCTCTACGAGCAGGAGATCCGCCCGGTCAACGGTGCGCTGAGGGGCAACGAGCGGCGTGAACTGCTGCTGCGGCTGCGCGACGAGAACGGTGCGCTGGTGCCGCCCGGCAGCTTCCTGCCCGCGGCCGAACGCTACGGGCTGATGCCGCTGATCGACCGCTGGGTGGTTCGCCGCGCCTTCGAGATCATCGCCGAGCGCAAGCACCACCCACGCAGGGTGGCGAGCTACGCCATCAATCTTTCCGGCGCCACGATCGGCGACGGCGACTTCGTCGACTTCGTCGCCGAGCTGTTTGCGCAGCATGATTTTTCGCCGGCATTGGTGTGTTTCGAGATCACCGAGACCAGCGCGATCTCGAATCTCGATGAGGCGCAGACATTCATCGCGCGGTTGCGCGAGATCGGCTGCAGCTTCTCGCTCGACGATTTCGGCACCGGCATGTCCTCGATCGCCTATCTGAAGCACCTGCCGGTCGACATCATCAAGATCGACGGCTCGTTCGTGAAGGAGATCCTGAACAGCAAGGTCGATCGCGCGATGGTCGAGATGATCACCAAGACCGCGAAGATCATGCAGAAGCAGGTGGTCGCCGAATTCGTCGAGAGCCTCGCGATCCTGGACGAACTGCGCCTGATCGGGGTCGACTACGCCCAAGGGTACGCCATCGGGAAGCCGGTTCCGGTGCTCACCCTCCGGGAAGAAAAGATCGCCTGAGTCGCCGAAATTGTCCCGAAACGGGACTTTTTCGGCCATTTCGCCCCGCCCGGGGCTGATTCGCCGGCACTTTCCATCCGAAAAACGTTTAAAAATCCTGTCGTTGCCCGCTTCGTCTCGATTATGCCTTACTCTAATTCCCTGATATGATGTGCGAACGGTGAATCCAACGTGGGCCGGGTAACAGGCCCCAGAGCACCGACTTGGGGATGATGGGTCAACGTACGACGAAAGCAGCCGCGCGTAAGTCGAACCGCGGCGTGTCTCTGGTGGGCAGCACGGCGTTCGCCGTGACCGCGCTCGTCCTGTCGTCTGGCCTTGCCGCCTGGATGGTCGGCATCGACCCGACCGCATGGCTGCATGGACCGGCACTCGCCAACACCACCGCCTCGCTGAATTTCGACGATCGCTTCGGCTCTCGCTCCACGATCAACACGGCCTCACTCTATTATCCTCTGCGCCGCGGGTTCCGTTCGAGCCGCGGCGATTTCGATTCCGAGTTCGGTCAGATCGAGGACGCGCTGTCGGGCCAGCTGCGTGACACCCAGACCGAACTGCCGGCCAGCCAGCCGGCGACGGCATCGGTCGCGGCCACGACCTCGACCGCAGCTTCCGCCGTGCCGATGCCGCGATCGCGGCCGGTCGAGGCCAATCTGCTTGCGCGCAACGATCAGCCGCTGCCGCCGCAGGCGCCGGTGCAGCAGGGCGACAACCGGACGTTCCTGCAGAAGATCGCCGACATGATGCCGGGCAAGCTGCAGCTGGCCTCGATCGATCCGAATGATGGCCTGTTGTCCGGCCCAAGCCTCGATCTCGGTGCGCTCGGTTATGACAGCACCACGGCGGTCTACGACATCACCGGCCGTATCGTGTACATGCCCGACGGCACGAAGTTCGAAGCGCATTCGGGGCTCGGCAATCTGCTCGACGATCCGTCGCATGTGACCGCCCGCAACGCCGGTGCAACGCCGCCCGGCGTCTACGAGATGAAGCCGCGCGAGAAGTTGTTCCACGGCGTGCCCGCGCTGCGCATGACCCCGGTCGATGGCAGCGATACGTTCGGGCGTGTCGGCCTGCTCGTGCACAGCTACATGCTCGGGCCGAACGGCGACTCCAACGGCTGCATCTCGGTCAAGCATTACGACAAATTCCTGCAGGCCTATCGCAGCGGCTCGATCAAGCGCATCGCCGTCGTGGTCAGCATCAAGGACGTCAAGTCGGCCTCGACCCGCGCGGCGTCGAACTCGTAGGCCGCGAGCGCCGTCGCCAGCGCCGCTGGCGACAGATCCTGTGCTGGCCGCGGAAGATAGCTAGCCGATCTCTTTCCTGACCGTCGCCGCGGCGTCACACATCGCCTTCAGCTTTCCGAATGCGACGTGCCGCGGCATGTACTTCATGCCGCAGTCCGGCGCGACCACCAGTCGCTCCGCCGGCACATGCTTCAGGCCGTTGCGAATGCGATCGGCGACGACGGCTGCGGATTCGATCTCGGGATTGCCGAGGTCGAGCACGCCGAGCATGATCTTCTTCGAGGACAGGTCCCTGAGTACGCCGAGATCGAGCTTCGGCTGGGCCGCCTCGATCGATATCTGGTCGGCGATGGTCTCATCGAGTTCGGCAAGGAAGGAATAGCCGGCCGGCTTGGTCGAGCCCGGCACGACAGCTGCATAACCGAAGCAGAGATGCACCACGGTCGGGATGGTGATGCCCTCGAGCGCGCGATTGATCGCCTTCACCGCATAGCGCCTGGCGAGATCCGGATTGTTGCGCACCCAGGGCTCGTCGAGCTGGATGACGTCAGCGCCGGCCTTCTCGAGGTCGCGCGCCTCCGCGTTGACGGCGGCGGCGAAAGCCATCGCGAGCTCTTCGTCGTCCTTGTAGAACTCGTTCTTCGCCTGCTGGCTCATCGTGAACGGGCCGGGCAGGGTGATCTTGGCGGCACGGTCGGTGTTCTTGCGCAGGAACTGCATGTCATGCAGCTCGACCGGGCCGTTGCGCTTCACCGGGCCGACGACCCGCGGCACCGGCGTCTGCGTGCTGCCGGTGCGCGCCGTGATGACAGCGGGATTGTCGGCATCGACGCCCTCAAGCGCGGTGGCGAACCGGTTGGAGTAGCTTTCGCGTCGGATCTCGCCATCGGTCACGATGTCGATGCCGGCGCGCTCCATGTCCCTGATCGCCACGATGGTCGCGTCGTCCTGGGCTTCCTCGAGATGCTCGGCCGGCAGGCGCCACATCGCGTGCATGCGGGTCCGTGGCACCGACTTCGACAGCATGGCGCGATCGACCAGCCATTCCGGCTGTGGGTAGCTGCCGACGACGGTGGTCGGCAGCAGATGCCTGGGCAGGTTCATGATATCCTCCTTCTTGTTGTTGTGCGGCCCAATCAGGCCGCGCGCGTTGCGGTTGCCGCAGCTTCGTCCTTCACCGGGTTGCGCAGCACGCCGATGCCGGAAATCTCGACTTCGACGACGTCGCCATCCTTCATCCACAGCGGTGGCGTGCGATAGGCGCCGACGCCGCCGGTGGTGCCGGTAACGATGACGTCGCCCGGCACCAGCTCGGTGAAGGTCGAGCAGTAGGCGATCAGGGTCGCGGCGTCGAACACGAGGTCCGAGATCGGCGCGGCCTGCACCTCGACGCCGTTGAGGCGGGTTGCGATGTGCTGCTTGGTGATGTCGGGAAGCTCGTCGGTCGTCACCATCCAAGGTCCGAAGCCGCCGGTACCGACGAAATTCTTGCCGGGCGCGAATTGCGAGGTGTGGCGCTGCCAGTCGCGGATGCTGCCGTCATTGTAGCAGGCATAGCCGGCGACATGGCCGAGCGCAGCCTCGCGCGAGATGCGGCGGCCGGCCTTGCCGATGATGACGGCCATTTCGCCCTCATAGTCGAACCGCTCCGACTCCAGCGGCCGGATCATCGGCTGCCCGGCGCCGACCTGGCTGTTGGCAAAGCGGGTGAAGATCATCGGATACGGCGGTGTCGGATGGCCGCTCTCGGCAAGATGCGTCGCATAGTTGACGCCGATGCAGAATATCTTGTCGGGATCGGGCACGGTCGGCAGCAGCTCGACATCCTTGAGCGCATAGTCGGGGCGCTCGCCCTGCAGCTTCTTCAGTTCATCCAGCGAACCCGTCGTCAGCAGCGCCTTCAGCGTCGGCTGCGCCTTCAGCCGCTTGCTGGCGTCGATCAGCCCCGCGTCGGTCACGATGCCATAGCTCGCCGTATTCGCCGCCTTGAAACTTGCGATCTTCATGGTCTCTCACTCTCTTCGATCGAGGAAACATAGGACTGGATGGGAAGCGCAATCTCGCCGTTGCGCATCGGAACGCATTGCGGCGGAAAATCCTGGCGGAAGCGAGCGCCGTTCGTTTCCGCGCGTTCGAGGAAGCGCTCGAGATGCGCCATCGCACCGGTCGGCAGATCGTGCAGCACCAGCAGCGTCCACGGCTGCGCGCGGCATTGGTCGAGCGCGCGGTCTGCCCAGCCGTCTGGATCGTCCCAGTCGCGCGGTATCGCGTTCCAGAGCACGCAGCTGTGCTTGTTGAGGGCGAGATAATCGACCACGGAGGGTTTTAGCAGCCGATCGTCGAGATTGCCGCCGCCGCCAAACGGCCGGAACCAGCGGTTGGGATGCGCGAGCTCGCCGATCGCGGCTTGCGTTCGGCCGATCTCACGCTGGGCCGTCTCCGCGCCGGGCTGCCGGCCCAGCGGCACGCTGTGCGTATAGGTGTGGTTGCCGATCCAGTGGCCTTCGTCGCGTGCGCGAGCAGCGAGGCGGCGACGTGCGGGGTCGTCGAGCTTCTCGCCGATCACGAAGAACGTAGTCTCGATGCCGCGTTCGCCAAGGATATCGAGTACCCTCGGTGTGACGTCGGGCTCTGGTCCATTGTCGAACGTCAAGGTCAGGTCGAACACGTCGCGATCCCCTATGTCGCCGGCTGCATCGCGCTGGGCCCGACCTCGTCGGCCGTGCGCTGGCCGGCGCGCGTTCCGGTCTGCCAGATCGCGGCCTTGCGCTCGACCCAGCGGATCGCGGCGTTGAAGGCGATCGCCATGAACAACACCAGCAGCACGCCGGCGAAGACGTGCGGGCTGTCGAGAATGGTGCGGTAGCGCGAGATCAGATAGCCGATGCCCGCCGACGAAATCAGCATCTCCGAGACCACCACGCCGACGATGACGAGCGCACCGCCGACCCGCAGGCCCGACAGCACGGTCGGGATCGCCGCGGGGATGATGACGCGGACCAGCCGCCGGCTCAGCGTCGCGCCCATGCTGCGGGCGGCGAGCAGCAGTTGCGGGTCGATGGTCTGAATTCCGGCAGCGGTCGCCAGCATGGTCGGCAGGAAACCGTAGATCGAGGCGAAGGCGATCTTGGACTCCGAGCCGATGCCGAGCCACACCGTGAAGACCGGATAGAGGATCACGAGCGGTACCGCATAGAGGCTCGAGACCATCGGCATGATCAGCAGGCGCGGGCGCGGCAGGCTGCCGACGATGGCGCCGAGCAGGATGCCGCCGCCACAGGCGAACGCCATTGAGACCGCGACCTCGTAGAGCGTCACCGCAAGCGCATGGCCATATTCGGCGGCCTCGTTCCAGCCAGCGAGTAGCGTGGAGGACAGCGACGGCAGGAACAATTCGGGGATCAGACCGGTGCGCGGCAACAGCTCCCATAGCACGAGCAGGCCGATGACGATCAGATGGCGAAGTGTTTTCGCGCTCATCGCTGTCTCACGCCGATTTGCGGATGTGGCGCCAGATGCGGTCGCGCAGCGCACCGAAGGCGTCGCCGCTCAGCATCTCGTAGGTCCGTGGCCGCGGCAAATTGACGTGGAGCTGATCGACGATGCGGCCGGGCCGCGGCGACATCACGATCACCTCGTCGGCCAGATAGACCGCCTCGGTCAGGCTGTGGGTCACGAACACGACCGTCTTGCCGGTCGCAGCCCAGATCCGCAGCAGCTCGTCGCCCATCGTCATGCGGGTCTGCTCGTCGAGCGCGGCGAACGGTTCGTCCATCAACAGCACCGGCGGATCCTGCACCAGGCCGCGCGCGATCGAGACGCGTTGCTTCATGCCGCCCGAAAGTTCGTGCGGGTGGCGCTTGCCGAAACCTTCGAGGCCGACCAGCTTGAGCGCGTCCTGCGCCTTGGCCCGGCGCTCCGCCTTGGCGACGCCGCGCAGCGCCAGCGGAAACTCGACATTGTCTTCCGCCGTCAACCACGGAAACAGGCTGGCTTCCTGGAACACGACGCCGACGCGGTTCGGGTCCGGCTGCGGGATCGGCGCGCCGTTGATGGTGATGGTGCCTGAGGTCTGCGTACGCAGCCCGGCCATCATCATCAGGAGCGTGGACTTGCCGCAGCCGCTCGGGCCGACCAGCACGACGAAGCGCCCCGGCTTGATGTCGAGCGAGACATCCTCCAGCGCGACGACGTCCTGGGACCCGGTCCGGAACACCTGGCCGACATTCCTGACCTCGATCGCGCCGGCGCGCGACGCGGGCTTCAACGGTGTCACGTTCGCCAATGGCTGCATCGTGTTTCCACCCATCTGATCAGTTCATTGAAGGTCATGGCGATCGCGGCGACCATGACGACGCCGGCGAGCAGCTGCTTCATCTGGAAATTCTCGCCCCAAGTCGCGATCTGGTGACCGATGCCGTCGCGCGAGGCGTACATTTCGGCGAGGATCACGCCGGTGAGGTTGAAGATCATCGAAATCCGCAATGCTTCCAGCAGCACCGGCAGCATGCTCGGCAGGTAGACGCGGAATGCGGTCTGCGTGCGTGTGGCGCCATAGGAACGGGCCACCGTCAGGTGCTCGATCTTGACCGATTCCACGGCCGTCGTGGTCGACATGATCACGATGAAGATCGTCGAGAAGAAGCCGAAGCCGACCTTTTGGGCGAAGCCGACGCCGAACACCAGGATGAACATCGGCAGGAAGATCGATTTGGGGATGCTGAAGGCGAAGAACAGCAGCGGCTTTGCGACATCGGCAAAATAGCGGTTCTCCGCGATCAGGAAGCCGATCAGCGCCCCCATCGGTACCGCGAGCGCGAACGCGGCCAGCACCTCGGTGGCGGTCACCATCAGGTCGGTCCGGACGCTCGATCGCTGCAGGAGGTCGCCGAGCGTCAAAAGCGTGTCCGATGCCGACGGCAGCAGGCGCGGATTGACGAGCCCGGTCCGCGACAGGATCTCCCACAGCGCGAAGCTCGCGATCACGATCGCGATCCGGGCGAGCTTGATGGTGAGGGTGGCCTGCATCTTATGGCTTGGTCGGAACCGGCTTGAACCTGGTCGAGATCACATCCTCGACCGGAACGATGTCTTTCAGTCCGCCGAGCTTGGCGAGGTCGAGCGACAGCTGCACCGCCGCCGGCACATTGGCCGCGCCCATGTTGCCGTCGGTCTCGAGCTTCATGATGGTGTTGTCGTATTCCATCGCGGCGATCTCGGCCGGCATCTCATAGAGGTCGGCGATCAGCTTCACGGTGACGTCGCGGTTGGCGCGCATGTATTGCACGGCGCCATAGAGCGCGTTGACGGCCTTCTGCACCACGTCCGGCTTGGCCTCGGCGAACTTGTCGAGCACGATCCAGCCTGCGGTGAGGTTCGGCGGCGCCGCGGTCGCATAGTCGAGGATGGTCTTCGCTTCGCCCGATTTGGCGACCTGGAAGCTGAGTGGTGAATAGACCACGGCGGCATCGACATTGCCGGCGAGCAGGTTCGGCACCAGGCCGCCGCCGCCGACCGGCACGCGGGTGAAGTCGATCTTCCGGTCCTGGATGGTCCAGAGTGCCAGCAGATCGGAGCCGGAGCCGGCCGCGGTGATCCCGACCTTCTTGCCGTTGAGATCCTTAACCTCGAGCGTCGATTTGGCCGGCACCATCAGCTGCCAGCCGAAATTGCCCATCGCGGCATTGGCGACGATCCGCGACATCACGCCCTTCTTGCGGCCGGCAGACACCAGCGACGGCGGATCGAGGATGATGTCGGCTGCGCCCGCGGCCATGCCCTCGAAGGTCTCGGCGCCGCTGCGGTAGACGGTCAGCTCGGCCTTGATGCCTTCCTTCTCGAACAGCTTCTGCCGGACCGCGGTCTCGGCGATCGTCGTCGGCCAATAGGTCTTGGTGGGCAGGCCGACGCGGATCGTGTCAGCAGCATAGGCCGGGCCGGCCAGCAAGGTGGTGGCGATCAGGGTTGCCAGCGCGCGGCGACGCGTGATGTTCATGGTGTTGTTTCTCCCGGAAATCTATTGTTGTTATTTTCGGCGCGCTTTGCGCCGGAGAGTCACGTCTTGCCGTTGACCTCCGCAATACGCGGAGCGGCGAGCTCGACGAATTCCTTGGTGATGCCAAAGTGCTTTGACAATGCGCGAACTGCCGCATCCGCATCGCGCGCCAGAACGGCGTCCACAATCGCGGCGTGCTCGGCGTGGACGTCGCGCGCCCTGCCGACCTCGCGGCGGATCGAAAGCCGCCGATAGCGCTCGCTCTGCTCATGCAGCACGTCGCGGAAGCCGAGCAGCCATTGCGAACCGCAGGCGTTGACCAGCGCGCGATGGAAGATGCGGTGACGGACCACCCATTCCTCGTAGTGCACGGTTGGATCGTCAGGGTAGCGATGGGGAACGGCCTTGAGCGATTCCCAGGCGGCCGCGACCGAGGCGAGCCAGGCATTGTCGCCGCGCTCGATCGAGCGCCGGATCGCGAGTCCCTCGATGTCGATCCGGGTTTGCGTGACGTCGGCGAGGTCGGCGAGCGAGACCGGGCAGACGCGAAAGCCGCGCTGGTCGGAGGCTTGCACCAGACCGTCAGCCACCAATCGTGACAACGCCTCGCGGACGGCGGCAAGGCTGACCGAAAACTGCTTGGCGAGGCCGGCGATGTGCAGCTTCTGGCCCGGAAGCAGCCGGGTCGACAGGATGTCGGCCCGCAGCCGCTCCTGAACCGCCGATGTCAGGCTTCGCGGCCCTTCGCCGGACAAGCCCTCGCGAAAACTCAACCCGATATTCACGCGCGATAGACTGGCTGACGGCCGCATTGCCGTCAATCGAAAATCGATTTTTTGCGTAACTCCAATCAATTTTTTCTGCTATGTATACCAATGTAGGGAATTATGATTGATTTTCAGTGTGAATTGCCGATATCTTGAAGATAATGTATACATAATGAATTCAAAAGACGGAGGATCGCTTGCCAAAACCCTTTCCAATGAACGCGTGGTACGCAGCAGGCTGGGATGCCGAGATCAAGCACGCGCTGTTGCCGCGGACGATCTGCGGCAGGCATGTCGTGATGTACCGGAAGGGCGACGGCGAGGTCGTGGCGCTGGAAGATGCCTGCTGGCATCGCGTCGTGCCGCTCTCCAAGGGCCGGCTCGACGGCGATACCGTGGTCTGCGGCTATCATGGCCTGAAATACAATGCTCAGGGCCGCTGCACCTTCATGCCCTCGCAGGAAACCATCAATCCGTCGGCCTGCGTGCGCGCCTATCCGGTCGTCGAACGCCATCGTTTCATCTGGCTCTGGATGGGCGATCCCGCGCTCGCCGATCCCGCGCTGGTGCCCGACATGCACTGGAATCACGATCCGGCATGGGCCGGCGACGGCAAGACCATTCACGTCAAATGCGATTACCGCCTGGTCGTCGACAATCTGATGGACCTGACCCACGAGACCTTCGTGCACGGCTCGAGCATCGGCAATGATGCGGTCGCCGAAGCGCCGTTCGACGTCGCCCATGGCGAGAAGACCGTCACCGTCACGCGCTGGATGAGGGGCATCGAGGCGCCGCCGTTCTGGGCCAAACAACTACAGAAGCCGGGTCCGGTCGACCGCTGGCAGATCATCCGCTTCGAGGCGCCGTGCACCGTCAACATCGACGTCGGCGTCGCGCCGGCCGGATCGGGCGCGCCGGAGGGCGATCGCTCGCAGGGCGTCAACGGCTATGTGCTCAACACCATCACGCCGGAGACCGAGAAGACCTGCCACTATTTTTGGGCCTTCGTCCGCAATCACCGCATCACCGAGCAGCGCCTCACGAGCGAAATCCGCGACGGCGTCGCCGGCATCTTCCACGAGGACGAGATCATCCTGGAGGCGCAGCAGCGCGCGATGGACGAGAATCCGGACCGTGTGTTCTACAATCTCAACATCGATGCCGGCGCGATGTGGGCGCGGCGCGTCGTCGACCGCATGGTGGCGAAGGAAACTCCGCCGCAGCAGTTGCAGGCGGCGGAGTAGCCGGGCCATGGCGGAACGCGAAGCCGATCGCTCAGTGTCGCACACGGTGCGGGCGCAGCTCGCGCTGCGCGACCTGGTTCTCTCGGGCCGGCTGCGGCCGGGCGAGCGCATCTCGGAGCTGCAGGCGGTCGAGATCACCGGGGTGTCGCGCACGCCGGTCCGGATGGCGCTGGTCCGGCTGGAGGAGGAAGGCCTGCTGGAGGCGATCCCGTCCGGCGGCTTCATGGTCAAGGCATTTTCCGAGCGCGACATTCTCGATTCGATCGAGCTGCGCGGCACGCTGGAGGGGCTCGCCGCGCGCTTTGCCGCCGAGCGCGGCGTGTCGTCGCGCGATCTCGAGCCGCTGAAAGAGTGTCTCAACGAGATCGACGGCCTGGTGCGGCAGGATCCGATCTCGGTCGAAGCGTTCTCGTCCTATGTCGCGCTCAATGCGCGCTTCCATGCGCTGCTCACCGAGCTGTCGCGCAGTCCGCCGCTGATCCGGCAGATCGACCGCGCCTCGGCGCTGCCGTTCGCCTCGCCGAGCGGCTTCGTGATGGCGCAATCGGCCTTGCCCGAGGCACGCCAGATCCTGCTGATCGCGCAGGATCATCATCGCGTCGTGGTCGACGCCATCGAGAACCGCGAGGGCGCGCGCGCCGAAGCGATCATGCGCGAGCATGCCCGGCTTGCGGCTCGCAATCTGCGGCTGGCGCTGCGCAACCGCACGCACCTTGATCTGCTGCCGGCGCTGGCGCTGGTAACGACCGGCTGAACGGAGCGTACCATGCGATTTATTGACACCTGGACGTCAGCCACGCTGCTCGCTGTGCGCGACCTCACGCCCGGTATCCGCGAATTCCTGCTGCGGCCGGACGATTTCACCGGCGCGCCCTATCCCGTCGGCAGCCACATCAACGTCGGCGTCACCATCGAAGGCCAGCCGCAGACCCGGTCCTATTCGCTGGTCGGCGAAGTCGATCTGCAAGGTTTCCGGATCGCGGTGCGGCATGCGCCGGATTCCCGCGGCGGCTCGCGCTACATGTGGTCGCTTGTGCCGGGGGCACGGCTTACCATCACGCTGCCCGCCTCGCTGGTGCAACTCGACTGGACGCGGCGGCAATTCTGCCTGGTCGCGGGCGGCATCGGCATTACGCCGATCGTCGGTGCGGCCGAGGCGCTGGTCCGCCGCAATGCCGGCGTGACCTTGCACTATGCCGTGCGCACGCGCGGCGATGCGGCGTATCTCGATACGCTCGAGCGTCTGCTCGGCGACCGCCTCATCGTCCATGCCGGTGACGAGGGCAGACGGCTCGACCTCGACAGCGTCTTCGTAAGGCTACCGCAGGATACGATGACGTTGTTCTGCGGCCCGATGCGGATGCTGGATGCGGCGCGGCGCGCGTGGGAAGCCTCCGGCCGGGCGATGACCGATCTGCGTTACGAGACCTTTGGATCGAGCGGGCTGCTGCCGACCGAGGCGTTCCGTGTCCGGCTCAGGGGTGAGGGGACCGAGTTCGTGATCCCGCGCGACCGCTCGATGCTGGACGTGCTCAACGAAGCCGGCCATGAGGTGATGAGCGACTGCCGGCGCGGCGAATGCGGCGTCTGCGCGATTGACGTGGTCGCTGTCGACGGCGAAATCGACCATCGCGACGTCTTCTTCAGCGACCATCAGAAGCAGGCGAGCGGCAAGATCTGCGCGTGCGTCTCGCGTGCCCGCGGCACCATCACGGTCGACACTCTGCATCGCGCCGACGCGCCGTGATGTGCCCGATCGGCTACGCCGCGTGCACCGAGTGCTGCGGATTGCGATCGAGCAGCGCGGAGATATCGCTGCCCGACATCGGCCGGCCGATCAGATAGCCCTGCACCTCGTCGCAGCTGGTCTGGCGCAGATATTCGAGCTGATCGGCGGTCTCGACGCCTTCGGCCACGACGCCGATCTGCAGGTCCTGCGCGAGGCCGATCACCGATTTGACGATCGCGGCGCAATCCGGCTGGGTCAGCATGTCCCGGATGAAGGATTGATCGATCTTGATGCGGCTGAACGGCAGCTTGCGCAGATAAGTCAGCGACGAGAAGCCGGTGCCGAAATCGTCGAGCGCGACCGTCAGGCCGAGCTCGAGCAGCCCGTTCAGGATCGCGGCCGCCGATCCGTATTTCGAGATCAGCATCGATTCGGTGATTTCGATCTCCAGCCGGTTCGGCGCGACATTGGCGTCGGCAAGCGCCTCGACGATCGTCTGCAGGATGCCGACGTTCTGGAACTGGACCGCGGAGAAATTCACCGCGATCCTGATGTCGTCGGGCCAGTGCGACAGCATCGCGCAGGCACGGCGGATCACCCACTCGCCGAGCTGGTGGATCAGTCCGCTCTCCTCGGCGATCGGAATGAAGACGTTCGGCGGGATCAATCCGCGGGTCGGATGCTGCCAGCGCAACAGCGCCTCGAAGCCGGTGACGCGGCCTTTGCGGATGTCGAGGAACGGCTGGTAGACCAGAAACAGCTGGTCCGCCTCGATGGCCTGTTCCAGGTCGTGCTGCAGGGCGCGGCGGTCGCGCGCCGACTGGTCGTCGCTGGCCTCGAAGAAGCAGATGGTGCCGGGACCGGATTTCTTCGCCCGGTACAGCGCGATGTCGACATGCTTGAGCAGTTCGTGGGACGTGTTGCCGTCCCGTGGCGCGAGCCCGATGCCGATGCTGATGGCGCTGGTGATCTCGAATCCGTCGATCGGGAACGGATCGGCAAAGGCCGCGACGAACCGCTCGGCGATCGCGAGCGCATCCTCGGGCCGCGTCAAATTGGACATGATCAGCGCGAACTCGTCGCCGCCGATCCGTGCGACATGTTCGGCCGCGCGCGTGCAGCGCTGCAACCGGGCCGCAAGCTGCACCAGCAGCTCGTCGCCTGCCGGATGGCCGAACCTGTCGTTGATCTCCTTGAGGCGATCGAGATCGAGCAGCAGCACCGCGAATTCCTCGCCCGAGCGCTCCAGCCGGCTCAGCGCGCCATTGAGCGCCTCGTTGAAGGCGACGCGGTTCGGCAGATGCGTCAGCGGATCCTGCCGCACCGTCCGTTCGGCGTCGTGCTGGGCGATGATGCGGCGCCTGAACTCGAATGCGTTGAGGAAGACGCCGCGCAGCAGCACGGAGCCGTAGACCAGGACGAGGACGGCCATCAGGAGATAGATGAAGTCGCCGTCCCTGCCGAGGCAGATCGCGGTGCCGGCGAAGATCGGCCCAGTGAAGGCAATCGCGGCGATCGGGATGGTGGAGAAAGCGAAGGCGCCGCCGGCCAGCATGCCGGCGCAGAGACAGGTGATCACCAATTGTGCGCCGCTCGATGCGCCGGCGAAGAAGGCGACCGGGACGACGCCCCAGGCGGCGCCGAGCGCGAAGGCATTGCGCACCAGCCGGTACATGGTTCGGCGCGATACGAATTGCGGCTTGGCGATGCGGCGCGAGGCGCGGGCCTGCAGGCCGAAGAACAGCGCCGCGCTGCTGACGGCGGCGGCCCACACCAGCGCGAAGGCCCAATCCGGCGATTGCCACAGCGCAGCTGCCAGCACCAGCGCGTTGCAGGCGTTGGCCAGCATGATGCCGAAGGAATAGCCGAGCACGAGCGAAACCTGCTCGGCGCGGATGTGGCCGGCAAGCGCTTCGTCGGTCGGTGGTGCGCCGAAGGCCGCGAGGTCACCCGCGAACAGGGCCGCGAAATATGATCTGAGATCGATACGCATCTCACTACATTGCCTGCGCGTCACCACGTCGCCTGCGTGGTTTGACCATGCGCAGGGACCAAGAATTCTCTGCAAACCTTTGACAAACTATGAACTATTGGAACGAACCGTGCCACGGCGGGCTCACGTTTTGGTTCCCGCCGGCAGGCATTGCTAACAAATCGATAGAAATGCGTGACGGGTGTCACGGACCGGCAGATATTGCCCAGCGCTACGCTGCTTGATCGCCCGCCAGTTTTTCGCAATGAGTTGGGTTCCCGCGAACGGCAAGAACCAGAAGGTGCGCATGAGCCTCCCGATCACGAACCATGATCCCGGGTTTCGGATCACGCGGGCCAGCCACGTCGTGCTGACCGTCCGTGACCTCGCAGCGAGCCGGCGGTTCTATGAGGAGGTGATCGGGCTGATCCTGACCGCGGAGGAGGGCGATGCGCTCTATTTCCGCGGCGTCGAGGAGGCCTGTCATCACAGCCTTGTGTTGCGCAAGGGCGGAGACGCCGTCTGCGCGCGGCTCGGCCTGCGGGTGTTCAGGGATGATGACCTCGACCGGCTCAAGGCCTTCTTCGAAGCGCATGGCTGCGCGGCCGCCTGGGCCGAGGTGCCCTACCAGGGCCGCACGCTGCGGGCGACCGATCCGGCCGGCACGCCGCTCGAGTTCTGCGCGACCATGCCGGTCGAGCCGCGCATGATCACCAAATTCACCCGCCATGCCGGCGGCTCGGCGCTGCGGCTCGATCATTACCAGGTGCTGACGCCGGAGGTGCGCAAGGCGTGCGAGTTCTACACCGCGGCTGGCTTTCGGCTCAGCGAGTATATCGCGCCCGCCGGCACGTTCGATCTGCGCGGGGTGTTCCTGCAGCGCAAAGGCAATCCGCACGACATCGTATTCTTCAACGGCACCGGACCGCGGCTGCATCATTTCGCGTTCCTCGCGCCCGAGGTCCATCATCTGCTGAACGCCTGCGATCTCGCCGGCGAGCTCGGCTATGGCGCCGCCGTCGAACGCGGCCCCGGGCGGCACGGGCCGGGACACGCGATGTATGTCTACATGCGCGATCCCGGCGGGCACCGGGTCGAGCTGTTCAACACGCACTATCAGATCATGGACATCGAGAACGAGCCGATCGGTTGGGACCCGTCTGATCACAAGATATCGTTCCCGTGGGGCCTGCCGGCGCGGCAGGCCTGGTTCGAGGAGGCGACGCCGTTCGAAGGTGTTGCGATCCGCGAGCCGCAAATGAAGCCGAAGCCGTTGACGCTCGAGAGCTACCTCGCGAAGTAGCATGTCGATGTCAGCGAACCCCGGGTATGATCCCCTGTATGACGCGGCCATCGTCGGCCTCGGGCCGGTCGGCGCCATCTTCGCCAACCTGCTCGCGAAAGCCGGCCTGAGCGTCGCGGTCGTCGAGCGCACTGCCGACATCTACGACAAGCCGCGCGCGATCACGCTCGATCACGAGGCGCTGCGCGTGCTGCAGGCGATCGGGCTCGGCGATTTCATGGAGCAGGCGATCGCCCCGCATAACGGCTCGCATTATCTCGGCGTCGACGGCGAGATCATCAAGATCTTCGACCCGATGCCGCCGCCGTATCCGCTCGGCTGGATTCCGAATGTGACCTTCGTGCAGCCCGACGTCGAACAGGCGCTGCGCGACAAGCTCGCCGAATATCCGCAGGCCGACGTTTTCCTTGCGGCCGCCGGCGTGGCGCTGGAGCAGGACGAGCGCGCGGTGACGTTGACCGCGCGGCGCGAGCAAGGCGACGAGTTCCCGATCCGCGCGCGCTATCTGATCGGCTGCGACGGCGCCAACAGTTTTGTGCGCAAGCAACTCGGTATCGGCCTCGACGACCTTGCGTTCGATGAATGGTGGATGGTGGTGGACACGCTGACCAGCGACCCCGCCAAGCGGCCGGCCAGGAGTTTTCAGTACTGCTGGCCGTCGCGGCCGGGCACCTTCGTGCCGGGGCCGCGTAATCTGCGGCGCTGGGAGATCAAGCTGTTGCCGGGCGAGGATCCCGAGGCGTTCGGTGCACCCGACAATGTCGTGACGCTGCTGAAGGGCTTCACCGACATTTCCGACCTCACGATCTGGCGCTCGGCGGTCTATCGCTTCCACGCGCTGCTCGGCCAGCGCTGGCGCGACCGCCGCGTGCTCCTGATGGGCGATGCCGTGCACCAGACGCCGCCGTTCCTCGGCCAGGGGCTGTGCGCCGGCATCCGCGATGCCGTGAACCTTGCCTGGAAGCTGAGGCTGGTTCTCCGTGGCGACGCCGACGAGACGCTGCTCGACAGTTACGAGATCGAGCGCAAGCCGCATGTCCGCGCCGTCGTCGCCAGCGCCAAGGAGTTCGGCAAGATCATCGGTGAACTCGATCCGGCGGTTGCCGCCGAACGCGACGTCCGGCTGCGCGCCGACCTGAAGGCCGGCAAGGCCGAAACCATCCGGCAGAAATTCATCCCCGATCTCGTCTTCGGTCTGATCGCGCCCGATGATGTGCTTGCCGGGCGGCTGTTCGTGCAGCCGCATGTGCGTGCGCCGGACGGGCGGACATGCCGGCTCGACGATCTGCTGAATCCGGAATTTGCGATCGTGACGGCGGCCTCAGAGCCGATGGCGTGGCTGTCGGAGGCGTCCCGTGCCGCCTGGCAGCATCTCGCCGGCGAGCGTGTCGTCATCGCCACGTCAGGTGAAAGCAGCGATACCAACGGCATTCTGAGCGTGGTCGAGCGCGACGAGCTGTTCGCCGACTGGATGCGGCAACATGGCGCCGCCGCGGTGATCGTGCGGCCCGACCGTTACGTGTTCGGTGCCGCCGGCAGCGCCGGCGAGCTCAATATGCTCGTCGGGCACCTGCTCGACGGTCTCGGTGCGAGACGTTCCTCAGTCCCTGCGACATCGATCACTTCTTGATGTCGGCGGCGACCAGCACGCGATGACCGTGCAGCAGCTCCTGCAGGGCCTGCAGGGCAGCGACGCCGCATTGAGTGTCCTGTTCGCCATTGCCGCCGCTCAATCCGATGCCGCCGACCACTTCGTCATCGACGACGATCGGAAAGCCGCCGACGAACACGGCAAATTTTCCGTCAAAACTCCACTGGATGCCGAACGCCTCGTTGCCAGGCAGGGCGGGTCCGTTCGGTGGCTGGTTGAACAGATGGGTGGAACGCTTGTGTCCGGCCGCGGTGAACGCTTTGTTCCAGGCAATCTGCGGGCCGGTGATCCGCGCGCCGTCCATCCGCTCCAGCGCCAGCGGATAGCCGCCGTCGTCGGTCACGCAGACCGTTTCCGCAACGCCGATCTCGGTGGATTTGCGGATCGCGGCCGCGATCATATGGCGGGCTTCGGCAAGCTCAAGTTTGAAAGACTGTCTCATCGCTATCTTCCGGGATTGGAGTGGGCGGTCGACCGCGGCTCAGGTGCCGCGGTAGACCGTCTTGATCTGGGTGTAGAATTCGAGGCCGGTGCGGCCGGATTCGCGGAAGGTAGAGGTGCTCGACCGCTTCAATCCGCCGAACGGCGCGTTGATCAAATTGCCCGTCGTCGTGCGGTTGATCTTCACCGTTCCGGACTGGATGTCATTGGCGAAATCATGCATCGCGCGCGGATTGCGCGTCACGATCGCGGCGGACAGTCCATATTCGCTGGCATTGGCCGTGGCGATCGCGTCAGCGTAGCTGTCGACCTCGATGATCGCGATGACCGGGCCGAAGATCTCCTCGCGCGCGATCGTCATGTCCTGGGTCACGTCGGTGAAGATCGCCGGTGAGACGAAGTACCCGCCGTCATAGCCGGCGCCGCTGAGCCGGTCGCCGCCATGGAGGTGCGTCGCTTCCTTCTTCCCGATTGCGACGTAGCGCAGCACGGTTTCGAGTTGCCTCGCCGTGGCCAGCGGCCCCATCTCCATTCCGCTGGCGAGGCCGCTGCCGATCTTGATCGACTTCACTTTGGTGAGCAGCTTCGCGGTGAACTCGGCCCGCACCTGCTTCATGACCAGGACGCGGCTGGTGCCGGTACAGGCCTGGCCGGCCAGCGACAGCCCGCCTTTGACGGCCAGATCGACCGCCAGATCGATGTCGGCGTCGTCCATGACGATCAGCGGGTTCTTGCCGCCGAGTTCCATCTGCGTGCGGGTCGTGAAGCTGACCGCGCGGCAGATCTGCTCGCCGGCGGAGGTCGACGCCGGTGAAGGAAATCGCGCGAATGACCGGCGGCTCGGTGATCGCAGACCCGATCTCGCCGGCCTTGCCGGTGATGAAGTTGAGCGCGCCGTTCGCCAGACCCGCCGCAATCAGCGCCTCCGCGAGGCGATAGCCGCTGAGCGGCGCATCGGACGACGGCTTGAACACCACCGTGTTGCCGTTGATGAGAGCCGGCGCGATCTTGCGCGCCGGGATGGAAATCGGAAAATTCCAGGGCGTGATCACGGACACGACGCCGAGCGGCTCGCGCAACGTATAGACCGTCATGTCCGCATCGTCGTTCGGAAACACCTCGCCGGTGAGCGACTGCCCCTCGACGGCATAGAACCGCAGGGTCTGCGCCGAGCGCAGCACCTCGTCGCGGGCGAGGCCGAGCGATTTGCCCATTTCCCGCGTCATCTCCCGTGCAATGTGATCTGCGCGCGCCTCGAGATGATCGGCGGCCCGGCTCAGGATCGCGGCGCGTTTGGAGATCGGCGTCCGCCGCCAGCCTTCGAACGCGGCGACCGCGGCATTGACGGCCGCTTGCGCATCGGCGGCGGTCGATTCCTGGAAGCGGCCGACCAGGTCGCTGGTGTCGGCGGGATTGGTGTTCGCGAACAGTCTGCCGGAGGCGGTTGGGATCCGCTCGCCGGCGATCAGGTTCGGGAATTCCTCGATCCCTGCGCTGCCCTCCGCGGAAGGAGGCGCGTTGCGCATCGTCGTTTCAGCTATCGTCACAGGATTCTCCTCAATGCCAGATCAGGACCGCGCAGACGGTCGACACCGCGAGCCCGGTCAATACGGGGACCATCGCGGTCCGCACGATCTGGAAGACGGGGACGCGCGCGAAGCCGGCCACTGCGATCAGCGACGACCAGGCCACCAGGGTGCCGCCGCCGGTCCACACCGCGCCCATCTGGCCGATCGCGGCGAGCGTCGCGGGCTCCATCCCGACCGACGGTGCCAGCGCGCCCGACAGTGAGCCGGTCAGCGGCAAGCCGGCAAAGCCCGAGCCGTCGATGCCGGTGATCATGCCTGATATCAGGATGCCGAAGGCGACGAAGAACTCGTTGCCCGGTATCCAGGCTTGCGCGGTCTGGATCAGTTCGAACAGCAGGCTCGGCGCCTGGGCCACGGGCACGCCGAGGATCGGCGCAGACAGGCTCGGCTCGGCGCCGAGAAAGAAGAAGCCCGCGATCGGCAGCACGGAGCCCATCGCCTTGAATGCGAAGACGAAACCTTCGGTGACGTGGTCGGCGCTGGTGTCGAGGAATCTGCGCAAATCATCGGTGATGAAGGATGCGCAGATCATCAGGATCGCGGCGACGCTGCCAACCAGTGCGGCAGCGTCGCCGCCCTTGAGGTCGTGGCCGATGCCGAGCTTGGCCAGCACCATCACGGCGATGACGCAGAGGAAGGCGAGCGGGGTCGCAACCGCAAAGAATTTCGACTAGCCTTCGCGGCGGGTCGGCACCCGGGAGAGCTCCTTGTCGATCTGCGCCTGGGTCGCCAGCGGCGGCTGGCAGCCGGCGGTGCCGCGCGCGATCTCCGCCTTGTCGAACGTGCCCTCCTGCTCCAGCCGCGCCAATTCGCCGTTGCTCGACTGCGCCTGCCAGCGCTCCAGCAGCCTCTCGTCGGCTTTGGTGATCGATTTGCGGATCGAAAGGTAGGCGAGCGTCAACGCGATGCCGCCGGTGATGAGGGACAGCACCAACGCGCGGTCCGCGACGGTGGCGGCGCTGACGGCGGCGCCGGCCGCCTTGGCGCTGATCCCGGGTGCGACGCCGATCACGTAGTCTGACGACAGCGCCATGCCCTGTCCGGCGATCGCGATCGCAATGGCCCCGCCGAGCGGCGACAGGCCGGCCGCAATCGCAGCCGGCAGCAGCACCGCGGAGACCAGCGGCACTGCCGGCGTCGGCCAGAAGAACAGCGAGATCACATAGGTGATGGCGGCAAGCACGAAGTAGGCGGTGTGTCCGGTCTTCATCACGGCGCGGAACGGCTCGACCATGCGAATGTCCGAGCGCAGCACCTTGAGCGCGTTCAGCAGCGCCGTCATCAACGCGATCACCAGGAAGATGTTGAACAGCTCCTTGGCGGCGGTGAAGCTCGCGTTGAACACGCTGGCGAGTGCCGCGACCGGGCTGTGCGTCCAGGCAAGCGCGACCAGGAGTGTCGCGATCACCGACGGCACCACGACATTGGCGCGCCAGATCATAGTGAGAACGATGACGGCGACGCCGAGCAAATAAACCCAATGTGCGGCGACGATCGGAGCGTGCTGCATGGTTGTTGCTTCCCCCTCTAATGCGACCGGTAATGTATACTGTATTCCGCTATAGCAAGCGCAAATTGCGAGCCGGCGATCCGTTCGTCGCAGCGGGTGGAAGCATCTTCGCCGGCGATTTGTGCAAAAAATGCCTGAAATCTTAGCAATCCTGTGCCAAGGGGCTGGGTGAGATAGAAGACAAGGAACCCTGTCTTCGGTGTTGACAGTCGACATTTTAGTATACAGTATACCGAAATGGCCGGCCAAAATACAACCAATGGCCCGTTGCCGGCCGGCGATTTCTTCACGGCACAGGAGCGCCACGATGCAGAAGCTGATGGATCACGTGGAATGTCGAGCGGCCCTCGAAAATGCCATCAAGGGAAAGAGCGCCAACAAGGCTCCGTTCAGCGTGGCCTGGGCGAGCGGCAAGCTCAGCCGCGCGCATCTCGCGCGCTGGGCCGAGAATCACTACCACTATGTCGGTCCGTTCGCCGACTACCTCGGCTACATCTATGCGCGGATGCCGGAGCAGTATCAGGAAGCCAAGGACTTCCTGCTCGCCAATATGTATGAGGAAGAGATCGGCGGCGACCGTCACACCGATCTGCTGATCCGCTTCGCGGAGGCCTGCGGCACCACCGCGGCGCGGATCAAGAACCCCGACAACATGACGCCGACGACGCGCGGGCTGCAAAGCTGGTGTTATGCGGTCGCGATGCGCGAGGACCCGATCGTCGCCGTGGCCGGCCTCGTGGTCGGTCTGGAGTCGCAGGTCCCCTCGATCTATCGCAAGCAGACGCCGACCCTGCGCGAGAAGTACAAATTCACCGACGAGGAAGTCGAGTTCTTCGACCTTCACATCGTCTCGGACGAGATTCACGGCGAGCGCGGCTATCAGATCGTGCTCGAGCACGCCAATACGGTCGAGCTGCAGCAGCGTTGCCTCAAGATCTGCGAGATCGGCGCACAGATGCGGCTGCTCTATACGACCGCGCTGTACCATGACTATGTCGCGAGCGACATTCCGCTGGCGGAGCTCGATCTTGCCAGCGGCGTCTCCGCTGAAGAACGCGTGCTGTTGCAGGCCTGAGCCGCGGGGAGCAGCGGCGCGATGCCCAACGTCATCTTTCGCCGCAACGGCGAAACCTTTGTCGGCGAGGTCAAGGAGAACACCAATCTCGTCGTCCGCGCCGGTATCCGCCAGTTTCCCTATCCCAATTTCCTTTACGGCTGCGGGATGGGGAAGTGCGGGAAGTGCGCGTCGCTGATCATCAAGGGCGGCGAGCACTTGCCGGAGCCGAATTGGAAGGAAAAGAAGCGCCTCGGCGCCAGGATCGAGCAGGGATATCGCCTCGCCTGCCAGCTCTGGCTCACGCATGACGTTGAACTGTCGCAGGAGGCAGCGCCGCTGGTCGACGTCGTCGCGCCGGTCGGCGCCGCGGTTGGGAGGAGGTGACGGATGTATGTGATACTGACGAGCAAGCCGGGGCAGTTTCGCACCGAGATCACCGGGGGCCTGCGGCCGCTCGCGGCCTATGACTACCTGTTCTACGGCATCAGGAAAGCGACGTTCGTGATTGCCGAGCTGGTCGAGGAGACCAAGGTCAGGGTGATCGACGAGGCCTGGTCGCCGCAGATCGTGAACGAGGTGCCCTCGAAATTCCTCGAGAAGTTCGAGACGCCGGAGCGGGCGCTGAACGAACTCGAGCACCTCATCACATTCGGTCACATGGATACCAAGCTGCGCAAGCGCTGAGCGGATGGCGGGATGATCGAAGTCACGTTTCTGACCAATGGCGGGAAGACCGTCACCGCCGCCGAGAACAGCAATCTGCTGCGCGTCTCGCTGCGCGAGCAGGGCGGCATTCCGTTCAAATGCGGCGGCGGCCTGTGTGGAACCTGCAAATGCCTGATCGAGAAGGGCATCGAGAACACCGATACGATCAAGCCGAAGGAGCGAAAACATCTCACCGACGCGCAGTTCGCCGCCGGCTACCGGATGGCGTGCCAGACCTTTCTCACCGGCAGCGTGAGCGTGTCGTGGGTGCCGAAGGCGGCGGCGCCGGCGGCTCGACCTGTAGCTGTTGACGGCGAATGAGCGCGGCTTGATGGCATGCAGCCGGCGGTCTAAATACGCAACAGCGGTCATTCGGCCAGGACTCTGGCAGCTCGCTGGGCCTCCGGTGTCCATGCATTGAGCGAAGCGCGGCCGGACAGGTCGGTTCATGGCAGGCAAGCTCGGAAGCTCCAAACGTCTCGGCGACGACTACCTCTCCCTCCACGGCAAGGTCATCGAGGAGCTGCGGCAGGCGATCCTGAGCCGGCGGCTGAAGCCCGGCGAGCGGCTGGTCGAGGGCCGCCTCGCCGATGAGCTCGGGGTGTCCCGCAATCCGGTGCGCGAGGCGATTCGCGTGCTGGAGTCGGAGGGGCTCGTCGAGGTGACCGCGCGGCGCGGTGCCTCCGTCATCACGATGAGCGATGAGGAAGCGCGCGAGACGGTCGAAGTCCGCGCGCTGCTCGAGGGACAAAACGCGCGCCTGGCTGCGCGTCGCCGCGAAGAGAGCATCATCAAGCGGATCGCGGCGGTGTTGAAGCAGGGCAACGAGGCGGTCGCGGGACGGCGCTACGACCTGTTGTCGGATCTCAACCAGCAGTTCCACCATGAACTGGCGGAGGCCGGCCGCAACCGCGTGCTGGCGGATCTGCTGAAGCGGCTGCGCGAACGCACGGCGATGCTGTTCTCACCAACAGATCCGGTGCGCCAGGCGCGGACCTGGGATGAGCACGCCGCGATCCTGCGCGCGATCATCGCCGGCGACGAGCGCGCCGCCGCGACGCTTGCCGCCGAGCACGTGATGCGGGCCGGCGCGGATTTTCTCTCCAGCCTCCATGTGCCCGATGAGGAGACCTCGCTGGAGGCGGCGTCGGCGAAATACGGCCTGCCGTCCGGCTCACGCGTGGATCAAACGACGACCAAGCCGGCGCGCCGGAACCAGCAGCGCGCCGCTACGCGTCGGCGAAAGGTGGAGAGCTGAACGCGCCCGCGTTGATAGTTTGCGGCGCGCCGATCCCGCGCTCAAAGGTCCGGTGGTACCGCTGCGGATCGCCGGCCAACTTCTTGACCGTATCCGTCACGCTCGCTACGTCTTTTCCCAATGCCGGGCAGGGGCGCAACCCTGCCGGCCGCGCCGCATGGCCGGGGGAAACCAATGAACAACAACAATCATGGCGCGTCGACCAACGACGTCGCCGAGTATGATTACGTCATCGTCGGCGCCGGCTCGGCCGGCTGTGTGCTTGCCAACCGCCTGAGTGCCGACGGCAAGCATTCGGTGCTGCTGCTCGAGGCCGGGCCGAAGGACACCAACATCTGGATCCATGTCCCGCTCGGCTACGGCAAGCTGTTCAAGGAAAAATCCGTCAACTGGATGTACCAGACCGAGCCTGAGCCCGGTCTGAATGGACGGCAAGTGTTCCAGCCGCGCGGAAAAGTGCTCGGCGGTTCCAGCTCGATCAACGGCCTGCTCTATGTGCGCGGCCAGCATGAAGACTATGACCGCTGGCGGCAGCGCGGCAATGCCGGCTGGGGTTTTGACGACGTGCTGCCCTACTTCAGGAAGGCCGAGGATCAGCAGCGCGGCGGCGACAAATATCACGGCGCCGGCGGCCCGCTGCCGGTGTCGGACTGGCGGCATCACGATCCGCTGTCGGAAGCCTTCGTGCATGCCGCGGCCGAGGTCGGCATCCCGACCAATCCGGATTTCAACGGCGCGACCCAGGAGGGCGCGGGCTTCTTCCAGACCACGACGCGGCGCGGCCGGCGCTGACCCGCGGCAATCTGCATGTCGAGACCTCGGCGCTGGCGCAACGCATCCTGTTCGATGGCAAACGCGCGAGCGGCGTCGCCTACAAGCAGAACGGACAGTTGCGCACGGCCAAGGCGCGCAAGGAGGTGCTGGTGTCGAGCGGCGCGTACAATTCGCCGCAATTGCTGCAGCTCTCCGGCATCGGCCCCGCCGATCTGTTGAAACAGCATGGCATCGAGGTTCTGCTCGATGCGCCCGGTGTCGGTAACGATTTGCAGGATCACATGCAGGTGCGCATCGTCACGCGCTGCGCCCAGACCGTCACGCTGAACGACGTCATCAACAATCCGGTGCGCCGCGTCATGGCCGGCCTGCGCTACGCGACGTTGCGCAAGGGGCCGCTGACGATTGCCGCCGGCACCTCGGGTGCGTTCTTCAAGACCAGTCCGCGGCTGGCGTCGCCCGACATCCAGATCCACTTCCTGCCGTTCTCGACCGACAAGATGGGCGAGAAGCTGCATCCGTTCTCGGGCTTCACGGCGTCGGTCTGTCAGCTGCGCCCGGAGAGCCGCGGCTCGCTGAAGATCCGGAGCGCGGACCCGAGCGTGCCGCCGGAAATCCGCATCAACTACCTGGCGACCGAGACTGATCGCCGCGCCTTCATCGACGGCATCCGCATCCTGCGCAAGATCCTGGCCGCGCCGGCGCTGAAGTCCTACTCGGTCGGCGAGGTCGATCCCGGCGCCAAGGTGGTGAGCGACGATGATCTGCTCGATTTCTGCCGCCGTACCGGCAGCACCGTCTATCATCCGACCTCGACCTGCCGGATGGGCAACGATGCGCTCGCGGTCGTCGATCAGCGGCTCAAGGTGCGCGGTGTCGAGGGCCTGCGCGTGGTCGATGCGTCCGTCATGCCGGACCTGATGTCGGGCAACACCAACGCGCCGACGATCATGATTGCGGAGAAGGCGTCGGACATGATTTTGGAGGATGCAAGGTAAGATGTGATCCGTCATCCTGAGGGGCGCGTAGCGCGTCTCGAAGGATGCACGGCCACAGACGGGCCGTCGACCCTTCGAGACGACCGCTGCGCGGTCTCCTCAGGGTGACGGTGACAAAGTGGGCTGCGAGCCGCTAACCCGGGCCACGAGGCTTCACCCCTTATACGCGCGCACCCGTGCGACCATCTGCTCGACATGGGCGATCGGCGTCTCCTGCAGGATGCCGTGACCGAGGTTGAAGATCAGTCGCCCCTTGCCGAAATTCTCCAGCACATCGTCGACCGCGCGGTCGAGCGCGGCGCCGCCGGCAATCAGGGCCAGCGGATCGAGATTGCCCTGCACCGCGACGCGGCTCTGGACGCGCTCGCGGATCATCGACGGCTCCGCGGCCCAGTCGATCGAGACGGCATCGACGCCGGTTTGCTCGACATAGGCCGGCAGCATGCCTGCCGCGCCGCGCGGGAAGCCGATGATCCGGGCACCGGGGACCTGCTTGCGCACCCCGGCAACGATGCGCCGGGTCGGCTCGATTGACCAGCGGGCGAACTCGCGCGGCGGCAGCACGCCGGCCCAGGTGTCGAAGATCTGCAGGCAGTCGGCGCCGGCCTTGAGCTGGCCGACGAGGTAGTGGATCGAGTTCTCGACCAGGACGTCGATGATTTTGGCGAAGGCGTCCGGATGGCGGTAGGCGAGCATCCGCGCCGGCGCCTGGTCCGGGGTACCCTGTCCGGCCACCATGTAGGTCGCAACCGTCCATGGCGCGCCGCAGAAGCCGATCAGCGTGATCTCGGGCGCAAGCTCGCGCCGGACGCGGCGCAGGGTTTCAAAGACCGGCTCGAGTTGGTCGAAATTGGCCTCGGTTGCGAGCGTCGCGATCTCGCCGGGGGTTGCCAGCGGATCGAGCCGCGGCCCTTCGCCGGCCTCGAAGCGCACCGAGCGGCCGAGCGCATAGGGGATCACCAGGATGTCGGAGAAGATGATCGCGGCGTCGAAGTTGAACCGGCGGATCGGCTGCAGCGTGATCTCGGTGGCGAATTCGGGCGTGAAGCAGAGATCGAGGAAGCCGCCGGCCTTGGCGCGCAGCTCGCGATATTCCGGCAGATAGCGGCCGGCCTGCCGCATCATCCAGAGCGGCGGTACGGCTTGCCGGTGGCCCGACAGGAGGTCGATGAGCGGCTTCTTGGTGGGATCCTGGGGCACGCGAAAGTTCCTGATCAAGGTCCAAATTTGGCCCCTGATACACGCTGCGGCGCAATGGGCCAAGGCGATACTCAAGCCGGTTCTGGAACCCCGGCTTGCGGAGGCGCGTTGCACGGCGGGGCTGGAGGATACTTTCCCGGCCTCCGATCCGGTCAGCGCCACGCAACCCGCGTCGTCGAAGCACGACGGCAATCCGGACAATTAGCTGGTAAATCCCAGCGATTGCTAACCACGATGCGAACGGGTTCAGTTATCCGAGGAGCGGCTCACCGCGCAGCGGCGGCTCGAAGCGCACGCGTGACATGTTTGCGGGCGGCCTCGATCAGCGAACCGCCCGCATATCGCGATGCCCTGGAACAGCTAGACCGGGCCGCCTTCGGGGCGCTGGACCCGCTCGAATTCGAAGGTCACGCCGAGCCGGCGCTCCAGGCGCCAGACCAGAATGCAGTGCCGCGGGATCGGTTCGCTCTCGATCTCGAGATCGAACGCGAACGGAATTGCGACATCGCCTTCGACAGCGAGCCCCGCGCCGCCGGTCGAGATGTTGAGCACAAGGCATCCGACGCTGGTGTTGCGGAAGAAGATCGTTCCGCGCTTCATCAGGGGCGTTCGCTGGCTGTCGGTCTTGTATCTTCTTATTGTTGCACTCACGGCAGTCTCCTACCCCCGATGTGATGCCGGCTCGCGATCGTCTCCCCGGAGAACGCTCTAGTTCACCAGCACGGCGCCGTCGCAGCGGATGCCCAGCACCCAGACGTCGACCTGGCCGAGCCCGATGCCGAGCGTCGAGAGCAGGGACGCCAGCACCTGATCGATCGGGCTCGTCACGCCATTCAGGATGCCCATGACGAGCGCGCCCAGTCCCGGGACCGGAAGCCCGAGCGGGCCGACGTTGATGGTGAGCGAGAGGTCGCCGAGCAGGCTTGAGGTGAGCGACGTGAGGAAGTTGGTCGTCGTCACCGTCTTCTTCGTCCCGGACTGGATGTCGCTGTAGCTGAAATTGACGTTGGTCGGCGTGGTGTTGCCCATGCCGACATGGGCGCGGCCGGTGACGGTGATGAGACCAAGATTGACCAGCAGCGCGGGTGGCGGATTGGGCTTGGTCGTGAAGTTGGTCATGTCGGCAACGGTGACGTTGCCGATCCAGGCGTCGACGATCCCCGGCGTCACGCCGATCGTGACCTGCGAGGTGTTGATGTTCGGATGGCCGCACGACACCGTGTTGAGCGTCGCGGTGCCCGAGGCGACCTCGACATAGACCGGGAGGTTGATCGCCGAAACGCTGCCGGAGCCGAGCACATTGACCGTCGCCAGGATCCTGGTCTGCGCGGTGTGGACGCTCACGCCCTGGGTGCCCATCGCGATCCAGCTCGAGCCGACCGGACGCTCGCCGACCGTCGCGATCACGGACACGTTGGCGATACCGGGCAGCCCGAAATTGACCGAGGTTGCGATCTGATTGCTGCCGTTGGCGATCTGCGCGACAGTGTTGATGAGGTCGAAAACCGAAACGCTGGCGCCGACCTTCGGTTTCTGGCCCACCGTCAGGTTGGCAAATGGGCCGAGGTCGATCAGGGTGCCCGGCGAAACCTTGGTTGAAGAGCCGGTGACGGCCTGGGAGATCGTCGACAGCGCGGTCGTCGCCGCGTTCGCGCCGTTGGTGATCTGCTGTGTGGTCAGCGCCGCCGCCATGAGATCGCTGACCTTGACGTTGCTGCTCAAGAGGTCGCTATAGGTGACGCCGGTCAGGTTGATCCGGGTCGCCAGCGCCGACAGGAAGTCGAGTGCGTCGATCTTGGCGCTGATCAGCGAATTGTAATCCATCACCGAGAGCGACAGTGTGGTGCCGAGCATCGAGCCGAGCAGCGCATTGATCACGCCGCCATTGACCGAGAGCAGCCGCGAGCCGATCTCGAACGTGGCCATTTCGGTCGATGTCGCGGTGGCGGTCGTCGTGATGTTGAAGCTGCTCGCGCCGGTGATATAGCGCGCGAAGTAGAGCGGGGTCTTGGTCGTCAACGTGACGCGCGCGGCGTTCGGAATGCCGACCGCAGGGGTCACGAAGCGGGACTGCGGCGCGACGGCGCTGTTGGCGACGTAGGTCCCGGTCTCGACCTTGACCAGTGCGCTGGCCGGATAGTTGTTCTGCGTCACCGTCGCGGAGGCGGCGTTGACCGGATTGCTCAGATTGGCGGCAGCGACGATCGCGGCGAGGTCGGCGGTGCTCTGGGTCTTGCGCCGGTCGGCGAAGATCGTGCCGAGATCGATGGCAAGCCCGGCGCACCCGATCAGGAGCGTCATCAGGCCGGCCGAGATCATCGCGAAGTTTCCTCGTTCGTCGGCGCCGAAGCGCCGCATCAGCATGAGGATGCCGCTCATGCTAGAAGCCCCCGTACTGGATCGCAGCGGAGCGGACGATGGTGCTCGCCGGTGCCGGGACGAAAGGCAGCTTGTAGATGAAGTTGCCGGCCGCGTTGTAGTTGACCGTCACGACGTAGACGTTGGAGTTCAATGGGGACGGTGCGGCATTGACGGTGAGATTGCTGGCCACGAGCAGCGGGTAGGTCGATGCGTTGGCGGTGACGTAGTTCGTCGCGAGGCTGTTGCGTTCTGTGTCGGTAATTCCGGCGATCGACGACCGCGCCGCTTCGGCGGCGAGCTGCTGGACGCCATGCACCATCGCGAGATACGAACCGAATACAATGATGCCGAAAATGAAGGCGAGAAACAGCGGCAGCATCAGCGCAAATTCGACAGCAGAAGCGCCGCTTCGACACCGAAATAACCTGGTCATGGCACACCTCGAAACGCAATCTAGGGCGCCACGTTGCGAGGCTTTGATTAAGGAAAACTATGAAAACGCTTCCGCGAATCAGGGACGTCAATTCGGATCAATGGGAGCGTTCAAACTTATTGGGTGGGCGACACGTTATGGGGCGATCAGAATCTTTGATGCCGTGTCCGCAGAAATCCGGGGTCCGATGGTGTCGAGGTGCTGCGTGCGGGTGCAGATGCAGTCATCCGATACCGTAGCACTACGTGGCAATGCACGTAACAATACATAAGACCAGCAATTTCAATAGCATCGCGGCAAATTGAAACTAAACGAAAGTGCAACCAAATGTTAGTATAGCTGAATCACATACTGGAGAACGTATTTGCGTCCCGTGCTGAGATTGGAGGGCTCGCGATGCACAGACCACGTCAGCATTTGAATATTCCTACAGAGATCGTTCGCACCGTCGTTGCGATCGCAGAGACGGGAAGTCTATCGAAGGCCGGCGAGCGTCTCGGCCTCAGCCAGCCGGCGATCAGTTCGCAGGTCAAGCGACTGCAGAGCCTGGTCGGCGGCGCGCTCTTCGTCAGAACGGCGAACGGCACCACGACGACGGAGCTCGGCAAGGTTGCCGTGCAGCAGGCAAGGCGAATCCTCGAAGCGAACGACCAACTGCTTCGGCTCGGCGGCAATCACGAAGGACCGCAGCCGCTGCGGCTCGGAATAAGCACGATGCTCGCCGAGGAATTCCTCAAGCTGCATCCGGCCGACGCACTCGCCGACGTTCTGCTTCACGCCGACATGTCGCCGATCGTCATCCGAGGACTGATCGACGGCTACATCGACATCGCCTTCGTCTACAGCAACCCCTCGCTGGAGAACGAAGACGAGGTGACGATCGCCGCCGAGGCCGACGAGCGTTCGGTGTGGGTACGATCACGCGATTTTGTCCTGCGGCCGGGCGCTCCGATCCCGATCCTGGCGTGGCCGGGTGACGACTGGATGATCCGGACGCTCACCAAGCACAACATCACGTACAAGATCGTGTTCAGGAGCCCGAACCACCAGCTGCGACTGGACGCCGCACGGGCCGGATACGGCCTGACGGCATGCCCCGAGCGGATGATCCCGTCCTCGCTGATTTCGGCGAAGGACTATTATCTCCCGGAGCTTCCGGTGCAGAAGCGCCTGCTGTGTGTTCGCCCGGGTCTCGAGGGAAGCCGCGCGACGGCGATGGTGCAGCGGTTGTCCAGCCTGTTCTTCAGCGGCGCGAAGCCGATGCGTCAGGTGAGCAACATGTAATCCGGCGCCGCCGGGCTCCGGCGGCACCGATCAGTAGTGCGGTGGGCGCTCGTTGGCGGGGCCCGGCGCCTGGCGTTCGGCCTCCTGAAGCCGGTCGCGCAACTCGGCGAGCTGGCGTGTCAGCGCGTCGATCTGCTTCCATTGTGCCGTGATGGTCTGGTTCAGCGTCTCGATGGCTTCGTCCTGGTAGGTCAGGCGGACCTCCAGCGCATCGATCCGTTCGCTCAGCTTTGCCGCGTCATTCATGCACGGCATCCTCGTGCCCACGCGCGCGCAGGCCGTGGCCGAGCGCGACCCGTTCGTCGAACACAAAGCAGTCGCCGCGCCAGCGGCTGTCTTGCCGGGGCGTTTCCTCGAGATATTTCAGGATGCCGCCCTTGAGGTGATAGACCTCGCTGAAGCCTTGCGCGAGCAGATAGGCGCTGGCCTTCTCGCAGCGGATGCCGCCGGTGCAGAACATGGCAATCCTGCGGTGCTTCGCGGGATCGAGCTGCCGCGCGGCAAATTCCTTGAACTGTCCGAAGCTCGCGATTTTCGGATTGCCCGCGCCTTCGAAACTGCCCATCGCGACCTCGAACGCGTTGCGGGTGTCGAGCACCATGATGTCGGGCGAGGCGATGAGTTCGTTCCAGTCGGCGGCGTCGACATAGGTGCCGACCTGCCGCGTCGGATCGACGGTCGTGTCGCCGAGCGTCACGATCTCCTTCTTCAGCCGCACCTCAAGCCGCTGGAACGGCATCTGCGCGGCTTCGGAGAATTTCAGCTCGAGGTTGTCGAGGCGACCGCCGAACAGCGGCCCGTCCTTGAGCTCCGCGACGAGGCCATCGATGGCTTCGTCGCTGCCGGCGATGGTGCCGTTGATGCCCTCATGCGCGAGCAGCACGCTGCCCTTCAGATCGAGGTCGGTGCAGAGCGCGCGCAGCGGCTCGCGCAGGGCGCGGAAATCGGGCAGCGCGGCGAACTGGTAGAAGGCGACGACCTTGAGCGGCATGGCCGGGGTTTATCAGGCCGGCTAGATCGGCGAAACCCCGCAAAGCCATGCATTATCGGGATAATTCCTCTGGCATACCATGCATTGCCCTGCCGGGGATGAATGTGCCATGTACTCCGCATCCCCTTGGCATCCACCCGCCGCAGCAGCATCAGACCATCACGATCAAGCGAGCTCTCCGTTATGAGGAATTTCCACTTCGCCGGCCGTTCCACGGTCCACGCCCAGAACGCGATGGTTGCAACGTCGCATCCGCAGGCGGCACTGGTGGCCATCGAGGTGATGCGCGCGGGCGGCACGGCCGCCGACGCCGCGGTTGCGGCCTGCGCGCTGCTCGGCGTCATCGAGCCGCAATCGACCGGCATCGGCGGCGACTGCTTTGCGCTGATCCAGCCGAAGGGCGAGGGCAAGATCACGGCCTATAACGGCAGCGGCCGGGCGCCGATGGCGGCCACCGCCGAGTGGTACCTCGAACGCAAGATCCATTCGGTGCCGCTGACCTCGGCGCATGCCGTCAGCATTCCCGGCGCGATCGACGCCTGGGATGTGATCCTCAGGGATCACGGCAAGTTCGGCTTCGACCGGCTGTTGCAGCCCGCGATCAAGGCCGCGGAAGAGGGCTATGTCGTCGCTCCGCGCATTGCCTTCGACTGGAAGAACGGTTTTGAGAAGCTGAAGAACGGCACCAACACCGAGCGCTATCTGCTGCCGCACGGCAAGCCCGCGGTCGCCGGCGACGTGATCTGCCAGCCCGAGCTCGGCAAGACGCTGCGCGCCATCGCGCAAAAGGGCCGCGACGCCTTCTATAGCGGCGAGATCGCCGCCGACATGGTCGACACGCTGCGCGGCATCGGCGGTCTGCACACGCTGGAAGACTTTGCGGCGCATTCGACCGAGGCGACCGCGCCGATCGGCACGATGTACAAGGGCTACGACGTCTGGCAGTGCCCGCCGAACGGCCCCGGCATCACCATGCTGGTCATGCTCAACATCCTGTCGCGCTTCGACCTGACCAGGTTCAAGCCGCTCAGCATCGAGCGCTTCCACCTCGAGGCCGAGGCGGCGCGCATCGCCTACATGATGCGCGAGCAGTATATCGGCGATCCCCAGCACGCGCATGTCGATGTTGCCGGTATCCTCTCCAAGGAGTTCGCCGACGAGCACATCAGGAACATCCGGATGGACGCCCTGCTCGAACTGCCGAACGTGGCGCCGCCGATGAATCCCTCGACCGTCTACATCACGGTGGTCGACAAGGACCGCAACGTCTGCTCCTTCATCAACTCGATCGCGCATTCGTTCGGCTCGGCGATCGTCTCCAACAAGACCGGCGTCCTGCTGCAGAACCGCGCCGGCGGCTTCCGCATCCAGCCCGGCCATCCGAACTGCATCGCGCCGGGCAAGCGTCCGCTGCACACCATCATCCCGGCGCTGGCCACAAAAAACGGCCGCGCGGTGATGCCGTATGGCGTCATGGGCGGGCAGTATCAGCCGGTCGGCCAGACCCGCGTGCTGACCAACATGCTCGACTATGGCTGCGACATCCAGGAGGCGATCGACATGCCGCGCGGCCTGCATTACGAGGGCGTCTACCAGCTCGAGGACAGCGTGCCGGCGGAGACCGTCGAAGGCCTGAAGAAGATCGGCCACAAGACCACCAGCGTGGTCGCGCCGCTCGGCGGCGGCCAGGGCATCTGGATCGATTGGGAGAAGGGCACGCTGACCGGCGGCTCCGATCCGCGCAAGGACGGCTGCGCGCTCGGCTACTGATTGTCGCAGGCAGCAGCGCCGGATATGCGTTGAGGAACAAGCTGTTCTCGCAGGGATTGGTGCTGGAAGCCCTTTCCCGCGAGGCCCGTCATCAGCTCCCTCGATTCAGATAATACTGACCAGGCCGATTTGCGCGGCGGCGTCTCGCCGTGGTTTGTCGCCGCAACGCCACCGCCGCGTCCGACGCTATCGGAAAATCTCGGCTGCGATGCGCTTGTCGTCGGCGCCGGGATCACCGGCTCGCTGGTCGCCGAGCGTCTGACCCGTCAGGGGCTGAATGTCGTCATTGTTGATCGAGAGCGTCCGGGCCGGGGCAGCACTGTAGCCAGCACGGCGATGTTGTTGTGGGAGATCGACCGCCCGCTTGTCGAGCTGACCGCGCGATGTATGGCTTCGATCGGGCTGCGCGCGCCTATCGCGCTAGCCTCGATGCCGTGACCGGTCTGATCTCGCTGGTTCGTGACCACAAGCTGCCCGGAGAGATCAGAAAGAAGCGCTCGCTCTATCTGGCGGCCGGCAGCTCTGCAGCCGAATTGCTTGATGAGCATCGGCTCCGCCGCCGCGCCGGCCTGCCCGGCGAGTTCCTCGATCATGGACAACTGCTCGAGAGCTACCGGATAGCGCGCGCCGGCGCGATCGTCTCGCCCGGCGCGGCGGATGTGGATCCGCTTCAACTTGCCCGCGGGCTGCTCTACCTCGCACTCGCGCGCGGTGCGCGGCAGTTCGATGCGGAGGCCATAGCCTTCGATCCGGCGGGCGAAACGGTGACCGTGGGATTCGAGAATGGTCGCGAAATTGCCGCGAAGGCCGTCGTGCTGGCGACCGGCTATGTGATGCCGGACATCGTTCGGTCTACGATCCAGACCGTGTCCTCGAGCTGGGCGATTGCGACCACACCGCAGCCGCAGAACATCTGGAAGGACGGCGCGCTGATCTGGGAGAACGCCAAGGATTATCTTTACGCCCGGACGACGCCGGCGGGCCGCATCATCATCGGTGGCGAGGATAGCGATGAGGTCATCGCGGCTGATGCCCGCGACCGCTTGATCCCGGAGAAGGCGCTGCGGCTCGTGCAACGTCTCGCCGCGCTCTGGCCGTTCGCCGCAACGGAGATCGAATACCGCTGGGCCGGGACGTTCGACAACACGAGCGATGGCCTGCCGCTGATCGGTCCTGTGCCCGGCGCGAAGCGCGTCTATGCGGCGTATGGCTATGGTGGCAACGGCATCACCTTTTCCTATCTGGCGGCGCAACTGATCGGCGATCTCATCGCAGGCGGCAGCTCGCCGTTGCTCGATGATTTCGCGCTGGACCGCGATGGCGGCATGGCCGGTCACTGAAAAACGGCTAGGGAATTGCCGCGCGCTGGGCTAGAGACGGCGGTCGTTCATGAGAGGTGCAAGATGCGATCTTCACGACGCACGATCATCACGACTGCATTCGCCGGCCTGGCGGCGGCAGTCTCCACGTCCGTTGCCGGCAGGACGGCAATGGCCCAAACCGCAGGAAAGCCCATGACCACAGCTTCAGGCCTCCAGATCATCGACAGCAAGGTCGGCACCGGCGCCTCGCCGAAGACCGGCCAGACCTGCGTCATGCACTATACCGGCTGGCTCTACGAGAACGGCCAGAAAGGCAAAAAGTTCGACTCCTCCGTCGACCGCAACGAGCCGTTCGAGTTTCCGATCGGCCAGGGTCACGTGATCAAGGGGTGGGACGAGGGTGTCGCCACCATGAAGGTCGGCGGCAAGCGCACGCTGATCATCCCGCCGAACCTCGGCTACGGCGCGCGCGGCGCCGGCGGCGTGATCCCGCCGAATGCCACGCTGATGTTCGACGTCGAACTGCTTGGCGTAAAATGACCTGATGGCCGTCAAGTGACCGGCCCATGACAAAAGGGGCGCAGCGATGAAGATTTCGATCCTCGACGATTATTTCGACACGCTGCGCACCCTCGATTGCTTCCGCAAGCTCGACGGCTACGACGTCACGA
This sequence comes from Bradyrhizobium sp. USDA 3240, assembly GCF_054063295.1. NCBI lineage: Bacteria > Pseudomonadati > Pseudomonadota > Alphaproteobacteria > Hyphomicrobiales > Nitrobacteraceae > Bradyrhizobium > Bradyrhizobium sp. USDA 3240. The sequence goes on from NZ_JBSSGD010000002.1 coordinate 6,415,138, forward strand.
TCTGGAACGACCATGTCCAGGACGTCGACGCGCTCGCCGAACGGCTGCGCGACACCGATGCGCTGGTGCTGATCCGCGAACGCACCCAGATCCGCACCCCGTTGCTGGAGCGGCTGCCGAAGTTGAAGCTGATCAGCCAGCGCAGTGTCTACCCGCACATCGACATCGACACTTGCACGCGGCTCGGCATCATCGTGTCGTCGGGCCAGCATGCCGATACACCGTCTTATGCCACCGCCGAATTCACCTGGGGCCTGATCCTCGCCGCGATGCGCGCGATCCCGCAGCAGATGGCGGCGCTGAAGGCCGGCAAATGGCAGATCGGCGTCGGCCATACGTTGCGCGGCAAGACGCTCGGCATCTACGGCTATGGGCGCATCGGCGCCGTGGTCGCGGGCTACGGCAAAGCGTTCGGCATGAACGTGCTGGTCTGGGCGCGCGAGACGGCGCTGGCGAAGGCGCGCGCCGACGGCTACGAGACCGCCGCCAGCAAGGCCGATTTCTTTGCCCGCTGCGACGTGCTGTCGCTGCATATGCGGCTGGTCGACGCGACGCGCGGCATCGTCAAGGCGGACGATCTCGCGCGGATGAAAGACACCGCGCTGATCGTCAACACCAGCCGCGCGCCGCTGATCGAGCCCGGCGCACTGGTCAACGCGCTGCGCGCCGGCCGGCCCGGCATGGCCGCGGTCGACGTCTACGAGAAGGAGCCGCTGCGCGACACGTCGGACCCGCTGCTCAACATGGACAATGTGGTCTGCACGCCGCATCTCGGCTACGTCTCGCGCGACGAGTACGAGATCCAGTTCACCGACATCTTCGACCAGATCGTAGCCTATGCCGCGGGCGCGCCGACCAATGTCGTCAATCCGGATGTGTTGACACATCCGGATGTGCTGGCACATCCCCGCCCGCGCGGCTGATTGATAGGGGCATGAAAAGGACCGGCCGAACGGACCGGTCCTTCTCAAAAGCTGATCGCCTGCAGATTAGAGCTTCTTGTTCGCTGCGGCCGCGGCCCTGTTCACGGCATCCTTTGTGATCTCCTTGGCGTCGCCGAGTGCCTTCTGGCCCTTGCCCTTGGCTTCCTGGATCGCGCCTTCGCCCTGCATCTCCTCAGATCCAGTGGCTTCGCCGATCTTCTGCTTGGCCTTGCCCATCGCCTCGTTGGCGGTGCCCTTGATCTTGTCGGTCGTGCTGCCCATCAGTCTCTCCCTTCAAATCCATTGAAACTTCGCGGCGGCAACGCGCGGTAGCGCGGGAACGTTCCTATTTTCCGCTCGCCTGCGCGGCTGCTTTTCGGTAGCGTTCAGCGCACGAAAACTTGACCAACGAAAGCAAGAACGATGAGCGGTTCCCACGATCACACCCATTCTCACGACCACGATCATCACCATCACGACGACGAGCGCTGGAAGCACGACGGCGTCCGGGTGATTCCGGGTAACCAGCTCGATCCGAACGTGCCGTCGACTGCCGGCATGGACCGCAAGGCCGCGATCAATTTCGCCCGGGTCGGCGCGCAGAAATTGTGGGCAGGCACCGTCAGCATCAAGCCGGACGCCAAGACCGGCGCGCATCATCACGGCCATCTCGAAAGCATCATCTATGTCGTGAAGGGCAAGGCGCGGATGCGCTGGGGCGAGAAGCTGCAGTTCACCGCCGAAGCCGGTCCCGGCGATTTCATCTTCGTGCCGCCCTACGTGCCGCACCAGGAGATCAACGCCAGTCCCGACGAGGTGCTGGAATGCGTGCTGGTGCGTTCCGACGGCGAGGCGGTCGCGATCAATCTCGACATCGAGCCGGTCGAGAAGCCGGAGAACGTGCTCTGGGTCGATCCGGTGCACCGGCATCCCGACGAGAAGAAGTAACGGGCCCCGTCATTCCCGGGGCTCGCGAAGCGAGAGCCCGGAATCCATCGGGCCGCAGCGTTGGTGCATGAACGGATTCCGGGCTCGACGCTGCGCGTCGCCCCGGAATGACGACAGAGCAGGGAGGCCAGCATGACGCTCGTTCGCTACGAGAGCGCCGACCACGTCGCGACCATCACGATGACGCGCAGCGATAAGCACAACGCGCTCAACAACGCGTTGTGTACCGAGCTGCGTGACGCCTGGCTGCGGTTTCGGGACAGCGACGATCGTGTGGCGGTGCTGGCTTCGGCGGAGGAAAAGTATTTCTCGGTCGGCGCCGATGTTGGTGATCTCCCCGCCAACATGTGGCACGCCGTGCCTGGCCTCGGCGTCGAGCTGGACAAGCCGGTGATTGCAGCGACATCCGGCTGGGTCGTGGGTGGCGCCTTCGTGCTGGTGCAGATGGCCGATCTGTGTGTGGCGTCGGAGACGACACGCTTCATCTACCCCGAGGGAAAAATCGGCACCACCGCGGGCGGCGTCTCATCGGTGATGGCGCGGATGCCGCACAAGATCGCGATGGAGTTTCTGCTGGTCGGCGACGAGATGTCGGCGGAACGCGCCTTCCAGATCGGTTTCGTCAACAAGGTCGCATCGAAAGGTCAGCACCTCGCGTTGGCACAGCAGATGGCTGCGAAGATCGCCGGTAATGCCCCGCTGGTGGTCCGCGCGTTGAAGAAGCTGGCTCGCGAGGCGATGCCGAAGGGACCGCTGGAAACCGTCGCGGATGCGCGGCGGTTGCTCGATGAGGTCAGGGACAGCGAGGATCTCAAGGAGGGCGTGAAGGCCTTCGCTGAGAAGCGGAAGCCGAGGTTTACGGGGAAGTGACGCAGTCATTCCGGGGCTCGCGAAGCGAGAACCCGGAATCTCGAGGTTCCGGGTTCGACGCTCGCGCGTCGCCCCGGAACGACGGGCTCAAGCAAACACCCGGTGATCGATCGGCCCGTTCGGCACCACATAACCGTAGCGCGTATTCGACGGCTCTACGCCGGCCTTCTCATACTGCGCCTTCATCGTCGCGAAGCGGTCGCCCTTGATGTCGAGCATCGCGCGCTTCGGCTGGATGTTGTAGAGTCGGGCGTTGTTGTCGCCGAAGATCGCCGTCTTCACCGGTCCGTCGGCGGGCCCGAGCGGCGCGTAGCCGAACTTCTTCTGCATCACTTCGGGGATCTCGAGCCGCCTCAGGCCCTCGATCTGCCATTGCGGCGCGCCGGTCCACAGCGCGTCGGTGCCCCAGCAGACGTGGTCGACGCCGAGGCCCTTGATCAGGGTGCCCATCAGCGCGGCGCAGACATTGGGCTCGGCGACCAGCGTGGTCGCGAACAATTGCCCGACATCGCCGTAGACATTGTTGACGCCGTACTGTGCCGGGATGTCGGCGAGGTCGGAGGTCCAGGCGATGCGGCCGGTGCGCTCGAATTCGGCCAGCGCCACCTTGGGATCGCCTCCGACATGGCGGTAGGCCGAGTGGTAGATCACGAAGTTGAGTTGCGGCCAGTCCTTGGCCGCCTGGCCGACATCGGCAACGTCGGCGAAGCCGCGCAGGTTCGGATACTGCTTCTCGATCCCGGGCGGGAACAGTCCCTTGTGCACGCAGACATTCTTGATGCCCGCCTTCACCATCTTCTCATAGCCCTTGTAGGCGACCTTCTCGTCGTCCAGCCGCCACGGATAGCGGCTGATCTCCTTGTGGGTGTTGTCGCCGATCGTGTAGCCCTTGCAGGATTCCGGCTTTAGCGCCAGCGCGGCATCGAGCTTGTCGAGCCAGCCGGGCTGCCCGGGCGTGAAGATCGCGTGGCAGAATACGCGGCGCGAGCCGGCCTCGTCGTTCATCTTCTTGCGCGCATCGGCCATCTGCTCGTTGGTCAGGAACCAGTCCTGCTCGATGTCCGACGGCGCCGAGGAGATCAACGCGATCTTGGTGTCGGAATCAAGAAACATCTCCTTCTTGTAGTTGTTGAACTTCAGATCCTCGATGGTCTGCTCGTGATCGTTGAGCTCCTTGTTCCAGCCGGCCTTGCCGACCGCCTTGCGCATTTCCACAAAGCCCATGATGCGAGTGTCGTCGCGCAGGAAATGCGTGTGCATGTCCATGATGAACTGGTCTTTCAGTCCGTTGGCGCGCTCTTGCGCCATCGCCGGCGTTGCGGCCTCGGCCGGCGTCACGTCGAACAGCGCGCCATAGACCTGGTTCATCGCGACAAAGGAAGCGGCCATGCCGGCCGCGGTCTGAAAGAATTTTCGGCGATCGAGACCCTGCTTGCCGCCGAGGTCGTCGGCCATCGCCAGCAGACGTGCCTCAACCTCGCGCTGCCGTTCGTTCTGCGGGTCGGGATAGAACTCGTCGCTGGAGACGATCTGGGTCGGGATCGGCGTTTGGTACTGGCACAGTTCGGAGGGCATCAAGGCGGCAAGTTCTTCGTCGGTGAGATTGCTGCTCATTCTTCGCTCCCGCATCTCGCCGGATTTTTCGGTCGGACCGCGGCGGAGACTAGGACCAAGTCCGTCCGTCGTCCGCGCCGATTGCCGGAAACGGCGTTCACAAAATCGTGCGCTGTATTCTCTGTCATTGCGAGGAGCGTATGCGACGAAGCAATCCATACTCTTGCTGCAAGTGGCGCCATGGATTGCTTCGCTTGCGCTCGCAATGACGGTTGTGGATGCTAACGTCTTGCAAAACCCGAGGGGCCGAACGAAGCCCCATCGTTCAGAGGGAGGCAAACCATGATGCCAGCAGACCATTCGCGGCGCACCATCATCACAGGCATCGGCGTCGCGACGGCAGCCGGCGTGCTCGGCGCGGCGGCGGCGCAGGCCGCGACCGCAGTTCCTGCCGAGGGCGAAATATGGAGCAACGAATACTGGGCGAAGAAGGGTGACATCCCGCTGTGGATGTTCCGCAAGCGGATCGGCGCGCCGAAACCGGGCGAGCCGGCGCGGCCCGTGGTGTTCTTCGTCCACGGCTCGTCGGTGACGTCGAGGGCGTTTGACCTCACAGTGCCTGGCAAGGGCGAGTATTCGCTGCTCAACGTCTTTGCGCGCTACGGCTTCGATTGCTGGACCATGGATCACGAGAACTACGGCAAGTCGGGCCGCACCTCGGGCAATGCGGATATTGCGAGCGGCGTCGAGGATCTGAAGGCGGCGGTCGAGGTGATCGCGCGCGAGACCGGCGAGCGGCGATATCACTTCATCGGCGAATCCTCCGGCGCACTGCGGGCAGGCGCGTTCGCGATGGCCGCGCCCGAGCGCATCGATCGCTTGGTGTTCGCCGCCTTCACCTACAAGGGCGAGGGCTCGCCGACACTGGCGAAGCGCGCCGAGCACGTTGCCTATTACCGCAGCCACAACATGCGCAAGCGCGACCGTGACATGATCCGCTCGATCGCGACCCGCGACAGGCCCGGCACGTCGGACCCCGCCGTGATGGAAGCGCTGGCCGATGTCGAGATGCAGTTCGGCGACCAGATCCCGACCGGCACCTATCTCGACATGACCGCCAATCTGCCGGTGGTGCATCCGGAGAAGGTGCTGGCGCCGGTACTGCTGGTTCGCGGCGAGTATGACGGGATCGCGGCGGTGCCCGATCTCGAGGAGTTCTTCAACAAGCTGCCGAATGGCGACCGGCAGTTCGTCATCCTGCCCGGCACCGCCCATTCGGTTGCACTGGCCACCAATCGCGAACTGTTCTGGCATGTGACGCGGGCATTCCTGACCATGCCGACGCCGATCGTGACCTAGGCGGCCTGCGTCAGGACGCCGCAAGAAAAATTTGCGCGGCGATGTCGGGATTCGGCTATCCGGTTCGTCCTCGGGGCACAACCCCGCCAACAGGAGTTCTCTCGTGGCTAATCCTAAAATGATCTTCGTCAACCTGCCGGTCAGCAATCTCGCCCGTGCTACCGCCTTCTATGAGGCGATCGGCGCGACGAAAAATCCGCAATTCTCCGACGACACCGCCTCCGGCATGGTGATCTCCGAGACCATCCACGTCATGTTGCTGACGCACGACAAGTTTCGGCAGTTCACGCCGAAGGCGATCGCCGACGCGAGGACCACGAGCGAGGTGCTGATCTGCCTGTCCGCCGAGAGCCGCGAGGCCGTCGACGGCTATGTGACCAGGGCGAAGAGCGCGGGCGGCACCGCCGATCCGTCGCCGCAGCAGGATTACGGCTTCATGTACGGCCGCAGCTTCGAGGATCTCGATGGGCACATCTGGGAAGTGATGTGGATGGATGTCGAGGCTGCGATGAAGGCGCAATCCGCGCCGGCCACCGCCTGAGCCGCCGCACAATGCGGGCATTCGAAGCCGGCCGTGACCGACAGTCGGCAATCCGCTTGACGGATTGAGACAGCGCTTCAGGCTGCGGAAATGCCGTCCGGCCGGGCTTCGGTCATGGCTTGGACGGCTTTTCTCCCCTGCGGCAGGTCGGCTTGCCGGCAGCCTGGGACCGGAAAGTTCAGTTCGACCGTGGTGCCGCCGCCTGGTGTCTCGCAAAGGGAAACGGTGCCGCCGTGGGTGGTCATCACCTGGGAGACAATCGCAAGCCCCAGTCCTGTTCCTTCCGCGCGGGTGTTGCCGCGCTTGAAGGGCTCAAGCAGCAGTTCGGGCTGACCGAGTTGGAGCCCCGATCCGTAGTCAATGACGCTGAGCCGCGCCGGTGCTCCGACCTCGATGAGGACGGAGCCACCTGCGCTACCATGAGTCACGGCGTTTCGGATCAGGTTCGAGAGCGCGACGGCGATCGCGGTTTCGGAGCCCCGCACCCAGATCGGGTGACGAGGCTCGGTGAACTCGACATCGCTTCCGTTCTTCAACGCCATCGGCACGTGCTCGGCCGCAACCCTGCGCGCAAGCGCCGCAAGATCCATTTCGATCAGTTCGGCGGGTTCTGCGGAGATGCGCGCCAGCTGGAGCAGCATGGTGACGATCGACGACAGCTTCTGGTTCTCGGCGATCAGCCTCGCACGCAATGGAGCGTCCTCGACCTGCTCGAGTATGGTGCGCGCATTGGTCAAGGGCGTACGCAGCTCGTGTGCCGCATTCGACAGGAAGTTTCGCTGCGATTTCGAAGCGACGTCTATTCGCGATAGCGCGCGATTGAAAGCCGCGACCAGAGGCAAGAGCTCGGCCGGCGCATCTTGTTCCGGCAAGCGTCGGCCATCCGAAACCCCATCGATCATCTCGGCGGCCGCCGCGACGGCCCGGACGGGGCGCGCGATGAGCGTCGGCACGAAGACCATCGCGGTAAACGCCGTCGCCGCCAGGACCAGGATTATGGGGAGTGCGACAATCGTCGCATCGGTGAGCATTCCGGTCGTCAGCTGCGCCGCCGTATAGGCCACGCCACCGGTTTCGATCCACACCTCACCCACGGGCGTATTTCTGACGACCGCCATCTTCCTCAGATTGGTGGTTTCGCCGTCAAACGCGTAGGCGATGAAACTCGTCCCGTCACGCGATGTCTGGGTCTTTTGCGGACGCCACTTCGGGATAGGGCCGTAGCTGACCTCTCCACTCTTGTCGGACACGACATACCAGAATGTCGGGAAATTGCGGGTGATCTCGTCCAGCCTCGAGGTCCGCTTGAGCGCCAGTTGCCCGGTCTCGTTGCGGATGACGGCTTCCTTCAACGCATCGGCGACGTCGGCGGCGGCCCAGGTGCCGTCATCGTCGCCGCCAAATCGGATCAGAAGCGCTGCCGCGCAGAGCAGCATGATGGTCGTCACGGCGCCGATCAGCGTCGCGGACAGCACCGCGATCGAGCGATGGACGCGCTTGAGCCTTTGCCACTTCAACATCATCATTCGCCACTCAAGAGATATCCGAGGCCACGCACCGGCTTGATGACGACCTTGCAGTTGGCCGCGCGGAGCCGCCGGCGCAGCCGCGAAACGTGAGCCTCGATCGCGTTTGATTGAATCTCGTCATCAAAGCTGTAGGCGGCAACTTCAAGGGTCTCGCGCAGGACGACGCGCCCGATGCGCCGGACCATCGCTTCCAGAATCGCCAGTTCACGCCGCGGCACAACAATCGGCGCGTGATCGACGCAGACCTCGCGATTGAGCACGTCGTAGCTCAGATTGCCGATGCGAACGATCGCTCCTCTATCGAGAAAGAGACGTCGCAGCACCGCCTTGGCTCGGGCAATCAGCTCGATCGGCTCGAATGGCTTGGCCACATAGTCGTCCGCCCCGTCGTCGAGGGCGCGCGCAATATCGAGGGGGTCATCGAGCGCCGTCAGCACGATCGTCGCGGGGCTCGGCTTCTGCTGCTTCAGGTCGCGCAGCAAAGCCAAACCGTCGCCATCCGGCAGTCCGCGGTCGATCACGACGAGTTCAAAGCTTCGCACGGCGACTGCGGCGCGACCCTCCTCGAGCGTCGTGACCATGTCGGATGCGCCGAAGGCCGTAGCCAGGGTATCCCGCAGCCATGGCCCAAGCTGGGGGTCATCCTCCACGACCAGAACTCGCACCGCATTCTCCCAAGTGTGACTAAATGTTTCTATCATTACAGGCGGATTACAATAAGATTACGGCCGGCAAGAAAACCGCGGTGTCCACACGAATGCATTGATGTGATTGGCCTTTTCCATGTGACTCTAGAGGCATTCTCGAACGGCAGCGGTGATCGGATCGACGCCTGATGAGGGTCAGTCCGAAAGACTCGATCAGGGGCGCCGCACACATCAGTGCTCCGGAGCCGATCAGCGTCATGACAGCGCACGGGCTTTCGCATGCGCATCCCCTCTCAGCGATTTCCCGGCCAGAGACGTCGATCAACATGACCGGCGAATGACGGCGCGTCGGCGCGCGCAGGAATAAGTCGACAGAGGCGGAGTCACGTCAGGCTGTCGTAATGGTCGCTGTGAAAAGCATGGCGGACAACGCGGCTCGCATCGCGCTTTCCGATCTCCTTCCCCAGGCTTCCGAACGATATGCCGGTCGATTTTGCGTTCTCAGCGATGGCCAAGCGGTCGGATCGCAGCCCGGCGTCTTGGCGCCGTCCGTTCAATCGATGGCTGGAGGGAGTAGAGGCAGGGTGGTCGGTACCACTGCTGCTGGTTTGCTTCGTCGGCATCTGGACGGTGTATCTATCGGTCGCCTATCACGGCGCCGGCCTGCATCCGGACGTGCTGGAGACCTGGACGTATGGCCGGCATTTCGCATGGGGTTATCCCAAGCATCCGCCGCTGATGGGGTGGACGACCGGGGCGTGGACCTCGGTCTTTCCGCTCACCGACTGGTCGCTGCAACTGATGGCGATGACGAATGCGGCGTTGGCCTTGTGGTTCGTCGATCTGATCGCAAGAAGGTTCGTGACCGGGCACAAGCGCCTGGTCGTGCTGCTCCTGCTGATGCTGACCCCGGCATACCAGTTTCACGCACAGCGCTTCAACGCCAACGCGGTGTTGCTCGCGGTCTGGCCGCTTGCGACCTACTGCTTCCTGCGCGCCTTTGAAACCAGGACGCCGCTCTGGGCAATTGCTGCGGGTGCCACGGCATCGCTTGCAATGCTGGGCAAGTACTATTCGATTTTTCTGATCGCGAGCTTCGCGTTGGCGGCAATTCTCCATCCCTTGCGACGAGCCTATTTCACGTCCAGTTCGCCCTGGATCTCCACTGCCGTCGGGCTGATCGCGCTATCTCCGCATCTGCACTGGTTGGCCACGACAGGCGCGGAGCCTGTCCACTATGCCGCGACGCATGTGGGGACCGGTTTCCCTTCGTCGCTGCGGGATGCCGTCAATTTCCTGTTGGGCCTTGCCGCGGCAACAAGTGTGTCCGCCGTGACGTGGGCGATGATAACAGGGTATCGAATCAAGCGCCTTCCTCGGGATTTTGCGGCGGCGGATCCCACCCTGAAGCTGCTCGGCCACGTCGCGATCGGCACGATCGCTCTTCCTTTCATCACGTCCATATTGCTCGGCACCGACTTGCCGTCGCTATGGGCGCTTCAAGGATTGTTCTTGTTCGCCGTGCCCCTCGTGTGCAGCACGCGTTACCCGATCGAGCGGTTCTATACGGTCAATGCAGCGCTGCTGGTTGCCGGAATAGCGATCGTCGCTGCCGTGCTGGCAGCCCCGGCCCATGCGATCTACCGCAATAGCTACGGCTATGAGGAAGGGCGAAACGTCTATCACCAGGCGGCAGACAAACTCACTCGGCTGTGGCACGAGCAGATGGGCACGCCGCTGTCGATCGTCGGCGGCAACGACAGCCTCGGGGTCGCGGTGGCCTTCTACAGCTCCGATCACCCGCATTATGGCGATCCTTACGCCTACCAATATTCATTGGCATTGCCTCGCGAGGTGACGCCGGAGCGCGGCTGGGCGGCGCTCTGTTTCGATGACCAGGACGATTGTCTTGAATGGACCGCGCGAATGGCGATTCACGCCGGACGCTATGTCAAACGCGAGTTTTCCGTTCAATCGAGCCTGTTCGGAATTCCAGGCGTCAAGCGAAACCTCGTTGCATTCCTGGTGGCGCCGCGTCGTGAGCCGGACGATGCACCGCCAAGCCTTGTCAACGATGCCGGTCAGGGCGGAGGACATGTCTCTCCGCAAATAGATCCGCCGCGCCGCGCGGAGTCGGATGTCGCGCTGCCGGAAAATCAGCCGCCAGGAAATGCGCCGCAGACGAACGATCCAGGAGCCAACATGCTGGTGCATCATGGAGCAGCAAAGCTCTTCGTCTTGATGCGCTGATCAAGCTCATCCCCGGAATGCCGGCCGTGACGATCGCGCGCGTAATCTTGCGGTAATCGGCCCCCGCTTTATCGTCGGCGGGGTCAAGGGCGTCATATCACGAAGGATAGCGGTCCATGCTTATCAGGTTGATTTGCATCAGCCTCGGCGTTTGCGCCATCATCGGCGCCACCGCGGTCGCGCAGACATCTCCATCAACGACCGGTTCAACTCACCCGGCCCCCGCAACACGAGCGTCGATCAGTCGTGCCGACAAGATCAACCTCAATACCGCTCCTGTCAGCGAGCTGGTGAAGCTTCCGCACCTCAGCGTGCGCGGCGTCACTGCGATCACGGAGGCGAGAGCAAAGTCAAAGTTCAGGGACTGGAATGATTTCGTGGCCCGGCGGGTTGTGCCGCGATTCGTCAGGAGCGAGCTCAAGGAGCTCGTGACGTTCTAGAGGGCTCTGTCGATCGCTGCCGAGGGGCGGGCGCGGTTGTTGAACGCGAACAAGGATATGTTTCAATGAAACGAGTAGCTGTTTTTGCGACCATGGCGGTGATCGCTGTGGGATGTCTTGCGTCGACCGAGGCCACGGCAGGTGGCCGGCGGGGAGATGCGGTCGCCGCCGGCATCGTCGGCGGCCTGGCCGTCGGCGCGCTGTTGGGCTCCACCATGGCTGTGGGTGCGGCTCCGGCCTATGTCTATGAGAGGGACTATTATTCGCCGCCCCCCGTCGTCCACTACCATCGTCACGTGTACGAATACGGCGACGAATATCCGGGCGGATATGATTACGGTTATCGATCCGGGTACCGGGAAGGCTACTCGGACGGCTATTGGGACAACGATTGAATGGAGATCAGCGTCGTCGCTGATCCGGTCGCTCGACGGTGCGGGTCCGGGCGAGCGGCCCCGTCCTAGTAACTGATCCGCAGCCCCACGCCGCCGTGAACCGTGTTGCCGACCGGCTGAGGCCCGGCGGTGCCGTTGAGGAAGATATCGGCGATCCAGCCCTTGGTGATGCGGAAGCCGACGCGGCCGCCATATTCGAACCAGCCCTGGTTGCCGATCGTCGGCACGATGGTGCCATCGCCGGTGACGGTGGCGACGATGCCGGAATGGGTGGCGAAGGATTGCACCCAGCCGCCATTGATGTTGGTTTCGATGTTCGATCCGAACAGATGCGTCCACTGGCCGCCGATCTTGACGAGGCTGGTGCGATCGGTGCCGTCGGCGATGGTGGCGTCGAACGGATTGAAGGCCATCGCGGGATCGCTGTAGCCCTTGACCCGCTGCCACAGCTGCCAGACTTCGACCGAAGCCGCGACCTCGTCGCGTGCCGACAGCCGGTTGATCCAGCCCGCGCGCCCGTACACGCCGTAATTCTCGCTCGATGTCTGGCCGGTGACCGACACCGGGCCGAGGCTGGTCGCGTAGCTGCGGGTGTAGCGCACCTTCTCCGACGGCGAGAGGATGGTGCCGATGTCGAAGAACGGACGTGACGAGCCCCAGTCGACGAAGTCATAGCGCAGCGCCAAGGCGCCGATCGGCGCGCTGGTGACGTTGTAGCCGCCCTCGCCATACTGCGTGTAGGCGATGCCGGCGAGCAGCGACAAATTCGGCGTAATGGTCTTGCGGCCATGGATGCCGGCCGAGAACGAGCCCGCCGAGCCGAAGGCACTGATGCAGTCGTCGCAATTGACCTGCTCGTTGACGCCGAGCAGCACCGATCCGAGCACGCGGTTGGTGATCATCTGGTTGAAGCGCTGGTCAGCGAGGTTGTTGATCGAACTGCCGCTCGACGGCGCGCCGGTGATCGGTGTCGGCGACGGGCTGGGCGTTGGTGTCGGCGTGGGGACGGGCGTGGGTGTCGGCGTTGGCGATGGTGTGGCAGTCGGTGTCGGTGTCGGCGTGGGGGTCGACGTACAGTTCGGCGATGCTGAAAACGAATCCGGATTCGAAGTGCAGTTCGGCGTCGGAGACTGCGCCTGAGCCGGCGCAGCCCACGCCTGCAGCATCGCGAGCGACAGCGCCATTGTCAGCGCCGCCGACAGGATCAAATGATGGATGCGCCGTAGCATGCTCACCGTCCGCACAGCATGCCGGTCGGGTCGTCGACCGGCGGCGTCACCGGCGAGGCATCCGCGAACTGGGTGACGGTGCAGAGGCCCGCGGCCTGGGTGCAGGTCGCGGCGAAGGTCCATGGCGGATTGTTGGTCTTCTGGATCGTGGTGCGGCCGCCGCTCGAGGTGATGATCGCGGTGTCGCCGGGTTGGGTCAGATCGAAGCATTGCCGGTTCGACGTACACACCGTCGATGCGCCTTCCTGCAACACCACGGTGGTCTTGCCGCGCTGCGACAGGATGTCGAGCACCGTGCCGCGAACGCCGATGGTCGCAAGCGGCGTCGTGATCGTGTAGGCGGCCTTGTTCGAGTGGCCGGTGACGAAGCGGAACGCTCCCGAAGTCAGGCGGATCGCAACATCGCGATAGTGATGCTCGTCGTCGAACACGGTGCGATCGAGCTTGAGCGAGGCGTTCGGTCCGAGCGACAGGTTGGTGCTGTCGGCCATCACCAGCCGCGCGGCACTCTCGAGGCCGGTGCGCACCGTCTCGTCGCGCAGCAGCGCGTCGCCGACATTGATCGGGCTGGTCGCGGCCGCAACGCGGACGACCTCGTTCTTCACCATGGCCGCTTCGCCGACGCGCGTTTGCGCCTGAACGGGATGAGCCGTCAATGCGACCGCAAGACCGAGTGCAAGTACGGAGAAAAAGCTGTGGCGCGAATTCATTGCAATACCGATCGACCTAACCCTCTCATCGTACCGGATCGCGGACGCAGCTGATATTGTATAATTGTCACAAGCCGTGTTGAGTTGCGCCGGATGGTGAGGGTCGATGGATTCGAAAATGCTCGCGGCTGCGGACATCAACGTGAGATTTGATCACACTCGTCACATACATCACACTCGCGGCCGTCGTAGCTCACACTTCGCTCACACTGGTTCCCCTCGCAGCGTGCTCGTCCTTTGATCACCGCATCCAAATCTCCTTCTGTTCTGCGGCGTCCCGCCGCGCGCACGGCGATCGTCGCATCCATCATCTTCATCGTCGCCCATGTCGTGCTGCTGCTCGGGATCACCACACCGGACAAGCTCTATTTCGATGAAGTGCATTATGTGCCGGCGGCGCGCCAGATGCTGTTGCCGGTGGTCGAGGGCCCGATCCTCAACCCGATGCATCCGCCGCTCGCCAAGGAGATCATCGCGCTGTCGATCAAGGCGTTCGGCGACGTGCCGCTCGGGTGGCGCTATCCCGCGGCGCTGTTCGGTGCGCTCGCGCTGGTCGCCGTCTATCTTGGCGGGCTCGCGCTGTTCGCGTCGCAGGAGCGCGCCATCGCGGCCGTGCTGCTCGCCTTCTTCAACCAGATGCTGTTCGTGCAGGCGCGGATCGCAATGCTGGATATTTTTGCGCTCGCCTTCTGTCTGTTCGCGATCGCAGCCTTCATCCAAGGCTTCAGGCAGAAGCGGCCGCAGTCTGCCTTCGTGCTGACGGGCGTATTCGCAGGGCTTGCCTGTGCCTGCAAGTGGAGCGGGTTGTTCATGCTCGCAACCTGCATCGCGATCGTCGCGGTGATCCGCCTGATGCAGGGCTGGCGCACGCGCTTCGCCGACGCCGATGCGGAGGACTGGTACCGGCCGGACCTGTGGCCGGACTTCCGTCTCTTTCACTTCATCGGCTGTTTCGTGCTGATCCCGGCGGCCGTCTATCTCGCGAGCTTCGTGCCGCTGTACGGGTTCTCGCTCACCGACCTCGTCGAGGCACAGCGCCGCATCTTTGCCGACAACACCACGACCGCGATCGCGGGCCACACCTACATGAGCTCGTGGCCGTCCTGGCCGTTCCTGGTGCGTCCGGTCTGGTATCTGTTCGAGAAGGTCGGCGACGACAGCTTCGCCGCGATCGTGTTTCTCGGTAATCCGCTGGTGCTATGGCCGGCGTTGATCGCGCTGATCGTCGCGCTGCGCGACTGGATCGTGACCCGCAGCCGCGATGCGTTTCTGGTGCTGGCGTTCTATCTCGGCCCGTATCTCGCCTGGGCGCTGCTGCCGCGCACGCTCGGCTTCAACTACTACTACCTGCCGGCCGCGACCACTGCGAGCTTCGTGCTGGTCTATGCCTTGACGCGGACGGGCGTGCCGCGCTGGCTGTTGTGGGCCTTCGTGGCGGTCGGATGCGCGGGCTTCATCGCGATGCTGCCGATCACGGTTGCCGCCATCGGGACGTCGATGGCGACCTTCAATCGGCTGATGCTGTTCCAGAGCTGGATTTGAATCTCTCTGAAAACAAGCGATCCGCCTGCCGGGCGTGGCAAGCGGATCGGAAGTTGGGGAGATTACTGCGACGCCGTCTTGGTATCCATGTTGACGACCTGCACGCGACGGTTGGTCGGGTCCATCGGCGCGCTCGGATCCTTCGGCCGGGTCTTGCCGTAGCCGACGGTCACGAGATCAGAGCCGTTCAGGCCGTAATGCTCGACCAGATAGTTCTTGATGGTGTCGGCGCGGCGCTCCGAGAGATCCTGGTTGTAGGCCTCGCTGCCGATCGCATCGGTGTGGCCGGCGACGACGAAGGTCGAGCCCTTCATGCTGGCATCCGCCAGCGCCTTGCCGAGCTCGTGTACCGCCTGGGTCGAGCCCTTGGCGATCTCAGCCGAGTTGTAGTCGAAGTGAATCTCCAGATCGATCTTCGGCTTGTGGGCGGCGATGTCGGCGATCTCCTGGCGTTCGCCCAATGACAGCGAGCGGGTCTGCCGGTTGCGAACGGTGTTGAGGAAGCTCGTCTCCTTGGCGGAGGCGGCCGGGTCGACCTGCGTGCCGGCGGAGAGGCCGCGGGTGGCCGACTTCGGCTTCAGCGCATTGAGGATCTGGGCGGCCGGAACGGTGTCGCTGCCGGCCAGTGCGACGCCCGCCGTCATCGACAGCGCAGCGCCGATCGTCAAAAGAGACAGGGAAAAGGAGCGGGTCATGGTTTTCGTCCTTAAATGTCAAGCCAGCCAATCGGGCTGCTATCGTTTTGATGCTGGGAACCTAGGACCGGTTCAAAGCCGGGAATGTGATCCAGATCACGGAAGAGTGTCCGAGGCCCGTGCCGCGCCAGGCAGGGGCCGGCGACGGAGAGGAGAGCATCTTGGCCCACGTCAATCGCGTCCTCCGCTCCATCAACGACGAAGGCGCCTCGCGCTGTGTCGATATCTTCGTTCGCCCGGAAGGGACCATCGGCTTCGAGGAATATCGGCGGGACGTGGAAGACGGCCGCGGCTGGTTTCCTGTTGGCGGTCATTCGTCCCGGGTCTTTCATGAGGAAACCGCCGCGCTGGATGCAGCGATGGTGGACGTTCCCTGGTTGCGGCGCGCCGTTGGATCGCAGTAGCCGGTCCGAAGCGCCCTCAATGTCGAGAGGCGATGATCATGCAGAGCTGATTTCCCTCGCGCGGCTCTCCACAGCAGCGCGAATCTCACTACATTGCTCGGGCAATGCCCCGCGCCGCCGAACCCTTATCCCTGAACAATGCCGCCGCCCGCCATATCTGGCTGCGCGCGCAACGGCTCGATACAACGGCACCGTTCGGGGAGGGGGCGTCGGCCGTGGCGGCGGCCGTCGACCATCTCGGCTATGTGCAGATCGACACCATCAACGTGATCGAGCGCTGCCATCACCACATCCTGTTCACCCGGATTCCGGACTATCGCCGCGCCGACCTCAAGCAGGCGCAGAGCCAGGACAAGAGCGTGTTCGAGTACTGGACGCACGCGCTGTCCTACGTGCCGTCCAAGGACATCAACATCTTCTTGCCGGCGATGAAGGCGCACAAGCGCGAGGGCCATAAATGGTTCTCGTCGGTGACGCCGTCGGATACCCGCAAGGTGCTGCGGCTGCTGCGGGCCGGTCCGCTGACGATCCGCGACATCGAAGACGACGTGCTGACCGAGAAGGAGCATCTCTGGCAGAGCCGCAAACCCTCCAAGCGCGCGCTGCAACTCGCCTTCTATGGCGGCGTGGTCACGATCAGCGAGCGCGCCGGCATGCTGAAGACCTACGAGCTGACGGCCCGGCATTTCGGCTGGGACAAGCCGCCGAAGCCTGCACCGGCCTCGGTGCGGATCGCCTATCTGCTCGACCGCGCGCTGCGCTCGCAGGGCATCGTCAGCCTGGATTCGATCTGCCATCTGGACGCGCCGAGCAAGAAGGCGGTGCGCAGCCTGATCGAGGCGAGGGTGCGCCGCAAGGAGCTGGTTCGGATCGCGCTCGATGGAGCCGGCAAGCAGGAGCATTGGGCGCGGCCCGAGGTGCTGGAAGCGACCGGCGAGGGTGATCCCGCTCTGGTTCACATCCTCTCGCCGTTCGATCCGCTGATCATCCAGCGCAAGCGCACCGAGCTGTTCTTCGGCTACGGCCACCGCTTCGAGGCTTATGTGCCGAAGGAGAAGCGCCTGTTCGGCTATTTCGCGCTGCCGGTCTTGGTCGGCGACGACATCGTTGCCGCCCTCGACCTGAAGACCGACCGGCAGAACCGGAAGCTGCTGATGCAGAAATGGAGCTGGGTCGGCAACGGCAAGAAGCAGGCGGCGCGCAAGGAGCTGAAGCGCCGCATCGAGGAGGAGCTCGACCGCTTCGAGCGCTTCCAACTCGCCGAGTAAGGTTGGCTTTCTCCATTCGTCATTGCGAGCGGAGCGAAGCAATCCATCTCACCATTTGCGGCGCTATGGATAGCTTCGCGGAGCCTGTCATCGAGCGCGCGTTCGCGCGACCCGTTGGCTCGCAATGACGCCGTGGAAAACGCCCGGGTTCCCATCTGGCCTGTGTGCTATGAGTTTTTGCCATTGCTCAAGGCCGGGCCACCCAATAATCGTCAAGGCAAGCAATAGCTTTGGGGGAAACAGATGAGCCAGGCCGCAACCGCTGCTGATCGCGGCGCCCGCAGCGAGATCGAGACGTCGACGATCCGCGCGATCTCCTGGCGGCTGATCCCGTTCCTGATCCTGGCCTACTTCTTCTCCTATCTCGACCGCGTCAATCTCTCATTCGCCGCGCTGCAAATGAATGCGGAGCTGAAGTTCTCGCCGGTGGTGTTCTCGTTCGGCGCCGGCATCTTCTTCATCGGCTATTTCATCTTCGAGGTGCCGAGCAATCTGGCGCTGGAGCGGTTCGGCGCCAGCAAGTGGATCGCCCGCATCATGGTGAGCTGGGGCATCCTCTCGGCCTTGATGGCGGCGGTGTATGACGAGCACAGCTTCTATGCGTTGCGCTTCTTCCTCGGTGTCGCCGAGGCCGGCTTCTTCCCCGGCATCATCCTCTATCTCACTTACTGGTACCCGGCCGAGTATCGCGCACGCTTCCTCGCCGCTTTCGCGCTCGCGGTGCCGATTTCGACCGTGATCGGCGCCCCGATCTCCGGCCTGTTGCTCGGGCTCGACGGCGTGATGGGGCTGAAGGGCTGGCAGTGGCTGTTCGTCATCGAGGGCATCCCCTCGGTGCTGCTCGGCATCGTCACCTGGTTCTATCTCACCGACCGGCCGGAGAAGGCCGATTGGCTCTCGGCCGAGCAGAGGGCCTGGCTGAAGGCGAAGCTCGATGCCGAGGTCGCGGCCAAGCAGGCGGCGCAGCACTTCACGCTCGGCCAGGCGCTGTCCTCGCCGAAGGTGCTGGCGCTCAGCGCGATCTATTTCGGCTTCGTCGCCTCGCTCTACGGCATGCAGTTCTGGCTGCCGCAGATCGTCAAGGCCTTCGGTCTCACCAACGCGCAGACCGGCTTCGTCACCGCGATCCCCTATGCGTTCGGCACCGTCGCGATGATCCTGTGGGCACGCCGTTCCGACGCCACCCGGGAGCGCGTGTTTCATGTCGGCGCGCCGCTGTTGCTCACGGCGCTGGCGCTCGCCGTCTCCAGCTACATCACCGATCCTACCATGACCATGGTGGTGCTGACGGTGGCCGCGATCGGCGTGTTCTGCACCTTCGCGGTGTTCTGGACGCTGCCGACCGCCTGGCTGTCAGGCACTGCCGCCGCCGGCGCGATCGCGCTGATCAACTCGATCGGCAACCTCGCCGGCTTCGGCGGGCCCTATCTGATCGGCTGGGTGAAGGAGACAACCGGCAGCACGTCGACCGGCCTCCTGGTGCTGTCGCTGCTGCCGCTCGCGGCCGGCCTTCTGGTCTTCCTCGGCAGCCACGAAACCAAGACCGAGTTTGCGAGCGCGAAGTAGGGTAACGCGAGCGCCGAGACGGCTGCGTAGGATGGGTAGAGCGCAGCGAAACCCATCATCTTGCAGCGCGGATCGAAGTCGATGGGTTTCGCTGCGCTCTACCCATCCTACATTTCTTGGCTGCTGCTTAGACCGGGTATCGCCACTTCAGCGCACGGCGCACGAAGAAGATCGCAATCAGCGTGACGCCGAGCGCGGCAAGCCATGCCCACATCAGGATGCCGCCCTGCGCCAGGGCGTAGCGCTCCGAGCATGTCAGTGCCACCAGAAGGCCGATGAGCCCCGCGCCGGACCAATAGAGCGGCGAACGCAGCATCCCAGTCGCGGCGCGCTCGGCCGCACGTTCGCGCGCTCTGCCGGTGAACCAGATCCAGACGCCGATGAAGGCAAGGGCCAAAATCCATGACATGGCGGCAACCTCGCATGCCGCAGCTTCCGTGACCGTAAAAGGCAGGAGTCAAAGTCGAGGTGTCGGGGCGAAGGAGACCGATTTCTGCCTATCCTCACGAATTGGTTATCACTGACGAATATTGACATTTATCAGTGATAAATCGATACTCTTCATCAGTCGTCAGCCTGATGGAGATTTCAGATGTTCGTTCGTTCCGTTTTGTCGAGCTATTACAGGCTCTTGACCGGAGCAACGCTGGCTTTCGCGGTGTTCGCGCTGACCGGCTGCAATGAAAAGGCAGCCGAAAACGCCGATCCGGGACGCCCCGTTCTGGTGGCGACCGTGCATTACGAGGCTGAAACCCCTGAGCGCAGCTTTGTCGGCACCATCAAGCCCCGTATCGAAGCCGATATGGGCTTTCGGGTTGCCGGCAAGGTGGCCAAGCGGCTGGTCGAGGTCGGACAGACAGTCGACGTCGACCAGCCCTTGGCCACCCTCGACGAGGTCGACCTGAAGCTGCAGGCCGAGCAGGCGGAGGCGGAGTTCCGCGCCGCCACCGGCGTGTTGGCGCAGGCCGCGGCCGCCGAGCAGCGCGCCAAGGACCTGAAGGCCAAGGGCTGGGCCACCGATGCGGCGCTCGATTCCGCCAAGGCCGCCGGCGACGAGGCGCGGGCGCGGCTGAACCGCGCCGAGCGCTCGGTCGAGCTGACTAGGAATTCCCTCTCTTATGCAACGCTGGTGGCCGACACGAGGGGTGTCGTCACAGCGACCATGATCGAGCCCGGCCAGGTGGTTGCCGCGGGCCAGGCCTCGATCCGTGTCGCCCGACTTGGCGAGAAGGAAGCTGTCGTCGCGATCCCCGAGACGCTTCTTGCTCGTGCCAGGTCGGGCGTTGCCACGGTGACGCTGTGGTCGGATGCCAAGAAGACCTATGCCGCGAAGCTGCGCGAGGTCGCGCCGCAGGCCGATCCCGCCACCCGCACCTATCTCGCAAAATTCTCGCTGCCGGATGCCGACGAGACCGTCTCGCTCGGCATGACCGCAACGCTGACCCTGGCCGACAAGGCGACCGAGCGGGTCGCCAAGCTGCCGCTGTCGGCGCTGTACAGCCAGGGCGGCGATCCCTCGCTCTACATCGTCGACGACAAGGGCGAGGTCGCGCTCAAGCCGGTCAAGGTGAAGGCCTATGAGAGCAACAACGTCGTCATCTCCGGCGGCGTCGACGATGGCGCCAAGGTGGTCGCCCTCGGCGTGCAGAAACTGGATCCGAGCCAGAAGGTTCGGGTCGTCTCGTCGCTGTCGTTCTAATCAATCGTCCGTCATTGCGAGCGAAGCGAAGCAATCCATCTCGCCGCAAAACAAGTGTGGATTGCTTCGTCGCTGACGCTCCTCGCAATGACGGGTGCAGCGAAATCGGTTCAGGGACCTGGAGAGTTCGATGAAGCGCTTCAACCTTTCGGCCTGGGCGGTCAGCCATCCGACGCTGGTGCTGTTCCTGATGATCATCCTCGGCGCCGCCGGCTACTTCTCCTATCAGAAGCTCGGTCGCGCCGAGGATCCGTTCTTCACCGTCAAGGTGGTGAATGTCTCGGTGATGTGGCCGGGCGCGACCTCGCAGGAAATGCAGATGCAGGTCGCCGATCCGATCGAGAAGAAGCTGCAGGAGCTGCCGTTCTTCGACAAGGTGCAGACCTATTCCAAGCCGGGCTTCACCGCGATGCAGGTCTCCTTCAAGGATTCGACCTCGCCGAAGGACGTGCCCTATCTCTTCTATCTCATCCGCAAGAAGCTGGTCGACGTGCAGGGCGAGCTGCCCTCCGGCATTCTCGGGCCCGTGGTCAACGACGAGTTCTCCGACGTCGATTCGATCCTCTATATGATGACCGGCGACGGTGCCGATTACGCGCAGCTCAAGAAGGTCGCGGAAGGCTTCCGCCAGCGTCTGCTGAAAGTGCCTGGCGTCACCAAGATCGACCTTTACGGCACCCAGGACGAGCGCATCTTCGTCGAGTTCTCGCATGCCAAGCTTGCGACCCTCGGCATCACGCCGCAGGCGCTGTTCGATTCGCTCGCCAAGCAGAACAACGTCACCCCGGCCGGCACGGTCGAGACCTCGTCGCAGCGCGTGCCGCTGCGCGTCACCGGCGCGCTTGACGGCGTCAAGGCGGTTGCCGAGACGCCGGTCGAGAGCAACGGCCGCGTGTTCCGGCTCGGCGATATCGCCACCGTCAGCCACGGCTATGTCGATCCGCCGAGCTTCAGGGTGCGTCAGGAAGGCAAGCCCGCGCTCGGGATCGGCGTCGTCACCGCCAAGGGCGCCAACATCCTCGAGCTCGGCAAGGAGGTCCAGCAGGCGACCGCCGAGTTCCTGAAGGCGGTGCCGCAGGGCATTGACGTCCAGCAGATCGCCGATCAGCCCAAGGTGGTCGAGCACGCCGTCGGCGAGTTCGTGCACTCCTTCGTCGAGGCGCTCGCGATCGTGCTGTTCGTCTCCTTTGTCGCGCTCGGCTGGCGTACCGGCATCGTGGTGGCGCTCTCGGTGCCGCTGGTGCTCGGCATCGTCTTCATCGTGATGAATGCGATGTCGCTCGATCTGCACCGCATCACGCTCGGTGCGCTGATCATTGCGCTCGGCCTCCTAGTCGACGACGCCATCATCGCGGTCGAGATGATGGTGGTGAAAATGGAACAGGGCTGGGATCGCATGAAGGCGGCGTCCTTTGCCTGGGAATCTACCGCGTTTCCGATGCTCACGGGGACGCTGGTCACAGCCGCTGGCTTCCTCCCCATCGGCTTTGCCAATTCGGCGGTCGGCGAATATGCCGGCGGCATCTTCTGGATCGTGGCGATCGCGCTGGTCGCTTCCTGGTTCGTCGCGGTGATCTTCACGCCCTATATCGGCGTCAAGCTGCTGCCGAACATCAAGGTGCACCAGAACCACGATCCACACGCGATCTACGAGACGCGGATGTATCGCGGCCTGCGCCGCGTGGTGCAGTGGTGCGTCGATCACCGCATCAAGGTGGTGGTGGCGACCGTCGGCGTGTTCATTGCCGCGATCGTAGGCTTCGGCCACGTCCAGCAGCAGTTCTTCCCGCTGTCGGAGCGGCCCGAGCTGTTCCTGCAGCTCCGTCTGCCGGAAGGTACCGCCTTCAATGTCACCGAGAAGGCGGTGAAGCAGGCCGAAGGGCTGTTGAAGGATGACCAGGACATCCAGACCTACACGGCCTATGTCGGCCAGGGCTCGCCGCGCTTCTGGCTCGGCCTCAACCCGCAGCTGCCGAACGAGGCCTTTGCCGAGATCGTCATCCTTGCCAAGAACGTCGAGGCGCGCGAGCGCGTCAAGGCGAAGATCGAGCAGGCCGCCGCCGATGGCGCGCTGAACGAGGCGCGGGTCCGGGTCGACCGCTTCAATTTCGGTCCGCCGGTCGGCTTCCCGGTCCAGTTCCGCGTGATCGGGCCCGACGCCAACAAGGTGCGCGACATCGCCTACCAGGTGCGCGAGGTGATGCGCCAGAACAAGAACGTCAAGGACGTCCAGCTCGACTGGAACGAGCAGTCGCCTTACCTGAAGCTCGTCGTCGACCAGGATCGGGCGCGCGCGCTCGGCCTGACCCCGCAGGATGTCTCGCAGGCGCTGGCGATGCTGATCTCGGGCGCGCCGGTCACCACGATCCGCGACGGCATCGAGAAGGTCGGCGTGGTGGCCCGTGCGGTGCCGTCCGAGCGGTTCGATCTCGGCCGCGTCGGCGATCTCACCATCACCACGCGCAACGGCGTGGCGGTGCCGCTGCAACAGATCGCCAAGATCGAGTATGCACATGAGGAGCCGATCCTGTGGCGGCGCAACCGCGACATGGCGATTACGGTGCGCTCCGACGTGGTCGACGGCGTGCAGGCGCCCGATGTCACCAACCAGATCGCGCCGAAGCTGAAGGACATCCAGGCCCATCTCGAGCCGGCCTACCGGATCGAGCCGGGCGGGGCGTTCGAGGAATCCGCCAAGGGCAATGCGTCGATCTTCATCCTCTTCCCGGTGATGGTGATGGTGATGCTGACGCTCTTGATGATCCAGCTGCAGAGCTTCTCGCGCCTGACCCTGGTGTTCCTGACCGCGCCGCTCGGCATCGTCGGCGCCTCGCTCGGGTTGAACGTTGCCAACCAGCCGTTCGGCTTCGTGGCGCTGCTCGGCCTGATCGCACTCGCCGGCATGATCATGCGCAACGCGGTGATCCTGGTCGACCAGATCGAGAGCGACGTGGCGTCCGGCCTGACCCGGCGCGAGGCGATCGTCGAGGCCACCGTCCGGCGCGCCCGGCCGGTGGTGCTGACCGCGCTCGCGGCGATCCTCGCCATGATCCCGCTGTCGCGCTCGGCGTTCTGGGGCCCGATGGCGATCACCATCATGGGCGGTTTGTTTGTTGCGACTTTCCTGACCTTGCTGTATCTGCCGGGCCTTTACGCCCTCTGGTTCCGCAAGACCCTCGAGGAGAGCGGCCCCGAGCAGACCGATACTGCGCCGCAGCATGCGGGAAAAGGACAACTCGCATTTCCACTTGCTGAAGCGGCCGAATAATTGAAGATTGAGCAGGCCAACATGACGCTGATCTCGGAACATAGCGAAACCGACACCCGCGAGCGGATTCTCGTGGTGGCGGAGCGCTTGTTCCGGCAGATCGGCTACCAGAAGACCACGGTCGCCGACATCGCCAAAGAGCTGCGGATGAGCCCCGCCAACGTGTATCGCTTCTTCGATTCGAAGAAGTCGATCCACGAGGGCGTGGCGCGCGGCCTGATGGGCGAGGTCGAGATCGAGGCGCAGCGGATCGCGCGATCCGAGGGGCCGGCCGCGACGCGCTTGCGCGAGATGATGACGACCATCAACCGCATGAACACGGAGCGCTATGTCGGCGATTCCAAGCTGCACGAGATGGTCGAGATCGCGATGCAGGAGGACTGGGAGGTCTGCACTGCTCATATGGAGTTGATCGCCATGACCATCGGCGAGGTGATCGCGCAAGGCGCCGCCTCGGGCGAATTCGAGGTCAAGGACCTGGAGCTTGCCGCGCTGTGCGCCTGCACGGCGATGATGCGGTTCTTCCACCCGCAGATGATCGCCCAATGCGCAGCCAAGCCGGGCCCGACCATCGACCAGATGATCGATTTCGTGATCGCCGGCCTGTCGCCGCGCGCCCGCGCCAATTGAGCGCCGGCACTGACGTTTTCGTCAGTTGACTCTTCCGTCATTTATCTCATTCGTCATTCCGGGGCGCGCGTAGCGCGAGCCCGGAATCCATAATCACCATCGTGAGTATGGATTCAGGGCCTGCGCCTAACAGCGCATCCCGGACTGACGAGCGTTGAAAACGAGAGAGAAGCCAGCGTGACCGCCAAAGATCTGCATTTCTACGAGCCGAAGAACGGCCACGGCCTGAAGCACGACCCGTTCAACGCCATCGTGGCGCCGCGGCCGATCGGCTGGATCTCGTCGCGCGACAAGGGCGGCAACGTCAACCTCGCGCCCTACAGCTTCTTCAACGCCTTCTGCTACACCCCGCCGATCATCGGCTTCTCCTCCACCAACTGGAAGGACAGTGTCGCCAACATCGAGGACACCGGCGAGTTCGTCTGGAACCTGGCCACGATGGATCTCGCCAAGCACATGAACGCGACCGCTGCGCATGTCGCGCGCGATGTCGACGAGTTCAAGCTTGCAGGGCTGACGCAGGTCGCCGGCAAGCTCGTCAACGTGCCGCGCGTTGCCGAGAGCCCGGTGTCGTTCGAATGCAAGGTGAGCCAGATCATCCAGCTGCAGGGCGCCGACGGCAAGAAGGCCGAGGCCTGGCTGACGCTCGGCGAGGTCGTTGCCGTCCACATCGACAAGGCCTTCATCAAGGACGGCGTCTATCAGACCGGTCTCGCCCACCCGATCGTCCGCGCCGGCCGCCGCGGCGACTACTTTGAGATCAAGCCGGAAAACATGTTCGAGATGATCCGGCCGGATTAGCACTTCTTCTCCCTCGCCCCGCTCTGGCGGGGAGGGGGCGGGGTGAGGGGCTGCTTCCACGAATTGTGATCGTCGTGAGACCTGTACCCCCTCACCCGGAACGCATCTGTCGATGCGTCATAGCCGAAGCTCAGCTTCGGCGTTCTTTGGGACGGCCGCCGAAGGCGGCCTATGCCTCTCCCCGCAGGCGGGGCGAGGTAAGGGGTGCCACACGCCGCGACGCCTGCCCACACCACAACAATGTGAAATTTCCGCCGGCAGTGATGAAAAACCGTCACTCGCAACCTCCGAGCGAGCAGTCTAACCTCCCGCGCGCCAGGCCGGATCAACGGCCGGCCAACAGAGTGGGAGGATGCGATGACACGCCAACCGCGGAGCAATCCAACAGAAGAGCGGCGCGATCCGAACGTTTCACGACGAACGCTGGTCCAGGGATTGGCGGTGGGGGCGGCCGCTGCCGCAGCCGGCGTCGGCAGCGCGCTGGCCCAGAACGCGCCCGCGCCGGTCGGACCGCCGACAACCATCACCAGCCCGCCGCGCGATTTCAGTCCGCGCGGTGCGCCGACCACCTATTTCTGGGACCCCGACATCATCGCGGTCGATCCGTCCTTCGACGACCTTGCCCAGCCCAACACCTCGATCAAGCGCCTCCATACCGGGCTGTTGTGGGCTGAGGGCCCGGCCTGGAGCTCGCAGGGCCGCTATCTGCTGTGGAGCGACATCCCCAACAACCGGCAGATGCGCTGGTCGGAGGATGACGGCCATGTCAGCGTCTTCCGCACGCCGTCGAACTACTCGAACGGCAATTCGTTCGACTTCCAGGGCCGCCAGCTCTCCTGCGAACATCTCACCCGCCGGGTGACGCGCTACGAGAATGACGGCACTGCGACCGTGCTCGCCGATAACTATCAGGGCAAGCGGCTGAACTCGCCGAACGACATCGCCGCGCATCCCGACGGCAGCTACTGGTTCACCGATCCGCCCTATGGCGGCCAGCTCTACGAGGGTGAGCCTGACGCGGCCGGTGGCCCGAGCAACGCGGCCGGCAAGCTCAACCCGCGGATCGGGCAGCCCGCGGGCTTCGCGCCGGCCAAGCGCGAACTGCCGACCAATTGCTATCGCATCGATCCCTCGGGACGGATCGATGTCGTGGTGACCGAGGACCAGGTGCCGGATCCGAACGGCATCTGCTTCTCGCCGGACTACAAGAGGCTCTACGTCGTCTCGACCGGCAAGGGACCGGGCGACACCGGCCCGGGCGGCAAGGGTGACGTCTTCGTGTTCGATGTCGGCGCCGACAACAAGCTCTCTAACGGCAAGCGGTTCAGCGATTTCACGATCGACGGCGTGAAATGCGGGCCGGACGGCATCCGCTGCGACGTCAACGGTAATGTCTGGTGCTCGAGCAATGCCGGCCGCGCGGTCGGTTACAACGGCGTGACGGTGTGGTCGCAGGAAGGCAAGCTGCTCGGCCGCATCCGACTGCCCGAGGTCTGCGGCAACATCACCTTCGGCGGCCCCAAGCGCAACCGCCTGTTCATGGCCGCAAGCCAGTCGCTCTACGCGGTCTATACCGCGACCCAGGGTGCCGGGCCGGCGTAAAGTATCCGCGCAGGACACTGCGCTCCCTCTCCCGCTTGCGGGGGAGGGTTGGGGTGGGGGCTCTCTCCGCGAGTCGCAACGTGGAGAGAGCCCCACCCGCATCGCATCTTCGATGCGATGCGACCTCCCCCGCAAGCGGGAGAGGTGTAGGCAGAAACCGCCGCCACCCCCGGCTACCTGATTGTCGCAGCTCAGCTTTCGGAACTGAACGCGTGGCCTGCCGTTAACAAACGGCGGCTCGGCCGCGTCAATTTCGCTTTATTTGCAGGGCGAAGTGTTCACCCGTGACGGCACTTTCCGCTAGGATCATGCCACCGCTGCGCCGATCCATGAGGGCCCCACCATGAGCTTCCGCCGCGATTACCTTTCCAAGCCGATCTTCTCCTGGGCGCGTGGCGTGCTTCCGACCATGTCGGACACCGAGCGCGAGGCGCTGGAAGCCGGCGACGTCTGGTGGGACGCCGATCTCTTCACCGGCAATCCCGACTGGTCGAAATTGCTGGCATTCGCGCCGGCCAAACTGACCGACGAGGAAAACGCCTTCCTGCATGGCCCGGTCGACGAGCTCTGCGCGATGCTCGACGAGTGGAAGATCAATTGGGAATGGCGCGACCTGCCGCCTGAGGTGTGGAGCTTCATCAAGGCCAAGAAATTCTTCGGCATGATCATCCCGAAGGAATTTGGCGGCCTCGGCTTCTCGCCCTATGCGCATTCCGAAGTGGTGCGCAAGATTTCCTCGCGCTCGCTGACCGCTGCCGTCACCGTGATGGTGCCGAACTCGCTCGGGCCGGGCGAACTCCTGATGCGCTTCGGCACCAAGGAGCAGCAGGACAGATGGCTGCCGCGCCTCGCAGCGGGCCAGGACATTCCCTGCTTCGGGCTGACCAGCCCGGAGGCCGGCTCGGACGCCGCCTCGATGATCGACAGCGGCATCATCTGCAAGGGCAATTTCGAAGGCCGCGAGGTGATCGGGCTCAAGCTCAATTGGCACAAGCGCTACATCACGCTAGGTCCGGTCGCGACGCTGCTCGGCCTCGCCTTCAAGGCCTATGATCCGGATCACCTGGTCGGCAGCGAGGAAGAGCTCGGCATCACGGTCGCGCTGATCCCGACCCATCTGCCCGGCGTCTCGATCGGCCATCGCCATCTGCCTGCGATGCAGGTGTTCCAGAACGGCCCGAACTGGGGCAAGGACGTCTTCATCCCGCTCGACTACATCATCGGCGGCCAGGAGCGCCTGGGGCAAGGCTGGAAGATGCTGATGACGGCGCTCGCTGCCGGCCGCGGCATCTCGCTGCCGTCGCTGTCGGCCGCCGGCGCCGCCTATGCCGCGCGCACCACCGGCGCCTATGCCCGTATCCGCGAACAGTTCGGCATTTCTATTTCCAAGTTCGAAGGCATCGAGGAGCCGCTGGCGCGCATCGCTGGCACCGCCTACCTGCTCGACGCCGCGCGGCGGCTGACCTGCGCCGCGCTGAACGAGGGGCATCACCCCGCCGTCATCTCCGGGATCATGAAGCTGCACGCCACCGAGCGGATGCGGATTGCGATCGACGACGCCATGGACATCCATGGCGGCAAGGCCGTGATCGACGGGCCGCAGAACTATCTCGGCGGGCTCTACCGTTCGGTGCCGGTCGGCATCACGGTCGAGGGCGCCAATATCCTGACCCGCAATCTGATCGTGTTCGGGCAGGGCGCGATCCGCGCGCATCCTTATCTGTTGCAGGAGATGAACGCGCTCAGCGAGACCGATCGTGACAAGGGGCTGACTGCGTTCGACACCGCATTCTGGAAGCATGTCGGCCACAGCTTTGCGACCATGTTCCGCGCCTGGGGCCGCAGCTGGACCTTTGGCCTGTTTGCTCCGGCGCCGGATGCCGGTGATGCAACGGAGTTCTATCGCCAGCTCTCGCGCTATTCGTCGGCGTTCGCGCTGTGCGCCGACATGGCGCTACTCACCCTCGGCGGCGCGTTGAAGCGCAAGGAAATGCTCTCGGCGCGCTTCGGGGACATCCTGTCCGAGCTTTACTTGCTGTCTGCCGCGCTGAAACGCTGGCAGGACGAGGGGCGGCAGAAGGAGGATCTTCCCGCGCTCCAATGGTGCATGGCATCAGGCTTCAAGACCATCGAGAACCGCTTTGCGGAAATCCTCGCCAATCTGCCGAACCGCCCGGTGGCATGGATGTTGAAATTCCTGATCCAGCCGTTCGGCGCGCGTGTTACGGGTCCGTCGGATCGCGTCGTGCATCTCTGCGCCCAGCTCGTGCTGTCGCCGTCGGCGGCACGCGATCGCCTGACACCGGACCTCGCCTTTGTCGAGGATGACGGCGGCATTGCCCGGCTGGAAAAGGCCTTCCGGCTCGTCACGGAGGCCGAGGATGCGGCCAAGCAGCTGCGCGCGGCGCGGCTGCATGACTGGAAGGAGGCCGTCAAGAAAGGCGTCATCACCGAGGCCGACGGCGAGAAGCTCGCCGCCGCTCACGAGGCCGTGGCCAAGGTGATCGAGGTCGATGATTTTGCGCCGGAGGCGCTGTCGCCGATTTACAAGAAAACCGCCGACGTGCATCAGTTCTTCCAGGAGCTGGGTGAGCAGAGGGCGGCGAGCTGATGGCGCGACCAGTCTTTATCGTCGACGGCAGCCGGACGCCGTTCCTGAAGGCGCGTTCCGGCCCAGGCCCGTTCACCCCGGTCGATCTCGCCGTGCAATGCGGCCGGCCGCTGCTGGCACGGCAGCCTTTCGCGCCCACAGCCTTCGACCAGGTCATCCTCGGCTGCGTCAACGTGATCGCCGACGAGATGAACCCGGCGCGGGTCGCTGCACTCCGGCTCGGCATGGGCGAGCAGATGGTCGCCTTCACGGTGCAGATCAATTGCGGCTCCGGCATGCAGTCGATCGATACCGGTTATCGCTACATCCGCGAGGGCATCTCCGATCTGATCCTCGCCGGCGGCGCCGAAGCGCTGAGCCACGCGCCGCTGGTCTGGCCCAATTCCGGCGTGCGCTGGTTTGCCGGCTTTGCCGGCGCCAAGGGCTTAGGCGCCAAGATCGCCGCCGCGTTGAAGGTGAAGCCGAGCTACTTCAAGCCGATCATCGGTCTGGAGCGCGGGCTGACCGACCCGATCACCGAGCTCAACATGGGGCAGACCGCCGAGAAGGTCGGTCATCTCTTCGGCATCACCCGTGCGCAATCCGACGCTTACGCCGCCGAGAGCCATCAGCGGCTGGCCAACGCGCAGAAGCAAGGTTTCCTCAAGGGCGAGGTCGAGACCGCATTCTCCCGCGACGGCAAGTTCTACGACCATGACGACGGCGTCCGCCCGGACTCGACAGCCGAAACGCTGGCAAAGCTGAGGCCGGTGTTCGAGCGCCCCTGGGGTCAGGTCACCGCGGGCAATTCCTCGCAGATCACCGATGGCGCGTCCTGGGTGATCCTGGCATCCGAGACTGCGGTCGCAAAGCACGGGCTGACGCCGAAGGCCGTCATTCTCGACAGCCAGTGGTCGGCGCTGGATCCCTCGATCATGGGTCTTGGTCCGGTGCTGTCGGCGAGCGCACTGCTCAAGCGCAACGAAATGACATTGCAGGACGTCGAGACCTGGGAGCTGAACGAGGCCTTTGCGACCCAGGTGCTGGGTTGCCTTGCAGCCTGGAACGACGACAAATTCTGCCGCGAGATTTTGGGGCTTGATGGCGCGGCCGGCGAGATCGACCGCGCAAAACTCAACGTCGACGGCGGCGCGATCAGCCTCGGCCATCCCGTCGGCACTAGCGGCAACCGCATCGTGCTGCACCTGGTCAATGCGATGAAGCGGCTCGGCACCCGGCGCGGCGTCGCCACCGAATGCATCGGTGGCGGGCAGGGCGGCGCGATGTTGATAGAGACGGTGTGATCATGGATTCACGGATCATGGACGTCCTCGCCGACCGCGTGCTCGAGCTCGGGCCGAAGCCGGCCGCCGATAGCCCGTACAGGAATTTCAAGCTGACGCGTGACGAGGACGGCATTGCCTGGCTGCTGTTCGACCGCGCCGGCACCAGCGCCAACACGCTGTCCGCCGATCTGCTGGAGGAGCTCGATACCATCGTCGCGTCGCTGGAGAACCAGCGTCCGGCCGGTCTCGTCGTGCGCTCGGCCAAGACGAGCGGCTTCATCGCCGGTGCCGACGTCAATGAATTCCGGGGCGCCAGCGACCCCCGCGCGGTCGAGACCGAGATCGGCCGCGCCCATGCGGTGATCGACCGGCTCGAGGCGCTGCGCGTGCCCTCGGTCGCCGTGATCCATGGTTTCTGTCTCGGCGGCGGCCTCGAGGTCGCGCTGGCCTGCCAGATGCGGATCGCGATCGACGATGCCAGGTTCGGCTTTCCCGAGGTGATGCTCGGCCTGCATCCCGGCCTCGGCGGCACCGTGCGCTTCACCGAGCTGGTCAACCCGATGCAGGCGATGACCTTGATGTTGACCGGCAAGACGATCGACGCGCGCCGCGCCAAATCGCTCGGCTTGGTCGATGCCGTGACGCAAGAGCGCCACGTCCGCAACGCCGTGAAGGACGCGGTGTTCGGCCGGCTGAAGCGCGCCAAGCCGGGCGTGCTCAACTCGATCCTCAATCTCGCGCCGGCGCGGGGCTTGCTCGCCTCGCGGATGCGCAGCGAGGCCGAGAAGGCCGCGCCGCGCGCGCACTATCCCGCCCCCTACGCGCTGATCGATCTCTGGGAGAAGCATGCCGGCAACCGCTCGGGAATGCTGAACGCCGAGAAGACGTCGTTCGCCAATCTGATGGTGACGCCGACGGCGCAGAATCTGATCCGCGTGTTCTTCCTGCGCGAACAGATGAAGAAGGCGGCAGGCCCCGGCAACAAGGTGCAGCACGTGCATGTCATCGGCGCCGGCGCGATGGGCGGCGACATCGCGGCCTGGTGCGCCAACCAGGACATGCGCGTCACGCTGGCCGACATGAAAGCCGAGCCGATCGCGGGCGCAATGAAGCGCGCTGCGGATCTGTTCGGCAAGATCATGCGCAGGAAGATCGACCAGCGCGATGCGCTC
This sequence comes from Bradyrhizobium sp. USDA 3240, assembly GCF_054063295.1. Lineage (NCBI taxonomy): Bacteria > Pseudomonadati > Pseudomonadota > Alphaproteobacteria > Hyphomicrobiales > Nitrobacteraceae > Bradyrhizobium > Bradyrhizobium sp. USDA 3240. Next base: position 6,447,056 of record NZ_JBSSGD010000002.1, read on the forward strand.
GACCGGCTGATCCCCGACATGGACGGCGAGGGCGTCCGCAACGCCGATCTGATCATCGAGGCGGTGCCGGAAAAGCTCGAGTTGAAGCAGAAGGTCTATGCCGGCCTCGAGCCGAAGCTGAAGCAGGGCGCGATCCTCGCCACCAATACGTCGAGCATCCCGTTGCAGGATCTGCGCACCACGCTGGCACGGCCGGAGCGGCTGCTCGGCCTGCACTTCTTCAATCCGGTGTCGCGGCTGCAACTCGTCGAGGTCGTCAGCCATGACGGCACCGATGCCGCGATGCTCAAGGAAGCGCTCGCCTTTGTCGGCGCCATCGATCGTCTGCCGCTGCCGGTGAAGAGCTCGCCGGGCTTCCTCGTCAACCGCGCGCTGACGCCCTACATGCTGGAAGCGATGATGATGCTGGACGAGAAGACCGATCAGCGCCTGATCGACGCGGCCGCCGTCGAGTTCGGCATGCCGATGGGGCCGATCGAGCTCGCCGACCAGGTCGGCCTTGATATCTGCCTCGATGTCGGCGACATGCTGCGCTCGAAGTTCGGCGACACCCTGCCGCCGACGCCGGCATGGCTGCGCGAGAAGGTCGCCAAGGGTGAACTCGGCCGCAAGACCGGCAAGGGCTTCTACATTTGGAAGGACGGCAAGGCGGAGAAAGCGCCGTTGCCGGAGACCGGACCGAAAGTGAGCGACGAGATGATCGACCGCCTGGTGCTCCCGATCTCCAATGTCTGCGTCGCCGCCCTGCGCGAAGGCATCGTCGACGACCCCGATATGGTCGACGGCGCGATGATCTTCGGCACCGGCTATGCTCCGTTCCGCGGCGGTCCACTCAACTACGCGCGCACGCGCGGCGTCGACAGCGTCGTATCCGCGCTGCGCGCGCTGGCGCAGAAGTTCGGCGATCGTTTCGCACCCGATGCAGGCTGGGAGACCTTCAAGTGACCGACACCCAAGCGCCCGAAACGCACGTTCACGCGCCGCCGATCAGCGGCAACGAGCCACAGGGCGATCTCTGCATCCGCACGCTGGCGATGCCGGCCGACACCAATGCCAATGGCGACATCTTCGGCGGCTGGCTGCTCAGCCAGATGGACGTCGGCGGCGGCGTGTTCGCCTCCAAGCTCGCGAAGTCCCGCACCGTGACGGTCGCGATCGAGGCGATGAATTTCCGCAAGGCAGTCTATGTCGGCGATCTCGTCTCGGTGCACGCCAATCTCGTGCGCGTTGGCCGCACCTCGATCACGGTGCATCTCGAAGCCTGGGTGCTGCGCCGCCGTGAGCAGCAGTCGATCCTCGTCACCGACGGCAATTTCACCTACGTCTCGATCGACGAGCAAGGCCATCCGCAGCCGATCCAGCGCGATGGTGCGACGATCTCGACCTGAGGTTTTCCGCGCGAAGGCGCTGCTGATTCGGCGCGAGGGAGAACACGTCGAAACTGAGACAGGAGCGCGGCTCGATTGCAAAGCCGGCGCTTCGTGTCGCAAACAAATCAAGGAACAAACAGACGGTGATGCCGTTGTCGGCCCGGAATCAACCGAGGCCGACAATGTCTGACTGCTACGTCATCGAAGTGAGTTCACAGACCGCGGGTATTGTGGTGCGCGATAGCGGTGGTTACGCGTTTTTTGCAGCCTCGCACCGCTTCCACGCCCTCGAAGGCCAGATTTTCCGCAATGCACGCGAGGCCGAGCGCGCCGCGCGACGGCTTGTCACTGGGCAAGATCTGCAGCTGGCCTCCTGATATGGAGGCAGGCGGCGCGTCATTTGCGCGCGCCGCGAGAGTCTGTATTGATGCATCCGAACTCACGGAAATGTTTTTCGGATGTCGCAGACACAAGGCCGCGCGTCGCAGACACAAAACAAAGCACTGCTGTTCGATATCGACGGCACGCTTGCCGACACCGATCCGCTGCATCTGGCGGCGTTCAACCAGGTGCTCGGTCCCCATGGACACAGCTTCGATCACGCGCGCTTCGGCAAGGAGCTGCAAGGCTTCTCCAATGCGTCGATCGGCGAGCGCTTCCTCGCCCACGAGCCGGTCGACCGCCGCGCCAGCATCCTCGGCGAGAAGGAGCGGATCTTCCGCGAATTGGTCTCCGGCCAGATCGTGCCGGTGCCGGGCTTGATGGCGCTGCTCGAGGCGGCCGATCGCGCCGGCGTGCCGATGGTGGCGGTGACCAACGCGCCGCGCGCGAATGCCGAACTGCTGCTCGCGGGACTGGGCATCGCGCACCGTTTCAAGGCGCTCGTGATCGGCGATGAATTGGCGCACGGCAAGCCGCATCCATTGCCGTATCTCGAGGGGCTGCGCCTCGCGGGCGCGCAGGCACAGGCTTCGCTCGCGTTCGAGGATTCGCGCTCCGGCATCCAGTCCGCGACGGCGGCTGGCATCGCGACGATCGGGATGCGAACTGGGCTCGGTCATGCCGATCTGCTCGCGGCTGGTGCGGTCGCCAGCGCGGCGGCATTCGACGATCCGGATTTGACCAGCCTGGTCGCGTCGGCGATGGGGTGGTGAGAAAGGTGCCGAAGCGTGCCGCCTCCGCAATGCTGCAGCGCAGTTCTTAACCCCGGCAATGCTTGCTCGTTGACCTCCATGCCGATCGGTCGCACCATAGGCGACTCGCCGTTTCAAGGGGGCCGCCGTGGCCGGACTCTCCCATCGCCAGACTGAAATCCTCAACATCGCACGCGCATTCGGCCGGGTCATGGTCGAGGACCTTGCCAAGCGGTTCGAGGTGTCGGCGCAGACCATCCGCAAGGACCTCAACGATCTCTGCGACGAGCGGTCGCTGACCCGCATCCATGGCGGCGCGATCATCGCCTCGGGCGTCGAGAACCTCGCCTATGAGGCGCGCCGCTTCGTCGCCGCCGAGGAGAAGAAGGCGATTGGCGCCGCCGCGGCCGCGCGGATTCCGAACGGCTGCTCGCTGTTCATCAATATCGGCACCACGACGGAAGAGGTCGCGAGCGCGCTGACCTCGCATGAGGACCTCTTGGTCATCACCAACAACCTCAACGTCGCGATGCTGCTGTACCGTCATCCGCGCATCGAGGTGGTGGTGGCCGGCGGCACGGTGCGCCGCGCCGACGGCGCCGTGGTCGGCTCGACCGCAACGCAGCTGATCGGCCAGTTCAAGGTCGATTATGCGATCATCGGCGCGTCGGCGATCGACGAGGAGGGCGCGCTGCTCGACTTCGACTATCGCGAGGTGCAGGTGGCGCAGGCGATCATCGCCAACGCGCGTAACGTGATGCTGGTGTCGGACGCGACCAAGCTCCGCCGCAGCGCGCCGGTGCGGATCGCACATATGAGCCAGATCCAGACCTTCGTCACCGATTCGCCGTTGCCCGCGGGCCTCGCCAACATCTGCCACAGCCGCGGCATCGAGGTTGTCGTCGCGATGGACAAGCCGGCGGTCGATATCGATGACAACGGCGCCGAAGCCGCACCCGCGACGCTGCGCAGCGCGTAATTCGCATTCTCTCGCTGTCGTCGCCCGGCTCGCCGCCTCCGCTAAAGCTTCGGCGCGCCTGAGAGCGAAAGCCTCGTCGAAGCCTTGGCGTAGACGGGACCGGGCGATCCAGTACTCCAGAGACGTTCGCGCTTGAGCCGCGACGCCGCGGCGTACTGGATGCCCCGCTGAAGCGGGGCATGACAGCTGAACGCGGCGAAGCCGCACGCACAGCTCTCTCCCCGTCACCCTGAGGTGCGAGCGGAGCGAGCCTCGAAGGGTCGACGGCCCTGCTGGTGGCCGTCGACCCTTCGAGACGCGCTACTCGCTCCCCAGGGTGACGGGTTCAGCAGGAGAGTTCGGCGTGATGGCGACAAATTAGCGAACCCGCTGCCCCCGCCACGATCAATCCGCCCAAAAAATCCCCAGCAAAAGTTCCCTATTTTCACTTTGCTTTCGTTTTCGGTTGTGATCTACTCCAATCCGAAAGTAAAACCGTCAAAGCGAAAACGGTTGCCGGGGGAAGCGTTCTTTGGACCGAATTTACGACCTCGCCATCATTGGAGGCGGCGTTAATGGCTGCGGCATCGCGCGCGATGCGGCGGGCCGGGGCAATTCTGTTTTCCTCTGTGAAATGAATGATTTGGCCAGCGGCACGTCGTCCTGGTCGACCAAGCTCGTGCATGGCGGCCTGCGCTATCTCGAGTATTACGAGTTTCGTCTGGTGCGCGAGGCGCTGATCGAGCGCGAGATCCTCTGGCAGATCGCGCCGCATATCATTCGTCCGCTGCGTTTCGTTTTGCCGCACCATTCGGGCCTGCGCCCGGCCTGGCTGCTGCGGCTCGGCCTCTTCCTCTACGATCATATCGGCGGCCGGCACCTGTTGCCCGCGACGCGCTCGCTCGATCTGACTCGCGACGTGGTCGGCAAGCCGCTGATCCCCGGCCGTTACACCAAGGGCTTCGAATATTCCGATTGCTTCGTCGACGACGCGCGGCTGGTGGCGCTGACTGCACGCGATGCCGCCGATCGCGGCGCTGAGATTCGCACGCGCACCCGCGCGGTCGAGATCAGGCAGATCGACGGCGTCTGGCACGTCACGGTCGAGGACGGCGCCACCGGCGCGCGCGACACCATCAAGGCGCGCGTGCTGGTCAACGCCGGCGGTCCCTGGGTCGAGCAGGTGCTGGCCACCGGCGCCGGCGTCGACGCGCGGGCCAAGGTGCGGCTGGTGCAGGGCTCGCATATCGTGGTGCCGAAACTCTACGACCACGACCGCGCCTACATCTTCCAGAATGCCGACGGCCGCATCATCTTCGTCATTCCCTACCAGAACGATTTCTCGCTGATCGGCACCACCGATCGCGACTATGACGGCGATCCGGCCAAGGTGAAGGCGACGCGCGAGGAGATCGAGTATCTCTGCGCCTCCGCCAGCGAATACCTTGCCAAGCCGGTGAAGCCCGAGGACGTGGTCTGGAATTACTCCGGCGTGCGTCCGCTCTATGACGACGGTGCGAGCGAAGCCAAGGCCGCGACCCGCGACTACGTGTTCGAGCTCGATACGCCCGGCGGTGCGCCGCTACTGTCGATCTATGGCGGCAAGATCACCACCTATCGCCGCCTCTCCGAAGAGGCGCTGGAGCGGCTGTCGCCCTATCTGCGCGGTGCGAAAGCGCAGGAAGGCTGGACCGGCAAGGCGCCGCTGCCCGGCGGCGACATGGATGTCTCCGCGGTCGCGGCGCTGAGCGCCGAGCTGGTTCGCAACCATCCGTTCCTCGCGCAGTCCCACGCCAACCGTCTCGCACATGCCTATGGCACACGCGCCAGCAAGGTCCTGGGCAATGCGGCAACGGCTGATGATCTCGGCCGCTCCTTCGGCGCCACCTTGACGGAGAGTGAAGTCCGGTACCTGATGGCGAACGAATGGGCGCGGACCGCGGAAGATGTCGTCTGGCGACGATCCAAGCTGGGCTTGCGGATGACGGCGGGTGAAATCGCCGCGCTCGACGAGTGGATGGTCGCCAACCGCGTGTCCGGTGAACGTCCCCTCCGCGAAGCGGGAGGACGGGCATGAGCGTTACACTGCAGAATGTCACGCGAACCGTGGATGGCATCCAGACCATCCGCGACGTTTCGCTGACGCTGGAGCGTGGCACGCTCAGCGTGCTGCTCGGGCCGACGCTGTCGGGCAAGACCTCGATCATGCGGCTGCTCGCCGGCCTCGACAAGCCGACCACCGGCCGCGTGCTGGTCGACGGCAAGGACGTCACCGGCGCCGACGTGCGGCAGCGCTCGGTGGCGATGGTCTATCAGCAGTTCATCAACTATCCCTCGCTGACGGTCTACGAGAACATCGCCTCGCCGCTGCGGGTGCAGGGCAAGCCGAAGGCCGAGATCGAGCAGCGGGTGGCGGAGGCGGCCAGTCTGTTGCGGCTCGAGCCCTATCTGAAGCGCACGCCGCTGCAGCTCTCCGGCGGTCAGCAACAGCGCACCGCAATTGCGCGCGCGCTGGTCAAGGGCGCCGACCTCGTGCTGCTCGACGAGCCGCTCGCCAATCTCGACTACAAGCTGCGCGAGGAGCTGCGTGCCGAGCTGCCGCGGATCTTTGAGGCATCGGGTGCGATCTTCGTCTATGCCACCACCGAACCGTCGGAGGCGCTGCTGCTCGGCGGCGACACGGTGTGCATGTGGGAAGGCCAGGCGCTGCAGACCGGCGCAACGCCGAAGGTCTACCGCCATCCCGACACGCTGCGGGTCGCGCAGGTGTTCTCCGATCCGCCGCTCAACATCATCGGCATCGAGAAGAAGGACGACCGGGTGATCTATGCCGGCGGCGAGCAGGCGCCCGCGGCCGGGCTGTACGCCAATCTGTCTGACGGCACGTACAAGATCGGCTTCCGTGCGCATCAGCTCGAGGTCGGGAGCGTCGTGCCCGGCCGCCACAAATTCTCCGCCACCGTGACGGTGACCGAGATCACCGGGTCGGAGAGCTTCGTGCACGTCCATGTCCATGGCTCGAATTGGGTCGCAGTGCTTCACGGCGTGCACGAATATGAACCCGGGCAGGTGCTCGAAGCCGCGATCGATCCCGAAAACATCTTTGTGTTTGACGCCGCTGACCGCCTGGTCGCGTCGCCCGCGACCGCGTTCGCAAGCGAACTGTATGGCAGTTCGCTTGCAGCAAGCGCGTCAGCCCGCAAGAGCAATTGAGGGAGATGCCCGATGGCTCGCATTGACCTCGTCGATCTCGCGCAATCCTACAGCGGCAACGACGCGCCGCTGGAATCCTTTGCGCTGAAGCCGGTGACGATGACCTGGCGGCAGGGCGGCGCGTATGCGCTGCTCGGGCCCTCCGGCTGCGGCAAGACCACGCTGCTCAACCTGATTTCCGGGATCGTGACGCCGTCGCGCGGCAAGATCCTGTTCGACGGCCAGGACATCACGCCGCTGTCGACCCAGAAGCGCAACATCGCGCAGGTGTTCCAGTTTCCTGTCATCTACGACACCATGACGGTCGGCCAGAACCTGGCCTTCCCGCTCAAGAACCGTGGCGTCGCCAAGGCCGAGGTCGATGCCCGGGTCAGGCAGATCGCCGATTTGCTTGACCTCACGCCATACCTCAACCGCAAGGCGACGCGGCTCACCGCTGACGCCAAGCAGAAGATCTCGCTCGGGCGCGGCCTGGTTCGCTCCGACGTCGCCGCCGTGCTGTTCGACGAGCCGCTGACGGTGATCGATCCCGAGCTGAAATGGCAGCTGCGCTCCAAGCTGAAGGCGCTGCATCGCGAGCTCGACCTCACGATGATCTACGTCACCCACGACCAGACCGAGGCGCTGACCTTTGCCGATACCGTCGTCGTCATGCACGACGGCCGCGTGGTCCAGAGCGGCACGCCGGCCGAACTGTTCGACAAGCCGGCGCACACCTTCGTCGGTTATTTCATCGGCTCGCCCGGCATGAACATCGTGCCTGCCGAGGTCTCGGGCCACGAGGCGCGGATCGACGGTCATGTCATCGGCCTGCATCGAAACTATGGTGTGCTGCCGGCCGGCAAGAAGATCGAGATCGGCGTGCGGCCTGAATTTGTCGATGTCGCGGCGCCCGCGTCGGGGCTGCTGTCGGCCACCATCGAGCGGATTGACGATCTCGGCCGCATCCAGTTCGCCCGCGTCCGCGTCGGCAACACCAAACTCGCGGCGCGCGTGCCGCCGGGCTTCTCGATCTCCGGCGATACCGCCGGCCTGATCTTCAATCCCGCCAACGTCCACGTCTATGCCGACAGCCATTTGGTCGAAGGGGTCGCCTGATGGACAAGACCATCAACCAAAAAGCCTGGTTCCTGGTGCTGCCGGTGTTCCTGGTGGTCGCGTTCTCGGCGGTGCTGCCGCTGATGACCGTCGTGAACTATTCGATGCAGGACACCTTCGGCAACAACCAGTTCTTCTGGAACGGCGTCGGCTGGTTCAAGGAGCTGCTCGATCCCTCGACCGATCTCGGCGGCCGCTTCCTGGCCTCGCTCGGCCGCAACCTGTTCTTCTCCGCCGTGATCCTTGCGATCGAGGTGCCGCTCGGCATCGTCGTCGCGCTGTCGATGCCGCGCGAGGGCTGGAGCGTCGCGGCCTGCCTCGTCATCCTCGCGCTGCCGCTGCTGATTCCATGGAATGTGGTCGGCACCATCTGGCAGATCTTCGGCCGGCCGGATATCGGCCTGCTCGGCTATGTCCTGAACCACCTCGGCCTCAACTACAACTATGTCTCCAACGAGGTCGACGCCTGGGTCACGGTCATCGTGATGGACGTCTGGCACTGGACCAGCCTCGTCGCGCTGCTCTGCTACGCCGGCCTGAAGTCGATCCCCGACGCCTATTACCAGGCGGCGCAGATCGACGGCGCCTCGCGCTGGGCGGTGTTCAAGGCGATCCAGCTGCCGAAGATGAACCGCGTGCTGCTGATCGCGGTGCTGCTGCGCTTCATGGACTCGTTCATGATCTACACAGAGCCGTTCGTGGTCACCGGCGGCGGTCCCGGCAACTCGACGACCTTCGTCTCGATCGAGCTCGTCAAGATCGCGCTCGGCCAGTTCGACCTCGGCAAGGCCGCGGCGCTGTCGCTGGTCTACAATTTGATCATCCTGATCGTGTGCTGGGTGTTCTACACCGTGATGACCAATGCCGGCTCCGAGCGCCCGGTCAAGCAAGGAGCGGCGTGATGCATTCGATCCCTGGCCGCCGCCTGATCATGGCGCTGTTCCTGATCTTCCTGCTGTTGCCGATCTACTGGCTCGTCAACATGAGCTTCAAGACCAACGCCGAGATCGTCTCGACGATGACGCTGTGGCCGCATACGCCGACGCTGCAGCACTACCGGCGCATCTTCACCGACGAGAGCTGGTATTCCGGCTACATCAACTCGCTGGAATATGTCGTCATCAACACCGTGATCTCGATCGCGGTGGCGCTGCCGGCGGCGTATGCGTTCTCGCGCTACCGTTTCCTCGGCGACAAGCATTTGTTCTTCTGGCTGCTGTCCAACCGCATGGCGCCGGCGGCGGTCTACGCGCTGCCGTTCTTCAACCTGTATTCGGCGATCGGCCTGTTCGATACGCCGTGGGCGGTCGCGCTCGCGCACTGCATCTTCAACGTGCCGCTGGCGGTGTGGATCCTCGAAGGCTTCGTCTCCGGCGTGCCGCGCGAGATCGACGAAACCGCCTTCCTCGACGGCTATTCGTTCCCGCGTTTCTTCATCAAGATCCTGGTGCCGCTGATCGCGAGCGGCATCGGCGTCGCCGCGTTCTTCTGCTTCATGTTCTCATGGGTCGAGCTGCTGCTGGCGCGCACGCTGACCTCGGTGCAGGCCAAGCCGATCGCAGCGATCATGACGCGCACGGTCTCGGCTGCCGGCATGGATTGGGGTCTGCTTGCCGCGGCCGGCGTGCTCACCATCATCCCCGGAGCACTCGTGATCTGGTTCGTCCGCAATTACATCGCGCGCGGCTTCGCGCTCGGCCGGGTCTAGGAGGCGCTCATGGACAGCATCGCATGGATGGCATGGACCTGGCCCACCGCGGTCTTCTTCGTGCTGCTTGCCTCTACGCTCGGGATGATGACCTGGCTCGGGATCGCCTATCCGGAAGCCGAGCGGGTCGGCGTGCTGCGCATTCCGACCACGCGCGGCGACCGTCTGTTCGTCTCGCTGGTGCTGGCGGCGGTGATCCATTTGCTGTGGATCGGCCTCGTCGGCACCGATCCGATTTTCACCCTGCCGATCGGGGAGGGCGTCGAGATTTCGAGCCTGTGGCTCGGAACGGTAATTTCGCTTCTTTCAGCCGTGGTGATCTTTCGCACCGTCTGAAGAACGCGAAAAAGAGCAGATCCGGGGTCTACCCGGGCCTGATTTAGTCGCTGCAACCGGAGGAATCTAATGCGACATTTACCAATGACTAGAGATAAGCTTTTGACGATGACCAGCGCGGTCGCGCTCGTCGCAGCATCGGTCACTCTTGTCGCGCCGGCCCGCGCCGACGAGGCGGCCGCGAAGAAGTGGATCGACAGCGAATTCCAGCCGTCGACCCTCTCCAAGGACGACCAGATGAAGGAGATGCAGTGGTTCATCAAGGCCGCTGCCCCCTTCAAGGGCATGGAGATCAACGTCGTCTCCGAGACCCTGACGGTGCACGAATATGAATCCCGCACGCTCGCCAAGGCGTTCGAGGAGATCACCGGCATCAAGGTCAAGCACGACATCATCCAGGAAGGTGACGTCGTCGAGAAGATCCAGACCCAGATGCAGTCCGGCAAGAACGTCTATGACGGCTGGATCAACGACTCCGACTTCATCGGCACCCACTTCCGTTACGGCCAGGCCGTCGACCTGACCGATTGGATGAAGGGCGAAGCCAAGGACGTCACCGATCCGATGCTCGACATCGACGACTTCATCGGCAAGTCGTTCACGACGGCACCGAACGGCCACCTCTATCAGCTGCCCGACCAGCAGTTCGCGAACCTCTACTGGTTCCGCTACGACTGGTTCACCAACCCGGAATACAAGGCCAAGTTCAAGGCCAAGTACGGCTACGATCTCGGCGTGCCGGTGAACTGGTCGGCCTATGAGGATATCGCCGAGTTCTTCACCAACGACGTCAAGGAGATCAACGGCGTCAAGGTCTACGGCCATATGGACTATGGCAAGAAGGACCCCTCGCTCGGCTGGCGTTTCACCGACGCCTGGCTGTCGATGGCCGGCAACGGCGACAAGGGCCTCCCGAACGGCCTGCCGGTCGACGAATGGGGCATCCGCATGGAAGGCTGCCGTCCGGTCGGCTCGTCGGTCGAGCGTGGCGGCGACGTCAACGGCCCGGCATCGGTCTACTCGATCGTCAAGTATCTCGACTGGATGAAGAAGTATGCTCCGCCGCAAGCGCAGGGCATGACCTTCTCCGAGTCGGGCCCGGTGCCTTCGCAGGGCAACATCGCCCAGCAGATCTTCTGGTACACCGCCTTCACCGCCGACATGGTGAAGCCGGGGATTGCCGTGATGAACGCGGACGGTACGCCGAAGTGGCGTATGGCTCCGTCGCCGCACGGTTCGTACTGGAAGGACGGCATGAAGCTCGGCTACCAAGACGTGGGTTCGGCCACGCTGCTGAAGTCGACCCCGGTTGATCGCCGCAAGGCGGCTTGGCTCTACCTGCAGTTCATCGTCTCCAAGACGACGAGCCTGAAGAAGAGCCAAGTCGGTCTCACCTTCATCCGTGAATCCGACATCTGGGACAAGTCGTTCACCGAGCGTGCGCCGAAGCTCGGCGGCCTGATCGAGTTCTACCGCTCGCCCGCGCGCGTGCAGTGGACCCCGACCGGCAACAACGTGCCCGACTATCCGAAGCTCGCTCAGCTCTGGTGGCAGAACATCGGCGATGCGTCGTCCGGTGCGAAGACGCCGCAAGCTGCGATGGACGCGCTCGCCGCGGCCCAGGATTCGGTGATGGAGCGTCTTGAGAAGTCCGGTGTGCAGGGTGCCTGCGGACCGAAGCTGAACAAGAAGGAAACCGCTGAGTACTGGTACAAGAAGGCCGAGAAGGACGGCACCATCGCTCCGCAGCGCAAGCTCGCGAACGAGAAGCCGAAGGGCGAAACGATCGACTACGACACGCTGATCAAGTCGTGGCCGGCGAGCCCGCCGAAACGCGCCGAAGCTAAGTAAGGCGGCAAGGCGTACCAGCCCACGCCATCCGCAAACTGCAAAAGGCCGGGAGCAATCCCGGCCTTTTTTGCTGGATCTGTGGCTGTGGAGACCGGTTCAGGATTGTGCTCAAATGACGCGATGAGGTCATCATGCGTCTTGTTGTCATCGCATCATGATCGGGGAGTTTCGTCATGCGCATGACTTTTCGTTGCGATCCGCGGCTTGCCGATCATCTGCCGCGGCCGTCCCCGGCCCGCAGCGCGTTGCCCGATTGGCTGCGCGCAATGCCGGCGAAGGCGCATTCCGACATCCACGACCGCGAGATCCGCACGGTCAAGCAATGCCCGCCCTTTGTCGATGCGATGGCCCACGGGGTCATGATCCCGCTGCCCTGCGATGTCAGGGTCGAGCGTGGCGCCTTCGCCTGGGACTGGGACGTTCCGGAGCCCGCAACGCAGGGCCATCCGCGTGCACCGCTCAGCTTTCATCCCGTCGCGCAATTCGCCGGTGCGCCGTTTGCCAACGGGCAGGCTGCGCTGAAATTCAACAGTTTCTGGACCATCGAGCTCGAGCCGGGCTGGTCGCTGTTCGCGACGCATCCGGTCAATCGCGACGACCTGCCGTTCCGGGTGATCTCGGGGCTGGTCGACGCCGACCGGTTTCACGACGGCGGCATCAATTTCCCGGCGGTCTGGATCCAACCGGATTTCGAGGGCGTATTGCCGAAGGGGACGCCGGTCGTGCAATGCTTCGCCGTGCCGCGCGCGACGCCCGAACTGGTGTTCGAGGCCTTCGACGATGCGCACCGCGCAGCCTATTCCAAGGTCGTCGGCGAGGTGCTGGCCGCACCCAATGTCTATCGCAAGCATTTCCGCGCCAAGCGCGGCCGGCTAGTCACCTAAGGCCGCACGCAGCGCGCGCTCATCGAGCCACAGCCGGCCGTGCGGGGCCGAGGTCAACGCCATCGCGATCGATCCGAACAATTGCGGACGCAAGGCATAGGCGCGCGCGAAGGCATGCATCGCGGCGTCGGGCTCGCCGCTCTCCTGCAGCGTGATCCCCAGATTGAGCGCCGCTTCGGCGTAGTCCGGCTTGATCTCGATCGCTTTGCGATAGGCGCGTGCGGCGCCGTCGTGATCGCGCAGATCCTGCCTTGCGACGCCGAGATCGAACCACGCCGAGGCCGGCGCGGCGCTCGCAACGGCGCGCTCGAGCAGGCTCACCGCACCGGCGAGGTTACCAGCCTCCCAAGCCAGCCGGCCAAGTCTTGCATTGGCTTCCTGATGCTTGGGGATGGCCTTGAGGATCGCCTCCCAGGCCTCGCGGGCCTGCGCCTTGCGGCCGGCCAGCTCCAGCGTGCGCGCCTTCTCGACGAAGGCCTCGCGTTGCGGCTTGAGCGCGATGGCACGGTCGAGATGCGTCAACGCCGCATCGAATTCGCCGCCGCTGCGGGCGAGGCGCGCCGCGAGCAGCCGCGCCGCGGCATTGTCGGGGCGCCGCGCCAGGCTGGTCTCGACATGCCTGCGGGCCGGTGCGATCTCGCCTTTGGCGAACAGCACGGCGGCGAGCAAATGACTCAGCATCGGCTCGCCCGGCTGGCGCGCAAGGCCGCGCTCGCAGAGCTCGATCGCCTCGCCATGCCGGCCGCCATTGAACGCGACAGTGGCGCGTCGAACGATATCCTCGGCGTTGTCCTTGCTCATTCCCGTGCGCGACCGTGTTCAGGCTTGCTCGATGCGGTCCATGCTATGCGGCGCCGGAGATCATGACCAGCGCTTACCGCGTCGCGGACTCGCCGGCTGCCGCGCGCATTTGCATGTACGCCTGGTGGTGCGCCAGCGTCAGTTCCTGGCTGACATGCGACAGCTCGGTAGCGGCGGCTTCGGCAGCCTCGCCCGCGGGCTGGGCGACGCGCACGAACATCCCGGTCTCGTAGGTGCGAACGGCCTCGCGCCAATCCTTTGAGCCCACCAGATGCGCCGCCAACTCCACCGCATCCAGCATCGCGGCGTTGACGCCTTCACCGCCGAACGGCGACATCAGATGCGCGGCATCGCCGAGCAGGGTGATGCCTGGGCGGTTGGTCCAATGATGCCCGACCGGCAGCGCGTGGATCGGCCGCAGTGCGAATTGATCGTTGCTGGCGCGGAGCAGGTCGAGCAGGGCATCGGCCCATCCGGCGAATTCGCCGAGCAGCGCGTGACGCATCGCGGATGGCGAGGTGACGTCGAACCGCCGCTCGGCCCATTCGACGGGCACGCGGAAGATCGCATAGCCGCGCAGATGCGCATTGCCGTTGCGCAGGACCATCAGGCTGCGGCCCGGCGCTCTCGGCGCCCATCTTGCCGCGGCCGACCAACTCCGACAAAGCAGGGTGCTGCGTGTCGACATCGTCGATGCCGAACTCGATGAAGGTCAACCCGCTGTATTGCGGCTGATAGCGCGACACCAGCGGCCGCACCCGGGACCAGGCGCCGTCGGCGCCGACCACGAGATCGAACGGCCCTTCGCGTGCACCGTCGAAGACGAGATCGTACTGGCCGTCATCGCGCAGCGCGACCTCGCGCAGGCCGCAGCCCCAGGCTATGGTATCCGGCGGCAGCGATTGCAGCAGCAGGTCGCGCAGCGCCGTACGGTCGACCTCCGGACGGTCGCCGGTCATATCGTCATCCCCGAGCAGCAGCCGGCCATCGCTGGCGTAGAGCCGGCTGCCCTGATCTTCGTAACGTGCGATGCGCAGGAAGCCGTCGGTGAGCCCGGCGCGCGCCAGCGCGAGCTGGCCGCTCTCGGTGTGCAGGTCGAGCGTTCCGCCCTGCGGCCGCTCGGTTGCCGAGCTTTCGCGTTCGAACAGGCTGGTCTTGATCCCGGCAACATGCAGCAGGCGAGCGAGCGTCAGGCCGCCGGGGCCGGCGCCGACGATAGCAATGCGAATGGGATTTGAACTCATTTACACCACGCTGACAACAGGATACATAGGTACCGATCTATTATAAATAGGGGCCTATGTAAATGGTGGGATCGTGACCGACTGGGACCTGTTCGATCGTCCGGCGCCGCTGGTCAACATGGCATCGCGCAGCTTCCTCAGGCTCGGCGAGCGGCGCGTGAAGCCGCACGGCTTCAGCATCGGGCAATTGCCCGTGATCTATCTGCTGCGTGACGGCAAGGCGATGTCACAGCGCGATCTCGCCCGCGCCGCTAAGGTCGAGCAGCCGTCGATGGCGCAGATATTGGCGCGGATGGAGCGCGATGGCCTGGTGCAGCGAAGGCCGACGCCGGGCGACGGCCGCAGCCAGCTTGTGTCGCTGACCAAGGCGGCCAAGGCCAAACTGCCGGCCGCGCGCAGGGCGTTGCATCGCAATCAGGACCAGGCGCTCGCGGGTTTTACCGCAGCCGAAGCCGCAACCCTACTCGACCTGCTGCGGCGGCTCAATCGAAACCTCGACCGTATGGTCGCGGAGGAGGTTGAGAGCGGTGAGGCTGCCGAGGCGTAGAAATCCCCGAGAGCGCGGAGGCATGACGAATAAGGGCCGGGAGCGATCCCGGCCTTGTCGTCTTCCGTCATTGCGAGGAGCGATAGCGACGAAGCAATCCATGCTTCTACGTATGCGGTTCTATGGATTGCTTCGCTCCGCTCGCAATGACGATGCTGAGAAAGCGGATCGCGTCACTCCGCCGCTTCGGTCGCCTTCAGCGTCGGATAATCCGTGTAGCCCTTGGCGCCGCCGCCGTAGAAGGTCGCCTTGTCCCAGTCGTTGAGCGGGGCGCCGGCCTTGAGTCGCTCGACCAGATCGGGGTTGGAGATGAACGGCTTGCCGAACGCGATCAGGTCGGCAGCACCTGCCTCCAGCACCTTCTCCGCCAGCGCGAAGTCGTAGCCGTTGTTGGCGACATAGGCCTGCTTGAAGCGCTTGCGCAGCGAGGCGTAGTCGAACGGCGCGATGTCGCGCGGGCCGCCGGTCGCGCCCTCGATGACGTGGATATAGGTCAGCTTCAGCGCATTGAGTTGGTCGACGATGTAGTCGAACAGTGGTTGCGGATTGCTGTCGGAGACATCGTTGGCTGGCGTCACCGGCGAGATGCGGATGCCGGTACGCTCAGCGCCGGCCTCCTTGGCGACCGCCTTCGAGACTTCCAGCATCAGCTGGGCGCGATTCTCGATTCCGCCGCCATAGGCGTCGGTGCGCTTGTTGGTGCCGTCCCTGGCGAACTGGTCGAGCAGATAGCCGTTGGCGCCATGGATCTCGACGCCGTCGAAACCGGCCGCCAGCGCATTCGCGGTGCCGCGCTTGAAATCCTCGATGATCCCGGGGATTTCCGACAGTTCGAGCGCGCGCGGCTCGGACACGTCGGCGAAGGTGCCGTTCACGAAGGTCTTGGTCTTGGCGCGGATCGCGCTCGGCGCCACCGGCGCGCCGCCATTCGGCTGCAGCGAGGTATGCGAGATGCGGCCGACATGCCAGAGCTGGATGAAGATGTGGCCGCCGCGCTCATGCACGCGATCGGTGACCTTGCGCCAGGCCGCGACCTGTTCCTTCGAATAGATGCCAGGCGTGTCCTGATAGCCCTGGCCCTGCTGCGAGACCTGGCTCGCTTCGGTGACCAGAAGGCCGGCGGAGGCGCGCTGGCCGTAATAATCCACCGCGAGCGGGCTTGGCACCATGCCGGGCGGCACCGCGCGGTTGCGCGTCAGCGGCGCCATCACGAAGCGGTTCGGCAGCGTCAGCGGGCCAAGCTTGTAGGGCTCGAGAAGTTTGGTCGGTTGGCTCATGTGAAACGGTTCCAGACAATGATCGATGAGGAGAGATTTGTGCATTGCCGCGACGAGCGCAATGGCCGGGATATGCCCAGTTTGCAGGCTAGCCGCGCACAATTCCGCCCATGTGGCCGGCATCGAGGAACAGCGTGTGCGCGTTCACATAGGAGGATTCATTCGAAATCAGGAACAGCGCAGTATAGGCGACCTCCCAGCCGGTGCCCTGGCGGCCGAAAGGTACCGTCACGGCGCGATCCGATCGCCTGCGGCTGGCATCTCGGCCCATCGGCGTGTCCATGAAGCCCGGCGCGATCACATTGCAGCGAATGCCCTTGTCCTCGCCGGCCCGCGCGATCGCCCGTCCCAGCGCGATCTGCGCCGCCTTGGAGGATTCATAGGCCGGGTTACGGCCGCCGGCGCGCTGGCTCGCCATCGAGGAGATCAGGATGATCGCGCCGCCCGGCGCCATCACCTCGAGCGCCTTCTGCGCGAACAGCATGTGGCTGCGTACATTGACGGCGTAGTCGCGATCCCAGGCTTCCGCCGTCATCTTGGGCAGCGACAGGCCGGAGGAAATGCCGACATTCAGCGCCAGCCCGTCGAGCCCGCCGAGCTTTTGCGCGCAGCGTTCGACCGCAGGCGCGATCGCCGCGACGTCGGAGACATCGACCACATCGGTGAAGGCCTTGCCGCCCTCGCCTGTGATCTGCGCGACGGTGTTGTCGGCGGCCTCCCGATTGACGTCGAGGCACGCGACCGAGGCGCCTTCGCGCGCGAACAGCACGCTCATCGCGCGGCCGTTGCCGATCGGCGGCTCTTCGTCAACGGTTGTGCGCTGTCCGGCACCGACCACGATGATGCGCCGGCCGGCCAGGCGGCCATGGTTCTTGGCAAGCCCAAGCGATTCCGCATGCAGCGAGGCGGACGGATCGACGGCTTTCGGTGCGTGGGTCGACATGGCGTGCTCCCTGACGTCTTGTTGTTGTCAAGGAGCAGTAGCACGGCTGTGCGCGCGAGGCGAAAATCCCGCAGCGGGGAATTTCGATTGCAGCAACGTCATTCCGGGTTCGTCCTTCGGACGCCCCGGAATGACGCGCGACGCGCGTCAGCTCACGCCGAGGAAATCGCGCTTGCCGACCTCGACGCCGTTGTGGCGCAGGATGCCGTGCGCGGTGACGGCGTGGAAGTAGAAGTTCGGGAACGAGAAGGCGCTGACGAACTGCTGGCCCTTCAAGGTCATGGTGCGATCGGGGCCGATCGGGAAGGTGACGTCCTTGGCATCGCCGCCGTCGAACTGCTCCGGCTTGAACGACTTCACATAGTCGATCGTCTTCGCCAGCCGCTGTTTCAGTTCACCGAAGCTCTTCTCGGTGTCGGGCGTCGACGGCACCTCGCTATGGGTCAGCCGCGCGCAGCCGCGTGCGGCGTGATCGCAGACCAGCTGCACCTGCTTGGTCAGCGGCAGCATGTCGGGATAGAGCCGCGATCCCAGCAGCACCTCGGGCGCGATCTTCTTCGCTTCGCAATGCGCCTCGGCCTTGGTCAGCTCGCCGGTGAGGCTGTTGAGGATCTGCAAATAGGCGGGGACGACGGCGTCATGAAAGGACATGGGGATGCTCTTTGTTTTGATGAAATCCGGATCTGCCGAACGGCGATGCTGCACATGGGGCCGCGAGGGGAAGAATACAACTGCGGGCGGCTGTAACACTTGGTCAAATGTTTCCCGGGGTGCCTTCTCAATCCCGTCATCCTGAGGGGCGCGTAGTGCGTCTCGAAGGATGCACGGCCCGGTCGGTGGCCGTCGACCCTTCGAGGCGCGCTTCGCGCTCCTCAGGGTGACGGTTCAAAAGCACTGCTTGCTACCCAGAAAGCCCGACGACGTCCCTACCGCGTCCCCGGCACCGCTGCATCCGCGGCCGGCTGCGCACGGCCACCGCCGCGCATCCGCGCCAAGAGCTCCGCGGTCGGCCAGGAATCCGCCGGCAGGCCGTATTTCATCTGCATCGCTTTCACCGCGCTGCGGCTCGCCTGGCCCAGCACGCCGTCGATCTTGCCGACGTCGTAGCCGGCGCGCGCGAGCAGCGATTGCAGCTCCTTGATCTCGTTGAACGGCAGCTGCGCGACCGGTGCGTGCGGACGCTGCATCGGCGGTGCGCCCGCGATGCGGCCGGCGAGATAGCCGGCCGTGGTCGAATAGATCAGCGAGTTATTCCACTCGGTGTAGGCGGCGAAGTTCGGGTAGGCGAGGAACGCCGGACCCATCCGGCCCATCGGCAGCAGCAGCGAGGCCGGCATCTCGTCATTCGGCAGCGCCTTGCCGTCGGTCAGCGTGATGCCGAGCGCTGCCCATTTCGAGCGCGGCAGCTTGACGGTGAGGTCGGCCTGGTCCCAAGGAAAATTCGGGGCCTGCGGCACGCGCACCTCCTGCAGCCACGGCTCGCCGCGCCGCCACTTCAATCCGTTGGCGATGTAGTTCGCGGTCGAGCCGATCACGTCGGGGCCGCTGGCGAGCAGATTGCGATGGCCGTCGCCGTCATAGTCGACGGCATAGTTGAAATAGTGCGTCGGCAAAAATTGCGTCTGGCCGAGTTCGCCGGCCCATGAGCCGATCATCTCGTCGGGCGTCAGGTCGCCGCGCTCGATGATCTTCAGCGCCGCGATGGTCTCGCCCTGGAACATCTCCGAGCGGCGGCAATCATAAGCCAGCGACACCAGCGATTTCAGCGTCGGCAGATTGCCCATCTGGACGCCGAAATCGCTCTCCAGTCCCCAGAACGCGGCGATCACCGCCGGCGGCACGCCATACTCCTTCTCGGCGCGCGCGAACGCGGCCGCGTAGGTCCGGATGTATTGCTGGCCCTGCTGCATGCGGTAGTTCGCAGCCATGCGGCCGGCGAACTGGGTGAAGATCTGCCCGAACACGCGCTGGCCGCGGTCGCGGTTGACGATGCCCTGGTCGTAAACCAGGTAGGGCGCTGTCTCCGCGATCGTCCGCTGCGAGACGCCGGCGGCGACCGCCTTCTGTTTCAGCTCGGCGAGGAAGCGATCGAAGCTCTGCCCGTTGTGGCAGGACGCAGCCCTTGGCGATGCTGTGGTGGTCGGGCGCGCCCTGACCGGAGCCGGGCCGGCGGGATTGGGCAGCGGTTGCTGCGCCAGGGCAAGGGAGGAGAGTGCCAGCGCCCCCGCGATCGCTGCGATCATGATCGGGGCGCGGAGGGGAGATGCTGGCATCGATGTCACCGGCTGGGAAAGGGGGATCAAGGCCCATCCTGCATACACCAGGGCGACACCGGGCAACAACGGGGGTGCTGGTGTTAGACCAATTGGGCTTCGGCAGGTTGAAGGGCCGCCGCTATGATCGGCAGGTGATTCGCGGGCAGGGGTGTCGGCGGATCGATCACGCCCGGAGGGACCCATGTGGAGTTTTCTCGAGCGGCTGGTGGATTCGTCGACGTTTTCGCCACACGGCATCTGCCTGTTGTGGGAGCCGGAGCTGATCTGGCTGCACGTGATTTCAGACGCGATCATTGCCGCTTCGTATTTCTCGATTCCGTTTGCGCTGGCGATCCTCGTCTCCAAGCGGCGCGACTTCCAATTCGGCTGGATGGCCTGGCCGTTTGCTGTGTTCATCCTCGCCTGCGGCCTCACGCATGTGTTCTCGATCTACACGCTGTGGGTGCCGATCTACGGGCTCGAAGGCATCGTCAAGGCGCTGACCGCCGTCGCCTCGATCTTCACCGCGGTGCTGCTCTGGCCGCTGATCCCGAGAATCCTGGCGATCCCGACCGAGCAACAGCTGCGCGAGGCGCATGTTGCGCTCGCCGAAGAAGGACGGCAGCGCCAGCGCTCGGATTTCCTGCTCGAGCGTTTCCGCGAGGCCGAAGTCAACGAGAGCAAGATCCGCCAGGCGCAGAAGATGGAAGCGGTCGGCCAGCTCACCGGCGGCATCGCGCACGACTTCAACAATATCCTCACCGTCATCACCGGCACCATCGACATCCTGGCCGAGGCGGTCACCCACAATCGCCAGCTCACCGAGATCACCAGCCTGATCCGCGACGCCGCCGAGCGCGGTGCGTCGCTGACGCGGCATCTGCTGGCCTTCGCGCGCAAGCAGCCGCTGCAGCCGAGCGATGTCGATGTCAATGCGTTGATGGTCGACACCATCGACCTGCTGCGGCCGACCATCGGCGACCATGTCGATATCGATTTTTGGCCGATGCCGGATCTGCCGCGCGCGCTGGTCGATTCCAACCAGCTGGTCACCGCGATCATCAATCTCGCGCTGAACGCGCGCGACGCGATGCCGAAGGGCGGCAGGGTGCGGATCGAGACCCGCGCGGCCGAACTGAAGCCATCAGACGTGCACGGCCATGACGGACTTGCCGCCGGCGACTATGTTGCGATCGCGCTGATCGACAACGGCCAAGGCATCGCGGAAGCCGATCTCGCCAAAGTGTTCGAGCCGTTCTTCACCACCAAGGACGTCGGCAAGGGCACCGGCCTCGGGCTTTCCATGGTCTACGGCTTCGTCAAGCAGTCCAACGGCCACATCGCGCTCGACAGCGAGGTCGGCCGTGGCACCAGGGTGATGCTCTATCTGCCGCGCGCGGCGGTGCTCTCGCCGGCCGCCGCACCCGAGCGGCGGCAGCCGGAGGTGCGCGGCGCGCAGGAGATCGTGCTTGTGGTCGAGGACGACAAACTGGTGCGCTCCTACGTGCTGACCCAGATCGAGAGCCTCGGCTACACGACGCGCTCGGCCAACAATGGCGGCGAAGCGCTTGCCGTGCTCGACAGCGGCGTGCCGGTCGATCTCTTGTTCACCGACGTCATCATGCCCGGTGCGATTAACGGACGCGATCTCGCCACCGAGGCGCAGAAACGGCGCCCCGACCTGCGCGTGCTGTTCACCTCGGGCTACACCGATGACGCCATCGACCAGGACGGTAAGCTCGAGCAGGGCATCCTGTTCCTGGCAAAGCCCTACAGCCGCGCCCAGCTCGCCCGCATGCTGCGGGTCGCGCTGCGCGCGCAGGAGGCGGTGATCGCGCGGGAGCCGGCCGAGTAGGCGCGGGATCGTAGCCCGCATGAGCGACAGCGACCTACGGGACCGGTCTTACCCCGCATGTCGCTTCGCTCATGCGGGCTACCGATTGCCTCTGCACATGACCAATCGTTAACCCGCGCCACGTCGCTGCGACGCACACCTTCCCCTTGCGGCTTCCGCGGCAAAATCCCTACCTCAACGGCGTCAGTTGTGGCAGCATCCGCTCGCCGTGAGGGAACCACGATGAATTATTTCCGCACCGCGCTCCTGCTTGCCGGCCTCACCGCGCTGTTCATGAGCGTCGGCTATCTGATCGGCGGCGGCACTGGCGCTGTGATCGCGCTGGTCGTTGCGGCTGCGACAAATCTGTTCACCTACTGGAATTCCGATCGCATGGTGCTGTCGATGTACGGCGCCCATCAGGTCGATGCGCGTTCGGCGCCGGAGCTTTACAATCTCGTCGCGGAGCTCGCGCAGCGCGCCGCTCTGCCGATGCCGCGCGTGTTCGTGATGGACGAGGCGCAGCCGAACGCATTCGCGACCGGCCGCAATCCGGAGAATGCGGCGGTCGCCGTCACCACGGGATTGATGCAGCAGCTCAGCCGCGAAGAGCTCGCCGGCGTGATCGCGCACGAGCTTGCGCATATCAAGCATCACGACACGCTGACCATGACGATCACCGCGACGATCGCCGGCGCGATCTCGATGCTGGCGCAGTTCGGCATGTTCTTCGGCGGCAACCGCAACAACAACGGCCCCGGCATCGTCGGCTCGATCGCGATGATGATCCTGGCGCCGCTCGGCGCCATGCTGGTACAGATGGCGATCAGCCGCACCCGCGAATACGCCGCTGACAATCTCGGCGCGCGCATCGTCGGCCAGCCGATGTGGCTGGCGTCCGCGCTCGCGAAGATCGAGAACGCTTCGCATCAGCTGCCGAACATGGAAGCCGAGCGCAATCCGGCCACCGCGCACATGTTCATCATTAACCCGCTGTCGGGCCACGGTGTCGACAATCTGTTCGCCACCCACCCCTCGACCGCGAACCGCATCGCCGCGCTGCAGCAGCTCGCCGCCGAGCTCGGTACCCAGACCGCGCCGCGCCCGGGCGGCGCCAGCTATCCGCCGCGCAGCCCGTGGGGCGGTGCCTCGGGCCAGCGTGGGCCGTGGGGCTAGGGCGAGGTGAGATAGGCTGAATAACGGCCGCACATTTCCTTCGCCTCCCCCGCTTGCGGCGGGTGGGGCTATCTCCATGATACGACTCGCGGAGAGAGCCCCCACCCCAGCCCTCCCCCCAGAGCCAGCAGGCCTAGCTTGCGCCGCTACGCGCTAGCTGTGTCCAGCCGTTCGACCTGACCCTTGCTCAGCTCGAGCTTGGCGGCCGCGACCAGCGTTGCGACCTGCTCGGGCTTGGTGGCGCTGGCGATCGGTGCGGTGATGCCGGGCTTCGCCATCAGCCAGGCGAGTGCGACCGCGGCCGGCTCGGCGTGGGTCTCTGCGGCGACCTCGTCGAGGCCGGCGAGGATGCGCATGCCACGTGGGTTCATGTATTTCGGAATGCTGCGCGTGCCGCGAGGGCTCTTGGCGAAGTCGCTCTCCGAGCGATATTTGCCGGTCAGGAATCCCGCAGCGAGCGAGAAGAACGTGATCACGCCGACGTCGTTCTCGACGCAGACGCGTTGCAGCGCACCTTCGTAGCTCGACCGCTCCGCTAGGCTGTATTCGGGCTGCATGCTCTCATAGCGCGGCAGCCCATTCGCCTTGGAAATATCCAGCGCGCTCTTGAGCCGTTCCGCCGAGAAATTCGAGGCGCCGATCGCCCTGACTTTGCCGGCCTTGATCAGTTTGTCGTAAGCCGCCAGCGTCTCTTCCTGCGGCGTCGCCTCATCGTCCTTGTGGGACTGGTAGAGGTCGATGTGGTCGGTCTGCAGCCGGCGCAGCGAGTCCTCGACGGCGCGCGCGATGTGGTCCGGCTTCAGGCCGACATTGCCGTTACCCATGTCCATGCCGACCTTCGTGGCGAGAATGATGCGGTTGCGGTTGCCGCGCGCCTTCATCCATTTACCGATGATCGTCTCGGACTCGCCGCCGTGATGGCCCGGCACCCAGCGCGAATAAACGTCGGCCGTATCGAGGAATGTCAGCCCATGCTCCAGCACGGTGTCGAGCAGCCGGAAAGATGCAGCCTCGTCCACCGTCCAGCCGAACACATTACAACCGAAGCAGAGGGGAGGGACGGTGAGGCCGGAGCGGCCGAGCGCGCGATGCTTCATGAGTGTTCTTTCGCTTGTTCTTGACGGGAGGCGCGGGAGACTGAGGCAGATCGGCCTTGTTTGCAAGGCACGCCGGGGTCCGCATTGCGCTGTTTCCGAGCGGTTGCGACCAGAGCCGACCGCAAACGCGCGACGCTGCCGTCCAGTTTGGGAGCAGCGTTGCGGGTCATCTGTCACGGGATCCGCCGGCATTGCCCTGTTGGAATGCCGACGGATGATCGCGGAGATTTCGCCGCCGGCGGCTCGGCTATTTGCGCTCGACGAAGACCGCCTTGCAGTCGTCGCTGCTGATGTTCTCGGCGGTGTGAGACACCACGAGTGGCCCGGCAAACGCCGTGCCTGCCTTGCTGGGGGTGTCTCGCGTGGTGCCGTCGGCATTGTGCAGGCGAATGGTACAGTCGGTCAGCGGATAGACCACGAACGGCACCGGGTGCGAATGCGGCTTGTCTGTGGTCCCCTTCTTCCATGTCGCGGCGATGACGCGGAAATTCTGATCCTCGAAGATGACCTTGTAGGTGTCCGGATCGCTTTGATAGCTCGGTGGAGAATCCGCAGCCGCCGTCGCAGAGACCGCCGCAAGCAATCCGACAATTGAAATGCCAAATGCACGGAAATTCATATCTGAAAACTCCCTGTTCAATCGAGCTACGCGCTCGGCAATGAGCGCGGGTGACATCTACCACAGGACGTTCGTCGCCACGAGATTCGTTCTGCCGTGCGCATCGCGGCGTCGCGCTGTGTCCGATGCAGAGACGATCGGCGGCGCTCGCTCGCGCATCAGGTCAGGCGGGCTGCCCTTCATGGTCGTTCGATGACGGGGCGATTATTTCCGGCGTTGCGAAACGCAATTTCATTTGCCGGTCATTTGATGTAGATTGCGCGGCGAGCTGCCACCGGTCACGCCGAATTCCGGAGAATGCGCGGCAGCGCAAATGGCCATCGGCAGGCCTTACGGTCTCATTTTCAGTACGAAAAACCTTCTGCCTGGGTCACGCCCGGGCGACTGATTTATTCATTCCCAGCCAAGTGGAGGGATTGCCATGCATTTCTGCCTCTCAGGGGAATACACGCCGCGTTCCATCAACAACATCATGGAGAGCCCGACAACCAATCGGTATGAGGCGGCCAAAAAGTTGATCGAGACGGCCGGCGGCAAGCTGATTTCGATGTACAGCACGGCGGCCGATGGCCCCGGCGTGATGGTGATCTTCGACGTGCCGGATCCGACCGTGGCGCCTGCCATCACCGGCGTGGTCGTGGCGTCGGGCGCCATCCAGAATGCGAAGCTGGTCCGGCTGTTCACGCAGGACGAGATCAAGGTGGTGCGTCAGCACGCGAGCAAGCTCAAGGCTGCTTATTCACCTCCAGGAAGCTAGCAGGCACAGACCACGAAACGCGGCACAGATCGATCTGATGACCGCTGTCACTCGCGCGCGGCGGCGCTTCGCAGTGTCCCGCGCGGAGGCGAGGGCCGTTGCGCGCCGCAGATCCGGGGCGCGTTAACGGATGGGCAGTCGCTCAGGCGGATGTCGCGCGCGCATGCTGGCTCGCATAGCCCCGGCCGGTTGTGCCGTCGCATGACGTCCGCCGCCTCGTTAAGCGCGTCTTCGGCGCGGCGATTGCGGCACCGTGCCGCCGCCGCTCATGAGGGCGGAGAGTCCAGACACACGTAAAGCGCCGCGATCTTGCCGTCCCGCGCGATGATGAAATCCACGCCGGTATAGACCGGCGTTTCGCCTTTCGGTCCGGAGCCCCACGCCAGGCGTCCCGAATTGTGCAGCGCCTGCGGCGCGCCGTGCGGCGTATAAACAAAGTGCGGATGCGTCGCGCGGAGATCGCCGGCGAACTTGTCGAGCGCGTCGCGGCCGACGAGAATGCCCGGCGGCGCGTAGAGCATGCAGTCCGCGGTGTAGAGCTCTTCAATTGCCGCCCTGCGGGGCACTGGATCGCCTTCACCGAAAACCTCCGGGAGGTTGCGGATGAGCAGCGTTTCGATCCAGCTCGCGTCTGCGCCCGCCGAGAGCGGAACGCTGGTCTTGCTGGCATGCTCGTTCATCTGAGACCTCCATGTGACTTCTGAGATGATGTGGTCGCAGCCGCCGTCCTGGAACGGCAATGATGGAAAGTCATCGTTTCACATTTTGATACATCGTCGTGACGGCCGTTCGTTCGAAAGCGTTCTGCGCGCCGCATCGTCCGCGGGGTCTTCAGCCGCCTTCAAGTGCGGTGTATGTACAAACGTTGCCGGCCAACGATTTGCGCGGCGACGTTGAAGGGCGGGTCGGGTTCTCAAAGTGCATCACTTGGTTCCGAGTTTGAGCGCGGCGTCGATGGCGCGCGTGAAATTGCCTGTCGGCATTGTTCGGCTGGCCTGCGGTATTGCGATCGGCTGCGCGCTCGTTGGCTTCACGCCGCCGCGGGTGATGGCGCAAGTGCCATTTTCTCCGTTTCAGCCGGCGCGACAGATCGAAGCGGCGAAGCCGCTGGCGCGTGACGTCACCGGCCCGCCGGCCGTCAGCCAGCGGCTCGACGGCACCGCCTTCTTTGTCGACGATCTCGGACATATGCTGACCGCGCGGCATGCGGTGGCGGATTGCGCCCGCATTGTCGTCAGCAAGGAGGGCCGGGCCGTCGCGGCGCGCGTGGTGGCGCTGGCCGCGAGCGACATTGCATTGATCAAGGTGCCGCGCACGCTCGGTCTCGCGGCGGTCTTCCCGCGCGCGAATACGTCGGTTGCCAACGACATGGTGTTTGCCGAGGCCTATGACCGCCTGAAGCCGATGCTCGCGCATGGCGGATCGCTCGCCAATGCGTTCGTCGATACCACGCTGCGCGATCCCGAGCACCTCGTGCTGCGCTCGAACGTCACCTTCGGCACCAGCGGTGCGCCGGTGCTGGATTCCCGCGGCCTCGTCGAAGGCGTGGTGAGCCGCAGGACCACGCTCGATCGCGTACTGGCGGTCGATGCCGTGCACGCCAAATCCTTCCTTGCCGCGCATGGCGTGCGCTTCCAGGAAGACGACCGGCCGCAGCTGAGCGGCACCGCGTCCCGCGCGCATCGCGCTGCCAGCATCTCGGCGCGCGTCACATGCCTGCAACAATGAGCGACTAGTTGCTGGCCAGCGTTGATGCTCGCGCGTCGTCCTGTCAGCTGTCTGCGGTCAACCCTTGTCCAGAACCATGCTCATCTTGCGGGGCACGCTCGTGCTCTCGTTCGGCCTCTTGATCCTGTCCCCGGCGCCGGGCCACGCCCAGGACGCCAACTTTCGCAATCCGGAACAGGCGCCGCCGTCATGGGCGCAGTTTGCCAAGCTGGTCAAATACCGGTTCGAGGAGTGGATCGCGGCCGACGAGACGGTCGCCAACCGCTTCCGCAACTGGGTCATCGAGCATTCCGGCAAGGAGAACGGGCCGCCGCCGACGCTCGTGGTGCGCGCATGGCTCAACCCGGACGGCACCGTCGAGCGCGTCGCGTTTCCGGCGCTCAATGATGCCGGCGCGACCGAGGACCTGCGCACCATCCTGAAGCGCGGCAATGTCGGCGAAGCGCCGCCGCCGGAAATGTTGCAGCCGCTGAATCTGCGCTTCTCGCTCAACCTGCGCAAACCCTGAGCGGCCGGCTACGCATCTGCATTCCGGGGGGCACCGCCCTTCGTCATTCCCCGGTGCGCAATTGCGCACCTGAGGGCGAGCGAAGCGAGAGCCCGGAATCCATTTCGCCACGAGTGATGCGGCTCAATGGATTCCGGGCTCGTGCTTCGCACGCCCCGGAATGACGGGTGGAGAGATGACGGGATTGGACTGCTTCCCTACCTCGGTGTCGTCCCTGCCAAAGCAGGGACCCATAACCACGAATTGCGCGATGCCGGAACGACGAGTCCCGTTTACAATGCCTGCCGCGGAGTATGGGTCCCGGCTTTCGCCGGGACGACGCATGGGGTGAACACCATGGCCAAACAACAGTCTGAATGTTCGCGACGTGCGTTCATCGCCGTCGCCATCTCCGGAATTCCCGCGGCACTTCTGCCGCGACCCACCGCGGCCTCCGACAAGATGACAAAACCGCAAGCCGAATACCAGGACACGCCGAACGGCATCTACTCCTGCGGCCTGTGCACGCTGTTCGTCGCGCCCGACGGCTGCAAGGTGGTAGAGGGCGCCATCAGCAAGGACGGCTGGTGCAAGGCCTTTGCCGCGGTCGATTGAGTCTTGCGCCTCCGAGGGAGAGGTACACCGCCTCACAACTCCCGCGCATTCGAGAACGCGAACGACGACACCCGCCGCGTGGTCTCGTCCAGGATCAGGCTGCGCGTGATCGGCGGTTCGGCGCGCTGGCTGCAATTCTCGCGCTCGCAGAGCCGGCAGTTGACGCCGATCGGCGTGCCCTCGACCTTCTCCAGATCCAAGCCGGTCGCATAGACGAGCTTCGCCGCATGACGGATTTCGCAGCCGAGCCCGATCGCAAAGCGCGGCTGCGGCTGCGGATAGGGCGCCACCGGCCGCCGCACCGTCTGCGCGATTGAGAAGTAGCGCGTGCCGTCCGGCAGCTCGATCACCTGGCTCAGCAGGCGGTCGGGCATGTCGAAGGTCGAATGCACGTTCCAGAGCGGGCAGGTGCCGCCGAATTTGGAGAACGGGAAGGTGCCGGAGGAAAACCGCTTCGACACGTTGCCGGCATTGTCGACCCGCAACAGGAAGAACGGCACGCCGCGCGCGTTCGGCCGCTGCAGCGTGGTGAGGCGGTGGCAGACCTGCTCGAACCCGGCATTGAAGCGCTGCGCCAGCACGTGGACGTCGTAGCTCAAGGCCTCGGCCGCGGAATGAAATGCCTGATAGGGCATCATCGCGGCCGCCGCGAAATAGTTGGCGAGCGTGATGCGATAGAGCCGGCGCGCGGTGTCGTCGAGCGGGCCGGCGCGACTGACGATCGCATCGATCGCGGCGCCGCATTCGACATAGCCGATCTGCAGCGCGAGCTGCAAGCTGCGGCCGGCACTGTCGACGAGTTCGGAGATCAGGATCTGCCGGCGATGACGGTCGAAACGGCGCAGCGTCTCGCGCATCACGTCGACCGGCATGACGCGGGTGACGATCGAATGCTTTTCCCGCAGCCGCGTGGCGAGCGCCGTGAACAGGCCTTCGGTCGGCACGTTGAGCTCGTCGCGCAGATTTTCCGCCGCGGTCTCGAGCTCCGGAAAATAGTTGCGGTTGGCCTCGATCAGGTCGCGCACCCGCTCGATCGGGTTGGCGTCAAACTGCGAGCCCTCGCGATCGGCCATCTGGGCCGCCACCAGCGTCTCGCCGCGGCGCGCCTCGGTATAGGCGGCGTAGAGCCGTTGCAGCGCATGCGTCACGCCGGGGCAGAGCTCGGCGAGATCGCGCAGCTCCTGCTTCGGCAGGTCGATCTGGCGGAACAGGGGATCGGAGAAGATCTCGTTGAGTTCCGCGAAGAAGCGGTCCTCGTCGGCGGTGGCAAGGTCGCGCAGATCGAGGTCGTAGGCCTCGGCCAGCCGCAGCAGGATCTGCGCCGTCACCGGGCGCTGGTTGCGTTCGATCAGGTTGATGTAGGAGGGCGAGATGCCGAGCCCCTCGGCGATCTGGGTCTGCGACAGCCCCAATTGCTGGCGGATCCGCCGGAAGCGCGGACCGACGAACAGCTTCTTTCCCGACTCGCCAGGCATGACAGCCTTCCTGACCTGTTTTTGTGACAAGATTTACAAATTGACATTTATTACAAGTTCATATGTTACATAACATCACCAATAAAAAACAAGGCATCTGTACGAAGTTCGCCTTTTCGCGTTTATCTCCTGACACGCACTTCGCGATGCTCTGTCAAGAATGTCGGTGCGGCGAGCAGATCGCGGGGATCAGAATTCAGGCGGCTGAGCAGAGGCAGCAGGATTTTTTAGAGGAGACTGACGATGAGCAAGAGCAGCAATTTCTGGGTGATCGGCGGCGAGTTCGGCTCGATGAACTTCCACAAGCTCGTCGAAGGCTCCGCCCAGGTCCGCGGTCCGTTCAAGACCCGCAAGGAAGCCGAAGAGTGCTGGAAGGAAGTCTCGGAAGAGAGCCGCCACAAGGCCGGCGTGCGCTTCTCGATCGTCGAGGAGCCGTCGCGGGTTTCGGCCTGACACCAAATTACCTGAGCTAAGAAACGTCCAAGGACGGCGGCCCCATCCGGTTCATCCGGGTGGGGTCGACCGCTTTTGGGACAGCGCCGGGATCTTTCATCTGGGGATAAGTGGCCGCCTAAGTGCTTGGGAACCAACGTGCTTTGCGGACGTCATGGTTGCTGATAGGTTAATGGGTAAGGCAACCCGTCACCACGAGGCCGTAAGGCATGTCCGATCCGCACAACACCGGCAGCGAGGCGCGCGAGATGCGGCCGACGCTGCGAGAGGCGCTGCGGCGGGCGCGGATCGAGGCGGCCGATCGCACCGGCGTCGTGGTCGAGTTGCGCGATGCCGAGGTGGCGCGGCTCGAGATCCTCAACGACGCGCTCGATCCGCTGTTCGCGCAGGTGCCTGAGAAGGTCGATCTGTTCGACCGCGGCATCAGCCAAGGCGAGACGCCGCGGCTGTGGATCGACGTCGTCGCGCATGTGCTGATGGGCCGCGACAAGCGCATCTACCGCTTCGTGCAGGACACGCGGTTCGGCCGCATCGTGCTCGCCGAATCGCACGACGTGGCTGTGATCGTCGATGCGGTCACCGATTATGTCGCGCGGCGCATGATCGAGCGCGAGCATGCGATGGTGGCAACGCCGCTTCCGGTTGCCGAGCCGCCGGCACCGCCGCCAGTACCGGTGGTGGCGCCGAAGCGCCGCGGCGGGGTCGGCACGTTCGTGCTCGGCTTCATCCTGGGCGCGCTGGCGCTGTTCGGCTTCGCGCTGCTTGCGAGCTTGCAGAATTTCTAAGGCATGATCCGGAAAAGTGCGAAGCGGTTTTCCGAAAAAGAAATGAAGGAAGGGGCGGGGGCATCGTGGTCATAACACCCGCCTCGGCATTTTTCGGCGCCCTGGCGGCTGCCGCGGTGGTCGGTAGCGCCGTGCTGTTCGGCAAATGGCAGACGCTGCGGCGCGCAGAATATATCCGCACCTTCAAGTGGCCGGCCGGCCTCTTGGCCCGGCTCGAGAAGCATCACCCCGGCTTCAGCCGCAAGGACAGCGCGCTGGTGTCGCGCGGCCTGCGGCAGTTCTTCCTCGCCTATCTAATGAGCGGCAAGCGCTACGTCTCGATGCCGTCGCAAGCGGCCGACGACCTCTGGCACGAATTCATTCTCTACACCCGCGAGTACGACGCGTTCTGCCGCCGCGCCTTCGGCAGCTTCCTGCATCACACGCCAGCGGTCGTGCTGGTGAAGGAGCGGCGTCGGAGCAATGAGGGGCTGCGGCGGGTCTGGTGGTACTGCTGCAAATACGAGAACATCGATCCGGTCAGGCCGACGCGGCTGCCGCTGTTGTTCGCGCTCGACGCCAAGCTGAACATTGCGGGCGGCTTCATCTATCACACCGACTGCGAGGCGCTGCGCCGCAGCGGCATCGGCGGCAGCAGTCCGTATTGCGGCGGCGATTTCTCCGACTCGTCGATCGATGGATCGTCGGCGGGGTTTGGCGATGCCGGCAGTGACGGAAGCCATGGCGGCGATGGTGGTGACGGAGGTGGCCACGGCGGCGGTGATGGAGGCGGCGGCGACGGTGGGGGTGGCGGCGACAGCGGAGGCGGCTGTGGCGGTGGGTGTGGCGGCGGCGGGGGCGGTGATTAGAGCGTTTTCGAGCGAAGTGGACACCGGTTCGCGTGAAGAAAACGCGTCGATACAAAATGC
Organism: Bradyrhizobium sp. USDA 3240; assembly: GCF_054063295.1. NCBI lineage: Bacteria > Pseudomonadati > Pseudomonadota > Alphaproteobacteria > Hyphomicrobiales > Nitrobacteraceae > Bradyrhizobium > Bradyrhizobium sp. USDA 3240. The sequence goes on from NZ_JBSSGD010000002.1 coordinate 6,478,608, forward strand.
TCTAGGATAGCCGCACTTGCCTGAGCTCGCGAATGCCGTCATGAGCGCCCAGGCCGCGCACGGTCTGCTCGCAGCGCCAGCCATTGCCGTCACGCTCGATCGAGAACAGATTGTAGGCCGCCGCCGGATAGTGCTTGCGCGCCAGCGCCGATGCCGACGGCACGCCGATCGCCGGGATCTTCCGCTCGGGGCCGTCGAACCACATCGTCGAATGGATGTGGTCATGGCCATGCAGCACCAGCTCGACGCCGTGCCGCTTGAGAAGCGCCAGCAGCTGATGCGAATCGGTCAGCCGCTTGGCACGCCCGTCGGAGTGCAGCGGGTGATGCACCAGCAGCACGCGGAAGGCCTCCTCCCGCGACAGCTGCGCGAGGATCGTATCCAGCGCGCCGAGCTGGGCATGGCCGAGCCAGCCGGTCGCCATCAGCGGCGGCGTCGGCACGGCCGAGGAGACGCCGATCAGCGCCACCGGGCCGCGGCGGCGCACGAACGGAAAATGTGTCGCCGCGCCATCGGCGTCGCCGCGCAGATAGTCGCCGAAGTGACTGACGAAGCGATGCCGGGTCGCGCGCACATAGGCGTCGTGATTTCCTGGGACGACAGTGACGTCGGCAGCGCCGCCGACACCCTCGAGCCATTGCCGCGCCGGATTGAACTCGGCATCCAGCGCCAGATTGACGAGGTCGCCGGTTAGGGCGATGTGGTCCGGCTGCTGCGCCTGCATGTCCGACACCAGCGTGTCGAGCACGTCGCGCCGATGATATTTGTGACGGTTGCGCGTCCAATTCAAATAGCCGAAGGCGCGCTTGCCGGCGAGATCGCGCAGCCGCGCCGCCGGCAGCGGCGGCAGATGCGGATCCGACAGATGTGCGAGGCGGAACACCGCCATCACGCGATACCCTTCGGATTGTCCGTGAAAACTGGCCGGCCACCGGTCATGTCGTGCTATCCCGAACGTCCTGCCCTGTATTGGCAAGAGCTGCGCAGCCGCGCAAGGATCAAAGCATGGGTCAAACACCATGGTGTCGAGGGTTCAGTGACGGTCCTTGAGGATTTACGCAAACGCTGCGAGCCGCAGCTCAGGTGGGTGTTTCATTTCTACTGGCGGCTGGCCCGCGGCATGACGCTCGGGGTCCGCGCCGTGGTGCTCGACGCCGACAACAAGGTGTTCCTGGTCAAGCACAGCTATGTCCATGGCTGGTATCTGCCCGGCGGCGGGGTCGAGGTCGGTGAAAGTTTTATCGAAGCGCTGCGGCGCGAGCTCGAAGAGGAAGGGCGGATCGAGCTCGACGGCACGCCGGTGCTGCACGGCATCTTCCACAACAGCCACGTCTCGCCGCGCGATCATGTCGCGGTCTATGTCGTCAGGAACTACCGCCAGGACCGCCTCCCGGAGCCGAATCGCGAGATCGTGGCCTGCGGCTTCTTCGATCCGGCTGACCTGCCTGACGACACCACCCCCGGTACGCGGCTGCGGGTCGCGGAGGTGCTCGAGGGAAAGCCATCGCCGGCCACATGGCGGTGATGGACCGCGCCCGCGCCAGATGCTATCCCGCGCCCCACAATGACTGAACTGTCCCTGACCATCCTGCCCGAGACCCCGAAAGACGCCCAGGCGATCGAGCGCCTGACCGAGCGCACCTTCGGGCCCGGCCGCTTCGCGCTCAGCGCCTACCGGTTGCGCGAGCATGTCGATCATCTGCTCGACGTCTCCTTCACGGCGCGGATCGGCACGCTGCTGGTCGGTTCGGTGCGTCAGCTGCCGGTTTGCATTGGCGATACGCCGGCCCTGATGCTCGGGCCGTTGACGGTCGAGCCGCCGTTCCGCAGCCGCGGCGTCGGCCGCGCGCTGCTCGAGCGCGCGATCAACGACGCCCGCGCCAAGGGCCATCGGCTGATCGTGCTGGTCGGAGACGCGCCGTATTATTCGCGGGTCGGCTTCAAGCCGGTCCCGAAGGGACGGATGACGATGCCAGGCCCGGTCGACTACAGTCGCCTGCTTGTCATGGAACTGGTTGACGGCGCTGCCGAGGGCGTATCCGGCCCGATCCAGCCTGACTGGAGCAAGGCGATCTGACGTTTCCGCGAGTGTTGCCTGAACGGTTGCGCACTCTCGGAAACTGAAGCACAGTTGAGGCAAGCGCCGGGACAAGACCGGCGCATGTCATATCAACAGGGAGAGTGCGCGCCATGATCAAGGTCAGTGTGATGTATCCGAACAATCCAGGCGCACGCTTTGATCACGAGTATTATCGCGACAAGCACATGCCGCTGGTGAAGGCGCGCCTCGGCGACGCCTGCAAATACTACACCGTCGACAAGGGTCTCGCCGGCGGCGCGCCGGGGACGCCCGCAACCTATGTCGGGATGTGCCACATCTTCTGCGACTCGGTTGAAGCCTTCGCAGCCGGCATGGGCAAGCACGCCCAGGAGATCATGGGCGACATTCCGAATTACACCGATCTGCAGCCGGTGATTCAGATCAGCGAAGTCGTCGTCGGTCACTGAACGGCGCGGACATCAGAGCATGATCCCTCTGCCGCTGATGGCAGAGGGATTCGCTCGTCTCAGAACTTCAGATTGGCGAAAGCCCGCACGCCGAGGCCCGGCATCAGCACCTCGTCCTTGGTGTAGGACACCGAGTTGCGGATGTTCTGGTTGAGCAGATTGTTGCCGGCCAGGCCAAGCGTCATCTCGCGCGCACCAATCCACGATTGGTTGAGCTTGGTGTTGTAGGTGATCTCCGCGTTCAGCAGATTGTAGCCCGCGGTCGGGGTCTCGCCGATGACAGCGATGTCGTTCTGCGCGAAGGCGTGCACCAGGTTGATCCGGGTGAACCAGTTGCTGTCGCGCCAGTAGACGCCGCCGCCGAGTCGCACCGGCGGAATCCGCGGCACGTTGCTGCCGTCGGTGAAGGTGGCGCGCACCACGTCGAACTGGTTCTCGATGCCCCAGATGCCGCCGTTGAGCGGGCCGATGTCGAGCTGGCTCTGGAATTCGGCGCCGCGGAAGGTTGCATCGCGCTGCGAATAGACCGCCTGGCGGCCCTCGTTGCCGGGATCGCCGTTGCCGCAGGAGTCGAAATCGCTGCCGCACATCACTCCGGTCAGGCGGCGATAGATGAAATTGCTGAAGCGGGTGTAGTAGGCAGTGGCTTCGAAGCGGAACGGGCCGGTCGCCTTGCGCAGGCCGACCTCGACCGATTTCGCGGTCTCGATGGTCAGGTTCGGATTGCCGATGTCGAAGGTCGCGGTGGCATCATGCGCGCCGCGCGAGAACAGCTCGGCGGGCTTCGGCGCGCGCTCGACATATTGCGCCGTGATGCTGCCGACGAGGTCGCCGGGCAGGTTCTGGATCAGCCCGACGCTGCCGCTGACCGGCGTGTAGGACGGATTGCGTGAAACCGAGCTTTGCGGCGCGCCGTCCGGCAGGAAGTCCGCCGGGAAATCCGGCGTCGATCCGTGCAGCTCGACATGCTCGATGCGGCCGGCGAGCTGCGCCTTGGTCGAATCCGTGAACTTGAACTCATTGAACACATAACCCGCGATGCGGTTGTTGTTGTTCGGGCTCCACAGTCCGTTGAACAGCGTGCCCGGGTTGTCCGGGCTCGGCGCAGTCAGCTCCTGGTGTCCGCCCTGCAGGCCGAACGCCGTGGTCACCGTGGCGAAGCGCGCGTTGAACGGCATCATCTGCACCTCGACACGGGCCTCCTGCTCCTTGCTGGTGAAGGTCTGCCGCACGCCGTCGCTGAACAGGTCGGCCGGATCGGCGAGGCCGAGCTCGTTGTGCCGATAGTCGGTCGCGCCGACCCAGAACCGCACGGCGTCGATCGCAGCCGCATCGGGCCGGTACTCGCCCTTGACCGCGATCTTGGTCCGATGCGCGTCGATCCGGGTCCGGTGATCGGAGCCGTCGATGCCGGGGATGTGGTAGAGCGAGTCGTTCTGGGTGATCGACGCGCCGATAAAGCCGCCCTGGAAGAAGTAGGACGCGCCGACCGATGCGCCATCCGACTGGGTCGCGGAGTTCGGCTGGCGGCCGTTCACCGGCCGGGTCTGGTCGAACAGATACGGATAGCTCGGGATGCTGTAGTCGCTGCTGGTGCGGCCATAGACGTCGGCATGCACCGCGACATTGTTGCCGCCGGCGTCCAGCAGCATGCCGCCCTCGACGCCGCGATTGACCGAGCTGACGGACGTGCGGGTCTCGACATTGAGGCAACCGGGCGCGCCTGTGTCGGCCAGCGGCGCTTTCACCGGTAATCCGTAGCTCTGGAACGGCGCCGCCGCGCAGGCCGGCATCGCGTCGGGAATGCGGTTGTTGGTGGCACTCACCACGCCGCCGATCGAGGTCGAGCCGTAGCGCAGCGCGGCAGGTCCCCGCACCACCTCGATCTGGTTGGTCGAGAACGGATCGATCGGCACGAAATGATCCTCGCCGAGATCCGAGACGCCGCCGCCGCCGAGGCCATTCTCGACAATGCCGACGCGGTTGACGTCGAGGCCGCGGATGATCGGCCGGCTCGATGCGCCGGGCGCGAAGCTCGAACCGGTGATGCCGGGCTTGGAGAACAGGAGATCGCCCAGCGTGGCGCCGCCGGCGCGCCGCAGTTCCTCATTGGGCACCACGGTGACCGTTGCGAACTGGTCGGTGACGACGGGCAGTACGCCCTGCTGTGGTGCAGGCGCCGGCGCCGCTTGCGCTGCCGCGGCGCGATCGCGATCGCGGCTCGGCGCAGCCCGGCCGACGTGAACCGGCGTGCGTGTTGGCACAGTCCGATGCCGCTGGATCGGGCTTGGCGCCGTCACCGTGATGTCAGGGAGTTGCGTCGGCGTGTCATCGGCCAGCGCGCTGCTATGCATTGCGCCGAGCAGCAGCCAGCTCGCGCCTCCGATGTGGAGCGCTCGTTTCTTCTGAAATGTCATTGTCCCGATCCAGGTGCCGTCGAAATGACGGATCGATCCCGATTTGCCCTGCTGGAGCAGGCCGCAACTGTGACGCGGCCGTCCGCTCAGGGCGTGCAGCAATCAGTCGATGTCAGGACAGAGGAGGTGCGCGGGAGTGGAAGGCCGCAGGCGCCGATTTCAGGTGGATGAATTCGGCATTGGTGGTGCGGAACAGAAGCTCGATGGCTTCCGGCAACAGCAGCAGCGGCGGCGCTGTGAACAGCATGCTGCTCGCGAGCGAGATCACGGTGCAGATCGCGCAATGATCCGCCGGATGCCGGTCGTTGTCCGGCCTGGTGGGCGGCTCGGTCCCGGTCACCTGGACTGCGAGGTCCGGCGTCGCCGAGGTCCCGATATAGGCGAGATCGAGCAGCGACAGGCCGGTCTGGACCGCGGGCGCCGCTTGCGCGGCTGCGATCGGGTGGAAGTGCCCGAATGACAGCACGAACTGGACAGCGAGCGCGAACAGCGCAAGCCGCGAGCCAGTCTTGATGCGTCTTCGGAACCACTTCATGCCGATTGAGCCCCACCCATCGGGACGGCGCTCATTCCCCAGCCGTCCGATGTTACATTATAACATCGGAGGGTGGCCGCGATGTCAACGGTGGTTCAGACACACTGTGTCGATCCATTGCTGGTGTGTGATTGAAGCAACGGGCCGATTGGACATTGAGCGCTACTGGGTCTCAGCGTCCCTCACGCAGCCAGGTTGCCGCGAATGCGCCGAGCAACAGCAGCAGGCCGACCAGGCCGGCGAACATCGGCAGTACGCCGACGCCCTTGACCACGCTGGCGTCGCGCATCTTGACGCCGAGCCAGCCGTCGCCGCGGAAGATCGTCGACGCGCGCACCGGCACGACGCGGGGCATGTCGAGGCTCGACCCGTCGACGATGCGCCGCGCGTCGCCGCCCGTCGCCTGCGCCAGCGGCTTCAGCATGTCGGTGGTCGAGGTGACCTCGGAGAATTCCTTCGGGTTGGTCGGGCCGACATTGATCAGCGCCTTCAGCGTGCCGTCGGTAGCCTGCCACAGGCCGAGCTCGCTCGCGGGCAACGTGGCGCGCCACTCGCCGGGATCGCCGGCGGTCAAGGTCAGTTCATGGATGGCGCCGCTTGGCGACGTCACGGTGACCGGCGCGACGGTGTCGGCCATGGTCTGCCGCACCACCGCGAGGTCCTTGCCCTGCACCTGCATGCGCAGCGCCTCTTCGTCGAGGTCGGGCTGCTTCATCAGCCAGTGCGACACCCGCCGCAACAGATCGAGATGCGGTCCGCCGCCTTCATAGCCGCGCGCCCACAGCCAGATCTGGTCGGAGAGCAGCAGCGCGACGCGGCCTTCGCCGAACCGCGACAGCAGCAGTAGCGGCTTGCCGTCGGCGCCGGTCATCACCGGCGGGTTGATCGCGTTGCGGGTGTCGACGGTGCGGAAGAACCGGCTCCAATGCGGCGGCTCGGCATTCGAGCCTTCAAGTCCGCGCGTCACCGGGTGGCGTTTCCCGGCATCGCTCAAATGCGCGTAGAACGGCTTCTCGGTGACGCCGACCGGCTCGGCCGGCAGCACCGAATCCAGCGGCGTGCGCCAGATGCTGGTGGTCGAGGCGTAATCAGGCCCGGCCGAGACCAGCACGGCGCCGCCGGAGCGGACATAGCGCGCGATGTTGTCGAAATAGGCGATCGGCAGCACGCCCTGGCGGGCGTAGCGGTCAAAGATGATCAGCTGGAATTCGTTGATCTTCTGCTGGAACAACTCGCGGGTCGGAAACGCGATCAGCGACAGCTCGTTGATCGGCGTGCCGTCCTGCTTCTCCGGCGGACGCAGGATGGTGAAGTGCACGAGATCGACGCTGGGGTCGGACTTCAACAGATTGCGCCAGGTGCGCTCGCCGGCATGCGGCTCGCCGGACACCAGCAGCACGCGCAGCTTGTCGCGCACGCCGTCGATCGCGACCACGGCGCGGTTGTTGACCGGCGTCAGCTCGTTCTCGAGCGGTGAGGCCTCGATCTCGACGATGTTGGGACCGGCATGCTTGATGTCGATGTCGACGCTCGAGGTCTGGCCTGAGGTCAGCGTGCGCTCGTTGATGACCTCGCCGTCGCGGCGGATCGTGACCTTGGCGCGCTCGCCGGTGACGCCCTGGTCGTCGAGCCGGTAGGTGATGGTCTGGGTCTGGCCGACGATGCCGAAGCGCGGCGCGGCCGTGATCGCGATGCGGCGGTCGCGCTCGTCCTTGCGGCCGGTGATCAGGGCGTGCAGCGGCGCCTGGAAGCCGAGCGCCTGCGCGTTGCCGGGAATGTCGTGCACGCGGCCGTCGGTGATCATGAACGCGCCGGCGACGCGCTCGACCGGAACATCCGACAGTGCCGACGTCAGTGCGCCGAACAGCTTGGTGCCGTCGGTTTCGCCGTCGGCCTGGCCGGCCTCGACGACGCGGACCTCGAGGCCCTTGATCTGCTTCAGGCTGTCGACCAGCGCTTGCCGGGCCTTGTCGGTCTCCTGGGTGCGCGTGCCGAAATTCTGGCTCGGGCTCTTGTCGACCACCACGGCGGCAACCGAGGTCAACGGCTCGCGGTCCTCGCGGGTGAAGGAGGGATTGGCCAGCGCAAACAGGATCAGCGCCAGCGCGGCGACACGCACCGCGGCGCCGCGCGCGCGCGACAGCAGCAGCAGTGCCGCGATGACGACGATCGCGCCGAGCGCAATCCACAGCACGATCGAGGGAACCAGCGGTGTGAACGCGATACCGTAGTTCATGGCGCTACTCCGTCATTCCGGGGCGATGCGGAAGCATCGAACCCGGAATCGCGAGATTCCGGGTCTGGTCCTTCGGACCATCCCGGAATGACGGGTGGGCAGTTGAACTCATAACTCGCATCTCTATTGTCCCAGCCGCTCGATCAAGGCAGGCGCGTGCACCTGGTCGGCCTTGTAGTTGCCGGTCAGCGTGTACATCACGATGTTGACGCCGGCGCGGAACGCGAATTCGCGCTGGCGCGGCTCGCCAGGTGTCAGCGGCAGCATCGGCTGCCCGTCGGGGCGGATCGCCCAAGCGCCGGCGAGATCGTTCGACGTGATGATGATCGGCGAGACGCCGTCGCCGCCGCGTGCCGGGCGCTGCGCAGCCTCCTCGTCGTCCTCGCGAGGTAGCGCCTCGACCCAGGTCTGGCCCGTGTTGAAGCGGCCGGGGAAGTCGCGCAGCAGATAGAACGTCTTGGTCAGCACGTGCTCGCGCGGCACCGGCTCGAGCTCGGGCACGTCGAGGGTGGACAGCAATTCGCGCAGCGTCTGCATGCCCGGCGTCTGCGATGCGCCATTGTCGCCCGGCGGCGCCTCGACGGCGTCGCGGGTGTCGAAGATCACGGTGCCGCCCTGCTTCATGTAGGCGTCGATCTTGTTGATGGCGTCCTGCGCCGGCTTCGGCGCGCCCGGCACGATCGGCCAGTAGATCAGCGGGAAGAATGCGAGCTCGTCGCGCGCGGGATCGATGCCGACGGGATCGCCGGCCTCCAGCGCGGTGCGCTGGCCGAGGAACAGCGTCAGTCCGGACATCCCGGCCTTGACGATGGAATCGACGTCGGCATTGCCGGTCACGACATAGGCTAGCCGCGTCTGCGACACCGCCTTGATGGCGAAATCATCGCTGCTGCTGTTCTGCGCGCGGCTCGGCGAGGGCGCCATCGTCGTCGCAAGGATGAAGGCCAGAACGAGCACGGCCGGTGCGGCGCGACGCCGGATCAGCGCGGCGAGGCCGCCGCCAAGCATCGCCACCACGATCGCATCAAGCAGGAACAGCGCCAGCGCCGTCGACAGCATGATGCCGCGCAGATCACGCGGCTCGGTGTTGGTGTAGGTCGCATGCTTGGCGCGCAAGCCGGAGGTATCGAGCGGCGCAATGCGGTCGGCGGAGGCCAGCGTGTTGACCGCGATCGGGCTCTCGGCGGTGCCGTAGAAGCCGGGCGGATGGTCCGCGGTGCCGCGGTCGCGATAGTCGGCCGACATCGGCTTGGCGGTCGACGGCGGCGGGCCGAACGCGCCGAAGCCGTCGAGCGTGCGCAGCGGCGCCACCGTTTCGGCATTGGGATCGCTGGCGACGCCGGGGCCGGGCTTCGAGGTGTAGCCGGACATGTCGATCAGCCGGCGCAGCATCTCGACGAAGGTGCCTGACATCGGCAGATCAGACCAGCGCATGTCGGCGCCGACATGGAACAGGCTGACGACGCCCTTGCCGCGATGTTCGCCGGTGACGAGCGGCGTGCCATCTTCCAGCGAGGCCCAGCTCTTGGTCGCGAGCACGGCGTCGGGCTCGGCCAGCACCTGGCGGCTCACGGTGATGTCCTTCGGCACGGTGAGGCCCGTGAACGGGCCGTCGGCGGCGAACGAGGCCATGTGTTGCGGCTTCTCCCAGGTCAGGCTGCCGCCGAGCGTGCGTCCGCCGCGGCGCAGCTTGACCGGAACGAGGTCGTCATCGGCCTGCGCGAGGCGAGGACCTGCGAAGCGCACCAGCACGCCGCCTTGCTCGATCCAAGTGTTGAGCCGGTCGCGGATTTCCGGCGACAGCGTGCCGACATCGGCCATCACGATCATCGGCAGCCGCTGATCGAGGAATTGCCCGATCACCTGCTGCGGCGCGCCGCGATCGCCGAGCCTGACGTCGGCGAACGGCGACAGCGCGCGGGAGAGATAGAAGGTCGAAGCCAGCAGCGGTTGGGCGGTGTCGTTGCTCGCACCCGAGACCACGCCGATGGCGCGGCGGCGCCACCGCCGGTCGAGCAGCTGCACGGCGCCGGCCGAATGCTCGCCCGAGATTTCGAGCCGCGCGATGTCGTTGCGCAATTCGACCGGAAGATCGAAGGCGGCTTCGGTCTCGCGCTCCTGCGGGCCGAATGCGTAGCGGGCCTCGCCGATCGGCGAGCCCTTGGCATCGACTGCGCGCACCGTTCCCGCGGCGATGCCGCTTTCGGTGCGCAGCACCTTCACGGTCATCTTGGCGGCGGCGTTCTCGGCCGCGACCAGCGCCTGCGCGGATTGCGCGCCGCCCGCATAGATCGTCAGATTGCGGCTCTCGATCACCTTGCCGAGACCTTCGGTGAATTCACTGCCGCGGCCGGTGTCGACGCCATCGGACAGCCAGGCGATGTCGCAGTCGCCGGTCGATTTGAGGAAACGTTCCAGCGTCGCCAGGGTTTCGACGCGATCGATCGAGTAGGGCTTCGGCGCAAGCTGGCGCAGCGCGACGCGCGCGGCGCCGGCCGGCATCAGCGTGATGTCGCGCGTCGGCTCGGACAGCGGCACCAGCGCGACGCCGCGGCGGTCGCTGTCGGCATTGGTGACCAGCTCGTCCGCCGCCTTGATCCGCGCGTCCCAGCTCGAGGCCGCGCTCCAGCCGTCGTCGAGCAGGATCACCAGCGGCTGCTTGCCGGCGGCAACGCCGGTCTGCGGATTCCAGATCGGCCCGGCGGCGGCGAAGATCACCAGCGCGGCGGCGGCGAGCCGCAGCAGCGTCAGCCACCACGGCGTGCGCGACGGGGTCTCCTCCTTGGGCGCGATGTCGAACAACAGCCGCGTCGGCGGGAATTCGATCCGGCGCGGCCGCGGCGGCATCACGCGCAACAGCCACCACAGCACCGGCAGGCTGACCAGCCCCAATAGCAGCAATGGTTCGGCGAAGGAGAGCGGGAGGCCTGCGATCATGCGCTGCGTCCCGCCTTGACGGTTGACCGGCCGCCGCCCTTGCTCACCATCATGCCGGCATGCAGGAACAGCAGCAGTTCGGCCGCGGAGCGGCTGGTGGTATGGGTCGAGAACAGCCAGTCGAGCCGGTTGGTCTCGGCACGGATCTGGTCGCGATGCAGTGCGACGCGCGCGACATAGTCGCTCGCCCAGCTCTCGGCGCGGCCCGCGGTGATGACGCTGCCGGCCTCAGGCTCGACGAATTCGACGCGGCCTGAATAAGGAAAGCTCTCCTCGGCGGGATCGACGACCTGGATCATCGTGCCGTGCGCGCCCGACGAGGCGAGCCCGGCCAGCATGGTCGTGATCTCCGCGATCGGCGACCAGAAATCCGACAGCACGACGACTTCGGCCAGCGACGACGGCACGAAGGACGGCGGCAGGCTCGCGCGCGTCGTCTCGTCGTGCAACATCGCCTCCGCCATTTTGTCGATCACGTTGAGGCTTGCGGTCGGGTTCAGCAGGCCGGGAATGCCGACGCGTTCTCCGCCCGCAACGAGCAGTTCGGCAAGCGCGAAGGCGACGATCAGTCCGCGCTCCAGCTTGCTGTCGCGTGCCTCGCGCGAGGCAAAGGCCATCGAGGGCGAGCGGTCGGGCCAGATCCACACGGTGTGCGCGGCCTCCCACTCCTGCTCGCGGACATAGAGATGGTCGTCGCGTGCCGAGCGGCGCCAGTCGACGCGCTGCGACGGCTCGCCGGAGACGAAGCGGCGGTATTGCCAGAAATTCTCGCCCGAGCCGGCGCGGCGGCGGCCGTGCAGGCCATGGATGACGTTGGCGGCGACACGGCGGGCCTCAAGCACAAGACGCGGCAGCGATGCGGCGAGCGTTCGGCTTTCGCCATCGGCACGTCGAACCGCCAGGATCTCCTCGTTCTGGTGCCTGTTGTCTGCCGCCATCAACCGATCCGCGTCTTCAGCTGCTTGATCACGTCAGGAATGGTGCGGCCCTCGGCGCGCGCCGAGAAGGTCAGCGCCATGCGATGCTTGAGCACGGGCTCGGCAAGATCGAGCACGTCGTCGATCGACGGCGCGAGCCTGCCGTCAAGCAGGGCGCGGGCGCGCACCGCCAGCATCAGGGCCTGGCTGGCGCGGGGACCGGGTCCCCAGGCGATCAGCTTGCCGGCTTCGCCGCCTTCGGGGCCGGGACGCGCGGCGCGCACCAGCGTCAGGATCGCTTCGACCACGGAATCGCCGACCGGCAGGCGCCGCACCAGGCGTTGCGCAGTGATCAGCGTCTCGGCGTCCATCGACGCCTTGGCAAGCGTCTCGTCGGCACCGGTGGTTTCGAACAGGATGCGGCGCTCGGCGTCGCGATCGGGATAGTCGACGTCGATTTCCATCAGGAAGCGGTCGAGTTGCGCCTCGGGCAGCGGATAGGTGCCTTCCTGCTCGAGCGGGTTCTGCGTCGCGAGCACGTGGAACGGCTTCGGCAAATCGTGCCGCGCGCCGGCAATGGTGATGTGCTGCTCCTGCATGGCTTGCAAGAGCGCCGACTGGGTGCGCGGGCTGGCGCGGTTGATCTCGTCGGCCATCAGGAGCTGCGCGAACACCGGACCTGAGATGAAGCGGAACGAACGCTTGCCGGCCGAGCTCTCGTCGAGCACTTCGGCGCCGAGAATGTCCGACGGCATCAGGTCGGGCGTGAACTGGATGCGCTTGGCGTCGAGCCCGAGCGTAATGCCGAGCGTCTCGACTAATTTCGTCTTCGCAAGACCGGGGACGCCGATCAGCAGCGCATGGCCGCCGGACAGGATCGTCACCAGGGTGTTTTCGATCACTTGGTCCTGGCCGAAGATGACGGTGGCGACCGCTTCCTTGGCAGCCTTGATTTGGCCGGCGACCTGTTCGGCCGAGCGGACGATCACATCTTCCAGTTTCTCGACGCTGTCTGCACCGGCCATTCGATCCGCTCCTTCTTGACGATGCGCTCGATTCTCGCGTCGTCACCACATGGGCTGCATGCTAAACCTATGCGAAGGCCATGTATTCGTTGAATTAAACTATCCCCACCTTATCGGTATTTCAGGGTATGAACGGCATCACGATGTGGCGAGAATGACATCCCGACCACATCTCAGGATACGTGCACCAAATGTGCCAGATTGAGGGTTGGAAACTTCAGGGCAAACAATGGCGAAGCAAGGGCAGAGCGATTCCGGCAGTGAAACTACGGGGCTCGGAGCGAAGGCGCTCGGAGGCAAGGGCCTCGAAGGGCTGACCACCGCCGCCAATCAAGCCGCGACATCGGGTCCGGCCGGACGCAAGGGCCTCCCTCCGGTTCATCTATGGAATCCGCCGTTCTGCGGCGATCTCGACATGCGAATCGCGCCCGACGGCACCTGGTTCTACATGGGAACGCCGATCGGACGCCCCGCGCTGGTGCGGCTGTTCTCCACGATCCTGAAGCGTGAGGACGGCAAGCACTTTCTCGTGACACCGGTGGAGAAGGTCGGCATCCGCGTCGATGACGCGCCGTTCCTTGCCGTGGAAATGCAGACGGAAGCAGACGCGCGCGGCCGTTTGCTGCGGTTCCGCACCAATGTCGACGATTGGGTCGATTGCGAGAAGGGCCACGGGCTCAGATTCGAGGCCGCCGAAGACGGCGGATTGACGCCCTATCTGCACGTTCGCGCCGACTTGTGGGCCAAGGTCACCCGCGCGCTCTACTACGATCTGGTTGACATGGGCGAGGAGCGGATGGTCGATGGTCAGGAGATGTTCGGCATCGAGTCCGGCGGCGAATTTTTCGCAATGGCCGATGCCAGCCAGGTGAGGGGCGCACTTTGAACGAGCCGTTGCTGAAGGTGAAGCCGGCGACGATCAGCTCGACGGAATTCTTCGCGCGAGCCCGCACGCGGCTCGATTTCGAAGTGCCGCCGGGCCTGGTCGATCCGCATATCATTCCGCGCACCGGAGATTCCGGCAACGATCGCATGCTCGAGATCGTGGCCCAGGAGCAGCCGGTGCGGCCGGCCGCGGTGCTGATCCCGGTGGTCGATCATCCTGAGCCGACCGTGCTGTTGACGCAGCGGTCGCCCAATCTGTCGAGCCATGCCGGGCAGATCTCGTTTCCCGGCGGCAAGATCGACGCCACCGACGCCTCGCCGGTCGACGCGGCGCTACGCGAAGCCTGTGAAGAAGTCGGACTGAAGCGGGAATTCATCGACCCCGTCGGCTATCTCGACCTCTATGGCACCGCGTTCGGCTTCCGCATCCTGCCGACGGTCGCCAAGGTGAAGCCGGGATTCACCTTGGAGATCAACGAGGCCGAGGTCGTCGATGCGTTCGAGGTGCCGCTCGCTTTCCTGATGAACCCCGAGAACCATCAGATCCACACCAAGGAATTCCGCGGCATGGACCGGTCCTACTACGCGATGCCGTTCGCCGAGCGCTACATCTGGGGCGCGACCGCCGGCATCCTGCGGGTGCTGTATGAGCGGATCTATCTGTCATGATCCGCACGGTGTTGACCGAGATCGGCATCTTTCTGATCCCTTTCGCGGTCTATGCCATCTTCCTCTTCGCGACGCGGGCCGGCGTGACGCTGCCGGCATCATGGCCGCTCGACATGATCGCGAAGCTGACGCTGGCGGCGCTGGTGCTGGTTATCGTGAGCTTCGTGCTGCTCGCCGAATTGACCGGCGCGCCGCCGAACTCGACCTACGTTCCCGCCCATATCGAGAACGGCAGGCTGGTGCCGGGAGCTGAGAAATGAGCGAGGTGCGCCTGTTGTCCGACGCGCCGTGGCTCGCTTCGGGGCCCGCGGCGCGCGTGCTCGGCCTGCTCAATGCCGATGGCGAGGAAGCGCGGGTGATCGGCGGCGCCGTGCGCAACGCGCTGATGCGGATTCCGCTCGCCGACATCGACATCGCCACCACGGCGCTGCCGGAGGAGGTGATCCGCCGTGCCAAGCGGGCAACCATCAAGAGCGTGCCGACCGGCATCGAGCACGGCACGGTGACCCTGGTCGTCGACGGTCAGCCCTTCGAGGTGACGACGCTGCGCGAGGACACCGAGACCTATGGCCGCAAGGCCAAGGTGGCGTTCGGGCGCGACTGGGTGCGCGATGCCGAGCGGCGCGACTTCACCATCAACGGCCTGTCGGTCGACGCTTCGGGCGTCGTGCATGATCACGTCGGCGGTCTCGCCGATATCGAAGCGAGGCGGGTGCGCTTCATCGGCGATCCCGCGCAGCGGATTGCCGAGGATTATCTGCGCATCCTGCGCTTCTTCCGTTTCCACGCCGCCTATGGCGCGGGCGAGGTCGATCGCGCCGGCTATCTCGCCTGCATCAGCGGGCGCGCCGGACTTGCCGGCCTCTCGGCCGAGCGCATCCGCATGGAGATGCTGAAGCTCGTGGTCGCGAACGGCGCCGCTGGCGCGGTGGTCGCGATGGGCGATGGCGGATTGCTGCTGCCGCTGTTCGGCGGCGTCGCCTATACCGGGCCGTTCGCGGCGATGATCGAGATCGAGCAGTTGATGGCGCTCAAGCCGAGCGCGACGCGCCGGCTCGCCGCGCTGACGGTCGCCGTGACCGAAGACGCGCGGCGGATCGCAAGCCGGCTGCGGCTCTCCAATGCCGAGGCCAAGGCGCTCGATTCGATGGGCCATCGCTGGTGGCGTTTGCCCGGCATGGACGAGGTGCGTGCCAAGCGCAGGCTCTATCGGCTCGACGAAGAGCCCTATCGCGACCGGCTGCTGCTCGCCTGGGCGCGAACCGGCGCGAACCGCGACGTCGAGCAGTGGCGCGCGCTCGCCACGCTGCCACAGCGCTGGCGCGCCCCTCACTTTCCGCTGAGGGCGTCGGATTTCATCGCGCGCGGGATTGCCGAGGGACCGGCGCTGGGGCATGTACTGACCTTGGCCGAGGATGCTTGGCTAGCCGCGGATTTCCCGCTGGATCCGCAGGTGTTGTCTGGCATCGCCGACCAGACCGTTTCCCGCTTCACCCGCGATCATCGGCTTTGAATTTCCTCTCCGGCTTCGCAGACATCTCGCTCCTTCAAATTCTGCTCGTCGCAGCCGTCGCCCTGTTTGCTTCCGTGATCGGAGGCCTCGCCGGCTACGGCACCGGCGCTTTGATGCCGCTGGTGCTGGTGCCGATGGTCGGCGCCGAGCCGGTCGTGCCGATCATCGCGATCTCGTCGATCTTCACCAACACCAGCCGCTTCGTCGCCTTCGTCAGGTTTGCCGACCGCCGCAAGGCGATCATCGTGATCGCGGCGGCGCTGCTCTCCACAGCGCTCGGCGCCTACGGTTACACACGGCTGACCAGCGCCGGCGCCTCGCTGGTGATCGGGAGCATGCTGATCCTCAGCGTTCCGCTCAGGCGGCTGCTGCGCAAGCACAGCGTCAGGATCGGTGAGAGGGGCCTTGCAGCCGGCGCTGTCGGCTATGGCGTCGTGGTCGGCGGCACCGCGGGCTCCGGCGTCATCCTGCTGTCGTTGTTGATGGCGGCGGGCCTCGAGGGCGCCGCTGTGATCGCAACCGATGCGGTGATCTCGCTCACAAGCGCCGCGGTCAAGATTTCGGTGTTCGGTTTGACCGGTGTCATCACCGCGCAGGTGCTGGCGCTTGCGCTTCTGATCGGCCTGGTCGCCATTCCCGGCGCGTTCCTGGCCAAGGCCTTCGTCGAGCGGATGCCGGTGCATATCCACACCGCGATCCTCGATGCCGCCGTGATCACCGGCGGCGTGGTGATGATCTCGAGCGCGCTGCGCGCGTTGTGACGAGAAGAAGAGGCGACGCTGCCGGCGGCGCGCCGGGCAGCATCGCCTGAATCTCGCGCAGCCTTGTCAAGCTGCCTCGTTAAGCGGCCTTGCGCTTCTTCTTGCGGTCGCCGTCCTCGGCGTCGTCCTCTTCTTCCTCGTCGTCTTCTTCGTCATCCTCTTCGTCGTCGTCGTCCTGCTCGTCATCTTCCGGATCGATTTCGGCCGACTCGAGTGCGACGAGCGGCAGGGTCTCGCGGAACAGGTCACCGTCCGTGCCCATCCACAGGCACTCGACCTTGTCCTCGTCGACTTCGACCACCGTGATCGGATGACCGCCGGATTTCAGCATGACGACATCGCCTGGTTTCAGTTCCATGATTTTCCCTCCGCGCTGGATGACGCGGACGGCAAGCTAGCGACCGGTGATGACAGTGCGATCACGGCCGGCGCCTGGCGCGATGGATTTGCTGTGAAAACAGAAGCTGCGTTATTTGCGCGCGGCCGGAACCAGTTCGGTCAGCGAGCGGATGATGCGGTCGGGCTTGATCGTCGATCCCGGCGGCAGCCCGATGCCGTGCACGTCCATCCAGATCGCGTAGATGCCGAGCCGCTGCGGCGCCACGACTTCCCACTCCAGATTGTCGCCGATCATCCAGGTATCCGGTGCGGTGACGCCGAGCGCCTGCATCGCGTGCAGATAGGCGCGCTCCTCGGGCTTGCCGAAGCCGTGCTCGCCCTCGATCTGGATGTGATCGAAGCGATGGCCGAGCGCGAAGCGCTCGACCTTGGCGCGCTGCATGTCGGCGGCGCCGTTGGTGACCAGCGCGAGCTTGATGCCGAGCGCCTTGAACGTATCGATCGCCTCATGTGCGCCGGGGAAGATGAACATCTCCTCCTCGCGATAGGCGGTGAAGCGATCGGCGATGCGATCCGCGAGATCGTCCGGCAGCGCACGGTGGCCGGCCGCCGCAAGCTGAGCGAAGCCGCCCTTCACGGTGAGCCGTCGCGCTTCGCCGAGCTTGATCCGCCAGATCGGCTCGGCCGTCGACCAGAATTGCCGTGCATAGGCGAGCAGCGCGGTCGCGACCGTCTCCGGGGGCAGCGGCGCGAGCTCTGCGGCGAACTCGGTGGTGATCGTGTTCCAGGCGATCTCGGGACGTCCATAGGCCGACAGGATGGTGTCATCCATGTCGATCAGCATCGCGCGCGGCAGCTTGGTCACGGCCATTTCACCTCCGGCGGCAGCGACGACAGGATCGAATCGACATTGCCGCCGGTCTTCAGGCCGAAGATGGTGCCGCGATCATAGAGCAGGTTGAACTCGACATAGCGCCCGCGGCGGATCAGCTGCTCGTCGCGATCCTCCGCGCTCCAGTCGGTCTCGAAATTGCGCCGCACCAGATCGGGATAGATCTTTAGGAAGCTGCGCCCGACGTCCTGGGTGAAGGCGAGATCGGCCTCCCAGTCGCCGCTGTCGTGCCAGTCATAGAAGATGCCGCCGACGCCGCGGGCTTCCTTGCGGTGTGGCAGATAGAAATAGTCGTCGCACCATTTCTTGTACTTGTCGTAGTCGGCGACGCCGTTCGGCCCGCTGCAGGCCTCTTTCATCGCGGCATGGAAGGCGACCGTGTCGGGGTCTTCCTGGGTGCGCCGCCGGTTCAGCACCGGCGTCAAATCGGCGCCGCCGCCGAACCAGGCCTTGGTGGTGACGACGAAGCGGGTGTTCATGTGCACGGCGGGCACGTTCGGATTGCGCAAATGCGCGATCAGCGAAATGCCCGAGGCCCAGAACCTCGGATCGTCGGCCGCGCCGGGAATCTGCGCACGGAATTCGGGAGCGAACTCGCCATGCACCGTCGAGCAGTGCACGCCGACCTTTTCGAACAGCCGGCCCTTCATGATCGACATCACGCCGCCGCCGCCGGGCTTGCCGGTGTGGTCGGTGCGATCCCAGGGGGTGCGCACGAACCGGCCGGGATTGCCGGGATAGAGTGCGGAGGGGGCGTCGTCCTCGAGCTTCTCGAAGGCCGCGCAGATGTCGTTGCGCAGCGCCTCGAACCAGCCGCGCGCACGCGTCTTGCGGTGTTCGATGATGGTGGGGTCTGTTGGCAGCATGGCTAACCTTGCGGGCCGAAATAGGTGCAGCTCTCGTTGCAGCTGTCGCGATGGACGCTGACGCGGGTCAGCTTGCCCGCGTGCTGCAATCGCTCCCAGATGAAGCGTGAGAGATTCTCCAGTGTGGGGACACCGATCGCCTCGATCTTGTTGAGGAACTTGTGGTCGAGCGTCTTCTGCACCTCGGCCATGGCGCGTTCGAGCAGGCCGAGGTCGACCACCATCCCGGTTTTCGGATCGGGCGTGCCGCGGACGGTAACCTCGGCTCGAAACGAGTGACCGTGGATCTCCTCGCTGGCGGTACCAAAGGTCGTTCCGGATAGCGCATGCGCAGCCTCGAACCGAAACGCTTTCGTCAATTCCCACATCTCTCTCAACAATCCAGTTCCGTTAGTTCATCTAATGCCGAGCGCCTTGTGCGTCTGCACGCTGAGGCGCCATTGCGGGTGCTTCAGGCAGTATGCGATCGCCCGCTCGGTATTCTCGATCACGTCGGGGCCGTCCATCGGCTGCAGCGAGAAGCGCTCGAAGGCGAGGCCCGCAAAATCCTCCGGCGCGTTTTCCGGCTGCGGATAGACCAGCTTGAGCTCGTGCCCCGTGCGCACCACGAGCTCGGAGGCGGCCTTGGGGCTGACGCAGACCCAGTCGAGCCCGTCGGGCGGGGCGATGGTGCCGTTGGTTTCGATCGCGATCGCAAAGCCGTGGCCGTGCAGGGCCTCGATCAGGGCGGTATCGACCTGCAGCAGCGGCTCGCCGCCAGTCAGCACCACGTAGCGGTCGGCTTCGCCCCCGGTCCATTGCGCGGCAATGGTGCCGGCAAGCTCGGCCGCGTCGGCATAGCGGCCGCCGAGCGTGCCGTCGGTACCGACGAAATCGGTGTCGCAGAACCGGCAGACTGCCCCGGCGCGGTCCTGCTCGCGGCCGGTCCAGAGGTTGCAGCCGGCGAAGCGGCAGAACACGGAGGCCCGGCCCGCATGGGCGCCTTCGCCCTGCAGGGTGAGAAAGATCTCCTTGACCGCGTAGCTCACCAAAAATCCCTTAAGTTACCGAACCGGCAATTCCTGAACCCGTTTGCCGCAGCGCCTCTCCGACTGCCATGGCCGCGGTGACCGCCACATTGAGCGAGCGCAAGGACGGCTTGATCGGAATCAACAGCCGCGCATCCGCGGTGGCCACAACCGCCTCGTTCACCCCCGCCGTTTCGCGCCCGAAGAGCAGGACATCGGAGGCCCTATACGCGAAATCAAGGTAGGATTTCGCTGCCTTGGTCGTGAACAGGACCAGCCGGCATCCGGCCTCGGCCCGCCATTCTTCGAATTTCGACCATGAGTCGTGACGCTTCAACCGCACATGGTCGAGATAGTCCATACCCGCCCGGCGGAAATTCCGGTCCGAGGTGTCGAACCCTGCCGGTTCGATGATATGGGCTGCCACGTCCAGGCAGGCGCAGAGGCGCAGAATCGTCCCTGTATTCTGGGGGATGTCGGGCTGGAACAGCGCGATCTGCATGGTGCGGGCGACCTGTGAAATCCGGATGAAATTGTCTCAATAAAACATCGCTCGGCGCGGATTTCGTGCATTGCACGTGTGCGAGCCGATAGCGGGCTTGCGCTCGTCCGGCAAGGGTGCCAATAGAACGATTCTGGACTGCTGTTCCGCCATTTGGGGTGGGGAATAGCGGTTTTCTGCCGCCGCGGGGGCCGCGGGCGCCGGCAGCCTTTCTTGGGGCGCGTTCTGCGTCTCCGGGGCGGTTCCACCGGCTGCAGAAAAGAAAGGGCTAGGAATCGTGACGACAGCGTCTTCGGCGGACCATCCGACACGCCGTGATTTTCTCTTTGTTGCAACCGGAGCTGCCGCCGTGGTCGGCGCAGCCGCCACTGTTTGGCCGCTGGTTGCCCAGATGAACCCGGATGCCGCGACGATCGCGGCCGGCGCGCCGATCCAGGTCGACCTGACGCCGATCGCCGAGGGCCAGGACATCAAGGTGTTCTGGCGCGGCAAGCCGATCTACATCAGCCACCGCACCAAGAAGCAGATCCAGGAGGCCCAGGGCGTTGCGCTCTCGAGCCTGCCCGATCCGCAGCCCGACTCGGCCCGCGTCAAGGCAGGCCACGACCAGTGGTTGGTCGTGATCGGCATCTGCACCCATCTCGGCTGTATCCCGATCGCGCATGAGGGCAATTACGACGGCTTCTTCTGCCCCTGCCACGGCTCGCAGTACGACTCCTCCGGTCGTATCCGCCAGGGGCCGGCGCCCGCCAACCTGGCGGTGCCGCCCTACGCCTTCCTCACCGACACCAAAATCCAGATCGGCTAAGTCCCGGACATCACGGGACTTCGGCTTCCACTTGGACCCATCGCGTCGTTTTTCTTCTTCAGGATCGCATCAATGAGCGGACCATCTGATTTTCAACCGAGCAACCCCGCCTTGAAGTGGATCGAACGGCGTCTTCCGATCTTCGGCCTGATCCACTCCTCCTTCGTGGCCTATCCGACGCCGCGCAACCTGAACTACTGGTGGACCTTCGGCGCCATCCTTTCGATGATGCTGGCGCTGCAGATCCTGACCGGCGTGATCCTGGCGATGCACTACACGCCGCACGCCGATCTCGCCTTCAAGTCGGTCGAGCTGATCGTCCGCGACGTCAATTACGGCTGGCTGCTGCGCAACATGCATGCCTGCGGCGCGTCGATGTTCTTCTTCGCCGTCTACATCCACATGTTCCGCGGTCTCTATTACGGGTCGTACAAGGAGCCCCGCGAGGTGCTGTGGATCCTCGGCGTCATCATCTACCTCCTGATGATGGCGACCGGCTTCATGGGCTACGTGCTGCCGTGGGGCCAGATGAGCTTCTGGGGCGCCACCGTCATCACCAATCTGTTCTCCGCCGTGCCGTATTTCGGCGAGAGCATCGTGACCCTGCTCTGGGGCGGCTATTCGGTCGGCAACCCGACGCTGAATCGCTTCTTCTCGCTGCACTACCTGCTGCCGTTCGTGATCGCCGGCGTGGTCGTGCTGCACGTCTGGGCGCTGCATGTCGCGGGTCAGAACAACCCGGCCGGCGTCGAAGCCAAGACCGAGAAGGACACCGTTCCGTTCACCCCGTATGCGACGATCAAGGACGCGTTCGGTGTGTCGTGCTTCCTGATCTTCTTCGCCTGGTTCATCTTCTACATGCCGAACTATCTCGGCGACGCCGACAACTACATCCCGGCGAACCCCGGCGTGACCCCGGCGCACATCGTGCCTGAATGGTACTATCTGCCGTTCTACGCGATCCTGCGCTCGATCCCGAACAAGCTCGCCGGCGTCGTGGCGATGTTCTCGGCGATCATCATCCTGTGCTTCCTGCCCTGGCTCGACAGCGCACGGACCCGGTCGTCGAAGTATCGTCCGCTGGCCAAGCAGTTCTTCTGGATCTTCGTGGTGGTCTGCATCCTGCTCGGCTATCTCGGCTCGCAGCCGCCGGAAGGCATCTATGTGATCGCCGGCCGGATCCTGACGGTGTGCTACTTCGCCTACTTCCTGATCGTGCTGCCGCTGCTCGCCCGCATCGAGACGCCGCGCCCGGTGCCGAACTCGATCGCCGACGATGTGCTGGCGAAGAGCAAGGGCAGGGCCGCGACCGCAGCCTCCGTCATGCTTGCGCTGGTGCTGGCCGGTGGCCTGTTCGCCGGCAGCACCCAGAACGCCAAGGCCGAGGAAGGTGGCAACGCGCCGCCGGCCCAGAGCTGGTCGTTCTCCGGCCCGTTCGGCAAGTATGACCGCGGCTCGCTGCAGCGTGGCCTGAAGGTCTACAAGGAAGTCTGCTCGGCCTGCCACAGCCTGAACTACATTGCATTCCGCAACCTCGCCGATGCCGGCGGCCCCGGCTATTCGGAGGCGCAGGCGGCGGCTCTCGCGGCCGAGTACAAGATCAAGGACGGTCCGAACGACCAGGGCGAGATGTTCGAACGCCCGGGTCGCCCGGCGGACTACTTCCCGGCGCCGTTCCCGAACGAGCAGGCCGCGCGCGCGGCCAATGGCGGCGCGGCGCCGCCGGACCTCTCGCTGATCACCAAGGCGCGGTCCTACAAGCGCGGCTTCCCGCAGTTCGTGATCGACTTCTTCAGCCAGTACCAGGAGCAGGGACCGGACTACGTCGACGCCATCTTGCAAGGTTTCGAGGACAAGGTGCCGGCCGGCGTGACGATCCCGGAGGGCTCGTACTACAACAAGTACTTCCCCGGCCATTCGATCAAGATGCCGAAGCCGTTGTCCGACGGTCAGGTGACCTTCGACGACGGCTCGCCGGCGACGGTCAAGCAGTACGCGCACGACGTCACCACGTTCCTGATGTGGGCGGCCGAGCCGCACATGGAAGAGCGTAAGCGGATCGGCATGCAGGTGTTCTTCTTCCTCGTGATCTTCGCCATCCTGATGTACTTCACCAAGCGCAAGGTCTGGGCCGACGCGCACTGACCTCAGACGCGGTAGCGAATTTGAAAAAGCCCCTTCGGGGGCTTTTTTGTTGGCGTCATTGCGAGCGCAGCGAAGCAATCCACTCATCCGTTGTGCGGAAATATGGATTGCTTCGCTGCGCTCGCAATGACGGCTAATTGATTGCGTCCGTCACCGAGTACGGACAAGATGCCGGCCAATCGGCCGGCAAACATTGCGGAGGAACTCATGGGTACCAGCATCAACTTCAAGCGTCCGGACGGCAAGGAAGCGTCGGGCTATCTCGCCAACGCCGCGCGCGGCAACGCGCCCGGGGTCGTCGTGATCCAAGAGTGGTGGGGGCTGCAGGACCAGATCAAGGGCATGTGCGATCGTTTCGCGCGGGCCGGCTTCGATGCGCTGGCGCCCGATCTCTACAAGGGCAAGGTGGTGCCGTATCACGACACCGACGCGGCCGGCAAAGAGATGAACTCGCTCGACTTCATGGACGCCACCACGCAGACGGTGCGCGGCGCCGCGCAATATCTCGGCAAGAACGGCGCCAAGGTCGGCCTGACCGGCTTCTGCCTCGGCGGCGCTGTGACCATCATCGGCGCCACCAAGATCCCGGAGCTGACCGCAGGCGTGGTGTTCTACGGCATTCCCCCGGAGCAGGCGGCCAAGCCGGCGGACGTGCGGATTCCGCTGCAGGGCCATTTCGCCACCAAGGACGATTGGTGCACGCCGGCGCTGGTCGATGGTTTCGAGAAAGCGATGAAGGCCGCCGGCAAATCGCTGGAGCTGTACCGCTATGACGCCGACCACGGCTTCGGCAACGAGCAGCGCCTGTCAGTGCACGACCGCCAGTGTGCGGAACTGGCCTGGGACCGGGCGACTGATTTCTTCAGGAAGCATCTGGGCTAACCCGATTGCGAAAACCACCGGCGTCGTCCCGGCGAAGGCCGGCAACTGTTATGTTGGTTTGGTTTGCAGGTACGGCTTTCGGTCTCGCATGATGGCATTGAGGACCGTCAGCAGCTTCCTGGCGACGGCGATGAGGGCGAGTTTGGCTGGTTTTCCGGCCTGTCGCAGTCGTGCATAGAAGGCCTTGAACGGATCAGCTCTGCGGACTGCGTTGAGGGCCGCCATATAAAGGGCGTCACGAACGCGCTTTCGGCCGCCCGCAATCTTGCGCTTGCCGCGGAAGGCGCCGCTGTCGACGTTGAAGGGGGCAAGGCCAGCGAGCGCTGCGAGTTGTTTCGGTCCGATCCGCCCGAGTTCCGGCATCTGCGCGATGAGCTGCATGCAGGCCACGGGACCCACGCCGGGCAGCGAACGCATTAACTTCGCATCGTCCGCGATCTCCGCTTCGGCTTTAATCAATGCGCTGATGTCGGCCTCGATCTCGGCGATCTCGCTGTCGAGGACCTCGATGAGGCGGCCAATGCGTTCGGCCATGGCGCGATCGTCGGCCTCGCTGCGCCGGTTCTTCTCCTGGGCGCGCATCAGGACCAGCTGATCCCGCCGTTTTGCAAGCCTCGCCAAGGCGTTGCGTGCAGGATCGGCGACCTGCTCGGGGGCGGGCTGCATGGCCCGCGCAAAGGCTGCCAGCATCCGCGCATCGATCGGATCGGTCTTGGCGAGCAGGCCGCTAGCCCGTGCAAAGTCGCGGGCACGGGCCGGGTTGATCCGTGCGAACCGGATCCCTGCCTGACGTAGCGCCTCGCGAAGCGCGAGGTCATAGATACCCGTCGCCTCGAAGACGACCAGCGCATCGCATTGCCAACGCGCCACCTGCTGTGTGATGGCCTGTGTCGCGTTGGCAATGCGCCTCGGCACGCCGTCAGCCTCATCAAAGATATCGAGGTGTTTTTTGGAGATGTCGATTCCGACGTAACGAAGAGCTATGATCACGGTGCCTGTCCCTGTGATGCGAGGTCTGTTGGCGCAGCCTCGTGCAACTGTTCAGGTTTGTAGATGGAACGGGCGGGAGACCGAGCCGGCTCACGGCGTCAAGCGCCAAGGACCCAACGGCTTCCCGCCCACCCCATCATGACAGACTTCCAAGACACAGGGACCCATACGCCGCGGCCTTTGCAATGGGCACTCTGGCAGTCATCACGCTGAACAATTGCAGCCTGTGGTGATGGATCCCAGCCTTCGCCGGGACGACGGCGAGATTTAGTTCTCCGCCTTCACCCCGTCCCACCACGGGCAAGTCCCCGACATCAGCTTGAAATTGCCTTCCAGCACCTGCACCGGCGCGCGCTTGCCCTCGGCGGCGGCGCGCATCCGCATCTCGCGCGCGACCGCGCGGTCCTCCGGCGACAGCCAGACGCGTTCGTGGCCCCACAGGCTCGGGCCGTCGTACATCTCGAATGGCGTCCAGTTCTTAGGGTCGATCTCGCGGCCGCCCCAGCCGCACTCGACCATGAAGGCTGACGGGGACTTGGCGTAGAACGACGTCATCAGGTCGTTGGTGTGCCGGCCGAGCGTGACGTTGACCCGGTCTTCCTTCGTCGCGATGTCGTAGGCTTGGCCGACATCGTCCAGCGAGAACAATTCCACCATCAGATGATGCATGCCGTTCGTGCCGGTCTCGATCAGCGCGAGCGAATGGTGGCGGGCATTGACGTGGAAGAAATAGGCGCGGAACGGTTTTTCGATGTAGTCGCTGAGGCCGAAGCCGAGCACGTCGACATAGAAGCTCATGACGGGTGCGATGTTCTTCACGGTCAGCACCGCGTGACCGAGCCCCAGCGCGCCGGTACGGAAGCCGGAGATGGATCGTCCGGGCCGGAACGGCGTGTCGTCGATCTCGGGGCCATGAAAGGCCTCCAGACGGTTGCCGGCCGGGTCCTGGAACGAGATCAGTCCGCGCACCCGCCTGCTATCTGCGAGCGCCTGCGGTTCGGCGATCACGGCAACGCCGGCATGCTCGAGCCGCGCCGCCAGCGCGTCGAGCGCTGTGGCATCCGCGACCTCCCAGCCGAAGAACCGCGTCCCTTCGCCCTGGGCGCGGTCGATCACGATGCGCTGCTTGCGGTCGTCCATCCGAAAGGCGAGCAGCGAGTTGCCGCGCTCGATCGCCTGCAAGCCGACCAGGCCGGTGCCAAACTGCCGCCAGTCGTCGAGCGCGTCGGAGCCGAAGCCGGCATATCCGAGACCCAAAATCGCCATCTGCGCCTCCACCATCTGTCTGTTTTTTGGGCGGCTGGTCACCGCCATTTCAGCAAATCCTACGCGGATTCCGGTCGCTTCAAACCTCGAAAATGGCGTCCGAGAGGGCGTCCAGGATTGGGGCAGGGGTGTCGGGCGATCCCTTGACACGGCCCGCGCCCGGTGGTGAGTAGCGGCCATGAGCACCGTTGCCAGTCCATCCCGTCGTTGGTGGCCCACCTTCTCATAGGTGGCCGGTGCGTTTTCATTTCCCAAAAACGTCGAAGGTCGCCATCGCAGTGCGACGGTCTCCCTTCGTTTGTCCTGTGTGGCGCTCTCTTCCCAAGTTTCGTAAGAGGATCACATGAACAGGACAGTCTTCTCCCTGCCGGCCAAGAGCGAATACCTGACCAACGGCGGCCTCGCGGTCGCGCGCGTGGTCGAGCAGTTCACCGGCGGCGCCAACCGTCTCGACGATTTGATCGCGCTGCTGGACCGCCGCCGCGGCGTGGTGCTGTCCTCGGGCACCACAGTGCCGGGCCGCTACGAGAGCTTTGATCTCGGCTTTGCCGATCCGCCGCTTGTGCTGGAAACCTCAGGCACCGATTTCTCGTTGCAGGCGCTGAACCCGCGCGGTGAGGTCCTGATCGCCTTCCTCGGCGACGTGCTGCGCGAGCCTTGCGTCGTCATCTCCGAGCGCAGTGCCACGCGGCTCGCCGGCCATATCATCCGCGGCGCCGCGCCGGTGGAGGAAGACCAGCGCACCCGCCGCGCCAGCGTGATGTCGCTGGTGCGCGACATGGTGGCGGCGTTCACCTCCAATGCCGATCCGCTGCTCGGCCTGTTCGGCGCTTTCGCCTACGACCTCGTGTTCCAGATCGAGGACATCGTGCAGAAGCGCGCCCGCGAGGCCGACCAGCGCGACATCGTGCTCTACGTGCCGGACCGGCTGCTGGCGTATGACCGCGCCACCGGCCGCGGCGTGGCGCTGAATTACGAGTTCTCCTGGAAGGGCAAATCCACCGCCGGCCAGTCGCACGAGACCGCGCCGAGCCTCTACGCCATGACCGGGCGGCAGGGTTTTGCCGATCACGCGCCGGGCGAATACCAGGCGACCGTCGAAGTCGCGCGCGCGGCGTTCGCCCGCGGCGATCTGTTCGAGGCGGTGCCCGGGCAGCTGTTTGCCGAGCCCTGCGAGCGTTCGCCGGCGGAAGTGTTCCAGCGGCTCTGTCGCATCAACCCGTCGCCCTATGGCGCGCTGATGAATCTCGGCGACGGCGAATTCCTGGTCTCTGCATCGCCGGAGATGTTCGTGCGCTCCGACGGCCGCCGGGTCGAGACCTGTCCGATCTCGGGCACCATCGCGCGCGGCTCGGATTCGATCGGCGATGCCGAGCAGATCCGCAAGCTGTTGAACTCGGAAAAGGACGAGTTCGAGCTCAACATGTGCACCGACGTCGACCGCAACGACAAGGCGCGCGTCTGCGTGCCCGGCACCATCAAGGTGCTGGCGCGGCGGCAGATCGAGACCTACTCAAAGCTGTTTCACACCGTCGACCACGTCGAGGGCATGCTGCGGCCAGGCTTCGATTCGCTCGATGCTTTCCTGACCCATGCCTGGGCGGTGACCGTGACCGGCGCGCCGAAATTGTGGGCGATGCAGTTTGTCGAGGATCACGAGCGGTCGCCGCGGCGCTGGTACGCCGGCGCGATCGGCTGCGTCAATTTCGACGGCAGCATCAACACCGGCCTCACCATCCGCACCATCCGCATGAAGGACGGTCTCGCCGAGGTGCGCGTCGGCGCGACCTGCCTGTTCGACTCGGATCCCGCCGCCGAGGACCGCGAGTGCCAGGTCAAGGCGGCGGCGCTGTTCCAGGCGCTGCGCGGCGATCCGCCGAAGCCGCTGTCGGATTTCGCGCCTGACGCCACCGGCTCGGGCAAGAACGTGCTCCTGATCGATCACGACGACAGCTTCGTGCACATGCTCGCCGACTACTTCCGTCAGGTCGGCGCCAACGTCACCGTGGTCCGGCATGTCCATGCCCAGGACATGCTGAAGCAGCGCGGATGGGACTTGCTGGTGCTGTCGCCCGGTCCGGGTCGTCCGGAGGATTTCGGCATCGCGAAGACCATCGACACCGCGCTCGAGAAGAAGTTGCCGATCTTCGGCGTCTGTCTCGGCGTGCAGGCGATCGGCGAATATTTCGGCGGCCAGCTCGGCCAGCTCGGCCAGCCCGCGCATGGCCGTCCGTCGCGGGTCCAGGTGCGCGGCGGCCGGCTGATGCACAATTTGCCGAATGAGATCGTGATCGGCCGCTATCACTCGCTCTATGTCGAGCGCGACAGCGTGCCCGAGGTGCTGGCGGTGACCGCGACCACCGAAGACGGCGTCGCGATGGTGATCGAGCACAAGACCCTGCCGGTCGGCGGCGTGCAATTCCATCCGGAATCGCTGATGTCGCTCGGCAACGAGGTGGGCCTGCGCATTGTCGAGAATGCATTCCGGCTTAATCCGCCGGCCAATTGAGGATTGCGAGACCAATGACCTTCGACCACGACATCAAGGCGACCGTTCGCACCATCCCGGATTATCCGAAGAAGGGCATCCTGTTTCGCGACATCACGACGCTGCTCGCCGATGCCCGCGCCTTCCGCCGGGCGGTGGATGAGCTGGTGCATCCCTGGGCGGGGGCGAAGGTCGACAAGGTCGCAGGCATCGAGGCGCGCGGCTTCATCCTCGGCGGCGCGGTGGCGCATCAGCTCTCCGCCGGCTTCGTGCCGATCCGCAAGAAGGGCAAGCTGCCGCACACCACGGTGCGGATCGCCTACTCGCTGGAATACGGCATCGACGAGATGGAGATGCATGCCGACGCAGTGCAGCCCGGCGAGCGCGTGATCCTGGTCGACGATCTGATCGCGACCGGCGGCACCGCGGAGGGCGCGGTGAAGCTGCTGCGCCAGATCGGCGCCAACATCGTCGCCGCCTGCTTCATCATCGACCTGCCCGATCTGGGCGGCGCCGCCAAGCTACGCGCGATGGACGTTCCGGTGCGCACGCTGATGGCGTTCGAAGGGCACTAGCGCCACGCGTCGTCCCGGCCTTCGCCGGGACGACGGTCATCCCCGCTGCAGCAGTATGCTCAGCTCGAGATCGCGGAACGTGGTGTAGTTCTTCCGGATCCACTGATGCAGCTCGGTCGATGAGTCCCTCTCCTGGCGCAGATAGCCGGTGAAGGAGAAGGTCAGCCGGTCGATATAGGTCTTCAGGAACACCGGCAGCGCCCGGAAGCGCAGCACCCGGCTGGCGGTCATGACGGGCGGCAGCTCGCCGCGCACCACGAACTCATTGTCGATGACGATGAGCGCGTTCGGCGGGATCATGCCCTGCAGCGTCTGGTAGCCGTGCACCGAGGCGCGGTCGGTATCGGCGACATAGAGGATCACCGGCGAGACGCGGCGGCGCATCGCCTCCTTCATCAGCCCGATCTGGTCGCACATTCTGAAGAATTCGTCGAAGGCGTGGTAGCCGAGGTCGATCACCTTGCCGATGCCGTCATTGACGATGACGCGGTCCATCAGCTGCATCTTGCCGTAGGTGTCGATCACATCGGCGGTTTCCGTGATCCGCGGCAGGTAGTCGAGCAGCGACGGCTCCTTCAGGTTGATGTCGTAGCAGACGACATCGCCGTTCTTGAGCAGCAGGAATTCGCCGAGCAGCCGCGCGATCAGCGTCTTGCCGACCTGCGGGCGGGGCGAGCAGATGATGTAAACGGGCGTGGACGACATCGCCCGCTATATCAGGCCAAATTTTCGCCTAATCCAGCCCCATCGCCGCCTTGCGCGCGACTTTTTTCGCTTCCCCGGGCGCGACTCGTTCGCTGCGGCCGGGCGCGACTTTCGGTCGCCTTTGCGCGCGACTATTTTTCGCCCTTGGCCGCCTTGGCGCCGACCAGGTCGGTCAGCTTGATCCGGTCGAACTCGCTCCAGACGTTCGCAAGCCAGTGCCGGACATAGCCGCGCAGCACGAAGGAGTAGTTCGCGGCGTCGTCGTTGATGCCCTTGTTGGCAACGAATTTCAGGAACGGAACCGAGGAGACCTCGACCTGCTCGTAGGCCATTTCGTTGAGCTTGGGGATGGTGAGGTCCACGGCATCCTTGATGCGGTGGAAGTAGGAATTGTAGGTGGCCTGGTCCCACTGGAAGAACTGGGTATCGTTGATGAAGTTCTTCACCAGGAAATACTTCGCGCCGCTCATGAAGTTGGCGGTCTCGGCGATCTCGTCCAGCGAGGCGATCGAGGGGCCGAGGATATGGAACACGGCGAAGGTGATCTGGCCGGAGCGCGCCGCGTCGAGGAAGCCGATATCGCGCAGCGAGGCCAGCGCGGGCGACAACAGGCCGGCGCGGACGTCGATCACGGTGACCGAGGAACCGGCGTTCAGCGTATCGAAGATTTTCATCTGGTCCGCGGTCGTCGTCATGTCGACGATCTCGGTGATGTCGGGATGGAAGCGCTTCAGCGTGCCGCGCGGCGACTCGGTGTCGAACGCCCGGGTCTGCACATTGTTGGCACTGAAATAGTCCAGGAGCGTCCGCGAGACGGTGGTCTTGCCGACCCCGCCCTTGTCAGCGCCCACCACGATCACAACCGGCTTTGCCATGGAAGTCCCTTAAAGCGCGCTCCCGACCGCGATGGCGATCGGCAAGTCCCCACACTGCTTTGGGCGCGAACATGGCAGAAACGAGGGAGAATTCAATTCCTTAAGGTGCCCACATTGGGTTTGGTAGGGATTTCCTTAATGGACTGAGTGGCCTAGGGCACGATCAGCGGCGCCGGCCCCAAGGGCCTTGAAGTGGGCCTTGCAGAGGACCCAGCGGCCCCAATGGTCCCTGTGCGGGGCTGGTGCCGGGCAGCGGCGGCGGATTGTTCGGTTGTGGGGGCGGCGTGTCACCCCACGGGCCATGGGTCACCGGCGGGGGCTGGTCGCCTGCCGCGGACGGCTGGTCCTGCGTTCCCGTCTCCTCCGATGTCTCATCCGGCAGCGCCAGCGGTCCGGGGTCGTGGCCGCCGGCATATTTCACCAGGGCATCGACCCGGGACTTCACCGACGGGTGGGTGGCAAACAGGTCGGCAAAACCCTCGCGCGGATTGTCGACGCAGAGTTCCATCACCGCCGAGGTGGCGCCCGGCAACTCACCGCGGTTCTCGATCTTGCGCAGCGCCGAGATCATCGCATCGGGATTTTTCGTCAGCTCGACCGATCCGGCATCGGCGAGAAATTCGCGCGAGCGCGACAGCGCGAGCTTGACCACCTGCGACAGCAGCCAGGCCAGCACGATCAGCGCGACCGCGATGATGATCACGACGATCGCGCCGCCGCCCGAGCCCTTGCTGTCGCGGTCCGACGAGGATGACGACGATCGCGAGGACGACGACCAGCCACCTCCTCCGCCGCCGCTCCACGACAGATTTGTGAACAGGCGGAAGAACAGCTCGCCGAAGAAGCCGACCACGCCGGCGATGATCACGGCGACCACCATCAGCTGCACGTCGCCATTCTTGATATGGGTGAGCTCGTGGCCGAGCACGGCCTCGATCTCCTGGTCATCAAGCGCCTTCAGGAGACCCGTGGTGACCGTGATGGAATATTGCCGCGGGCTCAGTCCGGTCGCGAACGCGTTCAGCGCCGGGCTGTCCATCACCTTCAGCTTCGGCATCGGGATGCCGCGCGAGATGCAGAGGTTTTCCAGCAGATTGTAGAGCCGCGGCTGCTGCTGCCGCGTCACGCTTTCGCCGCCGGTGACGGCGTCGATCATCTTCTGGTGAAAGAAATAGGCGATCACGATCCAGGCCACCGCCGCGATCGTCGCCCATGGGAAGGCCGAGACCAGATCGCGCGAGGCATGGGTCAGATAGTAGTCGGCCGTGCGGCCACTATCGATCATCACCTCCGCGACCAGCGCGCCGGCATACACCAGCACGTAGATCAGCAGGAACAGGCCGGCAAGCAACAGCATCGAACGAAACTTGTTCGATGCGATATGCGTGTAGAGACCATAGGCGGCCATGACTAACCATCGTCATTCCGGGGCACGCCAACGGCGTGAACCCGGAATCCAGAGGTTTCCTGGTCGATCGAGACTCCGGGTTCGATGCTTTGCATCGCCCCGGAATGAAAGAGCTGGCTGGATGCCATGCTGATCAGAACTTCACGCTCGGTGCCGCCTCGACCTCCGTGCGGCTGGCGCCGAGGTCGAAGAAATCCTTGCGGGTGAAGCCGAACATGCCGGCGAACAGCGCGGCCGGCATCTGCTGGATGCCGGTGTTGTATTCCTGGACCGCGTTGTTGAAGAAGCGGCGGCTGGCGGCGATCTTGTTCTCGAGGTCGGAAAGCTCGGAGGCAAGCTGCTGGAAATTGGCGTTGGCCTTGAGGTCCGGATAGGCCTCCGACAGCGCGATCAGCCGGCCGAGCGCACCGGAGAGCTGGTTCTCCGCCGCCGAGACCTGGGCCGGGCCCTGTGCCGAGATCGCTGAGTTGCGTGCCTTGATGACGTCGTCGAGCGTGCCGCGCTCATGTGCGGCATAGCCCTTCACGGTCTCGACCAGGTTCGGGATCAGATCGTGGCGCTGCTTGAGCTGCACATCGATGTCGGCAAAGGCCTGGCTGACGCGCTGGCCGAGCGCGACAAGCCGGTTGTAGGCGCCGAACGCAAACAGCACGAGAAGGACGATGACGCCGATAACGATCCAGCTGGTCGACATGGCAGGGCAGCTCCTGATGGACGAGACGGCGGCACCGTAGCCCAAGATCGGGGCGCAGGGCAGCCCGCCGCGAAAAGGTGGGCATGAGTTGGTCGGGGATGGTGTCCAATTAGTTCAAAGGCGTCGTCCCGGCGAAGGCCGGGACCCATACGCCGCGGCCCGTGGAAGGGGCACAAGCGGCGTCGGCTTCGCTTCACAACCGGGATCGGTGGTTATGGGTCCCGGCCTTCGCCGGGACGAGGCAAGTAGCTAAACCGCGTCGCCCCAGCGCCAGCGCCGGGCCCGGGCGTAATCGGCCTTCGCGCGCCGCGGCACTTTTGTGACAACAACGCCCTCGGGCGTGCAGAGCTTGGCCGCAATCTCGACCTTGCCGACATCCGGTTGCGCCAGTACGCGCGATGGCCGGTTCTCAACGCGCGCGCGGCTCAGCGCGACATAGGCGAAGCGCTCGTCCTCGAACGGGGCGTTGGCGCCCTTGACCTGCTTGTGCGCGCGCGAGCGCTGCAGGCGCTGCGAGAAATGGCACCAGTCGGGCGTGACCAGCGGGCAGGCGCCATCATGCGGACAGGGGGCTGTGACATGCGCGCCGGCGGCGATCAAGCGTGCGCGCAGTGCGATGATCCGCGCATAGCCCGCGGGCGTGCCGGGTTCGACGACCAATAGCGTGTCGCGCGCTTTGGACCACAGCGCGTCGGTCAGTGCCGCGCGCTCGGACTCGCCGAGCTCGCCGATCATGTAGCTGGCGACGACGAGGTCGGCGGGGTCGGCCTTGTCCAGCAAGGCGCGGGCTTGGCCGAGTTGGTAGCTGATGTCGTGCAGGCGTACGGTACGTTGAAAGAGCTCCTGCGCCAGCGTTCTCAACGCGCCATTGGCGTCGAGCAGGGTGAAGCCCCGCAGCGACGTGAACGTCTCGGAGGCCGCCCAGGTCGCGGTCCCGGGGCCGGCGCCGACATCGAGCAGGCTCGCCGGTGCGAAGTCCGGCCGGATCTCTGTCAGTGCATTGAGGCTCGCCACCACGGCCGCATAGGTTGCGGGCATCCGTGCCAGCGCATAGGCCAGCGCATCGGTCTCGGTCCGGATCGTCCCGGAGCCGCCGCCCTCGCGGTAGGTCTGTGAGATGATCGCCGCGCGACCGGCCGCGTCGTTGCGCGACAGGCCTTCGAGCCTGGCGTTGAGGGCGGCACGCAGTTCAGCGGGGAGATCGGGCGAGGTCATCCGCTATACTATCGCACGTCATTGCGAGCGGAGCGAAGCAATCCATCGCGCCGCTTGTGGAGGCGTGGATTGCTTCGTCGCTGTCGCGCCTCGCAATGACGGGGCCGAGAGGCCTCGCCTCAAGTCCGAGGTGCTTCGACGTAGCGTTACGCCACGTTCTGGTCGAGGATATCGACCGCGCCCTGCAGGTCGACCGACACCAGCTGCGACACGCCGCGCTCGGCCATGGTGACGCCGAACAGCCGGTTCATCCGTGCCATCGTGATCGGATTGTGCGTGATGATGATGAAGCGGGTTTCCGTCGACGAGGTCATCTCGTTCAGCAGGGTGCAGAATCGTTCGACGTTGTGGTCGTCGAGCGGCGCATCGACTTCGTCCAGCACGCAGATCGGCGACGGGTTGGTCAGGAACACCGCGAAGATCAGCGCGAGCGCCGTCAGCGCCTGCTCACCGCCTGACAGCAGCGACAGCGTCTGCGGCTTCTTGCCGGGCGGCTTGGCGATGATCTCGAGGCCGGCTTCGAGCGGATCGTCGCTCTCGATCAGATGCAGCGCGGCCTCGCCGCCGCCGAACAGCTCGGTGAACAGCCGCTTGAAGTGGTTGTTGACGGTCTCGAACGAGGTCAGCAGACGCTCGCGCGCTTCGCGGTTGAGGCTCTGGATGCCCTGCCGCAGCCGCTTGATCGCCTCGACGAGGTCGTCGCGCTCGGTGGTCAGCGCGGTGTGCTGGGTCTCGACTTCCTTGAGTTCTTCCTCGGCGCGCAGATTGACCGCGCCCAGTCGCTCGCGGTCGCGGCGCAGCTTTTCGAGTTCTTCCTCGACCTGCGCGACCGGCGGCAGCTCCGCGCCGGGCTCGATCTCGGCGAGGCCCACGACCGCCTGCGGCTCGACCTCGAGCATGTCGTGAATCTCGCGCTCGATATCGGCGAGGCGGCGGCGGGTGCCTTCCATGCGTTCTTCGGCGCGCGCGGTTGCCTCACGGGAATAGGAGAGGGCTTCGAGCGTAGCCTTGGCCACACGATCGGTTTCCGCCATGGCGGCCTCCGCGGTCGCCAGCGCATCGGCGGCGATCCGGCGATCACCCTCGGCGTGCTCGATCTCCGTGATCAGCGCGCTGCGCTTCTCGGCGAACACTTCCGGCGCGTTGGCCAGTTCCTCGCGCTCGGCCGACACCTCGGCGATGCGCTCTTCGATGGTCCCGACCTGCGAGGCGGCGCTGTTCTTGCGGCTCTGCCACTCGTTGCGTTCGGCAACGATGGCCTGCACGCGGCGGTCGGCGAGCTCGGCCTCGCGGGCGAGCGCCTGCGCCTCGGCGCGGACTTGCGCCGCGGCACGGCGCTGGTTGTCGATCTCGGCGCGAACCGCGGCGAGCTGGGCTTCGGTCTCCACGCCCGGCGGCAGTTCGGACAGCGCGGCAACTGCGTTCTCATGGGCCGCTTCGGCCTCGGCGCGGTCGGCGGCGACGCGGCTATGCGCCTCGGTCAGCGCCGATTTGCGCGCAGAGTGGCGATTGATCTCGCGTTCGGTCGCGGCATGGCGCTCACGGGCGGCGTCGGTTTCGCGGCGGGCGGCACGCACGGCTTCGCGCGAGGCACCCTCGGCGGCGGATGCCGAGCGCAATTCTTCTTCAGCCGTCTCCAGCGCCTGGCGCTTGGCGGCGGCATCGATGCGGGCCTGTTCCAGCTCATGCTCGATGTCGACGAGGCGGGCGCGCTCGGCGAGGCGGCGGGCGGCGCCGGTCGGGGCATGGGCGTCGGCAACGAAGCCGTCCCAGCGCCAGACGTCGCCTTCGAGCGACACCAGCCGCTGGCCGGTCTTCAGCTGCGACACCAGCGCCGCGCCGCGTTCCTTGGCCACCACGCCGATCTGGGCCAGACGACGGGCGAGTTCCGGCGGCGCCTGGACGTGATCGGCCAGCCGCTCGACGCCGTCCGGTAGCGCAGGATCATCAGCGGCTTCACCGACATTGGTCCAGCGCATCGGCGCGGAGGAATCCACGGGAGCGTCGAGGTCGTCGCCGAGCACGGCGCCGATCGCCTTTTCGTAGCCCTTGGCGACCGTGATGCCGTCGATGATCGGCGGCCACAGATTCTTGGTCTCGCTGGTGACGAGCTTGGAGATGGTGCGGGCTTCGGTCTCAAGCCGCTGCACGCGCTTCTCGGCCTCAGCGAGCGGATTGCGGGAGGATTCCAGCGTCTGCCGTGCGGCGGCGTGATGCGCCTCGCCCTCCTGCACAGCCGCCTCGGACTCGGCGAGCGTCTGCTGCGCCATCTCCATGGCAGCGGCGAGCGCGTCGATGTCGCCGAGATTGCCGGTCTCCTGCGCGAGCTTGGTTTCCTCGGCCTGGACGTTGGCGATCTCCTGATCGAGCCGGGCCAGCCGGTCGCGATGCGTGCGCACGCCGGCTTCGAGCTGGTTGCGCTTGGCGGTGAGGTCGGCGAGCTGCGTGGTCAACTCGCTGAACTGGCGCTCGGTCGCGGCCAGGATCTCCTCGGCCTCGGAGACGCGCTCGTCGACGCCGGAGCGCTTTTCGACGCGCGACTTGATCTCTTCCTTCAGCTCGGCGTCTTCGGTGTCGAGCCGCTGCAACGCGATGTCGGCATCGGAGGTCTGCTGCTGCTCGCGCGCGATATCCTGGGCGAACTGGGTGAGGCGGCGATCGAGCTCGCCAACACGTTCCTTGGCGCGCTGTTCCTCGCGGTCGAGCATCTCGCGCGCATTGGTCAGGCGCTGCAGGCCGGCGGCGGCGCGCGCCTCGGCATCGCGCAGTGCCGGCAGCTCGGTGGCACGGATCGCCTGGATACGCGCGGCTTCCGCTTGATGCTGGGTGCGCTCCGCCATCTCGCGCACGGCGAGATCATGCGTCCGCCCGGCGTCGTTGACGTCGGCATTGGCCCCGATCCAACGCAGATGGAACAGCATGGCCTCGGACTTGCGTACCTTGGCCGCGACCTCGCGGTAACGAATCGCCTGGCGGGCCTGCTTCTTCAGGCCTTCCATCTGGCCGGTGAGCTGGCCGATCACGTCCTCGACGCGGGTGAGGTTGGTTTCGGCCGCCTTCAGCCGCAGTTCCGCCTCGTGGCGGCGGGCGTGCAGGCCGGCGACGCCGGCCGCGTCTTCCAGCACGCGGCGGCGCTGCTCGGGCTTGGCCTGAATGATCTCGCCGATCTTGCCCTGGTGGACCAGTGCCGGCGACCGCGCGCCGGTGGCGGCGTCGGCGAACAGGATCTGGACGTCGCGGGCGCGCACGTCGCGGCCGTTGATGCGGTAGACCGAGCCGGCCTCGCGCTCGATGCGGCGGGAGATTTCGAGCAACTGGCTGTCGTTGACAGCGGCCGGCGCCGAGCGATCGGAATTGTCGATCGTCATCACGACTTCGGCGTGGTTGCGCGCCGGGCGGTTGCCGGAACCGGCGAAGATCACCGCATCCATGTCGGCGGCGCGCAGCGACTTGTGCGAGGTCTCGCCCATCGCCCAGCGCAGCGCTTCGACCAGATTGGATTTGCCGCAGCCGTTCGGTCCGACGACGCCGGTCAGGCCCGGCTCGATCATGAAATCGGTGGGTTCAACGAACGACTTGAAACCGTGCAGGCGGAGGCGCGTGAGCTTCATGTACACAAATCTCGTTTGGCCGGGCGCGAATCTCCCTGCCGTGACAATACCATGGTTGGCAATGTCGGTGTCTGGGGTGAATAGCTGCGTGCAGCTCTCATGAGCGGCGACAATGGCGATGCGAGTGCGTCAGGGCAACCGCTTGACCAAGCTTTTCCCAAGGGATTTGCAGGGGATTTACAGGGGTTTTGTGGCCCCTGCATCTCCTCCAAGATTCGCATCGCGCGAATCAGGTTTTCAACAACCAAATTATGCGACGGCCGCACGCCGTGATCGCAAATCATCCACAATTATCGTGCCGCGACTCAAACGCGGGCACGACGACGTCGGATTCGCGGGGCGCGCGATCAGCTCTTCAGCAGCGGATCGATGTGCTTGCTGAACTCCTCGAACGAGGTCTCGCCCTTCAGCATCTCGCCGTTGACGAAGAAGGTCGGCGTCGAGTTAACCTTCAGCACGTCGTTGGCGTATTTCTGGTCGGCGGCGATCTTGTCGAGCAGCGTCTGATCCTTCAGGCAGTCCTCGACCTGCTGCTGGCTGAGGCCGGCCTGCTTGCCGATCCGCGTCAGCGTCTCGGTGGTGTTCTTGACCACCCAGTCGTTCTGCTGGCGGAACAGCAGGTCGATCACGGCGAAGAACTTCGGCGCGTCGTCCTTGGCGATGCAGCGCGCCAGCATCGAGCCGGCGGCGGCCTTGATGTCGAGCGGGAATTCGCGGAACACGTAGCGGACCTTGCCCGAGTCGATGTAGGTCGACTTGATCTTCGGGAACACGGTCTCGTTGAAATTGGCGCAGTGCGGGCAGGTCATCGAGGCGTATTCGATGATGGTCACCTTGGCGTCCGCCGGGCCGAGTCCCATGTCCGGCAGCGACTGCGGCTTGGCGACCTCGGCGGCGGTCTGCGCGAACGCGTCCGTGATCAGGCGCAGCGGCGACAGCCCGGCGAGCGCGGCAAGCCCGGTCAGCGAGAGAGCAGTGGTGAAAGCGCGGCGCGTGATGATCAAGGTCAGCTCCCGGATTGGCGCATTCACGCCAGAATGAAGGGGGTCCCGAAAAGAAGCCTTCGCTAGCTTGAAACGACCATTGTGGCAATGCCGGGGTCTTGCGGCCGTGCCTGCGAAAAGCGTCAATTTCGCTTGATCAAGGCACCCAGCCGGGCCAGCGCGGCGCGCAGATCGTCGTCCTCGACGGCCGCAAGATTTGCCGCCTCCCGGGCCACGGCTTTGGCGTCGGGCGGGCGCGGCCGGGTCGGGGGGGCGCGCCGCGAAAGCGGCGCCTGCCGGATCGTCAGGCGGCCGACCGCGTGCCAGCCGAAGAAGCGGTTCACCCGCTCTAGGATGACGTCGGAGGAGTGCTGGATCTCCAGCGCCATCGGCCCCTCGACCCGCAGCACCAGCGTGGCTGGCTCCTGCGGCTGCCCCTCGACCGGCCGCGGCCACTGGATCTTCAGCGGCTCGCAATAGGCTGCGATCCGCTCGCCGGCGATCTCGGTCCAGCGCGTCACCAGTTCTCGAGCGGCAAAGCCCTGCTTGGCATAGGCGTCGGTGAAGACGTCGCTGAGCAGGATCGACAGGGGCTTTGCGCTGATCGGGCCGGGTCTGGGCATGGGTGGGGTTATAGCATCCCGCAATTCGTGTGAGGAACGTTCCTTCCGTCGTCGCCGGGCTTAGCCGTCCGAAGGACGGCGTCGCTTCCGCTCGCCTATGTCCCGGCCATACACGCCTTTGTTCCCCGGACAAAGAAAGACGTGGATGCCCGGGTCAAGCCCGCCCATGACGGGGCAAGATTTGTCCTAAAGTAACATCATGAGCTCTCGCGCGGCCGCCAAGACCAAATCGACCGATCAGCAAGCCGACCGCCCGGCGCGGCTGCTGGCCTGGTATGACCGGCACCGCCGGACGCTGCCGTGGCGCGCCGCGGCCGGGGAGCGGGCCGATCCGTACTGTGTCTGGCTGTCCGAGATCATGCTGCAGCAGACCACGGTCCGGGCGGTCGGACCGTATTTCGAGAAGTTCCTGTCGCGCTGGCCCGACGTCACCGCGCTCGGTCGCGCCTCCCTCGACGATGTCTTACGGATGTGGGCCGGGCTCGGCTACTATTCGCGGGCGCGCAACCTGCACGCCTGCGCGGTTGCGGTGCTGGGCGACCATGGCGGGGTGTTTCCGGACACCGAGGAGGGGCTGCGCGCGCTGCCGGGCATCGGGCCCTACACCGCGGCGGCGATCGCCGCGATCGCTTTCGACCGCCGCACCATGCCGGTCGACGGCAATATCGAGCGGGTGGTCAGCAGGCTCTACGCCATCGAAGAGGCGCTGCCGCAGGCCAAGCCGCTGATCAAGGAGATGGCGGCGACATTGCTTGGGCCTTCTCGCGCCGGCGACGAGAACTCTCGCGCCGGGGACAGTGCTCAGGCCTTGATGGATCTCGGCGCTACCATCTGCACGCCGAAGAAGCCGGCTTGCGCATTATGTCCGCTGAATGACGATTGCGCAGGCCGCGCCCGCGGCGACCAGGAGACGTTCCCGCGCAAGGCGCCGAAGAAGACGGGCACGTTGCGCCGCGGCGCCGCCTTCGTGGTGACGCGGGGCGGCGAGCTTTTGGTGCGCTCGCGCCCGGAAAAGGGCCTGCTCGGCGGCATGACCGAAGTGCCGGGATCGCAATGGCTGGCCGGGCAGGCGGATGCCGCCGCGCTGGCGCAGGCGCCGGAGCTCAAGGGCGTCACGCGCTGGCACCGCAAGACCGGCGTCGTGACGCATGTGTTCACGCACTTTCCGCTCGAGCTCGTTGTCTACACGGCCATTGTTCCGCCGCGGACCCGCGCGCCGGACGGCATGCGCTGGGTGCCGGTGGCGACGCTGGATGGCGAGGCGTTTCCGAACGTGATGCGCAAGGCCATCGCGCACGGGCTGGATCTCTAGGGGGCGACCTGCTGACACCATGCTGGCAGCAGGTCTCGGCTACGACGTCCAAAACGGAGGCCGCCATGATCGCAACCGCACTCGACCGCATCCCGATGCCGCCAGTCGCAAAACTGCTGGGTTGGCGTGTGGCTGACGCACGTCCGCAGGACGGCTGGATCAGGATCGTGTTCGACGGCAAGCCGGACTTCTGCAATCCGGCCGGCTTCATCCAGGGCGGCATGTTGTCTTCGATGCTCGACGACACCATGGGGCCGGCGGTGTTCATCATGACCGAGGGCAGGCTGTTCACCACGACGATCACGATGACCGTCAATTTTCTCGCACCGGCGAAGCCCGGATCGATCACCGGCGAGGCGACCGTGACGCAGCTCGGCAAGACCATCGCCTTCGTCGAGGGCCGGCTGACCGCCGCGGATGGCACGTTGATTGCGACGGCGAGCAGCAGCATTCGTCTGGTCGAGGCGGCGCGGGCGCTGCGATAGGGCCGCCTTCACTCAAGCATGTTCCGTCACCCTGAGGAGCGCGCATCGCGCGCGTCTCGAAGGGTCGACGGCCACCGGCCGGGCCGTGCATCCTTCGAGACGCGCGTTCCGCGCTCCTCAGCGACTGTGTTCTTCGTCAAGCGGGTTGCCATGGTTTTTGGTCCCTGAGCATGGCGTTGAGGGTGGTGAGAACTTTGCGCGCGACGGCGATGAGGGCGACCATCTTGGGCTTTCCAGCGGTCACCAGGCGCCGATAGAAGACCTTGAGCTGCGGATGGTATCGGCTGGCCGACAGAGCGGCCATGTAGAGCCCGGCGCGCAGCTTGGCTCTTCCGCCGCCGATCATGCTCTTGCCCTTCCAGCGGCCCGACTGGCGGGTGAACGGGGCAAGACCGGCGAGGCTCGCGATCTGGCGCCGATTGAGTGCGCCGAGCTCCGGCACCTCGGCAAGGAAGGTCCGCGCGAGGGTGTTGCTCACGCCAGGAAAGCTGACCAGCAGTTCCTCCTTGGCGCGCCAGACTGGCGAGCCGCGCACCAGCGTGTCGATGTCGTTGTCGATCTCCGGCAGCTCCTTCTCGAGGACCTTGATATGGCGGGCAAGGCTCTTGCGGACGCGGACATTCTCGGCCCGCTTCTCGCGCTGACGCTCGGCAACGATCATCTCGATGATCTGCCGTCGGCGACTGACCAGTTCAGCCAGCAGCCGGGCTTCCTGATCCGGCATGGCACGTGGCTCCGGCTTTACGGCCTCGACAAACCGCGCGATGACTGCCGCATCGATCGGGTCCGTCTTGGCACGCTGACCAACCGCCTGCGCGAAGTGCCGGATCTGGGCCGGATTGACCACCACCAGCGGCAGCTGAGCGCCCGCCAGCGCAGCAGCGACGATGGTCTCGAAGCCGCCGGTTGCCTCCACCGCAATCAGCGCTGGCGAGATCACCTGCAAGCGCGCAACGAGCTCTTCCAAGCCTTTGCCGTCACGCGCCACGGCAAAGGCTTCCCCGCTCGGACGCACATGCACGTCCAGCCGGTCCTTCGACACATCAATGCCAACGTAGATCGCGTCCATCTGCACCCCTCCTTGCGCAACCGGGCTCGCCAGGCGGCCCTCGCGACTGTTCGGGTTCAATGGAACAACGGACGGGGCGCCGCGCTGAGGATCGGGCTTCAAAGCCCTGGGATGAAGCGGTCTCCCGTCCGCTACCGCACCGGACACTCTATCCGATCCGGCGATTCGAGACTTACAAGGATGACGGGTAGAGAGCTGCGTCAGCCCGCCCGCTGCACGATCGGCGGCTTGGCGTTCAGCCCCTCGACCTGGAAGCCGGCGACGCGCTTGTAGTTGGCGGCGATGTCTTCCAGTTCCTGCTGTGACAGCACCTCGGTGACGACGCCAAAGCCGTTGGGCGCGCGCTCCTCGACCAGCTGCATCACCTGCTCCGGGCCGTTGCGGCGGTTCAGCATCACGAGGTCGGTCGTCGCCGGGCGCCGTTCGGCCTCATAGGCTGACAGCGCCGCCTGCGTCGGGCCATGCGCCAAAATCTCGCGCGTCAGCGTGCGCGCATCCAAAATCGCCTGCGAGGCGCCGTTGGAGCCGATCGGGTACATC
The DNA here is from genome assembly GCF_054063295.1 of Bradyrhizobium sp. USDA 3240. Taxonomy (NCBI): domain Bacteria; kingdom Pseudomonadati; phylum Pseudomonadota; class Alphaproteobacteria; order Hyphomicrobiales; family Nitrobacteraceae; genus Bradyrhizobium; species Bradyrhizobium sp. USDA 3240. The sequence goes on from NZ_JBSSGD010000002.1 coordinate 6,521,291, forward strand.
GGATGCGCGGCGTCGCCCATCAGCGTGACGCGGCCGAAGGTCCATTGCGCGATCGGATCGCGATCGACCAGCGGATATTCGTAGGCATGCGGGCAGTTGCGGATCAGGCCGGGCACGTCGAGCCAGTCGAAATTCCAGTTCTCGAACCACGGCAGGAACTCGTCGAGCTTTGCGGTGCGGTTATAGTCCTCGCGGCGCCACTGATAGGTCGGCGGCATCTGGCGCTCGGCGACCCAGTTGATGTCGAACTTGCCGTCGGCGCCGGCCTCCTTCGAGATCGGATAGCAGACGAATTTCAGGATCTCGTGGCCGGCCATGATCATGGTGCGGCCGGTCAGGAAAGCATTGCCGCGGGTGATGCCGCGCCACAGGATGCGGCCGTTCCAGATCGGCGGCCCTTCCTGCGGATAGAGTTTTTCGCGCACCGCCGAATGGATGCCGTCGGCGGCGATCAGCACCGCGCCGTCATAGCTGCCGGCGGGCTTGCCGGTCACCTTGTCGATGAAATCGGCGCGGACGCCGTCGGCGGTCTCGGTCCAGCCGGCGAGATGATGGCTGGTCAGAATGTTCGCAGCTCCCAGCCGTTCGGTCGCGGCGTCGAGCAGCAGCTGCTGCAACCGGCCGCGATGGATGGAGAACTGCGGCCATTTATAGCCGGCCTCGAGCCCGCGCGGCTCGCTCCAGATCGGCTTGCCGTGCTTGGAGAAATAGGCGAGCTCGCGCGTGCGCACCGCTGATGCGTCGAGCACATCGTGCAGGCCGAGCTCGATCAATTCGCGCACCGCATGCGGCAGCACGTTGATGCCGACGCCGAGCGGCCGCAGCTCGGGCACGCTCTCGAAGACGCGACAGGGCACGCCGATCTGGTGCAGGCTGAGCGCCAGCGTCAGCCCGCCAATTCCGCCACCTGCAATCAGCACAGTCATGAAAAGCCCTCTCGATTGGCCATCGTCATCGCATGGCGGCCCCGCTGCGGGCAAGGTCCGCGGCGCCGCGCGGGGTGGACGGCAAGGGGTGCTGCGGCTAACGTCCGCTGCATCTCATAACAAGCCAGGCCGGGTTCGCAACGAACCGACAAGGCCCGCAGAGGACAACGACATGCTCAAGCTCTATACCGCCCCCGGCACCTGCGCGCTCGCGTCCCACATCGCGCTGGCCGAGGCCGGCGCGCCTTATTCGGTCGAGCGGCTGGATTTCAAGATCAACCAGCAGAACAGCCCGGAGTACCTGAAGATCAATCCGAAGGGCCGGGTTCCGTCGCTGGTGACCGACCAGGGCGTGCTCACCGAGACGCCGGCGATGCTGGCCTACATCGCGCAGACCTATCCGCAGGCGAAGCTCGCGCCGCTCGACGACGCCTTCGCATTCGCGAAGCTGCAGGCCTTCAATTCCTACCTGTGCTCGACGGTGCATGTCTGCCACGCCCACAAGATGCGCGGCGCGCGCTGGGCAACTCAGGAGACGTCGTTCGCCGACATGAAGTCGATGGTCCCGAAGACCATGGCCGCCTGCTTCAACCTGATCGAGCGCGACATGCTGAAGGGCCCGTGGGTGATGGGCGACAGCTACACGGTCGGCGACGCCTATCTCTACACGCTCGCGCTCTGGCTCGATGGCGACGGCGTCGACATCGCGACCCTGCCCAAGGTGAAGGCGCATCGCGCCGCGATGGAGCAGCGGCCGGCGGTGCAGAAGGTGCTGGCCGAGCAGAGGGTGTAAGACCGCCAATAATTCGGTGTCGTCCCGGCGAAGGCCGGGACCCATAACCCCGAGTTTTGGTTGTGGTACGACGCTGGGGCCGCCGCCGTGCTCGATAGCGAACGGCGGTGGTGATGGGTCCCGGCCTTCGCCGGGACGACGTGTGGAGAGCGCGCGTGCTGTCACACCTTCCGCGTCTCCAGCTCCCGACCGGTCTCCAGCATCAGCCGGCGCAGCCAGATCGAACCGGGATCCATCTGGGCCCGTGTCGGATAGAACATGTGCTGCTCGTCGATGCCGGGATCGAGCGGCGGCGTCACCGTCACCAGCGATAATTGTTTTGCCAGCGCAGAGATCAGCCGGCGCGGCACGAAGGCGACGAGGTCGGTGCGCGCAGTGACGTGCAGCGCCTCGATATAGCCCGGCACCACCAGCGCGATCCGGCGCTGGATGCCCTTGGCGCGCAGCCAGGTGTCGATCAGGTCCTCGTTGTGGCCACGGATGATCACCGCGACGTGCCGTGCCGCGAGGAACGCTTCGCGCTTCCTGAGCCTGGCGCCGGCGGGATGGCCGCGCCGCACTGCCAGCGCATCGATGTCGGTGTAGAGCCGCTGGCGGTGAAATCCCTTGAAGGAATTGCCGATCGAGATCACGAGATCGATGGTGCGGGCAAAGTCGGGCGTGAAGATCGTCGAGCTCCGCCACGGCACGACGTCGATGGTGACGTTCGGCGCCAGCTGCGTCACCTTCTCCATCAGCGGCGGCATCAGCAGCTCGACCGCGAGGTCGGGCATCATCAGGCGGAAATGCCGCTCGCTGCGCGCCGGGTCGAAATCGTCGGAGACGAACAGCGTGCGCACCTGGTCGAGCGCCTGCGCCAGCGGCGAACGCAGCGCCTGCGCCCGCGGCGTCAGCTCCATCCGCGCGCCGTTGCGCACCAGCAGCGGATCGCCGATCAGGTCGCGCAGCCGCTGCAGCGCGTGGCTGGTCGCCGGCTGCGACAGGTTGAGCCGCATCGCGGCGCGGCTGACATTGGCATCGCGCAGCAGGGCGTCGAGCGCGACCAGCAGATTGAGGTCAAGCGAATTCAAATTCATTAGGTGAATATATATCATACCACCTATCGATTGGAAGAATGTGCGCCGGCGCCGCATGATCGGGAGGCAAGGCGTTCTCACGCGAAGCGAACAACGCTTCGCGTGAGGAAATGCCTGAAATCAGAGCCAACCCATCGCAAGGAGACGCGCCATGAGCGCAGCCGACAACAAGAAACTGGTGCAGGAGATATTCGTGGTCGCGAGCAATCCCGATCCCGCGGTGCGCGAGAAATCGCTGTTCATGGCGACGCTTGCCGACGATGCGATCTGGACCGTGACCGGGCAATATTCCTGGTCGCGCACCTTCACCGGCAAGCAGTCGATCATGAATGATCTGCACGGCACCGTCCGCTCCAGACTGGTGGAACGGACCCGCACCGTCGCCCGTCGCATCATCGCCGACGGAGATATCGTCGTGGTCGAGGCCAAGGGCAACAACCTTACCAGGGAAGGCCAGCGTTACGACAACGACTATTGCATGGTGTTTCGCTTCGACGGCGGCAAGATCAAGGAGGTGCGGGAATATTGCGACTCGGTGCTGACCGAGAAGGCGCTCGGTCCGTTTCCGGCGGCCGCGGTTCGCGCTGCGGGTTGAAGCACTGACGGCCGCAGTCGCGGCAGCGCTGGTCTGGATCCGGCAGTGGGGTGAGGACCGGCGCGCCTGGCGGCAGTTTGCTGCCATGAGTGAACGCGAACTGCAGGACATCGGCGTCTGCCGCGCCGACATCGCCCGTCAAGGCCGGTACGACAACGGCAGGTACTGGCCGCCGTAAGATGCGAAAATGGTCTGGGTGGGCAGCGCGGAAGCGCGCCCACCCTGCGCAGCGTTCAAGGACGGCTTACGCTACCTTGGACTTGAGGTGGCCGAACATGATGTCGCGGGCCGAGTCGTCCATCTCCGCCTTGAAGGTGTGCTTGTCCTTCAGCGCGATCGCGCGCGCCGCCGCCGGCCGCGCCGAGATCTCGTCGACCAGCCGCTTCACGTTCGGATACTTCGCGTAGCCTTCCTCGCCGAGGATGAACGGCGCCATCCGCGCCCAGCCCCAGAACGCCATGTCGACGATCGTGTAGCTGTCGCCGACCATGTAGCGCGACTTTGCCAAATGATCGTCGAGGATCTTGTAGTGGCGATGCGCCTCGTACTGGTAGCGGTTGTTGGCGTAGTCGAGGTCCTTCGGCGCGAAATGCTTGAAATGCACCGCCTGGCCGGAATACGGACCGAGGCCGGTCGCGATGAACATCAGCCAGGACAGCGTCGCGGCGCGGTTGGCCGGCGTATTGGCAGGCAGGAACTTGCCGTTCTCCTCGGCGAGGTAGAGCAGGATGGCGTTGCTGTCGAACACCAGCACCCCGTCGTCGTCGATCGCCGGCACCTTGCCGTTCGGATTGACCTTGAGGAATTCCGGCGCGAACTGCTCGCCCTTGCGGGTGTCGACCGGGATCGCCTCGAACGGCAGGCCGGATTCTTCCAGGAACAGGGCAACCTTGTTCGGGTTCGGCGCACCATTGAAATAGAATTTGATCATGAAGGGACTCTCTTGGTTCTTGTGACCGGCGAAATCGGGACGCGGCGGGCGAGGGCCGCTTGGCCCCTCATGCGCAAAATTCGCTGCAATGCGCAAGCGACGAGTTTGTGAATCAGGGTCGCGTGTCGCGCTGGTCAGCCCCAGAAGAAGCCCAGGATACCCGCGACGATCAGCGCAACGCCCGCGACGTCCAGCACGGCGGCGGAACGGGTCGCGGCGTGCAGGTTGGAAAGCTGTGTCGCGCGCTCCGAGCCGCGGGCAAAGCCGTGCACGATGATCTCTTCATTGAACTCGCCATGCGCCTCGAGAGCGAGCGTGAGGCCGACGCAGACCAGCAGGATGCCGAAAATGATCAGGCCGAAGAATCCGAGCAAGCCGATCAGCAGCATCGGAAACATGCCGAGCAGGAAGATCGGCAACAGCGGCACCAGCAGCAAGGTCTCGGATTGTCTTCGCATCGGGCGACCAATCGAAACGGCAAGTGACGCGACTCAATGTAGGCCCGCCGCCGCGGCGCAACAAGGCGGCCCACGTTCAAGACGGCGTCATCATTCTCCACTCGTCATTCCGGGGCTCGCGAAGCGAGAACCCGGAATCCATCGGGCCGCATAGCAGGTGGTGCAATGGATTCCGGGCTCGCCGCTTTGCGGCGCCCCGGAATGACGAAGAGGGAGAGACGGCGCCGGATTCGCGGCGGGACTTCAGCCCACCGCCATCCCGGAGCGGATCTCGGCGCGCAGTTCGTCGATCAGCCTCAGGCCGGTCTTGGTCTCGACGTGCCAGAAGGTCCAGCCGTTGCAGGCGCCGGAGCCTTGTGCGACCGCGCCGATGCGGTGGATCGAGCCGACCTTGTCGCCGAGCATGATGGCGCCGTCGGCGCGCACCAGGGCGCCATGGCGCTTCTTGGCATCGACGAGTTTGGCGCCGGGCACGATCATGCCGCGTTCGATCAGTTCGGAGAATGCCACCCGCGGCGCCTCGCGAGCGGTCATGAACGGGGCCAAGGTCTCGGCCGGCAGCGGCTCGATCGCGGCGATGCGGGCTTCGGCGGCGGCGGCATAGGTCCGGTCGCGCTCGAAGCCGATATAGTTGCGGCCGAGTCGTTTGGCGACCGCGCCTGTCGTTCCGGTGCCGTTGAACGGATCGATCACGAGATCGCCGGGCTTCGACGACGACAGCAGCACGCGGGCGAGCAGCTGCTCGGGCTTCTGCGTCGGATGGACCTTCTTGCCGTCGTCGCCCTTGAGGCGTTCCTCGCCGGTGCACAGCGGGATCAGCCAGTCGGAGCGCGCCTGCACGTCCTCATTGGACGCCTTCAGCGCTTCGTAATTGAAGGTGTAGCCCTTGGCCTTCTCGTCGCGCGCGGCCCAGATCATGGTCTCGTGCGCGTTGGTGAAGCGGCGGCCGCGGAAATTCGGCATCGGATTGGACTTGCGCCACACGATGTCGTTCAGGAGCCAGAAGCCGAGGTCCTGCATGATCGCGCCGACGCGGAAGATATTGTGATAGGAGCCGATCACCCACAGCGTTGCCGACGGCTTCATCACGCGGCGGCAGGCCAGCAGCCAGGCGCGGGTGAAATCGTCATAGGCAGCGAACGACGAGAACTTGTCCCAGTCGTCGTTGACGGCATCGACATGCGACTCGTCGGGGCGCTTGAGATCGCCCTTGAGCTGCAGATTGTAGGGAGGATCCGCGAAGACGAGGTCGACCGAGCCGGCCTGAAGCTTCGACAACTCGGCCACGCAATCGCCTATGACGATGTGGCTCGACGGGGCACTCTCAAATTTAGTGCGGGGCGCCCTTGCAGACGCCCCGCGACGCGACACTACCATGACTCAAGAACTCTGACTCAGGCGACGCTGTCGGCGACGCGGGACTAAACAACCGACTGGCGTCACATTGACCCGGCAAAGTAAAAATCGACTTAATTGGAAATGTTCATGCAAAAGATTGCAGCATCTTTTGCGCGACATGGCACAGTGTCGTTTGCGTTGTGCTGCAACATCAGCGCGTTCTGCGAAAAATTTTGCGGATCATCAATCCGGCACGATTCGACCGGTAAATTGCCGCCGCTTGCAGTGTTCGCGGCCCAAAGGATGCGCGTCTAACGACTAGGCAATTTTTGCCGGGCAGGATATTGATTAACAGAATGGAAATTTTAGGTTGGTGTGTCCCGCATTGGGGCGCCGACCGGAGTGAAGGGAAACCGCCATGCGCTATGATGATTTCCGCCGCAGCGACGATGTCGAAGACCGTCGCGACGACAGCGGAGGCGGCGGTGGTGGCGGCTTCGGGCTTCCGATGGGCGGCGGTGGGCTCGGCATCGGCACGGTCATCGTGCTCGGCCTGCTCGGCTATGCCTTCGGCATCGATCCGCGCATCCTGATCGGCGGTGCCGAGATTCTCACCGGCGGCGGCCAGGCTCCGACCTACCAGACCGATCGCCAGTCGTCGGGCGGGCAGGCCAAGCGCGGCGCGCCGACCGACGAGATGGGCAGCATGATCGCCGGCATCTTGGGTGAAATCGACGATCGCTGGAGCGAGATCTTCCAGGCCTCGGGCCAGACCTACACCGGTCCGAAGATCGTGCTGTTCCGCAACGCCACCAATGGCGGCCGCTGCGGCATGGCGCAGTCGGCGATGGGACCGTTCTACTGCCCGCCGGACAAGACCATCTTCCTCGACACCAATTTCTTCCGCGAGGTCGAGACGCGCTTCCGCGGCTGCTCGGGCAACGCCTGCAAGTTCACCGCGGCCTATATCATCGCGCATGAGGCCGGCCATCACATCCAGAACCTGCTCGGCATCATCCCGCGGGTGAACCGGTTGCAGCAGCAGGCCGGCAGCAAGGCCGAGGCCAACGCGCTTCAGGTCAAGGTCGAGTTGCAGGCCGATTGTCTCTCCGGCGTCTGGGTCAACCGCGAGGAGAAGAAGCGGCCGGGCTTCCTCGAGGCCGGCGACATCGACGCCGCGCTGACCACGGCGAATGCGATTGGCGACGACACGCTGCAACGGCAGGCGACGGGCAGGGTGGTGCCTGATTCCTTCACCCACGGCTCGGCTGCGCAGCGCAAGCAATGGTTCATGACCGGCTACCAGCAGGGCACGGTGCAGGCTTGCAACACGTTCGGTGGGGGATAGCTGCGTTGATTGATTGCCGGGCGTAGCCGCGGTCTCGGTTTACCTCTCCCGCTTGCGGGGGAGGTCGCATCGCATCGTTAGATGCGATGCGGGTGGGGCTCTCTCCACTATATGACTTGCGGTGACACCCCCACCCCAACCCTCCCCCGCAAGCGGGAGAGGGAGTGAGAGAGCAGGCCATGTCCTCGACCGACGAATCCAAAACCTTCATCCCGCTCAACATCGCGGTGCTGACGATTTCCGACACCCGCTCGCTGGCGGATGACAAATCGGGCACCACGCTGGCCGACCGTCTGACCGCGGCCGGCCACAAGCTCGCGGCGCGCGAGATCGTCACCGACGATGTCGAGGCGATTAGGGCTGTGATCCGGCGCTGGATCGGCGATGTGGGCGTCGATGCCGTCATCACCACCGGCGGCACCGGCTTTACCGGCCGCGATGTGACGCCGGAGGCGGTCGAGCCGCTGTTCGAGAAGCGGATGGACGGCTTTTCGATCGCCTTCCACATGCTGAGCCATGCCAAGATCGGGGCATCGACGATCCAGAGCCGGGCGACCGCCGGTGTTGCGGGCGCGACCTTCATCTTCTGCCTGCCCGGTTCGCCCGGCGCCTGCCGCGACGGCTGGGACGGCATTCTGGCCGCGCAGCTCGACTACCGCACGCGGCCCTGCAATTTCGTCGAGATCATGCCGCGGCTGGATGAACATTTGCGCCGCCCGAAGGCGAAGGGCGCGAGCGCGTAGCCACTACCGTCATTCCGGGGCGCGCGAAGCGCGAACCCGGAATCCATTTCGCCGCGGGTTCTGTGGCCGGATGGATTCCGGGCCTGCGCCTGACCGCGCATCCCGGAATGACGGGGATATGGAGTCCTAAAGCTCCAGCTCCCACGTTTCCCCGATCAGGTCGACGCCAAAACTGTGGTGCTTCTCTTCCTTCATCCGCTGGAAGCCGGCGCGGGCATAGATGCCGCGCGCGGCGACCAAAATGCTCTGGGTCCACAGCGTCATCTTCTTGTAGCCCATCTCGCGTGCGGAGCGGATGCATTGCTCGACCAAAGCACGGCCGACGCCGAGCCCACGCGCCTTCTCCTCCACCGCCAGCAGCCGCAGCTTGGCAATCCCGTTGCCGCCGTTGACCAGGAAGACCGAGCCGACCGGCTCGCCGTCGACCTCAGCGATCCAGCAATGCTCACAGGCCGGATCGAACGATCGCAGAAACTGCGCGCAGATCTCGGCCACCAGCGCCTCGTAGCTGATGTCCCAGCCATACTCCTCCGCGTAGGCGCGACCCTGTTGCGAGATCACCCAGCCGATGTCGCCGACGCGGTGGCTGCGCAGCAGGAATCCCACCGGCTTCTCGGCCGGCGGCTCCAGCGACTGCTCGATCGTGCCCATCGCGCGCACCACCGCTGCGCGGCGGCCGCCGTCCATCTGCTTCAAGAGCGCCCCGACCTCGCTGCGCGAGCGGCGGTCGAGATCGGCGGCAGCAGTGCGGCCCTTGGCGGTGAGGGCCACCTCGTTGACGCGCTTGTCGGCCTTTGACGGCTTGCGCGTCACGATCTGGCGGCGCTGCAGCGCTGCCAGCGTGCGGCTGACGAAGCCGGCATCGAGGTCGAGATCGCGCACCAGGTCGGTCGCGGTGCAGTCCGCGCGATGCGCGAGCTCGTAGATGATCCGCGCTTCCTGCAGCGTGAATGTCGAGTGCAAGAGCTTCGGCTCGATGATGCCGAGCTTGCGGGTGTAGAACCGGCTGAAGCCGCGGACCGCGGCAAACCTGGCTCTCGAGCGAGGTGTCATGGGAATTTGATTTCATCAAACATATTATTTGACGGAATCAAATAAATGGCAAGTGCTTTCCGGAGCGTTTTCTTCGCGAGAACCGGTGTCTGCTTCGCTTGAATATGCCCTACGCCACCATGATCCGGCTGCGCAGCATGGTGCGGGAGGAGCGGCCGAGCCGGCGCAGCAGCCGCGCCTCGGAGCGGCGGGCGTCCGGCCGGTAGCCGCCGATCCGCTCGTAATGCTCGCGTGCGATCAGAAGGCCCTGTTCGGCCGAGGGTCCGGTGATCATCCGGGCGACGAATTTGAGGCCGTCGCGCAGACCGGGGTCGGTGTAGGGCGCGCGGGCGTAGCGGAAGACGCCGGCGCGGTCCTTGCCGCTCGCCGCCACCATCTGGATGAACTGGGTGGTCTCCTCGATCCAGCCGGCGTCGAGCACCGCGCCCGGATGCAGGAACATCAGCCAGGGCGAACGCGCCTGCCGCGCGCCTGCCGCAAGCGCCGCGGCGCGGGTGCCCTCGAAACGCAGGAAGTGACAGCCGGCGATGTCGGCAACGCGTTCCATCACATCGCTGTCGGTGCGGTCGACCAGCAGTACCTCGCGGATGACGCCGGCGGCCGCACCCGGCACCAGCGCGGCCAATGTTGCGACCGCGGTGCGCTCAACTCCGTCGGTGGGAATGATCACGCTCAGCATGACTTTGAGGCTTCGCTGGCTCAAACAATGGAGAAACTCCGGCCGTGTTATCACCTTGTCATATTCAAAGCAGCCTTTTCGCCTGCAGATTTTTACGCCATCACGTTGTGGATTTTCTCAGTTCGTGTTCTTGATTTGTTCTCAAACTGTGTTAGCTTCAAAACATGAGCCGAGCATCCTCTCATGCCCTCAAGCACCCGCCGGTAACGGCGCCCTCCGATAACCCGGCGGGTGCACCTTCACCTGTTCCTGCCCCTTTTCCCGAGCTTGCGGTCGCGATCGAGCGCGAGCGGCGGCGCGGCCGCGGCGCGCAGTCCAACGCCAGTGGCCGCTACGAGGCCGAGGCGCGGGTTGCCTTCGACGACGGCTGGCAGAGCCTCGAAGACCTGCCGCCGTTTTCGACCAGCGTGGCGCTCGACACCTCGCGCAAGGTGATCACCCGCAACGATTCGCCCGATATCGGTTTCGACCGCTCGATCAATCCCTATCGCGGCTGTGAGCATGGCTGCGTCTATTGCTTCGCGCGGCCGACCCACGCCTATCTCGGTCTGTCGCCGGGGCTCGACTTCGAATCGAAACTGTTCGCCAAGCCGGACGCGCCCGCGCTGCTCGAGAAGGAGCTGGCGGCGCCCGATTACGAGGCGCGGATGATCGCGATCGGTACCAACACCGATCCCTATCAGCCGATCGAGCGCGAACGGAAGATCATGCGCGGCATCCTCGAGGTCCTCGAGCGCGCTGGCCATCCGGTCGGCATCGTGACCAAGTCGGCACTGGTGACCCGCGACATCGACATCCTGGCGCGGATGGCCAAGCGCAATCTCGCCAAGGTCGCGCTCTCGGTGACGACGCTCGACCCGAAACTCGCCCGCACCATGGAGCCGCGCGCCTCGACCCCGTCGAAACGGCTCGAGGCGATCAAGCGGCTGGCTGATGCCGGCATCCCGACCACGGTGATGGTCGCGCCCGTGATCCCGGCGCTGAACGATTCCGAAATCGAGCGCATCCTCGATGCCGCAGCCCATGCCGGCGCCAGGGAGGCGAGCTACGTGCTGCTGCGGCTGCCGCTCGAGGTCCGCGATCTGTTCCGCGAATGGCTGATGGCGAACTATCCCGATCGCTACCGCCATGTCTTCACGCTGATCCGCGACATGCGCGGCGGCCGCGACTACGATTCACAATGGGGCACACGGATGAAGGGCACCGGCCCGATGGCCTGGATGATCGGTCGCCGCTTCGAGATCGCCTGCGAAAAGCTCGGCCTCAACAAGCGCCGCACCAAGCTGACCACCGATCACTTCGCCAAGCCGAAGCGCAGCGGGGAGCAGCTGAGCTTGTTTTGATACCACAGGCGTCATTGCGAGGAGTGAAGCGACGAAGCAATCCACGCTTCGGTATATGCGGTACGATGGATTGCTTCGCTTCGCTCGCAATGACGGGAAAGGTAAATATGAGTAACGCCCCGACAGCACGCTTCACCGTCCTCACGCTCGGCGTCAGGGACATGCGCGCCAGCATTGCCTTTTATGAGTCCCTCGGCTTCGCCAGGAAGATGCGCGCGACCGGCGAGGAGGTTGCCTTCTTCGACACCGGCGGCAGCGTGCTCGGGCTGTTCCCGTGGCATCTGCTCGCTGACGACGCCGGATTGCCCGACCAGCCGCGGCCTTCAGCATTCCACGGTGTGTCGATCGCCTGGAACTGCAACGATGACGCAGAGGTCGATCGCGTGATGGCGTTCGCGCTGTCGAGAGGCGCCAAACTGCTCAAGCCCGCGCAGCCGACCAGCTATGGCGGCTATTGCGGCTATTTCGGCGATCCCGACGGCCACGCCTGGGAAGTGGTGCGCGCGCCGGGTTTTGAGGTTCTCGAGAGCGGGCGGGTGTCGATCCCGGATTAGAGCCAGCCCGATTGAATAACGGGGAAGGGCGCCGGGTTCCCGGTTGCGCCGCGGGCCTTGCTTGACCACCATCCCCGGATGATTCGGGACAAGTCCAAAAGCGCGGCAAAGAGCGCGTCGAAGAAGGCGACGGCCAAATCCGCCAAGCCGAGCAAGCGCGTGATAGCCGTGACGCGGCCGAGTTTTCGGCGCGAGCGCGCACTGATCAAGCGCGGCATCTGGCCGGTCGCCGGCTGCGACGAGGCCGGGCGCGGGCCGCTCGCCGGTCCGGTGGTCGCCGCCGCGGTGGTGCTCGACCCCAACCGCGTTCCCAAGGGGCTCGATGATTCCAAGCGGCTGACCGCCGAGCGGCGCGAGGAGTTGTTCGAGGAGATCTGCGCCACCGCAGCGTTCTCGGTCGCGGTGGCTTCGCCGGCACGAATCGACCGCGACAATATCCTGCGCGCCTCGCTGTGGGCGCTGGCGCGCGCCGTCCATGCGCTGCCGGAAATGCCGAAGCACGTCTTCGTCGACGGCCGCGACAAGCTCGCCACGCCCTGCGACTGCGACGCGGTGATCGGCGGCGACGGCATCGTGGCTTCGATCGCGGCGGCCTCGATCATCGCCAAGGTGACGCGCGACCGCCTGATGTGCGCGCTGGCGCTGGATTGCCCCGGCTACGGTTTCGAGCAGCACAAGGGCTATGGCGTCCCCGAGCACCTCGAGGCGCTCGACCGGCTCGGCCCCAGCACCCATCACCGCAGCTTCTTCGCCCCCGTCGTCGCCGCGCGGCTGAAGCATTTCCCGGTGCCGGCCGAGCCCGATCTGTTCGCGGTGGACGCCGAAACCGAAGCCGCGGCATCCGCGGCCGCGTAGCGCGCATCGTCTCCAACCCACCCAAAGCTGTCGTCGCCCGGCTTGACCGGGCGATCCAGTATTCCAGAGACAGCCGTGCCTAACTCCACGGCCGCGGCGTACTGGATGCCCCGCTTTCGCGGGGCATGACATCTGTGTTTGACTTTGCACCGTGGACTCATCGGCCCCGGTTGCCTCTCCAGCCGCCGCCCGTTATCAACTCCTCAGGGATCAGATGGCGCCGCTGACGAGGTGGCTGGGGCATTTCGGGCGTTTCATGCAGTTTACCTCCCTGGTTGTCGAACTGATCCGCGCCCGGCCGCGCCTCGTCGTGTGGGTCGTGGTGCTGGTGCAGGCCGCGATCTGGCTGTTGCTGCCGCTGATCTTCTACGGCAGCCCACCCGGCAATCTCGCCACCGTCCTTGCCTTCGGCCGCGAATATCAGGTCGGCACCGACATGGGGCCGCCGCTGTCGTTCTGGCTCGCCGACATCGCCTTCCGCGCCGCCGGCAATCACGTGTTCGGCGTCTATCTGCTGGCGCAGGTCTGCGAGATCGCCACCTTCATCGCCTTCTACCAGCTGGCGCGCGCCATCGTCGGCGGGCCGCAGGGCGTGCTGGCGGTGCTGTTGTCGATGACGGTCGTGGTGTTTTCCTCGCCAAGCGTCGAGTTCGGCCCGCTGATCCTGGCGCGTCCGCTGTGGGCGCTGTTGCTGCTGCATTCCTGGCAATTGATCGGGCAGAACCGGCGCGCCGCCTGGTTCGCCTGGTCGATCGATTGCGGCCTCTTGCTGCTGACGACACCGGCGGCGCTCGGCATGATCCTGCTCGTGGTCGGCTTTGCGGTCGCAACCGAGCGTGGGCGGCGCACGCTGCGCGCGGTCGATCCGCTCTATGCGCTGCTTGTCATCATCGTGCTGGCGCTGCCCTATCTGATCTGGCTGCTCCGCGCCGACGTGCTGGCGCTGCCGGCCTTGCCCGCGCTTTCCGATCTCAAGGCGCGCGCGCTGCGCTGGGGCGTCGTGCTCGGCGGGCTGATCGTGGCGACCGCTGCGATCGTGCTGCTGGCGGTCCTCAATTCGCGCTGGTTCGCCCGCGACCGTGAGGATGCTCCGATCATCTACCGTCCGCCGGTCAGTCCGCTGGCGCAGCACTTCGTCTATTTCTTCGCGTTCGCGCCGGCGATCGTGAGCAGCTTCGTCGCCGGGCTGTTCGATCTGGATCGCGCCTTCGGCGGCGCCGGCGTGGCGCTCCTGATGTCGGGGCTCGCGGTCGTCGTCGCGACCGGCGACCTGATCCATCTCAGGCGGCAGCGGCTGTTGCGCTCGGTGTGGGCCTTCGCTGTCGCTGCGCCCGCCGCGGTCGCAGTGGCGGCGGCGCTGTTCCTGCCCTGGACCAGCACCACCGAGGTGCCGACCTCGCTGCCGGCCGCCGCGATGGGCCGTTTCTTCGACGACAGCTATGAACGCCGCACCAACCAGCGCCTGCGCGCCGTGGCCGGCGATCCAGAACTCGCCAGCCTGATTGCGATGAACGGGCGCCGTCCACATCTCTTGCTCGACGCCGCGCCGCAACGGACGCCGTGGCTGTCGGTCGCAAAATTCAACGAGACCGGTGGCGTCGTGGTCTGGCGCGCGCAGGACACCGCCGGCACGCCGCCGCCCGAGCTCGCGCAGCGCTTCCCAGGCTTGGTGCCGGAAGTGCCGCGCTCGTTCGACCGGCTGGTCAACGGCCGGCAGCCGGTGCTGCGGATCGGCTGGGCGATCGTGCGGCCGAAGGGATCGTAAGGAACACGTCATTCCGGGGTGATGCGAAGCATCGAACCTCAGATGCGCAATTGCTAATGATGGGTTTCGCTGCGCTCTACCGATCCTACGGAGCAAGCACCTTCGCGATCGCGCGCAAATCCTGCCACGACAATCTCTTGTACGACGGCGAGCGCAACAGATAGGCCGGATGGAAGGTGGCGACGGCGCGGATCGTGCGCGTGCCGGTGTCGTAGTCGATCCATTTGCCGCGCGTGCGCATGATGCCCTCGCGCGTGCCGAGCAGCGCCTGCGTCGAGGGATTGCCGAGCGTCACCAGCACGTCGGGATTCACCAGCTCGATATGGCGCTGGATGAAGGGCAGGCACACCTGCGTCTCCTGCGGCGTCGGCGTGCGGTTGCCCGGCGGCCGCCACGGGATGACGTTGGCGATATAGGCCTTGCTGCGATCGAGCCCGATCGCCGCGATCATGCGGTCGAGCAGCTTGCCGGAGCGGCCGACGAACGGCAGTCCCTCGATGTCCTCGTCGCGGCCCGGCGCCTCGCCGACGAACATCACGCGCGCCTGCGGATTGCCGTCGGCGAACACCAGTCGGGTCGCGGTGTGCTTCAGCGCGCAGCCGTCGAATGTCTCCATCAGTCCACGCAGCGCCTCGAGCGTCGGCGCGGTGCGTGCGGCCTCGCGCGCGGAGGCGATCGCAGCGTCCGGCGCGATGGTGATTTCGCTGCGCGGAACGGCCGGCATCGGCGGCGGGCGCAGCGGATTGAGGGCAACTGGACGCGGCGCGGCGGCGGCGGGAACTGGCTCGGGCTCGTCCAGCCGGTTGATCGGCTCGTCGCCAAGCGCGCAATCGACCCCGG
Source organism: Bradyrhizobium sp. USDA 3240 (assembly GCF_054063295.1). Lineage (NCBI taxonomy): Bacteria > Pseudomonadati > Pseudomonadota > Alphaproteobacteria > Hyphomicrobiales > Nitrobacteraceae > Bradyrhizobium > Bradyrhizobium sp. USDA 3240. The sequence goes on from NZ_JBSSGD010000002.1 coordinate 6,536,588, forward strand.
CCTCGAGGTAAAAGGCCAGCAATTGCTGCAGTGTAGGGGTGGGCTCGGGCGTCAGGGCCATGATCGGCGCAATCTAGAGCATGGCGGAGAAAAGTGGAGGCTCGATTTCGGAAAAGATTATTCTCTTGAGGTATCCGGGCCGTGCAAAGCCATGGGAGCGCAATTCCATGGTTGTCCTTCCGCCAAAAATCGGAAACAACGACTTTTGAAAAGCTTAGAAGCGTTCTCAATGGGCTGAGATCAAGATCATGAGTGCTGAAGACCTTCCCCCGCGCGAGTCTATGGCATTCGATGTCGTCATCGTCGGCGCCGGCCCGTCGGGCCTGTCGGCCGCGATCCGGCTGAAGCAGCTCAATCCCGAGCTCTCGATCGTCGTGGTGGAGAAGGGCTCCGAGGTCGGCGCGCACATCCTGTCGGGTGCGGTGATCGATCCGGTGTCGCTCGACAAACTGATCCCGGACTGGCGCGACGACGCGGACTGTCCGCTGAAGACTCAGGTCAAGGAAGACCGCTTCTACTGGACGACGTCGCAGGGCTGGTTCCGCATCCCGAACTTCATCATGCCGCCGTTGATGCACAATCATCACAACTACATCGGCTCGCTCGGCAACGTCTGTCGCTGGCTGGCGCCGAAGGCGGAAGCGCTCGGCGTCGAGATCTATCCGGGCTTTGCCGCCGCTGAAGTGCTCTATGACGACAAGGGCGCGGTGCGCGGCATCGCGACCGGTGACATGGGCATCGCCAAGGACGGCAGCCACAAGGATTCCTACACCCGCGGCATGGAGCTGCTCGGCAAGTACACGCTGTTCGCCGAAGGCGCGCGCGGCTCGCTCACCAAGCAGTTGATCGCGAAGTACAAGCTCGACGCCAACTCCGAGCCGCCGAAATTCGGCATCGGGCTGAAGGAGGTCTGGCAGATCGATCCGGCGAAGCACCGCAAGGGACGGGTCCAGCATACGCTGGGATGGCCGTTGAACGACAAGACCGGCGGCGGCTCATTCCTCTATCACTACGACGACAACCGCGTCGCGGTCGGCTTCGTCGTGCATCTGAACTACACCGACCCGTATCTGTCGCCGTTCGACGAATTCCAGCGCATGAAGACGCACCCGGATATTCGCGAACTGTTCGAAGGCGGCAAGCGGCTCGCCTATGGCGCGCGCGCCATCACCGAGGGCGGCTACCAGTCGGTGCCGCGGCTCTCCTTCCCGGGCGGCGCGCTGATCGGCTGCGCGGCCGGCTTCGTCAACGTCCCGCGCATCAAGGGCGTCCACAATGCGATGGGCTCCGGCATGCTCGCCGCCGAGCACGTCGCGGCGGCGCTCGGTGCCGGCCGCGCCAATGACGAGCTCGTCGAGTACGAGAATGCCTGGCGTTCGTCCGCGATCGGCAAGGACCTGTTCAAGGTCCGTAATGCCAAGCCGTTGCTGTCGAAGTTCGGTAACCTGCTCGGAATGGCGCTCTCCGGCTTCGACATGTGGTGCAACACGCTCGGCTTCTCGCTGTTCGGCACCCAGTCGCACGCCAAGCCGGACCGCAAGACGCTCGATCCGTCCAAGCAGCACCAGCCGATCGCCTATCCGAAGCCGGACGGCAAGATCTCGTTCGACAAGCTGTCGTCGGTGTTCCTGTCCAACACCAACCATGAGGAGGACCAGCCGGTCCATCTCAAGGTCGCCGACATGAACCTGCAGAAGACGTCGGAGCACGACGTGTTCGCCGGCCCCTCCAACCGCTATTGCCCGGCCGGCGTCTATGAATGGGTCGAGGAGGGCGCCACCACGCGCTTCCAGATCAACGCCCAGAACTGCGTCCACTGCAAAACCTGCGACGTGAAGGACCCCAACGGCAATATCACCTGGGTTCCTCCGGAGGGCGGCGGCGGTCCGAACTACGAGGCGATGTAAGGCCCGGAGGCGATTGAAGGGTAAGGCTGACGCGGCCGACCACATTTGCGTGAGGCGGCCGCCAACCTGCCGCAGCCTCCGCTTGGGCTTTCCTCGTTTGGAGCGGCAGGATTGCGCGCCGGATGCAGCTGGAGACGCGGAACAAGGGGCCGCGGCGGCAGTATCCGGCGCATTTTGCTTCCGCACGCGAATATGCCGGGGCCCGGTCACGATACCGCCATAGTGGGAGGGTCTTGCGGTGGGCTGGCTGGATCGGCGGGCCTAACGGCCTAATCTGCCAATCGATTCGGCATGGGTTACCTTTGGGCGATCCTTGCGGATAAACGCCAAAAGCGGCATTGTCGCTCGCCGTGATGCCGCCGCTTGGGTTCGCATTTTGAGACTGATCGCAAGACCTTGTCGCGAAGATCTTGGCCGTAAATCCTTCGTGGCCTTAAACCCCTGGAGCAAGGCGACCGTGATGCTGTCCACCCGTTTCAACCGCCTGACGATTGCCGTTCTTGCTGCCGCGGCGCTTGCCGTGCCTGCGCAGCTTGCGGCGCAGACGCCCGACCATCCGACCGACAATGCCGCGCAATTCCCGTCCAAGACCGACCTGAAGTCGCTGACCACCGCCGGCAGCTATCTGGCCGCCCGCCACGCCAGTGTCGAGCGCGATGCGGCCTCGGCTGCGGCATTCTACCGCTCGGCGCTGCGCACCGATCCGAAGAATTCCGAGCTGCTCGACCGCGCCTTCATCTCCTCGCTCGCCGACGGCGACATCGATGAGGCGGTGAAGCTCGCCGACCGCATCCTGACCCAGGACAAAGCCAACCGCGTCGCCCGCCTCGTCGTCGGCGTGCGCGACCTCAAGCTGAAGAAATACGCCGCCGCGCAGTCCAACATCAACCAGTCGGTGCGCGGCCCGATCACCGATCTGGTGGCGACGCTGCTGTCGGCCTGGGCGGCCTATGGCGCCGGCGACAGCAAGGGCGCGGTCGCCTCGATCGACAAGCTGACCGGCCCCGAATGGTATCCGATCTTCAAGGACCTGCACGCCGGCATGATCTACGAGCTGTCCGGCAAGGAGAAGGATGCCGGGGCCCGCTTCGAGAAGGTGTTCAAGCTCGACGATTCGATGCTGCGTACGGTCGACGAATATGCGCGCTGGACCTCGCGCAACAAGGATGCCGCTGCCGCGACCGCGATGTACGAGGCGTTCGACAAGAAGCTGCCGCGTCATCCGCTGGTGCTGGAAGGCATCAAGGAAACCAAGGCTGGCAAGAAGCTGCCGCCGCTGATCGATTCACCGCAGGCCGGCGCCGCCGAGGCGCTGTACGGCATCGGCGCGACGCTGACCCGCCGCGGCGGCGAGGATCTCGCGCTGGTCTATCTGCAGCTCGCGCTCTATTTGCAGCCGAACCATCCGCTGGCGCTGCTGTCGCTTGCCGATCTCTATGAATCGGTGAAGAAGCCGCAGATGGCGATCAAGGTCTATGAGCGGATGCCGGCGTCCTCGCCGCTGAAGCGCAACGCGCAGATCCAGCTCGCGACCAATCTCGACGCCGCCGACCGCAGCGACGAGGCGATCAAGATCCTCAAGGAAGTCACCACGGATCAGCCGAAGGACATCGAGGCGATCCTCGCGCTCGGCAACATCGAGCGCGGCCGCAAGAAGTTCGCCGACTGCGCCACCACCTATTCGCAGGCAATCGACGCACTGCCGGCCGCCGGCGGCGACAAGAACGCCTGGGTCACCTACTACTACCGCGGCATCTGCGAGGAGCGCTCCAAGCAGTGGAACAAGGCCGAGGCCGACATGCGCAAGGCGCTCGAGCTGCAGCCCGAGCAGCCGCATGTGCTGAACTATCTCGGCTATTCCTGGATCGACCAGGGCATCAACCTCGACGAAGGCATGAAGATGATCAAGCGTGCCGTCGATCAGCGTCCTGATGACGGCTACATCGTCGATTCCCTCGGCTGGGCCTATTATCGGATCGGCAATTACGACGAGGCGGTGAAGAACCTCGAGCGCGCGATCGATCTGAAGCCGGAAGATCCGACCATCAACGACCACCTCGGCGACGCCTACTGGCGCGTTGGCCGCACGCTGGAAGCCAGGTTCCAGTGGGCGCATGCCCGCGACCTCAAGCCCGAGCCGGAAGAGCTGCCGAAGATCCAGGCCAAGATCGACAACGGCCTGCCGGACGACACCTCGAACGCTGCCTCCGCCGACAAGAAGAAGGACGACGACGGCAAGGGCGGTTGATCTGGCGCAATTCGCCAGCGTTGCATTGCCGGTTGAGACGTCATGCCCGGGCTTTGTCCCGGGCATCCGCGTTTCTGGCTCCCGTCATTCCGGGGCGATGCGGAGCATCGAACCCGGAATCTCGAGATTCCGGGCTCGCCCTTCGGGCGCCCCGGAATGACGGAAGCAGACAAGGCCATGACGGTTTGCCCGCGCCCAGCGCATGCCAAGGGCGGAATTTCCGTGCAAACAAAGGGATAGGATCGTGAGGCGATTTACGCTAATCGCAGCACATGTTTGTTTTTAGAGGTTTATCGCCGTGCCGGCGCTGATTGAAGAAGGGCGTGCCAAGGTCAACCTGACGCTGAAGGTTGTCGGGCGGCGCGTCGATGGGTTTCACGACCTGGAGAGCGTCGTCGCGTTTGCCGATTGCGCCGATCGTCTCACGCTCGAGCCGGGCCCCGAGCTGTCGCTGTCGATGCTGGGGCCGCTGGCCGATGCCTGCGGCGATACATCGGACAATCTGGTGCTCAAGGCCGCGCGGCTGCTCGGTGAGCGCGTCGCAGACCTCGAGGTCGGCCATTTCACGCTGGAGAAGGTGCTGCCCGTTGCGGCCGGCATCGGCGGCGGCTCGGCGGATGCTGCCGCAGCGCTGCGGCTTTTGGCGCGGCTCAACGAGCTCTCGCTCGACGACAGCAGGATCATGGAGGTCGCGCTGCAGACCGGCGCCGACGTGCCGGCGTGCGTCGCCTCGCGCGCCTGCGACATGACCGGCGTCGGCGAGGGCCTGCTGCCGCTCGACCTGCCGACACTGCCGTGCGTGCTGGTCAATCCGCGCGTGCCGGTTGCGACCAAGGATGTCTTCAATGCGCTCGGCCTGCGTCATGGCGAGCTCTTGATCGGCGCCGCCGATGTCGTGATGCAGGGGCCGTCCTGGCCGGACGCCGGCCGCGTGGTCGACGACTGGATCGCAGCGCTGTCGCGCGGCACCAACGACCTCGAAGCCCCCGCCGCGCGCATCGAGCCCGTCATCAGCGACGTCTTGTCCGCGCTACGTGAGACCAGCGGCGCTCGCCTGGTGCGCATGTCGGGCTCCGGCGCGACCTGCTTTGCCGTGTTCGGAACCGACACCGACGCCCAGGCCGCCGGCGAAAGGCTCCGCGCCGCGCATCCCGGCTGGTGGGTGCATGCGGGTGCGCTGAGCTAGAGTTTCTCTCCGCCGTCATTCCGGGGCGTGCGAAGCACGAGCCCGGAATCCATTGATCCACATCTTGTGCGGCCTGATGGATTCGGGGCTCGCGCCAAAAGGCGCGCCCCGCTGGGGCCGCAGCCCTCTTCAACAACACAACCCTGTGGTTATGGGTCCTGCGTCGCAGGGACGACGATTGTGGATGCAGGCCGTGCCACACAATCATCGTCGTCCTGGCGAAAGCCAGGACCCATTACCCCAGATGAGAATTGTTGTGCGATGCTGGGGCAACGATCCCATTCATCACCAAGCGCGGTGCTTATGGATCCCGGCTTTTGCCAGGACGACGAACAGAGAGAAGTGTGTACCTGGGCCCCATCACCGTCACCCTGAGGAGGCCGCGGAGCGGCCGTCTCGAAGGGTCGACGGCCACCAGCGGGGCCGTGCATCCTTCGAGACGCCGCTTCGCGGCTCCTCCAGCGACAAAGGCAAAGCCTTTGCGCGGGGATGACGGGCTTGATCATGTCGGCAGCGACGCCGCCGCTACTGCGGCATCATCCCACCTCAACGCCGGGCAGCGTTGCGCCCCGGATTGCTTGGCAAGCCAAACCCCGTTTGCCATAACAGGATGAAACAACAACGTTGCGCGTGCGGGACCGTTCGAAAATCCGCCTGCAGCAAATGAGCCGGGAGGATGCCATGGCCAATATCCGCGTACTCGCCACCGATCTGGAATTTCCCGAGGGTCCCGTCGTCATGCCCGACGGTTCGGTCGTGCTGGTCGAAATCCGCGGCCAGCGGCTGACCCGGGTGTATCCCGACGGGCGCAAGGAGATCGTCGCCAAGGTGCCGGGCGGCCCGAACGGCGCGGCGCTCGGTCCCGACGGCAAGATGTACATCTGCAACAATGGCGGCTTCTCCTGGATCCCGACCAAGAACATGATCATGCCGGGTCCGCAGCCCGAGGATTATCTCGGCGGCTCGATCCAGCGCGTCGATCTGCAATCCGGCAAGATCGAGACCGTGGTGACGAAGTGCGGCGAGCATGAGCTGCGCGGCCCGAACGATCTGGTGTTCGACAGGCACGGCGGCCTGTGGTTCTCCGATCTGGGCAAGCGCCGTGCCCGCGAGATGGATGTCGGCGCATTCTATTATCTGAAGCCCGGCATGAACGAGATCGTCGAGGCCGTGCATGGCATCCTGCCGGCCAACGGCATCGGCCTGTCGCCGGACGAGAAGACCGTCTACATCGCGGAGACGCCGACCGCACGGCTGTGGGCCTATGAGGTGTCCGAGCCAGGCACCATCAAGCCGCGCGACGTGATCTATCGCGGTGAACGCGGCAAGCCGATCGCGGGCCTCGGCGGTTACCAGATGTTCGACTCGCTCGCCGTCGAAGCATCAGGCAATGTCTGCCTCGCGACGCTGATCTCGGGCTGCATCTCGGTGATCGCACCCGACGGCACATTGGTCGAGCAGGTTCCGACCGGCGACCGCGTCACCACCAACATCGCGTTCGGCGGCCCCGACCTGAAGACCGCCTACATCACGCTGTCCGGCAAGGGCGAGCTGATCGCGATGGACTGGTCGCGGCCGGGATTGCCGCTGAATTTTCTGAACAAATGATGCACTCGCCGTCATTGCGAGGAGCGAAGCGACGAAGCAATCCATCTCTCCACATGTGCGGATAGATGGATTGCTTCGCTTCGCTCGCAATGACGATTAGAATGAGACCCGCTTCTCCGTAGAGGATATTCGAATGCCTTGGCTTGAACCGGTCACCCTTCGCGGCGCGCATGCGCGGCTCGAACCACTTTCGCATGATCATCGCGACGGTCTCGTCGAAGCGGTGAAGGACGGCGGTCTGTCGAACCTCTGGTACACCGCCGTTCCGCAGCCGGAGAACATGGCCAAGGAGATCGACCGCAGGCTCGGCTTGCAGGCGGCCGGATCGATGCTGCCGTTCACGGTGTTCGACGCCGACGGCAAGATCTCGGGCATGACGACCTACATGAATGTCGACACGCCGAACCGCCGCGTCGAGATCGGCTCGACCTGGTACGCCAAGCGTGTGCAGCGCAGCGCGGTCAACACGCAGTGCAAACTGCTGCTGCTGCAACATGCCTTCGAGAAGCTCGATTGCATCGCGGTCGAGTTCCGCACGCATTTCTTCAATCACCAGAGCCGGCGCGGCATCGAGCGTCTGGGTGCCAAGCAGGACGGCATCCTGCGCAGCCATCAGATCGCGCCCAACGGTACGTTGCGCGACACCGTGGTTTACAGCATCATCGCCAGCGAATGGCCGACGGTGAAGGCGCATCTCAACTATCAACTCAACGAAAAGCCGCGCTGACACTTCGGTCGGCGCCAGAAACGAGACGATGGAAACGTTCGATTATGTAATCATCGGCGCAGGCTCCGCCGGGAGCGTGCTGACCAACCGGTTGAGTGAAGATGCGGGCACGCGGGTGTGCGTGCTCGAGGCAGGGCCGAGCGACTGGCATCCCTACATCCATCTGCCGGCCGGCTTCATCAAGACCTTCCACATGAAGAGCGTGAACTGGGCCTACCAGCAGGAGGTGGGTCCCTACACCGGCGGGCGCAGCATTTACGCGCCGCGCGGCAAGACGCTCGGCGGCTCGTCCTCGATCAACGGCCACATCTACAACCGCGGCCAGCGCCAGGATTTCGACACCTGGGCGCAGCTCGGCAATCGCGGCTGGGGCTATCCCGACGTGCTGCCGTACTTCCGGCGCATGGAGCGAAGGATCGGTGAGGGCGACGACACCTATCGCGGCCGCGACGGCAATCTCACCGTCACCACGATGGACTGGCAGGACCCGCTCTGCGAAGCCTTCATGGCGGGCGCGGTCAGCCTCGGGATTCCGCGCAATCCCGACTACAACGGCCAGATCCAGGAGGGCGTGTCGTACTGCCAGCGCACCATCCTGAACGGGCGCCGGGTCAGCGCGGCGACCGCGTTCCTGCATCCGGTGCGAAAGCGTCCGAATGTCGACGTACGCACGCATGCGCATGTCACAGGTATCATCTTCGAGGGCAAGCGCGCGGTCGGCGTGCGCTACAACCGCGGCGGCAAGCACGGTGATCCCTTGGAGATCCGCGCCACCAAGGAGGTCATCCTCTCCGGCGGCGCCTATAACTCGCCGCAGCTGTTGCAGCTCTCCGGCGTCGGTTCGCCCGAGCTGTTGCAGTCGCACGGCATCGAGGTGCGCCACGCGCTGCCGGGTGTCGGTGAAGGCCTGCAGGATCATTACGCGCCGCGTTCGGTGGCGCGGGTCAAGAACATCCGGACCATCAACGAAATGCGCCGCGGCTTCAGCCTGTGGGGCGAGGCGATCAAATGGGCGACGACGCGGCGCGGGCTGTTGTCGCTGTCGCCGACCATGGTCTACTGCTTCTGGCATTCCGGCGAGACCACCGAAAGCTCAGACCTGCAGCTCACCTTCACGCCGGCGAGCTACAAGGAAGGCGTGCAGGGCCAACTCGAGGACGAGCCCGGCATGACGGTGGCCTCATGGCAGCAGCGGCCGGAGAGCCGCGGCTATGTCCGCATCCGCTCCGCCGATCCGTTCGCGCCGCCGATCATCCAGACCAACTATCTTGCCGAGGAGATCGACCGCCGCGTCGTCGTCGCCGGCATGAAGCTGGCGCGCCGGCTGCTCGCCTCCGAGCCGCTCAAGCCGTATTTCGCCTATGAGGACTTTCCGGGTCCGAAGGTCACGAGCGACGAGGAGCTGCTCGCGGCCGCGACCCAGCGCGGCACCACCACCTTCCATCCCGGCTGCACCTGCCGGATGGGCCCGGCCGACGCGCCCTGGGCGGTGGTCGACGACCAGCTTCGGGTCCATGGCATGGACGGCCTGCGCGTGATCGACGCCTCGATCATGCCGCGGATGATCTCGGCCAATCTCAACGCCTCGACCTTGATGATCGCCGACAAGGCCTCCGACATGATCCGCGGCAAGCAGCCGGAGGTGGCTGCGAAGCTGCCGGAGTATGCGTGAGGGATTCCCGTCATTGCGAGCGAAGCGAAGCAATCCATATCTCCCGCGCAACGGATGGATGGATTGCTTCGTCGCTTACGCTCCTCGCAATGACGGCAGATGTGCGGAATGATGCCGATGAAATCAGCGCACATGATCCATCACCGTCATCCTGAGGTGCGAGCGGAGCGAGCCTCGAAGGATCGACGGCCACCAGCCGGGCCGTGCATCCTTCGAGGCCCGCTTCGCGGGCACCTCAGGATGACGGGATCCATACTTGGGTGACGGGAAAGAAGAAGAGACCTCAGCCGTAGACGAACGCCTTGTCCTTGAGGTCGATCGCCGGGAATTCGTCCTTCTCGGCCCAGTAGTCCTGGTTGTGCTGCCATTCCGGCTTGTCGCCGCGCTTCGGCAGCAGGTGCATGCCGCGCATCATGTAACCGGGGTTGAAGTTCTCCGGATCGATCCACGGCAGCAGCGGCATGTTGTGGTCTTCGGGGCGCAGCGCCGGCGTCACCTTGTTCGCGCCGGTGTCCTTCATGTGCTTGAGCATGCGGCAGACGAAGTCGCCGACCAGATCGACGCGCAAGGTCCAGCTGGCGCGGAAATAGCCGAACACCCAGACGAGGTTCGGCACGCCGGTGAACATCATGCCGCGATAGGTCACGGTGTCCTTGAACTCGAGCGGCTTGCCGTCGATTGCGAAGTCGATGCCGCCATTGGCGGAGAGGTGGAAGCCGGTCGCGGTGATGATGATGTCGGCCTCGAGCTCCTTGCCGGACTTGAGCAGGATGCCCTTCTCGGTGAAGCGCTCGATCTCGTCGGTGACGACGGAGGCCTTGCCGTCCTTGATGGCGTGGAACAGGTCGGCATCCGGAATGAAGGCGATGCGCTGCCGCCACGGCCGGTAGCGCGGCGTGAAGTGGGTGGCGATGTCGTAGTCCTTGCCGAGGACGGCCTCGACCGCCGCCAGCAGGTCCTTCTTGGCGCCCTCGGGCTCGGCGAAGGTCCGCCTGGTGAAGGCGTCCTGCTCGAACAGGATCTTGCGGCGGGTGATCTCGTGGATCCAGTGCTCGTCGACCTGCAGCCTGCGCAGCTCCTCGGCGATCTCGATCGCGTTGCGGCCGGTGCGGAAATAGGTCGGCGAACGCTGCAGCATGGTGACATGGCCGGCGTCATTGGCCATCGCCGGGATCAGGGTCGCAGCCGTGGCGCCGGAGCCGATCACGACCACGCGCTTGCCCTTGTAGTCGAGGTCGTCGGGCCAGGTCTGCGGATGCACGACCGTGCCCTTGAACTTCGCCATGTCGGTCCATTCGGGGGTGTAGCCCGCGTCGTGGCGGTAGTAGCCCTGGCACATCCAGAAGAAGTTGGTGGTGAAGCGCAGCTGCTCACCGGTGTCGACACGGACAGCGTCGATGGTCCAGAGATTGGTCTCGTTCGACCAGTTCGCCGCGGTGATGGTGTGCCGATAGCGGATGTGGCGGGCGAGATCGTTCTCGTCGATCACCTCGCCCATGTATTTCAAGATCTCGGCCGCGCTCGCGATCGGAGCGCTGGTCCACGGCTTGAAGCGATAGCCGAAGGTGTGCAGGTCGCTGTCGGAGCGGATGCCGGGATAGCGATGCGTCGACCAGGTGCCGCCGAAAGTCTTCTGCGTCTCCAGCACCACGAAGCTGGTGCCCGGGCATTGCGTGGTCAGGTGGTAGGCAGCGCCGACGCCGGAGATGCCGGCGCCTGCGATCAGGACGTCGAAATGCTCTGTCGTGACGGGCTCGGCGGCGCGGATTTGGGTCTGGACGTTCATCTTCCCTGGTCTTCTTTTTGGTTGGAGCGGCTCAGCAAAACGCCGGAGCGAATGCCCCGGCGTTTGCGTGAACTAGACTTCGCGGCGGCTGAGGAACGCCAGCCGCTCGAACAGATGCACGTCCTGCTCGTTCTTGAGCAGCGCGCCGTGCAGCGGCGGGATCAGCTTGCGCGGGTCGCGCTCCCTGAGCATCTCGGGCGTGATGTCCTCGTTCAGCAGCAGCTTGAGCCAGTCGAGCAGCTCCGAGGTCGAGGGCTTCTTCTTCAGGCCCGGCACCTCGCGGACCTCGAAGAAGATCCGCAGCGCCTCTTCCACCAGCCGCTTCTTGATGCCCGGGAAGTGCACGTCGACGATCTTGTTCATGGTGTCGACGTCGGGGAACTTGATGTAGTGGAAGAAGCAGCGGCGCAGGAAGGCGTCCGGCAGTTCCTTCTCGTTGTTCGACGTGATCATCACGATCGGGCGCAGCTTTGCCTTGATGGTCTCGCCGGTCTCGTAGACATGGAACTCCATGCGGTCGAGCTCGAGCAGCAGGTCGTTGGGGAATTCGATGTCGGCCTTGTCGATCTCGTCGATCAGGAGCACCGGGCGCTTCTCGTGGGTGAAGGCCTCCCACAGCTTGCCGCGCTTGATGTAGTTCTTGATGTCGGACACGCGGGCGTCGCCGAGCTGGCTGTCGCGCAGTCGCGACACCGCGTCGTATTCGTAGAGGCCCTGCTGCGCCTTGGTGGTCGACTTGATGTGCCAGGTCAAAAGCGGCGCATCGATCGCCTTGGCGACTTCCTCGGCCAGCACGGTCTTGCCGGTGCCGGGCTCGCCCTTCACCAGCAGCGGGCGCTCGAGCACGATGGCGGCATTGACGGCGACCTTGAGGTCATCGGTGGCGACGTAGTCCTTGGTACCCGTGAATTTCATCTATCTGTTTGCCTTGTTTCGTTCGTTGGCCGCATGGGTCTCACCTTGGGCCTCAACATGAAACGACCGCTCTCGCAGCGGCCGTTGGAGATGCAAATTGTTCGATCACGCTCGCCTGATCATCGATACGATCACCAGCACGATGCAAGCGCCGATCGTCGCGTTGACGATGTCGCGGATCGCGCTGCCGCCGAGGCCGACGCCGAGGCGCGGCAGCAGCCAGCTCGCCACCAGCGCGCCGATGATGCCGACGACCATGTTGCCGATCAGCCCGAAGCCCGCGCCGCGCACGATCAGCCCAGCGAGCCAGCCGGCAATCGCGCCGATCACCAGTGCTGCAATGATGCCCATTCAAACGTCCTGCCCAATGTCTTGTCAGGCGCAATTGTAATTGAAAAAGCCCGGCGGTCTAGGGTGGATTCCGCAGCGCAGCGGTACCCTGAACGGCACCGGGCGCATAGTATGTCAGGCGTACTGTTTCCGTCCTGCGGAATGATTGTCACCCGCGAGCGACGAGGCGAGCACCGTGCGGTCGCGTCCCGAGCGTTTCGCCTCGTAGAGCGCAAGGTCGGCCTGGCCAAGCAATTCGCTCTCGTTGGCGGTCGCAGCCGATCGGCTGGCGATCCCGAGGCTGATCGAGACCACGCCGCGCCGCGCGGGCGGATTGGCGATCGCCAGCGATCGCACCGTGAGACGCATCGCTTCGGCGACCTTCAGCGCGTCCTGCTCGCCGATCCCGGGCAGGATGATCGCGAACTCCTCACCGCCGTATCGCGCCGCGAGCGCCGTGGTGTTGATGGTGGCGTCCGCGATCACGCGGGCCACGCGCTTCAGGCATTCGTCGCCGGCCTGATGGCCCTGCGTGTCGTTGAAACCCTTGAAGTGATCGATATCGAGCATGATGAGGGAGATCTGCTCGCGGTCGCGGAACTCGCACGGCAGCGCGCTGTCGAAGCTGCGGCGGTTGGCGAGGGCGGTCAGGCCGTCGGTGGTCGCAAGCTCCGACAGGCGCATGTTCAGCGCGTTGAGTTCATCCTCCATCTTGCGGCGTTCGGTCACGTCGCGCAGTACGCCGACGACCTCGATGGCCTGATGGTCTTCTGCAAGCCCGGCGAGCTTGAAGTTGATCTCGACCCAGATCTCGGTCCCGTCGGCGCGGAAGGTCTTGAAGTCCACGGTCTTGGTGGTCGTCCAGTTGGTCAATTCCGATGTCGCCCTGGCGACGCCGGCGAGGTGATCGGGATGCACGAACTCGAAGCAGGATTTGCCGATCAGATCGTCCGGCTTGCGGCCGAGGATGGTCTCGACCGACTGCGACACGAACAGGAAGCGGCCGTCGCGGTCCAAGAGGATCACGACGTCGGCGATGTTGTCGGCAAGCAGCCGGTAGCGCGCCTCGCGTTCCCTGAGCATCCGCGCGACCCTGGTCCGCTTGGCGAACTCCTTGCCGAGCAGGATGGCGAACAGGATGACGCTCCCCATCAGGATCACGGCGACAAACAGGTCGTTGCGCAGATCCTCATGCCAGGCGGCGAGCACCTGGGCTTCCGGCAACGCGACGGTGATCACGATCGGATATTGCGACGCGCGTTCGAAGCCGAGATATTTGACGCGTCCGTCGAACGGCGATGTGGTCTTGGTGTAGCCGGTGCGGTCCTGCTCGATCTGTGCCTTGAAAGCCGCAGACACCTCCTTGTTCCACTTGCCCGCCGGCCAATGTGCCAGAACGATGCCGTCGAGACGGAGCAGGGTAATTCCGGCGTGCGGACCGAATTCGAAGGCCCGGTAGAAATTGTCGAAGTAGCTGCTTTCGATGGTCGCGAACAGCACGCCGCCGAAACTGCCGTCTTCCCTGGTGACGCGCCGCGACAGCACGATGGTCGGATGCCCGGTCAGCCGCGACTGCAACGGCTCGCTGATATGCAGCGTCGCATCCGGCGAGTCGCGATGGGCAATGAAATAGCTGCGGTCGGCATTGTTGTGGGCCGGCAGTTCCGCGGCCGACGAGTAGATCCGGTTGCCGTCGGGATCGATCACGCCGATTTCCCGGATCTGCGGCAGCGCGTCCGCGGTCTTGCGCAAGGCCGCGTTGAAGCGGTCGACGCGCGGCTTCTGGTATTTCAGCAGGTCGACCATGGCATTCATGGAGACATCGATCGCCTGGACCGAATGCGAGGCGTGTTCCGCCAGCGAATGGGTGAGGTTGCGGATGTCGCGTTCGCCCTGGGCGAGCGCCATGGTGCGCGCCTCGACCGCCTTCCAGATCAACAGACCCAGCACGAATATGCTCATCGCCGTCACCACGGCGGCGACGATCGCCGTCGGCGAGAACAGTTTCGGCAGCTTGGCAGGGCTGTTGGGCAAGTCGATCGGGTCCACGGGCGGCGCGCTACCTCCAGTGATCAACGCCCCATCTTAACGTCACGTTTCGCCCCCGGGAGCGGAAGCTGGCCGGGGTGGTTAAGTGAAAGTGAATGGCTGATCCGCAGCCGCAACCGGGGCAGGGGCCCTTGACGGCACCGGCAGGGCGGGCGATTTAAGTAAACATGTTCCTGCAGTTCTTCACATCGCTGCGCGACGCCCAGGTCCCCGTGACGCTACGGGAATATCTGACCTTGATGGAAGCGCTTGACGCCGATCTCGCCGAACAGACCGTCGAGAACTTCTACTATTTGTCGCGCGCCGCCCTGGTGAAGGACGAGCGCAATCTCGACAAGTTCGACCGGGTGTTCGGCACCGTGTTCAAGGGGCTCGAGAGCCTGCTCGACGCCATGGGCAAGGCAGAGATCCCTGAGGAGTGGCTGAAGAAGCTCGCGGAGAAGTATCTCACCGAGGAAGAGAAGAAGCAGATCGAGGCCATGGGCTGGGACAAGCTCATGGAGACCTTGAAGAAGCGGCTCGAGGAACAGAAGGGCCGTCACCAGGGCGGCAGCAAGTGGATCGGCACCGCCGGCACCTCGCCGTTCGGCGCCCACGGCTATAATCCCGAGGGCGTGCGGATCGGCCAGGAGAAGAACCGCAACAACCGCGCCGTGAAGGTGTGGGACAAGCGCGAGTTCAAGGATCTCGACGGCAATGTCGAGCTCGGCATCCGCAACATCAAGGTCGCGCTGCGGCGGCTGCGCAAGTTCGCGCGCACCGGCGCGCCCGATGAGCTCGACCTCGACACCACGATCAAGGAGACCGCCAACCACGGCTATCTCGACGTGCACATGCGCCCCGAGCGGCGCAACGCGGTCAAGGTGCTGGTGTTTTTCGATATCGGCGGCTCGATGGACTCGCATATCGAGCAGGTCGAGGAACTGTTCTCGGCCGCCAAGAGCGAATTCAAGCACATGGAATATTTCTACTTCCACAACTGCCTCTATGAAGGCGTCTGGAAGCAGAACAAGCGGCGCTTCACCGATCGCACGCCGACCTGGGACGTGCTGCACAAGTATCCGCACGACTACAAGGTGGTGTTCGTCGGCGACGCCTCGATGTCGCCTTACGAGATCATGGTGCCCGGCGGCTCGGTCGAGCATGTCAACGAAGAGGCCGGCTCGGTCTGGCTCGACCGCATCACCCGCACCTATCCGCACGCGGTGTGGCTCAATCCGGTGGCGCAGAAGCACTGGGACTATTCGGAATCGACCACCATCATCCGCCGCCTGTTCTCCGAGCGCATGTATCCGATCACGATCGAGGGTCTGGAGCACGCGATGCGGGAGCTGGTGCGGTAACCAAATTTCGTCATTCCGGGGCGATGCGAAGCGTCGAACCCGGAATCTCGAGATTCCGGATCAGCCGCTTCGCGTCTGTCCGGAATGACGGTGGCAAAAGATAAAGACAAAGGGAGAGCCCCATGCCCCAGAACATCCACCGCGGCATCAAGGTGATGATCGACGAGGCCAATGCCGAGATCGAGACCATCAGCGCGGCCGATGCGATCACGCTGATCGGCAAGAACGACGTCGTGATCGTCGACATCCGCGACCCGCGCGAGATTGAGCGCGACGGCAAGATCCCCGGCGCGTTCTCCTGCACGCGCGGCATGCTGGAGTTCTGGATCGATCCGAACAGCCCCTATGCCAAGCCGATCTTCCAGGAAGACAAGAAGTTCATCTTCCACTGCGCCGGCGGCCTGCGCTCGGCGCTCGCCGCCAAGACCGCGAAGGACATGGGCCTGAAGCCGGTCGCTCATATGGGCGGCGGCTTCGCTGCGTGGCGCGAGGCCGGCGGTCCGATCGAGGCGTGGGAGCCGAAGAAGAAGGGCTGAGCAAGATGTCACACGCGGGCTTGCCGCCTTCGCTAAGAAGTTTCGGCGGCCACTTCACCGAGAGCCCGGCGAAGCCTTTTTGCGTAGCCGGGACCCGCGTGTCCATCGTTTCGAAGCAAGATGGATTGCCGGATCAAGTCCGGCAATGACGATGGAGAGACAGGCAAGATGACCACCACCGACGATCCGCTCGTTTCGACCGAATGGCTGGCTGCGCATCTCGGCGACGCCAACGTCAAGGTGCTCGACGCGACCTTCAAGCTGCCCGGCGTGCTGCCGCTGCCGAAGGACGACTATCTCGCCGCGCATCTGCCCGGTGCGGTGTTCTTCGACGTCGACGCGGTGTCCGATCATTCCAGTCCGCTGCCACACATGTTTCCGAGCGCCGAGCAGTTCGGCCGAGACATCGGTGGGCTCGGCGTCAGCAATGCCGACACCGTCGTGATCTATGATTCCGGCGGCTGGGTTGCCGCGCCGCGCGCCTGGTGGATGTTCCTTTCCTACGGCCATCGCAATGTGCGCATTCTCAACGGCGGTCTGAAGAAATGGCGCGCCGAGGGCAGGGCGGTCGAGAGCGGCGAGGTGAAGGCGAAGCCCGCGACCTTCAAGGCGAGCTACGATCCGAAGCGCGTGCGCAGTATCGAGCAGATGATCGCCAATGTCGAAAGCCATTCCGAGCAGGTGATCGATGCGCGCGCCGCCGAACGCTTCGAGGGCCGCGCGCCGGAGCCGCGGCCGGGCATTCGTGCGGGCCACATCCCGGGCGCCCGCAACGTGCCCTACAATCAACTGTTCGATGCCGCGACCGGCGAGATGAAGCCGCTCGACGATCTGCGCAAGTCGTTCAGCAGCGCCGGCGTCAAGCTCGATGCGCCGATCGTGACAAGCTGCGGCTCCGGCGTCTCGGCCGGCGTGCTGACGCTCGCGCTCTACCGGCTCGGTGTCACCGACACCGCGCTCTATGACGGCTCATGGTCGGAATGGGGACAGGCGAGCGGCCCGCCGATCGCGACGGGGCCGGCTTAAGCTGCGGGATCAACGCCGCGTGAGCGGCACCAGGGTCGGGTTGCCGAACGGATCGAGTTGCTGCTGAACGGCCTGCCGCACCGGTGCCGCGCGGACAATCCGCCGGCGCTCCTTGCGATGCGCCGGCTTGCTGGTCGCGTTGCGCTCCGGCTTCTTTGCTTCCGTGGCCTTCGGCGCGGCCGGCGCTTCGACGACAACTTCGGGTCCGCCCAGCGTTGCGATCCTGGTCGCGGCTGCGATGGCCTCGGGTGACGGCGGTGCTGGGTCTGGCGCAGCCATCGCTGGTGCCGGGGTCGCGAGCGCAGGTTCGCTGGGTGTGGCAGGCGAGTCGGCCACGGCGGCGACCTTGGCCTCGGCTGGCGCCGGTGCCGCTTCCGTGGAAACCGGCGCGGGCTGCGATGCAGGCGACGGATCTGCGGCCGGAGGCTGCGGAGCAACTTCGGCCGACTGCGCTGGTGCAGGAGTTTCGACCGTCTGGGCTTCCAGCTTCGGCGGAGCAGGCGGTGCGTCATCCGCCGTCACCGCGGCGAGCTTCGCCGGCTCGGCTGGAGGAGGGGCTTCGGCAGGAGCAGCCGGCTCGGAGGCGGCAACTGGCTCCGAGGATGTCGAGGGGACCGGGCTGTCGGCCGCCGCCTTGTCTGCGGCTGATGGCTCGATCCGCACCATGGCGAGCACCGGCGGCGTTTCGGGCTGCTGCGCAAACTGCGGTTCGGGCGGGGCCCGGCGGGCGGGAATGCTGGCGAATTCCTCATGCGCCGCGCGAAACAGCGCGGCTGCCCCTAACCCGAACACCAGAAGCGACGTCGCCAGCACGATCGCGGCGAACAGGAATCGAAGGCCGGGGAGCATGGGCGCGGGTTCCCCCTTCTGCGGGAGGGTCTTTGATGTCGAGGGAACGCG
Organism: Bradyrhizobium sp. USDA 3240; assembly: GCF_054063295.1. Classification (NCBI taxonomy): domain Bacteria; kingdom Pseudomonadati; phylum Pseudomonadota; class Alphaproteobacteria; order Hyphomicrobiales; family Nitrobacteraceae; genus Bradyrhizobium; species Bradyrhizobium sp. USDA 3240. The sequence continues at coordinate 6,554,821 of NZ_JBSSGD010000002.1, forward strand.
GTGACCACACAAGAGAGCCGGCGTCGCGAACGCGAATCAGGCGGATTCGAAGATATCGCAACCCCCGGAGACTGTTTGTTACAAAATGCGGGTGATTGATGACTTTGGGCAGGTGGACAATCATTCCCGACCCATGAGACATCTTTGCCGCAGCGTTGACGGCAAATCACAAATGCCCGAAATGGCCCGGGTTTCGCGGATTTGTCTTGAATGCGCCGCTATCTTCCTGCATTGGGCCGTTAACAGTCCGGTGTGGCTTGGGGACTATAACAGAGCAATGATGATCAACCGCATTCTGACGATTTGCGCTGCCGCGGCTCTCGGCGTGGCGGGAACCTCGCTTGCGCGTGCGCAGCAGGGGTATCCGGTTCCCCAGGGCCCGGCCTATTCGGCTGCGCCGCAGCCCTACTCGCAGGGCAACATGCCGGATTTCGACTCGCTCGACGATGAAGATGCGCCGCGCAATTCGGCCGCGCTGCCGCCGCCCGGCCCGGTGATGTCGCCGGATGACCCGCGCTATGGCCGCCCGACGAATGCACCGGTCTATTCCGATCGTGGTGCGCCGGCCGGTCCCGTGATGTCGCCGGACGATCCGCGCTACGGCCGTCCGATGAATTCCCAGCCGGTCTACTCCGAGCGCGGTGCGCCGACCGGTCCGGTGATGTCGCCCGATGATCCGCGCTATGGCCGGCCGATGGGGCCGCCGCCGGTGATCTACGGCGATCGTCCGGGCGCGCAGCAAGCCAATCGCGACAATGGCGTTCCGGCCGCCGGCGTGTCCTATGGCGACGACCGCGGCGGCATGCGTCCGCCCGAAGGCGTGACCGGAGCGGTGCCGCAGCAGCAGGCACCCGTCGATACCAATGGCAAGCCGCTGCAGATCGCGTCGCTGCCGGCGGACGAGCAGCCGGAAGACGGCCCGGCGCAACTGGCCCCGAATCTGCGGCGCCAGGAAGTAGCGTTCGCGACCAAGGAGCCGGCCGGCACGATCGTTGTCGATACGCCGAATACCTACCTCTATTACATCCTGGGCAATGGCCGGGCGATCCGTTATGGCGTCCGCGTCGGCCGCGACGGCTTCACCTGGACCGGGGTGCAGAAGATCACCCGCAAGGCCGAGTGGCCGGATTGGCATCCGCCGACGGAGATGATTGAACGCCAGCCCTATCTGCCGCGCTTCATGGCCGGCGGACCCGGCAACCCGCTCGGCGCCCGCGCGATGTATCTCGGCTCGACCGTGTACCGTATTCACGGCACCAACCAGCCGTCGACCATCGGCAAGTTCGTCTCGTCGGGTTGCATCGGCATGCTGAACGAGGACGTCTCGGACCTGTTCGAACGCGCCAAGGTCGGCACCCGTGTGGTTGTGCTGCCCGGCGGCGCAGCCCCGGGCACGACGACGGCTTCCGCCGCGCCGCCGTCCAACCCGATGGCCCCCGCTCAGGCCGCGCCGCTGCCCGGCACGCAGCCGACCTCGGTCCAGCCGCTGCCCGCACCGGTCACGGTGCGCTAGGCCAACCGGCAAACTCATCATTGAAAAAGGCGCGCGAACAGCGCGCCTTTTTTGTTTGCCGATCGATGTCCGATCTCAGGCCAGCCGCCGCGGCGGCTCGCTGCCCTTGGTGAAGGCGTCGATGCACGCGACCATCTGCTGATAGTGCGCCTGCAGGCTCTCGCGCGTCGCATAGCCGAGGTGCGGCGTGATCACCACGTTGTCGAGCTTGCGAAGCGGGTGATCGAGCGGTAGCGGCTCGACCGAGAACACGTCGATGCCGGCGCCGGCGATCTTCTTGTCGCGCAGCGCCGCAAGCAGGGCGTCTTCGTCGACGATCGGCCCGCGCGCGGTGTTGACGAGATAGGCAGACGGCTTCATGCGGGCGAGATCGGCAGCGCCGACCAGTCCGCGTGAGCGCGGGCTCAGCACGACATGGATGGTGATGATGTCTGATGTCGCGAACAGCTCGTCCTTGCTGGCGTAGCCGACGCCGGCCTCCTTGCATTTCTCCGGCGTCAGGTTGGGGCTCCAGGCGATCACGTTCATGCCGAACGCCTTGGCCATGCCGGCGACCTTGCTGCCGAGCTTGCCGAGGCCGATGACACCGAGCGTCTTGCCCTCGATCTCGGTGCCGGCAAAGCTCTGCCACGCCTCGCCGGCGTGCATCCGCGCATTCTCGCGGCCGATGCCACGGGTCAATTCCAGGATCAGGCCCATGGTCAGGGGCGCGGTGGGATCGCGGCTATATTGGGTGCCGCACAGCACCACGTCGCGCTGCTTGGCGGCCTCGATGTCGATTGCGGCGTTGCGCATGCCCGAGGTGATCATGAGCTTCAGCTTCGGCAATGCGTCGAACAGGCTGCGCGGGAACGGCGTGCGCTCGCGCATCGCGCAGATAATCTCGAAGTCCTTCAGCTTGGCCGCTGCCTCCGCCTCGCTCGCGAAGGGCTGGTCGAACACGGTGACCTCGACGCGATCCGTGATCGCCGGCCAGTCGGCCAGCGAAAGCGCGATGTCGAAATAGTCGTCGAGGATTGCACAGCGGAGCCGCGTCATCGGAAAGGTCCATTCAGGGTGAGGCGACAGCGGAAAATCAACCGTCGGGGAGCCCCGGATGGTCGCGCGCAATCGGCAGGCGCGCAAGCGGCCGCAGGTTCAAAATGCGGCGATTGTCACGCGGCTCAGGATGGCTTGCGCGTCTTCGCGGTGCGGATATCGACGAGCATCGAGCGGACCGCCGGCGACAGCGCCATCTGCTTGGCACGGCAGGCCGGACCCGGGCCGCGCATATAGTGCAGTTCCGGCCGGTAGGGATGGAAAGCCTTGGCAACGAAAGCCCGCCAGAAGGCGCTGAATTCGGCGAACAGCGTCGCCTCGCGTTTGGTCGTGGAGCGCGAAAGAGGTGCTGAAATGATGGTAGCCATGACGTGGCCTCAACTGTTTGGTCGCGGTTCTGCCGCGAAAATCGCCGTTTTTCGGCGTTGGAGACGAGTTTTGGCCTGATTTATTAAAAGATGGTTTCAATTGTCGTGATTCGGCGCGCACATGGTGTCGAACCCGTAATCACCCGTGGCGAATGGACGGAACGTGGTGAACGGATGGAAAACAACCGCCCTGCGGTTGCGCTTTCGGGGGCCGGCCGTTACATCGGCGGCAGCAAAATTTCCTTTAAATCGGATCAATTCCAGGGACAGCGGATGGCTCGCCAGTTCATCTATTTCATGCAGGGTCTGACCAAGGCGTATCCGACCCGCAAGGTGCTCGATAACATCCATCTGAGCTTCTATCCGGACGCCAAGATCGGCGTGCTCGGCGTCAACGGCTCGGGCAAGTCGACGCTGCTCAAGATCATGGCCGGCCTCGACAAGGAATATAACGGCGAGGCCTGGGTCGCCGAGGGCGCCCGCGTCGGCTATCTCGAGCAGGAGCCGCACCTCGATCCCGCACTCAACGTCCGTGAGAACGTCATGCTCGGCGTCGCCAAGCAGAAGGCGATCCTCGACCGCTACAACGAGCTCGCGGTCAATTATTCGGACGAGACCGCCGACGAGATGACCAAGCTGCAGGACGAGATCGAGGCGCAGGGCCTGTGGGATCTCGACAGCAAGGTCGACCAGGCGATGGACGCGCTGCGCTGCCCGCCGGACGATGCCGATGTCACAAAGCTGTCGGGCGGTGAGCGCCGCCGCGTCGCACTGTGCCGCCTGTTGCTCGACCAGCCGGAATTGCTGCTGCTGGACGAACCGACCAACCATCTCGACGCCGAGTCGGTGTCATGGCTCGAAGGCCATCTGCGCAACTATCCCGGCGCGATCCTGATCGTGACCCACGATCGCTACTTCCTCGACAATGTCACGAGCTGGATCCTCGAGCTCGACCGCGGCCGCGGCATTCCCTACGAGGGCAACTACTCGTCCTGGCTGGTGCAGAAGCAGAAGCGGCTAGAGCAGGAGGGCCGCGAAGACGCCGCCCACCAGAAGACGTTGGCACGCGAACAGGAGTGGATTGCGTCGTCCCCCAAGGCACGCCAGGCCAAGTCGAAGGCGCGCTATCAGCGCTATGAGGACCTGCTGAAGCAGGCCAGCGAAAAGCAGACCCAGACCGCGCAGATCACGATTCCGGTCGCCGAGCGTCTCGGCCAGAACGTGGTGGACTTCGAAGGCCTCAGCAAGGGTTTTGGCGACCGCATGCTGATCGACGATCTCACCTTCAAGCTGCCGCCGGGCGGCATCGTCGGTGTGATCGGTGCCAACGGCGCCGGCAAGACCACGCTGTTCAGGATGATCACCAAGCAGGAGGAGCCCGACAAGGGCTCCATCACCGTCGGCGAGAGCGTGCATCTCGGCTATGTCGACCAGTCGCGCGACGCGCTCGACGGCAAGAAGACGGTGTGGGAGGAGATCTCAGGCAATAACGAGCTGATCCTGCTCGGCAAGAAGGAAGTCAACTCGCGCGGCTATTGCTCGTCGTTCAACTTCAAGGGCGCCGACCAGCAGAAGAAGGTCGGCGCGCTGTCGGGCGGTGAACGCAACCGCGTGCATCTCGCCAAGATGCTGAAGTCGGGCGCCAACGTGCTGCTGCTCGACGAGCCGACCAACGACCTCGACGTCGACACGCTGCGTGCGCTAGAGGAGGCGCTGGAGGATTTCGCCGGTTGCGCCGTCATCATCAGCCATGATCGCTGGTTCCTCGACCGCATCGCGACCCACATCCTGGCCTTCGAAGGCGACAGCCATGTCGAATGGTTCGAGGGCAACTTCCAGGATTACGAAAAGGACAAGATGCGCCGGCTCGGCCAGGACAGCATCATTCCGCACCGCGTGAAGTACAAGAAGCTGACGCGCTGATCGGTCAAAGCAGTCGAACGCGGCCATCGCGCCGCGTTCGACTGTTCCTCTTTGCAGGATCATGACGGCATCGCGGCGCAAATCTGCGGCCAGTTGTCGCTTTTCAAGCGCGCGGGATTGCGTAGATAGAGCGCTCCGCAATTTCTCAATTCCGCGAGCACCCCGACATGTCCGCACTATCAGACGCGCCCGCCCGCTCCAAGGGCCGGTCGCTGCGTCCCGTTCCCATGCTGATCTTCGGATCGCGCTGGCTGCAATTGCCGCTCTATGTCGGCCTGATCATCGCCCAGGGCGTCTATGTCGTGCTGTTCCTGAAGGAGCTGTGGCACCTGTTCGCCCATGCCTTCGATTTCAGCGAGCAGCAGATCATGCTGGCCGTCCTCGGCCTGATCGACGTCGTCATGATCTCGAACCTCTTGGTGATGGTGATCGTCGGCGGCTATGAGACCTTCGTGTCGCGCCTCAATCTGCAGGGACATCCGGATGAGCCGGAATGGCTCAGCCACGTCAACGCCAGCGTGCTGAAGATCAAGCTGGCGATGGCGATCATCGGCATCTCCTCGATCCACTTGCTGCGCACCTTCATCGAGGCCGGCGCGCTGTCGTCCGGCAAGAGCACGTATACCGAGACCGGCGTGATGTGGCAGACCATCATCCACTGCGTCTTCATCCTGTCGGCCATCGGCATCGCCCTCGTCGACAAGCTGTCGAACGACTCGATCGAGGGGGCCAAGCAGCAGGGTGGGCACTAGCCGGGACAACGAGCAATGGCTGGCGCGGCGTCATCGCGCGGCGCGCTGGCCAAACAATGCCGGCGCGGATCTTCCGAGCCATTCGGGGATCTGCGCCGCGCCGCGCGGAAATCCGCGGGCCATGGCAAGGATGAACGCGGTCTGCCAGACGCCGAACAGCACCAGCCAGCCCAGCAAGGTCGGCAGCCTGACGATCGCACCGTAAATGGTTCCGGCCGCGATGGCTGCGATCCAGGTCACCACGACGCTGTCGATCCGCCTGAACGCCGGGTTGGTCAGGAGCACGCCGAGAATGGTGATCGCTCCGCCCACCGCGCCGCCGATGCCGCCGATCAGATAACCCATCAACGGATTGTTGCCGAGCGTCTCGGTGATCTGGGCCGGGCTCGCGGCATTGCCGTCGACCGGGACGGTCTTCGCGTATTGGCCGAGCGCCTGAAGCGTGACGGCGCTGGCATCATAGGCCGCGATCCATGCCGCGGTCGTGATGGCGACTACCAGCGCCAGCTGAAACCGGTCCTTGGCGCCGAACACGACATTGCAGGCGGCGATCGCCGCGCCGAAGATGACCCCTGGCAGGATCGTGATCCCGCCCGCGTCTGAGACGACGAACGAATATTGCAGGACGTTGAGCGCATAGGTCGCGACCAGGCTGCACACGACGGCGGACGCAAGCGCCAGCACGAGGAAAGGCAAATTCGGTCGGCCGCGCGACTGCGCGCTCTCGGCCGCCAGCATGCGGCCCACCGCGGCCCGCGTCTCGGCGGCGGCACTGCCCTGCGGCTCCAGGATCGTGACCGCCTTGAGATAGGCCGGGACCTGGTCGAGCGGAGTCGGCGCCATCATCACCGGCAGCACGCGGTTGCTCGGGTTCGGCCATTTGGCTCGGGCAAAGGCGAGCTCGCTCAAGGTGTAGCGTCCCTTGGTCACCGATTCCGGGCTGATCAGGAACACCATGAAATCGCTGCTTTCGATGGCTTTTTCGACGCGCGCATCGAAGCTGTCGCCCGGCGGGAGATCGTCGTGCGAAAAGAAAACGTCGTGGTCGCAATTGCGCAGCGACTGAGCGATGTTGTCAGCCTGCGACTCCAATTCGGAGGGAAACGACAAAAAATATGCGCATGGCAAAACTTACCACCCAGAATTGAATTCTGACATTGCCGAATCCACGTTGCAATGCCTGTTTCCGCCAGTGTGCTGAATGCGAAGTTCGTGCGATTTCGCGGCAGCCGCTTTCACGAACTTCGCATTCATAAAGCACACTGGAATCATAAGTTTGCTAGTGTCCTTATCGAATCCGAAGTTCGATCCGAAGGTGCGGCGAATGATATTCGGATTCGGGACACCAGGTGAGATCGATCATGAAATGGCCAGCCACCATCGTCGCATGCGCGGTGCTGCTATGTGCGCCGCTGCAACGGCCCGCATACGCCGCCGACGCCGCGTTCACCCAGTTCATCTCCTCGCTGTGGCCGGAAGCCAAGGCGGCCGGCGTGTCGCGCGAAACCTTCGATCGCGAGACGCGCGGGCTCGAGCCCGACTACAAGCTGCCTGACCTGATCCTTCCCGGACGCCCGAAGACCGGCGCGCCGGCGCAGGCCGAGTTCGTGCAGGTGCCGGCCGACTACATCAAGGAAGCCTCGATCGCGCGGCTCGCCACCGAGGGGCAGCGGCTGTTGCAGAAGTATCGTCCGTCGCTCGACGCGATCGAGAAGCGGTTCGGCGTTCCCCCCACCATCGTGCTGGCGATCTGGGGCCGCGAGACCGACTACGGCCGCTATTCGCTGCCCTACGACACGCTGCGCGTGGTGGCGACGCAGGCCTATGTCGGCCGCCGCAAGGATCAGTACCGCACCGAGTTCATCCTCGCACTGAAGATCCTCGGCGAGGGCGCCGTGACGCGCAAGGAGCTGCGCTCGTCGTGGGCGGGGGCGACCGGCTACACCCAGTTCCTACCGTCGGAATATTACAAGCACGGCGTCGACCTCGACGGCGACGGCAAGGTGGACATCTGGCACTCGGTGCCGGACGCGCTCGCCTCCGCCGCGCAACAGCTCGTCAACAAGGGCTGGCAGCCCGGGGTGCGCTGGGCCTACGAGGTCACAGCACCCGCCAATGCCGATTGCACAATCGGCGTGCCCGAAGTGACAAAGCCGATCAGCCAGTGGCTGCGGGCAGGCTTCGTGCCGGTGCGCGGCGCGAGGCTCAGCGCCACCGAGCAGGCGCAGTCGGCCTCGCTGCTGCAGCCCGAAGGCAGCTACGGTCCGGCCTTCCTGACCACGCCGAACTACTTCGTGATCAAGGAATACAATTTCTCCGATCTCTACGTGCTGTTCGTCGGCCATCTCGCCGACCGCATGACGAGCCCGCAGCCGTTTGCGACGCCATGGTCGGCGTCGAAGCAGCTGCGCTCCGCCGATGTCGAGGCGATGCAGCAGCAGCTGACGAAGATCGGTCTCTACAAGGACAAGCTCGACGGCAAGGCCGGGATGCAGACCCGCGCCGCGCTCGGCGCCTATCAGAAGCAGGCCGGGCTCAAGGTCGATTGCTGGCCGAGCGAGGCAGTGCTGCGCGCGATGAACGGGCAGCGCTGACCGTCAGGCCTGCCTGGTGACGAAAACAAAAACCCGGCCGCGAGGCCGGGTTTTCGAGTGTGATGCTGATAGCGTCGATCGATCAGTCGCAAACCTGGATGCGACGGAAGCGCCAGCCGTAGCCGTCCCAGAAGCGCTCACGAACCCAGCGGCACGGAGCTTCTTCGACGTAGGTCGGTGCCGGTGCAACATAGACCGGAGCGGGACGGGCGCCTGCGATCGCGCCGCCGAGCAGGGCGCCGCCGATCAGGCCACCGGCAACGCCGGCCGCGATGGCCCCGCCGTCACCAGCCTTGGCAGCCGGAGCAACCGCCAGCGAACCGGCAAGCGTGGTAACGGCGACAAGGGCAGCTAAAGTCTTCTTCATGTCTTTGGCTCTCCTGGAAGATGGTGGCGTCGTGGTTCGGCGCCAGGTTTTAGGTGACTCACACGCTGATCTCGAACTGCTGTCTTGCTAAACAGCGCAGAACAGTCAACCGAAAGTAAACGTCGGCAGGCTCATCGCGCAGAAAAGCGGTTTTTTCTGGCCTTCTACAGCAGATGTCCCGGACAAACAGTCGGTTTTCCGGGACATCTGGTTCGAATTAATCGAGATGAACGGCGATCAATCGCAAACGCGGACTCGACGAACGCGCCAGCTGTAGCCGTCCCAGAACCGCTGGCGCTGCCAGAAGCAATCGGGACCGTAACCGGGCTCGGCGACATAGGCCGGACCGGGCGCGTAGTAGCCATAGCCCGGACCGTAATAGCCGTTCTGCGAAGCGATCGCGCCACCGACGATGGCGCCACCGATCAATCCCGCAGCGACGCCAGCGGCGACACCGCGTTGTGCCTGGGCGGGGGCGGGCACCGCCACAGCCGAAACCGCCAGAGTGGCGGCGGCGCAAAGCGCCAGCAATGTCTTCTTCATGACCTCACCTTTCTCACGGGAGCAGGGACAGCGTACGTGGGCGATCTGTCTCGCCCTGAGGGTTCCATATTCCGCTTGAATGATCAATGAACGACGCTGCCGTATTCGCGTCCAAATGCTTGCAGCTTTTGGCATATCTTGCAACGCACAAGCTCGTAGCCGCAGTGAGCCGGTGCGTTTTGCGATGGAAGCCGGGATTGGCCCGGTAGACTGGCCTGACGGGTCTCTTATTCCCGAAAGGCGGGGCCAACCGATTTAGATTCATTCCAATATGAATCCCGCATCAGTTTGGAATTGCTACAAGAACGGCTTTTTCCTTTTGCATCCGGCCGGGGTCGACAATATCCATATTGGCGAGCATCACCCGTTGGACCCGCCTCATCTGATGATTGTCTGTTCCTGTAACGTCCTCAGCGACCACGATGTCCGCAATGCCGTTAATGGCGGCGAGTCTGTGACACGAAGCGCAAAGCAGATTTATGGCTGCCTCGGCTGTAGCGCCGAATGCGGCCGCTGCGCGCGCACCATCAAGGCGATCATCGACGAGGCGCTTGGCCCTTGCGCCAAGGCCTGCTGCTCGGGTTGTCCCCACAGCGGCCATCCGCACGCCGCCAACGAAGACGCCGAGCCGGCCGAATTCGCGCTCGCGGCCTGCTAGGGCATTTTCGGTTCTGATCCACGCAGAACCGTAGCTTTCCCGTTTCAATGCGCTTTCGTCACACGGTCCGGCTGCCGCGTCGCCGGAAACGCTCTGCCTCCGCAAATCCCCCAAATCCGGTTATCCACGCGCTGCTTCCGCGAAGGGTTGCTCTCACCGGCAATCTGATTTAGAAGCGTTCTAAATTCAGTGCTGGCCGGTTTTGGCCGCGACAGGTGGAGTGGATCATGCAAGGCGACCCGAAGGTCATCGATTATCTGAACAAGGGGCTGCGCAGCGAACTGACCGCCATCAATCAGTATTGGCTGCACTACCGGATGCTCAACAATTGGGGCCTCCTGGAGATGGCCAAGGTCTGGCGTAAGGAGTCCATCGAGGAGATGGAGCACGCCGACAAATTCGTCGACCGCATCCTGTTCCTCGACGGCTTCCCGAACCTGCAGGTGCTCGATCCCCTGAAGATCGGCCAGGACGTCAAGGAGATCATCGAGTGTGACCTGGCTGCCGAGATCGGCGCCCGCACGCTCTACCAGGAGGCGGCGACCTACTGCCACGGTGTCAAGGACTATGTCAGCCGCGACCTGTTCGAGAGGCTGATGAAGGACGAGGAAGACCACATCGACTTCCTCGAGACCCAGCTCGACCTGATCAAGCGCATCGGTCTTGAGCTCTACACCCAGAAGCACGTCGGTCATCTGAAGGGCGAGGAGTCCTGATCGACGTCGCGCTGATTGAAGCGCGTCTGCAAAAATGCGAGAGGCCGTCCTTGCGGGCGGCCTCTTTCGTTTTCGCGATCCGGATCGAGCGATCGGTCAGTAGCAGCGGGTGATGTTGATGGTGCGATCGCCGTCGCGGCCGGGCACTGTCACGCTCTCGGTGGGGCAGCTCGACACATAGGGGCGATCCGACGGCACCACGGCCGGCGGATAGCGATGCGCCCAATCCCAGGGCACGTCCTGGGTGTAGGTGTAGCGAACGTCGTTCGACGCCGGGGCCGGGACCGCGGCGGCGAAGGGGACATCCGCCGCGCCATCATAGTATCCGCCTGCGTCCGGCAACACGATGCCGGGCGCGCGCACATGATGACGGAAGGCTGGATGGTGCGCGGAAAACGTGCCGCGCGGCGCCGTTCCGGATCTTGCATAGGTCGCGGTCGAGGAAGCGAGCAGCACCGCTGCAACGCCAAGGGACGCCATCAGCGCCCCATATGTTCGATCAGTCATGGCCGGCACCAACTCGCGGTTACGGAGCATTGTGCAGACGCTAGGCCGCGCCCGAGGGCGCCCGCAAACTCATCCTTAATTATTGGTTAAAAAGTAAGGTTAACAGGAGGTATCTGTTTCAAATTGGCGCGACTGCGCGGCGGCGCCTCAGACCGCGTCCGCCGGAACGAAGCAGCTGATGATGATGTTGCCGCGGTGGTGCACGTACCACACCACGGCCTCGCCGACCGGATTGCCGCGATCGCGGATGATCGCGCGCTCCGGCACCATCATCCATTCGCCCTCGATCGGCACCCAATAGGCGCCGCCCCGAACGTCATAGCTCGTGCGATGGCCGTCGGAGATATCGCAGCACGGCACGCCGTTCGGCGCGATCACGCTCTTGAACCAGGCGCGGATATCTGATGGCACGTTGTCGTATTGGCCGTTGTCGAACGCCACCGCTGCGCCCGCCGTCATGGCGAGCCACGCAAGCATCGCGCCATGCGTGAGCCTTCGCATCGCATCCCTCCGCGACAGCCTTGTGCGTGACACGCGCGCATCGTCTCGCGCGCGAATCCGATGTTGGTGCAATTAGGCACGAACCGCGCACGAGATGCATGCCCAAAGAATCAGCGAGACAGCGCTGTTGTCCGTGATGCAGTGCGGGATCGCCGCGCTCAGGCGGGTTTCTTCGCGCGTGCCTTCTTCGCAGGCTTTGCCGCGATATTGTCGCGGGCCATTGTGAGCACGCTGCGCAACGTGACCTGATCGGCTTTGGCGAGCCGGACATTGGTGCTGCCGCTCTTGCCCCAGCCGCCCGGCACCGGCCGGAAGATGTCCGGCTCGGCCTCGACCACCACAGCCTGCTGCTCCGGCGTCAGCTTCACCATGCCCCAATCCTTGTCGGGATAGCCGAGCGTTGCGAAGATGCGGTTGCCGACGCGGAAGTCGGCGGTGCCGTGATGCGCGCCCTCGATCACCTCGGGCAGGCTCAGCGCGACATTGCGGAAGCGACTTGCGGACATCGCCTCGATACCGATCGCTACATCGTGTGTTGCGGCGCCGTCTGCAGCAGCTCCTGCAACTGCCTGGCATAGAATTTGGCATCGCCGGTCGTGAGGTGGCCGCGGGTCTCGCTGCTCGCCGGAATCAGATCAATCTTGCCGTTCTTGATCCGCTTCACCGCCGCCTCGGTGACGCCGGTCTCCGGCGGATTGCGCTCATCGTCGGCCGCGTTGATCGCAAGCAGGGTGGCCACGATCTTCTCCAGTCCCGCCGACGGATCGTAGTCGTGCGAGGCTTCCCATTGATAGATGTAATCATTGGCGTCTGCGGTGACCGGCAATGCCAGCTGGTCGTCGACCATCTTGTCGGCTTGCGGCGCTGACGGCGCCAGCGTCTGGTAGCCGAGCGTGCCGCCGGCGCTCGCGAAGCGATAGGCGGCGATGGCGTATTTCATCATTCTCGGCTGGCTGGTGTAGTTGCCGCCATTGTAGTCGGGATCGTTGCGGATTGTTTCCAGCATCGTCCGGCGCAGGATCCAGTTGCGCGCCGCCATCGCCGTCGGTTGCGAAGCCATCGGCACCAGGGTGTCCATCATCTGCGGATAGCGCACGCCCCAGATCCAGGTGTGCATGCCGCCCATCGAATTGCCGATCACGAGCCGCAGGTGCTTGATGCCGAGCCCTTCGGTGACCAGCCGGTACTGTGCATCGACCATGTCGTTGTAGTCGTATCTTGGAAAGCTGGTCCGCATCGCATCCGACGGCTTCGACGATTTGCCGTGCCCGATGCCGTCGGGGATGATGATGTAGTATTTTGTCGCGTCGAGCGGCTGACCCGGGCCGAACAGCTGGCCGGCAAAGCTCGGCGTCAGCATGCTGGCCGCCGAGCCGCCGGAGCCGTGCAGCACCAGCACCGGCTGCCCGGTCGGCGCGCCGACCGTGGTGTAGTGCAGCCGTAGCTCCGGCATCACCTCGCCGCTGTGGAACTTGAAGTCCTTTGCGATCCACTCGCCATCCTGCGGTGTGGGATAATCTGCAGCCATGGCCGGTACCGACATCGAAACGAAAGCGGCCGCAAGCGCCGCGCACCAACGGAACATCATGCTTCTTCCCATGCACGGCATGTTTGTCCAGCCGCTCAGGCGCAGGTCTAGCATGACGCAAAGCGTTGTCCGAGCGCTGCGCCGCGTGGCTGGCGAAGATGTGTTCAGCTCGCCCTCAGCACGTTCAGCGCATACCATCCCCAATAGACACGGTGACGCTGGATCAGGCCATCCTTGATCTCCATGACCTCGACGAGATCCATCTGATCGCCGTCCGGAGACTGGCGCGGATATTCCCAGGTGAGAATTCGGCCGTCGCTGAAGAAGCCTTGCTTGAAGCGCCGTCGCTGCGGCGGGTTGGTGCGGAACACGCGCGTGATGAACTCGCGCAGCGCCTCGCGGCCCCGCACGATCCCGTCCTTGGTCTGCATCAGATGCTGGACCAGCGGGCTTTCGATCGAGGCATCGGGCGCATAAAGCGCCAACGCTGCCTCGAGGTCCTTGTTGCCGAGGGCCTCGTCCCAGAGTTTGTAGATGCGTTCCGCGTCGGTATTGTCGGCTGCCATGATTGTTCCCTGTGTTCGTCCGATGGCGCCGATTTGATCGGAAGAGGCCGTCGCGACGTTTCAGGTAAAACTGAAATGAGTTTCACGGCACGGTGAATGCGGATAGGACGTTGTTGCGCGATCCGGAGGACGATGTGGTGAGATCATCCCAATCCGTGCAGACGGGATTTTCGCGGATCGCCGAGGCATTGGGCGATCCGGTGCGCGAGGCCATGGTCAGCGCGCTGGCCGACGGCAAGGCGCTGCCGGCCGGCGAGCTCGCTGCGGTGGCCGGCATTTCGCCGCAAGGCGCCAGTGCGCATCTGCAGAAGCTGGTCGATGCGCGCGTGCTGTCGGTATGGGCCCAGGGCCGCTTCAGATATTACCGGATCAGGGACGATGATGTCGCGGCGCTGATCGAGAACCTGGTCGATCTTGCAACGAAGGCCACTGCCGGGCGCAAGCGCGCGATGCCCGCCGAGCAGCTCAGGCAATCGCGCACCTGCTACCATCATCTGGCGGGCCAGCTCGGCGTGCTGCTGTCGAATGCGCTGGTGCGCCGCCGCCTCGTCATCATCGAGGGCCGCGATGGTCGCGTGACGGAGCAGGGGCTGGCCTGGTGCCGCGCCGAAGAGATCGATTTCGATCCGGCGCGGCAGCCGCATCTGCGGCTCTGCAATGACTGGACCGAGCGCGTGCCGCATCTCGCCGGTCCGTTCGCCAATGCCGTGCTGGCGCGGCTGGTCGCGATGCGCGGCGTTGCGCCGCATCGGATTCCGCGCGCGCTGCGGATCACGGACCAGGGGCGGGCGTTCTTCGACCGGCTCGGCGTGCAGGTTCCGTTCTGAACCCGCGCACGGTGCTAGCGGCCGTCCTCGACCTCGGTCTCCGGGCGGTCATTGCCGGAGGCGGTTTCGGTCAGCCATTTGCCGTCCGACGTCTCGTACTGGATCGCCTCGGTGCGCCCGGGAACGCGCTGCTCATTGGCGGCGCGCCGGGCGGCGGCAAGCGCCGCGGCATGGGTTGGAAACGGTTCCGAGAACACTCCGTTGACGGTATAGGCCCAGCCGCCATCGTGCTGGACAACCTTGTAGATCACGTGGCTCATCCGGAACCTCGTTTCCATCGTGGACGATGAGGCTGCCAGAATAGACCACGATGTCGTATTTTGCAGCAGCCGATCGTCTTTGAGACGCAAGCCCCGAGGTGCGGGCGAGGGAGACTGACATGTGCCGCAATATCAAGACGCTGTTCAACTTCGAGCCGCCCGCCACCGAGGACGAGATCCACGCTTCCGCGCTGCAATTCGTGCGTAAATTGTCCGGCTTCAACAAGCCGTCGCAGGCCAATGAGGCCGCCTTCAACCTTGCCGTGACCGAGGTCTCGGCCGCCGCGCGCAGGCTGCTGATCTCGTTGCAGACCACGTCGCCGGCGCGCGATCGCGAGATCGAGGCGGAGAAGGCGAGGGAGCGCTCGCGGCTGCGCTTCGGCTGAGGCCAGGCTGAGGCTCGCGCATTCCGTGATGCAGGTCACGGTGTGGCGCCTTGCCTCCAGGCATCATGGCCGTTCACCCCGGTCCCGGAGCAAACGCCATGAAGCCTGCCGCCCTGCTCACATTGTGCTCGATTGCGTTCGCCGTGCTCTGGACCTGCGGCATGCTGTGGTCGAGCGGCACGATCGACCTCGCCAACATCGTCATCCTGTCGGCCTGCGGGGCGTTCGCGGGTGTTGCCTGGTACTACGCGATGCGCTGGGTCTTCCAGCTCATGCAGCTCGGCCGGCCGTCCGATCCTCCGGCCAATCCGGGCGCGGAGCGCTGAGCATCGAGCGCGCTGAGCATCGAGCGCGACACGGATTTCGCTGGCCGTGTCGCTGCGCTATGACAAGAAGGGTTACTTCTTGTCCTTCTTGCGGTGCTTCTTCTTTTTCTTGTGGTCGTCGTCCTCGTCGTCATCCTCAGCGAAATCGATCGCGTCGACGTCAAGGGCGATCGCCTCGGCTGCCGCGCGCTCGGCGGCATCGCGCTCGGCGAGTTCTGCGGCTTCGCGCTCCTTGGTGCGCTTGTAGTCTTCCCAGGCGTCGAAGATCATGTGCAGCCACGGCATCACTTGCTCGATCGACGGCAATTGGCCGGGCGGGCCGGCTTCACCACGCGGGCCGGCCGAACCCTGCGGGCCCTGTTGACCAGCTTCGCCGCGCGGACCCTGCACGCCGGCCTTGCCTTGCGCCCCCGGCTTGCCCTGGGGGCCGGCCTTTCCGACCACACCGGCCTTGCCTTGCGGACCCGGCTTGCCGCGCGCACCTTCCGGCCCCGGTCGCCCCGGATGTCCCTGCGGTCCGGGCTTTCCCGGCTCGCCCTGACGGCCCTGCGGCCCCTGCGCCCCTCGTGACCCCTGGCGGGAAACTGTCTCGTCAGCCACTGCTATGCTCCGTCGCGATTTGAAGCCGCTTGTAACAGAGGTTGGAGCACGGCTTCAATTCTGCCCGCCAGCGCCGATGCAAGCGATCAACAGTCATAATTCCGTGCGCATATGACAGCGGAGGGCGCGTTGCGGGTTCTGGAGGGCATGTACCGCGAAGCCGCGGGCGAACCGCAACCGCTCGACATCGTCGTGACGCGGCACGATGTGCTTGACGAAGCGGCCTTTCGCAGCACGGGTGTGCTCGAGCTCTATGAGGAGCTGTTTCCTGCCAGCGAGCGCGACAGCGCGGACGACATCGTGCGTTGGCTGTTGTCGGATGATGTCGGCGAACGGCGTCACTTCAGCGTCGGCGGCCACGAGATGTCCTATCGTCTTGACTCGCGCTGCTTCATCCTGCGCGCCGGCGCCACGCGCGCGGTTGGGCTCGGCTTCTTCACCTACGATCACGCAAGCGAGCTGATCTTCTGCAACCACGTCGGCATCGCGCAGGCGTGGCGCGGCGGCGGCCTGGCGCGCGCGTTCTATCGCGAGATGGTCGCCATGCTCGATGGACTGTTTCCGCGCAACATTGGCGTGGTGCTCGAGGTCGAGCCATTCGATCGCGATCGTCTCGACGCGATGATCGCCGATCTCGAGCGGACCGGCAGGCGGCCGCTCGCGGCGGATGAGCAGGACGAGGTCCGCCGATTGCTGCGCGTCAACTGGTACGACAGGCTCGACTACTCGGCGTTCTGCGACGTGCGCACAATGCGGCCACTCGCGTGCCGCTCGCCATGTCTTGATCCGTCGCTGCCGTCAGCGGATTGGGCCGGCGGAGAGGAGAGCTACTGGCTGATGTGGCAGGCGCGGCCCGGCGCGCCCTCGGTGGAGATCCGCGCAGGTCGGCTCTGGCATAGCGCTGTCAGGGCGATCCATGTCGAGATCCTCGCAAAATCCCTGGTCGCGCCGGATCCGAACGGCCGGCGCGACTATTGGGATTATGC
Source organism: Bradyrhizobium sp. USDA 3240 (assembly GCF_054063295.1). NCBI lineage: Bacteria > Pseudomonadati > Pseudomonadota > Alphaproteobacteria > Hyphomicrobiales > Nitrobacteraceae > Bradyrhizobium > Bradyrhizobium sp. USDA 3240. The sequence continues at coordinate 6,571,780 of NZ_JBSSGD010000002.1, forward strand.
GACCGCACTGGTGGGTCAGACGCTGCAACGGACTGCGACGACCGACGTGCATCTCGCACCCTGCCTCGGCGAGGACGACAGAGTGTTGTTGTCGCGCTGGCGGCGTCTTGCGATCGATCTGCCGATCTGATTCCTACGCCGCGGCGTGCTCGCTGTGCGGCACGTCGATGCCGTCGGCCGAATATTCGCGGATCTTGTTCCGCAAGGTCCGGACCGACAGTCCGAGCACGCGCGCGGCACGCGTGCGGTTGCCGTCGCAGCGTGCGAGCGTTTGCAGCACCAGTTCGCGCTCGACTTCATCGACGGTCGCGCCGATCAGCAATGGGACGATTTCATTTGGAGCCAGCGACGGCAGCAGTGCTTCCGGCGACGGTACGGTGGACGCGTAAGACATGAACTCCTCCCGATCAACGCCCGCCTCGTCGATGAGGCGGAGACATCGAGAAACCAACTACCCCGTAGATCCACGGTGTGCCGGTTTGGTTAACAATTCCTTAACGCGCCGCTAACTCCCTGCTTTGTAAGCAAAATACCCAGAAATCGCCACGATTGCGGTTCCATCGGTCACAGTGTCCGGTAGCCGCCATCGACCATCACGATCGACCCCGAGACATAGGCCGAGAGGTCCGAGGCGAGGAAGATCGCGGGACCGACGATGTCCTCCGGCTTGCCGGCGCGGCCGAGCGGGGTGTGGTCCATGAAGACTTTCACGAGGTCGGGATTGGAGGCGCGCACCTTCTCGTTCAGCGGCGTCTCGATGAAGCCGGGCCCGATCGCGTTGACGCGCACGCCGTCCTTGCCGAGCTCGGCGGCCAATGCCTTGGTGAAGCCGAGCACGCCGTGCTTGGAGGCGGTGTAGGCCGGCGAGCTCGGCGTGCGCAGATGCACGAAGGACTGGATCGAACCGATATTGACGATGCGTCCCTTATTTTTGCGCAGCGGGGCGAGGAACGAATGCGTCACGTTGAAGACGCCGGTGAGATTGATCGAGATGATGTCTTCCCAATCCTTGATCACGGCCTCGTCGGCGCCGAGCATGCCGTTGCGGCGCGCGATGCCGGCATTGTTGACCAGGATCGAGACGGGTCCGACCTTGTCGGCGATTTGCTTCGCCATCGCGATACAGGCGTCGAGATTGGTCACGTCGAGCGCAAAGCTCTCCGCGTTGCCGCCGGCGTCGCGGATCTCCTTGGCCGCCTCCGCCGCGGCATCGCCGTTCATGTCGAGCAGCACCACGCGCGCACCCTCGCGGCCGTAGCCCGCGGCGATGGCACGGCCGATGCCTGAGCCTGCACCCGTGATGACGGCGATGTGATTGTCGAGAAGAGCCATGGTGTTTCCTCGTTCTGATTTATGAGCGTTGCCGACAACACTATTCAAAACTGCGCCAACCGAAACGCCAAGCCGCGTTTGCGCGTTGCTGTTATCCGGATTCGGATGACAGTACGGACCGATCATGGACCCGAATATCAGACACTGGAAAGGTGCGATCGAGCGCTTCTGCGCTGCGCCTGATCCCGACTATCGCGAAATGGCCAGGATGATCGCCGAGATCGCCACCACCGACATCGACGACACGCTGCGGCATGCGGCCGCACAGGTGCTGCCGATCCTGCGCCAGGCGGCGCTGAAATCAGCCGACCGCCGCACCCGATCGATGGCGCTGCGCCGTCTCGGTATCGTCAGCGACGCGTTGCACATGCTGTCCGCGCCGCAGTTCGGCCGGCGTGGCCTGACGCCGAAGGCGCTGACGCAGGAAGAGCGTTACCGGCAATTGCTTGGCTTGCCGTTCGGCCGCCGCCTCGCCGCGACCGAGGTCCATCAGGCGTTCAAGCGCGCCGCCAAGACGGTGCATCCCGACGGTGGCGGCAACGGCCCCGCATTCCTCGAACTCGCCGCCGCGCGTGATGCGCTGATCAAGCACCACTGACGCGCGATCGCGTGCGGCTGACAGCACGAGGGCGGACGCCGCGCCGTTGTCGCGTGTCCGCCCTGTGCGTCGTCGGGGAGGCGCTCAGAACGAGCAGGTGCCGTTGTTGAGGAGGCCGGTCTTGTAGCTGAACGCGGCGTCGAAGGTCGGCAGCTCCTCGCTGACGACGGCGAAGTTCGCGGGCCACGGCGTGGTCAGAACGCTCTGGTCCCATATCTGGCAGAAGCCGGTGTCTTGCCAACGGATCAGATGATAGGGCGTGGCGCTGGCCGGGCTTGCCGCAGCAAGCACGGACACAGTGGCGGCCATGGCGGCACAGGCAATCGCAAGACGACGCATGGGAAATCTCCGGTTTGAAAAAGTGAATGCTCCGCGGGGAAATCCTGGAGCTCAGGGGCCGATCGCCCCGGACATGCAGTGAGTGTTGCAACCCCGGGAACAGGTTCAACGCGGTTCCCGCGGGCATTACCGTCACCAATGGACGCCTGCTGTGCCAAATTGCGCCTGACGACGCGCTTGCTACAGTCGGCCCATTGCGATTCGCGCTGGCGCCGCAACGTGAGCAAATCGACGTGAGCAAATCCCGGGGAGACCGCACATGAAACTTTCATCCACCCTTCGCGCCGCGCTGGTCGCACTGATGGCCTTCACGGGCCTCGCGTTCTCCACTGCCGCGCGTGCCGACAGCGGCTTCGTGACGCTCACGATCTACAAGGCCGGATGGTTCATCGGCGGCTCCGGCGGCAGCGGCGTGCTGACGTTCCGCGGCCGCTCCTATCGGCTCTCCACCGGCGGCCTCGACTACGGCCTGGTGTTCGGCGGCTCCAAGACCGTGCTGCGCGGCCGCGTCAGCAACATCAATCGTCCGTCCGACGTTGCCGGCGTCTACGGCGCGGCCGGCGCGGGCCTTGCCGTCGGGCGCGGCGCGCGCGCGATCGTGCTGACCAATCAGAAGGGCGCGGTGCTTGAGCTGACCGGTCACCAGGTCGGCCTGATGGCGAACGCCGATCTGAGCGGCCTTGCGATCACGATGCGGTAGAGTTGACGGTGTGGAGCGGCGCGAGCGACAGCTGATCGTCGAGCCGGAATCAGACCATCCCCGTCATCCTGAGGAGGCCGCAACGCGGCCGTCTCGAAGGATGAATCGGCCACCAGCGGGGCCGTCGATCCTTCGAGGCTCGCTTCGCTCGCACCTCAGGATGACGGGGGCTTGAGCGCTATCGCCCCGTCCGATTCCATCGGAATGGAAATGGCTCTAGGGGCCAGCGCGCCTGCGTGATTTCGGAATATTGGAAATGTATCCGTGAGTTGCCCGACGTGTCAACTCGGGCGCCGGCCACCGCCGGCTACTGTGCATGGGGTTGTTTTCGATATTTTGTCTAGCCGATGGCGCGAGCCGCCTCGGTCCAGGCCGGGACGGCGCGGCATTCACCTGAACAGATGCAGCGCTGCGTACTGCAGCAGCATGATGGTCTTGCAGTCGACGATGCGGCCATCGCTGATCATGGCGAGCGCGTCGTCGATCGCAAGCTCCAGCACCTCGATGTCCTCGCCCTCGTCGGCGAGCCCGCCGCCATCGCCGACGCGCATCGTGGCGTCGTATTCGGCGACGAAGAAATGCAGCTTCTCGGTCACCGCACCTGGCGTCATGAAGGCTTCGAACACCTTGCGCACATGCGCGAGCCGGTAGCCGATCTCTTCCTCCGCCTCGGCGCGAATGCGTGCCTCCGGCGCGGCATCGTCAAGCATGCCGGCGGCGGCCTCGATCAGGAGATCGTCATAGCCGTTGGCGAAGGCGGGATAGCGGAACTGGCGCACCAGCACCACGGTGCGGGTCTTGAGATTGTAGGGCAACAGCGCCGCGCCATTGCCGCGGTCATACACCTCGCGCACCTGGGTCTGCCATTCGCCGTTGCTGCGGCGGTAGTCGAATGTCGCGCTCTTCAGCTCGTAGCGGCGCTTCGACAGTAGCTGGACGTCCTTGACGCGGACGCGGTCGGCGATGCTCATGCGTAATCCTTCAATTCCATCACGACGTCGCTTCGCGGCCGTCGAGCCATTTAGCGAGCATTACCGAGGTCGATTCCTCATAGCCGAGCGATTGGTAGAATGCGCCGGCCTTGGCGTTCTCCCGCCGCACCAGCAATTGCAGCTTCGGCACGCCCGCCTGGCGCAGCCAGTCCTCGGCCGCCGCCATCATGGTGCGGCCAAGCCCCTTGCCCTGGCTGCTCGGATCGACGGCAACGTAATAGACCCAGCCGCGATGACCGTCGTGACCGACCATCGCGGTCGCCACGATCGAGTCCGGGCTGCGGCCGACAAGGATGGCGGAGCTCGGTCCGCGCCGTGCCAGCGCGATGTCGGCAGCCGGATCGTTCCACGGCCGGGTCAGGCCGCACGCCTGCCACAGCGCGACGACAGCGGCGACGTCGGCGTCGGTGATCTCTGCAATGACGAGGGAGGAGGGCATTGTCGCCTGCACGGTCACAGCACCTTGCCCGGATTCATGATGCCGAGCGGATCGAGCATCGCCTTGACCTGCCGCATCAGCTCGATCGCGACCTTGTCCTTGACGTCGGGCAGCTCGTCGCGCTTGAGCACGCCGATGCCGTGCTCGGCCGAGATCGAGCCGCCCATCCGCAGCACGATCTCGAACACGACGGCGTTGACGTCGTGCCAACGCGCCAGGAAGTCGGCCGCATTGGCGCCGACCGGCTGGCTGACGTTGTAGTGGATGTTGCCGTCGCCGAGATGGCCGAACGGCACCGGCCGCGCGCCAGGGATCAGCTTCACGACCGCTGCATTGGCCTCCGCGATGAAGGCGGGCACGGCTGCGACCGGCACCGAGATGTCGTGCTTGATCGAGCCGCCCTCCGGCTTCTGCGCCGCCGACATCTCGTCGCGCAGTTTCCAGAACGCCTGGCGCTGGCTCAAATTGGTTGCGATGACAGCGTCGTCGACGATGCCGTCTTCCATGCCCTGGGCGAGGATCGCCTCGAGCGCGTCGCGGGCATCGTCGCGCGATGACGACAGTTCCATCAGCACGTACCAGGGGTGCTTGCTCTCCAAGGGATCGCGGATATCGATGCCGTGGCGGATCGAGAAATCGACCGCGATGTCGGCGAGCAATTCGAAGCTCGTCAGGCTGCCGGCCGCCTCGTTACGCGAGATCGACAGCAGCTTCAACGCCGCCGCCGGCGACTTCAGGCCGACATAGGCGGTCTCGACCACGCGCGGCTTCGGAAACAGTTTCAACGTTGCGGCGGTGATGATGCCGAGCGTGCCTTCGGCGCCGATGAAGAGGTTGCGCAGATCGTAACCGGTGTTGTCCTTCTTCAGCTTGGACAAGGCGTTGAGCACGCGGCCATCCGCGAGCACGACCTCGACGCCGAGGGCCATCTCGCGCGCCACGCCATAGGCGAGCGCTCCGGTGCCGCCGGCATTGGTCGAGAGGTTACCGCCGATGGTGCAACTGCCCTCGGCGCCGAGCGACAGCGGAAACAGCCGGTCGGCGTCGGCTGCCTTCTGCTGCGCGATTTGCAGCACCACGCCGGCCTCGCAGGTCATGGTGTTGGATTCGACATCGATGTCGCGGATCTTGTCGAGGCGCCGCAGCGACACGACGACCTCGCCATTATGCGGCGTCTGGCCGCCGACGAGGCCCGTGTTGCCGCCCTGCGGCACCAGCGCGATCCCGTGCTCGCTCGCGAGCTTGCAGATCGCGGCGACTTCGGCGGTCGAGCCGGGACGCAGCACCAGCGGCGAGCGGCCGTGAAACAGGTCACGCTCCTCGGTGACGTAAGGCTCGATGTCGGCGGCATCGGTCACGGCATATTTGTCGCCGACGATGGCGCGGAATTTCGCAAGCAATTCGGGCGGGAGCGGCGGCACCGCTGATTGGACGATGTTCATTTCTTCTTGGTCTTTCACTCAGTCGGGATCTTTATTTGGGCATGACCTCTGCGCAAACGCTTGGCGTCTGACGCGGGGAAAACCGGCTCGCACTCTTCCGGGTCATGCTTGTTACCGCCCAACCGCTGCGCGGCGCAGCCGGTCATTGATGGCTTCGCCCAACCCGTCCTCGGGTATGGGCATCACTGCGATAGCATCTGCGTTTCTTGTGTCGAGCGTGCGAAGGTAGCCGAACAGGTTGGCGGCAGCTTCGGCGAGATCGCCGCGCTCGGACAGGTTCATCTCCACTGAGGCGCATTCGCGCCGCCCGACCTTGACCGGCCCGAACGACAGCAAGGCTTCACCGACATGGACGTCGCTGGCATTGAGCCGGACCGGCGTCCGCGGCGCATAATGCGAGGCCAGCATGCCCGGGGCGATCGGCTGAGCGTCGCCTTCCGTTTCGGGCGGCGGCGATTGCAGCGGATGGCCGAGCACGCGCTCGATCTCGGCGCGCGTCAGCCCGCCCGGCCGCAGCAGCACCGGATCGGAGAAGCAGCCGACGATGGTGGATTCGACGCCGACCTCGACCGGGCCGCCGTCGACGATCATGTCGATCCGGCCCGCCAGGTCGCCGTTCACATGCTCGGCCGTCGTGGGCGAGACATGGCCGGAGAGATTGGCCGATGGCGCTACCACAGCACCGCCGAAGGCCTTGATGATGTCGCGCGCCACCTTGTGGGCCGGAATGCGGATCGCGACCGTATCGAGCCCAGCGGTCGCGAGTTCGGCGACCGGGCAGGAGAGCGCCTTCGGCAGCACCAGGGTGAGGGGGCCGGGCCAGAACGCTTCGGCCAATCGCAAGGCCTGCCCGTCGAACAGGGCGATCCGGCGCGCCGCGCCCAGATCGGCGACATGGGCAATCAGTGGATTGAAGGCCGGCCTGCCCTTGGCCTGGTAGAGCCGGGCGATCGCGGCGGCGTTGCCGGCGTCGGCGCCGAGGCCATAAACCGTCTCGGTTGGAAACGCTACCAGGCCGCCCTCGGCCAGAACCCCGGCCGCGGTCGCCGTGGCGGCGGCGCCAGCGGGCAAAACGTGCGTTTTCAGGCCTGTATCCACTGTGACTCAATTCCTCAATTGGGTGCCTTGTGGTCCCTTGCGGTCCCCGAAACGCGACGCTATAAGCCGGCCTCTTAGTCGGAGTGTGGCTCAGCCCGGTAGAGCACTGCGTTCGGGACGCAGGGGTCGCAGGTTCGAATCCTGCCACTCCGACCATCTTTCCAAGCACTTATAGTTTCTGCGTTTTTTGTGTGCAACGAAATGCGCATCGATTTGCGGCGCGGCAGCCATGTCCGTCGATTCGATTCGACGCCGCTCGGAACCTGACACGCGACGATTGTTGGGCGCGAGGGTAAAGGCGCCTGACGTGATGTTGCGTAGCACGTCACCAAGCACCAGAAGGCCTCCCGTCGGATCTCTCAGCCGATCCTGGCCGACATCAAAGCACGAATAGCCCGCGGCGAGTAGTGCTCAACGTGCCGTCGCAAATGCTGACATTGCGCTTCTCAGGGGTTGCCGACCTCGAAGGCCAGCAGAACGTTGCCGGGCAGGCCGCCCCATTGCGCGTAGCCGGAATTGACATACAGCATGCCGTCGACGACGACCGCGCCGGGGCCGTCCATGGCGCCGCCACGGGCCGGGACGCCATTCACCGTGGCGTAGTCGCGCGCGGTGTCGATCTCCCAAAGCAGCCGTGCATCATCGGTGGCGTAGGCGCGCAGGAAGCCGCTCACGCCGCCCGAGAACACGACGCCCGGAATGAGGGTGACCGCGGCGGACAGCGCAGGACTGCACTGTGGGCGATCGCCACAGGCAACCGGCGCCACCTGCATCGCGATTTTCCCGGTCGCAAGATCGAGGCCGAACAGGCCGCCGCCTTCGCTTGAATTGAGACGCCTCGAACCGTCCCTCAGGAACCGCACGTCGGAATTGGCGACATAGATTCGGTCCTGGTCCGCGGCGGAGCCCCACTCGGTTCCGCCCAATGGGCCGCCTTGGCCGATCCGCGTCTGCCACAGGATCTTGCCCTCATGGTCGGGATCGAGTGCATGCACCACGCCGGATTTCTGGCCGATGACCAGCTCGCGTTGTCCGTTATGCAACGTCACGAGGATGGGCGATTGTCCGAAGTCGTGGTCGGGGCCGCGGTCCTGCGGACAGTTGCTCTGGTCGGTGCCGAAGCACGCCACGACGAAGCTGTCCTTGGGCGTGGCCTGCTGATGCCAAAGCATTTTGCCGGTCGCGAGATCGAACGCGAGGATGGCATCGCTGGTGTCGGTTGCCGGGTCGGCATAGCTGTTCGACGTCGCGAGATAGAGCGCCTGGCGCTGAGCATCGATCGTCGGCGCGGACCAGACCGACGCGCCGGCCGGCCCGAACAGCTGGGTCCCGATCGCGTTGGTCCGCGTGGGATGCGGCGCTTCAGAGATGGTGTAGGTCTTCCAGATCTGCGCACCGGTTTCGGCCTTCAGTGCCACGACGCTGCCGCGAAACGTGCAGCATTGGTAGGTCGGCCGAGATCCCGTGGCCTCTTCGATCGATGACACCCCGACATAGACAACGCCGGAATAGAAGGTCGGCGCACCGGTGATCCGCGCGGCCGGATGATCCTCGACCTTGCTCTTCCAGATCAACGCGCCGGTCGTCGCATTCACCGCGTAGACGTTGGCGAGCACATCGCCGAAGACGATGGCGGATTGGCCATTTTCCATCGGGACAAGACTGATGGCCGCCCTGACCGGCGCCTCGGTCGGATACACCCAGCGGGTGCATCCGGATTTGGCGTCGAGGGCATGGACCTTGCGATCGCCGCCGCCGACGAACAGCAAGCCGCCGATGACCGTCGGCTGGGCGTAGGCAGCGGACGTGCCAGGAAACCCGAAGGACCATTTCAGACGTAGCCGCGGGACCTGGTCTGGCGTAAGGCCGGCCATGGCCGCCGGCTGAAACCGGCTGTTGTTGAGATCCGCGCCCCAGCCGTTCCATCGTGGCCCGTCGATCGGTTGCGGGAAACCGGCCTCGCTCTGCGCGCATTGGCCTGCACTGTCGGCCGACGCATGCGAGGCGGCCTTGCCGGTGACGAGTGAAGCGATCGCCGCCCGCTCGTCATTGGTCAGTCCCTGCGCGAAGGACGACATCGCGCCGGTGGTGATCGCACCCAGAACTTCATCGAACGACTTCGATTGCAGCGCGGTGCGGCTCGGCGCGCGAATATCGGTGTTGGTGCTGTCGTGGCACTGCGCACAGCGCTGCGCGTAGAGGGCGGCACCGCCTTGCTGCGCAGTCGCAGGAAGGCACGACCAGATCAGGACGACGGCAATCGCAGCACTCAGTTTCATCGCGGTTCACCGGCGTTGGCTTTGATGAGATGAGCGACTGAAGCGTAGCACAACCTGCCGGCTTCCATCGCGCGTGGGAGGCCGGCGGCGTGTGCCGGGCAGGGCCGAACCTGATCGCGGCCGGCCGCCCCCAATTGGAGCGCCTGACGGCGTGATCTCCCATTGACAGGCCGCCTGATGTGATAGAATTATAACACAATAAGTTGCAAAAATAACAAGATGTCATCATCGCATCAGCGCTCCGCGCGGCGATGGGAGGAAAATGGAATTGTCCGGTTCGATCGCGGCAGAGCCTCAGCCGTCGGCGTCGCTTTTGACGGTCGGTGGCATCAACAAGCGCTTTGGCGGCGTGCGCGCGCTGCGCGACGTCAACCTCGAGGTCGTGTCCGGCGAGGTGCACGCGCTGCTGGGCGAGAACGGCGCCGGAAAATCCACGCTGATCAAGATCCTCAGCGGCGTTCATGCCGCCGACAGTGGCATCATCGAGATTGCCGGCAGGCCGGCGACGTTCGACAGCCCGGCACGATCGCGCGAGGCGGGGATCGCCGTCGTCTATCAGGACCTCAGTCTCGTCGAATCCCTGAGCGTCGCCGACAATCTGCTGCTTGGCCGCGAGCCCCGCGCGCGGTTCGGCTTCGTCCGCAAGCGCGAACTGATGGCCAGGGCCGAAGCGTTCCTGGGTGAGCTCGGCATTCCCCTCGATACCAAAGCGACGGTCGGCTCGCTGCCGTTCGCCTACCGCCAGATGACGGAGATCGCCAAGGCGTTGATGGGCGAGGTGCGGCTCTTGATCCTCGATGAGCCGACATCCTCGCTGACGTCGGACGAGGTCCGCATCCTGTTCGATGCGATCGGCAAGGCGACGCGCCGCGGCGTCGGCGTGATCTACGTGACCCATCGTCTCAACGAGGTGTTCGAGATTTCGCAGCGTGTCACGGTGCTGCGCGATGGCGCCAATGCCGGCACGTTCGTCACCGCCGATACCGACATGAAGCGGCTGGTGAACGCCATCATCGGAACCGATCGATTGGCGCCGGCAGCGTCGCGTGCCACGCCCGCGGCGGCGCGTTCGTTCGATTCATCGCCGGTTCTGTCGCTGTCGGGTGTGTCGAATGACCGGCTGTCGGCCGTCGACTTGTCGGTAATGAAGGGGGAGATCCACGGCCTTGCCGGATTGATCGGCAGCGGACGTACCGAGATTCTGGAGACCATCTTCGGACTTCGGCCGGCGGAAAGCGGCACGCTCGAGATCGAGGGCCGGCCATGGCTGCCGAAGAGCGCGGCGGATGCAATCGACCAGGGCGTCGCACTGGTGCCGGAGGATCGGCACGTGCAAGGCCTGGTCCTCGACCATTCGATCGAACGCAACATCACCTTGCCGCGGATTCCGCATTTCTCACGCTGGGGCTTCATGCAGCAACGCGCTGCCTTCAGGCGTGCGGACGCTGCGGTCGCGCGGCTTTCCGTGAAGGCGCAAGGCGCTTCCAGCCTGGTCAGGACATTGTCCGGCGGCAACCAGCAGAAGGTCGTGTTCGGAAAATGGAACGATCCGCGGCCGCGCGTGCTGCTGCTGGACGAGCCGACGGTCGGCGTCGACGTCGGCGCACGCGAGGAAATCTACGGCGTGATCCGCAATGCCGCCCGCGACGGCAGCGGCGTCCTGATCGTCTCCTCGGATCTCGTCGAATTGATCGAGCTCTGCGACCGCATCTCGGTGATCGTCGACGGACGCGTGGCGCGAACGCTTGTGCGCGGCGAGATCGTTGATGCCGAAGAGCTCCATCATCTGCTGCAAACATACCAGGCCTCCGGAGAAGGCGTATTGCAAGAGCTGCCCGCATGACCGAACTGACCGCGCCCAATGTCGTCGCCTCGTCGACCCGAACCGATCGTCGCCGCAAGCTGCTGCAAAATCTGCTGCGGGGCGAGCGGCCCTACATGCTGTACCTCGCCTTCGTCGTACTGCTGGTCGTGTTCAGCCTGTCATCGCCCTGGTTCCTGTCGGTCGACAATTTCCTCAATATCGGACGCCAGACCACGCTGGTGTCGATCATCGCGGTCGGCATGACATTCGTGATCATCGCTCGTCAGATCGATCTGTCGGTCGCATCGACATTGGCGCTGTCGGGCATGGCCGCGGCGCTCGCCATGAGCCAGATCAACAACAGCTGGGTCGTCGGCGCGATTGCCGGGCTCGGCACCGGCGCGCTGGTCGGGCTGCTCAACGGCATCCTGACCACGCAGCTGTCGATCCCGTCGTTCCTGGTGACACTCGGCTCGCTGAGCATGGCGCGAGGGTTGGCGATGATGGTGACCAACACCAAGCCGGTCATCATCACCAACGAGACATACTTTGCGATCTTCGGCGAAGGTACGTTCCTCGGCATCCCCGTTCCCATCGCCTGGACGCTGGTGGCGATGATCGTCGGCATCCTGCTGCTGCACTACAACGTGTTCGGCCGTCGTATCTATGCGGTCGGCGGCAACCCGACCGCGGCGCTCTATTCCGGCATCAACACCAAATGGGTGACGACCGCGGCCTTTGTGCTGACCGGCGCGCTGGCCGGGCTTGCGGCGCTGGTGCTGTCCGCGCGCTCGCATGCCGCGCGGCCCGACGTCGTGCAGGGCATGGAGCTCGACGTCATCGCCGCCGTGATCCTCGGCGGCTGCAGCCTGTTCGGCGGGCGCGGCTACATCCTTGGAACGCTGTTTGGCAGCCTCATCATCGGCACGCTCAACAACGGCCTCGTGCTACTCGGCGTCAGCTCGCCGATGCAGCTCGTCATCAAGGGAGCGATCATTGTGGCCGCGGTCGCCTTCACGAAACGCTAGAGCACGATCCGGGAAATTGTAGGGGCAAGGTCGCCGGCCTCCGGTCAATCGGCGACCAAAAAAGGGAGGAAACAATGAAGCCAATCTTGCGACAAACCTTGCCGCTGACCGCGCTGATCGCGGCGACGGCCATTTCGATTGTCCCCTCGGCGCGCGCCGAAGTGCCGGCAAGCTGCGTCAAGGGCGTCGATCTCGCGACGCTGGGACCGAAATCGATCGTCGGTCAGGGACCGCACGGCGAGAAGGCCGCTTCGCCCGAGGTGCTCGCGCTGTCGGACGCCGACGCTGCCAAGATCAAGGAGAAGCATTTCAAGGTCGGCATTTCCATGCAGACCGTCAACCTCGACTGGGCGCAGCTGCAGATCCAGGGCATCACCGACACGCTGAAGAAGTACGGCGTGACGGTGACCGGCGTCGCATCCGCCGAATATCAGGTCGACAAGCAGATCGCCGACATCGAGAACACCATCCAGCAGCATCCGGATGGCATCATCTCGATCCCGGTCGATTTCACCGCGACCGCGCCGACCTACAAGAAGGTCGCCAAGGCCGGCATCAAGCTGGTGCTGATGGACAGCATCCCGACCGGCCTCAAGCATCCCGAGGAATACGCCTCGATGATTTCGGCGGACAACCTGGGCAACGGACAGATCGCGGCCCAGATTCTGGCCTCCTGCATGCCGCAGGGCGGCACCATCGGCCTCGTCAATTTCGGCGTCGACTATTTCAGCACCAACGAGCGCACCAAGGGGGTCCGCGAGTGGATGCAGAAGAACCGTCCCGACCTCAAGATGAAGCAGGTCGACTTCACCGACCCGCCGAAGGTGTCGCAGATCGCGGGCGACTTCCTCACCGGCAATCCGGATGTCAAAGGCGTGTTCGCGGTCTGGGATCAGCCGGCGCTCGATACGCTGAGCTCGATGCGCGCGCAGGGCATCGACATTCCGGTCACGACCGTCGATCTCGGCCTGCAATCGGCGATCGAGATCGCCAAGGGCGGGCCGCTGAAGGCGACCGGCTCGCAGCGACCCTATGACCAGGGCGTCGCGGAGGCGATGGCGATGATGAATGCGCTGCTTGGCAAGGAGACGCCGGCCTGGGTCGGTGTGCAGTCGCTGCCGGTGACGCAGTCGAACGTGCTGGAATCCTACAAGACGGTGTTCAAGAAAGAGCCGCCGCAGGAACTGACCGACGCGTGCAACAAGGCGAAGCCTGCCTGCAACTGAGCCGCACGAGTTCGATGCGTGGTCCCGCGAGCCCGCGCCTCGTGAGCAGCCTGATCCGGGCGTGCCAGCCCCCGCTCGGATCAGGTTGCGCTGGTGACGTACTCGACGGGAAGGCTGCGGAAGTGCTTGCGCATGTCCGATGACGCCGCGCCGCCGACGATGATCCGCGAGAACGCGCCGATATCGGAGAAGAATGCCGATTTGAGACTGCCGAGCTTGCTCGCGTCGATCACCAGAACGCTCTCCATCGCGGTCTCGATGACGGCCTGCTTGACAGCGACTTCGTGAAAATTCGAGCAGCTCGCGCCGCGGGTCCAGTGCACGCCGCCCGCGGAGATGAAGGCCTTGTTGATCCCGAGTCGCCGCAGGTAGGACAGGCCGTCATCCGACGCGAACGATTGCGAGGAGGGATGATAGAGCCCGCCCATCACCATCACCTGCGTGTTGGGCCGGTGCGTCACGATCGACGCCACGTTCATCGAATAGCAGATCACCGAGAGCGGCAGATCCTCGGGCAGGCAGTCCGCCAGCGACTGCATCGTGGTGCCGCAGTCGATGAAGATGGTATCGCCTTCCTTGATGGAGGCGGCGGCAGCCCGACAGGCGAGACGCTTGTCCTGGGTGTGCTGATCGATCTCCTGCTCGAACGTGTACTTGATCCCGGTCGGCGACGCGGCATTGACGACGTAGCCGCCGAGCAGAGCGAGGGCAGCTTCCGGCCCGGCAAGGTCGCGCCGCACCGTCATTTCGGAAACCTTGAGGAGCTCGGCGGCGTCCTTCAGATGCAGCGCGCCACTCGATTCGACGGCGCGACGCAGCCTCTGCAGACGCTGGACGCGTGTCTCGCTTGGTCGTGCGTTGGAAGTTTCAGCCATTTTGATCGCCGAGCTTGCTTATCCGATTGACAATGATCTTACAATGTTGTGAGTTTAGCAACGTCGATTTGTTACAATAATAACATCCAGTCCCGCGGGTTGATCCGGTGTCGAGACGATGTCGTCCTCGGCAGGCGGCAAACCCCGCGGCAAGGTCAGGGGAGGATCACATGTTGCGATCGGCACATTCAATCTATCTGGCCACCTCGTCGATTCGCTAGGACCGCACGGCGCCGCCATGACGCAGAGCGTCTTCATACAGAATCCGTCCCCGTTGGCCGTGCAATCGCCTTCCCCGGGCGGCGAGCATGTGCATCCGCTGCCGCGCAACAGCGGCCGTGCGCTCGAGATGGACTGGGTCGACGACATCAGGATCAACCTGTCGGCCGCCGAACGGCGTGTTGCGAGCCTGCCAGGCCGGCGAACCGTGAAGAAGGACGCGCAGGCGGCGTGGCTGCTCAAGGCAGTCACCTGCATCGATCTGACGACGCTCAACGGCGACGATACGACCGAACGAGTGAAGCGTCTCTGCGCCAAGGCCAAGGCGCCCGTGCGCGGCGATGTCATGGAGAAGCTCGGCTTTGCCGGGCGCGCCCTGCATACCGGTGCTGTCTGTGTCTACCATCGGTTCGTCGGTGCGGCTGTCGAAGCGCTCGACGGATCCGGCATCCCGGTCGCCGCGGTCTCGACCGGGTTTCCCGCTGGCCTCGTGCCGCATGAGCTGAAGCTGAAGGAGATCGAGGCGTCGGTCCGCGACGGCGCGCAGGAGATCGACATCGTCATCACGCGCGAGCATGTGCTGACCGGCGACTGGCGGGCGCTTTACGCCGAGGTCCAGGATTTCCGCGCGGTCTGCGACAACGCGCATCTGAAGACGATCCTGGCCACGGGTGATCTCAAGACGCTGCGCAATGTCGCCAAGGCATCGATGGTCTGCATGATGGCCGGCGCCGACTTCATCAAGACCTCAACCGGCAAGGAGGGCGTGAACGCGACGCTGCCGGTGACGCTGGCGATGCTGCGGATGATCCGCCTCTATCAGGAGCGCACCGGCTACGAGATCGGCTTCAAGCCGGCCGGTGGAATTTCGACGGCAAAGGACGTGCTCACCTATCAGTTCCTGATGAAGGAGGAGCTCGGACGCGACTGGCTCGAGCCGGATCTGTTCCGCATCGGCGCCTCCAGCCTGCTCGCCGACATCGAGCGGCAGCTCGAGCATCACGTGACCGGCCACTACTCGGCTTTCAACCGCCACCCCGTGGGATGAGACTCCAGCGATGAGCGTCGCAAGCTATTTCGAGACCATGGAGTATGGCCCCGCGCCCGAGGCGGACGGCGAGGCGCGGGCCTGGCTGGCGCGGCATGACGCCACGTTCGGGCATTTCATCGCCGGCAAATTCACAGCGCCGCACGCGGGCAAGCACCTCACGACGTCCGAGCCCGCCACCGGTAAAACGCTGGCGCGCATCGCGCAGGGCGACGCTACCGATGTCGAGGCCGCGGTCAGCGCAGCGCGCACCGCGCAGGCAGCCTGGGCAAAGCTCGGCGGTCACGGCCGCGCGCGTCATCTCTACGCGTTGGCGCGCATGCTGCAGCGTCACGCCCGGCTGTTCGCCGTGCTGGAGGCGATCGACAACGGCAAGCCGATCCGGGAAACCCGCGATCTCGACGTGCCGCTCGCCGCGCGCCATTTCCTCTATCACGCGGGCTGGGCGCAGTTGCAGGACCGCGAATTCGCCGATCAGGTGCCGATCGGCGTGATCGGCCAGATCATTCCGTGGAATTTCCCGCTGCTGATGCTGGCCTGGAAAATCGCGCCGGCGCTCGCCGCGGGCAACACGGTGGTGCTGAAGCCGGCCGAGTTCACCTCGCTCACCGCGCTGCTGTTCGCCGAGCTGTCGGCCGAGGCCGGCCTGCCGCCGGGCGTGCTCAACGTCGTCACCGGCGATGGCGCGACCGGTGCACTGCTGGTCGAAAGTCCCGGCGTCGACAAGATCGCCTTCACTGGATCGACCGAGGTCGGGCGGTTGATCCGCCAGACGACTGCAGGCACCGGCAAGTCGCTGACGCTGGAGCTCGGCGGCAAGTCGCCGTTCATCGTGTTCGACGATGCCGACATCGACGGCGCGGTGGAGGGCGTGGTCGATGCGATCTGGTTCAACCAGGGCCAGGTGTGCTGCGCCGGCTCGCGGCTGTTGCTGCAGGAGGGCATTGCGGAGACCTTCCGCAGGCGCCTGATCCGCCGCATGGAGACGCTTCGCGTCGGCATGCCGCTCGACAAGGCGATCGACATGGGCGCGGTGGTCGCGCCGGTGCAGCTCGAGCGGATCAAGTCGCTGGTCGAGATCGGGGTGAAGGAAGGCGCCGAGAAATATCAGGCGTCCGGCACGATGCCGTCGGAAGGATGCTTTTATCCGCCGACCCTGCTCTGGAACGTGCATCCGTCGTCGACGGTTGCTACCGAAGAGATTTTTGGTCCGGTCCTGGTGGCGATGACGTTCCGCACGCCGGACGAGGCGGTGATGCTTGCCAACAACACGCGCTACGGCCTTGCCGCCAGCGTGTGGAGCGAGACGATCGGACTCGCGCTCGACATCGCGCCGAAACTCCTGGCCGGCGTGGTTTGGGTCAATGCCACCAATCTGTTTGACGCCAGTGTCGGCTTCGGCGGCTATCGCGAGTCCGGCTTCGGCCGCGAGGGCGGCCGCGAAGGCATGTATGAGTATCTCAAGCCGAAGGCCTGGAGCGGGCGCAAGGCCAGGGCCAAGGCAGCGCCGCTGCCGACGGCGTCCGGCGCCAGCGCCGGTTTCGACGTGCCGCCGATCGATCGAACGGCAAAACTGTTCGTCGGCGGCAAGCAGGTGCGCCCGGACGGCAACTATTCACGCGCAGTGCTCTCGCCGAAGGGCCGCCGTCTCGGCGAGGCAGGCGAGGGCAATCGCAAGGATATCCGCAATGCGGTGGCGGCGGCGCGCTCCGCCGAGGGCTGGGCGCGGGCGACGGCGCATAATCGCGCCCAGATCCTCTACTATCTTGCCGAGAATCTTTCCGCGCGCGGTGACGAGTTCGCCCGGCGGATCGCCGACATGACCGGCGTCTCGGCAGCAAAGGCGCGCGCGGAGGTCGATGCGAGCATCGAGCGGCTGTTCAGCTATGGCGCCTGGGCCGACAAATTCGAGGGCACGATCCACGCGCCGCCGCTGCGCGGCGTGGCGCTGGCGATGCATGAGCCGATCGGCGTGGTCGGTGTCGTCTGTCCCGACGAGGCGCCGCTGCTCGGCTTCATCAGTCTGGTCGCGCCGCTGGTTGCGATGGGCAACCGGGTCGTCGCGGTGCCGAGCGAGCGGCATCCGCTCGCCGCGACCGACTTCTACCAAGTGCTCGAGACCTCGGACGTCCCGGGCGGAGTGGTCAACATCGTCACCGGCGATCGCGATGAACTGGTCAAGGTCCTTGCCGAGCATGACGATGTCGACGCGCTCTGGGCATTTGGGTCGCAGGACGCCTCGACGGCGGCCGAACGGTATTCGATCGGCAATCTCAAGCGGACGCTGGTCGATCATGGCCTCGCGCTCGACTGGTACGACAAGGCCGCGAGCGAGGGCCCGATCCTGCTCCGCCATGCCGTGCAGGTGAAGAACATCTGGATTCCATATGGCGACTAGGGATGTCACCTTGCGGTGATATCGATCGGGGTCCGGACCGTCAGAGTTCGGCTAGTTTGACGACAAGGGAGGGACGCAACATGCTCAAGGGCATCAATCCACTGCTCAATGCCGACGTGCTCTACGCCCTGCGGGCGATGGGGCACGGCGATCGCCTGGTGGTGTGCGACACCAATTTTCCGGCCGACTCGATCGCGCGCCAGAGCGTGCATGGCAAGCTGCTCCGCATCGACAATGTGAGTGCCGCCAAGGCGGTCGAGGCCGTGCTCTCGGTGATGGCGCTCGACACGTTCGTCGACGATGCCGCGATCCGCATGGAGATCGTCGGCCAAGCTCAGGAAGTGCCGCCGGTGCAGCGCGAGGTGCAGGCCGCGATCGATCGCGCCGAGGGAAGATCCTGGCCGCTGGTCGGCGTTGAGCGCCATGCCTTCTACGAGAAGGCCAAAACGGCCTATTGCGTGATCGCGACCGGCGAGCGGCGCTTCTACGGCTGCTTCCTGTTCAGCAAAGGCGTGATCGCGCCGGACGGGGAGTGACGATATGAGCAAGAATGGCGTCGCCGTCCTCGGCGTCTTCGTCGTCGACCTGGCGTTCCGCGCCGGCAACATGCCGGCGATCGGCGAGACCATCGCCGGCTCGGGATTCGCGATGGGGCCGGGCGGCAAGGGATCCAACCAGGCTGTCGCGGCCGCGCGGGCCGGCGCCAGCGTGAGCTTCATCTCGCGCATCGGCAACGACGCCTTCGGCGAGCTTGCGATCAAGACCTGGGAGGCTGAGGGAATCCGGCCGCGCGTGGCCAGGACGGCGGACGCGCCGACCGGAGCTGCGTTCATCTATGTCCACGAGACGCGCGGCGATAACGCGATCATCGTGGTGCCGGGCGCAGCAGGCGGGATCGGCCCGGCCGATGTCGATGCGGTGGCGGACGCCATTCGCGACTCCAGCGTGTTCGTGACGCAGCTCGAGCAGCCGGTCGATGCGGCGCGGCGCGGGCTCGAGATCGCACGCGCCGCCGGCAGCATCACCGTGTTCAATCCCGCGCCGGCGATCAAGTTCGACTCTGGCCTGTTTGCGCTCTGCGATTATGTCGTCCCCAACGAGACGGAAGCTGAAGGGTTGACCGGCATCGCGGTGAGCGATCTCGCCGGTGCCCGCCGCGCCGGCGATGCGTTGCTGGCGAAAGGCGCGGGCACGGCGCTGATCACGCTCGGCGAGCGCGGCGCGTTGTTTCATACGCGGGATCGCTCGCTGCACGTGCCGCCCTTCGCCGCCGGCAAGGTGGTCGAGACCACCGGCGCGGGCGACGCCTTCGTCGGCGGTTTCGCGGCGGCGCTCGCGGATGGCGTCGACCCGCTTGAGGCTGCGCGGTTCGGTTCGGCCACCGCGGGAATCTCGGTGACGCGACCGGGCACCGCCCCCGCGATGCCGTGGCGCGCGGAAATCGACGCGCTGCTGAAGGGATGATCGCGCGATGATGCGGAACGATCCGATCAAGCATGTCTTCATCTGGCCGGCGGTGCTCGTCGTGCTGGCGATCTCGATCTTTCCGCTGATCTATTCGCTCACCACGAGCTTCCTGAGCTATCGCCTGATCCCGCCGATCCCGCCGCGGGTGGTCTGGCTTGGCAACTATGCGACACTGTTGCAGGAGCCGCGGTTCTGGAACGCGATCTACACCACGACGCTGATTGCCTTCATCGCCGTCGGGCTGCAATACGCGATTGGTTTCGGTGTCGCGCTGGCGCTGAACGCGCGCGTGCCGGGCGAGCGGCTGTTTCGTGTCGCCTTGCTGCTGCCGATGCTGCTCGCGCCCGTCGCAGTCGCGCTGGTCGCGCGCATGATGTTCAACCCGACGATGGGGCCGCTCAACCAGTTTCTGTCGAAGTTCGGCCTGGTCAACCTGCCGTTCCTCACCAATGGACATTGGGCGCTCGCCTGCATCATCGCGGTCGAGGTCTGGCAGTGGACCCCGTTCGTGATCCTGATGATGCTGGCCGGCCTGCAAACGCTGCCCGAAGACGTCTACGAGGCTGCCGAGCTCGAGAATGCGAGCGCCTGGCAGCAGTTCTGGGGCATCACCTTTCCGATGCTGCTGCCGATCTCTGCCGCGATCGTCTTCATCCGCCTGATCGAGAGCTACAAGATCATGGACACGGTGTTCGTGATGACGGGCGGCGGTCCGGGCGTGGATACCGAGACGCTGACCTTGTTCGCCTATCAGGAAGGCTTCAAGAAGTTCAATCTTGGCTACACGTCGGCGCTCAGCTTCCTGTTCCTGATCGCGATCACGATCATCGGCGTCACCTATCTGGCGCTGCTGCGGCCTCATCTGGAGAAGCGCCGATGAGCGGGCAGGGCTTGACCGGACTGTCGCCATGGAGCCGCCGCCTGGTTACGGTCGGCGTCCTCGTCTGGTGCCTGATCACGGTGTTTCCGCTCTATTGGGTGGTCGTCACCGCGTTCAAGACGCCGCCGGGCGTGGTCGGCGGGCCGACCTATCTGCCGTTCATCGACTTCACGCCGACCTTGCAGCCGTTCATCGATCTCTATCAGGGAATCCGCGGCGAGTTCTTCCACACGTTCCTGAATTCGACCATCGTCGGCCTGTCGGCGGCGGCCATCGCCACCGCGATCGGCGCAATGGCGGCCTACGCGCTGGTGCGGTTCGAGTTCAAGGTACGCCTTGGCGCGGGTCTCCTGTTCTTCCTGCTCGCGCTCGGCGGCTATCTGTTCTTCAACGCGACGTTCGGATTGACCCGCCCGCAGGCGCTGTTGCTCGCGTTTCCAATCGCGCTGATCGCTGCCGTCGCCGCCAATCGGCTGCCGTTGCCCGGGCCGATCCTCGGCAATGAGGACATCCTGTTCTGGTTCGTCAGCCAGCGCATGTTCCCGCCGATCGTGACAGCCTTCGCGCTGTATCTGCTCTACAGCGAGATCGGTCGGCTCGGCTTCCAGCTGATCGACAGCTTCGTCGGCCTTACGCTGTGCTATGTCGCCTTCTCGCTGCCGATCGTCGTCTGGCTGATGCGCGACTTCTTCGAGGCGGTGCCGATCGAGGTCGAAGAAGCGGCGATGGTCGACAACGTGCCGAGCTGGCGCATCTTCTTCGGCATCGTAGTGCCGATGTCGATGAACGGGCTGCTGGCGACGTTCATGATCACGCTGGCCTTCGTCTGGAATGAGTTTCTGTTCGCGCTGTTCCTGACTAATTCCAGATGGCAGACGCTGCCTATCCTGGTGGCGGGACAGAACAGCCAGCGCGGCGACGAATGGTGGGCGATCTCGGCTGCGGCGCTCGTCGCAATCGTTCCCATGATGATCATGGCGGGCCTGCTCAGCCGGATGATGCGGTCGGGCCTGCTGCTCGGGGCCATCAAATAGCAAAAAACCTTGTAGGGAGGACTAGACGATGTTGCGACGGACGTTCCTGATGCTGACCACCTCGCTCGCGATGGCCTGTGCCGCGAGCCAGGCGAATGCTGCTTGTAGTCCGGATTACACCGGCGTCACCCTGACGGTGGCGTCGCAGACCGGACCGTATATCGCGTCCGCGCTCAAGCTCGGCGCGGACGAATGGGCCAAGAAGACCTGCGGCAAGGTCAATGTCGTCGAGTTTCCATGGTCCGAACTCTATCCGAAGATCGCGACATCGCTCACGGCGTCGGACGCGACGTTCGATCTGGTCAGCTTCGCGCCGGCCTGGCTGCCGGATTTCGTCCCCTATCTCAGCGAGATGCCGAAGGAGATGCAGTCCGGCAAGGATTGGGACGATATCGAGCCGGCTTATCGCGAACGCCTGATGGTGTGGGAAGGCAAGATCTACTCGCAATCGATGGACGGCGACGTCCACACCTATACGTACCGCACCGACCTGTTCAGCGATCCCAAGGAGAAGGACGCGTTCAAGGCCAAATACGGCTACGACCTCGCGCCGCCGAAGACCTGGAAGCAGTATCTCGACATCGCGGAGTTCTTCCAGCGGCCCGACAAGGGCCTGTGGGGAACGGCGGAAGCGTTTCGTCGCGGCGGTCAGCAGTTCTGGTTCTTCTTCAGCCATGCGGCGGCCTACGCGAACAGTCCGAACTATCCGGGCGCGATGTTCTTCGACCCCGAGACGATGGACGCGCAGATCAACAACCCGGGCTGGGTGAAGGGGCTCGAGGAATACATCCGGGCATCGAAGCTCGGGCCGCCCAACGCGCTGAACTTCTCGTTCGGCGAAGTGAACGCGGCCGTGGCCGGTGGCCAGGTGGCAGAATCGATCGGCTGGGGCGACACCGGTGTGATCGCGGCCGACCCGAAGCAGTCGAAGATTTCCGGCAAGGTCGGCTCGGCGATGCTGCCCGGCTCGGACGAGATCTGGAATGCCAAGACCAAGAAGTGGGACAAGTTCCCGAGCGTACTTCCGGGCCCGTTCATGGCGTTCGGCGGCTGGCAGATCGCGGTGCCGAAGGCCGGCAAGAACCAGCAGGCGGCGTGGGACTTCGTCAAGACGCTGACGAGCCCCGAGGTGTCGGGCCAGGCGGCGATCACCGGCGGCAGCGGCGTCAATCCCTATCGCAAATCGCACACCGCCAATCTGCAACTGTGGAGCAAGATCTTCTCGCCGGAAGAGGCCAAGGAATATCTCGGCGCGCAGTCGGATTCCATCAACGCCAAGAACGTCGCGCTCGACATGCGTCTGCCCGGCTATTTCTCCTACACCGAGGTGGTGGAGATAGAGCTCGGCAAGGCGCTGGCCGGCCAGACCACGCCGCAAGCGGCGCTCGACGCGATGGCGAAGGAATGGAATCGCCTGACCGACGAGTTCGGCCGGGCCAAGCAGCTCGCCGCCTATCGCGCGGCGATGGGCCTCCCGCCCAAGAACTAGCTTTCCAGTGAGACGTCCCGGATGATGCGCGAGCGTCATCCGGGGCTTGACTAGCCGTCGAAGGGACGGAAAAGGATTCCATGGCGCACGTCGAGATCGAGAACGTCAGCAAGGCATACGGGCCCTACAAGATCATCGAAGGGCTCGACCTCAACGTGGCCGACGAGGAGTTTGTCGTGCTGGTCGGCCCGTCCGGCTGCGGCAAGACCACGACATTGCGCATGATCGCGGGACTGGAGGCCGTCACCGGCGGCACCATCCGGATCGGCAACCGCGACGTCACCCAGTTGCGGCCCGGCTTGCGCAATTGCGCGATGGTGTTCCAGAACTACGCGCTCTATCCGCACATGACGGTCGGCGAGAACATCGGTTACGGCATGAAGGTGCGCGGTGAATCGCGCGCCAGCATCGAAAAGGCCGTCAACGACGTGGCACGCGTCCTTGACCTGGAACAGTACCTGCAACGGCGGCCCAAGCAGCTTTCCGGCGGGCAGCGCCAGCGCGTGGCGATCGGCCGCGCCATCGTGCGCAGCCCGGATGTGTTTCTGTTCGACGAGCCATTGTCAAATCTCGACGCCAAGCTCCGCATCGAGATGCGGACCGAGATCAAGGCGCTGCATCGCCGTCTCGCCAAGACGATCGTCTATGTCACGCACGACCAGGTCGAAGCCATGACGATGGCCGATCGCGTCGTGGTGATGAACAAAGGCCGGATCGAGCAGGCGGCCGATCCCATTACAATCTACGAGAAGCCCAGCAATCTGTTCGTCGCGGGCTTCATGGGCGCGCCCAGCATGAACTTCATCGATGGTGAGATCATTGCCAGCGACGGCGCGCTCACCTTCACCGCCCCATCCGGCACGGCTTTGCGCATACCGAAGTCCCGCGAGGCGGCCTACGCAGCAAGCGTCGGCAAGCCCGTGGTGCTCGGCGTGCGGCCCGATCATGTGTTGCGGCAGGGCGCGGCGGAGGGTTCTTCCGTCCGGTTGCTTGTGAAGGACGTGGAGCCGCTGGGGCCGCATACGCTGGTGATCGGGACGGTCGCGGGCTTTGCGTTCACCGCGCAAATGCCGGTTGGCGTCGCCGCGGAGCCGGATCACGTCGTCGACGTCGCGCTCGATCTTGAGCGAACGCATTTGTTCGACAAGACGTCAGGGATGGCGATTTCCTGATCTGCTCTGGCGACGGTAACAGGCTTGCGGGCACCGGAACCGGGGAAGTGAGGCCAGCGCTCCGGACATAACCCTCGGCGCCGAGTTTGACTGACCTCCAGCCGGTGAGCCGGAGCGGGCGTTTGAACGCCTTGGGAGCCGCTACAGGGGCTTCGCCGGCGAATTGGCAGGACATTTGGCTGAATCGGTTCCTGCTCCTGCATCTGGGCGCGCCGATCGAGCGGGCTTCATCGGAAATCGCAGGACGTGCCGCCGATGGCGGCTTCTGATGCGATTGTTTTCCATGTTATCACCTGATCCGTCGAAACTGCGTTCGTGCATGACTTGCCCGAACCCACGAGCCCGGATCCTGATGATGCTGTCGCTGCCCAAGACCAAAATACGCGTGCTGCTGCTGGAGGGCGTGAATGATTCTGCAGTCCGGATGTTCGAGGCGAACGGCTATACCGAGTTGCAACGTCTGCCCAAGGCGCTGGGGCCCAAAGAGCTCAAGCAAGCGCTGTCGGGCATCCATATGCTGGGAATTCGGTCGCGGACCCAGTTGACCGCGGAGATCCTGGAGGCCGCCGACCGATTGCTCGTTGTCGGCTGCTTTTCGGTCGGCACCAATCAGGTGGATCTCGACGCCGCGCGAAAGCTCGGAATCCCCGTATTCAACGCGCCATACTCCAACACCCGCAGCGTGGCGGAGCTGACCATCGCCGAGATCGTCATGCTGTTCCGCCGGATCTTTCCGCGTTCGGTCTCCGCACATGCCGGCGGCTGGGACAAGTCCGCCGAAGGCAGCCGCGAAGTGCGTGGCAAGACGCTCGGCATCGTCGGCTACGGCAACATCGGCTCGCAGCTGTCGAACCTCGCGGAAGCCATGGGTATGCGCGTGATCTATTTCGATCAGACCGACAAGCTCCGCCATGGCAATACCGAGCCTGCCGAGTCGCTTGACGCGTTGCTCGCAGCGAGCGACGTCGTCTCGCTGCATGTGCCGGAGACGCCGACCACCGCCAACATGATCGGCGCAGCCCAGCTCCAGCTGATGAAGCCCGAGGCCTATCTGATCAACAACTCGCGCGGCACCGTGGTCGATCTCGACGCGCTGGCGAGCGCCCTGCGTGAGGGCCGGCTGGCGGGCGCCGCAGTCGACGTGTTTCCGGTCGAACCGGTGTCGAACGAGGCGCGCTTTGTCTCGCCGTTGCAGGGGCTGCCCAACGTCATCCTCACGCCGCATGTCGGCGGTTCGACGGAAGAGGCGCAGGATCGCATCGGCGGCGAAGTTGCGCGCAAGCTGATCGATTATTCGGACGTCGGGTCGACCTTCGGGGCGGTCAATTTTCCGCAGGTGCAATTGCCAGCGCGACCGACCGGCACCCGTTTCATCCATGTTCACCGCAATGTTCCGGGCGTCATGCGTCAGGTCAACGACGCGGTCTCCCGGCACGGGATCAACATCCTGGCGCAATATCTCCAGACCGATCCGGAAGTCGGCTATGTCGTGCTCGAGACCGACGTTGTCGGCGGTGAGGGCGAGGGACTGCTGGCCGATTTGAAAGACATTGACGGCACGATCCGCGTGCGGGTGCTGTATGACGCGAACCGGCCGCAGGGTTGATCGGCCGCGTCAATCGGCCGAGAAGCCGAACGGGACGCTCGAGGTTCTGAAATCGTCGGGAAGAATCTCGCGTCCGATCGGCGGTGCCGACCGGGCCGCGCATCTCGGGCGATGGCAGACCCGGCAGGCGACGCCGATCGGGGTCGGCTCATCCGCGTTCGGTCCCTGTCCGTCACGGGTGTAGATCAGCTGGCCCGCATGCTCGGCGGCACAGCCGATCGCAATCGCCCGCTCGACGCGGATGGCGCCGAACGCGCCGCCGCCGGCGGTCACGGTGCGGGCGATCGAGAAGAACCGCTGGCCGTCGGGCAATTCCAGCCATTGCGTGACGATCTGGCGCGGCGTCTTGAAGATATCGTGCACCGACCATAGCGGACACGCGCCGCCATGTTTCGCAAACGGAAACCCGGCGCCATCGAGCAGCTTGGAGATGTTGCCGGCCGGATCGACGCGGATCAGGAAGAATGGCACTTTCTCGAGGCCTGGCCGCTGCAACGTCGTCACGCGGTGCGCGATCTGCTCGAAGCTGGTGCCGAATTGGCGCGCCAGCGCCTCCAGATCGTAACGCCGCGTCTCGACCGCCTTCGCAAACACGGAATACGGCATGATGAGCGCGGCCGCGGCATAGGCTGCGAGCGCGCGGCGGGCCAGCAACTCGGCGCTCTTGCTGGTGAACTTGCCGTCTTCCACCGCCGCGCTGATCTCGCCTTCCAGCTCCAGATAAGCGAGTTGCTTCGCCAGCTGAAAATTGAGACCTGCGGTATCGAGCGAATCTTCGAGCAGCAATTGTCGGCGATGGAGATCCAATCGCCTGACCGAACCAAGCATGACGTTCGGCGGCAGGTAGCGGACCTGGAGTTTGTGACGTTCGCGAAGCCGCTCGATAAATCCGGCTGGTCCGGCCGGTTCGTGGACGAGACGCTCGGCCGCATCGTCGAGGTTGGCAAAATTGTTGCGGCGGGCGGCGAGGAATCGCCGGACCTCCGCGACGGGATCGTTGGCGTCAAAATTCTCCTGACCCGGGTGCGACCCGCCACCCACCAGGTCCGGAGCCCGTCGCTCCGCAAGTGCCAGCTGCTCTTCGCGATAGGCGGTGTAAAGGCGCAGGAACGCTTCGGTCATTCCGGGATAGCTGACCGCGAGGTCGCTGACCTCGAGCGCCGGGATGTCGATGTCGGCAAACATCGGTTCCTTCAAAACCGACTGCATGCGCGCGGTGTGATCGGCGCCGCCGTCGCCGGCGAGATCGGCCAGATCGATCTTGTAGGTGCGGGCCAGGCGAAGCAGCATGTCCGCCGTCACCGGCCGCTGATTGCGTTCCAGCAGCGCGACGTAGGGGGCGGAGATTTCGAGGTCGGCCGCCATGTCGGCCTGGGTCAGCCCGAGATCGCGCCGCAGCCGCCGCAGCCGCGGACCCATGAAAACGGAACGGGCGCTTGAGGTTACCATTGCCTCATCCAAGGTTTGTAAGATTCTTACAACAATACATCAGTTTCTTGTAAGTTATGACAAGTTTTCCGCGCCAGGTCTAGCTCCCGGTGAGGCTGGGCTTACAAAGAGACCAGTTATTTCGTCACCGAAGGGATCACGGACATGAACTTCCAACCGCGCGGGATCAGCATCCAGGGGCCGGCTTCGTATCAGAGCGAGCTTGAGGCGGCCGAAGCGCTGCTCAAGACCAAGGACACCTGGAACGGCGTCACCGCCGAGGCCGTGGCGCGTATGCGCCTGCAGAACCGCTTCAAGACCGGTCTGGATGTCGCCCGCTACACGGCTGCGCTGATGCGCGCCGACATGGCCGCCTATGATGCCGACAGCACCAAGTACACCCAGTCGCTCGGTTGCTGGCACGGCTTCATCGCGCAGCAGAAGCTGATCTCGGTCAAGAAGCACTTCGGCAATACCGATCGCCGCTACCTCTATCTGTCCGGCTGGATGATTGCGGCGCTGCGTTCCGAGTTCGGTCCGCTGCCCGACCAGTCGATGCACGAGAAGACCTCGGTGCCGGCGCTGATCGAAGAGCTCTACACCTTCCTGCGCCAGGCGGATTCCCGTGAGCTCAATGATACCTTCCGCGCGCTCGATGCGGCGCGCAAGGAAGGCGACAAGGCCAAGGAGAAGGCGTTGATCGAGAAGATCGACAACTTCCAGACCCACGTCGTGCCTGTTATCGCCGACATCGACGCCGGCTTCGGCAATGCCGAGGCGACCTACCTGCTTGCCAAGAAGATGATCGAGGCGGGTGCATGCGCCCTGCAGATCGAGAACCAGGTCTCCGACGAGAAGCAGTGCGGCCACCAGGACGGCAAGGTCACCGTGCCGCACGAGGTGTTCATCGCGAAGATCCGCGCCTGCCGCCATGCGTTCCTCGAGCTCGGCGTCGAAGACGGCATCATCGTGACCCGTACCGACTCGCTCGGCGCCGGCCTGACGCAGCAGATCGCCGTGAGCCACAAGCCCGGCGACCTCGGCGACCAGTACAACAGCTTCCTCGACTGCGAGGAAGTGACAGCTGCCAATGCGCGCAACGGCGACGTCATCATCAGCCAGAACGGCAAGATGATGCGTCCGAAGCGGCTGCCCAGCAACCTCTACCAGTTCCGTCCCGGCACCGGTGCGGATCGCTGCGTGCTCGACTGCATCACCTCGCTGCAGAACGGCGCCGACCTGCTGTGGATCGAGACCGAGAAGCCGCATATCGAGCAGATCGCCAGCATGGTCGATCGCATCCGCAAGGTCATTCCGAACGCGAAGCTGGCCTACAACAACTCGCCGTCGTTCAACTGGACCCTCAACTTCCGTTGGCAGGTCTACGACGCGATGAAGGAAGCCGGCAAGGATGTCAGCAAGTACAACCGCGCCGAACTGATGAAGGTGGAATACGACGGCACGCCGCTGGCGATCGAGGCCGACGAGCGTATCCGTACCTTCCAGGCGGATTCGGCCAAGCGCGCCGGCATCTTCCACCATCTGATCACGCTGCCGACCTATCACACGGCTGCACTGTCGACCGACAATCTCGCGAAGGAGTATTTCGGCGAACAGGGCATGCTTGGCTACGTCAAGAACGTGCAGCGCGCGGAGATCCGTCAGGGCATCGCCTGTGCGAAGCATCAGAACATGGCGGGCTCCGACATCGGCGACGATCACAAGGAGTACTTCGCCGGTGAGGCTGCCCTCAAGGCGGGCGGCGCCCACAACACAATGAACCAGTTCGGCTAGTCGATCGAACGGGCCAAAGCGACTATCGGCTGGACAGGCGGGATTGCGAGGCAGTCCCGCCTGTCTGCTCGTTTAGCGGGGCGATTTCGACCGCGGTGACGCGGTCGAAATCGCCCCGCAGCGTTTACAAGGTTGTTCCCGTCAGGCTTCGCCCCGCTTGTCGAGGTTCCCTCATTCCACGCGAGCGTGGTATTGCCTCGCCGCGATCTCGAGGGCACGCCACGCGATGACTATCGGGCACTATGCATCCGCCGTCACCAGCTCCGCCGTGATGGAGCTGCTCAGGCCGTTCGATCCCCGTATCGTCGGAACGCTGCCGCTAGGCCTTGCCGTGCCGGGCAGCGACGTCGATATCGTCTGTCATGCGCCGGCTCCGAACGCGTTCGCGGACATCGTTTGGTCCCACTATCAATCGGCCGATGATTTCGTGCTCTACCGATGGACCTCGGGAACGCGGCCGGCGATTGCGCTTTGTGTGGGATAGCTGGCCGTTCGAACTGTTCGGCGATCAGCTTCCCGTGCGCCAGCAGCGGGGCTGGATCCATTTCGAGGTGGAGCGGCGGCTGCTCGCGCTTGACGACGGACGGCTGCGGCGAGCCGTCGGCAAGTTGCGGGCAGATGGCCTCAAGACCGAGCCGGCGTTTGCCGCCGTGCTCGGGATACCGGGCGATCCCTATCATGGGTTGCTCGAACTCGCGGCTGAAACGGACGCGGAGTTGTGCGCCCGGCTCGCGGCGTGCGGCCTCGGCTGATCGCGAGGTTCATTCGCCCGGAACGAGGTGACCCATCGGCTGGCGCGCGAGGCGCCGGTGCCTGCGGCGCGACAGATAAAGCAGCAGGCCGGTCACGGCGAACAGCGGCATCATGGCGGCGGCCAGCATGAAGGCGAGCTTGCCGGGCCACCCCAGGATGGCGCCGCGATGGATGTCGAGCACCCCGGCAAGAACGCGCTCGCCGAACGTCTTGTCGGCGTAGCGATCCGACGAGATGACGCGTCCGGTGACGGCATCGATCCGGAATTCGTCGCGCACGCTCTCGAGCGAGGAATCCCGCGACCATGACCGCACGCGCACCACCGTGCCCGCGCCGGCCGGCAGCGTCAGCAGGGCCCTTCCGTAATCGTTATTCTCTTGCTGCAGGAACGTGGTCCAGACCCGATCGAAGGCGAGCGGCTTTATCTCGCCGCTCTTCGCTTCGATCCCGGCTTCGCCCTTGTCCGCTGCGGCAGCCGCGCCGCGCGGCGGCTTGGGCTGCATCGCGGTCGCCGTGGCTTGCGGCCGCGCCAGCAGCCAGTTGGCGCTGGCCTTGTACCACTCGAACGAGTACCACAGGCCGGTCAGCGTCATCACCAGATAGACCGGCAGCACCCAGGTGCCGATCACGGCGTGCAGCGAGCGGTGCAGGCCGCGCCCGCGCAGGCCGAGATTTGGCTTCAGCCACATCTTCACGCTGCGCGCGCGATGCGGCCAGCGCAGCACGAGGCCTGATATCAGCATCACGATCAGGCAGATCGCGGCTGCCCCGGTGATCTTGCGGCCAATGCCATTGCCGTCGCCGGGCAACAGCAGCCAGCGATGCAGCTTGCGGACAGTGGCGAAGAAGTCCTCGCCGCGCGGCGAGCCGAGCACATGTCCGTTATAGGGATCGACATAGACCGAGGACGGCCGCGTGCCGACTTCACTGCGGGCGAAGCGGATCCGAGCGGCCGCTGACGGGTCGCTTGCCATCGTCACGGCGGAGGCTCTGCCGAAGTCACCGGCCGACTGCAGCCGTGCGACCAATTCATCCGGCGTCAGCCGCCGCGTCGCACTGGCGTCGACGCGCATGATGTGGCTGTTCAGGGTGGCCTCGATCTCGTCCTCGAAGGCCATCGTCGCGCCGGTGAGGCCGACCACGGCCCACAGCAGCGCCAGCGCCAGGCCGGCGAGGGAATGGATCTGCAGCAGCGCGGCCTTGATCGGGCGGCGGACATTATTCATCGAATCCGGCCTTTCGGATCAGTGCGATTGCGGCCGCCTGCTGCGCGGCGATCTCGTCGATCGGGAGGGCATCTGCGGCGAACGATCCGATTCCTTCGACAATCGGGGCCGGCTTTGCGGTCGCCAGCACGGGGTATTCTAGCTCGGCGGTGGAGAAGATCGTCTGGGCCTCGGTTGTGACGAGGAATTCGAGGAAGGCGCGTGCCGCGGCCGGATGCGGCGCGTGCCGGGCGATCGCCGCGCCGGCCAGGTTGACATGACTGCCGCCGCCCGCGAATGCGGTCGGCACCGCCTTCACGGCGTCCGCCCATGCGCGCCAGTCATTGCCCTCGCGGCCGTCGCGGAGCTGCGCGAGCGCCACCGTGTTGCCGATGCCGATGTCGCAGTGTCCTTCCGCGATCTCGCGGACCACGTCATTGTCCTTGCCGGCCGGCTTGTGGGCGAGATTGGCCTTCAGCCCGGCGAGCCAGCGCTCCGTCGCATCTGTCCCGTGATGCGTGAGATAGGCCGCGACCAGCGCGATATTGTTCTGGTGCACGGCCGGCCGCATGCACAATTTGCCGCGCCATTTTGGGTCGGCGAGTTCTTCGTAGGTGATCGCGGCGAGGGGGCTGTCCTTGCGTGCGAACACCACACGTGGACGGATGGCGAGCGCGATCCACTGGCCGTCGCCGCCGCGCAGGTTCGCCGGAATCGCCTGGTCAAGCGCAGGAGATGCAATCGCCTGCGTCAGCCCGCGCGCGGCAAGCTGGGTCGTCTTGTCGAGGCCGATGGTGAGCAGGACATCCGCGGGTGAATTGTCGCTCTCGGATGTCAGGCGCTTGACCAGGCTGTCCTCGACAAAGACGGTGTTGACCTTGGTGCCTGTCGCCGCCGTGAACGCCGCGACGACAGGCTCGACCAGATTGGCTTCGCGGGTCGAGTAGAGCGTGAGTTCGTCGGCGCGAACCGGGGTGCAGGCGCACGTGAGCGCGGCCAGGACAGCCAGCAGTCCGATCGCTGTCCGTGCCGTAGCCATGCTAGAATTTCACCGTCGCCGACAGCGAGAAGCGCCGCGCGTCGCCCATCGCCACGGCCAGATTGCTGACAGCAGAGGGATAGTAGACGGTGTCGAACAGGTTCTTGACGTTGAACTGGTAGACCACCGGGAACGTCTGGACCTTGGTCTCGTAGGTCGCAAAGACATCAGCGACGGTATAGGCCGGCAGCACGAAGCTGTTCGCGGCATCGCCGGGCCGGTCGCCGACATAGCGCGCGCCGCCGCCGAGACGCAGCCGGCCGGGCAGGGTGGTGCCGAAATCATAGACCAGATAGAGCGAGGCGGTGTCGAGCGCGACGTTCTGCAGCGCCTTGCCGACGAGCACCGGATCTTCGGTGACGCGCGCATCGGTATAGCCATAGCTGCCGATCATGCTCCAGTTGTCGGTCAGCCGGCCGGTGACGTCGAGTTCGACGCCGCGCGAGCGAACCTTGCCGGCGGTGCGATACTCGACAATGCTTGTCGCAGGGTTGAGCTGCGAGACCAGCACGTTCTTCTTGTCGATGTCGTAAAGCGCAAGCGTGCCGGAGATCCGCTTGTTGAAGTCGAACTTGACGCCGGTCTCCCACTGGGTGCCCTCTTCGGGCGCGATATTGGAGCCGATCACGACGCCGCCGGTGAGCGGTGCAATGGTCGAAGTCGGCTTCAGCGACTGGGTGTAGCTCGCATAGAGCGAGACCTCGTCGGTGAGCTTGAGGATCGCGCCGCCGAGCGGCAGCGCCTTGTCCTGCGAGACGTTGGTGTTGGTGATGAATGGCCGTCCCTTGCCCGCGATCTGGTCGTATTCCATGTAGCGCACGCCGCCGACCAGCGCGAAGCGCTCGGTCAGGTGCATCGTGTCCTGGAAGAACAGCGACCACTGGCCGAGCTTGTCGGTCTGCGCGCTGTCGGCGGCGGACACCGTGGTGCCCGGCGTGATCAGACCATAGACCGGGTCATAGAAGTTGAAGCTCGGGGTCGCTTGCCGGATCAGATTGTCGCGGTAGATCGTGCGATACTGGCCGTCGCCGCCGAACAGGACTTCGTTGCGGAAACCGCCGAGCCAGACATTGCCCTGCAGATAGGAGGTGCCGTAGCTCGAATTGCTGAGCGAACCCTGTGTGCCGTCATTGCTGCGGGTCTCGGCGCCGGTCTTGGTGTTGATGCCGGTGATACGGAGCTGGTTGGCGCTGAATGTCTCGGTGTTGTAGCTGTAGGCCGCAAACAGCTTCCAGTCCTGGTTCAGCCGATGCTCGACCGAGGCCTGGATCAGGTCCGAATTGCCCCACATGTTGTTGAAGGGCTCGTCGAGCCGGCGCGTCGCCGGGATTGCCAGCGGCGCCTTGGTCACGGAATCGAACGCGGTGCCGCGGTCGAACGGCGTGATGAATTCGCGGTGCTCGTAGTTGAGCTGGACCGTGGTGTTGTCGCCGTACCAGGCCAGCGACGGCGCCACCAGCATTTCGCGATGGCGCCCGAAATTGCGCCAATAGTCCTCGCTCACGCCATAGCCGATGAAACGGTAGGCGAGGCCGCCATTGCCGATCGGGCCGGTGATGTCGATGGTGCCGTCGGCGCCGCTCTTGTTGTTGGCGTAGGTCGAGCCGAGCAGGGTCACCGAGCCGTGCTGATAGAGTTCGGGGCGCTTGCTGATCGTGTTGACGATGCCGCCGGGATCCATGATGCCGTAGAGCAGCGACGCCGGGCCTTTCAGCACCTCGACGCTCTCGACCGCAGCGTTGAGGCTGCGGCCCTGCACCAGCGGCATGCCGTTGCGCATGATCGAGCCGTCGCGGTTGTCGCCGAAGCCGCGGCGCATCACCGCATCCTGGGTGCCGGCCAGCGTGTTGGCCTGGGTGACGCCGCTGACGTTGGCGAGCGCGTCGTCGAGATTGCGCGGCAACTGGTCCTTCAGCACCTGCTCTGGCACGACGTTGACCGTTTGCGCGGTGTCGAGCGGCGAGGCGCCGCTGCGCAGGGTGGTCGAGCTCGGCATCGCACGATAGTGCAGCTTGGCTTCATTCAGCACGGCGGCGCCAGCAGCCGCGCGCTCCGAAGCTGTCGGTGGCGCCGGTTGCGCATTCCGGCTGCGCAGCCGTGCCGCGGCGGCCGACTGCGTTCGCTGCGCCGGCTTCGCAGCGGCGGCGGGCTTGCGCTTCTGCGTCGGTTGCTCGACCGTGACCGGCGGCAAGGGGACGCTCGATTGGGCGCTTGCCGGCTTCACCGCGGAGGAGACGTCGGCGAAGAGGAATGCTGCGCCGATCAGCAGAGGGGTGCGGCCCTTGTCGGCAGCATTTCGACGGTCGCCGACAATCCGGCCATCAGCATTCACAGGCACTCTTGCACTTCCGATTCACGCGAACTCATTCACGCCGCGCCTCTAGCAGTCGGCGCGCGCGAAAAGAACCGGAGCAGACTTGAATCCCTCTAACCGGATTGGATTTGAATCGTTCTAAGACGCAACGAGGCTCGCGTGTGTGCGCGAGCCCCTCATCTCATGACTTGATGTGCCGTCAGCGCGTCAAATGGTCGCGCGATCCTGGTCTGAAGTGAGCGGTCGTTATCCTGTCACGCCTCAAGCGTAGGATCGCTCGTGTAGGGCGCGACGCGCCTCACGACATCGCCAGGCTGACGGGTGCCGTGCCGACCATTCCCGTGCTGACGCCGTCGCGCGCCATCGATTCGATCGCGCTCCAGTTCTCGCGGAAGATCCGCGCCGCCTCGTTGGCGCTTTCCGCCTGGATCGTCAGACTGCACGCGCGTCTCGCGCCATTGCTGGCAAGCTGGAAGTAGAGAACATATCCGGACGGTTCCGCGCTCCGTGCGCCCGACGGTGCCTGCTGCATGGTGGTTTTCCCCAATCGTGTTTTTGTTGCGCCATCCGCAGGCAGGATTGGACCGAGATGCGGCACAGTCGTGGTTCAAGACGCGCAATCTGCACAATTGCGCATTTTGTCCGGCGGTGTTGCCGGGATTCAACAGGTCATGGAACCGGTGATCAACAGCGGCTGCAACTCAGCCGCGATCACGGCGCCGTCTCAACTGTTGCAGCGTGACCTATGCATCGCCATCCGGATGCACCATCAGGGTTTCCTGGATCGAGGTCGCAAGCATCGACCCATCGCGGTCATGGACGCGGGCGATCGACAGCCCGCGGCCGCCATCGGCGCAGGGGCTCTCGGTTTCGACATGCATCCAGGCGTCGGGCGAAAATGCACGATGAAACCAGATGCAATGGTTGAGGCTCGACAGATAGAGCGGCGCGCGCGCCTGCAAGTCGCGGAGATGGCCGCCGACGCTGGAGAAATTGAGCCACCAATCCGAGAGATAGGCGAACACCGCTGCCTGGGCGCGGGAACCGGCGGCGAGTGGCCGCCGGCATCTGATCCAGAAGCGCAGGCGCGGCCCTGCCGTCGCGGCCCAGAGCTGACGTTCGATCTCGGGGATGCGGAAATCCATGCTGGGCTTGACGTGCGGCGAATAAGGACCGAGCGGCCGCAACTGCGCCATCAGCCCGTCGGGGATCATGGTCAGATCGGGCAGGCTTTCGGGATCTTCCGACGGCGCGAACGGCGCTGCGTGTCGTGGGCCCGGCTGGGCTGCGCAGAACGTAGCCTGCGCGCTCACGACGGTACGTCCGTCGCCCTGGCTGCCGACGATATGGCGGGAGGAGAACCGCTTGCCGTCCTGCAGAACCTGCGTGTCAAAGGTGATGCGCCGGGCGGGATCGGCGCCGCGCAGGAACAACAGCTGCAGCATCGCCGCCGGGCGATCTTCCGGCGCGCTGAGTGTTGCGGCCATCATGGCCTGGCCGAGGATCTGGCCGCCGTAAGAGCGTCCGTTGAGATTGCCGTCACCGAAGCGGCTGCGATAGCGCAGCGGTGCGATGGTCTCGAGCGAGACCAGCGCCTCGGCCGCCTTGTCGTCCCACGGATCGCACGCGGCGTCGTGCCCTTCCGCGACGCGCTTGCCTTGCCCGTCCATCACATCGCCGGGAATTTCTGCGGTCCCGGATAGAGCGGATAGCCGGCGGCGACGCCGTATTCGCTGATGCCGAATCCGGTCTCGTTGCCGCTTTCGAGTCGGACGACATGGTCCGACAGCGTGCGCGCGACGGCGCGCGTCGCCGCGTCGTCGAGGTTCCAGATGTCGTGCGCGGCGTGGTTCTCGCCGCGGTCGTCGCCATGGGTCCAGCCTTGCAGGCCGCCATACATGCCGGCCTTGAGATAAAATCGGATCGGCAACCCACGCATTCTGACATGGCGCGGTTCGCCGCGCTCGAAGACGAAGGTGAAGTCGGCCACCGCGATGGTCTGGCCGAGCGGATCGGCGGCCCATTCGATCTTGTGTTCGACCGAGGTCACCTCGCGATGCGAAACCGATCCGTCGGCTTCGCGGCGGAACTCGGTGCCCGAGAGGTAATGCGGCTTGCCGGGCGTGCGCTCCTTGATGAAGACCGACAGCGCCGACGTCTCGAACTGGAACATCGACCAGGTCCAGAAGAAATTGCGATGGGTTGCAACCGGCTGCCTGGTCTCGTCGGTGCGCATCTCGGAGCGCAGGCCCCCAGGAGCGGTCGCGCTGTCCCCACCATAGTTCGGGCGCAATGTCGTAGCGCTTGCCGTCGGCGACGATCCAGCCGCGCCAACGGCCGAATTGCGAGACGCGCGCGAGGTCCTCCTCGATGACCCCGTTGCGCTCGCGAAAATTCTGCTTCTCCTGCGCCGCCGGGAAGCTTGCCTTGAATTCGAGCTCAAAGCTGATGCCGGACGGATTGTCGGCGAGCGAGACCCTGTGCAGGCTGTTGCCCTCGACGATTTCGATCCTGAGGCCGCCGACCTCTGTCTCCAGCGGGCGCGTCCCGAGCCGGCGCGAGGCGCGGAAATTGTGCTGGCGGCGGCCGATGGTGATGCCGGCGAATCCGTCCATCACGTTGCGGTTCGGGTAATAGCCGAGCCCGATGTCGATCAGCAGTTCGCTGCCATCGATCGGATGCGCGGTGTACCAGTAGCGCTCGGTGAACCTGGCATCGCCGCCGCCGGCCTTGGCAAACGGCTGCGGCGTCTGGTGGCCGATAAGATCGTCCTGGGCTGTCAGCATTGTTCTTGTCCTTATGTTTGAGCCGGTTCGGTCGGTCGGATGGGTGGTGCGGGATCAGTCCTTGGCCGGGCCCGCGCCCACGATGTCGCCGAACAGCACCCAGGTCTTGCCGTCGAAGCGGGCGAAGCGGCGTTCGGTGATGGCCGCGTAGTCCTGCGGCGTGGTCTGGATGGTGATGCCCGGGAGCAGCATCGGCAGCTCGATGCCGCTGAGGTTGGTGGCCTGCTTCAGCACGTTCTCCCGCGTGAGATTGTCGCCGCAGCGCTGCAGGATGATCGCGCCGAGCTGGGCCGTGGTGTAGCCGGTCACCGCGATCACGTCGTTCGGGTCCATCCCCGGCATGTATTTCGCGGCGAAGGCGAGATAGTCGGTCATGCCCTTGTCATTGGCCCAGGCTGGATCGTTCGGCGTCTTGTAGGAGGTCGTGGTCAGGATGCCGGTCGAAGCCTCGATCCCCGCCGGCACCAGCACGCCGGCGATCGAATTCGCGGTCGAGCCGAGGAAGATCAGCGGCTTCCAGCCGAGCTCGTGGATCTTGCGGATCGCCATCGAGGCAAATTTGTTCTGCGCGGCGATCAGGATGGTGTCGGCGCCGGACGCCTTCAAATTCACGATCTGCGAGTCGATCGTCGGCTCGGTCGACTGATACATCGCCTCCTTGACGATCATCGTGTCGGCTTTCGCGCCCAACCCTTCCTTCAGGCCAAGCACAAAATCCTTGCCGATGTCGTCGGCCTGCAGCAGCACGCCGATCTTGGCATCCGGCTTTTCGCGTAGCACGTAGCGGGCGATGATCCGGGACTCGTTGACGTAGGTCGGCGAGTAGGGCGTCGTCCAGGGGAACTGCTTGGGATCGTTCCAGCGGGTGCCGCCGCTCTGCACGAGAAGTTG
The DNA here is from genome assembly GCF_054063295.1 of Bradyrhizobium sp. USDA 3240. Taxonomy (NCBI): domain Bacteria; kingdom Pseudomonadati; phylum Pseudomonadota; class Alphaproteobacteria; order Hyphomicrobiales; family Nitrobacteraceae; genus Bradyrhizobium; species Bradyrhizobium sp. USDA 3240. Next base: position 6,609,455 of record NZ_JBSSGD010000002.1, read on the forward strand.
CGGGACGCCGTTGCTGTTGAGGTATTTCTGGATCGCGGCGTTGGTCGGCGTGCCGAACGGCGCCATGATTGCGAGCACCTTGTCGTTCTCGACCAGCGCGCGCGTCACCTCGACGGTCTTTGGCGGGCTATAAGCGTCGTCGCGGGTTACGAAGTTGATGTGGCGGCCGTTGATGCCGCCTTTTTCGTTCAGCATCGTGAAATAGGCCAGCATGGTCTTCGGGAAGCTCGCATAGATCGACGCCGGTCCGCTGTAGGGCGCATTGGCGCCGAGCAGGATCTCGGTGTCGCTGACCCCTGGGCCATAGGCCTTCTGGGCGTTCGCTGATCCGAGCGCACCGGTGAGCGCGAACGCCCACACGGCAAGCGTTGTGATTGGCTTCCGCATCTTCCCCTCCCATGACGCCCTCTTTTACGGGGCTCGTTGATCCCTGCGGCGGTGCCTTCAAGGGCTTTACCCGTCGCGTTGGCTGTGCAATAATAGACCGTCTGTCCGGATTATCAACTAAAATATCCGGGCGTATCGGCTTCACGCATGACGGAAACATCCGCAGGCGTGCGCGGCCGCATGGCGGCGAGGAGGAAACATGAAGCTGACGCAGGCACTCATCTCGGCGGTGCAGTTGCGCAAGGATGCGCCCGGCACCATCCATGCGGGACGGTCGCGAAGCTGGAAGGAGATCGGCCATCGCGTCGCCTGTGCCGCGGGCGGGCTGCGGCGGCTCGGCGTCGAGGCCGGCGATCGCGTTGCGATTCTTGCGCACAACAGCGACCTCTATATCGAGGCGCTCTATGCGATCGCCTGGGCCGGTGCGGTCGCAGTGCCGCTCAATACCCGCTGGGCGGTCGCTGAGAATGCCTACGCGATCGACGATTCCACGCCGAAACTGCTGCTGGTCGACGAGGCCTTTGCCGAGATCGCGTCAGGCCTGCGCGGCGCGAAATCACTTACCGCGATGGTCTACCTGGACGAGGGACAGGTTCCCGACGGCATGCAGGGCTATGACGCGCTCATCGCGCATGCGCCGATCGAGGATGCATCCGGCGCCTACAACGATCTCGCAGGCATCTTCTACACCGGCGGCACCACCGGCTTCCCCAAGGGCGTGGTGCTGTCGCATGCCAACATCATCTATGAATCGCTGGTCTGGATCTATGCGCTCCGGTTCCGCGAAGACACGAGGTATCTGCACTCGGCCGGCATGTTTCATCTGGCCGGCACCTCACCGATGATCGCGCTGACGTTGGTCGGCGGCACTCACGTCACGATCCCGAAATTCGAGCCCGAGCTCGCAATGCGGACCATCGCCGAGCACAGAGTGGATTACTGCCTGTTCGTGCCCACCATGCTCAACATGATGCTCAATCATCCGTCCTTCGGCACCTATGATCTGAGCAGCGTCAGGGATTGCGAGTATGGTGCATCGCCGATGCCGGATGCGCTGCTGGTCAAGCTGATGCGGGTGCTGCCGAGCTGGCGCTTCCACCAGGGCTACGGCATGACCGAGAGCGCGGCGCTGGCGACCATCCTGCCCTGGGAATATCACGCGCTGGAAGGTCCGCTGGCGGCGAAGCGCAAATCGGCAGGGCGGGCGGCGCCGGGCGTCGAAATCCGCATCGTCGACGCGGCAGGCGCGGAGGTGCCGCGCGGCACGGTCGGCGAGATCGCGATCCGCGGCGCCGGCGTGATGCTCGGATACTGGCGCAAGCCCGAGGAGAGCGCGCGCGTGTTGCGCAACGGCTGGCTGCACACCGGCGACGGCGCCTGGATGGACGAGGACGGCTTTGTCTATATCGTCGACCGACTCAAGGACATGATCGTCTCCGGCGGCGAGAACGTCTATTCCGGCGAGGTGGAGAACGCCATCTTCCAGCACGAGCAAGTCAGGGAATGCGCCGTCATTGCGGTGCCCGATCCGCAATGGGGCGAGGCGGTGCATGCGATCGTCGTGCCGAAGGACGGTGCGCGGCTCGATTCCGACATGGTGATCGCGCATTGCCGCACCCTGATCGCCGGCTACAAATGCCCGCGCTCGGTCGACATCCGCCTCGAGCCGCTGCCGCTGACCGGCTCCGGCAAGATCATGAAGTCGGCGCTACGCGAGGAGAAGTGGCAGGGCTATACGAGGTCGGTCAATTGATGCAGGACGTTGCCAAACGACCCGATGATGTGCCGGCCGCGCCGGAGCCTGTTCGTCCAGTCGCGGTCAATGACGACGCGGTGCGGACGGCGCTCGCGCAGCATTTGTCGCGAATATCCGGGGGCCGGACGGAGATCGAGAGCTTCGGCCGCAAATCGTCGGGTTTCTCCTGGATCACCTATGCTTTCGTGGCGCGCTCTGCGGCCGAAGGGGATCGCAGGCTGATCCTGCGCGTCGGTCCGCCGAACGGGCTGTTTGCGCCTTACTCGGTGCTGCCGCAGGTCTATGCGTTGCAGTCGCTGGCCGGTAGCGGTGTGCCGGTTCCGGCGCTGGTGTCATCAGAACAGCATGGTGCCGAGATCGGCTTTCCTTTCTTCATCTGCGAGCACGTCGAGGGCGATGTTCCCGCACCCTGGGCGGCGAGCGAGATTGATCCGGACCACAAGCGTGCGATCGCCCGGCAGTTCGTCGAGATCCTGGCGTCGCTGCATCGGACCGATCCAGGCGCAACTGCATTCGCATCGCTGCAGCAGGGGGGAGAACGCGCCGAAGTCTGCGCGATCGCCGGCTGGCGCGCGTCGCTGGCGCGTCCGACCGCGCGTTATTATCCGCTGCTCGATTCGGGCGGACGCTGGCTTGAGGACAACTGCCCGCAACCGCCGTGCCGCACCATCGTGCATGGCGACTACCGGATCGGGAATTTCATTGAGCACAACGGACGGATCACCGCCATCCTCGATTGGGAGCTCACTCATTTGGGCGATCCCCATGAGGATCTGGCCTGGGCGATGATGCCGACCTTCAATGCCAGGAGCCGGAAGCTCAATGGCGTGCTCGAACGCGCCGAGGTGATCGATCTCTATCAGCGCGCCTCCGGCATTGCGGTCTCGGACAAGAGCCTCGCCTTCTACGAGGCCTATGCGCTGTATCAGGCGGCGGCGATCCAGATGTGCGCGGTGCGCGCCTTCGAGGTCGATCGCTTCAGCGACATGCGGCTTGCGGTGATGGCAAGCCAGATGCCCTCGATCGTGCGGGCCTTCGATCGCGCATTGGAGGCCGCGGCATGAGTGCATCCTTCGAGCGGCTGGTCGACGGCATCATCGATGCCCTGCAAAGCCATGTCGTGCCCAACAGCAACGACGATTTCGTCCGCGGGCAGGTGTTCTCCGCGATCTACGCACTGAACGGGCTGAAGCTCGCGGCCGACTGGAAGGCCGGCCCGCTGCTTGAGCAGGTGCGGCTGCAGGACGATACTTTTGATGCGGTCGAGCGATTGGCTGACGGCGTGATGCATCCGGAGATTCCGGCGACGCCGCGCATCCAGGGCGACTTGTCCGACGCCGCCGCGATCGAGGCGTTGCGCGATGATGGGGACCGGCGGCTCGGGCAGCTTCTGCTCTGGGCGAGCGGCGCGGACGCGCGCGCAGCCGATCGCGATCGCGCGACCGAGATCGAGCAGCTGCTGCGCCGGGCGATCTGCGACCAGCTCAAGATCGAGCTTGCGACGACGCCGAAGTCGATGTTGCAGCAGATCGCAGGCGGCGAACGCGACGGCGGCGCGGCGCAGGGCTGATGTGGTTGCGTCGCCAACCACCGGGGATTGCATCATTGCGCTCTGTTCCGCCGATCGGCGCTAAGGTTCGTAAAGAAGCTTGCTGGCCCGCGACGCACGTGCTATTCATTGACCGAACGGTCGTTCGGATTATTATTGGCGACCGCTGAAAGCATCCGCGGCAAGCGGCCGGCGAGGGAGACGGAGCGATGAACATGATGACCGGCGTCTCGCCATGGGAGCGGCTGATCCGGCCCGACCGGGTGCACGGATCGCTCTACACCGACCCTGAGATCTTCGAGGCCGAACTCAAGAACATCTGGTACCGGACCTGGGTCTATGTCGGGCACGAGAGCGAGGTCCCGAACGCCAACGACTACGTCGTCAAGTCGATCGGCCCGCAATCCGTGATCATGACGCGCGACGAGCAGGGCAAGGTCAATCTGCTGCTCAACCGCTGCTCGCATCGAGGCAACCAGGTCTGCTCCTTTGAGCGCGGCAATGCGCGCTCGTTCACCTGTCCGTTCCACTCCTGGACCTTCGCCAATGACGGCCGGCTGGTCGGCTACGCCTTCCCCGACGGTTACGAGGGGCAGGACAAGGCGCAGCTCGCGCTCGGGCGGGTGACGCGCGTCGAGTCCTATCGCGGCTTCGTGTTCGGCTCGTTCGCGGCCGACGGCCCGACCTTGAAGGAACATCTCGGCGGCGCCGCGGAGACCATCGATCGGCTGGTGCGCGCTTCGCCCGAGGGCGAGGTCGAGATCACCGCGGGTTTCCTCAAGCACCGCGTCAAGGCGAACTGGAAGTTTATCCTGGAGAACGAGTGCGATGGCTATCACCCGGCTTTCGTGCACACCTCGATCTTCGGCGTCGCCGACAGCATGATCGGCAAGCTCTATGGCGGCGCCTCGACCGCGCTGACGCGCGACTATGGCAACGGCCACACCGAGATCGATTTGCGGCCCGAGTTCCGCAAGCGCGATGCGCCGATGAGCTGGTTCGGCACCAGCGAGGAACGGTTGCCCGACTACACCGCGCGCATGAAGGCCGCCTATGGCGACACCGCGGCGCGCGAGATCATGATCGACGGCACGCCGCATGTGATGATCTTTCCGAACCTGTTCATTGCCGAGATCCAGATGTTCGTGATCCAACCGCTCGGCGTCGACGACAGCGTGCAGCACGTCACCGCGCTGCAATTCAAGGGCGCGCCCGATCTGAACCGGAGGCTGCGCCAGCAGACCATGGGCTCGGTCGGCCCGGCCGGCTTCCTGCTGGCGGATGATTCCGAGATGTATGAGCGCTGCCACCGCGGCGTGCTGGCGCGCAATCCGGAATGGATCTTCCTCGGCCGCGGCGAGAAGCGCCAGCGGCAGGATGAGCTCGGCTTTACGGTCGGCCACGTCACCGACGAGGTGCCGTCGCGCGGCATCTGGACCCACTACCGCAAGCTGATGGAGCCGGCCTGATGCTGTCGCGCGAGAGCAGCGCCACGTTGATGAGCACCATCACCGCCTTCCTCTATCGCGAGGCGCGGTTACAGGACGAGCATCAATACGAGGCCTGGGAAAAGCTCTGGACCGACGACGGCGTCTATTGGGTGCCGGCCAACGGCGCCGACATCGACCCGGAGCGGCAGATGTCGATCATCTACGACAACCGCTCGCGGATCGCGCTGCGGGTCCGGCAGCTCATGACCGGCAAGCACTTCACCCAGACGCCGCAGTCGAACCTGCGCCGGCTGATCTCCAACATCGAGTTGATGGACGAGCAGCCGGACGATGGCGACATCGCTGTCGCCAGCAACAGCCTGATTTTCGAGTCGAGCCTGCGCGACGACACGCTGTGGGCGGCGCGCAATGAATACCGGCTGCGCCATGTCGATGGCGAATTGCGGATGGTCAGCAAGAAGGTCATCCTCGTCAACAACGACAAGGCGATCTACACGCTGTCATTCCTGGTTTAGGGAAGGTTTCGCCATGATCGACAAGGGCCCCGTTCTGCTCGACATCACCGACGGCATCGCGCGGCTGCGGCTCAACCGCCCCGATGCTGCCAACGGCATGAGCGCCGAGCTCCTGAGCGCGCTGTGCGACGCCATCATGGCCTGCCACGGCTATCCGGATTTGCGCGTCGTGCTGCTGAGCGGCGAGGGCACGAACTTTTGCGCCGGCGGCGATGTCCGCGCCTTTGCCTCCAAGGGCGAGAAGCTGCCCGACTATATCCGCCAGGCCACCGCCTATCTGCAGAATGCGGTGACCGGATTGCTGCGGCTGGAGGCGCCTGTGATCGCCTCGGTGCAGGGATTTGCGGCGGGCGGCGGCGGCTTCGGCTTGGTCTGCGCGTCCGACATCGTGATCGCGGCGGAATCGGCCAAATTCCTCGCAGGCGCGACGCGGGTAGCGATGGCGCCGGATGCCGGCGTCTCCGTCACGCTGTCGCGGCTGGTCGGGTTGCGGCGGGCGATGTCGATCCTGCTGACCAACCCGGTGATCCCGGCAACCGAAGCCCTGCAGATGGGTATCGTCACCAGGGTCGTGCCCGATGCCGAGCTCGCCGATGCATCGCTCGCGCTGGCGCGCGAGCTCGCGGCCGGTGCGCCGAAAGCGCTGGCGGCGACCAAGCGGCTGGTCTGGGCCGGCACCGGCACCAGCATCGAGCAGTGCCTGTCGGAGGAGGCGCGCACCGTTGCCGAACTTTCCGGCATGGCCGACGCGCGCGAAGGGCTCGCCGCCGTGATCGAGCGGCGCAAGCCTATCTTCACGGGGCGCTGACGTGGCGACCTTGCCATTCGGACGTCTCGATGGCCGACGTGCCTTCGTTTCCGGCGGCGCGCGCGGCATCGGGGCTGCGATCGTGCGCGGCTTCGCTGGGGCGGGCGCAAGGGTCGTGATCGCCGATCTCGACGTGGCGGCAGCTTCCGAACTTGCGCGGGAGACCGGCGCCGGCGTCGCCGGGCTCGATGTCTGCGATGCAACCGCCGTACATGCGGTGATCGCGCAGGACGGCCCGTTCGACATCGTCGTCAACAATGCCGGCGTCGATCAGCACGCCTTCTTCACCGACACCAATGCGGAGGATTGGGCCCGGCTGATCGCGGTCAATCTCATCTCGGTGCTCGCCTGTACGCACGCCGCGTTGCCGGCGATGCAGGCGGCGCGGTTCGGCCGCATCATCAATGTCACCTCGGAGGCCGCACGACTCGGCTCGAAAGGGGGCGCCGTGTACTCCGCGGCCAAGGGCGGCGTGATCTCCTTCACCAGGAGCATCGCGCGGGAGAATGCACGCTTTCGCATCACCGCCAATGCGATCGCGCCGGGACCGATCCGCACGCCGATGCTGGAGCAGGCGGTGGCAAAGGGCGGCGACAAGATCCTGCAGGCGATGACCGGCGCGACGCTGCTCGGCCGGCTCGGCGAGCCGGAGGAGGTTGCGGCCGCCGCGCTGTTCCTGGCCTCCGACCAGGCCGCCTATATCACCGGCGAGACGCTCGGCGTTTCCGGTGGCATGGGCATTGGCGGCTGAGATGGCCAGCACAGGCGACGATATCGCCATCACGCCGATCGATCGCGCCATCGAGCGCCTGCGTGCGATCTATCGCGGCTGGAGCCGCGACACATCAGTGGCGCAGATGCGCAGCGATTGGGATGCAGCCTTTGCCGGCTGCTCGGTGCCAATAACGATTGAGCCGGTTTCCGCCGGCGGCGTCGACGGCGAGTGGCTCGCGCCATCCGGCTCATCGCGCGACAAAGCGGTGCTCTATTTTCACGGCGGCGGCTTTCGCATCGGCTCGGTCGTCTCGCATCGCGACTTGGCCGCGCGGATCGCTGATGCGTCGGGCTGCCGCGTGCTTTCGATCAATTACCGGCTTGCTCCAGAGTACCGGTTTCCGGCGGCGCTCGATGATGCGCTGGCTGCCTATCAATATTTACGCGATCAGGGACTGCGTCCTGCCGATATAGCCTTCGCAGGGGATTCTGCCGGTGGCAATCTCGTGCTCGCTGCGATGCTGGCAGCGCGGGATCGCGGCCTGCCGCTCCCCGCCGCCGGCGCGCTGATGTCGCCTTGGACCGATCTCACCGCGAGCGGCGCGAGCTATCAGAGCAGGGCCGAGGCCGATCCGATCCACCAGCGCGCGATGATCCTGGCGCTTGCCAAGAACTATCTCGGCAAGGACGATGACCCCCGTGATCCGCTGGCCTCGCCGCTTTATGCCGATCTCAGTCGGCTGCCGCCGCTCCTGGTGCAGGTCGGCGACCGAGAAACCGTGCGCGACGATTCGACCGAGCTTGCTGCGCGCGCCAAGACCGCCGGCGCCGACGTCGAGCTCCAGGTCTGGGACGGCATGATCCACGTCTTCCAGATGTTCCCCGAGATTCCGCAGGCGCGAGAGGCGATCGCATCTCTCGCAGTTTTTCTGCGCAACCATCTTCACATCGGCCATGAGAGGGCGCCACAATGAACGTCATGACCTCGGATCCGCGCCAGCTCTCTGAGACCGCATTCCATTTTCCGGAGCCGCCCAATCTGCCTGAGGAACTGCGCATGCTGCGCGAGCAGGTTCGCCGCTTCGTCGAGAAGGAAGTGGTGCCGCATGCCGAGGCGTGGGAGCGCGACGGCAAGATCCCGCGCGAGATCTATCGCCGCATGGGTGCGCTCGGCTTCCTCGGCATGCGCCACGCCGCCGAATATGGCGGCACCGACATGGGACCGCTGGCCTCGATGGTGTTTGCCGAGGAGCTCGGACGCTCGAGCTTCGGCGGCTTCACCTCGTCGATCCTGGTTCATACCGACATGTCGGCGGTGCACATCAGCCTGCGCGGCACGCCGGAGCAGAAGCAGAAATATCTGCCTGCGATTGTCCGCGGCGAGACGGTCTGTTCGATCGCGGTCACCGAGCCCGACGCCGGCTCCGATGTCGCGGGTCTCAAGACGCGCGCGCGGCGAGACGGCGATCACTGGGTGATCAACGGCGCAAAGATGTTCATCACCAACGCGGTCTATGGCGATATCCTGATCGTTGCCGCGCGCACCGACCCGCACGCCAAGGGCAGTCGCGGCATCTCGCTGTTCATCGTCGAGCACAACACACCGGGCATCACGGCAACCAAGCTCGACAAGCATGGCTGGCTTTGCTCGGACACCGCCGAGATTTCGTTCCAGGACGTGCGCGTGCCGGCGGAAAATCTGCTCGGCGAGGAGAACAAGGGTTTCTATGGCATCATGGAGACCTTCCAGAACGAGCGCATCTGCATCGGCGGCATCTGCGCCGGCGAGTCCGCCAAGGCGATCGAGCTGACGACGAACTATGTGAAGACGCGGCAGGCATTCGGCGGGCCGCTGTGGAACCAGCAGGGCGTACGGTTGAAGCTCGCCCAGCTCGCCGCGAAGGCGGCAGCGGCGCGTGCGCTGGCCTATCAGGCCGCCGAGCTTGCGGCGGCGGGGCAGGAGTGCTTGCGCGAAGTGTCGATGGTGAAGGCGCTGTCGCCGGAGGTGCTGCACGAAGTCGTGCATGGCTGCCTGCAATTGCACGGCGGCTCAGGCTTCATGCGCGGCACCCCGATCGAACGTATGGTGCGCGACGCCCGCGTGCTGACGATCGGCGGCGGTGCCACCGAGGTGATGCTGGAAGAGGTGGCGAAGCGGATGTGATTCTTTCTTGCCTCGCCCCGCTCGCGGGGAGAGGTCGGATCGCATCGCTGATGCGATCCGGGTGAGGGGGAGTCTCCGCAAGTGCTTCTATCACCATATGTGCGGGAGCAGCCCCTCACCCCAACCCTCTCCCCGTAAGAACGGGGCGAGGGAGCAGACCTACGTCCGGGTCATGTCATTTGTGGGCACGCGCGCCCTGCCCAACCGTCTGCGCCGCGATCCCCGGCTTCAGCCGCCAGTCCTCGCCGAAATCCGCGAGCGGATGGAAGAACAACGGCTCGGTGCTCTCGATCCGCCGCAGCCGTTCGGCATAGTCGTCGAGATAACGATGCCGTGTCGCCTCGTCGACGAAATTCACCGAATACGACACGAAGGGCGGCAGCACCTTGCAGCCGGCATAGGCCAGGGTGCCGTTCTGGATCGGCCACAGCACCACGTCGAGTGCGCCAACCAGCCCGTTAGGCGCGCACATCCCGGGATAGGCTGCGGTCGAGGTCACGACCATGGCGCGGCGGCCGGCGAGGCCGCCGGTGTCGTAGCGGCGGCCGCTGCCATAGACCGCGCCGTTGACGAACACGCGGTCGATCCAGCCCTTCATGATGGCGGGAACGGAAAACCACCACAGCGGAAACTGCAGGATCAGGAGGTCGCACCACAGCAGCTTCTCGATCTCGGCGGCGATGTCGCCGCTGAGCGACTCCTGTTGCAGATTGTATTTCTGCTCGCGGTCATATTGCAGCCGGTCGGGGAACCGCCGCTCGCCAAAGTCTTCGGCGGTCGCCACAGGGTTGAAGCGCATGGCGTAGAGATCGGAGATCCTGACCGTATGCCCGAGCGCGGTCAGCTCCGCCACCGACCGCGCCAGCAGCGCAGCGTTGAACGACTGCGCCTCCTGATGAGCAAAGACGATCAGGACCTTCATCGTTCTAGTTCACCGGCTTGAAGCTGAGCGTCGCCGTATCGGCCTGCATGATCTGCAGCTTCTGGTTGGAGAAGCGGACGCCGGGGCCGAAGCTGATCGGCGCCATCACGCCGGTCTCGACATTCCTGGTCTTCTCCAGTTCCGAGATGGTGCAGGCCCAGGTCGGTTGCTTGCCGCAGCGCTCGATCGCCGCGATCAGGACTTTCGCGGCGGCATAGCCGGTCATGGTGTAGCGGTTGATGCCCTTGAACTCGGCCTCCGACACCAGCGGCTTGGCCTTCTCGAGGAACGCCTTGCCGGCGGCGCCCGCGAACGGTTCGACATAGTCGACGGCATAGATGCCGTCGCCGGCCGGGCCCATCAGCTTCAGCACCGGTTCGATGCGGCCGGGCCAGAAGATGCCGGTCACCGGCTTGATACCGAGCTTCTCGAGCTCCTTCATCATCGCGATGTTCTCGCCAATGATGCCACCGGCCAGGAAGACTTCGGCGCCGGAATCCTTCAGCTGTAGCATGTCGGACGAGAAATCCTGCTGACCTTTCTTGTAGTTGCCGCTGTAGACCACGTTCAGCTTCTTGACCTTGACGACGGTATCGAAGCCGTCGCGCACCGTGATGCCGTAATCGTCGTCCTGGGTGATCAGGCCCCATTTCTTGCCGGGATTCTTGTCGGCCAGGAAGTTGACGAGGTGGATGATGCCTTCCTCGTAGGATTGGCCGACCACGAACACGTTCTTGCGCGGCGGCTCCCACAGGAACTTCACCGGCGCGACGTCGATCACGGTCGGGATGCCGGATTTCTCCAGCACCGGCATGACGGCGATCGACTGACCCGAGCCGGAGATCCCGATTATCGCGAACACCTTGTCGACGTCGATCACCTTCTTGACGCCCTGGATGGTGCGCGCGGTGACGTAGCCGTCGTCCTCCAGCACGTATTTGATCTTGCGGCCGTTGATGCCGCCGGCGGCGTTGGCCTCCGCGATCGCGATCTTGTGGCCGATCGAGGCCGCGACGCCGAGCAGCGCCGGCGGGCCGGTCAGGGGCTCGACGTCACCGATCAGGATCTCGGTGTCTGTGACGCCGGGATCGGCGGCAGCAGCGGGGCCGATGGCAAGGCAGGCCGTGGTGAGCAGCAGCGAGGCCGCCGCCAGATGTCTGATCATTGTCTCCTCCTCATGGTGTTGTGTCTTTTTTTGGTTAGTAGCGCAGCGGCCAGTGCACCCAGGTCCGCTTGATGTCGTGCCAGGCGCCGACCAGCCCCCTCGGCTGGAAGCGCAGGAACAGGATGATGACGAGGCCGTAGAGCATGCTCTTCAGCTCCTGCGCGCCGGTCGTGAAGGTCGCGTCCATCTGAGCGCTGAACAGGCTGAAGACGAGCCTTGTCGCCTCCGGCAGCAGCACGATCAGGATGGTGCCGAGCACGGCGCCGAGCGCCGAGCCGAGGCCACCGACGATCAGGATCGCCAGCGCTTCGATCGAGAGCAGGAACGGAAAGCCTTCGACGCTGACAAAGGAGAGATAGATGCCGTAAAGCGCGCCAGCGATTCCGGTGATGAAGGCCGAGGTGACGAAGGCGAACAACTTGTAGGCGTGAAGGTTGATGCCCATCATGCGCGCCGCGGTGTCGTTGTCCCTGATCGCGACGAAGGCGCGGCCGACCCGGCTGCGGCGGATGTTGAGCGTGGCGAACAGCGTCAAGGCTGCGAAGGCGAGGCAGAGATAGGTGAAGGCCGCATCGCCGTCGAAGCTGATGCCGAGGATGTCCGGCCGCTGCACCTGGATGCCGCGTGCGCCGTTGGTCAACCAGCGCATCTCCAGGATCACGGTGTTGATGATGAAGGAGAAGGCGAGTGTGGTGATCGCGAGATAGAGCCCCTTGAGCCGCAGCGATGGTGCGCCGACGATCAGGCTGGCAAGCGCCGGCACCACGCCGGCGCCGAGGAAGCCGACCAGCGGCGGCACGTGGTACTTCGAGACCAGCACCGCATAGGCATAGGCGCCGGTGACGAGGAAGCCGACATGGCCGAGCGAAATGAGACCGGTGTAGCCGGTCAGGATGTTGAGCCCGAGCGCGCCGGTCGCCGTGATCAGGATGATCATCAGGAACGACAACGCGTAGGAGTTCAGCAGATGAGGCGCCGCGATCAGTGCCAGCAGCAGCACGGCCGACCAGAGCCACACCGGCGGGGAATCGACCAGCGCGACCAGTTCGCCATAGCTCTGCTTGTAGTCGCCGGTGCGCATCAGACCCTCTCGATATCGCGTTCGCCGAAGATGCCGAACGGGCGGACCATCAGCACCACGATGATCATGGCAAAGCCCGCGACTTCCTTCATGCCGGAGCCGAGATAGCCGCCGGCGAGGTTTTCGGTGATGCCGATCAGGAGGCCGCCGAGGCCGGAGCCCAGCACCGCATCGAGACCGCCCAGGATCGTGGCCGGAAACGCCTTCAGCCCGAGCTGGAACATCGCCGGTGACAAGTCGTAGGACAGTGCAAAGAACACGCCGCCGGTGCCGGCGATCACCGAGGATGCGGCCCAGGCCAGCGCATGAACCCTGGTGGCGCTGATGCCCATCAACAGCGCGGTGCGGTCGTCGGCCGCGACCGCGCGCATCGCGACGCCGACCTTGCTGTAGCGGAAGAACGCCCAGATCGCCGCGAGCAGCGCCAGCAGCGTGACGATGACGGCGATTTGTCCGGTGCGCACGCCGATGCCGCCGAGGTGCACGATGCCGCGGCCCATGCCGATATCGATGCCATGCGGGTAGGCGTCCCAGATGAAATTGATGGCCGAGCGCAGGATCACCGCGAGCCCGATCGTCACCATCACGGTCGCGAACACCGGCTCGCCCAGCATCGGCCGCATCACCAGGCGCTCGATGACGAGGCCGAGCAGGACCGCGGCGAGGATCGCGCCCAGCGCTACGACGAACACATTGCCGCTGACCGTGGTCGAGATCGTCCAGGCGATATAGGCCGTGATCATGGTCATCTCGCCCTGCGCGAAATTGACCAGGCCGGTGGACTTGTAGATCACCGCAAAGCCCATCGCGATCAGGCCGTAGATCGCACCGATCGCAAGCCCGGAGATCAAAAGCTGAATGAGATACTGCATTCAGCCCTCCGCCTGGTAGATGATGGCGAGCTCGCGCGCGAACTTCTTCTCGATCATGGCGCGGCGCACCTTCTGCGTGGCGGTGAGCTCGCCGTCGTCATGGTCGAGCTCCTTCTCGAGGATGGCGAAGCGGCGAATATTCTCGACCCGGGCGAAGCGCTTGTTGGTGTCGCTCACGATCCGCTCGACCAGCTCGTGCACTTCAGGCAGCTGCGACAACGACTTGTAATTGGTATAGGCCAGCGCCCGGTCGCGCGCCCAGCGGCCGACATTGTCGTAGTCGACCTGGAGGATGGCGCCGAGGTATTTTTTGGCCTCGCCGACCACGATCGCTTCCTTGATGAATTCGGAATCCTTCAGCGCGTTCTCGATCTCCGACGGCGCAATGTTCTTGCCGCCGGCGGTGATGATGATCGCCTTCTTGCGGTCGACCACGGCGATCTCGCCGTTGTCGAGGATGTCGATGATGTCGCCGGTGCGCAGCCAGCCGCCTTGCTCCAGCGAAGCGGTGGAGGCCGTCTCGTCGAGGAAGTAGCCTTTGAAGACGCCGGGGTTGCGCAGCAGGATCTCGCCGTCGCTGTCGCACTTCCATTCGGTCTGCGGCAGCGGCACGCCGCAGCCGCCGATCCGGTGGTGGCTTTCCGTCTGGATGAAGGCGACGCCGCCGCTTTCGGTGAGGCCATAGCCCTGCGACACCGGGCGGCCGATGATGTCGAAGAAGCGCAACGTCTCCGGCGAGATCGAGGCGCCGGCGCAGAGCCGGTGCCGGCTGTAAGCGAAGCCGAGATGGCGCTGCAAATTGCGGAACATCAAGAGATAAAGCAGCCCGTAGGCGACGCGGTCGAGCCAGCCTTCCTTGCCGGCCTGCCGACGGTCGGACAGCGTGCGGCCCCAGGCGAGGCAGGCCTTGGTGAAGCTCTGCCGCAGCCGGCCGCTCTCGCCGAGCCTGAACAGAAAGCCCTGTTGCAGTTTTTCGTAGATGCGGGGCACGCCGACGAAGAACGTCGGCGCGATCTCGCGGATGTTGATCGCGACCGTGTCGATCGATTCGGCAAAGGAGACGGTGCCACCGAGCACCAGATGCGTCACCGTACCATAGCAGCGCTCGGCGACGTGGCACAGCGGCAGATAGCTCACCGCTTCGAACGGCTTGTCGGCGATGCCGACGGTCTTGGCGTAGGCATAGGCGGCGTAGACGAGATTGCGATAGGTCAGCATCGCGCCTTTGGGCGGGCCCGTCGTGCCCGAGGTGTAGACGAGGATGCAGACATCGTCGGGCGCGCCCTGGTTGATCAGGCGATCGAGGGTAGCATCAGCCTCCGGGTTCGCCTCGGCGTAGCCCTTGCCGCGTTCGCACAAGGCGGCGAACGACATCAGCTCCGATTGCCGATAGTGCCGCAGCCCCTTCATGTCGATGCAGACGATGGCTTCCAGATCCGGCAGGCCGCCATTGTTGGCCAACGCGTCGAGCACTTTGTCGGTCTGCTCCTGATCGCCGGTGACGACGATTCGCGCGCCGGAATGCTTGACGATATATTGTAGCTCGACCCAGGGATTGGTCGGATAGATGCCGACCGCGACCGCGCCGATCATCTGGGTACCGAGATCTGCGTAAAACCATTCCGGCGTATTCTCGCCGGCGATAGCGACCCGGTCGCCGGGCTTGATGCCGAGCGACAGCAGGCCGAGCGCGACCGCGCGCGCGGTCTCGTAGTAATGCTGCCACGAATAGGGATTCCAGATGCCGTAATCCTTCTCCCGCAGCGCCAGTGCATCGCCATGTATGGCGGCGCGTTGCCGCAGCAATTGCGGGATGGTGATGGCGGCATCCGAAAGCGCGACCTGCAATGTGTCGGCTCCCGCCGCGGGTGCGCTGCGCGCGGCGTTGGCCCGCAGCGGCGGATGAGCGGTACGCAGGCTGTCCATCGTCGACATCACGCGCCCGCCTTCATCGCTTCGGCGCGCTGGCCACCGAGATAGGCCTCCGCGACGGCAGGATCTCGCCTGATCTCGTCGGGCGCGCCTTCTGCGATCTTGCGCCCGAAATTCAGCACATGGATGCGGTCGGAAATGTCCATCACGATGCGCATCTCGTGCTCGATCATCACGACGGTGATGCCGAGCTCGTCGCGGATGTCGAGCACGAAGCGCGCGATATCCTCGGTCTCCTCCTGGTTCATACCGGAGACCATCTCGTCGAGCAGCAGCAATTTCGGCTCGCAGGCGAGCGCGCGGGCGAGCTCGACGCGCTTCTGCTGGCCGTAAGACAGCGTGCCGACCACGGCGTCCCTGATATGCTCGATCTCGAGGAACTCGATGATGTGCTCGACGCGCTGCCGGGCCGCGATCTCCTCCTTGCGGGTGCGGCCGAAGAACACCACGGCGTCGAGCACGGTCGAGCGCAGATGGGTGTGGCGGCCGGTCAGGATGTTCTCGACCACGGTGCCGTGCTTGAATAACGCCAGATTCTGGAAGGTGCGGCCGATGCCGACGGCGGCGAATTTCCATGGCGAAATGGTCGCAAGGTCGATGCCGTCGAAGATGATCCGGCCGCCGCTCGGCCGCAGCACGCCCGAGATCATGTTGAACAGCGTGGTCTTGCCGGCGCCGTTCGGGCCGATCACGCTGCAGATCTCGCCGGGGCTGACCTGAAGGCTGACATCGGCGACAGCCTGCAGGCCGCCGAAGCGTTTTGACAGGTTCTCGACCATGAGCAGCGCGGTCACGACAGCCACCGCTTGCGGCGCTTGTAATGCTTGACGTCGCGCAGGCTCTTGCGGCCGGTGGAGGAGACGCCGAGATAGAACTCCTGGACGTCCTCGTTGGCGGTGAGCCTCGCAGCCGTGCCGTCGAGCACGACGCGACCGGTCTCCAGGATGTAGCCATAGTCGGCGATGTCGAGCGCGCGCTGCGCGTTCTGTTCGACCAGTAGCACGGTCATCTTCAGCTCATCGCGCAGCCGGACAATCACCTCATAGATGCGGTCGATGATCAAGGGCGCGAGGCCGAGCGACGGCTCGTCGAGCGCCAGCAGCACCGGATCGGTCATCAGCGCGCGGCCGATCGCGAGCATCTGCTGCTCGCCGCCGGACATGTAGCCGGCGATCTGGTCGCGCCGCTCATGGAGCCGCGGAAACAGCGCAAACACCTTATCGCGGCGCTCGCGCGCCTCGGCGTTGGTCCTGTTGTAGCCGCCCATTTGCAGGTTCTCGTCGATGGTCAACGCGGCGAACACGCGGCGGCCTTCCGGCACCTGCACGATACCGCGGCGCACCAGCTCGTCCGGCGCGAGGCGATGCACCTCGTCATTGCGGAAGCGGATGCTGCCGTTTTCGATCACACCCTCCTCGGTGTAGAGAATGCCAGACATCGCCTTCAGCAGCGTCGACTTGCCGGCGCCGTTGGAGCCGAGCAGGGCGACGATGCTGCCCTCGGGCACTGCGATCGAGACATCGCGGATCGCCTCGATCGCGTTGTCGTAGACGATCCGGATGTTGCGGAATTCGAGCAGGCACTCCCGCGCCGGCGCGGCCTGGGGAGTTGCTTGCGACGTCGGATGCGGGATCGTCGTTGGCATCGCGCTCAGACCCGGCCGACCGATCGGCGAGGGCGCGCGGCGAAGATCGCATCGGTCACGATCTTGGCGGTCTCGGCGCAAGCCTGGGTGCCGCCATTGCCATACTGCTTCACCGCATCGCCGACGCACCACAGGCCTTCGATGCCAGTCTCGCGCGGCAGGTCATAACCGGCGCAGCTGCGTTGCGCCGGCCAGTCGTCGCGCATCACCCGGATCGAGAGGATTTTCGCCTGATCGAAATTGTGGAACTGCTCGCGCAGATCTTCGAGCGCGAGCGCGACCTCGGCATCCGCGTCGAAATCGCCGAGCGCGGGCACCGGCACGGCGTAGGCGACATAGAGATGCCAGCCGGGCGGGGCCAGTTCGGGGCACGTGGCGGAAAGGTTCGCCATGTTGCAGAGTCGGCGCGTCTTGCCGAAGGTGACGATGCCGGGGTGGTTGATCAGCGGCTCGCGGCTCGCGACATTGATGACAATATTGGCGGCTGGGCGCAGGTCGTTCTTCACCTTGGCGAGATAATCCGCCGGGAAAGCCTCGCTGCCGGCGAGCGCGACGGTGGCCTTCGGTCCGGCATTGCTGATCACAAGATCGGTGTCGATCCGCACCTTCTCGCCGTTCCTGAGCACGGTGACGCCCTCGACGCGGCCGTTGGCGGTGTGGATTGTGGTCGCCGGCGTTTCGAGCCAGATGTTGCCGTTGCGCCTGACAGCGCTGCCGAGGCTGTTCCAGACGCCGATCGTGCCCTGCGGGCAGAAGCCGAATTTCTTGAAGGCGCCCTTGCCGGTGAAATAGGTGAGGAAGGCGCGGGCCGGCAGCTCGGCGGCGTTGCAGGCGAAGATCGCCGCGCAGAGATTGCGGAACAGCGCGTGCACCGTGGCGTTGCTGGTGTAGCCCTTCAGCCAGTCTTCGGTCGATTGCCGCCCGTCGGGCAGATTGCCGGAGCGCGCATCGGCGAATTTCTCCAGGATGCGCGAGGCTTGCTTGGTCAGTTGCCCGAGCAGCAGCGACCAGCCGCCGCGGCCGACATCGATCACCTTGCCGTCGATGAAGAACGAGCTCGCAGGCTCCGGCGCGCGGATGTCGAGCGGGGCGCCGACGGTGTGGAAGGTTTCCTCGAACACGCCGCCGAACTCGATCGCGATCGCGCCGATATTGACCTTGAAGCCGTCGATCTCCTCGGTCGAGGCGCGCCCGCCGAGCCGGTCCTTGTCGTCGACGACGAGCGTATGCAGCCCGCCATGGGCAAGCCGCGCTGCGGCGCACAGCCCGCCGGCGCCGGCTCCGATCACGACAGCATCGACCTTCTGAGAATCCACGCGCAGCCTCCCTCAATGCCGCCGGGTTGGTCCCGGCGTGCGCAATCCGCTTGCTTGATGGCAGGCACTCTAATATAATCCGACCGGTCGTTCAAATTATTTTTTGACGCAGGTCAATGAGCCGGCGTCGCTTGCTCGACGAGTTCTGGTGGATGGTGCCCGTAAAGGGGAGGAGGGCGCGGAGCGGCGGTAGTATAGAGAGACGGGTGTCGTCCGATTCCGGCGGCGCCGATGATGCACGAGAGAGAATGTAATGGCGCGGACGCGCTCAGAAAATTACGACGAGATCCAGCGGGGCATTCTCACCACCGCCTGCGGCCTGTTCGCACGGCAGGGCTACGTGCGCGCCTCGATCGCCGATCTTGCGGATGCCTGCAAGCTGTCGCGCGGAGCGCTGTACCATTATTTCGACTCGAAGGAAGCGATCCTGTTCGCGATCCTCGATGCGCATATCCGCGAGATGATCGCCGATGTCGAGGCCGCGATGGCCGGCAAGGCGGCGACGCTGGAGCAGTTCCGCGCCGCGATCCAGGCCATTGTCGCGTTGAATGCGCGCTCGAGCGACGAGCAGCGCGTGATCCTCAACGACCTCTCGTTCCTCGGCGAGACCGAGCAGGATGCGATCAAGGCGCTGGAGCGCCAGCTGGTCGATACGATCGCCGATCTTCTGGTCACGCTCGACAAGGAAGGCAAGATCGTCAAGCGGACCAAGAAGATCTACGGCATGATGCTGTTCGGCATCCTGAACTTCAGCCACACTTGGTACGACCCGAAGGGCGGCGTCGATCCCAGCGAGTTCGCCGACATGGTGGTGGACCTGTTCCTGTACGGTTTCACCATGCCGGTGCCGGCAAAGGACGCCGCGCGGCCGCTGCGCCAGCGCGCGTGAGCTGGCGCGTCTTCAGGATGCGGCGTCACCGTTGCAGGATGTGCACGTAACAGACCGCACCGACGCCGACCATATGCGCCAGTCCGGTCCGCGCGCCGCGATGCTGGCGCGGGCCGGCCTCGCCGCGGAGCTGCATCACGATCTCGCCGATCTGGCCGATGCCGGTGGGACCGATCGGGTGCCCCATCGCGATCAGGCCGCCGGAGGGATTGATCGCGCATTGCCCGCCGATATCGAGCGCGCCGTCCTTCAGCATGCGAACGCCGTGTCCTTCGGGGCAGAGGCCGATGCTTTCGATGTAGTGCAGTTCCTCGACCGTGAAGGCGTCGTGCAGCTCGATGATGTCGAGATCCTTTGGTGAGAGTTTAGCCTGCGCCAAGGCAAGATCGGCGGTCTCCTTGGTGAGCGCCGCGTCGAAGCCGGCGCCGGGCGGATAGACCCGCTCGCTGCGGCCGACCGAGGCCGTGGCGCGGATGGCGCGGCCGGCGTCGATGCCCAGTCGGCGAATGCCGTCCTCGGATGCGACGATGACGGCCGCGGCGCCTTCGCCGATCGGCGTGCATTGCAGTGACGTCAGCGAGCCCGACACCCGCTTGCCGCCGAGCACCTCGTCGAGCGTGCGCTCCTGCTGGCGCTGCGCATGGGGATTTTTGGCGCCGTTGCGATGGTTCTTCACCGCGACCCGTGCGATGTCCTCGGTCGAGGCGTTGTGGCGGACCACGTATTCATTGGTCAGCAGCGCGAAATGCGTGAAGGGGACGATGGCGTCCTCGGCGAGGTGACCGAGGCCGGTGTCCGGACGCCGCACCGGATTGCGCTTGTCGACGCCAATTGCCAGCGCGACGTCGGAGATGCCGCTTGCGACCTCGATGCAGGCGTGGCGGAACGCAGTCGATCCGGAGGCCGACGCATTTTCGACATGCATCAGCGGCGCGCCGGTCGCGCCGAGATGGCGCAGCATCGGCCGTCCCGACGCCATGCCGAGCAGCGCAGTCGCGACATAGGTCGATTCCACCACAGGCCATTCGATGCGCGCATCTGCAAGCGCGGCGCGGATCGCGATGAGGCCGAGCTCCACATAGGGCGTCTCGCTCGGGTTCTGATAGCGATGCCAGCCGATGCCGACGACATAGACCGGGCGCAGCTCGTTGAGTGATCGTGTCATGTCAGACCTCCGGACCAATCAGGATGCGATGCTGAAGCGGAGATCGAGCACGGTCTCGCCGCTCTCGCTCTGTCCAACTGCGGTGAGCCTGCCGGTCACGCGCCGGCCCGGCGCGACGGGCGCGCTGTCCTCGGCCAGCAGGGTGCGGATCACAGGCCCGTCGTCGAGCGCGACCTTGACGATGGTGAAGGGGGTCGGGCGGTTCTTGTCGGCGTGCAGGTGAACGGTTGCTTCGGCGAGTAGCGTTCCATCGGCCGAGAGCTCGCAAGGCGTCAGCGCGTCGCCATGGCTGCCGCAGCGCTCGCAGCCATAGGTCTGCATCGGGAAGAAGACGTATCCGCAGCGGCAGCGGCCGCCCTTGAGGCGGGCCGTGGCCCCCGCCTGGTCATTAGATGCTGCGGAATACAGCCCTGGTTTCAGTATCTTGTTCGGTAGCATGCGTTTCCTCCAAGAAACTTGTTGACGAACCAACAAACATTATTCTAGCTTGAATGCAAGCAAGAAGTCGCCGCACGGCAAAGGGAGCGAAGCTGAATGGCACGAGCAGTTCGACGCGCGCTGGAGCAGCGAGATGACGCGCCCGTGTCCGTGTCGCGGCGGACCCAGGTCGAGCGGCGCGATGAAGCGGAGCGGCGGATCCTCGAAGCGGCCGCGCTGATCGTGGCCGAAAACGGGCTCGAGGCGATCACGTTGGCGGAGGCCGGCGAGCGCGCCGGCTACAGCCGCGGTCTGCCGTCGCACTATTTCAAGACCAAGGCCGATCTGCTGTCGGCGCTCGGCACATACATCATCGAATCCTTCATCACCGAGCGCCGCGCTTCCGCACCGGGACTGACCGGCTACGACAGCCTGCTTGCGTCGTGCCGGTACTACTTCGTGATGCCGGCGCGGAATCCTGCCATGGCGCGCGCCTTTCACGCCGTGCTGGCCGGCGCGCTCACCGTGCCGCCGATCACGGCTACCGTGGCGAAACTCAATCGCGAAACGCGAGGCGAGATCGCCGCGGCGCTGCGGGCGGGAATGGCCGAGGGTCGGTTGCGCGCGGATATCGATCCGGAGATCGAAAGCGCGCTCATCCACGCCACGCTGCGCGGATCGGTGGCGCAGTGGCTGGTCGATCCGGAGGGACTGGATCTCGAGGTCATCAGCGCGCACTTCATCGCGACGCTGGAACGGAGGCTGACGAAATGAGCATCCTGCCGAACAGCGTCGAATACTGGGCCGCCAATCGCCCCAACGATGTCGCCTTCATCGAGGGCGATCACCAGATGACATGGTCGCAGCTCAACGATGCGGCGAACCGCGTTGCGCATGGCCTCGCGGCCCGCGGCGTCGTCGCCGGCGACATCGTGGTGCTGCGGACCCAGATCCGGATCGAGTGGCCGATCCTGAGCGAGGCGATCGGCAAGCTGCGCTGCTCGCTGCTCGGCCTGAACTGGCGGCTGACGCCGTCGGAGACGCAGTATGTGCTGTCCAACAGCGGCGCCCAGGTCATCGTCTGCGACGATGAGGATCCGGCGGCGCTGAAGCCCGCATTCGAAGGTCTACCGATCAAGCTCGCGGTCTCGATCGGCACAGTGTCGCCCGGCTTCGTCGCATTCTCCGAACTGCTCGACACGTCTGCGGAGCCGCCGCTGCATTCCACCGGTCGGCCGCCGCTGATCCTCTACACTTCAGGCACCACGGGCCTGCCCAAGGGCGTGGTCTCGGCGGTGCAGCCGGGTGTGCAGATGGATCAACGCACCAGCGAATATCTCAGCGACGTGGCGCAGACCCGGCGCGGTCAGCCGGGCGGCGTCTCGCTGCTGACGCTGCCGCTGCATCATGGCGCCGGCCCGTCGCAGGTCTGGGGTGCGATCCATCTCGGCAATCCGGTGATCCTGATGCGCCGCTTCGATCCGGAAGGCGCGCTTCGCCTGATCGCAAAGCATCGCGTCACCAACTGGACCGGCGTGCCCACCATGTACAAGCGCCTCGCGGCGCTGCCGAAGGATGTACTCGACGCCTACGACGTGTCGTCGATCCGCGCCTTGTCGGTCGGCGCAGCGCCGGTGCCTTACGAGCTCAAGCGCTGGATCATCCGCAATTTCGGCTCAGGCGTGCTCGGCGAAGGTTACGGCGCCACCGAGGTCGGCATGATCAGCTTCCTGCCGCCGGAGATGCAGGAGCGCAAGCCCGGCTCCAGCGGCCGTCCACACAAGCATGTCGACATCTCGATTCGCGATGCCGAGGGGCGCGAGTTGCCGCGCAACCAGTCCGGCGAGATCTGGATCAGGACGCCGGTGACGATCCGCTCCTATCTGAACGGCAAGCCGCTCGGAACCGACACGCGCGACAGCGATGGATATTTCCGCGTCGGCGACGTCGGGATGCTCGACGACGACGGCTATCTGTTCATCACCGATCGTGCCAAGGACATGATCATTGCCGGCGGCGTCAACATCTATCCGGCCGAGATCGAAGCCGCGATCCTCAGGCATCCCGATGTGCAGGACGCAGCTGTCATCGGCATCCCCGACGACGAGTTCGGCGAGCAGGTCAAGGCGTTCTGCGAGCTGAAGCCGGGCCACATCACCGACGAGGCCGCGATCCTCGCCTTCTGCCGCGAGCATCTTGCTTCCTACAAGCGGCCGAAGACGCTGTCGATTGTCGATGAACTGCCACGCAACACCATGGGCAAGCTGCTCAAGCGCGAATTGCGCGAGCCCTACTGGAAGGGACGGGAGAGAAACGTATGAGTGATATTCTTGATCTGAACGGCAAGGTGACGCTGATCACCGGTGCAGGCCAGGGCGTCGGGCGCCAGATCGCGCTGCATTTCGCCGCGCACAACGCGGCCGGCATCGTCGTCAACGACTACATCCTCGATCGCGCCGAACTGGTCGCGCGCGAGATCACCGCCGCCGGCGGCAAGGCGGTCGCGGTGCAGGCCGACGTCACCGATCTCGCCTCGGTGAAGGCAATGGTCGACAAGGCCGAGCAGGCCTTCGGCCCGGTCGACGTGCTCGTCAACAATGCCGGCAACGCCGGCGCGACCCCCGACCCCGATGCGCGCAAGCCGTTCTGGGAAACCGGCCCTGAGGTCTGGAACAGTTTCATCGGCGTCAATCTCTATGGCGTCATCAACTGCGCCTCGGCCTGCATTCCGCAGATGATCGAGCGCAAGGGTGGCCGCATCGTCACCATCATCTCGGATGCCGGCCGCGCCGGCGAGGCGGGCCTCGAGGTCTATTCGGGCGCGAAGGCGGGTGCCGCGGGCTTCACGCGCGCGGTCGCGCGATCGCTCGGCCGCTACAACATCACGGCGAACTGCGTGGCGATTGCCGCCACCCTGACGCCCGCGATCGAAGCGCGGCTGAAGGCCGATCCCGAGCGGCAGAAGAAGATGATGGAGAAGTACGTCATTCGTCGCCCGGGCCTGCCGTCCGACGTTGCCAACATGGTGCTGTTCCTTGCCTCCGATGCGAGCGCGTGGATCACCGGCCAGACCTATCCGGTCAATGGCGGCTTTACCTTCGCATTGTGAGGCGTATCGATGAGCACTGAGAACGAACAGGTCGTTCTGACCGAGCGGCGCGGCCACATCCTGGTCGTCACGCTGAACCGTCCCGAAGCGCGCAACGCATGCAACGCTGCGCTGGCGCGCGGCATCTCCGATGCGATGGATCTGCTCGATGCCGAGGATGCGCTGTTCGCCGGCGTCATCACCGGCGCGGGTGGTAACTTCTCGGCCGGCGCCGATCTGAAGGCGGTGGCGCGCGGCGAGCGCGGTGTGACCGAACGCGGCGGCTTCGGGTTGTTTCGCCGGCCGCCGCGCAAGCCGCTGATCGCGGCCGTCGAGGGCTATGCCGTTGGCGGCGGGCTCGAGCTCTGCCTGTCCTGCGATCTCATCGTCGCCGCGCGGGACGCCAAGATGGGCCTGCCGGAAGTCAGGCACAATGTGGTCGCCATCGGTGGCGGCCTGTTCCGGCTGCCGAAGCGGATTCCCTATCATGTTGCGATGGAGCTGGCGCTGACCGGTCAGTTCAAGGGCGCGGAGTACTTTGAACGCCTCGGGCTCGTGAACCGGATCGTCGAACCCGGACAGGCGCTCGAGGCGGCGGTTGCCTTCGGCAACGATCTGCTCGTCAACGGCCCGACCGCGCTCGCCGCGTCGAAGGAGATCATCTTCCAGGCCGCGAACTGGACCGATGAAGAGGGGTGGACGGCACAGGGCCCGATCGCCGAACGCGCGCTCAAATCTGAGGATCGCAACGAAGGACTGAAGGCGTTCGCCGAGAAGCGCAAGCCGGCCTGGAAGGGACGCTGATCATGCAGGCCGCTGCCCGCCGGAGCGCGCTTCCCGCTACGATCGCAGATCGGCTTCGTCTGCCGCTGATCGCAGCTCCCATGCTGCGCGTCTCCGGCGTTGATCTCGTGACGGCGGTCTGCCGCTCAGGCGCGATCGGCGCGTTTCTGACCGCGAACGCCCGCTCGGTCGAGGAGCTCGATGCCTGGCTTACCCGGATCGAGCGCAATGTCGCCAATCTCGGCCGGCCGGCCGCGCCGCATTGTCCAAACCTCATCATCCGCCAGCCGCGCTTCAAGGACGATCTCGCCTGCCTCGTCAGGCACAAGGTCGAGATGGTCATCACCAGCGTCGGTTCGCCGGCGGCGGCGGTTCAGCCGCTGCACGATGTCGGCTGTCTCGTGTTCGCAGACATCGCCTCGCTCCGTCATGCCGAGAAGGCTATCGAGGCGGGCGCCGATGGTTTGATCCTGCTCACCGCGGGTGCCGGCGGGCAGACTGGCTGGGCCAATCCGTTCGCCTTCGTGCGCGCGGTACGCACCATGTTCGACGGCCCGGTCGTGCTCGCGGGCGGCGTGACGGATGGTACCGCGCTCGCCGCTGCGCGGCTGCTCGGCTGCGATCTCGCCTATATGGGAACGCGCTTCATCGCAGCGCGCGAGAGCATGGCGAGCGAGGCCTATCGGCGAATGCTGGTCGACAGCACGCTCGACGATATCATGCTGACGAAGGCCTTCACCGGCCTCGATGCCAGCATGCTGCGGCCTTCGATCGTCGCCGCGGGTCTCGATCCCGCAAATCTCGACGAGCAGGTGTCGGAAGCGCGCGCGCGCGAAAAGTTCGGCGGAAAGAGCGACGCGGCAGGACCGCGGCGCTGGACCGACGTCTGGAGCGCGGGTCATTCGGTCTCGGGCGTGCAGGCGGTGATGGGGGCCGCCGACATCATCGACGAGGTCGCCGCGCAATATCGCGTGGCATTCGAACGAGGCGCCGCATAAGGCGTCCAATCCAGTGGAGGAAACCGATGAAGACGATCAGCCGTCGAACGCTGCTCGGGACGGCAGCTTCTGGCCTCGCGGCATCCATTGGCGGCAAGGCATTTGCCGGCGCCTCCTATGATCCCGGCGCCAGCGATCAGGAGATCCGCATCGGGCAGTTCGGACCGCTGAGCGGCCCGGTGTCGTCGTTCGGCGTGCTCGCCAACGCCATGGATGCCTATTTCCGCATGCTGAACGAGACCGGCGGCATCAACGGCCGCAAGATCAAGTTCATCAATTATGACGACGCCTACAGCCCGCCGAAATCGGTCGAGGCGGCGCGGCGCCTGGTCGAAGGCGACGAGGTGCTGTTCATCGCGGGCGCGATGGGAACGCCGGGCAACATCGCCGTGCAGAAATACATGAATGCGCGCACGGTCCCGCAGCTGTTCCTTGCAGCGGCCGCCAGCAAGCTGTCGGACCCGGCGGCCAATCCGTGGACCATGGTCGGCGGATCGACCTACGAGATCGAGGGGGCGTCGTCGGCCGCTACATCGCCGCCACCATGCCCGATGCGAAGATCGGCCTGCTGTATCAGAACGACGATGCCGGCAAGGCAACGCTGGCAGGCCTGAAGTCCGGTCTCGGCGTCAGGACCGCGCAGATCACCTCCGAGCTGAATTACTCGGTCGGCGATCCGACCATCGATTCCCAGATCGTCCAGATGAAATTGTCCGGCGCC
The DNA here is from genome assembly GCF_054063295.1 of Bradyrhizobium sp. USDA 3240. Classification (NCBI taxonomy): domain Bacteria; kingdom Pseudomonadati; phylum Pseudomonadota; class Alphaproteobacteria; order Hyphomicrobiales; family Nitrobacteraceae; genus Bradyrhizobium; species Bradyrhizobium sp. USDA 3240. The sequence continues at coordinate 6,635,793 of NZ_JBSSGD010000002.1, forward strand.
GAATTGGTGTTCCTCATCACGATCCCGAAGATGGCGAGCCAGGCGCTGCGTAAGATGGCTGCGCTCGCGTGGCGGCCGCAGATCTTCCTCGGCGCCGGCAACGCCTCGGTGCGCGCGACGTTGCAGCCCGCGGGTTTCGAGACCGCGCAAGGCGTTCTCGCGTTTGCGACACGGATGGACCCCGGCAATCCGCTCTGGGCCGACACGCCTGACATGAAGCAATATATGGCGTTCCTCGACCGCTACGTCCCGAACGCCGATCGTGCCGACGACCTCTACGCCATCGGCTACACCGCCGGAGCAACCGCCGCCCACGTCATCAGGCAATGTGGCGATCAGCTGACGCGGGCCAACATTCTGCACCAGGCGACCAACCTGAAGGGCTTCCCCGCGCCACTGCTGATTCCTGGGATCACCCTCAACACCACCTCGAGCGACTATGTGCCGATCAAGCAGTTTCAGCTGATGCGGTTCAAGGGCGAGGCCTACGAGAAGGTCGGGGAGTTGCTCTCGGCGGCTTGAGGCTGCTGCCTCCGCCGGCCGCGCCGATCACCTCATCTGCACATCCTTGTGAAGGATGTGACGCCCTCCCGCGCGTAACGCGCGCGGGGCGCGCTGCGTAATCCTGCCACGAACGCCACAACCGCGGCTGATGGCGGCATCGCAGCAAGGGAAGAAACATCCGCATGAATCTGTCGTTCAACATCGCCGAACACGGCGAGGGGTCTTATCGTCTGCTCGCGATCCTGCGCTGGGTCATGGTGGTGATCTTCGTGTCGTTCGGCATGCAGAAGTTCACGCTGCAATCGGCGCAAGGCATCGCGCAATTCATCAGCAACAGCCCGTTCGTGTCGTGGCTGTCGGTGTTCGGCCTTCGCGGCGAGGCCTATGTGCTCGGCGTCACGGAGTTCGGCATCGCCGTGCTGCTTGCCGCCGGCGCGTTCAGCCCGATTCTATCAGCGATCGGCTCATTGATGGGCGTGATCACCTTCGCGGTGACCTGGTCGTTCTTCTTCACGACACCGGGTGTGGTGAAGTGGAGCCTGTCGACCGACCCGATGGCCTGGAACCTGGCCGGCGAGTTCCTGTTCAAGGACATCGTGCTGCTCTGCGTCTGCTTGGTGCTGCTGCTGGCGTCGTTGCCGCGGTCGATCGTCCGGTCGCGAACCGGATAGGCGCGCGCGCCGCGCGTTCGATAGTTAAGCCATGCTTAACCACGGCATCGCGCGCGTCCTGCATCGGGAACAGGACAATCCGTCGCAGGCAGCAGTATCTTGTCAATCGAATCTCATGGGCCTACGCAACCCTTGATTGACGAATTGTTGCTAGTAAGAAACGTCCCCGGTTGGGAGCGGAATGTGACGAAGCCAGACATATCGGCGGCGAGCCCGGCAAGCGCCGGTATTTCCTCTCCGTCGAAGCATGCTCCCCGCATTTTCAAACGTGCAGAATTTTTTAGTTCCATTGCAGTTCCCGCGCCGTGGCTGGAGTGGGAGGGCGGTCGCGATCGTGGTTTCCGGGTGTGACCGCCGGAACAGCGATCGGGCCGCCCGTTCCCCAGCGGAACCGGCAACGGTGCAAAACGCGCGATCGTGAATTCGGACGTGTGGGTTCCATCGCTAGGATCGCGATGTCGCCATCTCTCGATGGCTGAACAGGTCCACCTGCGGGTCACATCGCAACATCGTCCAGAATTCGTTCTGCATGAGACAATGGCTCTTGAGACAACGGCTGTTTGCCCGGATCGCGGCGGTCCTGCTCGCCCTTGCCGCCAGCATGCTGACGGCGGCGCAGGCTGATTCCGACATGGATGCGCAGATCAGGGACATCGTCACGACCGAACTAGCGCCGACCGCGTCCGCGGCCGATCCGGGTGGCCTTGCCGCGGCGGTCTATGCCGGAGGCCGGGTCGCCTTCTTCAACTACGGCTTCGCCGACACTGCGGCCAAGCGGCCGGTTACCCCGGACACGCTGTTCAATCTCGCCTCGCTGCGCAAGCTGTTCGAGGCGACACTGGTCGCACTCGGCACGGAGCGCGGCGAACTGCGGCTGGACGATCCCGTCGGAAAGTATCTGCCCGAGCTGCACGGGGACTATGTCAGTCAGGTCACGGTCGGCGAGCTCGTCAACCATACATCGGGGCTGCTGCTCCCGACCGATCATCCGCCATGGCCGAACGAGTCCTACAGCCGCGATCAGTTCATCGCGATGCTCAATGCCTGGACGCCATCGGCAGACGAGCAGCCCGGCAAGCAGCGCATCTACAGCCATGCCGGCTATGTCCTGCTGCAACTGGTGCTGGAGCAGCGCTATCGCATGCCGATCGCGACATTGATCGAGCGCCGCATCCTCAAGCCGCTCGGCATGACCTCGACCTTCGTGCCGGATCGTGGCGAGGACAATCGCGCGGCGTTGGCACCGGCGATCATACAGCGCATGGTCCAGGGTTACTCCCACGACGGCGCGGCGATCGGCCCGCCCGGCAATCAGCAGAGCTATTACGATTTTCCCGGCACCGGCCAGATGTTCTCGTCGGCGCGCGATCTCGGCATTTTGCTGCGCGCCTGTCTCGACGGCGCCGTGATCGATCCCGAACTGCGCGCCGCATTGCAGATGACCATGCACGAGAGTTTTCGTGTCGATGCGAAGTTCGGGCAGGCGATGGCGTGGGAGCATGTACGGCTGGACGGTGTCACCGTCATCGACAAGCCTGGCGGCCTCAACAATGCCTCGGCCTATATCGGCCTGGTGCCGGCGCGCAGGTTCGGCATCGTGCTGCTCGCCAATCGCGGCGACTATCCGCACGAGATCGCGCGCTACGGGATCCTGCCGGCACTCGCGAATCTCATCAAAACCCAGATACATTAGTGGTGCCGCGTGCCAATCCGACGACACAGCCTGCGCGGCCGGGCAGGGGATGCATGCAAAAATCGTCATGGCGCGGAACCGTGATCGGCTATATAAACCGGTAGCTTCTTCTCCTGCTTGAAGAGGCTGATATGACTGATTTACAAAATTCTGATTTGCACGCTCCTGATCTGCATACTTGGCTTTCGCAACAGCCGCACGGCTTGCGAACCTTCAGGACCTTCCAGCAAAAACTCGAGACCATAGGCAAGGACGACCCGGAGCAACGCGGCGTTTGCCGGCTGCTGAGCGGCCTCGTCGGCAATTACGTCGAAATCTTCGACGAGGAGCCGCTGCCGGTCGCGATCGCCGACCGCGCCTATGGCCGCCTGCTCGATCTCGTCGCGAGCCTTGATCTCAAGGGCAATCCCGACCGCCGCCTGGCCGACATCAACCGCATCGCGTCTTGCGATCTCTTGAACTGATCGCGCGTCATCCTCGCGCGGCGGCGAGCTCGCGGTAGAGCGCGGCGTAGCGGCCGGCGCGATTGTGCCAGGAGACATCGGTGGCCATGCCGGCCTGCTGCAGCCGGCGCCAGGTCACCTTGTCGTTGAACAGCAGGTTCGCCGTGCGCAAGCCGTGGGCGAGCGCTTCCGAGGTCACAGGTGCGAACTTGACGCCGGTTGCAGCACTGCCGGTGACCGCGGCTTCGTCGAAGCCCAGCACGGTGTCGGCAAGGCCGCCGACATTGGCAACGACCGGGACCGCGCCGTAGCGCAGTGCGCAGAGCTGGGTGAGGCCGCACGGCTCGAACCGCGAGGGCACCGCGAGCGCATCGGAGCCTGCCTGGATCAGATGCGCCAGCGCCTCGTCATAGCCGATCATGACCGCGATCCGCCCCGGATTGTCGCGCGCCAGCGCGGCGTAGCGATCCTGCAGATCGCGATCGCCGCTGCCGAGCAGCGCGAGCTGAATGCCTTCGCCGAGCAATGTCGGAATGTTCTCCAGCAGCAGGTCGAGGCCCTTCTGCCATGACAGCCGGCTGATGACGCCGAGCAGCATCGCATCCGGCGCCGGCTCGAGCCCGAAGCGGCGCTGCAACGCCGCCTTGTTGGCGGCGCGCTCCGCGATTTGCCCGGCGCCGAAGCGCACCGCGATCGCGGGATCGGTCGCCGGATTCCACACATCGATGTCGATACCGTTGAGGATGCCGCTCAGCACGTCGGCACGTTCGCGGAGCAGGCCGCCGAGCCCCATGCCGCCTTCGTCGCTCTGGATCTCCTGCGCATAGGTCGGCGACACCGTGGTGATGCGGTCGGCGAATTGCAGGCCGGCCTTCAAGAGGCTGATGGTGCCGTAATATTCGACCCCGTGAAGCGAATAGGCCTCGCCCGGCAGGCCGAATGCCGCCAGCATGTCCGGCGAGAATTGCCCCTGATAGGCGAGGTTGTGCACGGTCATCACCGTGCCCGGCCGCGGCTGCCCACCGTAATGCAGATAGCCCGGCGCGAGCCCGGCCTGCCAGTCGTGCGCATGCACGATGTCGGGGACGAAGCTCTCGATTGCACCCCGGCCGATTTCGGCGGCCATCCGCGACAGCGCCGCGAAGCGGATTCCGTTGTCGGGCCAGTCGCGTCCGTCGGGGCCGACATAGGGGTTGCCGGGGCGCGCATAGAGATGCGGCGCGTCGAGCGCAACAAGATCGAGGCCGTCATGGGTGCCGCCGAGCACGCGGATCGGCCCGCCGTAAAATTCTCCCCAGTGGAGCAGCGTTTCCGCGGAGGCCAGCGCCTTGAGCACATCGGGATAGCCGGGCACCAGCGTCCGCGTCGTAACGCCGTGCTGCTTCAGCGCCGCCGGCAGCGCGCCGACCACGTCGGCGAGGCCGCCGGTCTTGACGATCGGGTAGACTTCCGAGGCGACCGCGAGGACGCGGATCGGCGTCATGTCGGGAGCCTGTCGATCATCGATTGCGTGATCAGCGTGATTCCGTTCTCGGTGGTGCGGAATCGCTTGCCGTCGAATTCGGGATCCTCGCCGACCACGAGTCCCTCCGGAATCCGAACGCCGCGATCGATCACGACGTTTCGGAGCCGCGCGCCGCGGCCGACATTCACATAGGGCATGATCACTGCGTTCTCGACACTGGCGTAGGAATTGACGTGGACACCGGTGAACAGCAGCGACCGGCGCAGCGCCGCGCCCGAGATGATGCAGGCGCCCGAGACCAGCGAGGTCACCGCCTGGCCGCGCCGTCCGTCCTCGTCATGCACGAACTTGGCGGGCGGGGTGATTTCGGCATAGGTCCAGATCGGCCATGCGCGGTCGTAGAGATCGAGCTCCGGCACGACGTCGGTGAGATCGATATTGGCGCCCCAATAGGCGTCGACGGTGCCGACGTCGCGCCAGTAGGAGCGGGGATCGTCGCCGGAGCGGACGCAGGAATCGTTGAACTGATGCGCGACGGCGCGGCCGTGCTTGACGATATAGGGGATGATGTCCCTGCCGAAATCGTGGTTGGAATTCGGATCGGCGGCATCGCGGCGCAGTTCGTCGAACAGGAATTGCGAGTCGAACACATAGATGCCCATGCTGGCGAGCGACTTGTCGGGCTTGCCGGGCATCGGCGGCGGATCGGCCGGCTTCTCCAGGAAGGACTGGATCAGGCCGTTCTCGTCGACGTGCATGATGCCGAAGCCAGAGGATTCCGCGCGCGGCATTTCGAGGCAGCCGACCGTCACGTCGGCATCGCTCTCGACATGCTGCTTCAGCATCACCTCGTAATCCATCTTGTAGATGTGGTCGCCGGCGAGCACCAGGATGTACTTGGTGCCGTGCGCCTCTAGGATGTCGATGTTCTGGTACACAGCGTCCGCCGTGCCGAGATACCAGTTGGTCTCTGAGACGCGCTGGCTTGCGGGCAGGATGTCGAAGCTCTCGTTTCGTTCCGGGCGGAAGAAGTTCCAGCCGCCTTGCAGATGCCGGATCAGGCTGTGCGCCTTGTACTGGGTCGCCACCGCGATGCGGCGGATGCCCGAGTTCACCGCATTGGAGAGCGCGAAATCGATGATGCGCGACTTGCCGCCGAAATACACCGCCGGCTTGGCGCGCTTGTCGGTCAACTCCTGAAGTCTGCTGCCGCGTCCGCCGGCCAGCACATAGGCAAGGGCGTGACGCGACAATGGTTCATTTCCGACTGGTCTCATGGTCATCCTCCCAGAACTTCAGGCTGGCCCCGCTACCTTCTCTTGTCCGGAAGGCCTGATCGGGCGCCAACGGGGCCGATTGGAACGTAGCAAGCGCACCCCGGTTGGGCAAAGCGGGATGGCGGATTTTCGTTCCCGAACCGTGGCTCGTGAAGATCGGGGTTGCGGACCGGTTAAGGCTATTGACGGCGCGCGATTTCGGCCTAGAGCAGGCCTGCGTATTTTCCGCCCAAGGCCGGCATCTCATGACAGTTTTGTCCGTCACACCCCAGAACATCCGTGCAACGCTGCTGCTGCGCCAAGAGATTGCGCTGCTTGACGTCAGGCATGAGGCGGAATTCGCCGCCGGCCATCCGCTGTTTGCCGCCAACATGGCGGCCGGCCAGATCGCGCTCGAAGCCGAACTGCGACTGCCGCGCAAGGACGTGCCGATTGTTCTCTGTGACAATGGCGAAGGCCTGATCGCTGCCGCGGCCGGCGCGTTGCAGGCGCTGGGCTACAGCAACGTCGCGGCGCTTGCCGGTGGCCTGCAGGGCTGGAAGGCGGCCGGCTACGAGGTGTTCGAGGACGTCAATTCCTACGCCAAGGCCTTCGGCGAGCTGGTCGAGTCGCGCAAGCACACGCCATCGCTGAGCGCCGACGAGGTCGCCGCGCTGATATCCGACAAGGCCAACATCGCGATCCTCGATGTGCGTCGGTTCGACGAATATGCCACCATGAACATCCCGGGCTCGGTCAGCGTGCCCGGCGCGGAGCTGGTGCTGCGCGCAGGCCGCGCGGCGCCCGATCCCGACACCACCATCATCGTCAATTGCGCCGGCCGCACCCGCTCGATCATCGGCACGCAGTCGCTGATCAATGCCGGACTGCCGAACAAGGTGCGGGCGCTGCGCAACGGCACGATCGGCTGGACGTTGGCGAAACACGAGCTCGAACACGGCGCCGGCAAGCGCGGCGACGTCGGGCCGTTCGAGGGCGCCGCCGACAATGCGCGCGACGTGGCCTATCGCGCCGGCGTCCGCCGCATCGGCGCGGCTGAACTTGCCGTGCTGGAAGGGGACGCACACCGCACGCTCTATCGCTTCGACGTGCGCGACGCCGAGGAATACGCCGCCGGTCATCTGGCCGGCTTCCGCCACTACGCCGGCGGCCAGCTGGTGCAGGAAATCGACATGGCCGCGCCGGTGCGCGGCGCGCGCATCGTGCTGACCGACGACAAGAGCATTCGCGCCGACATGACCGCGTCCTGGCTCGCACAGATGGGTTGGGAGGTTTACGTGCTCGACGGCGGCTATGATCGCCGGCTCGAAGTCGGGCCGCCGCACGTCGTGCCGCGGCCCGGTCCCGCGCACCGCTACCGCCGTCCCTATGAAGGCACCGGCGTCGCGGAGCAGGCGATGCAGGCCTATCTCGATTGGGAATATGGCCTGGTCGACCAGCTGCGCCGTGACGGCACGCACGGGTTTTATGTGATCTGATAACGGCAGATTTGGTCGGCCAGCCGCGGTGCTGGGAAGCACTTGCATTCCGATACTAAGTGCGCTTATAATACGCGTACATAGTAACGGGGGAGAGAGCGCATGAACGCACGACCTGACTGGCAGACCCAATTCGACATCGAGACGGCCGCGAGCCCGGAGGATATCTGGGCGCTGTTCCAGGACGTTCCCGGGTGGACCCGCTGGAACGCCGGGATCGAGTCGATCGCGCTCGAGGGGCCGTTTGCCGTCGGCACCAGCTTTGTCATGAAGCCGCCCGGCGAGGCGGCGCTTCGGTCGGTGCTGACGGAGGTGCGCGAGAACGAGTGCTTCGTCGACGAGACCCGCGTCGGCGATCTCGTGATTGCGGTCGCGCATCGGATCGAGCGGCTGGATTCGTCGCGCACGCGCATCACCTACGCGGTCGACGCACAAGGCGAGGGCGCAGCCGAGATCGGCCCGACGATTTCGGCCGACTTCCCCGCCGTTCTGGCGGCGCTCGTGGCCGCCGCTGAGGGCAAGCGGTCATGACCCGGCTGGCTCGGTGTGGTGTCGCGCAGCCACGTGCAATGCGGCCTTGCGGGCGGCTTTGCACAACTGTGCCACGGCAAGGCGCAGGCGCTGCGGCGCATGCGGGCGGGCGACTGGTTGATCTATTATTCGCCGACGATCGAAATGGGCGGCGAAGCGCTGCGCGCATTCACGGCGATCGGCCGGATCGCCGATGACGAGGTTTACAAATACGATATGGGCGGCGGCTTCGTGCCGTTTCGCCGCCGCGTGCGCTACGAGGCCGCACGTGAGGTGATGCTGGACGATCTCAAGGACCGCCTCGCGCTCTGTGCTTCCCCAAACTGGGGCATGGCCCTGCGTCGGGGACATCTGTTGCTGACACCAGGTGATTTTGCCACCATTGCGCGCGCCATGGACGTGAGAGGTACCGTGGCGGCATGAAGACGCGAAAACCCACCGATCCGCCGTTGCCGACGCGCTTTTCCGGCCCGGCCGAGAGCCCGGGCTTCCTGCTGTGGCGCGTCTCCAACGCCTGGCAGCGCCGCCAGCGTGCGGCGCTGCAGCCACTCGGCCTGACACATTCCCAGTTCGTCATCCTGGCCTGCGCTACCTGGTTCGGCGAGAAGGAGACCTTGACTCAGGCGCGGATCGGCGAACTCACCGGTGTCGATCCGATGACGACATCGCAAATTGTGCGCTCGCTCGAATCCCTGAAATATCTGACGCGACGGACGCACCCCGACGATCCGCGTGCGAAGATGATCGTCGTCACCAGCGCCGGGCGCGCACTGGCGCAGAGGGCCGTGGTGGTCGTCGAGCAAACCGATGCCGCCTTCTTTCGTGCGGTTGCCGATGATGCGGGCGGCCTCGTCAAGCTCCTGCAGGCGCTCGCAAAGGACGAATAGCGCGCGGGGCAGGCTGTTCGCCCATCCCGCGCGCCGATCGCCGAACCTGACTTTCTACTTCGGCAATGCCACCGGCGTCAGCTTGAACGGGCCGGGGTCCTTGCCCTTGTTGTCACCGATCACGTAGGACAGCTTGCCCTCGGCGACCCAGCCGACGTCTCCGATCTGCGTCACCGAGACTGGCTCGGCCAGGCCATCCTTGATGGTGTCGATGGTGGCCTCGCTGCCCTTCACCGTGACCTTGTCGAGCTTGCCGTTGCCCTCGATCAGCAGGAGACCGCCGCCATGGGCGCGCAGCGCGTCGGCATGGTCGAGCGGCCGCGACGGCTTCAGCTCCGTCACCGCGCCCGCCTTGCCGTCCTTGATTTCGATCTTGAACAGCTTGGCCGGAACGAAGGTCGTGACATAGAGGTTGCCGTCGGCGCCGATCGCGATGCCGTCGAGCCCGACGCCGTCCTTGGCCGGCGCGAGCTGCGGGTCGGTGGCGAACGCCGCCAGCGCGGTGCCGCCCGGCTTCAGGCTGTAGACGATCGGCGTGAAGGAATCGCTGACATAGGCGGTGCCGTCGGCGCCGACCACGATGTCGTTGCAAAGCGATTTCGGATCGCTCAGGGCAAAGCTGCCTTTCGGCGCGCCGCTCTTGAGATCGAAGGTCTTCAGCCAGGCGCCCTTGGTGTCGCTCGGCCCGGCGACGCCGAAGCCAGAGATGTCGTTGGAGCAGACATAGAGCGTGCCGCTCTTCTCGTCGGCGAGTACGCCGAGCGTCGAGCGGCTGTCGCCGGCACCCGGCTTGACGAGTTGCTCGGCCTTGCCGCTGGAAATCTTCGTTACGCCGCCGAGGTTGAAGCTGCCGACGTAAAGCGTCCCGTCGGAGGTCGAGGTCACGCTCTCCGGGAAACTCTTGTCGGGAACTCCGACCGGAGTGGTTTCGGCGCGCGCTATGCCGGCCGTGCCGAGCGCAAGGATAATGGCCGCTAGCGATGCGCGGCGGATCTTGAGCAGTTCTCCCGTTGCGCGCGGATGTCCCGCGTCGCCATTCATTTTTATCATGATCGCGTTTCCTCAATGAACCTGGTTGGACCAGGCAGGAATTGTGAGGCGATCGTCTCCGGTCGATGGTTGTTGTCTGCAGGGTTCCCGACCGGATTGTTCACCCGCCTGCCTTGTCGTCTCGATATATACGATAGTATATAGCGTGAGGGAAGCAGCGATGGCCGGAGGGCTCGGCATGGAACGGGAGTTGGCGGCGTGCCACCAATGCGTGTGCTGCGGTGGTGTCATCGACGGGCTCGCCGACGATGGTGCGATCGGATTCGAACGACGGATCGGCTTGTTTACGGATGAATGTGCGTTCGTCTGCAACGAATGCACCACGAGCCTGATCGCGGCAGCAGCACGGCGCAGACAGGAACCGGTTCGGCGGAAGTCGTAGGGCGGGGGCTCTCAATCCCGTCATTGCGAGCAAAGCAATCCATCCATCCGTTTGCTCGCGGATAGATGGATTGCTTCGTCGCTTCGCTCCTCGCAATGACGAAGTTGCTGCGGAACTTAGTCCGGGCTAAAACGCGTCGTAGACCAGTTTCCGAAACGCCGGCGTGATGCGCTGGCGTTCGTTCTGGGTCTGCTCGAGCATGATGTAGATCATGTCGAGCTTCGGATCGACGCCGAAATAGGTGCCGCTGCCGCTGTCCCATTTCAATTCGCCGATCGAGCCGGGCGGCGGTGGCCTGGCAATGCCGGGATCGGTGCGCACAGCGATGCCGTAACCGTAACCGAAACCGTCGCCAGGGAAGTACCAATAGTCGCGGCCGACCCCGGAGCCCGGTCCGATATGATCCGTTGTCATGGTCTTGAAGGCGGCAGGGCTGAGATAGCGCTTGCCGTCGAGCTGGCCGCCATTGAGCAGCATTTGCGCGAAGCGCGCATAATCGAGGATGGTCGACACCAGGCCGCCGCCGCCGGATTCCCACTCCGGATGCGCGCGCCGGTCGTTCTCCCCCGCGATCAGGATCGTGTCCGAGGGCAATGGTTCGGCCAGCCGCGTCCGTTCGGTTTCCGCATCGAGCACATATCTGGTGTCGTTCATCTTCAGGGGATCGAAGATGCGCTCCTTCTCGAACTGATAGAGCGACTTGCCCACGACGATCTCGACCACCCGGCCGAGCACGTCGGTGGAATGACCGTAGCGCCACATCGTGCCAGGCTGCCGCGACAGCGGCAGCTTGGCTAGCCGCGCCACGAATTCCTTGTTGTCGAACTTGCCGTCGAACAGATGTCCGTTGCGGTAGAGCTTCTGGATCCAGTCGGCGCCGATATATTCGTAGGTGATGCCCGAGGTGTGCCGCATCAGGTCCTCGATCGTGACCGGGCGGATCGGCGGCACCAGCTCGAGCTTGCCGAGATCGTTGCCGCCATCCGGCTCGATACCGACCTTCACGTCGGCGAACGCCGGAATGTATTTCGACAGCGGGTCCTGCGGCGACAGCTTCCCTTCGTCGACCAGCATCATTGCGGCGGTGTTGGTGATCGGTTTGGTCATCGAATGCAGCGCGAACATCGTGTCCGGCCGCATCGGCGACTTGGTCGTGACGTCGCGATAGCCGAAGGTCTTCAGATAGACCGGTTTTCCGTGCTGCTGGATCAGGATGGCGGCGCCTGGAATTTTTCCTGTCGCGACCTCGTTGTCGAAGAACGCGGTGATGCGTTCGAGCTTCTCCGGCGATGGGGCAGGGGCGTCGGTGGCGTGGGCCGCGCTAGATGTGACAAGTGCAAGACTCCCGATCGCGGTCGCAGCCCCGCGAAGCGTCCGCACGGCACGCCGCGCTGTCCGGTCATATCTGCACGACATTGAAAAGCCCGCCCCTGCCTGATGCCATGAACGCCGCGGTTTTAGCGCAGGCGCCCCCGCACCATAATCATTTTCGGGCGAGTTTATTCCCTAACGATGGTCGAAATTCATACAATCTGCGTGGCGCCGACCGGCGTGCGCACGGCATTCGACAGCACCTGCAGCGCCTGGCTCAGCTCGGCACGGTTGCGGGCGGCACCGAGCGAGACGCGGAGGCCGCGCGGCGCGGCATCGCCTGCCGCAAAGGCGTCTTCGCCGACCACCGCGAGACCGTTGCGCATCAGATGCGACAGCAGGTCGGTGCCGTCGAAATGTTTCGGCAGCGGCATCCAGAGATGGTGGCTCGCCGGCCGCGCCGCATAGGCGACGCCTTTGAGGAAGCGGGCCGCGAGCTGCTGGCGCGCGGCCGCCTCGTTGCGGATAGCGCGGATGATGTCAGCGGCGACGCCGGAGCGCAGCCATTGCGTGACCAGCGCGACCATCAGCGATGGCGGCATCTGCATGGTGGCCTGCATGCCGGCGCGCATCCGTTGCTCGGCGTTCGCATCGGGCGCCAGCAGATAGGCAACGCGCAAGGCCGGTGCGATGCATTTCGCAATGCTCGCGGCAAGGTAGGTGCGTTCGGGGATCAGCGTGGCGATCGGCGCCACCTGTGGTTCGAGCGGGCCGTAGACGTCGTCCTCGATCAGGATGCAGCCGCGCTTCCTGATGATGTCGGCGATCGCCTTGCGCCGCGCTGCGCCCATCGTCGCCGTGGTCGGGTTCTGCTGCGTCGGCACCAGATACACCGCCTTCGGCTTGTGCTTGCGGCAGGCCTCGTCGAGCGCGTCGGGACGGGCGCCCTCGGCGTCCATCGCAACGCCGACGAGGCGGACGTCGAGCCGCGCCGCAGCCGCCTTGATGCCGGGAAACGTCAACGCCTCCGTCACCACGACATCGCCGGGCGAGGTCAGCGCCAGCAGCGCGTTGAAGATGATCGCCTGCGAACCCGGACAGATCACGATGCGGTCGGCCGATGCATTCGGCACGCGCGGCGCGAGCCACGCGGCGCCGACCTCGCGCTCGTCGGCGGTGCCGCCGGGACGCGTATAACCGAGATAGGCTGAAAATCCGGCCTCGGAGCGAATGGTCGCAAGTCCCTGCGCGATGCGCAGATCGAGATTGGCCTCCACCGGCTGCGGCGGCAAATTCATCGACAGGTCGATGTTGACCGGCGCTGATAGCTCGGATGCAGCGCGCGCCGTGGTCTCCGAGACGAAGGTGCCCTGGCCGACGCGGGCGTCGAGCAGCCCGCGCCGCCGTGCCTCGCCATAGGCGCGCGTCACCGTGGTGAGATCGATATCGAGCGCCGACGCCAGCGCGCGATGGGTCGGCAGGCGCTGGCCGCGGGCCAGCCGGCCGCTCGCGATGTCGGCGGCGAGCGCATCGACGATGCGCAGGAACATTGGGCCGTGCCATTCCGAAACTGTAGGGATCCAATCCATGCAATCCAGCGCTTTGTCTTTGATTGTATGCTCAAAAATTCATATTGTATGGATCATCAGATCAGGTCAAGGACAACGACAATGACCGAGACGGTTTCCCTGCCAAAGGCGATGTGGCGCGGTTTTACGATGAAGTGCCCGAACTGCGGACGCGGCCATCTGTTCGGCCGCTTCCTCAAGGTGGCGGATCATTGCGAGGCGTGCGGCGAGGATTTCACCCCGCAGCGCGCGGACGATTTCCCGGCCTATCTCGTGATCGTGGTGGTCGGCCACGTCGTGGTGCCGGCGTTGCTCTGGATGGAAATGACCTACGCGCCGCCGGCCTGGCTGCAACTGGCGATCTGGCTGCCGTTCACGCTGTTCAGCGCGCTGGGACTGCTGCAGCCGACGAAGGGCGCGATCGTCGGCTTGCAATGGCAGCTGGGAATGGAGGGGTTTGCGGCGACGCGGCGTGCAGCGGCGCCGGTGCGAAGCAATGCCGGGCGAGCTCGCGAAGCCTGAAACCAACCACGGAAGTGTAGCCCGGATGAAGCGAAGCGTGATCCGGGACAGTTTTGCCCGCACGACGAACCCCGGATTGCGCTTCGCTGCATCCGGGCTACGGATCGTCAAATCGGATGGTGATGCGGCCGGAACATGCGGCCCTTTTCCGTCACCAGCACCACGGCAAGCGCGGCCAGCGTGCAGAGGAAGAAGCCGGTGGCGAACGGCAGCAGCGTGCCGTCGTAATCCTGGCCGATCGTGGTGCCGACGCCGATCCCGAGCAGGGTGGTGATGGTACCATAGAGCGAGGACGCGGTGCCGGCGATCTTTCCTTGCGGCTCCATCGCGAGTGCGGTGAAGTTCGCCATCATCAGCCCGAACGCGAACATCATCAGGCCGGCCAGCACCATGAACAGCGGCAGCGACAGCGTGTCGGTCTTCACTGCGAGGAACAGCGCGCCGGCGACGACGGCAAAGCCGGTCAGCGCGGCGTGCGAGATCACGCGCATGCCGATGCGGCCGACGATGCGCGAATTGAGGAAGCCGGCAATCGCGACGCCGACCGCGCAGGCGGCGAAGGCGACCGGGAAGTAATGTCCGAGCTTGAAGACCTCGGTGAAGATCTGCTGCGAGGAGAACACGAAGGCAAACAGCGAGCCCTGCACGCCGCCGGCGGCGAGCGCGTAGCCGAGCGTCTGGCGGTTGGTGATGGTCTGGCGGAACGCGGACAGCACCTCGGGGATCGCCAGCGACTTGCGCAATTCGAGCGGCAGCGTCTCCGGCATCCGCATCGCGCTCCAGGCGAGCGCGATCACGCCATAGATCATCAAGAGCACGAAGATGCCGCGCCAGTGCGTCAGCAGCATCACCGCCTGGCCGAATGACGGCGCGATCACGGGCACCGCGATGAACACCATCATGGCAAGCGACATCACGCTCGCCATCCGCCGTCCGGCGTAGCAGTCGCGCACAATTGACGTCGCGATCACGCGGGTTGCCGCGGTGCCGAGCCCTTGCAGCGCGCGCGCCAAGAGCAACGTCTCGAACGAGGGCGCCATGATCGCGAGCAGGCCGGCGATGGTGTAGACGGCCATGCCGCCGAGCAGCACCGGGCGGCGGCCGAAGCGGTCCGACAGCGGGCCCATTACGAACTGGCCGACGCCGAAGCCGACCAGGAAGATCGACAGCACCATCTGCGGACGATTGGCGTCGGCGATCTGGAACGCAGAGCGGATGTTCGGCAGCGCCGGCAGCATCATGTCCATCGCCAGCGGGTTCAGCGCCATGATGGAGGCAATGACGACGACGAATTCCGGAAAGCCCATCGGGCGGTGGCCTGAGGACACCCAGGCATCGGCATTGATGTCAGACACTTAAAACCTCTTGGAGACTCCCAGCATAGCGGCCTTGCTGCATTGCACAATCGGCGTTTTGGGATGGGAGACCGTCGGCGGCGGGTGAGGTAGCCGGGTCATGGAACCGGCTCCAAGGCCATGGGTTGGCGCATTATCGTTGCTGGTGCAACTATTTTCCTCGTCCCGCGCCGGAAGCTCTGCTATCCCGGTACCAGCATCCGTGCGGGGCAGGCGCATCGCGGCCGATCACGCCCGTACGGCCAAGAACGGGTTTGGGGAGGCCACATGTCCATCGAAATCTCCGCGCACTCGCGCGGCGCGACGCTGTCGGATGAGGAGCGCAAGGTCCTCACAGCAACGCTCGTCGGCACCACCATCGAGTGGTACGACTTCTTCGTCTACGCCCAGGCGGCGGGCCTGGTGTTCGGCGCACTGTTCTTCGCGCCGATGAACGCGAACAATCCGCTGCTGGCACAGATCATCTCGTTCGCGACGCTCGGCCTCTCATTCCTGTTCCGTCCGCTCGGGGCCATCGTCTGTGGTCATCTCGGCGATCGCTTCGGCCGCAAGAACATGCTGGTCGTCACGCTGCTCTTGATGGGCGCTGCGACTGCGCTGGTTGGTCTGCTGCCGACCTATGCGCAGATCGGCGCCTGGGCGCCGGCACTCCTTATTCTGCTCCGCATCCTGCAGGGCTTCTCGGCCGGTGGCGAGTGGGGCGGCGCGGCGCTGATGTCGGTGGAATCGGCACCACGCGACAAGCGCAGCTTCTTCGGCTCGTTCCCGCAGATCGGCACGCCGCTCGGCATGATCCTGGCAACCGGCGTGCTGTGGGTGCTGACGGCTACGCTCGGCAAGCAGGCGATGATCGAATGGGGCTGGCGGATTCCGTTCCTGCTCTCGATCCTCCTGATCGTCGTCGGCATCGTGATCCGCCGCACGGTCGAAGAGTCTCCGGTATTCCTGGCGATGCAGCGGCGGCACAAGGAATCCTCCGCGCCGCTACGGGAGCTGATGCGCAATCACAGCAAGGAGATTTTGCGTACCGCGTTGATCTTCATGGCCAACAATGCGGCCGGTTACATCCTGATCGCGTTCATCATCAGCTACGGCACCAACACGCTGAAGATGCCATCCGAGCAGCTGCTGCTGATCGGCACGCTGGCGGCAGTGAGCTGGTTCATCTTCACGCTGCTCGGCGGCATCCTCGGCGACAAGATCGGCCGCGTGCGCTGCTTCCAGATCGGCTACACCCTGATGGTGCTGTGGGCGGTGCCGATGTGGTTCCTGATCGACAGCAAGAATCTGCTGCTGTTCTTCATCAGCGCCGTCGGCCTCACCATTGCGCTCGGCCTGTCCTATGGCCCGCAGGCGGCACTCTATGCCGAGCTGTTTCCGGCCAAGGTGCGCTATTCCGGCGTCTCGATCGGCTACGCGCTCGGCGCCATCTTCGGCGGCGCCTTCGCGCCGATGATCGCGCAGTGGATCATCGGCACCTACGGCCAGTCCTGGCGCGTCGGCGTCTATATCGCGGTGCTGTCGTTGATCTCGCTGATCACGGTGTCGACGATCAAGGATCCGCAGGGCGTCGATCTCAACGTGAACGACGCGGGGGCGTGAGCACTCCAGCGCGGACTGCCAGCTGGATCCGTCATTGCGAGGAGCGATAGCGACGAAGCAATCCATTGATCCGCATATGCGGCGCGATGGATTGCTTCGCTGCGCTCGCAATGACCGTGATGATCACCCCAGGAGCATCGCCGGCCATCCCAGCCCGCAACATCGGGTGCCGCCACTCAGATGCGGGCGCCGCGGTTGTAGCCGTCGACGAGTTGATTGTAGTCGCGCATCAGCCGGGCCGGCGATCCTTCCACCATCCAGCCGGCGCCAGCGTTGCTCAGCATCATCTTCTCGCCGGAGCTGTAAGGCACCTTGTCGCGAACGCGGGCATCAGCTGCTTCGCCGTGGTGAGGAATGATTTGGCGCTGCCGATGAACATCGAGCCGAGCTTGACGTCGCCGCCCTTGCCCGAGGCCTCCTCGGTTGCCTTCACCGTGGCCTCAAAGTCGTTGAGCGCCTGGGTGATCGCGTCGAGGTCGGGTTTGTCGGCCTGTTGTGTGCGAAGCACGCGCTTGGCCTGGATCATCACGGCCTCGACATAGTAGTGCGACTTGCGGCCTTCGCTCGCCTCGATCGCGGCAAGCTGCTCGGCTGCGCGATTGTCATTGATTGCCTCGACGCCGACGCGCAGCGCCTTGTCGGCACCGGCAAACGCATCCCATGCCGCGACCAGGCGCGGATGCAGCGCCTTGCCCTTGGCCATCTTGTCGTCCTTGTAGTTCTCCTGGGTGTAGTAGTTGTCCGCCTCCTTCAACAGCGGCTCGAGCGTGGTGACGGCCGCAACATATGCATTCGCCGCGGCTTCGAGCCCGGCATCATGCGGGTCCATTGCATTGGCGGCTGCGACGCCCGCCTTGCAGTCGGATGTGTCGTAGATCGTGTAGGTGCCGTAGATGATCCGCTCCTTGCCAGTGGGACCGCTTTTGGCGGCCCAGGAAAAGTAGCGTTCGCGGGATTCGTACGATCGCGCCGAGAGACGGTTGATGCACCCGACATAGGCGTTCACCTTTTGAGTCAATTGCGCGGAGGAGGCGCTTGCCGATGACGCGGGCGGGGACTGTTGGGCGGCAGCCGGTTCGAGAAGCGCAACGATGGCTGCAATCACAAGGAAAGAGGTATTTCGCATCGGGAGTTTGCCCTTATCTCGGCCGCCTCAGCCTAGGAAAATAATGTGACAGCAGAAGATTACGTCACGAGCCTCCGCCGAGGCCGCGCGGCACATTATCGATAGATTTATTTGTCGGCTACGGGCCGAAAGCCACTACCGCCCGAACCTGGCGATCACGGGCGCGCCTACTTGATTCCGAGCAGCGCCTTCAGCTTCTTGACCGCGCTGTCGGGCGTCGTCAGCACCTCGCGGCCGGTGACCTCGGCGACGCGCTCGGCCGCCGGCGCCATGCTGTATTGCGCGAGCGCGATCAGATCGCAGTCGCGCAAATCCTTCGCGGCCTCGACCACGATGCGATCATGCTCGGCGCGGTCGCCGCGATCGAGCGCCGCCAGCGCGCCCTCGGCGAGTTTCGGCACCAGCGTGACCGAGGATGGAAACTCCGGCGGCATCGACACCAGCGTCGGCGGGAAGGTCGAGAGCAGGCCGATGCGCTTTCCCTTCGCGACCGCCTGTTCGATCATCGCCTCGTTCGGCCTCAGCACCGGCATCGGCGCATTCGCGCGCGCCACCGCCTCGATGCAGGGGCCGAACGCCGAGCAGGTGAAGAGAATGCCGTTGGCACCGGTGCTTGCCGCATAGCGGCCCATGGTGAGGAAGCGCTCGGTCATGCGCTCGCTGAGCTTGCCGTCGCGCGCAAGGTCGGCCGACAGGCTGTCGTCGAGCAGGTTCATCAGCCGCGCCTCCGGCCAATGTTTTGCGAATGACGCCTCGATCGGCACGATCGAGTGCTTTAGGGCGTGAATGAGCGTGATGCGCATGGGGTTGCTACTGCCTCTGCCTTCTCTCCCTCTCCCCGCCCTTCGCGGGGAGAGAGCAGGGGTGAGGGGCTCTATCGTCGTAACAAGTCAGAGGGGGATATGCGGAGGCTCCCTCTCATCCGTCATTCAAGCTGCGCTTGAACGACGACCTCTCCCCGCGAGCGGGAGAGGTAACAAGAAGCGTTACTTGAACGGGATCGCATACATCAAGCCACCCTTGCTCCAGGTGCCGTTGAGGCCGCGTTCGAGCTTCAGGGGGCTCGCCTTGCCGACATTGCGCTCGAAGATCTCGCCGTAATTGCCGCCGGCCTTGATCGCCGCGACCAGCCATTTGTTGTCGAGGCCGAGCCGCGAGCCGAGATCGCCGGACGCGCCGAGCAGGCGCTGGATCGCCGGGACCTGCGACTTCGTCATTTCGTCGACATTGGCCTGCGTCACGCCGAGCTCTTCGGCTTCGACCAGGCCGTAATGCAGCCAGGTGATGATGTCGCTCCAGACCTCGTCGCCGTTGCGGGTGAACGGGCCGAGCGGCTCCTTGCTGATGGTCTGAGGCAGCACGACATAGTCGTCGGCCTTCGGCGCCGCGGTCGCGACCGCGCCGGCGAGCGCGGATGCGTCCTGGGTCATGGCATCGCAGCGGCCGCCGAAGAAGGTCTGGTACATGGTGTCGGGGCGATCGAACACCAAAGGCTTCCAGTCGATGCCGTTGGCGCGACCGTAGTCGCCGAGCGTCACCTCATGCGTGGTGCCCTGCGCGACGCAGACGGTGGCGCCCTTGAGATCCTTCAGCTCCTTCACGCCGAGGTCCTTCTTCACCACAAAACCCTGACCGTCGTAGAAATTGACGGGGCCCTGGCGCAGGCCGAGCGTGGTGCCGCGCAGATAGGTCTGCGTCGAGTTGCGGTACAGCACGTCGATCTCGCCGGATTGCAGCGCGGTGAAGCGGTTCTGCGCGGTCAGCGCGACGTAGCGCACCTTGTTGGCATCGCCGAGCACGCCTGCGGCGAGCGCGCGGCAATAGTCGACATCGAGGCCCTTGAAATTACCCTGCGAGTCCGGCGCCGAGAAGCCGGCAAAGCCGGTCGAAACGCCGCACACCAGCGTGCCGCGCTGCTTGATGGTGTCGAGCGTCGCCGCGCTTGCGCTCGCGATGCCTGCGACGAGAACAGCTGTCGTGATCAATCCCCTGTACATTTTACACCTCCTGCTAATGACCAATGTCCTTGAGCGCGCTGTCTACCGCAGCGCCTAGTCTTTCGACGATCATGTCGATGTCGCCGGAAGTTGCGATATAGGGCGGGGCGAGCAGCACATGGTCGCCGCGCTGGCCGTCAGCGGTGCCGCCGGACGGATAGCAGCCGAGCCCGCCGGTGAAGGCCGTGGACTTGATCCGCTGATGCAACTTCAGCTTGGGGTCGAACGGCTGCCGCGTGCCGCGGTCGGCGACCAGCTCGATCCCCCAGAACAGGCCGCGGCCCCTGATGTCGCCGACATGGCGGTGATTGCCGAAGCGCTCGGTGAGCCGCTGCTCGAGCTGGCGGCCGCGCGCCTTGACCTGATCGAGTAGCTTCTCCTCGCTGATCACCTTCTGCACCTCGAGCGCGGCGGCGCAGGCGAGCGGATGCGCCAGATAAGTGTGGCCGTGCTGGAACGCGCCGGAGCCGTTGCGCACGGTGTCGACGATGGCGCCGCTCGCAAGCATCGCACCGATCGGCTGGTAGCCGCCGCCGAGGCCCTTGGCGACCGCCTGGATGTCCGGCGAGATGCCTTCCTGTTCCCACGCATGCAGCGTACCGGTGCGGCCCATGCCGCACATCACCTCGTCGAGGATCAACAGCGCGCCGTGGCGGTTGCAGACCTCGCGCACCGCCTTGAAGTAGCCTTCCGGCGCCGGCACGCAGCCAGCGGTGGCGCCGACCACGGGCTCGGCGATGAAGGCCGCAACATTCTCGGGGCCGAGCCGCTGGAATTCCGCCTCGAGCTCAGCGGCGAGCCGCGCGACGAACGCGGCCTCCGATTCATCGTCGCGCTTCTCGTGATAGGCAAAAGCCGGCGTGACGTGACTGAACGAGGGCGACAGCAGCGGCGCATAGGGCTCGCGGCGCCAGGCATTGCCGCCGGCCGACAGCGCGCCGAGCGTGTTGCCGTGATAGCTCTGGCGGCGCGCGATGAAGCGGGCGCGCTTCGGCTCGCCGCGCTCGATGAAATATTGTCGCGCCAGCTTGATCGAGGCCTCGATTGCCTCCGACCCGCCGCTGACGAAGTAGACATAGCCGAGGCCGCCGGGCTCGTGGCCGACCAGCCGCTCGGCGAGCTCCTCCGCGGGCTCGGAGGAGAAGAAGCCGGTATGCGCATAGGCAATTTTTGAAGCCTGCTTGACGATCGCGGCCAGGATGCGCGGGTGCTGATGCCCGAGGCAGGAGACGGCGGCGCCGCCGGAGGAATCGAGAATGCGGTGGCCGTCTTCCGCAATCAGCCAGACGCCGTCACCGCCGATTGCCTTCGGCGGGGTCTCGCGCAGGCTGCGATGCATCACGCGGCTCTTGTTGGCTGCCATGATACTCATCCTTTCTCGACAAAATATTGCGACATCTCGGCAAGCCGGCCTTCGGTCTGCTCCAGCTTGCGCTTCGCGCTCGCACCGCCCAGCGTGAAGGCGACGGCGGCCAGCGACTGGGCGACGGCGATCGCGCCGGTGAGGCTCGGGAAGAAGCCGGGCGAGGAGGCGGCCTCGAACAGCAGGAGATGATCGGCGCCCTCGGCCATCGGCGCGCTGATCGTGTCGGCGATCGCGATCAGCGTGGCGTGCGCCTGATGCGCTGCACGCGCCGTCTCGACGCTGACCAGGGTGTAGGGCGCAAAACCGATCACGACCACCGCGTCGCCTGAGCGGAAGGCGCCGTGGTCGAGATCGAACGGGCCGGAACCGCCGACCAGCTGCACGGCGTCGGGGCGGAACAAGCGAAGCTGGTAGGTCAGCAGTTCCGCAACGCTGCGGCAGCTGCGAAAGCCGGTGATCCAGATCCGATCACCGGCGTGCAGCGCACGCGCGGCGTCGGCGATCGCGCTCGCGGAAATCCGCGCAAGGCCCGCGGCTTCAGCCTCGATCTTGTCGTGCACCAGCCGGACATCGGCATTGGGCCCGGCGCGGCGGCTCTTGGCCCGGCCGGAGAACGGCGAGCCCTGCGCCGGCCGTCGCGCCTCGGTGAGCGCGGCGCGCAATTCGTCCCAGCCGGAATAGCCGAGCGCCTTGGCAAGACGGGTGAAGGATGCAGGATCGGCGCCGGCGACCGAGGCGAGATCCCGCATCGAGCGGGTGGTGGCGTCGTAGTCATTGGCTGCGACAAAACGCCCGACCTCCTGCAAACGCATCGGCAGCGACGGCAATGCGCTGCACAATTCGTTCAGGGGCGATGGTTTCGGCTGAGCCTGGGCCATGAAACATATGTTGCACGAATATCAATTTGATGCAACATATGAAGTGCGCAGCCCCGAATACGCTCTTGCGCATGGCAGAAGATCGCTTCTCACCGGGATCCTTGTGCTGTGACGACATCGACGCCGAAACGCCCTCCCTCGCGACCCTGGCGGCTTTCGCTCAGCGATCCCCGCGTCGCCGGCCTGTTCTGGCAGGTCCTGGTGGTCGCCATCGCGGTCGCCATCGTCGCGTGGCTGTGGTCGAACGCGGTCCATAATCTCTCGGTGCGGCGCATCTCGACCGGATTTGCCTTCCTCGGCCGCGAAGCCGGCATGCCGATCGCGGATTCCTGGATCGATTACTCGCCGAAGAACACTTACCTGCGCGCCTTCATCGTCGGCATCGTCAACACGCTGCGCGTTGCTGTGATCGGCATCGTGCTGGCGACCGTGATCGGCACGCTGGTGGGCATCGCGCGGCTGTCGTCGAACTGGCTGCTGGCGCGGCTCGCCGCCGTCTATGTCGAGGTGCTGCGCGATCTGCCGCTGCTGCTGCAGCTGTTGTTCTGGTACGTGCTGATGCAGGGCCTGCCGGCGGCGCGCCAGGCGTGGAAGCCGGTCGAGGGCGTGTTCCTTTCCAACCGCGGGCTCATCCTGCCGTCGGTCCCGTTGCATGAGGCCAATTGGTGGACGATCCTTGCGCTGGTCGCGGGTCTCATCACGCTCCATCTCATCAGGCGCCGCCTGGTTGCGCAGCAGATGCTCGACGGCAGAGCGCGGCCGGCCTGGCCCTACGCGCTCGGCCTCGTGGTCGCGCTGCCCCTGCTGGTGTCGTGGCTTCTGAGCGCGAGCTGGAGCATCATGCTGCCCGAGCTGCGCGGCTTCAATTTCGTCGGCGGGCTGACGCTGGCGCCGGAATATTTTGCGCTGCTGATCGCGCTCGTCACCTACACCTCGGCGTTCATCGCCGAGATCGTGCGCAGCGGCATTCAGGCGGTGCCGCACGGCCAGTCGGAGGCCGCCAAGGCGCTCGGGCTGAAGCGCGGCTTCGTCTTGCAGCACATCGTGTTGCCGCAGGCGCTGCGCGTCATCATCCCGCCGATGACCAGCCAGTATCTAAACCTGACCAAAAATTCCTCGCTCGCGGTCGCGGTCGGCTACCAGGACATCGTCTCGATCGCCAACACCACGTTGAACCAGACCGGGCAGGCGATCGAGTCGATTGCGCTGATCATGATGGTGTTCCTCACCATCAGCCTCGGCATCAGCCTGTTCATGAACTGGTACAATGCGCGGATCGCGCTGGTGGAGCGCTGAGATGAGCTCGGTCGTGCACCTTCCGCAGGATCCGCTGCCGATCGGGCCGCGGCCCGCACCACGGGCGCTCGGCGGTCAGTTTACCGCGTGGCTGCGCGCCAATCTGTTCGCATCGATCCCGTCCAGCATCATGACGCTGTTGATGCTGTTCGTGCTCGGCAAGGCGTTCATCGGACTCTGGCAATGGGGCATTGCCAACGCGATCTGGACCGTCTCCGGCAATGACACCAGCGCCTGCCGCGCGCTGCGCGGCGCCGGCGCCTGCTGGGCGGTCGTCCCCGAGAAGTACCGCTTCATCCTGTTCGGCACCTATCCGTTCGACGAGCAGTGGCGGCCGGCGCTCGCAGTCGTGATCTTCATCGCGCTGTTCGCGGTATCGAGCCGCCGCAGCTTCTGGCGCAAGGAGCTGTTCCTGCTGTGGGCCGCGGCCTTGATCGTGATCGGCTGCCTGATGTGGGGCGGCTTCCTCGGCCTCACCTTTGTCACGCAGGACCGCTGGGGCGGGCTGCCGGTCACCTTGATCCTCGCGACCTTCGGGCTCGCCCTCGGCTTTCCGCTTGGCATCCTGGTGGCGCTCGGCCGACGCTCGAAACTGCCGGCAATCCGCTCGCTCTGCGTGCTCTATGTCGAGCTGATCCGCGGCGTGCCGCTGATCAGCTTGCTGTTCATGGCGAGTGTGATGTTCCCGCTGTTCATGCCCGACGGCGTCAACATCGACAAACTCTTGCGCGCGCAGATCGCCTTCATCCTCTATGCCGGCGCCTACCTTGCGGAAGTCGTGCGCGGCGGCCTGCAAGCGGTGCCGCGCGGACAATATGAGGCCGCCGACGCGCTCGGGCTGTCCTACTGGGAGAAGAACGCGCTGATCGTGCTGCCGCAGGCGATCCGCCACGTGATCCCGCCGCTGGTCAACACCTTCATCGCCTTCTTCAAGGACACCAGCCTGGTCCTGATCATCGGCATCTTCGATCTCCTGACCACCGCCAAGACTGCGATCGTCGATCCGGCTTGGCAGTCCTTCAGCGTCGAGGTCTATGTTTTCGTCGGCGTGATCTATTTCGTGTTCTGCTTTGCGATGTCGCGCTACAGCCGCGGCCTCGAGGCACAGCGCGGAACGAACTGAGCGAGCTGGACTCGGCGTCGCTTGCTTCGCTCGAATGCTGCGTCTCCGATGCCAACCGCATCCGCAGCGTCCTCCTTTGATTTTTGCAACGGCCTGTTCTGGCCTTAAGGTTGCAGCAACCAAGATTTGGCCGATGGTCGGCGCCGAGCGCGGCTGGCACAGAGTGCACTAGGCGCTGTTCCGTCCCTAACCTATTTTGAGTGCCATTCGATTCGCGAACGCGCGCGATGAAAAGAATCATTGTCCGCGTGGGCATCGTCCGATGTGGACTGAGCGCCGCGCAACGGCTGCCGTTACCTTTTGACAGGAATGCATGGTGCCTGCCTGACAGGCTTATTTCGATTTTGCTGTACGCCAATGGCCGAAGACAACGCCGTCTATCCGGAGAGTACCCGAAGCCAGGTCGACGATGCCCTGCAGGGATTTTCGACCGATGAGCTTCGTGACCTCCTGACAGAGATCGAGCAGTTCTTGAGTCCTGAAGCTAAGCCGCGCCGACCAGCACTGCGACTGGCGGGAGGCACGGACATGAACGGGTCCATCGCGCGCGCAAACAGTGATCGCTGCCCGGATCCGCTCAAGTGCCCGGACGTCCCGGACAACATCAGATCAATCCCCAACAAGCGGTTGCCTGAGGAAGAAAGCAGGTTCGGCCGCCGAAGGGAGCAAGTTGCGTTTGCCGAAGCCAAGGCCGCAACGTGCCGGGCTTGGGCAGATCGTCAAAGGCGTCTGACGGAATCGTTTGCCCCCGGATCGGTTGATCGAGAACTGGCCGAAAGGCTGCTCGCCGATTTCGAAGCGCTCGCACGGTTCATTGACGGATTCTGTCGCCGGATGCGCCTCACGCCGAACCAATAGCCGGCTTTAAGAGCATCCTAGTTGGGGCCACCGAGGGCTTGCAGAGGCGTCCCGGCCGATTTATGATCATAAAATGGATAAATCGGCTTTACCGTCCCTGGACCCCTCGCGGCGCGCCTCGATCAAGCGCAAGCGCTCGGACGCAGTCGCCGACCTGATCCGCAGCCACATCTTCCAGGCCGGCTTGCAGCCGAACGACCGGCTGCCGCAGGAGGTTGAGCTGATCGAGATGTTCGGATGCAGCCGCTCGACCATCCGCGAGGCGCTCAAATCGCTGGAGGTGCAGGGGCTGGTGCAGAACAGCACCGGGCCCGGCGGCGGCGCGCGGGTGGCGCCGGTGTCGATCAACCGGATCGTCGGCCTGCTCAGCAACTACTTCTATTTCCAGTCGATCTCTACCGCGCAGATCTACCAGATCCGCCGCCTGATCGAGCCGGAGCTCGCCTTCAGCGTGGTCGGCCACCTCACGGCGGCGCATTTCGCGGCGCTCGACAAGGCGATCGCGGTTCAGGAGCATCATCCCGGCGGCATTGCGGACTGGGAACACCACCGTCTCGCCGAGATCGATTTCCACGACATCCTGATCGAGGCCTGCCCCAATCCGCTGCTCGGCCTGGTCGCCCGCTTCGTCAACGAGGCGATCCGGCATCTGATCGGCAAGCTCGGCGTGCAGGAATTCGCATCCAGCTTCACCTGCGAGAACATCGAGTTTCACAAGCGCCTGATGGCCGCGTTCCGCTCCGGCAATGCCGCGCGCGCCCGGCGCGTGATGCTCGATCATGTGCTGAGCGCCGAAGCCGTGGTGGTTCCCGCGGAGGACCGGCGCATGGATCTGCCCGTCTTTCACCAGCCGTTGCGGCTCGACTGAACGGCATCGGCTGATAGTTGCATACGCGTTGGAGGAAACAACAATGGTCACGCGGCGCGAGAATGAGTTGTGGAGCTGGTCGGCCGTCGATCTGGCGCGTGCGATTGCGACGCGTGCGATCTCGAGCCGGGACGCCGTGCAATCGAGCCTCGACCGGATCGCGCAGGTCAATCCGGCGTTGAACGCCGTTGTCGCTGATCTGGCCGATGAAGCAGTGGCCACGGCGGATGCGGCGGATGCAGCGGTGAAATCAGGCGCCGAGCTCGGCGTGCTGCATGGTGTGCCGGTCACGATCAAGGTCAATGTCGATCAGCGCGGCCACGCCACCACCAACGGCGTCGTCGCCTTCCGCGACGTGATCGCAACCGACGACAGCCCGGTGGTCGCGAATTTCCGCAAGGCGGGCGCCGTCATTGTCGGCCGCACCAACACACCAGCGTTCTCGCACCGCTGGTTCACCAACAACGATCTGCACGGCGCGACCTATAATCCGTGGAGCCGCCGGCTGACGCCGGGTGGCTCCAGCGGTGGCGCCGCGTCCGCCGTTGCTTCCGGAATGGGCGCGATCGCGCATGGCAATGATTTCGGCGGCTCGATCCGCTATCCCGCCTATGCCTGCGGCGTTGCCGGCCTGCGTCCGACGCCGGGACGAATTCCCTCGTTCAATCCGTCGGCGGCATCAGATCGTCCGATCACGGCGCAGATGATGTCGGTGCAGGGGCCGCTCGCGCGCTCGATCGCCGATCTGCGCACGGGTCTTGCCGCGATGGCGCAGGCCGACGCGCGCGACGGCACATGGCTGCCGGTGCCCGTGCAGGGTGGGCCGCTCAAGCGTCCGGTCGGCGTTGCGATCGCGCCCGTGCCGTTCGGCGACGAGGCGCCGGAAGTCAGCGCAGCGGTGCGCGCCGCCGGACGCTGGCTCGCCGAGGCCGGCTTCGCGGTGGAGGAGACCCTGCCGCCGCGCCTCGCGGAGGCCGCCGATCTCTGGCATCGGCTCGTCATCAATGAGGAGCGGCGCGTGTTGGCGCCGATGATCCGCAAGTTCGGCGATGACCGAAGCCGCTATAATCTCGAATGCCATATCGCCTACGCACCTGAGCTCGACGGCGATCAGGTGCTGGCCTGCTTCGAGCAGCGCCTCTCGATCGTGCGGGCCTGGCAGCTGTTCCAGGAGCGCTGCCCGGTCATCATCCTGCCGGTTTCGGCGCAACTGCCGTTCCGCTTCGATCAGGATCAGGAAGAAGCAACGGTGGTGCGTGCGCTGCTCGATGCGCAGCGGCCGCTGCTTGCGGTCCCCGCGCTCGGCTTTCCGTCGGTCGTGGTGCCGACGGGGACCGCCGGCGGCGTGCCGGTCGGCGTGCAGGTCATCGCCGGCCGTTTCCGCGAGGATGTCTGTCTCGCCGTCGCCGAGGTGATCGAGGCGCGTGCGTCGACGCTGACGCCGATCGATCCGCGCGACTAGAGGCACGCGGTTTTCGAAACCAACAACAAACACTGAGCATTATGGGAGAGCACAACGTGACGAATGCACCGATCTGGCAATGGTCCGCCGTAGACACGGCGGCGGCCATCAAGAACGTCGAAGTGACGTCGGAGCAGGTGGTTCGCGCCCATCTCGACCGCAAGCAGGAGGCCAACCCGGCGCTCAACGCCGTCGTCGTCGATCTCGGCGACGCTGCGCTGAAGGCGGCCAAGGCCGCAGACGAGGCTCTGGCGGCGGGCAAAGCGAAGGGCGGCGCGGTTGGACCGCTGCACGGCGTGCCGGTCACGATCAAGATCAACATCGACGTCGAAGGCCAGGCCAATTCGAACGGCGTTGTGGCCTTCAAGGACAACATCGCGCCGGGCGACTCGCCGGTGACGGCCAATCTCAAGAAGGCCGGTGCCATCATCATCGGCCTGACCAATACGCCGGAATTCTCGCTGCGCGGCTTCACCGACAACCCTCTGCACGGCCTGACGCGCAATCCCTGGAACGCGGACGTAACCTGCGGCGGATCCTCGGGCGGCGCCGGCGCGTCGATTGCGGCCGGCATCGGCACCATCGCGCATGGCAATGACATCGGCGGCTCGTTGCGCTGGCCGGCGCATTGCAATGGCATCGCCACCATCAAGCCAACTCAGGGCCGGATTCCGGCGTTCAATCCCAGCGCCACGGCAGAACGGCCGCTGATGGCGCAGTTCATGTCGTCGCAAGGACCGCTGGCGCGCCACGTCGCCGACGTGCGCCTCGGCCTCGAGGTGATGGCGCAGCGCGACCCGCGCGATCCCTGGTATGTGCCGGCGCCGTTGACGGGGCCGAAGCCTGCCGCACCGGTCAAGGTCGCGCTCGCCAAGATCCCCGAGGACATGGTGACCGATCGCGGCGTGATCGCGCTTCAGCGCAAGGCGGCCGATCATCTGGCCGATGCGGGCTACGCGGTCAGCGAGGTCGAGGTGCCAGATCTCAACAAGGTCTGGCAGCTCTGGTGCGACCTGATCATGACCGAGACCCGCATCCTGCAGCAGGACCAGATGCTGGCGACCTCCAGCGCCGACTTCCAGAAGACGTTCCACGGCTTCATGGCGCTGGCCAACCCGCTCGACCAGGCTGGCTACATGAAGGCGATCGCCGAGCGGTCGCGCCACATCAGGAACTGGATGACGTTCCTCGAGCAATATCCGCTGGTGCTGATGCCGACCTCGGTGCGCAGGACGCCGGAGGTCAATGCCGATCTCGGCGGCGATCAGCGCGTCAAGGAGTTGTTCTGGAACGATTTGCGCTTCATTTCGTCGATGAACGTGCTGGGGCTGCCGGCGGCCGTGGTGCCGGTCGGCCTGCATGAGGGATTGCCGGTCGGCGTCCAGATTGTCGGCTCGCGCTATCGCGAGGACATGTGTCTCGATGCGGCCGAGGCGATCGAACGCAAGGTCGGCATTCTGGCGCAGCAGTTGTGGGAGCGGCGCTGAGGCGATTTCGAAACCGTCCAGCACTGCAGGGAACGCCGCGGCGAAATCTCGTCGCGGCGTTCGCATGATCGGCGAGGCGCCGTGTTCCTCCACCCGGAATTTGTGCGCGGAATCGCAGAGCGCCATGCCGGCTACGGGGTTGTCGGCGATCCCTGATTCCTTCAGGAGTTCGTCCGAACCATCCGAACCTTTGGGAACGAAATGTCCATCACGAAACGCTCGCCTGTCCTGATCGCAATTGCTGCCGCGTGTCTCTCCTTTGCCGCCGGCGCTGCTCGCGCGGAGGACGGCGTCCTGCGGGTCGGAATCATCACCGACATGAGCGGGCAATATTCCGATGGCAACGGCCCTGGGTCGGTGATCGCGGCGCAAATGGCCGCGGAGGAAATCGGCGGCACGGTCGGCGGACGCAAGATCGAGATCATCTCGGCGGATCACCAGAACAAGCCTGACGTCGCGACCGGCATCGTGCGTAACTGGATCGACAACAAGGGTGTCGACGTGATCGCCGAAGGGGTCAATTCCGCGGTGGCGCTCGCGATCCAGACCGTGACGCGCGAACGCAAGAAGCTGTTCCTGATCTCGGGCTCCGGCTCATCCGATCTCACCGGCAAGCAATGCTCGCCGACCAGCGTGCAGTGGACCTACGACACCTACGCGTCCTCGAACGCGACGGCGAAGGCCGTGGTTGCGCGCGGCGGCACGCCCTGGTTCTTCCTCACCGCCGACTATGCATTCGGCCAGGCGCTGGAGCGCGACGCCAGCAAGGCCGTGACATCGGCCGGTGGCAAGGTGCTGGGCGCGGTCCGTCATCCGTTCGACACCGCCGATTTCTCGTCTTTCCTGCTGCAGGCGCAGTCGTCCGGCGCAAAAATCCTGGCGCTCGCCAATGCCGGCTCCGACTTCCGCAACGCGGTGTCGCAGGCCGACGAGTTCAACATCCGTGCCAGCATGCAGCTCGTCGCGTTGCAGGTGACGCTCACCGACGTGCCCGCGCTGGGCCTCGCGCATGCGCACGATCTGCTGTTCACCGATTCCTTCTATTGGGATCGCACGCCCGAAACCCGGGTCTTCGCCCAGGAATTCTTCAAGCGGCATGGCGCGATGCCGACGGCTTACCAGGCCGGCGTCAACTCGGCGCTGCGGCACTATTTCAAGGCGGTCGCCGCGACCAACTCGGCGGATTCGGAAACCGTGATCGCGCAGATGCGCAAGACCCCGGTCAATGATTTCTTTGCCCAGAACGGCGTGGTGCGCGAGGACGGCCGCATGGTGCACGACATGTACCTGATGCGCATCAAGAAGCCGGAAGAGTCCAAGGGCAAGTGGGATCTCTACGAATATCTCGCGACGGTGCCGGGCGACCAGGCCTTCCGTCCGCTCGCTGAAGGCGGTTGCCCCTACATCGCCAAGGCGCATTAAGGGCGCGAGACGTGGTCCGTAGGGTGGGTTAGCGAAGCGTAACCCACCATTCTCGCGATACGCCGTCGGCGGGTTACACCTTCGGCTAACCCGCCATACGATTCCATACGTTATTCCGGGGCGCGCCTCATGCCGCGAGAATGCGGATGCGTGACTCACGGGCGGCGCCACACACTCGCCGTCGTCCCGGCGAAGGCCGGGACCCATAACCACGAATGACAATTGTTGCTCGACGCTGGAACAACGAGTCCTTCTCACGACACCTGCTGCGGAGTATGGGTCCCGGCCTTCGCCGGGACGACAGCGGAAGATGCGGCGCGATATCGACTCTGGCTTTCGCCGGGACGACGGCTGTGATGAAATCGAGCAGTTCGCGCATACCCTCCATCGCGAACCGTCATCGCGACGACCGCATCCATCATCCAGCAGAGGCACCATGACCAACACCATCGAGGCTCCCGACGGCGGCTACCGCTTCATGCCCGGCGTCAGTCAGTATTCCTGCGGCGTCGGTGCGCTACCCGGCTATGCCATCGAGCGGGTCAGGTTCTCAGAACCGGTGTCGTTGAGCGCGGGTTTTGCAAGGATTGCCGATATCATTGGGGATGCCGGCCGCCCGCTGACCGCGTTCGCTGCCTGCGAGCTGCGCTCGCCGGCGCCGTTCACCGAGGACGGGTTCAAGGCCTTCAACGAAATCTACATCAAGACGCTGATCGCCTGGGGCGTGATGCGCGATGGCGTCAATCCGGTGGCGCGCAGCAATGTCTGTCCAAAGCTCGATCCGCCCACCGAGCCGTCGTTCCACGCCTTCTGCTACACGGTGCCGGCGGCGAAGGATGCGCCGACGAGTTTCGTCGTGGCCGGCAGCGGCGAGTCGGTCGAGGGCAAGGCTAATTATCGCGATCATACAGTCGCGCTCGGCGATACCAGCCCGGCCGGCATCCGGGCGAAGGCGATATTCGTGCTTGGCGAGATGGAACGCCGGATGAGCGCGTTCGGCGGTTCCTGGCGCGACACCACCGCGGTGCAGCTCTATACCGTCCACGATGTCTATCCGGTGCTCGAAAGCGAGCTCGGCCGCCGTGGCGCGCTTCGCAACGGCCTGACCTGGCATTTCGACCGGCCGCCGGTGGTTGGACTCGACTATGAAATGGATTGCCGGCGTGTGCAACTCGAACGCGTGGTGTGATGTATCCGTCGCGTGATGCATCAAAAGCGCGTGTGGGCGCATGTGTAAGCGCGTGCCCTTTCTTGACACCGGTCGCGTCAACCGTTTCCCTTCGCCATCGAAATCAGCGGCTGGGTGAACGCGGGTGCAGAACCAATCTGTGATCAGGCGGCGGGATTTGCTGGCGCTGATCGGGACCATCGCCGGCAGTTCGGCGATGTATCAAGCGATGACGAGCCTCGGTTTCGCTTCCGAGTCCGCCTACCAGGGGCCGCTCAAGCTCACGGGCGACGTGAAGGGCGCTTCGGTGCTGATTCTCGGCGCGGGGCTTGCCGGCATGACGGCGGCGCTGGAACTGCGCAAGGCCGGCTACAAGGTCCAGATCCTCGAATTCAACAACCGCGCCGGCGGCCGCAACTGGTCGATCCGCGGTGGCGACAGTTTTACCGAGCTCGGCGGCTTCAAGCAGACCTGCCAGTTCGAGCAGGGGCTCTACCTCAATCCCGGTCCGTGGCGGATTCCCTATCATCACCGTGCGCTGCTCGATTACTGTCGCCGGCTCAACGTGACGCTGGAACCCTTCATCCAGCTCAACCACAATGCCTATCTGCACGCGACACGTGCATTCGACGGCAAGCCGCAGCGCTTTCGCAGCATCAAGGCGGATTTCCAGGGCGGCGTGTCGGAGCTGCTCGCGAAAGTCAGCCAGCAGGGCAGGCTCGACGAGTTCGTCAGCAAGGAAGACCAGGAGATCCTGCTGCAGGCGCTGCGCGAATGGGGCGCGCTGGATCGCGACTACAAGTACAATGCCAATCTGCGCTCCGCCGACGTCCGCGGCTATGCGCGCGATCCCGGCGGCGGCTTGATGGGCGATCCGCTTCCCAGCGATCCGATCTCGCTCCAGGAGCTGTTGCGGTCGCGGATGTGGCGCTACGTCCAGAGCTTTGCGCATTATGATTTCCAGACCACCATGTTCCAGCCGGTCGGCGGCATGGATATGATCGGCAAGGCGTTCGCGCGCGAGGTCGGCGATCTTATCCGCTATAACGCCAAGGTGACGCAGATCCAGCAGAACGGCTCGGGCGTCACCGTGAGCTTTGTCGACACCGCCAGTCCCTCCGCGGTGCAGCAGGCGACCGCCGACTGGTGCATCTGCACCATTCCGCTGCCGATCCTGAGCCAGCTGTCGATCGACGTCGGCGGGCCGATGAAGAATGCGATCGATTCCTTGCCCTACGCCGCCTCGGTGAAGGTCGGGCTGCAGTTCAAGCGGCGGTTCTGGGAAGAAGATGAGGCGATCTATGGCGGCATCAGCTACACCGACCTGCCGATCCGGAATATCGGCTATCCGAACTATGGCTTCAACCGCGGCGGCCGTGGCGTCCTGCTCGGCGCCTATTTGTATGAAGGCGCCAATTCCTTCGAGTTCACCGCGATGACGCCGGCCGAGCGGGTCGCCAGCGCGGTCGAGTTCGGCGCCAAGATCCATCCGCAGTACAAAAGCGAGTTCGAGAATGGCGTTGCGGTGGCGTGGCATCGGGTGCCGTTCACGCTCGGCTGCGCTGGTGAATGGACCGAAGCCGGGCGGGCGCAGCATTACCGCAATCTCTGCCAGATCGACGGCCGCATCGCGCTGGCGGGCGAGCACGCTTCGCAGCTGCCGGCCTGGCAGGAGGGCGCAATCCTGTCCGCGCTCGATGCCATTGCCCGATTGCACGAACGCGTGGTGAAGACATGATGGTGCGGGCAGGACAATCTGTCATCGCGGTGCTGGCACTGCTGTCGGCGACCGCGGCCCTTGGGCAGGACAGCGGGGTGACCAAGCGGACCTTCTCGTCAGGCTACCGTTTCGTGGAGATGACCGGCGAGGAGCTGTTCGGCAATGTCTGCCAGGGCTGCCACATGTCGGATGCGATGGGCGCGAGCGGCGCCGGCAGCTATCCCGCGCTTGCCGCCAACAAGAATCTCGAAGCCGGCAGCTATCCGATCTACCTCGTCATCAACGGCCGACGCGGCATGCCGGCGTTCGGCGACATGATGACCGATGGTCAGATCGCCGCCGTTGTGAATTATCTGCGGACGCACTTCGGCAACACCTATCAGGACGCGGTGACGACCAAGGACGTCCAGGACGCCCGCCGCTAACCATTTTGGAGAGAGTTCGATGAAGTTCATCGGTATCGCACTGGGCGCCGCGCTGTCGGCGATGGCGGCCGCTGCCTCGGCTGACGTGGTCAGGCATCCGATTCCCAACTCGACATTCCCGATCGCGCAGGCCGTGACCGTCACCGGCAACACCACGACGGTCTACGTCAGCGGCCAGGTGCCGCCGGTCGTCAACAAGGATGCCGATCCGTCGAGCCCGCAGGCCTATGGCGACACCAAGACCCAGACCGTCGGCGTGTTCAACCGCATCAAGGCCATTCTGGAAGGCCAGGGGCTCGGCATGGGCGACGTCGTCAAGATGCAGGTGTTCCTGGTGCACAGCACGGCTGCGCCGATGGACTTCAAGGCCTTCATGGAGGGCTACACCCAGTTCTTCGGCGGCAGCCAGCCGAACCTGCCGGCGCGCTCGGTGGTCGGCGTCGCCGCGCTCGCCAATCCCGGCTTCCTGGTCGAGATCGAGGTGATTGCGGCCAAGGACGCTAAATAAGGACTCCAAATAGCGTGCGCGAAAGCGCGGAGCATGCGCGCGGAAATTGAAGGGCTCGGCGTCTTGCCAAAGCGCGTGCCGCCTGTCTGAATTCATCTCCAATCAGGTGGTGGAATTCTGGGAGAGCACGATGTTGCACAAGGCCCGAAACATGGTTCGATCGCTGCAGCTCGCAGTGGCGTTCGCTCCGGTCCTGCTCGCGTCCGGCGCCGGCGCGCAGGGCCTGACCGAGCAGCAGCAATTTGCCCGCGGCATCTACCAGGAGCTGGTCGAGATCAATACGACCACTGCGACCGGCGATACCCAGAAGGCGGCGGAGGCGATGGGCGCGCGGCTGCGCGCGGCGGGCTTCCCCGAGAGTGACGTGCACGTGTTCTCGCCGGCCCCGCACAAGGGCAATCTGGTGGCCCGGCTGCACGGCTCCGGCGCGCGCAAGCCGATCCTCTTGGTCGCCCATATCGACGTCGTCCCGGCCAACCGCGAGGACTGGTCGGTCGATCCGTTCAAGCTCACCGAGCAGGACGGCTATTTCTACGGTCGCGGCTCGGGCGACGACAAATACATGGCGTCGGCCTTCATCACCAACCTGATCCGCTACAAGAAGGAGGGCTACAAGCCCGACCGCGACATCATCGTCGCGCTCGAGACCGACGAGGAGATCCTCGATGCCAACGGTCTCGGCATGCAGTGGCTGATCAAGAATCACCGCGACCTGATCGACGCCGAGTTCGCGCTCAACGAAGGCGGCGGCGTCGGCCTGAAGAACGGCAAGGCGATCCGCAACAGCGTGCAGACCAGCGAGAAGGTCTCGATCGGCTACCTGCTCACAGTGAAGGACCGCGGTGGCCATAGCTCGCTGCCGCGCAAGGACAATGCGATCTATCGGCTCGCCGAGGGCCTGGTGCGGCTCTCCAAATACGACTTCCCGATGAATCTCAACGAGACGACGCGGATCTATTTCACCAAGACCGCCGAGGTCGACAAGTCGCACGCCGACGATATCAAGGCGATCCTGGCGCCGCAGCCTGACCCGGCGGCGCTGGCGCGATTGTCGGAGAATCCCGGCTACAACGCGCAGCTCCGCACCACCTGCGTCGCGACCATGCTGGAGGGCGGCCACGCCATCAATGCGCTGCCGCAGCTGGCAACCGCCAAGGTGAACTGCCGGATCCTGCCCGGCGAGCCGGTCGAAGGCGTTCAGGCGACGATCGAGCGCGTGCTCGCCGACAAGCAGATCGAGGTGACCCCGACCGGCAAGGCCGTGCTGAGCCCGCCATCGCCATTGAACGAAGAGATCATGGGATCGGTCGAGAAGTTGTCCAAGGAGTTCTGGCCGAATGCCGAAATCGTCCCCGTGATGAGCACGGGCGCCACCGACGGCAGCTATCTGCGCAATGCCGGGATTCCGACCTACGGCCATTCCGGACTGGGATCCGATGTCGATGACAACCGGGCTCACGGCAAGGACGAGCGCGTGCTCGTCAAGTCGTTCTACGAGGGCGAGGAGTACCTCTATCGCCTGGTCAAGATGCTCGCCGGCGGGAAATGATGGCTGACAGCAAGACAAAGATGCGCGTTGCGGTCGCCGGCCTCGGCGCGATCGGCACCGATGTCGTCAAGGCGCTCGATCAAGGCATCGAGGGCCTGACCTTGGTTGCGGTGTCCGCGAACAGCCCGGACAAGCACCGCGGCTGGATCGAAGGGCTCAAGTCTGCGCCGAAGCTGGTGCCGATCGAGCAGTTGGCTGAGGTCGCCGACATCGTGGTCGAGTGCGCGCCGAGCAGGCTGGTGCGCTCGATCGTGGCGCCGGTGGTCGAGCGCGGCAAGACCGCGGTCGTGCTCAGCGTCGGCGCGCTGTTGCAGAACGAGGACCTGGTCGACCTCGCGAAGGCGCATGGCGGCCAGATCATCGTGCCGACCGGCGCGCTGATCGGGCTCGATGCCGTGACCGCGGCCGCGGTCGGGACCATCCATTCGGCAAGGCTGGTGTCGCGCAAGCCGATCGCAGGCCTCGTCGGGGCGCCGCATCTGGTCGAGAACAACATCCAAATCGAAGGCATCACCGAGCCGCTGTGCATCTTCGAGGGCAGCGCGCGCGACGCCGCAAAGGGCTTTCCGGCCAATATCAACGTCGCGGTGGCGCTGTCGCTGGCCGGCATCGGCCCCGACCGCACAAGGGTCGAGATCTGGGCGGATCCGACGGTGACGCGCAACGTCCACCGCATCGAGGTCGATTCCGATTCAGCGCGGTTCTCGATGATGATCGAGAACATCCCCTCGGAGAATCCGAAGACCGGCCGCATCACGGCGCTGTCGGTGATCGCCTGCCTGCGCAAGCTGCGCGCGTCGTTGCGGATCGGGACGTGATGAAGATCGGGCCCGACGACCTCTTGCTGATCATCGACGTGCAGAACGATTTCTGCCCCGGCGGCGCGCTGGCGGTCGCCGACGGCGCTGCCGTCGTGCCGGTGGTCAACCGGCTTGCGGCGCGCTTCGACCATGTCGTGCTGACCCAGGACTGGCATCCGGCGGGCCACGGCTCGTTTGCGACCTCGCATCCGGGCGCGACGGCGTTCTCTTCGATCACCATGCCGTATGGGCCGCAGACGTTGTGGCCGGATCATTGCATCCAGGGCACGGCCGGCGCCGCGTTTCATCCCGAGCTCGTAACCGACCGGGCCGAGCTCGTGGTCCGCAAGGGGTTCCGCGGCGCGATCGACTCGTATTCGGCGTTCTTCGAGAACGACCGGATAACCCCGACGGGGCTCGCCGGCTATCTGCGCGAGCGCGGCCTCAGGCGCGTCGTGATGGCCGGGCTCGCCACGGATTTCTGCGTGCAGTATTCGGCGCTCGATGCGCGGCGGCTCGGCTTCGAGACCACGGTCGTGCTGTCGGGCTGCCGTGCCATCGATCTCGGCGGCTCGCTTGCCTCTGCCACCGCGGCGATGCGCGAGGCCGGTGTCTCGCTTGTTGAGGAGATCCCCTGAACGCGGCCAAGCCAGGGCAAAAACCATTGTTTTGACTGACCTTTTGTTCTAATCCCCAGCCGTTGATGATCACGCAGCGGAGCTTTCGTGTCGGGACAGGTTTTGCGGATAGGGACGCGCAAGAGCGCGATGGCGCTGGCGCAGACGGACGAGGTCGCGCGGCTGCTGCGCGCCTCGGCGCCGGACCTTACCGTCGACATCGTCAAGTTCGAGACCCGCGGCGACCAGGACCAGACCAGCAAGCTGTTGCGTCACGGCGGCAAGGGCGGCGCCTTCGTCGCCGAGATCCGCGAAGCCATGCGATCGGGCACGCTACAGGCGGCGATGCATTCGCTCAAGGACGTGCCGGGCAATGAGGAAACGCCGGGTCTCGTCCTCGCGGCGATGCTGGCGCGCGATGCCGCCAATGACAGCCTCGTGCTGCGGCCAGGCCTGACGCTGGATGCGTTTCGCGCCGCGCGCGGCAAGGGCTTCATGATCGGCACCAACGCCGTGCGCCGCGCCGCCTATCTGCGGAGGCTGTTTCCGGAGGCGACGGTCATTCATTTCCGCGGCGCTGCCGACACGCGAATTGCAAAACTCGATCGCGGTGCCAAGCAGCGGCTGCCGGATGGCGGCGATGTGGGGCCGGCGGATGCGCTGGTGATGGCGCGTTCCGGCCTGGAGCGCATCGGCATGACCGCGCGCATCGCGCATGATTTCTCCGTCGACGAGATGCTGCCGGCGGTTGGCCAGGGCATCGTCGCGGTCGAATGCGTCGAGACCGATTGGGCGACGCGGGCGCGGCTTGCTGGTATCGACAATGCGCAGTCGCGGCTTGCCGCCGAGGCCGAGCGCGAGGTGCTATGGGTGTTGAACGGCCACTGCAACTCGCCGATCGCCGGCCACGCCACGCTCGCTGGAAACGAGCTGACGCTGCGTGCCTCCGTGCTCGACGAGGCCGGTGCCGGCTTCATCGAGGTGACGCGTTGCGGACCGGCGGACCGGCCGCGCGAGCTGGGCCGCGCCGTCGGCATGGAGCTGCTCGCGAAGGGCGCCGCCGAGATCATCGCCCGGACCCGGGTGGACGAGTAGCGTCCGCCGTTACGCGCGCAACGGCCAGCTTCCGATGATGCGGAAACGGGATGCGCCGTCGGCTTGCTTGAACAGCGCGATCCGGTCAACGGCGAGCGTCGCAAGGTCGATCGCCGCGAACCGCTCGCGCAGCCGCGCCACGATCGGGCCGCGCCGCTCGTCGCTCAGCCGTCCGGTCAGGGTCATGTGGAAGCGGAATTCCTCCATGACGTAAGGATAGCCCCAGCGGTCGAGATAGTCGCGCTGCCGCTCCGTGAGCCGTTCGGGCTTGCGGCGCGCGCGATCTTGCGGCGTCAGCGGCGCACGGAACGCGTCGAATTCGGTGACGCAATCGGCGGCGAACTGTTGCAGATCATCCGAGCGGCGCGCCGGGATCACGGCGATGAAGCCGCTGATGGCATCGACTACAGGTTCGATCACCGGAATGCGCCGCGCGCGGCCGGCGAAGGCGGCGCAGGCGTCGAGCAGCTCGGACTCGTTCCGGCCATCGGCGAGCGCGGTCGGCGCCTTCAGCGTGGCGTGAAAACCGTACTTGCGCGGGTCTTCCGTCACCTCGCGCCAGTCGGGCGCAACGCCATCGGGAAACGGCAGGTCGTCGCCCGACACGGCATCGTAGCCGAGCAGCGTCGAGCCGAAGCGGTGCAGGACGCTGTCGGGTGACGGCGCATAATAGATCGCGTAGCGCGGAGTGTTGGCCATGGCGGCAGAACAGGTCCTGACTATGCTGCCGCAACCGTCTTGCGCGGTGCGAGCGAATGAACGAGGCAGCTCGCATCGGCCAGATGCACCAGCCGTCCGGCTGCGATCACGGCGACGATGCGCGGCCGCAGCGGCACCTTGTCGTCGACGACGATGATGTCGGCGCGGCGGCCCGCAGCGAGCATGCCGCGATCGGCAAGCCCCGCCGCGCGTGCCGGCGCCGACGAAATCAGGTCCCAGGCTTTGGTGAGCGGCAGGATGCCATCGGCGGCGAGGCGGAACGCGGCGAGCAGTTGTGCCGGATAATAGTAGTCCGACGCCAGCACCGAGCAGAGGCCCTGTGCGATCATGTCGGATGCCTTGGTCCAGCCGGTGTGGCTGCCGCCGCGCACCACATTGGGCGCGCCGAATATGATGAAGTCGCCGGCGGCGGCGGCATCGCGCGCGGTCTCCTCATTGACCGGGAATTCAGCGATCGTGGCGCCGAGCGCGCGAAACTCCTGGCGCATCGCCGGGCTGTTGTCGTCATGCGAGAGCATGCGAATGTTGGCCGCGCGTGCAGCCGCAGACAGCCGCGCGATCGAGGCCGGCACCTCGGGACGGCGCGCCACGATCCGATCGAGCATGTCGTTGACGGCTTCGATGGAGAGCCCGGTGCGTTCGGCGAGCTGGTTGCGCTTCTTCGGCTTGACGTTGCTGTGGTCGTTGAATGCGAACAGGTCGATGCGGCCTTCGCTGAGCCATTGAATGATCTCGGCCTCGGCCTCGAGATTGTGGGTCTCGTGGCGCAGATGGAAGCGGGTATCGGCGGCGAGCTGTGGCCGCAGCGCCTCGATCGCATCGAGCAGCTTGCGTGCATTCTCCGCGCTGCGTAGACCGGGCTCCCACGACCAGGTCGTACCATGGAACACGGTGGTGATGCCGTTGGCGATCGCCTGCCGGTCGCTGTCGATTAGCGCGACGTCGGTCGGGAAATCGACGCTGGGGCGCGGCATCATCTGCCGCTCGAACGCGTCGCCGTGCAGATCGATGATGCCGGGCAGCACCAAGAGGCCGCCGGCATTGATGTGGAGCGCCGCGCGGCCCTGTTCGGCGTCGAGCGCGCCAATGTCGCGGCCTGAGGTCCGCAGCGAGGTCTCGACCAACGCACCGTCAACCAGCGTGCGTCCGCCTTCAATGAAAATGTCCGTCACCTTACGGCGCTCCATTGCTTGTTCTGTGATTGGGATACGGCCTCGGCCTCATACTTGTCGAGGAATTCCTCGACCGCGAGCTTGCGGAAGTCGGGCAGGACACGACGAAGTGTTTCGTGATCCCAGTCCCACCACGCGAGCGCTGTGAGGCGATCCGCTGTTGTCTCGGAGAAGCGCCGCTTGACCGGACGCGCCGGATTACCGGCAACGATGGTGTAGGCGGGCACATCCTTGGTCACGATCGCGCCGGCGGCAACCACGGCGCCGGTTCCGACGTTGCGGCCCGGCAGCAGGATCGCGCCATGACCGATCCAGACGTCATGGCCGATATGCACGCGATGCGCACGTCGCCAGTTGAAGAAGTCGGTGTCGTCGCTCTCTCCGGGAAAATAGGCGCTGGCGCGGTAGGTGAAATGTGCCTGGGTCGCGCGATGCATCGGGTGGTTGCCGGGATTGATGCGGGTCATCGCCGCGATCGAGCAGAATTTTCCGATCGAGGTGTAGGTGATCTGGCTGTCGTTCACGACGTAGGAATAGTCATCCATGCTGACTTCAAGCAGGATCGTGCGTGCGCCGACCTCGGTATATTTGGCGAGCTTGCTCTCGCGCACCGACGCAGTCGGGTCGATCGTCGGCACAACCGAGAGTGTTTTTCCGGCCATCGGGGCCTCCGCAAATCTTGTAAATCTTTGCCTTCCGGGGAGATGCGCGCTCGTCATCGGGATGCTTGATGACAACATCATGACGCTGCGATGACGTCAAACGAACGACAAGGGAGGGGTGTGGACGATCGCCGCACTGCAACGCCACGTCACATAACTGTCAAGCACCGGGGATAGCGATGGCCCAACACGACGCGGTTGGAGCATTGCATGCTGGTGGTGGAAGGTTTGACGTGCCGGTTCGGCACAAAAGCCGCAGTCGATAACGCATCCTTTTCGATCGCGCCGGGCAGCTTTGTCGGCGTGATCGGCCGCTCCGGTGCCGGCAAGTCGACGTTGCTGCGGATGATCAACCGTCTCGCCGATCCGACCTCCGGCCGTATCCTGTTTGAAGGCACCGATGTCACCGCGCTGCGCGGCAAGGCGCTGCGGCAGTGGCGAGCGCGCTCGGCGATGATCTTCCAGCAGTTCAATCTCGTCGGCCGTCTCGACGTGCTGACCAATGTGCTGATGGGCCGGCTTGCCCAGATCCCGTCATGGCGTTCGCTGGCGCAGGTCTGGCCGGAGCAGGACAGGGCGCTCGCGCTGTCCGCGCTCGATCAGTTCGACATCGCCCAGCTCGCGGCGCAGCGCGCCGATCAGCTCTCCGGCGGCCAGCAGCAGCGAGTCGCGATTGCTCGCGCGCTGGTGCAGGAGCCGGACATCATTCTTGCCGACGAGCCGATCGCCTCGCTCGATCCGCGCAACACCAAGATCGTGATGGATGCGCTGCTGCGCATCAACAAGCATTTCGGCATCACGGTGCTCTGCAACCTTCATTCGCTCGATCTGGCGCGAACCTATTGCGACCGCCTGATCGGCATGGCGGCAGGACGCGTGGTGTTCGACGGCGCGCCCGTAGCGCTGACCGACCATATCGCCCGCGAGCTCTATGACCTCGAGGCCAATGACGTCATGGGCGGCGCGCCAATGCCCGCGCCGGACGGCGCGACCGTTCCGGCGCTCGGCACCGCTGCCGCAGCCTGAGCGGCGCGCATCTTCCAATCTGCGAGGCCGGGCGTCTTGCCCGGCCAACAGGTGTAACTACAAAAGAGGGGTAGTCATGTTCACTCGTCGCATCATTCTGGCCGGCGCCGCCGCACTGGCGTTCACGGGCTCGGCATTCGCGCAGGACTGGAAAGCAAAATATCCCGAGCTCACCTTCGCGGTGGTGCCGGCCGAGAACGCCTCCGGCGTCACCGAGCGCTGGACGCCGTTCGTGGCCTATCTGTCGAAGGAACTCGGCGTGAAGGTCACGCTTCGCATTGCCAACGACTACGCGGCCGTCATCGAGGGTCAGCGCGCCGGCAACATCCAGATCGCCAGCTACGGCTCGGCCTCGTTCGCGCGGGCCCGCTTGACCGGCGTCAAGACCGATGCCTTCGCCAACGACATCAACGCTGACGGTTCGACCGGCTATTACTCTGTATTCTTCGTCAAGGCGTCGAGCCCGTACAAGAGCGTCGACGATCTGAAGGGCAAGAACCTCGGCCTGGTCGATCCGAACTCGACCTCCGGCAACAACGTGCCGCGCTTCGAGCTCGACAAGATGGGCATCGCCGACGCCGACACCTATTTTGGCAAGGTCGTGTTCACCGGCAGCCATGAGAATGCGGTCCTCGCGCTGGCGCAGGGCACCGTCGACATGGCCGCCAACCAGTGGACCAGCGACGACGATTCCACGCTCGCACAAATGCTGACCAAGGGCATGCTGAAGAACGCCGACGGTTCGGCGATGAAGAAGGACGACTTCCGCATCATCCACAAGTCGGCGCCGATCATCAACGGGCCATACGCCTACAACGCCGATCTTCCGGAAGACCTGAAGGCTGCGATCGCAAAGGCCTTCTTCGAGGCTCCGACCAAGGACAAGGCGGCTTTCGAGCGTCTCTCCGACGGCCAGAAGAAGGGCTTCCATCCCGCCACCACCAAGGACTGGGATGGCACCGTCGAGCTGATCAAGTTCGTCGACAATCTGCGCAAGAAGAAGGCGAGCTGATCGCCTGACGTCACGAAGGCCGGGCCCGATCGCCCGGCCTTCTCTCCTCTCAACTCCGAACCGGACTGGCACGCGCCGATGGCGACCGCCGTATCCATTCTTCCGGCGCAGCAACTGGCCACGCTGGAAGACGCCTACCGCAGGTCCGTGGCGCGCAAGCGGCTGAAAGCTGCGCTGGCGGCGGCGATATTCTGCGCGGCCCTGCTGATCGCGGCGTTCGGCGCGGAGGTGAACCTGCGCACGCTGTTCACCTATTTCGGCAACTTCGTCAGCTATTTCGACCGCATCCTGACGCTCGAATCGGGCGCCCGGGTCTGGACCGATTTTCCCGAATGGTTCTGGGGCTGGCAGAAATGGCTGAAGATGCTCGGCGAGACGATCCTGATCAGCTATGTCGGCACGCTGACCGGCGCCGTGTTCGCCTTCGCGCTGAATTTCTTCGCCGCCCAGAACACCTCGCCGGGACCGTGGGTGCGCTTTGTCATCCGTCGCCTGCTCGAATTCGCCCGCACCGTGCCGGGCATCGTGTTCGCGCTGATCTTCGTGATCGCGTTCGGCCTCGGGCCGATGGCCGGCGTGCTGGCGATCGCGATCCACACCACCGGGGCGCTCGGCAAGCTGTTCGCCGAGATCGTCGAGAATGCCGACATGAAGCCGGTCGAGGGCATCCGCTCCACCGGCGCGAGTTGGCTGTCCTGCATGCGCTTTGCCGTGTTGCCGCAGGTCTCGGCGGGCTACGCCAGCTACGCGCTGCTGCGCTTCGAGATCAACGTCCGCGAGGCGTCGGTGATGGGCTTCGTCGGCGCCGGCGGCATCGGGCAGGAGCTCGTGGTCGCGATCCGCAAGTTCTACTATTCCGACGTCAGCGCCATTCTCGTCACCATCATCGTCACCGTCTTCATCATCGACATCTCGACCGGCTGGTTGCGTGGCCGGCTGTTCGGCAAGGAGACCCGGCGATGAGCCAGCTGCCGAAGCCGGACACCGCGGAACTGCGTGCGAAATATCCCGGCGTATTCGAGCGCCCGGCGTCGGCGCGGCTGGCGCTGCCGGCGATGATCGCAGCGGCGGTCGCGATCTTCGTCTACGGCCTGGTCGATCTCGATTTTTCGCCGACGGAGCTGATCACGGGGATGAGCCAACTCGGCTGGATCACCATGATGATGATCCCGCCCAATCCCGGCGCATCGTTCCCGCTCTACATGCAGGCGCTCGGCGAGACGCTGTCGATCGCGCTGCTCGGGACCACGCTCGCGGCGCTCTTTGCGTTGCCGGTCAGCCTGCTGGCGGCGCGCAACATCATCCCCTCGAACCTGATCCGCTTTCCGGTGCGCCGCTTCCTGGATTCGATCCGTGGCGTCGATACGCTGATCTGGGCGCTGGTCTGGATCAACGTCGTCGGCCTCGGCCCGTTCGCCGGCGTGCTGGCGATCATGGTCTCCGACTTCGGCGCGTTCGGAAAGTTGTTCTCCGAGGCGATCGAGGCGGCGGATCGCAAGCAGGTCGAGGGCATCCGCGCCTCCGGCGGCAACGCGCTGCATGAAATCCGCTTCGGCCTGCTGCCGCAGGTGCTGCCGGTGATCGCCGGCCAAGTACTCTATTTCATCGAGTCGAACACCCGTTCAGCCACCATCATCGGCATCGTCGGCGCCGGCGGCATCGGGCTACAGCTCGCCGAGCAGATCCGCGTGCTGGAATGGCAGAAGGTGTCGTTCCTGATCCTGATGATC
This sequence comes from Bradyrhizobium sp. USDA 3240, assembly GCF_054063295.1. Lineage (NCBI taxonomy): Bacteria > Pseudomonadati > Pseudomonadota > Alphaproteobacteria > Hyphomicrobiales > Nitrobacteraceae > Bradyrhizobium > Bradyrhizobium sp. USDA 3240. The sequence continues at coordinate 6,680,619 of NZ_JBSSGD010000002.1, forward strand.
CTGATCGCGGTCGCCGCGATCGACTTCATCTCGAGCAAGCTGCGCTTTGCCATCATCGGGCAACGGGCCGTGGTGTAGCTTGCCGCGCGCTCAATCCTTCTCCCCTTGTGGGAGAAGGTGGCGCGAAAGCGGTGCACCGTCAGTGTGGCGGCACGCTCAGCTATTCTCGACGAGAAACTCGACGCGCTCGGCGGCAAAGCGCGAGCGTTTGGTCACCAGCGGGCGATCCAGCATGTCGACGTCGGTGGCGTCGACCACCAGCACCGGCCGGCCCAGCGGCAAATCGAGCCGTGCAGCGTCGGTCGCATCGGCAATCGCCGCGGTAATTCGGGTCGAGGCGCGGCGGTAGTCCCTCACGCCGTAATGCCCGAGCAGCTTGGTCATCGAGCGAACATCGGCGAATACGCTGCCGGCATCGGGAAACCGCTCGGCCGACAGCCAGGTAGTCGAAACACAGATCGGCGTCCGGTCGGCGAGCCGCACCGCCTCGATCCGGATCAGCGGCGCACCGATCTTCAGGCCGAGCTCGCGCGCGATCTCGCGATTGGCGACGTCGCTGCCTGCATCGATCAGTTGGCCGCGCGGCTCGTGGCCGCCGGCGCCGACGATCTCGGAGAATCGCGTGCGTGAGCGTAGCGGATAGGCAAGGCGCTGAGCTTCGACATAGGTGCCGCTGCCGCGCTCGGCGCGCACCAGGCCGCGCTCCGCCAATGCGGCGAGCGCCCGCCGCACCGTGTGGCGGTTGACCCGGTAAGTCTCGGCGATCTCCATCTCGCCGGGCAGCTTTTCGCCCGCAGCAAAGCGGCCGTCGGCGATGCCGCGCTCGATGCCGTCAGCGACTTGCCGCCACAAGGCGACGCCAGAACTTTCCTGCATGCTCATGGCGCGGTGATACCAGAAATCTTCGGTTTGTCACGAAACAGTCATGGCGCTCGGCTATCAAGTTGTCTATTATCATAGACAACTTGATGCAAGCAAGGTTGCCCATGAATCCGACCATGAGTTCGACCGGACCAGACAGCAAACAGGCCCAGCGCAAGGCCGCGATGACGGTGCTGGCGCATTCCGCTGCGGCCGACATCGCAGGCAGGCTGGCGGCGATCGCGGTGCCCAGCCATGAGAACCTGCGCGAGCCGGAGAACGGCCTCGTGATGATGCGCGGGCGGATCGGCGGTGACGGTGCGCCATTCAATCTCGGCGAGGCGACGGTGTCGCGCGCGGCAGTGCGGCTTGTGACCGGCGAGGTCGGCTTCGGCTACACGCTCGGCCGCGACGCGCACAAAGCGCAAATGATCGCACTGTGCGACGCCATGGTGCAATCCGCGGAGCTGTCCGGCGAGGTCGAAGCGAAGGTGATCGCGCCGCTGCGTGTCACCATGAATGCCGAACGCGCCCGCAAGGCCGCCGAGACCGCGGCGACGCGGGTTGATTTCTACACGATGGTGCGCGGTGAGGGGTGATGCAATGACGACGATTGCCGAAATGCCCGCAGGCTTCGCCGACAAGGTGCTGTCGGCACAATCCACGTTTCGCTCCGTGATGGATGCGATGGCGCGCCCGGGCAGCGTGCAGCGCGTCGCCGCTGATGTCGGAACGCCCGCCGGCATGATGCGCGGCTCGGCCGCGATCGCGCTGACGCTGTTCGATCACGACACGCCGATCTGGCTCGATGCCGCGATGTCGGCAACGCCGGATGTCGCGCGCTGGCTGAAGTTTCACGCCAGCGCGCCGGTGGTTACGGATTCCGCGATCGCAAGCTTCGCGCTGATCGGTGATGCGGCGAACCTGCCGGCGCTCGAGCGTTTCGCGTTCGGCAGCAGCGAATATCCTGACCGGTCGACCACGCTGATCCTGCAGGTCGACAGTCTGACGCAGGGCCCGGCCTTCGAGCTGAAGGGGCCCGGCATCGACGGCAGCGCGGTGTTGCAGGCGATGATCAAGCCGCGCGACCTGTTCCAGCGACTGTCGATCAATGAAGTCCTGTTCCCGCGCGGCATCGACGTCGTGCTGGTCCATGACGACAAGATTGTCGCGATCCCGCGTACCACGCGGCTGATCGCAAGCGGAGTGTGAGCGATGTATGTAGCCGTCAAGGGAGGCGAGCGCGCCATCGAGAACGCCCATCGGCTGCTGGCGCATGAGCGGCGCGGCGATCGCGATGTGCCCGAGGTGACGCTGGCGCAGATCTCCGAGCAGCTCGCGCTCGGCGTCGACCGCGTGATGACCGAAGGCTCGCTCTACGATCGCGAACTCGCGGCGCTCGCGATCAAGCAGGCGCGGGGCGACATGATCGAGGCGATCTTCCTGGTTCGCGCCTTCCGCGCCACGCTGCCGCGTTTCGGCACCACCGAACCGGTCAACACCAGCGAGATGTTGGTGCGGCGGCGCATCTCCTCGACCTTCAAGGACGTTCCGGGCGGTCAGATCTTGGGGCCGACCTTCGACTACACCCATCGCCTGCTCGATCCGCAGCTCGCGGAAGGGTTTGTGCCGGAGCAGCCGGCGACCGCGGAAGCGTCGCAGGCGGCAACGCCGCGGGTCACCGACATTCTCGGCCGCGACGGCTTGATCGAATCGTCGCCGCAGGCGGATAGCGACACGCCGGTCGGCGACCTCACGCGCGAGCCGCTGAACTTCCCGGCCGATCGCGATCTGCGGCTGCAGAATCTGGCGCGCGGCGACGAGGGATTTCTGCTCGCGCTCGGCTATTCGACGCAGCGCGGCTACGGCCGCAATCATCCCTTCGCCGGCGAGATCCGCTTCGGCGAGGTCGAGGTCGAATTCTCGGCCGAAGACGTCGGCTTTGCGGTGCCGCTCGGCTCGATCGAGCTCACCGAATGCCAGATGGTCAACCAGTTCAAGGGCTCGACCACCGAGGCGCCGTGCTTCACCCGCGGCTATGGCCTCGCCTTCGGTCAGAGCGAGCGCAAGACCATGTCGATGGCGCTGGTCGACCGCGCGCTGCGCGCACGCGAGCTGGGCGAAGAGGCGGCGGCGCCGGCGCAGGACGAGGAGTTCGTGATGTCGCACTCCGACAATGTCCAGTCGACCGGCTTCGTCGAGCATCTCAAGCTGCCGCATTACGTCGACTTCCAGTCCGAGCTCGGTCTGCTCCGCAAGCTGCGGCAGGAATTCGCGGAGGCCAACGCGGCCGTGGAAATGCAGGAGGCCGCGGAATGAACGCGCCGACATACAATTTCGCCTATCTCGACGAGCAGACCAAGCGGATGATCCGCCGCGCGATCCTGAAGGCGATTGCAATCCCCGGCTATCAGGTACCGTTCGCGAGCCGCGAGATGCCGATGCCTTATGGCTGGGGCACCGGCGGAGTGCAGGTGACGGCGGCGATCCTCGGTCCCGACGACGTGCTGAAGGTGATCGACCAGGGCTCGGACGACACCACCAACGCGATCTCGATCCGCAAGTTCTTCGGCAAGACCGCGGGGGTTGCGACCACGACCTCGACCACCGATGCGACCGTGATCCAGACCCGGCACCGCATTCCCGAGGCGTCGCTGCACGCGGGGCAGGTGCTGGTCTATCAGGTGCCGATCCCCGAGCCGCTGCGCTTCCTCGAGCCACGCGAGACCGAGACGCGGCGCATGCACGCGCTCGCCGAATACGGGCTGATGCACGTCAAGCTCTACGAGGATATCGCACGCTTCGGCCACATCGCGACCGCCTACGCCTATCCGGTGAAGGTGAATGCCCGCTACGTGATGGACCCGTCGCCGACACCGAAATTCGACAATCCGAAGATGGACAATTGCGCGGCGCTGCAGCTGTTCGGCGCCGGCCGCGAGAAGCGCATTTACGCGATTCCGCCCTACACCACCGTGGTCTCGCTGGATTTCGAGGATCATCCATTCACGCGCTATCGCTTCAACGCGCCCTGCGCGCTGTGCGGCGCCGACAACTCTTATCTCGACGAGATCGTCACCGACGACAAGGGCGGGCGGATGTTCGTCTGCTCCGACACCGACTTCTGCGAGCAGCGCCAGGCCGCCGGCCATCACGGCACCGAGAGCGCGGCGCCGCACAAGGAGAAGGCGCATGTCTGAGCTCTCGAGCCTCGACAACGATCAGCCGCTGCTGGTGGCCGAGGGGCTTGCCAAGAATTACGGCCGGCTCCCGGCCTGCCGCGACGTCTCGTTCGCGCTCTATCCCGGCGAGGTGCTGGCGATCGTCGGCGAGTCCGGGTCGGGCAAGTCGACCTTGCTGCAACTGCTCTCCGCGCAGCTCGCGCCGAGCGCGGGACGGGTGTCCTACCGGATGCGCGACGGCGTGCTGCGCGATCTCGCCGAACTCGGCGAGGCGGAGCGGCGCTTCCTGTTCCGCACCGACTGGGGCTTTGTACATCAGGACCCGGCGCAGGGATTGCGCATGGGCGTGTCGGCCGGCGCCAATGTCGGCGAGCGGCTGATGGCGGTCGGCTGGAATCACTATGGTCGTATCAGAGACACCGCATCGACCTGGCTCGACCGCGTCGAGATCGATGTCGGCCGCATCGACGATGCGCCGAAGACCTATTCCGGAGGCATGCGGCAGCGGCTGCAGATCGCGCGGAATCTCGTCACCGAGCCGCGGCTGGTGTTCATGGACGAGCCGACCGGCGGCCTCGACGTCTCGGTGCAGGCGCGGCTGCTCGACCTGATGCGCAACCTCGTCAGCGAGCTCGGCCTCGCCGCCATCGTCGTAACCCACGATCTCGCGGTCGCGCGGCTGCTGTCGCATCGCGTGATGGTGATGAAGGGCGGCCGCGTCATCGAGACTGGTCTCACCGACCAGGTGCTCGACGATCCCCGCGAGCCGTATACGCAGCTGCTCGTTTCCTCGATACTGCCGCCATGAGCTTGCCAATGACCGCGATGATCGAACTTGCCAACGCCGAGAAGACCTTCACCATGCATCTGCAGGGCGGCGTCGAGCTGCCCGTGGTGCGCGGCGTCTCGTTCCATGCCGATCCCGGCGAATGCGTGGTGCTGTCGGGCCCGTCGGGCGCCGGCAAATCCTCGATCCTGAAGATGATCTTCGGCAATTATCGCTGCGACAGCGGCCGGATCGGCATCCGCCATCGCGGCAAGGTGGTCGACCTCGCCACCGCCGAGCCGCGCCAGGTGCTGAGCATCCGCCGCTCGACGATCGGCTATGTTAGCCAATTTTTGCGCGCGGTGCCGCGGGTGGCGACCATCGACGTCGTCGCCGAGCCGTTGATCGCCAACGGCGTGGCGCGCGAGGAAGCCCGCGAACGCGCCGGAAAACTGCTGCGCCGGCTCAACATTCCTGAGCGGCTGTGGACCTTGCCGCCCTCGACCTTCTCCGGCGGCGAGCAGCAGCGCGTCAACATCGCGCGCGGCTTCATCTCGGATCTGCCGATCCTGCTGCTGGACGAGCCGACCGCTTCGCTCGATGCGGCGAATCGCGCAGTGGTGGTCGAGCTGATTGCGGAGAAAAAGACCGAGGGCGTCGCGATGGTCGCGATTGTCCATGACGACGAAATCCGCCATCTGATTGCCGACCGTATCGTGGACGTGACCTCGTTCGCCGCTGCTGCCTGAAGGACCGTTTGAAATGACCGCCAAGCAAGACACCATCGTCGGCAACGCCCGGCTGGTCCTCGCCGATCGCGTGATCGAGCAGGGCTGGGTTGCGATCGCTGATGGCAAGATCGCCGAATTCGGCGAGGGCAGGGCGCCCGAGGCAGCGGAGGACGCCGGCGGCGATCTCCTGATGCCCGGGCTGATCGAGCTGCACACCGACCATCTCGAAATGCACTACGTGCCGCGCCCGAAGGTGTTCTGGAACCCGGTCGCTGCCGTGATCTCGTATGACGGGCAGCTCGCGACCTCGGGCATTACCACCGTGCTGGATTCGCTGCGGGTCTGGCGCGAGGACGGCGCTGAGGATGTCGACGGCCGCGCCGGCGTGCTGGCGGCAGCGATCTCGGCCGCGCGCGAGGAGAATCTGCTGCGTGCTGATCACTTCCTGCATCTGCGCTGCGAAGTCCCGATGCCTGATGTCGTCGCCGAGGCCAAGGAGCTGATCGACCGGCCGGACGTGCGGCTGATGTCGCTGATGGACCATACGCCGGGCCAGCGCCAGTTCCGCGACGAGGTGAAGCTGCGCGATTACTACCGCGGCAAGGGCGGCGGCATGACCGATGCCCAGCTCGACGTGCTGTTCGCCCGGCGCTTCGCCTATCAGAAGGAATATGCCGTGGCCAACACTCGCGCGATCGTCGCGCTGGCGCATCAGTACAAGATTCCGCTCGCGAGCCACGACGACACCACGGATGAGAACGTGGTCGACGCCGTCAACGACAAGGTCGCGGTCGCGGAATTCCCGACCACGATGGAAGCGGCGCGCGGTCTGCACGCCGCCGGCATCGACATCCTGATGGGCGCGCCGAACGTGGTGCGCGGCGGCTCGCACTCCGGCAATATCGCGGCCGTCGATCTCGCCAATGAAGGCATGCTCGATATCCTGTCGTCGGACTACATCCCATCGAGTCTCTTGATGGCGGCGTTGCAACTGCCGCGGCACGTGCCGGCGATCGATCTCGCCTCCGCCGTCCGCACCGTGACCAAGACGCCGGCCGAGGCGGTTGGCCTGTCCGATCGCGGCGAGATCGCGGTCGGCCGGCGCGCCGATCTGATCCGCGTGCACGTCGCGCGCGATCTGCCCGTCGTGCGCAGCGTCTGGCGCGAAGGAGCCAGGGTCGCATGAACGAGGTCCCTGCCGTCGCCGCGCAGCACGCCAGCACGATCGGTCCCGGCCGGTTGATCCTGGTGGTGGGCCCGAGCGGCGCCGGCAAGGACACGCTGCTGGGACTGGCGAAGGCCGCCTGCGCCGATGACCGTGATGTCGTCTTTCCGCGTCGCCTGATCACCCGCCAGGCCTCGGCGTCGGAAGACAACGAGGAGATCAGCGCAGAGACCTTCCAGCGTGCGGTCGCCGCCGGCGACTACGCCATGCACTGGGAAGCGCACGGCCATCGCTATGCGCTGTCGCGGGCGATCAACGATGAGATCCGCGCCGGGCGCACCGTGATCGCGAACGTCTCCCGCACGGTGATAGCGGCGGCACGCCGCAAATATGCCAACGCCGTGGTTGTCTCGATCACCGCGCCGCCGGACGTCCTAGCCGCGCGGCTGGCTGCGCGGGCACGCAGCAGCGACGGCCTGCTCGCGCAGCGGCTGGCCCGCACCGTCGACGAAAGCGCGTCGACGCCCGATTTCACCATCGTCAATTCCGGCACCGCCGACTATCACGCGCGACAGCTTGTCCGCATCATCAAGGGCGAGCGCTGGGACGAGTAGCAAGAGACGACTAGCCACAAAGGAGAACAGCACGAATGTCGGTGATTTCCACGATCGAGCAGCTTGAGGCGATCTACGGCTTCCCGAATGACGCGTCGACCGTGAAGGTCGCCGATCATGTGACACCGCTCTATCGTGTGCTCATCGAGAAGTCGCCGTTCGTGTCGCTCGCGACCTCAGGGCCCGAGGGGCTCGACTGCTCGCCGCGCGGCGACCTGCCGGGCTTCGTGCGCATCCATGATTCGAAAACGCTGATGATGCCGGATCGCCGCGGCAACAATCGCTGCGATTCGCTGCGCAATATCGTTCGCGATCCTCGCGTCGGGCTGTTGTTCCTGATTCCGGGCTCGGGCAGCACGCTGCGCGTCAATGGCCGCGCTTATGTCTCGGCTGAGCCGGAGCTGCTCGCCTCCTTCAAGATGGAAGGCAAGGCGCCGCGTACGGTGATCGTGATGAATGTGGACGAGATCTACTTCCAGTGCGCCCGCGCGATCGTGCGTTCCGACCTCTGGAATCCGGACAAGCAGGTCGATTCAAAGGCGCTGCCGACGCCAGGTCAGATCCTCGCCGAGATGAGCGAGCACACGGTCGGCGGCGAGAAATACGATCGCGAATGGCCGGAGCGCGCGCGCCAGACCATGTGGTGACGAAAGAAGCGTTCAGGCCTTCGCCTGCTCATCGAACGCCTTCAGCGACACCGCCGCGATCTCGCGCAGCGTGTTGCGGTCGGCGCCCGAGGAGGCCATCACGCACATGCCGGATGTGACCGCGGAGAGATAGCGAGCAAGCGTGACCGGATCGGCGTTTTCGCCGAGGTCACGTTCGGCCTTGGCGCGGACAAAGCGCTCGCGCAACTGGTCTTCGGTGTGGGTGCGGCGCGCCGCCAGTTCGAATGGGACGTTTTCCGAGCCGGTGCCGCAGGCAAGGCCGCCCTGGACTAGCAGACAACCGGGCGGGTTGGCGGGATCGGTCTGGGCGTCCGCGTGCTCCATCAGGAATCGTTCGGCCACCTCTCGCGCAGTCGAGGCGCCCACAACCTTTTCCATCCAGGCGTTGCGCTTTTCGGAATAGCGGTCGAGCGCGGCCTTCAGCAGGCCCTCTTTGCTGCCGAAGGCTGCGTAGAGGCTGGGCGGATTGATGCTCATCGCCTCGGTGAGCTGGGCGATCGTGGTCCCCTCGTAACCGTGGCGCCAGAATACGTCCATGGCCCGGTCCAAAGCGGCATCGGCGTCGAAGGCGCGGGGGCGTCCCATTCCCATTTTCAGTTACTCCGTAAGCCGGGTGCCGGTTCTGTGACGGCTTTGTCTCTGGCTTATCCTATTGTTGCACGTGATGTTTTTCCGCGTCTTCCCATTTCCCAACGAATGAGATAATAAATTCATAGTGCTCAATACATAAGTATCTTGCGAACCGGCGTCCAGCTCCACATTTGTAGCGAACACTACAAATCTCTGGAGCGCGTGAATGCCCTCGTCAACCCAAAATCCCCGTTCCGGCCGTTTCCGACGCGTTGTCGGTGGCGTTGTGATCCTCGGCGCCCTCGCGGTGGTCGGTTCGATCGCGACCGGCCACTATTTCCACGCTGCGCAGGCGACCGCGGCCGCTGCCGCCCCTGAACCCGCGGTGCCGGTGACCGTCGCCGTGATCCAGCCGCGGCCGACCACCCTGTTCGATGACTTCTCGGGCCGGCTCGAAGCCGTCGACCGCGTCCAGTTGCGGCCGCGAGTGGCGGGCGCGATCCTGGCGACCAACTTCACCGAGGGCGCGCTGGTGAAGTCCGGCGACATCCTGTTCAAGATCGACCCCGCGCCTTACGCGGCCGAGGTCGACCGGGCCCAGGCGCAGCTTGAGGCGGCCAAGGCCCGCGTGGTCTTCACCACGAGTGAAGTCGAGCGCGGCGCACAGCTGGTCGGCAACAACATCGTCACCAAGCGCGATTTCGACCAGCGTGACAACGCCAATCGCGAGGCGATCGCCAACGTCAAGGCCGCCGAAGCCGCGCTGCAGACCGCAAAGCTCAATCTCGACTACACCGAGGTCCGCGCACCGGTCGACGGCCGGGTCGGCCGGATCGAGATCACCGTCGGCAATCTCGTCGCGGCAGGCACCTCGTCGCCGGTCCTGACCTCGCTGGTCTCGGTCAATCCGATCTATGCGAGCTTCGATGCCGATGAGGAGGTCGTGCTGCGCGCGCTGAACTCGATCGCGGACGCGTCCGGCAAGCGCGGCAATCTCGATCAGATTCCGGTGGACATGGTGACGTCGGGCGGCCTCAGCGCCAAGGGGCACATCCAGCTGATCGACAACCAGGTCAATGGGCAGAGCGGCACCATCCGCGTCCGTGCCGTGTTCAAGAACGAAGACGGCCGGCTGATCCCGGGCCAGTTCGCCCGCGTGCGCATGGGCCAACCCCAGCAGCAGACGTTGGTGCTGGTCGACGAACGCGCGGTCGGCACCGACCAGGACAAGAAGTTCGTCATGCTGGTCGGCGACGACAGCCGCGCGGTGTACCGCTCCGTCACGCTCGGCGGCGCGGTCGATGGCCTGCGGATCGTCACCGCCGGCCTGAAATCCGGCGACCGCATCGTCGTCAACGGCCTGCAGCGCGTGCGTCCCGGCGCACTTCTGAAGATGGAAGTCGCCGAGATGGGCGCGCGCGGCATGCAACAGGCATCCACTGAAACCAACCAGCACGTCGTGCAGCGCTAGGCGCTGCACGCGGGGGCGGAGCCATGAATCTCTCAAAATTCTTCATCGACCGGCCGATCTTCGCCGGCGTGCTATCGATCCTGATCTTCCTGGCTGGCCTGATCTCGCTGGTGGCGATGCCGATTTCGGAATACCCCGACGTGGTGCCGCCGTCGGTCGTGGTGCGCGCGACCTATCCCGGCGCCAATCCGAAGGTGATCGCCGAGACGGTCGCAACGCCGATCGAGGAGCAGATCAACGGCGTCGAGGGCATGCTCTATATGTCGAGCCAGGCGACCACCGACGGCGCGATGACGCTGACGGTGACGTTCCGGCTCGGCACCGACCCCGACAAGGCGACCCAGCTGGTGCAGAACCGGGTGCAGCAGGCCGAACCGCGCCTGCCGGCTGTGGTGCGCCAGCTCGGCATCATCACCAAGAAGAGCTCGCCCGACCTTACCATGGTCGTGCATCTGCTGTCGCCGAACAACCGCTACGACATGACGTATCTGCGCAACTACGCAGTGCTCAACGTCAAGGACCGGCTGGCGCGGATCGACGGCGTCGGCGACGTCCAGCTCTATGGCGCAGGCGACTATTCGATGCGGGTCTGGGTCGATCCGCAGAAGGCCGCCGAGCATAAATTGACCGCAAGCGACGTGGTGCGCGCGATCCAAGCGCAGAACGTCGAGGCCGCGGCCGGCGTGGTCGGCTCCTCGCCCAGCGTCAAGGGCCTCGACCTCCAGCTCTCCGTCAACGCCGAGGGACGGTTGTCGACCGAGGAACAGTTCGGCGACATCGTGGTGAAGACCGGTTCGGCCGGCGAGGTGGTGCGGCTGCGCGACGTCGCGCGGATCGAGCTCGGCGCCTCCGAATACGGCCTGCGCTCGCTGCTCGACAACAAGCAGGCGGTCGCGATCCCGATCTTCCAGGCGCCGGGTTCGAATGCGCTGGAGATCTCCGACCATGTCCGCGCGACGATGGCCGAGATCAAGAAGAACATGCCGGAAGGCGTGTCGTATCAGATCGTCTACGATCCGACCCAATTCGTGCGATCCTCGATCGAAGCCGTCATCCACACGCTGCTCGAGGCCATCGCGCTCGTCGTGCTGGTCGTGATCCTGTTCCTGCAGACCTGGCGCGCCTCGATCATTCCGCTGATCGCGGTCCCGGTGTCGATCGTCGGCACCTTCGCGGTGATGCATGTATTCGGCTTCTCGATCAACGCACTCAGCCTGTTCGGCCTGGTGCTGGCGATCGGCATCGTGGTCGACGACGCCATCGTCGTGGTCGAGAACGTCGAGCGCAACATCGAATCCGGCCTGTCGCCGCGCGATGCCACCAACCAGGCGATGCGCGAAGTGTCCGGCCCGATCATCGCGATCGCGCTGGTGCTGATCGCGGTGTTCGTGCCGCTCGCCTTCATCTCCGGCCTCACTGGACAGTTCTACAAGCAGTTCGCGCTGACGATTGCGATCTCGACCGTGATCTCGGCGATCAACTCCCTGACGCTGTCGCCGGCGCTGTCGGCGCTGCTCTTGAAGGGGCATAACGAGCCGAAGGATTGGCTGACCCGCGGCATGGAAAAGTCGCTGGGCTGGTTCTTCCGCGGCTTCAACAAGGTCTTCACCAAGTCCTCGGAGAACTACGGCCGTACCGTCACCAAGGTGATCTACGGCAAGGCCGTGGTGATCGGCCTCTATGTGCTGCTGATCGGCCTGACCGGCGTGCTGTTCAAGCAGGTGCCGAGCGGCTTCGTGCCGGGGCAGGACAAGCAGTATCTGGTCGGCTTTGCGCGGCTGCCCGACGGCGCCACGCTCGACCGAACCGAGGAAGTGATCCGCAAGATGAGCGACATCGCGCTGACCCAGCCGGGCGTCGAAAGCTCGGTGGCGTTTCCCGGCCTGTCGATCTCCGGCTTCACCAACTCGTCCAACGCCGGCATCGTGTTCTCGACCCTGAAGCCGTTCGACGAGCGCAAGGATCCGTCGTTGAGCGGCCCAGCGATCGCGGCCGCGCTGAACAAGAAATATGCCGGCATCCAGGATGCCTTCATCGCCATGTTCCCGCCGCCGCCGGTCAACGGCCTCGGCACCATCGGCGGCTTCAAGCTGCAGATCGAGGACCGCGCCGGCCTCGGCTATGAGGCGCTGAACGACGCCACCAAGGCGTTCATGGGCGCGCTCCAGAAGGCGCCGGAGATCGCCGGTGCGTTCTCGAGCTTCCAGGTCAACGTGCCGCAGCTGTTCGCCGACATCGACCGCACCAAGGCGTTGCAGCTCGGCGTGCCGGTCACGGAGGTCTTCAACACGCTGCAGATCTATCTCGGCTCCTACTATGTCAACGACTTCAACAAATTCGGCCGCACCTATTCGGTCTATGTGCAGGCGGACGCGCCGTTCCGCGCGCGTGCCGACGACATCAGGCAGTTGAAGGTGCGCTCGTCGTCCGGTGACATGGTGCCGCTGTCGGCCTTGCTGAAGGTCCGCCAGAGTGCAGGTCCGGAGCGCGCCATCCGCTACAACGGCTTCCTGTCGTCGGACATCAACGCCGCTGCGGCGCCCGGCTTTTCGTCCGGCCAGGCGCAGGAGGCGGCGACACGGATCGCCGCCGAAACGCTGCCGCCGGGTTTTGCCTTCGAATGGACCGACCTGACCTATCAGGAGTTCATCGCCGGCAATTCCGGAATCTGGGTGTTTCCGCTCGCGATCCTGTTGGTGTTCCTGGTGCTCGCCGCGCTCTATGAGAGCCTGGCGCTGCCGCTCTCGATCATCATGATCGTGCCGATGGGCCTGTTGGCGGCGATGTTCGGCGTCTGGCTGTCGAAGGGCGACAACAATGTCTTCACCCAGATCGGCCTGATCGTGCTGGTCGGATTGTCGGCCAAGAACGCCATCCTGATCGTCGAATTCGCGCGTGAGCTCGAATTCGCCGGGCGCTCACCGATCCGCGCTGCGATCGAGGCCAGCCGGCTGCGGCTGCGGCCGATCCTGATGACGTCGATGGCGTTCATCATGGGCGTGCTGCCGCTGGTGCTGTCGAGCGGTGCGGGCTCGGAGATGCGGCGTGCGATGGGCGTCGCGGTGTTCTCCGGCATGATCGGCGTCACCGTGTTCGGCCTGTTCCTGACGCCGGTGTTCTATGTGCTGCTGCGTACTGTCACCGGCATGAAGCCGCTGACGCAGCACGGCGAGGCGACCATCCCCGGAAAAGCACACGCGGCATGATGCCGCGTGTGTAAGCTTGATGTCAGTTTCGAAGGGATCAGGCTGCGATATCGAGCAGCAGAAGCGACGAACCGCGGACCAGCACCTTGCGGCCCGCGGGCGTCAGTTCAAACGAATCGCCGCGCACGGCGACATAACCGAGCGTAATCAGGCTCTCGACGGCGAACCGGTTCAGCCGTGAAGGGTTGGCTGCGGGAGCCCGCAACGCTTTCAGCGCATCCCACTGATCGGGTCTGAGTTCGAATTCTTCGCTCATTGGTCCAGGCACTCCAGAAGTTCTTGGCGTGCGGGATACAGAGCGCAGATGAATTTGGTGCGACCACAACGAGTCAGGATTTCGATTTATGTGGAGACGCCGTCACATCGCCGTGTCATTGGAATACTTCAATTTTTTCGAATCATTGTGGCGCATTGCCACGTGATGCCGTCACAGTGATTAATCGCACATCGTCACACAGGTTAATCAGCAGGATTAACCTGCCGGATTCCTCGCCATCCGTTAACCGCGCCGCACGCTGGCGCCGCCGTCGACCGGCAACGTCACACCGGTGACGAAATTCGCCTCATCCGAGGCGAGGAACAGCGCGGCATTGGCGACGTCCCAGCCGGTGCCCATCTTGTGACGCAGCGGCACCTTGCTGTCGCGCTCGGCCTCGACCTCGGCGCGGCTCTTCTTGAACTCGCGTGCGCGCGTGTCCACCGCCATCGGCGTGTTCATCAACCCCGGCAGGATCACGTTGGCGCGAATGCCATATTGCGCATTCTGGTAGGCGAGCTGTTCGGTGAAGGCGATCATCGCCGACTTGGTCGCCTTGTAGGCGACATAAGGATAGGTCGTGATCGCGGCCATCGACGAGATGTTGATGATCGAGCCGCGCTGCTGCTGGCGCATGATCGGGATCACATGCTTGGCGGCCAGGATGCAGCTCTTCAGGTTGATCGCCACGCAGCGGTCGAACGCTTCCTCGGTGATATCGAGCAGCTCGGCGTCGCCGCCGGACAGGCTGACGCCGACATTGTTGTGCAGGATATCGACGCTGCCCCAGCGGCCATGCGCATCCGCCACCATCGCCTTGATGTCGGCATTCTTGGTGACGTCGGCCTTGAAAGCGACCGAGGTGCCGCCGTTGGCTGCGATCAGGTCGACGGTTTCCTGCGCCGATGCCAGATTGTGATCGACGCACAGCACCTTGGCGCCTTCGCGCGCGAAGGTCAGCGCGGTGGCGCGGCCGTTGCCGATGCCCTCGCCGGGGCTCTGGCCGGCGCCGACGACGATGGCGACGCGATCTTTAAGGCGCATGTCACTTCACTCCCGGGATCGGGTACTGCTGCAGTACCTCTTTGTAGGTTGGTTCGTTGTCGATCTGCATGGTGGCGAGCACGCGCACCACGGCGCAGTAGAACGCGATGGTCAGCACCAGATCGGTCATGTGCTCGTCGGACAGCTCTCGCTTGATCTTGGCGAAGGTCGCCTCCGACATCGCAAGCTCGCGCACCATCTCGCGGGCACCCCTGAGGATCGCCTTCGCCAGCGGCTCGAGCTTCGACGGCTCGCCAGAGGCTTCCGCGATCAGGCCCTGGATGTCCTCGTCGGTGACGCCGAACTCCTTGCCGATCTTCACATGGTGGGTGAACTCGTATTCCGACTTCTCGAGCCAGCCGACCTGCAGGATCGCGAGCTCGCGCAGCCGCGGGTCGAGCTTGCTCTTGAAACGGATGTAGCCGCCGATGCCGTTGAAGGCGCGCGCCATGTCGGGCGAGTTCACCAGCAGCTTGTGCAAATTGGTGTTGCGCTTGAGCATGTCGCGATATTCGGGGGCGACCTGATCGGCTTCGAGATAGGGCAGGCGGGCCATTGTTGTTGTCCTTGGTTCGGCGGCTTGCGGAAGGGGGCGGCTGTAGCTTCAGCCGTAAAGCGTTTTGTGCTCACGCTCGTAGTTGGCGTAGGAGTCCTTCATGCTGGCGCCGTTGAGCAGCATGGTCGCGACCACGGCGTTGTCGGCATCGAACACGGTCGAGCGCACCCACATGCTCTCGGTGCGCTTGCTGCCCGAGAGCGCGACGACCTCGCGCTCGACCCAATAGGTCTCTCCCGGGAACAGCGGCCCGCGCACAAGCCGGATCTCCTGATCGGCGAACAGCCCGACGGCCGGGCCGCGGACCGGCAGCCGGTCCTCGCGCGCGCGGTACTGGAACAGCACGCTCAGCATCTCCATCGGGATGATGGCGCGGCCCCAGGGATTGTACTCCAGCGAATAATAGTCCGAAGGCTCGGTGATCACCTTGAGCTTGTCGGCCAGCGAGAACGGATAGAGATCGCCCATGTTCTGGTCGAAATCCATCTTGATCGCCTGCCGGGGCGTCTTCATGCCGACCTTGATGTCGGCGAGGATCACCGGATCGGTCAGAGGCTTCAATTCGCCGAGTCGGTGGCTCAGCGCGGTCTCGGTGCCGTCGCCGTCGATCGAGGCGGTGCCGCGCAGGATCTCGGTGCCGTCGCGCTTGATCATCCCGATCGTGCAAACGGTTTGGCCCGGCTTCGGCTTCTCGATCTGGGCCTGCACCTCTTCGCCCTCGAACACCGGATTGCGGTAGTGCGCGGACAGGCATCCGGTCATGAACCAGGCGCGGCCCCAGATCCGCTCGCACAGCGGCGCGAACTGGCTGAAATGGGTCGGTCCCTCGATCGTGCCGCCGCGGAAGCCGAGCTTCTGCGCGGTTGCATCGTCATGGATCGAGGCGTGGGAGTCGTAGGTCTGGGCCTGTAGCATTTGCTTCGGGCTGCGCCAGGGACCCACCAGCAAATTGCCATTCTCCACGATTTCCGTCGTGAACGCGGATTCGACTTTAATCATCCTTGGTCTCCCTTTGCGGGCCACCGTTCCAAAGATGCCGGGGTTCGGCAAGCCTCGGATACGCAACATGAGATATGTGCTGTGGCCATGGAACGGGGCTGTTCATGCATAACAAAATCAGTGCATGCTGATGCATGATCATGGGCAAGACAATGAGACCGGTTCGGACCGGCGTGACCTGATCGGCGGGGAGCCTGAAACTGATGGCGTTGATGGAAGTTGGACTGGACGACAAGTACCGGTTGGACACGAAACGAATCTTCCTCTCCGGTACCCAGGCTCTGGTCCGATTGCCGATGTTGCAGCGCGAACGCGACCGTGCGCACGGGCTGAACACCGCGGGTTTCATCTCCGGTTACCGAGGCTCGCCGCTCGGCATGTATGACCACGCGCTGTGGCGGGCGAAATCCTTTCTGAAAGAGCACGACATCGCCTTCGTTCCCGGCCTCAACGAGGACCTGGCGGCAACCGCGGTGTGGGGCAGCCAGCAGGTCGGCATGTTCCCCGGGGCCAAGGTCGATGGCGTGTTCGGGATCTGGTACGGCAAGGGTCCCGGCGTCGACCGCTCGCTCGACGCGCTCAAGCACGCCAATTCCGCCGGCACCTCGCCGAATGGTGGCGTGATTGCGCTCGCCGGCGACGACCATGGCTGCCAGTCCTCCACTCTGGCGCATCAGAGCGAGCAGGTGTTCGCCTCGGCGCTGATGCCGGTGGTCAATCCGGCGACGCTGCAGGACTATCTCGACCTCGGCATCCTCGGCTTTGCGCTGTCGCGCTATTCCAGTTGCTGGGTCGGCTTCAAGGCGATCTCGGAGACCGTCGAAAGCTCGGCCTCGATCGTCAGCGATCCCGATCGCATCAAGATCATCATGCCCGACGATTTCGAGATGCCGCCCGGCGGGCTGTCGATCCGCTGGCCGGATCCGCCGCTGGAGGCCGAGCGCAGGCTGCACGGGCCCAAGATGGAGGCGGTCGCGGCCTTCGCCCGCGCCAACCGGTTCGACCGCATCGTGCTGGATTCGAAGCCGGCGCGGCTCGGCATCATGGCGACCGGCAAGGCCTATCTCGATCTGCGCCAGGCGCTCGCCGATCTCGGCATCACCGATGCCGACGCGCAGGCGCTGGGTCTGCGCATCTACAAGGTGGCGCTGACCTGGCCGCTGGAAGCACGCGGCGCGCGCGACTTTGCCGAAGGCCTGCAGGACGTGCTGGTCGTCGAGGAGAAGCGCGGCTTCATCGAGGATCAGCTGGTCCGCATCCTCTACAACATGGACGCGTCGAAGCGTCCGTCGGTGGTCGGCAAGCGCGACGAGAGCGGCGCGCCGCTGCTGCCGAGCGAGGGCGAGCTGACGCCGACCATGGTGGCGGCCGCCGTCGTCGCGCGGCTGCGCAAGCTCGGCCACCGCAGCCCGCTGCTGGAGCAGCGGCTGGCCAAACTCGAGGCGTTCGATCGCCCGGCCGAGGGCACCGGCACCACGAAGCTGCAACGCACGCCGTATTTCTGCTCGGGCTGCCCGCACAACTCGTCGACCAAGATTCCGGAAGGCAGCCGCGCGATGGCCGGCATCGGCTGTCACGGCATGGCGTTGTCGGTACCGAACCGCAACACCCAGACCATCTCGCATATGGGCGCGGAGGGCGTGAGCTGGATCGGGCAGGCGCCGTTCACCAGCGAACAGCACGTGTTCCAGAATCTCGGCGACGGCACCTATACGCATTCCGGCCTTCTGGCTCTACGTGCCGCTGCCGCTGCCGGCGTCAACATCACCTACAAGATCCTCTACAACGACGCGGTCGCGATGACCGGCGGCCAGCCTGCCGAAGGCGGCTTCACGGTGGCGCAGATCGCGCACCAGGTCGCGGCCGAGGGCACCAAGAAACTCGCAATCGTCTCCGACGATCCCGACAAATATCCCGCCAATTAATTCCCGTCCGGCGCCACCATCCATCATCGCCGCGAGCTCGACGCCGTGCAGCGCACCTTGCGCGAGATCGAGGGCCTCACCGTCCTGATCTACGACCAGACCTGCGCCGCCGAGAAGCGCCGTCGCCGCAAGCGCGGGCTGTTTCCTGATCCGGCCAAGCGCGTCTTCATCAATGAGCGCGTCTGCGAAGGCTGCGGCGACTGCTCGGTGGCGTCGAACTGCGTCTCGGTGCAGCCGCTGGAAACCGAGCTCGGCCGCAAGCGCCGCATTGACCAGTCGAACTGCAACAAGGATTTCTCCTGCATCGAGGGCTTCTGCCCGAGCTTCGTGATGGTGCAGGATCCCAAGCTGCGCAAGGCCGACCGCACCGCCGCCGATCCCAAGGCGCTGTTCGCCGACCTGCCGAAGCCGCCCGCGGCCGCGTTGAGCAGCCCCTACAACATCCTGATCACCGGCATCGGGGGCACCGGCGTCATCACCATCGGCGCGCTGCTCGGCATGGCCGCGCATGTCGAGGGGCTCGCCTGCTCGACGCTCGACTTCACCGGCCTGTCGCAGAAGAACGGCGCGGTCATGAGCCATGTCCGGCTTGCGCCCACGTCCGACATGCTGACCACGGTCCGCATCGCGCCCGGCAATGCCAATCTGAACCTCGGCTGCGACCTCGTCGTTGCCACCAGCATGCCAGCGCTGAGCCGCGCCGAGCGCGGCATCACTCGCGCCGTCGTCAACGCCGACCTGCTGCCGACCGCGAGCTTCGTGATCGATCCCGATATCGACTTTGAAGCCAGCTCGATGCGCGATGCGCTGAACGGCGCGGTGCGACCGGATGATCTCGACATCCTCGATGCCACCGGGCTTGCCACCGCGCTGATGGGCGACAGCATCGCAACCAATGCCTTCATGCTCGGCTTTGCGTTCCAGCGCGGCGCGATCCCGCTGTCGCTCGAGGCCATCCTGAAGGCGATCGAGCTCAACGGCGCGGCGATCGAGATGAATAAGACCGCGTTCTCGTGGGGCCGGCTCGCCGCGCACGATCTGCAGCGCGTGGTCAGCGCCGCGCGCTTCAAGAATGCAGGCGCAGCGCCGGCGAAGAAGACGCTGGATGAGGCGATCGCGTTCCGCGCCAAGTTCCTCACCGACTACCAGGACGCGGCCTACGCCAAGCGCTATCTCGACGACGTCGCGCGCGTCCGCTCCGCCGAGGCTGCCGCAGCGCCGGGCTCGCAGGACCTGACCGAGGCCTTTGCAAAGGGTCTGTTCAAGCTGATGGCCTACAAGGACGAATACGAAGTCGCGAGGCTCTATTCCGACGGCGAGTTCAGCAAGGCGTTGAAGGAGCAGTTCGAGGGCAATTCCGGTCTGAAGGTCCTGCTGGCGCCGCCACTGCTGGCGCAGCGCGATCCCGTCACCGGGCGGTTGCAGAAGCGCGAGTTCGGGCCGTGGATCTTCAAGGCGTTCGGCCTGCTGGCGGGGCTGAAGGGCCTGCGCGGCACCGCGTTCGACATCTTCGGCTATACCGCCGAGCGCAAGATGGAGCGCGCGCTGCCGGTGGATTACTCGACAATGATCCTGCGTCACCTCGACGGCAAGAAGCCGCTCGATTTGCCGCGCCTGGTGGCGCTGGCGAAGGTAGCCGACCTCGTGCGCGGCTACGGCCACATCAAGGAAGGCAACGTCGCCCGTTACCGCACCGAATGTGCGCGGCTGGAGCGTGCGATCGGCCAGCCGCTGGCGCAGGCAGCGGAGTAGGGCAGAGCGTTTTCCCCGTTCCGATCCCATTGGAACGGGGCTTCAGGCGGGTGGGCGGCGGAACTTTCCTCGGCCGCCTTGGTTGACCGGTAACCCTGCCTGCGAGCCGCGGCTGGATTCGCGCGGCCGGGCCCCTACATAACGGCTGTTCTGTTCGAGTGATTTCAGGAGGCCCGTTGATGGTCCTGAAAAGCGCTTTTGTTGCAACTGTTTGCACCGCGTACCTGGCGTTGGGTGGCGTGGCGTTTGCTGACGACTATCGTCCAAGCGAGTTCTTCAGCCTCGACCTCTCCAAGGCCGTGCTGTCGCCGAAGCCGCTCGGCCCGCCGGCGCAGTTCGCGCCGATTCCGGTCGAGGCGAAGACCGATCGCAGCCCGGATCAGCACGCCAATGTCGAGCCGCAGGTCGATCAGCCGAAAGTCGAGCCGCAGATGGCTGCGCGGACGGCCAAGGTGACGGCGCCGCGTGAGCCGAAGCGCGCAGCGACGCAGGTTCCGGCCCGCGCCAAGCTGGCGCGGCGACACACGAACCCGCTCGATGCGGAAGCCCGCGACACCAGGATCCAGACCTGGCCGTGCCGCACCGGCGGCATCTGCAACTGGCAGCGGTGAAGCGGTTCGGCGATCTCACGCCAGTTTGCGCGCATGGCGCCTGACGACACCGTTAAGATCTCCATCTCCCTCGAGTCATCCCGCCGTCGCAAAACCGTCGGCACAGAGTCAAGAAATCGTAAGGGCGGAGTCAAACGGCGCAGGCAAAACCTTCGTTGCGATTCGACGAAGGTTGTTCGATGCCGACAGCGATCTCCGCGAGGGGGCGAGGCCTCACGAGGCGTCAGCTTCTGGTGCGCTCGGCGTCCACGGCCGCGCTGGCAGGATTGGGCGCGCTGGCAAGGCCCTACCTGAGCCGCGCCGCGGATCGTCCCGCGATCGCGGGCATCCAGTCCGGCGACGTTGCCAGCGATTCCGCTGTGATCTGGGCCCGCGCCGATCGCGCCGCACGGATGCACATCGAATGCGCAGGCGTCGATAGCTTCGCCACCATCCGCCGATGCGCTGCCCGAGCGCGACTTCACCGCCAAGCTGCTGCTCGATGGCCTGCCGCCGGGACAGGACTTGTTCTATCGGGTTCGCTTCGAGGACCGCGACGGCGTCGCCGGCGAAAGCCGCATTGGGCATTTCCGCACCGCGCCGGCCGACCGCCGCTCGGTCTCGTTCGTCTGGTCCGGCGACGTGGTCGGGCAGGGTTGGGGCATCGACCCCGCGCGCGGTGGCTTGCGCAGCTATCGCACCATGCTGAACGAGCGGCCGGATTTCTTCATCCATTCCGGCGATCACATCTATGCGGATTGCACGGTGCCGTCGGAGCAGACGCTGCCGAACGGCGAGGTCTGGCGCAACATCGTCACCGAGGAGAAATCCGTCGTCGCGCAGACTCTTGAGCAGTTTCGCGGCAACTACAAATACAACTGGCTCGACGAGAATTTTCGCGCCTTCCATGCCGAGGTCCCGATGTTCGCGCAATGGGACGACCACGAAGTGGCCGACGACTGGTCGCCGCTCGGCACCGCTGACGCGACCGGCTATGACGCGGACGGCACCTCGCGCCTGGTAGCGCGGGCGCGCGGTGCCTTCCACGAATTCATGCCGATGCGGCTGATGCCGGAGCGCGACGGCCGGGTCTACCGCAAGATCGCATACGGGCCGCTGCTCGACGTCTTCATCATCGACATGCGCTCCTACCGCGATTCCAGCTGGAACAAGCAGGGCGATCCGGATCAGGCCTGCATCCTCGGCGAGAGCCAGCTCGCCTGGCTGAAGCGGGAGCTGGCGGCGTCGGATGCTGTCTGGAAGGTGATCGCCGCGGATCTGCCGATCGGCCTTGTCAGCCTGGATGCGGTCGCGCTCGGCGACGGGCCGCCGGAACGGCGCGAGCACGAGATCGCCGATTTGCTGTCCTTCATGAAGCGCGCCGGCGTCCGCAACACGGTGTGGCTCACCGCCGACATGCACTACACCGCCGCGCATCACTATGATCCGAACCGCGCGGTGTTCCAGGAGTTCGAGCCGTTCTGGGAATTCGTCTCCGGTCCGTTGCATGCCGGCACCTGGTCGCCGGGCGAGCTCGACAACACCTTTGGCCCGAAGGCTATGTACCAGAAGGGCTGCTCGGCCGAGCAGGGCGACAATCTCGCGCCGTGTTTCGGCCTGCAATTCTTCGGCCGCGTCGACATCGACGGCAAGACCGGCGTGATGACGGTGACGTTGAAGGACGTCGACAACCACGATCTCTGGTCGGTCGACATCGAGCCGCGGCCGGATGCGCGGCCCGGCCAGATCATGGCGGAACATATCTAAGCCATAGCGTTTTCGAGCGAAGTGGAGTCCCGGTTCGCGTGAAGAAAACGCGTCAAACCAGGACTCGTCGCGACATCTTGATTGCGGGCGCCTTGCCCGAAGGGCCGGTTTGCGGGCAGACTGCGTGTTGGCAGTTCTGCCAATTTCATTCCCACCAGACGATTTGCTGGCGTGACGTCGTCGATGACATCGGCGTCCCACGCGTCAGGAGTTATCCATGGACAATCTGCAGACACAGGGCATCAGCCTGCCGCAGCTCGGGCTCGGCACCTTCCGCATGCAGGGCGATGCCTGCCGCGCGGCGGTCGAGAGCGCGCTCGGGCTCGGTTACCGCCATATCGACACCGCCGAGATGTACGGCAATGAGGAGGCGATCGGGGCCGCGATCGCGGACTCGAAGGTCGCGCGCAAGGACCTGCATGTGACCTCCAAGGTCTGGCACGAGAATTTGGCGCCGGATGCGATCCGGAACGCGTTCGACGCCAGCTTGAACAAGCTGCGGCTCGATCACGTCGACCTCTATCTGGTGCACTGGCCATCGCGGAATATGAAGCTGCCTGCCGTGTTCGAGACGTTGATGAAGCTGAAGGAGGAAGGCCGCACCCGCGCGATCGGCGTCGCGAATTTCACCACCGCGCTGCTCAAGACCGTGGTCGAGGACATCAAGGCCCCGATCGCCTGCAACCAGATCGAATATCACGCGATGCTGGACCAGACCCCGGTGCGGAAATATCTCGCCGCGAAATCGATACCGCTGGTGGCCTATTGTCCGCTGGCGCAGGGCCGTTTCGCGACCGACGAGACGCTGGCGAAAATCGGCAGCAAGCATGGCGCGACCGCAGCGCAGGTGGCGCTGAAATGGCTGCTCGACCAGGACGGCGTTGCGGCGATCCCGAAAGCCTCGCGCGCCGAAAGCCAGAAGGCCAATCTCGATGCGCTGAAGGTCAAGCTCGACGACGACGACCGCAAGGCGATCGGTGCGCTGCGCAAGGACATGCGCTGCGTCAATCCGGGTTTTGCTCCGGCGTGGGACTGAGTTCTGCGAGCACCCGACAAGCACGTAGAACAAGAAAATGGCTCCGCGAGGAGCCATTTTCCGTTGTGTTAGTCTTTCGTAGATGCCGGTACTTAGTAACGATCCCGCCTGATCACCATCGCGCGGTCATGGTCATGGTGCCAGCCGCGATGCCAGCCACGGTCATGGCGCATCTCGGCGCGCGCGCCCCAGCCACGATCCCAGTGGTGATGGCCGCCGCGCTTGATCACGACGGTCTCGGCGCTCGCGATCGACGGAACGGCCACTGCAAGCGTACCAATCGCCGCAAGAACAAAACCAATCTTTTTCATCTCATCCTCCTCAAATGATGCGAGGAGGCAACCGTGCAGGCATCGAAACGTTCCTGCGGAACCGGGGGAGTTTCCTGAACACCTGTTCAGCAACGGTCCCATCACAACGCTCGCCTTGCGTTCGCTGCACAACCGATGCGTGAGCGTGACAGTGTCTTTCGGTGGTCTTGCCTAACCACTGCGTCCGACGCATCATTGCGCCATAAAATCAATGTTCGGGGGGACGTTGTGAGCAAATTTTCACGCCGGGACTTTTTGAAGGGTACGGGATCGGCCGCTGCTGCGGTCATCGCAGGGCCGGCCGCTGCGGCGATGGGGCCGGACGACAAGTTCGATCTCGTGATCAAGAGCGGCGACGTGATCGATCCCAGCCAGTCGCTGCGCGGAAAGCGCGACATCGGCATCCGCTGGGGCCTGATCGAGGCGATCGAGGACGAGATCCCTGCCGCGCGCGCCAGCAAGACCATCGACGCGTCGGGCAAGCTGGTGATGCCGGGCCTCGTCGATCTGCACTGCCACGTCTACCCATACGGATCGGCGATCGGCATTCCCGCCGACGAGTTGGTGCAATTCCAGGGCACCACGACCGTCGTCTCGGCCGGCGATGCCGGCGTCAACAATCTCGCTGCGCTGCGCCGCTTCATCGTGGCGCAGTCGCGGACCCGGATCTACGCCTTCCTCCATATCGCCAACAACGGCCTGTCGGCGTTCCCGGTGGCTGAGCTCTACAACATCGACAACGCCCAGGTCGAAGCCTGCGCCATGGCGCTCGCCGAGAACCCTGACTTCCTGATCGGGGTCAAGGTGCGGATGTCGGAGAACGTCATCTTCAAGCATGGCATCGAGCCGCTGAAGCGCGGCATCCAGGCTTGCGAGATGTGCGGCTGGCCGGCGCGGATGATGGTGCATATCGGCGGCGTCGAGACCAGGGAGTTGATGTCCGACATCCTCGATCTGCTGCGGCCGGGCGATATCCTCACCCATGCCTATTCCGGCGCGCCGAACATGTCCGGCGCCTTCACCAATATCGTGCAGGACGGCAAGCTGCTGCCGGCGGCGCTTGCGGCCAAGCAGCGCGGCGTGCTGTTCGATGTCGGCCATGGCGGCGGCAGCTTCGATTTCACGGTGGCCGAGATCGCGATCCCCGCCGGCTGCACGCCCGATACGATCTCCTCCGATATCCACGTCTTCTCCGGCAATTCGGCCGGCATCCCGTTCCTGCCCAACGTGATGAGCAAATTCCTGGCGATGGGCTCCTCGCTGGATCAGGTGGTGGCGATGGCGACCTCGGTGCCGGCGCGGATCATCAACCGGACGCCTAAGATCGGCACGCTGCAGCGCGGCGCACCCGGCGACGTCGCGATCATGGACCTCATCGAAGGCCCGGTCACCTTCGTCGACACCCGCAACAACAAACGCGACGGCAATCTGCAGCTGAAGCCGGTGCAGACCGTGGTCAACGGCGTGCCGTTCGGCCGGCCCTATCAGGCGCCGTTTTCGGTGCGGTAGGCGCAAACGGAAGGATGGATTGCTTCGCTCCGCTCGCAATGACGACATAACCAGCCGTCATTGCGAGGAGCGAAGCGACGAAGCAATCCATCTCTCGGCGAAACGATCGCTAGCCGCGCTTCTCCACATTGCTGCTGCGCGCGGGCACGCCGAACTCCTTGCGGCACACTTCGGCCAGCACCGCGACGCCTTCGCGGATCTGCTCGTGTGAGGGGCTGGCGAAGCAGAGGCGGAGCCGGCTGCCGGAATGCGCCTTGCTGGTCGACCATTCCGGTCCCGGATTGATCGAGACCCCGGCGGCAAGCGCTGCCTGGTAGAGCTTCATGGTGTCGACATTGTCGGGCAGCTTGACCCAGAGGAAGATGCCGCCCTTCGGCGCCTCGAATTCGGCCGACGTGCCGAACTGCTCGTTCAGCGCCTCCATCAGCGTGTCGAGCTTGGCGCGCAGGCCACGGGTCAGCCGCGGCACGTGGGTCGCAAAATGCGGCGCGCAATATTCCGAGAGCACCATCTGCTCCAGCGCGCCGGAGCCGGCGTCGGTCTTCAGCGGCAGCATCCGCGACATGATTTCCCAGGGTGCGACGATGAAGCCGACCCGTAGCGCCGGTGCGATCGACTTCGAGAACGAGCCGATATGGATCACGCCGCCATGCTTGCTCATCGCATAGATCGCGGGCGGCCGTTCACCGTTCCAGATCAGATCGGCATAGCAATCGTCCTCGAAGATCGGCACGCCGTATTCCTTCGACAGCTTCAGCATCTCGGCGCGGCGGCTTTCGGGGAGGATCGAGCCGGTCGGGTTCTGCACGGTCGGGATGGTGTAGATGTATTTCGGAGTGATGCCGCGCCGCTTGTGATCGGCGAGCGCTGCGGCCAGCGCATCGATCCTTATGCCGTTGCCATCAAGGGGAACGCCGACCGCGTTGACGCCAAGCCGCGTCAGGCGGTTCAGCGAGCCCTGATAGGTCTCCTGCTCGATCAGCACCGTGTCGCCCTTGGCAAGTAAGGTGTGATTGACCAGGTCAAGCGCCTGCAGCGAGCCGGAGACGATCATGATCTCGTCCGGGGTGCAGGCAATCCCGGCGTCGCGCTTCAGCTTCTCGGTCAGGAACTGGCGGAGCGGCAGATAGCCCTGCGGCCCGTGCGCGAGGTTGTAGGTCGCGAGATTCCTGCCCTCGCGCTTCAGCACGGCGTTGACCGCCTCCAGCAGCCCGTCGACCGGGACCTGGTCGGGATCGTTGTTGCCGCCGACGAAGCTGTATTTGGCAAGCCCGGTCCAGCGCGCGGCCGGCGCAGGCAGGCCGGCCGGAAGCAGCGGTGCAAAGTCGAACTGGGCTGAGGTGGACATGGACGTTTCGCTCCGTGTTGTTGTCGTTGAGAAGGCCCGTGGGAGGAGCCCTCTGTGAAATCAGTTCTTGCCGGTCAGCCGGATCGGGCGGCCCTGGCTGATGAATGCATAGTGCCCGGCGCCGACGCTGCCGACCATCAATGCCTCGACCGCCGGTTCCGCTATCTCGCCGGCGGCCGCCCAATCGACCACGAAATTCGCGCCGGTGCCGCCGCGGGTATCGGTCGTGGCGATCGAGACCTCGACGGTCGCAAACGGTTTTAGCGCGACCGGCGATTTGAGGTAGCTCTCCACCATCTTGCCTGATGTGTCGAAATAGGCGATCCGCTTCAGCACCAGCGGCCTCGTCTCGGAGGCGTTGTGCACGCTCAGCGTCACCGAGAAATCGGCCCTGAGCTTGCCCTGGCTCATCGACACGCTGGAATACACCGGCACGTAGAATGCACCGGATGCCGTGAGGCCTTCCGATGGCACCGCGGTCAGCGAGTTCGCAAAATTTTGTTCAATACTTCCGGAGGATTGTGCTAGCGCCTCCGTCATGCGCACGGTGAGCAGGCAGAGCAGAACTGCCAGAAAAATGCCGCCTGCGCGGATGTGACACATTGCTCGGTTGATCCTCACGCCCGGCCCTCTAGGTTGCGGCAACAGGAAGTCTTTGACGCATGCATGAACTGATTCGCGATATCACGCTCTGTATCCTGTTTGCCTGGGGGATTGGGCTGCTCGCCCATTTCTCCCGGCAACCGCTGATACTGGCCTACCTTATCGCCGGCTTTTTCATTGGTCCATTCGGCATGGGCTGGGTCAAGTCCCAGGAATCGATCAGCGTCATCTCCGAGCTCGGCCTGATCTTCATGCTGTTCATGATCGGCCTGGAGATCGACCTCAAGAAGATCATCCGTGCCGGCAAGGTCATCCTGTTCGCCGGCGCCGGCGAGCTGATCGGCGGCTGCCTGATCGGCGTGGCGTTCTTTGCCGGAATAGGCCTTGCGATCGGCGGCGGCAAGTTCGATGCGGTCTATCTCTGCGTCGCCTGCGCGCTGTCCTCGACCGTCATCATCGTCAAGGTGCTCTACGAGAAGCGCGAGCTGGACACGCTGCCGGGCCGCATCACACTCGGCGTGCTGGTGCTGCAGGATATCTTCGCGATCCTGTTCCTGGCGGTGCAGCCGAGCCTCGACAATCTGCAGATCGGCGTCGTGCTGCTGTCGATCGCCCGCGTCGCGGTGCTGGTCGCGACCGCGCTGGTGCTCAGTCGTTACGTGCTGCCGCGGCTGTTCCATCAGATCGCGCGCCGGCCCGAGCTCGTGCTGCTCGGTGCGCTCGCCTGGTGCTTCCTGATCGGCGAGATCGCCGAGCGGCTGCATCTGTCGCGCGAGATGGGCTCGCTGGTCGCCGGCGTCTCGATCTCGACCTTTCCCTACGCGCTCGACGTCACCGCCAAGGTCACGACGCTCAGGGATTTCTTCATCACACTGTTCTTCGTCGCGCTCGGCATGACGATCCCGATCCCGGGCTTGCAGGTGATCTGGCTCGCGCTTGTGATCGCGGCCTTCACGGTGGTGAGCCGCCTGGTCACGACGTTCACACCGCTCTATCTGATGAAACAGGGCCTGCGCGCCAGCCTGCTGCCGGCGATCAATCTGGCGCAGATTTCCGAGTTCTCGCTGGTGGTGATCCAGACCGGCGTCGCCGCCAACCATATCGGGACCGAAACCGCGAATGCGGTTTCGTTCGCTTTCGTGGTGCTGGCGGTGCTCTCGACCTTCGCGATGGCCCGCAGCGATCAGATCGTGCGAGGCCTGATCGGTCCGTTGAAGCGGATCGGGCTGCGTGATCTCGACCATCGACGCGAGGGCAGTGGCGGGTCCGGGCAGGAGGAGGGACATGGCGAGATCCGCCGCATCGTCATCCTCGGCTTTTTCCGTGCCGCGAGCGCGCTGATCAGCCAGATCGAGCGGCAGAACCAGTCGCTGCTCGAGCAGATCAGTGTGATCGACTTCAACCCGCTGGTGTTCCGCACGCTGACCGACCGCGGCATGCACGTGATCTATGGCGACATCAGCAATGTCGACACGCTGGTTCATGCCGGCATCGGCAAGGCCGAGATCATCATCCTGAGCGTACCGGATTTCCTCCTGGTCGGCGCCGACAATGAGAAACTGGTGCGCCACGTCCGCGCCCTGAATCCGACCGCGAAGGTTGTTGCCACCGCCGATCTCCTGACCGGCGTCGACGATCTCTACGCCGCCGGTGCCGACTACGTCACGGTGACCCGGCTCAGCGACGCCGGCGAGCTCTATTCGGTGATCGAGGCCGCCGACGCCGGCCTGCTCGACGACAAGCGCGCCGAGCTGGACGCCCAGCTCAGTGACCGGCGCGAGGTGCTGCCGTAGGCGAGCATGATCCGGAAAAGTGGGCACCGGTTTTCCGACAAGATCATGCTCGAGCAAGGGGGGCACGGTGCTTGTCACCTGCTGGTATGCCTGCCGGACGCATGGCGGGTTGCATAATGATACTGGCGCTGACATCGGAACCCGGCTAATCCACTGCCTGCATAAAGCGAGATGTCAGGACAATGGCCGATACGATCCAGGAAGTGCTGCAAGCCTTTGCGAAGGGTGAACTCGTCGTCGTCACCGACGATGATGATCGGGAAGGCGAGGGCGATTTGATCGTCGCGGCGTCGTTCTGCACGGCGGAAAAGATGGCCTTCATCATCCGCCACACCTCCGGCATCGTGTGCGCGCCGATCACCACCGAGGACGCCCGCCG
The DNA here is from genome assembly GCF_054063295.1 of Bradyrhizobium sp. USDA 3240. Taxonomy (NCBI): domain Bacteria; kingdom Pseudomonadati; phylum Pseudomonadota; class Alphaproteobacteria; order Hyphomicrobiales; family Nitrobacteraceae; genus Bradyrhizobium; species Bradyrhizobium sp. USDA 3240. Next base: position 6,709,721 of record NZ_JBSSGD010000002.1, read on the forward strand.
CCTGCGGCTAGACCCGATGGTGGCGCATAACGAGTCCAACCACACCACGGCCTTCACCGTTTCGATCGACTACAAGCCCGATGGCGGCACCGGCATCTCGGCCGACGAACGCGCCTCCTGCTGCCGCGCGCTCGCCAATCCCAATGCCGGCGCCAACGATTTCGCGCGCCCCGGCCACATCTTCCCGCTGATCGCGCGCGACGGCGGCGTGCTGCTGCGCTCCGGTCACACCGAGGCCGCGGTCGATCTGTGCCGGCTCTCCGGCCTGCCGCCGGTCGGCGTCATCAGCGAGCTGATGAACGACGATGGAACCGTGATGAAGGGCGAGCAGGTCGCGAAATTCGCCGCCGCCCACAAGCTCAAGCATGTCACGATCGCGGACATGATCGCCTATCGCCAGGCGCGCGAGAAGCTGATCGAGCGGGTCGCGACCTTCACCACCGAAAGCCCGATCGGCCCGCTGCAGGGCTATGCCTATCGCTCGCCGTTCGACGAGATCATGCACGCCGCATTCGTCTACAACGGCATCGGCGACGGCCGGGACGTGCTGACCCGGCTGCACAAGCCTAATATCGTGACCGACCTCTTCACCGGGCCGGCGCGGATGGAAGCCGTATTGCGGCACTTCAAGGCTGCCGGCCGCGGCGTGCTGGTCTATCTGCGCGATGGTGCCGCCGGTGTTCCGGTCCAGCCGGTGAGCGAGCAGAAATCGGCGGAGGCCGATCGCAACAAGCAGTGGCGCGAGGTCGGTGTCGGCGCACAGATCCTGCGCGATCTCGGCATCACCTCGATCCGGCATCTGACCTCTTCGGTGCACGACTACAAGGGTTTGTCCGGTTTCGGCATCGAGATCGTGTCGAACGAGAGGCTGGACTGCTGACCATCGTCATTCCGGGCGCGACCGTAGGGAGCGAACCCGGAATCTCGAGATTCCGGGTTCGATGCTACGCATCGCCCCGGAATGACAATGATCCCAATTCAATTGCGCTTCGCAGCATAGCGCTTTAATTTATCCGCCAAATTCCGAGTGACGATACGAAAGGATGTTTCATGAGCGTGCGCCCCCAGTCCAAGGACAAGCCGGCTGCCGCCAGCTTCCAGTGGGATGATCCGTTCCTGCTCGACGACCAACTCACCGAAGACGAGCGCCTGATCCGCGACACCGCGCGGGCCTATGCGCAGGACAAACTGTTGCCGCGGGTCACCAAGGCCTATCTGGAAGAGAAGACCGACCGCGAGATCTTCAACGAGATGGGTGAGCTCGGCCTGATCGGCGTGACGCTGCCCGAGGAATATGGCTGCGCCAATGCGAGCTACGTGGCCTACGGCCTGGTGGCGCGCGAGATCGAGCGCGTCGATAGCGGCTATCGCTCGATGAACTCGGTGCAGTCGTCGCTGGTGATGTATCCGATCTACGCCTATGGCGACGAGAACCAGCGCAAGAAATATCTCCCGAAGCTCGCGACCGGCGAATGGGTCGGCTGCTTCGGCCTGACCGAGCCGGATGCCGGTTCCGATCCCGGCGGCATGAAGACCCGCGCCGAGAAGGTGGCCGACGGCTACAAGCTGAACGGCTCCAAGATGTGGATATCGAATGCGCCGATCGCCGACGTGTTCGTGGTGTGGGCCAAGTCGGCCGCGCATGACAACCAGATCCGCGGCTTCATCCTCGAGAAGGGCATGAAGGGCCTGTCGGCGCCGAAGGTCGGCGGCAAGCTCTCGCTGCGTGCCTCGATCACCGGCGAGATCGTGCTCGACAGCGTCGTGGTGCCGGAAAGCGCGCTGCTGCCCAACGTCTCCGGCCTGAAGGGCCCGTTCGGCTGCCTCAACCGCGCCCGCTACGGCATCTCATGGGGCGCGCTCGGCGCCGCCGAGGACTGCATGCACCGCGCGCGCCAGTACACGCTCGACCGCAAGCAGTTCGGCCGGCCGCTCGCCGCCACCCAGCTGGTGCAGAAGAAGCTCGCCGACATGGAGACCGAGATCGCGCTCGGCCTGCAGGCCTCGTTGCGCGTCGGCCGTCTGATGGACGAGGGCAAGATGGCCCCGGAGATGATCTCGATCGTCAAGCGCAACAATTGCGGCAAGTCGCTCGACATCGCCCGCATGGCGCGCGACATGCACGGCGGCAACGGCATCCAGATCGAGTATCATGTGATGCGTCACGCCGCGAACCTCGAGACGGTGAATACCTATGAGGGCACGCACGACGTCCATGCGCTGATCCTCGGCCGTGCGATCACCGGCATCCAGGCGTTCTCGTAACGTATCAGGTCGTCATTCCGGGGCGCGCGTAAGCGCGAACCCGGAATCTCGAGTCGTATTCTTTTCCCTCACTTCGGGATTCCGGGTCTGGCCATTACGGGCCATCCCGGAATGACGCTAAGAGGTCCGCATGGCCGACAACGACGACATCCCGTTCAACCGCGACTTTCCGCTGAAGCCCGGCGTGGTCGAACAGGCCCGGCCCGGCGTGCGCCGCGTCCTCTGCAACAATCCGAGCCCGTTCACCTTCACCGGAACGGTCAGCTACATCGTAGGGCAGGGCAAGGTCGCGATCATCGATCCCGGTCCCGACGATGAGGCGCATGCGAAGGCGCTGCTCGATGCGGTCAAGGGCGAGACCGTGACGCATATCCTGGTCACCCATACCCATCGCGACCATTCGCCGAACACGCCGCGGATCAAGGCCGCGACTGGCGCGCCTGTCTATGCCGAGGGGCCGCACCGCGCCTCGCGCCCGCGCTTCGAGAGCGAGAAGCACAATCCGGAATCCGGCGCCGACCGCGATTTCCGGCCCGACATCGAGATCAAGCACGGCGACGTCATCGAGGGCGCGGGCTTCGCGCTGGAGGCGGTCGCCACCCCCGGGCACACCGCCAACCACCTGGCGTTCGCGTGGGCCGAGCGCAGCATCAATTTCGTCGGCGACCATGTGATGGGCTGGTCGACCTCGATCGTGGCGCCGCCCGACGGTTCGATGATCGACTACATGGCCTCGCTGGAGCGGCTGGAGCAGCGGCCCGAGCAACTCTACTTCTCAGGCCACGGCCCGGAGATTCCGGAAGGCCCGCGCTATGTCCGTTTTCTGGCGCGGCATCGCCGGGCGCGCGAGGCGTCGATCCTGCATCGCCTCGGCAAGGGCGAGGCCGACATCCCGACAATGGTGCGGGCGATCTATATCGGGCTCGATCCGCGCCTCGCCAATGCTGCCGGCTATTCGGTGCTGGCGCATCTGGAGGATCTGGTCGCGCGCGGTATCGTGGCGACGGATGGCGATCCTGTGATCGGCGGCACGTACAGGATAGCCTGAGCTGCCTCCCACCGTCATTCCGGGGCGTGCCAACGGGTCCGCGCGAAGCGCGGCCCGATGACAAGCTCCGCGCGAGCCCGGAATCCATCGGGCCGCAAGTTTTGTTGTGAAATGGATTCCGGGTTCATCGCTGCGCGATGCCCCGGAATGACGCTAGCGCGTCATTTCTTCACCGACTTCGCCGGCGGCGCCTTCGGTGCGACCGGGGCCGCTTTCTTCGCCGGCTTGGCGTTTTCGTTGTCGGCGGCGCTGTTGAGGTCCTCGATCAGCTTCTTGACCCGCGCGGCGTTGCTGCCGAGATCGGTGTCGAAATAGCGCGAGGCAGAGCGGATATCGACGCGCGAGTCCTCGTCGTCGGGCGTGACCCGGATCGAGACGTCCTCGCGGAAACCCATGATCGGCGTGCGTGCCACCGCCTCGATGCGGCCGATCCGGCGCGGCGGCTGCGGCGCGCGTGCGTCGATGACGAGCCATTTGCGGCGGTTCACCAGCCGCAGGGTCATCTCATAGGCACGATCGACCGGGGTTTCCAGTTCGACGGTTTCGATATCGGGATAGGCCGCGCGCTGCCGCTCGGCCGAAGCGAGGCCGGCGTAGGCGGCCGGATTGGTGCCTTCGCCGGTGCGCAGCCGCGCCAGCGCCTCGAATTTCGGCGGGTCGATCGGATCGGTGGTGACGTCGTAGAGCCGCGGCAGCTTGCGGTACTGATAGGTCAGGTAGCCCGGGTAGGCGAGGATCGCGGCGGCGATCAGGAAGGCGAGCAGGATCCGGCCCATGCCGCGGGTGCCGTTCTGCCAGATCGCGGCGAAGGCGGCCAGCCCGAGCAGGATCGACAGGCCGGCGAGGCCCAGTGCGCCGAAGAAGGTCGCCAGCGCCGGTTTGACCTCCAGGAAGCCGAAGCGGACGATCAGGATCGAGACCACCACCGCAACGACGGAGAAGATGGCGAGGTTGCGCGACCAGGTGGCGAGACCGGACACGGGCTCCTGCTGGTAGGGAGCGGAAAACCTGCGCGCCATCGTCGAATAATCTGCCGGTTGAGATTGCCCCGGCGACCTCAGCCGCCGCCAATGATCGTGTGAGACCACGGACCTGCGGCGAATTCAAGGGATTTGGCCGGTGTTATCCTCCCCTGGAGGGGTCGAGACGAGCGGAGCTCGCTCTGGGATCGGTTCGCATGAAATGCGAACCGAGGTGGGGTGAAGGGTCTCTCGTATCGGGCGTTGCCCGAGTGGAGAGATCACCCCACCCCGCCTCACATCTCGCTTTGCTCGCTGTGAGCCGACCCTCCCCCTCCAGGGGAGGGTGAACCCTACGCCGCGGCGGTCGGGAAGGTGTAATCCTTGAACTGGTCGCGCAGCGCGGTCTTCAGGATCTTGCCGGTCGCGGTGTGGGGAATGCCGTCGACGAAAGCGACGTCGTCGGGCATCCACCATTTGGCGATCTTGCCATCCATGAACTTCAGGATGCTCTCGCGCGTGGCGCTCTCGCCCTGCTTGAGTTGCACGATCAAAAGCGGCCGCTCATCCCATTTGGGGTGATGGACGCCGATCACGGCGGCTTCCGCGACCGCGGGGTGGCCGACCGCGAGGTTCTCGAGATCGATCGAGGAGATCCATTCGCCGCCGGACTTGATCACGTCCTTGGAGCGGTCGGTGATCCGCATGTAGCCGTGCTCGTCCATCGTCGAGACGTCGCCGGTGTCGAAAAAGCCTGCATCGTCGAGGATGTTGCTGTCGACCCGGAAGTAGGCCTTGGCGATCGCGGGGCCGGAGACCTTGAGGCGGCCGAAGGTCTTGCCGTCCCACGGCAGCTCCTTGCCGGCATCGTCGGTGATCTTCATCTCCACGCCGAACGGCGGGTAGCCCTGGGTCTGCAGGATGTCGAGCCGCTCCTCGCCGCTGCGATCGGTGAACGGCGGCTTCAGCGTGGCAAGCGTACCGAGCGGGCTCATCTCGGTCATGCCCCAGGCGTGGCGCACCTGGCTGCCCATGTCGAGGAACGCCTTGATCATCGAGCGCGGCATTGCCGAGCCGCCGCAAATCACCATCTGCAGATCCGGCAGCTTGACGTTGTTGGCCGCCATGTATTGCAGCAGCATCAGCCACACCGTCGGGACGCCCGCGGTATGGGTGACCTTCTCGGTCGACAGCAATTCGTACACCGAGGCGCCGTCGAGTTTCGGGCCAGGCATCACCAGCTTGGTGCCCATCGACGGTGCGGAGAATGCGATGCCCCAGCTATTGGCATGGAACAACGGCACCACCGGAAGCATTGTGTCCGCGGCGGAGGTGCCGAGCGCGTCCTTCGAGTTGGCCATCAGCGCGTGCAACACGTTGGACCGGTGCGAATACAGGACACCCTTGGGATCGCCCGTCGTGCCGGAGGTGTAGCACATCGCCGCGGCGGTGTTCTCGTCGAAGGTCTTCCACTCGAACTTGCCGTCGGATGCCGCGATCCAGTCCTCATAGGCGACCGCGTTCTTCAGCGTGGTCTGCGGCATATGCGCCTTGTCGGTCAGCACCACGTAGCGCTCGACGCTCGGCAGCAGGCTGGCGATCTTTTCAAGCACCGGAACGAAGGTGAGGTCGGTGATGACAATGCGGTCCTGGGCGTGGTTGACGATCCAGGCGATCTGTTCCGGAAACAGTCGTGGATTGACCGTATGGCAGATCGCGCCGATCCCCATGATGCCGTACCAGACTTCGAGGTGGCGCCAGGTGTTCCAGGCGATGGTGGCGACGCGGTCGCCCAGCTTGATGCCGTCCCGTTCCAGGCTCTGCGAGACCTTCAGGGCGCGGGCATGGATTTGGGCGTAGGTGGTGCGATGAATGGGGCCTTCGACCGACCGGCTCACGACTTCCTGCGTGCCGTGATATTTGGCGGCGTGCTCAATAATCTTGTGACACAGCAAGGGCCAATCTTGCATCAAGCCAAGCATACGCAAATCCCTCCTCGATCCTCACGCATGATCCGCCGGCATCTTGGACGGCCGGCAGTAAAATCATGGAACTGACATGAACTGTAGCGCGGAGAAAGCAAGCCGAAAATGGCCTGATGGTGCGTTTCGTCGCGCCGCCGCGGCAATGGTTACCGCTACCGCCGCGCTGCTTTGCCTTGGCATGCAAGCCGGGCCCGCGCAGGCCGCCCGCGGCGCGCCTGGCTTTCCCTGGGACGATTTGTTCGGTGTCCGGCAGCAAAGGGCCCACAAGCCGGTCCGGCGCTCGGCGGTGCCGCTGCCGAAGCCGCGCCCCGCGGAGGCGCCGCCAGCAACGGAAGCGCCTGCGGCCGCAGACCCGGCGCCGCCCGCGGCCGCGGCCGCGGCACCGCCATCGGCCGCGCCTGCTGAGGCTGCCAGGCCCGGCGCGACGGCGAGGCCAGCCGAGGCAGCCAAGCCCGCCGAGCCGCCCCCGCCGCAGCTTTCGGCCTGTCGACAGGCACTCACCGAGGAGATCGCGATCGCGCCGAGCATTCCGGATATCCACGGCGCCGGCGGCTGCGGCGGCGAGGATCTGGTGCGGCTCGAGGCCATCGTGCTGCCGGACAAGCGCAAGGTCGCGGTCAAGCCCGCGGCGATCCTCCGCTGCAAGATGGCGAGTGCGGTCGCCGACTGGGTCCGCACCGATATTGCGCCGCTGGCGCAGAGCGTCGGGGGCGGGATCAGCAATCTCGATAATTTCGATTCATTCGAATGCCGCGGCCGCAATCGCGTCGTGGGCGCGCAGCTCTCCGAACATGGTCGCGCCAATGCGCTCGACGTGCGCGCGTTCGGTCTCGCCAACGGCAAGTCGATCTCGCTGACCGACCGCAGTGTGCCGCGCGATCTGCGCGAGACCGTGCTGCATTCGGTCTGCGCCCGCTTCTCTACCGTGCTCGGTCCGGGCTCGGACTGGTACCACGAGGACCACGTCCATCTCGACCTGATGGAGCGTCGTAACAATTACCGGATCTGCCAGTGGTACGTTTACGATCCGCTGCCGCGTGTCGCGCCGCTGTTGCCGGCCGGGCGCCCCGAAGAGGCGCCGCCGCGCGAGGTCGCCGCAAAATCGGACGCATCCAAGCCGGACTCATCCAAGCCTGACGCGTCCGAAGCCGACCGCGGCAAGGCCGGTGAGCCGGATGCGGCGAAGTCAGATGATGGGGCCGCACCCGACGGCGCTGCCGAGACCAAGCCACAGCCAACAAAAAAGCGCCGGCAAAGCCGGCGCCTTTGATCGCGATAGCGACGTAAAGACGATCAGTAGGTGGTGCCGCCGGCACCCTGCAGCGCCATCTGCGGCTTGTAGGGCGAGTCGCCGTGCTTCGGCTCCAGCACCACGACGATGGTGCCGAGCTTGACGCGGTTGTAGAGGTCGATGACGTCCTCGTTGGTCATGCGGATGCAGCCCGAGGAGATCGACGACCCGATGTATTCCGGCTGGTTGGTGCCGTGGATGCGGAACAGCGTGTCCTTGCCGCCCGAGTAGAGATACATCGCGCGCGAGCCCATCGGATTGTCCGGGCCGGGGGCCACGAAGGTCGGAACGCCGAGGCGCGAGATTTCGCCGGGGGTGGGATGCCAGGCCGGCCATTCGGTCATGCTGCCGACCTTGGCAATGCCGGACCAGGCCATGGCTTCTTCGCCGACGGTGATGCCGTAGCGGATCGCCTTGCCGTCGTTCATCACGTAGTAGAGGTAATGGTTGTCGGAATCGACCACGATGGAGCCGGGGGCTTCCTTGCGGTGATACTCGACGATGGCGCGGCGGAACGGCTCGGCCACCGGCGTCTTGACGTAGGTGGTCTTGGCCAGCAGTTCCTTGTCATGCGGCTTGAAGGCGGCGGTGTTGGTTGCCTCATAGGTCGTGGCCTGCATGCAGCCCGACAACATGAGGCCCGCGGCCAGGATACCAAAGGTAACTTTGAACGACGACATGATTACATTCCAATCGAAAATCCGCGTCTCAAAGCGCCACGATTGCGCCCAAAACGCCACGATTCCATGACGAGCACTATTGCCGAAACGTGCCATTATTCCCAGAGTTTAGATGCCTTTCCCGCATCGCGGGACGTCGCCTGTGGCTTTTTTGCCGCAAGTCATCTGGTGTGGGGCCAGTTTTTGTGCAAACAGGCAACGGTTGTCCAATCGAAGCCGCTTCAACGTCACATTCACCGCCGCCTGGCCGCCACAAAGGTGGATGTCCGGTTAATGTCCCGGTCATGAAGCGCCATCCAGAATCGCGCTAAGTCGACGGGTCTTGCCCGCCCTGTTTCCAGTCCTGTTTCTCGGAGTTCGTGATGCTGTCGGTGTTCGTTCCCTCCGATCTGTCCCTCAAGAAGGCTGCCGCGACCGACCTCGACGCACTGCCGGAGAGCGCGGTCTGGGTCGACCTGGTGAACCCGACCGTTGAGGAGGACCGGGCCGTCGAGAAGCTCGCGGGGATCGCGGTTCCGACCCGGGAAGACATGCAGGAAATCGAGATCTCCAGCCGGCTCTATATCGAGAACAGCGCGCGCTACATGACCGCGACACTGATGTGCCAATCCGACACCGACATGCCGCGCACCACCGCCGTCACCTTCATCCTGACCAGCCATCGGCTGGTCACGGTGCGTTACGACCTGCCGAAACCATTTGCACTGGTCGAGAACAAGCTGGCGCGCTCCTGTGCGCCCGGCATCACCGGCGAGCAGGTGCTGATGGAACTGCTGGATGCGGTGATCGACCGCTGCGCCGACCTCCTGGAGCGCTGCGGGGCCGACATCGACCAGGTCTCCCACGACATCTTCGAGCCGGAGAGCGAGCGCCACGGCCACGCCAAGCAATATTCGCAAATCCTGATCGCGATCGGCCGAAAGGGCGACCTGACCTCGAAGGTCCGCGAAAGCCTGGTCTCGATCGGCCGCCTCGTCACGTTCCTTTCGGCGATCGTGGAAGGCGTGAAATGGTCCAAGGACATGCGTGAGCAGCTCAAGACCATGCAGCGTGACGTGGCCTCACTGACCGACCACGCTTCCTATCTCTCCAGCAAGATCACCTTCGTGCTCGACGCCATGCTCGGTGTGGTCAATCTGGAACAGAACAACATCATCAAGCTGTTCTCGGTGATGGCGGTGGTCCTGATGCCGCCGACGCTGATTGCCTCGATCTACGGCATGAATTTCAAGCTCATGCCGGAACTCGAATGGGTGCACGGCTATCCGTACGCGCTGGTGCTGATGCTGATCGCGGCGATCGTGCCGTACTGGATCTTCAAGTGGAAGAAGTGGCTGTAAACCGGTTCCACACGTCGCGTTTTGGGACGCGTTTTCTGCCTTATTTGCTCTCCTAAAATTTGAGTGTTGCGCTGAACGTTTGGGCGAAACTTGTCTGCGATAACGCCCGCCTCGAAGCCGGAGGACAGCAATGGTTGAGAAGATCATAACGCCACGGCGTAACGTCATCGACTTTGCGCGCTATCAACAGGACCGCGCAGCGGGCAAGGTGCAGGCGATCTCGCCGAGACTTTGCCGCTACTGTGGCGCTGCGATGTTGGATGGCGAGGACGAAGACGAATGCTCCAGCGCGTTGAACGACATCGCGCTGCAGCCGTTTGAGAAGAAGTCTCGCCGGTTCTACGCCGACTAGAGGCTGAGGCCTTTTGGAGGCAGAAGCCTCGTCTGCGTCGTTACGCCTGCAATCGAAGCAATCCTTGGAGTACGGCCGCGGCGGCGGCCGGGATCGCCTCGAACCTCTCTCCCCCAATTCCCATCCAAGCCAAAGCTCAGACGTGCTGGCCACCGTTGATGTGGATCTCGGCGCCGTTCACATAGGAGCTGGTCTCGGTGCACAGCACATAGATGATCTTGGCGACCTCGTCCGGAGTGCCGAGGCGATGCATCGGGATTTGTTGATCAACGATCTTCTCGGTGCCCGGCGACAGGATCGAAGTATCGATCTCGCCCGGTGCGATCGAATTGACGCGGACACCGACGCGGCCGAAGTCGGATGCCATTTCCCGCGTCAATGATGCCAGCGCGGCTTTCGAGGTCGCGTAGGCAACGCCGGCGAACGGATGCACGCGCGAGCCCGCGATCGAGGTGACGTTCACCACTGCGCCTTTGGCGTGCCTGAGCTCGTCGATCAGTCCGCGGGCCAGCATGATGGGCGCGAAGAAGTTGACGCGGAACACGTGCAGCCACGTCTCGACATCGGTGTCCATGGTCCCGAGCCGCGCGCCGCCTGCCCCCTTCGGCGAGATCGCGGCATTGTTGACGAGCGCGTGCAACTCGTCGTTCACCAGCCGTTTGCGGATCTCGCTGATCGCGCGAACCGTGTCGTCATGATCGCCGAAATCGACCTCGATGTGATCTTCCGGTCCAGCGCCCCAGGGGCAGACTTCCGGAAAGGCATGCCGCGAGCAGGTGATGACGCGCCAGCCGGCGGAAGCAAAGCGGATCGCGGTGGCGTGACCGATGCCGCGGCTGGCACCGGTCAGGAGCAGGGTACGGCGCGGCGCGTTGGAAGGAGGGGACATGGTGTCTTTCAGGTTGGCGTCTTTTAAGCTGTCGTCATCACGGATAGAGCCGCACCTTCGACCATGCGCTGCCGGCATCGCGACGGAATTCGATGCGGTCGTGCAGGCGGAACGGGCGGTCGTGCCAGAACTCGAAGCGCTGCGGCGTGATCCGCCAGCCGCTCCAGCCCGGCGGACGCGGCACCTCGCCGATGACGTATCTCGCGCCGGCCTTGGCGATCGCCTGCTCGAAGGCGAAGCGGCTCTCCAGCGGCTGCGATTGCTTGCTGGCCCAGGCGCCGATCTGCGCCTGCTTCGGCCGCGTGGCGAAATAGGCGTCGGCCTCGGCGTCGGTCACCGGCGTCACCGGCCCGCGGATGCGCACCTGGCGGCGCAGCGATTTCCAATGGAACAGTAAAGCGGCTTTGGGGTTTGCCGCCAATTCGCGGCCCTTGGCGCTGGCGATGTGGCTGTAGAACACGAAGCCGTCGGCGTCGAAGCCCTTCATCAGCACCATCCGCACGTCGGGCAGCCCGTCGGCATCGACGGTTGCAAGCGCCATCGCGTTCGGATCGTTCGGCTCGGACTTGACCGCTTCCGCAAACCATTCGCCGAACAGGGCGAACGGTTCCTCCGCCGCGGTGAAATCACCCGATGTTAACGGTGTCGGGTGTTTGATGGAGGTCGTGTCGGTCATGTCAGGAGTCCCGATTTGCATTCGTCCGCGTCCGAGAGCGCGTTTCTAGCCCTATATAGGGCATGGGGGCGCGTTGGCCTATCGGCGATCCACCCCGCGGGCGCGGTGGTGACCTTGATCCTGATCGGCGTCGGCGCAAGCGGCTGCAGCCTGTCGCGCACCGATGCTTTCGCCAAGATGGACGACAAGGATGTGACGGGCTCGATCAACCCGACCCAGGTCAGCGCGGTGATGCCGACCGACGGCGATCTCGCCTTTGCCCGCAATGCCGCCTCCGATGTGCTGACCAAGGGCGACAAGGATTCAAGCCAGCCCTGGGAAAATCCCCAGACCGGTGCGCGCGGCTCGGTGACGCCGCTGGCCCAGGCCTATGCCGGCGAGGACGGCAAGACGTGCCGGGATTTCCTCGCCAGCTATGTCAATGGAGCCACCGAGACCTGGCTGCAGGGCGCCGCATGCAGGGCTGGACAAGGCCGGTGGCAAATCCATAGCCTGAAGCCCTGGAGCAAGTCCTGAGAGCAAGTCCTGAAAGTTCCGGCTGATGCCGGTACCAAACTAGTTGCAAAAATGCCACTGAGCCCCCACATGAGAGCAAAGCGGGCCCGGATGGGTTCCCGGCCAAGGCTGATTTTTCCGTGAAGGAGACGTGACGGATGCGCGACCCCTATGAGGTCTTGGGGGTGCAGCGGAGCGCCAGCGCTGCGACGATCAAGAGCGCCTATCGCAAGCTCGCCAAGAAGCATCACCCTGATAACAACACGAACGATCCGAAGGCGGCCGCTCGCTTTGCGGAGATCAACACGGCCAACGAGATCGTCGGCGACGAGGACAAGCGCAAGCAGTTCGACCGCGGCGAGATCGATGCCGACGGCAAGCCGCGCTTCCAGGGCTTCCCCGGCGGCGGTGCCGGCGGCCGTACCGGTCCCGGCGGCTTCGAGTACAGCTTCCGCGGCGGCCCCGGTCCCGGTGGCGGCATGGGCGGCGGCAGCTTCGAGGACATCCTCAACAGCATGTTCGGCAACGCCGCGCGTGGCGGCGCTGGTGCGCGCGGGGGACGGGCCAGTCCGTTTGAATTCGAAGGCGGCGGGGTCGGCGTCGACCTCGATCTTTCGGTCGCCATGACGGTGTCGCTGGAGGAATCGGCTGGGGGCGGCGACAAGCGCGTGCGCCTGCCGACCGGCCGTGAGCTCAACGTCAAGATTCCGCCCGGCGTCACCGCAGGCCAGCAGATCCGGCTGAAGGGGCAGGGCGACACCGCGCAGGGCCATCCGCCCGGCGACCTCCTGATCACGATCTCGATCGCGCCGCATCCGTTCTTCAAGGTCGACGGCAACGACCTCCGGATCGATCTGCCTGTGACCCTTTACGAAGCGGTGCTGGGCGGCAAGGTCCGCGTGCCGACGCTCGGCAGCGCGGTCGAACTGTCGATCCCGAAGAACACCTCCAGCGGCCGTACCTTCCGCCTCAAGGGCAAGGGGCTGTCGAAGGCGGGCGCCGTCGGCGACCTCTACGTCACGACCCGCATCATCCTTCCCGATGGGAACGATGCCGAGCTTGAGGCATTGATGCAGACGTGGCGGGAGCGAAACTCCTACAATCCGCGCAGCGATCTCGCCTGACCGCCGGGAGCGTGCCCCAAAAGACGCGAAGACGCGAAACTGCAACTACCCCGGACTCTATCGGGGTAGACGCGGGCGTTGCGAGGGCGTCAAAGGATGACCGGCCGTCCGACGTCCAAATCTGCGGCGTGCAGATCGGACCTGGAAAAAAAAGAGTGCGGCCTCGAGAGGGGGACCAGCGCGGTACACAAAACCCCAATCGAGGCCGCGTGCGCCGATCGGCGGATCGGGCGCAGATCATCTTCGCGTGAGCATCCGGTACGACAATGAGACGCGTCCATGACGCGAATCGAAATTTTCAATGTCGGAATTGGGACGCTGAGTGAGGCTGGATTCACTTACTCGAAACGGCACAATGTCGGCGGCTGATCTTCCGTAAATCTACGGGAGGTCAGCCGCCGTTCTTCTCCATCTGATCGTAGACGGCCTGCGCGACCTGGGTCAGGCGCGTCCGGTCGGTGCCGCCGCTCACGACATAGGCGACGCCGCGATCGGCCCAGAACAGCGCGCCGTCGCTGCCCTGCACGGCATAGCGCATCTGGGTCGCCTCGGTTTTCGCCTTGGCGGTGTAGACCGTGAAGCGCTCGCCGGACGTGCTCTCATACATCAGAAACGACGCCGGCCCGCTCGGCCCCGGCAGCAGGCGACCGCCGACCAGCTTCAGCCCGGTGAGGTCGGGCGCGCGGACGTCCCAGCCGCAGCGCTTGGTCAGCCATTGCTGCAGATGGTCGCGCTCGCTGCCGGGCACCTCGACGGGATGACGGACCTCGACCACGTAGAGCCGGTGCGCATCCAGCGCATCGAGCGTGAAGCTCTGGAAGGTCGACGGCGTCGCCGAGGCGCCGCGCGCGATCCAGCCGACGCCGCCGCCGGCGATGAAGGCCATCAGCGTCGCCGCCACCGCGCCATAGACCCAGCGCCGCGGCTGGCGCACCAGCCGCTCGAGCTCGAGCCGCTTCGGCACCGCCTCGTCCAGCACCGTGTCGTAGCGCGCATGCAGCGTCTCGGCCATCGCGCGCCATGACTGCACCCGCGCCGCGTCGTCGGGATGCGTGGCGAGCCACGCCTCGACATCGCCACGGCGTTCGGCCGGCAGCTCGTTGTCGACGTAAGCGTGCAGCTCGTCTTCGGTGACGGGGATGTTCGGGTCGGTCATATCAATCGTCTCTGCCAAATCTTGTTCGAAAAACGTTCATGCATAACACCTGCCATCGCGCACATTATCATTTCACCCGCCGGAGCGCCGGGCGCTGGCCCTCGATCGAGGCCCGTACATGGGCGCGGGCGCGGGCGAGGCGGGACATCACCGTGCCGATCGGCACGCCCTGGATGTCGGCGACCTCCCGATAGCTCATGCCCTCGAGCATCACGAGCAGCAGCACCGAGCGCTGCTCCTCGACCAGCGTCGACAGCGCGCGCTCGATGTCGCGTCCCTCGGCCTCGGTACCGCTGGCGTCGGCATTGTTGTCGAGCAGCGGCATGAAGGCCGGCCGCCGCGCCAGCGAGCGCCTTCGGTTCTTGTTCAGATTGGTCAGGATCGTATAGAGCCAGCTCCTGACGTCGCCGCCGAGAAACAGCCGCTCCGAGCGCAGCGCGCGCACCAGCGTGTCCTGCACCAAATCATCGGCGATATCCGAGTCACGCACCAGCGCGCGCGCATAGCGGCGGAGCGCTGGAATCATGGCTTCGACACTTTGACGAAACGCGGTCATGCATCCCAGTCTTCGATGGTCGCGGCGATAGCCGCCTTATCAAACATAACACCCTAACGGCGTCGCTATTCCGGTGTGCCGACCTGCGCGCATAGCGCCTCGGCTGCGCCCGATTTGGGCTTGTCGCCAGCCAAAGTGCTGGTGTACCTCCGGGCCAGAAAAATTCGAAGCGAATGCCGGTGCCAACGATCTACTACATCCGCCACGGCGAGACCTCATGGAACGCCGAAGGCCGGCTTCAGGGCGTGCAGGATATTGCTCTCAACGCGCGCGGCCGCGCCCAGGCGGCACATGCCGGCCGCATCCTCGCCGATCTCCTGGCGCGCGATGGCCGTGACAAGACGACGCTGCCGTTCGTCGCAAGCCCGCTGGTCCGGGCGCGCGTGACCATGGAGCTGGTGCGCACCGAACTTGGCCTGCCGCCGGGCGACTACGCCCTCGACGCGCGGCTGCGCGAGATCGCCTACGGGACGTGGGAAGGCTCGACATTGGCGCAGGCGCAGGCCGCCGACCCCGTCGTCTATGCCCGCCGCCTGGCCGAGAAGTGGCAGGTCGCGCCGGAGGGCGGCGAGAACTATGTCGACGTGCAGGCACGGATGACCGAGTGGTACGGCTCGGTGACCTCGGACACCGTCGCCGTCGCCCATGGCGGCACCGCGCGGGCGCTGATGGTGGCGCTCGGCTTCGAGACCCCGGCGTCGGCCGCCGACCTCACAATCGAGCAGGGCGCGGTCTACGTGTTCAGCGCGGCGGGCCTGCGGAAGTATAGTTAACTTGCACCGTCATTCCGGGGCGCGAAGCGAACCCGGAATCTCGAGATTCCGGGCTCGATGCTTCGCATCGCCCCGGAATGACGGACTCGAGGTTTGACCGCCGTGCCCCTGCGCGTTACGACACGCCATGTCCTTCAATACTTTCGGCCATATGTTCCGCGTCACGACCTTCGGCGAAAGCCATGGGGTCGCGATCGGCTGCGTGGTGGACGGCTGTCCGCCGATGATCCCTTTGACGGTGGAGGAGATCCAGCACGACCTCGACCGCCGCAGGCCGGGCCAGTCGCGCTTCACCACCCAGCGCCAGGAGCCGGATGCGGTGAAGATCCTCTCGGGCGTGATGCCGCATCCGGAAAGCGGCGTGCAGGTCACGACCGGCACGCCGATTGCGCTGTTGATCGAGAACACCGACCAGCGCTCGAAGGACTATTCCGAGATCAAGGACAAGTTCCGCCCCGGCCATGCCGACTTTACCTATGAGGCGAAATACGGCCTGCGCGACTATCGCGGCGGCGGACGCTCCTCCGCGCGCGAGACCGCGACCCGCGTTGCCGCCGGCGCGATCGCGCGCAAAGTCCTGCCCGAAGTGAAGGTGCGCGGCGCGCTGGTGCAGATGGGGCCGCACAAGATCGACCGCGAAAAATGGGACTGGGACGAGATCGCCAACAACCCGTTCTTCTGTCCCGACAAGGACAAGGCGGCGTTCTTCGAAAGCTATCTCGACGGCATCAGGAAGAGCGGCTCCTCGATCGGCGCCGTCATCGAGGTCGTCGCCGAGGGCGTGCCGGCCGGGCTCGGCGCGCCGATCTACGCGAAACTCGATAGCGATCTGGCTTCGGCGATGATGAGCATCAACGCCGTCAAGGGCGTCGAGATCGGCGCCGGCTTCGGTGCCGCCGAGCTTACGGGCGAAGAGAACGCCGACGAGATGCGGACCGGCAATAACGGAGCGCGTTTCCTGTCCAACCATGCCGGCGGCGTGCTCGGCGGCATCTCGACCGGCCAGCCGGTGGTGGTGCGCTTTGCGGTCAAGCCGACGTCCTCGATCCTGACCACGCGCCGGACCGTGGACCGCAAGGGCGCCGATACCGACATCCTGACCAAGGGCCGCCACGACCCCTGCGTCGGCATCCGCGCGGTGCCGGTGGGCGAGGCCATGATGGCCTGCGTGCTGGCCGATCATTTTCTGCGCGACCGCGGGCAGACCGGGCGCTGATCCCTTATATAGTGGTGCCACCGGATCGGGTGCTCACCTGGGGAATGCCATGAACGCGTCGGAGCTTCGGGACATCATCGCATGGATGATCGGCGGCGCGCGGTCGGCGCCGACACCGGCGCAGATGATGGCGGAATGCTGCGAACGTCTGGTGCGAGCCGGGCTGCCGCTGTGGCGCGTCGGCGTCTTCGTGCGCACGCTGCATCCCGAGATCTACGGCCGCCATTTCTTCTGGAAGCCAGGCTCCGAGGTCGAGACCGGCACCGTCGGTCACAACATCGAGGACTCCCCGGAATATGCCGTCAGCCCGCTGTCGATCGTCTTCAAGCAGGGCGTTGAAGTGCGCGCGCGGCTCGACGATCCCGCCAGCACCCGCTTTCCGGTCGTTGTGGATCTGCAGGCGGAGGGCGTCACCGACTACATCGCCGTGCCGCTGATCAACACCGCCGGTCCCCCCAACGCCTCGAGCTGGACCACCAGGCAGCCGGGCGGCTTCACCGACGAGCAGCTCGATGCGATCCGCTCGATCACGATCCCGCTGTCGCGCTACATCGAGATCGTCACCCTGCGCCGTACCGCCACGCTGCTGCTCGACACCTATGTCGGCAACCGGGCCGGCGAGCGCATCCTGGGCGGCCAGATCAGGCGCGGTAGCGCCGATACGATGGATGCGGCGATCTGGCTGTCCGACCTGCGCGGCTTCACCGCGCTGTCGGACCGCTTGCCGTCCGAGACGGTTGTCGAGATCCTCAACCTCTATTTCGATTGCCAGGTCACTGCGATCCGCGACAATGGCGGCGAGGTGCTCAAATTCATGGGCGACGGCCTGCTCGCGGTGTTCCCGGTCGACGAATATCTCGGCGACGAGGTGCAGGTCTGCTCGCGGGTGCTGGAGGCGGCGCGCGCATCCCGCGCCGGGGTCGAGGCGCTGCAATTTCCCAATGGCGATGCGGTCGAGCGCTTCCGCTTCGGCGTCGCGCTGCATCTCGGGCGCGTGCTCTACGGCAATATCGGCGGCGGCAACCGGCTCGACTTCACCTGCATCGGCCCTGCGGTCAATCTCGCCGCGCGGCTCGAGAAGATCGCCGGCCGTCTCGGCCGCACCGTCGTGGCCTCCGAGCGCTTCGCCGGCATTCACGACGGCGGCTGGAGCGATCTCGGCGAGTTTCCGATCGCAGGATTTGCCAAGGCCGAGCGGGTCTACGGCCTGTTCGACGAGGCGCCGGTCGCCGCTGCCGGCTAAGGGCAGCGTACGTGACTGACACCCACGCGCAGCATCGCACCGGGGTCGCGCTGGTCGTGGCGGCCGCCGTGGCCTGGAGCACTGCGCCGTTCTTCACTCGGCTGCTGCACTTCGATTCCTGGACCATCCTGTTCTGGCGCGGGTTGTTCGGGGGCGGCGCGATCGCGCTGTTCCTCGTCGCCACGCAGGGCTGGCGCGGCGCGCGCGATCTCGTCGTGATGCCATTGAGCGGATGGCTGGTGGCCGGCCTCTCGACCTTCGGCATGGTGACGTTCATTCCGGCGCTGCAACTGACCAGCGTCGCCAATGTCGCCATTCTCATCGCGATGCAGCCGTTTGCGGCGGCCGCGATCGCCTGGCTTTGGCTCGGCGAGCGGGCCAGGCCCGGCACATTGCTGGCGAGCCTCGTCGCACTCGCGGGCGTCGCCATCACCGTCAGTGGTGCCGCTGCCATCACGGACTACCGGGGCATCGGCCTTGCCTGCGTGATGGTGCTCGCGATTTCGCTGATGACGGTGGTGATCCGGCGGCACAAGGGGACGCCGATGATCGCCGCCGCGGCGCTCTCGAACTTTCTCGGCAGCGCCGTGAGCTTGCCGTTGGGGCTCGGCATCGGTGCGGTCACCGGCGCCGATCTCGGCGTGCTCGCGATGTTCGGCGCATGCCAGGTCGGTCTCGGCCTCACCCTATTCACGGTCGGCTCGAGATTGCTGCCCTCCGCGCAGGCCTCGCTGATCGCAACCCTCGAGACGCCGCTGATGCCATTCTGGGTGTGGCTGGCGTTTGCCGAGGTGCCGTCGCTGCGCGCCCTGATCGGCGGCGCGCTGGTGATGGGGGCGGTCGTCGCCGACATTGCGCTGAGCCAGCGGGCCGGGCCAGTGCAGCGGTGATGCCTGCTATTCTTCCGGCTCGGTGGTGAACAGCAGCGGATAGCCCTTGGCGCGGCCGGCGTCGGTGGCGCGCGTCGCCTTGGTCTCGGCGACATCCCTGGTGAACACCGCGACCACGCAGACGCCGCGCTGGTGCGCGGTCAGCATCACCTTGTAGGCCTGGTCGTCGGTCATGCGGAATTCACCCTTCAGCACGGTGACGACGAATTCGCGCGGCGTGTAGTCGTCGTTGACCAGGATCACCTTGTGCAGGCGTGGCCGCTCGACCTTGGTCTTCGTCCTGGTTTTCGGCTTGACGACGCTATCGGGCATCGCACTCCCTCGCGATTGCACCGTAAGAATACCGTCTTCCCGTGCGTGTTGGAACCGTTCGATTTGCACGGCGTCATTGCGGCAACGGCACGGCGCGCCGGTGCCGCATTCGTGGCAGGTGATGTCTAGCTTGCGGGCCTCTAACTTGCAGGCCTCTAACTTGAATGTGAAGGACAGATGATATCTGCGCTTTTCGCCGCCTGATTTGCGTGTCACCATGACAGGACACGACGGGAGGGCCGCAATGCGCTGGTATGTCTCGATCGGAGCGGTGCTTGTCGCGGGCATGTTGGCCTGCGGCGACGTGGCCGGTGTTGCCGCGCCAGGCCCTGGAACACAGACAGGCCGGCTGGCCGAAAAGGAATCCACGCCGAGCGTCGACATCGAATTGATCATCGCGGTCGACGTCTCCTATTCGATGGACATGGACGAACTCGCGATCCAGCGCGAGGGCTATGCGCAGGCGATCGTTTCCAAGGAATTCCTGCAGGCGCTGAAGGCCGGCCCGAACGGCAAGATCTCGATCACCTATTTCGAATGGGCCGCCTCCAACGACCAGAAGGTCATCATTCCCTGGCGGGTGATCGACGGCCCTGAATCCGCCGACGCGGTCTCCGCCGAGATCATGAAGACGCCGGTGCGCCGCGCCTCTCGCACCTCGATCTCGGGCGCGATCTATTTCGCGATCCCGATGTTCGACGAGAATCCACATCGCGGCCTGCGCCGCGTGATCGATATCTCCGGCGACGGCCCCAACAACAACGGCATGCCGATCACACCTGCGCGTGATGCGGCGCTCGACAAGGGCATCGTCATCAACGGCCTGCCGATCATGGTGAAGGAGCCGTCCTACTCGACGATGGATATCGAGAATCTCGACTACTACTACGAGGACTGCGTGATCGGCGGGCCCGGCTCCTTCGTGGTGTCGATCAAGGATCGCGATAAGTTCAAGGAAGCGATCCGCACCAAGCTGCTGCTCGAGGTCGCCGGCCGCACCCCGGACCGCCCGGTCGTGCGGACCGCCGACAAGGAGCCGCGGGTCAGTTGCACGATCGGCGAGAAGATCTGGCAGGATCGCTGGGGGCGGTAGCGAACTCGTGCCTTGTAGCTTCGTAGGGTGGATTAGCCGAAGGCGTAATCCACCGCTTCTGCGGCCGACATAGTCGGCGGGTTACGCTTCGCTAACCCGCCCTACAAGTATCCCGAACTTCGTTCTCCAGCACCCGCAACGTCTGCATCGCGGCGGCGTGCTCGGCCGCACCAATCTGCCGCCACACCTCGGCGACGCGCCCGGCGAGGCCGCGAACCGTCAACGGAAAATTTGCCGCCTGCGCCAGCGCGCCCTTTTCGTTGATCAGATACTGCCCATTCAGTGCAAACAGCACCTGCGCGATACAGGCCAGCGCGCGATAGGCGCAGCCGGCGATATGCGTGCTGTCGCCGCGCGGCAGCGCAAGCTCGGCATTCTCGATCGCGAACAGGATTTCCCATTGAAAGCGGCGCACCAACGCGTCGCGCAAGGCCGGCGGGTAGGGCGAGGTCTTTGCCTTCAGCGCCGCGACGAAGCCATCGGGATCATGCAGGGCGTGGCACAGCGCAATCTCGCCCATCCAGATCGCCGAGCAGAAGCCGTGCGGATGGCCCGGCTGGTAGTGCATGCTGATCTCCCCGTTCCGGCAGGCATCGATGACGTCAGCGACCTCATCGATGCTGCGGTAGAGCAGGTCGACCTTGCGGCCGCCGATCGCAAGCCAGGCTCCGCCGACGATCCACCGTCCCCATTCGCCGACCGGCGTCACATGGGCAGCAGCGGGGTTGTCGACAAGGCCGGCCACCGCGTCGCGCAGCCGATCAACGTCCAGCGCGGCGCCATCCCGAAAGTAGAGGCCGAGATCGGTGTCGGAGGCCTCATGCGCCGTGCCGCGCGCCCGCGAGCCGCCGAGCACGATGGCGGCGACGCCCGGCACGTCGGCAAGGACGGGAATGATACGTGCGAGCAGCGGATCGTGGGACATAAGATGCGGATTATAGCGAGACCGCCGCCTGCTGCGATAGTCGCCGCGATGCCTCAGCGTGCGAAGCGCGCCACCAGTTCGACATGTGGGGTGTGGCGGAACTGATCGACCGGGGTGACGGCTGATATCTTGTAGCCGCCATCGATCAGGATTTTTGCGTCGCGCGCAAACGTTGCAGCGTTGCAGGACACCGCGACGACCACCGGCACCTTGCTCGCCGCAAGCTGGGTGACCAGCGCCTGCGCACCTTGGCGGGGCGGATCGAACACGACGGCGTCGTAGTCGCGCAATTCCTGCGGCATCAGCGGGCGGCGGAACAGGTCGCGCGCCTCGGCCTTGAGCGGCTTCAACCCCGGCGTCAATTGCGCAGCCTTCTGCAGTGCCGCGACCGCGCCGGCGTCGCTGTCGAAGGCCGTGACCCGCGCCTTCTCGGCGAGGCGGAGCGCAAACGGGCCGACACCGCAAAACAGATCGGCGATGTGCTTGGCGCGCCCACAATGCTCGCGTACCAGCGCAGCCAGCGTCTCCTCGCCCTTGGCGGTCGCCTGCAGGAACGAGCCCGGCGGCAGCACGACCTTCACCTTTCCGATCGCGACCTCGGGAGAGCCGCGCTGCAGCACCAGTTCGCCATGCCGTGTCAGCCGCGCCAGCCGGTGTTTCTCGGCGACCCGCGACAGCGTGGTGATCAGGCTGGTCGGCAGCGCGCCGGAACCGCGCACGTCGATGTCGAGACCGTTGAGCGTCGCGGTCACCTGGATGTCGAGCGGCTTGCCGATCGAGATCAGCGGCTCGGCCGTGGCCCAGGCCGCCTCGAGCGCACCGTCGAGCGCCGGATCGAGGATCGGACAGCGGTCGACCGGGATGATGTCATGCGAACCGGCCGCAGCGAAGCCGACCTTGAGCACCTCATGGGTCCCCATGCGTCCGTGCAGCGTGATGCGGCGGCGGCCCGCGCCATGGGCGTCGAGCAGCGGTGCGACGTCGGCCGCGACCTTCGCCTGCGCCAGCGTCTCTATCACGATGTTGCGCTTCCAGGCGTGATAGCCCGTATCATTCCAGTGCTGGATCGCACAGCCGCCGCAGACGCCGAAATGCGGACAGAACGGCGCGATCCGCTCGGGGCTTGCCTGCGTCACCCGCACCAGCCGCCGCCGGTCGGGATGATTGCCCGGAACGTCGTCGACCTCGACCGTTTCGCCGGCCAGCGTGGTCGGCACGAAGACCGACTGCGCGCCGTCGATCGCAACGCCGTCGCCGCGATGGCCGACATGGTCGATGGTGAGAAGTTCAGCCACGGCGTGCGCCGAGGAAGAATTCGATGTTGCCGTCGCCGCCGGTGATCGATGACGGGAACACCTGAATGTCGGTGCAGCCGAGCGAGGCGGCAAAGGCGGCGATATCGTCGCAAATCTCCTGGTGCACCATCGCATTGCGGATGACGCCGCGCTTGGCGTGTTTGCGCGCCGCCTCGAACTGCGGCTTGATCAGCGCCAAGAGATGCATCGGCGCGGCCGCCAGCGACAGCGCGACGGGCAGCACCAGCTTCAGCGAGATGAAGCTGACGTCGATCACGACGACATCGGGCCGCGCCGGCAGCCGCTTGCCCTCGAAATTCCTGATGTCGGTCTCTTCCATCGAGACGATCTTCGGATGGCCCTGTAGCGAGGGATGCAGCTGGCCGTGGCCGACATCGATGGCGAAGACGAGGCTCGCGCCATTGGCGAGCAGCACTTCGGTGAAGCCGCCGGTCGAGGTGCCGACATCGAGGCAGACATGGCCCTCGACGTCGATCGGATAGTGCTCGAGCGCGCCGGCGAGCTTGACGCCGCCGCGCGAGACATAGGGATGCGCCGGTTCGGCCGTGAGTTCGGCGTCGGGCGCCACGATCTCGGATGCCTTCGCAATTGGTTTGCCGTCGGCGGTGACGAGGCCGGCGTCGATTGCGGCGCGCGCCCGGGCTCGGCTCTCGAACAGGCCGCGCTCGACCAGCAGCACGTCGATGCGCTTGCTGGCGGATACGCCGTTGTCGTTATCGCCCGGCTTGGTCACTTGCTTGGTCATTTGGCGCCCTGCCGGAGCTGCGTGGCGGCGAGCCGCACGCAGGTCTCGAAGGAGGTGAGATCGTGCCAGAGGTCGGCCGCAGGCTCCTTCGGCGTCACCAGCGGACTGCCGTGCAGATCGAGCGCGTGCATCATCATCAGATTGTCCGGCAAGCCAAACTCTTCCACCGTCAGCCCCTCTGCGTCGATCAGGCGTCCGTCGGATGCCGGCACGACCTGCTGCAGCCGCGCCACCCGATTGGCGTAGGACGTGGGATCGTTCGAATAGGCGAGGCACAGCTTGCCGCGTCCCGCCATGTAGCCGAGTTCGTAGACGGTGCCTGCGTCCGCACTGGGTCCGCGAAACGGCGTCAAATTGGCGATGACGGCGTCGGCCGACTCCATCATCGCCTCGTTGCTTTTGAAGATGGTGAGCGAAGTGCCGGCGACCGTGGGATTGATGCTGTTGTCGAGCGGATACAGCCCGGTCAGCCCGTGATAGGCGCAAACCTCCGCCTTGCGGCGGCCGATCTCCACGGCATCCGGCAGGAACACGTCAGGACCTGCCAGATAGATTTTCATGGACTTGCCGGCACCAGGGGCGCCGCCCGAGCAATGAGAGCGTTTTCAAGCGAAGTGGGTATCGGCTTCGCGTGATGAAAACGCGTCAAAACAAAAATCCAGAGCTCCGTTCCGATTCAATCGGAGCGGATAAGGGCTCTAGGCGAGCTTGACGGTCTCGGTCTTGTAGTCCTTGCCGAGGGTCTCGAACACCTTGGCAACGATGCTCTTGGCGTCGAGACCCGCGCGGGCATACATCGCCGCCGGCGAGTCATGGTCGAGGAACACGTCGGGCAGGATCATCGAGCGGAACTTGAGCATGCCGCTGTCCAGCATGGCGTTGTCGGACAGGTACTGCATGACATGCGAGCCGAAGCCGCCGATCGAACCTTCCTCGATGGTGATCAGGATCTCGTGGTCGCGGGCGAGCTTCATGATCATCTCCTCGTCGAGCGGCTTCATGAAGCGCGCGTCGGCGATGGTGGCGGAGAGGCCGTGAGCAGCGAGCTCATCGGCGGCCTTCTCGCACTCGGCGAGGCGGGTGCCGAACGACAGCAGCGCGACCTGCTTGCCCTCGCGGACGATACGGCCCTTGCCGACCGGCAGGGGGACGCCGACTTCCGGCATCTCGACGCCGCGGCCTTCGCCGCGCGGATAGCGCAGCGCGCTCGGACGATCGTTGATCGCAACCTGGGTCGCCACCATGTGAACCATTTCCGCCTCGTCGGAGGCCGCCATGATCACGAAGTTCGGCAGGCAGCCGAGATAGGCGTTGTCGAACGAGCCTGCATGGGTCGCGCCGTCGGCGCCGACCAGGCCGGCGCGGTCGATCGCGAAGCGGACCGGCAGGCTCTGGATCGCGACGTCATGGACCACCTGGTCATAGCCGCGCTGCAGGAAGGTCGAATAGATCGCGCAGAACGGCTTGTAGCCTTCGGTGGCGAGGCCGGCGGCGAACGTCACCGCATGCTGCTCGGCGATGCCGACGTCGAAGGTGCGGTCCGGGAACGCCTTGTTGAAGATGTCGACGCCGGTGCCCGACGGCATCGCCGCGGTGATGGCGACGATCTTGTCGTCCTTCTGGGCTTCCTTGACGAGGCTCTGGCCGAACACGTTCTGGTAGGCCGGCGCGTTCGGCTTGGCCTTGGCCTGGGTGCCGGTCGCGACGTCGAACTTGACCACGGCGTGGTACTTGTCGGCGGAAGCCTCGGCCGGACCGTAGCCCTTGCCTTTCTGGGTCACGACATGAACCAGGATCGGCCCGGTCTCCATGTCGCGGACGTTCTTCAGCACCGGCAGCAGATGGTCGAGATTGTGGCCGTCGATCGGGCCGACATAATAGAAGCCGAGCTCCTCGAACAGCGTGCCGCCGTCCATCATGAAGCCGCGGGAATATTCCTCGACGCGGTTGGCGCGGTTGGCGAGGATCTTCGGCAGGCGCTTGTTGATCTGCTTGGCCGCCTCGCGCAGCGAGCGGTAGGTCTTGCCCGAGTAGAGGCGCGACAGGTAGGCGCTCATCGCGCCGACCGGCGGGGCGATCGACATGTCGTTGTCGTTGAGGATCACGATCAGGCGCGAGTTCATCGCGCCGGCGTTGTTCATGGCCTCATAGGCCATGCCAGCCGACATCGCGCCGTCACCGATCACGGCGATAACGTTGTTCTTGCCGCCGGAGAGGTCGCGCGCCACGGCCATGCCGAGGCCGGCCGAAATCGAGGTCGAGGAGTGCGCAGCGCCGAACGGATCGTAGTCGCTCTCGGTGCGCTTGGTGAAGCCGGAGAGGCCGCCGGCGGTGCGCAGGGTGCGGATGCGGTCGCGGCGACCGGTCAGGATCTTGTGCGGATAGGCCTGGTGGCCGACGTCCCAGATCAGGCGGTCGCGCGGGGTGTCGAAGATGTAGTGGATGGCGGTGGTCAGTTCGACCACGCCGAGGCCGGCGCCGAAATGGCCGCCGGTCACCGACACGGCGTCGATGGTTTCCTGGCGGAGCTCGTCGGCAACCTGCCGCACCTGCTCGACCTTCAGCTTGCGCAGGTCATCCGGCGTGTGAATAGTGTCAAGAAGCGGCGTTTTACTAAATGTGGTCACAGCGAATTTCCAATTTTTGCCTGTCGGAACGAAGGCCCGACGCGAGATGGGTTGGCGCGCTCACCGCGCAGCGAATGCCAGACACTGGGTGCCGTCCCGGCAGGCCCTGCCTGGTTGTAAGCCTAGATTCACTCCGGATTGGACCACGTGATATGCATCACCTTGGTCGCTCTTCACCCGTCCCGGTTCAGTTTTGTCGAACCATTTGAGATGCATGCCGCCCGAAAAATTCGGGCCGCCCGACACCCTCAAATGCCCATAGAACTGGAAGCATTACACCAAAGCCGTAGCCAAAGCCAACCCGATAGGGCGTGCAGGGTTCCTATGCGCCGTCCTGAAAAGTCTAGACTTTTCAATGCTTGGGCTAGGATCGGGTTCCATTTTGGCTATTTTAGCGGCAGCCCCGATGGTCCGGATCGGCCTGATTCGCAGCCGCACCCGATTGCCGCGGTCGCCCGCTGCGTCGTCGTCCAAGGGAAATGCACAGCAACAATCGCCCGCCGAGGCGGACATCCTGTCGCATGATCGCAGTGTATCGGCGCTACTGCACGTCGAGCGGCTCGGTGCCGGTCGGCTGGCCCGAGGCGTCGGTGGTGATCTTGTCGACGCGGGCTTCGGCCTGGCGCAGCAATTCCTCGCAGCGCCGCTTCAGCGCCTCTCCGCGCTCATAGATCGCGACCGATTCCTCAAGCGGGACCTTGCCGTCCTCGAGCCGCTTGACGATCGATTCGAGTTCCTCGATCGCGCGTTCAAAGGAGAGCTTCTTGACGTCGGCTTGAGTATTTTCGGCCATTATGTGTTCCCAGTGCGCCGATCAGACCGTGATCGGATCTCGTCGTCCAAACATGACTCGTCGCAGGCCATGCTTGCCCCGGCGCAGAATCAATCGAATTTTTGCGGGGGTATTGTGGCGGGGATTTACCTGCCCATCAATGCGGTGACGTGAGATGCCACCGACTCTTTCAGGCCCTCGAGGTCGTAGCCGCCCTCCAGCACGGAGACGACGCGACCGCCGGCGCTCCTGTCGGCGAGGTCCATCAGCTTGCGCGTGACCCAGCCGAAATCCTCGCCGGTCAGGTTGATCGAGGCCAGCGGATCGCGGTGATGCGCGTCGAAGCCCGCCGAGATCACGACGAGTTCGGGGGAGAACTTCTCGAGCTGCGGCAGGATGAGGTTCTCGAAGGCAGAGCGGAATTTGGCGCCGCCGTCGCCGGGCGAAAGCGGCGCGTTGACGACGGTGTCGTGCTCGCCGCGCTCGCCGGCAGCGCCAGTGCCGGGGAACAGCGGCATCTGATGCGTCGAGCAGTACATCACGGTCGGATCGGCCCAGAAGATATCCTGCGTGCCATTGCCGTGATGGACATCGAAATCGATGATCGCAGCGCGCTTGATGCCGTATTTGCGCTGCGCGTGGCGCGCGGCGATCGCGACATTGTCGAAGAAGCAGAAGCCCATCGGCGTCGACTTCTCGGCGTGATGCCCGGGCGGGCGCACCGCGACGAAGGCGTTTTGGTGCTTGCCCTCCATCACCGCATCGGTCGCCGCCACTGCGCCGCCGACGCCGCGCATCACGGCTTCCCAGGTGCCCGGCGACATCGAGGTATCGCCGTCGATGTAAATCATGCCGGAGGTCGGCGCGATGTGGCGCAGCTCGCCGACATAGTGCTCGCCATGACACAGCAGCACGTTGTCGAGGTCGCCTTCCGGTGCGAGGTCGCGCACCAGCGCCTTGAAACGGTCTTCGCCAAGCACCTCGGCAACCGCGCGCAGCCGGTCGGGGCGTTCGGGGTGTCCGGGTGGCGTCAGGTGATCGAGGCAGGCGGTGTGCGTCAGAAGCAGTGTCATGCAAATTCCCGGCGCATTGGGGGCGCGTGCGAGGAGCGTCTAATTTAGGCCGTTACCGGCTCGCCGGAAAGGCCTGTCTCGGCCCCACGGATGTTCCATGTCCGCACTTCAATTGATCCGCTCGATCCGCTTGCCCGCCGCCGGGCCGACCGGGCTGTTGGCCTTGAAGTAGGCATAGAGGGCATCGACGTCGTAGATGCCGAATTGCTGCGCCGTGCCTTCCTTGAACACCGTGAAGCCGTCGCCTCCCTCGGCGAGATAATTGTTCACGGTGACGCGATAGCTCGCGGCCGGGTCGATCGGCTTGCCGTCGAGCGACATCCGCGCGGCGATGATGCGCGCGCCGTCGCCCTTGCTCGCATCCCATGCATAGGCAAAGCCCTTCGAGACCTGTAGCGCACGCGGCCGTTTCGGGTCGGCCCATTGCTGCTCCAGCACATCCTTGAGCTGCTTGCCGATCAGCGTCATCGTCACCAGCTGGTTGCGGAACGGCTGGCTGGCGAAGATGTCGGCATAGGTGACGGCGCCGTCCTCGCGCTTGACGATGTCGGTGCGCACGCCGCCGGGATTGGTGAAGGCGATCACCGCGCCGCCATTCGGCTCGGAGCTCGTCGCGCGCAGCTGCGCGTCGGCGACGATATCGCCGAGCACGCTTTCGCCGGTCTCGGCAGGCGTGCGCGACAGCGTTTCCGTGACCGAGCCGGCCGCGCGGTTGGCGATCGGCGCGGCGAGCCGGTCGTAGGATTCCAGGAGCGCGCTCTGCTCCGGGTCCTTGGCTGTGCCGCCGATCATCACGATGGTGTTGTCGGCCTTGGCGCTGATCACGTCGTGGCTGTTCGGATCGAGCTGAAGATCGATCGCGGTGACCAGCGTGCCGTATTTGTCGCCTGATGTGACGAGCCGTCCGTCGATCTCGCAGACATAGGCCTGGTGGGTGTGGCCGGAGATCACGACGTCGACCGCCTTGTCGAATTTCTTGACGATGTCGACGATCGGCCCGGAGATGCCGGGGCATTCATTATAGTCGCCGGTCGGAAAGCCGCCCTCGTGGATCAGGACCACGATCGCCTCGACGCCCCTTGCCTTCAGCTCGGGGACCAGCGCATTGACGGTCTCGGCCTCATCGCGGAATTCGAGGCTCGAGACGCCGGCCGGCGACACCAGGTTCGGCGTGTTCTTCAGCGTCAGCCCGATGAAGGCCACCGGAATGCCGTCGAACTCCTTGATCTCGTAGGGCGGAAACACCGGTTTGCCGGTGGCCTTGTCGATCGTGGAGGCGGCGAGATAGCGGAATTTGGCCCCCAGGAAGGGATGCGGCCCCTGGCATTTGTCGACCGGGTGGCAGCCGCCATTCTGCATCCGCAAGAGCTCGTCCTTGCCCTCGTCGAATTCGTGGTTGCCGACCGACGAGATCGCAAGCCCCATCATCGACAGCGACTCGATGGTCGGCTCGTCGTGGAACATCGCCGACAAGAACGGGCTCGCGCCGATCAGGTCGCCGGCCGCGACGAAGATGTTGTTGTTGTGGCCTTCGCGCAACCGCTTGACGACCGTTGCCAATCGTTCGGCGCCGCCGGCGGGCACCATGATCTTTTTTGTTGCATCAGCGGGATCGGTGATGCGGATGCCGCCCGGCGGCGGCCGCAGATAGCCGTGGAAATCGTTGATCGCGAGAATCCGCAGGCTCACCAGCGCTGCGGTCTGCGCCAGGCAGGGGCTTGCCGTGGCCAGTCCGAGTGCGCAGAGCGCGGCGAGGGGCGTAAGGCGATGCTGTCTCATGACCTGTCCATGGCGTGCACGATCATGGAACACACGATCATGGCGCGACGCCACTACAATTTTGCGACGCTTCGTTTCAATCTTTGGTACGCGCCATGAAGGCCTTGAAGGCGCTGACCGCCTCGTTGGAGCGCATCCGCTCGCTGAACAGATGGTTCTCCTGCTCGATGCGGCGGGTGACGTCCTCCGGCGGCAGCCGGATCAGGCGGCGCGAGATCGCCACCGCCTCGGCCGGCAGCGCGCAGATCTCTCGCGCCACCTTGTGCGCCTCGACCTCGGCATGTCCCGGCGCCACCACGGTGTTGACGAAACCGGCGACGCGGGCGTCGTCGGCCGACATGGTGCGGCCCATCACCAGCATCGCAAAGGCGCGCTGATGGCCCATCGTGCGCGGCACCAGAAGGCTGGAGGCGCCTTCCGGTACCAGGCCGAAATTTGAGAACGGCGTCGAGAACAGCGCGGTCTTGCTCGCCAGCACATAGTCGCAGTGAAACAGCATCGTGGTGCCGATGCCCATCGCGACGCCGTCGACGGCGGCAATGATCGGCTTCACATTGTGGGCCAGTGAATACAGGAACTTGACCAGGTCGGAGGCGGGCGGCGTCTCGCCGGTCGAGGTGCCCTGCGCGAGCAGGTCCTCGATGTCGTTGCCCGCGGTGAACACGCCGGAGCCGCCGGTGATGATCAGGCAGCGGATCTTCGGATTGTTCTGCGCCTTGTCGATCGCATCGCTGATCGCGCGAAACATCTCCTGGGTGATCGCGTTCTTCTTCTCGGGCCTGCGCAGCCGGATCACGCGTGTGGCGGCTTCGTCGGTGACTATGACATGCGCGCTCATCAAGCAGTCCCAGGGTAAGCGGTCCGAGTGTCGGCCGGCAGCGTCGCCGGCTGAGGTCGTGACCGCTATCCTACATGATCCCGTGCAAGCCCCAAGGGCTCCAGCGTGTTCTGCTCTGCTTTTCCCCGTGGGCGAGTATGAGAACGGCGCAATGCAGTTAACCGGAATTCGCGATTTCCGGGGTGCCGGCCGCGCAAGCCGAACCGCGGCCGTCGCACGTATCCCTGCATCGTGCTCCGCTCAGCCGCGCCCGACGAACGAGCCGATGCCCCGGCCGACCTCGGCGCCATGCTGGAACAACGCGCCGAGATGATCGCCGGGGACCGACATCGCATCAAGGCCGTTCTCCGCGGCAAAGCGCTGCATCGGCGCATGCGGTCCGTCGTCCTGTCCGTTCCAGAGCAGCACGGGCACGCGTGAGGAGAGCACGGCGTCCCTGGCGCCATCGATCTGGCCGAGCGCATCGAAGCAGGCGCGCACGCCGCCTTCGAGGTCGGACGTCACCCATCCCGTGAGCTGCGGCGCGGTGCGGCGTGCAAACGTCATGAAGGCGCCATACGTCAGCGGGCCGGCGTTGCCGCGCGGCAGCCCGGTAACAAAGTCCCAGCCGCCGATTGCCAGCGACGCCAGCCGGGTCGGGAAGAACCGGGCGACGCCGACCGCCACCCAGCCGCCCATCGAATGTCCAACCACGTGGGCGCGCTCGTGGCCGAGATCATCGATCACGGCGACGATATCGCCGGCACGTTGTTCCTGATCGTAGAATTCGGGATCGGCAGGCTTGTCGCTCAAACCATGTCCGAGCGAATCGACGCAGACGACGCGGAAGCGATCGGCGAGCGCGTCGACCACGCCGCACTGCTTCCAGCTGGCGGCGTCGAGCAGCAGGCCGTGCTGCAGCACGATCAGTGGCCCGGATCCTTCAACAGTGTAATGGATGCGCTGGCCCCGGTGATTGGCGAATTGCATGTTTGGAGTTCCCCACGTTTCACCGACAGGTGAGCGTGGCGGCGGCGGGATTCAAGACCTCGTTCCGGATCGGGAACCGGTCCGCGACGCCCGATCGCGTGCGGAACCTGGCGCTCAAAGCGTTTTCGAGCGAAGTGGATACCGGTTCGCGTAAAGAAAACGCGTCAAAACAAGAATCTAGAGCTTCGTTCCGATTCGATCGGAACGAAGTTCTAGCTGCCCCAGACGGTGGCTTCGCGCCAGCCGAGGTCCTTGAACTCGGCTTCCCGCAGCGGCGCCTCGCCGGCAGCGAAGAATTCGTCGAGCTGCGGCGGCTTGACGGTGGTTTCGGAGAGCATCGCGTGGGCCTGGCCGCGATGATGGATCTGGTGCTGAAACAGATGCATCAGAAGGCGGTCGCGCCGCTCGGTCTGCACGGAAGTGTCGCGGTTGACCTTGACCACTTCATCGAGCCGTTCAGGCGTCAGCGCATCGCAGTGAACGATCAGGCGCTGGTCGATCGCACGTTGCGCAGCCTGCAGCGCCGCGACCGACGGCACTTCATTGGCCCACGCCTTCGGCCCGAGCCAGCCTCCTTCGAGCGCATCGACATAGAAGAGGTCGATGACATGGATGTGGTTCAGCGTCGCCTGCAGGCTCGGGAAGAATCCGGTCCACGCGGCGGCGAACTCCGTCTGGCTGAGCCCGGCGCATGCCGTGAGCAGGCGATGATTAGCCCAGGCATTGTTGTAGGCAAAGGCGCGAAAGGTCTGAACGAGGCCTGCTTGCATATTGGTCCTCACTGGATTGAAGGGATCAGGCCGGCGCTCCGGCCAGGCGGCCGACCCGCGATAGCAACAGCTTCAGGATCGGGGACTTGTTGGCCTTGTGATAGGCGAGCACGAGATCGAGCGTCGGCGGCTCTCCCTGCACCGGGCGGGTGGTGATGCTGTCGGGCAGATAGCGCGCCGTGTAGGCCGGCAGCAGCATCACACCGTGCGTCGAGGTGATCATCGATATCGCGTGCACGACGTTGTGCACCTCGTGCTCCGGCCTTGGATCGATGCCGGCGCGGTTGAAATAGTCGAGCACGACCCGGCGCACCGCCGGCGCGGATTTGGACGGCAGATAGAAGGTCTCTTCTGCGATGTCTTCCGGTGCGACGGCTGACCGCGCGGCCAGCCGATGGCTGCTCGGAAACACGAACACCAGCGGGTCGGTGCGCACGCGCTTGTACGCCAGATCCTCCATGTTCTCGTCGGCGCGCATGAAGGCCGCATCGAGCTTGCGCCGCATCAGGGCTTTGGCGAGCAGAGGCGAGTATTCGCTCGACAGGCGGATGTCGATGCCGGGAAACTCCTCGCGCAACAGGCGGCTCACCTGGGGCAGCAGATCGATTTCGGCGCCCGACAGGAAGCCAAGCGAGAAGACAGGCTTCGGCGGCTGGGCTGCGCGCAGCGCCGCTTCCTTGGCGGCTTCGGCCTGCAGCAGCGCCATGCGGGCATGGTCGAGGAATGCCTTGCCGGCGGCGGTCAGCTCGATGCCCTGCGCGCCGCGATTCAAAGTTGTACGCCGACCTCCTCCTCGAGGTCGCGGATCTGCCGGCTGAGCGAAGGCTGCGAGGTGTGGAGCTTCTGCTCGGCGGCGACCGTCAGGCTGCCGGCATCGGCCACGGCCACGAAATAGCGCAGATGCCGAAGCTCCATCGCAGTCTCCCGATCACGGCCTGCCCATCGCGTTGCCATCTCTCGCAGGCATGTCTCGCAAGCATGGGGCCAGCTTACAAAGTCTTTTTCAAGCCGGCCAGCGCCCTCTATAGCGAAGCGTATTCCCAGTGCGGGCCCTGCCTCACAGGCAGAGGGGCCGCGCGAAGCCAGGCCGGACCTTGCGCATGCGGATGAGCCTCAGAGCATTGCTGTTGCCGCTGCTGGTGCTGACAGCGCCCGGCGGCGCCGCCGCGCAATCACCGGGCAATCAAACGAGGGCAAGCGCCATGGAACAGGACGTCGCAACGATCAAGCAGGCACTTGCCGGAAACTGGGAGAGCATCGCGCCCGAGATCCGGCCGAGCAAGAATCCGGATGGCTCGATCAAGCCGTTCTATCTCAAGCGCGCTTTCACCTATCAGTCCTCCGACCGGTTCGAGCTCGTGGTGGTCAACTCGGCCGATCCATACGGTAAGTTGCCGCTGGCGCGGATCAGGATTGTCGGACACATGCAGTGGCAGGGCGCGCATCCGATCGCACCGGGGGCGCAGAAGGTCGACTTCATCGCCGACGAGGCCTACGAGGTCACGCCGCTGGCACAGGGCTTTGTCGATGTCCTCAACAAGGTCGCTGCTGCCGGCTACGCGCCGTGGGCGGTCGAGGCGCCGCAGAGCATCTTCGGCAAGTCGTTCCTCCCGTTCGGTCTCAAGGAAGGGACGAACTTCATGGAATACGACCTGATCTATCTCAGGGGCGATCAGCTGTTCTGGGGCGCCCGCAATGTCGACGGCCGCGGTTTCGACACCGAGCAGAACAGGCCGACCAATCTGCAGATTCCGCTGGTCCGCAAGTAACCCTGATCAAGTAACCCAGACAGCGTCAAGGGAGCGAAGCCATGAACGCGTCGAACCAGGATCGCCGCGTCCAGTTCGTGCTGGACGCGTTCGATACCCTGTTCAACAAGCGCGATTACGCCGCCGCCGAGCGGCTCTGGTCACAGCGCTACATCCAGCACAGCGCGCACATCGCGCCCGGCCGGGACGGGCTGTTCGATCTCGTCAAGGGCTTGCCCGCGACGCTGCGCTATGAGAACCATGTCGGCGCGGCGAGCGGCGATTTCGTCATTCTGCACGGCCGGTTCAGCGGTCATGGTCTGCCGGCGGCATGGGTCGTCGCCGACATCGTGCGCATCGAGGGTGACGTGCTCGCCGAGCACTGGGACGTCATCCAGGACGAGGCGACGCGCGAACAGTCGCGCAGCGGACTGCCGATGTTTGGCGATCGCTTTCCCGGCTGAGCCGGCCCAGCGAGCGCGTGCGGCGGCTGGGGAGACCGGACATGCAACTCGCGAAGAACGTGATCGACGTCGGCCTTTCCACCAACAATCTGGAGCCGATGCTGCGATTCTGGCAGCAGGATGCCGGGCTTCGCTTCGATCATGTGCAACCGATCCGGCGCGGGCAGAAGCAGTACCGGCACGACGCGCATGGTTCGGTCATCAAGCTCAACCATCATGTCGAGCCGCTGCCGGATGCGGCACCGAGCGGCTATCGCGAATTGATCGTTGCGCGCGACGGCGTTGGAGCGCCGCAGCGCATGGCCGATCCCGACGGCAACAGCGTTTGCCTGGTGCCGCCTGGACATGACGGCATCACCCAAATTGCGGTTGCCGTGGCCGTGCGCGACCTCGCCGCGCATCGCAAATTCTACGGCGAAATTCTCGGCTTCGCCGAGCAATCCTGGTCGGGCGGTCCGGCGTTTCGCCTCGGCGACAGCCTGATCCTGCTCAGGGAAGATCGGGCCGCGGCCGTCGATCCGGTCCGGGGCGCGCGCGGCTGGCGCTACATCACGCTGCAAGTCGCCGATATCGACGCGGTGCATGGCGAACTGCGTGCCAAGGGCGTCCGCGAGGGCCTCGCGCCGGTGACGCTTGGCGAGGTCGCGCGAATTTCCATGATCCTCGATCCGGACGGCAACTGGATCGAACTGTCCCGCCGCGCATCGATCGTCGGCAGCCTGTCCGACCACTAGAGCGTCCTCGCGCGAAGTGGAGGCCGGTTCGCGAGAAGACCGGGGGGCCTTTGCCGGGCAAATTTCTTGACGTTCGGTTGCGCGCCGACGCACCTAACCCGTCTTATTCGTCAGAGGGCGCCTGAGAGGCTGGCGAGCGTGGTGTAAAGCGCTGAAGCGGCGTAGGATTCGGTTGCAAAGCCAACCCCATCACCTTCAGCCGCGAACAGCACGGCCGCCATGACCGATGATACGATCCTGCCCTTCTCGTTTCCAGCCGTTCACGCCAAGAAAGTCACAGCTGCCTTCGATGGCGGTCGGCTGACCTCGAACGGGGGCGTGATGCTTCTGGCGATGGCCGAGCGGCGCCTCGGCTTGGCCGACAATTTGGCCCGCGTGTTCCCGGATCGGCGCGATCCGACGCGGGTCGTGCACAGCCTTGTCGATATGTTCCGCGCGCGCATGTTCGCGATCTGCTGCGGCTACGAGGACGCCGACGACCTCGATCATCTGCGGTCCGATCCCGCATTCAAGCTGGCCTGCGGACGGCTGCCGGACACGGGTCGCGATCTGTGTTCCCAACCGACGCTGTCGCGGCTGGAGAATGCTCCGCGCCTTCGACGCATGGATGGATAGCTACCCGCGCGAGCCGGCATCCGTCACGCTCGACATCGATGATACCTGCGATGTCG
Organism: Bradyrhizobium sp. USDA 3240; assembly: GCF_054063295.1. Classification (NCBI taxonomy): domain Bacteria; kingdom Pseudomonadati; phylum Pseudomonadota; class Alphaproteobacteria; order Hyphomicrobiales; family Nitrobacteraceae; genus Bradyrhizobium; species Bradyrhizobium sp. USDA 3240. The sequence continues at coordinate 6,745,495 of NZ_JBSSGD010000002.1, forward strand.
TCCACGGCCATCAGCAGCTCTCGCTGTTCAACGCTCATTATGACGAACGCTGCTTCCTGCCGATCCACGTCTACGACACGGAGAAGAGCCGGCCCGTGGCGGTCGTGCTGCGGCCCGGCAAGACGCCGGGCGGCGTCGAGGTGCGTGCCCATCTGCGCCGCCTGATACGGCATATCCGGACGCGGTGGCACAACACGCGAATTACGTTCCGTGGCGACGGGCGCTATGCCCGGCCGGAGGCAATGGCGTGGTGCGAGACCAACGGCATCGACTACATCTTCGGTCTCTCCGGCACCAAGCCGCTCGCCAGAAAAGTCGACGAGGCCGCCGACGGCATCCGCACGCGACGCGCCATCGAGAACCTGCCGGTTCTGCGTGGCTATACCGAGACGCGCCACAAGGCAAAGTCCTGGGATCGCGAACGACGTACCGTCGCCCGTATTGAGGCGACGATGCTCGGCCTCGACATCCGTTTCGTCGTCACCAGCCTCGATGTCGGCTCGGCCGAGTGGATCTACGACAGCCTGTATTGCGCGCGCGGCCAAGCCGAGAATCTGATCAAGCTGCATAAGACGCAGCTCGCCTCCGATCGCACCAGCTGCCGTTCGGCGCTCGCCAATCAAGTCCGCCTCGTTCTCGACACCGCCGCTTATTGGCTGATGCTGACCGTGCGCGACGCGATTCCCAAAGCCCGGGAATTGGCCACAGCCGAGTTCGCGACGCTGCGTCTTCGTCTCTTGAAACTCGCTGCCCGTGTCGTCGAGACCACGAGCCGCGTTTGCCGCGGCATGTCCCGAAGCCGACCTGATCCGCGGCTTGCCAGGCGCGCTGCTGCCGCTCGGTCCTTGACCGGCGGGGCGTCCGCCCCCGTTCGCCCAACCTACACCTCAAGCGCGTTGCAAAGTGCCGGTCGTCAGGCGGTGAAAGGCCGAAGGCAATCCCGCGCGCCTCGTCAGAGCAGATGTGCGGCCACATCAATCGGACCAAAAAAACGCACTCTCACGAATAGGACGGGCTAATGCCGCGTTATGCCCCGATTGAGGCTGACCTGAAACAGCGGCCCCTCGTTCGTGCGGACCTCGAACACCAGCAGACTGTGTTTGTCCGACGGCGGGTTGTCTTTCGCCATGCTGAGCAATGACTGCATCGCTTCGTGGGCAGCAGTCTCCTCGTCGCGCAGCTCGATACCCTGCCTGTCGGCATAGAGCTCTTCGCCGTTGCGGATGTCGAAATAATAGCGGGTTGCCAATTGCGGCTCCCTCTTTGCGATGGGAGCTGCCCAGGCTCTCGAGTGCCGGCGCGCTGAATTCACCCGGCAGCGCCGCACTCTGCGTCAAGAGGTCCGAATTTGCTACTCAACAATGATATCGATTCAAGGAACCGCTCACGCAGTCGCTCGGGTGACCCGCTCTCGTCTTCCGGCTACGATCTCAAACGCTTGAACCGCGAGAGATAAGTTCCGGAACTGGCAATTGCACCTTGCATAGCTGAGATAAGTGTATACTTGTGTCGGATCGACTGGCCTTGAGCCTTGTAGATCGGTCCGTGCGGACCCTTTTCCAAAGACATCGTCGGATGAAGGTGAGAACGCGTGCTTGCAGCACTGCGGCTGAGCTTTCGTCATGTTGTTGATCGGCTGCCGTTTCACGGATGTACTGGAATGGCAGTGCGGCCCGCTCTGTCACCGATAGAGCGGGCTTTCGTATTTGTCCGTTCAATGTACCGAGAGCGTTTTCGAGCGAAGTGGGTACCGGTTCGCGTGAAGAAAACGCGTCAAACGAGAAGCTAGAGCTTCGGTTCTGATTCAATCAGAACTGAAAGGGCTCAGCGCCGCGAGAGGTGATCCATTGCAGGTTCTTGTCAGGGACAACAATATCGACCAGGCGCTGCGCGTTCTGAAGAAGAGGCTGCAGCGTGAGGGCGTCTTCAGGGAGATGAAGCGCCGCCGATCGTTCGAAAAGCCTTCGGAAAAACGGATTCGAGAGAAGGCCGAGGCCGTGCGGCGAGCGCGCAAGCTTGCGCGCAAGCAGGCGATCCGCGAGGGATTGATTGCGGCTCCCCCGAGGAAGCCCAAAGTATTGACGCCGAAATTCTCTGCACCCGGGCAATCGCCACCGCGAACAAGCGGCTCGCCGGAGCGTTAGTCCGTACCGCAATCCGGTTGGAGGGAGCGTGCAAGATGACGCAGCGACCTTATCGAGGCAACGGATGCCTCCAGGAACGTCTCTCCGATGAAATCTGCCGTCGGCGAGACCAGGATCGGTATGTTCGATCGAGGGACGAAAAGCGACGGCAGCGTGCGCAGAATCTGGCCGGCGCGGCCATCAACGCAATGGCCGATCATTCGGCCAGCAGGATCGATCAGTCTGCCCGCAAGCGTGATTTGCTGGACGGCCCCAGGGAGTTTCGCTCGTCTCGCTGGGATCGTTGATCGGCATCCGGCTTCCCTGCGCCCTCCGCTCAAGAGAGGGCGGAACGAGAGCTCGGATTAATCGGGTCACTCGAACGCGAAAGTATGGTCCGCCGGCAGCGCAACGTACTCGCCGTCGTCCTGGCGAAAGCCAGGACCCATCACCCCAAATGCTCATTGTTGTATGACGCCGGGCCACGATCTCGTTCACGATCAAATGCGGTGGCTATGGGTCCTGGCTTTCGCGAGGACGACAACGATGAGTTCCGCCTGTGCCCGGGCGAGATTGCGAGGCCTACCCCGCCAGCACCGCATCCGCACCGGTCACCGCCTCGGCGCTCTCCGTCACGGTCTTTTCCAGTGACGGCGCCTGCACAGAGATGTTCTCGGCGAAGAAGCGCGCCAATGCGACGTAGCGCTGCGGCTCGGCTTCGCCGTTGGCTTTCGCGGCCAGCGCCTCGCCGGCAAGCATGCAGCCGCCGAGCGTGGCGCCGAACAGCCGCAAATAGGGCGTCGCGCCGGCCAGCGCCTCGTTCGGCGCGGAGGTCAGCCGCTCGAGCAGCCATTTGCTGCTGCGCTCCAGCGCGGCATGGGCGTCGCGGAGCTTGGCGCCGCTGGTGCCGAACGCCGGATCGTTGGAGGTCTCGACCTGCTTGATGGTGGCGGCGAGCTCGTCGAGCAGCGCCCACACCGAAGCGCCGCCATTGGCGCCCAGCTTGCGGGTGACGAGGTCGATCGACTGGATGCCGTTGGTGCCTTCATAGATCGAGGTGATGCGGGCATCGCGGTAATGCTGCGCGGCGCCGGTCTCCTCGATGAAGCCCATGCCGCCATGCACCTGCACGCCGAGATAGGCGACCTCGTTGCCGATGTCGGTGGAGAACGCCTTGGCGATCGGGGTCAGCAATGCGCCGCGTGCTGCGGCGTCGGCACGGACCTTGGCGTCCTTGGCGCGCACCGAGACGTCGAGCGCGACCGCGGTCGCGTAGCAGATCGTGCGCGCCGCAGCCGTCATGCTGCGCATCTGCATCAGCATGCGCTTGACGTCGGGATGCACGATGATCGGATCCATCCCGTCGCCCTTGTGGCCGATCGCTTTGCCTTGGCGGCGCTCCTGCGCATAGGCCAGCGCCTGTTGATAGGCGCGGTCGGCAATGCCGACGCCTTCGAGGCCGACGCCGAGGCGGGCCTGGTTCATCATCGTGAACATGCAGCGCATGCCCGCGTTTTCCTCGCCGATCAGAAAGCCGATCGCGCCGCCCTTGTCGCCCATGGTCATGGTGCAGGTCGGCGAGGCGTGCATGCCGAGCTTGTGCTCGACGCCGCTCGCATGGATGTCGTTGCGTTCGCCGAGCGAGCCGTCGGCATTGACCATGAATTTCGGAACCAGGAACAGCGAGATCCCCTTGGTGCCGGCGGGCGCATCGGGCAATCGTGCGAGCACGAAATGCACGATGTTGTCGGTCATGTCGTGCTCGCCATAGGTGATGAAGATCTTGGTGCCCTTGATGCGGTAGGTGCCGTCACCCGCACGTTCGGCGCGGGTGCGCAGCGCGCCGACGTCGGAGCCGGCGTTCGGCTCGGTGAGCTGCATGGTGCCGGTCCATTCGCCGGTGACGAGCTTCTCGAGATAGATTTTCTTCAACTCCTCGCTGCCATGCGCATCGAGCGCCTCGATCGCGGACAGCGTCAGCAAGGGGCAGAGGCCGAAGGCGACGTTCGATGCGCTCCAGATCTCGGTGCAGGCGGCGTTGATCGCGAGCGGCAGGCCCTGGCCGCCGAACGCTTCCGGCCCGGACACCGCGTTCCATCCCGCTGCGGTCCAGCGCTGATAGGCGTCGGGCCAGCCGGGTGCGGTCGTCACCTTGCCGTTGTCGAGCATGATGCCGTGCTCGTCGCCGACCTTGTTCAGTGGCGCCAGCACATCGGAGGCGAACTTGCCGGCTTCTTCCAGCACCGCAGCGGTGATGTCGCCATCGAAATCGCCGTAGTGGCCGGCCGCCACGGCGGCAGCGAGCCCCGCACCATGGTTGAGCGACAGCAGGATATCGTTGATCGGCGCACGGTAGGTCATGGCGTTACTCCCGACGAGGCGTTTGGAAATTGTCTTCCCATGAAACAAGCGGCCTCTCAACTGTCCGAGCGGACATCGCCCGGTCCGTTTCGGCCACCGCAGCGTCGCCCTTATAAGTCGCCCTTATAATAAGGGTGCCCGTATCAACCTGCGGCTTTCGTGCCTTTTCGCACGCCGCCCTGTTGAAAAGGCCGGACTCACCCTATAGACCGGCGTGGCCTTCGATCGGCGCGTTGGGGCGTAGCCAAGCGGTAAGGCAGCGGATTTTGATTCCGCCATTCGGAGGTTCGATCCCTCCCGCCCCAGCCATTCGCGCGACATCAGTTAAGTATCTGAAAAATCACATGTATAGGCCAGAATTGGTCGGCTTCCGCAGGTTGGCGTCAGTCTTCGCCATGTCGACGGCGTCCGGGGCGAAAGCCTTGGAAGTGGTTCGCCCGCCGCTGCAAGTTCCCGTTTTGGCGAGCGATCCCGGGGAGGCCGATTCGATCGCGCCTGCCAGCCGAGACAGTCTTCTTCGTTGACTGTCTTCGGCACGGAGAGTGAGGCGCGGCCAGCCGGCGCGCGATCGGGCTGCCGTGGCTACCGCTCCGGGGTCTGCAGCGCGGCGTACGAACACCGGATCTCAGGCATTCGCGGCGTTGTCGCGAATAACCTCGAACGGCAAGGAGGGGACGTCGTATTCGGTGATGTCCAGCTTCCAGATGCGGTGGTCATCCGTGCCGCCGGCCGGCGCAAATCCGAGCTTCTTGTACAGGTCGCGCACCAACCCGTTCTTGGCGGTGGGCAAGTAGCTTCCCTTGAGCGTGTCGACGCCATTCAAACGGCAATGGCGGACGAGCTCGGCAATGATGGCTTCCTCAACCCGTCGTCCGAGGACCCGGCAGCTCATCAACCAGGTGTCGATGTCGTAGGTCGTGTCCTTCTTTCGCGCGATCACGACGCCGATGACCCCGTTGTCACCAAAGCGGTCGCGAAGCCTGATCTGGAAGGTCAGGCAATCGGGCGAACGCGACATGGTCTCGACTTCGGAATGCGTGTAGCGCCGCGTCGTCAGATTGAACTGATTGGTCTTGTTGATGAGCTGCGCGATCCGCCCCAGATTGACGGCATCGAACGCGTGGAATTCGATCGTCATGCCAAGCGACGCTAGGAATTCTTCCATGTCGCGGGACTTCGCCGACAGCTCCGCGCGCTGGGCATTTGCCTGATAGAGGTCGCCGCGCTGACGATCCTCTTCGGAAAACGTCACGGCTTCGAAATAGCCCGCGTTCAGGAGCGTGCGCGCATAGAGCGAAGGATCGGTGGGCAGCTCGGGCACCGCCACCATCGGCAGCGCCTTTCGGACCTGGCTCCGCTCGGCGGGGTTGTCGTCGAGCAGCACCATGGAATCCAGCCCGATGTTAAGCGTCTTGGCGATGGCTTCGATGTTGGTGGCCTTGTCGCTCCAGTTGGCCTGAAAGACCGCAATATGCTCCAGCTTCAGCGACATCTCGGGATGCTCCCGGAACGGCTGTCGCGCGACTTCATCCGTATTCTTCGAGGATACCGCCAGGATGACGCCGCGATCGCGCAGCTGAAGCGCCGTTCGCTGGATTTCGGTGAAGGCCTCGCCGACCCCGTCGCCCTGACCGAGAACGATCCCTTCCAGTCCGTCGTCGCCGATCGTGCCGCCCCAGAGCGTGTTGTCGAGATCGAGCACGAGGCATTTGCGGGCGTTGCCGCGGATGGCGCCGAGCAGCCGTCCGACATATTCAACGTAGACCGGCACCATCGTCTGCGCGAATGGCAGCTTGTAGAGATTCCATTGAACGGGATTGTGCCAGTTCTGGGTGCCGATCGATTCCGCCAGGGCGGCGACGTCGAGGATGTAGTCACCGCGCTTCGCGGCGAGCTCTCGAAGCCCGTCGTTGAAATCCTGGATCTGGCGGCGCATCGACATGGATACTTGCGCGTCCATGCTTCCGAACAGTGGCTGCGGAGGGCAGGCAACGGTCTGGAAAATGACCGGCACACCGGCGCCGCGCTCAAGACCTTCGCGTATCATGCCCACGTAGTCGAGGGCGGACTGGTTCGACGCGCCGCTGCCGCCGTTGTTGAGGGGCAAGCCGTGGAAATCGAGCGCCAGCAGAATGGCGTCCGGTTTGCAGGAGTTGATCGCGGAGGATGGATCGAGCGCTTCCTGCGCAACCTGATCGTAATCAGCCTGGGTGACGCGGAGCATGACGCCATGACGCGCGGCACCAGCGGCAAGCGCAGGGGTGAACAAGCACGTCGTACCGTTGCCGAGCAATCCAAGATGAAATTCGCGAAGCGGCGAAATCGCCTTCTTCTTGGTTCGCGCGCGTTCGATGCTCTTCGAAAGGCGCGTGAGCTGGTCTGTGTTGAGGTTCTTGGCGGCAAGTGCGGCGATCTCGGCGCCGTTGGGCTCATCGGTTGCGTCAAGCGCGCTGCAAAGCGCCTTGAAGTCCGCCGGCGGCGCCTCTAACCAGGGCAGTTCTTGAAGCTGAAACGTCATGGCGTCGACCCCAGGATGGAATCATTCATCTAGAAGTTTGGATCCGGCGGTGCCGCTGGCGATCAATTTCTCACCCGCGTACACCCGAAACTTAAGGCTGACGGTATGAGTGGATTGCGACACATGAGTGAGCTCGCCGTTAAAGGTCGCTTCCTCGTCGATGTAGAGCGGCTTGTTGAAGTCGATCCGCCAGCTCGTCGCCAGCCCGAGGTCACCCGGCAAGTGCATTCCGACCAGATACGAAAGTCTGGCGACCGTGAGCGCGCCGTACACCACGGGCCCTGCGAATCCGCGGCTTCGCGCGAATTCGGAATCGATATGAATGCGGCTCGAATCTCCCGACAGCTTCCGGAAGGTATCCATCTCGCTCTGACCGATCCGGAACGGAAGCGAGACGGTCATGCCTTCCTTAAGCTCGTTCCACAGCAGCACTCGTGGCTGTTCGCTCAACGCGCAGCTCTTTGACGAATGACGTTGACGAACTCGCCGACGTTCTTCAGGGCAGCAACCTCGCCAGTCGAGAACTGGATCTTGAACTCCACCTCGACAGCGACGACCAGCCGAATATTGCTGAGGCTGTCCCACGCCGGCACTTCTGCCGCAGTCATTTCCGGATGCGGCGTTAGCGTGTCGTCGTCGAAGACGTCCCGGAAAATCGGCGTGAGGCGGGAATAGATTTCCTCGTCAGTCATCACAATCATCCCATGATTTGGGTGAGACGGCGGCGTCGAAATTGCCGAGCAAGCCCCGTAAAATCCGCCTTTTCGGCGCGAGAACTAGCAGATGGCTCCGCCATTCACGAGAACTAGCAGATGGCTCCGCCATTCACAAGGCTCCCTCATCGTCTTCCGATCATGGCGTCCAGGGGCGGGCCCAGTTCCGCGCTCAGTTGGGCGTAGCCGGCCTTATCGAGATGGACGTGATCGAGGAATTCGGACGCTGGAAGGGTAGCGAGCGGCCCGACGTAAACGCGCTCCGGAGGTCGCGGTGAGATGATTTGCACGAGTTGAGCCTGCAGCTCGGCAAACTTTTGCTTCGGAAGCAGGTCGGGCAATACTTTGGGATTCTCGGTCGCGTAGAAGATCAGCGTGCGCTGCTTTGCCTCCGACACGCGGCGCAGGATCCGATCCAGGGCTTGTCGTTGCGGGTTGTCCGGGGCCAGATCGATCTTCTCGTACCGCGCTCGTGCCCGCATCAGCAGCACGACATCGCCAAGGTCATCGCTCGTGGCCCCGGTCGAGCCTTGCAGCCATTTGTCCGCGGCATCTCGCAGGCCCACCAGGAAGTTGAAGGGACTGCCGTCGAACCACAGGGCTTGGAGATAATCGCGAGACCGGTACAGAAACCACCAGTTGGCGAGTGCGTCGTGGCTCCATCGCGTGATTCCGCCATCCTTGCCGGTGGAATAGGTACCGTTGGCATCCACGGAGAGGGTGTCCAACCAGAGACGGGTTCTGGTTTCACCTTCCCGATCGAAATCCCGGGAGAAAGACCGCAGGCTCAGATCGAACACGATGGCATCCGGCTTCGAGGGCAGCACGATGCGCACAAGGTTCTCAAGGTCGGTCGGAAGCGTTCCGTTCATGCCGAAGTTGGCGACGAGTACCTTTTGACCGGGATGCTTTTCGGCAAGCCAATTCTGCAACTGGTTCGACAAGGTATGCGCCTGCCAGGCAGCATCGCCCTTGTCCCGCATGGCGCGGCCGAAGATCAAGGAGTCGCCCAGGACGGCAACCTTCAATCCGTCGAACTTTCGAAACTCTTCGAGCTTGGCGTAAAGAGCTGTCGGTGACTGGACGTCGATCGTTGCCCGAAAGATGCCGCTGGCTGGAGCGGCCATTCGCAGGACAACATCCAGACAGGCCAGTATCGCGATCAGCGCGACAACCGTCACTCCCAACCGGGAGAGAACGTCGCGGCCCCGGGATCCCTTTGTTTTTGGAGTCTCGACCATCAGCGTTCAGAAATTCTGGTAAACGAACAGGGCTTGGCCGGTGTTCGACAGCAGCACGATGATGGCGATCTTCGCGGCCAGCCACACGATCTTGAGAATGTCGTCGCGTCCCAATGTCATGGATACAGCCCCAGCATCTTGCCGTAGATCGCGCCCCACTCCGAGTAGGATTTGAGCCAAAGGATCAGCGTTGTCGAGACGAATGCGTAGACGAGAAAGCGGCGAAGATAGATCGAAGGCCCGGTGGCGACCGGCCCCTTCTTGACGCCGACATATTTGCGGACGAGCTGGCTCGCAACCAGCGCTCCGCCGTGCACGGTGCCGAAGGCCAGAAAGCCCCACGTCACCCCATGCCAAAGCGCGATCAGGATCATCGAGAGGAAGTACACGGCCGATATCAGGGCAAACTGAATACTGCGGGGCGCCTTCTTGATGACAATGAAGTTGAGCGGCGTGAAGACGTAGTCCCTCACCAGCGTGCTGAGCGAGATATGCCACCGATTCCAGAATTCCTGGATCGTCGTTGAATCGAACGGCCGATTGAAGTTTTCAATCAACCTGAAGCCCATCAGCGAGGCCGTGCCGATCACGATGTCGCAGTAGCCGCTAAAATCGAGATAGATCAGGCCGAGCTGAGCCAGGGCCCCCACCCACAACATCGGCCCCGACATTTGCGTGGCATTGTCGAATGAAAAGATGCCGAACGCCGAGAGATTGTCGGCGATGACGAACTTCTTGATCATCCCGTTGGCGATGCGATGAAGCGCAGGGATGACGGCCTTGGAATCGAAGGCAGGAGATGCCAGCTGCTGCTCGAAGCTCCGATAACGCTCGATCGGGCCGGCCAGCAATGCGGGAAAGAACAGCACGTAGGTGCAAAATCGAAGGAAGCTCGGCCGTTCGATGAATTCCACTTCCATCAGGTAGCTCACGCAACGGAACACCATGTAGGAAATGCCGATGATGTGGACCGGCATGTAATGGAACGGGTTGGCCCCTCCCAACAGTCGGGGGTCTCGCGCGAGAAACAGGAAGATCCAGAGCAACGCTACGACGAGCAGTTGCGCTTCCATGGTAAAGCGCGCGCCGCGTTGCTTGCGAAACAGGCCGATCCCGTATGAAGCGGCAAGGAAGCCCGCCAGGACGATGATCGACGCCGGATCGAATCCGAAGCTGACGAAGAACGCGAAGCTCAGGAGCAGCAGGGCGATACTGCGCGCCATCTGCAGATTGACGGCGCAGCAGATGACGATGGCGGCCGCCGATATGTACAGAAACTCGAAGCTGTTCAGGGAGGGCCCGCTAACGACGGCGGCCGCTGATTGGAAAAGCATGGCATCCCTTCTCGACGCAACGAGTCCCTAGCGGGGCCGCCGTCCAACAGCCACGCAATTGATCGTCAGGCGGTCCTTCAGGCACCGCTCCAGGCGATAGCCTGTCATCGGGAACAGCTCGCTCTTCTCGATCTCGAAACCCGCCGACGTCATGAGGTCGATCATCTCCGACGGCTTATCGATGAGATAGAGATGATCGGGAGCAGGGCTGTTGGCGGGCATATTCACGAGAATCCGTCCGCCGGGCTTCAGATAGCGGATCAGGGATCGCAGAGCCTTGAGCGGGTCCTCAAGATGCTCGAGCAACTCGCTCACGACGATGCTGTCGAAGGTGTCACGTTGATCGGGTGCGTCGAACATGTCCTGGCGGACCAACTCGATCTCGTCACTGACGCCGATCACTTCCAGCGTGCGCCGCGTGGCCGCGATGGCGCCTTCGCTGACGTCCCACCCCACGATCGAGCCGGATCGGGGATCTGTTGCCGTCAGGTAGAGAAGCGCGCCATGACCGGGCCCGACCTCGAGATGACGATACCCTTCCGGGAGCATCGGCAGATACTGGCTGCGATAGAAGGTCAGCGCGCAGGCGTGGTTGTGCCAGAACACGCCCGACAGCAGCAGCCCGTTCATGTATTTTTCCATGACGTCGGGCTTCGAATAGACGTCGCGAACGGCCTCACTGAATTTGGAGCGCTCATAGCGTCCGTTGCGCCGGAAGAACAATTCGGCTTCCAGGATCATGTTCTCGCAGAAGTACCGGTAGTCGTGGCAAATCTTGTCGATGGTTCCGAAGTGATGCAGCGCGATCTTGGTGACGAGTTGCGACGATGCCTCGGTGTCGCGCATGACCTCGAGCGACCTGTTGCCGAGACTGGTCGCCAAGGTAGCCTCGTGCTGCGGCCACGCGGCAATCTGTCGCTCAACAAGTGCTGTAAGGTAGGGATACGCAGCAATATCGATCTCTGCGATTCTCGACCGCCGCACGATGTCCGTGGAACCAGTCACTTGACCACCCTTTGGTTGAAAACATCGCCCTTCTGACATAGCCGGGCTTGTCCGTGCAAGGCCTTGAACTGGGATAATTCTTCTCGACCGCCAGGCCGTAGGGTATCCCGGCGAGGCAGGGCGGAAGCCGGTGGCCAATTGATAGCTTGACGGAGCCAAAAAGCTCAGCCAGATAGCCCCAAAATCAAGGGCCGGAACATGAAAAGCCGCTTCCGAAGCGCATTTGGCCTGCTGCGTCAGGCCGTCATCATGGGGACGCTGTCGTTGGCAGGAATTTCCTTTGCCTTCGCGGCTGCCGCGCCACTTGTGGTAGAGAAAGAACACCGGGTGGCGGCGGCCAAAGACGACCGCCTCATCCTCGTGTTGGACCTGAAGCCGAACCTTGTCGATTTACAAAAATCCGGCGCGGAGGCTTCCGATCTCATCAGGGCCACCGCCGCCCGCTACGCCAAGGATTACCTCGCGCAACCCGAGTTCAGCTCGAGTCCGAAAGTCGTGGTCTATTTGATCTCGGTCGAAAGCATGGATGAGTACAACCGCGCCAAGTTCGACGGCATGAAGCGGTTTGGCACCATCGCCTTCGAGAAAAAGGGCGACGAGGTCGTGCTAACCGAAGACAAGCTCTCCTTTGGCCCATAAGGGCTACAGCTCTCTCCCTGGGACATCGCTTGCTCAACATGACGAGTTCGAAGCTTAGAAGGACGATTGCCGGTATCATTCTGGTCGTCGCAGTTTGTGGCGGCATAGCGGCAACGGTCGAGAAGACGCGCAGATACATCAATCAGCGGGTCGATCGCATGTTGGCTGAACGCACTCCGCCCAAGCCGGAAATTCCTCCTCCTCCTCCGCCGCCTCCACCTGCTCCAACGCCATCGGCCTTCGACAAGAAGGCGGAGATTGAGCTTCACCAGTTGTCGGCGCGCGTCGCGACGCTGGAGTCGTTGCTGGCCGGCGCCGGAGGCACGCTCGTCGACCAGGCGCCGGATGCGAGTGAGTATCGCGGGCGCGGCGCACCGGTTTTTGCGATGCTTGATGCCGTAGGGCCCTATCGCAAGAACGGGCTCTTCGAGATTTACGGCGGCAACTTTCGCGAAAGGCGCTCTGGCCCAATCAGCGTCACCGAAGCGGATTTCGAGATCACCCATGGACAGGCGTGGCTGATCTGGTCACCCGACTTCACTCCGGCGAGGGATGCCACCCATTTACAGATCAAGTTCGCGGCCCCTCCGACGACAGGTAAGCTGACAGTCGGATTTATTCTCAATGACGGACAATCTCTCGCTTGGGCACTGGATCTGCCCGCCAAGAGCCCGGAGCCGGCAGGTCTGCTTCCGCCGGTTGTTCCCGACGACATCGTCACGCGTGCCAACAACGCGCAGGTGGTCGGAGACATAAAACTTGCCGGGAGCCAGGTGACCGTCCCGCTACCTCCCAACCTCCTCCTGAACCTGAGAAACGGTCAGACGAAGGCGATCTCGCAATGGTTCGTGAAGGTCGATGGTGCGGCCGGAACGACCGTGCGTTTCCAGTCGCTCGCTCTGGTTCGGCCGGCGCCACCGCCAACCAGCAACGGCGTCACGTTGGCAGGCAAGGTCGTCGGGGGCGCCATTGCGCCGAACACGTCGATCGAATTGCTGGACGAATCCGGCACCACGACAAAGGGCGTGCTCGCGACGGACGGTAGCTTCGCGTTCACCGCGGTGGATCCGACGAAGCCGGTATCCCTTCGCCTCAGACGCGAAGAGTTCGAGCATTCCGCGACGCTCGGTCGATGGTTCGTTCCGTCATACGATCGCGGCGATCTCGTCATCGACGTGCGTCCGATCTACGTCAACGAGGACGGCCATGCCCCCGATTCAGCCCGTGCGAAATTCATAGGCGCCCGCAAGCCGTCTCCGTACGCCGCGTTCTACGAACCGCATAGCCGCCAATACTGGCCAGGCGCCGGCACGGTCCAGGAGTACGATTCGACCACATTCGTGAACAATCAGGGTTACGTCGACCGGGACCGCTTTTTCGACAATCCCGATAACTGCATCCGCCTCGCCAGTACGGGTGGCAGCGACATGGTTGCCCTGCAAGTCCGCCCCTTCGAGAAGGTCAATATTCTTCTCGAGGAAAGTCTCGGCGTGGCCATGCATAGATGCGTCGAGGTCATCTCCGCTGCGACCGACAATGGCGACATCGGGACGAACTATCCAAGAATTCGGGACTACACTTCGAAGTTCGGAGTTCAGGGCACTTTGGTATCGATGCTTGCGGGGCTGGTCTCGCAGGTCAGTCCAACGATGCTGCGCGACGGATTGGGATTCGATCCGGAGAACAGCCCGCTTCCGAATTTCCTCCATGATGCAAGCGGTGCATTGACCTTCCGGACCGCCTCGCCGGTTTTTGCGGTATTCACCGTCAAGCCGACTCTGCCGGAATATGTCAAAGGAATTCCATTCGGCACGGCGTTGACAGTGCCTTTCGATGTTATGCCGCAACCCGGCAAGGAGGCATTCCAGTACTGGACCGACATCGTCTCATATATCGAGAAGCACCACCCTGGTCAGAATTTCATATTTCATACCGGGGTCGATCAGGCACAGTGCCGGAACAATTGTGAGATCACGCTGACCTTGGCCGACGGCACCAAAGTTGCCGCGGGCGCAAAGGGCTTTGTCAGAAATATAACAGAGTACTGCGCCAGGAACGGATACACCTGCGTGAACCCCAACTTCTCCGGGAAATACGGGGACGTGCCGAGGCTGCTGACATTTCAACACGACGGACATTACTCGAAACTCGGGCATCAATGGCTTGCGCAGGAGCTGACGGCGCCATTGGCCAAAATCCTTTCCGATACGTCGAGATGAAAAAGCCGGGCGCCTATCTGATTATCCTGCGCCTGATTGTAGCGTTGGGATGCTATGCGCTCGGCCCGGCATCAGCCCTTGCCGATGGCGGGAAACCGGATGCACCGGTTCGCCTGTTGCCGTACCCGTTCTCGCATATCGTCAGCTTTGCCGCAGACACCGACGCGCTTCGCCCCTGGCACGGCGCTGCCATTCATCGCTTCTTCAATGAAGAACTCGGTTTGACGATATCCGACTCGCTTTGGCCGCAGGGTCGCGAGGAAATCTCGGCGTTCTTTGTCGGCCCGGGACAGTTGAATCGATACCCTTCGGGCATCGGCTCAGAACCCACTTTTGCCCTGCTTCTGCGAGAGTGGCATCGCGGAAACATCGATCATTTCCACAGCTGGCACGAGGACTCTCCATTTCCTGTTCGAACGGAGATTCAGCCGGCGCTTTCCATGTCCGCGGCACGATCGAGCCTGAGCATATCTTCTGTTGGCCTGCCTCCTCAGCCAAGCCGTAACGTGAGATTCTATTTCTCTGCGGCTCCGCCCGCCGACCTTTCGATCATGTTACACGATAGCAAAGGCGGATCGAGCATTTTTGGTCCGGGAGACATCGCTCGCGGACAAGACATTCAGTTTGAGGTCGGACCGCTCGGCTGGATCGTCGAGGTGATCGTCCCACTTCAATCGAACAGCGTGGCGCACCCTGTAGATCCGATGTCGCTAGACCGGATTGAATTTATCGCGCCGTCCTGCGCGACCGGCTGTTCCGCTTCCCTCACCAGAGTGGAGCGTGATCACTTCAGCCGGTACACGGTTCTGTCCGAAATCCCGTGGCTGGAAGCGTGGAACGTTCGCCCCGCCATACTGACGTCCCACGGTGGCAACACGCTTATTCAGGACTTCGGCGTTCCAGGACAGGTTGCGAAATTTGTTGCGTTCGACAACCCCGCCCTCGTCGATACGCATGCTCCGCTTGCTGACCAGAAGCAGAGCCATGCCTACCATTCCGACCTTTTGAGAAAGCTTGGTGTGCTCTCGGTCTGGTCCTATTTTCCTGCCGATGTGAAGGACATATTCGCTGTTCCTGACGGACCTGAAGTCCAGCACGGGCTGCTGCCGCTCTCATCGACCTACGAGCAGCTCTACAATTTGCCTCGTGCACAGCCGCCACCGCTCGACACCGACAGCGAAGACAAGTTCGATGCGTCGGCGCGAACCGTGCTCGCGGATATTCCCGAGGACGAAAGGAAGGAGCTCTATTGCGGACCGAGCTGCAACGTGTCCCAGGGCAACGCCCTCGCAATGCTGATTGCATCTCACCTCCAGTCGATCAATCGCGGCAAGAAAGTGAAGGGCCTGATCTACACCCATTTCGGCTCCGAAGAAGGAACGGCGGTTTTTCGGGCCTCGCCGGAGGAGCCGGTGACGCCGGCCGTTCGGAAATGGATGCGACGGTTTGCGAACTACGTCTATGACTTCGACGGCTCGATCGATATCGGCCGACGCATCTGGTCACCTCCGGCGAACACGTGGGTTCGGTACCAGGTGATGCATTCCAACATCGCCTCCCATCTCGCAATCGACAAATCCGCGATCTCGATCACGCCATGGACAGATCCGGTCACGCAAACAACCTGGCCCGATATGCGCGCCGGTACGCGCGACCTTCACGGCCTCACGGTGTATGTTCCGGATGTCGAACATGCCTCGGTGAGGATCGGCGACAAGGAGACGCAATCATTTACCCGCAACCCGCCGGATGAAACCGGCAGGACGTCGATCACATTGGTCGACGATCAGGTGCCGACCCCGATGATCGGCCGGGTACCTTTGAATGACCGCGCAAGCGTCGAAGTCATATCAGGACATTTCACCGACGCATCGGCAGCCAATTCCTACGTCAGTCTTGCAACCGAAAAGTCCGGCGACGCAGGCGTCGTGATCAAACCCTGGCGGCTCGACCTCTGGAACACGAGCCACCTGCAGCTTGCTGTTCGCAAGCGCTGTTCAAGCAAGAATGACGAGAGCTGCCTTGGATCTCGTTTCAAGATCGAACTGCTGATGCAGGACGGCGGCACAGTTTCCATTCTGGAAGATCAGGCGGCGGATCGGCGTGTGCCGTCCAGCACGTGGTCCGTTCCGCGTTTGAAGAAGCTCGACGAGTGGGTGTCGCATACGCTCGATGTGACGCAGTTGGCCTGGTCCAAATTCATCGACGAGGGCGCCGACTGGCGTCGGCCCGGCCTGCCGCTCGGAAGGGTCAAGGAGGTGAGAGTATCGTTGATGAACGCGCCTGCCGGCACGACGCTCGATGTGCAAAATTTCAGGGCCTTGCGGCCCTCCGGGAACGGTCAGGCTTCGGACGGGTCCAAGTTGGTCGCGGGCCGTGTCACCCTGAACGGCTGGACGCCCGCGCCGGGTGTGCAAGTTCGAGTGGCGGCAGAGTCCGGACGCGTCACCTCGACCGCGACCGATCAGGACGGGTACTATTTTTTCCCCGGCCAGCCGAGCGGGCAGATCGTGAGCATCCGCGCCCAACTGGGCGCAC
Organism: Bradyrhizobium sp. USDA 3240; assembly: GCF_054063295.1. NCBI lineage: Bacteria > Pseudomonadati > Pseudomonadota > Alphaproteobacteria > Hyphomicrobiales > Nitrobacteraceae > Bradyrhizobium > Bradyrhizobium sp. USDA 3240. The sequence continues at coordinate 6,762,186 of NZ_JBSSGD010000002.1, forward strand.
GGCAGTGCTTCCCAAGACAGGGGCGCCGCATCGAAATCGGCAAGGACGAGGCCGAGCTCGACATTGAATTGGGGCGGAGCCTGCAATTCTCGAGCAGATCATCTCCGTCTCCGTCCAATACCGTCGTCGATCCACAAGCTTGCGAGGCGATACCTGGGCTTTTGGCGCAAGAGCGGTAGTTGCCCAATATCGCTTGAGCGAGCAGCCCTCCGCTGTGTTGACCTGCGAAATATTTTTGCGGGTTAGGGCACATGAATCGTCGCAGTTCACCGAGCGCTCTCGTGTCGCGCGACGTCGCGTCAACTCATCGCGTGTACCGCAAGCGCAAGCTCTGCCGGATGACCCGCCGCGAACGGTCGGCACTGCGCAGGCATTCACGCATCGCATTGCCGACGAGACAATTACAACGGGAAACGCCACAAAACTGCAATGGCGCGATGCTATCGTTCACCGCCTGCCACGCGGCAGTTGCAATGAATGTACGCAGTGCGTTTGCCTCACATGCATCGCTCATCTTATCAACGGCTCGTTGTGACGGCGATGGCGGCGATGCTCTCGTCCGCGGCGGACGCAGCTGAATTCACCATCGTCAACGCCTCGAACACGCCGCTGCAGCACCTCTACGTCTCGCCGTGCGGCGCAGGGCAATGGGGCCCGGATCAGTTTACCGGGGCATTGCCGCCTTCGCGCTTTCACACGGTCTCGCATATCGAGCCGGGCTGTTACGATATCCAATTCGTGGTTGCTCCCTGGAATAGCTGCGTCCTTGCCGGCGCATCGCTTCGCCGCAACGAAGTCTGGAAGGTGACGCGGTGGACGGTGTTCGGCTCGCAGAGCGGCGATTGCTCGCATGTCGCGGGCTATGTTCCCGCGGCTCGACGTGCGTGGGTCTGGCAACCGGCTTCGAGCTCCGACATGAAGAGAGAGTGACGTGGCAAAGGTGCTGGTGACCGGCGGAGCCGGATTTCTTGGCTCGCATCTGTGCGAGCGGCTGGTCGGGCAGGGCCACGATGTGCTCTGCGTCGACAACTACTTCACCGGCAGCAGGTCCAACATTGCGCATCTGATCGGTAATCCCCGGTTCGAGATCATGCGCCACGATGTGACGTTCCCGCTCTATGTCGAGGTCGACCAGATCTACAATCTGGCGTGCCCCGCTTCGCCGATCCATTACCAGTTCGATCCGGTGCAGACGACCAAGACCAGCGTGCACGGCGCCATCAACATGCTCGGACTTGCCAAGCGCGTGAAGGCGAAGATCCTCCAGGCCTCGACCTCGGAGGTCTATGGCGATCCGGAAATCCATCCGCAGGTCGAATCCTACTGGGGACATGTCAATCCGATCGGGCTGCGCTCCTGCTATGACGAGGGCAAGCGCTGCGCCGAGACGCTGTTCTTCGACTATTGGCGCCAGCACGGCCTGCGGATCAAGGTTGTGCGGATCTTCAATACCTATGGTCCCCGCATGCACCCCAACGATGGTCGGGTGGTGTCGAACTTCATCGTCCAGGCGCTCGGGGGCAACGACATCACCATCTACGGCGATGGCCGCCAGACCCGCAGCTTCTGCTACGTCGACGATCTGATCGAGGCGATGATCCGGACCATGAATACGCCCAACGATTTCACCGGGCCGATCAACATCGGCAATCCCAGGGAGTTCACCATCCGCGAGCTGGCGGAGCAGGTCATTGCCATGACCGGATCAAGAAGCAAGCTGGTGTTCGCGCCGTTGCCGTCTGATGATCCACGTCAGAGGCAGCCGGACATCTCGCTGGCGCGTTCGGTACTCGGCTGGGAGCCGACCATCGATCTCGGCCGTGGCCTCGAGCGAACAATCGATTACTTCCGGGGCCAGTTGAGAGCAGCGGCCGAGTAGCATTCCCAGGGTTCGCCCGCCCTTGCACAGTTGCGACCGATCAAGCCGTCCGGCGGCGCCAGAAAGCGTGCACCGTCAGAGTGACCTTCAAGATCGGATCGCCGGGAGTTCGCTCGGTTGATCCCCCCGGCTGCACCAGCAATGCGTCGACGAACACATAGGGCGCGCCGCTTTCAAGCCGGTAGAGCAAGGTCTGCAATGCCGCCAGCGTGGCATTGAGGGAGATCTGGAGCCTGATGGCGTCGTTCTTGTCGTCGCGATCGGCAGGAATACCGGACGAGACCAGGACCGCGTGCTGGCTCAGCACCAGTTCGGACAGATAAGCCTGAAGCTGCGCGGTGGCGAGGCCCGTGGTCGGTGCATCCAAGAAGGCCGTCGCCGGCGCCGCGAGGCGCTGGGTCTGTGCACGCTTGTTGGCGGCGGGGCGCGAACGCGCCTCGAGCGCCGCCAGCTCGTCGCGCTGTTCGGCCAGGTGCTGCACGGCGCTGGAACGTGCCTGCAGCGCGCCCGCAATCGCGATGGCGCAGATCAGCAGCAGCGCGCAGAAGCCGCCGGCCGCGAAGACTTGCTCGCGGTTGATGTCGAAGTTGAGGTTCAGCTTCGGCTTCAGCACGATTCACTCTCCATCGATCCTGACATGCGGCTCGACGCGTGCCTCGATGTGAAACATGAACCGAGCGCCGTCGGCATTGCGCGTTGTCGGGGCAAAGAAATGCACGTCCTTGAAATGTCCGGAGCGTTCGAGCGGCGCAATCAGTGACGGTGCGTCGCCGGCGAGGCCGACGATGCGCAGCGTCGGGCCATCCAAATTCAGTTCCGTGAGATAGGATGTGTCGGGGAGGGCGCGGGACAGCGCCTCGACGACGACCACCGCGACCGGCGATGTCTCCTTCAGGGCGCGCGCCCGTTCAGCCGGCGCCAGCGAGGCGATCGCCTCTTTCGACGAACTGCCCTTGATTAGGCGCTGCAGCGTCGCAAGGCGCGATCCGATCTCGTCGCTCTCGCCGTCCGCCGATGCCGCACTCATGAAAGCCCAGACGTTGACCACCAGCGTCAGGCAGATCGCTGCGACCAGCAAGCCGACGACCATTCGGCGTGTCCGCGAGAGATTGCCGTCGGACGCCTCAGTGAGGCGGGACCACAGCGTGACCGTTCCATCACCGTGGCCCTTGCCCGCGACGACCCGGTCGACCCGCAGGCCCAACGCGCCGAGCTGGCCGCACGCCTCATCGAGTGTCGCGCGCGAGGTGGCGAGGATCTGCACATTGAGGATATTTGCATCAGCGCTGGTTGCCACGTTGAAGCCGTAGGCGGCCTGGCTCGCCCGCCATGGAAACAGCCGTTCGATCTGATTGCGCACGATGCCGGCCAGCAAGTCTCGCGCCTGCGCCGGAACAGTCATCGCGCGCGAAACGATGTCGGGGGCAGGAAGCTCGAGAATGACGAAGGATTTCTGTGCCGCGCGGATGATCTCATCCGGTAGCCCATTGCCCGCCGACCCCGCCGCGAACGTCGATTTCGCCGATTTCGTCGCGCCTTTAACGACCCAGTCGCTGCCGACCCTGGTTACCTTCAACCAGTGCCTGGCGCGGCGCCGCTCCTGCCAGCCGAGCCACAGGCGGGCGAGGATGTCGATCCAGCGCCGCATGATCATTTCGATGCTCATCAGCGTGCCTCCAGCGATGCGACGACACCTGTCCTTGCGAACCGCGAGATCGGTGTCCAGGCCAGAACCCGATACGGTTGCTTGTCGTCCGGGAGCAGCACGATAAACGCCCTGGCTGCCGCGGTGTATCCGCCGGTCGTGCCGGCGACGAGGTCCACCGCGACCACATGGGTCTGCTGAACCTTCAGGTATTTCTGCGCCGGTCCGAGCAGGAAGGAGAGCCGCTCTGTATCGACGAACGGCGAGCTCCGCATGTCGAGAAAGGCGTCAAGATGCTCCGCATCGAACGACGGCAACGCCCGCAGCACCGCGACCGGCGCGGTGAGCGGGTTGACGCCGTCGCTGCCGAAGACGGTGATCAGGGGCGCCATCGCCGCCATCCATTGCGGCTGCATGCCGGGGATATCAGCGATCTGTCCAATGTCGGTGAACGGAGCCGGAGCGGGCGCTGCCACCGGCTGGTCAGGCGTACCCGGTGCCGATGGCTTCGCCGCATTGTTCGGCCGCGGCTGCGCATCGTTCTGGTGCGCCTGCCCCGCGATGTCGCGAAGCGCCACGATCCGTTGCGCGACGATGCCGGCATCGTCATCCTCGGCACCGACATAGCGGAGCAGTGAGGCGAGCAGTTCGACCGGCGCCTTTCCGATGTCGATGCGGCCGCCCTCATCGCTGACGGTCAGCCGAACGGAGCCGGTCGAGAATGTCAGCGTGGTGCTGCGCTCGGCGAGCGGGGCGTCGCGCAGCACCGCAACGATACCCGCGGCGGTCTCGAGACCCGCGGTCAGCAGTCCGTCGGCTTGCACACGCTCCCGGTCGATCCGAACGATGCCGGCGAGGCTGCGAAACGTCGTCGACGTTGCCATGGCGAGGGCGGCGCACAGCGCGATCGCCCATAACACGGCGAGCAGGACCATACCGCGTTGGGTGCGACGGCTGCTCATCGGCGTGCTCCCGGCGGCGCGTCTTTAGCCGGCGTTTCCTTCGACGACGCGGACTTGCCGGTGACGCAGTCGGCATTGGCTCCAGGCTGGGCACAGCCGATCGGCGCGTCGGCGCGCAGCGTGAACTGCACGCCAGGCAAGAGATCGGCTCCGCTGGCGCGGTCTCGAACGGTCAGCCGCACGAGGCGCGGCAAAAGCGGCTGCCCGATCCATGTCGTGCTCCAGGACAAGGTGCCGTCCGGACCAGGACTTCCGAATGTAAATGCGATGTCGACCTGGCCTTCGATCACACCGACCGGGTCCTGCAGCGCGACGTTCGCGAACGGCGTGCGTTGTCCTCGCGATCGGCCACGGCGCCGGACCAGATGGTTGACGCCATCAGTCTCCTCGACCTGCAGGCTGACCACTTCCTCAGCCCGGCCACCACCCGCGTTGCTTCCGGTGACGAACGTCATCTGGTTGGCATCGCCGTTGAAAGCGGCCGTCGCGTCCGCGCCGTCACCCTGTTTCACCTGCCGGGCGGACCCGATGTCGGCCGCGAGGTGGTCGACCGCGAGCAGCAACTGATCCGTCTTTCCGACCAAACCCGTCCTGCGATCGAAGTTCAGCGCAACGTTGTTAATCAGAACGGCGGTTGCAGTGATCACCGCAGATCCGATCGCAAGCGCGGCCAGCACCTCGATCAGCGTGAAACCGGATGCCGCACGGAGCCCTCTTCGATGCGCTCCGCTCATTCGTCGGCTCCCAATCCGAGCCACAACGTATCCGCGCTGACCATCTGTCCGGGTGCCCACGACACCGTTGCAACGAGGTGGTAGGCGATCCAGTTCGGGCGTTTGGTGCTGGGGTCCTCCTTCTTGTCCGGCGCGGCTGTGGTCGGCATATCCCGCCGCACGGCCATGGCATCGATGAACATAGGCTCCGATGTAACGGACCAGCGCAGACCGGCGGTCTCACCGTCACGCGTTCCATTGGCGAGGACCGAACGGTCGACCGGCGCATCCAGGATCGTGCGCAACATGACCTGTGCCGCAACGCGGCCGTCGATCCGATCCGCGATCCGGCGCGCGTAAAACAGATGCGGACCGAGCACCGACACGAACGCCAGCAGCAACGCCAACGCCACCAGCGCCTCGATCAGGGTGAACCCCGCATTCGCCGAACGAGGTTCAGGGCAGATCGACCGCAACGCGGCCATTATACCAGTTGACGTCCACCTCATAGCGCACATTCTCCCACGAGAATTTCAGCACCGATCCGGTCGAAGCGCCGTCCGGCTCGAACCGCACGACCGCCTGTCGTCCCGACCAGAGCTCGTTCACGCCGATCACATCGACCCGGACGTCGCGAGGGATCGCGATCGTGCCGGCCTGCCCAACGATCGTTCGCGCATTTCCGTCGAGCGACACGCGGCGGCTTTGCCCGGTGAGAATTGCCGCAAGCCGCTCGCGTCGCAGCAGCGCGGCGGTCTGCAGCGTCAACGCCTTCAGGCTGGCGCGCCCGGTGCCTGGAACCATCGTCACCACCAGCGATGCCAACATCGCGATGATCAGCATCACCGCCATCATCTCGATCAGGGTGGAGCCCGCCGTCGAACCGGTGACTGTCGCGCGCGTCATCGACCATCCCTACATCGCAAGCTCGGTGATGCTGAGCAGCGCACTCATGATCGACACCACCAGCGTTCCGATACCGATGCTGACCGCGATGATGGTGATCGGTCCGATCGCACCCATCAGCCGGTCGAGGCCGATCGCGAGCCGCTGCTCATAGAGATCGGCGGCGTGCTGGGCGATGGCCGACAGGTCTCCGGTCTCGTCACCGACCCGGAGCATGCGGACCGCAAGCGGCGGTACCAGGTCGCTCTCGGACAACGCCTCGATGAAACGGCGCCCGTTGCGCACCTGCTCGTGCACCTTTTCGACTGCCGCAGCGTAACGGGGCTCGGTCATGATATCGCGCAGGATCTTCAGCGCGGTCGGCAAGGCGACCCCGTTCTCCACCAGCAGCCCCAGCGTACCGATGAAGCGGGCGGTCCGGCGATCGTGCATCGGGCCGGAGATGCCGGGAATGGTCGCGAGCACCGCCATCAGCGATGCGCGCGCGGCCGGCTGGCGCAGGATCAGCCAACCCAGCACCAGCACCGCGCCACAGCCGCCAAGGAACGTGTCGAGATGGGCGCGCAGCCAGGTGGACAGCGTGAGCGCAAAGGCCGCGCCGGAATTGAGGCGTCCGCGCAGCTCCGTGAATACCGACTCGAATTGCGGCACGACATAGAGCAGGAAGAAAAACAGGATGACGAGCGCCGACCCGACCAGGAACATCGGATAGCGGACCGCCGACGTGATCCGTTGCGACAACTGCTCGCGCCGGGTCCGGTCCTCGACGATCGCCCGCAGCACCACCTCCAGCTTGCCGGACGCTTCGCCGGCACGCACCATCGCGATGTAGATCGGCTCGATGATCTGGTTGTAACGCTCCAGTGCCTCGGCGAAGCCGTCGCCGCCGGAGACCGCGGAGCGCAGACCGCCGGCAAAGCGGGCCACCGCCTTGTTGGTGTCTTCCTCCAGCGTCTGGAGCGCAGCTTCCAGCGTCAGTCCGGAGCGAAGCAACAACGCCAGTAGGCGCAGGAAGGTGGTCAGCTCGCGTTGCCGGGGCAGGCTCCCGCTCGAGACGCTGGCGCGCAGCGCGCTGCGGCCTGCGATCTCGGCCTCGACCGGCAGATGACCGAGATACTCGATTCGCCGCAGCACCTCCTCGCGCGAAGGCGCGTCGACGTCGCCGAGAATGATCTCGCCGGCCTTGGTCAATGCGCGATAACGGTAGTGCGGCATGACCGTCCTACAGGCTCATGGTCAGTCGGAAGATTTCGTCGAGCGTGGTCTGGCCGGCGCGCAATTTTGCGACACCGTCCTCCGTCATCGACGTCATGCCGGCGCGCCGGGCCACGGCTTCGAGATTGGAGGCGTCGGTTTTCGGGCCGATCGACCGTCGCAGCGTCGCGCCGATCTCCATGATCTCGAACACGCCCTTGCGTCCGCGGAAGCCCGTGTTGCTGCACCAATCGCAGCCCCTGGGCCGGCAGACCACTTCGCCTGCCTCGATGCCGAGCGCCGCATAACGTTCGTCTGCCGCGATATCCGCCGCCGACAGGGTGTAACGTTCCTTGCAATGGTCGCACAGGATTCTGACCAGCCGCTGCGCCACGATCACCCGCGCGCACGATGCCAAGAGGAAGCTCTCGATTCCCATGTCGATCAGGCGCGTGACGGCGCCCGCGGCGGTGTTGGTGTGCAGCGTCGTCAGCACCAGATGGCCGGTCAGCGCGGCGTGGACGCCGATATGGGCCGTCTCGGAATCGCGCATCTCGCCAACCATGATGACGTCGGGGTCGAGCCGCATGAAGGAACGCAGCGCGGATGCGAAGGTGAGCCCGATGCCTGGATGCACCTGGGTCTGGGTGATGCCGGGTATCTGATACTCGACGGGGTCCTCGATGGTCAGGATCTTGCGGATGGGCTCGTTGATCACGGCCAGTGATGCCGCGAGCGTTGTCGTCTTGCCGGACCCGGTTGGGCCGGTGACGATGACCATTCCGTAGGGTGCAAGCAACGCCTTGCGCAGAACCGCTTCGTGATGCGCGCTGAGCCCGATCTGGTCGAGCGAGACCAGGCCAGCTCCCTTGCGCAACAGCCGAATGACGGCGCACTCGCCGTGCATCGTCGGCATGGTGGCGACCCGCAGGTCGATCTCGTTGCCGCCGACCTGGATGTGGGCGCGCCCGTCCTGCGCCAGCCGGCGCTCGGTGATGTTCAGGCCGGCCATGATCTTGAGGCGTGACAGGATGCCCTTGGCCATCGCCATCGGCGGTGCCGGCACGTTCTTCAGCATGCCGTCGACGCGCAGGCGAACTTGCAATGTATTGCCGGCCGGCTCGATGTGCAGATCGGTCGCGCGCTGCTCGACGGCCAGGCGGAGCAAATCATCAAGCGCTCGCACCACCGGCGCACCGCGCGCGAGATCGCGCAGATTGTCGAGATCGTCCTCGCCGCCGGCGGTCCCGGGCTGCGCGGCGTCGCTTGTTTGATCGGGCTCGAGCCTTAGCGATAATGCGGCTTCCAGATCGTCGGCGGTCGCCGCCGCAAGTGCGACTGGCTGGCGCAGCATCAGTTCGACCGCGCGCAACGTTTCATCGTCAATCGGGGAGGCCAGTGCGAGACGCAGCGTCCCGGTCGCGCCCTCGTAGGGAAACAGGCGCTCCTCCTTGAGGAAACGGGTCGACATCTCGCCGCCGGCAAAGCGTCCGTCGACCAGATCGTCGCGACGAACCCGGTCGCATCGGTAAAAGTTGGCCAGTTCATCGGCCAGCGCCGATGGTGTCAGCTTGGTGACGGCGCTCCAGTCGACATGGCCGGCCGATCCGTCGGCATGACGCGGCCGAGCGGCCCCTTCATCCTTCTGGCTATCGCGCAACGCGCCCTTGGCGGCGAGATATGTCATGAAGTCGATCGGCGCCGCCGCCGGTGTCGCAGGCGCATCGCTTTCATGCGCTAGCATCGCGCAACTCCGATTGAACCGGCCTGCACAGCTGGTCGATTATGCCGTTCGGGTTGTCGTGCCATTGCGCGTCACCCGCTGCCGCCCAACGGCAATCGCCGGTCGAGCACCGTATCGCCATCGCCGGCTGGATGCAGCGCCGCGCGCTCCCGCTCGGTGAATGGAATTCGGCGCCGAAACGCAGCCCGTGGCATGTGCGCGTTCCGATCGATGCACACTGCGCAATGCACCAGCGCCTGCTTGATCTCGACCTGGACCGTGCGCACGCTGATGCCGAACCGTTTTGCCACGTCTTGCAACGGTACTTCTTCAACACATATCGCCATGAAGATCTCCCGGCGACGGGTCGGTAACTCCTGGATGGCGCGCCGCAGCGCACCGATCTCGGATCGCGCCTCGATGATGCGGTCCGGGCCGGGAGTATCGTCCGGCAGATCGAACAGCGCATCCGCTTGCGGCACCGTGCGACGGCGTCGTTCGGCAACGCGCCGGTTGCTGATGGCGCTCATCGCCACGCGGAACAGATACGCCGGCAAATCGCGAACCGGTCCGATGCCGTCGGCCTTGCTCAAGCGCAGAAACGTATCCTGCAAGGCCTCGTCGGCGAGATCGGCCGACCCGGTCCGGCGCGTCAAACGTTGTTTGAGATCGTCGTAGCTTGTGACGAGGAGCGCGAGCAACGCCGTTCGATTGGTGTCGCTCATTGCAGGGGCCCCATCCCCAACCGCGGCAATCGTCACATTTCAAGTCGGTCGCGACACTTCTATCTGTGGTTGGTGACATGGAAATGAAACCACAACGAGTGCTCACGTCGCGACATGCAGTGCCACAGTCGATGATGCAGAATTGATCTGTGTCCGCGCACGTCACGGCAATGGTCGCGTATCCGCAAGGTCTATTGCAGACGTCGGCTGCGACGTGAGCAGGATCGCGATCACCGGCAACGAAACGCATGTCACGACACTCCGCTGATGACTGTGTTCCGCTGCGTCGTCAGCGACCGTTCAATTCCGTGCAGGGCCGCCGCACTTCCGGCATCAATCGCCAGCGCCTCGCGGAAACTTGCCGATGCTTCATCGGGGCGATCGAGCGTGAGATACACGTCGGCAAGTGCACAATGAGCGGTGACGCGGCGTGGATCGAGCGCGACTGCATGTTTCAGGCTGACTTCGGCGCCCTGCGAATTGCCGCGTGCGGCGCATGCGCGCCCAAGCGCTTCGTAGAATTCCGAAGATTGCTGCTGATTGATCTTCGTCGCTGCCAAAAAATGCAGCATAGCGTTGTCGAGATCGCCAAGCTCGCACAATGCCAGTGCATATTGCGCGTGCAGTGTGTCGCTGGCGGGGGCGAGTTCCAGCGCCTTGCGGTAATGTTGATGAAGTTGGCGCCTCACTATATCGGCATGCATGCCGCTCGCATGCTCATTGCGGCCAAGCTTCCGCAGCGCATTCGCGTATGCCGCGTGAGCGTCGACGCTCGTCGGTGCGAGCTCGATCGCTTTGCGGTACTGAGCAACCGCTTGCTCCGTCCTGTGCGTCGCGATCAGTACATCGGCGAGCGCGATACGCGCCGGCGCCAGGTCCGGCGCGACCGTCACCGCAGTCTGCAACAGCGTGTACGCGCGCTCATGATGGCCGAGGCGGAGCTCGATCGCACCGAGATTGCACAGTGTGTTGACGTGTCCGTGGTCGAGGGAACGGACATGCTCGAACAGTTTCGCCGCGCGATCCAGTTTACCAGCACGATGCTGGCGGCACGCCTCGACGAACAGGGCATCACAGACCAGCGCATCGCCCTCGTCGTGGGCCACCGTCATCTTGAGCGCGGAACTCATGATCGGGTCCGTGATCGCCTCCGCCGGCAACTCAGACCCAGCCCCGGCGAGGGATCTGAGCGCGGAGTTGAGCCGTCCGATCACTTCGGCCCAATCGCCCGGTCTTGTTTGCCGGAATAGCCGGGCTTGTGGATACCACGGTGTATCGTTGCGATCCCGGAGCCAACGCCAATCGCTGCCATTGGCGAGCAGGATCCAGACCGGCTTGCCCATCGCACCGGCCAGATGCGCGATAGCACTGTCGATCGAGATGACGAGGTCGAGATTGCCGATGATCGCGGCCGCGTCGGCGAAGGATGCCGTGTCGATCTGCGCACCGGTATCGAGGATGCGATCGTCGAAGTCGGCGAGCTGCTCACGTCCGCGACCGATCTGCAGGCTGACAAATCGCGCGCCCGGGCAATCGAGCAGGGGGCGCAGCAAATCGAGCCGGATCGAGCGGCGCTGATCATTGAGGTGGCCGGGATTGCCTTGCCACACCAGGCCGACGGACAAGCCGTCGTCGGAGTTGCCGCCGAGACGCTCGCGCCATCGCGCGACCAGATCCGGATCGGAAGTGACATACGGAGTTGCCGCTGGAACCGTGTCGACCTGGGTATCGAAGATCAGCGGCAAGGACAGCAGCGGCAGGTGGACGTCGAATGCCGGCGCCGCGGTCGCGTCGCTGACGACAGCATCAATGCCGGCGACGGTTTGCATCAGGGACAGCAAGACCTGCGGCGTCCGCAGGATCACGCGGCCGCCCCGCGCTTTCACCATCGGCGCGTAGCGCACGAACTGAAGGGTGTCGCCAAAGCCTTGCTCGGATTGCAGCAGGATGGTCCTGCCGGCAAGATCTTCACCCTGCCAACGTGGCCGGTCGGTCGAGATCAAATGCCTGTTGACGCGCGTATCCGACAGCCGCCCTTCATACTCCGCCCAGGCCGCCGACCAGTTGCCGACGCCGAACAAGCAGACGGCAAGCACGGTGCGCAGCTCTGTACGGGTGGGATATCGTTCCAGCGCGTTGTGCAGCAACGCGATGCCTGCGTCGTGCCGGTTGGTGTCGCTGAGCAGCCATCCGAAATCGACGATCGCATCGATGTAATCGGGCGAGCTCGCGATCAGGTCGCGGAATATTTCGTCGGCGAAATCGCTCAGCTCGAGCATCGCCAGCGCGCGGGCGAGGCCGAGCTGTGCCGCCGCATTGTCCGGCCGCAGCGTCAGCGCTGCAGTGTAGGCGGCCAGCGCCTGCGGGTACTGGCGGCCCTTCAGCAGCAGAACACCGAGATTGCCGTGCGCTTCACCGTCGGCGGGATTGAGCCTGACCGCTTCCTCGATCAGCTCTAGCGCGCGCTCGTCCTCGTCCCGCTGCAGCGCGATCACGCCGCGGACATGCAGGACGTGTGACCGCACCTCGGGTTCCTGCTCCATGGTCTCGAGCAGCAGATCGGCGCTGTCAAACTGGCCGTCACGAAACAGCGCGATGGCGCGGTTCATCACCGTCTGGATGAATTCCGCGCGCCGCTCGGACGACGCCTGATTGAGCATCGCCAGCCCCGCACGCATCGTCTGCGCTTCGCTTAACCCGGCCTTCGACATCGACGCACCCTTTGACTGTCGACCTGTGTGTCCTTCGCGATACCGCGGCGGACCCGCACCCTTGTCCGCTTCTTCTGCGATCGCGATTAGGCCGCAGCGTTCGTGCGGGCCTCGCACCACTCCGCCCAGAGCTTCATCAATTCGCGCGAGAGGTTGTCGGCGAAACGGGGCGCGTCGCAGAGCGGCGAGGCGGCTACGCGGTCGCGCAGGGTGCGGCGCAACTCGGCGAGTTCATCGCGCCGGTGCGTCCAGCCGACTGCCATCGCGACGTAGTCGTCGATGCTGTGCGCGCAAAAGTCGCCCAGCCCCGCTGCGGTGAGGTGGGCCGCCGAGTGACGGCCAGCGAAGGTGTCGCCGACGAAAGTCACGGTCGGAACGCCCATCCACATCGCTTCGAGCGTCGTGACGCCAGCAGAATAGGGGAACGGATCGAGCGCGACATCGACCTCGCCATAGGCCACCAGCAGCTTGTCCTGTTCGGTTTCACCGACCAGCTCGATCCGCTCGCGCGAAACGCCGCCCTGGCCGAGCACGTTGTAGACCGCGTCGCGCGTGCTGGTCTCGCCGAGGCCGCCATAAACCATCAGGATGCGCGAGTCCGGCACTTGCGCAAGGATGCGCGCCCAGGCCTTGCCGAGCTCGCTGTTGAGCTTGGCCGGGCGATTGAAGCAGCCGAAAGTGAAGCGACCGCCGCCGAGGCTTGGCAGCGGCGGCACCTCGGGGGCTTTCGCCGGCGGGTGATAGCAGACGTAGCAGTCGGGCATACGGATCGGACGCTCGACGTAGCTCGCGTCATGTTCCGGCGGAATCTCCACCGGATCGGCGATCAGGCCGTCATAGGTATCGAGCCCGACCGTGCCGACATAGCCGGCCCAGCTGAGCTGAATCGGCGCCGCGCGCATTGCGAACAGCGAGAGGCGGTTACCGGCGGTGTGGCCGGCGAGATCGAACAGGACGTCGATACGGTCCTCGGCAATCTGCCGTCCCAGCGCCGGGTCGTCCATCCCGGATACGTCGCGCCAGGAGAGCGAAATCTCCTTGTACCGTTCGCTGAAGTCGTCGTCCTGCCGCTTGCTGTCGGTCTTGTAGCAGAAGATCTCGTAGCCGAGTGCGGCGAGCGCTTCGAAGGCGCGCAGGACGAGGAACGACACCGCATGGCGATGCAGGTCGGCCGACACCAGGCCAAGCCGCGGCTTGCGCGCCGGATCCGGCGCGTTGGCGAACGCAAGACGATTGAGCGGTGCAGTCGGCCGGTAGAGCACGGCCCATCGCCTGTGCTCGCGCAGCAGCTCGGCGCGGGTCACGCCCGGTTTGTGCTGAAGTGCGAACAGCAGGGTTCCGGCGATGCCGGCGCTACCGGGATCGAGCTCGCCTGCGCGCCGATAGGCCGCGACGGCCTCTTCGATGCGCCCCTGTCCGAGCAATCCGAAGCCGCGGCCGACATGATGCTCCGCCTGCAGCGGATCGATTGCGAGCGCGCGATCGACATAAGACAGCCCACGCTCGAACGCGCGATGATTGATCAGGAAGTGACCATAGAGATATTGCGGCAGCGCGACGGTCGGCGCGCTCTCGGCGGCGATCTCGAACAGCCGCGCCGCCTGCTGGTCGCGCGCGGCGATGCCGAAATTCATGCCGAGCTCGATGATCGCCTTGTAATTGTCGCTGTCGATCGTGGAGGCGGCGCGGAGATCGTCGACCGCCTTGTCGAACTGTCCGTCCATCACATAGGCGAGGCCGCGGGTACGGTAGGCTTCGCCATACCCGGCATCGAGCTCGATCGCCTTGTCGAGCGCCGCGAGCGCCTCGCTGCGCCGGTTCTCGGTCAGCAGTGCGAGACCGAGACTGTATTGTGCGAGCGGCATGTTCGGCAGCAGACGCAGTCCATCCTGGAGATAGGGAATGCCGTCCCGGGTGCGTCCGGTGCGGGCGAGGCACGTGCCGATCTCGGCAAGCGCCGGCGCATGCGTCGGTGTCACCCTGAGTTCCGCAGCGAATGCCTCGCGCGCATCGTCGAAACGATCGAACCGGCACAGCGCAACGCCCTTGCAATAATTGAAGCCGGACTGGTCAGGCGCGAGCCGCGCGGCTTCGTTGAATGCGCGCAGTGCCTGGCGCCAGCGGTCCTGTCGTGCGTGCGCCACGCCCTCTTGATGCAGCGCTTGCGCCCGCTTCAGGTTGGTTGATGGATAATTTGCCAGCGGGCGCGCCAAAATTGCATGGCCGCCATGCCCCACACGAATCGCAAGACGTCCGCTCGAGTTGTCTTCCATGTGGGAGGCCTCGCTTGAATGAAAGCCCGCAGAGATTGCTCTATCGATAGTTTGCGATCATACGGCGAGCAGCCGGACGGTGGAGTCCATAGAGCATCCGATGTGGTATTGCCAAGATGTTTTTCGGATGCTGATCGAAAATAATCCCTGCGCAAACCTGATCGTCGAATTGTCTATCAGTCGTGAAGTCAATCATCGGCGGCGGAGACATGACGTCGGCGGGCAGAGATACTTTCCTGATCGTGGATTTGTTCCAACAAATCTTGATTGGGTGGCAAAATAAACTTCTTCTTGTTTGAAGATTACTTTGCGCTCTCATGACGACGCGATGACGATGTGCCGGTGGTGATCAACCCCACAGGAACAGCGCAATGAAAATGCAATCGTCCAGATACATGCTCGGCACCGCCTCGGTGCTCGCCCTGCTCGCGTCCTCGACCATCACGCCCGCGAACGCGCAGGCCTCCACCGCCACGTCCGGCATCTACGCGGGCGGCAGCACGCTCGCCTCGGAAGCCTTCCGGCAGATCTTCGACTGTTACATGGGCGGCATCGTCGGGTCCGGCACCGCCTATCCCGACGGTTTCGCGTTTGACTCCAGCTTCCCGGCCCGGGGCAAATTGCCGACCACCTGCACGCTGGTGAGCGTGCCGGTGCAAGGCATGTATGCCGGTGTCGGCAGCGGCAACGGCGTGCGCGGCTTCATCACCAACAAACCGCAGCAGTGGTACAACGGCACGGTCACGCCGAACGCGTCGGCCAACATCTCGATCTCCACGCCGCTGCCCGCGAACCAGCCCGCGATGATCGACCTCGCCAATCCGGGAAGCCCGGCGACCAAGTTCGGCAGCTATCCCTATCCGCGTGTCGATATCGGCCTGTCGGACTCGCCGCTCGGCAGCACCCTGGCGGCGCTCACGACGTCGTCCGTCAGCTTCACTCCGACGCAGGGCTGGACCACCACCGGCGGTGCGCTGACCCAGATCACGCTGAACAGCACCTCGACGGCCTCGGTCGCCTACAACACCACGGTCTACGGCAATCCGATCCAGATCCCGGCTTTCGAGGTCAACGTCGCGATCGGCGTCAACACCAGCACGATGACGGTGAACTCAGCCGTCTCCGGCACCGGCGCTACGCCCGGCACCCAGGCCAACCAGGGCGCCGCCATCCAGCTCTCGACGGCGCAGATGTGCGCGATCTTCACCGGCCTCGTGACCGACTGGAACAATACGACCCCCAACAACATCCCGTACCTCGACAAGACCGGCGCGCAGCAGCTCGCCGCTTTCGACTACACCAACCCCAACAGCTCGGGCACGGCGCAGGCTTACTCGACTTCGTCGCTGCCGATCAGGATCGTGTATCGCGGCGATGGCAGCGGCACGAGCTTCATCCTGACCAACTATCTCAAGGCGGTCTGCCCGCTGCTCGACACGCCGACCGGCACCTACGGCTACAAGTCGATCTTCAACACCACGACCCTGCCGAGCACCTCCTTCACCAACCTGATCGCCCGTATCGATGCCGTCCGCGGCGCCGGTCCGTGGTCGGTCACCACGACGGTCACGACCAATGCGTGGATCAGCGCAACCGGAAGCGGCGGCGTGGCATCCGCGATCAGCACCGATAGCAGCAAGGCGGGCCGCATCGGATACGTCAGTGCCGACTTCACCCAGCCCTACACCACCCAGGTTGGGACCATCGCCGCGCCGCGTTCGGCGGCTCTGTCGAACGAGCAGCTGCGCGGTGCCGGCACCTATATCCCGCACAACGGGGGATCGACGACCCTGGCGTTCATTGCACCGACGCCGGACGGCGCCGCCGCCGCGTGGAGCGACACCAGGCTCAAGACGCCGGCCACCACCTGGACCTGGAACGACTACAACATCTACGCCAACGTGTTCGGCACTGTGACCCAGTCCGGCGTGACGGTGACCGGCCTGCCGGTGCTGCCGCTCACGAACAAGCTGAACGCCTATCCGCTCAGCGGCACGACGTTCCTCGACCTGTATAGCTGCTACAACGTCCAGGCCGACGCCAACCGCGTGACCAACCTCGTCGGCTCTGCCAGCACGGTCGGCTTCCTGACGTGGTATGTCGCCGGTGCCGATTCCGGCGATGGCAATTTTGATCCGGATGTCTCTGCGGTGGTCCAGAACGCGGGCTTCCACATGGTCCCGGTCAATTATGCCCAGAACATCAAGAAGCAGTACTGGGGCACCCTGACGACCGCCATCTCCGCCGCGGCCGCCACGCAGGCGAACGGCTGCCTGAACGTTGCCAACGGCGCCAGCGGCGGCGCCAAGTAAGTCGACGCATTGCGGAACGGCGCAATTCCGATTGCGCCGTACCGGATGGCGTCACGCACACGACCGGGCGCCTCGATCGAGGCGCCCGGAACTATTCGCGGAGCGTCGACAGTGATGGACCTCCGCTTTGCAGTTCATTGGACGAACAGCGATGTCGAAGCAAAACGCGATCCTCACTTCCGGGCATATCGATGGCACGCGGCAGAGCGAGCGGGGGTTCACGCTTGTCGAGATGCTGGTCGTCATCGCCATCATCGGATTGATCATGGGGTTGGTCGGCCCACGCGTGCTGAGTTACCTGAGTGAATCGAAGGTCAAGGCCGCCAAGATCCAGATGCGGAGCTTCGCGAGCGCGCTCGACCTGTTCCAGCTCGATACCGGCCGTTACCCGTCGACTGCGGAAGGGCTCACGGCGCTGGTGCAGCGGACGTCAGGCGCTGCCAACTGGAACGGCCCCTACCTCAAGGGCGGTATGGTTCCGAATGACCCATGGGCCCATCCTTATCTCTATCGGGCGCCCGGCGAACATGACGCCTACGATATCCTCTCTTACGGCTCCGATGGTCAGGAGGGAGGCAGCGGGACTGCCGGAGACATCTCGTTGGACAAGCTGACGAGTGCCGCCAGCAACGAGCAATGATGTTGCCTGCGATCGCGGGTGAGCGCTTCAGCCTTACTTCTTCTGCCATGGCGATATGTGCTGGCCGGGCTTGCTGGCCTCACGCGAGCGCAGATCGGCCCCTTGCGATCTCGTCGTTCCATCTTCCGGTTGATGATCGAGCCCGGCAAGCCAACGATCGTCAGGCGATATTGGCGGCGGGGCGGGACGTCCCGGCCGATCGGTCATGATGGCGCCCATTGCGCGCAGATCGTCGGGTGTCAGCCACGCGATCTCGTGGGCGTGCGTCGCCAGCATCTGCCCGATGATGCGTGGCGGCACGCCGAACCCGCTTGCGATCCGTGCCATGGCAATGGTCGCCTCTTCGGTTTGCGCAGTCTCGTGACCGAATTTGTCGGACACGCCGTGGACGCCGATCGCGGCCTCGTAGCTTGCGAATTTTTCGTTTCCCGCCGCGAACACGATGAAGCAGGCCGATGCGCAGCGCGATCCGGCCGCGACAATCGTCGGCAGCTTCGCCCTGCGGATCAGGCCGGCGAGCTTGACCGCCTCGGCGAGGCTGCCGCCCGGTGAATCGAGCCGTACCGCCGAGATCAGGCGGTTGCCGTCATTGGCGACCTTGATCAGCGCTTCCGCGGTTTCGGTGTCGCCTTGGGCGACGTCGCCGCTGAGCGCGATGACGGTGACGTCGCCCTTGAGAGTCACGCTGCTCAGCTCGGCGGCGGTCGCGGCCGTGCTGAAGATGGCCGCTCCCAGCACCCTCAGCACGGACGACACCATCGCCATCGCCGGCCTCGGTCTCATTTGCGCGCGACAGGCCGCGGTGCCGCGCCCGGCGCATCGAAGCTCGAAGGTGCGCGTCGCATGCTGTCGAGACGCTCGCGGAATTCCTCGGCAATCACCTGGGCGTCGTGGCCGTTGCGCACCAGCTTCGTCGTTGACGAACACGATGATCTCGGAGCGGAGCTTGGTGTCGCTCTTCTGGCTGAGCAGGTCGCCGAGATATTTGATCTGGTTGAGGCCGGGCAGTCCGGCCACCGAACGCTCGTCGTCCTCCTTGATGAGACCGCCGAGCAGCACGGTCTGGCCGCTGCTGGTGCCGACCGTCGAATGGATCCGCCGCTGCGAGATGGTGGGCGTCAGGTTCTGGGCACTCGCGCCGCCCGGATTGACGACGTTGGAGACCTCCTGCTCGATCTCGAGTTCGATCGATCCGTTCGGATGCACATGCGGCAGCACCTTCAGGATGATGCCGGTGTTCTGCCGGCTGATGCTGCTGACCACATTGAGGCCGGTGACAGTGCTGCCGGTCGAGATCGGCACCTGATCGCCGACCTCGAGGATCGCCGGCTCGTTGTCGGAGACCACGAGCGACGGAGCCGACAGCACCTTGACGGTGGTCAGGGTGGACAGCGCGTTGAGGACCAGCTTGGGATTGGCTTCGGCACCGAGCAGCAGGTTGAATCCGGGCAGCACCCGCGCGAGCAGGGCGGTCTGGGCGGCCGATTGCGCGGCGCCGAACAGGCCCACCGATCCCTTGTCTGGACCGGCGCCAGCGTTGGCGCTGGTCAGATAGGCCTGCACGCCATACTGCAGCTGGTCGGTGAGCGTGACCTCGGCGACCATGGCATCGACGGCGACTTGCAGTCGCGGCCGATCGAGCGACTCGATCGCCCGCTCGATCACGAGATAATCCTCCTGGTTGGAATAGACCATGATCGCGTTGGTCGATTTGTCGGCGGTGACGCGAACGTTCTGAAATATGCCGCGCGGAAGGGAGCCCAGTCCGGTCCCGCCGCCGCCGGGTCCCGCAACCTCCTGGTCGTCGTCCTTGCGGTCGGTGAAGCCGACCTGGGCCGTGCCGCTGCGATTGGTGGTGCCGGAATTGTCGGTGCCGCCCTGGGTGGCCGTCGTCGGATTGTTGCTGTTGCTGAGCGTGCCGGCACCGAGCGAGTCGATCCGCGATGTCGTTCCGCTCTGACCGGGTGCGGTCGGACTGGTCTGGCTGTCACCGGCCGATTGCGAGCCGCGGCCGACGAACATCTCGTTGAGGATGCGGGCAATGCTGCGCGCATTGCCGAAGCGCAGGCTGTAGACCCGCACCGTGGTGCCGGTGGGATCGGAGCGGTCCAGCCGCCGCACCCATTGGGTGGCGCGTTCCAGCACCTTGCTGTTCTTGCTCACCGCCAGCACCGCGTTCATGCGCGACACCGGCTGAAACTTGATCACGCCCTGTCCCTGTCCGCCCTCGGCGGTGTCGAAGACTTTCTCGAGCTCGCGGATCATGGTCTCGGGCGCGGTCGACTTCAGCGGATAGAGCCCGACCGACTGATTGCGCAGCCACTCCACATCGAGCGTGCCGATGACGCCGAGCGCCGCCTGGCGCTCAGAGGCAGTGCCCTGGATCAACAGCACGTTGCGGGCCTGATCGACGCGCACGGCGCCGGGTCGCGACAGGAAACTTTCCGCCGTCTTGCCGATCGCGGCGGCAGAGACAAAGCGCAATGGTACGATCGAGACGCCGTAGCCGGGCTGTCCCGCGCCGACCACCGAAACGCCGGCGCCGGCTGCCTCCGGCAGCGGCACGATGCGGATCAGATTGTCTTCGCGCAGCAGCGCCGCATTCGACATGCGCAGCACGCTCTCGAAGATCGGCAACACGTCCTTGCGCGGAATCCGCTGCGCGGAGGCCAGCGTGATCACGCCCTGCACCCGCGGGTCGACGACGTAGTTCATTCCGAGGGTGTCGCCGATCACGGATTTCACCACCGTCGGAATATCGGCATTGTCGAAGTTCAGCTCGATGCCACCGCCATCGGTAACGACGTCGCTGTCGACGGCATTCGCCAGGCGGGTCGTCGCATTTGTGGCGGCCTCTCGTTGCGTAGGCGTAGGCTCCGGCGCGAGATCCTGATCGGCGCCGGGAAACACCATCGGCTGCGTGCGCGCGGATGGCGTTGCGGCGGAGGTCTCGCCGACCGGGCCGTTCCAGCGCGCCCGCAGATCGGCATCGCGGATCGGGTCGGTCACCTGGTCGCGGCCAGGCAAGTCGATGGCCTTGTCCATCATGCAACCGCCGAGCAGGCCGGCGAACGCAAGCCACGTGCAGGTCACTGCGCCGACCGACGCCATGCGCCGGGGGCAGAACGGTTGCAGACGTCGCTCGACTGGTTCCTCTTGTCCGCCTCGCGGGGATGCCGCGGTGTTACCGGCAGTTCGGTTGTCAATGCGCATCGCTTGCTGCCTTCCAGGGACGATCTGCAGGGGCGAGGCTGCTGCCGGCGAGATCCTCGACCTCGTTGATCAGAGCCTCGGCGCGACCGATCAGTACGCGGGCGTAAGACGGACTGATCGGCCGATGCCCGAAGGCCGCGCCATCGAGTTGCGCGTTGATCTCGCGTGTCAGGGCGCCACGTCTCGTGGTGATCGCGCCGATCGTGTCGAGATAGCGCTGATAGCCGCCGTCGCCGCCCCTGATGGCCTGGGTCGCAAGCGCAAGGCCGTTGCGCCCGAGTTGACCGAGCGGATCGTTGATCGTCTTGGCGGCGCGCGCCAGATCCCTGTACGTCTCTCGATCGTTCGCGAGCTCGGCCGGCAGTGCGTTCGCTTCGAGCGCATCGACAAGCACCACGCCGTCGTGGATGTAGCGGTCGGTCAGGCCCAGCAACGCCAGCACGGTGGGCCGCAGGTCCGCGTGGTGCGAGAGGATGTCCGGTGTCTCGCCGCGGTGAGCGACGCCCGGTCCAGCCATGCCGAACCAGCTGCCGCCGAGAATTTGCGCGATGTCGCCGCGTACCCACGCCGTGTCGGGATCGACCGCAATGCAGGCCGGGGGCCGCGCGCAGTCGGCACGGCTGGTGGCTGTCCGAATGACGTAATCGGGATCGGCGAACATCAGGACATGCGGCGTGCGCGCGGGGCTTGCCGTGACCATGTGCATGAGCTGCATCTGGGCCCGGTCCGCGACCATCGATGTCAGGCGATCGCTTTTGCCGGTGATCGGGTTGACGACGCCAAGCTTGCCGACATCCTGCGCAAGCGTGCGCGTCAGCGGATCGGTGGATAGCGGATTGCCGCGGATGTAGAACGGCGGCGTGTTGCCGGCTTGAACATCGAATGCCGTGACGTTGCGCCATTCGGTCGCGAGCAGCCGATCGATGGCGATGCCGATCGCGCCGATCGGCCCGTAGCTGCACGGTACCGCAACGCCATCGCACGCCGGCGGGCTGGGTGGTCCGCCGACAAAGCGGTCGTTGCCTGTAGGCGCGACGACGAACAGCGTGTTGCGCGTCGTGATCCCGCTTGCCGCGAGCCGGTCGATAAAGGCCTTGAAGGCCGCATCGTCAGCGGCGAGCCTTGCGACATGGTCGCGTTCGCCGGGGCCGAAGGCGCGCCGGCGCGCGGCGGCCCGTCTGTGCGCATTGCCGATTCCGACATAGACCACCGGGACGCCGGCCTCCAGCATCGCCGCGGCATAACCGAGCGATTGGGCGGCCGTTGTCTCCGACGCACCGGGAAAGCCCGGGTGGCCTGTGTCGTCGTCGATGATATCGCCGCCGAGATCCCTGACCGGGCCGTCCGGCGAGATCACCGGCTGTACATTGCGGTTGCCGAACAGCGCGCTGAAGCCGGCGTAGCTACCCGGTTCGTCGGGCAACAGATCGGGACGCGCATTGGCGTTGCTGCACAACGTACTGCCGCGCGCGCAATGGATGGCGATGCCGAGCAGATCGGCGCGCGCCTTGAGCGGATCGCCGGCAGCAGCGCGCGCTTCGGAGGCGCCGAGCGTGGCCGCGACCTCGGAGCCGATCTCCTGCAGCGTCAGACCTGTCATTGCGAACGCGCCGACGTCACAGCCGGCTGATGTGAACGGCACCCACGGCGCGGGCACGGTCTTGCCGGTGTCGGCCAGCATCAGTGGCTTGCCGTCGCTACTGTTCGCGGTCCAGTAGGCGAAGGCGCTGGCATAGCCAACGCTGCCGTCGCTGCGGAACGCAGTGCTGCTGTCGCCGATCGGAACGCCCATGCGGTCGCCATGCAGACCGGTCAGGATCGTGAGCGCGTCCGTGGCCGTCTGGGCCAGCGGCGAGGTCTGGTGATTGCTCCCGATGATGCCGCCGCGCGTGAGGAAATCGCGCAGATGCGGCATCTGCTCGAGGTCCGACGGCACGTTCGGGCTGTCGCGGCGCAGGTGAACGTTGTCGAGCTCGATCTGCACGACGCGCTTGATCGCACCGCCGCGCGAGCGAAGCTCGCACGCCGCGAGCGCCTGTCCGGCCCCGGTGCTGCACGTCACAATGCAATCCAGCGCCAGGAACAGGGCGCCGAGCAGCAGCGGCATGAGGCCGGCACGGATGCGACTCGAACGCATGACGCTACGTCTTTGATACCGGTGTTTCGTCTCGACGATCTTGGTGTCGATGGAAGCCGCCGCATCGGCTGGATGCCGCCTGCTGCACGCCTGGAGTGTGTGCGGCCTGGATGACGCCGTCGTTACACCAGCTCTCGCGCCACGCGCATGGCGACAATGCCCGGCTGTGATTCACGTTCACGGATTTGACGCATACACGCTGCGACGCGCGACACCTTGCGCCGCGTGCAACGAGAAAGCTTGCAACACGCGCGCTGCTGGCGCAGGTTGATTGTCGCACGCGCTGATGACGATCCATCGACGCTGATGCACTCAGACAGGTACAAGCACGCAAATACATACACGCAAATATCCGCACGCAAGTACCCGCCCACAAGCACGCGCAGACAAATGGACGGCCGGCAGATGTCGATCGCATTGCAATCGTTGATGGTCGCTGTGCTTTGTCTTTGCGCGATGTTTGCTCGCGCTGCAGAAGTTCCGGCGGCTGGCGAGGTCATCGTCGACAATCCGGTGGAGCTCCAGCCGCTGCAACAGTTGAGTGCGACCAGGGACAAGCCGCTGTTCTCGCCCGCGCGGCGGCCGCCGGCCAAGCCGGTCGTGTCGGTGGCCCGGCAGGAACCGCCGCCACCGCCACCGCCGCCGCCGAGCGTGGTGGTGCTCGGCATCGTCAGCGAGAACGGCGACGGCCACGCTGCGATCCGGGCCTCGAGCAAAGGCGAAAAGGTGCTGCGCGTCCGCACGGGGGACGACGTGAGCGGCTGGAAAGTCGAGCGGATCGAGCCGCGTCGGCTCGTGCTCAAACAGGGGGAGCGCTCGGTGGATTTCGCCCTGTTCACCGGTGCGGCGAAGCCCCCGAAGCCCGCCGAGCGGCCAATCCGGCAGACCAAGGCCGCAGCGCCAACCAATTGACGCGCCGCTGCTTTTCGCGAGCAGGCGAATTGGCCGGTTCTCGCCGAGGTTGAGTTCCAGCGCAGGGTTAAAACTTTTTTGCGAAATCGCTTCGCGTTAGCCCGTTTCAAACTGTCTTAGAAACAGGAGAGGCGTCCCGAACTGTCGGGCGTGTCCGCTTGGGGGCGGCTGCGCCGGTAGGGTTGCGTGCCTTTCATCGAGTTTGTCGGCATCGGGCCAACTGGTTGCAGGCTGGCCGGTGCCGCGTTGCGTCACGATCGTTCGCATCGCCTGCTGCATTGGAAGGCCCGCATGCATTCGCTTCCTCGCTCGATCTCGCGCCGTGGCCTGTTGCTCGCAGGCGCAAGTTCGATCGCGATCGCAATGGGCTCGCCCGCGGCGGCGCGACCGTTCGGCACGTGGGGTGGCGTCAGCACCGCGGCCACGCAGGCCGCGGTCAGCGCGGCGCAGGCAGCCGCCCAGCAGGCGCAGCAGGCCGCACAGAACACGCAAGCGTCGATGACACGCGCCGCGCAGGCGATCCAGGCATTGCAGGCGGCCCAGAGCGCCGCGCGCGGCCTTGCGGCGAGCGCGCCGAGTACGGTGGCCAACGGTCTCAATGCAGGCGGTCTGGTGCCGAACAGCGGCCTCGCCGCGTCCGGCGTCGCCAATCCCGTCACCACCTGGGTCGGCGCCAACACGCCGACGCAGACCAACAGCGGCGGCCAGACCACGGTCAATATCAACCAGACCCAGGCCCAGGCGGTGTTGAACTGGCAGACGTTCAACGTCGGCAGGGACACCACAGTCAATTTCAACCAGCAGGGCAACGCCAACTGGGCAGCGTTGAACAAGATTGCATCGACCGGCGTGCCGAGCCAGATCCTGGGATCGATCAGGGCTGACGGCGCAGTCTACGTGATCAACCAGAACGGCATCATCTTCGGCGGCACCAGCCAGATCAACGTCCACACCCTGATCGCATCGACGCTGGACCTGCCGTCCAAGCTGAGCGGCAGCAACTATCAGGGTTATCTGCAAAGTGGGCTGTTCTCGCTGCTCAGCGATGTTCCGACCAACCCGAGTGTTACCGTAACAAATGCATCGGGAGCCGCGATCTTCAACCAGGGTAGCGGTGGAAAGGTCGTGGTCCAGCCTGGCGCGATCATTGATACCACGGGCAAGCTGAGCGCGAGTGGCGATGGCGGTTATGTGGCGCTGCTCGCGGATGGCGGCGTCAGCAACGCCGGTGCGATCACCACCAGGAATGGCCAGATCATCTTGGCCTCCGACAGCTCCGTCACGCTCGCTACGCCGCTGTCGACAGCGGTCGGCGTCCAGACGGCAATGCGGGTCCTTGCTGGCGGCGGCTTGGTCACCAGCGAAGCTTCCGGCTTCCTTTCGTCCAGTTCCGGCGCGGTCACGCTGGCGGGCGGATCGATCAATCAGCTCGGTGGCATTGTCGCCACCACCACCACGACGCGCACAGGCTCAATCGGCCTGAGCACGACCTGCGTGCAGGGCGGCTGCGCGGCCGGCGCGAACGGCAATATCGTCCTGGGGGCAGCAAGCTTCACGTCGATCCTGCCGGACGAGACCAGCGGAACCCTGCCGACCGCGACGCTCAATACACCGACGTCGGCGAACGGCGCCAGCAACGCGCCGTACTTCCAGACGGTCCTGCAGCCGCAGATCAACATCACGGCGGTGGGCAGTGTCGACGTGCAGGGCAGCGGCGCGGGCGGTGCCGGAGCCCTGATCAAGGCGCCGGGTGCCGCCCTGACGATCGGCGCCGACAGTGTTATCGGCACGGTCCTGCTCGAGAAGGGCAGCACCATCGATCTCTCCGGCATCGCCGGCGTGACGCTGCCGATGTCGATGAACCAGATCAGCATCCTCGTCACCGCGGCCGAGGTGGCTGACAGCCCGCTCGCCCAGGCCCTGATCGGCAAGACCGTGACCATCGACGCGCGGCTCAGCGGCACACGCGCCGATGGCGTGCAGTGGGTCGGCTCGCCGCTGCTCAACGCGGCCGGCTATGTCGGCCTGATCCCGCAGAGCATCGACCAGATCCTCACCGTCGGCGGCAATTTCACGACGTCGGGAAAGAACGTCGTGCAGCAGCCGGGCGCGAGCATCAACGTATCGGCGGGCTATGTGCAGTACACCAGCGGCCTGATCAGCACCACCCGCCTGCTCGGTGCCGACGGGCGCATCTACGACATCGGCCGTGCCGATCCCACCATCGCCTATGTCGGCGTCGGCAGCGGCTTCACGGTGCTGCACAAGGTCAACGGCGTCGTCGATACGAAGCTGACCGAAATCTACCTCAGCCCTTGGGGCGGCGGCAGCAACACGCACTATGAGGCGAGCTACATCACCGGCGCCAATGCCGGCTCGGTCACCGTCGCGGCCATCAATCCGATCGTCAATGACATCATCGGCAATGTGGTGGCGGGCAGCCGCCAGCGCGCGCTGGCGGGTTCGTCGAATCTCTCGCTGGCCGACCAGATGCCGAAGGGCGCGTCGCTGAACATTACGTTTGCTGTTCCGCCGCAGAGCGACGCCACGCAACATGCGGTGCTCACTCCACAGGCCGATGCTGGATCGGACCCGTACGGCCTGAACGGCTTGAATTTCGCCAACGCATCCAACTGGTCGCCGGCGCTCGCCAACGGCGTATTTCCGATTTTCACCGATGTGCTGTCCAATGCGTCACTCGGCGCGATCTCGATCAAAGGTGCGCGCCGGCTCGACATGGCGACGAACGCCGTTCTGTCGGTCCGGCCCGGCGGCAGCATCACGCTGGACGGGGTTGCCACTATTGACGGTACGCTCAGCGCGCCCGCCGGCCAGATCAGCCTCACCGGCTTCATGTATGCCAGCCAACTGCCGCAGGTGCCGTCGACACCCGCGGTGGTCATCGGGCCGCATGCGGTGCTCGACGTGCGCGGGCGCTGGGTCAACGACACCGGTCTGTCGGAGGATCAGCTCGAGGGGCGCGCCTACGTCAACGGCGGAAGCGTGAGCATCATGACCATCGCCGCCAGCAATGGACCGTCCCAGACCGATGGCATCTTCACCGACGTCACTCAAAGCATTGTGCTATCGCCTGGTAGCGTAATCGATCTGTCCGGCGGTGGTTATGTCGACAGCACCGGAAAGATCAAGATCGGCTCGGATGGTCTGCCGGTCGGCAAGGGCGGCAGCCTGACGATTGTCACCTATTTCGGCGACTTCGGTGGGAAAATCGTCGATCCTAACAATGGCGGCAACAACGGTTTCAATGTTCCCCCTCACGGCACCAATCCCGACGGCACCGTCAACCATCCGGATCAGGCCAGCGTGCTACTGGGTGGTGCGATCTACGCGGGCGGCTTCGATGGCGGAGGGACGCTTGCGCTGAAGGCCTCAACCATCGTGGTCGATGGCGGGACTGCAGAGGTGAAGTCGTATGCTTCGAGTGCGACAGCCAGCGCCGTCGCGAATTACACCGGATCTCCGGTCACGGGTTTCGCCGTATCGGACGCGAAAGCCGGTCAGCTCGTTCTGCCGCCGTCGTTCTTCACCAGTGGCGGCTTCTCTCAATATACTTTGACCGACGCCTATGGCGGCACCACGATCACCGCCGGCACGCAACTATTGTTGCAGCAACAGCCGACCGCACTGCTCTCGGGCCGCGAGGCGCGGATTCCGACCGGGGCCCGCGTGCGCGACTTCGCATCGTTGGGACTGCTGCCGGACGGCCTGCGCAAGCCGGTCAGCCTGTCGCTGGGCGGGACGAATGTCCTGATTGATCGCGGCGCTGCCGTCGTCACCGATCCGCTGGCCACGGTCACACTGAATCCGATTGCAACGGCCGATATTCTCGGCAGCATCGTTGCGCCCGCAGGAACCATTACCGCAACGGGCCAGGAGGTGCGCGTCGGCGCCACCGCCACGCTCGATGTGAGCGGCGTGTTCGTGCCCAATCCGCAGGTGAAAACCTATTCCACCGGCACGGTGCGTGATGGCGGCATCATCTCGCTGTTGGCCACCACCGTGGTGGCGGAGGCGGGCGCACAGTTCAACCTGCAGGGCGCGGCCGTGACCGCGGAAAGCAACCTGATCCAGCTGCCGCAGGGTGGTCTGGTGCCGCGTTTCGTCGGGCAAGCGGCCTGGAGCAACGGCGGCAGCCTGCAGCTGTCCGGCACGACCGTCTATTTTGCCGGTACCGTCGATGCGTCCGGCGGCGCGCCGCTTGCGACCGGCGGCAGCCTGACCATCGGCGTTATCAACAACAATGCGGTTGGAGCCCCGCCGACGCCGGATAGCATCGTCGTGGAGCAGCCCGGCGTGGTCGCAACGAACCTGCCGGCTTCGGGCGCGACGGCGACACCGGGCGCATTCATCGGGGCCGATACGCTGAGCAACAGCGGCTTCGATTCGGTGACGCTCAATGGTCGAACTATTGCGTTCGACGGCTCGCTCAATGTCACGATCCCCGGCGCGCTGACCCTTTATGCGCGCAACGGGCATTTTGCGATTGCGGATGCGTCCGTCGTCAATCTGAACGCCGGCTATGTCCGTGTGGTCGGTGGCACCGGCGCCCTCGGATCGATCGTGCCGGCCGCCGGCGCCGGCGTATTGAACGTGACTGCGCAATGGATCGACCTCGAGCGCGGCATTGGGCTCGACAATGTCGGCAACGCGAACCTCACAAGTGCCGGCGCCATCCGGTTGCTGCCGAACTACTATGGCTTTGTCGACGGCGGTCCAGGCGCAGGAGAGACGATCTTTGGCGGCGCGCTGGTCGTTCCGGGCAATCTGACGCTGCGTGCGGCCGAAATCTATCCGGTCAGCAACACCGCTTTCCTGTTGATGTCGACCGGCACGTTGGCTTCCGCCAGCACCGTCACCATCGCACAGAATGGTGTGCCGACGGCACCGCTCTCGGCCGGCGGAAGCATCGTGGTGAGCGCGCAGACTATCGTGCAGGGCGGCACGCTCTGGGCGCCGCTTGGCAACATCATCCTGGGCTTGCGGACGGCCAGCGACCTCCCGACTCAGATAGGCCGCGCGATCAAGAACGCGACTGGCGTCGACTTTACCCAACAGGCATTAGCGTCGACGGGGAGCGTGAAGTTGACCGCGGGCAGCCTGACCTCGGTCTCGGCGGCGGGCCTTGTGATCCCCGACGGCTACACCATCGATGGCACCACCTGGTACGAGGGCAATAACATCAGCACAGCCATCGTGCCGCCGGTGCTCGCCGCGCCACCCAGCAAATCGATCAGCCTGTTCGGCACCGATGTGGCGACCCAATCCGGCGCCGTTCTCGATCTCAACGGCGGTGGTGATGTCTATGCGACCGAGTTTGTCGCAGGCACCGGCGGCAGCCGCAACGTGCTCGCGACCTATCAGCAGAACCTCGCCAACGGCAGCATCACATCGACCTACGCTGACGGTCGCCAGGTCTACGCCCTGGTCCCGACCTATTCGGCGACTGTTGCCGCCTACGATTCCAATCTTGCCTTCGCTCCATATTATTCCGGCCTCGTGATTCCGGCCGGTGCCAACGCCACGGCCGCAGCCGCTGCCAGGCAGCCGTTCGCGAACGGGATCGCACCGGGCCAGTCGGTGACCATCGGTGCCGGCAGCGGCATTCCCGCCGGCACCTACACGCTGCTGCCGGGAATGTACGCCACGCTGCCCGGCGCCTACCGCGTTGTGCAGGTTGCGAGCAACGTCAATCCGAATGCGGTCGCGAGTACTTCGAGCTCCGACGGCTCGCAATATGTCACCGGCACGCTCGGAAATACGTTGACCGGCGCGCGCTCGTCGCAATCGGCCGCCTTCCAGCTGCAGTCGCAAGCGGTGTGGTCGCGATATTCCCGTATCGACATCACCTCGGGCACCACCTTCTTCCGCAACCA
The DNA here is from genome assembly GCF_054063295.1 of Bradyrhizobium sp. USDA 3240. Taxonomy (NCBI): domain Bacteria; kingdom Pseudomonadati; phylum Pseudomonadota; class Alphaproteobacteria; order Hyphomicrobiales; family Nitrobacteraceae; genus Bradyrhizobium; species Bradyrhizobium sp. USDA 3240. The sequence continues at coordinate 6,792,025 of NZ_JBSSGD010000002.1, forward strand.
GGCGCTTGCTGCGGGCAAGGCACCGCCGCCGCTGCCGATCGACGGCGGTGTGCTGGTGCTCGGCGCCATCAATTCGCTCGACCTTGCCGGCACCAATCGCTTCGCGCCGGGCACCAGCGATCTCGCGCCCGGCCTCGTCGGCGGCGGCGGACAGGTGCAGATCGGCGGCAGCAACATCCTGATCCGGGCCGCCGACCGGGCAGTGCCGGCGGGCGATTGCCTTGCCGGAAGCGCGCCGGATTGCACCGGTTCGGTCAACTACCTCGTGCTCGATGCCGATCAGATCAGCCGCCTCGGGGCGTCCTCGGTGCTGATCGGCGGCACCGCTCAAGTCGTCAACGGCGTCCAGAACATCACCGCCAGCGCGCTCAATCTCGAGGTCCTGACCGACGCGGCGCATCCGCTGACCGGGCCCGAGCTGCTTCTTGTCTCGCTTGCCGGTGACGGAAATCTTGTTACCGGCAGAGGTCTTGTCATCGGTGACGGCAGCGTCATCAGGGCAATCGGCGCCGTGCCGGGCGGCACCGACCGTGACATCACGATCGGCGCGCTGCCAGTCCAACAGTCCGACGGCAGCTATGTCTTCGCCAGCGGCGACGGCGCGCTGCTGCGTGTCTCGAATGGCGACACGGTGAAGGTCAGCCGGATCTATGTCCCCGGGCAATATGCGGGTAAGGGTCCGCCGCCGAGCAGCCAGACACCGCTCGGTGCCTTCTCGGTCGGCGCCGGCGCGGTCATCGACGGCGGCAATGCGCTGACGCTCGACACCAGCGGCAGCGGCACGCTCGCCTCCGACGCCATCCTGAACGCCAGGAACTACGACATCGCCGGATCGGTCATCAATATCGGCGGCGGCAGCACCGGCATCGTGCTGAATCCTGCGGTGCTGGCGAATTTCAACGATGCGGTCTCGGTCCGGCTGCGGAGCGCGACCGTGATCAATCTGTACGACGCCAACGGGTTGCAGATCGGCGACGCCGTGCATCCGATCGGCACGCTGACCTTCGACAGCGCCGGGCTTTACAGCAAGGGTGGCAGCACCACCGTCAATGCCACCAACATCGATCTCGCCAACACCAGTGGCGCGACCGGCACGGGCATCACCGGCGCCGGCGGTACACTCACGCTCAATGCTTCGCAAGTCATCACCGAGGACGTCGGCGCCAAGCACCTCGGCGGCTTCAGCCAGATCTATTTCAACGCCGGCAGGGCGATCGCATTCAGCGGCAATGGCACGCTCGATACAGGATCGGTTGCGGCTGCTACGCTGACGTTCAATATCGGCGGAGTAACGATCGCGAACCCCGGCACCGGCTATACCAGCGTTCCGGACGTGACCGTCTCGGGCGGCGGCGGATCCGGCGCCCAAGCCACCGCGTTGCTTGGCGTGGTCAGTTTTGCCGTCGTCAGCGGCGGTTCGGGCTACAGCAATGGCGATCCGGTCACGGTGTTCGGGACCGACAATAATGGCAACCCCGTCACGGCGACCGGTACGGCCATCGTCGATGCCAATGGCGCGGTCACCGGCGTCAAGCTCACCGCGGCCGGCTCCGGCTTCCCCGGCTTTGTCGACTCCATCTCCGTCGATAGCGCCACCGGGGACGGCGGTGCCCAGTTGACCGCGTCGCTGGGCGTGGTCGGCGTGACCGTCACCAATCCGGGCTCCGGCTATACCAGCATGCCCACCTTCTCCTTCGCGAACGGCGGGGGAGGCGTGGCCACGACGGCGCAGGCCGTCGTCAACGTGACGGGAATCAATCTGACCAATCCGGGTGACGGTTACCTGAGCACCCCGACCATCAAGATCAGCGGATCCGGCACGACCGCGACAGCCACCGTGTCCGGCGGCGCCGTCACCGGTGTGACGCTGACCAATGCCGGTACCGGCTATTCGAGCCTGCCGACGCTGACGTTTGCGGGCGGCGGCGCTGCGGCCGCGAACATGGTGCTGTCCGCGCCGGCAATCGTCGTCAATAGTGGCGCGACGCAATCGCTGAGCACGCTGGGCAATATCAGCCTCGTCACCGCCGCGGGCACCAAGCCCGCCAGTGTCGCCAGCAATATCGGCGGCGTTCTCGCTGTCGCGGGCGGGTCGATCACGGACAGCGCGACGATCCAGGCGCTGTCCGGCAAGGTCAGCCTGACCGCGACCGCGGGCGACGTTGTGTTGGGTAGCGGCGCTCTCATCGATGCGTCCGGCTCGCGCATCACGATCCTCGACGTGGTCCAGGACGCGCCGGGCGGCAATGTGCAACTCGCGTCGACGACCGGCAATGTGATCGTCGGGCAGGGCGCCACCGTCAGCGTTGCCGGGGCAGGCCGCGGCTTTGCAGGATCGCTGTCGATCCTGGCTGCGAACACCGCCGCACTCGACGGAACGCTCGACGGCAGCGCGGCGTTCAAGGACCTCGGCGGCAGCTTTACGCTGCAGGCCAACAGCGTCGGCGGGGCGGCCGGCCTGCCGCTGACGGCTTTCACTGGCGGCTTCTCGGTGCGGCTCGGCACCGGCGACATCCGCATCGAGGCCGGCCAGACGCTCAATTCCGGCAAGGTGCTGCTGGTAGCCAATAATGGCAGCGTGGTCGTCAACGGCACCATCGATGCGAGCGGGCCGAGCGGCGGCCAGATTTCGCTTTATGGCGCTGGCGTCACCGCGGGCAGCGTGACCACCGGCGGCGTCAGCATCGGCGGCAGCGCAGTCCTCAAGGCGTCGTACGCCGCAGGCGATGCGTCCGATCCGGCCTATGCCGCCGCCAGCCTGGTGCAGACCGGCGGCACAATCACGCTGGGCACCACCGGCACGCCCGATGCAAACGGCGCGGTCAACGCCACCTATGGCTACCAGAACATGTCGACCTCGGGCGCCATCCGCGTCGCCGCGGGCGCCATGTTCGATGTCAGCGGCGGCCCGGGCGGGCCGAACATCAACAATTCCGGCGGCTCGGTCATCATCCGCGCGCCGATCCTCACCAACAATACCGTCAACGTCGATTTCCGCGGCACCGTCATCGGCGTGGTCGATGGCGGCGGCAATCCGATCGGCAAGGGCGTTGTGCTCAATCCCTACGCGGTGTGGAGCACCACCGACAGCTCGACCAGCGCGCAGCATTTCGACGGCATCATCGATCCGGCCGGATGGTTCGACGCCGCCGGCAATCCGTTGCCAGGCACCGATCAGCACGGCAACACGACCGATCAGAACGGCAACACGATCGTGGCGCCGACGCCGCAGGCGCCACTGCCGACCGGTACGATATTCATCGTCACGGCGCCGAATGCCGATCACGTCGGCTTCTACCAGAGCACGCTGGCGAGCTTCGTGCAGAACCTCGCCGTGACGCCGGCAGGAGGCGGAGCGAGCTTCGCCAATATGCATGTGCGGCCCGAGATCGATCTGATCAATCCGAGCCTCGACATCAACAAGGGCAACATCACGGTCGCCAGCAACTGGAATCTGGGCGCAGGCGGTGTCGACGCATCCGGCCACGTCTCGCTGGTGTATCGCACCGCGACCGGCGGCGAGCCCGGGTCGCTGGTCCTGCAAGCGAGGAACAACGTCAACATCAACGCGGCGGTGACCGACGGCTTCTTCGTCAACTACAATCTCGGTGGCACTGACGCGGCCTCTCTGTATGCGAACGAACTCAATTCGAGCCTCTACCAGGCCTATCTCGGCATGTTCCCGGACGGCAACAATCTGTCATACAGCTCAAGCGGCATAGCCGATTATCTCGTCAAGACCAACGGGTCGTGGTCAGGCCTGCCGACGTCTCCGGCTTCGCCCAGCGCCGCATTCTTCGGGCTGTCGGATGCCGCCTATAACGCGCTCGCGCTGCAGTTCAAGCTGGCGCAGCCGGTCGTCATTTCCTCCAGCGACCCGGCGGTGAGCGATCAGTACAATCTGTACTATTCCCAGTATTTGCGGATGTTCCGCGCCTACGAGACCGAGCTGATCGGGGTCAACGTCAACGGGATCAACCCATCAACCGGCGTTTCGGCGCGCGGCGGGATCGTGCTGTCCTATGCCGACTTCGTGGGGTATGCCCAGAGTAGGGGCATTTCGCCGAACTTGTCGACCGTCGTGATCCCGTCGGCGCCCACTACATCGACGGCATACTACAATTTGACGGCCGGTCTCGGCACAATCAGGTTCGTGAATGGCAACGCCGTCGCCTTGACGGGAGATTACGCCACACGGTGGACGGCCTATTTCTACAATGTCATCACCGCAAATCTGCGCGGCAGCAACAAGCAGAGCGTCAACACCTTCGTGCTCCCGGTAAGCCTGGAGACTGCGGCCGGAGCAGACTTCGCAAACGGCGTGCTTGCCGCCATCGCGGTGACGCCACCGGCGCCGCCGCCGGCCTACGACACCTTGCAGAGCACCTACCTGGCGTCCACAGATCCAGTTCCTCCCGCCGACCGGATCGCCAACAACCCGGCGGTCTACAATCCAGTCGGGGGAACTATCAGCACGGTCTTCAACACAACATCGGCGTCGCAGCTGATGTCCGCGGCCGTGAGTGGGAAGGGCAGCTTCTCCTACGACATCGTCGCCGGCGCGGCCTTCACCGCGGCCAACACATCGCCGGCCGATCCCAACGCGGTGATTTCGTTGTCGCCACAGTCGCCGACGGTCACGGGTAGCCTGACCATCGACGGCCACACCTCCTATCTGAACACGCTGTCACCTCTCGGAACGAAGACGGTCTACATCCCGACCCTGGTGCGCACGGGCACCGGCTCAATCACGATCGCTGCGGCCGGCAATGTCGAACTGCGCGACCAGCTGGCTCCGGGCGCGGTCTACACCGGCGGCGCCGCCGCCGCCACGCCGGCCGATTTCAACACGCCGACGGTACCTGCGGCTTATTTCGTTAATCCGAACGGGCTCGTCAGCGCACCGGCATGGGCCACCGGCGGCGGCGCGGTCACCATCACCGCCGGCGGGTCGATCATCGGCATCGAGATGCCGATCGATGCAGATGGCAGCCAGACCGGCGTGACCGGCGGTTCGACCGGCCAGATGTGGAGCGACTGGTACATCCATTATGGCCTCTCCAACGGCACGTCGACGCCGTTCGCGGCTTGCGCGGCTGCGGGTTCGATTGCGTGCCAGACCGCGGCCTGGGTCAACTACGCGACCTTCTTCCAGGGTTTTGGTGCGCTGGGCGGCGGCAACATCACGCTGTCGGCGGGCGCCGATATCATCGACATCGGCGCGTCGCTGCCTGAGACGCTCGTCGTCGGCGGCGGTTTCACATCGGCCAATCCGCCCAAGGTCACCTATTATGGCGGCGGCAATCTCAGCGTGACCGCCGGCGGCAACCTCCTGAGCAGCGACTTCCTGGTCGGCCGTGGCGCCGGCCTGATCCGCGTGGGCGGTTCGGTCCAGACCACCACCAGCAATCTATTGAACCAGGGCCTTCCGACACTTGGAGTTACGCTCTCCGGGAGTTCCGTCTCCAGCACCTACGCACTGCCCTTGCTGCTGGCGGTGCAGGACGGCTTCATCACGCTGGCCGCGCGTGGCTCGGTGACGCTCGGCAACGTCTACGATCCTGCGACATTGCCGCTCAACGCCGCGCTGCAGGCGAGATTTGATCGATACTTGCCTGGCGCGGCGAACGAAAGCAACGCCGCATGGAGCAACATGTTCACCAGCTACGGTCCGGGCAGCGGCATTTCGCTGACAAGCCTCACCGGCGATCTGACAGGCCCGACTGTTTCACCCGCGTCGATCCCCGGGCTTTTTGCGCACAACGCCGACTCCGGCAACTACCAGCTCGGAGTGACCGCGAACGCCTCGATCGTCGGGCTGCTGCTTCCCGCCACGTTCGACTTGGCGGCTCTCAGCGGAAACCTGACCCTGAGCAAAACGGACGTAAGCAACGTACTGCCAAGCAACAATGGCAACGTCAGCCTCGTTGCGGCCGGAACCCTTGACCTCGGACTAGGTCTTGCGATGCCCGATCTTGATCCCAACATCGCGCGTTACATCGGCTCAATCGCCATCAGTGATCAAACCACACTAGCCAGCAACTCCATCAACCCGCTCGGGCTGCCTTGGGCGACCCTGACCAAGGCATTGCACGCGAACGATCCCGTGCCCGTCGTCATCGCAGCCGGCAAGGATATCTTCGCCGTCAACGCTGATGCCGGTTTTGGCTCCAGTTTGACGCTGATCAAGCCGGCGCGGATCGAAGCGGGCAACAACATTTACGCGGGAATCGCCCCAGGTGGTGGCGTTTCCACGACTAGCAATGGCACCCCACAGGCCAATATCAGTTTGACCTTCATCGGCCAGAACAACAACGCGGCCGACATCACCAGCATTGTTGCCGGCAACGATTTGGTCGGCGGCTCCTATCTTCTCTATGGCCCCGGCACCTTCGTGCTGCAAGCCGGGCACGACCTGGGTCCGTTCTCGGCATCCGATACGTCGACCCGTGGTATCGCGACGCTCGGCAACGGCAGCGCGGTCGGCGGCGCATTCGCCGGTCTGCCGACAAGTTCCCTCAAGCCCTATCTGCCGTCGAAGGGCGCGGAGCTCGATCTGTTGTTCGGCGTGAAGCCCGGCATCAACTATGCGGCGGCGATCGCCGACTACGTCGATCCGGCGCATGCCGGCACCGGCGGCATCGACTTCCTCGCCGATATCGCCGCCGTGCTTGGCCAGCCGCGCGATCAGGCCTGGGCCACTTTCCAGGGTCTGTCGCAGGCCCGGCAGCAGCTTCTCGTCAACCGCGCCTTCCTCGATTTCCTGATCCAGGTGGGCAAGGATTTCAAGAATCCGTCGAGCCCTTATTTTGGACAGAATGCACGGGCCTACACAGCGATCGCCACTCTCTTCCCGGCCGGCTACGGCTACACCGACAACAGCCTGGGCATCGACGGCAAGGCGGCGCCGAAGATCGCGACCGGCAGGTTCAACGTCGCGGCCTCCGTGCTCGAGACCCAGATGGGTGGCGACATCAACATCCTCGGGCCGGGCGGCGGCATCACCGTCGGCCACTCCTCGCTCGATACCTTGAGCCCGAGCCAGGAGGGCATCCTGACGCTCGGCGGTGGCACCATCCGTGCCTTTGCCAACGACTCGATCCTGGTCAATCAGAGTCGCATCATGACCCAGCAGGGCGGCGACATCGGCCTGTTCACCGCCAATGGCGACATCAGCGCCGGCGCGGGACCGAAGACCTATGTCTCGAGCCCAGCGCTCAGCGAGATCTGCACCACCGACGGCTACTGCTATATCAACCCGCAAGGGCTGGTCACCGGCGCCGGCATCGCCGCGCTGGTCACGCTGCCCGGGCAGGATCCGACCAGGAGCAACGTTACTTTGGTTGCGCCGCGCGGCACCATCGACCTCGGCGCGGCGGGCATCCGCGGCAACGCGATCACGCTGGTCGCGCCGGTCGTCCTCAACGCGTTCAACCTGCAGGCCACCGGCACGGTGACGGGCCTCGCCTCCACGCCAACGCCGAGCACCACGCTGTCCGCCGTCACCAGCAACGCGACCGCTGCGACCCAGCAGGCCGGTCAGCCGGCGCCGAACAAGCCCAACGACCAGCCTTCGATCGTGATCGTCGAGGTGCTGGGCTATGGCGGCAGCGGCGGCGATGACGCGGCGCCGGCGGGCAGCAGCGGCGGTGGCAATAGCCAGACGCCGAACAGCAGCGATGACGAGCGCCGTCGCCGTGGCGGTGGGCAGTAGCCTGTCGTTGGTGCGAGCCATGGCTACGCTGATCCGGATTGCGCACTATGCGTCCTCGTCATTGCGAGGAGCGAAGCGACGAAGCAATCCATGGTTCCGCGTGTGCGGACGGATGGATTGCTTCGCGGAGCCTGTCATCCGGCGGCGCTTCGCGCCGACCGGGTGGCTCGCAATGACGGGGATAGGGCTGCGCGCTTCGACCGCAAGGTTCGACGCGCCTTGCGCCGCGCCGTGAGGTCCCCATGACGTCATCCGCATCGATCGCACCCACGCCATCAGCTTCAGCCGCCGATGCCGACCTTCTGAGCGCGCTGCTTGCGCCGGAACGTCTCACCGCCGTGGTCGATATCGGCGCCAATCCGCTCGACGTTCCGCCCTACGTGCCGCTGCTGCAGAAGCGGCTATGCCGGCTGTTCGGCTTCGAGCCGCAGCCCAGCGCGTTGGCCGAGCTGAATGCCCGCAAGAGCGAGCTCGAAACCTATCTGCCTTACGTCATTGGCAATGGCGAGCAGGCCCGCCTTCGCGTCTGTGCTGCGCCGGGGATGACCAGCCTGCTGGAGCCTGATCCCGTGATGCTGAAGCACTTTCAGGGCTTCAGCGAATGGGGCCGCATCATCGCCGACAGCAAGATCGCGACCCACCGGCTCGATGATATCGGCGAGATCGATGAGATGGACTATCTCAAGATCGACGTGCAGGGCTCGGAGCTTGCGATCTTCCAGAACGGGCGGCGGCGGCTCGCGGACGCGGTCGTCGTCCAGACCGAGGTCTCGTTTCTCCCGCTGTACAAGCAGCAGCCGGTGTTCGGCGAGATCGACCTCGAGCTGCGCAGCCAGGGCTTCATTCCCCATGCCCTGATGGCGATCAACAAACGCATGATCTGGCCGATGCGCGGCACCAATCCCTATGAGGCGTTCAATCAGCTGCTTGAGGCCGACGCCGTCTATGTCCGCGATTTCACCAAGGCCGACGCGATGAACTACGAGCAGCTCAAGCATCTCGCGCTGGTCGCCCATCACTGCTACGGCTCCTTCGATCTCGCGGCGATCTGCATCCAGCATCTGCTCAACCGCGATGCGATCGTCCCGCAGGCGGGAAGCCGCTATTTCGAGCTCGCCGCGGCACAGCGCGCCGCCGCCAAAACCGGCTGAGAGGCCGGCTGAGACGGCAAGAAAACAGCCGGGCCCCGATCGAGAGCCCGGCTGCTGATGTCTTGCGTGAAATCGTGATCCGGATCGTCCCGGATCACGATCTCATGTTGGCGTTATTTCGCGCCGCCGGTGACGCCCGTGCAGCCGTCGGTCTGCGTACCCGACGTGCTGGAGGCCGCGATCGCGCTCGGCAGGCCGCCGGCCGCGCTCGAGATCAGATAGGCATTCAGGATGTTGGTGGCCCACACGCCGTCGAGCTCGTGGAAGCCGTTGTTGCGGATGACCCGGGCGACATTCGGATCATAGCCGGGGTTGTCGGAGTTCGATGCCGCCGGATTGTAGTTGGGCAGCCCGGTGACCGATCCGCCGAAGAACCAGGCGAGCCAGTTCTTCACGGCGGGTACCCGCGTCCCGGTCGTGTCGGCGTAGCAGCTATACACGTTGAGGAAGCTCGCGCCGGTGATCGGATAGTCGGCCTGCGACTGCAGCGGGATGCCGATCACGGACAGGCCGTCATAGGTCACGCCGCCGACGACGGTGCCGGCGGGATACACCTGGGCATACAGGTTCCAGGCATCATAGCTGCTGCTGACGTCGGGGGCGGTCAGGTTGGTGAATGCCTGTTGGGCATTGTTCGGCGTCGGCGGCACGAAGTTCAGCGCCCTGCCGTTGCTGCCCACCTGGCCCGGATGATAGACGCCGAGCAGGCGCTGCTGTTCGTTCTGGATGCTGGCCGACAGCGGAGCCGCCGCGGAGATCGTGGTGCCGGCGATTTCCTCGGTCACGGTCTGCGCATAGGGCTGGGTGTAGTCGGCGCTGAGATAGCCGATCCGGCCGGCGAAGCGCGGGTCGGTGCCGATCTTGAGCGCTTCGTGGTTGCTGCCCGAGGCGCTGATCCAGCGCGGATCCGGACGTTCCTCGTCGTCATCCACGTCGTAGGGGTCGCTCTGGTCGGAGCTCTTCACCGCCTTGATGTTGTCGAGCAGGCGGACGAATTTGCCCGACGGCAGGTTGGCGGTGGCGCTGCCGCCGACGCCGACCCCGGTGAATATCTTCTTGTAGTTGTAGGTGCCGGTCGGGTCGAGCAGCGGGCAGAGGTTGGCGAGGTAGTTGGTCAGGATGAAGCTCGCGCCGGCATCATCCGCACGGTAGACCACCTTGATCGGCAGCCGGCCGCTGGTATAGGCGACCGGGGTCAGCGCGCCGTTGGTGTTGGCGTCGTAGAAGTGCTGGAATTGCTGCACACCGTTGGCGTCGAGCGCGGGGATCAGCGTCGAGGTGTCGTGCCAGTCGGTCACGGTCGCCGAGAAGATCGCGCAGAGCTGGGCAGCCGAGAGCTGGATCGCTCCGCCGGCCTGGCTGTTCGGCGACAGCGCCGACTGGTTGGTCCAGGTCACGCCCGAGGCGGAATTGGCGGTGTTGACCGAGATCGCAACCGGGACCTCCATGGCCGGGACCTGGATCGGCGCGCCGACGGCCGAGCTGTTGAAGCTGGCGTTCGATTTGCTCAGGGCGCCGATCAGCAGCGTGTTCTGCCAATTGGTCGACGGGACGAAATTGCTGAACGAGATGGTGGTCAGGCTTGCAATCGAGCTGGCGAGCGGCGCGTCGCTGGCGGCGAAGTCGAGCCGCGGATAGGGATAGCTCTTGAAGGCCGAATTGGCGGTGTCGCGGAACGGCGGCTTGGCCGAGGGCTTGCGCACCACGGCCGGCGCGGAGTCCGGGCTGCCGCGGAACAGCTGCCGCGCGTCGTCGGCGATGTAGGCGCGCTGGCCGTTGCCGGAGCCGACGGCGGCGAACAATCCCTCGACCGAGGTCGAGACGAGGGTGCAGCTGGTCGGCAGCAGGTTCGGGCTCGGTGTTGCGGTGGTGAAGCTCGGCGAGAACGCCTGGCCGTCATTGGCCAGCGTCGCGCCCGCATAGCAGTCGAAGATCTGCCGCAGCGCCAGCGACGACAGCGTGCTGCCGCCGCCGTAGATGCCGGTTTGGGCCGCAGCCGGTTGCTGGGCTCCGATCATGGCGGCGGCCGACAACACGACCAGCGAGGTCGTGCCCAGCACGCGTTCGGCGAACGATTTCGTCTTCATGATAACCTTCCCTGTTTTTGTTGCGTGACACAGCAGCGCCGCGCGACCGCCTGACGGCCGAGTGATGTCCGGAATGTCTTGTTCGATGGCTGTGAATGGGACGGCGATGAAGAAGACCTTGCGGGAACGTCTCAAGACAATCGAAGCTGTTCGCCGCGCAGAGCGAACAGCCCAGCGCGTCGTCGTCGGCATCGGCGCCGATGTGGCTCACACCCCTTAGACAATTTGAGCCGGCGCGATGCGCAGCTGGCTTGCGGTGATTTTTCGGGTGGGTGAATTCTCGGATGCCCGGGTGGCGCGATCCGATGTGAAAGCTGGATTACAATAAGGATGGCGGTGCGGAGCGAGACATTCGCCGATGCCGCAATTGATCTTGAACCCGCGGCTATCCAACGCGAGTGCGAGGCTGTAATGAGGGCGCTGGCCGCGTGCGTCGGGGGGCGCCGGCGGCCCGCGTTCGACCGGAGATGCTTGTCTCCGGGCGATCGAACTTGCGCAATAACGATGGATTTGACGTGGCGAAGACCAAGAAGGCCCGCGCGGTTGCTGGCGCGAAGAAGAACAGCAAGGGATCGACGCGTTCCGGGATCTCATCCTCCTCGCCACTCGGCATGCTGGCGCTGCATCTTCTCGAGCAATGGAAGAAGTCCGGGCGCGACGGCATCGTTTTTCTTGCGGAGAGCGAGAACCGAGCGGAGCGCCTCGGCAGCGTGCTGCATTCGCTCGATCCGTCGCTCGAGGTGCTGGTGTTCCCGAGGCTGAATACCTTGCCGTTTGACGGGCTGGAGCCGTCGCGCGAGATCGCCGGCCGGCGGAGTTCGGTGTTGCGGCGTCTTGCGAAAAGCAGGAAGCCGGTCTTCCTGGTGTCGACGGCCGAGGCGATCATGGAACGGTTGCCGTTGCCCGCGAGCTGGAGCCGCCTCAGCATCAGCCTGAAGGTCGGTGCGCGCTATTCCGAGCAGGATCTCAAGGATCGTCTGGAAGCGCTGGGATACGATCTCGACGAAGAGGCGGATTGTCCCGGAAGCGTGCTGTTCCACGGAATGACGTTCGAAGTGTTTCCTGCCGGTTCCCTTGGGCCGTACAGAATCGAGCATTCCGGTGGCGTGATCCGCAGGATAGCGGGCGTCGATCCCAACGAGCACGACGTCGTCTTCGATACCCAGGAATTGCTCATCGATCCGATGTCGGAACGGATCGCGTTGGGAGGCAAGCGGGCCCAGCGGGCGGCGCTGCCGGATTATTGTGAGCCCGCCCGCTGGATCGCAGACGCGGGAGTTTCAGGTCACGCCGATAGCTGGCTGAGCACGATCAAGGAGGCGGCCGGCCGCAGAGAGGCGGACCGCGAGTATTTCGGCCCTGGCGACTGGAAGCGGCTGAACAAATCTATGAGTGCGCTGCCTCGCAAGGCGGCCTTCACCCCGACGCCTGATTTCTCGAAGGTCGCCTCGTCGCGAAAAGCGCTCCGCGCATTTGTCGCCGACACGCAGCGCGCCGGATCGCGGCTGCTGTTCGTTGCGGCGGTGGAGGACGATCTGCGCGCGATGGAGCGCATGAGCGGGATCAAGGCGGAGCGCGTCGCCGACTGGAGCGAGGCGGCGAAGGGCCGGGGTGGCGAAGCAGCGCTGCTGGCCGACTTCGACACCGGCTTCATCGGTGCGGGCCGCAAGCCGCTTGTGGTCGTCACGGCGACCGACGTGCTCGGCAGCCGGGCGCATCATCCGCAGCCGATGGCCAGGGCCTTTAGTGCGGCTTTCGATCATCCCGACGTGCCGGAGCGCGGCGCGGTCGTCGTTCATCTGCCACGCGGGTTGGCCGTGCTCGATGGTTTGCAGACCTACGACATGGGGAAGGGATCATCGCGCGAGATGATCCGCCTGGCATTTGCCGGGGATGACGCCGTGCTCGTTCCGCCCGCCGACCTTGCGCTGATCTGGCCGTATGCGGCGGAGCGCGGCAGGCTGACATTGGACAAGGCGGACGGCAGCACGTGGTGGGCGCGGCGGACCAGGGCGGAGCAGGAAATTCAACTTGCCGCCAAGGCGCTTGCCAAGCACATCGCGCAACGCCGCCGACGGCGCGCTCCCAGGCTGGTCGCGCCCGGACCCGCATACGAGCGGTTCGTCGCGCGCTTTCCGTATTTCACGACCGTCGACCAGGCGAAGGCAATCCGGGACGTGCTGGATGATCTTGCCTCGGGTCATCCGATGGACCGGGTCGTCTGCGGCGACGTCGGGTTTGGCAAGACCGAGGTTGCCTTGCGCGCGGCGGCGGCTGTTGCCCTGTCAGGCAAGCAGGTTGCCGTCGTCGTGCCGACGACCGTTCTGGCGAGACAGCACGTCGTGACGTTCCGCAAGCGGTTTGCCCCGCTCGGCATCGAAGTCGGAAGCCTGTCGCGCGCGACGTCGACTGCGGAGATGAAGCAGACCAAGGAAGCCCTGCGAAGCGGAAAGATGAAGGTCGTGGTCGGCACGCAGGCGATCGCAGCGAAGGACGTGAAATTCGCCAAGCTCAGCCTGGTCGTTGTCGACGAAGAGCAGCACTTCGGGGCGGCGGAGAAGGCGAAGCTTTCCGGCCTGGCGAAGAGCGTCCATACGCTCTGGATGAGTGCCACGCCGATCCCGCGCACGCTCGCGGCAGGTCTCGCCGGATTCAGGGACCTGAGCGTGATCGCATCCCCGCCGGTGCATCGGCTTCCGGTCGTGACCAAGATCGCGCCGCTTTCGGACGCCGCCATTGCCGCTGCACTGCTGCGCGAGCAGCGACGTCACGGGCAAAGCTTCCTGATCTGTCCGCGCATCCAGGATCTCGATCCGCTGTTGGCGCGCGTGCAGGCGGTGGCGCCGGAGCTGCGGATCGTCTGCCTGCACGGCAAGCTGCCGGCCGATGAGCTTGACGACCGAATGATGAGCTTTGTCGAAGGCGAGGCCGACGTGTTGCTGGCGACCAACATCGTGGAAAGCGGTCTCGACATTCCGCGGGCGAACACCATCGTGGTCTGTTGGCCGGAAAAGTTTGGTCTGGCACAGCTCCACCAACTCAGGGGGCGGGTGGGGCGCGGTGGCACGCGCGCCTTCGCGTCCATGCTGACGGAATCGAACTCGGAGCAATCGGGCAAGCGTTTGGCCGTGCTCGAGGAGTTCAGCAGACCGGGCGCCGGCTTTGCGATCAGCGAGCGCGATCTGGACCTCAGAGGCGCCGGAGATCTGCTTTCCGAGCGGCAATCCGGCCACGTGCAGGTGTTCGGGCCGGTGCTCTATAGCCACCTTCTGAAGCAGGCCTCGGAGAAGGCGAACGACCGCTCCGCCGATCTGTGGGTGCCCGATCTCAACCTTCCACTCGCGGATCTGCTGCCCAGGAGTTATGTGCAATCGGAATCCATGCGCCTTGAAATCTATGGCCGCGTCGCGAGGTGCCGGAGCGAGGACGATCTGGAAGATCTGGAAGAAGAGACCTCTCGCCGCTTCGGCAAGCTGCCGTCGGCCGCCCGGGATTTCTTCACGGCGGCAAGGCTCAGGATCGATTGCAAGCGGCGAGGCATCGTGAGGCTCGACGTCGGGCCGGAGGCCGTCGCAGCGACGTTTCTGCCGGGGAGGCTGCCTAAATCAAGAGCACGATCGCTCCAGCGCGACGGCGATCGCGTCTTCTATTCAGGCAAGACAAACGAACCGCCGTTCGAGCGGGTCGATGATCTGCTCGACATCTTGGACGAGTGAGTACGACGTTACTCCTGACCAAGCCTTCGTCGTTGGCGTTCCCCGGTGCGAACGATCACGCCGCCGCTTCGCAGCGCTTGCTGACTCTCTTCAGCGACGAGTCTCGTGACTGAATCGGACTGCATCGCGTCTTGTGAGCGCATCGCGCGTGCAGTGGAGATATTTTATCGCGCGGTGGCCACGGAGAACAAATCAACTGATCCCGCGCGCTGACATCGCGGTGACATGTAGCGCCGGTAGTGCACATGTGAGGCGGTCCGTCCGCCGTCTTCCAGCCTGCTCCGAGCAATCGGAATGCCCCCTTCCAGGCGCGAGTCGACGGTATTTGAGGCGGGCTATGTCATTCAGATACCGGGGTTTTCAGGCCGAAAAATTGTGCACCGAGCCGGAATCAGCGGCGCCGGAACGGGCTCCGATTTCGCTTTCTCCATAGGAAGACGCGTTTTGCACACCGTTCCGCCCGGTGTTGCCCGAACTTGTGCCCGCTAGCGGTATCTCAGATATTCTTTTTGTATTTCAATGACTTGCAGATATGCCGCAGTTCAAATACCCGTGATATTTGTGCAACATTTGCCCGAAAACAGCCGTAACTTACCTCAACGCGAGCGGTCTTTTGTTGCGTGATCGGGGGGCTTCTGTCTCTTATGGAACTGCGACGGAGGGGGGCATCCCAAGGTCGTCCCGTTTTAGGTGGTTCGCTTAAGTCCCTCGCGTTCATGCGGGTGTGTCCGAAGGCGCGAAGCGACTGAGCGGGGATTTAAGGGACAAAGGGAACCAACCTAGGGTGTTTTACCCGGCGGATCCGGAACCTTCCCTGAGATAGAGCAACTTGGAGGTTTAACATGAAGATGGTTAAGAGCCTTATCCTCGGCTCGGCGGCGGCTCTCGTCGCGGTCGGCGGAGCTCAGGCGGCCGATCTTCCCGTCAAGGCCAAAGCGGTCGAGTACGTGAAGGTTTGCTCCCTGTATGGTCCCGGTTTCTACTACATCCCGGGCACCGATACCTGTATCAAGCTGGGCGGCTACCTGCGTGTGGACGTTTTGGCGAACACCAACTCGGACAACACGGGCAACACCTCGGGCGCTGGCGCGGCGAACAACCGCTTCACCAACGGCTACACCTGGCGCTCTCGTGAAGACCTGAACATCGATACGCGCACCGCGACCGAGTACGGCGTCGTCCGTACCTTCTTCGATGCGACGTTCTCGTGGACGACCGACACCTACGCCGGCCAAGGCAACGGCGCGACCGTTTACTCGCCGATCGGCACTGCGTCGGCTCCGAACAACGCCAACTCCGGCGGCGTTGCAGGCGGTACGGTTGGCGTCTACTACGCCTTCATCCAGTTCGCCGGCTTCACCATGGGTAAGGCGGTCTCGCAGTTCTCGGCTCCGTGGGCCAACTATCCGGGCAACAACTTCGACGGTCTCGTCGGCGGCGGCGGTACGATCACTGGTGTGAACCAGTTCACCTACACCGCTCAGTTCGGCAACGGCGTGTCGCTGTCTCTGTCGGCTCAGGATCAGACGGCTTACTATCAGGCTGGTGTGGCCAATCTTGGCGCCCTCAGCCCGATTGGTGCTGCTATCGGCGCTACCGGTCCTTTCGGCGCGAGCGATTACGCTGGCACGATCGCACCGGACTTCGTCGCGATGCTGCGCGTCGACCAGGCTTGGGGTCTGTTCCAGGCGTCGTTCGCGGCGCATGACAACCACGCGGCCTACTACGGCGGCACTGAGTTGACCGGCCATCCGGACGACAGATGGGGTTGGGCAGGTCAGTTGGCCTTGTCGATCAAGAACCTCCCGACCGGACCTGGCGACACCATCAACTTGCAAGGCGTCTATACGGACGGTGCGACGCGCTACAACATCCAGGACCTTGCCGGTTCGGCTGGTGGGAACACCATTTATGGTGGCACCAATCTGCCCGGCGCCTATCAGAGCGTAGGGTTCGGCATTGCGCCTGACTCGGTGTTCGCGACCGGAACCCAGCAGCAGCTGGTTCAGACCTGGGGCTTCCGCGGTGCATACGTGCACAACTGGAACCCCTACTGGAACACGTCGATCTACGGTGCTTATGCTGCTGTCATGTATAACGACACGGCCAAGACGCTCATCTGCGGTGTTGGCGGCGTGGGTGGTTCGCTCCGGAGCGCACTTGCTCCCGCGGGCAGCGGAGCTGCTATAACGACCTGCAACCCCGACTACAACATTGCGCAGATCGGCACGCAGACCCAGTGGACCCCGGTCAAGAACCTGACCTTCACGGCAGACCTGACCTACACCCATCTGGATCAGAAGGCCGAAGGTACAGTCGTGGCGCCCAGCACTCCCATTGGCAAGCCCACAGCTTTGTACGAGCTGAAGGACCAGAATACGCTTCTCCTGATGCTCCGCGCTCAGCGCAACTGGTAATACCGGTTGACCTGATTGCAAGCTAACAGAGCCCCCGGTGGAAACGCCGGGGGTTTTGCTTTGCCCGGTGGTGACTGCTCGCTAGCCATTTTTCTTTCGCGCGACGTCATAATTGGGTCATTGACGCAGACCCATCCACGGCGGACGTTTGTCCTGCCATGACGGTAGCCCAACGAATAGTTCGTATAATCCGCGAGCAGCCAGGTCTCACAGAGCGCCAACTTGCTGAGCGCATCTTCGGGGAGGGAGCCTCCATACAGCGCGTCAATCCAACGTGCCGAAAGCTAGTGGCGATGGGTTGGCTGGAACGACATGGCCGAGGATGGGCGGCAGACCCGTTCACCTATCATCCTGCGAAACCTAACCTCTGAGCCGAGAGAGTTCAGCTGATCCGTTCATCTCGACGAAGGGCTATGCAAAAGGGATCGCAAGGATTCGAAAATGCTCATAGGGAGCGTCTATAAGGCGAGTTACAAATTGATCTAACGCTCGTTAAACGAGCGCTCCAGCATAACGAAATTCTATGACATTGAAGCTTGTTCTCCCCGGAATTCCACAAGCCGATAAAGAACTTTTAAGCCCATAGTTGTTCTGCTGGCGTGTGTCAGAGACAACAAAAAGCCCTGTCCTCCAGCCACTTCTTAGTCTGCTAGCGACCGTGGACGTTCACGCTTGTTCGAAAACGCGCTTGAATGGCTGCGACGCATTGATGTAGTCCGTCAGGAGATCGGAGCGCCCAATGTCCACCACCAACAAGCTGACGCTCAATTTCCGCTGCCCGGCGGGGCTTGAGGGGCTAATACCGCGGCCCATTCCGGCAGCGCAGGGCATTCCCGACTGGCTCAAGGCCATGCCGGCGACGGCCTTCTCCTCGATCAATCTGCACGACGAGGACACCATCAAGCGCTGCCCGCCATTCGTGGACGCGATGACCTGCGGGTTCCTGCTGCCACTGGTCTGCGATCTCAAGGTCGCGGACGGCGAAATCACCTGGGATCACGACCTGCCGCCGGGAGGTACACCTGAATTTCCGCGTTCGCCGATCGGATTTCACGATCCGGGTCAGGTCAGCGGCACACCCTTGTTCGAAGCGGGCCGCTTCTTTCTCAAATTCCACAATCTGTGGACCGTCGAGGCGCCTGAAGGCTACGCGATCTACTTCACGCATCCCGTCAACCGCTTCGATCTGCCGTTCACCACGCTCAGCGGCCTGGTCAATTCGGACCTCTATACCGACAACTGGGTGCACTTCCCGGCTTACTGGCACGACCGGAATTTCCGAGGTGTCCTCCGCAAGGGGACTCCCATCGCGCAATGCATTCCGGTCAAGCGCGACGACTGGACTGCGCAGGCATCGTCATTCACCGCGGAAGAAGCCAAGCGCGTCGGCGAGTTCAGGGGTGAGCTCAAACGACAGCCCAACCTCTACCGCAGAAACTTCAGGGCCTGAGGCGCGACGAGATTTCGTTCGATCCGCTCAGCCTGCTTCCCCGCCGAGGAATTTCGCAGCGTCGCTCTGCGCGAAGAAGAAGCGGCCACGCGATCCTGCGGCCATGACGAACGCCGCGCGTCCCAGAAGCTGGGGCTGACCACGAATGACGGAGCGCAGCGCCGCCTCGGCAGCGTCGCGCTCACCCTGCTCGAAGAGCGATGTGGCAAGGTAGGCGCGGGTCGAGCGATCGTCAGGGTACTGGGCGAGCACGCGGCGGAAAGCATCCGCGGCCGCGGCGTAGTCGCCATGCAGGACCAGGACCCGCCCGAGCTGGTTGAGAATATCGGGGCGTCCCGGCGCAGCATCGCGCGCGGCGGTCAGGACATGCGCAGCCCGCGCGAAGTCATCGGTATCATGCAGCAGCCGCCCGAGATCAAGCTTCAGATCGACGCTGTCGGGGGCCAGCGCCAGGCCGGCCTCGACCGTGTCGATCGCCTCGTCGTATTGACCGGCCTTGGCAAGCTGCCCGGCGAGTTCCTGAAATGAAGGGAGATATGGCGGGCGGCGTGCAACCGTGCGCCGAAGCTGTGCCAAGCCGTCCGTGGCCCGCCCCGCACCGCACAACAATGCGCCAAGCAAGGTCTCGACCTCGCCATCGTCGCCGCGGCGCGCAACCCGCTCGAGCGGCGCAATCGCCTCGGCTTCCCGCTTCTGTCCCCTCAAAGCATGGGCGAGCAGAAGCGCTGCGTTCCTGTCTGTGCGGCTGGATTTCAGGATGTTGACTGCAATCTGCTCCGCCTGAGCGAATTGCTGCGTTCGTAACGCCATTGCACCTTGTTGCAGCGCTTGAGCGAGGAAATTGTTTTGCCTGCCACTCACGGGAAGCTTCCGGAGGATGCGAGAGAGAATGTCGTTGAGCCTTAGCCCGCGTCCCTCTGCGCGTCCATCAAAAGTCTCGTGAAAGCACGACATGAGGACAACCGGAGCAATCCGCTTGCGACGCGCTACAACATCCACGACCTCAGTGGTCCGGCTGGCGCCAACACCATCTTCGGCGGCACCGGTGCGCCAAGACCCTCGTCCGCGCCCCGGCGGCAACGGTGTGGGTGGTACTTGGGGTGCTGTTCCTCTGTGCGGCTGTCGCAGGCATCACCTCCTGCAACCCGGACTACAGCATCGCGCAGATCGGCACGCAGACCCAGTGGACCCCCGTCAAGAACCTGACCTTCACGGGTGACTTGACCTACACCCATCTGGATCAGAAATTTGCCGGTACGGTCGCCTTCCCGGGCAGCGCCGCTCTCGGCAAGCCGGCTGCGATTTACGAGCTGAAGAATCAGAACACCCTGACCATGATGCTCAAAGTCCAGCGCAACTGGTGATCCCGGTTGATCTGACAAAGATCTAACAGAGCCCCCGGCGCCAAAACGCCGGGGGTTTTGCTTTGCAGAGCTCGCTCTCGCCGATCAGGCGGCGAGCATGTCGCGCACCAGCGGCACCACCTTGCGGCCATAGAGCTCGATGCTCTTCATCAGCTTCTCATGCGGCAGCGGGCCCGCCGAATATTTCAGCTGGAAGCGCGCAGCGCCGAGCGCCTTCACGGTCGCCGCGATCTTGCGGGCGACGGTTTCCGGTCCGCCGACATAGAGCGAGCCGTGTTCGGCCTCGGCCACGAACTCGTCGCGGCTCATCGGCGGCCAGCCGCGCTCCTTGCCGATCCGGTCACGCATGACCTTGTAGTCGGGCCACAGTTCTTCCCGAGCTTGCGCGTCCGTCTCGGCGACGTAGCCTGGCGAATGCACGCCGATCGGCTTCGGCGTCCGGCCGAACTGCTGGTAGGCGCGCTGGTGCAGGTCGACATAGGGCGCAAAGCGCTTGGGATCGCCGCCGATGATGGCGAGCATCAGCGGCAGGTCGTAATGCGCCGCGCGCACCACCGATTCGGGGCTGCCGCCGACGCCGATCCAGGTCTTCAGCCGGCCGTGCTCGACCGGCGGATAGACCGACTGGCCGTTGAGCGGCGGCCGCAGCTTGCCCTCCCAGCTCACCGGCTCCTGCTTCAGGAGCTCGGTGAACAGGTCGAGCTTCTCCTCGAACAACTCGTTGTATTGCCGGAGGTCGAAGCCGAACAGCGGGAACGATTCGGTGAACGAGCCGCGGCCGAGGATCACCTCGGCGCGGCCGTTCGAGACCGCGTCTACGGTCGCGAAGCGCTGGAAGACGCGGATCGGATCGTCCGAGCTCAGCACGGTCACCGCCGAGCCGAGGCGGATATTGTTGGTGCGCGCGGCGATGGCCGCCAGCACGGTCTCGGGGGAGGAGATCGCGAAGTCGGCCCGGTGGTGCTCGCCAAGCCCGATGAAATCGATCCCGAGCTGATCGGCCAGCACCGCCTCGTCGACGACGTTGCGGATCACCTGGGCGTGGGGCAGCGGCGCGCCGGCAGCGTCCTTGGTGACGTCGCCGAATGTGTCGAGCCCGAATTCGAGAGAGGTGGTCATCACATAGTCCAGTTGTCGGCGTGGCGGAGGATCCGCCACGGGCCACCCATCGCACGCAGGCCGAAAGGTCGTATTGCTGCGGAGATGTCCGCAAGCCTGCGCTGTGGAGCCTTCGGTTGGAGATACAGTGCAGGTATTGCCTGTTCGCCGGCCGGCAAGGTCACGCTGCGAAACGCAGCGTTTCCAGGTCGCTTGTATCCGGCCTGCGCCGGGGCTGCGGCGATCAGCCCGGGATGACCAGGAAGCCGGCCCGCGGGAAATGCACCACGACCTCGCCTGCGCGTTCGTCGGACCGGCGGATCGCGACGTGCTGTGCCGACAGCGAGACGATCTCGCCGCGGACCGGGATCTTGCCGTAGTCATCCGGCATCACGCTGACGATGTCGCCGGGCTTGCGACCGTTCGGATCCAAGGGATCGCCGAAAACCGGCGTCTCCGGCTGTGCCTTCGCCGCGATCTCGAGCGCGTCGGCTGACGACATTTCGGTGCGCGCGCCGTGACCGATGCCGCGCACGCGCTCCTCCCAGGCCGTAGCGCGCGGGAAGGGCTTCATGATCTCGTCCATCGTCGCGACACTTTGCCGGGCGTACCACACGTTCATGTAGGCGCTGACGTCGGCGAGGCTGAACTCGCCGAACAGCCAGGATCGGCCATCGCCAAGTTGCGCCTCGATCCAGTCGACATGGGCGCGGAATTGGTCGCGCATCTGCGGCAGCGCCGCGGTCATGGCAGCGACATCGAACTTGGCGCCGCGCAGCTTCTCGCGATCCTCGATGAAATCCTGCGGGACCTTGTCGCCGATGAAGCCGAACGCAAGGGTGACCGTGTTCTGGAAGAACGGCCGGTCGGTCCACATGCCGAGCGCCCAGGGCATCCCGGCATGGCCTGCGGGAAACAGCGTCG
The DNA here is from genome assembly GCF_054063295.1 of Bradyrhizobium sp. USDA 3240. Taxonomy (NCBI): domain Bacteria; kingdom Pseudomonadati; phylum Pseudomonadota; class Alphaproteobacteria; order Hyphomicrobiales; family Nitrobacteraceae; genus Bradyrhizobium; species Bradyrhizobium sp. USDA 3240. The sequence goes on from NZ_JBSSGD010000002.1 coordinate 6,813,946, forward strand.
GCGTCGGATAGCGCCGCTCCAGCTCGCGGATGATGATTTGGGTGTCGCAATAGATGTCCGCGCCGATCTGCATCGTCGGCGTGCGGCGATAGCCGCCGGTCATTGGCATCAGATCCGGCCGCGGCATGATCCGGGAAATCCGTACCGAGTTCCAGGCCAGCTTCTTGAAGCCGAAGATGATGCGGATCTTCTCGGAGAACGGCGATTGATCGAAATGATGCAGGATCGGCGTGGGCTGCGACATGGCCTTCTCCCGGGACAGGGCTGCGATCTCCTCGGATATTCTCGCACAGCCTGACAAGATTCCGGCGGATCGCAACCCATTTCCGCTGGAGAACGACGACGGCGCCGTGCCGTCAGAACGACTCCGCCCATGGCCGCAGGTCGAGCTCCAGCGTCCAGGCGCTGCGATGCTGGTGATGCAGCACCCAATAGGCGTCCGCAATGGCTGCGATGTTGAGCAGCCCATCCGGCCCGCGGTCGTCCTTCAATTGCGGACGCAGGCTCAGCAGGCGATCGCCCTCGATGCCGCCGTCGACCACGACATGGCCGACATGAATGCCTTGCGGCCCGAATTCCCGCGCCACGCTCTGCGCCATCGCGCGCAGCGCGGCCTTGGCGGAGGCGAATGGCGCGTAGTTGGCCTTGCCGCGCAACGAGCCGCTGGCGCCGGTGAACACCAGCGTGCCGCCGCCGCGCGCCAGCAGGGCAGGGATCGCGGCCTGTGCGAGCTGGAATCCGCCGAGCGCGTGTTCGTGCCAGTGCTCCTCGAAGCGCTGCTCGGTGACCTTGAGGAACGGCGCCGGCCGGTTGGAGCCTGCATTGTGCACGGCCATCGCCAGCGGCGCGAGCTTCCCGGCGGCCTCGACGAAGCGGGCGACATCTGCGGCATTTGAGGCATCGCCGACGACATGGCTGACTCTGGCGCCGGTTGCCGCGAGTTCGGCCGCCGTCGCGGCGAGCTTCTCGGCGTTGCGCCCGGCGATCGCGACGGGATAGCCACCGGCGGCAAAGCGACGCGCGATCGCGGCGCCGAGGCCGTTGGATGCGCCGACGCCGGCAATCAGCACGCTTCCTTGCACGGCGGTCTGCTCAAGGATGGGTTGGTCGTTCATGGCTCACTCCATCAAGTTGCCCGCGGCGCGGGCGAAATCATTGGTCTGACGCCATCGCGACGATGGCATCGCGCACCGTGCGCAGAATGGCATCGGACCGCTTCGGATCGGTGATGACGCGCGAGATCGCGAGCGCACCGACCATCGCGCTCACGGCGACGATCGCACGGCTATCGTCGTCGTCGCCCAACGTCTCGGTGACCTTGGCGATGAAGGATTCAATGTGCGGTTCCATCACCGCGCGGCACTGCTCGTCGGCGCGTCCGACGTCCGAGATCAGCGCGCCGATCGCGCAGCCCGACTTCGGCGAGTCGCGATGGCTGCGGCTGAGATAGCTTCGCACCAGAGTGTTGACGCTGACCGGTCTTTCGGGATCGCGCGCTGCGTGCGCCGACGCTTCGCCTGAATTCAGCGCCTGTTGCAGCGCCGCGGCGATCAGGTCGGAACGCGAGGCGAAGTGCCCGTAGAAGCCGCCATGGGTCAGCTTCACCTGCTGCATCAGGCCGCCGATGCTGAGCGCGTCGAGCCCCTTGTCGCGGATTTGCGTCGCCGCCTCGTTCAGGATGCGCTCCCGGCTCCTGGCCTTGTCGGCCTGGGAATGGCCCATTTCGCAGTGCCCCTGTTTGACTCTCCATCTGGATTATGACCATCATGCATCTGGATGACAACCATCATCCAGAAAATTCTCAGTCACAAAGCAGGGAGCAACAGATGTCCGGCAGCGCGAGCGAAGGGCGGGTCCGCCACGAGCGGCATGATCACATCCTGAAGATCATCATCGACAATCCCGCGAAGAAGAATGCCTTCAGCCCGGAGATGATGGCTGAGCTGTCCGACGCGCTGACGCTGCTCGACAATGACGAGGGCCTCTGGGTCGGCGTGCTGTGTGCCGCCGGCGGCAGTTTCACCGCGGGTCTCGACATGCCGAAGTTCTTTGGTCCGACGGCAAGCCGCAAGCCGCTGCCGGAGGGCAACGTCGATCCCTTTGGATTGTCGAAGCGGTGCCGGAAGCCGATCATCACGGCCGTGCAGGGCATCGTGTTCACTGTCGGGATCGAGATGATGCTGGTCGGTGATATCGTCATTGCCGCAGACGACAGCCGGTTCTGCCAGATGGAAGCCAAGCGCGGCATCGCGCCGCTGGCCGGCGCGCATTTCCGCTACATCAGCCGCGCCGGGTGGGGCGATGCGATGTATCACCTCTTGCTGTGCGATGAGTTCACTGCCGCAGAAGCGCATCGCATCGGTCTCGTGCAGGAAGTCGTGCCGGCCGGTCAGCAGGTCGAGCGCGCGATGGCGCTTGCGGAGATCATCGCGCGCAATGCGCCGCTTGGAATCCAGGTCACGAAAGAGGCGGGCCGCAGGTTCATCGAAGCCGGCGAGCAGGCGGCAATTGCGATCATCCCGCAGATCCGCGAACGCGTGCTCAACACATCAGATGCGGCCGAGGGCATCAAGTCGTTCGTCGAGCGCCGCGCCGCGGTGTTCCAGGGACGCTAGTCCTCGAAGCGCTAGCCCGGCGGCGCGCCAGCCCGCGGCGCAGCATGCTGCGTTCACGATACGTGCTCGAATTGCGGTTGTGACAATGTTGTCGCAGCCGCGTCAATTTCGATCACGATGACCGTGCGACGACTCTTGTCGAGATTCGTCGAATCAGGGAGATTCGAATCCATTCATTAAATTCAATTTCGTCCTGCTTTCACTCAAGCGTCAGGTATGGATTCCCATGACAAACGCACGAGTAATTGTTGTCGGAAATAACAAGGGCGGCTCGGGCAAGTCGACAATTGCCATGCATGTCGCCATCGCGCTGATCAAGGCGGGTCAGCGTGTCGCCACCATCGATCTCGACAACAAGCAGAAGTCGCTGACGCACTACGTCGATAACCGGCGGGATTGGGCGCGGCAAACCTCGCTGAATCTCGATATCCCGGCGCATATGTGCTTCGAGACGGTGAGCGGCAGAAGCAGCGAAGTCGAGACGCTCGGCCGCAGCGCGCTTGCCGAGATCGTCGAGCGGCTCGGCCGGTCGCACGATTTCGTCGTCATCGATTGCCCCGGCTACGACACCTATCTGACGACGTTCACGCATTCGCTGGCGAACACGCTGATTACACCGCTGAACGACAGCTTCCTCGACTTCGACGTGCTCGGCACCGTCGATCCGAACGACTTCAAGGTCACCGGCATCAGCCATTATTCGAAGATGGTGGAGGAAGCGCGGCGCGAGCGCAGCGCGCAGGATCTGCCGGCATTCGAGTGGGTGGTGCTGCGCAATCGCCTCTCGACGATCGGTTCACGCAACAAGCGCCTGGTTGGCGAAGCCCTCAACGAACTATCGAAGACGCTGAATTTCCGCCTGGTCGACGGCCTGGCCGAGCGCGTGATCTTCCGCGAGTTCTACCCGCGCGGATTGACGGCGGTCGACGACGTCAATCAGCTTGCGCTCGGTGGCCGGCCGACCATGTCGCATGTCACCGCATGGCTCGAGATGGAGCGGCTGATGACCGCCATCATGCTGGGTCACCTGGTGTCGCGCACGACGGAGTCCGCCGACGCCAACCTCGACGCGGCGTAGGCGAGGCCAAGCCACTACCGGCAGTTGGTGTTGCCCGCATTGGCAACGGTCAGGAACGTGATCGTTGCGGGAGCGAACACGAGCGCGCCCGCCGGGGCCGGCTCGCCGTTCAGGGCGGGCATCTCGTCGGAAGGACCAAGCGCAAGCGTGCTGCCGTTGAGCCCAACATTGCCGTCGACAAGCCTTTCGCTCGCCAATGTGTAGCGTTGCGATGCCGCCGGCAGCGTCAGCTTGCGCCGCATCCGCCGATCATTGTTGATGACGAGCAGGGCTATTCCATCAGGCACGTCGCGCGCGCAATGCGCATAGACGTGGAGACCGGAGGGCTCGTCGACGCCGGCATCGAGCACGGTGGTTCCCATCAGTCGTCGCCATAGCAGCGCGGCCCAGTAGTTCGGCCGCGGCAGATGGGTCTGCTCGTCGAGCAGCCCGTAGTCGCTCGCGGCCAGCGTGTTGTGCATCACCACCTGAACACCCGCCTTGGCGAGCCGCCCGAGCTGATCGAGATAGCGGAACGTATCGGCGAAGGTCGCTGCCCAGCGGTTGCCGCCGCACGCGGTCTCCGCGGTCTCGGTCAGCCAGACCGGCCTGCCCGGTGCGAGCCGGTCGCGCAGCGCCTGGTAGAAGGCGAGTGTCTTGCCGGTTCGCGCCAGCCATTGGTCTGACAGCGCATGCCTTGCGGTGCGATCGCCGGAACATCGCGCCGAGAGCGCGCCATAATGATGGTAGGAGATCGCGTCGATGCCCGCTGCCGAGACTGCAAAGAGGGCTTTTGCATCCGCGCCGGTGCCGATCGTGCCTGGGCCGAGGATCGTCACGCCGGGTGCGGTGTCCTTCATGAATGCGCGGAACGTTGCGAAATCGCGGCCGTAAGCGGCGAGCGCCTCCGCCTTCGGCACGCCCAGCGTGGTGATGACGTAGCTCAGGCCAAACACGGGGAAGAAATAGCCGAGCCCGTTCTCGGCCATCCGGGCGCCGAGCACGACGAAGAAGTTGCGCGGGTGCTGGCGCAACGCCTCCATCGCCGGATTGCGCTCGACCTTGCCGCGCGCAACCACCGCCTGGGTGTACACCGGCGTCTCGGTGATGCGCATGCGGACGAAGATGCCGACGACGATCAGGAGGAAGCTTGCCAGGAAGGGCAGGCGCCAACCCCAGCTCATCAGGTCCTCGCGCGGCAGCATCGTCACCAGCGCGAAGGCGGCAGATTGCCGACGGAGACGCCAAGCGGCGCGAAGCCGCCCCAGAAACCGCGATGCTTCGGCGGCGCGTTCTCCACGAGGTAGATCACCGCGCCGCCATACTCGGCACCGGCGCCGAGGCCCTGGATGACGCGCATCGCGACCAGCAGGATCGGCGCCCACACGCCGATCTGCGCATAGGTCGGCAGGAAGCCGATCGCGGTGGTGCCGATGCCGATCATCAACAGCGTTGCGACCAGCACCGGCTTGCGGCCATAGCGATCGCCGAGGATGCCGAATATGAGGCCGCCGAACGGCCGCACCACGAAGCCGACGCCGAAGGTCAGGAACGACAGCAGCGTGCCGACCACCGGATCGCTCTTTGGAAAGAACAGCTCGCCGAACACCAGCGCGGCTGCGGTGCCGTAGAGGAAGAAGTCGTACCATTCGAGCGCGGAGCCGATGCTTGCGGCCAGGATCACACGCAGGCGCGATGTGCGAGCGCCATCTGTTGCCATCTCGGTCATTCGTTTCCCCGTTGTTTTGTTTTTATGTCTTGAAAGCAGCAATGCCCGCGGCTGGCCGCGGGCATTGTGGTCAGTCTCAGGCGGCGCGCGTGAAGTAGGATTTCTTCGACGCCGACTGGGTCTCGTAGATCGATCCCTGTCGCTTGGCCGGCGGCAACGGCATCCGCACCGGCACGTCGGTCAGCCGCGGGGTAACCACCGGCGGTCCCGCCAGCAGGCGGCTGTTGAATTCGTCGAAGTCCTTGACGCCCATCAGCGGCCAGGCGTCGCTGGCGGCCACTTCATAGAGCAGCAGGTTGCGCGGCCGGTCCGATGTGTTGGTCGCCGAGCCGTGCAGCGCGCGCACGTGGTGGAACGACATGCTGCCGGCCTTGCCCATGCAGGGTACCGCGCGCTTGATGTCGCCCTCGATCTGGTCCGGATCGATCAGGCCGGCGAAGCAGCCGTCTTCGCCGTGATGATCCCACATCGTGCTGCCGGTGTGCGATCCCGGCGTCACCAGCATCGGGCCGTTCTCGATATCGCAATCGTCGAGCAGCACGCCGATCGCGAGGATGTCGTCATTGGTGTGCGGATAGAATGCCCAGTCCTGATGCCACTCGACCGGCGAGCCGTATTGCGCCGACTTCATGTTGAGTTTTGAGCCGTGCAGGCGAAGGCCAGGGCCGATCAGTCTGGTCAGGATCGAGATCACGGCGGGGCTGCGGATGATCTCGTCGAAGATCGGGTGCACCTTGTGCGGCGCCTTGATGCGGCGGACGCGCGGGGTCTCCGGCGTATGGCCCGGCTCGAGGTCGTAGACGTCGGTATGCTCGCTGACAGCAGCGGCGCCGGCCACCAGCTCGGCGAGCACCGTGCGAACCTTGCCGAGGGTCTCCTGGTTCAGCACCTCGGGGACCACGATTACCCCGTCGCGCTTGTAGGCCTGGGCCTGCTCGTCCGAAATCATGCCGTTTCTCCCTTTTCGTTCAATGTTAGCGCTAACATTAGGCGATGCTAGCGCTAACATCGTGGCTAGGCAACCCGGAATCGTGCAGGGTCCAGCCCATGAGCTCCGACCTGACCGAACCCGGGACCGGCCCGTCTGGTGCCGCGCCCACCCTTTCAGAGGTGGCCAAGCGCGCCGGCGTCTCCTCGATCACGGTGAGCCGGGTGGTGCGGATGCCCGATCTGGTTGCCCCCGGAGACCCGGGCGCGGGTCGAGCGGGCGATGCGCGACCTCGGCTATGTCCCGAACCTGGTGGCAGGCGCGCTGGCGAGCGCGCGGACCAATTCGGTCGGCGTACTGGTGCCGACCATCGCCAACTCGATCTTCGCCGACACGGTGCAGGGTCTGTCCGACAAGCTCGAGCCGCTCGGCTTCTCGGTGATCCTAGCGCAGTCGCGCTACGACGCGGTGCGCGAGGACCGCGTGCTGGCGGCGCTGCTGTCGCGGCGGCCGGAGGCGATCATCATGGTCGGCTCGCCGGCGACCGAGGAGGGCAGCCGCCTGCTGCGCAATGCGCGGATTCCGATCGTCGAGACCTGGGATCTGCCGGCCAACCCGATCGACGCGGTCGCGGGCTTCGACAATTACAAGGCTGGCGTCGCTGTCGCCAAGCATCTGGTTGCGCAAGGGCGCAAGCAGCTCGCCTTCATCGGGGGCGACGATCCGCGCGGCACGCGCCGTTGGTTCGGCTTCAGGGACGAGGCGTTGGCAAGCGGTCTATCCGAGCCGCGGCGGCTGATCCTCGACCGCAAGGACTCCGGCAGCGTGGCGGCGCATGCGCGGCTGCCTGATGTCGATGCGGTGTTCGCCGCCAACGATGCGCATGCGATCGGCTTCATGTCGGGGCTGCGCAAGGCCGGGCTGCTGCGCGACGGGCCCGCATCGGCGCAGCCGGTCGCCGTGATCGGGCTCGGCGATCTCGAAATGGGCCAGCTGATCTCGCCGACATTGAGCACGATCAGCGTGCATGGCGACGCGATCGGCCGCACCGCGGCGACGTTGACCTTGGAGCGCGGCGGCGAGCGCCGCATCGATCTCGGCTTCGAGCTGGTGCTGCGCGACAGCGGCTAGGTTTTGGTTCGCCGCTGCCAGCGGTCGATGCCGGCGAGCAGTGCAGCGATCACGCATCCCGTGATGATGCCGAATGTCAGGTCCTCGAACACCGTCAGGCCGAAGGTCGGGATCAGCACCGCGGCACCGCGCCAGTCTTTGATCAGCTCCAGGAACGCCTCCTTCTCGGCCATGTACCAGCACACGACGACGAGGACGCCGGCCAGCGCCGACAGCGGGATGTAGCTCGCCAGCGGCGCCGCCACGATCATGAACGACAGCAGGAACGCCGCGTGCAACATGCCGGACAACGGGCTGCGCGCTCCGGCCCGGATGTTGGTCGCGGTGCGTGCGATCGTGCCGGTGACGCTGATTCCGCCGAAGAATGCGGACGCGACGTTGGCGATGCCCTGCGCCACCAGCTCCATGTTGGAACGGTGCTTGCGGCCGGTCATGCCGTCGGCGACCTTGGCCGAGAGCAGGCTCTCGACACCGCCGAGCAGCGTGAAGGAAAGCGACGCCGGCAGGATCTGCAGCAGCAGCGCCCAGGAGAATTCCGGCAGATGCGGCACCGGCAGGCCGCGCGGAATTTCGCCGAACCGGCTGCCGATGGTCTCGATCGGCAGATGCAGCAGCAGCGCCGCGACCGATGCGATCGCAATCGCGATCAGCATCGCCGGCCAGGCCGGCCTGAAGGCGCGCAAGCCGAAGATCACGGCTGCCGAGCCGGCGCCGATTGCGAGCGCGGACCCGTTCAGGGTCGGCAGAGCGTGGCCAAGGGCGGCGAGCTTCGGCAGGAACGGCCCGGGCTCGTGACCTGCAAGTGTCAGCCCGCCGAGATCACGCAGCTGGCTGGCCAGAATGGTGACCGCAATTCCGCAGGTGAAACCGACGGTGACGGGATGCGGGATGTAGCGGATCAGCGAGCCAAGTCCGGACGCGCCGATCAGCGTCAGCATCAGCCCGGAAACCAGCACGGTGAGCAGCAGCCCCTCGACGCCGAACTTTGCGGCCGTCGCCGCGACGAGCACGATGAAGGCGCCGGCCGGCCCGCCGATCTGAAACCGGCTGCCGCCGAGGGCAGAGACCAGGAAGCCGCCGACGATGGCCGTGAACAGCCCGCGCTCCGGCGTCACGCCCGAGGCCACTGCGATCGCCATCGATAGCGGCAGCGCCACCACAGCGACGGTCAATCCCGCCATCACGTCGTGGCGGAATGCATCGACGCCGTAGCCTTCGGTCAGCGTGGTGACGAGCTTGGGACGATAGAGATGCGCCGTAGAGGAACCGTCAGGCATGGGGATAACCTTGGGGAGGGGAATGAAGGAAACGGGCAGCGTCGCTGGATGCGGCAAACCTGCGGGGAATTGTTGCGGGCGACAGCTGCGCGGGCCGCGGAAGAGAGGCTGCGTTCATTCGGCAATCTTCCGGTAGATGTCCGCGGCGCGGCGCAGCAGGCGGCTCTTGCGTTTCCGCTCATGCACGCGCTGGTGCTTGGCCTTGCGCTCATCGTCGCGTCGCGCGAGGGCATCGGCGCTTTCGAGCAGCGCGCGGCGGACCTCGTCATCGTTCAATTCGCCGAGCAGCTGCTGTCCCTTGCGCAGATGCTTGAGGACGTTCCGCCAGGACGCGTATTCGTCGGGTGGCAATCCGCCTTCCGAGAACTCGATGGCGTAGCGCAGCCGCTTGCTGGCGAGCCGGACGCGGTGGCGCTTGTTCTTGCCCATCCCTTGCAGCCCGCGGCTCTTCTGGCACAGTTTGCCATGCCACCGCGCCAGCCGGCGCGCGTGAAACACCGACACCGGCACGGCCCGTCGTTGCGCCGCGCGGCGGTTCTGCCGCGCGGTCCAGGGGCCGCTGCCGACCCAGTCCCACATGCCGTCGAACCATTGCCAGTAACGGTCGCTCTGCAAGGCCTCCTTCAGGGCTTCGAACGCATCGGCGCGTGCCGTCCTGAGCATCTGTTCCTCCGGCAGCTCCTTGCTGTTCTCGATCGCGACGTCGAGATCGCGCGTTGCACCGAGATGGGCGCTCAGCCATTTCAGCTCGGACTTCAGCCGCGTCCATTCGGCGTCCGCGACCATCGGGCCGTAGAACGCGACCGCCGCCTTCAGCCGCGTCAGTGCAATGCGGGTCTGGTGGAGCGCCGCCGGATCGCCGGAGCTCAGCGCCTCGTGGTTGGTCGCGACTTCCTCGAGACATTCGGACAGGATCAGGCGAAACGCGGTCTCGCAACGCATGGCTTCGCTGAGATGGCGCGGCCGCTTCGGGCGGACAACGCGCTCCCTATCCGAACTTGCCGCTGACGTCATGACACTCTCGTGACCCCGCCCGAGCCGCAAGCGCGACACTTGGGCTCCCGGGCGCAAGATTTCCCGTTTGATCGTTGTCGATCAAGGGTTTTCTGCTGGAACGCAGCGCTGCGATCCGGCGTGCGTTCAAAATGTCGCAATCAGCCCAGTCGCGGGGCGCATTCCGGTCAGTTTGCGTGGCTCGCTCGGTCAGCGCGTGCCGAATATCAAGATACTTCGCGCGCGAAATATCTTGATATTTCGCATGCGAAATATATAACAGGGGCATGAGAGCGGAACACCGGCTGATCTTTCTTCTGACCGTGGCCTATCGGCGGCTGCAGCGCGCCATCGAGCAGGAGACGGCCGCGCACGATCTGACGTCGGCGCAGGCTGGCGTGCTGTTCTTCCTCGGGCGCAATGACGGCGCGCTGATCGGCGATGTCTCGCAGGCGGTCGACATCGTGCCGTCGGCGATGTCGGGGCTAGCCGACCGGATGGAGCGCGCGGGCCTCGTGAAGCGCCGGCGCGACGGTGAGGACGGGCGCAGCCAGCGGCTCCATCTGACCGCCGCGGGGCAGGAGCTCGGCAAGCGCGCCGCAACGCGGACCAGGGTGATCAACAACCGTCTGATGGACGGGTTTTCGGAAGCGGAGATCGACGTGGTGTCGCGCTGGCTGACCAGCCTGCAAGAGAAATTTCCGAAGGACAAAGACGGCTAGCGCGCCTTCAAGCGAAACGGATACCAGTTCGCGTCAAGACAACGCGTCAAACAGGAAGCAAGCAACAGGAGTGAGACATGAGTGAAGTGGTCGTAACGCTGGACGGTGGCGTTCTCACCGTGACGATGGCGCGTCCGGACAAGAAAAACGCGATCACCAACGCGATGTATGGCGCGATGGCGGACGCGCTCGAACGCGCGGAAGGCGATCCCGGAATCCGCGCCGTGCTGCTCCAGGGCGACGGCGACAGCTTTACCGCGGGCAACGATCTCGCCGATTTCGCGGCGGTGTCGCGCGGCGTGCAGGGCGAGCGTCATGTGTCGCGCTTTCTCGCCGGCCTCGCCAAGGCGACGCGGCCGCTGGTTGCCGCCGTGCAGGGCAATGCGGTCGGGATCGGCACCACCATGCTGCTGCATTGCGACCTCGTCTACCTCGCGCCGACCGCGCGGCTGATCACGCCGTTCGTCAATCTGGCGCTGGTGCCCGAGGCGGCATCGACATATCTGCTGCCGCAGCGCATCGGCTATGCGCGGGCCTATGCGATGTTCGCGCTCGGCGAGCCGGTCGAGGCGGAAACCGCGGTCTCCATCGGCCTTGCCAATGCCGTGGTGCCGCTTGCGGATCTCCGCGCCAAGGCACGTGCGGCGGCGGACGCGCTGGCGAAGCGGCCGTTCGGCTCGCTCCAGCACACCAAGGCCTTGATGCGCGATCCCGCTGGGATCAGTGCGCAAATGGCGCGTGAGGGCGAAATCTTCCAGCAGCGGCTGATGAGCGCGGAAGCGCGCGAGGCTTTTGCGGCCTTTGCCGAGCGCCGCCAGCCCGATTTCTCCAAGATCACCGGGTAGGCTTGAGGCTACGGGCCGCCACGCGCAGGCGGCCCCGTCGCTTTGGGGTTGACGGCATCGCTGGCATCGAACATCTCGTGTGGGGGCATGGCGCAACCGGCGAGGCGAGGCATGAGCGACAGTTACACGCTGCGCGGCGAGAAGATCACCGCGATCATTCAGGCCCAGGGCGCCGAATTGTCATCGCTCAGGAATGCCGAAGGGACCGAATTGCTGTGGCAGGCCGGCCCGCAATGGCCGCGCCATGCGCCGATCCTGTTCCCGATCGTCGGCCGGCTGAAGAACGACACGCTGCGCCATAGCGGCAAGACCTATCCGATGACGCAGCACGGCTTTGCGCGGGATCGCCGCTTTGCCTGGCTGGAGCAGGGGCCGCGATCGTGCAAGCTCGCTCTCATCGACGATGCGGAAACCCGGGCGCGCTACCCCTTCGCGTTCAGGCTCGAGGTCACCTATGCGGTCGATGGCGCCGATCTCGATGTCGCCTTCGATGTCGTCAACACCGGCGACGAGATGCTGCCGGCCTCGCTCGGCGGTCATCCCGCCTTCAACTGGCCGCTGGTGCAGGGGCTGCCGAAGGAGGCTTACACGCTGACCTTCGGCAAGACTGAACCTGTGCCGATCCGGCGGCTGAAGGATGGATTGATGCGGCCGCAGCCTGAATCCAATCCGGTCAAGGGCAGAACGCTTGCGCTGTCGGAGGAGCTGTTCGACGACGACGCGTTAGTCTTCGATCAGGTCGCAAGTACATCGGTCCTGTTCACGGCGACACTAGGCCCGGCAGCAGCCACGCAAGGCCGGGCGATCGAAATATCCTGGCGCGGCTTTCGCGAGCTCGGCATCTGGTCGAAGGTCGGCGGCGCGCCGTTCCTCTGCATCGAGCCGTGGCACGGTTTTGCCAGCCCCGCGGAGTTCGATGGCGAGTTCGCCGACAAGCCGGGCCTGATGCACATCGCACCGGGCGCACATCAGTCGCTGGGCTATCGCATTCGCGTCAGCTGAGGGGTTGCTTTCGCGATCAGCTCAATGCGCTGCGCGGGTGCTGAGCACGCTCGTGATCGCGCCGACCGATGGCGGGTTCTCGTGTGCCCAGGCCTCATGCGCGGCGAGATCGCGATAATGCTCGGCCATGCGCAGCAGCCGCTCGCGGATGCCGGCATCTTGCTCGCCCCTGGCCTGATCGGCCAGCTGTGCGGCGCGTTCGAGAAGCGTTTTCGGATCGATCACGACAGGCTCCAAATCCGGTTTCGCCGAGCGGACAACGGCCATAGTCAAGCACAGTTCCTGCCACGCCTTGATGACAGCGCGTTCAGAGCTGGAACAAGCCAAGCCCCGCCATGACGTCGCGCCTGGTGCGCTCGGTAATCTCCCGCGCTTTCAGGGTTCCGCGCCGGATCACGTCGGCGATGTGGTCGCGATTGTTGGCGAGCTCGGCGCGCCGTGTGCGGATCGGTGCGATCAGGGCTTGCAGGACATCCTCCAGCCGCCGCTTGACGGTTGCGTCGCCGAGCCCGCCGCGCCGATAGCGCGCCTTCAGTTCCTTGACGGCGTCGCGATCGTCGTCGAACGCGTCGAGATAGGTGAAGACGACATTGCCCTCGACCTTGCCGGGATCGGCGACACGCAGATGATCCGGATCGGTGAACATCGCGCGCACGGCGGCCGAGATGTCATCTGGTGACGCCGAGAGCGGAATCGCGTTGCCTGCGGACTTGCTCATCTTGGCGCGGCCGTCGACGCCGGGCAGCCGCCCCGCGCGCGGGATGATGGCTTCGGCTTCCCGCAGCAGCGTATGGCCCGCCAGCGCATTGACCCGCCGGATGATCTCGTTGGTCTGCTCGATCAGGGGCGCCTGATCCTCGCCGACCGGCACGATGGTGGCGCGAAACGCGGTGATATCGGCGGCCTGAGCCACCGGGTAGCACAGGAAGCCCGCCGGGATGTCGCGTCCGAAACCGCGTGCGCGGATCTCGTCCTTGATGGTGGGGTTGCGCTCCAGCCGCGCGACGGTGACGAGGTTGAGATAGAGCATCGACAGTTCCGCCAACGCCGGGAGCTGCGATTGCAGGCAGATCGAGGTTCGCTCGGGATCGATCCCGACGGCAAGATAATCCAGCGCGACCTCGATGACGTTGCTGCGGACCTTGCCGATATCGTGCGCATTGTCAGTCAGCGCCTGCATGTCGGCGAGCAGCAGGAACTGCTCATGGCTGTCCTGAAATCTCAACCGGCTTCGGAGTGAGCCGGCGTAGTGGCCGAGATGCAGCGGCCCGGTGGTGCGGTCGCCGGTGAGGATGATCGGTTTTGTCACTGGTATCTCCATTCGGTTGAATGGGGACACCGCATGCGGGCTGGATGATGCCAAACAAAAAGGCCGCCCAATGCGGCGGCCCCGAAAATGCATGAACGCGTTCGGCCCGCCTGTCAGTCGGCGAGCCACCAGAAATTGGCGATGAGGTTCGATCGGTTCATGCCGCAAGCGGTAGGGCAAACCTGCGATGCGGTCAAGACATCGCCAAAACCTAGTTGAACGCCATGCCGCCGCTCATCGCGATGGTCTGCCCGGTCATGTAGGGATTGTTGACCAGCAGCATCACGGCCTGCGCGACTTCCTCGGCGGTGCCGAAGCGGCCGATCGGGATCCGGCTGACGAGGCCGCTCTGTCCCTTCATCATGTCGGTCTCGATCAGCGACGGCGCGACGGCGTTGACGGTGATGCCTTCCTTGACGAGGCGCGCGGCATAGCCGCGGGTCAGGCCCTCCATTGCGGCCTTGGACGCGTTGTAGTGCGGCCCGATCGCGCCGGCGCCACGCGCAGCGCCGGAGGAGATGTTGATGATGCGGCCCCATTTCCGGGTGCGCATCATCGGCAGCACCGCTTGCGTGCAGAGAAACGCCGACTTGAGGTTGACCGCGATGGTGCGGTCGAAATCCTCTTCGGTGAGGTCGTCGACACCCCTGACGATCGCGATCCCAGCATTGTTGACGAGGATGTCGACCGGGCCGAGCACCGATTTGGCGCGTTCGACCAGGCTGGCGACAGCGGCGGCTTCCGAGACGTCGGCGGCGAGAGCGGCGGCCCGGCCGCCGGCGGCTGTGATGCTCTTCGCCAGCGCTTCCGCTTCAGCCGACCGTTCGCGATAATTGATGGCGACGGCAGCGCCGGCGTCCGCCAGCATCTTGGCGATGGCAGCACCAATGCCGCGCGAGCCGCCGGTCACCAGCGCCACATGTCCGTGCAGACTGTTTGTCGTCATCGGCCGTCCTCCTTTGCGAATGCAGAGAGGTTCGCAAAGCGGGAGGCGAGGTGCAACGCAACCCTGCTCAAATCTGCGTTGCCGCAGGCGCCATTGCGGCGAAAAAACCGGCATCTGAAGCCGGAATCGGCCTTGCGTCCGGCGCGGGCCGGCGTCAAAGGTTGGGGCATCATTCTGTCCAGCCCACCCACGAGAGTTCGATGAGCAAACTGATTGTCCGCGCCGGCGAGTTCACCTTTGACGCCCGTTTCGAGGAGCAGCTCGCGCCGAAGACGGTCGCCGCCTTCCGCAAGGCGATGCCGTTCGAGAGCCAGGCGATCCATGTGCGCTGGAGCGGCGAGGGCGTGTGGATGCCGCTCGGCGATCTCGATTTCGGCGTGTCCTACGAGAACCACACCAGCTATCCGGCGCCGGGCCAGATCATTCTCTACCCGGGCGGCATCAGCGAGACCGAGATCCTGCTCGCCTATGGCGGCGTGCATTTTGCCAGCAAGATGGGCCAGCTCGCCGGCAATCATTTCATCACGCTGACCTCGGGGCTCGAGAACCTCACCGCCTTCGGCAAGACGGTGTTGTGGAAGGGCGCGCAGAACATCCGCTTCGAGGAAATCTGATGTGACCGAGGCCCGCTATCCGCGCGATCTCCGCGGCTACGGCCGTAACCCGCCGGATCCGAAATGGCCCGACGCGGCGCGCGTCGCCGTGCAGTTCGTGGTCAATTTCGAGGAGGGCGGCGAGAACAACATCCTGCACGGCGATCGTGCCTCGGAAGCGTTCCTGTCGGATGTCTTGGGCGCGCAGCCCTGGGTCGGCCGGCGTCACGCCAATATCGAGACCATGTTCGAATATGGCTCGCGCGCCGGCTTCTGGCGGCTGTGGCGGATGTTCTCCGAGCGCAAGCTGCCGGCCACGGTGTTCGGCATCGCGATGGCGCTGCAGCGCAATCCGGATATCGTCGCGGCGATGCAGGAGGCGGGCTGGGACATCGCGAGCCACAGCCTGCGCTGGGTCGAGCACAAGGACATGTCGGAGGACGAGGAGCGCGAGGAGATCGCGCGTGCCATCGCCGTGCATACCGAGGCGACCGGCGCACGCCCGCTCGGCTGGTACACCGGCCGCTCCTCGATCAACACGCTGCGGCTTCTGATGGAGACGGGCGGCCTGCGCTATCTCTGCGATTCCTATGCCGACGATCTGCCATACTGGATCAAGGCAGCCGGCACCGAAGCGCACCTTGTCATTCCCTACACGCTCGATGCCAACGACATGCGCTTCATCAACGCGCAGGGCTTTGGCGGCGGCGACGAGTTCTACACCTATCTGAAGGACAGCTTTGACGTGCTCTATGCCGAGGGCGCGACCTCACCCAAGATGATGTCGGTCGGCCTGCATTGCCGCGTGGTCGGCCGTCCCGGCCGCGCCGCCGCGCTGATGCGCTTCCTCGACTACATCCAGAAGCACGAACACGTCTGGGTGCCGACCCGGCTCGCGATCGCCGAGCACTGGCACGCCAATCTGAGGCATCTCGCCGCGGACGCATTCGAGATCGGGTAGGTCGGCGTTTGAGTGCGAGGCTCTTTCTTACCTCGCCCCGCGTGCGGGGAGAGGTCGGATCGCATGAAATGCGATCCGGGTGAGGGGAGTCTCCGCGAACTCAGCTATCACCGCATATGCGGAGACGGCCCCTCACCCCAACCCTCTCCCCGCAAAAGCGGGGCGAGGGAGCGCGGTGCCGTTGCCGCCGCTTCAGACTCCTAGTGCCCGGCCATGTGCCGGCCGATTTCGGTGAGGTCGGCCTCGCTGGCGCGGGCTTCGTGCACGAACGCGCCGTGGAACATCACGACCAGCCGGTCCGACAATTCCAGCAGCTCGTCGAGGTCTTCGCTGACCAAGAGCACCGCGGCGCCGCGGTTGCGGGCGGCCATGATCTCGGCGTGGATCTGCGCCACCGCGGCGAAATCGAGCCCGAAGCAGGGATTGGCGGCGATCAGCACCTCGACGTCGCCCGAGAGCTCGCGCGCCAGCACCGCGCGCTGCACGTTGCCGCCCGACAGCGCCGCGATCGGGGTCTCCGGCGTGCGGGTCTTGATCTTGTAGCGGTTGATCTTGCGCTCGGCGTCGGCGCGGAACGCCGATCGATTTAGCCACCAGCCGCCGCGCGCGAATGGAGTGCGATCGAACTCACGGAACGCGATGTTGTCGGCGACGCTCATGCCGCCGACACAGGCGTTCTTCAGCGGCTCCTCCGGCAACAGCGACATCCTGTGGCGGCGCATCTCCTCGCGGCTCGCCGCATAGGCCTCGCCCTGGACGCGGATGACGCCGCCTTCGGCGTCGCGCTGGCCGGCCAGCACCTCGACCAGCTGACGCTGGCCGTTGCCGGAGACGCCGGCGATACCGACGATCTCGCCGCTCTTCACCGTCAGCGACACGCCATGCACGGCGATCGCGCCGGCATCGTCGAGCGCGGTGAGCCTGTCGAGCTCGAGCCGGGGCGCGCCGGCCTCGCCGGTGCGCGGCGGCTGCACGGTCAGCTGCTCGGCGCCGATCATGGTACGGGCCATCTCGTCGGGCGTGAGGTCGGCGACCCGGCCGGTGCCGGCGAGCTTGCCGCGGCGCAGGATCGTGACGTCATCGGCAAAAGCCATCACCTCGCGGAACTTGTGTGTGATCATCAGGATGGTGAGTTCGCCTGCGACGACCATGGCGCGCAGCATGCCGAGCACCTCGTCGGCTTCGCCCGGCGTCAGAACCGAGGTCGGCTCGTCCAAGATCAGGAAGCGGCGCTTCAGATAGAGCTGCTTGAGGATCTCGCATTTCTGCCGTTCGCCGGCGGAGATGTCGGAGACTTTCGCATCGAGCGGCACCTTGAACGGCATCCGCGCCAGGAACGCCTCGAGCTCTTTCTTCTCCTTGCGCCAGTCGACCATCGCAGGCACGTCGTCGCGCGCCAGCACCAGGTTCTCCGCGACCGTCATCGCCGGCACCAGCGTAAAATGCTGGTAGACCATGCCGAGCCCGAGCGCGTGCGCGTCCTTCGGGTTGGCGATGGTCTGCTGGCGATCGCCAACGATGATCTCGCCTTCGGTGGCGTGGTAGTAGCCCATGATGCATTTCACGAGCGTGCTCTTGCCCGCGCCATTTTCACCAAGCAAGGCATGGAACGAGCCGGGACGCACCTTGAGCTCGACATTGTCGAGCGCTGCGAAGTCGCCGAACCGCATCGTCATGGCGATGGCGTCGACGCCGAACGCGCCTATAGGAGCGGGCGGTTCGCCGATGATCACGACAGTGCCCCGATCAGGTTGGTGGATGTCGTCACCGCGCCGAACACGCCGCCCTGCATCTTGATCATCTTCAGCGCGTGGTCGTGGTTGCTTCTGTCGGTCGCGCCGCAGCAATCCTCGACCAGCACGCATTCGAAGCCGCGATCGTTGGCCTCGCGCATCGTGGTGTGGACGCAGACGTCGGTGGTGATGCCGGTCAGCACGATGTTCTCGATGCCGCGCAGCCGCAGCATCAGCTCCAGATCGGTGGCGCAGAACGAGCCTTTTCCCGGCTTGTCGATGATCGGCTCGCCCGGCAGCGGCGCAAGATCGGGAATGATGTCCCAGCCCGGTTCGCCGCGCACCAGGATGCGGCCGCACGGGCCGGGATCGCCGATGCCGGCGCCGATCTGGCGCGAGCGCCAGCGCTTGTTGGCGGGCAGGTCGGCCAAATCAGGACGGTGACCTTCCCGGGTATGGATGATGTGAAAGCCTTGCGCACGCATCACTGCGAGCAGCTTCTTGATCGGCTCGATCGGCGCCCGCGTCAGCGACAGATCGTAGCCCATCTTGTCGACATAGCCGCCGACGCCGCAGAAATCGGTCTGCATGTCGATGATGATGAGCGCGGTATTCTCTGGCCGCAAATCGCCATTGTAGGGCCAGGCGTAGGGCTCGGATTTGATGAAGCGCTCGGGCATGGAATGATCTCGCGGTCTATCGGGTGATGGACAATTCGGCGGGCGCGCCGGTCAGCGTGCGCTTCGGCGAGCAGGTGATGATCATGATCGCGAGCGTCAGGATGTAAGGCGCGGCATTGAACAGGTGGTAGCCGGAGGTGACGCCGACCGACTGCAGCGCCGGCCCGAGCGCGGCGGCGCCGCCGAATGCAAGCGAGGCCCACAGGCACAGCATCGGGTCCCAGCGCGCGAAGATCACCAGCGCCACGGCAGTGATGCCCTGTCCCGAGGAGAGCCCTTCGTTCCAGCTGCCGGGATAGAACAGCGACAAAAACGAGCCGCCGATGCCGGCGAGGAAGCCGCCGACCATGGTGGCGCGCAGCCGGATCAGCAGCACGGAATGGCCCATCGCGCGCGCCGCGTCGGCGCTTTCGCCGGCGGTGCGGATCAACAGGCCCCAGCGCGTGGTCCTGAACGCCCAATAGAGCAGCGGCGCGATCGCGACGCCGATCAGGAACAGCACGTTGATGCGCAGTGCCGCGCGCAGCTGCGGCACGTCGCTCCACCAGCCGAAATCGATTGCCGGCAGCCGTGCCGCGGTCGGCTCGATCAGCGGCTTGCCGAGGAAGAAGGCCAAACCAGTTCCGAGCAGCATCAGCGCGATGCCGACCGCGATGTCGTTGACCCGCGGCAGCGAGCAGATGCCGGCATGCAGCGCGCCGAACAACGCGCCGGTGATGCCGGCCGCGAGCACCCCGAGCCATGGCGAGCCGGAGAGATAGGAGATGCCGTAGGCGCTCATCGCGCCCATCACCAGCGTGCCTTCGAGGCCGAGATTGATCCGGCCGGACCGCTCGGTGATGCATTCGCCGAGGCTGACGAACAGGAACGGCGTCGAAACGCGGATGGCGCCGCCGAACACGGCGAGCGGAACGGTCCAGAGCCCGAGCGAAGCGTCCGCCATGTCAGGTCTTTCCCTTCAGGAAGCCGATCCGCCCGTAGAGCGCGTCGCTTGCCAGCACGAACACGAAGATGATGCCTTGCAGCACCAGCACCGACGCATCGGGCAGGCCGAGCCGCCCGCTGCAACAGGCCGCCGGAGGCCGAGATGCCACCGAGCAGGATCGCCACCGGAATGATCGCGAGCGGATTCTGCCGCGCCAGGAATGCGACGAGGATGCCGGTGAAGCCGTAGCCCGCGGCGAGGTTGGCATTGGTGCGGCCCTGCACGGCCGCGACCTCGATCATGCCGGCAAGGCCCGCGCTGCTGCCGGCAAGGAAGCAGACGGTCAGGATCAGCTTGCCGACGGAAAGCCCGACGATCTTGGCGGCGCGGATGTTGCCGCCGGCGACGCGCGCGGCGAAGCCGAAGGTGGTGTGATAGATCAGGATGTAGGCGGCAACGGCCGCGACGAGGCCGAACACCAGGCCCCAATGCACGTCGGTGCCGGGAATGCTGCCGATCATGTTGGCGGCGCCGATCTCGCGCGTCGACGGCTTGTTGAGGCTTGCCGGATCGCGCATCGGCCCCTCGACCAGATGGTTGAGGATCGCAAGCGCGATATAGACCAGCAGCAGGCTCGAGATCGTCTCGTTGACCCCGCGATATTGCCGCAGGCCGCCGGACAGCGTGATCCAGAGACCGCCGCCGATCATGCCCGCGATCACCATCGCGGTCTGCACCACGATCGGTGCCGCGCCCTGCAGCGCCAGCGCCGCCGATGTCGCCGACAGCGCGCCGATCAGAAGCGCGCCTTCACCGCCGATGATCACCATGCCGAGCTGCGCCGGCAG
Source organism: Bradyrhizobium sp. USDA 3240 (assembly GCF_054063295.1). Taxonomy (NCBI): domain Bacteria; kingdom Pseudomonadati; phylum Pseudomonadota; class Alphaproteobacteria; order Hyphomicrobiales; family Nitrobacteraceae; genus Bradyrhizobium; species Bradyrhizobium sp. USDA 3240. Next base: position 6,834,240 of record NZ_JBSSGD010000002.1, read on the forward strand.
CGCCGTGCATAGCGCGGTCAGGATCAAGGGCGCGGCGCGGGTCAGCGTGTTCTGCCAGGAGAACCAGGTGCCGAACGCGCCGTAATACATGTAGAAATAGAGGTCGAGCGGGTTCTTGCCGTAAAGCGCGATGAAGCCGCCGAACACCGCGAGTGCGCCGACCAGCGCCGCGCCCGGGATCAGGATGTATTCGATGCTCGCGCCGTAGCGCTGGAGGAAGCCGGGATCGGCGGCCGGAGCAACGCCGCCGGCCGCCTCCACCGATTCCGCCGCCTCGGTCGTCACGCGGTGGCTCCGATCACGCCCTCGACGAGATAGTCCATCTTCTCGAGTTCGGGATCCTGCTGGCCGCGGTCGGTGCCGCCGGCGATCACGGTCTTGCCCTTGTTGTCGACCAGCGGGCCCTTGAAGATCGCGAACTCGCCGGACATGAACTTGGCCTTGACGTCGTCAGCATGCTTGCGGGCCTCTGCCGAGACCATCTCGCCATAGGGCGAGACCTTGACGATCTCTTCCTTCAGGCCGCCGCGATAGAAGTTCGGGATCGCTTCACCCGCGACGATCATCTTGACGAATTTCGGATAGAGCGCTTCCCAGTTCCACTCGGCGCCGGTGAGATAGGCCTTCGGCGCCAGCGGCGACTGGTTGACGTGATAGCCGCACACCATCGCGCCGCGCCGCGCGGCGTTCTCGACCATCGTCTTCGGTCCGTCGACATGGCAGGTGAGCACGTCGACGCCCTGGTCGATCAGGCTGTTGGTGGCCTCGGCTTCCTTGACCGGCATCGACCAGTCGCCGGTGAAGATCACCTGCGTGGTCGCCTTGGGATTGGCGAGCCGGGCGCCGAGCGTGAACGCGTTGATGTTGCGCAGCACCTGCGGGATCGGCTTGGCCGCGACGAATCCGAGCTTGCCGCTCTTGGTCGAATAGCCGGCGACGATGCCGGAGATAAATTGCGCCTCGTCGATGTAGCCGAAATAGCTGCCGGCGTTCTTCGGGTCCTTGTCGCTCCACAGGCCGCCGCAATGCTCGAAGTGCAGCTTGGGAAACTTCGCCGCCATCTTGACGACGTGGGGGTTGTAGTAGCCGAACGAGGTCGGAAACAGCAGCGTGGCGCCGTCGAGATTGATCATGGACTCGATGGTCTTCTCGACCGCGTCGGTCTCCGGCACCTTCTCTTCCTCGACCACCTTGATGCCGGGAAGCTTCTTCACCGCCGCCGCGCCCTGGGCGTGGGCCTGGTTGTAACCGTAGTCGTCGCGGGACCCGACATAGATGAAGCCGACCGTGGTTTCCGCTGCCGCCGCGCCGCGAACGCCGAGCGTACTGCCCAATGCCAGCGCCGCGCTTCCCTGCAATAAATGCCTTCTTGAAATCCTGCCAAAATCCATCGCCTGCTCCCTCCGGCGGGTCCGGCCCGCCTGTCCTTGTCGCGGCCGCCGTAACGGCGGCGCTTGACGGAGTGTCGCAAGCTTCGTGCCAGAGCACGTTTGGCGGTCACCTTTCGGCAAGTATTTGAATATGAACGTGAATGGTTGTTGGAATGGCAGGGACCGGCGGCTGAGCGGGACTCTGTTGCCTATTTTGTAAGCTATCGACCGTTGTTGTATGCAATGCCGTTAAGCAGTCGCTAACCGCCGGACGGCCGGCGCGAGCCAGGTCGGGGGGCGGCGGACAACGCGTGATTTGCCGGCTGGTGAATCGGATCGGGCCTGCTACGAGTGAAGCGGGCTCGGGCGCCGGGTCGGACTGATGGGAAACAGCATGAGCGAGAAGAAACCGTCCGCGAATCCACCTTCTCTTGGCGACGAGATCGTGGCGCGGATCGATCAGCTCGCGGCGATCTCGGAGACGCCGGAGCATCTGGCGCGCGTCTTCCTCACCGATGAGCATCGCAAAGCGGCCGATCTCATCCTGTCCTGGATGCGCGAGGCCGGCATGAGCGCGCATCTCGATGCCATCGGCAATGTCTGCGGCCGCTACGAGGGCGAGCGGCCGGGCCTGCCGGCGCTGATGCTCGGCTCGCATTACGACACCGTGCGCGACGCCGGCAGATGGGACGGCCCGCTCGGCGTCATCACCGCGATCGCCTGCGTCGCCGATCTGAACCGGCGCGGCAAGCGGCTGCCATTCGCGATCGAGATCGTGGGCTTCGCGGACGAGGAGGGCGTGCGCTTTGCGTCGACCCTGCTCGGCAGCCGCGCGGTGGCCGGCACCTTCGACGAGAGCGTGCTCAACACCCGCGATCGCGCCGGCACCTCGATGCGCGATGCGCTGGTCGCGTTCGGGCTCGACCCCGACCATATCGGCAAGGCGGCGCGCGCCCGCCGCGAGCTGCTCGGCTATGTCGAGCTGCACATCGAGCAGGGCCCGGTGCTGGAACAGAAGGCGCTGCCGGTCGGCGTCGTCAGCGCGATCTCTGGGGCGACGCGGCTTGCCGCCAATCTCACCGGCGTCGCCGGCCATGCCGGCACCGTGCCGATGAAGTTGCGGCGCGATGCGCTGACCGGCGCTGCCGAATGCATCGTCGCGATCGAGCAGTTCTGCAAGAGCGATGAAGCCGGTCTCGTCGGCACCGTCGGCTATGTCAGCGCCATGCCCGGCGCCACCAACGTGATCCCGGGCAAGGTGTCCTTCACGATGGACATCCGCTCGCAGAGCGACATGCATCGCAAGCGCGCCGTCGCCGACATCGTGCGGCAGATCGAGGCGATCGCAAAGTGCCGCGAGCTCGCCTTGCAGATCGACGTCACCCACGAGAACCGCAGCGTGCCCTGCGCGCCTTGGCTGAAGACGCAGATCGCCGAGGCGGTCGCGGCGGAAGGCCACGCCGTGTTCGAGCTGCCGAGCGGGGCCGGGCACGACGGCATGGCGATGGTCGACGTCGCTGATATCGGCATGATCTTCGTGCGCTGCCGCGGCGGGATCAGTCACAATCCGGCCGAGCATGTCGAGCTTGCCGACGCCGACACCGGCGCGCGGGTGCTGCTGCGCTTCATCGAGAATTTTCGTCCGCACGGTGCAGTGAATAGCTGAAGCTGCCGCGCGTGGCGGCCCACATAGCACCAGTCCTGGCTCCGCCGTCGTCCGTCCGTGCCGAATCCGGACAGATTCGATTGGCATTTTCTGCATAGGTTGGGGCTATTTGCGGCCCGGCCATGAAGCGCTAGACTTGTCCGAACGGCGGGAAGGACATGCGCTCGTCCGTCGTCCAGGACGTTCAGTTCCCAAAACAACCGGCGCTGCAGCTGATCTATGACACTGCACCGATCGGTCTTGCCTACCTTTCTCCCGACTGCCGTTACCTCCAGATCAACCAGCGGCTCACCGAGATCTGCGGCATCTCGGTCGAAGGTCATCTCGGACGCACGGTGCATGATTGCGTGCCCGCACTCGCCACCGCGGTCGAGGGCATCGTCCGTTCGATCATGGAGACCGGAGAACCCGTCACCGATGTGGAGGTGTACGGCCAGCGCCCGGGCCACAATGACGAGCGATGCTGGATCACGCATTGGCACCCGCAGCGCGAGCCGAACGGCAGCATCGTCGGTGTCAACGTCGCGGCCGAAGAGATCACCGACCGCAAGCGCAGCGAACGCGAGATCCGCGCCGCGCGGGATGCGGCCGAGAAGGCCCTGCATCATCTGCAGGAGACCCAGGCCTCGCTGATCGAGGCCGAGAAGCTTGCAGCGCTGGGCCGGCTGGTGGCCGGCGTCGCACATGAGATCAACAGTCCGGTCGGCACCAGCCTCACCGTCGCTTCGGTGCTGGAGCAGAAATGCGCCGACTTCGCCGCCGAGGCCGCGCGCGGCAAGCTGAAGCGCTCCAGCCTCAGCGATTTCATCGAGGTCGTCGAAAGCGCGTCGTCGCTGCTGGTCGGCAACCTCAAGCGCGCGGCGGACCTGGTGCAATCGTTCAAGCAGGTCGCCGTCGATCGCAGCTATTTCGACCGCAGCCAGTTCGATCTCGGCGAGGTGACCGAGCAGGTGCTCTCGAACCTGCGTCCGGCGTTGCCGAAGAACAATCTGGCGCTCGAGGTCGATTGCCCGTCCGGACTCGCGATGAACAGCTATCCCGGCCCCTACGGTCAGGCACTGACCAATCTGTTCGTCAATTCGGTCGCGCATGCCTTTCCGGACGGCAAGGGCGGCACCATCACGATCCGGCTGCGCGCGTCAGGTCAGGACCAGGTGGAAATCCTGTTCGCCGACGATGGCTGCGGGATGAGCCGTGATGTGCTGCGGCAGGCCTTCGATCCATTCTTCACCACGCGCCGCGACATCGGCCGTATCGGGCTCGGCCTCCACATCGTTCACAACATCGTCACGAACCGATTGGGCGGAGAGCTCCATCTGGATAGTGCCCCGGGCACGGGGACGAGCGTGCGGATCGAACTGCCGCGCCTGGCGCCGCAGCGCGGGACCGATGGTTGATGCCGGATCAGCATGATCCGGAAAAGTGCGAAGCGGTTTTCCGAAAAGATCATGCTCAAACAAAGACCTAAAGCGCCTCGCGCTTTAGGCGCTCAGAAGGAAATACTCCCCGGCTTTCGGGCTGGAAAACGTCCTTCCAAGGAACCGGCGCAAAAGGCAGTCAACTACCCTTGCTTCCACCCCCGCCGTTGCGACATTGTGCTGACATTCCAGATGGTCAAGACGATGAGCCAATCCGCATTCGATCCCTTCGGCGAGCCGGTTCCCGCGGTCGATTCTTCGGCCGCGAGCGAAGGCGTGTCGAAGTGGTTGAAGACCGCGGGCACCAGCGTGTTCTGGGTGCTGGTGGTCGGCATCGTGCTGGCGCGCGCGGTCTATTTCGAGCCCGGCGTGTTCAGCTTCGAGCATGCCGTTGCGTGGGTGCAGGGTCTGTTCGCCGCGCTTTAGCTGACGGCGTGCGCGACGCCGCCTTCGCAGACCGCGTCTCCCGAATGATCCCCTCGAACGCGACCGCCGCCGGCACCTCCAGCCGGCCGGGCGATTTCAATTGCCAGAGTGTGCGCTCGATATGGACGCCCTTGATCGGGATCACCTTGAGCTTCCCGAGCTTCACCTGATCGTCGATCGTCGCGATCGACACGATGGCGACGCCGACCCCGGCCGCCACCGCCTGCTTGATCGCCTCGGTGCTGCCGATCTCGAGCGTCCGCTGCGGCTCGACCCGGTGGGCGGCCAGCGCCTGCGCGACCACCTCGCGCGTGCCGGAGCCGGGCTCGCGCACGATCAGGATCTCGTCGTTCAGCAGGCGGACGTCGATCGCTCCCGCGGCGGCTGCGAAGCGGTGATCCGGACCCGCGATCAGGACCATCACGTCGGTGCGCCAGGCTGCGCTGATCAAATTCTCGTCCTCGACCGGTCCCTCGACCAGGGCGATTTCGATCTCATGTCCGAGCATCAGCGCCGCGATATCAGAGGTATTGGCGCTCACGACATGCAGGTCGATGCCGGGAAACGCACGGTGGAACACGCCGAGATATTCCGGGATCATGTAGGTCGCGATCGTGGTGCTGGCGCCGATGCGCAGCGAACCGCTGTCGAGGTTGCGCAGCGCCTGCAATTCGTCCTCGGCGGCACGCTCGGCCGCGAACAGCGTCTCGGCATGGCGCGCCAGCGCCGCGCCCTCCCGGGTCGGCCGCACCCCCTTCGGCGTGCGGTCGAGCAACCGGCAGCCGACCTGCAGCTCGAAATCCCGCACGCCCTTGGAGATCGCCGGCTGGCTGATGTGCAGGAGATCGGCGGCGCGGGAGAAGCTTCCGGTCTTCGCCACGGCCGCGAACAGGCGGAGCAGATGCGGTTGAGGGACATAACTTCTCTCTATCGGGGCAGTTCGAAAAGATATTAGCCAAGAGGTGCGCCCGGGCGCATAAAATCTTCTCCGAAAAGAGGATTTCGTGCCGCAACAACAAGACCAAGGGCAGAAGCAGGGCGCGCTGAAGCGCATTTTCCTGCTCATTCCGGGCATTCTGCTCTGCGGGGTGGTCACGATCATCTCGCTCGGCATCCAGGCCGCCGAAGAGCGGGTTTTCGACCACCCCTATATCGAGGCCCTGGTCGTCGCGATCCTGCTCGGGATGGCGGTGCGCACCGCCTGGGAACCCGCCGAGCGCTGGCGCTCGGGCATTGCCTTCAGCGCCAAGCAGCTGCTCGAGGTCGCGGTGATGCTGCTCGGCGCGTCCATCAGCTTTGCCGCGATACTGGCGTCGGGCTGGCTTCTGATCGGCGCCATTGCCGCGACCGTCGTGATCATGCTGGCGGTGAGCTATGGCCTCGCCCGCCTGCTCGGACTCAAGGCCAAGCTCGCGATCCTGATCGCCTGCGGCAATTCGATCTGCGGCAACTCCGCGATTGCCGCGGTGGCGCCCGTGATCGAGGCCGATGGCGACGACATCGCCTCGTCGATCTCGTTCACCGCGATTCTCGGCGTGCTGATGGTGCTGGGCCTGCCGCTGCTGATCCCGCTGCTGAAGCTGACGGCGACGCAATACGGTATCCTCGCCGGGCTGACGGTCTATGCGGTGCCGCAGGTGCTGGCAGCGACCGTGCCCGCCGGCATCGTATCGACCCAGATCGGCACGCTGGTGAAGCTGGTGCGCGTGCTGATGCTGGGCCCGATCGTGGTCGGCCTCTCGCTGTTCGTGGCGCGGCGGCGCAAGGCCGCCGGCACCGCCAAGGAAGGGACCGCAAAGGCCGCCTCGATCAGCCCGTTCAAGCTGGTGCCGTGGTTCATCATCGGCTTCCTGGTGCTGGCCGCGCTGCGCTCGTTCCAACTCGTGCCCGATATCGCGATCGCGCCGGTGACCAGGACGGCGGCGATCCTCACCGTGGTGTCGATGGCCGCACTCGGGCTCGGCGTCGATGTCCGCGTGCTCTCGACCGTCGGCGGCCGGGTGACGGCCGCCGTCACGCTGTCGCTGCTGCTGCTGCTGGGCCTCAGCATCGGCCTCGTGCACTTCTTCAAGTAGCCGCGAGGGGTGGCGTGGCTACTCGGCGGCCTTCGCGGTCTTGCCGAACATCCGTGTCGGCGCGGGAAAGCCGCAGGACGTGCCGTCGGTGATCTTGACCTGATCCTCCCACGGCAGGCGGAAGCGGCCGGACACCATGTCCTGCATGAAGGTGTAGGGGCAATCCATCGCGCCGCCCTTCACCGCGACATAGCCGCGGTGCCAGAGCTGATAGATGTTGTTCTCGACACCCCAGTTGATCCGCGCCTCGCGCACGAGATCGGGTCGCACTTCGGCGGTGATGATCTCGTCGGCCCGTCCCGTGGTGCCGTGCGCGATGATGCTGCCGTCGAAATTGACGATCATGCCTTCGCCCATCGAGTCGAACGACCCGTCCGAGCCGCACATGCAGACGTTGGCGGTCACCATCAGGTTCTGGAACGCGTTGGCCTGGTTGGTGAAGCGCCAGCTGTCGCGGATCGGCGCGGTGTAGCCTGCGGTGCGGATCATGATCTCCGCGCCCTTGTAGGCGCATTCGCGCGCCATTTCCGGGAACATGCCGTCGTGACAGATGATCAGCGCGATCTTCGCGCCTTTCGGTCCGTCGATCACGGGAATGCCGACATCGCCGGGCTCCCACGGCTCGACCGGAATCCAGGGATGGAATTTGCGGTAGTAGAGCTTGATCTCACCTTGATCGTCGATGATCAGCCCGGAATTGTAGGGATTGCCGTGCGGGTTGAACTCCATGATGGAGAAGCAGCCCCAGATCTTGTTGGCGATGCAGGCCTTCTTGAAGGCCGCGACTTCAGGCCCATCGAGCCGGCACATGATCTCCGGATTGGTATCCATCGAGAGACCGTGCAGCGAATATTCCGGGAATACGACCAGATCCATGGTGGCGAGATTGCGCCGCGCCTTGCCGACCATCCAGACGATCCGGTCGGTCTGCCGCGCCAGATCGGCCTTGGTCGCAACCACGGGCAGCTGCAGCTGCACCAGTCCGATCACGACGCCGTTGGGTGACTTGTTGAGACCGCCAAGTCCATTCATGCCTGTCCTCCCGTTCTTTCAGACGCGTTGCGTCATTTCGTGAACCATCGTCGTGGTTTCGCTCGGGCCCCCAGCTAGCAACGATCATGCCAGCAAGATCGGTGGCTGCACAAATGCCGTGTGTGGTGAGGCGGTGCGAGCCGCGTCATTGCGCAATGGCACGCGGTTTGCTTAATCATATGCGGGTCTTCTCGCATTCGAGGCGTGCGTCATGGCGAATTCAAGCGGGACAATCGCGGCCGAGCCGGCGCCGATCACGCTCGACTGGAGCAAGACCGCGCTCGTCATCATCGACATGCAGCGCGATTTCATGGAGCCCGGCGGTTTCGGCGAGACGCTCGGCAATGACGTCAGCCGGCTTGCCCGCGCCGTAAAGCCGATCGCCGCCGTCCTCGCCTCTGTGCGCGACGCCGGGCTGCTCGTGGTCCATACCCGCGAGGGCCATCTGCCCGATCTCTCCGACGCGCCGCCGGCGAAAGTCGAGCGCGGTGCGCCGTCATTACGGATCGGCGATCCCGGACCGATGGGACGGATCCTGATCCGCGGCGAGGCTGGCCACGACATCATCCCCGAGCTCTATCCGCAGGGCAGCGAGATCGTGATCGACAAGCCCGGCAAGGGCGCGTTCTACGCCACCGAATTCGGCGACATCCTGCAGAAATACGGCGTCGAGAATCTCCTGGTCTGCGGCGTCACCACCGAAGTCTGCGTCAACACCACGGTGCGCGAGGCCAACGACCGCGGCTACCGCTGCATCGTGATATCAGACGGCTGCGCGTCCTACTTTCCGGAATTCCACGAGATGGGCCTGAAGATGATCAAGGCCCAGGGCGGCATTTTCGGTTGGGTCACCGATTCAGCCGCGGTGCTGGAAGCGCTCGCCGGCTAGGGCAGGATGAGATTGGGACGCGGACTCACCAACGCGTAGCCCTGGCCGGATCGAAGTGCCTAACCCTTCGCGGCGGGTGCGGGCGGCACCGGCAGAATGATTTCGGAAGCGATCTTCCAGTCCTTTCCGACGCGAAGCCAATTGATGATCATGAGAAACGGCCTGGCTGTTCCATCCTGCCCCGCATATGAGACCGTGATGTTCATCGGCACGTAGGACTCGGCGACGTCGCGCGTCAGGCCGACAACCATGAGCTTCGAATAATCCGGCTCGAGCACGACCGGACCGGAGCTGCCGATATCATGCAGCTTTTGATCAACCGCCTCGTTGCCCCAAAACCCGGCCCAGTTCCCCTCGGACGGGATCGCGCTCTTGGCCACCAGCAGGGTTGAGGGCGATTGCCAGAACATCGCATGCAGCGCCCTGAAATCGTGGTTGTTGGCCAATTCCATCAGCCTGCCGAACTTCGATTTTATCGCGCCGAGGGTCGCAGCATCCAGCGGCTCTTTCCTGACGGCGGGAGCAGCCGCGACAGTTCCGGTGGCAAGAGCCGAGGCAATGAGAGTGACAAGAATCGTCTTGTACATGCAGGAGTTTCCGTTCGATACGTTCTGCATTCTTTGAGCGAGCGTGCGCGCTCCCGGCGCGAAAGCGCCGGGAGCGGTACCGTCACTTCACGAGCGCTGCCTTTTCGATGACCTCGGCAACTTGCTTCGCATGCACGACGAGCGAGGCATGGCTGCCGGCGACTTCCGTCGTCTGAGCCTTCATCCTGGCTGCGAACGACTTCTGGGCCGCGGGCGCAAGGACTTTGTCCTTGGTGCTGATGACATAGAACGTCGGCTTGTCGTGCCAGGCTGCAACGTCGACCGGGGCTTCGAACGCAACGTGGTTCAACGGAAGCTGCGAGTTGGCCAGGTGCGCGGCGATTTCCGGAGGAAGGTCGGCCGCGACGGCTGACGGAAACACCTTGGGATCGATGTACAAATTGCCCTTCGCATCGGGATGGATCGCGTTGCCGCCTTCGGTCGGCGGGCCGGCCTTTGCCAGCGACGCGAGGGATTCACCGACCTCCGGTGCGAAAGCGGAGACATAAACGAGCGCCGACACCTTCGGATCGTTACCGGCTTGCGTGATGACCACGCCACCCCAGGAGTGGCCGACGAGGACGGTCTTGCCGTCCTGCTTCGCGAGCGCCTGCTTGGTGGCATCGACGTCAGCGGCAAGGGAGGTGAGCGGATTTTCGACGAGCCTGACGTTGTAGCCTTTCTTCGTGAGAATATCGGCAACGGGCTGCCAGCTCGTCTGGTCCACGAAAGCGCCGTGCACGAGCACGATGTTGTGGGCTGCTCCCTTGGGCAGTTCGGCGGAATGGACAGAACTGACCAATGTCGTTCCGGCCAGAAGTATGGTGGCGGCTGAGAGGAAGATATTTCGCATTGATTGTTCCTGTTGGCGTATCGGACGAACACGGTCCGGAGGAATGGACAGGCGTTTCCAGCAAGGTCGCGGTTCTTCCATCTGCCATCGGCGAAATGGTTGCCGTACGTGACGACGGCCCGCCGCGACGTGACCTATTCCGCCGGCCTTTCGGACGATAGAGATCGATCGTCCGTATGTTGTGTCGGATCGTCCGCCGGTCTAATCTCGGCGGCATGGATATTCTCGCCCAAGTGCTCGATCGCGTTCGTCTCGGCGGGACGCTGCTTTTTCATTTCGAGCTCGGCCATCCCTGGAATCTGGAGTTGCCGGCGCGTCCCTACGCCCTGTTTCACTATCTCAGCCGCGGCTCGGCGACCCTTGCGCTCGGACAGGGACAGGAAATCCAGATGACGGAGGGCGATTTTGTCGTGATTACTCGCGGCGAGCCCCATGTGTTTTATTCGGATCGCCGGGCCAAGCCTTTGCAGATTGTTGATATCGATCGATCGTCGCCGCGTCTTGGCGTCGTTCGCCACGGCGGTCGTGCAAAGCCGCTCTCGACCATGATCTGCGGCAATTTCACCGTCTCACGGCCGCTGTTCGGCAGCGTGCTGGAGCTACTTCCGCCCGTGCTCCTGCTGAAGCCAACGGCGGACGGTGAGTGGCTTGAAGCGATCCTGCGTCGCATGGTCAGCGAATCCGCACTGGAACGTCCCGGCCAACGCGTCGCGCTCTCACGACTGACGGAAGTGCTCTTCGTCGAGGTATTGCGAAACTGGATCAAGTCTCTCGGTCCCGGAGAAGGCGGGTGGCTCGGGGCGATATCGGACCCGCACATCGGGCCCGCACTCAAGCTGATCCACGAAAACCCGGAGCGGCCCTGGGCCCTGAGCGACCTCGGTCAGCGCGTGGGGCTCGGCCGCTCAGCTTTTTCGGCCCGGTTCACCAAGCTCGTCGGCCAGTCGATGCATCGTTATGTCATCGAACGCCGAATGGCAGAGGCGGCGTTCCTGCTCGAAACCAGCGACGAGCCGATCGCACGCATTGCAAGCCGGGTCGGTTACGGGACCGCGGCGGCGTTTTCGAAGCTGTTCCACCGGCATCACGGCCTGTCGCCTGGCCGGTACCGAGCAGCTCGACGATCTGACGGCGGAGGAAGGCAGGGGACGTTCAGGAAGCAGAAGTTGCGCCGAATGACGTTGGCCCAGATGTCCGCTCAACCATAGATGACGGTCTGGATGACCCCTGAGAACTTTGGCACTCCGAAGAGAACCGGTAGTCCCTAGGTTCGGTCGCTGCCAGCGGCTTTTGACCCAGAGCAGACCTTCTGCCTTCTTGATATAGATCAAGGTGGATGGACCCCGCCCCGTTTCATCTCTGGAGGAGGCAGGGAAGGTCCAGCATGTCTATAGACCGTCGCCAAGCGCTTGCGGGGATCGGCACCGCAATCTCGACCATTGCACTTTCGCGCGCAGCTCGCGCCGAGTTTGATGGCCCAGTGGTCCGGGCGTTGGAGGGCGGCGAAGACTTCTGGCTTGCCCAAGATGCATACATTTATGGCTATGCTCTCGTGACAATGGAGATGACCCGCCGGGTCATGACAAATGTTGCGTCAGTAGAGGGCACACGCGGGCCGATGGGGCAACTCATCAAGCTCCGTAAGTACCCGGATGCCAGCTTCAAGGACGTCACAGCCCCCAATGCCGATACGCTCTACACAACCGCCTGGATCGACGTGGGCGACGAACCTTGGGTCCTGAGCATGCCAGACATGAAGGACCGCTACTTCCTGTTTCCGATGCTGGATGGTTGGACCAATGTCTTTCAGGTGCCGGGCAAGCGCACGACCGGCACGAAAGCACAGAACTACGCGATCACCGGACCGGGCTGGAAGGGAACGCTGCCCGCTGGTGTCAAGGAATACAAGTCACCGACGAGTATCGTCTGGATTTTGGGTCGCATCTATTGCACTGGCACGCCAGAGGATTATGCGGCCGTGCATGCAGCACAGGATGAGTTCAAGCTCGTCCCGCTCAGCGCTTATGGCAAAGCGTATGCGCCGCCGGCAGGCAAGGTCGATACTTCAATCGATATGAAGACGGCAGTTCGCGATCAGGTCAATCGTCTGGACGCTGCAGCCTATTTTACCCTTCTTGCGCAACTCATGAAGCGCAATCCGCCGGCGCCCGCTGACGCTGCCGAGATCGCCAAGTTCGCGAAGATCGGCCTTATCCCCGGCAAGGATTTTGACGCGAGCAAGTTCGATGCTGCGTTTGCCAAGCGCGTCCCGCAGGTCGCCTTTGATCGGATCATGCTCCAGTTCAAGGTCAACAAGGCGATCAGAAACGACAACGGCTGGGCGTTCGATGGCGAAGCAGGCATCTATGGCACCAATTATCTCAACCGCGCTCTTGTCGCGGCAATCGGGCTTGGTGCCAACCGCATTCAGGATGCGTGCTATCCAACATCGCAGAAGGACGCCGACGGCAAGGATTACGTTGGCAGCAACAAGTACATCATGCACTTCCCGAAAGGGCACCTTCCCCCGGTCGGAGGCTTTTGGTCGCTCACGATGTATGACGAGAATTACTTCTTCGTCCCAAATTCGATCAACCGCCAGTCCATCAGTGCCCGCCAGAACCTCAAACCCAATCCGGACGGTTCGGTTGATCTCTACATCCAGAAGGATAGTCCGGGTTCCGACAAGGAGAGCAACTGGCTTCCTGCGCCTGCAGGCAAGTTTGTCCTAATGCTGCGCATGTATTGGCCGAACGAAAAGTCGCCATCGATCATCAACGGAACATGGAAACCGCCACCTGTACGGAAGGTGACAAACAGCTAGAGCAGTTCAAAAATGCTGCCGGTGACGCCTTCCATTGACCAGCTCAGCAGTATCATTGCGACTGTTGCAGCTCCGGCTTTCCCACTTGGCGCCGTTGCGAACTTCATTTCGGTGCTGAGTGGGAGGATAAACCGCGTGGTCGACAGGGCGCAGTTTCTGCACGCCATCCCGGATGAAAATGCCTCCAAGGCCTATCTGAAAGCCGATCTATCGCGTCTCAAGCGTCGAGTGGCTTTACTGAACCGGGCCTTAATTTGTGCGGTCATCTCCGCAATTTTCACCGGACTTATCATCATCGTCGCATTTGGGAGCCGCGGTCCCCTGCGACGGCCCAACAACTTGCCCTAGCCACCCTTCACTGCGCCCGCCGTCAGCCCGGCGACGATCTGCCGCTGCGCCAGCACGGTGAGCAGCAGCACCGGTGCCGTCACGATCAATGCAGCCGCGGCGAGCGGGCCCCAGCTCAGCTGGTCGAACGAGATCATGTTGTAGACCGCGACCGGCAGCGTGCGCGTCTCGCGCCCGGTGAGCACGATGCCGAACACGAAATTGTTCCAGGAGAAGATCACCGCGAGGATGAAGGCGACCGCGAGCCCGGGCCTCGCGATCGGCAGCGCGACATGGCGGAAGACCTGCCAGCGGGTGGCGCCGTCGATCAACGCGGCTTCCTCCAGCTCCAGCGGCGTGGTCTCGAAATAGCCGATCATGATCCAGATCACGATCGGCACCGTGACCACGAGATGGATGATGATCTGCGGCACTAGCGTGCCGAGCAGGCCGAGCCACTGGAACAGCAGGAACAGCGGGATCAAATACGACAGGCCCGGCGTGATGCGCGCGATCAGGATCACGATCGCCGATTTATGCGCGGCCATCCGCGCAATGCCGTAGCCGGCGGGCACGCCGACCAGCATCGCAAGCCCTGTGGCGCAGCCGGTGACGACGAGGCTGTTGCTGAAATAGGTCAGGAAGCGGTTGGAGGCGAACACATCGGCATAGTTCTTCCAGGCGAAATGCTCGGGGATGAACACCGGCGGATAGGAGGCGTTGTCGATCTCGAATTTCAGCGACAGCGAGCCCATCCAGAGGAAGAACAGGATCGCCGGCGAGACGATGACGAACACCGACAGCCACAGCCCGATGCGGCCCAGAATCTGACGCGGGCTCATGCCTCGCTCCCAAGCTGAGACGTCCACAGCAGGCGCTTGCGCAAGTAGAGCAACAGCGCCGCCAGCGCCACGATCAGGAGGAAGAACACCACCGCGATCGCCGAACCGTAGCCGAGGTCGTAGTAGACGAAGGCGACGCTGTAGAGATAGACGTTGATGGTTTCCGACGCCGAGCCCGGCCCGCCTTGGGTGATCGCGAAGATGATGTCGAAGCTTTTCACCGCGTCGATCATGCGGATCATGCCGGCGATGAACAGGAACGGCATGATCAAAGGCAGCGTGATGAAGCGGAACACCTGCCAGAAATTGGCACCGTCGATCTGCGCGCTCTCGTAAGGCTCGGTCGGGATCGCGGCGAGGCCGCCGAGCACGATCAACATCACCAGCGGCGTCCATTGCCAGGTCTCGACCAGCACCAGCGAGGGGATCACCGTCGTCGGGTTGAACACCCAGAGCTGCGGCGGCAGGCCGACCAGCGACAGCAGATAGTTCAAGACGCCGAGCTGCGGGTGGAACATCATGGTCCACACCAGCGCGATCGCCACCGGGGTCGCCATCATCGGCATGATGAAGATGCCGCGCAGGAAGCCGCGCGCGGCGAATTTCTGGTGAAACACCACCGCCGCCAGCGTGCCGAACACCAGCGGCAGCACCACCGACAGCGCGGTGTAGGACAGCGTGTGCCCGACCGCCTCGACGAAGCGCGGATCGGTCGGCAGCCGCAGATAGTTGGCGAGCCCGACGAAGACGGTCGGCGAGCCGACCTTCCATTCCTGCAGACTCATCCAGATCGTGAACACCCAGGGAAAGATGATCACGGCCAGCACCACGACGAGCGCCGGGATCACGAATGGCCAGTAGGACGGCGGACGCCATTCACGCGCCGGCGGCTCGCTTTCGGTCACCGCCGGCGAAACTTGTGTCACAACACTCACGCTTTTTCACTACGCTCCAGGATGGGGCGGAACTGCTCGTGCGCCTTCTTCAATTCGGTGGCGGGATCGGCGCCCGACAACGTCGCGGTCAGCGCCGCACCGACGATGTCGCGGAATTCGGCGACCGGGATGATGACGGGCAGGCCGAGCTTCGAGATCTTGGCGGAATCGACCACCGACTGCAGCCATTCCTTGGTCTTCACGCCCTTGGCGACCTCGGGGTCGTCGACGACGGAGTTGCGGAACGGCACGCCGCCGCCGGCCTGCAGCAGGCGGGCGCCTTGTCCCCGCGAGACCACCCATTGGCAGAGCAAATAGGCGGCCTCCTTGTTCTTGCTCGCCGCGGGAATGCCGATGCCGTCGCCATAGGTCGACGAGAATTTGCCCTTGGGTCCGGCGGGCACCAGCGTGTAGCCGACCTTGCCGACGACGCGTGAGGCGGCGGGGTCTTCCAGCGGCGGCGCCCAGCCGTCGGCATCGATCCACATCGCCGCGCGGCCTTGCGTGAACGAGGCCATCGATTCCATCCAGTTGAAGCCAGCGACGCCGGGAGGCGCGCATTTCGTCAGCAGCCGCTGATAGAGCTTGGTGGCCTCGATCGCCTCGGGGCCGTCGGTCAGGATATTGCCCTTGGCATCGAGGAATTCGCCGCCATAGTTCAGATAGAAGTTGGTCCACATCGCCATGTTGGCGTTGCGCAGGCCGCGGCCGACGAAGCCGTAGATGCCTTCCTTCGGATCGGTCAGCTTCTCTGCGGCGACCGCCATCTCCTCCAGCGTCTTCGGGACTTCGACGCCCTTCTTCTGGAACAACTCCTTGTTGTAGTAGAGGATGAAATAGTCGACCGACCACGGCAGCGACAGCATCTGGCCCTTGTCGTTGCGCGCATATTGCAGGCCGGCGGCCGAGAAATCGCTCTCGACGAGGTCCGGCAGCGTCATGCTCGGATCCTTGAGGTAGCCCGACAGATCGGCGAGCCAGCCGGCTTTCTCGAATTGCCGCTTCTGCACGTGATAGCTCAGATGCACGACGTCGAAGCTCGGCTTGCCCGAGGACAGCTCGATCACGCATTTCTGGCGCTGCTGCTGCTCGGGGACCTGCTCGGATTCGACCTTGATGCCGGTGAGCTCGGTGAATTCCTTGATGTATTTTTGCAGATTGTCGCCGCGCGGACCCTTGGCGAGGCTGACTTCGAGCGTGGTGCCGGAATATTTCTTCCAGTTGACCTCGGCGCGGGCCGGAAATCCGGTCAATCCAACCGCTCCGGCGGCAGCGGTGCCGGCCAGCATCTGCCGGCGCGAGATCAGGTGATGCGACATGTTTCTCTCCCTGGACGGTTCTTGTTTGGGAGAGATACTAGCGTCTCAACTTTCCGTGCCTAGCCCCTACATGCGCGGCGCCGCTGCATATCGTTGCGCCGCACATGGTATGGCGGTTATGCCTTGACGAAGGCGAGCAGGGTGCCGTTCGCAGCGGCCGGCGGCACGGTGATGCCGCTGCCGCTCTTGACGCCGGTCGTGCCCAGCGCCTTCTCGGTGGCGGCAAGGTCGGCCGCGATCACGAGGCCGGCGCCGCCGCGCTCGGACAGGCCATCCAGCGACACGCCGGGATAGCGCTTGCCGAGCTGATCCCTGGTCAGGAACACGAAGTCGGCGCGGTCGCCGCCGGACGGCACCGCAACCGCACCGTCGGGATCGTTTCTGACGGCGATATCGATCATCCTGGAGAGATGCGCGGCATCGGTTGCGGGATCCGGCGAGACGATCAGCACCTGCTTGAGGCGTTTTGCCCCATTGGCGTGCGTCATCAATTCGGGGATCCACACCGTCTCGCGGGTCTTGTGCTGGCAGGCGAAGATCCGGACGCCGCCGGGCGCCTCGGCGGTCGGCCACTGGAAGGTGCGGAATTTCGCCGCTGAGACCGTGCCGTTCGGCAAGGTCACCGGGCGCTCGAAATCGGTCGGCCCGATCGGCGGATAGCCGCGTGCGCGAATCTCCTCGGCGCCGGCGGTGGAATCGACGGCAGTGAACGCGATCCGTTCGATGCCTTCGCCGCGCTTCTCGAGGAAGGCGCGTGCCGGAGCGTTGTGTTCGGTCGGCGTCAGCACGCCGAGCAATTCCACGTAGTCGGGGTCGAACATGATGGTGTAATTGCCCGATCCCATATGCGCGCTGTGGGTGCCGCGCGGCGACACGGTGAAGCCGAGCCGCTTGTAATTCTCGGCGGCCTTGTCGAGGTCTTTCACCATGACCACGGCGTGATCGATTCCGATGACGTTCTTGAGTGCCACTTCTTGTCTTCCCGGCTGGAATGAGAGAGTAGAGTAAAGCTAACCAGAACGCGCAGGCCCCCGCAAGAAAGGATCATGATGAGCAGCAATGCCGTGCGCTGGCCCAATTCGCTCTGGGCAGCAGTGACGCCTCCCGGCCCTGATTGTCCCGAATTGACCGGCGCGCAGCAGGCCGATGTCGTCATCATCGGCGGCGGCTTCACCGGTCTGTCGACCGCACTGCATCTGCGCGAGGCCAATGTCGACGTCGCAATCGTCGAGGCCGCCGAGCCGGGCTGGGGCGCCTCGGGCCGTAACAACGGCCAGGTGATCCCGACGCTGTCGCGTCCCGATCCCGAGGACATCATCAAGAGGCACGGCGCGGCCGGCGAGCGCTTCGTGGTGATGCTGCGCGACAGCGCGGCAATGCTGTTCGACGTCGTCAAGCGCTACAACATCGAGGCCGAGCAGGAGCAGGCCGGCTGGGTGCAGCCGGTGCATTCGCCGGGCCGGATCAAGATCGCGGAGCGGCGGGTGCAGCAATGGTCGAAATTCGGCGCGCCGGTCGAATTGCTGTCGCGCGACCAGACCAGGGACATGCTCGGCTCGGATGCGTGGTACGGCGGCTTCTGGAACAGGACCGGTGGTCACGTCAATCCGCTGGCGCTGGCGCGGGGCCTGGCGCGCACCGTGCTCGGCCTCGGCGCGCGGATCTACGCCCGTTCGCCTGCGCTCAGTTTCGAGCGCCGCGGCGATCGTTGGGTGGTGAAGACCGAAAAGGGGGAGATCTCAGGCCGCGCGCTGGTGGTGGCGACCAATGCCTATAGCGGCGAGTTCGCGAAAACGCTGGTGCCTGAGATCGCGACCGAGGTGATGCCGGTGCTGTCGTGGCAGATGGCGACGCAGCCGCTGTCGGACAATGTCCGCAGGACCATCATTCCCGGCCGGCAGGCGATGTCGGACACCCATGGCGAGCTGTATTTCGCGCGCTACGACGCCCGCAATCGCCTCGTCACCGGCGGCGCCGTGCTCGGCCCGGGTGACAAGACCGGGCGGCTGAAGGCGCGGGTCACCGAGCGGTTGCAGCTGATATGGCCGCAGATCGGCGACGTCTCCTTCGACTATGTCTGGAACGGCTATGTCGGAATGACGGCGGATTTCCTGCCCCGCATGCATCGCCTCGGACCGAACGCCTATGGCTGGACCGGCTGCAACGGCCGCGCCGTCGCGCTGACGATCCCGCTCGGCCGCGAACTGGCAAAGGCAGTGCAGGGCGTGCCGGAAAGCGAGCTGGCGCTGCCGTTCACCGAGCCGGTGCAGTACATGGCGCACGGATTGCTGCGCAAGCTCGCGCCCTGGATGCTGGTGCTCTATCGGCGCCGCGATGCCCAGGAGTTGGTCAGGGGCGATCGCTTCGAGTTGCTGCGCTGGGCGGAGCAATTGCTCGCCTCGCGCCGCTCGCGGTGAATGTACGCCGACGCCACGTGCGCGGCTTGATCAGGCGATCAAGGCATCGCGCTTGCGCGTGAAGTCGCCGCCGGGGATCGCCGACAGCAGCGCCTGCGTATAGGGATGCTGCGGCCTGCCGAACACCTCGGCGGTCAGCCCTTGCTCGACCACGGCGCCATCCTTCATCACGGCCACGAGATCGCAGATCTGCGCGGCAACCCGCAGATCGTGGGTAATGAAGATGATGGAGAGGCCGAGCCGCTGGCGCAGCCCGGCGAGCAATCTCAAGACTTGCGCCTGCACCGAGACGTCGAGCGCCGAGACTGGTTCGTCGGCGACCAGCACATCGGGCTTCAGCGCCAGCGCCCGCGCGAGCCCGATGCGCTGCCGCTGGCCGCCCGAGAATTCATGCGGATAGCGATCGCCGGCGGACGGGTCGAGCCCGACCAGTTCGAACAGTTGTCGCGCTTCCGCGATCGCGATCGCCCGATCGGTGCCGTGCACGATCGGTCCCTGCGCCACCAGCTCAGCCGCCTTGCGGCGCGGGTTGAGCGAGGCGAACGGATCCTGGAACACCATCTGGATGTGGCGGGTCTCGCGCCTGATCTCCTCGCGGCCGAGCTTCGCCCAGTCCTTGCCGTTGAGCACGATCGAACCGGCGTCGGGATCGATCAGCCGGACGATGCAGCGCGCGAGCGTCGATTTGCCCGAACCGGATTCGCCGACGATGCCGAGCGTCGCGCCGCGCGGCAGGCGCAGCGAGACGTTCTTGACCGCCTCCGTCACTCGCGCGCCGCGGCCGAGGAAGCCGCCGGTGCGATAGGTTTTTGAGACGCCGTCGATGGTCAGAATATCCTTGCCGGAAAGGATGCGCGGCGGCGGCGCAGTCAGCGGCGGGACCGCCGCGATCAGTTGCCTGGTGTAGGCGTGCTGCGGGTCGTTCAGCACCGTGTCGGCCGCGCCTTGCTCGACGATCGCGCCGTGCTGCATCACCACGACGCGGTCGGCGATCTCGGCGACCACGCCGAAATCATGGGTGATGAACAGCACAGCCGTCTTTTTGCGCTGCTGCAAATCGCGGATCAGCTTCAGGATCTGCGCCTGCGTCGTGACGTCGAGCGCGGTGGTCGGCTCATCGGCGATCAAGAGCTTCGGATCCAGCGCCAGCGCCATCGCGATCATGGCGCGCTGGCGCTGGCCGCCGGAGAGCTCGTGGGGATAGGCCTTTGCGGCCGCCTTGGGGTCGGGGATGCGGACGTCCTCGAGCAGGGCCAGCACGCGCGCATTGATCTCGGCCTTCGAGAGAGCGGTGTGGATCGCAAACATCTCGCCGATCTGGTCGCCGATGGTGCGCAGTGGATTGAGCGCCGTCATCGGCTCCTGGAAAATCATCGCAATCCCGGCGCCGCGCACCTCGCGCATTTCGGCCGGATCGGCGGCGCAGAGGTCGCGGCCGTCGAACATCATCCGGCCCCGTTCGATCCCAACCTCGTTCGGCAGCAGCCGCATGATGGCGTTCGCCATCATCGATTTGCCGGAGCCGGATTCGCCGACCACGCAGAGGATCTCGTTGGAGGCGACCGACAGGGAGACGTCGGACAGCGCATGCGGCCGGTCGGCGCCTTTGGGCAGGCGCACGGTCAGGCCGTCGAGCGAAAGGACCGTGTCGCTCATCGGCTCTTCAGCCTCGGATTGAGCGCATCGTTGAGGCCCTGGCCGACCAGCGACACCGCCAGCACGGTGACGAGGATCGCGATGCCGGGGATCGCCGAGACGTACCATTGCACCCGGAGCACATCGCGGCCGAGCCCGATCAGATTGCCCCAGGAGGCGACGTTGGGATCGGACAGCCTCAGGAACGCGAGCGCGCTTTCCAAGAGGATCGCGACCGCCATCACCACGCTGGCATAGACGATCACGGGCGGCAGCGCGTTCGGCAGGATCTCGCCGAGGATCAGCTGCAGGTCCTTCATGCCGAGCGTCTTGCCGGCCTGGACGAATTCGCGATTGCGCAGCGACAGGAACTCGGCGCGGGTCAGCCGCGCCGGTGCCGGCCACGACACCACGCCGACCGCGATGGTCACCGTGGTCAAGGTCGAGCCGAACACTGCGACCAGAACCAGCAGCAGCACGAAGTTCGGCAGGGTCTGGAATGCCTCGGTGATCCGCATCAGCACATTGTCGACCCAGCCGCCGTAATAGCCGGCGAAGGCACCGACCAGGATGCCGATCAGGATCGCGATCACGGTGGCGACGCCGCCGATCAGGAGCGAGATCCGCGCGCCGTAGAAGATCTGCGCGGCGATGTCGCGGCCGGAATTGTCGGTGCCGAGCAGGAAGCGTGGATTGGAGAACGGCCAAACCAGCGGCCGGCCCGCCAGCGCCAGCGGATCGCGCGGATAGAGGAAGCCGGCGCTGACAGCCATCGCGATGATGAGCAGCAGCAAGATCAGGCCGATCACCGCGGCCGGGCTGCGGAAGTAGCGTTTCACCGTGTCCATCGTCAGCCCTCCGCCGCGATGCGCGGGTCGAGCCGCGCGTAGAGCAGGTCGACGACAAAGTTGACGACGATGACGAGCAGGGCGGACACGAACACGATGCCAAGCAAGGTGTTGAGGTCGCGCTGCACCACCGATTCATAGGCGAGGCGGCCGAGGCCGGGCAGCGAGAACACGCTCTCGACCACGACCGAGCCGCCGAGCATGGTGCCGGCTTGCAAGCCGATCAGCGTCACCATCGGCAGCAGCGCGTTGCGCAGCACGTGGCGGGTGATGACATGGGTCTCGTCCAGGCCCTTGGCACGGGCGGTGCGGACGAAATCGAGGTTCAGGACCTCCAGCATCGAGGCGCGCATGATGCGCAAATAGATCGCAAGGAAGATCAGCCCGAGCGTCAGCGTCGGCAGCACCAGGTGCGCGGCGATATCGAGCACGCCCCGGATGCCGGTCTGCACCGTTCCGATGTCCTGGAAACCGCCGGACGGCAGCCATTGCAGATAGACCGAGAACACCACGATCGCCATCAGCCCGAACCAGAACGAGGGGGTGGCGTAGAAGATCAGGCCGAGCGTCGAGATCAACGTGTCCGGCCAACGGTTGACGCCGCGCGCGGCGATCACGCCGAACACGAGACCGAAGAAGAACGCGAACGACAGCGATGCGGTCATCAGCAGGATGGTCGGCGGCAGCCGTTCCAGGATCACGGTCGCCACCGGCTTGCCGTAGATCGAGGAGAAGCCGAGATCGAGCCGCACCAGGTGCCACAGATAGTTGCCGAGCTGCGCCGGAACCGAGAGGTCGAGCCCGTAGAACTTGCGCAGCTGTTGCGCGGTCGCGGCATCGCCTCCGCCCATCTGCGCCATCAGCGCATCGACGGTGTCGCCCGGCGCGAGCTGCAACAGCAGGAACACGCCGATCAGGATCAGGAACAGGGTCGGGATCGAGGCGGCCAGCCGCCGCCCCGCAAGGCTCAGGATACGCATCGGTTATCTATAGCGTTTTCGAACGAAGTGGACACCGGCCTCTTCTTACCTCGCCCCGCTTGCGGGGAGAGGTCGGACTGCGCAGCAGTCCGGGTGAGGGGGTACAGGTCCATCGATAGAGCAATATTGGTGGAGAGAGCCCCTCACCCCAGCCCTCTAAGAGCGAGCTTCGCTCGTCTTGACCCTGCAAGAGCGGGGCGAGGGAGAAGCAAGGCTTGCCGCCTCATGCGCTCAGCCAAAGATCGTGCCAGCTCGCCGAGCCCCAGCGCGGCGTGTTGGAGTGGTTGCGCGCCTTGGCGGTGATCACGGTGACGAAGATCTGCTCGATCGGCATCCAGACCGGCAGCTCGGTGTTCACCTCCTTGACGAAGTCGGCATAGAGCGCCTTGCGCTTGGCCGGATCGACCTCGGTCGCGGCATCGTCGATGGTCTTGTCGACGGTCTTGTCCTCCCAGCCCCACTGGTTGGTCCACGGCGCGCCCTTGGGCTGACCGGAGCGGTACCACACCGTGGTCGAGACCGCGGGGTCGTTGCGGTACTGGTGCCAGCCGGTCGCGAGATCGAAGGCGTGGTCGTCATAGACCTGCTTGAGGAAGCCGCCGCCATCGTTGCGCACGATATCGACCTGGATGCCGATTTCTCCGAGCGACTGCTGGA
This sequence comes from Bradyrhizobium sp. USDA 3240, assembly GCF_054063295.1. Lineage (NCBI taxonomy): Bacteria > Pseudomonadati > Pseudomonadota > Alphaproteobacteria > Hyphomicrobiales > Nitrobacteraceae > Bradyrhizobium > Bradyrhizobium sp. USDA 3240. The sequence goes on from NZ_JBSSGD010000002.1 coordinate 6,857,340, forward strand.
TGAAGGTCGACCACAGCGAGATGTCCTCGCCCCACGGCGCCGGCAGCAGTTTGAGCGAGAAGCGGTTGCCGCCGGAGGCCTTGAAGCCGGCCTCGTCCAGCAGCGCGATCGCCTTGGCCTTGTCGTAAGCATATTGCGGCGTGTTCGGCCCGGGATAGAAGTCGGTCGAGGTCGAGGGGATCGGGCCGGTGCCGAGCTTGGCGAAATCGCCCAAAAAATTGTCGATGAAGAACGGCACGTTGATCGCGTGCGCGATGGCGCGGCGGACGCGGATGTCGGACAGTTCCTTGCGGCGGAAGTTGAACTCGATGGTGTTGGTGCGGGCGTTGCCTTCATTGCCCTTGGTCTGGACGATGAAGCGCTTGTCCTTGCCGAGCCGCGCCATGTCCGAGATCGTCAGCCCCGAGAACGGGCTGTAGTGCAGTTCGCCGGCCTCCATCTGCGCGGCCGCCGCGGCGCGATCGGTGATCACCTTCCAGACGATGCGGTCGAGATAGGGGGCGTTCGGCCGCCAGTAATCCGGATTGCGGTCGGCAATGATGTATTGCCCGCGCTCGTATTTGACGAATTTGAACGGGCCGGTGCCGACTGGCGCCAGATTGGTCGGGTTCTGCCTGATGTCACCGCTCTCATAGAGATGCTTGGCGGAGACGTAGCCGAGGTCGGGGAGGGCCCGGAGCAAGAGGTTCAGCGGCATCGGCCGCTCGTAGCGGAAGATCGCGGTCTGCGGATCGGGCGTATCGACCGATGTGAGGAACAGCTGCAGCGTCGATCCGTAGTTGAGGATCTTCTTCCACATGTTCATCGCGGTGAAGGCGACGTCCTCCGAGGTGAACGGCTTGCCGTCGTGCCAGGTGACACCCTTGCGGAGTTTGAAGGTGACGGTCTTGCCGTCCGGCGTCGCCTCCCAGCTCTCGGCGAGCACGCCGACCGGCTGGCCGTTGGCGTCGAGGTCGACCAGATTTTCCTGGATCTTGCCGCCAATGATGTAGACGCCGGTCGAGGCCTGAATGCTGGGGTTGAGCTGGCGCTGCTCGGCGCCGTAATGGACGTTGAACACGCCGCCCTTGCGCGGGGTTTCCTGCGCGAATGCCCGCATCGGATTGATGACATTGGCCGCAATTGCGGCCGAGGTCAGAAGGGCCGTGCGGCGGTTGATCTCAAGGCGGGACAAATCCATACGCGGGGTCTCCGGAACATAGATAAAGGCTTGCATCGGGCGGCCAGCCGATCGGCCGTGGCGCCCCTTTGCGATGTTACGATGGAATGGGAACCCGAGTCATTTCTAATGCCTCGGCCTTTTTGAAGGATCGTTTCCGAAACCTGAAGTGGCGCGCCGCAGTGCGCCGCAACCCGAATTGGACGCAACATTGTCGCACACAGGACGCGCGGGACGCGTCGAGTGATTCTCTCAAGGGGACGTTTCGGGCGCCCCGAAGCCGCGCAAACGCTGTAATTTTAGGGGTCGGAAGCGACTTGACTGGAAAAAACACTGGAAAAAACTCTGATTCGGGGGCTGTCCACAGCGATATTGCTGTGGTGAGTGCAGAAAACACTGTTTTTCTCGGCGTTTTCCGCCATATCGTGCCCACTCCAGAATCAATGGAGCAACCATGGCTACCCAACTGTCGAAGTCGCAAGTGATCGAGAAGATCGCGACCACCACCGAACTCTCCAAGCGCGACGTCAAGAACGTTTTGGACTCGCTCGTCGATGTCGGCCACAAGGAGCTGAAGAAGGCCGGGGTGTTCCTCGTCCCCGGCTTCGCCAAGTTCGTTGTGGTCAAGAAGCCGGCGACCAAGGCGCGCAAGGGCACCAACCCCTTCACCGGCGAAGAGATGATGTTCAAGGCCAAGCCGGCCCGGAAGATCGTCCGCGCACGGCCGGTCAAGGCCGCCAAGGACGCGGTTTAAGAATAGAAGGCCTCCGGTGACGGAGGCCTTTTGCTTTTGAGCCGTCGCTTCCTGCCGTAGGTTGCTGCCTGCCAAAGCAAGACCCTGGCGCTTCGGCTTCGACTGGATCGAAGCCGAAGTGCTAGACCACCGGTGATCGGCCACCATCGACATTGATGGCGGTGCCGGTGATGTAGGAGCCTTGCTCCGAAGCCAGGAAGCAGGCGAGGTTGGCGAACTCCTCCGCCGTGCCGATGCGGCCGAGCGGCGTGCCCTTGGCTAGGCCCTTGGCGAATTCCCCGAAATCCGTGTCCGGCGCCTGGGCGGCATGTCGCTTGACCCATTGATCGCTCATGATCAGGCCGACCAAGAGCGCATTCACCAGGATGTTGTGCTCGCCGCCTTCATTGGCCATCACCTTGGTCAGCGCCATGCCGGCAGCGCGCGACACCGAGGTCGGAGCCGAATTGCCGGCCGGCGCCTTCGCAAAGGTGTTGAGCACGTTGATGATGCGGCCCCATTTGCGCTGCTTCATGCCCGGCCAGACGAGGCGGCTGAAACGGATCGCGGCGAACAGTTTCAGGTCGAGGTCTTCCTGCCAGGCCTCGTCGCTGATGTTCTCGAAGGCCAGCGTGCGCGCGGTGCCGGCGTTGTTGACCAGCACGTCGATCTTGCCGAGATCCGCGACGATCTGGTCGTGTGCCTTGGCGATGTCGGCGGCCTTCGCGACGTCGCAGACGTAATCGCGCACCACGAGGCCGTCCTTGGCGAGCGCTTCGCGCGCCGCCGCGAGGTCGGCCGCGCCGCGGGCGAGGATCGCGACCTTGGCGCCGGATTCCGCAAACCGCCGCGCCACCGCGATCCCGATGCCCTTGCTGCCGCCGGTGACCACCGCGACGCGGTCTTTCATGGATAGGTTCATTGTTGTTCTCCCTGGGGCTGGCCCTGAGAGAACGCTATCAAACCGACAGTGCGACCAACAAGGTCATGCAGAGCAGGTGTGCCGTGACGATTATCGCGAGATGGAGCGGGCCGGACATCGGATATCTCCATTGTAGGGGCGGCACGCACTCCGTGAGGCGAGCTGCGCCGCTCGTCGCCCTCCCCCTGAGAGGGGGAGGGCGGGGTGGGGGTTGCTCTCCACGAACGCCAGCGCTCGCGGAGGCAAAATCCCCACCCGGTTTGCTGCGCAAACCGACCTCCCCTTTTCAAGGGGAGGTGAGGATCGCTAGTTCAAGCTTGCGCTTGCCGTAAAACTGCGGTCGACGGCCTTGCCGACATCCAGCGTCTTGCCGAGGATGCCGTAGCGCGTGGCTCGGTCGGAGGCGGCCTGCACCTCCTTCACCACGGCCTCGTCGATCGCGATCGGGCTCGTCTTTTGCGCGGTGTAGGCGGCGAGCAGCACGTCTTCCGGCAGTTTGGTGAGCTCGGCCGTGCTCTTCGCGTATTCGGCAAGATGGTCGAGCGACCACAGCCGTGCCTTGTTGAGCCGCTGCACCAGATCCTGCACCGCGGCGCGCTTGGTCGCGATCGCGTTGTCGGAGGCGACGATGAAGGTAATGGTCGGCGTCAGGCCCTCGCCATCGGCGACGACGCGCGCATTGTCCTTCAGCTTGGCGTAGGAAACGTAGGGCTCCCACACCGCCCACGCGTCGATCGAGCCGGCGAGCAGCGCGATCTTGGCGTCGACCGGGCCGAGCGGGGCGAAGGTTGCGTCCTCGATCCTGCTGCCGGCCTTCTCCAATGTCGCATTGATCAGGAATTGGCCCCAGCCGCCCCGCGTCCCGGCGAGGCGCTTGCCCCTTAGGTCGGCCGCCGCCTTGATCGGCGAATCCCCGCGCACCAGGATCGCCTGGGTCCGCGCATCGGAGCGCGTGCCGCCGATCGCCTTGATCGGCGCGCCCGACGCATAGACCGTGAGGAAGGACAGATCGCCGGTGTAGCCGACATCGAGCGCGCCGGCATTGATCGCCTCCAGGATCGGCGCTGCGGCCGGAAATTCCGACCACTCGATCTTGTAGGGCAGATCCTTGGCGAGACCGGATATCTCCAGCAGCGAGCGGTTGCCGCCCTTCTGGTCGCCGACCCGCAGCACGATCGCATCAGCCGCGAACGCTGCGGCCGATGTCGACAGCGTGATCGCGGCCGTGATCAGCGCGGCCGCGGTGCGGCGTGTGAAACTATAGGGAGAACCCGAGCGGGTCAGTTTGCGCATATGCATTTTCTTTCTGATTCATTCGCTGCTCGTCGGAAAGCGCGGCAGCGTTCGACCAAGTCTATGAGCAAGCCGTTCGCCGTCAACGAAACGGAAAACTGAAATCAGCCCGCGCGCAGCAAGGATGATCTCGCCGGACCGTCATGCGTAGAAGACATCGCGCAAGCGGCGCTGTTTGGCTCAAATTCGGTGCAATCGATGCCGTTCCGCCGCGCGCTTGCGCCGCGACAGCAGCGAAAATGCTTTCATCGTCGCGCGCTGCGATCGTGGAGAGTTTAGCTGCCGCGCCGACCACATTCGAAATTCCATTTCATTGACGGTGAACTTGTCGCGCCGCATCATTTGCGCGTTGCTTTGAGGGCAATAGCGCCGGAGAAATCCGCTTTTTTCTAAACCATGAGCTTCGAACGACGGGGCGCGCAGACGGACACGTCTTGTGCGCGGGGCGGAGCCTTGCCGAAATGCAGGAGTGATGATGTCGACGAACAAGAAGACGGTGATGGATCGCCGCACCTTACTGCGTGCAGGCGCCGCTGCAGCTCTTGCCGCGCCGATCGGCGCCTATAGCGCGCAGGCGTTCGCGCCGCGCCCGGTCGCATCGGCGATCGACTTCTCCGAATTCCCGATCTGCAAGACCGCCTCCGATGCGCCCCCGCTGACCGGCGTGCCGCGCAAGTTGAAGCTGTCCTGGAATGCCGGCGCGGTCTGCCTCGCGCCGCTGCCGGTCGCGATCGACCACGGCTTCTTCCAGAAGCAGAACCTCGACGTCGAGCTCGTCAACTATTCCGGTTCGACCGACCAGCTGCTGGAGGCGATCGCCACCGGCAAGAGCGACGCCGGGCTCGGCATGGCGCTGCGCTGGTTGAAACCGCTCGAGCAGGGCTTTGACGTCAAGATTGCCGCCGGCACCCATGGCGGCTGCATGCGCGTGCTGACCCGCACCAATTCCGGCGTCGGCAAACTCGCCGATCTCAAGGGCAAGATCGTCGCGGTCGGCGATCTCGCAGGTCCCGACAAGAATTTCTTCTCGATCCAGCTCTCCAAGCTCGGCATCGACCCGGTGAGGGATGTCGACTGGCGCGCCTATCCCGGCAATCTGTTGAACGTCGCGGTCGAGAAGGGCGAGGTGCAGGCCTTCCTGTCGTCGGATCCGCTGGCCTATCTCTGGCTGAAGGATGCGCAGTACAAGGAAGTCGCCTCCAACCTCGACGGCGAATATCGTGACAAGAGCTGCTGCATCGTCGGCCTGCGCGGCAGTCTGGTGCGGGAAGAGCCGCATGTGGCGCGCGCCATCACCCAGGCGCTGCTCGATGCCGCGATGTTCACCTCGCAGAATCCGGACAAGGCGGCAAAATCGTTCCAGCCCTATGCGCCGAAGGCGGCGAGCCTCGCCGATCTCGAGGCGATGGCGCGCTACCACACCCATTACCATCATCCCACCGGCGAAGTGCTCAAGCGTGAGCTGAAGGGCTACGCCGACGATTTGAAATCGGTGCAGGTGTTCAAGCAGAGCACCGACACGGCCAAATTCGCGGAGCGGATCTATGTCGACGTATTCAGTGTCTGACACGACGGCCGCCGCCGCGCCGCGTGCCGCGGTCACGTTCGCGAACCTCTCCGGAAGCTACGGTGTCGGGCTTGCGGCGAGCCTCGTTTGGCTCGCGTTCGGGCTGTCGTGCCTCTATTGGCCCGATGTCGGCGACTGGTCGCGGACGGAGTCGCTTGGGATCGGCGCAATCGTGATCGCGGCCTTCATCCTGTTCGGCACATTCAGCGCGGATTATCTCGGCAGCGCCGGGCAGGCGTTGCGCAAGCGGGCGCCATGGCTGGTGGCGTTCGGCGCCTTCGTGACGCTGTGGGAGGTCGCCACCGCGAAATTCGCCTGGCTGCCGCTGCCGTTCTTCCCGCCGCCGCAATCGATCCTCGAGGTCTATACCGACGATCTGCCAAAGCTGCTCGACAGCGTGTTCGCCTCCATCAAGCTGCAACTCGGCGGCTACATCATCGGCGCGACGATCGGCTTTGTCACCGGCGTCTCGATCGGCTGGTCGCAGAAGATCGGTTACTGGGTGCATCCGGTGCTGCGCTTCATCGGTCCGCTGCCGGCGACCGCCTGGCTGCCGATCGCGTTCTTCACCTTCCCGTCGAGCTGGAGCGCCTCGACCTTCCTGATCGCGCTCGCCACCGGATTTCCGGTGACGGTGCTGACCTGGTCGGGTGTGGCGAGCGTCAGCAGCGCCTATTACGACGTCGCACGCACGCTCGGCGCCAAGCCGTCGTTCCTGGTGCTGAAGGTCGCGATCCCGGCCGCGCTGCCGCACGTGTTCGTCGGCCTGTTCATGGGGCTCGGTTCGTCCTTTGCGGTGCTCGTGGTCGCCGAAATGATCGGCGTCAAGGCCGGGCTCGGCTGGTACCTGCAATGGGCGCAGGGCTGGGCGGCCTATGCCAACATGTATGCGGCGCTGATCGTGATGTCGCTGCTCTGCTCCGGCGCGATCACGCTGTTGTTCAGGACCCGTGACCGCCTGCTGGTCTGGCAGAAGGGTGTCGTCAAATGGTAGTGCAGTCCACCGCCGAAGCGATCACCTATCCTGCGGTCGGCGCCGAGCTCGACATCGAAGGCGTCAGCCATGCCTTCGATATCGACGGCGCTCTGCTGCCGGTGCTCGACAATGTGAACCTGTCGATCGCGGCCGGCGAATTCGTCGCGCTGCTCGGCCCGTCCGGCTGCGGCAAGTCGACCCTGCTGCGGCTGGTCGCGGGGCTCGAGAAGCCGCGCGGCGGCGCGCTGCGCGAGGATGAAGTCCGCATCAGCGGCCCGCATCCGTCGCGTGTCGTGGTGTTCCAGGACCCGACGCTGTTTCCGTGGCGCTCGGTGTGGGACAATGTGGCGCTCGGGCTGGAAGCGCAGGGTATCCTGAAGGCGCAGCGGCACCGGGTCGACGCCGTGATCGAGCTGGTCGGCCTGTCCTCGTTCCGCAATGCCTATCCGCACCAGCTCTCCGGCGGCATGGCGCAGCGCGTGGCGCTGGCGCGCGCGCTGGTCAATGATCCGAAGATCCTGGTGCTCGACGAGCCGCTCGGCAAGCTCGATTCGCTGACGCGGATCGCGATGCAGGCCGAGCTCGTGGCGTTGTGGCAGCGCAAGGGCTTCACCACGCTGCTCGTCACCCATGACGTCGAGGAAGCGCTGGTGCTCGCCAACCGCGTCATTGTGCTCTCCGATCGCCCGGCGCGGATCAAGGCCGACATCGCGGTCGGGCGGCCATACCCGCGGCATCGCGGCGATCCCTATCTGGCCGAGCTGCGCAAGCAGATCCTCGGCCTGCTCGGACTGGAGGCGACATGGTGACGACCGCGGCGCGGGAGCTGCCGCCGACGAACGAGCCTGAGCATATCGCGCGCGCGTTGCGGCTCGCCGAGGTGTTTGCCGCGCGTGCTCCCGCGCATGACCGCGACGCCAGCTTTCCCTTCGAGAATTTCGCTGACCTCTCGCGCGAAGGCCTGCTCGCGCTGACCGTGCCAGTGGCGCTGGGCGGTGGCGGAGCGGGCGCGCACGATGCCACGCGCGTGCTCGGCATCGTCGGCAAGGCCGATCCGTCGACCGCGCTGGTGCTGTCGATGCACTACATCCAGCATCTGGTGATGGCGCGCAGCACGCGATGGCCGGCGCGTCTGTCGCGTAAGCTCGCCAGGGAAACGGTCGAGGGCGTGGCGCTGATCAACGCATTGCGCGTCGAGCCCGAACTCGGTTCGCCCGCGCGCGGCGGCCTGCCGGCGACCACGGCGCGCCGCACCGAAACCGGCTGGCGGCTGACCGGCCGCAAAATCTATTCAACCGGCGCGCCGATCCTGAAATGGTATTCGGTGTGGGCGAAGACCGACGAGCAGGACGCCCGTGTCGGATTGTTTCTGGTTCCCGCCGGCCTGCCGGGAACGCGGATCGAGGAGACATGGGATCATCTTGGCCTGCGCGCCAGCGGCAGCCACACCGTGATCTTCGACGACGTGGTGTTTCCGCTGGATTACGAGATCGACGTCCGCAGGCCCGACGACTGGAAGGTTCCTGACGTCACCCAGGCGACCGTGCATGCGATCTTCGTCGCCGCGATCTATGACGGCATCGCGCGCGCTGCCCGCGACTGGCTGGTCAAATTCCTGAAAGAGCGGGTGCCCGCCAATCTCGGCGCGCCGCTAGCGACGCTGCCGCGCATGCAGGAGGTCGTCGGCGGAATCGAGGCCCGCCTTGCAGTCAATGCCCGCCTGATCGACAGCTTTGCCGCCGATTTCGATAACGGCTTCCCGCTGTCCGCAATCGAGTCTAACATCATCAAGCTGACGGTGACCAATAACGCCGCAGCAGTCGTGGAGGATGCCTTGTCGCTGACCAGCAATCATGGCCTGTCGCGCACCAATCCGTTGGAGCGGCATTACCGTGACGTGCTGTGCGGCCGCGTCCATACCCCGCAAGACGATGCCACCCGTGTCTCCGCCGGACGCTCCGTGCTGGGCGTCTGAAACAACACAACAACAACGGAGTTGTCAGTCATGCCGGTCGAGTTCATCGGCTTCATCACCAACAACAATGCCTCCGAGACCATCGTCCGCTCAGGCCCGGTGCTCGATCCGCCCTATATCGAGACCGTCGCCAAGGCGCATGAGCTCGCCGGCTTCGACCGCGCGCTGCTGGCATTCCACTCGACCACGCCGGACGCGCTGCAGGTCGCACAGCATGTCCTGACCATCACCAAGCAGCTCAAGGTGATGATCGCGCAGCGGCCCGGCTTCACCGCGCCGACGCTCTTGGCGCGCCAGCTTGCGACGCTGGACCAGTTCTATGGCGGGCGGGTCTCGCTGCACGTCATCACCGGCGGCAACGCAATCGAGCTGCGCCAGGACGGCAACACGCTCGACGACAAGGACGAGCGCTACGCCCGCACCGACGAATTTCTCGACGTGGTACGGCTGGAATGGACCAGCGAGAAGCCGTTCAACTACAGCGGCAAGTATTACAACGTCGAGAACGGCTTCTCGCAGGTGAAGCCGTTGCAGAAGGGCGGCATCTACACCTTCGTCGGCGGCGGCTCGGATGCCGCGGTCGAGGTCGCGGGCAAGCACGCCGATACCTTCGCGCTGTGGGGCGAATCCTACGCCCAGGTGCGCGACGTCACGGCGCGGGTGCGCGCTGCCGCGGCCAAGCACGGTCGCCCGACGCCGCGCTTCAGCCTGTCGGTGCGGCCGATCCTGGCCGACACCGAGGAGAAGGCGTGGGCGAAGGCGGAGCATATCCTCGCGCGCGCCACCGCGTTGCAGGATCAGACCGGCTACCGCCGGCCCAATCATGCGACCGACGGCGCCAAGCGGCTGCGGGCGCTGACCGATCAGGGCACGCGGATCGACAAGCGGCTGTGGACCGAAATTGCAAAACTCACCGGCGCCAACAGCAACACGACAGCGCTGGTCGGCGCGCCCGAGCAGGTCGCCCAGGTGTTCGCCGATTACTACGATCTCGGCGTCAGCCACTTCCTGATCCGCGGCTTCGATCCGCTGGTCGATGCCATCGACTATGGCCGCGAGCTGATCCCGCTGACCCGCAAGCTGATCGATGCGCGCGACCAGCAGCGGGGGATCGCTGCCGAATGATCCGTCTCATCGTTGCGGCGGCGCTTGCGCTCGCCGCCATCGACCCGGCCTTTGCGCAGACCACGCTGCGCGTCGGCGACCAGAAGGGCAATTCGCAGGCCGTGATGGAAGCGGCCGGCGTGCTCAAGGACGTCCCCTACAAGATCGAATGGAAGGAGTTCGCCGCCGCGGCGCCGCTGCTCGAGGCGCTCGGGGCGGGCGCGATCGACACCGGCCTGGTCGGCGACGCGCCGTTCACGTTTGCGGCCGCCGCCAAGATCCCGATCAAGGCGATTGCCGCCGTGCGGCAATCGCGGGCAGGGCTTGCGATCGTGGTGCCTGAGAATTCCGCGATGAAAAGTTTCGACGATCTGCGCGGCAAGAAGATCGCAACCGGCCGCGGCTCGATCGGGCATCAGCTGATCCTCGCGGCGCTGGAGTCCAGGGGATGGCAGGCCAGCGACGTCCAGATCGTGTTCCTGGCACCGTCGGATGCCAAGGTCGCCTACACGCAAGGCTCGGTCGATGCCTGGTCGACCTGGGAGCCTTACGTCAGCCAGGAGGAGGTGCTGTTCAAGTCGCGCCTCGTCATCACGGCCGACGGCCTCACGCCGGGTCTCGGCTTCCAGGTCGCACATCCGGACGCGATCAAGGACAAGCGCGCCGAGCTCGAGGATTTCGTGCGTCGCCTCGCGGCCGCGCGCGCATGGTCGCAGAACAATGTCGAAGGTTATGCTGCGACCTGGGGCAGGTTGATGAACATCCCGCCTGCGGTGCCGCTGAACTGGCTGACACGGGCCAAGATCCGCATCGCGCCTATCGACGACAGCGTGGTGGCCGACGAGCAGAAGACCATCGACCTCTACGACCGCTGGGGCCTGATCCGGCAGAAGATCAACGCCGCCGACATCGTCGACCGCTCGTTTGGCGCGGCCGTGGAGAAGGGCGCGGGGCTGTAGGCTTCGCAATCCTGCTGCTTTCGGCCCTCACGGCGGAGGAGCGCGAATGTGCGTCTCGAACCATGGGCGCGCTCTATCCGCGTCATTGCGGGCGAAGCGAAGCAATCCATCGCGCGGCATATGCGGACCGATGGATTGCTTCGTCGCTATCGCTCCTCGCAATGACGGATTGGATAGGTCCACAGCCTCTCCTGATGAGGGGGGCAGCTTGCGATACCGCTAACGGATCCGTGATCGCCAAAACATCTATTCGTCGGCGCGCCTGCCTCCAGCAAGGATTTTCCCCGCGCGGCACCTTCCAGAAACGCAACGTTGCTATTTTCGCCGCGGCCTTGCCACCCCGGCCGGCACCGCCAACATCAAACAGAGCAACAATCGAGTCCGGGAGATCACCGTGGGCCTTCAACAAACTCGTATCGAGTCGCTGCCGTTTGTGACCGCTGAACTGAATTATCTCGCGCCGACGCCGGGCAAGCCCCGGACTTACGCTTTCGATCCGCCGCCCGGCGAACCCAAATCCACCGCGCTGCCCGAAGCCCATAACGTTCCGATCTTTGACGGGCGTCTGATCGCTGACAGCTTCTCGCTCGACCGCGAAGGCTTTGCGCTGGTCAAGCATCCGACCTTCGTGAAGGACTATTACGACGACAAAGAAGTCCGCAACGTTTACTACCCGGCCGTCGAAGCCTTCCTGAAGGCGACGCTGAAGGCGGATCGCGTCTTCATCTTCGATCACACCGTGCGCAAGCGCGTCGAAGGTGCGGCTGATATCCGTGGCGGCGGCCCGCGTCAGCCCGCAACCCGCGTCCATGTCGACCAGACCGCCATCTCCGGCCACAACCGGGTGTTCGAGCACTTGCCAGACGAGGCCGAGCAACTCGTCAAGGGCCGCGTCCAGGTGATCAATCTGTGGCGCCCAATCCGCGGCCCCTTGCGCGATGCACCGCTTGCGATGGCCGACGGCACCACGATTGCGCCGGAGGATCTGATCGCCTCCGACCTGATTTATCCGAACCGCAGCGGCGAAACCTATTCGGTGAAGTACAACCCGAACCATCGCTGGTTCTACATTCCCGAGATGACGCCGGACGAGGCGATCCTGCTGAAATGCTACGACTCGGCGACCGACGGCCGGACCCGGTTTGGACCGCACACGGCGTTTGTCGATCCAACCACGCCCGCGGATGCTGCGCCGCGCGAGAGCATCGAGCTCCGCACGCTGGTGTTCCATAAGCAGTAGAAGTGTCTGACCGCGAGACAAGTGTGCTCCCTCTCCCGCTTGCGGGGGAGGGCCGGGGTGGGGGCTCCCTCCACGAGTCACATCGCGGAGAGAACCCCCACCCGCCGCGCTTTGCGCGTCGACCTCCCCCGCAAGCGGGAGAGGTGAGGTGTGCCCGCGGATAGGCTGAGTCCATCAGCTCTGCTCTCAAACTTGGCACCCCTGTCCCAATAATGTTACGCCCGTCCCCCTTACTGCTCGGGGAGAGGGCTACTCATGGACGGCGTGGTGACGAAGGAAGCAGCGGGGATCGGGTTCCGCGCCCTGGTCCTTGCGCTTCTGGCATTGGCCTCTGGCCACATGCTGTCGACGCTGCTGCGCACGATCCCGGCGATCAGCCTCGATCTGATGGCGCGCGATTTCGGCACCTCGCCGCAGGCGCTGGCAAGCCTCACCTCGATCTACCATTTCTCCTTTGCCGCCTCGCAAATCCCGGTTGGCGCCGCGATGGACCGTTTTGGCGTGCGGCCGGTGTCGCTGAGCCTGCTCGGAGGTACCGTGGTCGGGACGCTGGTCTCGGCGCTCGCCACAGGGCCCGCGAGCTTCGTGCTCGGGCAACTGATGCTCGGCATCGCCACCTCGGGCATGCTGATGTGCCCGATGACGCTGGCGGCGAAGCAGATGTCGGCGGCGAAGTTCGGCCTGTGGTCCGGCCTGATCCTCTCGATCGGCAATATCGGCATGCTGCTGTCGGCAAGCCCGCTGGCCTTCGTGGTCGACCAGTTCGGTTGGCGCGCCGGATTCTGGATCTCGGCCGGATTCGGCATTGTCGTGCTGATCGCGGTGCTCGCGCTGGTGCCGCGGCAGCCGGCGGCGCATGCGGACGATTCCTCGCCGTTGCAGCAGATGGCCGAGGTGCTGCGGCTCGGCCTGTCGCGCGGCCTGCGCGGACTGATCGCGCTGTCGCTGGTGTCGCTCGGCGCCTCGCTGGTGCTGCGCGGACTCTGGGGCGGCCCGTGGCTGATGGATATGAAGGGTCTGAGCCGCATCGAGGCCGGCAATGTGCTCGGGCTGTTCACGCTGGCGATGATCATTGGCCCGGCCTGTATCGGCGCCATCGATCGCAAGTTCGGGCATCGCCGCACCATGGTGGCGTCGACCCATGCCGTCGCCGCGCTGCTGCTGGTGCTGATGGCGGCCGGCGCGCCGCATTTCCCGGTCTCGACCCTGCTCGGTGTCCCCGTGATGATGCCGGTGCAATATGATCTGGTGCTGCTGATCCTGATCGGGTTTGCGACCTCGGCGCAGCCGCTGATCTACGGCATGACGCGGCAACTGGTCGACGCTAAGGACACCGGCAAGGCGCTGTCGTCGGTCAATCTCGCTTTCTTCCTCGGCGCGGCGCTGCTGCAATTCAGCACCGCCGGCGTCGCGGCGCTGTTCGGGCTGCCCGCGGTGCTGCTGTTCATCGCCGGCGCGCTGGTGATCGGGATCGTGCTGTTCCTGATCTATACGCGGCCTTCAGCGGCCTAGATCGTCTGCGCCTGCTTGCGGATTTCGTTGGCAAGCGGCCGCAAGGAATCGACCCCGCGCGGCCCGACCAGGCTGTAGCCCGTGCCGCCGTCGGCCCAGGAGACACCCGCGATGTCGCCACCCGAATGCGCGGCCATCGGCGCGTTCTGATCCGACGTCATCGGACGGGTGAGGACCACAAGCCGCTCGCCGTGATCATCGTCGTACATGAACATGGCCGCCGGACCGTGCGCGGTCGGCACCACCCGTCCGCCCATCAAGCGATATCCCGATTTGCTCAGATCAGGCAGCTTGACCGGCTGACGCAGCCGGTTCGAGACCCATTGCACAAGCTCGGTGCTGCCGCGCAGCTCGACCGGCCGGGTGCGGTCCGAGGCGTAGACCTTGTAGGAATCGCTTGCTTCTTCGGCCAGCGCCGCAAGCCCGCCGGAAGGCGCCTGCGTCGCGCCACGGATCACCCATCCGCCGAGGCCGCCGATCGAGAGCATCAGCATCGCTGCGATGGCCCAGCGCAATGACGAGGGACGGCGGCGCGGGCGCTCGATCATCCGGGCGAGGTTGAGCTGCGGCGGCAGCGGTTCCTCGGCAATCGGCAGCAATGCCGATCGCAACAGGTTGCGCTCATCGGAGTAGGCGGCGATGCGCTTGGCCACATCAGGATGCTTTTCCAGATAGGCCGTGATTTCCGCCTCGCGCTCCGGCTCCAGCGCGCGATCCACATAGGCATGCAGATCGTCTTCGGTAATGGGTCGGTTGCTCATGTCTTGTTCCGCAATTGCACAATATTATTGTTTAGGTCGCCGGCAGTGCCCTCCAACTCCTGATGGAGCCGCTCGCGGGCGCGCGCCAGCCGCGACATTACCGTGCCGATGGGCACGCCAAGCACCTTTGCGGCGTCGGCATAGGACAGGTCCTCGACGCCGACGAGCAGCAGCACCGCCCGCTGGTCATGCGGAAGCCTTGCGAGCTTCGCCATGACATCGCGGTACGTCACCTTGTGCTCCTGCTCTGCGTCCTGGCCGAATGCATCCTCGTTGGTTTCGTCGATCGCGACATGGACGCCGCGCGTCGTTGCGCGGCGAAACTGGTTGATGGCGAGGTTATGAAGGATGGCGAACAGCGACGGCCGCGGATTGTCCGACCGCCGCTGCTCCCAGTGAATCACGGCGCGCTCCAGGCAGTCCTGCACCAAATCGTCGGCCGCTGCGTGATCGCGGACCAAGGCCCGCGCATACCGCCGCAAGGCGGGTATCAGGGGCTCGACGAGGCGCAGCATGTCGTTCATGGCGTTTGCACCTGGATGACCGCACCGAGTTTCGCCGGTTCACCTGATGCGATGACGAGATAGCGCCGTTCCGCCTTGGCCGCGCTCTGCACGATCTGGCGGATCGGACCCGCGGCGTTGACGATCGCAGAGCCGGCGGGGTTGGTCATGAAGGCTGCCAGCGGCTGCACCGATCCCGTCCCATCGGCATGTTCGGCCAATCCTAGCACGTAGGGCTGCTTGGGTTCGAGCCCGGTGACCGATGCCTGCACCACCTGGATCAACCCCTGATCGAACAGCGAAACGCTGGTCGGCGGCTTGTGGCCCTTGGCGTCCTTCTTCGCCGCGAGCGTGAGGTGGGCGGCCTGGCCGCCGACGCCGAGCGCCTGCAGGTTCTGGCGGTCGTCAGGGTTCGGCGCAGCGTTCGGTACATAGGCGATGGCCTGCGGCGCCTGGCCGATCGGGATGTTGGCGATCACCTTGTTGGTGGCGGTGTCGATCGCGGCCAGCGCATCGGCGTTTTCCAGGCCGACATAGACCCGCGTGCCGTCGCCGGACGGCCAGATGCCGTGCGGGAGGTTGCCGACGGCAATGGTCGCGACCTCCGAGAAGTCGTCGGTGCGGAACACCTTGACCTCGTTGGTGCCGCCGATGGTCACATAGGCCAAGGTCCCCTTGGCCGTCTTCGCGAAATTGACGTGGTTGGTGATCGGGCCGGTGTTGATCGTCTTGATCAGGTTGAACGGCGGCCTGGCGTTGAACACCTGGGTCCTGCCGACATCCTTCAGCGTGAACCACACCTGCTCGCCATCCGGCGTCGCTGCGATGTTCGGGCAGAACGGGCTTTCCTGCTTCACCTTGGCGACGATCTGATGGTCGGCGACCGAGACCACGTCGGTCTCCGGATTGAACGACGAGCAGATGTAGCCGTACTTGCCGTCGGGCGAGAAGATCTGCATGCCTGGTCCCGCCGGCACCTCGATCCGCATCGCTTCCTTGAAGCTCGAGGCGTCGATCACCGAGATGTAGTTCTCGCCGCGCACGGTGACCCATACCTCCTTGCCGTCGGGCGTGAAGAACGCCTCGTGCGGCGAACGCCCGACATAGGTGACGTGCTTGACTGCGTTGGTTGCCGTGTCGATGAAGGTCACCGAATTCGAGCCGATCGAGACGATGGCGAGGGTGTGGTGGTCGGGCGAATAGCCCATGCCGTGGACCAATACCTGTCCCTTGTAGAGCGGGCTGAAATTGCCGGGCTGCGGGTCGCCGAGCCTGATCACGCCGAGCAGCTTGTTGTCGACGGGATCGGTGACCGACACCGTGTTCGAGAACTGCTCGGCGGCGTAGACGCGGTCGTGATGGCTGATCGGGATATCGGGCGCGGACGCAGCTCCCGGCGCCTGTCCCGCAAACGCCGACGTCGACAGCGCGATCATGCTGGTGGCCAGCAGGCCCTTCACGAATGGGCTCGTCATCACTTGGTCTCCTGCTTCATCATGTCGTGGTGCATGTTCATGTGGTCGTGGGTGGTCGCCGGGCCGGGTGTCGCTCCGGCTTGTTGTGTCGGGGCGGGCGTCGTGTCCGTGACCTGTTCGCCGAGTGCGAGCTTCATGGCGTCGATCTCCTGGCGTTGCTCGACGATGATCTCCTGTGCGATCCGGCGCAGGCGCTCGTTCTTGCCGTAGCGCAGCTCGATCACGGCCATGTCGATCGCGCCCTGGTGGTGCGGCGTCATCATCGCGACGAAATCGCGATCGATGTCGCCGCTCGGCTTGGCGGCCATGTCATTCATCATCTTGGTCATCGCCGCATCGTTCTCGGCGAGGAAGGCGCTCTCGTCGGCCATCTGCGCGCTCTCGGCCGGATGATGATCGCCGTCATGTGCGAACGCGGCCGCGGCAACGGCGAGCAGGACGGCCGCGCCGAGCGGCGCGAGGCCGGATTTGAGGAATCGAGGAAGCATTGCGTCACCCTGGGAGTTGTCGGGGAAGCCCGAGCGGTCCGGCCTTGGCGTTTGGGCCTTGGGGCCGGCTTGCATGGGTGGGACGCGGTGGCGTGAGTTCTATTCCGTCGCCAGGTCGGTTCTTGTCGATCACGACTTGCTGATCGATGGAATACCCCGTTACGGCCGAACCGGCCGATTTGCGAATGGCAAGCCTCTGGCTATAAGAAGGAATTCCGGTCCTGATCGACCGGTTCCGCGATCCTCTCTGCGCAATCCCATGCGCCCACAAGGGCAAAAATGTCCGCCAAGATCGATCCGATCACCCGTTCCGTGGTCCAGCACCGCCTGTCGTCGATCGTGAAGGAGATGGGCGAAGCCATGCTTCGCACCTCCTATTCGCAGATCCTCAATTCCAGCCGCGATTTCTCGCTGGCGATCTGCGACACCGGCGGGCGGCTGATCGCGCAGGCCGACCATATTCCGGTTCACGTCGGCGCCTTGCCCTGGGCGACGCTCGCGGTCGAGGAACGCTTCAAGGATGTCGCGCCCGGCGACGTCATCCTGCTCAACGATCCCTATCAGGGCGGCAGCCATCTGCCCGATCTCACCGCCTTCGTGCCGGTGTTCGACGGCGGCAAGCGATTGCTCTGGACCATCGTGCGCGCCCATCAGAGCGACATCGGCGGTGCCACCCATGGCGCCTATAATCCGGCCGCGACCGAGATCTATCAGGAAGGCATTCGGATTCCGCCGATCAAGCTCTACGAGGCCGGCAAGCCGCGTGAGGACCTGCTCGACCTCCTGGCGCTCAACATCCGTAACCCCCGGGAATTCCGCGGCGACCTTGCGGCGATGCTGGGCGCCGCGCATCTCGGCGAGCGCCGCGTCGCAAAACTGTTCAGCGAGTTCGGCGCGGAGACGGTCGAAGCTGCCATCGAGGCCATCCTTGACGCGACCGAGCAGCAGACCCGCGCCGTGGTGTCGACCTGGAAGGACGGCGTGTTCTACGGCGAAGCCCTGCTCGACGATGACGGCCATGGCCGCACCGATATCAAGATCGCGGCCAAGGTGACCAAGACGGGCAGCGACATCGAGGTCGATCTCACCGGCTCCGATCCGCAGTCGACGAGCTTCGTCAACTCCTCGCATGCCAACATGCAGGCCGCGGTCGCGATGGCCTTTGCCTATCTGATCGACGCCGACATTCCGAAGAACACCGGCGCGCTGCGGCCGCTCAAGGTGGTGGCGAAGCAGGGCACCATCGTGTGGGCCGATCCCGGCCGCCCGGTGACGCTGTGCACCAGCCATCCCTCCAACGAAATCGTCGAAGCCATCATCAAGGCGATGTCGGCCTCCTGTCCGGATCGCGTGATGGGCGGCTGGGGCCGCCGGTTCCGCATCGCGATCCAGGGTGAGGATCCACGCAACGGACGCAATTTCATCTGGCACATGTTCCAGGCGCGGCCCGGCGGCGGCGCGTCGCCCGGCGGTGACGGCTACTCCTCGATCGGCGAATGGCACTCGGTCGGCGGTCTCAAATTCGGCAGCATCGAGGTTGCCGAGGTGCGCTTTCCCCTGCATTTCCGCCAGCACGAATTCCGGCCGGATTCCGGTGGCGACGGCCAGCATCGCGGCGGGCTCGGCGTCGCGCTCGACATGGTGCTGGAGACGGCAAAGTCCGCCAAGGGCAACACCGCCGGCGACGGCGCGCGCCACGGCCCGTGCGGCATGCTCGGCGGCAAGGACGGCGAGCCGCATCACTACCGGCTGCTGTCTGAGGGCCGCGAGCCGCGCGTGCTGAAGACCAAGGAGGTCGGCATCGAGCTGCGCCCCGGCGACTGCCTCGAGATCCGCTCGTCCGGTGGGGGCGGCTGGGGTCCATCGGAGAAGCGATCGGCGGAAGCGCGGGCGCGCGACGTCGCGCAAGGTCTGGTTTCGAAGGCGGTATAGGGCAGCGATGTACACGATTGGGGTTGACGTCGGCGGCACCTACACCGACCTGGTAGCAACGGATCAAACCGGGCGAACTGTGTTTGCGAAATCACCATCCACGCCGGCCGATCAGTCGGTCGGCGTCATGGCGGGGCTTGAGGAATTGGCGCGCCGCCTCGGCGTCACGCGCACGGCGATGCTCGCCGCGACCGATCGCCTCGTGCACGGCACGACGGTTGCGACCAACGCGTTGTTAGAGCGCAAGGGCGCCAAGGTCGCGCTGCTGACCACCGAGGGCCATCGCGATGTCGTCGAGATGCGCGAGGGGCTGAAGCCGGATCGCTACGATCTGCGCACGCCGCCGCCCGAGCCGCTTGTGCCGCGCGAACGACGGTTTGGCGTACGCGAACGGCTGAAGGCCGACGGCAGCGCGGCGGTTGCGCTCGATGCCACAGCGCTCGGCGACGTCATCGCCGAGGTGAAACGGTCGGCTGCGAACTCCGTCGCGGTCTGCTTCCTGCACGCCTATCTCAACCCGGCGCATGAGCTCGCCGCGGTCGAGCGGCTGGCGAAGGAGCTGCCTGACGTCAGCGTGTCGCGCTCGAGCGACGTGCTGCCGCAGATCAAGGAATATGAGCGCGTCTCGACCACGATCGTGAACGCCTATGTCGAGCCGACCGTGCGGCGCTATCTCACCAATCTCGAGCGAAGCCTGCATGAGGCCGGCTTCAAAGGCTCGCTGTTCGTCGTGCTGTCGCATGGCGGCATGGCGCCGGTCGAGGAAGCCTCGCGGCTCGCCGCGGGCACCGTGCTGTCGGGCCCGGCGGGCGGCATTTCCGGTAGCCGCCGCTGCGCCGAGATGCTTGGGATTCCCGATCTCGTGCCGTTCGACATGGGCGGCACCTCGACCGACATCTCGCTGATCGCAGATGGCGAGGCCTCGCTGTCGGCCGACGGCATGCTGGCCGGCCAGCGCATCGCGCTGCGCAGCCTCGACATCGCCAGCATTGCGGCGGGCGGCGGCTCGATTGCCGGCGTCGACGGCGGCCGCACCTTGCGGGTCGGGCCGGAGAGCGCGGGCTCGGTGCCGGGCCCGGCCTGCTACGGCAATGGCGGTCTAGCTGCCACCGTCACTGACGCCAATGTCGTGCTCGGCTATCTCGATGCCGCGGCCTTCATGGGCGGCGCGCGACCGCTCGATCGCGCGGCGTCGGAAGCCGCGGTCGACCGGATCGCGAAGGCGCTCGAGCTGTCGCGGATCGAGGCCGCCGCCGGCATCTACAAGATGATCAATCTGAAGATGGCCGACGGCATCCGCCTGATGACGCTGCGCCGCGGCGTCGATCCCAGAAAGTTCGCGCTGCTCAGCTTCGGCGGTGCGGCCGGCATGCACGCGGCCGAAGTTGCGCGCGAGCTCGAGATCAAGCGCATCATCGTGCCGACCGTCGCCTCCGTGCTGTCGGCCTGGGGCATGCTGACCAGCGATCTGCGCTATGAGGTCAGCCGCACCCATTACGGCACCGGCCGCATTTCCGCGGACGAAGTGCGGGCGCTGTTCGCCGGACTGGAGGAGCAGGCGGCCGGCCGTTTGCGCGACTGGTTCAAGGGCGACATCGCGATCGAGCGCTCGGCCGAGATGCGTTATGGCGAGCAGGTGTTCGAGATCGACGTGCCGCTCGGCGATCTCGATCTCGACGCCGCGGATCTCGTGGCGCAGATCGAGGAGCGCTTCCATCGCCGCCACGAGGAACTCTACACCTATGCCTCGCGCGGGCAGGAGGTGGTGTTCGTCAACGCCCGCGTCGCCGCGGTCGGCAAGGTGGCGCGCGGCGGCGGCGATGCCGGCGAGGCCGCCTCAGTCGCACCCTGCACGCCGCGCGGCAAGCGGCAGGCCTGGTTTGGTGCCTGGCGCGAGGTGCCGGTCTATGCGCTCGACGATCTCAAGCCGGGCCATACGCTGGCCGGTCCCGCGATCATTGAGGCCGAAACCACGACGGTTCTGGTCGACAGCGGCGATCGTGTCGCGGTCAACCCGCTGGGCTGGCTCGACATAACATTGCGCTGAGGTTCGCCTCCGCCATCAACATTTCATTTTCCCGGCATTGGCTTGGGCGATAAGGTCGCGTCCTCGGGAGGGAGCGCCGGCTGCTGCCGGCGTTTGTGGCGATGTTGATGCAAACAAAACGACAAACCGTGCTTTCGATATCTCTTGTCCTCGCAGCTGTTCTCGCGGCGTCGCCGTTGCGTGCGCAGCAGGCGCCGGAAGCGAAGACGGACAGCGACATCCGCGTCGGCAATGTCATGCCATACACCGGGCCGCTCGCCGCGTTCGCGACCATCGGGCGGGCGGAAGCGGCCTATTTCGACATGATCAACGAGCATGGCGGCATCAACGGCCGCAAGGTCAAATTCATCTCGGTCGATGACAGCTCCAATCCGAAGACCGCGATGGAGCAGACCCGCGACCTCGTCGAGAAGCAGGACGTGCTGTTGATGTTCGGCTCGTTCGGCACGCCGAGCAATCTCGCCGTGCGAAAGTATCTCAACGAGAAGAACATCCCGCAGCTGTTCGTTGCCTCCGGCGACGAGGAGTGGGCGCATCCGAAGAGCTTTCCCTGGACCATGGGCTGGCAGCCGACCTTCCGCGCCGAAGGGCGGATCTATGCCAACTACATCCAGGCGGCCTACCCGTCGCGCAAGATCGCGGTGCTGTGGCAGAACGATCAGTTCGGCCGCGATTTGTTCAAGGGGTTGCAGGAAGGGCTCGGCGATACCGCGGGCATGATCGTTGCCGATCTCGCCTTCGATGCATCGGAGACCGCGATCCAGAACCAGGTCGGAGTCCTGAAGGGCTCCGGCGCGGACATTTTGGTGTTCGACGGCGCGCCGGCGATCGCGGCGCGCGCGATCCGCGTGGCCGCCGACCTCGACTGGCACCCGGTGTTCATCCTCGACAACGCGTCGGCCTCGATCGCCAGCGCGTTGCGGCCGGCGGGCCTGCAGAATTCGCTCGGCGTGATCTCGACCTCGTTCCTGAAGGATGCCGGCGACGCCTCCTGGAAGAACGATCCGCAGATCAAGGCGTGGGACGCCTTCATGGACAAGTACTATCCCGACGGCGACAAGGACGATATCTACGCCGTGTTCGGCTATGCCGCCGCCGACACGCTGACGCAGGTGCTGCGCCAGTGCGGCGGCGACCTGTCGCGCGAGAACATCATGCGGCAGGCCGCCTCGCTGAAGGACTACCAGAGCCCGATCGCGCTGCCCGGGATCGTGATCAACACCGGGCCGAAGGATTTCCGCCCGATCAAGCAGATGCGGTTGGTGCAGTTCGACGGCAACGCCTGGCAACCGATCGGCGACGTAATCGAGAGCGCGTTCACGCCGGTGCGGGAGGATAATTGAGCACCGCAGCCGCTCCAACTCCGTCACCCTGAGGAGGCCGCGCAGCGGCCGTCTCGAAGGGTCGACGGCCCGGCTGTGGCCGTGCATCCTTCGAGACGCGCTACGCGCTCCTCAGGATGACGGTTAGGCCGTGCCGCACTCGGCTCCCTAAGTAACCGCCTACTTCTTCAGCCCATAATTCAGCAGCCCGCCCTTGTTCTTCGGCGGATGGGCGCGCAGGCCTTCCTCGTTCGGCTCGGTGCCCCAGCCCGGGCGATCCGGAATCACGAGATGGTCGTCGACGAACTCCGGCACGTGGGTGAACAGCTCGTGGTCCCAGGCCAGCCGATCGATGTCGGTCTCCATGATGCGCAGATTCGGCACCGCGGCGCAGAAATGCGCGTTCATCATGGTGCAGAGGTGACCGTAGAAATTATGCGGCGCGACGTTGACCTCGAAATGCTCGGCGGCCGCGGCGATCTTCATCGACTGCCAGACGCCGTTCCACGGCGTGTCGATGATCGCGACGTCCATCGCCTGCTCGGTGAAATAGGGCAGGAATTCGCGCAGGCCCAATAGTGTCTCGCAGGACGAGATCGGGTGCGGGCTCTGGCGGCGGATATAGCCGAGCGCCTGCGGATTGAAGGTGTCGATCTCGACCCAGAACATGTCCATCTTCTCGATGGCGCGCAGAATCTTGAGATAACCCTCGGTCTTGGCGTTGAAGTTCAGGTCGAGCAGGAGATCGACATCCGGCCCCGCGCCGTCGCGGATCGCCTCCAGATGCATGCAGAGATTGCGCAGCACAGTGCGGTCGACGTTGATCTCGGGCTGGAACGGCGCGCCGAAGCCGGGCCGCCAGCCTTGCGGCTTGCCGTCGGTGTAGACGAAGATGTTGGTCTTCATCGCCGAGAATTTCTTCTCGCGCACCTCGGCCCCGATCGCCCTGACGCCGTCGAGATCGGTGATAGCCGGCTTGTACCAATCCGGATGATTGATGCGCCAGGTCGCGCAATGCGACCAATAGACCCGCACGCGGTCGCGGATCTTGCCGCCCAGCAGGTCGTAGCAGGGCACGCCGAGCGCCTTGGCCTTGACGTCGAGCAGCGCGTTCTCGATTGCACCTAGCGCCAGCGCCACCACGCCGCCGGCGGCGGGGCGCGTTGCGGCGAACAGTTCCACATAGATGCGCTCGTGCTCGACTGCGTTCTTGCCGACCACGCGCGCCGACAGCCGCTCGATCGCGGCGGTCACGCCAGGCGCACCAAAGCCCTCGTCATATTCGCTCCAGCCGACCAGCCCATCCGCGGTCGTCACCTTGACGAAATGATAATTCCGCCAGCCGGCATCGCAGGCGAGCGTCTCGACGCTTTTAATGGTGGTGGATTTGCTCATGGTTTCCTGCCCGGCGTTTGTTGGTGTTGAAGAGACCACAATAGCGGATCGAGCAATGCGTCAACCGCACGGCGGCAGACCCTCAGCGCACGCTCGTTGCAAAGTACCGCGGCAATCGCTTGAATTCCGTCAAGTGGAAGAAAATTCCACTTGCATCACACAGTCGGCGCGGCTTCAAGTTCACGCAACAAGAAACTGAATCAGCCGATGGCCTCGGCTGGTCATTTGTCGCGAGGAAGCGTGATGGGCACGTTGTCGCATCTGCGGATAGTCGAGATCGGAAGTGCGGCGGCGACGAGCTATTGCGCGCGGCTGTTCGCTGATTTCGGCGCCGATGTGCAGAAGATCGAGCCGCCGGCGGGCGATTCGCTTCGCCGCGCGGCGCCGCTGACGCCGCAGGGGCACAGCGCATGGTTTGCGTTCCTCAATTTCAACAAATCGAGTGTCGTGCTCGACCGGAACGACGCGAGCGCCACGTCGCGCCTGCATGAGTTGATTGCCGGCAGCGATATCCTGCTCGATGGGCGTGGCATCGATGCGGCCAATTGTCCCGGCATCGATCTCGATGCGATCAAGCGGAACAATCCGGGCCTGATCCATCTCGACCTCGCCTGGTTCGGCGATCGCGGTCCCTATGCCGATTTCGCTGCGACCGATTCCACGATCCGTGCACTCACCGGGCTCGTGAAGCTGGTCGGACCCGAGCAGGGACCGCCGATGCATGCGCCGGATTTCCAGACCGGGATTCTCGGCGGGCTGTGGGGCTTCATCGCGGCGGCCTCGTCGGTGCTCGGCCGCATGCAGGATGGGCGCGGGCGCGACAGCCATCTCAGCCTGTTCGAGGCCTCGATCGCCGTCACCGAATACATCATGTTCGAGGCGTTCCAGCGCGGCGACATCATGCGGCGGATCGGCGTCAACCGGTTCTGGCCGACCTTTCCGGTCGGCATCTACGAGACCAAACAAGGCTGGCTCGGTGTCACCACGGTGACCCCGGCGCAGTGGCGTGCGTTCTGCGAGATGCTCGGGCTCACCGATCTGCGCGACGATCCGACATTGGTCATGGGTGTCGACCGGCTGCAGCGCGTCGCCGAGATCGAAGGCAAGATCCTGCCGAAGCTGAAACAGCGCACCGCGCAGGACTGGTTCGCGGAGGGTCTCAAGCGCAAGATCCCGATCGTGCCGGTGCCGGAGATCGCGGATCTCATCGCCGATGAAGAGAAGCGCGTCCGCGGTGCGATTGTCCCGATCACGGTCGGCGACGAGACCGGTTCTTCCGCAGGCACGATGCAGCGGCTGACGGGGACGCCGCCACTTCGCGGTGGCCGCGTGCCTGATCTCGGCGAGCAGCAGGCGAGGCGCGATGCCGCGCCGCGTGTGCCGGCGCCGAAGCCGGCTCCGACCGATCGCCTGCCGCTCGAGGGCATCCGCGTGGTCGATTTCTCGATGGGCTGGGCCGGGCCGATCTGCACCCGCACGCTCGCGGATCTCGGCGCCGACGTCATCAAGATCGAGGCGACCCAGTATCCGGACTGGTGGCGCGGCGTCGACCGCCGCCCGGCCTATGTGCGGGAGCAGATGTACGAGAAGTCGGTGCGCTACTGCATCATGAACCGCAACAAGCGCGGCATCACGCTCGATCTGACCCGGCCGAAGGGGCTCGCGCTGGCAAAACGCCTGCTCGCCGATGCCGACCTCGTGGTCGACAATTACTCGGTCGAGGTGCTGCCGAAGCTCGGGCTCGGCTACGACGTGCTGAGCAAGATCAATCCGAAGCTCGTGATGATGTCGATGTCGGCGTTCGGTACCGGCAGCGCGCATCGCGACTGCCGCGCTTACGGCTCGACATTGGAGCAGGGCTCCGGCTTGCCCAGCGTGGTCGGTGATCGCGACGGCCCGCCTGTGATGAGCCACACCGCGTTCGGCGATGCCGTCGGCGGCCTCAACGGCGCTGCCGCGGTGCTGACCGCGCTGATCCACGCCAGGCTGACGGGGCAGGGCCAGTTCATCGATCTCGCGCAGATCGAGTGCATGATGCCGTTCGCGGCACCATGGATCGTGGCGCATTCGATCGACGGCAAGCAGCCTGCGAAATATGGCAACCGCCATCCTGATTTCGTGCCGCATGGCTGCTTTCGTTGCGACGGCGAGGACAACTGGATCGTGGTCGCTGTATCCGACGACGCGATGTGGCCAAGACTCGCGCGGCTGCTCGGCCGCGAGGACTGGGCTGCGGACGCGACGCTCAAGACGGACGCGAGCCGCCGCGCCATCGAGGCCGAGATCGAGGCGGCGATCACGGCCTGGACTTCGGCACGCGATCCCGATGAGGCGATGGCCGCGCTGCAAGCTGCCGGTGTCGCCTCCGGCGTCGCGCGGCTGCCGATCGATCTTCTTGATGACCCGCAGCTCCACGCCCGCGGTTTCATCCAGCAGGTCGACCGTGCTTTCATCGGTAAACATCCGCAGCCGTCGATGCCGTTCCGCGAGGGCGATGCGCCGTTCGCGATCCGCTCGGTGCCGCCGACGCTCGGCGAGCACAATCGCGAGATCCTGTCCGGCATGCTCGGCCTCTCCGACGCCGAGCTGGAGGAGCTCACCCGCGAAGGCATCATCGGCACCGAGATGCTGATGGAGGAGCAGCTGGTGAAAGAGAAGAAGCGGGCGGCGGGCTGATGGCAGCAGGGCCACCGGCACAGCGCAGGACGGACGTTGCGCGCGACGGCGCGCCGCCGCTGCTGTCCGTGCGCGGGCTCGGCATCCGCTTCAAGACCGCGCAGGGCATCTGGCAGGCGACGCGCCGGATCGATTTCGACATCGCGCCGGGCGAGCGGGTCGGCATCGTCGGCGAGAGCGGCTGCGGCAAGACCATCACCGGCCTGTCGATTCTGCGGCTGCTGCCGGGCAACTTTGCCGGGCTCGACGGCAAGATCCTGTTCGACGGCACCGATCTCGCCTCCTGCAGTGCGCGGCAGATGCGGGCGATCCGGGGCAAGCGGATCGCGATGATCTTCCAGGAGCCGATGAGCGCGCTCGATCCGGTCTTCACCGTCGGTCACCAGATCGCGGAAACGCTGCGCGTCCACACCGATGTCAGCTACGAGGAAGCCCGCGCCAAGACGCTCGAGATGCTGCGCCGTGTCGGCATCGCGTCTCCCGAGCGGCGCATCGACGACTATCCGCACCAACTCTCCGGCGGCATGCGCCAGCGTGTGATGATCGCCGCAAGCCTGATTTGCGGCCCGCAGCTCCTGATCGCCGACGAGCCGACCACCGCACTCGACGTCACCGTGCAGGCGCAAATCCTAGAGTTGCTGCGCGACATCAGCGAGACCTCGAAGACCGCGCTGATGCTGATCACCCACGATCTCGGCGTCGTCGCCGAGACCTGCACGCGGATGATCACGATGTATGCTGGCGAGGTGATCGAGGACGCCACCGTCGACGAGGCACTGGTGCGGCCGCTGCATCCCTATACGTCGGGGCTCTTGCGCTCGCTGCCGCATTTGAGCCCGCGCCATGGCCGTCTGCCGTCGATCCCGGGCCGGGTGCCGTCGATCGCCGAGATGCCGGCCGGCTGCCGCTTCCGCGCCCGCTGCGCGCATGCGGCCAAGGGCTGCGAGGCGGAGCAGACGCTGCAGGACGCCGGCGGCGGCCGCAAGGTGCGCTGCTGGCGCTTTGCCGAGCTCAATCTGCCGGGCGCCCTGCATCCGCCCGATGCGCCGGCGGCTGCGAAGGTCGCGACGCAATGACCGCAGCTACAGCCGAGCCCCGCCGCGAACCCATCGTCTCGGTGCGCGATCTCCAGGTCCGCTTCCAGACCTCGGACCGCCGCGCCACCGTGAAGGCGGTCGATGGCGTCAATTTCGACGTCCGGCGCGGCGAGACTTTCGGCATCATCGGCGAATCCGGCTCGGGCAAGACCACGATCGGCCGCGCGCTGGTGTTTCTGCTCAATCCCAGTGCCGGCGCCATCCTGCATGACGGCATCGACCCGACGGCGCTGTCGCGCCAAAAATTCCAAAGCCATCGCCGCGACTACCAGATCATCTTCCAGGATCCGAATGCTGCGCTGAATCCGCGCATGACGATTCTGAGCTCGGTCCTGGAGCCGCTGGAGCTCGCGCATGTGGGCAGCCGTGCCGAGCGCGAGCGGCAGGCGCGGGAGGCACTGGAGCGCGTCGGCCTGCCGCAGGAGTTCGGCGAGCGCTATCCGCATCAACTGTCCGGCGGCCAGAAGCAGCGCGTGGTGATCGCCCGCGCGCTGACGTTGAAGCCGAAACTGATCGTCTGCGACGAGGTGGTGGCCGCGCTCGACATGTCGATCCGCGGCGACGTGCTCAACCTGTTTGCCGATCTGCAGCGCGATCTCGGGCTGACCTATGTCTTCATCACCCACGATCTCGCGGTGGTCTCGCATATCAGCGAGCGCGTCGCGGTGATGTATCTCGGCCAGTTCGTCGAGCTCGGGCCGACCGAAGAGGTCGCCGAGCGGCCGCTGCATCCCTACACCATTGCGCTGTTGTCGGCCGAGCCGCGGCCGTTGCCGTCGACGATGCGCGAGGCGCAGCGGATCGTGCTGCAGGGCGAGGTGCCGAGCCCAATCGATCCGCCGTCGGGATGCCGGTTCCGCACCCGCTGCCCGCACGCGCAGCCGCTCTGCACCGAGCGTGTGCCGGAGTGGCGCGAGCTGAAGCCCGATCACTGGGTGGCCTGCCATTTCGCCGACCACCCGAATTTTTCGCCAAACATACCGGAGACAACGCCATGACGATGACGACACGACGCGGGGCCATGGCGCTGATCTCGGGCGCACTCGCCAGCACCACGCTCGGCGGCCGCGCGTTCGCGCAAGGCACGCCGAAGAGGGGCGGCACCTTGCGGATCTCAGCGCCGGCCAATCCGTCGAGCCTCGATCCGGCAACCGGCGGCGCCGGTTCAGATCACGCCTTCCTGTTCACGATGTACGACACGCTGACCGAATGGGAATTCGAGACGCTGAAGCCGAAGCCGGGGCTTGCCGAGAGCTGGAAGTTCACCGATCCGAACACGCTGGTGCTCAACATCCGCTCAGGCGTCACCTTCCATGACGGCACGCCGCTCGATGCCGAAGCCGTCAAGTTCAACCTCGATCGCAACCGGAGCGATGCCAAGTCGAACATCAAGGCCGATCTGCTGTCGGTGGAGGCGGTCGAAGTCACCGGGCCTCAGCAGGTGACCTTGAAGCTGAAGACGCCGGATACGGCGCTGCCGGGCATCCTCTCCGATCGCGCCGGCATGATGGTGTCGCCGACGGCGCTGAAGGCGGCCGAGGGCGGCGTCGTGACGCGCAAGCCGGTCGGCGCCGGCGCCTATGCGTTTGTGAGCTGGGCCGACGGAGAAAAGATCGTGGTCAAGCGCAACGAGAAATACTGGAAGCCGGACCGGCCGTATCCCGATGCGATCGAGATCTCGATCATTCCGGAGCTGACCACCGGCGCGCGCTCGGTTACCGCCGGGCAGAACGATCTGATCTATCAATTGCCGCCGCGGCAGAAGGCGATCATCGAGCGTGCTTCCAGCGTCAAGGTCGTGCATGGCCCGACGCTCTATGTGTTCCAGATCTTCCTGAACTGGGCCAAGCCGCCGTTCGACAACATCAAGGTCCGCCAGGCGCTGAACTTTGCGATCGATCGCGAGGCCTTCGTCAAGGCCGCGCTCGCCGGGTTAGCCGAGCCGGCCTACATGAACCTGCCGAAGGCGCACTGGGCCTATGATGCCGAGGTCGCAAAGCTCTATCCCTACGATCCCGACAAGGCGCGCAAGCTGCTCGCCGAGGCCGGCTTCAAGGAGGGCACCCCGATCGAGATCGGCGGTTACACCGATCAGGACTCGGTGCAGCGCGAGGAGATCTTGATCGAGCAGTTGCGGAAGGCCGGCATCACCGTGCGCTTCGTCAACGGTACGGTCGCGGAAGCCTCGGCCGCCTTCTTCGGTCCGGAAAAGAAAGGGGCCGGGTTGCTGTCGGCCTGGACCGGGCGGCCCGATCCAAGCCTGACCTACTCGCTGATGTTCACCAAGGACGCCTATTACAATGGCGGCCGTGCGCCGGTGCCGCCCGAGCTCGAGGCGGCGATCAAGGACTCGCGCGCGTCGGAAGATATCGAGGTCAGGCGCAAGGCCTTCGCCACCGTACAGCGGCTGGTGATGGAGAACGCCCTGGTTGTGCCGCTGGCGTTCCAGTTCGAGCTGGTTGCCATGAACAAGAAGGTGCAGGGCTATCGGCCCAATCTGCTCGGCAAGCCGAAATACGACGACGTCTGGCTCGAAGGCTGAACCATGGCACGACGGTCACCAGTCAAGGTCATCGGCAGCCGCCTGTTGCAGGCGCTGCCGGTGATCCTGCTCGCGACCTTCATGGTGTTTGCGCTGCTCAAGCTGGTGCCCGGCGACATCGCCGTGACCCTGGCGGGCGACAACGCGACCGATGCACGGATCACCGAGATCAGGCAGATCTACGGCCTCGACCGGCCGTTCCTGGTGCAATACGGCGCCTGGCTCGGTCATGTCGCGCAGGGCGATCTCTCGCAGTCGCTTCTGACCGGCGAGAAGGTCGCGGTTTCGATCGGCCGCGCCTTCCCGAACACACTCTTGATCGTCGTGATCGCGCTGGTGCTGGCGCTGGTCACCGGCATTCCGATGGGCGTGATGGCCGCGATCAAGCCGAACGGCTGGGTCGACAAGCTGATCAGCATGATTGCGTCGCTCGGCGTCGCGGTGCCTGGCTTCTGGCTCGCGATGATCCTGGTGGCGGAGTTCTCGCTGAAGCTGAACTGGCTGCCGGCAACCGGCGCAAAATCCTTCAGCGTCTCGCCGATCGATGCGGTCCGGCACGCGCTGCTGCCGGCCGTCGCGATCGCGGCCTACGGCATGGCCGAGGTCGCGCGCCAGCTGCGTGGCGCGTTGCTGGAGGTGCTGTCCTCGCAATATGTCCGCACGCTGCATGCCAAGGGGCTGTCGATGTCGCGGATTCTTTGGCAGCACGGCCTGAGGAATGTCGGCGTCAATCTGCTCACGATCATCAGCCTGCTGGTCAACCGCATGCTGGCGGCGACCGTCGTGATCGAGGCGGTGTTCGCCATTCCCGGCCTCGGCAGCCTGATCGTGCGCGGCGCGATCCAGCGCGATTTCCCGATTGTGCAAGGCGTCGTCTTCACCATGGTGGTCGTCGTGATCGCGGTCAATCTGATTGCCGACCTGCTGTGTGCCGCGGTCGATCCGAGGATCGAGCAATGACCGACACCGCGCTCGCTCCGCTGAAGATGCCCGCAAAGCCGACCCGGCTTCGGCGTTTCCTGCGCTGGCTGGCCGGCGATCTGCGCGCTGCGCTGTCGATCCTGGTGCTGGCGGTGCTGGTTGTCGTGGCAATCGGCGCGCCCTGGATCGCGCCCTATGCGCCGACCGCGCAGGACGTCAACAACATGCTGGCGCCGCCGGGGCCGCTGCATCTGCTCGGCACCGACGACCTCGGCCGCGACATCTTCTCCCGCCTGATCTACGGTGCACCGGCGACCGTCTATGCCAGCCTGCTCGCGGTCGGCGTCGCGGTTCTGATCGGGCTGCCGGTCGGCCTGATCGCCGGCTATTTCGGCGGCTGGATCGACGACATCATCAGCCGCATCATCGACACCTTCCTGTCGTTCCCCGCCATCGTGCTGGCGATCGCGGTCACCGGTGCGCTCGGCATCGGCCTGACCAACGGCATGATCGCGATCGGCATCACGATGTTCCCGGCGCTGGCGCGCATCGTCCGCGCCCGCACGCTGATCGTGCGGCAGGAGCTCTATGTCGACGCGTCGAGGGGCTTTGGCGCGCCGACCTGGCACGTGCTGTGGCGCCACGTGCTTCCGAATACGCTGCAGCCGGTCATCGTGCAGGTGACGCTGCTGCTCGCCGCGGCGCTGCTGGCCGAGGCCAGCCTGTCGTTCCTCGGCCTCGGCATCCAGCCGCCGGACCCGAGCTGGGGCGCCATGCTGGCGCGCGCCTATCAATATATGGAAATCGCCCCGGAGCAGATGTATGCGCCGGGCCTCGCCATTCTCGTCGTCTCCCTGGCGTTCAATGCGCTTGGGGAATCCTTGCGTGTCGTGCTCGATCCGACCATGAAGGATCGTTGACCTTTGGTGGAATGATCATGTCGTTCAAGAAATTGCTGATTGCCAACCGCGGTGAGATCGCGATCCGCATTGCCCGCGCCGCGGCGGAGAGCGGCATCGCGACGGTCGCGATCTATCCCGCCGACGATGCCGCCTCGCTGCATGTCCGATCCGCCGATGCAAGCCACGAGATCCCCGGCCGCGGCGCGCGGGCGTATCTCGACATCGAGGCGGTGATTGCGGCGGCCAAGGCCACGGGTTGCGACGCGCTGCATCCGGGCTACGGCTTCCTCAGCGAGAATACCCAGCTGGCGCGGCGCTGCGCCGAGGAGAAGATCACCTTCGTCGGCCCGTCGCCGGAGGCGCTCGATCTGTTCGGCGACAAGGCCAAGGCGAAGGCGCTGGCCAAAAAGTGCGGCGTGCCGATCATTGCCGGCACCTCGGGCGCAACGACGCTCGACGAGGCAAAGGCCTTCTTCGCCTCGCTCGGTGCCAATGCCGCCGTGATGGTCAAGGCGATCGCCGGCGGCGGCGGGCGCGGCATGCGCGTGGTCGAGGACCTGGCCAAGCTGGATGAAGCCTATGCGCGCTGCCAGTCGGAGGCCAAGGCGGCGTTCGGCAATGACGCCGTCTATGTCGAGCGGCTGATCCGCAAAGCGCGCCATATCGAGGTGCAGATCATCGGCGATCGTCATGGCGCGATCAGCCATCTCTGGGAACGCGAATGCACCATCCAGCGCCGCAACCAGAAGCTCATCGAGGTGGCGCCGAGCCCGTCGCTGAGCGAGAGCCTGCGCGCGCGCATCATCGAGGCCGCAAAGCAGCTCGCCTCCTCGGCGCGCTACGACAATCTCGGCACCTTCGAATTCCTGGTTGATGACGAGGCAGACGAAGGTAAGGGCGAGGGCGCCTTCGCCTTCATCGAGGCCAATCCGAGGCTTCAGGTCGAGCACACCGTCACCGAGGCGGTGCTCGGCA
The DNA here is from genome assembly GCF_054063295.1 of Bradyrhizobium sp. USDA 3240. Taxonomy (NCBI): domain Bacteria; kingdom Pseudomonadati; phylum Pseudomonadota; class Alphaproteobacteria; order Hyphomicrobiales; family Nitrobacteraceae; genus Bradyrhizobium; species Bradyrhizobium sp. USDA 3240. The sequence continues at coordinate 6,889,816 of NZ_JBSSGD010000002.1, forward strand.
TCGACCTCGTGCGCGCGCAGCTCGCCGTCGCCGCGGGCGCCACGCTCGCCTCGCTTGGGCTAGCGCAGGCGGCGGTGCCGCTGCCGCGCGGCTACGCCATGCAGCTCCGCGTCAACATGGAGGTGATGGACGAGACGGGCGTGACGAAGCCGACCGGCGGCACGCTCAGCGTGTTCGATCTGCCGTCGGGCCCCGGCGTCCGCGTCGATACGTTCGGCTATTCCGGCTACCGCACCAGCGCCGCGTTCGACTCGCTGCTGGCAAAAGTCATCGTGCATTCGCCGAGTCTGAAATGGACCGACGTGGTGCACAAGGCATCGCGCACCTTGCGCGAGTTTCGCATCGGCGGGGTCGCCACCAACATCCCGTTCCTCGGCGCGATCCTGGCGCATCAGAGTTTTGCGCGGAACAAGATCAGCACCAACTTCATCGATACCCATGTCGCGGCGCTGGTCGGGGCAGCCAGCGATCTCGCGGCGCCGTTGATCGAGGTGAGCGAGGCGGCCACGAACAAGTCCATCGCCATCGAAGCGGCGCCCGAGGGATCGCTGCCCGTGCCGGCGCCGTTGCAGGGCACCATCGTGGCGATCGAGGTCGCGGAGGGCGATCTGGTCCGTCCCGGCCAGCAGATCGCGGTGCTGGAATCGATGAAGATGGAGCATCTCGTCACGGCACCGCATGGCGGCCGGGTGACGAAGATCGCGGGCGGTCCCGGCGTCACCCTGATGCATGGCGAGCCGATCCTGTTCCTTGAACCCGCCGAGGTCGACGGCCATACCGCGGCGGAAGAGGCCGCGATCGATCTCGATCACATCCGTCCTGATTTGGGCGAACTGATCGCGCGCAAGGCGATCACGCTGGACGAGAACCGTCCGGCGTCGGTGGAGCGCCGCCGCAAGACCAACCAGCGCACCGCGCGCGAGAACATCGCGCAGCTGGTCGATGAGGGCTCGTTCGTCGAATACGGCTCGCTTGCGATCGCGGCACAGCGCCGCCGCCGCAAGGTCGAGGACCTCATCAAGAACACGCCGGCCGACGGCCTGATTGCGGGCGTTGCCACCGTGAACGCCAAGGACTTTGGCGCCGATGGCGCGCGCTGCATGGTGATCTCCTACGACTACACTGTGCTCGCCGGCACGCAAGGCCATATGAACCACAAGAAGATCGACCGCATGCTCGGCCTCGCCGAGCAGTGGCGCATGCCGCTGGTGTTCTATGCCGAGGGCGGCGGGGGCCGGCCCGGCGATACCGACCGGCTCGGCATGACCGGTCTCGACGGCCCGTCCTTTGTGCAATTCGCAAAACTCTCCGGCCTCGTGCCCGTGGTCGGTGTGGTCTCGGGCTATTGCTTCGCCGGCAACGCCGCGATGCTCGGCGTCTGCGACGTCATCATCGCGACGAAAAACGCCTCGATCGGCATGGGCGGTCCGGCGATGATCGAGGGCGGCGGGCTCGGCGTCTATCATCCGGCCGAGGTCGGCCCTGTCTCGTTCCAGTCGCCGAACGGCGTGATCGACATCCTGGTCGAGGACGAGGAAGAGGCGACGGCGGTCGCGCAGAAATACCTGTCCTACTTCCAGGGCGCGGTGCAGGACTGGAAAGCGCCGGACCAGCGGCTGCTGCGCCGGGCGATCCCGGAAAATCGCCTGCGGGTCTACGACATCCGCAATGTGATCGACCTGATGGCCGACGAGGGCTCGGTGCTGGAGATCCGGCGCGATTTCGGCGTCGGCATGATCACGGCCTTCATCCGCATCGAAGGCAAGCCGTTCGGCCTGATCGCCAACAATCCAAAGCATCTCGGCGGCGCGATCGACGCTGCCGCCGGCGACAAGGCCGCGCGCTTCATGCAGCTGTGCGACGCCTTCGACATCCCGATCGTCTCGCTGTGCGACACGCCGGGCTTCATGGTCGGGCCGGAGGCCGAGAAGACCGCGATCGTGCGTCACGTCGCACGGATGTTCGTCACCGGCGCCAGCATCACGGTGCCGCTGTTCGGCGTCGTGCTGCGCAAGGGCTACGGCTTAGGGGCGCAATCGATGATCGGCGGCGGCTTCCACGCCTCGTTCTTCACGGTGGCGTGGCCGACCGGCGAGTTCGGCGGTATGGGCCTGGAGGGCTATGTCCGTCTCGGCTTCCGCAAGGAGATGGAGGCGATCGAAGACCCGGTCGAGCGCGAGAAGTATTTCCAGACCAAGGTCGCCGAGCTCTACGCCAACGGCAAGGCGGTCTCGATCGCCTCGGTGCTCGAGATCGACGAGGTGATCGACCCCGCCGACACCAGGTATTGGATCATGGCCGGCCTCCGCTCGGTACCGAAGCCGGAGCCGCGCACGCACCGCAAGCGGCCGTGCATTGATGCGTGGTGAGGCTGCGTAGGGTGGGTTAGCGGATCGTGCATCAAACTCGGTGTCGTCCCGGCGAAGGCCGGGACCCATAACCACCGATGGTCATTGTTGCACGGCGCTGGGGCCACGGCCTCCTTTAACAACCCAACCCTGTGGTTATGGTCCCGGCCTTCGCCGGGACGACGCCGGTGGGTGTGGCTCGCGCCTCGCCTCAATACGCGCTACCCCAACCTCAACTCCGCATACCCCTTCGCCGCCACCTCGTCGCACCGCGCGCGATAGGCCGGCGCGCTGCCGCTGTAGCGGGCGACGATGCGGGTCTGCTTGCCGTCGACGTTGCGGTTGATGCCGGTCATCCAGGAATCGACCTCGTTGGACAAGAGCCCGACACCGAGCGCCTTGACGTGATCGGTCCAGTCGGCGGTGCCTTCGGGCGTGGCGTCGAGTAAGGTCAGGCCTCTCTCCTGGGCGAAGCGGATCAGCCCGGTAACCCAGTCGACGCTGTATTCGATGCTGCGCGGAATGTTGCCGAGCGCGGTGTGCGGGCCCATCAGCATCATCATGTTGGGGAAGCCGTCGACCATCAGTCCGAGATAGGTTTCCGGGCCGTGCGTCCACTTCTCCCTCAGCCGCGCGCCGTGCGCGCCGCGAAGATCGATGTTGTCGAAGCTCCCGGTGATGGCATCGAAGCCGGTGGCAAAGATGATGATGTCGAAGGCGTAGTCCTTCTCGGTGGTGCGGATACCCTCGGGCGTGATCCGCTCGATCGGCGTCGCCTTCAGATCGACCAGCTCGACATTGTCGCGGTTGTAGACCTCGTAATAGAAGGTCTCGAGCGGCAGCCGCCGCGTGCCAAAACCGTGGTTCGTCGGGATCAGCATCTCGGCAACCCTGGGATCCTTGACACGCTCGCGGATCTTGCGCGCGACGAAATCGCTGATCGTCGCATTCGCCGCACGGTCGATCAGGATATCCCTAAAGTTACCCTGCCAGATGCCGAAGCCGCGCTCGCCATAGAGCTTCTCGTAGAACGCCTCGCGCTCGGCGTCGCTGACCTCGAACGCGCCGCGCGGGTCAGGCGTATGCACGAAGCAGGCGAAGGTCTCCTTGCAGCGTGCAAAAATCTCGGGATAGCCGGCCTTGATCCTGGCTTGCGTCTCGGCGTCGATCTTGCCGTTGTGCAGCGGCGCGGCCCAGTTGGCGGTGCGCTGGAACACGGTGAGGTGGCCGACCTCGCCGGCGATGGTCTGGATGGTCTGGATACCGGTCGCGCCGGTACCGATCACGGCGACGCGCTTGCCGGCGAAATCCACCTTCTCCTTCGGCCAGCGCGCGGTGTGGAAGGATTGCCCCTTGAAATCGTCGCGGCCCTCGATGCGCGGCAGGGTCGGGGTCGACAACGGGCCGATCGCGGTGATCAGGAATCGGCAGGAGCGGCGGACGCCGTCCTCCAGCGTGACCTGCCAGCTTCGCGCGTCGTCCTGGTAGATCGCGGACGTGATGCGGCTCTCGAACTGGATGTCGCGGCGCAGGTCGAACTTGTCGGCGACATAGTTGCAGTAGCGCAAGGTTTCGGGCTGGCCGGCGAAATGCTCCGACCACTCCCATTCCGCGAGCAGCTCCTTCGAGAACGAATAGCCGTAAGAGTAGCTTTCGGAATCGAAGCGTGCGCCGGGATAGCGGTTCCAGTACCAGGTGCCGCCGACGCCGGTGCCGGCCTCGAACACTCGCGCCGAGAGGCCGAGTTCGCGCAGCCGGTAGAGCTGGTACATGCCGGACAGGCCGGCGCCGATGATGATGACGTCGTAGTCCAGCGCGGCCTTCTCGGGGCTGTTGTCCTGGCGCGTTGCGGCCACCTGTCGTCGCTCCCTGATCCGTTGATTGCGCGCAAGGCTAACCGGTCTGACCGCCGCCGACAAACATCGAGCAGCGGGGCAGCTATCGCGATTTGCCGGGTGCGCCGGCCTGCGCGCATTCCGCGCGGCGGACTGTCCGTTCCGCGGCTTTACTCGGCCGCGAGATACCCGCTATCGTCGGCCCGACAAGACGATCGCCCGCCAAGCGGCGACGGAACCAGCGGGAGTGAGGCGATGGGAGAGGCGCTGCGCAGGCCGACGTCGATAGATGTCAGTAACCCCCGGCTCTATCAGGACGATACCTGGCGGCCGCTGTTCGCGCAGCTCCGCCGCGACGACCCCGTGCATTATTGCGAGGCTTCACCTTACGGCCCGTATTGGTCGGTAACGCGCTACGACGACATCTTCGCGGTCGAGCTGGATCATCAGAACTATTCCTCGGCCTCCGAACTCGGCGGTATCCAGGTCGCTGACCAGCCGAAAGGACAGGAGCGGCCGAGCTTTATCCGCATGGACCCGCCGGGCCACCCGGCGCAGCGCCGCACGGTCGCGCCGATCGTGGCGCCGTCGAACCTCGCCAATTTCGATGCGCTGATCCGCCAGCGCACCGCGGCCGTACTCGACGCGCTGCCGCGCAACGAGACCTTCGACTGGGCCGAGCGGGTCTCAGTCGACCTCACCAACATGATGCTGGCGACGCTGTTCGACTTTCCCGCAGAAGACCGCGCCAAGCTGACCTGGTGGTCGGATGTCGCAATCGCCAATATCGAGTCCCCCGACGCGGTGGTGCATTCGGAGGCTGAACGCACCGCCGAGCTGATCAAGATGGGAGAATATTTCCGCAAGCTATGGGACGCGCGGGTCGATGCGCCGCCGACCTTCGATTTGATCTCGATGCTGGCGCATTCGGAAGCGACGCGGAATCTGGAGCCGCGCGAGTTCATCGGCACCATCGGGCTCCTGATCGTCGGCGGCAACGACACGACGCGGAATTCGATGTCGGCCGGGCTGATGGCGCTGGTGGAAAGCCCCGAGCAATTCGAGCTGGTCCGCGCCCGGCGCGAGCTGATCCCGAACCTCGTCTCCGAGACCATCCGTTACCACACGCCGGTGCTGCACATGCGCCGCACCGCGCGCAACGACGTCGAGCTCGCCGGCCGCCACATCAGGAAGGGCGACAAGGTCGTGATGTGGTACATCTCCGGCAACCGCGACGAGGACAAGATCGAGCGGGCCGACGAGTTCATCATCGACCGCGCCAAGCCGCGCCAGCATCTCGCCTTCGGCGCCGGTGTCCACCGCTGCGTCGGCGATCGCCTCGCCGAACAGCAATTGCGTATCCTCTGGGAGGAGGTGTTGGCGCGCGATCTGCGTTTTGAGCTGATGGGCCCGCCGCAAAGGCTCTATTCCAATTTCATCCGCGGTATACGAAGCTTGCCGGTGAGAATCGTGAATTGAGCCGCATCACCCCGTCATTGCGAGCGAAGCGAAGCAATCCATGGAGCCACAAGTGGAGAGATGGATTGCTTCGTCGCTGTCGCTCCTCGCAATGACGATGAAGGCAATACCAGGAAACAAGAATGAAGAACGATCCCGTTGACGTCCTGATCATCGGCGCCGGCGCCTCCGGTGCCGCGATAGCGTGGAGCCTCGCCGACACCAAGATGCATATCCTCTGCCTCGATCAGGGCGGCTGGATGAACCCTGCCGAGTATCCGAGCACCGGGCGTGACTGGGAGGCGAAATTCTACGGCGAGTGGTCGTCCAGCCCCAACATCCGCAAGCGGCCGGAGGACTATCCGATCAACGACGACAATTCGCCGATCAAGGTCGTCAACTTCAACGCCGTCGGCGGCTCGACCGTGATGTACACCGCGCATTGGCCGCGGCTGCACCCCTCCGACTTCAAGGTCAGGACGCTCGACGGCGTCGCCGACGACTGGCCGATCGATTACGACGCACTGACGCCGTTCTTCGAGGAGAACGATCGCATGATGGGCACGTCGGGCCTGTCCGGCGATCCGCTGTCGCCGCTGTCGCATCCGCCGATGCCGCCGCAGCCGCTCGGCCTGTCCGGCCCGATGATAGGCAAGGCGATGAACGAGCTCGGTTGGCACTGGTGGCCGTCGGACACGACGGTTGCGACGACGGATTACGAGGGCAGGGCGCGCTGCATCAATCTCGGCCATTGCACGCCGGCCTGCGCGCAGGGCGCCAAGTCCTCGACCGACATTACCTACTGGCCGCACGCGATCCGCGCCGGGGTCGAGGTCAAGACGCATTGCCGGGTGCGCGAGATCCTGACCAACGAGCATGGCATGGCCTCCGGCGTCGTCTATTACGACAAGGACGGCGTCGAGCAATTCCAGCCGGCCGAGGTCGTCATCGTCGCCTGCAACGGCGTCGGCACGCCGCGGCTGTTGCTCAATTCGGTGTCGGGGAAATTCCCGAACGGCCTGGCGAACTCGTCCGGCCTGGTCGGCAAGAACCTGATGTTCCATCCCTATGCGCAGATCTACGGCTATGTCGCCGGGCCGACCGATTCCAACCGCGCGCCGCCGACCTGCCTGTGGAGCAAGGAGTGGTATGACACGGACCTCTCGCGCGGCTTCGTCCGCGGCTATGGTGTCCAGTTCGTCCGCGGGGCGGGACCGGTGTTCGAGGCCGTGTCGAGCGAGCAGAAGGGCATCTTGCCCTGGGGCAAGGATCATCACCGCGTTTTCCGCAAGTTGAACGGTCATCGGCTCGGCTTCTCGGCGATCTGCGAGGATCTGCCGGAAGAGCACAACCGCGTCACACTCGATCCGGTGCGCAAGGACAGCCACGGCATTCCGGCACCGCGGATCGACTACACGATCAGCGAGAACAGCCGCAAGATGATGGACCATGCACTGGCGCGCGGCCGCGAAGTTCTCGAAGCCGCCGGCGCCACCGACCTTTGCGTCAATGCGCCGATCCCCTGGGGCGGCTGGCATCTGCTCGGCACCGCGCGGATGGGCACCGATCCCGCACGCTCCGTGGTCAACGAATGGGGCCGCTCGCACGACGTGAAGAACCTGTTCATCGTCGACGGCAGCATCTTCGTCACCTCGGGCGGCGTGAATCCGACCTCCACCATCCAGGCCCTCGCGCTCTACATCGCCGACCAGATGAAGCAGCGCCTCGCCAATCTGTTCGATTGAGACCGACATGTCCGATGCAAAACAACTGACCGCAGCCCAGCGCGCCGATCTGCGCACCGTCGCCGCGATGATCGTGCCCGCCAGTGAAGAGTACAAGGTGCCGGGGGCTGATGATGCCGTGATCCAGGCTGACATGCTGGCAACGCTCGGCCGCGACACCGCGCTGGTCGCGCAGGCGCTGGATCATCTGGCTCAGCTTGCGGGCAAGCCGCTTGCCGAGCTCGACGAGGCCAGGCGCGATACGGTCGCGCTGGAGTTTCGGAGCCGTGGTGGCGCCGCCGCAGCCACGCTCGTCCGCGTCGTGCTGCAATGCTACTACCGCGACGACCGCGTGCTGCGCTCGCTCGGGCTCGAGCTGCGCGCGCCGTTCCCGAAGGGCTACGTGCTGCCGGACGGCGACTGGTCGCTGCTCGATCCGGTCAAGGCGCGCGGCGGCACGCTGCGCGGGGCGACCTAGCCGATCGGGCAGGTGCAGGCGTAACCACTTGCGGCGGCGGGAGCAGGTCACCATCTGAGGGGACCAAAGGACTCTCGCCATGCTGGATTTTACCTCCGATACCGCCGCTGACACGCCGTCATCGCGGGCGGCTGATGCTGCTCAAACCGATGACCGGGCGTTGCTGGATGCCTATTCCAATGCCGTGATCGACGTCACCGATCGCGTCGGCCCCGCTGTGGTTCGTGTCGAAACCGGACCCAAGGTGCGCAATGGGCGCGAGCGCGGCGGGCTCGGCTCGGGCATCGTGATCTCGCCCGACGGGTTCGTGCTGACCAACAGCCATGTGGTCGGATCGTCCAAGGAGATCCGGCTGCGCGACACTGAGGGCTTTGACACCGATGCCCATGTGCTCGGCGTCGATCCCGACACCGATCTGGCGCTGCTGCGCGCCGACGGTGCGCGCGATCTGCCCTATGCCTCACTCGGCAACTCCAAGACCTTGCGGCGCGGCCAGCTCGTGGTCGCGATCGGCAATCCGCTCGGCTTTGAATCGACGGTCACCGCCGGCGTGGTGTCGGCGCTCGGCCGCTCGATCCGCTCCGTCAGCGGGCGCACGATCGAGGACGTGATCCAGACCGACGCAGCGCTCAATCCCGGCAATTCCGGTGGCCCGCTGGTGTCGTCCAAGGGCGAGGTGATCGGCATCAACACCGCAATCATCAACGGCGCGCAGGGCATCTGCTTTGCGGTCGCCAGCAACACCGCACAGTTCGTGCTGTCGGAGATCATCCGCCACGGCTATGTCCGCCGCGCCTATATCGGCGTTGCCGGGCAGACCGCGCCGGTGCCGCGGCGGCATGCGGTGCTCGCCGGCGTCGAGAACAAGATGGGTGCGCTGTTGATGCAGATCGAGCCGGACAGCCCGGCTGCGCGCGCCAGCCTGTTGCCCGGCGACGTCGTCATCAGGCTCGACGGCATCGAGATCCACGGTGTTGACGACCTGATCCGCGCGCTCGATCACAGCCGGATCGACCGCACCCTGTCGATGTACGTGCTCCGCCTCGGCCGCCTGCGCGCGATCGACATCCATCCGATCGAGCGTAAGCCCGCGAAGCAGTGAGCCAGAGAGGACGCTGACGGCTCGCTTCGACAGGCCACTTGGGCTCGCGCGCGCAACCAATGCAATTCAGTCTTCCGAGCGCAGTGCCGCTTCGATGCGCTGGATCAGCCGCTCCCGCAGCGAAGGCACCGCGTTGCCGAGAACGGCGAAGGTGCGGACGATGGGCAAATACGGCTCCATTGCCGCCGTTAGCTCCGCGAGAGACATGCCGGCCAGCCGCGCATATTCGGATTGCGCCGCCGCATTGGTCGCGCGCGGCCGCTCCGGATTGTCGGCGACTTCCGGCCCGAGCTCGGACAGGATCACGCGCAAGAACCCAAGCTCGAGGACGGCGGGCCCGCACAGCGCGCTGATCCAGTCGACCAGCTTTGGGCCTTCCGCTGTCATGATCACGTTACCGGGGCTCAGGTCGGTATGGCAAAGCCCGTCGCCCGGCGGCAAGCGATCGATCAGCGCGAGGATTTCAGTGGCGATGTGCTTCGGGAGCTTGCCGTCGTCGTGCCCCAGCTGAGCCTCCATGTACTCGCGCATGGAGAGGACCTCCGGCGGCAGGGGTGTCTTGTGAATGGACATGGCAAGAGCCGCGACGATCGCGCCGGCCTGTTCGAACGTCACCGCGCCGGTTCGGGTTAGCTGCAGCAGGGTCGGTCCATCGAGGCGCTGCAGCACGATGCCGAAGCGCCCGTCCAGGGTCACCTCGCCGAACACCTCCGGCACCGGAGCGCCGGCGGCGTGGACGGCGCGGATCATCTGCACCTCGAACCAGGGCATCCGCCGCGGCAAGCCGGGCTTGAACAGTTTAACGACTTGCCCCGGCGCCCAGGCGTAGGCTTCGGAGTAGGCGCCTTCACCGATCTTGTCCCCCAGCGATCCCTGCATCTTCAGCCTCCGTGTTGCTGTGACGGTCAATCACCATAGGCGGAGCGCGATGACCGAGAGTAATCACCCCACGGAGCGCAGGGCCGGCTCGACGCGCTGGATCAGCCGCTCCCGCATGTCAGGCATCGCCCCGCCGAGCAGGAGGAAGACGCGGACGATCGGCAAATAGGGCTGCATCGCCGCCGTCAGCGCCGCAGGGGCTATGCCGGCCAGCCGCGCATACTCCGCCTGCAGAACCGAATTGACCGTGGCCCGCTCCGGATCGTCGGCGTGTTCCGGGCCAATCTCGGCAAGCAGGATATGGCACTGTGCAATCTCGTAGGCGGCGGGCGCACGAGCCGCGCCGAGCCAGTCGATCAGTCTCGGACCCTGCGCCGTCATGATCACGTTGCCGGGGCGAAGATCGGAATGGCACAGAACGTCATCGGGCGCGAGGTGTTCGATCAGCGCGAGGACGCCGGTGGTGATGCGCTCTGGAAGCACTTTGTGTGATCCGCGTTTTGCGCAAATGTTGCTCAACAATCCCAATCTCATCGTAGAGCTTATCCAGAAGTTGTCGCCGAATTGCCGAAGCGCGCTAAACTCAGGCCCGACCAACACAACCAATACAGATTGCGGTCCATGCAGGCGCCAATATCAGACTTGTTTGATTGTGACTCATGGCAGCGGACCTTGCAGGCCATGTCCGCCTCCATGTGGCTGAACAATCCCGGCGGCAGATCGTCATCGAGGTCCAGTTTCGAACCGTGGCGTTGAAATGCAATGCCATCGCGTATCGCGGATGCCAGACCGTGGCCGGGCAGCGGCTAGGGGTCCGCAATTCGAGGTGCACGCCGGAGGAGCCATGAAACGGCAACCCCGTAATTTCGGCTGAACAGCTTGGGCGTTACGCTCCACCGCCGCGTCCGTCAGGGAACGATCACCACTTCTCCCGGAATGCGACCTGTTTGGCCTGATCGCTGTTTACCACCAGTATGGCCACCGCCACCCCTCATAGAGGTCCCAAGATGACACCAGGGGCGGCCCGTTTGGATCGACCCGGTCGTCTTCAGGGCGATAACGATATCGTGGAACAATATAATAGTCCCACGGAGTCGGCGTTACCACGGGAGTCGAGATCACGACCCTCGTTCGTTCATGAACGACGTGTGCCTTCCGCGTCCGGGCTTCTGCACTTGACGTCCCGAGGTTGCACAGCACCAGGGCCGTTCCGAGAGCGCACGCGACGGTCATTATCTTCATCTTCATGCATCGGCCTCCTATCCTGAGAGTGCAAAAGGACTCAACGCAAGGCAAGCTAATTCGCTCTTCGCGACGGACGCCTACGCTGTCGGACTGGGCGTTCGCGGCATTTCGGAATAATAGAAGATATCGCTGAGTTGCCCGACGTGTCAAGTTGCTTGTCAGAGTGCCGACGGCCGCCCTGCTACTTTGCATGGGGTTGTTTTCGATATTTTGGGTTCTCCAACGTCACCAGCAGTGGTGACGACAAAACGAATGCGAAAGCGCCGGAGCTGGCTGAGGGGCTTTCATCCGCGGAGACAGACCCCTCATCCGGCGCTTCGCGCCACCTTCTCCCACAGGGGAGAAGGGAAGAGGGACGTCGCTACCGCAGTGCCGCCAGCAATTCGTCGGGCTGCTCGACCATCATCATGTGGCCGGCGCCTGGCAGCACGACGGTGCGCGCATTCGGCGTCGCCGCGGCGAGCGCCTTGCCGGCCTTGGCGGGGGTCATCATGTCGCGCTCGCCGAGCACGAACGTCGCGGGCACCTTGACCGCGGCTGCGGCGGTGAGCGCGTTCTGATAGGCGTTGCAGGCGTTGAGGTCGTTGTAGAGCACGCCGGGCTTCGCCTCCTGCAGCACCCGCTGCGCGCCCTGGTGCATCCACAGGCCGGGCGCGAGGCTGCCGCCGAGCTCGGCCCTGAAGCCGAGTCCCCAGATCGAGACCATGTCGATCGCGGCCACGTCATTGGCCTCGGCCGCCTTCAACAGATCGGGACCGACCGTCATGGTCGCGGCGGTGCCGATCAGCGCGAGGCCGGAGACCTTGTCGGGATGCCGCGCCGAAGTCTCGATCGCGATCAGCGAGCCCATCGAATGGCCGATCAGCCGGGCCTTCGACGCGCCGGCGGCGGTGATCAGCGCCGCGACCCAGTCGGCCATCTCGGCGATGGTCGCGAGCGGCTTGCCGGCGGAGCGGCCGTGGCCCGGGAGATCCGGCGCCAGCACGGAATAGCCGTGATGGGCGAACCAGCGGCTGTGCAGCGCCCAGGTCGAAGAGTCGAAGCCGGCGCCGTGGATCATCACCACCGTGGCGAGCTGCGGATCGAACGGCTTGCCGCCGGTCGCGATGAAGGTATCGGCCCCGTTGACGGAAAGCTGCATGGTCTTAAGTCCTTTGCGAGGCGCGCAGCGCCTGGCCGAGATCGTCGATGATATCCTCAGCGGCTTCGATGCCGACCGATAGCCGCACCAGCTCCTCGCCGATGCCGGCGGCCTTGAGCTGATCGGCGTCCATCTGCTGGTGCGTGGTGCTGGCCGGATGGATCACCAGCGTCTTGGCGTCACCGACATTGGCGAGGTGGCTGATCAGCTTCAGCTGCTCGATGAACTTCTTGCCGGCGGCGCGGCCGCCCTTGATGCCGAAGCTGACGATCGAGCCGGCGCCGCGCGGCAACAGCTTCTTCGCCAGCGCGTAGTCCGGATGCGTCTCCAGCGACGGATGCAGCACCCAGTCGACCGCCTTGTTCGCGGTGAGGAAGTCCAGCACCGCATGGGTGTTGCTGACATGGCGGTCCATGCGGACGCCGAGCGTCTCGATGCCCTGCAAGAGCTGGAAGGCGTTGGTCGGCGACAGACAGGCGCCGAAATCGCGCAGGCCCTCGGTGCGGGCGCGCATGATGAAGGCGGCCTTGCCGAACTGCTCGTCGAAGACGATGCCGTGATAGCCGGCATAGGGCTCGGTGAGCTGCGGGAATTTACCGGAGGCGCGCCAGTCGAACCGGCCGCCATCGACGATGACGCCGCCGATCGCGATGCCGTGGCCGCCCATCCACTTGGTCGCCGAGTTCATCGTGATGTCGGCGCCGAGCTCGATCGGCTGGCTCAGATAAGGCGTCGCGAAGGTGTTGTCGATCAGCAGCGGGATCTTCGCATCATGCGCGATTTGTGCCACTGCCGGGATGTCGAGCACTTCGAGGCCGGGATTGCCGATGGTCTCGCCGATCACGAGCCGCGTATTCGGCTTGATCGCGGCGCGGAATTCGCCCAGCGCGCGCGGCTTCACGAAGGTCGTGGTGATGCCGAAGCGCGGCAGCGTGTGCGCCAAGAGGTTGATGGTGCCGCCATAGAGCGAGGCGGAGGCGACGATATGGTCGCCGGCATTGAGCAGGGTTGCGATCGCAAGATGCATCGCGGCCATGCCGCTGGCGGTGCAGATCGCGCCGACGCCGCATTCGAGCGCCGCGATCCGTTCCTCCAGAACCGCGGTCGTCGGGTTCGAGATGCGGGTGTAGATGTGGCCGGCACGTTCCAGGTTGAACAGCGCCGCCGCATGATCGGCGTCCTGGAAGACGTAAGACGTGGTCTGATAGATCGGAACCGCGCGCGCGCCGGTCGCGGGATCGGGGCGCTGGCCGGCGTGCAGGCTCAGGGTTTCGAAGGCAGGCGGCTTGGGTGCGGGCATGCGAAGCTCGTCAGGTCAGTCGATCGGAGTGATCGGTGCGTTGGTTTAGACGTGAACTGCGGTGCGAACACGGCCGACATTGCCGAACACGCGCAAATAGCGCTCGACCTCTGTGGGGATGCCGGTCGCCTTCTCCGGATTGTCGGAGAGTTTGACGGCCGGGCGTCCGTCGACCGACGTCACCTTGCACACGATCGAGATCGGATCGAGCTCGGCAGTGCCATCAGGCGCGCAGCCGACGAAATCGTTGGTGAGGTTGGTGCCCCAGCCGAAGCTGACGCGCACGCGTCCCTTGAAGTGATGGAACGTCTCCTCGATCGAGCCGACATCCATCGCGTCGGAGAACACCAACAGCTTCTCCTTGGGGTCACGGCCCTTCTGCTTCCACCACTTGATGATGTCTTCGCCGGCGGTGATCGGCGGCGCGCTGTCGGGACGAAAGCCGGTCCAGTCGGCGACCCAATCCGGCGCGTCGCGCAGGAATGGCTTGGTGCCGAACGCATCGGGCAGGGCGATCAGGAGGTTGCCGCCATAGGCGTGGCGCCATTGATCGAGGATGCGATAGGGCGCCCAGCGCAGCTCCTGGTCGTCGTTGGCGAGTGCCGCGGCCACCATCGGCAGCTCATGCGCGTTGGTGCCGATCGCCTCGAGGTCGTTGTCCATCGCGAGCAGCACGTTCGACGTTCCAGTGAAGGACGGGCCGAGGCCTTCCTTCACCGCCTCGACGCACCAGCGCTGCCACAGGAAGCCGTGGCGGCGGCGCGTGCCGAAATCGGACAGCCGCAGGCCGTCCAGCTTGCGCAGCCGCTCGACCTTGGCCCACAGTTTGGCCTTGGCGCGGGCGTAGAGCACGTCGAGCGCGAAGCGGCCGTAGGTCTTGGTCGCGGCGCGCGAGCGCAGCTCGTTGAGGATTGCGAGCGCCGGGATCTCCCACATCGTGGTGTGGGTCCACGGCCCGTGGAAATGCAGCTCATACTGGCCGTCGACCTTGTGCAGCTCGTATTCGGGCAGGCGGAAGGTCGAGAGCCAGTTGATGAACTCGGGCGAGAACATCTGGGTCTTGCCGTAGAACGTGTTGCCGGCGAGCCAGATCAGTTCCTTCTTGGAGAAGCGGATGGTGCGGGCGTGGTCGAGCTGGGCGCGCAACTCGCCCTCGTCGATGACCTCGGCAAGCCGGATATGGGTCGACCGGTTGATCACCGAAAAGGTCGTGCGCGTGTCCGGATAGCTTTCCCGGATCATCTGCTGCATCAACAGCTTGTAGAAATCGGTGTCCAGCAGGCTGCGCACGATCGGGTCGAGCCGCCAGCCGTGGTTGTAGGTCCGGGTCGCGATGTCTGTCACGGTCATGCGGGAACCTTAACCTGCCCCGCGCCGCCCGCCCAGTGGGTATCGGGCGGAACATGGCAGGTCAGCGCGCTATGGTCTGCCGTATACGGCCGACCGTGGCGGCGACATCGGTCCAGGCCGGCTTGCCCGGGGCAAATTGCTGCCGCAGGAAGGAGGCGAGCTCGGCGACCTGGCCGTCGCTCATGCTGTCCTTGAAGGCCGGCATGTAGCCGAGATCTGTCACGGCCGGCTTGGCGATGCCGTGCAGGATCACCTGGATCAGATTGTCGGGGTTGTCGCTGTGCAAATTGCTGTTCAGAGCCAGCGACGGCCGGCTGCCGAACAGCGGCGGGCCGCCGACCTCGTGGCAGACGGCGCAGGCGCCTTGATAGATCCGCGCGCCTGCCGAGGCCGCGGTGGTGACGGCCGTGGCGGCCTCGAGTTTGGCGGCCACGGCATCGTGCGCGGGCCGATCGGTGGCTTCGTTGAACGAGGCGAGGTAGACCGCCATCGCGCGGATGTCCTGGTCGGGCAGTGCGGCGAGCTCGTGCACGACCGGTGCCATCGGTCCCGCGGCAACGCCATGCAGGCGGGACTCGCCGGTGCGCAAATAGGCGTAGAGCTCGTCCTCGCTCCAGGGGATCGGCGCCTTCGACAGCGACGTCAGCGCCGGCGCCTCCCAGCCCTCGGCGAAGCCGCCGGCGAGATAGGCGCGTTGTTGCTCGGCGCCGAGCGCATTGCGCGGCGAGTGACAGGCGCTGCAATGGCCGAGACCTTCGATCAGGTAGGCACCGCGATTCCAGATGTCGGACTTCGATGGATCAGGTTGGAATGTGCTGGACTGATGGAACAGCGCATTCCATCCGGCGAGCAGCGGGCGCAGGTTGAACGGAAATGCCAGCGCGTTCGCCGGCGTCTCGGCGCGCACCGGTGCCTGCGTCATCAGATAAGCGTAGAGCGCCTGCAGGTCGGCATCGCTGGTCCTGGCAAAATGTGTGTACGGAAACGCCGGATAGAGATGGCGCCCGCCGCGATGAATGCCCTCGCGCATCGCGCGCTCGAACGCGGGATAGGACCAGGCGCCAATGCCGGTGTCGATATCGGGCGTGATGTTGGTCGTGTAGATCGTGCCGAACGGTGTCTCGAGCGGGCGGCCGCCGGCGTTCACGATGCCATGCTCCGACGTATGGCAGACCGCGCAGGCGCCGAGCGCCGCGAGCTCCTTGCCGCGCGCGATCGTCGCGGCGGAATAGATCGAGGCATCGGGCCGCGCGATCGGCGCAATCGCGCGCCACGGCAGCACGGCAGCGCCGATTCCGAGCGCCGCGGCGCAGAGCGCAGCAATGCCGGCGAGCACCCCGCCGCGTTTCGCAAACGGATTCTGCCATCTGCTGAGGTCGGCCGGTGGTGCGGGTAAGGGAAGTGCCGCAGGCGCTGCGGGCTGCTCGCCGTGCAATCCCTTTAGAATGCGTTCCGGCGTGAACGGCGGCTCGCGGAAGCGGACGCCGGTCGCATCATAGATCGCATTGGCGATCGCGGCGGCACTCGGCACCGAGGCGGACTCGCCGACGCCGAGCGGCGGCTGGTCCTGCCGCGGCAGCATCAGGACGTCGATCGCAGGCAGATCGGGGAATTTGATGATCGGGTAGGCGCCCCATTCGCGCGCCGTCACCGCGCCGCGCTCGAACGAGACTTCCTCCATCAGCGCGCGGCTGGTCGACTGGATGACGTTGCCTTCGATCTGGTGCCGCACGCCCTCCGGATTGATCATCAATCCGGAGTCCTGGCCGGCGACGACGCGCGTCACGCTGACATCGCCGGTCGCCTTGTTGACGGCGACGTCGGCGATCCAGGCCGACCATGCCGCGCCATAGCCGGGAAACTTGCTGTGCACATAGAGCGCATAGGCAAAGCCGCGGCCGCGGACGATATCGCCCTCGGCCTCGGGCTCCTGCCGCACCGGGCGCGGCGTCCAGCCGGCGCGCTCGGCCACCGCATTGACGAGATCGATCGCGCGCTTATCCCTGAGGTAGCGCAGCCGGTATTCGATCGGATCGACCTCGGCCTCGGCGGCCAGCTCGTCGATGTAAGATTCATGCGCGAACGTATTGGGCAGCGCAGAGACGCCGCGAAGCCATGACGCGCGCACGATCGGCGGCATGTCGTTGGCGACCACGCGCATGTTCTCGTAGTCGTAGGGCGGGATCGCTGTGCGGTCGCCCATCTCGAACACGGCCGCTTCAGGCGCGATCCGCCCGGTGAGCAATAGCGCCAGCGTCGGCGCGCCATTCGAGGGATAGCGCGTAACGAAGTCGTAGCCGGCGACGCTGCCATCGGCATTGAGTCCGCCATTGACGTCCATCAGCTGCGCGGTGCCCTTCGGCTCCCAGGCGTGTTCCTGCTCGCGGGTGAGCTGCACGCGCACCGGGCGGCCGACCGCGCGCGACAACAGCAGCGCATCGGCGGAGACATCGTCGGCGCAGTTGCGGCCGTAGCAGCCGGCGGCCTCCATCCGGATCACGTCGATCTCGGATTCCGGCCGCTGGATCAACAATGCCAGATCGCCGCGCAGGATGTGCGGGTTCTGGGTGCCGGACCACACCCGGATGGCTCCGTCGCCGAAATCGGCGACTGCGCAAGAAGGGCCGATCGAGCCGTGCATCTGGTAGGGCCAGACGTAGGTTCGCTGCATCGGCTTGGCCGCCGCCTTGATCGCGGCATCGACGTCGCCTCTGTCGATCAGTTGCCGCGGCGTCGAGGGATTGGCGCGCAGCGCTTGCTCGATGTCGGAGAGGTCGGTCAGAACAGGTCCCGGCTTCCAGCTCACCTTGAGCTGCGCGGCGGCCTGGATCGCGTTCTCCTCGCGCTCGGCGACGACGCCGACGAAGTCGCCGATCCGCACCACGGCGACGAGGCCGGGAATATCGCGCGCTGACGCCTCATCGACGGCGATCAGGCTGGTGCCGACGAACGGTCCGGCATCGACGCCGGCATAGGGCGGGCGGACGACGCGGCCGTGCAGCATGCCGGGGACGCGCATATCGTGGACGTAGACGAGCTCGCCGGTGGCCTTCGCCGGCAGGTCGACCCGCGGCACCGACTTGCCGACCACGGAATACGCGTTCACCGCTTTGACCGGAACGTCGTCGGCGAGCTCGAGCCGGATAGTCTCATCCGCGATCAGCTCGCCATAGCTGATGCTGCGATTGTCGTGGCCGCGGATCAGGCCGTCCTCGATCATGAGCTCATCGGCGGGCAGCTCAAGCCGCTCCGCCGCGCGCGAGAGCAAAAAGTGCCGCGCCTGTGCGGCGGCCTTGCGCAAGGGAACGGCGGTGATCTGGATGGTTTCGCTTGCGATCGTCGCACCCTGGTTCGGCACCACGGCGGTGTCGCCGAGGATCACGACCACTCGGGCAAAGGAGACATCGAGCTCTTCGGCGACGATCTGCCCGAGCGCGGTGCGGATGCCGGTGCCGAGATCGACATGGCCGTTATAGGCGTTGACCGAACCGTCTGATGTGATGGTGATGAAAGTCTCGAACGCGCCTTCCGCGCCGAGCACCGCGGGGCGAACGACCGACAGCGAGCCGCGCATGCGTTGCTCCGAACCGGCCATCAATCGCGCGCCTCGAGCACGTGGCCGGCAGCGCGCATCGCCGCACGAATGATTTCGATATGCGCGCCGCACCGGCAGAGATTGTAGCGCAGCGCTTCCAGCACCTCGTGCTCGGACGGATGGGGATTGCGCGCGAGCAAAGCCTTGGTGGTGATGATCATGCCGTTGAGACAATAGCCGCACTGCGCGGCCTGTTCGCGAATGAAGGCATCCTGCACGGGATCGGGATGCTCGCGGCTGCCGAGCCCTTCGAGCGTGACGATGTTGCGCCCCACGCAGCCTTCGATCGGAATCACGCAGGCGCGCGCAGCGACGCCATCGATCAGCACCGCGCAGGCGCCGCATTCGCCGAGCCCGCAGCCATATTTCGGTCCGTTCAATTCGAGGTCGTTGCGCAGCACGTAAAGCAATGCGGTGTCGGGAGCGGCGTCGACATCATGATTCCTGCCGTTCACGGTCAGGCGCATTGCTCCGGTTCTCCCCTTGATGTTTGCGCTGCAGCGTCGGCGTCAAATCCACCGATGAGGATAACGTTTGTATACAAACGTGCAAGCGGCGGCATGCCGCGCTGCAGCGAGTGCACGCTTTATGAACAGGGTGCGCAAGCGAATGGCAGAGTTTGATCGCAAAGCCCGCTTGACAGGTCCCGGGCTCGCGCGCAGGATCATTCGTACACGAACGATATAGGCGGGGAGGCGGAAGCGCAGTATGATCGACCGCCACCACAAGTCCAGGCTTGGTCACGATGGCTGACACAATGACGGTCGCCGCCGGCGACAAGATCCGCTGCGATGCCTGTCCGGTGATGTGCTACATCAAGCCGGGCGCGGCCGGCGCGTGCGACCGCTATGCCAATCACGACGGCACGCTGGTGCGCGTCGATCCGCATGTCGTGCTGGAGCGCACGGTCTCGCATGGCGGCAAGCTGGTGCCGTTCCAGGCCAGCGGCGACTGGGACGGCAAGATCGTCCGTCATCCCGAACTGTTCGTCACCGCGATCGGCGCCGGAACCACCTATCCGGACTACAAGCCGGCGCCCTTCATCGTGTCGTCGGAAGTCGACGGCGTCGACATGGTCAC
The DNA here is from genome assembly GCF_054063295.1 of Bradyrhizobium sp. USDA 3240. NCBI lineage: Bacteria > Pseudomonadati > Pseudomonadota > Alphaproteobacteria > Hyphomicrobiales > Nitrobacteraceae > Bradyrhizobium > Bradyrhizobium sp. USDA 3240. The sequence continues at coordinate 6,909,351 of NZ_JBSSGD010000002.1, forward strand.
CGTGGTGACCGAGGGCATTTTCTCCTATTGCGGCGTCAAGCTGAAGATCGACACCGACCGCTATCTCGGGCCGGAGACCGCGATCGTCCGTGCCGAGGGCGAAGCGGTCGGCCATGTCACGACCAGCGAATACGGCTCGCAGATGCTCTCGCTCGGCGGCGTGCATCATCTGACCGGCGGCTCCAAGAAGGAAGGCCGCGTCACCTGCGACACGCTGATGGATCTGTCCAACTGCAAGGCGGTGGAGCTGACCATCGATGGCGGCGCGACCGTGGCGGTGCAGGCGGGCAAGCCGCCGATCGTCAACGGCATGGCGGAAGAGCGGATGCGGGTCGGCTGTGGCTCGGCGACCATCGGCATGTTCGCCAAGCAGTGGCACGGCAAGGTCGATGAGGTCGTGGTGGTCGACGACCACATCACCGGGGTGCTCAGCGAGCACCAGGCCGGCAAGCTGCTCGACATCGCCGACACCGGCATCAAGATGAAGGGGCGCCGCTCGACGCCGGGCCGCTACTTCCAGGTCGCTGATCCCGGCACCGGATGGGGCGGCACCAACATCTCCGATCCGCTGTCGATCCTCGGCCCCTTCAATGCCAAGGAAGCGCGGCCCGGGCTCACCATGCTGATGGTCTCGACCACCGGGGAGCATGCGTCCTATTACGTGCTCGACGAGGCGCTGAGGCCGATCGAGACCGAGATGCCGGCGGACCTGAAATTCTCGGTCGAGCGCATCCAGGAGAATTGCGAGCCGGCGCTGTGCACCGTGCTGTTCATGGGCGGCGCGGGCGGGTCGCTGCGCGCCGGCGTCACTGACAATCCGGTGCGGCTGACCCGCTCGGTGAAGGACGCGCTGACGCGGGTGACCAGCGGCGGCGCGCCGGTCTATGTCTGGCCGGGCGGCGGCATCACCTTCATGGTCGATGTCACGCAGATGCCGGCCGGCGCCTTCGGCTACGTGCCGACGCCGGCCCTGGTGGCGCCAATCGAGTTCACGATGCGGCTGTCGGATTATGCGGCGCTCGGCGGCCATATGGATTTTGTCCGGCCGCTGTCGTCGCTGCGGGACAGCGCCGAAGTCCGGCCGATGCCTCATCTTCCAGGGCGGCGCGCATGAGGCGGCTCCCGCAAATCGCGCTTCTTCCTGACGGCAAGCGGCTGCATTTGCAGGACGGCCCCATTGATCTCATTGTCGAGGCCAAGGGCGCGGACCGGGACGTCAGCGCCGCCTATCAGGCGGCGGCGGAACGCTTCACTGGCTTGCTTGACGAGCTCTGCGGCGAACTCGCCTTGCTGCGGAGCGCGGCCGATCCGCAGCACTGCGTGCTGAAGGGCGTGGTCGCGCGGCGTATGCATGCGGCGGTCGCGCCGTTTGCTGCCGATCGCTTCATTACGCCGATGGCGGCGGTCGCAGGCTCGGTCGCCGAGGAAATTCTCGGCGCGATGCTGAGAGCAGCGGTGCTTGACCGCGCCTATGTCAACAATGGCGGCGATATCGCGTTGCATCTCGGCGATGGCGAGCAGTTCACCGTCGGCCTGATGGATAGGCCCGACCGCCTTGGTGTGATGCGCGCCGTGGCCATAGATACCGACATGCCGGCCCGCGGCATCGCCACCAGCGGCCGCCATGGCCGCAGCTTCTCGCTCGGCATTGCCGATGCCGTGACCGTGCTGGCGCGGACGGCGTCGCAGGCCGATGCGGCCGCGACCGTGATTGCCAATGCGGTCGATCTGCCCAATCATCCTGCGATCCTGCGCGTTCCGGCGAGCGAGTTGCAACCCGACAGCGACCTCGGCGCACGGCTGGTGACCCGCGATGTCGGGCCGCTGGCGGAACATGAGACCGAGCAGGCGCTCGAGGCGGGAGCGGCGCTGGCGCGCCACCTCCTGACGTCGGGATTGATCGAGGGCGCGGCATTGCGTCTACTGGGCGAAACGCGGCTTGTCGGTGCAACTGGCAACGGGACGCCGGCGTCGCACACGTTTCAGGGACGAACGATAGAACACATGCTGCAGGCATGACCGGGAGCGAGCCAAGATGAGCGCCGTCATTCGCAAGATCGTCACCGTGGTCGAGGAGACCCATCTGGAGATGGGCAAGACCATCGCGCCGCCGACCCGGCGTGCTGCCGCGATCGCGGTGATCGAAAATCCCTTTGCCGGCCGCTATGTCGAGGATCTGTCGCCGTTGATCGCGATCGGCGAGGAACTCGGCGAATTGCTTTCGAAGCGGGCGGTCGCCGCGCTCGGCATCGACGGCGCCAAGGCGCACAGCTATGGCAAGGCCGCCGCCGTCGGCGAAAATGGCGAGCTCGAGCACGCGGCGGCGATCCTGCATCCGAAGATGGGCGCGCCGGTGCGCAAGGTGCTCTCCAAGGGTGCGGCGCTCATCCCGTCGTCGAAGAAGCGCTCGGGTCCCGGCACGACGCTGGATATTCCACTCGGGCACAAGGACGCTGCCTTCGTGCGCAGCCATTTCGACGGCATGGAGGTGCAGATCAACGACGCGCCGCGGGCCAACGAGATCATGGTCGCGGTTGCGGTGACCGACAGCGGACGGCCGCTGCCGCGCGTCGGCGGGCTGACGGTCGACGAGGTCAAAGGCGAAGACGGATTGCGATAATCTCTTTGAAGAAAAACTGGAGGACGGGATGCGTGGTTATTTTGTAGGGGCGGGATTGGCGATCGCGGTCGCGACCATGGCAACGAGCGCCATGACGACACAGGCGTTGGCGCAGAGCGAAATCAAGATCGGCGAGATCAACTCCTACTCCTTGCTGCCGGCGTTCACCGAGCCCTATCGTAAGGGCTGGCAGCTCGCGGTGGAGGAGATCAACGCGGCCGGCGGCATCAACGGCAAGAAGCTCGTCGTCATTTCCAAGGATGACGGCGGCAAGCCCGCGGATGCGCAGACCGCGGCCAACGAGCTGGTGTCGAGCGAGAACGTCGCGATGCTCACCGGCACGTTCCTTTCCAACATCGGCCTCGCAGTCAGCGATTTCGCCAACCAGAAGAAGGTGTTTTTCCTGGCGGCCGAGCCTTTGACCGACGCCATCACCTGGTCGAAGGGCAACCGCTATACGTTCCGCCTGCGTCCCTCCAACTACATGCAGGCGGCGATGCTGGTGGAGGAGGCCGCGAAGCTGCCCGCAAAGCGCTGGGCGACGATCGCACCGAACTATGAATACGGCCAGTCGGCGGTCGCGGTGTTCAAGAAGCTGATGTCTGAGAAGCGGCCCGACATCCAGTGGGTCGACGAGCAGTGGCCGCCGCAGGGCAAGATCGACGCCGGCCCGGTGATACAGGCGGTTGCCGCGGCGAACCCGGAAGCGATCCTCAACGTCACCTTCGGTGCCGACCTCGTCAAGCTCGTGCGCGAAGGCAACACCCGCGGCCTGTTCAAGGGCCGCACGGTGGTGAGCTTCCTGACCGGCGAACCGGAATATCTCGATCCTCTGAAGGACGAGACGCCGGAGGGCTGGATCGTCACCGGCTATCCCTGGTATTCGATCAAGACGCCGGAGCACGACGCGTTTCTGAAGGCCTACCAGGCCAAGTACAACGACTATCCGCGGCTCGGCTCGATCGTCGGCTACCAGACCATCAAGGCGGCGGCAGCGATCCTCGCGAAAGCCGGCTCGAACGATCCGGAGAAGCTGATCGCGGCGGCGGAAGGCATCTCGATGCCGTCGCCGTTCGGCGAGATCACCTTCCGCAAGATCGATCACCAGTCGACGTTAGGTGCCTTCACCGGCAAGACCGCGCTGAAGGACGGCAAGGGCATCATGGTCGATACCGCCTATCGCAAGGGCTCGGACTATCTGCCCAGCGATGCCGAAATCGAGAAGCTGCGGCCGAAGGATTGATTTCTCTTCTCTCTCGCCCCGCTCTTGCGGGGAGAGGGTCGGGGTGAGGGGCTGCCACCGCGAGCGAGCGCGTGGGGAGTCCCCCTCACCCGAAACTCAAGCTCCGCTTGAGTTTCGACCTCTCCCCGCAAGCGGGGCGAGGTGAAGGAAAGTGACGCTTGTGATCTCCAACGCGGACCGCCCATGGCCTTCTATGTCGTCCAGTTCCTGACCGGTCTTGCCAGCGCGGCGTCGCTGTTCCTGGTCGCTTCGGGTCTGTCGATCATCTTCGGCGTGACGCGGATCGTGAATTTCGCGCATGGCGCGTTCTACATGCTCGGCGCCTACGTCGCCTTCACGCTGACCGAGCGCTTCTCGGGCGCATTCGGTTTCTGGGGCGGCATCGTCACCGCGGCGCTGGCCGTTGCCGCGATCGGCGTGCTGGTCGAGATGGTCCTGCTGCGCCGGATCTACCATTCGCCCGAGCTGTTCCAGTTGCTCGCCACCTTCGGTCTCACGCTGATGGTCGAGGACCTCGTGGTGCTGATCTGGGGCCCGGACGACTTGGTCGGCCGCCGTGCGCCGGGCTTCAAGGGCGCGATCGATTTCTTCGGCCAGAATATTCCGAGCTACGATCTGTTCCTGATCGTGCTCGGGCCGGTCGTGCTCGGTGTGCTCTGGCTGTTGTTCCAGCGCACCCGCTGGGGCGTGCTGGTGCGGGCGGCGACGCAGGACCGCGACATGGTCGCAGCGCTCGGCGTCAATCAGAAATGGCTGTTCACCAGCGTGTTCGCGCTCGGTGTCTTCCTCGCTGCGCTCGGCGGCGCGCTGCAGATCCCGCGCGATGCGGTCAACCACGCGATGGATCTGCGCGTCATCGTCGAGGTCTTCGTCGTGGTTGTGATCGGCGGTCTCGGCAGCATCATCGGCGCCTTCGTCGCGGCGGTGCTGGTGTCGGAGCTCAACGCCTTCGGCATCCTGATCTTCCCGAAGATCTCCATCATCCTGGTGTTCCTGGTGATGGCGGTGGTGCTGATCGTCCGGCCGTGGGGACTGTTCGGTAAACCCGAGGCGCCGGCGCGGCGCACGCCGGGCCTGACGGTCAATCCGTGGCGGCCGCTGACGATGAATGAACGGCTCGCCGCGATCGCCGCGCTCGTGGTCGCCGCCGCGCTGCCGTTCGTTGCCGGCAATTACGTGCTCACCGTCGGCTCGGAGATTGCGATCTTCGTGATCTTCGCGGTCAGCCTCCACTTCCTGATGTCGGTCGGCGGGCTCGCCTCGTTCGGCCATGCCGCCTATTTCGGCCTCGGCGCCTATGGCGTCGCGCTGCTCGCCAAGATGGCGGGCTTGCCGATGATCGCGTGCCTGCTGCTCGGCCCGCTGCTCGGGCTCATGGGCGCCGCCGTGTTCGGCTTCTTTGCGGTGCAGCTCTCGGGCGTCTATTTCGCGATGCTGACGCTGGCCTTTGCCCAGATTGTGTGGTCGATTGCATTCCAGTGGGTGTCGGTCACCGGCGGCGACAACGGCATTCTCGGCGTCTGGCCGGAAAAATGGGCGGCGAGTCCGTCGCATTTCTACTGGCTGTCACTCGGTATCGCCGCCCTCGCGGTCGTGATCCTGCGCATCATCGTGTTCTCGCCGTTCGGCTTTGCGCTGCGCGCCACGCGAGATTCGCCGTTGCGCAGCGAAGCGGTCGGCATCAACGGCAAGCGGATCCAGTGGACCGCCTTCGTGATCGCGGGCACGGTCGCCGGCCTAGCGGGCGCGCTGTTCGCCTACCTCAAGGGCAGCGTCTTCCCCGACAATATGGGCATCTCGCTGTCGGTCGACGCGCTGGTGATGGTGCTGCTCGGCGGCGTCGAGACGGTGTCGGGCGCCGTGGTCGGCGCGATCGTCTACAAGGCGCTCAACATCTGGCTGGTCAGCCAGACCGATCTCTCAAAACTCGTGCTCGGCGGCTTCGTCGTGCTGATTGTGGTCGCCTTCCCGAAGGGCATCGTCGGCACGCTGGAAGCGTTCCTGCACCGTCGGCGCAAATCCGGATCGTCGTCGTCGACGTTGCTCACCTCCCGCATCGAGACTGCCGAATGAGCATGGTTCCCACATTGCTGTCGGTCGAGGGGCTGACCAAATCCTATGGCGGCGTGCACGCTGTGCGCGGCGTCTCGTTCGAACTGCGCGCCGGCGAGATCCTGGCGCTGATCGGACCGAACGGCGCAGGCAAGAGCACCTGCTTCGACATGCTGAACGGCCAGAACATTCCCGATAGCGGCCGCATCCGCGTGCTGGGCGCGGAGACCACCGGCAAGAAGCCACGTGTGATCTGGCGCATGGGGGTCGGCCGCACCTTCCAGATCGCGGCGACATTTCCGACCATGACGGTACGCGAGAACGTGCAGGTCGCGCTGGTCTCGCATGGCGGACAATTGTTCAACCTGTGGGCCTCGACCGCGCGGCAGGCACGCGACGAGGCCGGGCGACTGCTCGACCTGGTCGGCATGGGCGCCTATGCAGAACGCCCCTGCGGCGAGCTCGCCTACGGCGACGTCAAACGGCTGGAGCTTGCGATCGCGCTCGCCAACCAGCCGAAGTTGCTTTTGATGGACGAGCCGACCGCCGGCATGGCGCCGCGCGAGCGCGTCGAACTGATGCGCTTGACGGCGCGGATCGCGCGCGAACAGTCGATCGGCGTTCTCTTCACCGAACACGACATGGACGTGGTGTTCGAGCACGCCGACCGTATCCTGGTGCTGAACCGCGGCACGCTGATCGCCGAGGGTTCGCCCGAGGAGGTGCGCGGAAACGCCCAGGTGCGGGCGATCTATCTCGGCGAAGGCCTGCTCTATGACGCCCGGCACCGCGAGGGGGCATCGGCATGAAGCTCACGGTGAAGGACCTCAACAGCTTCTACGGCCCGGCGCATATCCTGTTCGACATCGCGCTCGAGGTCGGCGAGGGCGAAGTGGTGGCATTGCTCGGCCGTAACGGCGCCGGCAAGTCGACCACATTCCGCTCCATCGTCGGCCTGGTCGAAAACCGCTCCGGCCGCGTCATGTTCGAGGGCAGGGACGTCTCGGAGCTGCCGACGCATGCGATCGTGCGCGGCGGGCTCGGCTATGTGCCGGAGGAACGGCGCATCTTCACGGATCTGACGGTCGAAGAAAATCTCGAGGTCGGCCGCCAGCCCAGGCGGCCCAATGCGCCGCAATGGGATCGCGAAAAACTGTTCAAGCTGTTCCCCAATCTTGGGGAGATGCGCGGCCGGCCCGGCGGGCGCATGAGCGGCGGCGAACAGCAGATGCTGACGATCGCGCGCACGCTGATGGGCAATCCGTCGCTGGTGCTGCTCGACGAGCCGTCGGAAGGGCTGTCGCCGAAGATCGTCGAACAGATGGTCGATGCGATCCTGGCGATGAAGAAAGAGGGCGTCAGCATCGTCGTCTCCGAGCAGAATCTGCATTTCGCCCGGCTGATCTCGGATCGCGCCTACATTATCGAACGCGGCCGGATCTGTTTTGGCGGCACCATGGCGGAACTCGATGCGCGCCCGGATATCCGCGACGCGCATCTGTCGCTGTAAAGGACGGGGTGGACATGGCGAGGAGCGCTGCACAGAAGCGAAGCGTCAAGGCGGCCAAGCCCGGTTACGTGCTCGATGACCAGATCGGCTTCATCCTGCGCCAGGTGTCGCAGCGTCACGCCGTGATCTTTTCCCGCGAGATCGGCATCAACCTGACGCCGACGCAATGGGCGGCGCTGTCGAAGCTGTCCGAGGTCGGGGCATGCTCGCAGAACCAGCTCGGGCGGCTGACCTCGATGGACGTTGCGACCATCAAGGGCGTGATCGATCGCCTCACCGCGCGCGGCTTGACCGAGACCTCGCCCGATCCCGACGACGGCCGCCGGCTGATGGTGAGCCTCACGCGCGCCGGCCAACAGATGGCCGACAAGGCCGCGCCGAATGCGCTGGTGATCTCCCGGGAGACGCTGGCGCCGCTCGACGCCAAGGAGCGGGAGACCCTGATGGCGCTGCTCGGCAGGTTGCGGTGACCTTACCCTCCCCTGGAGGGGGAGGGTCGGATCACATCGAGCATAGCGAGATGAGAGCCGGGGTGGGGCGGTCTCTCCACACGGGCACTGTTCTAATGGTGAGACTGTCACCCCACCTCGGTTCGCATTTCATGCGAACCGATCCTCCCCCTCCAGGGGAGGATGAAGAAAGTGCCACCGTGTCGCATCCGGATTATGTCGCAAGGCCAAGCGCGACGGCGCCGACCAGCACCAGGCTGACGGCCCAAACGGTGTCCAGGTTGAACCAGCTCCGGGCCACGAATTTGAGGCCGAGATAGCGGTAGACCAGCCACGCCAGGCATCCGCCGGCGGCGATCATCGCGCCGGCATGGACGATCGCGACCAGCACGGCCATGGTCAGGCTGCTGTCGATCAGGGAGTTGGCAGCCGCGTGGTCTTGGTCCGGCTCAGCCGTGCGGCATAGTCCGAGATAGATCGGCACCAGCATCAGCGCGGCGCCGTGGGCGATCGCCACCGCGAAGGACCACAAAGCGAGTTGCGTCGGCGGGATCCGCGCCAGGGCCCGCGGATGGCGGCGGTCGATCAGCCGATAGATGCCGAAGGCGATCACAAGCAGGCTGGCGCCGATCCGGATCGTACGCTGCCATTCGACGAGGGTGATCAGCAGCGCGAAGGGAAGGATCACGAGCAGCATCGCCAGCAGGTGACCGATTGCGAGCGGGCCGAGCGCGGCTAGCAGCGCGCGCGAACTCCTCTGCATCAAGCCGGCCGAAACCGCGAGCGGCCAGCCCATGCCCGGGTTGATCCCGTGGTAGAGGCCGCTCGCAATCACCGCCAGCCACAGCCAGGCCGGTGTCCAGTCGGCTGTACTCACATTCAGGCCGAAGGATAGCAGAACGAATCCGTAGAGCAGTCACCGCCGTCGAGCCGGATCTGGTGCGCGCGATACCCGTCGGGGAGGCTGACCCAATAGTCCTTCGCCAGTTCAAGCCCGCCGCCCGGGCTTGCATTCGCCATCACCTCGGCGCCGGGAATGCCTTGCGGATAGAACTGGTCGTCCCAGGTCGAGTAGAGCGAATTGGTCCAGTAGACCCGCTTGCCGTCGCGGCTGATCTCGACCATCTGCGGACCGCCGGCAAATGCCTGTCCGTTGGGATGCGGCGTGCGGCTGACGATGCCGCCGATGCGCACCGATCCGGCGAGTTTTGGTTTGCGCGGATCGCTGACATCGTATTGGCGCATCTCGCCGGTGGCCCAGCAGGAGACGTAAAGGAATTTGTCGTCCATCGACAGGTCGATGTCGGTCACCAGCGGCGGCACCGCGCCGAAACCCTGCAGCAGCGGTGGCAGCTGCTCCTTCGGCGCGGGCTCGGGCGGAATCGTCGCCGTCTTCTCGATGTGAAACTTGCCGCCCTCGCGCCACCAGGTCCAGATCGAACCTTCCAGGTTCGTGGTATCGACCACGACGCCGACGAAGCCGTATTCGCGAACCGGATCGTGCGCGGGCCGCACTTCCAGCGCCATCTGATGGTTGGCGCCGAGATCGATGGTCTGCACATTGCGTCGCGCCCGCAGATCCCAGAAGTGGAGGCGATGGCCGTATTTGTTCGAGAGCAGGTCCTCCGGCACGATGCCGTTCTCGAATTGCGGCGGCAGCGCCCATTCGCTGCTCACCATGTAGTCGCGCGGCAGGTTCCACCAGAAGTCATAATGCTTGGTCTGCGGACCGCGATCGATCTCCCAGCGTCCGAGGACCTCGAAGGTCTCGCAATCCATGATGAAGACGCCGGGCGGTCCATCGGTGCCGTCCTTGCCGCCGCCGCCCAGCGTGGAGACGTAGATGCCGTCCGGTCCGCAGTGGATGGTATGCGGCCGCGAATAACCGGTCTTCCTGAACACCTCCTCGGGCTCGATGATCTTGTGGATCCTGGCCTGCGTCGGATCCGGCTTGGTGTCGATGATGTAGATCCGCGACGACCGCATGCCGGGAACGACGAGATAGCGGCGCTCGATGAAGGCATGTCCCGCGAGTGGGGAGAGCGCCGACGAGCACGCGTTCCAGCCGAAATGGTGAAACTCGTCGCCCTTGTTGGGCATCGTCACGGTGTGGACGATCTTGCTGTAGGTCGGCGAGCCCGGCTTGACGTCGATCACGGCGAGCGCGTCGGGCTTGGAAAAGTCCGGGCTGAGCAGCACCGTGTAGGCGAAGTTCTCCGCCGGAGCTTCCATCGCAAGCTTCGGCGACGCGTGAAACGTGGGATCTGGCCTCATCGTCATCGTGCTGCCTCCTGTTTGCCTGGTGTGAACCAACACGGCGCGGCGGCATGCGGCAGGAACTTAATCGTCGCGTGGCTCTTGCGAGCGCCGTCGGCTAGGTTCGCGTGGCGGCACGATACACCTCAATGATGACGGGTGGAAACAAGGTTCGGTTACGGGGGCGGCGCGGCAAAGGCGCGCGGCGCTTTACTGTTCCCTACGGACCATCTTTCACCGTCACCCCCGCAGAGCGGCAAAGCCGTTGCGAGGGGGTGACGGGTCACTATCGCGATTATTTCGCCACGATCTCCGGCACCTTGCCGGCGGGCGGCGTGTTGCGGCTGCGCTGGGTGCGGACGATGCCGTCGATGATGGTCATGCCGATGCCCGGGAGATCGCCGAGCTGCACGCTGTGCAGAAGGTTCTTGCCCGGCGAATGCTGCGCCATGTCCATGATGACGAAATCGGCGGAGCGGCCGACCTCGATCAGGCCGCAATCGAGCTCGCGCATCCGCGCGGTGTTGCCGGTCGCAAGGCAGAATGCCAGCTCGGCCGGCAGCTCGCCGAGCGAGGACAACAGCGAGACCATGCGCAGGATGCCGAGCGGCTGCACGCCGGAGCCGGCCGGCGCGTCGGTGCCGAGGATGACGCGATGCAAATCGCCCATCTCGCGCGCGGTGCGCAGCGTGAACAGCGCCGAACGCTCATTGCCGTTGTGCACGAGCTCGAGGCCACGTTTGCAGCCCTCGCAGATGCAGCGGATCTGATCGTCGGGCAGCGCGGTGTGGCCGCCGTTGATGTGGCCGACCACATCGGTGTCGGCTTCCAGAACGACGTCCTTGTCGATCAGGCCGGAACCGGGAATCGAAGGTCCGCCGGTGTGGATCGTGCTTTGAATGCCGTATTTGCGCGCCCAGCCGACCATTTTCCGCGCCGTCGGCCCGTCCTTCACGCCACCTAGCCCGACTTCGCCGAGTAGCTTGACGCCGGCGGCGGCCATCTCCTTGAAGTCGTCCTCGACCATCTCGCATTCGATCACGGGCGCGCCGGCATGCACCTTCACGCCGCCCGGCCGCAGCGTCCAGAACGCGCGCTGCGCGAAGATCGCCATCGCCTTCACCCCGACCACGTCGCGCGGCCGGCCGGGCATATGCACCTCGCCGGCGGAGATCATGGTGGTGACGCCGCCATGCAGATAGCTGTCGATCCAGCTGGTCTGGTTCTGCCGCGGCGTCCAGTCGCCGGCGACGGGATGGACGTGGCTGTCGATCAGGCCGGGCGCGACCGTCGTTCCCATGGCATCGACGATCGTGGTGGCGCCTTCGGTGTCGACGTCCTTGAAGCGGCCGATCGCGGTGATCTTGCCGTTCTCGGCGACGATGGTATCGGCGTCCAGGATCGGCCTTTCCAGCGCTCCCGACAGCAATATCCCGATATTGCGGATCACCAGCTTGCTGGGGCCGGTGGCCTGGGGCGCGTCGTGAGCCATGGGTGTTTTCCTTTTTCGTTCCGAAATTGCCCGGGAATTTGAGCCCGGCTTGACTTTTCGATCAAGTCGGATTATTCGTTTGTATACGAATGATCGTATACAAACGATCCGGCCGGTCAACGGGGTTCAAGTCCCTTTCCGCCGCAGCACAAATCAGGGATTGGTGCGATGAGCAATTTCAACCAGGAAAGCGTCCTCAGCGTTCATCACTGGACCGACACGCTGTTCTCCTTCAAAACCACGCGCAATCCGTCGTTCCGTTTCCGCAACGGCGAGTTCACCATGATCGGGCTCAAGGTCGGCGAGAAGCCGCTGCTGCGGGCCTACAGCGTCGCCAGCGCGAATTACGAGGACACGCTCGAATTCTTCTCGATCAAGGTTCCGGACGGCCCGCTGACCTCGCGCTTGCAGCACCTCAAGGAAGGCGACGAGATCATCGTCAGCCGCAAAGCGACCGGCACGCTGGTCATCGACAACCTCGAGGATGGCCGCAACCTCTATCTGATCGGCACCGGCACGGGGCTTGCGCCGTTCCTCAGCGTGATCAAGGATCCCGAGACCTATGACCGCTTCGAGAAGGTCGTGCTGCTGCATGGCTGCCGCCGCGTCAGGGAGCTCGCCTATGGCGAGATGATCACCGAGAAGCTGCCGCAGGACGAGCTGATCGGCGATCTCGTGCGCGATCAGCTGATCTACTATCCGACCGTGACGCGCGATCCGTTCCACAACCGCGGCCGCATCACCGACCTCATCACCTCGGGCAAGCTGTTCGCCGACATCGGCCTGCCGGCGCTCGATGCCGCGCATGACCGCGTCATGATCTGCGGTTTGCCGGCGCTGGTCGCCGACACCCGCACGCTGCTCGGCGGCCGCGGCTTCGTCGAGGGCAATCACGGCGAGCCCGCGCAGTTCGTGGTGGAGAAAGCGTTCGCCGAACGCTGATCTTCGCAGCGAGGGCGGAAGCAATCCATCTTCCGGTACAGTCGGGAGCAATGGATTGCTTCGCTCCGCTCGCAATGACGTGGATGGGGCTGTGTGCAATCAGGGCCTGACCGCCGGCGTCTCGATCGGCATGCCACGCGCCCGCGTCATCAGATAGAGCTCGAGCTCGACCAGTTCGGGCGAGCCGTATTCATAGGCCTGTGCGCGGATGCCGGTGATGCAGGCGCGCAGCCGCCGCTGCAACGATCCGAGCGACTGCCATTCCAGCCGGTACAGCGGATAGCCGGTCGGTTGTCCCTGCGTGATCGCGCTGCCCGCGAGCTTCTTGTCCCAGTTGTCGTCGTGGCAATTGGTGCAGCCGAGATTAAGCTGGCCTTGCCGCTGCATGAACAGCGCGTGGCCCTTCTCGATGAAGGGCGCCAGCTCCGGATCGTCGCCGGCCGCCATCGGCATGCCGCGTGACTGCCGCGCGACGTAGGCGGTCAGCGCCAGCAGCTCGCGGCTTTCATACGCGAAGGGCGATGCCTGCTGGTGGTTGGTGCGGCAGAGATTGATCCGCGCTTCGAGGTCGACCGGCTTTCCCAATGCCTTCTCGAAGCCAGGGTAATGCGCCGCGACGCCCTTCATGCTGATGCGCGCATCGTTGTGGCAGTCGGCGCAGGCCTTGTCCGCGCGGCCGGCCTTGCGCGTCCACAGCGCCTCGCCGTCGAGCACGAACAGCATGCCGGGGTTGGCGGTGTCCTCGTCCTGCATCGCCCTGGTGTCCGCGCTCATGAAGCTGTAGCCGGAGCGGCGTTCGGATAGCGGAATCTCCGCGGCGAGCGCCGCGCCCGCCATCGCCATCAGCAGCGCGATGCAGACCGCAATCCTCATTCGACCGTGATCGAAGCCTGCGCGGTCTCCGAAAATCCCTTGTCGCCGATCCACTCGAACTCGAACTTGCCGCTCTCGGTCACCGTGGTGAAGAAGGTGATGAACGGGTTGGCGGCGATCGCCGGATAAAGATCGGCGCGAAAGATCTCCGTGCCGTTGAAGCGGCACGTGAAGCTCGTGATGATGTCGCGGGGCACCACGTCGCCCGAGGCGGTGTGGCGATAGCCGGTCTCCATGATGTGCGACATCAGCGTCTTGATCTCGATGACGCTGCCGCGCTTGGCTTTGGCCGGCACGTTGATCAGGGCCGACGGCATCAGATCGTCTCCTCGGTGCAGGCGGCGAGCGTCACCACGACATCAGCGGTTGTCGACCAGAAGGTGTCGTCGGACAGCCGTGCGATGGCGGTGACCTTCTGGCTGTCGGCGAGGCGAATGCGGGTCGATATTTGGGCGCGTCCGGCGCGCGGCCCGAGATAGAAATTACCGATGTTCGGCTGCGGATTCTTCTCGTTGAAGACGTGGATGCTCTTCACATACTCGTCTGCCGTCATCGCGCTCGTGACGCTGACCGTCATCGGCACCGTATTGCCGTTCTCGACCAGCGGTGGGATGTCGAGCTTGACCTTGCCGGTCCGCACATTGGCTTCACCGACCACATTGCGGATCGCGGCCTTCAGCATCGCCGGTGTGGCGTCGGCAGGGCGCACGATCACCATCACTGCCGCGCCTCCGGCGAGGCCGAGAACCGTGCGGCGTGTGGTCTGGTTTGAATTCGCCATCCGTTGATTGGTCCTAGTTCCGCAACGTTAGAAGATAAGCCACGATGTCCTCGATCTGCTCCGCCGACAGGATCGGCTTGCCGCGCCATGACGCGCCGACGCGCGTGAGGCCGTCGACGCGATAGTAGGACGGCATGATCGTCGCCGTATTGAGGTGCGACGCGTCGACCAGCCGGAGCCGCAACTGTCCCTCGGACCAGCGGCTGCCGCTGCCGGTGAGGTTCGGCGCGAGGTCGCCCTGGAACGCCTGTTCGGGAAATGGGCCGCTGTGGCAGAGGATGCAAGTGGAGGAACGCTCGACGATCAGTGCACGGCCGCGGGCTGCGTCACCCTTGGCTCCGGTTAGCGAAGCGGGAATCGTATCGCCGACCACGGTATAGGGGCGCAACTCTTCGGCGCCGACGGGCGCGCAGGCCGCGAACAGTGCCGCGGCGAGCAACGTTATCGGGGCGAGCCTAGCCAAAGGCGTCTCCCGTGATGGTCTTGAACCAGTCGAGCGCCTGGTTGGCCTCGCGCTGCTGCACCTCGCGCGGCGCGTCGACCGGGCTCGTGGTCACCTCGGCTTCGGCGTATTGATCTTCCCTCGGCTGATAGATGCCCTTCAGCGAGAACGCGTAGCCCGGCGCAACGGTGTTGTAGCAGGCGCCATCGAGCCGCGGCGTCTCCGGCGCCTTGCCTGCCAGCGCGTTGACGATCGCGGCCGCGCAGGCCCGGCCTTGCGCCGCCGCCGCGGAAGCGGATTTCGGAATCCCGCCGGCGATCGCGGCATCGCCGATGACATGGATGTTGGGCACCAGCTTGGAGGCAAAGCTGACCGGATCGATCGGGCACCAGCCGGTGTGGTCGGCGGCGCCGGCGATCTCCGCGATACGGCCGGCTCGCTGCGGCGGGATCACATTGGCGACCGCGGCGGTGTAGTTGCCGAAATCGGTGACGATCTCGTTGGTTGCCGGATCGACCGACGTCACCCGTCCGCCCTGCGACAGCGCGATCCGCTCGATCATGCCGGGATAGAGCTCCGCCCACGCCTTCTCGAACAGCTTCTGTTGCGAGTAATTGTCCTTGGCGTCGAGCACCAGGATCTTCGACTTCGGCTTCTTCGCTTTCAGGTAATGCGCGATCAGGCTGGCGCGCTCGTAAGGCGCCGGCGGGCAGCGCAGCGGCGCGGCCGGTACCGCGATCACGACGAGGCCGCCGTCGTCCATGGCCTCGAGCTGCCGGCGCAGCAGCATGGTCTGCGCGCCGGCCTTCCAGGCGTGCGGCATCTTCTCGGCGGCGGCCTCATCATAGCCGGGCAGGGCGTCGAAGCGCATGTCGATGCCGGGGGCGAGCACGAGCCGGTCATAGGAGAGCGTCGTGCCATCGGAAAGCGCGATGCTACGCGCCTGCGCGTCGATCTTGGCGGCCGCCTGCGCGACGACGGTGATGCCGTTCGCCGCAACCTTGTCGTAGGTGAATTGCTGCGCGGAGAGTTCGCGCAAGCCCGCGATCACCTCGTTGCTGAACGGGCAGGCTGTGAAGGTCCTGTTCGGCTCGATCAGCGTAACCTGCAGTTTTTTGTCGAGCCGCCGCAGCGCCCGCGCGCAGGCCGCGCCGCCAAAACCGCCGCCGATCACCGCGATCCGCGGTGCGCCTTGCGCCAGCGACGGACGCGACAAGGCCGCCGCTGCGACGGCAGCGGCGCCACGGACCACATCCCTGCGCGTCGGATGACGCGTGACGGCCATGCACAAGAATCCGGAAAAAGGAAGCGGCGGCCGGTCGGACCGCCGCTTCTGGTTTGATCAGGCGAAAGAGATGTTCTGGTTACGCAGCGGGAAAGAGCGGATGCGTTTTCCCGTCGCGGCGAAATAGGCGTTGAGCACCGCCGGCGCCGCAACGCCTATGGTCGGCTCACCGACGCCGCCCCAGAACCCGCCGCTCGGCGCCATCACCGATTCCACCTTCGGCATTTCGTTGATGCGCATCGAGTTGTAGGTGTCGAAATTGGTCTGCTCGATGCGGCCGTCCTTCACGGTGCAGCCGCCATAGAACAGCGCGCTGAGGCCATAGACGAAGGAGCCCGCGATCTGCCGCTCCACCTGCGCCGGATTGACGACATAGCCGGGGTCGGTGGAGGCGACGATACGGTGCACCTTGATCTTGCTGCCGTCGGTTACCGAGATCTCGGCGGCGCCGGCAACATAGCTGCCATAGCCCATCACCTGCGCGATGCCGCGATAGACACCCTGCGGCGCCGGCGTGCCCCAGCCGATCTTCTCGGCCACGGCGTTGAGCACCGCGAGATGCTTGGGGTGCTTGCCCATCAGCTTGCGGCGGAATTCGACCGGGTCCTGACCGGCGGCCTGGGCAAGCTCGTCCATGAAGCATTCCATGTAGATCGCGTTGTGATTGACGTTGACGCCGCGCCAGAAGCCGGGCGGGACGTGCGGGTTGCGCATCGCATGCTCGACCAGCAAGTTCGGCACCGCATAGCCGATCGCGGCTTCACCGGACTGCGCGACGCCCTGGAACGCGGCGGGGTCCATGCCGTTCTGCAGCGCTTCCGGGCGCACCGAGAACAGGATGGATTGACCCGACAGCCGGTAATGCAGCGCCACCAGATTGTTGTCGGCATCGAACGCGCCGGTCAGCTTGCACTGCGTGATCGGGTGATACTTACCGTGCTGCATGTCCTCCTCGCGCGACCACAACAGCTTGATCGGCGTGCCCGGCATCTGCTTGGCGATCGCCACCGCCTGCCGCACATAGTCGGTCATGCCGCGCCGGCCGAAGCCGCCGCCGAGCATCAACTTGTGCACGTCGACCTTCTCCGCCGGCAGGCCGGAGGCCTCGAGCGCCGCCGCGAACGCCGCCTCGCCGTTCTGCGTGCCGCACCACACCTCGCATTTGTCAGGCGTGTAGAGCACAGTGGCGTTCATCGGCTCCATCGTGGCGTGGTTCTGGTAGGGATAGCTGTAGACAGCTTCCACCTTCTTGGCCGCGCTCGCGATCGCCGCCTTGGCGTCGCCGTTCTGGTTGCCGACATAGGCCGGCTGTGCATTGTCGAGACCTTCGGCAAGCCACTTCGCAATGGTCTCGCTGGAGACCTTCGCGTTGTCGCCTTCGTCCCAGACGATCGGCAGCTTGTCGAGCGCAGACTTGGCGTGCCACCAGGTGTCGGCGACGACGGCAACGGCGCTGTCGCCGACCGGCACCACCTTCTTGACGCCCTTCATGCCGGCGATCTTGGCTTCGTCAAAGCTCTTCAGCTTGCCGCCGAACACCGGGCAGTCCTTGATCGCGGCGTTCAGCATGCCCGGCAGCTTGACGTCGATGCCGTAGGTCATCTTGCCGGTGGTCTTGTCGACGGTGTCGAGCCGCTTCAGGCCCTTGCCGGCGATGGTCCAGTCCTTCGGATCCTTCAGCTTGACGTCGGCCGGCGGCTCGAGCTTGGCGGCGGCTTCCGCGACCTTGCCGTAGGTCGTGGTCTTGCCCGAGGGCGTGTGGGTGATGACGCTGTTGGCCGCCTTGCATTCGGTGGCTGGCACCTTCCACTCATTGGCCGCGGCCTGGATCAGCATCACGCGTGCGGTGGCGCCGCCCTTGCGGACATAGTCCTGCGAGGTGCGGATACCGCGGCTGCCGCCGGTCGAGAAATCGCCCCAGGCGCGCTTGCGGGCGACGCTCTGGCCGGGCGTCGGATATTCGGTGGTGACCTTCGACCAGTCGCACTCCAGTTCCTCGGCGACGAGCTGGGCGAGGCCGGTCAGCGTGCCTTGGCCCATCTCGGAGCGGGCGATGCGGATCACCACGGTGTCGTCGGGCCGGATCACGACCCAAGCGTTGACTTCAGGCGCGCCGTCGGCGGCGCGCACCACGGAGGGACCGCCGAACGGCAGATCGAGGCCGAGCGCGAGCCCGGCGCCGGCCGTTGCCGTGCCGATCACGAAGGCGCGGCGGTTGAGTGTCGGCATGATGTGTTGGTTCATGGCTGCCTCCTCATGCGTTCGCGGCAGCATGGATAGCCTCGCGCACCTGCTGGAAGGTGCCGCAGCGGCAGATATTGGTGATGGCGTCGTTGATGTCGTCGTCGCTCGGCTTCGGATTCTCTTTCAGCAGCGCCGCGACGGCCATGATCATGCCGCTCTGGCAATAGCCGCATTGCGGCACGTCGCTCGCGATCCAGGCGAGCTGCACCTTGTGCATCACGCCGCCGGCCGCGAGGCCCTCGATGGTGGTGATGTCCTTGCCGGCCACTTCGCTCACGGTCACGCCGCAGGAGCGCATCGCGACGCCGTCGATATGCACCGTGCAGGCGCCGCATTGTGCGATGCCGCAGCCGTATTTGGTCCCCGTCAGTCCGACATTCTCGCGAATCGCCCACAGCAGTGGCGTGTCGTCCTCGACGTCTACATTGGTAGTCTTGCCGTTGATTTTGAGGTTTGCCATCGCTTTCCCCTGAATGGTCCAATCCTCCGATTGGACTTCGGGGCGATGTTGGCCTTGAAACTGGAACGGTTCAAATCAAGAATATGCGCTTGCAGTGCGGAAGAAAGTTGATGGCGCGGTGTATGGTCGCGCTCCGCGCATGCAACATGCCTGTCATGTCTTTTGCGGTGAGGCGACGGCCAGGCGCAGCAAGCTCATGACGCTGCCGAGCGCGGCAAATCCGGCACCCAGCCCCAGCGCTACGGTTGCGCCCTCGCGATCGGCGAGTGCGAAGCAGAGCGCGGCGAGTGCAGCGCCGGTAGTCTGTCCGGTCAGCCGTGCGGTCGCAACGATGCTGCTGGCGCTGCCGCTGCGATGCGGCGGTGCGCTCGACATGATCGCCTTCATGTTGGGGGTCTGGAAGAAGCCGAAACCGATGCCGCAGATCATGGTGCGCCAGACGATGTTGGCAATACCGGGCTCGGCCGGCAGGGTCGCGAGCAGCACCATGCCGAGGCCCAGCAGCAGCATGCCGATGCCGCCGAGGATGCCGGCCGGATAGCGATCCGACAGCCGGCCGCCGATCGGCGCCATGAAGGCGACCACCAGTGGCCAGGGCGTCATGAAGAAGCCGGTCTCGACCTGCGAGCGGTGCAGTATGTCCTCGAAGTAGAACGGTAGCGATACGAAGGCGAGGCCCTGCACAGCAAATGAGCAGACGGCGGTCGCGGCCGACAGCGCGAAGATCGGACGGCGGAACAGGTCGATCGGCAGCATCGGCGCCGGATGATCGGCATGCCGCCGGGTCAGGATCCAGCCGAACAGCAGGGCGCCGGCAAACTCCGAGATGACGAGCGCAGGCGCGGTCTTATGGGCGGCGCTGCCGATGCTGATGATGAAGAGCCCGAGGCAGGCGCAGGCCAGTGCCGCACCGGCGAAGTCGAAAGCGTGGGTGGCGCGCGGCGTCTTCGGCAGCGTCTTCATGCCGATCAGCAAGGCGACGATGCCGAAGGGAATGTTGACGGCGAACAGCCAGGGCCACGGGCCGAGCGCGAGGATGCCGGAGGCGATCGTCGGCCCGAGCGACATGGCGCTTGCGACCACGAGCGCATTGTGACCGAAGCCGCGGCCGAGCATCCGGCTCGGATAAACGAAGCGCACCAGCGCGGTGTTGACGCTCATGAGGCCGCTGGCGCCGAGCCCCTGCAAGGTGCGTGCGACCAGGAGGCTCGGCAGCGACCACGCCAGCGCACAGCCGAGTGACGCCAATGTGAACAGCAGGAGACCGCCGATGTAGATCCGCTGGTGGCCGACGATTTCGCCGAGTGCACCGAGCGGCAGCAGCGTGGCGACCAGGGCGATCTGGTAGACGTTGACGACCCAGACGACTTCCGCAGGGCTGACATGCAGATCGCTGGCGATCGCGGGCAGCGCGATGTTGGCGATCGCGGTATCGAGCGAGGCCATCGCCAGCGCGGTGAAGATCGCGGCCACCGCCCAGCGCCGCCGTTCCCAGGGCAATCCATCGGTGATCGGCGCCGCAGCCGCGGTGGTCGGGGTCTTCTCGAGCATGCCTGAAAATGTCTCCGGGATCGCCATGTACTACGTCACCATCCCGTTCCCCAGCCGCGCCATTGCATGATGCGTATGCGAAGTGACGTTGCCGGACGCGGACCGGCAGGCCGCGGCCGAGAGTCGGTCGCGCGGCGAGGGGTGGAACGAAGAGCAACACTCGCGCAAATTGTGTCGCGAGAACGCCGAAATATGACTCGGCGGCCGCGCAACAAATTCAGTGTCGTCCCGGCGTAGGCCGGGACCCATAACCACAAATGACAATTGTTGCGCGACGCTGGGGCCGCAGCCCTCTTCAACAACACAGCCCTGTGCTGATGGGGTCCCTGCCTTCGTAGGGACGACACCGAGATTGTGGCGCGTGAGCGCGATCGATCGAGTTCGTGTTCCCGCGGTGTGTCAGACAACCGCACGCAAGCGACTTTCGGATAGCTTGCGTCACGGTCGCGATCGACTACGCTTGGCATACAAGCAGGCGCGACGTCAGATCGCGCCGCAGAGGGGACGCGCGCATTGCACGGACAGGCCGACTGGCGCAGCGAAGCCATGCGAAGCGCCAGGGAGGGAACCCGGCGCCGCGCATTCACTGGCCTCTGGATCACGGCGCTGCTGGCGATCCTCGGCTTCCTGGTCATCTATCCCGTTTTGATGCTGCTGCTCGGCGCGCTCACCGACACCAACCCGGTGGTGGACGGCATCCGCCTCAGCCTGAGCCATCTGTCGATCGCCAATTTCCTCGCCGTGCTTGCCAATCCGAATGTCGGCGAGGCGCTGCTCAACACGCTGATCGCCTGCGGCGGCGGCACTGTGATCGCGGTCGCGATCGGGCTGTTCTTCTCGTGGATCGTGGTTCGCACCAACACGCCGTTCAGGGGCTTCATCGCTGCGGCCAGCATCCTGCCGCTGTTCGCGCCGCCGCTGGTGGCGGGTGTGGCCTGGGCGATCCTCGGCTCGCCGAAGACCGGGTTGATCAACACGATGTTCAAGTGGATGGGCTCCGACCTGCGCATCGATCTCTATTCGATGTGGGGCCTGGTGTTCGTGTTCGGCATCTACTACGCGCCCTATGTCTACATGTTCACGTCGTCGGCGCTGCGCAACAT
Organism: Bradyrhizobium sp. USDA 3240; assembly: GCF_054063295.1. Taxonomy (NCBI): domain Bacteria; kingdom Pseudomonadati; phylum Pseudomonadota; class Alphaproteobacteria; order Hyphomicrobiales; family Nitrobacteraceae; genus Bradyrhizobium; species Bradyrhizobium sp. USDA 3240. The sequence continues at coordinate 6,930,654 of NZ_JBSSGD010000002.1, forward strand.
GGACCCGAGCCTGGAGGAGGCCGCGGAAATCTCCGGCGCCAGCGCATTCACCACGCTGTTCACGGTGACGTTTCCGCTGATCATGCCGGCGATCGTCTCGGGCATGCTGCTGTCGTTCATCGTGATGCTCGGCATCTACGGCATCCCGGCCGTGCTCGGCGCGCCGACCAATCTGAACGTGCTGACGACCTACATCTTCAAGCTCACCAACTGGTCGCCGCCGCTCTACAACACCGCAGCGGCGGTTGCGATCATCCTGATGATGGTCACGGGGCTCCTGGTCTATCTGCAGCAGAAATTGCTCAGCGGGCGCAGCTATACGACCGTTGCGGGCAAGGCGTTCCGGCCGCGCAGCCTCGATCTCGGGCGGTGGCGCTGGGTCACCTTCGCGCTCGGGATCGTCTATCTCGTCATCGTCGTGGTGCTGCCGTCGCTGGCGCTGATCGTCGCGGCGTTCCGCAAGTTCATGTTCATCCGCGACGCCGCGAGCCTGTTCGACATGCGGCAGTATTCGCTGATGCATTTCGAGAGCATCTTCGACAATCCGCTGACCATGAGGTCGATCTACAACGCGATCGAGGTCGGCATCATCACCGCCATTGTCGGCGGCGCGCTCGCCTTTGCGATCGGCTACACCATCCATCGCACCCGCGTCGCGGGGCGCGGCGCCATCGACCTGATCTCGACGCTGCCGGTCGCAATTCCCGGGCTCGTGGTCGGCGTCGCCTATCTCTGGGCCTGGATCGGCGTGCCCGGCGGGCTCTACGGCACGATCTGGATTCTTGCGCTCGCCTTCATCGCGCGTTTCATGCCCGACACTGTGAAGGCGCTGTCAACGTCATTCCTGCAGATCCATCGCGAGCTCGAAGAGGCTGCCTGGGTTTGCGGCCGGGGCATGCTCGGCACCATCAGGACGATCGTGCTGCCGCTGGCGCGGCCGGGCGTGCTGGCGTCGATGACGCTGCTGTTCGTGCTGGCGATCCGCGAGCTCGGCTCGTCGCTGTTCCTCTACACCAGCAACACCATGGTGATGTCGGTGCTGCTGCTCGACTATTACGAAGGCGGCAATATCGGCAAGACCGCGGCCTTCAGCCTGGTGCAGACCGTGCTGCTCGGTGTCCTGATCGGCGGCGCCAACTGGCTGTCGCGCGGGGCGGCGCAGGGCAACGTGGCGCGGACCGGATAACGAATAAGGGGAGGATTGGCGATGGATAGACGAACCTTCACCACACTGGCCTTGGCGAGCGTCGCAACGCTCGCGCTGGCGCCGGCGGCGCGGGCACAGGAGTTCGGCTCGGCGGAATTGATCGCCACTGCAAAAGCCGAGGGCAAGCTCGTCTATTACACCGCGAACTTTGCCGAGATCGAACAGCAGGTGATCAAGGCGTTCAACAAGCGCTTTCCCGAGATCAGGGTCGAGATGGTCCGCGCGCCCGGCGGCCAGCTCATCACCCGCGTGAAGACCGAAGCCGCGGCCGGCAAGCTGATCGCCGACGTCGTCGACCATTCAGATCGCGCGCTGATGCAGCCGCTGGAGGATCTGTTCCAGGACTATGCGCCGCCGAACGCGGCCGATTACAGCAAGGACGCGCTGATCTCGCCGAAGCTGTGGCCGCGCGCCACCATCGCCTGGTCGATTGGCTACAACACCGAGCTGGTGAAGGATCCGCCGAAATCCTGGATGGATCTGACCAAGCCGCAATACGACAAGCTGATCGGGCAGGTGTTCGCGCAGTCCGGCGGCACCACCTGGACCCGGATCATGTTCGAACGCCAGGTGCTCGGCGATGACTACTGGGCCAGGCAGGCCGCGACCCATCCCGTGCTCTATCCTTCCGGGGCGCCGACGGCCGACGCCCTGGTGCGCGGCGAGATCGCGATCGCGCCGCTGCTCTACAACGTGATCTACCAGAAGAAGAAGGACGGCGCGCCGATCGAGATCTTCTTTCCGCCCGAGGGCGCGCCGGTCAATCCCTATGCGAGCGGCATTCCCAAGACAGCTGCGCATCCCAATGCGGCAAAGCTGTTCCTGAACTGGTGCCTGTCGAAGGAAGGACAGACCTTCATGATCAAGGAGCTCGGCAATCTCACGTCGTTGAAGGAGCCGCCGGCATTTCCGGAGGGCTTCGATCCCAAGGCGGTCAAGCTCTGGTACCCGAAGTTCGACGAGTACGTGAAGCTGCACGCGGCGTGGGTCGCGGACTGGGACAAGATCTACGGGTATCGGCAATAGGCTGGTGTAGCGATGACGGCAACGCTCGAGGTCCACGATCTCAGGAAGCAGTTCGCGATCGGTCGCCCGGCGATCGACGGCGTCAGCTTTGGCGTGCCGGCCGGCGAGATCGTGGTGCTGCTCGGGCCGTCCGGTTGCGGCAAGACCACGACCTTGCGCTGCGTCGCCGGGCTCGAGCATCCGACGGATGGCGAGATCAGCATTTCCGGGCGAGTGGTATCGTCGCCGGCGCGCGGCATTCTGGTGCCGCCGCGCTTGCGCAACCTCGGCATGGTGTTCCAGTCCTACGCGGTGTGGCCGCATATGACGGTGCGGCAGAACGTGATCTATCCGTTGAAGCACCGCACGGTCGGCCGCACCGACGCCGCCCGCATGGTCGACGACGCACTGGCGCTGGTCGGATTGTCCGATTATGCCGACCGGTCGGTGGTGGCGCTCTCAGGCGGCCAGATGCAGCGCGTCGCGCTGGCGCGCAGCATGGTGTACCGGCCGCAACTCCTGCTGCTCGACGAGCCGCTGTCGAACCTCGATGCCAAACTGCGCCTGCGGCTGCGCGACGACCTCCGCGTCATCCTCAAGCAGACCGGGATGACCGCGCTCTATGTCACTCATGATCAAGCCGAGGCGGTCGTGCTCGGCGACCGGATCGGCGTGATGCGCGACGGCAAGCTGTTGCAGATGGACACGCCCGACGTGATCTACAACCGTCCGGCCGATCTGTTCGTCGCCAATTTCACCGGCGCGACCAACGAGCTCGCCGGCACGCTGGTCGCGTGCAGCGGCGGCTATGGTGTGGTCGATTTCGGCGATGGCCGGCGAGGCGAGGTCGCGCTGTTCCAGCCGCTTAATCCCGATGAGAAGGTGCGCGTGGCGCTGCGGCCCGAGAACATCGCGATCGGCCGGCCCGATGGCGCCAACACGTTTGCGGCGAAGGTGCTCGACCGGCGCTACCAGGGCACCCAGACCGCCTACGGCATCGAGCTGTTCGGCAAACGGCTGGAGGCGATCGAGCTCGGCACCGCCGCGCGCCATCAGGTCGGCGTCGAGGCGCAGGTCGCGCTGCCGCGCGAATGCCTGTGGGCCTACCGTGACAATGGGCCGATGTCCCAAGACTAAACAGAACCGGGCAGAAGCTACTGCAGCGCCATTCCCGAAGTCTTGATCACGGTGGTCAGCTTCTGCTGATCGGCTTTCATCAGCGCGGCGAGCTCATCGAGCGACATCGGCTTGCCCGGAATATTGGCGAGCGACAGCTGGCGCTGCACGTCGGGGTTCTGCAACGCCTTGTTGATCGCCGCGTTGATCTTCGCAAGCAGCGGCGCCGGTGTCGCGGCCGGCACGTAGATGCCATACCAGGGAACGTAGGCGGCCTCGGCAAAGCCGGCTTCCGCGATGGTCGGGACGTCGGGCAGGTCGGGGACGCGCTTGTCGGTGAACACCGCGAGCGGCTTGACGCTGCCGGCCTTGATGTGCGGCAGCGCCAGCTCGAGCGAGACGATCTCGAAATGCATCAGGTTGGTCATCAGGTCGATCAACGCCTGCGGCTGGCCCTTGTAGCCGACATTGGTCAGCTTGATGCCGGCGGCCTGAAACAGTTTCTGCGCACTGAGGTCGATCGACGATCCGGTGCCGGGATTGCCGAAATTGAACTCTCCGGGCCGCTTGCGGGCCAGCTCGACGAATTCGCCGATGGTCTTGACCGGCATCGACGGGTGCACCAGCGCCACACTCTGATTCCAGACGGCGAGGCCGACGCATTTGAAATCCCTTGCCGCGTTCCAGCCGGCGTCCTTGTAGAGATCCGGGTTGACCAGCAAAGCGGGGCCGGTGACGACCCAGGTGTAGCCATCCGGCTCGCTGCGTGCGACGGCTGATGTGCCGATATTGCTGTTGCCGCCGGGCCGCGCCTCCACCACGACGGTCTGCTTCCAGTCGCGGCCGACCTGCTCGGTCACAGCGCGCGCGACGATGTCGACGATGCCACCGGCAGGGTAGGGCACGATGATGTGGATCGGCCGGCTCGGATAATTGTCCTGCGCCCGAACAGCAACGCCGCCGGACAGCGCCGTGATCGCGGCCGCAAGCAAGGCCGTGGCGGTTGCAATGCCGCGCATCTCTCCCTCCCGATGTCTCCCGCATCGTTCGTGCGATGCGTGGTCTAGTTGTCGGCCACCAGCGAACGGATGCTGCGGGCGAGCCCGAGGATACGCGGCCCGCATTCGCGCTCGATCTGCTCGGCGCTGAAGCGGAACGAGGGGATGCCGCAATTGACCGACAGGCACTCGCCGGCGGGCGTGCGGTACAGCGGGGCGGCGACGCCAAAAATCTCGCGACGCCATTCGCCGAGCGAGACCGCGAAGCCGCGTTCGTTGCAGAGCTCGATGTCCGGCAACGTGCGCCGTTCGACGTAGTCGAGCTCCTCGGGGCGCTCGGCCTTCACGCGCGCGACATAGGCGTCGCGTTCGTCCTGCGTGAACTGCGACAGCAGCGCGCGCCCGACCGCAGTCGGCGCCAGCGAGGAGACAAAGCCGACATCAGGAACGTGCGGTACTGCGTCGGTGGTGCGCAGCGTTTCGACATAGATGAAGTCGAGCCCGAACGGCATCGCGATCGACACCGTGCCGCCGGTGTAGGCGGCGAAGTCGCGCATCAGCGGACGCGCGAGCTGGCGGACCTTGAGCGACGACAGCACTGGATAGGCGGCGGCAAGCACGCCGAGCCCGAGCACGAAGCGGCCCTTGGCGTCGCGCTTGAGATAGCCGAGCTGCTCCAGCGTGTAGCTGAGGCGCGAGACGGTCGGCCGCGACAGGCCGGTGTGCTCGGCAAGCTCCGCATTCGAGAGCGGGCCGGCGTGGTTGCGGAAGGCCGCGAGCAGATCGAGCCCGTGCGCCAGGGTGGTCGCAAAGGAGGGATCCGCCTGGGATTCGAGAGTGGACAATGCCGCCATACGAAATAATGGTCCAGTATGGCCAGAAATGTCAATATATCGAAATGAATTTGCAAATCGTTTCGATATAGGCTTATCTCCCGCCCAAAATACGGGAGGCGGCATGGATTTCGATCTGTCCGAACGGTCGGAGCGGTGGCGGAAAGATCTGTCGGCCTTCTTCGAGCAGGCGGTGCTGCCGCGCCATCGCGCCTGGCTCGATCACGTCCGTGCGCACAGCGACACGCCGCCCTTCATGGCCGAGCTGCAACAACAGGCGCGCGCGGCCGGCCTGTGGAATCTTGGCCTGCCCGAACTGGCCGACGATGAGTCGGGCACACGCCTCTCCAATCTCGACTACGCGCCATTGGCGGAAATCATGGGGCGGCTGTTCTGGGCGCCGGAGGTGTTCAACTGCCAGGCGCCTGATGTGCCGAACATGATCGCGTTGCAGGCCTGCGCGACGCCGGCGCAGAAGAAGCGCTGGTTGGCGCCGCTGCTCAACGCCGAGACGCGCTCCGCCTTCGGCATGACCGAGCCCGATGTGGCCTCGTCCGACGCCACCAACATCGCAACGCGGATGATGCGCGACGGCGACCACTACATCGTCAACGGCCGCAAATGGTTCATCACCGGCGCCGCGCATCCGCGCTGTAGCTTCCTGATCGTGATGGGCGTCACCGATGCCGGCGCCGAGCGCACCAGCCGGCATTCCTGCATCATCGTGCCGATGGATGCGCCCGGCGTGCGGCTGGTGCGGCGGCTACGCTGGATGGGCTGTGAAGATCATGTTGCTCCGATCGGCGAGCTCGTGTTCGACAATGTGCGGGTGCCGGTGGAGAATCTGCTTGGGGCGGAGGGCGAGGGTTTCAAGGTCGCGCAGATCCGGCTCGGCCCGGCGCGCATCCACCATTGCATGCGCTCGATCGGGCTCTGCGAGCTCCTGATCGAATTGATGATGGCGCGCGCCGCGGAGCGCAGTGCGTTCGGGCGCACCGTGATCCAGTACGATACCGTGCAGCGCTGGATCGCCGAAGCCCGTGTCGAGCTGGAGCAGGCACGGCTGCTCGCGTATCGCTGCGCCTGGCGGCTCGATCAGGCCGGCCATCACGGCGCCTGGCGCGACGTCTCACTGATCAAGGTCGCGGTGCCGGCGATGCTGCAGAAGATCGCCGACCGTGCGATGCAGGTGTTCGGCGCGATGGGCGGCTCCGACGATACGCCGATCCATCAGGCGCTGGCGTGGGGACGGCTGCTCCGGATCGGCGACGGACCCGACGAGGTGCATCTGCGGCAGATATTCCGGATGGAGCCGATGCCGGAATGGTCGATCGCCAACTCGCCCTATCTTGCTGCACATCCCGCCTGAGCGGCGCTAGAGTATCCACCGATTATCCCTAAACGAGGCGCCCTTCCGATGACGATGTCTGAGCAAGCCCGAGACGCAAAGCCCGCCGCGATCGACAAGGAGCGGCTGCGCCTGAAGTATCAGGAGGAGCGCAACAAGCGGCTGCGTCCTGACGGCAACGACCAGTATCTCCAGATCAAGGACCAGCTCGCGCATTATCTCGAGGATCCCTACACGCCGGTGGTGGAGCGCGCGCCGAAGACCGATCACGTCACCTTCGCCTTCATCGGCGGCGGCTTTGCCGGGCTCGCCACCGCGGCCCGGTTGACCGAGGCCGGGGTCAAGGATGTCCGTATTGTCGAGAAGGGCGGCGATTTCGGCGGCACCTGGTACTGGAACCGGTATCCCGGCGCGCAGTGCGACACGGCGTCGATGGTCTACATGCCGCTGCTCGAAGAGACCGGCCACATGCCGTCGGAGAAATACGCGCATGCGCCGGAAATCCTGGCGCACTGCCAGCGGATCGGCCGGCAGTTCAATCTCTACGACAACGCGCTGTTTCACACCGAGGTGACGAGCCTCGATTGGGACGGGACACAGTCGCGCTGGATCGTCCGCACCACCAGGGGCGACGCCTTCACCGCGCAATATATCGGCATCGGCACCGGCCCGCTGCATGTGCCGAAGCTGCCCGGCATTCCCGGCATCGAGCGCTTCAAGGGCCACTCGTTCCATACCAGCCGGTGGGATTACGATTACACCGGCGGCGATCCCCGGGGCGCACTGATGGACAAGCTTGCCGACAAGCGCGTCGGCATCATCGGCACCGGTGCAACGTCGGTGCAATGCATTCCGCACCTCGCGCGCGCCTGCAAGGAGCTGTACGTGTTCCAGCGTACGCCGTCGTCGGTCGATGTGCGCGGCAACGGCCCGATCGATCCCGACTGGTTCGCCGATATCGCAACGCCGGGCTGGCAACAGCGCTGGCTGGAGAATTTCACCGCCAACCAGGCCGGCGGATCGGCCGAGGAAGATCTGGTTCAGGACGGCTGGACTGATTTGTCGAAGCGGATTCGCGCCAAGGTGATGCTGCTGCCGCGTGAGCAGCGGACCGTGGAAAACATGCGGGCGGTGTTCGAGGATTCCGACTTCGAGAAGATGGAGGAGATCCGCAACCGGGTCGACAGCATCGTCGGCGACAGCGAGACGGCCAGGAATCTCAAGGCCTGGTACGGCCAGCTCTGCAAGCGGCCATGCTTCCACGACGCCTATCTTCAGGCGTTCAACACGCCGGGCACGCATCTGGTCGATACCGACGGCAAGGGCGTCGAGGAGATCACCGAGAACGGGATCGTCGTCGCGGGCAAGGAATACAAGCTCGACTGCATCATCTACGCATCGGGCTTCGAGGTCGGAACCGAATATCGCAGGCGCGCGGGCTTCGATCTGACCGGCCGCGACGGCATCAAGCTGTCGGAGCATTGGGCCAAGGGTATGCGCACCAAGCACGGCATCCACGTGCATGGCTTCCCCAACGTGTTCTTCGTGCAGCCGACGCAGGGCGCCAACCTCATCTCCAACGTGCCGCACAATTTGACGGAAGCGGCGCGGACCATCGCCTTGATGGTCGCTCATGCGCAGGACAACGGCCTCAAGGAAATCGAAGTCAGCAAGGAAGCCGAGGATCGCTGGGTCGAGCTGCTGCTGACCGCGGTCGGCCGAATGATCGGCGGGCCGGATTGCACGCCCGGCTATTACAACAATGAGGGCCGCGAGCCCGGGCCTGCCGCCAAGCTCCATGTCGGCTATCCGGCGGGCGCGTTGGCCTACTTCAAATACATCGACGGCTGGCGCAACAGCGGCCAGTTCGAAGGCGTCCAGTTCCGCTGAGGCATGCGCGATTGGGACTGATTTTCTGCCAGATGAGGGAGTGCCTGAGTATGACCCAGACAACCGCAGGTGAGACGTCGCACGAAGGTCCGAAGGCGGCATCCGCGCCGGTCATCGCGCAGCACGAGGCGACGCTGAAGGCGCTGCCGTTCGCCGACACCAGGGATTTCGACGACGCCGCGCGCGGCTTCCTCGGCACCATCGAGAACGCGCGCGTCACCTCGGCCCAGGGCAGGGTGGTCTGGAGCCTCGAGCCTTACGGCTTCCTCTCCGACGAGAAGGCGCCCGCGACCGTCGATCCGAGCCTGTGGCGGCAGTCGCGGCTCAACATGCATCACGGCCTGTTCGAGGTGGTGCCGGGCGTCTATCAGGTGCGCGGGCTCGACATCGCCAACATGACGCTGATCGAGGGCGACAAGGGCGTCATCGTGGTCGACACTCTGACCTCGATCGAGGGGGCGCGCGCCGCGATGGAACTGTACTTCCAGCATCGCGGCAAGCGGCCGGTCGCCGCAGTGATCTTCACCCATACCCACACCGACCATTGGGGCGGCGCGCGCGGCGTGCTCGACGACGCCATGCTGGCGGCGGGCGTGCCGATCATCGCGCCGAACTTCTTCATGGAGCACGCGGTCTCCGAGAACATCATCGCAGGGCCGGCGATGTTGCGCCGCGCGCAATACCAGTTCGGGCCGTTCCTCGCCAAGGGCGTGCGCGGCCAGGTCGATTGCGGCCTCGGCAAGACCATGGCGGCGGGCGGCGTGGCGCTGCTGCGGCCGACCGATCTGATCATCGCGACCGGCGATACGCGCATCATCGACGGCGTCGAGTTCGAATTCCAGATGGCGCCGAACAGCGAAGCGCCGGCGGAGATGCATTTCTTCATTCCGCGCTACAAGCTGCTGAACCTCGCGGAGAACTGCACACACAATTTCCACAATCTGTTGCCGTTCCGCGGCGCCGATGTGCGCGACGCACTAGCCTGGTCGAAATATCTCGGCGAGGCGTTGCAGATGTGGGGCGGCAAGGCCGAGGCGATGTGCGGCCAGCATCACTGGCCGGTGTGGGGCAAAGAGCGGATCGACACCATGATCCGCCAGCAGCGCGATCTCTACAAATATGCGCATGACCAGACCATCCGGCTGATGAACCACGGCCTCAACGCGGCCGAAATCGCCGAGACGATCCGCCTGCCGCAGAGCTTAGAGGGCGCCTGGCACGGCCGCGGCTATTACGGCCACATCAGGCACAATGTGAAGGCGATCTACCAGAAGTATCTCGGCTGGTACGACGCCAATCCGGTCAATCTCGATGCCTTGCCGCCGGTCGATGCCGGCAAGAAGTATGTCGAGTATATGGGCGGCGCCGATGCGATCCTGAAACGCGCCACCGCGGATTTCGCCAAGGGCGAATTCCGCTTCGTCGCGCAGGCCGTCAGCCATCTCGTCTTCGCCGAGCCCGACAACCAGGCGGCCCGCGCGTTGCTCGCCGACACGTTCGAGCAACTCGGCTACGCCGCGGAGAGCTCGACCTGGCGCAACGCCTATCTGTTCGGCGCCCAGGAGCTGCGGCAGGGCATGCCGAAGACGCCGCCACGCTCGCCGATGCCGCGCGAGACGCTGGCTGCGCTGCGCACCGAGCAGCTCTGGGACGTGCTCGGCGTCCGCCTCAACGGCCCCAGGGCCGAGGGCAAGCGCATCGTGCTGAACTGGAGCTTCACCGACACCGGCGAGAGCTTCGTGCTCAACCTCGAGAATTCGGCGCTGACCTACGTCAAGGGCGCGCAGGCGAGCGACGCGCACGCCAGCTTCACGCTGGCGCGCAGCGTGATCGACGAGGTGATCGCCAAGCTGACCACGTTCCCGGAGGCCGTCGGCGCCGGCAAGGTCAAGGTATCAGGCGAGCCGCTGCGACTCGGCGAATTGATGATGCTGATGGACGAATTCCCGCGGATGTTCGAGATCGTCGAGCCGAAGCGGACGGTGGTGACGTGACCGACATATGCCCAGAACTATAACCGTCACCCTGAGGAGCGCGGAACGCGCGTCTCGAAGGGGCGACGGCCCGGATGGTGGCCGATTCATCCTTCGAGGCTCGCTCCGCTCGCACCTCAGGATGACGTGTTGATGAGTGTGCGCTCATATCCCGAGATACGCAGCCTGCACCTGTTTGTTGTTGGCAAGCTCGGCGCTCGAGCCCTGCATGATCACGTTGCCGCTTTCCAGCACATAGGCGCGCTGCACCAGCGACAGCGCGCGGCTGACATTCTGCTCCACCAGGAGGATCGCGGTGCCCATCTTGTGGATCTCGCCGATCTTCTCGAAGGTGACGTCGGTCATCACGGGGGCGAGGCCCAGCGAGGGCTCGTCCAGCATCAGCAGGCGGGGCTTCAGCATCAGGCCGCGACCGACTGCGACCATCTGCTGCTCGCCGCCGCTCATGGTGCCGGCGAGTTGCTTCCTGCGGTCGGCAAGCCGCGGGAAGATGCTGTAGACCAACTCCATCGTGCGCGCGCGGTCCGCCTTGGCCTTCGGCGTATAGGCGCCGATCTCGAGATTCTCCTGCACTGTCATTTCCGGAAACACCTGACGGCCTTCCGGGACGTGCGCGATGCCGAGCTCGGGGATGCGGTAGGGCGGCAGCGTGGCGAGGTCGACGCCGTCGAAGCTGACCTTGCCGGCGAACAGCTTGACGAGCCCGGAGACCGCACGCAGCGTCGTGCTCTTGCCGGCGCCGTTGGCCCCTAACAGGCCGACAGCCTCGCCCTCGCCAATCGAGATGCTGACGTCGGTGATGGCGGGGACCGAGCCGTAGCTGGCGCTGACGCGAGAGAGCTCAAGCATGGGCGTCTCCCTGCGCCGGCGGATGCACATAGGAGCCGAGATAGGCGCGGATCACTTCCGGATTCTCCACGATCTCCTTTGGCGCACCTTCGGCGATCTTCTGGCCGTGATCGAGCACCACGATGTGGCGGGCCACCGCCATGATCGCTCGCATCACGTGCTCGACGATCACGATTGTGAGGCCGCGGGCGGAGAGCTTTTTCACCAGCTCCACGGCCTGGTCGATCTCGGCCGGGTTGAGCCCGGCCATCACCTCGTCGAGCAGCAGGATTCTCGGTTGCGTCGCCAGGGCACGGGCCATCTCGAGCCGGCGCTGGTCGATCGTGGTGAGGTCCTTGGCCGGCGTCTGCTCTCTGGCGCCGAGGCCGACGAATTCGATTGCTTCAAGCGCCTTGTCGCGGGCGGCGGCGACATGGCGGTCGCGCAGGAAGGCGCCGGTCATCACATTGGCGAGCACCGTCATCGCGCCGAACGGTTTTGCGACCTGGAAGGTGCGCGCCATGCCGAGCGCGCAGACGTCGTGCGGCCTGAGGCCCACGACCTCGTGGCCGAAGGCGAGCACCGAGCCGGAGTCCGGGCGGTGAAATCCCGTGATCAGATGGAAGCTCGTGGTCTTGCCGGCGCCGTTCGGCCCGATCAGCGCGACCGTCTCGCTCTCCTGCACCGTGAAGCTGACGTCCTGCACGGCGCGCAGGCCGCCGAAGCGCTTGCTGAGACCCTTGATGACCAGTGCTTCTCCCATCGCAACCTCAGGCCCGCGCCGGCTTGCGCCGGACATAGCGATGATAGACGTCGGTCGCAAACCCGATCAGCCCGGTCGGCCGCCACAGGATCACGGCCATCAGAATCAGGCTGTAGACGGTGAGCTGGATGCCGCCGACCGAACTGCCGAGCCAACTTTGCAGCAACGCCGAGGTGGTCTCCAGCAGCACGGTGCCGATCACCGGCCCCCACAGTGTGCCGATGCCGCCGACGATCGACACCAGCGCGGCCTCGATCGAGACGCTGAAGCTGAACGCGGTCGCGGGATCGATGAAGTAGATGTACTGGGTGTAGAAGGTGCCGGCGAGCGCGGTGAGGAACGCGCTGATCATGTAGATGTCGCGCTTGACCTTCGGCGCGTTGACCCCGATCGCCTCAGCCGCATCCTCATCCTCGCCGATCGCGACGAGGTAGTAACCGATCCAGGATTTCTCGATTTGATGGGTGATCCAGAGGCCGACCACGAGCAGGCCGAGCACGACGTAGTAATACGACGACTTCTCCTCGAACTGCATCATCAGCGGCGCGCTGCCGAGGTTCGGGATCGTGGTGCCTTCGGCGCCCCAAGCGAAGTCGCGGAATTTGAGGAAGATCAGCATCAGCACCTGCGCGGTCGCGATGGTGGCGATGGTGAAGTAGGGCCCGCGCAGGCGGAAGCAGAGCCAGCCGATCGGCAGGCTCGCCAGCATTGCGACCACGCCGCCCGCGATCATCCCGATCCAGGGCGAGATGCCGTAATTCACCTGCATGATGGTCGAGGTGTAGGCGCCGAGCCCGAAATAGGCGGCGTGCCCGAGCGACAGCTGCTTGGCATAGCCGCCCATCAGGTTCCAGGCGACGCCGATGAAGGAGAACAGCAGGATGCGGATGAAGATGTCGATCGCAAACGACGAGGTGACGAGCTGGGGTAGAGCCAGCATGACGACGGCCCCGATCGCCAGCCACAGCCATTTCATGTTGCCTGAGGTCTGCATCAGCGGCCCCTTTTGGCGCCGAGGCCGCTCGGCCTGAAGGCGAGCGTCAGCAGCAGCAGCGCAAACACCACGATCAGGCCTGAATCCGCGCCGACGAACTGGATGCCGAGCGATTCCGCCACGCCCATCATCAGGCTGGCGACCAACGCGCCCATCACGTTGCCGAGCGTGCCCATCACGACCGCGACGAACGCCATCAGCACGAACACCTGGCCGACGAACGGATAGGCCGAATAGAACGGCATCAAGAGCGAGCCGGCAGCACCCGCGAGCGCCAGCGCGGTGCCGAACGCGACCGCGAACACGCGGTTGGGATTGATCCCCATCAACATCGCGACGTCACGGTTCTGCGATGCTGCGCGCATGGCGCGGCCGAGATCGGTGGTGTGCAGGAACACCCAGAGCAGCCCGCTGAGCGCCATCGCGACCGCGAAGGCGATCAGCTTCGCCATCGGAATGTATAGTCCGCCGATGTGCCAGGCTTCATCCGAATAGGAGGTGTGGACGGTGCGGTAATTGGCGCTGAACAGCATCAGCGAGAGATTGAGCAGCAATAGCGACAGCGCGAAGGTCAGGAAGATCTGCGGCATGTCGTTCGGCCCGAGCACCCTGCGGATCAGGAAGTGCTGGATCAGGACGCCGGCGAGGAACAGCACCGGCATCGAGACGACCAGCGAGACCAGCGGATCGATGCCGAACTGGGTGGCGAGGAAGAACGAGATATACATCCCGATCATCACGAACTCGCCCTGGGCGAAATTGACGATCTTGACCACGCCGAAGATCAGCGTGACGCCGATGCTGACCAGCGCGTAGATGCCGCCGATGAGCAGGCCGTTGATGACAGCCTGGGCCAGTGTCTCCCACATGCGATGCGACCGCGGTTCAGGTCTTCATCAGCGGGGCGCGGGCGTCTTCCTTGGGGAAGATGCTGGCAAGATCGGCATTCTGCCACTGCACGCCGACCGGACGGCCATTGACGTTCTTGCCGTCGGGGCCGAACTTCACCTTGCCGCCGGGCGCCATCGCCGCGTAACCCGAGGAAACGTCGAGCGTCGAGAGCGCCTCGCGCACCTTCTTCGGGTCGGCGGATGCGGCGCGCTCCAGCGCGTCGGCCAGCATGAAGGTCTGCGCGACCAGGCCGCCGGCATATTCGAAGGCGAACTCGCCGGTGCGCTTCTTGAACTCGGCGTTGACCTTCTGCGCATCGTCGTTGACGTCGTGGTTCCAGTGCGCGACGCCCTGCAGGCCTTCGGCCGCCTTGCCGACATTCTTGTAGAAGTCCGGCATCACGAAGCCGCCCGAGCCGCCATTGATCGCGATGTTGAGCCCGACCTGCTTCACGGTGCGCACGATCAGGATCAGGTCGTTGAGATAGGACAGCGAGAATAGTGCATTGGCGCCGGAAGCCTTGACCTTGTTGATCAGCGGGCTCGCGTCGGTGAAGCCGGCCGAGTAGGGCTCGAACATCACGATCTCGACGCCTTCGCCCGGCGCCAGCTCCTTCAGCCCGTTCGAGGTCGAGGTGCCGAATGCAGTGTTCTCGAAGATGACGGCGACCTTGGCCTGGTCGCTGACCAGCTTGGCCATCTGCAACTGCGCCTTGGCGAATTGCGAGGCGCGCGCGAACGGCGTGAAGGTGTAGGTGCGTCCCTTGTTGAGCTGGTCGGAGCTCGATCCTGTGATGATCGGAACCTTGGCGCGCTCGCAGACTTCGCTCGCGATCAGGGTCAGCGCGCTGGCATAGCAGCCATGGATCGCCGACAACTTGTTGCCGGTGATGAGCCGGTCGGTCTCGGTGCGTGTCACCGTGGTGTCGCTCTGCACGTCGGACACGATGAGGTTGAGCTTGGCGCCGCCGAGCGACTTGATGCCGCCAGCCTCGTTGACCATGTCGACGGCGAGCTTGGCTGCTGCAACGCAGCCGACGCCGATCTGCGCCATGCTGCCGGTGCTCGGATAGAGCGCGCCGATATTGATCGGGTCGGCGGCCCAGCCGCGCAGCGGGACGGCGCCGAATGCGCCGGCCGCGAGCACCCCGCCGGTTTTGACCAGGAATTTGCGGCGGTTCAGCTTTGTCCGCGAGGCTTTGGTCGGTGCGGCATTATTAATGGCCGACGGATTGCGGTCCCCTGTCATGGCGTTCCCCCTGTGCGACTGCGGCTCGGTTACTCCGTCCGCTCGCTTATTATTTTTTGCTTGCGCGGGGAGCATAAGAGCACGTAATTCGGCAATCGCAAAGGCGATATCAGCCGAGCTCACGGGAAACGCATTGCGACTGGTGCGTCGCAGCAATCGCGCGACGCGCGCATGTGAACCGCTTCGCTGCGTGGCAGTTGCCGGCGGATGCGGCGGTATTATTGACAATCGAATGACCGACGGACCGGCACAGAGGGTGCCGGCCGGCCCGCCGGATCATTCGATCGGCCGCTGCAACGTCTATTCCGCGCTCGCCACCAGCTTGAAGCGCGGCTTGGCTTCCATCAGGCTGCGATAGGCGGCGAGATAGTCGAGCGCCATGCGGCGCGCGGTGAAGCGGGTCTCGAACTGCTTGCGGATCGCATCGCGGTTGAGCGTCGAGAGCCGGCCCACGGAAGCGACCGCGCTGATTTCGTCTTCGACGATGAAGCCGGTCAGGCCGTCCTCGATGATCTCCGGCACCGAACCGCGGTTATACGCAATCACGGGCGTGCCGCAGGCCATCGCTTCGATCATCACGAGGCCGAACGGCTCCGGCCAATCGATTGGAACTAGGAGCCCGATCGCGCCGCTGAGAAAATCCGGTTTCTCGCGGTCGCTGATCTCGCCGATGAACTCGACCAGCGGATTGTTGGTGATCAGCGGCTTGATCAACTCGTCGTAATATTCCTGGTCGGCGCGATCGACCTTGGCTGCGATCTTCAGCGGAATGCCGCAGCGGATCGCGATCTTGATCGCGCGATCGACGCCTTTCTCCGGCGCGATGCGCCCGAGCACGGCGAGATAGGATTGCTTGGCCGGTTGCGGCGTCAGCAAATTCTCCGGCAGGCCGTGATGGATGGTGCGCACCCAGTGCGCCTGCGGCACCGGCCGCCGCTGGGCATTGGAGATCGAGATCACCGGGATCTTGGAGAAGGTGTTGAAGACGGGTTGATGCTCCGGCAGGTCGAGCCGTCCGTGCAGCGTGGTCACGAACGGCGTCGGCTGCCGCGCGAACAGCGACCACGGGTAATAGTCGAGATGGAAATGCAGGAAGTCGAATTCGTCGTCGTCGGCTTTCTGCCGCACGCGCTCCAGCATCACCATGTGCAGCGCATTGGGGTCGCGGACGGAGCCGTCGAGGCGCAGTGCCTTCGGCCAGGTCGCGTCGAGCTTCGCGGAGGTCTGTGAATCGCCACTGGCGAACAACGTCACGTCATGTCCAAGTGTTACAAGTTCTTCGGTCAGCCAGTGCACGACCCGTTCGGTGCCGCCGTAGAGCTTGGGGGGAACAGCCTCCGTCAGCGGGGCAACCTGCGCGATGCGCATTTCTCCGTCTCCATGTTTGTAATGTGGATGAGCCCTCAGCCCTCTGATGGCAGCGACATGCCAAAGACGGGAACGTTCTCGCACGTGCGAGGTTCCTTAGGTGTAGGAGATCTGCCGCTTCTTTCTTCCATCACACTGTGGTCTTGCTGATGCCATCTCGCTCCAACACGTTTTTGCCGACGCCAGCGTTGCAAAATTGTCGCGCAGTGATGGCTGCATCGAGCAATCCCACCGCCGCCCTTCACGTCATCGTGCACGAGAGTTTCGACTAAAATTTTCTCGTTCACCTTCAACAGCTTTGCAGGACGTCATGGACCATCTGTCAGGATACGCGCATCGCCCGTTCCCCTTTGTGCTGCGCTATCTGCGCCGGCGGCTTCCGTCGCATGTTGTGATTTTGTCGGCCGTCGTCGCGGCGGTTGCCTGTTCGGTAGGCACGCAATACGGCGTGAAGAATCTGGTCGACGCATTGTCGGCAGGGCCGTCGGCCGCGAATGGCGTATGGCTGGCATTCGCTCTGCTCATGTCGCTGATCGCAGCCGATAACTTCCTGTGGCGGATCGCGAGCTGGACCGCGAGCTACACTTTCGTCAGCGTCAGCGGCGACCTTCGCCGCGACATGTTCCGCCATCTCACCGGCCACGCACCGAGCTATTTCACCGATCGGCTGCCGGGCATGCTGACCAGCCGGATCACGGCAACCTCGAACGCGGTCTACACCGTCGAGAACATGTTCGTATGGAACGTGTTGCCGCCTTGCATCGCGACCTTCGCGGCGATCACCCTGGTTGGAACCGTTAGCGTGACAATGTCAGCAGTGCTGATCCTGATCGCGGGAACCATGGTGGTGGCGATGTTCCGTATGGCTGCCGCCGGCCGGCCGCTGCATGACGATTTCGCCAACAGGGCGGCCGCCGTGGACGGCGAAATGGTCGACGTCATCAACAACCTGCCGCTGGTGCGCGCGTTCTGCGGCCTGGGCTACGAGCACGACCGCTTCGACGCGACCGTCAATCGGGAACTCGTCGCGCGCGGCCGTTCCCTACGCTATCTCGAAAAGCTTCGTTTGGTTCACGCCGGCGTGACCGTCATTCTGACGATCGCGATGCTGGCTTGGGCGCTCAATCTCTGGCAGCAGGGCGCGGCGACCACCGGCGACGTCGTGCTGGTCTGCACCCTCGGCATCTCGATCCTCAGCGCCACCCGCGATCTCGCTGTTGCGCTAGTCGACGTCACCCAGCATGTCGCCCGTCTGACCGAGGCGCTGGCGACGCTGTTGCAGCCGCATGAGCTGAAGGACCATCCGGAAGCCGAGGTGCTGGTGAAGAGCGGTGCGGCGATCGCCTTCAACAACCTCTCGTTCCGCTATCCCGGCGGGTTGCAGGTGTTCGAGCGCTTCAGCCTGCGGATCCAGCCCGGCCAGCGGGTCGGTCTGGTCGGGCAGTCCGGTGGCGGCAAGTCAACGCTGTTTACCCTTCTGCAGCGCTTCTACGATGTCGAGCAGGGCGCCATCACGGTCGACGGCCAGGACATCTCGCGCGTCACCCAGCAGAGCCTGCGCGCGGCGATCTCGGTGGTGCCGCAGGACATCTCGTTGTTCCACCGTTCGATCCTAGAGAACATCCGCTACGGCCGGCCGGACGCCACCGACGACGAGGTACGGCGGGCGGCGGCCGCGGCGCGCTGCGACTTTATCGAGACCTTGCCCGAGGGCATGAACACCATCGTCGGCGATCGCGGCGTCAAGGTCTCCGGCGGCCAGCGCCAGCGGATCGCGATCGCGCGCGCCTTCCTGAAGGATGCGCCGATCCTGTTGCTCGACGAGGCCACCGCGGCGCTCGATGCGGATTCCGAGGAGGCGATCCGCGAGGCGTTGTCGCGCCTGATGCGCGGGCGTACGGTGGTGGCGATCGCGCACCGCCTCGCGACGCTGCGCAGCTTCGACCGCGTGCTCGTGCTGCAGGGCGGCCGGATCGTCGAAGACGGTCCGCCCGATATCCTCGTGAAGGGAAGGGGTCCCTACCGCGACCTGGTCGCGCGCGAGATGGGCCGCCTCTCCACCAGCGCGGCCTGACCCCGCGTCATCAAGTGTGGTCTTGCGTTCCGGTGCGTTCGTTCGAGCCAGGATACGGGCCAAGAGTCGGGCCAAGCAAAGTCGCCAGAGGTTCAGATGGCAGCTGACGTCGTTACGCAGATCATCACTGCTCGCATCACTGAGCACGTCGCCGAATCGCCGTTCTACATTCCGATGACCGGGCCCGCGGCGCGGCCGCGGCGCTCGCTCAAGCATGACGACACCTTCATCGTGCTCGACAGCCATGGCGATATCGGCGCCTCGGCGGGCGGGCCGGACGGCTTGTTCAACGCCGACACGCGCTACCTCGCGCGGTTGGAAATGGTGCTGGAGGACGTGCAGCCGCTGTTGCTCGGCTCCAACATGCGCGACGACAATTCGGCGCTGACGGTCGATCTCACCAATTCCGACGTCTATCGCGACGGCCGTCTGACCTTGCAGAAGGACACGCTGCACATCGTGCGCTCGATCTTCCTGTGGCGCGGCACCGCCTATCAGCGCATCGGCCTGCAGAACCACGGCGACCTTGCCGCGAGCTTCGATCTCACGCTGCTGTTCGACAATGATTTCGCCGACCTGTTCGAGGTACGCGGCGAGCGGCGGCCGCGACGGGGCATCGGCTCGAGCAAGCTGCTCGGCCCGACCGACGTGGTGCTGGAATATTGCGGCCTCGACGAGCAGACGCGGATCACCGCGCTGCATTTCGATCCGCGGCCGACCCGGCTGTCGGTCAACACCGCGACCTACCATTTCGACCTCGAGCCGGGGCAGGTCACCTCGCTGTTCGTCGCGGTGTCTTGCAACAAGCCGATCATGCAGAAGCCGGTACCGTTCTTCCGCGGGCTCTTGGCGCATCGCCGCGAGATGCGAAATTCGACGGCCGGCGCGGCCAGCATCGAGACCTCGAACAACATCTTCAACGAGGTGCTGTGCCAGGCGATGGCCGACCTCAATATGCTGATGACGGAGACGCCGCAGGGCCGTTATCCCTATGCTGGCATTCCCTGGTATTCGACGACATTCGGCCGCGACGGGCTGATCACCGCCTTGCAAATGCTGTGGGTCGATCCGCGGATCGCCAAGGGCGTGCTGAAGCGGCTCGCGCTGTTCCAGGCCAAGGCGGTCGATCCTTTGTCCGATGCCGCGCCGGGCAAGATCCTGCACGAGATGCGCGGCGGCGAGATGGCGGCGCTCCGCGAGGTGCCGTTCGCGCATTACTACGGCAGCGTCGATTCGACCCCGCTGTTCGTGTTGCTCGCCGGGCTCTATCTGGAGCGCACCGGCGACGTCGAGACGTTGCGCGAGCTGTGGCCGGCGGTCGAGGCCGGCTTGCAATGGATCGACGGCCCGGGCGATCCCGATCGCGATGGATTCATCGAGTATCAGCGCGCCACCGAGGAGGGCCTGCGCAATCAAGGCTGGAAGGATTCCTTCGACGCCATCTTCCACGCCGACGGAACGCTGGCCGAAGGCAATATCGCGCTGGCGGAAGTGCAGGGCTATGTGTTCGCCGGCAAGCAGCTTGCCGCGCAAGCGGCGCGGCGGCTCGGCTTCGCCGACAAGGCTTTGAGGCTCGATGCGGAGGCCGAGCGGCTGCGTGAGCGGTTCGAGGCTGCTTTCTGGTGCGAGGAGCTCGGCACCTATGCGCTCGCGCTGGACGGCGCCAAGCAACCGTGCAAGGTGCGCACGTCGAATGCCGGACAGATCTTGTTTTCCGGCATGGTGCGCGAAGACCGCGCGCGACGGGTTGCCGCCGACCTGATGAGCCAGAAATTCTTTTCCGGCTGGGGCATCCGCACCGTCGCCGCGGGCGAGGCGCGCTACAATCCGATGTCCTATCACGACGGTTCGATCTGGCCGCACGACAATGCGCTGATCGCGCTCGGCTTCGCCCGCTACGGCCTCAAGCATTCGGTCGCGCATCTGTTCAAGGGCCTGTTCGATGCCGCGAGCTATATGGAGCTGCGGCGGTTGCCCGAACTGTTCTGCGGCTTCCGCCGCGAGCGCCGGCGCGGCCCGGTGCTCTATCCGGTGGCCTGCGCGCCGCAGGCCTGGGCGAGCGCGACGCCGTTCACGCTGCTGGAGGCCGCGCTTGGGCTGGAGTTCGATACCGCGCGCGGCGAGATCCGCCTGCGCGATCCGCGGCTGCCGGAATTCCTCAACGACGTGGTGTTGCGCGATCTCCGGCTCGGCGCGTCCAGCGTCGATTTGCGGCTGCGCCGTCACGGCGGCGAGGTGTCACTCGAAGTGTTGCGCACGCGCGGCCAGATCCAGGTGTCGATCGTGCTGACGCATTGAGCGTCGTCGCACGGTGCGCGCGGCGAAATCGTGGGGAGAGGTATATGCGTCCGAGGATCATGGTGATGCTGGTTGGAGCGGCGCTGCTGGCATGCGCGGGTGTCCGTGCCGCCGACGACGAAGGCAAGACGCCAGCAACTCCTGCGCCGCCAGCAGCTGCTGCACCGAAGGAGCAGGCCAAGGAACCGTCAAAGGAACAGTCGCCGCCGCCTTCGGTGACCGTGATCGGCGCGCGCGATGCGCACGGCATTCTCGGGCGCGACGTGCGCAGTTCCGCCAATGAGGACATGGGCCGCATCGTCGACGTCATCGTCGACCGCGACGGCAAGGTTCGCGCCGCGGTGATCGATTTCGGCGGCTTCCTCGGCGTCGGCAGCCGGAAGATCGTGGTCGACTGGAACGCACTGCGTTTCGCCGGCGTTTCCAGCAAGAGCGACAGCATCACGCTGGACCTGAACAAGCAGCAGGTGAGCGCTGCGCCTGAATATAAGGAAGATACGCCGCTGATCGTGCTTGGCGCGGCCGGCAATCTTCATCCATGGGACTACGAACATTAGGGGGCTAAAGCTGGTCGCGCGTCCGAACTCTTCCGTCGAGACGGTTGGCGACGGTCGTGGCGAGCGATCAGCCGGCGGCACCAAAATTGTGCCGATCGTCACCGATCAACCCGGTCCCGAGGAACCGCGCTTGCCGTCGCGCGAAAGCCAGCGCGGGCTCGACTGGTTCATCTTCTTCCTGGCCGACGTGCAAACGGGCTTCGGCCCGTTCATCGCGGTCTACCTGACGACGCAGAAATGGACCCAGGTCGAGATCGGCTTCGTGCTCTCGATCGGCGGCATCATCGGCCTCTTGGGCCAGGTGCCCGGCGGCGCGATCGTCGATGCGGCGCGCTCGGAGCGGGTGGTTGCGGGCTGGGCGGTGGCTGCCATCGGCGCCGCCGCGCTGGCCTACGCGCTCTGGCCGATCTTTCCGGTGGTGACGCTCGCCGCAACGCTGCACGCGCTCGCGAGCTGCGTGCTGGGTCCCGCGATCGCCGCGATCAGCCTCGGCCTGGTCGGGCCGCTGGCGATCGGCGAGCGGCTCGGCCGCAATGCGCGCTTCGCGTCGCTCGGCAGCGGATCGGCCGCGGCGCTGATGGGCGCCTGCGGCTATTTCCTGTCGAGCCGATCGGTGTTCCTCGTGACCTTCATCCTGGCGATCCCGACGTTGCTGTCGCTGGCGCGGATCCGAGAGCGCGAGATCGACATCGCGCAGGCCCATGGCGAGGTGAAGCGCGAGGTTCCCGACAAACGGGCGACCAGTATCGTCGGTCTGGTGCGACAGCGGTCGCTTTTGATCTTTGCCGGCGCGATGATGCTGTTCCAGCTCGCCAATGCCGCGATGCTGCCGCTGATGGCGGGCGTCGTCACCACACGGTCGAGCCAATGGGCGCCGGTCCTGATCGCCGCCTGCATCATCGTGCCGCAGGCGATCGTCGCGCTGTGCTCGCCGTCGGTCGGCCGCAAGGCCCAGGCCTGGGGCCGGCGGCCGCTGCTCTTGATCGCATTCGCCTCTCTGGTGATCCGCGGCCTTTTGTTCGCAACGGTGCGGGATCCCTATCTGCTGGTCATGGTGCAGATCTTCGACGGAATCACCGCGGCGATCTTCAGCGTCATGGTGCCGCTGATCGTGGCCGACGTGGCGTTCGGCAGCGGCCATTTCAACCTGGCGCAGGGCATTGTTGGAACCGCGGTCGGTATCGGCGCGTCGCTCAGCACGGTGCTGGCCGGCTATGTCAGCGACAAGCTCGGCAGCAGCACCGCCTTCATGGGCCTGGCCGGCGTTGCCGCGCTTGGGCTGTTCATGATCTGGCTGGTGATGCCGGAGACGCGGCGGACGGCATGAGGCAGGCAGGTTTCGCCCCGCCGCACCCTTCCTCATGCATGCGCCGTCATATATGAGTGATTTGCTGCTGGAACGAGCCGATGGTCCCCGGGATTAATCAATCCAAAATCGTGATCTGGTAGGGATCGACGCAGCGCGGGCAGGCATTTCGACCGAGGAATCGCATGGTAATTCGAACGACGACGGCGCAGATCACCGGAGCGATGCGGCGTTGGGGGCCTCCGGCCTTTGTGACCTTCGCGGCGATGGTCACACTTGCGTCATTGACCGGCGGCGCCGCGGCAAAGCAGCAGCGTCCTGCGGCAACGGTCGAGGCGACCGCGCCGCGCGCCGCGGGCGAGCCGATCATGGCGATCGTGTCGATCAAGGCCCAGAAGGTGACCTTCTACGACGCCGACGGCTGGATCTACCGCGCGCCGGTGTCGAGCGGCGTCAAGGGACGCGAGACGCCAGCCGGCGTCTTTGCGCTGATCGAGAAGGACAAGGACCACCACTCGACGCTTTATGACGATGCCTGGATGCCGAACATGCAGCGCATCACCTGGAACGGCATCGCGCTGCATGGCGGCCCGCTGCCCGGCTATGCGGCCTCGCACGGCTGCGTGCGGATGCCCTACGACTTCGCCGAGAAGCTGTTCGACAGGACGCGAATCGGGATGCGGGTGATCATCGCGCCGAACGATCCGGCCCCGGAGAATTTCACCCACCCCGCGCTGTTCGTGCCGAACGCCCAGGCCATCGCGGCTGCTCCGGCGCGTGCCGAGACGCTGTCCCGCGAAGCCGCGGATGCCGCCAAGGTGGCCGACGAGGCAAAGAAGGCCTCCGTGGCCGCGACCAAGGAAGCTGCACTGTTCACGCCGGCGTCACTGCACAAGCTGGAAAAGGCAAAGACCCGTGCCGACGCCGAGCTCGCGTTCGCCGACAAGACGCTCGCCAATGCCAAGACCGACCAGGCCAAGGCGCGCGCCGAGGATCTGAAGCAGAAGGCCGCCGCCAAGGCCGCGGAAGCGACGACGCAGTTCGAGGCCGCCCAGGGCGACGCCAAGCCGAAGCTCGACGCCGCAGCGGCCGCAAAGGACGCCGCCAAGGCGGCCGAGACCAAGAAGGCCGATACCCAGAAGGCGGCGACCGAGGCGAAGCTCGCGCTCGAGCCGGTCTCTGTCTACATCAGCCGCTCGACGCAGAAGCTCTATGTCCGGCGCAACACCCACAAGCCGTGGGCTGACGGGGGCGAGGTGTTCGACTCGAGCATCGAGGTTCCCGTGACGATCCGCGATCCGGACCAGCCGATCGGCACGCATATCTTCACCGCGATGGCCCGCAATAACGACGGCAGCCTGCGCTGGACCGAGGTGACGATCGACGACGGCGACAACGCCAAGGACGCGCTCGACCGCGTCACCATCCCGCAGGATGTGCTGGATCGGATTGCATCGACCGCCGTGCCGCGCTCATCGATCATCATCTCGGACGAGCCGCTGAGCGCCGAGACCAACTACCGCACCGAGTTCGTCGCCGTGCTGAGCAACCAGCCCCAGGGCGGCTTCATTACACGCAAGCCGACCAGGCCGATGGAAACCGACGACATGGTTGCGAGCGGGGACGGGGACGGTTTCGGCTTCTTCTCTCAGCGCAGCTGGAATCCCCAGTCCGGCACCCAATACGGCTACCCCCAATACGGCAATCCCCAGGCGCCGACCCAGTACGGCTCCCCGTATTATGGCAATCCTCAACCCGCCAATCCGCGCCGGCGCGGCGGCCAGTACTACTGGCAATCGCAACAGGACTGGTAGCACGGCGCCGCCGCGGGATCAGACGGCATTCTGAGCGTTGGACGGCGGTGCGATACCGCCGTCCAATCGCGTATCGCTGTTAGGGCCGGGCTTCCAGGATCAGGTTGAACGGTGTTTCCGCCGCGCGGCGGAAACGCGAGAAGCCACCCTGACGCGCCACCTCGCGCAGCCGGGTCTCTCCGGCCTGCGCGCCGAGGGCAAGCCCGACCTCCTGGTCCAGCGACGCCGGCGTGCAGATCATCGTCGACGCCGCGTAGTAGACCCGCCCGATCGGATTGAGGTTGTCCTCCAGCCGGTCGTTGGCGAACGGCTCGATCAACAGGCAGGTGCCGTCGTCGGCGAGGGTGGAGCGGGTGTGCTTGAGTGCGCCGACCGGGTCGCCCATGTCGTGCAGGCAATCGAAGAAGCACACCAGGTCGTAGCGGTTGGCGGGAAAGTCCTTGGCGGAGTGCGTCTGGAAATGGACGCGGTCCGACAATCCCGCCTCCTTCGCGGACATCCGTGCCGTCTGGATCGAGCCATCATGATAGTCGAAGCCATAGAAGGTTGATTTTGGAAACGCTTCCGCCATCAACCGGGTCGAGACGCCGTGGCCGCAGCCGACGTCAGCGACGACCGCGCCCTTCTTCAGCTTGTCGACGACGCCCTCGAGCGCCGGCAGCCATTCCTGCACCAGATAGTGCTTGTAGCTGGTGCGGAAGAACCGGGCGGTGCCGCAGAACAGGCATTCGCTGCGTTTGTTCCAGCCGACGCCCTTGCCGGTCTTGAACGCATCGGTAATTTTCGGCTCGTCGAGAAACGTCGCGCCGACCAGGCTTCCCACGGCGCCGAGGAAGACCGGGCTCTCCTCGTCGGCGAGCGCGAGCGCCTGCTCGGGCAACATCGAGAATTTTCCGGTCGCGCTGTCGTACTCGACGTAACCGGAAGCGGCCTGTGCGGAGAGCCATTCCTGAACGTAACGCCCGGCGGTTCCTGTTGCCTTGGCCAGGGCCGCCGCGTTCATCGGTCCTTGCTGCGCCAGGGCCTTGTAGAGCCCGAGCTTGTCGCCCAGCAGCATCAGCGAGGCGTTCATAGCCGCGCCGACATCGCCGATCATCTTTCCCATGAATGAATTAAGACGCTCCTCGTTGACGTCCATGATGTTCCTCCATCGCAATTGGGTTTTTGCAATAAGTCCGTCATTGCCAATTTCATGCTTGCGTGATCGTCCAGGCAGAAGGCCTTGGGCGCGGACATGATCGCACGAATGGGGTCGGCGGCGCAGGCTGAATGTCACAAAGCGGCTGGGATGCCAGCTTGGCGACTTCACAAGCCTGCGAGGCGGACGCCTTACGCTGCTGCCCGCGGCATGATGAGCCTCCGGTACAGCGCGCCGTAGCAGGCGGCCGACAGGTCCCAGCTGTAGGACTTGGCCATTGCGCTGGCGCGCATGGCGTTGAGGCGATCCTTGGCACGATAGGCATCGAACGCGCGCCTGACGCCGCCGAGGAAGGATTCCGCCGACGGCTGCGCGAACAGGAAGCCGGTCTCGCCGTCGGCGATGGTCTCCGCAAGCCCGCCGGTCTGGTGGCCGATCGGCAGCGAGCCGAAGCGCTGCGCATACATCTGGCTGAGGCCGCAGGGCTCGAAGCGCGACGGCATCAGGGTGAAATCGCTGCCGGCAAAGATCCGGCGCGCCTGTGCGTCGTTGAAGCCGATGATGACGCCGATCGCGTCGGGCCGGCGCCGGTGCGCAGCCACCAGCGCATCCTCGATCGCGGGCTCGCCGCTGCCGGTGACGACGATCTGTCCGCCGTCTTTGATGATCTCGTCGGCGGCGGACAGCACGAGGTCGACGCCCTTCTGGTGCACGAGCCGCGCGACCAGGCCGAAGATCGGCCCGCGCGAGACCGCAAGGCCGAACTGCCGGCGGACATAGTCGGCGTTGGCCTGCTTGCCCTTCCAGTCGCCGGCGCCGAACGGTTGGGCGAGCTGTGCGCAGTGGCGCGGGTCCCAGCTCTCGTCGATGCCGTTCAGGATGCCGGTCAGCTGGTCGGCGTCGGAGCGCACGCGCAGCAGGCCCTCCAGCCCGCAGCCGAGTTCAGCGGTGGTGATCTCCCTCGCATAGGTCGCGCTGACCGTGGTCAGATGCGAAGCGTAGACGAGGCCGCCCTTGAGGAAGGACAGCTTGTCGTAGAACTCCAGCCCGTCGATGTGGAAGGAGCTTTCCGGTGCGCCGATCCGCCGCAGCGAGGCCTTCGGAAACAGGCCCTGATAGGCGAGATTATGGATGGTCAGGATCGACGGAATCCGCGCCTCGCGCCATGCGAGGTAGGCGGGTGTGAGCGCGGCCTGCCAGTCGTTGGCGTGAACGAGATCCGCTGCCCAATTCTTGTCCAGCGTTCCGGCTGCAAGTTCGGCAGCGGCGGAGGCGAAGCGGCCGAAGCGGATGTCGTTGTCGGGCCAGTCGCGGCCGGACTCGTCGCCATAGGGATTGCCAGGCCGGTCGTAGAGCTGCGGACACAGCAGCACGTAGACCGGCAGCCCGTCCTTGGTCGATGCACGCCCGAGCGTGCAGGCTGGCATCTCGGCGAGTGCCTCGCATTGTCCAACGATTTCAATATGCGTGAACTGTTCGACGACGTCCCGGTAGCCGGGAAGCATGATCCTGACGTCGCTCCAGGGGCGCAGCGCCCGGGGAAGTGCAGCGGAAACGGCGCCGAGCCCGCCCACGCGGACGAAATCGTCCATCTCCGTCGTGACGAATAAGACCTTCAACAAGCGCCCTCGTTCCAGCCCGTGACGGGGCTATGCAAGATCGGGTCCAATCTGCCTTTGAGTAAAATGCAAGACGGCCCGCGGTCCCGGTCTGGACGAGACGCTTTCCTGTCAGGGCGGCTCACTTTAGGGTCGCGCGACGCCGAACAATGGAAACGACGAAGCTGGAGGAAGCCTTGGCCACGACAATAGCCGCCGACGATGAGGGGAATTTGACACGGAGCTTCGACGGCCTTCGCGTGCTCGATTTTTCGACCACGATCGCCGGACCTCATTGCACGCGGATGCTCGCCGACATGGGCGCAGAGGTGATCAAGATCGAGCCCGCCGAAGGCGAGACGATGCGGACGCGGCCGCCGGTGCGCAACCATTGCTCGACGGCGTTCGGCCAGCTCAATATCGGCAAGCACAGTCTGGTGCTCGACCTGAAGTCGCCGGCCGGCGTCGAAGCCGTGCGCCGGTTGATCGCGACCGCCGACGTGCTGGTGGAGAATTTCCGTCCCGGCGTGATGCGGCGGCTCAAGCTCGACTATGCCTCGATCCGCGACATCAATCCGACGCTGATCTTCTGCTCGATCTCCGGCTACGGCCAGACCGGCCCGTCGGCGGAATTGCCGGCCTATGCCCCGGTGATCCATGCCGCCTCCGGCTATGAAATGGCGCATCTCGCTTATCAGCCCGGCCGCACCCGGCCGGATTATTGCGGCATCTATCACGCCGATGTGCTGACCGGGGTCTACGCTTTCGGCGCAATCTCGGCGGCGCTCTATCAGCGCGGCGCCAGCGGCAAGGGCCAGCATATCGACGTGTCGATGCTGGAATCGATGCTGAGCCTGACCCTGAACGAGTTGCAGTGGTCGCAATTCGAGGTGAAGCAAACCCAGCGGCCGATGTTCGGCCCGATCGAAACCAGCGACGGCTACGTCATGGTGGCGGTCGCCAGCGAGAAGACGTTCCAGAACCTGATGCAGGTGATCGGCCGGCCTGAATGGGTGTCCGATCCGCGCTTCGCCAAATATTCCGATCGGCGGGACAATTGGGCGGGCTTGATGGAGGGCGTCGAGGCGTGGTCGCGTTCGGTCAGCACGCAGGCCTGCCTCGCCGCGCTCAATGAATATGGCGTGCCGTCGTCGGCCTATCGCACCGTGCGCGAGGCGCTCGCCGATCCGCAAATCGCCCATCGCGGTGCACTGGCCGAGGTCGAGGACGGCGGCGGCAGCTTCAAGGTGCTCAATCTGCCGTTCCGGATGTCCGGTGCGGCGGTTGGCGCGCGCAAGCGGATGTCGACGCTCGGCGAGCACACACTGTCCTATCTGAAGGAGATCGGGCTCTCCGACGATCAGATCGCAGGCTTCGCAGCGCAACCGGCAAAGACGGCGCGCAGTTAAAGCATGATCCGGGCCTGGAGGGCCGCATTGGCGCAAAGGGGATATCGGCCCGAAGGATCGGACTCAAACCGGTCGACGAGATCACGATGCGGGTCCGCGTGATCGCATCGTGATCTGCCTGCGGCTTTTCATCCGTTTTACGGTCTTGTCGCGCGCGGCGATTCCGGACAAGCTGCCGCCCGACATACGACGATCCGGAACACCGGACGTCGCGCACTTGGGAGGGACCATCGATGAAGCTGGCCGGGCGCGCGCACGCAGTTGCGCGCATATTTCTTGTGGCGGGATTAGGCGCAGCGGTGTCCGCTGCACCGGCCCATGCGCAGAAGCAGGGCGGTACGCTCACCGTCGGCCAGGAGCTGGATATCGCGGGCTTCGACCCGCTCAAGGTAGGCGTTTACGATACGTCGGCCAACACCGCGGCAGCCGCGATCTTCGACACGCTGATGACGCTCGACGAGAAGGGCGAGCCGAAGCCGAAGCTCGCGCTGTCGTGGGACCATTCCGAGGACTTCAAGATCTGGACCATCAAGCTGCGGCCCGGCGTCAAATTCCACGACGGCACGCCGTTCAATGCACAGGCGGTGAAAGAGAACTTCGACCGCCAGAAGGATCCAGCCAACAAGTGCCGTTGCGCCTTCTACATCACCAGCATCAAGAGTGTGGATGTCATCGATGACCTCACGGTGCGCTACAATTTCAGCGACCCGTCGGTGAACTTTCCGGCGACTCAGTCGATCCAGAGCTCCAACAACGTGATGCAGTCGCCGACTGCGTGGAAGACCAAGGGCGATGATTACAATCGCAACCCGGTCGGCACCGGTCCCTACATCCTGAAATCCTGGAACGCCGGCGATCGCATGGTGCTGGAGAAGAATCCGGACTACTGGGACAAGGGCAAGCCCTATCTCGACCGCATCATCCTGAAGCCGCTGCCGGACGCGCAGTCGCGCTTCGCCTCGCTGCAATCGGGCGAGGCCGACATCGTCTGGGACGACGAGGCCGACGCCGACAACATTATCAAGGCGCGCAAGGACACCAGTCTGACCGTGCATACCTATGAAGGCTCGGGGGCGGCAGTCGCTGCCTTCAACACCAAGGTCCCGCCGTTCGACGACGTGCGCGTGCGCCAGGCGCTGGTGATGGCGCTCGACCGCAACAAGATGTCGCAAGCGATTACCAATGGCTTGGCGCGGCCGGCCAGTAATCCCTACGGCGACGGGTCCTGGGTGAAGTGCAAGGATGACGGCGCGTTGCCCTTCGATGTCGAAAAGGCCAAGGCGCTGCTCAAGGACTACGGCAAGCCGGTCGAGTTCAAGATGCTGGTCACGGCGACGCCGCGCGGCCGCACCGGCGGTCAGGTGTTGCAGCAATTCTGGAAGCGGATCGGCGCCAATATGGAGATCGAGCAGGTCGATCAGGCGACCATTCCGCCGCGTGCCTTCATGCGCCAGTTCCAGCTCACGCCGTGGCGCATCGTTGATCTCGCCGATCCCGATCCACAGATGTACGCCAATTTCCACACCGGCAGCCCGGTCGCGCTGGCGAACTACTCGAATCCGGAGCTCGACCGGCTGCTTGAGCATGCGCGAACCACCGCCGACGTCGCCCAGCGTACCGAGGACTATTGCGCGATCAGCCGCCTGATCAACAAGGAGGCGATCTGGTTCTGGACCTTCCAGAACACCTACTACGCGATCTCGAGCGTGAAGGTGAAGGGCGTGCCGAAGATGTTCAACGGGGTGCTCGACGTCTCCTACGCCTGGAAGGAATAGCGTTTCATGCTGTTCTTCGTCGCGCGCAGGCTCCTGTACCTGGTACCGGTGCTGATCGCGGTTTCGGTTCTCACCTTCGTGATCGCCTCGCTGTTGCCGGGCGATCTGGCCTACGTGATCCTCGGCGACCAGGCGACGCCTGAGAATGTCGCGGCCCTGCGTCACGACTTGGGGCTCGATCAGCCGATCTGGCTGCGCTATCTCAGCTGGCTGTGGCACATCCTGCAGGGTGATTTCGGACGCTCGTTCCGCACCGGGCAGACAGTGTGGCAGGCGGTCAGCGAGCGCGTCCCGGTCTCGTTCGAGCTGATGATCCTCGCCGAGCTGATCGGGCTTGCGATCGGCGTGCCGCTCGCGATCGCATGTGCCGCCAAGGCGGGCTCCGCGTTCGACCGCTTGATGACCGGCTCGGCCTTCGGCATGCTGTCGGTGCCGACCTTCCTGTCCGCGATCCTCCTGATCTATCTGTTTGCGGTCGAGCTGCGCATGTTGCCGGCGACGGGCTACGTGCCGTTCACCGAGGACCCGGTCGCCAATCTGCGCTTCATGGTGCTGCCGGCGCTGACGCTCGGGCTTGCGGAATGGCCGGGCATCATGCGCGTGCTGCGCTCCGACATGATCGCAGCGCTGCAGGAGGACTATATCGCGCTCGCCAAGGCGAAGGGCCTGAAGCCGTCGCGCATCCTGTTCGTGCACGCGCTGAAGCCGTCGTCGCTGACGCTCGTCACCATCACCGGCATCAATATCGGCCGCCTGATCGGCGGCGCCGTGATCGTCGAATCGATCTTCGCATTGCCGGGGATCGGGCGCCTTCTGGTCGGCGCGATCTATACCCGCGACCTCATCATTCTGCAGGGCGTGGTGCTGCTGGTTGCCGCGGGCTTCGTGATCATGAACTTCATCGTCGACCTGCTTTACGCCGTGCTCGACCCGAGGATCCGCCATGGCCACGCTTGAGCTCAGCCTCGACGAGACCGAAGCGACGCCGGTGCGGCGCAGGCGCCGGCTGGGCATGCTGTTCTGGTGCGCGATCGCCTGGATGGTGCTGGTGTTCGCGGTCGCGATCTTCGCTGACCTGCTGCCGCTGCCGAGCCCGACCGACATGGACATGCTGGAGCGGCGGGCGCCGTTCTCGGCCGAGCATTGGCTCGGCACCGACGGCCTCGGTCGGGACGAACTGTCGCGGCTGATCTATGGCGCACGCATCTCCCTGATCGTCGGCCTTTGCGCGCCCATGATCGGCGTCACCATCGGCGGCGCGCTCGGCATGCTCGCCGGCTATTTCCGCGGCCGGTTCGAATCCTTCGTGGTCGGCAGCATGGACGTGCTGCTGGCATTCCCGCCGCTGATCCTGGCGCTTGCGGTCACCGCCTATCTCGGCCAGTCGATCTTCAACCTGACCTGCATCCTCGGCGTGCTCGGCATTCCGGCCTTCATGCGGGTGGCGCGGGCCGCGACCCTGACACTGGCACGGCGCGAATTCGTCATCGCGGCGCAGGCGCTCGGCGCCACCCATGCGCGCATTCTGCTGCGCGAGCTGCTGCCCAACGTGCTGCTGCCGCTGCTCGCCTTCTTCCTGCTCGGCGTCGCCGTCACCATCGTGGTCGAGGGCTCGCTCTCCTTCCTCGGCCTCGGCGTGCCGCCGCCGATCTCGAGCTGGGGCAGCATGATCGGGGAGGGGCGTGAAAGCCTCGACGTGGCGCCGCGGCTGGCCTTCATTCCAGCGATTGCGATGTTCCTGACGGTGCTTTCGTTCAACCTGATCGGCGACACGATGCGTGCGCTGACCGACCCGAGGCAGGGTGCGCTATGAGCGGCGCGCTGCTTTCGGTCGAGGACGCGGTGGTCGACCTGCCGACACCGCGCGGCAATCTGCGGGCGGTTGATCATGTCGATCTCGCTGTCGGTGCCGGCAAGACGCTCGGCATTGTCGGCGAATCCGGCTGCGGCAAGACCATGCTGTCGCGGGCCGTCCTGCAGCTTCTGCCCAAGAAGGCCAAGCTGTCCGGCCGCGTGATGTTCGACGGGCAGGATCTCACGACGCTGCCGGCGGAGAAATTGCGCAAGCTGCGCGGCCGCTCGCTCGCGGTCGTGTTCCAGGATCCCATGACCTCGCTCAATCCGGTGCTGACCATCGGCACCCAGCTGATCGAGACCATCCAGGAACATCTCGAGCTCGATCTGGCCCAGGCCAGGCAGCGCAGCATCGAGCTGCTGACGGCGGTCGGCATTCCCGCACCCGAGCAGCGGCTGACGCAATATCCGCATCAGCTGTCCGGCGGCATGCGCCAGCGCGTCGCGATCGCGGTGGCGCTGTCCTGCGAGCCGAAGCTCCTGATCGCGGACGAACCGACCACCGCGCTCGACGTCACGATCCAGGCGCAGATACTCGATCTCTTGGCGCGCGAGCAGCAGCGCCGCCATATGGCGATGATCATCATCACGCATGATCTCGGCGTGGTCGCCGGCCGCACCGACGAGGTCGCGGTGATGTACGCGGGGCGCGTCGTCGAGCGCGCGCCGACGCCTGCATTGTTCAAGCAGATGCGGATGCCCTACACCGAGGCGCTGCTCGCCGCACTGCCGAAGCTCGACGTGCCGCCGCATACGCCGTTGCCGGCGATTTCGGGACGGCCGCCCGATCCGACGCGACCGCTGAAAGGCTGCTCGTTCTCGCCGCGTTGCCGCTATTCCGCCGGGCGCTGCAGCACGGAGAAGCCGCGGCTCAGTCCGGCAGAGACGTTAGAGCATCTCTATGCCTGCTTCCACCCGATCGCGGCGGGAGGCCGCGCATGATGTTGCAGGCCGCATCCAATCCGCTGATGAAGGTGGAAAACATCGTCGTCGAGTATTCGGTGGGGGGCAAGACCATCCATGCCGTCTCCGATGTCAGCCTCGAGATCGCGCGTGGCGAGACGCTGGGGCTGGTCGGCGAGTCCGGCTGCGGCAAGTCCACGCTCGGCCGCGCCGTGCTGCAATTGCGCCAGGCCGTCTCCGGCAAGGTGCTGTTCGACGGCCACGATCTCACCGCTCTGAAGGGCGAGGCGCTGCGCAAGATGCGCCGGCGCGTGCAGCTGATCTTTCAGGACCCGATTGCGTCGCTCAATCCGCGGCGGCGGATCGGCGATATCGTCGCCGAGCCGCTGGTGATCGCCGGCGTCAAGGATCCCGAGGAACGCAAGCGGCGCGTCAGCGAGGTGCTGTCGGCGGTCGGGCTCGACCCCGCGCTGGTGAGCGGCCGCCTGCCGCACGAATTCTCGGGCGGACAATGCCAGCGCATCTGCATCGCCCGTTCGCTGGTGCTCAATCCGGAATTCGTGATCTGCGACGAGCCGGTGTCCGCGCTCGATGTCTCGATCCGAGCGCAGATCCTCAATCTGCTGGAGGAGATGAAGGCGCGCTACGGCCTGACCCTGCTGTTCATCGCCCACGACCTCGCCGTGGTGAAGGCGGTCTCGGATCGCGTCGCGGTGATGTATCTCGGCCGGCTCTGCGAGGTCGGTCCGTCGGAGCAGCTGTTTGCGCGGCCGGCGCATCCTTATACCGCGCTGCTCATCGAAGCGATCCCGGTGCCGGATCCGGACGTCCGGCCGACCACGAGCGTGCCGGTAGGCGAGCCGCCGTCGCCGATCGCGCCGCCGTCGGGCTGCCGCTTCCGCACCCGCTGCCCGCGGGCCGATGCGCGTTGTGCCAGCGAGGTGCCGGAACTGCGCGTGGTTGCGCCCGGCCAGTTCGCGGCTTGCCATCATCCGCTGATCTGAATAGTCACGCCTCTGAATAGTGGCGCGTTGGCCCTCGAGCGAGCTGCATGGCGGCTTGCTCGAAAATGGGGTCTTGAGCGTTTGTCCCGGGCGGGCAGGCGTGGCAAGGTCCGCCTCAAGAGCAAGTTTCGGGAGAACAGCGATGAAGAGTTTCCAGGTCGTCGATTTCAATGCCCCCTTGAAAGAGGTCGATCAGCCGACGCCGCAGCCGTCGGGCACGCAGGTGCTGATCAAGGTCAAGGCCGCCGGCGTCTGCCACAGCGACCTGCACATCTGGGAGGGCGGTTATGATCTCGGCCATGGCCGCAAGCCGCTGTCGCTGAAGGACCGCGGCGTCTCGCTGCCGCGCACGATGGGCCATGAGACGGTCGGCGAAATCATCGCCTTCGGGCCCGACGTCAAGGACGCCGACAAGGGCGGCCTCAAGGTCGGCGATGTCACGCTCGCCTATCCGTGGCTCGGCTGCGGCAAATGCCCGACCTGCCTCGGCGGCGACGAGAACATGTGCGCGATCAAGCCGAATGCGCTCGGCGTCTATTGCGACGGCGGTTATGCCGATCACATGACGGTGCCGCATCCGAAATATCTGCTCGACCTCAAGGGGCTCGATCCCGTCACGGCCGCGCCTTACGCCTGCTCTGGCGTCACGACCTACAGCGCACTCAAGAAGGTCGAGAAGGATCTCGACACGCCGATCGTAATCTTCGGCGCCGGTGGTCTCGGCCTGATGGCGCTCTCGCTGTTGAAGGCGATGGGCGGCAAGGGCGCGATCGTGGTCGATATCGACGCCAGGAAGCGTGAGGCGGCGGAAGCTGCTGGCGCGCTCGCCACCGTCGACGGCAAGGCGCCCGACGCGCTGGAGCAACTCATCAAGAAAGCGGGTCAGCCGATCCGGGCCGCGATCGACCTGGTCGGTAACGCCCAGACCTCGCAACTCGGCTTCGACTGCCTGACCAAGGGCGGCAAGCTCGTGATCGTCGGCCTCTTCGGCGGCGGTGCGACCTGGGCGCTGCCGCTGATCCCGATCAAGGCGGTCACCATCCAGGGCAGCTATGTCGGCAATCTGCGCGAGACGCAGGAGCTGCTCGACCTGGTGCGGACGAAGAAGATCCCGGCGATCCCGGTCACGCCGATGCCGCTGGCGAAGGCGAACGAGGCGCTGACCAATCTGCACAAGGGTCAGCTCGTCGGGCGCGCGGTGCTGACGCCTTAGTTTTCTCTGCTGTCATTCCGGGGCGATGCGAAGCATCGAACCCGGAATCTCGAGATTCCGGGTTCGCTTCGCGCCCCGGAATGACGGTCATCTTTCGGAGCTTCCCATGTCCGCCAACGACGCACTCCACATCGCAGTTCTCGGTGGCGATGGCATCGGTCCGGAGGTGATGGCGCCGGCGCTCGAAGTGCTGCGCAGGATCGAGGCGTCGTCCGGCCTCAAATTCCGCTTCACTGAGGCGCCGGCCGGTGCTGGCCACTACAAGCAGACCGGCAAGTCGATGCCGGAGAGCACGGTGCGGCTGTGCGAGGAGGCTGACGCGATCCTGCTCGGCGCCTGCGGGCTGCCGTCGGTGCGCTACCCTGATAACACTGAGATCGCGCCGCAGATCGAGTTGCGCATGATCTTCGATCTCTATGCCGGTGTGCGGCCCGCGCGATTGATCCCGGGTGTGCCGAGCACGATCGTCGGCGCCGATCAGAAGGGCATCGACCTCGTCGTGATCAGGGAATCCACCGAGGGCCTGTTCGCCTCGATGGGCAAGGGCGTCGTCACCGATAGCGAGGCGCGCGAGACCATGGTGATCACGCGCCGAACCTCGGAGCGGCTGTTCGAGTTCTCGTTCCGGCTTGCTGAACGCCGCAAGGCGCGCGGCCGCGTCGGCGGCGGGCTGACTTGCGTCGACAAGGCGAACGTGTTCAAGGCGTTCGCGTTCTTCCGGAGCATCTTCGACGAGACCGCGAAGCGTCATTCCGACGTCAGGGCTGATCACCTCTACATCGACGCGGCTGCGGCCGCGCTGGTGAAGCGCCCCTGGGACTTCGACGTCATGGTGACCGAAAACATGTTCGGCGACATCCTGTCCGACCTCACCGCCGGCCTGATCGGCGGCATGGGCATGGCGCCGTCGGCCGATATCGGTGACCGTTACGCGGTGTTTCAGCCGTGTCATGGCACGGCGCCCGACATCATGGGGCAGGGCAAGGCCAACCCGACTGCGATGATCCTGTCGGTTGCGATGATGCTGGACTGGCTCGCTGACAGGCATGGCCTCGAGAGCGCCGCTGAAGCCGCCGAAAGCATCGAGCGCGCCGTCGACAAGGTCTATGCCGCCGGCATCAAGCCGTTCGAGTTTGGCGGCAGCAACGGCACCGCAGATGTCGCGAAGGCCGTGCTGGCGGCGCTTTAGCGCAAAGGGTGAGGGGCCGACGCCGCGCCGGCTCA
The DNA here is from genome assembly GCF_054063295.1 of Bradyrhizobium sp. USDA 3240. Lineage (NCBI taxonomy): Bacteria > Pseudomonadati > Pseudomonadota > Alphaproteobacteria > Hyphomicrobiales > Nitrobacteraceae > Bradyrhizobium > Bradyrhizobium sp. USDA 3240. The sequence continues at coordinate 6,967,304 of NZ_JBSSGD010000002.1, forward strand.
GCGGAGCCGTCACGGCAGCAGCGTTGCGTCGCCGTCGAACGGGCCGGCGTACCAGGCATTCTCGTCTTCGAGGGCGCGAGCCAGGCCCTCGTCCGTCGTCTTGTAGACGAGCGGATCGGTCGGGTAAGTCCTGACGTAGGGATTCCATCTCATCAGGATCTGCCGGATATGTCCGGGCACGCCGACCAGCTCGAAGAGTTGACCGCCCGAAGCGACCGCGTTGGCATAGGCCGCCTCGAGCAGTGCCTCGGTCACGTCTGTGTCATCCTGCTCCACCAGGATGTCGGCGAGCGTCGACCGTCGCAAACCTGTCTCGCGGTCGACCGCATGCAGCACGACGGCATATCCCGCCAAGCGCTGGAATCGATGGCAGCAAAGCACGGCAACCGTCGAAGAGCTCCCAGGGAGCGTGAAGTGCCACCGGAGAGAGGCGGGACTTCGGTCGGCCAGCAACCGAGGGGCCTCGCCCAATTTGCGTCGCCACAGCGCTTCAAATTCGTCCCCGATGTCCTTCACATCGATTTCCGTCACCTTGCTGGTCGAACGGCCCCGTGGTCCGCGGCGGAGCGAATCCAAACGCATGGCCGAGGAGGCAAGGAAAGCTCCGACAGACTCCATTCCGCTCCCGACGTCGAACTTCGCTGCGAGCACCCGCGCGAAGCGATGGACATCCAGGATCCAGAACAGGATCTTGTCGTAGTCGGGGTCAGGCAACGACTTCGCATGAAGGGCTTTTGATTGATTGACCACCGATGCTGTCGAATTCGTGATGACAAGGAGATCGACATCTCGCTGCCGAAAGAACGAAGCCAGCAGGCCGATGCAGCGGGTGCGGTACGCCGGGTCGATCACCAAGCCAGCGGCTGTCGCGGCGAATATCGTTCGACTTTCGAGCTGGTAGAGCACGGGAATGTTTCCCTGGTACCCGACAATCCCCTGCTCGGTTTCCAGCACCCACCCCATGCTTGGCTGCGATTTGGCGGCGGCCATCGCCGGATTTTGTCGCCAGAGCCGATCCCAGTTCTCCGGGCTGTCTTTCGCAAGGCCTCCGCGTTCCTTTAGCCGCGCGACGCTTTCGAAATCCGCGAACCGGACCTCCCGCTGCTTCGCCGGCGCCAACGCGCTTCCGGAGCGTGTTGCCGCTTCGGCTTGAGCGGACGCAGGACGCCGCCGGCTTTTCAGGAGTCGGAGCAGGATATCGGCGGCGTGATACTTGGAGCGTGTCTGAATTTGCGCCGGCGCACGGGTCCCCGCCATAAATCCCTCCCTAGCCGAATGGCGGCGACGAGCCGGTCGGCCCGATTCGCAATCGACGCTGCGTCAATTGCTCCGACACGAACTGGCACAGCGGCCCGATCAGCGTCATCTGTTCTGGATCGAGGTTCTCGAAATCGATCTCCCTGTCGAAGTGCTCACCCGCCGCCATCATCATCTCGACGAAGGCGAGCGAATCGAGCGCGCCCGACAGCAGCAGGTCGTAGTCGTCGGGGAGATCGCGCAGCGGGCGCTGTCCGCGGTCCTGGAGCTTCTGGTTGAGGAAGGCTCCGAAGAAGGCGCGGACGTCATCCGTGGTCGGACCGCTCATTGGCTGTCTCCCAAAACCGCCGGCATGGCCTTGCGATCGTATTTGCCGTTGGCGTTGCGCGGCAGCCGGCTGCGGACGTGCCATCGTCTCGGGACCATGTAGTCCGGCAGCAGGGCGGCGACCGCCGCGCGAAGCCCGTCGAGATCAACCGGCCCGCCTTCGATGAGCACTTCGATGCCGCCGTAGCCGCTCGACGTGATGGGCCAGCCGATCGCCACGACACCGTCGACGCCCGAGGCCTCGCGCACCACGGCTTCGACCTCGCCGAGTTCCACCCTGTGGCCGAGGATCTTTACCTGCGAGTCCATGCGGCCGAGATGGGTCAGGGGACCGTCGCCGGCGGGCCGGCGCACGCGGTCGCCGGTGCGGTAGAACATTTCCCGCCGTCCGGGCGGGACGACGAAGGCTGCGGCGGTCTTCTCGGGATCTTTCCAGTAGCCGAGCGACATCTGCGGACCGCTCATCAGCAGTTCGCCGTCCGCGCCCGGCGCGACCTCGTTCAGCTGCTCGTCGACGACGAGCACCTCCATTCCCGGGAATGGCGCGCCGATCGGCACGATGCCCATCTCCGCTTCGGCCGGCGTGCGCTTCGGATCCCAGCGATAGCCCGTGCACGCGATAGTCAGCTCGGTCGGTCCGTACACGTTCTCGACGATGCTGTTCGGCGCAGCCATCGCCCAGGCCTCGACGCTAGCGACGGGCAGCGGCTCGCCGCAGAACAGGCTCAATCTGAGCGAGGGAAGCCCTCCCGGCTTCAGCAGCCCGGACTGCTTCATCAGCGCGACCATCGAGGGCACCGAGAACCAGACCGTCAATCCCTGCTCGCGGATGAACCGCCCCGGATTGATCAGCGTCTTCTGCGAGGGGCAGCACACGCAGGCGCCGCGTTCCCACGCCATGAACATGTCGGATGCCGACAGGTCGAACGTCATGTCGAATGTTTGCGAGACGACGTCCAGCTCCGTAATGGCGAAGCGCTCCGCGACATGGTCGACATAGGCTGCGACGTTGCGGTGCGCGACCATCACTCCCTTCGGTACCCCCGTGCTGCCGGAGGTGAACAGCAGATAGGCGATCGCGTCCGCGCGCGCGTCCGGCTCGCGCCAGCCGGCGTATCCTTCGAGATCGGCAGCTCCGACGATGATGTGCAACGGCCATCGTTCGCGATAGGGGCGCGGGTCCTCGAGACCGGGCGCGATCACGAGCAGCGGCTCGTCCACGCCCGCCATGAGCGCGTCCATCTGCGGCAAGGAGTCCGCATCGACGATGATCGATCGGCATTCCGAACGGACAAGCATCGATCTGGTGCGCGCGATCGGGAAGGTGCGGTTCAGCGGCACGTAGCCGTTCCCGGCCAGAAGCGATCCGAGCACGCCGGCGAACGCCGTCGCGCTGCGATGCGCGAATACGGCGGTCAGCCGCGTCGACAACCCTTCGCGATGCGCCTGGATGCAGGCTGCGATGCGAACGGCGACCTCGCGCAGCTGTCGATACGACAGCGACGTGTCCTGTGCGACGACGGCAGGACGGCCGGGAAACAGCTTCGCCGAGCGCAGGAAGCCCGTCCACAATCCCCGCCGTGATTCGTCCGCGCGCAACTCCATCGAACAATTGCCCAATCTAGCCTGCGAGGGCCGTTACGCGCCGGGATCGCGAAGCGCTGATGACTTCAGTCGCCTGGCCTTCGTCAGCGCCTGTCCGAAGACCTCGCCCGTATGGGCCAGTTCGTCGCGGCTGGGTGGAATGTCCAGGATGAACGTCCCGTAGCCGGCCGCGGCGTAGCGCGCGAGTTCGTCGGAGACGACCCCGTAGTCGCCAACCAGATACGGGCAGAAAGTCTTATAGTTTTCGAACGGCACCAGCCAATAGGGCGTGTTCTGGGTGACGGCCGTCTCGGCCGAGAGATCGGACATCTGCTTGTGCCACGCCGAATCCGAGACCTTCATGGCCAGCTTGTGCGCCAGTTGCCCCTTCTTGTCGGTCGGGAAGCGTTCATGCGCGACCCGCCAGGCCTCCTCGGCGCTAGCGCGGGCGATGATGCCGACGCGCACGCCCGAGCCGACGCAGTCGGCGTCCGCCTGCCCGTACTCTGCTGCCGGCTTGGGATACTTCACCGGCGTCGCGCCCAGCGTCTTGGCGGCCGCGAGCCCGGCTTCCGAGGAGCCCGACACGAATATGCCGGGCAGCAATTCACGCGGCAGCGGTGGCGTCATCCTCAAATTGCGGACGGCATGGAATTCGCCTTCGAGCGTCACCGGCCCGGCGTTCTCCAGCAGCAGCTTGCTGATGCCGGTGTATTCGACGAGCCTCGCGTACCGCTTGTCGTGCGCCGTCGCATCGCCGAGCGCCGCAAGCTCGGTCGTGTAGCCGCCCGCGACCATGTTCAGATAGAGCCGGCGTCCGTACATATGCGCGAACGAACTCACCATCTTGGCGACGCTGTACGGGTGCATGTAGACCGGCTGCACCGCCACCAGAGGACAGAGTTCCTTGGTGTTCTGCAGGATCACCTGCGAGACGAGCCAGGGATCGACCAGGGAGTTTTCCGTATAGACTAGGATTCCTTTGCAGCCCGCCTCTTCGCTCCAGCGGGCGACGGCCTTCACCCGCTCGACATAGTCCGCCGCTTGCACCGCGCCGGATTGCGGGCACGTGCTGAAGACTTCGAACCGAATGTCGGAAAACGTATCCATCATCCACCTCCGTCCAAAAGGCGTCGAAACACCGTGGCTGGTGGAGAATCGCCATCGTAGCAGATGCGTTCGTGAGCTCCCCCGACGCAAAGGTGGTACTCCGTCAAGCGGGGAACGGATGCTCGGCCGACTATTCGGGGGCGGCGCACTGCACTTATGCGGACCTTGATTTCCGCGGCCTCTCTGCAACGATGCCGCGGCACCTGCTCGAATTTCCCTTGAGCGTGATCCGTCCAGGGGGTGTTGAACATGGCAAAAATAATCGGCATCAGTGGATTCGAGAGCTCGATTCCCTTCAAGAAGAAGCATTGGCCGGGCCTGGAGGAGCGCGAATATCGGATCTCACAGGGCCACGATTCCGCTGCGGTGCTGGTGGTCGACGGCAGGATCGTCGCCGGTGCTGCCGAAGAGCGCTTCAACCGCAAGAAACACAGCGGTGATTTTCCGATCGGCGCGATCAGCTACTGCCTGGAGACCGCCGGCCTGAAGCCATCCGACATCGACGTGATCTCTCACGGCTTCGACTATGCGCCCTACAAGGCCGCCTTCATGCTGGATCCGACCTCCGCCCGACAATACAGGGAGGTGTTATCGCGCGAGAAACTGCTCTCGCAAGTCGATCAGCACCTGCCCGGATTTCCGGCCAGCAGGGTCCACCACGTCAACCATCATCTGTCCCATGCCGCCAGCGCCTACTACACCTCCGGCTGGGACGAATGCCTGGTGGTGATCCTCGACGGCATGGGCGAGGTCCACGCTGTCACCGTCTATCACGCGCACGACAACGCGATCGACAAGCTTGCAGAAATCACCGCCCAGGATTCGATCGGCATTCTCTATTCCACGCTGACGCTGCATCTCGGCTTCGATTTCAACTCCGACGAATACAAGATCATGGGACTCGCTCCCTACGGCGATCCCGCCCGTCACCGTGCTTTCTTCGAGCGGACCGTGGAACTGCGCGACGACGGCCTGATCAGGATTCCGCTGCTCCGCCTCAATACCGAGCGCCATGATCGCGAAACCTACGGCGCGACGCGACGCCATCTCGGAGAGCATCTGATCCCCGCTCGCGCGCCCGACGGCGACGTCACCGACGACCATCGCGACGTCGCCGCGGCGCTGCAGGAATGCCTCGACAGTGTCATGCTCCACATCTGCGGCCATTTCGGCCGCAGCACCGGCCTGCGCAGGCTCGCGATGGCGGGCGGCGTCGCGCTTAACTGCACGGCCAACGGCCGCCTGCTGCAGTCCGGCCTGTTCGACGAGATCTACGTTCAGCCGGCCGCAGGCGACGATGGCGCCGCGCTCTGGTCGGCATCGCGCGACAGCGGCGTGAAGAACGTCCGGATGCCGGTCCCCTTCCTCGGCCCCGCACACGCGCAAACCGAGATTTACAGTGCGCTGGCCGACACTGCCGGCCGCATCGAGATCACGCGCTTTCCGGATCTCGACGAGACCTGCGCGGCGGCGGCCAGGCTGATCGCCGCCGGACGCGTGCTCGGCTGGTACCGCGGACGCATGGAGTTCGGCCCTCGCGCGCTTGGACACCGCAGCATCCTGGCCGATCCCGGTCATCCTGACATGCGCGACCGCATCAACGCGATGGTCAAGATGCGCGAGGCCTTCCGCCCGTTCGCGCCGGCGGTCAGCCTTGAGCAGGTGCATGACTGGTTCGAGGTGCCGAAGGGGCTTGAGCTTCCCTACATGATCATGACCGCCGACGTGCGCCCCGAACATCGCGCCGCGCTGCCGGCGATCACGCATGTCAACGGCTCGGCCCGCGTGCAGACGGTCGGCGTCAGGGACAATCCGGAATTCCACGCGTTGCTGCGCGCGGTCGGCCGGGCGACCGGCCGCGAAATGGTGCTGAACACGAGCTTCAACGTGAAGGGGCAGCCGATCGTCAACACCCCGCGCGAAGCCATCGACACGTTCCTCGGCACCGGCATCGAGTATCTCTTCCTCGAGAACGTGCTCGTCCGCCGCCTGGGACAGAGGTAGCCGGCACTGGAGCGAAAAGGTGAGGGGGCCGAAGCCCCCTCGCGGATGATTAGCGCCGGTGTCCGCCGTGATGTCCGCCACCGTGATGGCCACCGCCGTGATGGCCACCGCCGTGATGGCCGCCGCCACCATGATGTCCGCCGTGATGACGGTACCCGTGATGATGGCGGGGGTAGACGTGCGGACGATGATGCCATCCGTGATGGCGCGGTCCGTAGCCATAGCCCGGTTGCCAGTAGCAGCGGCCCCAGCGATCGCAGACCTGGCGCACCTTGTCGACATTGGACGTTTCGCCTGCGATGTGGCTGGCCTGCGGAAGCCCGTTCGGCATCGCCGATGCCGCACCGGACGTCAACGCTGCGCTTCCGAGCGCGGCCAGTCCAATAATTGCAAGCTTGATATTCATTGAGATCTCCTTGGTTGAAGCCTGAAAACGTCCGTGTGGCCGCTTCGTTGCTGCGACAAGAAAGCCAGGCACATGCACTCGGTTTTGGCGACGCCGGTTCAACGCAGGAAATGCGGGAGTTGTGAGGTCGCTCGGTGCGCGGGCGACAATTGGCCGCGCGACAGAATGGCGAGGCGCAAACAAAACGTGATGACGTTTGGTCGCGCTTCGCGGAAAAGCACTCTACTGCGTGGTCAGGGGATGTTCGGCGGCCTTGTTGAAGAAGGCAGCTTCCTCTGCGGCGGCTTCGAGGAGTTGCTGGTCCTGATCGTAGACGTCGTTGCGGAACTGGATGGTCCGGTCCTTCGTCATCCACGCCGTGAGGTAGATCCAGGCCACGGGCACCTTCTTCAGCATGCGAACGTCCTGACGCTGTCCGGTGGCGATCGCGGCATCGATGGCCGCGCGGGCCCACTGCGGCTGGTCCTTCAGCAGCCATGCCGCGAGATCGCGGACATTGTCGACGCGCGAGCAGCCATGCGAATCGAAGCGATAGTCGTCGTTGAACAGGCTGTGCTGATTGGTGTCGTGCATGTAGACCGAATAGGAGTTCGGCATGTCGATCTTGACCGCGCCGAGCGCATTCCATGTGCCGCTCTGCTGACGCACCGTGATGTTCGGCGCGTGATCGCCCGACCAGTCGACCGAATGCGGGTCGATCGGGTTGTCGTGGGCGTCGAGCACGTCCATGTGCATGCGCGACAGGTAGGCTGGATCCTTGCGCATATGCGCTGCGATTTCCGTCTTGATGATCGACGACGGCACCGTCCAGGTCGGATTGAGAATTACGTCGGTGATCTCGGACGTCAGCGTCGGCGAGGGTTTCTCGGTCTTGCCGACAATCACGCGGTAGCGCCGCACGACCTTGTCGTCCTCGACGGCCTCGGCGAAGGTGGCGGGAATGTTGACCACGACATAGCGCTGCCCGAACTGGAAATCCATCTGATCAAGCCGCTCCAGCGAGGCCTCGAGCTGCTTGATCCGCTTCTGCACGGGAACGTTGAGCGCTGCCAGCGTCCGCGGCGTCACCGTGCCGGTCGCCGCGAGCCCGTGGCGTGTCTGGAAATGCTTCACCGCGTGGGCCACGACTTCATCATAGGCGCCGGCGGCCTTGTCGGCGGCAAGATCGCCGGTGATGATCAGACGCTTGCGCAGCAGATCGTCATTGACGCCCTGGACGCCCAACGCAAATTTCGCGTCCGCGGGGATCGTGGGCCAACCGCCGCGGGCGGCGAGATCGGAATAGCTCTTCACCACGTCGCGAATGCGTTGTGCACTGCCCTGGTCGTAGGTCGGCTCGCGCGACAACGCGAGCGCGGCAGCCGATCGCGTTTCCGCGACCGACGCGGCCGGCTTGGCCTGGCTTGGCTGGGTGGCTGCCGGTACCGCAGCCGGCAGCGCATGATGAGGCGGGACCGCCGCAGTCGGGTCGGGCGCGCCGGCGGTTTGGGCGAATGCCGGTAGAGCCGCAAGCATCGTGGCTACGACGACGAGTGTCACTCTCTGCATATCTCGATTCTCCGGACTGCGTCGCTTGCGCGAAAAATCGGAAGGCTCGGTCCCGGCCGCATGAATGGGGGGCGGCGCGTTCGTTCGGAGGTGATGATCTATCCCGAGACCGTTGCGTCTTGATTAAGTTTTGGTTGCGGTCGGAACATTACCGTGACCGTCCAGCCGGCCCGGGGCTGCCGCCATCGTCGGCATGGCGGCCGCACGACCCTTATGGCGCACATCAACGCGGAGACCGCTCACTCGTTGTGCCGAAGCCGGGGGCAGGGACCTGGCCGTGCCGAACGGTCAAAGAAAAAGCGCTGCCATCGCCGATGGCAGCGCTTCGATATCTTCTCGGTTCGACCGGCGCGTGGCGATCCCAATGACCGGTCGCTGCCGATCCGCTCGCCCTGGTCGATCGCGTTCGCGGTATCGCGATCGTACCTGTGCTGCCGTTCAGTCTTCGTTGGCGGCGATCGATTCCATCAGCGACACCAGCTGGCGCTGCACGGTCTGATCCTTGATCTTGCTGTAGGCGCGCAGCAACCGGAGGCTGAACGCGCTGTCGAGGAACAGCAGGCTCTCGACTTCGCGGGCCTTGTTGTCGCCGTCGTAGAAGAAGGTCACCGGCACGTCCAGCGCGGTCGCGATCTGCTGAAGGCGGGCGGCGCCGACGCGGTTCACGCCCTTCTCGTACTTCTGGACCTGCTGGAAGCTGACGCCCAGCTTGTCGCCGAGTTCCGCCTGCGAGATCTTCTGCTCGACACGGCGCAGACGAATCCGCTTGCCCAACTCAATGTCCGGCTTGCCGGCGCTGCGCTGCTTCATCTTCTTTGCTGCTGATCTGTTCATTCTTGTGACCCGTCCTTCAAATCGAGAATCCCTGGCCCGGTCGGGTCAGGGACACGTTCATGATGTACCGCGTTAAGCTCGAGTGGATCGTCAGTTCGTCTGAACGACGAAATCCAAGAAGATCGCGGGATGGTATCCAAACGCAGATGTGCATCGGAAGCACCCAAGTACCGACTCGGTCGACTACCTGAAGTCGACCGCGCCAAGGTGTCTATCGACACCCCGCCCTCTACATTTGGCAAAATATTGACCAAACCACAACTAGCGCGAGTTTGATCGACACAGATTTTGCGCGCATGCTTACTGGGCGGCATTGCACTCGCCCGTAGTTCTACGGGCAGCCAATATTGTACGAGCGTCCTAGTGTGGATGCAACCCCAGCTAGTGCATCCTGAGGTCGCGGCGACGGTCTGCGGTTGCTTGACGAAAGCGCCGCCAATGCGAAAAGTTTGACGTAAGTCCAAGTCAGGCTTTCGGAATGTTGCTGGACAATTGCCTAAAAGTTCTGAATCATCGGGAACAATTGTGCGCCTACGGAAAGCCGGCGAACTCTGGCAGGAGAGGCCAAATGAAGCGGAAGAGGGGAACACCTCGACTCTACCTCGCGGCTTCGGGAGTGGAAGATATGCCGGTCGCAAATACGGAAGAACGGTTGCTGGCGCTGCTGGCAACCTTGGAAGAGTGTCAGGCATTTCTGACTGACCGGGCGAACACGGAAACGGCGCGGCTGTTGTCCCTTGCCATCCTCGAGCTGCGGATGGAGCTGCACAAGGTGACGGATTCCGAGTTGAAGGCGCTGTGTGACATGATCGCGTCGGACGAGCCGGTACAGGAACCGGCAACCAGGCAGTTGCCGCCGTATCTGCGGCTGATCAAGTAAGCCGGCGCCCCGCGCCATGCGCGGGACGCCGCCGCCCAGCATCGCGTGGCTCAGCCCGCGGTGACGTCGACCGCATCAGCGCCTTCGAGCACGCGACGGGCCTTGTCCCGGTCGAGGTCACCTTCCCATGCCGCGACCACGACGGTGGCGACGCAGTTGCCGATCAGATTGCCGACGGCGCGCGCCATGCCGATGAACCAGTCAACCGAGAGCACCAGCACGAGGCCGATCGCCGGGATGCTCGGCACGGCGTTGAGCGTCGCCGCCAGGATGACGATCGCCGAGCCGGGCACGCCATGCGCGCCCTTCGAGGTGATCAGCGACACGCCGAGCACCAGCAGCAGGTCACCGAACGACAGCGGCGTGTTGGTCGCCTGCGCGATGAACACCACCGCCAGCGTCAGATAGATCGAGAACGCGTCGAGGTTGAACGAATAGCCGGTCGGAATCACGAGGCCGACCACCGAATCCTTGACGCCGAAATGCTCCAGCTTGCGCATCACCTGCGGCAGCACCGCGTCGGAGGATGCGGTGGCGACTACGATCATCAGCTCCTCGCGCAGGTAGCCGAGGAACTTGAGGATATTGATGCCGGCAAGCGCCATCACCCCGCCGAGCACGCCGAGCACGAAAATCGCGACCGAGACGTAGAACAGCGCCACCAGCGACAGTAGCTGCTTCAGCGAGCCGACGCCGTATTTGCCGACTGTGTAGGCGACGGCGCCGAGCACGCCGATCGGCGCGAAGCGCACGATCAGGCCCATGGCGCGGAACAGCACGGTGGAGACCGCGTCGATGAACGAGGAGATTTTCTCGCCCTTCTCGCCGCCGACCAGCGCGAGGCTGACGCCGAAGATGATGGCGAAGAACAGCACCTGCAGCACGTCGTTGCGCGACAGCGCGTCGAACGAGGTGCTCGGGATGATGTTGAGCAGGAAGCTGCCGATGCCTTCGCCCTTCAGCTTCTGCGCATTGCTGGCATAGTTGCCGAGCGCCTTGGCATCCAGCGTCGAGGTATCGATGTTCATGCCGTGACCGGGCCCGAACAGGTAGGCCAGGATCAAGCCGACCACGAGCGCGACCGTCGTCATCGCCTCGAAATACACCAGCGCCTTGACGCCGACGCGTCCGACCTTCTTGAGGTCGCCGGCGCCCGCGATGCCGTGCACCACCACGCAGAACACAATCGGCGCCACGATCATCGAGATCAGTTTCAGGAAGGCATCGCTGAAGATCTTCAGCCCGATCGCGAAATCGGGTGCCGCCATGCCGATGATGATGCCGAGCAGTAGCGCGACAAGCACCTGCACGAACAGCGATGTGTAGAGCGGCTTGCGTGCAACTGTAGCGTCCGCGGCGATGGTCGACATGAACTCCCCCTGTTTTTGGCCGGTGTTCTTGCCGGCCGATCCCGCCCCATCTTAGCAACTTGCGTGCCAAGATGTCGCAGGATTGGGGCCATTTGCCCGGTCATTCGCCGGTTTCGAGGGTGCTGGTCACCGTGTAGACCACGCCGTGGGGCAGGAAATCCACCGTGGCCTCGCCGCCGAGCTGGTCGCGGGCGCTGCGCTCGATCAGCCGGGAGCCGAAGCCGCGCTGCACCGGCGCCGCGACCGGTGGGCCGCCGGCCTCCGTCCAGATCAACCGGAGCATCGGTCCGGGGCCGTCCGCGAGGATCTCCCAATCCAGGGTCACCGTGCCGGTGTCGTTGGACAGTGCGCCATATTTGGCGGCGTTGGTCGCCATCTCATGCAGCAGCATCGACAGCACCAAGGCAAGCCGGGGCGACAGCGGCACGCGCGGCCCGAACATCCTGACCCGTTCGGAGGCGTTCAGCAGATAGGGCCGCAGCACGCGGCTGACCACGTCCTGCAGGTCGGAGCCCTGCCATTTGTCGGTCGAGAGCAAATTGTGCGCCTCGGCGAGTGCGCCGAGCCGTCCCTCGAACTTGTCGCGCTCGGCGCGGCTCGCGCTGCGGAAGGTCTGCGTGGCGATCGATTGCAGGATCGCCAGCGTGTTCTTGACGCGGTGGTTGAGCTCCTCGATCAGCAGGTCGTGCAGCATCTCGCCGCGCGCGATCGTGGTCGCCATCCGCACCGCAAAGCCGAGGCCGACCAGGAGCAGGACGCCACCGATCACGCTGGTGATCGCAAGCGAGCGCCACAGCGGCGCCACCAGCGAGTTCTCGGCGATGCCCGCGGCGACCGTCCAGCCGGTGACGCGCGACCGGGTGAAGCCCGTGATCAGCGCCACGCCTTCGAGCGAGACGGTCGGCAGTGTCGCCTCGCTGCGGCGGAACATCTCGGCAAACAACGTTGGCGATGCGCGCTGTCCGATGGTTGCCTGCGGATTCGGCACGCGGGCGAGGTTGACGCCGTCGCCGTCGAAGATCGAGATGGTCCAGTCCTGGTTCAGGCGCTGCCGCTCGATCATGGCCTGGAAGACCTCGATCGGCGGGCTGAAGGAGATGTCGTACAGCACTTCGCCGTCGCGTATCACCGGCACCTCGACCGTGATGATCAGTTCCTGCTTCACCTCGCCGAAGAACAGGTTGGAGTATTGTGGCTGCCGCGTCGTAAACACCTTCTCGACGATATCGAGATTGTTGCGCGGCGGCAGGCTCGCGGTGTCCGGCGTCAGCGAGGAGAACGCCTGGCGTCCCCTGCGGTCGGCGACCAGCACCACGCCGTCTTTGCCGTATTGGTCGAGAAAGCCAGCCGCGACGCGGCGGAAGTTGTCGAAGTCGCTGTTGCGCAGCGAGTTGGTCAGCGCCAGCACCTGCAGCCCGCCGGTCATGCGCTGCATTTCCGCATCGAGCAGCAGGCGGATGCTGCGCGCCGTCTCCAGCACGCGCTGCGTAGCCGCCTGACGATCTCGCTGGTAATTGTGGAAGACGATCCCGACCGCGAAAACGATCAGTGGCAACATCGTCCCCGCGACCAGAAGCGCGAGACGCACTGGCAATGTCAGTTTCGGCACGAGGTCCCCGGGTCGGTGCCCGTTTGCGGTGAGCTTAGGGGAAGCGGGAAAAGTCCGCCAAAGGAAATGACCGGCAATCGGAAAAATTCCGCGGCGCACACCGTACGCCGCGGAAGAACTTTTGGTCAGAGATTGCTCTCGGTGATCGCGGCGTAGACCATGGTGCGCAGCTCGCGCCGCAGCGGATAGGCGCTCGAGGGCAGCACTTGGGTCATGAAGATCGTGATCAGCTCTTCGGCCGGATCGATGAAGAACGACGTCGTCGCGGCGCCGCCCCAGTTGAATTCGCCCGGGCTGCCCGCGATCAGCGTCTGCGCCGGGTGCATGGTGACGGCGAAGCCGAGGCCGAAACCGATGCCGTTATAGGCGGCCTCGGCGAACATCGAACGCGACATCGCCGGCAGGTCGACGCCGCCGGGCAGATGATTGCTGGCCATCAGCTTCAGCGTCTTCGGGCCGAGCAGCCGGACGCCGCCGAGCTCGCCGCCGTTCAGCAGCGCGCGGCAGAAGGTCAGATAGTCGGCCGCGGTCGAGCACAGCCCGCCGCCGCCGGAGACCAGCGAGGGCGGCGACAGGAACGAGCTGGCGGCCGGATCGTCCTGCAGCGTCAGCGTGCCCTTGCGCTCGGCCGCGAGCGGGTTGAAGCCGCCTTGCGGGTCGGCGGAATAGCAGGCGGCAAAGCGGTGCGCCTTGTCGGCCGGCACGAAGAAGTCGGTGTCGTTCATGCCGAGCGGTTTGAAGATGCGCTCCTTCAGGAACTGCTCGAACGGCATCCCTGAAATCTTGCCGACGAGATAGCCGAGCACGTCGGTGGAGACCGAGTAATTCCAGGCTTCACCCGGCGAGAACTCCAGCGGGATCTTCGCCAGGTCCTCGATCATGCTGTCGAGCGTTCCGGCCTTGAGGACCTCGCCGATCTTCTTCTCGCGATAGGCGGCGTCGACATTGGAGCGCTGCTGGAAGCCGTAGGTGAGGCCCGAGGTGTGGCGCAGCAGGTCGACGATCAGCATCGGCCGGGTCGGTGGGCGGGTCAGGAAGGCGGGCGCGGTGCCGGCGACGAACACGCCGAGGTTCTTCCACTCCGGAATGTATTTGGCGACCGGCTCGTCGAGCGCCACCTTGCCTTCCTCGACCAGCATCATGAAGGCGACCGAGGTGATCGGCTTGGTCATCGAATAGATGCGGAAAATAGTGTCGTCCTTCACCGGCACCTTGCGTTCGAGATCGGCAAAGCCCTGGACGGTGGAATGCACGATCTTGCCGCGGCGGTAGACCAGGACCTGGGTGCCGGGAAAGCGGCCGGAATCGATGTAGCGGCTCTTCAAATGCGCTTCGAGGCGGTTGAGGGCGGTGGTCGACATTCCCGCGGATTCGGGCGAGGCAGGCGTGGGAGCTAACATCGGGCATTTTCTCCGGCTGGCGAGGCAGCCTTGATAGCCGAAAAGTGTCCGCTGCAGCAATCGGCCGCCGCTTACCGGCACCGGGCCGGTAGTGTACGGTCGCCCCTGCAATCGCGCCCTCAAGGGATACGGGAAACGCCGAGATGACCCAGTTCAACGAAACCGAGCTCACCACAGCCGTCATCCGCAGCTTCGACCAGACGCCCGATCCGCGGGCCAAGTTCCTGCTGCAGGAACTGGTGAAGTCGCTGCACGATTTTGTGCGCAAGACCGATCTCACCTTCGAGGAATGGGACCACGCTATCGGCTTCCTGACCCGTACCGGGCAGAAGTGCACCGACATCCGCCAGGAATTCATCCTGCTGTCCGACGTGCTCGGCGTGTCGATGCTGGTCGATGCGGTCAACCACAGGGATCGCGACGGCGCGACCGAGACCACCGTGCTCGGCCCGTTCTATGTCGGCGAGCACAAGGTGACGCCGCACGGCACCGACGTTTCGGCAAGCCTGCCCGGCGAGCGCATGTTCGTGCAGAGCCGCGTCACCGATCTCGACGGCAAGCCGCTGGCCAATGTGCCGGTCGATATCTGGCACGCGGACGACGACGGGTTCTATGACTCGCAGAAGCCGAGCTATGCCACCGAAGGTCCGTCGTCGCGGGCGCGCTTCATCACCGATGCGGACGGCCGCTTCTTCTTCCGCACCATCGTGCCGTGCAGCTATCCGATCCCGACCGACGGTCCGGTCGGGCAGATGATCACGCAGACTAACCGTCATCCGATGCGGCCGGCGCATATCCACTTCCTGGTCAACGCCAAGGGCTATGAGCCGCTGATCACGCACGTGTTTATGGAAGGCGACAAATACATCGATTCAGATGTCGTGTTCGGCGTGAAGGACGAACTGATCGCCAAGGTCGAGCAGCGCACCGATCCCGTGATGCCCGATGGCCAGCGGTCGGATGGCCCGTGGAGCCTGATGACCTACGAATTTCGCGTGAAGCCTGGCGGCGGAATGGCGCCTGCGCCGCTCGGCACCAAGGTCGCCGAAAACGCCTGATCACTGTCGTCCAAGCGCTCTGCCCAATTCATGCGCGGCGCACAAGAATTGGGCGGATCGCATTTTTTGGCAGCGCACGGAGACTCCGCGCGCGATGCGACAAGTTGCGCAAAACATTGCGATAAAATCGATTTTTGCACTGCGGTAGCTTGGCACAAGGCTTGAATAGTCATGTGCCGACGCCATTGAAGCCGTCCCTCGAGGCCACCCCATCGGATTTCTGACGCCGCCAGTCCGGGGCATCCCCGGTGCATGCCCTTTTGCGCCCTGCGCGCGTCGCCACCCGACGGACGGTGCTCGACGCAAAGACGCAACACCGTAATGCAACGACGCAAAGGACGACCGATGACCAAGCCCAGCAACAAGCCCCCAGGCCGCGCGATCAGCCGTCGCCAGCTCCTGAAGGCCACCAGCGGCGCCGCCGCGCTGCTCGCCGCAGCCAAGCTCAACTTTCCCGCCGGCGCATTCGCGCAAGGCGCCGGCCCGGAAGTGAAGGGAGCCAAGCTCGGCTTCATCGCGCTCACCGATGCTTCGCCGCTGTTCGTCGCCAAGGAGAAGGGCATCTTCGCCAAATACGGCATGCCCGATGTCGAGGTGCAGAAGCAGGCCTCCTGGGGCACCACGCGCGACAATCTCGTGCTCGGCTCCGAGGGCAACGGCATCGACGGTGCGCATATCCTGACCCCGATGCCGTATCTGATCTCGGCCGGCAAGGTGACGCAGAACAATCAGCCGACGCCGATGTACGTCATGGCGCGGCTCAATCTGAACGGTCAGTGCATCTCGGTCGCCAAGGAATATGCCGATCTCAAGGTCGGCATCGACACCGCGCCGTTCAAGACGGCGCTGGAGAAGAAGAAGGCCTCCGGCAAGTCGGTGAAGGCCGCGATGACCTTCCCCGGCGGCACGCATGATCTGTGGATTCGCTACTGGCTCGCCGCCGGCGGCATCGATCCCGACAAGGACATCGAGACTATCGTGGTGCCGCCGCCGCAGATGGTGGCGAACATGAAGGTCGGCACGATGGATTGCTTCTGCGTCTGCGAGCCGTGGAATCTGCAGCTGATCCATCAGGAGATCGGCTACACCGCGATCACGACAGGCGAGCTCTGGGACAAGCATCCGGAGAAATCGTTCGGCCTGCGCGCCGCCTGGGTCGACAAGAATCCGAAGGCCGCGAAGGCGCTGCTGATGGCGGTGATGGAAGCGCAGCAGTGGTGCGAGAAGGCGGAGAACCGCGAGGAGACCGCCGCGATCTGCGCCAAGCGGCAGTGGATCAACTGCCCGGTCGAGGACATCACCGATCGGATGAAGGGCAAGTTCGACTACGGCACCGGCCGGGTGGTCGAGAACTCGCCGCAGCAGATGCGGTTCTGGAAGGACAACGCATCCTATCCCTATCAGAGCCACGACCTCTGGTTCCTGACCGAGGACATCCGCTGGGGCAAGTACGAGGCGGGCTTCGACACCAAGGCGCTGATCGCCAAGGTCAACCGCGAGGATCTCTGGAAGGAGGCGGCCAAGGAGCTCGGCGTGCCGGCATCGGAGATCCCCACCTCGACCTCGCGCGGCAAGGAGACCTTCTTCGACGGCAAGGTGTTCGATCCCGCCGATCCCGCCGCGTACTTGAAGTCGCTGTCCATCAAGCGCGTCGACGTCTGAGTTGAGCCCATAGGGCCGCACGTTGCGCGGCCCGTTCTTCGACCACGGAGATCATCTGTCAATGTCGATGCCTGCCATGAAGACCGATATGTCGGCGGTGGCGATTCCGCCGGCCGCTGCCGCGGCGCCGGTCGTAACCATGACGCCGAAGCGCGCGCCGCGCGCCGAAACCTACGCAAAGATGGCGAAGGAGGCCGCGGCGCGCGTGGTGCCGCCGCTGATCGTGGTCGCGTTGCTGCTGGTGGTGTGGGAGCTGATCTGCCGGCGCGCCGGCTCCAGCCTGCCGCCGCCTTCAAAAGTGTTCAAGGACACCAGGGAGCTGATCCTCGATCCGTTCTTCGACAATGGCGGCATCGACAAGGGTCTGTTCTGGCATCTCTCCGCCAGCCTTCAGCGCGTCGCCTACGGCTATTCGCTGGCGGCGATCGCGGGCATCGCGCTCGGCACGCTGGTCGGCCAGTCGGTCTGGGCGATGCGCGGGCTCGATCCGCTGTTCCAGGTGCTGCGCACCATCCCGCCGTTGGCCTGGCTGCCGCTGTCGCTCGCGGCATTTCGCGACGGCCAGCCCTCGGCGATCTTCGTCATCTTCATCACCTCGGTGTGGCCGATCATCATCAACACCGCGGTCGGCATCCGCAACATTCCGCAGGATTACCGCAACGTCGCCGCCGTGGTGCAGCTCAATCCGCTGGAGTTCTTCACCAAGATCATGATCCCGGCGGCCGCGCCCTACATATTCACCGGCCTGCGCATCGGCATCGGGCTGTCGTGGCTCGCGATCGTCGCCGCGGAAATGCTGATCGGCGGTGTCGGCATCGGCTTCTTCATCTGGGATGCGTGGAATTCCTCGCACATCAGCGAAATCATCCTGGCGCTGTTCTATGTCGGCATCATCGGCTTCGTGCTCGACCGGCTCATTGCGGGCCTCGGCAAAGTCGTGACCCGCGGCACGGCTGCGAACTGAGGAGGACCAGTCATGCAGGCCTATCTGAAGCTCGATCACATCGACAAGATTTTCACCCGCGGCAGCGCCACTACGGAGGTGTTGAAGGACATCAACCTGACCATCGAGAAGGGCGAATACGTCTCGATCATCGGCCATTCCGGCTGCGGCAAGTCGACCCTGCTCAACATCGTCGCCGGCCTTACCGGCGCCACCAATGGTGGCGTGCTGTTGGAGAACCGCGAGGTCAACGCGCCGGGGCCGGATCGCGCCGTGGTGTTCCAGAACCACAGCCTGCTGCCGTGGCTGACCGTCTACGAGAACGTCAAGCTCGGCGTCGACAAGGTGTTTGCCAGGACCAAGAGCCGGGCCGAGCGCGACGCCTGGGTGATGCACAATCTGAGTCTCGTGCAGATGGCGCATGCCAAGGACAAGCGGCCGAGCGAAATCTCGGGCGGCATGAAGCAGCGCGTCGGCATCGCGCGTGCGCTCGCGATGGAGCCGAAGGTGCTGCTGCTCGACGAGCCGTTCGGCGCGCTCGACGCGCTGACCCGGGCGCATCTGCAGGATTCGGTGATGGCGCTGCACCAGAAGCTCGGCAACACCATCCTGATGATCACCCACGACGTCGACGAGGCCGTGCTGCTGTCGGACCGCATCGTCATGATGACCAACGGCCCGAGCGCGCGGATCGGTGAGGTGCTCGAGGTGCCGCTGGCGCGTCCGCGCAAGCGGCTCGAGCTCGCGACCAACCCCGGCTACCTGAAGTGCCGGCAGCGCGTGCTCGAATTCCTCTATGAGCGCCACAGCTTCGTCGAGGCGGCATGAGCAGCGCGTCGCTCACGTGAGAGCTTTTTCTGCCTCGCCGCAATGGCGCGGCGAGGAAGCAGCGTGCACGGAGGCACACATGACGGAAGACCAGGTCAAGCTCGTCCAAGAGACCTTCGCCAAGGTCGCACCGATCTCGGAGCAGGCGGCGGTCATCTTCTATGACCGTCTGTTCGAGGTCGCACCCGGCGTCAAGGCGATGTTTCCCTCAGATATGACCGAACAGCGCAAGAAGCTGATGGGAACGCTTGCCGTCGTCGTCAATGGATTGAGCAATCTGCCGTCGGTGCTTCCCGCCGCGAGCGCGCTCGCCAAGCGCCATGTCGGCTATGGCGCCAAGCCCGAGCATTATCCGGTGGTCGGCGGCGCATTGCTGTGGACCCTGGAGAAAGGCCTCGGCGAAGCCTGGACGCCCGACGTCGCCGCCGCCTGGACCGCGGCCTACGGCACGCTGTCCGGCTACATGATTTCGGAAGCCTATGGCAACGCGCAGGCGGCGGAGTAGGGCGGCTGGTTCCGCTGTGAGCGCAAGCTCTATCCGCGTCATTGCGAGCGAAGCGAAGCAATCCATAGCTCGATTTGTCGAGAGATGGATTGCTTCGTCGCTTCGCTCCTCGCAACGACGATGGGGACGTTTGGCCGCTCAGTTGATTTCCTCTATGGTCCCACCCGTTCCGCCAACGGGTGAACCAGAAAAATGATGTTCCTGGAAACGCCGCCGAAACTCATCCCGACCGAGATCTTCTCCGCCGTGCCGACCAAATTCCGCCGCAAGGTGGCGAGCGAATGGGCCGACGCCAATCGGCCCGGCGTGGTGACCGACTGCTTCATCGAGGGACCGTCGTTCGATGTCGCTGGCAATCTCTACATCGTCGACATTCCGTTCGGCCGCATCTTCAGGATCGCGCCGGACAAGTCATGGACGCAGGTCGCCGAATATGACGGCTGGCCGAACGGTCTGAAGATCGATCCGATGGGCCGCATCCTGATCGCCGACTACCGGCACGGGCTGATGGAGCTCGATGCCAGATCGGGCGAGGTCACGCCGCTGCTGCGTTCGCGCAATTCGGAATCGTTCCGCGGCTGCAACGATCTGCACATCGCCTCGAACGGCGACATCTATTTCACAGACCAGGGCCAGACCGGGCTGCACGATCCGACCGGCCGGGTCTATCGGCTGCGCGCGAGCGGAGCGCTGGACTGCCTGATCGACACCGGCATCAGCCCGAATGGGCTGGTGCTCGATCCGCACGAGGCGGTGCTGTTCGTCGCCATGACGCGCGACAATGCGGTGTGGCGCGCGCCGTTCATGAAGGACGGCAGCATCTCCAAGGTCGGCCGCTTCTGCTCGCTGTTCGGCCCCAGCGGACCCGACGGCATGACGATGGACAGAGCGGGGCGGCTGTTCGTCGCCCACGCCTCGCTCGGCCACGTCTTCGTGTTCGCGCCGAACGGCGAGTGCATCGCGCGGATCAAGTCCTGCGCCGGGCAAAGCTGCACCAATGTCGTAATCGGCGGCGCCAACCGCGACCGGCTTTACATCACGGAATCGGTGACGGGCACGGTGCTGGTCGCCGATATCAGCGGGCTCGGCTAGGCTGCGTCACGCGGCCTTTCCGGGAATGGCGAGTCGTACAGCCAGGCCAGCTTGTCGCAGAACTTCTCGAGGCTGGTCTCGCGGATGAGTTGATTGCGCAGCAGCGCGTGTACGCCGGCCGGATGATAGACGTGGGTGCCGAGCTCGCGGGCCTGAAGCTGGACCCGCGCCGTGCGCATCAGCCGAACCTGCCGGTATTTCTCCAGAGCTTGTTCGAAGCGATCCGGCATCTCGCCCAGCAGCTCGGCGAGCCAGACCGCGTCCTCCAGCGCCATGCAGGCGCCCTGGGCGAAGTATTGCAGCATTGGATGCGCGGCGTCGCCAAGCAGCACCGCGCGCCCGTCGACCCAGCGCTCGGTGGGATCGCGATCGCAGGTCACCCAGGCCTTCCAGTCCTTGCCGTGGTGGATGATTGCCTTGGCGCGGGGATGGACATCGCGAAAGCCCTCCAGCACCTCCTCATGGGTCACGGGCCTGGCGGCAAGCGCTTCCGCTGGATCGTTGTGGCAGGTGATGGCGAGGTTGAACACCTTCCAGCCCGACAGCGGGTAGTGCACGAGATGGCACTTGGCGCCGGCCCATAGGGTCGCGGCATTCCAGCGCAGATCCTCCGGCATCTGTTCGGTCGGAATCACCGATCGATAGGTGGTGTGGCCGGCGATGCGCGGTGGACCGTCGTCGACCATCTGCTGGCGAATGCGTGACCTGAGCCCGTCGGCGCCAATCAGCAGGCAGCCTTTGATGCGCTCGCCGGATTTGAGCCGCGCGACAACCGTCTCGCCGTCCTGGTCGTATCCGATCACGTCGCAATCGCTACGCAAGGCGATGCCTGGATGTGCCTCGCAGGCGCGCAGGAAGATGCCATGCAGGTCGCCGCGATGCACCACCGCATAGGGATTGCCGAAGCGCTGGCGGAAATAGCTGGTGAGATCGATGCTGGTGATCTCCTCGGCGGAAATGGCGTCCATCAGTCGCAACTGATCGATGAACACCGCAATCGAGCGGGCGGCATCGCCGAGATCGAGATGGTCGAAGGCGTGGAAGGCGTTCGGTCCGAGCTGGATGCCGGCGCCGATCTCCTGATAGCGCGGCGCGCGCTCCAGCACGGTGACCTGGAATCCCCTGCGGGCCAGCGCGACCGCCGCGGCCAGTCCGCCGATGCCGCCGCCTGCAATGATGATCGGATCCCTGCGCATGTCCTCTCCCTGAGTTTGTGGCTCTATTTCCTCGGTATCTTGCGCTGGCGGCCCGCGCTGCCTTTGGCGTCGCGCTTGACGTCGACCTTGGGCTCGCGCGTTTCTTTCTGCACGGCCGCTGCAGGCACCTCGATCAGGCCGGCCTCGACCTCTTGCTCGAGCCGATCGAGATTCTTGTAGAGTTCGACCAGCACCTGCTTGAGCTCGGCCGCTTCCTTCGCCGACATCGCGCCGGTTGCGACTTCCTCATAGTGTTGGGCGATCGGCATCAGCCGGGAGGCCAGCTCGGCGCCCTTGGGCGTCAGCGCGACCTGAAGGCTGCGCTGGTCGTTCTCCGGCCGGTCGCGCGTCAGCAGCCCGGCGCGGCTCATCTCGGCCACGATGCGCGACAGCGTCGAGACGTCGGCCGACGTCAGCTCGGCGATCTCGCCGAGCCGCAGCGGGTGTCCTTGCTCGGAAAGCGCGGCGAGCGCGCGGTACATCGGCAGCGTCAACTTCTCGTGACGGATGACGCGGACGAAGAGGTCTCCCATCCGCACGCCGAGCCGGGCGAGCAGATAGGGCAGCGAATTTGAAAATCGGTACATGGGCTTAGGTCCGGGCTTAGTTCCTGGCAGCAGACGTCCGCCCGGAATAGCCGCCGGTCTTCGCATCGACAACAGTTGCATCTCAATTATTTGCATTTGCAACTTTCGCATTGACAAATATTTGGACCGGATGTTTTGTCCTGTCAACACGGAAACGAGGCACGAGCCGGAAAGGACGACGCCATGCAGGGAAAGATCGCGCTGGAAGAGCACTTCGCCATCGAGGAGACGGTTCGCGACAGCGCAGGCTTCTCGCCCGCCGACGACTGGGTCGAGCTCAAGGCCCGGCTGCTCGACATCCAGGACCGCCGTCTTGCCGAGATGGATGCGCACGGCATCGAACTGATGCTGCTGTCGCTCAACGCGCCGGCGATCCAGGCCATTCCCGACCGCAACCGCGCGCTCGAACTGTCGCGCCGCGCCAATGACTTTCTGGCCGAGCAGGTCGCGCGACGGCCGCAGCGCTTCCAGGGCCTGGCCGCGCTGCCGATGCAGGACCCGGAAGCCGCCGCACGCGAGCTCGACCGCTGCGTGAGCGCATTGAAATTCCGCGGTGCCCTCGTCAACGGCTTCAGCGAGGTCGAAGGCCACGACGGCGCTGTCTATTACGACCGCAAAGAGTTCTGGCCGTTCTGGTCCGAGGTCGAGCGTCTCGACGTTCCGTTCTACCTGCATCCGCGCAATCCGCTGGCGAAGGACGCCGCGATCTACGAGGGGCATCGATGGCTGATGGGGCCGACCTGGGCGTTCGGCCAGGAAACCGCGGTGCACGCGCTGCGCCTGATGGGTTCGGGATTGTTCGATGCCTATCCGCGGCTGCAGATCATCCTCGGCCACATGGGCGAGGGCCTGCCGTATTCGATGTGGCGCGTCGACAACCACAACAAGTGGATGCGCGCCCAGAACGTCTATCCGGCCAAACGCAAGATCGCGGATTACTTCCGGGAGAATTTCTACATCACGACGTCAGGCAATTTCCGCACCCAGGCGCTAATCGACGCGATGCTCGAGATCGGCGCCGACCGCATCCTGTTCTCGGCCGACTGGCCGTTCGAGAACATCGACCATGCCGCCGAGTGGTTCGACACCGCGACCATCGCCGAAGGCGACCGCACCAAGATCGGCCGCGACAACGCCCGCAGCCTGTTCAAGCTCTAAGACGCGTGATTTCAACCTGCCGCAGAGCAGGGCGCAGCATCAGTTGCAATGGAGGAAACCGTGAGCACTTCGCCTGACATCGACGTGCATGAGGAGTTGTCTAGTGCGGCCGTCGGCCGGCTGCACATCCTTCTCGGCATCCTGATCACGCTCATCACGCTGTTCGACGGTTATGACACGTTCAATCCGGCCTATGTCATCCACTACGTGGCAAAGCCATGGGGACTGTCGCCGAGCCAGGCGGGACTGCTGGTGAGTTCGGGCCTCGTCGGATTCCTGTTCGGGGCGGTCGGTCACGGCACGGTCGCCGACCGGCTCGGCCGGCGCGGCACGCTGCTGGCGGGCCTCTGGATCGTCAACGTCTTCACGCTGCTGACTGCAACGATCGGCAGCGATTTCTGGAGTTTCTGCGCGCTGCGCTTTGCGACCGGTCTCGGTCTCGGCGTGCTGTTGCCGCTGGGCACGACCTTCGTCAACGAACTGGCGCCGCGCCGTGTCAGCAACGCATTCTCATTATGGGGCGTGACGCTGGGCTGGTCGCTCGGCGGCGTCTGTGCCGGGCTCGTCGGTGTCTATCTGACGCCGCATTACGGCTGGCAGATCCTCTATTACCTCGGCGCGCTATCGATCCCGCTGACCCTCGTCGCGCACGCGGTGCTGCCGGAAAGCCCGCAATTCCTGGCGGCGCGGCGCCGCACCGAGGAGTTGCGCGCATTGCTGGCGCGGCTTCGCCCGGAACGGGCCGCGGTCTATCGCAGTGCGAGCTTCGTCTCCGGCGATGCCGGCAGCGTGCCGAACCCGATCGCAGCGCTGCTGAGCCCGCGCTATCGCCGCGTCTCGCTGACGATCTGGATCACCGCGTTCCTCAGCCTGTTCGCGATCTTCGGCCTGACCGGCTGGATCCCGACCGTCATGCAGAAGCGCGGCGAGACCTTTGCCGCATCGTTCGGCTTCGGCGCGCTGATGCAGGCGATGTCGTTCGTCGGCGGGCTGACGCTTGCGATGCTGGCCGACCGCAAGATGTCGCTGACGCCGCGCTACCTCGCAACATGGTGGCTGACCGGCGGCATAGCCGTGCTGACGCTGGTGTTCGTCAGCGGTCACGGCGTCAATCTCGCGATCGTCGCCATCGCCGGCTTCTGCATCATCGGCGCGCAGCACGTACTCAACAATTTCACCGCGGGCTCATACGAGACCCTGCTGCGCGCGAGCGGCGTCGGCATGGAATTGGGTGTCGGCCGGGTCGGCGCGATCCTCGGGCCCTATCTGATCGGGTTGCTGCAGCAGGTGACCGGTGGTCCGGACATCGTGTTCTGGGTGATCGGCGGCGCCGCGATCGTTGGCGCGTTTGCGATCGGCTCGCTTGGACTGGCCACCGCCGTGCGGCCCGCGGCCATCGACCCGGCACCGGCTGAGTAACGATCGACACGAAAGGAAATCTCTGATGTCCAGCTCTACCCATACCGCCGCAGACACCGGCGCGGCACGACTTCCGGAATCCCTGGTGCTGCTGTTTGCCCGGCTGGCGATCGCGCCGCTGTTCCTCTACAGCGGCATCGGTAAGTTGATGGCCTTTTCCGTCACCGCCGGACGCCTCGGCGGCGCCGACGGCATCGGTGCGGTTCTTGCGGCCGGTGCGACCGCGGTCGAGCTTGGCTGTGGTGTCGCGCTCGTGCTCGGCCTATTCGCGCGTCCCGCCGCCATCATCCTGTTCCTGTTCACGATCGCCGCGACGCTGATGTTTCACAATTTCTGGGCGGCACCGGAGGCGCAGGTCATGACCCAGACCGTCAACTTTCTGAAGAATCTCGGCCTGCTCGGCGCACTCGCGATGATCGCGGTCTACGGGTCCGGCAGCTATGCCGTCAGTGCGGGCGCGCGATCGGGGGCAAGCTCCTGATTGCGATCGCCACAGCGGCAAAGCTTGCGCCTGTTCAGGCACCTGCGCTGGAACGAAGCACGCCGTCGCTTGGCGCGATGGACAAGAGCCAGTCGCCGAACACCTGCTCGGCTTGCACGGCAATCGGCCTTGCCAGCGCTTGCGTCGTCGCGCGCAGCTCTGGAATCGAGATTTTCGCCGCCGACAGCTCGACGGCGTGGCCGACATACCATTCCTCGAGCTGCCGCGGATCGGCCTCGAGGTGGAATTGCAGCGCGAGTGTGTTGCGGCCCCAGGCGAAGGCCTGGTTCTCGTAGTTGCCGTTCGAGGCCAGCCGCACGGCATCCTTGGGCAGGTCGAAGGTGTCGCCGTGCCAATGCAGCACTTTGCTCTGCAGGTTGCGCAGGCAGGATGATTTGCCGTCCGCCGTCAGGTCGACCGGGCCCCAGCCGATCTCCTTGACCTTGCCCGGGAACACGCGGCCGCCCAGCGCCTGCGCCATCAGTTGCGCACCGAGGCAGATGCCGAGCGTCGGCAGTCCGCGGCGCAACCGGTGCTCCAGCAGCGCAAGCTCGGTCGAAAGGAACGGATAAATGTCGGTCTCATAGACCCCGATCGGCCCGCCCAGCACGATCAGGAGGTCTGCGTCGCGAATCGCGCGATCGGAGAGGTCGTCGACCGGCGCGTCGCAGAACGACACGCTCCAGCCGGCACGCTCCATGATTGGGGCCAGCAGCCCGAGATCCTCGAACGCCACATGGCGGATGGCAATGGCGGAGCGGGGTGGTCGCATCGGCAACGTCCAGTCATTTCGCTATATACTGTCAAATATATCGCGGCGGATCGCGACGAGTCCAGCCGCCACGGCACAGGGCTGATCAGCGGTCGGAATGCATCTTCTCGAGAAAATTCTTCGCGCCGCTGACGGCGCCGGTATTCGAAGCGACATAGCCGGGGAGTGCGCCCACGGCCTTGTGAAACTCGCTGCTCTTCATGATGTCGAGCACCCGCTGCATCGGCTCGGTCTCGAGGAACGCACGCTTGCAGACGAAGAAGTAATCCTCCGTGAGCAGGCGGATGAAATCGAGGCCGAACTGCCGTGCGGCGGCCTCGACACCAAAACTCGCATCCGCCATGCCGCTTGCGACATAGGCGGCGACCGCGGCATGAGTGAACTCCATGTGCTGGGCGCCGTTAATCCGGCTTTGCGGGATCTTGTGCAGCGTCAGCAATTGATCGAACAGCAGCCTTGTGCCGGAATCATGGTCGCGGTTGACGAAGCGGGCCTTGCGCTCGACCAGGTCCTTCAGCGACGTGATCTTCAGCGGGTTGCCGCGCTTGACCATCAGGCCCATCTCGCGCGTGACGAAATTGATCACACGGTCCTCGCGCGGGTCGAGCCATTCCCGGCAGGCCTTGATGCCCCGCGCGCGGAGTTCGCCGTGCGGCAGATGCACGCCGGAAAGATCGCAGGCGCCTTGCGCCAGCGAGACCAGCGAGTTCTGGTTGCTGACGTAGCGGAGATCGACGCCCACGCCGCCTTCGCGATCGAGGAATTCGCGCAGCTTGGACACGGCAAAGCCGTGGCTGGCATGGACGCGGATGACCTGCGGCCGTTGCTCGAGGAACGGCTTGATCTCGGTGACCAGTTCCTGCGCGAGGTTCTCGAGCTGCAACCCGAGCCGCGCCTGCATGCGCTCGCCGGCCCACACCAGCCTCTCGCCGAACGGTGTCAGCTTCGAGCCCTTGCCGCGCTGGGTCTCCACCAGCGGCACGCCGAAGAATCCGGACCATTGCTCGATCAGATTCCAGACATGGCGATAGGACAGCTGCGCATCGCTGGCGGCGCTGGTGATCTTCCCGGTCTTCCTGATCTCGTTGAGGATGCCGAGCATCACGACCGCGGTCTGCGGTGAGTTCTCTTTCCGAAAGCGCCAGACGGTTTCGATCTCGATCTGCAGCATCGTGGTCACCACTTATGAAGTGGACTTCATATCCTGGTATACCAATAGGCACAAGATATCATATTTACTGTGCATCAAAGCCTCCTACGTTGAGTCACAACACCAGGAGGAAATATGATGTCAGTTGCATATGACTATGAACGCGACGCCCGCGCCCCGACCGTTCGGGACGAATTGCTGCTGATCGATGGCGCCCGCGTCCGCTCGCTGTCAGGAAAGACCTTCAAGTCCCTCAATCCCGCCACCGAGCGGGTGATCGCTGTCGTCGCCGAAGGCAATGAGGCGGATGTCGACCGCGCGGTCGCCGCTGCACGCCGCGCCTTCGAAGGTCCGTGGCGCACCATGCGCGCTGCCGAGCGCGGCCACATCCTCTTGAAATGGGCCGAGCTGCTCAAGCAGCATGCCGATGAGATCGCAGCGCTGGAAAGCCTCGATGCCGGCAAGCCGATCGCGGGGGTACTGCGGCAGGATTTTCCCGCCGCCATTGATACGCTGACCTATTACGCCGGCTGGGCCGACAAGATCAGCGGCGATGTGGTCTCGACGCGCGACGACGCGCTGACCTACACCGTGCGCGAGCCGGTCGGCGTGGTCGCGGCGATCGTGCCGTGGAATTTTCCGCTGATGATCGGCATGTGGAAGCTCGCGCCGGCACTGGCTTGCGGCTGCACGGTGGTGATGAAGCCGGCCGAGCTGACCTCGCTGTCGGCGCTGCGGATCGGCGAACTCGCGCTCGAGGCCGGACTGCCGAAGGGTGTACTCAACATCGTGACCGGGCCCGGCCGCGTCGTCGGCGATGCGCTGGTCAATCATCCCGATGTCGACAAGGTGACGTTCACCGGCTCGCCCGGCGTCGGCCGCGGCATCATGAAGGGCGCCGCCGGCAACTTCAAACGGGTCTCGCTCGAGCTCGGCGGCAAGTCCGCCAATGTGATCTTCGACGACGCCAATCTCGAGGCCGCCGCCAAGGCGGCCGCGGCCGGCATCTTCTTCAATGCCGGACAGGTCTGCTCGGCCGGCTCGCGCGTGCTGGTGCAGGAGAACGCCTATGACGAGGTGGTCGAACGGCTGGTCGCCCGCGCCGAAGCCTTGCGCATCGGCGATCCCGCCGACCGCGCCACCGTGCTTGGGCCTGTGATCTCCGAGAAACAGATGCGCTCGATCCTCGATTATGTCGAGATCGGCAAGAACGAGGGCGCGCAGCTCGCCACCGGCGGCGAACGCGTCGGCGACCGCGGCTATTTCATCAGCCCCGCGGTGTTCGCCAATGTCGCGCACGAGATGCGCATCTCGCAGGAGGAAATCTTCGGTCCCGTCGTCAGTGTGATCAAGTTCAAGGACGAGGCTGATGCGCTGCGCATCGCCAACGGCACCGCCTACAGCCTCGCCGCCGGTGTCTGGAGCGCCGATATGGGCCGCGTGCAGCGCTTCGCCAAAAAGGCCCGCGCCGGCACGGTGTGGATCAACACCTATGGCTACACCGACGTGCGGTTGCCGTGGGGCGGCGAACGCGACTCCGGCCTCGGCCGCGAGCACGGCACCGCCGCGCTCGACAATTTCACCGAGCCGAAGGCGGTGTGGATGAATCTCAACGTGTGACCGCGCGTAACGCGAGCAACACGGGCGCGGATCGGAGGATCCGCGCCGTTGGGATTGCGCGAGAGGGCGCAACATATTCGCCGTCGTCCCGGCGAAGGCCGGGACCCATAACCACGAGTGGCTGTTGTTACGCACAGGTGGAATGACGAGTCTCGTCAACAACGACTGCTGCGGAGTATGGGTCCCGGCCTTGGCCGGGACGACGATGTGGAGACACTGTCGGACGGTACGGAGACATTGTCGCCCATTTGCTCTATCGTTCGGCGTGGGGCGAGCTAGAACGAGGCGATCGTGCAGACAAGAAAATTCGGCAACAACGGCCCGCAGGTCTCGGTGATCGGGCAGGGCACCTGGTATCTCGATCGCGGTGACCGCAAGGCGGCGATCGCTGCGCTGAAGCGCGGCATCGACGCCGGCATGACGCATATCGACACGGCGGAGATGTATGGCGACGCCGAGCTCGTGATCGCGGATGCGATCACCGGACGCCGCGACGAGCTGTTCCTGGTCTCGAAGGTGCTGCCGAGCAACGCCTCGCGTCGCGGCACCATCATCGCCTGCGAGCGCTCGCTGAAGCGGCTGAAGACCGATCGCCTCGATTGCTATCTGCTGCACTGGCGCGGAACCACCCCGCTCGCCGAGACGGTCGCGGCGTTCGACGAATTGATCGCGGCCGGCAAGATCCGCTCCTGGGGCGTCAGCAATTTCGACGCAGACGATCTCGATGAACTGCTCGATGTCGCGGGTGAGGGCAAGATCGCCTGCAACCAGGTGCTCTACCATCTGCGCGAGCGCGCCATCGAGCACGCCGTGATCCCGTGGTGCGAGCAGCATGGCGTGGCCGTGGTCGCCTACTCGCCGTTCGGCCACAATGATTTTCCCGCGCTATCGAGCAAATCAGGTGCGGTGTTGCAATCGATCGCGCAGGCGCACCAGGCGACGCCGCGCCAGGTCGCCCTGAGCTTCCTCACGCGGCTGCCGTCGCTGCTCGCGATTCCGAAGGCGTCGAACGCGGACCACGCGGCGGAGAACGCCGCGGCGGGAACGCTCAAGCTCAGCGGGGACGAGATCGCCGCGCTCGATGCGGCGTTCCCGCGCGGGCCGAAGCCGCGCTCGCTGCCGATGCTGTAATTCGCGGGATTCACTGGAAGCTCGGCTCCACACAGTTCTTAACAAACTGTTGCAGTTGCGACCGCGCACAGGCTGCGGCGGGCGGTCGCGCGCGCTGGTGCATATCGGAGTCCCGTTTTCGGGCATTGTTCTTGCAGCGGAATTGGCGTTTTGTATGAACAGCAGATTCCCCTTATTTTGCCTTCGAGATTGCCGTGACACCGCCCCCCGCCGTAGCCGCCAGGCTGGACAGCGTTCCCCTTGCATTGCCCGCGAAAACGTCCGTTGCACGCAAGGCGCCGGCCCGCACGGACAGTCCGTTCAAGGGCATTGCGCTGATCCTGCTGTCGACGGTGTTTTTGGGCACCTCCGACGTCACCGCGAAATATCTGTCGTCCTCGCTGCCTTCGATCGAGATCGCCTGGATCCGCTTTCTGGTGTTCGCGCTGATCATGACGCCGGCGATGCTGCCGGGCACGCCGCTGTTCGCGCTGCGCAGCAGCCGTCCCGGTCTGCATGTGCTGCGCGGCGCAGCGCTGCTTGGCTCCTCCCTGATCTTCATCACGGGGCTCGGCTTCCTGCCGATCGCCGAGGCCTCGGCCACCAGCTTCGTCTCGCCGCTGTTCGTCACCGCGCTGTCGATCGCTTTCCTCGGTGAGAAGGTCGGCATGCGACGCTGGATTGCGACCGCGGTTGGCCTCGCCGGCGTGTTCATCATCCTGCGACCGGGCACCAGCGCCTTCCATCCCGCCGCGATCTTTCCGATCGTCTCGGCGCTGGCCTGGGCCGCCACGCTGATCCTGACGCGCATGATGAGCGGCAGCGAACGTCCGATCACCGTGATGACCTATTCGTCCATCGTCGGCGTCGCCATCGTCAGCGCGCTGGTGCCGCTTGTCTGGGTCACGCCGAGCTGGCACGACATCATGTTCGGCATCCTGATCGGCGTTGCGTCCACGGTCGGACAGTGGATCGTGGTGCTGGCGTTCCGCTATGGAGATGCCTCGGTGCTGGCGCCGTTCTCCTATACGCAGCTGCTCTGGGTCAGCATCCTCGGCTTCCTGATCTTCGGCGAAGTCCCCGACCGCTGGACCATCCTCGGCGCCGGCTTCATCGTCGCCTCCGGTCTCTACACAGCGCATCGCGAGCGCATGCGCCGCTCGCAGTTGCTCGCCGTGGCCAGCGAGCCGTCGCCAAACGCCTGACCAGCCGGACGAGATCATGCGCTGGTTGCCTAGATACGG
Source organism: Bradyrhizobium sp. USDA 3240 (assembly GCF_054063295.1). Lineage (NCBI taxonomy): Bacteria > Pseudomonadati > Pseudomonadota > Alphaproteobacteria > Hyphomicrobiales > Nitrobacteraceae > Bradyrhizobium > Bradyrhizobium sp. USDA 3240. The sequence continues at coordinate 6,998,458 of NZ_JBSSGD010000002.1, forward strand.
CAAGGCGTGCTGCAACGGCTGGTCGGCGGCTGCGACCTTCGAGGGCGAATTCTCCAACGTCACCCAGTCCTACGCCCGCAAGGGCGTTATGCGCTATACGTGGTGACCCTCCGTGCTATAGCCTCCCGCAGCGAAAGCCTGTCCCGGACTTGATCCGCGACAGTGTATTTCGCGGGACGAAATACGCATCAAAATGAGTGGGAAGAAACCCACGCGGGAGGAAACATGCGCGCAGCGATCTTCAGAAATGGCGAGATTGTCGTCGACCAGATGCCGGAGCCGAAGCCGGGCGCCGGCCAGGTGCTGGTCAAATCGCTCGCCTGCGGCATCTGCGGTTCCGATCTGCACGCGCGCAAGCACGCCCACCGCATGGTGGAGCTGAGCAAGTTCCTGCCCGGCCGCACGGCGATGGATCTGTCGCGCGACGTCGTGTTCGGCCACGAGTTCTGCTGCGAGATCCTCGATTACGGCCCGGGCACCACGCGCAAGCTGAAGCCCGGCACACGGGTCTGTTCGCTGCCGGCGCTGCTGACGCCGGAGGGGCCGAAGGGCATCGGCTATTCCAACGACTATGCGGGCGCCTATGCCGAGCAGATGCTGCTCAGCGAGCCGCTGCTGCTCGAAGTGCCGAACGGACTTGCCGCCGAGCACGCCGCGCTCACCGAGCCGCTTGCGGTCGGCGTCCACGCGGTGGCGATGGCCAACATCAAAGGCGGCGAGGTGCCGCTGGTGATCGGTTGCGGGCCGGTGGGCCTTGCGGTGATCGCGGCACTCAAGATCAGGGGGCTCGGCCCGATCGTCGCCGCCGACTACTCGCCGGCGCGACGCTTGCTCGCCGAGAAGATGGGCGCCGATGTCGTGGTCGACCCCGCCAAGACGCAGCCTTACGCGAGCTGGGCCGAGCACGCCCAGATGAGCGAAGCAGAGAAGGCGGCGCGGCCGCCGATGCAAGCGCTGCTGCCGCCGCTGAAGCCGGCGCTGATCTTCGAATGCGTCGGCGTGCCCGGCGTGTTGCAGCAGGTGTTCGAGGGCGCGCCGCGCAGCGCCCGTGTCGTCGTGGTCGGCGTCTGCATGGAAACCGACAAGTCCGAGCCGATGCTCGGCATCATCAAGGAACTCAACGTCCAATACGTGCTCGGCTACACGCCGGAGGAGTTCGCCTATTCGCTGCGGCTGATCGCGGAAGGCCAGGTCGATGCCGCATCGCTGGTCACCGGCCGCGTCGGCATCGACGGCGTTGCGCAGGCGTTTGCCGATCTCGCCAATCCCGAGGCGCACACCAAGATCCTGGTCGAGCCGTGGCGCTGAGCTGACGGCGGCGGTTTGCTTTTCGCGACGCCGAACCTATAGTTCGCCGTCTCTTATCGCACTGACAGCACGCACCGCATGCGCGTTTCTATCATCACGGGAGGCGGCTCCGGCATCGGCGCCGCGGTTGCACGCCGGCTCGCCGGCCCCGATCAGGGGCTGATGCTGCATGGCCAGGGCGCCGAAGCTAGCGGGCTCGCGCGGCTGAATTCGGTTGCGGAGGAGTGCCGTGGCAGGGGGGCGAAGGTCGCGGTCTCTACCGGCGATCTCGCCATGGCCGGCGCGGGCACGTCGCTGGTCGAGGCTGCGCGCGCCGCATTCGGGCCGATCGACAGCATCGTGCATGCCGCGGGCTTTGCCGACCGCCGCGAGTTCGCCAGCCTGCCGCGCGCGGCGCTGGAGCGCGCCTTTGCCGTGATGGCAGCGGCATTCCACGAGATCGCGGCGGCCGCGCTGCCCGACCTCGCGCGCAGCGCGCAGAGTCGCGTCGTCGCGGTTTCCAGTTTCGGGCCGCATCGTTTCGTGCCCGGCGCCACCTATCCGGGATCGGCGGCCGCCAAGGCCGCGCTCGAAGTGCTGGTGAAGTCGCTCGCAATCGAGCTCGCGGCATCAGGCGCCACCTCCAACGCGGTGATGCCCGGCTATACGCGCAAGGATCCCGGCCTGTTCGGCGCGCTGGACACCGCGACCTGGGAGCGGGTGGCAAAGGCCAATCCGATGCAGCGGCTGGCCGAGGCCGACGAGGTCGCCGCCGTCGTCGCCTTCCTGCTGTCGCCGGAAGCAGGCCACATCACCGGCGCCACGCTGCCGGTCGATGGCGGCCTGACCTTGATGTGATGGCATGAGCGAAGGCGCGTCCGCACAGCAGGTTGACGTCGTCGTGCTCGGCGCCGGCATGGTCGGCGTCTCGGCCGGCCTTGCCGCGCGGCAGCGCGGTCTCTCCGTCGTCATGGTCGACCGTCGCGAGCCGGGCAGCGAGACCTCCTACGGCAATGCCGGCATCATCTCGTCCGGCTCGATCCTGCCGCTCAACACGCCACAGCTTTTAAAGAACCTGCCGAAATACCTCACCAACACCCACCCGGCGCTGCGCTGGAATCTTCCGTGGGCGGTCGCCAATGCCGGCTGGGTGATCCGCTTTCTTGCCGCGGCGACACCGTCGCAGACCAAACCACGCGCCGCCGCGCTGCACGGCCTGATCGGGTCGTCGATGACACTGCATCGCGACTGGATCGTGCAGGCGGGCGCCGGCCATCGCATCCGTGAGACCGGCTGGCTCAAGGCCTGGCGCGGCGACGGACTCGCGACCGCCAGGGCGGAGCAGGCGGCGCTCGCCGAATTCGGCATCAAAAGCGAGGTGCTCGACCGGCAGGCCATCTCCGCGGTCGAGCCGAACATCATCCCTGCCTACAGCGTTGGCCTGCTGCACAGCCAGACGGCATCGGTCGATTCACCCGGCGCGGTGGTCAAGGCCTATGCGCAGATGCTCGCCGCCAGCGGCGGCACCGTGCGGCAATCCGAGATCCGGCGGATATCACAAGGAGACGACGGGTGGCGCGTGCAGCTTGCCGACGGCGAGATCGCTGCGCGCCATGTCGTGGTCGCGCTCGGGCCGTGGTCAGCCGAGCTGCTGCGGCCGCTCGGCTATCGCGTGCCGCTGGCATTCGAGCGCGGCTATCACCAGCATTTCATGCCGAACCCGGCACGCAAATTGCTGCGCCCGATCCATGATGCGGAGGGTGCATTTCTGATGACGCCGATGGAGCAGGGCGTTCGTGTCACCAGCGGCGTCGAGCTGACCGCGCGCGATGCGCCGTCGAATTATGCGCAGCTCGAGGCCGTGGTGCCGATGGCGCGCAGCGTGGTCGAATTCGGCGATGCAGTCGGCGAGCGCTGGCGCGGCGCGCGGCAGACGCTGCCCGACAGCCTGCCGATGATCGGCGAGGCGCCGCGGCATCGCGGCCTCTGGCTCGCCTTCGGCAACCAGCATATCGGCTTCACCACCGGTCCCGGAACGGGCGCCGCGGTCGCGGCGATGATCGCGGGCGCGGCGCCGCCGTTCGACGTGAAGGCTTTTTCGCCGGGCCGGTATATCGCGTGACTCGCGCGAGGCCGCCTGCAATGCTGGGACGTCAAGCCGGCACGCAAAGCGTTTTCGAGCGAAGTGGGCACCGGTTCGCGTGAAGAAAACGCGTCAAAACTAGAGTCAACCGAGGGGCAGGATGAACTACGTCTGGGATTTCGGGATCCTCGCCAAGTACAGCCATCTGTTCTGGCTCGGGCTCGGCTGGACCATGGCCTACACGATCGGCACCATCATCCTCGGCACCTTGATCGGCCTGATCGTCGGCATGCTGCGGCTGCGGCGGATTCCCGTGATCGACTGGCTGCTGATCGCCTATATCGAGCTGTTCCGCTGCACGCCGCTGCTGGTGCAGATCATCTGGTTCTACTACGCGTTTCCGGTCGTGATCGGCGTCAACATCCCGGCGCATGTCGCAGCCGTCAGCGTGCTGTCGCTCTATGGCGGCGCGTTCTATGCCGAGATCGTGCGCGGCTCCATCGAGAGCGTGCCGGTCGGGCAGTGGGATGCGGCGAAGGCGCTCGGCTTCCGCGGCTGGCGGCTGATGCGGCTCGTGATCCTGCCGCAGGCGCTGAAACCGATGATGGCGCCCTATGTCAACCAGTCGGTGACGCAGCTCAAGAACACCTCGCTGGTCTCGATCATCGCGGTGCCCGATCTCGTTTACAACGCCACCTTGATCAACGCCGACACCTACCGGCCGCTCGAGGTCTACACCATCGTGGCGCTGATCTATTTTGCGATCCTGTTTCCGTCGACGCTGGTGGCGCGCCGGCTGGAGCGTGGACTGACCTATGACAAGGTGTGAGGCTGCCTCTTCTCCCTCTCCCCGCTCTTCGCGGGGAGAGGGTTGGGGTGAGGGGCCTCCATCCGGCGAGCAATTCGCGACTTGTTGAGCAGTGTGCCTTGCCCCTCACCCGGACCGCATCTGCGATGCGATCCGACCTCTCCCCGCGAAAGAGCGGGGAGAGGTGAAGAGGCCGCAGTGTGATCGATAAAGACGCGCTCTAGATGTTCAGTTCCACCGGCACGTCCTCCGGCTTGACGCCGGCGAGGCCGAGGCCTTTGACGAACCATTCGCGCATCTGGCCGATGCCGCGGTTGTAGTCGATCCACACCGACAGGAAGTCGCGCCAGCGCTTGTCCTGTTCGCGCCGCACCGCTGTGCCGCTTGCGATCGTCACCGAGGGTGAGGCCAGGATCTTGTAGGTGCCGAGGTTCGGGTTCTTGGCGATCGCGGTCAGCCCGAGCACCAGTGCGTTGACGACGCAATCGACGCGGCCCGACGACATCTCCAGCATCACCTCGTCGCGCGACTTCAGCGACTTGATGGTGGCGTTCGGCGCGAAGCGCCGGGCCACCGCCTCGTTGGCCGAGCCGACGTCAACCGCGATCTTGACCTCGGGCTTGTTGATGTCGGCCCAGGTCTTGGCCTCCAGCCCCTTCTTCAGCATCGCGCCGAACGGATGCGGGAACACCAGGCTGGTGAAGTCCACCACCAGCGCCCGCTGCGGGGTCGGGTTGAGCGCAAAGCCGAGATCGATCTTGTTGGCCTGCAAATCGAGAATTGAATTGCCGTAGGTCGACTCGACATATTCCAGCTTGACGTCGAGCAGCTTGGCAAGGTCGTTGGCCATCTCGATCGAGAAGCCGGACCAGGTGCCGGTGGCGAGGTCCTTGTTGAAATAGGGCAGCTCGCCCGGCAGCACCGCGATCCGCAGCACCTTGTTGGCCCTGATGCGGTCGAGCGTGTTGTCGGCCTGGGTTTGCGCCGCAGCCGGGGTTGCCATGGCGGCCGCGAGTGCCGCGCCGCTGCCGATCCCGAGCGCATAGCGCAGCGCGTCGCGGCGATTTTCGGAAATTGCGATGTCGTCGGATTGAGTCAAGCGGGCCTCCCTGCACCAGATCGGTGAAGCCTAGCGTCGGGTTCCGGTGCCAGCAAGGGCGCGGGCCTGCGCCATTGGTAGGCGAGGCGTTCTTACCTCGCCCCGCGTGCGGGGAGAGGTCGGATTGCATCGCAGATGCAATCCGGGTGAGGGGGAGTCTCCGCAGGCTCGTCTGTCGTCGTACTCGCGGAGGCAGCCCCTCACCCCAACCCTTTCCCCGTAAGAACGGGGCGAGGGAGCGCAGTCTCGCCCGGTCCGATCAATACGTTCCCGGCACGTACATCTCCGGCGGGATCGGGCCGCGGTGATAGTCGGGGTTGCGCACCCGCGGCGGCAGCACCACCGGTTGGTGGGTGACCTGCTGATAGGGGATCTGGGTCAACAAATGCGAGATGCAGTTGAGCCGGGCGCGCTTCTTGTCGACGGCATCGACGATCCACCACGGCGAGTCCGGCAGGTGCGTGCGCTCCAGCATCGTCTCCTTGGCTTTGGTGTAGAGCTCCCAGCGGGTCCGCGCCTCGACATCCATCGGGCTCAGCTTCCACTGCTTCAGCGGATCGTTGATCCGCATCGAGAAGCGGAACGCCTGTTCCTCGTCGGTGATCGAGAACCAGTATTTCAGCAGGATGATGCCGGAGCGGATCAGCATGCGCTCGAATTCCGGCACCGACCTGAAGAACTCCTCATACTGCTCGTCGTTACAGAACCCCATCACCTTCTCGACGCCGGCGCGGTTGTACCAGCTGCGGTCGAATAGCACGATCTCGCCGCCGGCCGGCAGGTGCGAGACATAGCGCTGGAAGTACCATTGCGTGCGTTCGCGCTCGTTCGGCGCCGGCAGCGCCGCGACGCGGCAGATGCGCGGGTTGAGCCGCTGGGTGATGCGCTTGATGACACCGCCCTTGCCGGCGGAATCGCGGCCCTCGAACAGCACCACGACCTTCCTCTTCTCGTGCTGCACCCAGTCCTGCAGCTTGACCAGCTCGCCCTGCAACCGCAGCAATTCGCGGAAGTAGAGCTTGCGGTCTATCGACGGCTGTCCGGTGACGCCGCCGTGGTCGAGCTGGTCGAGCCTCATGTCGTCGAGCTCGAGCTCGAGTTCCTCGTCAAGGCTGTCGGCCATCTCCTGATGGATGCGGGCGCGCAAGGCTTCGTCGCGGGAGGCTTCGTCGCGCAAGGCTTCATCTCGGGTGGCGTCGTCGGTGAGGTCGGAGGCGGTCATGAAGGTCCGTCTTTCAGTATGTTAGATGGATCGACGGGAGCATTGACGGGCGATGTTACCCCTCTATGACAACGGCATGACCGCTGTTTCACGCAAGCGCGCGGACTGTGCTAACAAGCGCTGACAAGATCAAAAAAGGAGACGCCGATGATTTCGCTCACGCCAAAGGACGTCCTGCCGGAGGACGGCACCGCCGGCACGCTGGTTGGACGGGTCTGGCTGCCGCAGGCCGGCGGACCCGCCGTGGTCGCGGTGCGGGGCGACGGCGTGTTCGACGTCACCGCGCGCTTCCCCACCGTGAGCGCGTTGTGCGAGGAAGCCGATCCTGCAGCCGGGTTGCGTGGCACGCGCGGCGAGCGGATCGGCGATTTCGAGGCGATCCTCGCCAACACGCCGCCCGACGGCCGCGACAAAACGAGGCCGCATCTGCTCGCGCCGGTCGACCTGCAAGTGCTGAAAGCCGCCGGCGTCACCTTTGCGATCTCGATGCTGGAGCGCGTGATCGAGGAGCGGGCGCGCGGCAATCCATCGTCGGCGGAGGCCATCCGCAAGGAGGTGGTGCGCCTGGTCGGCGACGATCTCTCCAAGCTGAAGCCGGGCTCCGAGCAGGCGATGCGGTTGAAGCAGGTGCTGATCGACCAGAACGCCTGGAGCCAGTATCTCGAGGTCGGCATCGGTCCCGACGCCGAAGTGTTCACCAAGGCGCCGACGCTGTCCTCGGTCGGCACGGGCATGGATGCCGGGCTGCATCCGAAATCGACCTGGAACAATCCGGAGCCGGAGGTCGTGCTCATCGTATCCGGCACCGGCAAGATCGTCGGCGCCGCGCTCGGCAACGACGTCAACCTGCGCGATTTCGAGGGCCGCTCGGCGCTGTTGCTGTCGAAGGCCAAGGACAACAACGCCTCCTGCGCGATCGGCCCGCTACTCCGGCTATTCGACGGGACCTTCTCGCTCGACGACGTCAGGAAGATGGACGTCGGCCTCACCGTGAAGGGCGCCGACGGCTTCGTGCTCGAGGGTCATTCCTCGATCAGCAAGATCAGCCGCGACCCGACCGATCTGGTCGCCCAGACCATCGGCCCCGTGCATCAATATCCTGATGGATTTGCGCTGTTCCTCGGCACGATGTTCGCGCCGGTCAAGGACCGCGACGCCAAGGGCGAAGGCTTCACCCACAAGCGCGACGACATCGTCACCATTGCCGCGCCGCAGCTCGGCAAGCTCGTCAACCGCATGCGGGGCAGCGACGAATGCGAGCCCTGGACCTTCGGCGTTGGCGCGCTGATGAAGAACCTCGCGCAGCGCAAGGTGCTGTGAGGAGGAGCGCAGCGCGTAGGGTGGGTTACGCTTTCGGCTAAACCTACCCTACGCGCTACGCGACGACGTGCTATTGTGTTTGCCGTCGCCACCGGTGTTGTCGAACATGTTCAGAAACCTGCGCGGCAGATCAATCGCGTGCTGCAACTTGAGGGCGCGCGGATGCATGAAATTCGCAGCGACCGCTTGTCGCGCCCTTATGTGATCCAGTTCATCCTCGTTTGCGCTGCTTCGCTTCAGCATACTGGCTCGGCGCGAACAGAAGGAGTCGCGGACATGAGCGAGCAGCCATCGAATGGAATGCCTGATTGGCTCACGACCGACATGCTGGTGATTGCCGTTGCACTGGCCATCATCGTGGTTGGCATGTGGATTGCGCCGTAGCCTCCGGCTGGTTGCCCCGCTGGGATATCGCGGGTGGTGTCACCGCCATACGCGCGAGGCGATGGCAAGTCCTACAAGCCGATCATCCGGAAGATCATGCCGCCGATGTTCGGGCCATGACGGTGATGGCGGCGATGATGACCTCGCGCCGGCTCGTCGCCGCCTGCGGCGGTCATTGCGGCGTTGGCGATCCTGCCGCCGTCCCGCTCGGGGCCAACAGCGTCGAACGCGGCCTTCTGCTCGTCGCTGAGCGCGCTGTAGAAGCTGTCCAGCGCCGGACGCACCGTGCCGATCGCCTGCAGCATCGAATCCAATCTGGCTTCGGCCGCGGCAAGGCGTGCCGGCGGCGTGCGTGCGTCGGTGGGCGGGCAGGACGATTTCAGGGTGTCCTCGGCTTTTGTCGCCGCATCGCGCAAGGCATCGAGGCTCGCCCGCTGCGCGTCGGTCGGCTTGACGTCGCGTTCGATGACCTCGCCCGGCCAAACGATGGTCGCGGGCTGCGCCGTATTGCAGTTTCCGTTGTCCGCCGTCGCCTCACGCCTGGTGCGGCGCTGATCCGCTGCCAGCGCCGTCACCTTGGCTTTCTGGTCGTCGCTGAGCAGCCCGTAGAACTTCTGCAGCGCCGGCTGAAGAATGCCGACCGCGTCGCGCATGGCCTGGAGGCGCTGCTGCATCGCGACGAGGCGGCTCGGCGCGGTCAGCGGCACGTCCCTGGGACATGAATTGAGAATGGTCTCCGACGCCTTCTGCGAGGCGCTGGCGAGTTCGTCGAGCGCTGCGCTCTGCTCCGCATTGGGCTGAATGGCGCTGCGGAATTGCTCGATCGGGAAGCCCGCGATGTCGCTCCTGTCGCTGCCGCACATGTCGGCGAGCGTCGTCGTCGCAGCCGCGCGGTCGCTGTTGGACGCGGTCGGCTGTCGCGAGCTGCCGCGGCTCGGCAGGTAATCGGCATAGCCGCTCAGGGCATTGTAATCGTACGGGCCGAACAGACCGGTATAGATGTCGCCATAGCCATAGTCCCAGAAGTATGGGTCGTAGTCATCGCCCCACCAGGCATAGTCATAGAGATCGTAATAGGCATAGGGCCAGAATACCGGACCGACCCAGCCGAACCCGCCATGCGGATGGCGCCACCACCAGCCGCCATTGCGGTTGTGATATCCCCAAGCCGCCCTGGCGGCGGCCGTCATGATCGCGGCGCGCGCCATCGGATTCCGCAAACCGCCCGGTCTCTGCATCGCGGTGCGGATCTGATGCGAGGCCAACGAGTGGCCGACAGCGTTCGCATTGTGGCGCATCGCGGCGGGCGAGGCGGCATGACGGCCGGCGGCTAGGCTCGGCGCGACGCGCGCGGCATGAGCGGCGGGCCGGAATTGATTATGACGCGCGCCGGAGCCACCGCTGAGCCTCATGCCTCCCCTTGCAGCGGGATGGATGGTGTGAAAGCCGCCGCCACGCGCGCCGCTGGCATGAAATCCACCGCCGTGGAAACCGCCACCGTGGAAGCCGCCTCCGCCGCCATGAAATCCGCCCCCACCACCATGAAAGCCGCCACCGCCATGACCTCCACCACCGTGGCCACCGCCGCCACCGCGAGCGGCATAGGCGCTGCCCGCGAACAGCGCGGCCGATGCCGCGACTGCGAGGATCGCGGCGAGCGCCAGCACGGTATGTTTGCAGCGGGCAGCCCTCAGCATCTGTCCTCACCCTTCGGATAGTCAGTGATGCCTGACATCAACATCGAACGCCGCCGCCGGGTTCCCGCGGGCGATCCGGTCGCGACGATTTAATTTGCAGCATCGTCGTCCTGGCGAAGGCCAGGACCCATTACCCCAATTGTTCGTCGTTGCATGACGCTAGGGCCAGTTTCCCTTCACAACCAAATTCGGTGGTTATGGGGCCTGGCTTTCGCCAGGACGACGCGGTGGTGTTGGCCCGATTGGAGTTACCAACCAACGCCCTCACACCGGCAATGCCGTCGAATACTTCACCTGGCTCAGCGCAAAGCTCGACTCGATCGAGGCGATGCCGTCGAGCCGGGTCAGCTTGTTCTTCAGGAACGCTTCATAGGAGGAGAGGTCGGCGGCGACGACGCGCAGCAGATAGTCGCGGTTGCCGGTCATCAGATAGCACTCGAGCACCTCATCCCATTTCGAGATCGCGCGCGCGAAGCGGTTGAGGTCTTCCTCCTTCTGGCGCGCGAGCTTGATCGAGATGAAGACCGAGACGTGCAGCCCGAGCGATTTCTGGTCGACGGTCGCGATGTAGCGAGAGATCACGCCGCGCTCCTCGAGCAGCTTGACCCGGCGGTGGCAGGGCGACACCGACAGCCCGACCTTGTCGGCGAGTTCCTGCATGGTCATGCGGCTGTCGGTCTGGAGCAGACTCAGGATCTTGCGGTCGATGGCGTCGAGGGCAGGCATTGGGATGAACTCGCAGGTGAGGGCCGGATCGTGGGAATTTATCCCAATTTTTCCTGTGCTGTCGCGCGGAATTGAGATTTTCGGCGGTCGCCGCGGCAGTAACATCCGACATATTCGCCCGGAGTATTGCCATGGGAATCGCGCCTGAACGCCTCGACATGCTCACAGCCCTGGCCCGCAAGGTGCTGTGGCTGTCGTCGTGGACCATCCACCACGCCAACCATGTGCGGCCATCTGCCGACGGGCTGAAAGTCGGGGGCCATCAGGCCTCGTCGGCCTCGCTCGCCAACATCATGTCGGCGCTGTATTTCTCGGTGCTGCGTCCGCAGGACCGCGTCGCGGTGAAGCCGCATGCGAGCCCGGTGTTCCATGCGATCCAGTATCTGTTCGGCCACCAGACCCGCGACAAGCTGGAGAACTTCCGCGGCTACAAGGGCGCGCAGTCCTATCCGTCGCGCACAAAGGATGTCGACGACGTCGATTTCTCCACCGGCTCGGTCGGGCTCGGCGTGGCGCAGACGCTGTTCGCCTCGCTGGTGCAGGACTACGTCAAGGCGCATGGCTGGATGCAGGACCGAGCCGAAGGGCGCATGATCGCGCTGGTCGGCGACGCCGAGATGGACGAGGGCAACATTTTCGAGGCGCTGCTCGAGGGCTGGAAGCACGGTCTGCGCAACACCTGGTGGGTGGTCGACTACAACAGGCAGTCGCTCGACGCGGTGGTGCGCGAGGGGCTGTGGGCCAAGTTCGAAACCATGTTCCGCAATTTCGGCTGGGACGTGGTGATCGTGAAATACGGCAAGCTGATGCTCGAGGCGTTTGCCGAGCCCGGCGGCGAGGCGTTGCGGCGCTGGATCGACAATTGCCCGAACCAGATGTACGCGGCGCTCTGCTTCCAGGGCGGGGCTGCGTTCCGCAAGCATCTGCGCGACGATATCGGCGACCAGGGCGACGTGTCGGCGCTGATCGAGCGCCGCAGCGACGACGAGTTGCTGGCGCTGATGTCGAACCTCGGCGGCCACGACATGGCGAGCATGATCGAGGCCTTCGAGGCGATCGATCATGATCGGCCGGTGTGCTTCATCGCCTACACCATCAAGGGCGTTGGCCTGCCGATGCAGGGCCACAAGGACAACCACGCCGGCCTGATGACCGTGGCGCAGATGGAGAAGTGGCGCGCCGCGCAGAACATCCGCACCGGCCACGAGTGGGACAAGTTCGAAGGCCTGTCGCAAGAGCCCGCGAAGCTCGAGGCTTACCTCGCCGCCGCGCCGTTCAACCGCGAAGGACGCCGCCGGCTCTCGGCGCCCGCAATCGACGTGCCGGAGCGACTGGCCTTCAAGGCCTCCGCGCAGATGTCGACGCAGCAGGGCTTCGGCCTCGTGCTGCATGAGCTCGCGCGCGGCGACAGCGAGCTTGCGTCACGCATCGTCACCGTTTCGCCGGACGTCACGGTGTCGACCAACCTCGGCGCCTGGGTCAATCGCCGCGGCCTGTTCGCCAAGGCGGAGAACCACGACCTGTTCCGGCAGGAGAAGATCCCGTCCGCCTACACCTGGGAATATTCGCCGAAGGGCCAGCACCTCGAGCTCGGCATCGCCGAGATGAATCTGTTCATCATGCTCTCGGCGCTCGGCCTGTCGCAACAGATCAACGGCGCGCGGCTGCTGCCGGTCGGCACGCTGTACGACCCCTTCATCGAGCGCGGCCTCGATGCGCTGAACTACGCCTGCTACCAGGATGCCCGCTTCATGGTGGCCGCGACGCCGTCGGGCATTTCGCTGGCGCCGGAAGGCGGCGCGCATCAGTCGATCAAGACGCCCTTGATCGGGATGGGACAAGACGGGCTCGCCTCGTTCGATCCGGCCTTCGTCGATGAACTTGCCGTGATCATGGGCTGGGGCTTCGGCCACATGCAGCGCGAGGGTGCTGAGGGAGGTTCGGTTTACTTGCGACTCTCGACCCGGACGCTGGAGCAACCGCAGCGGATCATGACGCCGGACCTGCAGCGCGACATCACCGATGGCGCCTATTGGATGCGCAAGCCGGGCCCGAACTGCGACATCGTTGTTGCGTATACCGGCACCGTCGCGCCGGAGGCGATCGAGGCGGTCGGCCTGATCGGCGAGAGCCACCGCGATGTCGGTCTCCTGGCGGTAACCTCGGCCGACCGGCTCTACGCCGGTTGGTCCGCCGCACGGAATTTACGCCGCGACCGCCGCGGCGCGCAGCATTTGAGTCATATCGAGCGCATGCTGGCGCCGCTCGGCCGCGACTGCGGCATCGTGACCGTGATCGACGGCCATCCGGCCTCGCTCGGCTGGCTCGGCAGCGTGCGCGGCCACCGGGTCGAGGCGCTCGGCGTCGAGCATTTCGGCCAGACCGGGACGATCGGCGACCTCTACCGGCACTATGGCATCGACGCCAACGCCATCATCGACGCGGCGGAAAGCGTGTCGATCGGCGCGCCGGTGCGGCATCGCAAGATGGCGGTGTGACGAGGGACCTCTCCTCATCGTCATCCCGGCGCAGGCCGGGATCCAAAACCACAAGTGGTAGCAAGTAAGCGCGGCTCGTTCTAACAGGACCCATTACCGATTGCCGTCGGTGGTTATGGGCCCCGGCCTTCGCCGGGGCGACGAAGCCAACCTTGCCACCGGTGCGGCAGCGACATTATATGCCGTGGGCGTGCACGAGCCGCGCCCCGCATATGGCGGGTTCAATTCGCCCTGCTTTCGTGCAAGGATGCCTGCCGAACGCTTTCCGTTCCCCTTATCCATACGCCCCCTACAAGAGGTTTCCGATGGTCAATCGTATGCAATTCTACATCGATGGCGCCTGGGTCGATCCGGTCGTCAAAGGCAAGTCTACCCCCGTCGTCAATCCGGCGACTGAAGAAGCGATGTATGAGATTGCGCTCGGCTCCAAAGCCGATGTCGACAAGGCAGTCGCCGCCGCCAAGCGCGCGTTCGAGACCTATTCCCAGACCAGCCGTGAGGAACGCGTCGCGCTGCTCACCAAGGTCGTCGAGGTCTACAAGGGCCGCATGAAGGAGATCGGCGCGGCCGTCTCCGACGAGATGGGCGCCCCGCTGCCGATGGCCGAAAAGCTGCAGGCCGGCGCCGGCCTCGGCCATCTCATGAACACCCTCGAAGTGCTCAAGAAGTACGAGTTCGAGGAGACCATGGGCACCGCCGTGATCGTGCGCGAGCCGGTCGGCGTGATCGGCATGATCACCCCCTGGAACTGGCCACTCAACCAGATCGCCTGCAAGGTCGCGCCCGCGCTCGCCGCCGGCTGCACCATGATCCTGAAGCCGTCGGAGTTCACCCCGACCTCGGCGCTGATCTTCGCGGAAATCCTCCATGAAGCCGGCGTGCCGAAGGGCGTGTTCAACCTCCTCAACGGCCTCGGCCCGGAGGTGGGTGCTGCGATGAGCGAGCATCCGGACATCGACATGATCTCGTTCACCGGTTCGACCCGCGCCGGCGTCGATGTCGCCAAGCGTGCGGCGCCGACCGTGAAGCGCGTCAGCCAGGAACTCGGCGGCAAGTCGCCGAACGTGATCCTCGAGGGTGCCGACCTCGCCAAGGCGGTGACCGGCGGCGTGATGCACATGTTCAACAACTCGGGCCAGTCCTGCAACGCGCCGTCGCGCATGATCGTGCCGCTCTCCAAGATGAAGGAAGTGGCCGCGATCGCGAAGGGCGTCGCCGACAAGACCAAGGCCGGTGATCCGCGCGCCGACGGCACCACGATCGGTCCCGTGGTCAACCGCGGCCAGTGGGACAAGATCCAGGCGCTGATCCAGAAGGGCATCGACGAGGGCGCAACGCTCGTCGCCGGTGGCCCGGGCCTGCCCGAGGGCGTCAACAAGGGCTTCTATGTCCGCCCGACCATCTTCGCCGACGTCACCAACGACATGACGATCGCCCGCGAGGAAATCTTCGGACCGGTGCTGACCATCCTCGGCGCCAAGGACGAGGCTGAGGCGGTGAAGATCGCCAACGACACACCCTATGGTCTCGCCGGTTACGTCTCGGCCGACACCGTGGAAACCGCGCGCCGCGTCGGCCGCCAGATCCGCGCCGGCAACGTCAACCTGCAGGGCGTGCCGAACGAGCGCTCCGCGCCGTTCGGCGGCTACAAGCAGTCCGGCAACGGCCGCGAGTGGGGTCGTTACGGTCTGGAAGAATATCTCGAGGCCAAGGCCGTCGCTGGCTACAACGCCGCGTAAGCCGAGCCACGAGAGTCAACATTTGGCGCCGGGGCAGGTAACTGCTCCGGCGTCAGACATTTGGGGATGCAAGGTTTTGAGAGTTCGAGTCTAGCGACGATTACGACCGCAGGTTCTTCGTCATTGCGAGCGAAGCGAAGCAATCCATCTTTCCTCACGCGCGGAAAGATGGATTGCTTCGTCGCTTCGCTCCTCGCAATGACGTTCCGTTTAGCCCCCGAGCGCGCCTTGGGTGTTGACGTAGAGCGCATAGATCGACTGGCTCGCCGCCATGAACAGGCGGTTGCGCTTCAGTCCGCCGAAGCAGAGGTTGGCGCAGCGCTCCGGCAGCGCGATGCGGCCGATCATGACGCCGTCGGGCGCGAACACCACGACGCCGTCGAGCTCGGGGTCGCCCATGCCCCAGCCGCACCACAGATTGCCGTCGATGTCGCAGCGCATGCCGTCGGGCGTGCCGGGGCCGGCGTCGATGAACACGCGCTTGTTGGAAATCGTCTTGCCGTCGGCGGAGACGTCATAGGCCAGGATCTTGCGGTTCGGCTCGCCGCGGGATTCCACGACGTAGAGGATCTTCTCGTCCGGCGAGAAGCACAACCCGTTCGGGCCGAGCACGCCCTCGGCGACGATGCTGGCCTTGCCGGTTTCGGGATCGAGCCGGTAGACGTTGGGCTCGATCTCCGGATCGGCCTTGTAGCCCTCGTAATTGCCGAGCAGGCCGAAGATCGGATCGGTGAACCAGATCGCGCCGTCGGATTTCACCACGACGTCGTTCGGCGAGTTCAGCCGCTTGCCGCCGAAGGAATCGATCAGCACCGTAATCGATCCGTCATATTCGGTGCGCACCACACGGCGACCGCCATGCTCGCAGGTGATCAGCCGGCCCAGACGGTCGCGGGTGTTGCCGTTGGCGAAGTTCGACGGCTTGCGGAAGATGCTGACCGCGCCGGTCTCTTCCTCCCATTTGAGGATGCGCTGGTTCGGGATGTCGCTGCACAACAGATAGCGGCCGTCGCCGAACCACACCGGACCTTCGGCCCAGCGCAGGCCGGTGGCGATGCGCTCAACGGCGGAGAGTTTTAGCCAGTATTTCTCGAAGCGCGGGTCGAGCGCGTGGATCGCGGGATCGGGATAACAGGTCGCGGGACGCCAGCCGGCGGAATGAACATCGGACATTTGCTGTTCTCGTTGTTGTGTTTCGATGGTGTTTCCTTGAGCGCATGGTTTGCTATCATTGTCGGCCTGCGACCGCAATTCGACTGCAGCAAACAGGAAAGACGAGGGACGGCATGCCACGCATATTGATGACCGGCGCATCGGGGGGGATCGGCACGAGCCTGCGCAAGCTGCTGCCGCCGATCTATCCGGATCTCTTGCTGAGCGACATCAAGCCGCCCGCCGATCTCGGCAGCAACGAGAAATTCAAGGCGGCCGATCTCGCCGACCTCGCTGAGGTCGAGGCGATCTGCGAGGGCGTCGACGGCATCCTGCATTTCGGCGGCTATTCGGTCGAAGGTTCCTGGGATGCGATCCTGCAGGCCAACATCATCGGCGGCTACAATCTGTTCGAGGCGGCGCGCAAGAAGGGCGTCAAGCGCGTGATCTTCGCCTCATCCAATCACGCGGTCGGCTTCTATCCGCGCCATCACCGTATCGGCACCGACGTTACCGCGCGGCCGGACAGTCGTTACGGGGTGAGCAAGGTGTTCGGCGAGGGCGTCGGCGCGCTCTATGCCGACAAGCACGGCATCAAGGTGACCTGCATCCGGATCGGCAATTTCGGCGAGGCGCCGCTCGACCACCGCAGGCTCTCGATCTGGCTCAAGCCCGAGGATCTGGTTCAGCTCTGCCGCATCGGGCTCGAACATCCCGACATTCATTTCGAGGTGCTGTACGGCGCGTCCTACAACGAGCGCTCGTGGTGGGACAATCACCGCGCCTACGATCTCGGCTATCGTCCGAGTGGCCGTGGCGAAGACTTCCGAGAGCACGCGATGGCCGAGCAGGCCAAGCTGCCGCCCGATCCCATCGGCGATTATTACCAGGGCGGCACGTTCTGCAGCACGGAGTTCGATGGCGACAGGACGAGGGTGATCGACTGGAAGAAGTGATCAGTCGTCGCACTGCGGCAGCTGCTTCACCGCTTCGGTGTGCTCCCGTTGCGCCTCGCTCGAGCTTTGCCCGGATGCCTTGGGCGCGCTTCCGGGCCCGTCATAGGTCTGGGAAAAATGCGCAAGCGGGAAGTTGAGGCTGATCTTCTGCCCGGTCAGGTTCTTCGCTTCCACCACGATCGCTTGCGCGTGCTTCAGCCGCTCGATCAGCTCGCCATTGGCCTCCAGCGTGCCGCCGCAGCCGAGCGTGTAGCAGTGCGTCCTGGCGACCTGCATCGGCTCGTCCTGATCGATGCGGAGGCTGATCGTGCCTTCCAGCATGGTCCGCGTGGCGACATTGGCGGTGAGCAGCGCGCGCGTGCTGCTCTGTGGCGAGACGCTGATGGTGCCGCCCGACGGCGCGCACTGGCCGCGCGCTGCGGCGGCGACGAAGCAGCTCGCTTCGGTCAGGCAGGTCTTGGTCCAGGGCTCATAGGTGAGCTCGGTCGCGCGCGGATCGGCCGCGTCGGCAATTCCACCGAGTGCGAGCTGCACGGCGAACGATCCCATCAACAAAGCCACGTAACGCATCGCCGTCTCCTTCGCGAGGAAGGCCGCGTATCGCGCTATTGCGGCTTTTTGTCGTTGGAGATGCGGACGAGATAATCCGCCTTGCTGTACTGCATGTGATCGACGCAGAGCTGCGCCAGCGCCCAGCTGTCACGGCCTTTCAGGAGCTCGATCATCAATTCGTGCTGGCGGCGCGACAGCGCAAGACCCTCGCTGTCGGCGAGGTTCTTGGCGCGCATCGGCAGCGTCAGGTTCATGTAGTCCTGCAGCGAGCGCACCAGGTAGGGATTCCCGCAGGCGGAGAACAGCGCGAGGTGGAACGCATCGTTGGTCTCATGGATTCCGCGCATGTCTTGCGCGTCGGCCTTGATACAGTAATGCCGTTGCAGCTCGCTCAATTGGTCGATCAGGCTGTCCGGCGCGGGGAGGGTGATCATTAGCGCGGCCTGGCGCGTGAGCATCTCGCGCACCTCGTAGATCTGCCGCACCTCTTCGGCGGAATAGAACCGCACCGTGGCGCCGACATTCTTCTCGCGCAGTACGATGCCTTGGTGTTCGAGCTGGAATAGCGCCTGGCGCACGAAATGCCGGCTCGCGCCGTAGCGCTGCATCAGGGTATCCTCGACCAGCCGCAGGCCGGGCGCGAAGCGGCCGAAGATGATGTCCTCCTCCAGCCGGCGGATCACTTCCGCCTGCTCCTCCTCCCGCGAGGGGGCCTGGAGTTCGGGCAAGATGGGTTCGGCTGTCATGCGCGCTCGGCTTCGGGTCGATATCGGAGGTCAGCATGACGCCATGGCTATTGTCAATAATGGGGGCGATTTTGCCGCAGACCAGCCGCGCTCTACCGCCAGATTATCTCATATTGACAATAATTCTCGCCGCTCCTTAAGTGCGGCCGAACAACCACGGGAAGAGAAGAAAATGGCCGACGGACTTCGCAAGGGACTGACCAGCTATGGTGACGCCGGCTTCTCGCTGTTCCTGCGCAAGGCGTTCATCAAGGCGATGGGCTATTCGGATGATGCGCTCAATCGCCCGATCGTCGGCATCACCAACACCTACAGCGACTACAATCCCTGCCACGGCAACGTGCCGCAGATCATCGAGGCGGTGAAGCGTGGCGTGATGCTGTCGGGCGCGATGCCGTTCGTGTTCCCGACCATCTCGATCGCCGAGAGCTTTGCGCATCCGACCTCGATGTACCTGCGCAACCTGATGGCGATGGATACCGAGGAGATGATCCGCGCCCAGCCGATGGATTCGGTGATCGTGATCGGCGGCTGCGACAAGACCCTGCCGGCGCAGCTCATGGCCGCCATCAGCGCCGATCTGCCGACGGTTGTGATCCCGGTCGGCCCGATGGTGGTCGGCCATCACAAGGGCGAGGTGCTCGGCGCCTGCACCGACTGCCGCCGGCTATGGGGTAAGTATCGCGCCGGCGAGATCGACGATGTCGAGATCGAGGCGGTGAACGGCCGCCTCGCGCCGTCGGTCGGCACCTGCATGGTGATGGGCACGGCTTCCACCATGGCCTGCATCACCGAGGCGCTCGGCCTGTCGCTGCCGATGAGCGCGACGATCCCGGCGCCGCATGCCGAACGCTTCCGCTCCGCGGAGGCCAGCGGCCGCGTCGCCGCCGAGATGGCGAAGACCAAGGGACCGAAGCCGAGCGAGATCCTGACACCGTCGTCGTTCCGTAACGCCCAGGTCGTGATGCAGGCGATCGGCGGTTCGACCAACGGGCTCATTCACCTCACGGCGATTGCCAACCGTTCGCCTTACAGGATCGATCTGGAGGCTTTCGACAGGCTCGGCCGCGAGGTTCCGGTGCTGGTCGACCTCAAGCCCTCAGGTGAGCATTACATGGAGCATTTCCATCACGCCGGCGGTGTGCCGAAGCTGATGGCCCAGCTCGGCGATCTCATCGACCTCGATGCCAGGACCATCACCGGTCAGACCCTGCGTGAGGTTGTGGCCGGCGCGGAGGACGTCCCGGGACAGGACGCGATCCGCTCCAAGGCGAACCCGATCAAGTCCGAAGGCGCGATGGCGATCCTGCACGGCAATCTCGCGCCGCGCGGTGCCGTCATCAAGCAGTCGGCGGCGAGCCCAAAGCTCTTGCAGCACACCGGCCGTGCCGTGGTGTTCGAGTCGGTCGAGGACATGACGCTGCGGGTCGACGATCCCGCGCTCGATGTGACCGCCGACGACGTGCTGGTGCTGCGCAACGCCGGCCCCAAGGGCGCCCCGGGCATGCCGGAGGCGGGTTACCTGCCGATCCCGAAGAAGCTCGCGCGCACCGGCGTGAAGGACATGGTCCGTATCTCCGATGCGCGGATGAGCGGCACGGCGTTCGGCACCATCGTGCTGCACATCACGCCGGAGTCCGCCGTCGGCGGTCCGCTCGGCCTGGTGCGCAACGGCGACATGATCCGGCTCGATGTTGCCAAGCGCAGCATCGATCTCTTGGTCGACGAAGCCGAGTTGCAGAAGCGTCGCGCCGCGCTGACCCCTGCCGGCACGCCGGACTGGGCCAGGCGCGGCTACGCGCATCTCTTCAACGAGACGATCCTGCAGGCGGACGAGGGCTGCGATTTCGACTTCATGCGTGCCAAGGGGAAGTAGCACGCGTCTTTCGACGAAATTACCGAATTGTCGATAATTCCGGCGATGCAGTGCACGAGAACGCCTGCAGTCGTCTAATTCCTTCTGTTTTATTGACAATCCCGCGGGACTGGTGGGATGATCGCGTCAATCAAAAACAGGGGGAACGTCGCGATGGGCTATTCAGCCAGGATCGTCGGGATCGCCATGGCCGCGGCAGCGCTGCTGCTGACGGCGCGCGCCGGCGCGCAGGAGGTCAAGCACTTCCGCTTCGCCTATGACCAGCCGCGCAACACCGGCTATTCGGTCGCCGGCGATCTGTTCGCCGAGAAGCTCAAGGAATTGAGCAAGGGGACGATGATCGTCGACCAATATCCCGGCGCGCAACTCGGCCAGGAGCCGCAGCTGCTGCAGCTCGTGAAATCAGGCGATATCGAGTTCGCGATCGTCTCCTCCGCCAACACGGCGACGATCTCGCCGCAGGCCGGCGTGATGTCGCTGCACTTCCTGTTCCGCAACGACGCCCATGTGATCAAGGCGCTGGCGGACCCGCAGGTGTTCGACGCCATCCGGACGATGATCGACGAGACTGCGCAGGGCCTGCATGTGATCGGCACCGGTTCGCAGGGCGTCCGCCACATCTACAGCAAGAAGGAAATCCACAACGTCGGCGACCTCAAGGGCGTGAAGGTCCGGGTGCAGGCGACCGCGACCGAGGACACCATGTTCCCGGCCTATGGCGCGCAGACGGTTCATATGCCGTTCGGCAGCGTCTACACCTCGCTGCAAACCGGCGTGGTCGACGCCGCCGAGAACAGCATCAACGTCTATCTCGTCAACAAGCACTATGAGGTCGCGCCGGTGCTGTCGATCACCGAGCACGAGGCCAACAATGCGCTGCTGTTCGTCTCCGACAAGCTGTGGCAGAGCCTGTCCGCCGAGCAGAAGCAATGGGTGCAGGCGGCCGCCAACGAGGTCAGCGCCAAGGAGCCGCAGAAGGCCTTCGAGCTCGAGCGGAATGCGCTGACCAAGCTGAAGTCGTTCGGCGTCAAGGTGGTCGATGACGTGGACAAGAAGAGTTTTACCGCGATCGCCGATCCCTATCTCGACAAGCTCGCCAAGGAACTCGGCCCGCATGCGGAGAAGATCAAGAACCTGATCCGCGCGGTTAACTAGCCCACTTCATGCGTCGTCCCGGCGAAAGCCGGGACCCATACGCCGCGGCCCGTCCATTGAAGCGCCAGGCCGCCGTTCTTTCTCAAAGCAACAGGCGCCGGTGGTTATGGGTCCCGGCCTTCGCCGGGACGACCTACGAGGACGGAGCATTCGATGGCCATCGCCGACAGACTGGTGCTGCAACGGCAGCGGCACCTGAAATGGCGGGCGCTGGACCGGCTCGAGCTGATCCTGATGATGCTGTGCGGCCTGTTGTGCTTCGGCTTCTCGCTCTCGGTCACCGCCGACATCGTCACCCGCACCATCGGTCATCCCTGGCTCTGGCTGCAGGAGGTGACCTCGACGCTGTTCATCTACGCGATCTTCATTGGCGCTGCGGTCGCGACCAGGCGCAACGATCATCTCTATCTCACCGCGCTCTCGGAGGCGATGCACGGCCGGTCGCGGCTGGTCGTCGAGATCGTCATCCGACTGGTGGTGCTGGGCGTCGCCTTTTGCCTGGTCTGGTACGGTTATCAAAATTACCTCCGCGGCTTCGGTAGTTTCCGGCTGCCGTCCGGCACGCCGATCGCCTCGCTCTATGCGGTGATCCCGCTGTCCGGCATCCTGATCGGCCTGTTCACGGTCGAGCAGCTCGTCAACGGCATCCGTAACGGCTTTGATCATCCGGAGCCGCCGGACGAGGATCTTGCGATTCCCGCGATCAACAGCAGCGCGACCACGGGAGTGCAGCCGTGAGCGCACCGGTCGTGCTGGTGCTGATGTCGTCCTGCTTCCTGTTCTTCGGTTATCTCGGCGTGCCCGTGCCGTTCTCGCTGATGGCCGGCGTGTTCGTCGGCGCAATGCTGTCGGACGTCTCGCTTGCCGCGATCATTCAGAAAATATTTGACGGCGTCGATTCCGAGGCGCTGCTTGCGATCCCGTTCTTCCTGCTGGTCGGCGAGCTCATGAGCTCGGCGAATGTCGTGGTCCGCATTGCCAACCTGTCGGTCTCGCTGGTCGGGCACATCAGGGGCGGGCTATCACAGGTCGTCGTCGTGTTCAGCATGTTCTTCTCGGAAATGTCGGGTTCGACCACAGCCGACGTCGCCGTGATGAGCCGTGCGCTCGGCGGGCCAATGCGGCGCGAGGGCTATGAGCCGGCCTTCATCGCCGCGATCATCGCCTCGGCTTCGACCATCGCGGCGCTGGTGCCGCCGAGCATCACCGCCGTGGTCTATGGCGCGGTCGGCAATGTCTCGATCGCCGGCCTGTTCATGGCCGGCGTCGTGCCCGGGTTGATGATCGGCTTCGGGCTGATGATCTATTGCTATTTTTTCGGTCCGTCAGGCCTGCGCAAGCCGCGCGCGCCGCTGCGCCAGATCGCATTCGCTGCCGGCGACGCCGCGCTGCCGCTGATGATCCCGGTGATCCTGCTCGGCGGCATCCTGACCGGCTGGTTCACGCCGACCGAGGCCGGCGTGGTCGCAGTGGCCTATATCATCCTCGTCGTGATCCCGGCGCTGAACCGCGGGCACCTGAAGAAGATCCCGTATGATTTTTGCCTCGCCGGCCTGATCTTCTCGCTGCCGCTGATCACGATCGGGGCTGCGAACGCTTTCGGCTGGATGTTGGCCTATCTGCGCGGCGCCATCTACATCGCCGACTGGATCACCTCGATCGCCGGCAACGATCCGCACCTCATCATGCTCTTGATGGTGCTGCTGTTCACCGTGGTCGGCGACTTCATCGAGCCGGTGCCGACCATCATCATCTTCATGCCGCTGGTGAACGCGCTGACCCAGGCCGGCGACATCAACGGCGTGCATATGGGCGTCGTGCTGATCGCGACGCTCGCGTTCGGCCTGATCACGCCGCCCTACGGGCTCGTGCTGCTGATGGCCTCGAAATTCGTCGGCGTCAGCTTCGCAAAGGCACTGCGGGCGGCGCTGCCGATCTACGTCGTTTTCCTGGTCACGATCTGCTTCACGATCTATTTTCCGAAGGTCGTGCTGTGGCTGCCCAAGCAGGTGATCCCGGAATCGGTCGGCTGCTTCAAGGCGCCCGGCGGCACCGGATACATCTGCCCGAACTAATCGATCTGCTCCACCTTCCAGCCATCGCCGTTCCGTGCATAGCGGAACGGCGTCCCATGACGGTTCTCGAAGAAGCCTCCGCACAGCACCTGCGCTACCGCTTGCATCACGCCATCGTGGCAGACGAACAGGATGTCGGCGGCCGGATGCCGATCCTGCCACGTCGCTACGCAACGCAGCGCGCGTTCGGACACCGCGGGCCATGGTTCGCCATCCGCAGGAAGGACCGAGGTGATGTCATCCATCGCGGTGATGCCATGCTGTTGCATCGTCTCACGGATCGACTGGCCCTCGAGGCTTCCGAAATCGCACTCGATGATGCCGGCATCGATGTTCACCTCTTTGCCCAGCGTTGCCGCCACGACCTCCGCCGTCTGGACGGCGCGGCGCAGCGGGCTTGCGACGATCGCGGCCATCGCAACGCCCGCAAGCCGCTGGCCGGCGACGCGCGCTTGCGCGATGCCGGCCTCGTTCAGGGCATTGTCGGTCAGGCCCTGAAAGCGGCCTTGCTTGTTCCAGTCGGTGGTCCCGTGCCGGAGGCACAGGAACGAGCGCGAAGGAAGCGCCACGCGATCACTTCGACTTGCTGGTGAACTTCTTCACCGCCACGCGGAAATCCTCGGTATGCATCGACGTGATGATCTTGTGTTGCTCGGCATCAAGCTGCTGCTTGGTCGGCGTGGTGGCTGCCTGATAGACCAGCGACTTGGTCCCGGCGATCGCGGCGGGCGGATTTTTCGCCAGGCGCTCGGCGAGCTGCCGGGTGGCGGCCTTCAGCTCGGCCGCGGGGACGGTCTTGACAACCAGCCCCCATTCATAGGCCTGCTGCGCGGTGAAGCCGTCCTCGGCCAGGAAAATCTGCAGCGCGCGGCGGGTCCCGACCGTGCCGACGATGCCGACCGTGCTGCCGCCGTCGGGCGATACGCCGATCTTGGCATAGGCGGGCGTGAAGCGGGCATCCTCCGCGGCGATGCACAGGTCGGTCACGAAGGCGAGGCCCATGCCGGCGCCGGCCGCCGACCCGTGCACGCTGGACAGTACAATCTTCGGCATCCGCCGAACCGTCTCGATGAAGGCATGGTAGTGATGCAGCATCTCGCCGACCACGGGCGCGATGTTGTTGGCTTCGGTCGCAGCACCGATGGTTTGCAGATCGCCGCCGGCGCAGAAGGCGCGGCCTTCGCCCTCGATGACCAGCACGCGGACGTCCTTGTTGGCTTCGACCTCGGCGCCGAGCTGTTCGAGTTTTTTGGCGATCGTCATGTCGATCGCGTTGAACGCGGCTGGCCGGTTCAGCGTGATGGTCGCGATGGCGCCGTCGATGCGGAGCAGGGCAGGGTCGTTGGCAGAGGCGGGTGCTGGCATTTTGAAGACCTTGGGCTTGTTATTTCCGGACATTTAAGGCCTTGGCGGCAGCTGTGGCAATCCGGCAGGGGTCCGGAGGCGGCTTTCGGGTGCCCAGATTTGCCGGAGACCCCTTGCATCGGCGCGAGCCATGGGGCCAAATAGCGCGCGCCTTCGGTACGCAGACACGAGCGCTGTGGTGACGGGGCACGCAAGCTAACATCGACAAGAGGAAACGGGATGGGTCACTCCTGCTCGCGCGTATTTGGGTTGTTCCGATGACAGGCTCGGTCATCATCGTCGGCGCCGGACATGCCGGCTTCCAGCTCGCGGCGTCGTTGCGCCAGGCCGGCTTTGCCGAGCCTATCGCCCTGCTCAATGACGAAGGTCATTTGCCGTACCAGCGGCCGCCTTTGTCGAAGGCCTATCTGAAGGGGACCGGCGGGCCCGAGACCCTGATGTTCCGGCCCGACAAGTTCTACCAGGACAACAAGATCGAGCTGATCACCGATCGCGCCCATGCGGTCGACCGCCATGCGCGGAAGGTGGCGCTGGCCTCCGGCGCGTCGCTCGACTACGGCCACCTGGTGTTCGCGACCGGCGCGCGGAACCGGCTGCTCGATATTCCCAACGCAAAGCTCGACGCCGTGCGCTACCTGCGCATCCTCGACGAGAGCCAGGCGCTGCGCGATCTGCTCGCACCCGGCATGCGCGTTGTGGTGATCGGCGCCGGCTTCATCGGGCTCGAATTCGCGGCCACCGCGCGGGCCAAGGGCCTCGAGGTCGACGTGGTCGAGCTCGCCTCGCGCGTGATGGCGCGCGCGGTGACCGCGGAGATTTCCGAGTTCTCGCAGTCGCGCCACGGCGCGGCCGGCGTCCGGATCCACCTCGGGGTGCAGGTCACGGCGATCGAGGCCGATGGCGCCAAGGTCACGGGCGTCAGCCTGAGCAATGGGACGCACATCCCGGCCGATCTCGTCGTGGTCGGCGTCGGCGTGCTGCCGAATGTCGAGCTCGCTGCGGAGGCCGGCCTGCCGGTCGCATCGGGCATCATCGTCGACGAGCATCTCTCGACCGCCGATCCGAATATCTCCGCGATCGGCGATTGCGCGCTCTACACCAGCAAGCGCTTCGGCGGATCGCTGCGGCTCGAGTCGGTGCAGAATGCGACCGACCATGCGCGCTGCGTGGCGTCGCGGCTGACCGGCAAGACCGAGGTCTATGACGGCCTGCCGTGGTTCTGGAGCGACCAGGGCCCCGACAAGCTGCAGATGGCGGGTCTCACGACCGGCTACGACCGCGTCGTGGTGCGCGGCGACCGCGCGCAGGGGGCGTTCTCGGCGTTCTGCTACCGCGGCAACAAGTTGCTCGGCATCGAGTCGGTCAACCGTGCCGGCGATCACATGTTCGGCCGCCGGCTGCTCGGCGCGGGCGGTTCGATCACGCCGGAACAGGCGGCGGATGCGAGCTTCGATTTGAAGAGCGCGCTGGCACAAATGTAAGCAAGCGTCGTCCCGGCCGAGTGCGCGATTGCGCACGGAGCCGGGATCGATACTCCGCGGCCTATGTTGTGAACGGGACCGTCGTTCCAGCGCCGCACAACATTTGAGATTTGTGGTTATGGGTCCCGGCCTTCGCCGGGACGACTCGGGGAGAGAATAGCGGTCACCTCCTGCGCCGTCGGCATCGACGGCGCGGCCCCCATCCGTTGCACGCAAATCGAGGCGGCAATGTTGGCGTAGGCTAGCGCGTCGCCGAGCGGCTTGCCGATGGCGAGCTGCGAGGCGAGGGCACCGACGAAGCAATCGCCGGCGCCTGTGGTGTCGACGGCCTTGACCTCGCGTCCGGGCACGAGCAGCGGCTGGTCCTCGACCAGCGCCAGCACGCCGCGCCTGCCGAGCGTGACGCAGATCGTCTTGCCACGCCCCAGGCTCCGTGCCGCCTCGGCGAAGCGGGAGGGATCATCGCTGTCGCGCAGCTCTGCTCCCGTCAGCAGGCCGAGCTCGGTCTCGTTGAGGATCAGGACATCGACGAGATCGAGCAGCGCCTTGTCGGCCTGTTTCGCCGGTGCCGGATTGAGGATCGTGGTGGCGCCGGCGGCGCGGGCGCGGCTGAAGAATGCGGCGATCGTCGGCAGCGGGATCTCGAACTGGCTGACCGCGACGTCACCCCTGGCAAGCACGGGTGCTGCGACATCATCGGCATCGACCAGCCCGTTGGCGCCCGGCACGACGACGATTGTGTTGTCGGCATTGGCAAGCGTGATGATCGCCGTGCCCGAATGGGTACCGCCGGTGTCCTTGACAAAGCTGAGATCGACGCCTTGCGCGGCAAGGAAGGCGCGAAGCTCCATGCCGAACGCGTCAGTGCCGAGCCGGCCGACCAGCGTGGTCGGCACGCCCTGCTTGGCCGCCGCCACCGCCTGGTTGGCGCCCTTGCCGCCGGGAAAATACAGCACGGCCTCGCCCGCGACGGTTTCGCCGATCCGCGGATGGCGCTCGGCGGTCGCCACCACGTCCATATTGATGCTGCCGGCGACGAAGACGCGCCTCATGCCTTACCCCACTCCGTCCCGTCACACCGCGGCGCCGAACTCCTGCTTGACCGCGGCGATGTCCGCGAGCGTCGGCAGGCCGGCTTCGTTGCCGAGCTTCTGGATCTTGTAGGTCGACGCCGCGCGCGCAAACTCAAAGTGGTCATGCCAGGCTTTGCCGGGATTGGCGAGATAGGAATAGATGTAAGCGCCATGGAAGACGTCGCCGGCGCCGTTGGTGTCGATCACGCGCTTGCGTGGAATCGGAAATGCCGGCAGCGTTTGCACCGTGCCCGCCTCGTCGTACCAGAGCAGGCCGCGCTCACCCATGGTGATGCCGCCGACCCGGCAGCCGCGGCTCTTGAGATAATCGAGCATCTGCTCCGGCGTCTTGTCCATCTGCTCGCACAGCCGTTCGGCGACGATCGCGACGTCGATGAATGCGAGCAGCTCGTGGGTGTTGGTGCGCAGGCCGCCGCCGTCGAGCGAGGTCAGGATGCCGTCTTCACGGCAGAGCTTTGCGTAATGGATCGCGGCGTCCGGCTGGTGGCCGTCGATGTGCAGGGCGCGGCAACCCTTGATGTTGAGCAGCGGAAAGGGGTGGATGTGCTGGTCGTCGCGGCAGCGGACGATGGCGCGTTTGCCGTCGTTGGGCATGATGAAGGACAGCGAGGAGGAGTTCACCTTGCGCGGATGGAACGAGATGCCGTACCTGTCGGCCATGTCCCAGAACATCCGTCCCAGCCAGTCATTGGCCATCGTGGCGATCAGGTCAGGCTCGACGCCGAGCTTGGCGCAGCAGAACGCCGCGGTCACCGCGTTGCCGCCGAACGACACCGCATAGGCGTCTGCAACGTGCTTCTCGTCGCCGACTGGCATGTGATCCGTGATGAAGGTGACGTCGATATAGGTCTGTCCAATGAAGAGCGCCTGCATTCGCTTCCCGTGATCGCTTGGTGTGGTCCCGGCCGACGATCAGACTAGCACCGCTGATCGGCCGATATCGCTGAAATTATTCGCAACCCTGCTTGGTTTACAGGTAGAGATGATGGATGTGCCGCCCCGTTCTGGTATGCGGCATAACGGCCGGCGGCAGGCCGCGGTTCCGGGATTCGTAAGGAGAAGCACAATGACGGCAGATTCGAGGAGGCCAATGCCATGATTACCGGTCTCGATCATGTCGTCGTCCTCACCGGCGACATTGCTGCCGCCAGCGCCGCCTATGAGACGCTGTTCGCGCGGGCGCCGGCCTGGCGCAACAGCGGCGACGGCGCCGACCGTGTGCTGTTCACGCTCGACAACACGACGCTGGAATTGATGGCGCCGCGCGGCGACGACGAGGCAGCCCAGCGCGTCCGCAGTGCGCTCGTCACGCAAGGCGAGGGGCTCGCGAGCCTCTGCTTCCGCACCAGCGATATCGCCAGGACACACCGCAAGCTCGACCGGCTGACCCTGAAGCCCGAGCCCGTCGCCGAGGTCGAGAGCCGCGACGAGATCAGCGGCGCCACGCTGGCGTGGAAGCGGACGCGCGCGGCGACCGATGCGACGCGCGGCGTGCGCATGTTCTTCCTGGAGCGCGAGCAGGAGCGGCCGCTATCGGTGCGCACCACGCCGGCCTCGATCACCGCGATGGATCATGTGGTGGTCTCGACCGCCGACCCGGAGCGCGCGGCGGCACTCTATGGTGCGCGGCTCGGGCTCGACATGGCGCTCGACCGGTCACATCCCGAATGGGGCCGGCTGATGTTCTTCCGCTGCGGCGACCTCGTGGTCGAGGTCACGCACCGGCCGGCCAAGGAAAACGTCAAGGCGGAGACGGACGCGCCGGACCGGCTGCGCGGCATCTGCTGGCGCGTCGCCGACGCCGATGCCACACGTGCGCGGCTGGTTGCCGCCGGCGTCGACGTCTCCGAGGTTCGCACCGGCCGCAAGCCCGGCACGCGCGTGATGACGGTGCGCAACGGCACGTGCGGCGTGCCGACGCTTCTGGTGCAGCCCTCACAGGGAAAGCCAGACTAGGCCGCGTTGCATCCGCGCGTCGTCCCGACAGCGTGCACCCCGGGTAATTGAGTTTTATTCGTCATTCCGGGGCTCGCGAAGCGAGAACCCGGAATCCATTCATCACCGGTACATGCGGGTCGATGGATTCCGGGTTCGTGCTGCGCACGCCCTCAGGTGCGCAATTGCGCACCGGGGAATGACGAAAGCCGCCGCACTTGCGAAAAATATTCCCGCATGGCGGTCACGACAACATTCGTTCTCAAACGCCGCGCGTCATGCTACATTCGACAGTTCAGCATCACGGGCGATCGATTTGGCGAAAGCAAAGCGGATACAGAGATGGCAGCGCGACCCTCAGGGGATGCGGCTGCGGATTCTCGAGGCGGCCAAGCAGGAATTCGCCGCCCATGGCCTCGCCGGCGCGCGCGTCGACCGCATCGCGGCCAATGCCGACGCCAACAAGCGCATGCTGTACTACCATGTCGGCAACAAGGAGGATCTCTATCTCGAGGTGCTTGAGGGCGCCTACGAGAAGATCCGCGCCGAGGAGCGCACGCTCGATCTCGAGCATCTCGACCCGCCCGAGGCGATCGGGCGCCTGATCGCCTTCACCTGGAACTATTTTCTGCGCAACCCCGAGTTCCTGGCGTTGCTGAACACGGAAAACCTCGCCAAGGCAAAGCACCTGAAGCGCTCGACCAAGGTCAAGTCGATGCACTCGCCCTTTGTCGAGATGATCCGCACCGTGGTGACGCGCGGGGTCGAGAGCGGCGACTTCCGCGACGCGGTCGATCCGGTGCAGCTCTATATCTCGATCGCGGGGCTCGCGTTCTTCTATCTCTCCAACAGCGCCACGCTGAGCGTGATCTTCGGCCGCGACCTGCTCAAGAAGGACGCCCGCGACGAGCGCCTCGAGCACATGACCGCGCTGGTGCTGGCGGCGCTGACCGGCAAGTCCACCGCCGCGTTTGGCAACGCGATGCCGCCGCTGCGCGCGGCGGAACACCGGGTGGTGTGAACGCCAGTGGCCGCGTAGCCCGGATGCGCGAAGCGACATCCGGAACAGACCATCCGCGCGGACGGATTTTCCCTGATATCGCTGTGCTCATCCGGGCTGCGGCGAACCTCAAATCCAAAAAAAATCGCGCCTGACGAAAGTCGCGTGCTACGGCGCGATTTTGCTGTGTGCGAGGGCTGGACAGTATTTATCCAACGGGTTAATTTCTGCACGAACACAGAGACGGCAAGGGAGCGTGACGTGGCGGAGGCAAAGAGCCCTTCGGGCGTGTCGAAGGTGCTGAACGCGGCGTGGGTGCGCCCGTTCCTGTTCCTGGTGGTCATCGTGGTGGCGTGGGACCTCGCGATCCGCCTGTTCCGCATCCCGGCCTATCAGATCCCGTCGCCCGGCGACGTCGTCGCGGTGCTGTGGAGCGACTGGCCGGAGTTGCTGCGGCAGTCCTGGCCGACCACCTATGCGACGATCTGCGGTTTCCTGCTCTCGGCGCTGTTCGGCATTCCCACAGCGATGCTGATCGCGGGCTCGAGGACGGTCGAGAGCTACGTCTATCCGCTGCTGGTGTTCTCGCAATCGGTGCCGAAGATCGCGATCGCGCCGCTGTTCGTGGTGTGGTTCGGCTTCGGCATCATCCCCAAGGTGATCTCCGCATTCCTGCTCGGCTTCTTCCCCGTGGTGGTCTCGGCGGTGCAGGGCTTCAAGTCGGTCGATCCCGACATGGTTGACCTCGCGCGCGCGATGCAGGGCAGTCGCTTCAATGTGTTCTGCGCGGTCAACCTGCCGCACGCGATGCCCGCGATCTTCTCCGGCCTCAAGGTCTCGGTGACGCTCGCCGTGGTCGGCGCCGTGGTCGGCGAGTTCGTCGGCTCCAATTCCGGCATCGGCTATGTGATGCAGCGCTCGATCGGCACCTTCGACCTGCCGACGATGTTCGCGGCGCTGGTGATCCTGGCGCTGCTCGGCGTCATCCTGTTCTGGATCGTCGACCGCATCGAGCGGCTGGTGATCCCCTGGCACGTCAGCCAGCGCGACGACATCATCTTCGCATCCTAGGATTTGTGCACAGAAACAACAGCAAGCGTCATTGCGAGCAGCGATAGCGACGAAGCAATCCATTTCTCCACTTGCTGCACGATGGATTGCTTCGCGGAGCCTGTCATCCGGCGGCGCTTCGCGCCGACCGGGTGGCTCGCAATGACGAAAAAGAACAACGGGAGGATTATCTGATGCGATTGCTCACTGCCGTTATTGCCGCACTGGCCTGGACCGCGCTTGCGGTGGCGCCGGCGTCCGCGGCCGACAAGGTCGTGCTGATGCTGAACTGGTACGTCTATGGCGAGCACGCGCCGTTCTATTACGGCAAGGCCAAGGGCATCTATGCCGCTGAGGGCATCGACCTCGAGATCCAGGAAGGCCGCGGCTCGGCCGCGACCACGCAGGCGGTGGCGGCCAAGACCGCCGATTTCGGCTATGTCGACGTGCCGACGATGATGCGTGCCGCGGTGAAGGGTGCGCCGGTGATCGCCACCGGCGTGCTGCTGCAGACCAGCCCGATGTCGGCGATGGGCTTCGTCGACAAGAACATCAGGAAGCCGGAGGACATCAAGGGCAAGACGGTCGCGATCACGCCGGCGGATTCGATGACGCAGATCTGGCCGCTGTTCCTGAAGAAGACCGGCCTGAAGGAAAGCGACTTCCAGACCGTTGCCGGCGACGGCCAGACCAAGCTGAACGCCGTCATCAACGGTCAGGCTGACCTGCTGCTCGGCTACGTCATGGACCAGTCGATGAAGATCAAGGACGCCACGGCTAAGGACGTCTATCCGATCAAGTTCGCCGACTACGGCATCAACATGGTGTCGTCCGGCATCATCGCGAACTCCGACTATGTGAAGGCCAATGCCGACCTGGTCCGCCGCTTCATGTCGGCGACGACAAAGGCGGTGGAAGCCGCCGAGAAGGACCCGAGGGCCGCAGCGCAGTCGATCCTCGACGCCAACCCGAAGGGCGGCAAGATCGACACGCTGACGCAGGGCTTCGAGCTGACGATCCCGCTCTATCGCACACCGGAGACCAGGACCAAGCGGCCGTTTCAGGTCACCGACCAGAACATGACCGAGTCGGTCAATCTGATGGTCGAGTATGGCGGCCTCGACGCCAAGGCGAAGGCCAATCCGAAGGCGTTCTACACCAACGACTATCTGCCGAAGGGTGACTCGTAAGCCATGAAATCGGCAATCAAGAGCGCTGCCGAGCAGCCCGCCGCCCATCTGCGTCTGGTGTCAGGCCGCGCGGCCGGCGCAGCGCCGGGCATCAAGCTCTCAGGCGTATCGAAGACCTACCGGTCGCGCGACGGCGACGTGCCGTCGCTGCGGCCGCTCGACTTCACCATCAATGACGGCGAGTTCTTTGTCGTGGTCGGGCCCTCCGGCTGCGGCAAGTCCACGCTGCTCAAGATGATCTCGGGCCTGCTGCCGCCGACGACCGGCGAGGTGCTGATCGACGGCGAGCCGGTGACCAAGCCGCACGGCAATGTCGGCATCGTGTTCCAGAACGCGCTGCTGCTGCCATGGCGCAACATCCTCTCCAACGTGATGCTGCCGATCGACATGAAGCAGCTCGCCCGGGACAAGTATCTCGCCCGCGCCAAGGCGCTGCTGAAGCTGGTTGGGCTCGAGGGTTTCGAGAAGAAGCTGCCCTGGCAGCTGTCCGGCGGCATGCAGCAGCGCGCCTCGATCTGCCGCGCGCTGGTGCACGATCCCAAGATCATGCTGATGGACGAGCCGTTCGGCGCGCTCGACGCCATGACGCGTGAGCGGATGAATGTCGAGCTGATGCGGATCCAGCGCGAGACCGGCAAGACGGTGCTCCTGATCACGCACTCGATCCCCGAGGCCGTGTTCCTCGCTGACCGCGTGCTCGTGATGACCGAGCGGCCCGGCGCGATCGCCGCGATCTACGACGTGCCGATGCCGCGGCCGCGCTCGCTCGAGACGATGTCCGATCCCGTCTTCACCGAGCTGGTGCAGCGGATCCGCAAGCATTTCTTCACGCAGGGATCGTTGGACTAACACCCGAGCCTTCAATGCCGCTTCGCCTCAAAGTCAACGATATCGCTTTCTTCGAACGGCCGCTGGTGTTCGCCCGGCCGTTCCGTTTCGGCGCGGTAACGATCACCGCGTCGACGCAGCTGTTCGTGCGGGTCGAGATCGAGGTGGAGGGCAAGGGCCGCGCGACGGGCGCCAGCGCCGAAATGCTGGCGCCGAAATGGTTCGACAAGCGGCCACATCTGACGGAGGCGCAGTCGCTCGACGGCCTGCGCCGTTCGCTCGCGATTGCACGTGAGCTCTATCTGGCGAACCGGAGTTTCGAGACCGCGTTCGGTCTGCATGCCGCGTGTATCGGTCCGCAGGTCGCGGTCTGCGCTGCGGAGGATATTCCACCGCTCGCCGCCGGCTTTGGCCCGGCCGAGATCGACAAGGCGATCCTCGATGCGCTGCTGCGTGTCGCAAGCGCGAATTTCTTCGACGGCATGACCGGCAATATCGCCGAAATCGACGCGCGGCTGTCGCCGGATATCGACGACGCGGCCATCGCGCGGTTCTTGTCGACGCGCAAGCGGATCGACCGCGTGGCCGTCAGGCATACGGTCGGGATGGACGACACGGTTGAAGGCGAGGGCGGCGTCGCCGACGCAGGCGAGAACGCCGGAGCGCGCTATTTCAAGCTCAAGCTGAACGGCGACCCCGCCCATGACGCGGCGCGGCTGGCGCGGATCGGCAGCGAGCTCGCAAGGCTGCCCTACGCCGCCAAGGTTACGCTCGACGCCAACGAGCAGTATGCGGACCTGGCGGCTCTGAACGCGCTGGTCCACCGGCTCGACCATGACGCGGCGCTTAAGCCGATCGCGGCAAACTTGCTCTATATCGAGCAGCCGATGCCGCGCGATATTACCAAGGCTTCGCCACTCGGCGGATTGGCGGCGCGGAACTTCATCATCGACGAGGCCGACGACAGCTACGACGCATTCCCGCAGGCCCGGACGCTCGGCTATCGCGGCATTTCCTCGAAATCGTGCAAGGGCATCTACAAGTCGATCATCAATGCCACACGCGCGGCCGCATGGAGCGCAGATGGTGGCCAGTACTTCATCAGTGGCGAGGACCTGACCTGCCAGGCCGGGCTCGGCGTGCAGCAAGATCTCGCGCTCGGGGCGCTGATCGGCGTCACCCATGCGGAGCGCAACGGACACCATTACGTCGACGGCTTTGCCGACACCCCGGCCGATGAGGCCGATGCCTTTCTTGTCGCGCATCCCGATTTCTACACGCGCACCGGCGGCAAGGTCCGCCTCGCGATCCATGACGGCGATCTGCTGACGGGATCGATCGCCGCCGCGCCGGGCTTTGCCAGTTCGATCCATCCGGACTGGTCCACCATGCAGCCGCTGAAGCGGCCAACACCACGCGTTTCGCAGGAGCAGACAGTATGACGACCAAACGCCTCGGCCTGATCATGAACGGCATCACGGGCCGGATGGGTCTCAACCAGCATCTGATCCGCTCGATCGTCGCGATCCGCGAGCAGGGCGGCGTGCAGCTCGCGAACGGCGACCGCATCATGCCCGATCCGATCCTGGTCGGCCGCGACGCCGAGAAGGTCGCTGGCCTGGCCAAGCGCTACAACATCGAGCGCCACACCGCCGATCTCGATCGCGCGCTGGCCGACAAGAATGACACCGTGTTCTTCGATGCCGCCACAACGCAGGCGCGGCCCTCGCTGCTGACCAAGGCGATCAACGGCGGCAAGCATGTCTATTGCGAGAAGCCGATCGCGACCAATCTCGAGGAAGCCGTTGCGGTCGTGAAGCTCGCCAATGCCAAGGGATTGAAGCACGGCACGGTGCAGGACAAGCTGTTCCTGCCGGGCCTGAAGAAGCTCGCCTTCCTGCGCGACTCCGGCTTCTTCGGCCGCATGCTCTCGGTGCGCGGCGAATTCGGTTACTGGGTGTTCGAGGGCGGCTGGCAGGAGGCGCAGCGGCCGTCATGGAACTACCGCGCCGAGGATGGCGGCGGCATCATCCTGGATATGGTCTGCCACTGGCGCTATGTGCTCGACAATCTGTTCGGCGAGGTCGAGAGCGTGGTCTGCATCGGGACGACAGATATCCCCGAGCGCTACGACGAGAAGGGCAAGCAGTACCAGGCGACGGCCGACGATTCCGCTTACGCCACCTTCAAGCTGAAGGGCGGCGTGATCGCGCATATCAACATGAGCTGGGTGACGCGGGTTTACCGTGACGATCTTGTCACCTTCCAGGTCGACGGCACCCACGGCTCGGCGGTGGCGGGCCTGACCGACTGCGTGATCCAGGCGCGACAGGCGACGCCTCGGCCGGTGTGGAATCCGGACGAGAAGCGCATGCACGATTTCTATGCCGACTGGCAGAAGCTCCCTGAGAACGTCGTCTACGACAACGGCTTCAAGGAGCAGTGGGAGATGTTCATCCGCCATGTCTGCGAGGATGCGCCCTACAAATACACCCTGCTCGAGGGCGCCAAGGGCGTGCAGCTCGCCGAATGTGCGCTGAAGAGCTGGAAGGAACGGCGCTGGATCGACGTTGCCCCGATATCAGTCTGAGAGAGGACGTTGTCATGAACAAGCCGATCTTGCCGATGTCATCGTTGTCGCTGAAGCTGCCGACCGTCGATGGCGGCCTCGAGACCTATCGCCTGGCGGCGTCGCGGACCTTTCCGGCGAAGCTCGAGGGCACGCTGAATCGCGTCGCGTTCTCGGCCGCCCATGTGGTCGCCGATCCGCGCGCCGACGTCGACCCCTGGCTGACGGCCGCGATCGACTGGGACAAGACGATCGCGTTCCGCGAACACGTCTGGGACCTCGGCCTTGGTGTGGCCGAGGCGATGGACACCGCGCAGCGCGGCATGGGGCTGGACTGGGCGACCTCGCTCGAATTGATCCAGCGTTCGGTAAAAGCGGCAAAGGCCAGGGGCAACGCGCTGGTGTTCTCCGGCGCCGGCACCGATCATCTTGCGGCGGAAGATGCGAAGTCGATCGATGACGTGATCCATGCCTATGAGGAGCAGATCGCGGCGGTGGAGAAGGCCGGCGGGCGGATCATCCTGATGGCCTCGCGCGCGCTGGCAAAGCTCGGCAGGAATGCGGACGACTACGCGAAGGTCTATGACC
Source organism: Bradyrhizobium sp. USDA 3240 (assembly GCF_054063295.1). NCBI lineage: Bacteria > Pseudomonadati > Pseudomonadota > Alphaproteobacteria > Hyphomicrobiales > Nitrobacteraceae > Bradyrhizobium > Bradyrhizobium sp. USDA 3240. Next base: position 7,034,933 of record NZ_JBSSGD010000002.1, read on the forward strand.
GCGTGCTGTCGCAGGTTCGTGAGCCCGTGATGATCCACTGGCTCGGCGACATGTTCGATCCGGCTCTGTCAGGCTACTGGGGCACGGCCGACCTCGACAAGGCGATGGACATTGCGGTTGCGATCATCAACGCCAATGCGGCCAAGGTCGATGGCGTCAAGGTCTCGCTACTCGACAAGCAGCGCGAGATCGGCATGCGGCGGCGGCTCGATCCGCGCGTGAAAATGTACACCGGCGACGACTTCAACTATGCCGAGCTGATCGCCGGCGACGACAAGGGATTTTCCCACGCGTTGCTCGGCATCTTCGATGCGATCGCGCCCGCGGCGTCCTATGCGCTGTCGCGGCTCGCCGCCGGCGACGAGGCCGGCTTCCATGACGTGCTGGGACCAACCGTGCCGCTGTCGCGCCACATCTTCAAGGCGCCGACACGCTTCTACAAGACCGGCATCGTGTTCATGGCTTATCTCAATGGTCACCAGGATCATTTCACGATGGTCGGAGGACAGGAAAGTGCGCGCTCGACCCTGCATCTGGCCGAGCTGTTCCGGCTCGCTGACCAAGCGGGGCTGCTCGCCAATCCGGAACTCGCGACACGCCGAATGGCGGCGATCCTGGCGACCCGTGGTATCGACGCCTGATGCGTGATTTTTCCAACGACCACCGCTGGCTGTCGCTGAACACGGCGACCGTCCGAAAACAGGGCGATCTCATCGCCATTATCGAGGCCTGCGCGCGCCACGGCATCCGCGCCATCGATCCCTGGCGGGACCAGGTCGCAGCCGTCGGCCTCGACCGCGCCGTGCGTGCGATCAAGGACGCCGGGCTCGATCTCTCGGGCTATTGCCGCGGCGGCATGTTCACGGCTGACAGCGCGCATCGCAGCGAGGCGCGCGACGACAATCGCCGCGCGGTCGACGAGGCGGCCGCGCTCGGCGCGTCCTGCATCGTGCTCGTGGTCGGCGGCCTGCCGCAATATTCGCGGCCGGGCAGCACGGCGTCCAAGGATATCGCGATGGCCCGGTCGCAGGTGCGTGACGGCGTCGCCGAGATGCTGGAGTATGCAAAACAGGCAAAGCTGCCGCTCGCGATCGAACCGTTGCATCCGGCCTATGCGGCCGATCGCGCCTGTGTGAACACCACGAAACATGCGCTCGACATCTGCGACGCGCTCGATCCCGACCGCACCGGCGCGATCGGGGTCGCGCTCGACGTCTATCACATCTGGTGGGATCCCGAACTCAGGCGCCAGATCGCCCGCGCCGGCAAGGACCGGCTGCTCGCGTTCCACGTCTGCGACTGGCTGGTGCCGACGAAAGACATTCTCAACGACCGCGGCATGATGGGCGACGGCGTCATCGACATCAAATCCGTGCGCGCGATGGTCGAAGCGCAGGGCTTTGCCGGTTATTCGGAGATCGAGATCTTCTCGAATGACTGGTGGAGCCGGCCCTTGGACGACGTGCTGCGGACCTGCATCGAGCGGCATCGGACGGTGGTCTGACCCAACGACCGGTTCGGTGGACAAGGCGAGGCGTGCCGGTTATTCCGAATGCTGTGGTGTGAACGGCACTGGGGGCCGTTGAACTCCGCGGTCCGGACCTTCGGAGCACGACATGCGTTTGAGCGATTGCCACAATTTCCATGACTTCCGCGAACTGGCAAGGCGCCGGCTTCCGGGGCCGATCTTCGACTACATCGACGGTGGAGCGGACGATGAGGCGACGCTTCGGCAGAACACCGCGAGCTTCGAGCGTTGCGATCTGGTGCCCAATGTCCTGCGCGGCGTGGAGAACGTCGATCTCTCGGTCACCGTGATGGGCCAGAAGCTGGCAACGCCGTTCTATTGTTCGCCGACCGCGCTGCAGCGTCTGTTTCATCATGAGGGCGAACGGGCCGTCGCCGCTGCGGCGGCGAAATACGGAACGATGTTCGGCGTGTCCTCGCTCGGGACCGTGAGTTTGGAGGAATTGCGCAAGGCTTACGCTACGCCGCAGGTCTATCAGTTCTATTTCCACCGGGACCGAGGCCTGAACACGGCGATGATGCAGCGCGCCAAGCAGGCCGGCGTCAACGTGATGATGTTGACGGTCGACAGCATCACCGGCGGCAACCGCGAGCGCGACCTGCGCACCGGGTTTTCGATTCCTTTCAGGCTCACGCTCGGCGGCATGCTGCAATTCGCGATCAAGCCTGCGTGGGCCATCAACTACGTCACCCATGAGAGCTTCAAGCTGCCGCAACTCGACGAGCATGTCGACATGAGCGGTGGCGCGATGTCGATCGGGCGCTATTTCACGGAAATGCTCGATCCCGCCATGACATGGGACGACGTCGCGCAAATGGTCCGGCAATGGAATGGCCAGTTTTGCCTGAAGGGCGTCATGTCGGTCGATGATGCGAAGCGCGCGGTTGAGATCGGCTGCACCGGCATCATCCTGTCCAATCACGGCGGCCGGCAGCTCGACGGCTCGCGGGCGGCGTTCGATCAGCTGGCCGAGATCGTCGATGCCGTGGGCGATCGGATCGATGTGATGATGGACGGCGGCATCAAGCGGGGCAGCCATGTGCTGAAGGCGCTGTCGCTGGGCGCCAAGGCCGTCGGCCTCGGACGCTTCTATCTCTATCCGCTGGCGTCGGCCGGCCAGGCCGGAGTCGAGCGGGCACTTGGTCTGCTGCAGGCGGAGCTGGTGCGGGACATGCGGCTGATGGGGTGTTCCTCGATCAGCCAGCTCTCCCGCGCAAACCTGCGGTTCAGGTAGCCGCCCGCTATCTCGCCGTCATGAAAGGTCCTGCGTCAGCGCGGCGCCGATCTGCTCCAGCGCCCAATCGACCTGATCGGGCGTAATCATCAGCGGCGGGGCGATCCGGATGGTGTGGTCATGGGTGTCCTTGGCGAGGATGCCCTTCTCGCGCAGCAGCTCGCAATAGCGGCGGGCGGGACCAGCCTCGGGGTAAAGCTCCACCGCGAGCATCAGCCCGCGTCCACGTACTTCGCGAACTGTGTTGGCGTGGATGCCGCGCAAGCCGACGAGGAAGCGTGCGCCTTCGATGGCCGCGTTCTCGATCATGCCTTCGTCGACGAGCGCGCGCAGCGCCGCGCGTGCGATCGCGCAGGCGAGCGGATTGCCGCCGAAGGTCGAGCCGTGCTGGCCGGGCTTCAGCGTGCCGAGCACCTCGTTGTTGGAAAGCACCGCCGAGACCGGATAGAAGCCGCCGGACAGCGCCTTGCCGAGCAGCGTCACGTCGGCCTCGATGCCTTCGTGCTGTTCCGCGAGCAGCTTGCCGGTGCGGCCGAGCCCGGTCTGGATCTCGTCGAGGACCAGCATGATGTTGTTGCGGGTGCAGAGCGCGCGGACTTCAGCGAAATAGCCCGCGGGCGGAATGACAACGCCGGCCTCGCCCTGGATCGGCTCGACCAGGAAGGCAACGGCGTTCGGCGTGATCGCATCCTCCAGCGCCTTGGCGTCGCCGAACGGAATGATCTTGAAGCCCGGCGCGAACGGCCCGAAATGCGCGCGTGTGTCCGGGTCGGTGCTGAAGCCGACAATCGCAAGCGTGCGCCCGTGGAAATTGTCGGCACAGACGATGATCTCGGCCTCGCCGTCAGGCACGCCCTTGACCTCGTAGCCCCATTTGCGCACCGACTTGATTGCGCTTTCCACCGCCTCCGCGCCGCTGTTCATCGGCAGCACCTTGTGCGATCCGGTCAGCTCGGCGAGTTCCTCGTAGAACGGGGCGAGCTGATCGTTGTGGAAGGCCCGCGAGGTCAGCGTCAGCCGGCCGGCCTGCTCCACCATGGCGGCAAGGATCTTTGGATGGCAGTGGCCCTGATTGACCGCCGAATAGGCGGACAGGCAATCGAGGTAGCGCTTGCCATCGGTATCCCAAACCCAGACGCCTTCGCCGCGCGACAGCACGACGCCGAGCGGCGCATAGTTCTGGGCGCCGAACTGCGCTTCCCTTGCGATGAAATCGGTGACTGGCGGACGCATGTTTCGTCACTCCAGCTGTGCCGGCACCAAGGGTGCCGTCCCGCACATTATCACTGATTTGGGTATCGGCCCGCGCGGCTTAAAGGATTGCTGTGGACCAAATTTGGTCAATCCTGTCAGCGTCGCTGCGCTACGAATCCTGATCGCGGTGCGCGATCTCGAGCGTGACGAGCCGGGCGAGCAATGTCGCCGGGTACAGCTGGCCGAAGATCGCCTCGACATTGCAGAGGCTGCGCGCAAGCGGATGCAGCGGCGCGACGTCGCCATAACCTGTCGTCGTGAGCGTAGCGAAGGAGAAGTAGATCAGCTGGCTCGCGAGCGACGGGCGGTCCTCGACCTTCATGCCGGCAAACGCATCCGGTACCAGCGTGCCGATGAAGGTGTAGAGCGCGGCGAAGATCACCGCCACCGTGAGATAGAGCAGGACCGCGCCGATCACCCGGTGATAGGTGACGCGTCCGGGCGCGAAGGTCGCGCGTGCGACCGTCACCGCCATCGTGATGCCGACCAGCAGCCAGGAGCCGGCAAACAGATTGAGGTCGAGGATCGAGGGCGAGCGCAGCCGCAGGATCGCGCCGGTCACGATCATCGCCAGCGCGATCAGCATGGTGACGACGGCGATCGCGCTGCCCGACATCACGAACACGCCGCCGACCAGGAAGATGGCGAGCAACAGCTCGAACACCTGAAACTCGAACAGGCCGAGCGCCTGCAGCGGCGCCACCACGAACATCATGATCACGAGCAGCACGGTCAGCACCGTCAGCAGCGAATCGCCCCAGCGCTTGCGCAATTGCTCTATGCTCATCGGATCACGCGCCGCGCCGGCATGGCACGCTGAGGAAGCCGCGGAAGCGTACCCGGCCGCCGCGCACCGGCTCGCCGTCGAGTGCATAGTTCGGGAAGCGCTTAAGGAAGCGCGAGATCGCGATGGCGCCTTCGAGGCGCGCCAGCGCCATGCCGGCGCATTGATGCGCGCCGGTGCCGAAGGCGAGGTGGCGGTTCAGCGTGCGTGCGACGTCGAAGCCTTCAGCGTTGGGAAATTGCGCGGGGTCGCGGTTGGCAGCGCCGATGCACAGCGTGACCAGCGTGCCGGGGGGCATCTTGATGCCGCCGAGCTCGGTCTCCTCCACGATCATCCGGTTGCCGAGCTGGTTCGAGCTCTCGTAGCGCAGCATCTCCTCGACCGCGGTCTTGATCAGGTCGGGCTGCGCGATCAGCCGCTGCTTCTCCCCGGGATATTGGGTAAGCGTCACCAGCCCGTTGCCGATCAGGTTGGTCGTGGTCTCGTGGCCGGCGTTGAGCAGGAAGATGCAATTGTGCAGCAATTCCTTCGCGGTCAGCCGCTCGCCATTGTCTTCGCCATTACCTTCTCCTCGGATCAATCGCGTCAGCACATCGCGCTCGGGATTGCCCGGCTTGGCGCGGCGACGTTCGACCAGGGTTTCGAGATAGGCGAGGAAATCCTTCACTGCATCGTTGCCGCGGTCGAATGCGTCCTTGGCAATCACAGGCTCCAGCGCACCCAAAATCGCCAGCGACCAGTCGCGCAGCGGCTCGCGCTCGTCGTGCGGCACGTCGAGCAAATTGCCGATCACCTCGACCGGGATTGCGGAGGCGAAATCGCCGATCAGCTCGAAGCGGTCTTTGGTGGCGATCCGGTCGAGCAGGCTGTCGACCAGCGCGACCAGGTCCGGCTCCATGCCGGCAATCGCCCGCGGCGACAATGCGCCCATGATCAGGCGCCGCACGCGGGTGTGCGCCGGCGGGTCGTTGAAGACGAGGCTCGTCGTATGGTGCTCGTAGAGCAGCGAGTTGCCGTATTTCGGCAAGAACTCCTTCTTCTTGTCAGAGGAGAACGTCTTGGTGTTCTTGTAGGCGGCGATGAGGTCGTCGTAGCGGGTGAGGAAATAGCAGCCGTTCGGCAGCCGCTTGACCGGCGCGTGCTCGCGCAGCGCGCGATAGGTCGGGTAGGGATCCGCGTAGAAGTCAGCCGTCAGCTTTTCCAGGTCGAAGCCGTCAGCCAGCTCTCGCGCGTGCCCGTTCATGGCGATCCAGCCCAATTGGTTTCATTTGCAACTATCGTAAGCCGGGGGCGGCGGCCGCGCAACATCATTTACAGCGACCGGGAACAGCTCGCCGCGCACGGCGCGCGATGCGAGTAAATCGCAGAGCCATATGCGCTATTGCGCTTTGATGAAGCGCGCGTGCCCCTCTACAGTCGCGGCCAAACAACAGAGACCGGAAACGCCGATGCATGCCCGAGCCGACACCGCGGCCTCCTGGCCCGAGGAGATCTTTTCGATCTTGCAGCGCTTCGAGGTGCGTCAGGTGCCCTACGTGCCGGACGCCGGGCATTCCGAGCTGATCGAGCGCGTGCTGGGATCGTCCTCGATGCGCGGCATTGCGCTGACCACCGAGGAGGAAGGCGTGGCGCTGCTCGCAGGCGCTTGGGCCGGCGGCCAGCGCGGCGTGCTGCTGATGCAGTCGAGCGGCGTCGGCAATTGCATCAACATGCTGTCGCTGGTGCAGATCTTCCGCTTGCCGTTCCTTACGCTGGTGACGATGCGCGGCGAGTGGGGCGAGTTCAATCCCTGGCAAGTGCCGATGGGCTCGAACACCCAAGGCATTCTCGAATTGGCGGGGATCAAGGTGCTGCGCGCCTCGCGTCCCGACGAGGTGCGCGAAGTCGTCGAAGCCGGCGCGGCGCAAGCCTACAACGCCTGCACGCCAACCGCCGTGCTGCTGTCGCAGCGCCTGATCGGGGCAAAGGTCTTCACCAAATGAGCAAAGCCAATCTCCTCGACCGCCGCGCCGTGGTTGCCGAACTGCTGAGGGATCGCAAGGGCGCCTTCGCCGTCGGCGGCCTTGGTGCCTCGACCTATGACATCGCCGCCGCCGGCGACCACGACCGCAATTTCTATCTCTGGGGCGGCATGGGCGGCGCGGTGATGATCGGGCTCGGCCTCGCGCTGGCCCAGCCGAAGTTGCCGGTCGTCGTCATCACCGGCGACGGCGAGATGCTGATGGGGATCGGGAGCCTCGCGACCGTCGCGCTGCAACAGCCGAAAAACCTCTCGATCATCGTGCTCGACAACGAGGCCTATGGCGAGACCGGCGGCCAGGCCAGCCATACCGGCGGGCCCGCCGACCTCGTCGGTGTTGCCAAGGCCTGCGGAATCGGAGATAGCCGCTCGATCAGCACGATGGCTGAGGTCGAGGCTTTTGCTTCGTCATTGCAAGATGTTACGGTGGGGCCACGGTTCGCTAGCGCGAAGATCGACGGGGCCAATCTGGAACGCGTGCTGTCGAGCCGCGACGGCACCTACATCGTCAACCGCATCAGAGGGTCGATCGGACACACTCCGATATAAAGTGACTTTCGCGGTGCAATAGAACCTTGACTTTTGGTAAAGTGAGTGATTACTCACGACCCAAATGTCTACCTTACGCATGACGAGTGACTTGCGGCGTCAGTTGATCCTGAGCGCTGCCAAGCGGTGTTTCTCCCGCAACGGCTTTGCCGGCACCACGACAAAGAGCGTGGCGGCCGCGGCTGCCATTTCGGAAGGGCTGCTGTTCAAGCACTTCCCGTCGAAGGCGGCGCTCTACGCCGAAATCCTTGCCGAAGAGTGCGAGGCGGATCCCGATCTCGCGCATCTGCTCGGCCAGGAACCCTCCACCGCGACGCTGATCGAACTGGTGCAGGGCATGGTCGGCCACTTCATGCAACTGCGCGACGCGCCGGACCAGGAAGAGGCGCAGCGGATGCGGCTGATGGTGACGAGCCATCTCGACGACGGCGAGTTTGCGCGCCTGCTCTACGACAAGGTCGGCAAGCTGATCGGTCCGACCTTCGCTGCCTCGCTCGAGCGTGCCATCGCCGCCGGCGAAGCGACGCGGATCGGTGACGAGCCGCTCAACCTGTTCTGGTTTGCGCACCATACCGTGCTTATGGGCGCACTGACGCAGCTGCCTGCGACACCTTGTCTCCCCTACGGGGATGCCGCTGCGGCCGAGCGGCAGCTTTGCCAGTTCATTCTTCGCGGCATCGGACTTACCGAAGCCGCAATTTCAACTCATTTGGGCCGCCAGCCGTCGCCGAGCGCAGGACCGTCGGTAACTGCAGAAAGTGCATGACATGAATATCCAGACCGAAAGCCACATCTCGGGGCAACCGCTCAAGGAGAAGCAAGCCAAGCGTCCCGTCCGCCTGGTGCGTTGGTTCATCATCGTGGGATTGTTGCTGGCCCTGCTGGTCGGCGCGCTGGTCGGCTTCAACGCCTTCCGCAGCCACATGATCGCGCAGTTCTTCGCCAACAATAAGCCGCCGCCGTCGAACGTCTCGGTCGCCGAGGCGAAGACTGAGGTGATTCCGAATCTGCTGACCGCCGTCGGCGATCTCGTCGCCGTGCACCAGGTCAATGTCACGACCGACGTGCCGGGCCGCATCACCGAGATCCATTTCACCGCCGGTAGCCATGTGAAGGCGGGCACGCCGCTGGTGCAGCTGTTCGACGCGCCGGAGCAGGGCGACCTCGCCAGCTTCAAGGCGCAGGCGACCGTGGGTGAGCAGCAGCTCGACCGCGCCAAGCAGCTCGCGTCGCGTCAGTTCGGGCCGCAGTCGACCGTTGATACAGCGCAGGCGACCTACGACCAGGCCAAGGCGGGCATCGCCAAGACCGAGGCGCTGATCTCGCAGAAGCTGGTGCGCGCGCCGTTCGAAGGCGATCTCGGCGTTCGCCAGGTTGAAGTCGGCCAGTATCTGACGGCCGGCACGCAGATCGTGTCGCTCACCGATCTGTCGGTGCTGTACGCCAACCTGACCGTGACCGAGAAGCAGAGCTCGCAGATCAAGGTCGGCCAGGCCGTGCGGGTCGCGGTCGACGCCTATCCGGGCCGCACCTTCGAGGGCAAGATCACCACCATCGAGCCGCAGATCGCGACCGAGACCCGCAACATCCGGGTGCAGGCGACGATCCAGAATCCGGAAAGCATTCTCAAGCCCGGCATGTTCGCGACCACCACGATCGTGCTGCCCGAGAAGCCGCCGGTCGTGACCATTCCCGAAACCGCCGTCGACTACACGCTGTACGGAGACTCGGTGTTCCTGATCACCGAGAAGAAGGGCGAGGACGGCAAGACCAGCCTGACCGCGGACCGCACCTTCGTGAAGACGGGCAACCGTGTCGAAGGCCGCGTCCAAATCCTCAAGGGCCTGAAGGCCGGGGACAGGGTCGTGGCCGTCGGCCAGATCAAGCTGCAATCGGGCATGGCTGTTGCGATCTCGAACGATCCGCAGCCGCCGGTTCCGGCCGAGCCGCCGCGCTACTGATCTTCATCATCTGAACTCGGGGGGCCGATAGGCCCTCCGCCACATGTTGCCGCAACCGGCAGACAACACGAATCGAGTTGGCGATGGCCTTCACTGATATTTTCATCAAGCGCCCGGTGCTGTCGGTCGTCGTTAGCCTGCTGATCCTCCTGATCGGCTTGCGCGCGGCGATGGTGCTGCCGATCCGGCAATATCCGAACCTGTCGAATACCGTCGTGACGATCACGACGTCATATCCCGGCGCGTCGCCCGAGCTGATCAACGGCTTCATCACCACGCCGATCGAGCAGGCCGTCGCTTCGGCTGAAGGCGTCGACTACATGACGTCGAACTCGGTGCTCGGCACCTCGACGATCCAGGTCTACGTCAAGCTCAATCACGATCCGAACCAGGCGCTGACCGAAGTGCTCGCCAAGGTCAATTCGGTCAAATATCTGATCCCGAAGGAAGCCTTCGATCCAGTCGTGAGCAAGGCGACCGGCGACACCATCGCCGTGATGTATCTCGGCTTCTCCAGCGAAGAGCTGACCGGATCGGCGATCTCGGACTATCTGACCCGCGTCGTGCAGCCGGTGCTCTCGACGGTCGACGGCGTCGCGTCGGCCGACATCCTGGGCGGCCAGACCTTTGCGATGCGCGTCTGGCTCGATCCGAACCGGATGGCCGGACGCGGCGTGTCACCCAACGACGTTGCGGCTGCGATCGCCGCCAACAACTTCCAGGCGGCCGCCGGCCAGACCAAGGGCTTCTTCATCGTCTCGAACGTCTCGGCCAATACCGACCTTCAGAACATCGATCAGTTCAAGCGAATGATCGTGAAGGCGAAGGACGGCGGCTTCGTGCGTATCGAGGACATCGCGACGGTGGAGCTCGCGGCGCAGTCGACCGACGCCAGCGTCGCCTTCAACGGCGAGCATGCGATCTTCATCGGCATCAAGGCGACGCCGCAGGGCAACCCGCTGACCCTGGTGAAGGGCGTGCGCGCGCTGTTCCCCGACCTCGAGCGCAATTTGCCGCCGTCGATGAAGATGAAGGTGGCCTACGACTCCACCAAGTTCATCCAATCGTCGATCGACGAGGTTCAGAAGACGCTGACTGAAGCCGTCTTGATCGTCGTCGTCGTCATCTTCCTGTTCCTGGCGTCGCTGCGCTCGGTGATCATCCCCGTCGTCACCATTCCGCTGTCGCTGATCGGCGTCTGCATCCTGATGCTGGCCGCGGGCTTCAGCTTCAATCTGCTGACGCTGCTGGCGATGGTGCTGGCGATCGGTCTCGTGGTCGACGACGCCATCGTGGTGGTGGAGAATATCCATCGACATCTCGAGGAGGGCCTGCCACCCGTGCAGGCATCGCTGAAAGGTGCACGCGAGATCGTGGGCCCGGTCGTCTCGATGACGATCACGCTCGCGGCGGTGTACGCGCCGATCGGCTTCCTCGGCGGTGTGACCGGCACGCTGTTCCGCGAATTCGCCTTTACGCTGGCCGGCTCGGTGATCGTGTCGGGCGTGATCGCGCTGACGCTGTCGCCGATGATGTGCTCGGTGTTCCTGAAGAGCGCGGAAGAGGGGCGTTTCGCCAGGCTGGTCAATCGGGTGTTCGGCGCGTTGACGCGCGCCTATGGCCGCCAGCTCGACCGTTCGCTCGACTACCGCCCTATCACGGCGCTGTTCGCCGTGACCATCCTCGGTCTGGTCGGCTTCCTCTACATGCACATCCAGAAGGAGCTGGCGCCGCAGGAAGACCAGGGCATCGTGTTCGCGGTGACCAAGGCGCCGAAATACGCCAACATCGACTACATCGATTTCTACGGCGACAAGATGGACAAGGAGTTCCAGAAGTTCCCGGAGACCGACCTGCGGTTCATCCTGAACGGCATCACCGGTCCGCAGGGCGGCTTCGCCGGCATGCTGCTCAAGCCGTGGGATGAGCGCAAGCGCTCGGCCCAGGCGCTGCAGCCGCTGGTGCAGGCCGAGCTGTCGAAGATCGAGGGCGTCAGCGCGTTCGCGTTCAGCCTGCCGCCGTTGCCCGGCGGTCCCGGCGGTCTGCCGGTGCAGATGGTGATCTCGTCGACAGCCGGATTCCAGCAGGTGTTCGACCAGATGAACAAGCTGAAGGACGCCGCGCGCAAGAGCGGCCTGTTCATCGTCTCCGACAGCGACCTCGACTTCAACCAGCCGGTGGTCCGCGTGAAGGTCGATCGCTCCAAGGCGAGCGACCTCGGCATCACCATGCAGTCGATCGGCGGCGCGCTGGCGACCCTGCTCGGCGGCAACTACGTCAACCGCTTCAACCTCGAAGGACGCTCCTATCAGGTGATTCCGCAGGTGCCGCGCGCCAGCCGGCTCGCGCCGGAATCGTTCGACAACTACTACGTCCCGACCGCGACCGGGCAGCTGGTCCGGCTGTCGACCGTGGTGACGGTCGAGACCGGCGTCGATCCGAACGCGCTGACCCACTACAACCAGCTCAACTCGTCGACCTTCCAGGCCGTGCCGATGCCCGGCGTCTCGATGGGGCAGGCGGTCGAGTTCCTGCAGGGTGAAGCCAAGAAGCTGCCGTCGGGCTTCAGCTACGACTTCCTGGCCGACTCCCGCCAGTACGTCCATGAAGGCAGCCAGCTGCTGGTCACCTTCGCGTTCGCTATCATCATCATCTTCCTGGTGCTGGCGGCGCAGTTCGAGAGCTTGCGCGATCCGTTCGTGATCATGATCTCCGTGCCGATGGCGATCGTCGGCGCCCTGATCCCGCTGTTCTTCGGCGTCGCCACCATGAACATCTACACCCAGGTGGGCCTGCTGACGCTGGTCGGACTGATCACCAAGCACGGTATCCTGATGGTGGAGTTCGCCAACGAACTGCAGCTCAAGGAGGGATTGGACCGTCGCTCGGCGATCGAGATGGCGGCCCGGATTCGTCTGCGTCCGATCCTGATGACGACGGCGGCCATGGTCACCGGCCTGTTGCCGCTGCTCACCGCCTCGGGCGCCGGCGCCGCCAGCCGCTTCTCGATCGGGCTCGTCGTCGTCACCGGCATGACGATCGGCACGCTGTTCACGCTGTTCGTGCTGCCGATGGTCTACACGGTGATCGCGACCGACCACCAGGCCGCGGCCCGGTCCGAGCGCGCCAAGCAGATCGCCGACTACGAACTCGATGCCCGCGACGGCGCACTGAAACCGACCTGAGCCCTCCAAGCTCATGCTCGCAGGAAAGGCGGCACTTGGCGAAAGCCACTGCCGCCTTTTCTTTGTCTCGTGATAGCCTTGTTGATCGGCAGCGCTAACCGCGACGGCGCTGCGCTCCCTCTCCCGCTTGCGGGGGAGGGCTGGGGTGGGGGCTCTCTCCACGAGTCGCATCGTTGAGAGAGCCCCCACCCGCCACGCTGCGCGTGGCGACCTCCCCCGCAAGCGGGAGAGGTGAAGCGGACAAGATCTGGAGGAAACAGGCATGGCGAGCGAATTTGCGGCGGGCAATTACCGGTTCATTCCGGCCGTGTTCCAATATTCAAGCGGTGCGCAGGCGAACGCCGGCTATGAGATCGAGCGGGTGCGCTTCGATCGCCTGGTGCCGCTCGCGGAAGGCTTTGCGCGGATTGCGGCCTACATCAAGGACGCCGGCCGGCCGCTGACCGCGTTCTGCGCCTGCGAATTGCGTTCGCCGGCGGCTTTCACCGAGGACGGCTTCCGCGCCTTTAACCAGCACTACGTCAAGACGCTCGCCGAATGGGGCCTGTTCGACGGCACCATCAATCCGGTGGCGCGCAGCAATGTCTGTCCCGAGATCGATCCGCCGGCCGAGCCGTCGTTCCACGCCTTCTCGTTCACGCGGCCGAGCACGAGCGTGTCGCCATCCTTCGTGATCGCCGGCGGCGCCGAGGCCCGCAGTGGCACTGCCAGCTATCCCGACCGCATCATTTGCTACCGCGATCTCAGCGCCGGCGCATGGCGGGAGAAGGTCCGCTTCACTGCCGGCGAGATGGAGCGCCGTCTCGCGGAGTTCAGCTTCGGCTGGCAGGAGACAACCGCGGTGCAGGCCTACACCGTGCACGACATCCATCCCGTGATCGTCGACGAGCTGGTCCGCCGCGGTGCCACGCGCTCCGGCCTGACCTGGCACTTCTGCCGCCCGCCGGTGGTCGATCTCGAATACGAGATGGATTGCCGGAGGGTGTTGCGCGAGGTGGTGATTTAGATCGAGAGATGCGGTCTGCAAGACCCGTCATCCTGAGGAGCCGCGAAGCGGCGTCTCGAAGGATGCGCGGCCACAGTCGGGCCGTCGTGCTTCGAGACGGCCGCTGCGCGGCCTCCTCAGCATGACGGTGAGATATCTACCGCGCCTTCGGATCGAGCGCGTCGCGCAGGCCGTCGCCGACCAAGTTGAACGACAGCACGACCAGGAAGATCGCAAGCCCCGGCCAGATCGCCATCCATGGCGCGCTGGTCAGGAAGCGTTGCGCGGCGTTGAGCATGCTGCCCCAGGACGGCGCCGGCGGCTGCTGGCCGAGGCCGAGGAAGGACAGCGCGGCCTCGGCGATGATCGCGGCCGCGATTGACAGCGTCGCCTGCACCAGCAGCGCCGGCAGGATGTTGGGCAGGATGTGGACCAGCGCGATGCGCCAGCGCGGATTGCCCATGGCGCGCGCCGCCTCGACATAGTCCTCGACCTTGACGCTCATCACCTGGCCGCGGGTCAGGCGGATGAAGATCGGGGTCGCCGAGACGCCGATCGCGATCATCGCGTTGCCGAGGCTCGGCCCGAGAAAGGCGGCGAGCGCGATCGCCAGGATCAGGAACGGGCAGGCCAGCATCGCATCGGTGATGCGGCTGATCAGGGCGTCGATGAAGCCGCCGCGATAGCCGGCGAGCAGGCCGAGCGGCACGCCGATCGCAAGCGCGATGCTGACCGAGATCACGCCGGCGAGCAGCGAGGCGCGGGCGCCGAACACGACGCGAGCGAGCACGTCGCGGCCGAGCTCGTCGGTGCCGAACCAGTGCTGCAGCGACGGCGCCTTGCGGACCAGCGACCAGCTGGTCGCGATCGGATCATAGGGCACGATCAGCGGCGCGAACACGGCAAGCAGGATGAAGAGCGCGATCACGGCAAGCCCGAGCACGGCGCCCTTGCGCCGGATCAGCCGCCGCCCAGCGCGCCGTGCCGGGCTTTCGAGCGTCTCGGCGGCGGCAAGCGCAGCTGATGTCACGAGTACAGCGTCGGTCATCCGATCAGCCCCTCAGCCGTGGATTGACCAGGATGTAGGCGATGTCGGCGATCAGGTTGAGTGTGATGTAGATCGTCGCCGTCGTCAGCACCACGCCCTGCACGACGGCATAGTCGCGGTTGAACACGGCATCGACGATCAGCTTGCCGAAGCCCGGGATCGAGAAGATCTGCTCGGTGAGAACCGCACCGGAGAGGAGCGTGCCGAGCTCGAGCGCGCCGAGCGTGATGATCGGCGTCAGTGCGTTGCGCATCGCATGCTTGAGGATCACCGTGCGCTCGGAGAGGCCCTTGGCGCGTGCGGTGCGGACATAATCGCTCTCCAGCACCTGCAGCATGGCGCTTCGCGTATGCCGCATCAGGACCGCGGCGATCGCGTTGCCGAGCACGAAGGCCGGCATGACGGATGCGGCGAGACTCGCGCGCCAGTTTTCGCTGAGCGGCACGTAGCCGGAGGCCGGCAGCCAGCCAAGTTCGACGGAGAACAGGAAGATCAGCATGATGCCGAGCCAGAAATTCGGCGTCGAGATACCCCACAGCGCGAACAGGTTGGCGCCGTAATCCCAGGCGGTGCCTTTCTTCACCGCCGAGATGATGCCGGCGGGAATCCCGATCAGAAAGGCGACCACGATCGCCATGCCGGCGATCTGCATCGTTACCGGCAGCTTCTGCGCGATCAGGCTCGACACCGGCATCTTGTTGCGCAGGGATTCGCCGAGGTCACCCATCAGCACGCCCTTGACCCAATAGGCGTATTGCACCGGGATCGGTTGATCCAGGTGGTATTGCTGGCGGATCTGTTCAATCACGGCCGGATCGCGCTCCTCGCCGGCCATCACGAGTGCCGGATCGCCGGGCAGCAGGTGTTGCAGCGAGAAGATCAGGAGCGAGACGAAGAACAGCGTAGGGACCAGCTGAACCAGCCGCTTGGCGAGGAAGTTCAGCATGGTGGGCGTCTATCTTTGCGCGGCGGGAGATGAAGTGTGACGCTATGGCGAGCTGCTACCGTTCCCTCCCCCCTTGTGGGGGAGGGGCAGGGAGGGGGGTAACCCAACGGGACTCCGAGTTCGTGGCACCCCCCACCCCAGCCCTCCCCCACAAGGGGGGAGGGAGCGGAGAGAGCACCAATGCGGCCGGTCATCATTTCAATTTCAGCCCGACCACGCGCACCAATCCATCCGGCATCTGTCGGTAACCCTCGACCTTGGCGGTGTGCGCGATCAAAAGCGTGCGGTGATAGATGTAGATGATGGGCTCGTCATTGAGCACGATCTTGGTCATCTTCTCGTAGATCGCCTTGCGCTGGGCGGGATCGTTGATCAGCCGCGCATCTTCCATCAACTTGTCGGCTTCCGCGTTGGAATAGCCGCCGTCGTTCTGCGGCGCCTTGGTGTGCAGGAAGACATAGGAATTGCCGTCGGGATCGATCCGGCCGCTCCAGTTGATCTGAAACACCTGAAACTCGCCGGCCTGGGCCTGCTTGAAAGTCGTCGCAAATTCGACCACGCGGATCTTGATGTCGAAGCCCGCTTCGGCCGCCATCGACTGCACGACCTGGGCCACGGCTTCGTTCTCGGCCCCTTTGGGGACCATGTAGTCGATGGCGACAGGCAGCGCGACACCGGCCTCCTTCAGCAGCGCCTTGGCCTTGGCAATGTCGCGTCCCCGAACCGGAAAAGCCTTCTGATAGTAGGGATGGACCGGGCTGACCCATTGATTGCCCGGCGTGAACTCTCCGTTGAAGACGACCTGGTTGAGCGCCTCGCGGTCAATCGACAGGTCGAGCGCCTGGCGCACTTTTTCCGACTGGCTGAGCGGCCCCTTGCTCTTGTCGTTGCCGATGTTGATGGTGAGGCCGAGATAACCGAGTTCGGGCGCGGTCGACAGCACAAGCCGCTTGTCGGCGCGGACGTCCTTGATGTCGGTGGCGAGCACGCGCTCGATCAGGTCGAGCCCGCCGGATTTCAGATTGGCGAGCCGCACCGTAGCATCGACGATGGGAAGGAACACGATGCGATCGATGAAGACGTTGTCCTTGTTCCAGTAGTCCCCGAACTTCTCGAACACCATGCGGTCCTGCTGCACGCGTTCGACGAACTTGTAGGGTCCGGCGCAGACCGGATGCAGGCCGAATTTGTCGCCCGCTTCCTTCACCGCCTTCGGCGAGACCATCATGCCGGCGCGGTCGGTCAACTGGGCGATCAGCGGCGAGTAGGGCGTCTTGAGCACCAGTTTGATGGTCAGGGGATCGACGACGTCGACATGGTCGAGCGCGGCCAGTTCGGGTTTGCGAAACGAGGTCGGCAGCGTCAGATGGCGCTCCAGCGAGAATTTGGCGGCTTCGGCGTCGAACGGCTCATCATCGTGGAACTTGACGCCCGGCCGGAGCTTGATCGTCATCTCCTTGCCGTCAGCCGAGTTCTCGTAGGACAGCGCGAGTTGCGGAACGATATTCAGCTTCTCGTCGATGTCGAACAGCTTGTCGCAGAAGGCCGAAAAGACGATGCGGCCGACATAGGTGCGTCCGATTGAAGGATCGAGGATGTCGGGATCCTCGGCGAGCCCGATGCGAAGCGTGGTCTCGACACGCGCGCTCGTTCCGCACCAGGTCACGAGTGCTGCCATCAGGACCGCCAAGCGCCAAAATCTCATCGCCAACCCCTTAATCCCCTGCGCATTTGTTCCTTACGAAATAACCCCGGGCCGCCCCTGGGCTTCCGCCGTATTGAACGCCGCCACCAGCTTTTCCAGTGTCGGTGAGAACCCGCCATCGGACGGCACGATCGCCTCCGCGCCGGGCAGCTCGCCCGTTCGGTGACAGGCCGTTGCATATCCGGTGCCATCTTCGCGCAACTGCGGCACTTCGCTGCGGCAGCGCGCGATCACATAGGGGCAGCGGGTATGGAAGCGGCAGCCGGACGGCGGATTGAGCGCGCTCGGCAGCTCGCCCTCCAGCACGATGCGGCTGCGCCTGGCGCGCGGCTTCGGCACCGGGATCGCCGACAACAGCGCGCGGCTGTAGGGATGGCGCGGCGCGGCGAACAGCGCCTGCGCCTCCGCCGTCTCGACGATGGTGCCGAGATTCATCACGGCGACCCGGTCGGCGATGTGCTTCACGACGGCCAGATCGTGCGAGACGAAGATGTAGGCGAGCTTCAGACGATCCTGCAGGTCGCGCAGCAAATTCAGGATCTGCGAGCGGATGGAGACGTCGAGCGCCGACACCGGCTCGTCGCAGATGATCAGCTTCGGCTCGACCGCGAGCGCGCGGGCAATCGCGATGCGCTGGCGCTGGCCGCCGGAGAATTCATGGGGATAGCGGCGCGCAAAGCGCGGCTCGAGCCCGACCAGGCGCAACAGCTCCTCGACCCGCTCGCGGCGGCCCGCCGCCGGGACGAGATTGTGCAGCGCCAGCGGCTCGGTCAGGATCTGGCTCACCGTCATGCGCGGGTTGAGCGAGGCGTAGGGGTCCTGGAAGATCAGCTGTGCGTCGCGGCGGAACGCGCGCAGCTGCTCGGCATTGAGCGTGCGGAGGTCGCGGCCCTCGAAATGGATACGTCCGGCGTCCGGCTCGATCAGCCGCAGCACCAGGCGGCTGACGGTGGATTTGCCGCAGCCGGATTCGCCGACCAGCGCCAGCGTCTTGCCGGCCTCGACCGTGAAGCTGACGCCATCGACCGCCTTCACATGAGCGGTCGGCCGTCCGAACACCGAGCGTTCGGCGACGAAATGCTTCACCAGCCCTTCGACCTCGAGCAGCGCAGTCATGACACCAGCCTTTCCAGCGGCGCGCGGATGCAGCGCGAGGCGTGGGTCGCGCTCAGCAACACGAGCGGCGGCGGCGACCGGGTGCAGGCATCTTCCACGAACGGGCAGCGCGCGGCGAAGCGGCAGCCCGCCGGCGGGTTCGCCATGTTCGGCACCATGCCCTCGATGGTGGCGAGATGGCTGGTGCGGCGGTCGAGCCGCGGGATCGAGCCGAGCAGGCCGACCGTGTAGGGATGCTGCGGATTGGCAAACAGCTCGTCGACCGGCGCGCGCTCGACGATCTCACCCGCATACATCACCGCGACCTCGTCGCAGACCTCGGCGACGACGCCGAGATCGTGGGTGATCAGGATGATCGCAGCCCCACTCGCGGCCTTCAGTTCGCGCATCAGATCGAGGATCTGGGCTTGCAGCGTGACGTCGAGCGCGGTGGTCGGCTCGTCGGCGATCAAGAGCTGCGGATCGCAGGCCAGCGCCATGGCGATCATCACGCGCTGGCGCATGCCGCCGGACAGCTTGTGCGGATATTCGTCGATGCGCTTCTCGGGCGAGGGGATATGCACGCGGCGCAGCAGCTCGATGGTGCGCTCGCGTGCCGCGCGCCGGGAGCCGCCGCGGTGGCGCAATATCGTCTCGGCGATCTGGTCGCCGATCGTGAAGCTCGGATTGAGCGACATCATCGGCTCCTGGAAGATCATCGCGAGCCGATTGCCGCGCAGGTCGCGCAGCGTCGCATCCGGCACGTCGAGCAGGTCGAAGCCGTCGAAGCGGATCGCGCCGGAAACCACGGCGGACTGCTTCGGCAACAGCCCCATGATCGCGAGCGAGGTGACGCTCTTGCCGCAGCCGGACTCGCCGACCAGGCCGAGTGTGGCGCCGTTGGCGACGGAAAGATCAACGCTGTCGACGGCATGCGTCGTGCGGCCGTCGTCGCCGTGGAAGGTGACGCGCAGGCCCTCGATCTCGATCAGCGGGCCGGCGGTCATTCGCGGCTCTTGGTTGCCGCTGCGATGCCGGCCTCGATCCTGGCGCGGTCGCTGATTCCGGCCGGGTTGTCGCGAGTCGGCATGAAGTCCCGGAACGGCACCCAGTGCTCGCGGCTGACTGCTTCCAGCCGTTCCAGCTCGCGCAAGGGATCGGCGTGGTCGTCGACCCGCAGATCGAGCAACGGCCATTGCTCGGTTCCGTGGATCAGGACGGCGGCTGATTGCTTGCCGCGCTTGTCACCGCCGGCCGCCTCGCCGGCGAACATCGCCGTGATCAGCCGCTCTGCGAACGGCAGCTTCTCGTTCGCGGCATAGACGCGCGTGGTCTCATCGAGCACGGCGGGCCCGGCCAGCATGTTGCCGGCGATCGAGAAGCCGTCGCCGGCGATATGGCCGAACCAGTCGATGCAATCCTTGCCGGAATGCGCGGCGATCCGGCCCTTGCTGTCCATGACATGCACCTGCCGACTCTCGCGGCCGCCGTCGGGCGCGAGCAGCGCCGCGATTGTCTCATGCGGGCTGTTGCCATCGCGCAGCAGCGCGAGGCCGTCGATGCCGTAATAGGGATTGACCAGCGCCTGCGTCGCGATGGCGCCGATCCCAGGCGCAATGTGCGGCACCAGCGCGCCGACCGCGAAGAACCGCGTCGCGACCGCGATGCCGAGCTGGCCGGTGGCGCTGTCGCGGGCGATGATCGACCAGGTCATCCCAAACCTCTAGCGGCCCGCGGCGTAACCCTGCATGCCGCGCGGGTTGGCGGCGGCGCGGCGGCGGGGGCCGACCTTCGAGGCCGCGGTGAGGCGGCCTTCCGACCAATCCGGCCCAATCTCGACCACATGGCCGCGACGTTTCAATTCGTCGATGGTCGATTTCGGCACGCGATTCTCCAGCACCAGCACGCCGGGCCGCGAAGTGCGCGGCCAGAACGAGATCGGGAAATGCTCGGAGTGCCAGGCCGGCGCGTCGATCGCCTCCTGCAGATTGAGTCTCGCGTGGACATGGCGCAGGAAGAACTGCGTGATCCACTGATCCTGCTGGTCGCCGCCCGGCGAGCCCCAGGAGAGATACGGCTCGCCGTCGCGCAGCGCCATGGTCGGCGACAGCGTGGTGCGCGGCCGCTTGCCCGGCGCCAGCGAGGCAGGGTGGTTTTCCTCCAGCCAGAACATCTGGGCGCGGCTGCCGAGGCAGAAGCCGATCTCGGGAATGACAGGCGAGGATTGCAGCCAGCCGCCGGACGGCGTCGCCGAGATCATGTTGCCGGCCTTGTCGATGATGTCGAAATGCACGGTGTCGCCGCGCACCTCGCCGAACCGGCCGACGGTCGGTTCGCCCGCGCCCATCGCGCCGACCGCCTCGCGATGCCCTTCGGCGTGCCGCAGCTTCACGACGCCGCCGAAACCTGCGACCGAGCCGGGGCGGAAGTCGAGCGAAGCCTTGTCCTTCGAGATCAGCTTGCGCCGTTCGTTGTTGTAGGCATCGGACAGCAGCGTTTCGATCGGGATCTCAGTGAACTTCGGATCGCCGTAGAACGTCTCGCGATCGGCATAGGCAAGCTTGGCGGCTTCGATCTGCAAATGGATGAAGTCGGGGCCCGCGGGATCGAGCCCGTCGAGCTCGAAACCCTTCAGCAGCGCGAGCTGCTGCAGCATCACCGGACCCTGGCTCCAGACGCCGCACTTCTGCACGGTGTAGCGGCCGTAATCGTAGGTCAGCGGCGCTTCGATGGTCGGCTGCCAGCGCGCCATGTCGTCGGCCGAGAGCACGCCGCGATGCGGCGAGCCGGAGACATCCATCACCTCCTGGGTGCGGCAGAACTTGTCGATCGCCTCGGCGACGAAGCCCTTCGACCATGCCTGCCGCGCGCGCTCGATCTGTGCGACGCGGTCGCTACCGGCGCTCTCCGCCTCGGTCAGGATGCGTGCATAGGTCTCGGCGAGCTTCTTGTTGGTAAAGAGGGTGCCGGGCTTCGGCACTTCGCCGTTGGGCAGATAGACGTCGGCCGACGTGGACCAGTATTTCCGGAACAGCTGCTCGACTGTCTTGATGGTAGCCGACGCGCGTTCGACCAGCGGATGGCCGTCGCGGGCATAGGCGATCGCGGGCTCCAGCACGTCGCGCAGCTTCATCGTGCCGTAGTCGCGCAGCAGCAGCATCCAGGTTTCGAACGTGCCGGGCACACAGGCCGCGAGCAGGCCGGTGCCGGGCACCATTTCGAGGCCTTCGCTGCGATAATGCGCAATCGTGGCTTTCGCCGGCGCCGGTCCCTGGCCGCAGATCACTTCGGTTTTGCCGCGCTTGACGTCGTGCACGATGAGCGGGACGTCGCCGCCGGGGCCGTTCAGATGCGGCTCGACCACCTGCAACGTGAACGCCGCTGCAACGCCGGCGTCGAAGGCGTTGCCGCCTTTCTCAAGCGCTGCCATGCCGACCGCGGTCGCGATCCAGTGGGTCGAGGTGACGACACCGAAGGTGCCTTCGATCTCGGGCCTTGTGGTGAACGGATCGGGGTTGACGTTGCTCATGGGGCTGCGCTTCCGGCTGGGTCTTGTGGCGCGCGCACTTGATCACAGGCGGGCTGGCATGCCAACCGCTTGGTGGACATGGCCGCTCCCATCCGCGTGATCATGCCGGAACGGCGGCGGCCGGGCTGTTGACGGCGTGGCAGGCGACGCCGTCAATCAGTTCCGGCGCTTTTTCGCGGCAGAGATCGAAGGCGAGGGGACAGCGCGGGTTGAACGCGCAGCCCCGCGGCGGATCGATCGGGTTCGGGATCTCGCCCTTGACCGGGATGCGCTGGCGGCCGGACATCGCAAGGTCCGGAACCGCGCCGAGCAGCATCTTGGTGTAGGGCATCCGCGGGTTCTCGAACAATTTCCGGCCCTCGGCGATCTCGACGATGCGGCCGAGATACATCACGCCGATCCGGCTCGCCATGTGGCGCACAACCGCGAGATTGTGGCTGATGAAGAGATAGGTCAGGCCGAACTTGTCCTGCAGGTCGCGCATCAGATTGAGGATCTGCGCCTGCACCGAGACGTCGAGCGCCGAGGTCGGCTCGTCGCAGACGATGAACTCGGCCTCGGACGCCAGCGCGCGGGCGATCGCGATGCGCTGGCGCTGGCCGCCGGAAAATTCATGCGGGAATTTCTGGCCGTCGTCGGGGTGCAGGCCGACCAGCGAGAGCAATTCGCCGACCCGGGCCTTGATGTCGCGCTCGCCCTCGATCAGGTCGAAGGCGCGGATCGGCTCGGCGACGATGGCGGCGACGCGGCAGCGCGGATTGAGGCTCGCATAAGGGTCCTGGAAGACCATCTGGATGCGCCGGCGCAGCCGGCGGCGCGCCTGGGCCTGCCGCGGGTCGGTCATCGAGACGCCGTCGATGACGACTTCGCCCGAGCTCGGCGGCAGCAGGCCGACGACCATGCGCGCAACCGTGGTCTTGCCGGAGCCGGATTCGCCGACCAGTGCAAACGTCTCGCCGCGCTTGATGTCGAAGCTGACGCCGTCGACAGCCTTCAGGAATTCGAGATGGCCGCCTTCGATCACGCGGTTGAGCCACGGTTTCGAGACGTCGAAGACGCGGCGCAGGTTCTTGACCTCGATCAACGTCCCGCTCATGCCGCCGTCTCCTTCGCCGGCTCGAACAGATGGCAGGCGACCGATTGGTCACCATGCCGGATCGGCTCGGGGCGTTCGACGCGGCAGCGATCGAACACAAACGCACAGCGCGGATTGAACGGGCAGCCTTGCGGGATCGCCGACAGCCGCGGCATCGAGCCCGGGATCTGCACCAGGCGCTTGTCCTCGCCCGCGAGCGTCGGAATCGCGCCCATCAGGCCCTTGGCGTAGGGATGCAGCGGGTTGCGCACCACTTCCTGCACCGGGCCGATCTCGGCGATGCGGCCGGAATACATCACCGCGACGCGGTCGCAGGTCTCCGCGATGACGCCCATGTCGTGGGTCACCAGCATCACGGCGGTGCCGTGGTCGCGGCCGAGCCGCTTGATCAGCGTGATGATCTGCGCCTGCACCGAGACGTCGAGCGCGGTGGTCGGCTCGTCCGCGATGATCAGCTCGGGCTCGGCGCAGATCGCGAGCGCGATCACGACGCGCTGGCGCATGCCGCCGGAGAATTCGTGCGGGTAGCCGTCGATGCGCTTTTCCGGCGCAGGGATGCCGACCTCGGCCAGAAGATCGATAGCGCGCCGGCGCGCAGCGCTTTCGCTCAAATTGGTGTGGGTGCGTATGGTCTCGATGATCTGGTCGCCGATCCGGTAGAGCGGATTGAGGCTGGTCAGCGGATCCTGGAAGATCATGCCGATCCGCTTGCCTCGGACTCTGCGGATCTCTTCCGGCGGCAGATGGTCGATCCGCGTGCCCGATAGTTCGATCTCGCCGCCGGAGATACGACCAGGCGGATCGATCAGCCCGATCACCGCAAGCCCGGTGACCGACTTGCCGGCGCCGGACTCGCCGACGACGCCGAGCACCTCGCCCTTGGCGATGTCGAACGACACGCCGTTGATGGCGCGCAAGATCGCGCGGCGGGTGACGAATTCCACCTCGAGATTGCGCACGGAGAGAACAGGCTGGGTCATCGGAGCTTTGGGTTCAATGCGTCGCGCAGCCAGTCGCCGAGCAGGTTGATGGAGAGGATCAGGCCCGCCAGGGCAATGCCCGGGAAGGCGACGATCCACCATTCGCCGGCGAATAGATAATTGTTGCCGATCCGGATCAGGGTGCCGAGCGAGGGCATGGTGTCGGGCATGCCGGCGCCGAGGAACGACAGCGTCGCCTCGGTGATGATCGCGAGCGCGAGGTTGATGGTGGCGATGACCAGGATCGGGCCCATCGTATTCGGCAGCACGTGCCGCAGCATGATCTTCGGCGCCGGCAGGCCGATCAGCTGCGCCGCCGCCACGTAATCCTTGTTCTTCTCGACCATCACCGAGCCGCGCACGGTGCGGGCATATTGCACCCAGAAACTGAGGCCGATCGCGATGATCAGCACGCCGAACGTGCTCATCTCGTCAAGCCGGTTGCCGAGCAGCGATTTGGCGACACCGTTGACCAGGAGCGCGATCAGGATCGCCGGGAAGGTGAGCTGGACGTCGGCAATCCGCATGATCACGCTGTCGACCACGCCGCCGAAATAACCGGCGACCAGCCCGAGGGCGATCCCGAGCGCGCCGGCGAACACCACGCCGGCAACTCCGACCGCAAGCGAGATGCGCAGGCCGTAGAGGATTGCCGAGAGTACGTCGCGGCCCTGCTCGTCGGTGCCGAGCAGGAACGGGCTCTGGCCGTCGGCGGTCCATAGCGGCGCGATCCGCGAGTTGATCAACTGCAGCTGCGCCGGATCGAACGGGTTCTGCACCGCAAGCCATGACGCAAAGATCGCCAGCAGGAAGAACAACAGCGTGATCACCGCGGCGACCATCGTCAGCCTGGAACGGCGGAACGAATAGAGGATGTCGCTGTCGAGCGCGCGTCTGAACCAGCCGGCAGCAGGTGCCTGCGGGTGATCTTCGGAGCGATGGGGGACGACGGCGTCGGACATCGGTCAGCCCCTCACGTCGCGCGGCCGATGGTCGAGCGCAAGCGCGGATCGACCACGGTGTAGAGGATGTCCACCACGAGATTGATGGTGACGAAGATCAGCGAGACCATCAACAGATACGCGGCCATGATCGGGATATCGACATTCTGCACGGCCTGCACGAACAGAAGTCCCATGCCCGGCCATTGGAACACGGTTTCGGTGATGATCGAGAAAGCAATAACCGAGCCAAACTGCAGGCCGGCGACGGTGATCACCGGAACCAGGGTGTTCTTCAGCGCATGGCCGAAATGGATCGCGCGCGTGGTCAGCCCACGCGCGCGAGCGAAGCGGATATAGTCGGTCCGCAGCACTTCCAGCATTTCGGCGCGCACCAGCCGCATGATCAGGGTCATCTGGAACAATCCGAGCGTGATCGCCGGCATGATCAGCGCCTTCAGGCCCGAGACGGTGAGCAGCCCGGTGGTCCACCAACCGAGCTTCACCACCTCGCCGCGGCCGAAGGAGGGCAGCCAGCCCAAGGTCACCGCGAACAGATAGATCAGGAGGATGCCGATCAGGAAGGTCGGCAACGAAATGCCGACCAGCGATACGGCCTGGAATAATTTGGCGAGCACGGTGTCGCGGCGCAGCGCCGAATAGACCCCCATCAGGATGCCGGCGACCATCGCGAACAGCGTGGCGCAGATCGCAAGCTCCAGCGTCGCGGGCAGGCGCTCCGCCAGCAACGATGAGACCGGCAGGCGGAACTGGTAGGACACGCCGAACTTGAACTGCAGCGCATTGATGAAGTAGCGGCCGAACTGCACCAGTACGGAATCATCCAGGCCGAGCGAGCGCCGGATTTCAGCGCGCTGCGCGGCCGAGGTGTCGATCGAGACGATCTGGCTCACCGGATCGCCGGCGAAGCGGAACATTGCGAACGCAATGACGCCTACGGCGAGCATCACGCCGATCGCCTGCAGCACGCGGCGAAGAGTGAAAGCGAGCATCTCTACCTTTCACTGCTTTTGGCATCCGGCGCGCGCGGCTTTGCGCGGCCGAAAACCGAGAGGTCCCGGAAGCCTGCGCTTCCGGGACCCAATTCGCTGCAACCACTATTCACCTTGCTTGGTCGCCCAGTAGAGCAGCACCTGGTTGTCTGCGCGCTGGGTCAATTTGACCTTTTTCGACACGCCCCACACCAGCGGTTGCTGATGCAGCGGAATGTAGCCGTAATCCTTGATGACGATCTCGTAGGCCTGCTTGATCAACTGGTCGCGCTTGGCCGTGTCGCTCTCGATCAGGACCTTGTCGGTGAGCGCGTCGACTTCCTTGTTGCAATAGCCGCCGAGATTGGCCTCGCCCCGGGTCGAATCTTTCGGATCGTCACGGCAGCCGAGGATGTCGTGCAGCACGTTGTGCGAGTCTGATGTCGCGGGCGTCCAGCCCAGCATGAAGAACGAGGTCTGGTAGCCGCCGGGCTTCAGCACCTTGCCGAAATACTGTGCCTTCGGCTGCGCCAGCAGGTTCACCTTGATGCCGATGCGGGCCAGCATGCCGACCACCGCCTGGCAGATCGCCGCGTCGTTGACGTAGCGGTCGTTCGGGCAATCCATCGTGACTTCGAAGCCGTTCGGATAGCCGGCCTCGGCCAAGAGCTTCTTGGCACCTTCCGGGTCGAGCTTCGGCCGGGTGAACTCCTTCGACAGCGGATAGAGCTCGGGCGCGATCATCAGGGTCGAGGGCGTCGACATGCCGCGCATCACGCGGGTCTTGATCAGGTCGACGTCGATCGTCTTGTAGAAGGCTTCGCGGACCTTGATGTCCTTGAACGGATTCTTGCCCTTGATGTTGGAGTACAGCAGCTCGTCGCGCGCCATATCCATGCCGATGAAGATGGTGCGGATCTCCGGCGCGGTCATGACGGTGGCGACGCCGCTGGAATTGACGCGCTGGATGTCCTGCAGCGGAACCGGTTCGATGACATCGACCTCGCCCGAGAGCAGCGCGGCGACGCGAGTGGCGTCGGAGCCGATCGGGGTGAAGATGATCTCCTTGAGATTATGCTCGGGCTTGCGCCAATAGCCCGGAAATGCCTTGAACACGGTCTTCACGCCGGGCTGGTGGCTCTCGATCGTGAAGGGACCGGTGCCGTTCTCGTGCAGCGCGGCGTAGCTCGGCGTGGTCGCGGAGGCCGGCGTCGGTGCGACGGCGTTGTTCTCCTCGCTCCACTTCTTGTCCATGATGTACCAGCTATCCCACTGCGAGGTCAGGATGGGATTGGGCGAGTCCAGCGTCACGTCGACGGTGTAATCGTCGACCTTGGTGAACTTGGCGTCGGCCGGGACGTTGCTCAGGAAGTTGGAGCCCTTGGCGCGGACGCGGTCGGCGGAGAACAGCACGTCGTCGGCGGTGAAGGGGTCGCCATTGTGGAATTTCACGCCCTTGCGCAGATGGAAGCGCCATTTGGTCGGGCTCAGCGTCTCCCAGCTTTCCGCCAGCGCCGGAATGATCTTGAGGTCCTTGTCGCGCGCGGTGAGGCCTTCGTAGACGTGCGCGTGGTGCGCGATCGTCGTGGTTTCCTTCAGCGTGTACGGATCCAGCGACTTCAGCTCGCCTTGATTGGCGTATTTCAGCGTCTGGGCCGATGCCGGCAAGGCAAAGGCGACCAGCGCGACGGCAGCCGCCGCAAACAAACTCCAACGTACCGACATGTGATCCCGCGTCCCCGTTTTTGTCCGCCGGCTGCTTTGTCCGGCTGGTATTATTGATGCATGTTGCCAGAGTTTGCCGGCCGCGCAAGCGCGATTTCCCAAAGGGTTAATCGGTTCGCGCGGGTGCAGCGCAATGAATGCGCAAGGAGAGTAGGCGCTTGGTGCGGGCGCGTGACATTCGACTTTCGGAGTGCCGCTCGCCGGTCACGGGATTGATCGCCGACGAGCCAGGCTGATGCCGGTCGCGCCAAACGGTTTGAAGCCGCCGTTCCAAACGGTTTGGTTGACCATAACGGATGATTGAGGCCGACTGGACATCGGGGCAGGTACGGCTCGCTTGCGTGACCGGCCCGGTCCCGGCGATACTGAGGCGGGCCAGGCGCATTTGAGGAGGCGGATATGAAGGTCAACGTCGAGATAGATTGTACGCCCCTTGAAGCGCGCCAGTTCTTCGGTCTGCCGGACGTGGCACCGATGCAGAACGCGGTGATGGACAGGCTGCAGCAGCAGATGATGTCGAACATCGAGAAGGTTTCGCCGGAAGCGTTGATGCAAAGCTGGTTCACCTTCGATCCCAAGCTCGCCGAGCGCTTCCAGGACATGTTCGTGACGATGGCCGGCCTCGGCGGCTTGGCCAAGAAGGATAAGAAATAGTGGCGGCCGCGAAAGGGAGCGTTGATGCGGCCGAACGCCGATTGCGCCCACCCAGCCTGTTCCTGATGCTGGCGGAAGCGCGCGGCGTGCTCGAGCTGAATTCGAGCCTGCTGCTGTCGCCGCTGCTGATGCAGGCGCCGAAGGGCGACGGTCATCCGGTGCTGGCGCTGCCCGGCTTCCTCGCCAGCGACCTTTCGATGGCGCCGATGCGGCGCTATCTGAAGGAGCTCGGCTATGACGCCTACGCCTGGAACATGGGCCGCAATTTCGGCGGGATCTCCAGCAGGCGGACTGCGCTGCGCGACCTGCTGAAACGGGTCCATGAGGCGTCGGGGCGCAAGGTCTCGATCGTCGGCTGGAGCCTCGGCGGCGTCTATGCGCGCGACCTGGCGTCGCAGATGCCCGAGCTGGTGCGCTCCATCATCACGCTCGGCAGCCCGTTCGCCGACGACATCCGCGCCACCAACGCGACCCGGCTGTACGAGCTGCTGTCCGGCGAGGGGGTGGACGCCATTCCCGAAATCCGCGCGGCGATCGCCGGCGACATGCCGGTGCCGGCAACCTCGATCTATTCCCGCACCGACGGCATCGTGAACTGGCGGACCTCACGGGTGCGGCCGTCGGCGACCGCTGAGAACATCGAGGTGCATTTCGCCAGCCATCTCGGCCTCGGCGTCAACCCCGCAGCGCTGTGGGCGATCGCGGACCGGCTGGCACAGCCGGAAGGGGAGTTCCGGCATTTTGACCGCTCGGGCCCCTTTGCCATTGCCTATGGGCCGGCAGAACAGGCACTATCCTGACTGAACGACGAGAAGCGCCGCCAAGGCGCCCGCGTGAGTTGGCTCTCGGGAGGAAATCATGAGCGACGCCAAGAAGCTGTCCTCGCTGGACGCATCGTTTCTGTATCTGGAAACGCCGGAAATGCCGATGCATGTCGGCAGCATGGCGATCTTCCGGCTGCCCGACGGCTACAAGGGCGACTTCTTCGAGGAGTTCAAGGCGATGATCGCCTCGCGGCTGCACGTCGCGCCGATCCTCAAGGCGCGGCTGCAGAAGGCGCCGCTCGACATCGACCACCCGTCCTGGGTCGAGGATGATCAGTTCGACATCGACCGCCACATCTTCCGCGCCAGCCTGCCTGCGCCACGCGACCGCGCCACGCTGGAGCGCATCGTCGGCTGGATGCATGCCAAGCTGTTGAACCGCGCCCGCCCGCTCTGGGAGTTCTACGTCTTCGAGGGCATGAAGGACAACGAGATCGGGCTCTATTCCAAGATGCACCACGCCTGCATCGACGGTGGCGCCGGCGCGGCGCTGACCAGCATGATCTATGACCTGACGCCGGTGCCGCGGCAGATCGAGCCGCCGAGCGCGAAAAAGGTCGCGCAGGAGCCGCGCGACATCGCGGCCAACTTGATCGACGCCTATCAGCAGCTCTGGACCCAGCCGTTCGAGGCGGCCGCCGCCGCGCAGAAGAGCCTGGAGCTGCCGCGCTCCGGCAAGAGCGACCTCGGCTCGATCCTGTTCGACAACGCCATGTTCCAGATCGAGAGCGCGGTGAAGTTCGCAGGCTCGATGCCGACCGTGCTCAAGAGCCTCTCCGACGTCGTCGCCAAGGTCGCCGATCCGAGGTCGCGCGAGAGCCTGCAGGCGATGGCCTCGCCGCCGACCATCCTCAACAAGGCGATCTCGTCGGAGCGCAGCTTTGCCGGCACCTCGATCTCGCTGTCGCGCGCCAAGGCGCTGGCGAAAGCCTCTGGCGGCAAGCTTAACGACGTCGTGCTGGCGCTCGCCTCGGGCGTGGTGCGGCGCTATCTGATCAGCCAGGGCGCGCTGCCGAACAAGTCGCTGACCGCCGGCGTGCCGATCTCGCTGCGCGAGGAAGGCAACGCCGAATCCAACAACCAGGTGTTCGGCATGATCTGCTCGATCGCGACCGACGTCGAGGATCCGAAGAAGCGGCTGGAAACCATCATCGCGCAGTCGACCAAGTCCAAGGAGATGTCGCATCCGCTGCGCGCCCTGGTGCCGCAGGTCTCCAACATCTCGCTCTTGGGCGCGCCGATCGTGGTGCAGGTTCTGGCCTTGCTCTACAGCCGATCTGACCTCTCCAACGTGCTGCCGCCGGCGACCAACATCACGGTGTCGAACGTACCGGGGCCGCGGCAGACGCTGTACGCGGCGGGCGCGGAGCTGCTGCACATCTTCCCGGTTTCGATCTCGACCCACGGCGTGGCGCTCAACATCACTGTGCAGAGCTACCGCGATCAACTCGATTTCGGCTTCATCGTCGGTGCCAACATCATTCCGCATGTGCAGGTGATGTGCGACATGCTGCCGCTCGAATTCGATGTACTCGAGGCGGCGTTCGCGCCTCCGCCTGCCGACATCAAGGGCGCGGCCGAATAGGAATTCCTGCAATGATCGACATGCCACCGCTGCAGTTCGCCGAGACGAACGGCATTCGCATGGGGTTTTACGAAGCAGGCCCCAAGACCGACACGCCGCCCGTGGTGTTGTGCCACGGCTGGCCCGAACTGGCGTTCTCCTGGCGCCATCAGATCAAGGCGCTGGGCGAGGCCGGCATCCGGGTGATTGCGCCGGATCAGCGCGGCTATGGCGCGACCGACCGGCCGGAGCCGGTCGAGGCGTACGACATGGAGCACCTGACCGGCGACCTCGTCGGCCTGCTCGACCATCTCAAGATCGACAAGGCGATCTTCGTCGGTCACGACTGGGGCGGCTTTGTCGTCTGGCAGATGCCGCTCAGACATCCGTCGCGGGTCGCCGGCGTCGTCGGCGTCAACACGCCGCATTTGAACCGCGCGCCGATGGACCCGATCGCGCTGTTCCGCCAGCGCTTCGGCGACCAGATGTACATCGTCCAGTTCCAGGATCTGGCGCGCGAGCCCGATCGGATCTTCGGCAGCCGCGTGGAACAGACCTTCGATGCCTTCATGCGCAAGCCGGCGGCGCGCCCGCCGGGCGCACCGGAGGAACAGCCGATCGCCGGCGTCGGCGCCTCGGCGCGGCTCAACCTGGCGTTCCCGCAGATGATCGCGAACTACGACGCCAAGCACGATCCGCGGACGCCGATCCTGTCGGCCGAGGAGAAGAAGGTGTTCGTCGACACTTTCACCAGGACCGGCTTCACCGGCGGCATCAACTGGTATCGCAACTTCACCCGCAACTGGGAACGTTCGGCGGGGCTGGACCACAATGTGCGGGTGCCGTCGCTGATGATCATGGCCGAGAACGACGCGGTGCTGCCGCCCTCGGCTGCCGATGGAATGGAGAAGCTGGTGCCGGACCTCGAAAAGTATCTGGTCCACGACAGCGGCCATTGGACGCAGCAGGAAAAGCCGGACGAGGTCAGCGCCAAGCTGATTGAGTGGCGTAAGCGAAAATTCGGCTAGACGTCATCCTGAGGTGCGCGCCGGTTTCGGCGCGCCTCGAAGGATGAGAGGGACTGGAGCAAGCGGCCATCCTTCGAGACGCGCGCGGGGCGCGCTCCTCAGGATGACGGCGCGTAGTGAGGGGCACTTCGACAATGGCATCCGGCAACAGACTGAGTCCGATCCCGCATCCGCCGACGAAGCCGGTGGTCGGCAACATGCTGTCGCTGGATTCGAACGCGCCGGTGCAGCATCTGGTCAAGCTCTCCAAGGAGCTCGGACCGATCTTCTGGCTCGACATGATGGGCGCGCCGATCGTGATCGTCTCCGGTCACGATCTGGTCGATGAGCTCTCCGACGAGAAGCGCTTCGACAAGGCGGTGCGCGGCTCGTTGCGCCGGGTGCGCGCGGTCGGCGGCGACGGGCTGTTCACCGCCGACACCAAGGAGCCGAACTGGAGCAAGGCGCACAACATCCTGATGCAGCCGTTCGGCAACCGCGCCATGCAGTCGTATCACCCGAGCATGGTCGATATCGCCGAGCAACTGGTCAAGAAATGGGAGCGCCTCAACGCCGACGAGGAGATCGAGGTCGTCCACGACATGACGGCGCTGACCCTCGACACCATCGGGCTGTGCGGCTTCGACTACCGCTTCAATTCGTTCTACCGCCGCGACTACCACCCTTTCGTGGAATCGCTGGTGCGCTCGCTCGAGACCATCATGATGACCCGCGGCCTGCCGCTCGAGGGTCTGTGGATGCAGAAGCGGCGCAAGACGCTGACCGACGACGTCGGCTTCATGAACAAGATGGTCGACGAGATCATCGCCGAGCGGCGCGGCAACACCGATGTGACCAGTGACAAGAAGGACATGCTGGCCGCGATGATGACCGGCGTCGATCGCGCCACCGGCGAGCAGCTCGACGACGTCAACATCCGCTACCAGATCAATACCTTCCTGATCGCCGGCCACGAGACCACCAGCGGCCTGCTGTCATGCACGATCTATGCGCTGCTGAAGCATCCCGAGGTGCTGAAGAAGGCCTATGAGGAGGTCGACCGCGTTCTTGGTCCGGATGTCGATGCGAGGCCGACCTATCAGCAGGTGACGCAGCTCACCTACATCACCCAATGCCTGAAGGAGGCGCTACGGCTGTGGCCGCCGGCGCCGGCCTACGGCATCGCGCCGCTCAACGACGAGACGATCGGCGGCAAGTACAAGCTGAAGAAGAACACCTTCATCACCGTGCTGGTGATGGCGCTGCATCGCGATCCCTCGGTCTGGGGCCCGCACCCCGACGTGTTCGATCCGGAGAATTTCAGCCGCGAGGCGGAGGCAAAACGCCCGATCAATGCCTGGAAGCCGTTCGGCAACGGCCAGCGCGCCTGCATCGGTCGCGGCTTTGCCATGCACGAGGCGGCGCTCGCGATCGGGATGATCCTGCAACGCTTCAAGCTGCTCGACGTGCATCGCTACCAGATGCATCTGAAGGAGACGCTGACCGTCAAGCCCGACGGTTTCAGGATCAAGGTGCGGCCGCGCGACGACAGGGAGCGTGGCGCGTTCGCCGGCAGCACCGGCGCGGTTGCGGCCGCGCCGAAGGCACCGCGCGCGCCGACCACGCGCCCCGGCCACAACACGCCGATGCTGGTGCTGTATGGCTCCAACCTCGGCTCGGCCGAGGAGCTGGCGACTCGCATGGCCGATCTGTCGGAGATCAATGGCTTCTCGGTGCGGCTTGGCCCGCTGGACGACTATGTCGGCAAGCTGCCGGAGGAGGGCGGCGTCCTGATCATCTGCGCCTCCTATAACGGCGCGGCGCCCGACAATGCGACGCAGTTCGTCAAATGGCTTGAGACCGATCTGCCGAAGGATGCCTTCGCCAAGGTGCGCTACGCGGTGTTCGGCTGCGGCAACAGCGATTGGGCCGCGACCTACCAGTCGGTGCCGCGCTTCATCGACGAGCAGCTGACCAAGCATGGCGCCCGCGCCGTCTATCCGCGCGGCGAGGGCGATGCGCGCAGCGATCTCGACGGTCAGTTCCAGAAATGGTTTCCGGAGGCCGCGAAGGTCGCGACCAAGGAATTCGGCATCGACTGGAATTTCACCCGCACCGCCGAGGACGAGCCGCTCTACGCGATCGAGCCGGTGGCGCAGGGCGCGGTCAACACCATCGTGACGCAGGGCGGCGCGGTGCCGATGAAGGTGCTCGCCAACAACGAGCTGCAGAACAAGGAAGGCGCGCATCCGTCGGAGCGCTCGACCCGGCACATCGAGGTCGAGCTGCCGGCGAACCTGAAATATCGCGTCGGCGATCATCTCAGCGTGGTGCCGCGCAACGATCCGACCCTGGTCGATTCCGTTGCGCGCCGGTTCGGCTTCCTGCCGGCCGATCAGATCCGGCTGCAGGTCTCGGACGGCCGCCGCGCGCAACTGCCGGTCGGCAACGCGGTGTCGGTCGGGCGGCTGCTCACCGAGTTCGTCGAATTGCAGCAGGTCGCGACCCGCAAGCAGATCCAGATCATGGCCGAGCACACCCGCTGCCCGGTGACCAAGCCGAAGCTGATGGCCTATGTCGGCGACGACGAGGCTTCCGCCGGGCGCTACCGCGCCGAGGTGCTGGCCAGGCGCAAATCGGTGTTCGACCTGCTTGAGGAATATCCGGCCTGCGAGCTGCCGTTCCACCTCTACCTCGAAATGCTGTCGTTGCTCGCGCCGCGCTATTACTCGATCTCGTCGTCTCCGGCGGGCGAGG
Source organism: Bradyrhizobium sp. USDA 3240 (assembly GCF_054063295.1). Classification (NCBI taxonomy): domain Bacteria; kingdom Pseudomonadati; phylum Pseudomonadota; class Alphaproteobacteria; order Hyphomicrobiales; family Nitrobacteraceae; genus Bradyrhizobium; species Bradyrhizobium sp. USDA 3240. The sequence continues at coordinate 7,069,296 of NZ_JBSSGD010000002.1, forward strand.
CGCAGCGCTGCAGCGTGACTGTGGGCGTGGTGGAAGCGCCTGCGAGCTCAGGGCGCGGCATCTACAAGGGAATCTGCTCGAACTATCTGGCGCGCCGCCGTGCCGGCGATACCGTCCACGCCACCATCAAGGAGACCAAGGCCGGCTTCCGCCTGCCTGACGACAGCGCCGTGCCGATCATCATGATCGGGCCGGGCACCGGGCTTGCGCCGTTCCGCGGCTTCCTGCAGGAGCGCGCCGCGCGCAAGGCCCAGGGCGCGACGCTGGGTCCCGCGATGCTGTTCTTCGGCTGCCGCCATCCGGAGCAGGACTTTATCTATGCGGATGAGCTGAAGGCGTTCGCGGCCGATGGTGTCAGTGAACTCCATACCGCCTTCTCGCGCGCCGACGGGCCGAAGACCTATGTGCAGCATCTCGTCGCCGCGCAGAAGGATCGGGTCTGGGAGCTGATCGAGAAGGGCGCGATCGTCTATGTCTGCGGCGATGGCGGCAAGATGGAGCCCGACGTCAAGGCGACGTTGATGTCGATCTATCGCGAGCGCAGCGGTGCCGACGCCGACGCCGCCGCGCGCTGGATCGAGGAGATGGGCACCAAGAACCGATACGTGCTCGACGTCTGGGCAGGTGGGTAGCCTCACACCGTCGTAGCCCGGATGGAGCGAAGCGTAATCCGGGACAGTCACACGGGACCGACGGGCCCCGGACGCGGTGGCTTAGGCCGCTCTGACTTTACTTCCCGGGCGTCATGGCTTGCGCAGGTCAGCGACAGCTATTGCCTACTGCCTCCATCCTTTGCCGCAGATCAGCGAGCGCACGCGCGTCGGGCTCGGTCCCAAGTTGTCTGTACGTAGTGCCGTCGGCCGCCTTTGCGCTGACGCAGAGACAGTAATCCTGAACTTGTGCCTCTGTCGCGGTTGGACTGATCGAGCGTTGTTTGCGAACACAGGACGATTGAACGCCGGTGACAAACGCCTTGCGAGCCTCCCCGCTGATCACGTCATCGCTCGCGAAGAAGATCTCTCCGTAGATGAAAAGAGCTGCAAACACTCCAACGAGAAGCGCCGCGAATGTGGCCGCCCACGCAATCGCATTGGCGTTCGACTTTGATTTCCGCCGGTTGAATAAGTTTCGCACTACGGCGATCAAGACAAAAATGAGCGGCGCTGCGAGAGTTTGACCAGCCAAAGAGCTGATCGTCCAACCACTACCGGTGTGAGCATAGTTTGCAAGTTCAAAACCTCTACCGTTGGCAACCTGAAGTACTAGGGTGGAGGCGCCGACGAGAAGCCCAATACTGGCACTTTTCGCACCTCGTGCTTGATCCTCTGTTCGGCCAGCTCGGACGCGTAAATCAGCGGCAGATCCCGTGGCGAAATATCCTCGATTGCCACGCGCTCGCCGGTTCGCTTGCCCATTGCAGAGTCTTTGACGTTGGATTGTTTGAAGGTCATGAGCACGCGCCGATGATCGGCGGTGGCTGATGATTCAAGCAAGAGCTTCTGGTCCTCGATCTGGCGCTGCGCTTCTCTTGCCTGCGACGTATCGAATGTGAGTGCGGCCTTGATCTGCCTCTTGCCGTCCTCATACGCGATCGCCTGTAATTTGGCGTGCCCGTTTGGATCGTTGGCGATGGCAGCGACGGCGCCTATGAAATCCTTAAGGTCCGAGCGCGTGGCGTCAGGCTCTTTTGAACCGCCAAGGTATTTGCCGAGTACCGCTCCATAGTTGCGCACGAATTTTTCGACGATTTGAATTTGCTCGATCACGTTGACGACCGCGCTCAAGCCCTGCATCGCCCACGGGATCAGATCGGCTTCGATGGAGCCAGCGCGAACCTCGCGCACATAAATCTTGGCGTCACCGGACAGCTCCGGATAGTCCGACCTCACAAACTTCTCGTACTGGCTCGCGATGGAGGAAAATGCGGAGACAAAATCGCCTAATTCGATCGGTTGGTCAGTTTCAATGTTTAGAACGATGTGGGGTAACGCATCCGGTTTGCGCCGCGCCATGATCGGTCAAGTCCCCCTCTAAAAATGCCCGGTTGCGTTATACCCGGAGTGCGCGCAAAGCGCTACAATCGACAATGGTCTAGGTTTGGGCTGCCACAACCACGATGCCCCACGATGATCCCGGATCGCCGTTGGCTAAATGGGACTCGGGGTATGGTTACCCCGAGTAACTTTGCGGGACGCCCCGAAGCGGTCTTCGGCCAACCCGCTTTGCTTTGCGTAGACCCTCACGGGCAGCCCTCGACCGCCGCGTCGGGTCGCGAAATAGACTTCTCGTGCTCCAACAGCCGATCGAATTCTTGCCCAGCCGTGTAACGTAACTCGAGCCAGTGTCGCACGGAACCGACGGGTCCCGGATTGCGCAGCGCCTCATCCGGGCTACGCAAGGTGCTTTGCGACCACCGCCCATGCTACAAGCCGCCGCATGATTCCCTGGGAAAAGATCGATACCGCGCGCATTCCTGGCACCGAAGGTGAATTGCGCCTGATGCGGCGCGGCCGCGAATTCTCGATCATGCTCGGCACCAACGAGCTGATGAACAGCCGCCTGTCGGGCTCGGAAGCTGCGCTGGCGACGCTCGCCGCGAAGAAGATCGAGAAGGTTGCACGGCCGCATTTTCTGATCGGCGGCCTCGGCATGGGCTTTACGCTGCGGGCCGCGCTCGCCGTGCTTGGAGCCGAGGCACAAATCGTGGTGGCCGAGCTGGTGCCGTCGGTCGTTGCATGGGCGAGGGGCCCGATGGCCGAGATCTTCGGCGACAGCCTGAACGATCCGCGCGTCAGCGTTCAGGAGGTGGATGTCGCTGATGTGATCGAGCGCAATCCGCGCACCTACGATGCCATTCTCCTCGACGTCGATAACGGCCCGGAAGGTCTGACCCGCAAGGCCAATGACGCGCTGTATGACATCTCCGGGCTGAAGATCGCGCACGCCGCCTTGCGGCACGGCGGCGTGCTCGCCGTCTGGTCGTCCGGTCCAAATGCCAAGTTCCCGAAATCGCTCTCCCGCGCCGGGTTCGCGGTCAATGAGGTGGCGGTCCGTGCCACCGGCCGCGGCCGCGGCGTGCGCCACGTGATCTGGATCGCGGTCAAGGAATAGAAAGCGCCGCTATTGCGATGCAGCAAGGCTGCCGGGATTGTGTTGAAAAGCGAGTGCCGTTGGGTTTCACTCGCGGCGCCGAAGCCTCGAGCCCTTGGTCTGTCTGATGCAGCCGACGTCGAATTTTGGGGTGCAGGAGACGCACGGGATCCTGGACCGCTTCCAGGCCGAATTCCGCGGCTCGAGCGAGGGGCTCGGCTGGTCGTCCGCGTATGCCTCGGTCCAGCGCGAGCGGCCGTTTGACGGGCACTTCCACGCGCTGTCCGATAATCTGATGGTGCTGCACCGGGGTGGCCCGGTCGAGATCACCTATGTGATGGACGGCAAGTCGGTTGCCCGGCAGATCCCGCGCGGCGGGGTGTTCTTCTTGCCGGCGGGACACGCCTGCAACGTGGTGCTGCGCGAGGCGCTGGAATCCACGCATATCTATCTGCGCTCCGACCTGTTCGCGGGCCGGGACGGGGCGCCGAGTCTGATCGGCGGGCTCGCGCCGATGCTGGGCGATCAGGATTCTGTGCTGGAGCATCTCGCCGCGGCGATCGGCGACACCATCACCGGCGGCCTGCCGGCCTCGTCGCTGTTCGTCGATCCGATCGCGCAGGCGATCGCCAACCGCTTCGTCGCGATCAATTTCCACAAGCCGAGCGTGGAGGCCGGCAAGCATCCGAACCTGCTTAGCAACCGGCAGATGGCGCGCATCCGCGAATTCGTCGACACTAACCTGGATACCGATATCCGGCTCGACCAGCTGGCAGAACTGTGCGGCCGCAGCACCGAGTATTTCGTACGCCTGTTCAAGGCGACCAGCGGCATCTCGCCCTACCAATACGTGCTCAATCTGCGCATCGAGCGCGCCCGGGCGCTGCTTGCTGACGAGACGCAAAGCCTCGCCGACATCGCGCTGGCCTGCGGCTTCTCCCATCAGGAGCATTTCACCCGCATGTTCCGCCGCTTCACCGGCGTGACGCCGGGGCGCTACCGCCGCAGCCACTAGCGCGCGGCCGGCGGTTCGGACGGGCAGGGGCGCTAGCCCGAGCCCGCGGATGATTTTTCCGGTTTCGTGCAGATTTTCTCCGGTTTCGTGCAGGCCCGCCGGGGCCGCCGGCCGCTAGCTTTCTCCCAACAAGACGAGACTGCCGGTTCGCCGGCTTGGGAGAAATGCCATGAGCATCGCAGTGCCTGATGCCGTACGCCCGCCCGTCGTGGCGGCCGGAGATGCCGGCAGCGGCACATTTGCCTATTGCTCGCAGCAATATCGCGTGGTGTTCGGCGCCGGCACCTCGGCGCGGCTTGGCGAGGAGAGCGAGCGCCTTGGTATCAAGCGGGCGCTGGTGCTGACCACAAGCGAGCAGCAGGATCTCGGGCGACGTCTCGGCGCAGGCCTCGGCGACCGGCTCGCAGGGCTGTTTGCCGGTGCACGCATGCATACGCCGGTCGAGGTCACCAACGAGGCGCTTCGCATCGTCGAGTCCCGCGACATCGACGGGCTCGTCGCCATCGGCGGCGGCTCGACGGTCGGGCTCGGCAAGGCGCTGTCGCTGCGCACGGGGCTGCCGCACATCGCGATGCCGACCACCTATGCCGGCTCCGAAATGACGCCGATCCTTGGCGAAACCAGCAACGGCATCAAGACCACGCAGCATTCCCAGGACCTGGTGCCGGACACCGTCATCTACGACGTCGATCTCACTGTGAGCCTGCCGCCGCACATCTCCGCCGCCAGCGGCATGAATGCGATCGCCCACGCCGTCGAGGCGCTCTATGCGCCCGACGCCAATCCGTTGACCTCGCTGATGGCGGAAGACGGCATCGCCGCGCTCGCGCGCGCGCTGCCGCGCATCATGGCGGCGCCGGCCGATGCCGGAGCGCGGCGCGACGCGCTCTACGGCGCCTGGCTGTGCGGCGTCTGCCTCGGCGCGGTCGGGATGTCGCTGCACCACAAGCTCTGCCACGTGCTGGGCGGCATGTTCAACCTGCCGCATGCCGAAACCCACGCGATCGTGCTGCCGCACGCCGCCGCTTACAACGCCGCTGCGGCGCCGGAAGCGATGAGCCGTGTCGCACGAGCGTTGCACAGCGCCAACGCCCCGCAGGGCCTGTTTGATCTTGCCCGGCAGCTCGCGTTGCCGCGCCGGCTCTCCGACATCGGGATGCCCGAGGACGGCATCGCGCGCGCTGCCGAGGTGGCGGTGCGCAATCCCTATGCCAACCCAAGACCCGTGGAGCGCGTCGCAATCCAGGACCTGATCGCGGCAGCCTGGCGCGGCGATGCGCCCGTGCAGCACTGACATCTCCAAATCAAAGGACAACACGATGGCCAATTTCAACGAGCATGACCTCACCGACGAGGTGATCAGCAGCTTCGCCAACACCCCGAACACGCGGCTCAAGTTCCTCATCGAGGAGACGGTCAAGTCGCTGCATGATCTGGTGCGTCGCACCGAACTCACTTTCGAGGAATGGAATCAGGCGATCGAATTCCTCACCCGCACCGGCCAAACCTGCACGCCGCTGCGCCAGGAGTTCATCCTGCTGTCCGACGTGCTCGGCGTCTCGATGCTGGTCGATGCGGTCAATCACCGTGAGCGCGAGGGCGCCACCGAGACCACGGTGCTCGGCCCGTTCTACGTCGGCGAGCATCGCGTCACGCCGCACGGCGCCAATATCTCGGAGGGGATCGACGGCGAAGTGATGTTCGTGCAGAGCCGCGTCACTGACCTGGCCGGTCAACCGCTCGCCGGTGCCGAGATCGACGTCTGGCACGCCGACGACGACGGCTTCTACGATTCGCAGAAGGCGGACTATGCGGCGCACGGCCCGTCGCTGCGCGCGCGTTTCGTGACGGATGCGGACGGCCGCTTCTCGTTCCGCACCATTCTGCCGTGCAGCTATCCGATCCCGACCGACGGCCCGGTCGGCGATCTCATCGCCGCGACGAAACGTCATCCGATGCGGCCGGCGCATGTGCACTTCCTGGTCAAGGCCGAAGGCTACGAGCCGCTGATCACCCACGTCTTCCTCGATGGCGACGAATATCTGCGCAGCGACGTGGTGTTCGGCGTCAAGGACGAGCTCATCGCGCGCGTCGAGCCGCGTAGCGAGCCGGCGCTGCCGAACGGCGAGCGCGTTTCCGGCCCGTGGCACCTGATGTCCTACGATTTCCAGATGCGGCCCGGCGCCGGCCTGGTGCCGCAGCCGATGATGGCCGCGGAATGACGATCGCAACCAACACGACGAGCAAGGAGAGGACCATGACCAGCAAACCGATTGAGACCGACGTCCTTGTCGTCGGCAGTGGCCCGGCCGGCGCGACGGCGGCGGCGCTGCTCGGCATGTATGGCGTCAAGCACATCCTGGTGACCAAATATAGCTGGCTGGCCGATACGCCGCGCGCTCACATCACGAACCAGCGCGCGATGGAGGTGCTGCGCGATCTCGGCCTCGAGGAGAAGGCCGTGGCGCAGGCCGTGCCGCAGCATCTGATGGCCAACAACGTGTTCTGCGAGAGCCTCGCCGGCGAGGAGTTCGGCCGGCTGTATTCCTGGGGCAATCATCCCTCGCGCAAGGCGGATTACGACCTCGCCAGTCCAGCTCGCATCTGCGACCTGCCGCAGAATTTCCTCGAGCCGATCCTGATCGAGGCCGCCGGCCAGCGCGGCACCTCGCTGTGCTTCAACACCGAGTTCGTCGACCTGGTGCAGGATGCCGACGGCGTCACGGCGACGGTGAAGGATCGCCTGTCCGGCGAGACCACTCAGATCCGCGCCAAATATCTGATCGGGGCCGACGGCGGCCGCAGTCGGGTTGCCGAAGTGATCGGGCTGCCGATGGAAGGCCAGATGGGCCGCGCCGGCAGCATGAACATCATCGTGCAGGCGGATTTGAGCAAGTACGTCGCGCACCGGCCGAGCGTGCTGTACTGGGTGTTGCAGCCCGGCGCCGAGATCGGCGGCATCGGTGCCGGCCTGATCCGCATGGTGCGGCCGTGGAACGAATGGCTGATCATCTGGGGCTACGACATCGAGCAGGGCGAGCGCAAGCTCTCTGATGACGAGGCGATCTCGATCGTGCGCAATCTCGTCGGCGACGAGACGCTCGAGGTCAAGGTGCGCTCCACCTCGACCTGGACCGTGAACGAGATGTATGCCGGCCACTACGCGTCGGGCCGCGTGTTCTGCGTCGGCGACGCCGTGCACCGCCATCCGCCGACCAACGGCCTCGGCTCCAACACCTCGATCCAGGATTCCTTCAATCTGTGCTGGAAGCTGAAGCTGGTGCTCGAGGGCCACGCGGCGCCGTCGCTGCTGGAAACCTATTCGGCCGAGCGCCAGCCGGTAGGCAAGCAGATCGTGACCCGCGCCAACAAGAGCATCGGCGACTTCCCGCCGATCTTCGAGGCGGTGGGGCTCGTGGCTTCGACCGATCCGGCTGAAGCGCGCAAGGCGATTGCAGCGCGCAAGGCGCCGACCGCCGAGGGCAAGGCGCGCCGCAAGAAGCTCTATGAGGCCATCGCCAACAAGAGCTACGAGTTCAACTGTCACGGCGTCGAGATGAACCAGCGCTACGGCTCGACCGCCGTGGTGTCCGACGGCACGCCGATGCCGGCGTTCACCCGCGACCACGAGCTGTATTATCAGGCCACCACCTGGCCCGGTGCGCATTTGCCGCATGTCTGGGTCGAGCATCAGGGCGAGCGGAAGTCGACGCTCGATCTCACCGGCAAGGGCCGCTTCACGCTGCTTACCGGGATCGGCGGCGACGGCTGGAAGGCGGCTGCCGCCGCGGTCGAGAAGGCCTACGGCTTGCCGGTCGACGTCGTCACCATCGGCCCGCAAGGCTGCGATGCGCTCGACATCTATGCGGACTGGTATCGCCAGAGCGAGGTCGACGAGGACGGCTGCGTGCTGGTGCGTCCCGACATGTATGTCGCCTGGCGCGCCAAGGAGGCGGCGGCTGACGCCTCCGATGTGCTGCTCGACGTGTTCGGCCAGATCCTCGGCCGCAGCGCGAAGGCGCAGACGAAGTCCGTCGCAGCCGCGTGATGCGGCGCGACGCCGGCAATTTTTCAAAAACAGAATGAACGGCAGCCGGCTTGAAACCGGCTTGCCTCAAGGGAGGGGAAAATGACCAAAGACCATTTGAACGTCATGTCTTTTGATCGCCGCCGCGTGCTGCAGGGTATCGCCGGCGGTTTCGCCGCCGCAGGCACGACCACATTGTTCGCGCCGGCCGTGCGCGCGGCCAACAAGCCGATCAGGATCGGCTACGTCTCGCCCAAGAGTGGCCCGCTGGCTGCCTTCGCCGAAGCCGACGATTTTGTGCTCGGCGAATTCCGAAAGTTCATCAAGGATGGCGTCAAGGTCGGATCGCAGACCTATCCGGTCGAGGTGGTGACGAAAGACAGCCAGTCGAACCCGAACCGCGCCGCTGAAGTCGCCAAGGAATTGATCACCCGCGACAATGTCAGCCTGATCGTGGTCGGCGCCACGCCCGAGACCAACAACCCGGTGGCGACGCAGTGCGAGCTCGAGCAGGTGCCGTGCATCTCGACTGTCGCACCGTGGCAGACCAATTTCATCGGGCGGCAGGCCAATCCGGGCGACCCCAAGAGCTGGAAGCCGTTCGACTACACCTTCCATTATTTCTGGGGGCTCGAGGACGTGATCGGCGTCTTCACCAGCATGTGGAGCCAGGTCGCAACCAACAAGTCGGTCGGCGCGCTGTTTCCGAACGATGCCGACGGCAATGCCTGGGGCGACACCACGATCGGCTTCCCGCCGGTCATGGCCAAGCAAGGCTTCAAGCTGACCGATCCCGGCCGCTTCCAGAATCTCACCGATGATTTCAGCTCCCAGATCGCCGCATTTCGAGGGGCCGATGCCGAGATCATCACCGGCGTGATCATCCCGCCGGACTTCACCACGTTCTGGAACCAGGCGCGGCAGAAGGGGCTGAAGCCGAAAGTCGTCTCGGTCGCCAAGGCGTTGCTGTTCCCGGCGTCGGTGCAGGCGCTCGGCAAGGGCGGCAACAACATCTCGACCGAAGTGTGGTGGACGCCGACGCATCCCTACAAGTCGAGCCTCAGCGGCGTCAGCGCAGCCGATCTCGCCAAGGGATATGAGCAGGCCTCCGGCAAGCAATGGACCCAGCCGATCGGCTTCGTGCATTCGCTGTTCGAGGTCGCGATCGATGCGATCAAGCGCTCCGGCGATCCGGCCGATGGCGCGGCGCTGGCGAAAGCGATCGGCGCCACCAAGCTCGACACCATCGTGGGCCAGGTCGCGTTCGGCTCCAGCGCGGTGCCGCCGTTCGCGGCGAAGAACATCGCCAAGACGCCGCTGGTCGGCGGCCAATGGCGGCTCAACGGCGACAAGTACAGCATGGTGATCACGGACAACAAGCTGGCGCCGCAGATCCCGCTCGGCGGCGACATGCAGGCGCTGAGCTAGCAAGCGCGTTCCGGACGAATTGTTCATCGGAGATGCGCGGACCACCCGCGCATCTCCTCGAAGCAAATGGATGCGGTGAGCGACCATGCTCGAACTCCATGCCGTCTCGAAGAGGTTCGGCGCCATCGTCGTTGCCGACGCGATCGATCTGACGCTGTCCTCCGGCGAGGCGCTGGGCGTGATCGGGCCGAACGGCGCCGGCAAATCGACGCTGTTCAACCTGATCACCGGACTGTTGCGGCCGGATGCCGGCCGCGTCGTGCTCGACGGCGTCGACATTACGGCTCTCGCCCCGGAGGCACGCTGCCGCGCCGGCATCGGGCGTTCGTTCCAGATCCCGCAGCCGTTCGATCACCTCTCGGTGTTCGAGAACCTTGCGGTCGCCGCCCAATTCGGCGGTGGGCTCTCGGAGGCCGATGCGGTCCAGCATTGCGGCCGCATGCTTGATCTGACCGGCCTTGAAGCCAAGGCCAATCGCCTGGCGGGAAGCCTGCCGCTGCTCGATCGCAAGCGGCTCGAGCTGGCGCGGGCGCTCGCCACCAGGCCGCGCACGCTGCTGCTCGACGAGATCGCAGGCGGCCTCACCGATGCCGAATGTCATGAACTGGTCGAGACCATCCGCACCATCCACGCCGAAGGCGTCGGCATCATCTGGATCGAGCATGTGGTGCACGCGCTGCTCGCGGTGGTGCAGCGGCTGGTGGTGCTGAACTTCGGCAAGATCGTCGCGCAAGGCGCACCAGTCGAGGTGATGCGCTCGCGCGAGGTCGAGACCATCTACATGGGAGTGCCGGCATGACCGCGCTGCTCAATGTCTCCGCGCTCGATGCGTTCTACGGCGACTTCCAGGCGCTGTTCGGCATCGATTTCGAACTGGCGGAGGGCGAGGCGGTCGCGGTGATCGGCGCCAACGGCGCCGGCAAGTCGACCATGCTGAAGTCGCTGGCCGGGCTCGTGAAGAACCGTTCCGATGCGATCCGCCTCGGCGGGCGGGCGATCGGTGATGCATCTGCCGCCAGCATCGTGCGGCTCGGCCTTGCGCTGGTTCCCGAGGGCCGCCAGCTGTTTCCCTCGCTCAGCGTCGAGGAGAACCTGTTGATCGGGGCCTACGGCGGCGAACGAACAACTCCGTGGGATCTCGCGGCGGTCTACCGGATGTTTCCGGTGCTGAAGGAGCGGCGGCGCGCTGCCGTCACGGCGCTGTCGGGCGGTCAGCAACAGATGGTCGCGATCGGCCGCGCGCTGATGTCGAACCCACAGGTCCTGCTGTGCGACGAGATCAGCCTCGGCCTCGCGCCGATCGTGGTGGAGGACATCTACCGCATGCTGCCGCAGATCCGCTCGGGCGGCACCGCGGTCGTGCTGGTCGAGCAGGACATCGCCCGCGCGCTGCGGGCCGCCGATCGCTTCTACTGCCTGCAGGAGGGGCGCGTGACGCTGAGCGGACGGCCAAAGGATGTGGATCAGGACACGATCCGCGCTGCCTATTTCGGAGCATGAGGGCGCCATGAGCGGGTTCGATACCATCATCGAGGGTGTGCTGCTCGGCGGCGTCTATGCGCTGTTCGCGCTCGGCCTGTCGCTGATCTTCGGCATCATGCGCCTGGTCAATCTGGCCCATGGCGACCTGATCCTGCTTGCGGCCTATCTGGTGCTGAGCGCGACCACGGCGCTCGGCCTGCCGCTTGCGGCCGCAGCCCTGCTGGTGGTCGTAACGATGTTCGTGCTCGGCTTCGTGCTGCAGCGGCTGGTGCTGGAGCGGGTGCTCGGCGACGACATCCTGCCGCCGCTGCTCGTCACCTTCGGCCTGTCGATCGTGATCCAGAACGGGTTGCTGCTCGGCTATGGCGCCGACAGCCGCCGGCTGCAGGCCGGCGCGTTCGAATCCTCGTCGGTGACGCTGGTCCCTGGCCTGAGCGTTGGCCTCGCGCCGCTGACGGCGCTGGTGACGGCGATCGCCGCCGTCGCGCTGCTCCAGCTCATCTTCTATCGCACCTCGCTCGGCCGCGCCTTCCGCGCCACCGCCGACAATCCCGCGATCGCGCAATTGATGGGCGTCAACGAGCGCAATGTCTATGCGATCGCGGTCGGGCTCTCGCTCGCAGTGTCGGTGATCGCCGCTGTCGTGTTCGGCATCCGCGCCAGCTTCGATCCGTCGATCGGCCCGGCGCGGCTGCTCTATGCGTTCGAGGCCGTGATCATCGGCGGGCTCGGCAGCCTGTGGGGGACGCTGGCCGGCGGCATCGTGCTCGGGCTCGCACAGGCGATCGGCGGGCGGATCAATCCGGAGTGGCAGATCCTGGCCGGCCATCTCGCCTTCCTTGCCGTGCTGATGGTGCGGCCGCGTGGGCTTTTCCCGGCGAGGCGGACATGAGCGTCGAGAGCATCAATATCCCGACAAGCCGGGAGCAGCGCGCGGTCGAAGCGCCGGTGTGGCGAGTTCGGGTCGGCACGCGCTTGTCGCGCGGTGCGGCCGTCGCCGGTATCGCGCTGGTCGTGGTGCTTGCCGCGCTGCCGGCGATCGCATCACGTAACCTGATCCAGGATCTGATCTTCGTCTTCACTATGCTGACGCTGGCGCAGCTCTGGAACGTGTTGGCCGGGTGGGGCGGGCTGGTGTCGGTCGGGCAGCAGGCGTTTGTCGGGCTCGGCGCCTATGCGCTGTTCGCCGGCATCGTGATGGCCGGGCTCGATCCCGTTGCGGCGATCCCGCTGGCCGGGCTGTTCGCGGCGCTGGTCGCGGCGGTGCTCGGCCCGCTGCTGTTCCGGCTGGAGGGGCCGTATTTCGCGATCGGCAGCTGGGTTGCCGCCGAAGCGCTGCGGCTGATCTGCGCCCAGTTCAAGTCGCTCGGCGGCGGCACCGGGATGTCGATCTCGCCGAGCGAACTGTCGCAGATGGTCGGGTTGAAGGCGGTGCAGGCGCTGCTCGGATTGCGGCCGGCGGCCGCGCGCGACGTGCTGGTCTACTGGCTGGCGCTGCTGCTCGCCGTGCTGGTCACGCTCGGCATCTACGCCTTCATCCGCTCGCGCCACGGCCTCGCGCTGGCGGCAAGCCGGGACAACGCGGCCGCGGCGCGCAGCGTCGGCGTGCGCACCGCTAGGATTCGCCATGTTCTGTGGATCGCGGTCGCCTTCGCCACCGGCATGGTCGGCGCCGTGGTCTATTTGCAGAAGGCGCGCATCTCGCCTGACGCCGCCTTCAGCGTCACTGACTGGACCGCCTATGTCATCTTCATCGTCGTGATCGGCGGGGTGCGCACCATCGAGGGCCCGATGGTCGGTGTGCTCCTGCTGTGGGGGCTCGTCACCTGGCTCGCCCAGTATGGCAGCCTGTATCTCGTCGTGCTCGGCACGCTCGCCATCCTGATCATGCTGTTCATGCCGAGGGGCGTGTGGGGTGCCGCGGCGCGGCGCTGGCAGGTGCAGCTGTTCCCGACACAGCGATGGCTCGGTCGCAGTCGGTAGGTCCGGCTCCGCGATCCCGCGTCCTCAACCCGTCACCCTGAGAGCGCGCCCTTGCGCGCGTCTCAGGATGACGGGATTGACGGCGACGCGTCGTCTTTGGATTTCGCCAGGGCGACGTCAGACTTTTGTCTCGCTATCGCCTGTGCTCTTGGAGCCTCAGAACATAGTGTTGCTGTTCGCCGGATTCTCCGGCACCGGCTGCACCACGTCCCAATGCTCGACGATCTTGCCATCCTCGAGCTTGAAGATGTCGACGATCGCATTGCCGGGGGTGCCGGGCTCGCGCACGGCGTGGACGTGCAGGATCACGTAGTCGCCATCGACGAAGGAGCGCTTGATCTCGCTATGCGAGTTCGGAAACTTCTCGCGCAGGAAGCCGATGAACTTGCGGAAGCCTTCGGGGCCATCGGCCGCGCCGGGATTGTGCTGCACATAGCGGTTGCCGACATAGGCGAGCGCCGCGTCGGCATCCTTCTGGTTCAGCCCCTTCTCGTAGAAGGCCAGCACCGCCTTGCGGTTGGCTTCCTGCTGCGCGTCGCTGGTGGCGGCCATCGCGGTGGAAGACGCGAGCGCGAGGAAGAGAGCGGCGACGGCTGTCCGCGGCCGGAGAAGGGTCTTCATCTGATGACTCCCGGTGGCTGATGGCGCGCGATCTGCGCGGTGCATGGCGTGTCTACAGCCTGCGCGCGCCAGCCGGAAGAACGCACCCTCGGCTCACATGGTCACCGGAAGATACCTGCCTCACGCCGCCTTCACTGCCACCCCATGCGCGTGCTTGTCGATCGCGTCGATGATCTGCGGCCACATCGGGATCGGCAGCGCATGACCCATGCCCTCGACCATCAGAAGCTTTGCGCCGGGGATCGAGACTGCGGTGTCCTTGCCGCCTTCCGGATGCACCAGCGGATCGACCGTGCCGTGGATCACCAGCGTCGGCGCCTTGACGCTGCGCAGCCGCTCCTTGCGGCTGCCGGAGGCGAGGATGGCGCGCAGCTGGCGGCCGACGCCCTCCGGATTGAGACCGCGCTCAAAGGTGCGCCGCGCGCGCTCGGGATCGAGCGCCTCATCTTCGGGGAACGACCCGTTGCGCAGCACCTTCCAGGTCTGGCCGAAGCGCACGAAGTACTCCTCCTTGCTCTTCGGCGGCGGCGCCATCAGCACCGCGGTCGCCTCGCGGGTCGGCCCCGGCACCTTCGGATTGCCGGTGGTCGACATGATCGAGGTCAGCGATCGCACGCGCTCGGGGAAGGTGATCGCAACCTCCTGCGCGATCATGCCGCCCATCGAGGCGCCGACCAGATGCGCGGTGCGGATGCCGAGCGTGTCCATCAAGCCGATGGTGTCGCGCGCCATGTCGGCCAGCCGGTAGGGCGCTGCGACCGGAATCTTCAGGAAGCGCAGCTTCAGCAGCTCGAGCGCGGTCAGCCGCTTGCCGCCGCTCATCCGGGAGGATTTGCCGATATCCCTGTTGTCGAACCGGATCACGCGAAACCCGCGCGCCGCGAGCTGGCGGCAGAACTCGTCGTCCCAATGGATCATCTGGGCGCCGAGGCCCATGATCAGGAGCAGCGGCTCGGCGTTCGCATCGCCAAAAACCTCGTAGCAGATGTCGATGCCATTGGCGCGGGCGAGCTGCGGTGGCTGATGGGCGAGCGTGGTCACGGGCGTCCTCTCCTGGATTCGCGGTCAGGAACCTCCATGCTGCCACGGATTGACGCAGCGCAGAAGAGCGCCGATGTCGCCGGGCGCGCCGCGCAGTTGACCGATCAGCGGCAACAGTGTCGTATGGCACAAACAAACGGAAGCGCAGCAAGCGCTCGGAATTGGTGTGGAGGAGCGCCGCATGGCCGACAAGGGCAACGACCCTGCCGTGATCTGGCAGACGATGATTGGCGAGATGGAGAAGGGGTTCAACTCCTTCGGCGGTCAGTTGATGACCTCGCCTGAATTCTCGAAGGTGATGAATCAGGCCGGCAGCGCCGCAGCGGGCGCGCAGAAGCAGCTCGGCGAGCTGATGGAGAAATATCTGCTGGCGATGAACCTGCCGAGCCGGGCCCAGCTCGTCGGCATGGCCGAGCGTTTGCAGTCGATGGAGACCCAGCTCAACGAGATCAAGACGCTGCTGCAGCAGGTGCATCACAATTCGCTGGCACCGGACGACGGCCATGGCGCAACGCCGCGGCCGCCGCGCACCAGGCGTCCGCCATCGGAGGGAGACAGCAAATGAATGCTCCCACCGGGTTAGATTTTGCCTCGATTTCCGAGCGGGTCCAGTCCGAGGTGCAGCGCGCGATCCAGCGCAGCATCAAGGGCGTCGAGTATTTCTCGAGCTCCGGCCCCGAGCTCGGCTCGACACCGAAGGACGTGCTGTATTCGCGCGGCACCATGAACCTCTATCACTACCGGCCGCAGTCCGACGAAGTCTATCGCGTGCCGGTCCTGATCGTGATGGCGACCACCAACCGCGGCTACATCCTCGATCTGGTGCCGGGGCAGAGCTTCATCGAGTTCCTGCTGAAGCGCGGCTTCGACGTCTACATGCTGGACTGGACTGCGCCGAAGCCGGAGGAGAAATCGCTGCGCATGGAGGACTACGTCCTCGACTTCATCCCGGAATCGGTCCGCCGGGTGCAGCAGGATTCCGGCGAGAAGGACGTCTCCGTGATCGGCTATTGCTTCGGCGGCGTGCTGTCGCTGCTCTATGGCTCGATCTTCAGCGACGGGCCGATGAAGAATTTGATCTGCTTCACCACGCCGATCGATTTCCGCGAGATGAAGCTGTTCTCGAATTTCGCCGACCGCCGCTATTTCGACGTCGACCGCCTGATCGACAGCACCGGCAACATGCCGCCCGAACTGATCCTGCAATCGTTCGACATGTTGCGCCCGGCCGCGCGCGTGGTCGGCCAGATCCAGCTCTGGGACAACATCTGGAACGACGAGTTCGTCAAGTCGTACCGGATGTTCGACCGCTGGGCGACCGACACGCTGCCGCTCGCCGGCGAATATTTCCGCGCCATCACCAAGGACCTGATGTGGGACAACAAGCTCTACAACGACACCATGACGGTCGGCGGCCGCGCGGCCAGGCTTGCCGACATCAAGGTGCCGATCCTGCACGCGGTCGCCGAGCACGACCACATCGTGCCGTATGACGCGGCAAAGCACCTGATCACCAAGATCGGCTCCGAGGACAAGGAGGAGGTGATGCTGAAAGGCGGTCACGTCTCGCTGGTCGCCGGCGCCAATGCAATCAAGCGGCTGTGGCCGAAACTGGACACCTGGTTGGGCAAAAGATCGACCTAAGAAGGGTCGACTTGAGAGAGATCGACATGACCGAGCAACGTTCCTATCCGCGCCACGTCAAGACCGAGGCGGGCGACATCGAGTTCCGGCTGATGAAGCGGGCCGACGAGGCCGCGGTGCTGGCCTTCGCGCAAAAACTGCCGACGCATGATCTGCTGTTCCTGCCGCGCAACATCAGCCAGCCGAAGGTGCTGTCGGCCTGGATCAACGAGATCGAGCGCGGCGACATCACGAGCCTGCTTGCGATCAAGGACGGCAAGGTGGTCGGCTGCGGCACCCTGGTGCGCGATCCGCATTCCTGGTCGCCGCATGTCGGCGAGATCCGGATGGTGGTGTCGCTCGACGTGCGCGGGCAGGGCGTCGGCCGGGCGCTGTCGCAGGAGACGTTCGCTATTGCGCTTGGCGCGGGACTGGAGAAGTTCTCGGTGCAGATGACAGTCGACCAGCGGGCGGCGATCGCGCTGTTCGAAAGCCTCGGCTTCAAGGCGGAGGCCCTGCTGCGCGACCATGTCCGCGACGTCGAGGGCAAGGCCCACGATATCGTCGTGCTCGGGCATAATGTGGCGCAAGTCCGGGCCCAGATGGAGGCCTACGGCGTCTCCGAGGCGGTTGGCGGTAATTAGAAACCGTCATCCGCCGGTTCGTTAGGCAATCTGCCGGATATTCATTCTGTTCACACGCTCGTGATATCGCGCTGCAACATTCATGTTGCGGCGCACCATGGATTGTGACACAACAGCCTTGCCCCGGGCCAAACCGGACGGGGTGAGCCCATAGCTCAAACCTGAGGATGGAGAGACCCCAATGACCACCGAAACCAATTCCGTGCTGAACAGCGTCAAGGAAGCCTTCGCGCCCGTCACCGAGGCGTTCACCAAGCTCCAGAACATGGAAGTTCCGGAAGCCGCCCGTGAGTTCGTGAAGAAGCAGGCCGAGGCCGCCAAGACCCGCGCCGCCGACGCGTATGCCGGCTCCGAGAAGGTGACCAACGTGATCGAGACCGCCGTTGCCGGTTCGGTGACCGAAGCCGCCAAGATCAGCCGCAACATCCAGCAGGCGCTCTACCAGGACGCCGAGGCGTTCTTCGCCGGCATCGACAAGCTCGCTTCCGCCAAGTCGCTGAGCGAAGCTGCCCAGATCCAGTCGGACATGGTCCGTGCGCGTGGCGAACTGTTCGTCTCGCGGGCGAAGGCGACCACCGAGTATCTCGGCAAGCTCGTCACCGACGGTGCGAAGACCGCGCAGGACAACTTCTCGAAGGTCTACAGCAAGACCGCCTGATCGCGCTTGCACTGACCACTGCCCTTTTCGAAGGCCCGCCATTTTGCGGGCCTTCTTTTTTGCCCGGCATAGTTCGTGGTATCCACCGTCATTCCGGACGCCGCGAAGCGGCGATCCGGAATCTCGAGATTCCGGGTTCGTGCTTCGCACGCCCCGGAATGACGGCGGTGGGAGCATCGCGCTATGGTTGATCCAATCGACCTTCGAAAGCCGTCATGACCCTTCCCACCGCCCTCATCGCAATGCCCGTCGATGCCGAACGCGCCGCCGAGCTGCGGCGCGTGAAGTGGCTGGCGACCGGCGTGCTGGCGGCCACCCTCGTCATCTTCGTCGCATCGAAGGCGCTGCTGCCGGTGCATCCCGCGTTCGGCTTCATCGCGGCATTTGCAGAGGCCGCGACCATCGGCGGGCTCGCCGACTGGTATGCCGTCGTCGCCCTGTTCAAGCGGCCGCTGGGGCTGCCGATCCCGCACACTGCGATCATCCAGAGCAACCAGGAACGCATCGCCGAGAAGCTCGGCGAATTCATCGAGAACAACTTTCTGGAATCCGGCCCCGTAGAGGCCAAGCTGCGCGAGATCGATTTCGGCAGCTTCATCGCCGACTGGCTGCGCGACCGCAAACGTTCGGAGGATCTCGCCCGCTTCGTGCTGCGGATGCTGCCCGAAGCGTTTGCGGCGACCGAGAGCTCAGGCCTGATGCAGTTCATCAGCCGCCGCGTCACGACCCAGGTGCTCTCGATCGATCTCGCGCCGCTTGCGGCCGGCGCGTTGCGAGGCTTCGTGCAGGAGGGCAGGCATGGCGGCCTGCTCGACGATATCCTGCGTGTGCTGCACCAGACGCTGACGCAGCAGGAGACCATGGCCGTGATCCGCGACAAGGTCCGCGCGGAGATGCCGACGCTCTTGAGGCTCTATCGCGCCGACAAGTTCGTGGTGAATCGGATCATCGCCTCGGCGACGAAATTCTTCGAGGAGGTGCGCAACGATCCGCAGCATCCGTTCCGCGGCGAGTTCGACCGCATGCTGCTGTCGTTCGTCGACCGGCTCGGCAGCGACAAGGCATTCGCCGATCGCATCGACGGTCTCAAGCGCGATCTGATGGCGCGGCCGGAACTCGCCAATCTCGGGCGCACGATCTGGGCCAACGTCAAGGATTTCATCGAGCGCAGCGCCTCGGGTGAATCGCAGGTGCTGCAGCATCAGCTAGCGAGAATGTTCGTCGAGGCCGGCGACGCGCTTGACGGTGACGCCGAGCTGCGCGCCGAAATCAATCAGGGCCTGGTCGCGATCCTGCGCTCGGTCGTTGCCGAGCAGAAGAGCGGCGTCTCGACGTTTATCGCCGACCAGATGAAGAGCTGGGACATGGAGCAATTGATCTCGTTGATCGAGGTCAATGTCGGCAAGGACCTGCAATACATCCGCTTCAACGGCTCGTTGATCGGCGGGCTTGCCGGTTTGGCACTTTACACGCTGGAATATGTGCTGCGGCTGCTGTGACCGATTGGGCACGGAGGTCACTTAAGTTGTGGCAAGTGTGACCTGGGCCGCTTGCACCAAAGTGATCGGTTCCCTAGCTTTTCAAGGTTGATTGTTGCGTCGCGGAACGATTCCGCCGGGTTTGCGTCAATCCTGTTGACCCATTTCCGTTGATTCCATTGCCGGCCGCCGAGACGTCAGGGGCCGTGCCGAAGAGGAGTTGAAATGTCCGTTGCTGCGCAGACGCTACGCCCGCCGTCCAGGACACTGATGTTCCTGGAAGGCCGCGCCATTCACGAGCTCGGTGCCTTTCTTGGTGCATTGCCGCTGCTGAGCCTCGCGCCGCGCGGCGATGGGCATCCGGTGCTGGTGCTGCCCGGGCTGATTGCCTCCGACATGTCCACGCGCCCGCTGCGCGACTTCCTCAAGAGCAAGGGCTACGCCGTTAGCGGTTGGCGCCAGGGCCGCAACCTCGGGCTGCGCGCCGGCGTGCAAGACGGGATGGTCGACCTGCTGCAGGAGATGAATGAGACCAGCGGCCGCAAGGTCTCGGTGGTCGGCTGGAGCCTCGGCGGCCTCTACGCGCGCCAGCTCGCCAAGATGATGCCGGAGCGCGTGCGCCAGGTGATCACCCTCGGCAGCCCGTTTGCCGCAGGCCCGAAAGCGACCAACGCCTGGCGCGTCTATGAGATGGCCAGCGGGCGCCGTGCCGACGAAGAGGATGCGCGCTTCGGAGGCTCGCTCGCCAGCGCGCCGCCGGTGCCGACCACCGCGATCTTCAGCCGCACCGACGGCGTCTGCGCCTGGCAGGGTTGCCGCGAGCAGGCATCGTCGATGACCGACAGCATCGAGGTGGAGAGCAGCCATTGCGGCATGGGTCATCATCCGGCCGTGGTCTACGCCGTCGCCGATCGCCTCGCGCAGAAGGACGGCGAGTGGGCGCCGTTCGATCGCAGCGGCTGGCGCAGCCTGGTCTATCCGGATCCCAACCGCTGACGCTTCTTTCTTGCCTCGCCCCGCATGCGGGGAGAGGCCGGGGCGCATGAAGCGAAGCGTAATGCGATCCGGGTGAGGGGGAGTCTCCGCGCACTCACGTCGATCCAATTTGCGGAGGCAGCCCCTCACCCCAGCCCTCTCCCCGCACGAGCGGGGCGAGGGAGCGGAGGGACCGCACTCGCATTGTCGTGAATCGACAAAACGCGCTATGCGTTGGGCATGCCACAGCCGCTTGCCCGCATTGTCGATCAGCTGAAGCGCGAGCCGTCACGCACCGGCTCGATCATCATCACCGTATTCGGCGATTCCATCGTGCCGCGCGGCGGCTCGGTATGGCTCGGCACGCTGCTCGAATTCTTCAAGTCGCTCGACATCGACGGCAATGTGGTGCGCACCGCGATGTCGCGGCTCGCCGCCGACGGCTGGCTCGAGCGCAGCAAGGTCGGCCGCAACAGTTTCTATCGCTTGAATGCGAAGGGGCGGCAGACATTCGACACCGCGACACGGCACATCTACGATCCGCCGCCGTCGGACTGGACCGGCCGCTTCGAGCTGCTGCTGATCGGCAATGCCGAGGACCGCGACGCCGCGCGCGAGGCGTTGAAGAATGCCGGCTTCGGCAGCCCGTTGCCCGGCGTGTGGGTCGCGCCGTCGGGCGCACCGATCCCCGATGAAGCGTCGCGCGCGATCCGTCTCGAAGTGTCGGCGGAAGATGACAGCGGGCGCAGGCTGCTCAGCGAGAGCTGGCCGCTCGACCGCACCGCGGACGCCTATCTGAAGTTCATGAAGACGTTCGAGCCGCTGCACGGCTGGATCGTCAGAGGCGATAAGCTGACCGACGCCGACGCCTTCACCGCGCGCATTCTGTTGATCCATCACTACCGCCGGGTCGTGCTG
The DNA here is from genome assembly GCF_054063295.1 of Bradyrhizobium sp. USDA 3240. NCBI lineage: Bacteria > Pseudomonadati > Pseudomonadota > Alphaproteobacteria > Hyphomicrobiales > Nitrobacteraceae > Bradyrhizobium > Bradyrhizobium sp. USDA 3240. Next base: position 7,090,279 of record NZ_JBSSGD010000002.1, read on the forward strand.
CGCGATCCGTTGCTGCCGTATCAGCTGCTGCCGAAGGATTGGCCGGGCAGGGCAGCGCGGAAACTCTGCGGCGAGATCTATCGCGGGCTGCTTCCGCCGTCGGAACAATGGCTTGACGACCATGCAACCAATGAGGACGGGCCGCTGCCGAAGCCCAACGGGGCCGTGGCGCGCCGTTTCGAGGGCGTCTGAACATATTACAAAAACTTCTTGCATTCTGAAATTTGTGTTATATATTCCTGCCTAACAACACACTGGGAGGTCGGCCATGTATACGCAGGCGCTCAATTCATCCGATGGCGACGATCGCGGTGTCGAGGATGTCGCCCGTGCCAATCAGTTCCAGGCCCGCATCGATGCCGACGAGCGCATCGAGCCGAACGACTGGATGCCGGCGGCCTACCGTAAGACGCTGACCCGGCAGATTTCCCAGCACGCCCATTCCGAAATCGTCGGCATGCTGCCCGAGGGCAACTGGATCACCCGCGCGCCGTCGCTGCGCCGCAAGGCCGCGCTGCTCGCCAAGGTGCAGGACGAATGCGGCCACGGTCTCTATCTCTACGCCGCCGCCGAGACGCTCGGCACCTCGCGTGAGGAGCTCGTCGACGGCATGCTCTCGGGCAAGGCGAAATATTCCTCGATCTTCAATTACCCGACCCTGACCTGGGCCGACATCGGCACCATCGGCTGGCTGGTCGATGGCGCAGCGATCATGAACCAGATCCCGCTGTGCCGCTGCTCCTACGGCCCCTATGCGCGCGCGATGATCCGGGTCTGCAAGGAAGAGTCGTTCCATCAGCGCCAGGGCTTTGAGATCATGGTGACGCTGTGCCGCGGCACCGCGGAGCAGAAGGCGATGGCGCAGAACGCGCTCGATCGCTGGTGGTGGCCGGTGCTGATGATGTTCGGCCCGCCGGACCAGGTCAGCCAGCACAGCGACACCTCGACCAAGTGGAAGATCAAGCGCTTCTCCAACGACGAGCTGCGCCAGAAATTCATCGACGCCACCGTGCCGCAGTCCGAGTTCCTCGGGCTCACGATTCCGGATCCTGGCATGAAGCAGAACGCGAACGGCAATTGGGTGCACAGCCCGATCGACTGGGACGAGTTCAAGCAGGTGCTGGCCGGCAACGGCCCCTGCAACCGCGATCGCCTCGCCGCGCGCCGCAAGGCGCATGAGGAAGGCGCCTGGGTGCGCGAGGCCGCGATGGCCTATGCCGAGAAGCGCAAGAGCCGCCAGCTCGCGCAAGCCGCAGAATAAGGGAGCGCTCAAGATGGCCACGCCGAACGTTCCGCTCTGGGAAGTCTTCATCCGCAGCCGCAATGGGCTTGCGCACAAGCATGTCGGTTCGCTGCATGCGACCGACGCGACGCTTGCGCTACAGGCAGCGCGCGACATCTACACTCGCCGCGGCGAGGGGCTGTCGATCTGGGTGGTGCCGTCGAATGCGATCACCGCGTCCGATCCGTCCGAGAAGGGTATGATGTTCGAGCCGGCGGAAACCAAGATCTACCGCCACCCGACCTTCTACGACGTCCCCGACGAAGTCGGACATATGTGATCGCGCTTCCGCCCGTCATTGCGAGCGGAGCGAAGCAATCCATCGGACCGCAAAGCACGAAGAAAATATGGATTGCTTCGTCGCTTCAGTGCAAAATTGCTCTGCAATTTTGTCACGCGCTCCTCGCAATGACGGCCCAACAGCGAGTTGAATAGATGGCAACCGCCAATATCGAAGTCTCCGAAACGCCGCTGGTGCTCTATGCGCTGCGCCGCGCCGATGATGCGCTGATCCTCGGCCATCGGCTGTCCGAATGGTGCGGCCATGCGCCGGCGATGGAAGAGGACATGGCGCTCGCCAATATGGGTCTCGACCTGCTCGGCCAGGCCCGCGAGCTCTACAGCTACGCGGCCAAGGTCGAGGGCAAGAACAACGACGAGGACAAGTTCGCCTATCTGCGCGACGTCAGACAGTACCGCAACCTGCTGCTGGTCGAGCAGCCGAACGGCGATTTCGCGCGCACCATGGTGCGGCAATTCTTCTACGCGGCATTCGCCGATCTCTACTGGCGCGCGATGATGGCCTCGTCCGATCCGACGTTTGCTGCGATTGCGGCGAAGTCGGAGAAGGAGAGCGCCTATCATGTCAGGCATTCGTCGGAATGGATCGTTCGCCTCGGCGACGGCACCGAGGAGAGCCATCGCCGCGCGCAGGATGCGATCGACGATCTCTGGGCCTATACCGGCGAGATGTTTACGGTCGACGACGACGAGCGCAGCCTGATCGATGCCGGCATCGCAATCGATCCTGCGACGCTCAAGCCGCGCTGGCTGAAGACCATCACCGGCATCGTCAACGAGGCGACGCTGGCGTTGCCGAAGAGCGATTGGATGCAGCAGGGCGGTCGCACCGGCAGCCATAGCGAACATCTCGGCCATCTCCTCAGCGAGCTGCAATCGATGCAGCGGACCTTTCCGGGGGCAACATGGTGACGGTTGCGGTCAGCGATGCCGATCTGCGCCGGCGCGCCTGGAGCGCGGCTGCGCAGGTGGTCGATCCCGAAATCCCTGTTCTGACCATCGCCGATCTCGGCGTGCTGCGCGATGTCGCTGTCCACGACGGCCATGTCGAGGTTGCGATCACGCCGACCTATTCCGGCTGTCCGGCGATGAACATGATCGCGCTCGAGATCGAGCTCGCGCTGGAGCGCGAAGGCATTCATGGGCCGAAGGTCCGCACCGTGCTGTCGCCGGCCTGGACCACTGACTGGATGAGCGAGGACGGCCGCCGCAAGCTGAGGGAATACGGCATCGCGCCGCCGCTGCCGGGCTCCTCGCGCCGCGCGCTGTTCGGCGACCAACAGGTCGCGTGCCCGCAATGCGGATCGGGCGATACCGAACTGCTGTCCGAATTCGGCTCGACTTCCTGCAAGGCGCTGTGGCGCTGCAAGAGCTGCCGTGAACCCTTCGACTACTTCAAGTGTCATTGACCATGTCGACCCCACGATTCCACCGCCTGTCCGTCAGCGATCTGCGCCGCGAGGCGTCGGACGCCATCTCGATGACCTTTGCGATCCCTGACGATCTGCAAGGCGACTACCGCTTCGCGCCCGGCCAGTATCTGACCTTGCGCACCACGATGGACGGCGAGGAAGTCCGCCGTTCCTATTCGATCTGCTCCGGCCCTGACGATGGCGAGCTGCGCATCGCGGTGAAGAAGGTCGATGGCGGCGCCTTCTCGAACTGGGCGGCCGACGAGCTGAAGACCGGCGACGAGCTCGACGTGATGACGCCGACCGGCCGTTTCGGCGTTGCGCATGCGCCCGGCGAGGCGCGGACCTATGTCGGCTTCGCCGCCGGCAGCGGCATCACGCCGATCCTCTCGATCGTCAAGGGCGTGCTGGCACGCGAGCCGGACAGCCGCTTCTTCCTGTTCTACGGCAACCGTTCGACCGAAGGCGTCATGTTCCGCGAGGCGCTGGAGGAGCTGAAGGACCGCTTCATGCAGCGGCTGTCGGTGTTCCACGTCATCTCGGGCGAGGAGCAGGACATTCCGATCCTGCACGGCCGGCTCGATGGCGAGAAGGTGCGGGTGCTGCTGCGCTCGCTGGTGCCGGCTGCGACCGTCGATCACGTCTTCGTCTGCGGCCCGGCCGCGATGAGCGAGACCATCGAGGCGACCTGCCGCGAGATCGGCATCGCCGACGAGCGCATCCATGTCGAGCGCTTCGTGTCGGAATTCGGCGGCAAGCCGCGCCCGAAGGTCGTCGTTCCCGCCGGCGCGCCGCCGAAGGCGATCGCCGGACTGATCATCGACGGCAAGCGCCGCGAGGTCTCGGTGGCCGACGGCGAGTCGATCCTCGATGCCGCGCTGCGCGCCGGCATGGACCTGCCGTTCGCCTGCAAGGGCGGCATGTGCTCGACCTGCCGCGCCAAGCTGGTCGAAGGCGAGGCGCCGATGGATCTGAACTATTCGCTGGAGCCGTGGGAGCTGAAGGCGGGGTTCATCCTCACCTGCCAGGCCAAGCCGTGCTCCGGCAAGGTCGTGGTGGATTATGATCATGTATGATCGTCATTCCGGGGCATCGCGAAGCGATGAGCCCGGAATCCATAACCACGATCGTGAGTATGGATTCCGGGCCTGCGCCTTACGGCGCATCCCGGACTGACGAAAGCGGCGTTGACGCCTCGCGCGTCGCGCCCAACACTGACACCAAGAGGCCCGCTGCAAACGGGCCCGCGCACAGGGAGTTCGATGTGAACGTGAAGGCCACGCTATCGCCCGAGGATATCGCCCGCGCCTGCGCGGATGCGATGTGGAAGGGAGACGACGCCAGCAAGGGTCTCGGCATGGAGCTGGTCGAGATCAAGCCGGGGCAGGCTACGATGGCGATGACGGTGCAGGCGCACATGGTCAACGGCCAGCGCATCTGCCATGGCGGCTACATCTTCACGCTGGCTGATTCAGCGTTCGCCTTTGCCTGCAACAGCCGCAACGATCGCGCAGTGGCGGCGGAGGGCAACGTCACATTCATCCGGCCCGGCAAGCTCGGCGATCGTCTGGTGGCGACTGCGCGCGAGATCTCGCGCAGCGGCCGTTCGGGAATCTACGACGTGCGCGTCACCGCGGGCGACAGCGTGATCGCCGAATTCCGCGGACATTCGCGCGTGATACCCGGCACCTGGCTGCCGGACACCGACATCAAGGCATAAGGCTTCAGGGGAAACGTCGATGGCAACGGCAAGACTCAAGGATAGCGGCTATCGCGCCGAGCTCGATGCGGCCGAACGCGCCTCGCGCGACGAGATCATGGCGCTGCAGACCAGGCGGCTCGCCTGGTCGCTCAAGCACGCCTATGACAATGTCGCGCACTACAAGAAGAGCTTCGACGCGGCGGGCGTGCATCCCACAGATTTCAAGCAGCTTTCAGATCTCGGAAAATTTCCGTTCACGGTGAAGACCGATCTGCGTGACAACTATCCCTTCAACATGTTCGCGGTACCGCGCGAGCAGCTCGTGCGGGTCCATGCTTCCTCCGGCACGACCGGCAAACCGATCGTGGTCGGCTACACCAGGGCCGACATCGACACCTGGGCGGATGTGATGGCGCGCTCGATCCGCGCCGCCGGCGGCCGCACCGGCATGCTGATGCACAATGCCTATGGCTACGGCCTGTTCACCGGCGGCCTCGGCGCGCATTATGGCGCCGAGCGGCTCGGCTGCACGGTGATCCCGATCTCCGGCGGCATGACCGAGCGGCAGGTGCAGCTGATCAACGACTTCCGGCCCGACGTCATCACGGTGACGCCGAGCTACATGCTGGCGATCCTCGACGAGTTCAAGCGGCAGGGCCTCGACCCGCGCAAATCGTCGCTGAAGTTCGGCATCTTCGGCGCCGAGCCCTGGACCAACGCGATGCGGGTCGAGATCGAACAGGCCTTCGATATGGATGCGACAGACATCTACGGCCTCTCGGAAGTGATCGGCCCCGGCGTCGCGCAGGAATGCGTGGAGACCAAGGACGGCCTGCACATCTGGGAGGATCACTTCTATCCCGAGGTGATCGATCCCCTGACCGGCAAGGTGCTGCCCGACGGCGAGAAGGGCGAACTGGTGTTCACCTCGCTGACCAAGGAAGGCTTTCCGATCATCCGCTACCGCACCCGCGACCTGACGCGGCTGTTATCCGGCACGGCGCGGCCCGGCATGCGGCGGATGGAGAAGGTGACCGGCCGCTCCGACGACATGATCATCCTGCGCGGCGTGAACGTGTTTCCGACCCAGATCGAGGAAGCGCTGCTGGCGACCGACTGGTGCGGCGGCCATTTTGTCATAGAACTCACCCGCGAGGGCCGCATGGACGAGATGACGGTGCTCGCCGAGGCCCGGCCTGAGAGCTGGGACGGCGAGGGACTCACCGCGCACGCCGAGAAGGTCTCGGCCTTCATCAAGAACACGATCGGCATCTCCACCCGCGTTCGCATCGTGGCGCCCGAGACGCTGGAGCGTTCGCTCGGCAAGGCGAAACGTGTTTACGACAAGCGGCCGAAAGAATAGCCTCTCGCCCGCAATGCAAGAGGGCGCGGGGATTCCATGGCCGATACCAACGAAGCAACCGCTGCGGAGATCGTGGCCGACATCCGCGCCGGGAAGGTGACGGCGGTCAGCGTCGTCGAGGCGGCACTCGATCGCGCGGAGCGGCTCAAGCACCTCAACGCCTTCATCATGCTGAACCGCGACGGCGCGCTGGCGGCGGCGCGCGAGGTCGATGCCGGGAAGCGCACCGGCGTACTGGCCGGGCTTCCGATCGTGGTGAAGGACAACATCAACACATCAGATATGCCGACATCGGGCGGCACCCCGGCGCTGCAACGCGCACGGCCTGCGCGCAATGCGCCGTCGCTGCAAAAGCTGCTCGACGCGGGTGCTGTCGTCATCGGCAAGACCAATCTGCACGAGCTCGCTTTCGGCATCACCAGCACCAATCTCGCGCCGTTCGCGGGACCGGTGCGGAATCCCTACGACACGAACCGGATCCCGGGCGGCTCGTCCGGCGGAACGTCGGCGGCGATCGCCGCGCGTATCGCGACCTGCGGCCTTGGCTCCGACACCGGCGGCTCGACCCGCGTGCCTGCCGCGCTGACCGGGACCGTGGGCTTGCGGCCTTCGGTCGGCAATGGCGGAGCCGAGCGGCGCTACCACGACGACAACCAGGTGGTTCCGATCAGCCATACCCGCGACACCGTCGGCCCGATGGGCCGCACGGTCGCCGACGCCGCGCTGCTCGATGCCGTCATCACCGGCACGCCGCTGGCCGTAGCCATTCCGCTGCGCGGCGTGCGTCTCGGCATTCCCGCCTGCTTCTGGAGCGGTCTCGATCGCGACGTCGAGGCCGTTGCTCGGGCGGCCTGCGCCCGGCTCACGGCGGCCGGCTTGGTGCTGGTCGACGTCGATATGCCTGATCTGTTCGAGCAGAACGACAAGGTGTCGTTCGTGGTCGCGCTGCATGAACCGATCGCCGATATCCCGGCCTGGCTCGCCGCCTCCGGGATCGAGGGGATCACGCTGTCCGACATCGCGGCCGCCGTCGCCAGTCCCGACGTCGTCGGCGCGTTCGGCGCCATCACGGCGGACGCATTCGGCGCCGCCTATGACGACGCGATCAAGGTGCAGCGGCCGGCGCTGCAGGCGATCTATGCCGCCTATCTCAGGGACAATAAACTGGACGCCATCCTGTTTCCGACCACGATTGCGCCTGCGCCTGTCATCGATGAGAAGACCGGGTACGGCGAGATGTCGGTCAATGGCGGCGAGCCGGTGCCGACCTTCGGCACCATGATCCGCAACACCGATCCCGGCAGCAATGCCGGCCTTCCCGGGCTGTCGCTCTATGCCGGCATGACGCCTGATGGCCTGCCGGTTGGGCTCGAGCTCGACGGTCCGGTCGGCAGCGATGCCAAATTGCTCGGGCTCGGCCTGTCGATCGAGGCGATCCTGGGCACGGCCCCGCCACCGAAGCTCTGAGTAACAAGCCCCTTGAATTGATCGGTCAGTCGATTAGTCATGGCGTGTGGCCGCCCGGCGGCCACGATCCGCGCGCTTTGCGGCGCGCTTCATGACCGAGACTGGACTGCCCATGCCGCCGGCCCCGCCAGCAAATCGTCATCCCGTCGATGCCCGTTGCGTCCGCCTGCTGACGAAGGCGGAGAATGCAGCGGCGGTCGCGCCTGTTGTCGAGACCCATGCGCTGTCGCGGGGGGACAACGACGTCCTGATCGAGCTCAAGGCCGCCGCGGTCAATCCGTCCGACGTGAAGGCCGCGACCGGGCTGATGCCCTATGCCGTCTTCCCGCGCACCTCGGGCCGCGATTACGCCGGCGTCGTGATCGACGGTCCATCTGCCTTGGTTGGGCGCGAGGTGCTCGGCTCATCCGGCGACCTCGGCATCCGCCGCGACGGCACCCACGCCACCCATCTGGTGGTCGAGGCCGATGCCGTCGTGGAAAAGCCCGCCGGCATCTCCTGGGACGAAGCCGCCGGGATCGGCGTGCCGTTCGTCACCGCGATGGAAGGCCTGCGTCGCGCCGGCGTGCCGAAGGCGGGCGAGACCGTGCTGGTGATGGGCGTCAACGGCAAGGTCGGTCAGGCCGCCGTTCAGATCGCGAGCTGGCACGGCGCGCGCGCGATCGGCGTGGTGCGCAAGAGCGAGCCCTATGAGGGCCACAGCAATTCGCCGGTCGAGGTAATCGATGCCTCCACCACCGACGTCGCGGCGCGGGTGCGCGAGCTGACCGGCGGCAAGGGCGCCGACATCGTCTACAACACGGTCGGCGATCCGTATTTTCAGGCCGCGCACAAGTCGCTCGCGCTGCGCGGCCGGCAGATCCTGATCGCCGCGGTCGATCGCATCGTGCAGTTCAACATCCTCGAATTCTATCGCGGCCAGCACACCTATGTCGGCATCGACACGCTCGCGCTGTCGTCGGTTGCGACCGGCGAGGTGTTGCGCGAGCTCGCGCCCGGCTTTGCCAGCGGGCATCTGAAGCCGTTTCCGATCAGGCCAAGCGCGATCTATCCGCTGGCACAGGCCAGGGCGGCGTTTGTTGCCGTGGCAGGCTCGTCGCGCGACCGCGTGATTTTGCGACCGTAATCCACCGTCATTGCGAGGAGCAAAGCGACGAAGCAATCCATTCTCTGTCGTGTGATAGTATGGATTGCTTCGCTTCGCTCGCAATGACGAAGGCAATTGAAGGATTGTTATGGACACCGGCACCATTGTCATCCTCGCCGCGCTGATCATCGGCCTGATCTATGGCTCGGTCGGGCTCGTCAGCGGCTTCTGCATGATGAGCGGCCTGCGCGGTTGGTGGGCGGACGGCGACGGCCGGCTGGTGCGCACCTATGCGCTGGCGATGGGGGTTGCGATCGCGGCCTCGCAGCTGCTGGCGGCGGCCGGCCTCGTCGATCTCGGCAAGTCGATCTATCTGCAACCGTCCTTCTCGGCGCCGGTGATGTTCCTCGGCGGGCTGTTGTTCGGCTACGGCATGGTGCTGTCGAACGGCTGCGGCTCGCGGGCGCTGGTGCTGCTCGGGCGCGGCAATCTGCGCTCCTTCGTGGTCGTGATCGTGCTCGGCATCGTCGCCGAGATGACGCTGAAGGGCCTGATTGCGCCAATGCGGATCGCGATGGTGCAGGCGTCGCAGGCTACGGTCGCCACCAATTCGGTGCCGGCGCTGCTGGCGAGCGCCGGCCTCGGCGCGGTGCCGGCGCGGATGGTGGCGGCCTCGGTACTGTCAGCCGTGCTGATCATCTTCGCCTTTGCCCATGCGCCGTTTCGTAAATCGCCGGGCCAGATCGCGGCCGGCCTGATCGTCGGCCTGCTGGTGGCGGGCGGCTGGTACGCGACCGGCTATCTCGGCGCCGATGATTTCAATCCAGTGCCGGTGACCTCGCTCACCTTCATCGCGCCGATCGCCGACGCGCTGCAATATGTGATGCTGTCGACCGGCTCGACGCTCAATTTCGGCATCGTCACCGTGTTCGGCGTGTTCGCCGGCAGCCTGGTCACCGCTGTTACCACCGGGCGCTTCCAGTTCGAAGGCTATCGGTCGCCGCAGCACATGCTGCGCTCGGCAGGCGGTGCCGCGCTGATGGGCGCCGGCGGCGTGATGGCGTTCGGCTGCTCGGTGGGGCAGGGGCTCACTGGCTTGTCGACGCTGTCGCTGTCGTCCTTCATCGCAATCGCCGGCATCATGCTCGGCACCGGCGCCGGCCTGCGCGGCGCCTTGCGGGTCAGGCCGCTCGCGGTGGCCTAGGGGGCTTACTCATAACCGGCGGCTTCCAGTCATAAAGCGGAAGTTGCCCAGTTCGGTAGTTATCGGCGGCTCATGACCCTGAGCGGAAGTCGAGACCGCCACCATCTCTGGCCGCCTGACACCTGATGTTCGAGCAACGCAAGCTCCCGCCAATTTCATCAGCTGCCAGTGTCCCTTATTGTGCGAGTACGCCGCGTTGCTCCCGTGGTCCCGGATTGAGAACCGCGCCGTTGACTTTGCCGGCTGCGTCTCTGACGAAGGCGATCCGCGTGTGATCGCCACTCTCGACCTGGAATTCATCCTTTGAGCGAACCGCCACGGGCGTCGGTTGGCCTCTGTCAAAATCAAGGATCGACCACCCGCCTGTTGCTTCAACGACCAGCCTGCCATCTGCGACACGAATTCGAAGCTGGACGCTGTGCGAAGGGACAGCCTCTCGGGTAAAGGTGACAACGATCGGATTACTTTGGTTTTGGCGGAAGATTTTGAGCTTGATCGCGGCGTTGACCGGACCTGAAATCCGGCGAAAGGCCGCTTCCAGGGTCAGGCCCCTGATAGAGCTGTCGCCGACCGCGGCGATGAGATCTCCCGCCATGACGCCTGCCTTAGCGGCAGGGCCTGCGTCGACCAATTTAATCACTCTGAGGCCGCCGGCCTCCGCGACAACGGACTCAAGCCCGGTCCAGCCATTCCCGTCGGCGACGAAGGCCTGCCGGTCCAGCGAACTTGCGGAGCCGCCGAAATCGTAGCGTCCGACATATTCAGCGAGGTCTTCGGCATTTCCTCGCCCCGACGCGACGGGAGCTTCAGGAACCTTCAACGCGGTGTATGGCAGACGCCGGATGGCATTGAAATAGAAACCGTTCTCGCTGTGCTCGCTCCGCTGCATCATCATCACCAAAATCAGCTTCTGCACCGGATCAACCGAGAAAAATGTGCCCCAGCTTCCTTGCCAGTTGAAGCTGCCGACCGCGCCGGGAATCAGACTGAAATCCGGATTGGTGCGAACAGCGAAGCCGAGCCCCCATCCGGTGCCAAATGCTGGACCGACTTCGTGTCCTGCAAGATGCATGTCGGGCGGCAGCGAATTCGTCGTCATCAGCCTGACCGTTTCGGGCTTCAAGATACGCACGCCGTCAAGCTCGCCGCCGTTGAGCAGCATCTGGCAGAAGCGCAGAAAATCAGGAACCGTGGAGACGATGCCTCCGCCGCCCGAGAAGAACGTCTGCGGCTTGCCGACGTCGCTATTCGCGAAAGGGGGTTGGGGCTGCGGCCCCGGCACGGCGACGAGACGGGCAAGCTTGTCCTGCGGTACCGAGAAGCCGCTATCGACCATATGCAGCGGCGCGAAGAGGCGGCTTTGCAGAAACTGATCGAAGGGCTGTCCCGACACGACTTCAATGACGCGGCCGAGCACGTCGTAGCCGATGGCATATTCCCAGACTTCGCCCGGCTGGTGCAGAAGCGGCAGGGCGCCGAGGCTCGCGACGAAGTCCGCGATAGGCTTGTCGCGCCGGAACGGCGCCCTGGCGCCGTACAGTACGTGAATCGCGGCATTCTCAAATCCGGGATCGGCGTAGTCCGGCGAAGCATAAACGAGGCCGGACGTATTGCGCAGCAGGTCCCGGATCGTCATCGCACGCTTCGCCGGTTCAAAAATATTCCGCGCAACATCCGAGAGGATCGGATCCCCGGTGACCGGATCCTTTTTGACGACCTGCATATCCCTGAGCTCCGGCAGATACTGGGCCACGGGAGCATCAAGGTCGAGCTTGCCTTCGTCGACCAGCATCATGGTGGCGACGCTGGTGATTTGCTTGGACATCGATCCGATGCGAAAGATCGAATCCGGCCGCATCGGCGTTTTCTTGTCGTGGTCCTCGAAGCCGGTGGCTTGCAAATAGGCGAGCTTGCCGCCCCGAGCGATCCCCACGACAAAACCGGAAGGATCGCCTTTTTCGCTCTGCGCTTCGAACCAGGAGGTCATGCGCGCCAGCCGCCGCGCCGAAAAACCGAGACTGTCCGGGTCACCGACGGTCTGCAAATCGTCGGCAAGCGCCGCCCCTGCCGGACCGAGTGTAAGCGCCGCCAGCGCGGCCAATAGAACGACAAACCGCTGATTTCGCATGGGGATCCCCGTTGGCGCAGCTAATGCGAGGAAGGATCGCCATCAGTCTGTCGAATGTTTTCGATTGCTTCTCGCCGATTCCTGCAAACCGGCTGGCCGATTCCTCAACTCGACTGGCCGATCTTCAATCGATCGCTTTACCGGGGCTGCATTTCCCGCCATTGAGAGACGGCGGAATTCGGTTGGGGTCATATTGGTCGCCGCCTTGAAGGCGCGGTTGAACGGCCCGATCGACTGGAAACCAGTGTCCATGGCAATTGTCAGCACCGGGACTTCCACTTGTTTAGGGTCGACCAGCGCTGCCTTGGCTTCCCCGATCCGGTAATGATTGAGGAACGCATTGAAATTGCGATAACCGAGGCCCTCGTTGATGAGTTGCCGCAGCCGGTACTCCGGCACGCCGAGCTCGACGGATAACAATTTGATGGTCAACCCCTCACGCCGGTAGATGCGCTCAACCGTTATGAGCTGTTCCAACCGGCGCAGGAGAGCCGGTTCAATCGTTGCGTCAGACGCCTTGGTTGGCGCGCTGGAGGGGACGTTTGCGGCGGGCAGCAGGATCGAACCTTTCCGCGTCCCCGCCTCCAGCAGATTCCATGTGCTCAAACCAGCTAACGCGAACAGAACGAAGGCGTTGGCGACGCTAGTCATGGAAAAAGTGGGATGCGAGGGCTGCTCCAGGAAGCTCAAGTAAGAGTTGAGAACGGTTTGGGCCGACGCGCCGATCAGGACGACCAGCCGGAGCCCACGCCGGCCTTGCACAAGGTCCGCCGGCCAAGTGACGAGCGTCTGCGCCACCGCCAACAGGGCCAGGCCGAGAGAGGCAAACGACAGCGTGCGTTCGATCGCAAGCTCGAGCGCCGCCGATCTTGTGACTCCGCTGGCGTCCAGCCACTGAGCGACGGCGACGGCCGCCCACAAGACGCCATGCCAAGGCTGTGGTACGAAATCGTCATCGAAGGCAGCACGCGCCCATAGCCAGAACACGACACTGTTCGCGCTGGACAACGCCAGTAGCAACAGGCCCCACCACGCAAATGGCCGCGGGAACGTGGGCGCCGAGCAGACCATCGAAGCCGCAGCGCCGATTGCGAGCGCGGCGCCCAGCAGTGCGGCCGTGCTATCGCGGCGATCGCGTAGCGCCATAGCTGCGATCAGCAGGCACAATGCTATGACGGCGCCTCGTAACCCGAGGTCAATCGACATCAAACCGCTGGTGCCCACTCTCGGAAATACTCCCAAGTGCCATTGTTGAGCCGCGCAGGCTCGCTCATACGCCCTGGGCGCAACTGATGTCGGGTCGTCAGATAATCTCGAAGCGGCTACGAACTGAAAGAGCCCCGATCCGGCTCGGCGTGTTCGCCGGCAGCCTGGTGACGGCGCTTGCCACCGGGCGCTTCCAGTTCGAAGGCTATTGCTTGCCGCAGCACATGCTGCGCTCGGCAGGCGGCGCCGCGCTGATGGGCGCGGGCGGCATGATGCCGTTCGGCTGCTCGGTCGGGCAGGGGCTGACCCGCCTGTCGACGCTGTCGCTGTCGTCCTTCGTCGCAATCGCCGGCATCATGCTCGGCACCGGCGCCGGCCTGCGCGGGAGCTTGCGGGTCAGGCCGCTCGCGACGGCCTAGGGCGTGTACTCATGACCGTCGGCTTCCAGTCATAAAGTGGAAGTTGCCCGGTTCGGTAGTTATCGGCGCCTTATGACCCAAAGCGGACGCTGAGCTTCTTGCGGCAAAGCGGCATCTCAGTTTACCGAGACAAGCTTTAGTCCAATCACGCCTGCTACAATCAAAACAATGCAAAGCAGCCGCGCGGGCGACGCGGAGTCACCTAACACTGCGATACCTAGAATGGCGGTACCCGCGGCGCCGATGCCGGTCCAGATCGCGTACCCCGTTCCTACTGGAAGTGTCCGGAGCGCGAGTGAGAGAAGAAAGACGCTCGACAAGCCGGTAGCAGCCGTGAACAGCCCAGGTACCAGCTGCGTAAACCCTGCAGACCACTTCATGCCGAACGCGAACCCGATTTCGAGAAAGCCGGCGGAGGCCAGCATTATCCATGCCATGTGCGTAAATCCATTCACTCGTCGCCGGCGCTACGGCCGGACGTCGCAGGGTGCGCGCATGGACGAATTTCCATGCGCGAAATGTGTGGGTGCCTCAAGCCTTGCCGGCGGCAGCTGGAATCGAGCGAAACGAAATTCCCAATCGGTTGAACGCACTCATCAAGCCAATGGCATAGGTGAGGTCAGCGAGCTCCTTGTCGTTGAATTCGCCAGCCGCGGCCTCATAGTCGGCATCGGGAACGCCGGTTTCGGCCACCCGCGTCACGGTTTCTGTCCAGGCTAGCGCAGAGCGTTCGCGATCACTGAAGACTTGCCCCGCGTCGCGCCATACAGGCACCAGCACGAGTTTGTCGACGGCGACGCCAGACTTGAGCAGGTCGCGGGAGTGCATATCGATACAGTAGGCGCAGCCGTTGATCTGCGAAACCCGCAGATACACGAGATCGACGAGTTGCTTTGGGAGGCCGCTTTTTTGAAGATAGACATAGACTCCCCCGAAAGACTTGAAGCCGTCCGGCGAAGCCTTGGCGTAATCAATGCGCTTGTTCATGATTGAATCCTCATCTGGTTGAAGGATTCCATCGTGCTGTATCTTGGCCTATTCAAGAAGGTCCATGATTGGTCTTTGCAGGTGTGCCATGATTTTGGACTCCAGCAGATCTCGCACCAGCCGCCGCCATCACATCAATTTCAAAATGCGCCGTCCGAAATTTTCGACGGTGCGCCGGGAGTCAATATTTGTGAAATTTAAAAGAAGGGCCGAAGCTCCATCGTTGCGTGTCGTCCAGTCCGTGAGTGCTTCTGCGTACAAATTCTGTTCCCGCATACTTGCGACGAGCCGGCGGTCTGATCGGTTGCCTCGCAGACGCAAGATCAGGTGCATGCCCCCCGGCTGTGAATCTATTCGCACATATTTTCCCAGAACGCTTTCCAGGCCCGCGGCCGTCGCCTCTCGGCGCTCGGCATAGAGCTTCCTCATCCGCTGGATATGGCGCGCGAAATGTCCTTCGGCGATGAATGCAGTGACGATAGTTTGCGTGAGCCCGGGACAACCCGCTGAAAGGCTTTCAGCAACCTGTTCAAACCGCTCCACCTTCTGTTCCGGCACTACGAGATACGCAAGCCGCATGCCTGGAAAGAGCACCTTGCTGAACGTGCCTGCATAGAGCACCCGCCCATCGCGATCGAGGCTCTTCAAGGCAGGGAGTGGGCGGCTGACATAGCGGTATTCGCCATCGTAGTCGTCTTCGATGATCCATGCCTTGTTTCGTGCGGCCCAGTCCAGGAGCGCGAGGCGCCGGGGCAACGACAAGGACATGCAGAGCGGGCTCTGATGCGCGGGCGTGACCACCGCTGCGTGCGCCTTGGGCGCCAGCTTGACGGCATCGGAAACAACCATGCCCTCCCCGTCGACCGGCACGGAGACACCTTCGATGCGCATATGGTTGAATATTTCCCCGGTGGGCGGATAGCCCGGGTCTTCGAGCCAGACGCGATCACCCGCCTTCAGGAGGGCATAACCAATCAGCTCCACGGTTTGACGATAGCCCGAGGTGACGAACACCTGTGATGGCCGGCAGCTGATCCCCCGCGAAACCTGGAGGTACCTCGCGATTTCCGCACGCAGCAAAGGCAAGCCGTACACGGAAGGATGGATCATGTCAGAAGGCTGCATGGCGCGCACACTGCGCGCGCCAAGGCGCGCCCAGATCTTGCGAGGAAAGGCATCCAGGGCCGGCAAGCCCATCTGGAACGGCAGGATGGAATCCGGACGAAAACTGACAGCGTCGATGTCGGGGATGTCCGGCAAAGGCACCGGGCTCGCGATGGGCGTTCGCGGCTCGAGATCCGGGCTTACTATGGTCCCTGCCTGACCGCGCGCCTCGATATACCCCTCGGCGGCCAGCAAGGAATACGCCGTTTCGATGGTGCCTCTGGCCAGCCCCAACTCCTTGGTCAGCACCCGTGCCGAGGGAATACGGTCGCCGGGTTTCAACATTCCATTGGCGATGGCGTCGCGAAACCTATCGTAGATCTGCCGGTAGAACGGTGACGCCGCCGTCGGATCAAGCGACGAGAGGTTTTCGGGCTTCGCGGCACGCATGGCCTGATCCGATCCGTGGATGAACGAAAACCGACTATGCCACAACGGCTCGGATCGGTCTCCACTTCTCGCAGGCCGCAGCGGTCAAGTTCATCGCGCGGTGAATCATGGACCAGTCGCAAAGCTCATTCATGGTCCTTGGATGCAGGCCGCGCGATTGGCTATCGTTCAGTCAGAGTTCAGACAACAGCGATGGAAAGCCGATCATGAAAATACTGCATTTGATTTGCAGCCCCCGCGGGCAGGCATCGGAGAGCTACAGGCTATCTCAAACAATCGTCGGCCATTTGCTGAATAGCGAACCCAAGGCAACGGTCATCATTCGACCGATCGGTGGTGCCATCACCGATCTGGATGAGAATTATGCAACAGCTCTTGGCGCGACGGAGCGGTCGTTTGCGGAACTGTCTCCCGAAGGCTCTATGTCCCGGTCTGAAGCACTGATCCAGGAGCTCGAGAGCGCCGACTTCGTGGTCATCGCAACTCCGATGCATAACTTCACCGTGCCTGCGGCTCTCAAGATGTGGATAGATCACGTCGTTCGAGTCCGTCGAACGTTCCACGTGACTGCCGAAGGAAAAATAGGTGCGCTGCGCGACCGTCCGGTTTTTGTCGCAGTGTCATCGGGCGGAAGATTTTCCGGCGAGCGCACGCATCAGCCCGATTTTATCACGCCGTATCTCAAAGCTATACTGGGTTCCATTGGGCTGCATGATCTGACGTTCTTCTCCATTGAAGGGTCGGCCCTTGGTCCCGATGCATTGGTCGAAGCCCGAACCAAGACCGATCAAGCAATGCAGAGGTTCTTCCTCCGTTTCGCGCGCAATTCGATGGCGTTGCTTCAGCAAGCTGTATGAGCGGCCACCGGTCCCCGTAGGCCCAATCCGTATTCTGGGAGAGCAAGCATGACCATCGTCAAAGCCGCTGCCGTACAGATCAGTCCCGTGCTCTATAGCCGGGAAGGTACGGTGCAAAAAGTGATTCAGAAAATCGCGGAGCTCGCCAAACTGGGGGTCCAGTTCGCCACGTTCCCGGAAACGGTGGTGCCGTACTATCCCTATTTCTCATTCGTCCAGACTCCTTTCGAGCTCCGAACCGGCAAGGAGCACCTCCGGCTGCTCGATCAGGCCGTAACGGTACCCTCAGCCACCACGGAAGCCATCGGTGAGGCTGCGAGGCAGGCTAGGATGGTGGTGTCGATAGGCGTCAACGAGCGCGACGGCGGCACGCTCTATAATACGCAATTGTTGTTCGACGCAGACGGCACCTTAGTCCAACGTCGCCGCAAGATCAGTCCCACTTTTCATGAGCGCATGATTTGGGGCCAGGGCGATGGCTCCGGGCTGCGCGCAGTGGATAGTGTGGTCGGCCGTATCGGCCAGTTGGCATGCTGGGAGCATTACAATCCGCTGGCGCGCTACGCCCTGATGGCTGACGGCGAACAAATCCATTCTGCGATGTATCCGGGTTCATTCGCGGGTGATCGATTTGCCGAGCAGACACAAGTCAGTATCCGCCATCACGCCCTTGAAGCCGGTTGTTTCGTTGTCAGCGCAACGGCGTGGCTGGATGGCGAACAGCAAGCACAGATCATGAAGGACACCGGGTGCGGCATTGGGCCAATCTCCGGCGGCTGCTTCACCGCGATCATCTCGCCAGAAGGTGAATTGATCGGTGAACCCTTGCGTTCTGGTCAAGGCCAGGTGATCGCCGATCTGGATTTCGTGTTAATCGATCGACGCAAGCAACTGATGGACTCGCGCGGCCACTACAGTCGACCGGAACTTCTCAGTCTGGCCATCGATCGCACACCGGCGACCCACTTCCATGAACGCGGTATGCATACCTTGCCGACGATCGCTGATCCAACTGATGAAGATAACGTGAGGGCGGCATAGTGCGGGACGCAATTGCGCGAGGTGTATTCTTTGGACTCCGGGCCGCAAACCCTTTGTGACATCGAATGACGGACTTCCCGCGCTCAATTCGGTACCGGATACGTCCGTTCTTGGCCCAGGGCCGACATGCAGCGACGTAGGTTTCGACACCAGCTTCGGAGATCGAAGCGGACGTGACGAGTCCATGAGTACAGGCCCTAATTACGCACGCACCGGCGCGTCCGCGAGCGCGCTCAACGCGATGCCGCCGACGATCAGCGCCGCGGCGATCGCGAGCGACAGATCGATCGGCTCGCCGAGCAGCAATGCCGCGGTCACGATGCCAACGATCGGCGTCCCCGTCGTGCCGAGCGAGGTCGTCAGCGCCGGCAGGCTCTTGTTGACCATGGACATCGCCCAATAGGCCAGCGCGGTGCCGATGAAGCCGGAATAGAGGAACAGCAGCACGAGGTGCGGCGACCATGTCACCGTGGGCACGCCCTCGGTGACCAGCGCCGTCGTGGTCAGCACCAGCGTCGCGACCAGCACCTGCCACAGCAACAGCTGCAACGGCGTCGCGACCCAGCGGTGCGAGCGGATGTAGATGATGTTGGCGGCCCAGCAGATCGCGGCGAGGATGATCATGCCGGCGCCGGCGATGACGTGCAGATTGCTCCAGTCCAGCGACGCCGGGTTGAGGATCACGCAGAGGCCCGCGAGCCCCAGCGCGACACCGACCAGCTTGAGCGCGCCGAGGCGTTCGGTTCGCGCGGCGCCGGCGGCGAGCGCGACCCACAGCGGCGTGGTGTAGCCGAGCACGATGCCCTTGCTGGCCGGCAGATAGCGCAGGCCGGCGGCGACCAGTGTCGAGAAGAACGTCATGTGCAAGAGCGCGACGCTGAGCACGACAGGAACATCAGCGATCCGCGGGATGATCAAATTGCCGCTGGCCCGCAGGATCACCAGCAGGGCGACCAGCGCGACCCAGCTACGGATCGATGCGGTCCACAGCGGCGGCACCGACACGACCAGCGATTTCGTCACCGACCAGTTGATGCCCCAGGCCAGCACCACGACGATGAACAGGGCGGTGGCCTTGGCAGGGGAGAGTGATTGGTTCACGGGCGGCATCCTTGCAGGCGATACCGCTTCTGAATAGGATCGCGCTGGCTCTCTCGAAAGAGCCAGATTTGACAGATCAAAGGAGCCAGATTGATTCTCGCTGAATTGCTCGCGCTGAAGCGTGCCGATGATGCCGGGCTGACCGCGCAGCTGACGCAGCAGCTGCGCGGACTGATGGCAAGCGGCCGGATCAGGAGCGGGGCCGAGCTGCCATCGAGCCGCACCCTTGCGGCCGAGCTCGACGTGTCGCGCAACACCGTCACGCACGCCTACGAGCAGCTCGCGGCCGAGGGATATCTGCGCGTCGCCGCGCGGCGGCGGCCGGTGGTGTCAGACGATATTGAGGCGCGCTTCGCCAGGGCGGTGCCGGCGCCGCGGCGCGATGCCGCCCGCAAGCCGCTGCTGTCGCCCTGGGCCTTGCAGCTCTCGGGCACGGATTGGCCGCTGTCCTACCAGGCCGATTTCCGGCCGCTACGTCCCGGGCTCGCGGATGCGCGCGAGTTTCCACACGAGATCTGGGCGCGCTGCCTGCGCCGCAGCGCATTGCGCCGCCGCTTCAACGATCAGACCGTGATCAACCGGCCGAGCCTGCGCGAGGCGTTGCGCGATTATCTCGAAATCAGCCGCGGCGTGCGTGCCGAGGCCGATCAAATCCTGATCCTGCCGACGGCGCAGGCGGCGCTGACGCTGATCGCCGCGACCACTATTGTTACCGGTGATGCGGTGTGGACCGAAGATCCCGGCTATCCCGGCGCCGCGGCGGCGTTTCGCGCGGCGGGTGCCGACGTCGTCGGCGTCAGGCTCGATCAATGGGGCATGATGCGGACGCGCGAGGCGCGCGCGCCGAAGCTCATCTTCACGACGCCCTCGCATCAGCATCCGACCGGGCGGCTGATGCCGGTGGCACGCCGCACCGAGCTGCTGGCGGCGGCCGAGCCCGGCAAGACCTGGATCGTCGAGGATGATTACGACGGCGAGTTTCATTATGACAGCCGCCCGATGCCGGCCCTGCAAGGGCTCGATCGCGAGGGACGCGTGCTCTATCTCGGCACCTTCGCCAAGGCGACGACCGCCGATATCCGCATCGGTTATCTGGTGGTGCCGCCACAACTGGCGCGGACGATGGAGATCGCGCAGCGCCACCTCGGGCTGATGGCCTCCGTGCACGTCCAGGAGGCGCTGGCCGGCTTCATGGGCGACGGGCACTTCCTGGCGCATGTCAGGCGGATGCGGCGCATCTATCGCGCGCGCCGCGATCACCTCGCGGCGGCGCTGGCGCGGCAGCTCGAGCCGGTGCTGACAGCCGAAGTCCCGCCGGGCGGCATGCAGTTGATTGCCCGATTCAAGGATGGCGCCGCGGACCGGAGCGCCGTGACGCGGCTGATCGCAGCCGGGGTCGAGGTGCGCGCGTTGTCGAGTCTCGCGCTGGAGCGGCCGCACGACCATGGCCTGCTGCTCGGATTCGCCGCCTGGCGCGAGAACGAGATCGGCGCCGCGGTCCGGATCATGGCGAATTGCCTGACGGGGAAGCGCGCGGCGCGTGGGTAGAGGGGCGTTCGCACGATTTCGGAATAATGGAAATATATCCCTGAGTTGCCCGACGTGTCAAGTTGCCGTGTCGCAGGCCTTTGGCCGCCGGCTACTGTGCATAGGGTTGTTTTCGATATTTTCAGTGCGCCCCTTACTCCGCCGCCTTGGTCACGATCCGCACCTCCGACGTCAGCGTCTTGTGCACCGGGCATTTGTCGGCGATCTCCATCAGCCGCTTGCGCTGGTCAGCATCGAGGTCGCCCTCGATCCTGATGACGCGATCGATCTGGTCGAGCATGCCCTCGCGCGTCTCGCACTCCTCGCAATCCTTGGCGTAGATCTTGTTGTGCTGGAGCGTGACGGTGATGCGATCGACCGGCAGCGACTTGCGGTCGGCATACATCCGCATCGTCATCGAGGTGCAGGCGCCGAGCCCAGTGAGCAGGAAATCGTAAGGCCCGGGGCCGGTGTCATCGCCGCCGACGGCGACCGGTTCGTCGGCGATCAACCGGTGCGGACCGGTGGTGACGATCTGCTGGAACTTGCCGTTGCGGGTCTCCTGCACCACGACGTTGCGCGGCGCGCTGCCGGCATCGGCCACCGGCTGTGGCGCGAGGTCGACGTAGCGCTCCGCCCAGGCGCCGATCACGTCGGCGACATAGGCGGCATCCTGCTTGCCGCTCAGCAGATGATCGGCGCCCGCAAGCGAGACGAAGCTCTTCGGGTGCTTGGCCGCGATGAAGATATTGGTGGCGTTGTCGATGCCGACGGTGTCGTCGGTCGGCGAATGCATCACCAGCAGCGCCTTGTGCAGCTTGGTGACCTGCGCCATCAAGTTCTGCTCCGCGACGTCGTCGAGGAATTCGCGCTTGATGCGGAACGGGCGGCCGGCGAGCGACACTTCGCCTTCACCCTGCGCGCGGATGTCCTCGATCCGGTCCTTGAAGAAGTGTGTGACATGGACGGGATCGGAGGGCGCTGCGATGGTGGCGACCGCCTTCGCCTCGGGAATTTGGCCCGCGGCCGCGAGGATCGCGGCGCCGCCGAGGCTGTGGCCGATCAGGATCGCGGGCGCCTTGCGGGTCTCGCGCAGATGGTCGGCAGCGCGGACGAGATCGGCGACGTTCGATGTGAACGTCGAATTGGCGAAATCGCCTTCGCTGGAGCCGAGGCCGGTGAAGTCGAACCGCAGTGTGGCAATACCCTTGGCGGCGAGGGCAACAGCGATGCGCTTGGCCGCTAGTACGTCCTTGCCGCAGGTGAAGCAGTGCGCGAACAGCGCATAGGCCTTGATTGGGCCATCAGGCGTATCAAGCACGGCGGCAAGCTGATGGCCGCCCACACCGGTGAATTGAAAGCGTTCATGCGGCACGGGCAGGCTCCATCATTGTGTTGATCGGTCAGTCGCAGAATAGCGCTGTTCGGTCCAGGGATCACCGCGATTGTGATAGCCGCGCACCTCCCAGAAGCCGGGCGCATCTTCGGTCAGGAATTCGATGCGCTGCAGCCACTTCGCGCTCTTCCAGAAATAGAGATGCGGCACCACCAGCCGCACCGGGCCGCCATGCTCCTGCTCCAGCGGCTTGCCCGACCAGCTATGGGCGAGCAGCGCGTCCTCGGCAGCGAAATCCTCGAGCGCCAGGTTCGTCGTATAACCGTCATACGAATGCAGCGCGACGAAGCGGGCGTCATCGCGCGGCCGGCAGGCGGCGAGCAGGTCGCGGGTCGAAAGCCCCTCCCACTGATTGTCGTAGCGCGACCAGGTGGTGACGCAGTGAATGTCGGAGACGAACCGGGTCTGCGGCTGCGCCGCGAATTGCGGCCAGGTCCAGTAGATCGTCTGCTCGACCGCGCCGTAGACGTCGAGCCGCCAGCGCTCCCGCGTTACGTTCGGCATCAGCCCGAGATCGAGCACCGGCCAGTCAGCCGTCAGATGCTGTCCCGGCGGCAGGCGCTGCTCGTCCGGCCGGGTCACCTTGCCGGTGAGGAATTTGCCCTCGCGCGCCCAGCGTTGCTTGCTGCGCGTCAGCTTGCTCTCGGGCGGCTCGGCGTCGTCGGTCATCGGCGTGGCGCCATCATTCGTGGCGATGCATCGCGGAATCGTGCTTGGTGTCGCGCATGGTCGAGTAGATCAGGAGCGACAGGAAGATCATGCCGCTGAGATAATAGTAGAACCAGTCTTCATGCCCGATGCTCTTGAAATAGAGCGCGACCGCAGGCGCGGTGCCGCCGAAGATCGATACCGTGATGGCGTAGGGCAGGCCGACGCCGAGCGCACGGACATTGGTCGGGAACAGCTCGGCCTTCACGATCGCATTGATCGAGGTGTAACCGGCGACGAAGATCCAGGCGCTGCAGATCAGAAGGAAAGCGATGAAGGGCGACTTGGTCTCCTTCAGGGCGGTCAGGATCGGGATCGTCGCCAGCGTGCCGACGACGCCGAAAAAGATCAGCAGCGGCTTGCGGCCGATCCGGTCGGACAGCGCGCCATAGATCGGCTGCAGGAAGGTCGCGAAGATCAGCGAGCCGAAGATCACGAAAGTGGTCTGGTCCTCGGTGAGGCCGACCGACAGCTTCACGAAGGTCTGCATGTAGGTGGTGAAGGTATAGAACGCCGCGGTGCCGCCGGCGGTGAGGCCGACCACCAGCAGCAATTCGCGCGGATAGTTCAACAGGCCGACGATCGAGCCGGTCGGCTTGGAGAGCTTCTTGGCCTCCTCGAACGCTTCGGTCTCGTGCAGGCCGCGCCGCATCACCGCCGCGAAGATCGCGAGCATGGCGCCGATCACGAAGGGAATCCGCCAGCCCCAGGCCTTTAGCTCGTCCGGCGTCAGGAACACCTTTTGCAGCAACAGCAGCACGATGATTGCGGTGAGCTGGCCGCCGATCAGCGTGACGTATTGGAAGCTCGAATAGAAGCCGCGATGTTTGGCGTCGGCGACCTCGCTGAGATAAGTGGCACTGGCGCCATATTCGCCGCCGAGGCTCAGGCCTTCGATGATGCGGGCGAGCGCCAGGATCGTCGGTGCAGCAATGCCGATGGTGGCATAGGTCGGCGTCACCGCGATGATCAGCGAGCCGAAGCACATGCAGACCACCGACAGCGTCAGCGACAGCCGCCGGCCATAGCGGTCGGCGATATAGCCGAACAGCCAGCCGCCGAGCGGGCGCATCAGGAAGGTCGCGGCAAACAGCACGGCCGCATTGAGCTGCTGCACCACCGGATCGCTGTGCGGGAAGAACGCCGGCGCGAAATACAGTGCGAACGCGGTGTAGGCGTAGAAATCGTACCATTCGACGAGATTGCCGACCGAGCCGATGAAGATCGCCTTGACCCGCCGCTCGACGTCATGGATGTCGAGATGGTCGCTCGCGGATTGAGCGGTTTGTTCGGACATTGGCAGGCCTCCCCGGATTCTCTCGCGCGATTCCGGGGCAACCTACCTCATTTGCTTGGTGCGATGTAACTGCTGTCCTGTTCCCTTAGGCGTTCTTGCCGAACAGAACGGGCAGTTGACGCGGGCCGCGCACCGTGCCTTCGGACCAGGTCACCTTGCCGGCCGGGTCGAGGCGGAAATCCGGAATCCGCTTCAGCCATTCCTCGATCGCCACCTGCATCTCCAACCGCGCCAGGTTGGAGCCGACGCAGCGGTGGATGCCGAGGCCGAAGGCGGCGTGGCGGTTCTCCTTGCGGTCGATCACCACCTTGTCCGCATCCGGGAACATGGCGGGGTCGCGGTTGGCCGCGGGGAACGACAGCAGCACCATGTTGCCGGCCTTGACCGGGCAACCGGAGATCGTGGTTTCCTTCATCACCTCGCGCGCCATTGTCACCGGCGAATAGGCGCGTAGGAATTCCTCGATCGCGGTCGGGATCAGCGCCGGCTCCGCGACCAGGCGCTCGCGATCGGCGGGCGTTTTGGCGAGGTGCCAGAGCGAGGAGCCGAGCGCGCTCCAGGTGGTGTCGATGCCGGCGATCAAAAGCAACCGCAGCGAGCCGAGCACGTGCTCGTCGGTCAGCGGCTGGCCACCGGGGCCCTTGGCTCGCAGCAGCTGCGAGATCAGATCGTCGCCGGGCTCAAGCTTGCGCTGCTCGAGATGGGCCATGAAGTAGCCGGTCATCTCGCGCACGCCGCTCATCATCTCGTTCTCGTCCTTGATGCCGAGCTCGAGGATCTGGTGGATCCATTTGATGAAGAGGTCGCCGTCCTTCTCGGGAATTCCCAGCATGTGCGCGATGGCGCGCACCGGGATGTGCTTGGTGTAGCGCGCCGCGGCGTCGCAATGGCCATCGGCGATGAATTCGTCGATCAGCTCGTTGCAGATCGCGCGCACCCGCGGCTCCAGCCGCTTCATCGCGTCCGGCGTGAAGGGCGGCAGCAGCACCTGCTTGGCGGGCTTGTGCTCCGGCGGATCGGAGGTGATCGGCGGTGCACGGGCGGAGATCTCGGGGCGGACATCGCGCACGATGACGCGGCGCGAGGAGAAGTGCTCGGTGTCGTAGGCGATCTCCTTCACCGCCTGATAGGTGGTCGGCATGTAGCAGCCGAGGAAGCGCTCGGTATGCACGACCGGCGAGGCCGCGCGCAGCGTCTCCCAGATCGGGAACGGGTCGTCGGTCCAGACCGGATCGGTATGGTCGAAATCATGGACCCAATCGGTGACCGGGGGATGCTCGGGCAGAAAGCTTGCGGACGGGGAATCGGACATCGGCTCGTTTCCTTCTCGTTCGATCAAATGCTGGTCGGCTCAACGGGAGGCACGCGGCCATCCCTGCCAGCTGCTATTCCTCGGTGACTTCGATCGCGATTTCCGGGCAATTGGTCTGCGCGAGCCAGGCCTTGTCCTCGAGCCCGGCCGGAACGGTCCCGTCGCCGACTTCATGGGCGTTGCCGTATTCGTCGAGCTCGAACAGTTCGGGGGCGAGCGATTTGCAGCGGGCGTGACCCTGGCATTTGTCCTGGTCGACGCGGATTCTGAGCTTGGACATGCAAGCACTCTCCCTCGGCTCTGGCGCACAGGTGGAGCGCGCCGGGTTCCTCATCTTAGTTTATGCAAGTCCAGCTTGCTTGGGCGGCCGGCGCTTTAGCCGGCTCGCCAAGTTATAGCATATTACATTATCGTCGTGCTTGCGCGTCAAGCGAAAACTGCGTGCGTCCCACCGCCGGGTCTCGTCATTTGGATATTCGATCGAAGTCATTGGGGAATTTAATTTCCAAATGACGTGAGGAGGCGTCAACTTCGCCGGAAGGGTGGAGGGGATTTGCGATGACACTCATTGGCCCGCGTCCGGACTGGCTGACGTTCGATTGCTATGGGACGTTGATCCAATGGGATGAGGGCTTGATCGCGGCGACCAATCGAATTCTGGCCCGCTCCGGATCGCAGATCGAGCCGCGCGCGTTCATCTCGGTGTTTGATCGGCACGAACATGCCCTCGAGCGGAGCCGACCGCATCTGTCGTTCAGGGAGGTGACGGCGAGGGCGCTCGAAGCCGCCATGACCGAGCTGTCACTGCCCTCGGATCCGAACGGTGCGGAGATCCTGACCTCGTCGATCGGCAAGATGCCGCCCTTTCCGGAAGTCGTCGCCACGCTCGGCCGTCTGAAGGCCGCGGGTTTCAAGCTGGCGATCATCTCGAACACCGACGATGCGATCATCGCCGGGAACGTCGCGCAGCTTGGCGGGCACATCGATCAGGTCATCACCGCGCAGCAGGCCCGCGCCTACAAGCCATCCCGCGAAACATTCGAATACGCCTGGGCGTCGATCGGAATCGACAAGCCGCAGCTCGTCCATATCTGCGCCAGCCCGCATCTCGACCTCGCCGCGGCCCGCGATCTCGGCTTCCGAGCGATCTGGATTGACCGCGGCACGGGCCGTCAGCCGTTGCCCGATTACTTCCCGAACAAGGTTGCCGCCGCACTCGATCAGGTTCCGGGATTTCTTTCCGAAGCCGGCTGGATGTAGCTCGCGAGAGAACCGGATGGGCGTTGAACGAGCCGATGCACTCCCGGGAGACGCGCTCCCTTAATGCTTGCGCGCCGTCGGCGCGGTGAGCGGGCCCCAGGCGGCGAGGGCGGCGGCTGCGATCTGCTCGAGCTGCTTGCGGGTGGCGCCGTCGCGCGCCTGGATCGACATGCCCTGCTGCACCGTGATGTAGTATTGGGCGATCGCGTCAAGGTCGGCCGCGGGTGAGATCTCGCGACGCTCGACGCCCTGGCGCAGACGTTCGCGCAGCTCGGTCACCGCCTGCGCGCGCCGCTGCACGAGTTCGCGCCGCACGGTCTCGGAATGTTCGTTCGGATGCAGCGCCGACAATACTACCAGACAACCGGGCGGGCGTGAGCGGCGGGTGAAGACGCGCGCGGTCTGCATCAGGAAGGTTTCCACGGCCTGATAGGCGGTGTGCGTCTCGGCCACCGCACCCCAGATCAGTCCACCTTCGCTCGCCACGTAATAGTCGAGCGCCTTGCGGAACAGGTCCTCCTTGCTGCCGAAGGCAGCGTACAGGCTGGGCGAGGCGATACCCATCGCCGAGGTGAGGTCAGCCATCGAGGCGCCCTCATAGCCCCTCAGCCAGAACACTTCCATCGCGCGCGCCAGAGCGGCGTCCTTGTCGAAATTCCGGGGGCGGCCACGCTCAGCCATCGGTCCGTCCATTTCTGTGTCGATCACTAAATAATTCACTTGACGCGCCGGCGCAAGCTTCCTAATTCTGTGTCGATCGTTACAGATATATCGCCACCAACGAATGAGCCGAACATGACCCAGTCCCTGCAGGGAAAACGAGCCCTCGTCACCGGCGGCAGCCGCGGCATCGGTGCAGCCATCGCCAGGCGTCTTGCCGCCGAAGGCGCCGACGTCGCCATCACCTATGAACGCTCGGCGGATCGCGCCGAAACGGTCGGAGCTGAGATCAGGAAACAGGGCCGCCGTGCGCTGGCGCTGCAGGCGGACAGCGCGGACGCCAGCGCCGTGCGCGACGCGGTCAACGCAGCCGCCAAGGCGTTCGGCGGTCTGGACATCCTGGTCAACAATGCCGGCATCTTCCGCGGCGGCGGCTCGATCGATGCCGTCACGCTGGAGGATATCGACGCCACGCTGGCCGTGAACGTGCGGGCGGTAGTGGTCGCATCGCAGGCCGCGGTCGCCCACATGGGCGAGGGCGGCCGCATCATCAATATCGGCAGCAACCTCGCCAGCCGGGTGCCCGATGCCGGCATGAGCCTCTATTCGATGAGCAAGTCGGCGTTGATTGCCTGGACCCAGGGCCTGGCCCGCGACCTCGGCGGCCGTGGCATCACGGTCAATATCGTCCATCCCGGCTCCACCAACACCGACATGAACCCGGCCGATGGCGAGCAGGCCGAGGCGCAGCGCGCGCGCATGGCGATCAAGCGCTACGGCAAGGCCGATGACGTCGCTGCCCTGGTCGCGTTTGTCGCCGGTCCCGAAGCCGGCTCGATCAATGGCGCCGGTCTCACCGTCGACGGCGGCGCCAACGCCTGACGACGTTGGAGCGAGGAGCGCGTTGCCCTGCGCGCTCCTCGGCCTGGTGCCCGTGCTGGCCCCGCGACCCTACGGTTACGATCCGCATCGTCGCAGGCGGCCGGGCATGATGGCCGTCTCGCGTGCGGAATCCCGAGCCCTTCGGCCGCCTGGACCCCGGCTGGGAACCCGTTAAGCAAGTCGGAGTCCCCGGGTGATCTTGATAGACTTTCTAATGGACGCGCTTGCCGATTTCGCGGTTAATTGCCAATGGACGTCTCGTCCGCGGATGGAAGTGACCTGAACGCCCGATGTCGCTATTGTGGCGTATCCGCTTTAGCTTGGCCGACCGGTGATCAGCATTTCGATGGGACAAATCGTTCGTAAGTCGTTCAAAACCTACCACCATGGCGACCTCCGGGAGGCGCTGATCCAGGCCGCGCTGCGCGAGGTCGAGCTCGGTGGCCCCGAAGCGATCAGCATCAAGGCGCTGGCCAAGCAGCTCGGCGTCTCGCAACCGGCGCCGTATCGGCATTTCGCTGACCGCGAAGCGCTGCTGGAGGCGGTGACCGCGGAAGCGTTCCGGCAGTTCAACGTGATCATGCGCGAGGCGATCGCGCAGCCCGGCAACGCCTCGAAACTGTCGCGCTTTGCCCAGGCTGCGCTGGCCTTCGGGCTCGAGCGCCACGGCATCTACCGCTTGATGTTCGCGTCCAGAACCATGGCCTGCGCGCCTGTCGGCAGCGAGCTGCACGTCGCGGCGATGGAAACGCTGGCGCTGCTGATCGAGTCGTTCGAGGCGCCGGCCGTCGGGCTGTTGCGCGAGCGGCAGGCGCTGAAGATCTGGGCCGGGCTGCACGGCATCGTGATGCTTGCCGAGCAGGGCCTGCTCACCGGCGAGGTCGGCCAGATCAGCCGCGAGGAGCTGATGGACGAGATCGTCGAGCAGACCAAGCTCGCACTCACCGCCGCGCTGCATGCGACGGAAGAAAAGGCGTAGGACGCTCGCGAGTTGCTTACCCCGTCATTGCGAGGAGCGACGCGACGAAGCAATCCATCGCTCTGTGCGCTCGGTGACAATGGATTGCTTCGCTTCGCTCGCAATGACGAAGTAGAGGGTTAGGATCTCGGCGCGCGCGGATCGATCGGGGTGGTGCCGCGCACGCCCAGAATGTCCTCCAGCACTTTCGCGCCGGCCAGAAGCTGCGCCTCGGCGCGGGGCTTGGCGATCATCTGCAGGCCGACCGGCAGGCCAGACGCGGTGAAGCCGCAGGGCAGCGACAGCGCCGGGCAGCAGGCCAGCGTGATCGCGTAGACGATGCCGAGCCATTCGACGTAATTGTCGAACTTCTTGCCGTCGCATTCGGCGACATAGCGGTTCTCGACCGGGAATGGTGGCACGATGGTCGCGGGCGCCAGCAGCAGGTCGTATCGCTCGAAGAACTCGAGCGCACGCGCGGTGATCGCGACGCGCTGCGCCTCGGCGCGTTCGAGCTTCTCGACGGTGAGCTTCAGCCCTTCCTCGATGTTCCAGATCACTTCGGGCTTGAGCAGGTCGCGCTTGGTGCGCAGCAATTCGGCCTTGCTGATCGCGAAATCGAACGCGCGCAGCACGTGGAAGCATTCATGGGCCTCGCGGAAGTCGGGATGCGCCTCCTCGACGATCGCGCCGGCTTCCGCGAAACGCTCCGCGGCCTTGCGGGTCACCGCCTTGACCTCGGGATCGACAGGCGTGATGCCGAGATCGGGCGAATAGGCGATGCGCTTCGGCTTGCTGCCCGACCGCGTCGCCGACAGGAACGATGTCGGCAGCACCGGCAGCGACAGCGGATCGGCAGGATGCTCGCCGCTCATCGCGTCGAGCAGCAGCGCGAGGTCCTCGACATTGCGCGCCATCGGTCCCTGCTGGCCGAGCGTCCGGTCGACGCCGAATTTCGGCGTCTGCGCGACCCGGCCGATCGACGGCCGGAGGCCTACGACGCCGCAGAAGCTCGCCGGGTTGCGCAAGCTGCCGCCCATGTCGGAACCGTGGGCGAGCCACGCGGTGCCGCTGGCCAGCGCTGCCGCGGCACCGCCCGAGGAGCCGGCGGCCGAGCGCGACGTGTCCCAGGGATTGCGGGTCGGGCCGAACACCTCGTTGAAGGTGTTGGCGCCGGCGCCGAATTCCGGCGTGTTCGATTTGGCGTAGATCACGCCGCCGTTCTGCTCGAGGCGCTCGACCAGGATGTCCGACTTCGCGGGGACATTGTCCTTGAAGATCGGCGAGCCCTGCGTGGTCAGCACGCCGGAGACGGCGGTGAGGTCCTTGATCGGGACCGGAAGACCCGCAAGCAGGCCGCGTTCGCTGGCCGGCTTCTGCATAAGGGCCTTGGCGTGGGTGCGGGCGCGGTCGAAGCAGAGCGTCGGGAGCGCGTTGACCTTGCCGTCGACCTCGGCGATGCGCTTTTCCAGCACATCGAGCAGGTCGAGCGGCGTGACGTCGCCGGCTTTCAGTTTCTCGACGACGGCACACGCCGTTTCCTTCACCAAGCCCTGATCAGCCATGCACCGTTGCTCCTATGTCTTCTGTTTCCTTGTGCTGTAGAACATTTCCTGCCGTCGTGGCAATGCGACGAGAACCGAAGAGGCAGGGATGGCAGCGTTGTTTTCCGCGCTGGACTGGCGCGCGATGAGCCAGCAGGAGCGGGACCTCGGCTTGAACAATGGTGTTGCCGTCAAGGGCAGCGCCGAGATGGCCGCCGGCTGGGAGCAGCGCTCCGCGGCGATGCGGCAGAAACATCCCGACCATCTCGACCTCCGGTATGGCTCGCGTGAGCGCAACCGGATCGATTTCCTGAAAGCGCGCGACGGCGCGCCGACCTTGCTGTTCATCCACGGCGGCTATTGGCAAACCCGCGCCAAGGAGGTGTTCACGATCTTCGCCGAGGGGCCGATGGCGCACGGCATCAATGTGGCCCTGATCGGCTACACGCTGGCGCCGGATGCGACGCTCGATGACATCGTCGCCGAGATTCACGCCGGCATCGATTTTCTGGCTGGGCAGTTGCCCGCGCTCGGTGCCGCTGCCGAAAGCATCGTGGTGTCGGGCTGGTCGGCCGGCGGACATCTGACGTCGATGGCGCTGTCGAACGCCCATGTCCGGGCCGGCATGGCGATCTCGGGCATCTATGACCTCGAGCCGATCAGGCATTCCTACCTCAACGAGAAGCTGAGGCTCGACGAGGCCGCCTCGCGACGCAATTCGCCCATGATGCAGGAAGGCGGCACGGCAAAGCCGCTGTCGCTCGTGGTCGGCAGCGCCGAACTGCCGCTGCTGCGCAAGCAGACCGCCGATTTCGCCGGCCATCGCGCCCGTTACGGCTTGCCGGTGACCTATGAGGAGATCGCGGGGGCCGACCACTTCTCGATCATGCACGAGATGCTGGCGCCGCAGGGGCGCGTCACCACGCTGATCCGGCAGTTGTTCGAGCGGACGGCCGACTAGGCCGTCATTGCGAGGAGTGAAGCGACGAAGCAATCCATCGCTCCGCATATGCCGGCGCATGGATTGCTTCGCTTCGCTCGCAATGACGTGGTGGGAACTAACCCCACCCCGACGTCAGCCCGCCGTCCACCGTGTAGATCACACCCGACGTGTAGCCTGCGCGATCTGACGCAAGGAACGCCATCAGGTCGCCGATCTCGCGCGCGTGCGCGGGGCGGCCGAGCGGGAGGCCCTTCTGGAACTCCTTGTAGCGGTTCTCGTCGCCGAACTGGTTCTTGGCGCGGGTCTTGAGCAGCGTGACGTGTCTGTCTGTGCCCACAGGGCCGGGGTTGATGCCGACGACGCGGATGTTGTCGGCGAGGCTCTTGCCGCCGAGCGCGCGGGTGAACGACATCAGCGCCGCATTGCCTGCGCTGCCGCAGATGTAATTGGCGTCGAATTTCTCGCCCGCCGCACCGATGTCGTTGACGATCACGCCGCCGCCGCGCGCCTTCATCTGGGCATAGATCGCGCGCGTCAAATTGACATAGCCGAACACCTTGAGCTCCCAGGCGTGCCGCCAGGTCGCCTCGTCGATCTTGTCGATCGAGCCGCCCGGGATGTCACCGGCATTGTTGACGAGGATGTCGATGTCGGCAGCCTCTTTTGCCAATCGCGCCAGATCTTCGGATTTGCGCAGGTCGACGACGCTGATCGCGGCATCGATCTGGTGCGCGGAGCGCAGCCGTTCGGCCAGCGCCTTCAATTGCTCGCCGTTGCGGGCGGCGAGCAGCAAATTGGCGCCTTCCTCGGCAAAGGCTTCGGCGGCGGCCGCGCCAATGCCCTTGGAGGCGCCGGTGATCAGGACACGCTTGCCGCGCAGATGCAGATCCATGGGATGTCTCGCTTTGGTATGAGGAACGGGATGTCAGCGAAATTGGTGGGGCAGGGTCGCGCCGCGGTCAACACTGCACTGCAGCGTTGCGCTCTCGCGAAGTTTGGTCCATTGCAGGACCATCAGGATAGGCGGCATTGCCGGCCGGGCAAATCACAAGGGTGTTCTCGATGAGCAGCAAAAAGCAGTATCGGATTGCGGTCATTCCCGGTGACGGCATCGGCAAGGAAGTGATGCCGGAGGGCCTGCGGGTCATCGAGGCGGCGGCAAAGAAGCACGGCGTCGACGTGAAGTTCGATCATTTCGACTTCGCCTCCTACGACTATTACGAGAAGCACGGCGAGATGATGCCGGCCGACTGGAAGGACCAGATCGGCAAGCATGACGCGATCTATTTCGGCGCGGTCGGCTGGCCGGCCAAGATCCCGGATCACATTTCGCTATGGGGTTCGCTGATCAAGTTCCGCCGCGAGTTCGACCAGTACGTCAATTTGCGTCCGGTGCGGCTGATGCCCGGCGTGCCGTCGCCGCTGGCGAACCGCAAGCCCGGTGACATCGATTTCTGGGTGGTGCGCGAGAACACCGAGGGCGAATACTCCTCGGTCGGCGGCCGCATGTTCCCGGACACCGACCGCGAGTTCGTCACGCAGCAGACCGTGATGACTCGCATCGGCGTCGATCGCATCCTGAAATTCGCATTCGATCTGGCGCAGTCGCGGCCGAAGAAGCATCTGACCTCGGCGACCAAGTCGAACGGCATCTCCATCACCATGCCCTATTGGGACGAGCGCGTGGAGGCGATGGCCAAGAAGTATCCGGGCGTGAAGTGGGACAAGTACCACATCGATATTCTCACCGCGAACTTCGTGCTGCATCCGGACTGGTTCGACGTCGTGGTCGGCTCCAATCTGTTCGGGGACATTCTCTCCGACCTCGGTCCGGCCTGCACCGGCACGATCGGCATCGCGCCGTCGGGCAACATCAATCCGGAAGGCAATTTCCCCTCAGTGTTCGAGCCGGTGCACGGCTCGGCGCCTGACATTGCAGGCCAGGGCATCGCCAACCCGATCGGCATGATCTGGTCGGGCGCGATGATGCTGGAGCATCTCGGCGAGAAACAGGCAGCAGCCGCCATTGTCGGTGCGATCGAGCGCACGCTCGGCGAACGCACGCTGCGCACCCGCGACCTCGGCGGCAACGCCGACACCACGGCCTGCGGCAAGGCCGTGGCGGAGATGGTGGATTAGGCTGCGTTGTCAACCACGGGGTCGTCCTGGCGAAAGCCAGGACCCATTACCCCGAGTGCTTGTTGGCTTGATAGGTCTGACCACCGCCCTGCGCGATGACACAGGCCGGTGGTAATGGGTCCTGGATCGCGCTCGCTACGCTCGCTTGTCCAGGACGACGTCGATAATTATTACTTCACGATCCTGCGGCAATGCTCCCATGCCGCGTGGATCAGGTTCTGGCTCGCCTCGGGCGTGCGGAAGGCGGAGTGCGCCGACAGCGTCACGTTCGGGATCTTCGTCAGCGGATGATCCTTCGGCAGCGGCTCGATGTTGTAGACGTCGAGGCCGGCGTGGCGGATGTGGCCGGAGTTGAGTGCATCGATCATCGCCTGCTCGTCGACGATGGCGCCGCGGGCGGTGTTGATCAGGACCACGCCCTTCTTCATCCTGGCGATCTTCTCGCGCGCGATCATCCCGCGGGTCTCGTCGTTCAGCAAGAGATGGAGCGAGACCACGTCGCTGTTCGCCAGCACGGTGTCGAGCTCGGTGAACTCGACGCCCGGATGGCTCTTGGGCGACCGGTTCCAGGCGATCACCTTCATGCCGCTGCCGAGCGCGATGCGGGCGACTTCGGCGGCGATGCCGCCGAAGCCGACCAGGCCGAGGGTCTTGCCGGTGAGCTGCATGCCGTCCTCGCGCAGCCAGTTGCCGGCGCGCATCTCGCGGTCCATCTGCGCGATCACCCGCGCCGACGACCACATCAGCGCGATCGCGGATTCCGCAACCGCGGTGTCGCCATAACCCTTGATCAGATGCACGGAGATGCCGAGCTCCGCGAGCTCTTCCGGATTCATATAGCTGCGCGCGCCGGTGCCGAGGAACACGACGTGCTTCAGGCCGGCGCACTTTTTCGCGATGTCGGTCGGCAGAGCGGTGTGATCGACGACCGCGATCTCGGCGCCGTCGAGCACCGCCGGATAGTCCTCGGACTTGATGTCCGGGTTGCGGTTGATCCGCATCCGGGGATCGCCGGGCTTTTCCAGCCGCTCCGTGATGACAGCGAGCGATTCATTGGCGTCGACAAACACTGCGCGCACGAAAGCCTCCATTGAAGGAAGAAGGGATGATCAGGATGCGACGCCGGCGAGCGCCAGCACCGTATGCATCAGGACGTTGGCGCCGGCGGCACAATCGGTCTGCGTGGCGTCTTCAAGCTCGTTGTGGCTGATGCCGTCCTTGCAGGGCACGAACACCATCGCCGCCGGCATCACGGTGTTGAGGTTGCAGGCGTCGTGGCCGGCGCCGGAGGTGATGCGGCGGTGCGAATAGCCGAGTTGCTGGGCCGCGTTCTCCACGGCGTCGACCAGCTTCGGGTCGAAATGCGTCGGCGCCTTGCGCCAGACGAGATCAAGCTGAACCTCGACCTTGCGCCGTGCGGCGATCTCGGCAACCGCGGCACGGAGATCGCGATCCAGCGCGTCCATGATCCCTGCATCGGCGCTGCGGCAATCCACCGTGAAGGCGATCTCGCCGGGAATGACGTTGCGTGAGGGCGATGCGATCACGGCCTCGCCGATGGTGCCGACCGCCTTCGGGCCATGTTTCTTCGCAATGCTTTCCATCGCCAGCACGATCTCCGACAGCGTCGCCAGCGCATCGCGGCGCAGCGGCATCGGAGTGGAGCCCGCGTGACTCTCGAAGCCTGTGATCTTGCCGTCGTACCACAACACGCCCTGGCCGGAATCGACCACGCCGATGGTCTTGCCTTCGGCCTCGAGGATCGGGCCCTGCTCGATATGCAGCTCGACGAAGCTGGTGAACTTCTGGCGGCCGACCGGGGCATCGCCGCGATAACCGATCGAGTCCAGCGCCTGCGCCACCGTGACGCCCTCGGCGTCCTTGCGCGACAAAATGTCGTCGGTGGTGAAATCGCCGACATAGGCGGCCGAGGCCATCATCGCCGGCGCAAAGCGCGAGCCTTCCTCGTTGGTCCAGTTACAGATGCAGATCGGCAGCTCGGTCTCGATGCCGGCATCGTTGAGCGTGCGCACCAGTTCGAGCCCGGCAAGCGTGCCGAGGATGCCGTCATATTTGCCGCCGGTCGGCTGGGTGTCGAGATGCGAGCCGACGCCGATCGGCGGCTTCGACATATCCCGCCCTTTGCGCAACCCGAACATCGAGCCGAGTGCATCGACCTGCACCTCGAGGCCGGCGTTCTCGCACGCCTTGCGGAACCAGTCGCGCACCTGCTTGTCTTCGGCGCCGAGGGTCAGCCGCCGCACGCCGCCCTTTGGCGTTGCGCCGAACTGCGCGGTTTCGTGGATGGTGCCCCAGAGGCGGGCGGAATCGATCTGCAGGTTGGTGGCGGCTCGGCTCATGTCGTCAGTCCATTTCAGCTGTCTTTCCGGGGCGATGCGTCAGCATCGAACCCGGAATCTCGGGATTCCGGGTTCGGCTCTTCGAGCCGCCCCGGAATGACGTTTGATTATCCGGCACTGGTTCAATGGCGCGCCGCTTCCATCGCGTCAACCGCCACGCTCGCCTGCGCGATCTGCCTGGCGAGATGGGCGACACGCTCGATGGCGACCGCATCGGGGGAGGCGAGCCAGCTCGCGGTGAAGGTGAGGGGCGGCAGCTTGAGGTCGGTATCGAGCAGTTGCAAGCGGCCGTCGGCGAGCTCGTTCTCGACGATCGCCGACGGAATCACCGCAATGCCAAGGCCCTCATTGGCCATGTGGATCACGGTCGCGAGCGAGGTTGAGGCGTGCAGGCGGATCGGCGGCAGATCGGGGGCGTTGAACAATGCGCGTACGGTCTCATAGGGCTGGGTCTTGCGCGGAAACGTGATGATCGGAAACCGCGCCAGATCCCGCCGCGCCACCGGGCCGGGGCCGAGACCGAGCGACGGGCTCGCCAGGAAACCGATCGGGTAATCGCATAGCACATGATTGTGCGCGCCGGACGCCGAGACCGGTCCGAGCACGAAGGCGAGCTCGATCTCCTGCGCCAGCAACCGCGGGGTCAGGTTCGGCGTGATGTCGACCTCGATCTCCAGCGACAGATTGGGGTAGATCTCGTTGACGCTCTTGACCAGCCGCGGCAGCCAGGTGTGCACGATGGTCTCCGCGACACCGAGCCGCAACGCGCCGCGCATCGCCGAACGGTCGCCGACCTCCGCCATCATCTCCGAACGCAGGCCGATCAGCTTCTCGGCGTAGGTCATCATCAGCCGTCCGCTCGGCGTCGGCGAGGCCACTCGATGATCCCGGTTCAACAGCTTGACGCCCATCTCGCGCTCGAGCTGGGCGATGCGCTGGGAGATCGCCGGCTGGGTGGTGTTGAGCCGCTGGGCGGCACCGCGGAAGCTGCCGAGCTTGACGACCCAGAGGAAGGTTTCGATCGAGCGGAAGTCCGTCATTGGAAGCATATCCCCGATCGATAAATCCTATTTATCGATTTTGATTAGAAAGGACGATTAGACATTATATCACGCTTGGTGTTGGTTTGTCCTTGTCGAGATTATGGGCAGGAGAATCCCATGACTGTTTTTGCGGCAGTGCAGCGATCTCAGGGGGAGCCGGTGCTGGCGAGCGTCGAAGCGCGGCGCGCGAGCCGCAACGGCATGGCCTCGGCCACCACGGCCGGCCTCGCCAACGGTTTCGTCCAGGGCAATCTGGCGATCCTGCCGGAGAAGCTCGCCGGCGCCTTCCACCGCTTCTGCCAGCTCAATCCCAAACCGTGCCCGATCATCGGCATGTCCGATGTGGGCGATCCCCGGATCCCCGCGCTCGGCCTCGACCTCGACATCCGCACCGACGTGCCGCGCTACCGGGTCTGGCGCGACGGAGAGGTGGCCGACGAGCCGACCGACATCACCAAATACTGGCGCGACGATCTCGTCACTTTCGTGCTCGGCTGCTCCTATTCGTTCGAGGAGGCGCTGCTGGAGGACGGGCTGCCGATCCGTCACATCGAACGCAACCTGCGTGTGCCAATGTACCGGACCAACATCGCCTGCCAGCCGTCGGGGCCGTTCGCGGGACCTATGGTGGTGTCGATGCGCCCGTTCAAGCCGGCGGATGCGATCCGCGCGGTGCAGATCACCTCGCGTTTCCCGTCGGTGCACGGCGCACCGGTTCATCTCGGTCACCCGCATGCGATCGGCATCAAGGACATTGCCAAGCCCGACTATGGCGATCCGGTGCCGGTGGCCGATGACGAGATCCCGGTGTTCTGGGCCTGTGGCGTGACGCCGCAATCGGTGATCGCAAGTGCGAAGCTGCCGTTCGCGATCACGCATTCGCCGGGCCTGATGCTGGTGACCGATCTCAGGAACAAGCAGCTGGCTGTGCTCTGAATAGGCAATTCGTGCAATTCATTGAGGCTTTACTGCGCGCTACAAGCGTCACATCGATAATAACAAGCTGACCAAGGGGAATTTCGATGACGATCTCTCGCCGTAACGTGTTGCTGGGTGCCACTGCTGCCGCTGCGCTCGGTCCGATGGCCGCGCGCGCGCAGACAAGCGAAGTGGCAATCGGCGTGATCTATCCGCTGTCCGGCTCAAGCGCAGCGATCGGCGTCGACGCGCAGCATGCCTTCAACACCGCGGCCGACATCATCAACAAGAACTATGATTTCGCACTGCCGCTCGCCAAGGGCGAGGGCCTGTCCGGCCTCGGCGGCGCCAAGGTCCGCCTGGTGTTCGCCGACCACCAGGCCGACCCGCAGAAGGGCCGCGCCGAGACCGAGCGCCTGATCACCCAGGAGAAGGTCTGCGCCGTCGTCGGCACCTATCAGAGCGCGGTTGCCGTCACCGTCAGCCAGACCTGCGAGCGCTACGGCGTGCCGTTCATCTCGGCCGACAACTCCTCGCCGAGCCTGCATCGCCGCGGCCTGAAATACTATTTCCGCGCCTCGCCGCATGACGAGATGTTCTCGGCCGCGATGTTCGACTTCTTCGATGCGATGAAGAAGAAGGGCCAGAAGATCGAGACGCTGGCGCTGTTCCACGAGGACACCATCTTCGGCACCGATTCGGCGAATGCCCAGACCAAGCTCGCCGGCGAGCGGGGCTACAAGATCGTGGCCGACATCAAGTACCGCGCCAACTCGCCGTCGCTGACCGCCGAGGTGCAGCAGCTCAAGGCGGCGAACGCCGACGTGCTGATGCCGTCGAGCTACACCACCGACTCGATCCTCTTGGTCAAGACCATGGCCGAGCTCGGCTACAAGCCGAAGAACATCATGGCGCAGGACGCCGGCTTCTCGGAGAAGGCGACCTATGACGCGGTCGGCGACAAGCTCGAGGGCGTGATCTCGCGCGGCAGCTTCTCGCTCGATCTGGCACAGAAGCGGCCGATGGTCGGTCTCATCAACGAGATGTACCGCGCCAAGTCCGGCAAGGACTTCAACGATTACACCTCGCGCCAGTTCATGGGCCTGATCGTGATGGCCGACGCCGTCAACCGTGCCAAGTCGACCGACGGCGAGAAGATCCGCGACGCGCTGGTCGCCACCGACATGCCGGGCGACGTCACCATCATGCCGTGGCGGCGCGTCAAGTTCGACGAGATGGGGCAGAACAATTTCGCCGATCCGGTGCTGCTGCAATACACCGCGAAGAACTTCGTGACGATCTTCCCGGAACAGGCCGCCGTCTCCGAGGCGATCTGGCCGATGAACAGCTGATCGATCAGGCTTAAGGGGGCAGACGGCGGTGATTATTCCGGGACTGAAGACGTTCGTCATTGCGAGGAGCGCAGCGACGAAGCAATCCATTCTATCTGCTTGCGGCACGATGGATTGCTTCGCTTTGCTCGCAATGACGCGCGGCATGCGCCGTCACCCCGAAGGCACGGAGCGCTCACTGTGACAGCCGAGACCATTATCCAGAGTTTGGCGAGCGGCCTCTTGATGGGGCTGCTCTACGGACTGATCGCCGCAGGCCTCGCATTGATCTTCGGATTGATGGACGTCGTGAACTTCGCGCACGGCGAGTTCCTGATGATCGCGATGTACGTGACCTTCTTCCTGTTCGCGTTCTTCGCGATAGATCCCTTGCTTGCGGCGCCTTTGGTCGCCGCGGCATTGTTCGTGTTCGGCGCGGTGGTCTACCTGCTGGTGGTCCGCTTCGCGATGCGCGCCAAGGCCAATGCCGGCATGGTGCAGATCTTCTCCACCTTCGGCCTTGCAATCGTGATGCGGGGCCTCGCCCAGTTCTTCTTCACGCCGGACTACCGCAGCGTCACCAACTCCTGGGTCGGCGGCAAGACGATCTCGATTGGCGGCATCTATCTGCCGGAGCCGCAGCTGATCGGCGCGATGCTGTCGATCGCGGCCTTTGTCGCGCTCTACTTCTTCATCAATCGCACCGATTTCGGCCGCGCGCTCGAGGCGACACGCGAGGACGCCGGCGCGGTGGCGCTGGTCGGCATCGACAAGAACCGGGTGTTCGCGCTCGGCTGGGGCCTTGGTGCCGCGCTGGTCGGACTTGCCGGCGCCATCATGGCGATCTTCTTCTACATCTATCCCGACGTCGGCGCGTCGTTTGCGCTGATTGCCTACGTCACCGTGGCGCTCGGCGGCTTCGGCAGCGTGTTCGGCGCCTTTGCCGGCGGCATCATCGTCGGCCTGGTCGAGGCGACCACCGCGCTGATCCTGCCGCCGTCGCTGAAATCGGTCGGCATCTACGCCGTGTATCTCCTGGTCGTCTTCATCCGCCCGCGTGGCCTGTTCGGATCGATGTGATGGACACCCACTTCGCCCAACGCCGCAGGCGTGACCTGATCGTGGCGGCCTGCCTTGCAGTGATCGCAGCGCTGGTGCCGCTGTTCGTCAAGGACGTCTACGTCCAGAACATCATGGTCCTGACCCTGATGTATGCCGCACTGTCGCAGAGCTGGAACATCCTGTCCGGCTATTGCGGACAGATCTCGCTCGGGCACGCGCTGTATTTCGGGCTCGGCGCCTACACCACCGCACTCTTGTTCACCAAGTTCGGTGTGCTGCCGTGGTTCGGCATGCTGGCGGGCGGGGCGATCTCCGCGGTGATCGCGATGGCGCTCGGCTATCCCTGCTTCCGCCTGCGCGGGCATTATTTCGTGATCGCGACCATCGTGATCGCCGAGATCGTGCTGCTCCTGATCCAGAACTGGGATTGGGCGGGCGCGGCCCTCGGCATCGATATCCCGGTGCGCGGCGACAGCTGGCTGAAATTCCAGTTCACCCGCTCCAAGCTACCGTACTTCTATTTCGCGCTGGCGCTGGCCTGCATCGCCTGGCTCGTCACCTGGTGGCTGGAAGATTCCAAATGGGGCTATTGGTGGCGCGCGGTGAAGGATAATCCCGATGCGGCCGAAAGCCTCGGCGTCGTCGTGTTCAATTCCAAGATGGGCGCGGCGGCGGTCTCCGCCTTCCTGGTCGCGGTCGGCGGCAGCTTCTATGCCCAGTTCGTCTCCTATATCGACCCCGAAAGCGTGATGGGCTTCCAGTTCTCGCTGCTGATGGCGCTGCCCGCGGTGCTCGGGGGTATCGGCACGCTGTGGGGGCCGGTGCTCGGCGCCGTGATCCTGATCCCGCTCACCGAGCTGACGCGGTCCTTTGTCGGCGGCTCCGGCCGCGGCGTCGACCTGATCGTCTATGGCGCGCTGATCGTCGCGATCTCGCTGGCACTGCCGAAGGGGCTCGTCAGCGTGTTCGGCATGCTCTCCGGGCGCAAGGAGGCCGCGCGATGACGGCACTCCTGGAGACTCGCGGCGTCTGGCAGCGCTTCGGCGGCCTCGTCGCCAACAGCGACGTCTCGATCTCGGTCGGACGTGGCGAGATCGTCGGCCTGATCGGCCCGAACGGCGCCGGCAAATCGACGCTGTTCAATTTGATCGCGGGCGTGCTGCCGCCCACTCAAGGCTCGATCATCTTCGACGGCGAGGATGTCACCCGCCTGCCGGCCGCCGAGCGCTGCCAGCGTGGCGTCGGGCGCACCTTCCAGGTGGTCAAGAGCTTCGAGACCATGACCGTGGTCGACAACGTCATCGTCGGTGCGCTGATCCGCAACACCAAGATGCGGGTCGCGCGACAGAAGGCCTATGAGGTCCTCGAGTTCTGCGGCCTTGCGGCGCGCGCCGGCAAGCTTGCCGCCGACCTCGTCCCGTCGGAGAAGCGCCGGCTCGAAGTCGCCCGTGCGCTCGCCACCGAACCGAAGCTGCTGCTGCTCGATGAAGTGCTGACCGGGTTGACGCCGGTCGAGGCGCAGACCGGCGTCGAGCTGGTGCGCAAGGTCCGCGCCACCGGCGTCACCGTGCTGATGGTCGAGCATGTGATGGAAATCGTGATGCCGCTGGTCGACCGTGCCATCGTGCTCAATCTCGGCAAGGTGCTGGTCGAGGGCAAGCCAACGGAAGTCGTCCGCAATCCGGAAGTCATTTCTGCCTATCTCGGGGATCGTCATGCTATCGGTGCGTGAAGTCACCACCGCCTATCAGGGCCTGGTTGCGATCTCCTCGGTGTCGATCGACGTCACCAAGGGCGAGATCGTCTGCGTCGCCGGCGCCAATGGCGCGGGCAAGTCGACGCTGCTGAAATCGATCGCCGGCGCCGAGCGTCCACGCGCCGGCAGCGTCACCTTCGACGGCAAGCGGATCGACGGCCAGCCGCAGCACGTCATCACGGCAGGCGGCATCGCCTTCGTGCCGGAGAACCGCCGGCTGTTTCCGCGACTCTCGGTGCGCGACAATCTGCGGCTCGGCAGCTACCTCTATCGCAGCCAATCCGACCGCGATGCGCCGCTCGATCTGGTGTTCCAGCTTTTCCCGCGGCTCGGCGAGCGGCTGGAGCAGCGCGCGGAAACCTTGTCCGGCGGCGAGCAGCAGATGCTCGCGATCGGCCGCGCGCTGATGACGCGGCCGCGACTTCTGATGCTCGACGAGCCGTCGCAAGGCATCATGCCGAAGCTGGTCGACGAGATCTTCCAGGCCGTGAAGCGCATCCGCGACGCCGGCATGACGGTCCTGATCGTCGAGCAGCGCATGGCCGAATGCCTGGAGATCGCCGACCGTGCCTACATCCTGCAAACCGGCCGCGTGCTGATGCAGGGCACCGCGGCCGAGATCACCGGCAATCCCGACGTGCGCAAGGCGTATCTGGGGCTTTAGCCTTCATTTCACTGCCGTAGCCCGGATGAGCGAAGCGACATCCGGGGCCGTATTTCCCGCTACGATGCGCTCGGTTGACCTCTCGCCGTGGCGGCAGCGATCAGCATCTGTTCCACAATTCCATCGAACTCGCTTTTTCCTATGGGATCGGTCGCGGCAAGCTCGTCGTATGTTCTCGTATTGGGAAGCCACCAGCCATGGTGGCGCCCCGCCTCGTGGAGAACACGGGCTGCGGCTTCGACCTCGACCAGCACGGGCCGTCTTGGTGCGCTCATCGCTAATGCCCGTGTTCCGGCAGCGTCAGCCCGAACACCTTCGTCAAATCCGCCACCTGTTCGGGCGAGAGATAGCGCGGATTCAGGCCGCGCAGCAGCAGATAGAGCTTGGCGGTTTCCTCCAGCTCCTCGGTCGCGAACACCGCCCCTTCCAGCGTGTCGCCGGAAACGACGGGGCCGTGATTGGCGAGCAGCACCGATGAATATTTCCCGGCCAGCCCCCTGATCGCGTCGGCAACGGCGGGGTCGCCGGGGCGATAATAGGGCACCAGCGCGGTCTGGCCGCATTTCATGACATAATAAGCCGTCATCGCCGGCAGCGCGGCGCGCGGGTC
Source organism: Bradyrhizobium sp. USDA 3240 (assembly GCF_054063295.1). Taxonomy (NCBI): domain Bacteria; kingdom Pseudomonadati; phylum Pseudomonadota; class Alphaproteobacteria; order Hyphomicrobiales; family Nitrobacteraceae; genus Bradyrhizobium; species Bradyrhizobium sp. USDA 3240. The sequence continues at coordinate 7,133,759 of NZ_JBSSGD010000002.1, forward strand.
GATCTCGGGCAGCATCGAAAGCGCGACCGAATGGGTCGAGTGCAGATGCACCACCGCGCCGGCGCTGGTGCGCGTCTGGTAGAGCGCGGTGTGCAGCGGCACTTCCTTGGTCGGGGCGTCGCCGGAGATGAGACGGCCATAGGCGTCGAGCCGCGACAACTTCGCCGGATCGAGGAAACCGAGCGAGGCGTTGGTCGGCGTCACCAGCCAGCCGCCGTCGTCGAGCCGGACGCTGATATTACCCGAGGAGCCCGGCGTCAGCCCGCGCTCGAACAGCGAGCGGCCGAAGCGGCAGATGTCCTCACGAAGCTTTGTTTCGCTCACCTGGTTTCGCCTCGCCGCAATCCGCTTTCCACTTTGTCTCATGCTTTGGCAGCACGGCCAAGCCGTGTTAGGCAAGCAGCAACGAGCATGATCCGGACCCGGCAGGCCGCGCCAGCGAAAGGCGGGCCGCGCTAGCGAAAACCAAGCCGGTGTTCCGAAAATGCTCAAACAACTAAAAATGTTCGAGGATCGCCGCATGTCCAGTTCCGCAACACCGCACGTCGCCGTCATCGGGCTGGGCTCGATGGGATACGGCATGGGACCTCGCTCAGGCGCGCCGGATTTGTCGTGACCGGCTGCGACGTGTCGGCCGATGCCGTCGCGCGCTTCGTGGGCGACGGCGGTAAGGGCGCTAAAACACCGGCCGAGGCGGCCAGGGATGCCGACATCGTCGTCAGCGTCGTCGTCAATGCGGCGCAGACCGAGGCCATCCTGTTCGGCAAGGACGGCGCCGCCGAGACCCTGGCGAAGGACGCGGTCTTCATTTCCTCGGCGACCATGGACCCCGATATCGCGCGGCGGCTGGCCAAGCAGCTGGAGGCGACCGGCCGGCATTATCTTGATGCGCCGATCTCCGGCGGCGCGCAGCGCGCGGCGCAGGGTGAATTGACGATCCTCGCCTCCGGCAGCGCGGCGGCGTTCGCAAAGGCGCGGCCGGCGCTGGATGCGATGGCGGCAAAGCTCTACGAGCTCGGCGATGCCGCAGGGCAGGGCGCCGCGTTCAAGATGATCAACCAGCTGCTGGCTGGCGTGCATATCGCGGCCGCCTCGGAGGCGATCGCCTTCGCCGCCCGGCAGGGCCTCGACATCCGGAAGGTCTATGAGGTGATCACGGCCTCCGCCGGCAATTCCTGGATGTTCGAGAACCGCATGCCGCATGTGCTCGATGGCGACTATGCGCCGCGCAGCGCGGTGGAGATCTTCGTCAAGGACCTCGGCATCATCCAGGACATGGCGCGCAATGCGCGCTTTCCGGTGCCGGTCTCGGCCGCGGCGCTGCAGATGTTTCTGATGACATCGGCGGCCGGCATGGGCCGCGACGACGATGCGTCGGTGGCGCGGATGTATGCGCAGGTCACCGGCACCAAGCTTCCCGGCGCAAAATAAGAGGATTCTGCAATGCCCCGCTTTGCCGCCAACCTCACCATGATGTTCAACGAAGTCCCGTTCCTCGACCGCTTCGAGGCGGCGGCGAAAGCGGGCTTCACCGCGGTCGAGTTCTTGTTTCCGTACGACCATCCGGCCGACGAGGTCGGCAAGCGGCTGAAGGCTGCGGGGTTGACGCAAGCGCTGTTCAACCTGCCGCCAGGCGACTGGAACGCCGGCGAGAAGGGATTTGCGGCGCTGCCGGATCGCTACGCCGACTTGCAAGCGAGCCTGAAGACCGCGCTGCCTTATGCGCAGGCGACCGGCGTCAAGCGTGTGCATCTGATGGCCGGGATCGCCGACCGCAGCGATGCCAAAGCGGTTGCGGCGTTTCGCAAATCGGTCGCGTATGCCGCCGAGTTCTTCGCGCCGCATGGCCTCGACGTCGTGATCGAGCCGATCAATCCGCGCAACGTGCCCGGCTATTTCCTCAACGACTTCATCTTCGCGCGCGACCTGATCAACGAGCTTGATATCGCGAACCTGAAGCTGCAATTCGACATCTACCACTGCCAGATCATCCATGGCGATGTCACGATGCGGCTGCGCGAGATGATGCCTGTGATCGGCCACATCCAGATCGCCTCGATCCCCTCGCGCAACGAGCCCGACGGCGAGGAGCTGAACTATCCGTTCCTGTTCGGTGAGCTCGACCGGCTCGGCTACGGCGGCTTCGTCGGCTGCGAATACAATCCGCGCGGCAAGACCACCGACGGTCTCGCCTGGTTCAAGCCCTATGCCGGAGTGAAGCCGTGACGCGCGCCGGAAACCTGTCTCTCGGTTGCATCGCCGACGACTATACCGGCGCCTCCGACCTCGCCAACACGCTGACCCGCGCCGGCCTGCGCACGGTGCAGACCATCGGTGTGCCCGCCGACGATCTCGCGCTGCCGGAGGTCGACGCCGTCGTGGTGTCGCTGAAGAGCCGCTCGATCGAGGCCGGCCTTGCGGTGACGCGTTCGCGCGCCGCGGAGGCCTGGCTGCGCGACCGCGGCGCCGGGCATATCCTGTTCAAGATCTGCTCGACCTTCGATTCCACCGATGCCGGCAATATCGGTCCGGTGATGGACGCGCTGCGCGCCGATTCGAAAGACGCCATCGTGCTGGTGACGCCGGCCTTCCCGGAAACCGGCCGTACCGTGTACCAGGGCAATCTGTTCGTCGGCTCGGTGCCGCTGAACGAGAGCCCGCTGAAGGACCATCCGCTCAACCCGATGCATGATTCCAATCTGGTCCGCGTGCTGGCGCGCCAGAGCAAGACCAAGGTCGGCCTGGTCGATCTGGCGACGCTGAGCCGCGGCACCGAGGCGGTTCGGGCCAAGCTCGCCGAGCTCGCGCGCAGCGGCATCGGCGCTGCTGTCGTCGACGCGGTGTTCGATCGCGACCTCGAAACCATCGGCCAGGTGGCGCTGGATCACGGTCTCTCGGTCGGCGCTTCCGGCATCGGGCTTGGCCTGGCGCGGGCGCTGGTCGCCGCTGGAAAGGCCAAATCGGCAGCTGCGAATGCCGTGACTAGCGCCGCGATCGGCGGGCCGGCCGCCTGCCTCGCCGGCAGTTGTTCGCAGGCGACGCTGCGTCAGATCGCCAGCGCCGAGAAGGTGATGCCGGTCCTGCACCTCGACCCCGAGCGGGTGATTGCCGGCACGGACGAGGCGCAGCGCGCGCTCGCCTGGGCCAAAGAGCGGCTCGGCATGGGTCCAGTCCTGATCGCCAGCAGTTCGACTCCTGAGGAGGTGGCAGCTCTGCAATCCCGTCATGGCCGTGATGCGGCCGGACATGCGATCGAGCAGGCGATGGCCGACATCGCCGAGGGTCTGGTGCGGTCGGGTGTGCACAGACTGGTGGTCGCCGGTGGTGAAACGTCGGGCGCCGTGGTCGATCGCCTTTGTATCCCGGGATTCCTGGTCGGGGCGGAAATCGCTGCGGGCGTGCCGGTTCTGCGCGCGGTCGGCGCTGGAAAAGGCGAGATGGTGCTCGCCCTGAAATCAGGCAATTTCGGCGGGCCGGAGTTCTTCTCGGACGCGCTGGCATTGATGCCTTGACGCGCTTCTCGCACATCATGTCACGGCGGTGACGGGTAACTCCGTAGTTCAACGGGGAACCAAATTAACCCTACTTAAGGAGGGGGGCTGGCTTTGATATGTGCGGCGCACCGCCGCGCCATCAGTCTTCTTTCCGCACGAACGGGCCTCGCGAGCCCGGCACCCAAGAGACCCCACGATGTTCGCCAAATTCTCGATCCGCGCCAAGATCATTGCCGCGGTTGCGTTCCTGCTTGTCGCGTTGACGGGCATGGGCCTGCTTGCAGTCTGGAACATGCGGGCGATCAACGCCAGCACCGTCGACATCACGACCAGCTGGCTGCCGAGCGTGCGCGTGCTCGGCGAGCTGCGTGCCGGGGTCATCACCTACCGCAACGTGATCCGCGAACACATGCTTTCGGAAACGCTGGAAGAGAAGCTGGCCGCCGAAAAGACCCTCGCCAGCGTCGTCGAGATGAACACAAAGGCCCGCGCCAAGTACGAGCCGATGATCACTTCACCCGAAGAGCGGGCGCTCTACCGACAGTGGTCCGACACCTGGGACAAGTACCGCAAGGGCACTGAAGAGGTGATGGCGATCTCGCGCAAGGAGGCCGGCAAGCTTCCGCATGAGGCGCATGAGCTCAATACCAAGGTGGTGAACAAGATCGGTCTCGAAGCGGACGAGATCCTGAACAAGGACATCGAGCTCAACAACACCGGTGCGGACAAGGCCGCGCAGGATTCTGCCAACAATTACAGCTCGGCACTGATGATGGTCGCCATCTTGCTCGGCATTGCCATCCTGATCAGTGTCGGCGTCAGCTTCTACACGGTTCGTGACATCTCGTCAGGCATCGCCTCGATCGTCGCGCCGATGCAGGCGCTGGGCCGCGGCGACCTCACCGCGCAAGTGCCGCACCAAGGCGAGAAGACCGAGATCGGCGCCATGGCCGACACGTTGCAGGTGTTCAAGGAAGCCCTGGTCGCCAAGAAGGCCGCCGATGAGGCCGCCGCCGCCGACGCCGAAGCCAAGATCGAGCGCGGCCGCCGGGTCGATACCATCACCCGCAATTTCGAGCAGATGATCGGTGAGATCGTGCAGACCGTGTCGTCGGCCTCGACCCAGCTCGAAGCCTCGGCCAGCACGCTGTCGTCGACCGCAAGGCGTTCGCAGGAACTGACCACCTCGGTTGCCGCTGCGTCCGAGGAGGCCTCGACCAACGTGCAGTCGGTGGCGTCGGCGACCGAAGAGCTGTCGTCGTCGGTGACCGAGATCAGCCGCCAGGTGCAGGAATCGGCGCGGATGGCCGGCGATGCCGTCGGCCAGGCGCGGACCACCAACGATCGCGTCAGCGAGCTGTCGAAGGCTGCTGCGCGCATCGGCGATGTCGTCGAACTGATCAACACGATTGCCGGCCAGACCAACCTGCTGGCGCTGAACGCGACCATCGAGGCGGCGCGCGCCGGTGAAGCCGGCCGCGGCTTCGCGGTCGTGGCGTCCGAGGTGAAGGCGCTGGCCGAGCAGACCGCGAAAGCGACCGGCGAGATCGGCCAGCAGATCGCCGGCATCCAGACCGCGACCCAGGAGTCGGTCGGCGCCATCAAGGAGATCTCGTCGACCATCGAGCGGCTGTCGGAGATCTCCTCCACCATTGCTGCCGCGGTCGAAGAGCAGGGCGCGGCGACGCAGGAGATTTCCCGCAACGTGCAGCAGGCGGCGCAGGGCACCCAGCAGGTCTCGGCCAACATCACCGACGTCCAGCATGGCGCCAACGAAACCGGGTCGGCTTCGACCCAGGTGCTGTCGGCGGCACAGTCGCTCTCGGGTGATAGCAACCGCCTCAAGCTCGAGGTCGGCAAGTTCCTCGACGCCGTCCGCGCGGCCTGACGCCGGCCGAATCTCTGACCATCGAAAATGCCCGGTCCGCAGGCCGGGCATTTTTCTTTGCGTGGATGCCGCTTTCACGCTCAGTAATTCAACGGAAGACATGATTAACGAACCGTAGGTCCGCGCGCGGTAACCTGCCACAGCGCGACGCGACCACCCGCAAGAATCGCGAAATCCATTCCAAACGAGGCACCGGATGATGTTCCTGGCGAGATTCCGCATTCTCACGAAGATACTGGCGATTGTGGGCGGTCTCTCGATCATCGCCGGGATGCTCGCCTATCTCGGGATTTCCTCGTTGAAATCGCTCAGCGAACGCGGCGTCGTCACCGCGCGCGCGGCGGAACGCGCATTGCTGTCGGCGCAGGCCAACCAGAACGTGCTCGCGATCAACCGCGCCGAATTCCGCAGCGCGCTCGATCCGCGCGACGAGAACCGGCTTGCCGCGAGATCGCTGATTGACGAGCAGTTCAAGTCGCTCGAGGAGCGCATCGCCACGATCAGCAAGACCCAGGATCCGCAAACCATCGCGCTGCTGCCCGGCGTGCGATCGGCGCTGTCGGCCTATCGGGCCCAGCTGAAGCAGACGCTTGACGCGGTCGAGAGCGCGAAGGCGGTGGACCTGACCCAGTCCGCCGAGAAACTGCGCGATGTCGCGATGAAGAGCCGCGCGGCCGCCGAAGAGCTGCAGGCCAGGGTTCGGGCCGTCGCTGACCGCCAGGATGAGCGGGTCAGGGACAACGTCAAGGCCAGTGAGCAGGAATACGTATCGACCTCGGAACTGTTGATTCTGCTTGCTGCTTCGGGCGTCCTGTTCGGGTTGCTGTTCGGCTTCGTCGTCGGTCAATATGGTGTCGCGAAGCCGATCCGTGCCGTCGTCGCGATGCTGCAGCAGCTGGCCGATGGCCGCTATGACATCCCGGTGCACGGCACCGATCGCCGCGATGAGGTCGGCGACGTCGCCAAGACGGCGCTTGTGTTCAAGGACAATGGCCTTGCCAAGATCCGGATGGAGCGCGAGCAGAGGGAAATCGAGGCGCGCGCCGCCGCACAGCGCCGCACCGAGATGCTCCAGCTGGCCGATGGCTTTGAGCGCGCGGTCGGTGAAATCGTCGAGACCGTCGCATCCGCCTCGACCGAGCTCGAAGCGTCGGCGACCACGCTGACCTCGACCGCCGAGCGTTCGCAAAACCTTGCCACCACCGTTGCCGCTGCGTCGGAGGAAGCCACCACCAACGTCCAGTCGGTGGCGTCCGCAACCGAGGAGCTGTCATCCTCGGTCAACGAGATCAGCCGCCAAGTACAGGAATCGGCGCGGATGGCCGGCGATGCCGTCAACCAGGCCCGTGCGACCAATGACCGGGTCGGGGAGCTGTCGAAGGCTGCCGCCCGGATCGGTGACGTGGTCGAGCTGATCAACACCATTGCCGGCCAGACCAATCTGCTGGCGCTGAATGCCACCATCGAGGCGGCGCGCGCCGGCGAGGCCGGACGTGGCTTCGCGGTCGTGGCATCGGAGGTGAAGGCACTCGCGGAGCAGACCGCGAAGGCGACCGGGGAGATCGGCCAGCAGGTTTCCGGCATCCAGGCTGCGACCGAGGATTCCGTGGCCGCGATCCGCGCCATCGGTTCGACCATCGAGCGGCTGTCGGAGATTTCGTCCGCAATTGCCGCTGCGATCGAGGAGCAGGGCGCGGCGACCCAGGAAATATCCCGAAACGTGCAGCAGGCGGCGGAGGGCACCCAGCAGGTCTCGGCCAACATTACCGACGTGCAGCACGGCGCCAACGAGACCGGCTCGGCGTCGACCCAGGTGCTGTCGGCGGCGCAGTCGCTCTCGAGTGACAGCAGCCGCCTCAAGCTTGAGGTCGGCAAGTTCCTCAACGCCGTCCGCGCCGCCTGAGCCGACGCCGGTTCGGCCAAACAGACATCGTTGTCGGGGCAACCGATCCCGGTGTGGTGAGGCGGCCGGCTCACCACGCTCTACATTTTCGCAGAGCAGCGATGCGTTAGCCTCCTGACAGCCGAAACGGCGTGCTCGGCCGGCGCATATTCGCAGCAGAGCCGTCTCTTTTTTGACGATGAGACGAACGCGATCGACGGCACTGTGCCCGGCGTACCCGATCGGAGCGCACCGCTTCACTGTACTATGCCAAGGAAGTGAAGGCCGCCGCGGCGCCGCAGGTTGGCGTTTTGCCCGTCATCGGGTAAATCGGCCGCTGCGGAACGGCTTTTGCAATGTCGATTCCTCTGCCCGGGGCGGGCTTCATTTCGGGAATGCTGCTTTTATGATCGCACTGGTCCGTATCGCGCTGAGCCGGCCATATACTTTCGTCGTGCTCGCGATCCTGCTGTTGATTATCGGACCGTTGGCGGCGATGCGCACGCCGACCGACATCTTTCCTGAAATTCGCATCCCCGTGATCGGCGTGGCCTGGCAGTACACCGGCCTGCCGCCGGACCAGATGTCAGGGCGTATCACCACGCCGTTCGAGCGCTCGCTGACCACAACGGTCAACGACATCGAGCATATCGTCGCCAACTCCTATAACGGGTTTGGCATCGTCAAGATCTTCTTCCAGCCCAACGTCGACATCCGCACCGCCAATGCGCAGGTCACCGCGATCTCGCAGACCCTGCTCAAGCAATTGCCGCCGGGGTCGACGCCGCCGCTGATCCTGAACTACAGCGCCTCGACGGTTCCGATCATTCAGGTCGCGCTGTCGGGCGATGGCCTGACCGAGCAGAACCTCGCCGATATCGGCATCAACCAGCTGCGCACGCCGCTGGTCACCGTGCCCGGCGTCGCGATCCCGTACCCGTTCGGCGGCAAGCAGCGCCAGGTCCAGATCGACCTCAATTCGACGGCGCTGCAGGCCCGTGGTCTGTCGGGGCAGGACGTCGCCAACGCGCTCGCCGCGCAGAACCTGATCACGCCGGTCGGCACCCAGAAGATCGGCAGTTTCGAATACACCATCAATCTGAACAACTCGCCGCTCAAGATGGAAGAGCTCGGCGACCTGCCGATCAAGCAGGTCAACGGCGCGATGGTCTATGTGCGCGACGTCGCCACCGTTCGCGACGGCAACCCGCCGCAAACCAACATCGTCCATGTCGACGGCAACCGCTCGGTGCTGATGATGGTGCTGAAGGCCGGCGCGATCTCGACGCTCGATATCATCGCCGGCATCAAGCAGAAGGTGATCGAGGTCAAGGACCAGCTGCCGGACGCGCTCAAGATCGGCTTCATCGGCGACCAGTCGGTGTTCGTCCGCGGCGCGATCACGGGCGTTGCCATCGAAGGCGTGATCGCGGCGCTGCTGACCAGCGTCATGATCCTGCTGTTCCTCGGCAGTTGGCGCTCCACCGTCATCATCGCGGTGTCGATCCCGTTGTCGGTGCTGGGTGCGATCATCATGCTCTCGGCGATCGGCGAGACGCTGAACATCATGACGCTCGGCGGTCTTGCGCTCGCGGTCGGCATCCTCGTCGACGACGCCACGGTGACGATCGAGAACATCAACTACCACCTCGAGCAGGGCAAGCCGGTCGAGCAGTCGATCCTCGATGGCGCCAACCAGATCGTGACGCCGGCCTTTGTCTCGCTGCTCTGTATCTGCATCGTGTTCGTGCCGATGTTCTTCCTGAGCGGCGTCGCGCGCTTCCTGTTCGTGCCGATGGCCGAAGCTGTCATGTTCGCGATGATCTGGTCGTTCATTCTGTCGCGCACCCTGGTGCCGACCATGGCGAAATACCTTTTGCAGCCGCATGTGCATCACGAGGGCGCGCCGCCGAAGTCGCGCAATCCCCTGGTCTGGTTCCAGCGCGGCTTCGAGGCGGGCTTCGAGCGCGTTCGCGGCGGTTATCGCGGCCTGCTCGATATGGCGCTCGGTCATCGCAAGGTGTTCGTCGCCGGCTTCCTCGCGGTCGTGGCGGTGTCGTTCCTGCTGGTGCCGTTCCTCGGCCGCAACTTCTTCCCTGCGGTCGACGCCGGCAACATCCTGATGCATGTCCGCACCCAGGTCGGCACCCGCGTCGAGGAAACCGCCAACCAGATGGCGGATGTCCAGAAGGCCGTCCGCAGGCTGATCCCCGGCGAGATCGAGACCATGACCGACAACATCGGCATGCCGATCTCCAGCATCAACATGACCTACAACAACACCGGCGTGATCGGGCCGCAGGATGCCGACATCCAGATCCGGCTCAAGGAAGGCCACAAGCCGACCGAAGAGCATGTACGCACGCTGCGTGAGCAGTTGCCGCGGTTGTTCCCGGGCACCAGCTTCGCGTTCCTGCCGGCCGACATTGTCAGCCAGATCCTGAACTTCGGCGCGCCGGCACCGATCGATCTGCAGATCCGCGGCGCCAACGTCGACGCCAACTTCGCCTACGCCAACAAGCTGCTGGCGAAGATCAAGCGGATTCCCGGCATTGCCGACGCGCGGATCCAGCAGTCGCCGAACAACCCGACCTTCAACATCGACGTCGACCGCACCCGCGCGCAATATGTCGGCCTGACCGAGCGCGACGTCACCAACTCGCTGGTCGTCAACCTCGCCGGCTCCTCGCAGGTCGCGCCGACCTACTATCTCAATCCCGATAACGGCGTGTCCTATTCGATCGTGATGCAGACGCCGCAATACCAGATCGACTCGCTGAGCGCGCTGCAGACGCTGCCGATCACCGCGACCGGCAACACCCAGGCGCCGATCCTCGGCGGCATCGCTGACATCAAACGCGCGACCTCGAGCGCGGTGGTGTCGCAATACGACATCCAGTCGCTGGTGCAGATCTACGCCACGACGCAGGGCCGCGATCTCGGCGGCGTCGCGACCGACGTGCGCAAGCTGATCGCCGACACCGCCAAGGAGGTGCCGAAGGGCTCCTCCGTGGTGCTGCTCGGTCAGGTGCAGACCATGAACTCGGCCTTCACCGGCCTCTTGTTCGGCCTGCTCGGCGCGGTCGTCCTGATCTACTTCCTGATCGTGGTGAACTTCCAGTCCTGGTCGGATCCGTTCGTGATCATCACGGCGCTGCCCGCAGCACTTGCCGGCATCGTCTGGATGCTGTTCACGACCCAGACCACGCTGTCGGTTCCGGCGCTCACCGGCGCTATCATGTGCATGGGCGTCGCGACCGCCAACAGCGTGCTCGTGATCAGCTTCGCCCGTGAGCGCTATGAGGAACTCGGCGATCCCGTCGCGGCGGCCCTCGAAGCCGGTTTCGTCCGGTTCCGCCCGGTGCTGATGACCGCGCTCGCCATGATCATCGGCATGGCGCCGATGGCGCTGGGGCTCGGCGAGGGCGGCGAGCAGAACGCCCCTCTGGGCCGCGCCGTGATCGGCGGCCTGATCTTCGCCACCTTCGCGACGCTGATGTTTGTTCCCGTGGTATTCAGTATGGTACACAAGAAGCAGGGCGCCAGAGCCGCCGCCTCATCGGAGATTCCGCATGCAGCCCACTGAACAGCGCCCACCGGTGTCCCGCCGGAGATTGGGCATATTCGGCGTGGTTGCATTGGTCGGCGCAGGGCTGATCGTCGGCACCGGGATCCGCGCCCGCGAGGAGCAGGACACCAGGCTGAAGCAATGGACCGATGACCAGGCCGTTCCGACCGTCGCGGTGGCGCTACCCAACGCCAAGGCGCTGAGCCCGACGATAGACCTGCCGGGCCGGCTCGAGGCCTATTCCCGCGCACCGATCTTCGCCCGGGTGTCCGGCTATTTGAAAAACTGGGACGCCGACATCGGGGCCCGCGTCAAGGCCGGCCAGGTGATCGCGGAGATCGAAGCGCCCGACCTCGACCAGCAATTGCTGCAGGCGCGCGCCGATCTCGCCAGCGCCCAGGCCTCGGCCAAGCTTTCAGAGGCCACGCTGACCCGGCGCAAGACGCTGGTCGCCTCGAACTTCGTCTCCGCTCAGGAGATCGACGAGCGCACCGCCGACCTCTCCAACAAGAACGGTGCGGTCAGGTCTGGCCAGGCCAATGTCGAGCGGCTGGAAGCGCTCGCCGGCTACAAGAAGATCACGGCGCCGTTCGATGGCGTGGTCACCTCGCGCGACACCGACGTCGGCGCGCTGATCAATGCCGGCGGTAACTCGGGTCCGGCGATGTTCACGATCTCGGACATCACCAAGCTGCGCGTCTACGTCAACGTGCCGCAGAACTACGTTCCGGCGATCAAGATCGGCGCCAAGGCCTCCTTGGTATTGCCGGATTACCCGAACCGCACCTTCCAGGCGACGGTGGAAGCCTCCTCGCAGGCTGTCGATGTCGCCTCCGGCACCACGCGGATGCAGCTCGGGCTCGACAATTCCTCCGGCGAGCTGATGCCGGGCAGCTATGCCAGCGTGAAGCTCAATTTGCAGCGCGAGGCCGCGCCGCTCAGCATTCCCGCCAGCGCCCTGATCTTCAACAGCAGCGGCCTGCGCGTCGCGACCGTCAGCCCCGATGACAAGGTGCTGTTCAAGACCGTGAAGATCGGTCGCGATCTCGGCAAGGAGATCGAGATCGCCTCGGGCCTCGCGCCTGACGACCGCATCATCACCGCCCCGCCTGATGGACTCGCCGACGGCGATCATGTCCGCGTCACCGGCGCCGGCGCCAAGGGTAAGCCGACGACGGCATCGGAAAAGCAGGATGTGAAGGGGTAGCTTCCCCTTCGTCAGGCCCGGGCTTGTCCCGGGCATCCACGTTTTCCTTTTCTTGGCTAGGCAAAGACGCGGATGGCCGGGACGAGCCCGGCCATGATATGCGGAAAAAGCCTTATCCCACCCGCCATTCCCGCACACCATCGCTCGCCGTGACGATGTCGCCCGTGCTGCCGACCGGCGTGCGGTCGAGGTCCCGCAGATAGGTCAGCGTTGCCGTGTCGCTCGCCGGAATGCGGCCGAGGGTGCGGCGGCCGTCTTCGGTGCGCAGCATTGTGACGCCGTGCTCGACCTCGCCATTGGCGCGATAGATCACGGTGAAGGCTTCGACCTTGCCTTTTCCCGCAGCCTCGGCGGTGAAATCGGGCACGTTGCGGCGGTGGCGGTCCGCCTCCGCCTGCACGCTGGTCTCCTGCTTGAGTGCCGCCGTCGGCGCCGCGCGCGACAGCACGAGGCCATGATGCTTGGTGACGAAGCCGCCTTGGCCGTAGAGCAAGCCGAGCGTGCCGCCGTTGCGCAGCTTGCGCACCATCGCGCAGGCCGAATGCGTCATGTAGGTGTTGAGCGGCGCGCCGAAGAACGTCAGACCGCCGGTCACGGTCGGCTGCACGTCGGCGCCGAGGCCGAGCGTCCGGCGCGCCATCTTCGGCACGCAGGGGAAGCAGCTATAGAGCTCGATCGCGTCGAACTTCCTGCCGTCGCCGCCGACGAGGTCCATCACCGCCTTCAGCACCGCATTCTGCGCGTGGCTCTCGACGAACTGGTCGCGGATCAGATAGTCGCGCGGCTCTTCCGCCGAGGCGCCGCCGAGCGGATAGATCAGTTTGTCCTCGGGCACGCCGGCGGCGCGCGCTTTCGCAAGGCTGGTCAGGATCAGCGCGCCACCCATGTTCACCGTCGGGTTCGCCACCATCAGCTTGGTGTAGGGCCAGGCGATCATCCGGTTGTCCGGCGTCGCGGTCGTGATCTCGTCGCCGGTGAAGCGCTTCTTCAGCCACGAGTTCGGATTGTCGGCGGCAATCCGCGCATAGGTCGACCACAGGTCACCGGACTCCTTCAGCGCCTCGCGCGGCGTCTGGCCCCAATGCGCCGAGGTTGCGGACTCATAGAGCGGATAGACCGTGATCGGCCGGAACACGCCGAGCGCAACGGCCAGCGGCTTCTGGAACGCGGCGCCGCGCTTCGGCTCCTCCACGTCATGCGCGAACGGCGTCCACGGCAGTTCGACGCCGGCGCGCTGCGCCTTGGTCGCGGTCGACTGCGCCTCCGCACCGCAGACCGCGGCAACGCTGCATTCGCCACGCGCGATGCGTTGCGCCGCTTCGTGCAGATAGCGGATCGGGCTCTCGCCGCCGACCGGACCATAATAGAGATGCGCGGGCGCGATGCCGAGCCGCTGCGCCAGCTGCTTTTCGGGATCGCGATAGCGCCAGCTCAGGAAGTTGACGACATCGAGCGACTGCACGTCGGAGAGCAGTTTTGCGCCGCTGTCGGCCTCGGCGCGCTTCAGCGCCTCTTCCAGCAAAGTGAGCGGCTCGAGGCCGGCGGCGATGTCCTTGGGACGATCGACGACCTCGCCGACACCGACGATGACGGGAATGCGGTCTTCGGGGATGCTGTTCGACATTCTTGTTGCTTCACTCTGGGATATTGATTCGGTGGCTAATTGGTCGTCATTGCGAGGAGCGAGGCGACGAAGCAATCCATTCTCCACCCGGGGCGAGATGGATTGCTTCGCTTCGCTCGCAATGACGGCGGTGGCCGTGTCACTTCGCCACCAGCGCGTTCATGTGCTCGACGGCCTCGACGAATTCTTCCTTGAACTCCTGCACCACGGCGCCCGCCGACTTCACGCTGTCGACTAGGCCGACACCCTGGCCGACGAAGTAGCTGACGAGATCGCGCGCCTTCTCGTTGCCGGCGGCAGCGGCGCGGTCGATGGCGTTGAAGGCGTCGCGGCTGATGATGCTTTGCAGCGGCATCGGCAGCGCTCCTGGGCTATCCGGCGAGCGGTCCCAGGCGTCGGTCCACACCGAGCGGAGCTGCCGCGCCGGCTTGCCGGTGCGGCCCTTCGAGCGGATGGCGTCGCGCGAGGACGCCGCGATCATCTTCTCGCGGAATATCTCCGAGGTCTCCGACTCCACCGTTGCAAGCCAAATCGAGCCGGTCCAGGCGCCGGCGGCGCCCATCGCCATGCAGGCCGCCATCTGGCTGCCGGTCATGATGCCGCCGGCGGCGAGCACCGGCACGTCGCGGATCTTCCTGACCGCCTTGATCACCTCGGGGACCAGCACCATGGTCGAGACTTCGCCGCAATGACCGCCGGCCTCAGTGCCCTGCGCGACGAGGATGTCGACGCCGGCTGCGACTTGACGCAGCGCATGTTCCTTGGAGCCGACCAGCGCCGCCACCGGCACACCGTGCTTGCGGCCCATCTCGATCATCGCTCTCGGCGGCACGCCGAGTGCGTTGGCGATCAGCCGGATCGGATGGCGGAACGAGACCTCGAGCAATTGCAGCGCGGTCTCGGCGTCGAACGGCTGCGGCTGGTTGTCGGCGACACTCTGCGCCGTGAGCTCGATGTTGTATTTCTTGAGGAGATTGCGGGTGAAATCGCGATGCTCCTGCGAAACGCGTTTCTCGAGGCTCTTCCAGGTGACGTTCTTCTCACCCGCGGTCGAGATATTTTCGGGGATCAGCACGTCGATGCCGTAGGGCTTGCCGTCGACGTGATCGTCGATCCATTTCAATTCCTGCTCCAGCGTCTCCGGCAGATACCGGGTCGCGCCGAATACGCCGAAGCCGCCGGCGCGGCTGACCGCCGCCACAACGTCGCGGCAATGGCTGAAAGCGAGCAGGGGGAATTCGATTCCCAGCATGTCGCAGATCGGTGATTTCATGGACTGGTTTTCTCCCGGCAGCCGTTTTTTGTGCTTGTTGGCATCAGGCTTCCGCGACGCTAGCGCATCATGGATGGTCAAGCCAAGCCGGTTTCCACTACGGCGATCTTGCGCGGAGGCGCTGCTCTGGCTGCATCCCTCGCGACGCATTCCGCAAGGTAGAAAATGCGAGAGCACGGGCTGGGCAAAGCCGAGCACACCCACCATCTAGTGCGAGCATACGGATGGGCACGACGGTCGCCGGCCCAACCTTTGGAAAAACATTAACCGGGAGCCAACGACGTGACTGACACCTCTGCCTACGAGCCGCCGAAAGTCTGGACCTGGAACAAGGAGAGCGGCGGGCGCTTCGCCAGCATCAACCGGCCGATCGCGGGCCCGACCCATGACAAGGAATTGCCGGTCGGCCGTCATCCGCTGCAGCTCTATTCGCTGGCGACGCCGAACGGCGTCAAGGTCACCGTGATGCTGGAAGAACTGCTGGCGGCGGGCCACAAGGGCGCGGAATACGACGCCTGGCTGATCAAGATCGACGGCAACCAGTTCGGCAGCGGTTTTGTTGCGGTCAATCCGAACTCGAAGATTCCGGCACTGATGGACCGCAGCGGACCGGAGCCGATCCGGGTGTTCGAGTCGGGTTCGATCCTTGTCTGTCTCGCGGAAAAATTCGGCGCGTTCCTGCCCACTGATGTGAAGACCCGCGCCGAAACCTTCTCCTGGCTGTTCTGGCAGATGGGCTCGGCGCCGTATCTCGGCGGTGGCTTCGGGCATTTCTATGCCTATGCGCCGACCAAGATCGAATACGCCATCGACCGCTTTGCGATGGAGGTGAAGCGCCAGCTCGACGTGCTCGACCGCAGGCTCGCCGACAACGAATATCTCGCGGGCGACGTCTACACCATCGCCGACATGGCGGTGTGGCCGTGGTATGGCGGTCTGGCCAAGGGCCTGCTCTATGGCGGCGGCGAATTCCTCTCGGTGCAGGATTACAAGAACGTGCAGCGCTGGACCGATGCGATCGCAGCACGGCCCGCGGTGAAGCGTGGCCGCATGGTCAACCGCACCTGGGGCGAGCCGTCGAGCCAGCTCCACGAGCGGCATGACGCCGGCGATTTCGAGACCAGGACGCAGGACAAGATCGGCGAGCCGGCGGCGTCTTGATTGCGCAATAGCTGCGTAGGGTGGATTAGCGAAGCGTAATCCGCCGTCGTGTGCGGACAAATTGGCGGGTTACGCCTTCGGCTAACCCGCCCTACAATCTACGCATCACCCCAACAAATCGTCATACTCCGGATGCTTCTTCATGAAGCCCTGGATGAATTCGCATTTCACGACGAGCTTGATGTGCTGCGCGCGTACGGCGTCGAGCGTCGCGCGGGCGAGCTTCGAGCCGATGCCGCGGCCGCCGAGCTCCGCCGGCACCTCGGTGTGCACAAGCGTGATCGCATCCGGCGTCTTGCGGTAGACCACAAAGGCGGTGGCGCCATCGACGGCGAGTTCGAACCGGCTCTGTGCCGGGTTGTCGCGGAATGCTTCACTCATTGTCTTATCCTCGTTATTTCTTCCTTGCGCCCTCGGCCGCGGGAAACACCACGCGGTCGTCGGTGCGGCAGTAGCGGTCGGCGAACATGCGGCCGATCGGGTGGTAGCGCTCCATATGAACGCGCATCGCATCACGATCCCACAATTCATCGCGGATGTGGAAGTGGATGCCTTCGCCCATGATCAGCTGGCGGTCGCCGTTGACGTCGATCAGCTTCCAGGTCTTGCACTCCATCGCGAACGGCGCATCGGCAAGTCGCGGCACCGCGATCTTGCTGGAGGGCGCGAGCTTCAGGCCGAGATAATCGGGCTCGCCGATCTCGGGCGGGAAATCGCCCGAGGTCTCGTGCATCGCGCGCGCCAAGGGCTCGTCGGTGAGGTTGACCACGAACTCACCCAGGCGCTGGATATTGACCAGGGTGTCCTTCTCGCGGCCGTCGGGCCTGCGGTTGACCGCGAACATGCAGAGCGGCGGATCCTCGCAGAACACGTTGAAGAACGAGAACGGCGCCGCGTTGACCACGCCGTCGGCGCCGAGGCTCGTCACCCAGGCGATCGGCCGCGGCAGCACGAAAGAGGTCAGCACCTTGTAGCGTTCGCGCTGACTTAGGTCGCTCGGGGAATATTCCATGGGGTGTCCGAAAACGTGGAGCGGGTTAGCGAAAGCGTAACCCGCCGCCGGCCGTTCGGAAAGCAAAAGGCGGGTTACGCTTGCGCGAACCCGCCTTGCAGACTTGCTTCCTCATCACGCCCCGCGAAGAGCGGGGAGTGGGGGCGCATCAACTACGTCATGCTCAGTTCGTGGCGGCCGACCACCATCCAGTGCACTTCGTCCGGACCGTCGGCGAAGCGCAGATGGCGGACGTCCTGGTACATTTCGCCGAGCGGGGACCACTGCGAGATGCCGGTGGCGCCGTGCATCTGGATCGCCTGGTCGATCACCTTGCAGGCGCGCTCGGGAACCATGGCCTTGACCATCGAGACCCAGACGCGGGCTTCCTTGTTGCCGAGCACGTCCATCGCCTTGGCGGCCTTCAACACCATCAGCCGCATCGCTTCGATCTCGCAGCGGGCCTGGGCGATGATCTGCAGGTTGCCGCCGAGATGGGCGATCTTCTTGCCGAACGCTTCGCGGGTCAGGCCGCGCTGCACCATCATGTCGAGCGCCTTCTCGGCCTTGCCGATGGTGCGCATGCAGTGATGGATGCGGCCGGGGCCAAGGCGGACCTGCGAGATCTCGAAGCCGCGGCCTTCGCCGAGCAGCATGTTGTCCTTCGGCACCTTCACATTGTTGAAGCGCAGATGCATGTGGCCGCGCGGCGCATGGTCATGGCCGAACACGTGCATCGGGCCCAGGATCTCGACGCCGGGGGTGTCGATCGGCACCAGGATCTGCGACTGCTGCTTGCTCGGCGCCGCATCGGGACTGGTCTTCACCATCACGATCATGATCTTGCAGCGCGGATCGCCGGCGCCGGAGATGTAATACTTCTCGCCGTTGATCACCCACTCGTCGCCGACCAGCTTTGCGGACGTCGAGATGTTCTTGGCGTCGGAGGAGGCGACGTTCGGCTCGGTCATCGCATAGGCCGAGCGGATCTCGCCGTTGAGCAGCGGCTTCAGCCACTTCTCCTTCTGCGCCTTGGTGCCGACGCGCTCCAGCACTTCCATGTTGCCGGTGTCGGGGGCCGAGCAGTTCATCGTCTCGGACGCGAGCGGGCTCTTGCCGAGCTCGGCGGCGATATAGGCGTAGTCGAGGTTGTTGAGGCCGTCGCCGGTTTCGGCGTCGGGCAGGAAGAAGTTCCAGAGGCCGACTTCCTTTGCCTTGTCCTTGGCCTTCTGCAGGATCGCGAGCTGCTCGTCCGTGAAGCTCCAGCGGTTGGTCTTCTTCTCGCCGGCGCGATAGAACTCGACCGACATCGGGTCGACGGTGTCGCGGATGAACTGCTTCACATGGTCGTAGAGCGGGCGGACCTTGTCCGACATGCGGAGGTCGTTGAGCTCGTCGCCCGGATTGAGCGTGTAGTTCGTGGTGCGCGGCACATAGGCATGCTTCATTATCGTTTCTCCCGTCGCGAAGGCGCGTTCGCGGCGGACAATAAGCGCGTGCGGCGCGAAGCGCGAGTACCGATTTTCCTGATGTCTCTACCGCATCGCGGAATTTCGCGACGGCGTTTCAAACGTTGTTTGAACGCCGTCGCGGACAGCGTGAAAACGTCCGGCGGACGCCGGTTAGGTCATCCGATGCATCGCGCAGATCTTGTTGCCGTCGAGGTCACGCAGATAGGCGAGGTAGAGCTTGATGCCGCTGCCCTCGCGCACGCCCGGCGGATCTTCGCAGGGCTTGCCGCCATTGGCGACGCCGGCCGCGTGCCAGGCATGGACTTGTTCCGGCGAAGAGCAGGCAAAGCCGATCGTGCCGCCATTGGCGTGCGTGGCCGGCTCGCCGTTGATCGGCTTGGAAACCATGAAAATGCCGGCCTTGGTGAGGTACATAATGCGGTGACCGTCGACCCGGGCCGGCCGGACATCGAGCGTGCCGAGCAGCGCATCATAAAACGCCTTGGCCTTGTCCAGATCGTTGGTGCCAACCATCACGTGCGAAAACATCTGAAATATCCTCCCTGTTGTCGACGAAAGCCACTTTTGTCACGTGCCTGCCGCTCGAACGCTTAGCAGCAGTTTCGCCGCGACGGAAGCGACGCGGCGTCGCGTGCGGTTCTGAAGCGGACCGATCTCGTCATTCCGGGGCGAGCGAAGCGAGAGCCCGGAATCCATCAAGCCGCGGCGTCGGTGGATGAATGGATTCCGGGCTCGCGCCAAAAGGCGCGCCCCGGAATGACGAGGGGGAGATACCCTGATCACTGAGTTGCCCGACAGCGGGAGAGGGACAAGTAAACGCAAGACTCGGACGCAGCAGCGCCGCGAGGATGCGGATGTATGACCCACAGAACGTGCAACACACTCAGTGTCGTCCTGGCGAAAGCCAGGGGACCCATTACCCCAAATCTCAATTGTTGCGCGACGCTGGAGCCACGATCCCGTTCATTAGCAAATTCGGTGGCTATGGGTCCTGGCTTTCGCCAGGACGACAGTTGTGGACGTGGCGGTCGCGGTACCCTCAGAACGCCGTGTACCCACCATCGATCACGAAGCAATCAGCCGTATGATAGGACGACGCCTTGCTCATGAGGTAGACGGCGATGCCGCCGAAGTCGCTGGGCTCGCCGAAGCGGCGCACCGGGATGCGCGGCATCACATTGGCGACGAACTTGTCGTTGGCCATGATGCCGGCGGTCATGTCGCTCTTGATCCAGCCGGGCAGGATCGCATTCGCGGTGACGCCATGGCGGGCAAGCTCGACTCCGAGCGCGCGGCACAGCGCGTTCAGCGCGGCCTTGGTGCCGGCATAGTGCTCGTTGCGTGCGGTGCCGAACAGCGAGGCGAGGCTCGAGGTCGCGACCAGCCGGCCGAACTTGTCGCCGGCCTCGGCGCGCTCGGTCATGTGACGTGCCGCAGCCTGGAATACGTGAAACACGCCGTCGAGATTGGTCGCGAACATCTTGCGCCATTCCTCCTCGGTGCGGTCGATGAAGGAGCGGCGTCCGCCGCCGCCGATGCCGGCATTGGCGAAGCAGCCATCGACGCGGCCGAAGGTGTCGAGCGTCGCCTTCATCGCGGTCTTGACCGAGCCGGAATCGCTGACGTCGCAGAATTGGGTTGCGACCTTGCCGGGGCCGGCCTTCATCGAGGCCGCGGCATTGGCGTTTTTTTCCGCGTTGCGGCCCCAGATCGCGACATTGCAGCCGGCGGCGTTGAGCGCCTGCGCGATGCCGAGGCCGATGCCGCCATTGCCGCCGGTGATGACAGCAACGCGGCCGGTGAGATCGAAGATGCCACTCATTGGGGTTTCCATTTGGTTTGGTGCGCGCTAATCACGCGTTCACGGATGGGCTTGCCGCCGACCATGGACAAGCCCGGCACAAAAATCAAATATGGGTCGAAGCATCGACCTACCGCGGTACCCACCGCCGAAGCAACGTAAAGAGGAAACCATGCAGTTCAAGCACGTCACGCTCGACTTCGACGGATCGGTCGCGATCCTCAAACTCGACCATCAGGAAGTCATGAACGCGGTCTCGATCGACATGCTGGGCGGCCTTGCCGAGGCGCTCGATGCGATCGACGACAAGCGCGACGAGGTGCGCTGCCTGGTGATCACGGGCGCCGGCCGCGCCTTCTGCACCGGCGCCAATCTGCAGGGCCGCAACCAGCAGCAGAAGCCCGGCAAGAGCAACGCCGGCGCGGCGCTGGAGACCGCGTTCCATCCGTTCCTGCGCCGATTGCGTAAGCTGCACTGTCCGATCGTGACGGCGGTGAACGGTCCGGCCGCCGGCGCCGGCATGAGCTTCGCACTGATGGGCGACCTCATCCTGTGCGCGCGCTCGTCGTATTTCCTGCAGGCGTTCCGCCGCATCGGCCTGGTGCCGGATTGCGGCTCGACCTGGCTGCTGCCGCGGCTGGTCGGCAAGGCGCGTTCGGTCGAGCTGTCGCTGCTCGGCGAGCGGCTGCCGGCCGAGAAGGCGCTGGAATGGGGGCTCGTCAACCGCGTCTATGACGACGGCGCGCTGATGGAGGAGACCATGAAGCTCGCGCATGATCTCGCCAACGGCCCGACGGTCGCGCTGTCGCTGATCCGCAAACTCTATTGGGACAGCCCGGAAAACACCCTTGAGGATCAGCTCAATCTGGAATTCGAGTCGCAGCGGATCGCGGGCCGCGCCGAGGATTTCAAGGAAGGCGTCACCGCGTTCCTCGAGAAGCGGCCGGCGAAGTTCACGGGCAAATGATCGAGACCGAACTCACCCGCTGCGTCGCCTCGTTTCATCCTGGCGCGACCGGCGTCACCGGCGCGGCAAAACTATCCGGCGGCGCCAGCCAGGAGACCTGGACGTTCGACATCGTGCACCCGAACGGCAATGTCGGCGCGATCCTGCGCCGCGCACCGCCGGGTTACGGTGCGGCGCCCGGCCGCGCCGCCGGCCTCGATGCCGAGGCGACGCTGATGCAGCTCGCGCATGACGCGGGCCTGCCGTCGCCGAAGGTGATGCATGTGCTGACGCCGGAGGACGGCCTTGGCCGCGGCTTCATCATGGCGCGGGTCGAGGGCGAGACTATCGCGCGGAAAATTTTGCGTGACGAGGAATTTGCCAAGGCGCGGCCGCTTCTTGCCCGCCAGCTCGGCCGTGTCATCGCCGGCATTCATGGCCTGCCGCAAGCAAAACTGCCGCAGCTGCGTAGCCTGACCGCGACCAGGGAGATCGAGGATCTCGCTCGCGAGTATCACAGCTTCAACTGGCCGCGGCCGGTGTTCGAGCTGGCGCTGCGCTGGCTGCGCGATCACGATCCCGGTCCGTCGTCCGAGGTGACGCTGGTGCATGGTGATTTCCGTCACGGCAATCTGATCATCGGCTCCGACGGGGTGCGCGCGGTGCTCGACTGGGAGCTCGCGCATACCGGCGATCCCATGGAGGATCTCGGCTGGATCTGCGTCAACTCCTGGCGCTTCGGCGAGATCGACAAGCCGGTCGGCGGCTTCGGCTCCCGCGAGGACCTGTTCGCCGGCTACGCGGAGGCCGGCCGCAAGGTCGACCCCGATCGCGTGATGTTCTGGGAAGTGATGGGCACGCTGCGCTGGGGCGTGATGTGCTGCGGCATGATGCAGCGCTTCCGCCTGGGCCCCGATCACTCGATGGAGCGCGCGATGATCGGGCGCCGCGCGTCGGAGACCGAGATCGATCTGCTGCGGTTGCTAGCTCCGCGAGGAAAGTAAGATGCAGGACGAACCGACACCCACCGAACTGATCAAGGCCGTCGCCGATTTCCTGCGCAACGAGATCGCACCCGCGATCAAGGGGCACAATAGCTTCAAGCTGCGCGTCGGCATCAACGCGCTCGATCTGGTGACGCGGCAGCTCGCGCTTGCCGAGGCTGGCGATGCGACCGAGGCCGCACGGCTGAAGGCGCTGCTCGACACGGACGGCACGCTGATGGAGCTGAACCGCGCGCTCTCGGAGAAGATCGCAGGCGGCGAGGTTGATCTGAAGACACCCGGGCTATCCGAGCATCTCTGGCAGACCACGATGGACAAGCTCGCGGTCGATCAGCCGAACTACGCGTCGTACAAGAGGGAACTCGGAAAGTAGGATGGGTTTCGTTGCGCGCTAGCCATCCTAGCCAGTGTCATTCCGGGGCGCCGCAAAGCGGCGAGCCCGGAATCCATACTCACGATCGTGGTTATGAATTCCGGGCTCGATGCTGCGCATCGCCCCGGAATGACGGGAGAGGGGATTAGCTTACCGCCCTACCCACTTCGGCGGGCGCTTCTCCGAAAATGCCTTCGGGCCCTCGATGTAATCCTGCGAGGCGGCCATCGCCTTCACCGCCGGATACTCGCGCTGTTCGGCCAGCGCCTGTTCCAGTGAGACTTCGAGGCCCTTCTGGATCGCCTGCTTGGAGGCGCGGATCGACATCGGCGAGTTCTTGGCTATGGTCTCGGCCCAGCGCTCGGCGGCGGCGAGCGCTTCGCCCTGTGGCACCACCTCGTTGACGAAGCCGAGCTCGAGCCCTTCCTTGGCGCTGACATGGCGCGCGGTCAGGATCATGCCCATGGCGCGCTTCAGACCGATCTGGCGCGGCAAGCGGTGGACTCCGCCGGCGAGCGCGGCGAGGCCGACGCGCGGCTCGGGCAGGGCGAAGGTGGCATTCTCGGAAGCGATGATCAGGTCGCAGGCCAGCGCGATCTCGAACCCGCCGCCCATTGCGACGCCATTGACGGCGGCGATGATCGGCTTGTCACAGTCGAAGCGGCTGGTAAGGCCGGCAAAGCCACCCTTGTCCCAGCCGCGCTTGCCGCCGGCGGCCTGCCATTTCAGGTCGTTGCCGGCGCAGAACGCCTTGTCGCCGGCGCCGGTGACGATCGCGACCCACTGCTCGGGATCGGCGGAGAAGTCGTCGAACACCTTGTTGAGCTCGAAATGCGCGTCGATATGCAGCGCGTTGTAAACCTCGGGCCGCGACAGCGTCACGATGGTGATGGGACCCTTGCGCGTCACCCTGGAGAATTTCAGATCCATGTTTGCTCCCGTCGATTTTCTGCGGCGAAGAATATGGCTGATATCCTACCGCCTGCGCCTCGTTCCGTGCCATCCAATTACGCAACGCGACCGCGCGCGCAAGCGTCGCCGGCCTGCTTGACTTGGCGGCGTGCTTCTCACCTTAATCGATCCGAACGCGGCTACGCGATAGCGTCTAAACGCAAAACCAGAATCAACAATATCTTCGGGAGTGACCGCCTTGGATTTCAATCTGCCGGCTGACCTGACAGCCTATCTCGCCGAGCTCGATCGCTTCATCGAGCGCGAGGTCAAGCCGCTGGAAGCGGCTGACGACAACATCCGCTTCTTCGATCATCGCCGCGAATGGGCGCGCACCGATTTCGACAAGGGCGGCCTGCCGCGCCATGAATGGGAATTGCTGCTGCGCAAGGTCAAGAACCTGGCGGATGCCGCCGGCCACCTGCGCTTCGCGATCCCGAAGCGTTACGGCGGCAAGGACGGCTCCAATCTCTGGATGGCTGTGATCCGCGAACATTTTGCCTCGAAGGGTCTCGGCCTGCACAACGATCTGCAGAACGAGCATTCGATCGTCGGCAATCTTCCGCTGGTCACCATGCTCGATCGCTATGGAACCGACGAGCAGAAGGCGATGATCGACGGCTCGATCACCGGCAAATACCGCATCACGTTCGGCCTGACCGAGCCCGAGCATGGCTCCGACGCCACGCACATGGAGACCAGGGCGGTGCAGGCGACCCGCGACAACGTCAAGGGCTGGATCATCAACGGCGAGAAGATGTGGACGACAGGCATGCATGTCGCGACGCATTGCGCGCTGTTTGCCCGCACCTCCGGCAATGACGGCGACGCGCGCGGCATCAGCTGCTTCCTGGTGCCGGCGAAGTCGCCCGGCGTGAAGGTCGAGGAGTATATGTGGACCTTCAACATGCCGACCGATCATCCGCGCGTCAGTTTCACTGACGTGTTCGTGCCGGAGGATGCGCAGTTCGGCGAGGTCGGCCGCGGCCTGTCGCTGGCGCAATGTTTTGTCCATGAGAACCGCATCCGCCAGGCGGCGAGCTCGCTCGGCGCTGCGGTCTATTGCATCAATGAGAGCGTGAAGTATGCCCGCGAGCGCAAGCCGTTCGGCAAGGCGCTGGCCGAGAACCAGGCGATCCAGTGGCCGCTGGTCGAGCTCGCGACGCAGGCCGAGATGCTGCGGCTGTTGATCCGCAAGACG
Source organism: Bradyrhizobium sp. USDA 3240 (assembly GCF_054063295.1). NCBI lineage: Bacteria > Pseudomonadati > Pseudomonadota > Alphaproteobacteria > Hyphomicrobiales > Nitrobacteraceae > Bradyrhizobium > Bradyrhizobium sp. USDA 3240. The sequence continues at coordinate 7,158,595 of NZ_JBSSGD010000002.1, forward strand.
GCGTGGGAGATGGACCAGCTGACCCAGGCGCAGGTCGAGCACACGCTGTCGGACCGGGTCTCGATGTGCAATTTCTGGGCAAACCGGCTGTGCTGCGAGGCCGCCGACCGCGCGATGCAGGTGCATGGCGGCATGGGTTATTCGCGCCACAAGCCGTTCGAGCACATCTATCGCCATCACCGCCGCTATCGCATCACCGAAGGCAGCGAGGAAATCCAGAAGCGCAAGGTGGCAGGCTTCCTGTTCGGCTACATGGGCGCCGGCAAGCACTGAGGCCTCAACCGAGGAGGGGCACGGCATGGAAGGCGGATGCACCTGCAGAAACGTCCGCTACCGCCTCAACGGCAGGCCGCTGATCGTGCACGCCTGTCACTGCACCTGGTGCCAGCGCGAGACCGGCACCGTGCACGCGCTGAACGCGATGTACGAAGCCGAGCGGGTCGCGCACATCGCGGCCGAGCCCGAGATCGTGGACACGCCGTCGGCGAGCGGCAAGGGCCAGAAGATCGCCCGCTGCCCGCGCTGCAAGGTCGCGGTGTGGAGCAACTATCCCGGCGCGGGACCGGCGGTGCGCTTCGTCCGCGTCGGCACGCTGGATGATCCGGGCCAGTGCCCGCCTGACGTCCACATCTTCACCTCGTCCAAACAGCCCTGGGTGACGTTCCCGCCCGGAGCCAAGGTGTTCGCCGAGTATTACGATCGGCGAGAGGTCTGGCCGAAAGAGGCGCAGGAGCGCTGGCGGGTCTTGCGGGAGAACGCGAAGAAGACCTGATACGCGACGTTCCCTCCCGCGTCGTCCCGGCGAAGGCCGGGACCCATAACCACCGCCGCTTGTTGTTGAACCACGCTGGGGCCGCATCCGTCTCGCCAACTGCCCTTTGTGGCAATGGGTCCCGGCCTGCGCCGGGACGACGGAGGGCTAGTTCACCTGCCGGTCCTTGCCCGCCCAGTACGGCTCACGCAGGCTGCGCCGCAAAATCTTGCCCGACGGATTGCGCGGCAGCGCCGGGATGAAGTCGACCGATTTGGGCGTCTTGAATCCCGCGATCCGCTCGCGGGTGAAGTTGATGATGTCGGTCGCCGTCGCGCTCTTGCCCGGCTTCATCACCACCACCGCCTTCACCGCCTCGCCCCATTTGTCGTCGGGGATGCCGATCACTGCGGCTTCCGCCACGTCCGGGTGGTCGCAGAGCGCGCTCTCGACTTCGGCCGGATAGATGTTCTCGCCGCCGGAGATGATCATGTCCTTGATGCGGTCGTGGATGTAGAGATAGCCGTCGCGGTCCATGTAGCCGGCATCGCCGGTGCGCAGCCAGCCGTCGCTATCGATGGTGCGCGCGGTGGCCTCGGGCAGATTCCAATAGCCGGCCATGTTGGAGCCGGAGCGGGTGGCGATCTCGCCGACTTCACCGGGCGGCAGCGGTTTGCCGTCCGGATCGAGGATCGCGAGCTCGATGCCGGGCAGCGCCTTGCCGGCGGAGCGCATGCGGTCGAGCCCCTCGATGTGATCCTCCGGCGGCAGCGCGACGATGGTGCCGGTGGTCTCGGTCATGCCGTACATCTGTACGAAGCCGCATTTGAAGACCTCGATGCATTCCTTCAGCAGCGCCGCCGGGATCGGCGAGGCGCCATAAAGCATGTACTTCAAACGGGAAAAGTCGACCTGCCGCGCGCGCGGCTGCCGCACCACGAACTGCATCGCGGCCGGCACCATGAACAGCTTGGTGATGCCGGACTGCTCGAAGAAGTCGAGCACCTTGGTCGGGTCGAACTCGCGGGCTATCACGCCGCGGGCGCCGTGATAGAGCCCCATCACGCCCCAGCCGGAGCCGCCGATGTGGAAGATCGGCATCGCGACCAGCGAGACGTCGTCGGTGGTCCACCGGTTCCATTCCGGCTTCTCGGCCTCGTTGCCGCTCTGCACGAGGTTGAGGAAGTTGGCGTGCGACAGCATCGCGCCCTTCGGCTTGCCCGTCGTGCCCGAGGTGTAGAGCTGGATCGCGATGTCCTTCGGCTCGATCGCAACGCGCGGATCATTGCCGCTCTGCGCGTCGCGCCAGGCGAGATAGTCGGGCCATTCCGGCGCGCCGCCCTCGGTCGTGATGATGGTGCGGACGCTAGGCAGCTTGTCCCTGATGTTGCGCGCCTGCGTGATGAACTCGGGGCCGACGAACAGGGTGGGCGCCTTGCAGTCGTCGACGATGAAGGCGACCTCGGGGCCTGCGAGCCGCCAGTTCACCGGCGCCATCACCACGCCGGCCTTCATCGCACCCATCAACAGCTCGAAATAGAAGTCACTGTTCTTGCCAAGATAGGCGATGCGCTCGCCTTTCTTGATGCCCATCGCGATCAGCGCGTTGGCGACGCGGTTGGTGTTGGTGTCGAATTCGGCGAACGAGGTCTGCCGGCCCTCGAACTCATAGGCCAGCGCAGCGCCGCGGCTCGTGGCGCGGTCGCGCACCATGTCGGCAAGGTTGCTCAGTTTCGGCGCGTCGGACATGTTTCCCCCGGGACGTCTTGTTTTGGTTGCGCGGAGTGTGGCGGCATCCGGCAGCAAAGACAATACGGGGAGTGGTGCACGATCCATCCACACCGTCGTCCCGGGCAAGCGAAGCGCGACCCGGGACCCATAACCACGAATGCAAATTTGGCGCGACGCTGGAGCCCCAGCGTTCGCCCTCGCAAAGAGCGGTGGTTATGGGTCCCGGCCTTCGCCGGGACGACAGTTGTTGTTAAGGCGCGAGCGCGAGCCTCAACCCCGCGCCGCGCGATCCTTCTCGTTCTGCGCCTTGATCGAGTCGCGCGCCTTGGTCCAGTCGTCGTCGCTCCAGTCGCGCAGCTGGTAGAAATTGCCGCCCATTGCCAGCGCCTGCGCGCCGTCCATGGCGATGGTTTCGCCGTTGATCCAGTCGCAGCCGCCGGAGATCAGGAACACGGCGAGGTTCTGCAGCTCCTCCATGGTGCCGACCCGGCCCATCGGGTTCATCGCCTTGGTCCGCGCGCCGGCTTCGTCGCCGGGCTTGATGCGCTTGCTCATGCCTTCGGTCGGGATCTCGCCGGGCGCGATGGTGTTGAGGCGGATGCCGTGGCGGCCCCATTCGATCGCGAGCGACATCGTCATGGCATGGATCGCCGATTTGCTCATCGCCGACGGCACCACATAGGGCGAGCCGTTGCGCACCCAGGTCACGGTGATCGACACCACGTTGCCGCGATTTCCGCCGGCGATCCAGCGCCGGCCCACCGCGTGGGTCACGTAGAAGGTGCCGTGCATCACGATATTGGCCACTGCATCGAACCCTCGCGCGGAGAGCTCTTCCGAGCGCGAGATGAAATTGCCGGCGGCGTTGTTGATGAGATCGGTGAGGGGACCGCTGGTGGTCCAGATCGACTCGATCATCTCGTCGACCGCCATCGCGTTGCGGATATCGACGCCATGGCTGACCACGCGTCCGCCATGCTCGGCCATCAATTCGGTGGCGGTCTCGTCGCAGACGCTCTTGCGGCGGCCGCAGATATGCACCTCGGCTCCGAGCTGCAGGAACCGCGTGGCCATGGCCTTGCCAAGGCCGGTGCCACCACCGGTTACCAGTATGCGCCGCCCGGCAAGAAGCTGGTCAGAGAACATCGTTTCCTCCACGGGGGTTGTCAGTTAATTGGTCGATTGACTAAAAGCGGACAACGGCCTTTGTGTAAAGCGCCAACTCAAGGACAAAGCGGAGGGAATGATGGAAGATCGCGTTTCGATATCGATTTCAGACGGTATCGCCGATGTCCGCCTGGTGCGGGCGGACAAGATGAACGCGCTCGATGCCGCGATGTTCGAGGCATTGGTCGCTGCAACCGACCGGCTTTCCAAGGAAAAAGGCGTCCGAGTCGTCGTGCTATCCGGCGAGGGACGGGCCTTTTGCGCCGGCCTCGACATGGGGCGGTTCGCCGCCATGAAGGATGGCGGTAACGGGGTGCCGGGCGGCGAGAACCGCGACCTCACCATCCGCACCCATGGCAAAGCCAATTTCGCGCAGCAGGCGGTCTGGGGCTGGCGCCAGCTTCCGGTACCGGTGATCGCCGCGGTCCATGGCGTCGCGTTCGGCGGCGGCTTCCAGCTCGCGCTCGGCGCCGACATGCGCTTCCTCTCGCAGGACGCGCGGATGTCGATCATGGAGATCAAATGGGGCCTCGTCCCCGATATGGCCGGCACGCCCATCCTCGCAAGCCTCGTGCGCGACGATATCCTGCGCGAGCTCACCTACACCGGCCGCATCTTCTCGGCGCAGGAAGCACAGAGCTATGGCCTTGCCACCCGCGTCTGCGACGATCCGCGCGCCGCCGCGCTCGAGGTCGCGCGCGAGATCGCCGGCAAGAGCCCGGATGCGATCCGTGCCGCGAAGCGGATGCTGAACAATCTGTCGGTCGATCCGGCGGCCGCGCTGCTTGCGGAATCGGTCGAGCAGCAGAAGTTGCTCGGCAGCCCGAACCAGACCGAATCCGTGCGCGCCAATCTGGAGAAGCGCGCGCCAAGGTTTGCGGATGTTGGGTAGACGCAACGCCGTCATTCCGGGGCGATGCGCTGCATCGAACCCGGAATCTCGAGATTCCGGGTCTGGTCCTTCGGACCATCCCGGAATGACCACGTAACCCGACGAAAGATCGGACCACGACAATGGAAACGTCAAAGCCCTTCCTCGGCATTATCAGCGGCAGTCGTCGGCGCGAGCACGCGGCAGTCGCCGAGCGCACTGAGCGCATCGCGAGCGGCCTGAACAAGCTCGGCGTCAAGCCGGGCGACAGCGTCTGCATGCTGATGCGCAACGACATCGCCTTCATCGAGGCGGCCTACGCAGCGATGCGGCTCGGCGCCTATGGCGTGCCGGTCAACTGGCATTTCAAGCCGGAGGAGATCAATTACGTGCTGACGGATTCCGGCACGCGCGTCCTGATCGGCCATGCCGACATGCTGCATCCGCTGCGCGGCGCGATCCCCGATGACGTCACCGTGCTCAGCGTGCCGACGCCGCCGGAAATCCTCACCAGCTACAAGATCAATCCCGATCATCTCGCGACACCCGACTTCGCGATCGATTTCGAATCCTGGCTGGCACAGTTCCCGCGCTATGACGGCCCTGTGGTGCCGCAGCCGCAGAACATGATCTACACCTCGGGGACGACAGGCCGTCCGAAGGGGGTGCGCCGTTTCGCGCCGACGCCGGAACAGACCGCCAATGCGGAAGCGATGCGCGGAATGATCTATGGCCTGAAGCCGGGGGCGCGCGCGATCCTGCCGGGACCGCTCTACCATTCGGCGCCGAATTCCTTCGGGCTGCGTTCGGGCAGGCTCGGCGGCGCGCTGGTGCTGATGCCGCGCTTCGACGCGGAGGAATTTCTGCAGTTGATCGAGCGCGAGAAGATCGACACCATCTTCATGGTGCCGACGATGTTCATCCGCCTGATGAAGCTGCCGGAGGAGGTGCGCCGGAAGTACGACATGTCGTCGCTGCGCCACATCATCCATGCCGCGGCGCCCTGTCCGCCCGACGTCAAGCGCGCCATGATCGAATGGTGGGGGCCCGTGATCTATGAGTTCTACGGCTCGACCGAGTCGGGTGCGGTGACGTTCGCCAATTCCGAGGACGCGCTGAAGAAGCCCGGCACGGTCGGAAAGATCTCGCCCGGCGCTGAGCTTCGCTTCATCGGCGACGACGGCAAGGAGGTGCCGCAGGGGCAGATCGGCGAGATCTATTCGCGGATCGCGGGCAATCCCGATTTCACCTATCACAACAAGTCCGAGAAGCGCGCCGAGATCGACCGGCAGGGATTCATCACCTCGGGCGACGTCGGCTATATCGACGCGGACGGCTACGTCTTCATCTGCGATCGCAAGCGCGACATGGTGATATCAGGCGGCGTCAACATCTACCCGGCCGAGATCGAGGCCGTGCTGCATGCGGTGCCTGGTGTGCACGACTGCGCGGTGTTCGGCATTCCCGACGCCGAGTTCGGCGAGGCGCTGATGGCGGTGGTCGAGCCGCAGCCGGGCGTGACGCTCGACATCGCCTCGGTCCGTGCCCAGCTCAAGACCGCGCTCGCCGACTACAAGGTGCCCAAGCATATCGAGATCCAGACCAATTTGCCGCGGGAGGATTCTGGAAAAATCTTCAAGCGCCGGCTGCGCGATCCGTATTGGGAGCGGGCGGGGCGGCGGATCTAGGGGGCAAAAAGGCTTGTCGTCCCGGCGAACGCCGGACCCGTAGCCGCAGTCGTCGTGGCTATGGCCGGCTGGGGCCGCAGCTTCGCGCAAAACCGCTACCTGTGGTTATGGATCCCGGCCTTCGCCGGGACGACATTGGTGTGGTGCACCGCTTCCAAGTTCATCTTGCGCTGCGGCAAAAAAAGCGCACACTCCGGAGGAACCCGGCAGCCTCTGGAGTAGCCCGCCATGTCACCCCAGACCATGCCTTCCGACACCGACAACGGTGCCAGGAGTGCCGCAGAGAAGGCGGCACAGGAGGAGGATGCACGGCTCCGGAACGACATCCGGCTGCTGGGGCGCGTGCTCGGCGACACCGTCCGCGACCAGGAGGGGGCCGGCGTGTTCGACCTGGTCGAGCGCATCCGCCAGACCTCGGTCCGGTTCCACCGCGACGAGGACAGGCTGGCGCGGCGGGAGCTGGAAGGCATCCTCGACGGCATGTCGATCGACGAGACGCTGCGGATCGTCCGCGCCTTCAGCTATTTCTCCCACCTCGCCAACATCGCCGAGGACCAGAACAATATCCGCCAGATGCGCAGCCGCGGCCCCGGCGGGGCGCCACGCCCGAGCACGCTGGAGCAGACGCTGGTGCATGCCCGCCAGGCCGGCATCAGCCCGGCCGATCTGCGCAGCTTCTTCAAGAATGCGCTGGTCAGCCCGGTCCTGACCGCGCATCCGACCGAGGTGCGCCGCAAGAGCACGATGGACCGCGAGATGGAGATCGCGGACCTGCTCGACCGCCGCGAGCGGCTGCAGATGACGCCGGAGGAGAGCGAAGCCAGCGACGAGCAGCTGCGCCGCGCGGTCGTGACGTTGTGGCAGACCAATTTGCTGCGCCGGACCAAGCTGACCGTGCTCGACGAGGTCGCCAACGGCCTGTCGTTCTACGATTACACCTTCTTGCAGGAAGTCCCGCGCGTCCACTGCGCGCTGGAGGATCGTCTGACCAAGGAGGGCGGCGAGGCGGGCGAGCTCGCTTCGTTCCTCCGGATGGGAAGCTGGATCGGCGGCGACCGCGACGGCAATCCCTTCGTCACCGCGGAGGTGATGCGCGGCACGCTGCGGCTGCAGTCGAGCCGGGTGCTCAGCTTCTATCTCGAACAGTTGCATACGCTCGGCGCCGAGCTGTCGCTGGCGGCGCACCTCGCCGACGTCTCGGACGAATTGCGCATCCTGGCGGAGCGTTCGCCCGACACCTCGCCGCATCGGAGTGGCGAGCCGTATCGTCTGGCGGTGTCCGGCATATATGCGCGGCTCGCGGCCACCGCCATGCGGCTCGAGGTCGAGACCACGCGGCCGCCGGTGGGCAAGGCCGAACCCTATGCGAGCGTCGAGGAGTTCCAGGCTGATCTCGATGTACTCAATCGCTCGCTGATCGCGAACAATTCCGGGGTGATCGCGCGCGGCCGGCTGCGGCAGTTGCGGCGGGCGGTGGATTGCTTCGGATTCCATCTGGCGCGGCTCGACATCCGCCAGAACTCGGCGGTGCACGAGCGCACCGTCGCCGAGCTGCTCGACACCGCAAATCCCGGCACGTCGTATTTGGCGCTCGGCGAGGATGCGCGCGTCAGCCTGCTGCTCGGCGAATTGCGCAACGCGCGGCCGCTGGCTTCGCCCTTCGTCAAATATTCCGAGGAGACCCAGAGCGAGCTCGCCGTGTTCCGCGCCGCGGCCGAGGCGCACGCCAGGTTCGGCCCCGAGGTGATCCCCCAGTGCATCATCTCGATGTGCAAGGGCATGTCCGACATGCTCGAGGTCGCGGTGCTGCTGAAGGAGGTCGGGCTGGTCAATCCGTCCGGCCGCAGCGCCATCAACATCGTGCCGCTGTTCGAGACCATCGAAGACCTGCAGGCCTCCAGCGGCATCATGGACCGCATGCTGGTGCTGCACGACTATCGCAAGCTAGTCGACAGCCTCGGCAGCGTGCAGGAGGTGATGCTCGGCTATTCCGACAGCAACAAGGACGGCGGCTTCGTCACCTCGGGCTGGGAACTCTACAAGGCCGAGATCGGCCTCGTCGAGGTGTTCGAGCGCCACGGCGCGCGGCTGCGCCTGTTCCACGGCCGCGGCGGTTCGGTCGGCCGCGGCGGCGGCCCGAGCTATGATGCGATCATCGCGCAGCCCGGCGGCGCGGTGAACGGCCAGATCCGCATCACCGAGCAGGGCGAGATCATCTCGTCGAAATATTCCAATGCCGAGGTCGGCCGCAGCAACCTGGAAATCCTCGCCGCCGCCACGCTGGAAACCAGCCTGCTGCAGCCGCGGCAGAGCGCGCCGCGCCCCGAATATCTCAAGGCTATGGAGGAGATTTCCGCGCTCGCGTTCAAGGCCTATCGAGGTCTCGTCTATGAGACCGAAGGCTTTGCCGACTATTTCTGGGGCTCGACCGTCATCAACGAGATCGCGACCTTGAACATCGGCAGCCGTCCGGCCTCGCGCAAGAAGACCCGCGAGATCGAAGACCTGCGCGCCATTCCCTGGGTGTTCTCCTGGGCGCAATGCCGGCTGATGCTGCCGGGCTGGTATGGCTTCGGCAGCGCCGTCGAGATCTGGATTGCCGAGCATCCCGAGCAGGGCATGCCGTTCCTGCAGGAGCTCTACCGGGAATGGCCGTTCTTCCGCACGCTGCTCTCCAACATGGACATGGTGCTGGCGAAGAGCTCGATTGCGATCGCCTCGCGCTATGCGGAACTCGTGCCCGACGTTGCGCTGCGCGAGAAGATCTTCGGCCAGATCCGCCGCGAGTGGCATCTTTCGATCGAGACGCTGCTCGACATCATGGGCCACGACCGGCTGCTGCAGGGCAACCCGCTGCTGGAGCGCGGCATCCGCAACCGCTTTCCGTACATGGATCCGCTCAACCACGTGCAGGTGGAGCTCTTGAAGGAGCACCGCGGCGCGCAGAACCCCGACGAGCAGGTGCTGCGCGGGATTCAGATCACGATCAACGGGATATCGGCTGGCTTGCGGAACAGCGGCTAGCCCCAGCGTCGTCCCGGCGAACGCCGGGACCCATAACCACGACCGGAGGTGTGACGAGAAGCTGGAGCTCCGGCTTCTCACATAATCGACTCTGGTGGTTATGGGTCCCTGCTTTCGCAGGGACGACAGCGCATTTTCGTCAACAGTTGTGCGCGCCTCTGGTCTCAACATAGAGCGCGTAGAGCGACTGGCTTGCGGTCATGAACAGGCGGTTGCGCTTCTTGCCGCCGAAGGTGAGGTTGGCGCAGGTCTCCGGCAGCAGGATCTGGCCGATGCGCGCACCGTCGGGCGCGAACACCTGCACGCCGTCATAGCCCGGGCCGACCCAGCCGGCGCCAACCCAGATGTTGCCGTCGATGTCGACACGCATGCCGTCCGGGAAGCCTGACTTGCCGTCCAGCGTCATGTCGATCAGCGTGCGCGGGTTGGAGAGCTTGTCGCCGTTGAGATCGTACTGCCAGACGATGTTCTTCGCGTTCGGGTAGTGCGTGATGCCGGTGTCGCAGACATAGACCTTCTTGTAGTCGTGGCTGAAGGCGATGCCGTTCGGCTTGAACGGTTCGTCGGCGACCTTGGTGGTCTGGCCGGTCGCAGCGTCGATGCGGTAGACGGCTTCCTTCTGGTAGGGCTCGTTCGAACCGGTGTTGGCGCGCTGGCCCTCGTAGATCGAGACTGCGCCGTAGCCGGGATCGGGTGAACCAGATCGACTTGTCGTTGGGATGCACGACCATGTCGTTCGGCCCGTTGAGCTGCTTGCCATTGGCTTGCTCGGCCAATGAGGTGACGGTTCCGTCGTGCTCGTAACGCACCAGCCGCGTGCGCTCGGCCGTGATCTGTCGGCCCTCGAAATCGAAGGTCGAGCCGTTTGCCTCGTTCGACGGCTTGTGGAACTGCTCGGAGATGTGGCCGTCATCGTCGAGGTAGCGCAACTGCCGGTTGGCCGGGATGTCGCTCCACACCAGATACTGGCCCTGCGCGTTCCAGGCTGGACCTTCAGCCCAGAGGCAGCCGGTGTACAGCCGCTTGATCGCGGTGTTGCCGACCTTGGCCTTGAAGCGCTTGTCGTCGATCACGACGATATCTGGATCGGGATAGCGCTGCGGCTCCGCGTTGCGGCCGAAGTCGCGCGCTGCGGCATCGGATGCAACCACCGCAGTTGCAGCAAGCGCGGTTGCGCTGCGCAAAATGGTTCGACGGTCGAACGCCTTCGCGCCGTCGCTCTCGTGTTGCTCTGTGTTGCTTGGATTTGTCACGAAAGTCCTCCCAGGCTTTTTGTTATCGGGAGGACGATCATGGGCCGGCAATTCGGGCACAATGCGGGCGCGTTATGAAGAAACAACCAAAGAGTGTGTCGCCCCGGCGGTTTCGCCGAGGCGACTTTTCATAAAACTGTCAGATCGGATCCCAAATTGAGATCGGATCAGTTCAGATCGGATCCCAGGTGAAGACGTCGGCCGAGCGGTCGAGCTTGGCGAACGATCCCTTCAGCGCCGGCATGCCGTGTTCCGCAATGGTCTCGGGCGTCCAGCCTTCGCCGCGATGCACCGAGCGCACCGGACGATGCTGGCCGAACAGGAAGATCTCGTTCATGCGCACGCCGAAGATCTGTCCGGTGACGTCCTTGGCGGCGTCCGAGAGCAGATAAGCGCAGACCGGCGCGATCTTCTCCGGGCCCATCTGCTTGATCTTCTCGACGCGGGCCTTCTCGGCGTCGGTCTCGGTCGGGATGGTGCCGATCATCCGGGTCCAGGCGAACGGCGACACGCAGTTCGAGCGGACGTTGAAGCGGCCCATGTCGAGCGCGATCGATTTCGACAGGCCGACGATGCCGAGCTTGGCGGCGGCGTAGTTGGCCTGGCCGTAATTGCCGATCAGGCCGGAGGTCGAGGTGAAGTGCACGAACGAGCCTGATTCCTGCTCGCGGTAGATGCGCGCCGCGGCGTGGCTGACATAGAACGAGCCCATCAGATGCACCTTGATGACGGCCTCGAAGGCTTCCACGCTCATCTTGTGGAAGATCATGTCGCGCAGGATGCCGGCATTGTTGACGACGCCGTCGAGCCGGCCGAAATGATCGGTCGCGGTCTTCACGATCTTGCTGGCCGGGATCGCTTCCGCCACCGACTCGAAATTGGCAACGGCCGTGCCGCCGCGCTTCTTGATCTCCTCGACCACTTCCTCAGCGGGCGCAGCATTCGAGCCGCCACCGTCGGCGGCGCCGCCGGGATCGTTGACCACGACCTTGGCGCCTTCCGCGGCGCAGAGCAGCGCGATCTCACGGCCGATGCCGCGGCCCGCGCCGGTGACGATGATGACCTTATCCTGCAGTGATTTTGCCATGTGGGTTCTCCTGGTTTGCTGTCCGTCATTCCGGGGCGATGCGCCAGCATCGAACCCGGAATCTCGAGGTTCCGGGTTCGCGCTTCGCGCGCCCCGGAACGACGGGCGTTACTTCTCGTTCGTAAAGATGATGGTGCCTGACGCGGCGAACATGCCGCCGACGCCGTGGCAGACCGAGATCTTCGCATTCGGCACCTGCGCCGGCGCGATGCCGCGCATTTGCCGCACGCTCTCCTGCAGCGCGTACATGCCGTACATGCCGGAGTGCATGTAGCTCAGGCCGCCGCCATTGGTGTTGAGCGGCAGCTTGCCGCCGGGGCGGGTGTTGCCGTCGGCGATGAACTTGCCGGTTTCCTCATGCGGCATGAAGCCGAGGTCGCCGAGGCCATAGAGCGGCAGATGCGCGAAGGCGTCGTAGATCATCAGATGATCGACGTCCTTGTGGGCGATGCCGGCCTCCTTGAACGCCAACGGGCCCGCCACCCTGAAGGCGCGTGACGAGTCAAAGGTCTTCATCTGGCTGACCATCGGCGTCTCCACGCTCTCGCCGGTGCCGAGAATGTAGACCGGCTTTTGCGGGAAATCCTTGGCGCGATCGGCCGAGGTGAGGATCAGCGCGCCGCCGCCGTCGGTGACGAGGCAGCATTGCAGCAGCCGGAACGGATAGGCGATCATCCGCGAGTTCAGGACGTCGGCGACCGTGATCGGATCCTTCATGGTCGCGCGCGGGTTCTTCGCCGCCCATTCGCGCTGCACGACCGCCACCATCGCGAGCTGCTCATGCGTGATGCCGTGCGTCTTCATGAAGCGCAGCACCGGAATCGGGAACATGCTCGGCGGCCCGTAGACGCCGAACGGCGACTCGAACTGGCCGTTGAGGCTGTCGGGTGCGGTGAAGCGCGGCTGCTTGCCGATCATCGACTTGCCGCTCTCGGCATGGGTGATCAGCACGGTCTTGCAGAGGCCGGCCTCGATCGCGGCAGCGGCGTGGCGGACATGCAGCATGAACGAGCAGCCGCCGACCGAGGTGCCGTCGACCCAGGTCGGCGTAATGCCGAGATAATGGGCCATCTGCTGCGGGCTCTCGACCGCGGTGGCGAAGCCGTCAATGTCGGACAGCTTGAGGCCGGCATCCGCGATCGCATTCAGCGCCGCGTCCGCGTGCAGCTGGATCTGCGACATGTTCGGGATGACCCCGAGTTCGGTGGTTTCGGCCGCACCGACGACGGCAACCTGGTTCCTGCGCATCACGTCACCCTTTTGCCGGGCGGAACAAGGGAAGGGTGATCTTGTCGTCGAGTGCCTCGAAGGCGACCTCGAGCGGCATGTCGAGCTCGAGCGCTTCCGGCGTCTGCGGACAATCGATGATGTTGCTCATCACGCGCGGACCCTCGTCGAGCTCGACGATGGCGATCGCATAAGGCGGCGTGAAACCGGGGGCGGCGGGACGATGGTTGATGACGTAGCTGTAGAGCTTGCCCTTGCCGCTGGCCTTGAAGATCGAGACCTTGCGCGAGGCGCAGGAAGGGCAGAACGGGCGCGGCGGAAAGTAGACATTGGCGCAGGCGTCGCAGCGCTGCAGGCGCAGCTCGCCGGCCTTGGTGCCGTCCCAGAAATGCTGGGTCTCAGGTGTCGGTTTTGGTTTCGCGCGCGCGGGCTCGGCCATGTCTGATGTCTCCTCCCGAAGTCGTTACGGTCTTGATGCGCCATCGAACCAAGGCCCGTCAACGGTCCATCCACGCCCCGCGCAGCGGCCTGTGTCCCGCGCATGCCGCATATTCCGCCCCTCGCACAATTGCTAAGGCCGCGATGCTTGTGTCGCTCCGGTCCGGCGCGTAGAAGGGCCGCGGTCCAAGATACGTCCAAGATGCGTCGAGGACCGGTCCACGAGACGTCCAAGACACCCGGGAGGAATAACATCATGCTGAGGATCATCGGCGCGGCACTCGCTGCCAGCCTCGCATTTGCCACGCAGGCAGTCGCCGCCGACGCACCGTCGGAGATCAAGATCGGCACGCTCTACGCGTCCTCGGGGCGCTACGCCTCGATCTCGATGCCGGTCTACAGCTCGCTCAAACTGTGGGTCGAGCAGAAGAACGCCGAGGGTGGCGTGTTCGTGAAGGCGTTCGACAAGAAGATCCCGATCAAGCTCGTGTCCTATGACGACCAGAGCAACACCGCGACCGCCTCGACGCTTTATAACCAGCTCGTCACCCAGGATAAGGTCGACCTGCTGGTCGCCGATTCCGGATCGGTGCTGACGGCGCCGGCGGTTGCGATCGCGCGCGACCACAAGATGTTCCTGTTCGACCAGACCGGCACCGGCGCGAGCTTCTTCTCCAAGGACAATCCCTACATCGCGCTGATGGCCGACCCGGTGTCGACGGTCTGGCCGAAGCCGGTGGCTGACTTCATCAGCCATGACGGCCCCGGCCTCGGCATCAAGAAGATCGCTATCCTCTACGCGACCAACGAGTTCACCGGCACCCAGGCCAACGCGTTCCGCAAGTTCGTCAAGGAGTCCGGTGCGCCGATCGAGATCGTCTACGACCAGGGCGTTCCGACCGAGACCACCAACTACAACGTCATCATCAACAACATCAGCAACACCAATCCCGACGCGGTGATCCATTTCGGCTACGCGCCGAACGACATCGCCTTCCTGCGCAACGTCCAGGACGTCGGCACCAAGTTCAAGATGCTGTTCGCGATCTATGCCGGCCTCGAGACCGAGCTGCTGGAGAAGAACGTGGGCGCCAAGGGCCTCGAGCATGTCTGGACCTACGTGCCGCCGTCCGAGCTGGATTATCCCGTTAATTTCGGGATGACCATGAAGGATTTCCGCGCCGCCTGGCTGAAGAAGTACAACGACGGCAAGATGGAGTTCGGCTTCAACGCGGTGGCCGGCTACACCACCGCGCTGGTGATCGAGAAGACGCTGTCGGTTGCGACCAGTCTCGACCAGATGGAGCTGCGCCGCGCGGTGTTCTCGCTCAGCGGCCAGCTCAAGACGCTGGACGGCACCTTCGCGCTGGATGAGACCGGCGGCCAGATCGGCGAGTTGACGCCGCTCGGCCAGCTCACGGTCGACGAGCACGATCACATCAAGTTCGTCTCGATCTATCCGCACGAGACCGCCACCGGCAAGCCGATCTATCCGGCGCCGTGATGCAGGTGAGTACACTAGACGTAGTCTTCGGCGGCGAGCGATAGCATGACTTATGCGCTCGTTGCCGGCGTGCTGTTCGGGCTGTATTTCAGCCTGGTCGGCATCGGCCTCAATCTCGTGTTCGGCGTCATGCGCATCGTCAATCTTGCGCATGGTGACATCCTGATGCTCGGCGCCTTCATCGCGCTCGGCGTGGTCGGCATTGCCGGCATCGACCCGCTGTTCGCGGTGCCGCTGGCCTTCATGGTCTTTGTGCTCGCGGGCGTGCTGCTGTATTGGGTGCTGGTGCCGCGGCTGCAGGGCTCGGCCAACCCGGAAATGCTGTCGATCATCTTGTTCTTCGGCCTGTCGCAGGTGATCGAAGCCGTCACCACGATCTTCGCCGGCACCAGCGAGCGCTCGATCCAGAGCCGGCTACTCGGCACCGTGTTCACGACCATCAAGGTCAAATGGTTTGGCGGCAAGGCCGGCGGGGCAGGGCCGATCCAGATCTTCGGCCAGGGCTTTCCCGCGCCTTGGGTGATCGCGGCGATCACCAGCCTGATCGCGATTGGGCTTGTTTATCTCTATCTCTACCACACGCGGCTCGGCACCCTGACCCGCGCGGTGATGTCACGCCGCGACGAGGCGTTGGCGACCGGTATCGACGTCGATCGCGTCTCGGCGGCGGCGTTCGGCATCGGGCTCGGCATCGCGGCGGTGGCCGGCGTGTTCGCGCCCTTCATGTTCGGCTCGGTGACGCCGGCCTTCGGCGCCGATGCGACCGTGACTTCGTTTGCCATCGTCGTGCTCGGCTCGCTCGGCAATCCCTTAGGGACCGCGCTCGGCGGCGTCGTCTATGGCCTCTGCTACATGCTGGTGCAAACCTATCTCAGTTCCTGGGCCGACTTGCTGCCCTATGTGTTGTTGATCGTGATCCTGTTGCTGCGCCCGAGCGGTCTGCTCGGAAGGCGGGTGCGCGTTGCATAACGCCTCGAAACACCTGCTGTTCATCCTGGCGCCGCTGGTGGTGGTGTTCGCACTGCTGCCCGGCGTCTATCAAAACCATCTGCTGCTGTTCAACTTCGTGATCTTCCTGATCCTCGCGCAAGGCGTGAACATCATCTATGGCTTCACCGGCTATCTGCCGTTCGGCTATGTCGGCTTCTTCGGGGCCGGCGCCTATGGCTTTGCCATCATGGTGATGCATCTGCAGACGCCGGCGCCGCTCGCCGTGCTGGTCGGCGGCGTGGTCGCGGTTGCGCTGGGCCTGTTGCTGACCCCGCTGCTGCGGTTGTCGGGCGCGTATTTCGCGATCGCCAATCTCGCGGCCTCGCTCGCGGTGCTGCACTTCGTGGCCAACCCGGCGCTGGAGGGGATCACCAAGGGCCCCTACGGCGTGTCGCTCACCGGCACGTTCAACCCGACCCATGCCTATTATGCGGCCGTGGTCGTGATGGCGCTGACGGTCGGCGCGGTGATCTATCTCAAGAACTCGCCGTTCGGCCTGGCGCTGCAGGCCGTGCGCGAGGATGCGGTGTCGGCCTCGATGGCCGGCGTCAACATCATCAAGATGCGGGTGATCGCCTGGCTCGCCTCGGCGCTGGTCGCAGGCCTCGCCGGCGGCATCTACGCCTGGTACGTCTCGGTGTTCTATCCCGACAACGTGTTCTCCGGCGAGTTCTCGATCTTCGCGATCGTGTTCGCGCTGTTCGGTGGAGTTGCCACCATCACCGGACCGATCGTCGGCGTGCTGATCCTCTACGGCATCTACAATCTGATCGGCTTCACCACGCCGCAATATTTCCAGCTGATCTACGGCCTGCTGATCATGGGTTTGGTCTTGTTCCTGCCCGCGGGACTGGTGTCGCTGGCAACGCGCAGGGGGTGGCATGTCCCCTGAGCAAAACTCCATTCTCAAGGTCTCCAAGCTGGTCAAGCGCTTCGGCGGCTTCCACGCGCTCGACGGCCTGAGCTTTCACGTCGTGCCGGGCGAAATTCTTGGTCTGGTCGGTCCGAACGGCTCCGGCAAGACCACGGCGATCAATGTGATCTCGGGTCTCTATGCGCCCGACGGCGGCGAGGTCGTGTTCGACGGCGCGTCTTCCGGCGGCGTCGCCTCGCACAAGCTGGTTCACCGCGGCATCAATCGCACCTTCCAGGTGCCGAAGCCGTTCCTGTCGCTCACGGTGCGCGAGAACATCCAGGTGGCGCTGGCCTATGGCGGCGCGACTGGCACGCCACCGTCGATCGCCGAGCTGCTTGATGAGTACCGGCTGAAGGAGGTCGCCGACCGTCCTGCGGCCGACCTCAACAGCGCGCAGCAGAAGATGCTCGATCTCACCCGCGCACTCGCCACGCGCCCGCGCCTGCTGCTGCTCGACGAGCTCGCGGCCGGTCTCAATCCGGCGGAGCTCGACTGGATCGCCGGCCGCATCAAGGCGCTCGCCGCGACCGGCATGGCGATCATCGTGGTCGAGCATCTGATGGGCTTTATCGAGCAGATCACCGATCGCGTCATCGTGCTCAATGCGGGCAAGGAGATCTTCGAGGGCACGCTTGCGACCGCGGTGCGCGAGCCGCAGGTGATCGAGGTGTTTCTGGGAGGCGAGCATGCCCACTGATGCAGCATCGCTTCTGGACGCCAAGGGCGTCGATGCCGGCTACGGCACCATGCAGGTGCTGTGGGGCGTCGATCTCGACGTCCGCCCCGGCGAGACCGTGCTGTTGCTCGGCGCCAATGGCGCGGGCAAGACCACGTTCCTGAAATCGCTGGTCGGCCTGATCGAGGCCCGCAGCGGCCACATCAGGCTCGGCGGCGAAGACATCACGAGAATGCGATCGTCGGACCGCATGAAGCGCGGCATGACCTACATGTCTGAGCTTGCGGTGTTTCCCGATCTGTCGATCGAGGAGAACATCCGCGTCGGCGCGCAGGCGCTCGGCCATGCCAATCCGGGCGCGCGGGTCGACGAACTCTACGGCCTGTTTCCGGTGCTGCGCGACAAGCGCCGCGATCCGGCCTCCAGCCTGTCCGGCGGCCAGCGCAAGATGCTCGGCATCGCCAAGGCACTCTCGGCCGAGCCGAAGCTGCTGGTCATGGACGAGCCCTCGGCCGGGCTGTCGCCGCTGTTCGTCAAGGAGGTGCTTCGCGCCTTGTCGAGCCTGCAGGGCCGTGGATTGGCGCTCTTGATCGCCGAGCAAAATATCGGTTTTCTTGAGATTGCCACCCGCGTATTCGTGCTGGAAGGCGGGCGGATCCGCTTCTCCGGCACGGTTGCCGAGATGAGCGGCAATGAAGAGCTGCACCGGGCCTATTTCGGGCTGAAGTGACGCCGGTGGAAGCGTTTTCGAGCGAAGTGGACACCGGTTCGCGTGAAGAAAACGCGTCAAAAGAAGCGCTAGCGCCGATCTGGAAATCGGAGCCGGTTCGCGCGACAATCAGCTGCAAGACCTTTTGAGTTGCCAGCCAGCAAGCCGTGAAGTGCAAGCCTTAAAGTGAAAGCCATGCCCAAAAATCCGACACTCGCCTCCCTTGCCGCCGACCTCGCCAGCGGCGCAACCTCCGCCCGCAAGCTCGTCGAGCAATGCATCGCCAGGATCGCTGATCCGTCAGGCGAGGGCCAGCGCACCTTCATCCATGTCGACCGCGACGCGGCGCTGGAAGCCGCCGATGCCATGGACCGGCTGCGCAAGGCCAACGCCGCGCCGTCACCCTTTGCCGGCATTCCGGTCTCGATCAAGGATCTGTTCGACATCAAGGGGCAGGTGACGCGCGCCGGCTCCCGCGCGCTGGATGATTCAGCGCCGGCGGATGCCGATGCGCCTGCCGTGGCGCGGCTCAAGCGCGCCGGCTTCATCGTGATCGGTCGCACCAACATGACCGAGTTCGCCTATTCGGGCATCGGCATCAATCCGCATTACGGGACCCCGAAGAGCGCCTGGAACCGAAGCGTCGGCCATGTGCCGGGCGGCTCGTCCTCGGGCGCGGCAGTCTCGATCGCCGACGGCATGGCGTTCGGCGCACTCGGCACCGACACCGGCGGCTCCTGCCGGATCCCGGCCGCCTTCAACGGCATCGTCGGCTACAAGCCGACGCAGCGCCGGATTCCGCTCGACGGCGGCGTGCCGCTGTCGTTCACCCTCGACAGCTACGGCCCGCTGGCCAATTCGGTGGCCTGCTGCGCCGCGCTCGACGCGGTGCTGGCCGACGAGCCGGTGACGCCGGTCGCCCCCCGGCCGGTCAAGGGCATGCGGCTCGCGGTGCCGACCACGGTCGTGCTCGACGACCTCGACGATGCCGTCGCAAAAACCTTCGAGCGCGCGCTCGCGGCGCTGTCGCGCGCCGGCGCGTTGATCGAGCGCATCGAGGTGCCCGAACTGCTCGATGTCGGCGTGATGAACACCAAGGGCGGGTTTTCCGCGGCCGAGAGCTATGCCTGGCACCGCTTCCTGCTGGCCAGCAAGGGCGACATCTACGATCCCCGCGTCGCGGTGCGGATCCAGCGCGGCGAGGGGTTTCTGGCGGCCGACTATATCGACATCATCAACGCGCGCCGCTCGTTCATCGCCCGGACCGAGGCGCGCATCGCACCCTATGACGCGATGGTGCTGCCGACCACGGCGAACCTGCCGCCGACCATTGCGAGCCTCGCCGATGACAAGGCATTCGCCACCGAGAACCTGCGCGCGCTGCGCAATCCCTCGCTGATCAACGTGCTCGATGGCTGCGCGATCTCGCTGCCCGCGCATCGCGAGGGCGAAGCGCCGGTCGGCCTGATGCTTGCTGCCGCGGGCGGCTCGGATCGCCGCATCTTCGAGCTTGCGGCCGGAATGGAGACCGTCATCCGTGTTTGATCTCACCTTCAATGTCGACGACACGGGCGTCGCGACGCCACTCACGCTCGAAATCAAGCAGGCCGTGATCGCCGGCTGGACCGGCCGCGATCCGGTGGCGCGCGACAAGCACATCGCCGAGCTCGAGGCGCTCGGCATCGCACGGCCCGCGACGACGCCGATCTATTACCGCTGCTCGGCGCGCCGGCTCACCTTCGCTGATACCATCGAGGTCTGCGGCGAGGACTCAAGCGGCGAGGTCGAGTTCGTGCTGATCGGTTGGCAGGGCCGCATCTTCGTCGGCTGCGGCTCGGACCACACCGACCGCAAGGTCGAGAGCTACAGCGTCACGGTGTCGAAGCAGATGTGCGACAAGCCTGTCGCGTCTGAATTGTGGGAATTCGAAGACGTCATCGATCACTGGGACCAGCTGATCCTGCGCTCCTGGGCCACGATCGGGGGCCAGCGCGTGCTCTACCAGGAAGGCACGCTCGATCACATGCTGCCGGTCAAGGACCTGATCGGGCGCGGCTTCGACAAGGGCGCGTTGCCGGACGGCTGCGCCATGTTCGGCGGCACCTTCGCGGCCAAGGGCGGCATCCGCCCCGCCAGCCGCTTCGAGTTCGAGCTGGAAGACCCGGTGCTGAAGCGGAAGATCAGCCACGGATATGACGTGGTCACGCTGCCGGTCAGGGGCTGATTTCTCGCCGCGAGGTCTTGGAGCGGATGCAGCCGACACCCTCTCGGCGCGTCGTCCCGGCGAAAGCCGGGACGACAGCGGGAATTGGGGCGGCGTTCCCGGCACACCTGGATCGGAAATCGGGTGGCGACTCCCGCGATCATGCGCAAAACTCTGGCTCATGACAGCAACAGCCAAAGCCATCCCCCGCACCCCAACCACGAGCATTCCCGCCCGCGTTGACGCGCTCGACTGGGACCAGATCACGGCCGACCTCGACGGGCAGGGCTGCGCCGTCCTTGGCGGCCTGTTGAAGCCCGAGGAATGCGATGCCATCGCCGCGCTCTATCCCGACGACGGCCACTTCCGCAGCCGGGTCGTGATGGGCCGCCACGGTTTTGGCCGCGGCGAGTACAAGTACTTCTCTTATCCGCTGCCGGACCTGATCGCGGAGCTGCGGCCGGCGCTCTATGCGCAGCTGACTGCGACAGCCAATCGCTGGAACCAGACGATGGGGATCGAGATCAGCTATCCGCCGTCGCATGCAGCGTTCCTGAAGCGCTGCCATGACGCCGGGCAGACGCGGCCGACGCCGCTGCTGCTGCAATATGGCGAGGGCGACTACAATTGTCTGCACCAGGATCTCTATGGCGAGCACGTGTTCCCGATCCAGGTCGCGATCCTGCTGTCGCAGCCGGGGCGCGATTTCACCGGCGGCGAATTTGTGCTGACCGAGCAGCGGCCGCGGATGCAGTCGCGGCCCGAGGTGGTGCCGCTGACCAAGGGCGATGCGGTGGCGTTTGCCGTGCATCATCGTCCGGTGCAGGGGACGCGCGGGCCGTATCGTGTCAATCTGCGCCACGGCGTCAGCCGGATCAGGTCCGGCCATCGCCACACCGTTGGCGTGATCTTCCACGACGCAAAGTGAGTGCGCAAAGGCGTGGCTGCTGATCTGTTCGAGACAATCGGCGATGCCCGGCCGCGGCGCGAGACGATCGCGGACGGCGCGGTGCTGCTGCGTGGTTTTGTGCGGCCGTTCGAGGCCGAGCTGATCCCGGCCTTGCGCATCATCGTCAAGCAGGCGCCGTTTCGGCACCTGATCACGCCGGGCGGCCACCGCATGTCGGTCGCGATGACGAATTGCGGCAGCGTCGGCTGGGTCTCCGATCCCAGCGGCTATCGCTATGATCCGATCGATCCTGACTCGGGACAGCCATGGCCTGAAATGCCGGAGGTGCTGCGCGGGCTCGCCGCCGAGGCTGCGGCTGCGGCCGGCTTCAACGGCTTCGCGCCGCAGGCCTGCCTGATCAACCGCTATGTGCCCGGCGCAAAACTGTCGCTGCACCAGGACAAGGACGAGCTCGACTACGGCGCGCCGATCGTCTCGATCTCGCTCGGGCTGCCGGCGGTCTTCCTGTTCGGCGGGCTGAAGCGCAGCGACACGCCGCGCCGCTACAGACTCGAACATGGCGATGTTGCGGTGTGGGGCGGGCCGTCACGGTTATTTTATCACGGCGTTGCGGCGCTCGCTGATGGCGAGCACAGCGTGCTCGGCCGCCAGCGCATCAATTTAACCTTCCGCAAGGTGCGCTAGCTCCCCCTCCCGAAAATGGGAGAGGTGGTCTAAACTCGGATCATGACCACCAAGGCCGACCGCGCCGTCAACCGCACCGGCGTCTATCTCGCCGTGCTGCAGCTCGTGTTCACGCTGGGCTGGACCACCTACCTGATCTATCTGCCCAAGCTGTGCGCCGATGTCGGCATCGCGCCGTCGACCGTTATCCTGATCCTGATGATGGACCAGGGCATCTTCACCGTGACAGACACCGCGATGGGCATGGCCGCCGACAGGATTGCGAGCCTGGTCGGCCGGCTCGGCGTGTTCGTCGGCGTTCTCGCCGCGATCTCCTGCGCTGCCTTCGTCGCGCTGCCCTATGTGGCCGGCACCGGGCCGGGCGCGAAATTCTGGCTCATCGTGCTGATCGTGATCTGGTCGGTCACATCGTCGGCCTTGCGCGCGCCGCCACTGACGCTGCTCGGCAAGTATCGCGCGCAACCCTCGGTCCCGTTCCTCGCCGCACTGGCGATGCTGGGCTACGGCATCGCGGGTGCGGTCTCGCCCTATCTCGGCGTCGTGCTGCGCGATCACGATCCACGGCTGCCGTTCGTGCTGTCCGGCGCCGTGCTGCTGCTGACTGCGCTCGCGTTCACAGGAATCGAGCGCCGCGTCGCCGAGGAGGCACAGCCCGAGCGGCCTGCGCCACCGGCCAGGCGGCTCGGGACGGTGCCGACGTTCCTGATCGGATCGATGGTGCTACTGTCGCTCGGCTATCAGCTGCACTTCAACATCAACAGCGCCCCGTTCTATTTGCGCTTTGCCAAATCAGATGAGCTGCAATGGCTGATGCCGGTGTTCTGGATCGGCTTCAACATCGCGATGTTTCCGGCGAGCATTGTCGTCAAGCATCGCGGCGGCCTGATCGTGATGGGCGTGGCGGGATTGCTCGGCGCATTCGCGATCGTCGCCGCGGAGATTGCGGGCAGCCTCAACATGCTGATCGTGGCGCAGTTCATGGCGGGAGCGGCCTGGGGCTGCATGCTGATGAGCGCGGTGTCCGCGGCGCTTGCGATCGGGGAGACCGGCGCGGAGGGCAAGGTCACGGGCCTGGTGTTCTCGGCGCTGGCGCTCGCGACCTTTGCGCGGATGGCAGCGGTCGCCGGCGGCCTGCAGAAGATACCGGACTATGCGCCACTGGTGCACTGGGCGCCGGTCGCCTGCTGGTCGGTCGCCGGCGCCGGCCTGCTTGTGATCGCCGCGTCGCGGCTGCAAGTGAGGCGGATTTAGTATCGTCATTCCGGGGCGATGCGAAGCATCGAACCCGGAATCTCGAGATTCCCCGATGCGCAATTGCGCATCTGAGGTTCGCTTCGCGCCCCGGAATGACAACTAACTATTTCGCGCCGGGTGGATGAAAGCCCAGGGCGAGACTTCCGAATCGGTCGGCACTTCGACCGAGATCACGTAGGGCCCGCCATCGGCCAGCGCCTTCTCCAGCACGGGGCGGAAATGATCCGGCGAGGTGACGCGCGCAGCACCGACACCGAAGGACTCCGCAAGCTTGACGAAATCGGGGTTGACCAGGTCGGAGGCAACGACACGGCCGTCGAAGCGCTCGCGCTGGTCGCGGCGGACATTGCCATAGGCGTTGTTGTTGAACACCAAGGTCACCACGCCGATCTTGAACTGCACGGCGGTGGCGAGCTCCTGCACGCCGAACATGAAGCCGCCGTCGCCGGTGATCGCGACCACCGGTTTATTTGGGTTGGCGACCTTGGCGCCGAGCGCGGTCGGGAAGCCCGAGCCGAGCGTGCCCTGATAGCCCGAGGTGACGAATGTGCGCGGCTCGTAGATCGGAAAACCGTACCAGGAGGCGAAGCCGACCTGCGACAGCTCATCGGTGACGATGGCGTTGGCCGGCAGCACCTCGCGCAGGATCTTCAGATAGGCCATCTGCGGCTGGATGCGCTGGATCTCCTGCTCGGCGGCCGCGGTCGCCTCGCGGATCGCGTTGCGGCGGCCCGAGGTCTTGCTGTAGCCGGCCTTGCGCACGGCCGCGACGAGATCGGCGGTGCCAGTCTTGGCGTCCGCGATCACGCCGGCGTCGGCCGGCCAGCGGCGCAGCTCGATCGGGTCGATGTCGATGCGCACGCATTTCAGTCCGGCCGGCTGATAAGGCCAGCGCGACATGGTCGGCAGCTCCATGCGGGTGCCGATGCCGATCATCAGGTCGGTCTTCGGCCACAGTCTGTAGGCCGCGGCCATGGTGAGCCCGAGCTCATGGGCGTTGGAGACGATGCCGCGGCCGCTCCGGAATGCGACCACCGGCGCGTCGATCATCTCGGCCAGTTCGAGGATCTCCTCGCGTGCCTCGATGGCGCCGCTGCCGACGAAGATCATCGGCGCCTTGCTGCCGGCGATCAGATCGGCGGCCGCCTTGATGCGGTCCGGATCGGGCTGCGGCGCGGGCAACGGATCAAACGGACTGACGGGGGCAACCTGGGTGCGCTGGGTGAAGACATCCCACGGCATCTCCAGCGACGCGGGACCGCGCCGGCCCGACAGCATCTCCTGGAATGCGCGCGACACCAGCGCGGGCGCGTTGTCGGGATATTCGATCCGGTCGGCCCATTTCACGAAGGTGCGCAGCGTTGCGAGTTGATCCGGCATCTCGTGCAGATGGCCGCGGCCCTTGCCCAGGAATTGCGTCGGCACCTGGCCGGTCAGGCACAGTACCGGCTCGTTGCAGCCGAATGCGGTGAGCAGCGCCGCCGAGGCGTTGAGCACGCCGGGACCGGGCACCACGCTGAACACGCCGGGCTTGCCGCTGGAGCGGGCATAGCCGAACGCCATGTAGCCGCAGGCCTGCTCATGCCGGGCGCCGATCACCTTGAGCTGCGCCTGGTGGAACGCATCGAACAGGCCATAGATCTGCGCGCCGGGCAGGCCGAACACGGTGTCGACGCCGTGGGCGACGAGGCCGTTGACGATCGCTTCGCCGCCGGATGTTGAGGTCATGGCACTGTCCACTCGCTTGTGAGGTTAGGCGGCTTCGTCGACGACACCGTTGCGCAGGATACCGACGCCTTCGGCCTCGACCTCGACGACATCGCCGGGCTTCAGATAGCGCGGCGGATCGAACCGCGCACCTGCACCGGTAGGCGTGCCCGTGACGATGATGTCGCCGGGAACCAGCGTCGTGAAGGTCGAGATGTAGTTGATGAGGTAGCGGAAGCCGAAGATCAAGCGCGAGGTGCGGTCGTCCTGCCTGACTTCGCCGTTGACTCGCGTGGTCAGCCGGATATCGGCGATCTGGGCCTCACTGGTGTAGGGCACGATCCACGGGCCGAGACTGCCGGTGGAATCGAAGTTCTTGCCCTGGGTGACGTTGAACTTGGCGTGGCGCACCCAGTCGCGGATGGTGCCCTCGTTGCAGAGCGTGATCGCGGCGATGTGATCGAGCGCGGCGCTCTCGGGGATATGCCGGCCGGCCTTGCCGATCACCAGCACGAGCTCGCCCTCATAGTCGAGCTGCGGCGAGACGCGCGGCCGCACCACCGGCGTGTTGTGACCGACGAAGGAACGCGGCACGCGGAGGAACATGCTGGGATATTTCGGCGCGTCCGAGCCGTCCTTGTACTCGGCATTGCGGTCGGGATAGTTGACGCCGATGCAGATGATCTTGTCCGGCGCCGGGATCGGCAGCTGCCAGGTGACCGCGTCCAGCGCGTGGTCGGGCGCGCGCTTCGCAGCATCCTCCACGAGCCTGGTCAGCGCGCCGGCGCCAATCGCCTCGCGCAGCGTCGGATAGTTCTTGGCGAAGCGCGACGAGAGGTCGACGACGCCGGTGTCGGTGACCGCGCCGTATTGCGTGGCGCCGTTGACGGAATAGGTGGCGAGGCGAGGGGCTGACATCAGCAATCCATTCATTGGTGTCGTCCCGGCGAAGGCCGGGACCCATACGCCGCAGCCATCGGAATGGGTACGCGGCTAGACATTCTTTCGGCAACCCTCTTCGGCGGTAGTGGGTCCCGGCTTCGTGCGCATCGCGCACTCGGCCGGGGCGGCGTGAGGAGGGAGGGGGGCACTAGTCTGCGACCAGCACGTCGGCGACGAAGCGGGGCTCGCGCACCGCCTGGCCGGCGAAGGTCGAACCTTCCTCGAACCAGGAGCGCGGCGCCGGCGCGCCCCACAATGTCTGGCGGCGCGGATCGCGTAGCGACCAGCGCAGCGGCTCATGGTCGTGATCGCCGGTGAAATAGTCGCTGGTGTAGAGCTCGATGCGATGGCCGTCGGGATCGCGGATGTAGAGGAAGAAGGCGTTGGAGATGCCGTGCCGGCCCGGGCCGCGCTCGATGTTCGCGAGAAAGCCGGAGGACGCCATTACGTCGCAGAGATGGACGATGTTCATCGCGGTCGGCACCCAATAGGCGATGTGGTGCAGGCGCGGGCCACGGCCGTTGGTGATGGCGAAGTCGTGGACATTGCCCTTGCGGTGCATCCAGGCTGCGGCGATGCGGCCATTGTCGCCGTCCTCCTCGGCATATTCGGTGAGGCGGAAACCGAGCCGGGCGTAGAAGTCGACGGTGTCCTGCACTTCGGCGGCGAACACGTTGAAATGGTCGAGCCGCTGCGGATGGCAGCCCTTGTAGAGGTCGTAACGCCGCAAGAGATGCGGGCGCTTCTCCATCGTGGCGTAGAGTTCGATCTGGAAGCCGAATGGATCGGTGAATTGCAGCGTGCGGCCCTGGAACGGTTGGTCGACGAAGGCATAGGCAATGCCGTTCTCGGAGAAGAACGACGCCGCCTTATCGAGGTCGCCGTCATTGCCGACCTTGAAGCCGAGCCGGTTGCAGGCAGCCTTCGCCGCCTTGCGCAGCACCACCGAGTGATGCTGGTGCTCTTCGCTGGCACGCAGATACACCGACTTGTCGTCGCGGTCCTCGATGTGGAGGCCGACGGTCTTCTCGTAGAAGGCGGCGCTTTTCTCCAAATCCGTGACGTCGAGCACGGCGTGGCTGCAGCGAATGATGTTGAACGGCGGATCGAAGACGTGTGTTGGTGCGGGCATCGGTGTTTCCTCAATTTTATCCGTCATTCCGGGGCGATGCGCAGCATCGAACCCGGAATCTCGAGGTTCCGGGTTCGCTTCGCGCCCCGGAACGACGTGCAATCAAATTCCCAGTTTCTGAATCTTGTGCGTCCCGCGCGCGAGCGAGACGTGCTTGGTCTCCATGTAGAAGTCGAACGAGTAGTCGCCGCCGTCGCGGCCGATGCCGGAGGCTTTCATGCCGCCGAACGGGGTCGGCAGATGGCGGACGTTTTCCGAATTGAGCCAGATCATGCCGGCTTCAAGCGCGTCCGCGACGCGGAGCGCGCGGCCCACGTCGCCGGTCCAGACATAGCCGGCCAGGCCATACTGCACGCCGTTGGCGATTTCGATGGCGTCAGCCTCATCGCGGAACGGGATCACGGTCAGGAACGGGCCGAACACCTCCTGCTGGGCCACGCGCATCTTGGCGTTGGCGCCGGTGACGAGGGTTGGCTGCACATAGTGCCCGCCGCCCGGACCGTCATGCGGCTTGCCGCCGACCGCGATCGTCGCGCCATCCTGCTTGGCGATGTCGAAATAGCTGCAGACCTTGGCGAAGTGCCGTTCGTGGATCAGCGGCCCGATCTCGGTCGCCGGATCGAGGGGGTGACCGACCTTGAGCGCCTTCACGCGCGCGGTCAGCTTCTCGATGAATTCTTCGGCGATGCTCTCCTGGACCAGCAGGCGGCTCGACGACGTGCAGCGCTCGCCATTGAGCGAGTAGATCATGAACACGACGGCATCGAGCGCGCGGTCAAGATCGGCATCCTCGAACACGATCACCGGGTTCTTGCCGCCGAGCTCGAAATGCACCCGCTTCAGGGTCGGCGCGCCCTGCGCCATGATCGCCGAGCCCGTCGTGCTCTCGCCGACGAAGCCGATCGCCTTGATCGCGGGATGCTCGGTCAGCGCCTTGCCGGCGTCCTCGCCGAAGCCGTGCACGGTGTTGAAGACGCCATCGGGCAGACCGGCCTGTTTTGCCAGTTTGACCAGCAGATCGGCGGTCACCGGCGACCATTCCGCCGGCTTGTGCACGACCGTGCAGCCCGCGGCCAGCGCCGGCGCGATCTTCCAGGTCGACAGCATGAACGGCGTGTTCCACGGCGTGATCACGCCGACCGGCCCGATCGGCACGCGGGTCGAGATGTTCCAGTGCTCGTCCGAGGGCGTGCTGAGGCCGTCGCGGGCCTCGCCGCATTTGTCGGCGAAGAAGCGGAAATTCTCGGCGGCGCGGATTGCGGCCTTGGCCATGAAACGGTGCGCCTGGCCGGTGTCGATGCATTCGAGCACGGCGATATCGTCGGCGCGCTCCTCGATCGCGTCAGCGACGCGATGCAGCAGCTTGCGCCGCTGCGCCGCAGGCATGTCGCGCCAGGCCTTGAAGGCCTTGGACGCGGCGGTTGCGGCACGGTCGATGTCTTCAGCGTTGCCGCGCGCGACGGTCGCCAGCACCGTCCCGTCGATCGGCGATTTGGTCTCGAAGGTCTGGTCGGAGGTCGCCGGCACGACCTTGCCGTCGATCACATGGCCGATGCCTTCGGCTTTCAACTTGGTGAGCAGCGGACCGGCGCGGTCGCGATTGGCCTGGAACACGTCGGCAGCAGATTTCGGGGCGGCTTTATCCATTGACCGGCTCCACCTTCAGTGCGTCGTGGATGTTGTTGCGTTTCCAGCTGGTTTCCTTGTCGTTGATCTGCATGTCGAACGACAGAGCGAACTTGGCTTTGGCGAAGACCGGATCGAGATGGGCCGACAGCGCCTTGAAGATGTGCTCGCCGGCTTTCTTGCGCGTGGCGAGATCGCGGCCTTCGCCGAGGCGGA
This sequence comes from Bradyrhizobium sp. USDA 3240, assembly GCF_054063295.1. Taxonomy (NCBI): domain Bacteria; kingdom Pseudomonadati; phylum Pseudomonadota; class Alphaproteobacteria; order Hyphomicrobiales; family Nitrobacteraceae; genus Bradyrhizobium; species Bradyrhizobium sp. USDA 3240. The sequence continues at coordinate 7,187,301 of NZ_JBSSGD010000002.1, forward strand.
GCACCATGTCGAGGAAGCCGTAATTCTTGCGGCCGTCGGCGATCGCGTAATGCTCGCATCTGACGGCGCGGACCCGGATGCCGCCGAGCGGGAAGATGCCGGTCTCGACCGCGGCCTTGCGGACCAGTTCGACGGTTGCGCCCATGTCGACGAGGCCGTCGAGATTGGCGGAATATTCAATCGTGAAATGCGGCATGCAGCGCTCCTGCAGAGTGCGTCAGGCGAAGTAGCAGCTCACGGACCCGTAAGGTCCGTAGTCGGCCTGGATGGTGTCGCCCTTGCGGGTCTCGATCGGGCGGATGAAGGAGCCTGCCAGCACGATCTGTCCGGCCTCCAGCGCCAGCCCGTTCGGCGCGATCTTGTTGGCAAGCCATGCCACCGCGGTCGCCGGATGATTCAACACGCCGGCGGCCAGACCGGTTTCCTCGAGCTGGCCATTTCGGAAGCAGAGCGCGCCGATCCAGCGCAGATCGGCTTCCAGCGGGCGGATCGGCCGGCCGCCGAGCACAATGCCGGCATTGGCGGCGTTGTCGGCGATGGTGTCGAAGATCTTGCGCGTCGCCTTGGTCTCGGGGTCGACGCGCTCGACCCGGGTATCCAGGATCTCCAGCGCCGGCACCACGAAGTCGGTGGCATTGAGCACATCGAACACGGTGCAGTTAGGCCCTGCGAGGCGATGCTTCATCACGAAGGCGAGCTCGGCCTCGACGCGGGTCGCGATGAAGCGCTCGGTCGGCACCAGGCCGCCATCGGCAAAGAACATGTCGTCGAGCAGGATGCCGGAATCCGGCTCGTCGATATTGAGCGCGCTCTGCATCGCCTTCGACGTCAGGCCGATCTTGTGGCCCTTGACGACGCGCCCCTGCGCCACCTTCATCTCGACCCAGGCCTTCTGAATCGCGTAGGCGTCGTCGAGGGTAATACGAGGGTATTCCAGCGACAGCTGGCGGATTTGCTTGCGGGTCTTTTCCGCACTGTCGAGCCGTTCGGCTGCAGCGCGGATATCGTCCTTGGAGAGGGCCATGCGTGCTACACAAAAGTGGATGTCGGGAGATGATTAACATGTTAAGTGAATTCCCGCAAACTGAATCAGGGCATGTTGCAACGCAAAATTTCGTTGCTGTGGATTGAGCATGGCACGCAAGAAATCATTGGATGAGGTCAGGCCGGGGCAGGGCGACGATGCATCGTCGCGACGGACTCCGATGCGGGAGTTCTCACGCTCGCTGCCGATGTCGCTGCTCCGGGCGCGCGAGGCGGTGATGCGGCAGTTCCGTCCGTCGCTGCGCAATCACGGGCTGACCGAGCAGCAGTGGCGGATCCTGCGCGCGCTCACCGCGGTCGACGAGATCGAGGTCACCGAGCTCGCCCGCGTCGCGTTTCTGCTCGGCCCGAGCCTGTCGCGAATCCTGCGCGATCTCGAGGCGCGCGCGTTGATCGAGCGCAAGGCGGCGGAGAACGACGGCCGGCGCGCGGTGGTTTCGATCTCCGCCAAGGGGTTGAAGCTGATCGAGGCGGTGGCGCCGACGTCGGAGGCGATCTACGCCGAGATCACACGGCGGTATGGCGCGCGCAGGCTTGCCGAGTTGCACGAAATGCTGGGCGTGCTGGAGGCGAGCCTCGCCGGAATGGGCTCGGCCGATGGCGCCGAGGTCGAGGCCGACGAGTAGCAGCGACGATGCGCGGCAGTGCCGCTCAGGCCATGTAGGGCACGCGCGAGATCACGTTGATGGCGCGGAATTCGGCAATCCAGCCGGCGACCTTGGAGTGCGACCACTCAATATGGCGGCGCAGGGTTGCGGCGGCCGCCTCGCCGTCGCGCGCGCGCAAGGCTTCGAAGATCACCAGATGCTCGTCCATGAAGGAATCGATCTGCGGCGCGGTCAGCGCGACCTGGATGTGCTTGCCGATCACGAAGGCGCAGTGGGTGCGCTTGAGGGCTTCGATCATCTCGCGATTGACGCCGTAACCAAGACAACGGATATGGAGATCGCCCTCGATCTCGTCGAGTTCGCCGACGCCGACGCCGTCGCGGTACTCAATCCCCTCGCGCAGCCGCTCCGCCATCCGGTCAAGCAGTGCGGCAGGAATCCTCGCCGCAGCGGATTTGAGGAGCAGCGGCTCGAGGGTTGCGCGCACTTCGAAGATGTCGCGGAGGCGATCCTCGTCCAGCGGCACGACATACCAGTGTGCCTTGGCGCCCTTCTCCAGGATTCCGATCGCCTGCGCACGTAGCAGCAAATTGCGCGCAACCGTGCGCCCGACCCGGAAGTGCCGCGCCAATGCGAGCTCGCTGACGCGGAAGCGGCCGAACAGCGACCGGTAGATGATCTCGCGTTCGAGCTTGTAATAGAGCGTATCCCATGCGTCGCTGCGCACCGCCTCGACGGGGCCGTCGGTCAGCCCGAACATCTGCGGCGTGATCGGTACGCGCCGCGGGTCGACCTTGCGCTTGCCGGCGATGACGCCGCGGCCGTCGAACCGGCGCACCAGGCCGATGTGCTCGAGCTGTTCGAAGGCCTGTCGCACGGGCGAGCGGCTGGAGCCGAACAAGGTCGCGATCGCCGATTCGGAGAGAACCGTGCCGGGTGGCACGTCGCCGGTCCGGATGTGCTTCGCCAATGCGCTCTTGATCAGCGCATAGGCCGGCTGTTTCCGTCTGGTCTGCGATTTCGCTCTTGGAATCGACATCGATGACTGCCCGCCGGTCACACTATCACGTGATCCCGTCATGGTCGCTGGTAGCAGGCATTTACGCACCGTTGCCAGCGAACTTTTGACTATTGCGTGCAATGTGCAATCATGTTTAGCTAGGTCAAACGCCAGATTGATGGCCGCCTTTGCGCGTCTTGTGCGCTGCAGCGGTGCTCACGTTTGCTCGCCGCGCCGTTCGATGGCTGCGGATAGGGCAGCAGATCGACGCGTCAGCTCGTTTCAACGCAGCCGACATGCAAGTTCGGCGCACCAAAGGGAGGATTGAATGAAACTGACGAGGCGTGAGTTTTCCGCCGGCTTGGCGGCAGGTCTCGCTGCTCCCGCGCTGATGCGCAGCGCTTGGGCGCAGGGAGCGACCATCAAGATCGGCATGTGCGTGCCGGTGACCGGACCGGCGGCGGAGCAGGGCCTGTGGGCCCAGAACGGCGCTAAGCTGGCGCTGGCCGCAGTCAACAAGGCCGGTGGCGTACTCGGCAAGCAGGTCGAACTCGTCATCGAGGATGACCAGACCACCAATCCGGGCATCGTGCTGGCGTTCTCCAAGCTCGCCGCGCAATCCGACATCGTTGCCTTCCTCGGCTCGATCCGCTCGACCCAGGTGCAGGCGATGGCGCCCGACGTGATCAAGGTCGGCAAGCCCGTGATGATCGGCGGCACCAATCCCGATCTCACGCATTCCGGAAATCCCTGGCTGTTCCGCTTCCGCCCGAATGACAATTACTCCGGCCGCGTGATCGCCGATTTCGGCGTCAACACGCTCGGCAAGAAGAAGTGGGCGATCGTGCATTCCACCGACGCCTTCGGCACCGCGGGCGGCAAGGCGCTCACCGAGGCGCTGACCAAGCTCGGCGCGCCGCCGGTGCTCGACCAGGGCTATGCCAACCAGAGCCAGGATTTCACCCCGGTCGTGCTGGCCGTGAAGCAGTCCGGCGCCGACGTGCTCGGCACCTACTTCACCTTCGAGAACGACCTCGGCATCTTCGCCCGGCAGCTGCGCCAGCTCGGCGTCAACATCCCCTGGGTCGGCTCGCCCTCGGTCGTGGCGGTATCCTCGACCAAGCTCGCCGGTCCGGCGCTGTTCGGCACCTATGGGGTCGCCGACTTCGCCGAGGACTCGAGCGACACCGCGAAGGCGTTCGGCAAGTCCTATCGCGATGCCTATAAGACTGCGCCCGACAACCAGAGCGCCTGGCCGTATGATGCAATCACCATCCTGTCGGCGGCGATCAACAAGGCCGGCTCGACCGATCCGACCAAGATCCGCGACGCCATCCTGGCGACGCAGAAATTCGCCGGCGCCGAAGGCGAATACAATTTCGACAAGAACGGCGACGGTCTGCACGGCTACAACGTCGTGAAGAACGACAAGGGCAAGATCGTCTACGACAAGCACATCGACTTCAACGATTGATCGCGGCTCGGCCTCGCCGGCGAAACCGGCGAGGCCGATCTTCTGCGCACACTGTTCGGATCGAGCGCCGTCATGGATCTGGTCTTACAACTGCTGTTCACCGGCATTGGCATCGGCGCGGTCTACGCGCTGGTGGCGCTCGGCTTCGTGCTGATCTTCCGCGCCACCAACGTGGTGAACTTCGCGCAGGGCGAATTCTCGATGGTCGCCGCCTATCTGATGGTGGTGTTCTCGGTCGATCTCGGCTGGCCTTACTGGCTGTCGTTCCTGATCGCGCTCGCCGGCATGGCGCTGTTCGGCGTCATCTTCAATCTCGGCGTCTACTATCCGCTGCGCCACCGCACCTACCTGCCTGTCATCATCGCAACCATCGGCGCCTCGATATTGTTGTCGAACTCGGTGCTGGCGATCTACGGTCCGCAACCGCAGGTGCTGCAGGGCTGGTTCGATACGCCCGGCATCCAGCTCGGCCCGGTTTATCTCGACAGCCAGTATCTGCTGATCATCGGTGTCACGATCCTCCTGGTGCTGTTCAATTTCTGGTTCTTCGAGAAGACGCTGCTCGGCAAGAAGCTGCAGGCGACTTCGCAGGACAAGGAGATGGCCTCGCTGCTCGGCATTTCCGTCTCCACCATGATCATGATCACCTTCATCTATTCGGCCGTGCTCGGCGGTCTCGCCGGGATCCTGGTGGCGCCGGTGCTGTTCGTCTCGATCCAGATGGGCTCGACTATTGCGCTGAAGGCGTTTGCCGCCACCATCATCGGCGGCTTCGGCGACGTTGCCGGCGCCATCGTCGGCGGCCTCGCGCTCGGCGTCATCGAGACGTTCGGCGCCGCCTATATTTCGGTGCCGTACAAGGACGGCTTTGCCTTCCTGGTGCTGATCGCTTTCCTGGTGTTCCGGCCGCAGGGCATCTTCGGCGAACGCGTCGCGGAGAAAGCATGAGCGCCAGCGACAACATGATCCCGGCGCCCGCCGTGCGCTCGAGGCCGCTGATCGTCCGTCATCTGCCGTATTTCATCGGCGCGGCCGCGCTGGTGGCGCTCGCCGCCGGAATGCAGTTCGACGGCTACATCCTCAACATCCTGCTGCAGGCCACGACCTTCTCGATCGCGGTGTTCGGGCTTTCGGTCGTGCTCGGCCTGTGCGGCCAGATCAACCTGGCGCAGGCGGCGTTCTTCGGCTTCGGCGCCTATGCCGTCGGTCTCGGCACTGCCGACCTGCATCTGAACTTCTGGCTCTGTCTGGTCGGCGCCTGCGCGATCACGCTGGTCGCCGGCGCGTTCCTGGGCATGTCGACGCTGCGGCTCGGCGGGCACTACCTCGCGATGGTGACGATCTCGTTCCAGCAGATCGTGACGCTGGTAATGATCAACGCCATCGGCGTGACCCACGGCCCGGACGGCGTCGCCAACATTCGCCGGCCCGAGCTGTTCCAGTCCTCGCAAAGCTATCTCGCCTTCTGCGTCGCGATGCTCGCGATCGTCGGTTATTTCGTTTGGCACCTGCCTGACACCAAGCTTGGCCGCGCCATGCGTGCCGTGCGCGACAATGAGCTCGCGGCCGGCGTCAACGGCATCGACGTGTTCCGCACCAAAGTCTACGCCTTCGCGGTGTGCGCGGTGCTCGGCGGCCTCGCGGGCGGCCTGTTCGCCGGCGGCTTTGCCTATGTCAGTCCCGACCAGTTCTCATTTGCGGAATCGATTCAGTTCCTGACCATGTCGCTGCTCGGCGGCGTGGCCTCGCCGATCGGCTCCGCGATCGGCACCGGGCTCTTGATCCTGATCCCGGAATGGCTGCGCTTCCTCAAGAGTGTGCCCGGTCTCTATCTCGCGATCTACGGCCTGTCGGTGATCCTGATCATCCGCTTCATGCCGGACGGCATCTGGGGCTTCGTGTCGGACGCCTTCACACGCTGGCGCGCGCACACCAATGCCCCGCCTGTTGCCGGCGCGCTCCTGCTCAAGCCGGCGACCACTGGCGGCGACATCGTGCTCGAAGTCACCGGGCTCTCGAAGCATTTCGGCGGCCTCAAGGCGGTCGACGGCGTCGACATCGCGGTGAAGCGCGGCAGCGTGCATGCGCTGATCGGACCCAACGGTTCCGGCAAGACGACGACGCTGAACGTGCTGTCCGGTCTTTACAAGGCGACCGCGGGCAAGATCGTGCTCGACGGGACCGACATCACCAGCATGGCGCCGCATCAGCGCACCGCGGCGGGGCTCGGGCGCACCTTCCAGAACATCCGCTTGTTCCGCTCGATGACGGCGCTGGAGAATGTCGAGATCGGCGCCGAGCGTCCCGGCAACACCATGATCGGGAAGGGCGATGACGCGCTGACCGAGCGCGCGATGGAGGCGCTGACCTTCGTCGGCCTCGGCAACCGCGCCAACGAGTTGATCTCGAGCTTCTCTTACGGCCACCAGCGCCTGATCGAGATCGCCCGCGCGTTGGCGTCGAACCCGACCTTGCTGCTGCTCGACGAGCCGGCCGCCGGCCTCAACTCCACCGAGAAGCTCGAGCTGCATGAGCTACTGAAGCGCATCGCAGCGCAGGGCCTCACCATTCTGATCATCGATCACGATATGACGCTGGTCTCGGAAGCCGCCCAGCACATCACCGTGCTGAACTTCGGACGCCGTATCGCCGACGGCGAGTCCATGGCGGTGCTGCGTCATCCCGACGTCGTCTCCGCCTATCTCGGGAGCGAATGATGCCGCTGCTCGAAATCCGCAATCTCGTGGTCCGCTACGGCGAGATCGAGGCGCTGCGCGGCGTCACCATCGCCGTGGAACAGGGCCAGGTCGTCACCTTGCTCGGTGCCAATGGCGCCGGCAAGTCGACCACGCTGCGCGCAATCTCAGGCCTCGCCAAGCCTGCCTCCGGCGACATCCTGTTCGACGGTCACTCGATCGCGGGCCTTGGGCCAGAAGCGATCGTGCGGCTCGGCATCTCGCATGTGCCGGAAGGCCGCCGCGTGTTCCCGGGCCTCACCGTGAAAGAGAACATCATGCTCGGCGCGTCGAACCGGAAGGTGTCGGCGTCGCAGATCTCGCGCGAGGCCGACGCGATGTTCGACCTGTTCCCGGACATCCGCGCCTTCTCCAATGCACTCGGCTGGACGCTGTCCGGCGGCCAGCTGCAGATGGTCGCGGTGGCGCGCGGGCTGATGGCCAAGCCGCGGCTGTTGCTGCTCGACGAGCCGTCGCTCGGGCTCGCGCCCGTCATCGTGCAGGCGGTGTTCCGCATCATATCGCAGATCAGGAAAGACACCACGGTCTTGCTCGTCGAGCAAAATGCGCGCATGGGACTTTCGGTTGCCGATCACGGCTTCGTCCTGGAAACCGGGCGGATCGTGCTGGGCGGCAAGCCCGACGAATTGTGGGGCAACGAAGCCATCGCCGCGGCCTATCTCGGCGGTCACGCCAAAACCCACGCCTGACAACTCACTGTGCTGTATCGAGCGAGCTAGTTTTTCATGGTCACCATCAAGGTCGATAATCTCATCAACTTCGTGTCCGAGGTGTTTTCCCATTCGGAGTCGTCTCCGGAAGAGGCGAAGCGCATCGCGACCTACCTGACCACCGCGAACCTCACCGGGCATGATAGCCACGGCGTGATCCGCGTGCCCGTCTATGTCAGGTGGAAGAAGATGGGTTCGATCGTGCCGAACCAGACCCCCGAGGTCGTGGTCGACACGCCGTCGCTCGCGGTGGTCGACGGCAAGTTCGGTTATGGCCAGACCGTCACGCCTGTCGCAGTGAGGCTCGGCATCGAGAAGTGCAAGAAGGCGGGGCTCGCCGCGGTCGCGCTGCGCAACTCCGGCCATCTCGGCCGCGTCGGCGACTGGGCCGAAATGGCCGCCGCCGAAGGGCTTGTGTCTGTTCATTTCGTAACCGCAGCGGGCTCGTTGCTCGTCGCGCCCTATGGCGGAGTCGAGAAGCGGCTGTCCACCGCGCCATATTGCGTCGGCATTCCGCGCCAGGGGCAGGACCCGATCGTGCTCGATTTCGCGACATCCGTCGTCGCCGAGGGCAAGTGCCTGGTTGCCAGCCGCGGCGGCAAGAAGCTGCCGACAGGTGCGCTGGTCGATGCCGACGGCACGCTGAGCGAGGACCCGCATGTGCTGTATGGCCCGTACACGCCCGACGGGCCGCGCGACCACACCAAGGGAACCGGCGCAATCCGCGCCTTCGGCGATCACAAGGGTTCGGGCCTTGCCTTCATCTGCGAGCTGCTCGGCGGCGCGCTGACCGGCACCGGCGCGACGTCGTCGGACCGTCGTTTCGCCAACGGCATGATGGCGTTCTACATCGACCCCAAAGTGATCGACACCAGCAATTTCTTCGACGATGAAATCACCCGCTACACCGATTTCATCCGCGCCACCAAGCCGATTGCGGGCACGGAGTCCGTGCTGGTTCCGGGCGATCCCGAGCGGAAAACCCGCGCCGATCGCACCAGGAATGGCATCCCCTTGCCTGACGACACCTGGGCGGCGATAGTGAATACCGCGCGCGAAGTCGGCGTCAGCGAAGTTTCTATCCAGCGGGCGACCAGCTGAGGCTCGTCCCCCAATAAACCGCAAAGGGAAACGCGATCAATGGCAAACAAGGTCAAGCAAGTCTGGGCATCGGGCAAGGCGGTGGTGAACGCGTGGCTCGCGATCCCCTCCGGGTTCTCGGCCGAAGTGATCGCGCAATGCGGCTTCGACAGCGTCACCGTCGACATGCAGCATGGCGTGCAGGATTATCAGTCGATGGTGCAGTGCTTCCAGTCGATGCATGCCCATCCGGTGACGCCGATGGTCCGCGTGCCGTGGAATGAGCCCGGCATCATCGGCAAGGTGCTGGATGGCGGCGCCTATGGCGTGATCTGCCCGATGGTCAACACGCCGCAGGAAGCCAAGAACCTGGTTTCCTACGCCAAGTATCCGCCGAAGGGCGTGCGCTCCAACGGCCCGATCCGCGCCGGCATGTACGGCTCGGCCGGCACCTATCAGCAGACTGCCAACGACGAGATCGTGCTGCTGCCGATGATGGAAACCAAGACCGCTGTCGAGAACATGGAAGCGATCCTCGATGTCGAGGGCATCGACGGCGTCTATATCGGCCCGTCCGATCTCGGCTTCTCCTACGGCCTGGTGCCGAAGCTCGATCGCGACGAGCCCGAGATCCTCAAGATCTACGAGAAGATCATCAAGGAATGCGGCAAGCGCGGCCTCAACCCTGGCATCCATTGCTCGGGCGCCGAGGGCGCAGTGCGCGCGATCAACATGGGCTTCAAGCTCGTGACGCTGTCGAACGAGGTCGGCCTGATGCAGGTCTACGCCAGGATGCAGGTCAATCAGACCCGCGAGAAGTCCGGCGGCAAGGCGTAAGTCTGTCCGCAATGTTAGCTCTGCTCCCTCGCCCCGCTCTTGCGGGAGAGGGGTGGGGTGAGGGGGCCTCGATCCGGCGAGCACCATCGTTGTAAGTGCCATCGTGCTTCGCCCCTCACCCGAATTCTCGCTGTGCGAGAATTCGACCTCTCCCCGTAAAGGACGGGGGGAGGTGAAGAAGAACCAAGGAGAACTCCCATGGCCTCGGCACAAGTGATCCGTCTGCATGCCGACGACAGCGTCCTGATCGCACGCGCGAGCCTGCCGCCGGGGCTGGAGGTGACCGACGGCGTCATCACGGTCGATCGCATTCCGGCCGGCCACAAGGTCGCGATCAAGCCGATCGCGACAGGTGAGCCGATCCGGCGCTATGGCCAGATCATCGGCTTCGCGACCCAGCCGATTGCGCCCGGCCAGCACGTGCATACGCAGAACTGCGGCATGGGTGATTTCGCCAAGGACTATGCCTATGGCGTCGACGTCAAGCCGGTGCCGAACTTCGATCTGCCGGCGACCTTCGAGGGCATTCGCCGCGCCGACGGTCGCGTCGCGACGCGCAACTACATCGGCATCCTCACCTCGGTGAATTGCAGCGCCCATGTCGCTGGAATCGTCGCCGACATGTTCAAGAAGAATCCGTTCACCGGCGACAACCCGCTGGCCGATTTCCCGAATGTCGACGGCGTCGTCGCGCTGACCCATAAGACCGGCTGCGGCATGACCCAGGACGAGCCCTTAGCGCTGCTTCGCCGCACGCTCGGCGGCTACGCGCGGCATGTCAATTTCTCCAACGTCATCGTGCTCGGCCTCGGCTGCGAGGTGAACCAGATCGGCGGCCTGATGCAGGAACAGAAGCTCGCCGGCCGCCTGCGTGCGATGGACATCCAGGAGGTCGGCGGCACCCGCAAGACGGTGGAAGCAGGCGTTGCCTTCGTGAGGGAAGCGCTCACCGACGCCAACAAGGTCAAGCGCGAGGCGGTGCCGGCGAGCGAACTCACCGTGGCGCTGCAATGCGGCGGCTCGGATGGTTATTCCGGCGTGTCGGCCAATCCGGCGCTCGGCGCGGCGAGCGACCTGCTGGTCCGTCACGGCGGGACGGTGATCCTCTCCGAGACACCCGAGACCTACGGCGCTGAGCATCTGTTGACCCGTCGCGCCGTCAGCCGCGAGGTCGGCGAGAAGCTGGTCGGCCTGATGCGCTGGTGGGAGGAATACACCCAGCGCGAAGGCGCTGAGATGAACGCCAATCCGAGCCCCGGCAACAAGGCCGGCGGCCTCACCACGATCCTGGAGAAGTCGCTCGGCGCAATGGCCAAGGCCGGCAGCACCAACCTCGTCGACGTCCTGCACTACGCCGAGCCCGTCACCAAGAAGGGTTTTGTGTTCATGGACACGCCCGGCTACGACCCGGTTGCCGCCACCGGACAGGTTGCCGGCGGCGCCAACCTGGTCTGCTTCACCACCGGCCGCGGCAGCGTGTTCGGCTGCAAGCCCGCGCCGTCGATCAAGCTCGCCACCAACACGCCGATGTACAAGCGGATGCAAGACGACATGGACGTCAATTGCGGCACCATCCTCGACGGCGAGGAGAGCGTGCAGGAATGCGGCCAGCGCATCTTCGACCTGATCCTCAAGACTGCCTCGGGCCAGCCGACCAAGAGCGAGAGCTTCGATTTCGGCGGCGCCGAGTTCGCGCCCTGGGTGCTTGGCGCGACGATGTAGCATTCGCGTAGCACGGATGAAGCGCAGCGAAATCCGGGACGCTCGCCGCGGATAAACATCCCCGAATTGCGCTTCGCTCCATCCGGGCTACGGACCGGCGTTTCGATTTGAACGGAGGAAAGATGCGCGTGCGCGGGTTGATTGGATGCCTCGCATTCCTGGCCGCTTTGAGTCTTGGTATCGGTTCGGCCGACGCCGCGACCATCGTGGCGTTTGGCGCGAGCAATACCTACGGCAAGGGCGTGGCGCGCAACCAGGCCTATCCCGCGCAGCTCGAAGCGATCTTGCGGGCGAAGGGTTTGAGCGTCCGGGTCGTGAATGCCGGCATCAATGGCGACACGACGGAAGGGATGCTGCAGCGCCTGGACCGCGCCGTCCCCAACGGGACCCGTGCGGTTATCTTGCAGCCGGGCGGCAATGATCGGCGCAAGGGCAGCCCCGACCGGACCACGGATATCCAGAGTCGCCTCAGTGCCCGTGGCATCGCGGTGATCATGCTTTCCAACGGGATGCTGCACGGCCTCCCGCATCAGCCCGATGGTGTGCATTTGACCCCCGAGGGCTATCATATGCTCGCCGAGCAACTTGCGTCGCAGGTATCCGGCGCGATCGGGCGCTAGTCCCGTAGCCCGCCGCTTGGGCAGTCGCTGCCCGTTGTTAGTGCTTGATGTCGACCGGAACCAGTGTTCTGCTCAAAAAAGCTGCTGGAGTTCTCGGTCCGTGTCGATCTTCGTCGCACTGCATCACGTCACGCACTACAAATACGACCGGCCGATCGATCTCGGGCCTCAGACCATTCGGCTCCGGCCCGCGCCGCATACCCGCACGCCGATCCTGAACTATTCGCTCAAGGTCACGCCATCAAATCACTTCGTGAACTGGCAGCAGGACCCGCAGGGCAATTGGCTGGCGCGCTACGTCTTTCCGGAGAAGACCACCGAGCTCAGGGTCGAGGTCGACTTCACCGCGCAGATGACGGTGGTCAATCCGTTCGACTTCTTTGTCGAGCCCTATGCCGGCAGCTTTCCATTCGAATATCCCGGCGATCTCAAGACCGAGCTTGCGCCTTATCTTGAAACGGACGAGCCCGGGCCATTACTCGCGGCCTACCTGAAGGACATTCCGCGCAAGGCCGACTCGACCGTCAATTTCCTGGTCGAACTGAACGCGCAGCTGCAGAAGAAGATCAGCTACGTCGTCCGCATGGAGACCGGCGTGCAGACCGCGGAGGAGACGCTTGCCGCGGGCTCCGGCTCGTGCCGTGACTCGGCGTGGCTCCTGATCCAGGCGCTGCGCCATCTCGGGCTCGCTGCGCGTTTCGTCTCTGGCTATCTCATCCAGGTCCGGCCGGATATCGATCCGCTCGAAGGGCCGCGTGAGGTCGAAAACGATTTCACCGATCTGCATGCCTGGGCGGAAGTCTATCTGCCGGGCGCGGGCTGGATCGGCTTCGACGTCACCTCGGGCATGCTGACGGGCGAGGGGCATATCCCGGTCTGCGCCACGCCGCATTACCGTTCGGCCACGCCGATATCAGGCACCGCCGGAGCTGCCAATGTCGAGTTCGGCTTCGAGATGAGCGTGACGCGCGTGCGCGAAGCGCCGCGCATCACCAAACCTTTCTCCGATGAATCCTGGGCGCGGCTCGACCAGGTCGGCGAGCTCGTCGATGCCGATCTTGAGGCGCACGACGTGCGGCTGACAATGGGCGGCGAGCCGACCTTCGTCTCGGTCGATGATCTGGAATCGCCGGAATGGAACGTCGCCGCGGTCGGTCCGACCAAGCGCGGGCTCGCCGACGAACTGATCCGCAAGCTGCGCACGCGCTTCGCGCCCGGCGGCCTGCTGCATTACGGCCAGGGCAAATGGTATCCCGGCGAGAGCCTGCCGCGCTGGGCGTTCGGCCTCTATTGGCGCAAGGACGGCAAGCCGATCTGGAAGAACGCCAACCTGATCGCTTCAGTCGAAAATCCGGGCAAGGCTGAGATCGCTGACGCGGAGCGCATCGCAATCGGCATCGCCGCGCGGCTTGGCCTGAAGGCTGATTACGTCATGCCGGCCTTTGAGGACACTGCGTTCTGGCTGGAGCGCGAGGCCGGCCTGCCGGCCAATGTCAGCCCCGCGAATTCCAAACTGACCGATCCGGAAGAGCGCGCGCGGATGGCGCGGGTGTTCGACGAAGGGCTGACCACGCCGAAGGGTTACGTGCTGCCGATCCAGCGCTGGAGCCCGCTGGGCGATCGCGTGCCGGCGCGTTGGCGCAGCGAGCGCTGGAAGATCCGGCGCAGCCATCTGTTTCTGTTTCCGGGCGATTCCCCGCTGGGCTTGCGGCTTCCGATCTCTTCGCTCGAACACGTCCCGCCGGGCGACTTTCCCTACATCATCGAGCAGGATCCGATGGCGTCACGCGATGCAATCGGGGAAATCGATCCGGAGCTGAAGCAGGCGCTCAACGACATTGAAGAGCCGCTGCCGGTGCGCACCGCGATGTCGATCGAGGTGCGCGACGGCGTGCTCTGCGCCTTCATGCCGCCGGTCGAGAAGGTGGAGGACTATCTCGAGCTGATCGCCGCGATCGAGGCCGCGGCCGAACAGCTGCAGCTGCAAGTCCATGTCGAAGGCTACGCGCCGCCGTTCGACCCACGTATCGAGGTGATCAAAGTGACGCCGGATCCCGGCGTGATCGAGATCAACGTGCAGCCGGCACAGAGCTGGATCGAGGCCGTCGACATCACTCTCGGCCTCTATGAGGACTCGGCAAAGACGCGGCTCGGGGCCAACCGTTTCCTGATCGACGGCCGCCATACCGGCACCGGCGGCGGCAACCACATCGTGGTCGGCGGCAGCAAGCCGGAGGATTCGCCGTTCCTGCGCCGGCCCGATCTGTTGAAGAGCCTGGTGCTCTATTGGCAGCGCCATCCGTCGCTGTCCTATCTGTTCTCCGGAATGTTCATCGGCCCGACCAGCCAGGCGCCGCGCATCGACGAGGCGCGGCATGATGGACTTTATGAACTGGAGATCGCGCTATCGCACGTGCCGCCGCCGGGCATGGAGGCGCCGCTGTGGCTGGTCGATCGCCTGTTCCGGCACATCCTGGTCGATATCACCGGCAACACCCATCGCGCCGAGATCTGCATCGACAAGCTCTATTCGCCCGACAGTCCGACCGGCCGGCTCGGCCTGGTCGAATTCCGTGCGCTCGAAATGCCGCCGGATCCGCGGATGTCGCTGGCGCAGCAGCTCTTGATCCGGGCGCTGATCGCAAAGCTGTGGCGCGAGCCGCAGCAGGGCAAGTTCGTACGCTGGGGCACCGCGCTGCATGACCGCTTCATGCTGCCGCACTTCCTCTGGGAGGATTTCCTCGGCGTGCTCGCCGAACTCAAGCAGTTCGGCTACGACGTCGAGCCGGAATGGTATCAGGCCCAGCTCGAATTCCGTTTCCCCGCCTTCGGTCGCATCCATCACGGTGGCGTCGGCCTCGAGCTGCGGCAGGCGCTGGAACCTTGGCATGTGCTGGGCGAAGAGGGCACCGCAGGCGGCACCGTGCGCTACGTCGATTCCTCGGTCGAGCGGTTGCAGGTGAAGGCGACGGGCTTCGTCGAGGGCCGCCACGTCATCACCTGTAACGGCAGGCGGATGCCGATGACCGAGACCGGCCGCGCCGGCGAGGCGGTTGCCGGCGTGCGCTTCAAGGCCTGGCAGCCGGCCTCCGGCCTGCATCCGACCATCCCCGTGCACGCGCCGTTGACGTTCGACCTGATCGATACCTGGAACAGCCGCTCGCTCGGCGGCTGCGTCTATCATGTCGCCCATCCCGGCGGCCGCAACTACGAGACCAAGCCGGTCAATTCCTACGAGGCCGAGGCGCGGCGGCTGGCGCGCTTCCAGGAGCACGGGCATACGCCCGGCAGGATAGAACCACCGCCAGAGGAACGCACAATTGAGTTTCCCTTGACCCTCGACTTGCGGACGCCGCTCCTGCAGTAATTGGGTGCAGGGGAAGTGCAATGACCGCATCGGGTGGCCAAGGAAGCAGTCAAGAGAGCAGGGCCCGTCCCGGTCAGCGCCGGATGGCGCAATGGACCCGCGACTATGTCCGGTTGCCCGGCATTCCCGATGAATACATCGCCGAGAACGGCGCGCCGCGGCCGGTCTGGGCGCGCTTCTTCGACGCCTTTGCCGGGCTGTCGCCGGCCGATATCGAGCGGCGCTTTGCCTCCGCCGACCGCCATCTGCGCGAGGCCGGCGTTACCTATCGCGCGCCGGGCGACACTTCCGACCGGATCTGGCCGCTCAGCCATCTGCCGCTGATCATCGATGCGGCCGACTGGCGGCAACTCGCCGCCGGTGTCGCGCAACGCGCCCAGCTATTGGAAATGGTGCTGGCCGATCTCTACGGCGATGGCCGTCTCGTCGCCGAAGGCGCGATTCCCGCCGCAGCGATCGCCGGCAGCAGCGAGTATCTGCGCGCGGTCAGCGGCATCAAGCCGCCCGGCGGCCGCTATCTGCATCTCTATGCTGCCGACATCGGTCGCGGGCCTGACGGCCGCTGGTGGGTGCTCGGCGATCGCACCCAGGCGCCGTCGGGCGCGGGCTATGCGCTGGAAAACCGCCTGGTGCTGTCGCGCGCCTTTTCCAACCTCTACAAGTCGATGAATGTCGAGCGCGTCGCACCGTTCTTCGAGGCGTTCCGCGATTCACTCCGCGCCAGCGCCGACCGCGACGAGCCGCGGATCGGCCTGCTGACGCCCGGCGCGTTCAGCGAGACCTATTTCGAGCATGCCACGCTCGCGCGCTATCTCGGCTTCCTGCTGGTCGAGGGCGACGACCTCGCGGTCTCCGGCGACCGCATCCACATCCGCACCGTCGCAGGCCTGAAGCGGCTCGACGTGCTGCTGCGTCGGGTCGATTCCAACATGCTCGATCCGCTCGAGCTCGACGCCTCCTCCTATCTCGGCGTGCCCGGGCTCGTCGAGGTGCTGCGCAAGAGCGGCGTCGTGGTCGCCAATATGCCGGGCTCGGGCGTGATGGAGGCGAGGGCGTTGCTCGGCTTCCTGCCCAATCTCTGCCGCCGTCTGCTCTCTGAAGACCTGATGATGCCGCATATCGCGACCTGGTGGTGCGGCCAGAAGTCCGCCCGCGAGCAGGTGCTGTCGCGGCTCGACGAATTCGCAATCGAGGGCGCCTATGGCCGCGGCGTTGCGGATTTTCCAGGCCATGGGCCGGTGCTGCCGGGCGAATTGTCGGCTGCGGACCGCGACCGCCTGAAGGATGCGATCAGCCATCGCGGCATCGACTACGTCGGACAGGAACTGGTGCGCCTGTCCACGACGCCGGTGTGGGAGGACGGCCGCATCGCGCCGCGTCCCTTTGTGCTGCGGGTATTCGCGGCGGCGACGCCGAACGGCTGGACCGTGCTGCCCGGTGGTTTCTGCCGGATTGCCGATCGCGCGGATGCGCGCGCGGTGTCGATGGGCGATGGCGCAGTGTCCGCTGACGTCTGGGTGGTCTCCGACAAGGCGGTTGCGACCTCGACCTTGCTGCCGGCGGTCGACACCGTCCGCATCCGCCGCATTGCCGGCGTGCTGCCGAGCCGCGCGGCCGATAATCTGTTCTGGCTCGGCCGCTATCTCGAGCGCGCTGAGGCGACCATTCGGCTGATCCGCGCGCTGTGCACGCCGCTGCGCGATCCGGCGCGGGTGAATGCGACCGGCCCGACACCGGCGATGCATTCGGCCGAGCGCATCCAGCGCATGCTGGTCACCTGGGGCGCGGCGTCGCAGACTGCGCGCGCCAATCCCGCCAAGGTCGCGCTCGAAGCGTTGCAGAGCGAGGAGAAGTTCGGCTCGGCGTTGTCGCTGGTGCGGTCGGCGCAGCGCACGGCAACCTCGCTTCGTGAGCGGCTGTCGCCGGATGCCTGGCAGGTCATCACCGAGATGGCGGATCGCCTCGCGATCGAGGTTCACGACGACGACGGCGTCGTCAGCGCCGCCGAGCTGACCTTGCAGGAGCTCGCAAGCTTCGCCGGCCTCGCGCAGGAGAACATGAACCGCGCCGCCGGCTGGCGCTTCCTCGAGATGGGCCGCCGCGCCGAACGCGCCATCAACACCACGCGCTTTGCCCGCCAGTTCGCTTATGACGAAGCCGGCGACGAGGATCTCGACGTTCTGCTGACGCTGGTCGACTGCCAGATCACCTACCGCTCGCGCTATCTGGTGCAGCCGCTGCTGACGCCGGTGCGCGATCTTGCCGTGCTCGACCCCTATAATCCGCGCTCGGTCGCATTCCAGGTCGCGGCGCTGAACGAACATATCGCCGCGCTGCCAAGCCTGAAGGAGCACGGCCTGATCGAGCGGCCGCAGCGGCTCGCGGTCGCGCTCGAGGCGATGTTGACGACGGCCGAAGCCGGTAGTCTCGACGTCAAGACGCTGTTTGCGCTGGAGCAGGACCTGCTCAACCTCGCCGACTCAGTCGGGCTGCATTATTTCCCGCACGGGCCGAACGCCAGCCGGCCGGAGAAGCTCACGGGGCTGGCGTGATCTACGACATCCGTCACGTCACGACCTACAGCTACGAGACCCAAGTCAGCTTCGCGCGCTGCTCGCTGCGGCTGGAGCCGATCACCGGCGACGGGCAGCAGCTGGTTTCCCATTCGGTCGAGATACGTCCCAAGCCCGCGGAGCGCACCGCGCGGCGCGACTTCTTCGGCACGCTGACCGAAAGCGTCCTGATCGAGACCGCGCATCGCAGTCTTCGGATCGATTCGCGCTCGCGGGTCTCGGTGGCGCGGCAGCCGCCGCCCCGCGACGCGGCGAGCCTGCCCTGGGAGGACGTGCGCGACAGCGCATTCGAGGCGTTGAGCCTCGATGCAACCTCGCCCGTCGGCTACGTCTTCGCCAGCGGGCTGGTGCCGGTGCTGCGGCCGGTGACGGCCTACGCCTCCGCGAGTTTTTCGCCTGGCAGCGGCATCCTTGCCGGTACAGCTGATTTGATGCGCCGCATCCGTGGCGACTTCAAATACGATCCCAAAGCGACTGTGATCTCGACGCCGCTTCGCGACGTGTTCGAAAAGCGCCACGGCGTCTGCCAGGATTTTGCCCATGTGATGATCGCCGGGCTTCGCGGCCTCGGTCTGCCGGCCGCCTATGTCAGCGGTTATCTGCGCACCATTCCGCCGCCGGGCCAGCCGCGGCTGCAGGGCGCGGACGCAACCCACGCCTGGGTGTCGGTCTGGTGCGGCAGCGAGCTCGGCTGGGTCGGGTTCGATCCGACCAACGATCTCATGGTCGCCAACGACCACATCATTCTCGCCATCGGCCGCGACTTCGCCGACGTCTCTCCGGTCGACGGCGTCATCGTCGGCGCACGCAAGCAGAAGCTCAGCGTCGCCGTCGACGTGGTGCCCGTGGAGTGAGCCGTGGGGGGCGGGCGCGTGCGACCACGCCGCCGCCATCGCGATCAGGCGACCTGCCGCTTGCCCGATTTGTCCCACCCGATCGGGCTGACGATGACGCGGTCGCGGCCTTCATGCTTGGCTTGATAGAGCGCGAGGTCCGCGGCCTTGAGCAGATCGCGCGAGGTGCGCTCGTGATCCGGGACGAGGCACGACAATCCGATGCTGATGGTCGGCAACTCGTGCTCGGATTCGCGCGCCGCGGTCAGCTTTGCGCGAATCTGTTCGGCAACCTCCAATGCGCCCGCCTTGCCGATGCCGGGCAGCAGCACCGAAAACTCCTCGCCGCCATAGCGCGCGCCGAGATCGGTTGCGCGCTTGGTGCTGGCTGCGATGCAGCGTCCCACCGTGGCGAGCACAGCGTCGCCGGCCTGATGGCCGTAGGTGTCATTGAAGGTCTTGAAATGATCGACGTCGATCATCAGAAGCGATACCGGCGACTTTGCGCGCATGCCACGCCGCCATTCGACGTCGAGCGTATCGTCGAGGCGGCGGCGGTTGGCGAGGCCGGTCAGCGCGTCGGTGTTCGCGAGGTGCGCAAGCCGGCCTTCCGCGGCGGCCCGCCGTTTGAGCGCGGCCAGCAGATAGAACATCAAAACGATCGAGAAGCCGCAGAGCGCCGCCACCACGCTTCCGATCAGCCAGAGCTGTTGCCACCAGTCGGCATAGATGCCGTCGAGCGCGAGGCCCTCGGCGATTAGCAGCGGATGGTGTCCGACTGCCTGAAAGACATAGAGCCGGCTGACGTGATCGACGAGCGATTTCGTCATGTAGGAGCCGGATTGCCGCGCCGGGAACTGCTTGAAGACCTGTGAGTCCCTGATGCTTTGCCCGATCTTGCCGATGTCGAACGGTGCCCGCATCAGCATGACGCCATCGGTGTTGAACAGCGCCATGCTGTCGCCGAGGCCGAAGCTCAGCTTGCGAAACAGATTGTGGAAATAGCTGAGCCGCATGCTGCCCGCGACGACGCCGGCAAAGGACCCGTCGTCATTGCTGATGCGGCGGCTCAGGCTGATCAGATATTCGCCGTCTGGAGTCACCCAGGGAGCGCTGATGAACAGTCCGCTGTCGGCTCGCGCCTGATGCACCCGGAAGAAGTCCCGATCGGCGAAATTTGCGGTCCGCGGCGTCAATGTCCGGGAATCGAGCATGACGTCTCCAGCCGCATTCAGCACGAGGATCGAGCCGAGATCCTTGGCGGTGGCGGCGCGGTCGAACAGCACGACCTGGCGAAGCTCCGGGCTGATCTTGCCGAGCTCCGGCAGCCTGACGCCGTCGGCGACCGCCTGCAGTGACAGGTCATAGAGCTCGATGTTGCGGTCGATCTCGCTGGCGATGGAGGCGACAAGGTTGGTCGCGCCTTCCTTGGCATGCTGATAGTCCTTGCCGGCCATCTCCCAGAGAATGGACGCGCAGATCGCCGAAAAGCACAAGACGAGACCGATCCCGAGCGCGAGGAGCCGTTTGGTCGGCACCGCCTTCGGCCTTGGCAACAGCCCGTTCATTGCTCGCTTCCACTTCCCCGCGCCCCCGCGCTCTGTCCGTTTCTATAGGGGCATCAAATTGAGAAAGGCGACCTCAACCACAGGCAATTTGCGCCCATGCGTTGCGATAGTCTTAACCATTCCGGATTGGTCGGAACCTGCTGCGGGACCCGGACAGACTGCCTGATCCGTTCAGGTTCCGGACCGTCGCAGATCCTCAGCGGCGTCGCTGCGCAAGTTGCGGAAGAACTGCTCGACCTCGCGCGACAGCGTCTCGGCGGTTGCGGTCAGATCGTTCGATGCCGCGAGCACCGATTCCGCCGCCTTGCTGGTCTGGTCCATGTCGTCGCGGAGCGAGCCGACATTCGTCACCAGGGTTTCGTTGCCCTGGGCGGCCATCTGCGCGTTGGCGGAGATTTCGCGCGTGGCTGCATCCTGCTGGCTGATTGCGCTTGCGATGTTGGCGGTGACGTTGCTGATCTCGCGCACGGCCTGGCCGATCTCGCGCACGGCGGCCACCGAGTTGCGGGTCGAAGCCTGGATCAGGCCGACATTCTCGCTGATCTCGGCGGTTGCCTTGGCGGTCTGCCCGGCCAGCGCCTTGACCTCGTGCGCAACGACCGCGAAGCCGCGGCCGGCATCGCCGGCGCGGGCGGCTTCGATGGTGGCGTTGAGCGCGAGCAGGTTGGTCTGCTCGGCGATCGCCTGGATCAGGTTCAGCACGCCGTCGATGCGCTGGGTGGTGGCGGCAAGGCTCTCGATCTCGGTGATCGACCGGTCGGTGCGTGCACCTGCCTGATCGACCGCGCCGGACGACTGCTTGACCTGGCGGCCGATCTCCTCGACCGAGGCGGAGAGCTCTTCGGCTGCACTCGCCACCGCCGACACGTTGCTCGAGGCTTGTTCGGTCGCGCCTGCCGCCGCCATCGTCCGGCCGCTGGCGTCCGTCGCGACGGTCGCGATGGTCTGCGCGGTTTGACGCATCGTGGCAGCGTTGTCGTGCACCGCGCGGATCACCTCACCGATGGTGCCGCGGAACGTCTCGACGAAGCTCTCGATATGCCGGCCGCGGGCATCGCGGGCCTGGGAGTCCTGCACGACTTGCGCGTTCAGGCTGCGATTGCGATCCATCGCCTCCTGGAAGACCTTGATGGCGCGTGCCAGCGCGCCGATTTCATCGCTGCGCCCGGCATGCGGCACGTCGACATGGTCGGCGCCCTCGGCGACGTGCTTGATGGTCGTGGTGATCTGCGACAGTGGCCGCGCCACCGAGCGGGCGATGATCAGCACGCCGAGCACCACCACGATCAGGGCCGCTGCACCGAGCCCGGTCAGCAGCAGCGCCAGCTCGCGGTTGGTGTCGGTCTGCCGTGCCAGCTTCTTGCTGCGCTCGGCGTAGACCTTGGACAGCGCCTCGAGGTCCTTGTTCAATGCGGTGCGCACGTCGCGGTTGGCGTCGTTGTCGCCCCACTCGCGCCCGGCGGCGGCGCCGATTTCGATGCCGCGGCGGACCAGCTCTTTCCGGAACTCGACGAACTGCTCGATGCGCTGCTTGAACACCGTGAACTGCGCGGCGTCGTCGGCCTGCACCAGGGTTTCCCAGTTCTTCACCACGCCGAGGATGCGGTCGTTGAACGCCAGCAGCCCGGCGCCGTATTTCTTCACTGCCGTAGGGTCGGTCGACATGTAGACGCCGCGGGATTCCATCACCACCGCATAGACCAGCGAGTTGACCCGCTCGACATTGAGCGCGGCGCGGCTTGCGAGGTCGACGGCCTCGGTCAGCTCGGCATTGCGCCGCGCGTTGTAGTCGGACAGCACTGTGATGGCCGCGGTCAGCGCCGCAATCAGCGCAAACGTCGAGTACAGCCTGGCAGCAAGCGAGAATCGGGATGCCATTGAAGGCCGGGATGTGGGGATGGGGGATGTGACGGGGGGCTGCATGAGGGCACTCCAAGAGGCCGGGGAGTACCTTCGGCCGACTAAAGCTTATGCAAAATCTTCATGGACAATCTCTTAACGCGTGCGTTCTGTGTCGCCGCAACCGTTAAAATCTCTAAATAATACCAATGTCTTATGAGCGGCTTCGCGGCGACCGGGTGGCGGCGGCTTGCCGCCGTGTTGAATGACGGACCGCCATCATCCTCATTCATCAACATCCCCTCGGCACACCGGGCGAAGCTGATGGCACGACTTTCGCAAAGAGGTGCTAGGTTACGCCGTCCCCAGCCTCGACGCGAATTCCCCATGCTCTATCGTCACACCATCGACGCCACCAATTATGCATTCGACGATCTGCGCATCCTGCTTGCCAAGGCCTCGCCGCCGCGGTCCGGCGACCGGCTGGCCGGCATCGCGGCCGACAGCGCCGCGGAGATGATCGCCGCGCGGCTCGCGCTTGCCAACGTTCCGCTCAAGCAGTTCCTCGATGAGCCCGTCATCCCCTATGAGGACGACAAAGTCACCCGCCTGATCCTCGACAGCCACGACGTTGCCGGCTTCCTGCCGGTGTCGTCGCTCACCGTCGGCGGCTTCCGCGACTGGCTGCTGTCGGATGCCGCCACCGGTGACGCGATCAACCGGATCTCGCGCGGCATCACGCCGGAGATGGTGGCGGCGGCGTCGAAGCTGATGCGCAACCAGGATCTGATCCTGGTCGCGAAGAAATGCGAGGTGACGACCCGCTTCCGCAACACCATCGGCTTGCGCGGGCGCATGAGCACGCGACTGCAGCCGAACCATCCGTTCGACGATGTCAAGGGCATCACCGCCTCGATCCTCGACGGGCTGCTGCTCGGGTCCGGCGATGCCTGCATCGGCATCAATCCGGCGAGCGACGATCCGAACGTCATCGGCGGCCTGCTGCGGCTGCTGGACGACGTCATCACGCGGCTCGGGATTCCGACGCAGGGCTGCGTGCTGACCCATGTCACGACCACGCTCGGCCTGATCGGGCAGGGGCTGCCGGTCGATCTCGTGTTCCAGTCGATCGCCGGTACCGAGGCGGCGAACCGCAGTTTCGGCGTCGACCTCTCGTTGCTCCGGGAGGCACGGGAAGCCGGGCTGTCGCTTCGCCGCGGCACGGTCGGCGACAATGTGATGTATTTCGAGACCGGGCAGGGCTCGGCACTGTCGGCCAACGCCCATCACCAGGTCGACCAGCAGACCTGCGAGGTGCGGGCCTATGCGGTGGCGCGGGCGTTCGATCCGCTGCTTGTCAATAGCGTGGTCGGCTTCATCGGTCCGGAATACCTCTATGACGGCAAGGAAATCATCCGCGCCGGGCTCGAGGATCATTTCTGCGGCAAGCTGCTCGGCCTGCCGCTCGGGATCGACGTTTGCTACACCAACCACGCCGAGGCCGATCAGGACGACATGGACAATCTCCTGACGCTGCTTGCGGCGGCCGGCGTGAACTTCATCATGGGCGTGCCGGGCGCCGATGACGTGATGCTGAACTATCAGTCGACATCGTTTCACGATGCGCTCTACATCCGCGACCTGTTCGGTGTGAGGCGGGCGCCCGAATTCGACGACTGGCTCGCGCGCGTCGGCCTTGCCGGGCAGGACTTCCGCCTCGTTGCCGATGCGGGGCAGCTGCCCGACCTCGCCGCCAGGCTCCTGAGCTGACGGGATAGCGAAATTCTGCAGAGCAACTATCTCACCGTTGTGACGTTGGTAAGCGCCACAATGTTGAAGAATTTCTGGCCCAGCGTTCCACGCTGTGGTTAGATTTGCGGGTGCTTCGGGGTCGTTTGATGAGAGCTGAGGGCATAAAGACAGCACGGCGTATCCTCTGCGTCTTTCCGCGCTATACGTCGTCCTTTGGGACCTTCGAGCACTCTTATCCCCTGACCGAGGGCGTCAAGGCGTTCATGCCGCCGCAGGGCCTGCTGCTGATCGCCGCATACCTCCCCGAGAACTGGCCGGTCCGATTCGTCGACGAGAATCTGCGTCCGGCGACGACGGAGGATTTCGAGTGGGCGGACGCGGTGTTCGTCAGCGGTATGCACATCCAGCGCCAGCAGATGAATGACATCTGCCACCGCGCGCATGATCATGGGCTTGTGGTCGCGATCGGCGGCCCATCGGTCAGTGCCTGTCCGGACTACTATCCCTCATTCGACTACCTTCATGTCGGCGAGCTCGGCGATGCGACCAATGAGCTGTTCAGGCGTCTGGAGCAGGACACCAGCCGTCCGGACGAACAGGTGGTGCTGAAGACCGTCGACCGCCTGCCGATGACGGAATTCCCGCTACCGGCCTATGAGCTCGCCGAAACCAAGAAGTACTTCCTCGGCAGCATCCAGTTCTCCTCGGGCTGCCCCTATCAGTGCGAGTTCTGCGACATCCCCGGGCTCTACGGCCGCAATCCGCGGCTGAAGTCGCCGCAGCAGATCATCGCCGAGCTCGACAAGCTGCGCGCCTGCGGTGCGACCGACACCGTCTATTTCGTCGACGACAATTTCATCGGCAACCGCAAGGCGGCAGCCGAGCTGCTGCCGCATCTGATCGAGTGGCAGAAGCGGACCGGCTATGTCACGCGGCTCGCCTGTGAGGCGACGCTCAACATCGCCAAGCGCCCCGAGATCCTGGAGAAGATGCGCGAGGCCTTCTTTGTGACGATCTTCGTCGGCATCGAGACACCCGATCCCGACGCGCTGAAGGCGATGCACAAGGATCAGAACATGATGGTTCCGATCCTGGAGGGCGTGCGCACCATCAATTCGTTCGGTATGGAGGTCGTCTCCGGCATCATCATGGGGCTCGATACCGACAAGCCCCAGACCGCTGACGCACTGCTCTCCTTCGTCGAGGAATCCCGGATTCCGCTCCTCACCATCAACCTGCTGCAGGCGCTGCCGAAGACGCCGCTGTGGGATCGGCTCGAAAAGGCAGGAAGGCTGGTCGATGACGAGGGCCGCGACTCCAATGTCGAATTCCTGCTGCCCTATGAGGACGTGGTCAGCTCCTGGCGCAAATGCATGGAGATCGCCTACCAGCCCGAGAAGCTGTTCGAGCGCTACCTGCATCAATGCAACTACACCTATGCCAACCGCATCAAGGTGCCGGTCAGCCCGGAGATGAAGAGCTGGGCCAACATCCGGCGCGGCCTGATCATGCTGCGCAACATCTTCTGGAAGGTCGGCGTGCTCGGCGACTACAAGCGCGTGTTCTGGAAGTTTGCGCTCGGCCGGCTCAAGCGCGGCGACATCGAGGGTCTGATCTCGGCGACGCTGGTTGCGCATCATCTGATCACGTTTGCGCGCGCAGCCTCCAGCGGCCGGCAGAACGCCTCGAACTACTCGATCCGGCTGCGCGAGGCTTCCGTTCCCGCCGAATGACAGCATGACGACACCGCCGGCGCCATCGTCCCCGTCGCTTCCCGATTTGCGCGACCTCACGCCGGCGCGCATCGGCCTCGGCCGGTCCGGGGCCAGCCTGCCGACCGATGCGTTGCTCTCGTTCACGCTCGACCACGCCCGCGCCCGCGACGCTGTTCACGCGGCCTTCGATGTCAGCGGCATTGCAGCCGGTCTCGCCGCCCTCGATATCAGGCCGCACGAGGTGTCGAGCCAGGCGCCCGGCCGGCGCGACTATCTGCGCCGGCCCGATCTGGGACGCATGCTGGATTCGGCGTCGCGGCGGTCGCTGGAGAGAAGCGGCATCACCGCATGCTCCTGCGCGATCATGATCGGGGACGGCCTGTCGCCGACTGCCGTCAATGTGCATGCCGTCGAATTGATCCGGCACCTCGTGCCGCGGCTTGCGGCCGACAGGATCGACACCGGTGCGGTGGTCATCGCGTCGGGCGCGCGCGTCGCCCTCGGTGACGAGATCGGCGCCATCATCGGTGCACGCATGCTGGTGATGCTGATCGGCGAGCGGCCCGGCCTGTCCGCGCCCGACAGCCTTGGCGCCTATCTCACCTTCGCGCCGCGGATCGGCCTCAGCGATGCCGACCGCAACTGCATCTCGAACATCCACCGTGCCGGGCTGAGCTATCCGGAAGCCGCATTCAGGATCGCGTGGCTTGTGCGCGAAGGCTTGGCACGCCAGATCACCGGGATCGCGTTGAAAGATGAAAGCGGCGGTGGATCGTCACAGAATGCGTTACCGGGGTGTGACAAATCAGATACTTAATAGCGGGGATCAGCGGTTCCCCGCGCATTTGGTTCTACCCTCGCGCTTGCGAGCAAAGGGGCGGACAGGTAAAACCGGCGCCGGTCAATATTCGCGTGTTTTCAAGGACTAGCGCCGATAAGCCGCGCTCACCCGCCTCATTCGCGCCCCTAGACCCAAGCTAGACAGATTGCGCCGTTTTCAGAACTGGACAGGGCATGCTCGAAAAGAACTCCGAAAGTCAGGTCCACGTCGAGAAGGTCGAAGAGCCGCGTTCGGGCCCCAGCATCGCGTTCGGGCTGGAGCGTATCGGCCTGATCGCGATCAAGGCGCCGGTCCTGTCAGTCATCATTCTGCTGGCGCTGATGGTCGCGGCCGTTTTCGGTATCGAGCGCATCAAGATCGACGACTCGCTCAGCCAGTTGTTCCGTTCCAATTCCAAGGATTACAAACAGTACGAAGCGGTCACCAAACGCTTCCCGGCTACCGAGTTCGACGTGCTGGTCGTGGTCGAGGGCAAGACGCTCCTTGCGCGCCAGAACCTCGAAAAGATCCGCGACATGGTCACTGACCTGCAACTGGTCGAGGGCGTGCGCGGTCTGGTCTCGCTGTTTTCGGCGCGCCAGGCGCCCGAGCCCGGCAAATTGCCGGCCGCGCTGTTCCCGACCGAGCTGCCGCAAGGCGCCGCCTACGACAAATTCGTCGAGACCGTCAAATCCAACGAGATCATTCGCGGCAAGCTGCTCTCCGAGGATGGCACGCTGGCGCTGATCGTGCTGTCGCTTGAGCCTGAGGTTGTCGGCAGCAACAAGCTCAGCAAGGTCGTCGCGGACATGAGAAAGATCATGGCCGATGATCTCAGCGGCAGCGGGCTCAATGCCCAGCTTTCTGGCGTCCCGGTCATGCAGCTCGAAATCCGCAACGCGGTCAAGCGCGACGGGCTGACTTACAATATCCTCGGCATTCTGGCTGGCTGCATCATCGCCATCATCTTCTTCCGCAAGATATCGTTCATGGTGATCGCCGCGTTCCCGCCGATCATTGCGATCCTGCTCGCGCTCGGCGGCCTCGGCTGGGCCGGCTTCAATCTCAACATGTTCCTGAACGTGATGACGCCGCTCATCATGGTGATCAGCTTCTCCGACTCGATGCAGCTGACGTTTGCGGCACGCGACCGCCTGATCGCCGGCCAGGACAAGTACACCGCGTTCAGGAATGCGGTGATGGTGGTCGGTCCGGCTTGCGTGCTGACGCATGGCACCGCCGGCATCTCGTTCATCGCGCTGCAATTCTCGGATTCCGACTTGATCCGCAAATTCGGCGAGGCCGGGCTTGCAGCGACCGTCATTGCGCTGATCGCGGTGCTCTCGCTGGTGCCTGCATTCGGAATGCTTCTGGTACGCAACGAAAAAGTATTCGCGGTAAAATTCCAGGGTGCCGACGCCGGCGTCCAGGCGCTGCGCAATTTCTGCTACTGGATCGCGGTGCGCATGGTGGGCCGTCCCGGGCTGTTCAGCCTGATCGCGGTGATCGTGGTCGGCGGGCTCGGCGTCATCTACGCCAATCTCGAGCCGCGCTACCGGCTCGCCGACCAGGTTCCGGACAAGCGGCAGGCGGTGGCGGCGTCGAGCCGGCTCGACGCCAAGCTGACCGGCGCCAATCCGGTCGATGTGCTGATCGAATTCCCCAAGGGCCAATCGCTCTACTCGCCGGAGACCCTGAAGACGATCGCCGACGTCCACGCGATGGTCGAAACCGCGGCGGGGGTCGGCAACGTCTGGTCGCTGGAGACCCTGCGCCGCTGGCTCGCCGAAAAGGCCGGCAGCAATGACGTCGCAACGCTGAAGGAATATGTCGGCGTGATTCCCGAGCATCTGGTGCGCCGCTTCATCTCGGCGGATCAGGATGCGGTCGTGGTGTCGGGCCGGGTCCCGGATCTCGACTCGAGCCAACTGCTTCCGGTCGTGAACAAGCTGGATAGCTCGCTGGACAAGGTGCGCGCCGAGCATCCCGGCTACGAGATTGCGGTCACCGGCTTGTCGGTGATCGCCGCGCGCAACAGCGCCAACATGATCGAAAAACTGAACCGTGGCCTGACCGTCGAATTCCTGCTGGTGGCGGTTTTCATCGGCCTGGCGTTCCGCTCGGTGGTGGTGATGTTCTCGTGCATCCTGCCCGGCATCTTCCCGGTGGTGCTGTCAGGCACCGTGCTGTGGTTGCTCGGGGAGGGGCTGCAATTCGCCAGCGTCGTGGCGTTGACCGTGTCGTTCGGCCTCGGGCTGAGCGCCACCATCCACTTCCTCAATCGCTTGCGGCTCGAGACCAAGCCCGGTGTGTCACCGGAGCTTGCGGTGGAGCGCGCCACGGTCCTGGTCGGTCCGGCGCTGATCCTGACCACGGTGGTGCTGGCCTGCGGCCTCGTCGTCACCGTGTTCTCCGACTTGCCGTCGCTGCGGCTGTTCGGCTGGCTCAGCGCGTTCTCGATGGTCGCGGCCCTGGTCGCGGACCTGTTCATCCTGCGTCCGACCTCGATGTTCCTGATCAACCTGTCCCAAAAGTTGCGCGGCAAGGGCGGGCAACAGGTGCCGATCGAGAAGGCCTGATTGACCGAAAACAAAAGGCCCGGTTCCGAAGCGTTCGGAACCGGGCCTTTTTTGTTCGCGCGTGAAATCGCCCGGACGTCAGGTCTTCGTCATCGTGATCGTGACGCCGCGGATCTCGCCCTTGGAGTCGATCTGCACCACCTGCTTGGAGCCGTTGGTCTGCAGGTTCAGGTTTGCGGCAAAGCCGGACGCCTCGACAAACACGTCGATCCGGCCGCCACCCGCGGTGCCCTGCAAATTGCCGAAGATGTTGCGGCTCGCCTCGCTCCAGTTGCCGGAGATCCGGTCGCCCTGGCTGGTGACGTCGCTGGAAAGGTCGAACTTGTAGCTGTCGCTCGCACAATGCAGCGACTGCTTCAGGTTCATGCCCGATGGCGCGACCTTGTAATCCGCCTTGCAACGAATGCGTTCGGTCGTGCCGTTGGACAACGCCACCGTGCCCGTTCCGGTCCACGAGCCGGCAAAACCGGCAAATGGACCATTGGCCTGGGCATGGACTGCGGAGGCGGACAGCATCAGTGCGGCGCCGACGGCCACAGCTCTGAGGGCCTGACCATAAAGGCTGGAACCAAACAGTTTCATTGTGAATTTTCCCATCAAAATCA
Source organism: Bradyrhizobium sp. USDA 3240 (assembly GCF_054063295.1). Classification (NCBI taxonomy): domain Bacteria; kingdom Pseudomonadati; phylum Pseudomonadota; class Alphaproteobacteria; order Hyphomicrobiales; family Nitrobacteraceae; genus Bradyrhizobium; species Bradyrhizobium sp. USDA 3240. Next base: position 7,216,803 of record NZ_JBSSGD010000002.1, read on the forward strand.
ACGCCTCTGTCGGAAGAAAGCGTCTCGCCGCATCGAAGGTTTAGTGTCACCCAAGAATGTTAGGTTCAAACGACAGAAGCCGCGCGCGCGAGCCCTGTTGTCAACGAACAGAATCAGAAACCGTTGCCCTCTTGATGGCATCTAGCTTTGCGCGAGTGCGATCCGCAATACCCAAACGCGACAAATGATGGCATGAATCGTTGTTGTAATTCAATAGCTTAGGCGGGGGTTTACAGCGCCGCAAATTTAGCCGCATTTAGCAGTGCTTGTCGTCAATCCGTTGCCGCGTTACGTGGCGTCTGCAATCCCCAAAATCCGTCCCGGCCATGCCGAAACGCGTTTCGGGAACAGATTTTCTGCTGTCGGAAATGAAGGAATACGATGCGTAAATTTCTCCTGGCTGTTGCCCTGTTGTCGATCCCGCTCTCGTCCAGCGCCTTCGCCCAGCAGCAAGGGCGCGGTACGCCCGATGAGCAGAAGGCCTGCACGCGCGACGTGCAGCGTCACTGCCGCTCCGTCATCGATCAGGGCGATTTCACCATTCTTGCCTGCCTGCAGCAGAACCGCAGCAAGATCAGCGCCGCCTGCGACCAAGTGCTAAAGAGCCACGGCCAATAAGACCGGATTCAGGTCTCAAGGGACCGCTATCGACACCGCGGCTGGCAGTCCTGCCGGCCGCGGCCGCATATGCTGGCGGTCACAGATAGCATTGGTTTTGGTGGCGTATTCCCCTATATGGAGCTCGCAAATCCCCCGCATGCGCCTGACCGTCCGCGCCTGCGTCGTGCCATGACCAGTGTAGTCTAAATTTCCCATGACCACCGCGAGCGACCTGCGATCCGGAAAGACCCACCGCGACGAGAATTTTCCGGTCGCGTCGTGGATCATTCATCCGCGGCATCGTGCCCTGATCCTGGCCTTCTACAATTTCGTCCGCACTGCCGACGATATCGCCGATCACGCCACGCTGCCGCCTGCGGAGAAGCTGCGCTATCTCGACCTGATGGAGGCCGAACTGCTCGGCAATGGCGATAGCCAGAAGGAAGCGGTCAGCCTGCGCCGCGCTTTCGCCGAGCGCGGCATGGCGCCGCGGCATGCGCTCGACGTGCTGGTGGCGTTCCGCCTCGATGTCACCCAGCTGCGCTACGAAAACTGGGACGACGTGATCGACTATTGCCGCTACTCGGCGATGCCGGTCGGGCGCTTCATGCTCGACGTGCATGGCGAGGATATTTCGACCTGGGCGGCGTCGGACGCGCTCTGCGCCGGCTTGCAGATCAACAATCACCTGCAGGACTGCGGCAAGGACTATCGGAACCTGAACCGCGTCTACCTGCCGCGCGATGCGCTGGCCGCTGCGGGTGCGTCCGTCGAGATGCTCGGCGAGGCGAAGTCGCAGCCGGCCCTGCTCAAATGCCTGCAGGCGCTCGCGGTGCGCACCGAGGCGCTGCTCGACCAGAGCAAGTCGCTCGCCGCCGAAGTGAAGGATTTCCGGCTCGGGCTCGAGATCTCGGTGATCCAGGCGTTCGCCGACAAGATCGTCAACATGCTGAAGGTGCGCGACCCGCTCAGCGAGCGCGTGCATCTGGGCCCGGTCGAATTGCTGCTGCAGAGCCTTGGCGGCGTCGCCGGCGAGACAGCGCGGCGGGCGATCGGACGGCGTGCGGTCTCCAAGACGGCGGCAGGGGCATGAGTGCTGAGGCGGCGGCCAACGCAAATTACGGAAGCACCGCGTCGGGCAGCTCGTTCTATGCCGCGATGCGCATCCTGCCGCACGCGCAGCGCGAGGCGATGTTCCAGATCTACAGCTTCTGCCGGCAGGTCGACGACATCGCCGATTCCGATGGTCCGCGACCGGAGCGCCTGGCCGCCTTGCAGCAGTGGCGCGACGATATCGATGCGCTGTATGCGGGACGTCCGCCGGAGCGGCTGAAGGACTATGTCGCGTCGGTGAAGGCCTTCGGCCTGAAGCGCGAGGATTTCGTCGCGATCGTCGACGGCATGGAGATGGACGTGCCGCAGGACATCCGCGCGCCGGATCTTGCGACACTCGACCTGTATTGCGATCGCGTCGCGAGCGCGGTCGGCCGGCTGTCGGTGCGCGTGTTCGGCCTGCCCGAGGAGGACGGCATCGAGCTCGCGCATCACCTCGGCCGTGCGCTGCAGCTCACCAACATCCTGCGCGACATCGACGAGGATGCCGGCCTCGGCCGGCTCTATCTGCCGCGCGAATGGCTTTGGCATGCCGGCATCACCAATAACGACCCGGCCCGCGTCACGGTCGACCGCGCGCTGCCGAAAGTCTGTGCGCCGCTTGCCGAGCGCGCCAAGATGCACTTCCAGAAGTCCGACGAGATCATGAAGCGCAATTCGCGCCGCGCCGTGCGCGCGCCGCGCATCATGTCGAAATACTACCGCGCGATCCTCGATCTCCTGATCACGCGCGGCTTCGCCGCCCCGCGTGAGCCAGTGCGTGTGTCCAAGGCAGCCAAGATCGGCATTCTTCTTCGTTACGCGATCATCTGATGCAAAAGACCGTTCATATCATCGGTGCCGGTATTTCCGGCCTCTCCGCAGCCGTGCGGCTCGCCAATGGCGGCTACAAGGTCGCCGTCCACGAGGCGACGCAGCAGGCCGGCGGCCGCTGCCGCTCCTATTTCGACGCGGCCACCAATCTCACCATCGACAACGGCAACCATCTGCTGCTGTCGGGTAACCGCCACGCGCTGAGCTACGCGCGTTCGATCGGCACCGAGGCCGGCCTCGTGGGGCCTGCGCGCGCGCAGTTTCCGTTCGTCGATCTTGCTTCCGGCCAGCGCTGGCAACTCGACCTCGGCGATTCCCGCCTGCCGCTGTGGGTGTTCGACGAGGCGCGCCGCGTCCCGGACACCGGCCTGCGCGATTATCTCGCATTGGCGCCGCTGGCCTGGGCCAGCACCGAGGCGCTGGTCGGCAACACGATTCCCTGCAAGGGCACGCTGTATGACCGCCTGGTGCAGCCGCTGCTGCTCGCCGCATTGAACGTCGATCCGCCGGAGGGCTCGGCCGGGCTTGCCGGTGCCATCGTGCGCGAGACGCTGCTTGCGGGCGGGCAGGCCTGCCGTCCGCTGATCGCGCGTGACGGCCTGAGCTCGGTGCTGATCGAGCCGGCCGTGAAGCTGTTGCAGGAGCGGGGCCATAGCGTCCAGTTCAGTCACGAATTGCGTACGCTTGGCATGTCCGGTGATCGCATCGGTGAGCTCGACTTCGGCGGTGGCGACAAGATCACGCTGGCGGCCGACGATGCCGTCGTGCTCGCGGTGCCACCGCGCGCCGCGGCAACCCTGCTGCCCGGCCTGAAAACCCCGACCAAATTCCGCGCCATCGTCAATGCGCATTTCCGCGTCGATCCGCCGCGCGACGCCGCGCCCATTCTCGGCGTGGTCGGCGGCCTCGTGGAGTGGCTGTTCGCGTTCCCGCAACGGCTGTCGGTGACGATCAGCAACGGCGACCGCCTGGTCGACATGCCGCGCGAGGAGCTCGCGCAGGCGATCTGGCGGGATATCTGCAAGGCATCCGGCGTTTCCGGCGACCTGCCGCCGTGGCAGGTCGTTCGCGAGCGCCGCGCCACATTTGAGGCGACGCCGGAACAGAACGCCCTGCGTCCGGGGCCCGCGACGGCGCAAAAAAACCTGTTCCTTGCCGGCGACTGGACTGCTACCGGGTTGCCGGCAACCATCGAGGGGTCGGTGCGCTCGGGTGATCGCGCCGCAGATCTGGTTCTGGCCAAGCGCTAGATTCGACTTGTTAAGCGGCCGCGGCTTTCGATCAGCCGGTCCGCAATGAAGAGGATATCGAGCGAAATGCTTTCGAGAGATCACAGCGTTGCAGTCGACCCGGTCGCGCTGGAGAAGAGCATCTCCAAGGCAACCGAAGCGCTGCTCGGCTATCGCCAGTCCGACGGACACTGGGTGTTCGAGCTCGAGGCCGACAGCACCATTCCGGCCGAGTACATCCTGCTGCGTCACTATCTGGCCGAGCCCGTCGATGCCGCGCTCGAGGCCAAGATCGGCAACTATCTGCGCCGCGTGCAGGGCGCGCATGGCGGCTGGCCGCTGGTGCAAGATGGCCCGTTCGACATGAGCGCCAGCGTGAAGTCGTACTTCGCGCTGAAGATGATCGGCGATTCCGTCGACGCGCCGCACATGGTGCGGGCGCGCGAAGCGATCCGTTCGCGCGGCGGGGCTTCCGGCAGCAACGTGTTCACGCGCTTCCTGCTTGCGCTCTATGGCGTCGTGACCTGGCGCGCGACGCCGGTGCTGCCGATCGAGATCATGCTGCTGCCGATGTGGTCGCCGTTCCACATCAACAAGATCTCCTATTGGGCGCGCACCACCATGGTGCCGCTGATGGTGCTCGCCGCGCTGAAGCCGCGCGCCAAGAATCCGAAGGGCGTCGGCATCGACGAATTGTTCCTGGAGGATCCGAAATCGGTCCGCATGGCGCCGAAGGCGCCGCATCAGAGCGCGAGCTGGTTTTATCTGTTCCGCTCGCTCGACGCCGTGCTGCGCGTGATCGAGCCGATGTTTCCGAAGCGCCTGCGCCAGCGCGCGATCGACGCCGCGCTCGCCTTCACCGAGGAGCGGTTGAACGGTGAAGACGGCATGGGCGCGATCTATCCGCCGATGGCCAACATCGTCATGATGTACGAGGCCCTCGGCAAGGACGAGAGTTTTCCGCCGCGCGCCATCACCCGCCGCGGCATCGACAAGCTGCTCGTGATCGGCGAGCACGAGGCCTATTGCCAACCCTGCGTCTCGCCGGTGTGGGACACCGCGCTGACCTGTCACGCGCTGCTGGAAGCGGGCAGCGACGATACGTTCGCCAAGGCCAAGCAGGGTCTCGATTGGCTGAAGCCGCGCCAGGTGCTGGAGCTGAAGGGCGATTGGGCGGTCAAGGCGCCGGACGTCCGTCCCGGCGGCTGGGCGTTCCAGTACAACAACGACCACTATCCCGATCTCGACGACACCGCAGTGGTGGTGATGGCGATGGATCGCGCGCGGCGCCATACCGGATCCAGGGAATATGACGAGGCGATCGCGCGTGGCCGCGAGTGGATCGAGGGGTTGCAGAGCCGCGACGGCGGCTGGGCGGCGTTCGACGTCAACAACCTCGAATATTACCTCAACAACATCCCGTTCTCCGATCACGGCGCCTTGCTCGATCCGCCGACCGAGGATGTCACCGCGCGCTGCGTCTCGATGCTGGGCCAGCTCGGCGAGACCGCCGAGAGCAACAAGGCGATGGCCGACGGTATCGCCTATCTGCGCCGCACCCAGCTCGCCGAGGGTTCCTGGTACGGCCGCTGGGGCCTGAATTACGTCTACGGCACTTGGTCGGTGCTCTCCGCGCTAAATGTCGCAGGGGTCGATCGCAACGACCCGATGATTCGGAAAGCGGTCGATTGGCTGGCGTCGGTCCAGAATCAGGACGGCGGCTGGGGCGAGGACGCCGTCAGTTACCGGCTGGATTACAAGGGTTATGAAGTTGCGCCGTCGACCTCCTCGCAAACGGCATGGGCCTTGCTTGGATTGATGGCGGCCGGAGAGGTCGAAAATCCCGCTGTTGCGCGGGGGGTGGAGTACCTAAAGGCAACACAGACGGAAAAAGGGCTGTGGGACGAGCAGCGATACACAGCTACGGGGTTTCCGCGGGTATTTTACTTGCGATATCATGGCTACTCGAAGTTCTTTCCGCTCTGGGCGCTGGCGCGGTATCGGAATTTGAGAAGCACCAATAGCAGGGTGGTAGGGGTCGGGATGTGATTGTTGAGGCGGGGGCCGCCGAGACCGTGGGCAATAGAATTGATCCTCGGCCGGTATTGATTGTGACTGGATTGGTGCAGGAGGCCCGCATCGCAGCCGGTCCCGGCATGATCGTGATCTGCAGCTCGAGCGATCCGCAGCAGCTGCGTGAATTGCTGGCGACGCTGGATCCGACGAGCTTCCGCGGCGTGATTTCGTTCGGCGTGGCCGGCGGGCTCGATCCGTCGCTGAAGTCGGGTGACGTCGTGGTCGCGACCGAGGTGATGTCCGGCGATACCCGTTTCCTAGCCGCGTCTGCCTTGAACGAAGAGATGATCGCCAGCGCCGCGCTGAAGCGCCGCAGGATCGTCCGCGGCGGGCTTGCCGGCGTCGAAGAGGTGATCGCGGCGAAGGCCTGCAAGGCCTCGCTGCGCTCGATGACGGGCGCAGCAGCAGTCGACATGGAAAGCCATATCGCGGCAGCCTATGCTGCGAAGGCGGGCGTCCCGTTCGCCGCGCTGCGCGTGATCAGCGATCCCGCGCACCGGGCGCTGCCCGAGCTTGCGAAATCCGCGGTGAAGCCGAACGGCGACATCGACCTGCGCAAGGTGCTGCGCGGCATCGTGCGCAATCCGCGGACGCTGCGGGCGCTGGTGTCGACCGGTATCGATTTCAATCGCGCGCTGCGCTCGCTGCGCAGCTGCCGCGGCTTCCTGCTCGGCAATGACGTGCTGATGCCGGTGGAAGATGTCCTGATCACGGCCAAGGCGGCCTGATCCAACTGTCCCGGGCCGGGACGTTCGCCGGACCAGGCACAAACACTCAAGCTCAAAAACAAAGGCCCGATCGCATCGCGATCGGGCCTTTTGCTTTGGTGCCGATGGTTTGGCTCGAAGCCACGCCGGTTGTGGTTCCGGGCATGCGGCGAGTGATGTGCCGGGCGTACGTTGTTGGCTTGCGGACGGGTGACCCTTGAGGCCTGATTCTCCGACGACCATTGGTCCTGCAAGCCAGCCGCAGCGTTGGTGGGCCGTGTGCGCTGTCCTGCGACCTCGGACCGCCCGTGGCCGCTTGACAGAAACTACAATTCAATCGACTATGAATTATGATCCTGTATTCATGAATAAAGGTTCACGATGGCAATCGCTGCGGTTCGCCTCAATCAGCTCGTCGAGACCAAGGCCCGCATTCTGGATGCCGCCAGGGAGGCGGTGGCGCTGAGTGGGTGGAAGGACGCCCAGATCGCCCTGATCGCCTCACGGGCCGGCGTGGCCACGGGCAGCGTGTATCGCTACTTCGACTCGAAGGCGGACCTGTACGCGCAGGTGCTGGCCCTGGTTTCCGAGCGCGAGGTGGCCGTTGTCGCCGCGATCGTTGAGGCGGAGGGATCTGCGTCCCAGTGTCTGGTGGACGCGATCTACACCTTCGCGGTCCGGGCGATGCGCGGCCGCCGTCTGGCCTATGCGCTGATCGCCGAACCCTGCGAGCCCGAGATCGATGCGGCGCGCCTGAAATACCGGGCGGCCCTGGCCGATCAGATCGCAAGGCTGGTCCGGCGTGGCATCGCCGACGGCGAGTTCGTCGAGATTGATGCGAATGTCGCGGCATCCTGCGTGGCCGGCGCTTTCATGGAGGCGCTGGTTGGTCCGCTGGCGCCCGAAGCAGCCCCGGACTCCGACGCGGCAAAGGCGATCGCACAATCGATCGCGGGGCTTTCCGCGCGCATGCTGTTTCGCAATCCCACGCCTGAATTGACCCCTGTATCGAGAGTCTCCGCATGAATGCGCGTGTCCAGCCGGTTGCCGCCGCGGAATCGAAAGCCGCTCCATTTGCGACCCATGAGGTCCGCAACCAGGCGCGGCCAGCCACAGGCTTCAACGCGTTCGATAACGACCGCGCGTTGAGCGCCCTGATCGCAAAGACCGTGCCGTGGGCAAGAGACAAGCTTTCTGCGCTCGGCGCGCACGCCGGCAGCGAAGCCGTGCAGGACGCCGCGCGGCTTGCCAACGAGTACGAGCCGAAGCTCGTGACCCATGACCGGTATGGCAACCGCAACGATTGGGTCGAATTTCATCCGGCGTGGCATCAATTGATGACGCTGGCGTTCCAGAGCGAGGTCCATAGCCTGGCTTGGTCGACGCGCGAGCCGCATGGGCATCTGGCGCGTGCGGCGCTGAGCTATCTCTGGAATCAGATCGAGAACGGCGTCGGTTGTCCGACAGGGATGGCTTACGCCGCGATCGCCGGATTTTCCGGCAAGCCGCAATTCAGCCTGTGGCGGGAGCGAACGCTGGCGGCGGACTACGATCCGCGCCGGCTTCCGATCGAGGCCAAGCGCGCGGCGGTGATCGGCTATGCGATGACCGAGAAGCAGGGCGGCTCCGATCTGCGTGAGACCCAGACCACCGCGCGCTTCGTCGAGCGCGGCGCGCATGGCGAGATCTACGCGATCACCGGCCACAAATGGTTCTTCTCGGTGCCGGTCGCCGATGGATTCTACACGCTGGCACGGACCCAATCCGGCGTCAGCTGCCTGTTCGTGCCGCGCCTGTTGCCGGACGGCAGCGCCAACCGCATCCACATTCAGCGACTGAAGGACAAGTGCGGCAACCGTTCGAACGCCTCGAGCGAGATCGAGTATCACGATACGTGGTCGATTCTGGTCGGCGAGGAAGGCCGAGGCATCGCGGAGATCCTTTCGCATGCGCATTTGACGCGGCTGGATTTCGCGGTCGGTTCCGCCGGACTGATGCGGCAGGCGTTGAGCCTGGCACTGAACCACGCGCAAACGCGAACGGCATTTGGCAAGCCGATGTCCGAGCTCCCGATGCAGCGCAACGTGCTTGCCGATCTCGCACTCGAGAGCGAAGCGGCGATGCTGGGGGCATTTCGCGTCGCGCGTGCGACCGACGGATTTCAGACCAGTGACCACGAGCGGTTGCTGGCGCGGGTCGCGACCCCTGTGGTGAAGTTCTGGAATTGCCAGCGTGCGCCGGCCTTCACCTATGAGTGCCTGCAGGTGCATGGCGGCAACGGCTTCATCATGGAGAATGCGATGGCGCGGCTCTATCGCGAGGCGCCGCTGAACTCGATCTGGGAAGGCACCTCCAACATGATGTGCATGGACGTGCTGCGGGCCATGCAAAGGGATGCAAATTGCCGGGACGCGTTCGTCGACGAACTGCGCACGAGCAGGGGCCTCAATGCGGTCTATGACCGGTGCACGGACGACCTCGCGGATCGCATGCTGGCACGATATCCGGACGATGGGCATGCGAGGGCGCTGGTCACCCGCATGGCGCATGCGTTGCAGGCTGCCGAGATGTTGAGGCACAGCGACGCCGCTGCCGCCGATCTGTTCGTGCAATCCAGGCTTGGCGCGGACGGGATGCATGTGTTCGGCGCGCTTCCGTCGTCGGAAGGCCTTGGCAAGGTCGTCGAACGCGCCTCCGTCATCCGCCAGTAAGGGTCCCAGTCATATGCGTCAGACCGAAGTTTGTGCCGTCAGCGATGTCAGGGCCATGGTCGGAGAAGAGGAATGGGCAACCCGGGTCGATCTCGCGGCGTGCTACCGCCTGGTCGCGCTCTATGGAATGACCGACCTGATCTACAACCACATCAGCGCGCAGGTCCCGGGGCATGACGACCGGTATCTGATCAATCCGTACGGCATGCTGTACGAGGAGATCACGGCGTCGAGCCTCGTCAAGATCGACATCGAGGGCCGGACCTTGCTGCAGCCCGACCACGGCTACAACGTCAACGTGGCCGGCTTCTATCTGCATGCTCCGATCCATCGCGCACGGCCCGACGTGAAGTGCGTTCTGCATACCCACACCCGGGCAGGCACGGCGGTCAGCACGCTCGCCGAGGGGCTGCTGCCGCTGTCGCAGACGGCAATGCGGTTTCACGGGCGGATCGGCTATCACGACTTCGAAGGGCCGGCGATCGATCGCGACGAATGCGACCGGGTCGTCGCCGATCTCGGCCGCAACAATGTGCTGGTCTTGCGCAATCATGGCCTCCTGGTCTGCGGCAACACGATTCAGCAGGCGTTCAATGCGATCTACTGGCTCGAGCAGGCCTGCCGGATCCAGGTCGATGCGCTTGGCTGCGGCCGGCCGCTGCACGCCCCGAGCGAACTGGCGATCGGCAACACGGTGACCTGCTTTGCCGGCACCGAGATCACGCTCGACAATGAGCGCGACACCAATCCGGTGCTGAATGAATCAGCGCAGAATCTGCAAGCCGGCTACGGCCTATTGGAATGGCCGGCGCTGCGGCGCAGGCTCGACCGCATCGATGGGAGCTACGCGCAATGAGCACGTCGCAGGCCTCGTTGCGGATCGGCTTCATCGGTGCCGGCCGCGTGGCGCAGACGCTCGCGCCGGCGTTTGCCCGCGCGGATCTGAACGTCGCGGCCTTCTGCAACCGCGGTCTCGATGCCGCGCAGCGTCTCGGATCCCGCATCCCTTCGGCACGAAAGATGACCGACGCGCAACAGGTCGTGGACCGCTGCGACATGGTTTTCCTCACGGTGAGCGACGACGCGATCCTGCCGGTCTGCCGCGGTCTGCGCTGGGAGCCGCGTCACCGCGTGGTCCATTGCAGCGGCGCGACCGAACTGGCCGCGCTCGACCATGCGCGCTCCGCGGGCGCAGCAACCGGCGGATTTCATCCGATGCAGATGTTTGCAAATCCCGACGTCGCGCTTGAGGGGCTGCGCGGATGCACCGTCGGCATCGAGGCTGAAGGCGACTTCCGGCACGACCTCGAGCGGCTCGCCACCAGCATCGGGTGCGAGCCACTGGCGCTGCCGGCCGGTGTGCGGGCGATCTATCATGCCTCGGCCTACTATGTCGGCCCGTTCCTGATCTCTCTCCTCAAGGAAGGCGTCGATCTCTGGAAGAGCTTTGGCGCCAGCGAGGCCGACGCGCGCTGCGCGCCATGATGCCGCTGCTGCGGGGCACGGTCGCAGCCGTTCTCGACGGTGGCCTCGCCAACGGCATGGGTGGCTGCGTGGCGCGCGGCGACGTTGGAACGATCGTCAAGCACCTGCGGGCCCTGGACGAGCGCTTTCCCGCCTCGGGCGCGCTGTATCGCGAACTGGCGCTGCGCAATGTCCCGCTAGGGATCGAGCGTGGCACACTCAGCGCTCCGCGCGCCGCAGAGATCGAACAGCTGCTGTCGCGAACCAGGCGAGAGCAGGCGGCATCCTGATCCAAGAAAAAAGGGCCCCGGTTCGCTGAACCGAGGCCCTTGTTCGTTCTGCAGTCCGCTCACATGGAGCTTTACGCGGCGCTGGAAGCCTTCTGCTGCTGCTTGGCGGCGGCAGCCGCAGCCTCGTCGCGGCGGATATCCGAGAGCTTCTTCTCGACCTGCTCGGCGAAGATGTACTGCGCCGGACGCTGCTTCGACATGTCGATCTCCGGCGCCATCGGGCCAGTGGTCTTGATGCCGCGCAGCGCAACCCACATCGCCTTCAGCGGATTGTTGATCGCAGCGGTCGCCGCGGTCGGCTCGTAGCCGCAATGGGCCATACAGTCGGCGCACTTCTCGTACTTGCCGGTGCCGTAGGTCTCCCAATCGGTGGTGTCCATCAGCTCCTTGAAGGTCTTGGCGTAGCCTTCACCGAGCAGATAGCAAGGCTTCTGCCAGCCGAAGATGTTGCGCGCGGGCATGCCCCAGGGCGTGCACTCGTATTCCTGGTTGCCGGCGAGGAAGTCGAGGAACAGGCCGGAATGCATGAAATTCCACTTCTTGCCCTTGCCGAGCGCAAAGACGTCGCGGAACAGCTTCTTGGTCTTGGTGCGGTTGAGGAAGTGCTCCTGATCGGGCGCACGCTCATAGGCGTATCCCGGCGACATCGAGACGCCGACGCCGAGCTCGGTGGTGAAGTCGAGGAATTTGGCGATCTCCTCGGCCGGATGGCCGTCGAAGATGGTGGCGTTGACGTTGACCGTGAAGCCGCGCGCCTTCGCAGCCTTGATCGCGGAGACGGCGCGATCGAACACGCCCTTCTGCGACACCGCCTTGTCGTGATGGTCCTTCAGGCCGTCGAGATGCACCGAGAAGAACAAATAGGGCGACGGCTCGAACAGATCGAGCTTCTTCTCGAGCAGCAGCGCATTGGTGCACAGCGAGACGAACTTCTTGCGCGCAACCAGGCCGCGCACGATTTCGCCGATCTCCTTGTGGATCAGCGGCTCGCCGCCCGGGATCGCCACCATCGGTGCGCCGCATTCATCGGCCGCGTCCCAGCATTCCTGCGCGGTCATGCGGCGATTGAGGATCGCATCGGGATAATCGATCTTGCCGCAGCCGACGCAGGCGAGGTTGCAACGGAACAGCGGTTCGAGCATCAGCACGAGCGGATAGCGTTTGCGGCCAAGCAGCTTCTGCTTGATCAGATAACCGCCGATACGCATTTCCTTGAAGAACGGTATAGCCATTAGACGATTTTCTTTCTGCACTTATCAAAGGGAATTGGGTTCAGATCAGCCCGCAGTCAGTTCGGCCGGCAGCCGGAATTCGATATTCTCTTCGCGGCCCGGAACGACCGAGACCGGTCCGATGCGCCGCAGGGCCTCGATGACATCGTCGACCAAAACTTCAGGTGCCGATGCACCCGCCGTGATGCCGACGGCCTTCGCATCCTTCAGCCAATCCGGGTTGAGCTCGCTCCCATCGGCAATGAGATAACTCGCGACACCAACCTCGGTGCCGATCTCACGAAGCCTGTTCGAGTTGGAACTATTGGCGGCCCCCACCACCAAAATGACGTCCACCAGCTTGCTCAGGTCCCTTACCGCAGATTGGCGGTTCTGTGTCGCATAGCAGATATCCCTGATGTCCGGGCCTTGAATATCTGTAAATTTTGCCTGAAGGGCGGCGATGATGTCCCTGGTGTCGTCCACGGACAGGGTGGTCTGGGTGATATAGGCGACCGGAGCGTCGGTCGGCAGCCGCAATTCCGCCACATCCTGAACGCTCTGGACCAGCAGGACCGGCCCCGGAACCTGCCCCATGGTTCCCTCGACCTCGGGATGGCCGGCATGTCCGATCAGGATCAGGGCGCGGCCCCTCGAGATATAGCGTTTGCCCTGGTTGTGGACCTTGGTGACGAGCGGGCAGGTGGCATTGAGCACGGGCAGGTCGCGGGCCTCCGCCTCCTCCTCGACGCTCCTGGCGACGCCATGGGCACTGAAGACGGTCACCGCCTTGGCCGGCACTTCCGACAGGTCCTCGACGAAGATCGCGCCCTTCTTCTTCAGGCTTTCGACCACGTATTTGTTGTGAACGATCTCGTGGCGGACATAGACGGGCGGGCCATACTTCTGCAGCGCGCGTTCGACGATTTCGATCGCGCGCACAACGCCCGCGCAAAAGCCGCGCGGCTGGGCAAGAAACACTTGCATAGGTCGTCCGTTACGCAAATTGCACCAATCTCATTCCATGCCCTGCGGCCTTTTCGGCAACGCACTCCGCCCGGTCGGACCTCGCAACGTCAGTTGCAATGTCCGAACCATCTCAGGTCCTGCACGTGATCCGCGCCCTCAAGAGCATGGAAATACAGGGATTTGTGGCAAAAAGGTAGCGCTTCGAGCGGATGGGTAGCCAGCTAGGTGAGGGAACTGAGGTAATATAGTATGGATTTCGGGTCCTGCGACCGTCCGTCTCCCTCACTTGTTCGTCACTTTATCGCCCACTCCTGCGGTCTATACCGGCGACTCGTGGCCGTTCCTGTGCTTTGGAACCTCCTCGCATCTCGTCGGCGAAGGTAACCAAAACAACATTAGATCGGTCCCCGGAACTCCGCTACAGAGCGGGCGTTTTCGGCCATGCTTCCCCGAGATTAGAAAGAAACGAAGTGCTGACAAATATTGTCGTCTCCGTTGTTAGGACCTGTACGCGTTTTGCCCTTCCGGTTGTCATTCTCGCTGTGCTGCTGTCGATCGGCGCCGGCTTCTATACGGCCCGCAATTTCTCGATCAATACCGACATCAACAAGCTGATCTCGCCCGATCTGGACTGGCGCAAGCGCGACAACCAGTTCGAGGAAGCCTTTGACCGCGAGCGGTTGATCCTGGCCGTCGTCGAGGCAGCGACGCCCGAGCTGACCAGCTCGGCCGCGAAGGCGCTCACCGCGAAGCTGCAAGCCGATAAGAAGAACTTCGAGGCGATCACCGCGCTCGGCTCCGGCGAATTCTTCGAGAGGAACGGCCTGCTGTTCCTGCCGACCGAAGAGGTTGGCAAGGTCACGGGCCAGCTCGAATCGGCCGCGCCGCTGATCGAGATCATGGCCGGCGACCCTTCGATCCGCGGGCTGACCGGTGCGCTCGAGACCGGCCTTGCCGGCGTCAAGCGCGGACAGGTCAAGCTCGACAATGCCGCGCCGCCGTTCAACCTGATCTCCGAGACCGTCGAGACCATCCTCGCCAAGGGCAGCGCGACCTTCTCATGGCGTGAGCTCACCAGCGACAAGCCGCTGACCGATTCGGACAAGCGCGCCTTCATCGAGATCAAGCCGATCATCGACTATTCGGCGCTGGAGCCGGGCAAGGGCGCGACCGACGCGATCCGGCAGGCGGCCGCCGATCTGAAATTCCCGACTGAATATCACGCGCGCGTTCGCCTGACCGGACCCGTGCCGATCGCCAACGAGGAATACGCCACCGTGCAGGACGGCGCGATCACCAACGGCATCGGCACCGTGGTGATCGTGCTGATCATCCTCTGGCTGGCGCTGCACTCCGGCAAGATCATCTTCGCCGTGTTCGTCAACCTGTTCATCGGTCTTGCGCTCACCACGGCGGTCGGCCTGATGATGGTCGGATCGCTGAACCTGCTCTCGATCGCCTTCGCGGTCTTGTTCATAGGTCTCGGTGTCGATTTCGGCATCCAGTTCAGCGTTCGCTACCGCTCCGAGCGCTTCAAGAACGACAATCTGACGCTCGCGCTCGAGAACGCTGCGCGCCGCTCGGCGGTGCCGCTGTCGCTTGCGGCGATGGCGACGGCCGCCGGCTTCCTCTGCTTCCTGCCGACCGATTACAGAGGCATCTCCGAGCTCGGCAAGATCGCCGGCGCCGGCATGCTGATCGCATTCCTCACCAGCATCACGGTGCTGCCGGCGCTGCTCGATCTGCTCAATCCGCCCGGCGAGAAGGAAGCGGTCGGCTACGCCTTCCTGGCCCCCCTCGACCACTTCCTGGAAAAGCACCGCATCCCGATCATTGTCGGCACGATCCTGATCTCCGTCGCTGGTTTGCCACTGCTCCACTACATGAAGTTCGACTTCAACCCGATCAACCTGCGCAGCGCGAAGGTGGAATCGATCGCGACCTTCCTCGACTTGCGGAAGGATCCGAACACCGGCGCCAACGCCATCAATGTGATGACACGCTCGGAAGCCGACGCCAAGAAGATCGAGGCCAAGCTCGAGAAGCTGCCGGAAGTGTCGCGCGTGGTGTCGCTCGACAGCTTCGTGCCTGACGACCAGCCGGCCAAGCTGAAGCTGATCGCGCAGGCGGCCAAGACGCTCAACCCGGCACTCAATCCGGATTCGGTCGATCCTGCGCCGTCCGATCAGGAGAATGTCGAGTCGCTGAAGAGCTCGGTCGACAGCCTGCGCAGGACCGCGGGCGACAGCAAGGGGCCGGGTGCGGTTGCCGCGCGCCGGCTCGCCGACGCCCTGCAGAAGCTCGCCGATTCGAACCAGGCGATCCGCGACAAGGCGCAGGATGTCTTCGTCGCACCGATGAAGATCGTATTCGACCAGCTCAAGAACACGCTGCAGGCCCAGACCGTCACGTTGCAGAACCTGCCGCCGGAACTGGTCGCGAGCTGGAAGACCAAGGATGGCTTGATGCGCGTCGAGGCGGAGCCGAAGGGCGATCCGAACGACAACGACAATCTGCGCCGCTTTGCCGACGCTGTGCTCGTTGCCGAGCCGACCGCGATCGGTGGGCCGATTTCAATTCTGAAATCTGGCGATGTCGTCGTCGACGCATTCATTCACGCCGGCATTCTGGCGCTTGTGGCGATCAGCGTGCTGTTGTGGCTGGCATTGCGCCGCGTCGTCGACGTGTTGCTGACGCTGGTGCCGCTGCTGGTTGCCGGCATCGTCACGCTGGAAATCTGCGTGCTGATCGGGCTGCCGCTCAACTTCGCCAACATCGTCGCGCTGCCGCTGCTGCTCGGCGTCGGCGTCGCGTTCAAGATCTACTATGTCACGGCGTGGCGCCAGGGCAGGACAAACCTGCTGCAATCGAGCCTGACGCGCGCGATCTTTTTCAGCGCGCTGACCACGGCGACCGCGTTCGGCAGCCTGTGGCTGTCAAGCCATCCCGGCACCGCGAGCATGGGCAAGCTGCTCGCGCTCTCGCTCGTCACCACGCTGGCGGCAGTGTTGCTGTTCCAGCCGGCGCTGATGGGCAAGCCGCGCGAGGTCGGCAAAGAGGAGGATATCGCCAACGACGTCACCTGACGCCTAGGCGGTTCGTTTTCGATCCGGCTTGGCGGCAGGTGCCCCCGAGCCGTGATTTCAGACCGAGCGATCCAGTCATCCCGGCGCGCGTGAGCATCTGTGCTCTCGCGCGCGATCTCACATCCGCTAGTGCGTCGGTCGCGCGATGTCCGGCAGCAGGCAGATATCGCCCACGACGTCAGCAGACGCATTGGCGCTGCCTGGGGCATTGGCTGCTTGCTTTTGACCCGGCTTGGCAGCAGGCGCCACGGCGCCGGTGGTCTTCTGCGGTGCTGCCGATTTGGGCAGGGCACCCTTCGCTGCCGGGCTGCCGGCGACAGGCGGGTTGCCGGCGACGCTCATGGGGATCGGCGGACCGACGCGGGTCCAGGTCTCGCCGCCGCACAGGAAGCCGAGCACGCAGCCCTGGATCTCGAGCTGATCGGTGCCGACGGGCTTGATGGTTGAGCTGTAGAGCTGGCCGTCCTTCGCGTTGTAGACTTGGCCTTCCCACGCGTCGGTGCCGGCCTTCTTCTTCATGTCGATCAGGATCGGCATACCGAGCGTCGGCCTGGTTTGCTTCGCAGGATCAGGATTGTTCTTATCCTTGCCGCCGGGGGTTTTTTCCCAGGACACAGCACCCCACATGTTGCCATTACACTGGGCGACGCGGATGGTGGCGACACCGTCTGCGACCTTCCAGTCGCCGGTCGGGTCCGCTGCAAATGCCGGTGATAATACGGTGGCCAAAAATAAACCTGAAAAGGCTATTGTACGCGCGAAAGTTCTTGGGCAGTGCAACATGGTCCAAACCTGTGCTTATCTAGACGATCCGAGCGGGGGTCAAAACGCCGCTAGCGAGCGTTTTAAGTTGACGAGATGGCCATCAACCGACGTATGTAACGAATGGTAAGTTCCAATTTAGACGTTTCCGAGATATTTGTGGAGCGCGAGGGGCAGCGCGGTGCCATGCACACGCGTCACCTCAACGAGCAGCTCGTTCGCGTCCTCAAGACCATCGGCTATGACGTCGGCTTCCAGAAGGGGCAAGGCCAATACCTCTTCGATCGTCAGGGGGCTCGTTACCTCGATCTATTGAGCGGATTTGGCGTTTTTGCGATTGGCCGCAATCATCCGGACCTGCGCAAGGCGCTGAAGAGCGTGCTCGACGCCGATCTGCCGAATCTGGTGCAGCTCGACGTCTCGACGCTGGCCGGCGTGCTCGCGGAACGGCTTCTGGAGTATGTCCCATATCTGGACAAGGTGTTTTTTGCCAATTCCGGTGCCGAAACCGTCGAAGCGGCGATCAAGTTCGCGCGCGGCGCCACCGGCCGTCCTGGTATCGTCTATTGCGGGCATTCGTTCCACGGCCTGTCCTACGGCGCGCTGTCGCTGACCGATGATTCGAATTTCCGCAGCGGCTTCGAGCCGCTGCTGCCGGGCTGCACCGCGATCCCCTTCAACGATCTCGAGGCGCTCGAAAAAGCGCTGTCGTCGCGCCAGGTCGGCGCGTTCATCGTCGAGCCGATCCAGGGCAAGGGCGTCAACATGCCCACCGACGAGTTCCTGCCCGGCGCGCTGGCGCTGTGCCGCAAATACGGCACGCTGTTCATCGCCGACGAGATCCAGACCGGCATTGGCCGGACCGGCAAGTTCCTCGCGATCGAGCATTGGGGCATCGAGCCCGACATGGTGCTGCTGGCCAAGGCACTGTCCGGCGGCCACGTGCCGATCGGCGCGCTGCTGACGCGCAAGAACATCTTCGACAAGATCTTCAACCAGATGGATCGCGCCGTCGTGCACGGTTCGACCTTCGCCAAGAACGATCTGGCGATGGCTGCCGGTATCGCCACGCTCGATGTCATCAAGGCCGAGAAGCTCGTCGAGAACGCCGCCAAACGCGGCGCCGAGCTCCGCCTTGCGCTGACGCGCATGGTGCCCGGCTTTGAATTGATGAAGGAAGTCCGCGGCAAGGGCCTGATGATCGGCGTCGAGTTCGGTCCGCCGAAATCGCTGCGGCTCAAGGCGTCGTGGAATCTGCTGGAGACCGCCAACAAGGGCCTGTTCTGCCAGCTGATCACGGTGCCGCTGTTCAAGGATCACAAGATCCTGACCCAGGTCGCCGGCCACGGCCTCCACACCATCAAGCTGCTGCCGCCGCTCATGATCACCGAAGAGGATTGCGGCTGGATCGAGAAGTCGTTCGACGACGTGATCGCCGGCAGCCACAAGGTGCCCGGCGCGATCTGGTCGCTCGGCAAGACGCTGGTCGACAACGCGGTGCGCAAGTCGGCGTGAGTTCGATCCTGTAGCCCGGATGCAGCGAAGCGAAATCCGGCGTTCTCGATCTTTGCGAGACTGTTCCCGGATTGCGCTGCGCTCCATCCGGGCTACAAGATTTGGTCATTGCGAGCGAAGCGAAGCAATCCATCGCACCAAAGCGGAGGCATGGATTGCTTCGTCGCTGTCGCTCCTCGCAATGACGAGGCGTGACCGTTTTACTCACCCTTCCTTGTTGGCGTGCATCGCGCTCTCGAACTTGTCGCCGAACTCCGTCAGCTCATCGGCGCCGAGGTCGCTGACCGCCCAGTAATTCAGGCCGCGGTCGCTCCAGCGCCGGATGTTGAAGCCCTGCAAGGTCGAGATCTTCGCCGACTTCCGTTCGGTGCTCGCGGTCTGCGCCACGAACAAATTGATGACGTGCTGGCGGCGCTTGTAGACCACCGCGCCGATCTCGCGGGCGTTGACGTAGTCGAGCCGGCCGCCGATCAGGGTAAAGCCCTGCGCGGTGAGATCAATCACCGGCGGCGAGACGTCGAGCTTGCCGTTGAACCAGGGCTTGACCGTATGCTGATCGGTCGAGACCACGTCGATGAGGTGGCCGGCCTGCAGCGAGCGCAGATGCGCCGACACCACCTCGTTCTCGACGCGCTGCTCGTCGTCATTGCGCAGCACGATCGCGACGAGGCCGGTCGCGGCCATGGCCGACACGGCGGAGCCCATCGCGAAGCCGCGCAGCACCGAGCGCCGGGTCGGCGCCGCCTGCGGCTGCGGCAATGATTTCTCGATCTTGCGGCGCAGCTCGAGCGGCGCCTTGTAGCGCACGTCGCTCTCGGCGATCGCCTGGCGGATCTCCTGATACTCCTTCATCAGGGCGGCGCAATGCGCGCAACCCTCGATATGGGCTTCCACTTCGCGCGCATGGCCGGCGTCGAGTTCGCCGTCGATCAGCGCGTGGACCAGCACTTCGGCTTCCTCGCAGTTCATTTCACTTGCTCCTGTTCCGCGAGCCAGGCCGATCGCAGCATGGCGCGGGCGCGTGCGAGGCGTGACATCACGGTGCCGACAGGCACGGCGGCGACATCGGCGATCTCGCGGTAAGAAAGATTCTGGATTTCCCTGAGCACAAAGGTCTCGCGGAACGGCTCGGCGAGCGCCGCGACCAGCTTGCGCACGGTGTCGCCGTCGAAACGGCGCAGCAGCTGCTTTTCCGGTGTCTCCGGCGCCTCATTCCACAGCGGGGTCTGATCGCCGCCCTCGGGCAGCTCCTCGACCGCGGTGGGGGCGGTCTTGCGGCGG
Organism: Bradyrhizobium sp. USDA 3240; assembly: GCF_054063295.1. Classification (NCBI taxonomy): domain Bacteria; kingdom Pseudomonadati; phylum Pseudomonadota; class Alphaproteobacteria; order Hyphomicrobiales; family Nitrobacteraceae; genus Bradyrhizobium; species Bradyrhizobium sp. USDA 3240. The sequence continues at coordinate 7,236,630 of NZ_JBSSGD010000002.1, forward strand.
GCATATTCGGCGCGGCAGACATTGCGCAGGATCGCGAACAGCCACGGCTTCATCGCGGGTCCACGGTAGCTGTCGAAATGCTTGAAGGCGCGCAGATAGCATTCCTGCACCGCATCTTCGGCGTCGGCGGCATCGCGCAACAAGTAGCGTGCCAGGGTGTAGGCGTCGTCAAGGTACGGCAGCGCGGCTTCGCGGAAACGCCGCGCCTTTTCGGGATCGTCTTGCGACGCTTTGACAACCATCGTGTCCTGCCCGGCATGTCGAGAAACGGCTTGTGCCCGGTCGGGGGCGGAGGGCCACCGGCCGGGCATCGCTGTGATTGTATGGGTGGTCACGTTACCCAACCTTGATACTGCCTGTCATGTGCGGATGCAGCGAGCAGAAATACTTGTACTCGCCGGGCTCCGTGAAGGTGAACGAGAAGGTGCCGTCGGTATCCATGGTCTTGGAGCGGAACTTGCCCGCGCACACCACGGTGTGCGGGATGTCGTCGCGGTTGGTCCAGGTCACGGTGGTCCCAACCTTCACGTCGAGCGGGTTCGGCGCGAACGAGAAGTTGTCGATGTGGACCGCGGTATCTTCGGCGCGGGCCGCCGTGACTGGAAGCAGCATGGTTGCGACCACGGCTATACCGAAGTCGCGTCGATTGATCGAACTCATCGGTCTCGTCCCTTAGCCCTGCAACGGCGTGTCGATGATCGCCAGCGGCTGGCTGTTCTGCTTGAAGTTGATGCTGGCGACGCCGAGCATGCTGCGCAGCTTGGCATCCTCGACCTTCATCGGGCCGGGCGAGGGGGCGGCACCCGGTGCCGGCTGCGGGAAGGCAGTCGAACGCGCGGTGTGGAAGGTGACGTTGCCCTCGACCTTCTGCATCACCTGGTGGATGTGGCCGTTGAGCACGGTGACCGAGCCGAAGCCCTTGACGTATTCGAGCGCGCGTGCGCCGTCCTCGGTGCCCCAGCCCCATTGCGGATAGACCGTCCACAGCGGGATGTGGGCGAACAGCACGATCGGCGTCGACTTCGAGCGGCCCTTGAGGTCGTTCTCGAGCCATTCCAGCTGCTCGTTGCCGAGATTGCCTAGGCCGCCGCCCTTGAGGTCGACGACGTTGACGAGGCCGACGAAATGCACGCCGCCGGCGTCGAAGGAGTAGTAGCCCGGGCCCTTGGTGCCCTTGCCGTAACGCTCCTTGTAGAGCTTGACCTCCTCGTCGATGAAGTCGTGCTCGCCCGGCACGTAATGCACGTCGAGCTTGGCCTGCGAGATGATGCGGTCGGCATCATCGAATTCGGATGCCTTCGACAGATGCGTGATGTCGCCGGTGTGGATCATGAAGGACGGCTTGACCTGCATCGCCCGGACCTTGTTGATGGCCTCTTCAAGCGTGCCGATGGCATTCGGGTTGGCCGGCTTGTCGAAGCCGACATGGCTGTCGCTGATCTGCATGAAGGTCATGCCGGTGGCAGCTTCAGCTGCGGCCGCCGAGCCGACGATGCCGAGCGAATGCGGCACGCCGCCGGTGACCGTCCAGAGTACGCCGGTGCCGGCCCAGGTCATGCATTCCAGCACCTTGCGTCGGCTGACGCCTTTCTCTTCATCGTGGTGATCGTGATCGTGTCCGCTCATGACAAGTCTCCCATGGGCCCAAGGATTGGGTTTCCGGGGAGGTGATCGGCGGGCCTAAGGGTTTATTCCCGCGGCTTTGGAGGGGGTTGAGGGCCGGGATGACGATTTCGTGAGAGCCGGAAAGCCGACGGCGTCATGGGCAGCCATGTGGCCGGCGCGACAGGTGGACGCAAGGGCAAGATGCGCCATTGAAGGCGTGGGGCCTGCAACGCTATCGACCCCGGCAAACCACTGATCGGAGGTCACCGGCGGCTGTCACTGCGGCGAGGTTCGTTACGAGGTGACCGGGGAACCAGTCGTCCATGCGCTGTGTCACTGCACCGATTGCCGACGCCATGCCGGCGCGCCGATGGTCGGTTGGGTGATGGTCGCTGAAGGCATGGTCAAGATGACCAAGGGGCAGCCCACCATCTACCGGTCCTCCGAGCATGGCCGACGGCATTTCTGCGCGAATTGCGGCACCGGGCTTTTCTACACCAATGGCAACATGTTGCCCGGCTTGATCGACATTCAGAGCGGCACCTATGACGATCCCGATGCAGTGCCGGCCACGATGCATATCCAGGTCGCGGAGCGACTGCGCTGGATGGAAGCGGTGCATGAGCTGCCGACCATCGAGCGCTATCCGTCGCAGGAATGACCGGCCGCCGACGGGCGCAGCGGCGCTGATGCGCGCCGCAACATGGCGAGGCGCCGCAACATAGATGAACGGCCGCAACAAAGCTGTCTTGCAGCCGTCAGCATAGTGTCAGCGCTCCTGCATAAGAATGGCAGACTTCATTCGCCACACCGGGAGATCTTCATGAGCGACCACGCAGGCGTTGAGCATCACCACAAGGCCGCCGAGCACCACGAACACGCGGCGCGTCATCATCGCGAAGCCGCCAAGCACCACGAAGCCGGCGATCACCACAAGGCGGCGCATCACGCCCACAGTGCCCATGGTCACGCCAGCCATGCCCAGCATCACCACACCGAGGCCAGCCGGCATCACGCCGAGCACCATGGCGAACACTAATAAACGTTCCAGTACTGCGTGAGTGGCTTCTGCCGTCCCCGCAAGGGGACGGCGCTTTCTTTTGGCGGGCGCTGCGCGCTGACGCTCTTATTCGTCGAGCGCCCGATCATTCACGGACAAACCAGCACGGGGGTCTTTGCCTGCGCCAGCACCTTGTTTGTCACACTGCCGATCAGAAGCACGGAGAGTCCGCTGCGTCCGTGCGACGACATAACGATGAGATCGCAACCCCTGTCCGCGGCCGCCGCGATAATCGCTTGGTGGGGTTGTCCGTTCTCCGCCAGCACCGTCTCGCAGGGAATGCCGGCCTCTCTGGCCGCATTCGCTGCGTCGTTCAGCGCTTTCGTGGCCTGCTCCTTGCGCATCTCGGCATAGTTGGCGATCGTCTCGCGGAAATGCCCCGTCAGTTCCGAAAACGGCTCCACGGCGAAAATCACGGAGACCTTGGCTCCGATGGATTTTGCGAGCGCCATCCCTTGGGCGATGCCGTGCTTCGCTAGTTCCGATCCATCCGTCGGAATGAGAATATGCCGGTACATGCTTCAACTCCCGTGGTGTTTCAGGAATTCGCAAGCGAAGAGCGACGCAGGACGGAAGGCGAAACTTGAAGAGATCGTCTGCACGAGGCAGCAAGAACGTCACGTCGCGGCCCGAACGCTTGAGAAGCCTCGGCAAGGCAACCCGGCGCTGCGGAATGTTGTGCGAACAGCACTGCGCCATCCAGGGCCTATTCGTCCTCGTCTTCCGGACCGCCGTGCTGCTCGATCGCATTTCGCATGCCGCGCATGACGGCGAACGACACGAAGGCCATCCTTCGCTTCTGGTCATCGCTCAATGTCTTGTACAGCGGCTCCCAGGCATCGGAGAGCTTCTTGAGGTCGGTCCCGCGCTGAATCAGCCGGTCCGCCCTGCGTTGCATCATCTCGACCGGATTGCCGTCATGAAGGCCGTCCATCGCACCGTTCTCGTGCAATTCGGCAATCCGCTCCAGCCGGGCCTGCCGATTTTTCGCCCGCGTGCGGATCGCATCCTCGATCGCCGGCCAGTACTTCTCCTGATCGGGGGTGAGTTGCAGGGCGGCTTTGACGATGCCGACGCGCATGTCGGTCAGGCTCTTGAGGTCGGCGGCGCTGGGTGACGCTACGCCGACAGTCGGGGATGTCTCTGCTGTGAAGGCGAGAGACGAGGTTGTCACCAAAAATGCAATCGCTACGGCGGCTGCGTTCCTCGTCATTGCAAACTCCTGAGCTGCTATCGCGGATGTCCGCGAGAAGAGACACACGATCTGGTCAGCCGCGGGTTGATCTATGTCAAAGGGAAATATGGACGCACTTCTGACCGTTCGGGAAATGCCGCGGGACTTCGCGTAGGCCGGCGTGGCTCAGCGGTGGCCGGTGGGACGACGGTGACGGATTGAGCTAGATCAAGATCGAGCGGTCCGTGGTGATCAAAAGGTGCTGTCCAAGTCGTTTCGACCGGGCGGTACCATGCACCTTCTGCTCAAGGAAATACGACATAATCCACTGCTCTGGATGTTGATCTTCGTACCGATCGTGCTGGCGGTCGAAACGGCAGCTCCGTCCGCCCATACGGCGCTGTTTGTGCTCGCTGTCCTGGCCATCGTGCCATTGGCTGCCCTTCTCAGCCACGCGACGGAGAGCGTCGCGGAGAAAACGGGCGATGCGATCGGAGGCTTGCTCAACGCAACCTTGGGAAATCTGACCGAGCTGATCATCGCGATCGCAGCGTTACACGCCGGAGAATACATGCTGGTCAAGGCATCGATCGCCGGTGCCATCGTCACCAACTCGCTCTTCATGCTTGGCGCATCGTTCCTGCTCGGTGGGCTCCGCCATCATGTTCAGGAGTATAATCGAGCCGGCGGGAGGATGTACGCGGCGTTGCTGCTGATGGCCACGATTGCGCTGCTCGCCCCCTCAGCCGTCGCCGACCTTGATCCGGCAGGCGGCCAAGCCATGGCGCTCGCTCTCAGCACAGGCCTCGCCGTGCTGCTGATGAGTGCCTACGGGCTGGGCCTGCTGTTCTCGCTCAAGACCCACAAGGAGCTGTTCGCAAGCGAGGAGCACGGCGAGACCGGCGGCGCCGGCTGGCCGATCGGACTTGCGTTGGGTACGCTTCTCGCCGTCACGGTGCTGGTCGCCCTGGTCAGCGAGATATTCGTGAGTTCGGTGCAGAAAGCAGGCGAGACGCTGGGATTGAGCCCGGCGTTCGTCGGTTTCATCATCGTCGCGCTGGTCGGCGCCGCAGCAGAAATGGCCGTGGCATTCTCCGCGGCGCGCAAGAACCGGCTCGACATGAGCGTCAGCATCGCGCTCGGAAGCGCCTCGCAAATCGCCCTGTTCGTTGCGCCTGCGCTGGTTCTTCTAAGCTATGTCATCGGTCCGAAGCCGATGGACTTGCAGTTCTGGCCGGGTGCCGTGACGATGGTCATGATCGCCTCCGTGACGTCCTGCTTCATCACCAATAGCGGACGGTCGGCATGGTTCATTGGCGCCTTGCTCGTGCTGATCTATGCGATCTTTGCCATGACGTTGTACATGGTGCCGCCGGGATCGCACGCTGCGGTTTGATCATCCATCCAACGACTGCCCAGCCGGATCAGTATTGATACTGCTGTTGCGGGCAGATCATTTGACCGTATCGATCATGATAGCAGCCCTGATTGCCGTAGTAGCCATAGCTGCCATAGTACGCGCCAGCCGCGGCCGCGGCGCCGGCCGCCGCAGCAGCACCATAGCCCCAGCCTGGTCGATAGTAGCCGCCGCCATAACCGGGATAGCCGGCGACCGGGCGGCCGGGGCGTCCTGCAATCGGTCGGCCCGGATAGCCCGGACGGCCGGCGATCGGGTGTGAGGGGCGCGGGCGGCCGGCGGCGCGATATCCTCCACCATGGATCCTTCCGGCATGCATCCTTCCGGCACCGGCATGCATGCCGCCGCCACGCATCCCACCGCCATGAAATCCGCCGCCTCCGCCGCCACGGAAACCGCCGCCTCCACGGCGGGCATAGGCGTCATCAGGAACGAGGCAGACAGCAACGAGGAGCAGAACTGCCAGAGCGGCGAGGATGCAACGAAGCATGGCGTGTCCTCCCTAGCGGACGAGGTTGCGAACCCTGAAGCAGCATCATGCCAAGGGCGCCGGGTTGACGTAGATCAACGGAACGCAATCGCGTTCGAGATGCCGGGTTCCGCGGGCGCCTTCGCGCAACCGCGACAGGCGCCTGCTTTCAAATCTCCTCCGGCACAATCTGCACTTTGCTGTCGAAGCGGCCCTGCTTAGAATGCCGGACTTCGGAGGTTACGTGACTTGTCGTGTCACCTCTCAGTCAGGCGACAGCCCCATCCATTGCCGAGTTCACCAACGTTTTTTCGCTTGCGGCCGTGCGCAGTCGGAATAGTTGAACCAACCTCGATCCGAGGTGTTCTGTGGCGCCGGAACCCCGCGATTTGCAGCGGCGATGATGAGGACGGGCTCGGAGACATCAGCCTCGCAGGCAACATTCTGCGGGGCGTCTCTCCAATCTCGATCGCTTTGGCCGTGTTCTTGCACAGTTGGCATCGCCTCGGGGAGAGAACGAACGTGCGGAAAGCGGATGTAACGTGCGCGTGCTGTGGCGCAGGTTTCCGGCGGTTGGAGCTGTGGTCCGAACCCGGCGCCAAAGGTGAGTATCACTGTCCCGTTTGCGGCTATTTGCTTGAAGCATTTGATGGCACCAACCTGATCGCCTATCGGCTGACGATCCAGCCGGTGCGCGCACCGGTCTATTCGGTGAAGCAACTCGACGATCGACGATGACGTGACGTTCGGCTGCCATCGGCGCGCAACTGGTCAGTATCGTCCAGGTCCAGCCCAAACCTGGCCTGGACCCATCTCGCTTCGGCTTTCGAGGTCGATGCGAACGTAGCGCGCCTATGAGAAGGTGTCGCGGCCCGCGCGCTCGGCAAACGTTCTGATCGCCGCAACCATTAGGTCCGGCGCTTCCTGCGCGACGCAATGCCCGACGCCGTCGAACCTCCAGCGGCTGGCGTGCGGGATCAGGGCGGCGGCGCGGTCGGCCATCTCCTTGTAGACTGGCCATGACTGTTCGGCCGTGGCGATGCGGATCGGGCAGGCGATCTCGGAGAACCACGGGAACGGATTGCCGCGCGCATCGCCGGTGTAGATCTGCTCCATGGCCTGGAAGATCGGCCCGAGCAGTGCCGACTCGATCTCGGGCGTACAGCGCAGCCGCATGCGGCCATCGTCGAGCCGCGCAAAGCCGTGACGGACATAGGCCCACAGCGAGGGCTCGGTCCACGGCGCGAACGCCGGCGCGGCGCGCAATCGCCGGAACAAATCGTCGGAATTGTCGAATTCGGCGCGGCGACGCAACACGCCTTGCACCGATGCGTTCGCGATCTCGCTCAGGCCGCCGCTCCGCGGCGTGCGCGGATCCATCGCGGTCGGCTCCGTCACGAACAGCCGCAAGAAGCGGTCCGGCATCAGCTTCGTGGCGAGCATCAGGTCGGTCGCGCCGGCGCTGTGACCGATGCCGTAGATGTCACGGAGATCGAGGCGTTCGACCACCATGCAGACATCGTCGGCGAAATCCTGGAACTGATAGCGCTCGGCCGCCGGCTTGTGGCTCAGGCCATGGCCGCGGCGATCGAGCGCATAGACGGTGTAGTCGGCGGCGAGCGCCTCGGCGACCTCGGTCCACACTTCGGCGACAAAGCCGGTGCCGTGCAGCAGCAGCGCCGGTGGCTTGCCGGAGGCCGGCTCGCCCCATCGTGCCAGCGCGATCTGCGCGCCGGCATCGCCAACAAGAATGCGCTTGCTGGAGTTCATCGTCGTTCTATCGCGCATCCTGCAGGATCATCGCCGCGGCTTTCTCGGCGATCATCGCGGTCGGCGTGTTGGTGTTGCCGGAGGTGATGGTCGGCATCACGGAGGCATCCGCGATGCGCAGGCCGTTGAGGCCGTAGAAGCGCAGGCGCTCGTCGACCACGGCCATCGGATCGTTGGCCGTTCCCATCTTCGCGGTGCCGACGGGGTGGAAGATCGTGGTGCCGATGTCGCCGGCGGCCTTGGCGAGCGAGGCGTCATCGTCGCCGACCGAGGGACCGGGCAGGAACTCCTCGGGATGATATTGCTCCAGCGCCTTCTGCTTCATCAATCTGCGCGTGGTGCGGATCGCGTCGGCCGCGACCTGGCGGTCGTCCTCGGTCGAGAGGTAATTCGGCGCGATCGACGGCTTGTCGTCGGGCGCGGTCGAGCGGATCCGCACCGTGCCACGCGAGGTCGGCTGCAGGTTGCAGGCGCTCACGGTGATCGCGGGGAACCGATGCAGCGGGTCGCCAAATTTGTCCAGCGACAGCGGCTGCACATGGAACTGGATGTTGGCGCGCGAGCGCGTCTCGTCCGAGCGCGTGAAGATGCCGAGCTGCGACGGCGCCATGGTCAGCGGGCCGCGGCGACGGAATGCGTAGTCGAGGCCCATCAGGCCGCGGCGCACGAGATTGTAGTAGGTCTCGTTCAGCGTGCGCACGCCCGATACCTTGTAGATAGCGCGCTGCTGCAGATGGTCCTGCAGATTATGGCCGATGCCTTGCACGTCAGCCACGATGTCGACGCCGAGCGGCGACAGCCATTCGGCCGGGCCGATGCCGGACCGATGCAACACCTGCGTGGTGCCGATCGAGCCGGCGCAGAGGATCACTTCGCCCTTGGCGCGCGCCTCTACCGTCTCATTGCCCTGGCGGAACTCGACGCCGGCGGCGCTGCCGCTCTCGATGATCAGGCGGTCGACCAGCACGTCGGTCTCGAGCCTGAGATTGCTGCGGTTCAGCACCGGCTTGAGGAAGCCGCGCGCCGACGACCAGCGCCGCCCACGCTTCTGGTTGACGTGGAAGTAGCTGGTGCCCTCGTTGTCGCCGGTGTTGAAATCCGGGATGCGCTTGATGCCCATCTCCTCGGCGGCATCGCCGACCGCATCGAGGATCTGCCACGACAGCCGCGGCGCCTCGATGCGCCAGCCGCCGCCCACACCGTGATGCTCGCTCTCGCCGAGGAAGTGATCCTCCAGCCGCTTGAATGCCGGCAGCACGTCGCTATAGCTCCAGCCGGTGAGGCCGAGCTGCCGCCAGTGATCGTAGTCGGCGGCCTGGCCGCGCATCGAGATCATGGCGTTGATCGCCGACGAGCCGCCGATCACCTTGCCGCGCGGATAGGCGAGCGCGCGGCCGTTGAGACCTGGCTCCGCCTCGGTCTTGAACATCCAGTCCGAGCGCGGATTGCCGATCGCGAAGAGATAGCCGACCGGGATGTGAAACCAGATCCAGTTGTCCTTGCCGCCGGCTTCCAGCAGCAGCACGCGCTTCTTCGGATCGGCCGACAGGCGGTTGGCCATGATGCAGCCCGCCGTGCCTGCGCCGACGATAATGTAGTCGAAATCACCCTCGAGCCTTCGCGGCATGTCTTCGTTCCCGGCAAGCGTCTTCTGTTGGGCTCCTATTAGTCAGACGCAGCCAGTCGAGACAAGCCCGGCCGACGGCGCCGGGCTTGCGCTGGATGATCAGGGACGGCTGGGCTCCGCGAATGTGACCTCGGGGCCAGGCCGCGGCACGCAGAGGATCAGCGTCAGCATACCGACAGCGAGCAGCGCGCCGACCAGGGCGAGCGGTGCGTAGATGCTCCCGGTTGCGACATTCATCCAGCCGATCAGGGCAGGGCACACCGCGCCGCCGAACGAGCCGATCGCGCTGATCAGCGCGATGCCGCCCGCCGCGGCGCTGCCTTCCAGCATCGCGTTCGGAATGGTCCAGAACAGCGAGAGAATCGCGAAGATGCCGATCGAGGCGATGGCCAGCAGGGTTACGGTCAGCAGGATGCTGCCCTGCGCGGCCTGCAGGGCGATGAAGCACGCCGCCGCGACGAGGCCGCAAGCGACCACGTGCCAGCGCCGTTCCCGCGTGCGATCGGAACTGTAGCCGATCGCGACCATGCCGATCGCCGACGCCACCGAAATCGCGCCGCTCAGCCAGCCGATCTCGGTTGTGGTCGCCACGCCGACGCGCTTGAGCAGCGTCGGCATCCACAACAGGATGGTGTTGAGCGAGCAGAAGAACGCGAAATAGATGAAGGCGAGCAGATAGACGCGCGGCTCGCGCAGCGCGGCCGCGAAGCTGCTTGTCGTGTCAGGGACGGCGGCGCGATCGCGCGCGAGATCGCTTGCGACCCGCCGTCGCTCGTCGGCGCTGAGCCAGGCTGCGGCATCTGGCCCGTCGGCGAGAGTAAGATATGCGGCGATGCCGAGCAGCACGGCGGGAACGCCTTCGAGGATGAACAGCCACTGCCAGCCGTGCAGGCCATGGACGCCCTGCATGTGATCCATAATCAGGCCCGACAACGGTCCCGCAATGACGCCGCCGAGCGGCACGGCCATCACGAACAAGCTCGTCATGCGGCCGCGCACGCGGTCCGGAAACCACAGCGTCAAGTAATACAGGATGCCCGGGAAGAAGCCGCCCTCGGCGGCGCCGAGCAGGAAGCGCAGCAGATAGAGGTGATACTGGTTCTGCACCAGCGCGAGCAGCACCGTGACAGTGCCCCACAGCAGCATGATCCGCAGCAGCGTCTTGCGCACGCCGATCCTGACCAGCAGCAGATTGCTCGGCACTTCGAGCGCGACATAGCCGACCGAGAAGATGCCGGCGGCAAGCCCGAACACCGCGTCATCGATGTTGAGGTCGTGCAGGAATTGCAGCTTGGCAAAGCCGATGTTGAAGCGATCGATGATCGCCACTGTGTAGCAAGCCAGCAGGAACGGGATCAGGCGCCAGGCGATTCGTCGATAGAGCCGCGATTGGGCCGCATCCTGCATGAAAGTCTCCTCAGTGATTATTGTGATTGTTCGTTAGTGCGGCGACGGCAGCGCGCTCCCTCGCCCCGTTCTTACGGGGGGAGGGTTGGGGTGAGGGGCTGTCTCCGCATAGTCAAAGAGAGCTAGGCATGCGGAGACTCCCCCTCACCCGGAATGCATCTCGCGATGCATTCCGGCCTCTCCCCGCACGCGGGGCGAGGCGAATTGGACTTCGCCGCGAGTGTCCTTCGCTATTTCGCCGAAAACTCCAGCATCGCTTCGCCGGCCGCGACCGTCTCGCCGCGCTGGTTCTGGACGGCGACGTCGACCAGCACCCAGCGCGACTTCGCGGTCGTCTGCTTGGCCTTGATGGTGCCGGCGGGTCGGATGGTGTCGCCGGGCTTCACCGGCTTCAGCCAGCGCGTCTCGAGCCTGCGATGGATCGCGCCCGCGGGCAGCGCCCAGTCGGTCAGCATACGCGAGATCAGGCCGAAATTGTTCATGCCGTGCATGATGATGCCGCCGAAATTGGTCTTGCCGAAATCGCCCTTCATGTAGTTGTCGTCGAGATGCAGCGGGTTGTAGTCGAGCGATGCATCGCAGAACAGGCGGATCGATTCGCGCGAGACGGCGAAGGCGGGGCCGTCGATGGTGTCGCCGGCCTTGAGAGCGTCGAAATTCGCTGTGGTCATCGTGATCCTCCTTACATCGGGCGGATGGTCTGGCCGCGACCCGAGCAGATCACGTCGCCATGCTGGTTGAAGAAGACGTTGTCGTGCACCACGAACAGCCGCTCGCGCTTGATGAACTTGTCGAGCGCGCGGGCCCGCAGGGTGATGGTGTCGCCGGGGCGGGCAGGGATGTTGTAGCTCCATGACTGCCCGGCATTGACGGTGCCGGGCGAACGCATCCAGTCGTCGGCCGGGGTGCAGGCGAACATCAAGAGGATATGAATCGCGGGTGGCGCGATCAGTCCGCCATAGGGCCCGGCCTTCGCGACCGCTTCGTCGAGATAGAGCGGATTGGTCTCGCCGACCGCACGGCAGTACAGCGCGATCGCGTCCTGCATGAGCAGGTAGGGCAGTGTCTTGCGCGGTTCGCCGGGGACAATGTCGTCCCACACCTTGCGCAGTTTCGCGTCCTTCCAGAAATCGGTTTCGAACGGGGTGGCCGCAGAACTTTCTGCTTGCGCCATCGAGGATCCTCCTGCTATTCAGTTCGCTAGGCGAACATTTAATTCGCTAGGTGAATTGACGCTAGCGCGGTCGGGAGCCCCTGACAAGCGGGCAGCGCCGCGTCATGTGCAGGCAGCCATGCGGGCTGCGATGTGAAGAGCAGAACGACGCCCCCACCAAGATGACGCCATGAGCAAAGAGAGCGACGGCTTCGTGCGCGCGATCGCGCGCGGTTTCTCGATCATCGAGGCGCTCGGCAAACCGCCGGGCCGGCATACGCTGGCGGAGGCCGCCGATACTGCCGATCTCAACCGCGCCACCGCGCGCCGCATCCTCGCGACCCTGGTGGCGCTGAAATATTGCGCCTCGGATGGACGCTATTTCAGCTTGCGGCCGCGCGCGCTCGGGCTCGGCCTGTCCTATCTCAATGCATTGCCCTATTGGGCGCATGCGCAGCGCGCGCTGGAGAATTTGCGCAACGAGATCGGCGAGTCCTGCGCGATGGCGGTGCTCGACGAGGACGAGATCGTCTATGCGCTACGCCTGCCGGCGCGGCGGATCCTGTCGGCCAATCTCGGTGTCGGCAGCCGGCTGCCCGCGCATCTGGTGTCACTCGGCCGCGTGATGCTCGCGGCGCTGCCGGCCGGCACCCGCGAGGCCTATCTTGCGACCGGCGGCTTCAGGCAGGTCACGCCGCGGACGGTGACCGATCCGGAGCGGCTCGGCGAATTGCTCGCGCGGGTCGAGAGCGGCGGCTACGCCTGGGTCGATGGTGAGCTCGATCCGGCGATCTGCGGCATCGCCGTGCCGTTGCGCGATCCGGCCGGTACGGTGGTCGCGGCGCTCAGCGTCAACACGATTTCCGGCACGGTCAGCGAGGCCGGCGCGCGCAAGAAATTTCTGCTGCCGCTGCGCCGCACCGCACAGGAGATCCGCAGCCAGATGCTCACCTCGGGCTAGGTGGGATCTCTTGGAGCGCTACTGGATGAGAACGAGCAGTTATGCTTTCATGCGCCCAGATCGATCGGCCGGGAGCTCTGCTTGTGGGCGAACGCGTGGAGCGGAGACTGGCAGCGGTACTGGCGGCGGATGTCGTCGGCTACTCGCGCCTGATGGGGGCCGATGAAGTCGGTACACTGGCGGCCTTGAAAGCACACCGTCGCGAGGTGGTAGATCCGGCAATCGCCGAACACAGGGGCCGCATTGTCAAAACCACCGGCGACGGCATGCTGGTCGAGTTTGCCAGCGCCATGGAGGCCGTGACCTGCGCCGTGGTGGTACAGGACAAGATGGCGGAGCGGAATAGCGAAGCCGATCCCAAGATCACCTTCCGCATTGGCATCAACGTAGGCGACATCATAATCGATGGCGACGATATCTTCGGCGATGGCGTCAATGTCGCTGCGCGGATCGAGAGCGAGTGCGAACCGGGTGTGGTGTGCCTCAGCGAAGACGCGTTTCGTCAGGTGCGGGGAAAGCTCGCGTTCTCGTTCGACGACATAGGGGAAAGATCGCTAAAGAACATCGACAGGCCGGTGCGGATCTATGCGGTGCGCTCGGCCGTATGTTCGCTCGGGGCGACAACCGCCGAGATCGGAAAATGTTTGCCGCTGCCCGACAAGCCTTCCATCGCGGTGCTGCCCTTCCAGAACATGAGCGGTGACCCGGAGCAGGAGTATTTCGTTGACGGCTTGGTGGAGGAGATCATCACCGCGCTCTCGCGGTTCAAATCGCTGTTCGTAGTTGCCCGCAATTCGAGCTTCACGTTCAAAGGCCGGGCCGTCGACATCAAGGAAGTCGGACGTAGACTTGGCGTGCGCTACGTCCTCGAGGGCTCTGTGCGCAAGGCGTCGGGGAGAGTCCGCGTCACGGGTCAGTTGATTGATGCCGTGACGGGCGCGCACGTTTGGGCGGACCGATTCGAGCGTGACCTGACGGATATTTTTGCTCTCCAGGACGAAGTGACCGCCGCTGTGGTCTGCGAGATCCAGCCGGAATTGCTTCAAACAGAAATCGCAATGGCGACGCGGCGGCGACCGGAGAACCTCACCGCGTACGATTTTTATCTGCGAGCCCTGCAACATTTCTATATGACAACCCGAGCAGGGCTGGCTGAGGCGATAAGACTGACGCAACGCGCTTTGGAGCTCGATTCTGGGTTCGGCCGAGCCGCTGCTTTGGCCGGTGTCTCTCATATGAACAATGTCCTTTGGGGCTACGCTGTCGATCCCCAATTCGAGAGGAAGGAAGCAATTCGGCTCCTTCGCTTGGTATTGAGCATCGACGACAGTGATCCAGACACGTTGGCATTTGTCAGCCTCATCTCGGCATATTTTGTCGGCGATTGCGAAAGTGCGATTGAAATCGCAGACCGCGCAGTCTCGCTCAACCCAAACTCATATCCCGCATGGGCCAACAGAGGTTGGGTCTACAGAGTCGCGGGGCTGCAGGAAGAAGCGATCCGAAGTTTTGAACGTGCTATGCGTATGAGCCCGGTAGACCTACGGCTACATTTGACCTTCAATGGCATGGCGCACGCCCTGATTGAGCTTCGTCGCTTTGACGAGGCCATCGTCGCAGGGAAGAAAGCCCAACGCCACAATCCCTCTTTTTCGCCGGCCTACCGCTGTCTTGCATCCGCCTTTGCTCACCTCGGACGTGACGCTGAGGCCCGTGAGGCGGCGTTACGTCTGCTTGAGGTAGAGCCCACCTTTACGATATCAGAATGGGTCGCTCGCGGTGGGCAATCAAATGCGAAGCTGCTGATTGAGGGCCTTCGGAAGGCGGGATTGCCGGAATGAGGTCATACGCAGGCCGGGAGGCCGAATTGGAGCGATTGCCATGAACAAGATTGTTCTCACGCTGCTTGCGTCCGCCGCGCTCTGCACTTCATTGCCGCTACGGGCCAATGCCGAACTGGATGTCGTCGCGCTGAAGGGTGCAATCGAGAAATCGGTCGAGACCGACTATCCGAAACTCGACGCGCTCTACAAGGACCTTCACGCCCACCCCGAGATCGCGTTTCAGGAGGAGAAGACCGCCGCCAAGCTGGCTGCCGAAATGCGGGCGCTGGGCTTCGAGGTGACGGAGCATGTCGGCAAGACCGGGCTGGTCGCGATCTACAGGAACGGCGAGGGCCCCACCATCATGGTGCGCACCGAGCTCGATGCGCTGCCAATGGAAGAGAAGACCGGCCTTCCCTATGCCAGCCACGACAAGACCACATGGCAGGGACGGGAAACCTTCGTGGCGCACAGCTGCGGCCACGACGTCCACATGGCGAGCTGGGTGGGGACGGCCAAGACGCTGGTCGGCCTGAAAGACCAATGGCACGGTACGCTGATGTTCATCGCCCAGCCGGCTGAAGAGATCGTGGCGGGCGCCAAGGCGATGCTGGCGGATGGTCTGTTCACGAGGTTTCCAAAGCCGAATTTCGGCTTCGCCCTGCACGACGGCCCGTTCGCCTACGGAACGGTGCGCTATCGCGTCGGGATCGGCTCATCTGCCGCCGATGGCCTCTACATTAAATTCCATGGTCGCGGCGGACACGGTGCCGTGCCGCAGGCGACGATTGACCCAGTGATGATGGCCGCGCGCTTTGTCGTCGATGTTCAGAGCGTGATCAGCCGCGAAAAGGACCCGACCGAATTCGGCGTGGTCAGCATCGGCGCAATTCACGGCGGCACCGCGTCAAACATCATTCCTGATGATGTGGTGCTGCTCGGCACCATTCGAACCTTCAAGCCGGAGGTGCGCGCCAAGATGCTTGCAGGCATCGAGCGGACGGCAAAGGCGGTCGCCGCGATGTCGAATGCGCCGGAGCCCGAGATCAACCTGGCCGAAGGAACCAAGGCCGTGATGAACGATCCGGACGTGGTCGGCACCGCGGAAAAGGTGCTGAAGGCGGCGTTTGGCGACAAGTTCGCAACCTCGCCGCCGGGCACGCCCAGCGAGGATTATTCGGAATTCGTCAGTGCCGGGGTGCCGTCGATGTTCTTCAACATCGGTGTCTATGAGCCGGAGCGCGTCGCCGCAGCCCGAGCGGGCAACGGCCCGCCATTGCCGAGCAATCATTCGCCGCTGTTCGCGCCGGTGCCGGAGCCCACCATCAAGACCGGTGTCGAGGCCATGACGCTGGCCGTGCTGAGCGCGTTCGACCGGCAGGCGAAGGGAAACTAGCCGCCTGCGGCCGGGCAGGCGCAGAAAATTCACTGTCGCTCAGCCGAACAATCTGGGCGTGCCAAGACTCGCAGATAGATTGATCAACTTGTTGGAGAAGTCACGTGGCAGACCCGGTCCGCGCCCCTTTCTACCACGACGGAATGCGTGAATTGCAGGACCGCTTCGACGGCCGTCGCGTCGCCGACGGTCTCGAGAAGCATCGCCTGCACTTCGAATTCTGGGACCAGGAGCGCAAGCTCATCGAGGAGACGCGGTTCTTTTTCATTGCGACGAGCTATCAGGACAACGTCGATTGTTCGATGCGTTGTGGCGATCCCGGTTTTGTGAAGATCACCGGGCCCGACACGCTCGAATATCCTGAGTATGACGGCAACAACATGTACCGCACGCTCGGCAACATTCACCGCAACCCGAACGTCGGGTTGCTGTTTGTGCGCCTCGACGGCAAGACGTTTCGCGCGCGCATCCGGGGCAAGGCAACGATCGACGACAGCGCGGAAACGCTTGCCCGGAACCATGGCGCGAAGCTTGTCGTGCGCGTCAAATGCGAAATCTTTCCGAATTGCCCGCGCTACATTCCGGACCTGATGAGCACGTCAGCGGATGCCCCGGCCAATCCGTTCGTTCCTCGGCCCGGCTACGAGCCGCCCGCACCGGAATGGAAGAGCCGGGATTACCTCAAGGACGTGCTTTCGAAATACGACCCGCATCGGAAAGGCGACGCATAGCGGGCGGGCTCGCCGTCGCGAAGCGGGATATTGCTCTGCGCCGCGCTTCAGGGGCAAAGCGGACGTGGCTTCCAATCGTCCGCGCCCTAAGCGGAGCAAAATCCGATCAAGGCAGCGGCGCCATATAGGGAATGCTGCCGACCAGAACAAACACCTGAACCGCATTGCACAGCATTCCGCCCCAATGCAGCCGGCGTAGCCGCCGCACCGCGGTCGGATCGCCCGAGTCGCGCGCGTCCGCCTCGGCGTCGAGCCGCCGCAGAAACCATCGGCGTGCCAGCACCGCGAAGGCCGCGATCAAGGCGATGCCAAGCGCGACAGCCGGCCGGCCCGCCGCGGCGAAGGCGAGCGTCCCGATCACACCCGAGACCGTCAGCACTAGGAAGTAGGCATTGAACATGCCGCGCAGCAGGCGGGTGACGGGCGGGACGTCGAGCTTCACGAGCAGGAACGCCGGCGCCGCGAGCAGGAAGTAGCCCATCGGCACCAGTAGGATGATGGTGGAGAACAAGACCGCTTGATCCGGCGTCATGCAGCCGCGCCCTTCTTCGAGGAGGATTTCGGTGCGGAAACCTCAAGTAGTATCCGCATGAGATATCCCCGGCACTATTAGGCTTTGGTCGGATGCGATCCCCTCAGGCCGGACATTGGCAAACGGACGTAAGGTCACTCGGCCCTACGCCGGGGAATACTCGGCATCCCATTTGCGAATGCGGGCCCCAGGCCCGAGGCATGCCACATCTGTTGGGTGGACCGCCTCTTGCATGCTAGAGAGGACTTACGTCTAACCTCTGAGGCCAGAATTCTCATGCCCATCGTCAACCGCGTCGCCGATCTGCAACCCGATATCCAAGCCTGGCGCCGCAACATCCATGAACACCCCGAACTGCTCTACGATGTGCACCGCACTGCATCATTCGTGGCGGACCGGCTGCGAGAATTCGGCTGCGACGAGGTCGTAACCGGGCTCGGCAAGACCGGTGTGGTCGGGGTCATCAAGGGCAAGAAGGGAGCGGCCAAGGGCGAGGTCAAGGTGATCGGCCTGCGCGCCGACATGGACGCGCTGCCGATCCACGAGGAAACCAACCTGCCTTACGCCTCGAAGACGCCAGGCAAGATGCACGCCTGCGGCCATGACGGCCACACCGCGATGCTGCTCGGCGCGGCGCGCTATCTCGCCGAGACGCGCAATTTTGCCGGCGATGCGGTCGTGATCTTCCAGCCGGCCGAGGAGGGCGGCGCCGGTGCGGCCGCCATGATCAAGGACGGCCTGATGGACCGCTTCGGCGTCCAGCAGGTCTACGGCATGCACAACGGTCCGGGGATTCCGATCGGCTCGTTCGCGATCCGCTCCGGCCCGATCATGGCGTCCACCGACGAGGTCAATATCAACATCGAAGGCCTCGGCGGCCACGCCGCGCGGCCGCATAAATGCATCGATTCGGTGATGGTCGGCGCGCAACTAATCACCGCGCTGCAGTCGATCGTGTCGCGCAGCGTCGATCCGCTGGATTCCGCCGTGATCTCGATCTGCGAATTCCACGCCGGCAATGCCCGCAACGTGATTCCGCAGACCGCGGTCTTGCGCGGCACCGTCCGCACCCTGACCCCGGAGGTCCGGCAATTGATCGAGAAGCGCATCGGTGAAGTGGTCAAGGGCGTGGCCCAACTGACCGGCGCGCGGATCGATCTCGACTACAAGCGCGGCTATCCCGTCACCGTCAACCACGCGCCGCAGACCGAATTCGCGACCCGCATCGCCAAGGAAGTCGCCGGCGATGGCAACGTGCATGCGATGCCGCCGCTGATGGGCGGCGAGGATTTTTCGTACATGCTGGAAGCGCGGCCCGGCGCCTTCATCTTCTGCGGCAACGGCGACAGCGCCGGCCTGCATCACCCCGCCTACAATTTCAACGACGAGGCGATCGTGTTCGGGACGTCGTACTTCGTGAAGATCGTGGAGGACGCGCTGGCGGCGTAAGGCTCGCTACTGGCATCACTCCTCGAACGTCATTGCGAGGAGCGAAGCAACGAAGCAATCCATTGCTCAACGAGTGGAGAGATGGATTGCTTCGCTTCGCTCGCAATGACGGTGAGCGTTGGTCTTGGCGCCGGCTCACGCATCCCATCGCACCGGCAGCGTCACCGGTCCGCGGAACACCCAGCCGCGGACCACAGGCGGCGTCTCCGCGCGGAGGCGCAAATTGCGCAAGCGGTCGAACAGCATCGGCACCACGATCTTGCCGACGGTGAGCCGTGACACCCAGGTGCCGGCGCAGAAGTGCGGTCCGGCGCCGAACGCCAGATGCGATTGCTTCGGTCGCGTCACGTCGAAACAATCGGGCGCCGAAAAGCGATTGCCGTCGCGGTTCGCGGCGCCGACGCAGAGCCCGATCTGAAGGCCCTCGGGCAGCCTAGTGCCGGAAAGATCGACATCGTGGGTGACGCGGCGCGGATACATGCCGATCGGCGAGATCCAGCGCACCGCTTCCTCGAGCGCGGCCGGCCATAGCTCAGGCTTCGCCAGCACGCTGTCCCGCTGCGCCGGGTTTTGCAGGAGACCGAGCACGAGGGTCAAGATCGCATCGCGCGGCTCGTTCAGTCCGCCGCCGATGATCACCTTGATGTTGGCGCGGATGCCCTCGATCGGCATCGGCGGATCGGCGTTGACCATCGAGGACAGGATCGAGGGGTTGGGGTGGCTGCGGTGATCGTCGAGCACCGCGTCGATCGCGGCGTCGACATCGGCGCTGGCCTGCATCGCCTTGCGCTCGATTTCGGCATCGGCGGCGTAATTGCCCGCGCCATCGATCAGTGCCTGCGACCAGTCGGCCAGGGTCTGCCACGGCATCGCGCGAAAGCCGATCATCGCCATCAGGCTGAGCGAAGCCATCGGCGCGGCAAGTGCCGCAAACAGATCGGCCTCATCGGCCGCGGACAAATCATCGATCAGCGTTTCCGCGATGGCGGTGAATTTCGGCGCCCAATACTCCTTGATCGTGGCCGGGCGGAACGAGGGCTCGATCGCCTTGCGGCCGATCGCGTGCTCGGCGCCGTCCTTGCGCATGAAGGTCGGCCCCATCACCTTGTTGACCAGCGATGTCGGATTGTCGGCTGAGTAGGTCGCCGGGTCGCGCTCGATCCGCACGATGTCGTCGAAGCGCGTCACCAGTGTCAGCTTCGCGGCCTCGACGAACACCGCCGGCGCCAGCTCGCGCAGGCGGCGGAAGGTCGGATAGGGGTCGTCGAGCAGATCCTGATACGCGATGTCGGTGACGATGGGCACGGTGCTGGTCATTGGTCCTCCCGGGGCGCTTTTTTGCGAAGCCTAGCGCCAGGCGACGCAATCGCTCAATTCGATGGGCTCGATATCAATCATCGAAATATTCAATGACATCGTGATAGGCTGGGCCGCCAGCAAGGCGGGAGGTGCAACTTGGCGGCCAATTCCTCGATCGATCCGATCGACATCGGGACCTTGCGGACGCTGGTGCTGGTGTACGATTTGCGGTCGTTCTCGGCGGCCGCCAAGCGGCTCGACGTCAACCAGTCCACCATCAGCTACGCGGTCGAGCGGCTGCGCGGTGCGCTCGGTGATCCCCTGTTCGTGCGCAACGGCAATGGCGTGACCGCCACCGAACGCTGCGCGGCGCTGGTCGCCTGGGCGCGGGACATGGTCGGCGAGATCGACGGGCTTGCCTCACCGGTCGAATTCGATCCGGCGACGGCGCAAGGCAGCGTGACGATCTCCTGCAACTATCATGAACGGCAGACCCTGATGCCGCAGTTCAGTGCACGGCTGCGTGCCTGCGCGCCAAAAGTCCGTCTCGTCCTGCTCGATGCCGCGGGCCATGGCGACGTCCACCTCAAGCAGAACCAGTGCGACATCGTGCTCGGTCCGGTCGGGGTCGTCGGCGAAAGCTTCTTTCGGCGCCATATCCTCACCGATCACTATGTCTGCGTGATGGATCCGGCCAATCCGCTGGCGCGCGGCCGGATCGCGCTGTCGGCCTATGCCAAGGCCGAGCATGTCTTCATCACCCACAGCGGCGAGTGGCAGCCGCTTTATCTCGAGGCGCTGAAGGCGAGGGAGATCGAGATCGAGCCCGCGGTCAGCCTTCCGAACCACGACAGTCTGGAGCGCATCGTCGCCGGCACGAAGCTGGTCGCGACCATTCCGCATCATCTGGCGCGGGCGATGCGCGGCGGCCTGCACGTCGCTGCGCTGCCGTTCCGGGTGCCGATCTCGATCGACATGTACTGGAGCGCCCGGACGGCCAAATCAGGCCTGCACAAATGGGCGCGCGGCCTGCTGGCCGAGATCGCCAAAGCCTATGCCTCGTGAGCACGCAGCTTCGCGCCGCTTACGGCTTGTTCGTCATTGCGAGCCAACGGGTCGCGCGAACGCGCGCCCGATGACAGGCTCCGCGAAGCAATCCATCTCACCGCTTGCGGAGGCATGGATTGCTTCGTCGCTGTTGCTCCTCGCAACGACGGGAAATCCTCAAAGCAAGAGGCCCGCACCTGACGTGCGGGCCTTTGTCCGGCGCGGTGTCGCGCCGAAATCATGTCGGCATCAGAACACGTGGTAGAACACGTAGTACAGGCAGCCCGAGAGGATCATCGCTGCCGGCAGGGTCAGCACCCAGGCCATCGCGATGTTGCGGATCGTCGACCATTGCAGGCCGGAGCCGTTGGCGGCCATGGTGCCGGCGATGCCCGACGACAGCACGTGGGTGGTTGAGACCGGCAGGCCGTAGCCGTCGGCCGCCGCAATCGTCGCGGCCGCCGTGATCTCGGCGCAGGCGCCCTGCGCGTAGGTCAGGTGGGTCTTGCCGATCTTCTCGCCGACGGTGACGACGATCCGCTTCCATCCGACCATGGTGCCGAGGCCGAGCGCGATGGCGACGGCGAACTTCACCCAGCTCGGGATGAACTTGGTCGCGGCATCGAGCGAGCCCTTGTACTCGGTCAGCGTGGCGACGTCGGCCGCGGTCAGCTCGGCTTCCTTGTCCTTCATCAGGAAGCGGATCGCCTCGGACGCCAGGTACATGTCGTTACGGGTGTTGCCGACCGCGTCAGCCGGGAACTTGGCCAGCGATCCATACTGGGCAACCTGCTGGCCGATGTCACGCACCAGCACCGCGAGCGACGGGAAGGTGCCTTCGTTGATCTGGTGCTGCGCGACGTAGTTGGTCACGGCCGGGCGGGGATTGCCGATCACGTTGTAGCCGGCGGCCTTGCCTTCGATGACCTTGCTGGCCGAGGTGGAGTGCGCGGCGAACTGCTCGATCTGGTTCGCGGGCAGCGCGCGGTTCAGCGCGTAGGCGGTCGGCACGGTGCCGATCAGGATCAGCATGATCAGGCCCATGCCCTTCTGACCGTCGTTCGAACCGTGGAAGAAGCTGACCAGCGTGCAGGTCAGGATCAGGATGCCCCGGATCCACCACGGCGGCGGCTGGTTGCCGACCGGCTCGCCGAACAGCGCGGGCGTCGCACGCGCCAGCACGGCCTTGAGGATGTAGAGCAGACCGGCGGCGAGCACGAAGCCGAACAGCGGCGACAGCAGCAGCGCCTTGGCGATGCCGGCGGCCTGGGTCCAGTCCACGCCGGAGGTGCCGTCGCGGCCGCGCAGCAGCGCGTTGGTGATGCCGACGCCCATGATCGATCCGATCAGGGTGTGCGAGCTCGAGGCCGGCAGGCCAAGCCACCAGGTGCCGAGATTCCAGAGGATGGCGGCGATCAAGAGCGCGAACACCATCGCAAAGCCGGCGCTGGAGCCGACCTGCAGGATCAGTTCGACCGGCAGCAGCGACACGATGCCGAACGCGACGGCGCCGCTCGAGAGCAGCACGCCGAACAGGTTGAACATGCCCGACCAGACCACGGCGACATGCGCCGGCAGCGAGCGGGTGTAGATCACGGTGGCGACCGCGTTGGCGGTGTCGTGGAAGCCATTGACGAATTCGAAGCCGAGCGCGATCAGCAGCGCGACGAACAGCATGATGTAGGGCAGGAACGACGTGACGCGCGTGCCGGTGGCGTCGACGTCGGCATAGATGCTGTAGGCAACGAACAGCAGCGCGGCCGCGACCACGCCCAAATAAATGATCCCCGTCATAGGGTGGAAGCCCTTGTCGAGGTCCGGACCCTTTTTCAGGGCGGGCTCGATCGAGCCGGGTAACGCCATATCGCTCATGGTAAACTCCTGTCCCAATGCCTCCGATTTTGATCCATGCATATGACAGGCAATTGAAATCCGGCCCGTGAAATGAACCGGCGACCCATAACGGTGGACATCCCGCCGAATTGTTGTGCAAGGCATTGAAGGTCCACGGGCCTTCGCGGCCTCGTGGCAATCTTCAGCAACAGACGATCACCGATCTCGCAATGATCGTGACTGAAGTCACCGTCCGGGTTTCGTGGGGCGAGACGTGTGGGAGGCGAGGACGCCGGCAGTGGGACGCCGGGCCCGCGAAGCCACGCCACCGGGAATCGAGGTCACCGGAAATCCTGGCCGGCGCGTGCCGCGAGCAAGTGGGTGAGGAGGGAAGGATTGCGAGATGAGGTGGCGCGCCGCACGATTGGGGCTAGCAAACCGCGCAGCGCGCCCGCCTCAGGTACGTCATGGCGTGAACATGACGCCCGATACCTTTGGAACACGTCACAGTACCACGGATCAATTAAAGGTTGTAGGTATTTGTCCGCGTCCAGAAACAATTTCACGTTGAAGTGTAGCTCCCGGTTCCGCCGGTTCGGCGCAACTCAGGCCGCGCGGGCCGCATTGCGCAACTGATCTGCGGCAATTTTCAGGTCGTCGATAAAGCGCTGATATTCCAGCGCTTTGGCTTTCTCGTCGGGCAGCCGCAACAAGTAGGACGGGTGCACGGTGACGAGCACCTTGGTTCCGTCGTGATCGAGCAGGCGGCCGCGGTTCTTGTTGATCGGGGTGATCTTGCCGAGCACGCTCTGCGCTGCGGTGGCGCCGAGCGCCACCACGAGTTCCGGCCTGATGGCGGCGAGCTCGCGCGCGTACCACTGACGGCAGGCGCGGATCTCCGGCGTGCCCGGCTTCTGGTGCAGCCGGATCTTGCCGCGCGGCACGAATTTGAAGTGCTTCACCGCGTTGGTGATGTAGACCTTGGCGCGCGCGATGCCGGCGTCCTCAAGCGCGCGATCGAGCATCTGCCCGGCCGGTCCGACAAAGGGATGGCCTGCGAGATCTTCCTTGTCGCCGGGCTGCTCGCCGACCAGCATCACTGTCGCGCCTTGCGGTCCTTCGCCGAACACGGTCTGGGTTGCGTCCTTCCATAGCGGGCAGGCGCGGCAACCGGCGGCCTCTTCGCGCAAGGCCGCGATCGCGTCGTGCGCTTGTTTGCGGGCCATCAGTTCACCCTGCCGTTTCTGCGGCTTGTGCGGTTCGGCCGCCTCGTTCCTGATCATGGCGTTGGCGGTGCGCTCCGCGCTCGCGATCAATGGTTTAATCAATGAGGCTTCGGGCAGGTTCCTCCAATATTTCTGCGGCATTTCGGTCTGCATCGCCTTCACCTTCAGCCGTGCCGGATTGAAGATCGCTGTGTAGTAGCTTCGCCAGGTTTCTTCGAGCCGGTCCTCGCTCGGCGCGTCCGAGTTGGCTACGCCCGGCGTGATCGAGATCGCGTGACCGTTCCAGTGCGCGCAGAGGTCGGGCGTGAGGATCGACCAGGGCATGTCGGCAAAGCGCTTGGCAAAGAACGGCGCGGCAAGCTCGACGATGTGATGCTCCGGCTCGAACCAAGCCACGAAATGCGTATTCACGCGGCCAACCTCGCGGAATCGGACGAAGGCGTGCATCTTGTGCTCGTCGCGATGTACCGCGCGCGCCATCGCGCTGACCTCGGCGACGTCGGGATCGGTGGCAGCGTTGAGCAAATCGTGATGGCTGCGCAGGCGCCACAACAGGCGGTAGAGCAGGGCGAAGCGTTCGGGGGCGCGATGCAGGATCGCCGCTTTCGCCAGCTCGACGAATTTGGCCGGCACGTTGAAGGTGCCTTTTCCCGTTTCGGGCAGGTCATTTGTCTCGGCCGCAAATAAGTCCGGCGCGCCGCCGCGTACGGTCCAGGTCACGTCCTGCGGCTTCACCTCGTTCAGCGCCAGCCGCCGTGCGTCGTGTCGCCAGCCATCAAAGTCGGTTTCGCTATCGAGGGTGACGGTGTGCATCAAAACCCAAATCCCAATTGCTTTGCTGGCGGACGAAACCGCTCCACCAATCCGGCGGCGTCGAGCAAACGTGCCGACGGGCGATGGTCACTGAGAACGATGAATGGCAGTGCCTTGTTCCGGGGGATGTGAAGCCGCGCCAGATCGGCAACACGGATCGAGGTGACACGCCGTGTTGCGATGATGCGGTCGACCGCCTTGCGGCCGAAGCCGGGGACGCGCAGCAATTCCTCGCGACTGGCGCTGGCAACGTCGAGCGGAAAGCGCTCGCGGTGGCGCAGCGCCCAGGCGAGCTTTGGGTCGATGTCGAGCGGCAGCATGCCGCCCGCCGTATCATCGACGATTTCGCCGACGCCGAACCCGTAGAACCGCATCAGCCAGTCGGCCTGATAGAGGCGGTGCTCGCGTACGAGCGGCGGGGCGATCAGCGGCAAGGCGCGGCTGGCATCGGGGATCGGGCTGAACGCCGAATAGTAGACGCGCTTGAGCCTGTAGGCGCCGTAGAGATTGGCGCTGGTCTTGAGGATGGTCTGGTCGCTTGCGCTGTCGGCGCCGACGATCATTTGCGTGCTCTGGCCGGCCGGTGCAAAGCGCGGCGGCTTCGCTTTCGTCGCAGGCTTTTCCGCGGCTTCGTCAAGCTTCAGCCGCAACCGTCCCATGGTGCGGCGGATGGCACGCACGTCCTTCTCCGGCGCAAGTTTTGCGAGGCTGGTCTCCTCCGGCATCTCGATGTTGATGGAGAGGCGGTCGGCATATTTGCCGGCCTCCGCGATCAGTGCGTCGTCGGCCTCGGGAATGGTCTTCAGATGAATGTAGCCGCGGAAGCGGTGCTCTTCGCGCAGCTTGCGCGCGACGGACACCACTTGCTCCATGGTATAGTCGGCGCTGCGGATGATGCCGGAGGAGAGGAACAGTCCCTCGATGTAATTGCGTCGGTAGAAGTCGAGCGTCAGCTTCACCACCTCATCGATGGTGAAGCGGGCGCGTGCCACGTTGGAGGAGGCGCGGTTGACGCAATACAGACAGTCGAAATTGCAGGCGTTGGTCAGCAGCACCTTCAGCAGTGAGATACAGCGTCCGTCGGGTGCGTAGGAATGGCAAATGCCCATGCCGGGCGCGGTCGAGCCGAGGCCCTTACCGTCGCTGGAATCGCGCTGCTCGGTGCCCGAGGACGCGCAGGAGGCGTCGTATTTCGCAGCATCCGCCAGGATCTCTAGCTTGCGTTGTACGTCCATCATGAATCCCTTTGATTCTGCTGATGAATCAGAAAAATTTCCAACCCGATTGACTCATCAGGGCCTGTTAGCTTTATATTAGAACATACCATGAACAATTGAGCCAGTCCTTGGTTCTCTGTTCTGGTCAGTGACGGTCTCAAATTTTCAGGTGGAAGGAGCGGCGCAATGAACGGCGCACGCACGGGTACGCTTGCGTCTCTGCGCGGCAGCATCGCGCGCATCGAGGCGCCATCGGAGGCGGCGATGCCGAACCGCATCGCACTCGGACACACGAGCGCAGACGCGATGCTGCGAGGCGGGCTTGCGCCGGCTGCGCTGCACGAGGTGTTCGCGGCCGGCCATCAAGGCGGCGCGGCGACCGGCTTCATCGCCGGGCTCGCCGGACTGATATCAGCGCGCAAGCCGCTGGTCTGGGTGCGGCAGGATTTTTCCGATCGCGAGAACGGCGCGCTGTCGATGCGCGGGCTGGCCGAGCTCGGCCTCGATCCGCGCCTCTTGGTCACCGTGCGTGCCGCCGATGTCGACAGCGGGCTGCGCACCGCGGCCGACGCGCTCGCCTGCGATGCGCTCGGCGCCGTCGTGCTCGAGGTCTGGGGCGATGCGCGCCAGCTCGATCTCGTCGCCAGCCGCAAATTGACCTTGGCCGCGCAAGCCTCCGGCGTCACCGCGCTGCTGCTGCGGATCGCCGCCACCCCGATCCCCTCGACAGCGGAGACGCGCTGGATCGTGCGCGCGGCGCATTCGCCGCCCGGCAATGCCGCAAGCGCCTGGGGCGCGCCGCGCTTCGAGGCCGAACTGGTGCGCAATCGTCATGGCCCGGTCGGGCGATGGATCATGGAATGGAAATGTGATGAGTGCCAATTCAGTGAACCGTCGGCGTATCCTCAGCCTGTGGCTGCCACGCCTGCCCATCGACCGCATCAAGCGCAAGCTCGCGCAGGACATCGCCTCGCAAGCTGAGACACGGGAGGTAGTAGGGCTCTCTCCCCCCTTGTGGGGGAGAGTTGGAGAGGGGGGTAGCCACGAGCACCGCCCGTGGGGCTCACCCCCCTCCCTAACCCTCCCCCACAAGGGGGGAGGGAACCCGTCCGCTCATGCGTCCCTTACGAATGAGGTAAGCAACCTTCTTCCCAGCGTCGTGGTCGCAAAAGACCACAACGCGATCATGCTGCACGCCATCGATGAGGCGGCGGTGCGCGCCGGGCTGTCGATCGGGCTGCCGCTCGCCAATGCCCGGGCGATCTGTCCGGAGCTTACGGTCTACGACGCCGACCCCGCCGCCGATCTGAAGACGCTGAACGACATCGCCGACTGGTGCGACCGCTTCACGCCGCTGGTCGCGCTCGATCCGCCTTACGGGCTGTTCCTCGACATCACCGGCTGCGCGCATCTGTTCGGCGGCGAGCGCGCGCTGCTGCAGATCGTCATCAATGCGCTGAGCCGGCGCGGCTTTGCCGTCAGTGCGGCGATTGCCGGCACCTCGATCGCCGCGCGCACGCTGACGCGCACCGCCTCGGGGCAGGTCATCGCCGATGGCGCGGAGGCGGAGGCGGTCGGCCCGCTGCCGGTGTCGGCGCTCGGCGCCGATCCTGCCGTGACCACCGGTCTGCGCCGCGCCGGCCTGAAGACCATCGGCGATGTCGCCTCGCGCGCGCCGCATGAGATCTCGGCGCGGTTCGGCGCCGATTTCACCACTCTGCTCGGCCACGCGCTCGGGCGGGGCGATGCCCCGATCAGCCCGCGCAAGCCGCTGCCCGATTACATCGTCGAGAAGCGTTTCCCCGAGCCCATCGCGACCGACACCGTGATCGCTCTGACGCTCTCAAGCCTCGCCAAGACGCTGGTTGCGGCGATGGAGAAGCAGGGCAAGGGCGCGCGGCAGCTGGAAGCGAGCTTCTTCCGCACCGATGGCGCTGTGCGCGCGATCATGGTCGAAACCGGGCGTCCGGTGACGCGGCCGGAGATGATCGACCGCCTGTTCCGCGAGCGGCTCGATGCGCTCAACGATCCCCTTGATCCCGGCTTCGGCTTCGATCTCATCCGCCTCGCCGCCGGGCGTACCGAGATCGTGGTGCAGCAGCAGCGCGATCTCGATACCACAGTGCACGACAATGACGAGATCTCGGCGCTGATCGACCGCGTCGCCGCCCGCATCGGGGGCAAACGTGTCGTCGTGCATCTGCCGCTCGAGAGCCATATCCCCGAACGATCAGCGCTCGCGCTGCCGGCGCAGCATCATCTGGCCGCGGCGAGCGCGGCCGCCTGGCCGGAGCGCGTCGCCGGCGAGCCGCCGCTGCGACCCTTGCGGCTGTTCGAGCGGCCCGAGCCGATCAAGGTGCCGTTCGCGAGTGTGCCCGACGGTCCGCCGCACCAGTTCACCTGGCGGCGCGCCTTGCATGCGGTGGTGCGGGTCGAGGGCCCCGAGCGCATCGCGATGGAATGGTGGAAGCAGGACGGCGCGGCGCTGACGCGCGATTACTTCCGCGTCGAGGACGCCGAGGGCCAGCGCTTCTGGATCTTTCGCGACGGCCTCTACGAAAGCGAGCTGCGGAACGAGGAATGCAAGCCGGTTCCGGCCAACTGGTATGTGCACGGGCTGTTCGCATGAAACAGAGCGTTTTCAAGCGAAGTGGAGGCCGGTTCGCGTGAAGAAAACGCGTCAAAACGAGAATCTGATGCCCGATTATGCCGAGATCGGCATCACCAGCAATTTCTCCTTCCTGCGCGGCGGCTCCGATCCGCGCGCCTATGTGCATCAGGCGAGCGAACTGAAGATCCCCGTGATCGGGCTTGCCGATCACAACACGCTGGCCGGCGTGGTGCGCGCCTGGAAGGAGCTCGACAGCGACAAGGTCGCCCATCCGCCAAAACTTCTGATCGGCGCCCGCATCGTCTTCATCGACGGCACGCCCGACATCCTGGTCTATCCGCGCGACCGCGCCGCCTACGGCCGGCTGTGCCAATTGCTCACCCGCGGCAAGCGCGGCGGCGGCATCGAGCGCATCGAGAAGGGCGACTGCCGGCTCACTCTGTCCGACCTCGTCGACTTCGCCGAGGGCCAGCTGCTGGTGCTGGCGCTGCCGCATCGGTTCGAGGCGGTCGATGCGCTCGACGTGCTCGCGCAACTGAAAGTGAGCGCCGCCGACGGCGTCTGGCTCGCCGCAAGCCTGCTCTATCGCGGCGACGACAAGCGCCGTCTCGCGCGGTTGCATGGCCTCGCCGCGGATGCGGGCGTGCCGCTGCTCGCCACCAACGAGGTGCTCTATCACCATCCCGCGCGCCGTCCGCTGCAGGACGTGCTGACCTGTATCCGCGAAAAGACCACGATTGAGGCTGTCGGCCGCAGGCTCGAGGCCAATGCCGAGCGGCATCTCAAGCCGGCGCATGAGATGATCAGGCTGTTTCGCGATCTGCCGGACGCGATCGCGGAGACCATGCGCTTTGCGGAGCGCATCTCGTTCTCGCTCGACCAGCTCAAATACCAGTATCCCGACGAGCCGGTGCCGCCGGGCAAGACCGCGCAGCAGCATCTGGAGGATTTGACCTGGGCCGGCGTCGACAAATATTTCGGCGGCGAGATCGACGGAAAACTTCGCGCCACCCTGAACAAGGAGCTCGCGCTGATCGCCGAGCTGAAATACGCGCATTACTTCCTCACCGTGCATGACATCGTGCACTATGCGCGCAGCCAGAACATCCTGTGCCAGGGGCGGGGCTCGGCCGCGAATTCGGCGGTCTGTTACGTGCTCGGCGTTACGTCGGTCGATCCGACCAAGGTCGATCTGCTGTTCGAGCGCTTCATCTCCAAGGAGCGGCTGGAGCCGCCCGACATCGACGTCGATTTCGAGCATTCGCGGCGCGAGGAGGTGATGCAATATGTCTATCGCCGCTACGGCCGCCACCGCGCCGCGATCATCGCCACCATCATCCATTATCGCCCGCGCAGCGCGATCCGCGACGTCGGCAAGGCGCTCGGGTTGACCGAGGACGTCACCGCGGCGCTCGCCGACACCGTGTGGGGCAGCTGGGGCAAGGGCCTCAACGACATGCAGGTACGGCAGGCCGGGCTCGACCCGAAGAACGCGATGATCAACCTCGCGGTCGAGCTCGCCACCGAGCTGATCGAGTTTCCGCGCCATCTCTCGCAGCATGTCGGCGGCTATGTGCTGACCCAGGACCGGCTCGACACCTATGTGCCGATCGGCAACGCCGCGATGGACGACCGCACCTTCATCGAATGGGACAAGGACGATGTCGACGCGCTTCATATGATGAAGGTCGACGTGCTGGCGCTGGGCATGCTGACCTGCATCCGCAAATGTTTTGACCTGATCGATGATCACAAGGGCAAGCGCTGGGAGCTCGCCTCGGTCCCGCAGGACGAAAAGGAAGTCTACGACATGCTGTGCCGTGGCGAGTCGCTCGGCGTGTTCCAGGTCGAGAGCCGCGCCCAGATGAACATGCTGCCGCGGCTGAAGCCACGCACCTTCTACGATCTCGTCATCGAGGTTGCGATCGTGCGTCCCGGCCCGATCCAGGGCGACATGGTGCACCCTTATCTGAGGCGGCGGAACAAACAGGAGAAGGAAAGCTATCCGTCGCCGTCGCCCGAGCACGGCCCGCCGGATGAACTCCACAACGTGCTGCACAAGACGCTTGGCGTGCCGCTGTTCCAGGAACAGGCGATGCGGATCGCGATCGAGGCGGCAAAGTTCACCTCGGAAGAAGCGAACGGCCTGCGCCGTTCGATGGCGACCTTCCGCAACGTCGGCACCATCGGCAGCTATGAAGAGAAGCTGGTCGGCAACATGGTGGCGCGCGGCTACGATCCGGATTTCGCCCGCAGCTGCTTCGACCAGATCAAGGGTTTTGGCAGTTATGGCTTCCCGGAAAGCCATGCCGCGAGCTTTGCCCAACTCGTCTACATCTCCTCATGGCTGAAGCACCATCATCCCGATGCGTTCTGTTGTGGCCTGCTCAACTCGCAGCCGATGGGCTTCTATGCCCCGGCGCAGATCGTCAGCGACGCCCGCAACAACGGCGTCACGGTGCGCGAAGTCGATGTTTCCTTCAGCTTTGCGCAGAACACGCTGGAGGAGAAGGTCGGCGATCATTGCGCGGTGCGGCTCGGCTTCCGCCAGATCGACGGCTTTCACTGGCTGGATGAGGACGAGGAGCGGTTGAAAGCTCTCCAGTCGTCATTCTCCGATGCACAATTGCACATCGTGGGCGCGCCTGTGCTCCCTCTCCCGCTTGCGGGGGAGGGTTGGGGTGGGGGTCTCTCCACGAGTCCCACTGAGGAGGGAGCCCCCACCCGGATCGCATCTTCCGATGCGATCCGGCCTCCCCCGCAAGCGGGAGAGGCGAAGCAAGAGAAAGACTGGGCCGACCGCATCGTCGCGGCGCGCAACCGCCGGCCCTTCACCTCGCTCGAGGACTTTGCCCGCGACACCGGCCTGCCGAAGCGCGCGCTGATCCTGCTCGCCGACGCCGATGCGTTCCGCTCGCTCGGGCTCGACCGCCGCGAGGCGTTGTGGGCGGTGCGGCGGCTGCCTGACGACGTGCCGCTGCCGCTGTTCGAGGCCGCCACCGCGCGCGAGCAGCCGGATGAGGGCGCAAAACCGCTGCCGGAGATGCCTCGTCCCGAGCAGGTGGTCGCCGACTATCAGACCATCCGCCTGTCGCTGAAGGGCCATCCGATGGAATTCTTGCGCGGGATGTTCACCAGAGAGCGCGTCGTCGCCTGCCACACCATCAACCGCAGCAATGATAGCCGCCGCGTCAGCTGCGCCGGCGTCGTGCTGGTGCGGCAGCGGCCGGGCAGCGCCAAGGGCGTCGTGTTCATGACGCTGGAGGACGAGACCGGCATCGCCAACATCGTGGTGTGGCCGAAGGTGATGGAGCAGTACCGCAAGGAAGTGATGGGTGCGCGCCTGATCCTGGTCGAGGGCTATATCCAGAGCAGCCCCGAGGGCGTGACGCATCTGGTGGCGCAGCGCATGACCGACCGCTCCCACGATCTGATCGGCCTCGCCAACGAATCCCTCAGCCCCAAGCATCCGGTGCCGCCGGGCCCGGCACTGATCGAGCCGCTCAACGACGACCGCCGCGATCACGGCGACAACTCGCCGCAAAGGATCCGCCACCCCCGCAACGTCCGTATCCTGCCGCCGTCACGCGATTTTCATTAGTCATCGCGCGATGACGGTGGCTGTTGAGCCGGCTATCTCCCCAACGTCGTCCTGGCGAAAGCCAGGACCCATAACCACCGAACTTTGTTGTTGCAGGGATTGTGGCCCCAGAGTCGCCCAACAACGACAGTTGGGGTAATGGGTCCTGGCTTTCGCCAGGACGACGGTGAAGTTGGGCCTCTTAAAAATTCACCCGGTTCGAGATCGCGCCGTCGACGACGAGGTTCGAGCCTGTCGTGAACGAGGAGGCCGGACTCGCCAGAAACACCGCGGCGTTGGCGATCTCCTGCGGCGTCGCCATGCGGCCGGTCGGGTTGCGGGCCAGCGCGTCCTGATAAATCTTCGGCGTGTTCTGCTCGACCATGTTCCAGACGCCGCCCTTGAAATACACGGTGCCCGGCGACACCACGTTGACGCGGATTTTCTTCGCCGCGTATTGCCGCGCCATTCCCTTCGCCATGTGCACCAGCGCCGCCTTGATCGGGCCGTAGGAGCCGGCGCGATCCGCCTGCGCTGCCGAGATCGACGAGATGATGATGAAGGCCGCATCGCCGGTTGTCTCGCCGCTCGCTTCGAGGAACGGGCGCGCCGCCTCGAACGCGTTCACCGCGCCGAGCACGTCGAGCCGGAAATTCTGCTCCCACGACTCCGGATCGCCGCCCTGCGCCATCGCGCCTGCATTGGAGAACATCATGTCGATGCTGCCCAATTCGGCTGCGGCGCCGGTGATCCACGATTTCAGCGCCGCGCTGTCGGTGATATCGACGGCCGCGCCGGTGACGCGCACGCCGGCAACCTTCAGCTCGGCAACGCTGGACGCAACCTGCTCGGCATTGCGCGCACAGACCGCGACGCCGACGCCTTCACCCGCCAGCGTCGCCGCAATGGCCCGCCCGATGCCGCGCGTGCCGCCGAGCACTATGGCGTTTCGTCCCTTCAAACCCAGATCCATTCGGATGTCCTTTCTGATGCGCGCGGACTGTAGCGTCCATCGCGGCATTGCGCGACCTCGATATCCTGCCGTCCTCACGCGACTTTCATCGCAGCCCGGCGCATACGGCAAGGTCGTCGGCGCCATCGGCGGTTCGGGCTCGCAGGACAATGTGATCTCGCTCGCCGGCCGGGCCGCGTTGAAGTAGGGCGCATGACGCGATGCTTCTGCGGGGCTTCGGTCCGGCGGAAACTCTCGCGGAATTTTGTTCGGCTTTTCAGAATTTAACTTGACGCCGGACCCAACTCAGATGTTCAATACGTCCGTCTCACCCGTCACGAGGGGCGCTTCGCGGTCGTCACGAACGCGGGTCGAGATGCGGTGGACGCTGATGGCTCAACTGACGAGTGGGCCTGAGGCGGACGGTGAAGTCGTGTGGTCCTGACGCCCTAGCGGCAGGTGTCCTCTCGCAAAACGCGCAAGCGTTATGCGAAGGCGGTGACAAGCAAGCCCAGTCTCGCCGGGGAGAGCACGAAATAAGCCGTAAGCCATCGCGCAGGGAAAGCCGGATTGCTCCGGTTACACCTGTGGTCCTACCCCCGTGCTTTCTACCTTTTGCACGGGGCCCATGGGTGCGATCGGCACCCGGCTTTCCCCGCGCCCTCAGTTCGAGAGAGGGCGACACACGGAGCAAACCTCGGGCGCATCACGCCGCGAGAGTGCTGATCCGCGACTTACGCGCGAATGCTTACACGAAGCTTACAACCGGCTGCCATCAGATTGGTCTTGTGTTTGCAAGCGGATGAATTCTTCGGCAGCTGCATACTATTCCACCGCGGCGCCCACCGGCGGTCCGCCCGGCGGGCGGTGCAGGAAGGTGATCGACGCATAGGCACCGACCCACGAGCCGGCCGCTGCGAAGGCGACATAGAGCCAGTTCTCGGTGTAGCTGAT
Organism: Bradyrhizobium sp. USDA 3240; assembly: GCF_054063295.1. NCBI lineage: Bacteria > Pseudomonadati > Pseudomonadota > Alphaproteobacteria > Hyphomicrobiales > Nitrobacteraceae > Bradyrhizobium > Bradyrhizobium sp. USDA 3240. Next base: position 7,270,736 of record NZ_JBSSGD010000002.1, read on the forward strand.
CACCGCATAGGAGGAGAGCACGTACCAGACGCTGCTCCAGGTCGCGGCCGGCACGCGCTTGCGCGCGACGACTGCCGAGGTGAACATGACATAGACCGCGTCGGTGGCCGCGGTCGCGAGGAAGACACCGCCGGCGGTGAGGGGATCAATGGCAGCCATTGCAACTCCTGTTCGGGTCGGGCAGAGCTAAGGCATGGTCCGGGAAAGTGTGAAACCGTTTTTCGAAAAGATCATGCCCAAATAAGGCATGGTCCGGAAAAGCGTGAAGCCGCTTTCCGGGAAGATGATGCCAAATACGGGTTGGGACCGGGCATTGCCATTTTGTCATCATGCTCGGGCATAGAATAATCGCAAACAGGAATGCGCATGCAGGACATCCGTGAAATCCTTTCCGATGTCTGGACCGGCACCGGTGGCGCGCCGTCCGCGCTCGATGCGGTCGCCCTCACCGGCAGCGAGCCGCAATTGCCGTCGTCGTTTCGGGTCGCAGCGGCGGCGCAGGTGCCGATTGCCGCGGCGGGCCTTGCGGCGGCCGAGATCTGGAAAGCCCGCAGCGGCGAGCCGCAGGACGTCGCGGTCGACATGCGCCATGCCGTCGTCGAATGCCGCAGCGAGCGTTATCTGCGGGTTGACGACAAGCCGCCGCCACCGGCCTGGGACAAGATCGCCGGCGTCTACCGTGTCCGCGACAACCGCTTCGTCCGCCTGCACACCAATTTCCCGCATCACCGCGACGCCGTCTGCAAGGTGCTCGGCTGCAACGCCGAGCGCGACGATGTCCAGGCCCGCGCTGCTGCAATGGGACGGCGAGGCGTTCGAGACCGCGGCCTATGCCGCCGGTGGCGTCGTCGCCTTGATGCGCTCATATGACGAGTGGTCAGCGACGCCGCATGCAGGAGAACTTGCAAGACTGCCGCTGATCTCGATCGAGAAGATCGGCGAGGCCGCGCCAAAGCCGTGGCCCGCGGGAGAGCGGCCGCTGGCCGGCATCCGGGTGCTCGATTTGTCTCGCGTGATCGCGGGTCCCGTCGCCGGCCGCACGCTCGCTGCGCACGGTGCCGATGTGCTGCTGATCTCCGGTCCCGATCTGCCGGCGATTCCCTGGCTCAACATCGACACCGGCCGCGGCAAGCTGACGAGCTTTCTCGAGCTGCGCAGCGAGCAGGGCCGGGCCGTGATGCGCGGCCTCGTCGCGCAGGCCGATATTCTCTCGCAGGGTTATCGCCCGCAGGCGATTGCGCGGCTCGGCTTCTCGCCGGAGGAAGCGGCCCGCATCAATCCCGGGATCGTCTATGTGACACTCTCGGCCTATGGCCATGCCGGTCCGTGGGCAGAGCGCCGCGGCTTCGACTCGCTGGTGCAGACCACGACAGGCTTCAATCATGCCGAAGGGCAGGCCGCCGGCGTCGACGGGCCGAAGGAATTGCCGGCCCAGATGCTCGACCACGCCACCGGATATTTCATGGCGTTTGGCGCCATGATGGCCAAGGCCCGCCAGGCGCGCGAGGGCGGCAGCTGGCATGTCCGGGTATCGCTGGCGCAGACCGGGCGTTGGCTGTGGAATCTCGGCCGGCTCGAAGGGGGCCTTGCCACCGAGGACCTGATGGCGGATGCGGTGCAGCCCTTCATCGAGCGGCTTCCGTCTGGTTTTGGCACGCTGAGTTCGGTCCGGCACGCCGCCGTGCTGTCGAAGACCCCGGCCCATTGGTCCCGTCCGGCGATGCCGCTCGGCAGCCATCCTGCTGAGTTTCCCGCTCCAGCGTTTCCTGCCCCGGAGTTTCCCGGATGAGACATTCAGCTGTCGTTCAGGCTATCCGAACTTTAACGACCCGCAGCGCCGAAGTGCGATTTTTAGGTTGTTTGAAACGCCAAATCGGCACTATTAGCGCACCGCTGGGGCTGTCCCGCCGGAAGCTGCAACGATCGACCCCGCGGACCGCATGCTGAAAGAGTTTATCAAGCGAATGCAGAGCTTTAGCCGTCCGCGCCTGCTCGTGGCCACGGCGGTGCTGGTGGTCGCCTGCGCGGGCGCCTATGGCTATACGCGGTTCGGCTCGGACAAGCAGACACCGTCGGAAGTCTCCAGCCAGTCCCGCAAGGGCGGCACGCGCTATGCGCCGTCGCCGGCCGAGTGGGCCAGCCTGACCTTCCAGACCGTGGCCGAGCACACCTTCCGCTCCGAGCTGGTGACTGAGGGCAAGATCGGGATCGACGAGGACCGCTCCACCCCGGTCTACTCGCCCTATACCGGGCGGGTGACCCGTCTCATGGTGCGGCCGGGCGATACGGTGGTGAAGGGGCAGCCGCTGTTCGTGATCGAAGCGGCCGACACCGTGCAGGCGCAGAACGATTACGTCGCCGCGATGACCGGCCTCAACAAGGCCCAGTCGGCGCTCGACCTGGCCCAGATCCAGGAGAAGCGCGCCAAGGACCTGTCCGAGGGCAAGGCGATCCCGCTGAAGGATTATCAGACTGCGCAGGCCGCGCTGGTGCAGGCGCAGAACGATGCGCGCTCGGCGCAGACGCTGCTGGAAGCCGCGCAGAACAAGCTGCACATCCTCGGCTTCGGCGACGAAGCCATCACGACCTTGCAGCAGAAGGGCCGCCTCAATCCGGAGACGACGGTGTTCGCGCCGATCGGCGGCACCGTGGTCCAGCGCAAGGCCGGCCCCGGCCAGTATGTCTCGACCGGTGCCAGCGATCCGGTCTATGTGATCGGCGATCTCTCGACGGTCTGGCTGATCGCCTTCGTCCGCGAATCCGACGCCGACAATGTCGCGGTCGGGCAGGACCTCAGCTTCAGTGTGATGGCGCTGCCGGGCAAGGTGCTGAACGCCCGCGTCAACTATGTCGCCGCCGCGATCGATGCGACCTCGCGCCGGCTCCTGGTCCGCGCCACCATCGACAACGCCGACAATCGGCTGAAGCCCGAGATGTTCGCCAATGTGACGCTGTATTCGAAGGGCGACCACCCGGCGGTCGGCGTGCCGAAACAGGCGCTGATCTACGAGGGCGATCAGGTTCGCGTCTGGGTCGCGAAGGCCGACGACAAGACCATCGAGCTGCGCCAGATCAAGCCCGGCCTTATCAATGGCGACCTCGTCGAGGTCGCCGGCAATCTCAAGCCGGGCGAGCAGATCGTGACGAAGGGAAGCCTCTTCATCGACCGCGCCGCATCAGGTACCTAGCAGCATGATCCGGAAAAGTGGGAACCGGCTTTCCCTCGCGACAAACGCGGAACGCGTTTGCGCGGAGACCATGCTCACCAAGAAAAATCCTCTCCGTTGAAAGTGCCGATCTGAATGGATCGCCTCGTCGCCCTTGCCGTCAATCGCCGCTACTTGATGGTGGCCATGTTCGTCGTCGTCATCATCGGCGGCCTGTTTGCGTTCAAGCAGCTCAACATCGAGGCCTATCCCGATCCGACCCCGCCGATGGTCGACATCGTGACGCAGAGCCCGGGCCTCTCGGCCGAGGAGATCGAGCGCTATATCACGATCCCGATCGAGACCCAGGTCGCCGGCATCAAGAACCTCAAGACCATCCGCACCATCTCGCTGTACGGCTTGTCCGACGTCAAGCTGCAGTTCTCCTTCGACTACACCTATGACGAGGCGCTGCAGCAGGTGCTCAATCGGCTGTCGCAGCTCGCGCCGCTGCCAGGCAACGTACAGCCCGGCATCTCTCCGACGAGCCCGATCGGCGAAATCTTCCGCTACCGGCTGAAGGGACCGCCGAACTACAGCGTGCTCGACCTCAAGACGTTGCAGGACTGGGTGCTGCAACGGCGCTTCCGCGCAGTGCCCGGCGTGATCGACGTCACCGGCTGGGGCGGCAAGACCAAGACCTACGAGATCCAGGTCGACTTCAACAAGCTGGTCGCCAACGGCCTGACGTTGCCGCAGGTGCTGCAGGCGGTCTCCAACGCCAACATCAATGTCGGCGGCAACACCGTGAACATCGGCTCGCAATCGGCGGTGGTGCGCGGCGTCGGTCTGATCCGCTCGATCGACGATCTCGCCAACACCATGATCTCGCAATCAGGCGGCAATCCGGTGCTGGTCAGGGACATCGGCACTGTGACGATCGGCGAGAAGCCGCGGCTCGGCATCGCCGGCATCGACAGTGACGACGACATCGTGCAGGGCATCGTGCTGATGCGCCGCGGCGAGCAGAGCTCGCCGACCATTTCCCGCGTCGAGCAACTGGTCAACCAGATCAACAATTCCTCGATCCTGCCGCCGGGCGTCAAGATCGAGCGCATCTACGACCGCAAGGATCTGATCGAGCTCACCACCCACACCGTGCTGCACAACATGGTGGTCGGCATCCTGCTGATCGTGCTGTTGCAGTGGATCTTCCTCGGCGATCTGCGCAGCGCGCTGATCGTCGGCGCGACGATTCCGTTCGCGCTGTTCTTCGCCGTGATCATCCTGGTGCTGCGCGGCGAATCCGCCAATCTGCTCTCGGTCGGCGCGATCGATTTCGGACTGATCGTCGACGCCACCGTGATCATGGTGGAGGCGATCTTCCGCAGGTTGTCGCAGACCACGGCACTGTCGGAAGCCGAGCGCGAGCACATCTCCGACGACACGGTGATGGGCATGAAGAGCCATGCGATCCTGTCGGCGGCGGCCGACGTATCGCGCTCGATCTTCTTCGCCGCGACCATCATCGTCGCCGCGTTCCTGCCGCTGTTCACGCTGGGCGGCGTCGAGGGCAACATCTTCGGGCCGATGGCGCGAACCTATGCCTATGCGTTGGCGGGCGGATTGCTGGCGACGTTCACGATCACGCCGGCGCTGAGCGCGATCATCCTGCCCGCGCATATTCACGAAACCGAAACCTGGATCGTCAAGAAGCTCGATGCGATCTACCTGCCGGCGCTGAACTGGGCGATCGCCAACCGCAAGATCGTGATGGCCGGTGCGGCCGGCCTCGTTGTCACGACGATCATCTGCGTGCGGTTCCTCGGCCTCGAATTCCTGCCCAAGCTGGAAGAGGGCAATCTGTGGATCCGCGCCACGCTGCCGCCGACGATCTCGCTGCAGGAAGGCAACGCCTATGTCAACGAGATGCGGAAGCTGATCAGCAGCCGTCCCGAGGTGGTGTCGGTGGTGTCGCAGCACGGCCGTCCCGACGACGGCACCGACGCCGCCGGATTCTTCAATGCTGAATTCTTCGCGCCGCTGAAGCCGGCCGGCGAATGGCCGGGCACGCATGACAAGGACGTGCTCACCGCGCAATTGCTCGCGCAGTTGCAGGATAAGTTCCCTGGCGTCGAATTCAACTTCTCGCAATACCTGCAGGACAACGTGTCGGAGGCGGTGTCCGGCGTGAAGGGCGAGAACTCGATCAAGCTCTATGGGAACGATTTGCAGGCGCTGACCGACACCGCCAACAAGATCAAATCGGTGTTGGCGACAGTGCAAGGTGTCACCGACCTCGCGGTGTTCACCTCGCTCGGCCAGCCGACCGTCCAGATCGACGTCGACCGGGCGCGGGCGGCGCGCTACGGCCTGTCGCCTGGCGACATCAACGCCACGATCAAGGTTGCCGTCGGCGGCGACACCGCAGGCGATCTCTATGAACCCGGCAGCGACCGGCACTTCCCGATCATCGTCCGTCTTGCGCCGGAATATCGCAAGAGCGCGGAGGCGATCCAGAACCTGCGGATCGGGGCAACGAATCCGAATGGCGGGGTCACGCAGATCCCGCTCTCTGAAGTGGCTTCGATCAAACTGATCTCCGGCGCGGCCTACATCTATCGCGAGCAGCAGGAGCGCTATCTGCCGATCAAGTTCTCGGTGCGTGACCGCGACCTCGGCAGTGCGATCCTGGAAGCGCAGCAGAAGGTCAACGAGCAGGTCCAGTTGCCGCCCGGCTCGCGTATCGAATGGGTGGGCGAGTTCGGCAATTTGCAGGACGCGATCAAGCGGCTGTCGGTCGTGGTGCCGATCAGCCTCGTGCTGATCGCGGTGCTGCTGTTCTTGAATTTCGGCTCGATGGTCGACACCATGCTCGCGATGAGCGTGATTCCGATGGCGATCTTCGGCGGCGTGCTCGGGCTGCTGATCTCGGGCATTCCGTTCAGCGTGTCGGCGGCGATCGGCTTCATCGCGCTGTTCGGCATCGCGGTGATGGACGGCATCATCATCCTGTCGCAGTTCAACCAGCTGATCGACGAAGGCTATGACCGGATGCGCGCGGTGATCCGCACCGGCGAGCTGCAGCTTCGTCCGGTGCTGATGACCTGCGTCGTCGCCGGCATCGGCCTGTTGCCGGCGGCGGTGTCGGAGGGCATCGGCTCGCAGGTGCAGAAGCCGCTCGCCATCGTCGTCGTCACCGGCATGATGGTGGCGCCGCTGGTGATCCTGATCACGCTGCCGGTCCTGATCTCCTACTTCTCGCGACGGCCGAAGGATAGCGTCAGGTAAAGCCGTAAAGCCGCGCCGGATTGTCGACCAGGATGGTCTTGCGCACCGCGGCATCCGGCGCCCAGACCGGAAGCTGGTTGAGGAGGCGGCCGTCGTCGATCTGGTACAGCGGCGTCACGTCGGTGACCTTCTTGCCTTGGGGCGTCACCGAATCCGGGTGCGGCCAGTCGGTGCCCCAGACGATGCGCTCGGCATTGGCCGCGATCAGCGCCTGGGCCAGCGGCGTGGCGTCGGCATAGTCGGGCGCGAGCTTGGAGGCGCGGTAGGCGCCGGAAATCTTGACATACGCCTTGCCGGATTTGACCAGCGCGAGCAGGTCGTCAAATCCCGGCTGGCCCGTGCCGAGCGCGGCCTCGGCGCCGCCGAAATGGTCGAACACCACGGGCACCGGCGCTGCAGCGACCAGGTCCTTGATCGCGGAGATCATGGCGAGGCTGGTGAACAGCTGGACGTGCCAGCCACGCGCTTTCATCCGCTCGATCGCGGCCGAGAAGCGCTGCCGGCCGACATTGGGATCGTTGACGCCGCCGGTCGCGAGGTTGAGGCGGATGCCGCGGAAGCCGGCCTTCTGCATGGCGTCGAGATCGCTCTCGCTGGTCTTGTCGTCGATCACGGCAACGCCGCGCGCCGTGGGACCGCGCGCCGTCATGCCGAACAGCGTCGACGAATTGTCGGGGCCGTAGACGCTCGGCGTCACGATCACCACGCGCTCGACATGCAGCGCCTTGTGCAGCGCGCTCATCTCTTCCGGCGAGGCCGGTTCCGGCGTGTAGACGCGGCCGGCGAAGAACGGGAATTTCGCGGGATCGCCATGGATGTGGGTGTGGCAGTCGCAGGTACCTGCAGGCACGTCGAAGCTCACCGGGGTGGATGGTTGCGATGCCTTGGAAAATGCGTTGCTGCCGGTCATGGTCACTCCCGCTGCGATGGAAGCCAGCATCATACCGCGTCGCGTCAGCATTGGACGTCTCCCTGCGTGCTCGGCTGTTATGCGCGCATTCCGCGCACCGGCATTGTTGATGGCCGGCGAGGGGGAGGTTATCGGCGGAGAGAGCGGGCGGAAAGGGCCGGTTCGCGGCGCGAACGGTTCCGCAAAGGCTATTGTCCCGACGGCGTGCGCAGGCCGTGCCAGGCGTCGCGCACTTGATGGTAGTGCACCTCGGGCAGATAGTCGGGCGTCTTGAGATTGAGCGTCTTGACGTCGAGACGCCCGGTCGCGCTGAGCAGCGTATAGCAGGCGATCACGCGGTCGCGCTGCGCGCCGATCAGCCGGGCCCGCGCCGTGATCAGATCCTGCTGGGCGTTGAGCACGTCGACCGTGGTGCGCTGGCCGCCGGCGGCTTCCTTCTGCACGCCGGCGAGCGCAACCTCCGCGGCCTTCACCTCGGACTCAGAGGCCGACACCGCGATCTTGGCGCCCTCATTGGCGACCCAGGCGCTGACCACGGCGGTCTTGGCCTGGTTGCGGACCTGGTCCAGCACGAGGCGGCTCTGCGCCGCCACTTCCTTGGCCTGCCGGGTCTGCGAGGCCGCGGTGCCGCCGTCATAGATCGGCTGCGTGACCTGGCCGATTACCGAGGCCTGGTCGGTCCCGAAAGTACCCAGCGTGGGGTCGCTGTCGCGGCTGCGGCTGACGCTGCCTTGCAGGGTGACGTTCGGCATCAGGCTGCTCTCGGCGACGCGGATCGAGGTCGAGGCGACGTCGACGTCGAAGCCCGCGGCCATCACGGCCGGATGCTCGCGCACCGCAAGCGCGATCGAATCCTCGCGGCTGCGCGGCAGCAGCCGGTCGATGGTCTCGGCCGGACGCAATTGCGACGGCGCGCTGCCGACCACCTGCGAATAGGTCGCCTGGCTGATCGCGAAGTTGACCTCGGCGGCGTTGAGATCGGACAGGCCGCGGTTGAGCCGGGCCTCGGCTTGCGCGGTATCGGTCGGCGTGACGTCGCCGGCATTGAGCCGGCGCTGGGTGATCGCCTGGGTCTCCTTCAGGAAGGCGACGTTGGCGCGCTGTGCCTCGACCAGGGTCTGGTTGGCCAGCACGTTGGTATAGGCCGTGACGGCGTCGAGCAGCACGCCCTGGCCGACATTGCGCAGTGCCTCGCGGCCGGACTGCACCTGCAATTCGGCGACGCGGACACTGTTGGCGGTCTTGAAGCCGTTGAACAGGGTCTGGGTCACGGTGACCCCGATCTGCCAGGGCTTCAGCGTCGCACTCTGAATGACGTTGCCGGGCAACTGGTCGCGCACGGCCTGGAGGCCCAACGAGAGGCCGGCGGTGATCTGGGGGCGGTAACCAGCCAGCGCCTGCGGCACGTTCTCGTCGGTCGCGCGCTGGCGCGCCCGTTCGGCATTGAGCTGCGGATTGGTCTGATACGCCTTGACCAGGGCTTCGGGCAGGCTCTCGGCGCGGGCCGCGGTGTCCGTCAGCAGCGCGCAGGCCAGTGCACCAAGGCCGATGCCCGACAAAAGCACGCGCCTCGCTACGTCGCCAATATCAGCGGCACGCCCAACCATGTGATCCCGCAAACCAAAACCCCGGCAATCCGCTCTCGCCGATGCCGTTCGACACATCTACCTGTTTACGGGGCGCCGCCGCCACAGGCAAACCGCCGCGCAACATCTGCACATCATTTCGGTTGTTGTCTGTTGCCGGTTCGTCACAGGCGAGCGCAATTGTCATATGAAGTATAAGTTCGAACCGCCGGCCGCCGATTCAGCGCGGCCGGTCATCCACTGCCTTGCCCGGGTTGATCGCAGATGCCTAAATTCTTCTCTGACCCCGAGGCGATCGCGGAGCACATTGTTCGTGACGTCGGAACCGAACTTGTGGTGGGGCTGCCGCTCGGCCTCGGCAAGGCCAACCACATTGTCAACGCGCTGTATGCGCGGGCGGTCGCCGACCGCTCGATCAATCTGACGCTGTTCTCGGCGCTGACTTTGGAGAAACCGAAACCGAAGAGCCTGCTCGAACAGCGCTTCATCGGCCCGGTGATCGATCGCCTGTTCGGCGGTTATCCGGATCTCGCCTATGCGGAGGCGCTGCATCGCGGCGCGCTTCCACCCAACATCAAGGTGATCGAGTTCTTCTTCCTCGCAGGACAGTGGCTGCATCAGCCGTTCGCCCAGCAGCACTACATCTCGGCCAATTACACCCACGCGGCGTCGTACCTGCTGTCGCGCGGCCTGAACGTCGTGCCCCAACTCGTCGCCAAGCGCGTGGTCGACGGCGTGCCGCGCTACAGTCTGAGCTGCAACACCGACACGACGCTCGACGTGCTGCGCGCCCGCGCGCAGGGGCGGGCGTCATTCATGCTGATCGGCCAGGTCAATTCCGAACTGCCGTTCATGCCAGGGCCCGGCGATCTGCCGGCGGACGAATTCGATGCGGTGCTCGACAGTCCCGACACCGATTTCCCGCTGTTCGCACCGCCGTCGGAGCCGATCAGCGACACCAAATATGCGATCGGATTGCACGCCGCGGGTCTGGTCCGCGACGGCGGCACGCTACAGATCGGGATCGGGCAGGTCGGCGATGCGCTGGCGCAGGGGCTCGTGGTGCGTCACCGCGACAACGCCCAATTCCACGGCATCATGCAGCGCCTTGCACCCGGTAACACACAGCTCGCGGCGGCCGAGACCGGGCCGTTCGAGAAGGGCCTCTATGGCGTCAGCGAGATGCTGTTCGAGGCGTTCCTCGGGCTGATCGACGCCGGCATCCTCAAGCGCGACGTTGATGGCGTGATCCTGCACGGCGCATTCTTCCTGGGGCCGCAATCCTTCTATCGGGCCTTGCGCGAGATGACGGGCGAGCAGCTGGCGCGAATCCAGATGATGCCGGTATCCTTTACCAACGAGATCTTCGGCGACGAGGACGGCAAGCGCCGCGCCCGCGTCGATGCGCGTTTCGTCAACAACGCGATGATGGCGACGCTGCTCGGCGCTGCGATCTCCGACGGGCTCGAGAACGGCCAGGTCGTGAGCGGCGTCGGCGGCCAGTACAATTTCGTGGCGCAGGCATTCGCGCTCGAGGGCGCGCGCTCGGTGCTGGCGCTTGAAGCGACCCATCCGTCCGGCAAGCAGACGCAGTCGAACATCCGCTGGTCCTACGGTCACGAGACCATTCCGCGCCACCTGCGCGATATCTTCGTCACCGAATACGGCGTCGCCGACGTCAGGGGGAAATCCGATGCCGACGTGATCGCCGCGATGTTGCAGGTGTCGGACTCGCGCTTCCAGGGCGAGTTGATGCGGCAGGCCAAGGATGCCGGCAAGCTACCGCGTGGCCATGAAATCCCGGCCGCTCACCGCGAAAATTATCCCGAGCGCATCAGCACTGCGCTGAAGCCCGCGCGTGACGCAGGGCTGTTGCCGTCATTCCCGTTCGGCAGTGACTTCACCGACGTCGAGCAACGGCTGATTCCGGCCCTGCAGATATTGCAGCAGGCGCAGCGCACCCCGCTGCAACTCGCCGGCCTGCTGTGGCAGGGGATGCGGCATCCGCCTGACGCCGCCGATCGCGAATGCCTGGCGCGGCTCGGTCTCGACAAGCCGACGCATTTCGCCGAGCGCGCCTATCGCGCGCTCGTCACCGCAGCGTTGCAACGGAGCCGCGTGAACTAGCGGTTCTTGTTGACCGGCTTGCGCTTCTCGATGAAGGCCGCCATGCCCTCGGAGCGATCCTCGAGCGCGAAGGTCGAGTGAAACAGGTTGCGCTCGACATTCATGCCTTCAGAGAGCGGCGTCTCGAACGCGCGGTTGATGGCTTCCTTGGCCATCGCGGTGGCCGGACGCGACATCGAGGCGATCTTCTCGGCCGCGGCGAGCGCTTCTTCCAGCAGCTTGTCGGCCGGAACGATCCGCGACACCAGGCCCGAGCGTTCGGCTTCCGCCGCATCCATCATGCGTCCGGTGAGGCAGAGATCCATCGCCTTCGACTTGCCGATCGCTCGAGTCAGCCGCTGCGTACCGCCGATGCCCGGGATCGTGCCGAGGGTGATTTCGGGCTGGCCGAACTTGGCGTTGTCGGCGGCGATGATGATGTCGCACATCATCGCAAGCTCGCAGCCGCCGCCGAGCGCATAGCCCGCGACTGCCGCAATGGTCGGCTTGCGGCAACGGGCAACACGGTCGCCGCCGATGGCGGTGAAGTCGCTGTTGAACATGTCGATGAAGCCCTTCGGCTGCATCTCCTTGATGTCGGCGCCGGCCGCGAAGGCCTTTTCGCTGCCGGTGATCAGGATGCAGCCGATCTTGTCGTCGGCTTCGAGATCGTCCACCGCCGCGGCGATCTCGCGGAACACGCCGAACGACAGCGCATTCAGCATTTTGGGCCGGTTCAGCGTGATGACGCCGACCGGTCCCTTGCTTTCGACAATGATGAATTCGAACGTAGCCATGACGCAAACCCCGTGCCTGATTTGCGGCGCAATGTGCCCGCTGGCGGGATGCGCTTCAAGTGGCTGAAGCGAGGCTTTGGGCCGCGGTGCGGCGCACCGCGCCGCAAGCCGCGAGGACCTCGGCCTAGGCCATGAACATACGCGCTGCGGAGGCCACCGTGAGCAGGGCGCCGAAGCCGATGAAGATCTTCCCGATCAGCGAGGTCTGGTCCCAATTCGCACTGTCGCTGCTCGCCAGAACTGGGGCCGGCTTGGGTGCCGGCACGGCGGCAGGCGGCGGCTGCGTCGGCGGCGCCTCCTGCTGGGCGGTCTGCGGTTGAACCGGTTGCGGTTGTTCCGCCGGCTGCTCCTGCTGCAGGGCCCGGTCGAGGTCGTTGAGCTGGTCGGATGCGACCACGCTGCCGTCGGGTTGCGCGTCGCCGGGCTTGTCGGAGGCGGCCATCACCGGATTGACGCTGGCGGGCGCTGTGCTCGCATTACCGTCGCCGGACGTCAGCTCCGCATTGGCATTGGCGACGGTGGCGGGCATGCCCGCCGACGTCACGCTGCCGGCACCGTTCGTGGCCTTCTTGCTCTCGGATTTGTCGGCCGTCTTGTCAGTCGTCTTGGAAGACTGGTGGCGCGCATGGCGTCGGCCATGCCGCGAACTCTGGTCCGCGGACTTGTCGGTTGAAGCATTGTCGGATTTCGCCGCGGCGGGATCCGAACCGGCCGCATACGCCGGCAACGGTCCGGCGAAATACACACAAAACCCTGTCAGCCCTGTCGCAACCATCAAGGCCAAGCGCCCGCTGGCTCTGATCTTCATTCTGATGATCTCCCCATTTCGCCCGTCCCGAACGCGAAATGAGACCCCGCTGCGTGTCTACACCGGGGCAAAAAAAGGGAATCTTCGGGCATCAGAGGGCAAAAGCTGGGCAATTTCGTCCCGGTGGATCGTCGGCAGCAGCTGCACCGATGCGTGCCGGACCGATCGGTGTTATGAGCCCTTCCGTCTGCAAACCTGCCGGAGCGATTCTTTGAGGCTGATCCTCGGCGCGGCCCTGCCTGAGGACAATTATCACGAATTCGTGATGTCCTTGGCTTGCCGCGTAACAAACTGAAAGATCGGCCGAATTGCAATTCAGGAGCCTGCGTGCGCGAACGTGAGGATGAATGGACTGACCTGATGCGGTCGGCCATTTCAGGCGATGACGCGGCGTATCATCGCCTGCTCAGGGCCATCACGCCGGTACTCCGTGCCGCGGCGCGACGTGGCTTGGCGCGCGCGGGACAACCGGTCGATCAGTCCGAGGACATCGTGCAGGACATCTTGTTGGCGGTGCATTTGAAGCGACAGACCTGGGACACCAGTGCGCCGTTCGCGCCGTGGCTGTTCGCGATCGCACGCAACAAGCTGATCGACGCGCTGCGCCGCCGCGGCAGGCGCATCTTCGTCAATATCGATGATTTCGCCGAGACGCTGCCGGGAGAAACACCGGAGCCGACGGCGTCGCCCGGCGAGGTGACCGCCCAGTTGCAGGCGTTGCCCGCGCGGCAGCGCGACGTGCTGCAATCGATCGCGGTCGACAGCACCTCGATCAAGGACACCGCGGCGAAATTCGCGATGACCGAGGGCGCGGTACGGGTTGCGCTGCATCGTGGGCTTGCGAGCCTGACCGCGAAATTACGGGACCGATGAGCATGGACACGGATCAACTCATTCGCACCCTGACCGCCGACAATGCCTATCGCGCGCGTCCGATCGGCCTAGCGCTGATGCTGGCGCTGCTGGCGGCGGCGCCGATCTCGCTGCTGATCTTCTTCGCCGAGCTCGGCGTGCGGCCCGACGTGATGACCGCGATGCATAATCCGTTCTTCGACCTGAAATTCGCGGTGACGCTGGCGCTCGCCGCCTCGGCGATCGCGGTCAGCCTGCATCTGTCGCGGCCCGAAGCCTCGCTGCGCAGCTTCGGCTGGTGGCTGCTGATTCCCGCCGGTATCCTCGTTGCCGCGATCAGCGGCGAAATGATGATGCCGCAGCGCACGCCGATGATGACGCGCCTGATCGGCAAGAACTCGGTGGCGTGCATGACCGCGATTCCCGCAATGTCGCTGCCGCTCTTGGTCGGTGCGCTGTACGGGCTGCGGCAGGGCGCGCCGGCGCGGCCGGCGGTCGCCGGCGCGGTGGCAGGCCTGCTCTCGGCAGGCCTCGCGGCCACCGTCTATGCGTCGCACTGCACCGATGACTCGCCGCTGTTCGTTGCCACCTGGTACACGCTGGCGACCGCGATCGTCGCAAGCGTCGGCGCGCTGATGGGATCGAGGGCGCTAAGATATTAAGCCGCGGGCGCGGACTGCTGCATGCGATGGAAGCGCAGCACCTGCTGCGCGGTCGACGGCCGCAGCCGCTCATAGGTGTCCTTGCAGGCCTGCAGATCGGTCGGCTCACCGCCCGAGATGTCGTCGCGCAGATTGATGATCGACCGCACCGTCGACCATGACAGGCCCGAGACCTTGGCCAGGATCATCACGCCCTCGGCGCGGGTTTCGATCATCATGTTCTCGGCGATGCTGACCGAGACATTGGCGAGTGCGGCAAGCGAGGCATTGGTCTCGTCGAACTTGCCGGCCTCGGCGAAGGCTGCGAGCTGGAATTCGTCGAGCCGGCCGTCCTGGTAGAACGACTTGACCAGCGCATGTGCGATCGTGGTGTCCGGCGTCACGGCGGCGGGCGCCGAGCGCGCGCGTCGCGTCGCTTCCTTCACCGCGATCGGAATCTCCTTGGCCTGCTGCGGATTGGCAGCCTCGAGCCGCTGCCTGACCGTGTCCGAGGCCTTGGCGACCAGCTTGAGATAGAGATGCCGCGGGATGTTGGGGCGCAGGCCGACGCAGGTCGACAGATTGTCGTCGCCCTCGGCGCGGCTGACCAGCCGGGTGAAGCCGCGCTCGGTGAATTCCGCACCGGGATTGTTGACCGCGCTCTGGATCACCTCGTCGTTGCCGCGCAGCACCAGCACGTCGGTGACGGCGCCGCTCAGCGTCTTCCGGTTGGAGATCGCGAGCAGATGGGCCTGGCTCTTGCTGCGCGCCGTCTCGATCAGGGTGTCGTCGTCGAGCCGCGGCGACAGCGTCAGCACGGGGCCTGCGACCTCGATCAGGTCGTCGAATGCAAGGGTGCGGATGGTCTGCGGCGGTGCGGTCTCGATCGGGGCGAGGCGGTTGGCGAGCAGCGCCTTGGCCGAATTTTCGATGTGCTCGAGCAGGCATTGGAAAACGTCGTCGAACAGCACGATCTGCTGGTCCGAATAGTTGACCGATCCGTTGATGAAGAGGTCGGTCACGCGGCGCAGCGTCTCGACACGGCGTGCGACGGTGCCGTGCGCGAGGGTCGTCTGCAGCTCGTCGAGCAGACTTTCGGGGGCGGTCTCGGGCTTCGAACTCATGACTCTGTCCTGGAGCAGTGGCGACGGATTCTCCGGCGCCGAATAGCGAAATGAAAGGGTGTTAGGCACTGGCGATGCGGTTGCGCCCTCGCGCCTTGGCTGCGTAAAGCGCGCCATCGGCGCGGGCGAGTAATGTGTCGGAGTTTTCGTGCGGCTTGAGCGTCGTGACGCCCGCGGAGATCGTCACCTGCATGCCGGGCGAGAATGCGCTCCAGTCGAGACCGGCGATGATCGCGCGCAGCCGCTCGAGCGCGCGCATCGCCTGATCCTGCGACAGGTCGGGCAGCACCAGCAGGAATTCCTCGCCGCCGTAACGGCCGAAGCGATCGATGCTGCGGAGATTGGCGAACATGCCGATGGCGAAGGTGCGCAGCGCCTCGTCGCCGATCGGATGGCCGTAGACGTCGTTGATACGCTTGAAATGGTCGAGGTCGATCAGCGCCACGGCGCAGGAGCTGCCGTTGCGGGCGCAGCGCGCGATCTCCTCCTCGAGCGTGCGCATGATGCTGCGGCGATTTGAGGTGCCGGTCAGCTCGTCGAGCTCGGCGAGCTCCTCGATGCGCCGGTAGGCCTCCTTCAGCTTCACGCCGCTCTGATACAGCGATTGCTGCATCGAGCTCGAGAAGATGCCGAGACACATGCAGCGCCCGATCGTCAGCGCGAACACCAGCATGGTGGCGAGGCGATCGATCCTGGTGCCGGTCGGCATCCCGATCGCCTTGTCGGTGCCGAGGAACAGCGCGGCGAGGCCCAGCACCATGATGGTCCAGACAACAGCGGTCTGCCGCGCCGAGGTACGCAGCGCACCGAAGCCGAACACCACGAACAGGTTGCAGAGGAACAGCACGCCGACTTCCGGCGCGATGTAGGTGAACACCAGCAGGTTCACCATGTTGACGGCCGATTGCGGCGCGACCAGATAGTGGTCGCCGAAGCGCTCGTGAAAGCCGCGCTCTGAGAGCGCTACATAGATGGCAACGAGGGAGAGGCCGGTCAGGGCGTAGCCGGCCGCCACCAGGACCGACGTGGTGCCGGCATGCGCGTAGATCAGCAGCACGACGGCATCGAGCACGAAGCAGGCGGCGATCATCGACTGGATCTGGCGGCGCTGCTTGGCCCGGCGAGCCAGGCGCTCGCGCGTCAGCCTTGGACGGCCGCTTTCCGATGCACCCGCGATCGGGCTGGGAAGTGACGACGCAGCGCTGCCCATGGTCTCGCCATTGCTGAAATCCGGCGAAAATCTAAGTGGGAAAGCCTTTAGGTTTGGTATCTTTCGGAACCGAATCTGCTCCGGTGAAACCCGGTCATCACCCTTGTTTCGTAAGGGGAATCCGTTCGCCCAGCCGGGGCCGGAGCGATCGGGGGCGGGGGCTTGCGGCGGCGCTCGCTTTACGACAGCGCTGGCTTGCCGGCAAAGCCTTGGTATGGTCGCGCCGGATGGTGCGAGTCCGCGAGAGTTTTCACTATTATGATACCGCTTACCGAGTCCTGGGCGATTTTTCCTGATTGGAATCGTCGACTGTGTCATAGATCACACATGCGGTGCGCACATTGCCGTAATGTGAAGAATCTTGCCTCTCGCGTCGAACCACGCACCACCCCCCTCAGACCAACTTTGCGAGACGGCCATTGAGTGCGACACAGGCGGCTTCAGACGAGGTTCTGATCGCTCGGATCGCTCAAGGCGACCGGCTCGCCATGCAGGTGCTGTACGGACGGCATCATGTCAGGGTGTACCGCTTCGGGCTTCGGCTCGTGCGGGACGAACAGGTGGCGGAGGATCTCATTAGCGAGGTCTTTCTGGACGTGTGGCGTCAGGCGGGCAAATTCGAGGGACGATCCGCCGTTTCGACCTGGCTTCTGGCGATTACCCGGTTCAAGGCGTTGTCTTCGCTGCGGCGAAGGAAGGACGCCGAACTGGACGATGAGGCCGCGAACGCGATCGAGGACACGTCCGACGATCCGGAAACGGTGGTGCAGAAGAAGGACACGGGTGACACGCTGCGTAAGTGCCTGACGGGACTATCGGCGGAACACCGGGAAATTGTCGATCTTGTCTACTATCACGAGAAATCCGTGGAAGACGTCGCAGAGATCGTCGGGATTCCGGAGAACACCGTGAAGACGCGCCTGTTCTATGCGCGCAAGAAACTTGCCGAGTTGCTGAAGGCAGCCGGTGTCGAGCGAGGTTGGCCATGATGGCTGCGAGCAACAAAAAAGTGCAGGGTCAGGATCCTGACGATGTCGAGATGCTGCTGCCCTGGCACGCGGCCGGCACGCTGAACGCGCGTGACGCGCGCCGCGTCGAGGACGCGCTCGCTTCCGATCCGGAGCTGGCCAGGCAGTATGCCGTCATCCGCGAGGAATATGCTGAGACGATCGGCCTCAACGAGAGCCTCGGTGCGCCGTCGGCGCGTGCCATGCAGAAGCTGTTTGCCGCGATTGATGCCGAGCCAGAGCGCAAGCCGTCGGCGGGTGCGCGCGTGTCGGCCTCCGTCTCGGAGTTCTTTTCAAAATTGTCGCCGCGGACGCTGGCCTGGTCGTCCAGCCTCGGTGCGCTCGTGGTGCTGCTGCAGGCGGGCGTGATCGGTGCGGTGCTGATGCGCAGCGAGCCGGCCTCGTTCCAGACCGCCTCGCTTGATGCTGCCGAACAACGCAGCGCACCGAGCGCGGCCGTTGCACCCAGTGCGCCGATCACCCGCGACCTCGGCGCCAGCGTGGCGGCGGCGCCGACGCGGCTGTTGGTGCGCTTCACGCCGGATGCCAGGATCGCCGACATCACGTCGCTGCTGGACAACTACCAGGGCTCGATCATCGACGGTAAGGGCGGATTGTTCCGGCTGCAGTTCCGCGCAATGGACAAGAACGGCGTCGCGGTGCTGATTGCCCGTTTGCAGAAAGAGAAGATCGTCAGCCTCGCGGTCGAGACGCCGTAAACGGCAGCTGACGGTCTGCGGCGCGTTGAGGTCACCATGACCGCTAACGGCCGGACCCAATCGACGAACAGAGCGGCCATTGCGGCCGCCGTGTTGTTGCTGGTTTGTCTTCCCAACTCAACGTATTCCCAAGGGTTCATGCGATCGCCGATCGGCGGCGGGCCGCAGCTTTCCGTCGGGCCGCGGGTCAATCCCGGCATCGGCAGGGTCGGAGGCGGGTTGGACGGCACGGCCGGCCGCGCGCCGCTCCACGGCCCGGCTACGTCGTGGACCGACGAGGGGCCGCGATCGAGCAGACCGCCGTCCCTTGCGCGCGACCCCCCCCGTTTCCCTGCCGATTGTGACGACGGCACGCGCCGATGCTCCGGCCGGCCGGTCGCCGCCAATGGTGGCGGCAAGGGCGCTGCGAGGAAGGGCGGGGCCGGTAGTGGCGGCGGCATCCGCGGGCAGGACGTAGCGGGCACGCGAACCGTGCCGAACGAACTCCTGGCGGAGATCGACGGCGCATTGACCGAGACCCAGACCGACGCGCTGGCGCGTCGCCATGGCCTGAGGCGGATCGCCTCGCAGAATATCCCGTTGCTGGGCGCGACGATTGGCCTGTTCCGCACCGCCGGCAATCGCTCCGTCGATGCGGTGGCCCGCGACCTCGCAAGCGACAGCAGCGTCCGCTCCGTGCAGCCGAACTATCGTTACGCGCTGCAGGACCAGAAGTCGGCAGCGGGCGGCAGTGATCCGGCGCAATACGCCCAGGCCCAGCTGCATCTGCCCGAGGCTCACAGGCTGGCGCGCGGCATGAACGTCACCATCGCCGTCATCGACTCCGGCATTGATGCCGCCCATCCGGAACTGGCCAACACGGTCGCGGATACCTTCGATGCACTCGGCAGCAAGGATGGCCCGCATGCCCACGGCACCGCCGTCGCCGGCGTGATCGCGGCGCGCGTCAGGCTGACGGGGAGTGCGCCGGAAGTGCGGATCCTGGCGATCCGCGCCTTCGGTGCAGCCGCCGGCGGCGCCGAGAGCACCTCCTACGTGATCCTCAGGAGCCTCGACTACGCGGTGGCGCACGGCGCGCAGATCGTGAACATGAGCTTCGCCGGACCGAGGGACACCTTGATCGAACGTGCCGTGGCTGCCGCCGCGGCGAGGGACGTCGTGCTGGTTGCCGCGGCCGGCAATGCCGGCCCGAAATCGCCGCCGCTCTATCCGGCCGCCAATCCCGACGTGATCGCGGTCGGCGGCGTCGATGCCGGCGAGAGGTTGATGGCGGCCTCGAACCGCGGCAGCTACATCGCGCTGGCGGCGCCGGGCGCCGATCTGCTGGTGCCGGTGCCGGACGGCAAGTACCAGCTGATGTCGGGGACCTCCTTCTCGGCCGCGTTCGTCAGCGGCATCGCGGCGCTGGTGCTGGAGCGCAGTCCGGCATTGAAGCCTGCCGAGGTGCGGAAGGTCCTGACCCGCACGGCCCGCGATCTCGGGACACCGGGACGTGACGATCTGTTCGGATCGGGGGAGGCGGACGCGCTTGCTGCGGTGATGGCGGCGACCAGTGCGCCCGTCGCGACCACCGTGGACAAACCGTCGCAGCCCACGACGGCAGCGGACGGCAATAACACTTCCGTGAGCCGCGCGTTGAATGAACCCGCACCCTCGATCGCATCGGACGATTCCGCAGCAAATCCCCGTGCTGCACAGTGATTTTCGGCGCCGATCGCCTGCAACGGTGCGATGGAACCGGCGAAAGGCTAAAAAAATCGCCGGCGATTTGAACGTCCGCCGCCCTCTCACGACTTATCTGTGTGGGAGCGGTTTATCCCTCCCCGGCTGTATCAGGCGCGAGCGCCCATCCACCCCAAGCGCCCATATGGCTTTGACCCGTCCGGTTGTCCCCCCGGACGGGTCTTTCATTTTGGGGGCACCCTTGCATGACGAACGGGCCGGATGTGATCACGCTGGGCGATCGCGCTCGGATGCGCGCGACGGCGGCGGCCGTTTGCTGTGGATCGTTCGGCTGCGCAGCGTTCGGAAGCGACGCGCATCGCCACCATGCAAGTCGGTGACTTGACGATGGTTCGGGCAAGAAACTCCGTAGTGGAGCGGACTTCCTTCATCGCCCGTCCGCGATTAAGAATTTAGTTAGACTTTATTTACCTTTTCCACAGAATATCAGTGTCACGTCCAGTTGATTCGGTTCGGTTCGGTTCGGTTGCGTCTGCGTCCGTTTCTTTCCTTGCGGGCAAGTTGAATGACACATCGGACCGACGTGGCCAGGGGCCAGGAGATCGTTGCACGCTGGTGCAACCTTGCCGAGCAAAGGCTGGAGCACCTCAACGAGCTGTTCGAAACCGGACGCTGGCGCCGCTATCACAGCGAGCAGGCCTTCCTTGAGAACGTCAGGGAAGCACGGGCCGCGGTCGACATCTGGCGGGAATTGCTAACCCGCGAAGCTTCGCTCGACAATTCGCCGATCGATCTGTCCTGGCTCGGCCGCGGCAAGTCGAAATTGCCGCCGCCCGAAATCTCGTCGGTGCCAGAGCGCCGCTCGGACGCTGCGACATTGACCGAGGCGGCGATGACCGCGGTCGCGGCCGCGATGGAAACGGTGGCCGAGGTCCTGGAGCAGCCGCCCGTTGTGGCCGACGCGCCGCCGCTGGAGATGCCCCCTCCGGTCATGCCGCCGCCGGTGCTCGATCTCGACACCATCCAGCGGCGCTATCCGTTGCTGCGCAACGCGCTGTAGGCCGAAGGTTAGCGCCGCACCGCGTTCGCGCCGACCACGAGCTGCGCATATTGCTGGGCGCCGCCCACTGACAGGTCGGTCGTGATCGGGCGGGCGTGGTCGAGTCCGACCACCGCGCCGCGCGGGGTTTCCGCGATCATGTTGTTGTTGATCAGCGCAGTGCCGGCGCCCGGCACCACCGAGACGCCGATGCCGACGAACGCCTTGCGCACGACATTGCCTGAGATTGCGACGTCGCGCAGATACTTGCCCCAGCCGGCGACGATGCCGAAGGTCGGTGCGTTCTCGATCACATTGCCGGTGACGGCGCTGTCGGCCTCGACATAGATGCCGATGCCGGCCCCGTCGTTCGGGTCGGTGCCAACGGGGCGCTTCGGCAACAAATTGCGGATGATGTTGCCCTGGACCACCGCGATGCGGCCGCCTTCGTTGAAGTTGCACACGGAGACGCCGATCGCGGCGCCGTCGACGGTGTTGTTGGCGATGACCGCGGCCTCGAACGAGAACTCCGAATAGAGCGCGACCTCGCGGACATTGCTGACGCTGTTGTCCGTGATGTGGATGTTGGAGGCCGAATTGCCGCGCACCGCCGAGAAGTCGCAGTTCTTGATGCGGTTGCCGCGCACGATCACATTGCCGGCGCGGAAGGCGTTGACGGCGTTGCCGTATTGTCCGGAGCCGCCGGGGCCGGCCTTGATGTCCTCGATGCGGTTGTCGGCGACGATCGAGCCGTCATCGCCGATTGCGGTGCGCAGGATCTCGATGCCGTTGTCGCTGGTGCCCTTGATGGTGTTGCGCGAGACGATGAGGCCGAGCGCGTCGAACGACACCAGCGCTGTGCTCGCGATATCGGTGAAGATGTTGTTGCTGACGTCGCCCGACATCTGCTCGAACCAGATGCCGGCGCCGCCGCTGCCGGTGAATTGGCAATCGGTGATGCGGATGTCACGGCCGGACAGGCAATGCACGAGGCCGCGCCGCGCAGGCAGCGGGACGCTGCCGCCGTCGAAGGACAGGCCCATCAGCACGATGCCGCTAGCGCCTTCGCCTTCCAGCAGCGAGGCGCCGCCATTGAACACCAGCCGGCTGGCGCCGCGGACGCCGATCAGCTGGCTGCCGGGCGCAAGCCGCAGCAGGCCGGTGCGGTAGACGCCGGGCGGAAACGCCAGCGGCACCTGCGCCCGCGCGGCATCATCGATCGCGCGCTGCAGATTGCGGGTCTGGTCGTCGGGGCTGCCGGGACGGACGCCATATTGCGTCACGTCGCGGCCGAGCGAGCCGGCCGACTGTGCGGCGCGCGCAGCGTCCGGTGACATCGCAAGCGCACCGGCGACGCCGGCGGAGGCTCCGATCAGATGGCGGCGGTTGACGTCCATGGGCACAGCCCTCGCAAATAGTCGCGAGCGGTGACGTTCGCGCCCGAGTGGTAGCGCGAAATGCGGCGCGGCATGGTGAACACGCCGACGCAGCCGGGCGATTGTTGGCGGTAGGGTTAACCTCCGGTGCAGCTGGAGAATAAAGGCCCATGGCTCATTCCCAAGCGTCGTCCCGGCGAAGGCCGGGACCTATACGCTGCGGTGGATGTTGTAGGTGGGACTCGGCGTACCAGCGTTGCGCAATAAGCAGCATCGCTGGTTATGGGTCCCGGCCCCCGTGCGCAATTGCGCACTAGGCCGGGGCGACACTGAATTTGTTGCGCCAATTGTGAGTCACACATCCGCATTCTCGCGACATGCGCCGGATCTGACCCGAAGCGTTCATCCCAAATCGGCGATGTCTTCCGGCGCAAGCTTGAGGGAGGCCGCACGCACATTATCCTCCAGGTGATCGATGGATCGCGTGCCGGGGATAGGCAGCATGACAGGTGACTTTGCCAGCAGCCACGCGAGGGACAAGGCGGCATGCGTGAGACCGCGACGCGAGGCAACTTGCTTGACCTTGAGCGCCTTCAGGCCGCGTTTGCCGCCCAGCGGATACCAGGGCAGAAGCGCAATTCCAAGACGCTCGCACGCGGCGAGTACGTCTTCGCTGGTCCGGTTTCGCAGATTATACGGGTTCTGAACCGACACGATTGGTGTGATGGAGCGCGCCGCTTCGAGCTGCGCAACCGTCACGTTCGAAATGCCGATATGGCGAATTTTGCCTGCGCGCTTCAAATCAGCCAATGCTTCCATCGACTCGGCAAATGGCACATTGGGGTCAGGCGCGTGGAGTTGATACAAATCGATGCGCTCGAGCCGCAACCGCTGCAAGCTGCCTTCAACCGCACGCCGCAAATAGTCGGGGCGACCGTCCTCGACCCACGATCGGCGGTTTGGTCGCACCAGGCCGCCCTTGGTGGCAATGACCAAACCCGGCGGGTAGGGATACAGCGCCTCCGAGATCTGTGACTCATTCGCCTCGGGGCCGTAGCTATCCGCCGTGTCGATCAGATTCACGCCAAGCTCGATCGCGCGATGCAGAACCCGATTGGCGTGCCCTCGGTCCCTTGGTCTTCCCCAGGCTGAATCTCCGCAGAGGCGCATTGCGCCGAAGCCCAGCCGATGAACCGGTAAGTCGCCGAGGCGAATTATTCCGGCAAGCGCCGCCCCGCTGTATGGAGACTTGTCCACCCGCAACTCCATCTAATCGAACATTCTCAGAAGAGATCCGCTTCACTCTGGGGACGTGTCGGTCTCGGTGGATAAACTCTTGCGAGCGACTTTGATCGTCAACCGATGGACAGGCATGACCGTTGGGCTTTGGGTGGTCTTTACGGCCGCAAGAGGTCCATTTACACTCTGTGAAATTGCAAATTTGTCGCGTGCGCAGCCCCAGGCTTGCCGGGGACAGCGGACTCATGCGGGTGACTGGGATCGCGTCAGCCAGTGGCCTTGACCGATCACCTCATGTCGCATCCGCGGGCGTCAGCGGACGGCTAGTTCTGCGGCGATCAAGATGGGGAGATTGAGCGGAAGGTGGGTGACGCCGATCGCGGTCCGTGCATGCGTACCGACATCCGGGCCAAATGCCTGCAGCAAGACGTCCGAGCAACCATTGATGACGTTGGTCGTGGCAAAAAATCCTGGCGCGACGCTCACCATTCCTGAAACCGTCAGCCATGCCGAGATTCTGTCCAGGTCGCCGAGCGCTTGGCGAAGGCTGCTGAACATAGCCAAGGCCGCGAGGCGCGCGGCGGCATGGGCTTGCTCGGCAGATACCTCAGCGCCGACCTGCCCAAATGGCCCGGCTGGCGTGCCGTCGGGATTGAGGGGGCCATGACCGGATGCGTAGGCTCGGTCGCCGTGCACGCGAACCCACGCGAACGGAACGTTTACGCCGGGCGGCACCTTGGCGGGTTGAGCAAGCACAAGGCCAAGTTGCTCCAGTCTCTTCTCGACGCGCATCGCTCACGCCTCTCAATCCTGTTGTTCGGCTGAGAACGTCACTGCCAGTACTCTACCATCGTCCCCGAATTGGCAAAACCGGCACTGCCCCGCATTGGTCATCGTTGAAGCCACGTCGCTCACGCGCGCGCAGCCTGCCGGGTCAGTTTCACCAGCTCCAGCAGCATGGCTTCGCCGGCATCGACCAGTGCTTCCAGCGTGATGGATGATTTGCGTGATGCGGCCGTGCCGTCATGGGCGAGCGGTGGGACATGGACGAATTGCGCGAGGCGCAACTCGTTGTCGCCGTTGACCGCCTCGATCGCGCGCCAGCTCAAATAGTTGCAGAGATAGCTGCCGGCATCGCGGGACATCCGTGCATCGATGCCGGTGGCCAGCGCGGCGCGCCGCAGCTTTTCGCTGTGCGGCCCGAACAGCTTCGCATCGGCGCCACCTTCGATCGATCCTTTGCGTGCATGCTGGCGGCCGGCATCGGGGAAGCGCGTGGTCACGGCGTTGCGGGCGCGGCTTTCGATCCGCAGATGCGAGCTGCGGCCGGCGAGGCCGAACATCAACAGCGCCTGCGGGCGACGCGTTGCGATCAGCTCGGGCAATTCGCGATCGACGGCAGCATAGGTGACGTCAAAGATGTGGCTGGTCAGCGCGACGTTGTCGAAAGCCGGGCGGCGCAGGGCGGTCAGCCGCTTCACCAGTGGCATGGTCGGGTTGAACGGCGCACACCCGGGAACGGCCCGAAGCCGGTGATGAGGATGCGCAGTTTGCCGCTCAATGCAGCATCTCCGCGATCTGCTCGGCGGCGACCGCGGGCGAGATGCGGCCGCCGGCGACCTCGGCCTCCATCTTCTTCACCCTGGCGCGGATCGCAGCGTCTGAGCGCAGCCGCGCCATCATCCGGCCCTCCAGCATCGACCACATCCACTTCACCTGCTGCTCCCTGCGGCGGGCCTCGAATTCGCCCGAGGCATTCATCGCGGTGCGGTGCTCGAGGATCTTCTGCCAGAGCCGGTCGAGCCCGGCGCCGGTCAGCGCGGAATAGGTCTCGACCGGCGGATGCCAGTGCTCGGAGCGCGGCGCGAGAATATGCAGCGCGCTGCGATAGTCGGCGGCGGCGAGGTTGGCGCGCTTCAGGTTGTCGCCGTCGGCCTTGTTGATCGCGATCATGTCGGCGAGCTCGACGAGACCCTTCTTGATGCCTTGCAGCTCGTCACCGGCGCCCGGCAGCATCAGCGCCAGGAAGAAGTCGGTCATGTCGCAGACCGCGGTCTCGGACTGCCCGATGCCGACGGTCTCGACCAGCACGACGTCGAAGCCGGCGGCCTCGCACAACAGCATCGCCTCGCGGGTCTTCGCCGCGACGCCGCCGAGCGTGCCGGAGGACGGCGAGGGGCGGATGAAGGCCTCGTCGGAGACGGCGAGCCGCGCCATCCGCGTCTTGTCGCCGAGGATCGAGCCGCCGGTGCGCGCCGAGGAGGGATCGACAGCAAGCACCGCGACCTTGTGGCCGCGCTCGATCAGGAACATGCCGAGCGCATCGATGGTGGTCGACTTGCCGACGCCGGGCGAGCCGGTGATGCCGACCCGCACCGCCTTGCCGGTGTCAGGCAACAGCGCCTGCACCAGCTCGCGCGCCGCCGCCTGGTGGTCGCCGCGCCGGCTCTCGACCAGCGTGATCGCCCGCGCCAGCGCGGCGCGGTGGCCGGCGCGGAGCTGCTTGGCGAGGGCGTGGATGTCGGGAGAGGCGGGCTTCGGCGAGGTCATGGGCCTTGGTTTACAACGGCTGCCGGTTGCAGGCGAGGGCGGAGTCCGAACTCGTCCCCGATCAATCGCGAGATCGGGAATCGGGTGGGCGCGCCCGCCGCCATGCGGTTGATCAGGGCGCGTTCCGCATCACTGCGGACCAACATCCGGAGCCTGCCATGACCCGAGCCTATTACAGCACCGTTCTCGACCATCCGCTTGATGCCGTGTGGTCGCTGATCCGCGACTTCAACAATTACCCCGCCTATATCGAGGGCGTCAGCGAAAGCGTGATCGAGGACGACAAGCGCGGGGACCAGGTCGGTGCTGTCAGGCGCTTCTGCTATCTCGGGCTCTGGGTCAGGCAACGCCTTGCCGGTCACTCGGACACGCAGCATTCGCTGACCTATGCCAGCATCGAGCCGCTGCCGTTTCTGGCGGATGCCGGTTCGGACGCGCCGCAGCCGACCCATTACGAGGGCACGATGCATCTGCTGCCGGTCGTCGAGGGCAACCGCACCTTCATCGAGTGGTCGGTCAAGCTCGACACGGCGCCTGCTGACGCCGATCGCTGGCACAGCCAGTTCCAGGCGTGGATCCCGGACTGGACCGGCTCCCTGGTCAGAGCGTTGGCGCGTCAGCCAGGCTGAGGCCTGCTGAAGCAGCTATCGCGACTGATCGTCCGCGTCGGCCTTCGGTCGTGCGCCGCCAAAGATCTTCGCGCCTTCCGCCGTCAGGTACGGCTTCAGCGTCTCCCACGGCACGAAGACGACATACTGGCCTTCGGCATAGGGGCCGACGGCGTAGGGCGGGTAGTGGAAGGTGAGGCCGGAGCTCTTGCCGGCTTCGGTCGAGGGCGCCAGCGTCACGGCGCCGATCTTGAGCAGGGTCGGCTTCAGCTCCTTGTACCACTCGGCGGTTGCGGTCTCGCCGGCGCCGCGCCGCTTCTTCTCGGTGTTCAGCGCTGAGACGATCGCCTTGCGCATCGCCGTCAGGGTCGGGCCGTTGTCCGCCGTCTCGGTGAAGAGGGGACGGATGCTGATGCGCTTGTTCGCCGTCGTATCCCACAGGATGGTGTTGACGTCGGTGTTCGGATGCGCGCCGAGCGTGTCCATATAGTCGTCGCGCAGCACGCTGACATAGCGGCCGTCGACGATCGAGCGCACCGAATATTTGCGCTCGAATGAATAGCCGCCGCGGTCTTTGAAAAGCTCAGGCTCGTCCTTGCGCGCGGAAGCCGCCTCCGCCGCGTTCTTGTCGATCCACTTGCGGCCTTCGGCAAGGCAATCGGCCGCCAGTGCGCTATCCGCCTTGATCTTGTCGTCGAGATAGACGTTGGCCTCGATGCTCGCATTCTTGATCGTGGCGTCGGGCTTGGGATCGGTAGCGATGGCGGGGGAAATGAAGAGGAAGCCCGCTATCAGGGCAACGGACCACTTCGCGCTGATCGTCAATGCTTCAATTCCTTGGTGATTTGGTCGACGAACGCCTTCAATGGCAACAAATCATCCTCAATCATGATCCATAGCAGGTCAGCGTCGGTCCGATGATAGGCATGGCGCAACCAGTTTCCGAGATCGGCCAATCGCCTCCAGTTGATGCCGGGTTCCTTGTCCTTCAGATCGGTTGGAATGTGCCTTGATGCTTCGCTGATCATCTCAAGCAGCCGCTCTACAGCCAGCCGCATTACCAGATTGTTGGCGAAGCTCTCGGGGGTTTGCCCGGCCGTTATGTCCCGAATGCTATCGATCGCTGTGGCAATGTGGCCAATGCGGTCCGCAACGGTCGGCTGCACGTCAGAATACTTCGAGAATGTCGTCGGCGATTTGTTGAGCGAGCCGAGGAGGAAGGGATCGCTTCATGGTTGCTTGCGCCTGCAAGCCCGTCGCGTCTTCAATGATGTGCTCGACACCGATCAGGTTGAGTAGCGAAAACGAGGCGTCCGGCTCGACTTCAACGAGCACATCGACGTCACTGTCGGGCCGATAGTCGCCGCGCACGCGCGATCCATAGATCGCGAGCCTCGACACGCCCTCCGCCTTGATGGCATCGGCGTTCTCTCGTATCGCGGCTATGACCTCTTCGCGCGTCATGGTTTGGGACCTTGCAATCCCACCAATCTATCATCTACTCCGCCGCCGCGCTATGGCCGAGCCGCGTGTTGAGCTTGTGGATCAGCTCTTCGGCGGCGTCCGAGATCACGGTGCCCGGCGGGAAGATCGCCTCGGCACCGGCCGCATACAGCGCATCGTAATCCTGCGGCGGCACCACGCCGCCGATGATGATCATGATGTCCTCGCGGCCGTGCTTCTTCAGCGCCGCCTTCAGTTCCGGCACCGCGGTGAGATGTGCTGCTGCGAGAGAGGAGACGCCGAGGATGTGGACGTCGTTCTCGACCGCCTGCCGGGCGGCCTCGTCGGCGGTTGCGAACAGCGGTCCGATATCGACGTCGAAGCCGACATCGGCGAAGGCGGATGCGATCACCTTCTGGCCGCGGTCATGGCCGTCCTGACCGATCTTGGCGACCAGAATGCGCGGGCGGCGGCCCTCGGCCTCCTCGAATGCGTCGATCAGCGCCTGCACCTTTTCGACCTTGTTGGACATCGCCGCTGCCTCTCGCTTGTAGACGCCGGTGATGGACTTGATCTCGGCGCGGTGGCGGCCGAACACCTTTTCCATGGCGTCTGAAATCTCGCCGACGGTGGCCTTTGCGCGCGCGGCGTCGATCGCCAGCGCCAGCAGATTGCCGTTGCCTTCGCCCGCCGAGCGGGTCAACGCGGCCAGCGCCGCATCGACGTCCTTCTGGTTACGCTCCTTCTTGAGCCGCGCCAGTTTGTCGATCTGGAGCCGCCGCACGGTGGAGTTCTCCACCTTCAGCACGTCGATCGGCCGCTCGTTCTCCGGCTTGAACTTGTTGACGCCGATCACCGCCTGGCGGCCGGCATCGATCCGCGCCTGGGTTTTCGCGGAGGCTTCCTCGATTCTGAGCTTCGGCACGCCGGCCTCGATCGCCTTGGCCATGCCGCCGAGTTCCTCGACCTCCTGGATGTGACCCCAGGCCTTGGCCGCGAGATCGCGGGTGAGCCGCTCGACATAATAGGAGCCGCCCCAGGGATCGATGATGCGGTTGGTGCCGCTCTCCTGCTGCAGGAACAGCTGGGTGTTGCGGGCAATGCGCGCCGAGAAATCGGTCGGCAGCGCCAGGGCCTCGTCGAGCGCATTGGTGTGCAGCGACTGGGTGTGGCCCTGCGTTGCCGCCATCGCCTCGATCGTGGTGCGCATCACGTTGTTGAACACGTCCTGCGCGGTCAGCGACCAGCCCGAGGTCTGGCAATGCGTGCGCAAGCTGAGCGAGCGCGGGTCTTTCGGATTGAACTGCTTCAGCAGCTTGGCCCACAGCAGCCGCGCCGCGCGCATCTTGGCGACTTCCATGAAGAAGTTCATGCCGATCGCCCAAAAGAAAGAGAGGCGGGGGGCAAAGCGATCGACGTCGAGGCCCGCGGCAAGCCCGGCGCGCAGATATTCGACGCCGTCGGCCAGCGTATAGGCGAGCTCGAGGTCCTGCGTCGCGCCGGCTTCCTGCATGTGGTAGCCGGAGATCGAAATGGAGTTATATTTCGGCATCCGCTGCGAGGTGTAGGCGAAGATGTCCGAGATGATCCGCATCGAGGGCGTCGGCGGATAGATGTAGGTGTTGCGCACCATGAACTCTTTCAGAATATCGTTCTGAATGGTGCCCGACAGTTTTTCCGGCGGCACGCCCTGTTCCTCGGCGGCGGCGACGAACAGCGCGAGGATCGGCAGCACCGCGCCGTTCATGGTCATCGACACGCTCATCTGGTCGAGCGGGATGCCGGCAAACAGCGTGCGCATGTCGTAGATTGAATCGATCGCGACACCGGCCATGCCGACGTCGCCGGAAACGCGCGGATGATCCGAGTCATAGCCGCGATGGGTGGCAAGGTCGAACGCGACCGACAGGCCCTTCTGTCCAGCCGCGAGGTTGCGGCGATAGAAGGCGTTGGAATCCTCCGCCGTGGAGAAGCCGGCATATTGCCGGATAGTCCAGGGCTGGTTGACATACATGGTCGGGTAGGGGCCGCGCAGATAGGGCGCGATCCCCGGCCAGGTCTCGAGGAAGTCGATGCCTTCGAGATCGGCCTCGCCGTAGACGGACTTCACCGGGATGCCTTCCGGCGTCAGCCACGGCTCGGCGCTCGCCGACGGCATCGCCGCGGCAACGGGCTGGAAAGCGACATCGGCGAAATTGGGAATGCGGGTCATTCCTTGGCTTCCTTAGTCATGGTCCGGGTGCTGATGGCTGACGATGGTCGCCATCTTCTCCGGTCCGTAATTCTGCATCGTGGTCTGGCTCGGCAGGTTGGCGATGCCGACCACCCAGCCGTGGCGGGACTCGGTTCCGAATTGCTGCGTCGGGATCACCCGGTCGGGCCGGTCGAAGGCGCCGGTCATGATCTCGATACGGGGACCGTCGATCCGTCGGAAGCTGAGCGGCGTGCCGCAGGCGGCACAGAAGTCTCGCTCGGCGATCGAGGAGGATTTGAACGCCGCCGGCTTGCCCCGGGTCCAGGCGAAATCCTCCTTGTTGATGTCGGCGAAAGAGGCAAACGGCGCACCGGAGGCCTTTTGGCACATCCTGCAATGACAGATGCTGACGCGATTCGGCGCCGCCGACACCGCAAAGCGCACGGCGCCGCACTGGCAACCGCCGGTCAGCACAGGTTTCGCTGGTGCCTCTGCCGTCATGCCTGCTCCATCCGCCGATAGGCGTCGCGCAATGTCGCCAGCGCGTCGCCGCCGGCGAAGACGAACTCACCGATGCCGGCCGCCCGCAGCGCCGCTTCCTGGTCGCCGGGCCGCCCTGCCAGATAGATATGCCTTGCTCCGGCGCCGTGAAGGGCCTTGGCGGCCTCAGGGGCGCTGACGGCATAGACCTTATCGGAGGAACAAAGGCACGCCATCGCGGCGCCTGAGGCCTTGAAGGCGGCGGCAAGCGCCGCGGTGTCGGCAAAGCCCTCGCTGTCGATGGCCTCGATCCCGCCGGTCTCGAAGAAGCTTTTTGCAAATGTGGCGCGGGCCGTGAAATCCGCTGGCGTGCCGAGATTGGCGAGGAAGATTTTCGGCCGCGCGCCACGCGCCTTCAAGGCGGCGTCGGACTTGTCGCGCAACGCCTCGAACGGTTCGGCGAGCCGCATCGGCGCGAGGGCATCGAATCTGACCTTGGCTCCTGCCGCGGACACCGGCGCTGCCGGCTTCACATCCAGGACTGCGAGGATCGCTTCGTGCAGGTTCGGGAATTCGCTGGCGCCGGTCAGGACGTCGCGGCGCTTCGCCACGTTGGCTTCGCGCTGCGCTCGTGTCGCAGCGACTTTCTGTTGCAGCAGTCCTTGCTCGAGCGCGGTGAAGATGCCGCCGGCGTTCTCGATCTCCTGGAACAGCGTCCACGCCGCCTCGCAGAGCTGCGAGGTCAGCGTCTCGATGCCGCCGGCGCCTGCCGCGGGATCGGAAACCTTGGCCAGGTTGGACTCGTCGAGCAGCACGAGCTGCGTGTTGCGCGCCACGCGGCGGGCGAAATCGTCCGGCAGCCCGAGCGCGAGCGTGTGCGGCAGCACGGTGATCGCGTTGGCGCCGCCGAGCCCTGCGGCAAAGGTTGCGATCGTCGCGCGCAGCATGTTCACGTTGGGATCGCGCTGGGTCAGCATCCGCCAGGCGGTCTGCGCGTTGACGAAGATCGGCTTCGGTGCGAGGCCGCAGGCCTCTTCGATCCTTGCCCACAGGCGGCGCAGCGCGCGGAATTTCGCCATGGTCAGGAACTGGTCGGCATCGGCGCTGAGCCGGAACGACACGGCTGCACGCGCCGCATCGAGATCGAGCCCTGCGCCTTCCAGCATGCGCAGATAGGCGAGCGCGGTCGCGAGCGTGAAGGCGAGCTCCTGCACCTCGGAGCCGCCGGCGTCATGCACCGGCCGGCCGTCGGCCAGCACGAACGGTCCCTTGAAGCCGCGCTTGATCAGGCCGTTGACGACCTGGCCGAACGACTTTTCGTAATTGGGCCAGGCGATGGCCGCTGCACCGCGCACAGCCATGGTGCTGAGCGCCTGGTAATTGAAATGCAGGTCGAGTTTTGCCGGATCGAGCTTGCGGGCTTCGATCATGTCGGCAAACGTCTCGCCGGCGTTCTCGCGTCCGATCACCGGGTTGAGCGCGATCATGATGCCGGCATCGAGGTGGACGCCGCCGCAGGCCCGCGCCAGCGTCTTCTTGCTGGCGTCCGTGAGACCGAAGCCGCGCGCGCCGGGACCGCCGGCGAACTCGAATTCGAGGCCGGTCGCTCCGTTCTCGAGATCCTGCAAGGCCTGCGCATTGGCCGCTGCGGCATCGGGATGGTCGACCCGCTGCAGGATCTGCCAGGGGGTGGCGGCGGCGCGGCCGGGAAGCGGGCTCAGATTGGTGGCGCGGCGATAGATCGGATCGATCCTCAAACCATCATAGGTCTTGCCGACCAGCTTCTCGTACGGCGCGCCCTTCAGCATGCCGTCGACCAGCTTGCGCCAGTCGTCATAGGTCGCAGGAGCAAAATCCGAAGCCAGAGCCAAATCGTCAGTCGAGGTCGTCATCCGCCCAAATCGTCCTTCATCGGCCCCGCGACGGGGGCCCCCTTGATTTGGCCGGAAATTGCCACGGGCGGGCGGCCAAGCCAAACGGTTGTTTGCGCTCGTGCGGCTTTTAATCGAGGTCCGCTAGACGGAAAATACCGTCGGTCGAGACCCCAGCCAGCGCATCCGCGACGCGGCGCCCGGCGATGACGCGGTCGGGAACGATCTCGGCCAGCGGCACCAGCACGAAGGCGCGCTCGAACAAACGCGGGTGCGGCAGCGTCAGTTCCGGCTTGTCGAGTGTGATGTCGTCATAGGCGATCAGGTCGAGGTCGAGGGTGCGCGGACCCCAACGCTGCTCGTTCTTGCGGTCGCGACCGAATTTGCTTTCGATCTTGTGCAGCGTGAACAGCAGCGCGTGCGGATCGAGGCTGGTGTCGATCTCGATGCAGGCATTGATGAAGGTGTCCTGCTGCGCTTCGCCCCAGGGCGGCGTCGAATAATCCGACGAGCGCGCCAGGAGCGCTGCCTGCGTCATGCCGCAGATATTGGCGATCGCCTTGCGAAACGTCGTGCGGACGTCGCCGACATTGCCGCCGAGTGCGATCAGGACGTCAGCCATCGGTTCAACCGTGCGGCGGCGGATGCCGCGAGCGGGTCAGCACCACGCCGACATCGTCGAAGATCGCGGCGATCGGCGCATGCGGCTTGTGCACGGTGACCTTGACCGCCCTGACCCGCGGGAAGCTCGCCAAGATGTCATCGGCCACCGCGCCGGCGGCGCGCTCCAGCAGCTTGTAGTTGGTGTTCTTGAATGCCGATGTCGCGGTCGCCACCACGTTGGAATAGGACACCGTGTCGGAGAGGCGGTCGGTGCGCGAGGATTCCGAGAGGTCGGTATAGAGCTCGAGGTCGATGACGAAGCGCTGCCCGACTTCGGTCTCATGTTCCATCACGCCATGACGGGCATGGATGACGATCCCGGTGATGAAGATCGTGTCGGTCATTGCTGTCCCTCGATTGCCGCGGCCACCCGCAGCGCCTGAACGGTTTCCGCGACGTCGTGCGCACGGATGATGCGGGCGCCATGCTGCGCAGCGATCAGATGCGCCGCGATCGAGCCGCCGATCCGCTGTTGCGGTTCGGAGGCCACGACCGTGCTGATGAAGCGCTTGCGCGAGGCGCCGACCAGCACCGGCAGGCGGAATGCGTTGAGTTCGGCGAGCCGCGCCAGCGCCTGCATGCTCTGCTCGGGCGTCTTGCCGAAGCCGATGCCGGGATCGAGCACGATCCGGTCCGACGCAATGCCGGCGCGCGCTGCGATCTCGAGCGAGCGTTCGAAGAAGGCCGTGATGTCCTGCATGATGTCGATCGCCGGATCGGCCTGCTCGCGATTGTGCA
The DNA here is from genome assembly GCF_054063295.1 of Bradyrhizobium sp. USDA 3240. Classification (NCBI taxonomy): domain Bacteria; kingdom Pseudomonadati; phylum Pseudomonadota; class Alphaproteobacteria; order Hyphomicrobiales; family Nitrobacteraceae; genus Bradyrhizobium; species Bradyrhizobium sp. USDA 3240. The sequence continues at coordinate 7,304,817 of NZ_JBSSGD010000002.1, forward strand.
TGATGATCACGGGCACGCCGCGCGTGGCGACGAGCGGCGCCATGCCGGCATCGCGCTGCAGACCCCAGACGTCATTGGCGATCGCCGCACCCTGGTCGAGCGCCCAGGCCACGACCTCCGACTTCATGCTGTCGATCGAGACCGGCACGCCGAGCGCGACCACCTCGGTCAGCACCGGCTTCAGCCGCGCCATTTCGGCCTCGGCGGTGACCGGCTGCGAGCCATAAGGGCGGGTCGATTCGGCGCCGATGTCGATGATGTCGGCGCCCTCGGCGATCAGCCTGCGGGCCTGCGCCAGCGCCTGTTCGGGCGCGATGAACTGACCGCCGTCGGAGAACGAGTCCGGCGTGACGTTCAGGATACCCATCACGGCCGGATAGGGCCGCGACAGCAGCGCCGGCAGCACCGCCGATACGGCCGGGCCGGTCACCGCCGATGCTATGGGCTTGGTCGCCATCATGCGGTGGCTTTGCGCTGCCCGCAGCGGCAAGTCAAGGTGTCGCGATGATGGCTGGCGCGGGTGGCCGCGGGTGCGGTTAAGGCAGCCTAATAGTGATGCTAATAGGTGATCTTGAGCGGCAGCTTGCGTGCCTGTTCAATCAGCAGCTCGACCGACTTTTCTGAAGGCATCACGCGGACGAGCTTACGCCGCACATTGGCATCCTTCATGCTCTGCGCCAGCCGCGACGGGTTGCGCTGCGCGAGCTCCCGCACGGTGGTGACGCCGGCGGCGCGGACCAGCCCGACCTTCGCCTTGCCCATGCCGGGGATCCGCATGTAGTCGGAGATGTTGGCCCATTCGAGCAATTGTTGTTCGCTGATCCCGGTCTTGGCGGCGAGCGCCTTGCGTCCCTTGACGGTGCGGGCGGCTTCAAGCAGTGCGTCGGTCGTGCGGATACCCTGCGATTTCAGTTTGGTGGCGCAATAGGCGGACAGGCCTTCGATCTCGGAGAGGGGGTATGTCATGATACTCGTATGCAGGTAACAGGTAGAAGGGAGCGCGCGCAGGGGCGTTCGGAAAGTGCCTCAGGCGAACTGGCTGAGGCCCGGCGTCCCCGAGATGATCTCGCCCATTTGATCCGCTCCGATTTTGTCGCGGCCGAACCTGAAAAGTTCACGCGCGACGTTCTGAATTTCACCCATGCTCAGGCCAAGCGCCATCAGCCGGGTGCCGACAGCCATCAGGCCGCCGCCCATCAACCGCGATAGACCACCGCTGTTGTTGGAGGCGGCGATTGCCGCTTCGGCGCCGGGGATGTGGTCGATCAGAGCCTGGACTTTGTCGGACGGTCCCTCGTTACGGAGGAAACCCAGAACGATGCCGATGGTTTTTTCAGCGACAGCGCCATCGATGCCGGCCTTCGCGGCCAGCTGTCCAACCAATTCGTCCATCTTGCCCCGCCTCAACCGGACTTTGCCGGATCGTTCTTAAGGATTTATCTTGAGCGCCTGTGTCACGAAATACAAGCGATCCGCGCATTTCAGTTGGTTTTCTTTTTCAATCGCGCTGTGACTGTGGCCTCGTTGCAAGAGTGAGCGGCGGATTCACACCATCTTGTCGCAATGCGCAATGCCTTTCGTCACTTCGCCGGGAATAAAATGAGGAACCAGTGGCGCGACAATATACGTCAGCTTGCGCTGACGGTTTCAATCGACCGGCAAGATGCAATATGATGGCACTGGTTCGGTACCGAACCGGGTGCGATCATTGAAGCGATCTAAATTTCCGCGAAGAGGCGAAGCGATGGCGACCTCCGACGACAAGCTGGCCGATACCGACGAGAAGATTTTTATCGGCAAGGGTGAGGAGACAGCCTGGTTGACGCTGGCGCTGGCCAACCGGCATGGCCTCGTCACCGGTGCAACCGGAACCGGCAAGACCGTCTCGCTTCAAGTCATGGCTGAAGGATTTGCGCGCGCCGGCGTTCCGGTTTTCGCAGCCGACATCAAGGGCGATCTCTCCGGTATCTCCGAGGTCGGCGAGGCCAAGGACTTTATCGTGAAGCGCGCCCAGCAAATGGGCCTGACCTTCCAGCCCGACCAATTCTCGACCGTGTTCTGGGACGTGTTCGGCGAGCAGGGCCATCCGGTGCGCGCCACCGTCACCGAGATGGGCCCGCTGTTGCTGGCGCGAATGCTCGATCTGAACGACGTGCAGGAGGGCGTGCTCAACGTCGCCTTCCGCGTCGCCGACGAGAATGGCCTCGCGCTGATCGACATGAAGGATCTGCGCGCCCTGCTGGATGCGATCGCGCCCGACAGTAGCAAGAAGGGCGCCGACGACGGCGAAGATCCGCTGGCGTCGATCCGCAAGGCCGCGCAGAGCTACGGCAACGTCTCCAAGGCGACGGTCGGAACGATCCAGCGCCAGCTTCTGGTGCTCGAGAACCAGGGCGGCGCGAAGTTCTTCGGTGAGCCCGCGCTGACGCTGAAGGATTTCATGCGGACCGACCGCGACGGCCGCGGCATGGTTAATATCCTCGTCGCCGACAAGTTGATGCAGAGCCCGCGGCTTTACGCCACCTTCCTGCTCTGGATGCTCTCGGAACTGTTCGAGGAATTGCCGGAGGCCGGCGACATGCCGAAGCCGAAGCTGGTGTTCTTCTTCGACGAGGCGCATCTGCTGTTCACCGACGCGCCGAAGGCGCTGATGGACAAGATCGAGCAGGTGGTGCGGCTGATCCGCTCCAAGGGCGTCGGCGTCTATTTCGTCACGCAGAATCCGATCGACGTGCCGGACAAGGTGCTGGCGCAGCTCGGTAACCGTGTGCAGCATGCGCTGCGCGCCTTCACGCCGCGCGACCAGAAGGCGGTTGCCGCCGCCGCGCAGACCTTCCGGCCCAATCCGAAGCTCGATACCGCGCGGGTGATCATGGAGCTCGCCAAGGGCGAGGCGCTGGTCTCGTTCCTCGAGGGCGGCGGCACGCCCTCGATGGTCGAGCGCGTCATGGTGCGCCCGCCGTCGGCGCGGATCGGGCCGATCACGCCGGAGGAACGCAAGGCGATCATGGATGCGAGCCCGGTGAAGGGCAAATACGACACCGCGATCGACGCCGAGTCCGCCTACGAGATCATCCAGAAGCGTCTCGCCGGCACGGCGACGCCCGCAGACGGTGCGTCTGGCGAAGGCGGCGGTATCCTCGGCCAGATCGGGGCCATTGCCGCCACGATCTTCGGCACCAACGTCAAGCGCGGCCGGCTCTCGACCGGACAGGTGATCGCGCGCAACGTCACGCGCTCGGTGACCGACAAGGTGGTTGGCGGCGTGGTCGCAGATCTCGGCAAGTCGGTCGGTGGCTCGGTGGGCGGCTCGATCGGTCGCGCATTGGTGCGCGGCGCGCTCGGCGGAATCCTGCGCAGGTAGCATCGCGATCATCCGGCCGGAACGGGCGACCGACTTTGCCTCCGGCGGCCGGCGCGCTACAACGTCGGCAATGTCCAAACAAAAAGGATATGAGCGATGTCCAACGCCAAGCTGCAGCCCGTCCTCGACCGTATCGACGCCGATTTCGACAACAGTCTCGAGCGGCTGTTCACGCTGCTGCGGATCAAATCGATCTCGGCCGATCCGGCCTTTGCCAACGACTGCAAGGCGGCTGCCGATCACCTCGCCATGGATATCGCAACCCTCGGCTTCAAGACCGAGGTGCGCCCGACCGCCGGCCATCCGGCCGTGGTCGGCAAGCTGAACGGCGCGACCGACGGGCGCCCCCATGTGCTGTTCTACGGCCACTACGACGTGCAGCCGGTCGATCCCTTGAATCTCTGGCACCGTCCGCCGTTCGAGCCCGTGGTGACCGACCACGCCGACGGGCGCAAGATCATCGTCGCGCGCGGCGCCGAGGACGACAAGGGACAGCTGATGACCTTCGTCGAGGCGTGCCGGGCCTGGAAGGCGGTGACGGGGTCGCTGCCGATCGACATCACCATCGTCATCGAGGGCGAGGAGGAGATCGGCTCGAAGAATTTCGTGCCGTTCCTCGAAGCCAACAAGGCCGAGCTCAAAGCGGACTTCGCGTTGGTCTGCGATACCGGCATGTGGGATCCGAACACGCCGGCGATCACGACCTCGCTGCGCGGCCTGGTCTATGACGAGGTCAAGATCAAGGCCGCCAACCGCGACCTGCATTCCGGCGTGTTCGGCGGCGGCGCGCAGAATCCGATCCGCGTGCTGACGCGGATCCTCGGCGGCCTGCATGACGAGAACGGCCACATCACCATCCCCGGTTTCTACGACGGTGTGAAGGATCTGCCGCCGGACATCCTGGCGCAGTGGAAGCAGCTCAATCTGACGGCGGACAGCTTCCTCAAGCCGATCGGCCTGTCGGTGCCGGCCGGCGAGAAGGATCGGCTCCTGATCGAGCAGGTCTCCTCGCGGCCGACCTGCGACATCAACGGCATCGTCGGCGGCTATACCGGCGAGGGCTCGAAGACGGTGATCCCGGCGGAGGCGTCGGCGAAGGTCTCGTTCCGCCTGGTCGAGGGGCAGGACCCCGAGAAGATCCGTCAGGCGTTCCGCGATTATGTGAAGGCGCGCCTGCCGGCGGATTGCAAGGCCGAATTCATTGATCACTCCTCTGCGCCGGCGATTGCGCTCGACTGGAACATGAAGCCGCTGGCCGCGGCCCGCCGCGCGCTGACCGACGAATGGGGCAAGGAGGCGCTCCTGGTCGGCTCCGGCGCCTCGATCCCGATCGTCGCCGACTTCAAGCGCACGCTCGGCCTCGACAGCGTGCTGGTCGGCTTCGGGCTCGACGACGACAACATCCATTCGCCGAACGAGAAGTACGACCTCAAGAGCTACCACAAGGGCATCCGCTCCTGGGCGCGGATTCTCGCCGCCTTCGCCGACGCCAAGTAGCGCGAGGCGCGAACGCAAAAACGCCGCCCGGAATTGGGCGGCGTTTTGATTCAGGTCGTGTAGAGGGTGTTGGCGGCTAGCTTACCCGAAGATTGTGAAACTTCAATCGCGGTAGCCGGGATTGACCCGGTCGAGCTTGCGCAGCAGCGGCGGCCAGACCAGCTGCGTCGAGCGCAGCTCGGCGCGATCCGGGTTGGAGAGCAGCTCGGTGTTCTTGTCGATCGCGTGCTGGTCGACCGGATAGACGCTTCCGCCGAGCGCGCGGGTCGCCACCTGCATCGAGCAGGCGCGCTCCAGATGGTACATCCGCTCGAAGGCGGATGCAACCGAGCGGCCGACCGTCAGCGTGCCGTGATTGCGCAGCAGCATGTGGTTCTTGGTGCCGAGATCGCGCTGCAGGCGCGGGCGCTCGTCATGATCGAGCGCGATGCCTTCATAGTCGTGATAGGCGAGGTCGTGGGTAACGAGCTGCGCGGTCTGGTTCAGCGGCAGCAACCCATCGGGGCCGCTCGACACCGCGGTGCCGTCGACCGTGTGCAGATGGAGCACGCAGCCGGCGTCCTCGCGCACCTCGTGGATCGCCGAATGGATGGTGAAGCCGGCCGGGTTGATGCTGTAGTCGCTCTTCGAGAGCTGGTTGCCGTCGAGGTCGACTTTGACCAGGCTCGAGGCGGTTATCTCGTCGAACATCAACCCGTACGGGTTGATCAGGAAGTGATGCTCGGGTCCGGGCACCCGGGCCGAAATGTGGGTGTCGACCAGATCGTCCCAGCCGTAGAGCGCGACCAGCCGATAGCAGGCGGCGAGATTGATCCGCTGCTCCCATTCCGCCGCACTGATATCCGATGGCACTTCCTTCAGGCGCGCTTCCGCTGGCGACATGGCCGATTGCTCCGTTGATGGCTGTTGCTTGGGCTGAGCCTAGCGCTGCCGCCGGATCGCAGCAAGGCAGCATACCGGCGTGACAGTCATGCCGGCATGCGGCCCACGATCCGAATGGCGACGGTCGGTGGGCAGCCGCAGGGATCGATCTTCCAAGGCCGCCACGAGCGAGAGCATTTTTCAGTTCTGATTGACGCGAACCGGCGTCGACTTTGTTCGAGAACGCCTCAGGGGGCCGGGATCGCAAGCAGGCTCGAGATGCTGCGGCCGCGGATATCGTAGACGCGGGCGAACACGACGTCGTCGCGCTTGATCTCGACCATCACCGGTGCGGCCAGGCCCTTGCAGTAGAACTCGCCGAGCGTCATCGCGAAATCGGCAGCATTGCTGTCCCAGCCGATCGTGAAGTCGGGCCCGAGCGCGACTTGCGCGGGGCGCTGCGGTCCGCACACCGCGACCTTCCACTTGCGGTGCTGCGGCGGCACTTCCTGCCGCTCCGCCAGCTGCTCGCGCAGTCCGTCGGATGCCTGCTTCAGCGCCAGGCCCCAATAGTCCAGCATGAAGAAATTGTCGGCGGTTCGCACCGTGCCCGCGATGTGGTTGAAGTGCGTGTACTGATACGGATGCAGGCGGATCATTTCGCTGAGCGGCAGCATCAGGCCGAACGCGAACACGGCGAGCGCCGCGGGCTGCCAGGCACGGCGGTTCTCGCCGAGCCAGTCCATGCCGCGGGCGAAGGCGACGCCGCCAAGCACGGCCATCGGCGGGATCACGAAGATGAAGTGGCGGATGCCGTTGTAGAGCGCCGGCCGCTTCACCATTGCGATCACCAGCGGCAGCGTCGCCGCCAGCGTCAACATCAGCATGACCGACTTGCGCTTCGCGGTCACATCGGTGCGCGACAGCGACATGAAGGTGGTGATGACGGCCGCGGTCAGCAGCACCAGCATCACTTCGGGAAGCTGCAGCGCGAACAGCGTCGGCAAATAGGACCACGGCATGTCCGGCACCGAGACCAGCGCGCCGTCGAACATCTCCTTCCACGGCTTCTCGAAGAAGTGCGAGAAATAGGTCACCGCTTCCAGCGGATGGCCGGGCTCCATGATCGACCACGGCCAGATCAGGCCCATCACGAGATAGCCGAGAACAAGTCCCGGTAGCAGCACATAGACGACGTGGGCAAAGCGGTGGGTCGCCTCGCGCGGGCCCTGTGTGCGGAGTTCCTCGATCCAGAGCGGGATGAAGCCGACCACTGCGTAGATCAAAGCGAGGCCGCCAAGGACGCGGCAGCCGATCGACAAGCCAGCGCCGAGGCCTACGAGCAGGATCGTGCGCGGCGAGGGCGCCGGATATTCCTCGATCAGGCGGACGAGACCCATGATCAGGACCACCATCGCGACGGCGAACGGTGCATCCTTCGGATTCATGAACATGTGACCGTAGAAGGTCGGGCACAGCGCGAGCAGCAGCAGGGCCGCCAGTCCCGCCAGCGGGCCACTGACGCGGCGCGCCAGGCGCCAGGTCACGGCCAGCCCGATCACGCCGACGATTGCGCCCAGCAGGCGGCGCGTCTCGAACAATTCGAGCGGGATGACCTTGTGCAACAGCGCTGCGGCCATATCGAAGCCGCCGCCGTACATATAGAGATTGGCGAAGGACAGCGCGCCGGTGTCCTTGAACCCGGACCCGAACATGCGCAGCAGCAGGTCGGCGTATTCAGCGTGGGTGTAGTCGTCCCAGCCCAGACCGTAATCGCGGAATGTTAGCCCGGCGACCACGGCGACCACGCCGAGGACGAGGAATGCGAGATCGTCGCAGGTCTTCTCCACCGAGCGCCGCGCAGGCGCATCGAGGGCAGACGTCGTAATCGATGACATAGCTAGTGATACCGGCGTGCCTGTGGCCCAGTTTGGCGCTTTAGGGCCTCATTCCCCGGCATCCATAGCGCAGTTCCGTTTCCGAGTAATTGGTAATTGTGGCGTAATTTCCCAGATGCATTGCAATATATTGGCAGCAATTCGTAGCCAGTAAATCTACGGGCGGCGGTTTCCTGAACGTGGCTGCAACAGCGACGGGACCGCGCTTCGGGCCCGGTTAAGCGGGATGTTAGGGAACTCCGTCTACAATTGGCGGTTGGCGGTTGGCGGTGTGGGCACTATGACGGTATCGTGGCGTTGGTGGCCCGCGCCGATTTTCGGTCGGGTCTCCCGGGGGTTAGTTCGATGATGGTTGGTCTGTTGGTCGTCGGCGTGGGCCTGGTTGTGGCGGGCTTGGCGGCGATCGGCTTGGGAATCCCCTACAAGGAATTCAGCGTCGGCGGCGCGTTGATCACGACCGGCGTGACCGGCGTCTGCACCGGCGCGATCGTGCTGGCGCTCGCCGCGATCCTTCGGGAACTCCAGGTCATCGCCAGGCGGCTCGATCCCTTGGCCGCAGGCGCCCGGGCCGAGGTTCCGCTGCCGTCTGCAACTTCCCCGCGCAATGGCCCCGAGGATCCGGTTTTCCCGCCGCCGCGTGAGCCCAAGGTTGCCGCGCCTCCGTCGCTGGCCCCGCCATCCACGTCCACGGCGCCGCCACCCTGGCACGACGAAATCGGCCCACGTGGCGCGCCGGGCGAGACGCCGCTGCCCGTGCCGGGTGGAGCGCCCCCGGAGGGCGAAGCCACGCCCAAGCGGCGCAACCTGTTGTTTTCGTCCTCGCGGAAGGAACGCGAGCGGGCCCAGGGCCGCACGGCCGAGCCGCTGACGCCGGACCTACTGTCGCCGGAGCTTCGTCCTGGTCCGGCCGCAGCGGCCGAGCCCGCGCCGGCAACGTTCGACGATGCCTGGCCGAAGGCCGAGCGGCCGCGGTCGGTCGATGTCGCCCCACGGCGTACGCCCCGGCCATCCACCTTCGGCGAAACCCAGTCAGCCGGCGCGGCGCCGTCATCAGGCCACCCGCCGCCGCCCCAGGAACAGCCGCCGGTGACCGTGCTCAAATCGGGCGTCGTCGACGGCATGGCCTATTCGCTGTATTCGGACGGATCGATCGAGGCGCAGATGCCGGAGGGCATGATGCGGTTTACCTCGATCGACGAGCTCAGGTCGCATCTGGAGCAGCGACCTTAAGGTCCGCATCAATACTTGCGAGCGGCGGGTTCGAGCCCGGAAAAATACGGCCGTTCTTGTCAGCTTTGCTGCAATCCGCTCATATTCGCAAAGTAGTACGCGATTCCATTGATGTATTGCTGCACGTGGATACTGTCCGGTGGGCGCCGGGCTGCCGAGAGCACGGGGAAGATTGAGCCATGTCCGATACGTCAGGCAAAACGCCGGTCGAGCTGACCGCAAACATCGTTTCGGCCTATCTCAGCAACAATCCGACGCCGGCCTCGGATATTCCGAGCCTGATCAGCCAGGTCCACGCGGCGCTGCTGCGGGTGTCGAGCGGCCGTGCCGACACGCCGAGCGAGCCGGCCAAGCCGGCGGTGTCGATGAAGAAGTCGATCACGCCGGAATATCTGGTGTGTCTCGAAGACGGCAAGCGCTTCAAGTCGCTCAAGCGCCATCTACGCACGCAGTACAACATGACACCGGAGCAATATCGCGACAAATGGGGCTTGCCGGCCGACTATCCGATGGTGGCGCCGAACTATGCGGTGGCACGTTCTCAGCTCGCCAAGAAGATGGGACTTGGCCAGCAGGCGCGGAAGCGGAAGTAAGGGCTCAGAGCATTTTCGAGCGAAGTGGATACCGGTTCGCGTGAAGAAAATGCGTCAAACAAGAATCAAGAGCCCCGTTCCGATTCTATCGGAACGGAAAAGGCTCTAGGCGGACGCCAGCGCCTCGCGCGCGTCGTTGCGGATGCGATCGACCATCGAGCGGAGGCCGTTGGAGCGCTGCGGCGTCAGATGGTCGCGGAAGCCGAACTCGTCGAACAGCGCGAGCGCATCGGTGGCCAGGATTTGCTTCGGCGTGTGCCCGGAAAACAGCGTCAGCACGATCGCGACCAGGCCGCGCACGATGTGGGCGTCGCTGTCGCCGACATAGGTCAGGCGCGGTTCGCCGCTGGCATCGCGATCGATCCGCTTCGACAGCCAGACCTGGCTGACGCAACCCTGCACCTTGTTCTCGGCCGAATGCTCCGCCTCCGACAACGGCTCCAGCGTGCGGCCGAGCTCGATGACATAGCGGTAGCGGTCATCCCACTCGTCCAGCAGCGCAAAATTGTCCCTGATTTCGTCGATCGTCGTCATCGTGGCCCGCGTCCTATTCTCACCGGCTTATATAGGAAGGCGGGCCGCGAAAGCGACGAAAATGGAACCGGTTCCCGGTTGTTTTTGGCGCGTTTTCCTCACGCGAACCGGCATCCGTCTCACGCGAAAGCGCTCTATTGGCGCTTACGGCATCGGCGGCAGGCGGAATTCAATCATCTGATCGTCCGCCGTCAGCGTGTCGTGAGACGCGCCCGGGTCGGTATCGTCCTTGCCGATCGAGCCGGTGTGGTCGGGCGGCTTCTTGTCGGTGATGATCTGGTAGAGCTTGCGCGCGCCATCGGTCGCGCGCTGGCCGATCGCCGTCGCGGCCTGGCCGCCGACTTCGCAGGCGGAAGGCTGGCGCTTGCAGAACTGACCCATGTCGTTGATCGTCGCGGTCGCGGCCGACACCGCGTCCGACGCGCTGACCTGCGGCGTCTTGTCCGCTTCAGGGGTTTTGTCTCTCGGCAGCAGCACGAGCACAAGCCCGAGCCAGAATGCCAAACGCAGCAGGAAGAACATGGCGCGATCCCGGTCGTCTATCTTGTCTTTTGCTTCTTGCGCGGTCGATGCCGCTATTGCCCTCACGGTTAGCATCGGTCGATAAATCGGAAGTATCTGCATTGAAGCAAATCCGCCGAAAAATCGCGGAAAATTCGCCTGAATCGATTCGCCGTAAATTTTCGATTGATGGCGGCTGACGGGTGCCAAATCGGCATACTGCGCCGTGTCCACCATTTCGAAACCATAGTTTGTCGCACCCGGAAACCAGCCGTTCACCATCCCCGACAAATGACCGGTGAATGACAGCATCGAAGCCTCGCCAATGCACGGTGTTTGGCAGCAGGCCGCCCCGCCTTAGCGTTCGCTTAAGTTCGCTCTGACACGTTGGCCTGCAATCACAAAGGAGGCGTTCCGGCGCGTCTGTCTGACGATCAAGCCGAAGCGCGAGTGCTGTGAGTAGTTTGAGTCTGATCCGCGATTGCCTGGATGCGCTGCTGCATCCGTCGACGCAATATGATGCGCTGACGCGTGTGCGCCATCGTGCCTTCATGGCGCCGCGGCTGCTCGGCAGTCTGGCGGCGCTGGCATCGTTCCCTGCGTTTCTGGCGATGCGCGGGGCGCCGACGGCGATCGAGGTCGCAGCCTTCGCCTGGCTGATCGCGCCGATCCTGCTGTCCTGGTTCCTGTCGCGCACCGGCCGCTATGAAGGCGCGCATGTGCTGTCGTCGCTGGCGCTCGCCGGTCTCGTGATGATGATCGCAGCGTCCACCGGCGGCATCGCATCGTTCGCCGCGGTGTGGCTCGTCGTGATTCCGATCGAAGCGGCGCTGTCGGCGTCGCGGCGCGTGGTGGCGTTTGCGTTCGCGCTGGCGATGATCTGCGCGGCGCTGCTCAGCGTGCTTGGCCATTACCACGTGCTGCCGGTGGTCGATCCCGCGGTTGTCTTGAACAGCTCGCTGGTCGGCTTCGGCGTCGTGTCGGCGATCTTCTATGCGGCCGGGCTTGCCTTCGGCGCGGAGTCGCTGGCGCGCACCAGCGTGGCGCTGCTTTACGTCGAGGAAGAGCGCTACCGCCTGCTCGCCCATAACATGAGCGACGTGTTGTCGCGGCACAGCCGCAACGGCGCGGTGCGCTTCATTTCACCCGCGGTCGAGGTCATGCTCGGCGTGCCGGCATCGCGGCTGTCCGGCCACGGCCTGTTCGACCGCGTTCATGTCGCCGATCGCCCGGCCTATCTCACCGCGTTGTCGGACGCCGCGCGCGGCGAGTCCCGCAGCGTCGAGTTCCGGGTGCGCCGCGACGGTGCGCGTGGCGAGGCTGCCGCCGAATTCATCTGGGTCGAGATGCGCTGCCGTGCGCTCGAGCAGGCCGCCGCCGATGCCGAGGTGGTCGCCGTGATCCGCGACGTGACCGATCGCAAGGTGCAGGAGCAGGCGCTCGAACAGGCGCGCCATACGGCCGAGCAGGCCGATGCATCGAAGACGCGGTTCCTCGCCACCATGAGCCACGAGCTGCGGACCCCGCTCAACGCCATCATCGGCTTCTCCGAGATGATCGCGCAGGAAGACGTGCTCGGCCTCGACGCGGCCCGCCGCAAGGAATACGCGCAGCTCATCAACGACTCCGGCCAGCATCTTCTGTCGGTCGTCAACGGCATCCTCGACATGTCGAAGATGGAGTCCGGCAATTTCGAGATTTCGCCGGAGCCGTTTGCGCCGCGGCCGGCGCTGCTCAATTGCTGCAACCTGGTGGCGCTGAAGGCGCGCGAGAGCGGTGTCGACCTCGTCACCCGGGTGCCCGACGATTTGCCGATCGTGAACGGCGATTCGCGTGCGTTCAAGCAGATCGTGCTCAATCTGGTTTCCAACGCGATCAAGTTCACCGAGCGCGGCGGCAAGGTCACCGTATCGGCCGGCGTCGAGGGATCGCGGCTGCTGTTGCGGGTCTCCGACACCGGCGTCGGCATCGCCGCCGACGACCTCAAGCGGATCGGCGATCCGTTCTTCCAGGCCGGCAAGACCTATCAGCGCCGCCACGAAGGCACCGGCCTTGGCCTGTCCATCGTCAAGGGGCTGGTCGGACTGCACAACGGCGAGATGAACGTGGAGAGCAAGGTGGGCGAGGGCACCATTGTGTCGGTCGCGCTGCCGCTGTCGTTCACCCCGCCGGCCGCGGTCGAGCCGTCCAGCAATGTCTCGCCCCTGAAGCCCGCATTGCGCTCCGGACTGCAAGAGCAAACCCAACAGGTGAAGAAGAGTGCCTAGACAGACTTTGGATGACGACGAAACGCCGCGCCGTCGCCGCGGCGCCAAGGCAGTGGCCATCGCGGCCGAGGAGGAGCGTGGCCTCGTCCTGCGCCTGCTGCTGCACAGTCCGAAGGATCTGGTTGCGGGCGTGTTGGCCCTGTCTGCGATTGTTGCGATCCTGATCAATGCGCTGTTCCTGCAGGCTGGCCGTCATCCGTCGCCGATGTTCGGCGGGTCGGTGGTGACGCTGCCACCGCCGGCCCCGGCTGCCGCGGCCACCAGCCCATTGCCGCGCCCGCGTCCGGCCGAGGCTGCCGCCATGGAGCCGACCAAGCCGGTCGAGGTGAAACCCGTGGAGACCAAGCCTGCCGAGACCAGGTCCGTTGAAGCCAAGCCGGTGGAGCCCAAACCGGTTGAAGCGAAGCCGGTCGATCCGATGGCCAGCTTGGTGATGAAGTCGACGGCCGCGCCGCCGGCCGCCGCACCGTCCGCGGCCGCCGCGCCGTCCAGCGTCATTCGTCCGCCGGCGCCGATCCCGACCCAGCATCTGAGCCCGGCCGGAAAACGCATCGCCGCGGTCCAGCGGACGCTGACCGAATATGGCTACGGCCAGCTCAAGCCGACCGGCACAATCGGCGCCGATACCCAGCACGCGATCGCGAAATTCGAGCGCGCGCGCAAGCTGCCGGTGACCGGGCAGATGTCCGATCGCCTCGTGCACGAACTCAGCACGATGATCGGGCACGCGATCGACTAGGCGTCGTCGTCCCTGCGATGGCCGGGCTTCGCCCGGCCACGCACGTCCTTCATCGACGCATTGATGTGCCATCAGACAGTTTCGCCCAGCAGAACGTCCCTGACCTCGTCGGAGAACAGTTTTCTGCGGCCGGCCAGCAGCACCCATTCCGGATCGTCGCGATCCGGAACGGCGCGCGGCATGCCGTGATCAAGCAGGGCCTGCGCGCAGCCGGCCCAATCACCGCCACTGACCGGCTCATTGCAGGACGCCCAGGACAACGAGCCGGACGCGTCGTCGCCGAAGCCGTGCTGCTCGGTCCACTCTGCGCCGTGCTCGAGCAGGAAGCGTGTCAGCCCGGCATTGCCGCAGAACACCGCATGATTGAGCGCCGACGCATCCCAATCGCCGCCACGCACCGTGATGGGCCAACCGAGCCTGACCATCAGCCGCACCGCATCGTCGCCGCCTGCAGCGGCGAGCTCAGGAAGCAGCCGCAACTGCTGTGGTGAAAGCGAGCCCGGAAGATCGGGGCGGCCGGCCTGGATCCGCCGCGCCTCGCGCTCGTTGCCGCTGCTGCACGCCGCGACGAACCGCTCGTCATCGGCCAGCGTCTCGTCGCCGGTGCGCTGCCGCAGCAGCTCGGCGACCTCGGCCAGTCCAAACTGCAAAGCGTAGCGGTAGGCGCTGAGACCGTCCGGTGTCGTGATGCGTGGATCTGCGCCGGCGTCGAGCAGGGTCGCGATGCATTTCCGCGATCGCCGCCGCCGGATCGCCCACATCAGCGGCGAGCCGCAATCCGTCAACGGCGCGTTGCGGGCCGGCTCGTTCGGGTCGCCGCCGTGCCGCAGCAGCAATGCGAGCGCCGTCACGTTCTCGTCGTCGAGCACCTTATACATCGCGTTGGTGCCCGCGATCCGCGCGCTGTGCTCGAGCAGCAGGCCCCTCGTCACAGAGCCTTCGAGCGAGTGATACAGCGATTCATTGTCGTTCGGATTGGCGCCGGCCTCGAGCAACAGTTTCGTTAGCGCGAGATCGTGATTGCGCCCGGCGGCACCATACAGTGCCGACAGCGGATTGCTGTCATCGGGCGCGTCGAGCGATCCGGGCGGCCAACGGCTGCTGATGTGCTGGTCGGGATCGGCGCCGGCCTCGAGCAGCAGGCGCGCGCAGCGATGCAGCCGCGCCTGAAATTCCGGAATCTGCAGCAGGCTGGAATGCGTCACCGCAACCAGCGGCGGCAGCTTCAACGGACCGCCGGGACGGTTGACCCATGTGGGATCACTCGCTGTGGTGCGCCGTATCGTCGCTTCGTCGCCGACGGCGCAGGCGAGATAGGGATCATCGGCCACAAGATCGGGATCTTCGGTGAGCATTCGCACCGCGACGCGCGGATGAGCGCGATCGGATGTGCCGTCGACATCAGCGGCATAGACCAGCTGCAGCCATCGCCGCACGCGATCGTCCCGGCTCTTGCCTGGCGGCAATTGGGCTTCGACATAGCGCCGCAGGTCCGGCCAAGAGGCAAAGCCGAGATCGCGTGCCACGCAGGACTGCGCGTCGTGGAGCCGCAGATCGAGTGCGGCGATCTCAGCGTCACTGCGCCCGGCCGCAGCCGGAAGCGCCTGCCGGAAACGCGTGTAAGCCTCCGGGGCCTGTCGCCGGTAAAGGCGAATGAGCTCCTTGGCCTGCTTCTTCAGATGTTCGAGATTCAATCGCGCGGGCGATCGGTCCATGGAAACCTCCGTGCATCATCGCCGATGGTCCACAAAACCGGCTGCACAAAGGCTTGGTTGGCCGCATATCAGGTGCAAGTGGGTTCAACCCTTCCCGTGGACCCGGGCGCGGCTTGCACCGCAGATGCAAGGATATGAGCGAGGCTTGTATCGGTCAACCCGCCGGTGCGTGATGTCATCTGTGACAATTGGACGTGGCCGCGCGGCTGGCCTATAGGTCGGCGCATGCGATTGAAAACCAGCATATGGGTCGCGGCGTATCTGCGCCGCTGCCAGACCGAGGGCGTGTTCGGCGCGATCCGCAAGAAGGGCGCCGAGGAAGCCGGCGCCGTGTTCGTCAAGGTGGCGCTGATGGACGGCAACGCGATGCTGTATGCGCCGGCTCCGCAGACGGTCTATGACGACAGCCGTCCGGCCGAGCGGCTGTTCGTGCCGACCGCACAGCAGCCGGTGTCCGAGCCTTCGGTCGAGGAGCGATTGACCAAGGAGCTCCGCTTCGATCCCGATGCCTGGATCGTCGAGACCGAAGATCGCGCCGGGCGGCACTTTCTCGATCTGGCGAAGGCCTAACTTCCGGACTTCTGGTTGCGAATGCCGGGCGCGCTGCCGGGCTGCACGACGGGTCGTGTCTGCGCCGATGCTGCGCGGACCCGATGGCGCTCGTCGTCATAGAGCGACGAGCGATACTTGGCGCGCGCCACCGCCATGGTCGAGCCACGCCACGCCGCCAGCATCACCAGCGCCGAGCGCTCGCTGAGGTGATCGTAAAGCCGTGACAGCCGATAGACGTAGTTGACCGACGAGCCGGCTTCCGGATTGAGAAACATCAGGATCCGCTGGAACGCGGCGCTCGAGACGTCGAGCGCCCGCATCGCGCAGGCGAGCGGCTCGCCGCCGGGATCGTTGACGACGTCGGCGGCGATCCGCGACGGCAGGATCAGCGCCTCGCCGAGCTCGAGCGTGAAGTTATCGAGGTCCTCGGCAAACGCCGCCATCTCCAGGATATGGATCGCGCGCGCGGCGCGGGCAGCCGGAATCCGCGCCGCGGCCTTCAGCGGCGTCTCCTGCAGATTGTGCAGGATCTGCGCGCGCTCCTTTGCGCTGGCGGCAAAGAACATGTCGGAGATTTCGGCGGCATCGTTTGGCCGCATCGCAAGGCTCGCGGCCATTCGCAGCTCGGCTTCGGTCGGGACCTTGGCGGGCAGCGCGGACGGTGCAGGCGAGGGAAGCGGCGCTGCCGCCGGCACCGGCTGCTCCGGACCGGCGCGGCGCAGCCCGAGCTTGTCGATGATCCTGGCCGGCGTTGCCGGATAGATCGCAAGCCGCGCGCGGACGGCGGCGCGGGTCGCGTCGTCGACCTCGTCGATCAGGCGCGACGTTAGCTCGACGAACTGGCGCTCTTCGTCGGCGGAGTGTGCGCTCGCCTGCACATACAGGTCGGTCAGGACGCGCAGCAAAGTGGGGCGGATGTCGACTCCCTCGCGGCGGGAGAGCGTCATCAGCCCATCGAAACCAGGAAATAGCGGAGCTGCGCTCATCTCGGGCGTACGCGACTTGCCAATAAGACTCGGTTTGAAAACCTTGTGGCAGCGAGCCTACGCAGGCTGTTTTAAGACGCAGTTAAGGAAAACAAGCCGTGAAGGCGAACGCTCGAATTTGCGCGTGTCCATTAAGGCACAGCGCCACATCCGTAACCGTCCGTATCGGCAGTTTAAGATGTCGTTAACCATACGCGTTCTTAACTCGGCGTGCGCGGGGCAAATCATGTCCGTGCGGGGCCAGAGAGAACGGAACATGGGCACCATCGTTGAGTTTCCGGCGGATGCGGCTGCACGGCGGCCGAGCGCTGTCGGTGCTGCCGGTGAAGGCATGGGGACCGTGCTGATCCTTCCCGTCGTGCGGATCGAGCGAACGACGGAGGAGACCGGCGGTGGGCGCGGGCCGGAGCAGGGCACTGCGCAGGGCCGTCGTCGCCGACGCCGCTCCTGATCCAATGCCGGAATTTGCGCAGCGGACCGCCGCTCGGCGGTCATTCCCGGTGCTGATCCTGCTGCTTGCGGGCTCGGCGCTTGCGGGCTGTAGCGGCGGCGACTTCGGCCGCACCCGCGCCGACTTCCGCAACGACGATATGCATCGCTGGATGGGTGCCGAAGCGACCGCCAGCGTCGGCAAGAGCGCCTCGCAATTCCAGCTCACCGAACACGAACGTCAGCTGCGCGATCTCGCCTATCAGTTCATCGAGCCGCCGCTGTCGCGACCGGCGTGGAAGAGCGTGTTCGGCGATTACCAGCCGTTGCCTTCGCCGTGGCGGCAGAAGGTCGTGTTCGATCGCACGGCGTATGGCCGCAATCTGATCGACGAGCCGCATCGCTCGTTCGCCTCGCGCTATTCGCTGCTGATCGACCAGGTCCGCGACGACATCACGCGCTTCGAGCCGTTCTTCGCCACCGCGATCCAGGTGATCGAGCTGGATCGCAAGCGCAGTGCCAGCCTGAAGATGATCGCCGACGTTTCGCCGCGCGAGAAGGCCGACGCGGTGGCGCGGATGGAAGAGAACACGCTGATCGTGCAATGGGTCCAGCAGAGCCTGGAGCGGCGGATCTCGTCCTATCGCTGGGCGCTGGAGCGGCTGGTGATCCAGGCGCCTGACGGCATGGCCGCCGACGCCGAACGCCAGATCAACGAGCTCGCCCGGCTCACCGCCAATGCGCCGCTCGTCTCAGGTCCGGTCACGGGCCAGGCCGTCGTGACGAAGGGCTAGGTCCGCTTCGCTTTCCGCGCTGGTTTGACCCCGCGGCTGCTCGCCTGCCGCGGCAGGCGAGCAATGAACTCCTTCAGCGCGTCGGAAGGCGGGTGGGCCGCGGGATAGGCGAGGCCGATCTGGCGCGTGACGTCGATCTCGATCGCACGCACCGCCACATCCGGATTGCCGCGCGCCACGCCTTCGGGGACGATCGCAACACCGACTCCGGCCGCGACCAGCGCCATCGCCCACTCCTCCGATTCCGCGATCGCCACCGGCCTGCGTGGCGGCGCGGTGCGCTTGAAGAACTCCTGCTGCTCGCAATGGCAGCGATCGATCATCGCAACGCCTGCGAAGTCGGCGGTCCGGAGCGTCTCTTTGAGGGTCAGTGGATGCGACGGCGGCAATGCCGCGACGTAGCGTTCGCTCCAGAGCGGGATGAAGTGCTCGCCGGCGTTGATCATGGTCTTGGCGATGATCCGCGCGTCGGCCTTCTCATTGGCGCCGACCAGCCGAAGCGCGAGATCGGCATTGGCCGTCAGCGGCTTCAGCAGCGCGATCGTCCGCGCCTGATCGAGCGTGCGCAACAGGCCGAGCGTCAGCGGCTGCCTTGTCGCAGGTTTGCGAAACAGGTTTCGCGCCGCATCTGCCTCGTCGATGATCCTGCGGGCGATGCCGTGAAACTGCGCTGCGGACTCCGTCGGCGCCATGCCCTTCTTGTGCCGGATGAACAGCGTGGTGCCGAGCTCGGCCTCGAGATGGGGTGATCGCCGCCGAGATCGACGGCTGAGAGATGAAGCAGCGCTTCGCCGCAGCGGTCAGGTTGCGCTCGCGGTAGACCGCGGCGAAATAGCGGAGTTCGCGGATATCCATAGGTCCATCCTATCGTATAGATAGATAGACAATATTTTACCTATGGAAAGGCGGGTGGCAAGCCTGTGCTGAATTCAGCGGAGGAAGGGTCATGCGCATCCACCATCTCAACACCGGCACCATGTGTCCGATCGGCAAGCGGCTCGTGAACGGCAGCGGCAGCATCTTCCAGCGGGCACGGATGGTATGTCACTGCCTGCTCGTCGAAAGCAACGACGGCCTCGTGCTGGTCGATACCGGCATCGGGCTCGACGACATCGGCGACCCGCCGCGGCTCGGCCGCAAATGGGTGCGCCAGACGACGCCGCGGCTCGATCCGGCCGAGACGGCGGTGCGGCAGGTCAAGGCGCTCGGCTTCTCGCCCGACGATGTGCGGCATCTGTTGCTGACGCATCTCGATCGCGACCACGCCGGCGGCGTGCCGGACTTTGCGAAGGCCAAGGTGCACGTTCATCGCAAGGAGTACGATATGGCGGTGACGCATCAGGTCGCGCCGCCGGAAGGCCGCTACATCACGGCGCAGTGGAAGCACGGGCCGGATTGGGCGTTCTACGGCGCCGATGGCGAGGACTGGTTCGGCTTCAAGGGTGTGCGGGCGCTCGGCGATCGCGAGCCGGATATTCTGATGATCCCGCTGCCGGGCCACACGCTCGGCCATTGTGGGATCGCGGTGCGCGACACGGACAAATGGCTGCTGCACGCCGGCGATGCCTATTTCCATCACGAGCAGCTCGATGCCCGGCCGCGGATCCCACTAGTGCTCGGCATGTTCCAGCGCCGCGCCGACATGGATCGCGCGACGCGCATCCAGAACCAGGAACGGCTGCGCCAGTTGAAGGCGGTGCATGGCTCTGATGTCACGATCGTCAACAGCCACGATCCCGTCGACTACGAGAGCTGCCGTTGCGGCCGGCACGCGCTGGCTGCGCGCTAGCGCTTGTTGCGCGCCGCAGGTGGCGGAGCCGGAGCGGGCAGCGGCGGCGGTGCTTCCTGCTTCGTCGCGACGGGCTCGGCCTGCAGCTTGCAGGAGGAGGCCGCAAGCGAGGCCTGCGCCTGCGGCATCAGGCCGGGTTCCGGCGCCAGCGCTTTCAGCAGGATCAGGCCGGTCGAGGTCGGCGAGTCGATGATCAGCCGGTCGGCCGCCGTGACTTCCTCATCCTCCGGCAGCTCGTTGTGCTGCGCTTCCGTCATCAGGTCGAGCTCGATCACCTTCTTGCCGGCGGAGCGGTCGTTGATCGCGTAATAGGCGACTTCGTTGCGGGTGTAGAACGACACCGACGTATAGGCCTGGCTGACCGGCACGGTGAGCTTGAGCGGCCCGGTGGACAGATCGTAGCGGCAGATCGCCACCGCGAAGGCCGGATCCATCAGCGGCATCGGCGAGTTGCTCGGGTCGGCCAGCGGCAGCTGCGTCACCTCGTTGAGCTTGGTCATCGGCGTCAGCCGCGAATAGGCGTCCTGCGAAGCGATCCGCGGCAGTGCCAGCACGCTGACGAGATGCACCACGCCGCCGAGCAGCACGCCTGCGAGGATCGTGAACAGCACGCGGATCATGGGCAGCCCGTCGTTGCGATCGAGGGCATCGGCGCGTCGCGCTGGGTGCGGGTCGCGACCCCGACCGGCGTGTCGTAAAGGCGCAGCATCAGCGCGTAACGCTCGATGCCGCCGGTCGGCAGCCAGTTGCCGGCGCGCGAGCGCGAGGCGATGTGGATCTCGAACGTGCCGTCGGAGGCGCGCATGATCTCCTGGCTGGTGAAGCCGTAGCGCTGCAGCGAATTGGCGACGAGGTGGCCCTTGCGGTCGAACAGCGTCAGCGTCCAGAACCGCGCCGCCGGCGTCACGCCGCTGACCACGATATCGCAGCGGCCGTCGAGCGGCTTGTTCTTGTCGTCCGTAGTGGCCGAGAACGCGATGCCGTCGCCGGTGCCGATCGGCAGCTCGCCGCTGCGCGCGATGGTGGCGCGCGAATAGGGGTCGACGTCGGACGTGCCGCTCTTCGGCCGCGCGGTCCAGGCGCCGATCTTCAGCGTGCCGAGATCGGTGCCGCGCGTCGCCGTCGCGTAGGTCAGGCCGAGGCCGACGGCCGTGGCGATGACGAGCGCCAGCAAGGTGGTGAGGAGGAGCCGCACGTCAGTTCTTGCGTGGCGCAGGAGTCGTTGTCGCGCCGTCCGGTCCGGCCGCGGCAATGTAATTTTCCGGGAACGCCAGCGCGCTCGAGGATTCCGGCTTGCCGGCCTTCGAGGGCTCGTTCAGCGTGGTCTTGTTGGCCGTCTTGGCGGCGTCGTCGAGCAGCTTCTCGACCCGCACCAGGATATCCGCGCCACGCTTGGTCAGAACCGGCGGCGGACCCGGCTTGGCCTCCAGCACGCGCGGCGCCGCGTTGGCCTGGGCATTGGCCTGCGCCGGCTGCGGCGGCAGTTTCTGGCCCATGCCGACGCCGACGAGTTCTTTGACTTCCACGCCCTGATGCGCGGTCACCATGATGTCGTGCCAGGTCTGCGCCGGCAGCGAGCCGCCGGTCATGCGGTTGGTCGGCGAATAGTCGTCATTGCCGTACCAGACCGCGCAGGTGAAGTTGCCGGTGTAGCCGACGAACCAGGCGTCGCGATAGGCATTGGTGGTGCCGGTCTTGCCCGCGGTCGGGATGCCGTCGAGCGCGGCGCGGCGCGCGGTGCCTTCGCTGACCACGTGGCTCATCATGCCGGCCATGTCGGCGGCGATGTTCTGCGGAATGGCTTGCCGCGGCTTCGGACCGTCGCGGTCCCAGCGCCACACCAGATCGCCGGCGCCGGTGCGCACTTCGAGCACGGAATGCGGCGTCACCGCCTTGCCGCGGTTCGGGAAGGTCGCATACGCCACCGCGTGTTCGATCACCGTGACCTCGTCGGAGCCGATCGGCAGCGACGGCGTGTCGGGCAGCGGCGCCTTGAGGCCGAAGCGGCGTGCGACCTCGACGATCTTGGCGCGGCCGGCCTTCGGGCCTTCCTTGCCGCCGAGCATGATCGAGAGCTTGACCGGCACCACGTTGATCGAGCGGGTGATTGCCTGGGTCAGCGTGACCTGACCCGAATAGGAATGGCCATAGTTCTGCGGGCACCAATTGCCGATGCAGACCGGGCCGTCGACCACCTTCGAGTTCGGCGTGAAGCCGTTCAGCAGCGCCGTGGTGTAGACGTAGGGCTTGAACGACGAGCCCGGCTGGCGATAGGCGTCGACGGCGCGGTTGAACTGGCTCGCGCCGTAGTCGCGGCCGCCGACCATGGCGCGGATGCCGCCGTCGAGATCGGACACCACGGTCGCGGCCTGCGTCGCGTGATAATCGCGCCCGAACTGGCGGAGCTGGTTCTCGATCGCTTCCTCGGCCGCCTTCTGCACGTTCATGTCGATCGCGGTGCGGACCACGAAGACGCGCTCGGTGTAGGATTTCGGGAACGTGTCGACCAGCTTGCGCATCTCGTCGAAGGCGTAGTCGAGATAGTAGTTCGGCGAATTCTCGTCGCGCCGGTCGACCGCGACCGCCGGATTGCGGCGGGCGCCGAACACCTGGCCCTCGGTCATGAAGCCGGCATCCACCAGATTGTCGAGCACGACGTTGGCGCGGGCGCGGGCCGCGGGCAGGTTGATGTGCGGGGCGTATTTGGTCGGCGCCTTGAACAGGCCTGCGAGCATCGCGGCTTCCGCCAGGTTCACGTCGCGCACCGACTTGTTGAAATAGAAGTGCGCCGCGCCGTCGACGCCGAAGGTGCCGCCGCCCATATAGGCGCGGTCGAGATAGAGCTTCAGGATCTCGTTCTTGGTGAGCCGCGTTTCCAGCCAGATCGCAAGGAAGGCTTCCTTCACCTTGCGCTCGATGGTGCGCTCGTTGTTCAGGAACAGGTTCTTGGCGAGCTGCTGGGTGATCGACGAACCGCCCTGGCGGACGCCGCCGGCTTGCGCGTTGGTGACGAGCGCGCGGGCGAGGCCCGGAACGTCGATGCCGAAATGATCGTAGAAGCGGCGGTCTTCGGTCGCGAGCGTCGCCTTGATCAGGTTGTCCGGAAAGTCTTCCAGCGGGATCGAGTCATTATGCTTGATGCCGCGGCTGCCGATCGGGTTGCCGTAGCGGTCGAGGAAGGTCACCGCGAGGTCGGACTTCTTCAGCCAGTCCTCGTCGGCGGTCTCGCGGAAGGCGGGGATCGCCAGCGTCAGCATCAGGATCATGCCGCCGAGTCCAAGCGTCGCGGCCTCCGACAGCGGCTCGATGAACACCCAGCGCTTCCAGCGGCCGACATAGAAGCGGTCCATGAAGGTGGAATAGCGCTCGTAGAGTTCGCGCAGGCCCTTGCCCGACGAGAACAGCGTCGAGTCGATACGCGCATCGAGGTCCAGGAAGAAATTCCGGACCTTCTGTTTCCAATGCGACGGCATGATCTGAAGGACCGGACCCTTGATCAGTTCGACAGCGCTGCGGGCGCCCGAAATGGGCACAGGCCAGCGTCTTGCTTCGATGTTGCGGCAATCCCAAGGCGCTTTTGCGTCGTTGGGGACTCGTTCGTTGTTCTATCCGAGCGGCTGCCATAAACCAATGGCGCGGCTTGTGAATTTAATGAAAGCCCTAACGCTGCCCACCGGCTTTTTCGACCCCGCAATATCACCCCCCTTGCGGAGGGAGCGCCGGCGTCCCAAGAAGGGCTTTACCGCCATGTCAGGGATATCATGACCGCACCGCCCAAGCGCCCGTCGGGCCAGGAGGGATTCTTCTGGAAAACCAAGACGTTGGAAGAGATGTCCAACGCCGAATGGGAAAGCCTGTGTGACGGCTGCGCACGTTGCTGCCTGGAGAAGCTCGAGGACGAGGACACCGGCAAGATCTATTTCACCCATATCTCCTGCAAGCTGCTCGATTCCGGCCTGTGCACCTGCAAGGACTATCCGAACCGCTCCGACCAGGTTCCGGATTGCGTCCGCCTGACACCCGAGAACGTCCGAACCCTGAACTGGCTGCCGCCGAGCTGCGGCTACCGGCTCGTGGCCGAGGGGCGGGACCTTTACTGGTGGCATCCCCTGATCTCCGGCGATCCCAACACCGTGCATGAAGCCGGGGTCTCGGTGCGCGGGCGGGTGGAGGGCACCGAGCTCGACGTCAACGACGCCGATCTCGAGGATCACATCGTGCGCTGGCCGGCCCTGCTGCCGAAACGAGCACAATTGAAGAAGCGGCCCAAGGCCTCCAAGTAAACTTTCACGACAGAACGACGCCGCCGCGAGAGCTGGCGCTGGTGTTGTCGCGATCACGTCACCGCGAGAACAGTGCGGTGGGATGCACCCATGCGCTGAGGTGCCTGCCTCAGCAGCGAATTGCTGCATAAATTGCGGATCAGAGAATGATTCCATCGCGGCCCGCGCCCGCGCAGCAGCATTACGCCCCAAATGAACAAGTATGAACGGCAGAGCCGTTTTCCTGCCGACCAAGAAACATTGCCTGACGACATTGCCGCAGAGCTGTCTCACCTCCCGACCGAGGTGATCGAACTCAGCGACGCGCCGCCGCTGGCGCCGCCGGCGCCGCTCAATCCGGACGAAGTCCGCACCATCGTGATCAGCCTGATGCTGACGATGTTCCTGGCCGCGCTCGACCAGACCATCGTCGCGACCGCGCTGCCGACGATCGGGCGCCAGTTTCACGACGTCACCAACCTGTCCTGGGTGATCACGGCCTATCTGCTCGCCTCCACTGCGGTGGCGCCGGTGTTCGGCACGCTGAGCGACATCTACGGCCGCCGCGTTATGATCATCACCTCGCTCAGCCTGTTTGTGGTCGGCTCGGTGCTGTGCGCGATCGCGCCCAGCATGACCATGCTGATCATTGCCCGCGGCCTGCAGGGCCTCGGCGGCGGCGGCATCATGCCCGTGGTGCAGACCGTGATCTCCGACGTGGTGACCCCGCGCGAGCGTGGCCGCTACCAGGCCTATTTCTCCAGCGTCTGGATGGCCGGCGGCATTCTCGGCCCGGTGGTCGGCGGCGTGTTCGCCGAGCATCTGCACTGGTCGATGATCTTCTGGATCAACCTGCCGCTCGCGGCGGCGGCGCTGGCGCTGCTGTTGCCGAAGATGAGCAAGATCCCGGTGTTCCACCGCAAGCGCAAGGTCGACTGGCTCGGCGGCGTGCTGCTGATGGCCTCGGCCGTCGTGTTGATGCTGGTGCTGACCTGGGGCGGCACGCGTCTGTCCTGGCTGTCGCCGACCATTACCGCGATGGTCGGCGCCTCGATCGCGCTCGCCGGCGCCTTCGTCTGGCACGCGCGCCGCGCCGACGAGCCGTTCCTGCCGCTGTCGCTGCTCGGCGGCTCGGTGGTGCCGTTCGCGATGGGCGCGGGCGGCTGCGCGCTCGGCGCGATGGTCGGGCTCACCGTGCACCTGCCGCTCTATTACGAGGTGGTCTATCACCTCACCGCCAGCGAGGCCGGCCTTGCGCTGATCCCGCTCGCGGCGATCTCGACCTTCGGTGCGGCGATCGCCGGCCGGACCATGGCGAAGGCCAAGCACTACAAGCGTGTCGCGATCGTCGGCACCTCGGTGGCTGCGATCTGCGCCGTCGGCATGGCCGTGACGACGCTGCCGCTGTGGGGATTGCTGCTGTTGATGAGCGTGTTCGCGCTCGGGCTCGGCACCACATTCCCGATCAGCGTGGTGTCGCTGCAGAACGCGGTGGCGCGTCCGCAGGTCGGCACCGTGACCGGTGCGATGAACTTCTTCCGCGCCATGATGGCATCCTTCACGGTTGCTGCCTTCACCACCATCCTGCTGATGACGCTCGGGACCGACATCTCGCTCGCCGGCGAGCATCATGCCGCGTCCGCCGGCAGCGTCGGTGCGATCCCGATGGCCGACATGATCACCGCATTCCGCTATGTGTTCGGCGCCGCCGCCGTGCTGCTGACCACCGCGTCCATCTGCATGATCACGATGGAAGAGCGCCCGCTCGCCGGTCCCGCCGCGCAGCCGGTCGAGATCGCGGAGTAGGGCGGGTTCACCCTTGCTGTCGTCCTGGCGAAAGCCCGGACCCATAACCACCGTGTTTGAAGATGGATGGGATCGCGGCCCCAGCATCGCGCAACAATTCTCATTTGGGGTAATGGGTCCTGGCTTTCGCCAGGACGCCGCCGAATGTGTTCGACCAATTGGCTTACCGACGGGGCTTGCGCCGTCGGGCAGATCAGCGGCAGCGGGCGCTCCTATCTCCTCGTCATTCCGGGGCGGCCCGCAGGGCCGAGCCCGGAATCCATTGAGCCGCAAAACAAGTGGTGGAATGGATTCCGGGCTCTCGCTTCGCTCGACCCGGAATGACGAATTGAGAGACCGGCACCCCGCGCTCTTATTCCCGCGCTGCCTCATATTTATTCAGCCGCAAAGCGCCCACCCACTACTTTAGTTGTCGTCGACGCATGGCGATCTGCGCGCAGTTTCACTTGCTGCGCATTTTGTCGCAGCTATAGTCCGGCCCCAAGAGCTCGAAGCAGCCGAACAAAAGAGGAGAGAAACAGGGTGAAAAAGACTTCGCGACTGCCATTTCATGCGATGCAGCAATTCGCCGGAGCAGCCGCTTTGGGCCTTGTGGCGCTCGCGCCCGGCGGCGCGCAGGCCGCCGACACCCTCAAGATCGGCGTGATCGCCGAAGCGCAGGCGATCGCCGGGGCGTCGATCCCGCAGGCGGCGCAACTCGCCGCCGACGAGATCAACGCCAAGGGCGGCATCGACGGCCGCAAGATCGAGATCGTCTCCTACGACAATCACTCGTCCTCGGCGGACTCGGTGCGGGCATTCCAGCGCGCGGTCAACGAAGACAAGGTCAACGTCGTCATCTCGAGCTATATCAGCGAAGTGGTGCTGGCGCTCGAGCCTTGGGCGTCGCGCCTGAAGACCCCGTTCGTCACGCCCGGCGCGGCCTCCAACGAGATCAGCAAGAGCGTCCACGCCGACTACGAGAAGAACAAGTACACCTTCCACGGCTACCTGACCTCGGCGGCGCTCGCGCTGTCGGTCTGCGATGCCGCCAAGGAGCTCTTGGTCGATCAGAAGCACATGAAGACTGCGGTCATCATGAGCGAGGACGCGGCGTGGACCAAGCCGCTCGACGTCGGCTACGAGGAGTGCCTGCCCAAGATCGGGCTCAAGGTGGTCGACCATATCCGCTTCTCGCCGGATACCACCGACTTCACGCCGATCTTCAACAAGGTCGAAGCCGCCAAGCCCGACGTCATCATCACCGGCATCTCGCATGTCGGTGTGCAGCCGACGGTGCAGTGGAAGAACCAGCAGGTGCCGATCCCGATGTTCGGCATCTCCTCGCAGGCGACCAACGAGACCTTCGGCAAGGACACCAACGACGCGGCCGAAGGCGTGCTGTATCAGGGCGTGTCGGGCCCGAACGTCGCGGTGACGCCGAAGTCGGTGCCGTTCGCGGAGGATTTCAAGAAGCGCTTCGGCAACTATCCGTCCTATGCGGGCTACACCGCCTATGACGAGGTCTATTACATCGCGGATGCGGTGAAGCGTGCCGGCTCGGTCGAGGCCGACAAGATGGTCGATGCGCTGGAGAAGACCGATTGGGAAGGCACCATCGGACGCGTCCAGTTCTACGGCAAGGACGATCCGTTCACCCATTCGATCAAGTACGGCAAAGGCCTGATCACCGGACTGATGCTGCAGTGGCAGGGCGGCAAGCAGGTCGCGGTGTGGCCGAAGGAGGTCGCCAAGAGCGATCTCAAGTTCCCGAGCTTCATCAAGCTCACCACCAACTGACCGATGACAATGCTCCCGGGCCGGTCCCGGGAGCATCCGTATTCAGTTCCGCGTCCTCCACAACAGGCAGCTTTGCTGCCGCGGCCGATTTGAGATGCTTGCCTTACAAATCCTGATCGATGGCTTCGCCATCAGTGCGCTCTATGCGCTCGGCGCCACCGGCTTCACCCTGATCTTCGGTGTCTCCGGCGTTCTCAACCTCTCCCACGGCGCCATCATGGTGGCCGCAGCGGTCGCGGCCTGGGCCGCGGCCAGCGTGCTGCACCTCGACATCTACTCCGGCGCGCTGTTCGGTGTCGGCGTGGCGCTGATCATGGCGTTCGCGACCTATTTTGCGGTCGTGAAGCCGATCCAGAACTCCAGGCGGATCCCCAATGAGGAGAAGGAAATCTTCGTCCTCACCGGCACCCTGCTGTGGGGCATCATGATCCAGGAGCTGATCGCCTATTTCTTCACCAACAACGCCAAGACGGTGCTGCCGATCGTCGAGGGCGTCGTCGATATCTTCGGCAACCGCACGCCGCGCAACAACATCTTCACCGCGCTGGTGTGCTGCCTCGTGATCGGCCTGCTGTGGCTGCTGGTGAACCGCACCAGGACCGGCAAGGCCGTGCTGGCGGCCTCGATGAACCCGCGCGGCGTCACCTTGCTCGGGCTCGAGCTCACCCAGATCTACATCGTGGTGTGGGGCATCTACGGCATTCTCGCCGGTATCGCCGGCGTGCTGCTCGGCATGTTCCTCGGCGTCAGCTCCTACAGCGTCGGGCCGCTGACCGCGAGCGCATTCTCGATCGTGGTGCTCGGCGGCCTCGGCAGCGTCTCCGGTTCGCTGATCGCGGCCTTCGTGGTCGGCTATCTCGAAACCATCACGGCCTACATGATCTCGCCGGCCTACCGCACCATTCCGGCGCTGCTGCTTTTGGTGTTCGTGATGTATATCCGGCCTCAAGGCCTCTTGGGGAGGCGCTGAGATGGCCAACTTCTTCACCTCGCGCCTGTTCTTCATCTCGCTGGTCTGCGTGGTGGTTGCCGCGACGCTGCCGCTCTATGTCTCCGGCTACATCCTCGGCCTGCTCACCGTCGCGTTCTATTTCGGCGTATTCGCGATGGCCTGGGACCTCTTGTTCGGCTTCGCCGGCGAGGTCAATTTCGGGCCGACCTTCCTGATCGGCACCGGCGCCTACACCGCGGGCATCCTCAACAACCAGTTCGGCTGGTCGGTCTATGTCTGCATCCTGCTCGGCGCGCTGGCCTCGGTGGTCGCAGGCTTCGTGCTGGCGCTGCCGGCGCTGCGAGTGAGAGGACCGTATTTCGGCCTCACCACCCTGGTCGCGGTGCTGATGCTGCAGAATTTCATTGTGGTGTTCGCCGATCTCACCGGCGGCGAGATCGGGCTCACCATCCCTGATGTCATCACGATCAATGCCGGGGCGAACTACTGGATCGCGCTCGGCTTCATGACCATCAGCGCGGCCATTCTGTATGGCCTGTCGCAATCGCCCGTCGGCCTCGTCCTGCAGGCGAGTGGGCAGGACCCGGTGCAGGCCGGCGCGCTCGGCTTCAACATCGTCAAGCACAAGCTCGCGGCGTTCATCGTCAGCGCCTTCTTCTCGGGACTGTCGGGGGCGCTGCTGGTGTTCTACTTCGGCACCGCCTCGGTCGGCACCGTGGTCGATGTTGCGGTCGGTGTGAACGTGATCGTCTCAGCCGTGCTCGGCGGCCGGCGCACCGTGCTGGGCGCGGCGTTAGGCGCGATCTTCCTGATCGTGGCCGGCGAATTCCTGCGTCCGACCGGCGAGCTAGCGACCTTCATCGTCTCGGCGGTGGCTCTGCTCGTCGTGCTGTTCTTCCCCGGCGGTTTCCTCGGCGCGGCCCTGTCACGCGAGGCGCGCTCCTAAATGGATCAGACTGTGACCACTATTCCGACACTCGCAGTTCGCGGCCTGACCAAGCGGTTCGGCGGCCTGACCGCGGTGAAGAATCTGAGCTTCGAGCTGCGCCCCGGCGAGATCCTCGGCCTGATCGGGCCGAACGGCTCGGGCAAGTCGACCGCGATGAAGAGCGTGATGGGCATCGAGCGCCCGACCGCGGGCGAGGTGCTGTTCGACGGCGAAAACGTAGCCGGGCTGCCTGCGCACAAGATCGCGCGCAAGGGCTTTGGCATGGTGTTCCAGCACTCGCGGCCGCTCAACCGGCAGACCGTGCTGGAGAACATCATGGTCGCGCTGCTGCCCGACAGCCTGTTCATGCTGTTTCCCGACAAGGCGCTGACCGAGCGCGCCAAGTGGATCGCGGATCGCGTTGGCCTCGGGGCGGTGATGGACCGCCGTCCGCCGACATTGCCGTTCGCCGATCTACGCCGGCTCGAGCTGGCCAAGGCGATCGCGCGCGACCCGAAGGTGGTGCTGGTCGATGAGCCCTTTGCCGGGCTGACCAGCACCGAGGTCGGCGTGTTCTCGCAATTGATCCGCAGCTTCCGCGACGAGGGCCGCGCGGTGATGCTGGTCGACCACAACGTCAAGAGCGTCGCCGCGCTGGTCGACCGCGTGCTTGCGATGTATCTCGGCGAGGAGATCACGACCGGCCGCGCCGAGGACGTGATGAAGAACGAGACCGTGCGGCGGGTCTATCTCGGCGGCGCGATCGAGACCCATGCGCGGCCCGAGACCTCGTTCAAGGACAAGGTGCCACTGCTGCAGGTCGAGAATGTCAGCGTGCATTACGGCAAGGCACAGGCGCTGGAGAATGTCTCGATCCACGTCCATGAGGGCGAGTTCGTCTCGATCGTCGGCCTCAACGGTGCCGGCAAGACCACGTTGTTCAACACCATCTCGGGCTTCCTGCCCTATGCCGGGGAGATCCTGCGCGGCGGCGAGAAGTTGCGCGGAACGGGACCTGCCAAGATCGCCCGCTCGGGCCTCGTGCAATGCCCGGAATCGCGCGAATTGTTCGGCGAGATGACGGTGCGGGAAAACCTCGATCTCGGCGGCCAGCATCTCGACGACGCGGCGCGGGCCAAGCAACTCGCCTGGCTGTTCGAGTTGTTCCCGATCCTGAAGGAGCGCCAGGGACAGATGGCGCAGACTCTGTCCGGCGGCGAGCAGCAGATGCTGGCGATCGGCCGCGCGCTGATGATGCAGCCGCAGATCCTGATCCTCGACGAGCCGACGCTGGGCCTTGCGCCCGTCATCCTCGAACTGTTGTCGAAGGCGCTGGAGAAGCTGCGCCAGACCACCAAGATCACGGTGCTGCTCGGCGAGCAGAACGTGACCTTCGCGCTTCCGCATGCCGACCGCGTCTATGTGCTCGAGCACGCGCGGATCGTCTGGGAGGGCGATCCGGGCCGGTTCGCCGCGGAGGCCGGCAAGGACTTTCTCTGACGTTCGAAGTTTGAAGAATAACAAAACAAAGCAAGGGAGATCACGATGTCAGCATATTCAACCGCCACCCGCGTCAGCCTGTTGGCCTCGGCGCTCGCGCTGTGCCTTGCGGCGCCGGCCTATGCGCAGTCCAACGACCCGATCAAGATCGGCGTCATCGCCGAGGTGCAGTCGATCGCGGGTGCGGCAACCCCGGGCGGCGCGCAGATCGCCGCCGACGAGATCAACGCCAAGGGCGGCGTGATGGGCCGCAAGATCGAGATCGTCACCTACGACAACAAGAGCTCGTCGGCGGATTCGGTGCGCGCGTTTCAGCGCGCGGTGAGCGAGGACAAGGTTTCGGCCGTGATCGCGAGCTACATCAGCGAGGTCGTGCTGGCACTGGAGCCGTGGGCTTCGCGGCTGAAGATGCCGCTGATCACGCCCGGCGCTGCCTCGAACGAGATCACCAAGGCGGTGCACAACGATTATGAGAAGAACAAGTACACCTTCCACGGCTACCTGACCTCGGCAGCGCAGGCGCAGCTGGTCTGCGACGCAGCCAAGGAACTGCTGGTCGACCAGCTCAAGTTCAAGTCGGTGGCGATCATGAGCGAGGATGCGGCGTGGACCAAGCCGCTCGACATCGGCTACGAGGCCTGTCTGCCCAAGGCCGGGTTGAAGGTCGTCGAGCACATCCGCTTCTCGCCCGACACCACCGACTTCACGCCGATCTTCAACAAGATGGAAGCGGCCAAGCCCGACGTGATCGTCACCGGCATCTCCCATGTCGGCGTGCAGCCCACGGTGCAGTGGAAGAACCAGCAGGTGCCGATCCCGATGTTCGGCATCAGCGCGCAGGCGCTGAGCCCGACGTTCTGGGGCGACACCAACGGCGCCGCCGAAGGCGTGCCCTCGCTCGCGGTGGCGACGCCCGACGTCGCTGTCACCCCGAAGACCAAGCCGTTCGCCGCGGCGTTCAAGGCCAAGTTCGGCACGCCGCCGGCCTATACCGGCTACACCGCCTATGACGAGGTCTACATCATTGCGGAGGCGATCCAGCGCGCCGGCTCGACCGATCCGGACAAGATGGTCACCGAGCTCGAGAAGACGGATTTCGAGGGCACGATCGGCAAGATCCAGTTCTACGGCAAGAGCGACGAGTTCACCCACGGCATCAAGGCCGGCCCGGGCGCCGTCACCGGCCTCGTGTTCCAGTGGCAGGGCGGCAAGCAGATCACGGTGTGGCCGAAGGCGATCGCGGAAGGGAAGCTGAAGTTCCCGGATTTCGTGAAGCTGTCGCAGTAACAGACTACTCGCCGTCATTGCGAGGAGCAAAGCGACGAAGCAATCCATCTATCCCGGCGTGGAGGGGTGGATTGCTTCGCTTCGCTCGCAATGACGATCGGTGAATGTGAGCCCCTAACTACTTCCGCGTCGGCGGTGCCGTCTGGATCGTCGGCGCGGCGGACGCAAACAGTGCGGCGCGATCGCCGTTGCGCGGCGGATAGATGCGTTGCTGGTTGATGGTCTGCTTGGTGAGCTTGGCGGCAGCGCCCGTGGTGTGCACCTCGCGGTCCCAGCCGGTGGTGTAGAGCGCGCCCCAGGCGCCGAGATCGAGCACTGTCACATACCAATCGATATTGAGCGGCAGCAGCTTTTCGCCGAACAGATCCGCGACCACATTGTGGCCGGCAAAGCGGCCCATCGGCCGCGCGAACTGGCACGACATCACGGTCGGATGCTCGCCATCGATCAGGCAGGCGGCAACGTCGCCCGCGGCGAACACGCCGTTGAGGCCCTCGGCGCGCATGTAATGATCCACGGCGATGCGGCCGAGCGCATCGCGCGTCGCCGGCAGCAGAGCGGCGAGAGGGCTCGCGTGCATGCCGCCGCACCACACCACGGTTGCGGCCGGAATGATCTCGCCGCTATCCAGCGTGATGCTTTCGGCGCCGACGGCGCTGACCCTGACGTTCAGCCGCGTCTCGACGCCGAGCGCGGCCAGCGCCTCGTTGATGACGGGACGGCCATGCGCGCCGAACGTCGCACCGACCACCGGATTGGGATCGATCAGGACGATGCGGTGATCGCCGGCGATGCCCGCTTGCGCGAGCTTGGCCGGCATCTCGGCCGCAACCTCGATCCCGGTGAACCCTGCGCCGACCACCGCCACCGTCGCGCGAGCCGGCAAGGGCGGCTGCCTGCCGAGCGCGGCAAGATGCGTGTTGAGGCGCGTGGCTGCTTCGAAGGTGTCGACATCGAAGCCGTGTGCGGCAAGGCCTGATATCGCGGGGCGCACCAGCTCGCTGCCGGTCGTCAGCACCAGCCGATCATAGCTCAGCGTCTCCGCGCTGGAGCCAGTCTTGACGACGACCTCGCGCTTCGCCGGATCGATCGCCGTGACGTCAGCCACCCTATGCCCGACGCCGACCGGATCGAGCAGGTCCTTGAGCGGCAGTGCGACATCGCCGAGGTCGACCTCGTAATTGCGCACCCGGATGTTGTGATAGGGGTTGCGATCGACGACGAGAATCTCGGTGTCCTCGGCCCGCGCGCCGATCTCGTCGCGCTTGCGGGCCGCACCAAGCGCCGCCCACAGACCGGCAAAGCCGGCACCCAGCACCAGAACACGCGCCATCTCTCCCTCCGGTCTTCTCGTGGAGGGAGCTTGCCTGCGCAGGCGAGGTCAAATCAAGTGGGCGAGGGCGTGTGAGGTGCCTCACGTCCCCGGCCGCGATACCTCGGTCTCCTTGCTGGTGATGAATTCCAGCAGCACCGGCACGCCTTCCCTGGTCTTCTGGATGCCGCGCTTGATCGCGGGGATGATGTCTTCGGGCTTGGTCACCCGCTCGCCATAGCCGCCGAAGGCCCGCGCCATCGCGGCGTAGTCGCCGGAGATATCGGTCGAACGGTATTTCTCGGTCGAGATCGGCATTACCTTCAATTCGATCGCCATCGAGAAATTGTTGAGCAGGATCGACATGATCGGAATCCGCTCGCGCACCGCGGTCTCGAAATCCATCCCCGTGAAGCCGATCGCGGCGTCGCCCCAGACATTGATGCAGAGCTTGTCCGGCTTTGCCAGCTTGGCGCCCATCGCGAGGCCGAGACCATAGCCGAGCTGCGTGGTCTTCCCCCAGCCGATATAGGATAGCGGCTCGACCGATTTCCAGAACGGCGAGAGCTGATCGCGCGGGCTGCCGGCGTCGTGGGTGATGATGGTGTTATGGATGTCGACGGTGTGCTGCAGGTCCCACAGCACCCGGTAGGGATTGAGCGGCGCATCGTTATGCGTCAGCTTCGGCATCCACTTGGCGAGCCATTCCTTGTGGGAGGCGGCGATCTCTTCCGCGACCGCGCTCGCGTTGCGGTCCGCGGTCACGGTCTTGCCGATCTCCTCCAGCAGCGCGTCGAGCACCAGGCCGGCGTCGCCGACCAAACCGATCCTGGCCTCGACATCCTTGTTGATGTGGTTCGGATCGAGCGTCGAATGGATGATGGTCTTGCCCTTCGGCATCGCGATGCCGAACGACGTCTCGGTGAAGGAGCAGCCGATGCCGAAGATCACATCGGCCTCAGTGAGGAATTTCGGCACCGCGCGCGGCACGGCAAGGCCGCCGGAACCGAGCGACAGCGGATGGGTCTCCGGGAATGACGACTTGCCGCCGAGGCTCGTGGTGACGGGGATCGCGAGCCGCTCGGCGAGTCGCTTCAGCTGCGGCCACGCCTTTGCGTAATGCACGCCCTGGCCGGCATAGATCACCGGACGCTTGGCGCTGACGAGGAGGGCTGCGGCTTCCTTCACATGCACGGGATCGGCGCCGTACCGGGTGCGCAGCACCGGCGTGTAGTTCAGCGGCTCCGGCACCTCCTCGTTCCACATGTCGGCGGGGATCTCGACGATCACAGGGCCGCCGCGGCCGTTCTTCAGCTTGGTGAAGGCGCGACGGAAGATGTTGCAGACTTCCGCGGCGATGTTGATCGGCTCCGAGGATTTCGAGAACGCCTTCATCGTCTGGCTGGAATTGAAGTTCGGATCGATGTTGGCGAGCCGGCGCGCATAACCCATCGGCAGCACGAGCACCGGTACGGATTCGCCGTAGCATTGCGCGACGCCGCCCATCGCGTTCTCGGCCCCCGGTCCGTGCTGCATGCAGAACGCGCCGATCTTTTCGCCCGAGGTGACGCGGGAGATCGCGTCCGCCATGTGCACGCCGATGCGCTCCTGGCGCACCATCACGGGGCGGATGTCGGCGGCGGCAGCGTATTCGATCAGGTGGTTGACCGGGTAGCCCGTGAGGATCTCGATCCCCTCGCGCTTCATGATTTCCGCGATCGCGGTGCCGAGCTTCATGACGGTCACTCCCTTGGATGCGGCCGGTTCGTTCCGGCCTCGTTGTCGTCCTGTCCGATAAAGGAACAGGATTTCACCGCGAGGGTAAAGCGTCGCCGGGGCCGGATCAGGTAGTCCTGATATGCGTTTAAGCCCAATCGCGGCGCGCTGGCTCGCGGGGCGAGGTCAGGATGCAGGCAGAACTAGTATCGAGTTTCTCTGCAACCCTTAAGCGATCGTTCATCCTGTCCATCAATGCGCCGTCAACCAATGTGGCCTAGTTTTGCTGGCATATTACTACGGCGCGGGAGAAAAAGCCGCGGGCGTCGGACAGGAGCTTTTCATGCGCGCGTTGCTTGCAAGATTTCTGCGTGATGACGTCGGAGCTACGGCGATCGAATACGCCATCATTGCCGGCGGCATCAGCATCGTGATCGTCGCCGGCGTCCGAGGCATCGGCACCACTGTGAGCGGCCAATTCACTGCCGTCAGTTCGGCATTCAAGTAAGCGCCACCGGACACCGCTTCATACTTTCTGAGTCAGTCGCCTCCGCCGTCTCCATTCAGCGCGCGCAGCATCGTGATGCGCGCGAACATCAGCCACCCGCACCTCGTTCTGCCGCGCTGATCAGATGCGCAACCGCAAGCTACCAGCGCGCCTGCTGCTGGGTGTGCTCCGATAGCTTGATGATGTAGCCGGCCGCCTGCTGCAGCGCCGCGACCTCAGCCCGCCTTCTTCCGCGCCGCGGTGCCCTGCGCACGCGCGGGCTTCTCGGCCTTCTTCGGCTCGGGCTTGACGGCCTCCTTGGGCTCGCGCTTGCCGCTGCCCGAGATCGGCAGCAGCATCTCGCGCTGGCCTTCGATGCGCTTCTTCGGCTTCTTGCCTTTCGCCGCCTTTGCCTCGGCCTTGGCGGGAGCGGCCTGCTTCTCGTTGGCGAGGCTCTTCTTCAGCGCGTCCATCAGGTTGATGACATTGCCGCTGGCCTTGGCCGCGGGCTTGGCGATCTTGATGCCGTTGCGCTTCTGGTTGATTAGGTCGATCAGCGCCTGCTCGTAGCGATCCTCGAACTCCTCCGGATCGAATTCGCCGGACTTCTGCTCGACGATGTGTTTGGCGAGATCGAGCATATCCTTGGTGATCTTCACATCCTGGATGTCGTCGAAATATTCCTTCTCGCTGCGCACCTCATAGGGGTAGCGCAACAGCGTGCCCATCAGCCCGTTGTCGAGCGGCTCGAGCGCGATGATGTGCTCGCGGTTGGTCAGCACCACGCGGCCGATCGCGACCTTGTCCATGCTGCGGATGGTCTCGCGGATCACCGCGAAGGCGTCGTGGCCGACCTTGCCGTCGGGAACCAGATAATAGGGGCGGATCAGATAGCGGCTGTCGATCTCGCTGCGCGGCACGAATTCGTCGATCTCGATGGTGCGAGTCGAATCCAGCGCGATGTCGTCGAGCTCTTCCTTGGTGACCTCGATATAGGTGTCGGTGTCGACCTTGTAGCCCTTCATGATGTCGTCGGTGGAGACTTCCTCGCCGGTCTCCGCATCGACCTTGGCGTATTTGATCCGGTGGCCGGTCTTGCGGTTGATCTGGTTGAAGGAGACCTTCTCGGTATCCGACGTCGCCGGGTACAGGGCAACCGGGCAAGTCACGAGCGAAAGGCGCAAAAAGCCCTTCCAGTTGGCGCGGGGGGCCATAGGGAAAACTCCGATTACGCGGAACGGTCAAGGATAACACCGGGAACCCTGGTTTGAAACAACGCGGCCCGGTGAATCTGGCAACGGCGTTAACCGTGGCCCCAAGCCTGCGCCCGTTTGACGCGGCGGCGGCGCCAGCCGTTGGACAGCCTTCAACGGCTCGGAACCTCACTCCGGATCACGCGGCGGCCTCCGCAGGGGAGCGGCAATCGCCGGAATTTCAGGCGCTTAAGCAAAAAGGTCGCCATCGCAACGGAACGACACGGTCTGGTCACCGAAACCCGACCGGGGCGCGCCAGGCCGAGCCCGGACCATCGGTTCTCGCGCCGCTCACGGCCTCCGCCGGGCTCGCAGTCTTGATCCCCGGAATTGTCTAGTTGCCTTTTCCGGGTGTGACGATCGCTGGTCTCCTGCATGCAGGTCTCGATTGTTAAACTGAGATACAAGCAGAACGGCCGCCATGCGCTTGCGGGGTGTGCGGTCGATCACGCCCGCATCTCGCCACGGCCGTCGCGCATGCGGTCGCCTGGCATTCCCGGGCTCGGCGATCGGCTTGATGCGCGACGCGCATCCGCGGCCTCGACCGCAATATCACGCAACTGAAAATTCCGGCGCGCGGGCTGCTGCGATCGCAGGAGGCGATCCCTGTTTTCTTGAGCCAAGCCTTGACCAGCAATCTTCTTGAGCGCGGGCCCGCTGCTTCACGAGATTTTGCGGGTGGATATCTGTGACGCGCCGGGCGAATTGCTGCCGTGACGCGTCATGAGATCATCGAAATTGGCTGCTAGCTGATTTGAATCAGATGCGTCTTGAGCTCGAGATGTTCTATCCGCAAGAAGAAAAAAACTCGCTGCTGGCGCGTTTCAAGGAGAAAAGCGTTTCAGGTGTATTCGTCGGGCTGACGCTGCTGGCGATGGCGGGGTGGATTTATCTTCTCAGCTCGATGTTCCTGAAATTCATGCTGTGGTGGTTCTCCTGAGGCGCGTCGCCCCCGAGAACAACCGGCGTGGGCGCCTGGTCATCGTTGCGCGGTTCGACTGCACAAAAAATTCCAGCGGCTGAACATTCTTTCGGCGCGCGCAATCATGATGTCGTCACAACTCCGAATGTTAATAACATCGGATCAACGTGGACGAATGTGATGCTCTCTCCTGTTCTCATCCTTGCGGCGGCGTTCGTCGCCGGCTTCTGCTCCGGTTTCGCCACGCGCGCGTGGCGGTCGCGCAAGCGGCGCGCGCAATATCGGATCTACGCGCCCTATGTTGCGCCGTCAGCGGCGAAATCGTCGCGGCGGGAGCAGCCGGTTACCGCATTCGGCCACATGCGCCGTGCGTTCTAGCGGGCTAGCTCGACAGGGGTAGCGCGACAGTGTCGTGAGTTGGGGTTGGCGGGCGACATGCAATCGGTCATCTTGTCTTCGTTGCGGCAGCGGGGCCGGGTTCGCGTGCCGGCTGGGTCTTTCCGTCGGCCCGCGCATCGTGAGGGAACTTGCACAGCATGAATGATCTCAGGGGGCATTCGCCAAGGCGGTATGTCGTCGATGTCAGTGGAAAGCGCGTGCTGGTCGGTCTCACGCTCGAAGAGACATCTGAATTCGAAGGACTGGACACCTCGCTGCCGATGCTGGGCGGGGAAGCCCAGGGAGCGGAACTGATGCCGTCGGCCGTCGAGGGACGCTGGCTCGAGCTCTATGACAAGCACGACAAGGCCTGGATCCAGTGGAAGGCCGACCTGAGGGCCGGGCAAGCGGGCAATTCACCCTTTTTTAACTAAGACCGGGCGATTTTGAGCGATACTGCCTGAGTGGGCCCGAACCGGATACTGACAGATGTTTCAGCTGTTTTTGCGGGCTCGCGCGCACGACCTGGTCAGGTCGCGGCGTGGCGAGGAAGGTTTCAAGGCGCGCTCGGCTGAGCGCGATGCCGAGACCGATCGCGCCCGGATCGGATCGATCATGGCCGCGATCGAGGCGGCGTTGCAGGCAGCCGAAAGCGAGCAATCCGGCCTTGGCCGACGTGTCGACGATGTTCTGGCCCGCGCGGCGGTGACGCTCGGCAACGGCACCGACGAGTATCTGGAACGCGAGGCGCTTGACAACCATCATCAGGACCTGTTTGACGCCGAGATCTCCAACGGCCAGCGTCGGCTGAAGGAACTGGCGACCGAGATCGCGCACTTCAAGTTCATGAAGGCCGCGGTCCTGAGCCGCTTTCCGGACTACATACCTCCGGCCGGCAGCAACTGACGCGCCCCGCGGCCGCAACGCGAAGCCAGAAGCTGCGGCCCGCGCCTGACGGCGTATGCGGCCTGGTCCGGCGCAAGGCGAAAGGCACAGGCGAAACGTGGTGATCGCAGGCAATCTACTCGTCACGGGCTGCGCCGGCTTTATCGGCTTTCATCTGGCTGAGCATTTGCTGCGGGCAGGGCAGCCGGTGATCGGCATCGACAATCTGAACCAGTATTATGATCCGGCGCTCAAGCAGGCGCGGCTCGATCTGCTCAAGCAGCACCGCGGCTTCACCTTCCTGGAACTTGACCTCGCCGACCGTGCCGGGATGAAAGCGCTGTTCGAGCGCTATCGCTTCGAGGTCGTGGTGCATCTCGCGGCGCAGGCCGGCGTGCGCTATTCCCTGCAGAATCCGCATGCCTATTTGGATTCCAATCTGGAGGGCTTCCTCAACGTCCTCGAGGGCTGCCGACATACTGCGTGCCGGCATCTGCTGTTTGCGTCGTCATCGTCGGTCTACGGCGCCAACACCAAGCTGCCGTTCTCGGTCCACGACAACGTCGATCATCCGATCAGCCTGTATGCGGCTACCAAGAAGGCCAACGAGCTGCTCGCTCACTCCTATAGCCACCTCTATCGGATCCCGACGACAGGGCTGCGGTTCTTCACCGTGTACGGGACCTGGTATCGGCCGGACATGGCGCTCTACGCGTTCGCGGACGCGATCACCGGCGGGAAACCGATCCAGTTGTTCAACAACGGCAACATGCGGCGCGACTTCACCTATGTCGATGACGTGGTCGAGGCGATGGTGCGGCTGATCGGCCGCGCGCCCGAAGGCGACGTCAACTGGTCGGGAGCGCATCCCGATCCGGGGTCGAGCAAGGCGCCGTGGCGCGTCTACAACATCGGCAACTCCAGGCCGGAAGAACTGATGCATGTGGTGGCACTGCTTGAGCAGGGCTTCGGCCGGCAGGCCGAAAAGCAGTTGTTGCCAATGCAACCTGGGGATGTCCTGGAGACGTCGGCCGATGTCTCCGATCTGGAGCGTGAGATCGGCTTTCGGCCGCAGACGCGGATCGAGGACGGCATTGCCAAATTTGTCGCCTGGTACCGCGCTTATCATGACGTCGATCGGACGTAGCGCGCTCGTTGCGAATTCCGGCGCGAGAAAAACCTGGCTCGGCGTGGAACGGAGTGCGGCAACGAGAGTTGTCAGTGGTTTTGCGTTCGCGTCAGCCGTGATCATCATGTCCAGCGCCATTTTCAACAGGTGCGTCGCCAATGGCGGCAAGATGGACGACGACACGCCTGTCAAACGGAAATAGCGCGCGATCCCCGACGCGCATTGCGAATTAGCGATCCTTATGGCGGTTGGTCGAATCGCTGTTGTCCGCCGTGGCAATCGTGCAAGCGCCTATGAGATGAGAATGCGGGCGTTCGCTGCCTCCGCTGAAGTCGAAACGCCTCAATATCACTCATTTCGAATTAGAATAGCATTGTCGCGTTCGGCTCAGGTCGAGGCGAATGTCTCGCATGATCGCATGTGTGGCGTTGATTCCCTTCGCCGCATCGTGAGGGCGGATCAGAATGCCCAGATCCTCGATCTCGATATCCGAAACGGATCGAAACATTCTGCGCTCAATGGACAGGACGCGGCGTCGGTTCGCTGCATCCATGCCGCTCGGTTCAAGCTGTTATGCGCGGCGAAAAAACCGATTGATCGAAAGCAGCAGATTTAGTGTGTGCACGCCGTGTTT
Source organism: Bradyrhizobium sp. USDA 3240 (assembly GCF_054063295.1). Lineage (NCBI taxonomy): Bacteria > Pseudomonadati > Pseudomonadota > Alphaproteobacteria > Hyphomicrobiales > Nitrobacteraceae > Bradyrhizobium > Bradyrhizobium sp. USDA 3240. The sequence goes on from NZ_JBSSGD010000002.1 coordinate 7,345,796, forward strand.
GGTGGAATATCTGGTTCGAGGCTGGAACACCTCATCAAGTCCCGAGCCGTTCACGCGGCGACATTGTGATAGCCGGCAGGCGCGTCGCCGGTTTCGACCGCGATCGCCGCGATCAACGATCGTCAAATGATTTCATGCTCTTGGTCGCGCCTCATGGTCCGTTCCAGCTGCGCTCTTTGACCGCGCGTCTCGTCGCTGCCGCCGACATCCCATCGCCACGACACATATAAGGCCATCGATCGAACTTTTCGCGATCAGGTTGTGGAACCTGGTTGAGAAAATTTAACGCGGAGCCACGTTTGTCGCAAACCTGCCCCATTAACCGCATTCCATGTGTGTGATCTAACTCTGTCATTGAAACTTCAATCACATCGCTCATACCCTTAACCGCAGAGCGAGGGCGCGCCATGAAGCAGCACAAAGTTCAACATTCGCATCAGCCAATCGAAGAGGCGTTGCTCGCGACCAATCAATCGCTGCGCAACGAAGTCGTTGCGCTGATGCTTGATATCGCCGCGTTGCGTGAAATCCACGAGCGTCCGGGGGCGTCTCGTTCGTTCGGCATGTCGCGTGAGCAGAACGCTCCGCGCGTCGCATTGCGCCGGGTTCACCACAGCTAAAGTCGTCAGCCTATTTCTCACCGAGCAGAATTTGCGGCCACATCCAAGCCAGTCTGGCGAGGATGTCGGCGCCTGCCGCTATGAACAATTCAATTTTAAATTGAACGTTGTCCCGCCCGACCCTCGTTTGGGTGAGCCGGCTCGATCTGGCCAATGTTTGCCGCGGACAATCTGTGGTCGTGAGGGCAGGGCAGTCAGTGCTCTTGCCGCACCGGCTTGTGCGCCACGATGTAGGACAGGCGCTCGCGCAGGATCCAGGTCTGCAAGACCAGCTCGACGGCGGTATGCCGGAGCTCGGAATTCTCCGCGACGAGACGTTCCAAGGCGTCGGTCGCCTCGCTGGACGCGGACTGCTTCCCCTCGAAGACCTTGAGACGCGCCATAGTGTCGATCCTCGTAAAATGTGTTGGTCAGAGACTGGCTCTGACAAGCGTCAGCACAGAATAGTTCGCGGATGATCGGGCGGTCGTGGTTCCGCCTGAGGGCCTCGGGTGGGAAAGCGCCTAATTGATAATTCGCGGATCGAGCTATGGGTGTTAGGTTTCCTGAAAATGATCCTCAAATACGTTGAAACTCTCATGACACCTAACGTCTCAGTAACTACCGCTGCGCGTGCGCGCCCGCAAGCTGCCGGACGCGAAGGTCGCGGGATTAATTTGTTAGAGTGTTGTGAAACTCTCACCTGACCGGCGGCGTAGCTATCACGGAGAGGCATGGTGCACTCACAATCTGTCGCGGGACCGATTGGATGTTCTCATTTGCTTCTCATTCGGGAATGCAAACGGTGCGCCAGTTATCCGGATCAAATTGTCATGCGCAGAAAGTCGTATAACTTTTTCTGTGAGGCCGTCTTTCGGCAGGAATATTGCTCATATATTCCGGTAAATACTTGCAGCTTCGATGTTTCTTCGCACAATGCGGCGCTGCCGACGGCAAGTTCGAGGCTCCCGTAGGTCCCCCGGGAAATCCTCAATTTGAATTTCCTGTTGCATTTACATAGCTTATAGGCCATGCGATGATTGCTAATCTAGGGGGCAATGAGATGACCAATGAGGCGTCATTCAACTGACGAGATCAGTTCCAAGGTCAAGCAAGCCGAGGAACTCATGGCGCGGGGGCAGTCACAAGCCCAAGCGTGCAAGGTGCTGGGCGTTAGCGTGATGACATTTCACCGCTGGCGCAAGCAGGAGGCTGCACGCGGCCATCAGCCGAATGGTACTGTGACCGAGCTTGCCGCTCGCACCGATGATCGAGATGGTATTCCCCACGTTCACAACCGTATTGACGAATTGCGGCTGGAAAATGAACGGCTGCGCCGGATTGTGACTGACCTCCTGCTCGAGAAAATGAAGATCGAGGAGAAGCTCGCGCTCAGGTCCAGCGGCGGGAACGGTTTGCCCCGCCGTGGTGAAGTCCAGAGCTGACGGAAGCTGATCCGCTAGTGGATACGCGAGGGCCTGGGAGCCAGCAGCAGCTGGTCGCTCAGATGCGCTTTCTCGGATCTTGCGCGCAGCTCCTCGAGGATTGGGCGTAGCCTCGCCTCTGCGAGGTCCAAGCCTTTGACAATGTCCTGGTTCGGCATTTCAGCCGGAAAACGGGCCGATCGCAGCTTTGTTTCGACCGCCTTGACCAGCACCTCGACGTCGTCGCGGTGCTGGCCGGCGACGAGCTCGGCGCCCATCAGGCGGATGAGATGGAGGAGGGCCAGCAGCGCGGCCTCGGTTTCGCCAGCCGATGAACTCATAGACGCTCTCTGCCTGATGTTGCCGGCAGGTCTTGCGAGCTCACGACCTGCCTGATATTACACATGTGAATTGTTAACACGAATGTTAATTCCCGATGACCGACCTTTCGGACGCTCGAATAGCGAAGGTACCGGTTAGCTTCGGCGCCTTCTCGTTCGCTTTCGGCTCGCTCGAAGCGTTTGCTGTCGTCTTCGAGATGATCATCGTCGTGCTGTCCAGCATCATCGGCGGCGCAGCCTATCACCTGTTTTACTACCACACGGTTTATAGCAACAGCTTCGAGGGTTTTCTAGGGATCGGGGTCCTCGCCGCCATCCTTCACATGTTCGTGGCGAAGTCGCAGGGCCTCTACAATGCGCAGGGTGCTAGCCGGTCTCGACCGGCGCTGGAGCACTCTGCTCGGCGGGTGGCTGCTGGTCGTCCTGCTGATGACCCTAATCATCTTCCTTCTGAAGGTTGGCACCGGCGTCTCGCGCGGGTCGGTGATGTCGTTTGGCCTGATCGGCGGCCTTGGGCTGGTGACCGGACGGATGCTGCTGCAGGCGCCGCTGCAACGCGCAATCGACCGCGGCATGCTGGCGACGCGCCGCGCGATCGTGGTCGGGATGGCAGACGAATTGTCCCGGGTGCGGCAATCGAGCCTGCTGCGCGATTTCGGCCTCAGCGAGGTGCGACGGATCCAATTGTCCGGCCTGTCCGACGACGAGGGTGATCGCGCTGCCGTCGCGTCGGCCATCCGCGCGGCACGGGAGTGCGGCGCCGACGAGATCACCCTGGCGATGCCCTGGCAGGAGGAACCGCGCATCCAGTTCCTGTGCGATCAGCTGCGGGCGTCACCGCTGCCGGTGCGGCTGCTGCCGGATCGGACGGCGGAGCGATTCCTGGCGCTGCGGATGGTGGCGTCCGGCCCGATACCGACGCTGGAAATGCAGCGCTCGCCGCTCACCTCGGTCGAGCGTGCCGGCAAGCGGCTGTTCGACATCGTGGCATCGAGCGGCCTCTTGGTGCTGTTCGCGCCGCTTCTGATCGGGACGGCGATTGCGATCAAGCTCGACTCCAGGGGGCCGGTCCTGTTCCGGCAGCGCCGCAACGGGTTCGACGGAAAGCAATTCACCATCCTCAAATTCCGCTCCATGCACGTGCTCGAGGACGGCGATGTGATCACGCAGGCTCGCGCGAACGATCCGCGGCTGACCGGGATCGGCGCCACGCTCCGCCGCCGCAGCATCGACGAGCTGCCGCAGCTGGTGAACGTGCTGCGCGGCGACATGTCGCTGGTCGGGCCGCGGCCGCATGCGCTGGCGCACGACGACAAATATTCGAAGCTGATCGCAAGCTATGCGCAGCGCCAGCACGTCAAGCCGGGCATCACCGGTCTCGCACAGGTGCAGGGATTGCGCGGCGCGACGCCCGCGATCGAGGATATGCAGCTGCGGGTCGCGCACGATCTCATCTACATCAAGAGCTGGAGCTTCGTGCTCGACCTGCGCATCCTGCTGCGCACCGTCGGCGCGGTGCTGCGGCACAAGGGCGTCTGACGGCTGGGCGTCTTGACGGCTCCGGCATCCGACCGCCGTTCGCGTGCCGACGCGCCTTACTCCGGGATGCTCTGGTTGGCGTCCTTGAATTCCGCCTCGATGATGTGCCGGTTGGCATCGGTCGCCACGCGATAGGCCTGGCCGATCGCGCCCTTCAGCTCCGGCGCGCGGGTGAGGATCAGGCGGATCTGCCGCTGCAGCAGATCGACCAGCTCCACATCGCGCGTGGTATCGACCTGCGCCAGCAGGATCAGCCGCGGCGCGATCAGGTCGCTGCGGTTGAACCCGGTATAGTAGGACATCTTCAGCGCCTTCGATGCGGTCGGGTTCAGCCAGTCGAACCGTCCGGTCGCCGCGGCGAGACCGAACCAGGCGCCAGCGTCCATCGGCGAGAGCCGCAGCGCGCGGGTGAAGGCGGCTTCGGCCGCCTCGGGCGAGGTCTGCAATTCGCTCCAGCCGTCGGCGAGCCACAGCTCGCTCCTGACGACGCCGAGTGCGGCAGCCAGCGAAGGCTTGCCGCGCAATGCATCGGCGGCGAGCCACCAGGCCGACAACGCCAGCGTCGCGGCGCCGATCAGGATTGCGGCCGGCATGAAGGCCGGCGACAGCTGCCGCGCGCGCCGTCGGGGCGCATCAGTCTTCGCGCTAGCCATGGCGCGCCGCCCGGTTGCCGGTCATCAGCAGGGTTCGCCGCGCGCCCTCCAGCTTGACGCAGGTCAGGCGGCCGGTCGCGTAGGCGCCGGTGTCGACATTGATGCGGTTGTGCCGCAGCTCGGCCTCGTGCACCGGCGTATGGCCGTGGACCACGACCTTGCCGAAATCATCTTCCGACACCAGGAAGTCTTCGCGGATCCAGAGCAGGTCCTCCTTGCGCTGTTGCTTCAGCGCGAGCCCGGGCCTGACGCCGGCGTGCACGAAGAAATAGCGGCCGCAGGAATAGGTGATCGGCAGCGAGCGCAGGAAGGCAAGATGGGCCGGCGGCATCTGGCGAACCAACTGTTGCGCGAGCGCCCGCCGTTCCGCGGCGTCGGGATTGAGCGAGGGCGTCAGTCCATAGGACATCAGCGTCTGCAGGCCGCCGAATTGCCGCCATTGCGCGAGCATGTCGGGATTGACGAGAAACTCCAGCAGGCAGGCCTCGTGATTGCCGAGCAGGCAGACCATGCTGCACGTGCGGCGGCGCTGCTCGAGCATCGCGATCACATCGCGCGAATCCGGTCCGCGATCGATGTAGTCGCCGAGGAAGACCTGGATCGGCCGCGCCGGCCGGAACTTGCGGATATCGGCATCGATGCGCGCGCAGATCTCGTGCAGCAGATCGGCGTGTCCGTGAATATCGCCGACGGCATAGATGCAGGTCTCGTCGCTCTCGTCAGGTTCGAGGTCGCCGGTCTGGCCGACCATACGCCGGAGGAGGTTGCGCATCTGTGGTCTAGCCCGCCTGCAACCGTGAACGGCTGATCCGCTGTGCCAGCCCTGTTCCGATCACGGCTCCCAACACGATCACTCCGGGCAGTGCCGGCAATTCCGGCAAGGTGAAGGCGGCGAGCGCCAGGGTCAGCAACACGGCTGCCGCCGCCGCGGGATAGGACCAGTCGCGGCCGCGATTGCGTGCACCGGCCGTGAACGCCGCGATACCCACGATCGTGACCGCGAGTGAAGTCCAGAACATGGCGGAACCAAACTGCGTGATCAAGGCGGCGGCGCTGTTCGCCACCACGGGCCGCGTGGTTGCGCCTTGCCAGTCCATGTAAGTCGATGCCAGCGTTGCGGTGGTGCCGGCGCCGCTGCCGAGCGCGGGCAGGTCGGCGAGCAGATTTTGGGTCGACTGCACGAGCTCGTCCGGCGCATGGGTGAAGGCGATGGCAAGCGCCACGTCGGGGTGACGGTTGGCGATCGCCGTGACCAGTGCGATCAGCGCGATCGCAGCCGCAGCAGCAGCGGTGCTCCAGCGAGGCAGAGCAAGTCTTCGCGCGGCGAAGGTCATCAGGACGAGCGCGATGCCCCCTGCGATTGCGATCGCGGCGCCGCGCCGCCCGTACCAGCAGGCGCAGGCGGCGCAAAACAGCGCGCCGGCGGCGAGCAACCGGCGCGGTCGGGTCGACTGGGCCGCCGTGCGGCCGCCAACAATATGTCCGCCGCTGTCGAGCGCACGCGCAAGCCCGAGCGGGACGCCAATGAGAACGACGACGAGGAATCCGTTTGCCGTCCCGTCGCGCGCAGCGTCGGCGGCGCCGAGCCAGGCTTTGATCGGATCGCTATACGACACCAGGATCAGAGCTGCGACGGCCGCCGTCGCTGCAATGCTGCGGGCCACCATGTCGGCGCGGCGGGGATCGATCGCGATTGCCGCGGCGGTGATCATGACCGAGAGCAGCGACAGCCAGAGCAGCAGCGCGCCGAGGCTTGCACCGGTATCGATCGTGATGCTGCCGCTGAGCGGTGCAGCCAATGTATCGCCGGCGAATTTCCACACCGGATGCGCCCAGAACGCCAGCGGCAGCATCTGCAGGATGATCCAGAGCATCGGCAGCAGCGCTGCCGCAACGGCGGGCCCGGCAACGGACTTCAGGAAAGACAGTTCACCCGGACGAATCGACCTGAGGCTTGCCAGCAGGCCGAGTGACGTTGCGGCGCCGACCACGCCGGTGGCGAGCGATGCGTCCATGAGACCCACCGGAATCGATGCCCCGATCAAGATGCAGATGAAAGCCGTGACATTCCACACGGGAGGGGCAAATCCTTGGGAAAATCCTTGGGAAACAGGTCCTGCGGACGATGAGAACGCAAGGCAGCGGGATGCCCCGGGCTCGCGGCGAGGTCAATGGAAATCGGGCGCGCCAGGCAAAGCTGCGTCGTACCGCGTCAATGAGGGCGGCGCAGGGCGATGAGCGGCGTCGAGCTGCGGGATCGGAGCAACGGCGCGAAGGCGCTCGCGAGATATCCGCCCTGCAGCGATACCATGGCGATGATCATCAGCAGCGCAGTCTCGGACCACGAGAGGCGCGCCACGCCGATGGCGGCCAGCAGCGCGAGTTCGACAAGCATCACCGGCACCAGCACCAGACAGTGCTGGCGCAGCCCGAGCACGGCGCCGCCGATTAAATTGCCAAGCAAAACAAATAACATAACCAAACCCTGCGGTCGGATATTAGTGGGCCGGGTCCTAAGCCGGGGTTAATCCGGTCGTCGCAAATCATCGGAAGGTCGCACGAAATCAAGGCCCAAGATCAGAGCCCAAGATCAGAGCCCAAGATCAGAGCCCAAGATCAGAGCCCAAGATCAGAGCCCAAGATCAGAGCCCAAGCGATGCCGTGCGGGCCGCTTGCCTCACGGCGCCCGTGCGCGGGTGTCGCTGAATTGCCTCATCTTGCTAACATTTTTTATCAATTGTAATGCAATATATCGCGGATTCCTGTGATTGTGATAGTCGGCGTGTTACGGCTCCGCCGGAGCATTTGAGTGTCGCGTACGAATTTCATTCGAGCAATGTCATGCACCAGATCCGTAACGCTGAGCGATCCGATCGTGGCCGCCTATACCGCAACTTTACTTCGTAATTCAATCAAGCTTGCGCCCTGATACTGGGGCGTGAGCCGGCCCGGCCGGCTTCATGACACGCTTAGGATCACCTTCCGGCTCAAGCGGGGCGACGGTATTGCCGTGGCCGGTACGATGGTCGTCGTGGATGTTCTGCGCCGTCGTCGCTTTGGCGCCACTGCCGCTCGGCTCGGTCGGCGGCGCCGCGTCCGCGATCGGGTCGATCCTGCTCGGGATCGCCCTGCTCGGGGTGCTGCCGATGCGCTTGCGCGGGAGCCAGCTCGCAATCCTCGCGGTAACGGCGCTGCTGACGGCTCTCGCCATGCTGGTGCTGCATGAGCAGTCGGCGGTGCGGCCCTGGTTGGGCGTGGCGCCGAACGCGCTGTGGTCAGAGGCCGGCAAATTGCTGCCCGCCGAGCTTCCGCCCGCCGTGACGATCGCGCGCAATCAGCCGTTCTATTCCGCGGGCGTCGGGATCGTCTGCCTGCTCAGCTTTGCGATCGGGGTCGTGCTCGGTGCGAACCGCGCATTGGCGCGCGGGTTGCTGCGGGCGGTCGCAGTGGCCGGCCTGGTCTATGCGATCCTCGGCATCATCACCTTCGCGATCGATCCCACCCGGATCTACCTGCTTCACGAGAAGCAGGCCCATCTGGAGTGGCTGACGTCTCCTTTCGTCAACCGCAACACGGCGGGCATCTATTATGGCTGCTGTGCGCTGATCTGGCTGTTGTACGGCTGCGAATTGATCGAGCGGCATTGGCCGTCGCGCCGAACGAGCCTGCCACGCCTGTTGGCGCGCCTCGATATGCCGGCACGGCGCCGGCTCGCCGGCCATGCGTTCGGCTGGCTCACTTGCCTGCTGGCGATGTTTCTGACCGGATCGCGCGGCGGCGTCGGAATCTCGCTGCTTGCCGCAGTCGCGGCTGTCGCGCTCTTCCTTCGCAACCGGTTGCCGCGCGGCTACGGCCTGATCATGGCGCTCGGCGTCGGCTGTCTGGTCGCGCTGGCGCTGCTGCAACTGCTCAGCGGCGGCGTCGGCGCGCGCTTCAGCACGGTCGGCCTGTCGGATGAGGGACGGTTCTCGACCTATCGCGCGACGTTGCGGATGATCTGGGATCATCCCTGGCTCGGCAATGGGTTCGGGTCCTTCGAATGGGTCTATCCGGCCTATCGCACCGACGACATCTCGTTGCGCGGGACCTGGAACCGGGCCCACAACAGCTGGCTCGAACTGGCGTCCGGCGGCGGAATGTTAATGGCCGGCGCGGTCATGATCGCGCTGCTCGCAGCCTTCGTCGTGCTCGCGCATGGCGTGCGGACCCGCCGCCGCGACGTGATCGTGCCGCTCGCGGCGCTCTGTGCGTCGGCCGCCGGCGCCCTCCATTCGATGATCGATTTCTCGCTCCAGATCACCGGCTATGCCGTTGTTATTGCGGCCCTGCTCGGGGCGGGCCTGTCGCAATCCTTCCGCTCCGGCAGGACCGCCGGCGGTGGTCGCGGCGACAGTGACGCCCGTGTTGCGGCCGGTTCGCAAGTTAACACTGATTTCGCGCGTCAGCCCGGGGGCGCAGCCGGGCAGGGGTTTTAATTGGCGCGATAACCCTGACTATGCTAACGAACTGTTAGTATTCGTTAGGGAGATAGCATTGTTCACATTTGAGCGATCCGGCGGGTTTTCCGCGTCGCGCCTGGCGATGTTGGCGCGCCCGGCGCCCGGTGGCGCTGCGCTTGCTTCAACAGTTACTCCCTGAGCGGGCTTGCGATCGCCAATGGAAGATTCTCAGCAGCAGCGCGCTTCGGTGTCGGCGACGGAACGCTTCCCGGGATCATTGGAGGACGCGAGGGCAGGATGCATCCTGTCGGCGCGGCGATAGGACGAGATGCTTCAGCGCAACCAGATTTCGCCGCCCGTCGATCTGAGAAATCGTCCGGCTGAACTGCCGTCGCTGGCGGAAACCTTCGACGCCTTCGTCACCTATCTGCTGCGGCAATACTGGGTCATCCTCGGGACTGCCGGGCTCTGCCTGTTCGGCGGCATCTGCTACCTGGCGACGGCAGCGCCGAGCTATACCGCGCTCGCCACGATGATCATCGACACGCGCAAACTCCAGGGCGCCCAGCAGCAATCGCCGGCGAATGACCTCCCGGTCGATTCTTCCGCGGTCGAGAGCCAGGTCGAAATCCTGAAGTCGGAGAACGTGGCGCTCGCGGTGATCCGCGACCTCAAGCTCAACGAGGATCCGGAATTCATCGGCTCCAGGGCCGGCGCGGCGGGAGCGGTGCTGGATTTCGTGTCCGGCCTGTTTGCCGGCAGCGCGCCGCCCAACGAATTCTACCGGACCCGACGTGCGGTCCGCACCTTCGAGAAGCAGCTCGACGTCCGCCGCCGCGGCATGACCTATGTGATCGAGGTCTCTTTCCGCTCGCTCGATCCCGAGCGCGCAGCGCAGATCGCCAACGCCGTTGCCGACGCCTACATCGTCGAGCAGCTCGATTCCAAGTATCAGTCGACCCGCCGCGCCAGTGTCTGGCTGCAAGACCGCATCCAGGAGCTGCGCACCCAGGCATCCAACGCCGAGCGCGCCGTGCTCGACTACAAGAAGACCAACAACATCGTCACGTCCAGCGGCAAGCTGCTCAACGAGCAGCAGCTCGGCGAGCTCAACACTCAGCTGCTCCAGGTGAAGTCGCAGGTCACCGACGCCAAGGCCAAGCTCGACCGCATCGAGGCAGTGGTGAAGGGCGGCGTCCCCGATGCGACGGTTGCCGATACCCTGAACAACCAGGTCGTCACCAAGCTACGCTCGCAATATCTCGAGCTTTCCAACCGCGAGGCCGACTGGTCGTCGCGCTACGGCTACAATCACCTGGCCGCCGTCAATCTGCGCAACCAGATGCGCGAGATCCAGTCGTCGATCATCGACGAATTGAAGCGGCTCGCCGAGAGCTACAAGAGCGACTATGCGATCGCCCTGCAGCGGCAGACCGAGATCGAGCGCGCCGTGAACGATTCGGTTTCGCAGTCGCAGTCCACCAATCAGGCGCAGGTCACGCTGCGCGAGCTCGAGAGCTCGTCCCAGACCTATCGCTCGCTCTATGATAATTTCCTGCAGCGCTACATGGAAAATGTGCAGCAGCAGTCGTTTCCGGTCAGCGAGGCGCGGGTGATCACCCGTGCCTCGCGTCCCCTGAGCAAGAGCCACCCGCAGACCTTCGTCGTGCTCGCGCTCTCGGCGCTCGGCGGCCTGATTGCCGGGCTTGCGCTCGGCGTGTTGCGCGACCTCTATGACCGGGTGTTCCGCACCGCTGACATGGTCGAGACCATCCTCGACGCCGACTGCGTCGCGATCGTTCCCCGCCTCTCGCCAAGCCAGCTCAAGGCGCCGGCGGCCGGTCGTCCCAGCCCGCCGGTCGGCGCGCGCATGATCCAGCGCGGCGATGAGCCGGTGCTGTGGGCGGCGATCGATTCACCATTCTCGCGATTCTCGGAAGCGATCCGCTCGATCAAGGTCAATGCGGACCTCAACGTCACCAAGCCGTCGAAGATCCTTGGCCTGACCTCGGCGCTGCCCAACGAGGGCAAGTCGACCCTCGCCTTCGTGTTCGCGCAGCTGGTCGCCCAGAGCGGGGCGCGCGTGCTCCTGGTCGATTGCGACCTGCGCAATCCGTCCCTGAGCCGCAAGGTCGCCGCCAAAGCCGAGCGCGGCATTCTGGACGTATTGTCGAACAATGCGACATTGCAGGACACGCTGTGGCGCGATCCCGAGACCGGCCTTGCCTTCCTGCCGGGCGCCACACGGTCGCGCATCGCGCATTCGCACGAGGTGCTGGCCTCCGACCAGATGAAGGATTTCATCGACGGGGTCCGCAGCCATTATGATTACGTGATCGTCGACTTCCCGCCGCTCACGCCGGTAGTCGATGTCCGCATCACCGCGCACTTCGTCGATTCCTTCGTCTTCATCGTGGAATGGGGCAAGACCCAGGTGCAGGTGGTCGAGCGCGCGCTGCGCAGCGCGCGTGCGGTCAACGAGAACCTGCTCGGCGTCGTGCTCAACAAGGCCGATATCGCCGCGATGAGCCGCTATAGCGGCTATGGCGGCAAGAACTATTATTACAACTCGCATTATGGGCGATATGGCTACACCGAGTGAGACGCATGGTGGGATGCCCCGGCGTGCCGCCGTCTGGCTTGCGCGCGGTTTTTTGGCCGCGGTCGCATGCTCGTCGGTCGCCTGGGGGGCGACCACCTTGCCGGTGTTTATCGACCAGACCCGGCTCGATGGCGCAAGGGACCTGATCCTGCGCAACGTGCCGGTCAGCGACGCGGAACTCGGCGAGCTCGGCCCACTGCTGTCGCGCGCGGCGGCGCGACCGGATTGCATGCCGGCGATCGATCGTGACGCGGCGGTGATCCGGCTGCGGCTCGCTGAGAACGCATTCGCATCCGGCAACCTCGTGGACACGCGGTTGGGCGAGCTCGACGCGGCTGTCCGCAAGTCGCTCGGCTGCGCGCCGGCCGATCCTTATCTCTGGGTCGTGCTGTTCTGGCTCCGCAACATCAGGCAGGGTTTCAGTGATGCAAATTTCGACCTGCTGCGGATGTCCTACCGCCTCGGGCCCAATGAAGGCTGGATCGTCGTCAAGCGCAGCGCCTTGGCGCTCGCGATACTCGATGCCTTGCCGCCCGACCTTTCGGACGCGGTCGTGGCCGAGTTCGCACGCCTCGTGAAGACCGAATTGTACACCGAGGCGATCGATCTCCTGAAGGGGCCCGGCTGGGTGCACCGGGACAGGCTACTGGCCGGCCTCGCAGCTGTCCCGCAACGCAACGTCGACATCCTGACCCGCACCATGGCCGACATCGGATACGATCTCGACCACCGTTCGCCGACCGAGCGACGCAATCCGGAGCATAAGTCGAACGACCGCCTCGACGAGCCTGCCCGAATGCCGCCCGCGGCGATGGCTCGACCATGACGATGGAATTCAGCATCGGACAGCACAACGCGCATTATGAGGGCGTCTATTCGGCGCAGGAGCGCGACTGGCGCCGCGTCTGCGCGGTCGACAAGGCCGATCATATCGCCGGCTTGCTCGGTGGGTCCGCCGCCGCTGTCGGCAATGTGCTCGAGGTCGGCTGCGGCACCGGCGCCGTGCTGGCGCGGCTGTCCGCGATCGGCATCGGCCGCGACTTCACCGGCATCGACGTCATCGATCCCGCAACCAACCTGGAGACCGACGGCGCCGCGTCAGCCCCGTTCCGCTGGTCGAGCTATGACGGTGCAACGATCCCGTTCGCTGACGGATCGTTCGACCTCGTCTATGCCAGCCACGTGCTCGAGCACGTGCCCGAACCGCGCGCGTTCCTGCGCGAGCTTGCGCGGGTGGCGCGGAATTTCATCTATCTCGAAGTGCCGTGCGAGCTGCATGCGCGAACCAATCGTCGGGCGCTGCAATCGACGCTCGACATCGGCCATATCAATTTCTACACACCGGACACGTTCCGCCTGGTGCTGGAGACCGCGGGGCTCCATGTTGCCGGCTTCGGTATCTATGATCACAGCCTGCCGGTGCACGCCTTTCATTCATCGCGCCTGAAGGGCCTTGCCAAGAGCCTTGTGCGGAAGTCGCTGTTGTCGGTCAGCCCCGAACTCGCGACCCGGCTTGCGACCTATCATTGCGGGGCGCTTTGCCGGCGCGCCGAGGCGGCGCCGCCGCCGCGGGACCGATAAGCCATGGCGCCGCGCGTGGTCGTCTTCAACAACATGATCACACCCTACACCAACCGGCTCTACAACGAGCTGGTTAACCGTGGGCTGGATCTCGCCGTGCTGTCCTGTACCGCGCAGGAGGCCGATCGCTCCTGGGCGGGATCGTTTACGCCGCGCTATACGACGCGCACGGTGCCCGGTGTCTCGATCCCGCTGCCGCGGTCGCGCCACACCCATCTCAATATCGGGATCGGGCGCGCTTTGAACGCGCTCGCGCCCGACCTGCTGTTCGTCAACGGCCTCTATCCTTCGATGCTGGCCGGCGCGGCATGGGCGCGCGCCAACGGCAGGGTGCTTGCGCTGACGATCGACGGCTGGCGCGAGACGATGCCCAACACGGCCTATCATCGCCTGGCACGGCCATGGCTGCTGCGCCAATGCGGCGCGGTCGTGTGCTGCAGCGACAAGGGCAGGGCGTATTTCCGCGGCGAGGGTTTTGGCGACAACGATCTGTTCGTGGTGCCGCTGGTGCCGGCATGGGATCCGCCGGATACCGTCCCTGACTTCCACGACCGTCCCTTTCACCTGCTGTGGTGCGCCCGCATCAACGACGATGCCAAGAACGCGATCTTCTTCGAGAACGTCGCCATCGCGCTCGGCCGGGTCTTGCCCGGCTTGCGGGTTCGCGTGGTCGGGTCCGGCGCCGCCGAGCAGCGCATGCTGGCGCGGCTCGGTGGCGCCGGCATCGATGTCAGCCACGACAGCTATGTGCCGTGGCAGGCGATATCGGAGGTCTATCTGCAATCGCGGCTGCTGCTGCTGCCCTCGTTGCTGGAACCATGGGGTCTGGTGTGCAATGAGGCCTTGCAGTGCGGGGTTCCCTGCCTGGTGTCGCCCCATGTCGGGGCAGGCGGCGAGTTGGTGCGCGACGACCATAACGGCCATGTTTGCGCGCTCAATCAGCAGGCCTGGGTTGACGCGGCGCGGGGCTTGCTCGAGCATCCCGCGCGCTGGGAGGCGATGTCGCAGCAGGCCCGTCAGAGCGTACGAAAGGATGCGCTTGCCGACGCCGCGGCGCGCTTCACAGCCGCGGTCGATCATCTCTTGAGGGCGCCGGCCCGGCAGGAGGCCGTGCAATGATCGGCAAATGGTGGTTTCGAACTGAAGTCTTTCTGCACGCCTATCTGGTGATGGTGCTCGGCTGTATCTACTTCCTGTTCAATTTCATCGAGGGCATCTCGTTCGCGGAACGGGCCGGGGAGTCCACGCTGTTCCGCGGCGCGTGGCTCCTGCTTTATATCGTGCTGATGCTGCACATTGCGGTCGATCGGAGCCGCTTCGGCGTGCTGATGCTGCAATCACATCTCTACTTGACGTTCATTGCCTTCGCGCTGCTGTCGCTGGTGCTGAGCGCCGACCCCGCGGGCGTGTCGGTCAAGTTCGCGATGTATCTCCTGACCACGCTGTTCTCGGCCTGGGTCGTGATCAGCTGCCCGGTCGATCGGCTCGTCGACACCCTGTTCCGGATCGGGATCGTGGTGCTGATCGTTCACATTCTGTTGTTTCCGGTGATCGGCTCGGAATGGGCCTACGACCCGCTGCATCGGCCGACCGTGCTCGGGACCCAGGCCTATGCCGGCGTGTTTGGTCACAAGAATCTCGCGGGCGCCTTCTTCGGTCTCATGGTGCTGATCTGCTTCGTGCGCATGCTGGCGGGGCCGCGGCGGCAGTTCGGCTGGTCGCTGCTGCTGATGGGATGTCATCTTTTTGCGCTCGCCGCGGCCGGCGCCGCTGGACCGCTGATCAGCATGCTGACGGCCCTCGCCGTGACCTTCGGGCTGCTGCTGGTGGTGCTCGGGCACAGGGGAGCTGCCGCGATCTACTGGCTCGGCCTCGCCTTTGTTGCGCTGGTCATGTTCACCGTGCCGAGCGACGAGTTGTATGGCTTGGTCGGCCGCAGCGGAAACCTGACCGGCCGCTCCTTCCTCTGGGCGGTCTGGCCCCACTTCTTCTGGCAACACCCCTGGCTGGGCTACGGCTTCTCCGGGTTCTTCAACGAACTGCCGAACTCGCCCGTGAACGAGCTGACGAGCATGGCGCCATGGAACACCGAGTTCGGCTCGTTCGAAAATTCCTATCTCGATGCCTTCCTCCAGTTCGGCTTGCTCGGCGGCGCGTTCTATATGCTGCTGCTGGCGCGAGCGTTGTGGAACACGATTGTCTTCACGTTCGAGCGGCGCGGAATGTACTGGCTTGCGCCGTTCGCGATGCTGCTGTTCGTCGTGATCGCGTCAGCCAACGATTCCAGTCAGCTGCTGCATAATTATTTCGGCTGCGTGCTGGTGTTCTGGTGCTATTTCGGCCCGGAAGCCAGGCTGCAAATGGCGCCACGGCGGGCGTTTGCCAGACTGCGTGTGAGTGAGGCGTGAGCGCATTGACCGACAGGTTGGATCGCGTGGCGGCCCATACCAGGGTCACTGGTGCCGTGAGCGGAGCGCTCCGCCGGCTGCGGCGCGCCAAGGGCAATGTCGCGCTCGGCCTGATCGATCAGGCGGCGCTTAGCGGCTCGGCTTTCGTGCTGACGGTGGTGCTGGCAAATGTCCTCGATATCAGTTCGTTCGGCCGGTTCAGCGTCGCCTGGTCGTTCTCGATCCTGATCGAGGCGGTGTTTCTGCGTGGCCTGTTCGACGATGGGCTGCCGGCGACTGCGCATCGCATCCCGAAATCGCTGTGGCCGCAACTGCGGTTCGGCCTCTATCTGTCGTCGCTGCTGTTCTCGGCTGTGCTTGGCCTGCTGCTGGTGATTGCCGGCCTCGTGATCGCAGCAGTCGGCGGCACCGCGGGTGGGCTCGTGATCGCAACCGGCCTCGCGATCCCTGCGGTGCGGCTGCAAAGCATGTTCCGCCGCATCTGCTATCTCGATGGGCGGCTGCCGCGCGCGGTGGCGTCGTCGCTGACCTATTGCGTGGCGCTCGTCGTCTCGGCCGGGCTGATGATCGCGCTCAAACTGACCGGCGCTGCGGTGGCGATGGCCTGCATCGCGATCTCGGCGGCGCTCGCCGGCAGCCTGCTGCTGGCTCACACCAGCGAGCTGGCCTGGCCGCGGACGAGGATCTTCCGCGGCTCGCTGCGGCGGCTGTTTCGGAACGGCCGCTGGTTCGTCGCGACCTCGCTCACCTACTGGATCGGCAGCATCGGGCTGATCCCGGTTTGCGGTTTCCTGATCGGGCTGGACGCGAGCGCGTCGCTGCGGATCCTGCTCCTGGTGTTCGCACCGCTCAGCCAGTTTTGCGCGACGATGTTCTCGGTCCGCCTGCCGGAAATTGCATCCGAGCTGCGCGCCGGCCGGCGCAGCGCGGTCGCTGCTGCTGCGCGCGAGAATGCCGTGCTGCTCGGCTCGATCGCGCTCGCCTATGGCGCGGTGGCCGTGCTGCTCGGCCAGCGCATGCTCGCCCTCGTCATCCACGGCCAGAGTTACGACATCGGCACCGGCAGCCTCGCCTTGATGGGGACCGCGATGGCGCTCGACGCGGTGTGGCTCGGCCTCGCGCTGCCGCTGTTTGCGACCGGCAGGCCGCAGCGGTTCATGCTGAGCCGGCTCGCCGGCCTCGTCGCGCTGTGCTGCGTTCTGCCGCTGGCGGCGGAGGCCTGGCAGGTGACGGGCGCGGTTGCGGCGATGGTGGCCTCCAGCGCGGCGTCGGTGATCGTGGTGGTGCTGACCAATTCGGTGCGGGAACAGACATGACTGACGACGCATCCGGCCGGTCGCTCTCGAAACTGCATATCGGCGCCTTCAATTGCGGCATCGCGGGCTGGATCAACACTGACATCACGATGCATCTGTGGATCGCGCGCCTGCCGCTCGCGGCGAAAGCGTTGCATCTCGCCGGCCTGCTGAGCGACGCCCGCTATGCCGAGCATCGCCAGGGGAGGTTTGCCGGGCTCCGCTACATGGACCTGACCAAGCCGCTGCCGTTCGCCGATGGCAGCCTCTCGGCGGTGTTCAGCGCGCATGTCTTCGAGCATCTGTTTCCCGACGAGGTCGAGCGGCTGGCGCGTGAGATCGCGCGGGTGCTGGCGCCGGGCGGGGTGTGCCGCATCGTCGTCCCCGACATGGAAAGGATCGTCGCGCTCTACGATCCGGCAGCGCCGCAGGCCTTCCTCAAGGGGGTGTTCGAGATCGAGCGCCGCAGGGAGGCCGCCTTTGCGCATCACTGGGGCTTCACGCGCGCCTCCCTTGCGGCGCTGTTCCGCGAGGCGGGCTGTTCCGAGACCCACACCCGGGCCTATCGAGAGGGGGGCTGCCCCGACATCGACCGGCTCGACAACCGGCCGGACGAGTCGATCTTCTTCGAGGCGATCAAGTGAGCGCGATCGGCAAATCGATCCACCGCTGCGTGAAGGATTACGCGTGCCGTGCTAGACCGACGCGACCGATAGCAGGAGATTGACATTGCTGGGCGCGATCCAAGCCCGATTTTCCGGTGCAGCGCGCAAGCGGCGCGGCGAGTTCCTCGTCCGCACCGTGAACCTGCCGCTCGACGCAAAGATCCTCGATCTCGGCGGTGGCACCGGCCGGCACATTCGCGCGATCCTGCCGCGCCATACCGACATCACGGTTTGCGATATCTCGGCCGACGATTTGCAGGCCGCGCGCGAGCGCTTCGGGTTCAAGACGGTGCTGCTGCAGGAGACCGAGCGCTTGCCGTTCGTGGATCAGGCGTTCGATTTCTGCTTCTGCTCGTCGGTGATCGAGCATGTCACCGGGCCGAAGCAGGATGTCGTGACGATCGAGAGTGACACGGCATTCCGCGATATCGCGCGCAAGCACCAGAACCGCTTTGCGGGTGAGATCTCGCGGGTCGCGAAGTCGTTCTACGTGCAGACGCCGCACCGGTACTTTCCGATCGAGAGCCATACCTGGTTGCCCGGAATCATCGTCCTGTTGCCGAGGCGACAGCAAATCGCACTGATCGAGAGGTTCAACCGCTTCTGGTTCAAACGGACCGCGCCCGACTGGCACCTGTTCGACTGGCGCGAGATGACCGAAACGTTTCCGGATGCGAAGATCTACCGCGAGCGATATCTCGGCATGACCAAGTCGCTGATGGCGATCAAGGCGTGAAGCAGGGAACTCCCCGCCGCGTCAATTGTCGCGGCGGGCGAGGATATTGATCAGCGTGCCGACCGCGGGCCGGCGATCGAGCGCCGGCGGGAGCGGGGAGCCGGCAAAGCTGGCGCCGAGCATCGTGAGAGCATGTTGCCGCAGCAGGTTCTGCATCACGGCCGGCGTGGTGTCGAATTTGGAGAAAGCGAGGTAGCGGAACAGCGGCCGCGCCGACACGCGCGACGAAGCCGCATGCGCGAGCTTGTAGCCCTGGCGCAGCAGCGATCCGCGGTTGGGGACCGAGAGCAGCAGCAGTCCGCCGGGCCTGAGCACGCGATGGATCTGGGCGAGGCACTGCGCCACGTCGGGGACATATTCCAGCACGCTCGCGCAGAGCACGCCGTCGAAGGATCGATCCGCAAACGGCAGGCTTGCGATGGTCGGAATCTGCCGGAATGTGAGCCGTTCGGCCGGCGTGCCGTCGGCGGGTCGGCCGCGTGCCGCCGCAATCATCTCCGACGAGGCATCGACGCCGGTGACGTCGCAGCCGCGTGCGGCGAGCAGGCGGGAGAGCGTTCCGGTGCCGCACCCTGCATCCAGCCAGCGCTGGCCCACAAGGTCTGTGTTCCCGAGCAGATCGAACATCGCGGCCGTGCGCGCCTTGAAGGTGCGGCTCCGATGCAGCGTCTCCCACTCCGACGAGATCTCGTCGTGAAAGCGGATTTCGGGTCGGTCGCGGGTCTGGGCCATGGTGGCCATGGTGTTCCCTACCAGTGAAAGCCGCTCACTCTGGCGCGCACCTCGTCGGGCAATCCGATATCAGACAGTTCGAGCACCACCTGGTCGGGCCGAGTTGCCTTCAGCGCCGCAACGAAGCGTGGATCGGCCGTCGTCAGCACGATGATGTCGGCCCATTCGATTGTCGCCGTCACGTCGTCATGCAGCAGGCCGACCAGCGCCGGGTTGCGCATCATGAAGTCGCGGTTGGCGCCGATCAGTTGCGACAGGCGAACGTTGGGGTCGTAGATCCGAATGTCGCGCCGTTCGCCGCGCAGGCTTTTCACCAGTTCGACGAAGGGGCTGTCGCGGACATCGTCGGTGCCGGCCTTGAAGCTGATGCCGAGGAATGCGATGCGGCGGCCGTCATGCGACAGGATCCAGTCGGCGCCGCGCGACATGATCATGTCGTTGCTCGGCAGGATGCTTTCGAGCACCGGCGTCGACAGTCCGCGGCTGTGCGCGAGGTGCTTCAGCGCCTTGACGTCCTTGGGCAGGCAGGAGCCACCGAAGGCAAATCCCGGCCGCAGATAGGCCGGCGAAATGTTGAGCCTTGTGTCCTGCAGGAAGATGTTCATGACGTCGCGGCCATCGATGCCGAGCGTCTTCGCGATGGTGCCGATCTCGTTGGCAAAGCTGACCTTCAGCGCATGCCAGCTGTTGTCGACATATTTGACGAGCTCGGCGGTCTCGACCGGCGGGGTGATCTTGGCGCCCGGTAGATCCTTGTAGAGCGCCATGACGCGATCGGCGGTTTCCTGATTGAAGGCACCGACCACGGTCTTGGACGGCGCGTTGAAGTCGGCAATCGCGCTGCCTTCGCGCAGGAACTCCGGATTGAAGGCGAGGTCGAAATCGCGTCCGATCTTGTTGCCGGAGGCTTCCTCGATCAGCGGTCCGACGGTGCCGCGGGTGGTGCCGGGCAGCACGGTGGAGCGGATCGTCACGGTATGCGGCGCGTTCTTCGCGCGCAGCCCGCGGCCGATCTCGATGGCTACCTCTCGGATCGCGGCCAGGTCGAGATTGCCGTTGCCGGACGACGGCGTGCCGACGCAGACCATCGAGATGTCACTGTTGACGATCGCCTCGGTGGCGTCGGTGGTGGCGATCAATTGACCCGTTGCAACCGCGTGCGCCACCTTGTCCGAGATGCCCGGCTCGATGACCGGCGATCGGCCCCCGCGGATCAGGTCGACTTTCGCAATGCTCTTGTCGACGCCGATGATCTGATGGCCGAGCTCGGTGAAGCAGGCCGCGCAGACCGTTCCGACATAGCCGAGGCCGAAAATGCTGACATTCATGCTTCGACCTTCCATCCAAGGACGTGCGTGTGGCGGCGTCGCGTTTCGCGTGAGTGAGGCGGCAGGGCGTTCAACGCGATGCCCGCCCGGCGGCTGCATTGGCGCTGACACCAGACGCCTGCGAGGTTGACCGCTCCGCGGTGGCGATCGTGCGCGGCGTGCGGCTCTGCCAGGGGAGCTTCCTCGCGAACAACGCCTCATAGGCGGCGAGCAGCTTCGGCTCCTCGTGCGTCCAGGACAATTCGCGCTCGACTCGGCTGCGGCCAAATGCCCCCATCGTCTGCCGTAACGTCGGATTATCGACCAGCGTGATGATCTTGCCGGCGAAATCCTGCGGGTCGTTCTTCGCCGCATAGAGTGAGGCGTCGAGCGCCGAGCGGCGGCCTTCGCGAACCTCGAACTGGACGATCGGCCGTCCGAGCGCCATGTATTCCATGATCTTGTTCATGGTGGAGATGTCGTTCATCGGCGTGACGCGATCCGGATTGACGCAGACGTCGGCGGTCGAGAGCATCGTGAACAGCGCGTCGTCGGCGACGGCGCCGGTGAAGTTCACGTAGTCGGAGAGCTGCATCTCTTCGCAGAGCTTGACCACCGCGTTCCACTCCGGCCCGGTGCCGGCGATGTTGAACTGGATGTCGGTGCGGCCGAGATCGTGCACGATGTGGCCGATCGACTGCAGCAGAAGATCGATGCCTTCCGACTGGCCGATCACGCCGACATAGCCGACGCTGTAGCGCCGGCCGCGGCGCCAGGCCGGATCGGCGGGGCGAGAGCGCACCCGTTCGAGATTGGGGCCGGAGCGCACCACGAAAATACGGTTGGCCGGCATCCGGCCGCGGGTGATCGCGATCTCGCGATAGGATTCGTTGGTCGCGATCGAGATGCTTGCGGTCTTGAAGGTGAGATATTCGACCAGCCGCAGCAGATGCCAGAAAAAATCCCGGCGGCCGAATTTTGCTTCGTAGAGCTCGGGATTGACGTCGTGATGATCGAACACGAAGCGCTTGCCGCCGAGCTTGAACAGCAGGCCGATCAGGAAGATCAGGTCGGGCGGATTGCAGCCATGGATCACGTCGAAGCCGTGCTTCCACGCCACCTTGAGCGCAAGCCACGTCTCCCAGAACAGCGCGACCGGATATTCGATGAGGTAGGCGGCGATCCCGCGCGCTTCCAGCGGCATCGGATGACGGTAAATGTGAATGCCGTCGAGGCACTCGTAGGATTCGTCATGGCCGCGGCCCTTCGGGCAGATCACCGAGACTTCATAGCCTGCCTGGCGCAGCGACGTTGCTTCGCACCACACCCTGCGATCGAAAGGAACCGGAAGGTTCTCGACGATGATCAGGATCCGCCGCGGTGATGGTTCAGCTCTCGACATCTGCGATGATCTATACCATTGACCTAACAACATCACAATCAGACTAACATCGGCATTAACATGAGCGACTTCCATTATGCAATCCCGGCACGGATGTGACGGCGACGAGACACCGACATGGCAGGCAAAGTGAGGGATTGGGCACAAGCGGCGTTGATTGCACTGGTTTTGAGTGCGCTGGCGCCGCTGGCTCACAGATGGCCGCTGCAGTGGGCCGGTGCGGCGGCAAACGATGCGCTCGATGTGAGCCGTGTGAACGTGGTGATCCCGCCGTCGCTTTTCGGCATGACGATCAATGCGATCGGGCAGTCGCAGCCATGGCCCGAGCTCAAATTTGACGGCGTCCGGCTATGGGGCGCGATCTACTGGGCGCAGATCAATCCGGCGCCCGGCATCTACAATTGGGCGCGCTTCGACGCCATCCTCGCGGCGGCGGAGCGCGAGCACGTCGATATTGTCCTCAATCTCGCCTTCACGCCGCGTTGGGCCGCGTCGGTGAAGGATGCGCCGCCGGCGTTCACGCCGGGCGCAAGCTCGCCGCCTGCCGATCTCGCATCATGGGATGAATGGGTGCGTGCGGTCGTCGCGCGTGCCGCCGGCCGCATCAAATACTGGGAAATCTGGAACGAGCCCGAGGATCCCAAATATTACTCGGGCGATATCGCGACCATGGTCCAGATGCAGAAGCGGGCCTACGAGATTATCAAGGCCAGCGACCCCACTCTGACCGTGCTGACGCCGTCGTCCAACGGCACGCCGGACGGCTATCGCTGGCAGCAGGCCTTCATGGCGCAAGGCGGCGGCCAATATGCCGATGTGTTCGCCTTCCACGGCTATACGAGTGAACCCGAAGCGGTGATCGGAATCATCGCCCGCTTCAAGCAGATCCTCGCCGCGCACGATCTCTCCACAAGGCCGATCTGGGACACCGAGGCCGGCTGGTCGTCCCACGAAGACAACCCGGATGGCTGTCTGGCGCGCGCCTATATCCTGAAATGGATCAGCGGTGTCGACCGGTTCTACTGGTACGAGTTCGCCGGCGGGGGCAGCGACTTCGGCAAATTATGGGACCGGGCGCGTGGGCTGCTTCCGAGCGGAATTGCCTATCGCACGGTCCAGTCATGGCTGGTCGGCGCCAGCGTCGTCGCCGCGGCCAGGCCGTCGCCGTCGACCTGGCGCGTCGATCTGCGCATGCCGGATGGCCGCAGCGGTCTGATCCTCTGGACCACCAACGGGCGGTCCATCTATCGGGTCGATCCGCGCTTTGGCCGGTACCAGGGTCTCGACGGCGGCGAAGGAGTTGTTGCCAACGGTGAGGTCGAGATATCGCCCAAACCGGTCCTGTTGCTGGAGTGATAACAGTGTTAAATTCCGAGGTGATGGGATAACGATCACGATGTTCTTATCTTCATTGCGGGCGGCGGGCGCGATACAACGGGCACTGTTAACTCGAGGCGTTGACCGACTGTGAAGCAGATCGCGCAGAACTATAAGAGCGGCGAACTCAAGCTGATCGATGTGCCAGCGCCGCGCTGCCGCGCCGGCGGGGTTTTGGTGCGCACGGCATTTTCGGCGGTGTCGACCGGCACCGAGATGATGAAGTTCACCGAGGGGCGCCTCTCGCTGCTCGGCAAGGCCCGTGCGCGCCCCGACCAGGTTGCCAAGGTGGTGCGCTCGGTCCGCCAGCAGGGATTGCTTGCGACTTATCAGAAGGTGATCAACCGGCTCGATTCCTACACGCCGCTCGGTTACTCGCTGTCGGGCACCGTCGTGGAAGTCGGCGAGGGCGTCGCTGGTTTCTCGGTCGGACAGCGGGTCTGCTGCGGCGGCAATCAATATGCAACCCACGCTGAATACAATTGGGTGCCGGTGAACCTCTGCGTGCCGCTGCCGGACAGTGCCGCGCTCGATCAGGCCGCGTTCACGACGATCGCCTCGATCGCGCTGCAGGCGATGCGCCAGTCGGAAACCGGGTTCGGTGAGACCGCCTGCGTGATCGGCCTCGGCCTGATCGGGCAGATCATGGTGCGCCTGTTGCGCAGCGCCGGTGTCGTGGTCGTCGGGCTCGACAGGCTGGAGCCGCGCTGTCGTCAGGCCGAGGCGGCGGGCGCCGCGCTCTGTGCGGTCGCATCGGATGATACCGCGGCCGAGTTTCGCGCCCGGATCGATCAGCTGACCGCAGGCAACGGTGTCGATTGCGTGTTCATCACGGCGGGCAGCGACGATCCCGATCTCGCATCGCGCTCGGCCGCATTGCTGCGCGACCGCGGCCGCATCGTCGATATCGGCAAATGCACGCTGAACCTGCCGTGGAACGAATTCTACGACAAGGAGCTCGACGTTCGCTTCTCGCGCTCCTACGGCCCCGGCCGCTACGATCCGCTCTACGAGGAGGGCGGCATCGACTATCCGATCGGCCATGTACGCTGGACCGAGAAGCGTAACATGGAGGCGATCGTCGCGCTGCTCGCCGACGGGCGGCTCGATTTTGCTGCGCTGATTTCTGACGTGGTGCCGCTGGAGCAGGCGACGTCGGCATTCGAGCGCATGAGCCGGGGCGAGGTTGGTCTCGGCATGGTGTTCGGCTATCCGGACGCCGCTTCGCGCGCCATGCAGATGATTTATCGTCCGGCGGTTGCGCTGCGCAGCGGCCGGGTGCGGCTCGGCGTCATCGGCGCGGGCAATTATGCCTCCAGCATGTTGTTGCCGCAGCTTGCGAATAATCAGCGTGTCGATCTTGTCGAGGTCGCCACCAACACCGGCCTGAGCGGCGCCACCGCGGTGCGCAAGTTCGGCTTCGCGCGTGCCTCGACGGATGCGTCTTCGGTGCTCGCGGCCGACGACATCGATGCCGTGCTGATCGCGACGCGCCATGCCTCCCACGCCGACCTCGCGGCGCAAGCGCTGCGTGCCGGCAAGGCGGTGTTTGTCGAAAAGCCGCTGGCGATCGACGCCAACGCACTCGATCAATTGGAGCAGGTGATCCGCGAGACCGGCAACAACCGGCTGATGGTCGGCTTCAACCGCCGCTTCTCGCCGCTGCTGCAGGGCATGCGCGCGGCGTTCGCGCCGGCGGGGCCACAGACCCTGCAATATCGCGTCATCGCCGGCCCGCTGGAGAAATCATCCTGGTATCTGCAGGCCGAGAGCGAAGGTAGCCGGTTCGTCGGCGAGGGTGGGCATTTCATCGACGTGTTGTCCTGGTGGCTCGGCGCCGAGCCGGTGCGCGTCTCCGCGAGCACTGCCGGCAAGGATGTCGACAATCTCGTCGCCACGTTCGATTTTGCCGACGGTTCGGTTGCGAGCCTCAGCTATCTCACCGGCGGCGATCCGCGTGTGCCGAAGGAGGCGCTCGAAATATCGGCAAGCACCGGCTTTGCCGCCTTTGACAATTTCTCGGGCTTCGAGGTCTGGCACGCCGGACAGCGGACGGCGAAGAAGGCGCGGCTCGACAAGGGGCAGCGGCCGATGCTGGATGCCTTCATCGCATCGGTCGCATCGGGGGCGGCGATGCCGATCGGGCTCGAATCGCTGCTTGCGACCACCCGCGCAACCCTCGCGGTGCAAGAGAGCGCGGCCGCCGGGATTCCGGTCGATCTGACGATCGGCGCAGCAGAGCAGGGCGTCGCGCGCGCCGCGACTGCGTTGAGATGAATCCGGCCTGGTATCTGCGCAGGCTGCAGCGCATGGAGCCGTCCGAGCTTGCGGGACGGGTGAACGATCAGCTGTTGCGCCTGCTCTGGCGCATCACGCCGCCCGATATCGCACGACACGCCGGCGCCAGGCTGGCCCCGGGCCCGCGGCAGCCGCGGCTGAAGCCGCTGCCTTTGCCCGCGCACGCTCCCCAGCTGGCCGCTGAGCGACTCATCCAGAGCGCCGACCGGATTCTGGCCGGACATTGGCAGGTTTTCGCCAGAGATCATGATGCTTTGGGCGAACGGCCGGACTGGTTCGTCGATATCAGAAGCGGCAAGCGGGCGCCTGCGGACATGTACGCGTTCGCGGTTCCCTATCGCGACGAAGCCGCGATCGGGAACATCAAATATATCTGGGAGCCGTCGCGTCACCACCATCTCACGGTGCTCGCGTCGGCGTATTACCTGACCTCGGACGAACGCTACTCCGAGCGCGTCGCCGCGCATCTCACAAGCTGGTGGCGCGAAAATCCGTTTCCGCGCGGCCCGCACTGGATCAGCGGCATCGAGCTCGGCGTGCGGCTGATCTCGTGGGCCTGGGTGCGTCAGCTGCTGCAGAACTGGGCCGGCGCGCCAGCATTGTTCGAGGACAACGAGCAGTTCCTGACGCAGCTTTACGCGCATCAATACTGGTTGTCGCAGTTCCCGAGCCGTGGCTCCTCCGCCAACAACCACGTCATCGCGGAGGCTGCCGGGCAGTTCGTGGCGGCCTGCGTGTTTCCGTTCTTCCGCGACAGCGCACCGTGGCGCCAGAATGCCGCCAGGACGCTGGCAGACGAAGCTGTTGCGCAAACCTTCGCCTGCGGCAGCAATCGTGAACTCGCGACCGATTATCACGGCTTTGTCCTCGAATTGCTGCTGGCCGCGGCAGTGCAAGGAGAAGCGTCCGGGCACCAGCTGGGCGAAATGGTCTGGACCACGATGTGCCGCATGGGCGATGTCATCGCGGCGATGCTCGACGATCGCGCCCATCCTCCCCGTCAAGGCGATGGCGACGAAGGCGTTGGCCTGCTGCTCGACGATCCAGCCGGCAATCGCTGGCTCGGTCTGCTCGCCACCGGCGCGCGTCTGTTCGGCGAGCTGCCATGGTGGCCCAGGCTGCCGGAGCCCGATCTGCGCACGTTTGTTCTGACCGACGGCATCGGGGCGCGTGCGATCGCCGCGCGGCCCGCGCGCCGTCCGCATTTGCTTGACGAGGCGGGACAGACCTTTCTCGTCGATTCCCACCGAGCGGTGTGGTGCCGCTGCGATCACGGCCCGCATGGCTTCGGCCGCATCGCGGGACATGCGCATGCGGATGCGCTGGCGCTCGAATGCAGGATCGGCGGCGTCGATATCCTCGCCGACCCCGGCACCTATTGCTATCACGGCGATCCGCGATGGCGGGCCTATTTCCGTTCCACGCTGGCGCACAACACGCTCTGCCTGTTCGGGCGCGACCAGTCGGTGTCGGGCGGCCCGTTTCTCTGGACGCGGCATGCGCAGAGCCGGCTGATCGCATCGAGCGGGCTGGACGATCGTGATGCGGACGCAAGCTGGGTCGCGGAGCATTCGGGATATCAGGACACAGCAGATCGTCTCGTGCATCGCCGTTCGGTGCAATTGCAGCGCCAGGCGGCGCGGCTCGTCGTCACCGATATTGTACTTGCCGGTGAAGGGCTTGCGGTGCCGGCGAGCCTCGGCTGGCATCTCGGTCCCGACGTCGAATGCAAGCTCGAAGGGGGGACGGCGCGGCTCGCATGGCCGGGCGGACGCGGCGAGCTCGATCTGCCGGCGCCGCTCGACTGGAAAGCGTATCGCGGTGACGAGACCGTGCCGGCCGGCTGGTATTCGCCGTCGTTCGATCTCAAGGTGCCGGCGACGACGCTGATCGGCTCCGGAACGCTGGCCGCCGGCCAAAGCCTGGTGACGGAGCTGCGCTGGTTTCCCGAGCCGGCACGCCGATCGTGAAGATCCTGGTTGCTCACAACAGGTATCAGGGCCGCGGCGGCGAAGACGTCGTGTTCGAAGCGGAAGTCGACCTGTTGCGCGACGCTGGACACAGTGTCGAGACACTCACGGTCAGCAACGAAGCGATCAATTCGTTCGCCGCGCGGATCGCGACGACGCTGTCGATCGCCGACAATGCGGAGGGCAAGCGGGCCATGGCGGAGGCGATCGACCGCTTTCGCCCCGACGTCGTCCACGTCCACAATTTTTTTCCGCTGCTCTCGCCCGCCGTGTTCGATGTCTGCCGGCAACAGCGCGTACCTGCGGTGGTGACGCTGCACAATTATCGCAGCATCTGCACCGGCGGCATGCTGCTGCGCGACGGCCGCATCTGCCACAATTGCCTGGACCGTGGCCATCTCTGGGGCGTCGTGCATCGCTGCTACCGCGGATCGTTGCCGGGCTCGCTGGCCTCGGCCTACATGATCGCGCGGCACCAGCGCCGTGGTACCTGGACGCGTCCCGGCCTGCGCCTGATCGCGCTGACGCAGTTTGCCCGAACGCTGTTCACGCAGGCCGGCTTCGATGCCGGCCGGATCGATGTGAAGCCGAACTTCATGGCAGATCCGGGGGCGCCCGATCCGGCCATGCGACGCACAGGGCTGCTCTATGTCGGGCGGCTGAGCCGCGAGAAGGGCGTTGGCGTGCTGCTCGACGCTGTTGCGGGGACCGGCATGCCCTTGCGGATCGTCGGTGAAGGACCGGAGCGCGCTGTGCTTGAGGCTCGGGCGCCCGCCAATGTCAGGTTCCTCGGCGCGCTCGCGCGCACAGACGTGCTTCGGGAAATGGCGAGTGCCCGGGCGTTGGTCGTGCCGTCGCTCTGGTACGAGGGATTTCCGATGGTCGTGGTTGAGGCTTTCGCGCAGGGGACGCCGGTGATCGCATCCGAGATCGGTGGACTTGCCGAGGTGGTGAGCGCCGGCAAGACCGGCGCATTGGTGCCGCCGGGCGATCCGGCCGGGCTAAGACAGCGGATTGTCGAGCTTCTGGACGCGCCCGATCGCGCAACGGCATGGGGGCAGGCTGCACGGGCCGCCTATCTCGAGCGCTACGCCCCGGATGAGAATCTGCGGCTGCTCGAGGCCATCTATGCGCGCGCCGCCGCCGGATGATCGCCGCCGACGGTTATCTCGCCCGTGATCGGGCGCCGTTGCGGCACTCTTGCCCCTAACGGATTGCGGCGAATCTGATGTTAATTTGTTATATCGAGCACTCGATCTGGCGCCTCTCCGGCTTTGGCGGAGCGGCCAAATTGCTCCGATTCTGCGATCGATTCCCTGGTTTTCGCCTGCCTGGCGCTCGTGGCCTGCAACCAGAACCCGGCATAACGCCGCTCCACTTGCCGGCCGGTTGTGAAGTTTGACGCTTTTTTGCAAAAGCTCTCGCGCGGCGCAGAAATATTTTTTCAGATCGGAAAATCGCGCCGAAGCGCGCGCAATGGCTGCGAAATTCCGCGCTCCGGCGCCATCGGGGGACCCGATGAAACCCCGTATAATCACTATCCTTTTTTGCGCCGCGGCTAACATTTGTGAGTGGTCCGCGTCGAATGTTAGTGCGCATCCGAAATGGCGCTAAGTCTCACATAAGTCTCAGGGAACCAGAGGTTAATGGCGCATTGCTGATTGACACTCCGGTATTGCGGACTTAACAATGGACTTAACAAGTTCGTAACGTGTGTCCACATTTGAGCTGCGTCGCAACAAACCAGTTGTGGATCAACAGCTTACGTGCGGGCGAGCGGCTTGAATCCTCGTATCCCAAGCAGGGGCTACAACGATGGCGACTTACAATCTCGACCAGACTGACCTCAAACATGCGATCAACTCCACGATCGATCACGCGACCCAGCAACAGATTCTTGACTATCTGATCAACGCAGGCATCGGGTACACCAGCCCGGATGACGGCAGCACGATCCCGGTGCAGGTGGGCGCCGGCATCAGCAACCCCGACCCGAACGCCAACGTTCTCATCGAAACCAACCCGGATAACACTGTTAACACTGACGCCAGCCTGAAGGCGATCATCGAGGCGACCAACCAGGACGTCACGCTGACGGTGAACGGCAGCACCCCGGTGCTGGTCGCGTCCGGCAACGGCAACGATCAAATCTTCATCAACAACACTGGTGACACCACGGTTCTCGCCGGCAACGGCAACGACACCATCTTCGGTGGCGCGGGTCACGACTCGCTCTCCGGCGGCAACGGCGACGACGTCCTGATCGACAACGTTTCCGGTCACAGCACGCTCGATGGCGGCAAGGGCGATGATCTGCTGTCCGGCATCGGTGCCGACACCCTGATCGGTGGCTCCGGCAACGATACGCTTTACGGCGGCAGCTCGTCGACCCTGTTGGGTGGCAGCGGCAACGACGTGCTGGTGTCCGGCAGCACTGTCGGTAATTCCAGCATCCTGCTTGGCGGCACGGGCAACGACGCGCTGTACGGCGGTGCCGGCAACGACCGCCTGTTCGGCGGCGACGGCAACGATACGCTGACCGGCGGTTCGGGCAACCAGATTCTCGACGGCGGCAAGGGCAACGACGTCCTGATCGGCGGTTCGGGTAACAACGAGCTGTTCGGCGGTGCCGGCAACGATGCGCTCTATTCGAACTCGGATGCGTCGCACGGCTCGATCCTCGACGGCGGTGCCGGCAACGACTCGCTGTATGGCGGTGCGGGTGCCGACACCCTGTACGGCGGTGCCGGCAACGACCTGCTGGTCGGTGGTACCGGCACCGTTGCCGAGTACGGCGGCGCCGGCAAGGACGTGCTCTACTCGGGCAGCGATGCGTCGCACGCGACGAAGCTGTTTGGCGGTGACGGCAACGACTCGCTCTACGGCGGTGCCGGCAACGACACGCTGTATGGCGGCTCCGGCAGCGACACGCTGGTCGCCGGTTCGGGCACGCAGACGCTGTTCGGCGGCGGCGGCAACGACTCGTTCGTTGGCTCCGCCACTGGTACGGCCTCGATGGTCGGCGGCTCTGGTCAGGACTACTTCTATTTGTCCAACCTCCACAGCAGCGACACCATCGACGGTGGTGCCGGCAGCAAGGACTCGCTGACCTTCCTGGATCACGCCTCGACCGATGTGACCGGCATCACCGCGGGCAAGGACGGTTCTCTGGACGTCAACTTCAGCAACGGCCAGGTGACCCAGATCAGCAACATCGAATACCTGATCTTCAACGATGGTCACTCGACCAAGCTGTAAGATCCCAAGTCTGCACTAGACTAGGTCTGCACTAAACGAAGGCGCCGCCTCAACGCTGGTTGAGGCGGCGCTTATTTTGGGCGGCAGGTGGCGCCCTGATATGTCGTCTGGTAATCTGAGGTAGTGCGACGGACTGCTCCCATGTGAGTTATCGAGAGACTTAACGAGCGGCTTGAATCCTCGTATTCCAAGCAGGGGTTATGTCGATGGTGACTTCCAATCTCGACCAGAGCGACCTCAAGGCAGTGATCGACTCCACGATCGATCACGCAACCCAGCAACAGATTCTTGACTATCTGATCAATGCGGGGATCGGGTACACCAGCCCGGACGACGGTGCCACGATCCCGGTCGAGGTGGGCGCCGGGATCAGCAAGCCAGATTCGAACGCCAACGTTCTGATCGAAACCAACGCCAATAACACCGTCAAGATCGACGCCAACCTGAAGGCTCTCATCGAAGCCACCAGCAGCGACGTGAAGCTGACGGTGATCGGCAGCACTCCGGTGTTGATCGCGACCGGCGCCGGCAACGACTATGTCTCCTTCAACAACAACGGCGATACGACGGTTCTCACCGGCTGCGGCAACGACACGGTGTATGGTGGCGGCGCGGGCCACAGCTTGATTGATGGCGGCGCCGGCAACGACCTGCTTCAAGCCGGTAGCTGGTCGGAGCTGTATGGCGGCAGCGGCGATGACAGGCTGTATTCTGTCAGCGCGAGCGGCACTTCCAGCGCGCTGTACGGCGGCACCGGCAACGACGACGTGTTCGGTGGTGCGGGTGCCGACACCATGTACGGCGGCGCTGGTAACGACTGGTTGGGCGCGGGTTCGGGCAACCAGGTTCTCTACGGCGGCGAGGGCGACGACACCCTGGCCGCCGCCGGTCTGGGCAGCGATCAGCTTTACGGTGGCGCCGGCAACGACATGTTCTTCACCTGCCTGGATACGCAGCACGCCTCGTTCATGTCGGGCGGTGACGGCAACGATTCGTTGTTTGGCGGTGCGAGTACCGTTGCCGACACGCTGGATGGCGCCGCCGGCGACGATCTGCTGAGCGGCGGCATGAGCACTGCTGTGGAGTATGGTCGCAGCGGTAACGATGATCTCTATTCAGGAAGCCGTGTGACGTTTGGGACGCTGCTCGATGGCGGTACGGGCGACGACACGCTTCATGGCAGTGCGTTCGCCGGTTCCGACACGCTGGACGGCGGTGCCGGCAACGACCTGCTGATCGGCGCTAGCGGGACTGTTGCGGAGGATGGCGGCAGCGGTAACGATGCGCTCTACTCGTACTCCGATGCGTTGCACGGCTCGATGCTCGACGGCGGTTCGGGCAACGACTCGCTGTATGGCGGTGCGGGTGCTGACAGTCTGTACGGCGGCGCCGGCAACGACCTGCTGCTCGGCGGTACCCGCACGGTTGCGGAGTACGGCGGCAGCGGCAACGACGTGCTCTACTCGGGCAGCGATGCCTTGCACGCGACCTCGCTCTACGGCGGTGATGGCAACGATTCGCTTTACGGCGGTGCCGGCAACGACACGCTGCATGGCGGCTCCGGCCACGACACGATGGTCGCCGGCTCGGGTACGCAGATGCTGATCGGCGGCAATGGCGGTTCGTCGTTCGTCGGCTCCGCCACCGGCACGGCCTCGATGGTCGGTGGCTCGGGTCAGGACTATTTCTACCTGTCCAACGCGACCAGCAAGGACACCATCGACGGCGGCGGCGGCAGCAAGGACTCGCTGACCTTCCTGGATCACGCCTCGACTGACGTGACCGATATCACCGCGGGCAAGGACGGTTCTCTGGACATCAACTTCAGCAATGGCCAGGTGACCCAGATCAGCAACATCGAATACCTGATCTTCAACGATGGTCTCCCGACCAGGTTGTAGGATCCCATGTTTGCACCAAGCGAAGGCGCCGTCTCAACCGGGTTGAGGCGGCGCTCTTCTTGCGCGCGAATGTGATCATCGGAACTTTGTCGACCGATCCGCGTCGAATCCGCCGGTCTCCATCACAAGTTCCACTTCTCGCATTTTCGGCGGTGGATGTTAGAAGTTAGTTTGTCACATTCGGACCACGTAGCTTTTGTAAAGCCGTGTGGTTCGCCCGACCGAATGGTGCCGTGCCGATGGTTTTCCAGCGGCGCCGGCGACGGTCGAGACGAACGATCGCTGCAGAAATCAGCCGCTTAATGCGCGAACCGCGGAGCTCTCGAATTGGCCAAGAAGAAACTGCTGAATGCCGGCGCTGGAACGACGATTGCCAAGCGGATCCAGCCGCTCCTGACGTCGCATGAGTGGGAGGAGGTTCGCCTCGATGTCGACGGCAGCGTGAACCCGGACATCGTCGGCTCGATCACCGACCTCGCCAAGCTGTGCCGGCCGGCCTCGTTCGACGCGATCTGGTGTTCTCATTTGATGGAGCATCTCTACGCCCATGAGATACACCCCACATTCGTCCAGTTCCGCGAGGCTCTCAAGCCGGACGGATTCGCGCTGATCATGTCCCCCGACCTGGAGGCGGTGGCTCAGCACATGCTGACTCAGGGTCTCGGTGCGGTCGCTTATGTCTCGCCGGCCGGTCCGATCCGGCCACTGGATATGATCTACGGCCACTCCGGCGCGATCGAGCAGGGACGCCACCACATGGCGCACAAGACCGGCTTTTCGTGCGACCGGATGGGAAACCTGCTGCTCAGTGCCGGATTCCCGACGGTCTCCGTTCGCAGTGGGAACTTTGAGGTCTGCGCGCTGGCGCTCATGCCGGAGGCCGAGGAGAGGCGGATCCGGCCCCAGCTCGAGGCCTGCGGCTTCGACTTCCGGGAGACGGCGATCGCCGCTCCGTGAGTGTCGATGTTAAATAATGTTATAAGATTCGGTGGTTAAAACCGCTGGTAGCAATGGCCGGAACCGGCTTCTTTGCCTGTCGGGACACATATCTTTTTGGAACGATGCGCTGAAAATGCTGCGTTAGCGAACTAACAGTGATAAGTTATATATCGCTAGAGACCGGATCCTGCGCAGTCGAAACCTCGAGGCCTCCATGACCAAACACCTCTCGCTCGTCGGCGCACCTTCGGTGGAGGCGCTGCCACCCTCGGGTCTCGCCTGTCTCGTCATCGTAGCAAGACAGCATGGTTTGAATCTGACCCCGTCCCAGCTGATCCATGACAATCTCTTGGGCGACCAGGAAGTCACGCTCGCCGAGCTTTTGAAGTGCGCGAATTCCTCGGGCATGACGGCAAAGGCCGTCACGCTGGACTGGAAGGGGCTGAGCCATCTCAAGCGGGCGCTGCCGGCAATCGTTCGCCTGCGCGATGGCAGCCACATGGTCTTGCTGCGCCTCGAAGGCGATGAAAACAGCACTCGGGTGGTCTTGCAGGATCCGAACGCGAGCGAGGATGCGCTGCTCGTCATCGATCAACCGCGCTTTGAGGACATCTGGTCGGGCGACGTCGTCATGGCCAAGCGCGATTACGAAATCTCCGACGAGACCCAGCCGTTCAGCCTGGGCTTTGTCGCCGCCCTCGTGTTCCGCGAGCGGCGCATCCTGCGCGACGTCGCGATCGCGGCGTTGATCCTTGGCTTGCTCGGCCTGGCGCCGATCATGTTCTGGCGGCTGCTCTCGGACAAGGTCATCTACTACAAGGCCTTCAACACCTTCTACGTGCTGTGCGTCACGATGCTGGTGATCATCGCGTTCGAGGCCGCGTTCTCGTTCCTGCGGCAGTACCTCGTCCAGCGCATGACAGCACGTCTCGACGTCAAATTGTCGACCTATGTGTTCGAAAAAGTGCTCAATCTGCCGATCGACTACTTCGAACAGAACCCTGTAGGCCTGATTTCCCGGGACATTCGCGAGGTGTTCCGGATTCGCGGCTTCCTGACCGGGCAGTTGTTCGGGACCATCCTCGATTCGACAACGCTGATCTTCTTCCTGCCCGTCATGTTCTTCTTCAGTCCGATCATGACGCTGATCGTGCTTTCCTTTGCGGCACTGATCGTCACCTGGCTTGTCTTGATGCTGCCGATCTACCGGAAAAGGTCGACGGCAGTTCTCGCGGCTGAAGGCGCCCAGGGCGCGTTCCTGATCCAGAGCCTGAACGGAATGAGAACGATCAAGTCTCTGGCGCTCGATTCACGTCAGCGGCACATGTGGGATGTGCTGGTTGCGCGCGTCGCCAACGCGCGTCTTGCGGAAGGCATGAGCGGAATTGCCATTCAGACGGTGGTACGTCCGCTGGAGCGGTTGGCGGTGAGCGCGCCCTATGCACTCGGCGTCTACCTGGCGATAACGAGCGACGATCCGATGTACATTGGCGCGCTGTTCGCCTTTCTGATGCTGTCGCAGCGGGTCGCCGGCCCGCTGATGCAGATGGCGCAACTCGTCAACCAGTATGACGAGGCGCGCACGGCTGTCGCGATCGTCGGCAAGCTGGTCAATCAGCCGGCCGAGGAGGGACGCACCGGCCATGGCGTGAGGGTGCCGCTGAAGGGGCTGGTCGAATTTTCCGGTGTCACGTTCAAGTACAAGGGCGCCGTATCGCCGGCGCTGAACAACATCTCCTTCGAGATCCCTCTCGGCACCACGCTCGGCGTGATGGGCAAGAGCGGCTCGGGCAAGACCACGATCACCCGGCTGTTGCAGCGCCTGCATTCCGACTATGGCGGGCTGATCAAGGTCGACGGCATCGATGTTCGCGAATACGATGTCGACCATCTCCGGCGCAATATCGGCGTCGTGCTGCAGGAGAACTTCCTGTTCAGCGGCACGATCCGCGAGAATATTTCGGCGGCAAAGCCTGATGCGACGTTCGACGACATCGTCAGGGCGGCGCGGCTGGCCGGTGCCGAGGAGTTCATCGACAAGCTGCCGCGCGGCTACGAGACCTATATCTACGAGGGATCGACCAATCTCTCCGGCGGCCAGCGCCAGCGCCTCGCGATCGCGCGCGCGCTGATCGTCAATCCGCCGATCCTGATCCTGGACGAAGCGACCAGCGCGCTCGATGCCGAGAGCGAGACGATCGTGAACGCGAACATCTCGCGGATCGCGCATGGGCGCACGCTGATCATCATTTCGCACCGGCTGTCGTCGCTGACCAAGGCCGATGCGATTCTCGTGCTCAATCGCGGCGTGGTCAATGATATCGGGCGCCACGACGAGCTTCTGGAGCGAAACGATATCTACAGCTCGCTGTGGTACCAGCAGAATACGCACCTCGCGCCGACGGCTCGCAGCGACAAGAACTTCAGGAGTCCGACCCTTGTCTCCTAATCAAGCTTCGCTGGCGACCGTTCGCCAGTTCCAGTCCGAAACCGATGCCATCCGCGAAGCCGCCGAGCCGCAGCTGGCCCGCGCGACGCTGTTCGTGCTGTCAGCATTCCTGGTATCGATCGTGGCGATCATGTGCTTGATGCGCCTCGACCGGGTGATCATGAGCGTGGGGGGCAGGATGGTTCCCGTCGATCAGATCAACGTGCTGCAGGCGTTGGACCCGTCGATCATCAAGACGATCGATGTTCGGGAAGGTCAGCAGGTCGAGACGGGGCAACTGCTGGCGACCCTCGACTCGACATTCACCGTGGCTGACGTCACACAGTACAAGCTGCAGATCGCTAGCCTGGACGCGCAGGTCGCGCGGGATGAGGCCGAACTGTCCGGGAAGCCGCTGTCGTACGGCCAATCCAGCGATCAGGACGTCACCAGGTACAACGCCTTGCAAAAGGCGCTCTACGACCAGCGCGTTGCCCAGTACACCGCGCAGGTGACCAGCTACGATTCCAAGATCAGCCAGACCGAAGCGACGATCCAGAAGGCGAAGAAGGACGACGAGCGGTATGGTCAGCGTGCCGAGATCGCCGGCAAGATCGAGGACATGCGCACGTCGCTCGCCGAGAGCGGTAGCGGGTCCAAGCTGAATCTTTATCTATCGCAGGATACCCGCCTGGAGTTGTTGCGTCAGATCGACAATACTCACAACACCCTGCTGGAAGCGCAACACCAGCTGGACTCGCTGAAGGCGGATCGCAAGGCGTTCATCGAGCAATGGAACGCGCAGTTGAGCCAGGATCTGGTCACGACGCGCAACAGCCTGGATACCGCCCGTGCAGCCTATGACAAGGCCGTCAAGCATCAGGATCTCGTCCGCTGGACGGCTGCGGAGCCCTCGGTCGTCCTGACCCTGGCCAAGCTCTCGGTCGGATCCGTGCTGAAGCCCGGCGATCCCTTCATCACGCTGATGCCGCTCAAGACGCGGCTCGAAGCCGAGATCCGGATCTTGTCGCGTGACATCGGCTTTGTCCGGCCGAACGATCCCTGTACAATGAAGATCGATGCCTTCAACGCCGCGGAGCACGGCACGGCGAAGGGCAAGATTCGCTGGATCAGCGAAGGTGCCTTCACGACCGATGACGACGGAAAACCGGTCGATGCCTACTACAAGGCGCGCTGCTCGGTCGACCAAACCAACTTCAAGGATGTTCCGGCGAACTTCCGCCTCATCCCTGGCATGACGCTGCAGGGCGATGTCAATGTCGGGACCCGCTCGGTCGCGATGTATCTGCTGGGTGGCATGCTCCGAGGCATGAATGAGTCGATGCGCGAGCCATGACAGTGTTGACACGATCCCTGATTGACTTGTTTCGGCCCAGCTCGCCCCGTTCAGATCCAAAGCAGTTTGAACGGGGGCTGGAGGCGTATGAGAACCAGCAGTATCTCGAGGCCCTGCGACTTTGGAGGCTTGCCTCGCAAGCGGGCAACCCGGAGGCGGATTACCGTATCGGGTTGCTGTATGCGCGGAACGAGGGCGTCATCGGCAACCTTCCGGACGCGGTTGCGTGGTACGAGCGCGCCGCCCTCAAGGGACATACCGAAGCGCAATTCCAGCTCGGCGTGATCTACCTCAACGGGGTCAAGCCGACGGTCGGTCCGAACAGGCCGGAGATGTGGCGGCAATCGACTGCACAGCGTCTGGGTGACAAGGCGACCAACCTCCACGATCTGGTCTTCCCGAACGGCATCGGCGTGCCCAAGGATGTCGACGCCGCCTTCCTCTGGATGTCGGTGGCGGCGGAAGCCGGCAAGGCGGAGGCGCAGGCGATCCTCGGCGACATGTACGCCAGTGGAGCGGGCTGCACCAAGGATCATGCAACCGCGTTGCGCTGGTACGAGGCCGCGGCCGAGCAGAAGGCTGCGTCCGGCGAATTCGCGCTCGGCGATGTGCATTATCAGGGCCGCGGCGTTCCCGTTGATTTCGCGCAAGCTGCGATCTGGTATCACAAGGCCGCGGAGCAGGGACACGTGCGTGCGCAGGTGGCGCTCGCGTTCATGTGCCTCAAGGGCACCGGGCTTCCCGAGAATGCCGACGAAGCCGCGCGGCTGTTTCAGAGCGCCGCGACCCATGATGATACGATCGCGCTCTACAACATTGCGCTGTTGCGGCTCGCCGGCAAAGGCGTTGCCAAGGATATCGACAAGGCCGAGACCGCCTTGCGCAAGGCAGCGCGGAAGGACTATCTGCCGGCCATCCAGGCGCTGGCCGAGTTCTATGCGCTCGGCACCTCAGCCGAGCCGGACCTGCGCGAGGCGGCGTATTGGTACGAGAAGGCGGCCGAGCGCGGTGACGCGCAGGCGCAGTTCTTTACCGGGCGTTTCTATGCCACCGGCACCGGCGTTCCGCCTAGCGTCCGTCAGGCAGCGAAATGGTTCGAACGCGCCGCCGAGAGCGGCCATGCCACGGCGGCCCACAACATCGCGGTGTTCTATCTCAACGGCAACGGCGTGACGCGCGATGTCGCAGCTGCGATCAAGTGGTTCGAGCGTGCGTCCGAGGAAGGCATCAGCGCCGCAGGCGTGCAACTCGGCCGGCTGTACTCGGCGGGCAACGGTGTGCCGCGCGATCAGGTCCGCGCTGCCGAATGGCTCAGTAAGGCGGCCAAGGGCGGCGACGCCGATGCAAAGACGGCCTTTGCCGTGTTTCTCATCCAGCAGGAGCCATCCGAAGCGGGTCTTGCGCAAGCACGCACGCTGCTCACCGATGCCGCCGAGGTGGGGCATTCGGCCGCGGCATTCCAGTTGGGCGGGCTTCACATGGGAAGGTCCGGTGGCGCGGTCGATCTTCCGGCCGCGGCGCAATGGTTCAAGCGCGCAGCGAGTGCCGGCCATGTCGAGGCCCAGCACACATTGGCGTTGCTGTATTCCGATCCCAAGAGCGCGCTGAAGGATCCGCAGGCGGCCGCCAGCTGGATCGTCAAGGCCGCCGATGGCGGCAGCGCCGCAGCGCAATTCAAGCTTGCGGTGATGTATTGCACCGGGCAGGGCATCGAGCAGGATCTTGCCCAGGGCGTGAAATGGTACGAGGCCGCGGCGCGCCAGGGCCATACGACAGCGCAGTACAACCTCGCCGCGATGCTGGGGCGAGGACAGGGCTGCGGCGCCGATCCGGCGAAGGCGGCCGAGTGGTTCGAAGCAGCAGCAAAGCAAGGCATGGTCGAAGCCCAACTCGCGATTGGCGATGCGCTGCGTGCCGGCAACGGCGTCGCGCAGGACCGCGATCAGGCGCTGCACTGGTATCGACAGGCGGCGCAGCAGAACAACGAAGGCGCGCAGCGTCGTCTCCAGGCAATGGGCGAGAGCGTCGGCTGAGATTGTTGGAGGCGGACATCACGTCGCGCGCAGGCAATGGCAGAGACGGTGACACGGCTTTGTTTTTGGGCGCGAAGGCACGCAAGTGTGCATGTCCGCGTGACAATCTAGGCAGAACTAACAATGGCTTTCATATCGGCGATAGAGAGATTGCGTTAATGTGGGTTCGCGGAATAGATGTTCATTGCACCTCTGGTTGTGTGAAGATCATCGATAAGAATCGAGATGTCACGATCTGGAACGTGTCAGGCAATGTGATCTCGGGATCGAACGTCCGCGTGACCGGGAAAGAAACTGGAGCCAGCGCCAGGCGTTGGCAGGAGATTGAGTGGCGATGAACAAGATGGTCGAACGGAGCGTCAGGGATACGAAGGATATGTTGCCCGTTGCCAGCCCGGTTCAGCAGGACGACCTCGCGCAGAGCCTGTTCCTGGATCCCGATGTGAGCGATCTCCAGTCGGGACAGAGGCTGCGTGGCGCTATCCTGGAATATTCGGGGCGGGGGATATCCGGCTGGATTGTCGATGCCCAGTCGCCCGCTTCGACCGTCTCGATCGCGCTTTTCATCGGCTCCCACTGCGTCGAAGAAGGACGAACAGGTCGACCTGTCCGGGTCAGCATAGGTCCACAGAGTGCGATCGGGCGTCCCGGATTTCGTATCGATCTATCCAAGCCGGGAGTGCGCCGTCGTCTGGCGCGCGCCCTGAGAAACACGCTCGTCGAACGCGACCATGTGCAGATTTATCTTCGCGTCAGCCCGAACGATGGCGAATACTACGAAATACCGCTGTTTGAGAAACTGGCATCTAGCAGCGAGGTGATCGTTGCACTTGGCTTCTCGACCGACGACTACGACGATTTGTTGTTTCCGAACAGCGACAACAAAATAGTTGCCGGATCGGGCGACGCTTCCAAGAAAGAAGTGCGATTCGTTTGCTTCTACCTGCCGCAATTCCATTCATTCGCGGAGAACGACCGATGGTGGGGACCGGGCTTCACCGAATGGACCAACGTCTCCCAGATGCGTCCGCAGTTTCCGACGCACCAATCTCCGTGGTTGCCCGCTGATCTGGGTTTCTACGACATGAGATTGATCGAGACTCGCCGGCAACAAGCGGAGTTGGCTCGCCGTTACGGCGTTCATGGCTTCTGCTACTATGCCTACTGGTTTCAAGGACGAAGACTTTTGGAGCAGCCGCTTAAGCTTTTGCTGGAGGACGGCGAGCCAAACTTGCCGTTCTGCATCTGCTGGGCGAACGAAAACTGGTCGCGCCGATGGGACGGTTCTGACACCGAGCTCCTTCTTGGACAGAATCATTCTCTTGAAGATGATGTTCGCTTCATTGACGACATGGCGGATATCCTTCTTGATGATCGCTACATCACCGTCGATGGTCGAAAGATACTTCTCATCTATCGTCCCTCGCTGATCCCGGATAAGGAGCGCTTGTTCCAGACTTGGCGGCTCCGTGCAAAGCAACTCGGCATCGGGGAGTTGCTCATCTGCAATGCCATGACTTTCGGCGAGTTCGATCCACGGGAATTCCATTGCGATGCCGCAGTGGAATTCCCGCCTCATACGGTTTCCGCCAGGGAGCTGAGCCGTGCGGAGGTCGAGGCGCCGCCGGACTTCACCGGAAAGCTTTACGACTACCTTGAAGCCATGCGCTCGACGCTCGGTAAGGTCTACGAGTTTCCGTTCTTTCCGTCGGTCATGCCGCGCTGGGACAATACACCGCGCAAAGGCGCGCGAGGACATGTGTTCGTTAGATCAAGTCCGGAGGCGTTTGAAGTATGGCTTCGTGAGGCGGCTGAGCGGGCTCGTCGGAGCTCTGTTGGTGAGCCGATCGTATTCATCAATTCGTGGAACGAATGGGCCGAGGGGGCTCACCTGGAGCCGGACTCCCGTTACGGTCGCGCCTATCTGGATGTCGTCAGGCGGGTGTCTGCGGGCGATTCGATTTCGGCGGAGCTACGCTCAAATTCTGCTCTGCTGGACTGCCTGAGCAGATCGGAGCTTGAGCAGGCTATCAAGGGAGCCGCAGTTCATGTCGAGGTGCTCGCCAATTTGCAGCGTAGCGAAGGCGCTCTGACGGGATTCCAGCACCTTCGAGAAGGCTTGCCGGTCGAAATGGAGGGAGCCGTCGCGAGTCCCGATGGTTCGATGTTTGTGATTGAGAGCATCAATTCGCAAACGGAGGAGCGTGTGGTGGTAGACCCGCGCTACAGGGTGCTGGTCCGAGGTTGGGTTTTCGCCAAGGATGGCTTCGAGCCGCTCAGAAATCGCATCGCATTTTTGGTGCTGTCTCCGGAAGGAGAAACCAACGCAGGCAAGAGCGGGTACTGCCTGGTTGTCGATTGGCACGAGCGAATGGACGTAACGGAGTATATGAAGGCGACCGCCCGTGAGTGCTGCTTCGGCTTCGAGGTGGGTTTTCTGCTCAAGGGATTGCCGGACGGACAGTACAGACTTTCGATTCTTGAGGTCGGCGAAGGAGAAAACCTGATTGTCGGATCAGGTCATTCTCTGGTCGTTCGGCATTGAGTTGAGGATCCAATGTTAGCTAGCGTGGTGATTGCTTGCTACAAGCACGAAGCCTATCTCGAGCACTGCCTCGAGACGGTTTTCGATCAGACATATCCTGAACTCGAGCTGATAATTGTCGACGACAACTCGCCGGACAACAGCTTCCAATTGGCCGAGAGGCTTCTAAAGCGGAAATCGTTCACCAAGCGCTTTGCATCATGCAAGTTGCTCAAGAATCCTGCGAACATGGGAGCTCATTTCACCTGGAATCGCGCTCTGTCCCTTGCGACAGGCGAAATGCTGTTCTTGCTAAACTCGGACGATGCCTTTTCCAAGGAGCGGGTCGAGGCATTTGTCGGCCGCCACGGCGCTGAAAAACTGTTCTTCGGATTTTCCGCGATTGAGCCAATCGACGAAAATGGGAAATCCATCAACAGCTTTCAGTTTCCAGCGCGCCTCAGATACGCCACCAGTCAGGCTGCAGGTGCCGATCGCCCGTTGTCCTGGTCCTTCTTGGAGTCGCAGATCGCGGCGTCAACGGGAAATTTTGTGTTGAGCGCAGAACTGTTGAGGCGGACGGGGTGGTTTGCCGACCTCAAATATTGTCACGACTGGGAATTCGCGCTGCGGGCGATCACGATCGTTGAACCAAAATATATCGAAGCTGATCAATATATGTATCGGTTGCACGCATCCAACAGTTTTCGTGGACTGAGTTCGGTGGCCGAAAGCGAAACGAAGGCTTGTATGCAGACCTATTCGCTGCGCGCGATGGTCTCCAGGCCGTCCAACCGGACTTGCCTCAGCCCTCTGAACATGG
The DNA here is from genome assembly GCF_054063295.1 of Bradyrhizobium sp. USDA 3240. Lineage (NCBI taxonomy): Bacteria > Pseudomonadati > Pseudomonadota > Alphaproteobacteria > Hyphomicrobiales > Nitrobacteraceae > Bradyrhizobium > Bradyrhizobium sp. USDA 3240. Next base: position 7,388,427 of record NZ_JBSSGD010000002.1, read on the forward strand.
GGGACGCTTTCTATCGGCTGATAAAGAACTACCCGAACTTCAATTATTGGATGCGGCAACTGTACGCGCCTTACATGGCCGAGCACAGGACAGTCGAGAAGAACCAGTGGACGGTTCCGGCTGAATGGCGCTAGAGAAATGCGGCCGGCGCCGGATCACGGGGGGGTGGATTCACACTCGAAGTGCAACACTTGATCGGCAAAGGACTCCGCAGGCGTGCGGTAGTCAAGGCATTTGCGTGGTGGGGTGTTGTTGTAGGTGGCGATGAACTGGCGGAATCTGGCGGTCGAGAGGGTTACGAGATCCGTTTTGCGAGGGATGAAGCGGCGCATCCTGCCGAAGGCGTTCTCGATACCACCCTTCTGCCAGGGCGCGTGGGGATCGCAGAAGAAGGTCTCGATCGAGAGGCGATGTAGCGCCAAGTGACCGGCAAACTCGGTGCCGTTGTCGAAGGTGACGGTCTGGCGCAGCTCTTGTGGAAGGGCAGCGAAGAAGCGGACGAGATGGCGTGCGACACCGCGCGCAACCTTGCTGGCAAGGCGGATGCCGAGCAGCAGGCGAGAGGTGCGCTCATGCACGGTCAGCACGGCCTGACCGTACTTCGAGAACATCATCAAATCGGCCTCCCAATGCCCGGCGACGCTACGGTCGGCAACCTCAAGGGGCCGATTTGCCAGGGAAACACGGCCTTCGATGAAGCTTGCGGGGCTGCCGCCTCGCTTGCCGCGGAGGCCGCGCTTGCTCTTGGCGCGCGGCAGGTAGCGTCGCCAGCTGAAGTCCGAGGTGCGCCTGAGTTGGCCATAGATGAAGCGGTAGATGGTCTCGTGGGAGATCACCTTGTGCCCGCACTCGCGGGCCAGCCGGCCGGCGATCTGCTCCGGCGACCAACCTCGGCGAAGGCGTTGCAACACCGCGCGGCGCAGGACGGGCTCCCGTTCGAGGCGTCCGCCCGTCCAGCGCCGCGCTCGCATCTGTTGCTGGGCATAATTTGGCTTGTAGCCAGCCTGAACGCTCCGATTACGGCTCAGTTCCCGAGAGATTGTTGATGGCGAGCGATCCAGAGCTGCCGCGATTTGCCGGACCGAGCTGCCATTGGCCGATAGACAGGCAATCTCGCATCGGTCGTCCAGAGAGAGCTGCTTGTAAGTCCGCCCCATGGCAACACCTCCTCAAGGAAGTGTTGCACTTCGTTTGTGAACTCAGGGGGGGACTCAAGACGCCATCCGCCCGTTACATTGTGGGAGCTGAAGCGTTCCGTTCCGACCAAATCGGAACGGAACGGTGGAATCGGCGGACCGGCATTCACTCGCGCGTGAACGCCTAGCAAAGGTTCGGCTTTCCCTTGGATTGCTCGCGAAGATCCTTCAGGACCTTACGCAATGCCTCCAGGCGCTCGGTCTTGCACGGCAGGGTGGGGACCAACCATCCACCTTCGTCGTTTTCATTCCAGGCATAGATCAGGATGGCAGGAGATTTCAGCTCGGCCGGCTGAGCAGACCTCCATTCTATCGCGCGATGCAGATGATCCGACAGCTCCGGCCCGGTCGGCGCAATGAAGAAGTTTTCCATTCCCACGCCAGGGCGCTGCTTGGCCTCCCACGGTACTGGACGTTCGATGCGCGGACGGCGGTCCCAGCCAGTCATCACGGTGGGGATGACGGGCAGACGGCTCTTGGCCAGTTCATTCCAATCCCGCTCCGCGCCACGTGCAAGGTCGGCATAAGAACCACGGACACTACCGTAAACTCCGGCATAGGAACTGACCGCGTCGGCAGTTAGAAAAGCGCCCTGTTCATAAAGCAGTTTCTTATCGCCGGTGAGTACCAGGTACGGATCTCCGTGGCCTGCGTCGCTTACGCGGGCTCTGAATTGCATGATCTGGGACCGAAGGTTCTCTATCCCACCCCACCGCTTATCAACGTCGCCAACGTGTATGAAGCCGAGAAAATACAACGGTCTGCCACCCGCGACTCTCAGGTAATTGTCGTCGCCCATGAGCTTGACATGCTCGTCAAGCAGCGGACTTTCCTTGTCGTGGGAGCCAAATCGAGGGAATTCCGTAAAAATGCAGTACGAAATCTCCTTCTTGATTGGGCTTTCTCTAAACATCTTTAGAGCTCTCGACATCGGATCGCCCGAGCCGTAGGCGACAAAGGCCCAGTAGTCGATGCCTGCGAAGACGGCCTGCTTGATCTCCTTGTCGATCGTCTCTTGCGTGATCTCCGGGAAGGCAACCTCGGCGCGGTTCGTTCCTGTAGTCTCTCTCGCGAAGAACGGAACTCGCCAATGATACTGCTGGGGAGAGAGCGATGTTTCGACTGCTTTGGTGGGCGTTGATCCAGGCGCGTACCACGCGTCCCACCTGAGCGCGCCCACGAGAGGCCGACCGGTGGGGGTGGCCACTTGCTTGGCTGCGAGGCCGCGCCCAAAGCTATAGCTAAGGCCAGCCGAGCCCAGGGCCAGAAACAATCGTCGCGTCAGCATGTTCATGCACCCGTCGTTGTTTTCCCAAACATCCTGTTGATTCTCCTCAAAAACACCCTAATGATCAACAAATGGTAAGGCCAATGTTAGGCCAAACTTTTTCGGCGCGATGAACTTAGATCGGCTAGAACCGATCGATGTTAGTTGCAACGCACAGGGACCGCGTTTGATGCAGATGGTTGCATGGGAAAATGAATCGACTGGGATTTGTGATCGTATCCGCAGCACCCGTGGAACGCTCAAGATTGTCCTTAAGACAAAGGACGACCCGTTTTTCCTTGCGGATTGGGTAGCCCATCACAAGCAGATTGTGGGCAGCTCCAACCTGATCATTTTTGACAATGGATCCTCGGACGGCAAGGTCTTGTCGACCTACAAGGAATTGGGGCCGGACTTGCTGCTCGCGAGTTTCGGCGGATTTCACAACAACCTGCACAACCCCAAGAATTTCGAGGCGCTCTACGCCAGCCTGTCGGCTTCTTCCGATTTCTATTGCTTCCTGGATACAGACGAGTTTCTGGCGTTCTATGACGGCGAACGCTTCACGAGCGACGCTTCGATATTGCGTCACTTGAACGACAGGGAAGGCGGCGCGTTCATCCCATCGACCTGGCTGTACAACGCGCCCTCCTATCGCGACAGGATGCTATGCGGCGCCGATTTGGGCACACTGCGCAATGGCCTGACCTGGGGCAAGCCCTTGATCCGTTCAGCTGCTTCGCCTCTGTCGGGAGAGGTAAATCACAACTGCCAAATCGCGAAGGGAAAGAAGGCTCCCACGCCGTTGTTTGGATTCTTCCTGCTGCATATGGCCACGCTGTCTCCAGCGCAGAGGGTTCGTGCCAATCTCAACAAGCTGATTGCTCGGGGATTCATGCAGCGTGGGGATTCGGTCGAGAAAGTATTGGAACGAGATTTATCGCGTGCCACCGAAAACGAGAAGCTGTACGTCACCGAGATCAAGCGGATGCTTTCTCTTCGGGAAGACCCCGGCTCCGAACAGGCTCCGCTGGCAGCCGGATCGATGCGAATTGAACAGTCGGGTAAGGTTGAATTTGCGTCGCCCGATGAGGCGCGCGTCTTTGCCGAGTTCGGTGCTTCCTTTGGCGCACTCTGCGCTGAGATGCTGCCTTCTTGAGGTTGGATCTGCCCTGGTTGCCCGGGGGCCATTACCGCCGTTAGCGATCAGACGGCAGGCCACCCAATGTAGTCTTCCACCTATATCGGCGGGGCCTCCCGGCTGAGCCTCGGTTGTGATTGCCGGGGCTCAGCTTCTTGTTTTGAGGCGCGCAAACGTGCCAGCTTCGTTCGAAAGCGCCTTAGGACGGCTCTGCGCTAGACGACTGAAGTATCGCTTCCGCGGCCTTTCTGTTCGCAAGCGGCACGAAGAACGACATGTCGCCGGCCGTTGCAATTTCGCGGGCTATCTCTCTGACACAATGATAGGCCGGGCGCGAGCTGAAGTCGTGCATGCCGATGATTGCAGCCGGATTGCAGTGCAGGACAATCTGGGCGAAGCACGCAACTCTGAAGCGACCGTCGACGAGATACAGATCGGCGTGGGCGCTGCCGGGCGTATTCCAGATTGTCGAATGATAGTCTGGCCAGCGTGGCTTCGTTGACGGATCGATCGGGAAACCCCATTCGCCGGTCGGCCCGATGTCGATGAATGTCAAATGAGGCTTTGTGCGGCTCGAGGTGCAGGCGCGATCGACCTGGTCCAGCCATCCCCGTGAGGAATCGACCGACGTAATTGAATTCTTGACGTGCTTTGATGCAACGACCGTGCTTCCGCCCGTTCCGAATTCGACGTAGTCGCGGCTATTTCTCACGAATGATAGGAAAAGATCCGCTTCTTCCTTCGACATTCTTGGTAGCAATTGACGTCTCCATATCTTGCGACCGAGAGCAGCTTGTCGTCGCCCGAGGCGCTCGACGTGCCTGATGCCAGCACGCCGTTGCGCATCCGGATCAGCCGCTCAGTTCATTCCCGCCTGCAGCTCGCAAATTTGAATCCGATCGCGCGGACATCCGCCGGCCGATAGGTGATCATCGCAATTCGCGCCGGTGATCCGGAGCGACCGGCGCCTACTGGTTCAGCCCGACGCGCTCCACCTTGTAGCCCCGCTCCAGGATCGCGCGCCACCAGGGTTGCTCGTCGACATACCAGCGCACTGTCTTGGCGATGCCGGTCTCGAAATTCTCCTCGGCGCGCCAGCCGAGCTCGGTCTCGAGCTTGGTGGCGTCGATGGCGTAGCGGCGATCGTGGCCGGGCCGGTCGGCGACGAAATTGATCAGCTGGCGCCGCGGGCCCGCCGCAGCCGGCGCGACCTCGTCGAGCAGGTCGCAGATGCTTTCCACGACGTGCAAATTGGTGCGCTCGTTGCGGCCGCCGACATTGTAGGTCTCGCCGACCTCACCGCGCTCCAGCACCAAGGTCAGCGCCTTGGCGTGATCCTCGACGAACAGCCAGTCGCGGACGTTCTGGCCGTCGCCATAGACCGGCAGCGGCTCGCCGGCGAGCCCCTTGATGATCATGTGCGGGATCAGCTTTTCCGGGAAATGATAAGGGCCGTAATTGTTGGAGCAGTTGGTCACCAGGGTCGGCAGCTCGTAGGTCTCGCGCCAGGCGCGCACCAGATGATCGGACGATGCCTTGCTGGCCGAATAGGGCGAGTTCGGCGCATAGGCCGTGGTCTCGGTGAACAGGCCGTCGTCGCCGAGCGAACCGAACACCTCGTCGGTCGAGATATGCAGGAAGCGGAACTGGTCGCGCTTCTCGGGCGAGAGCGTCCGCCAGTGGCGCAGCGTCTCCTGCAGGATCGTGAAGGTACCGACGATGTTGGTTTGGATGAATTCGCCGGGGCCGTCGATCGAGCGGTCGACATGGCTTTCTGCGGCAAGATTCATCACCGCATCGGGCTGATACTTCTCGAACAGCCGGCGCAGCACCTGCGCTTCGCAGATGCAGGCCTTCTCGAAGGTGTAGTTCAGGCTCTCGGTCGAGCCGGGCAGGGAGGCCAGGTTTGCCGCATAGGTCAGCTTGTCGATGTTGACGACGCGGGCGTGGGTGTCTCGCAGCAGGTGCCGGACCACGGCGGAGCCGATGAAGCCCGCGCCGCCGGTGACGAAGATCGTCGATCCCTTAAACCGCATGTTTGAAGACCTCGGCTGGGCGGGGCTGCCCCTGGAACGAGCGGTAGACCGACAGCAGATACTCGCCGTAGCTGCTCTTGGCGGTCTTCTGTGCCACCCGCGCGAAGGCTTCCAGCGAGATGTAGCCCTGGCGCAGCGCGATCTCCTCGGGGCACGCGATGCGCAAGCCCTGGCGTTGCTCCAGGATCTGGACGAAATGGCTGGCCTCGACCAGCGAGGAATGGGTGCCGGTGTCGAGCCAGGCGAAGCCGCGGCCGAGCACCTCGACATAGAGATCGCCGCGTTCGAGATAGGCCTTGTTGACGTCGGTGATCTCGATCTCGCCGCGCGGCGACGGCCTGATGCCGGCGGCGATGTCGACCACGTCATTGTCGTAGAAGTAGAGGCCGGTGACGGCGACGTTGGACTTCGGCCGTTTCGGCTTCTCCTCGATCGACAGCGCCCGTCCGGTGCCGTCCAGCTCGATCACGCCGTACTGTTCCGGCGCGTTGACGACGTAGCCGAACACGGTGGCGCCCTTCTTGCGGATCGAGGCGGCCGACAGCATGCTCGGCAGGCCGTGGCCGTAGAAAATGTTATCGCCTAACACAAGGGCAACGGAGTCATCACCGATGAACTCGCGTCCGACGATGAAGGCGTCGGCGAGGCCTCGCGGGGTCTCCTGCGTGGCGTAGGCGAACCGGACGCCCATCTCGCTGCCGTCGCCGAGCAGGCGCTGGAACAGCGGCTTGTCCTGCGGCGTGGAGATGATCAGGATATCGCGGATTCCGCCGAGCATCAGCGTCGACAGCGGATAATAGATCATCGGCTTGTCGAAGACGGGCAGCAGCTGTTTGGAGACGACGGTCGTCACCGGATAGAGGCGCGAGCCGGTGCCACCGGCAAGGATAATGCCTTTCATGGTCCCTCACAGTTTGATTATCAAAACATAACATATAGCGTGCGCCGCACAAGTTTGTTATGAGGTGGAAATTAACATTTCTGGCGCATCGAACTGGAACAAATGTTAAATGAACGTCATCAAGACCGAGCTTCCTGAAGTTCTGATCGTCGAGCCGAAGCTGTTCGGCGACCAGCGCGGCTTCTTCCTCGAGACCTACCAGTCGCCCCGTTATGTCGAGCACGGCATCACGCGCCCCTTCGTGCAGGACAACATGTCTCGCTCGGCCTATGGCGTGCTGCGCGGGCTGCACCTGCAAAACCCGCTCACCCAAGGCAAGCTCGTGACCGTGCTGCGCGGCAAGGTGCTGGACGTTGCCGTCGACGTGCGTGTCGGCAGCCCGAACTTCGGCAAGCATGTCGCGGTCGAGTTGAGCGAGGACAACCGCCGTCAGCTATGGGTGCCGCGCGGCTTTGCCCACGGCTTCGTGGTGCTCTCGGAAACGGCCGACTTCTTCTACAAATGCGATGACTTCTACAGCCCCAAGAACGAGCTCTCGATCCGGTGGAACGATCCGGCGATCGGGATCAAATGGGGCGTCGATAAGCCACAGCTGTCGGCCAAGGATGCGGATGCGCCGCTGCTCGCCGACGCCAGCAATCTTCCGACCTATGGACAAATCTGATGCGGATTCTTTTGACGGGAACGCGCGGCCAGGTCGGCAGTGCGCTCAAGCCTCTGCTGGAAGGCCATGGCACCATCATCGCGCCGCCGACCGCGGAGTTCGATCTCGCGAAGCCGGAGATGTTGACGGGCGAGCTTGAGCGACTGAAGCCCGATCTCATCATCAATCCCGCCGCCTATACGGCCGTCGATCGCGCCGAGGACGAGCGCGAGCTGGCGTTCCTGGTCAACGCGAAGGGGCCCGAAGCGCTGGCGAAATGGGCGGCGGCGAACCGGGTGCCGCTGGTGCATTTCTCCACGGACTACGTCTTCAACGGTTCGGGCGACCGGTCGTGGCGCGAGGACAGCCCGACCGAACCGTTGTCGGCCTATGGCGCAAGCAAGCTTGCCGGCGATGTCGCGATCCAGGCGGCAGGCGGGGCGCATCTGATCGCGCGCACCTCCTGGGTCTATGCCGCAAAGGGCACGAATTTCCTGCGCACCATTGCGCGGCTTGCCGGCGAGCGTAAGGAGCTGCGGATCGTGGCCGATCAAATCGGCGCGCCGACAACGGCACAGGCGATTGCGAGCGCGGTCGCCGGCATCGTCCTGCCGAACATCACCTCGCTGCATGATCAGCTCGCGCGCAGGGGCGGTGTCGTCAATCTCGTTTGCGCCGGCGAAACCAGTTGGCACGGCTTTGCAACCGCTATTGTCGGCGGGCTGAGGTCGCGTGGCGTCACGCTCGCGGTCGACAACATCGTTCCGATTGCGACGGCCGATTTCCCGACCAAGGCGGTGCGTCCGGGCAATTCACGACTGGATCTGACGCGGCTCAAGGCGCAGTTCGGGGTCTCGATGCCGACGTGGCAGGAAGCGCTCGCAAGCGAGCTGGACTCGTATGTCCAGCTCGGTGCGCCCGCCCACGCCTAGAGCCCAAAGCGCGGAGCGGATTCCCCGCGGCAAATGCCAGGCATTTGCGCTGAGTTGATCGTGAGACAACAAGCAAAAAGCGCGATGAGGATTCAACCTCATCGCGCTTTTGGATTAGGCGGCGCCGGCGCGGCCGCTTAGCGCGGCCGGCCGATGCTGTCGTAGGTGAAGCCGTGCGCGGCCATCTCGTCCGGACGGTAGATGTTGCGCAGGTCGACGACGACCGGATGCTTCATCTCCTGCTTGATGCGCTTCAGATCGAGCGCGCGGAACTGACGCCACTCGGTCACGATGACAAGCGCATCCGCCTGGTGGGCGCATTCATAGGCGTCCTTGCAGTACGCGATCTCGGGCAATTCCTTGCGGGCCTGCTCCATGCCGACCGGATCGTAGGCGCGAACGCTCGCGCCGAAGTCGATCAGGCCGTTGATCAGCGGGATCGACGGTGCCTCGCGCATATCGTCGGTATCGGGCTTGAAGGTCAGGCCAAGCACGCCGATCGTCTTGCCGCGCAGCTCGCCGCCGAGCACGTTGGCGACCTTGCGCGCCATCGCGCGCTTGCGGTTGTCGTTCGCGGTCAGCGTGGCTTCGACGATCTTGAGCTGGACGTCGTGATCGAGCGCCGTCTTGAACAGGGCGCGGGTGTCCTTCGGGAAGCACGAGCCGCCATAGCCTGCGCCGGCATGCAGGAACTTGGTTCCGATCCGGTTGTCGAGCCCGATGCCGCGCGCGACTTCCTGCACGTTCGCCCCGACCTTTTCGGAGAGATCGGCGATCTCGTTGATGAAGGTGATCTTGGTGGCGAGGAAGGCATTCGCGGCGTATTTGATCAATTCCGCCGTGCGTCGTGCGGTATAAAGGATCGGCGCCTGGTTCAAATAGAGCGGGCGATAGACTTCGCCCATCACCCTCTTGGCCCGATCGTCCTCGGTGCCGACGACGATCCGGTCGGGATGGCGAAAATCCTGGATCGCGGCGCCTTCGCGCAGGAATTCGGGGTTCGAAGCAACCGCGAAATCCGCGTCGGGACGGGTTTCACGGATCAGGCGTTCCACCTCGTCGCCGGTGCCCACCGGCACCGTCGACTTCGTCACCACCACGGTGAACTTCTTCAGCGCTGCGCCGATCTCCTTGGCGGCAGCATAGACGTAGCTCAGGTCCGCGTGGCCATCGCCGCGCCGCGAGGGTGTCCCCACCGCGATGAAGACGGCATCGGCGTCGCCGACAGCCCCGGCAAGCTCCGTCGTGAAGGTCAGCCGTCCGGCGGCGGTATTGGTCTCGACGAGCTTATCGAGGTCGGTTTCGTAGATCGGGATCTTGCCGCGCTTCAGGGCTTCGATCTTGCCGGCGTCCTTGTCGACACACACGACCTGATGGCCGAAATCGGCAAAACACGCTCCGGATACGAGACCTACATATCCCGTTCCAACCATTGCAATCTTCATGAATCCGCTCGTCGATCAGTGTGGAGAGGAGGAGTTAGCACTAGCACAATTGAAGCCGATAACGCCAAGTTTTATAGCGTATCGATTGTGTTGAAGCTCGGCGGCTTTTTGTGCAAACGGTGATGGCCTCAGTGCAGTTGAGTGCTCGTTAGTCACCCAGGGCGCGCCATGGACACATTCTCAACTTGAAATCGACCGACAATCGGGCCGCCGTTTGAGGGGTGGACATGAGCACGAAGACGATTGGCAAGCAGAGGCCCTCAGGAGCTGAATACGCGTCGTTGCAGACGCAATTCTCCAGATACGATCGCACCACGTTTTCTGGATTTATTTATGACCGCGCCGATCCGACCCGACGCTACGCCGTCGAGCTGCTGGTCGACGGCGAGCCATACATGTCATCATTGTGTGACGAGTTTGTAACAGAGCTTGCCGACGCCGGAATCGGCGACGGTCGATTTGGCTTTACGTTCAACGTGCAGGATGAGGTCAGCGCGAACGCTGCGATCATCGAGGCAAGACTGGCGAATATCGGAAGTCCGGTCGGTGCTCCGATTCGCTGCGACGTCGCTGCACCGGAAGCGCAGTGGCACCGAATCAGCGAGATCAAATGGGCCGGAGGCTTGCGCTTCGAGGGCTGGCTCTCGCAGGACGTCGACGAAGACATCGAGATCCTGATCGCGCAACGGCCGGTGATGACCGTGAAGCCGACCGGGTGGACCAACGTTGCGCGCGGCAGCGAGTTCGGCGTCGGCCGCCGGATCGATTTTCATCTGCCCGAGCATTTTGCCGACGGTCGCGTGCGCGGGCTGTCCGCGCGGACCATTTCGGGACGGAGCCTGATCTCCGAGCCGGTCGCATTCGTCGCTTTCGAGCGTGGGCTGGAGCAGACCATCGCCGAGCTCGGACGCTGGGATAGTGAGCGGCTGCGCGGCCAATTGTTCGATCAGCTCCTGCCTGCCTCGGTGCCGTTTCACACTTATCGCAGCTGGAAAGAGCGCTTCTCGCCGCCAGCACCGCCTGACGTTCCATCCGAGGCCGCGGTCGTCCTGATCGGGGATGCCAGGGTGGACGAAAGCATCGAGAGCCTGGAGGCCCAGCGGCACGCGGCCTGGTCGGCGGTGTCTCTGCCGGCGCGGGGCTTCAGTCAGTTCGATTCTGGCGCTGCGCGCGAGTTCGTCGACGGCGATGCCGCCAACAGTGCGTTCTTTGTCTTCTGCCTGAGCGGGACGATCCTTGCGGAAGATGCCTTGCAGCGCTTCGCCGATGTGTTCGCGGCCGAGTCCGGCTGCGATCTCGTCTATGGCGACGTCGAGGTCTCGGGCGGCGCCGGCGCGGTCTGGCCGCTGGCGTTCTCGGCATTCGATCTCGAACGTGCACTCGAGCAGGGCTATGGCGCGTATTGCTTTGGGGTGCGCCGGGAACGTGCCGTGGAGGCGCTGCGATCGGCCGCATCACTCTACGACATCTTCATTGGCTGCGTCGAGCTTGAGCGAACCTATCATCTGCCGGGGTCAGTCGCGGCGTTGCCGCGGATTGATGTGTCCGCCGCGACCGCCGAACTGGTCGCGGCAAGCAAGGCGTATTTGGCCAGGACTGGCGTCGAGGCGAATGTCGAGCCGCGGAAAGCGGGGCTTCTTCCAGCCGTGCGGGTCAAGCGCGCGGTCGATTGGAACGAGCGCACCACCATCATCATCCCGACCAGAAACCGCGCCGAACTGCTCAAGCGCTGCATCGAGACGGTGTTGCCGGCCGCACATGAGACCAACGCCCGGATTCTCGTCGTCGACAACAGCTCGAGCGAGCCGGAAGCGCTGGACTATCTCGAGGGTCTTTCGGCGGACGAAATCGACGTCATTTCGGTCGAAGGGCCGTTCAACTTCGCAGCCATCAACAACGCCGCCGTCGATTGCGTCGATACGGACAACATCTGCTTCCTCAACAATGACGTCCAGGCGCTCGACGACGGCTGGCTGGCGGAGATGCTGTGGCGGCTGTCCGCTCCTGACGTCGGAGCCGTTGGCGCAAAGCTGCTCTGGCCGAGCAGCGTCGTGCAGCATGGCGGGGTGGTGCTGGGCGCCAATTTCTCGGCCGCGCACGCCTTCAACGACCGGATGGATGGTGATCCCGGCTACGGCGATCTGCTCCAGGTGGCGCACGAATGTTCGGCGGTGACGGCCGCCTGCCTCTTGATGCGCAAGCGGGATTTCGTGGCGGTTGGCGGCATGGACGAGATCCGCTTTCCGATCAGCTTCAACGATATCGATTTGTGCCTGAAGCTGCGTCAGCTCGGAAAACGGATCGTATTCACGCCGGACGCAAAACTCGTTCACCTGGAGTCGGCAAGCCGCGGCCGCGATTCTGCGCCGGACCGCAAAGCACGCTTCGGGCGCGAGCTGGCGATGCTGCGCGCGAAGTGGGGCGAGGTGCTGCTCGATGATCCCTATTACAGCCCGCTGCTGGGGCTGGATTCGACCCCGTTCTCTTCGCTCGCATGGCCGCCGCGGTCATGGAAGCCGCGCGCCAACCTGCCGCCGGTGCCGACTGCCCCTCCGATCGGGATGTAGCTGCACGGCTTCGACCGCCCAGTCGAGGACGGCGGCAACCGCATCATCGGCATCAAGGCCGGGCGGCAGCTTCAGGTCGGTCTTTCGGCCACGTCCCGGTGGTGTCGGAAGCCATTCTGTCGAGGCGGCCGGCAATCCGCTCGCCAGCAGCGCGTCGACCAACGGATGCCCGAATGCCGGTTCGCCGATGTCGAGCACCAGTTTCGTGATGCCGTGACCTTCGATCAGCGTCGCAACGTCGTCGACGGCGATTTCGCCGGTGACCATCACATTGGCCCGCTGCATCAGCTTGAGATCGTCGAGGGTGGTACCGAGCACGATGATCTCGGCGTCTGCATTGGCGTCGGCCATTTGATCGCTGAGCGCTCTGACGAAGCGAAATTCCGCCGCGCTGCCGTGCAGGGCAAGCAGGCCAAAGCGCGCCGGGCCGTCCACGGCAGGATGCCGCACCGGCCGCGCCGGCGGGTCGCTCGGCCTGACCACTTGCAGGCCGAGAGCCGACACCGAAAAGGCTGCTCCCTCTTCGCCGATCGCGATCACACCTCGGGCGCCTTCGACGAGACCGATCCAGTCCGGATGGAGGCCCGATCCAATCGCGGCGCGCGCGGCAAGCCTGGTGTCGGTGATCAGCAGCTCGTAGGCGAAGTGTTGCGTGAGCTGCGCGAGACATGCGCCGGGGATGCGGTTCGGTTCCGCAATCTCGAGCGAGCGGATTTGGAGATCGGTGAGAAACCTCAGAAGGGCCTCGCGGCCCTCAGGTGTCGCAACGTCGAGTGTGATCGACTGCGGGGCTCCGCCGTCCGGCGCGAAGATCGCAGCGAGCTGGCGTCGTCCCTCGGCGCGGAACTGCACGATCAGACCGCGCTTGTTGTTCGCCGCGAGCTGCCGGCACCGCCTGATCGCAATCTCGCGGCCGACGGCGGAGCCGCAGAGGATGATTTGCGGGCCGGCGGCGCGCGGTTCGTTGGCGAGCAGCTTGAGCTCGAGCGCCGCGCGGCAATCGCGCAGCGGATCGGCGAGCAGGAATGCCGCGCACTCCGTCGCATAGCGCCGGTAGCGGTGCTCGAGCACGCGAAGATTGCGCAGCACCAGCGAACGCTTCTCGCCGAGAAACGAGCGCGAGCCCTCGTGTCCGACAAAGACCGACGGGATGCACACATTGCGGAAGCCGGCCTCCGCGGCGCGCAGACAGAAGTCGACGTCTTCAAGATAGCCGCGATAGAAGTCGTCGGAGAGCGCACGCACGGCGTCGAGGCATGCGCGGGTGATGTAGAGGCAGAACCCGATGCCGTTGGGAATGTCGATGGCGATCCCGGAATTTGCCGCGCCGGCAAGCGCGTCCAGCAATTCCAGCTCGTCGGGCGAGGGCAGGGGGTTCGACCGGTTCGGGATTGGAAAGCTGGTATATTCGCCGTTGTTCGAGAGCGGGGTCGCCGTGCCCACGTCCGGCGTCGATTGCACGGCGGTTCGCAAGCGCTGCAGCGCGTGTTTCGGCACCGTCGTGTCCGAGTTCAGCAGCACGACGTCGCCGCTATCAGTCTCGGCAAGCGCCCGGTTGACCGCGCCGACAAAGCCGAGATTGTGCGCGTTGGTCAGGAGCCGGATGTGCTGCTCGGACGCCAGCTCGCCGAGCAGGCGCTTGATGTCGGGTTCGGGCGAGGCATCATCGACGACGACGATGGTCGCGCCGGGCGTGCAGGCCGCGGCCGTCAATGCGCTCTCGATGCAGGCATGCGTCGCGGCTAAATCCCGGTACACCGGAATGATGATGGTGAGCGGCGAAGCGTCGGCGCTCGCAGCGCGAAGCGGCCGCTGTGGCGCGTTACGGCGATCCGGCGCGCGGTTGGCGGGGAGCTGAATGCTCGCGATGACGCGACCAGCTTGAGCGATCTCGAGGTGCTGCGAGGCCGCGGACGCCGGCCGCATCAGTCGGAAGCTCGCAGCACGTCGCCCATTGAGCGCAAACCTGTGACGGGGATCGGCGGGAAGCTGGACGGTGCTGGATTGATCCGCTTGCGCCAGTGAAAGGTGCGGGTCATCAGCTCGCTGCCACGTCACCCATCCCTTCACCTCCTCGTCGAGGAAGTCGATACGGGCGCAGCTGTCCTGACCGTTCTGCTCGAGCAGCAGGAGCGCGGTCCGGACTGAATCCGGATCGTCATCGCGTCGCGCGACGCTTTGCGCGGCTTCGATCTGCGCAGGGCCGTCGCCCCAGGCCATCATTCGCCGTGCGGCGGCAAGATCGTCCGGTTCGAGCTCGAGCGCTTTGGCTACGCTGGCGACCGCCGCTTCCTTGAGATCGAGGCGAAACAGCGCTTCGGCGCGCAGCAAATGGGCGCGGGCGCCCGGATGCGGCAAGATCCGGCAGCGGCGGTCAGCGAGCCCGAATGCGCGACGGAAATCACGTGCCTCAAGCGCCCCGACAGCGGCCCGCTCGAGATCGGCGTGGTGCAGGGTTCTGGACGTAAAGGCGATCCTGCGCGCGTCGGCGGTCAAGTGTCGCCCTTGTCTGCCCGCATAGTCAGCCCGCCGTCTTGACCGCGTTCTGGCGGCTCCGGAACACGCGTACCCGTCCCTCAAGGCGCGGTGCCTCCTGGCGCGGCATCGCGGGGGCGGGCTCGACGCGCATCGGCTGCCGGGGCGCAAGCGGCGCTGCCTGCACCCGGTGCTCTTCGAGGCTGAGCTTGAGGCCCACCAGGGGTTCCCGGCCCGAAGGGCCAGACACCACAATCCGGTTGCCGGTGACGCGCAAGGCGGGGGCCCCGAGGAAGATGGTTTCCGCGGCGATGGCGTAGCGATCCGCGCCGGGGCCGGTGGCCTCCAGCGAGAACCCCGTGATCGCCAGCGCGCGTCCCCGGGTTCCGGCAAAGGTTCCGAGCGGAACGAACTGGTTGTCGCCACGCTGCGGCCGGGCGAACTTGACCGCATATTGCAGGTTGAGATCGTGCGGCTTGTTCGGCCATTCGAGCGAAATTCCCTCGATACGGGCCGGCGCGGCCGGGCCGGCGATCCACGTATTCGGGCCGACCGTCACGTCACCCAAACCCGCGACATGCGCGAGCAGCTTGAGGGCGCTCAGTTCCTCAGGGCCAGGCTCGGGCTCGTAGGTGTCGAATGGCTGGCTGGCCGGCTGACCGATCGGCTGCACGGCCGGTTGTCCCTGGGTCAGCGGTTCGATCTTGATATTGGCGGCGGTCGAGCCCCCGGCGCGCCCCGCCGTGACCTCGACGATCAGGCGGCTTGGCCGGGCCACCGACACGACCAGCGCGGTCTCGGGCGCAAACAGGGTTCCATTGGCCGCGTCCGGCCCGGTAATGATGTTACAATTGTTAAGACTGGTGCGATCGGCATAGACGCGCACCACCGGAGGTGATGTCTTGTCTTCCGCGCCATTGTAGCGAACCAGGAAAAGACCCCGTGCCAGGTCGATGGTTTTCTGCTGAATCTGTTCGTTCATGGTCGCCTGCGAGCCTAACGGAATGATCGATATATCTCTCACACAGTGTGCCCCAAAAATTGGTGTGATAGAAGGGGGCTTAATGTTAATCCGGTGAGATAGTTCGCACGTGCATATCGAAGACACCCTGCCGGTCATGATCTCGAATCTGACCCCAATCGAAGACCGCGCGGCCGGGGGGCGCGCCCGCCCGCCAATGAACGTCCTCTTCGTCCACAACAACTTTCCAGCCCAGTACCGCCACATTGCGCGTGCGCTCGCGGAGCAGCCCGGAAACAAGGTCGTTGCGGTCGGTTCATCGACCGCGAGCACGACACGGGATATCCGGCTGCTGAAATATTCGACGACCAAGTCGGACTCCGCGATGGTGCATCCCTTTGCCCGCCGCTTCGATGTCGAGGCGCGGCGTGCCGAGGAGGTCCTGTATGCGCTGTCGTCGCTGTCGGGGCAGGGCTTCGTGCCCGACCTGATCTTCGCGCATCCCGGTTGGGGGGAGACGCTGCCGCTGCGCACGATGTTTCCGAAGGCGCGGATCATCCTCTATTGCGAATTCTACTACGGCGCCGAGGGCCGGGACGTCGGCTTCGATCCCGAGTTTCCGATGACGGGCCTCGACGGCAATGTCGCACTCCATCTGAAGAACGCGACGACGCTGCTGGCGCTCACCGAATGCGATTCCGGCGTTTCGCCGACGCCATGGCAGAGGTCGACCTTTCCCCGCGAGTTTCAGAGCAAGATCGAGGTCATTCACGAGGGCGTCGACACCGACGAGGTGAAGCCCAATCCGGTCGCCAGGTTTCAGCTTCCGAATGGTGCGACACTGTCGGCGGACGACGAGGTGATCACCTACGTCTCGCGTAATCTGGAGCCGGTACGCGGCTTCCATGTCTTCATGCGATCGCTGCCGAGGATATTGGCTGCGCGGCCGAATGCGCAGGTGGTGATCGTCGGCGGCAGCGGGACATCCTACGGCGCCAATCCGCCCAAGGGATCGAGCTGGAAGTCGATGTTCCTGGACGAGATCAGGTCGGACATTGATCTGCGCCGCGTGCATTTCCTCGGCCGGATTCCTCGGGACC
Source organism: Bradyrhizobium sp. USDA 3240 (assembly GCF_054063295.1). NCBI lineage: Bacteria > Pseudomonadati > Pseudomonadota > Alphaproteobacteria > Hyphomicrobiales > Nitrobacteraceae > Bradyrhizobium > Bradyrhizobium sp. USDA 3240. The sequence continues at coordinate 7,405,091 of NZ_JBSSGD010000002.1, forward strand.
AGTATCTCGCGCTGCTGCAGATCTCCTCGGTGCACGTCTATCTGACCTATCCCTTCGTGCTGTCATGGTCGCTGCTGGAGGCCATGAGCGCGGGATGTGCGGTGGTGGCATCCGACACCGCCCCGCTTCGCGATATCATCTCGGACGGCAACGGCCTGCTGGCGCCGTTCTTCGATATTGATGCGCTGTCCGATCAGGTCGTCTCGGTGCTGTCACGGCCGAAGGCCTTCAAGAAGATGCGGATGAAGGCGAGGAGCTTTGTGCGAGACAATTACGACGCAAGGCGGGTCTGTCTGCCCCGGATGCTGACGCTCGTCGATGAAGGTGTCCTCCCGCGCACGTACGGCGGATAACGCCAGGAGCTAGCGATGCCGCTTGTCATCTCGGTTGCCCAGCGCAAGGGCGGGGTCGGAAAGACGACCCTTGCGGTCTTGCTGGCCGCAGAACTGGATCGGCGTACGGGCTTGGTGGGACTGGTCGACGCCGACTCCCAGGCGTCCGCATGTCACTGGGCCGAGCCCGGCAATTTGTCGTTCCCCGTCTACCAGCTAGATCCGGAAACCCGCCCCGTCGCCGAATGGGCCAAGCTGATGCGCCAGATTCCGCATCAGATCATCGTCGTGGATTCCGCGCCCAACGACCGGGTGCTGGGCGCCGTGCTCGCGGTCGCCAATATCGTGCTGATGCCCTGTACGCCGTCGGGCCTCGACATCGAGGCCACTGCGCGGACACTCGACATCGTGCGAGAGGTGCGTGCAGCGCGACGAACGGCGCTCCGTGCCATGATCGTGCCGAACCGCGTCGACCAGCGCACGCTCGAGGGCCAGCAACTGATCGAGGAGCTGGATACGCTCGACGAAGAGATCGGGCCGATGATCGGAAGCCGGTCGGCCTATGTTCGCGCCGTCGCGCTGGGACAATCGGTCGCCGATTTCGCCAGCGGCACGCCCGCGGATATCGAGATCAAGACGCTCGCCGATCTCGTCATGAGCTGGTGCGGGATCGCACCCCGGCAACGCGTGACGGTCTAGATTGGCCGAGCGCTCCGGCCGCTTCACATCAGGCTAACCATGCCTGCATGCGAACAAGAAATCCCGCGCCGCAACGGCCCCTTCGTCTGACGGCGGCGTCCGCCGAGACCGCAGGAGAAATCGCCCGCAAGCGCGATCGAGTCGCGATCCGCCGGCCTGCACGCGCGTTATCATTCGGCAACCGAAAGGCTGGCCGGCGCGCGAACCTTTTTTGGTTAACGGACTCCTCGCGCGCCTCTCGGCATTTGAGGCAAATGCCGCCGCGCGCTTGAGCCTAAGCTCAAGACATTTCCCGTACATGCTTCCTCTCACTGTGGGGAGTGAAGAATGTACAACGTCAAGAAAGTGATGGCTCTTCTGCTGGCCATCGTCGCGCTCGGGACCAGCGCCCAGCACACACAGGCTGCAATGATCGGCTCGCCGCTGCCGCTGCGCGGCATGGTCGAGAAGATCCGCTTCAGCGAGCCGACGCTGGCGCCGATGGCCTACATGATGTTCTGCATGCGCTATGCCGACGAATGCAAGCAGAAGCCGCGCGCCCGCATGGTGTTCCGCGGCGGCGCCACACGTCTGACCAAGCAGCGCATGGCCGACCTGATCGAAGTCAATGCCACGGTCAATCGCAGCATCGCGCCACAGCGCAACGAGCGCGGCCTCGCCGGTGAGGAATGGCTGATCAACCCGGCACGCGGCGATTGCAACGACTATGCCGTCAGCAAGCGCCATGAACTGCTGGCGCGCGGCTGGCCGATGCGCAACCTGCTGCTGAGCGAGGTCGTGACCTCCTGGGGCGAGCATCATCTCGTGCTGGTGGTCCGCGCCCAGGGCGGCGATGTCGTACTCGACAATCTGAACGCGCAGATCCGCAACTGGTCGCAGGCGCGCTATCGTTGGGTCAGGATGCAGACCCCGGCGAACCCCGGTCGCTGGGCCGCCCTCGCACAGGCCGGCGTCTAACAACATCTGAGTTAGCCAACGCGCCGCTTGCGGCGCGTTAACCGTCGCTGCGGCAGCAAATCCTTTCGGCCTTAACGCTATTCTCACCGTCATTTTGCCGCGCCGGACGGAATGTCGTACCGATGCGATGATTGCGTTTGGTGACGCGCGGGATCGGTCCGCGCAGGGACGGCATTTTCAATGGCGAGCAGGGGTTCGATCCTCATCACGGGCGGCGCGGGATACATCGGATCCCATTGCGCCAAGGCCGTCGGCGAGGCCGGGTTTGTTCCGGTCGTCTACGACAACCTCTCCACCGGCCATCGCAGTTTCGTGCAATGGGGACCGCTCGTGATCGGCGACGTCGCCGATCACGGCAAGATCGCCGCCACCATCCGCGAGCACAATGCGCTGGCCGTGATGCACTTCGCCGCGTTCAGCGCAGTCGGCGAGTCCGTCGCGGATCCGCAGAAATACTACACCAACAATGTTGACGGCACGATCGGCCTGCTGCGCGGCATGCGCGAGGTGGGCCGCGATCGCCTGGTGTTCTCCTCTACCGGCGCTGTCTACGGCAATGCCGGACGCGATCCCATTCCGGAAAGCGCCGCGGGGCCGACCGTCAATCCCTACGGCCGCTCCAAGTTCATGATCGAGCAGATCCTCGCTGACTATCGCGCCGCCTATCAGTTCAAATCGGTCTGCCTGCGCTACTTCAACGCCTGCGGCGCCGATGCATCCGGCACCATCGGCGAGCTCCGCGATCCCGAGACGCATTTGATTCCGCGCGCGCTGATGGCGCTGCTCGGGCACGTGCCGGACTTTGCGATCTTCGGCGAAGATTATGAGACGCCCGACGGCACCGCGGTGCGCGACTACATCCATGTCGACGATCTCGCCGCCGCCCATATCGCGGCGCTCGAGTTGCTCTTGAAGGGGAGCGCCGGCGGTGTGTTCAACCTCGGAACCGGCACCGGCTATTCGGTGCGCGAGGTGCTCGACGCCATCCGCGCCGAGACCGGTGAAGCGGTGCCGAGCGTGGTGCGCGAACGCAGGGCCGGCGATCCGCCGATTCTGGTCGCCGATCCCTCTCGGTCGGAGAGCGGCCTCGGTTTCAAGGCGAGTCGGTCGGATCTCGGCTACATCATTCGCTCGGCCTGGGCGTGGCACCAGAAGGCGCATCCGCGCCGGCGATAGAGCACGATCCGGAAAAGTGCGAGGCGGTTTTCCGTCGCGACAAACGCGGAACGCGTTCGCGCGAAGATCATGCCCAAGATGGCGGAAGACTAGAGCGTTTTCGAGCGAAGTGGACGCCGGTTCGCGTGAAGAAAACGCGTCAAAACAAGAATCTAGAGCTTCGGTTCTGATTCAATCAGAACCGAAAACGCTCTAGGCTGCGTCCGTGCGCGACCTCAACCGGCCGAACTGGCTGCGCAGCAGCAGCAGGATGAGGTGACCCGCGCCGATGCCGGCAAGACCTCCCGACACCTTGACGATCGCGTCAAGCAGGCGGCCGTGACGGTCCGGTGTCAGCAGTTGCATCGCTTCGAGTGTGAACGAGCTGAAGACCACAAAGAGCACGATCAGCGCGGTACGCCGCGGGTAACCCAGTACAAACGCCATTGCCATCACTGCATATGCGGCGAAACGCTCGGTCTGAGGGGGGAAGAACGACGGACGGTCCTGGATCGGCGACAGCGTCACGAAGGCGATAAAGGCAAGCGCTAGCCAGCCCGCAATCACGCCGAACTTCCGTATCTGTGAAATTTCCAACAAAGTATTCCCGGTCCTGTACCGCAGACGACCCCCTGGCTGGATTAGCGCATCACTCGTGCCAGCGACATGGAAATGGTCGCCGAAGGTTAACTTGCCCGCCGACTGTGGCAGCCATGACGCGTCCTCTTGTTGCCAATAGTAGGTATTTAAATACCCGGCGCTGAAACTCAATCCCATTTGGCGCGCATCTCTCAGCGGGAACCTGTCGCGCTTGCGCGGGTTCCCGGGATGGTGCACCTGACGAAAAAATAAGGTTTCGCCTGTGGCTCCATTCATAGGCCGTTCACGGCCGGGAGCCTCATTTGATGCCGGAATATCGCAATGCTCACTCTCGGAGGCCAAAGTGCGTCTGCTCGTCGTTGAGGATGACCCGGATCTGAACCGCCAGCTCACCACCGCGCTGACGGACGCCGGCTATGTGGTCGATCGGGCGTTCGACGGCGAGGAGGGGCATTTCCTTGGCGACAGCGAGCCCTACGACGCGGTCGTGCTCGATATCGGCCTGCCGAAGATGGACGGTATCTCGGTACTCGAGGCCTGGCGGCGGAACAAGCGGGTGATGCCGGTGCTGATTCTCACCGCGCGCGACCGCTGGAGCGACAAGGTTCAGGGGTTCGACGCCGGTGCCGACGACTATGTCGCAAAGCCCTTCCATCTGGAGGAGGTGCTGGCGCGGATCCGGGCGCTGCTGCGCCGCGCGACCGGGCATGCCCAGGTCGAGCTGGTCTGCGGGCCGGTGGCGCTCAACACCCGCACCAAGCGGGTCACCGTCAACGGCAACCCGATCAAGCTGACCTCGCACGAGTACAACCTGCTCGACTATCTGATGCACCACACCGGGCGGGTGGTCTCGCGCACCGAGCTGGTCGAGCATCTCTACGACCAGGACTTCGACCGCGACTCCAACACCATCGAGGTGTTCGTCGGCCGCATCCGCAAGAAGCTGGAAGTCGATATTATCCAGACTGTTCGGGGCCTCGGCTACATGCTGTCGCCGCCGACTTAAAGCGTTTTCGAGCGAAGTGGATAACCAGTTCGCTCGCGTGAAGAAAACACGACCAAACAAAAGGATGAGAGCATTTCCTGTTCAATCGGATCATGTTCTTAGAGCGCTTGATCGGCGTACACGGGCATTGGCATGATCCGCGCCGGGAGAACTGGATTCGCCAATGTTTGAATCCCTGACGTCTGTTGCCGCTGACACGCCGTTCGAGCCCGTGCTCTGATGGGCGGCAGCTCGCTTGCGACGCGCCTGTTCGTCTCGGCGACCGCCTGGGTGGTGGTGATCCTGGCGATCACCGGCGTCATCCTTTCGTCGGTCTATCGCGACGCCACCGAGCGCGCCTTCGACCGGCGGCTCAATCTCTATCTGCGCACCCTGATCGCGGAGGTGGCGACGCCGGACGAGCCGGCGGACCGCCAGTTCCAGTCGCTCGGCGAGCCGCTGTTCGACCTTCCGCTGTCGGGCTGGTACTGGCAGATCACCCGCACCGATACCGAGAAGGGCGAAACCCGTGCCTCGCGTTCGCTGTGGGACAAGAAGCTGCCGAAGCTCGAGGAGCACGGCGCCGACCTGACCGCCGCCGGGGTCCGGCTCGGCTATGTCGATGGACCCGAAGGCCAAAGCCTGCGCGTGGTGGAGCGGCCGGTCGATCTCGGGGCCGACGGCAGGTTCCTGGTCAGCGTCGCCGGCGATGCCACCGAGATATTCGATGAGACGCGCAGCTTCGATTATTATCTCGGCGGCACCTTCGCCGCCCTCGGCATCGTGCTGCTGCTGACCACGATCTTCCAGGTGCGCTACGGCCTTGCGCCGCTGAAGCGCATTTCGGATTCGATCGCCGATATCCGCTCCGGCCGCGCCGAGCGGTTGGAGGGCCAGTTTCCGGTCGAGATCGCGCCACTGGCGCGCGAGACCAACGCGCTGATCGATGCCAACCGCGAGATCGTCGAGCGTTCGCGCACCCATGTCGGCAATCTTGCGCACGCGATCAAGACGCCGCTGTCGGTGATCGTGAACGAAGCGGGCACGCATGCCGGCGATCCCTTCGCCAGCAAGGTGCTGGAGCAAGCCGATCTGATGCGTGACCAGGTCGCGCATCACCTCGAGCGTGCGCGGATCGCCGCCCGGGCCACCATCGTCAGCACCATCACCGACGTCGCCCCTGTCATCGAGGCGCTGCGCCGGACCATGGAGAAGATCCATCGCGATCGCGACCTCGCGATCGAGGCGAAGGCCGACCCGGCGGCGCGGTTTCGCGGCGAGCGACAGGACCTCGAGGAGATGGTCGGCAATCTCGTCGACAACGCCTGCAAATGGGCGGCGTCGCAGGTGTTCATCGAAGTCAGCGTGGTCCCGCCGGAGGCGTCGGGCGCGGGTCCCAGGCTGCGCATTGTGGTCGACGACGACGGGCGCGGCCTGTCGGAGGCCGAGCGCGCCCAAGTGTCGCGGCGCGGCCAGCGGCTCGACGAATCGAAGCCCGGCTCGGGCCTCGGCCTTTCGATCGTGACCGATCTCGCCGGCCTCTATGGCGGCAAGCTCGCCCTGAATGACGCGCCGATCGGTGGTCTGCGGGCCGAACTCATGCTGCCGGCGGTGTAGGGCATGATGGAATTCGGTTGCATGCGGTCGCGAAGGCGGTGCGCTCCCGCTCCCGCTTGCAGGAGCTGTCCGAATTTGAGCCCTCGTGCGGTACGCCACCTGTTCTTGCCCATGATCTGACGCTGGCCTGTTTCCATCCCCAATGGCCTGCTTTGATTTTTGGAGTGACCTAGTTTGCCATTAGCCCCGTCGGAACCATGGGCTAGCCGTTGTTCTCGGTAGAACGACCGAGCGGGCTATTCACTGTTCTGAGCACATAGATTTGGATGGGCCTCCATCCGTTCCTGATCCACAGAACACATGGACTATCGGGGTTTCTCCGTGGGTGAACAGAGTTCCTAAAAATCGCAACCCGCCGATGTCCCTTTGGAACTGAACGCCGATCATCTGCATATTAGGAGTCGTGGAACTCACACCCGACGGTTAGGACCCGTAAGACGAGGTAGGTGTCATGAAGCGACGACGACGCCGGGCCATTCAGATTATCGCCCTTGAAGAACGTCTCACCCAGGAAGCCCGAGAGCTGCGCCAGCGAGCTAGAAAACTCCCCCCATGTCGAGAGCGGGAAGCATTGCTGAGAAAGGCGCGGCACAACGAGACCACCGCTCATTTGACCGAGTGGCTGATGTCTCCCGGGCCACGCGCTCCAATTTAGGAGCACGACGATGTCCGCGAACCCATATGAGTTCGACGGCGTCGAGACAGCCTTTGTCTGCACAGCGGCGGTATCGTTTGTGGCGCTGATCGCCAGCGTGGTTTGGCTCTTTCTTGGATGAACGCTGGTGCCAGATCGTCGGCTGGAAAACGTTCCATGCCATTTGAGGATTCTTCCCGTCGCTCTAGGAACTAGTGTTCACTTGGTAACTTATGAGTTCACCCTCCGTGAAAGTGGACAATGAGCAATTTACTGGATGCCGGTGCTGGCGACCAAAGGCCGCAGCCCATCAATTTTCATGCCTGCAACAGCTGCGGCGGAGCGACATTTGCGATGTCGATCCTCGATAGCTGTGAGGGCAAGACCTACCGCCTCAGAAGGTGCTTGAGCTGCGAGAAACTGACTTGGTATGAGGAAAAGTGAGGCCGCCTCAGTTGGGCAGCCCCCGTTCCGGCCCATCAATTCCTTTGGGGCGCCAATATCCCGCGAGTTGCGACAATAAGCCTGAAATAAACAACTCGCTATTCGCCTCAGATCGGCACACAGTAAATCTATCACCGCCCGAACCCGTGGCTCATATCGGTGACGAGAACGCCCGATAGCGCTCCCGCCTTCCTCTAACGGAATGGCGTCATGTCCATGAAGCGACATCTCATACACACTCAATCACTTGAGCAACGTCTTGCCATTCACGCAGAACGGCTCCGCAAGGAGGCGCGAGGAACTCCTCCAGGCATCGAGCGTCAAATCCTAATCCGCAAGGCTCGTCTGGCTGAAACCGGCTCACAGTTAAGCGAATGGCTGCATTCACCGGGGTTACGAGCCCCGACATGAGGGGCCGATACCATTCCCATGTGCAAAGCGGCGCGCGCAGGATAGTCAATTTTCGTAGGCGGTGGGCAATCAAGAGCGACACGGCTATCAAAGCGATCCTGAATTACTTCTGGAGCAGACAAACCGACAGAAGTTCCGCAGCCATACAGAAGGACAGGCTCCGCAAGTAAAGAGGTGATCGCGTTCGAAAAGTGCAGTATCCGGGATTTTGTTAGTCCCCTCTCGGGCTGGAAGGCTATGCCGCCTGTAAGATTTTCAAACGGGCGGCATAGCTTTGTTTAGGCCGCCTCGATTGGCGGCCTCTCTCGCCGCAAGGCCTCCCGGCCTTCCGTGGTTCTCCGTGGGTGAACCAAGCGCGGCGTAAGGATGCTGTCAGCAAGAAATGTTTAGATACATCGATACTTTTCAGCCTCGGCATGCACCGTGCTGAGGCCGTCTTTTTGACGTTTGCAGCAAAATGGATCCATCAAGCCGGCAATTCTGGACCTATCAGTTGACAGGCTATGCTGTGATAGCTCTCAGCGTCGCGGCTATCATCGTGATCGTTCTCGCATAGAAGCCGCCTCAGTTGGCGTTGTCCCTGAGCTTGCCTTTACCTTCGCAGGCCGCGCATTTGACCGGATAGATTCTGTGACCCGGTTGGGCCGCCTGCGCAATCGACTGGACGCCCGTTCCATTGCAGGCCGGGCAGATACGCTCTTTGATCTTCGGCTGCATGTTTGAGCCCTTCTGGCCGCTTCAATTGGACGAATCGAAAGGGGCCGCTCCGCGCGCGGCCCCCGCCGGGAAAGTTTCGAAATCTGCTCGGGATGAAAATCTAAGGCTCGGCAAGACTTACGTTAGAGTTTTCAACAGACCTTTAGGATTCCGATAAACTACGGTGTTTCGCTATCGGAACATGTTCTCCATCCACGGAGGAGAAGTGTCACCGGAGTTCTTCGCGGGTGATTGACGGCCTCTTTGTCAGATCATGCTGGCAAGACACGCAAGTTGCTTTTGATACTGCTCGGCGGACCCTTAGAGTGGCCTATTTCGCATCTACGAATGGCCTAAAGAATAAGTCCCAGCGCCCCGGGGAAGGTTGGCGCTGGGACTGATGGCGGCGGCAGACTTTGGGGGCAGGATCGCGCCGTCGCCAATTGCCTAATTTTCCCCGGCATCAAGCGTTCCTAATCGGTGGCCGGTTTCGATTTGACGAGTGGCCTATTTCGGCCAGGAGCCCTGATCTAGATCAAAGGATTTAGATCCAATCCGGGGCTTCTCCGTGGGTGAACGGAGTGCGCGTGCAATCATCCCCCGATCTTGGGAGACTGCCCATGAAGGACATGCAGGCGCACTTGGAGAAGCTTCGCATCGAGGCGGAAGAGTGCGAGCTAATCAGCAAGCTGGCGACCAATAAGGCCAAGAAAGAGCTGTTCGCCAGGTTGGCCGCACATCACCGGACGCTGGCCGATGAGGTCGAGCGAACCATGAAGGAAGCAGGATAGGAACTTTGCGTTCCCATGTGGATTTACAGCCCCGTTCCCGTAAGGAACTGAGCGAGGAAAAAGGTCACATGGGCCAAATTCGACGTCGGGTCAGACACACCAATTCACTTGAAGCGCGCCTTTTTGAGAGAGCTAGAGAGCTACGCGAACAGGCCGCAGCGCGCGCCCCGGGTATCGAGAGAGAAGCGCTCCTGAAGTTAGCCCGGCAAGCTGAGGCTGGCGCCAGCATGACCGAATGGCTGCGCGCTGGGGGGCTTCAATCATCCACGACCTAAGGGCTCTTTGCCGACGTCGCCATCAATCGCGTCGTACACAAACAGCATAATATGCTTGCTCCAACGCAGCAGGCGGGATCGCGCTGAATTGTTGACGCGCCGCAGAAGTCCTTTGTCACCGGGGGCTGTTCCTAGCCGTGAAAAAGAAACGGCCCGAGCGAGGGGGCAAGCCGGGACCGAGTTGACAGACGTCATCCGACGGACCCGACGGGGACGCCGGACCTAAACAATCGCCAGCCCGCACGCCTCGTTCCTGTGGCGCGCAAACGAACGGCCCCAGCACCCTTGGAGGTAATGCCGGAGCCGTTCTTATTCCCATTCTCACGCCGAGCCGCCGGTTGCCGATAATTGGCGGCCCCTTCCGGGCTGTAATTTGATCTTAATGAAACGCCCTGCCCAGTCGCGAAAGGATCGAATCAGCGGGCGGTTTCAGAAATCACCTGTGTGAATCGTACGCAAATAAACTGCCACGCTTTCCCGGGTGTTTGACAAGTGTCCTGGTTCCCGGAGCGAGTGCCCGCATTGGGACAGCACTCGCAAGCGGGAGAGGCGAGGGGAGCTCGCGGACAATCGTCGCAGACATCATATGCGATTTGGCATATGGATGCTGCGCAGCCTTTTGGGCGGCGTTGCCGTCATTATTCCTAAACGGCTTCTTAACGCGCCCACCTCTATCATCGCGGGCGGACGGGCTGCGGCGTTTGCCGGGCACCTAGCTTTCACGACCGGGCATGAGCCAGAAATCGATCGAGCGCCTGACGGATTATCTCGCGCAGCTTCCGCCGCAATCGCAGGCGCTGCTGATGCGCGAGCTGGAGCGCGCGGTCGAACGCGGTGATGACGTCGCGGTCGCCAATCTGGTCCTGGAACAGCTGCGCAAGATCGTGCGCAGCGCCGAGCAGGACGAGCAGATCCAGCCGCGCAGCGACGATCCGGCGCGGCTCTTGTTCCGACCGCTCGAGCCGTTCCTTGCCGAGACCAATTTCCCGACCCGGGCCGGCCAGCTCCGGCGTGCGTCCCTGTTGCCGATCTGGCAGTGGCTCGCCCGCGAAGGTGCGCCCGAGGCCGCCCGCGAATTCGAGGCGGCGCTGGCGTCGGCCACGGAGAGCGGTCCGATGGAGATCGCCGCGCGCAAGTTCCAGCTTGCGGCCGCGGAAGCCATCCTCAAGGTCGCTGGGCCGACGCAGGACGACCGTCAGCGCGCGCTGGCGCGCGTGGGTCCGCCGAGCGTTGTCGAGGACCTGCTGCCGATCGGCCTCGTCCTGCAGGCCCGTGAAGCCCTGGAAACCCTGGGCAGCCGGCTGCCGAGCCAGATCAGGGTGTTTTCCGATTCCCAGATTGCCTCCGCGATGGAGGCGCTCAAGCTGCCGTCGCTGCAGACCCCGCAACTGCTGCCGTTCGCACTGTCATTGATTACGCAGCGGCTCGCCGCGCCATGGCAGATCATCCGCCTTGCCATCAAGATGGCGGCCTCCGACGACGAATTGCGGGTCGCGGCCACGCCGTACGGCATCGCCGTCACCATCGCGCTGCATGACCTGTCATTCGTCGCGGCCTGCCTGCGCACCGACATCAAGCGCGGGCATTTCGATTATGTCAGCGACCAGCTCAAGACCCTGCATGACGGGGTCCGCGGCCTGCGCACCGAGCTCGATCTGCGCAACGATTCCACCTGGGGCCGCCAGCTCACCTCGGTACGCGCCGATACGTCGAACGCGCTGCAATCGGAGATCGACAGCGTGCCGGGCCGGGTCCGCCGCATCCTGCGCCAGCGCGCCGACAAGGACATTACGGCCGGCGCCAAGATCGACCAGTCCGAGGTCGAGGATGCCGCCGCCCTGATCGATTTCGTCGCGGTGTGCCGCACCTATGCCAGCGAGCTCGCCATCAACGAGGTGACGCTGCGGACCTTCTCGGACCTGCAACATTATGTCGAGCAGTCGACCGAGGGGCTCGTGCAATCACTGCGCGGCGGCGACGCACGGGTCCGCACCTTCCGCCAGCAACAGGTCAAGGCCGCGATCCGCTTCTGCGAGGTGCTGTTCGGCCACGACTACGCCTCCCTGATGAACCGGGCGGCCGAGAACGCCGTGACCGGCGAGCGGAAGTCGTCCCGCGCGGGGTAGGGCGCCCACGGACAATAACGGGCGAGAAGGAACTGGGCGTGGACTCACTATCGAATTGTGTCGAGTTTGACCCGAAGCGGACGTGACGTCTGGCGACGAGAGCCCTCGCTGCCGGCAAAATGCGATTGAGAGGCGTCGCCTAAAAGTCCACAACGGCTGAAATCGTCCTACTGCAAACTCATCAGCAGGAGCTCCGCCGCCGTCAGATCTACCGTATCCTGACCTTTGAACCATGCGATCATTGGCTCCAGGAGCGCTCGGGCATCCTGGCGTCGTCCATGAGCGCTCATGAGCTTTGCCAGGTCGGCCGTGGCCCGCAGTTCGCTCGCCCGCGCGCCTTGTTGACGACTGAGTTCGAGCGAACGTTCGAAGAGCCTTTCCGCTTCCTCGACGTCAGGCTGCGGCATTGAGAGAAGAAGAACGCCTTTCGCCCGCAACAACTCGGTCATATAAATGAGGTCGCCGTTCGTCTCGACCAATTGGATGCCGGCATTGATCACGCTCAAGCCTTCGTCGAAGCGGCCTGTCGCGGCAAGTCCTTCCGTGAGCGAAAGATTGAATGGCGAAGCCATCATCCCGTACCGTGCAGCGCGAAGCTCCTGCACGCAACTCCGCAAGGCATCGACTCCGATTTGAGGATCACCGCTGCTGATCGCAAGCATCGCTTTGATGCCACGCCCGACCAACACCTGTAGCGCCAGGGAATGGGCCCGGCCATTGGAGACATACCAATCCGTGACCTTGTCGGCAGTCTCCAGATCGCCCGTCCAGAGAAACAGCAAAGCGGCGTGAATGAGAGTCAGGCTCAACGTGATCGAGTGCTTGATGTGACGGGCATCCTCAAGGATGAGATGCGCTTGTTCGGTGGCCTGGCGTGCATAGCCCTGCAAGCATAGCGTGCTCGCCAAACCCATGCCGGCCGGGGCGGCGACGTCAAAGCCGAAGAAGACCTTGCTGGCGCCCTGTGCACGTGACCGATTTTCTATCGCCGCCTCAAATTCCGCTTGGGCGCCCTTGAGATCGCCAGTCAGGTAAAGTGAGTTCCCCAGCACGAAATGCGCCAACGCGAAGGCGGCTGGGTCGCCAAGGGCTTCGGCAACTGCCAGACTGCGCTTTGCGCATTGCATTGTCAGCTCGCGATTGCCGGCTCGAAAATGGAAGATGTTCAGCGCGCTGAGCAACCACATTTCATAAGTGAGCTCGCCGCGATCCTCGGCGATGGAAAGGCTTCTATCCAGAGCCGCGCGCGCCTCGTCGCCGCCGCCGCGCGTGAACATCAGCGAATAGCCCAGGGCGGCCTGCAAACGCATTTCATCGGACGTTCCGCACTTGGTGTCGTCAAGGACCAGCAGCGCCCGCTCCGACCATCGATAGCATTCGGGCAACATGGACGTTGCCAGCAGGACGGGCCCGGCGGCGACAGCAAGTCCGATTCCGATGTCGACTTCTTGCGAATCGCGAGAGAATGCCCACTCTAGCGCCGCTCGCATGTTGTCGAGGTCTCGAACGTAACGAGGCAGATCATTGAAATCTACGGATGGGCCGTCGGCGGCCAGTGCAAACAGATCGCGATAGAACGCCGCGTGCCGACGGGCAACCTGTACGCCCTCACAACTCTCGGCCAGCTTATCGAGCGCATAGGCCCGAATTGTCTCGAGCAGTCGCCAGCGGCCGAACGGTGCCGATGAATCAAGAGATACGAGCGACTTGGCGACCAGGCTTGCGATGCCCTCGGCAACCATGGTGGCCGTCACCGCAGGATCGCCCATGACCGCGGTCGCCGCTTCGAGCGTAAACCCGCCGGCGCAAATTGCCACCCGGCCCAACAGGGCCCGTTCGGCCTCCGGCAGCAGCTCGTAGCTCCAATCCAGGGCCGCACGCAGGGTCTGGTGTCTCGGCAGAGCCGTTCGGCGGCCGGCTGTCAGTAGACTGAAGCGATCATCCAGAAGGTCAGTCGTCTGCTGAAGTCCTAGCGTCGCAACTCGCGCTGCCGCGAATTCAATGGCGAGCGGAATGCCGTCGAGGTGCCGGCAGATCGCGGCAATCAGTGGCAGGTTTCCTGGGCCAGCCGACGAGCCGGCACCGAGGGCGATCAGTCTGGCATTGAACAGTTGAACGGCGCTATACTCGCGGATGATATCCTCGTCGTCCTGGCGCGAAGGTGGCACGTCGAGCGGTGGAACGCGATATGCGTACTCGCCCTCGATTCTCAGGACTTCCCGGCTCGTCGCAAGCACGGACACATTCGGGCATAGCCGGACGATCGTTTCCGCAAGCTTGGCCGCGGCATCGATAAGATGCTCGCAGTTGTCGAGCACGAGCAGCAGCTTCTCCCGGTCGAGAGCCCGCGCCACGGATTCGGCCGAAATCACGCTGCCCGCGAGCCTCATTCCGAGTGCCACGGAAACTGCAGCCGGCACGAGTGCCGAGTCCGACAGCGAAGCCAGCTCGACGATCCAGCAATCGCCTTCGAGCGTCGGAAAGATGCTGCGCGCAACCTCGAGAGCCAGCACGCTTTTTCCGATCCCGCCTGGCCCGGTCAGCGTGACGACGCGATAAGCCGACAGGACATCCAGGAGATGCTGCCGCGGTTCGCTTCGGCCGATCAGCGCAGATCCTGCAGTCGGCACGTTGGTTCGAAATGCCGGTTTTGGGGTGCGTTCAGCGTCACCGAACCGATGTCCCGGCAGGGGCACCTCCAGCACGTTCCAGCGCCCCAGCAGGCGATAACCACGGCCGGCAACCGTCTTCAGCAGGCCACGGTCGGCGCCAAACGCCTTTCGGATGGCCGAAATGTGAAATTGGAGGGTGTTCTCCTCCACGACTGCGCCGGGCCATACGCGCTCCATCAGGTGGTATTTGGTGACGAGCTCGCCGGCCGATCGAGCCAAAATCTCGAGGATCTCGAATGCACGGCTCCCGATCGGCACGGCGGCACCGCCGGACCGCAACTCGCGCCGGGCCAGATCGACTTCCCACCCGTTCGACGCGTGAACGGCCTTTGCGCTTTGCTCCGTCAAGTCGGCGACCCCGGTAGATCGAGTGATTCTCAGAACTTCTCAGGACAGGCTCAGGGAATTCACGCGCGAAACGAGCTCAAACGTTGCGCGTGGCGGTGAGCATCGGACGGTCGAACAAGTCGTCAACACAGCCCGGAGCTCGTTGGAAGTGCTCCGGATACGCGCTCGACCGTCGGAACGGCAGAGGTAACACATGCGACGCCCCCTTCTTTTCTCAGCAATCCTTCTTGGAGCGACGGTTATGACGCAAACGACGCAAGCCGCAACACCAGATCCTGCGACCGACCCTCGCATCGATCCGCAGGTTCGTGCGTTTCTGAAAGAAATCAACAAGGACTCAAGTCCTTTCTGGGAGCTTCCTCAGCCGAAGCCGCAGGACATCCTGACCGGCTTGCAGAACAAGACCCCGGTCGACATGTCGGGGGTAAGCACGACCGAGCAGACCATCACCCAGGATGGTCAAACTGTGAAAATCCACATCATGAAGCCCGAGCAGATCTCCGGTAAGCCCGGTGTGCTGCTGTTTATTCATGGTGGCGTCTGGATCGTCGGAAATTTCCAGAACCACCAGCGCCTCTTGCGGGATTTGGTCGTCGGCTCGGGCCAGATCGGCGTGTTCGTCGAATACACCTCCCTGCCGGAGGCGCGGTTTCCCACCCAGCTCAATCAATCCTATGCTGTGTTGAAGTGGGTGGCGAGCCATGCCGAAGAGTTTGGCGCGGATGGCAGCCGGATCGCGGTCGCCGGCAATTCGGTCGGCGGCAACATGACTGCGGCGCTGACGCTCATGGCCAAGGACCGCGGCGGTCCCAAGATCAGTCACCAGGTGCTGATGATCCCGGCGACCGACGCCAGCGTGGACACTCAGTCCTACCATGAGTTCGGCACCGGTCGGTTTTTGGCCCGCGCTTTCATGAAGTATGGCTGGGACTTGTACGCACCGGACGCCACATTGCGCGATAACCCTTATGTCTCTCCATTGCGGGCTGGCCTTGAACAACTGCGCGGGCTACCGCCGGCGCTGGTCATCACATCGGAGAACGATCCACTGCGTGATGAAGGTGAAGCTTACGCCCGTAAGCTCAAGGAAGCCGGGGTTTCGGTGATCGCTACCCGTTACAATGGGATGATCCACGACTTCGTGCTGCTGAACGGCATCCTGACCGACCCCGAGCCCCAGGCAGCGATCCGTCAGATGTCGGCTGAGATCAAGGCTCGTCTGGCGCCTTGATGTAATCTGTCGACGCGGGTGGCGATGGATTCGCCGCCCTCCTTCATTTGCGGAAGCGTGTTATTTTGAGAAGGCGAAAGGTCCGGCTCTGGCCCATCCACGGCCTCGGAGAATGTCCGCTCTTGAGCCGCTGTTGGGGGGAGCCGGACACCAGTCGACCAGCCGCATCATGAGTACACGCCCTAGGAATTGCAGTGACAGCACGGTCACTGTCATTTGTGAGCATGTTCGACGGCGAACCGACGAGCCCGTCAGGACGGGATGACAGGCATTTGCGCAATTTCGGAATAATGGAAGTGTGGCGCTGAGTTGCCCGACGTGTCAAGCCGTCATTCGGCGGCGCCTGCTACTGTGCATGGGGTTGTTTTCGATATTTTGGTCGTGCCGCGCCTTGGCCCGGGAAACGCCGTTGCAATTCCACCGGAACGGCACCGGAAACCGGCTGATTTCGACCTTCGGCCGATCCAGTAATTGTCAATTGCCGGGTTCGCCGCCGGTAGTGTAAAGCGATTCCAAGGCGGCTTGCCGGAAGCCGCCGTTCCATCCGGGAACCGCTTGATGACGCTGTGGTTTGTGTTCGCGCTGATGACGGTCGCGGCGATCTTTGCCGTGCTGTGGCCGCTCAGCCGCCGCGGACGGGCGGATACCGGCGGCAGCGAGGTCGTGGTCTACCGCGACCAGCTCGCCGAAATCGACCGCGATATGGCCTCAGGGATCATCGGCGCCGCTGAGGCCGATGCCGCGCGGATCGAGATCAGCCGGCGGCTGCTGGCCGCCGCCGACCAGAGCGGACGTGACGCCCCGGTGACAGGCAGTCTCAGTCTGCGGCGCGCCGCCGCGATCGTGGCCCTGGTCGGGCTGCCGGTGATTGCTTCCAGCTTCTATCTCGCGCTCGGCTCGCCGCGCCTTGGCGACTTTCCGCTCGCCGAGCGCAGCCAGGTGGCCGATGCCAACCAGCCGTTCACCAATCTGGTCGCGCAGGTCGAGGCTCATCTGGAGAAGAACCCGACCGACGGCCGCGGCTGGACGGTGCTGGCGCCGGTGCTGTCGCGCCTTGGCCGCTACGATGATGCCGTCCGTGCCTATCGCAATGCCATCACGTATGCTGGCGACAATGCCGATCGCCGCGCCGATCTCGGCGAGGCGTTGATGGGGAGCGCCGGCGGCGTCGTCACCGCGGATGCCAAGGCGGAGTTCGAGCGCTCGGTCGCGCTGAATGGCGACGACGCCAAGGCGAACTATTTCCTCGGCCTTGCCGCCGAGCAAGACGGCCGCAAGGCCGACGCCGCCGCGATCTGGCAGAAGATGATGGCGAAAGCTCCGTCCGATGCGCCGTGGCGGCCGCTGGTGCAGGCTGCGCTGGTACGGGTCGGCGGCGTCAGCGCACCCGGTGGCGCCAGCGCACCCGCGCTGCCGGATGGCGCGGTGGCGGCGGCCAAGGACATGAGCGAGGCCGATCGCGGCACCATGATCAAGGGTATGGTCGATCGGCTGGCGACGCGGCTGAAGACCAACGGCGACGACGTCGAGGGCTGGTTGCGGCTGGTTCGCGCCTATCTCGTGATGGGAGAGCGCGACAAGGCGATGAGCGCGCTTGCGGATGCCCGTCAGGCGGTGGCCAATGATGCGGACCGGTTGCGTCAGCTCAATGAGGGGCTGAAGAGTCTCGGATTGGATGGATAACGCATGATGCCGAAACATGTGCAGCGGTTTTCGGCGGATGTCATGCGCAAGGAAGCACCATGACCAGGAAGCAACGGCGTTTGACACTGATCGGCTGCGCGCTCGTCGTGCTCGCGATCGCCGCGGGCCTGGTGCTGAACGCGCTGCGCGATTCCATCGTGTTCTTCTCGACGCCTTCGATGGTCGCTGAAAAGCATCTCGGGCCGGGCAAGCGGTTCCGCCTCGGCGGGCTGGTGGAGCAGGGCTCGCTCAAGCGCGGCGACAATCTCGCGGTGAGCTTCACCGTCGGCGACGGCGGCGCGACGCTGCCGGTCGCCTACAAGGGCATTTTGCCGGATCTGTTCCGCGAGGGGCAGGGCGTGGTTGCCGAAGGCGCACTCGATGCCGACGGCGTGTTCCGCGCCGACACCGTGCTCGCCAAGCATGACGAGACCTACATGCCGAAGGACGTCGCCGATGCCCTGAAGAAGCAGGGCCACTGGAAGGACGATTACGGCGCCAAACCAAACAGCATGCCGAGCGCCTCCGCGGCGCCGACCCAGGGAGCGATGCGGTGATCGCCGAAAGCGGACATTATGCCCTGGTGCTGGCGCTGGCGCTGGCGCTGATCCAGTCGATCGTGCCGATCGTCGGCGCGCGCTGGCGCGATGCGGCGTTGATGAATGTCGCGCGCTCGACCGCGCTCGCCCAATTGCTGTTCGTCGCGGCATCGTTCGCGGCGCTGGTGACCTTGCACGTCACCTCGGATTTCTCGGTCGCCAACGTCTTCGAGAATTCCCATTCGCTGAAGCCGCTGCTCTACAAGATCACCGGCGTGTGGGGAAACCATGAAG
Source organism: Bradyrhizobium sp. USDA 3240 (assembly GCF_054063295.1). Taxonomy (NCBI): domain Bacteria; kingdom Pseudomonadati; phylum Pseudomonadota; class Alphaproteobacteria; order Hyphomicrobiales; family Nitrobacteraceae; genus Bradyrhizobium; species Bradyrhizobium sp. USDA 3240. Next base: position 7,423,580 of record NZ_JBSSGD010000002.1, read on the forward strand.
GCTCGATGCTGCTGTGGGTGTCGATCCTGGCGCTGTTCGGCGGCCTCGTCGCGGCCTTCGGCAACAATCTGCCGCTGTCGCTGCGCGCGCATGTGCTGGCGGTGCAGGCCTGGGTCGCCAGCGCCTTCTATCTGTTCATCCTGATCACCTCGAATCCGTTCCTGCGGATCGCCAATCCGCCGATCGAGGGACGCGACCTCAATCCGGTGCTGCAGGACATCGGCCTCGCGGTGCATCCGCCGATGCTCTATCTCGGCTATGTCGGCTTCTCGATCTCGTTCTCGTTCGCGGTGGCGGCGCTGCTCGAAGGGCGGATCGACGCCGCCTGGGCGCGCTGGGTGCGGCCGTGGACGCTGATGGCGTGGATCTTCCTGACGCTCGGCATCGCGATGGGCTCCTACTGGGCCTATTACGAGCTCGGCTGGGGCGGCTGGTGGTTCTGGGATCCGGTCGAGAACGCCTCGCTGATGCCGTGGCTGGCCGGCACCGCGCTGCTGCATTCGGCGCTGGTGATGGAGAAGCGCAACGCGCTGAAGGTCTGGACCGTGCTGCTGTCGATCCTGACGTTCTCGCTGTCGCTGCTCGGCACCTTCCTGGTGCGCTCCGGTGTGCTGACATCGGTCCACGCCTTCGCCACCGATCCGACCCGCGGCGTGTTCATCCTGCTGATCCTGTTCGTCTTCATCGGCGGCAGCCTGTCGCTCTATGCCTGGCGCGCGCCGGCGCTGAAGCAGGGCGGGCTGTTCGCGCCGATCTCGCGCGAAGGCGCGCTGGTGCTCAACAATCTCTTGCTCACCACCGCCTGCGCGACGGTGTTCATCGGCACGCTGTATCCGCTGGCGCTCGAGGTTTTCACCGGCGAGAAGATCTCGGTCGGCGCGCCGTTCTTCAATTTCACCTTCGCGCCGTTGTTCGTGCCGCTGCTGCTCGCGGTGCCGTTCGGGCCGCTGCTGGCCTGGAAGCGCGGCGACCTGCTCGGCGCGGCGCAGCGGCTGATGGTCGCCGGCATCGTCGCGCTGGTTGCGATCGCGGTGGTGTTTGCGTGGACCTATGGCGGCGCGACCTTGGCACCGCTCGCGATCGGGCTTGCCGCCTTCGTCATCATGGGCGCGCTGTGCGATCTCGCCGAACGCATCGCGCTGTTCCGGATTCCGCTGTCGCTCTCGCTGCGCCGCGCACGCGGTTTGCCGCGTGCGACCTGGGGCACGGTCTTCGCGCACGCCGGCCTCGGCATAGCCCTGATCGGAATCGTCTGCGAAACCACCTGGAACAGCGAATATATCGGCTCGATGAAGCCGGACGACGTCGCCAAGGTCGCCGGCTACGAGCTGCGGCTCGACGGCCTGAACCCGCGGCAGGGGCCGAACTTCCGCGAGATGGTCGCGCAATTCACCGTGATCCGTGACGGCGAGAAGGTCAGCGTGATGACCCCGTCGAAGCGCAACTTCACGACCCGCGGCGCTTCGACGACTGAGGCCGCGCTGCTGACGCGCGGCGCGAGCCAGCTCTATATCTCGCTCGGCGATACCTCGGCCGACGGCGCGATCGCGGTGCGCATCTATCACAAGCCGCTGGTGCTGATGATCTGGTGGGGGCCGGTGCTGATGGCGTTCGGCGGCTTGCTCTCGCTGTCCGACCGCCGCCTGCGGGTCGGTGCGCCGAAGCCGGCCAAAGCAGCGGCGCGCGCCTTGCAGGCCGCCGAGTGATGCGGTCGCGCGCCCTTGCAGCCGCCGTGCTTGCAGCGAGCCTGATGCTCGGTGCGATGCCCGCCCGGGCCGTGCTGCCCGACGAGATCATGGCCGACCCGGCGAAGGAGGCGAGGGCGCGCGAGCTTTCGAAAGAGCTGCGCTGCATGGTCTGCCAGAACCAGTCGATCGACGATTCCGAGGCGCCGCTGGCGCGCGACCTCCGCCTCCTGGTGCGTGAACGGATCTCGGCCGGCGACAGCGACCGCCAGGTGATCGATTTCCTGGTGGCCCGCTACGGCGAATTCGTGCTGCTCAAGCCGCGCCTCAACGAGCATACGCTGGTGCTGTGGCTGACCCCGCCGCTGGCGCTTTTGCTCGGCGGTTTCGCGCTCTGGCGCCTCGGCCGCCGCAAGGCAAATCCGCACCCCGGCGGGGGCGATTCCACCCCCGGATTGACGTCCGACGAACAGGCGCGCCTTGAGCGGCTGCTGGCGGCCGAATCCGCGCCGGAGAAGCCGCTTTAGTTCCTTTCTAAGCCCTTAATTTGCATGCGCTATTCTGCCGCAGTGCAGGTCTGCTCAATTACCAAAGTTTAATTCCGCAGCCAGCGCGCCGTAAGGCTGATGACCCCATGTTCAGATGCATCAGGTGCTTGCCCCCGCACCGAATGATTCTGGCCCTGGAGATCTCAAGACATGACCGACCGTCCCGACCTCTCGACCCTTCCGTCCTACAAGGCACCGAAGCGCTCGCTGTTCTCTGCCCGCAAACTCGCGCTGATGGCGTCGGTCGTGGCCGGCCTCGGTGCCGCCACCTACGGCTTCAGCCCCACCCACAACCCGGCCGACCTGTTCTCGACCCCCGCGCACGCGCAGGTCAATAACGAGGTCAAGAAGGTTCAGCAGCCGGTCGGGTTTGCCGACATCGTCGAGCGGGTGAAGCCGTCGGTGATCTCGGTCAAGGTCAACATTCGCGAGAAGGTCGCGAAGGACGACAGCAACAATAATGACGATTCGCCGTTCCAGCCGGGCTCGCCGATGGAGCGTTTCTTCCGCCGCTTCGGCGGTCCGGATGGCTTGCCCCCGGGTCTGCGCGGTGGACCGCGTGGCGGCGGCGTGGTGACGGGCCAGGGCTCCGGCTTCTTCATCTCGGCTGACGGTTTCGCCGTGACCAACAATCACGTCGTCGACGGCGCCGACAAGGTCGAAGTCACGACCGACGACGGCAAGACCTTTTCCGCCAAGGTGATCGGCACCGATCCGCGCACCGATCTCGCGCTGATCAAGGTCGAAGGCGGCTCCAACTTCCAGTTCGCCAAGCTCTCCGACACCAAGCCGCGCATCGGCGACTGGGTGCTTGCGGTCGGCAATCCCTTCGGTCTCGGCGGCACCGTGACCGCGGGCATCGTCTCGGCCTCCGGCCGCGACATCGGCAACGGCCCGTATGACGATTTCATCCAGATCGATGCGCCCGTGAACAAGGGCAATTCGGGTGGCCCTGCGTTCGATGTGTCCGGTGAGGTGATGGGCGTCAACACCGCGATCTACTCGCCGTCCGGCGGCAGCGTCGGCATCGCGTTCTCGATCCCGGCCCAGACCGTCAAGAGCGTCGTTGCCCAGTTGAAGGACAAGGGCTCGGTCAGCCGCGGCTGGATCGGCGTCCAGATCCAGCCGGTGACCTCCGACATCGCCGACAGCCTCGGCATGAAGAAGGCCGAAGGCGCGCTGGTGGCCGAACCGCAGGCCAACGGCCCCGCGGCCAAGGCCGGCATCGAGTCCGGTGACGTCATCACCGCCGTCAATGGCGAGCCGGTGAAGGATGCGCGCGAACTCGCCCGCACCATCGGCGGCCTCGCGCCCGGCAATGCCGTGAAGCTGAACGTGCTGCACAAGGGTCAGGACAAGACCGTCAACCTCACGCTCGGCCAGTTGCCGAACACCCTGGAGGCCAAGGCTGACACCGACAACAGCGACAAGGGCAACTCGTCCCGCGGCACCGACGTGCCGAAACTGGGCCTCACTGTGGCGCCTGCCAACAGCGTGGCCGGCGCCGGCAAGGAAGGCGTGGTCGTGACCGAAGTCGATCCCAAGAGTGCTGCCGCTGAGCGGGGCTTCAAGGAAGGCGACGTGATCCTCGAGGTCGCCGGCAAGACCGTCGGCACCGCCGGTGAGGTGCGTGATGCGATCACCGCGGCGCGCAGTGACAACAAGAACAGCGTTCTCATGCGCGTGAAGAGCGGCGGTTCGTCGCGCTTTGTGGCTGTGCCGCTGGCCAAGGGATAACTATCTATGAGTTGGAACGCGTCGCCGGCATTAGTCGCCCCCGCCGACGGCGCGTTCCGGGGGGCGGGCGCCTTGCTCGCTCCCTATGTTGCCTTTCGATGGAATATGCCCCCCTCCGTCGGAAGGTCTCAGGGCGGTGAGGTCCCCCAGCTTCACCGCCCACTTTTTTCAGACAATCCGGAATATTCGCGGTCGTCTTGCATGTGCAGGCCGGCCGCGCCATGCTGACAGAGGGCCCATTCCCGTGACCGCAACCGCTCCGCAAATGCGCATCCTGATCATCGAAGACGACCGCGAGTCAGCCGACTATCTGGTCAAGGCATTCCGTGAAGTCGGCTATATCGCCGATCTCGCCTCCGACGGCGAGGAAGGCCTGTCGATGGCGGAGACCGGCGATTACGACGTGATGGTTGTGGATCGCATGCTGCCGAAGCGGGACGGCCTGTCGCTGATCGGCATTCTGCGCGACAAGGGCAACCGGACGCCGGTCCTGATTCTCTCGGCGCTCGGCCAGGTCGACGACCGCATCAAGGGCCTGCGCGCCGGCGGCGACGACTATCTGCCAAAGCCCTATTCCTTCGCCGAGCTGCTCGCCCGCGTCGAGGTGCTGTCACGGCGCAATGTCGGGCCCGCCGAGGAGACCACCTACAAAGTCGGCGACCTCGAGCTCGACCGGCTGTCGCATCGCGTCGCCCGCGGCAAGGATGAGCTGACCTTGCAGCCGCGCGAATTCCGGCTGCTCGAATATCTGATGAAGCATGCAGGGCAGGTGGTGACGCGCACCATGCTGCTCGAGAACGTCTGGGATTATCATTTCGATCCGCAGACCAACGTCATCGACGTCCACATCTCGCGGCTGCGCTCCAAGATCGACAAGGGTTTCGAGCGGCCGCTGCTGCACACCATCCGCGGCGCGGGGTACATGATCCGTGACGGCATTCGGTAAACTGATCCGGACCACGGCGTTTCGGTTGACGCTGGTCTACCTGTTCCTGTTCGCGCTGTTTGCCGCCTCGCTGCTGGCTTACTTTGCCTGGAACACGCGACGGCTGATCACCGAGCAGATCACGACGACCGTCAACGTCGAGATCAGCGAGATCACCTCCATCTATAACCGCCGCGGCCTGCACGGCCTGCTGACCACCATGGGCAATCGTGCGCTGCGGCCGGGCGCCAACCTCTATCTGTTGACGGCGCCGAACGGGCAGGCGCTGGCCGGTAATGTCGGCTCGCTGGCGCCTGGCGTGATGAGCGTCCAGGGCTGGAGCGAGACCGCCTATCGCCGGTTCGACGACCTGGACAAGACCGATCACCGTGCCCTAGTTCGGGTCACCGAGATGGACAACGGTTTCCGCCTCCTGGTCGGGCGCGACCTCGAGGAGCGGCGGCGGCTGTTCGGCATCGTCGCCAAGGCGGCGCAATGGTCGATCCTCGTCGTGGTCGTGCTCGGCATCGGTGGCGGCATCTTCGTCGCCCGCCGGGTGCTGCGCCGGATCGACGCCATGACCGGCACTACCAAGCGCATCATGGCGGGCGATCTGTCCGGCCGGCTGCCGGTCGGCCGCAGCGGCGACGAGCTCGACCGTCTCGCGGAAAATCTCAATGTGATGCTGGAGCGCATCGAGGCGCTAATGACGGGGCTGAAGGAAGTCTCCGACAACATCGCCCATGACCTCAAGACGCCGCTGACACGGCTGCGCAACCGCGCCGAGGAGGCGCTGGCGCGGTCGGGCGGCGAGGCCGACTATCGCGCGGCGCTGGAGCGGACGATCGAGGAATCGGACGGCCTGATCCGCACCTTCAACGCGCTGTTGATGATCGCGCGCGCCGAGTCCGGCCAGGCGCGCGGCAACATGGACGATTTCGACGGCGCCGACGTCGCCAACGGCATTCACGAATTGTACGAGCCGCTGGCCGAGGACGACGGCATGACGCTGCAGGTGAAGACCGCGCCGGCGCCGATTCACGGCAACCGCGAATTGATCAGTCAGGCGGTCGCCAACCTAGTCGAGAACGCCATCAAATATGGCAAGCCCGAACCGGGCGTGGAGCCGATGAAGGCCGATGCGCGGGAGATCCTGATCGAGGCCCGCCGTGAGGGCGATCAGGTCCTGCTCAGCGTCACCGACCACGGTCCGGGCATCCCCGAGGGCGACCGCAAGCACGCGGTGGAGCGCTTCGTCCGGCTCGAGGCCAGCCGCACCTTACCCGGGTCCGGTCTCGGCCTCAGCCTGGCCTCGGCGGTTGCCACGCTCCATGGCGGCGAGCTGCGGCTCGGCGACGCCCATCCGGGGCTGGTGGCCACCCTGGTGCTGCCTGCGCGGGCGGGCGGCAGTGACAGGCTTGCGGCTCAAACGCAGGATGTGTCACAGAAGGCGGCATGAATGCCGCCGCGCCGGGAAACGCGGATCGACACCATCTGGCCGCGCGGTTCGCGGATGGACCGCGTGTCGCCGCTTCCGTATCTGCCGATCAGCGTCTGACCGACTGGTTCGCCGAGCTCGAACCGGCGCAGTCGGCTGCGCTCGCGGTGTTGCTGGAGCACCCGTTCGCACGGGACATCATGCGCGGCATTGCCGAGTTCTCGCCCTATCTATTCGAGCTCGCGCGGGTCGATGCCGCGCGGTTGATCCGGATCCTGTCATGCGACCCGGAGTCGCATCTGGCCAACCTGATCGAGACCACCTCGCGCGACGTGCTCGCCGCCGGCAGCGAGGCCGACGTGATGGTTCTGCTTCGCCGCATGAAGGCGGAGGCCGCGCTGATGATCGCGCTGTGCGACATCGGCGGCGTCTGGCCGGTGATGCGGGTGACGGCGGCGCTGACCGACATCGCGGTGAATTCGGTGCAGTCGGCGCTGCGATATCTACTCCGGCAGGAAATCGCCCGCGGCCGCATGGTTGCCGTCGATGCCGACCATCCGGAAGAGGGCTCCGGCCTGATCGTGCTTGCGATGGGCAAGATGGGCGCGGGCGAGCTGAACTATTCCAGCGACATCGACCTGATCGTGTTCTTCGATCGCACAGCCACCTCGCTCGCCGAGGACATCGAGCCGCAGCCGTTCTTCGTCCGCGTCACCCAGGCGATGGCGCGGATGCTGCAGCAGCGCTCGGGCGAGGGCTATGTGTTCCGGGTCGATCTCAGGTTGCGTCCGGACCCGGCCTCGACCCAGGTCGCGATCTCGACCGACGCGGCCTTGCACTATTACGAGCGCGAAGGGCGCACCTGGGAGCGCGCCGCGATGATCAAGGCGCGGCCCTGCGCCGGCGATCCCAAGGCCGGCGAGGCGCTGATCGGCGAGCTCGCGCCGTTCGTCTGGCGCAAGCATCTGGACTTTGCCGCGCTGGCCGATGTCCACGACATGAAGCGGCAGATGCAGACCTATCGCGGCCAGAGCGAAATCTCGGTCGAGGGGCACAACGTCAAGGTCGGCCGCGGCGGCATCCGCGAGATCGAGTTCTTCGCCCAGACCCAGCAGCTGATCGCCGGCGGCCGTCATCCGGAGTTGCGGGTGCGGCCGACGCTGGAGGCGCTCAATGTGCTCGCCGACAGCAACTGGATCACTTTCGAGGCGCGCGACGAGCTGACCAAGGCCTACGAATTCCTGCGCCGGGTCGAGCACCGGCTGCAGATGATCGCCGACGAGCAGACCCACTCGCTGCCCGAAGCGCCTGAGGACGTCGAGCGCTTCGCGCATTTCTTCGGCTACGAGAATCGCGAGGCCTTCGCCAAAGATCTGCTCGGCCAGCTCAACATCGTGCAAAACCATTACGGCAAGCTGTTCGAGGGCGACGATCCGACCGGAAGCGCGAAGCTGCCGGATGTCGACTACGGGGCGGGCCCCGAAGACGGTCGCCTGATCGAGCATCTCGCCAGTCTCGGCTTCAAGAAGCCGGTCATGGTCGCCGGCACCGTGCAGCAATGGATCGAGGGCGATTATCGCGCGCTGCGCGTGGAAGCGACGCGGGCGGCGTTCCTCGAATTCATTCCCGGCCTGATCGACGGCCTCGCGGATGCCGAGGAGCCGGACGACGCGGTCGCGGCATTCGACCGCTTCCTGGGCGCGCTGCAGAGGGGCGGGCGGCTGATCTCGCTACTCAGCCAGAATCGCGATTTCGTCGCGCTGGTGGCGCTGATCCTCGGCGCGGCACCGCGGCTCGGCGACATGCTGGCGCGGCAGCCGCAGATCATGGACGGCCTGGTCGATCCACGCTTCTTCGGTGCGATGCCGGACAAGAAGGAGCTGTCGGAGCGGCTTGCGGCCACGCTGCAGGATGCGTCCTCCTATGAGGACTTCCTCGATCGTCTGAGACTGTTCGGCCAGGAGAGCCTGTTCCTGATCGGCACGCGGATCCTGTCCGGCACGGTGTCGGCGCAGCACGCCAGCACGGCGTTTGCCGATGTCGCCGAAGGCATCGTGCACACCGTGCATGGTCTCGTCACCGACCAGTTCGCCGCGCAATATGGCCGGATCAAGGGGCAGGAGACCGCGATCGTCGCGATGGGCCGGCTCGGCAGCCGCGAGATGACGGCGTCCTCAGACCTCGATTTGATCCTGCTCTACGATTTCGACAGCGAGGCGCCGGACTCCGACGGCGAGCGCTCGCTGCATGGCGCGCAGTATTTTGCCCGCTTCACCCAGCGCCTGATCAGCGCCTTCACGACCCGGACCAATTACGGCGTGCTGTATGAGGTCGACATGCGGCTGCGGCCGTCGGGGCGCGCCGGCCCGGTCGCCTCGCGGATCGATTCGTTTTCAGACTACCAGGAACGTGAAGCGTGGACCTGGGAGCACATGGCGCTGACGCGCGCGCGCGTGATCTCGTCGTCAGTGGAGTTCCGCGAGAAGATCGAGGCGATCATCCGCAGCGTGCTGACCCGACCGCGCGATCCGGCGTCGACCGCGGCCGATGTTGCCGACATGCGGCGCGCCATCGCGCTGGAGAAGGGCGAGGACGATGTCTGGGACCTCAAGCTTGCTGCCGGCGGACTCGTCGACATCGATTTCGTTGCGCAATATCTCCAGCTCGCGCACGCATCCGTGAAGCCGGAGATCCTCAGCGTCTCGACGCTGCAGGTACTCGACCATGCCGCCAAGCTCGGCCTGCTCGGCCAGTCCGAGGCCGAGATCCTGCGCTCGGCGGCGCGGCTCTATCATGATTTGACGCAGATCCTGCGGCTCTGCGTCACCGGCAAGTTCAATCCGGAGACCGCGGGCGAGGATCTGCGGCGCGTGATGGCGCGAGCCGGCGACGCGCCGGATTTCTCTGCGCTGGAAGCCCGCCTGCGCGAGACGCAAAGCGAGGTGCGCCGGGTGTTCAACGGGATTGTCGGCGGGGGGTAGTGCCCACCCGCCGTGCTTGTCCCGTCATCCTGAGGTGCGAGCTCTAGCGAGCCTCGAAGGATGCACGGCCACAGTCGGGCCGTCGACCCTTCGAGACGCGCTACGCGCTCCTCAGGGTGGCGGAGATAGAAAGCCTTGCGTGGTTGTTACTCGCTACGCCTGCTGCTTCAGCTTCTGCAAGGCTTCGCGGACGTCGGGGTCGAGGCCGGCGCCGCCGGTGTCGAGATGGGCGAAGATCTGCTTGCGCATCCGCGGGTCCCAGAACTTCCAGATGTGCTCGGAGATGCCCGGCACGGCGCGGTCGTGCCCCTGGCTCTGGAAGAATTTTCCGATCTGGTTCGCCATGTAGACCAGTTTGTCAGGCGACGACGACATAAGCGGACTCCTTGCCGGGCACCGCGCCTGTGACGCGTTCCGGGTGCGTAAAGATTTCAAATCCATCCGCGCGGGCGATCGCGGCAAGCGTGATGCCGGCGGCATCCGCCATCCGCACCGCAAGCGCGGTCGGCGCCGACACGGCAGCAATCAGCGGCGCGCCGATCGCGGCGGTCTTCTGCACCATTTCGACTGAGACACGGCTGGTCACCAGCACGATGCCGTCGCTTGCGACGACCTTGTCGCGGGCCAGCGCGCCGGCGAGCTTGTCGAGCGCATTGTGGCGGCCGACATCCTCGCGCAGCGCGACGATGCCGCGCGCCGCGTTCCAGAACGCGGCGGCGTGCACCGCGCGGGTCTGGTGGTTGATCTCCTGCAGCGGCGGGACCGCGGCCACCGCGGTCATGATCTCGCGCGGCGCGAAGACGCGGCCCGCGGGCACCACCGCGGCCGGCCGGACCGCCTCGCTGATGGAATCGAGACCGCACAGGCCGCAGCCGGTCGGGCCGGCGATGTTGCGCCGCCGCTCGGCTATCCGCGCGGCCCTGTCGGGCTTGAGCCACATTCGAAGCTCGATGCCGTCATCGAGCTCGACGATGTCGAGGGTCTCGATCTCGTCGGCCGATCGCACGATGCCTTCGCTCAGGCTGAATCCGATCGCGAAGTCGCCGAGGTCCTCCGGCGAGCCCATCATCACGGCGTAGGTGCCGCCGTTATAGGTCAGCGCCAGCGGCGTCTCTTCCGGGATCAGGCGCGCGCCGTCGCTGAAGACGCCGTCGCGCCAGAACTTTCGGTTCGCCTTGTGGACCGGCTCGCGCATCGTTACTCCGCGGCTTCCACCACCGGCGCGATGCGGCGCGAGTGGCGGGCCTGCTCGTCATAGGCCTTCTGCCAGTCGGACGGACCGTTCGACGGCGAGATCTGCACGGCCGTCACCTTATACTCCGGACAGTTGGTCGCCCAGTCCGAGAAATCGGTCGTGATGACGTTGGCCTGGGTGTCCGGGTGATGGAACGTGGTGTAGACCACGCCCGGCGCCACGCGGTCGGTGATCTCGGCGCGCAGCGTCGTCTCGCCGGCGCGGCTCGCCAGCCGCACCCAGTCGCCGTCGCGCACGCCGCGCAGCTCGGCGTCGTGCGGGTGGATCTCGAGACGATCCTCGGCGTGCCAGACCACGTTCTCAGTGCGGCGGGTCTGCGCACCGACATTGTACTGGCTGAGGATGCGGCCGGTGGTGAGCAACAGCGGGTAGCGCGGGCCGGTGCGCTCGTCGGTCGCGACATATTCGGTGATGATGAACTTGCCCTTGCCGCGCACGAAGCCGCCGATATGCATGATCGGCGTGCCCTCAGGCGCCTTCTCGTTGCACGGCCACTGCACCGAGCCGAGCTCGTCGAGCTTGTCGTAGGACACGCCGGTGAAGGTCGGCGTCAGCGCCGCGATCTCGTCCATGATCTCGGACGGATGGTTGTAGTGCATCTCGAAACCCATCGCCTTGGCGAGCAGGATCGTCACTTCCCAGTCGGCATAGCCGTTGCGCGGCGTCATCACCTTGCGGACGCGCTGGATGCGGCGCTCGGCATTGGTGAAGGTGCCGTCCTTCTCGAGGAAGGTCGAGCCGGGCAGGAAGACGTGGGCGTAGTTCGCGGTCTCGTTCAGGAAGAGATCGTGGACGATGACGCATTCCATCGCCGACAGCGCCGCCACCACATGCTTGGTGTTCGGGTCGGACTGCAGGATGTCCTCGCCCTGCACGTAGAGCCCCATGAAGGTGCCCTCGATCGCGGCATCGAACATGTTGGGGATGCGCAGGCCCGGCTCGTTGTTGAGTTTGACGTTCCACATCGCCTCGAACTGCTCGCGCACGGCATCGCCGGAGATGTGGCGGTAGCCGGGCAGCTCGTGCGGGAACGAGCCCATGTCGCAGGAGCCCTGCACGTTGTTCTGGCCACGCAGCGGGTTCACGCCGACGCCGGACCGGCCGATATTGCCGGTCACCATCGCGAGGTTGGCGATCGCAATCACCGTGGTCGAGCCCTGGCTGTGCTCGGTGACGCCGAGCCCGTAATAGATCGCGCCGTTGCCGCCGGTGGCGTAGATCCGCGCCGCCTCGCGCAGATCCTTGGGATCGACGCCGGTCATGATCGCGGTCGCTTCGGGGCTGTATTTCTCCTGGGCGACGAAGGCCGCCCATTCCTCGAACTCGCTCCAGTCGCAGCGTTCGCGCACGAAGCTCTCGTTGACGAGCCCTTCGGTGACGATGACGTGGGCGAGCGCCGTGACCACCGCGACGTTGGTGCCGGGCATCAGCGGCAGATGCAGCGCCTTTACATGCGGCGATTCCACCATCTCGGTGCGGCGCGGATCGAGCACGATCAGCTTGGCGCCCTGGCGCAGCCGCTTCTTCAGCCGCGAGGCGAACACCGGGTGAGCCGAGGCCGGGTTGGCGCCGATGATCATCACGACGTCGGTGTCTTCAACCGAATCGAAATCCTGGGTGCCGGCCGAGGTGCCGAAGGTCTGCGACAGGCCGTAGCCGGTCGGCGAATGGCAGACGCGGGCACAGGTGTCGACATTGTTGTTGCCGAATCCGCCGCGGATCAGCTTCTGCACAAGGTAGGTCTCTTCGTTGGTGCAGCGCGAGGAGGTGATGCCGCCGACCGCGTCGCGGCCGTATTTCTGCTGGATGCCCTTGAACTTCGCGGCGGCGAAGTTGAACGCCTCGTCCCAAGACACTTCCTGCCAGGGATCCTCGATCCGTTCGCGGATCATCGGCTTCAGGATGCGCTCCTTGTGGGTGGTGTAGCCCCAGGCGAAGCGGCCCTTGACGCAGGAATGGCCGCGGTTGGCCTTGCCGTCCTTCCACGGCACCATGCGCACCACTTCCTCGCCGCGCATCTCGGCCTTGAAGGCGCAGCCGACGCCGCAATAGGCGCAGGTGGTGATGACAGAGTGCTCGGGCTGGCCGATCTCGATCACGGATTTCTCGGTCAGCGTCGCGGTCGGGCAGGCCTGCACGCAGGCGCCGCAGGACACGCATTCCGAGCCAAGGAAGCTCTCGCTCATGCCGGGCGAGACGCGGCTGTCGAAGCCGCGGCCGGAGATCGTCAGCGCGAAGGTGCCTTGCACTTCCTCGCAGGCGCGGACGCAGCGCGAGCAGACGATGCACTTCGAGGGGTCATAAGTGAAGTACGGATTGGAGTCGTCCTTCGGCATCCAGTTGTCGTTTTCGCAGCCGTGCGATTTGGCGAAGACGTGGTTCTCGCCCTCATAGCCGTAACGCACGTCGCGCAGGCCGACCGCGCCCGCCATGTCCTGCAATTCGCAGTCGCCGTTCGCCGCACAGGTCAGGCAGTCCAGCGGATGGTCGGAGATGTAGAGCTCCATCACGCCCTTGCGCAGCTTCTTCAGCCGATCGCTCTGCGTGTGCACGACGAGGCCAGGCATGACAGGCGTGGTGCAGGACGCGGGCGTGCCGGCGCGGCCCTCGATCTCGACCAGGCAGAGCCGGCAGGAGCCGAAGGCGTCGACCATGTCGGTCGCGCAGAGCTTTGGAATCTGGGTGCCGGCCTCCATCGCCGCGCGCATGATCGAGGTGCCGTCGGGCACCGTGATCTGATTGCCGTCGATGGTCAGCGTGACCATCGCCTCGGATTTGGACTTGGGCGTGCCGAAATCGATTTCCTGGATCAGCGACATCGTGATTTCCTGTTATTCCGCGGCCTGCAGCCGGGCCGGTGCGGGGCCGAAATCTTCCCGGAAGTGTTTCAGTGCGCTCATCACCGGGTAGGGCGTGAAGCCGCCGAGTGCGCACAGCGAGCCGAACTTCATGGTGTTGCAGAGGTCTTCGATCACGGCGAGGTTTTCCGCGACGCGCTCGCCGTTGATGATCTTGTTGATGGTCTCGACGCCGCGGGTCGAGCCAATCCGGCACGGCGTGCACTTGCCGCAGGATTCGACAGCGCAGAATTCCATCGCAAAGCGCGCCTGCTTGACCATGTCGACGGTGTCGTCGAACACCACGATGCCGCCATGGCCGATCAGGCCGTCTCGCGCGGCGAATGCCTCGTAGTCGAACGGCGTATCGAACAGCGCGCGGGGGAAGTAGGCCCCAAGCGGACCGCCGACCTGCACCGCGCGCGCTTCGCGTCCGGTGAAGGTGCCGCCGCCGATCTCGTCGACAAGATCGCCGAGCGTGACGCCGAATGCGGTTTCGAACAGCCCGCCATATCTGATGTTGCCGGCGAGCTGGATCGGCATCGTGCCGCGCGAGCGGCCCATGCCGAAATCGGCATAGGCCTTGGCGCCATTGTCGAGGATGAAGGGGATCGCCGCGAACGACAGCACGTTGTTGATCACGCTCGGGCGGCCGAACAGGCCCTTGTGCGCCGGCAGCGGCGGCTTGGCCCGCACGATGCCGCGGCGGCCTTCGAGGCTTTCCAGCAGCGAGGTCTCTTCGCCGCAGACATAGGCGCCGGCGCCGACCCGCACTTCAAGATCGAACTCATGCTTGGTGCCGCCGATGCGCTTGCCGAGGAAGCCGGCGCGGCGGGCCGCCACGATCGCCGCGTTCATCGCCTCGACTGCGTGCGGATATTCCGAGCGAATGTAGATGTAGCCCTTGGTGGCGCCGACCGTGATACCCGCGATCGTCATGCCCTCGATCACGACGAAGGGGTCGCCTTCCATGATCATGCGGTCGGCGAAGGTACCGCTGTCGCCTTCGTCGGCGTTGCAGACGATGTATTTGCGGTCGGCGCTGGCCTGCGCCACCGTCTTCCACTTGATGCCCGTCGGGAAGCCGGCGCCGCCGCGGCCGCGCAGGCCCGACGTCGTGACGTCGGCAAGAATCTGGTCGGAGCTCTGCGTCAACGCCCGCTCCAGGCCCTTGTAGCCGCCATGGGCGCGGTAATCGTCGACCGAGCGCGGATCGATCACGCCGCAGCGAACGAAGGTCAGTCTGGTCTGACGCTTCAGCCAGGGGATCTCATCCGTGACACCAAGCCGCAGGGCATGCTGGCCGTTGCCGGCCATCGCATCGAGCAGCGACGGCACGTCCGCCGGTGTCACCGGGCCGAACGCGATGCGGCCCTGGGCGGTCGAAAGCTCGACCATCGGCTCCAGCCAGCACAGCCCGCGCGAGCCGTTCCTGACGATCTCGATTGCCGCGCCGCGCGCTGCTGCAGCCTGCGCGAAGGCGAGGGCGACATCGTCGGCGCCGACGGCGACGGCCGCGGCATCGCGAGGGACGTAAATTCGCATCGTCATCGCTGTGCCTCCGCGACCAGCGCGTCGATCCGCGCTTCATCGAGCCGGCCGACCAGCCGGCCGTCCAGCATCGCCGAGGGTGCGGTGGCGCAGAGCCCGAGGCAGTAGATCGGCTCCAGCGTCACGCGCTCGTCCGCCGTGGTATTCCCCAGGGATACGCCGAGCTTGGCCTCCGCCCGCGCCGCAAGCCGATCGCCGCCGGCGGCCTGGCAGGCCTCGGCGCGGCAGAGCTTGAGGACGTGGCGTCCGGCCGGTTGCTTGCGGAAGTCGTGGTAGAAGGTGAACACGCCGTGCACCTCGGCGCGGGACAGATTGAGCGCCTCCGCCACCATCGGAATCGCAGGCTCCGGCACGTGGCCGAAGGCTTCCTGCAGCGCGTGCAGGATCACCAGCGTGGCGCCTTCCAGCCCGGCATGCTCGGCGATGATCTCCGCGCCGCGCGCCTTGTCCCAAGGTTCGTATCCCACCGTCATCCGCGCTTCTCACGATCCGTTTTTTGCTTTGCACATCAGAATTGGAATCCTTCGAAACATCAATAAAGCTGTCTCATGCGGCGATTGCGAAACGCGATTAATAGCGTTGCCGAATGGGTCGATCCGGGATCGCAATAATGTTCTGGAATCACGGACTTCCGGGGCGCTTTGGATTTCGGGATCGCACCCCGATCGTGCTACCTATGACGCGTCGGGCTGCCATTTGGGGCGCCGTTTTCCGAAGGGGTTTGAACCTTGATCGACAAGCTGGAACTTCTGCTGGCGCTGGCCAAGGAACGGCATTTCGGCCGTGCTGCGGAGGCCTGCGGGGTCACCCAGCCGACCATGTCGACCAGTCTCAAGCAGCTCGAGGAAATCCTCGGCGTCATGCTGGTGCAGCGCGGATCGCGCTTCCAGGGTTTCACGCCGGAGGGCGAACGGACGCTGGACTGGGCGCGGCGCATCGTCGGCGATACGCGGGCGATGAAGCAGGAGATCAACAGCCTCAAGGACAAGCTGTCGGGCGAGATCCGGATCGCCGCGATCCCGACTGCGCTCGGCATGGTGGCCTCGCTCACCACGCCGTACCGCGCGCGCCATCCCGATGTGCGGTTTCGCATCCAGTCGTGCACGTCCGCCGACGTGCTCGGCCTGCTTGAAAATCTCGAGGTCGATGCCGGGCTGACCTACATCGAGAACGAGCCAATCGGCAAGGTCCGCACCATTCCGCTTTACAACGAGAGCTATCGTCTGCTGACCGCGCCGGATGCAATGTTCGGCGACCGCAAGCAGGTGACGTGGAAGGAAGTCGGCACCGTGCCGCTGTGCCTGCTCACGCCCGACATGCAGAACCGCCGCATCATCGATCGCGCGCTGACCTCGGTCGGTGCGGAGGCGACGCCGTCGCTGACGTCGAATTCACTGCTCGTGCTCTACACCCACGTGAAGACCGGACGCTGGGCCAGCGTGATGCCGGCCAAGCTCGCCGAGACGCTTGGCCTTGCCGATGCCGTGCGCAGCATTCCGATCGTCGATCCGGTCGTCGACTACAGCATTGGCCTCGTGATCCCGCAGCGCGATCCGATGACGCCGCTGATTGCAGCCCTGGTGCAGGTCGCGCGCGAGGTCGCGCCGAAGCTGGAGAGCGCGTAGCCGGCCTAGGCCGCCTCTTGCAGCTTCGCCCGCAAGCTGCGCGGATCGCGCGGCAGAGTGATGCGGACCACGGTGCCGACGCCGAGCTTGGAGCGCAGCTTCATCGAGCCGCCGTGCAGGTTGGTGAGGGAGCGCGCGATCGCCAGTCCAAGGCCCGAGCCCTGGTAGCTCTTGGTGAGCTGGCTCTCGACCTGCTCGAACGGCTTGCCGAGCCGCCGCAGCGATTCCGGCGCGATGCCGATGCCACTGTCGGCGATCAGCAGCACGATCGAGTCATCGAGCATCTGGCCGCGCACCAGCACGCGGCCGTGGTCGGGCGTGAACTTCACGGCGTTGGAGAGCAGGTTGACGATGATCTGCTTGACCGCGCGGCGGTCGGCGACGACCGAGATCGTGCTCTCGATATCCGATTCCAGCGACAGGCCCTTGTGCTCGGCGCGGCCGGAGACCACCCGCAGCGACTCGGCGAGGATGCCGGAGAGGTCGAGCGGCTCCATGTCGAACTTCATGCGGCCGGCCTCGATCTTCGACATGTCGAGGATGTCGTTGATGACCTCGAGCAGGTATTTCCCCGAGGTCAGGATGTCGTGGCAGTACTCCGCGTATTTGTCCGAGCCGAGCGTCCCGAACAGGCCAGAGCCCATGATCTCGGAGAAGCCGATGATGGCGTTGAGCGGCGTGCGCAGCTCATGGCTCATATTGGCGAGGAATTTCGACTTCGCGGCGTTGGCGTCCTCGGCGCGGGTCTTCTCCTGCGAATACTTCTCGGCGAGGTCGGCGAGCTCGACGGCCTGACGCTCCAGCTCGGATTGCGAGCGCTGCAGGTCGATCACGGTGGCACGCAGGCGCAGATCGTTGTCGACCAGCTTCTGCTCGTGCGCCTTGATGCGGGTGATGTCGGTGCCGACCGAGACGTAGCCGCCGTCCTTGGTGCGGCGTTCGCTGATGTGCAGCCAGCTGCCGTCGTCGAGCTGCGCCTCGAAGGTGCGGGCGCCGGGCGCCGGCACGCCGCTTTCATGCAGGCGGGTGCGCACCTCGGGCATGCTGCCGACCTCGATCACGGTCTCATAGGAGGTGCCGGGGCTGACGGCGCTATCGGGCAGCTTGTGCAGCCGCTGGAAGTGCGAGTTGCAGAGCACGAGGCGGTCCTCGGCGTCCCACAGCACGAAGGCTTCCGGAATGGTCTCGATGGCGTCGCGCAGCCGGAGGTCGGCTTCCACCGACTTCTCGGCGAGGCTCTTCTGTTCGGTGATGTCGACGGCGATGCCGATCAGATGCAGGCCGCTGTCGGCCGCGGCGTGGCTGAGCTCGCAGCGCACGCGCAGCCAGATCCAGTGGCCGCCGACATGGCGCATGCGGAAGCTCTGGTCGATGTGATCGATCTTGCCCGAGATCAGCTGTTCGGCGATGTCGAACAGGTTGATGTCGTCGGAGTTCACCAGCGCGTTGACCTCGCCGAAGGTGAGGAGGTCGTTGCGGCTATCGAGGCCGAGCAGGGTGAACATCGACTGCGACCAGAATATCCGGCCGCGCGACAGGTCCCAGTCCCACAATCCGCAGCGGCCGCGATTGAGCGCGGTGTCGATCCGGCCGCGCACGGCGTCGTTGATCAGGTCGCCCTCGCGGGCGCGGGTCGATTGCCAGTGGAAGGCGAAGCCGAGGATCAGCACCACGAAGCTCGTGGTCGCCGACAGTGTCACCGAGAGCGCGGCGTCCGATCCCCAGATCGGCTCGTTCATCTCCTGGATGACGACGACCTGGCCGGGCAGCGACTTGACGAGCTGCGAGATCGCCAGCGCGCCGGTGCCGCCCGGCAGCGTCATGTCACTGACTGCACCCTGCTGCCCCGGGGCGATCAGGAGCTGCGCGGTGGAGACGATGTCGAGGACGCGGTCGTTCTCGCCGGCGCCGTCGATCGGCACGCGCGCCAGCACGCGGTGATCGGCGCTGGTGATGATGACGTGGCGGCCGTTGGCGATGCCCCAGGACGGAATGAGATCCGGCAGCAGTTCCTGCATCCGCTCGATATTGGCGAGCCGGTCGCGCCGCACTGAAGTGAGGCGGTCGAGCCGCTCGGCGAGGATGTCGGAGAGCGCGGCAAGGTCGCGCTTCATCGCGCCGCGCTTCTGCCGGTTCTGGTCGATCACCTGGACGAAGGCGCCAAGGCAGATCGTGATGAGGAAGGCGATGATCAGCGTAGGAACAGCGCGGCGCAGTGCAGGCTCGGCCGTCAGGAGCCTGTGATAGGCCGGTTTCGCGATCGACTGCGCCAATCCCTTGATCGAATCGGATTGGACACAAGCGTTCGCTGCATGCGCGCGCGCCATGCCTTAGACCCCCATCTAAGCTGATTTTTTACCCGGATCGGATGCTCCCCACGTCGCATCCGAATCATGATGATTTGAATCCAGATTTCCCGGGCTGTCGAGAGTCAACGATTCGTTAATGCGAAATAATTCTTGTCCAAAACAGAATCAGTCAGCGCAAAGTGAGTCCGAAACAGGAACGGCTCCGTAGAATTACGCGCGCGCCGGTTCTGCGTGACTGATCACACGTTTCACGGTGGGGAACGTGCGACGCAGCTCGCGTTCGATCTCGTCGACGCTTTCGTGCACCTTGATCACACTCATCGAGGGCGCGGCGCGGCAATGGAAGTTGACGATCTCGCCGGCGTCGGTGTTGCGGACCCGCACATTATGGATGTCATGGATCGCGCCGCCATCGGCAAAGCCGGTCAGCGCGGTCTTGATGGCTTCGACGCGGTCGGGCACGGCGTCGGTTCCCCATGGGAGTTCCGGCTCGAGCGGCTCGATATGGGTGTCGACCTCGACGTCCTCGCCAAAGTCCTCGCGGATCGCGCGCTCGAGCTCGTGGGCGATGTCATGTGCGGCGTCCAGCGCCATGTCGCTGTCGACCTCGAGGTCGATGCCGACGATCAGCTTGCCGCCGATGTCGTGCACGGTGACGTGGTGGATGGCGAGGCCGGAATTGCGCGCGATCACCATGATGCGCTCGCGCACGCTCTCATTGTCGCGCGCCACCGGCACCGCGGTGAAGGTGAGGTCGGCGTCGCCGAATGTCTTGGTCATCGCCTGCTGCGCCCGGCGCTTGATGTCCTCGACGCGGTCGATCGGGTAGGTGCGCGGCACAGCGGCGATGGCGTCGATGAAATGCGTGGCGCCGACCATGCGGACCCGCAGCCGCTCGACGTCGACGACGCCGGGCACGGCCTTGATGGCCGCGGTGGCCTTTTCCAGTGCGCCTTCGGGCGCGCGGTCGAGCAGGGTCTCGACCGTCTCCCGCGCCATGCGCAGGCCGAGCAGGGCGATCATCACGGCAACCGCGATCGCGGCCGCGGCATCGCCCCACCAGAAGCCGAAGCCCGCCAGCACCAGGCCGACGATGACCGCCGCAGATCCCATCACGTCGGAGGCGAAATGCAGCGCGTCGGCGGCGAGCGCCTGGCTCTTGGTGTCGCGCGCGGCACGGTGCAGCGCGCGGGCGCGCCATAGATTGACGCCGATATCGATGACCAGGACGATGAACGGGATGGCTGAGATCGACGGCGGCGGCGCGCCTTCGCGCAGATGGCTATAGGCCTGCACCAGAATGCCGCCGGCCAGCACATAGAGCAGGGCGATGATGAAGAGCGCGGAGACGCTCTCGAACTTGCCGTGGCCGTAATGATGCTCCGCGTCGGCCGGCTGGTCCGATACCCGCACCACCGCCGAGGTGATGATGGTGGCGACCAGATCGATCGAAGAGTGCAGCGCCTCGGAGATCAGCGCCAGCGATCCGATGGCGATGCCGACCACGAACTTCGCCACGGCCATGCTGCCACTGGCGAGGATCGAGATCGCGGCGACGGATGTCTTGGTGTTGGGTGCGCTGGTGCTGGAAGAGCTCATGGGCGGGGGTTTAGCAGGCCATCTGTGAACATCAAGTGTCGTTCACGATGCGCAATCGCCACTCACTTGCAATTGCATATTCGCGCCGAAGTCACGCCGTCGTCCTGGCGAACGGCGGGACCCATAACCACGGGGTTGTGTTGCTGAAGTGAGCTGGTGCAATTCAATAGCGTCACGACTCGCATTCGGGGTAATGGGTCCTGGCTCCCATGCGCAATTGCGCATTAGGCAAGGACGACGATGAGGATGGTTCTCGCGCGATACGACGCACCGGCATTGCATGCTTCATCTCGGTGTCATCGCCCGGCTCGACCGGGCGATCCAGTATTCCAGAGACGCCGGTGCCTGAATCGAGAGGGCGCGGCGTACTGGATCGCCCGGTCGAGCCGGGCGATGACAGTGTGGGTGCGGATGCTGCTTCGCATTCTCGCGACACAATTTGTCCGAGCTTTGGATTTCGTTCCGCCTGCTCACTTGAAGGGGGCTGAGGGGGATTGACGCGCTTTGCTGAGTTGCCCGTCGTGTCGAATTGGCAACAGTCGTCATCACCACGGGAGGACGATCCTGCTTATCACGAGACGTCAAGCACGCTACTATTGCTTGGACGAGACCTAACCGGGGGCTGGGCGCTGGTCGACCCTGATGGATAACCGAGACGGCAGTCTTGGATGACATTGGACGGAAGAGGGACACGCCAATGAACTCCACACCCACTCCGAATGCAGGTGAACCTGCTGAGCGGCCGATCGCGAGTGCCGATGAGCGACTCGCGGAAGCCCACAAGCAGATCGTCCGCGCTGATGAGGAGCTCACACGCTTGAGTGAGCGGCTTGCAAAGATGGAGCGCGATGCTGCGCCACCACCGCCGGCTCAATCTGACCCGCCTTTGGTCGAGCCTGCCCCTGCTTCGTCCGGACCTGGCTCGCAATCATCGTCCGGAAGGCCGGCTTTCCGGGCCTTTGGCGCCTTGTCGCTCGCGGCGTGTGTCGTTATCGCTGCCTTGGCTTCGCAGTCGTCGTATGGTGCGAGAGCCAAGCTGGTCGTCGCCCGCTGGGTGCCGCAGCTGGCTTCGACTCCATCATCGCCGCGGGATGATCCGCCGCTTCCCGCGCAGTCCGCTCCATCTGCCGTTCAAGTCGCCGCGGCGGAAGCCGTACCGCAGCAACCGACGCCCGCGCCTTCGACCGCGCCGCAGGACGCCGCGCCGAAAGCAACGCAGGACACCGCGCCGCCAGTTCCTGCAGCGGTTCCGGATCGAACCGAGCTGCTGCAAACCATTGCCCGCGATCTCGCGAACGTGCAGCGAAACATCGAACAGCTCAAGGCGGACCAGCAACAAGCGGCCCGCGAGAGCTCCAAGGCCATTGAGGAGCTCAAGGCAAGCCAGGAGGAATTGAAACGGGCACTCGCGAAGGTTTCCGAGCAGAAGACGTCAGCGCCTCCGGCGCAGCCGGCTCCGACCTCGCGCAAGCCCCAGCGGACATATGAGCCGCCCTACGCGAGAGCGCCGCCTCGAATGCAAAGGGAATGGCTCTACGACGACTGGTAACCGTCGATGCGGTGATCATCGAAGCTCATCCGGCAACAGCGCCTCGATTCGGAATTCCGTGCGTTGTCGCTTTTCCCCATCAGCGCAGTGTTCGCGTGGCTCGTCACAGCCCGCTTCGCTAATACGCCAACGCAGCTACAGCGTCGTACTTGTTGGCCTCCATGTGTTCGAACGCCTTGCCGGCGGCGGCGAATCTGTAGACTTGGTCAATCGGCAGCTACAGCTTGCGTGCCTCGACCGCGGGCCAGATGTCCTTGCACACCGCGTCGAAGACCTCGCGGATCTCCTCGATCGAGCGGGTACGGAAGGTAGCGCCGATACACTGTTGACGCGCGGTCGAACAGGTTCCATCCAGTCATGCTGCTGACGCAATCTCTGTCTTAGTCGGGCGAGAATTAAAAACACTGTGTGGGACCGCCGCGGTTCCCACAATGGTTCCGTCGCCGGAAATGGCACGAATCCGCAAAGAATTGCCCAGAGTTAGCGCCTCCGCGTTCACTCGACCATGTTTGCGGAATCGGGAACCGAACGATCGAGAAAAATCAGTCAAGGAGTTATGATGCTGTTCGGCTCGAGCGCCGCAGTCTGCGGCGCCGTAGTTGCGCTCGCCATTTTCGGCCGCGCTTCTGGAAGTGAAATCGGTGCAGTTCATTCAAGCGATGTCGTCAATGCTGCTTGTGGAGATGCGATCGTCGGCGCGGCCTCCATGTACAATCCGTTCGAGCCCGGCAAGGAGGAGGGCGGTCCGAGCACAGCCTCCGGCGAGCGCTATGATCGCTCGGTCTGGGCGGCTGCCATCAAGACAAGTCTGCGTCGGAAGTTTGGTGGGGTCCAATTTGGCGCGAGGCCGAAATATGCCCTCGTCGAGGCTGTAGGCAAGAAGGCCATCGTGAAGATAAATGACGTGGGGCCACTACGGCCCGGCCGCATCATTGACCTCAATGAGCGGACGATGCGCTATTTCGATCCAAGCCTGGAGCTCGGGGTCATTAGCGACGTAAAAGTTAGCCCGCTTGCGGGGGATTATTGGACTCCGGGACCGGTCGGCTGAATATTGCACCGCAAAGAGCGCGCGAGGGCGGGTTACGCTTCGCTGATCCGCTCTACGCGCTACCCACTCTATGCCCGACCAGGAACGGACAACTGGTCGAGGCGGCTGGTTTTCATCGTCACGTGGTGGAGCGAAGGTCTAACGATGGTCGTGGAAGCCATCGTCATGGCTCTCTCCTTTTCACCGCAGGGTGCTCGCATCAGATCGCCGCGCAACGAGGATATGAAGCCGGGCGTGACGGCGGCCGGCTTTTCCGGTTCAATTGAACCCGACATCGCTGATCTAGGTTGGCATCGCGTCGCGATGTCGCCAAAGCACCGACGAATCCCGCCAGCTCTGCCGCGCCCGTGCCCAAAGCGATGACTTGCAATTTAAAGACCGATCGGTCTATATATTGGCAATGAGCCGCCAAGCCCCCGTGCAGTCGCCCCGTGGCCGTCCCCGAAGTTTCGACGTCGAAGCCGCCGTCGAACGCGCGATGGATGTGTTCTGGTCGCGCGGCTATCACGCCACGGCGCTGCCGGACTTGCTGCGTGCAACGAAACTCTCGCGCGGCAGCCTTTACGCCGCTTTCGGTGACAAGCACTCGCTGTTCCTGCGCGCGCTCGATCGCTACATTGCCGATGCCCAGACGCGGATGGATGTTGAACTCGCCCCTCGCGGAGAGCCGGTCGCCGGCTTGCGGGCCTACCTTGCCGGTTACGTCGAGCGTGCCAGCGGCGCCAATGGCCGGCGCGGATGCCTGCTGGTGGCGACAGCCATGGAACTGGCCGGGCAGGATGCTGAGGCTGGTCGTCGCGTCGCGGGTTTTTTCAAAACCATGGAAGCCAGGTTGGCGGACGCGCTGTCCCGCGCGGAGGCGGCGGGCAGATTGGCCGATGGCGTCGAGCCTGCAAGCGCCGCCCGAATTCTCGTCTGTTTCGTTTGGGGGTTACGAGTGGTCGCCAAAACGGCACAGACACGGATCACGTGGCAAGCCACCGCTGACGCGCTTCTCGATCGCTTCATCAGATAAACAATAACCCATGGACGCCTTCGCTATTGGTGCGCCCATATTTGGACTGATCGGTCTTGAAAGGAATGATGCCATGTCTGCCATCCAGATCGTCTGCGCAGTGGCCGTTCCCTTGCTCTGGGGTCTTCAGTTCGTGGCCATCAAGGTGGGCGTCACGGAGTTTCCGCCGCTGTTCTTCCTCGCACTGCGCTTCCTGGCGATCGCGCTGCTGCTTGTTCCGTTCGTCAAGAGGCCCACGCGTCAACAGTTCGGCCCCATCGCGGCCATTTCGCTTTTCCTTGGTGGACTGAACTTCGGGCTGTTCTATGTTGGTCTTGGGCTCGGCTCGGGAAGCATATCGGCTGTCGCATATCAACTCGCGCCGCCTTTCACCGTCCTGCTGGCCTGGCCGTTGCTCGCCGAGAGGCCGTCTCTTGTCACGTCAGCCGGAGTGGTGCTTGCATTCGCCGGCGTGGTAGTGTTGGCAGCGGGGCCGGGGCTGTCGACCAACGCGCTTCCGCTGCTGCTTGTGGTCGGGGCAGCGTTCGCGTTCGCTGTGTCCAACGTCCTGACGAAACGCTACGGCCCGTTTGATCCCCTGATGTTGATGGGCTGGTCGTCGCTACTCACCGTGCCGCAAGTGATGTTGATGTCGTTGCTGCTCGAATATGGACAGCTGGCGAGCCTAGGCACGGCGGATCAACACGGTTGGCTGGCGCTCGCCTACACCATCTTCATCGGTGGCATTGTCGGCTTTGGCCTCTGGTTCTGGCTGATCGCCCGTTGCTCGATGGGCCGCGTCGCGCCGTTCGGTCTGCTGCTTCCGGTGTTCGCCCTGATCTCGAGCGTGATGTTCCTTGGCGAACGCGTGACGCCGAAATTGGTTGTCGGCGGGCTGCTCGCGACCTCCGGCGTCGCCATCACGCAGGTAAGGCCGAGATTGGGGGGCGTAGTGCAAGGGCGTAGGGCGGAATAGCCCACCGGGTCCGCGCGAAGCGCGGCCCGATGACAGGCTCCGGCGTAATCCGCCGTTGCACCCGGAGAAAGAACGGCGGATGAGGCGTCGCTAATCCGCTCTACGCATCAAGCATCTGGTCGCTACAGCGTCACCACGATCTTGCCGAGGTGCTTGTTGGCTTCCATGTGCTCGAACGCCTTGCCGATGTCGGCGAATTTGTAGACCTGGTCGATCGGCAGCTGCAGCTTGCGCGCCTCGACCGCGGGCCAGATGTCCTTGCGCACATCGTCGAAGATCTCTCTGATCTCCTCGATCGAGCGGGTGCGGAAGGTGACGCCGATGTACTGGATGCGGCGCGCCGCATGCAGGTCGAAATTGAAATCGGCGTGGGTGCCGCCGAGCCGGCCGACATTGACGATGCGGCCCTTGACCTTGGTCGCCTTGAGGTTCTGGTTCGCGACCGGTCCTGAGATCTGATCGACGATCAGATCGACGCCTTCACCATTGGTTGCCTGCAACACCTGATCGACCCAGCCGGGATCCTTCGAGTCCACGGCGAGATCGGCGCCGAATTCCGTCAAGCGGCCGCGGCGCATCGCATCGGTCGAGGATCCCACCACGAGCTTGGCGCCTTTCAGCTTCGCGATCTGCATCGCCATCAGGCCGACGCCGGAGCTCGCGCCTTGGATCAGCACGGTCTGGCCCGCCTGCAACGCGCCATTGGTGACGACGGCATTGTGCATGGTGGCGAGCGCGACGGGCAGGGTGGCGGCCTCGTCGAAGTTCATGTTCGATGGGCTACGGAACAGCCTGCCGTGATCGGCGAGTGTGTATTCGGCGAACGCCGCGCCGCCGGAGCCCATGATCTTGTCGCCGACCTTGACACCCTTGGCGTCGGGGCCGAACTCGGCGACCTCGCCGGCCCATTCCATGCCGAGCACGGTGCCGACGCCGCCGGCTGCGCCGTGGGCGTGGCCCTTGGTCATGCCAAGATCGGCGCGGTTCAGCCCGCAGGCGTGAACCTTGACCAGCACCTGCGTGCCCTTCGGCACGGGCTTCGCGACGTCGGCGATTTCGGGGCCATTGGCTCCGTACACGTAAGCTTTCATATCGTTCTCTCCGGCTGTGTTGGCCGAGGCGTGTCTTGCGTCAGGTCTGTTGGGACACGTCGCGCGCTTGATGATGTGAGGTCAGGGCTGGTGGACGTCCAGCTCTTTGCGGAAGAAGGCGAGGATGTCAGCGTTCAATTCCTTGTGGAACGCGACGCGATCAAAGCCCGGCCGGTCCGTGCAGATCTTCGGCAACCGGGCGGCCAGGCTTTCGGAGCAGGGCACGAGGAACACGAAATGTCCGGCATTGCGGACCACATGATAGTCGGTCTTGATCGGCAGCTGCTGATTGATCGCCGTGACGTAGCCGGGATTGATTTCGGTGATCTTGTCGTCGCCGCTGAGCTCGGAGGCCCAGAGCTGGGTCGGGATCGTCACATCCTTCAAGGCGTCGCGATCGAACAGCGGACCGAACGCCGGATCGGCAATCACCATCGCCTTGACGCGCGGGTCATGCACGACAGCCTCTGCCGGAAGCTCGTTGCGCTGCAATTCCTCGCAGCTCGGCTTGCGATAGGGCACGTCGCAGAACGCGGTGGCCTTGCTGATGTCCGGCTTGGCGCCGGCGACGACGAGGCCGGTGTAGCCGCCGCGGGAAAAGCCGAAGAAGCCGATCTTGCCGGGGTCGAGCTTGGTGCGATCCGACCATGCGTCGAGCATGTAGTCGATCGCCCGCTTGATGTCGGCGGAGCGCTCGACCAGCGCGGCCAGCGTATCGGCTCGCGTCATATCGCCTGCGCCGGTATCGACGGGATGATTGACGGCGACCACGACGAAGCCGGCATCGGCCAGCGTCTCGGCGGTGTCGTGATGTCCGGTGAAGCTGCCGCCGAAACCGTGCGAGATCAGGACCAGCGGCAGCTTCTCGCCGACGACGGGGCAGTCCTCCGTTCCGGGCAGCGTCGAGGTCTTGAGCTTGACCTCGCCCGCGGGCGCGGCGCAGGGCGACCACACGGCGATCTGCATCGGCGGGGCGCCGTCGGACTGCACCTTGATGAGTCGGAGACCGGCCGCGTGTGCACACGCGGCCGACAGGCAGAGCGCGGCCGCAACGGCCGCCTTGAACAGACGCATGTAGGCTCCCGCCGGCTGTTCCGATGCCCATGATGCGAAACGATCGCACCATGGGCTTGTTCTTGTTTGTGTCGTCAAACGCGAGATACCTCTGAGGTACCGTCATCCTGAGGAGCGCGCAGCGCGTCTCGAAGGATGAACGGCCCGGCCGGTGGCCGTCGACCCTTCGAGGGCCGCTGAAGAAGCGGCCACCTCAGGGTGACGGGTAACTCGTCTTACCCTCGGCCGCTTATTCGGCGGCCTGGCGCTTGCCCACCGACGTCATGCGGTCCAGACGTTCGCGGATGATCGCTTCCGCCTCGCTCACGATGCGCGAGATCAGTTCGGCGCAGGACGGAATGTCGTGGATCAGGCCCTGCACCTGGCCGGCCGACCAGATTCCCTCGTCGGCATCGCCGGTCGCGTAGACCATCTTGCCGCGGGCGCCGGCAACCAGCTCGCGGACGTCCTCGAACTTGGCGCCTTCCTTCTCCATCTGCACGACCTTGGTCGAGATCGCATTCCTGGCGACGCGCGAGGTGTTGCGCATGGTGCGGAAGATCAGCTCGGTCTCGCGCTCGTCATTGGCGACGATGCGTTCCTTCACGAGCTGATGGATCGGGCTCTCCTTGGTGCACATGAAGCGCGTGCCCATGTTGATGCCTTCGGCGCCGAGCGCCAGCGCTGCGACGAGGCCGCGGGCATCGCCGAAGCCGCCGGAGGCGATCATCGGGATCTTCACCTTGTCGGCGGCAGCTGGAATCAGGATCAGGCCGGGGGTGTCGTCCTCGCCCGGATGGCCGGCGCATTCAAAGCCGTCGATCGAGATCGCGTCGGCGCCCATCCGCTCGGCGGACAGCGCGTGGCGGACGCTGGTGCACTTGTGCACCACCTTGACGCCGTGTCGCTTGAACTCGTCGACATGTTCCTGCGGCTTGTTGCCGGCGGTCTCGACGATCTTGATGCCGCTCTCGATGATGGCCTGGCGATACTCGGCGTAAGGCGGCGGCTTGATCGCGGGCAGGATGGTCAGGTTGACGCCGAACGGCTTGTCGGTCAGCTCGCGGCAGCGCGCGATTTCCTTGCGCAGATCGTCCGGCGTCGGCTGCGTCAGCGCGGTGATCATGCCGAGCGCGCCAGCATTGGCGACGGCGGCAACCAGCTCCGCGCGCCCGACCCATTGCATGCCGCCCTGCACGATCGGGTGGTCGACGCCGAACATTTCGGTGAAGCGTGTCTTGATCATTCTGCCCTCGTTTCCATCAGAATTTTCCGCGCCGCGGACGGCCGCGCACGGTGTTGTTTTTGGATGTCGAGGGAAGGATGCAGTCCTGTCCGGCAAATGTCTACCGGCGACCTGCGGCGCGCCCATGCGGAAATGACGGGGCGCGCAGGTCAGGTGAGGACGGGGCCGAAAGTTTCAGTCAATTGCTCAGGCGCCGTTGAACCAAATACACAGCGCCTGGCTGAGAGCAGCGGCAATCGAGATGTCTGTTACGCCGGCACGGCTTGCTTGTTCAACGCGGAGGTTTCCTCGTCGAACGCGGCCGCGATGTCGCGCATGCTGACGACGCCGATCAGGCTGTAATCGTCGATCACGGGCACGTGGCGAATGTGGTGCTTGGTCATGAGATGACGGATGTGCTCGAGCGTGTCGCTCGAGGTGCACGACACCAGCTGCTGCACCGAGACGAGCTGCGAGACCTTCATGCTGGCGCCGGCCGCGCCGTGCTCGGCAATCGCGCGCACCACGTCGCGCTCGGTGAACATGCCGACGGCGGTGTTGCCCTCGGTGCGAACGACATCCTTGACCACGAGCGCGCTGATATTGCTGGCGCGCATCAATTGCGCGGCGATCGCCACCGTCTCGTTCATGCGAACCGTGGCAACGCGAGGGGTCTTCTTGCGCAGGATATCTCCGACTTGCATGGCAACCTCCTTGGTTTATCGTTGACAGGATTATGGTATACAAAATGCCAATTGTCAACGCGGCCGTCACAGAAATCTACCACCTGCGAACAGCTGAAATAGGCAGAGTCGCTGACGTTTCAGACGATTGTGACCTGGCCTGAGCGGGCTGGCCGTCCACGGCTCCCGGGCGCCTGTGGTATCTGGCATCCCTGTCGGGTCAAAACGAAAGAGGCGCACCGAAGTGCGCCTCGATCAGTTCACAGCCAGTTCCGAAATCAGGCCGGCATTTCAAGTCGACATATCAAGCTGTCTTGGCATTCGTCGCGGTCTCGGCTGCGGCGGCGGCAGCCTCGTTGCCGTTGATGAAGGCGCGGCGCATCGGCTTGATCACGAACAGCGCCATCAGCGCCGCGGTGGCGTTCAGCGCGACCGCGATCACGAACACCGCCTGCCAACCATAGCTGGCGGCAACAATGCTGGCGGCCGGCACCAACAGTGCGGCGGTGCCCTTCGCGGTGTAGAGCATGCCGTTGTTGGTGGTCGCATACTTCGAGCCGAAGGTGTCGCCGGAGGTCGCCGGGAACAACGAGTAGATCTCGCCGAACACGCCGAAATAGACCGCGGTCGCCAGCACGAACACCAGCGGGTTGTGGCCCCAGGTGGACAGCGTCAGCAGCATCAGCGCGCCGGTGCCGAACGCGATGAACATGGTGTGCTCGCGGCCGATATTGTCGGAGACCCAGCCGAAGAACGGCCGCCCGAACCCGTCGAAGATGCGGTCGAGCGAGATCGCAAAGGTCAGCGCGGCCATCTGGAAGCCGGCGAGCGAGACCGGCGTGGTGGCGATCTTGTAGTCGTGCGCGATCGGCGCGATCTGCGCGGCCGCCATCAGGCCGCCGGAGGCGACCATCACGAACACAAGATACATCACCCAGAAGATCGGGCTGCGCAGCACCTGCGGCGGCGTGAAGTCGATCTTGGTCTGCGGCAGGTTGAGCTGCTTCTTCCTCGGCGGGATCGTGACCGCAGGCTTCTGGATGAAGAAGGCGAGCAGGAACACGATCAGGCCTTGCCCGATGCCGAAATCGAAGAACGCGGTCTGGTAGCCGCTCGAGGCGATCATGTTGGCGATCGGCACCACGGTCAGCGCCGCGCCTGCGCCGAAGCCCGCCGCCGTTGCGCCGGCGGCGAGGCCGCGGCGATCGGGAAACCATTTCAGCGCATTGCCGACGCAGGTGCCGTACACCGAGCCGGCGCCGATGCCGCCGACGACAGCCGCGGCGTAGAGCAGGGTGAGTGAATCCGCGTAGGAGTTCAGCACCCAGGACAGCGTGATCATGACGCCGCCGAACATGATGACGACCCGCGGGCCGTATTTGTCGACGAACCAGGCCTCGACCGGCACCAGCCAGGTCTCCGTCACCACGAAGATCGTGAAGGCGAACTGGATCGCTGCGCGGCCCCAATGATGCGCGCCGTCGATCGGATCGACGAACAGCGTCCAGCCATATTGCAGATTCGCGATCATCGCCATGCAGACGATGCCCATGACAAGCTGAAGCCAGCGGAAGCCACTGGACGAAGGTTGTGCTTGTGTTACGGCAGCATTGCTGGAAACCATCAAATCCTCCCGAGCGCGCCGGTCTTGTTGTGACCCAGTGTCGCAATTCTTGTGGCGTATCGTCGCAAGCGCTTGGCCGGAGGTTGGTATACTATATTCCAGAAAGCAAGCCTATCTTTCTGCTGCGTCGCAGCAAAACTGGCATACTTTGGGCTGATTTGAGTTTGCGATCGATGCCGCAAATGAAAGCGCCCGGTGTTTGACCGGGCGCTTTCGTCAGTCGAAGAGTGGCGCGTTGCTTAAGCCATCGCCGCCGATTTCTCGACCACGATTTTCCGCCAAGGCTTGAGCACGGCGATCGCAAGCAGCGAGGCAAGGATGTTGGCGCCGGCTGCGATGATGAACACGTTGTCCCAATGGCCCGACGACTGCTGCATGTAGTTGGCGATCGGCACCAATAGCGCCGCGGTGCCCTTCGCGGTGTAGAGCAGACCGGCATTGGTCGTCGCGAACTTGGCGCCGAACGTGTCGGTGCAGGTCGAGGGGAACAGCGAATAGATCTCGCCCCAGGCAAAGAACACGAAGCCCGATAGCAGTACGAACCAGACCGGATCGTGGCCCCACAGATAGAGCATCCAGATGCCGAAGCCTTCCATGCCGAAGGCGATGAACATCGTGTTCTCGCGGCCGATCATGTCGGAGATCCAGCCGAAGAACGGACGCGTCAGACCGTTGAGGACGCGGTCGATGGTGGCCGCGAAGGTCACCGCCGTCATCGTCACCGCCATTAGCGTGACCGGCACGCTGTCGACCTTCCAGTCGACCGCGATCGGCTTCAGGTTCGCCGTCACCATCAGGCCGCCGGCGCCGACGATCACGAACATGAAGTACATCAGCCAGAAGATCGGCTGCCGCAGCACTTCGGTCGGCTGATAGTTGCGCCGGGTCTGGATGATGTTGGCATTGGCCACGACGGCCGGCACCTGTCCGGCCTTCGGCGCGAGCAGGAAGAAGGCGAGCAGCACGATGATGATGCCCTGACCGAGACCGAAATACAGGAAGGTGGTCTGGAAGCCGGAGTCCTTGATCATCGCCTGGATCGGCGCGACCGTCAGTGCGGAGCCCGCGCCGAAACCGGCTGCAGTGATGCCCGCCGCAAGTCCGCGCTTGTCGGGAAACCATTTCAGCGCGTTGCCGACGCAGGTGCCGTAGACGCCGCCGGCGCCGATGCCGGCGACGATCATGCCGAGATAGTAGCCGTTCAGCGAGGTCGCATGCGCGTTGATCGCCCACCCGATCGCGCAGAGAATGCCGCCGATCAGCACGACGAGGCGCGGACCGTATTTGTCGACGAACCAGCCCTCGACCGGCACCAGCCAGGTCTCGAACAACACAAACAGCGTGAAGGCCCACTGGATCGATGCGCGATCCCATCCAAACTTCTTCTGGATGTCGGGGACGAAGAATGTCCACCCGTATTGATAGTTTGCGATCATCACCATCGCGGCGACGCCGATCGCAAGTTGCGTCCAGCGATAGGTATCGCTGACACGCGCGGCCGCGGGGGCCGCAGTTGCCTGAACCATGTCCGACATTCATCCTCCCAGTGCGCGCTTTGTCATTCTGCTTCTGGCGCGGCTCGGTCATCTTGGTATTTGATATGCCAAGGTTCAAGCTGTCGCAGAGGTCGCGTGCGCATATGCCGCAGAGGACTGAAGGCGGTCACCGCAGTGAGAGTAATTCAGCGCGCAAAAAAAATGACCCCGAAAATCGGGGCCATTGGTCGAAGGTTCAATGTCAGATCGCGTCTTGCGCGAAACAGTCTCGGTGCAGCGCGCGCGGAATCGCAGGCCTCAGAGGCCGAAGCGCGGCAGGTCGCCATTGCGGTTGGAGATCTCCGCGCTCTTCATCAGCAGGCGGTCGATCGAGGCCATCAGGCGGCCGAACAGGGTGGAGGAGGGCGCGAACGCGATTGCGGTAGTCTTGGACATTGGTGTCCCCTTTCAACTGCAGGGCCAGCAACGGGCCGGCTCATCATCTGCAGTCAAACTATGTATACCAGATGCCAGAGGCAACGGACTTGTTTGCATAGCAGCATTTCGGATTGTGCAGTGCAATAGGATGGACTGGTTGGCATCCCAGATCGGGCGACGAGGGCACGGTACCCGCGGAACTGGCGAGCTCGGAATTTCCAGCAAAAATTGGCTTTTACCGAGTGTTTTGCGCCCGCTCGGCAGACGTCCGACATGGGCGATGCCGACGCCGGCCTGCGGCGTCATCCGCAGGTCGAGTCCGCCTTCGAGCTACGCCGCGTTGCGGCCACGCTGAAACTGGTTCCCCGGTTCTGGAAGGCGAGCGCTGCGGTCGGCGTGATGCTGCCAAAGACGTATTGGCAGGCGATCGAGGCGCGGCGTCAGCCAGATGGCGTTGGCGAGCGAAGCAAGGCGGCGCCCCAGGGCCGCCTTGCTTCAATATCAATGCTCTGAGGACGAGTTACCCCGCGGGTAACTCATCTTCGGACAAGGTCTGCTCGATAGCGGAAGGCATTTTCGCAACCGACATCAGCGAGCGCGCGACCTGATTGAGCAGCTGATCGGCGTTCTCCTCTTCCGCCAACGTCTTCGAAAGCAGCGCGACAATGGCACTGTAACGCAATTGCTGCGCCAGGTTGCGAGCAGTGGTGTAGCCGGCAATTTCGTAATGCTCGACGCGCTGTGCCGCGCCGATCAAGGCAAGATCCGCAGCTGCATCGTCCTTCTTGGCACTCTCCTTGATCACTTCGCCGCCCTCGTCGACGAGCCCCTGCATACCCTTGCAGGGCTTGGCGCGCGGCTTCTTGCCGAGCAACCCGAAGCACTCGTCGAGGCGGTCGACCTGTGCTTCGGTCTCGATCAGATGCATTGTGAAGAGCTCGCGGAGCTGGTCGTAGCGTGCCGCCTCGATCATCTCAGGCAATGCCTTTGTCAGTTGTTTCTCGGCATGCAAGAGGTCCCGCAGCTGATCGATCAACAGATCGTCGAAACCAACGAATGCTTCGGGTGGGGAACTCTCGGCCACGATGGAAGGTGCCGTGCCGGACTCGCCACTCTGGAGCGCCGGCGATTCCATGAAAACCCAAGCTTCACCCTCGTTCCAGGGACCTCGCGTGTCGATTTCACCGTTCTCGCCGGAACCGGTCGAATCGTTGAAGAACTGGTCGACGAGACCCGGGGTAGGAGCGATACGGCCGATACTGAAACTGGGCTTCCCCATGCTCTCAAGCGCGAGCGCGAACGCCTTCATATGGGTGATTTCCCGCGTCATCAAAAACTGCAACGCGTCCTTGGTCCCGGCGTCATCACAGAAATTGATCAGCCGTTCATAAACAATTTTGGCACGAGCCTCTGCTGCGATGTTGCTGCGCAGATCAACGTCCAGTTCGCCGGTGATCTTGAGATAGTCGGCTGTCCAGGCATTGCCTTGCGAGTTGAACAGATTGACGCCGCCGCCTCCGGCGATAGCGATCAAGGGATCGGCTTCCGCCGCTTCGCGGTCGAACTTCAAGGGTTTCAGATGCAGGCGTGCGAGGGAACCCACGACTTCGAGGTGGCTCAATTCCTCCGTTCCAATGTCCATCAGGAGGTCCTTGCGATCTGGATCTTCGCAATTGAGGCCTTGAATGGAATATTGCATGGCGGCCGCCAGCTCGCCGTTGGCGCCGCCGAACTGTTCCAGCAGCATGTTGCCGAACCGAGGATCGGGTTCATCGACCCGGACCGTGAACATGAGCTTCTTGACGTGATGATACATGGGAAGACCTTTGATGATTGGCAGGAGGACACGTGGCCAACAGGACGTTCGGTTGAACGTTCCTAACTGCGACTAGCGCCGCAGCCAGATCCGCTGCGAAGTTAGAACGCTCTCAATGCAGCGTTTCCGCCGCGGCTTCGTCGACCGCCGCCATCAGGTCGGCCGTATCCGACTGCTGAATCATATGGCCGGCTCTCGGGAGGCGGTGCATCTTGCTGTGCTTGATCTCGTCATGCAGCCTGCCGGACTGCTCGTCGATGTCGATGATGCGATCGTCCTCGCCTGCCAGGATGACGACCGGCATGGCCAATTCACCGTAGGTCTTCGCGGACAGGATCGCCGCAGGGACCATTAGCGCAGCTTCGGCGGCACTGGCGCGAAGTTGCGATGGACGCACGGCCAATGATTTTGGAAAGCGGTCGAATTTATGCGGGACGGATTTGGGTCCGAAAAGCTGCCGCAGCATGGCGGGCCACATCAGGCGGCTGAGGATCGGCGAGATTGTGTGACTGAGGATATCGCCGAATCCGGGTATTGCCGGCCCGGCCATCGCCATGATCGCGTCGGGGCGCGCCGTCGGGAAATAGTATCCTGACGCCAGTATTAGCGCTTCGACCATCGAAGGATACTTGCTCGCCAAGGCGACTGCAACGGAAGCCCCCCAGGAATGTCCGAGCACGATCGCCTTGTCGACGCCCAGGTGCGCAAGCGCGTCCCTGAAGAGATCCGCCTGGGCCGCGGGGGTCCATACGACATTGCGGGGCCTCAGGCTGTAGCCGAAGCCCGGGCGATCAAACACGATTACGCGATAGTGCCTGGCGGCGAGATCGATGAGACCACTCGTCTCAAAATCCTGGATCATGCTGCCGTTGCCATGAAGCAGGACCAGTGGCCGGCCGGACCCGCGTTCGACATAGTGCAGGCGGACGCCGTCGATTTCGATGAAACGTCCTTGTGGCGGATGATCGCGCTGCGCCTTGTCGGCAAGTCGTTGATTGACGACCGCAGCGGCAGCCATCAAGCCGACTGCCGCGACAACGGCGGATGCCATCGGATATTCCCTCAGAGCACGAACGGCGCTGACCGCCAGCGATGGCGAACGTTTTTTCAGAATGCGCATGTGACACTTTCGCTGGACGAAGCCAGCTGCTGGAGACGGGTTGCTTGCGGATCTGCGTCCTGGTCCGATTGCGATCTTGATGACGCCGACTTCTTTGTCGCGTTCTTTGTCGCGAAATTTCTTGCACAGCTCAGGCCGAGACCGGCCGGATGACTGACCGCAATGCTGGGATCGATTTCGCCATCGACGATCTTCGGCCTTGACCCTGTCGAGGACGGCTCCCGCGGCGCCGTGCCGGTCATGTCGTGCAGACGCAACAGGAGGTGCAACGATAGGTTCCTAACATCGCGAGGGGATGCGGCATGGCGGGATAGGAACGAACCTCCCACGGGCTGACTGAGCTTCATGGACGATTGGCGTGAGTAACGGGATGCGGCCGCGCAAGCTGCGAGCTCGGTCCCAGCGTGTTGATGCTGCTCGGCGCCAGCGGTGCACTTGCAGCTCTCATCGTGGGGGACACGTGGCTTACTTCAGACCCGGATCGCAAGCCGCGCGGCGATGGAGGAACCAAAGCTTCAACGGCGGCTTGGCTCACTCCTCAGACCCTGGAGAAAATTATGAAACGCCCATCAATCTTCGTTTGCATTTCTTTATTGGCGGCTGCCACGGCATTGCCGGCCTCGGCGCAGAATTCGCCGGCGCAGTCCCAGCCGAACAACAACGCGGTCAACAGTGCCGGTCAGAACAACTCCGATGCTCCTGTCGCGGGTCACAACAGTTTCACCGAAGGCCAAGCCAAATCGAAGATCGAGGATGCCGGCTACGCAAACGTCACCGAGTTGAAGAAGGACGACAACGGCGTCTGGCGCGGCCAAGCCAGCAAAGGCGGATCGGCCACGGCAGTCAGCGTCGACTTTCAAGGCAACGTCAATTCGGCCAAGTAACAAGTAACGAGGATACAAAATGACCGTTACAATTTCTCGCCTTTACGACCAATACAATGACGCCCAGCAGGCTGTTCGACGGCTCGAGGCTGAGGGCGTGCCTCATTCGGACATCAGCATCGTTGCCAATAATTCGGACAGCTGGTTCAGTTCCGACAAGAAGGTGGATCGTGACCGCGATGGTGTCGACCATCGCGCCGAAGGTGCCGGCAAGGGCGCCGGCATCGGTGCGGGGTTGGGTGGAGCCGCCGGCCTACTTGCCGGTCTCGGCTTGCTGGCCATCCCTGGCCTTGGGCCCGTTGTCGCAGCAGGCTGGCTGGCCGCGACTGCGGTCGGTGCTGCCGCGGGCGCCGCTACGGGCGGAATTGTCGGAGCGCTCACGGAGGCCGGCGTTTCAAGGGAGGATGCGGGCACCTACGCGGAAGGGGTTCGTCGCGGAGGTACGCTCGTGTCAGCGCGCGTAGCGGATGCGGAGCGGCCTCGCGTTGAGACGATACTCGACGAGTCGTCCGTCAACCTGCGTGACCGGAGTGCCGCGTGGCAAAAGGCCGGGTGGAAATCGTTCGATCCTGCCAGCCAGCCTTATGGCGCCGAAGAGATTCGCGAGGAGCGGCGGCGTTACGGTGGTTCACTGCGTTAAACAGAACGTTGCGACGGTTTGCGCGCGCAAGCCGTCGCTCTTCTATGCTTTCCCTACGAGAGGGGGCAGGGCATATCAGGGAAGCGATGTCTGCTTTGATGAATCCGGCTCGCTTGCTGGAATCTCTGATTTCTCCTCTGGCAGGTGCGGGAGACAGGCGCCGCTTTCATTGCTGTCCGCCGGCGGTCCGGCTACGCCGCGCAAGGTGCTCAACAATGCCAAACGAGCCGGGAGCTGACGCGGCTTGCTGCGGCGTCCATGGAGGCGTCGCCTTCACAAAGAAGGCCGCCCAAACGGGGCGGCCTTGAGTGACTGGGTTTGCTTTTCTTCTTGGCCGATGAAGGGTCGGGGCCAGATCCCTTCACCGCGTCCAGTCTTCGCCCGCGCATAGCGTTCCCATGCAGCCGCGAACGTTTAGCGTGCCCGACGAAACCAGTGTCACCGAGCTTTCATAGGTCTTGCCGTCATCGGCGTTGTAGATCCTGCCGGCCCATTTGTTCGGGCCTGCGGGCTGCATGTTGATGAAGAGCGAGATGCCCATCACCGGCCGGGTCCGCTGCGCGGGATCGGCATTCTTGTCGTCGCGCTGCGGCTTGCCGGTGGCCTTGTCGGTCGGCTCCTTCAGCCAGACGACGCGGCCGCACAGCGCGCTACCGCAGCGCTGGACCTTGATCCTGGCGTCACCGGACTGGGTCAGCCAGACGCCGGCCGGATC
Source organism: Bradyrhizobium sp. USDA 3240 (assembly GCF_054063295.1). Taxonomy (NCBI): domain Bacteria; kingdom Pseudomonadati; phylum Pseudomonadota; class Alphaproteobacteria; order Hyphomicrobiales; family Nitrobacteraceae; genus Bradyrhizobium; species Bradyrhizobium sp. USDA 3240. Next base: position 7,461,404 of record NZ_JBSSGD010000002.1, read on the forward strand.
GCTGGCCTTGTCAGTGGCTTTGGCGGCATCGGCGGCGCTGCCGAGCAGCGGAATGTGGAACGCGGCCACGATCAGGCGGCGCGTGAGGTGAGCGCGGATCAGCTGTTTCAGGGTCCTGGGGAGGCCGTTAATATCTGGGGGTAACGTCATCATCCACCTTCTTCATGAAAAATTTCATGATAAACATGAAATAAATCACGTTTAAGGTTGAGTCAACAACATTACCGCAGCATGATGCTTTCAGGCCGTAACGGCCTGCAGGGCAAAAAATTATTCGGATGGGTGCAATGAGGAAATCGGTTCGCGAGCAGCGCCAGCTTTGGTTTCGCCGGCTCGATTGGGCGTTCTGGGCGATCTGGGCCGCGCTGCCTGTGGTGCTGTGGCTGGCCTATTACCGGACTACGACTGCCGCGGGCGCGATCGCCGAAAGCCTCAGCGGCGAGCAGGCGAAGTGCGCCAGCATCGTCGCCAACCCGCTGACCATGTCGACCATGGGCCAGGTGCTGTTCTGGTCGCTGTTCGCGCTTGGGGTATCGTTTTACGCCGTGCTGATCGGCATCCTTCATCGCATGGTCAACCGATTCGCCAACGGGCGGATCTTCGCGTCCGAAACGCTGCAGGGGGTGTGGTGGATGGGGATCTTTCTGGTGGCCTGGCCGTTCGTCGATACGATCACGACCAATGCGGTGCTCTATGTCTTGTATCGAACCGGCGACATCAAGTTCTTCCTGCCGAGCTACAACGTCGACGTCGGCACCATCGCGGGCGGGGTTTTCCTGATGGCGCTGAAATTCGTGCTCGAGCACGCCATCCTGCTGCAGTCCGAAAACGAGCTCACGATCTGAGGTGAATGCCGGTGCCCATCGTGGTGAACCTCGATGTCATGCTCGCAAAGCGCAAGCGCCGCCTCGGAGACCTCGCGGACGCGATCGGCATCTCGATTCAAAATCTGTCGATCCTCAAGACCGGCAAGGCCAAGGCGATGCGCTTCTCGACGCTGTCGGCGATCTGTCGCGAACTGGACTGCCGGCCGGGAGATATTCTGGAATACGTGCCGGGCGACGAGGGCGAGGCCGATGGCGGCGAAGGCGGCTGATCCGGCGCGTGATCGGTCGCGTCACGGCATTGCCGGCGGGGCGCAGCCAAACTGACAGATCCCTGATGAATCCGTCGAAAATGATCCAAAGCAAACGTGTTTGAAAGCCCGGACGTTGCCATTTTTACGAGCGCTCGCGTATGCTCCACGTGCAGGATCGTGGTGGGAGACATCCAAATGGCGATGGAGCTGAGGGGCGCGAGCGGCGAGGGATTTGCGACGATTGCTGCTGACGGTCGCGTGTTGGATTCCTGGTTTCTTCAGCTACGCCTCGTTGCGGAGAGCGGCAAGGCGGCAACGGTACGGCTGGCGAGCGACGAGATCAGCAGATCGCTGGGCGAGTCGGCAGACGGATATGCGCGACACGACGACATTCGCAATGTCGATATCGTTGCCATTCGTACAGAAATTGACACCCTTGCATCTGCGCCGATTGATGTGCACGACGCATATCTTCGACTCCACCTCCTGAGCCACCGGCTCGTCCAGCCCAATTGCATGAACCTTGACGGAATCTTCGGTCTGTTGCCCAACGTTGCCTGGACGACGCTCGGTCCCTGTGAATGCTCTCGTGTATCGGAAGCGCGCATCTTAGCGCGAAGGCGTGCCGTTGCGTTTGAGGTGACCGGCGTCGACAAGTTTCCGCGCATGACTGATTATGTCACGCCTGCGGACGTGAGAATTGCAGATGCGGATCGCGTAAGGCTTGGGGCTTACCTGGCTCCGGGCACGACCGTCATGCATGAAGGCTTTTGCAATTTCAATGCGGGCACGCTCGGTCCCTGCATGGTCGAAGGCCGGATAAGCGCCGGTGTGGTTGTCGGAAGCGGCAGCGACGTTGGTGGCGGAGCGTCGATCATGGGCACTCTGTCCGGAGGAGGGAAAGAGAGGATTACAGTCGGCGAGCGCTGTCTGATCGGAGCCAACGCCGGTATCGGCATTGCGTTGGGTGACGATTGTATCGTCGAAGCGGGCTGTTATGTCACGGCCGGCGCGCGCATCCTTTTGGAAGATGGCCGAGTATTGAAAGCCAAAGAACTCTCGGGCCAGAAGGGCCTTCTATTCCGTCGTAATTCCCAGAGCGGCGCTCTTGAGGCAACCCGACGTACACCCAATTGGGGCGGCCTCAACTCGCAACTGCACGGCTAGGCAGTTCAATCGAAGAAGTCGCCGGCGACAATTGTGGCGCGTCGGCGATGTCGCCTTCTGGTCCATCGTGACATTTGTTGTCATCGCAGAAAAGCGGTCGGTGTCGGGTCGAACCGACATCGACGAAGGTTTATGGGTGCGCGCCCTTTGATCGACCGCGGCGCAAACGAGCGACCTTGGCGTCGCGATTCCGGGCCGGGCGCTCCTGAACGTGCTTCCAGAACGCCTCTGCCGCGGGCGTCAGCCGCGATCGCGGACGAAACACCCGGATCTCAATCGGGATATGCCATTCCGGACTGCCCGCCGCGACCAACTCGCCCGACGCAAGCTGATCGGTGATGAGGCTCTCCGGAAGCCAGGCCATCCCGCGGCCGGCTTGCACCATCGTGACGAGGAGTTTTGCGAGGTGCGAGGTGAATGCCGGCTTCAAATGCGCTTGCAGCGGTGATGCCGAGCGGACGGCATCCAGAATCCTTCCCATGCCCGACTCGGTCTTGAAGCTCAGGAATGTCACGGGCGCAGAGCTGGTTCCGGGCAATCTGAATCGAGGAGCCTTGCCCGACTTCGAGCCCGGTACGGAGGCCGGTATCAGGCGATCATTGCCGACGTGAATCGACAGGAAATGCGAATTCGTCAGCGTAGTCGCAGCAGCCGCATGATGATGGCAAAGCAGGAAATGGACTTCGCCCGCAAGCAGCATGCGCTCGCAGGCCTCCATATGGTTGGCGACGAGCTGGACGTTCGGCACAAAGGAAAGCGCCATCTCGATCTGCCGAAGCCAATCCGGGAAGAAGGTCAACGACAGCGCATTGGTCGATGCGAACTTCAGGGCATCGGACGAGCCGCGCGCCAGCTCTTGCGCTTCGAGCCGGCAGGCGGCGAGCCGCCGCACGATGTCTTCAGCCGTCAGGCGGAAAGCTTCGCCGGCAGCGGTGAGATGCACGACATGTGTCGTGCGTTCGAACAGTGCTGCGCCGGTCCATAGCTCCAGTGCCTTGATTCTCCGGCTGAGCGCAGGTTGCGACGAATTTCGTTCCTCCGCGGCACGCGAGAAGCTGCGCGCCGTCGCCACCGCAATGAAGTCGTGCAGCCAATTGATTTCCATGATCCGGCCTGCTTATGCAAATTTTGCATAATCATATCATGACGTGACATTGGATTTCCAGAACCCAGGCCTGCACCCTCGCCGAAAGTCAGATTTTCCATTCGGGAGGCGGAATGCTGGGGCGCACGCTCTACGACAAGCTGGTCGACGCGCATGTGGTGCGGCGGATCGACGACGACGGTCTCGTTCTGCTCTACGTCGATCGCACGGTGCTCAACGAGTACACCAGTCCGCAGGCTTTCGCAGGACTGCGCGCCGCCGGGCGAAAGGTCTGGAATCCGTCGGCAGCCCTCATGGTCGTCGACCATGTCAATCCGACTGCGGCAAGTCGAACGCGCCGGATGCCCGACGCCGACGCGGCGCGGCAGGTCGACTATTTCGCCGAGAACGCGCGCGATTTCGGCATCGAGTATTTCGACATCATGGATCCCCGGCAAGGCATCGAGCACGTCGTTGCGCCGGACCAGGGCCTGGTGATGCCGGGAATGGTGATCGCTGCGGGAGACAGCCACACCACGGCCTACGGCGCGTTCGGCGCGCTCGGCTACGGGATCGGCACCTCCGACATCGAGCACTATTTGGCGACCTCGACGGTTCGCTACCGTCGCCTGAAGACGATGCGCATCAACGTGACCGGGCACCTGCCGCTCGGGGTCACGCCCAAGGACATCGTCATGGAGATCATCCGGCGCGTCGGCGCGGACGGTGCGACCGGCTATGCGGTCGAGTTCGCGGGGCCCGCCGTGCGCGACATGAGCGTCGAAGGGGCGCATCGTGATGTCGATCATGATCGTCGAGGCCGGCGCACGCGGCGTCGTCATCGCGCCCGACCAGAAGGTGCTCGATTATCTCGAGGGACGGCCGCGGGCTCCAAAAGGCGAGATGTGGGACCGTGCTGCCCGCGCCTGGTTGCAGCTTGGCTCCGATCCCGACGCCCGGTTCGACCGCGAAATGACGGTCGACGCCGGAGAGGTCGCGCCGGTCGTGACGTGGGGCACCAGTCCCGATCAGGCGATCGCGGTCACCGGTCAGGTGCCGGATCCGGAAAACAACGCCGCTGCCGTCCGTGCCTTGAGCTATATGGGGTTGCAGGCGGGCACGCCGATTCAATCGGTCCCGATCGATTTCGCCTTCATCGGCTCGTGCACGAATTCCCGCATCGAGGACCTGCGCGAGGCAGCAAAGGTTTTCCGAGGCCGCCATGTCGCGACGGGTGTTCGCGCGATCGTCGTTCCCGGCTCGACGCAGGTCAGAGTGCAGGCCGAAATCGAAGGGATCGCTCAGATCCTGATCGATGCCGGCGTCGAGTGGCGGCAGTCCGGCTGCTCGATGTGCCTTGCGATGAACGACGACATTCTTGCGCCGGGTCAGCGATCCGCTTCATCGACCAACCGCAATTTCGAGGGGCGTCAGGGCCCCGGCGCCCGGACCCATTTAATGAGCCCCGCGATGGTCGCGGCTGCGGCCGTCACCGGTCGCATCACCGACGTGCGCGCCCTGATCAAGGAAGGTGCGCAATGACGCCGTTCCATTGCGTGACCGGAACCGCGGCGCCGATGATGACGCCCAATGTCGATACCGACGTGATCATGCCCAAGATGTTCCTCAAGGGGATCGATCGCAGCGGGCTCGGCGAGGGGGTTTTCAATCTCCTTCGCTTCAACGCGGGCAGGCCAAACCCCGACTTCGTCTTGAACCGGGACGGATACCGCGACGCCTCTTTCCTTGTGGTCGGTCCGAATTTCGGCTGCGGATCGAGCCGCGAGCACGCGGTATGGGGACTTCAGCAACTCGGCATCCGCGCCCTGATCGGCACGACGTTCGCCGGCATCTTCAACGACAATTGCGCCAACAACGGCCTGCTCACGATCAGCCTCGATGCGGCCACGTGCGGCGCTCTCGCCGATGCCGTCTCCGATCCGGCAAGCAACCGCCTCACCGTCGATCTCGAGCAACAGACCATCCGGATCGAGGGCGGCGATGGCCGGAGCGTGCCCTTCGGGATCGAGGCCGCCAGGAAAGAGGCGTTCCTCACGGGACGGGATGCGATCGGCTCCACGCTCGCCTTTGCCGACGACATCCGCGCCTTCGAGGCCCGGCACAGGGCTGAGAATCCCTGGATGTTCTGAGCCGGACGCCGTGCGCCGTGGCGATGCTCAACGACTAAAAAACCATCGAGGGAGGCTTTCTTGACCGACACGACCGTTAAACTCAACGATGCGACGGACTCGCCCGGCTCGTCCGCATCTGCCGCACTGAAGATCGGACCGTTGCCGATTGGTGTCTATCTATTCGCTGCGTTTGTCTGCGCGGTCGCCGTCTATTCGGGAAAGCTTCCGAACGACGTGATCGGTGGCCTTTCCGTCCTGATGCTGCTTGGCTTCCTTCTCGGCAAGCTCGGCCAGACCATTCCGGTCCTGAAGCAAATCGGCGGCACGGCGATCTTGTGCCTGTTCGTTCCCGCGGCGCTCGTCAGCTACGGACTGATGCCCGAGCCTGCCCTCAAGGCCATCACGACGACGTTTCGTACCGCCAACTTTCAGTATTTCTTCATCGCCTGTCTCGTCGCAGGCTCGATCCTGGGGATGCCCCACCGCGTCCTGGTGCAGGGCTTTCTCAAGATGTTCATTCCGCTGCTGATCGGGACCCTGAGCGCGGTCGCGATCGGCATCGCCGTCGGCGTGCTGTTCGGTCACAGCCCGAGGGATACGTTCTTCTTCGTGATCATACCGATCATCGGGGGCGGTCTGGCGGAAGGCGTGTTGCCGCTGTCCATCGCTTACTCGGAAATGCTTCATCAGCCGCAGGCCGACCTTGTCGCGCAGATGGTCCCTGCGGCATTGCTGGGAAATGTGGTTGCCATCGTCACCGCCGGATTGCTTGTTCGGCTGGGCGAGAAGCGACGGGACCTCAATGGTCAGGGCATGCTGGTCAAGACCGGAGATGAAGGCATCCTCGGTCCCGCGCGATCCGATCGTCCGATCGATCTCGGCCTTCTCGGAGCCGGAATCGTGCTGTCGTGCGTGCTGTTCGTGCTCGGCATGGTGCTGGCGCCGTACACCGGCATTCCCGGACCGATCCTCATGATCATCGCAGCCGTCATCCTCAAGCTGACGAGGACGCTTCCCGCCGAGATGGAACTCGGCGCCTACCAGATCAACAAATTCATGTCGACCAATCTCACCTTTGCGATCCTGGTCGCGATGGGGACGTTGCTTGTGTCGTGGCAGCAGCTCGTCGCGTCGTTCAATCCCGGCTACATCTCGATCTGCACCGCGACCGTGCTCGCAATGACGGCGTCCGGGTTCTTCGTCGGAAAGTGGCTGAACATGTATCCGATCGAGGCTGCGGTCGTGACGGCATGCCATTCCGGACTGGGAGGCACCGGCGACGTCGCCATCCTCGGAGCCGCCGATCGCATGGGGCTGATGGCCTTTGCCCAGATATCGACGCGCGTCGGAGGGGCAATCATGATCGTGATCGCGACCCTGCTGATGAAGGCGCTGTCCTGATGGCCGCGCGCGGCGTGATCGACCGGAAGGCCGCGCCGCCAGGCCGCATCTTGCTCAGCTTGCAGCCGCGCCTGGCCGGAGCAGGGCGCGCATCAACTCCTCGACGAGGGCTGTCGCCTTGGGCCAGCGCAAGGTCGGCTTGTTGATCTGGAGCGAGATCACGCCGTGGGTCGCCGCCCACAGCAGCAGTGACAGCCGTTCTGCATCTTCCGCCTCGCGGCCGGGCGTCGCCGCAAGGATATCCTTGATCAGCGCCACCACGCGGATCTGGATCGCACGCCCGAACGTTGCTGCTTTCGGATCGCTCAGGCCGGATATCACGCGGCCTTCGTAAAGCATCTTGTAATGGCCCGGCCGTTCCAGCCCGAAACGGACTGTGGCGAAGACGCCGGCACGCAGGCGCTCCCATGCACCGCTGCCGGCTGCCTCTTCCGCCTTGGTGCGCAGCTCGACGAGTTCATCGAACAGCTTTTGCAGAACCGCAAGCAGCAGCGCGTCGCGATCGGCGAAGTGCGGATAGACCGACGGCGCGGCGATGCCGGCCTGTTTGGCGACCGCGCGCAGTGAAACGCCTTCGCATGAGCCGGCTTTTTCGATCAGCGTAATGGCGGCCATGAGGATGTCCTCGCGCAATTGTCCGCCTTCGCCTCTCGCATTCCGTTGACGCGCCTTCATCCGATTCCTTTGGCTGATGCCTGTAACCTTACGCGCGTTCGGCTTGACCTGTAAACTTAACGTATGTAAGCTAACATATGTAAGTTCATGAAATCGGAGATCCGATGACGACCACCATATCCTCAGGCGGCGCCTTCACGCCCGCCGGCACCACCTTGACGCTCAATCGTATGGGCTTTGGCGCAATGCAGTTGACGGGGCCCATGGTATGGGGGCCACCCAAGGACCACTCAGCCGCGCTTGCCGTTCCGCGGGAGGCTGTCCGCTGCGGCGTCAACCACATCGATACGAGCGACTATTACGGTCCGCACATCGCCAATCAGATCATCAAGGAAGCTCTGCACCCTTACCCCGCCGGCCTCACCATCGTGACCAAGGTCGGCGCGCGCCGGGGTCCGGACAAATCCTGGCCCCAGGCGATCTCCCGGCAGGAATTGATCGACGCCGTGCACGACAATCTGCGCAATCTCGGCCTTGATGTGCTCGATGTCGTCAATCTGCGCCTCGGCGGCCAATTCGGCCCCGACGACAGTTCGGTGGAAGCGCCGCTCTCCGTGCTGGCCGAATTGCAGCAGCGAGGTTTGATCCGCCATATCGGCCTCAGCAACATTTCCCATGCGCAGTTCGAAGAAGGCAGCAGGATCGCCGCCATCGTCTGCGTGCAGAACCACTATAATCTGGCGCATCGCATCGACGACGCCTTGATCGACGACCTCGCGGCCAGGCAGATCGCCTATGTGCCGTTTTTCCCGCTGGGCGGATTCCGCCCGCTCAACTCGCCCATTCTGGACGGCGTCGCGCAGAGCCTCGGCGCAACGACCCGTCAGGTCGCGCTCGCATGGTTGCTGCAGCGCGCGCCGAACGTGCTGTTGATCGCCGGCACGTCATCGGTCGCGCATCTCCACCAGAATTTTGCAGCCGGCGCTCTGCAACTGCCGCCCGAGACGATCGCGCAGCTCGACAGCATCGCAGCAGCCAGCAAGCAGGGGCAACATTGACAATGAGCGACAAGACTTCCGCGCCCGCTGACCGGGCGCGTAACGCAATCAGTGCATTGCTCGGCGATATCAAGGCCGCCTGGGCCACCAACGACGCGGACAGGTTGGCGCAGGCCTTCGCGGAGGACGCGATTTTCGTCCCGTTCAACGGTTCGCGCCTGCTCGGCCGCGCGGCGATCGCCGAGTTTCACATGCGGCCCTTCGCAACGGAGCTTCAGGGATCGCGGCTCCTCGTCGATCTCGTCGACATCCGCCCGCTGTCGGAGACGCTTTATCTCGTCGCGACCAGCGGTGGACCGGCGAGGCGGGGGCAGGAGAGCCCTCCTCAGGCGACGCAGAGCTATATCTGCCGGGATATCGGCGACCGATGGGCCATCCTGTTCTTCCAGAACACGCCCGTTCGCTCGCCTCCCGGCGCTCCCTGACTATTTCAGGATGCGAAGCAGATTAGTGTCTCCGCTTCCCCGTTAGAGTTCCGCTGCCCCTCGTAAATCACGGCTGCGGTTTGCCCGTTTTGCCCAGATAAGATGCAGATGGGGCGCAGGTTCGCTTCCGACCCGAAGCGGTCATGAGAGCGGCAGCGAGAGTTCTTGCGCCAACGGCGAAAATGATTGCTGATGATCCGACCGAAACGCGGCGGGATCGGATCGATTCGTAGTCCGGATACCACCGCGCGCGTAGCGTACCACCGCCGTTAGGTCAACGGTGCTGCCCGATGGCCTCTCGTTCCGAAGTTGCCTAGCGCCTCTCTACTCACGATCGTGCGGCCATGTTTTGGTCAAAACTGCGTCCGCATTGTTGAGATGCCCACTGCAAAGGCTCGCGATGGAAAGGGCAACGTTCGCCAAGGCCGGGATTTTCGCTTTTGGCGACGCGCGGAGCGTTGCGACCTACGCGGTCGAAATCCTGATAGTTGCCGCAATTTATGCTGGCGTTGCCGAATCCGCGCGGTTCCTTCCCGCAATAAATCCAACCGCGACACCGCTATGGCCACCAACCGGGCTTGCGCTCGCCCTGGTCCTGCTGCGCGGCTACCGGATCTGGCCCGCGATCGTGGTGGGGGCCATCTCTTCGTATCTCATGGCCGACCGATCGCTCCTGGAGTTCGGCGCCGCCGGGATCGGCAGCCTCCTTGCCGCATGTGCCGGGACATGGTTGATCGGCCGCTGGTCGAACGGTCGCCAGACGTTTGCCACACCATCCGGTGTCGCAAAGTTTGCAATCATTTCCTTTGCGCCGACCACGATGATCAGTTCAGCCATCGCCTTGGCCGGCTTCACGTTCGCCAACGAATCGAATTTTTCCGATTCCGTCGTGGCCGGGGTGACCTGGTGGCTTGCGGACGCTGCCGGCGCCCTGGTGATTGCTCCGGTCATCGTGCTCTGGGCGACGATGCCCTTACGCATTGCTTCCAGATGGGCGCTGTTGGAATCGATTACGGTCGCTGCTCTCGCCGGTATGATCGGGCTCGCGGCTTACAGCCCGCTGATCGGTAGCGATCTCGTCAGCAACGGCCTCGACGTGTTGCTGCCACATCGGAGCCTTCTGGGCTTTCTGGTTCTGCTGCCCTTGATCTGGGCCGCTCTGCGCGGCGATCGATGCACCGTGGCGACGGCCGCGTTCATTTTCATCGGAACCGCCGTGTGGGGGTTCTCGGTGGGGAATGATCCATTTCCGAAAATCGATCCGAACGGAGCGCTGTTATCCCTGCTCGTGCTTTCGATCATCGTGTCGGCGCCGCCTCTTGCCCTGGCCGCGGCAAGCGCGACGCGCCAGGCCAGGGAGGCCCATTTGCTTTCCGTCCAGGACCAGCTGAACGGCCAACTTGAACGGAAAGCGTTGGCGCTCGACAGCATTAGACGGCACTTCCAGACCCTGATCGAAGGCGTCGTCGACTATGCAATTTTTGCGCTTGATCGAGAAGGACACGTGACGAGCTGGAATAGCACCGCTCAAACGATCATCGGCTACAGCTCGGAAGAAATCATCGGCAAGCACTTCGGGATATTCTATCGGCCGGATGAACGCCGCGCGGGTTCTCCGACACACGCGCTGGAGTCGGCAATCGAAAGCGGCAAGTACGACGTAGAGGGTTGGCGTATCAGGAAGAATGGTACGCCGTTTTTCATCACGGGCTCAGTCTCATCGAGCCATGATGACGCAGGAAATCTGATCGGTTTTATCAGTATCCTGCGCGACGCGACGGAGCGCCGCGATGCGGAGGAAAAGCTGGTCCAGGCGCGCGAACAGCTCGCGATGTCTCAGAAGATGGAGGCAATCGGCAAGCTGACCGGCGGGATCGCGCACGACTTCAACAATCTATTGATGATCATCGGAGGCAGCGCCCAGATATTTCAACGCCTGCTTGATCCAAAACTGCCAAAAGCCATCGACGCCATACAAACCGCAGCCAAACGGGGCGAGAGTCTCACGCGCCAATTGTTGACATTCTCTCGTCACCAGCATCTCAGCCCGACGGTCGTCGATCTGAATGCGTCCATCAAGAACATGCGGACCATGATCGAGAGCTCGCTGCGTGGCAACATCGTGTACAACGAGAACGTTGGCGACGGCGTTTCGCCGGTCAAGGTTGACCTTGCCGAACTTGAACTTGCGATCGTCAACATTGCCGTCAATGCGCGAGACGCAATGACAAGCGGCGGCACATTCGCGTTGTCGGTCCACGCGGTCACCGCAAATCAGGAAACCGGCGGCGATCGCCGTGGCAAGGCCTTCTTTGCGATCACACTTGGCGATACGGGCACCGGTATTCCGCCAAATCTTCTGTCCAAGATGTTCGATCCGTTTTTCACGACCAAGGAGGTCGGCAAGGGGACCGGGCTCGGTTTGTCCCAGGTTTACGGTTTTGCGCACCAGGCGGGCGGGACGGTGACGGCGGACAGCAAGGTTGGGCAAGGAACAACGATTACAATCTATCTACCGTCCTGTGCGGACGAGCAGATCGCCAACAAGGAGCTCGCCGCCGCCCGGGCAAGGCCACGGCAGCCGCCGCGGCAGACGGTCCTCGTTGTCGACGACAGCCCCGAAGTGGCGGATGTGACATCATCGCTGTTCGAGCATCTGGGCTATGAAACCATCTATCGAGATTCGGCCGAAGCGGCATTGAAGCTGCTCGATACCGGTACAAGGATCGATCTCGTCTTCAGCGATATCGTCATGCCAGGGACCATCGATGGCGTCGGGCTCGCGAGAGAAGTTCGGTCGCGGTACCCCGGTTTGCCGATAGCCCTTACGACCGGTTACAGCGATGCCGCAAAAGCCGCTCCGCCAAGTCTGAAAATACTCCGCAAGCCATTCGATACCGAGGCGCTGAGAGATTTTATCCAGGATCTTGCGCCGGCGAGATCGACGCGCTCGTCCGGCATACCTTTGGCGTCAGGGACTTCCGACGCAGCGCGCAGAAGTTGACCGGTCGCACCATCATGAGGGTCTTGATCTCATCAATATCCGCTATTGATCGCGGAGCGCAGACGGCGGGCTCAAACAAAAATGGCCGCAGTTTCCTGCGGCCATTCGTGTCTTGATTGAGCGCAGCCGTTACTCGGCGGCCTGCTTGCGCGGCGGGTCGAGTGCGCCGGAGTCGTGGATCTCGGCGACCTGGTGATCGCTGAAGCCCAGCACCTCGCGCAGGATCTCGTCGGTGTGCTCGCCGAGCAGCGGCGAGCGGGCGACCTCGCTCGGCGAATCCGACAGCTTGATCGGGTTGCCGACCGAGATGTACTTGCCGCGGGTCGGGTGATCGACCTCGACCACGGTGCCGGTCGCGCGCAGCGACTGGTCCTCGGCGATCTCCTTCATCGACAGGATCGGGCCGCAGGGGATGTCGTCCTTGTTGAGGATCTCCATCGCCTCGAACTTGGTCTTGGTCATCGTCCACTGCTCGATGCGGGCGAAGATCTCGTTGAGGCGCGGCAGGCGGGCCGGCGGCTTGGCGTAGTTCGGATCGGTCTTCCAGGTCGGCTCGCCGATCACGTCGCAGATCTTCTCCCAGACCGGGGCCTGGGTGATGAAGTAGATGTAGGCGTTCGGGTCGGTCTCCCAGCCCTTGCACTTCAGGATGCGGCCGGGCTGGCCGCCGCCGGAATCGTTGCCGGCGCGCGGCACGGCGTCGCCGAACGGAATGCCTTCGCCGAACTGGCTGTATTCCTTCAGCGGGCCGTGGGCGAGGCGCTGCTGGTCGCGCATCTTGACGCGGGCGAGGTTGAGCACGCCGTCCTGCATCGCCGCGGTGACGCGCTGGCCCTTGCCGGAGTGGGTGCGCTGATACAGCGCGGTGACGATGCCGAGCGCGAGATGCAACCCGGTGCCGCTGTCGCCGATCTGCGCACCGGTGACCAGCGGCAGGCCGTCGCGGAAGCCGGTGGTCGAGGCGGCACCGCCGGTGCACTGCGCGACGTTCTCGTAGACCTTGCAATCCTCATACGGGCCGGGGCCAAAACCCTTGATCGAGGCAACGATCAGCTTGGGGTTGATGGCCTGGATCTTCTCCCAGGGGAAGCCCATGCGATCGAGCACGCCGGGGCCGAAATTCTCGACCAGCACGTCGCACTGCTTGATCAGCGCGGTCAGCACTTCCTTGCCCTTCGGATTCTTGGTGTCGAGGGTGATCGAGCGCTTGTTGTGGTTCAGCATGGTGAAATACAGGCTGTCCACGTTCGGGATGTCCTGCAGCTGGCCGCGCGTGATGTCGCCGACGCCGGGACGCTCGACCTTGATCACGTCGGCGCCGAACCAGGCCAGCAATTGCGTGCAGGTCGGGCCCGACTGGACGTGGGTGAAATCGAGAATGCGAACGCCCTTGAGCGCCTTGGTCATAATGTATGCTCCGTACTGTGGTCTACCCCTGCACCCGCAGGGAAAATGGGTTGAAGGGGATTGCTTACTTTTTCTTCAGAACGCTCTGAGGATTGAGGTTGCCGATGCGGCCGCTCTCCGAGCCCGCCGCCGGATCGATCACGGCGTTGATCAAGGTCGGCTTGCCGGAATCCAGTGCCGCATTGACCGCGCGCTTCAGCTCGTCGGGCGAGGTGGCGTTGACGCCGACGCCGCCGAAGGCTTCCATCATCTTGTCGTAGCGCGAGCCCTTGACGAACACGGTGGTGGCCGGATCGTCGCCGGCGCTGTTGACGTCGGTGCCGCGATAGATGCCGTCATTGTTGAAGATCACGATGCAGATCGGCAGCTTGTAGCGGCAGATGGTCTCGACCTCCATGCCGGAGAAGCCGAAGGCGCTGTCGCCTTCGACCGCGAGCACGGGCAGGCCGGTCTCGACCGCAGCCGCGATCGAATAGCCCATGCCGATGCCCATCACGCCCCAGGTGCCGACATCGAGCCGCTTGCGCGGCTTGTGCATGTCGACGACGCCGCGGGCGAGGTCGAGCGTGTTGGCGCCTTCGTTGACGAAGATGGTGTCGGGACGTTCCGTGATGATCGTGCGCAGTGCGCCGAGCGCACCGTGATAGTCCATCGGCGACGCATTGCTCATCAGCTTCGGCGCCATCTTGGCGACGTTGTCGTCGCGCTTCTTCGCCACGGTGGCGAGCCAGTCGCTCGGTGCGGCCGACCAGTTGGCGCCCATCGCGTCGAGGAACGCGGACACGCAGGAGCCGATATCGCCGACCACGGGAGCGACGATCTCGACGTTGGAATCCATTTCCTTCGGCTCGATGTCGACCTGGATGAACTTCTTCGGAGCTTCACCCCAGGTCTTGCCCTTGCCGTGCGACAGCAGCCAATTGAGGCGGGCGCCGATCAGCATGACGACGTCGGCTTCCTTCAGCACGGTCGAGCGTGCCGCACCCGCGCATTGCGGATGCAGATCGGGCAGCAGGCCCTTGGCCATGCTCATCGGCAGGAACGGCACGCCGCTCTTCTCGACGAAATTCTTGATCGCCTCGTCGGCCTGCGCATAGGCCGCGCCCTTGCCGAGGATGATGAGCGGACGTTTTGCGTTCTTCAGCACGTCGAGCGCGCGCTTGACCGCCGACGGGGCAGGGAGCTGCGCCGGCGCGGCATCGATCACCTTGACCAGCGACTTCTCGCCGGCCGCCGCGTCCATGACCTGGCCGAACAGCTTTGCGGGCAGATCGAGATAAACGCCGCCCGGACGGCCCGACACCGCGGCGCGGATCGCGCGCGCTAGGCCGATGCCGATATCCTGAGCGTGCAGCACGCGGAACGCCGCCTTGCACAGCGGCTTGGCGATCGCGAGCTGATCCATTTCCTCATAGTCGCCCTGCTGCAAATCGACGATCTCGCGCTCGGACGAGCCCGAGATCAGGATCATCGGGAAGCAGTTGGTGGTGGCGTGGGCAAGCGCGGTGAGGCCGTTGAGGAAGCCGGGCGCCGACACCGTGAGGCAGACGCCGGGGCGCTTGGTCAGGAAGCCGGCGATCGAGGCCGCATAGCCGGCATTCTGCTCATGGCGGAACGAGAGCACGCGAATGCCCTCCGCCTGGGCCATGCGGCCCAGGTCCGTGATCGGGATACCCGGCACACCATAGACGGTGTCGATGCCATTGAGCTTAAGCGCATCGATGACGAGGTGGAAGCCATCGGTTAGTTCCTGCTCGGTGCCCGGTGCCTCGGACTTCGTAGCGGTATTCAGCATCGGCATCGTCTCCCTGATCGTTCTTGGTTCGGACGATCTGATTGTCGTCTGAAGCGGGTGTGGACTCTCAAACTTACGTGAACGGTTCTCTACGTGAATAATTCTTGACCATGCGCCTCGACATACGCGGCAAGGCCGAGCGTGTGATCGCGTGCGCGCTTTTCGGCGAGCTCGGTGTCGCGCGCTTCCAGCGCCTCGATGATTCCGAGATGCTCGGGCAGCGAGGTCGCGGTGCGGTCCTTGCGGCCGATCGTGAGCTGGCGATAGCCGCGCACATGCAGCAGCAGGTCATTGGTGAGGTCGACCAGAACAGGCGATTCCGACAGCGAGATCAGCGCCTGGTGGAAGGCGATGTTGGCCTTGGAATATTCCTCGACGTGATCCTGCGGCAGGCGATCGTCGCTGAAGTCCTTGAAGAAGTCGCGTAGCGACGAGATGTCCTTTTTGCGCGCGGTCGTCGTGATCAGGCGCGCCGCCATGCTCTCCAGCGCCGCCCAGGCGCGGATCATGTCGACGATCTCGGCCTTGGTGCGGCGGACCACGACGATGCCGCGGCGCGGCACGGTCTTCACGAATCCGTCCTGCTCGAGCATCGCGATCGCTTCGCGGATCGGCGTGCGACTGACGCCGAGACGCTCGGACAATGCGCGCTCGTCGAGCATCACGGGCTCCGGCGTCGCGTAGATGTCCATCTTCAGGATCGCTTCTTTCAAGGCCTCATAGGCCTTGTTCTTGAAGCTCGTCTCCGGGGCGATCCGGACGATGGCAATATCTGTGTCAGCCATAGTGGGCGACGCCTTGGTCTGTTTCGGTTCTGGCACGACTCGTCTCCTCCTCTTGGAGACGTCTTCTTAGCAGAAGAAAGTACCTTAGATTTTTGGCATGCCAAATACCAGAATGTCAAGCTGCCCATATTTTTCGGCATTTTTGAGCATCGACCGACCTTGACAATTACGTTTTTGGCATACCAAATGCCACGAAATCTGTCCCAGGAGGAAGCCAATGTCAAATTCGAAGGATGCGGTCCGCAAAATTCTCGATGCGGTCAGGGCCGACAAGCGCACGAGCCTCACCGCGCCCGAAGGCAAGGTGGTCTGCGACGCCTACGGCATTCCGGTGCCGAAAGAGGGTGTCGCCAAGTCGGCCGCCGAGGCCGCGCGGATCGCCTCCGACATGGGCTTCCCGGTCGTGATGAAGATCGTCTCGCCCGACATCCTGCACAAGACCGAGGCGGGCGGCGTGATTGTCGGCGTCAAGAGCGCCGCGGACGCCGAGAAGAGCTACGAGACCATTCTGGCCAACGCCAAGAAGTACAAGGCCGATGCCAAGATCGAGGGCATCCAGGTCCAGCAGATGCTGGGCGGCGGCACCGAGGTTATCGTCGGTTCGATCACCGACGGCTCGTTCGGCAAGCTGGTCGCCTTCGGCCTCGGCGGCGTGCTGGTCGAGATCCTCAAGGACATCACCTTCCGCCTCGCGCCCGCGACCAAGGACGATGCGCTGTCGATGCTCGACGGCATCCAGGCGCATGAGATGCTGAAGGGCGTGCGCGGCGGCGAGCCGGTCAACCGCGAGGCGCTCGCCGACGTCATCGTCAAGGTATCGCAGCTGGTCAGCGATTTCCCCGAGATCGTCGAGCTGGACCTCAATCCGGTGTTCGCCACCAACAAGAACGCGATCGCCGCCGACGTCCGCATCGTCGTCGACTTCGACTACAAGCCGCGTCCGGCGCCGCGCCCGACCGAAGAGATCGTCGCCGCGATGAGCCGCATCATGCAGCCGAAGGGCGTCGCCGTGATCGGCGCCTCCGCCGAGGACGGCAAGATCGGCAACTCGGTGATGAAGAACCTCATCAACGGCGGCTACAAGGGCGAGATCTATCCGATCCACCCGAAGGCCGCCGAGATCCTCGGCTACAAGGCCTACAAGAGCGTCAAGGACGTGCCCGGCGTGATCGACACCGCGGTGTTCGCAATCCCCGCGAAATTTGTCGCCGGAGCGCTCGTCGAGTGCGGCGAGAAGAAAATCCCCGGCGCGGTGCTGATTCCCTCGGGCTTCGCCGAGGCCGGCGCGCCGGAATTGCAGGCCGAGATCGTCGAGATCGGCAATAAGTACAACATCCGCCTGATGGGGCCGAACATATACGGCTTCTACTACACGCCGGCCAACCTCTGCGCCACGTTCTGCACCGCCTATGACGTCAAGGGCCATGCGGCGCTGTCGTCGCAGTCGGGCGGCATCGGCATGGCGATCATCGGCTTCTCGCGCTCGGCCAAGATGGGCGTGTCGGCGATCGTCGGCCTCGGCAACAAGTCCGACATCGACGAGGACGATCTGCTCGCCTTTTTCGAGCAGGACCCCAACACCAATCTGATCGCGCAGCACTGCGAGGACCTGAAGGACGGCCGTGCCTTCGCGGAGGCCGCCAAGCGGGTCTCCAAGAAGAAGCCGGTGGTCGTGCTCAAGGCCGGCCGCACCTCGGCTGGTGCGAAGGCGGCGTCGTCGCACACCGGTGCACTTGCCGGCAACGACAAGATCTACGAGGACGTGTTCAAGCAGTCCGGCGTGATCCGCGCGCGTTCGCTGCGGCAACTGCTGGAATTCGCCCGCGGCGTGCCGGTGCTGCCGACACCGAAGGGCGAGAATGTCCTGATCATCACCGGCGCCGGCGGCTCCGGCGTGCTGCTATCGGACTCCGTCGTCGACAACGGCCTGTCGCTGATGCAGATGCCGCCGGATCTCGATGCGGCGTTCCGCAAGTTCATCCCGCCGTTCGGCGCGGCCGGAAATCCTGTGGATATCACCGGCGGCGAGCCGCCGATCACCTATGTCAACACGGTGAAGCTCGGTCTCTCCGATGAGCGCATCCACGCGCTGATCCTTGGCTACTGGCACACCATCGTGACGCCGCCGATGGTGTTCGCCCGGAATATGGTCGAGGTGAAGAAGGAGATGGAGGCCAAGGGCTTCGTGAAGCCGATCGTCGCCTCGCTCGCCGGCGACGTCGAAGTCGAGGAAGCCGCCGAATATCTCTACCAGAACGGCATTCCGGCCTACGCCTACTCGACCGAGCTGCCGGTCGAGGTGCTGGGCGCCAAGTACAAGTGGGCTCGCGGCGCGGGACTGCTCTGATCGTCTGATCTGTCGAAGATCAGAGGCCGCCTCGGACATCGTCCGGGGCGGCTTTTTATTTGGCTCCTGTCTGAGCCTTGCCGCCGAGGTGGGCGGGGAGGGCGATAGCAGCCCGATCGTTCGAAACCAGCCCGGGCTTTGCTGCTCCGTCCTGCGCGGGTTCCGCGCGCCGTCCCTGCTTCCCGATCGCATGCCGCCCACCAAGGCAGCTTGCCTTTCGCATCTGATGTGCTACTGATATGTCAGATAAGAATGATGGAGGACGCCGCGATGGAGTTGGCTGCAACAGGGATGACCGACCGCCAGCGCAAATATCGCGCGACCTACCGCGAGCGCGTGGTGGGCTGGTACAATGGCTGGCTGCACGTCGTGCTGATCTACACGATCGGCTTCACCGCGCTGTACGTCTATCTGGCCAATGTGCACGACGTGAAATGGTGGGAATACCTCACCATTCCGGCGGTGTTCCTGATTGCAAACTTCTTCGAATGGGCGGTGCATCGCTTCGTCATGCACCGGCCGTCGAATGTGCCGCTGCTGCGCGCGATCTACAGCCGCCACACCCTGATGCACCATCAGTTCTTCACCGAGGAGGAGATGCGCTTCGCCGATCATCACGACTGGCGCGTCACCTTCTTCCCGCCCTATGCGCTGGTGGTGTTCACCCTGATGTCGATCCCGCCGGCGATCGTCGCCGGCCTCGTGATCTCGGCCAATACCGGCTGGCTGCTGATCACCACCACCACGTCGATGTATCTGATCTACGAATTCATGCATTTCTGCTGCCACGTCGAGGAAAACGCCTTCGTGCGCAACATGCCGTTCGTCAACACCATCCGCCGGCATCATACCGCCCATCACAACCAGTCGATCATGATGGAGCGGAACATGAACCTGACCTTCCCGGTGATGGACTATGTGTTCGGCACCTCCGATCTCAACCGCGGCCTGCTGGGCCACGTCTTCAACGGCTACAGCACGCGCTACGTGAAGACCGACATGCGACGCACGGCGCGGACGCCGCGGGTCGCGGTGAAGGAGCAATCGGTGCCGCATGCCGCAGCTTGAACCCAATCTCGCCGGCCTCGCCTGGTTCGGCCTGCTGTGGAGCGTTTGCTGCATCGGCTTCCTGCAGCTCGCCGGCATGTATCCGTTGCGTGGACGCGCGGTTCTGGCGGTGACGATGACGACCGCCCTATGGGCGATGTTGCTCGCCGGCACGCTGGCATTCGCCCTGGTCGAGCTGCGCTGGACCACCGTCGTTGTGGTGGGTGGTGTGCTGTTCCTGTTCCTGCCGGGGCTGTTTCAGGCCTTGCCGGACTGGTGGCGCGACGGACGCGCGGGATTGCGGCTGTCCTGCTGCGCCATGATTGCGGCGCTGGCGCTGCTGGTCGGCGTGGCTGCACCATCGTTCCACATGTGGATCTAAGGGGAGGTCTCGATGCCGAGCCACATCAAGCTGATGCTGTCGCTGGCGTGCCTCGCCACGGCCGCCTGCGGGTACTTCTTCATGGTCTATCTCGGACAGCAGGGACCGAGCTATGCGGTCGCCTTCCTCGGCGTATTCGCCACGGTCGCGATGTGGATCTTCCCCGAGGTCGTCAAGAAGGACCTCAAGATGCGCCCACCGGGATCCTGACATGATGCTGCAGCACAGGGAGACTCCGATGGCGAGCTATGCCGGGGACCGCACCATCGACGGCATTTCCGTGCTGGTCGACGGGGAGCCGCTGTCACCGCACTACGACCAGCTTCGGCTCACCGAGCACGGTTTTGAATGGAGCTATGAGGGGCCCGAGCCGGCACAGCTGGCCTTCGCGCTGCTCTATGATCATCTGCACGACGCGGCTGCGGCGAAGGCGCTGCACCAGAGCTTCATGCGGCGCATCGTCGCCAATTTCGGCAATGAATGGGAGCTCTCCTCGGCCGATCTCGACGAGGCGGTCGCGGCGCTGCGGTCCGGACCAACGGCCTAACCCACGCGGATTTCCGGGCGAGAGAATATGAGATGACCCTGACCTGTCGCGCGGCGGTGCTGCATCAAAGCGGAACGCCGCTCTCCATCGAGCGCGTTTCGCTTGCGCCGCCCACGCCGACCGATGTCGTGGTGAAGGTGCGTGCCGCGGGGCTCTGCCACACCGATCTGGAGGTGATCGACGGATCGCTGCGCTATCCCTTGCCGATGATCCTCGGGCACGAGGCGGCCGGCGTGGTCGAGGAGGTCGGCAGCGCGGTGCGTGACGTACGCGTTGGCGATCATGTGATCCTGTCCTGGAATCCGCATTGCGGGCATTGCTTTCACTGCGACCGCGCGCAACCCATCCTGTGCGAGACCTACCTCGCCAGGGGCGCGGAAGGTGTGCATTTCGACGGCGCGTCGAAGGCGCAGCTCGCGGGCGGCGGCAGCCTGGCGCATCTGATGTTCCTCGGCGCATTCTCGGAATATGTCGTGCTGCCGGCGCAGCAGGCGATCGTCGTGCCGAAGGACATCCCGTTCGATCGCGCCTGCCTGATCGGCTGCGGCGTCATGACCGGCGTTGGCGCCGCGCTGAACGTCGCCGCCATCGGCCACGGCGATATCGTGATGGTCACTGGCTGCGGTGCGGTCGGGCTGGCGGCGGTGCAGGGCGCCCGGCTCGCCGGCGCCGGCGCTGTTATCGCGGTCGACCTCGATGATGCAAAGCTTGCGCTGGCGCGGCAACTCGGCGCCACCCACACCGTCAACGCGGCGCGCGAAGACCCGGTGCAGTTCGCCAAGGAGGCGACGCACGGACGAGGGGCCGACGTCATCCTCGAGGCGGCAGGCCATCCCCAGGCATTTCGGCAGACCGCGGAGGCGGTGCGGCCGGGCGGTCAGGTGATCTGGCTCGGCAAGATCGACGTCACGCAAGACGTGAGTTTCCGCTGGGGCGCGTTGATGGGCGAGAAGCGATTTCGCCGCTCGAGCTACGGCGGCGCGCGGCCACGGCGCGATTTTCCGTTGCTGGCGCAGGCCTATCTCGACGGCCGGCTCAAGCTCGACGAACTGATCACCGGCCGCTGCAGCCTCGACGGCATCAATGATGGTTTTGAGGTGCTGCGGCGCGGACGGTCGATCCGCACGGTCGTCGAGTTCTGAACGCTTATAGCGTCGAACGCGCAAAACTCTCGATGTAGTCGATCAGGCTGTCGGAGGCCGCGCCCGCGGCGTCGACGCGGCGCTCGGCGACGGCTTCAGCGACATCGGCATGCAGCCGCGCCGCAAGCGGCAGGTCGGCCGCTTCCTTGTAATGCTGGTACCAGAAGCGGCGCGACAGGCCGTGCATCAGGCCCATGGCGCGGGAGGCGAACTCGTTGCGCGACGCCGCCGAGATCAGCGTGTTGAACTGGTGATCCAGCCGCATGAACAGCAGATCGTCGGATTTTTCCGACGCGCGGCGCATGCCGGCGGCGATCTCGGAGAATTGCTTGCGCTGCTCGGTGGTGGCGCGCTCGGCGGCGCCGCGCGCCATCAGCCGTTCCAGCTCGCGCCGCACCTCGAGCAGACGGAGCTGGGCGCGCAGGTCGATCTCCGATACCAGCACGCCGCGGCGGGCGAGGATGTTGACGAGGCCGTCGCGCGACAGCCGCTGCAACGCCTCGCGGATCGGGGTCCGGCCGATGTCGAGCCGCTTGGCGAGCACGAGCTCGGACAGCGCGGTGCCGGGCGGCAGTTGCAGCGTCACGATCAGCTCTTCCAGCTCGGCATAGGCGCGATCGGTGAGGGTGACATCGGCTTGCGGGAGCATGGCCTGCGCGGCAGCGCGTGGCTTGCCGGCAGCAGCGGACGATGGCCGCGCCGGCCGGCGGCTTCCTGCTGCGCGGGCGCGCACCGTGCTGGATCGTTTGCTCGAATCGGCCATCGGGATCTTGCGTGCTGCTATACAGCAGATATCTCACACGCCCTGATGGCACTGACAAGGCCGCTCCGATCGGCGCTACACCGAATCCGGTTGCGTGCAGCGAACAGCGAGCATCATCAGTGCGAAATGCTCTCCAGCGTCCGGCCGCGGGTTTCCTCGCCGAGCAACAGCACCGCCAGCGCCG
This sequence comes from Bradyrhizobium sp. USDA 3240, assembly GCF_054063295.1. Classification (NCBI taxonomy): domain Bacteria; kingdom Pseudomonadati; phylum Pseudomonadota; class Alphaproteobacteria; order Hyphomicrobiales; family Nitrobacteraceae; genus Bradyrhizobium; species Bradyrhizobium sp. USDA 3240. The sequence goes on from NZ_JBSSGD010000002.1 coordinate 7,483,767, forward strand.
CCACCACGAACGCGCCGGCGCCCAGCGCGAACACGCCGCTCTGTCCCGCCGCAGGCAAGATTACGCCGATCACATAGGGGCCGATCAGCGACCCGATTCGGCCGACAGCAGAGGCAAAGCCGGTTCCGGTGGCGCGGACATGGGTCGGGTACAGTTCAGGCGTATAGGCGTAGAGCGCCGACCACATCCCGAACAGAAAGAACTGCATGCAGAGGCCGGCAAGGATGAGCTGGGTCTGGTCCGCCGCCGAACCATAGAAGTGGCAGGCGATCGCGCCGCAGAGCAGGTTCATCACCAGCGTCGCCTTGCGACCCCAGGATTCGACGAGCCAAGCCGAGACCAGGAAGCCGGGGATGCCCGCGAGCGAGATCATGATGGTGTAGAATACCGATTTGGTGATCGGGAAGCCCTTGGCCTGCAACAGCGCGCCGAGCCATGTGGTCAGACCATAGAAGCCGAGCAGGGCGAAGAACCACAAGGTCCACAACATCGTGGTCCGCTTGGCGTAGATGCCCGAAAACAGCGTCCTCAGGCCGGTCACTTCCGACGCGGGCGCGGCCGCCTGGCGAACCACCGGCGGCAGTTCCTTGCTGCCCAAACGATCGCGGACCCTGCTTTCGATGTCGCGCACGGTCGCTTCGGCGCGCTCGGAATAGCCGTGGGACGCGAGCCAGCGCGGCGATTCCGGAACGTAGCGTCGCACGATAAGCACGAACACGGCCGGGATCGCCTGCAGGATGAAGACCCAGCGCCAGTCCGCGACCTGCAGCACGAAGTAGGTCAACAGGCCCGACGCGATGAAGCCGAGCGGCCAAAATCCTTCGAGGAACGCGATGTAGCGGCCGCGGTTCTTGGCCGGCATGATCTCCGAGACCATCGACTGCGCGACCGGAAACTCCATGCCCATGCCGAAGCCGAGCAGCAGGCGGGATGCGCCGAGCGCGGTCGCCGTCGTCGAGAGGCCGCAGCACAGGCTGCCCAATCCCCAGAAGATCATGCTGACCTGGAAGACGCGGGCGCGGCCGAAACGGTCGGCCAGCAGGCCGGCGGACGCGGCGCCGACGAACATGCCAAGGAAGCTCATGCTGGACAGCAGCCCGGTTTCCGCCGTCGACAGGCCGAAGGTCTGGCGGATCGAGCCGAGCACGAAGGTCAGCGCGGCCAGGTCCATGCTGTCGAAGAACCATGCGGTCGCGATGATGCCGAAGATCCAGCGCTGATAGGAGGTCAGCGGCAGGCGTTCGAGCCGTGCCGCGATGTCGGCGACCTGCTGCGCCTGCGCGGTGCGCGCGACGGCGGCCGGAGCCCGACTTCCGGCCGATGCGGTGACGTCGGAAACGGTCATGCTGTCCTCCCCAAGTGGACGTTGCCGGGCTCTTGTCGGCCCGTTCTATAAAATGTCACACGGATAGCAGTGATATGTCAATTGGTGATCACGCGCGAATTGGCAGCGTGGGCCGGCCTGCGGCGCCCGACCGGGCCGGGGACGAATCGGCGCGGAGCGCGGGCCTGCTGTGACCTGATCGACGTTCGATGCCGCTTCGGACATCTTCCGAGGCGGCATCAAAGCCCGGTTAGCGGCATCCGAGAAATCGGGGCCTGTCCGATAATCCGGCTTTAATGGGGGGCCGACTAAAGGTCTTCCTGTTGCAGTGTACCGGATGCCGGGAGGTATCCGATAGCGGGTCCGGAGGAGGCGTTTTCCCCATCATGTCAGTTCAGGTCGATTTGGATTTTGCGAGCGACGATCGCGCAAGGGCGCAGATCGGCGCAGCGGTGAGCTATCTGCTGAGGGACGCGACCGGTGCCGCGCGTGAGCATGCGGTCGTGATGATTGTCGAGTTGGTGCGCGATGTCGCAAGCCGGCCGGCCGGTCTCGAAGCGGCGTCGCTTCAGCCGCTCATGAGCGGCGTCACCTATCGGGATTTTGTCATCGATGCCTACCGGCGCGATGTCGATCGCTGGCGCGCGACCATCCGCCGGTCGAACGGCAAGAAGATCCGGATCGCGTCTCCGCCGTCGGTGCGCGACGAGGCGACGACCACAGCGGATGCGATCACCGCCGAGAAGGCCATCGAGTTCGCCAGGCGGGCGATCGATATGGGCGAGGTGATCTGACCACACCCAAGGGTGCATTCGCCGCGAAAGTCCCGGCAATGCCACCGACCCTATGCTTGGGACGCACGATGTGCTCCGATGCGGCGGCTGCGCCGGTTCCGGAACTGTGCGCGCATCTTGATCCATCGTATCCCAGCAGAGAGACGCCATGCCTTCCGAACTCCGTTCGCCCCGTCTGGCGGTCCTGATCGACGCCGACAATGCATCTGCAAGGATCGCCGATGGGCTGTTCGAGGAGATCGCCAAGATCGGCGAGGCCAGCGTGCGCCGCATCTATGGCGACTTCTCCAATCCGAGGTCCAAGGGCTGGGCCGACATTCTGTCCAAGCACGCCATCATCCCGCAGCAGCAATTCGCCTATACGACCGGCAAGAATGCATCCGACATCACCCTGGTGATCGACGCGATGGACCTGCTGCACAGCGGCCGGTTCGATGGATTCTGCCTGGTGTCGTCGGACAGCGATTTCACCCGGCTTGCCGCCCGCATCCGCGAGCACGGCATCGACGTCTTCGGGTTCGGCGAGCAGAAGACGCCGGAGAGTTTTCGGCAGGCCTGCCGCAGGTTCGTCTATACCGAGAATTTGCGCGGCGGCGTGACGAGCAATCAGGACGCGGCGGTGCGTGCCCAGCCGTTGCAGCCGCCGGACGCCGCCACGCCCATCCTCAAGAAGGTGATCGGCCAGATGGCGAGCGAGGACGGCTGGGTGACGCTTGGCGAGGTCGGACGGCAACTGGCCAATCTGGCATCGGATTTCGATCAACGGACTTACGGCTTCCGCACCCTGAGCGAGCTGGTGCGCAGGACAAACGCGTTCGAGATCGAGCAGCCCAAGGGCGGGACGACGCGAATCCGCATCAAACCTTCAGCTGACGCCCCTGCGAAAGCACCTCCAAGACGGCGAACGCCAAGACGACGAGCCGGTCAAAAACCGCCGGAATGAACGGCGCGCAGCGCGCTCCTGCTCTGAACCATCTCTGAATCTGAACCAACGATGAATGCTGCTTCGGACATTATCCGGAGCAGCATTTTCGTTTGTGCCGGAACTGAAGCGAGTTGCTGCGGAACTGGAATTTGCGCGCAAGTTGCCGAGTTGGAACTGGAACGTCTCGTTCCCTGCGATGTTGAAGGGGCGTCTCATAGCTCGGAGGAGGAGAATGATGAACAAGCGTTTTGCTGTTTCCCTTGTTGCTGCTGTATCGCTGCTCGCGTCCGGTTCGGCGTTCGCACAGTCCACGACTGCGGCGGGTGCCGCGAACGGTGCGCGGACCGGTGGCGAGATCGCAGGCCCGGTTGGCGAGATCGTCGGCGGCACCGTTGGTGCTGCGGTCGGTGCCGGCCTCGAGATTCCGAATGCGGTGATCACCTCGATCCCGCGTGACGAACCCTCGGTCGTGGTGCGCGAACGCGTCGTGGTCGGCGAGCCGCTGCCCGACCCCGTCGTGCTGCGTCCGGTGCCGCGCTACACCGAATATCGCTACGCGATCGTCAATGACCGGCGCGTGATCGTGGAGCCGCGCACCCGCCGGATTGTCAAGATCATCGATTGATCGCGTTTATTTCCCGTCATTGCGAGGAGCGATAGCGACGAAGCAATCCATCGCGCCACATATGCTGAAGCGTGGATTGCTTCGCTTCGCTCGCAATGACAGATGTGGAGAAACATAATCCTCGCGGGCAAATCGCCCGCGGGGATTTTCGTGGTCCCATGAATACCGGCATGGCACAGGCCCGCTTTTTTCATGAGGCGCCTGGTTGGCCTGACGGTCCGATCCCCTAGACTGGTCCGCAACAAGCGGGCGCAGCCAGCGGCCGCCTCAAGAGCAGGGTGGAAACATGGGTCGGAAGATCGCGATCGTCGGCGCGGGTGCGGTCGGCGGCTATGCCGGTGCGCATATGGTTCAGGCGGGTGAGGACGTCACCTTCATCGATCCCTGGCCCGAGCATGTCACGCACATGCGCAAGCACGGACTGCGCGTGACGCACGCGATGGATGTTGTGGAGTTCTCGGTGCCGGTGCGCGCGCTTGATGTCACCGACGCGCAGCAGCTGGCGAAGGAGAAGCCGGTCGACATCGCCTTCGTCTGCATGAAGTCCTACGACACCGCCTGGGCGACGATGCTGATCCGGCAATATCTGGCGGCCGACGGCTACGTCGTGTCGCTGCAGAACTGCATGAACGAGGAGACGATCGCCGGCATCGTCGGCTGGGGCAAGACACTCGGCTGCATCGCAAGCAGCATCACCGTCAATCTGCCGGAGCCCGGCCATATCCACCGAGGCGCCGGCAAGGGTGGCGCCGCGCATACCGTGTTTCGCGCCGGCGAGGTACATGGCCGCATCACCGCGCGGGCGGAGGAAGTCTGCCGGCTGGTCGGCTACTCCGATAGCGCAAAGGTGACCTCCAATCTCTGGGGCGAACGCTGGTCCAAGCTCGTCGCCAACGTGATGGGCAACGGACTGTCGGCCTGCACGGGTCTAGCGGGCGGTGAGGTGCTGCAAAGCGAACCGCTGCGCCGCTTCTCGACGCGGCTCGGCAGCGAGGCGATCCGCGTCGGCCAGGCGCAGGGCTATCAGCTGGAAGAGATCCTGCATCTGCCGCCCGAGACCATCGCGCGGGCCGGCGAGGGCGACGAGGCCGCGACGCGCGCCTGCGACGAGCAGCGCTTCAAGGATGCCAAGCGCACCTCATCCGCACAGCGCCCCTCGATGGGCCAGGACATGCAGAAGGGGCGCCGCACGGAGATCGAATTCCTCAACGGCTTTGTGGTGCGCGAGGGCGAGAAGCTCGGCCTCGCGTGCAATGCCAACGCCGCGCTGACCGACATCGTCAAGCGCGTCGAACGCGGCGAACTCGCGCCGGATCCGCGGCACATCACGGAGTTGAGGTTGAATTGAGCGACGTTGCCGTCATTGCGAGGAGCGAAGCGACGAAGCAATCCATCTTTCAGCGTGTATGGAGAGATGGATTGCTTCGCTACGCTCGCAATGACGGGCGGAGATGTCGCGGCAGCTTGTCCTACAGCAACTGCCTGACCCCCATCCCGCTCATGAACCGCTCGCGGATCTGCACGGGGTCGCGGCGGGTGGTGCCGGTGCCGGGCTTGTCGTCGATGCGGACGCCGATCAGGGTCGGGCCGGAGGCCTGTTTCGACTGTTCGATCAGCCGCTCGAAATCGTCCTCGTCGGCGGCCCAGGAGCTGTTCGCGATCCCGCTGGCGAGCGCGACCGCGACGATGTCGGTGTGGCCGGCGGCCGGCGTCGGCTGGCTGCCCGTGATCTGGTAGATGCCGTTGTCCATCACCACCATGGTCAAGTTCTTCGGGGCCAGCGTTGCGATGGTCGAGAGGCAGCCGAGCTGCATCAACAGCGAGCCGTCGCCTTCGAGCGCGAACACGCGGCGCTTCGGCTGCGCCAGTGCGACGCCAAGCGCGATCGGAAACGCAAGTCCCATGCTGCCCAGCATGTAGAAATTCTCAGGCCGGTGGCCGGCGGCCCAAAGATCGAAATTGGTGTTGCCGATGCCGCCGATCACGGCCTCGTCCTTCAGCCCGGCGACGAGGCGCTGGGTGAGCTCGAAGCGGTTCATCACCTTGGTGTTGCGCGCTTGTGTGCTGGTCATGGCTGATCTCACTTGTCGAAGGTCTTGCCGCCGGTCAACAGCGGCGAGAGGATCAGCGCCACCGGCGCCTGGGTGGTGACGGCCTGCTTGATCGAGCGGTCGGCGATGAATTCAAGTTCGTCGAGCCGGGTGATGGTGTGATGTTCCATCGCCAGCGAATCCAGCACCGGGCGCATGGTGCGGCAGACCAGCGCCTGGCCGTAATTGAACTCGCCGAGCGTTCCGCGTTCGGAGACGAACATGATCAGCGGGATCTGGTAGGGCACCGCGAGCGAGGCCAGCACGTTGGCAAGCGTGGCAAAACCCGAGGTCTGCATCAGCACCGCGCCGCGTGTCCCGGCCATCCAGGCACCGGAGACGATGCCGACGGCCTCCTCCTCGCGCGCGGTCGGAAACGTGGTGAAATAGGGATCGGCATGCAGGTCCTTGATCAGCGTGGTCAGCACCCGGTCGGGCACATAGGGCACCAGCTTGATCTCGTTCCGCTTCAGCGTCTGCAGCACGATGCCGTGCCAGGTGGTCGCCGTCTTCTGGGACGAGGCTTGTTCCGCGGCCGCCATCCTGTTCTCCCTTGTCACGCGACGCTGATGTTCGCTTGCGATCCAAAACTTGACGCGGTGCCTGCGATTGTCAACATGCCCCGACCGCATCGCGATCTGCGCAATTCGGTCATCGCAGCGCCGAACCGGCGTGCCATACAGGCGGTAACGACAAAGGGACGGAACGATCAAGGGACGGGAGGCGTCGATGGCCGGATGGGTCTGGCGGACCGCCATTGCGGCAGTGGCCATGGTTGTGGCCGGCCTCGCGTCCGCGCAGCCATACCCGGCAAAGGCCGTTCATATTCTCGTTCCCTATCCGCCGGGCGGCGGCGTCGACGTGCTGACGCGGACACTCGCCGAAGCCGTGTCGAAAACCTGGACGCAGTCGATCGTGGTGGAGAACCGGCCCGGCGCCGGCGGGGTGATCGCCTCGCAGGCGATCGCAAGCGCCGCGCCCGATGGCTACAATCTGATCATGGTGGCGAGCGGCCACGCCACCAATCCGTTCCTCTATCCCAAACTGCCCTACGACACGTTCAGGGATTTTTCGCCGATCTCGCTGCTCGCCTCGTCGCCGAATGTGCTGCTGGTGCGCGCGGACTCGCCGTTCAAGTCGGTCGGCGATGTCATCGCCGCGGCGAAGGCCAAGCCCGGCAGCCTGTCCTTTGCCCATGCCGGCAACGGCACCTCGACCCATCTGGCGGGCGAATTGCTCAACAGCATTGCCAAGATCGATCTCAACGCCATCCCCTACAAGGGCGGTGCGCCGGCGATCAACGATCTGCTGGGCGGACAGATTCCGATGTCGTTCAACAACGGGCCGGAATCGGTCGGGCAGTTGCAGGCCGGAACGGTTCGTGCGCTGGCGGTGACGACGGCGTCGCGTGCGCCGTTCCTGCCCGATGTGCCCAGCATGTCGGAAACTGTGCCGGGCTACGACACCGAGGTGTGGTGGGGGCTGCTCGGACCGGGCAACATGCCTGCGGATCTCGTTGCGAAGATCTCGCATGATTTCGTTGCGGCGGTGAACACCGATGCGGTGAAGGACCGTCTGGGCAAGCTCGGCGCGATCTCGATCGGCTCGACGCCGGAGCAGTTCGCCGCCAAGATCAAGGCCGACTACGACAAATGGGGGCCGATCATCAAGGCCGCCGGCATGAAGGCGGAGTAGGAAGATGGCTGAATCAGAGATTCCCGCCTGCCTGCCGCCGCGTCCGGTGACGCCGCCGAGAGAGAAGCTGCCGCCAAAGGCGTGCGATACGCATGCGCATGTATTCGGCCCGTCGGACCGCTTCCCCTATGCCGCCGATCGCAGCTACACGCCGCCCGACGCGCCGCTCGCGAGCTATCTCGGCATGCTCGATGCACTGGGCTTCACCCGCGGCGTGCTGGTGCAGGGCAGCGCGCATGGCCACGACAATTCGGCGATGCTCGATGCGTTGCAACGCGAGCCGGCGCGGCTGCGCGGCGTCGCGGTGGCCGATGCCGATGTGGCGGCGGGCACGCTGCGGCAATGGCATGTGCTCGGCGTGCGTGGCTTGCGCTTCAACCATTTCTTCCGCGGCGGGCAGTTGCACTATCGCGGCGGCATTCCACTCGGCGTCGCCGCGACACACGCACCCGTGATGGCCGAGCTCGGCTGGCATCTGCAGCTCTGGATCGACGTCAAGGACTTGCCTGACACTGTCCCGGCGCTGAAGGCACTGGGCCTGCCGGTCGTGGTCGATCACATGGGCCGCACCGATGCGGCCGCTGGCATCAACACCGCGGGCTTTCAGAGCCTGCTGCGCGCGGTCGGCGAGGGCTGGTGCTGGGCCAAACTGTCAGGCGCGCATCGCCTGAGCCAGCGCGCGCCGGATTATCCGGATGCGCGGCCATTCCACGAGGCGCTAGTGTCGGCCAACTCCGAACAGCTGGTGTGGGGCGGCGACTGGCCGCATCCGCGCGTCGAGGGCGAGATGCCCGACGCCGGCCATCTGCTGACGCTGTTCCAGGCGTGGACGCCGGACGCCGCGACACGCCACCGCATCCTCGTCGATAATCCCGCACGACTCTATGGCTTCCCAAACTGAAAGCTGCCCGAAGACATGACCGTCAACAACAAGCGCGTGTTCTACGTCAAATACCTCGCCCACGAGATGTACGTCGACATCCTGAAGAAGCGGCCGGATGTCCGGCTCGACCGTTTGGAGAACGAGACGCCGGAGGCGACGTTCGCGCCGGTTCTCGCCGACGCACATGCCTATCAGATCGGCGCCGCCCGCGACGAGTTGGCGCCGCATTTCCATGCCCATGCCGAACTGTTGAAGCGCGCGCCGAACCTGTTGATCGTGTCCTCGAACGGTGCCGGCTTCGATCCGGTCGATGTCGATGCCTGCACCGCGGCGGGCGTGCTGGTCGTCAACCAGTCCGGCGGCAACGCCAACTCGGTCGCCGAGCACGCGCTCGGCATGATGCTGACGTTGTCGAAGCGCATCATCCAGTCCGACCGCAGGCTGCGGCGCGAGGCCAACGTCAACCGCAACGACCTGATCGGCAACGAGCTGAACGAGAAGACCGTCGGCATCGTCGGCCTCGGCAATGTCGGCCGCCGCATCGCCGAGCTGTGCAAGGGCCTGCTGCACATGAAGGTGATCGCTTACGATCCGTACCTTGCGGCCGAGGAGATGGCGAAGCGGGGCGGGGAGAAGGTCGAGCTCGACGATCTCTTGCGTCGCGCGGACTTCGTCTCGATCTCCTGTCCGCTGGACGGCAAGAGCCGAGGCATGATCGGCGCGCGCGAATTCGCACTGATGCAGCCGCACGCTTACTTCATCACCACCGCGCGCGGCTTCATCCATGACGAGAAGGCATTGGAAGAGGCATTGCGAGAGAAGCGCATCGCCGGCGCCGGCCTCGACGTCTGGTCCAAGGAACCGCCGCCGCCGGATCATCCGCTGCTGCAGTTCGACAACGTGCTGGCGAGCCCGCACACCGCCGGCGTCACCCGCGAGGCGCGCATCAACATGGGCAGGATCGCCGCCGAGCAGATCCTCGACGCACTCGACGGCAAACGCCCGCCGCGCATCATCAATCCCGAGGTCTGGCCGGTCTACGCCAAGCGGTTCGAGAAGGCGTTCGGGTTCACGCCGGGGTAGGTCGACGATCATTGCTGTCGACGATGAAGTCAGCCAGGTGAGGTCGGCACGCTGGTCAGACCTCCCCCTTGTGGAGGCCGCGGCTGCGCGCGGCCAAAATATCGAAAACAACCCCATGCAAAGTAGCCGGCGGGCTGCCGGCGGTTCGATCGGGCAGCTTGACGCGTCGGGCAACTCAGGGGTGCATTTCCAATATACAGAAATCGTGCAAGCGCCCGGCCTTACGGGGGAGACACCGCAGGGGCGGAGGGAACTGTCCGCCGGTGCGTGCTCGCGCAAATGGCCGGTCGTGCGAGCGTTGTTGCGCGCGCAAAACATCGGAGAAAATCTCCTTCGTGTTGGCCTCGATCGAGGCAATAAACCCACTGTCGAAACGGCGCCCGGCAACGCGTCCGTTGCTATTTTCCCCGAGATATCGACGGCTTAGCCCGAAATCGCCATTTTCCCTTCGTGCCCGCCCGTTCGAGGCACGGAAGGAAGAAGTGTCATGCGACAGGTCCAGTCATTGCTCCGCAACGCGCCCGCCAGGATCGGCCGCCGCATTGCGCAGATCGTCGCGATCGCTGCCGCCAGCCTGCCGCAGGCCGGCGCCTAGTTTTCCACCGCCGCGAAGCGCCGCATCCGCGCGCGCTGAATTAACTCAACACCATTTCGCGTTAGTGCTAACGTGGTACCCCCGGGCTCTGCCGGCGCAGCAGGGAGGGTTCCATGTCGCGTTTCGTCGTTCAATTCATGAAGGACGTGCTCGGCGGCAACGGCCGCCAGCGCGAAGTTTGCCAGGGCGAACTCGAGGTCGACGCCTCGAGCGAAGGCCAGGCCACCGAGATGGCCAAGCTCATGTTCTGTCAGGAACAGGCACTCTGCGACTGGTCATTGCATGCCGACCGCATCCGGATCGAAGCGGCCGACTTGCAGGTGACCTGATGCGTCCAGAGCCCCGTTCCAATTGAATCGGCACAGGGCTCTGGATTGTTTCACTCCGGTAGGATGCGCACGGCACCCTTTGCCGCGCTGCTCGCGAACGCCGCGTAGGCCTTCAGCGCGGTCGAGACGGCGCGCTTGCGCGGCGCGGCCGGCTTCCAAGCCGCGTTGCCCTTGGCTTCCATCGCCGCGCGGCGACGCTTGAGCTCGGCATCATCGACCTTGAGGTTGACCTTGCGGTTCGGGATGTCGAACTCGATGATGTCGCCTTCCTCGACGAGGCCGATCAGGCCGCCTTCGGCGGCTTCCGGCGAGACGTGCCCGATCGACAGGCCCGACGATCCGCCGGAGAAGCGGCCGTCGGTGATCAGTGCGCAGGCCTTTCCGAGGCCCTTCGACTTCAGATAGCTGGTCGGATAGAGCATCTCCTGCATGCCCGGGCCGCCACGCGGACCTTCATAGCGGATCAGCACGACATCGCCGGCCTTGACCTTGTTGGTCAGGATGGCGTCGACCGAGGCGTCCTGGCTCTCGAAGATGCGGGCCGGGCCCGAGAATTTCAGAATGCTCTGATCGACGCCGGCAGTCTTCACGATGCAGCCGTCCTCGGCGAGGTTGCCGAACAGCACGGCGAGGCCGCCGTCCTTCGAATAGGCATGCTCGGCGTTGCGGATGACGCCCTCGGCGCGGTCGAGATCGACTTCTTCGAAGCGGCGATCCTGGCTGAACGCTTCCTGGGTCGGCACGTTGCCCGGCGCGGCGCAGTAGAAGTTGCGCACCTTGTCGCTCGAGGTGCGCACCACGTCCCAGCGGTTCAATGCGTCGGTGAGCGTCTCAGCATGCACCATCGGTCCGTCGGTCGTGAGCAGCCTGGCGCGATCGAGCTCGCCGAGGATCGCCATGATGCCGCCGGCATGATGCACGTCCTCCATGTGGACGTCCGGCACCGAGGGGGCCACCTTGCAGAGCACCGGCACCTTGCGGGACAGGCGATCGATGTCGGCCATCGTGAACGGCACGTCGCCCTCGCGCGCGGCGGCGAGCAGATGCAGCACGGTGTTGGTCGATCCGCCCATCGCGATGTCGAGCGTCATCGCGTTCTCGAACGATTTGAAGTTCGCGATGTTGCGCGGCAGCACCCTGGCGTCGTCCTGCTCGTAATAGCGGCGGGCGAGATCGACGATCAGATGGCCGGCCTCGACGAACAGGCTCTTGCGGTCGGCGTGCGTCGCCAGCACCGAGCCGTTGCCGGGCAGCGCGAGGCCAAGCGCCTCGGTCAGGCAGTTCATCGAATTGGCGGTGAACATGCCGGAGCAGGAGCCGCAGGTCGGGCAGGCCGAGCGCTCGATCGCCTCGACCTCTTCGTCCGACACGTTGGAGTCGGCCGCGGCAACCATCGCATCGATCAGGTCGACCGCGCGCTTCTTGCCCTTGAGCAGGATCTTGCCGGACTCCATCGGGCCGCCCGAGACGAACACGGTCGGGATGTTGAGGCGCAGCGTCGCCATCAGCATGCCGGGGGTGATCTTGTCGCAGTTGGAGATGCAGACCATCGCGTCGGCGCAATGCGCGTTGACCATGTATTCGACGCTGTCGGCGATCAGTTCGCGCGAGGGCAGGCTGTAGAGCATGCCGTCATGGCCCATCGCGATGCCGTCGTCGACCGCAATGGTGTTGAATTCCTTGGCGACGCCGCCCGCCTTCTCGATTTCCCGCGCCACGAGCTGTCCGAGGTTCTGCAGATGCACATGCCCGGGCACGAACTGGGTGAAGGAGTTGACCACCGCGATGATCGGCTTGCCGAAATCCTCGTTCTTCATGCCGGTGGCGCGCCACAGGCCGCGGGCACCCGCCATGTTGCGGCCGTGGGTGGTTGTGCGGGAGCGATAGGCGGGCATCGTAAATCCTTGGGCTATGGCCATTTTTTAGGGGAGATGGCAGCCCTTATGCCCGCCCGCAGCAGCCGATTCAAGCGCGGAACCGCATGGCTGAACCCCGCTATCCGACTTCGATCCCGGCCGCCGTGGCCGCGGCTCACACGCTCAACCCTCGAACCTGAACCTGAAGGCCTCGCCATGCCGGACCACGCGGCCCGCGGTCGGGGCGGGGAAGTGCCCGGTCAGCAGATAGCTCGGCGTGTCCGCCAATTGCTCCAGCAGCGTCACACGGGTGGCGAGCGCTGCCGCGGGATCGACATCGGCGGCATTCGACAGCCACGGCTCCGCGCACTGGATCGGATGATGGATCACGTCGCCCGACATCACGGCATGATCGCCGATGCCGTTGAGATGGATCTGCATGTTGCCGGCGGTGTGGCCCGGCGCCGGCGCAAAGCACAGGCCCGCGTCGCGGTCGTCGAACAGCAGGTGATCGGTCTCGACGAATTCGGCCTGACCGGCCGCGACAACGGGCAGCACCGAATCCTCGAACGCGCCGTGATTGACCGGCGTCGGCGGGTTCGCCCGGTGCGCTGCCTCCCAGTGGCGAAACTCGGCGCGTCCCATCAGATAACGCGCCTTCGGAAAGGTCGGCACCCAGCGTCCATTGATCAGCCGCGTGTTCCAGCCGACGTGGTCGACATGCAGTTGCGTGCACATCACGAAGTCGACCTGCTCGGGCCGCACGCCGAACGCGGCCATGTTTTCCAGATAGGGCTGGTTGAGATTGTTCCAGGCAGGCACGCGCGGGCGCGGCTTGTGATTGCCGCAGCAGGTGTCGACGACCGCGGTCCAGCGCGGCGTCCGCACCAGATAGGAGTGGTGGCTCAGGATGAAGCGACCGGTCTCCGGCTCGATGTAGCGGTGATCGAGCCAGCTTCGGTTCGCGGCGATCACCTCGTCCGTGACGTTGGCGAACAGCCATGTCTTGTCGAAGGCGAGCGCGGGGATTTCGACCAGCCGATCAATCCGCATGCTGCCGATCGTGATCTGGCGCATGCGGTGCTCAGTTCTTGATGAGTTCGCCGAACGGCACCCAGCGCGTGCCGTCGTAGCGGATCAGTTGCAGGCTGGTCATCGGCGTATACCGCTCCGGCGAATTGCTGACCGCCGTGCCGTTGATCAGCATCGGCAGATGCAGATCCCTGATGCCGGTCGCCTGCTTGATCACATTGGCGCGGGTAAGGTCGTTGCCGGCGGCCTTCAGCACCGCGGCCAGCGTCTGCGCGATGGTGTAGCCGTAGACATTGAGCCAGTCGCTCTTGTTGGCGTCGGGCAGATATTTGTCCATGAAGGTGACCCATTCCTTGTAGCCGGCATCGTCCTTGAGCGCGGGGTCGGTCGAGTCCTTCAGGTACTGGCTCGAGATGACGCCGGTGGAATTGTCCTTTCCGGCGGGTTCGAGCACGCCGCTGATCGAGGCCGAGACGTTGGAGATGATGGTGGTGGGCTTCCACCCGATCTCGCCGATCTTGCGGATCGCCTGCGTCGCGAATTTCGGCGTTGCCGCGACCAGCACGACGTCGGCGCCGCTGCTCCTGAGCAGCAAGATCTGCGTATCGACGGTGGGGGCGGTGGTCTCGTAGGCCGCGCGCGCCGCGATCGCCTCGGTGCTGCCGAGGCCTTCCTCCAGCGCCTTCAGATAGTCCTTACCGAGGTCATCGTTCTGATAGAGCACACCGATCCTGGCGTTCGGGTGGCTCGCCTTGATGTATTTGGCGTAGGCGATGGCCTCGTCGCGATAGGTCGGCTGCCAGCCGACAGTCCACGGAAAATTCTTCGGATCGTCCCACTTCGCTGCGCCCGAACCGAGGAAGAGCTGCGGCACCTTCCTGTCGTTGAGATATTTGTGCACGGCGCTGTTGGTCGGCGTGCCGACGCCGCCGAAGATCAACAGCACCTCGTCGCTCTCGACCAGGCGACGCGTCTGCTCCACCGTCTTCGGCGGGCTGTAGGCGTCGTCGGCGATCATCATCTGGATCCGCCGGCCGTTGATGCCGCCCTCGTCATTCACCTTGCGGAAATAGGCTTCCGCCGATTTCGCGATCTGCGCAAAGGCCGAGACGGGGCCGGACAGCGGTGCGGTGGTTCCGATCTTGATCGTCTTGTCGTCGGCGCCTGGATCGTATTTCGGGCTCTCGGCTCGTGCGGTGCCGGCGGCGATCAGCGGCAGCAGCAAAAAGGCCGCGCGCAAATGAGAGCGGACGAGGCGCGCCATGACGGAATCTCCCCAGATTGCTCTCCGCCTCTTCGGAGCGGAGTTGAAACGCGAATACTTCGCGCCTGCGCGGCGTGCGGGCCGTGACCGCTGCCGTACAGACGAACGATCGTTCGTACGTTGACTAACGAACGATCGTTCGTTAGTCAAGACGGTATGGCGGCTTCCACATCCAGCGCGGCCGAGGCGGTCGTGACCTCCACCCGCGAGCGCATCCTCAGCGAGGCGCTCAGCCTGTTCGCGCAAAGCGGCTATGGCGGCGCGTCGATGCGCGAGCTCGCGCGCCGCGTCGGCATCCGCGAGAGCAGCCTCTACAATCATTTTCCAGGCAAGGCCGCGATCCTCGAGGCGATCGTCAGCGAGCACGGTCCGGCGAGTTCGGCCGACCGGCTCGAGGCGCCGCGCTACCGGCAGCTCGCGCGGCAGCCGGCGGCGTTCTGCCGCCAGTTCGCGCTCGACCTCGTCGAACAATGGTCGGATCCGCGCGAGCATCAGTTCCAGAAGGTCATCACCGCCGAGCGCAACCGTGTGCCCGGCATCCGCGCCAAGTTCGCCGACCATTTCTACGCGCGCGAACAGAACCTGATGACGGACTATTTCCGCGGCTTCGCGCTCGCCGGACTGATCTCGACCTCAGACCCGCGCGAGGCGGCACGGCTGTTCGCGGCCGGCCTGATCTATGTCAGGCTCGAACATTATGTGATGGGCGCGCAGGCCTCGCCGCGGCCGAAGGTGATCGAGGCGATCGACCGCTATCTCGCGTTCTTCCTGTCGCTGATTGCGGCAAAGGACGCAGACACATTGGACAAGAAGCAACGAAAAAAGGGAGAGACGCGTGGCAAGGCTGCCTCTGATTGATCCGGACACCACGAGCGGCGACATCCGCGCCGCGTTCGACCGCATGCCGGTCAAGCTCAATATCTTCCGCATGATGGCTCACGCCGAGGCCAACATGATCCCGGCGATGCGGTTCGCCAATTCGATCCTGCACAAGCAGAAGCTGTCGGCGGTCAATCGCGAGCTGCTGATCCTGCAGGCCGCGCAGCTCGAGGGCGGCGCTTATGAGTGGCGGCAGCATGTGCCGATCGCGCTCGGCGTCGGCGTGACGCAAGCGCAGATCGATGCCGTCGAGCGCGGCAATTACGATGATGCCGCGCTCGACGCGGCGGAGCGTGCGCTGCTCGGCTTCGGCCGCGAGGTGGTCGAGAAGGTCCGCGTCGGCGAGGCGGCTTTCGCCGGCATGCGCGAGCACTTCAGCGATCAGGAGATCGTCGAGGCGATCGTCACGCTCGGCTTCTACATGATGATGGCGCGGCTGACGGAGGCGACCGAGACAGACCTCGATCCAGCCGCCGGCATGGCCGTCTATGAGGGCGGCAAGAAGCGGGGTTGATGGGATGTCGGAGACTTCGCAAGAGGCCAAGCAAGGGACCTCGCAAGACCCCAAGCCGGAGCGCTATGTCCGTCCGCTGAGCGCGGAATCGTCAGGCACCGCGCCGGGCAGGAGCCGCCTCAAGGGCCGCCGCATCCTGGTGGTCGGCGGCGGCCAGCGCGTGTTCGATGCCGCGACCGATCCGATCGGCAACGGCCGCGCGATGAGCCTGCTGTTCGCGCGCGAAGGCGCGCATGTCGCGGTCGCCGACCTCAACCGTGGCTCCGCCGAGGATACGGTCGCGCGCATCGCCGATGACGGCGGCCAAGCCTTCGGGATCGCTGCCGATGTCACCAGGGAGGCCGATGTCATCAGGATGATCGACGAGGCCCACCACGCGATGGGCGGTCTCGACGGCATGGTGCTGAACATCGGTACCTTCGGCAAGACCGGGCTCGACAATGTCAGCGCCGAGGAATGGAACAGGATCTACGACGTCAATGTCCGCGGCCCGATGCTGTGCTGCCGCGCGGCTCTGCCCAAATTCGCCGATGGCGGTTCGATCGTCTTCATCTCCTCGATCGCGGCGCTGAAGGCGGGATCGCAGATGGCGGTCTATGATTCCTCCAAGGCCGCGCTCGGCGGCCTGATGCGCAACATCGCGCATACCGGCGCGCGGCGCGGCATCCGCGCCAATCTGGTCTATCCCGGGCTGGTCGACACGCCGAATGGCCGCGAGGCCGGCGCGGGCCGGCCGTCGCGCGGCAAGAGCCAGGTTCCGTTCGGCCGCCAGGCGACGGCGTGGGAGATCGCCTATGCGGTTCTGTTCTTCATGTCGGATGAAAGCGTCTACGTCACCGCGCAGACGCTTGCGGTCGACAGCGGCCTGAGCGGACTCTAGCCGAGTTGAACTCCGCCGCTACTCCGCGGCGAGGCTGGTCGGCACCGGGATGCCCACTTTGGGGTGTGCCCTGGCCGCACGGCGGTTGTTCTTGCTGAAACGGCTGCCGGCCAGCAACGCCGCGGCGGCGCGCAGCTGCTCGCGCAGCCATTGATTGGTGGTGTCGCCCTCGGCAGTGGCATGCCAATAGAGATAATTGACGTGCGGGCTGATCGGGAACGGGCAGGGGAAGCACTGCAACAGCCCGGGATCCTCCAGCACGGAGGCGGCGCTCTCCGATGCCGTCAGCAGCATGTTGCTGCGGCTCACCACGTGGCAGGCGGTTGCAAAATTCTGGCAGGTCAGGCGCACGGTGCGGGTCAGGCCGAGCCGCTGGAACTGGAAGTCCTCGAACGACAGGCCGCTGCGCCGCGACGTCACGCAAACATGTTCCAGGCGCAGGTACGCCTTCTTGTCGAGCCGCTTGCCGAGCTCGGGATGGCCGCGCCGGGCGAACACCGCGATATGCTCGGTCAGGATCTGCTCGCGCCGCACCTCGGTTGAGAGGGGCAGCAGCGTATCGATCGCGACATCAAGCGTGCCGGCGGCAAGCTCGCGCTCCAGATTGTTGCGCTCGCTGCGCACGGTCGCGATCTCGACCAGCGGCGCGACAGTGCTGATGCGGTTGATCAGCGCGCTCAGCATCGGCGCCTCGAGGTTGTTGCGCAGGCCGATCACGAACCGCTTCGGCGTTCTGGCCGGATCGAAGCGGTTGGTGTGGGTCAGCGTCGTCTCCAGGCCGTTGAGCGCCTGGCGCACCGTGGTGATGATCTGGCGCGCCAGCGGGGTCGGCGTCATCACGTGATGGCGGCGCACGAACAGCGGATCGTTGAACATCGCGCGCAGCCGGCCCAGCGCATGGCTTACCGCGGGCTGGGTCAAATTGAGGCGGAAGCAGGCACGGCTGACGCCGCCCTCGGTGTAAATCGCGTCGAACACGACGAACAGGTTCAGATCGATATCGCGCACATGCATGGAAATAATCAATCCGTATCCGTCGAATGCATTTGACGAATATGAGTGGGCGCTCTTAAAGTCTCAAGCAAAATAATACCTGGAGGAAACGATGAGCGTGCAATCGCCATCGCGCGGCGTTGCTGTCCCTGCGGCATCATCTCGCTCGGGCTCAATGTTCGCAAAGCCGAGCCAGGAGCAGATCGTGCTCCTGATCACGATTGCGCTTCTGGTCGTGTTCGGCCTGACGCTGAACGGTTTCGCCACAGTCTCCAATCTCCTCAACCTGTTGCGCAGTATTTCCATCCTCGGCGTGCTCGGCCTCGGCATGGGGCTGATCGTGATCAGCCGCGGCATCGACCTCTCCGAGGTCGCGATCATGGCGGGTTCCTGGGCGATCGCACTGATCTACATGCAGAACGGCATGCCCTTTTTCACGGCAGTGCTGCTGGCGCTGGACATTGCGGTGCTGATCGGCGTCGTCAACGGCGTCATGGTCGCCTTCGTCGAGGCGCCGGCGCTGTTCGTGACGCTGGCCGCCGGCTTCGTGATCTATGGCCTGGCGTTCTGGATCGCGCCGGCCTGGGTGGTCTACGCGCCGAAGGACGCGCCGGGCCTGATGTATCTCGGTGCTGGGCGGCTGTTCGGCATCCCGGTTCCGATCCTGGTGTTCGCGGTCTGTGCGATCGCGATGCACCTGTTCCTATCGCGCACCTCGATCGGGCGCTTCATCTATGCGCAGGGCGACAATCCGGAGGCCGCGCGGCTGACCGGCATTCCGCTGCGTCCGCTGATTGTGCTGGAGCACGTCTTGGTTGCGCTGCTCGCATGGATTGCAGGCCTGGTCTGGGTCGGTACCACGGGCAGCATGCAGATGGCGATCACCCAGGGCACCATGATCTTCGACGTCGTGCTGGTCGTCGTGATCGGCGGCATCAGCCTGATCGGCGGCCGCGGCAGCGTGTTCAGCGTCGTGGTCGGCTGTGTCCTGATCGGCACGCTGCTCAACGCCTTCACCATCATGGACGTCAACAGCGAGGTGCAGAACATCATCAAGGGCGTGGTGCTGCTGGCCGCGATCGTGCTCGACAACTGGCTGCATCCCCGTGACGAGGAGACTGCGCGGCAAGGAGACTGAAACAAGGCGACTGAGCGCGCCGCGCCAATCAAAAAAACAATTCCAATCAATCAAAAGAATTTTGTGTGGAGGAGACGATGAAGACGACCAAGTTCTGGACGACCCTGCTCGCCGGGGTGACGCTCGCCGCGATGCCGTTCGCGGCATCGGCGCAGGAGGAAGGTACCAAGGCCGGGCGCGAGCTGCGCGCCGCCTACGACAAGTCGCTGCAGGGCAAGACCGTCGCCTATCTGCCGATTGCGCTCGGCGTGCCGCTGTCCGACGAATGGGGCCGCGTGGTGCAGGAAGAGGCCGAGTGGCGCGGCATGAAATACATCGTGCGCGACCCCAACAACAATCCCTCCGCCATGCAGCAGGCGCTGACCGCGCTGGTCGACCAGAAGCCCGACGTCCTGATCGTGCAGAATCCGAGCGTGACGCTGCTGATGAAGGATCTGAAGCGCGCCGAGGCCCAGGGCACCCATGTGATCCAGGTCAACATGGCCTCGAACTACAAGTCCGGCGCCTTTGTCGGCGTCGACTGGCGCGAGATCGGCAGGATGCTCGCGAACGAAGCCGTCAAGGCCTGCGGCACCGGCTCCGGCAAATCGGGCAAGGTGCAGATCGTGCAGGGCGAATTGACCGCAGCCGCCAGCGTCGATCAGGTCGGTGCCATCATGGATGTCCTGAACAAGGATCCCAACATCAAGGTGGTGTCGAACCAGGCGGCGAATTGGGATGCCAACACCGCGCTCAACATCACCGCCACCGTGATCCAGCAGCATCCCGATCTCTGCGCGTCGATCGGCTTCTGGGGCATCATGGAGTCGGGCGCCGCGCAGGCGATCCGCAATGCCGGCAAGATCGACGACGTGAAGGTGTTCGCCTCAGGCGAGGGCTCGCAGCTCGATTGCGACCAGGTCACATCAGGCAATTTCAGCAAGTTCCTCAGCTACAAGGCGACCGAGCAGGGCCACGACCTGATGTTCGCAGCCGAGACGCTGCTGATGTCCGGCGACAAGCCCGGCACGAAAAACCTGTCCTATTACACGCGGCCGATCTGGATCGATAAGTCGAACGCCTCGCTCGGCGGCACCTGCTTCGCGCTACCCAAGAAAAACTAACGAGGCGCGAGACAGCCGGCGCGGGGGGCATTCCCGCGCCGGCTGTATCACGGGTCAGAATCCGGAGACGTTGAAACCGGATCAGGAGTGCTTTGGCGATGTCGATGGCAGTTGATTCCTTTTCCGCTTCGGTGCGGCGGTTCTCACCCCGGCTCCTGCTGTCGGAGCTGTTGCTGAAACAGTGGTTCGAGCCGGTCGTTCCCTTCACCGTGATGATCGGGCTGTGGGCGTATTTCGCGCTCACCATTCCCGACTATGCCTCGGTGCAGAACTCGGTCTCGCTGCTGCGGCTATTCGCCGAATTCGGCTTTGTAGCGCTCGCGATGGGCTTCTGCCTCGTCACCGGCGGCATCGACCTTTCGGTCGGCGCGATCTTCGCGCTGTGCAATTTCGCGGCGCTCTACTTCCTGCTGGTGCGCGAATGGCCGGTCGGCCTCGCGGTGCCGGCGACGCTTCTGGTCGGCGCGCTGCTCGGCAGCATCAACGGTTTTCTGATCGGCTTCCTGAAGACGCGGCCGTTCCTGACCACGCTGGTGACGCTGATCATCCTGCGCGCCTCGGTCAATCTGCTCAACACCAGCTACGCCCAAGTGTTCGCGACCAATTCGGTCGAGAGCGACGCCTGGGATTTCATCGGCGGCGGCAGCGTGCTCGGCATTCCCGTCAATGCCGCGACGCTGTTCGTGGTGCTTTTGGTCTGCCACATCTTCCTGTCGCGCTCGCGCTACGGCTGGCATCTCACCGCGATCGGCGCCAGCCGCAAGGCGGCGCGCCATGCCGGCATCCGCGTCCGGTTGATGCTGTTCATGACCTATGTGCTGTCGGGCACGCTGTGCGCGGCGAGCGGTATCTTCTATGCGGCACGCCAGGCCTCGACGGATTCCACCACCGGCGTGGGCTGGGAATTCCAGGCGCTGACCGCCGTGGTGCTCGGCGGCGTGTCGCTGGCCGGCGGCAAGGGCACAGTGTGGCGGGCGATGATCGGCGCGCTGATCATCTTCCTCTTGATCAACGGCCTCGTGCGCATGGGTATCCCGGGTTACGTCACCTCGGCGGTAACCGGCATGATCCTGCTCGCCGCCGTCGGCATCGACGTCAAATGGTCGAAGAACCGCGGCAAGGCGATCCAGAAGATCTATGTCAATCCGGCCTTCGTGCCGCTGGCCTCCGCGCCCGCGGTGCAGCCGGGCGCGGCGTCGCCCTACGCGCAGAACGACCGGCTGATCAACGCGCAGGCGATCGGCGTCGATCAGGTCGAGGGGCCCGAGGACGTCATCCTCGACCGCCAGGGCCGGCTCTACGGCTCGACCCGCGACGGCAATGTGATCCGCTTCTCGGGGCCCGACTTCAAGACCCGCGAGGTGTTCGCCCATATCGGCGGGCGGCCGCTCGGCATGCAGTTCGATCGCGACGAGAATCTGATCGTCGCGGTCGCGGGCATGGGCGTCTACGGCATCGCGCCCGACGGCCGCATCTTCAAGGTCACCGACGAGACCAACCGCACCTGGTACAAGCTGAACGACGACAGCCGCCTGCGCATGGCCGACGATCTCGACATCGCGCCCGACGGCAAGATCTATTTCAGCGACTGCACCACGCGCTACGAGATGACCACCAACACCCTCGACATCCTCGAGGGCCGGCCCAACGGCCGCGTGGTCTGCTACGATCCGGCGACCAAGACCACGCGCACGGTGATCAACCACTTCTATTTCCCGAACGGGATCTGCGTCTCCCACGACGGCAAGTCGATCCTGATTGCGTCGACCTCGCTGTGCAAGGTGTTCCGCCACTGGATCGACGGGCCGAACAAGGGCAAGACCGAAGTGCTGATGGACGAGTTGCCGGGCAACCCCGACAACATCAACCGCGCTTCCGACGGCACCTATTGGCTGGCGCTGGTCGGCATCCGCACGCCAACCTTCGACCTTGCTGCGCGCAAGCCCGGCTTCCGCCTGCGCATGGTCAAGCAGGTGCCGGCCGACGAGTGGCTGGCGCCCGCGCTCAACCATGGCTGCGTGCTGAAGTTCAACGAGAAGGGCGAGGCGCTGGAGTCGTGGTGGGACCCGACCGGCATCTCGCATTCGACCCTGACCTCGATGCGCGAGCATCAGGGCTATCTCTATCTCGGCGGGCTCGAGAACAACCGGATCGGGCGCATCAAGCTCGACGGCGTCGACGACAGCTGGACCGGCTACGATGCCTATTGGGGCGCCAAAAGCAGGGTGACGAAATAATGGGATTTTTCGATCATCTGCTGCGCGATATCCGCAGCGTCACCGACCGCGACGGCGGCCAGAACGCGATCCCGCCGCTCGATGGCGCGATGAGCCCGAACGACCGGCTCGACACCGCGGTGCCGATCGGCGAGCCGCTGCCCGGAATCGACGACGTCATCGCCGCTGGCGACGGCGCGATCTATGTCTCCGCCGGCCGCCAGGTGCTGAAGCTCACCGGTGCGGATTTCGCGACCCGCACGGTTGTCGCCGAGTTCGAGGATGATGCCGGCGGCCTCGCGCTGCATCCGGACGGCCGCCTTTTGGTCTGCGTTGCGGGCAGGGGGCTTGCCGCGATCGATCCCGCAAAACCCGCGCCGCGTTGGCTGGAGGCTGCCGGCGGCAGCGCGCTCACGGGGCTGTTGTCGGTCACGGCGGCGCCCGATGGTCGCATCTATGCCGTCGAAGGCAGCGCCGGCCGCCGCCCGAGCGAGTGGCGGCACGATCTGATGGAGAAGCGCGCCGGCGGCCGCCTCATCGGCTGCGGCGCCGGCCTCGACGATCCGCAGGTACTGCTCCGCGATCTGCCATATCCCTACGGCGTGATGGTCTCCGCCGACGGCAAGAGCCTGTGGCTCACCGAGAGCTGGGCGCATCGCCTCAGCCGGTTCGCGCTAGCTGGCACGGGCCTCGGTCCGCGCGAGACCGTCGCCGCCAACATGGCGGGCTATCCGGCACGGCTGCATTCGGACGGCCATGGCGGGGCGCTGCTCGGCGTGTTCGCGCGCCGCACTCATTTGATCGAGTTCGTGCTCAAGGAAGACGACTTCCGCGAGGAGATGATGGCGACGATGCCGCCGGAGTACTGGGTGGCGCCGGCGCTGGTCGGCGGCAGCGATTGCCTGGAGCCGATGCAGATCGGCAGCGTCAAGGCGCTCGGCATCCAGAAGCCATGGGCGCCGCCGCGCTCCTATGGCCTGCTCGCGCATCTCGACGCCGAGGGCGAGGCCAGCGACAGCCTGCACAGCCGCGCCGGCGGCCGCTTTCACGGCATCACCGCTGCCTGCGCGACGCCCTCCGGGATCGTGATCGCGGCGCGGGGCGCCGGACGGCTGCTGCGCTACACGGGAGAGCTGCGATGAATGACGGCGTGATGCAGGCGGCACCCGCCACTCAGTCGGCAGCCCGCGAGCCGGTGCTGCGGATCAGCAACGGCTCCAAGATCTATGGCGGTGTCCACGCCATCGAGGGGGTCAATTTCGATCTCTATCCCGGCGAGGTGCACGCGCTGGTCGGGGAGAACGGCGCCGGCAAGTCGACGCTGTGCAAGGCGATCGCGGGTGCGATCAATCTCACCTCTGGCGACTACCTGCTGGACGGCAAGCCCGCCAATTTCGAGCAGCCGCGCGACGCGCTCGATGCCGGCATCTGCATGGTCTATCAGGAGACCAGCCTGGTGCCGACAATGACCGCGGCGCAGAACATCGAGCTCGGCAACGAGAAGCTGCTGACGCGGTTCCGCACGCTGAACATTCAAGCCCAGCAGCTGTTGCAGTCGCTCAATTTCCACGTCGACCCCGCGACGCCGGTGGCGCTGCTCGGCACCGCAAAGAAGCAGATGGTGGAGATCGCGCGCGCGATCTACAACAAGGCGCGCATCATCATTTTCGACGAACCGACCGCGTCGCTAACGCCGGAGGAGATCGTCCACTTCTTCCACCTGGTGCGCGACTTGCGTGCCCGCGGGGTCTCGATCATCTACATCTCCCATGCGCTGGAAGAATCGCTGCAGATCGCCGATCGCATCACCGTGCTGCGCGACGGCAAGCTGGTGATCACGGCGCCCGCCAAGCAGCTCACCCGCGATGCGCTGGTGCAGCATATGGTCGGGCGCGAGGTGGCGCAGGCGGTCTATGGCGGCAGGGAGAAGACCCATCAGCGTCGCGAGAAGGTGCTGACGGTCGAGAACGTCACCATGGGCATGGCGGTCAAGAACATGTCGTTCTCGGTTTATGCCGGCGAGGTGGTCGGCATTGCCGGCCTGATCGGCTCCGGCCGCACCGAGATCGCCAAGATCGTCTATGGTGCGCTGAAACGCAATCTGGTCAATGGCGGCACGATCCGGCTGCGCGGCAAGCCGATCCGCTATCGCGTGCCGCGGCAGGCGATCAATGACGGCATCGCCTACATCACCGAGGACCGCAAGGCCAATGGCTTCTTCGAGACCATGGTGGTCGACGACAACGTCTATATCGGCAGCCTCGCCACGCGGAAGGGCTGGAGCTTGCTGCTGTCGCGCGCCAGGCGCAGCAAGCTCGCCAGTTACTGGGTCGACCGGCTCAAGATCAGTGCGCTGCAGCGCAAGGCCAGGATCGTCGAGTTGTCCGGCGGCAACCAGCAGAAGGTGGTGCTGGCCAAGACCCTGGTGCAGGAGCCGTCGATCATCTTCTTCGACGAGCCGACGCGCGGCGTCGACGTCGGTACCATCCCGCACATCCACGGCGAAATCCGCCGGCTCGCCGACGAGGGCAAGGCGGTGGTGGTGATCTCGTCCTATCTGCCGGAGATCCTCGCGGTTTCCGACCGCATCCTGGTCGCCCGCACTGGCCGCATCGTCGCCGAGTTTGATGCGGCGGACGCGACCCAGGACAAGATCCTGTACGCCGCGGTGCATTGAGGCGCGCGCGACGTCTCTCCGCTGTCATTCCGGGGTTCACGAAGCGAGAGCCCGGAATCCATTTCGCCGCACATGATGCGGCCTGATGGATTCCGGGCTCAGCCCTTCGGGCTGCCCCGGAATGACGGGGAGCGAGATGAGCAGTGCGGATTAGTGCAGCTAGTCCGCCATCTTGCCACATCGCCCTAAAGTGACGCCGACACATGCGCGCCGGCGGCGCCTCATCCTCGATGTCGTCCCGGCGAAGGCCGGGACCCATAACCACAATTTGTCATTATTGCGCGTTGCTGGAACGACGAGTCCCGCCGGCAAGGCCTGCTGCGGCGTATGGGTCCCGGCCTTCGCCGGGACGACAGCAATGGGTGAGCCGACAACCACCCTTGACAATTATTTTAAGTATAAAATAATATGCCGCATCGGCTGGCAGGGAAACTGACCCCGGCCGAAGCCAGAGCATGATCCGGAAAAGTGGCCCCCGGTTTTCCGACGCGATCATGCTCAAACGGAAAGGCGAGAACGCCATGCGCATCGTTTGCATTGGAGGCGGGCCGGCCGGGCTCTACTTCGGCATCCTGATGAAGATGCTGGATCCCACGCATGTCATCTCCGTGGTCGAGCGCAACCGGCCCTACGACACGTTCGGCTTCGGCGTGGTGTTCTCCGATGCGACCATGGACAACATGCGCAAATGGGACCCGGTCACCGCTGATACGATCGAGCAGGCCTTCAACCATTGGGACGACATCGAGGTCCTGATCAAGGGCCGCCGGATGCGCACCACCGGCCACGGCTTCGTCGGTATCGGCCGCAAGCGGCTGCTCAACATCCTGCAGGCGCGCGCCGAGGAGCTCGGCGTCGAATTGATCTTCGAACGCGAGGTCAATTCCGATCTCGAATTCCCCGACGCCGATCTGGTCGTGGCGTGCGACGGCGTCAACTCGAGGGTTCGCGCAAAATATGCCGAAACCTTCCAGCCCGACATGCTGATGCGGCCGAACCGCTATATCTGGCTCGGCACCGTCAGGCCGTTCGATGCCTTTACCTTCGATTTCCGCAAGACCGAGCATGGCTGGTTCCAGTCGCACATCTACAAGTTCGAGGAGGGCGCGGCGACCTTCATCGTCGAGACCACCGAAGAGGCGTATCTCGCCCACGGCCTCGACAAGATGGATCAAGGAGAATCCATCGCGTTTTGCGAGAAGGTGTTCGCTGAGATTCTCGAGGGGCATCATCTGGTCTCCAATGCGCGGCATCTGCGCGGCTCGGCCTGGCTGTCATTTCCGCGGCTGATCTGCGGCAAGTGGACCGCGTTCAACGGCAGCAGTCATGTCGTGCTGATGGGCGATGCCGCCCACACCGCGCATTTCGCGATCGGCTCGGGGACCAAACTCGCGCTGGAAGATGCGATCGAGCTCACCAACCAGTTCAAGATCCACGGCGCAACGAAGGACAGCATTCCCGCCGTGCTGGAGGCTTACGAGGAACTGCGCCGGGTCGATGTGGCGCGGATCCAGAATGCCGCGCGCAATGCGATGGAATGGTTCGAGGTGGTCGGCTCGCGTTATGCCGATACGCTGGAGCCGGAGCAGTTCATGTATTCGCTGCTGACCCGCTCGCAGCGCATCAGCCACGAGAATCTGCGGCTGCGCGACAAGACATGGCTCGAAGGCTATGAGCGCTGGTTCGCCGAGCGCAGCGGCGTGCCGGCCACCAACGAGCGCGTCACGCCGCCGATGCTGACGCCGTTCCAGATCCGCGGCCTGTCGCTCGCCAACCGGATCATCGTCTCGCCGATGGCGATGTATTCGGCGGAGGAGGGCGTGCCCAACGACTTCCACCTGGTGCATTTCGGCTCCCGCGCGCTCGGCGGCGCAGGGCTGCTGTTCACCGAGATGACCTGCGTCTCGCCGGAGGCGCGGATCACGCCCGGCTGTTGCGGGCTGTGGAACGACGCGCAGGCGGTGGCCTACAAGCGCATCGTCGAGTTCGTGCATCGCAATTCGCAAGCCAGGATCGGCATCCAGCTCGGCCATGCCGGCCGCAAGGGCTCGACCCGCGTCGGCTGGGAAGGCATGGACGAACCGCTGCCTGACCATAACTGGCCGCTCGTGTCGGCCTCGCCGGTGCCTTACCTGCCTGACGGCCAGATCCCGGAGCCGATGAACCGCGCCGAGATGGACGAGGTGCGCGATCAGTTCGTTGCCGCCGCCAGGCGTGGTGCCGCCGCGGGCTTCGACATTTTGGAGCTGCACTGCGCGCACGGCTATCTGCTGTCGAGCTTCCTGTCGCCGCTGACTAACCGCCGCACCGACGACTATGGCGGATCGATCGAGAACCGCGCGCGTTATCCGCTGGAAGTGTTCCGTGCGATCCGCGCGGTGTGGCCGGAGGACAAGCCGATGTCGGTTCGCCTGTCCTGTCACGACTGGGCCGAGGGCGGCAACACGCCCGAGGATGCGCTGGCCTTCGCAAGACTGTTCAAGGCGGCGGGTGCCGACCTGATCGATTGCTCCTCGGGCCAGGTCTGGGCCGACGATCATCCGATCTATGGCCGGCTCTACCAGACGCCGTTCGCCGACAAGATCCGCAACGAGGTCGGTATCGCCACCATCGCGGTCGGCGCGATCTCGGAGGCCGACCACGCCAATTCGATCATCGCCGCCGGCCGCGCCGATCTCTGCGCCATCGCGCGGCCGCATCTCGCCGACCCGGCCTGGACGCTGCATGAGGCCGCGAAGATCGGCGTCAAGCAGATCGCCTGGCCGAAGCAGTATCTGTCGGGCAAGTCGCAATACGAGGCCAATCTCGAACGCGTAGCCGCGGGAGTGAAGGCATGACAGGGTTCTGGCCCAACGCCACATGCGCTGGTCACGGGTGCCGGTTCCGGCATCGGGGCCGCGACGGCAATCGCGCTCGCAAGAGCCGGCGTGCGCGTCAGCATCGCCGGACGTCGGATCGACGCACTGAAGGCGACGGCGGCGTTGCTCGGAGCGCACGCGGGCGCCGCCGTTTCGATCGACGCGACCGATGAAGCTGCGGTGACCAAAGGCGTCGCGCAGATCGAGGCCGAGGCGGGCCCGATCGACATCCTCGTCAACAATGCCGGCAAGGCCGCCAGCGCGCCGTTCGACAAGACGAGCGCGGCGCTGTGGGCGGACATGCTGGCGAGCAATCTCTCCAGCGTGTTCCTGGTGACGCATGCGGTGCTGCCTGCCATGGCGCAGCGCGGCCGCGGACGCGTCATCAACGTGGCCTCGACCGCAGGCCTCACCGGCTACGCCTATGTCTCGGCCTATGTCGCCGCGAAGCACGGCGTCATCGGCCTGACGCGCTCGCTGGCGCTGGAGTATGCGCGGCGCGGCGTCACCGTGAATGCGGTCTGCCCCGGCTACACCGACACGCCGCTGGTGGCGGATGCCGCCGCCAACATCGTCGCCAAGACCGGGCGCAGCGAGCAGGAGGCGCGGGCTGCGCTCGCCAAGGTCAATCCGATGCAGCGGCTGGTCACGCCGGAGGAGGTCGCCGACACCATCCTCTGGATCGCGTCCGAAGGTGCATCATCAATCAACGGACAAGCCGTCGCAGTCGCCGGCGGCGAAGTCTTTACCGGGTGAAGGAACAGATCATGTCCGAGATGAAAGCAAAGCTCCGTCCGTTCAGGGATTATCCCGCAAAGCACTTCCGCTGGTCGACCGACGCCAGTGGCCGTGTCGCAACGATCACGCTGAACCGGCCGGACAAGAAGAACCCGCTGACCTTCGAGTCCTACGAGGAGCTGCGCGATCTCTTCACCAACCTCAAATACGCCTCTGACGTCCGTACCATCGTGCTGACCGGTGCCGACGGCAATTTCTGCTCCGGCGGCGACGTGTTCGAGATCATCGAGCCGTTGACGCGGATGGCGATGCCGGACCTGCTCGCCTTTACCCGGATGACCGGCGAAGTGGTGCGGGCGATGCGCAAATGCCCGCAGATCATCGTCGCGGCGATCGACGGCATCTGCGCCGGCGCCGGCGCGATGCTGGCGCTGGCATCCGACCTGCGGCTGGCGACGCCGCTGGCCAAGACCGCGTTCCTGTTCACCCGCGTCGGGCTTGCCGGCGCCGACATGGGCGCGTGCGGATTATTGCCACGCGTGATCGGGCAGGGCCATGCCGCCGATCTGCTCTATACCGGACGCGCGATGAGCGCCGACGAAGGTTTTGCGTGGGGCTTCCACAACCGCCTGGTGCCGCCGGCCGAACTCGCCGCTGCCGCGCAGGATCTGGCGCGCTCGCTTGCGGATGGACCGTGGTTCGCACATGGCGTGACGAAGACGATGTTCAATCAGGAATGGGCGATGGGCGTCGACGAGATGATCGAGTCCGAAGCGCAGGCGCAGGCGATCTGCATGGTGACCGGCGATTTCCGCCGCGCCTTCGAGGCCTTCGCCGCCAAGCAGAAACCCGCCTTCGAGGGCAATTGAGATGATCGAAATTCTGCAACCGGACGGATGGGCCAAGCCGATCGGCTATGCCAACGGCATGGCCGCGCGCGGCAAACAGATCTTCATCGCCGGCCAGATCGGCTGGAACGGGCAATGCGTGTTCGAGAGCGACGATCTCGTGGCGCAGATCGGCCAGACCCTGCGCAACATCGTCGCGGTCGCGGCCGCCGGCGGGGCCGGACCCGAACACATCGTGTCGATGACCTGGTTCTTGCTCGACCGCAAGGAATATTCAGCGCGGTTGAAGGAGATCGGCACGGTCTATCGCGACGCGATCGGCCGGCGCTTTCCCGCGATGACGGCGATCCAGGTTGCCGGCCTGATCGAGGACCGCGCCAAGGTGGAAATCCAGGCCATCGCCGTGGTGCCGGATTAACGACGATGCCGGATTGTCAAACCCGTCATCCTGAGGAGCCGCGAAGCGGCGTCTCGAAGGATGCACGGCCCGGCTGGTGGCCGTCGACCCTTCGAGACGCGCGTTCCGCGCTCCTCAGGGTGACGGGGATGGATTGGAGTTCGCTGAAGCAATGTTAAGCCTAAGCCCAATCATCGCCGGCCGGCCCAAGTCCCGGGCGACAAACCCGCTTGCGGCCGGGCAACGGGCCATGCGACCTTAGGCGAAAGCGTAAGAACGTCCTGTGTTTGAGCGGAGTAAGGGACGATGAAGGCGATTATCGTCGGAGGCGGAATCGGAGGCCTCACCACTGCGCTGATGCTGCGCTCGCGCGGCATCAGTTGCGAGCTGTACGAGCAGTCGGAGACGATCCGCGAGCTCGGCGTCGGCATCAACACACTGCCGCATGCGATCCGCGAGCTGGCGGGGCTCGGCCTGCTCGACAAGCTCGACGAGGTCGCGATCCGGACCTTTGAGCTGTTCTATTTGACGCGGCATGGCCAGCAGGTCTGGCACGAGAAGCGCGGGCTCGATGCCGGCCACGACGTGCCGCAATTCTCTGTTCATCGCGGCCGCCTGCAGGGCGTGATCCATCAGGCGGTGATCGACCGGCTTGGCGCGGATGCGATCCGCACCGGCTGCCGGCTCGGCTCCTTCACGCAGGACGAGGGCGGCGTGTCCGCCCACTTCTTCGATCGCAGCGGCAGTCATGTGCACACCGCGCGCGGCGATATCCTGATCGGTGCCGACGGCATCCATTCCAAGGTGCGGCAGACGCTGTTTCCGGATGAGGGCGGGCCGTGCTGGAATGGGCTGATGCTGTGGCGCGGCGCGACCGATTGGCCGGCTTTCCTGACCGGCCGTTCGATGATCATCGCCGGCGGGTTGAATGCCAAGGCCGTGATCTACCCGATCGCACCAGGCTCGAGCCCCGCGAGTCGCCTCACCAACTGGGCGGTGCTGGTGCGGATCGGCGACGGCTCTTCGCCGCCGCCGCGCCGCGAGGGCTGGTCCAATCTCGGCCGGCGCGACGAGATGATGCCCTATGTCACTGGTTTCACCATCCCGCAGGTCGACTTCGCCGGCCTGATCAACGCGACGCCGGAGTTCTGGGAGTATCCGTGCTGCGACCGCGATCCGCTGCCTTATTGGTCGAGCGGCCGCGTCACGCTGCTCGGCGACGCCGCGCATCCGATGTATCCGGTCGGCTCGAACGGCGCGTCGCAGGCCATTCTCGATGCGCGGTGCCTCGCCGACATGCTGGCGCGTGCCGAGCATCCGCGCCAGGCGCTGGCGGCCTATGAGCGGCAGCGGCTGCCGATGACCGCCGACATCGTCGCCTCCAACCGCCGCGGCGGCCCGGAGGGCGTGATCGACGCCGTCGAACAGCTCGCGCCGCAGGGCTTTACCGACGTCGACACCATTCTCAATTACGAAGCGCGCGAGGCGATCGTGCGCGGCTATGCGGCCAAGGCCGGCTTCGCCGCGCGCGTGGTGGCGCGGCAGTAGGTCTTTCAAGGAGGAGAAGCCCGGTCGGCGATCTCTACATCGTCATTGCGAGGAGCGAAGCGACGAAGCAATCCATCGTTCCGCGATCGCCGAACGACGGATTGCTTCGCTTCGCTCGCAATGACGGAGGAGCGTCCTACGCCGGCGGCGGCGGCAGGAAGTGGATGTTGTGCTCGGCGGCGAGCCGCACCACGTCATCCGGGTTCTGCTCTTTCATGTTGTGGATCGCCCAGAACAGGTCATAGAGCCTGCGGGTCGGCGACACCCAGAACAGCGTCTTGGCCGACTGCTGCGACTTGTTGAAGATGCCGTGCGGCTTGCCCGCCGGCAGCCGCACCAGATCGCCTGATGTGGCTGATTCATCGGCGCCGTCGAGCATGAAGTCGAGCTTGCCCTCGAGGATGTAGAGATACTCGTCCTGGTCGGGATGGATGTGCGGCGGAACGAAGGTGCCGGGCGGGAAGGTGGCGTGCCAGGAGAAGGAATGCTCGGAGCGGCTCTTCGGCACATAGGTCTGGCCGAGGATGCTCCAGGAAATACCCTGGATGCCGTCATTGGCTCGTGTGATGCCGGCGATCTCGTCTTTCATCGTCATGTTTCCTCCTGATCTTTACTTCGACGCGCAGTCCTTGGCGTAGCGATCGCCATAGTTCGAAAAGACCTTTTCGACGATCTCGGTCTGGAATTTACCGTCCGGCCGCTTCGCGACCTTGGTGAGGTAGAAATCCTGGATCGGATAGCCGTTGTTGTTGAACTTGAAGTTACCGCGCAGCGAGGTGAAGTCGGCCTTTCTCAGCGCCGCGGCGACCGCGTCCTTGTTGGAGAGGTCGCCCTTCACGGCCTTGACCGCGCTGTCGATCAACAGCGCTGCGTCATAGGCCTGCATGGCGTAGGTGCCGGGCACGCCCTTGTAGGCCGCCTCATAGGCGGCGACGAACTTCTTGCTCTGGGGATTGTCCAGATCAGGCGCCCAGTTCGCACCGCCGAACATGCCGACCGCGGCATCCTGCTGCGCGGGCAGGGTGGATTCGTCGACGGTGAAGGCGGAGAGCACCGGCACGGTCGCGCCGGCCTGCTTGTACTGCTTCACGAGGTTGACGCCCATGCCGCCGGGCATGAAGGTGAACAGTGCATCCGGCTTCAGCGAGGCGATCTTGGAGAGCTCGGGCTGGAAATCCAGCGTGTTCATCGGCGTGTAGGATTCCTCGACGATCTCGCCTTTGTAGTCGAGCTTGAAGCCGGCGACGGAATCGCGGCCGGCCTGATAGTTCGGCACCAGCAGATAGACGCGCTTGTAGCCGCGGTCCTGCGCCACCTTGCCGAGGACTTCGTGCACCTGGTCGTTCTGGTACGACGTCACGTAGAAGAACGGGTTGCACTCCTTGCCGGCGTAGCTGGAGGGGCCGGCATTCGGGCTGATCAGGAAGGTCTTGCTCTCGGTGACCGGGCGGTGGATCGCCTGCAGGATGTTGGAGAAGATCGGGCCGACCACGAAGTCGACCTTGTCGCGCTCGAGCAGGCCGCGCACCTTGACCACGGCGCCGTCGGGCTTCAGTTCGTCGTCGGCGTTGACGATCTCGACCTCGCGGCCGGCCATCTTGCCGCCGAGATCCTTGACCGCGAGCGCAAACCCGTCGCGGACCTGCTGGCCAAGCGCTGCGGCCGGACCGGAGGTTGTTACCAGCACGCCGATCTTGATCTTCTCCTGCGCGGTCGCCGGGGTCACTGCGATACCC
This sequence comes from Bradyrhizobium sp. USDA 3240, assembly GCF_054063295.1. Taxonomy (NCBI): domain Bacteria; kingdom Pseudomonadati; phylum Pseudomonadota; class Alphaproteobacteria; order Hyphomicrobiales; family Nitrobacteraceae; genus Bradyrhizobium; species Bradyrhizobium sp. USDA 3240. Next base: position 7,516,787 of record NZ_JBSSGD010000002.1, read on the forward strand.
AGCAGCGCCGCCAGTCCCACGAGCTTCGTCAAATGTTTCATGTCTTTCCCCCAACCACCGGCTTGCTGCCCTTGTCTCAGCCTCATTGACCTCAGCTTAGTCTGACGCGCGCGACCGCTGCAAGCGATGTGGCATTGCGTCAGGGCAAACGCCGCGCACCATGCAGGCGCTGCACATGCAAGCGTCGCGCCAAATGCTTGAAGTTTAAAGAAATGGCCGGATCGGCCGGGCGTTTCGGGCAGGATTCGCATTTGTCCTTGCGGCGCAGCGCGAATTGCTTGAAGCTCAAAGCAATCGGTCCGACCGAAACCCGGCGCGGAGGCACGATCGCCGCATGAACCTCGATTCCGAAACCAAAGCCGTCGAACTGCCCGACGATCATGGCACCGAGCTCAGGCTGTGGCTGCGTCTCTTGACCTGCACCACGCTGATCGAAAGCGAGGTGCGCAGCCAATTGCGCGAGAAGTTCGATGTCACGCTGCCGCGCTTCGACCTGATGGCCCAGCTCGACAAGGTGTCCGACGGCATGACGCTGTCGGACCTGTCGAAGCGGATGATGGTGTCGAACGGCAACGTCACCGGGCTGGTCGAGCGGCTGGTCGAGTCCGGCCATCTCGATCGCCGCACTTCGGACACCGACCGCCGCGTGCAGTTCATCCGGCTGACCAAGCTTGGCCGGGCCGAATTCCGCAAGATGGCGACCGAGCACGAGAAATGGATCGCCGACATCTTCGGCGATCTGTCGCCGAAGGATATCCGCGAACTGATGCGGCTGCTCGCCAAGGCCAAGGGCTCGGCCCAGCGCTCCGCCAAGGCGAGGACCGCTTAAGCCGTGAGCGAGATCGATTACGAGGTCGAATACAACAACCGGGCAAGGGTGCCGGAAAATCCGGCGCTGATGGCCAGCTGGGCGAGGGACTCCGCGGCCTATCGCGAGCAGCATCCTCCGCGGCGGCTGACCTATGGTCCGGGCAGCCGCAACGTCATCGATCTGTTTGAGGGTGATCGCGACGGACCGCTCGTGGTCTTCATTCACGGCGGCTACTGGCAGGCGCTCGATGGATCGTCATCGAGCCACTGCGCGCGGGGCCTCAATGGCCACGGCATCACCGTCGCGGTGCCGAGCTACGACCTCTGTCCCAACGTCACGGTCGGCGACATCATCGGCGAGATGCGCGCGGCAACACGCGAACTGGCGAAGCTCGGCCGGCCGCTGGTCATGTCGGGACACTCCGCAGGCGGGCATCTGGCCGCATGCATGCTCGCGACCGATTGGCCGGCCTACGATGCGTCGCTGCCGGCGAATCTGGTCAGGGCCGCTTACGCGATCTCCGGCCTGTTCGAGCTCGAGCCGCTGGTCGGCACTTCCATCAACAAGGCGCTTGGCCTTGACCGCGACGCAGCACGGGCGGCGAGCCCGCTGCTCTGGAAAGCGCCCGCAGGCGCGACGCTCGATGCCGTGGTTGGCGGCGCCGAGAGCGCCGAATATCACCGGCAGAGCCGGAGCATCGTGGACGTCTGGGGCAAAGCGGGCGTGGCGACGCGGTTCGGCACCGTGCCCAATGCCAATCATTTCACCGCGATCGCACCGCTCGCCGACCCGGAGTCGGAGATGGTCGCGCGGCTGAGGCAGCTCACGCAGATCTGAGGTTTGCAGCACCGCGCCGTCGCCACGCGATTTCCACCCTTGCGCCAAATTATTTTAAGTATAAAATGATTGGCGATCGGGACGCTGCCGGGCGTTCTCGATACTGGTCTTCTCGATGTTGATCTTGATGTTGGTCTTGGCCTTTCTGGATAGAAAGCGAGGGGCAATCGAATGTCAGGTGAATTTCCCGGGCTCGGCCCATCCGGGCATGTCGACGATTTCGCGCGGCGCAACCTGCCGCCGTCGGCGCAATGGCCGCAGCTGCTGCTCGACCGGCCCGAATTCAGCTATCCCGATTATCTCAACGCCGCGGTCGAACTGACCGACCGCATCGTCGAGCAGGGCATGGGTGATCGCACCGCGCTGATCGGCAACGGCCGCCAGCGCACCTACAAGGAATTGACCGACTGGTCGAACCGCCTGGCGCATGCGCTGGTGGAGAATTACGGCGTCAAGCCCGGCAATCGCGTCCTGATCCGCTCGGGCAACAACCCGGCACTGGTCGCGGCCTGGCTCGCGGCGACCAAGGCTGGCGCTGTCGTCGTCAACACCATGCCGATGCTGCGCGCCGGCGAACTGGCCAAGATCGTCGACAAGGCCGAGATTGCGCTGGCGCTGACCGACAGCCGCATTGCGGATGAGCTGGTGGCCTGCGCCAAGACCAGTAAATTCCTCAAGCAGGTCGTCAATTTCGACGGCACGCAAAACCACGACGCCGAGCTCGACCGGATTGCGCTGAACAAGCCGGTCAAGTTCGATGCGGTGAAGACCGGCCGCGACGACGTTGCGCTGCTCGGCTTCACGTCGGGCACAACAGGCGAACCCAAGGCGACGATGCACTTCCACCGCGATCTCCTGATTGTCGCGGACGGCTATGCCAGGGAAGTGCTCAAGGTGACGCCGGACGACGTGTTCGTCGGCTCGCCGCCGCTCGCGTTCACGTTTGGCCTCGGCGGGCTCGCGATCTTTCCGTTGCGCTACGGCGCCACGGCGACGCTGCTTGAGAACGCGGCGCCGAGCGAGATGATCCGGATCATCGAGACCTACAAGGCAACGATCTGCTTCACCGCGCCGACGGCCTATCGGGCGATGATGGCCGCGATGGACAAGGGCGCCGACCTGTCGTCGCTGCGGCTTGCGGTCTCGGCCGGCGAGACGCTGCCGGCACCGGTATTCGAGAGCTGGACCAGGAAAACCGGCAAGCCGATACTCGACGGCATAGGCAGCACCGAGCTATTGCACATCTTCATCACCAACCGCACCGGCAGCGCCGTCGCCGGGACCACGGGCACGCCTGTTTCCGGCTACCAGGCGAAGATCGTCGACGAGGACATGAACGAGCTGCCGCCGGGCCAGGTCGGCAAGCTGGCGGTTCGCGGCCCGACCGGCTGCCGTTATCTCGCCGACTCCCGGCAGACCAAGTATGTGCGTGATGGCTGGAACATCACCGGCGATGCCTTCGTCAGCGACGAGAATGGTAGGCTGTCCTTCGTGGCGCGCGCCGACGACATGATCATCTCGGCGGGCTACAACATCGCCGGTCCCGAGGTCGAGGCGGCGCTGCTCGGACATCCCGATGTCGTGGAATGCGCTGTGATCGGCGCACCTGACGAGGAGCGGGGACAGATCGTCTCCGCCTTCATCGTGCTGAAGCAGGGCGCGCGCAGCGACGATGCCGAAGTCAAGGCATTGCAGGATCACGTCAAGGCGACGATCGCGCCGTACAAATATCCCCGCGCGATCGCTTTTGTCGAAGCGTTGCCGAAGACCCAGACCGGGAAGATCCAGCGCTTCAAGCTCCGCGAAGCAAGCTGAGAGCGGGGCGACGGCCGTGGCCGCCGCCCTCGATCGTTCAATGCCCGCCCGCGCCGCCCGCCGCGTTCTTCGGCTTGCCGGTCAGCACGATCGCGATCGCGGCAAGCACCAGCACCACGCCGATCACCGCGAAGGCGTCGCTGAAGCCAAGCACCAGCGCCTGGCGCTTCACGATATTGCCGATCGCAACGATCGCCTGGCTGTGTGCGGTTGCGGGGTCCGAGATGCCGTGGCTGAGGAAGTAGTTGGTGACCTCGGCGATCCGGGTGCGTACCTCCTCGCGGCCCAGATGCACGGACTGGCCGATGATGTTGGAGTGGAACTGCTCACGCTTGGTGACGATGGTGGCGAGCAGCGCCGTTCCGATCGCGCCGCCGAGGTTGCGCATCATGTTGGAGATGCCGGAGGCTGCCGCCGCATCCTGCGGCGCGACGCTGCCGAGGCTGATGGCGGACAGCGGTGCTAGCGTGATCGCCTGGCCGACGGCGCGAACGATGTTCGGATAGAAGAACTGGTCGCCGGAATAGTCGAGCGACATCTGTATGTTCATGAAGGATGAGACCGCGAACAGGATCATGCCGGTGAAGGCGATGAATCGCGCGTCGAAGCGCTGCATCAGCTTCGGCACCAGCGGGATCAGGATGAGCTGCGGCAGGCCGGTCCAGGCCAGCACCTGGCCGATCTGCTCGGCATTGTAGCGCTGCACCTGGCCGAGATAGGCCGGCAGCAGGTAAACCGAGCCGAACAGCGCGAAGCCGACGAACACCGCCGAGATGGTGCCGAAGCCGAAGCTGCGTTGGGTCAGGAGCCGCAGCCGGAGCAACGGTTTCTCGACAACGAGCTCGATCCAGACGAACAAAGTGAGGCTGACGGCGGCGATCACGGCAAGCTTGACGATGAAGGGCGAGCCGAACCAGTCGTCCTTGTTACCTTCCTCGAGCACGGCCTGAAGCGATGCCAGGCCGATCGCCATCGTGGCGATGCCGAGCCAGTCGCCCTCGCGCAGCAGATTGAGCTGCATCGGCTGGCGTTCCAGCGTGAAGGACAGGGTGATGACCATCACCGCGGTCGGAACCACGTTGACGAAGAAGATGGTCTGCCAGCCGTAATTCTCGGTCAGGTAGCCGCCGATGGTCGGGCCGATCGCCGGGGCAAACGTCACGGCGAGCGCGAACATCGCAAGGCCGATCGGCTGCTGCACCTTCGGCAGCTTGGTGAAGACAAGCGTGAAGGCCATCGGGATCAACACGCCGCCGAAGAAGCCCTGCAGGCCGCGCATCGCGATCATCGAGGGCAGGTCGTGGGTGAAGGCACAGGCGACCGAGAAGATCGCAAACAGGGTGGCGAAGCCGATGATGATCTTGCGGAACGAGAACACCCGGCTGAGAAAGTCGGTCAGCGGGATCACAACGATCTCGCCGATCAGATAGGACGTCGAGATCCAGGAGCCGTTGTCGACGCCGGTGCCGATGCCGCCCTCGATGTTGAGCAACGAGGCGTTGGTGATCTGGATGTTGAGGATCGCCATGAAGGCGCCGATCATCGCGGCGACGATGGAAATCCAGACGGCCATGCTGGCGCGGTTGGGGTCGACCGCTACCGCTGCCGCGCGGGGCGCAGCAGCCGGGGAGGAGAGCGCGAGGTCGGACATGAGATCACCTATTTGAAGGAGGCGACAGCGAGCTTGGGCGAGGCGCTGGAGCGCGGAGTGTCCCCGGCGGGATGCGACAGCGTCGCGATGGACGGGATCACCGACATGCCCGGCCGCAGGTCGACATTGGTTGCGTCGAGCACGATCTTCACCGGGATGCGCTGCACTACCTTGGTGAAGTTACCGGTGGCGTTGTCCGGCGGCAGCAGCGCGAATTCCTGGCCGCTGGCGGGCGCGAGGCTGTCGACATGCCCGCGCACGACCTGGCCGGGGAACATGTCGACCTCGATCTCGACCGGCTGACCCTTGCGGACATTGGTGAGCTGCGTCTCCTTGTAGTTCGCGATCACATAGGCGCCGGTGGCGGGCACCAGCGACATCAGTTGCGTGCCGGCCTGGACGAACTGGCCGGTGCGCAGGGTGCGGTTGCCGACCACGCCGTCGATCGGGGCGATGATGGTGGTGTAGCCGAGGTTCAACTCGGCCTGATGCTGGAGCGCGGTTGCGCGGGCCTGCGCCGCGACGGCCTGAGCGATGTCGGCCTTGAGCAGTTCCACCTGCCGTTCGGCGGAGGCGAGGTTTGCGGTGTCGCGGGCGATAGCGGCCTGCGCGCCGGCGTAGCGCGACTGCGCCTGCTGAGCGTTCTGCACACTGCCGAAGCCGGTGCCGGCGAGGTCGGTGTAGCGCTTGTTCTCCTGCTCGGCGAAGGTCTGGTTCGCCGTGTCCACGGCGAGCGTTGCACGTGCCGCCTCGATCACGGAGTGCTGCACATCGAGCTGGGCGCGTTTGCTGGTGATCGCGGCTTCGGCGGCGGCGACGTCAGCTTTCGACTGATCAAGCGCGACCTTGAAATCGCGCTCATCGATCCGCGCCAGCACCTGGCCGGCACGCACATGTTCATTGTCGCCGACCAGCACCGCGCTGAGATAGCCTGACACTTTCGGTGCGATCGTCGTGTTGTCGGCCTTCACATAGGCGTCGTCGGTCGAGATCTGAAAGCGGCCGACCGTCCAGTAATCCCAGCCATACCAGGCGCCGCCCGCCAGCAGGGCGAGTGCTGCGCCGGTCATGAGCAGGCGGCGAAGCTTACCCTTGGCGGCGGGCGGCTTGGCCGCCTCGGGACTTGCGATCAACTGCTTGGCGGTCTCGGCCGGAACCTGGCTCTCGGCCTTGAAGGACGTTTCGTGCTGGCTCATGGCAGGTGCTCCTGATCGTTCTATCCTGCTGGGAAACCGTAGGAATTTTGATTTCGGTGGCCCGGGATAATTAGGAAACTTGATGTTTTCCAAAATAGAGCCCATATTTGGACTGTCAATAGAATGACAGGCATCATCTAAAAGCATGGCTCGCGCATGAACCGGAGCGACAACGACCAGACAGAGCAGACCGCGCCGGAGCGGCGCGGCCGCGGGCGGCCGCAGCTTCGTTCCGACGACGAAACACGCGCACTGATCTATGAGGCGGCGCGGCGTGAATTCTCGGAGCGCGGCTTCGCTGCGGCCAGCATCGCCGACGTGGCCTGCCGCGCCGGCGTCTCCACCAAGACGCTCTATCGTTTGATCCCGACCAAGCTGGCGCTGTTCGAAGGCATGGTGACCGACCGGGTCGAGCGGTTCGTGTCCGTCGTGAATCTCGGCGCCTGTGATGGCCGCAATGTTGCGGCGGCGCTCGAGGCGGCGCTGCTGACCTGCGCCGAGCTCATTCTCGATGCCGAGGTCATCGCGCTGCAGCGGATCATCCTGGCCGAGAGCGACAAATTTCCTGACATCGCCGAGACGTTCTATGAAAAGGCCATGCAGCGCTCGATCGCCGCGCTGGCGAATTGGCTCGGCGTCCAGCAGCGGCGAGGGCGGATCGTGCTCGATGACAGCGAAGTCGTAGCGGGCATGCTGCTCGGCATGCTCGTGTTCAAGCCGCAACGCGACGTCATGTTCGGGCACAAGCCCGCGCCACTGCACAGCGAGATGGCAGCACGCGCCAAGGCCTGTGCTGCGCTGTTCCTGTCCGGATGCGCCGTGCCGGCCGACCAGATCAACAAGCAAAGTGGAGGCGGGTGATGCCGGAGCCGGCCGCGACCTATACCGTCGAGGCGCAGATCGCGCGCGACGACCAATCCAGATGTGAGGACGTCCTGACGCGCTGGATGGCTGCGCTCAACGACTATGACGCCGCGGCCATGGACGCGCTGATGCACTTCCCGCATGTGCGGATCGCCGGTGGCGTGGTCACGGTCTATCAGCAGCCCGGCAACAATCCGATGGACCTGTTCGAGCGGCTGCGCAAACAGGACGGCTGGCATCACAGCGCCTGGAACGAAACGAAGCTCGTGCAATCCTCGCCGGCGAAGGCACATTACGCCGTCCGCTATACGCGCTACCGCGAGGATGGGTCGGTGATCGGGATCTACGATTCCCTCTATGTGCTGAGCCTGCTCGGCGGCGTCTGGAAAATCCAGAGCCGCTCGAGCTTTGGTCCCTGAGCAGGCCTGCGCTACAAGCCGCGTTACTTGGCAGCCACCGCCGATGCGGGAGGCTGGGTCAGCACCTGGCGGATCATCCGGGCGAGATCGGCCTTGCGATAGGGTTTTGGCAATAGCGTGACGTCCGGGTCGAGCCGGCCGTGATGGATGATCGCGTCCTCGGTATAGCCCGACGTAAAGAGCACGCGCACCGAGGGCAGCCTGGAGATCACGGCATCAGCTACCTGCCGGCCGTTCATGCCGCCGGACATGATGACGTCGGTGAACAGCACGTCGCAGACGAACCCCTTGTCGACGGCGGCCAATGCCTCCGGGCCGTTGGCGGTGACCATGGTGCGATAGCCGAGCTGCTCGAGCTGGGCGCTGACATAGTTGCGGACCAGCGGATCGTCCTCGACGACCAGGATGGACTCGTGGCCGCCACGCATGTCGACCGGAGGCGGCGGCTCGACGTCGACCATGTCGCCCATGCTGCGCGGCAAATAGAGCTTGATCGATGTTCCGTGGCCCTCTTCGGAATAAATCTTGAGATGCCCGTCGGATTGCTTGATGAAGCCGTAGACCATGCTCAGCCCGAGGCCGGTGCCTTTGCCGGTATCCTTGGTGGTGAAGAACGGCTCGAACACCTTTTCGCGGATCGGTTCCGGGATTCCGGCGCCGGTGTCGCTAACCGCGACCATCACATATTCACCCGCGCGCACATCGAGGTTGGCGGCGGCATAGACCTCGTCGAGGATGACGTTGCTGGTCTCCAGCATCAGCTTGCCGCCGTCAGGCATCGCATCGCGGGCATTGAGGGCGAGATTGAGCAGCGCGGTCGACATGTGGTTGGGGTCGATGAAGGCCGGCCAGGCGTCGGCTTCGAGCGCGGTATCGATTTCGATCTGCTCGCCGAGCGACGGGCGCAGCAGCCGCGCGGTGTCCTGCACCAGCGTGTTGAGGTTGGCTTCACGCGGTTGCAGCGGCTGCTGCCGCGAAAAGGCCAGCAGATGCTTGGTCACCTCGGCGCCGCGAAACGCGGCGTCGCTGATCATCTTTGTCACCGACGACAGCGCGGCATCGTGTTCCACGGCCTCGGCGAGGATGTCTATCAGACCGGTGATCACGGTCAGGATGTTGTTGAAGTCGTGGGCGATGCCGCCGGTGAGGTGCCCGACGGCCTCCATCTTCTGCACCTGGCGCAGTTTCTGCTCGGCCTCGAGCTGTTCCCGCGCGACCTCGACCTCGCGCGCGCGCATGAAGATTTCAGCTTCCATCTGCTCGGTGCGCTCGCGCAGCCGGTCGGTCAGCTTGTCCTGCTCGGCGCCGCGCTGTTTCAGGTGAATGAAGCCGGTGACATCTTCCACCCGATGGATGATGTAGCTGAACTGTCCGCTCGGTCCGAACACCGGCGTATTGCGCGGGCTCCAGTAGCGTTCCTCGAATCCGCCGCCCTCTGACTCGGGCTTGCGGATATCGTATTTCTGCACCGACATGGTGTCGGGGCGGCGGAACTGGACCACACGTTCCAGCGACGCGCGCAGGTTGCGCACGCCGTCGGCGGCCGGATCGTCCGGATTATCGGGAAATACTTCGAACAGCCCGCGCCCGAGGATCGCGGCGCGCTCGGTCTTGGTGGCGCGCAGGTAGGCGTCGCTCACTGCCACGATGCAGAAGTCGGGCTGCGTCAGCACCAGATAAAGGCCGGGCGCCGCCTCGAATAACGCCTTGAAGTCAGGCATCGGCGGGGACTGGTTTTGCAGTTAATCCTCCCTCGCAGGGATACGGTCCCCCAGTGACCGCAATCAAGATGTGGCACGCGTTCGCGGGAACTTCAATGATTAACATACGGCGTTAACTCGATTTTTTCGATCGAACGGGTGTCGCAACGTCAGCGCGAATTCGGGAGGTAGCGCCAGCCCTCCTTGCCCAGGAAGTCCAGCATGGCCTGGGCGGGCGGCAGCAGTATCTTGTCGGTACGCCTGATGGCGTGCCACTGCCGGACGATCGGCAGGCCCTTCACCTTGAGCACCACCAGCCGGCCATCCTCCAGTTCATGGAACACCGTGTGCTGGGAAATGAAGGCGATGCCGAGCCCGGCCATGACAGCCTGCTTGATGGTCTCGTTGCTGTCCATCGCCATGCCGAGCTTCGGCTCCAGCCCGACCCGCTCGAAGTACTGCTGCATCAGCATCCGCGTGCCGGATCCCTGTTCGCGGGTGATGAAGGTTTCATTGGCGAGCTCCGATGTCGCGACGTGCCGCCGCCGCGCCAGCCGATGATCGGGTGCGGCGATGATGAAGTGCGGATGCCGGCCGAGCGGCTTCATCTCGACTTCGACATCGGCCGGCGGCCGGCCCATCACCGCGATATCGAGATCGTAGCCGCGCAGCGCGTCGCGGATCTCCTCGCGGTTGCCGATCCTAAGCGTGACCTCGATCTTGGGAAAGCGGCGCGAGAACGCCGCGATCGCGAACGGCACGAAGTATTTCGCGGTCGAGACCGCGCCCATTGCGACGCGGCCGCCGCTGCGGCCCGCGATCATGTCGAGCGACTGCTCGCAGTCCTTCAGCGCCGCCTCGATCCGCTCGATGAGCGCCAGCACATGCGCGCCGGCGTCGGTCAGCGCCATGCCGTCGCCGGTGCGCTGGATCAGCGGCAATCCCGCGAGTGCCTGCAGGTTGCGGAGCTGCAGCGTCACCGCCGGCTGCGTCAGGTTCAACTGGTTGGCTGCCGACGTGATCGAGCCGGCTCCGTGCACGGCCGACAGCGCGCGCAGCTGGCGGATAGTGAGGTCCCGCGAGAAGTTCCCGGCCATCACAAGCTCCATAAGAAATACTTTGCCCAGACCAAAGATAATGAAATTTCCCTAATTGGGCAATTCGCGCGTTGATACGGCCAAGGCGACTCCCCTGAGGTCGCCTCTCGACACCTCGGGACAGAGGGCGCGATCAAGGGAGAGGCCGGTGGAGATTCGTCCTGCATTGCATGCCCATCTGGAGTGGCCGACGCAGCATAACCCGTTGCGCGCCGCGACCGTTGCGGTGATCGAAGCCCTTGCCGGCGCCGCGATCGAGCTCTCGCGCATCATCGCCGCCGGACCGCTCGCCGGCATCGGCGGCGAGAGCGGCGGCATCAATCCGGACGGCGATCGTCAGAAGACCATCGACATTGTCGCCGACGGCCTGATGCGCGACGCATTGCGCACTGCTCCGGTCGCCGCTGTGTTGTCGGAGGAGGTCGAGCTGCCGGAGACGCTCGATATCGATGCGCCGCTCTGTGTCGCGATCGATCCGCTCGATGGATCGGCCAATCTCGAAAACAACATCTCGATCGGGACGATCTTCTCGATCCGGCCGAAGGGCAACGACATCCTGTCGACCTTCTTCGAGCCCGGCACGGCGCAATGTGCCGCAGGCTGCTTCATCTACGGTCCGCAGACCGTGCTGGTGCTGGCGCTCGACAAGTGCGTCGACTGTTTCACGCTGGACCCGCGAACCGGCGAGTTCGTCCTGACTGCGCGTGAGCTGCGGGTGCCGCAGGACGCGTCGGAGTTCGCCATCAATGCCTCGAACCGGCGGCACTGGAGCGGCCCGGTGCGCAACTACATCGACGAGTGCCTTGCCGGCGTGAACGGCGAGCGCGGCCAGGACTTCAACATGCGCTGGATCGGCTCGCTGGTGGCCGAGGCCTACCGCATCCTGATGCGCGGCGGCGTGTTCCTGTATCCGGCGGATGCGCGCCAGGGCTACCGCGAAGGCCGGCTGCGCCTGCTGTATGAGGCGCACCCGATCGCGCTGATCATGGAATGGGCAGGCGGTGCCGCCTCGAGCGGCCGGTCGCGCATTCTCGATCTCTCGGCACGTACGCCGCATCAGCGCGTGCCGCTGATCATGGGATCGGCGCGCGCCGTGCGCGACGTCGATGCGATCCACCTGACCGTCGAGCCGTTGTTCGAGAGCAGCGATGCCCCGCTGTTCGCACGGCGCGGCCTGTTCCGCTGAGGGGGAGCGCATGTCTCGTCGACATCCCATCATCTCGATCACCGGCTCGTCCGGCGCCGGCACCACCTCGGTGAAGAAGACGTTCGAGAACATCTTCCGCCGCGAGAATGTGGTCGCGGCCTACATCGAGGGCGACGCCTTCCATCGCTACGACCGCGCCGAGATGCGCAGCCAGATGCTGGAGAAGGCCGAGCGCGGCGACAAGCATTTCAGTCATTTCAGCCCCGAGACCAATCTGTTCGAGGAGCTGGAGAGGCTGTTCAGCGACTATGCCGAGACCGGCACCGGAACGACGCGGCACTATGTGCATGACGAGGAGGAATCGCGGCTCTACGGCGCCAAGCCCGGCACCTTCACCGCGTGGGAAGCGTTGCCGGAGAATTCCGACCTCTTGTTCTACGAGGGCCTGCACGGCGCTGTGGTTACCGACAAGGTGAATGTCGCGCAACACGCCGACCTCAAGATCGGCGTCGTGCCTGTCATCAACCTCGAATGGATCCAGAAGCTGCATCGCGACCGCAGCCATCGCGGCTATTCCACCGAGGCGGTGACCGACACCATCCTGCGCCGCATGCCGGACTATGTGAACTACATCTGTCCGCAATTCAGCGAGACCGACATCAACTTCCAGCGCGTGCCGACGGTCGACACGTCGAACCCGTTCATCGCGCGCTGGATCCCGACGCCGGATGAATCGATGGTCGTGATCCGGTTGAAGAACCCGCGCGGCATCGATTTTCCCTATCTGCTCTCGATGATCCCGAACAGCTTCATGTCGCGCGCCAATTCGATCGTGATTCATGGCGCCAAGCTCGATCTCGCGATGCAGCTCATCCTGACCCCGCTGATCCTGCAACTGATCGAACGAAAGAGGCGAACGATATGACCGCACTTGCGTCCGTTGCCAGCCGGCCCGACGTCAGCCACGACGAGATGGCCAACGCCATCCGCTTCCTCGCCATCGACGCGGTGGAGCAGGCGAAGTCCGGCCATCCCGGCATGCCGATGGGCATGGCGGATGTCGCGACCATCCTATTCACCGACTTCCTGAAGTTCGATCCGGCCGATCCAGCCTGGCCTGATCGCGACCGCTTCGTGCTGTCGGCAGGGCACGGCTCGATGCTGCTCTATGCGCTGCTCTATCTGACGGGCTACGAGCGCATGACGCTCGATCAGCTCAAGGCGTTCCGGCAATGGGGATCGCAAACCCCGGGGCATCCCGAGTATGGCCACACGCCCGGTGTCGAGACCACGACCGGGCCGCTCGGGCAGGGGATCGCGACCGCGGTCGGCATGGCGCTCGCCGAGCGCTTGATGAACGCACGCTTCGGCGACGATCTCGTCGACCACTACACCTATGTGATCGCCGGCGATGGCTGCCTGATGGAAGGCCTCAGCCATGAGGCAATCTCGCTCGCCGGCCATTTGCGGCTGAACCGGCTGATCGTGCTGTTCGACGACAACCGGATCTCGATCGACGGCGCCACCTCCCTGTCCTGTTCGGACGACCAGGCGGCGCGGTTTGCGGCCAGCGGCTGGAACGTCTGCCGCATCGACGGTCACGATCCGCAGGCGATCTCTGCCGCGATCAGGCAGGCGCGCGCGAGCGATCGTCCGTCGCTGATCGCCTGCCGCACCGTGATCGGGTTCGGCGCGCCGAACCGGCAGGGCAGCGAGAAGGTGCACGGCGCGCCGCTCGGTACTGATGAGACGGCGAAGACCCGCGCCGCGCTGCGCTGGCCGTATCCGGCTTTCGAAATCCCCGATGCGGTGCTGGCGGAGTGGCGCGAGCTCGGCGGCCGCGGCCGCGACGCACGGCGGGCCTGGATCGAGCGCTCGCGCAGCGCCTGCAAGGCCGACAGAGGCGAGAGGTCTCCGTTCCACGACGCGCTGAATCGGAAATTGCCCTGTGCCTATGTCGAGGCGATGGCCAAGCTCGTGGAGCGGTTCGCGACTGAGCAGCCGAAGCTCGCCACGCGGCAGGCCTCGCAGCAGGTCATCGATGTGATCGCGGAGGCATTGCCGAATCTCCTGGGCGGCTCGGCCGACCTCACGCACTCCAACCTGACGCTGGCGAAGTCTCAGGTTTCGGTGCGGCCCGAAACACTCGACGGCAGCTACATCCACTACGGTATCCGCGAGCACGGCATGGCGGCGGCGATGAACGGCATCGCGCTGCATGGCGGATTCATCCCCTATGGCGGCACCTTCCTCAGCTTCGCCGATTACAGCCGGCCGGCGATCCGGCTCGCAGCATTGATGGGCATCCGCGTCATCCATGTGATGACCCATGACTCGATCGGGCTCGGCGAGGACGGCCCGACGCATCAGCCGGTCGAGCATCTTGCGGCGCTCCGGGCGATCCCGAACGTGCTGGTGTTCCGCCCGGCCGATGCGGTCGAGACGGCTGAAGCCTGGGACTGCGCGTTGAAGGCAGAGACCTCGCCGTCGATCCTCTGCCTGTCGCGGCAAGCGCTGCCGACGGTCCGCGACGGCAGCAAGGACAACCAGGTCGCGCTCGGCGCCTACGTTCTCGTCGAGCCGGCCTTCGGGCGTGACGTCACCCTGATTGCAACGGGTTCAGAGGTGTCGATCGCGCTCGAAGCCGCAAAGCTGCTGGCGGAAGCAGGGGTGAAGGCCGCGGTCGTCTCGGCCCCGTGCTTCGACCTGTTCCGCCAGCAGCCGCGCGACTATCGCGCCCAGGTGCTGGGTAGTGTGCCGCGCGTCGGCGTGGAAGCCGCCGTCGAGGGCGACTGGGCGCGCTGGCTCGGCGACGACGGCGTATTCGTCGGCATGAGCGGCTTCGGCGCCTCGGCGCCGGCCGACGTCCTGTACCGCGAATTCGGTATCACGCCGGCGGCGATTGCCGCGGCGGCAAAGCAGCTCATTCAACGAGCGGATTGAAAGGAGGACGCCACCATGGCGCGGATCACACTGAGGCAATTGCTGGACCACGCCGCCGAACGCGGCTACGGCGTGCCGGCTTTCAACATCAACAACATGGAGCAGGGCCTCGCCATCATGGAGGCAGCGGCTTCCTGCGATGCGCCTGTCATCATCCAGGCCTCGCGCGGCGCGCGGTCCTACGCCAACGACATCATGCTGGCGAAGATGATCGATGCGCTGGAGGAGATGTATCCGCAGATCCCGCTTTGCCTGCATCTCGATCACGGCAACGAGGAGGCGACCTGCGCCACCGCGATCCGCTACGGCTTCACCTCCGTCATGATGGACGGCTCGCTCAAGGCCGACGCCAAGACCGCGGCCGACTACGACTACAATGTCGATATCACCCGCCGGGTGGTCGACATGGCGCACTGGGTCGGCGCGTCGGTCGAAGGCGAACTCGGGGTACTCGGCTCGCTCGAGCATGGCGGCGGTGAGCAGGAGGACGGTCACGGCGTCGAAGGCAAGATCAGCCACGATCAACTGCTCACCGACCCCGACCAGGCGGTTGATTTCGTCCGCGCCACCAAGGTCGATGCGCTCGCGATCGCGATGGGCACCTCGCACGGCGCCTACAAGTTCACGCGGCGGCCCGACGGCGAGATCCTGGCGATGCGCGTGGTCGAGGAGATTCACGCGCGCTTGCCCGACACGCATCTGGTGATGCACGGCTCGTCCTCGGTGCCGCAACCGCTGCAGGACATGTTCAACCAGTTCGGCGGCGAGATGCCGCAGACCTGGGGCGTGCCGGTCGAGGAGATCGTCCGCGGCATCAAGCACGGCGTGCGCAAGGTCAACATCGACACCGATTGCCGGCTGGCGATGGCGGCCACCTTCCGCAAGGTCGCCGTGCAGTCGAAGAGCGAGTTCGATCCGCGCAAATTCCTCAAGCCGGCGATGGATGCGCTGCGCGAACTCTGCCGTGACCGTTTCGAGCAATTCGGCACGGCCGGCAATGCCGCCCGGATCAAGGTGGTTGCACTGCCGGAGATGGCCCGACGCTACCGCGCGGGCGCGCTCGATCCGCAGATTGGAAAGATCACCCAGGCCGCCTGAGCAGACGGCGACGAACGACGACAAGGAGATTGAGATGAACATACAGCAGTCGATCACGGTGCGCGGCAAGGATCGCTACAAGTCCGGCGTGATGGAATACAAGCGGATGGGCTATTGGGAGCCGAACTACGAGCCCAAGGACACCGACGTCATCGCCTTGTTCCGCGTCACGCCGCAGGACGGCGTCGATCCGACCGAGGCCTGCGCGGCGGTGGCGGGCGAATCCTCGACCGCGACCTGGACCGTGGTGTGGACCGACCGGCTGACCGCCGCGGAAAAATACCGGGCCAAGTGTTATCGCGTCGATCCGGTGCCGAACTCGCCGGGCAGCTACTTCGCCTATATCGCCTACGACCTCGATTTGTTCGAGCCGGGTTCGATCTCGAACCTGACCGCCTCGATCATCGGCAACGTGTTCGGCTTCAAGCCGCTGAAGGCGCTGCGCCTCGAGGACATGCGGCTGCCGATCGCCTATGTGAAGACGTTCCAGGGCCCGGCGACCGGCATCGTGGTCGAGCGCGAGCGGCTCGACAAGTTCGGCCGTCCCTTGCTCGGCGCCACCGTGAAGCCGAAGCTCGGCCTGTCCGGCCGCAACTACGGCCGCGTTGTCTATGAAGCCTTGAAAGGCGGGCTCGACTTCACCAAGGACGACGAGAAACATCAACTCGCAGCCCTTCATGCACTGGCGCGAGCGCTTCCTGTACTGCATGGAGGCGGTCAACCGCGCGCAGGCCGCGACCGGCGAGATCAAGGGCACCTATCTCAACGTCACCGCCGCGACCATGGAGGACATGTACGAGCGCGCCGAGTTCGCCCACGAGCTCGGTTCCAACATCGTCATGATCGACCTTGTGATCGGCTACACCGCGATCCAGTCGATGGCGAAGTGGGCGCGCAGGAACAACATGATCCTGCATCTGCATCGCGCCGGCCATTCGACCTACACGCGGCAGCGCAGCCATGGCGTCTCGTTCCGCGTGATCGCGAAATGGATGCGATTGGCCGGTGTCGATCACATCCATGCCGGCACGGTGGTCGGCAAGCTCGAGGGCGACCCGAACACCACGCGCGGCTACTACGATATCTGCCGCGAGGACTTCAACCCGATGCAGCTCGAGCATGGCGTGTTCTTCGACCAGAACTGGGCAAGCCTCAACAAGCTGATGCCGGTGGCTTCCGGTGGCATTCATGCCGGCCAGATGCACCAGCTGCTCGACCTGCTCGGCGAGGACGTCGTGCTGCAATTCGGCGGCGGCACGATCGGCCATCCCCGCGGGATCCAGGCCGGCGCCACCGCCAACCGCGTCGCGCTGGAAGCCATGATCCTCGCCCGCAACGAGGGACGCGACTACGTCCATGAAGGGCCGGAGATCCTGGCGAAGGCGGCGCAGACCTGCACGCCGCTGCGCGAGGCGCTCGACGTCTGGAAGGACGTCACCTTCAACTACGAATCGACCGACGCCCCCGATTTCGTTCCCACGCCGAGCATGGCGGTCTGACAGGAGTTTCTCATGCGCGTGACCCAAGGTTGCTTTTCTTTCCTGCCCGATCTCACCGATGAGCAGATCGCCGCGCAGGTGCAATACTGCCTCGACAAGGGCTGGGCGGTGAACATCGAGTTCACCGACGACCCGCATCCCCGCAACACCTATTGGGACATGTGGGGCCTGCCGATGTTCGACCTGCGCGATGCGGCCGGGATCATGAAGGAGCTCGCCGACTGCCGGCGGGTCTATGGCGACCGCTACATCCGGATCTCCGGCTTCGATTCCGGCCATGGCTGGGAGTCGGTGCGGCTGTCCTTCATCGTCAACCGGCCGCGCGAGGAACCCGGCTTCCGGCTCGATCGTGCGGAAGGCACCGGACGCAACCTGCGTTACGCGACGCATTCCTATGCGGCTGGTCGCCCCGAGGGCGAGCGCTACGCCGATCAGTGACCGCGTCCGGCTTGTAAGCCAGGCGGATTGCTCCCTCGACCGTCCTGGTCCGGATGCACTTCTCCGTCGTCGCCGCCGCGGCGACGGAGCCTTTTCGAAGCGAGAGGATGATGACCCAAGCGCAAGAACAGATCCACGAGACGCCGCCCGAGACCATCGACCTCCGGCATGAATTCGCCGGCCTCGGCATAGGTAACGTGCTCGACCAGCTCGATTCCGAATTGATCGGCCTGAAGCCGGTGAAGACCCGCATCCGCGAGATCGCGTCGCTGCTGCTGGTCGAACGCATCAGGCAGAAGATGGCGCTGGCAACGACATTTCCGACCCTGCACATGTCGTTCACCGGCAATCCCGGCACCGGCAAGACCACGGTCGCGCTGCGGATGGCCGGTATCCTGCACAAGCTCGGCTTCGTGCGCCGCGGCCACGTCATCAGCGTCACGCGCGACGATCTCGTCGGGCAATATATCGGTCACACCGCGCCGAAGACGAAAGAAATATTGAAGAAGGCGATGGGCGGCGTGCTGTTCATCGACGAGGCCTACTACCTGTACCGCCCCGAGAACGAGCGCGACTACGGGCAGGAGGCGATCGAGATCCTGCTGCAGATCATGGAAGCGCAGCGTGAGGATCTGGTGGTGATCCTGGCCGGCTACGGCGACCGCATGGAGAAGTTCTTCCAGAGCAATCCGGGGTTCCGCTCCCGCATCGCGCATCACATCGACTTCCCGGACTATTCCGACGGCGAACTGCTCTGGATCGCCGAGCTGATGTTGCAGCAGCAGAATTATCGTTTCTCCCCGGAAGCACGCGAGGCCTTCACCCGGTACATCGGCATCCGCAAGGAACAGCCGCTGTTTTCCAATGCACGCTCGATCCGCAACGCGCTCGACCGCATCCGGCTGCGCCAGGCCAACCGGATCGTGGCCAAGCTCGACCGCACGCTCACGGCCGACGACGTGATGTCGATCGAGGCCGGCGACGTGCTTGCCAGCCGCGTGTTCGCGAAGGCGACCGGCGCGGCGGGCGAGGGGTGATGAACCCGGCGCTCGCAGCGATCCGGAGCGCCGGGATGCGCGACATCATTGCGGGCGCCCGTGCCTTGATCTTCGATGTCGACGGCACGCTCGCCGAGACCGAGGAGGTGCACCGCCGCGCCTTCAATGAGGCGTTCGCCGAGGCTGGCCTCGATTGGTTCTGGGACCAGGTCACCTACGCGCGGCTGCTTCGGGTCGCCGGAGGCAAGGAGCGTATCCGCGCCTTCGATCAGCGGAACGCTGTCCCGTCGCTGACATTCGCCGACATCGCCGACCTGCACAGGATCAAGACCGCGCGCTATGCCGCGCTGATTGCGGCGGGCGGTTGCCCGTTGCGGCCCGGCGTGAGGGCCTGGCTTGCCGGCGCGCGCAGCCGCAGCCAGCGGCTGGCGATCGCCACGACGACTTCGCACGGAAATATCGATGCGCTGCTGTCGGTTGCGTTGGGGCTCGACTGGGCCGATCTGTTCGAGGCTGTTGTCGCCGGCGACGACGTGCCGCGGAAGAAGCCGGCGCCGGACGTCTACGTCGAGGTGCTGGTGCGGCTCAGGCTCGGACCGGCGGATTGCATCGCGGTCGAGGATTCCGGCAACGGCCTCGCCGCCGCCGCTGGGGCCGGCATCCCCGTGGTCATCACCCGCAGCACCTATTTCAGCGACGACGATTTTGCCGGAGCCCTGCTGGTCGTCGATGATCTCTCGGAGATCGACGCCTGAAGGCGGCTGTCGCTGTCGCGCGGCGGTTCGATCAATTTATTCATTCAGTGAAATAAATGGTACTTGCGTCCATCGCATAGTAGAGGCACAATGTCACCAAAGGTTGCGAGAAGCCCCGCCGCACCCCAGCGGTCTGCGGAGCTTGTCAACAATTTCGGGAGACAACGCCCTATGGTCCGCCGACCTCCGGTCAATTTATTCATATGCTTAAATAAATGACCGGCTGGCGCTTGCATCAATATGGTGGGGGCAACGTCCACCAAAGGTTGCCAGAAGCAAGGTGCCGCACCGCCAGAAGTTCTGGCGGAGGCCAGCGCTCGCCAGCGATTCCAGGAGACAGGCGCCCCATGATCCCCACGTCATTCCTGCGCCTGGTTTGTCGCACGACATGAATTGCGGATGAACCCGGCATTGCAGGATCGACTGGTCGTGCGGACATTGGCGCTGTTGACGGGTTCAATCGACATTCCGCAATTTCGGTTCGTGATGGCCCCGACGCCGATCCGATATCGCTGTAGATCTGCGGCCGGCCAACGAATGATAGCCGGCGATTGACGCCGTCCACGGCAAGGGTACCCAACTCAAAAACCAAGGGAGTGAAGCATGTTCAAATTGAAGACCGCCTTGTTCGCGCTCGCGCTGGCCGGCCTTGCCGCGACGGTGTCCGATCGCGACGCCATGGCCCAGGCCAAGCCGACCGTCGGGATCGCGATGCCGACCAAATCCTCGGCGCGCTGGATTGACGACGGCAACAACATCGTCAAGGTGCTGAAGGAACGCGGCTACGGCACCGACCTGCAATATGCCGACGATGACATCCCGAACCAGCTCTCCCAGGTCGAGAACATGGTGACCAAGGGCGCCAAGGTGCTGGTCATCGCGGCGATTGACGGCACCACGCTGTCCGATGCGCTGAAGCAGGCCAAGGCCCAGGGCATCACGGTGATCGCCTATGACCGCCTGATCCGCGACACCCCTAATGTCGACTATTACGCGACCTTCGACAATTTCCAGGTCGGCGTGCTGCAGGCAGGGTCGATCGTGAATGCGCTTGGGCTGAAGGACGGCAAGGGGCCCTTCAACATCGAGCTGTTCGGCGGCTCGCCCGACGACAACAATGCCTATTTCTTCTACGACGGCGCGATGTCGGTGCTGAAGCCCTATATCGACAGCGGCAAGCTTGTGGTCGCGAGCGGCCAGATGGGCATGGGCAAGGTCGCGACCTTGCGCTGGGACGGCGCCACCGCGCAGGCGCGGATGGACAATCTGCTCAGCGCCTTCTACGGCAAGAAGCGCGTCGACGCGGTGCTGTCGCCCTATGACGGCCTGTCGATCGGCATCATCTCCTCGCTGAAGGGGGTCGGCTACGGCAGCAAGGACCAGCCGATGCCGTTCGTCAGCGGCCAGGACGCCGAAGTGCCCTCGATCAAGGCGATGCTGCGCGGCGAGCAATACTCGACCATCTTCAAGGACACCCGCGATCTCGCCAAGGTCACGGCCGACATGGTCGATGCCGTGCTGAGCAAGAAGGAGGTCACCGTCAACGACACCAAGACCTACAACAACGGGGTCAAGGTGGTTCCGTCCTATTTGCTGAAGCCGGTCGTGGTGGATAAGACCAATTGGGAGAAAGTCCTGATTGACAGCGGCTACTACAAGCGCTCGCAATTCGACTAGGGCTGGTGAACGGGGCTGATAGCGCCGAGGCCGAGTGACGTTGCGGGACATGATGCGATGACGGCGATGCTTGAGATGCGTGGCGTCAGCAAGAGCTTTGCCGGGGTGCAGGCATTGCGCGACGTCAGCCTCACCGTGGAAGCCGGGCAGATCCATGCGCTGGTCGGCGAGAACGGTGCGGGCAAGTCGACCCTGATGAAGGTGCTGAGCGGGGTCTATCCCGCCGGCAGCTACGAAGGGTCTATCCTGTTCGACGGCGAGGAGCGCCGGTTCCGCGACATCAACGACTCCGAGGCGCTGGGGATCATCATCATCCACCAGGAGTTGGCGCTGATCCCGCTGATGTCGATCGCCGAAAACATCTTCCTGTCGCGCGCGCCGTCGCGGTTCGGGGTGGTGGACCGCAATGCGGTGTACCGGCGGACGGCAGAGCTGCTGGCGCAGGTCGGCCTGCGGGAATCGCCGGATACGCTGATCACCGATCTCGGCGTCGGCAAGCAGCAGCTGGTCGAGATCGCCAAGGCACTGTCGAAGAAGGTGCGCCTCCTGATCCTGGACGAGCCGACCGCGAGCCTCAACGAGGCCGACAGCGCTGCGCTGCTGGACCGGCTGCTGGTGTTCCGCGAGCAGGGCATCGCCTCGATCCTGATCTCGCACAAGCTGAACGAAGTCGCGCGCGTCGCCGACCGGATCACGGTGCTGCGCGACGGCCGCACCGTCGATAGCATCGATTGCCGAACCGAGCAGGTCGACGAGGACCGCATCATCCGCAGCATGGTCAACCGCGATCTCGCGCATCGCTTCCCGGAGCGAAACGTTGCGATCGGCGATCCCGTGATGACGGTGGAGAACTGGTCGGTCTATCACCCGCTGCACACCGCCCGGCAGGTGATCAAGAACGTCGATTTCAGGGTGCGCCGCGGCGAGGTGGTCGGCATCGCCGGCCTGATGGGCGCCGGCCGCACCGAGTTCGCCATGAGCCTGTTCGGCAGGGCCTGGGGCTACAATATCTCCGGCAGGATCAGCCTTGACGGACGCGAGGCGGACCTCGCCAGCGTGCCGGCTGCGATCCAAGCCGGCCTCGCCTACGTCACCGAGGACCGCAAGCAGCTCGGGTTGATCCTCGCCGACGACGTCCGCAAGAACGTGACGCTGGCGAGCCTTCACCAAGTGTCGGATCGCGGCGTGATCGACGATGTCGTCGAGCTGAAGGCCGCGAGCGATTATCGCAACCGGATGCGGATCCGCTGTTCCGACGTCTATCAGGAGGCCGGACAGCTCTCGGGCGGCAACCAGCAGAAGGTGGTGCTGTCGAAATGGCTGATGACCGATCCACAGGTGCTGCTGCTGGACGAGCCGACCCGCGGCATCGACGTCGGGGCAAAGTACGAGATTTATTGTATCATCAACGAGCTCGCGGACGCCGGCAAAGGCGTCGTGGTGATCTCGTCGGAAATGCCGGAATTGCTCGGCATCTGCGACCGGATCTGCGTGATGAATGACGGCGCCTTTGTCGGCGAGTTCGCGAGAGGCGACGCGACGCAGGAGAAGATCATGCGCGCCATCATGCGCAATGTCAGGATGTCCGGGAACGGCGCCCCTGCCAGTGAGGCGCGGGCGGGAGGCGGAGCACAATGACCGACAAGACGGTATCACTTCCCGAGACTCCGAAGCATTCCGGCTTCATCAAGAACAATCTGCGCAACTACGGCATGCTGCTGTCGCTGCTCGCGATCATGCTGTTCTTCGAGATCGTCACCGACGGCACGCTGTTGCAGCCGGTCAATCTCACCAACCTCGTGCTGCAGAACAGCTATATCGTGATCATGGCGCTCGGCATGCTGCTCGTGATCGTCACCGGGCATATCGACCTGTCGGTCGGCTCGGTCGCGGGATTCGTCGGCGCGGTCGCGGCGGTGCTGATGGTGACCTACCATGTCGACTACCCGACCGCCTTCATCGTCTGTCTTCTGGTCGGTGCCGCGATCGGCGCGGCGCAGGGCTACTGGGTCGCCTATTTCAAGATTCCGTCCTTCATCGTGACGCTGGCGGGCATGCTGGTGTTCAAGGGCCTTGCGCTTGCGGTACTCCAGGGCCGGTCGGTTGGGCCGTTTCCGCCGACCTTCCAGAAGCTGTCGTCGGGCTTCATCCCCGAGCTGTTTCCGAGCGCCGGCACGCTCTATCCGACCTCGCTCCTGATCGGCGTCGTACTGGCGTTCGCGATGGTGCTGGCGAGCGCCAAGAGCCGGGCGCGCGAGCAGTCGCACGGCATCGAGGTCGAGCCCTACGCGTTCTTCATCGCCAAGAGCATCGCGCTGGCGGGCGCGGTGCTCTACTTCACCTATCTGATCGCCTCGCATCGCGGCCTGCCGAACGTATTGGTCATCATGACGGTGCTGATCGCGCTGTACGGTTTTGTCACGCGGCGGACCGTGATCGGCCGGCAGATCTATGCGGTTGGCGGCAACGCCAAGGCGGCGAAGCTGTCGGGCGTCAAGACCGAACGGCTGACCTTCTTCACCTTCGTCAACATGGGCGTGTTGGCGGCGCTCGCCGGGCTGGTGTTCGCAGCCCGGCTCAACACTGCGACGCCGAAGGCCGGTCTCGGCTTCGAGCTCGACGTGATCGCCGCCTGCTTCATCGGCGGCGCATCGGCCTATGGCGGCGTCGGCCGGGTCGGCGGCGCGGTGGTCGGCGCCATGATCATGGGCGTGATGAACAACGGCATGTCGATCCTCGGCATCGGCATCGATTATCAGCAGGTGATCAAGGGCCTCGTGCTGCTGGGTGCCGTCTGCATCGATGTCTACAACCAGCGCCGCTGATTGCCGCGCAGTCATGATCCTGCGATAGGATGGCGGTGCAACGCAGGAGAATGCCGCGTGAAACTGTCCCATGCCGATGCGCTGAACATCGGAAACATCCTCGCCGAGGTCGGCCGCACCGAGATCATGCCGCGGTTCCGCCGCGTCCGGGAGATCGAGGTCCGTACCAAGACGTCGGCATTCGACGTGGTGACCGAGGCCGATGAAATTGCCGAGCAGGCGATCTCGGCCGCGCTGCTCCGGGCGTTTCCGAATGCCGTCGTGATCGGCGAGGAAGGCACGGCACGCGATCCGGCCGCGCTCGATCTGGTTGGAACCGCGGAGCTCGCCTTCATCGTCGATCCGATCGACGGCACGCGAAATTTCACCTCGAGCCTGCCGCTGTTCGGCTCCATGGTGGCCGCCACGACGCGCGGCGAGATTGTGTTCGGCGCGATCCATGACCCTGTCTGCAACGACACCGCGTTCGCGCTGCGCGGCGAGGGCGCCTGGCTCGAGATGCCGGACGGCAGGCGGCATGATTTGAAGGTCGCCCCAGCGGTGCCGGTCAAGCAGATGGACGCGGTGGTCGGCGTCAACTTCCTGCCCGAGCCGCTGCGCGCAACTGTCGCCGGCAATCTGTCCAGGCTTGGCGCCAGCGCATGGCTCCGATGCGCCGCGCATGAATACCGCATGGCGGCGTCCGGCCATTGCCATCTCCTGTTCTACAACAAGCTGATGCCGTGGGATCACGCCGCGGGCTGGCTATTGCATCGCGAGGCCGGTGGCTACAGCGCGCATTTCGACGGATCGCCATACAAGCCGGTCAATCTGACCGGCGGCTTGCTCTGCGCGCCCGACGAAGCGAGCTGGCATGCGGCACAGCAGGCGATCCTGACGCCGTCCGGGTAGAGGCGGGTGTGCGAGTTCCGATTCAACTGTCAAACAGCTTGTTCGGTGTCATCACCCGCGCAAGCGGGTGATCCAGTATTCCAGAGGCGTCAATGCTTGAGCGGAGGGGCTGCGGCGTATCTGATGTACACATTCGCGTGCATGACATCGGAGAGCATGCACGCACGGCTCCTTCCACAGGTCGTCCTGGCATAAGCCTAGACCCATAACCATTGCATTCAGTGATGAGCGGGAGAGCGGCCTCAGCGTCGCGCAACAATGGAGATTCGGGATAATGGGTCCTGGCTTTCGCCGGGACGACACTCAACTTGTTGTAAGACCCGTGAACTCGGATCCGCGTTCTCGCGACGTGATCCGCCCGAGCTTTGCGTCTCGTCCCACCCTCTGACTGAACAGAGCGCGCGCACGGCCTTATTCGCTGCCGACCTCGCCGGTGATGATGTTGCCGAACAGCTTCCAGCTCTCGCCTTCGAACCGCATCAGCTGCGACTGCTCGATCGGGCGGAAGTCCGTCGCGCTGGTGTTGATTCTGATCCCGGGCAGGATCATCTTCGGCGCAAAGTCCTTCAGGCCGGCGGCCTGCTTCATCACGTTCTCGCGTGTGAGATCGTCGCCGCACTGCTTGAGCACCTGCGCGAGCGTTTGCGCGGCGGCGTAGCCATAGACGTGATTGCCGTTGGTCTTGTCGCCATCGGGCATGTACTTGTCCATGAACGCCCGCCATTCCCTGGTTTCGGGATCGTCGTTCCAGATCGTGTCGGTCGGATCCTTGAGGTAGGCGACCGAGATGATGCCCTGCGAATGCTCGATGCCGGCGGCGCGCATCACAGAGGCGACCGACGTCGCCGTCGAGGTCAGGAAGAAGGTCGGCTTCCAGCCGAGCTCGGCGACCTTCTTGATGGTCTGCGCCGCGCCCTTCGGCGCCGCCCAGGTGAACAGGATGTCGGCGCCGGAGGCACGCAGCGCCACCATCTGCGAGTCCAGCGTCGGATCGGTCAGCTCGTAGGACTTGTCCGCGACGATCATGCTGCTCGCCTTGCCGCCGAGGCCGTCGCGCAGCCCCTTGAGCGCATCCTTGCCGGCATCGTCGTTCTGCCAGAGAACCGCGATCCTGCCGTTCGGGAATTTGTCGAGGATGTATCTGGCGTAGATCCGTCCTTCGCTCTGGTAGTTCGGCTGCCAGCCCATCGTCCAGGGAAAGCCCTGGGGATCGCCGAAGCGCGTCGCGCCCGATGCGATGAAGAGGTGGGGGACCTTCTTGGCGTTCAAATATTTCTGGATCGCAACATTGGGCGCGGTGCCGAGCGGCTGGAACACCAGCAGCACCTCGTCGCCCTCGACCAGCTTGCGCGCCTGCTCGACCGATTTCGGCGGCGAGAAGCCGTCGTCATAGCTGACGAAGTTGATCTTGCGTCCGTTGATGCCGCCTTGGTCGTTGATCATCTTGAAATAGGCCGCCTCGGTCCTGCCGATCGCGCCGTAGGCCGAAGCAGGACCGCTATAGGGCATGATGTTGCCGATCTTGATTTCGGTATCGGAGACCCCCGGGCCGTAGTTCTTCTGCGCCAGCGCCGGCGACAGCGCGCCGATCGTTACCGCGGCCGCCAGGCACGCACGAAGACAGAATCCGTCCAACATCCCTCAGTCACTCCCTGATTGTCCGCTGAACGCCGTGTGGCGTGCGCGCGGTTCCCCCGGTCGACGGCCGGTGCGTTGACGCTCGGCGACAATTATCGTATGCGCTTCCAGTCTGGAAACGTTTCCAGACTAGCGCGCGTTCCCACCGATGGCAATATTCCTGCGGCCGGAGAGATGTGACAAATGAGCAGACTGGAGCAGACGAGCCCGGACCATGGCGCGAGGCCGCCGCTGGTCGCCGAATGCGATGCGGTCGTGGTCGGTGCCGGCTTCGGCGGACTGTATGCGATCTACCGGTTGCGTGAGCTCGGGCTGAAAGTGATCGGCATCGAGGCGGCGTCCGACGTCGGTGGCACCTGGTACTGGAATCGCTATCCGGGCGCGCGCTGCGACATCCCGAGCCTGTTCTATTCCTACACCTGGTCGGAGGAGCTGCGGCAGGAATGGCGCTGGAGTGAGAAGTACGCCGCCCAGCCGGAGATCCTGCGCTACGCGCAGCGCGTCGCCGACCGATTCGATCTGCGCTCCCTGATCCGCTTCGACACCCGCGTGACTGATGCCGATTGGGACGAGGCCGGCGAGAGCTGGACATTGCGCACCGATCGCGGCGATTGCATCGTCGCATCGACTTGCGTGATGGCGACCGGCAATCTCTCGGTGCCCAACAAGCCCAAGCTCGCGGGCCTCGAACGCTTTGGCGGACCGGTCTATCACACCGGGCAGTGGCCGCATCAGGAGATCGACTTTTCCGGCCTGCGCGTTGCTGTGATCGGCACCGGCTCGTCGGGCGTGCAGACGATCCCGATGGTCGCAAAGGCTGCGAGCCGACTGACCGTGTTTCAGCGCACGCCGAATTATTCGGTACCGGCACGCAATGCGCCGTTGTCCGAGGTCGACATCACAGCCGCCGAGCCGGTGATCGCGAAATATCGCGAGAGCCTCGAGACACCGGAGTTCGGGCGGGTCCCTGCGAATGCCTTCGACGCACCGGTGCCCGAGCGGGACGCGCAATGGGCGCGCTATGAACAGCTTTGGGAGCAGGGCGGCGGCGGCATCCTCACCGCATTCCCGAACATCCTGACCGATGCGGCCGTCAACGACGTCGCCTGCGATTTCGTGTGCGACAAGATCCGCGGCATCGTGCACGACGGGGCGACGGCGGAGGCGCTGTCACCGAAGGATTATCCGCTCGGCGTCAAGCGCATCTGCATCGATACCGGGTATTTCGCGACCTATAATCTGCCGCATGTCGAGCTGGTCGATTTGCGCACGGAGCCGCTGGAGACCGTCACCGAGACCGGCGTCGAGACCGCGACGCGGTCGTTCGCGCTGGATGCGCTGGTGCTGGCGACGGGCTATGACGCGATGACCGGGGCGCTCGCCGCGATGCAAATTCGCGGGCGGGACGGCGCGACGTTGAAGGAGGCCTGGGCCGACGGACCCAGCGCCTATCTCGGCCTGATGGTGACAGGCTTTCCGAACCTGTTCGTCGTGACCGGACCGGGCAGCCCTTCTGTCATCGGCAATGTGATCCACGCCTGCGAGAACCATGTCGAGTGGATCGCGGCCTGCCTCGACAGCATGCGCGCCAAGGGATTAACGCGGATCGAGCCGGAACGCGACGCCGAGCGGGCCTGGATGGCGCATGTCGCCGATGCTGCCAGCCGCACGCTCTATCCGAAGGCCAATTCCTGGTACCAGGGCGCCAACATCGCGGGCAAGCCGCGGGTGTTCATGCCCTACGTCGGCCAGGGTTACCGCCACCGCATCGCGCAGATCGCGCAGCGCGGCTATGAAGGGTTTGTGCTCCGCTGAGGCAGTG
The DNA here is from genome assembly GCF_054063295.1 of Bradyrhizobium sp. USDA 3240. Lineage (NCBI taxonomy): Bacteria > Pseudomonadati > Pseudomonadota > Alphaproteobacteria > Hyphomicrobiales > Nitrobacteraceae > Bradyrhizobium > Bradyrhizobium sp. USDA 3240. Next base: position 7,544,908 of record NZ_JBSSGD010000002.1, read on the forward strand.
TCGCGCTCCGTCATTGCGAGCGCAGCGAAGCAATCCATCGCGCAGCATATGCGGGACGATGGATTGCCTCGTCGCTTCAGCGCAAAAATTGCCTTGCAATTTTGTCGCGAGCTCCTCGCAATGACGAGGCTCTGGAACCGTTTCCAGCTTAGAAAGACGAGAGGATCACAGATGGAATCAAGCGTGCAGGATCGATCGCAAGCCGGCGCGGCAACGCCGATTGGTTCAGCGGCACGGTATGGGCTGATGCGATCGTCAATGCGCCCGCGCCGGCCCGGATGCAGGCGGCACGCGTCACCTTCGAGCCGGGGGCGCGTACGGCGTGGCACACCCATCCGCTCGGCCAGACGCTCTACGTCACCGCCGGCGTCGGATATGTGCAGAGCTGGGACGGCCCGATCCGCGTGATCCGTCCGGGTGACGTGGTATGGATTCCGCCCGGCGAGAAACACTGGCACGGCGCGGCGCCAACCACGGGCATGAGCCATATCGCGATTCACGAGGCGCTCGATGGCGACTACGCGACCTGGATGGAGCACGTCTCCGACGCGCAGTATGCGGCCGCACCGCAGGCCGATTGATCGGCGCAGCGTTACTTCCGGCCGTGCGCGGGCGTTGCCGGCGCGGCGCAGGAATGCCGCAGGATGAGCCGCGTCGGCAGGAACACGGGGGCGCTGCTGCCGGTCTTGTCGGGTTCGCGGATCTGCTCCAGCAGCAGCCGCGCGGCGGTGCGGCCGACCTCGTTCATGTCCCAGCTCAACGCCGAGATCGCGGGCGTCGCATGGCGTGCGAGGTCGGTGTCGCCGCTGCACACGATCGACACGTCCTGCGGATAGCGCAGGCCGTTGCTGGTGATCGCCTCCAGAACCTCGGCCAGCATGCTGGTGCCGAGCGAGATGATCGCGGTCGGTGGCTTTGCCGATTGCAGCAGCTGGCACACCGAGCTGAAGGCGGTGTTGGCGCCCTGCATGTGCGGACGGATCAGGGTCGGGTCGACCTCGATCTTCGCCTCCTGATGCGCCTGCCGGTAGCCCGCGAGCCGCTCCGAGCTCGGCAACACCGCAGCGCTTCCGGTCAGCAGCGCGATCCGGCGATGGCCGAGGCCGATCAGGTAGCGCGTCGCCTCCAGCGCGCCGCCGCGGTGATCGACGCGAACCGGGATGCTATCAGGCACGTCGCGGTCGACGGTGACGCAGGGCAGGTCGAGCATGGCCAGCCCCTTCATGAAATCCTTGTGCGAATTGTCGCCGGCGAACAGCAGCAATCCATCCATCTGGCGCCGCCGCACCGCCGACAGGAACGCTGCCTCGCGCGCCTCCTCGTGCTTGGTCGCCGCCAGCATCAGCAGGAAGCCGGCGCGCTGGAATTCCTCCTCCGCCGCGCTCACCATGCCCGTGTAGTGCGGATTGGAGAAATCGGCCACCATGCAGCCGATCGTGTTGGATGCCCCTGAGCGCAGCGCCTGCGCCGCCTGGTCGGGCTCAAAGCCCAGACGCTTCACCGCGCGCATGATGCGGGCATGCAGTTCCGCGCTGGTATAGATGCCGCCATTGAGCGTGCGGCTGACGCTTGAGACGGAGACGCCGGCCTCGGCCGCGACGTCACGAATCGTCGGTCGTGTCCGTCGCGTCCTGGTCATCGGTGGTCGGGTCCTGTCGGTTCGGCATTGCCGCCGTCAGGCGCGCAGGGTGCAGCGTGCAGCAGACGACATCGCCGAACCTAATCAGGCTCCGCTGCGAATCTCAAATGATTCTTGGGAGTCTTGGGCTATCGCCGTGACGCGCTCAGGAACAGCGGCCTGAAGATATCCAGGAATCCGGTCGCAGCCGGCGTCAGCGGGCGGTTCTTCAGCCGCAGGATCCCGATCTTGCGAACCAGCGGCGGCGACACCAGCCGCTTGACGATCACGCCGCGCGGGGCGCGCGGCGGCACGGCCGAGGCCGGAACGATCGAGATGCCGACATTGGCTGCGACGAAATCGTAGAGCGTGCCGAACTGCTCGACGATCGTGCTGTGCTTGAGCACGATGCCGCTTGCTGTCGCGGCGCTGTCGATCTGCTTGCGCAGGCCCGAGCCGGTCGGGAGCGAGACGAAGGTTTCGTTGCGCAGTTCGCGGAGGCTCAGCGTCGCCTTGTTGCGCAGCGGATGGCGCGAGGGCAGGATCGCGAAGCAGGACTCCTGGACCGCGTCGTCGCTGACGACCTCCTGGCCGAGCGCGGTGACGTTGCCGACGCCGAAGTCGGCGAGGCCGCTGCGGACATCCTCATAGACTTCGCTGCCGAGGCCCTCGCGCAGGTGGATTTCGACGCCGGGATGCGCCTTCCTGTATTTCAGCACGGCCTCCGGCACCACGTGATGCGTGAGTGACAACAGGCAGGAGATGATCAGGCGTCCCTTGATCTGCTCGCCGAGCGCGCGGGCGTTATCGACCTGGGCGCCGAGATCGGCGAGCAGGCGCTGCGTCGATGCCGTGAATTCGCGGCCCGGTGCGGTCAGGATGACGTTGCGCGTCGATCTGAGGAACAGCGAGACGCCGAGCTGCCGTTCGAGCTGAAGAACGAGGCGGCTCACCGCCGACTGCGTCATGCCGAGGTCGGCGGCGGCCGCGGTGAAGCTGCCATACACCGCGACCGAGTTGGCCGCGCGAAGATGTTTGAGGCTGACTTCGAACCGGCGTGGGCGTCCCTCGCGCATCATTCATTCCATTTTCGCATCAATAATCCGGATCGGAAAATATTTGACCTATATGCCCGCCGCGTCAACGATGAAGACAACGACAGGGCAGCCAGCGGGAAGGGAAATTGCGGATGACGGCGAGCCCGACGATGACGAGGCAAGGCGCGCTGCACGGGGTCCGCGTTCTCGATCTCACGCGGTTCTATTCAGGCCCGTTTGCGACCTTGATGCTGGCGGGCTTCGGCGCAGAGGTCATTCGTATCGATACCCCGGAGCAGGGCGATCCCACCATGACCGGGCCGCCGTTTCTCGGCAAGGACGGCGTCTCGCTCGACCGCAAGCATGACAGCGATCTCGGCCTCGCCTATCTGAAGCGCTGCCGCGACAAGAAGTCGATCACGCTGAACATGCGCACGGCGGAGGGCATGGAGCTGTTCCATGCGCTGCTGCGCAAGTCCGATATCCTGGTCGAGAATCTGCGTCCCGGCGCTGCCGAGCGGCTCGGGATCGACTATGAAGCAAACCGTCAGGTCAACCCCGCGATCGTGCATTGCGCGCTGACCGGCTACGGCTCGACCGGCACCGACCGGCGTCTCAAGGCCTACGATTTGATGATCCAGGCGGCGTCCGGTCTGATGTCGATCACCGGCGCGCCTGACGGCAGCCCAAGCAAGGCCGGCACCGCGCTCGCCGACGGCATCACGGGCGCCTTTGCCGTCTCCGGCATCCTCGCCGCGCTGACCGAGCAGCGCGTGTCGGGACGAGGCCAGTTCGTCGACGTCGCGATGGCCGACTGCCTGCTATCGCTGGTGCTCGACGAGCCCCTGGATTGCTACAAGCAGATGGGGATGGCGCCTCGGCAGGGTAATCGCATCATGCGGTTCTCGCCCTTCAACACCTATGCCACGCGCGACGGCGCGATCGCGCTCGGCGCTGCCACCAATGAGGATTGGCTGGCGCTGCTGGGTGTGATGGACCGGCTCGACCTCGCCGCAGACGCGAAGTTCATGAACACCGGCTGGCGCGTCGCCAACAACACGATCGTCGACGCGATCGTCGCCGAATGGACGCTGGGCCGCACCACGATCGAGGCGATCGAGGCGCTCAATCGCGGCGACGTCGCCGCGAGCCCGATCCGCGACATCGACGACATCCTCGCGTGGGAGCATCTCGGCGCACGCGACATGCTGCAGCCGGTCGTGCATCCGACCGAGCCGCTGGAGCAGCGCGTCATCGGCGCCGGGTTCCCGATCAAGATGGGACGAACGCACAAGGGATACACCGCGCCGGCGCCGACGCTCGGTCAGAACAATCAGGAGATCTATGGCGGCTTGCTCGGCCTCTCGGGGCAACGGATCGACGATCTGACGTCGAGGCGGATCATCTGAAAGCAAAGAAGGCCGGCACATGCATGCCGTCCCAAGCGGGAGCGTCGAGGATAGTCATGGCGAAGAAACGAACAATCACAGCTGCGGCGATCGCGTTGCTGGTCGGCAGCGCGATGCTGACGCCGGTACAGGCTGAGGATGCGCAGCCGGTCAGGATCGGCGTGCTCACCGACATGTCGGGGATGTACCGCGACATCATGGGGCCGGGCTCGGTGCTCGCCGCCAGGATGGCGGTCGAGGATTTCGGCGGCAAGGTGCTGGATCGTCCGATCGAAGTGATCTCGGGCGATCACCAGGCGAAGGCCGACGTGGGCGCTGCGATCGCCCGCAACTGGTTCGACAATGGCGGTGCGGACGTCGTCGTCGACGTGGCGCAATCGGCCGTGGCGCTCGCTGTTCAGGAGCTGGCGCGGACGCGCAACAAGATCGTCATCCACGGCGTGACCGGAAGCCCGGCGATCACCCAGCAGGCCTGCGCAGCGACCGCATTCTCGTGGTCGCTCAACGCCTACGCCATTTCGGCGCCGCTGCCGAAGCCGCTGATCGAGCGTGGGCTCGATACGTTCTTCTTCCTCTCGGCCGACTACTCCTTCGGCAAGGCGATGGAAGACGCTGCGGCGGGTGCGATCAAGGCGGCCGGGGGCAAGGTGCTCGGCTCGGTGCGTTTCCCGCAGAACAATCCGGACTTCAGCTCGTTCCTGCTGCAGGCGGTGGCGTCAAAGGCCAAGGTGATCTGGCTGATCTCCGCTGCAGAGGACACCACCAATGCCCTGAAGCAGGCCAAGGAGTTCGGCATCGCCGAGGGCGGCCAGCACATCGTGGTGCCCCTGACCTACATCACCAATGTGCACGCACTCGGCATTGCCAATGTGCAGGGCCTGACCTTCGCAACCCCGTTCTACTGGGACCGCACCGACGAGACGCGCGCCTGGTCGGAGCGCTTCTTCAGGCAGCATCATGCGATGCCGACCATGGACCAGGCCGCGGTCTACTCGGGAACGCTGCATTATCTCCAGGCCGTCGCTGCCGCCAGGACGCTCGATGGTCTGAAGGTCGCGGACGAGATCCGGAAGCTCCCGGTCAACGACATGTATGTCGAGAACGGTTTTGTGCGCGCTGATGGCTGGCTGATGCATCCGTTCTACATGGCGAGCATCAAGGCCCCCGGCGAGGTCAGGAAGCCCTGGGACTACTACACCATCGAGAAGGTCATTCCGGCATCCGAGGCGGCGCAGCCGCTGTCCGAGAGCCAGTGCCCGCTCGTCGCTCAATCGCAATGACAATCGACAAAGGAGAGACAATGTCCCGCGAAATTCTCAAGATGTATTCGGACTACAAGAGCCCCTATGCCTGGCTGGCATTCGATCCGGTGTTCGAGCTGGAGAAGAAGTTCGACATCAAGGTGCAGTGGCGGCCGTTCCAGCTCCGGATCAAGGGCTCCGGCCAGCGCAGCGTCTATTCGGAATACAAGGTCAAGTATTCCTACATGGATGCACGGCGGTCCGCCAACGAGCGCGGCGACAAGAAGATCATCCGCGGTCCGTTGAAGATCTTCGACACCGCGCCGGCGCTGATCGGCGGGCTGTTCGCGGAAAAGCACGGACGTCTGATCGAATACAGCCGCCTGGTCTATGAGCTGTTCTTCCGCCGCGAGCTCGCGGTCGACGAGGTCGATGCGGTGGAGCGCTTCATCGAATCGCTCGGCATGTCCGGCGCTGAATTCCGCAGCTATCTCGAGGGCGACGGCCGGCGCGAATATGAGGAGGCGCAGCAGGAGAGCCAGGGCGACCACATCTTCGGCGTGCCGATCTGCGTGTTTCGCGGCGAGCAGTTCTGGGGCAACGATCGGGTGCCGATGCTCGAGCGGCGGCTGCAGGAGGCCGGACTGTCGCTGTCGCGCGAAAAGCAGCTGGCTTGAGCCGTGCCGGAGGCTCCGATGATCGATCTTCACTTCGCACCGACGCCGAACGGCTGGAAGATCTCGATCATGCTCGAGGAATGCGGGCTGCCGTACACCGTCGTGCCGGTCAACATCACGCGCGGTGATCAGTTCAGGCCCGAATTCCGAAGGCTCAATCCGAATGGCCGGATCCCTGTCATGATCGACAGGGACCCGCCCGGCGGAGGCGAGCCGCTGACGATCTTCGAGTCGGGAGCGATCTTGCTTTACCTCGCGGAGAAGACCGGCAGGTTCTTTCCGCGCGACCTGCATGGCCGCACCCGCGTGCAGCAATGGCTGATGTGGCAGATGAGCGCGCTCGGGCCGATGCTGGGCCAGAACGGGCACTTCTCGCTCTATGCGCCGGACAAGATTCCCTATGCCGTCGAGCGCTACGGCAACGAGGCGCGGCGTCTCTACGGCGTGCTGAATGATCGGCTCGGCGAAAGCAGCTATGTCGCCGGCGACGACTATTCGATCGCCGATATCGCTTGTCTCCCCTGGGTGATGACCCACAAGGCGCAAGGCTTCACGCTCGACGATGTCCCGCACGTCAGGCGCTGGTTCGCTGAGCTGCGCGCGCGGCCGCTACTCCAGAAGGGGCTGGCGGTCGGGCGGCGTGGCATTCGCAAGGCGCTTGACGAGCAGGCCCGCAGCAATCTGTTCGGAACGAGGCCCGCGGGCGGAGACGCGCCCGCCGGAACTCTTCAATCACAACAACTGGACAATTGAGATGACCCTGCCTCCGAAAATGCTGACCGGTTACCGCGTGCTCGATATCACCCAGTTCGTCGCAGGCCCGACCTGCACGCGGCTGCTGGCCGAGGCCGGCGCTGACGTCATCAAGATCGAGCTCGCGCCATTCGGCGACCGATCGCGCTTCCAGGGCCTGAAACCGCGCGATCCGGCGCACAAGAACACCTCGCAGAGTACGTATTTCTTCCAGCAGAATCATTCGAAGCGCAGCCTGGCGCTCGACTTCAAGCATGGGAAAAGCCGCGAGATCCTGACCCGGCTCGCCGCCAAGGCCGACGTTCTGGTGGAGAACTTTACGCCCGGCGTGATGGAGCGCGCCGGACTTGGTTACGAGACGCTGAGGAAAATCAATCCGCGGCTGGTCATGTGCTCGATCTCATTCGCCGGACAGACCGGGCCGCTGAGCGACAAGCCCGGCTTCGACTACATCGCGCAGGCCTTTGCCGGCATCACCGGGGTGATCGGCGATCCCGATGGCAAGCCGGCGCAGGTGCCGGTGGCAATCGGGGACGCCTCGACCGGCGTTGCCGCAGCGATGGCGGTCGGCTTTGCGCTGCTTCACCGCGAGCGGACCGGAGAAGGCCAGTTCATCGAATCGACGCTGCTGGACACCTACTTCCACATGCACGAGGCAAATGTGCCGAAGGTCTCGCTGCGCGGGGACAGCTTCGTGCCGCAGCGGGAGGGCTCGCTGCACCCGAATGGTGGCCCGGTGGGCGTGTTCGACTGTGGCCGGGGTGAGTTTCTCGTGATCTGCGCACTGGCGCATCAATGGCCGCAAATGGTTCGTGCGCTGGGGCGGCCGGAGCTCGAGAAGGATCCCCGGTTCGAGTCCGCGCGCGCCCGTGCCGACAACAGGGTGCTGGTCGGGGAGATCGTCGAAGCCTGGCTCAAGACGTTTCCGTCACGTGATGCGGCGATCGCCGCGCTGGAGCAGGAGCGGATACCCTGCGCGCCGGTGCTGACACTGAATGACGCCATGGCCCAGCCGCATCTGATCGAGCGCGGTACGGTCCGCCATGTCAGCGATCCCCGGATCGGCCAATTCGCGATCCCGGGCGCGCCGATGCGCTTCTCGGAATGGCCGCAGCGCACCGAGCTGAGGGCCGACCTGCTCGGTGAACACAATGAGGAGATCCTGGGCGAACTCGGGTTGTCCGGGCAGGAGATCGACCAGCTCTATGCCGAGAAAGTGCTGGTGCAGGACAGGGAGTTGCGGGCCGGCAAGCCGCTCAGGCAGGCGAGCTGAGCGGGCACGATATCACGCAGTGGCGTCAGGCCGATGCGGGCCGGTCGAAATAGGCGAACGCGGCGCTGGTCAGGCCGCCGAGCAAGGACCAGAACACCAGGCTGGTCAGTGTGACCGCGACCACGAACTGATGCGACAATGACGAGGGCACGTTGGTCTCGACATGCTCGAGCTCGGGTGCGCCGATCAGATGCGGCAGCATGATCAGGACCACGCCGGCGATCGCGGCCGGCATCGAGCGCCGGAACACGATCAGCCCGAGTCCGGCCGATGTCGACAGCACCGCCGTCACCCACCAGATCTGACGCGACATCAGTGGTGCCGCCGGGACGCCCGGCAGTTCAGGCGGCAGCCCAAGGCCCGGCGCAATCGTGAAAACGGCAAAGCCTGCGAGGCCCCACATCAGGCCTTCGTGCCACGAGATCGGCTCGCCGGTCGCGCCGCTGCGGACTGAAAAGAAGCCGCAAAGCAGCAGCGCAAATCCGATCCCGGTCAGGATGTTCGCTCCCGCGGTATAGAGATTGCGCTCCAGGCCGTCGCGCGGCTCCCACGCCTCGGCGCCATGATCATGATCCGCATGATCGTGGACGAGGATGGCCTGGGGTGGTGCGGCGGCTTCGTGCTTGTGCTCGGCCGCCTTCTCATAGACCTCGGCCTTGAGGATCAGCGGGACGGTGCCGAACTGCTGGACCGCGGCGACGATCAGGCCAACGATGAATCCGGCAATGACCGAGGAGAAGACGATCGAGCGAAACGTGCTCATGCCAGCGGGGTCAGTGGCAGGGGAAGGCGTTGGAGTGGCGCACATCGTGCGCGGCGTTGTGGATCACGTCGATGTGCGAGAAGCCGACCACGCCGACGATGAACAGGCCGAGCGTCATCGCCATCAGGGACTGGGCAAGCCGTCCGACCTGTCGGGCGGCGACCGGCAGATGCGTGACCTGGGATTGCATGACCTGGCTTTGCGCGGCCGGGGACTGGCTCATGGTCGTTCTCCACATTCGATTTGGTCGGCTTCTAGCAGCTTTCGAGCGATGTCGCGACTGGTAAGATGCAGATTTGTTCCAACGGGGATGCGCTTGCGCAGGATCTTGGCGCTCGCTGCAGCCCTGAACGCGCCTTCAAACCGCGCGAAATAACCGATGCAGCCTTCCGGCGTCGGGTCGGCGCCAAGCAGCGTCCGAAACGCGCCCCGGTGCACCGCGCAGATCGCGCCGTGCTCCGGGAGCGGAAAAACCAGGGAGGCGATGTCGGCGCGCCAGTGGGCAGCGCTGTTCGAGGCGCCGCTGCCGGCCGGAGACTGGTCAGCGCCGGATGGTGAATTCATCCGGACCTCGCCGCGATTCCCACTTGGCCTGCTCGAGCTCCGGACGGTCGCATTCCGCCTGGGGGTAACCGATGCAGAGGTAGCCGATGAATTTCCACGTATCAGGTATTTCCAGAATCTCGTGAACGCGGCCTGGATTGAAGATCGAGACCCAGCCGAGCCCGATGCCGTCCGCGCGCGCGGCCAGCCACATCGAACAGATTGCGGCGACCACTGAATATTCCGTTGTCTCCGGCATCGTGGCGCGGCCGAGTCCGGAGCCGATCTGGTCGCTCTTCTCGGCGAACACGGCGAGATGGCCGGGCGCCTCTTCGAGGCCGGATAGTTTCAATGCGGCATATTTCGCCGCACGCTCCCCGGAATAGGATCGCAGCGCGTCGGCGTTGCAGGTCTTGAAGTCCTCGATGACAGCGCGCCGCCGGGCCGCATCGTCGACAATGACGAACCGCCAGGGCTGGCTCAACCCGACCGAAGGCGACAGGCAGGCGATCTCGATCAGCCGCTCGATCGTGCGGTCAGGCAGCGGATCGGTGCGGAAGCGGCGCACGTCGCGCCGCCACACGAAGAGTTCGTGCAGTTGGCGACGAAACGCATCGTCGAACGAGACCATCGCGGAGCCTTTGGCGGGGTCGATCGTGTTGCTCATTTCAGTTTCATCGGCAGGCCCGCAAAGACGAACTCGACCTCGTCCGCAGCGCCGGCAATGCTCTGGTTCATGAGACCTGCGGCGTCGCGGAAGGTCCGCGCCAGTGCGTTGTCAGGCACGATGCCGAGGCCAACCTCGTTGGTGACCATGATGACCGGGCTGCGCTGGCGCGGCAGCGCGTCCGCCAGCCGCGCGACTTCCCGCGACCAGTCGCGCTCCGCGTGCAGCAAGTTCGACAGCCAAAGCGTCAGGCAATCGACCAGCCTTGCGCCGCCGCCATCGGTCTCGGCCAGCACCTCGATGAGGTCGAGCGGCACCTCGCGTTCGATCCAGTCACCGCCGCGCCGCGCGCGATGCCTGGCGATGCGCTCATCCATTTCCGCGTCGAGCGCCTCGGCGGTCGCAACATAGACCGGCTGAGCTGGAAAGCTGAGCGCGCGCAATTCGGCGCGCCGGCTTTTTCCGGACCGGGCTCCGCCGGTGATCAGAATGACGGTCATATGGTCTCCCGTTGCGAACCGGTATCCGCTTCGCCTCGAAAACGCTCTAACCACCAATCGCGGCAAAAGACAAAGCCGAAATCCGTCCCGGAGGGCTTGCACTCGGCCGACGTCTTGCGCATCAGGGGGATCGCGGAGAGGAGAGGTGAGTGGGCTTTGCGGGAGCGATGGCGGTGGCGATGGCTGTGGACGCCTTGATCGGCTGGCCGGATTGGCTGTTTGCCCGCATTGGCCATCCCGTGACCTGGCTCGGTCGGTTGATCCATCTTGTCGATACCGCCTGGAACCGGGCCTCCGATCCACCGGCGTTTCGACGCGCGGCTGGTGTCGCGGCTGCCATCCTGGTGATCGCGCTGGCGACGGCGCTCGGTTGGGCCGTGCAGTCTTTGCTCCCATCCGGATGGGTTCACGTCGTCCTTGTCGGTGTGCTGGCGTGGCCGCTGGTCGCACTGCGCTCGCTGCATGATCATGTGGCGGCGGTGGCACCTCCGCTTGCTTCGGGCGACATCGCGGCCGCGCGTTCCGCGGTAGCACAGATCGTTGGACGCGACCCGGCAACGCTCGACCACGCCGGCATCGCGCGCGCGACGATCGAGAGCCTTGCCGAGAATGCCTCCGACGGCATCGTGGCGCCGGTGTTCTGGGGCGCGCTGTTCGGCCTGCCGGGAATTCTTGGCTATAAGGCGATCAACACGTTGGACTCGATGATCGGCCATCGCACCGAACGGCACGAGGCCTTCGGCTGGGCCGCTGCCCGGATCGACGATCTCGCCAATCTGATTCCGGCACGGCTGACCGGCCTACTGTTCGTGCTGCTCGCGCCGCATCGTTCGCAGGCCTGGTCGTGCATGCTGCGCGATGCGTGGCGCCATCGCTCGCCGAATGCCGGCTGGCCGGAAGCCGCGATGGCCGGCGCGCTCGATGTGCGCCTCAGCGGGCCCCGCATTTATCACGGCAGCATCGCAGATGAGCCCTGGCTGAACGAGGGCGCGCGTGATCCGGCTGCCGCTGATATCCTCACCGGGCTGAAACTCTATCGTTACGCCATGATGCTGCTGGCCGCGGCGTTCGTGGCGCTGGCGCTGGCATGAAGGAGCGGCGCATGCGTGAGCACGGCGGAAATCTCGATGTCGCCCAGCAGCGCTTCGGCGGCGCCGCGGAAGACTGGATCGACCTATCGACCGGCATCAATCGCGTGCCGTATCCTGACGTCGATGTTGAGCCGCGGCAGTGGAATGCGCTGCCGTCGCGCTCCGACATTGAATCTCTCCATCATGCCGCACGGCGGGTCTACCGCACCGACGCGCCGATCGCGGCGATGGGCGGGGCGCAGGCCGCAATTCAATTGCTGCCGCATCTGGTGCCGCGCGGGCGGGCGCGGATTCTTGCGCCGACCTACAATGAGTATGCCGGGTTATTGTCGGCTGCCGGTTGGGACGTTGCCGAGGTTTCCGATCTCGGCGCGCTTGCGGGAGGCGATCTTGCCGTTGTCGTCAATCCGAACAATCCGGACGGCAGACACCATGATCCGCACGAACTGCTCGCGCTGCTGCCGCGCGTTGGCCGGCTCGTCGTAGACGAGAGTTTTGCAGACGCCGTACCCGGCGTCTCGCTTGCGCCAGAGGCGGGACGGCCGGGCCTCCTGATCCTGCGCTCGTTCGGAAAGTTCTACGGACTTGCCGGCTTGCGGCTCGGCTTCGCCGTTGGCAGCGAGCCGGATATCGCCGCGCTTGCGGCGATGGCGGGCCCATGGCCGGTTTCGGGCGCCGCAATCGCGATCGGGCGGCGCGCCTTGCTCGATCACGACTGGGCATCAGCGACGATTGCGCGGCTGGCGGACGACTGTGGCAGGCTCGATACGGCGGCGCGATCGCAGGGCTGGGCGCTGCTCGGCGGCACGCCGCTGTTCCGTCTCTTCGACACCGGCGACGCGTTGGCCGCGCAGGAGAAGCTTGCCCGCGCGCAGATCTGGTCGCGGGCTTTCCAGCAAAAGCCGGGATGGCTGCGCTTGGGCTTGCCGGGCAGCGAGACCGAGTGGTCCCGTCTCGCCGCCGCGTTGTCGGTTTAACGCGCCAGCGCGAGCAGGCCTTCGACATCGAGATGGGTCTCAATGTGCTCGGCAAGCGCGTCGAGCGCGCTCTCGACCCTGGCACCGTACGGCTGATCCGCCGCAGGGATATCGAGCTGCGCAAGGAACGCCTTGCGAAATTCGTCCGAGGTGAACAGGCCGTGCAGATAGCTGCCGTGAACGCGCCCGTCACGCGACGTGGCGCCTTCCGGCGAGCCGTCAAGCATTGAAAATGGCGCGCGATCCGGGCCATCGGTGCGCCCGATGTGGATTTCGTAGGCGCTGATCGGTTGACCGGTCGCAGCATGCACCGCGCTGACGCGGGTCAGTGTCTTCTGTTCGGTCATGGTGGTGGTGACATCGAGAAGCCCGAGCCCGGGCGTTTCGCCGGCGGGACCCTCGATCCCATCAGGGTCGGCGACGGTTTGCCCCAGCATCTGATATCCGCCGCACAGGCCGAGGATGTGGCCGCCGCGGCGATGATGCGCCAGCAGATCGATGTCCCAGCCTTGCGCGCGCAGGAAGGCGAGGTCGCCGCGGGTCGATTTCGAGCCGGGCAGGATGACGAGCTTCGCATCGCCCGGGATGGCTTCGCCCGGACGCACCATCACCAGATCGACCCCCGGTTCGAGCTTCAGCGGATCGAGGTCGTCGAAATTGGCGATCCGCGACAGCGCAAGAAACGCGATTCTGCACTGACCGGGCTTGCGTGCCTCGCCGAGCCCGAGCGCGTCTTCAGCCGGAAGCTCGCCGGCACGGGCGAACCAGGGCAGCACGCCAAAGCCGCGCCACGCGGTGCGGGCTTCGATCAGGCGGTAGCCGTCGTCGAATAGCGTCGGATCGCCGCGGAATTTGTTGATGACAAAACCCTGGATCATCGCGGCATCTTCAGGGTCGATCACCGTCTTGATGCCGACGAGTTGCGCGATCACGCCGCCGCGGTCGATGTCGCCGACCAGCACCACGGGCACGTCGGCCCTGCGCGCAAAGCCCATATTGGCGATATCGGACTTGCGCAGATTGACCTCGGCGGGGCTGCCGGCGCCCTCGACCAGCACGAGGTCGGCGCGCGCCTTCAGGCGCCCAAAACTCTCCAGCACTGCGCCCATCAGCGACGGCTTCATGCCGGCATATTCGCGTGCGCGGGCGGTCGCGATCCGCTTGCCGTGCACGATGACCTGGGCGCCGACGTCGGTTTCCGGCTTCAGCAGCACCGGGTTCATGTCGGTGTGCGGCTCGACGCCGGCGGCGAGCGCCTGCAGTGCCTGCGCACGCCCGATCTCGCCGCCGTCGACGGTCACGGCGGCATTGTTGGACATGTTCTGCGGCTTGAACGGCAGCACGCGCAGGCCGCGCCGTTTGGCTGCACGCGCGAGGCCTGCGACGATGAGCGATTTGCCCACGTCCGAGCCGGCTCCCTGGATCATCAATGCGCGCGCCATGATTGATTATCGCATCAGAACTCGACGCCCGGCTGCGCCTTGATGCCGGAGCGGAAGGGGTGCTTCACCAGCGTCATCTCGGTGACGAGATCGGCGATTTCGATCAATTCGTCCTTGGCGTTGCGTCCGGTGAGCACGACATGCGTCATCGGCGGCTTCGACGTCGTCAGAAAGTCGACGACATCGGCGATCGCCAGATAATCGTAGCGAAGCGCGATGTTGATCTCGTCGAGCACGACCATGCGCAGGCTCGGATCCGCGATCAGCTGCTTGGCTTTTTCCCAGCCGGCCTGCGCTGCCGCGATGTCGCGGGCGCGATCCTGCGTCTCCCAGGTGAAACCTTCGCCCATGGCGTGGAATTGGCAGAGATCGCCGAAATGTCCGGTAAGCAGGCGGCGCTCGCCGGTATCCCAGGCGCCCTTGATGAATTGCACCACGGCGCAGGGAAAGCCGTGCGCCACACAGCGCACGATCATGCCGAAGGCGGAGGAGGATTTTCCTTTGCCGGCGCCGGTATGAACGATGACCAGGCCCTTTTCACCACTCTTGGTCGCCATGATCTTGTCGCGGGCGACCTTCTTTTTCGCCATCTTGGCCGCGTGGCGCGCATCCAGCGAGGGGTCGGTGCCGACGGCGCCGTCCTCAGCGTCGTTTCCATCAGAAATCATCACGTTCCTTCGGCTTGACAAGTGCGGGGCTAGGACGAATGGTGCCCCCGCGTTGGTTCCTGTCCTACGACAGGCGAAGAGGGAATGCGATAGGGCTCAGACCGCTGGGTTTGCCCAAAGCGCAGCCGCCCCCGCGACCGTGACCGGAGAGATGCCCAAGCCACTGATTCCCTGATGGAGTCGGGAAGGTGGGCATCAAGGGAGAAATCCTACTCCGCAAGCCGGGAGACCTGCCGACGCGATGTGTTTGAGACCGGCGGACGGGGTGTTCCGCGACGGGGAACGAACCTGTTCACGTCAGGTTCGTGTGCCTCATCGCTTCCCGCAGTCAATCCAGGAAGGGCGATGAGCGTTACACTTCATGTCTGCATCACCTGTCGCGCGGGCCAGACGCTCGCGGAAGGTGAGACCGCGCCCGGTGCGCGCCTGCATGCCGCGCTTGTTGAGGCCGGCGTGCCCGATGACGTCAATCTGGTTCCCGTCGAATGCCTGTCGGCCTGCAGCCAGGGCTGCTCGGTCGCGCTCAGCGCGCCGGGGCGGTGGTCCTATGTCTATGGCCGCCTGTCCGCTGATCATGCCAAGGATGTGATCGCAGGAGCCACCGCCTATGCGTCGGCGCCTGACGGCATCGTGCCGTGGCGCAGCCGTCCCGAAATCTTCCGCAAGCAATCGCTTGCCCGCATTCCACCCATCGCCGTCGTGCCGGAGGCCGCAGAATGACCACGCTCGCCAAGGTTCCGGTCACCGTCGTGACCGGCTTTCTCGGGTCCGGCAAGACGACGCTGATCCAGCATCTGATCCGCAATGCCAACGGCAAGAAGCTCGCGGTGCTGGTGAACGAATTCGGCAGCGAAGGCGTCGACGGCGACATCCTGAAGTCGTGCGCCGATGCTAATTGTCCGACCGAGAACATCGTCGAGCTCGCCAATGGCTGCATCTGCTGCACCGTCGCCGACGATTTCATCCCGGCGATGGAGCAGTTGCTCGCGCGCCCTGTGAGGCCCGATCATATCGTGATCGAGACGTCCGGCCTCGCGCTGCCGAAGCCGCTGCTGAAGGCATTCGACTGGCCGGAGATCCGTTCGCGGATCACGGTCGATGGCGTGATCGCGCTGGCCGATGCGGAGGCCGTTGCGGCGGGCCGGTTTGCGCCTGACCCGGCCGCGGTGGATGCGCAGCGCGCGGCCGACGACAATCTCGATCACGAGACGCCGCTGTCGGAAGTGTTCGAGGACCAGATCGCCTGCGCTGATATCGTGCTGCTGACCAAGGCCGATCTCGCCGGAGCCGAGGGGATCAAAGCGGCCAAAGAGCTGATCGCGGCCGAGATGCCGCGCGAGGTGCCGATGTTGCCCATCGTCGACGGCGCGATCGATGCCCGCGTGATCCTCGGTCTTGAGGCGGCGGCAGAGGATGACCTCGCGTCCCGGCCGTCCCACCATGACGGTGAGGACGAGCACGAGCACAACGACTTCAATTCCGTGGTGATCGACCTTCCGGAGATCGGGGATGTCGATGCGCTGATCGCGTCGATCAAGGGGCTGGCGCGCGAGCAGAACGTGCTGCGCGCCAAGGGCTACATCGCCGTCGAAGGCAAGCCGATGCGGTTGCTGGTGCAATCGGTCGGCGAGCGGGTCAGGCATCAGTTCGACATGCCATGGGGTGCGCGGCCGCGGCAGTCGAAGCTCGTCGTGATCGGAGAACACGGCGATATCGATGAAGCTGCGATCAGGGCGCGACTAGGTGTCTGATGCACGTCGTCTTCCGCGAGAGCCGCGGCCTTGAGGAGACCGCGACACCAAGGGACCTCGGCCAGGATCCGGCCGATCTCGTGGTCTTGTCGTTTTCCGACAGCGATCTCGCCGCGTTCGCGGCCGGCTGGCGGCGGGGCCGCGCCGCGCTGCCGTCGCTGCGGCTCGCCAATCTCGCGGAGCTGCGCCATCCGCTGTCGGTCGATACCTATATCGAGCGCACACTGTCGCAGGCGCGCGGCATCCTGGTCCGGCTGATCGGCGGCGAACCCTATTGGTCATATGGCCTGGCCGCGGTGCATCGGCTGGCGAAGGAGCGCGGCATCGCCCTGGTCGTGCTGCCGGCGGATGGCCGCGACGATTTGCGGCTGGATGAATTCTCGACCTTGCCGGTCTCGACGCTGCGCCGCCTGAAGTTGCTGTGCGACAAGGGCGGCCCCGTTGCCGCGCAGGCCGTGATCGCGCAACTGGCGCTGGCGTCCGGCCTTTATGCCGGGCCGGTCGTCGGCGAGATCGATCTTCCCGAGATCGGCGTCTACGATTCGCGGCGCGGCGCCGTCGCGGCACTGCCGGCATCGAATGGCCGGCCGCTTGTGCTGGTGACCTTCTATCGCTCCTATCTGGCGGCCGGCGACACCGCGCCGGTCGATGCGCTGATCGATGCGTTGCGCGCGGAGGGCTTTGATGCCCACGGCGTGTTCGTCACCTCGCTGAAGGCGGCGGGCGTGACCGACTGGCTGCGCGCTCAGTTCGCGCAATGCCCGCCGGCGGCCATCGTCAATCTGACTGCGTTCTCCGCGGCCGGCGACGACGGCACGACGCCGTTCGATGCCGCATCGTGTCCGGTGTTCCAAGTCGCGCTGTCGACGGCGCGGCGGGAGGATTGGGACTTGTCGCTGCGCGGTCTGTCGCCCGGCGATCTCGCGATGCATGTGGTGTTGCCGGAGGTCGACGGTCGCCTGTTCGCGGGCGTCGTGAGCTTCAAGTCGCCTGGCGAGCGCGATCCCGATCTGCAATTCGCCCATCTTGCGCACCGGCCGGATGCCGAGCGCGTCGCCGCGGTCGCCGCGCGTGTGGCAGCCTGGCATCGGCTTTCCGGCAAGCCCGCCAGAGACAAGCAGCTTGCGGTCGTGCTCTCGAATTATCCGGGGCGCCCGCATCAGATCGCGCATGCCGTTGGTCTGGATGCGCTGGCTTCGGTGGAGACGTTGCTGGCCGATCTCGCAACTGCGGGCTTTGATCTTGCGCCGGTGGAATCGCTGGGCGGCGTGCTGCTGCACCGGAAGCTGACATGGGACGTGGCTGAATATCGCGCGGCGATCTCCGGCCTTCCCGAGCTGCTCCAGGACGATCTTGCACGCGCATGGGGCGCGCCGGAGAACGATCCCGATTGCCGCGACGGCGCGTTTCATTTCTCGGCGATCCCGTGCGGCAAGTCGATCATCGCGGTTCAGCCGGAGCGCGGTGACGTCGGTCAGCGCGATGCCGACTATCACGATCTCTCGCGCACGCCGCGCCATGCCTATGTCGCGTTCCATCTGTGGCTCAGGCAGCAGGGCATCGATGCCGTCGTCCATATGGGCGCGCATGGAACGCTGGAATGGTTGCCCGGCAAGTCGGTTGCGCTGTCATCCGCATGTTGGCCGGAAGCGCTGATCGGCGATCTGCCCGTCGTCTATCCCTTCATCGTCAACGACCCCGGCGAGGCCGCGCAGGCCAAGCGCCGGATCGGCGCCGTGACGATCGGCCATCTGCCGCCGCCGCTCGCGCAGGCGGCGGTACCGGAGGGCTTGCGTAATCTCGAACGATTGCTCGATGAGTATTCGACCGCGGACGGTCTCGATCCGGCGCGGCGGCAGCGTCTGATTGCGGCGATCCGCGAGGAAGCGCGCATCGCCGGGCTGGAGGACGATCTCGGTCTCGCGGCGTCAGTCTCCGCGGCCGAGGCCATTCCGCAGATCGATCGCTTTGTCTGCGATCTCAAGGAAAGCCAGTTCGGCGACGGCCTGCATGTGTTCGGGCAGGGCACTTGCGGCGAGGCGGAGCGGGCGGCGTTGCGCGATGCGCTCGCAGGCCGGCGTGTTGCGCCGGGGCCGTCGGGCTCGCCCTATCGCGGGCGCAGCGATGTGCTGCCGACCGGACGCAATCTGTTTGCGGTCGATCCGCGCGCGGTGCCGACGCCGTCGGCGCATGCGCAAGGCGTGAAGCTCGCCGAGGAGCTGCTGCGCCGTCATTTGCAGGATCACGGCGATTGGCCGAAAGGGCTTGTCGTCGACCTCTGGGGATCGTCGACGATGCGCACCGCCGGCGAGGATTTTGCGATGGCGCTGCATCTCGCCGGGATCGCGCCGTGCTGGGATCATGGATCGGGCCGGGTGTCGGGCTACGACATCATCGCGCCAGCAGAGCTCGGCCGCCCGCGCATCGACGTGACGCTGCGCGTGTCGGGGCTGTTCCGCGACGTCTTCTCGGGGCTTGCGCAGTTGTTCGAAGCCGCTAGCGAGGCATTGTCCGAGCGCGGCGAAGAGGCGGACGAGAATCCTTACCGGCATCGCGTCTCGCGCGTGTTCGGGCCTCGCCCCGGACATTATGGCGCCGGCATCGCTGCTGTCCCTGACGTTTTCACGCAGGAGGCGCGCGACGCGGCCGGCGAAGCGTGGCTGTCGGCATCGTCCTGGGCTGTCGCGTCCGACGGCGAGATCCGGCTCGATCGCGCCGGCATCGAGGCGAGGCTCGCCGCGGCCGACAGCTTCGTCCATACCCAGGATTTGCCGGAGACCGATCTGCTGCTGGCAGCGGATTATGCCGCGCATGAGGCCGGCATCGCTGCGGCGGCGCGGCGGCTTGGTGCAAAGGCTCCGTCGCTCTATCACCTCGATGCGACACAGCCGGATCAGCCGCATGCCCGCTCGTTGACCGAGGAAATCTCCCGGGTCGTGCGGGCGCGCGCCGCCAATCCGGCATGGATCGCGGGCATGATGCGCCACGGCTTCCGCGGTGCCGCCGAGATAGCGGCGACGCTGGAGCACATGGCGGCGTTCGCGCATCTTGCCGGCGCGGTGTCGCCGCATCTGTTCGACCTCTATTACGACGCGACGCTCGGCAATGACGACGTCCGCGCCTTCATGGCGCGCGAGAATCCGACGGCGCTGGCTGCGATCGAAACCTGCTTCAGCCGGCTGCATGACGCGTCGCTGTGGCAGACGCGGCGTAATTCGATTGCGGCAGCGTTGCAGGAGGCCTCATGACCGCCATCGCGATCAAGGGTTGGTGTCCCGGCGCGCTGCGGCCGATGCAGTCGGGCGATGGCCTCGTGGTGCGCATCCGCCCGCGCGGCGGACGGCTGGAGGCGAGGCAAGCGGCTGGTATCGCTGACCTGGCTGCCCGATACGGCAACGGCCTGATCGATCTGACCAGCCGCGCCAATCTCCAGATCCGCGGCGTCGGCGATGAAGCTTATCCGCCTCTGATCGATGGGCTCGCCGAACTCGCGTTGCTGGACCAGGATTCGGATACCGAGGCTCAGCGCAACATTCTGGTGACGCCGTTCTGGACGCCCGATGACGACACGCCTTTGCTCGCGGCCGAGCTTGAGCAGGCGCTCGCCGGCGCGTCGCTCGATCTTCCCACCAAGTTCGGTTTCGCAATCGATGACGGCAGCGAGCGGGTGCTGACTGGCGCGTCTGCCGATATCAGGATCGAGCGCGACCGCAACCGAGGACTTCTAGTGCGTGCCGATGGCACGCGGCGCGGCCGCTCTGTCTCGCGCGGAGAGGCGGTGGATATCGCGCTGGCGTTGGCCGAATGGTTCGTCGCCTCCGGAGGAGCCAAGGGTGAGAAGCGACGGATGGCGGCTCATCTGGCCGGCAATGCGAGCTTGCCGCAGTCGCTTCGCGGCGACGCCGAGCCCGTGGCTCGATCGGCAGATCCTTTGCCCGGCCTCTATCCGACTGGCGGGCTGGTTGGCGTAGCCTTTGGGCAGATGCCGCACCAGACGCTCAGCCATCTTGCCGGGTGCACGCAGGCGCTCCGCATGACGCCGTGGCGGATGGTGCTGGCTGAAGGGATGCACGAGATGCCCCGTGGGGCCGACCTGGTTACTGATCCCAACGATCCGGCGCTCCGCGTGATCGCTTGCAGCGGTGCACCGCGTTGTCGTGAGGCGCATGCCGACACGCGTGCATTGGCATCGGTGCTTGCATCGTTTGTCCCGGCCGATGCCCGGCTTCACGTGTCCGGCTGCGCCAAGGGCTGTGCCCATTCCGGCTCTGCTGACGTCACCCTGGTTGCGTCAGGTGAGGGCTTTGATCTGATCCGTCGCGGCACCACGCGGGATGCGCCGGTCCTGCGCGGGCTGACCCGTTCGGATCTCATCGCAAATCCCTCTGTGCTGATGGGAGGCCGCTGATGCCGCACGTCTATGAGACTGATGGTGCGGCGATCTATCGCCAGTCCTTTGCCACCATCCGGTCGGAGGCCGACCTCGCCCGTTTCACGCCCGATGAGGAGTCGGTGGTCGTGCGCATGATCCATGCCGCGGGCATGGTGGGTCTGGAAGCGCATGTCCGCTTCACATCAGGCATGGCCGCGCGCGCGCGGGCAGCCTTGCAGGAGGGCGCGCCGATTCTCTGCGACGCGCGGATGGTGTCGGAGGGCATCACGCGCGCGCGGCTGCCGGCCGGCAACGCCGTGATCTGCACGCTCGGCGATCCCCAAATTCCTGCACTCGCGCAGTCGATGCACAACACGCGCTCGGCGGCGGCGCTCGAACTGTGGCGGCCGCATCTCGCCGGCGCGATCATTGCGATCGGCAACGCGCCGACGGCGCTGTTTCATCTGCTCAACATGCTGGAGGATGCCGACTGTCCACGGCCGGCGGCGATCATCGGCTGTCCGGTCGGCTTCGTCGGCGCCGCCGAGTCCAAGGCGGCCTTGATGGCCGCGCCGCCGGTGCCGGCGCTGACGGTCGAGGGACGTCTCGGCGGTTCGGCGATTACGGTTGCCGCCGTCAATGCGCTGGCGAGCCGGAGCGAATAGCGATGGGACGCATCATCTGCTGCGGGCTTGGCCCAGGCGATCCGGGCCTGATGAGCGTGCGCGCCGACCGGACGGTGCGCGCGGCGAAGCATGTCGCCTATTTTCGCAAGAAGGGGCAGCTCGGACAGGCGCGGCGCATCGTCGAAGGCATGCTCGCTGCCGGCGTCAGCGAGTATCCGATGGAATATCCGGTCACCACCGAGATCGCGTTCGACAATCCGGAGTATGCGCGGCTGCTCGCCGGCTTCTATGATGAATGGACCGAGCGCCTGGCGCGGCTTGCGCGCGCGGTCGACATCGTCGTGCTCTGCGAGGGCGATCCCTATTTCTATGGCTCGTTCATGCACCTGCATGCGCGCCTGCAAGGTCGTGTCGAGATCGAGGTGATCGCCGGTATTCCCGGCATGGTCGGTTGCTGGAATGCGGTCGGCCAGCCGATCGCGCTTGCCGACGATGTCACCACCGTGCTGATGGGCACGTTGCCGGAGGCTGAGCTCGAACAGCGGATGCGCAGCTCCGACGCGCTGGTCGTCATGAAGACCGGCCGCAACTTGACGAAGATCCGCCGCGCGCTCGCCTCCGCGGGCCGCCTCGACGATGCGTGGCTCGTCGAACGCGGCACCATGCCGGATCAGCGGGTCGCCCGGCTCGCCGATCTTGCCGAGGCGGACTGTCCGTATTTTGCGATAGTGCTGGTGCACGGGCAGGGGCGGCGCAGGGAGGCCGCGCAATGACCGGCACGCTGACCATCGCGGGACTGGGGCCGGGTGACGAGGCGTTGATCACGCCGGAGGTCTCCGCTGCGCTCGCGACGGCGACCGACATCGTCGGCTATGCGCCGTACGTGACGCGCGTGCCGCCGCGCAACGGGTTGACGCTGCATCTCTCGGACAATCGCGTGGAGCTACAGCGCGCCGGCGAAGCGCTGCGGCTGGCGTCCGAGGGGCGGCACGTCGTCGTGGTGTCCTCAGGCGACCCCGGCGTGTTCGCGATGGCATCCGCCGTGTTCGAGGCGCTCGAGGACGCGCCGCAATGGCACGACCTGCCGATCCGCGTTCTGCCGGGCGTGACCGCGATGCTGGCGGCAGCGGCAAGTGCCGGCGCGCCGCTCGGCCATGATTTTTGCGCGATCAACCTGTCCGACAATCTCAAGCCATGGCCGCTGATCGAGCAGCGCCTGCGGCTCGCGGCCGAAGCCGACTTCGCGATCGCGATGTACAATCCGCGCTCGGCGAGCCGCCCTCATGGCTTTGCGCGGACGCTCGAGATTTTGAAAGAGGCGGGCTGCGGCGAGCGCATCGTGATTTTCGCGCGCGCCGTCAGCACGCCCGAGCAGCGGATCGAGACCGTCGAACTGCGCGACGCCAAGCCCGAGATGGCCGACATGCGGACGCTTGTGATCGTCTGCAATTCGACGACGCGGAGGGTCGGCCGCTGGGTCTATGCGCCGAGGCAGGTCCGATGACCGAGCCATGCCATCACCTCGCGCACGCTTTCGACCCGCGGCCGCTCCGGCAGCGACGGCCGCGTGATCATGATGACGGGAAGGCCAAGCGTGCGGGCGGCATCGATCTTGGCGCGTGCGCCGGCCCCGCCGGAATTGCGGGCGACGATCCACGCGATCGCGCGCGCGCGCATCGTCTCGAGCTCGTCGTCGAGCGTGAATTGGGCCGCGCGAGACGATGACATCGGCACCGGGCAATGGCAACCTCTCGTCGGGCGGGTCGACGAACCGCAACGTATAGGCATGCCGTGGCCGGCTGCCGAACGGCGCGATGTGCTGGCGGCCGATCGCGAGGAACACGTTGGCGCGACTGTCCGGCAACGCCGCGACCGCCGAGACGACGTCCGCGACCTCGATCCAGTGATCGCCGGATGTTCTATTCCAAGGCGCGCGTTCAAGCGCGAGCAGCGGCGTTGCGGTTTGCGCGCAGGCGGCGATTGCGTTGCGGCTCATCTCGGCCGCGAAGGGATGCGTCGCGTCGATCACATGCGTGATGCCCTCGCGACGCAGATAGTCGGCAAGACCGCTGACGCCGCCGAAGCCGCCGATCCGGGTCGGCAGCGGTTGTTCGGCAGGAGCTGTGGTGCGCCCGCCGTAGGAATAGACCGCGTCGATGCCCGCGCGCGCGATCGTCGCGGCAAGCGAATTGGCGTCGGCCGTTCCGCCCAGGATCAGGGCGCGCATCATGGGTAATCCCTGGTTGACCATCATCGGCATCGGCGAAGATGGCCTTGCCGGCCTCTCCGACGCAAGCCGAAAGGCGCTTGGTGAAGCCGAAACGGTGTTCGGCGGTGAACGGCACCTCGCGCTGGCCGGTGTCACCGACTGGGGCCGCGCCTGGCCGGTGCCGTTCGATGCGGAGATCGTGCTCGAATACCGGGGGCGGCCGACTGTTGTTCTCGCCTCGGGCGATCCGTTCTGGCATGGCGTCGGTGGCAGCCTTGTCGGGAAATTGCAGGCCGGCGAATGGGTCGCGCATTCCGCGCCGTCGACATTCTCGCTGGCCGCCGCGCGTCTCGGCTGGCGTCTCGAGAATGTCATCTGTCTCGGTCTTCATGCCGCACCGTTCGAACGGCTGTTGCCGCATCTTGTGCGCGGTGCGCGGATCGTTTGCCTGGTACGCGATGGCAAAGCGGCTTCCGATCTCGCGCGATGGCTCACGGAGCGGGGCTGGGGTTCGTCGGCGATGTGGACGCTTTCAGCGCTTGGCGGACCGGGTGAATCCATCACGCAGCATCGGGCCGACGGCTATGCCGGCGATTCCGGCGGCAGTCTGGTCACCGTTGCGCTGGAGGCAGCGGGATCGCAGGGGATCGCGCGCAGTTCGGGACTTCCCGACGCACTCTTTGCGCATGACGGGCAACTGACCAAGCGGCCGGTCCGTGCGCTGGCGCTGTCGGCGCTTTCGCCGCGGCCTGGTGAGCGGCTGTGGGATATCGGCGCCGGCTCGGGCTCGATCTCGATCGAATGGGCGCTGTCCGGCGGGACGGCGATCGCCGTCGAGGCCCGCGGCGAACGGGCCGCCAACATTTGCAGCAATGCGGCAAGCTTCGGCTTAACCCACCGGATCACCGTCATCGAAGGCGATGCGCCCGGCGTCCTGTCGAACCTCGAAGCGCCTGATGCCGTGTTCATCGGTGGCGGCCTCGATGCTGATATGTTCGATGCCATCTGGTCGCACATCGCGCCGGGAACGCGGCTGGTCGCCCACGCAGTGACCCTGGAAACCGAGGCGCTGCTGTCCGATCTGCATCAGCGCCACGGCGGCGAATTGATGCGAGTGGAGATTGCGCAGGCCGAGCCGTTGGGGCGGTATCGCTCCTGGAAAGCCGCGCGGCCGATCGTGCAATGGAGCGCGGTCCGTTGAAAGTCGCGGGTCTGGGGTTCAGGAACAATGCCAGTGTCGCGTCCTTGCGCGAAGCCCTCGATGCGGCCGGCGGGCCCAACGGCCTTGCGGCGGTTGCGACGGTGAGCGACAAGGTCGGTGCTGTGGCATTGCAGGCGTTGGCACAGGAACTGGGATTGCCGATCCGGGGCATTCCTGCGGCCATGCTGGCTGAGATAGAAACCGCGACACAATCCGAACTCATCAACGCCAGGTTCGGAACGGGTTCGGTCGCCGAAGCCGCCGCGGTCGCGGCCGCCGGGCGCGGTGCGCGCCTGATTTCGGCGAGGGCCGTGTCGCAGGATCGGATGGCCGCTGCAGCGATCGCGGAAGGAGACGGCGAATGACGGTGCATTTCATCGGCGCGGGGCCGGGTGCTGCCGACCTTCTGACCTTGCGCGGCCGCGATCTCATCGCCGCTTGCCCGGTCTGTCTCTACGCCGGATCGTTGGTCCCCGAGGGCGTGCTGGCGCATTGCCCGAAGGATGCGCGCATCGTCAACACGGCGCCGCTGTCGCTCGACGACATCGTCGCCGAGATCGCTGCGGCGCATGCCGAAGGCAAGGACGTCGCGCGGCTGCATTCGGGCGATCTCTCGATCTGGTCGGCGATGGGCGAGCAGCTGCGCCGGTTGCGCGCGTTGCAGATTCCCTATTCGGTCACGCCCGGCGTGCCGGCCTTCTCGGCGGCCGCGGCAGCACTGGAGGCCGAACTGACGCTGCCCGGTCTTGCGCAATCGGTGGTGCTGACGCGCACGCCGGGCAGGGCGAGCGCGATGCCTGACGGCGAGACGCTCGCAGCCTTTGCCGCGACCGGCGCGGTGCTGGCGATCCATCTGTCGATCCATCTGCTCGACAAGGTCGTCGCCGAGCTCACGCCGCATTATGGCGCGGATTGCCCGGTGGCGATCGTCTGGCGCGCGAGTTGGCCGGAGCAGCGCATCGTGCGCGCCACGCTCGCGACGCTTGATGCCGCGGTCGGCCCGGAGCTCGAACGCACGGCGCTTATCCTGGTCGGCAAGACGCTCGGCGCCGGCGAATTCGCCGAGAGCCGTCTCTATGCGGCCGACTACGACCGCCGCTACCGGCCGGTCGGCGCCGAGCCGCGCTTTCCGGAACCATCGCGATGACCGCGGGGCTCGTGATCTCTGCACCGGCATCCGGTGTCGGCAAGACGACGCTGACCCTGGCGCTGGCGCGCGCCTATCGCAATCGCGGCGTGAGGGTGCAATGCCTCAAGAGCGGGCCTGACTATATTGATCCCGCCTTTCACGCAGTCGCAACGGGACGCGCATCGGTCAACATCGACAGCTGGGCGATGGCATCAGATGCGATCGCGCATCTGGCAGGCCGCGGCGCGGACGCCGATCTCGTGCTGGCCGAAGGCTCGATGGGATTGTTCGACGGGGTCGCGACCCGTGGCGTCTCGGGTACCGGCGCCACCGCCGATATTGCCGAGATGATGGGATGGCCGGTGCTGCTGGTGATCGACCCCTCCGGCCAGGCACAGACCGCGGCGGCGGTTGCGGCGGGATTGCGTGATTTTCGCGCCGGCGTGCGGCTTGCCGGCGTCGTTCTCAACCGTGTCGCGAGTCCGCGGCACGAAGCGCTGGTGCGCAGCGCCATGGCGGGTGCGGGCATTCCGGTCCTGGGTGCGCTTCCCCGCCACGCCGAGATCGCCTTGCCCAAGCGTCATCTCGGCCTGGTGCAGGCCGAAGAGCAGGCCGAGATCGACGGTCTGATCAATGAGGCCGCGCGCTTCGTCGTCGAGCATGTCGATCTCGACGCCGTGTTGCAATCGGCGCGCGCCTGGTTGCCGCAATCAGCCGCGCAGGGCCTCAAGATCACGCCGCCGGGCCAGCGGATCGCGCTCGCGCGCGACGCCGCATTCTCCTTTGTCTATCCGCACATGCTGGAAGCCTGGCGCGCGGCCGGCGCCGAGATCGTGACGTTCTCGCCGCTCGCCGACGAAGGCCCCGACGCGAGCGCCGATGTGTGCTGGCTGCCCGGCGGCTATCCCGAGCTGCATGCCGCCCGGCTTGCTTCCAACGCGCGGTTTCTTGGGCAATTGCGCGCTTTCGCGGAGACGAGGCCGGTGCATGGCGAGTGCGGCGGCTACATGGTGCTGGGCACCGCGTTGACCGACGCCGAAGGCGTGCGCCACCCGATGGCGGGCTTGCTCGGCCTCGAGACCAGCTATGCCAAGCGCCGCATGCATCTGGGCTACCGGCTCGCCGAACTTGCCGCTGCGATGCCGGGGCAGGGTCCAGGCTCTCGTCTGCGCGGTCACGAATTTCACTATTCGACGATCATCGCGCAGCCGGACACGCCGCTCGCGGTGGTGCGCGATGCGACCGGCGCGATCGTGGCCGAAACCGGATCGCGGCGCGGCAATGCAACGGGTACATTCTTCCATCTGATTGCGGAGGACCGATGAGCGGATTCGTTTCCTTCGTCTCGGCCGGGCCCGGCGATCCCGAGCTCCTGACCATGAAGGGAGCCGCGCGGCTGCGCGAGGCCGATGTGGTTCTCTACGATGACCTTGCATCGGGCGCGATCCTCGATCTCGCGCGCTCCGGCGCCAATCTCGTCGCAGTCGGCAAACGCGCCGGCCGCCTCTCGGCGAAACAGCATCATGTCAGCCGGCTGCTGGTCGACTACGCGGCCGCTGGCGTGCGCGTGGTGCGGCTGAAATCCGGTGACGCCGGCATCTTTGGACGGCTCGAGGAGGAGATCGAGGCGTTGCGCGCGGCCGGCATCGGCTACGAGATCATTCCCGGCGTGACCTCGGCCTCGGTCGCCGCGGCGCAAGCCGGCATTCCGTTGACGCGACGGCTGACTTCGCGCCGGGTCCAGTTCGTGACCGGCGCCGATGTCACCGGCGAGTTGCCGGGGGATTTAAATTGGGCGGCGCTGGCCGATCCCGAGGCGACCAC
This sequence comes from Bradyrhizobium sp. USDA 3240, assembly GCF_054063295.1. Classification (NCBI taxonomy): domain Bacteria; kingdom Pseudomonadati; phylum Pseudomonadota; class Alphaproteobacteria; order Hyphomicrobiales; family Nitrobacteraceae; genus Bradyrhizobium; species Bradyrhizobium sp. USDA 3240. The sequence goes on from NZ_JBSSGD010000002.1 coordinate 7,572,679, forward strand.
CGTCGTCTATATGGGACGGCGCACCTTTCCGGCCCTGGCCGCGAGGCTGATCGCGCATGGCCTCGCACCCGAGACGCCTGCGCTGCTCGCGGAGTCGCTCGGCCACGCCGACGAGCGGCTGGTCCGCACCACGATTGCAGAGCTCGCCGAATGGCTCACGCATGCGGGCGCGGCCACGGCGGCTGCCGTCATTCTGTTCGGTGCGCTGGCACCGGAGCAAGGTTGATACGGCGATGTTGACGCTTTCCCTGATCGGTATCGGTTGCGGCGATCCGCAGCAGCTCACACTTGCTGCGATCGCCGCGATCAATGCCGCCGATCTGATCCTGATCCCGCGCAAGGGGGGCCGCGAAGTCAGACCTCGCCGACTTGCGCCGAACGATCTGCGCAGAGGCGTTGAACAACGACCGCACGCGCATTGCCGAGTTCGACCTGCCGGTGCGTGACGCAGGAGAGGAGGACTATCGCAAGGGTGTCGACGATTGGCACGATGCGATCGCCGCAACCTGGTCACAGGAAATCGCGCGCCATCTCGGCGGCGAGGGTCGCGTCGCCCTGCTGATCTGGGGCGATCCCTCGCTCTACGATTCGAGCCTGCGGATCGCGCAACGGCTCGATCCGCCGCCGTCGATCGAGGTGATCCCGGGCATCACGTCGATCCAGGCGCTGTGCGCGGCGCATGCGCTGCCGCTCAACGAGATCGGCGAGCCGTTCCTGGTCACGACCGGCCGGCGGCTCCGCGAGGCCGGCTGGCCCCCCGGCGTCGACACAATCGTCGTGATGCTCGACGGCGGCGCTGCCTTCCAGACGCTGGATCCTGCCGGGCTACGAATCTGGTGGGGCGCCTATCTCGGCATGCCCGATCAGATCCTCATGGCGGGCGAGCTTGCCGAGGTCGGCCCTCGCATCGTCGCCGCGCGCCGGGAGGCGCGTGAGCAGCACGGCTGGATCATGGACAGCTATGTCCTCAAGCGGCGATCGTAATCGAGGGATTGCGTCGGCAGTCGACGCAGCGGGGGGCTATCCGGTCTTCAATCCGCGAATTGAGGGTTGGATCGTCAGGCGGTAGGCCACCAGCTTGTCACCATCGAACTGCTCGAGGGTTGTCTCGCAGACCGGGCAGCGATACTCGCCCTTGCTTCCCGATCCGGATGACAGCTCAAGGCGCCGGAATCCAGCCCCGCAGCGCGGACACGTGACGTCGTCCTTCTTCATCAACCCACCCCAGAACAACACCGGCGGTATTTTGTAACCTAGACCGCACGGCAGAACTATGGTCATGGCCGGGAGAGCGACCGATCATTCCTGCATGGCAATGCCGACGCGATCGAGATCCAACATCCGTACCGCCAACCCGATCCCGCACAGGAACGGACCGGCAACCGCAGCGCATTCCGCAAACTCGGCAACAGCTTATGGCGTGACGTCGAAGCACGCTCTGACCTCGCCCGCACCGCAACAATGGCTGCGATGTCGCGACATCAGCGGTCCCCTCGATCCCCGATCAACGTGCGATCGCCGGCGAACGCAGGGTTCGCCGGCGATCCATCGCCATCAGCGGATGCCACCTATTGCCGCGTCAGGCGAACCACGTCCTGCCTCAACAGGTAGAGCGACACGGCAAGCAGAACGACGTCCTTCATCAGGAAGGGCACGTTGCCGGTCATTGCAGGGAAGCCTCCGGCGGCAACGTCCCAACCATCAGGCATGAACGGGATGATGGTGACCGTCGCGATGAAGGTGCCGGTCGAGCCGAGGGCGCCGAGCACGCCGAGGCGCTTGTCCCAGAAACCCGCCAACAACAGCGAGCCGAACGTCCACTCCGAGGCGCCGAGGAAGTAGCTGGCGCCGGCGTGGCCGAAGGCTGGATACAGCCACCAGATCAGCGGTCCGTTGCTGATAAACGGGACCAGCCGTTCGAATTCGTACGGAAACCATTTCTGGTAGCCGAAGAACAGGAACATGATCACCATCGCGGCGCGGACGACGTGGTAGTCGAGGTCATCCGCGAGCAGGCCGGACCTGTAAAGTGCGCGGACGAGCGGATTCTGTGTGGTGTTGGAAAGCGTGGTCATGGTCGTGATCCCTTCGTGTGACATCGCGCGGTCGCTCTAGGCGACCGCGGGGAAGTCGATGTCGGTGTCGTTGATGCGGTTGAAGACGTTGGTGAAGACGATGGTCGCGAACGCCAGGCTGATCTCGACCAGTTGCGCGTCGCTGTAGCCGGCGGCCTTGATCGCGGTGAAATCGTCGGCGCTGATGGTGCCGCTCGACTGTGCGAGCTTGCGGACAAAGCCGATCAGCACGTCGGACTTGGCATCACCGCTCGGCGCGCCGTCGCGGATCTGCTTCAGTGCGTCTGCCTTCACACCGGCGAGCTTGGCGAGATGAGAATGCGCGGCGACACAATAGTCGCAGCCGCCGGCGGCGCTGACCACGAGCTTGATGATCTCCCGATCGCGCTTGGAAAGGCTGCCGCTGGCGAGCACCGCATCGGCGGCGAGCATCGACTTGAGCGCGGCCGGGCCGTGGGCGGCGATTGCCGCGTAGGCGTTCGGGACGCTGCCGGCCGCCTTCTTGATCTGGGCGTAGATCTGGCCCGACGGGCCGGTATCGGCTTCGAGATTGGGAACTGAGAGACGGGACATGGTGGCACTCCTTGTTTGGGGTGGTGAACGATTGCGGAGTGACGATAGGATTGCGGTTTGAGACATTGAATGTTCATATTGCTCGATTATATGCTCAATCGTCTCATGGACTGCTTCGGGGGATTGACCGTGGACTGGCTCAGCCGGCTATTCGAGATGATGCCGGTGCGCGGACGGCTCGATATTCGCTGCAGCTACAGCGTGCCCTGGCGCATCGACCAGGGGCCGGGCGCGACCAACGAGATCCCCTATCATGCGGTGCTTGCCGGCTCGGCGATCCTGGATGATCCCGCTGGCGGCCGGCCGTTGCTGCTGAAGACCGGAGACATTCTTCTGCTGCCCGGCAACCCGCGACACGTGATGCATGACGGCAGCGGGGTGACGCCGTTGCCGGCGCGCAACCGGGCGGCGCAGAATTTCACGATCAGCGAGAACCTGGGTTCGGACGAGCGGCTTGATCTGCTGTGCGGACACTTCGCGATTGCACCTCCGCACGACCGTCTGTTGCGCACCTATCTTCCGCCGCGTCTCGTCGTGCATGCCGGGCCGCGGATGGGAAAGGGTACGGCCGCACGGCTCGCTGGCCTCGTGTCCCTGATGCGCAGCGAAACGGCCGACGATCATCTGGGCGGCCGCGCCATGCTGGACGCGCTGTCCACGGCGATGTTTGCGCTTGTGCTGCGGCTTGCGAGCGAGACCGATGACAGGTCAAGCGGCCTGCTCGCACTGGTCGGCGATCCCCGACTTGCGCCGGCGGTGGCGGCCATGTTCAACCAGCCCGCGCGCGCATGGTCGCTGCCGGAGCTTGCGCGTCTCTGCAACATGTCGCGCGCCACGCTGGCACGGCAGTTCCAGGAAAAGCTCGGGCGATCGCCCAGCGATCTGCTCACCGATATCAGGATGACGCTTGCGGCGAACGAGTTGAAGAGATCGTCGCTCTCGACCGGCGCCGTTGCGGAGAAGGTCGGCTACCAGTCCGAGGCCGCGTTTCAGCGCGCCTTCAAGAGCCATATCGGCGTGACGCCGGCGCAGTGGCGTAAGATGCAGCCGTCCGAACCGGATGCCGTGATGGGTCTCGCCGCACCGGGTGATCCGCCAGGCGCCGCACAAGCTTGACCCACGTCGGGCAGCGGCCGATGGGAGATCGCCACCGGCCGCTCTGCGCACTGTCATGCCCTCACGGCGGCGGCCTGCTGGAGAACTGCGATCATGTCCTCGGGCTCCGGGCGGCGGGTATAGTCGGGGTTCACCTCCGAGTAGAGGATCACGCCGTCCTGTCCGATGACGTAGCGGGCCGGTATCGGCAGCGTCCAGCTCGGATCGTCGTTGAAGGTCGGCAGATCGTTCTTCAGCTGCTTGTAGAGCTCGACCAGATAGTCGGGCAGATGGAAGCGCAGTCCGAAAGCGTCGCCGATCTGGCCCTTCGCGTCGGACAGGATCGGGAACGAGAGCTTGTTCTGGCGCACCGACTTCCGGCTGTTCGGCGCGGTCTGCGGCGAGATCGCGATCAGCGACGCGCCATATTTGTCGAATTCCGGCTTGGCGGCCTCCAGCGCCTGCAGCTCCATGTTGCAATACGGGCACCAGACGCCGCGGTAGAAGCTGAGCACCAGCGGGCCGCGCTTCAACAGGTCGGCCGAGTTGACGATATTGCCGTCGGGATCCCGGAGCGAGAAGGCAGGGGCGACATCGCCCGCCTTTTTGGCGCGCTGGGCCGCACCGGACGCGATCAGCTCCGCGGTGGCGCGGTGCATGATCTCGATGACGGCTGGCGGAACGTTGTAGGGCGGCTTTCCGGCCTCGAAATCGGCCTTGAAAGCGTCGAGCTTGGCTTGCAGCGACATGGCGGTTCTCCTTGGCTTCTGCGTGGTGGACGGCAGCGCCGTCCGTTTGTTGAAATCACTCGCAGGAAGCTAAAGCAGATGGCCGCGCAGGGTAGCGCTGCCGCTGGACTAGCGCTTATTCCTGACTGGAATAGGCGCGAACCGCTTCAACCGGCGGATCACGCGTCATGCATTGAAGCTGCGCTCGAAGAAGTTCACGAATGCGCGGGCCTTGGCGGTCGCGGCGCGCCCGGTCGGAAGCACGGCCCAGAGATCGAGCGCGGGGAGGCTCCATTCCGGCAGGACCGCACGCACAGCGCCCGCTTGGAGTTCGGGGGTGAACATCCACTCCGAGGCGATCGCGAGCCCGGCATCGGCGAGCACCGCAGCCCGGACGCCTTCGGCCGCGGTGACCCGCAACCGGCTCCGCACCGTGACGGCGAGTTCCGTGCTCTCGCGCTGAAACGACCACACGCTGCCCTCGCGGAGATAAACGACGGCCTGGTGCCGGCTCAGTTCGCTCGGCGTGGCCGGCGTGCCGACGCGGTCGAAATAGGCCGGCGTACCCAGCACGAGGCGCTTGCATCTCGCGACGCGGCGCGCGGTCAGCGTCGAATCCAGCATCTTGCCCATCCGGAGCGCGACGTCGATGCCTTCCTTCACGAGATCGATCTGGCGGTCGTCGAGCACGACTTCGAGCTCCAGCTCCGGATGCTGCGCGAGAAACTTCGGCAGCATCGGAATGAGATGGATGCGGGCGAAGGTGACGGCGGCGCAGATCCGCAATCGGCCCTTGAGGCCCGCACCCGCGCCGCGTGCCGCGATCTCGGCCTCGGCCGCCTCTTCAAGCGCGCGCCTGGCGCGCTCGAGATAGCTGAGCCCTGCTTCGGTCGGGGTGAGCCCATGGGTCGACCGCGTGAGCAGCTTGACCCCGAGAAATTCCTCGAGCTGCGCGACTGATTTCGAAACCGCCGGCTGGCCGACCCGGAGCTGTCGCGCCGCCCCGGAGAACGAGCCGGTCTCGACCACCCGCACGAATGTCTCCATCGCCGCCAGACGATCCATGGCTATTCTCCACAGGAATGAGCGATCATGCCCATCCTGTCACGGTCCGAGGCGATTGGCCATTTCCGGGCGCGCGTCGGCAGAGGAGACGGCAGGCTACGACTTGCGATGCCTGGCGTTGACCGCGATCGCGGCGGCGGCGGTGCGGTTCTCGACGCCGAGCTTGGCGTAGATCTGCTCGAGGTGCTTGTCGACGGTGCGCGGGCTCAAGCCCAGGATCTGCGCGATGTCGCGGTTGGTCTTGCCCTTGGAGAGCCAGGACAGCACCTCGCCTTCGCGGGTGGTCAGGCCGAGCTCGCTGGAGAACTCGGCCGGCATGTCGCCGCTGGTGTCCTTGGCCAGCCGCAGCAGGAATTCGTTGGGCCCGAGCTTGCCCATGAATTGCAGCCGAAGCTGCTCGCTGCCGGGGAATGACGCCACGGCGGCGGTCTTCGCTCCGGCCTTGCCTTTCTGAGCCTGGTCTAGCCATTGCGGCATGGGCTCCGGCAGCACGAAATTGTCGGCGGCGTCGGCGAGCGTATCCGACAACAGTCTTTGTGCCTGCGGCGTCGCCCACAGCAGCGCGCCTGAACTGTTGACTGCGAGCAGATAGCGGCCGGAGACGTCGAGCGCGGCGCGGGCGCTCTGGGTCATCCGCGCATTGGCGAGATGCACCCGGATGCGCGCGAGCATCTCCTCGACCACGATCGGCTTGGTGACATAGTCGACGCCGCCGGCCTCCAGCCCGCGCACGATGTGCTCGGTTTCGGCCAGCCCCGTCATGAAGATGATCGGCACCCCGTCGAGACCGGCGTCGCGCTTCAGCCGCCGGCAGGTCTCGAACCCGTCCATGCCGGGCATCACGGCATCGAGCAGCACGATGTCGGGGGTGATCTGGTCGACGATGCGCATCGCCGAGGCGCCGTCGAGCGCGACCATCACGGTCATGCCGGCGCCGTCGAGCGCGTCGGTCAGCAGGCGCAACGTCTCGGGCGAGTCGTCGACGACGAGCGCGACGTCGCGCTTTCGCTGTTCAATGGTCATAGCTGTGCAATGTTTTCAACGTCGCCATATATTGATCAAGGTCGAACCGGTCGATCAGTGTGCGCATCTGGCCGACGAAATCGGCATGTTCGGGACATTCGTTGCCGATCTCGTCGAGCTTGAGCTGGATCGCCCTGATATAGCCGAGTTGACCGAGGCTGATCAGCTCTTCGACATATTTCACCGGTGGGCGCGAACCCGTGTCGGGCTTCCACTGCGGGGGTGGAATCTGCTCGGCCTCATATTGCCACTCGATCTTGAGCAGCTGGCGGATGCTCTCGAGCAGCCGCGGAATGTCGATCGGCTTCATCAAATAGCCGTCGTGGAACGGTTGCGCCAGCGGCGCGCCGTGGGCCTCCAGCGCGCTTGCCGAGATCATCAGGATGCGGGCCTGGTGATGGCCTTCGGAGCGCAAGGTCTCGGCGACCGTCCAGCCGTCCATGCCCGCCATCGAGATATCGAGCAGGAACATGTCCGGCCGGCAATGCTGCGCGAGGGCCAGGCAGCCCGGCCCGTCCGGTGCGCTGAGCAGGATGAAGCCGAGCGGCGCCAGGATCTCGCGCAGCAGGTCGCGGTGGGTCGGGTCATCGTCGGTGATCAGGATCGTCTTGCGCGGGCCGTGATAGCCGTACACCGGAGCGTCGACCGGCGCATCGCGGCGTGGATTGGTGACTTCGGACAGCAGCAGCTTGACGCGGAAGGTGCTGCCGGTGCCGACCGTGCTCAAGACCTTGATGTCGCCACCCATCACACCCGCGAGCAGGCGGCTGATGGTGAGGCCCAGCCCGGTGCCGGTCTGCGGCTGGCTGACGCCGAGCGCGCCGCGCTCGAACGGGGCGAAGATCCGCTCGAGATCGTCGGGCTGGATGCCTGGCCCGGTATCGATCACCTCGAACTCGGCGACCGGGCTGCGATAATGCACCACGAACTGCACCTTGCCGGATTGCGTGAACTTGATCGCATTCGAGAGCAGGTTGATCAGGATCTGCCGCAGCCGCTTCTCGTCTGCATAGACCACGACGGGCAGCACCGCCGGCCGCCTGAACACGAAGTCGATGCCTTTTGCAGCAGCTTGCAGGCGGAACATGCCGACCAGCTGCTCGAGGAAATCGTTCAGCCGCACCTCGTCGCGCGAAAGATAGAGGCGGCCGGCCTCGATCTTGGAGATATCGAGAATGCCGTCGATCAGACCCGACAGATGATCGGCGCTGCGGCGGACCACGCGCACTTGCCCGCGTGGCCGCACCGGGAGGCTGTCGTCCTGCTCCAGCAGCTGCGCGTAGCCGGAGATCGCATTCAGCGGCGAGCGAAGCTCGTGGCTGAGGCCGACGACGTATCGGCTCTTGGCGAGATTGGCGGCCTCGGCGACTTCCTTGGCGCGCTGCAATTCGGCATCGGTGCGCTTGTGGGCGTCGATCTCCTGGATCAGCAGCGTGGTCTGCCGGCGTGTTTCGTCTTCGGCAGCGCGCCGGCTCTGTTGCGCCAGCACGAACAGCCAGGCGACGACGCCGATGATCAGGGTCAGCGCAAAGAACACCTTCCACAGCACGTCGGCCAATAGCTCGTTGGCATGCACGGCCGCGGTGGTCTGCAGATAGATCAGGCCGAGCACCAGCGCCACGAGGCCGGCCGAGACGGCGAACACGCCGAGGTAATGTCCGAGCTGCGAATTGATGCGGGCGTAGATCGGCTGCGGCATCACCTTGCCCAGCGCGTCCGAGACCTGTGCGCCGATCCGCCCATGCGGCTTGCAGAGGTCGTGGCAGCGGGCGTCGAGCGAGCAGCACAATGAGCAGATCGGGCCGGCATAGGCCGGACAGGAGGCCATGTCTTCGGGCTCGAAGGCATGCTCGCAGATACAGCACTGGATCGATTCAAGGTTCTGCCAGCTCCGCTTCGGCTTGCGTGCGATGTAATACTTTCCGTCGGTCGCCCACGCAATCAGCGGAGCGGTGATGAAGGCCACCGCGAGCGCGACGAAGGCGGACAGCGCCTTCGCGGTCGGGCCGAACAGGCCGTAGAACGCGCTGATCGAGACCACGGTCGCAATCGTCATCGCGCCCACGCCGACCGGATTGATGTCGCAGAGGTGGGCGCGCTTGAACTCGATATGCTGTGGCCGCAAGCCGAGCGGCTTGTTGATGACGAGATCGGCGACCAGCGCGCCGACCCAGGCGATCGCGACGTTGGAGTAGAGCGCCAGCGTCTGCTCCAGCGCCTTGTAGACGCCGATTTCCATCAACAGCAGCGCGACCACGACGTTGAACACCAGCCACACCACGCGGCCGGGATGCGAATGGGTGAGGCGGGAAAAGAAGTTCGACCAGGCGATCGAGCCGGCATAGGCATTGGTGACGTTGATCTTGACCTGCGACAGGATCACGAAGGTCCCGGTCAGCGCCATCGCGAGATCCGGCTGGGACAGCACGTAGCGGAAGGCTTCCAGATACATGTTCGCGGGTTCGGCCGCATGCTCGGCCGAGACGCCGTGGCTGAGCGCGAAGAAGGCCAGGAACGAGCCGGCCAGCAGCTTGAGCGCGCCGAGCACGATCCAGCCTGGACCGGCGCTGAGCAATGCGATCCACCAGGCCTTTCGCGAGGTGCGGCGGTCGCGCGGCAGGAAGCGCAGGAAGTCGACCTGCTCGCCGATCTGCGCCACCAGCGCAAACACGACGGAGGCCGCCGTGCCGAACAGCAGGAGATCGAGGTTGCCCGCGGGATCGCCGTGCTCGCCGGCGAACTTGCGCCACTCGGTGAACGAATGTGGATTGGCCCAGGCGATCGCCGCAAACGGCATGATGTGGAGGACCACCCACAGCGGCTGGGTCCAGAGCTGAAAGCGGCTGATCAGCGTGATGCCGTAGACGACCAGCGGAATGATCACGACCGCGCTGATCAGGTAGCCGATCGGCCGCGGGATGCCGAAGCACATGTCGAGCGCGCTGGCCAGGATCACGGCCTCGATCGCGAAGAAGATGAAGGTGAAGGAGGCGTAGATCAGCGAGGTGATGGTCGAGCCGATATAGCCGAAGCCGGCGCCGCGGGTCAGCAGGTCGATGTCGATGCCGCTTTTCGCGGCATGGTAGGCGATCGGCAGTCCGCAGAGGAAGATGATGACGCTGACGACCAGGATCGCCGCGGAGGCGTTGATCGCGCCGTAGTTCAGCGTGATGGTGCCGCCGATCGCCTCCAGTGCGAGGAAGGAGATCGCGCCGAGCGCGGTGTTGGCGACGCGGGCGGCGGACCAGCGCCGCGCGCTCTTGGCGGTGAAGCGCAGCGCGTAGTCTTCCAGCGTCTGGTTGGCGACCCATTGATTGTATTGGCGCCTGACGCGGTCTATCCGCTGCCGCCCTGCCACTCGCTTTAACTCCTGGTCCACGATGCTTTGATCGCGGGCAAATCCCGTACCAAAAACCTACGTCGCTATTTTGCGGTGCAGTATACGCGATCTCACGTATCAGTGCGCTGCACAAAAGTGAGCAATCCTCGCCCGATCAATAAGCGTTCTCGAACCAATGGGGTGCTCATGTCAGACGAAACCAAACCAGGCCTGAAGTCTCCGCTCCGGCGCAAGCTCTTGATGGGAATGGCGGCTTTGCCGGCTGTTTCGATGCTGGGCCGTCCCGCTTTTGCCGACGTTCCTGCAACCTCCGCGGTCAACACCACGGGTCTTGCAGTCACCGATAGCGAAGTCACGGTCGGTATCCTGCATTCGGTGACCGGCACCATGGCGATCTCCGAGACCGGATCGGTCGAGGCCGAGAAGCTGGCGATCGAGCAGATCAACGCCGCCGGCGGCGTGCTTGGCCGCAAGATCAAGTTCATCCAGGAAGACGGCGCGAGCGACTGGCCGACCTTCGCGGAAAAGGCGAAGAAGCTCCTGGTCAACGACAAATGCGCGGCCGTGATGGGCTGCTGGACCTCGGCCTCGCGCAAGGCGGTGCTGCCGGTGTTCGAGCAGTACAACGGCATGCTGTACTACCCGACCTTCTACGAAGGCCTCGAGCAGTCAAAGAATGTCATCTACACCGGCCAGGAGGCGACGCAGCAGATCATCGCCGGCCTCGACTGGGTCAACAAGACCAAGGGCGCCAAGAGCTTCTATCTGCTCGGCTCGGACTACATCTGGCCGCGCACCTCGAACAAGATCGCGCGCAAGCACATCGAGAACCATCTGCAGGGCTGCAAGGTGGTCGGTGAGGAGTACTTCCCGCTCGGCTCGACCCAGTTCAACTCGGTGATCAACAAGATCAAGCTGACCAAGCCTGACGTGATCTACGCGATCATCGTCGGCGGCTCCAACGTCGCGTTCTACAAGCAGCTCAAGGCGGCCGGCATCGACCTGTCGAAGCAGACGCTGCTGACGATCTCGGTCACCGAGGACGAGATCGACGGCATCGGCGGCGAGAACATCGCCGGCGCCTATGCCTGCATGAAATACTTCCAGTCGCTCGACAATCCGAACAACAAGGCCTTCGTGCCCGCCTTCAAGAAGATGTGGGGCGAGAAGACCGTGATCGGCGACGTCACGCAGGCTGCGTACCTCGGCCCGTGGCTGTGGAAGTTGACGGTGGAGAAGGCGGGCTCCTTCGACATCGACAAGATCGCGGCGGCGTCGCCCGGCGTCGAATTCAAGGGCGCGCCGGAAGGCTACGTCCGGATCCACGAGAACCATCATCTGTGGTCGAAGACCCGCGTCGGGCGCGCCAAGGCCGACGGCCAGTATGAGCTGATCTACGAGACCGCGGATCTCGTCGAGCCGGATCCGTTCCCCAAGGGCTACCAGTGAGTTCTGGCGCTTAAAGCGCAACCTCACTTCAACGCATCGCGGCGTGGACGTCATCGTCCACGCCACGGAACGAGCGTCGCTTGACCGGCGGCGCGTGCCCTTTGGAATGACGGAGGACCAGATGTTCGGCGACTATTCGATCAGCGATCTCGGCGCCATCCTTGCGATGCAGGGATTTGCCGGGCTCATCCTGTTCTCCGTCTATGTGCTGATGGCGCTGGGGCTTGCCATCATCTTCGGCCAGATGGGCGTCATCAACATGGCGCACGGCGAGTTCATGATCCTGGGCGCCTACGTCACCTGGATGACGTCGAACGCCGTGCAGCACGTCGCGCCCTGGCTGTTCCCCGGTTACTTCTTCATCGCCATGATCCTGGCGTTCATCGCCTCCGGCGCGCTCGGCATGCTGGTCGAATGGGCGCTGATACGCCATCTCTACAAGCGTCCGCTCGATACGCTGCTGGCGACCTGGGGTCTCAGCCTGATCCTGCAGCAGGCCTATCGCTCGATCTTCGGCGCGCGCGAAGTCGGCGTCGAGCTGCCGGAATGGATGATGGGCTCCTGGCAGGCGACCGACTCGATCCAGATCCCCATCAACGGCATGTTCGTGATGGCGCTGACCATCCTGATCACGATCGCGGTCGCCTACGTGCTGTTCCGGTCGAGCTGGGGCAAGCAGGTGCGCGCGGTGGTGCAGAACCGCGTGATGGCGGGCGCCGTCGGCATCAACACCGAGAAGGTCGATCGCTACACCTTTGGCCTCGGCTGCGGCATCGCCGGGATCGCGGGCTCGGCCTTCACCATGATCGGCTCGACCGGGCCGACCGCCGGCCAGCTCTACATCGTCGACACCTTCCTGGTCGTCGTGTTCGGCGGCGCGGCCTCGCTGTTCGGCACCATCGCCTCCGCCTTCTCGATCTCACAGACCCAGTCGACGCTGGAATTCTTCCTGTCGGGATCGATGGCCAAGGTGATCACGCTGCTCACGATCGTCGCGATCCTGATGGTGCGTCCGCAGGGGCTCTTCGCGCTCAAGGTCCGCAAATAAGAACAAGCAGGCAGGTCATGGTCATCAACTCGCGCTTTTTCAATCGCTCCGAACTGCTCGGCTTCCTTGCGCTCGCGGTGCTGCTACTTCTCATCCTGCCGCTGTCGCTGGATATCTTCCGCCTCAATTTGGTCGCCAAATATCTGACCTACGCCTTCGTCGGGATCGGCCTCGTGCTATGCTGGGGCTATGGCGGCATCCTGAGCCTGGGGCAGGGCGTGTTCTTCGGCCTCGGCGGCTACTGCATGGCGATGTACCTCAAGCTCGAAGCGTCCTCGGTCGCGAACACCAAGATCCAGTCGACGCCGGGCATCCCGGACTTCATGGACTGGAACCAGATCACGCAGCTTCCGCTGTTCTGGAAGCCATTCCACAGCTTTCCGGTCACGGTGCTGGCGATCCTGCTGGTTCCCGCGTTGTTCGCGCTGATCATCGGCGCCGCGATGTTCAAGCGCCGGGTCGGCGGCGTGTACTTTGCGATCATCACGCAAGCGATCGCGGCGATCCTCACCATCCTGATCGTCGGGCAGCAGGGCTACACCGGCGGCATCAATGGCATCACCGACTTGCGTACGCTGCACGGCTGGGACATCCGCACCGATCACGCCAAGTTCATTCTGTATTTCGTCGAGGTTGTGCTGCTGTTCGGATGCATCGTTGCCGCGCAATTCATCCGGCTGACAAAACTCGGGCGCATCCTGGTGGCGATGAGGGAGCAGGAGGATCGCGTGCGCTTCTCCGGTTACAGCGTCGCCAATTTCAAGATCTTCGCGTTCTGTGCCGCGGCGGTGTTCGCGGCGATCGGCGGCGCCATGTTCACGCTCGAGGTCGGCTTCATGTCGCCGTCCTTCGTCGGCATCGTGCCGTCGATCGAGATGGTGATCTACACCGCGGTCGGCGGCCGGATGTCGATCTTCGGCGCAGTTTGGGGCGCGCTGCTGGTCAACTTCGCCAAGACCAGCCTCTCGGAATCGTTCCCGCAGCTCTGGCTGTTCGGCCTCGGCGCACTGTTCATCGCGGTCGTGCTGGCCTTCCCGAACGGGCTTTCCGGCATCTGGGCGGATCATATCCAGCCCCGCATCGATCGCCTGTTCGCATCACGCAAATCGAAATCGGCGGCCGGCCTGATCGCCGACGGCGCACCGGCCGAGTGAGGAGGGACCATCATGCTCGTCGGCCATCAGCCCAAGGATTTCCTGCTCGCGGTCTCCGGACTTACCGTGTCCTTTGACGGCTTCAAGGCGGTCAACGATCTCTCCTTCTATGTCGAGGAGAACGAGATTCGCGTCATCATCGGCCCGAACGGCGCCGGCAAGACCACCGTGCTCGATCTGATCTGCGGCAAGACCCGGGCCACTTCAGGCTCGATCCAGTTCCGCGGCCAGGAGCTGACGCGACTGCGCGAGAACGAGATCGTGCAGGCCGGGGTCGGGCGCAAGTTCCAGACCGCCATCGGTATTTGAGGATCTCACCGTGTTCGAGAACCTCGAGATTTCCTACCCGCGCGGGCGCACCGTGTTCGGCTCGCTGACCTTCCAGCGCGACGACGCGGTCAAGCAGCGGGTCGAGGAGGTCGCCGAGATGATCTTCCTGAAGGACCGCCTCAACACCTATGCCGACCAGCTCAGCCATGGCCAAAAGCAGTGGCTCGAGATCGGCATGCTGCTGATTCAGGACCCGGACCTCCTGATGCTGGACGAGCCCGTCGCCGGCATGAGCGTCTCGGAGCGCGCCAAGACCGCCGAGCTGCTGAACCGCATCATCAAGGACCGTTCGGTGCTGGTGATCGAGCACGACATGAAATTCGTCGAGGACATCGCGCACAAGGTGACGGTGCTGCACCAGGGACAGATCCTGTCCGAGGGGACGATGGAGCACGTCAAGAACGATCCCAAGGTGATCGAAGTCTATCTGGGGCACTGAGGAACTGGAACGATGCTGGCAATCAATGATCTTCACGTCGCCTACGGCCAGAGCGAGGTGCTGCACGGCCTCAACGTTTCGGTCGCGCCCAACGAGATCGTTGCGATCATGGGCCGCAACGGCATGGGCAAGACTACGCTGATGAAATCGCTGATGGGCATCCTGCCGGCCAAGAGCGGCAAGGTGACCATGGACGGCACCGAGCTCGGCGCGATGAAGAGCTACGAGCGGGTGGCGAAGGGGCTCGCCTACGTGCCGCAAGGACGCATGATCTTCTCCACCATGACGGTGAAGGAGAATATCGAAACCGGGCTCGTGGTGTCGGGCGGCTCCGAGGTGCCCGGCGACATCTACGAGCTGTTCCCGGTGCTGCTCGAGATGAAGGGCCGCCGCGGTGGCAATCTTTCGGGCGGGCAGCAGCAGCAGCTCGCGATTGCCCGCGCGCTTGCGACCAAGCCCAAGGTGCTGCTGCTGGACGAGCCGACCGAAGGCATCCAGCCGTCGATCATCAAGGACATGGCGCGCACCCTGAAACGGATCCGCGATGAGCGCGGGCTGTCGATCGTCGTCTCCGAGCAGGTCCTGAGTTTTGCGCTCGACATCGCTGACCGCGTGCTCGTCATTGAGAACGGCGAGATCGTCCGCGACGAGCCGCGCGCCAGCGTCGATGCCGCGCAAATCTCCAAATACCTGTCCGTCTAACCGAGCGTGATCCGGAAAAGTGTGAAGCGGTTTTCCGACCAGATCACGCTCAAACATTTAACCATGTAAACTAAGGGGAGCATCTCGATGCCTGATACACTGATCAAGGTCGATCTCAGCAAGTCGGCCTATGAAAACGACAAGATTCACAACCGCTGGCATCCCGAGGTTCCGATCGTCGAGTGGGTCAGCCCCGGCGACGACTTCATCATCGAGACCGTCGACTGGACCGGCGGCTTCATCAAGAACAACGATTCCGCCGATGACGTGCGCGACATCGATCTGTCGATCGTGCACTTCCTTTCGGGTCCGATCGGCGTCAAGGGCGCCGAGCCCGGCGACCTCCTGGTCGTCGACCTGCTCGACGTCGGTCCCTTGAAGGAGAGCCTGTGGGGCTTCAACGGCTTCTTCTCCAAGCAGAATGGCGGCGGCTTCCTCACCGACCATTTCCCGCTGGCGCAGAAGTCGATCTGGGACATCAAGGGTCTCTACACCTCGTCGCGTCACATCCCCGGCGTGAACTTCGCCGGCCTGATCCATCCCGGCCTGATCGGCTGTCTGCCCGACGCCAAGATGCTGGCGGCCTGGAACAAGCGCGAAGCCGAACTGATCGCGACCAACCCGACGCGCGTGCCGGGCCTCGCCAATCCGCCGTTCGCGCCGACCGCGCATGCCGGCCAGGCCAAGGGTGACGTCAAGGCCAAGATCGGTCTTGAGGGCGCCCGCACCGTGCCGCCGCGCGAGCATGGCGGCAATTGCGACATCAAGGATCTCTCGCGCGGATCGAAGATCTACTTCCCGGTCTATGTGCCGGGCGGCGGGCTTTCGATGGGCGACCTGCATTTCAGCCAGGGCGACGGCGAGATCACCTTCTGCGGCGCCATCGAGATGGCCGGCTGGCTGCACATCAAGGTCGACATCATCAAGGACGGCGTTTCGAAATACGGCATCAAGAATCCCGTGTTCAAGCCGTCGCCGATCACGCCGAACTACAAGGACTACCTGATCTTCGAGGGCATCTCGGTCGACGAGGCCGGCAAGCAGCACTATCTCGACGTCCACATCGCCTATCGCCAGGCCTGCCTCAACGCGATCGAGTATCTGAAGAAGTTCGGCTACTCCGGCGCCCAGGCCTATTCGATCCTCGGCACCGCGCCGTGCCAGGGCCACATCTCCGGCGTCGTCGACGTGCCCAACGCCTGCGCTACGCTGTGGCTGCCGACCGAGATCTTCGACTTCGACATCATGCCGTCGTCGGCCGGACCGATCAAACACATCGAGGGCGACGTGCAGATGCCGATCTCGCCCGACAAGTGATCCTTTAAGTGATCCCTGCGCGAAGGGTGCGGGACGGCTGCGTATTGGCCGCCCCGCATCCGCCGCCAGACGTCAAACACGACTGCGCAAGGATACGAAAATGCCGATCTACGAATATCTCTGCAACGATTGCGGCCCCTTCACCGACATGCGGCCGATGGCGGAATGCGACCTGCCGCAGGACTGCCCGCAATGCGAGGCGACGTCGCCGCGCGTGATCCTCACCGCCCCGGCGTTCTTCTGCATGCCCTCGGACAAGCGCAAGGCGCACGCCACCAACGAGCAGAGCCGGCACGCGCCGAAGACGCTCGATCAGTACAAGGCCGCGCACGGCCCGGGCTGCGGCTGCTGCTCCACGGACAAGAAGAAGCCGGCACGGCTGATGACCAAGACTAAGAGCGGCGCCAAGGGTTTTCCGACCGCGCGTCCCTGGATGATCAGCCACTGACGGGGCAGCCAATCGTCGGTTTCCTCAAACTGGCGCTGTTTCGTCATGGCCGGGCTTGTCCCGGCCATCCACGTCTTTCTTGCCCGATTGAAGCAAAGACGTGGATGCCCGGCACAAGGCCGGGTATGACGGAGCTAGTTAAGAAATCTCGATGTCATTGCTCGCATTTCGAAACACGCTCTCAGGCCTGTTCGGCGACCTTCAGGGCCTCGGTGCGGATCTCCTCGACTAGGCGCTCCTTCAGCGCGACGAATTCGGGCGTGGTCTTGATCTTGTAGGAGCGCGGATGCGGCAGGTCGACCGCGATCTCGGCCTTGATGCGGCCGGGACGCGCGCTCATCACGATGACGCGGCTGCCGAGGAAGATCGCCTCCTCGATGTCGTGGGTGACGAACAGCACCGTCTTCTGGTCGCGCTCCCAGATCCCGAGCAGCATCTCCTGCATCAGTGCCCGCGTCTGGTTGTCGAGTGCACCGAACGGCTCGTCGAGCAGCAGGATCTTCGGATCGTTGGCCAGCGCCCGGGCGATCGCGGTGCGCTGCTGCATGCCGCCCGACAGCTGCTTCGGCCAGTGGTTCTCGAAGCCGGATAGCCCGACCCGGCGGATGAACGCGTCGGCGATGTCATGGCGCCCTTGTTGCGGAACGCCGCGCTCGCGCAGGCCGAAGGCGATATTCTCCCGCACGGTCAGCCACGGAAACAGCGTGTAGGACTGAAACACCATGCCGCGATCGGCGCCGGGGCCGGTGACCTCGCGGCCGTCGAGCGTGACGCGTCCGCTGGTCGGCCGGTCGAGCCCGGCGATGATCCGGAGCAGGGTGGATTTTCCGCAGCCGGACGGCCCAAGGATGGTGACGAAGTCGTTGTCACCGACGTCGAGCGTGGTCGGCTCGAGCGCCCTTGTCGGCGCGTTGCCCGCGCGGGCCGGGAAGGTTCGCGAAACCTGATCGATCCTGAGCGCGGTCATGCGAGCTTCCACGGGAACAGCCAGGCGTTGAACGCCTTGAACAGGAAATCGGAGACCAGGCCGATCAGCCCGATGACGATGATGCCGAAGATAATCTGGCCGGTGTTGAGCAGCGCCTGGCTGTCGGTGATCATGTGTCCGATGCCGGACGACGAGCCGATCAGTTCGGCCACAATGACGTAGGTCCAGGCCCAGCCCAGCACCAGCCTCAGGATCTCGGCGATCTCGGGCGCGGCTGAGGGAAGCAGCACGCGGCGGATGACACCGCTGTCGCGGGCGCCGAGCGTGTAGGCGGCTTCGACCAGGTCGCGCCGTGTGGCACCCACCGTGACGGCCACCATCAGGATGATCTGGAACACAGCGCCGATGAAGATCACCAGCAGCTTCTGCAATTCGCCGATGCCAGCCCACAGGATCAACAGTGGGATGAAGGCGGATGCCGGCAGATAGCGCGCAAAGGAGACGAAGGGCTCGAGAAAGGCCTCGACCGGCTTGTACGCTCCCATCAGCACGCCGAGCGGCACTGCGATGACGGCGGCAAGGGCAAAGCCGCCGATGACGCGCCAGATCGTCATTCCGATGTCGAACAGGAAGCCTTGCTTGGCGAGCAGCTCATAGCCTTCCTGCACCATGGTGAGCGGGTTGGCGAGGAATGTCTTCGACACATGGCCGCCGAACGTCGCCCAGGACCAGAGGGCGACGAACAGCACGAAGAAGGCGAGGCCGTAGACCACGCGTTGCTTCGATGTTGTGGGCTCGAGGGGACGCATCAATTTGTCCAGGCGTATCTCATGCGCCGGTCCCGCTCGCTTTGCCGCGAGGCGGGACCGGCCGAAATGATGGCTATATTACTTGATGAAGCTGGCGTCGTAGATGTCTTCAACCTTCGGCGCGGCCTTGATGATGCCGACCTCGAGCAGGAGCTCCGCGGCGTCCTTGTTGAAGCTGAGGAAGTCGCCGGCGAAGAATGTCTGGTTGGCGGCCTTGTCCTGCCAACGCAGGTACTTTGCCGAGTTGCCGAACTGCTCGCCGGATTGCTTCACGTCGGCGCCCATGATCTCATAGGCCTTGGCTTGATCCTTGGCGATCATGTCGAGCGCCTCGAAATAGCTATTGGCCAGCGCCTGGGCCGCCTTCGGATTGTCGGTCAGGAATTTCGGCGTGCAGCCGAACGTATCCATTACGATCGGATAGTCGAGCGTGGTGGCGATGATCTTGCCCTTGTCCGGGGCGGCGCGCACCGTCGACAGATAGGGCTCGTAGGTCATCGCGGCGTCGTTCTGGCCGGAGACGAAAGCCTGCGCCGCGGCGGCGGGTTCCAGATTGACCACGGTGACGTCCTTCACCGTGAGGCCGTTCTTCTTCAGCATCCAGGCCAGCGCGAAATAGGGCGAGGTGCCGGGCGCCGATGCCGCGACGGTCTTGCCCTTCAGGTCCTTGATCGCGGCGACGTCGTTGCGCACGGCCATGCCGTCGGCGCCATAGCTCTTGTCGAGCTGGAAGATCTGCTTGGTCGCGACGCCATTGGCGTTCCAGGAGATCCAGGTCTCCACCGTCGTCGCCGCGCACTGGATGTCGCCCGAAGCGATCGCGAGATGCCGGTCCTTCTGCGGGATCTTCTTCAAGGTCACGTCGAGGCCGTTCTTCTTGAAGATGCCGGCCTCCTTGGCGAGCGTCAGCGGCGCGAAGCCGGTCCATCCGGAGATGCCGACGCCGATCTTGACGTCATCCGCGAACGCGGCGGTGGACGCGAGCAGAGCTGCAATTGCGGGCAATAGCTTGAACGAACGCATGATTGTCGACCCCTTGAACGATGGATAGAACCCTGTTGATTTCTTCGTCAGTCGCGGCGGATTGCCGCATCAGAAAGGTTGGCGGATGGTGGCCCATGATGCATTGCATGAAATATACCGCGCAAGGCGTCCTCAGCCTCCCTTGAAGCGAGCCACCAGGCGGTGCGTCTCGCCCGGATAATGCAGCCGCACCGCGGTCACTGTGCGTGCGCTGCGCCAGGTGTAGCGATCGATCACGAGGCAAGGCGCGCCGACCGCGATGCCGAGCGCCTTCGCCGTGCGATCGTCCGCGACAACCGCGCTGATCGTATGTTCGGCCTCGGTCCACGGCACGTGATGCAGCAGCCATGATCCCGGCGGCTCGCGCGCAAAGTCGGCCGTCGCGGCCTCCGGAACCGTGGAGAGATCGATCAGCCTGTCTTCGACCGCAAACGGCACATTGTCGGCACTGTGCCGGCAGGCGATCGCGATCACCTTGCCGGCCGTGCTCACCCCGAGCCGGGCACGATCGGCCGCTGTCGCGGTGCGTCGCCGGCAATCGATCAGCTGATAGCCGTAGCTGCGGCCGAGTGCCGTGATCTCGGCGCGCATGTCGGCAATCTTGAGCACCGCCGACAGATGCTGCGGGCGGCGTACGAATGAGCCGGCGCGCCGCCGCCGCTCGATCAAGTCGGCCTGCGCCAGTTCCGACAGCGCCTTGTTCACCGTCATGCGCGAGCAGCGATAGCGCGCCATCAACTGGTGCTCGAACGGGATGCGGTGGCCCGGGGGCCATTCGCCGGTCAGGATCCGCGTCTCGATATCGAGCCTGATCCGCTTGTAGAGCGTCGGCTTGCTGCTTGCACCCGGTTTGGCCCGTTCGGAGGCGAGGCTCATGCGACGAGCCTCCGGACGCTCGCATTGAACCGCTCGCGCGCCTTGTCGCGCAACCTGTGCCGTCCGCCAACGACCAGCTTGTGGCCGCCGGCCCAGACGCAATCGATCCCATCGCTTCCGGACGCAAACAGCCAGCCGTCGAGCACGGCATCGCCCGACCGTCCCGCCAGGGATGGGTGAGCGGTATCCAGGGTGACGATATCGGCGCGTGCGCCGGGCGTGAGCCCCGCATTGGTCTGCGCCAGCGCTTGCGTGCCGCCGGCGAGCGCGTGGTCGAACAGGACGCGGCCGGTGGATGCACCCGGACGCCCGGAGAGCACATTGCGCTCGCGGTGCATCAGGCGCTGGCCGTATTCGAGTTGGCGAAGTTCGTCGGCGACCCCGACCAGCACGTTGGAATCCGTTCCGATGCCGAACCGGCCGGCCGGCGGCAAGGAATTCGCGCGCCGAAAAGATGCCGTCGCCGAGGCTTGCTTCGGTCACCGGGCAGAGGCCGGCAACCGCGCCGCTTCCGGCGAGCGCAGCGACTTCCCTTTCCGTCATGTGGGTCGCGTGAATCAGGCACCAGCGTCGATTGACGGGCGCGTTTTCCAGCAGCCATTCCACCGGCCGCTGCCCCGACCAGGCCATGCAATCCTCCACCTCACGCACCTGTTCGGCGGCGTGGATGTGGATCGGGTCGGTGCCGGCAAGCGGAATGATCGCCGCAAGCTCGTCGGGCGCCACTGCGCGAAGGCTGTGCGGGGCGATGCCGATGTTGGCGCCGGGCAGTTTTCGGATCGCCTCGCGCGAGGCAGTCATCAGCGTGGCGAACCGATCGACCGAGCAGATGAAGCGACGCTGCCCGGCGTGCGGCGCTGCGCCGCCGAAAGTGCCGTGGGCATAGAAACTCGGCAGCAGCGTAAGCCCGATGCCGGAGGCCTCAGTTGCCTCCGCAATACGCACGGCCATCTCAGCCGGATTGGCGTAAGGCGAGCCGTCGCGATCATGATGGAGATAGTGAAACTCACCGACGCGCGTAAAGCCGCGCTCGAGCATCTCGACATAGAGCAGGGTCGCAACGGCTGCGACGTCGTCGGGTGTCATCGTCAGCGCAAAGCGGTACATCGTCTCGCGCCAGGTCCAGAACGTATCGGTGCTGTCGCCGCGCAGTTCGGCAAGGCCGGCCATGCCGCGCTGAAACGCGTGGCTGTGCAGGCTCGCCAGTCCCGGAACTGCCAATTGGTGACGCTCATCTCCGGCGGCGGGGGCCACGCCTGCCGTCACCGAGATGATCGCGCCGTCGGCGACCACGACCTGCACGTCATTGGCCCAGCCCGAAGGCAGCAGCGCGAATGCGAAATGCAGTCGTGTCATTTTTCCATGCCGGCTGGACAGAACCGGCACACGATTATATGTCTAGACATATAAGTCAAGCATCCCACCTCGAGGGACGATCGCATGGCAGAGCGTTTCGACCGCATCTGGCACAACGCCCGGCTCGCCACGATGCGCGGCGATGGCGCCGATCTCGGCGAGATCGAGCAGGGCCTGATCGCGGCGCGCGATGGCCGCATTGTCTACATGGGCACGCAGTCGGATTTTCCTGTGGACGCGGACGCGGTCGAGCGGATCGATTGCGCCGGCCGCTGGATCACGCCCGGGCTGGTCGATTGCCACACCCATCTCGTCTACGGCGGCAACCGCGCGCACGAATTCGAGCTTCGCCTGAAGGGCGCGAGCTATGAAGAGATCGCGCGCGCGGGCGGCGGTATCGTCTCGACCGTTGCCGCAACGCGCAGCGCGACCGAGGCCGAGCTCATCGCCGGCGCGCTGCCGCGGCTGGACGCGTTGATCGGCGAGGGCGCGACCACCGTCGAGATCAAGTCCGGCTATGGCCTTAACGTCGAGACCGAGATCCGGCAGCTTGCGGCGGCACGCAGCCTCGGCCGCTTGCGGCCGGTTGCGATCCGCACATCGTTTTTAGGCGCTCACGCTTTGCCGCCTGAAGCCGATGGCGACAAGGACCGCTACATTGATCTGGTCTGCAACGAGATGCTGCCGGCGGTGGCGAAGGCTGGCCTTGCCGATGCGGTCGACGGCTTCATGGAGGGTATCGCATTTTCCGGCGAGCAGACCGCCCGGGTGTTCGCGGCGGCGCGTGCGCTGGGGCTGCCTGTCAAGCTGCATGCCGACCAGCTGTCGAATCTCGGCGGCGCGGCGCTCG
Source organism: Bradyrhizobium sp. USDA 3240 (assembly GCF_054063295.1). Taxonomy (NCBI): domain Bacteria; kingdom Pseudomonadati; phylum Pseudomonadota; class Alphaproteobacteria; order Hyphomicrobiales; family Nitrobacteraceae; genus Bradyrhizobium; species Bradyrhizobium sp. USDA 3240. The sequence goes on from NZ_JBSSGD010000002.1 coordinate 7,595,307, forward strand.
CCGCACGATTCTCGGCGCTCTCGGCCGATCATCTGGAGCACACCGATGAAGCCGGTGCCGTTGCAATGGCGAAGAGCGGGACGGTCGCGGTGCTGCTGCCCGGTGCATTCTATTTCATTCGCGAAACGCAGAAGCCGCCGGTCGAGCTGTTCCGCAGCCACGGCGTGAACATGGCGCTGGCGACCGACTGCAATCCCGGCAGCTCGCCGCTGACCTCGCTTCTGCTTGCGATGAACATGGGCGCAACGTTGTTTCGGATGACGGTCGCCGAATGCCTCGCCGGGGTGACACGGGAAGGGGCGCGCGCACTCGGCCTGCTCGCCGAGACCGGGACGCTGGAGGCCGGCAAAAGGTGCGATCTGGCGATCTGGGACATCGAGCGTCCCGCCGAGCTGGTCTACCGCATCGGTTTCAATCCGTTGCACCGGCGGGTGTGGAGGGGCCAATGAGCGATCCGGCTACGCCGATTGTCGTAACGCCCGGAACGGTCGGCCTCGACGTGCTGGCGCGCGTGCTTGACGGTGCGCCCATCGCGCTCGATCCATCGTTCTGGCCGCGGGTCGAGGCAGCCGCGGCAATCGTGGCGAAAGCGGCGCAGATCGACATTCCCGTCTACGGCATCAATACCGGTTTCGGGAAGCTGGCCTCGACGCGTATCGCGCCTGACCAGACCGCGCTGCTTCAGCGCAACCTGATCCTGTCACATTGCTGCGGAGTGGGCCCGGCCACGCCTGAGCCGATCGTGCGCCTGATGATGACGTTGAAAGTGATCTCGCTCGGCCGTGGTGCGTCGGGTGTGCGCCGCGACGTCATCGAGCAGCTGCAGGGCATGCTGGCGCACGGCGTCGCTCCGCTGGTGCCGCAGCAGGGCTCGGTCGGCGCCTCCGGCGATCTCGCGCCGCTTGCCCACATGACCGCCGTCATGATCGGGGAGGGGCAGGCATTCCTTGATGGCAAGATCGTGCCGGGTCATGAAGCGCTTGCCGCCGCCGGTCTTGCGCCGCTGACGCTCGGCCCCAAGGAAGGACTCGCGCTGATCAACGGCACGCAGTTTTCGACCGCCTATGCGATTTCCGGCCTGCTGCGTGCGCATCGCCTGGCGCGTGCCGCGCTGGTGACCGGTGCGCTGTCGGTCGATGCGGCGATGGCTTCCACGGTGCCGTTTCGTCCCGAAATCCAGTCCTTGCGCGGCCATGATGGACAGATCGCCGCGGCCGCGGCCCTGACCGCATTGCTCGACGGCAGCGACATCAGGCAATCGCATCTCGAAGGCGATGAGCGGGTGCAGGACCCGTATTGCCTGCGCTGCCAGCCGCAGGTCGCGGGCGCCGTGCTCGATCTGCTCGTGCACGCCGCGCGCGGACTGACGATTGAGGCCAATGCCGTGACGGACAACCCGCTGGTCCTGGTCGATACCGGCGAGATCGTCTCAGGCGGCAATTTCCATGCTGAGCCGGTGGCGTTCGCCGCCGACCAGATCGCGCTCGCGCTCTCGGAGATCGGCGCCACCAGCGAGCGCCGGATCGCGACCCTCGTCGATCCCGCGCTCAACTTCGGCCTGCCGCCGTTCCTGACACCTGAGCCCGGCATCAATTCCGGGTTCATGATCGCCGAGGTGACGGCGGCCGCGCTCTATGCCGAGAACAAGCAGCGCGCGATGCCGTGCTCGATCGATTCCACACCGACCAGCGCCAATCAGGAAGATCACGTCTCGATGGCGGCGCATGCCGCGCGCCGGCTGTCCGACATGGCCGACAACCTCGCGGCCATCCTCGGCATCGAGCTTCTGGTCGCCGCGCAGGGCATCACGCTGCGCGCACCACACGCGACGAGCGTACCGCTCGCTGCGGTGATTGCCGCGTTGCGCGCGCATGTTCCGGCGCTCGCCGCCGACCGCTACATGGCCGACGATCTCGCGCGGGCAGCGTCGTTGATCGAAGCCGGCGCGTTGCCCGCCGCCGCGATCGCGGCCCTTTCGTCCGATCCGTTTCCAAAACTTGCGTAGCCGACAGGGACATCCGTCATGAACCGCCGACTGGATAACGAACGTATCATCCGCGCGCCCCGCGGCTCCGAGATCAGCGCGAAGAGCTGGTTGACCGAAGCGCCGCTGCGCATGTTGATGAACAATCTGGACCCTGACGTCGCCGAGCGTCCGAGCGAGCTCGTGGTCTATGGCGGCATCGGCCGTGCGGCGCGCGACTGGGAGAGCTTTGACCGGATCGTCGCGTCCTTGCGCAAGCTCGAAGGTGATCAGACGCTCCTCGTGCAATCCGGCAAGCCGGTCGGCATCTTCCACACCCATGCGGATGCGCCGCGCGTCCTGATCGCGAACTCGAACCTGGTGCCGCATTGGGCGACGCTCGATCATTTCAACGAGCTCGACCGCCAAGGCCTGATGATGTTCGGCCAGATGACGGCGGGCTCCTGGATCTATATCGGCAGCCAGGGCATCGTGCAGGGCACCTATGAGACGTTCGTCGAGGTCGGCCGTCGGCACTACGGCGGTAGCCTTGCCGGCAAATGGATCCTCACGGCGGGCCTTGGCGGCATGGGTGGCGCCCAGCCGCTCGCTGCGACCATGGCCGGCGCCTCGATGCTCGCCGTCGAGTGCCAGCCGAGCCGCATCGAGATGCGGCTGCGCACGGGATACCTCGATCGCCAGGCGACGACGCTCAATGAAGCCCTCGCAATCATTGCCGACGCGGCCAAGACTCATAAGCCGGTGTCGGTCGGCCTGCTCGGCAACGCGGCCGAGATCTTTCCCGAGCTGGTGCGCCGCGGCGTGCGCCCGGACATCGTCACCGACCAGACCAGCGCGCACGATCCGATCAACGGCTATTTGCCCAAGGGTTGGACGCTCGCCGAATGGGAGGCGCGGCGCGCCGCCGATCCGAAGACGGTCGAGACCGCGGCCAAGACCTCGATGGTCGATCACGTCCAGGCCATGCTGGATTTCCACGCGCAGGGAATCCCGACGCTCGACTACGGCAACAACATCCGCCAGATGGCCAAGGACATGGGCCTGAAGCAGGCGTTCGACTTTCCGGGTTTCGTCCCGGCCTACATCCGTCCGCTGTTCTGCCGCGGCGTCGGGCCATTCCGCTGGGCGGCGTTGTCCGGCGATCCCGAGGACATCTTCAAGACCGACGCCAAGGTCAAGGAGCTGATGCCCAACGATGGCCATCTGCACAACTGGCTCGACATGGCGAAGGCGCGCATCAAGTTTCAGGGCCTGCCGGCGCGGATTTGCTGGGTCGGGCTCGGCGACCGCCATCGCCTCGGCCTTGCCTTCAACGAAATGGTGGCGCGGGGCGAGCTCAAGGCGCCGATCGTGATCGGCCGCGATCATCTCGACAGCGGGTCGGTGGCAAGCCCGAACCGGGAGACCGAGGCGATGCGCGACGGATCGGACGCGGTGTCCGACTGGCCGTTGCTCAATGCGCTGCTTAACTGTGCGAGCGGCGCCACCTGGGTGTCGCTGCACCACGGCGGCGGCGTCGGCATCGGCTATTCGCAGCACGCCGGCATGGTGATCGTCGCGGACGGCACGCCGGAGGCGGCGCGCCGGCTCGAACGCGTACTGTGGAACGATCCGGCGACGGGGGTCATGCGCCACGCCGATGCTGGCTATGAAACCGCGATCGAATGCGCCCAGGCCAATGGCCTTGATCTGCCGAGCCTGCGCGCCTGAGATGACGTTGGCGAGAAGCCGCTGACGACGGTTCTCGCCAACCCGGCTCAATCGGCCGACAGCGGCTCGCCCGTCAGCGACCAACTCTCGCCATCAAACGTCGCGATCCGCAGGGTCCGAAACGGCGTGTAGTCGCCGGGCCGGGTGCTGATCGAGACGCCCGGCAGCATCATCGGCAGCCGCGCGCCGCTGAGCGACGTCGCCTGCTTGATCAGGTTCTCGCGGGTGAGATCGTCGCCGCATTTGCGCAACGCCAGCTCCACGGCGTGCACGTTCATATAAGCAACCAGCACGGAATAGTCGTCCGGATTGGCCGAAGCCGCGTACGTCTTCAGGAAATCCTTGTAGGCCTTGACCTCATCGTCATTGGCCCAGGCCGGGTCGCCGGGCTGCTTGAGGAATTGGGTGGTGACCAGCCCCTTCGATGCTTCGAGGCCCGCGGGCTTCAGAATGGTTTGGACCGATGCCGTGGAGCCGCCGATCACGTGCAGCGGCTTCCAGCCGAGCTCGTAGACCTTGCGGATCGACTGCGCGGCGGCCTTTGATGACGACTGCTCGATCAGCGTGTCGACGCCGGCGGCCTTCAGCTGGACGATCTGCGAGTCGATCGTCGGGTCGGCAAGTTCGTAGGAGGCCTGGGCGACGATCAGCTCGGCCTTCGGACCGAGGCCGGCGCGAAGGCCTTTGAGATAGTCCTTGCCGTAGTCGTCGTTCTGGTAGAGCACGCCGATCCTGGCGTCGGGCTTTGCCTTCAGGATGTACTTGGCGACGACGCGGCCTTCGGTTTCGAAGTCCGGATAGAGCGGGATCGTCCACGGAAACGTCTTGGGATCGTTGAAGCGGCGTCCGCCGGCGGTGATGAAGAGCTGCGGCACCTGCTTGGCGTTGAGGTATTTCTGGATCGCCACATTGGGCGCGGTTCCGATCGTACCGACCTCGGCCAAGACGCCGACATCCTCGATCAGCTTGCGCGATTGCTCGACCGCCTTCGGCGCGCTGTAGGCGTTGTCGAGCTGGGTGAAGTTGATCTTGCGCCCGTTGATGCCGCCCTTCGTATTCAGCATCTCGAAATAGCCGACCACGGCACGCCCGGCGCCGGCGCCGAAGGCGGAGGCGGGGCCGCTCAGCGGCGTCGATTGACCGAGCTTGATCTCGGTGTCGCTGGCGCCGGGTCCATAGGCCTTCTGCGCGTAGGCAGGCGCCGCCAGCAGGGCTGACAGCGCGACGGCCGCCAAAGCCCGGTCGATGATGTGGTTCAAGGTCGTTCCTCCCTGTAATTCGTTTCTTGTTGCGCTAGCGCAGCAGCTCGCGGGCGATCACCACGCGCTGGATCTGGTTGGTGCCTTCGAAGATCTGGGTCAGCTTGGCGTCGCGCATCATGCGTTCGACCGGGTAGTCCATGGTGTAGCCGTAGCCGCCGAAGATCTGGACCGCGTCGGTCGTCACCTTCATGGCCATGTCGCTGCCGACGCATTTGGCCATGCTGGCAAGCACGTTGAGCCGCTTCCAGTCGCCGGCATCGCCCGGCGCGGGCGCATTCGTAGACCAGCGCGCGGGCCGCCTCGATCTGCATCGCCATGTCGGCAAGCATGAACTGCACGCCTTGGAACTCGGCGATCGGCTGCTTGAACTGCTTGCGTTCCTTGGCGTAGGCGACGCATGCATCGAGCGCACCCTGGGCGAGGCCGACCGACTGCGCGCCGATGGTCGGGCGGTTGAGGTCGAGCGCGCGCATCGACGCGCGAAAGCCCTTGCCTTCTTCACCGACAAGGTTTTCGGCCGGCACCCGCACATTGTCGAAGAAGATCGGGGTGTTGGGCGCGCCGCGAAAGCCCATCTTGCGCTCGTGGCGGCCGAACGTGATGCCCGGCATCTTCTTCGGCTCGACGATGAAGGCGCTGATTCCGTCCGCGCCGGCGCCGTCACTGGTCCGCGCCATCACCACGATGTAGTCGGCGACGACGCCGTAGCTGCACCATTGCTTGCGGCCGTTCAGGACATAGCTGTCGCCGTCCTTCCGGGCGCGGGCGTTGAGCGCGGCAACGTCGGAGCCGGCCTGTGGCTCGGAGATCGCGATCGCCGTGACCACGCCGCCCTTAGCGATGATCGGCAAATATTTCTGGCGCTGCTCTTCCGAGCCGAAATGCAGCAGCGGCATGATGAACATGGTGTTGAGCGCCGCAATCGATGCGCAGGCGGGCGAGACCTTCGAGATCTCCTCGCGCGCGATGCAGGCCATGGTGAGGTTGCCGTTCGGGCCGCCATAGCGCTCCGGCACCCAGAGCTGCATCAATCCCATCTCGCCGAACAGCTTGACCAGCTCGAGCGGGAAGCGGTCGGTCTCGTCGATTTCGGCGGCAATCGGCGCCACGTGCCTGGCGACCATCCTGCGCAAATTGTCGCGGAACGCGACCTGCTCCTCGGAAAAACTCATACGGGCTCCCGTTTGTTTTCTTTGCCGGAAGCCAAAAAGGGACTTCCATTGAATGGGTGATCCATTTAATAATTCACCGCATGAGCACCAAGTCAAGCCCTCGCGCGCCGCAGCGCCCCCGCACCGCCTCGCCGAACCGGCGGGAGCGGGCCACCGATCTTCGTGCGGCCGCCGCCGCGGCCACGCCCACATTCAAGCCGATCCACACCAGGCGGACGTTCGAGGAGATCTGCGAGCGCATTCGCGAGCAGCTGGCGCTCGGCGTGCTGAAGCCCGGCGACAAGCTGCCGGCCGAGCGCGAACTCGCACAGCAGCTCGGCGTCAGCCGGAATGTGCTGCGGGAGGCGCTGCGCAGCCTGGAGATGGCCGGCGTGCTGCGGCTGCAGAAGGGCGTCAAGGGCGGCGCCTTCATCCAGCAGGGCGACACCCGGCGCATGAACGAGGTCATGCGCGACATGCTGAGCCTCGGGACGATATCGGTGCGGGAATTGTCGGAGGCGCGGGTCCACGTACTCGACCTTGTGGTGCAGCTGGCATGCGCAAATGCACGCCGGGCCGACCTCGATGCGCTGGAAGCCAATATTGAGCGGACGGAGCTTGCGACGAAGGAAGGCAGGCTGCTCGATCGGGTCGAATGCTCGCGCGAGTTCTACAAGCTGCTCGCGGCTTCGACCGGCAACAAGGTGATTGCGATGATCGTGGACTCGGTCACCGAGATCCACATGCGCTTCGTCTACGCCAAGGTCGCTTCCAGCGGGGTTGCGATGGCGCGGCTCGCGGAGAAGCGGCGGCAGTTCCTGGCGGCGCTCAGCGAGCGAGACGTGGCGCTGGCGAGCCGGCTGCTGCGCTCGCACCTCGAATCCGTGCAGCGCATGCTGGAGCAGGATCCGGGAGCCATGTCGCTTCACGTGGCATTGGCCGACGTGCAGCCCGGGATGCGCCGGTAACGCGCGGCGCGGGCAAATAGATCAACACTCAAACGGCAATAACAATGGAGGCAAACGTGTCCAACTACGCCAAGTATGAATGCCTGACGGTCGAGGTCGCGGACAAGGTCGCGACCGTGACCTTGAATCGCCCGCAGGCGCGAAATGCCATCAATCAGAAGCTGATCCGCGAGCTGCGGACGATCTGGGACGACCTTGCCGACGATCATGCCGTCAATGCCGTGGTGCTGACCGGCGCCGGCGATTTCTTCAGCGTCGGTGGTGACGTAAAGGCGATGTCGGAGCGGCCGGGCGGCGACGTGCTCGAGGAGGGCGAGGTGCACGATCCCATGATCAGCCGGCGCGGCGTGACCCGCCAGCTCGAGCTCGACAAGCCGATCATTGCGGCAATCAACGGCGACGCCATCGGCCTGGCTGCGACCCACGCACTGCTCTGCGACATCACCGTGATGGCGGAGGATGCCCGGATCGGCGACACTCACGTGTCGCGCGTCGGGCTGGTGGCGGGCGACGGCGGCACAGTGATCTGGCCGCTGCTGATCGGCATCAACAAGGCCAAGGAATTTTTGATCCGCGGCACGCTGCTGAAGGGCAAGGAGGCGGAGCGGATCGGGCTGGTCAACCATGTCGCGCCGCGCGCCGAGGTATTGGCCAAGGCCCGCGCGATCGCAATCGAGCTAGCGAACGGCCCGACCTGGGCCATTCGCTGGACCAAGCTGTCGATCAACCAGATCGTCAAGGAGCGCGTGAACATGCTGCTGGAGGCCTCGATGGCGCTGGAGCAGGTGACGTTCGAGACCGCCGACCACAAGGAAGCGACGATGTCGTTCAAGGAGAAGCGCAAGCCCAGGTTCGGCCAGGCGTAGCTCGAGGCTGGGCAATGACGACGACCGAAGCGTCGAATGACGATGTCGCAGGGATGCTGCGCGACTCCTTGCGCGGCTTCCTCGACGAGCATTGGCGTCCGCGCGGCGTAACGGCATCGTCTTCGCCGGACGAGGTATCGGCGATCTGGCGCAAGCTGGTCGGGCAGGGCGTCGCCGCACTCGGTGTCGAGGGCGAAGGCGGGCTCGCCGAGATTCTCGTCGTCATGGCGGAGCTTGGCCGCGCCGGGTGCCCGGCGCCGATGTGGTCTGCGGCGTTCGCCAATCTTGCGATTGCCGGATCGAAGGTCGACGTCGTGGTTGAGCTCATGGAGCGGCTGCATTCCGGGAAGGCCATCGTCGCCTTCTCGTTCGGGGCGTTGGATCCCGATCGCGGGACTGGTTCGGTCGAGGCCACGAACAGCACAGCAACGGGAGTGCTCCGCTTTGTCGAGGCAGCGGGAGGTGCCACGCACCTTCTGGTCGTGCTCGAGCAGGCCCATCTTGCGCTAATCGATCTTGGCGGTGTCGGTGTCGAATGCGTCGCGACCCGCGCGATGGGGGCGTGGGGACAGTACGAGGTCAGGCTGAACGCAGCGCCGCTCACGCGCATTCCGGTCGGGACGGTCGATCTGGACGATCTCCGCATCAAGGGCAAGGCGGCATTGACCGCGCGTGCCTACGGCGCGGCGCGGCGTGCGTTTGAGCTGGCCGTGGACTACGCCAAGGAACGGCACCAGTTCGGACAACCGATCGGCAAGTTTCAGGCAATCCAGCACAAGCTGGCGAATTGCCTGATCTCGCTCGAAGGCGTCAGGCTGATCCTCGAGCATGCCGCCAGATTGCATGATGGCGGCGACGACGACTGGCGCTACTTCTCCGATTGCGCGTCGGCATTCTCCGGCAATGCGCTGCGGCAGGTCTCGCTGGAGACCCAGCACACATTCGGAGCGATCGGCTATGCCGAGGAGCACGAGGCGCCGATCCATTTCAAGCGCGTGCATCTCGATACGATCGCGCTCGGCGGCGCCTCGGATGCAAAGCACAGATTGGCCGCACAGCTGCTGGATGCGGACGGCGCCGGGCTGCCGCAATACGACCTCGGGTCCGCCGGAAATGCGTTTCGCGAGCAGGTCCGGCTCTGGCTCGCGCAAAACTGGACCGGGGATACAAAGCAGGCGTTCGCCCAGAGGCCGTTCGCCAAGCGCGAGTTCGATGCGGGCTTCGCCCGAAATATCGGCGAGACCGGATGGATTGGCCTCGGATGGCCGGAGCAGTTCGGCGGCCAGGCTCGCTCTCCGCTGGAACAGATCGCCTTCATGGAGACGATGGAGCGGGGCGAGGCGCCGCGGATCGGTGCGGCGATCCAGGCCAACGCGCTGATGATGTTCGGCACGGCAGAACAGCAGCGGAAATACTTGCCGGAGATCCTGCGCGGCGAAGCCATGCACGGCATGGGTTACAGCGAGCCGCAGGCGGGCTCGGACCTCGCGGCGCTGCGCACCAGTGCGATCAAGGACGGCGATCACTGGGTGATCAACGGCCAGAAGATCTGGACCACCACCTGGTGGGGCAAATACATGTTCCTTGCCGCGCGAACCGACAAGGATGCCAAGCCGCCGCACGCGGGCGTCAGCATGTTCATCGTGCCGATGGATGCACCGGGCATCACCACCCGTCCATCCGTCACCATGTATGACGGCACGTTTGCCAACATCTTCTACGACAATGTCCGGATTCCCGCCGAGAACCTGGTCGGCGAAGTCAATGGCGGCTGGAAGGTGCTGACCGGCGCGCTGGCCTTCGAGCGCGGGCTGGTCGGTGGCGGCATTGTCCTGAAGGTCGCGCACGCCTTCGAGCAGCTGCGTTCGCATGTGATGACGAAGCAAGGTGAGCAGTCCCTGGCCGATGATCCCATCGTCCGCGACAAGATCGCGACCCTGGCATCAGAGATCGAGATCGGCCGTCAGTTAATGATGCATTGTGCCGAGCTTGCCGCTGATGGCGTGACGCCGCCGGAATATGGCGCGATCAGCAAGGTGTTCTCCGGAGAGCTGATGGAGCGTTTCGGCGAGGCGGCGCTCGACATTCTCGGGATGCGTGCCGCGCTGTCCGAGCAGATGCCGGGCGCGATCGATAACGGCCGCTTCGAGCAAAATCTGCGGCATTCGCTGATGTGGGTCATCAGCATCGGGACCAACGAGATTCAGCGCAGCCTGATCGCGCAACGCGCGCTCGGGCTGCCGAGGTAGGAGAGATCGGATGCAGAAGGATGGCGACAGGGCGCCGCTCGCCGGTGTGCGGGTGCTGGATTTTTCCATCATGGTGGCGGGGCCCTATTGCGCGCGGCTGCTCGCCGACGTCGGCGCCGAGGTCATCAAGATCGAGCCGCCGGAAGGCGACGACATGCGGCTGCGGACGCCGCTGCGCGAAGGCCACAGCACCTATTTCGGCCAGCTCAATGCCGGCAAGCGCAGCCTGGCGCTGAACCTGAAGAACGCCGATGCCATCAAGCTCGTGCATCGCATGGTCGCGGAAGCGGACATTCTCGTCGAGAATTTTCGTCCGGGAGTGATGGAGCGGCTCGGCCTCGGCTACGACGCGCTCCGCGAGATCAACCCGCGTCTGATTTATTGCTCGATCTCGGGCTATGGCCAGTCCGGCCCCGCTGCCGAGCGCGCGGCTTACGCGATGATCGTGCATGCCGAAAGCGGATTCGATACCTCGTTGATGCGCTATGCCGGTGACCGGGAACGTCCCGCGGCCGGAGCGATCTTTGTCGCCGACATTCTCGGCGGCATCTTCGGCTATTCCGCGATCCAGACCGCGATGGTCCAGCGCGAACGCACCGGCAAGGGGCAGCGCGTCGATGTGGCATTGATGGACTGCATGCTCAACCTGCTGGTCTATGAACTCCAGGAAGCCCAGTTCCCGATCCGCTCGCCGCGTCCGACCTATGGGCCGGTCCGCACCCGCGATGGCGATATCCTGATCGCCCCGGTGACGCCGCGGAATTTTGCGGCGCTGTGTGAGGTGACGGGGCAGGCCGAGCTGGCGAACGATCCGCGCTTTGCGACCATTCCGGCGCGCGGCGCCAACTGGACCGCCATGATGCAGGTGATCGAGCGATGGACCGAACGTCACACCGTCGCGGAATGCATCGCGGCGCTGGATCGGGCCGGCGTTCCCTGCGCCGAGTACCGGACGCCGGGCGCGGCGTTGACCGATGCCCATCTGCGTCAACGTGGCGTGTTCGGGACGGTCTCGGATGGTGCCGGCGAATTCGTCGGCGTCAATGCGCCGTGGCAGATGTCGGGGGCCGATACGTCGATCGGAAGTCAAGTTCCCGAGATCGGCGCCCAACGGGACGATGTGCTGTCGCGGATCCTGGGATTGTCGCCGGAGGCGATCGCAGCGCTCGCGGCTGCGGGCACGTTTGGCGGGACGCCGGCCTAAGCAGCGATCTCAGCTATCGGACGAAGCGTCTGGCGGCGGAGCCTTCGCGATCGCGAGCAGGCATTTCAGGAAATGCGCGCGGTCCTCCTTGCGCAAGGGAGCCAGCATGATGTTTTGCAGCTCGGCAGCGGCTGGGATGACGGCGAGCAGCGCTTCCTCGCCCTTGGCGGTGATCTGCACCTGGAGCGAGCGGCGGTCGTCCGGATTGTTCTTCTTCGAAACCAGCCGGCGCGCCACCATCCGCTTCAGCATCTCGCTGAGCGTGTTGCGATCGCAGCTGATCCGTTCCGCCAGCACCGAGGGGGTGAGAGGACCCAATTGGTACAGCGCCATCAGCACGCCGAACTGCCGCGGCGTGATGTCGCTCTGGCGCGTCATGCTCTGATAGAGCCCGTCGTAGCGGGCCTCCAGCAGCCGCAGCAGAAATCCGACGCCGCCTTCGAGCTGCCAGTCGCGCGCAATGTCCGTGGCCGAACTCGGTTTCATACCCTTGTCGGCTGCCATGCCGTCGTTGGACTCCGGTTTTTCGAATTCGCGTTAGCCGTTAGCAGCTTGGCCTGACGTCCTCAACCCTGCGGTGAACGGCACCCCGGTCTGTTCCCTGCACAACGCAACCGCTTTCGGCCTTGTCACGCATTTGGCAATGTAGTACGTATACGTATCAAATGCGATGCCAAGACATCGTGCAGGGAGGTTGAACTTGGACCTGCGTGAGCTGCTGTCGATTCCCTATTTGCTCGAGGCTGAGGCGGTCGAAGCCGAGCCGGGGCAGTGGCGGGTTCGCCTTACCTATCCGGAGCTGCCGGGATGCACGGCGGAAGCCGCCGTCGTCGAGGACGCCCTACGGGAACTGGAGCGGCGCCGCATCGAATTGATCGTCGGCCTGGTGGAGGAGGGCAAGCTGCCTCCCGTGCCTCGCAAGCCGCTCACCGCATCCGATCCGCTCTGGACCGCTCAGGATCTCGGACTGTCCGACCGTGTCGCCGCGCTTCTCGGCGGCGCGGCGGGCCCGGCCACACGCAATTGAAGGAGGCAAATTCATGCTCTCGCGCGAAGACAATGAACGCCTGGTGAGGGTCGGCAAGGGCACGCCGCTCGGCGACCTGTTTCGGCTTTACTGGATTCCCTTCCTGCCGTCGGCGGACCTCGCCAAGGATGGACAGCCGAAGCGCATCCGGCTGCTCGGCGAGGATCTGGTCGCCTTCCGCGACACCGAGGGACGGGTCGGGCTGGTCGATCAGGCCTGCCCGCATCGCGGCGCGCCGCTGATCTTCGCACGAAACGAGGATTGCGGGCTGCGCTGTGTCTATCACGGCTGGAAATTCGACGTCACCGGCGCGGTGACGGATATGCCCGCGGAGCCGGTGCGCAGCCGCCTCAAGGAGCGGGTGCGGATCAAGGCCTATCCCTGCAAGGAGCGCAACGGAATGATCTGGACCTATATGGGCCCGGACCAGGCCGAGCTTCCGCCGCTGCCCAACCTCGAATGGAATCTGGTGCCGGCCGAACAGGTGCACATCTCGGTGCGAGTCCAGGAGTGCAACTGGCTGCAGGCGGTCGAAGGCGAGATCGACTCGGCGCACGCGCCGCTGCTGCACGGGCGGCTGGACGCCCAGGGTACGACGAGTGCCTGGATCCAGAAGCGCGACCTGCGGCCGACCTTCGAATGCATCAAGCAGGACTTCGGCATGAGCATCGCCGCGCGGCGCAATTACGATGCCAACACCCTGTATTGGCGCGTCAACCAGTTCATGCTGCCGTTCTATACGCTGGTGCCCCCGCTGTCGCCGTTCCCGGATCTGAGCGGACACGCCTGGGTGCCGATCGATGACGAGAACACGCTCTGCATCATGTTCTCCTATCATCCGTCGGAACCGCTGCTGGAGAAAACGCGGCAGGTGTTCGCCGAAGGCCACAAGGGCCGCGAAAGCGGCCATGCCAGCCACCACGCGCTCGTGCAGCACCCGGTGACGGTCTCGTATGCAGGCTACTGGACCAAATACAATCCGCAGAACGGCTTTCAATTCGACTATGAGGCGCAGCGCACCACCTGGTTCTCGGGCCTGCCGGGGCTGTGGGTGCAGGACGGCGCCTGCCAGAGCGGCGTCTCGCCGGTCTTCGATCGCACCAAAGAGACGCTGTGCTCGAGCGACACCGGCATCGCGATGACGCGGCGCTTCATTCTGGAGGCGCTCGGCGCCTATCGCGATCACGGGACGAAGCCCAAGGGCGTCCTGGACCCCGACGTGTTCATGGTGCGCGCGGTGTCGCTGCGGCTGCCGCCGGAGGATTCCTGGGTCGACGTCGGCGCGCCGTTCATGCGGGCGAAGCTTGGCGCCGATTTCGGGTACGAGCTGTGAGCGCATCCCGCCATGGCTGAAATGACGCAGGACGTGCTGGTCAAGCGCATCGGCTACGAGGCCGAGCGGATCAATTCCTATGAGCTGATCGCCCGGACCGGCGGCGAGCTGGCGCCGTTTACGGCCGGCAGCCATATCGACCTGCATCTGCCGAACGGCATGATCCGCAGCTATTCGTTGGTCAACGATCAGCGCGAGCGGCACCGCTATGTGATCGCCGTCAACAAGGATGCCGAGAGCCGGGGCGGCTCCAGCTTCGTCCACGACTCGATGAAGGTCGGGGATATCGTGACGATATCCGGGCCGCGCAACAATTTCGCGCTGCACGAAGCGGCCGAGCATTCGGTCCTGATCGCCGGCGGCATCGGCATCACGCCATTGCTGTCGATGATCCGGCGTCTGGATGCGATCGGTCGCCACTGGGAGCTGTTCTACGCCGCAAGGACCCGCGCGGCCGCGGCATTCCTCGACGAGCTCGACGCATTCCGATCCGATCTTCGCTCCAGGATACATGTCGATTTCGACGATGAGCGGTCGGGGCGTCTGTTCGACCTGCCGGCGATTGTCGGCAACGCACCGGCCCACGCGCATCTTTATTGTTGCGGCCCGGTGCCCTTGCTCGCGGCATTCGAGGCGGCGGCGGCCGATCGGCCGTCCGATCACGTGCATGTCGAATACTTCCAGGCGCGGGAGGCTCCAGCCACCGAGGGCGGCTTCGACGTCAAGCTCGCGCGAAGCAATCGCACGATCGCGGTCGAGCCTGGCAAAACGATCCTCGATGCGTTGCTGGATGCCGGCATCACCGCGAACTACGCCTGCACCGAGGGAGTCTGCGGCACCTGCGAGACGCGCGTGCTCGAGGGCACGCCCGACCATCGCGACCAGTTTCTGAGCAAGGAAGAGCAAGCTGCGAACAAGAGCGTCATGATCTGCTGTTCGGGCGCCAAGTCCCGCACGCTCGTGCTCGATCTCTAGAACAACAACAGACGACGGGTGGAAACAATGAAGTATCTTTCGCAAATCGCCGGAATGGCCCTGCTGGCCGTTTGCGACGGTTCGCCCGCATCGGCGGACGCTGCGCGCTTCCTCAAGATCGGCGTGCTCAACGACGCATCCGGCCCTTATTCGGACAATGCCGGCGAAGGCTCGGTGACGGCGGCCAGGATGGCTGCCGAGGATTTCATGCGGCTTCATTCGGATTTCAAGATCGAGATCGTCTCCGCCGACCACCAAAACAAGGCGGATGTCGGCGCCGCAATCGCGCGGCGCTGGATCGATCAGGAGGAGGTCGATGCGGTCGCCGACGTGCCGAACTCGGCCGTCGGGCTCGCCGTCAACGAAGTCGTGCGCGGCACCAAGGCGGCGCTGATTGCATCGAGCGCGGCATCCTCCGACCTGACCGGGAAATACTGCTCGCCCAACACGATCCAGTGGACCTTCGATGCCTGGGCGGCCTCGCACACGATCGGCGCCTATCTCGTGCGTCATGGCGGCAAGAAGTGGTACTTCATCGCGACCGACAATGCGCTCGGCAAGTCGATGGTGCGCGACGGCACGGCGGTGATCGGCGCCGGCGGCGGCACCGTGCTCGGATCGGTCAACGTGCCGATCAACAATGCAGACTATGCCTCGTTCATCCTGCAGGCGGATAGCTCGGGCGCCGACGTGATCGCGTTCGCGACCGCCGGCGGCGACACGGTCAGCCTGATCAAGCAATCCGCCGAGTTCGGGCTGAAACAGAGCGGGCGCACCTTCGCGGCGCTGCTGACCACCACCAACGATGTCGAGTCGAGCGGCCTTGCGGTTGGGGAGGGGCTGATCATCACCCAGGCGTTCTACTGGGACCTCAACGATGCCAGCCGTGCCTGGTCGGTGAGGTTCAGCGCGCGCCAGCACGGGCCGTCGCCGACCGCGTTCCACGCCGGCGTCTACTCCTCCGTGCTGGCTTACCTGAACGCGGCGCTGGCGGCAGGAACCAATGACGCGCCGGCGGTGATCCGGAAGTTGAAGGAGAAGCCGATCGACGACGCCTTGTTCGGGCCGGTCGTGGTGCGCGCGGACGGCCGCGCCATTCACAACATGTACATCTTCAAAGTGAAGAGCCCGAATGCGTCGAAGAGCAAGTGGGACCTGCTGGAGCAGGTCGGCGTGCTGTCCGGGCCGGAGGCGTTTCGGCCGCTCGACCAGGGCGGATGCTCGCTCGTCGAGCCGCCGAAGAGCAATTGACGACGACGGAAGCGACCTTCGGATCAACACTTCTCAAACTGACGGACCTCCCGATGCTGGATCAGCTTGAAGCCGACTTCCCCGAGCACACGCCGCGCCCTGCCGATGCGCCAAGGGCGCTCGAGGGGGTCCGGGTGATCGATTTCTCGCATTTCATTGCGGGACCGTTTGCGACCATGATCCTCGCCGACATGGGCGCCGAGGTGATCAAGGTCGAAGCGCCCGGCCGGGGCGACGATTTGCGCCGCTATCCCCCGGTGCATCCGGATCTCAGGCACGGTGCGCCGTTCCTCTGGACCAACCGCAACAAGCGCAGCATTGCCCTCGATCTCAAATCGCCGGAGGGCCTGAAGGTCGCGCGCGAGCTGGTCGCGACGGCAGACGTCCTTGTCGAGAACTTTTCGGCCAGCGTGATGGCGCGGCTGGGGCTCGATTATGAGAGCTGCCGCAAGATCAAGCCCGAGATCATCTATTGCTCGGTGTCGGCCTATGGCCGTGACGGAGCGTTTTCGGACCGGCTCGGCTTCGATCCGATCGCGCAGGTCGAGAGCGGGTTCGTGTCGATGAACGGCTATGCCGACCGCGAGGGCGTGCGCGCATTGTCGCCGGTGATGGATATCAGCACGGCGATGATGGCCAGCAACGCGATCCTTGGTGCCTTGTTCGCGCGGGAGCGGAACGGGCAGGGCCAGGCCATCGAGGTGTCGTTGTTCGAGAATGCCGTGCTGATGACCGGCTATGCGACCATGCAGTCGCTGTTCAACAATGCCGATCCGAAGCGAAGCGGCAATACCAGTCCGGATACGTGTCCGTCGGGTGTGTTTCAGGCCAGCGATTGCGCCTTCTACATCAATTGCGGCAACGACAAGATCTTTCAGCGCCTGATGGCGCAGGTTCTCGAGCGCGAGGATCTCGCCGCGGCTGAGATCTATGCAACCGGCCCTGATCGAATCCGTCGGCGTGAGGAGCTGTTTGCTATTCTCGGCGATGCCTTTGCCCGGCAGCCCTGGTCGCACTGGCAGTCGCGGATGCGGGCGGCCGGGGTGCCCTGCGGCCAAGTGCGCACCGTCGGCGAGGCGATCCGCTCCCCGGAGGCAAGGGAGCGCGGGATCGTCACGAGGATCCCGCACGAGACGCTGGGTTGGGTGCCGAACGTAAACCTTCCGATCCGCTATTCGCGGACCCCGATCGTCGATCCCGTTGCGGCACCGGCGGTTGGACAGCACACCGAAAACGTGCTGCGCGAATTGCTCAACTACGATGAGGCCGAGATCGCCCGCCTTGCCGCAAGTGGGGCTTTCGGCAACCAGCCCTCGCGACGGGATGCCAGGCCGTGACGGCGCGCGGGCGAGACGAGCGGACGCTGCGGGGCCGTGTCGCCGTGATCGGGATCGGCGAAACAGAATACTATCGCCACGGCGCTTCGCCCGACCCGGAGTTCAAGCTCGCGCTGAAAGCCATTCTGGCGGCCTGCGAGGATGCCGGGCTCGATCCCCGCGAGATCGACGGGTTCTCGTCCTATAGCGACGATCGCAGCGAAGCCTCACGGCTGGCCGCGGCGCTGGGGACGCATCGATTGCGCTCGGCCACCATGCAATGGGGCGGAGGCGGCGGCGGTTGCTGTGCTGCGGTTGCCAACGCGGCGGCCGCGATCGTCGCGGGTCTCGCCGATTGTGTCGTGGTGTTCCGCTCGCTGGCGCAGGGCCAGTATGGCCGGTTCGGACAGGCGGGCGGGATCCACACCGTTTCGGGCGAACGATCCTACCTGATGCCTTATGGTGTGCTGGCGCCGCCGCAGCGTTTTGCCATGCGGGTGCAGCGCTATATGCACGAGCACGGCGTGCGGCAAGAGGCGTTGCGCGCGATTGCGCTCGCCTCCTATCACCATGCGCAGGCCAACCCCCGTGCCGTGATGCACGGCAAGCCGCTAGACGCCGAGAAATACGATGCCTCGCGCTGGATCGTGGAGCCGTTCCATCTCTACGATTGCTGCATGGAGAATGACGGCGCGGCGGCATTGGTGCTGGTATCGGCGGAGCGCGCCGCCGAATTCCGGAATAGGCCGGCCTATCTGCTCGGTGCCGCCTTCGGATCCGGACATCGCGCGGCCGCGACGGCGCACAACGCGCCGCTCTACGCCACGGCGAGTTTCGACACCGTTGCCCCTGATCTCTACCGCATGGCCGGCGTAGGGCCGTCCGATGTCGGCGTGGTCCAGGCCTACGAGAATTTCACCGGCGGCGTCGTGATGGCACTGGCGGAGCACGGCTTCTTCAAGCCAGAGGAGGCCAACGAGTTCCTGACCGTCGAGAACCTGATCGCGCCGTCCGGGCGGCTGCCGCTCAACACCAGCGGCGGCAACCTCGCCGAATGCTACATGCACGGCTTTGAGCTCGTGCTGGAAGCGGTTCGCCAGGTACGCGGCACCTCGACGAACCAGGCGCGACGCAGCGACGTCGCAATGGTCATCGGAGGTCCGATGGTCTCTCCCGCCAGCGACCTCATTCTGGGTTCGGAGGCCACCTTATGAGCAAGCCGAGCGCGCGCTATCTCCCGGCAGGCCTGCCGATCCCGGTTGCGGAGCCCGACGGCCTGTCCACGCCGTATTGGGAAGGATTGCGTCAAGGCAAGCTGCTGGTGCAACGCTGCGGCCACTGCAACACGTGGCAGTTCGGACCCGAATGGCTCTGTCATCGCTGCCACGCCTTCGATCCGGCATGGACCGAAGTCGCGCCGCGCGGCCGGATCTTCAGCTGGGAACGCGCGTGGCATCCATCGCATGCCGCGCTGAAAGGGCATGGACCTTACATCGCGGTACTTGTCGAATTGCCGCATGCCGGCGGCATTCGCATGGTCGGCAATCTGCTCGGCGATCCCGAACAGGCGGTTGCAATCGGTGCAGATGTCGAAGGGGTCTTCGAGCATCACCTGGAGTCGGATCCGCCTTACTCCTTGCTGCAATGGCGCCGGGCGTAGGTTTCCCCGGAGTTACTATCGATCGGTTCGCTTGATACGGGCAATCGATTGCGCGTCTACCGGAGATAGATGGTCAGCGGTGCGCTGCACTTGTGATCATTCGCGGGTGACATCTGGTTTGCCTGCTTTCGCGTCAGCGCCGCTGACAGGATGAGCTTCGTGGGTCCTTGTCTCGCGGCAGATGACATGCAATCTTCCGCCCCCGGCAATGCTGTTCGAGAGCAACAAGAACAATAATCCCTCTCGTCCCTCCAATTCTGTCGAGGGCCTGATCATGTCGAATCCTACCCAAGCGACCTCCGCTCCATGGCGGATAGGCGTGCTGTTCTCGCGAACCGGCTTCATGTCGGTGATCGAGGAGACCCAGTATCAGGGCACGCAGCTTGCGATCGAGGAGGTGAACGAGGCGGGTGGGGTCTGCGGCCGCGAGCTGGTTCCCGTCGCCTACGACCCCGGCTCGGATTCGGCCGCCTATGGCCACTACGCCAAACGGTTGATGGTGGAGGATCAGGTCAGCACTATATTCGGCTGTTACACCTCGTCGAGCCGCAAGGCGGTGCTGCCGGTGGTCGAACGGCTGAACGGCCTGCTTTGGTACCCGACGCTCTATGAGGGTTTCGAGGCGTCGCCGAACGTCATCTACACCGGCGCCTCGCCGAATCAGAACAGCCTCGCGCTGTGCCGCTATCTGATGGATACGTTCGGAACACGATTCTATTTCGTGGGTTCGGACTACATCTATCCGCGCGAGTCCAACCGGGTGATGCGGGAGCTGCTGAAGAGCAACGGCGGCTCGGTCGTCGGCGAACGCTACGTCAACGTCTACGCGCGCTGGCAGGACTTTGTCCCGATCATCCAGGACATCAAGCGGGTCAGGCCCGACGTGATCTTCTCGACCGTCGTGGGGGAGGGCACGGTCTTCCTCTATCAGGCCTATGCGAATGTCGGGCTCGATCCAAAGCAAGTGCCGATCGCCAGCCTGACCACGACGGAAGCCGAAATCGCCGCCATGGGCTTCGACGTCGGCGCAGGACACGTCACCGCGGCATCCTACTTCCAGGGCGTCGAGGGCAGCGCCAACAACGCGTTTGTGCAGCGCTTCAAGAAGCGGTTCGGCGCCGACATCTCCACCAACATGTGCGCCGAGGCATCCTATTTCCAGCTGCATCTGTTTGCGAAAGCGCTCGAGCAGGTTAATTCGCTCGATACGGAAGTCCTCCGCTCCATGGTGTTCGGTACCAGTTTTGATGCACCGCAAGGTGCCGTCACCGTCAACCCGATGTCGGGCCACACCGATCTCTGGACACGCATCGGACGTGCCAACCGCCAGGGGCAGTTCGACGTGGTCAGCCAATCGAAGGAGCCGGTGCATGCGGATCCGTTCCTGATCGGGTATGGTCGTGCAACGCAAACAGGAAGCGTCCAATGAACGAGCAGTCGCGTAAGCCGTCGCTGAGCCGAGACGTCGGCGGACGCAAGACCATGGTTCAGGAACTTGCCGATCTTTCGGCCGTCGTGGTCGCGCCGGTCGACGATCAGGTCGGCATGTTGTTGCGCGAATTGCAGCGGTTCAGGATGCGGGTGCGTCAGGTCTGGCCGATGCCGGAGAGCGTACCGGCCGATGCCGACGTGGTGTACTGCGAATATTCGCCTGATCTGGCGCGGCGTTTGCCGTGGATTCCAGGCGATGCGCGTTCCGCGCTGGTCGTGATCCTGCCGGCGACGGAAGCCGTTCACGCCGATGCGCTGTGTCATGCAACGCCCAACGCCGTTCTGCCGCGGCCGTTTACGCAGAATGCGGTGTTGTCCAGCCTCGTGTTGGCGCGCAGCCAGTTCAGCTACGAACGGCGGCTGCGCAGCAAGATCGAGAAGCTCGACGACAATCTGCGCTCGATGCGCACGGTGGAACGCGCCAAGGCGATCCTGATGGCGACGCGCCAGATGCCGGAAACCGAAGCCTATGGCTTCATCAGACGACAGGCGATGGATCGTCGCGTGTCGGCAAGCGCGGTCGCCGCAGCGATTGTTGACTCGTTCGAACTGCTTGGCTACGATCATCAACAGTAAGCCCCAATAGCGGGGCCGGCGGCGACAGCGCCGCCTTCGACACAACCGGCAACAAAGCCCTCCCAATGCTCGCGTAAGCGCGCATCGGGAGGGCTTTTTGTTTTTTCAGTCCTGAAGGGAGCTAGGGATGAGCATTTCACGGCGGACTTTGCTGAGGAATACCGCGGCGCTTGGCGCGTTTGCCGGCGCCGGA
Source organism: Bradyrhizobium sp. USDA 3240 (assembly GCF_054063295.1). Taxonomy (NCBI): domain Bacteria; kingdom Pseudomonadati; phylum Pseudomonadota; class Alphaproteobacteria; order Hyphomicrobiales; family Nitrobacteraceae; genus Bradyrhizobium; species Bradyrhizobium sp. USDA 3240. The sequence goes on from NZ_JBSSGD010000002.1 coordinate 7,616,523, forward strand.
CTGCCGCATATCTGGATCAAGAACGCCGACCTCGCTTACGCCGCAGGCGGCGAGATCAAGGTCGGCGTGCTGTTCTCGCTGACGGGAACCACTGCAATCATCGAAGAATCGCTCAACAAGGCGACGTTGCTTGCGATCGAGGAAATCAACGCCGCCGGCGGCATCAAGGGCAGCAAGATCGTGCCGATCGTCGAGGATCCTGCGTCGGATCCGGCGACCTTCTCGGAGAAGGCCCGCAAGCTCGTCGTCGGCGACAAATGCGTGAGCGTGTTCGGCTCATATACCTCGGCGAGCCGCAAGGCGGTGCTTCCGGTCTTCGAACGACAGAACAATCTCTATTGGTATCCGACGCTCTATGAGGGCCGCGAGTGCTCGAAGAACGTCATCTACACCGGCGCAGTGCCGAACCAGCAACAGGACGAGTTCGTGCCTTGGCTGGTCAAGAAGTTCGGCAAGAAGTTCTATCTGATCGGCTCCAACTACATCTATCCGAAGGAAGAGAACAACTACTGCAAGAAGCTGCTCGAGAAACTCGGCGGCGAGGTCGTGGCGGAAGAATATGTGCCGCTCGGCCATTCCGAATTCTCTTCCGTCATCAACAAGATCCGCTCGACGCAGCCGAACGTGATCTTCTCCACCGTGGTCGGCGATTCCGTGGTCGCGCTGCATCGTCAGTACAAGGCTGCTGGCCTCGATCCCGAGAAGATGCCGATGGCGAGTCTCACGACCTCCGAGAACGAGGTCGCGGCGATGGGCGGAGAGGCTGCCGCCGGTCACTTCACCTCGGCGCCTTACTTCATGGTGCACAAGTCGCCTGAGAACGAGAAATTCGTCGAGGCCTACAAGAAGCGCTGGGGCGCCGACAAGGTGACGCATTTCGTCTCGGAGGCCTGCTACTTCCAGACCTATCTGTTCAAGCAGGCGGTCGAAAAGCTCGCCACCAGCGACCTCACGCCGCCGAACATCCGCGACGCGGTCAAGGGCCAGGAAGTGACTGCGCCGCAAGGCAAGGTCCGGATCGAGCCGGAGAATCTGCACACCTGGCTGTGGCCCAAGATCGCGCAGGCGAAGTCGAACGGCCAGTTCGAGATTCTCGTCGAGGCCAAGGATTGGCTGAAGCCGGTGCCTTACGCGGCCTATCCCGGGCAGTCCTGCACCGAGAAGGGCCTGGTCGAGAAGAGCTGACGGGGGCTGACGACGGCCGTCGGCGTGCGGCGCCGGCGGCCGGCTTCCCGCAACGAAAGCCGCCTCTCGCACACATGCGAGGGGCGCAAGCGCCCAAACGAACATCGAAAGCGGATCCCGACGTGGACCAACTCATCGAACAAATCGTCACCGGCCTCAGCATCGGATCCATCCTGCTGCTGGTGGCGCTGGGACTGTCGATCATCTACGGCTCGATGGGCATCATCAATCTCGCCCATGGCGAGTTCGTGATGCTCGGCGCTTATGCCGCCTGGGTGTTTCACACCTATCTCGGGCTCGGCCTGCTGGCGAGCCTCGTTCCGATCTTCCTGGTGGTGGCAACCTTCGGCTGGGTCGTCGAACGCTACGTCCTCAGCCTGCTCAACAACCGGCCGCTCGATACGATTCTTGCGACCTGGGGCGTCGGAATCATGCTGCAGCAGGCGGTGCGGCTGATGGTCGGCAGCGAACTCCGCTATGTGCAGCTGCCGCCGGCGCTGGCCGACAGCATGAACGTGTTCGGCATCCCGATATCGTCCTATCGGGTGTTCCTGTTCGTCGTGTCGATCGCGCTGTTCGGGGCGACCTGGGTGCTCATGAACCGCACCACGGTCGGGATGAAGCTGCGGGCCATCATCCAGGACCGCTCGGTCGCCGCATCGTTCGGCATCAACGCCAAGCGGATTTACGCGCTGACCTTCGCCTATGGCGCGGGCCTCGCCGGACTTGCCGGCGCGCTGGTGTCGCCGCTCAAGAGCGTGTCGCCCGACATGGGCACCGGCTACGTGGTCGACGCCTTCATGGTGGTCGTGCTCGGCGGCGTGCAGAGCCTCGCCGGCACCGTGGCGAGCGCCTTCATCCTCGGCGAGCTCTCCGGCGGCATCGCTTTCCTGCAGAACGACACGGTCGCCAAGACGATCGTGCTGCTCGCCATCGTCGTGCTCATCCGTTTCCGCCCCGAGGGGCTTTTCACCGCACGCGTGCGGGCCTGAGACAGATCGCTCATCTATGCCGTCGAATGCTTCCAATTCCAGCGGATTGCAGCGCCTGATCGCGCAACTTGCACCGTTGCTGATCGTTTCCGCGCTGGTGTTCGCGCTCCCGGTGCTGCTCAACAATGATTTCCTGCTCAACAAGGTCGCGCGCTATCTGGTGCTGGGCATCCTCACGATATCGCTGGGGCTGTCCTGGGGCTTCGGCGGCATCCTGAATCTCGGCCAGGCCATGAGCTTCGGGCTCGGCTCCTACGCGATGGCGATGGCGCTGAAGCTCAAGACCGTGCCGGTGCATACCGGGGCGAGCGGACTGCCGGACTTCATGGTCTGGAACAATGTCCAGCATTTGCCGTGGTTCTGGGAGCCGTTCCGGTCGCTCAGCTTCGCCATCGCGGCGGGGCTGCTCGTGCCGGCGCTGGTTGCGGCGGCGCTCGGCTGGTTCATGTTCCGGGGACGGGTCACCGGCGTCTACGTCTCGATCATCACGCTCGCCACCATGGTGGTGATCAATCTCGTGATCATCGACCAGCAGAGCTACACCGGCGGCTTCAACGGCATCACCGATCTCGCCCAGCTCGAGCTGTTCGGCGTCGCGTTCGATGCCTATGGCCGCGCGACCTACTACCTCGTCGCCGGATGCGTGCTGCTCAGCCTGCTGGTTGCCTTTGCCTTCACCAAGTCCAGGGCCGGCCTGATCGTGCAGGCGATCCGCGATCACGAGAGCCGGGTGCGCTATTTCGGCTACGACGTCGCGCTCTACCAGATCTTCGTGTTTGCGCTCTCGGCTGCGATCGCAGGCCTCGCCGGCATGCTCTACACGGTCGTGATGGAGTTTGCCTCGCCGACCTTCCTTGGCGTGCAGCTCTCGCTCTCGGTGGTGGTGTGGTGCGCCGTCGGCGGCAGGCAGAGCCTGGTCGGCGCGTTCCTCGGCGCGGTGCTGGTCGCGGGCATGCAGGGCGCGCTGTCGGAATCCGCAGCGTTCCTGGAAACCTGGACGCTGGTGATGGGCGCGCTGTTCGTGCTCGTGGTGCTGTTCCTGCCCAAAGGGCTCGCCGGCCTCGCGCAGTCCACCTGGCGCTGGGTTGCCCAGCGCAGACAGGCCGCCGGCGGCGCCGTTGCACGGGGTGTCAGCCAGACGGAGGGCAGCACGTGAACTCCCATCTCGATCTCCGCGACGTCTCGGTCAGCTTCAACGGTTTCAAGGCGCTCAATTCGCTCAACATGAGCGTGCGCAAGGGCGAGCTGCGCTGCCTGATCGGGCCGAACGGCGCCGGCAAGACCACGGCGCTCGACATCATCTGCGGCAAGGTCAAGCCGAGCGCCGGCACGGTCAGCTTTGACGGCACCGCGCTGCAGGAGCTCGAGGAATACGAGATCGCCCGTGCCGGTGTCGGCCGCAAGTTCCAGGTGCCGAGCGTCTTCCGCGAGCTCTCGGTCAGCGACAATCTCGAAGTGGCGCGGGCGCGCCGCACCTCCGTGTTCGGCAATCTGCGCTGGAGTATCGGCAATGCCGCGCGCGACGACATCGAGCGTCTTGCCGAGCTGGTCGGGCTTACCGAACAGCTCGACCGGCCGGCCGCGTATCTGTCGCACGGCCAGACCCAATGGCTGGAGATCGGCATGCTGGTCGCCCAGGACGCCGAGCTGATCCTGATGGACGAGCCGACTGCCGGCATGACGGCGCAGGAAACCCGCAAGACCGCCGAACTGTTCGTACGGCTGAAGGGCAAGCACACGCTGATCGTGGTCGAGCACGACATGGGCTTCGTCAAGGCGATCGGCGACATCATCTCGGTGATGCATATGGGCCAGATGCTGGCCGAAGGCACCGCCGCGGAAGTGGAGGCGCATCCGGAGGTGCGCCGCGCCTATCTCGGATCGGGAGGCATCAGCCATGCTTGAGCTGACCGACGTCGACGCTTTCTATGGCAACAGCCGCGCGCTGCAGGGCATCAACCTGGTGGTCGGCAACGGCGAATTCCTGTCGGTGCTCGGCCGCAACGGCGTCGGCAAGACCACGCTGATGCGCAGCATCCTCGGTCTGATGGATCGCTGCACTGGACGGCTGTCGCTCGACGGCGCCGACATCTCGCCGTTGCGCACCCATCAGCGCGCCAAGGCCGGCATCGCCTATGTGCCGCAGGGCCGCGGCATCCTGCCGCGCTTCACGGTGCGGGAGAATTTGACGCTAGGGACCTTCGCGGCGAAATCGGCCAACGGCATCGAGGAGTGGGTGCTCGAGCTGTTTCCGGTGCTCAAGGATTTTCTCAACCGCTACGGCGGCAATCTCTCCGGCGGTCAGCAACAGCAGCTTGCGATCGCACGCGCGCTGCTTGCCCAGCCCAAGGTCATCCTGCTGGACGAGCCGACCGAGGGCATCCAGCCGAACATCGTCGAGCAGATCGAGGACGTGATCGTCAAGCTCAATCGCGAGCGCGGCATCACGGTCGTGCTGGTCGAACAGAATGTCGCGTTCGCGCGGCGCGCGTCTCACCGCTTCGCGTTACTCGAAAAGGGACGCGTCGTTGCCAAGGGCGCGATCGGTGAACTCACCGATGATCTCATCCAGCTGCACATGGCCGTGTAGCGGGAATTATCGTTCAGAAAGGGAGTCGAGACATGTTGCATGGAGATATATCGAGCAGCAAGGACACGGTCGGCGTCGCCGTGGTCAATTACAAGATGCCGCGCCTGCACACCAAGGCCGAGGTGCTGGATAACGCGCGCAACATCGCCAAGATGGTCGAGGGCATGAAGCTCGGCCTGCCGGGCATGGATCTCGTGATCTTCCCGGAATACTCGACTCACGGCATCATGTACGACTCCAAGGAGATGTACGAGACGGCTTCGTCGGTGCCGGGCGAGGAAACCCGCATCTTCGCCGATGCCTGCCGCAAGGCCAAGGTCTGGGGCGTGTTCTCGCTGACCGGCGAGCGCCATGAGGAGCACCCCAACAAGGCGCCGTACAACACGCTGATCCTGATGAACGACAAGGGCGAGATCGTCCAGAAGTATCGCAAGATCATGCCGTGGGTGCCGATCGAGGGCTGGTATCCCGGTGATTGCACCTACGTCTCGGAGGGGCCGAAGGGCCTGAAGATCAGCCTGATCATCTGCGACGACGGCAACTATCCGGAGATCTGGCGTGACTGCGCGATGCGCGGCGCCGAACTGATCGTCCGCTGCCAAGGCTACATGTATCCGGCCAAGGAGCAGCAGATCCAGATCTCGAAATCGATGGCCTGGGCCAACAACTGCTACGTTGCGGTCGCCAACGCCTCCGGCTTCGACGGCGTCTATTCCTACTTCGGCCACTCCGCGCTCATCGGCTTCGACGGCCGGACGCTCGGCGAATGCGGCACCGAGGAGAACGGCATCCAGTACGCCCAGCTCTCGGTGTCGCTGATCCGCGATGCCCGCCGCAACATGCAGTCGCAGAACCATCTCTTCAAGCTGATGCACCGCGGCTATACCGGCCTGATCAACTCTGGAGAGGGCGATCGCGGCCACGCGGTCTGTCCGTACACCTTCTACAAGAACTGGATCACGGACCCCGAAGGTACGCGGGAGATGGTTGAAGCCATGACGCGTCCGACCGTCGGGACCGACGAATGTCCGATCGAGGGTATTCCGAACCAGAAAGTCGCACATCGTTGATTTGGGAAAACCGGGCTGTGCCGGCGCGATCATTCGCGCCGGCGCGGTTCTGAAACTGTTGCAGCGGGAAACGGGGGTTACCATGAGCAGCGAAGCAAATAGCGGACTGGCGCATCAGACCGAGGGGCAGATCGACGACATTCTCGGCCATGAATTCGAGCACGAGCCGGTGCCGATCAGCGCCCGGCGCAGCGCCTTCTCGGTCACCATGGTGTGGCTGGGCTTTCCGATGATCATCACCGGCGCCATGACGGGATCGTTGCTGGTGCTTGGCATGGGCTTCAAGAACGCACTGGTGGCCATGATCATCGGCAATCTGATCATGTTCGCCTATGTGGGCGCGCTCGGCCTGATCGGCACGCGGAAGGGCATGAACTTCGCGCTGATCGCGAGCATCGTCTTTGGCAAGAAGGGCTATGTGCTGGCGTCGGGCCTGCTGTCGACCCTGCTGCTCGGCTGGTATGCGGTGCAGACCGGCATCACGGGCGCATTGATCTCCTCGACCTACGGCCTCAACTATGTGGCGATGACCATCGTCGCTGGCGTGCTCTATATCGGCATCACCTTCGTCGGCGTGAAGGGATTGCATTATATCGGGCTTGCGTCGGTGCCGCTGTTTGTCGTCCTCGGCCCCTGGGTCGCAGCCGATGCAGCCTCGACCACGACGGCAGCGGCGATCTTCAGTTATGCCGGCAATAACGGCGTCGCCAGCATGTCGATGGGCGTTGGCCTCACGGTTGTGCTCGCGCTGTTCATCGACGCCGGCACGGTGACCGCGGACTTCAACCGCTGGGCGCCGAGCCCGCGGGCATCGCTGTTTGCCACGTTCAGCGCGTTTCCGTTCGCCAATCTGGTGGCGATGCTGGTCGGCGGCGTGATGACGGCCGCGCTTGCGGTGCCGAATGCCAACCCGTTCGGCGTCGACAACATGTTCGGCTACATGAACGGCAGGCAGCTCACCTGGCTCAGCATTCTCGCCTTCATCTTCCTCTACGCCAATCTCGGATCGGTCTGCTCGCACTGTCTTTACAATGCGGCCACCGGCTGGTCGCGTATCCTCGGGACCAACATGCGGCTGATGGCCGTGATCCTCGGCGCCATTGGCATCGTGGTTGCCGCGGGCAACGTTTGGGCGTTCTTCATCCAGTGGCTGTCGCTGCTCGGCATCCTCGTGCCGCCGATCGGTGCGATCATCCTGGTCGATCAGTATTTGTTGCGCACCGGGTCGCGTGCGGACGTCGACTGGCGCGCGAAGCCGTTCATCGCCTGGGGCATCGGGTCGCTGTGCGCATTTGCGGTTGAAAATCTGATGCCGGGGCTGTCCACTGCGATATCAGCCGCGCTGGTCGCCGGCATCGTGTACGGGGTGATCGCGCGGGTGGAATCTTCCACCGAAAAGGTAGCGCGCCCCGCATAAGCGACAAGCTCGATCAAGCAAGAAGGGTACATCAATGAGCGTCGACTATCAGATCTATGATCTCGGCAATCTGACCTTGCAGCGCGGTGCGACCCTCCGCGACTGCAAGCTCGCCTACAAGACGTTTGGCCAGCTCAACGCGGCCAAGGACAACGTGATCGTCTATCCGACCTGGTACTCCGGCCAGCACTACGACAATGAATGGCTGATCGGGCCGGGCATGGCGCTCGATCCGGCGAAGTACTTCATCATCATTCCCAACATGCTGGGCAACGGCCTGTCGTCGTCGCCGAGCAACACGCCGGAGCCTTACAACGGGCCGCGTTTTCCGCAGGTGACTGCCTATGACAATGTTCGTGCCCAGCACCGGCTGGTGACCGAAAAATTCGGCATCAAGCACATCCGGCTGGTGGTCGGCTGGTCGATGGGCGCGTTGCAGACGTTCCATTGGGGCGCGCTCTATCCCGATATGATGGATCTGCTGGCGCCGTTCTGCGGCTCGGCGAAATGCTCGCGCCACAACTACGTCTTCCTCGAAGGCGTCAAGGCGGCACTGACAGCGGACGCGGCCTGGAAGGAGGGCTGGTACACCGACAAGCCGGCTCGCGGCCTGCGCGCCGCCGCGCGGGTCTATGCCGGCTGGGGCTTTTCGCAGGCCTTCTACCGCGAGCAGCTCGACATCAAGACGATGGGCTATTCGTCGCTGGAGGATTTCCTGGTGGCATTCTGGGAAGGCTTCTTCCTGCCGAAGGACCCGAACAACCTGCTCACCATGCTGTGGACCTGGCAGAACGGCGATATCAGCGCCAACGAGATCTACAATGGCGACTTCAAGGCTGCGCTGAGGGCGATCAAGGCCAAGGCCTATGTCATGCCCGGGCAGACCGATCTCTACTTCCCGCCTGAAGACAGCGAGAACGAGGTCGCGAACATGCCGAATGCCAGGTTCGTGCCGGTGCCGTCGATCTGGGGCCACTTCGCGGGCGGGCCGGGGACCAACCCGATCGATGTCGCCTTCATCGATACCAAGCTCAAGGAGCTGCTCGCATCGTGAGTACGAACGGTTGCGAACGGCTGCCTGCGCGATCATGGGAGGCGTGAGCTTGTCCAATCCCGCTTTGCTGCTCGACCAGTACCGCATCCGCCAGGAGCCGTATTACCGGCCGCTCAAGGATGAGGTCGAACTGTTCGGTGCGGCCTATGCGAACCGCATGCCGGTGATGCTGAAAGGCCCTACCGGCTGCGGTAAGACCCGCTTCATCGAATACATGGCCTGGCGGCTCGGCCGTCCGCTCATCACGGTCGCCTGTCACGAGGACATGACGGCGGCGGATCTGGTGGGCCGCTGGCTGCTCGATGCCGAGGGTACGGTGTGGAGCGATGGGCCGCTGACGACGGCCGTGCGTCTCGGCGCGATCTGCTACCTCGACGAGATCGTCGAGGCGCGTCAGGACACCACGGTCGTGATCCATCCCTTGACCGACGATCGGCGTGTCCTGCCGCTGGAAAAGCGTGGCGAGCTGATCCACGCGCATTCCGATTTCCAGCTCGTGATTTCCTACAATCCGGGCTATCAGAGCGCGATCAAGGACCTCAAGGAATCCACCAAGCAGCGCTTTGCGGCGCTGGATTTCAGTTATCCCGACCGGTCGGCGGAAACCGAGGTGGTGTCGCGCGAGGCCGGCATCGAACCGAACCTCGCGGATCTCCTGGTGAAGATCGCCCAGCACAGCCGCAATTTGAAGGGCCAGGGTCTCGACGAAGGCGCCTCGACCCGGATGCTGGTCAATGCCGGCCGCTTGATCGGATGCGGCATCAGCCTCGAAAAGGCGTGCGAGACCACCATCGTGGTTCCATTGACCGATGATGCGGACACCAGGAACACGTTGCGTGACGTGATTTCGGCCTCTGCGTGAATGGAAGCCCGGAGGTGGCGGTCGCGCAAATCAGTTCGCTCGATGGCTTCCGATCCGGACGCCGGCTTGCGGCACTGTTGCGCGGCCACGATGAGATCGCCTTGGCGGTGCAGTCGGCGCGGGCCGCCTTGCATCGGATGGGTTCGCTCGACCGTCTGACGGCCTGGGACGAGGCGGTGCACGACCTGTTCGAGGCCAACCTCGGCCAGGCCGTGGTGCTGGGTTTTCTAAAGCTATCGGAGCAATGGCAGGCGCCGCGATCGACCGATGATCTGATCGCGATCGGACGCGCCGCGGGCGATATCGGCCGTAGCGCCGGAAGCCGCGCCGCCCATGGGCTGTTGACCGAATTGTCTAAAGTGCTGCCGCGGCTCGCGGGTGCTGGAGAACTCACGGCGGTCCTTGCGGCGCTTGGCCAACTCGCAGATGGAGGCCCGGAATCGGTGGGCCTTGCGATCGGCCGGCTGGAGCCGCTGCTCGCACATGCCGGGGCCGACGATTTTTCCGCCTGGGTTTCGGCCGGCCTGCGCGCAAGCGGCGGCCACGCATCGCGCCGGCGCGCCTATTTCGCGCTCGACGATCCGCTCTCGGTGCGGCTGTTCGCGGTCGGCCGGACCGGCGATGATTTTGCACGGCTGGAAAAGCGCCTCGCCGCAACCACGCTTGCGCTGTGGAACAGGAAGCCGCGTTTCCGCAAGCTTACCATGGCGCCGACGCCGGTGCCGCGGCGCGCCTCGCTCGCCGCGGGCCTGATCGGCCTCCCGGAGACCTTTCCCGGTTTCGCGGGTGAGGAGGCGGACACCATCTATCTCGCGGCGGTCGCGCATGCCGGCGCGCATCTGGTGCACTCCACCGTCCGCTTTCCCGTGGGGCGGTTGAAGGCGCTGCAGATTGCGCTGGTCTCGCTGATCGAGGATGCCAGGGTCGAGACGCTGGCGCTTCGCGAGATGCCGGGGCTGCGCCGGCTGTGGTTGCCGTTTCACAGTGCGACGCCAACCGGCCAGGCAACTGCCGCCGGACTGATGACGCGGTTGGCACGGGCGCTGATCGATCCGGACTATCAGGATCCGGATGCGTGGGTGACCAAGGGGCGCGCGCTGTTTGCCGAAGCCGCCGACCGCTGGATTGATCCGGCCATCAGCCGCGAGATCGGCGGACTGCTCGGCAACGACATCGGGCAGATGCGGCTGCAGTTCAATGCCAAGAGCTACGTCGTCGAGCCGGCCTATCGCGATGACAATCTGGCGCTGTGGGATTTTGGCGATCAGCCGGACAGCCCGGCCGAGACGATCGAACTCGCGGTCGATTCGGTGCGGATCGAGCGGCGCGACGACGCCAATGGGCAGTCGACCGACGACAACGCAAGGCCCGACGAAACGCTGCGCGCGAAGGCTGCGGCAGTGACCTTGCTGGACGGATTTCCGGTTGCGACCTACCCGGAATGGGACTATGCCACGCGCACCGAGCGGGCGGACTGGACCACGATCCTGGAGGCTGATGCCGCGGTATCCGCCCAGCCGTTCGACCCTTCGACGGATGCCGAGGCGATGCGCTGGATCACCGAGTTGACCCGCGACGCCTCGATCGGCCGCCGTATCAGACACAAAGGTCAGCGTGACGGCGAGGCGCTCGACATCGATGCGGCAATCGCGCTGACGATCGAGCGCCGTGCCGGCAGTATCAGCGAGCCCAGGGTCTACCAGCGCGATGCGCCGGGACCGCGCGATCTTGCCGTTCTGCTGCTGTTGGACCTGTCGCAATCGACCGCGGACCGCGATCGTCGCGGCCGGACGGTTCTCGACGTCGAGCGCAAGGCCGCCGCGATCATGGCGACGGCGGTCGAGGCCGCCAATGACGCGATCGCGGTGCACGGCTTCAGCTCCGACGGCCGTGAGCGCGTGCGCTATCTCCGCATCAAGAGCTTCGAGGAGCCGATGGACGCCGTGGTGCGTTCGCGTCTCGCGGGCCTTGGCAGCAGCCATTCCACCCGGCTCGGTGCCGCGTTGCGCCACGCCGGGGGCTACCTCGCGGGACGACGCGCATTCCGCAAAGTGTTGCTGGTTCTGACCGATGGCGAGCCGTCCGACGTCGATGTGCCCGATCCGCAATATCTGGTGGAGGACGCGCGCCGTGCAGCCCAGCAACTGCGGCGGCGCGGTGCCGATATTTTTGCCTTCGGAATCGGTGAGGACAAATTTCCGCAGCTCGATCGCATTTTCGGCGAGCGCCATGCGCTCCGGGTGCCCCGCATCGAGGTATTGCCGCAACGGGTGATGCAGCTTTATGCGGAACTGAAGAAGTAGTCGTAAGGTCTAGCCCGCCGCGCGGGGCAGGGAGCCATTTGCCGTGATCTCGGCCGAGAGCTCCTCGATGGTCTTGCGCTGCTCCATGGCGGCCCGCCGGATCATTGCGAAGGCGGCCGGCTCGGCCAGCGCATGGGTGTGCATGACCTGAAGGACGGCGGCAAGCACGACGCGACGGGATCGAAGACGCTGTTCGAGCTTGAGCACCTGCTGCTTCAGCTCGCTGTTGCGTTCGCTTCGCTCGAAGGCGAGGACGAGCGCGGCATAGATGCCGGCCGAGCGCAGCGGCTTGACCAGGAACGAGGCCGGATCGAGGTCGAGCACCAGCTTGAGGCGGCTCGGCGTCTCGGTGCCGAGCAGGGCGATGACCGGGCTTCGCCCAAGCGCCGCGCGCTGTGCCGGCGAGGCGAGCGGCAGGAACTCGTCGTCGATCAGCGTCACATCTGGCCGGCAGTCGATATCGGCGTCGCCATCCCATGTGACGATGTCGATCCCGAGACGCTCGAACTGACGCCTGACGATGGTGGCGTCGCGCTCGTCCTTGATGGCGACGAGCGCCTTGCGTCCGCGCAGCGAAAATGATGACGGCTTGCTCATTTCACAACCCGCAAATGCGGCGCATTCGGCAACGTTCCATCCCTTGCGGGACCGGCGGCGATGTCGAGCTGCGTCAGATAGGGATCCGGTCTAACCGGAGCTTCAGCTTCCCAGAAGATGTCAAACTGTCCTTCGGCGTTGGAGACGGCGAGCCGCGGCGTCAGGACGCAGTGGTTGTTGCTACCGTCGATCCAGACCGGACCTTGCGGCGAATTGTAGCGATGGCCGGCCGCGGCGCGCCGCACCTCGCCGATATCGGATGTGCCGGCACGTTGCAGCGCGCGGGCCAGCAGATAGACTGCGACATAGGCGGATTGCCCGTCCACCGACGGGCTGCTGTGCTGGCCGTGACGCGCCTTCCAGCGCGCGACGAAGGCCTGGTTCTCAGGGAGGCGAATGCTTTCGAAATAGGCCGACGACGTGATGCAGCCGGCCGATGCGGGACCTGCGATCTTGAGCTCGGGCTCGCACAGGCTGCAGCTCAGCATTGGGATGTCGAGACCCGCAGCAAGGGTTGCGGCATGAAACGCGCGGATGAAATCATAGCTCGAACTGCCGACCAGCGTGTTGAATACGACCGGCGGCCGACGCCGCACGATCTCGTCGACGATGTGCGTAACCGCGCTTTCACCGAGCTCGAGCAGGCGTTCCGCCAGAATCCGTCCCCGCGCCGCCGTCACCAGCTCGCGGGTGACGCGATTGGTTTCCCAGGTCCAGACATAGTTGGAGCCGACGCAGAATATCTCGCGCGACAGATTGTCGAGCACGTAGCGCACCAGCGGCAGCACGTTGTGATTTGGCGAGGCGCCGACATAGATGACGTTGTCGGAGCATTCGAACCCCTCGTAGCGCGCCGGATACCAGAGCAGGCGGTCGGTGCGCTCGACGATCGGAAGAACCTGTTTGCGCGAGGCCGAGGTGTAGCAGCCGATAATGTGCTCGACCCCGACATTGCGAATGAGATCGTCGCAGACCGTATGGTATTCCGAAATGATACCGCGGGGATCGCGGACGTGCGCCGATATCGCGAAGTCGAACTCGTCATGCTCGTTGATCTCGTCGACCGCCATCATGGCGCTCTTCAGGATCTCGCGCCCCATGGCCTGATAGGGCCCGTGCTGCGAGCAGATGATGCCAACGGGAATGGACGGCTTTGTCATCGACGACTTTCAGTGCACTTCATGCAGGAAACCATCTTCGCAGAGGCCGGTGCAAGAGGTCATGCCGATTTGCTGCGCAGCACCTCGCGAAATTTGTGCAGCAAGCCTCGTTGACAACGCGCTGCACACCTCCTTAGAATTTTCTCCTACAGGGCTTCCTGTCGAACCTTGCGTGCGTCGATTTGGCCGATGACGTCCCGATCGCCGCGCAGAGTGCTCCGTTCGATCCCGGACCCACGCGATAGTTCATAGCCGCGGCATTTGGGCCATTCGTCACCTTCGTTTGGAGGGGCGGGTGGCTTTTTGCTTTTGCCGCCAAACAAATTGGCGACACATCCGTGTCGCCAAGCCGGAGGCGCATGCGCGGTGATGGGCAGTGCCTGCGCTTGCGTCGTGCCAAGTGCGGGGATGAGAAACGATGCCGACAACGGAACTTCACAATCTCGGGCTCATTGAGGTCGGGCAGCAGATCCAGGCCAAAAAGCTCTCGTCGGTTGAGGTGACAAGAGCGATGCTCGGGCGGATCGAGCAGCTCGACGGCAAGCTCAAGAGCTACGCTTATGTGATGGGCGAGGCAGCGCTTGCCGACGCCGCGGCCGCCGAGAAGGAGATCGCCTCTGGCAAGATCAAGGGGCCGCTGCACGGCGTGCCGATCGCCGTCAAGGATTTGTGCTGGGTCAAGGGCGCGCCGGCCGCGCACGGCATGACCATTCATCGCGAGTTCCGTCCGAGTGAGGATGCCACCGTGGTCGCGCGGCTGAAGGATGCCGGTGCTGTGATCCTCGGCAAGCTGCAGCAGACCGAGGGCGCCTATGCCGATCATCACCCGAAGATCGATCCGCCGAAGAACCCGTGGAATGCCGATCTGTGGTCCGGCGCATCGTCGAGCGGTTCCGGCGTCGCCACCGCGGCGGGGCTTTGCTTCGGATCGCTTGGAACCGATACCGGCGGCTCGATCCGCTTTCCCTCGGCTGCCAATGGCATCACCGGGCTGAAGCCGACCTGGGGCCGTGTCAGCCGTTACGGCGCTTTCGAACTCGCGGCCACGCTCGATCACATCGGCCCGATGGCGCGCAGCGCGGCCGATTGCGGCGCGATCCTCGCCGTGATCGCCGGCCAGGATCCCAAGGACACCACGTCGGTGCCGTTGGCCGTGCCGAACTATCTCGCCGGTATGTCCGGAGACTTGCGTGGAGTGACGATCGGGGTCGATCGGCGCTGGACCAGCGAGGGCACTGACGAGGCTGCCGGCAAGGTGCTCAGCGAAGGGTTGCGGGTTGCTGCTGATCTCGGCGCGAAGATCAAGGACATCACGTTCCCTGATCCGAAAGCGGTGATCGAGGATTGGTTCCCGCTGTGCGGCATCGAAGTGGCCGTTGCACACGAAGAAACCTATCCCGCGCGCAAGGAAGAATACGGTCCGGCGCTCGCCGGCCTGCTCGATCTCGGCCGCGCGCAGTCCGGCGTGGACTATCAGAAGATCGTGCTGCGGCGCGAAGCGTTTCGCGGCGCCGTGCGGCTGCTGTTCGACACGGTCGATCTCATCGCGGTCCCGGCCCAGGCATTCGCGGCGCCGACATTGGCCAAGATGGCGGCGCTGGGCGAGGACCCATCGCTGATTACCGGGCTGCTGCGCTTTACCTGCCCGTTCGACATGACCGGCAGCCCGACCGTGACGCTTCCCGGCGGCTTCGCGCCGAACGGCGGTCCGGTCGCCTTCCAGTTTGTCGGCCGCCATTTCGACGAGACAAGTCTCGTCCGTGCGGGCGATGCCTTCCAGCGCGTCACCGACTGGCACAAGCGCCATCCCGCGATCTGAGTTGAGGAGCCATTCAAATGACCGAAGACTGGTTGAAGAGTTCCATCATGGCCAAGCGGGCCGTCGCCAAGGGCGCGACGGGCACGACCCATAGTTTGACGATCGAGCAACAAGGCAGCTTCCATTACGTCTATGGACCCTATGCTAAGCCGACGCTGTCGATCGATCCGGGCGGGGTGGTCGTCGTCGAGACCGAGGATGCCTTCGGCGGCGTGCTCACCAGCGAAAGCGACAGCCCCACGGCGAAGCTGAACTTTCCTTACCTGAACCCGCAATGCGGGCCGATCGCGGTCAAGGGCGCCAGGAAGGGGGATTGCCTCGCCGTCTATATCCGCGATGTCGAAACCCGCGGCGCGCAGCCGGCCGGCACCACCTGTATCATTCCGGAGTTCGGCGGCCTGGTCGGAACGGCGTCTACGGCGCTACTCAATCCGCCGCTGCCGGAGCGCGTCAAGAAGCTGCACGTCGATCGCAACGGCGTGCGCTGGAACGACAAGATCACGCTGCCCTATGAGCCGTTCATCGGTACGATCGGCGTGTCGCCCGAGATCGAGGCGATCTCCTCGCTGCAGCCCGATTATCACGGCGGCAACATGGACCTGCCCGACGTCGCACCTGGCTCGATTATTTATTTTCCGGTGCATACCGAAGGCGGGCTGCTCTATGTCGGCGACTGCCACGCCACGCAAGGCGATGGCGAGCTCTCGGGCGTCGCGCTCGAACAACGCGCCACCGTCACGCTGCAGATCGATCTGATCAAGAACTGGAGCTTCGCCTGGCCGCGGCTCGAGACGCGCGACTTCATCATGACGATCGGCAGCGCGCGGCCGCTCGAAGACGCCGCGCGGATCGCCTATCGCGAGCTCGTGCGGTGGATGAGTGCCGACTACGGCTTCGACGAGATCGACGCCTACATGCTGCTCAGCCAGGCCGGCCGCATGCGGCTCGGCAACATGGTCGACCCCAAATACACGATGGGGGCGTCGATCCTGAAGAATTACCTCAAGGCGTGACGTCCAACATCTTTCAACAAGGAACATCGCGATGAATTCGGGGCGTATATTTGGAATGGCTTTGCTTGGTGCCGTGCTCGGGACGGCTGCAATTGGTGCCGCTCAGGCGGCCGACCCGCCGCTGAAGGTCGGCTTGCTGGAGGATGTCTCCGGCGACCTGGCATTCATGGGCATGCCGAAGCTGCATGGATCGCAGCTCGCGGTCGAGGAGATCAACAAGAGCGGCGGCATTCTCGGCCGCCAGATCGAGCTGATTCACCTTGATCCCCAAGGTGACAATGCCCGCTACCAGGAGTTCGGCCGAAGGCTGCTCAACCGCGACAAGGTCGATGTGCTGATCGGCGGCATCACCTCTGCGTCGCGCGAGGCGTTGCGTCCGATCGTCGATCGCACCTCGACGCCATACTTCTACACGAACCAGTATGAAGGCGGCGTGTGCGATGCCTCCATGGTCAGCATGGGCGCGGTGCCTGAGCAGCAGTTCTCGACGCTAATCCCCTGGATGGTCCAGAAGTTCGGCAAAAAGGTCTACGTTATCGCGGCCGACTATAATTTCGGCCAGATCTCCGCCGAGTGGAACCGCAAGATCATGAAGGATCTCGGCGGCGAGGTCGTGGGAGAGGAGTTCATCCCGCTCGGCGTGTCGCAATTCGCGCAGACGATCCAGAACATCCAGAAGGCGAAGCCGGATTGGCTGCTCACGATTAATGTCGGCGCCGCGCAGGACTCGTTCTTCGAGCAGGCGGCCGCCGCCAACCTCAATCTGCCGATGGGGTCCTCGATCAAGGTCATGCTCGGCTTCGAGCACAAGCGGTTCAAGCCGCCGGCGCTCAATAACATGCATGCGACCGCCAACTGGTTCGAGGAGATCGACACGCCCGAAGCCAACGATTTCAAAAAGCGCTGGCACGCCAAGTTCCCGGACGAGCTCTACATCAACGACATGGGCTACAACGCCTATAACGCGCTCTACATGTACAAGGCGCTGGTCGAGAAGGCGAAGTCGACCAAGCTCGAGGACATGCGCAAGGTGATCGCGACCGGCGATGCCTGCATCGACGCCCCCGAGGGCAAGGTCTGCATCGATCCGAAGAGCCAGCATACGTCGCACCGTATGCGCCTGATCTCGGTCGGGCCCAAGCATGAGGTGACCGTCGAGAAGGACTACGGGACGATCCAGCCATACTGGCTTGGCGAGATCGGCTGCGATCTCACCAAGAAGAACGACAAGGATCAGTACACGCCGAGTCATCTTCCCAGCAAATCGTGACGCGTACGGGCACGAATCTTGCTCGTGTCTTGCATCTCGAGTTTGAAGCGAACCGGCGCCGCAATGATGCGGCGCCGTGATCACGGAGAGCGGAATGTCGGCTGAACTCTTCTCGCTATTCTATCAGTTCGCCGACGTCTTCGCGTTCCTGATCCTGTCCGCGGCCGGCCTCGCTATCGTGTTCGGCATGATGGGCGTCATCAACATGGCGCATGGCGAGTTCATCATGTGCGGGGCCTATGTGACGGTCGGGCTGGTGAATCTCGGCGTGCCGCTCCCGATCGCCCAGATCCTGGCCGCGCTGACCGCGGGTGTCATCGGCATGATCGTCGAGTTGCTGATCGTGCGGCGCTTCTACAAGCGTCCGCTCGACTCGCTGCTCGCGACCTGGGGCCTCAGCCTGATCGTGACCCAGTCGATGCTGCTGATCGTAGGCTCCGCGGTGCGCGGCATCGGTACGCCGGAAGGAAGTTTTGCGATCGGAGGCTACACGTTCTCGACCTATCGCCTTGTGCTGTTCGGCTGTGCGGTGGCGGTGCTGGCCGGCCTCTACATCATCTTCATGAAGACGCGCTTCGGCGTGATCGCGCGCGCCACGATGCAGAATGCGGCCATGGCAAAAGCGCTCGGCGCGCGCACCGGGCGCATCTATTCCATCAGCTTCGGGATCGGCACGGCGCTCGCGGGGCTCTGCGGTGCGCTCTACGCGCCGACCATGACGTTGATCCCGACCATGGGCGCGACCTTCGTGGTCGAGAGCTTTGTCACCGTGGTGATCGGCGGCGCCAATGTCCTGCTCGGGACCGCGCCGGCTGCGGTGTTCCTGGCCATGATCAGGATGGCGCTGAATGCGAGTTATGGCCAGATCATTGGGCAGATCGGCATGCTGTTTGCTGTCATCCTGATCATACGGGTGCTGCCTGAGGGGCTATCCAGCGTGTTGGTTCGTCGTGGGCGCTAGACGGGAATTTCTGATGTTGAAGCTGCTCGACGGTCCGCAGACGCTCGGACGCGGAAAGATCTTCTGGTCCTGCTTTCTTGCCGTGCTGGCGGGCGCGCTGATCTATCCGCTGTTCGCCGACTCCTACGATGTCGGCAACTTTGCCTACTTCCTGATCTGGATCTTCATGGCGCTCGGACTCTGCCTGATGTGGGGCTACGGCGGCATGCTGTCGTTCGGCCAGACCTTCTTCTTCGGCATCGCCGGTTACGGCTATGGTGTGCTCGCCATCAACATGGGCGGCGGAACGGCCACGATCGCAGCACTCGTGCTCTCGGTCGTCATCGCGATGATCGCGGCGGGAATTCTCGGCTACTTCATGATCTGGGGCGGCATCAGCGGGATCTTCTTCGGCATCGTGACGCTGTCGGCGACGCTGGTGTTGGCCTTCTTCCTCGGGCAGACGGCCGGGCCGGAATGGCATATCGGTCCAGCGCGGCTGAACGGCTTCAACGGCATGAAGGGGATGGATCCGCTCACCGTCGGCAATTTCGACATCGAAGGATCGGCGCTCTACTACCTCATGATCGCGCTGATCGTGATCGTCTACGTCGCGCTCCGCATGCTGGTGAACTCGAGCATCGGCAACGTGATCGTGGCGACGCGGGAAAACCCGCAGCGCGCCGAGATGCTCGGCTACGACGTCCGCAAATACCAGCTTCTGACATTCGTGATCGGCAGCGGCCTCGCGGGTCTCAGCGGCGCGCTGTACACGTCCTGGGGGCAGTTCATCACGCCGTCGAGCATCGGCCTGCCGGCGGCGGCGATGCCGATCGTCTGGGTGGCGTTCTCTGGACGCAATGATCTGACCGCGACGCTGGTCGGATCGTTCCTGCTGCTGTTCGGCTTCCAGACCATCACGGTCTACAGCCAGCAGGCCGCGCTGGTGCTGATGGGCGTGCTCCTGCTCGCCACCGTGATGCTTGCGCCGCAGGGCTTTGTGCTTGGAATCGGCAAGCTCGTTGTCGATTGGTGGACGAGGCGCCGGCGGCGCGACGAGGCCCCCGCGCTGGCGGACGCCGGCCGTCTGCAATCGGATGAGACCTGAACCATGGCGCTGGTCGATGTAAAGGGCGTCTCCAAGCGCTTCGGTGGGTTGACCGCCGTCTCCGATGTCGACCTGACGGTCAATGCCGGGGAGGTCCATTGCCTGATCGGGCCCAACGGCGCCGGGAAGAGCACGCTGTTCAAGCTGATCGTCGGCCTCTATCCGCCGACCACCGGCAGCATCTTCTTCGACTCCGTCGATATCACCGCCGAGCGCCCCTACGCGCGGGTGCAGCGCGGCATGAGCATCAAGATGCAGGCGCCGAGTGTGTTCAAGGAATTGCCGGTGCGGCAGAACATCCAGATAGCGCTGCAGGAGCGGCTCTCGGGTGCGGAATGCCGCGCTGAGGAGGAGCGGCTGCTGGCGCTGCTCAATCTGGCGGAGGACTCTGTCAAGCTCGCCGGTGCGCTGTCGCACGGCCAGCAGCAATGGCTGGAGATCGGAATGGCGTTGGCGTTGCAGCCGCAGCTCCTGCTGCTGGACGAGCCGACCGCCGGCATGTCGCCGGAGGAGACCTACAAGACCGGCGAACTGATCAAGTCGTTCAACGCCGAGGGCATGACGGTCCTCGTCGTCGAGCACGACATGGCGTTCGTGCGTCAGGTCGCCCAGCGCGTCACTGTTCTGCATCTTGGCAAGATCTTCGCGCGCGGCAGCCTCGAGGCAATTTTGGAAGACGAGAAGGTCGCGGAAATCTATCTGGGTAAAACCCATGCCCACTGATCGCATCCTCGACGTATCGGGACTTTGGGCGGGCTACGGCGCGACGCCGATCCTGCAGGGCGTCAGCATGCAGGTCGCGCGTGGCGAGATCGTCGGCGTGATCGGCCGCAATGGCGTCGGCAAGTCGACCTTGATGCGCTGCCTGATCGGCCTGCTGCAGAGCTGGCGCGGCACCATCACCTTCATGGATCAGGACGTGACGCAGCTCGAGGCCGATGCGCGGGCGCGTGCCGGCTTCGGCTACATCCCCCAGGGCCGCGACGTGTTTCCGCAGATGAGTGTCGAGGAGAATTTGCAGGTCGGCGAGCTGATCGGCGGCCCCGACGGAAAGAAGCTGCCGGAGCTCGTCTACACGTATTTTCCGCGCCTGAAGGAGCGTCGGCGGCAGATCGCGGGCACCATGTCGGGTGGCGAGCAGCAGCAGCTTGCGATCGGCCGCGCGCTGATCGGCAATCCCTCCTTGATGATCCTCGACGAGCCGTCCGAGGGCATCCAGCCCTCGATCGTGCAGCACATCTGCGAGGCGCTGCAATCGTTCCGCACCGAGCTCGGCACGACGATCATCTTCGTCGAGCAGAATCTCGACACCATCCTGGCGATCGCCCAGCGCTGCTACATCATGGAAAAGGGCAAGATCACGCGATCGCTGACCGGTGAGGAGGTCAACGCGGACAGTGTTCGCGCGCAATTGCTGCTCTGATCGGCCACACCATGTGGTGAGTAAGTACGCGTTTCACAATCGATAACAACGGAGGAAATGGACATGGATCTGGGACTCAAGGGAGCGAAGGTTCTCGTGACCGGCGGCACCAAGGGCATCGGCAGAGCGATCGCCGACACATTCGCAGCGGAGGGTGCCAATGTCGGCATCTGCGCGCGCAACCAGGTGGATGTCGACGCTGCAGTTGCCGCGATCAAGACCAAGGGCAATGCGGCGTTCGGTGGCGCGGTCGACGTCTCCAATGGACCGGCGCTGAAGGCCTGGGTCGCCGACATGGCGTCCAAGCTCGGCGGTATCGACGTTGTGGTCGCCAATGTCAGCGCGCTCTCGATCGGGCAGGACGAAGAGAGCTGGGAGAAGGAATTCTCCACCGACATGATGGGAACGGTGCGCCTCGTCAATGCGGCGATGCCGTATCTCGAGAAGAGCGCCGCGGCGGCGATCGTGACCATCGCCAGCGTGTCGGGGCGCGAGGTCGATTTTGCCAGCGGCCCTTACGGCACGTTCAAGGCCGCGATCATCCACTACACGCAGGGGCTGGCTTACCAGCTCGCGGCCAAAGGCATCCGGGCCAATTCGGTGTCGCCGGGCAACACCTATTTCGAGGGCGGTGTCTGGAACATGATCAAGGACGGTAATCCCGAACTGTACAAGACCGCACTGGCGCTCAACCCGACCGGCCGTATGGGCACGCCGCAGGAGATGGCGAACGCCGCCGTGTTCCTGGCGAGCAAGGCGGCGAGCTTCATCACGGGGACCAACCTCGTCGTGGACGGTGCCCTGACGCGCGGCGTCCAGTTCTAGCCGGGGCCACAACGACATGTCAGCGGATCCATTGCACTACAAGTCGATCACCGAGATCTCCGGGCTCATTCGCCGCGGCGAGGCGAAATCCTCGGAGATCACGGAGGCGATCCTCGGCCGGATCGCGAAGCTCGATGGGCAGTTTCATGGCTACGCGCTCGTCCTTGCGGAGCGGGCCATGGCGCAGGCGAAGCAGCGCGATACGGAGATTGCCAAGGGCATCTGGCGCGGCCCGCTGCATGGCGTTCCGATCGGGCTGAAGGACCTCTGCTATACGACGTTTGCGCCGACCGCCGGCGGCACGACGATCCATGCGAAGTTCGTGCCGTCCTTCAATGCCACGATCGTGGACCGGCTCGAAGTCGCCGGTGCGGTCACGCTCGGCAAGCTCAAGATGACGGACGGGGCCTATACCAGTCACCATCCGGCCGTGCAGGCCCCGCTCAATCCGTGGAATGTGAACTACTGGGTCGGCTCCTCGTCGAGCGGATCGGGCGTCGCGACCTCGGCGGGCCTCTGCTACGGCTCGATCGGCAGCGACACCGGCGGCTCGATCAGGTTTCCGTCGGCGACCTGCGGCCTGACCGGCATCAAGCCGACCTGGGGCCGCGTCAGCCGGCACGGCATCTTCCCGCTGGCGGACTCGCTCGATCACGTCGGACCGATGTGCCGCAGCGCGGCCGACGCCGGAGCAATGCTCGGCGTCATCGCCGGCGCGGATGTCAACGATCCGACTGCCTTACGCGCACCGGTGCCGAACTACCTGGCCAGCGTCGGCGAGAGCATCCGGGGCTTGAGGATTGGCGTCGATCGCAGGTACACCCAGGAGGGGATCGACCGGCAGGTCGTCGCCGCTTTGGTGCAGGCCGAGCGCACGCTCGCCGATCTCGGCGCAGAGATCCGCGAGGTGCATTTCCCGCCCTATCAGAAGCTGGTCAGCCAGTGGATTGCGATGTGCTCGGTGGAGACGGCGGAGGCGCACCTCGATACCTATCCGGCGCGCAAGTCGGAATATGGGCCGGACCTCGCGCAGCTGATCGAGCAGGGCAGGGCGACCAGCGGCGTCGACATCGCCGCGATCCATCACGAGCGCCTGAAGTTCGCAGGCAGCCTCGCCGCGATGTTCGAGGATATCGATCTCTTGCTGATCCCGACAATGCCGGTGCCGATCCCGACGCTGACCAAGATGAGCGAGTACGGCGCCGATCCCAACGTCCTCCTGAACATCCTGCGCTTCACGGCGGTGTTCGACTTCTCGGGCAGCCCGACCATCACGCTGCCGATGGGCATGGCGTCGGACCAGATGCCGCTCAGCATGCAGCTGGTCGGACCGCATCTCTCCGAAGACGTGCTGGTCCGCGCCGGCGCCGCGTTCCAGTCGGTGACGGACTGGCATACGCGGCGGCCGCCGATCGAATAGCGCATGATCCGGAAAAGTGCGAAGCGGTTTTCCGAAAAGATCATGCTTAGACAACAAGCTAAACCGCGATGACGATTCAACCGAATTTCATCGCGCTTTAGCGCGCCGTCAGCCGGTCTTGTCGACGTTCCAGAACAACGGCACCGGCGCGCGGACGATGTCCTTCAGCGCCTTCCGCGTCGCGGCCGGCTGGTTGTACTGGCCGGTCGGGACGTGCGTGACCACCTCATAGGCACGCGCCTGGATCCTGTCGGCCAGGGCCTTCTGGTCCGGCCGCGCCGCGGCGCGGGCAAAGCCGTCGCGCAGCCGCTCCAGCTCGGCGTCCTCGACCCAGCCGAAGAACCCGCCGTTCTTGCCCTTGCCGTTGACGCAGGCATTGCCGATCGGGTTGACGAGATCGGCGCTGGCCCAGGTCGAGTGGTACAGCGACCAGCCGCCCTCGGCCGGCATCGACTGCTTGGCGCGCCGTGCCACCACCGAGCCCCAGTCCATCGCCAGCAGGTTGACGTTCATCCCGATCGAACGCAGCGCCTCCGCCGTGACCGTGCCGAGCGCGGTGATGATCGGGGCGTCGGTCGCATGCAGGATCGTGATCGGCTCGCCCTTGTAGCCGCCTTGCTTGAGCAGCTCCTTGGCTTTTGCCGTGTCGGACTTGGTCGACCAGCCGACCGCGCTTTCGAACGGCGTACCGGCGATGAAGATCGCGGGCGTGACCTTGTAGTAGTCGGGATTGCCGATCTGGGTGTCGAGCCAATCCTTCTGGTTCACGGCGTGCAGTACCGCCTGGCGGATCTCCGGCCGGTCGAACGGCGGCACCAGCCAGTTCATCCGGCACATGCCGGAGAAGCCGAGCGTGTTGTAGTCGGTCAGCTCGACATTCGAGGCGCGCGCGATCATCGGATGATGGTCGTGCGGCGGCACCTCGAAATAGTCGATCTCGTCGTTCAGCAGCGCATTGGTCGCGATCTGGAAGTCCGGCACGCTGATCCATTCGTAGCGGCCGATCTTGACGACCTTGCCGCCGCCGGTGCCATCAGACGGCTCGTCGCGCGAAACATAGTCCGGATTTCTCTCGTAGGCGGCCTTGACGCCTGGCTGGAATTCCGCGGTCACGAAGCGGAACGGCCCGGAGCCGAGGTGATCCGTGATCGCCTGGTCGGCGGGCGTTGCGGCAATCCGCGCCGGCACGATGAAGGGCACATTGGCGGTCGGCTTGCCGAGCGCTGCCAGCACGAAGCCGCACGGCTCCTTCAGCACCATGCGGAAGGTCCGCTCGTCGACCGCCTTCAGCTCCGCGACGAATTCGAGCAGCTTCTGACCCATCGTATCGCGCTTGGCCCAGCGCAGCAGCGAGGGGATCACGTCGGCCGACGTCACCGCGCTGCCGTCATGGAATTTGAGGCCGGGCCGCAGGCGGAACGTATAGGTCAGGCTGTCGGCGGAGACCTCCCAGGCTTCGACCATCTGCGGCTTGATCTCGAATTTCGAGTTGGTCGAGAACAGCGTGTCGTAGATCATGTAGCCGTGGTTACGCGCGGTCCACGCCGTCGTCATGATCGGATCGGTGGCGCGCAGCGGCGCATGCATGACCGCCGTGATCGCCTTTGTACTGGCGCGTGCAATGCGTGGCATCGTAATGCCGAGGCCTGCGCCCGCGCCGATCTGCAGGATACGGCGGCGGTTGATCGATGATCCCATGATGTCCCCCGTCGCAAGCCGTCAGGCCTTGCCAGCAAGCCTGGCCGCGATCGCGCGATAGCCGCGCATCCACATGTGGTCGAGATCGAGATCCATCGGCAGCGGCTGCGAGGAGACGCGCGCGATCACGGTCTCGTTGGACGGATCGATGTAGACCCACTGGCCGTGGATGCCGACCGCAGCAAACGGCGTTTCGCGCCGGTCCAGCGTGTACCACTTGTTGCGGTAATTGCCGTTCGGAAACACCTTGGTCAGGTCGCCGCGCAACCACGCGTCGGCATTGCCGTTCTGCCTGATGTCGTCGACCCACCAGCCAGGCACCACCTGCCGTCCGTTGCTGATGCCGTGATTGCGCATCATCTCGCCGAAACGGGCGAGATCGCGCAGCGTCGCGCAGATGCCGCCGGCAACGCGCGCCGCACCGCGCGAATCGACGGCGATGTAGGCGTCGTGCTCGGCGCCCATCGGCTGCCACAGATAGTGCGCGAGGATTTTCGCGTAGGACACACCGCAAGCGCGCTCATAGACCCAGCCCAGCACGTCGGTGTTGGTCGAGACGTAGTGGAAGGTCTGCCCATGCGGCGTGCCATTCGGCCGCAGCGTGCGCAGATAGTCGCGCAGATTGCTCGGCGGCACGGTCGGGTCCGGTGGTTCCCAGCCAGTCGCGCGCCGGTAGTTCATGACGTCGCCGTCGCGCGCCATGTAGTCCTCGTCGAAGCGGATGCCGACGCTCATGTCGAGCAGGTGGCGCACCGTGCAGCTGCCGCCATAGACCGATCCCTCCATCTCCGGGATGTAGCGCGTCACCGGCGCGTCGGGATCGAGCTTGCCGTGATCGGCCAGGATGCCGCCAAGTGTTCCGGCGACCGACTTGCTCACCGAGAAGATCAGATGCGGGGTGTCCGGCGTCAGGCCGTGGGCATACCATTCGAAGGCGACCTGTCCGCGATGCGACACGACGATGCCGTCGGTGTGGCTTGCGCGCAGGGCCTGGCCGACGCCGATCGTCTCGCCGCGCGGGTCAGCGAAGCTGACGTCATCGAGATAGCGCGGCGCAAAGGATAGCGGCGCCGGCGTCGAGGCGCGCGGGATGTTGGCGGTGGGCAGCAGTTCTCGGACGTTGCGAAATGCCCACTCGCTGAACGGATGCTGACGCCAGTTGGCGAGCGTGACTTGTTCGTCGGCCGCCGACGGGAAGGCGGCCATGATGCGACGCGAATTCATTCTTGATCCAGCAATGACATTGGGAGGTGTGCGAAAGTTCCGCGTCGGTCGCGTTGCCCGCAATCAACCGGATGGTGGAGGGGGTTATCAGGTTACTCCGGCGTAACCGTTTCCGGGATGTGCGTTTGGCCCGCAATTTGCTTGACTACGCCTTGCGTCTGCCCCAGCGTGCCGGCCATGCGACGCGCAGACGTTCGCCATCGGGAAACATCGGGAGGTAGGTCATGATCGCGCTTCTGGGCCGACCGGATCCGGCGACCACACAGGCAATTCAGTTCGCACGGGGGATTCTCGAGGGCTCGGCAACCGCGTTCTACGAGGTCGACGGCAATCTGACCCTCAACCGCTTCGTGCTCTCTAGCAACGTCCCGCCGAGTTTCCACGACCAGTATCTCGCCGGCATGAACCGGCTCGATCCGTTGCATCCGCGCTCCGCGAGCAACCGGCCGATTGCCCGGCTGAGCGTCGCGCTCAACCAGTGCGCATCGCAAGAGGCGGCGACCTACCGTGCCTTCGCCGGCCAGTGCGGCGTCGCCGACATGATCGAGTTCTTCTTCCGCCGCAACGACCGCATCGTGGCCGGAATGAGCGTGCTCTGGGCGCCGGGCTGCGCAATTCCCGACGGCAGCATGCACATTGCCGAGAAGATCCACGATTACCTCGAATTCAACCTGACCAGCCGCTTGTCGTCGAACGCCGACGAGCCGGCGCGCTACGGGCTGACCTCGCGCGAGATGGAAGTGGTCGAGCTGCTGTGCTGCGGCCGCACCAACCGCGAGATCGGCGAGTGCCTGAGCATCGGTCTTGCGACGGTGAAGACTCACCTGATCCATATCTTCGAGAAACTCGGCGTCGAGACCCGCTCCGCCGTCGTCGCGCTGATGTCGCGGCCGCATTGAGGGCCGGCTCTTTCCTCCCGTCGTCCCGGCGAAGGCCGGGACCCATAACCACAGGGTTGTGTTGGTAAGGAAAGATGTGGCCCCAGCGTCGCGCAACATCACCTTCGGTGGTAATGGGTCCCGGCCTTCGCCGGGACGACGCCGAGTTTTTTGCACGGCCTGTGGGTCAAGCATCCGCATTCTCGTGACATGATCTGTCCGAGCTTCGCTATTCGCTTCGCCCGCGCGTTCACCCGCTCCACCGTTAGGTGGATTGCCGCTCACCGCGCGGCCGGCAGAGAATCCCCCAAGGACCGGTGTCGTTTTCGACAATGTTGGCGAGCGGCTGCCGCTCACGAACATTGAAGGATTCGACATGCGTGATTTCATGGCCATCGGCCGCTCGGTGGCGGTTGCGGAGCGGGGCATGGCCGCGACCTCGCACCCGCAGGCGACGCTTGCCGCGGTCGAGATGTTGAAGGCCGGTGGCAATGCCGTCGATGCCGCGGTGGCCGCGGTGGCGGTGCAGGGCGTGGTCGAGCCGCAGATGACCGGGATCGGCGGCGACTGCTTTGCGCTGTATTCGCCGAGGGCCGGCGAGCCGATCGCGCTGAACGGCTCGGGCCGCACGCCCGCCGGCACCGATACTGAAAAATATGCCGGCAGCGGCGCGCGCGACATTCCGCCGACCGCGCCCGAGTCTGTGACCGTGCCAGGCGCCATCGACGCATGGTGCAGGCTGGTCGCCGATCACGGCAGCAGGTCGCTGGAGGAGATCTTCCGGCCGGCAATCGCGGCGGCCGAGCAGGGCTTCTGCGTGACGCCGCGCGTCGCGGAGGACTGGCGCCGCTTCCGGGCCCGGATCGAGATCGACGCCAATGCGGCGGTGCAGTTCCTTCCCGGGGGCAAGACGCCCGAGGTCGGCGACATCCGCACGCAGCCTGCGCTTGGCCGGACCCTGCGCCGGATCGCGCAGCACGGGCGCGAGGCGTTCTACGCAGGCGAGGCCGCCGACGAGATGGCCGACATCCTGCGCGGATTGGGTGGTGCCCACAGCACCGAGGATTTCGCCGCCCAGAGCTCGGACTACGTGCAGCCGATCTCGGCGCGCTACCATGATCACGACGTGATCGAGTGCCCGCCGAACGGGCAGGGCCTGGCGGCGCTGATGATCCTGCGGACACTCGCCGGCTTCGATGTCGGCACGCTGGCGCAGGCCGATCGGATCCATCTGCTGGCCGAAGCGACCAAGGCGGCCTACCGCGCGCGCGATGCCTTCTTCTGCGATCCCTCGACGAGCAAGGTCGATCCGGCCGCATTCCTTGCCGAAGACTATATCGGGAGGATCCGCAGCAAGATCGACATGAGCCGCGCCTCCGCGTCCGCGATCTGGGACGATATCGAGCATCGCGACACCGTCTATGTCACGGTAGTCGACCGCGATCTCAACGCCGTCTCGCTGATCAATTCGCTGTTCTATCCGTTCGGCAGCGGCATCTACGCGCCGAAGTCCGGCATCCTGCTGCACAACCGTGGTTGGAGCTTCCGCGCCAGGCCCGGACACCTCAATTCGCTCGGGCCGCGCAAGCGCCCGATGCACACCATCATTCCGGGCCTGCTGCGCAAGGACGGCAAGACCGTGATGTCGTTCGGGGTGATGGGCGGGCACTACCAGGCCGCCGGCCACGCCAATCTGCTGTCGAACATCTTCGATCTGAAAATGGACATTCAGTCGGCGGCCGAGGCGCCGCGCTCCTTTGCCTTCGACGACGCGTTGTCGCTGGAGACGACGATATCACCTGATATCCGCGACGAGCTGCGCGCCCGCGGCCACGATGCCCGTTTCTCCGAGGAGCCGATCGGCGGCTGCCAGGCGATCCGCATCGACCATGCGCGCGGCGTTCTGCTCGGCGCCTCCGACCATCGCAAGGACGGGCTCGCGCTCGGTTTCTAGGGACAAACCAGGTTACCTCGACGGTATCGTTCTAACGGTTGATTGTTACCGCGCTGCGCGCTCACCAAGCTGGATGCTGGGGGAGTGCATCATGAGCGACAAGCGCGCCGCGGCCGACATGGCCGGCGTGTCGATCGTCGAGTCGGTCGATGCGAACGACTATGCCGGTCGCATCAGCGGCTGGAACATGCGAATGGACCAGGTGTCGTCGGGAAGGTTTGCCGGACGCTTGGTGATGATCCGCCTTCGCGGTCTGGAGATCGTCCGGGAGACGACGACGCAGGCCCTGCTCAAGCAAGGCTCTGCCTGGCCGGATGCACTCGTCTTCAGCCTGCCGCTCGCGATGTCCAATCCCGGATATTACAACGGCCGTCCGCTGGAGTTTCCGCAGCTCTTGCTGAGCGACGGTGCCAACCTGCTGCCGTTGCTGACGTCGACGCGGGTCGACGTCGTGTCGGTTGCGGTCGCGCGCGATCGGCTGTTTTCATGCCTCGATGCGCTCGGCGAGAGCCGGGCCGCCGACTTCATCGCGGGCCTTCGTGGGCAGCAGCATTTCTTCAGCGGACCTGGCCTCGTCGGCCTTCAGCATGGCCTTCGCAGGCTTTGCGATCAGGGCGAGCGGCTGGGACCGGCGCTCGGGTTCGAGCACGTGCGCCGTTCGCTTCAGGACACCGTCGTCGATGCGTTGGCCTACGTCTTGTCGGAGAACCACTGGACCGACGTTCGCGGCTGCACCGCACAAAAGCAGACTGTCGATCGCATCCGCGAATATGTGTTCGAGCGGGTCGAGGATCCGCCGCGCATCGCCGAACTCTGCCGTCATGTCGGCGTCAGCCGCAGGACGCTGCAGGGATGCTTTCAGGACGCGCTCGGGCTGACGCCGTTGCAATATCTGCGCACGCTGCGGCTGAACGCGGTGCGCCGCGAGCTCCGTGCGCTTGCCGCGACCGGCCAGCCGGTCTCGATCGGCGACGTCGCGGCGCGGTGGGGCTTCTGGCACTGGAGCCGCTTCACCGAAAATTATCGGCAGCTGTTCGGCGAGCTGCCCTCGCACACCGTGCAGCGTGTCGCATCCGCCTCACGCTAGGAATATTCACTGCACGGCGGTTGCTTCTGCCGATTCCGGATAACGCCGGTTGAAACCCCCTTTCTAGATTTCGCCCGCTCCGCGCGGAGCCTGCACGATCGATCGTCGATCGCAATGCAGCGCAGCGCGGTGGGGACAAGGGGGCTACATGACAGCACATCGAAAGATTGCCGTTGCCGCGCTGATCGTGGCGAGTGCGGGCGCAACATCGGCCAATGCGTATGAGTTCGGTTCTCCCGGCTGGGCGCAGAAGCCGGGCATCACGCTCGGCGGAGGCACGGCCGGCACGCCGCCGCCCGGCCTTTACAGCTTCAATCAGGTCTTCACCTATCAGGCGAACATTGTCGGCCCGGGTGCGCCCAACGTCGGTGGTGCGTCGACGCCGGTCCACGCCGCCGTCGAAGCATCCGGTCTGCTGTGGGTGCCGGGCTGGACCTTCCTCGGCGCGACGTATGACGCGGTGATCGTGCAGCCCTGGATCATGGCCGATGTCGGCGGACCGGTTAACGTCCAGCAGGCCGGCATGCACAACACCTTCATCGTGCCGGGGGAGTTGAGTTGGAAGCTCGGCGACAGCGGGTTCTTCGTCAAGACCGGCCTCGGCATGTATGTGCCGAACGGGTCGATCAGCGGTCCGTCCGGCCTGAACAATGTCGGCAATCCCTGGTGGACGTTCCAGCCCGAACTGGTCGTGTCCTACCTGAAGGACGGCTGGAATCTCACGGCCAATCTGTACCATGAGATCAACACCAAGAACTCGATCACGGGCTATCGCTCCGGCGACGTCTTCCACGCCGAGTTCACCGCTGCCAAGACCATCGGCAACTGGACCTTCGGGCCGATCGCCTACTACGCAGGACAGGTGACCGGCGATACGTCGAGCGCGTTCTACAACGGCGCGATCAACGTCAACCGGTACAACATCTGGGCCGGCGGCGGCCTGGTCGGCTACAATTTCGGGCCGGCTGCGCTGACGGTTTGGGCGACGCATGAGTTCTCCTCCAACGCCTCCGGCGGCACTGCGGGCCCGCCCGGATTCGATACCGCGTCGATCACCAAGGGCTACTCGGTGTTCGCCAATCTGAGCTTCCGGCTGTGGGCGCCGGACGAGCCGGCGACGCCGCCCAAACGCCCGATGTTCATCAAGTAGCGCACGCGCCGGCGTACCGCGCGAGACGGAGAGAAAGGGAGCTGCGTCGATCGCGCGGCTCCCCGACGGCTGCCCGTTTCTGCCTGCTGAATCCGTCGGGCCGCAGCATCCACCGGATGGTGGATTGTTCCAAACGCCGACATGCCGAACCTTTGCCATCATGCCGGCGCCGTGCGTGGTTCCGACCTGTGCACCGCATGGCGAAGGCTGATCGCTCCGGACTTTCCCAATCGAGAAGTTGCTCCGTATGAACAGGACATTCGCCGACACGGTCTTCCGCAACGGCCGGATCTACACGTCGAACCGGGAGCTACCGTGGGCCACATGCGCGGCGGTCAAGGCGGGCCGGTTCGTCGCCGTCGGTGACGAGCGCGACGTCGCCGCGCTGATCGGCGAGGGGACCGAGACCGTCCATCTCGGTGGACGCATGGCGATGCCGGGGATCGTCGACATCCACAATCACATCATGATGGGCGGGCAGGCCGATCTCTACGAGCTGCGCTTCTCCAACGCCGACAGCGTGCCAAGGATCGCCGAGACCCTGCACAAGGCGGCGTCCACGGCCGCGCCGGGCGCCTGGATCGTCGGCGGGCAGTTCGGCAACAATCTCCTGAACGAGATGAACACCACGGAGTCCTGCGCGCTGCTGGACGCGGCGTGCCTCGGGCATCCCGTCGTGCTGCGCGACGACACCTATCACAATCGCTGGGCGAGCTCAGCGGCGCTGCGGCTGGCTGGCGTGCAGGCCGATACCGCCGATCCGACCGACGGCGAGATCGGCCGCGACCTCAAGACCGGGACGCTGACCGGGATCATGATCGAGGCCGCCTCGGGCCTGGTCGAGCGGGCGCTCGCGGCCTCCGGTCACTACACGGCCGAGATGGACCGTGCGGCGGTGGCGCGTTCGATCTCGGTGCTGAACGCCTACGGCGTCACCGCCTTCATCGACGCCGCCAGCATGCAGCCGATCATGGCGGCGCTGAAGGGGCTCGACGACCGCGGCGAACTCTCCGCCTGGGCGGTCTGCGCGATGCCGGTGGTCGAGCCGGGCTTCATGTTCGGCAAGGCCGGCGAGGAGCTGTTTGCGCTGCGCGAGCAGTATCGCGGTGCACATGTGAAGCCGGACTATGTGAAGGTGTTCCTCGACGGCGTTCCCGGCGCCAAGACTGCCGCGTTCCACGAACCTTATCTCGCCGATCCCGTGCGCGGCTGCTGCTTCCGCGGATCGACCATGCTGACCGTGCCGGACCTGATCCGCTGGCTCGGGCGCTGCGAGAGGCTCGGCCTTGCCGCGAAGATCCATTGCGCGGGCGATGCCGCGGTGACGCAGGCGCTCGACGCGATCGATGTCGTGCGCAGCTTCAACGGGGCGACCCATCTGGTCCACCAGATCGCGCACGCGAGCTACATCGCGCCCGACGACATCAAGCGCTTCGCCGAGCTTGGGGTTGCGGCCGATCTGTCGCCGATCATCTGGTATCCGACCGTCTTCCTTGAGGCACACAAGGCCGCGATGGGCGAGGAGCGCGCGCAGCGCTTCTGGCCGAACAAGGACCTGAAGGCGGCGGGCGCGTTGATGGCCGGCGGCTCGGACTGGCCGGTGATCCCGATTCCCGATCCCTGGCAGGGCATTGAGGGCATGGTGACCCGGCAAAATCCCACCGGCGATTTTCCCGGGAAGTCGCTGTGGGCCGAGCAGGCGCTCGATCTCGCCACCGTGATCGACATCTACACCATCGATGCCGCGCGTGCGGCCGGCCTCGGCCAATCGATCGGCTCGATCGAGGTGGGCAAATCGGCCGACCTGATCGTGCTCGACCAGATGATCTTCGACATCCCGCCGGACCAGCTCGCGGACACGCGGGTCGAGATGACCTTCTTCGAAGGTCGCAGGGTCTATGAGCGGGGCGCGTGATGGGCACGGCGGATCAGATCCCGGTCACGGTGCTGACCGGCTTCCTCGGCAGCGGCAAGACCACCGTGCTGAACCATCTGCTGCGCCAGCCGGAGCTCAATGGTGTCGTCGCCATCATCAACGAGTTCGGCGAGGTGGCGCTGGATCATCTCTTGGTCGAGAGCAGCGAGGATCGTCTCGCGCTGCTCGACAATGGCTGCATCTGCTGCTCGGTGCGCGAGGACCTGATCGAGACGCTGGCCGATCTCGCCGCCCGCCGCGCCGCAGGCACGATCCCGCTGTTCCACCGCGTGCTGGTCGAGACCACCGGGCTCGCCGATCCCGTTCCGGTGCTGCACACGCTGATGACGGCGCCCGATGTCGTCGCTCGCTATCGAATCGATGGCGTGGTCGCGACCGTCGATGCCGTCAACGGCGTACATACCCTCGAGGCGCACGTTGAGGCCGTCAGGCAGATCGCGGTCGCCGACCGGCTGCTCGTGACCAAGACCGACCTTGCCAGCGAAGATGCGCTGGCGCGGCTCGATGCGCGGTTCGCGGCGATCAATCCGGTCGCGACGCGCGCGAACGTGCGGAACGGGATGGTCGATCCCGCGAAGGTTCTCGATGCCGGGCTGTTCGATCCGTCGGCCCGCTCCGCCGATGTCGTGCGCTGGTTCGATCTGGCGTCGCAGGCGACGAACGCGCCGCACCATCACGCGGATCACGATTGCGACGGCGGGGATTGTGGTCATCACAGCCATCATGCGCATGACACTGATGTCTCCTCATACAGCCTGATCATCGACGAGCCGATCCAGCGCGACGCGTTTGCGCGCTGGCTTGACTATGTCGCGGCGCTCAAAGGCGAGGACCTGCTGCGCTTCAAAGCGATCGTGCACGTCGCCGAACAACCCGATACGCCGATTGTGGTGCATGGCGTGCAGCATGTGTTCCATCCGCCGATCACGTTGCAGGGTTGGCCGTCGGCGGACCGGCGCTCGCGGCTGGTCTTCATCGTGCGCGGCATCCCGCGCCAGATCATCGAAAACACCTTGTGCAAGTTCGCAGCAGTGAGCCGTGCGGCGATTCAGCGATCGGCGGCCTAGGCAGGATTTACTTCAGACAATTGTTGAGGGGAGAGGGACATGACTGAGAATTCAAAGACGATATCGTCCGGCCGGCTCGATCGGCGCACGCTGCTGAAAGCGGCCGGTGCCACCGGTCTCGCATCGGCGATGAACGTGCCGCTGGTCAACGTCGCGCGGGCCGCCGGCAACACCATCAAGATCGGCTGGGTCGGATGCCTCTCCGGCGTCCGCGCCCAGTTCGCCGAGCCGGATCCCTGGATCCACGAGCGCATCAAGGCGCGGCTGAAGGATGGCCTGAAGATCGGCGGTAAGACCTATCAGGTCGAGCTGGTGTTCAAGGACAATCAATCCGATCCGAACCGCTCGTCGGTGATCGCAAGCGAGCTGGTGCTGCGTGAAAAGTGCGACCTGATCCTGATCGAGGACGGCGACGCCCAGCCGCCGGTGCAGGAACTCGCCGACGCCCGCGGCATTCCCACTATCTCGACCCAGGTGCCGTGGCAGGGCTGGATGTTCCCGCGCAAGTCGACGCCGGACAAGGGCTTCCCCTACAGCTACCACTTCTTCTGGGGCGCCGATGACGTCGCCAGGAACTTCCTCGGCATGTGGCAGTCCGTCGAGACCAACAAGAAGGTTGGCACGCTCTATATTGACAACCCGCCGGGCCAGGCGTTCTCCGATCCGAAGCTCGGCCTGCCGGCCGGCATCTCGGGCGCCGGCTATCAGGAATTCTCGGCCGGCAAATTCCAGATCGCGACCGACGACTTCACCAACCAGATCGCCTCGTTCAAGAACAACGGCGTCGACATCGTCTCCGGCTTCACCTTCAGCAATCACTGGGTGACGCTGTGGAACCAGGCGGCGCAGGCCGGCTTCAAGCCGCAGATCTGCACGGTGGCGGCAGCCTTCCTGTTCCCGGCCGCGGTGAACGCGCTGGGCGATCGTGGCGACGGCATGTCGACCGAGGTGTGGTGGACGCCGGCCTATCCGTTCAAGTCCTCGCTGACCGGGCAGAGCGCCGCCGAGCTCGCCGCGGAGTGGGAGAAGACCACCGGCAAGCAGTGGACCCAACCGATCGGCTACGCGCATGCGCTGTGGGAGGTCGGGCTCGCGGCGCTGCAGAACAGCGATCCCAAGGACAAGAACTCGCTGCGCGATGCGATCGCCGGTCTCGACATGGAGACGGTCGTCGGCCGGGTGAAGTTCAAGGACAGCCCGATCAAGAACGTCGCGGTCACGTCGCTGTCGGGCGGGCAATGGCGCAAGACCAAGGGCGGCAAGGCGAAATACGAGCTTCTCATCGTGCACAACGGGACGGCGCCGTTCATCCCGAAGCAGGCCGATCTCCAGCTGCTCTCCAAGCTGGCCTGAGATGGCACCGCTTCTGCGCGTCAGCGGGCTGTCGAAGCGTTTCGGCGAGATCGTGGTCGCCGACAACGTCAGTTTCGAGCTGGCGCGCGGCGAATGCCTCGGCGTGATCGGCCCGAACGGCGCCGGCAAGAGCTCGCTGTTGAACCTGATCGTCGGCCTGCTCACGGCCGACGGCGGTTCGATCATGCTCGACGACAGGGAGATATCAGGCCTGCCGCCGCATCGCCGGGCCCGGTTGGGGCTCGGGCGCGCGTTCCAGATCCCGCAACCGTTTCCGCATCTGTCGGTCTACGAGAACGCGCTGGTGGCGGCGTCCTACGGCGCGGGGCTCTATGGCGAGGCGGCATCGAGCTGGACGATGGAGGTGCTGCAGCGGACCGGGCTCGACGCCAAGGCGGACAAGCTCGCGGGCGCCTTGCCGCTGATCGACCGCAAGCGGCTGGAATTCGCCAAGGCGCTGGCTTCGAAGCCAAAACTGATCCTGCTCGACGAGATCGCCGCCGGGCTGACCGAGCCCGAGGTCGAGCGCCTGGTTGCCATCATCAAATCGGTGAAGGCAGATCACGCCATGATCTGGATCGAGCACATCCCGCACGCGCTGCGCGCGGTGTCGGATCGCATCCTGGTGCTCGATTTCGGCCGCAAGGTGTTGGAAGGGCCGCCGGCCGAGGTGATGGACAGCGCGGTGGTGCGCGAGATCTACATGGGATTGAAGGCCGATGGCGTTGCTTGATGTGAACGGCCTGCAGATCTTCTACGGCGATCTCCAGGCCGTGTTCGACATGAATTTCACGGTCGCCGACGGCGAGGCGGTGGCGCTGGTCGGCGCCAACGGCGCCGGCAAGTCGACCTTCCTGAAGGCGCTGGTCGGGCTCAACGAAGAGCGCAAGGGGGCGGTGCATTTCGATGGCATCGACATCTCGCAGATGCCGGCCGAAGAGGTGTCGCGGCTCGGCCTCATCATAGTGCCCGAGGGCCGGCTGCTGTTCGATTCGCTGACCATCGAGGAGAACCTGCTGATGGGCAGCGTCAACCGTCGCAAGGGCAGCTGGACGCTGCGGCGGGTGTTCGACCTGTTCCCGATCCTGGAAGAGCGGCGGCGGATGTTTCCGGGCCAGCTCTCCGGCGGCCAGCAGCAGATGGCGGCGATCGGTCGCGCGCTGATGTCGAATCCGCGGCTGTTGCTGTGCGACGAGATCTCGCTCGGGCTCGCGCCCGTCGTGGTCGAGCAGATCTACCGCTCCTTTGCCGACATCCGCCGCGAAAGCACCGCCGTCGTGCTGGTCGAGCAGGACGTCAAGCGCGCGCTCGCGACCTCTGAACGAATCTACTGTCTGTTGAAGGGGCGGGTGTCGCTGACCGGTCCGGCGCAAGGATTGCAGCCGGAGCAGCTGACGCACGCTTATTTCGGTAACTAGCCAGGATTGGCACGACATGATCTGGGTTGAGACATTGATCAACGGAGCCCTGCTGGGCGGACTCTATGGCCTGCTCGGCATCGGGCTCGCTTTGGTGTTCGGCGTGATGCGCGTCGTCAACATCGCGCATGGCGAGTTCATGGTGCTGAGCGCGTTCTGCGCCGTGCTGCTTTCCAACCTGTTTCCGCAGGTGTCGCCGCTGCTGATGCTGATCCCGGTGATCGCACTTTCCTTTGCGGTTGGCTGGCTCTACCAGGCCGCCATCGTCAACCGGGTCGTGACGTCGCCCGATCCGCTGTCGCCGCTGCTACTGACCTTCGGCGTCTCGGTGATCCTGCGCAACGTCATGGTCGAGATCTTCGGCGCCGACGTGCGTAGCCTGCAGGTCGGCGAACTGTCGCGCGCCAGCCTGGAAATCGCCGGCCTCAACATCGGCATCATGCCGCTGCTCACGCTGGTGCTTGCCGCGCTGCTGTTCATGGCGCTGCAACTCGTGCTGCGCCACACCGAGTTCGGACGGATCGTGCGCGCCACCGCCGACCGCCGCGACATCGTCCGGCTGTCCGGGGTCAAGCCGGACCGGGTCTATAATTATGTCATGGGCCTGTCGCTCGCGCTCGGCGCGATCGGCGGCGTGCTGCTTGCGGTGCGGTCGAGCTTCACGCCGTTCTCGGGCGCCGAGCGGCTCTTGATCGCCTTCGAGGTCGTGGTGCTCGGCGGGCTCGGCTCGTTCTGGGGCGCGCTGCTCGGCGGCATCGCGCTCGGCATGGCGCAGTTGATCGGGCTGAAGATCGATCCGAACGCGGGGCTGCTCTACGCGCATCTCTTGTTCTTCATCATGCTGCTGATCCGCCCGTCGGGTCTCGTGTCAAGCAGGGTGTGACGCCGATGCCGACACGGACAATTCTTCTGGCTTGTGCCATCGTGCTGGTCGCCGTCATCGCCGGCGCACCCTTCGTGCTGAATGAAGGCATCCTGCGGCTCGCGACCGAATGCCTGCTGCTGCTCACGATGGCGCAGATGTGGAACCTGCTGGCGGGCTACGCCGGGCTGGTCTCGCTCGGCCATCAGGTCTTCATCGCGTTCGGCGCCTATGCGCTGTTCCTGACCTCCGGCTGGCTCGAGGTGACCCCGATCTGGGTGCTGCCGGTGGCGCCGCTGGTGGCCGCGACCGTCGCGGCGATCATCGCCTTTCCGCTGTTTCGTTTGCGTGATGCCTATTTCTCAATCGCGATGTGGGTGTTCGCCGAGATCATCGGCGCCTTCACGATGAAATCGCAGGCTGTCGGCGGCACCTCGGGCGTGCCGCTCGCCACCAGCAAGCTGATCGATTTCGACTGGTTCGAACCGACCATGTTCTGGCTCGCCGGTGGCCTGACGCTCGTCACCATCGCGGCCCTGTACAAGATGATGACCTCGAGCTTCGGGCTCGGGCTGATGAGCGTGCGCGACAATGATCTGGCCGCAATGAGCGTGGGTGTCGATGTCCGCCACAACCGCTTCATCGCCTTCGTGCTGTCGGCGGCGGGATGCGGGCTTGCGGGTGCGTTGAGCTTCATGGGTAATCTGTTCATCGCGCCGCTGGCGGCGTTCGACGTCAACTGGTCCGTCTACATGATGTTCATCGTGATCATCGGCGGTATCGGAACGCTGGAGGGCCCGATCCTCGGCGTCATCATCTTCTTCGGCCTGCGCGAAGTGATGACCGGACCGCTCGGCCTGTCCGGCGGCTGGTATCTGGTTGGGCTCGGCATCATTGCTGTCGTCGTGATGATCGTGGCGCCGCGCGGCATCTGGCCGGCTTTGCGCGACCGGCTCGGCGTGCGGCTGCTCGACGTCCACCGTGCCGCGCCACGGCCGGCCGCGGCCGCCGTCCTGCCGGGCGCGTCGGAACGGGTTACCGGATGAGGCAGGCCTTCACGCCGTCACCATTGCTTGTATTCTGACCGTTCTGGCTTTGAGTGGAGGGCGTGATGGCTCTAGTTTTGCGGCATGGCGGATGGGCATTGGCCGGCCTGGTTGCGGCGACCTTGGCGGCACCGCCGCCGGCGCAGGCCGAGCGCAGGATGTGGCCGCAGGCGGCCGCGATGCACCCGATGGACGGGCTGACGACGGACGAAATCCGTTCGGTCTCCGAAATCCTCCGCGGCGCCGGCAAGTTCGACGATGCGACGCGGGTCGTCTCCATGACGGTCGACGAGGATCCCAAGGACGAGGTGCGGGCGTGGAAGCCCGGACAGCCGTTCACGCGGCACGCGAGCGTGACGCTGCTAAGCGGCGGACATCTCTACGAAGCGCATATCGACCTCGCCGCGCGCAACCTGCGCGGCTGGGACGAGGTCCGGGATCACGAGGCCGCGCTGACCATCGACGAGCTGATGTCGGCCGGCGATCTGCCGAAGCAGGACCCGCGCTGGATCGCCGCAATGGCCAAGCGCGGCATCACCGATTTCCACAATGTGCTGTGCCTGCCGCTGACGGTAGGTCCAGTGAGTGACCCGGCCATGAAGGGCCGCCGCCTGCTCAACGTTCCCTGTGTCGACACCACGGGCGCAGCCAACAATCTCTGGGGCAAGCCGATCGAGAACCTGGTCGCCCTGGTCGATCTGAAGAGCAAAACGGTGCTGTCGGTGACCGATCTCGGCGTGGTGCCGCCGCCGGCGCAGACGCCCTCGCATGCCTACGCCGACTCCGGAAAATACCGCAAGCCGCCGAAGCCGATCGAGATCACCGCGCCCGAGGGCAGCAATGTGAAGGTGGAGGGCGGCCAAGTCCGTTGGGACAACTGGTCATTCCATGTCCGGCTCGAGCCGCGCGTCGGCGCGGTGCTGTCGCTGATCCGCTACGACGATCACGGCACGTCCCGCGACATCGCGTACCAGATCTCGGCGAGCGAGATGTTCGTGCCCTATATGGATCCTTCGCCGACCTGGTCGTTCCGCGCCTATATGGATATCGGCGAATACGGCTTCGGCGTGCTCTCCAGCGAATTGCAGCGCGGCATCGATTGCCCCGAAGGCGCGCATTATCTCGATCTGACGATCTCGGACACCAAGGGCATGCCTGTCGTCTCCAAGGGTGCGGTCTGCATCTTCGAGCGCCCGACCGGGGATCCGATCTGGCGCCACAGCGAGCTGATCAACAACACCGCCGAGGTGCGACCGAACAATGAGCTGGTGGTGCGGATGGCGCCGGTGGTCGGCAATTACGACTATCTGGTGGATTACGTCTTCGACCGTGCCGGCAATATCGACGTGCGGCTCGGCGCCTACGGCATCGATGCGACCAAGGGCGTCGCAAGCCGGACACTGAGCGACTCGACGGCCGCGCAGGATACCGCCTACGGGACGCTGGTCGACGAGCGGCTGCTGGCCGTCAATCACGATCACTACATGACGTTCCGGATCGACATGGACGTCGACGGCACCTCGAACCGGCTGGTCGAGGACCGCTTCAGCGTCCGCCGGCTGGACGAAGGCCAGCGCAAGAGCCTCTGGCAGGTCGACACCAGGCCGGTCGCGACCGAAGGGCCGATCACGACGCCGCTGAGCGCGGCGCAGTTCAGGATCGAGAGTACGGGCAAGACCAACAAACAGGGCTATCGCACCAGCTATCAGCTGATGCCCGGACATTCCGACGTCTCGCTGCTCGCCAAGGACGATCCGATCCAGCTGCGCGCGGGATTCAGCGCCTACACGCTGTGGACCTCGACCTACGCCAAGGACGAGAGATATGCCGCGGGCCTGTATCCAAACGAAAACCCTGACGTCGATGGCCTGCCGAAATGGACGGCGGCGAAACGGCCGATCGAGGATCGCGACCTCGTGCTGTGGTACACGGTCGGCTTCCGCCACGTGCCGCGCGCCGAGGATTGGCCGGTCATGCCAGGCCTGTGGCATGGCTTCCGGCTGCGCCCGTTCAACTTCTTCGATCGCAATCCCGCGCTCGACGTGCCGCCGATGGTGAATGCAAAGGATACCACTAAGGACATCAAATGAGGGGCCGCGTGCATCGCATGGGAGCGGTCGCCGGCGCGCTGCTGACGCTGTTGGCGGCGCAGACGGCCGCGCACGGCGCGGCGGCCGAAAGCGGCGTTGACGATGCGTCCTTGCTCTATCTGAGCAGCGGCGACTGGGACCGCCAATCCGCGCCGCGCAAGGTCGCGCTCGCGGCCGACTTCATGCGGATCTTCTGCACCGATCAGAGGATGTCGGCGGCATCGCTCGCCGATTGCCTCGACCGCGACAAAGCGGATGGCGCGCCGTTCGAGCGCGCCATGGCGTGCGTCAGTGCGCGGTCAGCCGGCCGCTGAGAGGCCGGCGTCGATCCCCTCGGCGATCGCCTTCACGTCCAGTGCGGTGAGGATCAGGGGCGGGGACAGGATCAGGTTGTTGCCGGAGACGCGCAGCATCACGCCGGCCTCGTAGGCGCTATCCGCCACCTTCGCCATCGTCTTCTTGTCCGCGAGCTTCTTGCTGACGCGATCGGCGACCAGCTCGAGCGCAGCCATCAGACCCTTGACCCTGACGTCGCCGACCAGCGGGTGCTTGGCCTTGAGCGCGGCCAGCGCCTGCGCAAGGTCCTTGCCGCGTGCGGCCGCATTCTCGTCGAGCTTGAGGCGGCGGGTCTCGGCGAGCGCCGCGATACCCGCGGCGCAGCCGACCGGATGACCCGAATACGTGTAGCCGTGGCCGATCGAGCCGAACGCGGTCGTGTCGGTCTCGAAGGCTTCCGCGACCTGCTCGCCGATCAGCGTCGCACCAAGCGGGAAATAGCCCGAGGTGATCGCCTTGGCCATCGTCATCATGTCAGGCTTCACGCCCCACAGCCGCGAGCCGGACCACGCGCCGGTGCGTCCGAAGCCGGTAACGACCTCGTCCGCGATCATCAGGATGCCATGGCGGTCGCAGATCTCGCGCATGAGCTTCATGAAGCTGTCCGGCGGCACGATGACGCCGCCGGCCCCCAACACCGGCTCCATGATGAAGGCCGCGATGGTGTCGGCGCCCTGGAACGCGATCTCCTCTTCCATCGCCGCCGCGCAAAGCTGCGCGAGTTTGGCGGGATCGGTCTCGTTGAAGGGATTGCGATAGGTCGACGGCGCCGGGATATGGAATACGCCGGGCAGCATCGGCTCATAGTTGCGGCGGAAATTGGCGTTGCCGTTGACCGACGCGCCGCCGAAATGGGTGCCGTGATAGCCCTTCTTCAGCGCCAGGAACTTGGTGCGGTCGGCTTGTCCCTTGATCTTCCAGTATTGCCGCGCCAGCCGCAGCGCGGTCTCGACCGAGTCCGATCCGCCTGACGTGAAGAAGGCGCGAACCATGCCTTCCGGCTTGAACCATTCGGTCAGCTCGTAGGCGAGCTCGATCGAGGGGCCGCTCGAGGTGCCGCGGAAGCCGGAATAATAGGGCAGCGCGCTGAGCTGATCTGAGATCGCCTGCTTGATCGGATCGCAGCTATAGCCGAGGTTGACGTTCCACAAGCCGCCGACCGCATCGATCACGGTCTTGCCGTCGATGTCGGTGACGTGGACGCCTTCGCCCTTCATCACGATCCGCGGCGGCTGCGCCCGCATCTCGGCAGGATGGGCCATCGGGTGCCAGATCGGCTTGGCGTTGTTCTCAACCAGGAAGTTTCTGTCGCGCATGATCGCTCTCTGTCGTTAACGCGCTTTCTCCGTGCGAACCGGTACCCAATTCGCTGGAAAACGCTTTAGTCGAATTGCAACCCGAAATGCCGCAGTGCCTCGCCGTAGGACGCCGCCGGATTGCGCACATCGAACAGCACCGTGCGCATGTTGCACGCGGCGGCGCCGGTGATGTTGCGGCGCTGATCGTCGACGAAGACGCAATCTTCTGCCTCCAGCGCCAGTTCGTCCAGCACGCTTTGATAGGCGCGCCGGTCGGGTTTCAGGATCCCGGTATGGGTCGCGTCGACGATGGTGTCGAAGCGCTTGAGGATCGAAAGACGGCTGCGGAAATCCGCACCGTAGAACAGGTCGAGCTCGTTCGAGAGAATGGCAAGCCGGAACCCGGCGTCGGCGGCGAGGGTGATCGCGCGCGCCGCCTCGGGGCGGATCACGGTGTCGGGATCGGCGCCGCGCGCGCGCTTCACGAAGGTTTCCATGTCGCGCCAGTCCTCGCCGACCATGCGCCCGACCTCGCGGCTGCGAGTGAGCCAGTAGTCGCGTTCGGAAATCTCGCTACGTTGCATCGCAGCCCAGAGTGGATCGCTATCGGGAGCGAATGGTCCGAGCCATTTCAGCGTGCATGGCGCGAGCCCGAGCGCACGCTCGGTTAAATCGTGGGTCTCGAACAGGGTTTTCGAGATGACACCGCCGAAGTCGAGCACCAGCGCCTTTGCGAGTGGCCTCGTCATGCGGCAACCGTCGCGCGGCCGGGGCGGACGATACCGGCCGCGACCCAACCGTCGAAGATGCCGAGCACCGTTTCGTTGAACGTCGCGCTGTTGATGTGGTCCTTGATCTCGTGCAGCTCGACCGGTGGCCGGACCGCCGACCGCATCGCGTCGACGAAGGCGGCGAGGGCGTCCGGATCG
Source organism: Bradyrhizobium sp. USDA 3240 (assembly GCF_054063295.1). NCBI lineage: Bacteria > Pseudomonadati > Pseudomonadota > Alphaproteobacteria > Hyphomicrobiales > Nitrobacteraceae > Bradyrhizobium > Bradyrhizobium sp. USDA 3240. The sequence continues at coordinate 7,659,897 of NZ_JBSSGD010000002.1, forward strand.
TGCAGGGCTTCGCCTTCGCGGTCCCATTGCTGGATGCCGCCGGCCGGTAGCACAAAGGCGACCGGCGCACTGGCGCCGGCCAGCTTCTCCGCAATCGCGTGGGCGATCCGGCGGCGATCGGCGGCTCCCGATGTCGCCGACGCGAGCAAGCGGTTGTGTGCGTGGAACGGCCGATCCGACAGCTCGCTCGGAACTCCAAGCCATGCCGGGAAGTCGACCATGTCGACGGCCCCGGGGGCGACGATCTGCGGAATGCCGGCCCTACCCGCATTCTCCAGCCGGTCGGCACCTGAATTGACCACGGAGCCGGTGAGCTGATTGGCGACCTCCTGTAGACTAAGATCCAGCACCGCGGCGAAGCCGCCCTGGGCCGCGATCGACTCCATGGCACGGCCACCCATGCCTGTGGTGTGAAAGACCACCACCTCGTAGCCGCGCTGCTCGAGCTGCGGCTTGAGCTCCACCATGTAGCGCAGGCAGCTCTTGCCGAGCGAGGTGATCGCAACCACCGGCCGATCCCGGCTCGGCTTGATGGCGCTTTTCGCGGCGCCGACGATCGCGCCGCAGGCTTGCGACAGCACGGCGGTGCAGGTGCCGTTGAGGCCATAGAGGCCGCCGGCCCACAGGATCATCATCAGATCGGCGGCGACGCGCTCGGGTGGGATCAGATGCGAGAAGGCGACGGTCGAGACGATCAGCTTCGGCAGGCCGAGCGGCAGCGCCTGTGCGACGTCGAGCGCAAGGTCGGTGCCCATGGTGCCGCCGATCGCGATCACGCCGTCGATCGCATCGCGCGCCGCAAGCTCGCGCGCCAGATTTGCCGCGCCAACGGCCATCAGCGACATCGCGGAATTTTCGTCGCCGCTGGATGCTATCGCCGCGATCGTGGTCTCTGCAGCCGCCGCCACCGCGTGCTTGTCGTGAGCGGGTTGATACGGCGGATCGCCGAGTACGCTGATGTCCATCATGATCGTCGTGCCGCCGGCGCGGGCGATGCACGCGCTCATGAACAGCAGTTCGTCGGCCTTGGTGTCTCCGGTGCCGATCAGAAGAATGCGGGGCTGCGTGATCTCGGGCATGACCTTCGGCTCGCCGGCGGCGTGAGGGATGTGGACGAGTTGGTTTGCACCCAGCGGGCAGGGCGTTCGGCCATCGTGCGATCACGCTATGAGGGCGCTGGCCGCGGCGACATCCACCTATCGGTTGATTGCTGCCAAAGCCTTGATTTGGCGAGGATTGCACCATGCCAGCGGTCTCCGGTCGGGAGCCGCTTTTGTCACCGTCATGATGATCCCGCATGCAGCAAGCCCAGATCGATCTGTTACGCTCGGCCGCCATTCCGGCCCAGCAGCTCTTCATCGGCGGCCGGCCGGTGCAGGCGATTGGCGAGGCGCGGCTCGATGTGGTGTCACCGATCGACGGCAGGGTGCTGACGACCATTGCAGATGGCGATGCGGCTGATGTCGACCTCGCGGTGAAGCGGGCACGGCCGGCCTTCGAGCAGGGAAGCTGGTCGCGCGCGGCACCAGCGCAGCGCAAGAAAGTGCTGCTGCGGTTCGCCGATCTGATCGAGCAGTACGCGCTCGAGATCGCGGTGCTCGGTGTGCGCGACAACGGCACCGAAATCAGCATGGCCTACAAGGCCGAACCGCTGTCGGCCGCCGGCACCGTCAGGTACTACGCCGAGGCGATCGACAAGGTGTATGGCGAGATCGCGCCGACCTCAGGCGACGTACTCGGGCTCGTGCATCGCGAACCGCTCGGTGTCGTCGGCGTGATCGTGCCGTGGAATTTCCCGCTGATGATCGGGGCGTGGAAGATCGGTCCGGCACTCGCCGCCGGAAATTCGGTCGTGGTCAAGCCGCCGGAACTGGCCTCGCTGGCACTGCTGCGGCTCGCCGAGCTAGCGAGCGAAGCGGGTCTGCCGGACGGCGTGCTCAACGTCGTCACCGGCCGCGGTGCATCGGCCGGCGAGGCGCTCGCGCTGCATATGGATGTCGATGTGCTGGCCTTCACCGGCTCGGGCGCGGTCGGCCGCCGGCTGCTGGAATGCTCGGCGCGGTCGAACCTGAAGCGGGTTCACCTCGAGCTTGGCGGCAAGTCGCCCAATATCGTGTTTGCCGATGTGCCCGACATCAAACATGCGGCCAAGGTCTCCGCGAACGGCATCTTTCGGAACTCGGGCCAGGTCTGTGTCGCCGGCTCGCGGCTGCTGGTGCAGTCCGCGATCTATGACCGCTTCATGGATGCGCTGCTCGACGCGACCGGAAAGCTCAGGGTCGGCGATCCCCTCGAACTGACGTCGGATATCGGGGCCGTTTCGAGCCCGGCTCAGTTGCGCAAGAATCTCGATGCGGTTGCCCGCGCGGAAGCGCAGGGCGCGAAACGGCTGACCGGCGGCGAGCAGATCCGCGTCGAGAGCGGCGGCAACTTCATGGCCCCCGCAATCCTCACCGAGGTGACACCGTCGATGGAGGTTTGGCGCGAGGAGGTGTTCGGCCCGGTGCTGACGGTGACGCGGTTCGACGGCGAGGAGGAGGCCACAGCGCTCGCCAATGCGACACCCTATGGACTTGCGTCGGCGGTGTGGACCGGAAGCCTGTCAACGGCGCATCGCATGGTGCGCGCCATCAGGGCCGGTGTCGTGCACGTCAACGCCTATGGCGGCGCCGATATCACGGTGCCGCTCGGCGGCTTCAAGCAATCCGGCTTTGGACGCGACAAGTCACTGCACGCCCTCGACGCCTATACCGACCTCAAGACCGCCTGGATCGCGCTATGACATCAACAACTACTGAGCGCGCAGGCGTTCTGAACCGCTTGCTCGATGCCGAGCAGGAACGCTTCCGGGCACTGCATCCGCGATCGGCGGCGGCCTGGCAGCAAGGCCGGCAGCACTACCTCTATGGCGGCCCGTCGCATTGGATGCGGCGCTGGGCCGGCGGCTTCCCTGTGTACGCCGAGGAGGCGCAGGGCGCGCATATCAGGGATATCGACGGCCGCGACTATATCGATTTCTGCCTCGGCGACACCGGCGCCATGTGCGGGCACGCGCCGGAGGCGGTGACGGAGGCCGCGCTGCATCAGCTCAAGCGCGGCGCGACCATGATGCTGCCGACGGAGGACAGTCTCTGGGTTGGCGCCGAGCTGTCGCGCCGCTTCGGTCCGAAATACTGGACGCTGACGACGTCGGCGACCGACGCCAACCGCGCCGCGATCCGCATCTCGCGCATGATCACCGGCCGGCGCAAGGTGCTGGTGTTCTCCGGCTGCTACCATGGCGGCGTCGAGGAGGCGCATGTCGAGATCCGCGACGGCCGCGTCGGCCTGCGCAACATGATCCATCCCAACGGCATCGATCATGACGCCGTGAGCCGGGTGGTCGAGTTCAACGACGTCGCAGCACTCGAGGCGGCGCTGGCGCAGGGCGATGTCGCCTGCGTGCTGACCGAGCCGTTGATGACGAATTTCGGCATGATCCCGGTCGACCCCGGTTTTCACCAGGCGCTGCGCGACCTGACCCGCCGCGCCGGCACCGTGCTCATCATCGACGAGACGCATACGCTGTCTTGCGGACCGGGCGGCTACACGGAGAGCCACGGGCTCGATCCCGACATCTTCGTCGCCGGTAAGGCGATCGCGGGTGGCATCCCCGCCGGCGTGTTCGGTCTCAGCCAGGAGATCGCCGAGCGGCTCTGGAAGCTCGTCCCCCATGTCAATCCGCGCGAGCGGCAGTCGGCGCATCTCGGTTTCGGCGGTACGCTCGCCGGTAACGCGCTGACGGTCGCCACCATGCGCGCGGTGCTGGAGAAGGTCCTGACATCAGCGAATTACGAACGGATGATCGGAACCGCGACCTGGCTCGCGCAGGAAGCCCGCCGGCTGATCGAAGCGGCCGGGCTGCCCTGGCACGTCACGCAGATCGGCGCGCGTGCCGAGATCATGTTCATGCCACGCCCGCCGCGTAGCGGCGCCGACGTCATCGCCGGCCGGCAACCGGATCTCGAGACCCTGCTGCATGCGTTCTACATGAACGAGGGCATTCTGGTGACGCCGTTCCACACCATGCTGCTGATGTGTCCGGCGACGTCGGGGCGGGACGTGGACAGGCATACGACGGTGTTCGCGCAGTTCATCGATCTGCTGCGCGGCGCGGGAGCAATCTGATGCAGACGCCTCCGTTCAAGCTCGACGGCCGGGTCGCCATCGTCACCGGCGGCGGCCGCGGGATCGGTGCGGCCATTGTCAAGCGCCTCGCGCAGGCGGGCGCAACCGTGGTGATCGCCAACCGGACGCTTGACGTGGCCGGGGCGCTGGCGCGCGAACTGGCGGCCGATGGGCGGACCGCGCATTGCGTCCCGTTCGACAAGCTGGACCGTAGCAGCTTGCGGGCGATGGTTGACGACGTCGCGACCAGATACGGCCGGCTCGATATCGTCGTGCACAATGCCGGTGGTTGTCCGTGGGCCTCGCTTGACGAGCTCGATGAAGCGAAGCTCGACGAGACGCTGGGGCTGAATCTCAACGCCAGCATCTGGCTCGCGCAGGCCGCAATTCCGCATATGCGCGCTGTCGGCTTAGGACGCATTCTGGTGACATCCTCGGTCTCGGCGCGGGTCGCGATGGGCGGTGGCGCGCATTACTCGGCGGCGAAGGCCGGCGTCAACGCGTTCATCCGCGGCGCCGCCTTCGAGCTCGCGCGCGACGGCATCACGGTCAACGGCGTCGAAGCCGGCTTCATCGAGAAGCCCGGCCGTGGCACCATGAGTGCGCCGGAGAACAAGGCGAAGCTCGAAGGCTTCATCCCGATGGGGCACATGGGGAGCGCCGACGACATCGCCTGCGCGATGCTCTATCTCGCTTCCACCGAGGCCAAGTATGTCACCGGGCAGACCATCGTCGTCGACGGCGGCTCGACCTTGCCGGAGACCGGATTTGCCGTCGAACGGCAGTGGGGGCTCTAGATGAGCATGATCTTTTCGGAAAACCGGTTTCCACTTCTCCGGCTCACGCGCTGATGCCGCGGCTGGACGGAAAGACGGCGCTGGTGACCGGCGCGGCCACCGGGATCGGCCGGGCCACGGCGGCGTTGCTAGCGTTGAGCGGCGCGCGCGTCGTGCTGTTCGGGCTCGGTGATGCCGAGCTTCAGGCCGCCGCAGCGGAGTGCGGCGGGCAGGTGGTCCATGGCGACGTCACGCGTCCGGACGACGTTGCCAGCGCCGTCGCCGCCTGCGGCGCGTGGCTCGACATCGTCGTCAACGCGGCCGGCCTGATCGTGCCGGATCAGCCCGCCAGCGTTTCCGACGAGGTCTGGGCCAGGACGCTCGACGTCAACCTCACCGGGACCATGCGGATCTGCCGGGCATCCTTGCCGCTGCTCCGGCAGCGCGGCGGGGCGATCGTGAATATCGCCTCGGTTGCCGCGTTCAATGCCAGCCCGGAGAGCGCAAGCTACGCCGCCAGCAAGGCGGCCGTCGTCGCCTATACGCGTTCGCTGGCCTACGCTCATGGCGCCGACGGCATCCGCGCCAATGCCGTGGCGCCCGGCTGGGTACGAACGCCGATGAGCGCCTATGAGATGCAGCTGCTCGCCGACCAGAATGGCACCACCGCCGAGACCGAGTTTCGCGGCGTCGAACGGCGGATCGCCTTGGGGCGGATGGCCGAGCCCGCCGAGATCGCGGCGTGCTGCCTGTTCCTGGCCTCCGACGAGGCGTCGTTCGTGACCGGAGCGGTGCTGGTCGCTGATGGCGGCGGCCGCTCGCCGACGCAAAACCGCGCCGTGTAGAGCCAGGACTGCGCGCTGGCTGGCGAGCCGCCGGACCGGACCACTTCGCCCTCGACCGTGCCGCGCGCGTCTCCATCCGATCTCCGCCGGAAGGCGCTCGCAACGTCACTCCGGCGCTATCGGATGCGCTGGCCGCTCGATCGATGGCTTGAGGCCTTCGAGTTCAACGAAGGCATCGGCGTGTCTGCGAAGCTCATCGGCGATCATCGGAGGCTTCGTCCGAATGCTGGAAACGACGGTGACACGTACGCCCCTCCGCCTGACGGCTTCGACAACGGCTCGCAGGTCACCATCGCCGGAGAACACGAACGCATGGTCGATGCGGTGCGCGATCTCCATTGCGTCGACCGCGAGCTCGATGCCGATGCTGCGCTTCATTCGCCTCCGTCCATCGCCGTCGTCATGCTGCTTGGCGGCCTTTCTCCTCACCGCATATCCGTTGTAATCGAGCCAATCCACCAGCGGGCGAAGGCTGCTGAACTCGTCGTCATCCCTCACGACCGTGTAGAAATATGCGCGGACGATTTGCCCATGCTTGCCGAACTCCAGGAGCAATCGCCGGAAGTCGACTTCAAAGCCGAGGTTCTTGACCGTCGTGTGCAGATTCGCACCGTCAATAAATAGTGCTATGCGATCGGTCATCCCAAATCCCCATGACGCCCGGATCATTTGCCTTTTTGCTCTTGTTCCAAGAATTTCAAGGCGCAACGCGGGCGCCTTTTCTTAAATGCCGTCGCTAAAATCACTTATTCTAAGACAAGGACTCGGTCGGGAAAAAGCAGAAACTTGAGCGCCGTGGTCATCACGTTGATCGTGCGCTTATTGATAAAGAAGCCACGCGGCCGTCCGAGTGCAGACGAACCAATCGAGTCAAACAACAATGCTCGCCGCCCCCCGACGCGCGCGCATCCAGCCAGCAAGAGAATTGCCCGCTATGGCGCTTTGATGGCATCGGTTGCAATGACCGGGTGTGCTTATCTCCAATTCGGATGTCTGTGGGCCTTCGGAACAACGGTCCTCTCTTCGTCGGCGAAAGCGTCCGTAGGCGTTGTGGCCAGAAAAATTGTATCCAAAAATCAATCCAAAGTACTGTCGTCCAATCCTGCCGACGCGAAATTTCGAGATACCACTTTTTTGCAATGCGGGCTTTGTCGCTACAAACTCGCCGGTTGCTTGATCGGCCGCCGGAGGTGGCGACTTGGCCGAAGCGCGCGCAATGCCTTGCCGTCCTTGCGCTCTGCATCCCGTTGGCCTGTTGCGGGGCCGCGCGCTAGGTCATCGAGGAGGAGGCGGAGCCGGCCGCGGTCAGCCTGAATGGCGTGCTCGCGGATTGCCGCAGCGCCTTCCCAGATCAGATCGCAAAGGCGGAGCGAGGGGGTCCTCGGAGACGTCTTCCGACCATAGCTCGGAGGTATTGAAGCCGATGACGCGGATCGGTTGGAGTGCTGGCCTGAGATCAGGTCCTCGATAACTGTGTCCAGGTCGGTCGCCTCGGGGATCGGCCTCGCGCCACGCGCGGCCGATCGGACCGAAGTCGTCGGCGACAAGATAAACACTCAGACGTCCTTAGATACTGGGCTGGCTCGGCGCACCCGCTGCTTCTACGCCCGGTGCACCGCGGTCGGCTAACAGAAGTAATGGGACAGGACGCGGGAGATGCACCGAATCGTATCAGCGCGCAAAGGACGGCCCCTAGCGAGGAGGACACGCTGGGGCCGGGCTTGCGCTTTGGGCGAATGTTGCACGAGAAGGTGCCGAGTACTTGCTGCGATCTCGTCGCGCTTAATGAGGGACGGACTCCGCGTGGAACTTCCGCAAGTTCGCCGCGAATTGGCGGGCGACCTCCGGCGGGATCTCGAGCGACTTTCGCGTGATGGGCATGGCCTAATGCTAACGCACAACAACGCCGACAAGCTTAGATACGTGCTGGCGGCGTGATCTAATTATGGGAAGGGTTACTACCGAAGGGGTATGTGCTGTCGCCTATGCGAATAAATTAGTCTTCTGCAATATTTCTCCGCGAGTCATAAAATTCAACTTCTACGTTCACCGCCTTACGGGAGCCAAGGTGAAGCGCGCGATCGACGTTCTCGAGGTACCGGCGAGCTGACCCATGAGCGATGATGATCTTTCCTCAAGATACGGCTGCGGTTTGGCCGTCTGTTTCATCGCGATCGGCCTCTGGCTACTCATTTTTGTCGGCGTCGAGATTGCGAAGTATTACTATGGGTGAGCGCGATGATGCCCGGCCCTGGCGAATTATTGATATCGCCACGGGCGAAACGAACGGGACTACCCCCTGCGGTCCTGGCTGTACACTGAAGGGCAGAAACGAGTGGTTTTCTCGGGGATAGACTAAAAACACTCCCGGTCCTTATGTCTACCAACTCGGCCGGGAGAAAGAATGGCGCGTCGGTGCGCCGCCCGCGCCGGGGTCGTTCGCGTTTTGAGGTTTGCTTTCTCATTGGCAGCGCGGCTTTAAGACCGATTGACCGCAGCAGATTGTCCAACCCGCTTCCGCTGCAGGTTTTTGCCTCGACCGTTCGTCTCGGCTTTTCGTCCTGGGGGGCTTGATATTGCCTATCTGCGCCCGGCTCGCGGATTGCCGCAGCGCCTTGCCAGATCAGATCGCAAACGCGGAGGCGAGGGCGTCCTGTGTGACAAAGGCGACCGACCTCGTCCGCCGATGCTGCCTTCTCCAGTTGCTCGATCGGGAGAATGCCCTGCACAAGGCGTTGGCAGGGTCGGTTCAAGCAAGGACAATATCCCAGTTGGAGCGAAACGCGCAGATGCAGAAGCTCCATTCGCAGTTCCTCGATGAAGAGCGCGGCAGGCAATTGGCAGCGCCGGCTGACGCGAGCAGGTCGCCGCTGGCGGGTCGCGCAGTGGCGACAATCGAACCCCGAGAGCTGCGGGCGGCTCGGAGGGATTTCGAGACCTCGAGCGTTGATAGTGGGCTCCGGGGAAAGATCGGTAGATCGGGATTGTGAGGTAGCGGACGCCGTTTTCGCAGGATCTTGCTCAGCATGTATTCTGAGGCGGAGTATACGGTGGCCGCAACGCAAGAGCCTGGAATATTGAGAGCTCTTCGCTCAAACGTGTGATCCTTGCGAATGCCGATCTCAGCGGGAAGAACTGGCAGATCGGGATCGTAAGCTCGTCATTTGGGGCGTTAGTTTCCGGGAATCGTACTCAATTCTGTACTGTGGGACCGTCACCGTATTCGCACGGGGGAGGCCGTCCGCAATATCTTGAAGGAACGGATTCCCTGTAAAAATAAGGGATTCTACACGCTGTCTTCGGAGCGCAGTGGCTAAGCAGGGCTGTCGACCGCGACACGGTAGGGTTAATAATCGATTACCAATCGACAGGTTTCTTGCTTCAGATTATAAGCAGTTCCTAGTTGGCCCCGGATTTTGCCCGCCAACATATTTATGTAAATTAATCGCAAAAAGGGATATTTTCCTATGCTGAAGCTTTATGTCCAGACCACCGAAGCCTTTAAGCGTCTTGCCTCGGACAAGGACGGCGTTGTGTCGTTCGAATACGTGATCGTCGCCGCTTGCATCGTCGCCGCAGTGGCCGCTGCGTTCGGTACCGGCACTACCACGGGTATCGGCAAGATCCTGAGCGATTCGATCACCAAGATCAGCACCGCCGTCGGCAACGCGGTCAGCGCTTAACTCCGACAGTTGAATGCTGTCGGCAGATTATTCGGCCGACAGCAATCAACCAGATTTGCAAGCCTGAAGGAGGCTTCTCCTATGTTGCAATCTTATATCAAGATCACCGAGGGGTTGAAGCGTCTGCGCACGGACAAGGACGGCGTCGTGTCGTTCGAATACGTGATCGTCGCCGCTTGCATCGTCGCTGCAGTTGCTGCTGCGTTCGGTACCGGTACCACTGCTGGTATCGGCAAGATTCTGAGCGATTCGATCACCTCGATCGGCACCGCGGTCAGCAACGCGGTCAGCGCTTAAGTCCAGAAGGACGGAGCCCCGGAGGGGGGCATTATTCTGTGCCCCCCCTTCTCTGAGGCACATATTTTATGAATTGGATTGCGTCCACGACCTCGTGTCTGGAAATCGCATTGTTGTTCTATGTCGCAACGATCGATATCGCGACACGGTTGATCCGAAACGAAATCTGTCTGGCGCTGGCGTTCCTCGGGATCGTCGGTCAATTGACCAGTCCGACGCAGATCGGCCAGTCGCTGATTGTCGCCACAATTCTGCTTCTGGTTCTCTTCGTGATCTATCAGCGGGGAGCGATCGGCGGCGGCGATGTCAAGTTGCTGGTTGCCCTGGCGATCGGTCTGCCGCTGACCGGTGTGATCGAGTTGCTGACAGCGACCGCATTGGCCGGCGGCGTTCTGGCCGCGGTGCATCTGATAATGCGCCGCTTGCCAACTCCGCGACTGGCGCCCGCCGGATCGTCGCTTGCGCGGCGGGTCTACGCAGTCGAGCGCTGGCGGCATTTGCGGCATGCACCGCTGCCTTACGGGGTCGCGATCGCATGCGGCGGTATTTGGACCATTTTGAGCAAGGGATTTTGACATGTCATCCGCTCTGCGCATCTCCATCATTATGGTGCTATTGCTCGCGGCCACGGCGCTCGGGATGATCGCCTTCAACTTGAACCGGCCGAAAGACCAGGTTGCGGAGGGGGTCGCGGAAAAGCCGATCGCGGCACCGTCGACAGTAGGCTATTTTGTCACGACACGTCCGCTACCGAAGGGGACACTGGCGCGCGATGAAGATTTTGCCGTGCGCCAGGCGGCACCGAGCCGTGTCCCCGTCGGAGCGATCCTTGAAACGCCCGACGCCAAGGCCGGACTTCCCGGTTCGCTGGTTCGCAAGTTCGTCGACGCCGGCAGCGTCATTACCCTCGACGATATCCTGCGTCCGAAAGACCGTGGCTTCCTCGCCAGCGTCCTGGCGCCGGACAGCCGCGCTATCAGCATCAAGGTCGACGAGGAGACCGGTGTCTCCGGTTTGATCAGGCCGGGCGATAACGTCGACGTGGTCTTGACCCAGGTGTTCGAGAAGGCGGATCCAGTGAAGCGGGCCGTCAGCGAAACCGTGCTGTCGAACGTCCGCGTGATCGCGATCGACCAGGAGATTGCGCAGGGCGGTCGCCCCATTACCAACGCTGTCCCGGGCAAGACGGCGCAAACCGTATCGCTCGAGCTTAAGCCGGATCAGGTCAAGAAGGTCGCCGTCGCTAAGCAGCTGGGAACGCTCTCGCTCGTCATCCGCGCTGCGGCCGAGCAGTGGGACAAGACCGACACCGGTGCGACATCGAGCTGCGACGTGTCCCCCGAGTTGGCGCGCCAGAGTGCGGTTGCCGGCCAGAGCACCACGGTGGCGATCTATTCCGGGACCGGGGTCAAGCAATATTCGGTCAGGAAGCAGGATGCTGATGATGACGCCCGTGCGAACTGCGACGGGGCGCTCGCGGCTGAACCGCAGACGACAGCGGCGGCCGGTGACGTCGGCAAGGGACCGGAGAAGCGTTGATGAGCATGGCAGTCGTGGAACAACCCGAAGGCACGGCGTCCCTTGTTGCGCGCAACCGTATCGTCTGCTTCGTCAACGACGAGCTGAGTGCTGCGGCGCTGCGCAAGGGCCTCGAGGGCAGCAATCTGGTGATCCGGCGCGGCACCATCCGTCACGCGACACGGATGCTTGAGACCGACACGGATCTGACCGCGCTGGTGACCGACATCAGCGGCATCGATGATCCCTTCACCGAGCTGGAGCGCCTGGCCAGCGTCTGCCCGCCAGATGTGCGGGTATGCCTGATCGGCGAGAACAGGGAAATCACCTTCTATCGCGAACTGATGGAGATCGGCCTTACCGAGTACCTTCCGACGCCGATCACGCGCGATATGGTCCTGGACCAGCTGCGTCCGAAACTGCTTGGCGACGTCGCACCCGTTCACAATGATCGCGGCGGACATGTGGTCTCGATCTGCGGTGCGCAGGGCGGCGCCGGCGCGACCAGCGTCGCGATCAACCTCGCGCTGCAACTGGCCGAGACCACCAAGGCGAAGGTCGCGCTGCTCGACCTGCATTTGCAGGGCGGCGAGACCGCGGTAATGCTCGGTGTACGCCCCGGACCGGGCCTGCGCATCGCGCTCGAAAACCCGATGCGGGCCGACACGCTGTTCCTGGAGCGCGCGGCAATCGACGTTAACGATCGGGTTTGCCTGATTTCCGGGGACGAAGAGCTCGATGCGAAGCTCGACATCACTGAGGCGGGCGTGCGGCACGTGATCGGCCTGCTCCGGCAGCGGTTTAACTACGTCGTTGTCGACGTGCCGGTGCCGTTCCCGGCATCGATCTATCCGGTCATCCAGATGTCACGCCACGTGCTGGTCCTGCTGGAAGCCGAGGTGACCGGCCTGCGCAACGCCCATGCGCTGCGCAATGCTGTCACCAACATCGCCGGCAAGGACCGCGTCTTTACCCTGCTCAATCGCGCCGATCGCGCCGGTGGCCTGCCGCGGGCGACGATCGTCAAGGCGTTGGGTGCCGAACCGGACATGATTATTCCGGATCTCGGCAAGGGCATGACCCAGGCCGTCAACCTCGGCATTCCCGCGCTTAAGCACGTGTCCAAGCTGCGGCGTCACCTCGCCCCGATCGTGCGGGAGATCACCGGCGTTGGCGCCATGAAGAAGGCAGGCTGGAAGAGGTGGCTCAGGCTATGAAAAAGTTCGGACGGCGCGCAGACGAAATGCCAATGCGAATGCCTGCGGCAGTGCCGGACGCTTCGGCCGCGGCGCCGACCGTGCGGCCGGTGCAGCCTCCATTGTCGCAGGTGGAACCCAGCGTAGCATCATCGGCGCCGAGCCTGTTTGCAACGGCGCCGAGGCATGAACCGCCTCTTGAACAGCCTTCCACCCATCATCCGGTGATGTCGGCGTCGCTGCGCGAGCGGGTTATCGAACAGATCGAGCCGTCGGTCGCCACGACCGTCTCCCGCGACGTGCTGCGGCGGCAGATCGAGGAGATCATCCACGGCATCGCCAATCAGGAACGGCTGGAACTGTCGGGCCGCGAGCAGCTCTTCCTCGCGGAAGAGATCGCCGATGACATGACCGGCTACGGGCCGCTTCGTCCGCTGCTGCTCGACGAGACGATCAACGACATCATGATCAACGGGCCGAGCAATGTCTATGTCGAGCGGGCCGGCAAGCTCGAGCGGGTCGCGGTCCGCTTCCGCGACAACGACCATATCGCCTCTGTTGCACAGAAGATTGCTTCACAGGTCGGCCGTCGCGTCGACGAATCCAGCCCGATGGTCGACTGCCGTCTGCCTGACGGAAGCCGCGTCAACATCATCCTGCCGCCGCTGGCAATCCACAGTCCCTGTATCTCGATCAGAAAGTTTCCGAGCCGGCGGTACAATATCGCCGGGATGATCGAAAACGGAACGATGAATGCAGCCATTGGGCAGTTGCTGGAGATCGCATCCCGCTGCCGGCTCAACGTTCTGGTCTCGGGCGGCACCGGTTCGGGCAAGACGACGCTGCTCAATGCCCTCAGTCAGTTCATCGACCACAGCGAGCGCATCGTCACCATCGAGGACGCGGCCGAGCTCCAGCTTCAGCAGCCGCATGTGATCAGCCTGGAGACGCGGCCTCCGAGCCTCGAAGGCACCGGACAGGTGAATCAACGAGATTTGCTGTGGAACGCGCTGCGTATGCGGCCAGACCGTATCGTCGTGGGCGAGGTGCGCGGCGCCGAGGCATTCGACATGCTGCAGGCGATGAATACCGGCCACGACGGCTCGATCTCCACCGTGCACGCCAACAGCACGCGCGACGCGCTGACCCGCGTGGAAAACATGGTGCAGATGGGGCAGGTCAATCTGCCGTCGCGTGCCATTCGCTCCCAGATCGTCGCCGCCCTCGATCTCATCGTGCAGGTCGAGCGCATGCGGGACGGGCAACGCCGCATCGTGCAGATCAGCGAGGTGATCGGCCTCGAAGGCGAAGTGATCACCACCAACGACATTGCGCTCTTCGAGTACAAGGACGAAGACATTCACGGGCGAATCTCGGGCACCTATCGGTCCACTAATGCGGTCCCGAAATTCAAGAGCCGCCTCGTCTATTTTGGGCTTGATAGAGCCTGGGCTGAAGCGATGAGGCAGATCTGATGTCGACGCCTTTGATGATCGTCCTGGTGCTGCTGCTGTGCGCGACCGTCAATGCGCTGTGGCTTGATTCGCGGCAGCGCCGAATGGATCGCCAGCTCGAGATCGCGCTGCCGACGGCTGAAGCGGCGACCCTGGTGTCGATCCGCCGTGCGGCCAAGACGTCGCGTTGGCGGACGCTCAATCGCTTTGCGAATTATCACCCCCAGATGGTGTACCCGGTGCGCTCGATCTATGTGCTGCTTGGGGCAGCGCTGGCCGCGTTTGGCGTCATCTACCTCAACGGATTTCTGCAATTTCCCGGCCTCTATGGTGGTATCGCCGCGGCGGTCGTTGCCGTCATGGTGGTGCGTGGCCTGTTCGGATGGCAGCAACGAAAATTCGCAAATCAGCTTTTCCAGCAGCTTCCCGACACAGTCCAGCTGGTGACCAGTACCGTCCGGTCGGGATTGCCGGTTCACGAGGCGTTTCGGACCATCGCCCGGGAGATGCCGCAACCGACATCCGGGCAGTTTGCCATCGTCTGTAACGAGCTGAATATGGGCCGATCGCCGGAGGAGGCGGTGGAAGCCGTGTATCAGCGAACGCTGGTACCGGAATATGCGATGTTCGCGGTCACGCTCGCGGTGCAATTGAAAACCGGCGGCAGCCTCGCGGAAACGCTGCAAACGCTGGGCGAGACGGTCAGTCAGCGGGTTGCGCTGGCCGGCCGCGCCAGGGCGCTGGCGGGCGAGGTGATCTTTTCCTCGCGCGCGCTCACCTTCGCGCCGGTGGTTATCGGCGGGCTGCTCTACTGGATCAATCCGCAGTCGGTGGATCTGCTGTTGTATGATCCACAAGGCAACGTGCTGCTCGCCTATGCGGCGTGCTCGGTCCTGCTGGGCCATTTCGTGATCCGCTGGATGGTCAGAAGGGAAACCACGCTATGACGGGTGTTCTCGGTCTTGCCACCCTTGCCGTCGCGATTATGGCGGCGACCTGCCTCCTGGTCATCCGCGAGATCCATATCCGCGCCCTGGACGCCCGCGTCTCGAACGCAGTGCTCGGCATTCCTGACCGATCGATCTCGTCGAACGATTTGGTCGGCTGGCTTTCATCGGTTGGCTCGCGCTACCGACGCTTCTACGCACAGGAGAACGTCGACCAGTTGCGCATGGTGCTGCAGGCGGCAGGCTTCAATCACTATCGCACGCTGCCGATCTGGATCGGCTTCAAGACGGTCAGCTCGTTTGCATTCCCGATCGCGGCCTTTACTGTCGCGCAGCTGCTCGGAAGCTCGTTCACCGACGTGATGATCTACACGCTGTGCGGCCTGGCGTTCGGGATCATGATCCCGCGCGTGATTCTGATGGTCCTGAAACGCCGCTTCGATGCCGCCATCCGGGCCGGAACGCCCGATACAATCGATCTGCTGGTGGTGTGCAGTGAGGCGGGCATGGGTCTGGAGAGCGCGCTCGAACGCGTCGCGGAGGAAATGCGGGAGACCAATCCTGCCATCAATCACGTGCTGCGCGGACTGCTTGATGATCTGCGGATCCTGCCCAACCGCGCCGATGCATTCGAGAAGCTTGCCGCCACGTCGGACGGCATGCGCCGCTTCGGCACCATGGTCAGCCAGAGCCTGCAATACGGCACGCCGCTCAGTCAGGCGCTGCGCAGCATCGCGGTCGACCTCCGCCGGGAGCGCATCACCAAGCTCGAAGAGCGCGCGCACAAGCTCGGCGCCAAGCTCACCGTTCCGATGGTGCTGTTCCTGCTTCCCGCGATGTTCGTCATTCTCGGCGGGAGCCCGTTCCTGCATCTCATCCGTACATTCGCCAGCATCGGTAAGTAAGCCATGAGTACAAGTGCAATGACCGTGCCGACAAACCTGGGTTACGACCGGATCACCCGGTTCCTGGGCAGCGCCTGGTTCCTGCTGCTCGGACTGATCGTGACGATCAAGCTCGGCACGACTGCCGGTCAACCCTGGCCGTCGCTGGTGTCGAGCTTCTGCACCGCGGTGTTCTACCTGATGCTGTCGCTGCTGCTGCTGATCCGGGCACCGGCAAAGGCGCAGGCCGAAGGCCTGCTGCCGAGCATCGCAGCCTTCGTCGGGACCTACTGGCCATGGACGATCACGTTCTTCGACAGGACCGAAGGCGAGGTCGCGAACCTGATCTCGACGGTGTGCGTGCTGGCCGGCATGATCATGATCCTGGTCACCATCCGGCATCTCGGACGCTCGTTCAGCTTGGTGCCGCAGGCGCGCTCGGTGGTGCAGAGCGGACCGTACCGCTGGATCAAGCATCCGCTCTATCTGTCCGAAGAGATCGTGTTCGTGGGCGTGGTGCTGCAGCATTTAAGCTGGATGACCGTCGCCCTGCTGGTCCTGCATATCGGCATCCAGGTGTGCCGGATTCACTACGAAGAGGACGTGCTTCGGCGCACGCTTCCGGAATACGCCAGCTACGAGACGTCGCGCTGGCGACTGATCCCCTATGTCTGGTGAGTAGCCATGTACAGCCGGAAGATCCGTGTGAGACGCAAACGTTCGCTGATCCGCGATCAGCGCGGCGCCGTCGCGTTCGAGATGCTGTTCGTCTTCACTAGTCTGATGATCGGGATCCTGGTGCCGTTCGCCGATCTTGCGGTCGCCTGCTACCAGTATGCGACGGCATGGGACGCGCTGCGCGCATTCGGGCAGTCCATTCAGTACTCACCGCCGCCGGACGTGACGAGCACCTCGACCTGGGCGTCGACCGCAATCGCCAAGGCCGATAGCCGCTACCCAATTCAAAGCTTCCAGGTGATGTGCGGCACTGCCGTGTGCTCCAGCACCAACACCGTGTCGCCAAAGTTCTATTCCTACAGCACGACGGTGACCTTGAACCCGATGGTGCTGAGATCGGTGCTGTGCAACAGCGGTAATGGCAATACCTGTGCGTTCACTCTGCCTTATACCGAACGGTTTCAATAGGAGGGTCCCATGCGTAACCTGCTCCGTAGCCGCAGAGGATCGGCCGCATTCGCAACCGTGCTCGCGCTGATCCCGCTGCTCGGCATGGTCGCGATCGGCGGCGAGGCCGGGTCGTGGTACGTTACCCAGCAACGCGCGCAGAACGCTGCCGATGCCGCCGCCTATTCGGGCGCCTTGCAGCAGGCGTGTCTGAATTCGGCATCCACATGCACCACGACGACCACGGTCGTCGATAGCGGCAAGCAATTCGCCGCGCAGAACACGTTCTGCAACTCCGGCGATTCATCTTATTCAGGCTCCAAATGTTCGACGAGCCTTCCGAGCGGAATATCGCAGAGCGTCACGATCGCCCAGCTCGCGGCTTGGAATGGCACCAGTTGTACGGGCGGTGCCAACTGCTTCGTTCAGGCCACCGTCACCCAGACGCAGCCGGCCTATCTGGCGAAGGTGCTCGGGCTTTCCACCATCACGATCGGTGCGGTCGCCATTGCCAAGGTCAATAGCTTGACAAGCTCACCCTGCGTCCTGGCCTTGACAGGCTCTCTGAGTTTCCAGGGCAGCCCCAACATCAATGCGCAAAATTGCGGCATGGCTTCGAACAGTCAGGCCGGCAACGCGATCGACTTCACCGGCGGCGGCATGACTCTCACCGGATCGTTGTCTGCGGCCGGCGGTTGTTCGGGCAGCTCAACGTTCTGCAGCAAGGCGTTCCTTTATACGCCTCCGGTTCCAAATCCGTTCTCGGCCCTCGATACCGCCATGACCACGTTGTGTGGAGCGAACCCCTCGCTGCCGACCAAATGCGGTCTCACGTCGTGCACAACCTACGGCGCCTCATCGGGCAACTTCCTTCCCTATACGGCCGCTACCCCATGCGTGAATGACAGCGTCAGCACGAAGGGCAACACCGCTGTGACATTGAGTGCCGGCGTGTACTTCATCTCGGGTACCCTGACCCTCAAGGGCGGCTCCGCGATCACAGGTTCAGGAGTAACCTTGATCCTGTTGCCGGGAGCGAGCTTCGACACGAAGGGAGGTGGCACGGTTACCATCACCGGACCGTCGACGGCGCCCAGCACCAGTTCGCTTCCTGCAGCGTTTCAGTCCAGCGCCAACCTGTTCCAGTACATGTCGATCTACTATGCTTCATCGACGGGCGTGCAGTTCGGCGGAAACAGCAACATCAACCTGACCGGAAACATCTACGCACCGAATGCGGCGGTGACGTTTCAGGGTAATCCGACGATCAGCGTTGGCAGTGGGGGGAAAAGCTGTGGCGAGTTGATCGCCAAGTCGGTCGCGTTCAACGGCAATGCGACGCTCGACAGTTCCGGTTGCCCGTCCATACAGCAGGTATCGACCCCGCCCCAATACGTCCAGTTGGTGCAGTGATGAGAAGGCTCGATCAGCGCGGCGTCGCGGCGTTGGAGTTTTGTCTGATCGCCGTGCCGCTCCTCACCCTGATTTTCGCTATCTTTGATTTCGGGCGCTATGCGATCACGCTGCAGTCGTTGCGGACGCTCGCGAATGCCGGTGCCCGCGCCGTCATGATCAACTGCTATTCGAACGCCGTGATCCAGAAGAATTCGCCGACCAGCTGCGGCGGCGATCCGCTGTCGACCTCGGCGAAACAGGCGATCGCTCCTTTTCTTTATGCTGGCGGTCTGACGCCGACATTGAGCGTCCCGGCGGCAGCAAGCAGTCCGATCGTCGTGACGGCATCCTCGCCGAGCTTCACCATGCTGATGCCGATCTGGGGCACCAAGCTCAACGCGCCGAGCGTGACGACCAAGATTCCGTTCTGAGGGGGCCCGATTTGTCGTGGCTGATTGGGGCTGTCCCGCGCCCCCCGCCGCAGGATCGGCCGCGGCCTGTTGGGCAGCCGGCAAATAGCCCAAGCGGGTCAGGGAAGTGGTGCGCGCTGGCAACATCCGAGAGTTTTCTCAGGGGTTGCCATCATTCGAATGGGCTCTTTCCTTGCAATCAAGACGCGTAGCGGAGGATGATCTTCAAGCTGTCATTAGCGGCCCGGCGTCTGGAGCGAGTTGCGCTTTTGCTTCGGATCAGCGCGCCGGGGAATGGGAATTCGCAAGTAACTATTTGTAGTCGGACAAACTGTAAGCTCTCCGGCGTGGTGCACGAACGGGAGTGATCGGGACGCCGAGGCCGTAGATTTACGGGGATCGCCGCGGAGACGCGGCGAAGGGGATGGCATGATGGGAAGTCGCGTTTCAGTCGATGCGGGACTTGGGCTGGTCGCCTTCAGCGCGATGGCGTTTGGCGCTGCGATCGCCCTGTTTCATTGCATCGATCCCGCAGCCGCCGCGGACCGGCGCGCGCCATCATCCAGCGGCGTCTTCGTCAGCGAGATGAGCGACGTCCAGCAGGTTAAGGTGACGGTCAACAAGTCACGCACCTTCAGGGTCGACACGGCGTTTTCCTCGATCGTCGCGGGCTCGCCCGAGATCGTCGACGTGAAGTCGCTGAGCGACCACCTGATCTACGTCCAGGGCAAGAAGACCGGCACCACCAACGTCATCCTGTTCGACAGCGGGATGAAGCAGATCGGCATCCTGGATGTCGAGGTGACGCTGGATATCGGCAACCTGCAGCAGAACATTCAGAATGGTACGGGTACCCACGGCATCAAGGTGTCCGCGTCCGAAGGCCAGGTGGTGCTGAGCGGAATGGCTGCCGATGCGGTCGCCGCCGAGCGGGCCATGACGATTGCCCAGGGCAGCGTGCCGCAGGGCGGCATCGTGGTCAACGCGATGAGCGTTGCAGCGCCGCAGCAGGTGATGCTCGAGGTGCGCTTCCTGGAAGTCAACCGGCAGGCGGGACGCGACCTCGGCGTGAACCTCTACGCGGCGAACGCCAACGGGACCAACGTCGGCAATACGGGGCTGGGCGGGATCAATGTAATCGGTCGAGCGCCGATCGGTGGTCAGAACGGTAGCGTCGGCGCTCCGCCAACGGGCAGCCTTCCATTGCTCGGAACGGCCAACACGCTCGCCACCACCGCCGGCGGCGTAGCTACGCCTCCATTCGGAAGCCTGCTGACCAGCATCCTGAGGACCAGCAACGGCAGCTCGGTGGACCTGCTGATCACCGCACTGGAAACCAAGGGACTGGCCCGCCGGTTGGCGGAGCCGAACTTGACCACGCTGTCGGGCGATGCCGCGCGCTTCCTGGCCGGCGGCGAATTCCCGGTGCCGGTTGCCTCGACGCAGGTCGCGGGCTCGCTGCCGACCGTGACCATCGATTACAAGAAGTTCGGCGTCGAGCTGGCGTTCGTGCCTACCGTGCTGTCGCGCGGCGTGATCAACCTCCGCGTCGAGCCCTCGGTCAGCGAGCTCGATTTCTCCAACGCTGTGACCATCGCCGGCACCACGATCCCGGCGCTGACCCGGCGCGACGCGCGCACCACGGTCGAATTGCGCGACGGCCAGAGCTTTGCCATCGCTGGCCTGTTGCAGACAAAGAACCAGCAGGACGTCTCGCAACTGCCGTGGATCGGCTCGGTGCCGGTGCTTGGAGCCTTGTTCAGCAGCAAGTCGTACCAGCAGCAGGAAACCGACCTCGTCATCATCGTGACGCCGCGCCTCGTTGCTCCGGCCGCACCCGGCCAGCAACTGGCATCGCCGCTCGACTCCCGGCTGCCGGCCAATGACGTCGATTTCTTCCTCAACGGCCAGATGGAAGTCCGCAAGCGCTACAACGACTATGTCAATTCCGGCGGCGACGTGAAGGGACCCTATGGCCATATCATCGCGCCCAACGCGGTCATTCCCGCACCACCACCGGCGGTCGTTGTTGACCAGCCGGTCGTGAAGACCCTGAATTAGAGGAGGCGGGAGATGACCATCCGATATCTGGCACTGCTCGCCCCCTTCCTGCTCGGCGGCTGCTATGGCGTCTACGGGCATGACGAGATGGACCGCTACGTGCAGCGTTCCGACACCATCACGATGAGTGCCGGCAACGCCAAGGAAGTCAACGCGGTCACCCACACCATCCACCCATGGCCGGCCTATGTCGGCGACCGCCGGATCGCATACGACGCGCGGCGGACGGGTGAGGCTGTCAAACGCTACGGCACCACGACCCGGCCGGTCGATCAACTTCCCGACATGGGCGATCCGACGAAGGCGATGGGCCAGCCGCCGCCAGCGCACACCATTCAGGATGTCAACACGACCGGACTGGGGGCGGGAACCGGAGGATCAGTGGCCGTCGGGGTGGGGGGCAAGTAACGGCGAGCTGATGCGGTTCGGCCCGCTTCTGGCGCTGACGCAATGTTCCGATCGTGCGGTCTGTTTTAGGTAGTTTCGCGATGAATTTTCGAAGGGTGCAAGAGATGCGCTGGACTTGGGGAACGGGACGAGGATTGCGTCGTCTCGTGCCGGCGTTGATCTGTTGCTGCTTGGCGACCGGTCTTGGAGCCTGCGACTACACCACGCGCGAGGCCGCGATCGTCGCGCCCGTCGATCCGCCGGGCGGCGATCCCGTACAGGAGCCGACCGACGTCAAATACTATCCCTCCGATGAGCCGGTGCGGATGGGCCTCGAGCAATACAACCGCGGCAATTACGGTATCGCCCAGCGCTATTTCAAGGATGCCGTCGAGAAGGCGCCGAAGGACGTGACAGCCTGGGTTGGGCTCGCGGCGAGCTATGACAAGATCCGCCGCTTCGATCTTGCCGATCAGGCCTATGCGCAAGCAATCCGGATCGGCGGCGAGACCGTCCAGATTCTGAACGACCAGGGCTATTCGCTCATGCTGCGCGGCAATCTGAGCGGCGCGCGGAAAAAATTCGAGAGGGCGTATTCACTCGATCCGGGCAACCCCGTGATCGCCAACAACCTCGAGCTTCTCAACGGAAGCCGGAAGTTCATCGAGCGGCCGCCGAACAATCAGCCGTAAGATGATTGCCGCGCGATGGCGACCGGATTCTCATGATGCTTCCGGACGCAGACGTGTGATCCAATGGGTCTTTCTCGCGCTTCAGGTCCATGCGGCCGATGCGTTCATCGGTCAGTCGATTCGGTCGATGAGGATTGGCCTGAGTAGCCACTCAAGCTCACCGGTCCGGCTTCTAAGTCGCGCCGACGATCCCGATGCCCCCCGAGCCCATCCTTGCGAAGCGTCTTTTTGCATAGCCGATGAGTGGGGCCTCGATCACGCGCCAACTCATCTCCGCAAGGACGCACACGATTGGCAGGGCGATGAAGGCGGAGAACGGAACCTCAAAGCCAAGCAGCTTCGTGTACACCAGCATGTGGAAGAGATAGAGGGCATAGCAGCGGCGCCCCATCCAGATCAGCGGACGAAGCATCACGGGCCGTTCCGTGATGGCAGCCGACCAGACCGCAACGCAGCACACCAACGACACCACCGAGAGAGCGGCGATGGAGCCTGCCAGTGCGAAATGAGCAACGTCGCAAACCGGTGGGATGAGGGCCAGGATTGCCCACGTGGTGCGGGAGCGGCAATAGCCACGTATCAAACAGGCGATCAGCACGCCGCCGAATAGCTCATCCAGGCGACCGGGCAGCAGGGACAGCCAGGACGGGCCGTGCAAATAGGCATCAAAGAGCCAGCGCCACGCTGGCGCGAGCAGGACGCCCCCCCAAAGCACGCGGATCAGCCAAGGCCGCGGCAGCCAGGAAATCAGTATCGGGAGGATCAGATAAAACTGTTCTTCGACGGCGAGCGACCATGTGACGAAGGTCGGGTCATGAATCGGATACCCGAACAGCAGCCAAGGCACTTGCTGAATGAAAAGCAGATAATAGCCCCAATGTTCCGGCGGCGCGATCAATAGCAGAAGCCAATACAACGGCAGGATGCGAAAAGCGCGCCGTCCGTAGAATGATGAGAAATAGCCGGGCTGTTCGCGGCTATCTAGGAGAATGCCGCCGATCAGAAAGCCGCTGAGAACAAAGAACAGGTTGACGCCGAATATTCCGAACTTGAACTCGAAGTAGTGGTAGGCGATGACCAGCGAAATGGCCAGGCCCCGGAGTGCGTCTAGCGGTTCTGAACGATCAGATTGACCGTGGCGGTCGATGCCCAAACTGCTCATAAGAATTCGTCTAGATTTTGCAATGGCAACCAATCTACCATTGGCTTCCTTGGTTGAGCAACGGAACAGGCACCCATTTGGTAAATCGGTGATCGTCAAAGCATGCGCGGCTCATTCGACTCGCGCGCAGCAAGGACATCCGGGACAGTAGGACACGTTATCGGGTTTCGACCTGTTGCACCGGGCCGATGCGATCGATCGGCGGAGGGCAATTGATCGCTGGCCACGTCAGGAAAGGCGCGTGCCAATTCAAAGAGCGCCGGTCGTGTCTTGGAGGCCTATGGGACTTTCCGTTAACTAACGGGTACCCAATCCGTTGCCGCACCAGAAAATCCGATGGTAGATTGCGCCTATAAGCCAAAGCGCGATTTTTCATGATTTGGGCTAGTTCGCACGAAGACGGCGAGGATAGAGCGCAGGCGATTGCCTTCCTCGTCCTGCTCAGTATGACGATGCTGGCTCTAACCCTGATGTTCATCAGTGGGGCCGGTCATCCAGGGATCGATTTCTCATGCTTTTGGGCCGCCGGCTCTATGGCGCTCGAAGGCCATGCGGCGACTGCCTATGATTGGGCCCAACTGCGTCAGATGCTTGTTCAGATGCAGCCGGCAGATCATGCGCCGTATTCATATGATAAAATGCCGGTTCCGTTTTTCTATCCACCCGTGTTTTTTCTGGTTCTGGCGCCATTGGCGCTCTTGCCCTTTACGGCTGCCTTCTGGGTTTGGAGCGCAGCAAAGCTGTTTTGCTGGCTGTCAGTCGTCTGCTCCATTCGGCCGCGTTTAGGGACGCTGCTGCTCGCACTGGCGGCGCCGCCTGTCGTCTACGATTTCCTTGCGGGCCAAAGCTCCCTGCTTGCGGCCGCGTTATTGGGTGGCGCCTTGATGCTCTTGGATAGGCGCCCAGTCGTCAGTGGTTTCTTGATCGCGCTACTCATCTTCAAGCCTCAATACGGCGTCCTGCTTCCTTTCGTACTGATCGCCACCGGCCGTTGGAGTGTTGTCCTGATAGCTTCCCTGATGGCAACCGCTCTCCTGCTGCTGTCTGGGACAATCTTCGGCTGGGATACGTTCGTGGGATTTCGTGAAGCAGCAACCTTCGCGACGACACAATTTCACCTCACGGGCGCGCTGCCGTGGTACAAGTTGCAGAGTATCTATGGCCTGTTTCGGCTTGCCGGCTTTGGCTACGGGGTGGCCATGTCGCTGCAGATATTCGTCGCGTCGGCCGCCGCGGTCTGGGTGCTGATCATGTGGCGGCGCAATGTGGACTTCGCCATCAAAGCCGCCTGCCTGCTTGCGGCAACGCCTCTGATTTCCCCATACTTTGCCATCTACGATATGCAGATCCTGTTGGTCGCGTTGGTATTTATCATGAGCGCCGATGAGTTCACTCCGCGATCAAATCAACGATCGCTCCGACTCGGCATCAGCATTATGTTTCTGCTGGGATATGCTTTCCCGATCGCGCTTGTACCCGTTAGTCCATTCATGTGCGCCACACTGATCCCGATCATCTGGATGAGGTTGCGGCAACTCGACGCTAGCAGGAAAGTTCCGGTTTGCGTTTCCTGATCCGGATTGGGGCACCTTAAGCTGGACAACGGCAGCCGGAAGTTCATCGAGACACCGCCGAACAATCAGCCGTAGGCCGATAGTCGCGCGGCGCAAGATCGTTCATCAGCGACCGAGCCAGCGCCCGAGCTTTGCATCGAGAACGGCGCCGAGAATATTCGCGTAGTCATCGGTCCAAGCAGCTCGCGAGCCGCGATCGACGCGCGTCCATCCTTGCCTCGGCAGATTGCCGAGGTCGCTTTCATGCCGGGCAAATACGACAACGTCCGCTGGATTGCGCATGTCGTCGTCTGTCATATCAGGTGGAAGCTGCGCTTTGGCGAAAACAGCGAGACCTTCGGCGTCGCCGATGGCAGCTGCCGGCGGACGCAGTGCCATGTGCCTGTTCGAGATGTGCAAGACGATGACGCCGTGTTCGGACAGGTGAGATAGATAGCCGGCAAACGCTTCGCGCGTCATCAAGTGCACGGGGATCGCGTCGGAGGAAAAGGCGTCCAGCACGATCAGATCATAGCGCTCCGCGGATGCCGCCAGGGTCAGCCGTGCATCTCCGGGCACAATGCGGATATCCGTTCCGCATTCCGACAGGAAGCGGAACAGCGCCGGATCGCGTGCGATCCTGACCACTTGCGGGTCAAGCTCGAAGAACGTCCACTCCTCGCCGTCGTGGCGATGGCAAGCAAGGCTGCCGGTGCCGAGCCCGACGGCTGCGACGCGTGTCAACCGTCCCTGTGCGCGGCGGGTTTCTGCTACGGCGTCGCCGATTGGCCCGCCAAAATAGTAGTATGTGGTGGGTTCGGGCCGGCCGCTGACCGGCGTTCCATCCGGATTGCGTACGCGTTCCGCTCCATGCAAGGTCGTGCCGTGCATCAGAAGGCGAAATTGCCCGGTTCGGTCCTCGACCACGCGATGAACACCGAAGAAGCTGCGCACTTGCTCGATCGGTGTGAACAAGGGATCGAGCTTGGTGATCATGAAGGCGAGCACGGCAAGGCCGAAGAACCCGGCCTGGTGCCGGCGCACCAGCACCATGACGCCGGCCAGGACGATGAGCACGATCTCAATCGGCATCGCGAAACTGGCTGAAAGGCGAATGTGCAGCGGTTCGGCGCCGAGGATCAACATGGCCAACGCTAGACCGGGACCACTTTGTCGCAGAAATCGCCCCAACCCACCCTCAAGCGCGCCGGGCATTGCCAGCAGCGCAGCCAGAACCAGGATGGAATACTCGGCGACGCCGCTGAATACATGCGGTGCGATCAAACCGGCGAAGATTCCGCCGATCATGCCACCGAACGATGTCCAGAGGTAGAATTCCGTCAGACGCGCCGGTTGCGGTCGGCGACGGTAGAGCTCGCCATGACAAGCGAGTGCGATCACCAGAAAACTCGCGAGATGGATCGCGAGCAGGATGCCGACATATTGCCGAACCACCGTAGATGCGGCTGCGACGAGGGCTACTGCGGCGAAGGGCACCAGCTTCAAAAGAGGCTCGTGCGCAATCCAGGCACGGTCGCGGAAGATCGCCACGAAGGTCAGAAGATAAAGTGACAGCGGCAACACCCAGAGGAACGGCGCTGCTGCCAGATCGACCGAGATCGCCGCCGTGACGGCGACCACCAGACCGGCGGGGATCGCAGCGAGCACCTTCCACATCGCGCGCTCCGCGATCATGGGAGCAGTGGCCGCATCCGCGCTCGCCTGGCTGATCGAGGGCTTGCCGGCGCCGGCCACGATGACCGCCGCAACCACGATCAGCAACGTCAAGAGAACGTAGCCAAGCGACCACAGCTGGATCTGCGTATGTAACGTCAACAGCGGCTCGACACCGAAAGGATAGGTCAAGAGACCGACGAACGAACCGAGATTGGATGCCGCATAGAGCAGGTAGGGATTGGCGGCCCGCGGATGCCCACTCGCCGCGAACCAGTTTTGCAGCAGGGGAGCAGTCGCGGCCAGCGCGACGAATGGCAAGCCGATCGAGGCGGCAAACAATGCCAGCAGCCAGAGTTCGAGCCCTTGCTGTGGCACCGTTTCGAAGCCTTGAGCGATGCCGACCGGCAATGTCACGGCGGCAATTGCCAGCAGACCCAGATGAATGAGAGCCGATGATCCCGGCGACAGCGTGCGGCTGAGCATGTGGGCGTAGGCATAGCCCAGCAGCAGCGCCGACTGGAAAAAGACCATTGCAACCGACCAGATGGCCGCGGCACCGCCGAGCCGTGGCAGCACCATCTTTGCAAACATCGGTTCGATCGCGAACAGCAACAGCGCCGAGAGGAAAAGCGCCGCAGGATAGATCACGGGCGCAAAACGCAGTGCAGGTGCGGATATCGCTCGAAGGTTTACCTGGCCAGCAGAAGGCATGATGTTTCTAAATTGCTATGCGGCCCACAGCACCGAAGTCACCTGTGAAATCCGCTGAGAACGACTACTGAAATGACTACGAGATCGCCGGGATGGTTAATCGACCCCCGAAAGAAAATTCGTTCGATTATAGCACCATCGCGCAGTTTCAAGAAACACAACCTGTCGGAGCAGTTAAGGCAGCCAAGAGCTCGACGGCTAGTTCGGGGTCAGCACGCCATCGACGCGGCGGCTGTTTCGCGCGCTGATAATGATGACACCGTTACGCGTTGCAAATCTCGCACCGACAAGTCGCGGCACTTTTCCGTCAGGGATGATGGCAGCGGAATCATCCCGCCGATGATGGGATCGCCGACGTTGACCGGAGGCCCGCCGGCACCGGCCGTAGGAGAGGCCTTGATGTATTCCCTGATCAGCTCTCCTCGCGCGAGAGGTTGAGCGCGGCCTGTTCGCTGCTGGCATCAAGCAGCTTCTTGTCCGCCTCGGCCTTGCCCCGTGCCTTTTCCTGCTGGGCGGCATCGCGTCTCGCGGTTTCGCCCTGTTCGGTCCGTGCGAGACGTTAGCAGCGGAACCAGCTCCCGGCGCAGCTGAGTGATGTCCGATTTCAGAGAGGCGTTCTGACCCGCGCAATCGCTGTGGCAACGCATGCAACGACCGCGATCAGGCTGAGACATGCGACGGCCAGCCCTGTTATTCCTCTCCCACCATTGGCCTTCCGATCCGGCACGTCGCCCGTGGAACGCCGACGCCGCGCGCGTGAACTTTGGCATCCTGGCGCCGACCAAGCCGACCAGCCGCGACAGCCGGGAATTGCCCCGGCTCGGCTCGTGAATGGAGCCAAACGCCGGTTCGAGGATGATCGGGCCATCGGCGGGGCGTTCAGGCGCAGCGGTCGAACGGCTTGAGGGTTTGATCGGCACGGTCTTCATCCGTCAGGCGGGGGAGCTCCGGATCGATGTCGTCGCTCCGGTCGAGGGCAGCATTGCCGGGCGCATCGGTTGTGTCAGCGACAATGGCGCGCAGCCCCTCGGCGTGCCGTTTCCTGAGTTGTTGCGCGATGAGTTCCTGTTCGGCGCGGGACGCTTCCAGCGAGCGCCATAGCGATAAACCGGACTCGGTGATCTGCAAACCGGCCTCGTTGATCGAAGCCTAACCGTATTGGAAGACATCGGCATCGCCAAGCTCGGACGAGCGCTTCAAGTGCGCAGCTCCATCGCCCGAGGCGATCATGCGCTTGACTTCGCAGCTGACCTCGTCAAGCGGGATCCGTTGTTCGGGCCTTGCGGCCAGCACGCTCAGGATCGCCAGATTGAACCTCACGTGGCGTCTCTCGATGCTCCATCCAGAGAGTCGCGTGAGTTTAACGGCTCCCGCATGGGCAAACAATCCGGCGTCCGACAGATGGATAAGTCCGCTGATGAACGCGACGCGTCAAGATCGCGGGCTGGAGCGCACCTCAGAGAAACTTGCGAAGCCTGGAGACCTCGATCACGTGCTCCGGCGACAGCACATCGGGGCCGAGAGGAGGCTGCGGCCTGGGCTGGATCTCGTAGAGATGCCGCGTCTTCTCGGGCTTGCTCATGAAATCGTGAATGCATTGGTCGAGCGCTCCGTGACGACCATATAGGGCACCCGATCATCTCGCCTGGTATTGTTGAGAAGGCCATTTGTAAAAGGAGGCCGGGCCTGGAAGTCCAGCTGATGAGCGTGGTCGGTCATCTCTGGATATCGACCCGAAAAAGCTCGTCCGTCAATCAATGCATGTCCGTCAACGCGCGAACCGGTGCGGCAGGATCGAGCTCATATCATCGATTCAGTTCATGCTCGCGGTGATGAACGCGCTGGAGACCTTTAACCCAATTCATTGCTGGACGCTCGACGCCGCAAATGCCGGATTGGCCAGATCACGCTATTGATGATGTCCACGCGTTCGGCAGGCACGAGCCCTGTTGCAGATACTCGTCCTGCTTCGGGACGCACGCCATGCCAAACAGAATATCCCAGAACGGGAAGAAGGCGGCAAAGTTCTTGTCCTGATGCTCCATCTCAACCGAATGATGGATGCGATGCCATTGTGGGTTGTTGATCCAGGTCACGAAGCGGCCGGGCGGGATGCGAACCACCAGTAGCCTTCCGTCGGCAAGTGAATCCAGCCAACTCCCGTGATGCTCGCTATCTTGCCTGCGACGATTGCAGCGAGCGAGATCGACAATCCGGGGTTGGCAATGACCGCGAGCCAATCAACTTGAAATTCGGAGTAGGGACGTCGGCGATCGGCCATTTCTTCTCCACCAGGCGACTGCCGTAGATGACTCCCAGCAACAGCACCAGGTAGAGGGCTGCGTGTGCAATCTCACTCGACATGAAAAATGACTCGCCGATTGAAATGTAGTTTTTGGTCGGTCAGGCAGCCCTTCGGCGTCGCCAGCGAAAATCAATTGCCAATAAACAACGGGACAAAAAGGTAGAACATCCGTCATCCGGATGCTGAAAAACGTATTTTTCCTTAAACCTCGATCGAGTGCAAGCCGCGATTTTCGCGGGACTTCCTTCGCTTTCTTACCCCAACTCGCTCGTGGGATCATGCGCAACCCGCAGCCATCCTTAACCGGCAGGGCGGCTTTAATCACCAGCTTTTAACCATGTGTGGCTGACTGCCGCTCGAGCAGGGCGAGCCGGAAAGGACCACGATCGGTGGCATTCTGCCCCGCTATCCCGCGCGATTCAGGGCAATCTGCTGCACCACGAGAGTTCCACGGCACAAGCCACAGGGCGGCACGGCGGTCTAGCCGGCCATTGGCAGGAACAATTGAGAGGTGGCGCCATTCAAGTGCCGGGCCCTTGGTTGAGCCCGCCCGAAGCTTAAGAGAAATATAAAGCTTTTTGGCTTAGACACACCCCAATTGCGCCTTTCACCGAGTCGTTTGACCCCGCCATTGCCTCAGGATCCCTTGATATGACCAAGCCGGGCATCTTCAGCATCGAAGGCCTCAGAGCGAACTGGGTTAAGGCGCTCCTGTTGCTTTCCTGCTTGTTGCTGGGGTGCGCCGACCTTGTGACGACGAATGTGATCCTCGATCTTGGAATGGGCGAGGCGAACCCGGTCATGCGGCTGGCTCAGACCTGGCTCGGGGTGTGGTGGCTCATGCCCAAGCTCAGCCTAACGCTCTTCATGGTGTGGTTGCTCGGGCGCGCCAAGAACATCTACAACGTGGCCCTGGTCGTGGCCTTCTGCTCGACGCCCGTCCTCAACAACCTCCTCCTGATCGCCGGC
This sequence comes from Bradyrhizobium sp. USDA 3240, assembly GCF_054063295.1. Taxonomy (NCBI): domain Bacteria; kingdom Pseudomonadati; phylum Pseudomonadota; class Alphaproteobacteria; order Hyphomicrobiales; family Nitrobacteraceae; genus Bradyrhizobium; species Bradyrhizobium sp. USDA 3240. The sequence continues at coordinate 7,690,111 of NZ_JBSSGD010000002.1, forward strand.
GCGAACTGAAGCAATCGCTTCGCGCCTTGCAGCGATTGGCGGATTTGGAGGCAAGTGGTAGGCTTCCGTCATTTCCCTAGGCGGCCATTTCAATGGACGAGCTATTTGGACTGAGCAAATTTTTGCTGACGCTTTTGATCTTCGTTCCGATCGAGCGACTGTTCGCTGCGCGGCGCCAGAAGATTTTCAGACGCGGCCTGCTGACCGATATGGCCTTCCAGTTCGTCAACGGGTGGCTGATCTTGCTCGGCGTGATCGTGATCGTCGCGATCGCCATTCTGGTCAATCAATCACTGCTGCCGACGGCGGTGAAGCAGGCGATCGACGGGTTCCCCTATCTGGTCCAAGTGCTGCTCGTGATCCTGATCGGGGATTTCGGGGTCTATTGGACTCACCGCATCCTGCATGCCGTGCCCGCCATGTGGCACATCCATGCCGTTCATCATGCCGTTGAAGAACTGGACTGGCTCGCTGCGGTTCATCAGCATCCGCTCGATGTGGCATTCATGAAGGCCGGCTCGATGTTTCCACTCTATGCGCTCGGCTTTTCCACCGAAGCGATCGGGACTTACTTTCTCATCTATTACTGGCAGGCCTATCTTGTGCATGCCAACGTGCGCTTGAGCTACGGCCCGCTACGCTACGTTCTGGTATCTCCCGAATTTCATCATTGGCACCACAGCTCCGAGATGGAAGCCAGAGATAAGAATTTCGCCGGAATGATCTCGTTCTACGATTTGATGTTCGGAAGCGTCTACCTTCCTCAGGGGCGAAGGCCGAAGACGTTTGGCGTCGATCATCCGATGCCATCAGGATACCTAGCACTTTTGGCGCACCCATACCGCAAATGGACATCGAGGCTAAGAGGAGACGATACGTCGGCTAGGACTGGAGACCCAGGATAGCCGCAGGACTGATTAGATTCAGGTCGAGTGCCGAATGTGTTTGAGGTATCAACTTCCTCCAAATAAGTGGACATCAGGGCCCATGAGCCCGTAGGTGTCGAATGGAACGTCAACATCTGTCGTTTGCCAAGGATTGCAAGCCGGCAGTTGAGTTCATGTAGTCGGGCGGTCGTTCAATCGGTCGGTAAGTACTCGATTTGAGTGGGGCGGTGCTGCGGCGCTGGGTGGATCAGGTCTGGCGCAAGCCGACGTCGGCGACGTTGCGCACCACCACGCAAACGACGCCGATGTCGGCGGACCAAGCTTCGGAGATCGCCCGGTTGCGCCAAGAGAATGAACGGCTGCGCATGCAGCGCCCTATTGAACGCGATCTTCGGAACCCGGACACGAGCTTCCGCTTCATCGAAGATTACCGCGATACCTATCCGGTTCGTCTGATTTGCGCCGCGCTCGAGGTCACGCAGGCGGGCCAATACGCCTAGCGCGATCGCCCGGTGAGTAAGCGGACAAAATGAAATGCTGCGATCGAGCGTTCATTGATGAGTCGATTCAGTTTCTCGTCCCGCAGCGTATGCCTTCTGAACAGCCTGCCATGCAGGTGATAAGCAAGAAGTAGCAGGACAACGGCAACGCCACCGAGATAGTAGGACCGGTCCATAGTCAGAATCGCGTAGTGACCTTCAATGTCGCAATAAGTGCTGGTGTGGACGGCCTCTCATCCCCGCGGTTTGATGGCGCTCTTGGCGTCACAGAAAGATGAGATGAAAGTCTGATGAATCTTCCCATTCGGATCGGCATGGATACCTCGAAGTCAGCATTCCAGCTTCACGGTGTTGATCGGAATGAGGTAGTGGTCGTCCGGCGCCAGTTTCGGCGAGCCGAGATGATCCGCTACTTCGAGCGGCTTCCGCCGGTTCTCGTCGCCATAGAGTCTTGCGGCGGCTCGCACCATTGGGGGCGCCTGCTCCAATCGTTCGGGCACGCGATAAAGCTAATTCCTCCTCAATACGTGAGGGCCTACGTGAAGCGCGGCAATAACGACGCGGCCGACGCCGAGGCACTGTGCGAGGCGGTCACCCGGCCCATATGCGGTTCGTACCGGTGAAGTCGAAGGAACGGCAAGCGGCTTGCATGTTGATATGTGCGGGAACGCCTGGTCAGCGTAAAGTCGCAGCTCTCCAATGCTTTCAGGAGCTATGCCGCTGAATTTGGTATCGTCGGCCCCGCGGGCGGGCAGAACGTCGCGGCACTCATCAAACGTGTGCTCGAAGACGATAGCCTGCCGGAAATGGCGCGGGATCTCTTCCGCTTTCAGGCGGACGAGTACGCCGCTGTCCAAGCTCGCCTGCCGAAGATCGAGGCCAAGCTGATGAAGTGGCATCGCGAGGATGATGTCAGCAGGTGGATCGCGACGATTCCCGGCGTCGGTCCGATTGGGTCGTCCATGCTAAGCATGAGGCGCCGCCGCCGGAGACGTTCAGATCAGGCCGCGTGACCTGCTCCCCGATTTGCCCTCGTTTATAAGGAGAGTCTGTTCTGGGTTTGGCCCCTGTTGGGGCGGGTTGCAAACTCGGTCGGTGTGAGCCCGTTGAGGCTCGTGTGCGGTCGGTTGGTGTTGTAGTCGATCCTCCACTCTTCGATGATCCGGCGAGCCTCGTTGAGATTGGCAAACAGGTGCTCGTTCAGGCACTCGTCGCGCAGGCGGCCGTTGAAGCTTTCGACAAAGCCGTTCTGCATCGGCTTGCCGGGCGCAATGTAGTGCCACTCGATCCCGAGTTCTTCCTGCCAGGCCAGGATCGCATTTGAAGTGAACTCGGTGCCGTTGTCGCTCACGATCATGCGTGGGCAGCCCCGGCTTTCAATGATGTGGCCAAGCTCACGCACCACACGCAGGGCGGTGAGCGAGGTGTCGACGACCAGACCCAGGCATTCCCGGGTGAAGTCGTCGACCAGGGTCAGGACACGGAAGCGCCGGCCACTGACCAGCGTGTCCATCACGAAGTCGAGCGACCAGCGCAGGTTCTGATCCTGCGGGATCGTCATCGGCGCCCGGGTGCCCAGTGCCCGTTTGCGGCCACCACGCTTGCGCACGCTCAGCCGCTCCTCCTTGTAGAGCCGGTACAGCTTCTTCCGATTGATCCGGACCCCTTGCCGAGCCAATAGCAGCCCCAGGCGACGGTAGCCGAAGCGGCGACGTTGCGACGCCAATTCCTTCAGCCGGGCTCGCAACGGACCATCGTCCGGTCTCGTCGGGGCATAGCGATAGGTCTTCGGTTGCAGGCCAACCAGCCCGCAGGCCCGCCGCTGCGAGTAGCCCTTCTCATCGATCGCCCAGGTCACAGCGCGTCTCCGCAAGCTGGGCGTCAGAAGTTTTTTCCGAGCATCTCCTTCAGTGTCGATGCGTCTAGCATCGACTCCGCCAGCAGCTTCTTGAGCTTGCGGTTCTCCTCTTCCAAGGCCTTCAGCTTGCGGGCGTCGGAGATCTCCATCCCGCCATAGCGCGACCGCCACTTGTAGAAGGTCGCATCGCTGATGCCGTGCTTGCGGCACAGATCGCTCGCCGACATTCCGGCAGCGTGTTCCTTCAAGACCTTGATGATCTGCTCTTCCGTGAACCTGCCTTTACGCATCGTCTGTCTCCTCGGTGGAGAACAGAACCCTAACTCAAAACCGGGGGCGTTTCAGGGGAGCAGGTCACCGGCTTTGCTCTTAGCGAGGATTGCTATCAGCACTTTGGGAAGAAGACGCGTTGCGGCGGGCTGCTGGACTACATCCGCAAGCTTGACCCTTTCGGAAATCCGGTCCTTTGCAAAACGCAGATTGTCCTCTACGCGTCTCCTCAAACCTTCTTCGATTGATGGAATTTGAAGGATACGAAGGCAAGCGTCGATGTAGACGCCGCAAATACCGGACGGCTTGCTCGAAAAATGCCACTTCGCCCAACCCCGCTAGTCCACCGTCAGCTCAGAAGTTCTTGAAGCCGATGGGGCAATGCTGGCGAAGCCTGCAGTTTTTTGCAGCTGTCCTTCCAGGCCTCCAGATATTGCTCGAGCGGGATAGCGCTGCGGCCATCCCATCGGTTTAGCGCGCCAAGCGCTTCCATGGTGGCCGGGTTGCGCTCGTATTCTTCGAGGATGAATAGCGATGCCGCTTGTGCAAACGCGTTGAGGCACGGGTCTGCCTCCAACGCGGCACGATGCTGCCTGAACCAGGCATTGAGATTCTTTGAATTACCTTGTTCAGTCGCCAATTTTCCGTAGCGCTCGACAGCGTCTTGTCGATAGACCGCAACGGCGGCGCCAAAACCACTGTCATCCTTGAACGGAGGATCGCGCGACCAGTTATCCGCCAACAGGGAGAGACCTCGCAGCGTAAAGGCTTCTACCAGGGCCTCCTCTAGCCATTGGCTGGGTGCTGCAGGCTTGGCATCCGGCCGCCATGAGTTGGATGTCACGTGTCCCAACTCGTGACCAAACTGATAGGCGAGCCTCGACCAATCCCGTTCCCCAATGTCGACGACAATCCAGGCGAGGTCGATTGTGTCCTTGTGAAGCCAGATCGCGGGAGGGCCGCTGGTGCGCTCCTCAACGCGTAAGCGGTTGGGTTGGTCGTTTGAAACAAGGCGAAAACCATCAAGGCAAGCAGCACGCATCCGCTCAACGACTTGCAGAGCCGCATGCGGGATCATGCGACCCCAGTCGCCGGCGAGTTCGATTGGAGCGGTGCGGAGATCCGCAAGATAACCCGATGACATGCAGCATTATCCTTCTGACGATCAAAAGTTGAACGTTGTGCTAATTACACAATGTTATTGTCACCAGAGCAATGCGCATATCGTCCCTTTTGCGCGGCTGCTCTCCAACAGCCGTGCGTCCACATCCCGCCTCAACGAATACTTCGTTGGTGTATCTGCAACGGCTTGTTCGCAAAAGTCAGATGGAGAACCTATTCCGGTGCTTCCCCCTAACTATCGTTCTGAATCTATTGGAAGGCTGAGGCCGTACGCACGACTTGCTAAGCCCAGCTCTGGCGACAAATGGTGGGACATGATGCATGAACATAGTCTTGGACCCAGAGCCGTGGGTTTCTTGCAGATCACGGCAAGCGACACTTCTTGATCTCCCTGAAGAGCAGAAGGCGTCTGGATTGCGCTGCATTGAGCAGGCCCTCGAACAAGACATAGGCCTCGCGCGCCTGGATGTAGACATCAGTGTTGATGGAATGCTGGTCGAAACCGTACGACGCGAGACGCGCCTCGATTTCGGTCGTGGCAACAGGATCGAGCCGCCAACTCAGCGCGTTTTGTCTGGTGTAGTGCTCGGCCTCGTCTTCGAACTCAGGCGCGATCCCGGCCATGTCGATATGGCGTAAGGCGGCCTCAATTGCCTTTAGCCGATAGGTCGCGAGCAGACGGTGGCGCAGGACGCGGTAACGCTGGATCTCCCAGGAGAGTTCGACGACGTCGATCGCGAGCAGCCACTCGACGGCAGAGCGCGGCCCCAAATCAGCGAAGATCGCCGCGCGTAGCGCGTGGTAATGGTCAAGGCGTTCACCGGGGAGAAGAAGGGGAGGCGGGCCCAACACCTCAAGCGCGACCGGCAACGTTGTTGTTGCGGGCAACTCATGCGCGGTTTGAAATGGTCCATTCATAGCGAGGGAACCTCCGGCTCAAAGCGGGAGGGAGCGGCCGTGCCGGCCACGGCCGCGCTGAGCGGACTGTGGATCGGGCTTGCCGTCCATAAGTCATGGGCCAGCCGCAAGGGATCAATCTTCAAGTTCGCCCACCAGGCCCGTTCGTTGCCATGTCGATGCAGCTCGTGGTGATGGGCGCGACACAACGGAACGGTGTACTCGTCGCTGACCTTGCGGCCGAGAGCCCTGGGTTGGGCGAACTTCAAATGGTGGGCATCAGTAGGCGATTGCCGGCAAATGAGGCAGCATTGTTCTCGCACAAACATGAGGTGCGCCTTGCTGCGCCTGCGGGGCAACTCCTTGGGATGCGCTAATCCGGCCGCAAGCGCATCTGTCAGCGAGGCCGGTACCGCGGCCTCCGTGGCTGCGTAAGGCTCCGGGGGCTGCTCTGGCGCTTGGTCTAAAGTGGGTGCCTGTTGGACCATCCCGGCTTCGTCGGATTCCTGAAGCTTGGTCAGATAGGCGACCTCGACGAGCTTGGCATCCGGCTCCAAGAGGGTGTTCTTGAGCGGAAGGCTGACCTTTGCCCAGACGAGTAGGTCGTCGCCGGGAGGCAGGCCCGCGAGCTGGCTCAACAGCCGCTCCCGAAGCTCGGTCGACCGTGTTAGATCCAGCACCGGCACGCGGTTGAGAGCGCCCTTGGCGGGGGTGGCCTTCGCGCCAGCGGGTACTTGCGGCGCCGGGGCCGGCGGCGCCGCTACCGCGTCGGGGGCGTCGAGATCATCCTCGCCGGCAATTCCGACCAGGGCAAAGAGGGCATAGCGGCGCGCATAAGTGAGCGCCGCTCCCATGCGGTGCGGCGCCTCGACGTCTTTGACGGCGCAGACCGGCAAGTCCGAGGAAATCCATTCCCCGGAGGCATGAGCGAGCAGGGTGGTGAGGTGGATGTGGCCCGTGGTAATCTCGATCCGGGTGGTCTGAATGGTCGCGATCTCCTGCCGGCTCAAGGTCTTGCGTACGATGTCGAGGCCTGCGGCGAGCGACGCATAGCGGAAGGTCCGATCGTCATCGCGCAGGAAGGGCGAGCGGATCATGGCGGTCAGGGTCTTTTCCGGGTTGGTCAGTTCAGCCTGCGCTCTGGCGAGCGCGGCTGCGATCGTGCCGATATGCTCACTTGCCTGATGCATCGACGATCTCCAGCTCGAGCGAGCCAAAGCTGATGGCGCCGGATTTCGCCCGCTTGGCACGAATGCCGCAGCCGAACGCTTCCTTGGCATCCTCCGGCACTAGCTTTTTCAATTCGGCCTTCGCCCGTTCGTGGTCGCCGTGTGCGACGCGGGTGCGGAGGTAACTCGCTGCACATTCGGCCCACAGGTTGGAGGCGGTCATGTCCACGACCTTGACGGCCGCGAGCCGCGGGCGCGGCGCCTCGCTCCCGAACAGGACCGGCGGCTCGCCGGTTCGTACGCAGCGCCAGAATTTCTTCTCCGCGGTCAGCAGAAGGTGCTGGTAGAGCGGGTCCGCATGCAAGGTGATCTCGATCCATTTGCCGCCTCCGGTGATCACCGAGAGCACCGCCGACCTTGCCGCGATCACCCACATGTTGTGTTGCAGCTGCGCCATGTGCTTTTCGGCTGCTGCTTCCTCACTAAAGGCCCATGGCAGCATGAACTTGGCTTCGAACACCGCGCCGGTCTGTTCGACAATGCCGTCGAGCGTTGCCACCATCCATGCATGGACGGGGTGACGCACGCGCTTCTGGATGTCTTTCAAAGTCTGGCCACTGTTGCGCTGATACCAGCTGCGATTGAGCTCTTCGGTGGTGGTACCGAGCTGGACGATAAGATTGTTGGACAAGTCTTCCGGCTCGCTCTCGCCGCGTTTTTCGCGCCATAGGCGGATGAGGTCCACCTCATCATTGCCCATGATGACACGAGCATCCGAGCCGCCAATGAAATGACGGCGATCAGCAGGGTTGAACTTGACGAGCTGAAATCGTGGCTCTGTTGCGCCACCGGTCGGAATAGCACTCACCGGTATCTCCCGTTATGAACAGCGCGGCGATGGTTGCCGCACTGCGCAAACCCCGCTGGATGCGAGGTGAGATAACGGGGCCGTTTCTGTGCCCGGTCGACTCAGTAACGCTCCGTTTGCCGCGGAACGCCAGTCCTTTCTGCAGCAACAATCTTGCTCTTTTGCCGGCCAAAACTTGATGCCGATAGCGAACGGAGCAACGTGACGAGCGTGATCGGCAAGGCGGAGAATAGAGTATGGCGTCAGTTCGACAAATCGAAGCCAATCGGAGAAATGCTAAGCACAGCACGGGCCCGAAGACAGTCCAGGGAAAGGCCCGATCATGCCTGAATGCGCTCCGTCACGGGTTGTCGCGCTCGATGGCGTATGAGAGCACGGGGACCGACGCGTTAACGGACGCTCTTCTCAATCGCTTGGAGCAAGAAGCGCTGGCGTTCGACCCGGCCGCCATCGTAAGCCAGCAGGAACTCGCCAGCGTCCGCTTGGCTCGCTACGAATTGCTCGCAGCATTCCTGATGTGCCCGAGCGCGGCACTAGCAAAACAGATTCGCGGCCTCGCGCGTTACGAATGCAGGGCCTTTACAAAGCAGAAGCGTGTCATCCGGGCCAGCAGGATCAGCAGAGCGCGCGCAGAAACAGAGCGTTCCTACAGCGAGGCATAAGGGGGGCCTCGACATTGAAGTCTCAACGACTAACCGCGGGTCTCATTTAAACACGTAATCGTGGTGTCCATCAAATCGGAAGCAGCTCAGTAACCGCTACTTCCCGGACAAACGACTTCAACTTCCAAGCTCCAATTATGGGATTGTCCTCAGCTGCTGCGGACATGGGTCCTAGCACGGCCAGCATCAACGAAATCAGCAGCGTCTTGCGTATCATGTGTCCCCCCTTTGTCAGAGCGCACGACGGCCTTAGAGCGACGATCATTGCCAACGCCGAGCGAACATATCAATTCAATTGATCAATGTCTCTTATGGGTCAACCTGAGACCTCGCACCGGCGGGTATGCAGAGTCATCCTGCGCATCGATATTCGGCCTCGCAACACGACCGGAAGATCAACAGAAGAAGGAAATCAATAGAGCTTCGTATTTCAGGAAATGTGAAGTTGATCTGATGAGCTTCGGGTTGCTCTATCGAATGATCCACACCCGGCTTCGCTCGCACGGGCGGGTTCATCGAAATTACAAAACTCGGACGGACGTCCTTAGAGAGGCTGGACTCTTCCCCGAACAACGCGAGCGCAAAAAATAGCTGCCCCGTAAAAACCCCCGCTTGCGCTCCACCATCGGTTGAGGGAGGCTTCCGCTGCGTTCGTTGGAGGCAGGGGCCATGAACATGATCGGTGATCGATCGCGCCAGATCGCGATCATCAAGGCGCAATCGGAACTGACAGGCGGTGGGCAGTTTTGCGTCGTGATGCTTGTGCTCAGCATCGTAATCTCCGAGGCGCTTTATCTGGTAGCGACTACGGTCTTTTTCCAAATCCAGGCGGGCATCGCGATGATAGCCGGCATTCTATTGTTTGGATCTGGCATCGCTATTGGTCGGAAGACGACTTACAACGTCTTCGACGCTAAGCCGGTTGCTCCGCCTCCTCCAATGCCCGCCGAACAGCCGCTACATGGTTGGTCAAAAGGTTGAATTTAGACGCGAGGAGCCGGTCATCGCGATTGCGATGCTGATCTTGCTCGCGGGCATTCCTGTGGCGCACCAACTCCGCGCGCAAGGAAACATCATGAAACAAAACTCCTTTGCGCCGGCATGAACAGCGAGCCTTGACCAATCGACACACTTAGCATGCGACGAGCTTGTGCAGGCCATTCCTTAAGAGGAAGGAACATGCAATGTCACGTCTCGGCTACGTTCTCCCCGATCGTCTCGGCGCATCTCCTCTAGATACCATCCCCTTTGTGCTCGGTGTCGCAGATTGCGCGATATCTGTAGCGGAATCGGTTGCTTTGGTAGCTGCCGCCGGAGAAACAGCCTTCTCTCTGCTCATGGCCGATATCGGAGTGCTCAGCGCTCCCGGAGTGGCGGCAGTCGGCAGTTTCATGGCCTTGGGAGCTAGTTACGACGAGGCCAAAAGAGATATCCAGGATCGGGAAACGATATACGGATTTTCGCTCGGCTTAGTGATGGGATCGGATGGCGTGACACCGAAGAAGGGAGCCGATTATTTCGGCCACCGGCACTTCACGCGCAATGTATTCTTGGAGGGCGGAGCCCGATATGCGGCAGATGCCTACAAGCAAGGACTGTTAAATGGATATATGCAAGGTCGCGGATTAACAGCAAACCAAAAAATGAACTTGTGGAAGGATCTGCTGGCTCGCGGCAAGTCGCTGCCAGGTTGGAATGACTTTCGTGGCCAATCATCCCAATCGAAGCAGTGGTCGAGCGCCACGTGGGTCAACTACTATCTATTTTTTGCTGCCGTATTCCGCAAATTTCATACTGTGGAGTAGTAACCGGTATCGCTGCCGCCGAACCATCATCTGCCGCCACCGATCCAGCTGGGACTGGACGTTCTAACTATTGCAGCGTCGCCGGCTTCTCGCGTGAGTTGGTCCAGAACAGTTCGGCTTGCCCTCAGCCCTTCGATTTGCCGATTGCCGAAATCGAGCGTCACAGGATGTAGAGATTCTTGGCTGCCGGCCGGCGCAAGCGAGTCCGCATCGAGCGTCGGCGGGCCCATGCCACCCACATCACCGCCATCGGCCAGATGTAGCATCGGAGGGATAGTTACTCTTCCGCCATTGGCGAAATGCCGCCATGCATCGCCGATCGGGCCACCACCTGCTACATAGCTGTCGTCGCTGTGGCCGAAACGCCCGACGAATTCCGAGTTGTACTTGTCCTGCTGGGCTGCTGGCTGATCCCCGCTTTTGATTGCTCAATCCCACGTCGGACAGTGGGATCATTCAGCAAGAGATCGCCTGACATGTGCAGAACGCCGTCGACAAACGCACCACCCGTCGCGGGATCGAACGTGATCTCGTGATCGCCGGGCCCGAGGGAGGCGCTAGACCGGCTAGAACTAGCATCAGCGGCCGCGGCTCTTTTGCCTGCCTGGATCCCCTGCGGCACTCCGCGGGTCCAGTCGTCAGAGGCCGAGCCGCCATCGGCAAGCCTGCGGACCATGGCGAGACGCCGGCTCGAGACGTCGCCGCCGTCAGCATAGCCAGCCTTGAGCTGGTCGAGGCGATCGCGACCGAGCTTCCGCGCCGAGCTCGCCTTGATGACATACTCGCCGTCGGAGAGCATCGCCGGGATGCTGCGGATGTGGACGTGCCGGGACCGGAGACGCCGCCGCCGCGATCAAACCAGCGACGAATAAAGCCGCCTTTTGCCTCCGCTTGAACCGAAGCCGGAGCCGGCGTCTGCACGGTTTCGATCATCGCGACGACGCCTTGCAGCGCGCTGGCTAACTTGTCGCCAGCCACCTCGATCTCCTGGCTGGCACCTGCGGCTGCCACGTCCGTTCCGGTTGGTGACTGGCCTTCGCCGCGGATGCCGCCGGAGGCCGGCTCATCGACCTTCAGGTCCGGCCGGCTGGCGCTGTTAGCCGCGGCTGAAATGCTCGTCAGGATCGACTGGACAAGGCTGGAGAGGTCAGCGGTCTGCTCGAGCGTTGCGGCTTCGCCGAACCGCTGTGGCGCCTCAGGCGGCCGCAGCGGAACGGTACCCTGCGGCGGCAGTTCCTGCGACGGTGCGACGGGCCAACCATAAGCCGAGTTGGGATCTCGGCGCAGGTAGTCGCCACCGTTCGGGTCGGGCGTGTAGGTCAACGAGGGAGACAGAAGAGGGTGGTCCTGTCATGGTGGAATGAATAGACGCTCTCAGCGTCTCTCGCGTGCCGCTCGAAGAACAACTCTCGTGAATGATCGAAGGCCGTCATGGTCGCGTTGTCGCTTACTAGTAGCAGCAAAATGCACCTTGGTGCTCCCTGGTTGTTCACTTATGAGCCTGGCATCGGCTCGTTTCAAAGCCTCTCGTCGGCTTCGGTGATGCTGAACGTTATTTTATCACCAGGCAGCGGGTCGCCAGGAAACTGCCTACGGAGTTGGTCTAACAGGCGCGCCGCGCCGATATTCTTGTTGAGGGCCATGGTGTAGATCTGATTTACGTAGGCGATCCAACGCAACATCGTGACGGCCTCTCCGTCGATCTCAAGTCGGACCTGTTCCTGTGCAACTTTGCGAAACAGAAACCCGAGAGACTTCGGTCGCTTCGGTTGTTTTGGGCGACCTCTTGGATTTCCGGAGCGACCTTTCTTAAATTGTGTGTTCTTCGATCTAGCTTGCGCGCTCATTAGATTCTTCCGACTTCGGCTTCATTGGTGCGAGTTCGCTTGCTCCCGGCACAAGAATGAATTCTATCTCAGATGGGCCCTCGGCGTCTGGGCCGAAATATTGCTTTGCCATTGTTGCTATGATCCTTGCTGCATCGATATCTCCTCTCATCGCCTTGTTGAACAACTGCCGAAGGTGGATCTCAGCTTTTGGCATTCGCCTGCGCTTGCCGTCGATGTTGACGACAAGCTCCTCGTTATCGATCGATTGCAGGATCCGTCCGGGGTGAAATTCCAGAGCATTCTTTTTGGGTCGCCCGCGCGGATTACCGGACTGGCCTTTTTTGAAGCGCGAACCTAACGGCGGCTTTCGATAGCCCACCTTGTAGCCTTCCGACTTCTCCTTGCCCACCAGTCTCTTCCTTTCGCATTCGATCTCGAACGTGGGACCGGCCTAACCGGCGCCTGAAGTTCCCGAGCATTATTGCCTTATCGAGTCTGGTCGCTGGTCACCGGGGTGAATCCTCGAATATTTCTTTGCGGCGCCGGCTAAGAGTCCGGACGGCACCTTTCTGAAGCGCCCAACTACCGGCGGCTTTCGATGGCCTACCTCATAGCCTTCAGCCCTATTCCTGCTCACCAGTCTCTTCCCTTCCAGATTCGAGTTCTCGGAAGGACTTTCCATCCGATAGCCGAACAGCATCCTGCCCCGTCAGATTCTGCCAGCGTCGGATCGCCGTATCGATATAGAGAGGATCGAGTTCGACCCCGCGGCAGATGCGGCCCGTTCGTTCCGCCGCAAGCAGCGTAGTTCCGCTGCCCAAGAATGAGTCGACCACGATTTCACCTCGGTGCGAGCAGTCCAGCAGGGCATCCATCACCAGCGGGACCGGTTTGACCGTCGGATGCAGTTCCAGAACATTATTGCCTTTTCGAGCCTGGGTGCTGGCGCTCTCGTACCTCCAAACGTTGCTGCGATCTCGACCATTCTTGCCGAGTTGGATATTGTTGGTGTGGCGATCCGTGCCGGACTTGAAGACACAGACGAGTTCATGCTGCGAGCGATACAGCGACCCCATGCCGGCTGAACTCTTGACCCAGACCACGATGTTCTTCAGTTCACTGTAAGCCTCGCGGCCGGCGGCAAGAAGTTGGTCAAGATGCGCCCAGTCCATAAAGACAAAGTGGATTGCTCCACTTTTGCTGTACTTCGCAAGCAAGGCGCAGCTGTCGGTCAGGAAGCGAATAAATTCGTCCCGGCTGAGCTCGCCGACACCTTGAGCAAATTCGCGATGGACAGTCTTCCCGTTGCCGGAGACGTGGCCGCCGATGGGAACGTTGTAGGGCGGATCGATGATGACGACATCACCGCGCTCGTTTCGCATGACTTCGTCGAAGCTGGACTCCGATCTCGCGTCGCCACAATAAACGCGATGGCTGCCGAGCTGCCAAAGATCACCGATCTGGCAGACCGGCACTCCTGTGACGGAGTTGGCATCTGCGATGTCGTCGACTGGTGCCTCAGTGAGCTTCTGAATCGTCAGATCGATTTCAGGCAGGGTGAAGCCCGTCACCGTAAGGTCGAAATCCCGGTCGAGCTCCTTCAACTCCAGAAGGTTTTCGCCCAGAAGGCGCTCGTCCCAATGCGAATTCAGTGCCAGTTTGTTGTCCGCAATCCTAAGCGCCTTCAACTGAGCGGCCGACAGATGCCGGATCTCGACCACGGGTACTCTCGCCATTCCAAGCTTCTTGGCCGCGAGGACCCGCCCGTGGCCAACGACCACGTTCCCCTTGTCATCGATGACAATGGGCATCACGAAGCCAAACTCTCGGATGCTATCGGCAAGCTGGGTAACTTGACGCTGGGAATGCTGGCGCGGATTGCGCGCGTCCAACAGGAGGTCCGCTACCGCGCGATATTGAATCTGGATTTCTATCAGGCCAGCGTTCGTTGCCGTGCGGCTTCTAGCTACTGTGCCGGCAGCCTGCTGAGCGGTTGCTGGGCTAGAGGAAGTCCGTTTGTTTTGGGTCAAATCGCGCACTCCGAGATGGTCGGAGCACTTCAATAATACGGATTCGACGGGTAATGTGGCGCGGAAAATGCGAAATAAAATTACCCGGTCAGGGAATGCATAACGATCGCCCGGCGATTTTTGGGCGGCATGCCGAGGTGCTCCCGGCACAGGTTCGTCCATACGAGTCGCAGACGCCGGTCACGCTTGGCCATTTCATCAGCGTCTCCATAACAAGTTCTCAAGGTTTCAGCATTCGTGACGCTATGGCACGAAAAGATGGTTCCCTTGGCGCTCGGCGTCAGCGTTGACCTTGTCGAGCCGATCTTAAATCGATGCCACCGTTTCGTTCCTTTGGCGGACATGTCGGCGACAGCCTCGACATTTCCGCCCACAATGGAATGAATGCCACCCTGTGCCGACAATTCATCACAGACTCGGCGGATCGAGGGGGTCTTTCTGGTCTCGGCGAAAATGCGAATACGCAGCAGCCGGACGGCAACCCAAACTTGAGCGTAAAAATCAGCATTTCTCAACGTGGGTCCACGCGGGCGTCCCCGGCGGCGTTTAGATATTGTTAACATCGTCCCTCTTGCAAAAAGCGGCCTGCAAGCGCCTCCGCGGGGGCGGGGCGCGCATTCTAAAAAGGGGAGGTTCCGATCGCCCTGTTACTGCGAATCCGTTCCCCTGTTTTCGTAGCATATTCTCCCTGTTAATTTCCGTTCTCGATCCATCGAAAGATCGTCATTCCATTGGACTTTTGCCGCGGAGTGGCCATTCGGAGGCAATGAACAGTAGCGAAGTCCCTGTTGTTGCCCTGTTATGCAGGGAATTGGGTGCTCCAGATCGGTTGGGTTAGACTAGGTCCACCACCCGGACCCCGTTGTATCGCTCAGTGGCACCGCTGGGCCGTTGGTGACGATGCCCTGTGCCGTCCCCCCCGCATTCTTTCTGTCCGCGCGCGACAATCGACGCCTTCTGCGTAGATTTAGTTCGGTGTAAGCAGTGCATCGACGCGTCGGCTGTTTCGTGTGCTGATGATGATCACGCCGTTGCGGGTCGCGAATCTCCCGCCGATCAGCCGCGGCACCTTCTCGGTCAGCGATGACGGCAGCGGGATCATTCCGCCGGTGATGGGATCGCCGACGTTGATCGGCGGTCCGGCCGCGCCGGGCGAAGGCGCGGCCTTGATGAACTCCCTGATCAACTGGATTTCCTCCCGTGACAGGTTGAGCACGGCCTGTGCGTTACCGGCGTCAGAGGCCTTCTTGTCTGCTTCGGCCCTGTCTTGCGCTTCGTCCCGTTGGGCGGCCTCGCGCTTCGCGGCGTCCTGCTCGAGCCGTGCGAGACGGTCACGCAGCGGGACCAGCTCCCGCCGCAGCGCGGCGTTGTCCGACTTCAGCGACGAGATCTGGCCGAGTGCAATCGCTGCCGCAACGCACGCAACGACCGAGATCAGGCTGAGGCATGCAACGGCCAGCCCCGTCATTCCGACGCCACTCGCCGTTTTCCGGTCCGGCACCTCGCCCTCGGAGCGCCGCCGCCGCGCCCGGGCAAGTCGCGGCATGGTGGCGCCGAGGCGTTTGACAAGGCGCGAGAGCCGAGAAGCGTTTTGGTCCGTCTCGTGAATGGAGCCGAATGCCGGCTCGGGGATGATCGGCGCGCGCGGGGGCGGGTCGGGTGCTGCCGTTGCGCGGCTTGCGCCCAAGATCGTGCGATCGGCAAGGCCTTCTTCCATCACGCGAAGGATTTGCGGATCAATCGCGTCGGGCTGTTCGACGACAGCATCGCTGATCGCATCGCGCGGGTCGGCCGCGACGATCGCCACGCGCTCCGCTTGCGGTTCGCTGAGCTCCTGCTCGCCGAGCTCCTGCTCGACGCGGGACGCTTCGAGCTCGCGCCATAGCGCGAGGCCGGAGTCCGTGATCTGCAGCCCGGCCTCGTTGATCGAAGCCCATCCGGATTGGAACACGTCGGCGTCGCCAAGCTCCGACGATCGTTTCAACTTGGTGGCTGCATCGCCCGCCGCGATCATGCGCTTGACTTCGCGGCTGACCTCTTCGAGCGGGATCCGTTGCTCGGGTCTTGCGGCCAGCACGCTCAAGATCGCCAGATTGAACCTCATGTGGCGCCTCTCGATGCCTCGGCAACCGGTCGTGCAGCCGCTCCGCTCCCGAGCAGGCGACGTGCGAACCGCGGAGGAGGCGGAAGCGGATCAATCATGCCGGCGCGGACGAGTCAGTGAGTGATGCGAGTGTAGCGGCTCCCTCAGAGGCAAACAATGCGCCTTCCGGCGCACGACAGATGGATAAGTCTGCCTGCGAACGAGACGTGTCAGGATCACGTCCGCCGCAGTGCCTCAGAGAAACTCGCGAAGCCTGGAGAGCTCGATCACGTGCTCGGGCGACAGCACATCCGGCACGAGGGGAGGCTGCGACGTGGTGCGGATCTCGTAGAGATGCCGGGTCTTCTCGGGCTTGCCCATGAAGTCCCGGATGCATTGGTCGAGCGTTCCGTTGACGATCATATAGGGCGCACGATCCTCTCGCCTGGAATTGCCGAGAGAAGGCCATTTGTAAAGCGAGGCCGCAGCCTGGAAGTCCACCTGATGAGAGTGGTCGGTCATTCCTTGATGTCTACCCGAAAAAGCCTGTTCGTCAAACAACGCCGGCTCGTGAGTGAGCCGGCGCAGCGGGATGCGACGGCCGCGCGTCGTGATGCTCGTCTTCGGCTGAGAATGCCCATGGATGTCGAGCGACCCGCCCACTGCTTCGCGGTGATTCCTTCGACAGCAACCGGCGGCCCGCTTTGATGCCTGGCACGACAGCGCGCGCCCAACGTTCGCCGGCAGACCGCCAGCGCCCGCGGCCGTCCCTGGTCGACCGGAGATGAGTTTGTTCTTGTTTTGTTCGTTGCGCTGCTGTATCGTCCAGGGACGAGCAATCCTGGTCAGGTCGGGGATGAACGCCCTGAGATGGCAGCCGCAGCCACCATCCTTCACGCGGACCTGGATGCGTTCTACGCGTCGGTCGAGCAGCTGCTCGAGCCGTCGCTGCAAGGCAAGCCAATCGCCGTCGGAGGCGGGGTGGTGCTTGCAGCGTCCTATGAGGCCAAGGCCTTTGGGGTCTACGGCGGCATGTCGGGACGGGAAGCGCGCCGGCTCTGCCCGCAACTGATTTTCGTCGGCGGCCACTTCAGCGATTATCAACGGCTGGGTGATGCAGCCATCAAGGTGATCGGCGACTTCACGCCGCTGGTCGAGCGCATTTCGATCGACGAGGCGTTTGCCGACGTTGCCGGATGCACGCATCTGTTCGGAGCGCCCGCCGAAATCGCCGCGGCGATCCGGCGGCGCGTGCGCACAGAGCTCGGCCTTGCGATCTCGGTGGGCGTTGCGCGCACCAAGCATCTGGCGAAGATCGCCTCGCAGGTCGCAAAGCCCGATGGACTGGTCGTCGTCGATCCCGACGACGAGCTCGGATTCCTGCATGAACTGCCGGTTGAACTGATGTGGGGAGTAGGGCCGGTCACCAGGACGCGGCTGGACGCGATCGGCGTCTCGACGATCGGTCAACTCGCCGGTTTGTCGGAGCGGTCGCTGACGCGGTTGCTCGGTCCGGCGGCAGGCGAGAAGCTCGCAGCGCTGGCCTGGAATCGCGATCCGCGACAGCTCACGCCGCATCGGCGCGCGCGATCGGCGGGAGCACAATCGGCGCTTGGCCGAAAGCCCGCGATCGAGCAGGTCATTCGGCCGACGCTGCTTCATCTCGCCGATCGCGTCGCGACGCGGCTCCGGGCGAAATCCCGGCCCGGACGAACCGTGACGGTGCGCGTTCGCTTCGCCGACCTGAAATCGGTGACGCGCTCGATGACGCTCGATGCGCCCGTTTGCACGACAGTGATCCTCGCCCGGCTCGCCGAGAAGCTGGTGCGCGCTACTCTTGCTGACCACCCGGGCGAGAAAATCATCTCGCTGCTGGCAATCTCGGTGTCGCATCTCGAGGAGCATTGGGATCTTGCGCTCGAGCTGCCGCTCGGACTGGCCGATCAGGCGCTTCGCCCTGGAAGTCCGATCGGGATGGCGCGTTGGGCCGCAGACTGTGCCATCGACAAGGTCCGCGATCGTTTCGGCTGGGATGCGATCGGATACGGTTCGGCAGCGCTGGAGGTCGTTCGTTCGGTGCCCGACGACTTCCGCAAGCTGGCCGAGAAGGATCTCTAGCTCTTCGCAGGTTCACCAGCTTGTCATTGCATTAAGAAAACGCAATCTGGAATCGCGGGCTTGTGAGTGGTGGCCCGGCGCGCCCGGTCTATCCTGAGCGCGCGGAGGAGTGCCATGAAATTCAGCTCCGAACTGATCCAGACGATGCGCGATGCGCTCGACACGGTGATGGCAAGCGTGCCGGCCGACCAATCGGTGTTCGGCCTCAAGGCGGCCGTCGCCGAATCCATCCTGCGGGCCGCGGCGCACGGCCAGACGTCGTTCGACGGGCTCGTGACGGCGGCTTCCGGTCAGCTGCAATCAATCATCTCGATGCTGAGCTAGAAGGCCAGATCGCGCCCAAGCGTCACCGACGGCTCGCGCGGAGCTTCGTTGAACCGCTACGATGAACCCATGCCTTCCCTGGCGATCCCGGTCAGGGCTTCGTATCCGGATGGCGTCAGGTGCAAGAGATCGCTCTTGTAATTGGCGCACGGCGTTGTTCGTCCGCATGCGATATTGGAGGCGTCGATCGTTCTGATTCCGAGTTCCCGGCTTCTTCTGCTGAGCTCGGCATTGACGGATCCGATATTCTCGGCGGCACCCTTCATCTGGTCGCCTCGTGGAAGAATCTGGATGGAGAAAATCTTGCCGTTCGGCCAAAGCGATCTGATCTCCCCAAACAGCTTTTGATAGGATTCCATCGCGCCGCCCGGCTTGCGACGTGACGAAGGACGGGAATGACGAAGGCTTCATCGAAATTGCCGATTGCCCTCGCGATACTCCGCGTTTCTACCGTCGGATATCGTTCGGCGCTGTTGGCGTCCGCTCCGAAAGTCGATGGATAAGTCGGTCAACGCTTTGGCTGACAATGCCCCGCCGCCGTAGAATCGACCCGATTCGGAGGCGCGCTTCATATGACGTTCCAGACCCGCCACCCTGGCGATGTCGTTAGGTTGATGGTTCACACGGTCGAGGCCGTAAGGACCGGTCGGCCGCGCGTCTGGTGGCGACAATGACGCGAGGCTATTGGGAATTCCGCTCCAAGGGTGGCACGTTTCGCATCGTGCCATTGAACGGACGATTTCAATTCTTCTTCGAGGAAGAGAATCTGGGGTCGTATCACTCGGCAGTGGCCGCCCTCAACGATCTGCTCGGCGGGTATAGCTATTATCCATCGGCCCGCGGGCTACCGTTTGAAGTCCCCGAGTGGACGTTCGTCAGGACGGGATAAAGAACTGGCTCGCGCACGTTTCGCGGTAGAAATACGGCGCCAGGCTTATGTCGTTCCATTGAGCTACTCGGACCAATGCCCTTGCTGTCCAAGTGAGCTCAAGCGCGCCGAGCCGCTTCCCTCCTTGCCTGAGCTGAAGTACGCTACCCGCTTTCCCAGTTGCGTACGTCAATGACCGCTCAGTTGGGATAGTTATTGCCCCTGGTTCTGGTTTCGGTCGGATCAGATTTGAATTGATACGGAGCGCCAAAATGGACTCCACGCTGGACAACAAGGCTGGGGAAGGGCGGCTCGCGAGCTTGGAGGAGCAGCTTTCGAACCTCGCGCGTGAAGCGGGAGTCAGCCCTTCGAGCCCACCGACCAGCATGAAAGTGCCTCGCGCGCTGCTAGAAGCGATTCCACGATTGGGAGATTGGCGCTACCCGGCCGCCGTTGGTTTTGTACTGCTGGCATCCGTTGGTGGCGGTGCTTGGTGGTGGTCCTCCGCTAGTACAGCGGTCGTACCCACCTCGAACCCTACACCGTTGACACAAATCCCACCGAAAGACATTGCACCGACCTCCGTCGCACCTTCTCCCGACCTGGCACAGCAACTCGGACCGATGGCGCGCGATCTCGCAGCCCTAAGGCAAGCGGTCGAAAAGCTGCAGTTGAGGCAAGACCAACTGGTTCGCGACAATGATGGCGTGGCAAGGCAAATCGCGGCGGGCCAGGCAGAAATAGCACGCAACAACAATGTCATCGACGAGATCAAGGCTGTGCAAAGTCAGATGGCGCAAGAAAGCAAGACGGTCACCGAGCGGCTCAACGTGAGCCAGGAGCAATTGGCCCGTCTAATCGCTAACGCCTCACCACCAAAGGTGGAGGCTGAAGCCCCTGAGCAGACGTCAGAGCAACCAAAGGTACCCCCCCAAGAGCAACCAAAGGTAACCCCACAAGAGCAGCCAAGGGTAACCTCCGAAGTACCATTGCCGCGTCCGCGGCGGCCGACCAATGTCACCCAGGCGCACAAGCCGGCGCGCCCGCAAGCCAACAAGCCGCAACCGTCGGCATGGCCGTGGTCAGTGCGCTAATCTGCGAGACCGCCATCACGACAAGCAGCGCGAAGAGGCCACGGACGCTTTGACCGCGGCCTTGAACCTAATCTCAATCAGTGCCCTGGAAACAGGATCTTCGCCAGAGGTTCGCCATAACGCCGGCCTCGGCTGAGAGCCCGCGATCGCTCTCGTCCTGGAATGAGTTACAGGGCCACACGGGCCAACCTCGCGGCAATAGCTGGTGACATCGAGCGGAACCCGCAGCGCGAATGGCCGAGCTGTGAGAACTGTCTGGCTCGACGTCATGCAAGGCGCGACTTCGGAAGGTCGACTACCTCGAGGTGTTTACCATATTTGAGGCCGCGGCGTGGTTCGCGGAAATTGGGGTGTATCGGCATAGGCCTTGCAGTCTAGGCAATGCTGGGAATTTCAGTGTCCCAGTTAGGAATAAACCGTCCCCGGCTGTGTATTTTTGAGACCGGCGGACTGACCGATTGGGAGGCATGGTTGAACTTCACCGCACATGTACAGTCCAGATTCCTGGTTCGGAAGGGAAGCACCGACTGGATGGTCTATGATCGAGAACTCAAGGGGCCGGCGCAGCTCGAAAGAGGTGGCCGCTTTGCCGAGAAGCTGACGAAAGAGCAGGCCGAACACATCAAGCAGGCGCTGACCGACGCTCTACCGGCGCCTGCGGTCAATGCTCGGGCTTGGCGGTGATCGACTGCCTTTGCGACGTGTCGGCGAAACAGACCGCGAACAAATGACGCCTGTGTTACCTAGTAAGGTATATGAACAGAATGAGACCTCGGGGAACGAGGCTGGGCGACACCTTCGTGCAACAAGCTAGGCCATTGCGGAATCCGACTGTGATTGCCGAGCGTTAAGGACCGCCATTGCTTGGTGAGCCTCTGGAACAAGCCAGCAACTTCTCGAGACGCTTGTTCTTCATTCACATGCTGCCGCCCGACATTGCGGTCAAAATCCGCGTGATGTCATGATCTTGCGGAGGAGGTAACCCGTTCACATTACCTTCGACGTGCTATGTACGAGGCCATTCGTCCTCAGACTCTGGATCGCCAATTGTTCTTCGGTGAGGCGCCGCTCGACGAACTCCCTCTCTTGTTCGGTTAGGTTGCCCTTGAGCAAGCGGCGATAGCGCTGGACATTGTTCCCGTAGACTTTCAGGCGCATCAACTGCTCGTCGGTCATCTTCGTCTCCATGCGAGACCGGCAATGGGCAGATAGCCCCCGGCCATTCCCAACAAAATTGCAGAGAGCCGGAAAAAATCTCGCCGCTGTCTCTGCGCCGCTTCAATGATTTCGGTCGTGGCTTTGCGCAACCTTTCCTGGCAGCGTGCAAGGCGACGATGCGCACCGAATAGCTTCTCTGCACGGAACGGCGCGGATCGGCGTCTCGCGATGCGTATTCGCATCGTCACCGGTCTTGCGCGAGGCGCGACCTATCCAGGACCATAAGGCCTCCCGCAATAAAATAGATGCCTTGGTCCGCATCTTGCGAGCGATCAAAGGCGTGCAATGAACAATTTGCTCCCGCTGCAATGAAGCGGATGTAGATTAGTTACCCTTCTTTGCAGAGGGGTGGCTGGAAATTCCGAGGTATTCCGTCGAACGTGGAATGTGCGCAAAGCCGTCGCGGAGCCACCCTAACTCACGATCAACTCAAGCAATTGCGTTGCCACTCGCTGATCTTGGTTAATCGGGCGTATGGTGCAGATCATGAGACTTCGTCGACAGCAGCCCGGCGGAAAGGGCGATCTTCCTAACGTCTCGTTCGGGATGCAATTCTCACACGCGCGTCGCCCAAGAAACTCACCTCACCGAAGGCAAAGCGCTTCGGTTGCAGCACGCGGCGCGCCGCACTCGGATGCGGACAGGCCGGTGGCGATCGGCGCGGGAACCGGCTCGCTTCAGCTGCGCCGGTAGTCGTCCTCGATGCGGATGATGTCGTCCTCGCCGAAATAGCTGCCGGTCTGCACCTCGATCAGTTCGAGCTGAATCTTGCCGGGATTCTCCAGCCGGTGCACCGCGCCGATCGGGATGTAGATCGACTCGTTCTCGTGCACCGTCTTGACCAGCTCGTTGACGGTGACCTGCGCGGTGCCGCGCACCACGATCCAGTGCTCGGAACGGTGATGGTGCTTCTGCAGCGACAGCCGCCCGCCCGGCTTGACGATGATGCGCTTGACCTGGTGGCGGTCGCCATTGTCGACCGACTGATAGGAGCCCCAGGGGCGATGCACCTTGATGTGGTTCTCGGTCACCCCGGGCGCCGCCACCTTCAATTTCGCGACCAGCCGCTTCAGCCCGTTGGCGTCCTTCTGGCGTGACACCAGCACGGCGTCCTGGGTCGCGACCACAACGAGATCGTCGACGCCTTCGAGCGCGACCAGCGCCCGGTCGGTCGAGACGTTGCAATTGCGGGAGTCCTCGAACACCGCCGCGCCGCGCGCCGCGTTGCCGAGATTGTCCTTGTCGGAGAGCTCCCAGACCTGACGCCATGAGCCGATGTCGGACCAGCCGCACGCCACCGGCACCACCGCGGCATGTGCGGTCTTCTCCATCACGGCGTAATCGATCGAGATCGCTTTCGCCGCGCCGAACGCCGACGCATCGAGCTTGACGAAGCCGAGATCGCGCGTCGCGGCAGTGACCGACTGCTCGATCGCCGCGATGCTGTCGGCATCGACATTGCGATACTCGTCGAGCAGCACGCTTGCGCGGAACATGAAGTTGCCGCTGTTCCAGAGATAGCCGGCATCGATATAGCCTGCCGCCGTCGCGGCATCCGGCTTCTCGACGAATTTTGCCACCGCGCGCACCTCGCCGGCGACCACCTCGCCCGGGCTGATGTAGCCGTATTCGGTGGCGGGGCGTTCCGGCTTGACGCCGAAGGTCACGATGCGGCCGGCTTCGGCAGCCACCAATCCGCCGCGGCAGGCGGCGACGAAGGCCGGCGTATCCCGCACCAGATGGTCGGCGGCAAGCGCCAGCACGATCGCTTCGCCGTCACGGCTCTGTGCGAATGCCGCACCGGCCGCGATCGCGGGCCCGGAGTCGCGGCGCATCGGCTCCAGCAACACATCGGCTTCGCGGCCGATCTCGGCCAGCTGCTCCAGCACCATGAAGCGATAGGCCTCGTTGGTGATCACGATCGGCCGCTCGAACAGGCCGGCGTCGGAGACCCGCAGCAGCGTCTCCTGGAAGGTCGAGCGCGCCCCGAACAGCGACAGGAACTGCTTCGGATGCACCTCGCGCGACGCCGGCCAGAGCCGCGTGCCTGCGCCGCCGCACATGATCAGGGGAATAATTCGTCGATCCATCGATGCCTCAAGTCCTATCGTGTCCGCGCTCAAAGACCAGTCGAGCGAAGGGGGCCGCGATCGACGGTGCCGGCGACTGCCATGACACTAGCACGGCGAAACCGTGCGTCCGTGGATATTCCGGCGCGCATTTTGATCGGTGTGTCGAACTGCTGCGGACCCAGCGGCCAGACGGTGTCCCCGGCATGTGGTGATGCACCGGCCGATCGATCCCTCCGTCAGGTCCGGGTAGCCACAGCGCATAATCCGGAATGGTTAGGGGGCTCCTCCAAGGGGAAATAGCGCGCGAGGGCGAACTGCACGAAACTACGAGGAAATTTCGGATTGGCGAGGGCAGAGCCAGATGGGCAAAACAAGCGCAGCAGTGCCATCGACCGGAAGGGGTGGATTGCGTCCGTTGCTCGTGCTCGCGATGCTGGTGCTCACCAGCATTCCGCTATTCAGCGTGGGTGTGCAGGCGCAACCTGCTGCATCTCGTCAGTTGCGGCGAGAACCTCAGCCAGAAAAGCCGCAAGTGACGATGAATGCCTGGACTATCGGCCTCGCCGGTGGCCTGCTCGAGGGCGCGCCTATTCGCCTCGCGGCCGAAATGGCGCGCGTTGTGGACGATGGCGACAAGCTGCACGTCTTGCCGGTCGTGACACGCGGTCCGACCGAGAACGTGAACTCATTGCTCTATTTGCGCGGCATCGATGCCGCCATCATCAATTCCGACGTGCTCGATGAATACAAGAGCCAGGTGCCGGACATCCAGCAACGGCTGGCCTACGTGCTGAACCTGTTTCCGTCCGAACTGCATATCTTCGTCCGTCCCGAGATTCAGAGCCTGGGCGATCTCGTTGGAAAGAAGGTCAACTTCAACAACCTGGGGACTGCCGCGGCCTATTCGGGACCGCTGATCTTCAGCCGCCTTGGTCTCGACGTGGAAAAGACCTTCATTCCTCATCAAGTCGCGCTCGAGCAGATGCGCAAAGGTGAGATGGCCGCGGTCGTCTTCATCACCTCCAAGCCCGTGGACGCGTTCGTGCGCGGCCGCTGGGAGCCCGGATTCAAATTCCTGCCCGTCCCCTATGACAAAAAGTTTGAGGACTTCTATCTTCCCGCCTCGCTAGAAGCCACGGAGTACCCCAATCTTATCAAGCCGGGCGAGCGCGTCGCGACAATCGCGGTGCCGACCGCCCTGGTGGCCTTTAACTTCCCGGTCAAGTCGAACCGTTACGAACGCATTGCGCGCTTCGTGGAGTCCCTGTTCTCGCGGATCGACAAGCTGCAGCAGCCTGGCTTCGACCAGAAGTGGAAGACGATCAATCTCGCGGCGACCGTTCCCGGCCTGACGCGTTTCCCTGCGGCGCAGGCATGGCTTGATCGCGGGCCGCGCGCCGCCACAAATCCATCGCAATGAGACGCGCGGCGATCCGGATGGTGGCTGGATTCTTGCTGGCAACCGGTATTGCCTCGGCACAGGCGGAAGGACCTCGTCGCATTGCTCAGCTTCGTGGTTGCTCCTCCATGGAGCGCCCGGAAGGGATCGAGTGCTCCGAGAAGCTGTCGCGAACGTCAACGCCGTCCCAGCCGAAGCAGCTCAACAACTGGGTCATCAGCCTGACGACATCGCCTCTCGACTACTCACCCGTTGCCACCGCCACGACGGCATCTCGCGATGGTATCGGCGAAAGCGGAATGACGCTCTCGATCCGCTGCCGTGGCGGACGGAGCGAACTGATCGTCGGAGGATCCCGCGTGTCCGGTCGCACCGACGGATATGCGCTCGCCTATCGTATCAACGACGGTCAACCACAGCAGATCAATGCAACCGTGCCGGCGTCCGAGACCGGCGTAGCGTTCGGTGGCGACGTAGCGCGCTTGCTGCAGTCCCTTCCGGACGGCGGAAGTCTCGCTATTCACCTTGCCCCCCGAACGGGTGACGCGCTGGACGCGGTGTTTCCGTTGGGTGGTTTGGATGCGGTGCGCGCGAAGATCTCCGCCGCCTGCAAGTGGCCGCAACCGGCCGCCAAGCCCAACGGATAGAGGATTTGATGACGTGTGTTCAATAGGAGAGGTACCATGCGTGTGTTTCAGCATATTGCGACGATAGCTACCATCGGAGCCGCAACGATCCTGCTTGCCGCTCCCTACGCTGCGGCTGAGCAGGGCGGCGGACGTTACTGGACGCCAATGATAACGAACACCGCTGCTGACAGCGATCATGGTGCGCGAAGGGCCCATGTTGCGCGCAAGGAGACCGCTCACAGAAAGGAGCGATCCATTCTCAACGCCAACGCCCGGATTCCAACCAACGCCAAGGCGCACAACCTGATCCTGCAAGTGAATACGAACGACCCTGCCGCCATGAATCTCGCACTCAACAATGCGACCAACGTCGCACAATATTACAAGGATCTCGGCGAGAAGGTGAAGATCGAGGTGGTCACATTCGGACCCGGCCTGCACATGCTCCGCGAGGACACGTCGCCGGTGAAGTCCCGAATTGAGGAGATGGCGCTAAGTACGCCGGAAATTTCGTTCAAGGCCTGCGGCAATACGCAGGAGAAAATGCATAGTGCCGAGAAGAAGGACATCCCGATCATTCGTCAAGCGGAGGTGGTGAAGTCCGGCGTCGTGCGAGTGATGGAGCTGCAGGAGAAGGGTTGGTCCTATGTAAAGCCGTGACGCACGGCCTTGTCTGGAAAGGGCCTCAACGCGGGGCCTCGCGCCGAGGGTAGGGGACTTGACGCCTCACCTCGACAGATCGTGTCGCCATACGAAAGGTGATTACGGATGGATCGCACGGTTCTCCTGGATGACGAAGTAAGCCCCGCCTGCGACATCGCAGGCGCACCGCCGCGACGTCTGATCAGCGTTGCACAGCCCGTGCTGCTGTGGACGACGACCGTCGCCATGCTCGCAACCGCGTGGGTACCCGAAACGACACGGGCGTCGCCCGATCCGGTCCGTCTCGCTGCGGATGTGCGGCAGACGGTGGCCGTTCGCAATGCCAATTCGGCCACTGCGGCAGAAGATGGCAATTCCAAAGTCGCGCCGGGGCGCGAAGGCGATATCGAGCGGCCGATGCTGACAGTACAGGGAGCGCGCGACCAGAGCGGGCCTCCCTCAGACCAGGTGCCCGATTTGGGTAAGAGTCTGTCCTGCGAGCTCTCGACTGCAAGGCTTGACATTGGCTTGTTGCAGCGCATCGAGCAACAGCGCGAGCGGGCCGAGATGTTGGAGCAGGATCTTGCCGCGGCTCGACGCGACGTCGAAGTCCAGACTGCCTTGGCCAGTAAGGCCGTCGAAGATGCCGCTCGGGTGAAGCAGGCCGTGCAGGGTGGCGAGGCGGGGCAGGATGCGCTGCAACAAGCGCGTGAGCGGGCAACAAGGCTGGAACAGGATCTCGCGGCGGCGCGACGCGACGTCGAGACCCAGACCGCGCTGGCGGCACGGGCAGGCGAGGAGGTTTTGCAGCTGAAGCGAGCGGGCAAGATCGGCGCGGCCGAGACGAGCCAGGTGCCTGCAAGGGGCGGAGTGCCGGCGCACGGCCTTTCCTTGGCGCGGAGTGCAGTCCAGGCCTACGAGGCTCAAGTCCGTGCGGTTGGAGGAGAGCTGGCCGAACTCGGACAAGCGACCGCGAGCGATACCGGGTCGCATCGCGACCCGGAGCGGTTTGCACGTCTCGAGCAGGACCTCGCGGTCGCGCGAGGCGAGCTCGAGACACAGACCACGATCGCGACGAAGGCGAGCGACGAGGCGTCCCGCCTCAGGCAGTCGGGGGAGAGGGACGCGGCGGACTTGCAACAGGAACGCGAGCAATCTGCGCGGCTGGGTCGGGATCTTGCGGCGGCGCGGCGTGATCTGGAGGTCCAGACCGCATTGGCGACGAAAACGAGCGAGGAAGCGTCCCGCCTGAAGGCGGCGGGCGAGAGCGGCGCAGCCAAGCTGGAGGTATCCCTGCAGCAGGAGCGCGACCGGTCTGCGCGGCTGGATCAGGATCTCGCGGCGACGCGGCGTGATCTGGAGGCTCAGACGGCGCTTGCAACGAGAGCGAGCGAGGAAGCATCCCGCCTGAAAGCCGCGGGAGATCGCGGAACGCCAGATCTGCAGAAGGAGGAGGAGCGGTCCGCGCGGCTGGAGCAGGACCTCGCGGCAGCGCGGCGTGACCTGGAGGCCCAGACGGCACTGGCGGCAAAGGCGGGCGAGGAAGTCTCGCGTCAGAAGCTGTCGGTGGAAGCCGTGGCCGTCGATCTGAGGCAGTCGCGGGCGAAGGTCGACGCGATGTCCCTGGAGCTTTCCCAGGCGCGCAGCTCGATTTACGCATACGAGGCGCAGGCCCTTAAGGCTGGAGAACAAGTGGCGGAGCTCAGGCGCGCGGCTGAAGGCGGCGCGGCTTCAGCTCACAAGGCCTCACCCGACGTACAATTGGCCCGGTTGGAGCAGGACCTCGCGACGGCGCGCCGCGATGTCGAAGCGCAGGCCGCACTGGCGGCGAAGGCAAGCGATGAAACAGCCCGATTGAAACGGGAGAAGGAGAACGGCGCGGCAGAGGCGCAGAATCTGCTGCAAGCTGCACGTCAGCGGGCTGACAGGCTGGAGCAGGATCTGGTGGCGGCGCGACGTGATATCGAGGGCAGGATCGCGCTGGTGACGCAAGCAGGCGAGGAAGCCACACGGCTGCAAGTAGCGGTCAAGGGCGCTGCAGCAAACCTGCAAAAGGAGCGTGAGCGATCCGCGCGGCTGGAGCAGGATCTGGTGGCGGCGCGACGTGATCTCGAGAGCAAGGCTGCGCTGGCGACGCAGGCAGGTGAGGAAACATCCAAGCTGCAAACAGCCGGCAAGACCGCCGCTGTGGATCTGCAAAAGGAGCGCGAGCGATCCGCACGGCTGGAGCAGGATCTGACGACGGCGCGGCGCGATGTCGAGTCCAAGACTGCACTGGTAGCCAAAGCGGTCGAAGACCTGTCCCGGCTGACATCCGCGGGGAAGAATGGCGCGGCGGACCTGCAAAAGGAACACGAGCGGTCGGTGCGGCTGGAACAGGACCTGGCAGCAGCGCGTCGCGATAGCGAGGTCCAGGCGGCGAAGGCCGCAAAGGCAAGCGAGGAGGTATTGCTGCAGAAGAAGGCAACAGAAGCCGGTGCTGCCGAGCTGAGGCAATTGCGCGCCGAGAGCGCGGGCGTGAAGGCGCAGAACGTCTTCCTGTCGCGGAGCGCGATCCAGGCGTATGAGGCACAGGGGCGCAAGGAGACTGGCGCTGCGTCAGATGTATTGACGACCGGCTCGTCCGGCCCGGACAAGTCCGGCTCGATCGCAGTGGCTGCCAATCCGATAGCCGAGCAAGTGCCTCAGGCGCGTGCTCCCGCTGTCGCTCAGCCTGCTTCCGAGCAGCTTGCAGAGGCCGCAGGGTTGATCCTGCGTGCAAATGCCCTGCTCCGGCAGGGCGATGTAGGCGCGGCGCGGCTTGTGCTTGAGCGCGCCGTCGAGATGGGCAGCGCCCAGGCGAGCTTCGCGCTGGCAGAAACCTACGATCCGTTGGTTCTGGCGAAATGGGGAACTTACGGCACCCGCGGCGATGCGAGCAGAGCAAGAGCCCTGTATGCCAAGGCCGATGCCGCAGGAATCAAGGAGGCGAAAGCTCGGCTGGATGCACTGCATCGCTGATATTTGCGGACACGCGCCGTGCCTGGCCGATCAGCTTGCAGCCGTGACCGAGCGGACCGACCTCATCATCTGACGCCGACTGAAGGCGGATCAGCCTCCGTCACCGCAGTTCGGCCCGTCGCCGGTGACGAGCCTAATCCGCTCAGCTTTCGGGAAGGTACGTCCGGAAGATCCTGGTATCGCAAGGAGACCTCGACCGTGTCGCCTGGTTGCAACTCGGTGTCTTCGTTCGCGGCAATCTGTTCCGGCCCGTTCTTACCCTTCCTGACGATGGTAATGTCGGGCTTGCTTCCGCTTCCTCGCACGAGCTGCGATCGAACCATCGCGGTGTATTGAATCTTCTCACCCACGGCCTGCAGTCTCTCGCGAACCTGGTTAAGCCTCAAGCTCGTGTCCTGCAGCTCGCGCAGCAGGTCAAGCCGCCGCTGGTCATCGAGCTTTGTCAGCCTTCTGACGAGATCATCCTGTTGCTTCTTGACCTGCAGCAGCTGCGCGGAGGTCTGCAGCTTCCTGGTTGACGACAGCAGAACCGCCCGACGCGCATCCGTGACGCGCGGGCTGGTCAGGGTGCCTCTGGCGAACATATCTTGCGCCTTTTGCAGCTCTTCCTGGTCCGACTGAAATCCCTCTTCCTCCCGCTTTTGCTGCTCGGACAGCACGCGCACTTCCTCGTCTCCCTGCCGAACGCCGCGCTGGATGAACTCCTTCTCCTGCTGATAGTCACTTTGCTTCGCCTTCAGGTACTCCGTTTCAGCATTGAAGATTTCCGAAATCGCCGATCGAGCGATCGGTGCCTCCTTCGCAGCGTTCGGAGCGATCTGGGTCGCCTCTCCAAGTTCCGTCTTGATACGCCACAAGCGCGCCTGCTCTTTGGCGAATTCCGTCCAGAGCGATCCGTACTCGGCTCTCATGTCCGCCAGATCGAGATACGGATTGTTCATTCTCACATGCATGATGTCATAACCGCTTGCCACTGCTATGAGTTGACGTGCGGTGATCGACGGAAGGTAAGGATACTGGCCCGGCTTCGAGACATCGCCATTGATGTAGATCGGCCTGTAGTCCGCCACGGTTGCAGTGATTTCATCTGCATCTATCACGATGACGCTTTCGCGCCCTTCCGGACTTCTCTGTCGAAACACTTTGTTCGCCAGTGCGGTGCCGACCTTGGCTCGGATCTGCGGCAAGCTCAGGCCGGCTACCTGAAGCACTCCGACGAGCGGCAACGATATGTTCCCGTCCGTCTGGACGGCTGCACGAGATCGCAGCTCCGGCACGCCCGCTGCCGCGACCTCCAGCACATCTCCGACATTGACGAGATACTCGGCTTTCGCTTGGGTCACTGAAATCGCCAAGCCGAGGGCGACCAAGCCCCATTTGATGTAACCGCCGAGGCCGTTGTCCAGGATACTGGGCCTGAAACGCTTGCGCGGTGTGGAGTTCGGCATGACGGCAACTTTCTGCGACGTGGTCACCAGGATGAAGCCCTCGGAATCTGTCGGCGTACCAACACGTCAACATCGCTGACGCTCGGGTCGCCATCGAGGCGGACGATCGGCAAACCGGGGTTGGTTCCCTCATTTGCTGCGAGGCAGGGCTTCCCGCCCGCATTTTCGATTGATCGGCCCTGTTGATCGTCAATTCGAAGTTGCATCGGATCCATTGGGATGTGCGAACGCGCGGATCGCCACTCGAATTTAGTCCGGTAGTGCCGCGGCTCAATGGACCATCGTAATTACCCATTTATTGCCTTTCCCAACCTGTGACCCGGAATGTACTGATTCAGCAGGAAATGCGTGATTGGGCCGTAGAGTGCCATGAACGATGCGTTCTTCACCGGGCTGCCGGCCTCCGCCAACCTTCCGGCGCATCCGGTCCATGGCAGCCGGGTGAATTCAGCAGGTGCCGTCGGGCCGGTTACTGGCCTCACCGGCCATGACCGCTGCCGAATCCGTCGCCAGCGTGACTTCGGCTCATGTCGCGGTCCTCGTCTATCACAGGTTGAGGCCGCGACTACGCGCGGTTTCGGCCAGCAATCATCAGCGCTGGTATGAAAATGCTACAGAATACAACGGATAGTTGGATGAACCGGGACGATCCGCCGCCGCCGGAATTTCGTCCTACGTCGGTCATTTCCGTGCGAGCGGTGTTTGCCTTCGTACGGCGACGCCTGTTGACCATGTTCCTGGTGTGTTGCGCAGCGCTTTGCGTTGCCGTGCTCTACCTCATCATGGCGGTACCCACGTTTACTGCCAAGGCGCAACTTATCGTAGATTCGAAAGCGACCCCCGGCGACGTTGCAGCAGTCGCAACGATTGTCGAGAGCCAGATCGGAATCATAAGGTCCGAGAGCATCGCCAGTGCTGTGATCGAGAGGCTCGGCCTTGCACAGGATCCGGAGTTTGCGGGCGGGCAGGGTAGCAGCGCGCTGTCCGTATCCCGGTTGCTCGGCTGGACTAGACCGGAAGGCGAAGGTAGCGCCATGCGCTACGCCGTGGAATCCTTCGGACAAAGGCTTACCGCCAAGCGCATCGGCCCGACTTACCTCGTCGAGCTCACCTTCAGTTCCAAGAACCCTGATCGAGCAGCGCAGATTCTGAACGCCGTCGCAGAAAAGTATATTACGCATCAAATGGACCAAGGGGGCTCGCTGCAAGATGAGACGTGGGTCCGGGATCGACTGAATGGCTTGAGCACTCAAGCGGCGGCTGCGCAAAGGGCACTCGAGGACTTCAGTAGGAGCAAGAAGGATGCGCCGGATTCCGCCGCCAATATGGACAAGTTGGCGGCCGCTGCAGAATCGGCCAAGAGTGCTTATGATAATTTTCGTCACATGCTGCGCAGGCTTGAGGCGACGCGACAGCAGTCCTCGCCGGTGTTTGCTGCGAGCCTGATTACTCAAGCGTTGCCTCCTCTGAGGGCCGCTTCGCCAAAGCCCAAGAATGTACTTGGAATAGCGCTCCTTGGCGGGCTGCTTCTCGGCCTCGCCTTCGCGGTGCTGCAGGATCTGATGGATGGTCACATGCGCTTCGCTGCGTTGGACCACTTGCTCGGACACGATGATAGAGCCGAGTGGCCTGTCTCGGACGCAGTTCGACCGGATCATCAATCTGAAACGTCGAAGACCAGGCCAGTGCGCCTTACGGGTTCGGGGTGAGGGCAGAACTGCCATTCTCGGAAATGCTTGAGATGCACTGTGTTGGACAGCCGGCGGGCAGGCGCCATCGGATGATCAGTTCGGAAGACGTCACGCTGCTGGCCGGGAATGAAGACTGGGCGCGGATTCGACGCGTTGTGCCATGTCGATAGAACCGCTCAAGCTCGCTCGAGGTGACTTTCAGTGGCTTGGGAGCCGCTGCACACCGAGAAACCGTGCACTCGCGCTCGATCGCGCTGAAACGCAGGGAGCGGGCTCGTCATGACCGTTGCGGTAAGATATGGCGGCGGAACTCCCTATCATCGCGCGTCTGCGTACTCGCTCGACCAAAGGGTAAAATGGCTTTTTCTGGCGGTCATTTTCATACTGCCATTTCAACGAGTGCCGTTCGTCAATTCGAACCTGTTAGGCATACAGGGCTGCAAACCCTTCAACCTGTTGTCAGCGGGAGTGCTGGTCTATTTGTTATTCCGAGTTTCACTCTTATCAGCGACCGACAAAATCGAACGGACGTCCATCCGCATTCTCTTGCTGTATTTCGTAACCTTCATCATTGCCTTTGCTAGATCAGTCTCGAATGCTCCTCTGCTTCATGAGCGTCTCCCCGATGTATTTCCAGATTCCTATTTGGATTACATCATGTCATACGGCATGGTTCCGGCGTTCTACATACTGCCGTTTCTGTTCATTCTGAAGCGATGTCGTTCGTTTTCGGAGATTGAGACAGTCGTCAACGCAATCTGCGTTTCGATTCTCGTCTTATCGGCGAGCTTCATATTCGTCGCCGCCATGAATCCATCGGCCGCACTTTCGGGTCGGGCTGCCGTTAACGATTTTTGTGAAGCCTATTTCGGCATCCACTACAACACGATGGGCACGATATACATCTGCACGGCGCCCTTGTTGCTGTACAAGGCACTTACACGTAGCTCACTCTGGATGGTGCCCGTCGCCTTGTCGCTTTTGGGGCTCCTTCTACTCTCATCGCGCAGCGCGCTTCTGACCGTTGTGGGCTCCTACGTTCTTATTCTGATTTACAAGCGCAAGTTTGCCGTCCTGGCTGCCGGCGCCGCGATGGTGGCCATCGCATCCGTTCTCTGGATCGCGCCAACTATGGACGCCATCTTTTCCATTGGTTTCGATGGGACTTCGGAGGTGTCGGCTGACGAATTGCTGACTGGCCGTGTAGATTTCATTTGGATCCCGGTGCTCAACGAATGGACGAGTGATCTCGGCCTGTTTCTGTTCGGCGCGGGTCGGTCCGGAATCATAACCAGCGAAGCCTGGTACACGGGAACGCTCATACAGGCTACTCATGCGCACAACGCAATTATCGATTTCTTTCTCGACTGTGGAGCGATCGCGACCGGCATTCTTCTCGTTTTTATGTGCGTCGGGATATCAACCGCCTGGGCGTGTCGGCCGACGGTTGCATAACGACCTGTATTGGGCCCTGTTTGCGTGCATCGTCGGCTATGGAATAAGCATGTTTACCGAGCGGGAGGTATTTCCATCGTTCGAGAACATGTACCTGTTCCCTCTCATTGCGATGATGGTTAACCTGGCGCGCCTGTCTTCGCGCGTGGGCCAAAACTCGGCATGAGCTGCTGATTACAACCGGTCATCGCTGATGGAATTGTCGCTTAGGTAAGCCTCAGCGACCTGACGCTGGTGCAATACGAGGCAGGTCCGAGGGCTCCAGGGCCCCCTCGAGGCCCCGCCTCACGCCGGCACCGCAACCGCGGCGACAAGCCGGTGGAGGTAACTCCTGTTCTCCGTCGCTGAGCCCGTGATCTTCTTGCAACGAAGCGACCGAGCCCGCCTAATGATGATATTTAGCTTCGCATCGTTCCTAATTGTGATGGATTCCAGCGTGACTATGTCCGAGCGGGAGAGGGCGGTTGGCAACAGCCCGACCGAAATGATCAAGATCCCGCTCTCGTGTGACCGTGCCGGCGGGCGCCGTATGAACACGGCACTGTCACACGCGTTCATCAAGCACGGCGAAGCGTTCTACGACCCGAGGGGAGCTTCGTGCGCGCGGGGACAGAAGAATTTCGGTGGAGCGCAGCGACGGTCAAACTGGCAGGGAGCGCTCCAGTGATAGGACCGCTCAAGCGTCTCACGCAGCGCCTGCTCATCGGCGCGCTCGGATTTGACAACTACCTTTTCTTTGTCGCTCAAGCGCGCATCGCTACGATAAAGGCGTTCCGTTACGAAGCCGACTTCCTGTACTTTCTCAACATGGTGCCGAACGACGGCGTAATCCTCGACATCGGCGCCAATATCGGGGTGACGGCCTATTTTCTGGCGGCAACGAAGCCCGGCTCCCGGGTCCATGCGTTCGAGCCGGGGCCCGAGAACTTCAGGAGTCTGACGCGCGTGGTCGCGCAGCATACGCTCGCCAACGTGACGGTTCACGAATGCGGTCTGGGCCGCCAGGCTGCAGCACTTCCGATGATCATGCCTGTGATAGGCGGCATTAAGCGACACGCGCTGTGCCAGGTCGACGACGGGCACTCCGAATACAAGGAAGGCATCCGCTTCCAGATCAAGATAGAGCCGCTCGACGACGTTCCGGACCTCAAGACGCGCACGGATGTGCACGCGATCAAGATCGATGTCGAGGAATTCGAGGCCGAGGTGCTGAAAGGGGGCATGGAACTGATAAGGCGCTGCCGGCCGCTCATCTTCTGCGAGATATGGAAGCCCGAGAACCGCGACGAGATTCGAGCGATGTTCGAAGGCGAGCGCTATCGCATGTACGGCTATGAGCATGGCGTGCTCAAGCCTGCCGGGTCCGGCCTCAAGAACTTCACGGGAAACTTCTTCATCATTCCCGACGAATGTCCGCTGCCCCAGTAGGGCTTGCGCCGGTGTCCCGATCCCCGTCGCGCACGGCATAGTGTTTGTGAGCGAGCGGTGCGGCAGCCACCGATCTCAGCCTTATCTGGCTTGCGCGAGCCGTCCAAGTACTACTCACAAAGAGCAACGCAGTGAGACCGATCGCTCCATTGGGAGCGCCACCTCCCGTTGCGCGGGAGAGCCAAATGGGCTCAAATCCGACCCCGAAAGCTCGGCTCCACTGGATGGGTCAAGGGTCTAGTCGCATCATGCTGTGTCTGGCTCCGCCTATCTCAGTCGAAGGTCAATGAATTGCCGTGACGCGCATCCTGATTGTAACGCATAAACCGCTCGCAAGCCTGACCAACGGGCATGATCTACGCGTGTGGCACTTGTGCCGCGAATTGGCGAAGCGGCATGAACTGTATCTTTTGACGGTAAACCTCGGTTCGACGGACGAATCTACCAGCAGCCTAGTTGGCTTGTCCGATGTCTTCAAAAAGATTGCGGAAACGCCGAAGTTCCCGGCTCACAGGCCCTCACTGAAGAGGCACTTCCGTCGAAATGATTCAGACTACTTCTCGCTCTCTTATCCGGATCACTTTTCAACGGTTACCAAAGCGATAGCTGGCTTCTGCGAAGAGAACAGTATCGATCACATGATTGTCTTCTGCCTCGTACTTGCAGAATTCGTCCGACCGTTTTCGAGCGAGAAGAAAATACTGTTCGATCTCATCGACAGCGAAGTGCTGACGTTGACCAGACAAATGCAGTTCTTTCCGCCGTGGCCCGCGCAGCTGAGAACGCGTCTCGACGCGCGCCTGATGCTCGCGCGTCGCGCAAGGGCGGAGGCTTGTTTGCCCGTTTGGTTCGACCACGTCACCACAGTCAATGATGCCGATTCCGATACGGTTTGCAGGCTGTCCGGCAGAACCGCGAACGTGAGCACGGTACCGAACGGTGTCTCGCCCGACCTGATGGACGCATTCGAATCGAACGCGCGTGTCGCTAAGCGGAGGGGAGTGGCATTCTGGGGCAATCTCGCCTTCAAGCCAAACAGCGACGCGGTTCGCTTCTTCTATCAGGACGTCTATCGACCGTACCTGGCTCCCGCGGGAATTGAGTGGTGCGTGGTGGGCAAAGATGCGGAGGGGTGGCTTCTCGAGGAGGCACGGCGAGACGACGGCATTCGTCTCACCGGATTCGTCGATGATATCTGCTCAGTGCTCGCCGAGTACCCCATCATGGTGAACCCGATGCGAATTGGCAGCGGATTGAAGAACAAGGTACTTGAGGCGTTTGCCATGGGGCTGGCCGTTGTTTCAACGGGAGTGGGCATCGAAGCGCTTGGTATGGCGCGAGAAGGCGTCGATTACATGCGAGCCGACGAGCCCGAGAATGTCGCGGCTGCGATCAAGTTGCTCATTGAAGACGAAGGCCTTCGCTATTCCATGATCCTGAGCGCGCGAAAAGTCATGCTGGAGCATTACACCTGGAAAAAGGTCGCTTGTGACATGGATGCGCTCTTGAGCTCCGTGTGACTGAGGGGGCATTGATAGTTTATTGTCGGTTCAACGCCCACGGTTCGACAAGATGATGCATCGATTGGTCATACGAGATTGACCGGAAGTGGCTCAAGAGAGGTGAGGCGTGCGCAAGCCAATTGGCATCGGGCCCTTGTTCGCTTTGTGGGATTGTCGTCCTGTCCTGTGTTTCTGGAGTCCATCGGTGATTTTTGATCGTGTTCTTGGAAGGTACGCAAACCTCAATTTGGGCGTTCGGTTGCTGACGCCGTCGCGAGGTCGCTGACCCATGGCATCCATCTTGCGTCAAGGAATTGCGCTCTCGGCTGCACAGTACACCGAGCAAGTCATCATGCTGTTGACGCCGATCGTCCTGGTGCGAACGATTGGCCCCACCGCGTTTGGCGAATATCGGCTGTTCTGGCTGCTGGTAACGACGGTGGCCCTGTTGTTCTCCTTCAACATGCCCCGGAGCTTGCTCTTCTTTTTTGTCCGGCTGGATGCAGAGGGACGGCGGGTTTACGTCGGGCAGACGGTCCTGTTCCTGCTCGCCGCAACGATGGTTGCGGTGCTTCTGATTTTTTCCTTTCGTCACGTTCTTCCATCGGGCATGAAGGATCTGCTGCACGACCACGGGTTGTTGCTGGTGCTGTTCCTGTTCGTCTGGAATCTGGGCCTGTTGCTTGACGTGCTGCCCAACGCCGTGGGGCGAATCCGCTGGCAAGCGCAAGCAATCCTGGCTTCATCCGTGCTGAGAGCTGCGCTGATAATTTCCGCAGCCGTCGTTTTCCATCGATTTGAAGAAGTGTTAATCGCGGCTTTGATTGCTGCCAGCGTGCGCGTAGTACTTCTTGCCGTCTTCATTGCGCGCTACTGCGGCATTCGACTGTTTCCAATTGAGAAGGAGCGGTTCCGCGCGCAGCTCCGCTACGCCCTTCCGTTCGGTGTGGCCGGCCTGCTGTGGAGTGTGCGGAAACAAGCGGAGCTCTGGATTGTCGCGACGATGTTTTCGTCGGGCATGTTCGGCATTTTTTCGATCGCAACCATGCTCCTTATGCCGTTCGAAGTCTTGAGGGGCGGGCTGGGGAATTTGCTCTTGCCGAAGATGAGTCATTTCCATTCATTGGGTCGCCACGAAGACCTGTTGCGGCTGAACAATCAGGGCAACGTGATCATTAGTGCGGTCATGTTCCCCGCTATCGCTGCATTGTTCGTCTTTGCGGAAGAAGTCATTCAGTTTCTGTTTACGAAGGAGTACGTGAGTGGCGCGCCAGTGCTGCGCATCTATCTGATTCAGACATTGATCTCGACCGAGATTACGACCCTGCTCAATGTATTTGGACAGGGTTCGGCCAACATGCGCTATGAAGCTGCGATCCTTCCGTTTGCCGTGTTAACGAGCCTGGCCGGCGTCTGGTACTACGGTTTGCCAGGGGCGGCGATCGGGTCGGTACTCACAACCTTCGTTGTGTATATTCTGTTTCTGAGAAGACTTTCAAAGGTCATGAACACTCCGATCGCAAGGTTGCAGGATTGGAAGAACCTTGGACTAATTCTGGTCGCTTCGGTGTTGGCGGCAATGCTGGTGCGGTTTTCGTTTGATCTGCTGCAAGCGCCGGTTCCAGTCGCTGCGGTGGTTGGTCCGGCTGCGGTTCTGGTGTGTTATGCGGCGATGTTGTTTGTGACCGGATACTATCGAACGCTGGCTGAGGTGCGGAGGGAATGGGGAGTTCTCGGGGCGTAACGGAAGGTGATCCGCATTGTGCGGGGTTACCTGAATATCAGCGCGAGGACGCGACGTCCAACGAAGCTCAGTGACGAGCCACGGCAGGAGCTCCACTCGTCAGTGGGCCTTCGGCTGGCCATCCGGCCAATCGTATTCGGTCGCGATACCGCGCATGATTTCGTTGGCCAGTTCTCCGCCTTGATCTCCGTTCGTCATGATGACAGCGCCATCTCCATTTTCAAACATCGTCATCAAGCTGACGAAGCCATCGTTGACGCCGGCATGTAGAATTCGTCGATGCGGGGCAACTCCCAGTACAATCGGACCAAGGCCGTAGTTGCCAAGGCCGGGTGTGAGCATTTGGAGAGCTGTAGCCCGGGACAGCACGGGAGCATCTCGACCGGTCCAGGCGCGGACCACACCGAGCGCAAAATGTGCAACGTCAGTCGGTGTCGTCCACAATCCTGCGGCAGCTAGCTCGGGATAGACATGCGGGCCGCCGGGCACCGGCTGCCCGGTCGCTCGGTAGGGTGTCGCGGCCATTGGAGTGTCATTTTTGGGCAGCGGCTGCAGGAAACTGCTGTGGGTCATCCCGAACGGCTTGAGGACGAGGTCTTCAAGCAATCTTGGAAACGGTGTGCCGGTCACGTCAATGAGCAGCTGTTGAACGATGGTATAGGCGCCGCTGGAGTACTCGAACCGTGTGCCGGGCTCGTGATCGACAACGACAGGCGCGGTATTGGCAGAGCCGCATCGTGCAAACCAATCGTGCGCTGACGGCTGGAACCGGGTTAGGTCGCGACACAACAGTGAGGCGCCATTGAGAACGTCGCTGAGTGACGGAATTGGTGCGCCTGCAGGATATCCCGGAAAATATGGAACGGTTATACCAGCCGAATGATTCAGCAGTCTTCGAAGTGTAACCTTCGATTGATCGGTGAACGAGTTGACAGGGAGCTTCCAGGTCTTAAGGGATAGATTGACGTCGCCATCGAGATCGAGCTTGGCGGCCTGAACCAATGCGAGCGCCGCTACGGCAGTAACGGGTTTGCTGATCGACGCTGCCTGGAATAAAGTTTCAGGCGTTACAGGCGGACCACCGATGGTGGCAACCCCGAACCCCCGAGCTTCGACTACGCCGCCGTGAACCACCGCGATGCTGACGCCAGGAACGTGCAGTTCGTTCATCCGGTCAGCAAGTTTCATCGGAGGTGCGGCTGCGGTGTCAGCTCGCAGTCCATTCACGATACGCTGCATGCGCTGTTCAAAGTCGCCGCTGCTGCCCGGGGTCGCGCCGTTCTGTCCACGCGAAGCCGGGAGGGTTGCAATGCTTCCTATGACGACGAGCAACGCGATACGGCCGACGTTGAGAATCATCGACGGGGAGCTCCGCGGGCGGCCGGTGGATTGGACCATGCGAGGATTTCTAGCAAGACGGCGGCCCTTCCGGTAGGGACGTTGTCAACCGCTGAAACCGCCGCCTCTGCCGGTGCAATCCGCCGCCGCACGCTGCTTGTGCAGCTAGACAAGCCCTTTCCTGACGGCTGCAGAACTCTCCTTGGTCGGCGCATTCGGAGCCGGTTGGCCCGGCTTTTGCGGCGATCGAGAATGGGTAATCCGAAAGGGTCGAGCCGCGTATCGACCCAAAAGATTATGCTTGTGATCGCGAGAAACGGGGCGCACCAGGAGCAGTGTGCCTTCAATCGATTGAGTTCGAGCGATCCCGAGAGACGAGCCGAGCAGAGGGTGCAGTATATGACGGTCCTGATGCGCTTCTCCGGAGGTTTTGGGGGCGGCGTGGTTTTGAATGCAAGGAATTTTCTGACGGAAGGTGATGCGTTTACGCAAACACAGGAGGCGGCGTTCTTTGCCTCGATCCGGCTGCGGAACGGCACCTATAAGACCACCGATCATCATCGCCTTGATGATCTCAACAAGCTCGTTATCGATGAGTGGAAGAAACTTGGTAGCAAGCCGAGCCAGGTCATGGACGTCGGCGTATCATCGGGAATCTCCTCCGTCGAATGGGCGGATGCCCTGACGCGCGCTGGCATCGAGGCGAAGATCCTCGCGACAGATCTGTGCATGCGCGGGAGCCTCGTGCGCCTGTTGCCAGGATATGAGGTCCTTCTCGATCGCGATGGCAAAGTGCTTCAGCATATCGTTGCCGATCGTCCGGTGCGCTGGTACCTGAATGGTCCCCGAGATTTTCTCAAGGGCACCGGATTCGTGGTCGCCGCGCTGAACACACTTGCGGGTGTGCTGCTGCCCCTGACGAACACGCGGGAAGGGGTGAAAGATGTCCTTCTGGTGAACCCGCATGCCCGCGACGACGCGCGGTTGAGCTTTGCCGAGGATGACATTCTGGCGCCTAACCCTGCTCATCTACGCGGCCGGTTCAACGCGATCCGCGTGTCAAATCTGCTCAATCATGGCTATTTCAACGAAGCGCAGTTGCGCGGCGCGGTCTGCAACCTGAGGGATCGCCTGGTCGGTGCCGGTTCGTTCCTCATTGTGAATCGAACGCTCTTGAACGGCACCAATCACGGCACGCTCTTCCAGCTTAGCGGCGCAAACAGATTTGAGACGGTAGCCAAGCTTCGGGAGGGAAGTGAGATTGAGCGTATCGTATTGTCGGTTTGATACGGGACGATCGAGCTCCCCGGTGAAGGCAACGCTCGCTCCTTCGCTACACGAACCGAGAAGCTCTACGCCCCGAGTTCGCGGGTTAGGCGTCGCGGAGCTTCTCTTCATGGCGCAGTCCCATTAAGCACGAGGTGTCGGGTGCGTATTCTCTCGATGGATTTTTCCATCCCCTATCTGATGAAAGATGAGAACTACCCGATTGGTGGTTGGGCGATCGAGCTCGCAGTGTGGCTTCGTGCGCTCCAGAACGCCGGTCATGAGACCGCCGTCCTCACCTGGAAGGGGGCGCTGGAGCATGTAGGTTCCGGACAGCAGATCAAGCTCATCGAAACTTATGATCCTGCTCGTGGGATTCGGGTCGCGAAGTATTTCTATTCGTATATCCCGAAAGTATTGGCAGCCGCCCGCAGCTACCAGCCGGATATCCTGGTCCAGGGAGTATGCGGGATACATACTGCCATCATGGCGTTCGTCGCCGACCAACTGAAGGTTCCGTTCGTTTATCGCGTTGTAAGCGACATTGATGTCGATGAGCGTTGCAAGGCGCTCCTTCCGGCTCATGAATGGATATCGTACTCGTGGGCCCGGCATCGCACTGCCGGATTTCTCTGTCAGAATGAGTATCAGCGCGGAAAGTTGGCCGCGCTTTTTCCGGACAAGCCAATCCATGTCCTTCATAATCCGTTTGCGATGGCGGAGGACGCGGCAGCTCCTTTGCCGCGCGCCAAACGCGGATACGTTGCCTGGCTCGGTGTGTTCCGCTATCCGAAGAATCTGCCGTTACTTTTTCGGATCGCCAAGGCGTTGCCGGCCGTCAACTTCCGCGTGGCGGGGATGACGTCGCCCAATACCGATCAATCGACGCGGGATGCCTTGGATGGCTTGCGTCAGCTGCCGAACGTGGAATTGGTCGGCTATGTGCGGCGGGCGGACGTTCAGAAATTTCTATCGGAAGCGACAATGCTTCTCTGTACGTCGGATTTCGAGGGCTTCTCAAACGCATTTCTGGAGGCGCTGGCTGTCGGCGCACCCATTGTGACGCGCCGGCATGTTGATCCGGACGCGATTGTCGAGCGTCATGCTCTCGGCGCTTCGGTCGAAGACGAGTTGGCGCTTTCAAGATCCGTGAGTGAGATTTGGAATATGGACGCGGGTGAATACGACGCGCTCAGTCGGCGATGCCAGGTCTATGTCAAGGCAAATCACTCCCCGATGGTGAAGACTCACGAGTTGATGGCGGCTTTGACACCCCTTGTCGCCAAGTCGAGGCACTTGGGCGGCGTCAACAAGCGAGACAAGGGTCCCATCGGCACGACTGCCATGTAGCGTGAACCGCCGGCGAGGCAGACTCGCTGGCCGCAGGGCTTCGCGCCGCGATGCTAGCTGATCATGCATTCTTCCCGAGCCGACGCCTGGCGGTAGTCCTTATTTTCCGTCGATTGAGCCCCTCGATAAATTGCATCGAGATTTGAATGGGTTACGCTGGCGTATGGCTGCCATTTTGCGGCGGTCGCGGGACCGAATAGGGATGGGCAATGAGAATAGTTTTACCCCTCATCTTTGCGTTGGCTGGGAGTGTGGCGGAAACCTCCAATGGATCGACATCGAGCATCGCCAATGCAGGTGGTCAGAGAACGCTGTTGGCTGAGGGCCCGTCCGCCGAGGCCTACAGTGCTGCCGGCACCGATGGGAATACAGCAACCAGCAGAGCGGCTGTTTCGTCGATCAACTCATTCTCCGGTAAGCCGCGAACCCGCTTTCGGATCGGCGACGTGAGCTACGGCGTTCACGTTGCAGACCAGAGCTATAGTCTGACCAATCCCGACCCCCAAACCCTGCGCTTCGAGGTCCGCAAGGGCGACCATGCCTGGTACGACAGCGCGTCCGTGGATCGTTCCGAGATCAATTCCACCGTGACCTATCCCGCCGCCACGCCCATCACGCTCACCTACCAGCTCATGGTGGAGCCGAACGGCAGCAACGGGGCGCTCGTCAACAGCGCGACCGGTTGGTTCATCGTCGGACAGTGGCACAACGACGATGACGCCTCGGGCGTCGGAACCTCCCCTCCGGTCGCGCTGAACCTGCAGGGCGATCGCCTGCAGGTGCTCGTACGCCACTGTCCGCCGGGCAAGAACCCGAGCAACGGCGCAGGCTTTGTCGTCACCAAGACACTCTGGACCGACCCCAACCCGATCGTGACCGGCAAGTATCACGACGTGAAAGTGCAGGCCCAATTCTCGAACGACCCGACCGGCTACCTGAAGGTCTGGATCGATGGGGCACCGGTCGTGAATTACAGCGGGCCTCTGGGTTTTGGGGTAGGCACCAATTGGGAATTCGGGATCTATCGGTCGTCGGCGCCCGAGACCGTTGCCGTCAACTACCGAAACCTGATGATAACGACCGGGTCGTTGACGCCTGTATCGTCGGAGCGACCGTGACCCGCGGTGCGCAACGTCACCGGCCATCTGATAACGGGAATTCGGCGTCTGCTGAAATACGAAGAGGATAGGTTGCTATCCTCTTTTGTCTCTCAGTTTGAATACTCTCTCATAAGCCGTCAAAAGCTTCGTCGATGCATGATGCCAGGCGAGTTCGCCACTAATTCGTTCGCGACCGAATGCGCCCATGGCTTCGCGCCGCGCCGGATCTTCCAAAAGCTCCAGTATCTTGTCGCCGAACTCGGCGGTGTCCGCATTCGGCACGTACAGCGATGCGTCTCCCGCCGAAAAGCGGCCTTCTGTGAGGTCGAATTGGACGATCGGCTTGCCCAACGTCATGTACTCCATGATCTTGTGCATCGTCGATATGTCGTTCATGGAGCTGGGGCGGTCCGGATTCACACAGACGTCGGCCGTCGATAGGATGGTGAATAGCGTGTCGTCATCGACACGGCCGGTGAACGTGACCACGTCGTCCAGTCCGAGCGCCATCGCAAGCGTCTTGAGCTCCTCCAGTTCCCGTCCGCCTCCGACGATCACGAACTGGATATCATCGCGGTTCCGTGTCGCGCGGATGTGCTTGATTGAATCAAGCAGCAGGTCGAGCCCCTCCTGTCGCGCGATAACACCCACATATCCGACAAGATACTTTCGTCCCTTCTTCCAGGCAGGGTCCGGCGGAAGTGAGCGAACGCGGGAGACATTCGGAGCGGAGCGCACGACGAACACACGATCCGGGCTCATTCGGCCCCGTTCAATCGCAATGGTGCGATACGATTGGTTGGTCGCGATCGATACGTCCGACAGCGCGAATGTGACGCGTTCAAGTAGAACCATGACGCGCCATAGAAAGCCACGGCGTCCAAATTTCGCCTCGTAGAGTTCGGGATTAACGTCGTGGTGATCGAAAACAAACGACTTCCCGAACAGAAATTTATGAAATGCACCGACGATGAAGATGAGATCGGGGGGATTGCACGCGTGGATGACGTCAAATCCTCGCGTTGCCAGAACTTTCACGCTCAGCACGAATTCCCAGAACAACGCCACGCTGTACTCTATGACGTAACCCAGCACCCCGCGACCTTCCGCAGGCATCCAATGGCGATAGACTGCGATTCCCTCGAGCATCTCAAACGAGGCCGTTGCGCCTGGTCCCTTGGGACAAATCACGGACACCTCGTAGCCCTGCCGCGCCAGCGTGGTCGCTTCCGCCCACACTCGGACATCAAACGGGACTGGAAGATTTTCGACGATGATCAGGACCCGGCCGCGAACCGAGCCAACGACCGCTTGCTCGGTTTCGTGCACA
This sequence comes from Bradyrhizobium sp. USDA 3240, assembly GCF_054063295.1. NCBI lineage: Bacteria > Pseudomonadati > Pseudomonadota > Alphaproteobacteria > Hyphomicrobiales > Nitrobacteraceae > Bradyrhizobium > Bradyrhizobium sp. USDA 3240. Next base: position 7,735,107 of record NZ_JBSSGD010000002.1, read on the forward strand.
ACGATGTCGTCATGAGAGAGTGTTGACATCAATGACCCGTTTTGCATTCAGCGCCATCTGCTTCGCCCACCCCCGGGTATCGATGACGAGGTCGAATAGTTCCGATTCGGCGGCGGACTTTGCGATCAGCAATTTGCGAAGGGCGGGCAAATTGGCGAACGCATAGCCAAGGTTCTGCCCTAACAGTTTCGACGGCTCGACGTGCGGATCGTAGATCGAGAGGCCGATGTGCAAGCGAAGGAATTTGCGAGCCAGGTCGATATTGGGACTTTCGCGAAGATCGTCGCTGTTCTCCTTGAAGGCGAGTCCCAGCATCAGTACGCGTCCGCCGGGCGGGACCGCTTTCAGGCAATTCTCAAACAGGAAATTCTTGTGCTCGTCGTTCGACCTGAGCACCGAATCCACGAGCCAGGTATGCGCCCCGACATCGCTTGCGATGTATTGGAGCGCGCGAACGTCCTTGGGCAGGCAAGAACCGCCGAATGCGCCGCCCGGCCTCAAATAGTACGGTGAAACGTTGAGCTTGGTGTCAGAAACGAAAATCTTGTGAACGGTGGCCGCGCTGATGCCGAGCTTGTCGCAGACGCGACCGACTTCGTTGGCAAAGGCAATCTTGACTGCGTGGAACGAGTTGTCGACGAATTTCGTCATCTCGGCCGTACGGTAGGTGGTGTAGAAGACAGGCGCTGCGATGCCCGCGTTCAATTCGTCAAGGACCGGGCACCGTTCCCCATCCTTTGTTCCGACCACGATCTTCGGCGGATTGAAGAAGTCTTCGATCGCCACCGACTCGCGCAGGAACTCGGGGTTATAGACGACGTCGACTAGCTCCATCCTGCCGTTCAATGCGCTTTCGAAAATCGGGAGAACCAGATCCTCGATGGTGCCGGGCCGCATCGTGGAACGAAACACGACGGTTAGCGCCGTCGTGCGAGTGGGACCGATCAGGTCTGCGATCTGATGGGACACTTCAGCGACGAAGCTCATGTTGTGGGATCCGTCCGGCGCGCTGGGCGTTCCCACGCACACGATGGCCAGCGTGCAGCCGTCGAGATGCCCGCTCGCGTCCTTTGTCGCGCTCAGCAAGCGCTTTCGAACGGCGGATTCTATGAGTTGATCGAGGCCGGGTTCCGTAATTGGAGATTTGCCCGCGTTGACGATCGCGACCTTTTCATCGCTGATGTCGACGCCGATGATTTCGTGTCCTTGCCTTGCGAGGCAAGCGGCCGCCGTCATGCCTACGTAACCGAGTCCGAACACCGCTATTTTCATCTTGATCCATCACGCGCATCAGGTTGCGCCGGCAACACTGGCGGCTGTTTAGGGGTTGTCTGCAAGGTCGACGGCTTCATTCAGAGATAGTCTTCGGGCAGGCACTCCGAGAGCGCGTTACGCGTCCGCAACGCCTGCCAAAGTGCAGCCCGATTGTATTCGTTCGGGCTTGCGGAGCCTGGACTTTTTCGGGCTACCTATTCCGGTTTCGGCAAGAAAAGGCGCACCGAAGCGGCGCTATCCGATCCGTTGATGATCGAACGCGAGAGCCGCTGTGGTTCAGTCCGCGCCGCGGCGGACAGGTCGGTCGAGGCAGACCGCTGACAGGGTTGTTAGGAGCGAGCGGCGGGGGCCGCCCTTGCTCGCAGCTTCATGACAAAGGCAATGTGTCTGGGTCGAAGCGGCTTGATCACGTCGCTTTGGTTTGTCTTCGGCTACGCGCGAGAACGAAGCAGGTGACCGTAATTGTCCCGAAGTTCAGATAGATATCGCCGAATGGCCACCCCGAACCGGTATCGGATCGATTCCGCGGCGGGCGAACCAAGCAACTGTTCGCGATAGATGCACCGAATATCCGCCGAGCCGCCGGGCGGGACATCGACCATCACGCGAACATATCCGTCGATGTACTCGTACGCGATGAGGCCTTGGTTGACTTCAACACCCCTTAGGGAAGCGACCTGTGGTTCGCGCTTCATGACGCAAATCCGTCGCGTCGTGGGGCCGCCGTTCTCGAAGACAAGTCGCTCGGCAAGCATCTTTACCAGGATTGTATCGCCGTCGGGTCGAAGGCCGTAGCTGCGGCGAACGGCGTCCTCGAGAGGTCGCCAGCAGAGTTTCCACTGCAAGGATGCGAGAAGCCGGAGGAATGCCGCCAGTTCGCTACCCCGGCCGCGGAGAAGGTCGTGATGACCGGCAATGAAGCACGGCTTGCCCAGGAGGCCATCAAACGCGAAGTTTTCGATGCCGTGATGAATATATCGTCGGGTAAAGATTGGGAAGCTCCCATACCGGACGATGGCGACACTCCAGAGATCGGCGAGTGTGGTTTCGTTCAAGGCATCATTGGCCGGTGCGACCTCGGTGTTCACGGCCGCGGTGAAGCCGTTCCGCTTGAGCGCCGAGGCGGCCTCGGGCGAGAATGCCCCTTGCGGGAAAACCATCACGTTCTCGTAGTCAAGCGCGGTGTTCCGGCGAAGGGCCTGCATCCGCGTTCTGGCGGTTTTCAGCTTTCTGTCGAGCAGCTCAGGCGAGCGGGCTGCGAACTCACCTCCAGTGTGATCGCAGCCGTGCACGCAGACAGACAATTTGCCGCTGCTTTCCCGAAAGGCGGCAACGGTGTCGCGGTCTGTTCGTCTCCAATTCCATGGAATGAAGGCAATGGTCGTTGCGAATGTCAGCTTGTCCGCAAGCTGCAGCAGGTCATCAAAATCGAGGAGACCGTACCGCGGCCATAGAGGCGGATCGTCAATGATCAGGCAAGCGCTTGTTTCGGCGCTCGTCAAGCAAACGTCGCGGAACGCCCACTTCAGATACATCACGATTGGCACCGCGCCGGCGAAACGCTTTTTCACATCAAAGTAGGTTGCGGTGCGTTCGCGAATGTCCACCATCGTCAGCGAAGAGTCGGCAAAAAAGTGCACACCACCGGAATTGGTGAACCCGGCGAACAGGTGTCCGTCGGGGGCTCCGACGATGCTTTGTAGCTGGCTGTTGCGGATGACGAGCGCGGCATCGGCGGCGCCGCGCTCCACTTCGATCCGCAGCCCCGACATTGGGCCGCACATTTCCGGAAAAGCATCGGTGACCGATACGGTCATTGGCTGCGGATTGGAGCCGCGAACTTCCGCCTCGGGGTCTCCCGTGATTTGGCGCAGGAGAGCCTGGCAAGGATCCGTTGCCTCAAATCCATAAACGAAGATCGAAGCGGCGGCCGCCATCCAGGTCGGAAGTGCCTCCGTCTTGCAGTGCTGCAGGACTTCGGCGAGACAGGACGCGGAGGTCAGGATGGAGAATTGCTGATGACCTGCTGTCAGCGCAGCCACATTGTCCCCGCGCGCTTCGTCCGCTGTCAGCGCCGTCCAGGGAATTTCAAGGAGATCAAGAATTTCCGTCAGGTTGCGATCGTTGGTCGATGGAGTGTTGCCGCGAAGCAGAAGTGCGATCGAAGTGCCTTTGGCCATGGCGTCGGCGTTTCATCCGTGGGTTATGCCTCATCTGTTGGTAAGGCCGCCAGGCCTCCTGCAGATTGTTCGTGACCTCGCGCCTGTGCGCCTCTTTTGAGGAAGCCTATACGATGGATGGCGGAGTTTCCACCATGGGTCGGATGCGCAATGGTAGTCCCGGCCTAACCAATCTGCGGTAGGCGATGTGGCGGACTTATCGACATCAGACGAGGCCGCTCGCAGTCGGCGATTTGTAAATCCCGCGGTCGGCGTGAGCCCCAATCGGCAGCACTGACATTCCGCGAGAGCGCTGCTTTGCCGCCATGCGATGCGTCGGGTTGCCGCAAAGGAATTGCCGACGGGAGGGACGCGAGGAGGTGTGACGGGAGGATGACCGCGTGATGTTGATCCCTGACCGAGCGGGCCAGTATGGCAAGTCAAAAAAGGTGATTGATTACAATATGGTGCCCGGATTTTTGACGCGTAGGGTCCGGCCATTGCACTGCGTGTGGAGCGCCTGGGTGTCCCGCGCAAAGGCGGGGGTACCCCCGATGGGCGTGAGGCATAACCCGTGTTCTACAGCGGGGCGCGCGCCCAACCCGCTATCCTGATTGGACGCACGCTAAGGCCTTCAATTAGGGAGCCAACATGGCGAGATAACCGTGCTCATGAGGATACTGATTTTCACCATTGCTTTCCTCTGGCGTGATTGTGGCAAACATGTCGAAACAATTTTATTCCAAACTCGCTCCTGGCTTTATTGATAGCCAGAACAAGACCGGTAGCGCGGGAATTGAGTCCGCAAAGGCCGGCCCATCGCTCGCCGTCATCGGTTGCGGCTACTGGGGCGCAAAACACATCCGTGTTGGGCACGATATCGGCGCAACGGTGTCGATGGCCGCCGACATGCGGTCCGACAGACTGGACTATGTCAAATCACAGTATCCCTCTGTCGCTGTTTCGCGCGACTTCGATGCGGTCCTGAATAACTCGTCGGTCGACGGGGTGATTATCGCCACCCCCGCCGTGACGCACTTTGAGCTGGCGCGGGCGGCGCTCAAGGCCGGAAAGCACGCACTCGTCGAGAAGCCGTTGGCCATGACGAGCGCGCATTGCCGCGAACTGATCGCGATCGCCGAAGAACGGAATCGCGTGCTGATGGTCGGGCACACGTTCGAGTACCATCCGGCAGTGGGTGTGATGCGCCAGATGATCCGGAGCGGCGCTCTCGGCGAGCTCTACTACATCGACTCGCGGCGCCTGAATCTCGGTCTCTATCGGCCCGACGCCAACGTCCTGTGGGACCTGGCGCCGCATGACCTCTCGATCATCTTCTTCCTGCTCGAGGAGGTCGCGCACAACATCGGCGCTTGGGGTTGCGCGCACGTTCTGCCTGACGTCGAGGATGTTGTTTACGCCAAGTTGGGCTTCAAGAGCGGGCCGACCGCCCATGTGCACGTTTCATGGTTGGACCCCGTCAAGGTGCGCCAGATCACGGTCGTCGGAAGCGATGCGATGCTGGTGTTCGACGACGTGGAGCCGTCCGAGAAGGTTCGCGTTTACCAGAAGCGCTTCAGGCCGCGGATCAACGGCGACTCCTACGCCGACTTCCAGTCAGCCTATCATCATGGCGATGTTCATATTCCTGCGATATCCAGCAGCGAACCGTTGAAGCTCGAGTTGCTCGACTTCGTCAACGCAATCAAGACCGGGACGCAGCCCGTTGCGAACGGAGCGCATGGCTTGCGCGTCGTCGAAGCGCTCGAAGCTGCGTCGGAGTGTCTACGGCTCAACCAGGAGCACCGCGGCAACGGAACACATCAACCGGCGTTTCTGCGGCGGAACGCGTCGGCGGGGGCTGCCGAAATTGTCGTTAGATGAAGCCTTGCGATGGAAGGCGAGCCCGCGGGAATTCGTTAAGCGGGCGCTTGACATCGTTTTGAGCGTCACCGCGATCCTCTTACTGGCTCCGTTTCTTGTGGCGGTGTGGATCGCGATTCGCCTCGACAGTCCTGGGCCGGCGATCTTTTGCCAGCGCCGGGTCGGACGAGACGAGGAGCCCTTCAACTGCCTCAAGTTCCGGACGCTTCGTCACAAGGCCGACGAAAACGTCCATCGCGACGCTATTCGCCGGGTTTGGGCGAAGGAGGTTCTCTCGAACGACCCGGATGCCCCATACAAGCTGACAGATGATCCTCGCGTGACGCGCGTGGGGCGGTTGCTGCGCAGAACCAGCATCGACGAGCTGCCGCAACTGCTCAACGTATTGCGAGGCGAAATGAGCATCGTCGGTCCGCGGCCGGCGATTCCCTATGAACTCGAGTACTTTCGCGACTGGCATCATAGACGTCATATCGTGAAGCCCGGCATCACCGGACTTTGTCAGGTTCGCGGCCGTGGTCGCCTGGGCCCCGACGCGATGCTCGAGATGGACGTCGAATATGCAATGAACTGGACCTTGTGGACCGACCTGAAGCTGATTGTCCTAACGGTTCCCGCGGTGCTGCGGGGGCACGGTGCTCGATGAGGTTCTCGAGCGATTGAGATGAATCCTGGTGAGGCTGAAAAATGAAAATTCCGTTCGTAGATCTCAAGGCACAATATGCGACGCTAAAGGATGAGGTAGCCGACGCAATTCAAGGCGTTCTCGAATCCACGCAGTTCATCGGCGGCGAAGCATTGGCTTCGTTCGAACGAGATTTCGCCGCCTATTGCCAGGTGCCCTATGCGCGCGGTGTGGCGAGCGGCACGGACGCAATTCATCTGGCGCTACGGGCGTTGGGTGTTGGTCATGGCGACGAGGTGATCACGACCGCCCATACCTTCATCGCCACCGGTGCGGCGATCGTAGCGACAGGAGCGCAGCCGGTATTCGTCGATATCGATCCCGATACCCACACGATCGATCCGAGGATGATCGAGCGCGCCCTGACCAGTCGTACCAAGGCGATCGTTCCGGTTCACCTCTTTGGCCAGCCGGCTGAGATGGGCCCGATCAAGGACATCGCACGGCGGCGCGGCCTCTTTGTGATTGAGGACGCAGCCCAAGCGCATGGAGCGGAGTATCAGGGGATCCGGACCGGGGCGCTCGGCGACATAGCTTGTTTTTCGTTTTACCCGGGGAAGAACCTCGGAGCATACGGTGATGGGGGAGCCGTCACCACCAACAATGCGGCGATCGCCGAGCGGATCGAACGGTTGCGCGACCACGGTCGAACGAACCACTACCATCACGCCGAGGTCGGGTTCAACAGCAGGCTCGATGCTCTGCAGGCCGCAGTTCTGCAGGTCAAGCTCCGACGCCTGGACGAGTGGAACGAACATCGGCGGCGTGCTGCAGAGTGGTACACCGCGGAGTTGAGACATCCGGCCATCAAGACACCTTTCGTCCGAACGGGATCCACGCACGTCTACCATTTGTACGTGATCATCACGAACGAGCGGGACGCAATGCGCAAGCGGCTCGACGAGGTCGGCGTGGCGAGCGGAATCCACTATCCGGTGCCGCTGCATCTGCAGCCGGCGTTCGCCTATCTCGGCTACAAGCAGGGTGATTTGCCGTGCTGCGAAGCGATGGCGGCTCGCTCACTGTCGCTACCGATGTTCCCGGAGATCACGCGCGACCAGGTGCGCCGTGTCGCTGCGACTGTGCTTGCGGCTGCGGAGCGCGAAAGCCACCAGGAACGGCAGCGGGAGCCCGTCGCGATGCACGCCGGCGGTGGGAAGGTGTGACGATGAGCCGAATTAGTGCACAGGCGGTGGTCGAGACCGAGGCGATCGGTGCGGACGTGACGATCGCCGAGTTCGCCGTGGTGCGGTCAGGTGTCACGATCGGCAACAGGGTGGTCATTCACCCGCATGTCGTGATCGAGAGCGGCGTGAGAATAGGGGACAATGTCGAGATCTTCCCGGGAGCCTATATCGGTAAAGTACCCAAGGGTGCCGGCGCGTTGTCGCGGGCGCCGCATTTTGAGGCGTGGATCGATATCGGCGCCGATTGTTCGATCGGACCGCATGCGGTCATTTTCTACGACGTCTCGCTCGGCGCGGGGACCTTGATCGGTGATGGCGCCTCGATCCGTGAACAATCGCGGATCGGCTCGAAGACCGTGGTCGGACGTTACGTTACGGTCAATTACAACACCCGCGTTGGCGATCGCGTCCGGGTACAGGATCACACCTGGCTGGCCGGCAACATGACGATCGAAGACGACGTGTTCATATCGGGCTGCGTCGGCACCTCGAACGACAACGCGATCGGCCGGAACGGCTACGATGGCTCGCCGATGCTCGGGCCCACCATCGCGCGCGGGGCGGCGATCGGCGTGGGAGCCAATCTGCTACCGGGCGTCAGAATCGGTGTTGGCGCTATCGTCGGCGCCGGCGCGGTGGTGACGAAGGACGTGCCCGACAACACGCTCGTGACGGGCGTCCCTGCTGAAGTCCGACGAAAGCTCAACGGGGCTGGCGGCACTGCCAAAACCTCAGGGGAGTAGTCGTGAGGATCCTCTGTGTCACCAATATGTATCCGAGCCCGGAGAGACCAGGGTCCGGAGCCTTCGTGTACCAGCAGGTAGAGCAACTGCGCCGGTTCGGCCACACGGTCGACGTCATCAATATTGTCGGGTCCCAATCGAAGCTGAACTATCTGAAGGGCACTTTTGATGTCATGCGAATGACTGGCGTGACGAAATACGACGTCGTTCATGCGCACTACGGATATTCGGCCTATCCCGCAATGTTTCGGTTGCGGGCGCCACTCGTCATCACACTGCACGGGACCGACGTGCTTGGGAATGTCCTTGAAAGGCTGTCCACGCGACTTGTGTCGCACTTCGCCGATGCCATTATCGTCGTGTCAGAGGAGATGCGGAAGCGGATTCCCGCGACCGTGATTCCCTGCGGGGTCAACCTCGACGTATTCAAGCCGTACGACCGCAACGAAGCGCGAGCGCGGCTGCAATGGCCCAACGACAAATTCGTCGTCCTGTTTCCGTTCGATCCGACACGCCCTGAGAAGCGATATGATCTGGCAAGAGCGTCAGTCGATCGGCTGGTGCGGGAGGGCGTCGACGCGCAGTTGATGACGGTCATCAACGTGCCGAACGAGGAAATGCCGTGGTATTACAGCGCGGCAAACGCCCTGCTTCTCAGCTCAGATTATGAGGGGTCACCGACCTCAATCAAGGAAGCTCTCGCGTGCAATCTTCCGGTGGTGTCGACCAATGTCGGCGACGTCCGTGAACAGTTAAATGGCATCGCGGGAACGTGGATATGTCCGCCGGACGCCGGCACGATTGCGCGCAGCCTTCGAGAGGCCTTTGATTGGTCGCTGAACGGCGAGTTTCAGGGGCGGGCAGCCGTGGCGAGATACGACCAGGCGCTCACCGTGGAGCGAATCGTGGCTGTATATGCCGACGTCCTGTCGAACTTCAGGACAAGAACGGTAGGCAGGCGCTTGCTACGGAGTGGATGATAGCAATGCGCTTCGCGGAGAAACGTCGTCCCCGGGATCGTCGCGTCGGCAGGCCGAGGCGTGCGGTCTGTGTTCTTACGGTGAGCTAGAGTGAAGCAGCTTCTCACGAACAGCGTAATCGAAATTGCCCGTTGGTCTGGCCTGATGCCGGCCATCCGCAAGATCCTTGCCGGCCGGGCGGCTATCCTGATGTTCCATGAGATCCAGCAGGATGGCCCCTCGGAATTGATGACCGGGACTTCAGTCGCCCTCTTTGAATATTCGCTCAATTGGCTGCGGCAAGAAGGCTGGGAGATTGTGAGTCTGGCGACATCTCTCGAACGATTGGCGTCGGATTCCGGGAGGGGCGGTCGCTATGCGGCGCTTACCTTTGACGACGGCTACCGGGACAATGTCGCGACCGCGCTTCCAATCCTCGAGCGATACAACGCTCCGTTCACGATCTACGTTCCCACTGGTGCGCCAAAACGGACATTGCAGGCGTGGTGGCTGGGCTTGCGTGAAATGTTTCGCTCTGGAGACACGGTAACGATCGATGCGATGGACAGGCGATTTCATTGCCCCCGACTGCGCGAAAAGATGGCGGGTTTGAACGAGGTAACTGAGTGGATTCATCAGGATTATCGCCGGATCGCAATGCTTGATCCAACGTTCAGAAAGGCAGGTTTGTCATTATCGGACTTGAATGACGCGTACTTCCTGGATGAGCGGGAGGTTCAAGACCTGGCGCGGCATCCTCTCGCGTCAATCGGCGGGCACACCGATTCCCATGCTGCCTTATCGTGCCTAGATACTGAGTCCGCACGGGCCGAAATGGCAGATAACCGCCGCTACCTGGAGCAGTTGCTGCAGCGTCCCGTTCAGCACTTTGCTTACCCTTACGGTGACTCCAAGGCATGCGGTCCCAGGGAAGCGGGCCTTGCAGAGGAGATCGGCTTTTCAACCGCAGTGACAACCCGGCATGGGCAACTGTCTGATCTCAAACCGGATCATTTTGCGCTCCCTCGTATCGGCGTTGGGGGGCCATTCGATACGACAGCCAGATTCGAGGCGCGCATCAGTGGCATTCAGTCGGCGGCCCACATGCTACTGGGGTCCCAACGTTGAATGTAGCGCTGAACCACTCACTGCGAGGTGGACCGCATCAGTTCACTCGGGAAGGCCGCTGAGATGCGCATCTTGCACCTTATTGAACGTCTTGGCCCGGGAGGGAAAGAGCGCCAGATCGTCGAATTGCTGAAGGGGCTCGCCGCTCACAGTGACGTACGGTCATTCGTCGCTGTCATGGACAAGGATGAGGTTCGCCTCGAGATTGATCGTGAACACGCGCAAGTCATTCAGCTCAATCGCAGAGGCAGAAAGGATTTGCGCCTTTTCAAGAGCCTATGTGAACTGGTCACCGACCTGAGAATAGATATCATCCACTCGTGGGGCTCGATGTGCTCCATCTATGCAGCGCCGGTTGCGAAAGTGTGCGGGGCAGCTTTCGTAAATGGGTTCGTGCGAGATGCGCCCTCGCATATGACGCTGTGGACCGAGGGGTACCTGAGAGGCAAGCTGACGATCCCGTTTTCGGACGTTGTTGTTGCCAACTCGCGTGCAGGCCTGGCTGCCTACGGAATTCCCGAGCGCAAAGGTCTATGCATCTACAACGGGTTCAGTCCTGAAAGGGTCTCGAACCTAAAGAATGAAACAGAGCTTCGCACCATTCTGAGGATTGCGACGCCTCACATTGTCGGGATGGTCGCTAACTTCACGCCCAGAAAGGACTATGCGACCTTCGTTGAGATGGCATGCCGCATTTGCCGTCTTAGGGAGGATGTGACGTTTTTGGCTATCGGTAGCGGTGATATGCTGGAGCAGGTGCGCGACAGCATCCCGACTGAACATTCGCATCGCATAAAGCTTCTGGGGCGGCGGAACGACATAGAGAGCATTGTCAATCTCTTCACTGTCGGCGTTCTCACCACCAATAGCCGTTTGCACGGGGAAGGCATTTCCAACGCAATAACCGAATGCATGGCATTGGGTAAGCCGGTTGTGGCAACCGACGATGGAGGCACATCCGAGTTGGTTCTGGAGGGGCAGACCGGATTTCTTGTGCCGAGCCATGACACCGGCGCTTTGACCGATCGCGTGCTTAAGCTCCTCGACAATGCTGAACTCGCTGATCGTTTTGGTGCCGCAGGACGCCTGCGCGTTGAGACGGCATTCTCACTGGATGCGATGCGCGATGCATATCTCGCCCTTTATCGGAAAGTGGCGCGCAAGAGAGCGCGCGCGACATGGCAAGGCGCGGCCACGAGCGATATGGTCGATTGATCGTTTGGTGGTTTCTTATTCCTGACAACATCTGGCCAAGCCCCAGTCTACTGTTGCGCTTGGTTCCGATCGCCGTATCGACCGTGTTTGCCTTGGGCGTTCAGATCGGTTCCGGAACGGAATGCTTCTCTAGAGAGTCCAGACTTGACGGCTTGAAGGCTCGCAAGAACAGCTCCAGGTTGGCCAGAGACCAAAGCACCTTTTCGTGGTTCTGACGGCGGGCGAGATGCTCGTTGACCAACTGCCTCAAGACATCCCGGTCGCAGAAGGATGCCACACGCGCACCGTCGCATACCAGCAAATCGGAGATGAATTCGCGATAGGGACCGCGAAACCACTCCTCGATTGGCACGCGAAATCCGATCTTCTTGCGCGTCAGAGTCCCCGGAGGAAGAGTGTGCTGCATCGCTGCTCGCAATACTGACTTGCCGCCGCTCCGACCGACCAGGAAGCTGTCCGGAAACCGCGCCACAAGCTTGGCGAGACTGGTGTCCATGAATGGCATCCTGCCCTCAATCGAGCCTGCCATCATCATTCGGTCAGCACGTTCAAGGAGGTTGTCGGGTAGCCACGACGTCTGATCGAAGAACAGCGTGCGCCGGACATTCGACCCGACGGCCATCGAGAACGGATGGGAATCCGGCGGCGTTACGGGTAGGGGGCGTCCGATAATGCGGTCCCGTTCGTTGAGGGAAACGCCGCCAAACCAGAGTTGCATCCGGCTCGGCCAATCCCGCTCGCCCGCTGCGTTGGACAGGACCTTGGCGCGCCGCATATCGTACGGGAGTGCACGCATTGCGGGTGATATGATGCGGTCGTGAATGGCCTGCGGAACCAGCCGTTGGTAGAGCTCGATCCACAACTCGGCTCGATGCTTGGGATAGCCGCCCAGAAGCTCGTCCGCTCCTTCTCCAGTAAGGACCATTTTCACCTTGCTCGCCGCCATATGCGACAGCATCATAACTGGAATATCGGCCGGCTCGGCCGCAGGGGCGCCCCGACGCAGCACAGCGGTCGGCCAGCTCTTCAAGAAGTCGTGCGGCTCTAGCACGATCTCCTCGTGATTGGTGTCGAATTGACGAGCTATGGTGCGGGCGTGATCAAGCTCGGAGTAGCTGGCTTCACGAAAGCCAACTGAGAAGGTGCGCACGCGCTCAGAGCTATGGCGGACCATAGCGGCCACAACCGCAGACGAATCGAGGCCGCCAGACAGGTAGGCTCCAAACGCAACGTCACTCCGCATGCGAATCCGTACGGCATCATCGAATGTCGCCTTGAACATCCTGACTGCCTCGCCGAAGTCCGTGATGTCGGGCTCTGCCGTTGCCAACGGTGGTGTGAAATACCGGGTGATGTCGGAGCGTCCGTCCCGCCACACCAGGTGGCAGCCGGGAGGAAGCTTACGCACGGCTTGAAAGAATGTTCTGGGGCCGGGGACATATCGATTGAGGAGATAGTGCTCGACGGCATGGGGGTCGATCTGGGTATTCATGCCCGGGAACTTGAGCAGGGGCTCGATTTCCGACGCGAACAAAAGACCTGCGTGCTCGGCTATGAACAGCGGCTTCTTGCCGAATGGGTCGCGCGCCAGGACAAGTTGTTGGGTCCTCGCGTCCCATAGCCCGAACGCGAACATGCCGCGGAACCGCCTGATCGAGTCCAGTCCCCAGGCCCGGTAGGCTTCGATCAGCACTTCCGTATCGGAGGACGTGCGAAAGGCATGTCCAAGAGAGACGAGTTCCTCGCGCAACTCGACGTAGTTATAGATCTCTCCGTTGAATACGAGACCGATCGAGCCATCAGCGCTCCACATCGGCTGGGCTCCGCCCTCCAGATCGATGATCGAGAGACGCCTATGCCCCAAGCTGACCTGATGGTGCCCGCCGGCGGTGTCGCCTTGCCAGTAGCCGGCGCCGTCGGGGCCCCTGTGCTTCATGAGGTTGGTGAGGCGGACAAGAGTGTCGTAATCTTGCCGGTGCCTCCCCCGAAGTGCCCAGCCAAAAATCCCGCACATGACCCCTGCCAGCTTCTTGTGTCAGGACATTGCTGTGGCCACGGATGACCCTCAATGGGGCAAGCGGGTTAATCCTTGGAGATTGCGTCATCATGTCCTCTCGACTTGCTTGCGAGGGAGAGCCGGGCTGCTGAAATTCAGCAATCGGGTGAGGAGGCGGCCCGGGCGCCTGCGTGTCCGGATTGCTTGGCCATTTCTTCCTTTCGCGGCTGTCTTTCCCGTGACGATGCGCAGCGTTGCCGATGCGAGAGGCGGTCGACGACGGCGAGCCGGTGGAGCGCCCGACCATTCGGATTGGGTCACCAATCCCGGTCGTCAATTGCTTGATGTGAGCGACTCGTGTCGAGGCCTTCGCCAGCTTTGGAATTGACAGCTTACTCATCCGAAGAGAGCCCGCCTGCTGCGCAGGACGCTGACACTTTGCATCGGCAAGCTTGATCGCGAGCAGCTATGTGCAAGAAGGGCTGCATTCGGCGGGATCAGGGATCGCTCACGATGGCGAGCGTTCTCATTGTTAATATAAGTGGAGAACTTTTTTATTTCTCCTGTGACGATCACGCTGAATTTAGCTGCAACGGCAAGCACATGCCGCCGGCGCCGCCGGTTTTGCAGTTTCAAACTATCGCCATGTTAAATAATTTTTTCGCCATACTCGCTCATTAACCAACCGACCCAGCAGTTGGGGATGGGCGATTCGCACTGCATCGGAATGTGCACGCAGTTGATGCTGCGATGCATCGGAAATCCGCTCGTGGCGTAGGCGTTGCGAGTGCGTGGTATGTCGCGCGCCTTCGCGCTGCGGCCGGAAATTCCCTTGTAAGCGTCAAAGAGAAGCATCTCTTGACCCATGGAGGCCTGAATTGGATACGACTGGGACAATCACATCATTTTCTTCCACACCGATGACGAGGTTTTCGATCGGGGGCGACGTCTACGGCGTGCAGGATGCGAGCACGAGCTACAGCCTGACCAATCCTGACGCGCAAACTCTGCGCTTCCAAGTCCAGCAGGGTGATCATGCCTGGTACGACGACTCATCTGTCGACCGCTCCGAGGTTTCGGGCGCGGGCAACATTCCCGGCGGCACTCCGATCAACTTGAACTATCAGTTCATGGTGGAGGCAAATGGCCCAAATGGGTCATTTACGAATACGGCAGATGGCTGGTTCATCGTCGGGCAGATGCACAATGATGATAACTCGAGCGGCGTGGGCACCTCGCCGCCGTTTGCGATCCAGCTTGTCGGCGATCATCTGCAGGTTGTCGCCAGATATGTCCAGCCGGGTCAGAACCCGAGCAACGGGGCCGGCAATGTGCAGATGCTCACGCTCTGGACCGACCCCAATCCGATCCAGACGGGCGTGTACAACAATATCCAAATTCAGGCCGACGTTTCGAACACCGGTGGCGGCTATTTGAAGGTCTCGATCAACGGGACACAGGTCGTGAACTACAGTGGCCCCCTGGGCTATGGGCAGGCCACCAATTGGGAATACGGAGTCTATCGGTCGACGGCGCCCGAGACCGTCGCCGTCGATTACCGAAACATGACGCTGTTGACGGGATCGGCGGCGACGTCGGCGCCGACGCAGCCGACCACACCGACGCAGCCCACCACGCCGACGCAGCCCACCACCCCGAACGTCGCGCCGACAGTGACGCAGGCGTCCGCTTCGCCGGGGACCGGGACCGAGCATGTCGGCGATGTCGTCACGTTGACCCTCACCTTGAGCGAGACCGTGACCGTCACAGGCAAGCCGACGCTGTCGCTCAATGATGGCGCCAGCGCCACCTATGTTGGTGGCTCCGGGACAAATACGCTCACCTTCCAGACGACGGTCGCGTCGACCAATACGAACACCTCGGCGCTCGCCATCACCGGGGTCAATCTCGCGAGCGGCGTGAGCATCAAGGATTCCGGGGGGCTTGCCGCTAATCTCTCGGGCGCGGTGAAGACATTCTCCGGTCTTCAGATCTCGAACACGCCCATCATGCCGACGCAGCCAACCACACCGACGACGCCAACCACACCGACGACGCCGACAACTCCGTCGACGCCGACGGTGACCACGCCGGTGCTCTCCGTCGCGGACAGCTCACTCACGGTGAACGGCAGAGGCGGTCATATCGACCTGGGGACAACGCTGTCGACGACCGATCCCAACGATAAGGTCAGCCTGAACATCAAGGGGCTGCCGAAATATGAGACGATCACGACCGGCGACGGCACGACGTTCAGGGGTGGCAACATCACTCTGAGCTCTGCGCAGGTCGCCAGCGGATTGACGCTGACATCCTACTACAGGGGCAGTGCTCATCCGGTCGCGACTCTCACCTTGACCGCGAGCGCGAAGGACCCGGTGACGGGGGCTGTGACGTCGGCGACGCCGCAGACCATCACCGTCACGGATCCTCGGCCGTCCGCAACCTCAGGGAGCACGACAAGCTCAGGGAGCACGACAAGCCAGGGCCATGGACTGCACCACCACCTTAGCTCGGCCAGCAATACGCTGGCAGCCACCGTGCCGCAGACCACCTCTTTGGCGAATTACGATACGGCCAAGGGGTCCCAGACGAGCCATAGCTTCGCGCTGCTGAACCAGTATCTGGCCGGTAGCTCCGGTCGGGTCGACGGGGGACAGATCGCGGCAGCGATTTCGAATGGCGCCGCCTGGATGCAGAACTCGTTCCTGACGAAGCCGCACCACTGACGACCTGCCGCACCCGGGCACCTTGCGCCCGGGTGCGGCACCGTCAATTTTTGGGACGTCACGCGGCAAAGTGGTCGGCCAGCAGCCGCGACGGGAAGGTTGAAAAGCCAATCCGCAACGGAGGGTTGCCGGTTGCCGCCGATTGACGGACAATCGCCGTAAGAATTCTGATTCGATACTTCGTTGTGAGCGTAAAACGCCTGAGTTTAGGTCAGTTTCCGGGCACAACTTGCATGTGTATAAATCCACAATTCGAAAGTTTTTTCGCCATTTTTGCTCGTTAACCAACCTGCTCAGCCAGTCGGGGGGGCAATTTCAATATCCCGTCGCGCTGAAATCTCCTCGCGGTTCGAGGCCCTAACGCTCTGATGATTGCTTGCGCCGTTTTGGCCGCAAGCACGCGTATGTCGCGTATCCTCGGATAGGCGTCATTGGAATTCCATGTGCATGCAAAGGACCACAAACGCAGGCGGTAGCCGCGAAGGGTAGAGTAACGAAATGGCGATCCAGAACGGAAATGCCCACGCAACTCCAGATCTAGGGTTTCGAGCGCTGGCTCTGTTCCTGCGCCTTCATGGCGTGAACACCGAACCCGATCAGCTCCGCGATCGTTGCGGAGACAATGGGATAGGCATCCGCGGAATGCTTCGTTGCGCGCGCGAATTCGGGGTCAAAGTCCGTGCGACAACAATGGATTGGCCGCGGCTGGCGGGCATCCAGCTGCCTGGCATCGCTTCGCTGCATGACGGCGGATTCCTGCTTCTGGGAAAAATCGAGGACCAGGTAGCGCTTGTGCTGCACCCGACCTCGTCGCATCCGCGGCGGATGACGCGTGCGGAATTTGAGGCGATCTGGGATGGCGGCTTGATCTCGCCCGGCTCACAGAGCCTCACACACGGCGCACGTCATGCGGTTGCCGACATCGGCGCCCGAGCAGTTGGCCTAGGCGCCGGCCTGATGCGCCACGCCGGTGGCCTGCTGGTGCTTGCCCGCGACGGCTTGACCAAGGCCCGCGATACCGTGTTGACGAATGCGTCCGGCATGCGGGCGCGCTTTACCGCTTCCGGCGATGTTGCGAACGAGGCCGCGGATACCGGATCCCCGGCTGCGAGCGCCGATCCGGACGACGTCGACGAATCCGGGCTCATTGCGCTCGCGATCTTGCTGCGTTGCCATGGAATTGCTGCCGACCCCGCCCAAATCCACCACCGGGTCGGCGCGGCGCGCGTTGGCGTTACTGAAATCTTGCGCTGCGCGAAGGAGTTCGGGCTCAAGGCAAGGGTGCAGCGGACCAGTTGGGACAGGCTTGCGGTCACGCCGCTGCCGGGAATTGCACTGCTGCGCGACGGCAGCTTCCTGATTCTCGGCAAGCTGATCGACGGCAAGCTTCTCGTTCAGCGCCCGCTGTCTCCGCGCCCTGAAACCCTTACCCAGGCCCAGCTCGAGGCGATCTGGGATGGTGGCCTCATTCTGATGGCCCGGCGCGCCAGACTGACTGATCTCGCGCGACGCTTCGATATCGGCTGGTTCGTCGGCGCCATGCAGAAGTATCGCCGCCTGCTCAGCGAGGTGCTGGCGGCGTCGTTCTTCCTTCAGATCTTCGCCGTTGTCTCACCGTTGTTCTTCCAGGTGGTGATCGACAAGGTGCTCGTGCATCGAAGCATGAGCACGCTCGATGTTCTGGTCATCGGCCTTGTCGTGCTGACTGTGTTCGAGGCCATTCTCGAGACGCTGCGCGTCTATCTGTTCGCGCATACGACAAACCGTATCGACGTCGAGCTCGGTGCCAGGCTGTTTCGCCACCTGATGGCACTGCCGATCGCCTATTTCCAGACCCGTCGCGTCGGAGATTCGGTGGCGCGCGTCCGGGAGCTGGAGAACATCCGCCAGTTCCTGACGAGTTCGGCACTCACGCTGGTGATCGACCTTCTGTTCACGGTCGTCTTCCTTGTGGTGATGTTCTACTACTCGACGACGTTGACCTGGATCGTGCTCGCGTCTTTCCCATTCTACATCGGCATATCGGCGGGAGCCGCGCCGCTATTCCGCGCGCGCCTCGATGAGAAGTTCAATCGCGGCTCCGAGAATCAGGCCTTCCTGGTCGAAAGCGTCACCGGCGTCGAGACCTTGAAAGCCATGGCGGTCGAGCCACAGATGCAACGCCGCTGGGAAGAACAGCTCGCCGGCTATGTAGCCGCAAGCTTCCGCGTGCTCAGCCTGAACAATACGGCGAGCCAGGCCGTTCAGATGATCAACAAGCTGGTCATCGCCGCGACCCTTTACTTCGGCGCGCGGCTGGTCATTGGTGGAGAGCTGACCGTCGGCGAACTCGTCGCGTTCAACATGCTGGCTGCGCGCGTCAGCACGCCGGTACTGCGGCTTGCACAGGTCTGGCAGGACTTCCACCAGGCCCGTCTGTCGATCGATCGTCTCGGCGACATCCTCAACACCATTCCGGAGCCGAGCTTCACGCCGTCCCGCGCGGCTTTGCCGCCGATCCGCGGCCAGGTGAAGTTCGAGCACGTGACCTTCCGCTATCGCATCGACGGCCCCGAGGTGTTGCACGACGTGTCCTTCAGCATCGAGCCGGGCCAGGTCATCGGTATCGTCGGCTCGTCGGGGTCGGGCAAGAGCACCGTCACCAAACTGATCCAGCGTCTCTATGTTCCGGAGAGCGGACGCGTGCTGGTCGATGGCGTCGACCTCGCAATGGTCGACCTGAGCTGGCTACGGCGCCAGATCGGCGTCGTGCTGCAGGAAAACGTGCTGTTCAACTGCACGATCCGGGACAACATCGCACTGACCGATCCGACCATGTCGATGGAGCGCGTCATCGAAGCGGCAATACTGGCCGGCGCGCACGACTTCATCCTGGAACTGCCCGAGGGTTACGACACCGTCGTGGGCGAGCGCGGCAGCAGCCTGTCTGGCGGACAACGCCAGCGTATCGCAATCGCGCGCGCGCTGATCACCGACCCGCGCATCCTGATTTTCGACGAGGCGACCAGCGCGCTGGATTACGAAAGTGAGCGCGCGATCCAGCAGAACATGAGGCGGATTTCCGCCGGCCGGACCGTGGTCGTTATCGCTCACCGGTTGTCGACTGTACGTAATGCCGACCGGATCATCACGCTCGAGCATGGCCGCATCGTCGAGGACGGCAGCCATGATGAGCTGATCCAGACCAATGGCCGTTACGCGAACCTTCATTACCTGCAGGCCGGTATCCATGACGTCCGCTAGTCGCAACATCGTCCCGTTTCCGAGGCGCGAACTCCGGCGCCGGGAGCACGAGCTTGCATTTCTGCCGGCGGCGCTCGAAATCGCCGAATCGCCGCCGTCACCGATCGGGCGTGCGATCGGAGCGAGCATCATCGCAATGTTCTGCATCGCACTGTTGTGGGCGACGCTCGGCAGCGTTGATATCGTCGCCACGGCGACTGGCAAGATCGTGCCCGGCGGCCGCACCAAGCTGATCCAACCATTCGAGACGGGTGTGGTCCGCGCCATCAAGGTCCGCGATGGCCAGAGCGTGAAGGCCGGCGACGTTCTGATCGAGCTCGACCCAACGATGACGGAAGCCGACCAGGAGCGTCAGAAGAGCGATCTGCTGGCGGCCGAACTCGACGCAGCGCGATTGCGGGCGGCACTTACAGCCGATCCGCTCGCCGCTTTCCGTGCTCCGCAGAACGCCAGCGCCGCCGAGATCGAGATGCATCGCCAGTTCCTGATCAGCGAGCGCGCCGAGCAGAATGCCAAGCTTTCCGAAATCGAGCGGCAGCAGGGGCAGAAGGAGGCGGAGCGGGACACGACATCGGCGAGCGTTGCCAAGCTGGAAGCAACCATCCCCGTGCTTCAGGAGAGGGTCGATATCCGCAAAGGCCTCGTCGAAAAGGCACTGGCTTCCAAGGTCGTCTATCTAACCGAGTATCAGGAGCTGGTCGCCATGCAGCAGGATCTTGTGCTGCAGAAGAGCCGGCTGCGCGAAGCCGATGCGGCGATCGCGCTACTGAAGGAAACCAAGGAAAAGGCTGCCGCGGAGTATCGTCGCGCGACCTATGACGCACTTGCGAAGGCCGAGCAGAAGGCCGCCAGTGCGGCGCAGGAGGTCGTCAAGGCGGACCGACGCACGAAGCTCCAGCGTCTGACCGCGCCAGTCGACGGGGTCGTGCAGCAGCTTGCCGTTCATACGGTGGGCGGCGTGGTGACCCCGGCTCAGGCGCTCGCAGTGGTGGTCCCCAGCGAAAGCCAGCTCGAGATCGAGGCCATGCTCTCCAACCGCGATATCGGATTCGTCCATCCGGGGCAGGAGGCGGAGATCAAGATCGATACCTTCAGCTTCACGCGCTACGGACTGCTTCACGGCGACGTGCTCAGCGTGTCGACGGATGCCATCACGCGCGACAGGACGCAGGGGTCGAATGACCGTGCATCGGGCGCCACGATGAGCAGCAGCGAGCCGAAAGGTCAGGAGCTGGAATATGCCGCGCGCGTGTCGCTCGACCGGACGCACATGCAGGTGGAGGACAAGCTCGTCAAGCTCGGCCCGGGCATGGCGGTGACGGTCGAGATCAAGACCGGTACGCGCAGGATCATCAGCTACCTGCTCTCGCCGCTGGCGAGGTACAAGCAGGAAGCGTTGCGGGAACGGTAAGCAGCCGTCTTGCTTGGGCGAGGCCTTGTGCCGCCGGACCAAGCCGGGCGCCACGCAGGCCCAATGCGGAAGTTGGAAAGGTCCGGATCGACGGTGACGCGATCCGGGCCTGCGCATCGCCGCTCAGACGTGGCAAGGCCCTGAGGCAACAGCTTTTCCGCCTTATACCGATCTCGCTGCCGCTCTGAGGGCGCGGCGCGACACGGCGCTTACCTCCGGGCAGCCTCTCAACGCATTCTGGTTACTTCGGATGGTGTGCTGTTCAGCTTGCGAATTCAATGCCACTGTTGGGCATTTCAGTTCAATGCAAGCGCTGATTGTGGCGGGATAGATCAGCCGGCATCGGAGGGGTTAATCACCTTGTGCGGCTTCGTCGGCATATTCCAATTCACAGAATCGTTTGAATCGGCTCGCAGCCGGGCGCTGGAAATGGCGAAGACGGTCAGGCACCGCGGACCGGATTGGAGCGGCATTTATTCCAGCGAACGCGCGATGCTCGCGCACGAACGCCTTTCCATCGTCGACGTAGAGCACGGCGCCCAGCCCCTTCTCGACGTTGTCGCGGGGCGGGCGTTGGCTGTGAACGGAGAGATCTACAACCATGTCGTTCTGCGCGACGCACTGAAGCGGCCGCACGATTGGAAAACGAAATCGGACTGCGAGATTATCCTGTATCTCTACGATGAGTACGGACCAGCTCTGTGCAACATGCTGAGTGGCATTTTTGCGTTTGCCCTCTTCGACGAACGTACCGGCGAGTTCTTCGTCGCCCGAGACCATATCGGCATAGTGCCGCTTTATATCGGATGGAGCGGGGACGGCGTAACATATGTCGCCAGCGAAATGAAAGCTCTCGATCCGGTGTGCGAGACGATCCAGGAGTTTCCGCCGGGACATTACTATAGCGGCAAAGCCCGCGAATTCGTCAGGTGGTACGATCCAGAGTGGGCGCATGCCTTTCCAACCAAAAAGGCGTCGCTGCACGAGCTCCGGACGTCGCTCGAGACCGCAGTCATACAGCAAATGATGTGCGACGTACCTTACGGGGTACTTATTTCCGGCGGGCTCGATTCATCGCTCATCGCAGCGCTCGCAGCACGGCACCGCTTCAAGCGGATCGAGTCTGGGGAGACCGAGGAGGCTTGGTGGCCAAGGCTACACTCGTTCTCCGTGGGCTTGGAAAATTCGCCCGACATGAAGTATGCGCGTAAGGTGGCGGCTCACATCGGCACGGTCCATCATGAAGTTGTATTCACTGTGCAGGACGGGTTGGACGCATTGCCCGATGTGATCCGGCACCTGGAAACCTTCGATGTCACCACCATCCGTGCCGGCACGCCGATGTATCTGATGGCGCGCAAGATCAAGGCGATGGGCATCAAGATGGTGCTGTCTGGAGAAGGCGCCGACGAGGTGTTCGGCGGCTATCTCTACTTCCACATGGCCCCATCAGCAGAAGAATTCCACGAGGAGACCGTTCGAAAGCTCTTTGCGCTGAGCAGGTACGACTGCTGTCGCGCAAACAAGGCAACCGCTGCCTGGGGGGTCGAAGCCCGCGTACCGTTCCTGGACAAGGAATTCCTGGATTACGCGATGTCGATCAATCCTGCCGAAAAAATGTGCCCCGGTGCGAAGATCGAAAAGGGCATATTGCGGGAAGCCTTTACCGACCTGCTGCCGCAGGAGATTTTGTGGCGTCAAAAGGAACAGTTTTCAGACGGAGTGGGGTACGGCTGGATCGAGTGCTTGAGGAATCATGCCGAAGGCAAGGTCTCGGATCAGATGTTCGCAGAGGCGGGTGAGCGCTTTCCGAAGCAGACGCCGACCTCGAAGGAGGGATATTTCTATCGGACCATCTTCGACAGCATTTTCAAGAATCCGACAGCCTGCCTAACCGTCCCCGTCGGTCCCTCGATCGCGTGTTCGACGCCGACCGCATTTCTCTGGTCCCAGCAATTTGCGAGCATGGATGATCCATCTGGAAGGGCGGTGAAAGGCGTGCATATTGAGGCCATTGACAACGTTTAGGCAGTTGGTGGCCAGGAAGTTCAATTTGCGTTTGCTGACCCGAAGAGCCGCAGCTTCGTTTTTGGCAGGTTCGTGACGATCGTTCGGAGCGTCCGTTTGGCCTCGCGGAGCTTCGTCTCGATGTGGCGTTCTGGACCGTCTCTGCCGATTGCGATCCACTTCATGGCATACTCGCTGTTTGACAGATGGGCCTTGTGCCCAGCGCCGCCAGCCAGGAAGTCGTAGCCGCTTTCCCCGCGCGAGATGCTGTCCTCGATGGCCAGCACATGGCTGACGAGCCCGGGCTTGAGCCGGCCATCGCTCTCATAGAGAAAGCCGCTTTGGTAGTTCAGGACACGGCCGCCATGCACGAAATTGTACACGACCCCAATCGTCTGGCCGGCAACCAACGTCCGTGAGATGCGGACAGCTCCCGTGGGTATTCCGCGCGCGATGAGATCCTCGTGGAACGGACGGAAGCCCGGATTTGCGAAAGCGCCCTTGCGTCCCCATCGCGACCGATGAAAGTCGCTTAGCAGATCGAACGCGGCCAAGGCTTCCGTCGTCGTTTCCATGATCCGGAATTCAAGGGGGCCTCGTTCAGCGTACAACCTCATGGCGCGGCTCACGGCCTGGCGAGTGCTGCGGCCCAGTGTGGCGCGATAATCCTTCTTTTGCTGACGGACTTTCGCGAAATCAACCCACAGGGCCGTATCAGCCTGTTTCACCTCGCTGACGAGCCCAGCCTGGCTCGCCGCGCGGCAAGCGGCCAACTCGAGGTCTGTATCAATTCCGGAAAGCACCAGCTGATCCGAGCGGCGCAAGCGGGACGTCAGCGCGTCGAGACCTGCCGGGATAATGGTGTCCGGTTGCTCTGCAAGAATGCTATTGCACTCGATGAACAGCCGGTCGAAACGGGTATCTCCCGATTCATTGAGCAGCCAACGTGCCCGCGCATGCGGTCCAAGACTCCAGGCTCTCCGCCGGCCAATAATCGCCAACCCGACGATCTTGCCTGACGACCGTGCTACGAGGACATGTGGTTGCGTGCCATCCGGAATATGCCGCAGCCAGGTGCCGATCCAGAGCCAGGACAGAAAGAACGAGTGATTGGCCCGAGCTTCGAGCTCCTGCCACGCGCTTTCAAGCCAGGCAGTGCTCTTCAATGCCTCCAGGCTTACATCGGTGACGGCGTCGGGCATGCTCATTCTTGTTCAACGCCAGAGGACCGCGAGCGCGCTTTGATGAGAGAACAAGGATCCTGCTGCAATGATCGCGCATGATCCCATGATCGGGCTGGCCTGGTCACACACGTATCCTTCTGGCGGCCACGCCGTCGGGCGTCTGTGACCGTCGCCTCGGCCGGGCGGATGGCGGTACTATATCGGGAATTCGACCTAGGTGCGGACCCTTTCTGGTTACCCACTCCTGCGACTTGTGCCTTCGGCGCGACTGTGCCGAGGGGCTGTGACCGGCCAGCTTTCGGCTGGTGCCGGCCGGCAGCCAGTGCTTCGGGCGCGCGCAATTTCCGCAATTGTGAGAACGACTACGATGGTCGAGATAGAGCCTGAGCCGAGGCCAGGAACGCTCCGAGTTGCTCGACCAGATCTGCGGCGATCGACTGGTCGACCATCAGAATTGTGGTGCCCGGTGTTTTGTCGGACGACCAAGCGCCCTGAGCGGAGATCGCAGCATGGTCGGAACGCACCTTCACAAGCACGCGGGTTCTCTCGACGTTGAGACGCTCACCGACGAGATTGGTCCCTTCCACAGCGCCGCCGGCAGTCTGCCTGCCAACAGCGACGGGCGAAATCTCCAGGATCGCCTGGGCCAGCCAGATCGCGTGCTTGTAGGGAATCGTCCAAATTGCCGAGCCATGATCGGCGTCAACATCAACTCTGAATGCCAGCCCGTCATCGGAGCTCTCAATCCCGAGAAAACCCTTGATGGTTTGTCGCTCAAGCGTGCCGTCTCGATTGGTCAACGCGGGCCTCAATTTTGCTTTCGCGCTAGTGAGCGTTGCTATTCCGAATTCCACCTGTTTTCGAGTGAGCTGATCGCTCCGCAATTGGGCGGGACCGTCGCTCCCTAGGCTGGAGCGGCGATCCCTTATCGCACGATATGTCTGGTCGGGGTGTGGGTGTCCGCCAATCCGCACGACTGGGAACACGATAAATCGGCAAATGCCTGCGGCAAATTGCCATTCTGAACTAGTCCTAACTTAAGAGATCCAACAGCACGTCGCCTCTTGGGGCAAAGGTATTAGCGCGCTGCAACAATCGCAGACTACTGGTGACGAAATTCAAGAGAGACGTAGATTCAGTGGTCGAGGTTGGCCGCCACAACCTCCGAAGCCCCGTAGCCCCAGCTCCCCTGACCTTGGCGACGCCGGCGGGGATCCAGTCGTCGCCTGGCCGCGACAATCCAGAGGCTGAGGCGACCTTACATTCCCGCGCAAAAGCAGCTTTCAACCACTCCGGCTGTCAATCGGCGTTCGACTGGGACCCCCTATCGGCATCCAAAAGGGACCCCTTTGATCGGCGTGCTCTGCTGGTAGCGCTCGGGTCGTCGGAGCTGGTCGGGGTTGCGGAGACGGCGCGAGCGCGGGTTGTTTGAACATCGTCGCGGCTTTTGAATCGCCAGCTGTCGTTGCCGGTCTCGACGATGTCGCAGTGATGGGTCAATCGGTCGAGTAGCGCGGTGGTCATTTTGGCATCACCGAACACACTGGGCCATTCGCCGAACGCAAGATTGGTGGTGACAATGATGGAGGTGCGCTCGTAGAGCCGGCTGATGAGATGGAACAGGAGCTGACCGCCGGATTGCGCGAACGGCAGATAGCCCAGCTCGTCGAGAACGATGAAGTCCATGCGGGTCAGATGCTCGGCGAGCCGTCCCTGCCGACCGTTGCGGGTCTCGGTCTCGAGCCGGTTGACGAGGTCGACGACGTTGTAGAAGCGTCCTCTGGCGCCATCGCGGATGCAACTTCTGGCGATGGCAATCGCCAGGTGGGTTTTGCCTGTACCGGTGCCGCCAACCAGCACGACGTTGCGTTGTTGGGCGATGAAGCCGCCGCCAGCGAGATCATTGACGAGAGTCTGATTGATCGGCGTGCCGTCGAACTGGAAGTCGGCGATGTCCTTGGCGAGCGGCAGCTTTGCAATGGTGAGCTGGTATTTGATCGACCTGGCTTGCTTCTCGTTGATCTCGGCGTTGAGCAGGTCGCCGACAATGCGTTGAGGCTCGTGCTGGCGCTTGACGGCAGTTGCCATGATCTCGTCGAAGGCAGCCTTCATGCCGTAGAGCTTAAGTTCGCCCATGAGGTCGAAGATTTGGGTTCGTTCCATCAGATGGTCCTCCGGAGGTTGTCGTAGCGGGCACAATCGGCGATCGGTGCATGACGGAGCGTCAGTGCGGCCGGCGTCATGATGTTGGCCGGTGGGGCGGGTTCACGTTGACGGGCCAGGATATTGAGAACGACATCGGCGGAATGGACGCTGTGACTGAGCGCTTCGGCACAAGCCGCTTCCACCGCGGACAGACCGTCAGTCAGCACCGCGGTGAGGATGTCGACCATCTGCCGATTGCCATCGTCGGTGCTGGCCAGCTTGCGCCGGATCCGCTCGATCGCGGCCGGCAGCACCCAGTCTTTGAAGGGAGCACCGTTGCGCAAGGCGCCGGGTTTGCGGGCGAGCACCGGCACATAATGCCAGGGGTCGTAGACGGTATCGCCGCGGCCAAAGGATCGCGGGTGCTCGGCAACGATACGTCCATCCTGACGGATCACGATGCGATCGGCATAGGCTTGAACCTCGACCGGTCGTCCGACTGCACTGGCTGCGACCGAGTACTTGTTGTTGTCGAAGCGCACCAGGCAGGTCTTCGAGACCGATGCTGTCACCGCATGGAAGCCGTCGAAGCGGCCGGCATAGGGAACGAGTTTGGGGCGTTCGGCTTCGAACACGTCCCAGATCGTCTGATCGACCAGCTCCGGATGGCGATGAGCCTTGGCGTAGGCGATGCACTTGTCGAGCAGCCAGGCGTTTAACTCGTCGAGGTTTTTGAACCGCAGCCGCGGCGTGAAGAAGCGCTCCCGGACCAGCCCGACCTGGTTCTCGACCTGCCCCTTCTCCCAGCCCGACGCTGGCGTACAGGCGACCGGATCGACCAGATAGTGGCTGCACATCTGCAGGAAGCGGCGATTGTAGAGACGGCCTTTACCGACAAAGATCGTCTCCACCGCGGTCTTCATGTTGTCGTAGATGCCGCGGGTGCAGGTGCCTTTGAACAGGGCGAATGCCCGGTCGTGGGCGTCGAACACCATCTCCTGCGTCTCCCGCGGATAGGCCCGCACGAACAGCATGCGACTGTGACAGAGCCGAACATGAGCAGCCTTCACCATCACCGTGGTGCCGCTCAGCAGGACCACCTCGTGGCTCCAGTCGAACTGGTAGGCTTCGCCTGGTGCAAAGCTCAGCGGCACATAAGCCGACGCTGTCGAGGTGCCGCGTTCCTTGGTCCACCGTCGGGCGTATCGACGAACCGCATCATAGCCGCCGGCATAACCCAGGCCGCGGAGTTCCTCGAATAGCCGGATCAGCGTCAGCCGTTCCCGCGCCGCCTTGCTCTCATTCCCTGCCAGCAACCGATCAAGCTCGGCACTCCAGGCACCCATCTTCGGGAGCGGCTGCGTCTCGCGCTCGTACCGGAACTCCGTCGCTTGAGAACGAATGACCTTGCGAACCACCTTCCGCGATACGCCAAGTTCTCGGCAGATCGCCTTGATCGGACGACCATCAACAAAGTAGGCGCGACGGATCTTACCAATCGTCTCCACCACCAGCATCCCAACCTCGGCTTCCATGACTCGATGGAAGCCACTGTGGACCCTTATCCCGGGGTCCCGATTGGATGCCGATCACCCCGAAACGGGGTCCTTATTCCATGCCGAAACACAACTCCGGCACGGCTGCTGAAATAGGCACAGCGCCCCGGTCGGTGCTGTCCAAGTAAGGCCACTTGCAGGAGCGGATTGGGCCATTGGCGCACCATCATTGCAACAACAAAACCCCGTGTAACTCCGACGGGGTGAGTTCAGGCCCAAGCCTCGCACCCTGGTAACGGCCCCGGTCTATCGCCCAGATCGGGGCTGTTTCTTTTCGGCGGAGCAGCGGCCGGAGGGGATCGACCTGGAATCGATCTGGCTCGTCGCCCATGCCTTGCAGAAGCAGGCATCAAGGAAGGTGGCGAGATGATCGTCGAGATCACGAGCTCAAAGAGTACTGGGCGAAACCAAATGAAGAAGGCCGCCAAAAAAGGCGGCCTTGCTCAGCGGTCCCAGTATTGGCTTCCGACATTCAATTGGGCATTAGTCCCGGCGAGGACAGTCTCCCGCTCAAATGGGCACTTGTCTCTGCGTACCGGGCGAGCTTGATCAGCGCTTCCTTGGCTGCACACGGGGCCAGAGCTGCGGCCTCGTTCCGAAGCTCGCTAGCTCGCTCTGCAAGCCGTGCTTCGAGTGTATCTCTCTGAACCACGCGTTGGCGTAACTGTCCCATGCGCTTTCCCTCGAAAGGTCCCCACCCGGAACTTACGATTCCAAGCCTTAACCGAGCGTAAAAGCTCCCCCGGAGCACGGTATTCTGAGACGCCAACACGGCGCCAAGAGGGCGCCAAATGGGACAAATTGCGAATCGCCTGGCAACGCACAGCTTTTGCGGAAGTCCCCGGGAGGACGTCCGAGGCCATTCCGAGGCGGGAGTTGGCGTTTTCATGCCGACTTGAGCGCCACTTGCGCCTGCCTTGGTCCAAGATGCGTCGAGCGATGGAGTTCGTTGCAGATAGTGTGTCGATCTCGCAACGTCTCAACAGTTTCGCTGGGTATGGGGCTGGTTGGGCTTCCCGTCGCTGCCAATTCGTCGTCTAATCATGACGGACCTCCGGCGGCGATTTTATTTCCAAGACGTTCATTTGAAATCGGGTCCAAGAGGTCGCTGTCCAGCGCCAGCGGCCTCTTCGTTTTGCTTCATTGAATTGCAAAGGACCGTCCGATGCCGCTACAGGTGTGGGCCGTTGCCGCTTCGATCGGCTGGACAGCCGTTGTTGGCACGATGTTGCTGTATATGATTTTCGGCCCCGGCTAACCCTGCGATGCTGGCGTACGACCGTCGGCGAGGGGACACCACCGCGACACGACATGTCGCGGCCGACGTTATTCCAAGGCGATCACGGCCCCGACATGGCAGTGCGTGGAGCTTGCTTCAGCGCTGGCTCCGGCCACCGCGGGAAATGCTCGGGCCGCTCGGTTATCCCCGGAATTTTTGCCTAACGGCAGGCATCAGCCGGGCTTCTCATTGTCGCCATGCTAGCTCATTTTTTTTGCCATACTCCCTAATTAACCAAATCGAGTTTAGCAGTCGGGGGGCAATCCCACTGCAACAGAATGTGTTTGCGGTTACCGCGATACATTGGAAATCCGCTCGTGACGCAAGGCGTTGCGAGCGCGTGGTATGTCGCGCGCCTTCGTGATGCGCGGCAGTGGAATTCCCTTGTAAGCGTCAAAAGAGAACAATCTCTGCGACCCACGGAGGTCTGAATTGGATACGACCGGGACAATTACATCGTTTTCTTCCACACCGATGACGAGGTTTTCGATCGGGGGCGACGTCTACGGCGTGCAGGATGCGAGCACGAGCTACAGCCTGACCAGTCCTGACGCGCAAACCCTGCGCTTCCAGGTCCGGCAGGGCGACCATGCCTGGTACGACAGCTCGTCTGTCGACCGCTCCGAGGTTTCGGGCGCGGGCAACATTGCCGGCGGCACTCCGCTCAGCCTGAACTATCAGTTCATGGTGGAGGCAAATGGCGCCAACGGGTCATTTACGAATACGGCAGATGGCTGGTTCATCGTCGGACAGATGCACAATGATGATAACGCGAGCGGGGTGGGCACCTCGCCGCCGTTTGCGATCCAGCTTGTCGGCAATCATCTGCAGGTTGTCGCCAGATATGTCCAGCCGGGTCAGAACCCGAGCAACGGGGCCGGCAATGTGCAGATGCTCACGCTCTGGACTGACCCCAATCCGATCCAGACGGGTGTGTACAACAACATTCAAATACAGGCCGACGTTTCGAACACCGGTGGCGGCTATTTGAAGGTCTCGATCAACGGGACACAGGTCGTGAACTACAGCGGCCCCTTGGGCTACGGGCAGGCGACCAATTGGGAATACGGAATCTATCGGTCGACGGCGCCCGAGACCGTCGCCGTCGATTACCGAAACATGACGCTGTTGACGGGATCGTCAGCGACCGTCACGTCGCCATCAACTCCGACACAGCCAACCACGGGCACCACGACCGACCCAACCACCACCCCAACTGCGACCACCACCCCGACCACCATTGTCTCGCCGGCTATGACGCAGGCCACCACTTCACCTGCGACCGCGGTAGTCAGCCCGGCGGCGACTGTCACGACGACCGACCCCAGCGTCCTAGGCGCCATGGGAGCGATGGGAGCGATGGGACTGGCGCCGACATCGGCGTCCGGTTGGTCGGCGCCAGCAGCCAGCGCAAGCGCAGCAAGCCTGCCAAGCCTGGATTTTTCGCGTTTCGGATTTGACACCGATGGGCTGGCGACCGCCGCGCCGCAGACGACCAATTGGTGGGGAGATCAAGGCTCGGCCGCCGCGTCTCAGGCAGGCAACAGCTATGCGCTGCTGAACCAGTATCTGGCGGGTAGCTCGGGTGGGGCCAATGGCGGTATGATCGCTGTAGCCATGAGTGGCTCTGCCTGGACACAGAACTCGTTCCTGACCAAGCCTCAGAGCTAAAGGACTGCCGGTCCGCGCAGGGTTCATCTGCGCGAGGCCCGTTCTCCTACGTGACACCTCGGGCAAATCGGTCGTCCTTGGCCGAACGGGTTCGCATGTGAGACCCGCTCTCGCGGCATTCGAGCCGCGTGATCTTTTTGCGTACCCCAGGCCGGCCCGAGGTTCGGCCTGTGTCACTTCGTTCTAGCGAAGCATTGGGCCGTTGATCTCCTCGATGTCGATCCGCCCGTCCTGACGGGCTCGAATGTTCGAGAGTGGCTCCATTGGTCTGCGAGCGCCTTCCCGGGATCCGCTTACAAAGTAGCTGCGCCTGAACCGGTGGTCGTGCCGGCACGAGCGGTCCTTGAAGCGTTGTTCAGTTTTTCGCGAGGCGAAACAGCAAGGGCCTAAGGCGATATCGAAGCAAAATATTGGCGGGCGACACGCAGCAAGTGAAGCGCTTTTCCCAGCGGTCCCACCGCGTTGTTCGGCGTCCTTTCAGTACGTGATCTTCGATTACCAAAATGAGTACCGCATATTAGGTCAGCAAAACTTCCCGAAAGCAGTCAAACCTCGCTGTTGACCTGGAGCATCCCTGGAGAGGACTGTGGATCGACTGGCTATCATCGCACTCGCGATCGTAATCGCGGGGCTTCTGAGCGGCGGCGTCTATTCAGTGTCGAGTTCAGGCCTCAGCACTGCAATAGTCATCAATCGCTTCACCGGCGCAGCGTGGTCGTGCAGCGTCGTTTGCGAACTCATCGAAACACGCCGGAATTCAAAATGAGGCATCTTGGCCTCGACGCGCACATGATCTGCGGCGGATCAGGCCAAGGGCCGGCGGCTGGACAGGTCTGGCCTAAATCACGAGGTAAGCTACGGCTCAATTCCGAGATGGCGTAGTCGCGCCTGCGGCGCTCGCTGGCTCGTTCTTGTCGTCGGACAGACAATTCCCCCGGAAATGTTGTTTGTGGCCATTGGCTGCCTCCATCAGGCCGCTGTCGCGCGCCTGGAGGAGGTGAGGGCAGTCCGACCATCCGGCCGAACCGTCGCTTGCCGTCTAGCTGCTGCGATAGCCAGTCGGGTTCTGCTTCTGCCACCGCCAATGATCTGTGCACATCTGTGTGAGCGATCGCTGTGAGGTCCAGCCCAGCAGATTTTTGGCGAGTGTCGGATCCGCGTAACAGGTCGCGACATCACCGCCCCTGCGTTGGTCGATCACGTACGGAACTGGCCGGCCACTCACGGTCTCGAATGTCTTGATCACCTCCAAGACGCTGCTGCCGCTTCCCGTTCCGAGATTGATGGTGACAACGCCGGGTTGCCTCAGCTCGCGCAAGGCGCTCAGATGTCCGGATGCAAGATCGACGACATGGATGAAGTCGCGGATGCCGGTGCCATCCGGAGTATCGTAGTCATCTCCCCAAACATGCAGCTTCTCACGTCGCCCGATGGCGACCTGCGCCACGAGCGGCAACAGATTGTTGGGCACGCCGAGCGGGTCTTCTCCGATGAGCCCGCTTTCGTGGGCGCCGACCGGATTGAAATAGCGCAGGATGGCGATCCGCCAATCGCCGTCGGACCCATGGAGATCCCTCAGAATCTCCTCGACGAAATACTTTGTGCGGCCATACGGATTTATTGGGCCTACGGGATGCTTCTCGTCCAGCGGCAGGTATGCGGGCGTGCCATAAACCGTTGCGGAGGAACTGAAGACCAGTGTTTTCACAGCGGCGCGCGACATCGCCGACACCAGCCGCATCGTCCCAACAACGTTGTTTTGGTAGTACGTCATGGGTTGAGCGCTGGACTCACCGACCGCCTTGAGCCCGGCGAGGTGAACGACCGCGGTCACGCCGTGCGTGCGCAGGATCTCGTAAATCGCCGCCTCGTCGCAGATATCGATGTGCCGGAATACGAGCGATCGCCCGCAGATGGCCTGCACCCGTTCGAGCGATGCACGATTGCTGTTGCAGAGATTGTCGACCGCAACGACATCCAGCCCGGAGTCGAGTAGGGCGACCGCGATGTGTGACCCGATATAGCCGGCGCCTCCGGTCAACAGGATCATTCTGATTCCATTTCCATTCCGCGTCTGCCCGCGCACGATCACCAGGTATTGGCAGTTGTCCTGGCAACGTCCGCGTCAAGCGTTTGCGCTGAGACCAAAGCGGCCGGCACCAACGGTGCCGATCGCCACATCGATGGGTGCCGCATCCGTCGATGCGGCACGAACTCCGGCTCGAGATGTCCGGCCGAAAGCTTCGCGGTGGGTGGCCGAACCGATTTCGGCTATTTCCGCAGTCGGATCGCCCCTTCGGCCTTCGAACCGATATCCTTGCGGGCGTGGCCGTTCGCAAGAGGCACTTCGAAGTAGTTTACCGCATGGTCGATTGAACCGATCGGCGCGGGCCGGCCTGTCCTCGCGATTTTCGGAAGTTCTCGTCTTGGCGGGAG
This sequence comes from Bradyrhizobium sp. USDA 3240, assembly GCF_054063295.1. Taxonomy (NCBI): domain Bacteria; kingdom Pseudomonadati; phylum Pseudomonadota; class Alphaproteobacteria; order Hyphomicrobiales; family Nitrobacteraceae; genus Bradyrhizobium; species Bradyrhizobium sp. USDA 3240. The sequence continues at coordinate 7,767,999 of NZ_JBSSGD010000002.1, forward strand.
GAGGCGTTCGGTTGCGTCAGCGGCCGGGTACGTCGTCGGCCCGTTTGATGGCCGAGCTGTAGGTCGATGGTTCAGCCCCCAGATCGCCGCCTGTGTTCTGTTCTGAACACGAATCTTGCGGAGGATCGCCTTGATGTGAACCTTCACCGTCGCTTCCGCGATGTCGATCTTGCGCGCGATGCACTTGTTGGAATCGCCTTCGATCAGACACTGGAGAATGGAGATTTCTCGCGGCGAAAGCTGCTGTGCGAGCCTGTTGTCCGCGCCCGTCACGGCATGACTGTCATCGAGGCGTGGAGGGACACCGTCCGCGTCGCGCTTTTCGATATCAAGAGCGGACGTCAGGAAATCGGTCGGAAACACCGTTCCGCCCATCATGACGAGCTCGATGGACTTGATGAACGCATCGCAGTTCATCACGTCGATGAAATAGCCGGTGACGCCGGCTCGGATAGCCGCAGTCAACTCGCTCAGTCGGTAGTGATCTGCAACGACGGCAATGCGTCCGTCCGCGTGACGGCGCTTGAAAACAACACTCGATCTGCTCGATTGTGGGTCCGAAATCATCGCCGCTGTGAACCACCAGGAACAGTGGCGGACAGGTTGCAGCGCTTCCGACATTGACCTTGCCAGGCAAATCGTCAACATCGGAGATTGAAGCAAAGACTTGAAAATTTTCGGAGTTTAGAATTCTGGCGAGACCCTCTTTCCGAAGACTGTTTTCGCCACCAAGCACAATAGAAAAAGAATATTGTCGTCTCATGGAACTCTCCTGGACGCTACAAAATATGAAACAGGCTCATCGGTTTAATCCGACTCGTTTCTTGAATGGCTTGCCAAGCCAAAACATCGCGACGCATTGAAATTGCTTCTTCAGATTCCGGTCGCTTGGACTGAAGTCTGGGGCGAAAAAGCCCTGAGCATGCGTCAAAAGATTTACTAATATTAGATGCTAATCCCCAATATCCCTATATACCGTTGGTTATAGACAGTCCTTGGAATGTCGCCCGTAATATTATCCCCGTGTTTTGACGGGCTTTGGGTTCCGGAGACTTGTCGAATGGCGCTCGCTCAGGGCGACGTCGATACCATGATGCTATTTAAGATTGTAAAACTGCCGGATTTCGGCATACCCACGATGAGAAAATTTGACTTGAATGCCTCAAAGTGAAGTAGCTTGGAGCGATATTGGGTGCCGATTTGAACTGGGGGGACTGAGGATTGGCGGGAAATGCATTTCAGTCGTGTGGTCATTGCTAGCAGATATCCCGTTGTTTTACTGGGTCTGAACTGTCTGCTGGAAGCAGAGCTTGATTTCAGGGTTGCTGCTCGATGCAGCGATAGTGCGTCTTGCCTAAATGCAATTCGCGCGCTCGTGCCCGATATCGCCATTTTGGACATATCGATGCCTGACATTTTTGGGCAGGCATTGCTCGATATCGCAAATTTCCAGACTCCTGCTGTCCGGCTCATCTTCCTCGCAACCTCCGTTGAGGATCGCGACCTCACCATGTTGGCGGAAGTGGGCGCCTTTGGCGTTATCCTGCATGACGAGGAGCCCGAAACTCTTCTGCAGACATTGCGGCAGGTCGCCGACGGCCACAGGATGCTGCCTGCGCCTTCGAGCGAGGTCTCTATCTCTTCTGGGCAGTCCGCGATTTTAGAGAAGCATCTTGCCGTACTGACGGACCGGGAGCGTCAGATCATGCGCCTGGTATCGGAGGGATTGTCAAACAAGGAGATTGGCCGTCGTTTGAAGGTAGCTGACGGCACCATCAAGGTTCATCTCCACCACATCTTTCGCAAGCTCGAGATCGGCAACAGGACAGCTCTGGCTACGCTCGCGGTCTCATACGCAGGGCAAAGCGGCTTGCCTTCCGATTAGCACCAACCTCTTTGACTTAGGACGATATCAACCGACCTGGCGCTTGGGTGCACGGTGTATTGGATGACCGGTGACCGCAAGCACAGCTTCACCGCATTGGTTTGTGCTTGACCGGCGATGGCGCCATTCAACGGCCATCGCATCGCAACTGCTCCCTCGCGAGCACGCTTTGTCCCAGGGCATGCCCCAAATGGGCCATGTCGAGATCGATCGAGTCTTTCCGGCGTGACTAGCCCAAGACAGACATAGCCCAAGACAGACACTGATCGAGGCGGCACGCGAACTCCGTCAGCGCGACAATTAGGCAGGAAGCCAAAGCGTATGAATGACAGGGGGCCTAGGTCTTTTGATGTAGCCGTCCATACATCTAAATATCCATCAGGGCTCCTTGTCTTCGCGCTTACGTGATTGTTCAATCGAAGAAATCCGCGTGAACGGGAGCCGCCGCTCCAGAAGGAATGCTCCGGTGCGCACGAGCGCTCCTGCGATCGGAATCCAGGTATGACGCTTGACTGGCCTGAGCTCGACCTTACCCGATTTTCCGGCGCGGGCGGGGCTCGTGGGGCGTTGGCTTTGAGCCAGAATTTTCACGTTGCGTTGGCCTGCTCGGGGCCTCGATTGTTGCCGCCCGCCGAATGCGACGTCAGTCAGACACTTGTGGAGCCAGCAGCGTCCTTTCCGAGCTTCCTTGATGAAGGAGTTGAGCCGAGGGCAGGGATCGTAGTGCCGGTTCTCGAGGATGACTGCTTGGAGGTTCTCGCATGCATGCTCGATGTGAAGCAGGAGGTCGTGCGTGGGATAGGCGCCTTCCTCAGCGAAGCGGAACGCAGACGCGCTGAAGGGTTGAAGTCGGAGCGGGATCGCCGCCGCTTTATTGCTTGCCGTGGTCAGCTGCGCCAGATCCTCGCTTCCAGGTTGGGAATCTCGCCGTCCGATGTCGAGCTGGAATATGGACCGCTGGGTAAGCCCCAGCTCTCTCACCGCATGCCTTCGCGCAATTTGCACTTCAGCGTCTCTCGATCCGGAGACGTGGCAGTCGTCGCCCTCTCGACCGGGCGAGAGGTCGGAGTGGACATCGAGGCAGTACTCCCCGTGCCCGAAGCGGACGAGATCGCTGCGCTGTGCTTTTCCGCCTCCGACTACGAGTCTTATGCTGCCCTCGGTCCGGGCGACCGGCTGGAAGGCTTCTTCCGGCGTTGGACCCGGCTGGAGGCTATTTCCAAGGGCCTGGGATGCGGCTTGGGATACCCCAGTTCCTCGGACGAAAGGGATTGGGTTGTCCGAAGTTTCATACCTAAAACGGGGTATCTCGGGAGCGTGGTTGTTCGGAAATGAATGGTCGTCCGGACTGGAGCGTCCGCGATGTAATCATTCACTGAGGATAGCGGGAGCCCGGCCAACTTGCTGGAAGGGCACGCAAGTTCACTCCAAGCCGCGCTTGTTTGAGACACCTCGCGGTCGTAGTCGAGAATACGGGAATAACCGATGCAAGCGCGCGTGACGCAGTTTTCGGAACTGCTCGCAGACCTCGCGGTCAAGGACATCAAGGTCTGGGTAGAGGGCGATCGGCTCCGGTGCAGCGCCCCGGCCGGCGCGATGACGGCGGAGCTTCGCGATCAATTGCAGGGGCGAAAGGGTGAGATCATCGCCTTTCTGAACATGGCCACCGCCACGGACACGCAACAGCCTGCAATCATTCCCTTGCAGTCGCGCGGATCACGCACACCAATCTACGCTGTACCGGGGCATGTCGGAGCACCCTTCTCATTCTCGGACCTGTCGAAGCACCTGGGCGGCGATCAACCGTTCTACGCACTTCAACCGCCTGGCTTCGACGGGCAGAGCGAGCCGATGGACCGCGTCGAAGATATCGCCGAGTACTTCGCTCGCCAGATCGTTCAGTATCAGCCGGTCGGTCCGTACATCATCGCTGGTTACTGCTCCGGCGGTCCAACAGCCTTCGAATTGGCCAAAATCCTCACAAAGCGCGGAGCGGACGTTCATTGCGTCGCTCTGTTTGGTCCTCTTCACCCCGCCACCCATCAGGAACTGCTGCGTCTGCTGTACTTCACTGCCTGGGGGACGATCCGATCGGTCCGGAGATCGATGGCGCAGTTGCCGACATTTGGCGCTCGTCTCCGATATTTTGGCAATCGCCTTCGCGAGCGCGCCTTCATGCCCCTCGTTCGCAAGGAGCCTGTCACGACAGATCCGGTGCTGGCCAGCAGAGCTCTGCTCAAATCCACGGCGATGGCGGCATTTCGGCGGTACACTCCGACTCCGTACTCAGGCCGCGTGTGCATCTTCCTTCCGAACAGGGCCTGGCTGCGATCGGGCGCAGCGCCTCATCGATGGCGGCTCGTGGCGCCCGATGCCGAATTCCATTTCGGCCCCGAGGACTGCGACGAAGTCTCGATGCTGGAAGAGCCTGACGCACCTGCCGTCGCAGAGCTCTATCGCCGGGCAACGCAGAAGCTCGGAGATTGACGTGATCCGATTTTTAAGCTTGCCGGATGGGAGCGCATTTCATGAATGAAGTCCTACCTATCGTGGCGGAGAGCGTGGCGTTTCCTCCGCTGCAAGATGCCGATTATCGGGCGCGGGTCGTCGAGTACAACACCACGTCCGCGCATTACCCGTCGGACAGGACAATTATCGATCTTTTCCATGATCAAGTGATGCTCAGTCCTGATGCTGAAGCGATCCGCTTTGGCGATGCAATGCTGACATACCGGCAGCTCGACGAACGCTCCAACCAGGTGGCCGCGTATCTGGGCTCAAAGGGCGTGGGCCCAGGTCGGATCATCGTTGTCTTCATGGAACACTCCATCGAGGTCGTTGTCGCGATCCTGGGCGTCCTCAAAGCCGGCGCAGCCTATGTGCCAATCGATGCGGCGACGCCGAAAGGGCGCATTGCTACAATCCTGAAAGACATTTCCAGCGGGACCGGTGAGCAAACGCCGGTGGTCATCACTCAGGCACGTCTGCAATCGGTCATCTCGCCGGAGCTTGCCGACATTTTCGTGCTCGACGCCGATTTCGCTTCGATCCTGAATCAGCCGGGCTCGGCCCGACCGTCCGCCGCGACGTCGGAGGGCATCGCCTATATCATCTTCACCTCAGGCTCGACCGGCACGCCCAAGGGCGTCGAGATCGAGCACCGCTGCCTTGTGAACTACATCTGGTGGGCCGCGCGGGTGTACAGTTCCGGCCAGCCTCTCGCATGGCCACTTTTCTCATCTCTCGCCTTCGACCTGACCGTCACAACACTTTTCGCGCCACTCATTACCGGTGGCCGAATCGTGGTCTATCTTGGTGATCCCGGGTTGAGCAACATGGTCGTGCTCAAGGTCGTGGACGACAATGCCGTCGATATCATCAAGCTGACGCCGGCGCATCTCGCGATGATCCGCGACCGCGATCTTGCGTCGACGAGATTGCGCAAGTTCATTGTGGGCGGCGAGGACTTCAAGACCGAGCTGGCTCGCGACATCACGAAAGCCATCCCTCATCCTGTTGAGATCTACAACGAGTACGGACCAACCGAAGCCACAGTGGGCTGCATGATTCATCGGTTTGACGTAGACCAGGATCAATCAGCGTCGGTGCCGATCGGCGTTCCGGCCGCCAATGCGGGAATTTACGTTCTCAGCAAGGAATATCAGCCGACCGGCCCCAACGTCATCGGTGAGATGTTCATCGCAGGCGATGGTCTCGCGAGAGGCTATTTCAATCGCCCCGATCTGACTGAAGAGCGTTTCCGCACGGCTACAGATCCCCGAGATGGCTTTTCGAGGCTGCGGCTGTACAAGACGGGCGATCTTGCCCGCTGGTCCTCGGAAGGACGCCTGGAATTTCTCGGTCGCGTCGATCATCAGGTGAAGGTTGGTGGCACGCGTATCGAGCTGGGCGAGATCGAAGCGCGGCTTCTCAAGCAGCCCCACGTTCAGGAATGCGCTGTCGTTGCCATTTCCTCTCCGGTGGGGAATGCGGAAGATGGCGCAATCACGCGACTCGTAGCCTACTATGTCTCCTCGAAACCGCTGACCGTGGCGGAGCTACGCGCCCACCTTGCCGAAGAACTCCTGGAGTCCATGGTTCCGACGCACTATGTCTGCCTCGAACGCATGCCGCTCACGTCCAACGGCAAGATCGACCGCGCCTCGCTTCCCGAGCCGACGGCGGACAGCATTCAGCCGGCACACAAGTTCGCTGCCCCGTCAACGGAGACCGAGAAGACCTTGGCCGCCCTGTGGTGCAGTCTTCTCAAGATCAAGTCGATCGGACGCCACGACAACTTCTTCGACCTTGGCGGGGAGTCGCTCCTGGTCGTGAGAGCGGTGGCGCGCATGCGAAAGATCTTCGGCGTCGACGTGCAGCTTCGCAACCTGTTCGAGCGCCCGACAGTGGCCGAACTGGCGGAAGTGATCGACGGGATGCGCTGGGTGGCCGATTCCAAGGCTGCTTCACCCTCGGGCGGACCGCGAGAAGAAATCGAACTGTAGAGCGTTTTCGAGCGAAGTGGGTACCGGTTCGCGTGAAGAAGACGCGTCAAAACAAGAAGCTGGAGCTTCGGTTCTGATTCAATCAGAACCGAAAGTGCTCTAGTCTATTGGCAGGGCCGCAAGCGGTTCTCAGGGCGCCGATACGATCTGGACCTTGAGTGCTGGACTCATAGAACGGACGAAGATGATGGACAAAGCGTGGGTACCGGAGCAAGAGCCGGGGCTGCCTTGGGCGGCTGCGGAATATGAGCTCTTGCGGGACCAGGTCCGCCGCTTTGTCGAGGAGGAGATCAAGCCCTGTGCAGATCGCTGGGAGGAGGAGGGGGGCATTCCGCGTCCGGTCCTGCGTCGCATGGGCGAACTCGGCTTCTTCGGCATCCGCTATCCGGCCGAGTACGGTGGTGCCGAGATGGACGCAGTCGCATCGACGGTCTTTGCAGAGGAACTCGGGCGCTCCACCTATGGCGGCGCCGCAGACGCAATGCTGGTCCAGGCCGAGATGGCTTCCAGCTATGTCTTTCACGACGGAACCAAATCCCAACGGGCTCGCTGGATGCCGGGCATTGTGAGCGGCGAGGTGATCACCGCGATCGCCATCACGGAGCCGGATGCGGGCTCGGATGTGAAGGCCATCCGCACGCGCGCGCGCCGAGACGGCGACTCCTACGTGCTCGATGGTACGAAACTATATATCACTAACGGCGTCTGCGCGGATCTCTACTGTGTTGCGGCCAAGACTGATTCCGCGGCAGGGAGCAACGGGATCACGATGTTCCTAGTCGAGAAGGGCACGCCGGGCTTCAGCGTGGCTCGCGAGCTGGACAAACTCGGCTGGCGCTCCTCCGACACGGCCGAGCTCGTCTTCGACGGTTGCCGCATTCCTGCCGAGAACGTGCTCGGCGCGGAGGGACAAGGCTTCTACTCCATCATGCGCAACTTGCAGAACGAGCGCCTTGTCCTGGCCGCCATGGCGACAGGGATGGCCGAGGCGGCGATCGATATGACCCTCACTTACGTGAAAACGCGCCCCGCGTTCGGAGGCGTCCTTTGGGACATGCAGGCGATCCGGCAACGTCTTGCGATGCTTTCTGCGAAGGTTGAGGCAAGCCGCGCGCTTCTCTATGCCACCGCTTGGCGCATGGCGGCGGACGACGACTGCATGCGCGAGATCTCGATGTTGAAGGCCATCTGCGGCGAACTCGTCAACGAGGTGGTGTATACATGCGTCCAGTTCCACGGAGCCATGGGCGTCATGCGGGAGAGCCCGATTGAGCGCATATCGCGCGACGCTCGCATCCTCTCCATTGCCGGCGGCGCGACGGAGGTGATGCTGGACGTGGTCGCATCAATGTCGTGAGCTTGCTGCGGAAGCTGAAGCGATAGCGCTCGGCAACATTCGCACTGACCGCAATTGGCTTCAGACCCGAAGAGCGTCTGGCCGATCACCCAGCCTGACATCGGAGGTTGGCGTCCGCGGCACGGCGGTCCTAAATGTCGCCGAGCCACCGGCCGATTTCTCTGGATCCGACGACCCGTTTTGGCTGGTGCGGATTGATCGTTCCGGCCGAAAGGCTCTTCACTCTCTGGTCCTGCGCCAGCGTCCTGGTGAACTGCTTTGCTTCCTGTTCGGATTTGAAGGTCGCAGTCCGTCGCGCGTGCCTGTCGGGTGGAGCATCGCGTTGATCAACGAAGGAGACGTACCAGACGTGGTCTTGCATCATGTGGCGACCTCCGAGATTGGGTCCAGGTGCGAAAACGAAGCTCTGCCAAGCTAAGCGGGCCGGGGGCCGGGTTCGCGGATGACGGAGGAAAATACGGCTTCCGTTCAAAGTGTCCCTAGGGTCTTTCTAAGTAATTCTTCTGAGCAGTGGGTCTTCAGTCCATCCGGTGGAAGATGATAGCGGTGTGATCGGCTTCTGGCCTCTACGCTGATGGCCTTGCCATTTTCAGCATTCCTTCGTAGCGCCTCATCGGTAAAGCAGAAACGGCGTTCCTCCCAGGGTTCGCGCGTCCACGCGATCATTCTCCCAACCACAAGGCCAAGTGCCCGCCGCGGATCTCGCCCTCAAGCCGCGCGACGCGACGGTATGACCGGATCCGCGACCGCCATCCTGACGATTGACAGGCAATTATTACATGTATAAAAATATGCAAATTCATATAATATGAGATGCCCGAATGGACGCGCATCCGCTCAAGCTCAAGGTGCAGTCGATCGTTGCGGAGACGCCTGTCATTCGCAGCGTCGTGTTCGGTGTGGAGGGCGGTGCCGTGCCGGCGTGGCAAGCGGGCGCGCACATTCGTGTGTTGCTGCCGGGCAGAGGAGACCGGCCGTACTCTCTGATGGCATTGCCGGACTTGCCCGAAGGCACTGTGGCGCTCGGGGTATTGCGCGAGGAAACGTCAGCCGGCGGCTCGCAATTCATGCATGCGCTTCAGGTTGGCGACGTCGTCAGAGCGACCGCGCCGGTCAACAATTTCGGTCTTCATGAGGGCGCCGCGCCGGCGTTGCTGTTTGCCGGTGGCATCGGCGTCACGCCGATCCTGTCCATGGCGGCGGTGCTCAAGGCGCAGCGAACCTCATTTCGCCTGCACTATGCCGGACGCATGCCCGGGCTGCTGGCGTTCCTGCCGCAGTTGCAGGCAATCTGTTCAGACGGTTTGGCGGTTCATTACGACATCGATGCGTCCCGCCTCGACATCGCGGCAGCGCTTGGCGATGCGCCCGCAGATGCCCACGTCTATGTCTGCGGGCCTGCCGGCATGATTGACGCGGTGAAGGCGGCGGCGCTCGCCAGGGGCATCCCAGCCGACCGCATCCATTTCGAGCTGTTCAAGGCGGAGCAGTCCGGCTCCCCGAACAGGCCGTTCGAGGTCGAGCTCAAGTCGACCGGGCAGGTCATCACGGTCGCGACCGATCAGAGCATCATCGAGGCGCTGGAAGCGGCAGGGCTCGATGTGCTCTATGATTGCCGGCGGGGCGATTGCGGTATCTGCCAGTGCGGCGTGATCGCAGGTCTGCCCGATCATCGTGACGTCATTCTCAGCGACGACGAGAAGGCGTCCAACAAGGTCATGCAGATCTGCGTGTCGCGTGCGAAGTCGGACCGGCTGGTGTTGGATCTCTGAGAGGAGGCAAGAGGCGCCATGGCGAAATACGGAAAGGATGCCCGCGCGATCGGCGGGCTTGTGCGCGACGCCGAGGTGCATCGCGACGTCTATATCGATCCCGAGGTGTTCGAGCTCGAGATGGAGCATCTGTTTCCCAACAGCTGGATCTATGTCGGGCATGCCAGCCAGTTGTCGAAGGCCGGCGATTTCATCACCGCCAATATCGGCCGGCAGCCGGTGGTGGCCAGCCGCCATACCGACGGTTCGATCCACCTGTTCTACAATCGCTGTCCGCACAAGGGCGTCAAGATCGCCTCCGAGCCGTGCGGCAACACCGGAAAGTTCTTCCGCTGTCCCTATCATGCCTGGTCGTTCAAGACCGACGGCTCGCTGCTCGCGATCCCGCTGAAGAAGGGCTATGAGGGCACCGGATTTACCGACACCCAGGCGAGCGGCGGGCTGTCGCGGATCAAGAACGTCGTCGTCTACCGGGATTTCATCTTCGCGCGCCTCAGCGAAAGCGGCGTCGGCTTCGAAGACTATTTTGGCGAAAGCCTCTCGACCATCGACAACATGGCCGACCGCTCGCCGGAGGGGAGACTGGCCGTCGAAGCCGCACCGATCCGCTACATGCACACCTGCAATTGGAAGATGCTGGTCGAGAACCAGACCGACACCTGCCATCCCATGGTGGCGCATGAGAGCTCGGCCGGCACCGCCATCAGGGTCTGGCAGCGCGAACAGGGCGACTCCACGGAGAAGCCGATGGCCGTGCAGCTCTATGGTCCCTTCATGAGCCCGTACGAATTCTACGAGCAGAGCGGCATCCGGATTTGGCCCAACGGCCACGGCCATACCGGCGTCGCCAATTCCATCCATTCGAACTATTCGGACGTCGAGGGCTATCTCGGCCAGATGGTCGCGGCCTATGGCGAGACGCGGGCGCACGAGATTCTGCGTGAGGTCCGGCACAACACCGTCTATTTCCCGAACATCATGGTCAAGGGCGCGGTGCAGATCCTGCGCAATTTCATCCCGATCGCGGTGGACAGGACGCTGGTGGAGAGTTGGGTCTATCGTCTGGTCGGCGCACCCGACAAGCTCTATGAGCGTGCGCTGATGTACAATCGCTTCATCAACGCGCCGACCTCGATCGTCGGGCACGACGATCTCGAAATGTATGAGCGGGCCCAGGAAGGGTTGAAAACAAACGGTAATCAATGGGTCAATCTGCGCCGGCTCTACGAGAGCAACGAGGAGCCCGACGTCACCGCGGTCATCAACGGCACGTCGGAGCGCCAGATGCGGAACCAGTTTCATGCCTGGGCCAAATTCATGACCATGGACATGGACCAGGGCGTCGAGGCCGCGGAATGATCAGCGAAAAGACCATCACCGATTTCATCTATCGGGAAGCCGACCTGCTCGACACCATGCAATGGCAGGCGTGGCTTGACCTGTTCCACCCCGAGGGGCGCTACTGGATGTCGCTGGAATGGCAGCAGCAGGATCCGGTGCTGCAGCCGTCGCTGATGTACGAAGATCTGATGCTGATGAAGGTGCGGATCGAGCGACTGGCCGGCGAACGCACCTTCAGCCAGAAGCCGAAGAGCCGCTGCCATCATCTGCTTCAGGCGCCGCAGATCCTGGCCTGCGACCCGGCGGCCGGCATCTTCAAGGCAAAGACGTCCTTTATCTACACCGAGACGCGCGGCGACACGCTGGAACGCTTTTCGGGATGGGCGTCGCACGATCTCGTTCAGGTCGGCGATGAACTCAAGATCAAGCTCAAGCGCATCGATCTCGTGAATTTCGACGCGCCGTTCGGCAATATCCAGCTTTTCATGTGAGTGCGCCTTGACCACAGCGACTACTGTCTACGCCCGCTTCCGCGAGATCGCCCTCCAGCGGGGAGAAGCCGGCTTCCTCAACGTGCTGCCCGAGACGGCCGAGATCTACGGCATCGCGGCCGGGGAAATCTCGTACCGTGCCATGTCGGAGCGGGTCGAGCGCTGGCGCGCGGCGTTCGCTGACCGCGGCTACGGCAAAGGCCATCGGGTCGGGCTGCTGCTGCAGAACAGGCCGGTGTTCGTCGAGCTGTGGTTCGCGTTGAACGCGCTCGGTGTGTCCGTGGTGCCGATCAACCCGGATCTGCGGGTCAGCGAGCTCGAATACATCATCGCGCATTCCGAGATGAATGCCGCATTCGTGCTCGCCAGGCGGCGCGACGAGGTCGAGACGGCGGCGCGGCAGGCCGGCCGGCCCATTCCGGTGGCGACCGACGGCGGCGAGATTCCGGCCCCGTTCGGCGGCGCGCGCCCAGCGGACGCCGGCGACGGTGCCAGCGAATGCGCGCTGCTCTATACCTCGGGGACGACGGGCCAGCCCAAGGGTTGCGTGCTGACCAACACCTACTTCCTGTACTCCGGAGACTGGTATCGCGACGTCGGCGGGTTGATCGATCTCAGCGGTGATGGGGTGCGCATGCTCACGCCGCTGCCGCTGTTTCACATGAACGCGATGGCGGTGTCGGTGATGGCGATGCTGTCGGTCGGCGGCAGCCTGACGATGCTCGATCGCTTCCATCCGCGGACCTGGTGGAAATCGGTGCGCGACAGCCGGGCGACCTGCCTGCATTATCTCGGCGTCATGCCCTCGATGCTGATGAGCGCGCCGCCGGCGGATGAAGACCGTGCGCACACCGTGCGGTTCGGCTTCGGCGCCGGCGTCGACAGGCTGCTGCATGCGCCGTTCGAAGAGCGCTTCGGCTTTCCGCTGCTCGAGGCCTGGGCGATGACCGAGACCGGAAGCGGCGGCGTGATCGCCGCCAATGTCGAGCCGCGCAAGGTCGGCACGAGCTGTTTCGGTCGTCCGGCGCCCGAAGTCGAAGTGCGGATCGTTGGCGACGGCGGCGACGACGCGCCGGTGGGAGCGCCGGGCGAGCTCTTGGTGCGGCGGGCGGGGGATGATCCTCGTTACGGCTTCTTCAAGGAGTACCTGAAGAATCCGGAGGCCACCGCCGAGGCCTGGAAGGACGCATGGCTGCATACCGGCGATATCGTGTCGCGCGATGCCGACGGCGATCTGCATTTCGTCGATCGCAAGAAGAACGTGATCCGCCGCTCCGGCGAGAACATCGCCGCGGTCGAGGTCGAATCCGTGCTCAACCGCCATCCCGCGATCCGGCAGGCCGCGGTCGCGGCGACACCCGATCAGGTGCGCGGCGACGAGGTCGCGGCCGTCATCATAGCTGAGAATCCGGGGGCAGACCGCGCGCTGGCCGAGGACATTGTGCGCTGGAGCCTCGAGCAGATGGCCTATTACAAGGCGCCGGGCTGGATCTCGTTCGTCGATCAACTGCCGCTGACCGCGACCGAGAAGATCCAGCGCGCCGGGTTGAAGGAGTTCGTCGCGAGACTGATGCGCGATGGCGCGTTCTTCGATCTTCGCGACCTCAAGCGGCGGCAGGAGTGATCATGAGCCAGAGGCGCACCACACTCATCACCGGAGGCAATTCCGGCATCGGGGAGGCGCTGGCGAAGAAGCTCGTCGGCGAAGGGCAGCGGGTTGTCTCGGTCGGCCTCGAGAAGCCGGACTGGACCCACGACCTGCTCGCGGCCTATCGCGCTGATTTGACCAGCATGGCCGAGACCAGGGCCATTGCCGAGGAGATCTGCCGGGATCATGCGGTCGACTGCCTCGTGCACAATGCCGGCGTCATCCTGCCGAACCTGCTCGCCGATGCCAAGCCGGAAGACATCCTGACGCTGGCGCAGTTGCATCTCGCCGCACCGATGCTGCTGACCCAGGCGGCGATGGAAGGGATGCGATCGCGACGGTTCGGGCGGATCGTGTTCGTGAGCTCGCGCGCCGCCATGGGCGCGACGACGCGCTCGGCCTATTCCGCGACCAAGGCCGGCGTGCACGGCATGGCCCGGACATGGGCGCTGGAGCTGGCTTCGAGCGGGATCACGGTGAACGTGGTCGCGCCGGGTCCGATCCTGACCGACAATTTCTGGGGCGTCGTCCCGAAGGACTCCGAGCAGCAGGAGCGGATGGCGCGCAACGTTGCGGTTGGGCGGCTCGGCACACGCGAGGACGTAGCGCACGCGATCCGCTTCTTCCTCGATGAGCGCTCGGACTTCGTGACCGGACAGGTGCTCTATGTCTGCGGCGGCACCAGCCTTGCCGGCCTCAGTCCCTGATCGGGTACCGATCAGATCTGATTCTGGCGGATGTTCTCGACCATCTTGGCCAGCACGCGGGCGCACACCTCGATCTCGTCGGGATCGATCCCGACGGTCAGCCGGTCGTAGTTGCTCTCCATGATCGGCCAGATCTTGCGCAGCAGGGCCTCACCGTCCGCCGTCAATCCGACGACGCGGCGGCGCTGGTCTTCCTCGGCGATCTCGCGCTTGACGAGGCCCGATGACACCATCGACTCGACCATGCGGCTCGCGGTCGACTGCTCGGTGACGGCCAGAACGGCGATCTCGTTGACGGTCAGGGTCTTGTAGATGAACAGGACCGACAGCGTCCGGAACACGACGTTGTTGATGTTGTGCTCGCTGAGATCGCGGTTCTGATCCAGGTTCCAGCGATTGGCGAGCCGGTTGAAGAGATAGGGAATATAGCTTTGCAGCTGGTCCCGTGTCCGCGGTGGACCGGATTTCCATCTGCTTCTGGAGTCTTTGGCCATTATCTCTTGCGACCCTGCTTCTTGCTTTCGCTGCCGAGTTTCGAGGAGAGGGACCGCAGCACCGACAGTGCAGCCTCCAGCTCCGGGGCGGGGATACATTCGAGCCGTTCGCTGAGGTGCCGCTTGTGCACGTCAGCCGCCTTCCTGAACAGCGCTTCGCCTTTTGGCGTCAGGCGCACGATGAACGACCGGCGGTCCTCGCTCGACATTTCCTTGCTGATCAGGTCGTCGGCCAGCAGGCGCTGCACCAGGCCTGAGACGTTGCCGCCGGACACTTTCAGGTTCTGCGACAACTGCCCGAGCGCCATTCCGTCGCGGTAACGGTCGAGCTGCGCCAGCACGTCGAACTTGGCCAGCGACAAGCCGAACTCCGAGCTCAGCATGGAATTCAGCGACGCAAACAGTTCGCCATGCAGCGACAGCAATTGCAGCCACAGCCGGGTTTCGATCTGCCCGAATACGGCAGCCGTGCTCTCCTTGAGGGCTGCCGGCATCATGCAAAACTCTTGATGGTCTGGATCACGCCGTCGAGCTCCTTGCCCGCGCTGTCCTTCAGCGCGGCTTCCCGCAGTCGGCGCGCCCAGTCGGCGGCATCGTCGCGCGGTGCGACCAGCTTGATCGCGGCCAGCGTCTTGTCGAATTTCGACAGGCCGCGGCTGTGGGTGTCGGAATAACCTTTGACGAGGCGCCGGCATTGCAGGATCTCGACGCCCAACTGATAGTTTGCTCGAACGGCCTCGGTCGCGGCCGTCAGCCATTGGTCCCGATGGGCGGTCTCGATGGCGTGACGCAGCGAGCGCCGGCGCATGCCGCGAAGTCCGCCGACGACATAGAGCGCGACGAACGACAGCAGCGAGTAGGTCCGTACCCGGCGTCCCTTGTTGACCCGGCGGTCGAGCCAGCCGACGAGGCGCGGCCTGGCGCCAAGCCAGCGGCCAAGGCCCACCGGGAGCATGCCCATGACCTCTTCCATGCGGGGATGCATGAACTCGGTGGTCTGCAGCACCTGGCCCTCGGACAATTCGAGCGCGCCCTCGATCCGCGCACGGCGGCTGGATCTGGTCTTGAGGTCGGCAACGCGGATGACGTCATCATAGCTCATGGCGTTGGCGAGATATTTTGCGGCGGCCTCGGTGAAGGCGAAGTTTCGTTCGGCGCCTCCGGAGCTGCGATCGGCGGCGTGGAGCTTGCCGAGGATGTCGAGATATTCGCCGCCGTAGGCGACGTCCTGGAAATCGACGACCTTCTTCAGCCCGGCGCGGCCCATGGCCTGCACGGCATCGGGCAATTCCTGCGTCAGTCGGGCGGCGAGGCCGGCAAGACGGGGATCCAGCGCGGCCGGGGAGGAAGCAGTGTCGGCCACCTCCGATTGCACCGGCGGCGCCGGGTCCGGAGATTTCGACTGCACCCGGTCGAACGCGGCCTCGAACGCGCGGACGCTGGCCTGTGCGCCTTTATCGCCGGCGCGGATGACGTCGAGATAGCTCTCGCGGCTGAAGCTGAGCACGCCGGCGCCGGCGAGCGCGCCGAACATCGCGGCCGAGATCACGCTGCCGTTGGCGATCGCCAGTGCGTTCATGTCAAAGATGATCTCGGTCTTGGCGGCGACCCCGATGGCGCCGGTCACCGCGCCCCCGTCGGCGATGCCATTGCCCGGCGCGATCTTCTCGCCGATCGCGAACGTCCGGTGATTGGATGCAATCAGCGTGGTGCGGTCCGGCGTCACCAGGCCGCGCAGGATCGAGCGGCCGGCCTCCATGAACTCCGCCGCCATCACCACGTCGACGTCGCCGGGCGTCGGCATCAGCGACAGGATCGGCTTGCGGCCGTCGAGCGGCGGCATCGCCTCGATGTAGTAGATCGTGGCGCCGGTGCGCTGGGCGACGCCGGGCACCGACGTCGACTGCGCGACCCAGCCATGGTTCTCGGCGAGCTGGACGATCCAGTCGGTGAGGACGCCGCCGCCCTGGCCACCCATCGCGACGATCGCGATCGAGATCGGCCGCTCGGTCGCGCCACCTGCGGCAGGAAGCGCCAGCTGGACCGTCTCGTCTCTCATGCTAACGCCCCGAGCGCCGGACGCCGGCGATCGCGCCGCCGTTGCAGCCAGCCGATCACGGCCATGGCGACCTTCGACTTGAACTTGTCCCAGCCGGTCGGATTATGAATGACGTCGGCGCGATAGAACGAGGGACACAGCACCGCGGCGTCCGCGACCTCGCCGCAATTGCCGCACCCGACGCAGGAATTGTCGATCGCCGCGACGGGATCGTCGCGCAATGGGTCGTCGAGCTGCTTGACCGAGAGCGACGGGCAGCCGGAGAGGCGGATGCAGGCGTGGTCGCCGGTGCAGACGTCCTCGTCGACGCCGAAGCGTTCCTTCACGGTGCGAACGCCGTCCTTGATCGCCTTGCTGATCTGCGGCTTCACGCGGCGCTGCTTGTTCAGCATGCATTCGGAGGACGCGACGATGACCTTCGGGCCTTGTTCCTTGGTCGTCAGCGCCTCCTTCAGCGTGTCGCGCATCCGGCCGACATCGTAGGTGCGGTCGATCTGCCGGACCCATTGGCCGCCGATGCCCTTCACGGCCTGCACGATCGAGTTGTTGGTGTTTCGCCGCTTGCTCGTCGCACGCGACGACAGGATGTCCTGACCGCCGGTCGCCGAGGTGTAGTAATTGTCGACGATGATGAAGACGCCGTCATGCTTGTTGAAGACGGCGTTGCCGATGCCGCTGGTCAGCCCGTTGTGCCAGAAGCCGCCGTCGCCCATCACGGCGATCGAGCGCTTGTCGGCCTTGACGTTGAACGCCGAGGTCGAGGCCGGGCCGAGGCCAAAACCCATGGTCGTCGTGCCGATGTTGAACGGCGGCAGGATCGAGAACAGGTGACAGCCGATGTCGGCGGAGACGTGGTGCTC
The DNA here is from genome assembly GCF_054063295.1 of Bradyrhizobium sp. USDA 3240. Lineage (NCBI taxonomy): Bacteria > Pseudomonadati > Pseudomonadota > Alphaproteobacteria > Hyphomicrobiales > Nitrobacteraceae > Bradyrhizobium > Bradyrhizobium sp. USDA 3240. The sequence continues at coordinate 7,785,118 of NZ_JBSSGD010000002.1, forward strand.
GCCGAGCTCGCTTTCGACCAGCTTCATGGCGGCGAAGATCGGCCGCTCCGGACAGCCGGTGCAAAGCCCCGGCGGACGCGCCGGCACGACATGCTTCAGCTTCTCGATCTCGGGGTGGTTGAGCACGGGGCTCGCGTCTGGCGCCGGCGGCCGATTGCCGAGCAGCCGCGGCTCGGTCTTCTCGATGAATTCTCTGATGCCACCGAGCAGCACCTGCGCGGTGTAGTCGCCACCCATCGGCAGCACGTCCTTGCCGTGGATGCGCGCCTGGATATCCCTGCGGCGCAGCACGGTGTTGATTGCCTGCTCCAGATATTCCGGCTGGCCTTCCTCGACGATCAGGACGGCGTCCTTGTCGAGGCAGAATTCGGCGACCTCGGTGTCGATCACGGGGTAGGTGACGTTCATGACGTAAAGCGGGACCTGCGTATTGCCGTAGGCATCCGACAGCCCGAGATATTGCAGTGCGCGGATGACGTTGTTGTACATCCCGCCCTGCATGATGATGCCGACCTTGCCCTGCTTCGGCCCCATCCATTCGTTCAGCCTGTTGTCGCGGACGAAGTTGATCGCCGCAGGCATCCGTGTCTTGATCTTCTCCTGCTCATGCTCGTAGGACGCCGGCGGCAGCACGATGCGGCCGACGTCGCGCTTCGGATTGTTCAGGGCGTCCTTGATGGTGTGGGCGGGCTTGACGTTGTCCTTGCAGGCAAAGCTGCCGCGCATGTGACAGGCGCGGACGCGCACCTCCAGCATGACAGGGGTGTTCGAGACCTCCGAGAGCTCAAAACCCTTCTCGATCAAATTGACGATGCATTCATGGTCAGGACGGGGATCGAGCAGCCAGATCTGCGATTTCATCGCAAAGGCATGGGTGCGCTCCTGCATGATCGAGGAGCCTTCGCCGTAATCCTCGCCGACGATGATCATCGTGCCGCCGGTGACGCCGCCGGAGGCGAGATTGGCCAGCGCGTCGGAGGCGACATTGGTGCCGACCGTCGACTTCCACGCCACCGCGCCGCGCAGCGGATACATCACGGAGGCCGACAGCATTGCGGCTGCCGCCGCTTCATTCGCAGAGCTCTGGAACACGACGCCGAGATCGTCGAGCACGTCCTTGGCGTCGGCCAGCACGTCCATCAAATGCGAGATCGGCGAGCCCTGATAGCCGCCGACATAGGCAACGCCGGATTGCAGAAGCGCCTTGGTGATGGCGAGGATGCCTTCGCCGCGGAAGGTGTCGCCGGCGCCGAGCCGGAGATCCTCGACCTCACGAGCAAAAGACCGTTCAGCCATTGCACCCTCCATAAATATGCGATAGCATACGTTTACATGTAAAGTAAGTCAAACGCTGCGCCCCGATTATGAGCCGGCGACAGGGTAGGGCCAATGCTGAAGCTGCCGCGCTTTCGTGCCGCCGCCGTCCAGGCTTCACCTGTCTATCTCGACGCAAGCGCGACCGCCGACAAGGCCGCCTCACTGGTGCGTGAGGCGGCGGCGAACGGCGCGCGGCTGGTCGCATTCCCCGAAGTGTTCGTACCCGGCTATCCCTATTGGAACTGGATCACCGATCCCGTCACCGGCAGCGCCTGGTTCGAGAAGCTCGTCAAGGCGTCGGTGCTGGTGCCGGGTCCCGAGGTCGATGTCGTCCGCAAGGCGGCGCGCGATGCCGGGTGCTACGTCGTGCTCGGCGTGAACGAGCGCAGCCCGGTGTCGCTCGGCGCAATCTACAACACGCTGGTCTTCATCGGCCCGGACGGAACGCTGCTCGGCAAGCACCGCAAGCTGGTGCCGACCTGGGCAGAGAAGCTGACCTGGACCGGCGGCGACGGGTCGAGCCTGCGCGTCTATGACACTGAGATCGGGCGCCTCGGCGGGCTCGCCTGCGGCGAGAACACCAACACGCTGGCGCGCTTCGCGCTGCTCGGGCAGGGCGAACTGGTTCACGTCGCGAGCTACATCTCGCTGCCCGTCGCGCCGCCGGACTACGACATGGCCGAGGCGATCAAGCTGCGCGCCATCGCCCATTCCTTCGAAGGAAAGATCTTCACGATCGTTTCCTGCTCGACCGTGTCGGAGGAGATCATCGCGGCGATGGAGACCGTCGTCCCCGATGCGCGGGCGCGCCTGCAGCGCAAGTCGAGCGCGTTCTCCGGCGTGATCGGGCCGGACGGCCGTCTCGTCGGCGAGCCGCTGATCGACGATGAAGGCATCGTCTATGCCGATATCGACCTCGATCGCTGCATTCAGCCGAAGCGGATGCATGATATCGTCGGGCACTATAACCGGTTCGACATCTTCGATTTGCGGGTCAACCGCCGTCCGCAAACACCGCTCGGCCTCGCGGAAGGCGAACGTCTGGCGCCCGATGCCGCGGAGCAGGCGAGCTTCGTCTCAATTCCAGGTAGGACGGAATGATGCGACGTGTCGATCCAACGACACCATCACCCGCTTTCGCGGGTGATGACACCGCGTGGTGTGGCAACTTGAATCGACAGCCAGCTTCACCGTCGTCCTGGCGAACGCCAGGACGAGAGTCATGGATGTGGCGACAAGACGTCATCAGATAAGACTTGGAGGACAGGATGGGTGAAAACGTCATCGGCCGGGCCAATGTCGAGGATACCCCGGAGCTCAAGGCCTATTACAAGGACCTCGAGAAGTTCGAAGCGGCCGCGCTGTGGACGGTCGCCAACAAGATCGAGCCTTGGCAGCCGCAGTCGGCGTCCGTTCCGGTGCTCTGGCGCTACAGCGATCTGCGTGAGCACGTGCTGCGCTCGGTGGAGCTGGTCTCGCCGGAGAAGGCAGGACGGCGGGTGATCTACCTCAACAATCCCGGTCGCCGCGACGTGTCGGCCGCGGTCGGTTGGCTCTATTCGGGCTTGCAGGTGATGCACCCGGGCGAGGTGGCGTCGGCCCACGCGCATTCGGCCTCCGCCCTGCGCTTCATCATGGAAGGCGAGGGCGCCTACACCATCGTCGATGGCCACAAGATGACGCTCGGCGCGCGGGATTTCGTGCTGACGCCGAACGGCACCTGGCACGAGCATGGCGTCGAGGAAAACGGCTCGGTCTGCATCTGGCAGGATGGGCTCGACATTCCGCTCGTCAACGCGCTGGAGGCCAATTTCTTCGTGGTGCACCCGAAGATCCAGCAGGAGGAGTCGGGCTATCCCGTCGACGACATGACCAAGACCTGGGGCAATCCGGGCCTTCGGCCGGCGGGCTCGCGATGGTCGAACGGTTATTCACCGATGTTCAAATATGAGTGGGAGCCGACTTACGAGTCCTTGCGGAAATATGCCGCCGCCACCGACGGATCGCCCTATGACGGCATCCTCATGAACTACGTCAATCCGATCACCGGCGGACATGTGATGCAGACCATCGGCGCGAGCATGCAGTTGCTGCGGCCAGGCGAGAAGACCAGGTCGCACCGCCACACCGGAAGCTTCGTCTACCAGGTCGCCAAGGGGCACGGCTATTCGGTGATCGGCGGCAAGCGGTTCGAGTGGCAAGAGCGCGACATCTTCTGCGTTCCCTCCTGGGCCTGGCATGAGCACGGCAACGCTTCGGCGAGCGAGGACGCCTGCCTGTTCTGCTTCAACGATCTTCCCGTCATCGAAGGGCTCGGCCTCTACCGGGAAGAGGCCTATGGCGACAATGCCGGCCACCAGTCGGTCGCGGCCTGACGTTTCCCCGCAGAATTCAACCCGAATAATCGGATCAGGCTCTCATGCGTCTAGTCACCTACACCTTGGGCTCCAGCGGCGCCCGGCTTGGGGTTGTCGTCAACGGTTTGGTTGTCGATGTCGAGCGCCTCGGTGCGTCACGCGGTCTGGTCTGGCCGGGCGATATGCTCTCGTTGATCGATAACGCCGTCACCTTGCTGCCGGCGTTGAAGGAATGTCTGGACAGCGCCAACGGGTCGCTGCCGGTCGGCGGCGCCGTCCCGATCGAGGATGTCAAGCTGCAAGCGCCGATCCCGCGCCCGCGCAAGAACATCTTCGGGATCGGGCTGAACTACCGTGCGCATGTGGCGGAGTCCGCCAAGAGCCTCGACACCGACAAGGATCTGCCGAAGCAGCCGGTGGTGTTCTCCAAGCCGCCGACCGCCGTGATCGGGCCGGGAGCCGCGATCCAGCACAATGCCAGCATCACCCGGCAGCTCGACTGGGAAGTCGAGCTCGCCGTCATCATCGGCAAGACCGCGACCCGCATCCCGGTCGAGAAGGCGATGGATCACGTCTTCGGCTATTCCGTGATGATCGACATTTCCGCGCGCGACAATCGCCGCGCCGGGCAGTGGATCTTCTCCAAGGGCATGGACACCTACGCGCCGTTCGGCCCCTGCATCGTGACCGCCGATGAGATTCCCGATCCGCATGACCTCAGGCTTTGGCTGACGAAGAACGGCGTCATGAAGCAGGACTCCAACACCAAATACATGATCTTCGATATCCCCGCCCTGATCGCCGATATCTCGTCCGGCATGACGCTCGAGCCGGGCGATATCATCGCGACCGGAACGCCTGAAGGCGTCGGCGCCGGCATGAGCCCGCAGGAATGGCTGTGGCCCGGCGATGTGGTCGAGGCCGGCGTCGACGGCGTCGGCGTCATCCGGCACCCCGTTGTCGCGATCTGATGACCTCGTTCTCGTTCGATCGCGAGCTGAGGTTCGGCGACTGCGATCCATCGGGGATCGCCTATTTTCCGTCCTACCTGAATATCCTCAACGGCGTGGTCGAGGAGTTCTGGACCACGATCGGGTTTCCCTGGCCGGAGCTGATCACGGTCCGCAGGATCGGGACCCCGACCGTGCATCTGACCTGCGACTTTTTGCGGCCGTCGAAGTTCGGCGATCGCCTGACGTTTGGCCTCTGCATCGTCAAGGTCGGCCGCGCCTCGCTCCATCTGGCGCACGTCGTGACGGCCGCAGATGGCGTGCGCTGGCGCGCGCGCCAGATCCTTGCCGCGACGTCGCTGGTCGATCATCACGCCATTCCATGGCCCGACAACGTTCGTGCGGCTCTCATGTCGCATCTGCAAGCCGGCGAGGAGAGGGCTGCATCATGATCTCGCTGTTCATGACGTTCTCCGATCCGAAAGGCGAGCGACGAATTCACGCGGACGATCTTGCGGCTGTGGCTGCAATGGTGGGGTCTACTCCGGGCATGGCCGAGGGCCTGCTGTTCACGCCGCTGGAGCAATCGGTCGATCATCCCTACAAGGCGGACGGGTCCGGGCCGGTATTTGCGCTGCAACTGCGTTTTCCGGACCTGTTTGCCTGCGAGGCCGCGATGGACCGCGGTGGTGTGCTCGCGGGTCTTGCGGCAGGTCGCGGACTGCCGAGCCTAACCGGATTGGACGTGACGCATCAGGCGATGGTGACGCGCGCCTTTCCGGTCGACGACGCCAAGCATGCGAACGGCACGGTCACGCCGTGCAGCTACCTGGTGCATTACCCCGGGCCGGCTGACGACATGAATGCCTGGAATTTGCACTATCTGGAGCTTCATCCGTCGATCATGCGGACCTTCCCTGAGGTCCGCCAGATCGAGATCTACACGCGCATCGATTGGGTCGACCGGCTACCGTCGCAGCGGGTCGAGTACATGCAGCGCAACAGGCTGATGTTCGACAGCCCGCAAGCCCTTGCGCGCGCGCTGAGCTCCGACGTGATCACGCGCATGCGCGCGGATTTCGTCCGGTTTCCGCCGTTCGCGGGCGGCAACAAGCATTTTCCGATGCTGACGAGCATCGTCCCGGCCTGGGAGATGAGGGAGATGGGCGAGGGCGGAACGCCGCGATGATGGTATTGTGCCCTTGATTTGCCCGACGGCGCAAGCGAATTCTGAAAATCAGCACGCGTCACGCCGGGCCAGCTAGCCATTGATATGACTATGGCCGGCTACTGTGCATGGGGTTGTTTTCGATGTTTTTGGTGTGCGGCTCGCCGGGACCCACCCAAACCGGTCTCAGTGTCCGCCGAGATAGGCCGTGATCAGCCGGGGATCGTGGATCAGATCCTTGGCAGGGCCGGACTGCACGATCTCGCCGGTCTCCAGCACGTAGCCATAGTCGGCGGTCTCGAGCGCGGCACGGGCGTTCTGCTCGACCAGCAGGATCGACACGCCCAAATCGCGCAAGGACGCGATGGTGCGAAAGATCTCGCGCACGATCAGCGGCGCAAGGCCAAGGCTGGGTTCGTCGAGCATCAGAAGCGCGGGCTTTGCCATCAAGGCGCGCCCCAGAGCCAGCATCTGGCGTTCGCCGCCGGACAGCGTGCCTGCGGCCTGGCGTTGTCGTTCCCTCAGCCGGGGAAAGCGATCATAGACCTCGTCCAGCGTCTTTCGGACACCCGAGCGGTCGCGCAGGCTGTAGGAGCCGAGCAGGAGGTTGTCGGCGACCGACATATCCGAGAACAGCTCGCGCTTCTCCGGAACGAGGCAGAGCCTGCGCTCGACGCGATCCTCGACCGACATCTTACCGAGATCGTTGCCGCGGAATGCCATGCGGCCACGCGATCCGAGCAGCCCGATGGCGGCCATCAGCAGCGTGGTCTTGCCGGCGCCGTTCGGGCCGATCACGGTGACGATCTGGCCCTCGTCGACCGACAGCGAGGCGTTACGCACGGCCTCGACGTTGTCGTAGCAGACTGTCACGTCGGTCATGGAGAACATCTCGCTCACGCGACGCCCCCGAGATAGGCCTCTTGAACCCGCTCGTCGCTGCGGATCGCGCTTGGCACGCCCTCGCAAAGCTTGGAGCCAAAATCGAGCACCACGATGCGGTCGACCAGCGACATCACGAACTCCATGTCGTGCTCGACGATCAGGATGGTGAGGTGATCCGCCCGCAGCGCGCGGAGCAGCTCCGCCAGTCTCAGCTTCTCCTGGCGGCGCAGGCCCGCCGCCGGCTCGTCGAGCACCAGCAGGGCGGGATCCGCGGCGAGCGCGCGGGCGATCTCCAGGATGCGCTGGTTGCCAAGCGGAAGATTGCCGGCGAGCTCGAACGGCTTGTCGCCGAGCCCGACGCGCTCGAGCTGCATCAGCGCCTCGTGCCGGGCGCTGGCTTCCTCGCGCTGATTGAGGCGAAAGGCGCCGGCCAACAGGCCGGTGCGGGTTCGGCTGTGGGTGCCGAGCATGACGTTCTCCGGCAGGCTCATGCGCGGCCGCAGCTTGACGTGCTGGAAGGTCCGGGCGACGCCCGCCCTGGCGATGCGGGATTGCGGATCGCGCGTGATCATGCGGCCCGCAAAGACGATCTCGCCCTTGTTGACCCGCAGCGCGCCGGTCAGGCAGTTGAACATCGTGCTCTTGCCGGCGCCGTTCGGACCGATGACCGCAAGTATCTCGCCGGATCTCACCTCGAAGCTGACATTGTTGACCGCGACGAGGCCGCCGAAGCGGCGCTCGGCGCCGTCGACCTTCAGGAGAAGCTCGCCCGGTGCCGGCTGCGGACGGCGCGGCAGCGGCGGCGCCGGCTGCGGCCGCTCGCGCCTGATCTTCGGCAGGTAGCGCGCAAGGGAGGGGACGATGCCCTGCCGCGCCCATTGCAGGAACAGGATGAACAGTGCGGAGAAGGCGACGATCTCAAGTTGCCCTGATGCGCCCTTGGCGATCAGCGGCAGATAATCCTGCACGCTGTTTTTGAGCAGGGTCACGATGGCGGCGCCGACCACACCGCCGAGCAGGCTGCCCGCGCCACCGACCATCGTCATCATCAGGTACTCGATGCCCATGCTGGCATCGAACGGACCCGGGCTGATGAAGCGGCTCATATGCGCGTAAAGCCATCCGGAGAGCGAGGCCAGGAACGCCGCGATCACGAAGGTCACGAGCTTGATCCGGAAGGCGTTGATGCCGAGGCTCTCGACCAGCGTATTGCCGCCGCGCAGTGCGCGCATGGCGCGGCCGAGCCGCGAGTCCAGCAGATTGTACCCGAGCAAGAGCGCCAGGGCGACGATGCCCCAGATCAGATAATAGATCTGCGCGCTGGAGACGAGCGCGAACGAGCCAACACTGATCGGCGGGATCGACGAAATGCCGTTGAAGCGGCCGAGCCCCTCGACATTGCCGAACAGGAAGCCGATCGCAAGGCCCCATGCGACGGTCGACAGCGAAAGGAAATGGCCCTGCAGGCGCAAGGTGACGACGCCGAGAATGGCCGCGACGCCGCAGGTCAGCGCCACCCCGAACAGCAGGCCGAGCCAGGGCGATTGCCCGTTCAGGGCAGAGACCCACGCCGTCGCATAGGCGGCGATGCCGACGAACGCGGCCTGTCCGAACGACACGATGCCGCCGACGCCGGTGAGAAGCGCAAGGCCGATGGCGACCAGCGAATAGATGCCGATATAGTTCATCAGCGTCACACTGAACGGGCTCAGGACGAGGGGCGCGAGTGCGAGGCACGCCAGTGCTGTTACTGCTGCGAGCTGAACATGCAGGCGCGTCATTCCTCGATCTCCTCCTCGGAATGCAGCGAGGCGAGGGATCGCCAGATCAGGACAGGGATCAGCAGCGAGAACACGATCACGTCCTTCAAGGCACTGCTCTGGAACGACGCGAAGCTTTCGAGGATGCCGACCCCGACCGCGCCGATCGCGGCACCGGGATAGCTGGTCATGCCGCCGACGATGGCGCCGACGAACGCCTTGAGCCCGATCAGGAAGCCGGAATCGTAGAACACGGTGTTCACCGGCGCGATCAGGATGCCGGATACGCCGGCCATCAGTGAGCCCAGCAGGTAGGCGATGGTGCCGGCCCGTGCCGGCCGGATCCCCATCAGCCGCGAGCCGGTCCGGTTCACCGCGGTGGCGCGCAGCGATTTGCCGACCAGCGTGAAGTCGAAGAACAGATAGAGAAGTCCGCTGAAGACCAGCGCGGCGATCACGATCAGCATGGTCTGGCCCGAGATCAGCACGCCGGCGAATTCCGTCGAGAACGACGTCAGCGCTTCGGTCCGAACACCCTCGGGGCCGAAGAACAGCAGGCCAAGGCCGACCAGCGCGAAGTGCAGCGCCACCGAGACCGTCAGCAGCAGCAGCACCGTGCCGTCGGCGATCGGGCGGAAGACGATCCGGTCAAGCAGAGGGGCGATCGGCGTGATCAGCATCAGCGCGAGCACGAGCCGGACCGCGAGCGGCGGATCCATGCGCATGGTGAGCCAGGCGATGCCGACCACTGCCAACGGAAGGACGAGATAGAACAGCAGCGCGCGTGGCAGGAGTCGAGTGTCGCCGTTGCGAATGAGCGAAATGATCTCGATCAGGGTCGCAAGGCCCGCCAGCACCACGACCAGCGCGCCGGTTCCGGGAAAGCGCTTGGCATCGAGGGCCGCAAGCGTCAGGGCGGTAAAGGCGGCGATGTCGCCGAAGGGAATGAAGATGACCCGTGTCACCGTGAAGATGAGCACGGTTCCGATCGCGACCAGCGCGTAGACCGCGCCGGTGGCGATCCCGTCGATTCCAAGGATGGCCGCGATGTCACTCGTCATTGAGACGCCGTTCCCCCGTTCCGACCGACGGCCATGGTTTCGCTTATGGCGCGTACTTCCAGACGCCGCCGGTCAGGCGGACCACCACCAGCGAGCGCTCGTCGACGCCGGTCACCGCACCGGGCTTGAAGTTGTAGACGGCATGCACGCCGGGCAGTTCCTTGGTGCTGAGGATCGCGTCGCGCAGTGCGGTGCGGAATTCCGTCGTCCCGGGCTTTGCGGTCTTGAGCGCCCGCTCGGCGGCGTTGGCAAAGATCAGCCAGGCATCGAAGGAGTAGGCGGAGAATCCGTCGGTGGTCGGAATGTTGTGGGTCTTCTGGTAGACCGCGCGGAAATCGAGCGCGATCTTCTTGGCGAAGTGGTCGTCCGGAAGCTGCTCGGCCACGATCACCGGGCCGGCGGAGACCTGAATGCCCTCGGCGGCCTTGCCACCGACCGTGACGAAGTCCGGATTGACCAGCGCCACGGTGCCGTAGGTGTTGCCCTTGAAGCCGCGTTCTGAGAGCGTGATGAGCGGCAACGCACCTTGCGTACCGGAGCCGCCGATCAGCACCGCATCGGGACGCGCGGCCATGACCTTGAGGATCTGCGCGGTCACCGAGGTATCGGTGCGGGCATAACGCTCGTTGGTCTGGACCTTGATGTCGTCTGTGGGCTCGGCGGCCTTGGCGCCGTTGTAGACGAGGTCGCCCCACGCATCGGAGAAGCCGATATAGCCGATGTTCTTCATGCCGTCGCGCTTCATCCGGTCGGCGACGATCTTGACCAGCAGCGAAGCCGGCTGCGGCACTGCGACGACCCATTGATCCGGCGAGTCCGGAAGCTTGCCGACCGGTGAGATCGAGATCATCGGCACCTTTAATTCGCTGGCGACGGCCGCCATGGCGATGGTCGAGGGCGTTGTCGCGGTGCCGATCAGCAGATCGACCTTCTCTTCCTCGACGAGCTTGCGTGCGTTGCGCGTCGCGGCCGACGGATCGGAACCGTCGTCGAGCTGGATCAGGCGGATGGTCTCGCCGTTGATCGTCTTCTTGTATTCATAGGCGGCATTGATGCCGCGGCCATAGGGGATGCCGATCGACGCGCCGTTGCCGCTCAGCGAGGTGACGAAGCCGATCGTGATATCGGCCTGCGCAGCCGGTGCTGCGAAGACGCCGGCGACAAGTGCGAGTAAGCCCAGGGTCTTCTGCCGCATTTGCGTTGTCCTCCGTTGATGCTGGGTACGAATGTCCGGCAGCCGGGCAGGAGCCCGCGCTGTGCACGAACCGGTTGAAGGCATTGCTGCAGCGCCAGACGCCGGGCGCGGCGAGAGGGAAGTTCGCTGGGCCGGGGCGTCAGCGGCCATGACGAGGTGCGCCGCTGTAATAGCGGGCGGATCTGCGGCAACCGGCGTGCATCTGTCGAAACGAAGGAAGGCGAATGCCGCAGCCGCGACGCGCGACCGGCGATGCTGCTGCCGGCCATTCAGGCCCGACGATCGTCCACGCGATTGAGTTTCTCAAAATCGGTGCCCTGCAACATCATCGTCATGGCCACCGGCTTTGGCCGATGGTCGATTACTTAAAGCCTAAAGTATTCTCCGTGGCGCCGTCAACACGTGTCACGGGGCTGTCAGAAAAAAATGTTGCTGCATACAATTCTGTCAGAGTGCGCCAATTCCATCATCTCTTCGTCCCCAAAAATGGGTCTTCTCGTCCTGATGGCGAGGCCCCCTTCGTGGGCTCCATCGCGCGCATTTGACGGGTCAATTAGTTTATGGTTGAAATATCTCCGTCGGCAGGCCGACGGCCGATGCTCCCGTCACCGTTTGAGGAGAAGGGCGATGCGCATCTTCTGGCAGAGTTTCGTCGATGCGAGCGTGAACGCGCCCTATATGGCGCGGCTGTCGGAGTATCTCAACACGATCGCCGCGTCCGGCACGACGGTTCACGTCGAGGGCATTTCGCCGCCGGACCGGGAGTTCGGCCGGCTTGCCGAGTTGCGCTGCGCGGTTCAGGCGATCGACAACGGCATCGCGGCCGAGGAGAGCGGCTTCGACGCCTTCGTGATGGGCCACTTCCAGGATCCCGGTCTTTACGAACTCCGCGCGACGCTCGACATTCCGGTGATCGGGACCGGCGAGGCGACGCTGCTTGCGGCCTCGCAACTCGGCCGGCGCCTCGGGCTCGTGACGCTCGATCCGGTCTTCGAGGTCTGGCACTACGAGCAGGCCGAACGTTACGGCCTCGGTGATCGCGTCGTCCACGTGACCGGCCTCGGTTGCAAGCCGGAGGATTTCGCTAGCGCATTCGCCGGCGACCAGGCAGCGCACGCGCGGATGATCGAGGATTTCATGGCCTGCGCCCTGCCGCTGGTGGAGCGCGGCGCCGACGTGGTGATCCCCGCCGGTGTGCTGCCGGGCCTCTTGATCGGGCGCGAGCGTGGCCTGAAGGTCGGGCACGCGCCGGTCGTGAACTGCGCTGCGGTGGCGTTGAAGAGTGCCGAGATGTGGGTGCAACTGAGGCAGCTCAACGGCACCGAGCCAAGCCGCGGGCCGAGCTTCAAGCGAGCCAGTGCACAGGCACGTGACGATTTCCGGGCGATACTCGCGCGCAACAAGCGCTAGCGCCTGAACAGCCGACAAGCTCTGGAGAGCCAGACGTGACGAGATCCGAGAAGGTGCCTCTGTTCGAATACGAGTCGTGGCAGTATCGATGTGTAACTGGAAATGACTTGAGGCGGGCAGGCAAGGCAGGCGGCTGGTGAAGAATTCGCTGCGCACACCGTATGAGGGCATCGTGATGGCGGCTCCCGTCACGGTCCCCTATGCGCGCTATTCCATCGAGAGTGCGCAATGGTGGATCGGCCGCGCGTTGAGCGCGCTGGTCGCGCGGGCCGGCATCAAGGCTTCCGATATCGACGGCCTGTGTGTCTCCAGCTTCACTATGGGCACGGACAGCGGGATCGGACTGACGCAGCATTTCGGGCTGTGCGTCAGATGGCTGGACACCATCCCGCTCGGCGGCGCCAGCGCCATCGCGGCCTTGCGCAAGGCGGCGCGCGCGGTGCAGGCACACGATGCCGATATCGTGGCTTGCGTGGCCGGCGATACCAACCACGTCGATTCCTTCCGCCTGACGCTCGAGAATTTCTCGCGCTTCAACCAGGACGCGGTCTATCCTTATGGCGCAGGCGGCGCCAATGCGAGCTTCGCGCTGATCGCGCGCAACTATATGCGGACCTATGGCGTTACGCGCGAGGACGTCGGCAGGATCGCGGTCGCCCAGCGTGCCAACGCGCTGCGCAACCCGCATGCGCTGATGAAGGCGCCGCTGACTATCGAGCAGTACCTGGCGGCCCGTCCCATTTCCGACCCCATTCACCTGTTCGATTGCGTCATGCCGTGCGCCGGTGCCGAGGCCTTCCTGGTGATGCGGGACGAGACCGCGGCATCGCTTGGCTTGCCGGCGGCACGATTGCTGTCGACGATCGAGCGGCACAACGCCTTCGCCGACGATCCGATGCAGGTGCGCGGCGGCTGGGCAATGGATGTCGGCGAACTTTACGCGATGGCCGGTGTGAAGCCTGATGATCTCGATATCGTCCAGACCTACGATGACTATCCGGTCATCACGATGATGCAGTTCGAGGATCTCGGCTTCTGCAACAAGGGTGAGGGCGCGGCCTTCGTTCGTCAGCACGATCTGACGGTTGACGGCGACTTTCCGCACAACACCTCGGGTGGCCAGCTCTCGGCAGGGCAGGCCGGCGCCGCCGGCGCCTATCTCGGGCTCGTCGAAGGGCTGCGGCAGGTCCTGGGCGAAGCCGGTCCTACGCAGGTGAAGGATGCCAAGCTCGGTTTGGCGTCGGGCTTCGGCATGATCAATTATGACCGCGGCCTGGCCTCGGGCGCCGTGATCTTTGCAGGGCCCGCGCGATGATCGATCCAATCGAACCGCCCCGGCGCAAGAACCCGCTGCTGCGGACGCGGCTTCCGGCGTCGCCGCCGCGGGCGCGCAGCAGGACATCGCACGGGTTCACACGCGCCGCGGCCGTAGGACGCTTCATGCTGCAGCGATGCGAGGCCTGCGGCGCCTTTGCCTATCCGGCACGCGAGGCGTGTCCCGGCTGCCTTTCAGGTAGTCTCGCGTTCGTCGATGCGCCGCGCCGCGGCGCGCTGCTGGCCGAGACGACGGCGCGGGTGCCGAGCGACGTCTATTTCCGCGAGCGGGCGCCCTGGCGCATTGGGCTCGTCAAGATGGACTGCGGTCCGACGATGGTGGCGCATCTGCATTCCGACTGCGTCGAGGGCGCGCCCGTCCTGATGTCGTTTCAACTCGACAAGAGCGGTCAGGCCGTGGCCTTTGCCCGACCCGAGGAGGAGACTCCCAACATGGCAGACGACAGGCAGTGGCGGGAAATGACGGCTGATCCGAAATTCCGGCGTGTGCTCGTGACCAACGGCCGTAGCCTGATCGGCCAGGAGGCCGTTGCAGCACTGAAGGCCGCAGGCGCGAAGACGGTGTTCGTCGGCGTTGCCGAGCCGTGGCGGCCGTTTGCCGGCGAGCAGGTGTTGCGCGGACAGCAGGGGATCGAACTCGTGACGCTCGACGCGTCCGACGAGAAATCTGTGACCGATCTTGCGGCGGACATCGGCGGCAAGGTCGATATCCTCGTCAACACCACGGAATATGTGCGGCCCGGCGGCCTGCTCGACCGCAGGGGCACGAGCATCGCGCGGGACGAGATCGACCAAGCCTATCTCGGCTTCATCAATCTCGCGCAGGCCTTCGGTCCGGCGATGCGGATGCGGGGGGCGGACGGCGTCAACAGCAGTGCCGCCTGGGTCAATATCCTGTCCGTCCATGCGCTGGTGAATTGGCCCGCTTTCGGCGCCTACTCGGCATCGCAAGCCGCCTGCCTGTCGCTGTCGCATTGTCTGCGCGCGGAACTGCGGCCCGGCGGCGTCAAGGTGCTGAACCTGTTCACGGGGCCGGTCGACAACGAGTGGTTCCAGACCGTGCCGCCGCCCAAGGTCGCGCCGCGCGCTGTTGCGCAGGCGATCGTGTCCGGGCTCAGAGGTGGGCTCGAGGAGATGTATGTCGGAGACGTCGCCGAGGAAATCAGGCAGCGTCTCGCCGCCAATCCGAAGGCGCTCGAGCGCGAGCTCGACAAATAAGATCAGGATTTCAACCAAGCGGGAGGACGTGACGATGCAAAGCAAGAATCTCCTGGAGCTCGCAGGTGCGGTCTCGTCCGGCGCGGTGCGCGTCGTCGATCTGACCTTCACGCTCAGTCCGGATTTTCCGGTCATCGTGCTGCCGCCGGAATTTGGCCAGGCAGCTCCCGTCCGGATCCAGGAGATTTCGCGCTATGATGGTCGCGGTCCGGCCTGGTACTGGAACAACGTGACCTTCGGCGAGCACACCGGCACGCATTTCGATGCGCCGATTCACTGGTTCACCGGCAAGGATCTGCCGAACAATTCCGTCGACACCATGCCTGCCAAGGACATGATCGCGCCGGCCTGCGTGATCGATTGCTCCGCTGGGGCCGCGCAGGATCCAGATTTCCTGCTGACCGTTCCGCTGGTCGAAGCCTGGGAGGCGAAGCACGGGCGGATTCCCGAGCGGCACTGGGTTCTGCTGCGGACCGATTGGTCGAAGAAGGGCTGGCGCGACTACGCCAACCTCAGGGATGACGGCGCGCACACGCCGGGCCCGAATGCGGCCGTCATGAAATGGCTGGTGGAGGAGCGCGGCATCATCGGCTTCGGCACCGAGACGATCGGCACCGACGCGGGGCAGGCCGGCCATTTCGAGCCGCCTTATCCGGCGCATCACTTCCTGCATGGCGCCGGCCGCTATGGCCTTCAGTGTCTTTGCAACCTCGATCAGCTTCCCGCCACGGGCGCCGTCATCGTGGCTTCGCCGTTGAAGATCCAGAACGGTTCCGGCAGCCCGCTGCGCGTGATCGCGTTGGTTGCGGCGAACTGACGCGCGCGGGTGGCGCTTGCCCGACAGAAGAAACGCAAATCAAGAAAGACAAGTGCCATGATCTCGATGAAGACCCTGCTGGCTTCCGCCGCGCTGCTTATTGCCGTTCCGCAGGTCGGGCAGGCGGAGATACTCGTCGGATTTGTCACCGGCCTCAGCGGGCCGGTGTCGTCGATCGGGATCCCGAACGCAAAGGGACTGGCGGCCGGTGAAGCCTATATCGGCGAAGTCGGCGGTGAGAAGCTCCGCGTCATCCAACTCGACGACGGCTCCGATCCCACGGCGTCGGCGCGCAACGCGCGCAAGCTCGTCGAGCAGGAGAAGGTCGACATTCTCATCGGCACCTCGGGTGCGCCGCAGACGCTGGCGATGGCGACGGCCGCGATCGAGATGAAGATTCCGATGATCGCGGTGTCGCCGATCGCGGCGGTGCCGCCCGGCGATGGCGGACCCTGGGTCGTGCAGACGCCGCAACCGACGCCGCTGCTTGTTCAGGGCATCGTCGATCACATGAAGGCGCGAGGGTTGAAGACCGTCGCGTTCATCGGCTTCTCGGATGCCTTCGGCGACCTCATGTACGATTCGCTGTCGCAAAGCGCCAAGGCGGCCGACATCAAGGTGATCGCCAACGAGCGATACGCCCGATCGGATTCGTCGGTGACCGCCCAGGTGCTGCGCGCGTTGGCGGCGCACCCCGACGCCATCATGCTCGGCGGCACGGGAACGCCGGGCGCGCTGCCGGTGATCGCCTTGTCCGAGCGTGGCTACAAGGGACCGCTCTACGGCAACCACGGGCTCATCAGCGCCGATTTCCTCCGGCTGGCCGGCAAGGCCGCCAATGGAATCATCTGCCCGACCGGGCCGGTGACCGCGGCCGAGCAGCTTCCAGCCAGCAATCCGATCCAGAAGGTTGCATTGGCGTTCCGCGCGGCCTTCGAGAAGGCGAATGGCGAGGCGACGACCGACTCGTTTTCATCCTATTCCTTCGACGGCTGGCTGGTGTTCGTCGATGCGGCCAAGCGCGCGATGGCTACCGGCGCCAAGCCGGGTTCGCCGGAATTCCGCGCCGCGCTTCGCGAGGCGCTGTTCACCACCAAGGAGCTGGCCGGGACGCAGGGCGTCTATACGTATACGGCGGCGGACCGGCATGGCGTCGATGCCCGCGCGCGAATCCTGGTTCAGATCGAGGACGGGAAGTACAAGCTGCTGCCCTGATCGAGCGGCGGGATTGCGCTGGAGCACGATGTGCAGGCGAACATCGGCAAGAGGATGGAGCAGGGCGCTGCGATGCCGACGTCAGCTATGGCTTCTGCATCGCGTCCCTGACGGCGCCCTTAAGCTCGTCGAGCTCGCTGGTCAATCCGTCGAGGCGGCCGGCCGGGAATCCCGCCAGCAACTCCGCCAGCCATGAGCCATGGCTCTTGGCCATACGCCTGAAGGCCTTGCGGCCCTCGACGGTCATGCAAACGATCTGCACGCGCCGATCCAAATTGGAGGGAGTGCGCGTGATGTAGCCGTCCTCGACCAGGCGATCGACGATGGGTGTGAGGTTTCCGGCGGAGACCATCAGGCGCTTCGGCAGCTCTCCCAGCACCAGTCCACTCGGCTCACGGTCAAGCTGGGCCAGAACGTCGAAGCGCGGCATCGTGAAATCGAATTCCTCGCGGAACCGGCGCCGCAGCTCGCCCTCGATCAGGGTCGTGCAGGCAAGCAACCGAAGCCAAAGCCGTGTCTGAGCCCGGTACTCGGCCTCCTGATCGACCCCGCTCTTGGGCGAAACAGGTGGGGACTCCTTCGCGACTGCCAAATCAAATCTCCTGCGGCATCCGGTCCGCTGAAGGCGCCGACCTCAATGTCGCATACAAGATAGTTCGTACCAAAAGTAAATTCAAGGCTCGTTCAAGGCGCGGCGATCCCACTGGCCGATGCAGCTGAATTTGCGGAGCTTGGCGCGCCGAACGGCGATCTTCGCGGGTTTCCAACGAGCGCCTTGGCGATCCTTTCGTTGGCGGAGATACTTTATACTTAAAATAAGTGAGAGGCGGCCGAGTTGCGAGCGGAACCGCCGCACGCGCCCGCGTCCTAGCGCGGCTGCGCTTGAGTCCAAGACGGGTTCGGTCCGGTAGGTCTATCTGATGGCAACGAAACGTCGTCGGGTAGCAGTTTGTCGTCCGGCTCGACGAAAACGCGGGCGGCATCGGGGGCGAAGCGAACACATGAGATTCAGCGGACGAACGGCCCTGGTCACGGGTGGCGGCACCGGAATAGGAGCGGCCGTCGCCCGGCGGCTTGCGTCGGAGGGCGCCAATGTTGCCGTCATGGGCCGACGGCGGGAGCCGTTGCAGGCATTGGCTGACGAGACCGGTTGCTTCGTGGTGCAGGCGGACGCTGCCGACAGCGCCGCCGTACGGGCAGCCTTGGCGGAGATCCACGACAAGTTCGGCAGGGTAGATATCCTGATCGCCAATGCCGGAGGCCACGGCGTCGGTCCGACAATCTCGATGACCGACGAGACATGGTCGCTGGCGACCCGGCTCAATCTTGACACCGCCTTTGTCTGCGCCCGCGAAAGCCTCCCCGATCTGATCGCGCAGAAAGGCGCCGTCGTGGTTGTTGCCTCGATCGCCGGCCTGTTCGCGGGCCCCGATGCGGCCGGCTATGTGACGATGAAGCACGCCTGCATCGGCTTCGGCAAATCGCTGGCGCGCGATTACGGCCGCAAGGGTGTGCGGACCAATATCGTATGTCCCGGCTGGGTCGCGACCGCGATGGCCGACGAGCAGATGCAAGTCATCGTCGAGAAGCACGGGCTTCATTCGATCGAGGAAGCCTACCGGCTGGTGACCAAGGATGTACCGCTCGGCCGCCCGGCAACATCGGAGGAGGTCGCCAACGTCATCTGCTTCCTCGTCTCGGATGAAGCGTCGGCGATGAATGGTTCGATCCTGACCGTCGATGGCGGGGCGGGTGTGGTCGACTTGCCGACGTTGGCATTCGTCGAGTGAGCGGGAGGCAAAAGATGCAAGGCAACGACAGACCCGCTGACTGGAAGAATTTCGATGACTTCGCCGCCGGCATTGCGACCAACCGGCTGCCGGCCACGGACGCGCTCGCCGGCCAGAGCCTGAAGATCACGCTGAAGGATGGCCGCGCCATTGACTTGGCCTTTGCCTCGGCCGATCGGCTCGAATGGCGCGAGGGCGATGCGACCGGCGCCGACTGGTACGAGGCAATCAGCGTGGCGCCGGACGTGGTCTTCATCAACATCACCTTTGCCGCGCGTCCGACCGAGGACGAAGCGTTCATCGTCAATACCAGGACCCGCCGCGTGCTGTCGGTCCGCGAGCGCGTCCGTGCCGCGGGCGAAGCTCCCGGCGAACCGCGGGTTGCGCAGGTCTACACCTCTGGTGTCGTCGGCGATCCCGCAATTCCGCCCACGGGTTTCGAACCGGCGCCATCGCGGGACCTGGTCGGGATGACGGCCCATTATGACTACAGCCTGCAGCACCTCTACGAGCACGTCTATCTCAGCTCGCAGCGCTATGCCTGGCAGAATCTGGTCGGCGTCCAGCGCGGCCATGGCGACGTCGACCTGACGACGACCTACAAATTCGATCACAACCAATACGTCTTCGGATTCCGCGAGTTCATCATCCCGGTCGCGTCGATCTTCTTCTACGACTGGAATGCGATGCGATCGACCGGGAAATTCCTCGGCGTGGCCAGTGAGGGCCGGGTCGAGAACAAGCCGGCCGGCGCCTTCATCACCATCAAGTCCAGAACCAGCTACGACCCCGGCAAGGAGCCGGTGTAATCAGGGAGCAGCGACGTGAGCCGGAACTACGACGCGATCAAGGCGCATTATGCCGGATCGGATATCGGTGATCTCGTTGCCATGATGGCGCCGATCACCGGCGAGACCAGGTGGACCGAGATGGCGGGTTTTCCCTACGCGGGAACCTATGTCGGCGCGGACGCCATCATCGCCGGCGTGTTCAAGCGCATTGCCGAGGAGTGGACCGGCTACACGTTCACGCTCGAACGATTGATCGACGGCGGCACGACGATGGTCGGGATCGGGACCTATTCCGGGCACTACAAGCCGACCGGCAAGGCAATGCGCGCGCGCGTCGTGCACGTCTGGGACGTGGACGAGGGGCGGGTGGTGCGCTTCGAGCAATTCACTGACACAAGGCTCGTCGCTGACGCGATGAGGTGACGGGGGCGACCGCGTGCGCCGGGGCTGGGGGGCATTGGCGCACGCGGGCTTCGGGCACACACATTGCTCGTTTGTGTCCTAGGCCGATTGCGTCCGAGTCCAAGACGCGCCGGATCGCGCCTGCCTAGTATCAAGATCAATTCGGCCGAACAACGCGCCGCTATTGCATCGCACGACGCGCAAGGGGAAGCGCGGCGGAACAACGAAACCCACGCGACATCTGGGGTATGGAGGGGAACGCATGAAATCGAGACAGACGATTCTGGCTGCCGTCACAGCAATGCTCGCGGTCTGCATCGGCAGTGCTGCCTACGCGGCTGATCCAAAGTGCGGTGCCAACACCGGCAAGGCGGCGACCGGCGAGCCGATCGTCGTCGGCGGCATCGTCAGCATCACCGGGCCGGACAATTTCAGCTCGTCGGGGCTGGCCGCGGCGGCTTATTTCAAGTGCCTGAACGCCAATGGCGGCGTGAATGGCCGCCCGGTCAAATATCTGCTCGAGGACGATGCCTGGAACCCGGAGCAGTCGTCGCAGGTCGCGGCGAAGCTGATCCGCGACCAGAAGGCGGTCGCGCTGGTCGGCAACATGAGCTTCGTCGATTGCGGCGCCAACCAGGGCATCTACGAGAAGGAAGACATCATGGTGATCGCCGGCGTCGGCGTGCCGCGCGATTGCTTCTTCCAGAAGAACTATGCGCCGACCAATGCCGGCCCGCGCGTCAGCAACACCAAGGCCGTGATGGATGTCGCGCGGACCTATCCCGGCAAGATCAAGCGCGTGGTCTGCATCGCGCCGAACATTCCCAATGTCGGCGAGTGGTCCTGCACCGGCGCGGTCGCCTGGATCAAGAAGCAGGGCGGTGACGGCAAGATCATCGCGTTCGATCCCGGCTCGCTCGATGCGACCTCGATCGTGCTCGAAGCGATGGCATTCAAGCCTGACGTGATCAGCGTCGGTACGCCCAAGGGTCTGGCGGTTCCGATCTTCGCTGCGGCGGAAGAGCAGGGGCTGGCCGACAAGGTGCATTTCGCAGGTCCGGCGTCGCTCTACAATCCGGACTTCCCGCACGCGATCGGCAAGTACTGGGACGGCAAGGTCACGGTCGACATGGAGCTGAATGCCGCCACTGCCGGAACGCCGGATACGCAGAACTGGCTCGCGGTGCTGGACAAGTATGGCCAGGCCTCCGATCCGAGGGATACTTTCTCGCAGGCCGGCTACCTCGCCGCACGCGTCACGGCCGAAACCCTGCTGAAGATGGATCCGGCCAAGATCGACCGTGCCTCGGTCACGGCTGCGCTGCGCAACGTCAACCGGTTCGAGAGCGACATGTTCTGCTCGCCCTGGTACATCGGCTCGGGACCGCGTCACAACGCCAACCACGCTGGTCCGGTGTCGCAGGTCAAGGACGGCAAGCTGGTGCCGAAACCGGTCTGCATCGAGTCGGAAGATCCCGAGCTCGACGACGTGCACGCCTTCGAGAAGACGATCGGCATCGCGAAATAGACAATGCCCGATTTCACGCCCTTTCTCGTTGCGGGCCTCGCGACGGCCGCCACCTACGTACTCTCCGGTGTCGGCATCGTGGTGCTCTACCGGGCATCCGGCGTGGTCAACTTTGCCCAGGGCGCGGTCGGCGCCCTGGCAGCCTTTATCTCCTGGTCGATCGTCGAGCGCGGCGGTCCGGCCGAATGGTCGTGGATTGGCGGGATCACCGCCGCGGTCGCGGTGTCATTCCTCTATGGCCGTGTGATCTCACCCCGGCTCGCCTATTCGGATCCGATCATGCGCGCCGTTGCGACGCTCAGCTTCGCACTCATTCTGTTGGGGTTCATGGGATATGTCTGGGGCGAGGCGCCGCGCCGGCTTCGGCTGCCGACCGATACGATGAGCTTCGACCTGATGGGCGTTCGCGTCACGATGACGCGCGCGGTCGCATTCGCTCTCGGCTTGCTGGTCACCTGCGCGGTGATGGCATTTCTGTCCTATAGCCGCGTCGGCCTTCAGATGCGGGCACTGGCCAGCAGCCGCGAGCTCAGCGCGATGCTTGGTGTTCGCGTGTTCCGCGTCGATGGCTGGGCCTGGGTGATCTCGGGCGCGCTGGCCGGCGTCAGCGGCGTGCTGCTCGCCGATCTGCAGCGGCTGAGCGGCCAGGCGCTGACATTCGCCGTCATTCCGGCGATCGCCGCGGCGGTGGTCGGGCGCTTCGCATCGCTGCCGGCGACCGTCGCAGGCGGCCTTGCGATCGGCGTCTGCGAGGCGTTGCTGACGCCGGTGCCGATCGTGGGCCCGTTCCGGACCGCGGTGCCGTTTCTGTTTGCGGTCGGCGCGCTGCTGTGGATGCAGCGCAAGGTCGTCTTCGTGTACAGGTGAGCTGACGTGACCGATCAAAGCCTGGAGGGAGCCCCGCCCATTCGCGCCGCCAGAGTTCCGCTCCGCGGGATCGCCCTCGGCGTGGCCGCGCTGATCGCCCTGTATGTGATGCCGGACGCGCTGAGCAATTATTGGCTGCGCACGTTTATTTCCGCTGCGGCGCTGACGATCGCGAGCCTCAGCGTCAGCGTGCTGTTCGCCCAGGTCGGCATGGTGTCGCTGGCGCAGTTCGGCCTGCTTGGCGTCGGCGGCTGGTTCGCGCTGCGCATCTCCCATGGCCTCGGGGTGCCGTTCGAGATCGCGCTGCTCTCCGCGGGTGTCTCGGCGGCGCTGGTCGGGTTGATCGTCGGGCTGCCGGCGTTGCGCATGCGCGGGCTTTATCTGGCGATCATCACCCTGATGATGGCGGGCGCGATCCAGGTGCTGATCAGCGCGTTCGGCTTCCCCGACGGCGGACCCGGCATCCTCGGCAAGAGCACCGGCGCGCGGCTGATGATGGCGCGCCCGCTCATTGCGCAGAGCGATGAAGCCTATCTGCGTTACGCGATCGTCGTCACAGCGCTGTGCTTTCTGCTGGTGCTGGTGCATGTTCGCGGGCGGCCGGGCCGCGCCTGGGCCATGATCCGCCGCAGCGAGGTCTGCGCGCTCGCCGGCGGCGTCGACATCGTGGCCTACAAGGTGTGGGCCTTCGCGCTGGCCGGTTTCCTCGCCGGCGTCGCGGGAGCGGTGCTTGCCGGCGGCGTCGGGCAGCTCGACGGCAGTGCGTTTCCGGCGGGCCAATCGATCATGCTGTTCGCACTGACGATCGTCGGCGGAGCGTATTCCTGGTTCGGCCCGATCATCGCCGGATTGATGTTGCGGGCCTTTCCGGCGCTGCTCAACGATTTTCGCGTCGACGGCAATATCGCGACCATGGTGTTCGGCATTGGACTGCTGCACGCCCTGATCACGGCGCCGCACGGCATCGCCGGCCAACTGTCTGACCTGGCCGGGCGCTTGCGCCGGGCTTTGGGCAGCGAACGAAAGGCCGGTCCATGATCGAGATCGACGATCTGACGGTGCAATTCGGCGGCGTGCGTGGCCTGAGCGAATTGACGGCACGTCTGCCCGAACCGGTCACCGGCCTGGTTGGACCAAATGGCGCCGGCAAGACGACGCTGATCAATGTCTTGTCCGGATTTGTGCGCCCCACCACGGGACGGGTCGGCATCGACGGGCAGGACCTGAGGGACATCGCGATTCACAGGCGGGCCGCATTCGGGATCCGCCGCACGTTTCAGAATGAGCAGGTGGTCGAGAATCTCACCGCGGCCGACAACATCAATGCCATTCTCGACAATGTGCCGACCGATGGGCAGCCGCGCGCTGCGCTGATTGCGCAAGCGCTGGAGTTCGTCGGCCTTGCCGCCAAGGGCAATGTGCTCGGTCGCGACCTCAACGCCTATCAGCGGCGGATGCTGGAGATCGCCCGCGCCATGGTCGGCCGCCCGCGGCTGATCATGATGGACGAACCGGGCGCGGGTCTCGCCCAGCATGAGAGCGAGCATCTGCGCGACGTCATCAGGCAGCTTCACGGCCATTGCGGGGCGCAGGTGCTGCTGGTCGACCACGACGTCGATCTGATCTCGGCGACCTGCACGGCAACGCTGGTGCTCGATTTCGGCTCCGCGATTGCCTATGGGGCGACGGCAAGCGTGCTGGCCGAGCCGAAGGTTCGTGCGGCCTATCTCGGTGTGCTGGAGAATGCGACGTGAGCACAGGCCTTGTAGTGCAGGACCTCGATCTCGCCCGCAACGGCAAAGCGGTCCTGCACGGTGTCGATTTGTCGCTCGAGCCCGGACGGATCACCGCGTTGCTGGGCGCCAACGGCGCCGGCAAGAGCAGCCTCGTGCTGGCGATCGCCGGCGCGCTTCCGGCGACCTCCGGCGAGATCACCCTCGATGGCCGCTCGATCAGGGGCTTGCGGCCGGAGGCCATTCGCGCGAGCGGGCTGGCCGCGGTCCCTGAAGGACACCAGGTTCTGAACGAGCTGAGCGTCGAGGACAATCTCAAGGTCGCCGGCAGCCATCTGTCGCGCGCCGAAATGAGATCGGCGATCGATGTTGCGCTCGGCACCTTCCCCGAATTGCGTGAACGCCTTCAGGCCAGGTCGGGCAAATTTGTCCGGGGGACAGCAGCAGATGGTGGCGCTGGCGCAGGCGATCATTGCCAAGCCACGCTATCTGCTCGCCGACGAGTTGTCGTTCGGTCTCGCCCCCGTTGTCGTTGCTCGCCTGGTGCCGGTGTTGCAGGACCTGGCCGCGCAAGGGGTCGGCGTGCTGTTGATCGAGCAGTTCACGCACATCGCCCTCAAGATCGCCCATGCGGTCTATGTGATGGAACGCGGCAGGATCTGCTTTTCCGGTGAGCCGCGGCAATTGATCGACAATCCCGCCATCCTGCACAGCGCCTATCTCGCATGAGCAAGCCGTCGCTGCGCGACCGCTGGTCGCGGCGCGATGCCCGCTCTCCCTGCCGGAAAGGCGTTGACACGGCAAAGGAGGTGCTTAACATGTTATCAAAAGCGCCGCCCGACGGCGTTTCCCAGGGAGGAGCGCATGCAGCTCCAGGAGTTTAGCAGCTGGACTCCCGAAGTCTGGGGACAGCCGCCTTTGGAGGAATGGAGAGACAAGCTCCGGTCCGTGTGCGGACGGTTCAATCCGTTCGGCCAGGAGGAGCGCGGCTTCGTCAATGGCGGCGTCGTGCTGCGCGATGCCGCAGGGATGGAGATCGTCCAGGTCGCAACCGACGTCGATGTGGTTCGCCGCGCAGAGCGCGATATTCGCCAGGACTATGGCGAGCACTTCTTCCTGCTGGTTCAGCTCCAGGGTGTGTGCGGGGTCGAGCAGCAAGGGCATCAGAGCATCATCTCGCCCGGCGACTGCATCCTGGTCGATTCCTCGCTGCCGTCGAACTTCTTCTTCAATGGCCAGTTCAGCAATCATTTGTCGGTGCATCTGCCGCGGCAATTGCTGCTGTCGGAGAAGCCGAACGATTTCGAGGTGTCACGACGGCTCGGCGCCGAGGACCCGATGTCGACCATGCTGCGGGCATTGGTTGCCAAGATGTTGCAACTGCCGTCGAGCCACAAGCGGTCCGGCGAATTGCGGCAATTGCTGCTGCAGGCGACCCGGCAGGCGTTCGCTGCGGATTCGCCGGACACCCCGCTCTGTCCGAAGGAGCGGGCGTCCGGCCGGCTGGAATTCGCGCGGGCCCTGGTGGACCGCCATCTCACAGCGGAGTGGCTGACCGCGCAATGGCTCGCCAATCGTCTCGGCGTCTCGATGCGTACCTTGCAGGAAGATTTCAGCGCGGTCGGAACCACGGTCACCAGCTTCATCCGCGATCGCAGGCTGCGGCTGGCCAAGGATCGCCTGCTGGAACGGCAGCGCGGCTCTGACGGCGGCACCATCGCCGAGATCGCCTATTCGTCCGGCTTCAACGACATTTCCTATTTCAACCGCTGCTTCAAGCGGGCCTTCGACTGCTCGCCGACCGACGTCACGCGCCGATAGCCTGCTGCGCTCCCGTCCAAGCGAAACCGCGCTCCTTTCCAAGACATTGGCCGTGCGATGGCTTTTGCTGAAGCCAGTCGTTGTCGCGAGGAGAAGATTGCATGCAGCGCTGGAGCTTGCTTATCGACGGGCGCCGGATCGAGACGGATCGATTCCAGGACGTCCTCAACCCGTCGACCGGCGCCGTCGTCGGCGGAATGCCGCTCGCGGCTGCGTCCGATCTCGACGCCGCGGTCGCGGCCGCCTCCAAGGCGTTTGAAATCTGGAAGGACCGGCCCGATGCCGAGCGTGCCGACGCCTGTCGCGCGATCGCCGACACGATCGAGCAGCATGCCGAGGAGCTCGCGCGGCTCCTGACGCTCGAGCAGGGCAAGCCGCTGAACGGGCTCGGGTCGCGCTTCGAGATCGGCGGCGCCGTGGCCTGGACACGCCATACCAGCGGTCTGTCGCTGCCGGTGGAAGTCCTGCAGGACGGTGCCGAAGGACGCGTTGAATTGCATCGCAAGCCGATCGGGGTCGTCGGTTCGATCACGCCGTGGAATTGGCCGGTCATGATCGCGTGCTGGCATATCATCCCGGCGATCCGCGCCGGCAACACCGTGCTCATCAAGCCGTCGCCATTGACGCCGCTGAGCACGATCCGTCTGGTCGAGCTGATCAATGAGAAACTGCCGCCGGGCGTGGTGAATGTGGTCACCGGCGACAACGAGATCGGTAGTCTGATGTCGGCGCATCCCGGGATCGGCAAGGTGACCTTCACCGGATCGACCGCGACCGGCCGCAAGATCATGCAGAATGCGGCGGGCAGCCTGAAGCGCCTGACGCTCGAGCTCGGCGGCAACGATGCCGGGATCGTGCTGCCCGATGCCGACCCGAAGAAGATCGTCGAGGGTCTGTTCTGGGGCGCGTTTATCAACGGCGGGCAAACCTGCGCGGCGCTGAAGCGGCTCTATGTCCATGACAGCCTCTATGACGAGCTGTGCCGCGAGCTCGCGGCCTATGCGAAGCAGATCGTGGTCGGCGACGGTCTCTCCGAGACCTCGACACTTGGCCCGGTGCAGAACCGCCGGCAGTTCGAGATCGTCTCGGCCTTCGTCGACGAGGCGCGGAAGAAGGGCGGTCGTGTGCTGGTCGGCGGCGATCCCTCCGACGGCCCTGGTTACTTCTACCCTGTGACGCTGGTTGCCGACGTCGATCACGGCTGCAGGCTGGTGGACGAGGAGCAGTTCGGGCCGGCTCTGCCGATCATCCGTTATTCCGACGTCGAGGATGCGATTGCCAAGGCCAATGCGAGCGCGATGGGGCTCGGCGGCTCGGTCTGGGGGACCGACCTCGCGCGTGCAAAGGCGGTCGCGCAACGCATCGAATCCGGGTCGGTCTGGATCAACAAGCACGGCGCCATTCAGCCGAACGCGCCCTTCGGCGGCGTGAAGCAGTCAGGCTTCGGCGTGGAATTCGGGGTCGATGGCCTGAAGGAGTTCACCACGGTCCAGACCGTGTTTGTCTAATCGGGTAACAGGTCGCAGTCGGTCGCGTCATAGGGAGTGATATGCAGGAGTATGACTATATCGTCGCCGGCGGCGGCTCCGCCGGCTGCGTGCTGGCGTCCCGTTTGTCCGAGGATCCGCGCAATCGTGTCTTGCTGGTCGAGAGCGGACAGCGCGATACCGACCGGTTCATCCACATCCCCGCGACCTTCTTCAAGGTGCTCGAGAAGGGACGGGACGCCTGGGTCTATGCGTCCGAGCCCGAGAAGGGCCTGAACGGGCGCCCGTCGATCGTGCCGCAGGGGCACGTCATCGGCGGCGGCAGTTCGGTCAACGCGATGGTCTACATCCGGGGATCGCGGCGGGATTACGATACATGGTCGCAAATGGGATGCCGCGGCTGGAGCTACGATGAGGTGCTTCCGGTTTTCCGCGATCTTGAAGCCAACCAGCGGCTGTCCGGCGAATATCATGGCACGAGCGGCAAGCTCAATGTCTCCGATCGTGCCTACGGCCATCCGTTGTCCTGGGCGTTTATCCGCGCCGCGCAGGAGGCGGGCATCCCCTACAACGAGGACTTCAACGGCGCACGCCAGGAGGGTGTCGGCTTCTACCAGACGACCACGAGCCGCGGACGCCGCCGCAGCGCCGCGGAAGCCTTCCTGCGCGAGGCAGAGCGCCGCGCCAACCTGACCATCAGGACCGCGACGCGTGTCCACAGAGTGGTGTTTGAAGGGAAGCGGGCGAGCGGTGTGCTGCTCGAGGACGGTTCGACCGTGAAGGCGCGGCACGAGGTGATCCTGACTACCGGCGCCTTGGCGACGCCGAAGATTCTGCAATTGTCCGGGATCGGACCTGCGGCGCATCTGCGCGAGCATGGAATCGAGATCGTCTCCGATCTGCCCGGCGTCGGCGAGAATTACCAGGATCATCTGGAGGCGACTGTTCAGTGCGAGACGAAGGATCCGATCTCGATCTTCGGCGAAGACAAGGGCGTTCGGGCCGCATCGCACATGATGCAATATCTTCTGACCAAGACCGGGCTGCTGACATCAACGGTCGTGGAGTCCGGAGGCTTTGCCGATACCGCCGGGACCGGCGAGCCGGATATCCAGTTTCACGTCTTGCCGACGTTCAACGGCTTTGCAGACCGGCCGTCCGAGCCCGGGCACGGCATCTCGATCGGCCCCTGCGTGCTGCGTCCCCAGTCGCGCGGAACCGTTCGCCTGAGATCGCCGAATCCGGCCGACCCGGCGCTGTTCGTTGCCAATTCGCTGGCAGAGCGGGCGGATGTCGACACCCTCGTGCGAGGCGTCCAGCTTGCCATTCGTATTTCGGAGGCGCCTTCGCTGGCGCGTTTGATCAAGCGGCGCGCTCTGCCGAAGCTCGGCGTGGAGAACGACGTCGATGCGCTCGCCGACTATGTCCGCGCGATCTCGAAGACCGTGTTCCATCCCTCTGGAACGGCGAAGATGGGCGCCTCCGGCGACCCGATGGCGGTTGTCTCCGAACAGCTTCTGGTGCGTGGGGTCGAAGGTCTTCGGATCGCCGACGCCTCAATCATGCCGCGGCTCGTCTCCGGAAATACCAACGCACCGACCATGATGATCGGGGAGCGGGCAGCCCGCTTCATTCTGGAGGCGCGGCCATGACGAGCGCCTCCTGAGACAGCCGGTTACCCTTGCAGCGGTATCGCGCGCAGGAATGGGGCAGTGTCAAAGCTTCGCCGCTTCCACAAGTCCCGCCGCGATCGCGTCGCGGATCTCGCCGATCTGATTCTCATCGATGATCAGGGGAGGCGATAGCACCAGCGTCTCGCCGAGCGCGCGGACGAATACGCCGCGGTCGAAGCAGACGTCGGCGCATTTGCGCGCGCGCAACCCGAGACTGTCCGGAGCGGATTCGATCTCGACCGCGCCAAGCAGACCGAAGTTGCGGATATCCCTGACATGCGGCTTGCCGCGCAGGCTGTGCAGCGCATCCTCCCACACCGGTGCGAGCTGCTTCGCGCGCTCGCACAGGCCTTCTTCCAGATAGCAATCGAGCGTCGCCAGCGCCGCAGCGCAGGCCAGCGGATGGCCGGAATAAGTATAGCCATGAGCCAATTCGACGGCGGCTTCGGGACCTTGCGCGAGTGAATCGTAGACGGTGTCGCGCACCAGCACGCCGCCCATCGGCACCGCGCCGTTGGTCATGCCCTTGGCGCAGGTGATGAGATCGGGTGTGACGCCGAGTGCCTGCGCGGCGAAGGGCGCGCCGAGCCGGCCGAAGCCGGTGACCACCTCGTCGAAGATCAGGAGGATGCCATGCTTGTCGCAGGTCGCACGCAGCCGCTCGAGATAGCCGCGCGGCGGCGGCAGCACGCCGCCGGCGCCGGCGACCGGCTCGACGATGACGGCCGCGACCGTCGAGGGATCGCAGGCTGCGAGGATCCCGTCCAGCGCATCGGCGAACTCGGCGCCATGATCGGGCTGGCCGCGGCTGAAGGCGTTGCGACTGAGATCGTGGGTGTGCGGCAGATGCGAGACGCCGGGCATCAGCACGCCGAATTGCGCGCGATGCCAGCCGATGCCGGAGACCGACAAGCCGCCAAAGCCCATGCCGTGATAGCTGCGCTGCCGGCCGATCAGGCGCTGGCGATGGCCTTGCCCGCGCGCGCGCTGGCAGGCGAGGGCGATCTTAAGCGCGGTGTCAACCGCCTCCGACCCCGAACCGGCGAGGAAGACGTGGTTGAATCCGTCCGGCGCGATCGTCATCAGGCGGTTGGTGTAGTGGAAGGCAAGCGGATGGCCGAGGCCGAAGCTCGAGGCATAGTCGAGCTTTCCGGCCTGGTCGCGGATCGCTTCGACCACCTTCGGATGGCAATGGCCGGCGTTGACGCACCACAGGCCCGCGATCGCGTCCAGCACGCGTCTTCCGTCCGGCGTCTCGTAGTACATGCCGCGCGCGGCGGAGAAGAACATCGGTGCCTTCTTGAAGCGCCGGTTCTGCGTCATCGGCATCCAGTAGGCTTCCAGGTCGTTCGGCGGCGTATCGAGAGCAATCATGTCGGACATGGCGAGTTTCCTGACGTTGGGATCGGCTTCGGATCGCGAGAGCTCTAAAGCGCGATGAGATCAGGTCGAATCGTCATCGCGCTTTAGCTTCTTGTTTGAGCATGATCTTTTCGGAAAACCGCTTCACACTTTTCCGGATCATGCTCTAACGGGACAGCGCGGCTTCGACCGCTTTGAGGTCGAGACCGTCATTGACCTGATCGATCAGCGTATTGGTGACGACCTCGTGCGCATCGACGTGCTCCTTGAGGACACCGGCCTTCACCAGCCAGTCGAGATAGGCCTGGTAGGCCTCGAAACTGCTCGCGCCCCATTTGTCGGCGCCGGCTTCCAGCGCCATCTTCGGCGTCACCGTCTTGAGCAGCGCCGTGGTCTGGTCGAGTGCCTGAACCGCGTCCAGGCCGGTCGGCACCACCTGCGGATAGACCGCGTGGTACATTTCGGCGGCGGCGCGTGGGTTGCGCACGGCATAGAGCGTTCCCATGGCGTAGCCGCGGACCAGCCGTGCCAGCAGATCGCCCTTGGTTTTGATCGTATCGGGCCGTGCGACGAAACTGTTGGAGGGGAACGATTCCAGTTCGCGATCCGCCAGCGGACGCATCGGCACGCCGGCGAGCTCCATCAACGTGTACTGCACGTCCCATTGCGATACGGCGTCGATGTCGCGGCGTCTCAACAGCACGGCGCTCTGCGCCGGCTGACCGGAGACGACGATCTTGACGTCACGGTCGGGATCGAGCCCAACCGAGGTCGCGACCGAGCGGGCGACGACCACGCCGGCCGATGCCATCGAGGTCACGCCGATCTTCTTGTCCTTGAGATCCTTGTAGCCGGTGATCGGGCTGCTGGCCGGCACGGCGAGGCCAAAGATGTTGCGGCGGAACGCGGTGTAGAACACCTCGGTCTTGACGCCGGTCAGCCGCAGGATCGCGACCGGCTCGACCGTCGGCACGGCGACCAGCACCTCGCCGGTCGCGACATTGCGCACGCAGTCGGAGGATCCCGGCAGGTTCACCAGCTCGAGATCGATGCCGAGCTCCTTGTACCAGCCCATCTTGATGGCCACCGCGAACGGCACGACGCCGAGTGTGAGCACGCTGGTGCACCAGCCGACGCGGACCTTGGTCTGCGCAGAGGCGGCAGTGACGGAGCCGGCAAGGGCTGCGGCGATCATGACCGCACCGATCAGGCGATTGCGTCTGCAAGGTTGGTTCACGGCATCCTCCCGTTGAAAGGCCTGCATGGTCGCAGCCGGTCGCCCGGCGTGGTCAGGACGTGAGCTGCTTCGCCTCGGCCGGAACGCCCGCCGCCGGCGAGGCCGTTGCCTTCGGCGCGCTCGACGCGCCGCGCCCGAGCCGCTCCCAGAACAGCACACGATGCCGGATTGCGAGCAGTGCCTGGTTGAGCACCAGCCCGACGATGGCGAGCACGATCAGCACCGAGAACGAACCGGCGATATCCATGGAGAAGTTCATGCTCTGCATCAGCATGCCGAGGCCCTGTTCGGCGCCGAGGAATTCGGCCACCACGGTGCCGATCAGCGACAGCGTGATGGCGATCTCGAGCCCTGCGATCACCATCGGCAGCGCGGTCGGCAGCCTCAGCATGGTGAAGATCTGCCGCTCGGAGCCGCCGAGCGAGCGGATCAGGTCGACCCGGTCGCCATCCGCCGCATTCAGCCCGGCGATGGTATTGACCATCAACGGAAAGAACGAGACCAGCGCCGCGGTCACGATCTTCGAGGTCATGCCGAGGCCGAACCACAACACGATCAGCGGCGCCAGCGCCACCTTCGGCATCGACAGGAACATCACGATATAGGGGTAGAGGAAGTAGGCGACGTGGCGGTTGAGCGCGACCGCGACGCCGAGCACGAAGCCGAGGCTGCAGCCGAGTGCAAAGCCGAGCAGCACCTCGAACATGGTCACGGCGATGTGCTGCAGGTACAGCCCGCTGGAAAATCCTCGCCATAGTCCGGCGGCCACCGCCGATGGCGGCGGCAGCACGAAGGAGGGAATGCCGAGCAGGCGCACGGCGAGCTCCCAGGTCGCCAGCGCCGCGACGAGCAGGGCAACGCTGAGCAGGCGGTTTTGCGTGGTATCGACGGAGCTTTGCATCAGTCGGTCACTCCCAATGCGCCGAAATGGTCGCGGATGCGCCGGACATAATCGCCGAACGGCGCGGTGCTCATCATGTCGAGGCTGCGCGGCCGCGGCAGCGCGATCTCGATCACCTCGGCGATGCGTCCCGGCCGCGGCGTCATCACCACGACGCGATCGGCGAGGAAGACGGCTTCCGAGATCGAATGGGTGATGAACAGAACGGTCTTGGTGCGGGATTGCCAAAGCCGCTGCAGCTCGACATTCATGTGCTCGCGGGTCATCGCGTCGAGCGCGCCGAACGGCTCGTCCATCAGCAGGATCTCCGGATCGTGCACCAGCGCCCGCGCGATGCCGACCCGCTGTTGCATGCCGCCGGACAGCTCCGCCGGATAGCGCGACTCGAAATCGCGCAGGCCCACCAGCGCAAGAAGCTCGCGTGCCTTCGCGAGATTGCTGTCGCGGCCGAGCTTTTGCACGTCGATCGGCAACAGCACGTTTTCCAGCACGGTGCGCCAGGGAAACAGCACCGGCGATTGAAACACGATGCCGATGTCGCGCCGCGTGCCGTGCACCCGGCTGTCGCCGATCCACACCTCGCCGCTGCCGGGTGGAATCAACCCCGCCACCACCCGCAGCATGGTCGACTTGCCGCAGCCGGACGGACCGACGACCGCCACGAATTCACCGCCGCGGATTTCGAGGTCGACTTCATGCAGAGCCAGCAGGCTGGCGTCGCCGACGCCATAGGCCTTATTGACGCCGGCCAGGCGGATCGCCGGCTGTGCCGGTTCGGCGGTGGATGACGGCTTCGCGAACGCGTGCTGTACAGTCCCCTGGGGTCGCAAAGCCATTCGATACTCCATCGACGCAACTGTTTCCGCCCGCACATCAGGGTTCGCGGAGAGCCGGTGTACGGTCTTCCGCCTCTGCGCTACTGGCCCAAGGCCATGCCGTCCTTGCGATGATCGGACGCGCCGATCAGCACGCCGCGATCGCGATCGATCCAGATCGCCTGCGCGCCGCCGATCGGAAAGTCCGACCACGCGACCATGTGTCCGCGGGCCTCCAGATCGGCTTTGACCTGTGGCGCGATGGTGGTCTCGAGCGACAGCTTGCCGTCGAAGGCGAACGAGCGCGGCAGGTCGCTGGCCTCTTGCAGGCCGAGGCCGCGATCCAGGATCTGCGAGATGAAATGCGCATGCCCGGTCGCCTGATAGTGTCCGCCCATCACGCCGAACGGCATCACCGGCTTGTCGCCCTGATAGAGCAGGGCGGGGATGATGGTGTGCATCGGCCGCTTGCCGGCTGCGATCGCGCTCGGATGGTCCGGGTCGGTGCTGAAGCCCATGCCGCGGTTGTGCAGGAGCACGCCGGTGTCGGGCTCGTAGATGCCGCTGCCGAACGGCGCGAACAGCGAGTTGATCAGCGAGATCGCGTTGAGATCGCGGTCGACCACCGTGACCAGCACAGTGTCCTTGTGCTCGGCGTCGTCCCAATAGGCCGGCGCGCTGGCGCGGTCCGGCGCGATGCGTGCGCGGGTCCGAGCGGCCCATGCGTCCGACAGGAATTCGCTGGTCGCGGTCGGCCCGTGCGCGGGGTCGCAGAAATAGGCGTCGCGGGCGCGATAGGCCGCCTTGGTGGCTTCCGCGAGCAAATGGATGCGGTCGGCGTCGGTATGCTTGGCATCGCCGAGCGCGAGCCCTTCGATGGTGCGCAGGATCATCAGCGCGGCGAGGCCCTGGCCGGCCGGCGGGCATTCATAGACGGTGTAGCCGCGATAGGGCGCGCTGATCGGCGTGACATAGTCGCTGTGCTCCTGCGCAAAATCGTCGGCTTCGTGCAGGCCGCCGAGCGCCTTGAGCTTGCGGGTCAGTGCGGCTGCGACGCCGTCTTGATAGAACGCTTTGGCGCCCTCATGCGCGATCCTGCGCAAGGTGGCGGCGAGCGCCGGGTTGCGGAAGGTGTCGCCGGTGCGCGGCGCGCGGCCGTCGGGCAGGAACTTGGCGCGCGTCGCGGCATCGCGCGACAGCTTCTCGACCTGCCGTCCCCAGTCCCACGCGACGCGCGGCGTGACGCACATGCCGTCTTCGGCGAGCCGGATGGCCGGTGCCAGCACCTCGGCAAGCGGCTTTTGGCCATGGTCGCGGTTGAGCGTGCACCAGGCCGCGATCGCGCCGGGGATCGTGACCGCGTGCGGTGATTCCGCGGGAATGGCGTTGAAGCCGCGCTCGGCGTACCAGCCGGCTTCAGCGGTGCGGGGCGCGCGGCCTGAGCCATCGAGCGCGACCGGTGCGCCACCCTTCGGGGCAAACAGCGCAAAGCAGTCGCCGCCGATGCCGGTCATGTGAGGCTCGACCACGCCTTGCACGGCGATGGCGGCGATTGCCGCGTCGATCGCATTGCCGCCGGCGCGCAGCATGTCGAGGCCGGCGAGCGAGGCCGCCGGATGCGAGCTGCACACCATGCCGTGCGCACTGACGGCTTCGGAACGGCCGGGTTTGGTGAAATCACGCATGAGATGCCGGCTCCGCTGAAATCTGGGCTGCGGCCTGCGCGATCCGCGGACCGATTTCATGTTCGAGACGCTCGGCGCTGACTTCCGACGGCATGCCGCCGCAGTTGATCGCGAGCACGATGCCTTCAGGCGTCACCAGCGGCGCGCCGACCGCAAACACGTCGGGACGCCGATCGCCCAGCGACACGCAGAAGCCGCGCTCGGTAAGCTGCTCGAAGGCCTTGTCGAGGCGGGCGCGGATGTCGCGCCACTCCTCGCGGCTATGCTGCAGGCGCAGGCGCTTGAGCAGCATCTCGCGCTCCTCCGCCGGAAGGCCGAACAAATAGGCGCGTCCCATCGCGGTGGTTTCGATCGGCAGCTTTGATCCGAGATCGAAGCGCATCGGGCGCATATGCGGATGTCGGGCGGTCTCGATCGTCACCATCTCGGACTGGTCGCGCATGCCGAGCGAGGCCGGGACGCGGGCGAAGTCGGCGATGTCCTGCAGCAGCGGACGGGCGGCGATGCGGTGTGGCATGCCGGCGAGCAGCGAGTGACACAGCGCGACCACGCCGGCGCCGAGCTGATAGCGACCGAGCCGCGGTGAATAGGAGAGGTAGCCGAGCGCGGTCAGCGTCTGTGTCAGCCGCGAGATCGTCGCCTTGGCAAGGCCGGTGCGCGCCGCGAGCTCGCTGTTGCTGAGTGAGGTTTCGCCGGGCCGAAACGCCCGCAGCACGGTGAGCCCGCGCGACAGTCCCTGCACCACGCGCGCGTCGTCGCCCGTCTGATCCAGGCCATCGGTATCCGCCTTGCGCTGAAACGCCGTAAGCCGCGCCATTCCTGCCCCTATAATTCTTCTGTTCGCAATTCAATTTCACTATTTGGAATTAAGTTTGTCAAGACCCGTTTAGCGGTCGGGGGCGGGCCGAAAGGCTGAGCCCGCCGCGTGCAGTCGTGATCAATGATGATCGGGCTCGGAAACGGGGCCCGAAGTCGCGCGTGGTCCTCGCGCTTGTGCCGCCATTCTCGGCTATCCGCGCCGCCGAGAAACACGGTCCCGACGCTGGTGCGCATATGCTGTATCCGCCAACACGCGGCTTGCGCTGCACTTGCAGATGCGGCACAGCGCTGATGGCGCGCGCAGCCGCCGTTGGTGACGAGGGCGCTGCGCGGGAGATAGTCCTGGACGGGACTGAAGTTCGTGTGTGCGAAACGGCGCTAGGCGCCGGTGTTGGCGAACCCGCGAAGCCAGGCCGTCATCGCCAGATGCTCCGCCTGCGCGGCGGCACAGAGGCCGCGGGCGCGAACAAATCCATGGATCAGGCCGCGTCCGGGCCTGAAGGTCACCTGTACGCCTGCCGCCTTCAGCCGCTCGGCATAGGCATGACCGTCATCGCGCAGCGGATCGTGCTCCGCCACGACGATGAACGCTGGCGGAAGGTCGCTTTGCGACCGCGCGAGCATGGGAACGGCCAGCGGATTCTGCCGCTGCAGCACGTCGGGGCAATATTGATTCCAGAACCAGATCATCTCGCGCGCCTTGAGGTAGGGCGCTTCCGTTTCGCTCAGGTACGACGGTCGATTGAAATCGACGTCGACGCAAGGATAGATCAGGAGCTGTCCGCATAGCGCGTGGTCGCTTTCGCGAAATGCGAGCGTCATCGCAGCCGCCAGATTGCCGCCTGCCGAGTCGCCGCCGACGCAAATCGCCCTCGGATCGATGCCGAGCCGGGCCGCATTCTCGAACGTCCATCGAACCGCGGCCGCGCAGTCCTCGATCGCCGCCGGGAATGGGTGCTCGGGAGCGCGCGCATAGTCGACGCTGATCACGACGCAGGGCGTGTCGGCCGCGATCGCGGCGGTGATCGCGTCATGGCTATCGATGCTGCCGATCACCCAGCCGCCGCCGTGCATGTAGATGAGAGCAGGAAGCGGGTGGGCCGACGCCGGCCGGTAGATCCGAACCCGCACCGGCCGTGGTGCATCGATGATCAGGGTTTCGACGTTGAGGCCCGCCGGATAAGGCGTTCGCGCCGCAGCGGACAATTGCTCGACACGGTCGCGCCATGCTGGTATCGGCAGCGACAATGGCGGCTCGGGCCAGGCTTCGTCGAGACGGGCAATGAAGGGAGCAAGCTCAGGGTCGATAGCCATATCCGGGATTCCTAGAGTTCGCCGTGAACGATGCGTCCGCCGACGATGGTGGCAAGGCAGGACAGTGATTCCAGCTCCTCACCCGGCGTTGTCAGCGGGCAGCCGCTGAGCACCGCGAGGTCGGCAAGATAGCCGGGCGCGATCTGCCCCTTGATCGTCTCCTCGAAGGTGAACCACGCGCCATTTCGCGTCATCGCGCGCAACGCGAGATCGGCCGAAGCGCAGGCGCGCGGGCCGATCAGCTCGCCGGTGGTCCGTTCCCGGCGTGTCCGCATCGCCCGCATCGTTGCCAGCGGATTGCAGGGGCTGTTGTCCGTCCCGCAACTGACCGGCACGCCAAGCGCGTCGAGCTGCGCGGCAGGGGCAACCAGCTCCCTGTCATGCTCATCGAGCGGAAAGAACCGCGTTCCAACTTTCCAGAGATGGTAATCGGGAATCAGCGTGACGCCGATTCCGAGGCCCTTGAGCCGGGCGAGCTCGGCCGTCGGGGCGTAACTCATATGCTCGATCACCCAGCGCCGGCCGACGATCGCATGCCTGGCATTGACCCGCTCGTAGATCGGGATGATTTCGTGAAGCTTGTCGACCGCGATGGTGTGCACGCGCAGATTGGCTTCGGCCG
The DNA here is from genome assembly GCF_054063295.1 of Bradyrhizobium sp. USDA 3240. Lineage (NCBI taxonomy): Bacteria > Pseudomonadati > Pseudomonadota > Alphaproteobacteria > Hyphomicrobiales > Nitrobacteraceae > Bradyrhizobium > Bradyrhizobium sp. USDA 3240. The sequence goes on from NZ_JBSSGD010000002.1 coordinate 7,822,653, forward strand.
CAGCCAGGCAGAGCCGCTCGAACTGCTCGGGCGTATTGGCTTGCTTGATGTAGCAGGACCAGCCGAGATCCGCCGGCTTCGCCATCGCCGCGAGCGCCGCGCTCGGCTCGCCCCCGTAGCCGATGAAGATGCCGCCAACCCGCAAGGTGTGGTCGCCGAGGCCGCTGCCTCGCGCATAAGCGAGCTGCTCGCGAAAATCGCGCTCGGCCTGGTCGAGCGTGCTCCAGAACGGGCTGACGACGAGATGCATCCGCATCGACAGCTCATTGGACTCGCGCTGATCGCGGTAGGCGGCGATGACCTCTGGTGCGCAACCGTGTCCCTCATAGACGCTGGTCGTACCGAACGAATGATAGGTTCTGACCGAACGCTTGATGGCCTCGCGCCGGTCCCGCGGCGAGAAGCGCGGCACGACTGGCAGCAGGGCGATCTGCGCCGAATCCGGATAATTATGCTCGACGATGATTCCGGTCAGCTCGCCCTCGGAATCGCGTTGCAGTTCGATGCCTTCGACCGGAGATCCGGATGCCCGGTCGAGGCCATTCAACTTCAGTCCGAGCGAGCTGAGCGCGGTGTAGCAGGGCAAGAGGCTCCAGTAGCCCGACGGCGGCAGGATGCACACCGGGTGATCCGGCGCGGCGCGGTCCAGCTCCTGCCGCGTCGGCATGCGGCGCTCGTCGAGCAGCAGCGGGCCCCCGAAATAGAATGGCGCATCGCCGACCGGCATGGTGACGATCCATTCGCCCCGCGGGGTGGTGCGCGCGAGCTCCGCGATCCGCGCCAGGACGTCGGCGATCGAGCGAACCTTGCCGAGCGACGGAAAGCGCTCACGCAGACCTTCGGTATCCATATGCGCGTGGGTGTCGTTGAACCCGGGAATGATCGTCCCGTCGGTCCGGGAGACCTTGGTTCGCGGGCCCTTCAGGGCCAGGACCTCGTCGAGCCGGCCTGCCGCGACGATCCGGTCGCCTCGGAGCGCGACGGCCTGGGCGATGTCGCCCGCCGGATTGAGCGTGACGACCCGGCCGATCAGGATGCGGTCAATGTCATGCTGGCTCATTCTGGATGCTCCCCGCCGTCTGCCGTTCGTCGCGTTCGTCCTGAGCGGCCTCGGTCCAGCCGAGCCGGACGCAGGCGCGATCGTATAGTCGGCCGACCAGCCCGCCGATCCCGGACGGCAGGACGACCAGTGTCACGATCAAGGCGCAGCCGAACACCAGGCCGCCGAGCGAGACGTCGATGTCGCTGGCCCAGGTCGGCACGAACTGAATGAACATCGCGCCGACAATGGCGCCGCCGATCGAGGTGATGCCGCCGACGACCGCGCCGACGAACAGGCTCAGACTGAGCATCACATTGAACGTATCGGGCGAAACGAACCCCACGATCATCGCGTAGAGCGAGCCGGCAACGCCCGCATAGAGGCTGCTCATCGCGAACGTCGCCGTCGCGAGCGGTGCGCGATCGACGCCGAGCACCGCGGCGACGAGATGGTTGTCGCGCGCGGCGACCATGGCCCGGCGCAGGGGGCCGGACAGGATGCGGGCCGCGACGAAGTAGAGGATTGCCGCGACTGCGAGACAGACGAAGTAGATCCACTGCGAATCGTCCAGCCACTTCACCGGGGATTCGGGGTTGCCGACGTTGAGCCCCTGCACGCCGCCGGTAAATCCATCGAACCTTTTGAGCAGGGCAGGCACCGTGATCGACAACACCAGCGTGCCCATTGCGAGATAGAGCCCCTGAAGCCGGAGTGCGGGAAAGCCGAGACACCACCCGGCGAGCCAGCTGAGGCCGGCGGCGACCGGAATCGTCGCATACGGATTCCAGCCATAGCTGACGACCAAAATCGCCGTCGTATACGACCCGAGCGCAACGAACGCCGCGTGCCCCAGCGTGATCGCGCCGCCATATCCCGTCACGAGGTTGATGCCGATGATCGCGATGGCAAAAACCAGCACGGTCGCCAACTGGCTGACGAGATAGTTCGGAATCGCGAACGGGATGACGTAGAGGAACAGGACTGCCAGCACCGCGGCGAAGATGATGCGGGCTGCGAGTGGAGGCCTCGGCTTGACGACGACGTTCATAGCCTGGCCACCTTCCTGCGGCCGAACAGGCCGTCCGGTTTGATCAGCAGCGTTCCGAAGATCAGGATCAGCGCCACCACGATCTTGAGGTCCGGCCCGATCCAGGGGATGTAGGTCCCGACCAGATTCTCGACGACGCCGACCAGCAGCCCGCCGACCACGGCGCCGATCAGGCTGTCGAAGCCGCCCAATGTCGCGGCGGCGAATGCATAGATGATGACGCCGAACATCATGGTCGGGTTGAGGAAGACGCGCGGCGCGACCAGGATGCCCGACAGCGCGCCAAGAGCGGCGGCTATCCCCCAACCGATCAGCAGCATCGCGGGTACCGGCACGCCGACCAGCTCGGCGGAATCCGGCGTTGAAGCGGCGCCGCGCATCGCGAGCCCGAGCTTGGTCCTCTCGAACAGGAGATAGAGCAACAGCAGCACGCAGGCGACGACGGCGATGATGCCCACGGTCTCGATCGAGACGCTCAGCGGGCCGATCTGCAAATGAGCTTTGGGAAACAGGCTCGGCAGCGCCTTGATGCTGTAGGTCCACAGAAAGCCGGCGAGGCTGTTGAGCGCCAGGTACAGCCCGATCAGGACGCTGACGACGGTCAGCAGATTGGCGCGCGACAGCGGCTTGACCAGTCCGGCGTAGAGCGCTGCGCCAGCCGCGAATGATATGGCGATGCTGATGAGGGTGGCCGGCACCAATGGCAGCCCCCAGGTCATCAACTGCCAGACGGCGTAGGCCGACAGCATCGCCATCTCGCCCTGGGCGAAGTTGACGATCCCCGTGGATCGGTAGCTGAAGGCCAGCGCCAGAGCGAGCGACGCATAGATGGCTCCGTCGGCCAGCCCATCGATGACCTGATTTGCGAACAGCATCACTCGTATCCCAAGTAAATCCGGCGGACTTCGTCGTTGCCGACAAGATTGGCGGCCGTATCGCGCAGAACGACATTGCCGCTTTCCAGCACCATGCCGTCGTCAGCGATGGCCAAAGCGAGATTCGCATTCTGTTCGACGATGAGCATGGTCATTGCCGTCTCCTTGCGGATCGCGGCGAGCACGTCGACCAGGCCGCGGGTGATGATCGGGGCGAGACCCAGCGAAGGCTCGTCGAGCAACAGCAGCCGCGGCTGCAACATCAGCGCGCGGGTGATCGCGAGCATCTGCTGCTCCCCGCCCGAGAGGCTGCCTGCCTGCTGCGCCAGGCGTTCCCGCAGCCGTGGAAAGAAGGTCAGCCACCGCTCGCGATCACGCTTCGCATCCGCCGCATTGCGCAGATAGGCGCCAAGCCGGATATTCTCGTCGACGGTCAGATCTGCGAACGTGCCGCGGCCCTGCGGCACGTGCGCGATCCCGGCGGCCACGACCTTTCGTGCCGAGAGCCGGTCGATGCGCTTTCCGTCGAAGGTGATGGTCCCAGAACAGGGTATCGTGCCCGAAATGGCGCGGAGCAGCGTGGTCTTCCCGGCACCGTTCGCGCCGAGCACGACCAGGATCTGCCCGTCGCCGATCGTTAGGTCGATCCCCTGCAGGACACGGCGCGGTCCATACCCCGCCTGTAGTCCATTGATGCTCAGAAGACTCATGCCGCGCTCCCCAGATAGGCCGCGGCCACCTTCGCATCAGCCTTGACTTCCGCAGGTGCGCCGTCCGCGATCTTGAGGCCGTTCTCGAGCACAACGACATGGTTCGAGATACGCATCAGCATCCGCATGTGATGCTCGACGATCAGCACGGTGAGGTCATATCGCTTGCGTACCTGCAGGATGACGTCGGCGAGCTCGTCGACCTCGCCGTGCGAAAGACCGTTGGCGGGCTCATCGAGCATGAGGAATCTCGGATGCGAGATCAGCGCGCGGGCCAGCTCGATCCGTTTCAATGTGCCGAACGGAAGGCCGCCGGCAAGATGATCCCTGACCTCGTCGAGGCCGAGATCATGGAGCAGGGCGCAGGCCTCGGCCTCGGGATCGGCGACGGTACCGGCAAGGCCGCGGCCAAGGATCGCCTTGATGAAGCCGGGTCGCACCCGGTGATGGGCCCCGAGCAGCACATTGTCCTTCACCGAGAGCGTGCTGAACAGGCCGACATTCTGCAGCGTGCGTGCGATGCCGAGTGCGATGATGCGATTGGCCGGAAGCGCCGTGATATCCCGGCCGTCGAAGTGGATCGAGCCACGGTCAACCGGATAGACGCGCGAGATGGCGTTGAACAGCGACGTCTTGCCGGCGCCGTTCGGGCCGATCAGGCCGCAGATCTCGCCCCGCTGGACATCGAAGGAGATGCCCTGAAGGGCCCGGATTCCGCCGAAATCGATCTCGACGTCCCGCACGCTCAGCAAAGCAGTCACGGCCGTCGGCCCTTCCTGAAGATCGCCTTCGGCATCCGGGCATGGATGCCGTTGACGCCGTTCACGAGCTGGGTGACGAGCAGGTCGGCCTGTAGCGAGCACAGTGCGTAGGCATCCCGCCGGCCGATGCCTTGGGCATCGACCAAGAGGTCGATCATGTCGAGAACCGCCTGCCGCGCCGCCTCGCGCAGGTCCTGGTCGAGCCCCATCGTGATGAAGTGATCGGGGGTTTCCGCTTGTGGCCGCTTGATCGAACGTCCCGTCAGAACCGTCAGGCGGAGTTGCGCGACCTTCATCGTGGTTTCGAGCGCGGTCTGCACGACCTCGCCGGACCCCTGCGCGGCATGTGCGTCACCGACGAAGAAGCCGGCGCCTTCGGCGAAGACAGGCAGATAGAGGATCGATCCCGCCACCAGATCGGCACAATCGATGTTGCCGCCGAAATCGCCGGGAATGGCCGAGCTTCTTGGCGGCTCGCCGGTGGGTGGCGAGACGCCCATGATGCCGAGAAACGGCCGTAGCGGGATCGTGATATGATCGCCCAATGTCGTGGTCATGGTGCGGCCATCGAGCACGAAATGGCGGAGCTCCGCGTCTTCGAAAATATCGGCCAGCAGGCCACGGCTCTGTTTGCCGGGAAATATGACGTTGATGCCGTGGTCGGCGACCTCGAGACGCTCGATCTCGACCTTGAGGATGTCGCCCGGCCGGGCTTGCGCGATTGCGATCGGTCCGGTGAGGCTGTGGGGGCCGCGGCCCTCAGTGCGGAATCGATCGCGCAAGGCGAGGGCGCCGGCCAGATCGAGACTGGCGTTGCCGGCATTATCCCACATCGCCCATGTGTCGAGGATGACGGTATCGCCCGATGCGATGGTCAGGATCGGGGCCGCCTGCGGCGAGATCAGTCCGCGCTGGATCGTCGCCGCGGAGGCATGGATCGTGTGTGTCGCCATTACGCCGCCGCGCTGAAGATCTGAAGCCGCATCGGCGTGCAGCGGCCGCCATTGATCATACTGACATGATCCTCCGGGCAATTGGAGATCGCGACGAGGCAATCGGTGTCGGCGCGGAGCTCGACGAAGTCGCCGGGCTTCGAGACCGGCGCTTCGGCGACCCAGGCATGGCTCGCGCAGTCGTGATGGTAGTTCATGAAGAAGTCGATGGTGTCTGGAATGTCCTCGGGACGGATTCCATAGGGAGCCACGATGCCGCTGATGATTTCGTGGCAGCCGTCGATGCCGTGCAGGCCGAAGCTCTCGTAGAAGCGCCGATTGCACATGCGTTGGTTGACCTTGTGGACCCCTTTCGGTTCCGGCGTCTCCCTGACGATCGTCATCAGCGGCGTGTAGATCGTCGACATCAGCACATCGCCCTCGGTCACATAATCCTTCGACATCAGCACGCTGGGCTCCGGGCGGCCTGATCGCCGCGCGCTGAATTGCATGGCGTAGCGCGTCGTCGAGTACGAGAGCGACAGCCGATCGCGGTAGTTGTTGGCGTTGAAAATGGCGACATCGACCACCTGCTGGCCCTCGATGTCGGTGATCCGCAGCACCTCGTCCTTGCGGACGATGAGCGCCCGGCCGGTCTTCGGCGGCAGGATCTCGTTGAAGAGCTCGTTGGACATGACACTCACTCGGGTTCGGTTCGGGACTGCATGGTGGCTACTTGACGCTCTGGGGCGTCTTGCCTTCGTATTTGGAGATGACGTCGCCGACCTTTTGCCAATTGCCCTTGCTGTAGCGAACGACCTGCATGGTCTCGACGTAGAAGGGGTCCTGCTTGCCGTTGACGCAGACCTTGACCCCGGGTACGACGCCGAGCACAGCGACATCGCAAAGCGAGCGGGCCGATTCCATGATCGCTTCGCGGGTCGGCGCCTTGGCTTTCTGCAGCACCGCGACCATGGTTTGGGCCTGCGAGAAGCCGTACATGGTCATGGGGTCGTCGAGATTGAGCCCCGAGCTCGGGAATTTGCTTCCGATCGCGCGGTAGACTTCCATGTCCTTGGTGGCGGCATAGTCTGACGTCGTCGGATCCATCATGCTGACCACCGAATAGACGCCCTCGGAGGCCTCGGCGCCGGCCGGCTCCATCACGGTCTTCCTCGATGCGCTGATGTTGGACACGATCACCGTCGGTCGCCAGGTCATGTCCTGGACCTTGCGCAACGTCTGCGCCGTGAACTTCGGCACGGCGAAGACCAGCAGCACGTCGGCATTGGTTGCGCCCAGATTCGAAACCTGCGAGTCGACGGTCGGCGAGGTGACTTCGTAGGACTGCGCATCGGCAATCGTCACGCCGGAGCCGGCCGAAGCCGCCTTGAAGGCGTTCAGCAGCTCCTTCCCGAAATCGTCGTTCTGATAGAGCACCGCGACTTTCGCGTCGGGCTTCTTGGACTTGACGAATTCGGCATAGATGCTGCCTTCCGTGGTGTAGGAAGGCTGCCAGCCGACGGTCCAGGGATATTTGTCGGACTCGGTGCTGAACGCAGACAGCCCGCTGCCGACGAACAACTGCGGGACATCCTTGCGGTTCAGGTAGTTGCGGATCGCGAGGCCCGTCGCGCTTCCGAGCGGACCGATGACGAGCGCGACGTTGTCGCGCTCGACCAGGCGGCGAGCCTGCTCGACCGTGCGCGGCGGCGAATAGCCATCGTCGTAATAGGTGTAGGCAATCTTGCGTCGTTTCCCGTCGCTCATCATGACGCCGCCGTCGTGCTCGTTGATCGACTTGAAATAGGCGTCCTGCATGGCGCAGATGGTGACGAAGGAGGCGATCGGTCCGGTACTCGGGCAGATCCCGCCGATCTTGATCTCGGAATCGGTGATGCCGGTCGCCTCATCGGCGAGCGCCGGAGCGGATGTTGCCGCGACTGCGATGGCCGTCGCCGAAAGCAATTGCGCCATCAGGTGGCGGAAGCGCGGGGAATGCATTTTGATACTCCTTATCGATCCCTAGAAAATTCACTGGCCGACGTTCGGCCCAACATCTCTTCGTGCCTGAGCTCCAGCCATGGCTCCACCGCCCCAAATGTCGGTGGACATCGGGCCGTCACGTCGTCATCAGGTGTCGCAGCGAGCGCGTTGTGCCTGGTCAGGCCGAGCCGGTTACGCGCTCAGTGATCACGCAACAGGGCCCTTGCCCTGGAGCGATTCCACCAGCTTGTTGACCGCGACCGTTGCGCCCTTGCCAGCCTCATTGCCGAAGATCAGCCGGGCAAACTGTCCGCCGAGATAGGGGTGCAGCCCCATGTCGTAGAGGGCGAGGAAGTTTCGGCTCTCGATCGCCTTTCGCTCGTTCTCGGCGAAGGGATAGCGATCGAGCACCGCGGATTCATGCTCCGCGAATTCCGTGCGCAGCTCCGGTGACCACTTCAGATCCTGGATCAGGTCGTGCGTCGCCAGGGATGGTTTGAATTTCTCTAGTCCCATGCGGGTTCCTCCTGTCAGACCGCTGCGCGCTGCTGCCGCATGTTGGCGTTCATGTCCCACAGCACGCCGCCGACGCCACACTTGAAGTCCTTGTGGACGGTGTAGCCGAAGCTCTTGCCGGGCCGCGATCCGATTGCGCCGAGCACGACGACCCAGGCGAGCAGTTCGGCAGTGCCGCCTGAACCGGCCGCCTCCATTTTCTCGAGCGTCAACTCGCGCAGCAGCCTCTCATGGTCGCCGGAGGCGACAAGGTCGAGAAACCAGCGATCGAACTCCTCGTCGATGAAGTAGTAGCGCGCGCCGCCCGGCTCGTGGCTGAGCCCGCCCGAGCCCAGCAGCGCCACGCGCATGTCCGCGGGCAGGTCATCGCGGATGAAGTCGCCGAGCGCTTTCCCGACCTCATAGCAGCGACGTTGATCGGGAATCGGCGGCACCGTGCAGTTCTGCAGCACAGGAACCATCGGAATTCCCGAGCCGGCAATGTTGGTCAGCAGCACCGGAACCGAAATATTGTCGTCGAACTTCAGGTTCTCATTCTGCGCGAACATGCGGATGCCGCGCTTGGTCATGCCGTCGAACAGGGCCGCGGCGATCTCCGGCGCGCCCTTCACCGTGTAGTCCTCGCAGCCGATCCACGGCTTGAACCATTCGTAGGGACCGCGATGTTCGGCGGCCATGCCGATGAGAAAGTCCGGATAAGCACGGACCCGGCTGTTGGCGAGATGATCGTTGGCGAACACGATCAGCACCTCGGCCTTCGCCTCCGCGATCGCCTCGGCAAGGCTTCGGTAGGTGGTTGCGACGACATCCTTGACGTCAGGCGGCGCGGCCTCGAGCAGCCCAATCAGGCCGGGCGCATGCGGCGCACCCGCGGCAAACACGATTTCAGCCATGGCGTTTCTCCCCGTTTGTTCCAAAACTGCGCTATTGTTCCAATCTTGTCAACATTTTCGAAAATCCAATTTCTCTTGGAATTTCGATAATACTCGACGATAGTCGGTGGACAGAATCGCGACTTAAAGGCGCAGGCGAGATGAAGAGCACTTCGAAAGGGCCTTCCGTGCAGTGGGGACCAGGCATCAGTCCGGCCCGGGACGAGCCGCGCACATTGGCCGGGCAAGTGGCCCGGCAGTTGCGGCTCGACATCATCCGCCACAAGCTCGAGCCGGGCGAACGGCTGCAGTTCGACAAGTTGAGCAAACGATATGAGGTCGGCGTCAGCCCGTTGCGCGAAGCGCTGTTTCAGGTCGCCGCGCAGGGGTTGGTCGTGGCCGAGGACCATAAGGGCTTCGTCGTCGCCCCGATCCATCTCGACGAGATGATGGATGTTTCAAGTCTGCGCGCCCATCTCGAGACCTACGCGCTGAGCGGCTCGATCCGCGATGGCCGCGAGGAGTGGGAAGTCGATCTGCTCTCGGCATTCCATCGTCTGAAACGCGCCGGCATCGCCGTTTCAGTCGATCAGGAGGACGAGAACCTCCGCACCGAATGGGAAGACCGGCACCGGGAATTTCACTTCGCGCTGTGCAAGGGATGCGGATCGCCATGGCTGCTGCACTTCTTCAACGAATTGTACGACCAGATGGAGCGCTATCGCCGATACTTCTGGAAATATGCCGAGCGTGCGGTCGCGGCCGATAGCGAGCATGAAGCGATCATGCGCGCGGCGCTGGACCGCGACGAAAAGCGCGCGACGGATCTGCTGCAGGCGCATTTCCGGCGGCAGGCGAAGTTGACGTTGAGCCTGCGCAACAAGGTGCAGCGCGCGGTGTCGGCGACTGGCTGAGCCGGCGCGCGTGCGGTATGTCCGCAACGCGGAATACGTCGTCCTTTTTGCTGAGTGGCGATCAAGCAGTGCCCGTGGCACCATCGCAAGACAGCACCTTGCGGCGCGATCTCGGCAGCATGGTCGTCTGCGGCAATGCTGCGTCCCGTCGACGCTTGCAACGCGGTCGGCCGGTGCCGCATATTCAACTGACGAGGCGCCTTCCCGAGCGATGACGTATCGTCGAAGGAGAGCGCGTTGCGAGACAGGAAGGCCATCTCGGTGAAAGATTCACTGTCGTCGATCGCATGCCGCGCCGAGGTGAGCGAAACGCTGCGCGTGCCGTCGGCGATGCTGAAGCGCCTGCTCGAGCTCGCGCCGGGCCTTCCGCGCAGAAAGATTGCCAAGGGCACGGCGATCTATCGACAGGGCGAGCTGGGTACCCAATGCTACGTGGTCGTCTCCGGTCGTATCGGCATCACGATGCTGGGCGCCGGTGGACAGGAGCTGCTCATCGATATCGTCGGCGCCGGCGCACTCTGCGGTGAAGGCGCTGCGTTCGACGGTCTGCCGCGGTTCTCCAGCGCAAATGCCCTCGAGGCAAGCGAAGTGGTGTCCATCCCGGCCGTCGAATTCTGTCAGCTGATGGCATCCGATGCGGCGCTCGCCGCCCTGGTCGCGCAGACCATTGCACTGAAGCAGCGGACCCTGGCGGGCCGGCTCGCCCAGGTCGCGCAGTCCTCTCCGGAGGACCGGATCACCGAGCTGTTGTCACAGATCTCCGAGCCGGAAGCGTCCGATATCGTGCTCACGCATCAGCAGATCGCCAGCCTGATCGGCGCGTCGCGCATCACGGTGACGCGCGCCATGCAGAGGTTGCGGCGAGATGGTGCGATCCTTTGTCACCGCGGCCGCTATCAGCTGGTCCGGACGTCGGCGTCCCACCTTCGGCCGTCGCGGATGGCGTGAGTCGGCGAGGCGGCGCCGATGAGCGCGCGGTCAAATATCCTGGGCCTTAAGTAGCGCGTGATACAGACCGCGGCGAGCCAATCCCTATCTTCGCAATCCTGTCGAGCTGGCAATCGTTGTCGCAAGGTGCGCGGGCGATCGTCGTGGATTTTGCGAGAGGGTCGAAGTGAGCGCAGGTCGAATCAAGGACATAGCCAACATTCAGAAGCTGGGGCACGTCGAGTTCCGGACCACGGACCTGGAGCGGGCGAGGGACTTCTACGTCAATCTCATCGGCCTGCACGAAACGGCGCGCGACGACAATCGGGTCTATCTGCGCTGCACCGAGGACAAGCAGCATCATACCTTCGTGCTGCGGAAGGCCGATAGCGCCGGTGTCGGCCATATCGGTTTCGTGGTGGCTCAGGATGCCGAACTCGACCGGATGAAGTCCCGCTTTGAGCAACTTGGCCTGCCGACGCGCTGGGCCGGCAACGACATACTCGGCCAGGGTCGCACGTTGCGGGTCCAGGACCCGCTTGGTTTCATCGTCGACTACTATGCCGAGATCGAGTCCGTGCCCTGGCTCGTGCAGCACTATCACCTTCACAGGGGTGCCTCGCCGACCCGCATCGACCATGTGAACGTGCTGACGCCGGATGCCCAGGCCGGCTACGACTGGTACACCCAGGAGATGGGCTTCGGCTGCGCCGAGCTGACGGAGGGCGATGCGCCCGAGAAGCGGGTGTGGGCGAGCTGGCTGTTTCGGAAGTCGACGGTTCACGACATCGCGGTCATGACCGGCGCAGGTCCCGCGGCCCACCACGTCGGGTTCTCGCTCGGCGATCCGCTCTCGATCATCAAGGCATGCGATCTGCTGGCGGGAGCCGGCTACGCCGACAGCCTCGAGCGCGGGCCGGCGCGGCACGGCATTTCAAATGCGCTGTTCGTCTATGTACGCGACCCCGACGGCAACCGGTTCGAGCTCTACACCGGCGATTACCTGACCGGAAACACGGCGGCCGAGCCCATTCGCTGGCATCTCAACAATCCGGTGCGGCAGACCCTGTGGGGCGCGCCGCCGCCTCGCCGGTGGTTCGAGGAGGCCATGTCGGTCGAGGAATTCGACGGGCATGGCATGAAGAAGACCAAGCCGCCCCTGATGCAATCCGTGCCGAGCTACGTGCTCGATTAGTCCGCCTGTCGCCTTATTGTGGGATCTCCTATCGTGAAAAACGTTCTAGCCTTGGTCATTGCCGCACTTGCCCTGCCGGGTTTCGCATTCGCCGCAGACAAACCGGAGCTTCGCATCGGCTCGGTGGTTGCAATGACCGGGCCGGCGTCCGCGCTCGGCGTGCCCGCGAAGAATGCCATCGATCTGCTGCAGGAGCGACTGGCGAACGATGCGAGCCTGCCGTTCACGGTCAAGTTCATTACCTATGATGATGCATCTGATCCGACCAAGGCGGTCAACAGCGTCCGCAAGCTCGTCACGGAAGACCGCGCGCACGTCGTGATCTGCTGCAGCACCACGCCGGCGTCGATGGCGATCCTCGATGTCGTCACGCAGGCCAAGGTGCCGAACATCTCGCTCGCGCTGGGGCAGAGCGTGATCGAGCCGGTGAAGGAGCGTTACTGGATCTTCAAGACGCCGAGCACCGATCAGTTGCAGATCGCTGTGCTGGTCGACGACATGATCAAGCAAGGCAGCAAGAAGGTGGCTTTTCTCGGCCTGGAAGATTCCTTCGGTGAGGGCGGCTGGGTCGCGATGCAGAGCGTTGCCAAGGCGAAGGGCGTCGAGATCGTCGCGGCCGAACGCTTCGCCCGGACGGACACCAACTTCACCCCGCAGGCGCTCAAGGTGCGTCAGGCCAGCCCGGGTGCGGTCTACATCCACGCGATCCCGCCATCGTCGGCGCTGGTCCAGCAGGCGCTGCGGCGCGTCGGCTATACCGGGCCGATCTATCATTCGGGCGGGTCGGCCAACAGCGCGTTCCTTTCGATCGGCAAGAAGGACGTCGACGGCGCGCTGCTCGGGACGACACCGGTTCTGGTCTACACGGACCTTGCCGGCAACAATCCGCTGAAGCCGGTCATCGCGAACTTCGCGGCGCTTTATGAGAAGCGCTTCAATGTTCCGAAGGTCGATATCTTCCCGGGGCAGGCCTGGGACGCCGGCAACATCGCGCTCAAGGCAGCCGCGGAGGCCGCCAAGGGCGGAGCCAAGCCCGACGACGTCGACGCATTTCGCGCCGCACTGCGCGACAAGATCGAAGCCACCAAGGAGTTCGTCGGGGTCGGCGGGATCTTCAATTACACGCCCAGCGACCACCTCGGGCTCGATGCACGGAGCACCTTTATCGCCGTCGTCAAGAATGACGAGTTCCGCTTGTACGACGCCAAATAAAGCACGATGGATACCGCGCTCTTTCTCCTCGTCGACGGACTGACCAACGGGCTCGTCTACGCTTTGCTGGCGCTCAGCCTGGTGCTGACGTTCACGGTCACGCGCGTCGTGAACATCGCGCAGGGCGAATACGTCATGCTCGGCGCGTTGACCCTTGCCGATCTGCTGCAGGGGCGCTTCCCCGGCTCGGTCTATCTCCTGGTCGGCGGACTGGCACTGTGCGTCGTGCTGGATGCGCGGCGGTGGCGCAGCGACTGGAAAGCGGCGCTGCTGTTCGCCGCGGGCATGTTGCTTGCTGCGGTGGCGGCGGTCGCACTGGCGAAAGGCGCGCTGGCATTGCAGTTGCCGGTTGTCGCGATGATGCTGGTCGCGCTCCTGCTCGTCGCACCGATCGGTGTGCTGATCTATCGCTTCACCGTGCATCCGATTCCCGATGCGTCGACCATCGTGTTCGTGATCATCTCGGTCGGCGTGTCGATGAGTGTGCAGGGACTTGGCCTGCTGATCTGGGGCGCCAGCCCGTATCCCGTCGATCCGGTGGCTTCCGGCGGCACGCTGCTGGGTCCGGTGTTCGTTCCGTATCAGAGCTTCGTCATCCTTGTTGTCGCGCTGGCCTCGATGGCCGGCCTCTATCTTTTCTCGGAGTACACCTTGGTGGGGAAGGCGCTTCAGGCATCGGCGATGAACCGGTTGGGCGCGCAGTTTTGCGGCATACCCGTCGCCAGGGCGGGCGGCCTCGCATTTCTGCTGGCCGCTGCCTTCAGCGCCATCAGCGGCATGCTGCTCGCGCCCCTGATCACCGCGAACTATGAAATGGGCTTCATGGTCGGCCTCAAGGGCTTCGTCGGCGGCGCCATGGGTGGATTGATCGATTATCCGTTCGCGCTGCTCGGGGTCATGATGGTCGGGGGGTTGGAGACGACGTCTGCCTATCTCGCGAGCGCCTATCGCGACGTTCTGGTGTTCGGGCTCCTCATTCCGATCCTGCTCTGGCGCAACGCCCGGCAGCGCGCGGAGGCGAGATGATCATGCGCGCACGATCGGTTCTCGGGCTCTGCGTCGGCGCAGCGTTCGTCGCCGCGCCCTGGGTCCTGCCGTCCTTCTACGTCGGGATCCTGGCATTTGCCGGCATCTACGCCCTTGCGGCGATCGGCCTGATCCTGCTGCTGCAGGCGGGGCAGGTCTCGCTCGGCCAGGCCGCCTTCATGGGGATCGGCGGTTACGTCTCGGCGCTGGTGTCGCGGGCCTATGGCATCGACAGCGTCTTGACGCTGGTGCTGGCGGTGGCGGTGACTGCGGTGATCGCCGCGGCCTTCGGACTGATGACGCTGAAATTGCGCGGTCACTATCTGCCGCTGGCTACCCTTGCGTTCGGGATTGCCACGTCCGGCGTCTTCACGGCCTGGCACGACGTCACCGGCGGCGCGTCGGGGCTCGACAAGATCCCGTCGCTTGGGCTGTTCGGACATGTGATCACCGATGACCGGCTCTATGCGCAGCTGATCTGGATCGTGGTGCTGCTGGCGGTCTGCGGCGTCAACCGGCTTCGGACCTCGCGGGTTGGACGGGCGATCGCGACGCTGGAATCGCATGACGGCATGGCGCGGAGCTTTGGCGTTGATACGACCGCGTTACGCGTGAAGGTCTTCGTGCTGTCGGCCGTTATGGCCGCGCTTGCGGGTGCCCTCTATGTTCACCTGCTGCGCTTCGTCAGTCCTTCGCCGTTCGGACTGTCGAGCTCCTTCAAGCTCCTGATCATGTCCGTCGTCGGCGGCCCGGTCAGCGGCGCGGGGGCGGTGCTCGGGGCCGTGACGCTCGAGAGTGCGCAGTGGGGATTGCAGGATCTGCTGGCGCGCTGGGGCGCATCGGGCAACCTCGAAGTGATCGTGTTCGGCATTCTCTTGGTCGTCATGCTGCTGAAATTTCCGCGCGGGCTGTGGCCGACCGTGGAGAAGCGGCTTCCTGCTCCGGCGGCTCGCAGCCGCGACGGCGCGGGCCTGCCGATGCGCAGGCCGGATACGAAGCCGGGCGAGGTACTGCTCGATCTCAAGGGGATCGGCATCCGGTTCGGCGGATTGCAGGCGCTGGCCGACGTCGACATGGTGCTTCGCCGCGGCGAACTCGTCGGGCTGATCGGTCCGAACGGGGCGGGGAAGACGACGCTGTTCAGCATCATCTCGGGATTGCAGCGGCAGACATCCGGTTCGGTCAAATTGTTTGGCGAGCCGCTGCCGAGGAGCCACCTGATCGTGCGCAACGGCATGGCGAGGACGTTCCAGCATGTCCAGCTCGTGCCCGAGATGTCGGTGATCGAGAACGTCGCACTCGGAGCCTACTGGCGCACCCGCGCCGGATTTGCCCGCAGCCTGCTGGCGCTCGACGCCGGTGAAAACCAGCAGGCGCTGGCGACGGCACAGGCCGCGCTCGTGAGGGTTGGTCTTGCCGCAGAGGCCGATCTTCCCGCCGGAAGCTTGCCGCTCGGCAAGCAGCGGATCGTCGAGATCGCCCGCGCTCTGGTGGCCGATCCGCAAATCCTGTTGCTGGACGAGCCGGCGGCCGGCCTGCGCTTCTCGGAGAAGCTGATGCTGGTCAAGATCCTTCGCCAGTTGCAGGCCGACAATGTCACGATCCTGCTCGTCGAGCACGACATGGAGCTGGTGATGGGATGCGTGCAACGCCTCGTAGTGCTCGATCGCGGACGCATGATCGCCGAGGGGACCCCGCACGAGGTGCAGGCCAATCCGGCGGTCATCGCTGCCTATCTTGGTGGAAGCCGTGACAAAGCTGCTTGAAGTCTCCGATCTGACCGTTGGGTACGGCAACGCCGTCGCGCTGGAATCGATCAGCTTCGATCTCGCGCGCGGCGAGTTCATCACCTTTATCGGTCCTAACGGGGCGGGCAAGACGACGCTGCTCAACTGCCTGATGGGCGTTCTGTCGCCAAAATCCGGGACGGTGGTCTTCGAGGGTCGGGCGCTGAACGGCGAGGCACCGGAGGCGCGCGTCGCCAAGGGAATCGTTCTTGTTCCTGAGCGACGGGAGCTGTTTCCGTCGCTCAGCGTCGAGGATCATTTGAGGCTGGGCGCCTTTCTGAAGCGGCGTCGCAGCCGCGAGGCGACCGCAACCGCGCTGGATCGCATTTACACATTGCTGCCGAAACTGCGCGAGCGCCGGCGTCAGCTGGCCGGAACGCTCTCCGGCGGCGAGCAGCAGATGGTCGCGGTCGGCCGCGCACTGATGTCGGAGCCGCAACTGTTGATGCTCGACGAGCCGTCGACCGGGCTCGCGCCGCGGATCACCGAAGAGATCTTCGACACCATCGATCGTCTCAGATCGGAAGGCATGACCGGCATTCTGGTCGAGCAGAACGCCAATCTCGCTTTGTCGGTTGCGAGCCGGGGCTATGTCATCGAGGTCGGCAATGTCGTCGCGGCTGGAGCTGCGCGCGAGCTTCGGCAGGATCCCCGCCTGATGGCCGCCTATCTCGGCGCCGGCGATCGCTATCGCGACATCGCCATCTGAATTCAGACGTTCACGAATTTCACCCAGCAGAAGGACACACCCTATGTCACGCACAGTCATCGTCCCGCCGACCGGTTTGCGGCCGGGCCTCCCGTACTCTCCGGCCATCCGCTGGGACAGGCTTCTGTTCGTTTCCGGGCAGACCGGCTCCGATCCAGTGACGCGGGCGTTTCCCGAGGACATCAAGGCACAAACGCGCATCGCGCTCGACAACGTCAAGGCGCTTGCCGAGGCCGGCGGAGCCGGGCTCGACACGGCGTTGAAGATGACGATCCACATGACCGACATGATGAACGAGTTTGCGGCGATGAACGAAGTGTTCCGCGAATACTTCCCGAAGGATCCGCCGTCGCGAACGACCGTCGGTGTGGCGCACCTGGCGCGTGCCGGGCTGAAGATCGAGATCGACATGATCGCCGTGGTCAAGGATGCCGGCTAGGACACCAACGACACTCCTGCGTGGCGGCCTGTTCGCCGCGCAGGATCGCTCGACGCCCGACAGCCTGCTGATCGCGGACAACCGCATCGCCTGGCTGGGATCGCGGCGCGATGCGCCGTCGGCGGATCGCGTCGTCGACCTCGACGGTCGCCGCGTGGTGCCGGGGCTGACCGACGCTCATCTGCACTTCTTCATGCGGGCGCAGGAATTGCTCAATCTGCAGCTTGGAGCGGGCGTCAATTCGGTCGCGGACCTGCTCGACCGTCTGCACGGCGGCTGTGTTGCGGCCGGGCGGGGCGAATGGGTGGTCTCGGCCGACTACAACGAGCAATCGTTGATGGAGCGCCGGCATCCGACATTGTCCGAGCTGGATGCGGTGTCGCAGGATCATCCCGTGCTGTTGCGGCGGAGCGGCGGGCACCTTTCCGTGGCGAACTCGGCGGCGCTCCGGCTCGCGCAATTTGACGCCAATACGCCGGACCCGCCCGGCGGAACGATCGAGCGGGACAATGGCGGTCTCTCCGGCGTGTTGACGGAAACCGCCGCGGATATCGTCGCCGAGCTGGTTCCACAGCCGTCGCCGGCTCGGACCATCCAGGCGATCGGCCAGGTGGTCAGGGAGAGCCTGGGCTTTGGCATCGTCGCGGCGGTCGAAGCCGCGGTCGGATTCAACAGCGGCTTTGAGACTGAGTGGGAGGTCTGGAGCGCGATCCGGAATGCCGGCGCGCTGCCGGTGCGCATGGGCTTCATGCTTCGGATCGACCCGTCACAGGCGCGCGCGCTGAACATCGTCCCGTCGCGACTTGACCCGCACTGGCAGGTCCGCACCTTGAAATTCTTCGTCGACGGCATCGTCGGAGCCCGGACGGCGGCGCTGTCCGAACCTTACGCCGATCGTGAGACCTGCGGCCGCCTGATGGAGGACCCGGCCGATCTGCGCGCCAAGGTGATGGACGCCCATACGGCGGGCTGGCAGCTCGCCGCCCACGTCATCGGAGACCGCGCGATCGATCATTGGCTGTCGGCGCTGGAGGCCGCGCAACGTGCCGCGCCGCGGGGCGATCCTCGGCATCGGCTCGAGCATTTCGCGATCTGCAGCGCAGATGCGGTCGAGAGGGTTCGCTCGCTCGGTGCGATCGTCGTCCCGCAGTACGGATTCCTGCATCGGCTTGGTCGATCCTTCGCGCACGCCGTCGGACCAGCGCGCGCCCAGCGATTGTATCCGGGCCGCACGGTCCGCAATGCCGGTGTGACGATCGCCGGCAGTTCCGATCATCCAATCGGTCCGCTCTCGCCGTTCATCGGCATGGCCGCCGCTGTCGATCGCACCACCGCCGAAGGACTGATCATGAACGCGGACGAGGCGCTGTCGCGTCGGGAAGCGTTGGATATCTATACAAGCGGCGGAGCGTTCGCGATGGGGCACGAGCAGTGGCGCGGCGCGATCGCTGTCGGCTATGCCGCCGATTTGGCCGTGCTCGATCGCGACATCTTCGCTGATGGTGCTGACATCGCGCCAGCGCGCAGCCACGCAACGTGGGTTGATGGCGAGGTTGCCTTCTCCGATGGAGCGCTCGGCATTTGAAGACAAGCTTCAATCTGGCAGCTTGCCGGCATAAACTTAACATGTTAAGTATCGGCGAGATCGCGAAGCCTGAACTCGAGAATCCAAGGAGATCGATATGAACAAGCCCCTTCCCAACAACGCCTTGACCGACAATCTCCGCAAGGCACAGCAGCATTTGGCCCGATTCAAGAGCGCGGTGGTCGCGCATCGCATTGCCGGGGAGAATGTGCTCAGCGAGGGCGCGTTCGACAATTTCGATCCGTCCGACAACTCGGTGCTCTGCCGGGTGTCGTCCGGCACGCCCGCCGATGTCGATCGGGCCGCGCGCGCGGCCGAGGAGGCGTTCAAGGTCTGGAAGGACGTCCCGGGAGAGAAGCGCCGCGCACTGCTGCACACGATCGCCGACAAGATCGAGGCGCGCGCGGACGAGATCGCGCTGGTCGAAAGCACCGACAGCGGGCAGGCGATCCGCTACATGTCAAAGGCGGCCTTGCGCGGTGCCGAGAACTTCCGCTTCTACGCCGACAAGGCCCCCGAGGCATCGGACGGGCTCTCGATGCCGACGCAGACCCATCTGAACTACACGGTGCGACAGCCGATCGGCCCGGTAGGCGTCATCACGCCGTGGAACACGCCTTTCATGCTCTCGACCTGGAAGATCGCGCCGGCGCTGGCGGCAGGCTGCACCATCGTGCACAAGCCGGCCGAATGGAGCCCGTTGTCGGCGGTCATCCTGTCGGAGATCATGAGCGAAGTCTTCGAAGGCGCCGGTTTGCCGAAGGGGATCGTCAATCTGGTTCACGGCTTCGGCGAGAGCGCGGGCAAGGCCCTCACGGAACATCCGGCGATCAAGGCGATTGCGTTCGTCGGCGAGTCGATTACCGGCAGCCATATCATGGCGCAGGGTGCGCCGACGCTGAAGCGGGTGCATTTCGAACTCGGCGGCAAGAATCCGGTGTTCGTGTTCGATGACGCCGATCTCGACCGCGCCTTGGACGCGGTGCTGTTCATGATCTACAGCCTGAACGGCCAGCGCTGCACATCGTCGAGCCGCGCGCTGGTTCAGCGTTCGATCTACGACAAGTTCACCGCCGAGCTGAAGGCGCGTGTGGAGAAGATCAAGGTCGGCCATCCGCTGGATCCCGCGACCGAGCTTGGGCCGCTGATTCATCCGCGCCATGCCGAGAAGGTGCTGAGCTACAGCGAACATGCCAGGCGGGAGGGCGCGCAGGTTGCAACCGGCGGCGTTCGTGCGCTCGAGGGCAAGGGCAATTTCGTCTGCCCGACGCTGTTCACCGACGCGAAGAACAGCATGCGGATTGCGCAAGAAGAGATATTCGGGCCGGTGTTGACCGCGATCCCGTTCGAGGATGAGGCCGATGCGCTGCGCATTGCCAACGATGTGCGTTATGGTCTTGCGGCCTACATCTGGACCGGCGACGTCGGTCGCGCCCATCGCGTTGCGCAGGGCGTGGAAGCAGGCATGGTCTGGATCAATTCCGAGAACGTGCGTCATCTGCCGACGCCTTTCGGCGGCGTCAAGTCAAGCGGCATCGGCCGCGACGGCGGAGATTATGCTTTCGAGATCTACATGGAGCAGAAGAACATTGCGGTCGGTCTCGACAGGCACCGGGCGCCGAAGATCGGCGTGTGACCGCTATTGGAACTGTGGGAGCTGTTGAGATGAACAGTCGATTGCCAGCGTTCGATTCGAAACTGCTCGGCGGGATTGCCGGCGATGCGAGGCTTTACGAGCTATCGCACGCCATGGCGCCGTCGATGCCGGTGTATCACCAGCACATCCCGTATTCGCTGGCGCTGCATCGGAGACATGGTGACCCGCACCCCACCAAGCGGCAGGATGGCTCGAGCTTCGCCAACGAGGTCATCGTGACCTCAGGTCACTCCGGCACCCATATCGACGCGCTCGGACACTTTTCGCGCAATGGCTGTCTCCATGGCGGGATCAAAGTGTCCGAGGTGGAAACGCGGGACGGCTACCGCGAGCTCAATGCCGCCGACATTCCGCCAATCGTCCAGAGTGCAGTCGTGCTTGATGTCGCGGCCGCCAAAGGCGTGGATTGCCTGAAGCCGGCCGAAGAAATCTCCGTCGCAGATCTCGAAAAAGCGTTGTCGCTCAGCGCATCGGAGATTCGCCCGGGAGATGCCGTCCTGATACGGACGGGCTGGTCGAAGTACTGGTCGGATGCGGAGATGTTCATCGGCCGGCGCGGCGGCATGCCCGGTCCGGGAGAGGCCGCCGCGCGCTGGCTCGTCTCGCGTGGGGCTTGCCTGGTTGGATCGGATACGCCCGGCTTCGAATGCCTGCCCACCCCGGGAAATTCGGTGCACGCCATCATGCTGGTGGACGAGGGCATTCATATCATGGAGAATCTGAACCTCGAGGAGATCGCGCAGGCCCGCAAGCCTCGGGTGATCTTCGTGGCGTTGCCGCTGCGTCTCGCGGGATCGACCGGTTCGCCGATCAGGCCGATCGCCATCGCGTGAGGCCGCCGCCGTCAACTGCGCATCGCTGTCAGGGCTGAACGTGGACCGGGCTCGCGGGGGCAGGGCACCGACACCGCCGGCGCGTCAATCGGATGACGTTCCGAACAGCAGCGTGATGCGCGACTTTTCGCTCTCGCTGCCAATGTCGCTGCTTCGCGCGCGAGAGGCGGTGATGGCGCTGTTTCGCCCGCCGCTTCGGCAATACGGCTTGAGCGAGCAGCAGTGGCGGGTGTTGCGCGCGCTCGCCTCGGTCGAGGCAATGGAGACGTCGGAGCTCGCTCGTGTCGCGTTCCTGCTCGGCCCGAGCCTGTCGCGCATTCTCACCTATCTCGAGGCGAGGCAATTGATCGAGCGGCGGGTGATCGCCGCCGACCGTCGTCGAACAGGCATAGCGATCTCCCCGCAAGGGCTCGCCCTCATCGAAGCGATTGCGCCGACGTCCGAGCAAATCTACGCAGAGATTGCCGGCCGGTTTGGTGTCCGCAAGCTGGCGCGCCTTCATGAGATGCTCGGCGCTCTGGAGCGCGACCTCGCAGAGCTGCCGGCGGCACGGATGGCACGGAAGAATCAGGCAGATTGAGGCTGCGCCTCTCTTACGGAGCGCTCGCTTCGGGTACGCGGGATGACATCGCGCCCGGTCCTCAGACGGCTTCACCGGGATGATCCGACATTTCGGGCGACAGTTCAGGTGGGTTTTCCGGAGCGTCAGACAGATCCCGCCCGAATGCATTGGCTGGCATGCCGACCCAAAGGGCAAAGCCAAACAAAATGAATGACATCCTCGCGATCGGCCGGGCATTGCGTGGTCTGGCACGAATGCTGCTTGGGATGTCTCCAAGAGGAGCAACAGCTCCAGAAAACACAATGCGAGGGGACGTTCCGATGCCAGCCAACACTCAATTCACCACCTAAAAGCGACGGGACATCGCCCGTTCGGCATTGCGCGCTCCCGCATGAACGCGGGCCGCGATGAGCGTTGGCGCGCGACTTCGGCTCGGCATGCAATGGAGAAGGCAATGACGATCGCGGACGCTCACGATCAGGATCCGCAGGAAACCCGGGAGTGGCTCGATGCCCTTTCGGCAGTCCGGGGTCATCGCGGCAATGACCGCGCGGAATTCGTTGTCAACGCGATGGTCGATGCGGCGCGCCGCGGCGGTCTTCAGATCGAGCAGTCGCTGACGACGCCCTATTGCAACACGATCCCGCTGGACCAGCAGCCGGCGCTGCCCGGCGATCGCGCCATCGAGCACAAGCTTCGCTCCCTCATCCGCTGGAATGCGCTCGCGATCATCCTGCGTGCCAACAAGGAAAGCTCGGAGCTTGGCGGCCATATCGCAAGCTTCCAGTCGGCCGCCACGCTGTACGATATCGGCTTTGGCCATTTCTGGCACGCCCCGACGGATGCTCACGGCGGCGATCTGATCTTCGTGCAAGGACACTGCTCACCCGGCATCTACGCGCGTGCGTTTCTCGAGGGGCGATTGAGCGAGGAACAGCTCCTCAGCTTCAGGCAGGAAACCTCGGGCAAGGGATTGTCGAGCTATCCGCACCCCTGGCTGATGCCTGATTTCTGGCAGTTCCCGACGGTGTCGATGGGACTCGGGCCGCTGATGGCGATCTATCAGGCGCGCTTCCTGAAATATCTCGAGAACCGCAAGCTGGCCGAGACGTCCAAGCGCAAGGTCTGGGCGTTCATGGGCGATGGCGAAACCGACGAGCCGGAATCGCTCGGTGCGATCTCGCTCGCCGGCCGCGAGAACCTCGACAATCTGATCTTCGTCATCAATTGCAATCTCCAGCGGCTCGATGGACCCGTCCGCGGCAACGGCAAGATTGTGCAGGAGCTCGAAAGCATCTTCCGCGGCGCGGGCTGGAACGTGATCAAGGTGCTGTGGGGCTCGGGGTGGGACCGCCTGCTGCAAAAGGACAAGAGCGGGCAGCTGCTCAGGCTCATGGAAGAATGTGTCGACGGCGAATACCAAGACTTCAAGAGCAAGAGCGGCGCCTACATTCGCGAGCACTTCTTCGGCAAGTACGATGAGACGAAGCAACTCGTCGCCGACATGAGCGACGACGAGATCTGGCAGCTCGCGCGCGGCGGCCATGATCCCGAGAAGGTCTTTGCCGCTTACACCGCGGCCGTGAATCACAAGGGGCAGCCCACGGTCATTCTGCCGAAGACCGTTAAGGGCTACGGCATGGGCGAGTCCGGCGAAGGTCAGATGATCGCCCACCAGGCGAAGAAGATGACGCAGGACGCGCTGCGCGGTTTTCGTGATCGCTTCCAGGTGCCGGTCTCCGACGCCGATTTGGCCAAGGTACCGTTCCTCCGGCTGCCGGAAGATAGCCCGGAAATGAAGTATTTCCGGGCACAGCGCGAAAAGCTCGGCGGCTACCTTCCGCAACGCCGGCGGAAATCCGCGTCCTTGCAGATTCCGCCGCTCTCGACGTTCCAGCGGCTGCTCGAAAACACCGGAGACCGCGAGATCTCGACCACGATGGCGTTCGTGCAATTGCTCGGCGCCCTTGTCCGCGACAAGGCGATCGGCAAGCACATCGTGCCGATCGTGCCGGACGAATCCCGTACCTTCGGCATGGAGGGTATGTTTCGGCAACTCGGCATCTATTCGTCGGTGGGCCAGCTCTACCGGCCGCAGGATGCCGACCAGCTGATGTACTACCGCGAAGACAAGAGCGGGCAGGTCTTCCAGGAAGGCATCAACGAAGGCGGCGCGATGTCCAGCTGGATCGTGGCGGCGACGTCGTACTCGACGAACAACGTGCCGATGATCCCGTTCTACATCTACTACTCGATGTTCGGCCTGCAGCGCGTCGGCGACCTCGCCTGGCTCGCAGGCGATATGCGGGCGCGCGGCTTCCTGCTCGGCGGCACTGCCGGCCGCACTACACTGAACGGCGAGGGGTTGCAGCACGAGGACGGACACAGCCACGTGCTCGCGGCCACCATCCCGAACTGCGTTTCCTACGATCCGACGTTCGCCTATGAGGTCGTGACCATCGTCCGCGAGGGCATGCGCCGCATGTACGAAGCGCAGGAGGACGTCTACTATTACATCACCCTGATGAACGAGAACTACCCGCACCCCGCGCTGGCCGATGCAGGCAAGGGCGCGGAGGAGGGAATTCTCAAGGGCCTCTATCTTCTCAAGAGCGGTGGCGAAGCCGCGAAAAAGGAGCTCCGCGTCCAACTCGTCGGTTCAGGCACGATCCTGCGCGAGGTGATCGCGGCCGCCGACCTGCTCAAGGCGGACTTCGGCGTGACCGCGGATGTGTGGAGCGCAACCAGCTTCAACGAACTGCGTCGTGACGGCATGGCGGCGGAGCGCTGGAACCTGCTGCACCCGACCGAGCCGCGGCGCAAGAGCTGGGTGGAAGCGCAGCTCGAAGGACATCCGGGGCCGGTCGTGGCGTCGACCGACTACATGCGGAATTACCCCGACCAGATCAGGGAATATGTGCAAGCGGCCGGGCGCCGCTACGTCGTGCTCGGTACCGACGGGTTCGGCCGCAGCGACTATCGCGTGAAGCTGCGGCGATTTTTCGAGGTCGACCGGCACTATGTCGCGATCGCGGCGCTCAAGGCACTCGCCGACGAGGGAGCGATCAAGCCGGCAATCGTCGCCGAGGCCATCGCCAAATACCAGATCGACGCCGGGCGCGCTGCGCCATGGACCGTGTGAGGCAGGGCCGAGGGCAGAGCGATGAGTGGTCTGATCGACATCAAGGTTCCCGATATCGGTGACTTCAAGGACATCCCGGTGATCGAGGTCTTCGTCAAGCCCGGCGACAGCGTCAAGGCCGAGGATCCGCTGGTCGCGCTGGAGTCCGACAAGGCGACCATGGAAGTGCCGTCGCCGCGCGACGGTGTGGTGAAGTCGGTGGTCGTCAAGGTCGGTGACAAGGTCAGCGAAGGCGCAGTGATCGTGCAGTTCGAGGGCGCGGGCGCCGAGCAGGGCGAAACGCGGCCTGTCGTCAGCGCGCCGCCGTCGCCCGTCAGCGCCCCGGCGGGTATCGCCGAGGTGCGAGTCCCCGATATCGGCGACTTCAAGGACGTGCCGGTCATCGAAATCTTCGTGAAACCCGGCGACAGCGTCAAGGCCGAGGATCCGCTGATCGCGCTCGAGTCGGACAAGGCGACGATGGAAGTGCCGGCGCCGCTCTCGGGCACCGTGCGCGAGATCAAGGTGAAGACGGGTGACAAGGTCAGCGAGGGCGCAATCATCCTTGTGCTTGCGACAAGCAACGCATCCGCGGTGGCTCCCGCCGTCGCGGCGGCGCCGGCACCAGCATCGTCGGCAACCACCGCCGCTCCTCCGGCGCAAGCCGGCGCCGTCGACGAGAAGGCCTTTGCGCTCGCTTATGCCGGCCCTGCGGTGCGCAAGCTGGCGCGCGAACTGGGCGTCGATCTCGGCATGGTCAAAGGTTCGGGCAATCACGGCCGCATCGTGCGCGAAGACGTCGAGGGTTTTGCCAAGGGTGGCACGCCTGCCGCCAAACCGCAGGCTGCGGCCGCAAGCGGGGGAAGCGGCGTCGGCGGCATCGACCTGTTGCCCTGGCCCAAGGTCGATTTCGCGAAGTTCGGGCCGGTCGAGCGCAAGGAGCTCGGCCGCATCAAAAAGATTTCAGCGGCCAACCTGCACCGCAATTGGGTCGTCATTCCGCATGTCACGACCCACGACGAGGCTGACATCACCGAACTTGAGCAATTCCGGGTCAAGATGAACAAGGAGCTGGAGAAGAGCGGCGTGAAGCTCTCGCTGCTGCCGTTCATGGTGAAGGCGGCCGTCGCGACGCTGAAGAAGTTTCCCGAATTCAACGCCAGCCTCGACGGCGATACGCTGGTCTACAAGAACTACTGG
Organism: Bradyrhizobium sp. USDA 3240; assembly: GCF_054063295.1. NCBI lineage: Bacteria > Pseudomonadati > Pseudomonadota > Alphaproteobacteria > Hyphomicrobiales > Nitrobacteraceae > Bradyrhizobium > Bradyrhizobium sp. USDA 3240. Next base: position 7,848,562 of record NZ_JBSSGD010000002.1, read on the forward strand.
CACATCGGCTTCGCCGCCGACACGCCGAACGGGCTGATGGTGCCGGTGATCCGCGATGCCGACAAGAAATCGGTGCCGGAGATCGCGAACGAGATGAACGCACTCGCCAAGCTCGCGCGCGAGGGCAAGATCAAGCCGGACCAGATGCAGGGCGGAACGTTCTCGATCTCGTCGCTCGGCGGCATCGGCGGCATCTATTTCACGCCGATCATCAACGCGCCCGAGGTCGCCATCATGGGCGTGTGCAAGGGATACTGGAAGCAGCATTCGGCCGACGGCAAGGCCTGGACCTCGCGCCTCACGCTTCCGCTGTCGCTGTCCTGGGATCACCGCGTCATCGACGGCGCGGCCGCGGCACGCTTCAACGTCTACTTCGCCAATGTACTCGCCGATCTTCGGCGCGTGTTGTTCTGAGATCGGGGGAGAGCAGCATGGCTCAACAGATCGAGGTCAAGGTCCCTGATATCGGCGACTTCAAGGACGTGGCGGTGATCGAGGTCCTGGTGAAGGCCGGCGAGACCGTCGCGGTAGACACCAGCCTCATCATGGTCGAGTCCGACAAGGCGTCGATGGAGATTCCGTCCTCGCACGCCGGCGTGGTCAAGGAGCTCAGGGTCAAGGTCGACGACAAGGTCAGCGAGGGATCGACGATCCTCGTGCTGGAGACCGCGGGTGCCGCGGCTGCGTCGGCGCCCGCACCTGCTGCGCAGCCGGCCGCCGCTCCGCCGCCGGTTGCGCCCGCGGCGGCGTCCTATTCCGGCAAGGCCGAGATCGAATGCGAGATGCTGGTGCTGGGCGCCGGCCCCGGCGGCTATTCCGCTGCCTTCCGTGCCGCCGATCTCGGCATGAAGACCGTGCTGGTCGAGCGTTACGACACGCTCGGCGGCGTGTGTCTCAATGTCGGCTGCATCCCGAGCAAGGCGCTGCTGCATACGGCGTCGGTCGTCGACGAGGTCAAGCATCTTCCCGATCACGGGATCTCCTTTGGCGCGCCGCAGATTGATCTGGGCAAGCTGCGCGCCTTCAAGGACGGCGTGATCAAGAAGCTGACAGGCGGTCTCGCCGGGATGGCGAAGGCCCGCAAGGTTGAGGTGGTGACCGGCGTCGGCGCGTTCCTCGACCCGCATCATCTCGAGGTTACCACGGCGGGCGGCAAGAAGACGGTCAAGTTCGCCAAGGCGATCATCGCCGCGGGTAGCCAGGCGGTGAAGCTGCCGTTCCTGCCGGACGATCCCCGTATCGTCGATTCGACCGGCGCGCTGCAGCTGAAGTCGATCCCCAAACGCATGCTGGTGATCGGTGGCGGCATCATCGGGCTCGAAATGGCGACGGTCTATTCGACGCTCGGCACGCGCATCGACGTGGTCGAGATGCTCGACGGCCTGATGCAGGGCGCCGACCGGGACCTGGTCAAGGTCTGGGACAAGATGAACACGCATCGCTTCGACAAGGTGATGCTGAAGACCAAGACGGTCGGCGGGAAGGCCACCGAAGCCGGGATCGAGGTCAGCTTCGAAGGCGAGCAGGCGCCGGCCGGACCGCAGCTCTATGATCTCGTTCTGGTGTCGGTCGGCCGCAGCCCGAACGGCAAGAAAATCGGCGCCGAGAAGGCCGGTGTCGCGGTCACGGATCGCGGCTTCATCGACGTCGACAGGCAGATGCGCACCAACGTGGCGCACATCTTTGCGATCGGCGACATCGTCGGGCAGCCGATGCTGGCGCACAAGGCTGTGCATGAAGGCCATGTCGCGGCCGAAGTGGCCCATGGCGAGAAGTCGTATTTCGACGCGCGGCAGATTCCGTCCGTCGCCTACACCGATCCCGAAGTGGCCTGGGCCGGCAAGACCGAGGAGCAGTGCAAGGCCGAGGGCATCAAGGTCGGCAAGGCGGTGTTCCCCTGGGCGGCGTCGGGCCGAGCCATCGCCAACGGACGCGACGAAGGTTTCACCAAACTGCTGTTCGACACGACGACCCATCGCGTGATCGGCGGCGGGATCGTCGGCACGCATGCGGGCGATCTCATCAGCGAGGTCTGCCTGGCGATCGAGATGGCATGCGAGCCGGCGGATATCGGCAAGACCATTCATCCGCACCCGACGCTCGGCGAGTCGATCGGCATGGCGGCGGAGGTCTTTGAAGGCCACTGCACCGATCTGCCGCCACAAAAGAAGAAATGACGTTGGCCTGCCGATGCGCAGGCACAGAAAGATCAGGAGAAGACACAATGTCTGGAGCGACCACCGCGACGTCCGGAACGGTGCCCGTCACGCAGAAGAAGCCGTTCTACCGGATTCTCTACGTTCAGGTGCTCGCGGCGATCGTGTTCGGCGTCATTGTCGGCTGGCTCTGGCCTGATCTCGCCAAGAACGACTGGATCAAGGCGATGGGCGACGGCTTCGTCAAGCTCATCAAGATGGCGATTGCGCCGATCATCTTCTGCACGGTGGTTTCGGGGATCGCCCACATTTCCGAAGTGAAGAAGGTCGGCCGCGTCGCGATCAAGTCGCTGGTCTACTTCGAGGTCGTCTCGACCTTTGCGCTGGCGCTGGGCCTGATCGTCGCTAACGTGCTGCATCCGGGAAGGGGCTTCCAGGGCCAGTCGAACGCCGCGGCGGTCGCCGGCTACGCCAAGCAGGCGAGCGAGATGAAGTCGGTGGACTTCGTCCTGCACATCATTCCGGACACGGTGGTCGGAGCGTTCGCCCAGGGCGAGATCCTGCAGGTTCTGCTGTTCGCCATCCTGTTCGGCTTCGCGCTGATGGGGCTCGGCGAACGGGCTCACACCGTCCGCTCGATGATCGACGACGTCGCGCATGCGATGTTTGGCGTCATCTCGATCGTCGTCAAGGTCGCGCCGATCGGCGCCTTTGGCGCGATGGCCTATACGATCGGCCGCTACGGACCGCAGGCGCTCGGCAATCTCGCCGGCCTGATCGCGACCTTCTATCTCACCGCGATGCTGTTCGTGGTCGTTGGGCTCGGCATTATCGCCCGCATCGCCGGCTTCTCGATCTTCAAGTTCCTCAAATACATCAAGGACGAGTTGCTGATCGTGCTCGGCACGTCATCCTCGGAAAGCGCGCTGCCGCAGTTGATGGAAAAGCTCGAACGTCTCGGCTGCTCGAAGTCGGTCGTCGGTCTCGTCGTGCCCACCGGCTATTCCTTCAACCTCGACGGCACCAACATCTACATGACCCTGGCGACGATGTTCATCGCTCAGGCGATGAATGTCGATCTCAGCTTCGGCGAGCAGATGACCATCCTCATCGTTGCCATGCTGACGTCGAAGGGCGCCTCGGGAATCACGGGCGCCGGCTTCATCACGCTCGCAGGTACGCTGGCGGCAGTCAGGCCGGAGCTGCTTCCCGGCATGGCGATCGTGCTCGGCATCGACAAGTTCATGAGCGAATGCCGGGCTCTGACCAACCTGTGCGGCAACGGTGTCGCTTGCGTCGTCGTGGCTTGGTGGGAAGGCGAGCTCGACCGCGAGAAGCTGCGTGCCGGGCTCGATCAGGACATTGATCCGAGCGACATCGAGGTGGCCGTAACGACGGGTTAGGCGAGTACGGAGGGGCGTCGTCGACGATCGCCGCCGGTTCATCAGAGCTACATCAAGGGAGTTGGTCATGACGGACGTGGTTGTTGTTTCCGCGGCGCGGACAGCGGTGGGCTCGTTCAACGGAGCGTTCGGGACGGTACCCGCTCACGAACTCGGCGCGATCGCGATCAAGGGTGCGCTTGAGCGCGCCAAGGTGTCGCCGGAAGATGTCGACGAGGTCATCCTGGGGCAGGTGTTGTCCGGCGGTGAGGGACAGAACCCGGCGCGGCAGGCCGCCATGGCGGCCGGCATCCCGCAGGAGAAGACGGCGTGGGGCATGAACCAGCTCTGCGGCTCGGGCCTGCGGTCGGTGGCGCTGGGCCTGCAGCAGATCGCCAATGGCGATGCCAGGATCATCGTCGCCGGCGGCATGGAGTCGATGTCGATGGCGCCGCATCTGTCGCATATGCGCGGCGGCACCAAGATGGGCGACGTCAAGTTCGTCGATTCCATGCTGAAGGACGGCCTGCTGGACGCCTTCCACGGCTACCACATGGGCGTCACGGCGGAGAACATTGCCGCCAGGTGGCAGATCACGAGGGAGGAGCAGGATGCGTTCGCGACCGGCTCGCAGAACAAGGCCGAGGATGCGCAGAAGGGCGGCCGGTTCAAGGACGAGATCGTTCCGGTCACAGTCAAGACCCGAAAGGGAGACGTCGTCGTTGACCAGGATGAGTACATTCGCCCAGGCACGACGCTGGACGCGCTTGCGAAGCTGAAGCCCGCTTTCAACAAGGAAGGCACGGTGACCGCCGGCAACGCGTCGGGTCTCAACGACGGTGCGGCCGCGCTGGTCTTGATGAGTGCGGATGAAGCCAGCAGGCGCGGCCTCACGCCGCTGGCGAAGATCGTCTCGTGGGCCACCGCCGGAGTCGATCCCGCGGTCATGGGCTCGGGGCCAATTCCGGCATCGCGCAAGGCGCTGGAAAAGGCCGGCTGGAAGGTCAGGGATCTCGACCTCGTCGAGGCCAACGAAGCCTTCGCCGCCCAGGCCATCGCCGTCAACAAGGACATGGGGTGGGATCCGGCGATCGTGAACGTGAACGGCGGCGCCATTGCGATCGGGCATCCGATCGGCGCGTCCGGCGCGCGCGTTCTGACGACGCTGCTGTTCGAGATGCAGAAGCGCGGTGCGAAGAAGGGCCTCGCCACGCTGTGCATCGGCGGGGGCATGGGCGTCGCCCTGACAGTCGAGCGCTGAACCGGCGCAGGCCCATCCGGGCTCGATCCGAACAAGGCGCGGCCGGCACCAGCCGACCGTGAGAGATGGCGGCGCGCGAATATAAAAACGAACCGATCAGGAGGAGATCATGTCGAAGGTTGCAGTGGTGACCGGCGGAACGCGAGGCATCGGCGAGGCGATCTCGGTCGCGCTCAAGGCGGCCGGCTACAAGGTAGCCGCGAGCTATGCCGGCAACGATGAGGCGGCCGCCAGGTTCAAGAGCCAGACCGGCATCAACGTCTACAAATGGGATGTCTCCAACTACGAGGCCTGCGTCGCCGGCCTGAAGCAGGTCGAGGCCGATCTCGGTCCGGTGGACGTGCTGGTCAACAATGCGGGCATCACCAAGGACGGCATGTTCCACAAGATGACGCCGGAGCAATGGTACGCGGTCATCAACACCAACCTGAACTCGCTGTTCAACATGACCCGACCGGTGTGGGAAGGGATGCGCGAGCGGAAGTTCGGACGGGTGATCTGCATTTCCTCGATCAACGGCCAGAAGGGCCAGATGGGACAGGTCAATTACTCCGCCGCCAAGGCAGGCGACCTCGGATTCGTGAAAGCGCTGGCCCAGGAAGGCGCTCGCGCCGGCATCACCGTCAACGCGATCTGTCCCGGCTATATCGCCACCGAGATGGTCAAGGCGATCAATCCGGACATCGTGGCCAAGAACATCCTGCCCCAGATCCCGGTCGGCCGCCTCGGTGAACCGCAGGAGATCGCGCGTGCGGTGCTGTTCCTGGCCTCCGACGATGCCGGCTTCATCACGGGCTCGACGATTTCAGCGAACGGCGGCCAGCACGTGGTCTGAGCTGGTCCGGCAATGTGGACGCGGTCGCCCGGCCGAGGGTGAGATGAACGCGAGGGGGCGGCCTAGATCGGCCCCTCGAACGAAGAGATCAAGTTGGGGAATATGATGGACCAGGATCTGAAGGAAGCCGCACTCGAGTATCATCGCCTGCCGACCCCGGGAAAGATTTCCGTGGTGCCAACCAAGGCGATGGCGACCCAGCGCGACCTGGCGCTGGCGTATTCACCCGGTGTGGCAGAGCCCTGCCTGGTCATCGCCAATGACCCGTTGCAGGCCGATGTATTGACCGCCCGCAGCAATCTCGTTGCCGTCGTCACCAACGGCACGGCCGTGCTCGGCCTCGGAAACATCGGCCCGCTGGCCGGCAAGCCGGTCATGGAAGGCAAGGCGTGCCTGTTCAAGAAGTTCGCGGGAATCGACGTGTTCGACATCGAACTCGCCGAGGAAGATCCGGACGCGCTGATCGAGACCATCGCCAGGATGGAGCCGACCTTCGGCGGCATCAACCTGGAGGACATCAAGGCGCCGGAATGCTTCTACATCGAGAAGAAGCTCCGTGAGCGGATGAAGATCCCGGTGTTCCATGACGATCAGCATGGCACCGCGATCATCGCTGCGGCCGCGATCCTCAACGGGTTGAAGCTGGTCAAGAAGGACATTGCCGACGTCAAGCTGGTTTGCTCCGGCGCCGGCGCCGCGGCGCTTGCATGCCTTGATCTCATCGTCAGTCTTGGGTTGCGCCAGGATCGGATCATCGTCACCGACGCGAAAGGCGTGGTCTATGCCGGCCGCACGGAAGGCATGGACGACAACAAGGCGCGCTATGCCGTGAGGACGGACGCGCGGACCCTGGACCAGATCATCGGGAACGCGGATATCTTCCTCGGCCTTTCAGCGGGCAAGGTGCTGACGCCCGAGATGGTCAAGAAGATGGCGCGCGATCCCCTGATCTTCGCGATGGCCAACCCTGTTCCCGAGATCATGCCGGAGGACGCGTTGGCCGTTCGTCCCGATGCGATCATCGGCACGGGACGTTCGGACTATCCCAACCAGATCAACAATGTCCTGTGCTTCCCGTTCATCTTCCGCGGCGCGCTGGATTGCAGCGCGACCACCATCAACGAGGAGATGAAGCTCGCGACGGTGCGCGCGCTCGCCGACCTCGCCATGACGGAGGTGCCGGAGGTCGTGGCTGCCGCCTATAAGGGCGAGGGACTTCGTTTCGGCAGGGATTATCTCATCCCCAAGCCGTTCGACCCGCGTCTCATCGAGATGATCGCTCCTGCGGTGGCCAAGGCCGCAGCCGACAGCGGCGTTGCCAGGCGCCCGATTGCCGATATGGACGCCTATCGCCAGAAGCTCGGCCGCTTCGTCTACCACTCCGGCAATGCGATGCAGCCGGTGTTCTCCGCGGCCAAGGGAAGCGGAAAATCCCTCGTGCTGGCAGAGGGCGAGGATGAGCGCGTACTGCGCGCGGCGCAGGTCATCGTCGACGAGGGGATCGCCAGGCCGTTGCTGCTTGGCCGGCCCGCGACGATCGATGAGCGGATCAAGGCATTCGGCCTCCGGCTCAAGCCCGGCGCCGATTGCGAGACCATCGATCCGCATGATGTCGAGGTCTATTCGAAGTGTGCGGACGTGTACCATGCGCGCCGGAAACGCGATGGCGTCTCAGCGGCTCTGGCGCTTTCGGAAACGCGGAGCAACGCGACCGTGCTCGCATCGATCCTTCTGGAGAGAGGCATCGGCGATGCGATGCTGTGCGGCGTGATCGGAAGGACCGCGGATCACCTGGCCGCCATACGCAACGTGATCGGAACGCGAGAGCACGTGCGGACGCTTGCAGTGATGCAGATGCTCATTCTTCCGCAGCATCAGCTCTTCATCTGCGATACCCACTGCAATCTCAACCCGACTGCCGAACAAATTGCCGACATCGCCTTGCTGGCGGCGGAGGAGGTCAAGCGATTCGGCATCACCCCGAGGGTGGCGTTGCTGTCGCATTCGAGCTTCGGCAGCTCTGCGGTCCCGGAAGCGCACAAGATGCGGGAGGCGCGTGCAATCATTCGTGAGCGGTCGCCGGAACTGGCGGTGGAAGGCGAGATGCGCGGCGATGCCGCGCTCTCGCAGTCGGTGCTCGATCACGAGTTTCCTGATTCCGGCTTCGTGGGCCCGGCAAACGTGCTGGTGATGCCCAATCTGGACGCCGCCAACATCTCGTACAATTTGTTGCGGATGGCCGCGGGGCAGGGGCTGACGGTCGGAGGCATATTGCTCGGCGCCGCCAAACCGGCCCACATTCTCACGCCGTCCGCCACCGTCCGGCGCATCGTGAACATGGCGGCAGTCGCTGCCGCGGATGCGATTTCGGAGAGAACCTGATCCAGAGCACGTGATTGGGTGGGCTGTGAACGCGATCGGTCGAGGCCATCATGAGTGAGGCGCAATCGGGAAAACCCCGGGTCGTGATCGTCGGAGGCGGAGCGGGCGGGTTGGAACTCGCGACCAGCCTCGGCGACAAATACGGTCGCAAGGGGAAGCTCGAGGTCACGTTGATCGAGCGGAACCGCACCCATGTGTGGAAGCCGAAGCTTCACGAAATCGCCGCCGGCAGCATGGATATCGCCGCGCACGAGGTCGACTATCTCGCGCAATCCTACTGGCATGGCTTCCGCTACCGGATCGGGGAGATGATCGGAATCGATCGGGAGCGACGTGAGGTGCTGGTGGCGCCCTATCTCGATGCCGAAGGTCGTGAAGTGACGCCGAAGCGGACCGTCGACTATGACGTTCTTGTCGTTGCTGTCGGCAGTCAGAACAATGACTTCGGCACGCCCGGCGTAGTCGAACACGCGATCAAGCTGGAATCGCAGGCCGACGCAAAGCGATTTCACGAACGGATGGTCAATGCGTGCATCCGCGCCCATGCCCAATCATCTCCCGTCGCGGAGCACCAACTGAAAATCGCAATCATCGGCGCCGGGGCGACCGGTGTCGAACTAGCCGCGGAGCTGCATCGAACGACGCGGGAAGTGGTCGCGTACGGCCTCGATCAGGTCGATGCGCAGAACGACATCAGGATCACGCTGATCGAAGCCGCGGACCGGGTGCTCCCGGCATTGCCCGAGCGGGTTTCGAGCGAAACCGAGAAACTTCTTGTCAAGCTGGGCGTCCATGTTCTGGCAGGCGCGAAGGTCTCCGAAGTTGGTTCCGAGCATGTGAGCCTGACGGACGGACGGACCATCCCCGCCGAACTGATCGTCTGGGCTGCCGGCGTCAAGGCGCCCGATTTCCTGAAAGACATCGCTGGCCTCGAGACCAATCGCATCAATCAACTGGTCGTGCGGCCGACGCTGCAGACGACGCGCGACGAGAACATTTTCGCCATTGGCGACTGTTCGGCCTGCTCATGGGGCGAGCGGGGCAACGTGCCGCCCCGCGCACAGGCGGCCCATCAGCAGGCGTCTCACCTCTATGCCCAGATTCCGCGGCACCTGCGGGGCGAAACGCTCAAGGATTATCGGTACCGCGACTTCGGCTCCCTGGTCTCGCTCGGCGAATTCAGCACCGTCGGATCGATGATGGGCGGACTGGTCGGTGGCAGCCTCGTGTTCGAAGGGCTGGTTGCCCGGATGATGTACCTGTCACTCTACAAGATGCATGAGTACGCCCTGCATGGCTCGGCCAAGGTGGCGCTTGACACGTTGGCCCGCTTGATCACGCGGCGGACCGAACCGCACGTCAAGCTCCATTAAGGCAGGTGCGACGGAGATGAATGTCGTGATCCGGCACACCGTCTGGCAGGCCGCCAGCAGCCCCGAGACACTCAAGGTCATCCTGATCCGGGTGTGCGTGATGCTGCCGGTGATGATCGCCTGCACCGGATTTTCCTATCGCCTATTCCGAGGCAAGACCATAGAGTTGGACCATGCCTGAGTGGTCGTCCGCAGTGGCCGGCGCTCCCCGGTTTGTGCTGGTTCACGAGATGACGGAGCTTCCATCCCTGGCGAACGTCAAGGGGCCTGCCAAAGTCGGTTCGCTGGCATCTGTTCCCACGCGTTGGCTCGTTCGCGGTGCGTTTGCCCTTGCGCTGGTTGCCGCCGCGTCGTGGCTTGGATACGCAGTGACGTTCCGCCGGGGACTCGACCATTTGCACGCTGCGGCTGAGCAGCGGCTGGCCGTCGAGGCGGCCCGGCTCGACGGCTATCTTTCGAGATTTGAGTATCTCCCATCCCTGCTCGAGACGTCGCCGAATGTGTTTCGGCTGCTCGGATCTCCCAATGATCTTGCGCTGCAGCAAAGCGTCAGCCTTTATCTGAAGTCGATCAATTTGCTTGCAGGGGCCGACAATCTCTATGTGCTGGGCGTCTCCGGCGCGACGCTGGCTGCGGCCGATTTCGACCAGCCCGGGACGCCCCTCGGCGAAAACCTGTCGTATCGGCCCTATATGATCGAAGCGCTCGCGAGCGGCCGAGGGGCGTTCTTCGGTGTCGGCATCACGACCGCGCGCGCCGGCTACTATCTGTCCTATGCCCTGAAGGACGATGGAACGACGAAGGGGGTCGCCACCGTCAAGGTCAATCTGGATTCGTTCGAGCGTGCGTGGCGCAGCACAGAGAACGACATTCTTCTTCTTGATGAACGTCAGGTGACGATACTTGCCTCCCGCGACGAATGGCGTTATCGCCCGATGGCTCCGCTGTCGGTTCAAACCCGCGACGACATTGCGCGATCCAAACCCTACGGAAACCACGACCTGGCGCCGCTCGGATGGCGCTTCGTCACCCGGTCCGAGAGCGGTACCGCGCGGATCATCGCGGAGAACGGAACCGCCTACACGGTCAGCGAGCTCCCGATCAACCGCGGTCTGTGGAAGCTCGTCCTTCTCGACGACGAGGCGCCCACACGGCAGATTGCGCTCATCATCGGGGTTATCTCGGGCCTCGCCGCCGTCGTTGCGCTGCTGGCGCTTGGTCTGGTCGAGCAGCGCCGCAGGGAGATCAAGCAACGGTTGGCCAGCCAGGCCGCGTTACAGACGGCGAACGACATGCTCGAGACCAGGGTGCAGGAACGAACCGCCGAGTTGCGGGCGACCCAGGATGAGCTCGTTCATGCCGGCAAGCTCGCCGCTCTCGGTCAGATGTCGGCCGGCATTGTCCATGAGCTGAACCAGCCGCTGGCCGCCCTGCAGACTGCTGCCGACAATGCGGTCCTGCTCGTCGACCGCGGGGCGATCGGCGATGCACGTGGAAATCTCACCCGGATTGGCGAGCTGGTGCGGCGGCTCGGGCGGTTGACCAGCCAGTTGCGGGTCTTCGCGTACAAGTCGAGCAGCCCGCTCGACGCGGTGTCCGTCGAACAGGCTGTGGTCGAATCGCTCAAGATACTAGCCGGGCGCGTCAAGGAAGGCGGCGTGGCGGTCGTGACCGACGTCGATGCAAAGCTCTGCGTCGTCGCCGATCAGACCCGGCTGGAGCAGCTGCTGTGCAACATCGTGGCCAACGCGCTGGATGCCGTGGAGAGCGCGGAACGGAAGTCGATCCTGATCCGGGCGAACAGGGAAGAGGCTCAGACCGCCCGCTGCCGCATCGCGATCAGCAACAGCGGCCCCGCGATCGCGCCCGACGTTCTGCAGCGCATGTTCGAGCCGTTCGTGACGACCAAGCCCGCGGGCAAGGGACTCGGCCTTGGCCTGATGCTCTCCAACCACATTGCGCGCTCCTTTGGCGGCGAGCTGCATGCGCGAAACCTGATGCCTGATGGTGCCGAATTTGTCGTGATCCTTCCATTGGCTGAACTAGCAGAGGCAGCTTCGCATGGGCGATGACCAATCGATCGGCGTGATCTATGTCGAGGACGATGACGATGTCCGGATCGGCGGTGTCCAGGCCCTGGAGCTTGCGGGATTTTCGGTCTCGGGATTTGCCTCGGTCGAGACCGCCAATGGCTCCGTGCGTTCCGACATGCCCTTCGTCGTCGTCTGCGACGTACGGCTGCGCGGTAAGAGCGGTCTTGAGTGGCTGTCCGATCTGCGTCGGCTGGATCAGGATCTGCCGGTGATCCTGATCACAGGTCACGGCGATATTTCAATGGCCGTGCAAGCCATGAGGAACGGCGCTTACGACTTCATCGAGAAGCCGTGCTCTTCGGAGCTACTGATCTCGGTGGTGCGCAGGGCGGCCGAGAAGCGGCGGTTGACCCTGGAAGTCCGCTCGCTGCGATCGGCGTTGGCGGACCGTCAGGCAATCGAAGCGAGCCTGCTCGGCCGGTCGCCGCAGATCCAGGAAGTGCGCCGGCTCGTCTCCACTTTGGCTGCGACCAATGTCGACGTCACGATCTACGGCGAAACCGGGACCGGCAAGGATGTCGTGGCGCGCTGTCTGCACAGTCACAGCGGTCGCCGCGGCGGCAACTATGTCGCTGTGAACTGCGGCGGCCTTCCGGAGTCGCTGGTCGAGAGCGAACTGTTCGGCCACGAGGTCGGCGCGTTCACCGGCGCTACGCGTCAGCGGATCGGCAAGATCGAATACGCCAATGGCGGAACCTTGTTCCTCGACGAGATCGAGAGCATGCCGCTGAGCGTCCAGGTCAAGTTGCTGAGATCGCTGCAGGATCGTTCGATCGAGCGCGTCGGCACCAACAAGCCGATCGCAGTGGATTGCCGTGTCGTGGCCGCAAGCAAGGTGAACCTGCTCGAGCTGAGCGAAAAGCGGCTGTTTCGTGCCGATCTCTACTACCGCCTCGGCGTCGCATTCATCGAATTGCCGCCGCTGCGCGAGCGGCGGGAGGATATCCCGCTGCTGTTCGAGCAATTCACCCTCGACGCAGCCAGGCGGTTCGAGCGTGATGCCCCGATCCTGGACGAGCAGACCATGTCCTACCTGCTGGCCTATTCGTGGCCGGGCAACGTGCGGGAGCTCCGCAATGTCGCCGACCGTTTCGTGCTTGGTGTCCTCGACGGCAAGGCGATCAACAAGTCCGGCCTCGGGACGTCGGACATGTCGTTGCCGCGGCAGTTGGAAAACATCGAGCGGTCGATCATCGAGGATGCGTTGCGGCGCAAGCAAGGCGACGTCCAGGCGACGGCTGCGCTTCTGAGCATTCCGAAGCAGACGCTCTACGACAAGATCAAGCGCCTCTCCGTCAACGTCGACGGTATCAGGGAGGGCGCAACTATCCGCTCCGCGTCCTGAAGACCGCGGCGGGCGATGGTGACGCGTTGAGACGGGCTGACAGCCGTTCCGCGCGGGCGACGAGACAGCAAGCTCTGGTGCATGCGAGGGCAAAGGGCGCCATGTAGAAGCGGCCAGAAACCGGAAACGATCAAGCCAATCAATCTTGCCAAGCGAGGGACGTCATGAATCGGCCATTCAACATGCCTGATGAGTTTGTCGAGGGCTTCATGAAGGCGGGGGAAAGCCTGTGGCGCTCGCTCGGATGGGCGCCGAATGGCGATCGTGACGGGGCGAGCCTGGGCTCGGCCCTGAACGCGTCGGCCCGCCTCGCCGAATTGCAGGCGGACCATCTGAGGCGGTTGTACCAGCTCACCGAGCACGTCATCAAAGCGGCAACCGGCGCGCAGGGCGAAGGAGGCATCGAGCCTGTGCGCGGTGATCGCAGGTTCAACGCAGCGGAGTGGCGGGACAATGCGGCCTACAGCCTGCTCAAGCAATGCTATCTGCTGAACGCGCGCTATTGCGTCGACTTCGTCGAAGCGCTTGACCTCGATGAGAAGGAAAAACATCGGCTGCGCTTCTTCACACGTCAGCTTGTCGAGGCGATGAGCCCGACCAATTTCGTCGCTTCCAACCCTGATGTCATCAAGCTTGCGGCGGATAGCGAAGGTCGGAGCCTCAAGGCAGGCCTGGACAATTGGATGGCCGATCTGGGCAGGGGCAGTCTGACGATCACGGACGAGGAGGCGTTCGAAGTCGGCAAGGATGTCGCCACGTCCAGGGGCGCCGTCGTCTTCGAAAACGAGCTGTTTCAACTCATTCAATATGAACCGGTGACCGAGCAGGCGACGGCGCGGCCGCTGCTGATCGTGCCGCCCTGCATCAACAAGTTCTACATTCTCGACCTTCAGCCGGCCAATTCCTTCGTCCGCTTTGCGGTCGAGCACGGCTTGACCGTTTTCATGGTCTCCTGGCGCAATCCCGACGCTTCATGCGGGCACTTTGGGTGGGACGATTACGTCGAGCGGGGCGCGATGCGTGCCATCGAGGTCGCCCGGTCGATCTCGGGCGCCGACAAGGTCAACGTCGTCGGCTGGTGCGTCGGGGGAACCATCCTGTCGTCTGCGCTGGCGATCCTGCGGACACGTAGGGACGAGACGGTCGCCAGCGTGACATTGCTGACGACGATGCTCGACTTCCGCGAGCCGGGCGACCTCGGCGTGTTCGTGGATGAGGAGGGCGTGCGACAGCGCGAGCAGACGATCGGCAATGGCGGCATCTACCGCGGCTCGGAGCTCGGGTTCGTGTTCCAGACCCTGCGTTCCAAGGAGCTCATCTGGCCGAACGTGATCAATAACTATCTCAAGGGAAAATCACCGGAGCGTTTCGATCTGCTGTTTTGGAACGCCGACGTCACCAACCTGCCGGGGCCGATGTATTGCTGGTACATCAGGAACATGTACCTGGAGAACAATCTTCGGGAGCCGAACCGGTTGACGATGTGCGGCACGCCCATCGATCTGGGGCGGGTTGACCTGCCTGCCTATGTCCTGGCGACCGTTGAAGATCACATCGTGCCGTGGCGATCGGCCTATCGCACCACGGGGCTGTTCAGCGGCAACACCCGCTTCGTGCTCGGCGCGAGCGGGCATATTGCCGGTGTGATCAACCCCGCGTCGAAAAACAAAAGAAGCTATTGGCTGTCGGACGAGCGATGCGGCGATCCGGCGGCATGGCTCGCGGGCGCGGACGAAAAGCCGGGCAGCTGGTGGAACGACTGGATTGCCTGGCTCAAACCGTGGGCTGAAGACCGGGTGCCCGCCCGTACGCAACTCGGCAGCAACCTGTTTCCGCCGGGTGAAGCCGCGCCCGGGCGATACGTCAAGGCGAAGGCGAACTAACAGCGTCCGTAGAGCACAAAGGAGGCCGGCTCGTTAGAGGTCGTTGGTTCGCAGTAGGCGTCCCCCATGCGTTGCGGGTCTTTGCCTGCGGATGCGTGGCAAATTTGGAGCAACGTCTGTTATGAAGATCAGACCAGCCAAAAACGAGCTGAAGAAAATCAACGGGACCAATATCTAAGGTCGGTGTCACCGATGATCTGTTGGGTTAAAAAAGAGAATTAAGTGACTGACAATAAATGGAAATTCTCCGTCGCGCCGATGATGGATTGGAGCGAGGGTTCAAGTTTTTCAACTAGTTAGAAGGCAACGTGTGCACGACGTGTGCACCGAGACATCAAAGAAAATCCAAGCAAATCACATGAGTTTCCGCGAGTGAAGTTCCGCGGCGGTCGCCAATTGCCTCGTCAGACCCGCTCTACGGGAACGGCGAATACATATCCAACGCCGCGTTCGGTCTGAATGACGCGCGGCGCGCTCGGGTCGCGCTCGAGCTTGCGCCGCAGGCGGAGAATCTGCACATCAATGCTGCGGTCGAAGACATCTTCGTGAATGCGGGTCGCCTGCAACAGGTGCTCGCGGCTAAGCGGACGTTGTGGCGCTTCGAGAAAGGCCAGGAGCATCGCGTACTCGCCCTTGGTCAATGCGACGGCGGCACCGGCCGGGTCGATAAGCTGCCGGATCCTGCGGTCGAGCTGCCAGCCAGAAAATCGAAATCGGCCTCGCTCTGGATCGCGCGCTTGCGCGGCCCTTCCGGCATCGAATCGGCGCAAGATCGCGCGAACACGCGCGAGCAATTCGCGCAGGTTGAATGGCTTCGTCAGATAATCGTCGGCGCCAAGTTCGAGACCGACCACTCGATCGATGTCGTCGCGGCGGTGACCCGTGATGATGATCACGGGTACTTCGGAGCTCAAGCGGATTTCCCGCAGAAGATCCAGTCCGTCTTCCAATCCAAGCCGGAGATCGAGGATCACCAGATTGACCTCGGCACTGCCAAGCCGACCGATCATTTCCTGCCGATTATTTGCCGCCAAGGTCCGGATGTTGTTCTCTGCGAAATAGTTTAGGATCATGCGCTGCAAGGCAGGATCATCTTCCACGACGAGGACACACACTTGGCGATCAACGCTTCCGCGAGGACCCGGGTCATTTAGTGATGAGCCGCTCATTGTGTCCAGTCCCTTCAACGGCGCCGTCGGTGACGACGGCGGCCGAGGCCGGCTGCGGTGTCGCGTGTCTGCTGCTGGCGCTTGTTTGTCTCACTGCGTTCTCGACGGCAGACGCTCAATCGCCGGGCTTTGAGGTGCGCGCCGACCGAGAGCCCATCACGCCAATTCCCGTGCCACGCGCCCAGGACCCGCAGCGTGTGCTGCTCGGAGAGCGATTGTTCGGCGACCGGCGTCTGTCTCACGATAACACACACAGCTGTTTATCCTGCCACGATATAGCAACCAATGGTGCCAGCGCCAGTATCCACGATACGCGTGAGGGCCAGCCGATCGCCCTCAATACGCCAACGGTCTTCAATGCGAGTCTGAACTTCCGCCTCAACTGGGAAGGTAATTTCCGCTCGTTGGAGGACGGAATCGACGGCAGTCTTCGCAATCCAGCGATCATGGCGTCGAGCGCTGACGAAGCGCTCGGGAAACTGCGTGCCGATCCCGAAATCGTGGGGCAGTTTCGTAATGTCTATGGAAGGGAGCCTGATGTCGCCACCATGCTGGATGCGATCGCGACATACGAGCGGACGTTAGTCACACCAGATAGCCGCTTCGACCGATGGCTTGACGGGGAAACCGACGCGATGACGCCGGACGAGTTGTCGGGTTATCAGGTTTTCAAATCGCTCGGCTGTATCGCCTGCCATCAGGGTGTCAACGTGGGCGGCAATCTCTTTCAACGGCACGGCATCTTCCATCCATTGGGCTCGCCGGAGCCGGAATTAGTTCGCGTGCCGAGCTTGCGAAATGTGGCGACGACAGCGCCATACTTCCATGATGGCAGCGCGGCCACGTTGCCGGATGCGGTCAAAGCGATGGGCGTCGCCCAACTCGACCGCGTTTTAACCGATCAGCAAACAGCCGCTATCGTCGCCTTCCTCAACACGCTGACCGGGACATATCGAGGTCGCGCCGTAAGGCCGGCCTCCGCCACGCCACATATTGGCTCGCCGATCCCATGAGGAACCTGCCGTTTATTCTCGGGGTTTCATTTCTGCTCGCGCTGCTCACCTGGCTGTTGGTGCGCGGCATAGATACCAACGCGTCCACCTATGCGGTGACGCTCCAGACACTCGACGAATATGCGCTTGCGGAGGCCTCGCTGCACCGCGACGTACTTCAGGCGAGGGCTGGCCTGCTTCGTGACTACGATACGTTCAACGCTGCCGCGCGGGCGATGGAGGACGCGGTCAATCGACTCGGGTCTCAAGCACGGGCCGAAGGTCTCGATCCGAAGACGATTGACCAACTGGCAGCGACGGTTGTCGAGCAGGAAGATCTGCTGGAACGTTTCAAGACAAGCAACGCGTTGCTGCAGAATTCGCTTTCCTATGTAGGCCTGCTCAGCACGAGCCCAGCATTCCTTGCCCACGACGCGCAACTCGCGCCGGCAACGGGCGCATTGGCGGCTGCGATCCTTCATTTGTCGCGCGACACCTCAGCCGACGCGCTGCGGGCGCTTCAGGAAAGAATCGACCAGTTTGCGCAGAAAGCGCCCACCGCTGGACCGGAGGCGGAATCAGCGCGCGCGATGCTGGCGCATGCGCGGCTGCTCCATGAGCAGATCCCGGCGGGCGATGAAACGTTGAAGACCTTCATCGCCGCGGCCAGCACGCATGCCCTGCAGGAGACCCGCGAACTGTTTTCCCGCCATCGGTCCGTGGTCGAATCCAGTGAGCAGCGTTATCGGCTGCTGCTCTACATTGTCTCTCTGCTGTTGCTGGTCGTGCTCGTCATTTTCGGCCTTCGGCTGCGAGCTCGGGCGGTGGCGTTGCGTCGGCGGGCAGCATTCGAACATGTCATTGCCGAGAATTCGACGCGTCTGATCAATTGCGCGCCGACCGAAACCGGGATGCGATTGAAGCAGGTGCTGGGCGAATTCGGTCGGATGATCGACGCGGATCGCGCGTATGTGGTTTTGGACGAGAGGCCGGTCCGGGTCCACGCATGGTCGAAGGATGGAGTGACGTTTCCGCCAGGTTGGCCTCGACGGGCATTGGCAGTAGCCGATCAACTCGGCGCAGGGGACGGGATCACCATTGCCGACGCGAGCGCATTGCCGCCCGGCACTATCAGGGATGCATTGGCGGGAACGGGCGTGCGCGCGTGGGCCTGTTTGCCGCTGATTCGGCCTGGTCGGGTCCAGGGCATCATGGGTTTTGACCGTTTCCGCCCGATACGGAACAAGATCTCCCCGATCCCGCTCGCGAGGCTTGCCGGTGACGCCGTAGCTAATGCGCTCGAGCGCGAATTTCTGGAACGCGAAAGGACCAAGCTTGCCATGCGGCTGGAGCGGGCACGTCGCATGCAGATGATAGGATCGCTGGCCAGCGGGATCGCTCATAACTTCAACAATATCATCGGCGCCATTCTTGGCTATTCTGAGATGGCGGAGCCGCAAATCACCCGCGGCTCCAAGCCGGCACAGCACATCGACGAGATTCGCCGGGCCGCCGAGCGCGGTCGCGACCTCGTCGACAATATCCTCACCTTCGGCCGGCGGACCGACGGGCGTGCTCGTCCAGTTCAGGTGCGCACTTTGCTCAACGAAGCGGGCTCGTTGTTGCGTGCCTCGTTGCCGCCGGATGTAGAGCTTGTCTTCGAAGATGTTCCGGCCGACGTCGCCGTGTCCGGCGAGCCGGCGCAGCTCCAGCAGGTCATCCTCAATCTCTGCACCAACGCAGCGCAAGCGACGAACGATGGCGGTTCGGTCCGCGTGGCTGTGAAGCAGGAACAGACGGCCGCTTTCGCGGAGATGAGCGACGGGGGGCTCTCGCCGGGTCACTATGTGTGCCTCTCCGTCAGCGACAATGGGAGCGGAATCGATGAACGCGTGGCGCGGCGGATGTTCGAGCCGTTCTTCACGACGCGCGTGGCAGGAACTGGCCTTGGTCTTGCAACGGTTCGCGAGATCGTCCGCGATCATGATGGAGCCATCAACGTTCAGAGCGAACCTGGCTGTGGTAGCCGGTTCGAAGTTTGGCTGCCCGCTGTGGCGGCGGCTTCCATCGCGGCTGACGGATTGCCGGCGCTTCCGCTCGGACGCGGCGAGACGGTGCTGATCGTCGAAAGCGAGCGAGAACGCTTGCTACGCGATGAAGAGAAGCTGGCGGCGCTGGGATACGAGCCGGTCGGATTTGAGGTTGCGGCTGATGCCCTTGCTGCATGCCGTTCTGACTCTGCTCGATTCGATATCATCCTGGTCGGTCACGCCTCACGACCCCAGGGCGGGGTGGAATTGGCGCGAGCCCTGCACGCTGTATCGCCGTTGCAGCCTGTGTTGCTTGCCGTCGCGACTGCCGCCGATGTCAGCGTCGATTTGCTGACGGACGCCGGCATCTCCGAAGTGCTGCACTGGCCGCTGGATAACGCCGAACTTGCTGCGGCATTGGACCGCTGCCTGCGAACGCCGGCCAAGTTACAGCCGTAACACGAATACCGTTGCCTGAAATACTTCCGTAGTGCAGCGCCGCCATTTCTGGTGGCCCGCAGCCGTGCATACGCGCGTCAAGATTACGGAGGTGACAATGGCTACCAGATCGGGCGTTGGCACCAAAGAAACCACCCACCCCAGGAATGAGCGTTCGCGCTGATTCATCAATCCTCGAAAGGACCGCTACAATGGCAATTACAGCCAGTTTTTCGGCAGGCTCCGGCGTGCTGACGGTGTTCGACGACTCCCTCGATAACTCCATCATCGCCAGCCGCGATGCGGCCGGCAACATTCTCATTAACGGCGGCGCCGTGACCATCCTCGGCGGCCGACCGACGGTTGCCAACACCGCCACGATCCAGGTGTTCGGCCAGGCCGGCAACGACACGATCGCGGTCGACGAGAGCAATGGCGCAATGCCGGCCGTGCAGCTGTTCGGCGGCGCAGGCAACGACACCCTCATCGGCGGCTCGGGCAACGATCAGCTGTTCGGTGGCGCCGGCAACGACATCCTGCAGGGCAAGGGTGGCGACGATCTCCTGTTTGGCGGTGACGGCAACGACACCCTTATCGGCGGCACCGGCAACGACCAGATGTTCGGTGGGGCCGGCAACGACCTCATGATCTGGAACCCGGGTGAGGGGACCGACCTGATGGAAGGCGGCGACGGCATCGATACCGCCGAGGTCAACGGCGGCAACGGGGCCGAAGTCTTCACGCTCACGGCCAACGGCAGCCGCGTGCGCTTCGACAGGATCAGCCCGGCGCCATTCTCGCTCGACATCGGCACCACCGAGAACTTCGTGCTCAACATGAACGGCGGCGACGACGTCTTCACCGCCGGCAACGGTCTCGCGAACCTGATCAACATCACCGTCGATGGCGGCGACGGCAACGACACCATCACCGGCGGCGCCGGCAACGATATGCTGATCGGCGGCGCCGGCAACGACATCATCACCGGCGGCCGCGGCAACGACACCCTGCTCGGCGGCACCGGCGACGACACCTTCATCTGGAACCCGGGCGACGGCAGCGACACGGTCGAAGGTCAGGACGGCACCGATACGCTGGTGTTCAACGGCGCCAACGTCAGCGAGAACGTCAGTATCACGGCCAACCACGGCCGGGTGAGGTTCAGCCGCGATGTCGCCAACATCACGATGGATCTCAACGGAATCGAGAAAATCGATTTCAACGCGTTCGGCGGTGCCGACACCGTTAATGTCGGCGACCTCACCGGTACCGGCGTCACGCAGGTCGCGATCGACCTAGAGAGCCAACCCGGCAGCGGTGCGGGCGACGGCGCGGCCGATAGCGTGACCGTCAACGGCACCAACGGCAGCGACAACATTCAGGTGGCGGGAGCGGCGGGCTCGGTCACCGTCACCGGCCTGCCCGCAGCGGTGACCCTTGCCGGCGCCGATGGGGCCAACGACCAACTCACCGTCGAGGGCGGCGCCGGCAACGACGTCATCACCGCTGCCGGCCTTGCTGCCGGGGTGATCGGGCTCACCATCGACGGCGGTGCCGGCAACGACATCATCACCGGCAGCGCCGGAAACGACATCCTGATCGGAGGCGACGGCAACGACACCGTCGTTGGCGGTCGCGGTAACGATACCGCGCTGCTCGGCAACGGCAACGATACCTTCGTCTGGAATCCGGGCGACGGCAGCGACACGGTCGAAGGCGGGGCAGGCACCGATACCCTGGTGTTCAACGGCGCCAATGTCGCCGAGAACATCGACATCTCGGCCAATGGCTCGCGGGTGCGGCTGTTCCGCGATGTCGGCAATGTGACCATGGACCTCGGCGGTATCGAGCGCATCCAGCTCGCGACCCTCGGCGGTGCCGACACCGTCACAGTCAATGATCTCTCCGGAACCGACGCAAAGCAGATCGCAATCGATCTGTCGGCGACGCCGGGCAGCGGTCAGGGTGACGGCGTGGCGGACACCGTGAATGTCAATGGCACGGTAGGCGATGACCGCATCAGTGTCGGCAGCAACGGCTCGTCGGTGGTCGTCAACGGATTGGCGGCGCAGGTCACGGTCAGTGGCGTCGATGCCGGCATCGACTCGGTTGTCGTCAACGGCGGTGCTGGAAACGACATCATCAATGCTTCGGCGGTTCGCGCCGGCCAGGTCAACCTCACGCTCAACGGCGGCGATGGCAATGACACCATCTTCGGCAGCGCGGGCAACGACCTTGTCATCGGTGGCCGCGCCAACGACGTGGCATCGATGGGGGCGGGCGACGACACCTTCGTCTGGAACCCCGGCGACGGCAGCGACACGGTCGACGGCGGGGCAGGCAACGACACCCTGTTGTTCAATGGTGCCAACATCAACGAGAACATCGACATCTCGGCGAACGGCAAGGGGGCGACCCTCAACCGTGACGTCGGCGCCGTCAGCATGAACCTGAAGAGCATCGAGACGATCGATGTCAACGCGTTGGGCGGCGCCGACACGATCACGGTCAATGATCTGTCCAAGACCGACGTGAAGCGTGTTGCGATCGACTTGTCAGCGCCTGTCGGTAGCGGACAGGGCGATGGTCAGGTCGACACAGTGGTGATCAACGCCACCAATGGCGACGACGCGATCTCGATCAACGACAACAACGGCGTGATCACGGTGTCGGGCCTGGCCACCGACGTCACGATCACCGGCTTCGAGGCCAACGATCGCATCGTGATCAACGGCCTCGGTGGCGATGACGTCATCAACGCCTTCGGGCTCGGAGGGGCGATGCAGTTCATCGCCAATGGCGGCGACGGCAACGACATCCTTATCGGCAGCCGCGGCAACGACACTCTGAGCGGCGGCGCAGGCGATGACACCCTGATTGGCAATGGCGGTACCGACGTCCTCGACGGTGGCACCGGCAACAACTTCGTGTTCCACGCGGTGGCGAATCCCGGCGGCGCCGGGAGTAACACTCAGCCTGTGGCGGGTGCTGCCCTGCTGGGCCAGTTCATGGCCTCGAGTCTGGTCTCGACGGGTGTTGGTTTCGGTGGCGCCCCGCTTGCCGATCCTGCGCCCGGCCAGCAACCGCTGCTGGCGCAGCCGCACGCAGCCTGACGCAACATCACCCTGGAGAGCATACATGAGCAACGAAACCAACAGCACGAGACCCGTTGACCAAGGTCTCGAAGCCCTCGTGACGCTGCTGCATCTCCAGGGGGTTGCGGCCGATGCCGGACAGATCGCGCATCGGCTGGGCACGGATAAGATCGGCGCAGCGGAGATGATCCGGTGCGCCAAAGGCCTCGGGCTCAAGGCACGGGCTTGCCGGACCGACTGGTCCAGGCTTGGCAGCACACCCTTGCCCGCCATCGCGGCGCTGCGCGACGGTGGATTCATGCTGGTTGCCAAGGCCGCCGAGGGCAAGGTTCTGGTGCAGGCGCCGGCGGCGCGGCCCGCGCTCATGACGCGGGACGAGCTGGTTTCGATTTGGGATGGTCAATTGATCCTGATGACCCGCCGCGCCGGTCTGTCGGACATCACCCGCCGCTTCGACATCGTCTGGTTCATGGGCGCGATTCACAAATATCGTCATCTGCTGGGCGAGGTGCTGGTCGCATCGTTCTTCCTGCAACTGTTCGGCCTGGTTTCGCCGCTGTTCTACCAGGTGGTGATCGACAAGGTGCTGGTGCACCGGTCGCTGACCACCCTCGATGTCCTGGTTCTCGGACTAGTGACGATCTCGGTCTTTGAGACCGTGCTCGGAATCCTCCGCACCTATCTGTTTTCCCACACCACTAATCGGATCGACGTCGAACTCGGCGCGCGGCTGTTTCACCATTTGCTGGCTTTGCCGATGGCCTATTTCCAGGCCCGTCGCGTCGGGGATTCGGTGGCGCGGGTGCGCGAGCTGGAGAACATCCGCAATTTTCTCACCAGCTCAGCGCTGACCCTGCTGATCGACCTGTTCTTCACGTTCGTCTTCTTGGGCGTGATGTTCTTCTATTCACCGCTGCTGACGTGGATCGTGATCGGCTCGTTTCCCTTCTACATCGTGATATCGGCAGGAGCGACGCCGCTGTTCCGGCGACGGCTCGACGAGAAATTCCGCCGCGGCGCCGAGAACCAGGCGTTTTTGGTCGAGAGCGTCACCGGCATCGAGACGCTCAAGGCGATGGCGGTCGAGCCGCAGATGCAGCGCCGCTGGGAAGAGCAACTGGCCGGCTATGTTGCGGCGAGCTTCCGCGTCCTCAGTCTCGGCAACAGCGCGAGCCAGACGGTGCAGCTGGTCAGCAAGATCGTCACGGCGAGCATCCTGTACTGCGGCGCCAGGCTCGTCATCGACGGCGATCTTTCGGTCGGCGAGCTCGTCGCCTTCAACATCCTGGCCGGCAGGGTGAGCGCGCCGGTGCTGCGCCTGGCGCAGATTTGGCAGGATTTTCATCAAGCGCGGCTGTCGATCGCGCGGCTCGGCGACATCCTCAACACCACCGCCGAGCCGACCTATTCGGCCGGGCGGGCGCGGCTGCCGGCCATCCGCGGCGACATCAGGTTCGACCATGTCTCGTTCCGCTACCGCGTTGACGGACAGGAGGTGCTGCACGATGTCTCGTTCGATGTGCCGGCCGGCCAGACCGTCGGTATCGTCGGGCCCTCGGGCTCGGGCAAGAGCACGTTCGCCAAGCTGGTGCAGCGGCTCTATGTCCCGGAGCGCGGGCGCGTGCTGGTGGACGGCATGGACCTCGCGATGGCCGATCCGGCCTGGCTGCGCCGTCAGATCGGCGTCGTGTTGCAGGAGAACGTGCTGTTCAACCGTTCGGTGCGCGACAATATTGCGCTCGCCGATCCGACCATGCCGATGGAACGCATCGTTGCGGCGGCTCGGCTCGCGGGAGCGCACGACTTCATCCTCGAGCTTGCCGAGGGTTACGACACCGTGGTCGGCGAGCGCGGTTCGACGCTTTCGGGCGGCCAGCGGCAGCGCATCGCCATTGCGCGTGCGCTGGTGGGCGATCCGCGCATCCTGATCTTCGACGAGGCGACCAGCGCGCTGGACTACGAGAGCGAACGCATCGTTCAGCAGAACATGAAGGACATCGCCAAGGGGCGGACGGTGTTGGTGATCGCACACCGGCTCTCGACCGTCCGCACGGCGGACCGCATCGTCACGCTCGATCGCGGTCGCCTGGTCGAGGACGGCAGCCACGACACGCTGATCAAGACCGGCGGCCGCTACGCGTCGCTGCACCGGTTGCAAGGAGGGTTCCATGAAGTCGTCTGAAGCGGCTGTTGCCGCCGGATCCGCGCCACGCGTGATCTCGTTCCTCCCTGCGCAACGCAAGAGCACTGAGGAGCTGGCGTTTCTACCGGCGGCGCTCGAGATCGTGGAGACGCCACCGTCGCCGGTCGGCCGGGCGACCGCGGCCAGCATCGCCCTGATGTTTTGCGCGGCCTTGCTCTGGGCCTGGTGGGGTACCATCGATATCGTGGCTTCGGCGACCGGAAAAATCCTGCCGGGCGACGGCACCAAGGTGGTGCAGCCGTTCGAGACCGGCGTCGTGCGGTCGATCCGGGTACAGGACGGGCAGGCGGTGAGGGCCGGCGAGGTGCTGATCGAACTTGACCCGACCGTGAACGCGGCGGAGCGCGATCATTTGCGCAACGATCTGCTGGCCGAGCGGCTCAACATCGCGCGCGTGCGCGCGGCGCTCACCGGTAGCGAGGATCCTGCTGCCGACTTCATGCCACCCGCCGAGGCCGACCCGGAACTGGTTGCGGCCCAGCGTCAGTTATTGCTGAACCAGGTGACCGAGCATCGCGCCAAGATCGCGGCACTCCTGCGCCAGCAAGCGCAGAAGGAGGCCGAACAAGCCACCGCATCGGCGACAATCCACAAACTCGAGACGATTATTCCGGTAATCCAGTCGCGCGTCGACATTCGTAAGACGCTGGTCGAGAAGGAGCTGGGTTCGAAGCTCGGCTATTTCGAGGTGCTCCAGCTGCTGGTCGAGCAACAGGAAGAATACAACGTGCAGAACAGCCATCTGCATGAGACCGAGGCGGCGATCGCAGCGATCCGCGAGACCCGCGGGCAAGCGGTGGCGGAGTATCGGCATACGCTTTCCGACGAACTGGCCAAGTCCGAGCAGAAGGCGAACGGGCTCGCGCAGGACCTGATCAAGGCCGAGCAGAGGACCAGGCTTCAGCAGCTGACGGCCCCCGTCGACGGCGTGGTGCAGCAGCTCGCGATCCATACCGTCGGCGGCGTGGTTACGCCGGCGCAGTCGCTGCTGGTGGTCGTGCCGAGCGACAGCCGGCTGGAAATCGAAGCCATGGTGTCGAATCACGACATCGGCTTTGTCCATGCCGGACAGCAAGCCGAGATCAAGATCGATACCTTCAATTTTACCCGCTACGGGCTACTGCATGGTCAGGTGCTGTTGGTTTCGCAGGACGCCGTGATCCGCGATCGCCAGCAGGATCGCTCCAGCGATCGCACTCTGGGGACGCAGAACGAAACCAGCGAGCCGAAGGGCCAGGAACTGAACTACAGCGCGCGCATTTCGCTCGATCGCGCAAAAATGCAGATCGACGACAGAGTCGTTAACCTGTCGCCCGGCATGGCGGTGACCGTGGAGATCAAGACGGGATCGCGGACGGTCCTGAGCTATCTGCTTTCGCCATTGCTGCGCTACCGCCAGGAAGTTTTGCGCGAGCGCTAGACCTGGCGAGCAGTCCGGCTTCGCCGCCGTCAGCCCACACGTTACAGCTGCAACCAAGTCGAGGAAAACCGATGAAGAATCCGACAGCGTTCGTTAGCGCCGTTTCTTTTGCCGCCCTCATCGGCAGGGCGGCGGCGCAAGAGCCGTTGGCAATTGCGGTGCGCGACAGGACCGTTATCACTACCCTCCATGCCGAGGGCGCGCAGGTCTACGAATGCAAGCTGGACGTCGGGAAATCCCAATCGAGAGTTCGCGCGCTGACTTGGCAATTGCGCGAGCCGATTGCGACGCTCATGCTGGACGGAAAGTCGATTGGACGGCATTACGGCGGACCGAGTTGGGAGCTCACGGACGGTAGCGCCGTGAAGGGTAAGGTCGTCGCCAGCGCGCCCGGCGCGACCTCGAACGACATTCCGTCGCTCGAGCTCGAAGTGGTCGATCGGCGCGGTAACGGTGTGCTGTCGGCCGCGACCGTTGTCCAGCGCATCAACACCGAGGGCGGGGTCGCGCGGGGCTCGTGCGAGAGAGTCGGGGATTACCGTAGCGCGCCCTATTCGGCGGACTACGTATTCCTGCGCAACAGCGGTTGATGGTATCAGCCCCACGGTACCTCATGGCGCATGCTGACGTCCTTTGACCCACCCTTCGCATCTTGGCTTGAAACAGCTCAAACAGCATTTTCGAGGGTAGGAGGCCGGCGAATGCCAATAGGGCGCGCAAATCGGACATCTGTGCGATCGGGGTGGTTGCTATTTTAAGGCGCGTTGACAAAACTCAAACCCGCAATCCTATGAAGGCCACGCCACCAACGACTGCATTTGTTTGTCGAACGTCGAGCCGCCAACTCGTCAACGGTGTGAAACGCATCAACCGGCCCGTCTGAGGTAATAAATGGACTGCCTGAGCGCGATTGAGCGGGAGTGGGCGATCGGCTGCAATCGCGCAGCGTGGCGTAGGTTCTTAGGACGGTTCTCGCCTGTTTCGTTTCGCGCTGTGTACGTCTGACTGAACTCGATCGAGCTCCGCAATTCCGTCGCACAACCATGAGCGGAGTGTTGTATCGAGGCATGAGCGAGGATAGCGCTGGCGGCCGGGAGAAAGACCAGTAGGCCGGCTAGAGACAACACTTGCCAGCAAAGTGTATTGCCCGGGGCGCGACATGGCATGTCGCGATCACAATGTTCGAAAAATACGAAATTGGCCTCGACGAAACACCCAACTCATTTTGCAAACCGTCGGTGGATGCTTGCCCGTAGCAAATTACGGGCAGCCGGACATTGCGCGCATGATTCGTTCCGGCTCTTGCGGCGAAGACGCCCGGGCGACCGCCAGCACCTCTAGCGGCCGTTTCATTCGCATACCCATGTCTGCCGCGATGAAAGTGTTCGAGGCCGATGACCACTGCCAGAAGCGCGGCAGGATAGGCAGAGAGGCAAACGAAAACACAGCTCCGATCAGGATGAGGCTGCAAGGTGGTCAACGTTGGGTGAACTCAACGTGTGAGGGTTTGCAGAATTCCTGATGGTTGGCGGGAAGCGACCAGGCATGGTTTCACGAAACGGCTTCAGCGCGTAGGCTCTCGCAGCAGGCCTGCATACGAAATTGAATGGACATCCAAATAAATTCGATGGTTTAGTGTGCGCGGTGAGCCCGGAAGAGGAGATCGTTGCTTGCAGAAGGCGGAAAAGCGGGCTCGGGGACGCCCGGTGGGCTCGTCCGATCAGGAAGCAAAGCGACAGGAGTTCGTGATCGCGGTCATGAAGGCGATCGCGGAGCGTGGCTACAAGGATGTGACCGTGGCGACCATCTGCGAGGCGGCCGGTTTTTCGCGTGGTCTGATCGGGCACTATTTTCCAGGGAAAGACGCGCTGCTGCTTCACGCAGTAGGGGAAGTGGCCAAGGACTTTGAACAGGCGACAAGAGCTGCGGCGGAGGCCGCCGGCCGGGATCCCCTGGACCGCTTGCATGCTATCGTCAGTGCGAGTTTTCGCGCGCCTGTGTTCACTGCAGAAAGGGTTCTGGTCTGGGTCGCTTTGGCCAGCACGTCGCGTTGGTCTCCTGATCTTGCCGAGATTTATCACAAGCTGAACCGGCCTTATCGCCGTGGCTTGGCCAATCTCATGCAGCGCGCCGCGAGTGCGCGGGGCGCTAAAATCAAT
Organism: Bradyrhizobium sp. USDA 3240; assembly: GCF_054063295.1. Taxonomy (NCBI): domain Bacteria; kingdom Pseudomonadati; phylum Pseudomonadota; class Alphaproteobacteria; order Hyphomicrobiales; family Nitrobacteraceae; genus Bradyrhizobium; species Bradyrhizobium sp. USDA 3240. The sequence continues at coordinate 7,876,778 of NZ_JBSSGD010000002.1, forward strand.
CCTGACCGTCTTGCGATCACACTCACTCAGCTGACCGAAGGTCTGTGGTCCGGCTGGGCTGCCGACCCAAAAACGATATCCGCCGCAGAGGGGGAAGCGGCCTGTCACGACCTTCTCGACGCGTTCATTCCGTCAAAAAAAGCGACAAGCTGAGGAGTTTGTAGCTAGCCGCGTTTCTTCGCTCCGCGCAGGTCGATCGCGCCGGTGAGGGTCCGGGGATCCAGGCCGGGTGCGAAGATCTGCGCCTTGTTGATCTTTTGCGTAGCAGTGACGGGCATCCGGTCGAGGAACAGAATCCATCCGGGAGCCTTGTAGAAAGCGAGCTGCTCCCTGCAATAGTTGACGATGTCATGCGCAAGCTGGTAGTCGCCTGTACGGCCCGCGACCGGGACGACGCAGGCAAAGATCTCTTCTCCCGCCTTTTCGTCAGGGACGGCCAGAACCGCAATCTGATCAACCGCGGGATGTCGGCAAAGTACGGTTTCCACTTCGGTGGCCGCAATATTTTCGCCAGACCGCCGGATCATGTTCTTGCGTCGATCGACGAAATAGATGATCCCGTCTTCGTCCTGCCGAACAATGTCGCCCGAATGCCACCAGCCTCCGCTCCACCCGGTCTCGGTTGCGGCCTCGTCATCGAGATAGCCGGCAAAGAAGCCCTTGCGGGGATCTTCGCCGGCCAACCGGACGACAAGCTCGCCTTCGGCTCCTGCAACAACGTCGCCGTCGCGTTCATCGACGACCCTTGCCTCGAGTGGAGCAACTGCTCGCCCGATCGCCCGAACGCCGATCGGGCGAGGGTCGCGATCGTTTGCCGTCCAGCGTCCAACCTCAGTCATGCCCCAGACCTCGAGATGAGGAATGCCAAAGCGGTCCTCGAATTCACGGTGAATGGCGGGCTCCATTCCTGCGCCAAAGCCAAATCGGACACCATGCGCACGTTCGTCTGCCGATCTGTCTAGGGCGACCAAGGCCTGTGGGACGGCTCCGATGTAATGCACAATGGTCGCCCGGCTGGTTGATACCTCGTTCCACCAGCGCTTGGCCGAAAAATACTCGGGGCGAATCACGCACCCCCGCGACAGGAGCATCGGCATCAAGGCGACCACGCCGGCATGAACGTGGAAGACCGGCATCGGGTTGAACAGGCGGTCCTGCCCTGGTGCGATCGAAAAGCGGCCACCGCTTCTAGCCAGAGTAAAAAACCAGTCCCCGGCGGAGAGCCAATAGTCGTTTGTGGTCACGCAACCTTTCGGCCGGCCAGTCGTGCCGGATGTATAGAAAATCCCTGCCTCGGTATTTAGATCGAACGTGCCGATGGCAGCCGGTCGTGCCGGCGAGGGCAGCCGTTCCGGCAAGCTGTCTACGGCGAGGACGACGAACTGGCCCGCCAGTTCGGCCGCAACCGCGGCCAGCCGCTCGACGTGATGGGGAAGGGCGACTGCGAGGACGACGCCGCTATGCCGCATCTGGTAGAGCAGTTCGGCGTGCCGGTGATCGGGATTAACGGGCACCACGCTTGCTCCCACGGCGTTGAGCGCGAGCAAGTGCAGAAAATAGTCGGGTCTGTTCTCGACGAGTAAAGCGACGCGATGCCCGAGCCCGTATCCGGCGCGCCCGTAGCATTCGGTGAGAGCCGCTACGCGCTGCATGACCTCATGATCGGTCCACTCAATTCCATCGGGGGCGTAGGAGGTACCGGCCGGCACGCAGATGAAGGCGTTGTCCGGCGCTGCGGCCGTACTCGCGCGAAATGCTTCGAAGATCGTTTCCGCCACCTTCGTCCTTCTCCCAGGCCATTGCAGGCTAGTTCGACCAGCCGCTTGAGCCCTGACCGCGGTCCACGGCGACTTGCGTGTTCCATCGCGCCAGGTTGCATCGAGCGCCTTGCTCCGCAGCTTTTTTCAGAACGATCCTAAGGCGACGCCTGAAGAAGGCAACAAATAATTTTGTTGAACGTCCGACAAATTATGCCATCATGGCGACGCAAGCCCAATAATCAAACAACGGTAGGGAGGTGAGCATGCTTTGGAGATGGACCGGGATCGGGGTCATCGCGCTGCTGGTCGCGGCGCCGACGGCCTCGCAGGCCAGCGAAGACACGCCCGTCAAGATCGGCGTTCTCGGCGACCAGTCGTCGGTTTATTCCGCGGCCGGTGGGCGAGGCAGTGTCGAGGCGGCGAAGCTCGCCGCTGAGGATGCGGGACTTGTGCTCGGCAAGCCGGTCGAGATCGTCTCGGCGGATTTCCAGCTCAAGGTCGACGTCGGTGTTGCGATCGCGAGGAAGTGGTACGACGAGGAGAACGTTGACACGATCATCGACGTACCTTTCTCCGGCCTTGCCCTGGCAATTGCCGACATGACCAGGACCAAAAAGAAGCTCGCGCTGTTCAATGCGGCGGCGAGTTCGGAACTTACCGGCACAAAATGCTCGCCCTACGTGGCGCAGTGGACTTATGACACCTATTCGCTGGGACATGGGCCGACCAGCGGACTCGTCAGCCGCGGCGAGAACTCATGGTTCTTCCTGACCAACGACACCGTGTTCGGCGCGAGCCTTGAAGGCGACGCATCAGCGGCGGTCAAGGCCGGTGGAGGTACGGTGGTCGGCTCTGTGCGGACGCCGACAGGCGCGACGGACTTCTCGTCGTTCCTGTTGCAGGCGCAAGCCTCCAACGCGAAAGTGATTGGCGTCGTCGAAGCAGGCGCCGATCTTGCCACCGTTCTCAAGCAGGGCGAGGAGTTCGGCCTGAAATCACGGGGCCAGCGCCTCGCGGCGCTGATGGCCACGATCGACGCTATTCACGGCGTCGGTCTGAAGGATTCCCAGGGCATTATCGTTGCCGAGGCGTTTTACTGGGACCAGAACGATGAGACGCGTGCATTCGCCAAGCGGTTTTACGAGCGGATGAAGGCGATGCCGACGCAAGTGCAGGCCGGCGCCTACAGCGTCGTCAATCACTATTTGAAGGCAGTCAAAGCGGTCGGCTCCAAGGATCCTGACAAGGTGATGGCCAAGATGCGGGAGATGCCGATCAACGACTTCATGTCCCACAATGCCAGGCTGCGCGCCGATGGCCGCGTGCTCCGGGATCTCTACCTCTTCGAGGTGAAGTCGCCGAAGGAATCCAGGGCGGCTTGGGATTATTACAAGCAGATCGCCGTGATCCCGGCGGATAAGGCGGTACGACCGCTCGATCAGGGCGGTTGCCCGCTTGCCAGTCAATGAACCTGGATCAGCGCATGACCGCGACGCGTGACGCCGCCGAGCTTGATCTGTTTCGCGTGACCGTTCGCCGTTTCCTCGCAGCGGAGGTCGCACCCAATGCCGACGCCTGGCGCGCGAGAGGTTACATCGACCGCGATCTATGGCGCGGGGCAGGCGCGCTCGGTCTGCTGTGCGCCAGTTCGCCGGAGGAGTATGGTGGCGGCGGTGGCGACTTCCGGCACGAGGCCGTCATCATCGAGGAACTGGCGCGGATCGCGTTTCCCGATTTCAGCATCCCGCTGCAGAATGTGATCCTGGCGCCGTATTTCACGCAGTATGGCACCGAGGAGCAGAAGCGCCGATGGCTGCCGCGCATGGCGAGCGGCGATCTGGTCGCGGCGCTCGCAATGAGCGAGCCGGGCGCCGGATCCGATGTCAGGGCGATCAGGACCCATGCGCGCCGGGACGGCAACGAGTATGTCGTCAATGGGCAGAAGACTTTTATCACCCACGGCCACACGGCGGAACTGATCTGTCTCGCCGTCAAGACCGATACGGCTGACGACAATGGCGTTCGCGGCTTCAGCCTCCTGGTCATCGAAACCGAGAAGACGGCCGGATTCCGGCGCGGACGCCGGCTCGACAAGGTTGGCCTCAAGGCCCAGGACACGGCCGAGCTGTTCTTCGATGATGCGCGCGTGCCCGTCGACAATCTGCTTGGGGCAGTCGAGGGGCGTGGATTCTATCAGCTGATGGAGCAACTCGCCAAGGAGCGCATCAATATCGCGATGCAGGCGCTCGCTTTGAGCGAAGCCGCGCTGACCGAAACCGTCGCCTATGTCAAGGAGCGGGAGGTGTTCGGCAAGCGTCTGATCGATTTCCAGAACACGCGGATGGTGCTTGCCGAGGCCAAGACCGCCGTGTCCGTCACGCGCACCTTCGTCGAGACATGCATCGACCGGCTGATCGCTGGAACGCTCGATGCAGAGACCGCGGCGATGGCGAAATGGTGGGCGACCGAGAAGCAGTGCGAGATCATCGACAACTGCATGCAGCTGCACGGCGGTTACGGCTATATGCTCGAATACCCGATCGCAAGGATGTGGAGCGATGGCCGCATTCAAAAGATCTGGGGCGGCTCCAACGAGGTCATGAAGGAACTGATTGCGCGGGCGTTGTAACCGGAACGACGCCACGGCTGCTGCAAAGCGATCACGCGAGTACTCAATGAACACACTGTCCTGATTGGAGTTGATCATGAACCCTTACGCCAGATACGAATGCCTCTCGGTAGAGGTTGCCGACAAGGTGGCGACCGTGACCTTGAACCGCCCGCAGGCGCGCAACGCCATCAATCAGAAGCTTATCCGCGAGTTGCGGACGATCTGGGATGACCTTGCCGACGATCACGCCGTCAATGCGGTAGTGCTGACCGGCGCCGGGGATTTCTTCAGCGTCGGTGGAGACGTCAAGGCGATGTCCGAACGGCCCGGCGGCGACGTGCTTGAAGAGGGCGAGGTCCACGATCCCATGATCAGCCGCCGCGGCGTGACCCGCCAACTCGAGCTGGACAAGCCGATCATCGCTGCCATTAACGGCGACGCCATCGGCCTTGCGGCGACGCACGCGCTGCTCTGCGACGTCACCGTCATGGCCGAGGACGCCCGGATCGGCGATACCCACGTTTCGCGCGTCGGCCTGGTCGCCGGTGACGGTGGCACGGTGATTTGGCCACTGCTGGTCGGCATCAACAAGGCCAAGGAATTTCTGATCCGCGGGACGCTGCTGAAGGGCGCGGAGGCCGAGCGGATCGGGCTGGTGAATCACGTCGTTCCGCGTGGAGAAGTGCTCGCGAAGGCCCGCTCGATCGCGGTCGAGCTCGCCAACGGGCCGACCTGGGCGATCCGCTGGACCAAGTTGTCGATCAACCAGATCGTGAAGGATCGGGTGAACATGCTGCTGGAGGCATCGATGGCGCTGGAGCAGGTAACATTCGAGACTGCCGACCACAAGGAGGCGACGATGTCGTTCAAGGAAAAGCGCAAGCCCAGGTTCAGTCGGACCTGAGTAAAGCCTGCAACGCGAACACCTGGAGTGCAGATGCACAACCGCATTACCGAAATGTTCGGGATCGAGGTTCCGATCTTCGGCTTTACGCACAAGCCGGAGGTTGCGATCGAGGTCACCAATGCCGGCGGCATGGGGGCGCTGGCGGCCAGCTACTATCAGCCGGCCGAGCTCGAAAGCATCCTCACCGACATGGACGAGAAGACAGGCGGGCGCCCTTATTGCATCGACGTCCTGTTCGCCAACAAGGTCGGGCAGGTCACGCCAATGTCCGAGCGCCTCAAGGCGCTACCGAAGGCGCATCTCGATTTCGTCGAGAAAGTTCTGCATGACGCTGGGATTCCTCCGCTGCCGCCAGAGGTCGAAGCGGAAATGCTTCGGGAGAAGGCGCCTGGCCATGGGCACACCGAGGAGGGTGTTCTTGAGGTTCTGGAGATCGTCGTTCGCCATCCGCAGGCGAAGTTCGTGCTGAGCGCGATGGGAGCGCCACCGGCTTACGTCGTCGATAGGTTGCACAGCCGCGGTATCAAGGTTGGTGCGATGGCTGGTAGCGCCGAGCATGCGCTCAAGCATGTGCAGGCGGGCGTCGATCTGATCGTGGCGCAGGGAAGCGAGGCGGGGGGGCACACCGGCACGATCTCCTCGATGGTGCTTTGGCCGGAGGTCGTCGAAGCAGTTACGCCGATCCCGGTGCTCGCTGCGGGAGGCGTCGGCAGCGGCCGTCATCTCGCAGCCGCCTTCGCGTTGGGAGCCGAGGGGGTCTGGTGCGGCACGATCTGGCTCGGCTCTTCGGAGAGCGAGCTTTCTCCCGATATGCGCAAGCGGTTCATCGCGGCGCGCTCGCAGGACGCGATCCAGCGCAAATACGATACCGGAAAGCCACTGCGTGGCTTGCGGAACAAGTGGACAGACGCATGGGACGCGCCCGACGCGCCAGAGCCACTGCCGCTCGCAGCACAAAAGCTGCTTGTGGCCCCGGCGCTCAAGCGGCTCGAACTGGCCAATGCGGTCGATTACATGGGTTATATGTCAGGACAAATTGTTGGGAGCATCAAGGTTGAACGGCCCGTCCGCGATATCATGCAAAGCATGACGTCCGAGTGTCTGGCCGTACTGAAGACTTTGAGTTCGAAATCCTAGCTTTGGAGTGGGCGCGCTATCGGTATCGCTAACGTGGACGTGCCGATTTCGCGCCCCACATGCAAAGGCTAGATGGTTCGAAGCCAAACTGTCGCGGCTTGTGACCTTCCTCGTCCTCGATCTCGTCGACGCCCACGGAGTATTCAAAAACCATGCCGTCGGGGCCCTGGAAATACAGGAAGCGTGCACCGGAGGTCGGGTGGCGCCCAGGACCGAACACGATCGGAACACGTTGACCGGACAGGTGGTAGTATGAGCGCAACACATCGTCGTTGCTCTCGACCTGATGGTTGATGTGATGAACGCCCGGGCCTCGTCCTGGCGCCAGTGCCACGGTGTGATGGATCGCATTGACGCGCATCAATGCGATGTCGCCGATGCGGTCGCTGACCCGGGCGTTGCAGACTTGGGTCCAGAACTGCTCGTCCCGCACTGGATCGGTAGTAAACAGACCCACATGGCTGAAGCCCGTGATTCCGGCGTCACGGGTCGCAAAATACCGTTTCCCGCTGCGCTCGGGACGCACCACGAGCTCGACCTGGTTGCTAGTCGGGTCCCTGAACCCGATGAAGGCCTTGACCTTGCGCAGCGCCCACTCGTCTGCTGTGCCGGCGTGGACGGCATGGCCGAGCGCATCGAGTGTCGCGCCGGCAGCATTGAGCTTGTCCTCGTCGGTGACCTCGAAGGCTACCGTTTGATCCCGCGGATCGCCTTCGAAATAGCAGAGCGTGTGCGCGCGGTCATCCGGGCGCAAATAGAGTGCAGCCTTCGCCTGCTCGCCAATCTGCAGGCCGAGGCTTCTGGTTGCGAAACTCTGCGCATCCTCGAGATTGGAGGCGCCGAGCCGGACATAGGCGAGATCTCGCAATTCAATCATGGCTTCACAAGGGCGGGTGACGGATGATCGTATCGCTGATCCAACCGCAGTTTCCCGGCTGACGCGCGGGGGCGTTCAGATTCTCGCGGAAAAACGGTCGAACGCGGTCAGGATCTGGGTCCGGATTCCGGCGTTCCGTTGATAGATGGTTTCCTGCAGATACGCGATCTCGGCGGCCTGATTGCCATCATCGACGTCGATGTACCAGGACCGCGGCCGGCCATCGGCGCCGTCGCTCCAGCGGTAGCCGCGCCGCTTGAGCGCGTCCTTGAGTTCGAAGGGCGACTGCTCGGCCCAGATCCTGATCGTCCTGCGGCGGGCGCGCTCGAGTAGGACCGAGAGCACGGTGCGATCGAGCTCGGGCAGGGTCATTGCCAGGATCTCGAGTAGCGCCTGGCAATCGTCGACTGCCCGGTGCGCCTCATGAAACAGGCCGGCCTTCACCAAAAGATAGGACAGGCGCGATCCCTCGAAGCCGTGTCGGCGCCATTCGACCTCGCTGACCGAGCAGGCCCAGGCCTTGAGCACGAACAGGGGCGCGTAACGCTCCATGAACTTGCGATCGAAACCGGCATTGTGGGCGATGACGACGACCGCATCGGACGCGAACGCGTTGATATGCTCTTCATCGAGGCTGTGGCCCGCCACCATCTCGTCGGTGATGCCGGTCAGTGCGGTGATCTCGGCGGGAATTGCGATCGACGGCTGGTTGAAACAGCTGAAGGTATCGACCACCCGGCCGATCCTTCCGTCAGCCAGATAGCTGAACTTGACCATCCCGAGCTCGATGATCTCGTCTTTGGCCGTATCGAGGCCTGTGGTTTCGACGTCGAGCAGGATCGCGGTCTTCTCCGGCTGTCCGCTGCGCGGTGCGAATTCGACACGTGGAACCAGCCGGCGCAGCACCCGGTAGTCGGGCGATTGCTCCAGCATGCCGGCGATCTCGGCAAGGGTTGGTTGAAGGGTCATGTCGGGCGCCGATGGGATAGGGGCGTTGTGATATGTGACCAGCGAGTCTACCCGATCGGATCGGCCAGGTATCGCAGCGCCTGTGGATAGGTCGCCAGTCCGCGGGCATCGGCAGAGGCAGGCATTGCTGGAACTGGGCTTGCGATGCAGCGCAGTCTCGCGCGCCGCAGGATGCGGCCGGGCTCGCGTGGACCGCGCCGCTTCGCGTCACGGCCGGCGGCTTCGATCCCTCGCGCCGCTGGAGTGCACTTCGATCACAAAATTCGGAAAAGGCGAAATAAGACTCGACGCGATACCCAACTCACTCGTATCATCTCATGGTGTCTGAATGCAGATGAGGGGGCCGCAATGGCAGATCAGCAGGCCAAGTCTTCGGACCTCGTTGAAATCGCTCGCAGAAGCGGCGAGTTTCGCAAGCACTATGGTGTCGTGCTCGGAGCATTTCTGTACCTCAGCTCGATCAGTGCGGCGCGGCCGCGGTCGATCTGGTGGAGCGGAGTGCTGACAGCGCTGATCGGCGCTGCTGCCGTGTGGATCAAGAGCCGTGGCAGTGGTGGTTAGCAAGCGAGACTCTTCGGTACGTTCTTCGACGGGTGCGACCATACGTAGCCGTTTGTGGCGCCGCGCCCGACGGCGAGGGCACAGCAATCCAGTAGCGTTACCTGCCATTGTCGTCTCGTCCAGAACCCGCGCTCTTGCCCTGGCGTGCAGACTCACCGTAACTCGGAGCGACTGGACTGGGACCTTGCGGACGAATCGGTCGAATAGCCTGCCGGACAATAGCTACGCGCTAATAGTCGATGGCCACGTGAAGACGGAGTTCATGACGAGAGAGGGCGCCGAGGCTGGCGCCAGGGATCTGAAGCGCCGCTTTCCGGTATTGCAGATCCGGTTGTATGACGCCGAGGCGAAACAAGCCGAGGAGCTCGCCTGACCAGCCGGTTCTTTGTAAGACTAGCCAGTCCGATGCCAGCGATTTTGGTGGCGCTTGGTGCGGTGGCTGCATTACGTTCACGTGGACAGCCTGGCCTTGGAAGGCGAATTCCACAACGACTCATGCGCGCAAGAGAGCGCGCGGATGATAGGTGCTGCGTCGCCTTGGCTAGCCGCACTTGGTAGCTGTTGAACTTCATTATCCCCTCGGCCCACGCAGACGCCGAGACTGGCTCGAATGCTCATGCATGACGGGGCACTCGGCCGGTTGGATTTGCTGAACGCGATTTGGCCTTAGACGGCGGCGGCGCGCTTCCTCGACCGAGAGGGTGGTCAATCGCGGCGAATCGATCGGTGGCCCTCCTCAAGCAAAGGCCCGAATGTGGCCGACGTCGTAGGCGCGGCGAGATCGGCGACTTCTTGCCGACCAGAACTACCCGCATAGACAAAGCAGGTACCTGCGTTGTGGACCCGCGATTACTGGTTCCTGCTTGATCTATTTGGATCTCCTAGCTGGCTCCAGCTTGTCTCCTGTAGAATTTGACAGGCGAACCAGCGGTTGCGCTCTGGTCTTATGATCTCTGTGTCATTTGCGAGAGGTCATGATGAAAGCCGTTGCGCTTCGAAGCCACCAGTTCGGCCGCCACCTTGGTCTGCTCAAGGCTATGTATCAGCTACGCGGTCGGGTCTTTCAGGATCGCCTGAACTGGAATGTAGTTGTCTCCGGGGGGCTCGAACTTGACGTCTTCGATGCGCTGAATCCCTTCTATCTCCTGGTGCTGTCGGACAACGACGATGTCGTCGGATGCGTCCGATTGCTGCCGACTACGGCACCCACGATGCTCGGAGAGACATTTTCGGCGCTGTTGGACGGACACCCCATGCCACGCAGCGACACGATTCTTGAGAGTTCCCGCTTTTGCGTCGATACAAGTCTGGGCGAGGACTCGGCTCGACATGGTTTGAACCGTGCCACGTTCATGCTGTTCGCCGCGATGATTGAAGGTATTCGTGCCGTCGATGCAAAGTCGATCGTGACCGTAACCGATTTGCGAATGGAGCGTGTGCTCCGGCGCGCAGGCTGGCCGCTTGAGCGTATCGCGTCACCACGTCCGATCGGGACGACCATGGCGCTCGCGGGCTATTTGCACGATTCAGATGAGGTGCTGGCGACGATGTATCGCCAAGCACGCGTTGTAGGGCCGGTGCTAGAGACATCGCTGAACATTCAGACCTGAAGCAGACGTGATGCTGGCCGACCCGCGTCATAGCCGCGTCTTGCTGATTCATCCTGCCCGCTGCGTAGCATACGAAGTTGCGCAGTATTCGGAAGAGTGGCTGAGCAGTATGTCATTGCTATCGGCGGCTCACGACATCTTCGGCATTCGTACCTGCGTCGTTGGGGCAAACGATGCCACGGGACTGGCAGAGAGTGACACATTCTTTTCTGTCGCGGATGTCGATCCTTGGCGCCTGTGGCGGGATGGTTCAGACGCGCTGTCGTTCGCAACGGGGGAGGCTGGCATTGTGTTCCTGGGGGGCGCATGGCTTGAGGAGGATGTGCTGATTGCAGCCCTTGAAGCGGGTGCTCAGGGATATGACGTTCGCGTGCTTGCGGATCTCTCGGTGCCGAGGCGGGAAGCCGATCGCCCGCTCGCCTTCAACCGGCTTGCCTTGCACGGCATTCCAACCATGACGGTTCGGCAGGCGCTTCTCGAATGGGCGCTGTCGTGCGGCGGCCCGGCGGCAATGGGCAGGGTGGGGCAGCTGCTATCCCGATAGGCGCCAAGCGTGTCGTGAACCGCGTCCGCTGTTGAGGTCTACAGCGTTCCACTGGCTTCCGGGCGGCGTGCCTGCCGGCAGGCTCGGTCCTGGCGGCGGAGGCCCGCCCGTTCCTGCAGCGCCGATCGACGTGGAGGTTCACGGGCCGCGTTGGAGTCCGCTCGCTGGCAGGCTGGACAAACATAACAACTGTTGTGTAAATTGTTGACGCTTCGGTTCCGGAATGCCGCCTGTCTGCCGGGATGGGGACCCGAGACGAGACACTCGCTGTGGGCGATATGGGGGAAGTCAAAATGGACCAGACGAAACACCCGAGTGAGGGACGGCAACCGATCAAGTATCCGCTGGATCCCCTCGATCCTGAGGAAATCAAAGCCGCTTGCGACATCGTCAAAGCAAGCTCGAGCGACTTGGATGGTTGCCGGTTCCCGGTGGTGCGTCTTGAGGAACCGGGCAAACAGGAACTCCGCCGCTTTGCCGACGGTGAACCTCTCCCTCGCTTGGCGTTTGTCGTTACGTTAGATATCTCCAATGGCGCGGCGCACGAACACATTGTTGATGTGGGCGCGCGATCTATCAGGGAAACACGACGCTTGCCTACTGCGGAGGCGCCTTACGGTCAGCCACCGATAATGCTTGAAGACGTTGTGCGCTGTGAAGCGATCGTGAAGGCAGACGCCGGCTGGTGTGCCGCAATGCGCCGCCGTGGTCTGACCGACGAACAGATGTCCTTGACGCAGATTGATCCATTTTCGTCAGGGTTCTTCGACAACGAGTTCGAGCGCGGTCGCCGGATCGTCCGTGCGGTGAGCTATTTCAGGGATCACGTTCAGGACAACGCCTATGCACGCCCGATCGAGGGGGTTGTAGCGGTCGTCGATCTCGTTCTTGGGCGGGTGGTCGATCTGGTCGATGATGACCCGGTCGTTCCGATTCCGAGCAAGAAGAGAAACTATGCTGGCCACTTGAACACGTCGCCGCGACCTGACATCAAGCCACTTCATATCGAGCAACCTGATGGTCCAAGCTTCAAGGTCGACGGGTGGTCCGTCGAGTGGCAAAACTGGTGCTTTCGGATCGGCTTTACGCCGCGCGAAGGGCTGGTGCTGCATCAACTCGCGTATCGGGACCAGGGTCGAGAACGTCCGATCATCCATCGTGCGAGCGTGACCGAGATGGTTGTGCCATATGCGGACCCTTCGACCAACCACTACTGGAAATCCGCCTTCGATGCTGGTGAGTATGGCTTGGGCATGCTCGCAAATGCGCTTGAGCTTGGTTGCGATTGTCTCGGCAACATCCAATACTTTGACGTGTCGACCGCATCGTGCTTCGGCGAGCCGCAGATCATGAAGAATGCGATCTGCATGCACGAAGAGGACTATGGCGTCTTATGGAAGCACTACGAGTTCCGTAACGGCTTGTTCGAGGTCAGGAGGTCCCGCAGGTTGGTGATCAGCTTTTTCGCGACCGTCGGGAATTATGATTATTGGTTCTATTGGTATCTTTACCAGGACGGAACGATCCAATTCGAGGCGAAGCTGACGGGAATCATCCAGACGGCGGCGATTATGCCGGGAGAGACGTATCGTTGGGGAGGTGTGGTCGATGACAATCTCGGTGGTCCGACGCATCAACATTTCTTCAACGTCCGCATGCACATGGATCTTGATGGCGGTGGAAATGCGGTGTCGAAGCATGAGTTCGTGCCGCGGCCCTGGGGCATGGAGAATCCTCATGGCAATGTGTTCGATGTCAAATCGCGCCCTCTCACGCGCGAGCTGGACGCTCCTTCCAACGCGGACGGCGAGCGTGGCACCTATTGGAAAATCGTCAATCCCACCGCTATCAACTCCGTCGGGAAGGCAACCGGGTACAAGCTGATCGTCACGCCCGGTCCGCTGATGCTTGCTCAGGAGGGCAGTTCAGTCCACAAGCGGGCCGGTTTCGCGACCAGGCATGTCTGGGTGACCGCCTATGACCCTGCGGAGAAATACGCGAGCGGCGACTATCCGAATGTTCATGCCGGGGGAGATGGTCTTCCGCGATACATTCGGCAGAATCGCAACATCGATAACGCAGACATCGTTGTGTGGCATACCTTCGGTCATACGCACGTTTGCAAACCTGAAGATTTCCCGGTTATGCCAGTCGAGTACGCTGGGTTTACGTTAAGGCCGAACGGTTTCTTTTCTGCCAATCCAGCTAATGATCTGCCGCCGGAACGAAACCGACGAAGCGTTCGCAGCGATCTCGAAGCGGGAGGGCCCAGGCGATCTGCAGACCAGCAGGGGGCCTGCTGTGTGCCAGCGAGCGGAGCAGCCGAATTGTCATCGGGGGCGTCGACGTAAGCGAAGTCGGCGGGTGGCGCCTCGTTCAACAGTGCGCCGGTTTGCATTGATGACCTGGGCGGCGCCCTGAGAAGCATTGCCTTGCCAAACGGGACGCGGAGGTGCTGTCGACGACGCGACCCGGGCTTGCAGGTCTCGTCGGTTAGCGGAGTTGGATCGCTGCCACCGTCAACTCACCCGCAGTCGACCGCCGCAGTCTGCGGACAGGTGGCCTATCGTGTACTGAGCTTGGTAGTGTTAAGCATGCCGCGCTGAACGTTTCTTTGCGCCGGCGCGCCAACGGGAACAGAACCCTTCAAGCAGTGATCTTCGCTTGGCAGGCGTAAAGGCTTCCGGCGAAATCAAGGCATGGAGTCCGAGCCCATCGATGAAGCTTGCAAGTGCGGCGGCCTCGTCCTCCTGATCTAGATCGGGATTGGCATCGCCACCCGCTAGTAGCTCTCTTAATCGTCCGGCGAGCGTTCGCCGTATGCGCGCCAGCCCGCGGTCAATGCGGACGGATTCGGAAACATTGTCGGAGCTCTGCGGGCGCAGATGCTCCTCGTGGCTGCGGCTCGAGCGCTGGAATGCTTGTTGAGGTGGCCTCAGTTTCGGCAAGCAGAGGATAGACAAACATAACAACTGTTGTGTAAGTTTCTTCCATGGTTTCGAAGGAGATTGGTTGTTATGCGAGTCGTTGTGTTAGGCGGGGCGGGCGGTATGGGGCGCACGGCAGTGAGAGTAGCCGTGGATCTCGATTTCGTGCGCGAAGTCGTGGTGGCCGATCGTCACCTGGCTGGCGCTGAGGAGGTCGCGGCGCGACATCCGCCGAAGGCACGTGCGTTTCACGTCGATGTGCGCGATCCGCGGGCGCTCGCCACGCTGCTTGATGGCGCCGATGTGGTGATGAACGCCTCGGGGCCGTTTTTTGAGCTGGGTGTCCCGGTGCTGGAGGCGGTGATCGCGGCCGGGGCGCATTATCTCGACATTTGTGATGATTGGGAGCCGACGTTGGAAATGCTGGCGCTCGACGCCCGCGCCAAGGCGCGCGGCGTCACGGCGATCTTGGGCATGGGAGCCAGTCCGGGGCTGACGAACCTGTTAGCGGTGGCCGCAGCGCGAATGGTGCAGCGGCCGCAAGAGATCCTGACCGGCTGGTCGATCGATGGCGCGGAGGAGGCGACCGGCAACGCCAAGCCGCCCTCGGACGAGCCGAGCGCCGCCCTGGTTCACTGGATGCAGCAATTGTCCGGCAATATCCGCGTCCACAGCGGCGGCGCGCAAGTGTTGGTGAAGCCGCTGCAGCGCCGAGAAATCGATTTTCCCGGCCATGGTCGACTCTTGGTCTGGAGCGTCGGCCATCCCGAAGCCGTGACGCTGCCGCGTGTCTTCGGCGGACTGCAGGATTGCGGGAATGTCATGACGAGCGCCAACGAGCGCTCCTTCGCCAGCCTTCGCGTGTTGCAGACCCTCGTCGACCAGAAGATCCTGTCGCTGAAGGAAGCGGCGCGCGAGATAGAGAAGTCGAACCGGGATTCGGGGGCGAAACGTTCTGGCGGCGCCTATGTGCCGTCGCTATTCGGATGGGTCCGCGGCGAGACGGCCGGCCGGCCCGTGGTTTCCGCCGCCTGGTTGCGAGGCCTGCCTTCCGGAGGCATGAGCGGGGTGACCGGCGTTCCGCTCGGACTGGCGCTGCATCTGTTTGCGCGGGCAGAGCGGCCGCCCGCCGGGGTTCTGACGCCGGAGGAAGTGATCGATCCCGCTTGGTTCTTCGATCTGTTCGCTCCGTTCTGTGGCTTTGCATCTGGCGCCGATCTCCTCGCCCACGGTGAGCTGTCACTGGCGCATGGAGGCTAGGGTGACGACACTTCTGATTGTCGCGCGATGCGGTGCCGGCACGCTATCGCGGGTCGGACGTCTAAACGTGCTCACGCTGGAAGGCGATCCGTTCGAGGTCGGCCTGCAGCACGGCACGTTACTCAAGACCGAGATTGCCCGCGGTTGCGCGCCCGTGTTCGGCGGCGATCGCGCATTCGCCGACATCCTGTCGGCGCTCCCCGCCGGCCAGGACGGCCTCGTCCGGCGGGTTCTCGATGGCCTCTACAAGCAACTGGCGGCGGGTCTCGACAATAACTTCAAGGCGGAGCTGGAGGGAGTTGCCCGCGGCGCCGATCTGCCCCTCGACGTCGTCATGCGCGCGACCTGCCGCTCGGAGATCCTTCAGGTATTGGCGGCGCTGGAGGCTGCCGAGCCGTCCGGTGAGTGCACCTCGCTCGTTGTCCATGGCAGCCGGAGCGAAGGTGGTCGGCTGCTGCATGGCAAGAACCAGGATTATGATGGGGCGGGACTTTGGGACGCCGTGCCGACGGTGTCTGTGGTCCGGATGCCAGGTGCGTTGCCGCATGTGCGGGTCGGCACCGCCGGGCTGCTGAAAGCGAGCTTTGGCATTAACGCCGCCGGCATTGCCGTTGGCGGCCACATTCTGTTCTCGCGCCATGCAGCGCCGGCCGGCATCGGCTTCACCGCCCTCGAGCATGCGCTGCTGCGGACAGCGGACAGTGTGAGCGCGGCGGGCGATCTGCTGCGGTCCTCCCCGCGGTGGGGGGCATTCGCCTTTGTGGTCTCCGACGGAGGTCGCGACGACGCCGCGGTGTTCGAGTGCGACGGCGAAGGCGTGTTCGCGCGTGCGGCAACCAAGGGGCTGCTCGGCTGCGCCAATCATTTCATGGCCGCGCCAGATTGCTCCTGGCGCGATCTGACGCTGGCCGGAAACGAGGCGCGCAACTCGCTCGCCCGTTTCCGCCGCCTGCAGGACGCCGCCGTCCCCAGCCAGTGGACACCCGCCAGGGTGGCGGATGTTCTCGCAGATCGCTTCGATCCGTGCTGCGGGGGGCACCGGTCGCTTGGACAGACAGTTGCGAGCGCGCTGACGGTGATGTCGGCGATCGCCGATCCGGTTGCGCAGCGGATCTGGGTCAGCGCCGCCAGCGTGCCCACCGGCGACGGACCTTACATTGGCTTCGACCTCGAGGACGCCTTTCGCGGGGGAGAGATCCGCACGCGTGCGCCGATCACGCCGTCCCCTGGCGATGTCGGCGGATGGGACGCACTCGTTGCAGCGCTGGCGGCGCGGCGCGCGCTCGACGAGCAGCCCGCCGACGAAAGCAACCGGGCGCAGCGCGCGCTCGAGCTCGCGATCGACGTCGATCCGAAGGACTCGGGATTGCGGCGCCTTTACGCGAGGCTATTGCTGCGGAAGGGGCGTTTCACGGCCGCGCTCGAGGCGCTGCTGATGCCGCAGGAAACGTTGCAGTCCCATGGCGAGCGGGCCGAGGCGGCCTATTTGTCGGCCATTGCGCACGACTGTCTGGGGCGGCGCGGGGAGGCAATTGCCGCCCTGCGGGAGATCGAAGGCGCCGGGATGGATCACGATCCATTGCGGCGTATCAATCCGGCGTTGCGGACGCGCGCGCAACACCACCTGACCGCGCCTTTCAGTCCGCAGGATGCGCGAGCCCTTCCGCTGACGTTCACCCCGATCAGCGGACTCGCCTAGCACTCGGTCGTGCGAGGCAACCGTCCACCCGCTCGCGGCTCGAGGTTTCGAACCGGCGGCATAATGGTGATGAGCACCGTGCCGCCCTGTCCAACAGAACGCAACGCAACGCAAGGCAAGGTAACGTCGAGGTGTTCGCATGAGAGATATTGAGCCAACGTCCGACCGCCCGAGGCTCGTTTGGCAGAGCGATGGAAAGTCCACCGACATTCCCGTCCTCCTGATTCATGGCCTGGGCCAGACCCTGCTTGACTGGCCCGCTGCAATGGTGAACGGGCTTACCGACGCGGGCTGCCGGGTGATCCGGTTCGACAACCGCGATGTCGGCCGTTCGCCGCGTTTCGATCATCTGGGGACGCCGCCGCTGCTGCGCCTGTGGCTATGCAGCACGCTGCGGCTGCCACAATGGGCCAGGTCGCCCTACACGGTCGCGGACATGGCGTCCGACGCGGTGGCGCTGCTGGACACGCTGAACATCCCCGCCGCCCATCTGGTCGGCGCATCCATGGGCGGAATGATTGCGCAGCAGATCGCGCTGATCCATCCCCATCGGGTGCGGTCGCTGACCCTGATCATGTCGTCGTCAGGCGCGCCGGGGCTGCCTCCGCCGCGCGACGATGTCCGGCGGGCGCTAAGCAGCCGGGAGCCGGACAATCTCCAGGCCGGGATCGCCTCGGCCCATGCGTTCCGTCGCATGATCGCGGGGCCGCTGCACGTGGAAGATGCGGTTGAGCTGGCAGTGCGGGTCACGCGTTCGACGGCCTATGGATGGCCAGGCGGCGCAGGCGTCGCGCGCCAATACGCGGCGATCCTGGCGGACCGGCGCCGCTGGCGGCTGTTGGACCAGATCGAGGCGCGATGCCTGGTCATTCACGGCGAGCTCGATCCGCTGCTCCCGATCGCCCATGGCCGGGATGTGGCTACGCGGATTGTCGGCAGTCGCTTCGTGTCGCTCGCGACGATGGCGCACGAGATCACGCCATCACACGGCAAGACCATCGTTGCCGAAATCCTGCGCCTGGTACACGCGGACTAGAAAATCGAAACGTCCATGCGCTTCCGGCGCATGGACGTTCTGTTTGTCAGGCTTGACCGCAGGAGCGGGTCGGAGCCTCTCATCACATGCGAGCTTAGCGGCACCGCTGGCTGGGCTGCGACGTCTTCGTCCAAGTCTCGCCGTCGCTGCCGCCAAGCAGCAGCCTGGACGCATCACCAGTCACCTTGAAGCCGCGCTCGGTCTTGCCGGTCGCCGGATCGTAGGCGGAGGCATCGTCGCCGGACCGTGCGAATTGAAGTACGGCCATGCCGCAGATCGGGCGAGTGCGTTTGGCAGGGTTCGGATTCCCCCGGTCCAGTTCGCCGTCCTTCAAGTCCTGGCCCCACACCAGAATCCCGCAGATGTTGCTGCCGCACGATTCGAGCTTGACGATGCCGGCCTTGTCTTGCGTCAGAAAGTAACCGGATTCGGGGACCTGTCCGGCCGATGCGGAAGCGTTGAGTGCGAAGAGGGCCGCGGCCGCGAACACGATGGATAGCCGTCGCATATCAGTTTCTCCTGTTTTCGATCAGAGATGAACCGGCGCGCCAGCGTTCGACTGGACGCGCCGCATCTCGGTCACAAATAAATCACAACAGTTGTTGTGTAGCAAACGCGAGCGTGATAAATCCGGCCCGACATAACGCTTGTTATGTAGAACGAATGCCAAAACGGCATCGATTGGGGAGGATGCTCAAAATGTGGGGTGGTAATTCCTTGAGAACGGTCGTTCTCTGTTCCATGGCTGCTGTCGTATGCGGCTCCGCTGACGTCAAGGCAGGCATGGCGAGGCCTGCGGCCTCGACGACACCGCAGGCCGTTACCGACATCGAAGCGGCGACGAATGCGGATCGATCGGATGCGGACGCGGGTGCGGCGTCCGGCGCGCGTAGCAAGGACAGCAAAGCGCTGAAGCAAAATGCCGAAGGGCGGCGACATGCGAAGCCGCGATCCCCCGCAGCGGGCGCGACGCCGCCAGGTTCGCTGGCGCCAGCGACCGGGACTTTCGTGGCGGCCGGCGACGCGGTCGCCAATGCGGAGCCGGCAGCCGCCGTGACGCTGCCGGACGATCCGTCGGGCCTCAAGGTCGAGGGGCACATCGGTCTACGACTCAGCAATCAGAGTGAGTATGAGGGGGCGAAGGGGCGCAAGACGTTTGCCGCGCCGGACTTCAACATTACCTTCAACGACCGCTTCTTCTTCAGCATTACCGACAATATGGGACTGGACATCGGCGCGGACGCCAAGCCGCAGGTTGGCGTCTATATGGTGAGCACCGAGGCGCTGAAGGTCGGTCTCGCTCTGACCTATGAAAGCGCTTTCGACAAGAAAGTCGAAAACTCGATCTACGGCGCGCGGACGCGATTGTCGCGCCGGATCTACGGATATTTGCGACCTACACGTTCGGCAACAGCCAGGTCGCGGCGCGCTATTCCCGCGTTCTCGGCGGATCGCAGAGCGAGAAACTGTCGATGGGCGCATTTCACTTGTTCGAATTGCGTCCGGATCTCACGCTGACCGTCGGCGGCTCGGTTACCTGGGCTAACCAAAAGGCGGTCGATGCGCTCTTCGATCCGATGACGACAGTGTCCGACGGTTTCGGAGGCACGATCACCGGGCGCGCATCGGAGCTCATCGAGCTCGCTGGTGGCGTGGCGAAGCGCCCATCGGCCGGCATCAAGAGCGTCGATGCGATTGTCGACCTGGAATACTGGATCGACAAGACCCTGTCGGTCGAGCTGCTCGGCGGTATCGTCTATCTCACCGACAATGTCCGGGGCACGCCTGTGGTGGAAACGCCCTGGGTCTCCGGTGTGTCCGCCATCGTCAAGCACCATTTCTAGCAGCCTCTTACCTTGAAAGGCCCGAATATGAGCCAAGACAACAAACTGCTGGTTCTCGGAGGAGCTGGCGCGATGGGCCGAGTCGCGGTCAAGACCCTGCTGGGCACGAGGACATTCGGATCGATCACGATCGCCGACCGCGCTTTCCAGGCTGCGCGGCAGCTCAGCTATGAGCTAGGCGATTCCCGGATCAAGGCGACCGGACTCGACGTCAACGACGCCAACGATCTAAACACGGCGCTTCAGGGCGCCGATGTCGTGATCTCGACCGTCGGCCCGTACTACCGGTTCGGCACCACCGTGCTCAAGGCCGCGATCGCCGCCGGCACGCACTATCTCGATATCTGCGACGACTGGCAGCCGACCATCGACCTGTTGGCCCTGGATGACGAGGCGAGGGCGGCGGGGATCACCGCGATCATCGGCGCCGGCGCAAGTCCCGGGATCTCGAACCTGCTGGCCGTGAAGGCGGCGGCCGAATTCGACCGCGTCGATACATTGCATACCGTTTGGGGCACCGGCAAACGTTCCGCCGAAGACGATGTGGCGGAGAACAGCGCCGTGCTTCATCACTTCCTGGCGATGCTGATCGGCCGCATCCGGGTGCATCGCGAGGGGGCGCTGGTCGATGTGCGCCCGCTGCAGCGTCTGCGTATCGACTACCCGGGCATTGGCCGAGTGCCGGTGCACACTATCGGGCACCCCGAGCCGATCTCGCTGCCGCGCCGCTTTCCGACGCTTCGCCACAGCGTGAACGCGATGGATATGCCACGGGGAATTATCTCGGTGCTCCGGTCGATGACCCGGCAGATCGAGGAGAAGGGCATCCCCTTCGACGACGCGGTTGCCTATTTGGGAAAAGTGTTCGCCCAGAGCGACACGCTGGGGTTCGGCGCTGCGCTGAAGGAGGCGGCCCGCTTCACCTGGGGCGCCGGCGTTGAGATCGTCACCCGAAAGAAATATCTCCCCATGCTGTCGGCCTATGCGGAGGGCATCCGGCAAGACCAGCGCCTGCGGGTCGGGGTGTCAATGCGCGGTGAAATTCCAGGCGGCATGGCGAGCGCTACCTGCATTCCAACCGCGATCATGACCGAGATGCTGATGGCCGGGGAAGTGGACCGCCGCGGCGCCTTCGCTCCGGAAGCGGGCGTCGATCCCGATCGATTCTTCCGACGGCTCGCGCCGTTCACCACCGCGCCGGCGCTGGAGGGGGCATTGTTACGAACCGTGCGAGAGGAGGCGGCTTGAGATGACCGCTATTGTGAGCGAACCAGTGAAGGCAGCCCGCAAGCGTGGCGTCGGCCGTTGGTGTCTGCGACAGATCAACCAAAAGAACTATCCGGCTGCGATGTCGGCGCTGGTCGACGCCATCTTCGTCGTACCCATTGTGTGCGTCATTGCCTTGATCGAGTACTGGGATGCCTCAACCATCCTGCTCTACGTCCCGACGCCGGACCTTTCCGGCAAATCATTCGCGGAGATCGTCACGGCACTGGTTTCGTCGACCGAGGAAAATGTGTTCGACGAGATCTATGGCGGCCTGATCGTCTCTTGGGCGTATTCGTTGTTCGCCTATGGTTGGATGATCAAACAGCGCCGGGCGGGTCGGTTCGCCCCGCCGCTGCCGCGGAGCGCGAAGTGGTTCTGGCCGGGGTTCTGCTGGCTGACTGGCACCCTGATCTTCTGGGTGGTGGCTACGGTGGTGGCACAAGATCAAATCGAAAGTTACTGCGAACAGGCAGGCCTCGATACCTCCCTCACGGTGGCCCGGTCGCTGGCGATCATTGCTGCAACGTCGAGCTTGATCCAGTATACGTTCAGTTATGTGATCGTATCGACGGCCTTCCGGATTCGCGGCCGGCGGTCGGACTAGCTCGGCGGGACGGGACCAGATGAGACAGTTGTCGGAGAATCAGCGCGCCCGGCGGGCGGATGTCGTGGAGTGTGCCTGGCGCGTGATCATCAGGGACGGTGTCGATCGCACGAGCATCCGTTCCATCGCCCAGGAGCTCGGCGGCACCACTGGCATCGTCACCCACTACTTTCGCGACAAGGACGAACTACTGCTGTTCGCGCTTGACCGCGTGATCAAGGCGATGCAGCAGGTCGAGTTTCCGGAGAGAAAGTCGGATCTGACCATGAAGAACGTGGTGTCGTGCTGGCTGACGATTCTCCCGACGTCGAAGGACAGCAAGGACAATTGGCGGGTGTGGACTGCGTTCATGGGCTATGCGGTGGGACGAGAAAAGCTGATGGCGGAGTACCGTAAGCATCACAGCGAGCAAATCGCCGAGGTGACGAAGGGGTTTGCCAGCATGAGGGCCGCCGGGCTTCTGACCTCGAAAGGCAACGACCGCGACGATGCGATCGGATGTCTGGCGTTGATCGACGGCCTCGGCATGGCGTGGGTCATCAACCCCGACCGCTATCCAGAGCGGGTGTTCCGCACCGTGCTGAACGATTTCTACGCGGCCCGCGCGCCCTGAGTCGGCCTCCGCCAAGGGAAGATTCAGGTCAAGTTACATAACAACGGTTGTCATAATTGCGTGTGAGCTCGTGGAGACGAAGGTGCAGCCAGCAGAACCAGAGATCGACCAGGAGATCATTATTGTCGGGACCGGCTTCTCCGGGCTCGGCATGGCGATCGCGCTGATCCGGGCAGGCATCACGAGCTTTCTGGTGCTGGAGCGGGGGAGCGAGATCGGCGGGACCTGGCGGGACAATCACTATCCGGGCGCCGCCTGCGACATCCCCTCGCACCTGTACTCATTCTCCTTCGAAGGCAAACCGGACTGGTCACGCAAATATCCGCGGCAGCCCGAGATCAAGGCCTACATGCAGCAAACCGCGCGCAAATACGGCGTGCTTGATTATGTGCGATTCAACACGACCTTTCGCGGTGCACGGTTCGAGGCGTCCGAGGGCAAATGGCATATCGACTGCGGTGGGAACAGGTTTCGCTGCCGCTTCCTGGTGCTGGCCACCGGCGGGCTCAGCGAGCCGGCGATCCCCGCCTTGAACGGCGCGGCTGACTTCTCCGGCCCCTCGTTTCACTCGGCGGCCTGGAATCACACCGTCGCGCTGGACGGCAAGCGGGTCGCGGTTGTCGGCACGGGAGCGAGCGCTATCCAGTTCGTGCCGGAAATCGCGGCGCGCGTAAAACAGCTGGACGTCTATCAGCGGACACCGCCCTGGGTCGTGCCGCGCCCCGACCGTCTGTTTACCCGCGCGGAAAAATTCATTTTCGGCGCGGTGCCGTTCGTCCGAAAATTGTATCGCGAGTTGATCTTCTGGCGCAACGAGTACCAAGGGATCGGCATCTTCAAGCCGCAGCTGATGAAAGGCGCGGAAGCGCTCGCACGGCGACATATCGAAGCCCAGGTCGCGGATCCGGCCCTGCGGGAGCGGGTCACGCCGCGCTACGCGATGGGATGCAAGCGCATCCTCATTTCGAACGATTGGTATCCGGCGCTCAGCCGGCCGAATGTCTCGGTCATCAGTAGCGCTATCGCGGGCGTTGGTGCCAACGCGATCATCACGGCCGACGGCGTCGCGCGCGCCGCAGACGTAATAATCTACGGCACGGGGTTCCAGGCAACTGCGCTCCTGCAGAATGCGGATATCACCAACCACGACGGCGTCGCACTGAAGACACATTGGGCGAATGGCGGCGAAGCCTACCTCGGCACGAGCATCAAGGGATTCCCCAACCTGTTCACAATCACGGGGCCGAATACCGGGCTCGGGCACAACTCCATGATCTATATGATCGAGACCAATGTGAACCAGATCTGCGAGACCATCGCGGAGGCACGCCGGCGGAAAGCGGCCCGCGTGGAGGTCAAGCCGGAGGTCCACGATCGATATAACCGCGAGCTGCAGCGGGACCTGACCGGGACGGTCTGGAAGTCGGGCTGCAGAAGCTGGTATCAGACCGCGAGCGGCAAGATCACAACCCTATGGCCAGGGTTCTGCTTTCAGTTCGGGCGCCGGGCCAGGCATTTTCGGCAGGCCGACTACAACATCGACTAGCTGGCGGGAGGTTGGCCGGAATCGTCGGAGCATGCGTGCGAACGCCCTGTGGGTGACATCAAGAAGCTCCAGTCGACGGGCATCATTTCGTTGCAGGATACCCGCAAATCAAACAAGTCGCTCTGTGTCATGATCACTTCCAGAGAGAAGGCGTTCTTTGAATATGTCGATGCGATCCAGGTCGCGGATGACGAAAAGGGAATTGAAGCAGCGGGGCGCCTGCTTGCGCGCGGCCTGGGGTTCAATTGGTTTGCTTATCTTCGATGTGACTGTGACGAGACGAAGATACTTACGTCTTATCCTGTTGCCTGGGTTCGGCGTTACGTCGAGGCCGACTATCAGAAGGTGGATCCCGTCGTCAGGCGAGCGCAGCTCGACAACGATATCTTTGGATGGGCGGTCACGCCCGCCGGTAGTCGGAAGGATTGTCGACAAAGCTGTTTCCGCAATGACGCGATGGCGTTTGGCATATCGACCGGAGTGACGGTGCCAATCAAGTGGGGCTTTGGTCGAATTGCGGCCTTCACGATGGCGTCAAGCGACGGGTCGCAGCGAACGGTTATCGAAGAGGTGGCATTGCTCGTTCGTGTCGCCGCCATCTACTTCCATGCACGCTGCAGCGGCATCGACAAAATCAAACGGTTGCCTTCTGACCGTCAGCTAACTCAACGCGAGCGATTGTGTCTCGCCTGGGCAGCCCAGGGGAAGACCGTGACTGACACCGCTTTGCTGATGAGTATCGCTCCCCGAACGGTCTCGTTTCATCTTGATAACGCCAGGGCCAAGTTGAATTGTCTGACTATCGCGCATTGCGTGGCCGAGGCGTTTCGTCACGGTATTCTCGTGTAGGCGTTGCATCTCCTATGTCTCACTTAGCCATCAATGGCTTGGAGCGGATCGACTCCGATGATTGACCGGGATGGCCACGACTGGCTGTACGGGGCATCATTCCGACCAGCGCTTGTCAGACCGCAACAGAAGGGAGCCGAGGTCTTCGAGACATCGAGGTATGCCGGCTGGTCTCGTGGATGTTGGACGTGGCGTAAGGCAGTCAAAGTCCTGCGCGTTCGACCAGTTTGCCGCCCGACGGGCTCTCGGTGAACCGGGCCCGCTGACGCGGTCTGCAGCCTTCGGCTTCGATCCTTGGCGGAAGCCAGTGGCGAGCTCTTCGCCGGGTAGTCGTTCCCAACATCCAGGCCAACGGCGGCGTCACGCCGCCGACGCTTCTACGATTTTACTCCAACCGGCCGCAGGGCCGTGAATGGTCTCCGCCTACGCTCTTGCCCATACGCCATTATTCTGAGGACCAGGTCAGCCTTCGGCTGACGTTGATCATAGGTTCGGGGCGCGAACTCAAGGGTCGTCGAGGACGAAGCGGCTATGGAGCGGGCCGCGAGCGGCCGGCAAATTATTGGGCGGTCCACCGTCGGCGGTGTGGGCGTCGCTCCCGTATAGCCCCGAACCGGCAAGCCGCAACCGCGGGGTCGTGAAAGTCGCCGCTGACGAAAATGCCGATCCTCGCGGTCCTCCGCTGCGCTTCGGCCGTTCCGGTGCGGCTTGCCTCTGCGTTCGGGCTGTCCGGTCGCTCTTCGCCGCCCACCCCGCCTTTCCGGGGCAGGGCGCGGAAGACGAGCGAACGGAGATCATCATGTCGAAGCGTGCCGCGCGCGATCGCGCGACCAAGGCGAAGCCGAGCCTCTATGAAGACGTCACCGCGCGGATCATCGCCGATCTGGAGGCGGGCATTTTCCCTTGGGCGCAGCCTTGGGGCGCCACCACGAAGAATGCCTTGCTCGGATTGCCGCGCAATGCGGCGACCGGCAGCAGCTATTCCGGGATCAACATCCTGATCCTGTGGAAACGGCTGTTCGATGGAGGCTTCGCCTCGCAGCGGTGGCTCACCTTCCGGCAGGCGGCGGCTCTGGGCGGGACCGTGCGCAAGGGCGAGCGGGGAGTCGGGGTCTGCTATGCCGACAAGTTCGTCCCCAGGGATCGCCGAAGCGAACCCGGCGATCCGGTGTTCGCGCAAGGCGACGGGCACGAAACCGAGGCGATCCCGTTCCTGCGCCGCTACATCGTGTTCAACGTCGCGCAATGCGAGGGACTTCCCGATCGTTGCCTGGAATCTGCGCCGGAATTGCCGGAGCGTCAGATCGTGCCGGAAGCGGAAGCGCTCGCGCGCGCGACGCTTGCCGACATCCGTCACGGCGGCGATCAGGCGTTCTATGCCCCGCGCGAAGACGTGGTTTGCCTGCCGCCACAATCGGCTTTCTTTGACCAGATCAACTATTACCGCACGCTGTTTCATGAACTAGGGCACTGGACCGGCCATCATCGCCGGCTGAACCGCGATCAGGGCGGGGCCTTCGGGTCAAAGCTCTATGCCGCGGAGGAACTGGTCGCCGAGATGACGGCGGCGTTCGTTTGCGGGTCTCTGTCGATCGTGCCGACCGTTCGGCACGCCGACTACATCGGCAGCTGGATCGATGTGCTGCGCGCGGACAATCGCGCGATCCTTCGCGCCGCGAGCAAAGCCTCGAAGGCCGCCGACTTCCTGCTGGGCTTCCGCGCACCGGTCGCTGAAGACCAGGCGAGGGACAGGCAGGGGGCTTAGCGAGTCCCGTCACGGCCGCAAGAGCTGGGCCCCAGCGCAACCCATTGCCTCCCGAAATCGGGCTCGTCGGTGAGGCTGCTCCCAACTGTTGAGCCTGCACCACAACGTCAACCGAAGGAGATAAGACAATAGACCTGCAACACATTCCGCTGAGCAACCTCATGGTCGCTACCGTCAATGTCCGCCATGGGCGCAAACCGCCCGACGGAAGCCTCCCTGATCGAGAACGTCGCGGGCGAGCCCATGGATGAACTTCAGGAGTATGAGGCCTTCGCCAGGCTGCTCAAGCAGGGCCGCAAGGTGGAGGAGATCGCCGCGACGTTCGGCGTGACTGAGCTTCGGGTCAAGCAGCGGCTCGCAATCGCGGGCCTGCGACCAAAGATCAAGGAGGCGTTTCGCCAGGGCGGGATCGAGAGCGAAGACCCGCGGCTCCTCACGTCGGCGACCAGGAGCCAGCAAAAGGAGTGGGTCGATGTGCCTGCCCCCCGATTCGGCTGCGGCGGCCTCCGCCGCAGCCGCCTTCGGGAGAGCCCGAGTCGTGAATCAAACCCTAACACCCCGGAAAATAAGCCTGAGGCGCGAGCCCCGCGACTCAGACTATGAGTCCGGCTCGATCCATGGAAGGAACTGGACGGAGCCGAGCCCATGCAAAATGCATTCAGCGTCTTTGTTGACGGCAGTGCCATGGTGAAGCGGTGCGTTGTACAGGTTCTGATCGGAGGGACGACGCTGACCGCGACCGTCGTGGTGCTGGCGCGGGTCGCTTCCTCCCTGAGCGTTGGCACGCCATAGCGCGTGGTCCTGACAAGTGGAAACCGGGTCTCCGCGTGGATTTGGCTAGCTCGAAGATGTCGCCAGAGTTGGTCTTCGTTCGGTTGAATCAGGTGTTGGGATGGCAGCCGTTTGTGAGCTGCGCGCTCGCATTGCTGGTGATTGCCACAACGCCGGCGAAGCAGGCGCGCGCCGACGACGTGACCGGGCAAGCGAGCGTCATCGACGGCGATACCATCGAAATCCATGGTGCGCGCGTGCGCCTTTACGGGATCGACGCCCCCGAGCACGACCAGCTCTGCCACGACCGGCGCGGCGAGCGCTATCGCTGCGGGCAAGTGGCGTCGAACGCGCTCGCCGAGTTCATCGGCAGGCAAGCGGTCGCGTGCGTCGAGGTCGACCGCGACCGCTACAGCCGAACGGTTGCCGTCTGCACCGTCGGAAGGGTCGACCTTGCGGACTGGCTGGTGCGCGACGGGCTCGCGATCGACTGGCCACGCTACAGCAGGGGCGACTACGCGCCCGCCGAAATCGAGGCGCGAGGCAAACAGGTCGGCATGTGGGCTGGACGATTTGTCGAGCCCTGGCGCTACCGGCAATGCATCGGCGCGGGAGGCCGCCCTGAGGGCTGTTCCGCTGCAGGAATCGGCGAGCGGCGATAACGCGCGAAGCCATCAGGGGCACATCATCCGGTCCGGTGAGAATGACGGCCGGAGCCAAAGGTTCTGAAAAACCGGACCCATGTGCATCAATTCAGTGGCTGCTCGAGCCGTGCGCACATGGGGCCGGTCT
The DNA here is from genome assembly GCF_054063295.1 of Bradyrhizobium sp. USDA 3240. Lineage (NCBI taxonomy): Bacteria > Pseudomonadati > Pseudomonadota > Alphaproteobacteria > Hyphomicrobiales > Nitrobacteraceae > Bradyrhizobium > Bradyrhizobium sp. USDA 3240. The sequence continues at coordinate 7,904,729 of NZ_JBSSGD010000002.1, forward strand.
GATCGTCGCCGCGTCCTCGGACGAACATCTTGCGATGCGTCCGGTATGACCATCACGATGGTTCGCGATTCCGCGGCGGCTTGGGCGTGCGAAAAACCGCGCGCTACTTCTTCATCTTCTTGGTCTTTTTCGCGACCTTCTTGGTCGCCTTCGCCGTCTTTTTCGCCTTCTTCGCTTTCTTGGCCATGTCGTCCTCGTGGTTTGATTGGCTTGACGAATGCGCGGACGCCGTGAGCCGGTGCGCGCGCCATCAAGCTAATATGAAACTAGCAAAATTGATACCACGTTGGGTTAACGCACTGGTTGAAGTGTCGCGACCTCGCCGATGATGAGCAGTGCAAGGCCTCTCGCTGATGTCAGGGCATGCAATGTTTGCGATCCGCAGACGGTGATGAAGCGTGATTTGTCGACGTACCAGCGGCGCGGGCCGCGATTGGCGTAGGGTCTGCGCGGTCCGCACTCGGGAGCCGACAGCGACAGGCTCACATAGTCCTTGCGGCTGTTTTCTCCGCACCGGCTCGCCGAGCGCCAGTCGCGATGCATCTGATGACAACGTGGAAACCCGGGTGAGTATCCGCGCTCTTGTCGCGGTTCGGCCCGATTCCGGCGATGCGCTACTGGACAATCTCCACTCTTGTCGAGACGCGCCGCCCTGGGGCCAACCGGCGCAGTCACGGACTGTACTGTGTGAGCCTCAAAGGTTCGATCTCCTGCTTGTGGGCTTGACGACCTATGGGAAGCGCTCCGCCAGCCAAAACCCTCGCCATCTCCTTTTTTCCCCGCCGGTCCCTGCGGTCCCGGCTCCTCGCGGCCGCTGCGCTTCAAAAAATTCGCCTCCTCGGGTGCGCCGCTATCGCTTCGCCCCTGACGGGTTCGGTGGCGTTTCGCTTCCCATGACGGTCTCGCCATCGCAGGGGATCGGCCTCTGCGTCATCAAAGGAGACAGACCATGACTGCGATCGGATACGTCACCAGGAACGAGAACGGCGGCTACAAGGGCCAGCTCAAGACCGTGTCCATCCGGGCCGACATCGACATCGTGCCGAACCGCGACAAGACCGCGGACACTCACCCGGACTTTCGGGTCGTCACCCAGGGCGTCGAGATCGGCGCAGGCTGGATCCGCCGCGGGGAAAACAGCCGCAAGGACTATGTGAATCTCTCCCTGGCGGCTCCCGAGTTCGGCCCGCGCAAGCTCTACGCCAACCTCGGCCGTGCCGCCGGGCAGGACGACGAGAACGTTTTCGCACTGATCTGGAACCCGGCGGATTGATGCGCTCCGGCCCCCGCGGGTGCTCTCCGCGGGGGCCGCTCTCTTGCCCCAATTGGGCAGAACGATCACCTGCTCAACTAAAAAGCGAGTCGAGGCGCCGTTGAACCTGCCCCAGCACAGACAGCGCCTGCCGCGAAGTTGCGAGGCGGTCTCCTGCGACACGGACGGCTATGACGCGACCGACTGGGCATGGGAATTCTTGCGGCGGAACGCCGACTATGCCGCGGACTGGCGGAGCTCGGTTCCACAACGTCTCGTGGTGACGACGCTTTGCGACGGCACACGGCTGTTGCGGCTGCCGCGGCGGTTTCTGCGCGCAGAAAAATGGGGACTCCATGCCTTTGCCGATCCGATGAAATGCGCCCGCGGGACGCCGGTTTTCTGGCATCCGGACGCCCTGCGGCGGACCGTCCAGCTGTGGGCGCGGCCGCTTGCTGAGGGGAACGGAGCGCCGCCGCGCTCGCTTGCCGACTTCAAGGTTGCGCGCGATGCGGTGATCGATGCCGATGGCGCATCGCTGGTCTTGTTGAAGGGCAGGGGTATTCATGTCGCCCTCGACATCCGCGGGCTTGCGGTGCTGACGAGATCGTTTGCGCCGGCCTTCGAGCTCGAGGGCCTTTCCGATCTTTCAGCCCAGACCGAGCTCTTGAAACGACTGCTGCGCTTCATGGAGCCGGAATCCGCCGTGCCGCAGAGAGCATCGTTAGGCTCGGACGAGCGGCTGCGTCATGCGCTGATCGCGCTCGACGAGAGCCTCAAAGGCAAGACCTACCGGCAGATCGCAATCACGATCTTCGGGCCGAAGATGGTCGCCGACGAATGGCTCGGCCCAAGCCAGTTCCTGAAGGACCGCACCCGGCGGCTGGTCGCCAAAGGCAATGAGCTGATGAAGGGCGGCTACCGCGACCTGCTCGGCTAAGCGCGATCAAATTGGTTTGAATCGTCATCGCGCCTTTAGCGCTTTGTTTGAGCATGATCTGTTCGGAAAGGTGCGAAGCGGTTTTCCGGATCATGCTTTAGCGCCTTTGCCTTCCGCTTGCTTGATCAGCCTTGCCGGCCAGGGATGGCAAATCAGGCCGCACGATTTTCGCCACTTCGATTCACGCACTCAATCTGACGACGCTTCCCCTTGCGTCCCGCCCATCGAGCGGGCGCGCAGCAAGGGACAGCTCGCAGATGACTAAAATCGAAGACAGACAGCCCGACAAGCCGTTTCTGAACACAGTGGAGGCCGCAGCCTGGCTCAGGCTCACCAAGAACACCCTGGAAAAGATGCGGGTACACGGACGAGGCCCAGCCTATCGCAAGCATGGCCGTTATGTCCGCTATCACATCGAGGATCTCGTCGAATGGTCGCAGGCGAGCAAGCGGAGGTCGACCTCCGATGCGGATTAGACATCATCGCCTGTGGGTTAGGACCACGATCGTTGCGGCGATGTGCGGCGGCATCATCCTCTTGTTGCTGTCGGCTGCACCAGGCACGCCAATTCTGATCTTCAATGCCACCGGCAGTGCGCCGCTTGGCTTCTATTATCTGGAACAGAGATACCCAACGCGCGGCGAACTCGCCGTCTTCAGGCCGCCGCCCGCCATCGAGCTCCTGATCGTCGCCCATGAGATCCTGCCCGCGCCGGTACCGCTCCTCAAGACGGTTGTGGGCGTCGGGGGCGACGAAATATGCCGATCGAAGGGACTGGCAGATATGATCCTGATCGACGGCAAAGCTGTGGCGGAAGTCCAGGAGACGGATCAGGCGGGCCGGGCGCTGCCGTCATGGGCGGGCTGCCTGCGGCTGGTCGAGGGAGAGTTTTTCCTGTTGCAGCCGCATCCGCTCTCGTTCGACTCGCGCTACTTCGGGCCGGTCTTGAGGTGCGATATTCTGGGAGTGGCGCGACCGCTCTGGACCTGGAATCCGGATATCTGACCGGCTGATCTTCGGCGATCGCGCGCGTCGAGACCTTGCGCGCGATCGTTCGTCAGGCTCGCGCCTTGATCACTTCGCAGCATCGCTTGCAAACTGGCCAGGCAGCTTCTTCCAGCGAAATCAATGGCGCTTCGAGGGAGGAGGAGAGTGCCGCCCGTAATCGGTCTGCGCCGGGAATTGCCGCTGCTGACGTGGTCCGCGAGCTGAATATTCCGCACACTGCGCCGTCTCAGCAACGCGGGAGGCGTGCGATGGAATGGTTCTGTGGACTGGATGTCGGCATGGACGAAAGCGCGATTTGCGTGGTCGACGACAAGGGTGCGGTGGCGCTGCAAACCACGGTCGTGACCGATCCGGAGGCGATCAAGGCGGCGCTCAAACCGTATCTTGCGCGGCTGCGGCGGCTCGGCCATGAGGCGGGGTCGCTGTCGCCCTGGCTGCATCCGGAGCTCGTCAAACTGGGCTTGCCGGCGGTGTGTCTGGAGACGCTGCACGTCCGCGCGGCGCTGAAGGCGCAGCGCAACAAGACCGACAAAACCGACGCGCTCGGCATCGCCCACATCATGCGCACCGGCTGGTTCCGCAAGGCGCATATCAAGAGCGAAGCCTGCTATCGGCTGCGGCTTTTGTTGACCCACCGGCGCAATCTGAAGCGCAAGTATCTCGACCTCGAGAACGCGATCCGGCACTCGCTGAAGGCGTTTGGCATCCGCCTGAACCGGGTCGGGCGGGGCGGTTTTGCGCAGGCGGTGCGCGACGCGGTAGCACAGGATGCGCTGGTCAGCGAGCTGATCGACGCCATGCTGAACGCGCGCGCGGCGCTATGGAAAGAGTACTGCCGGCTGCACAATCTGGTGGTGAAGCTGGTCGCCGGCCACGCGCTGTGTCGGCGCTTCATGCAGATTCCGGGTGTCGGCCCGATCGCGGCGCTGAGCTTCATGACCGCGATTGACGACCCTTCCCGGTTCAGGCGCTCGCGCGACGTCGCCGCCTATTTTGGCCTGACCTCGCGGCGCTGGCAGTCTGGCGCCTCGATCGACATCCAGGGCCGGATCAGCAAGGCCGGCGATGGCGATGTACGGCGCGCGCTGTACGAGGCGGCGAGCGCGCTTTTGACCCGCTACAAGAAGAAGGACAAGGTCAAAAGTTGGGGTCTGGCGCTCGCCAAACGCAGCTCGCACCGCAAGGCAACGGTCGCGGTGGCGCGCAAGCTCGCCGTGATCATGCACGAGATGTGGGTCGACGGCACGTTCTACTGCGGCGATCCGGACGCCGCCAAGGCGGACGTCAGCGCCCGCGCCGCCGTCAAGCAACGCAGGCTGCTCGCGCCCCTCGCGTGAGGTCGCGGGGCCGAATTTGGGAGACCGATTGAGAGGTGATGAACGCGACGTTTTGAACACGGAGCTCCGCGACGAGCGGATGAGACCTGGTGCAGATCCACGACGACGGAACGCACGTTATCTTGCGTGTGGCCACGCCCCAAAAGGGGCGCCTGGACCACGGAAAATGCCTGTGATGTGGCTCCGTCCGACCGATGGAAAGATGCGCCGCGACGGTTACCGGCTGCCTTGTCGCAGCGAATGTACGCCCGTCGACGAGCGCGCAAGAGTGCACGGCGCACCGGGACTCTCGTGGTCGGTGAGGCTGCGTGGCGTCGATGCAAGGACCTTGTCACAGCAAAGAGAGGAAGCGACAATGGCTGAGATGAAGCGCACAAGACGACCGATTAAGAGGGCCGCCCGTAATCGGCCTGCTGCGGAGCGTGCGGCCGCAGCGCAAGTGGTCTGCACGCTGAATAACCCGCACACTGCGTCGCCTCAGCAACGCGGGAGGCGTGTGATGGAATTCTTCTGTGGCCTGGATGTCGGCATGGACGAGACGGCGATCTGCGTGGTGGACGACAAGGGCAAGGTGCTGCTGGAGGCGGCGGTGGTGACCGATCCCGACGCGATCAAGGCGGCGCTGGCGCTGTATCTCGGCCGCTTGCGGCGGCTTGGCCACGAGGCCGGCTCGCTGTCGCCCTGGCTGCATCCGGAGCTGTTAAGACTTGGATTGCCGGCGGTCTGCCTGGAGACCCTGCATGTGCGCGCGGCGCTGAAGGCGCAGCGCAACAAGACCGACAAGGCGGACGCGCTCGGGATTGCCCATATCATGCGCACCGGCTGGTTCCGGCGTGCGCATATCAAGAGCGCGGCCTGCTACCGGCTGCGGCTGCTGCTGACGCACCGGCGCAATCTGAAGCGCAAGTTTCTGGATCTCGAGAACGCGATCCGGCATTCGCTGAAGGTGTTCGGCATCCGCCTGAACCGGGTCAGCCGTGGCGGCTTTGCGCAAGCCGTGCGCGAGGCCGTGGACGGCGACGCGCTGGTCAGCGAGCTGATCGACGCCATGCTGGCCGCGCGCGCGGCGCTATGGCAACAATACTGCCGGCTGCATGACCTGGTGGTCAAGCTGGTCGCCGGCCACGAGCTGTGCCGGCGCTTCATGCAGATTCCCGGCGTTGGCCCGATCGCGGCCTTGAGCTTCATGACCGCGGTCGACGATCCCTCGCGCTTCAAGAGGTCGCGCGATGTGGCGGCATATTTTGGCCTGACCTCGCGGCGCTGGCAGTCCGGTTCGTCGATCGACGTCCACGGGCGGATCAGCAAGGCCGGCGACGGCGACGTGCGCCGCGCGCTCTACGAGGCGGCGAGCGCGCTGCTCACCCGCTACAAGAAAAAGGACAAGGTCAAGAGCTGGGGGCTGGCACTGGCCAGGCGGTCCTCGCACCGCAAGGCGACCGTGGCGGTGGCGCGCAAGCTCGCCGTGATCATGCACGCCATGTGGAGCAGCGGCACGTTCTACTGCGGTGACCCGGATGTCGCGGCAGCAGACGTCAGCGCGCGCGCCGCGGCCAAGGATCGCCGGCTGCTCGGAGTCTACGCATGAGAAGCGCAAGGGATTTGCACGTCGGCGGCACGATGCCCGCCGCGAATTGAACACGGAGCTCCGCGCGAGCGGATGAGGACTGGTGCAGCACACGAACGACGGAACGCACGTTATCTTGCCTGCGACGGTGCATCTTCGGATGCCGACCGATCGCGCCGGATTGCCTGTGATGTGGCTCCGTCATGCCGATGGAAAGATGCGCCGCGACGGCGTCCGCGCTGCCTTGCTGCAGCGAAGCCTGGCCGTCGATGAGCGCGGAAGACTGCACGGCGCATCAGGACTCATGACGATCGCGGCGCTTCGCGTCATGGCGTGGATCAAACAGGCTTGTCGCAGAAAAGAAAGGAAGCGAGAATGGCTGAGATCAGAGAGACGAGACGCCCGATTAAGACTGCAAGATAAAAGCACTGGCGCTTCACCGTGCTCAAGTCCTTGTCTGCACATCTAGGAGTTGGCGACACCGCTAGCTGCGATGTCGCCAATTGCGGCTCAAGGGAATGCTGTCGTTCGTTGATTGCGTCTGCGACTTGGCGGCCGCTCACTGCTTCACATATCCGCGGTCTTCGCAGCGGGGAGGTCGCGTCATGCATGGCGTCGATGACGACGAATTCGAAGTCAAGCTCGGCCGGATCGGCAATAGCAGAGCCAGGAAAGCAACCAGCTATCTACGGCGCGTGCGCCAGGCGGCAGACAAGGCCGGCGTCAGTTCGCGCCGTGCGTCGAATTTCTCCGGTGGCCGGATCGGTCGGGGGCACGCGCAAGGCACTGTGTTGGCCGGGTCGGCGAGAGCCAAGGGCCAGCGCCGGGTCGTGATCAAGGCGCGCATCGTGCGCATTAGGGCCGGCAATGCCGGCGCTGTTCGCGCCCATTTGCGCTATTTGCAGCGCGACGGCGTCACGCGAGACGGTGAGCCGGGCGAGCTCTACGATGCCGCCGGCGATCGCGCCGACGGCAAGGCCTTCACGGAACGGAGCGAGGAAGATCGCCACCAGTTCCGGTTCATTGTGGCGCCCGAGGATGGCGCGGAACTCTCCGACCTAAAGCCCTTTGTCCGCGACCTGATGCGACAGATGGAGAGTGACCTCGGCACCAGGCTCGACTGGGTCGCAGCTGATCATTTCAACACGGGTCATCCCCATAGTCATATCGTCCTCCGCGGAAGGGAGGACGAAGGGCAGGACCTCGTGATCGCCCGCGATTATATCTCTCACGGCCTGCGGGCGCGGGCCGCCGATCTGATCACGCGGGAACTCGGCCCCGAGACGGAGATCGAGGTCGCACGCAAGCTCCAGCAGGAGGTGACGGCCGAGCGGTTCACGCGACTTGACCGGGCCATCGTGCGCGATGCGCCGGATGGCGCCCTTGAACTGAGCGCAGTGCCGGCGAGAGATCCAGTCTTACAAGCCGCCCGGATGGGGCGGCTACGAGCGCTCGAGCGGATGGGACTTGCGGAAGAGACCGATCCCGGCCAGTGGCGGATCGATGCCGCCCTCGAGGCAAAGCTCAGGCGGATGGGCGAGCGGGGCGATATCATCAAGACCATGCATCGCGAGCTTGCCGCGGCCGGACTGTCTCGGGCCCCTGGCGGCTACACGATCTTCGATCCAGGACAGAGCAGCCAACGGCTGGTCGGGCGTGTCGTCGGTGAGGGGTTTGCGGACGAGCTGAAGGAGCGCCGCTATGTCGTCGTGGATGGCATCGATGGGCGGACGCACTATGCCGAGATCGGCAGCCTCGCCGGACAGGATGAGCCACCGCCCCGGAACACGATTATCGAGCTCAGCTCTCGCGCTGCGGAACCGCGCCAGATCGATCGAACCATCGCCAAGATCGCCGCCGTTCATCATGGGCGCTACAGCGACGACGTTCATCGCCGGTTCGACCCGCAGGCCTCAAGCGAGTATGTCGCATCCCACGTGCGGCGCCTGGAAGCGATGCGGCTGGAGGGCATGGTCAGCCGGCTCAGTGACGGGAGCTGGGCGGTGGGTGAAGATCACCTTGATCGGGCGCTTCAGTATGAGAGCCGCCAACGCGCCCACCATCCCGTGCGGGTTGCCGTGCTGTCATGGCAGAGGCTGGAGGATCTCCCGCAGGCGGTGGGCGCAACCTGGCTCGACCGTCAGCTTGTCGCCAAGAGGCGCGAGCCGATGGCTCCGAGCGGAATGGGTGCTGAGGTCCAGGCTGCCATGCGGGCGAGACGGCAATGGCTGATCGAGCAGGGGCTTGCGCGCGAGCAGGATGGTCAGGTGCGCTATGCGCGGGACGTGTTGCGGACGCTTGAGGCGCGTGAACTCCGACTGGCAGCCGCGGATATTGCGACGCGAACGGGACTTGAGCATCTCGACGTCAAGAGCGGCGACAGTCTCACTGGTGTCTACCGGCGCATGCTGACGCTGAACACCGGCCGCTATGCGCTGATCGAGCGGTCCCATGACTTCGCACTGGTGCCCTGGCGGCCGGTGCTGGAGAGGGCACGTGGGCAGTTGGTCACCGGCAGTGTGGGCGGTGAGGGCATATCCTGGTCGATCGGCATCAAGCGCGGGATCGGGCGCTAGCTCCGGGCGCTGGGCTGCCGGCGGGAGCCAGCTCGCTTCTTCGGCGAGGCGGTTCGCGCAAAGCTCTCGTAATCGCGCGCAACGTTGTGCCTCTTTATGATTATGTCCGCGAGAATAGTAGAACTCGCGGTGGAGGACTCCGCCTTGAGGACCGCTGGTTGCCCGGGTGGACATCGCCGGGAACGCTGGACGGTCCAAGGGATGCGCTCGCCGCAATCAACAGCATTCAAGCGGCAAGCGAATAGCTTGTACTTCGGCCTCCGCCCTCGTCCTTGGCGAGAATGCCCTGATCAACGAGGTCCTGAATGTCGCGCAAGGCAGTGTCGGGCGAGCACTTTTCTATCTTTGCCCATTTGCTCGATGTCAGCTTGCCCTCGAACCCGTCCAGCAGGCGGTTCAACATGTCGCGCTGCCGCTCATTGATCCGGGCTGTCGCATGCCGTTTCCAGAAGTCGGCTTTTTCAAGCACAGCTGCGAGAATGGTCTCAGCTCCGGTGAACGCGCGGTCGAGGCAGCCCAGGAACCATTCGAGCCACGGCGTGACGTTGAGGTCGCCCTTCTGGGTGCTCTCCAGCATGTCATAGTAGGTCTTCCGCTCGCTGCGTATCTGGGCCGACATGCTGTAGAAGCGCTGCGGAATTCCTTCAGAGCGGGCAAGGGACATGTCGGCGATGGCGCGCGCGATTCGTCCATTGCCATCCTCGAAGGGGTGGATCGTCACGAACCACAGATGCGCGATCGCGGCCTTGATGACGGGATCAATCTTCTCCTCGGTGTTGTACCACTCCAGGAACGCGGTCATTTCAGCATCGAGCTTTTCGGCGGTCGGCGCCTCGTAATGGACGTGCTCACGACCATAATCGCCCGAGACAACCTGCATCGGTCCCGCCGACACATCTCGCCAGGCTCCCACCGTGATCTTCTTCAGGTTGCTGCGGCCCGTTGGGAAGAGTGAGGCTTGCCAGCCGAAGAGCCTCTCCGTGGTGAGCTCGGCTTTGAATTTCTGAGTGGCGTCGAGCATCATCTCGACAACACCTTCGACATTGCGGTCTGCCGACGGCAAGGCGCCCGCGTCCATGCCAAGTCGACGCGCCAGCGAAGAGCGCACCGCATCCTTGTCGAGTTTCTCTCCCTCGATTTCGCTGGATTTGAGGACTTCTTCGGTCAGGGTAGTCAGGACAGCTTCTTCCTGCTGTGCAAAACCCAGGGTCTGCATCCGCCCTATGAGCTGGCCTTGCCGAAGCCTGACAGCCGCGAGCAGCTTCGCCAAGGCATCGACATCCCAGGAAAAGTGAGGCCAATCAGGCCGTTGGTGGATATATCCTGGCATTCTCCGCACTCCTTGCGGAGAATATGGCGACCATTCTCCGCATCCGCAAGGGAATTCGCCGCGATTTATGCGGAGAATAGGCTGCTGTTTCCCTGCCTCTAGCTAGTTGGAACCCCTTAACGACCTCGCAAATCCGCTCACGCGTAAACGTCCTCGCGGCGATCGCTTAGCCATGAGCCCCGGATGGGGACGATGTGGGGTCACCACAGCGACAGCTGAGGGACCGCTCTCTCGCGCAAAATTATACGCGCGGAATCAGGATAACCGGCCCCGACTTCGGATTTTCAGCTGGTGCCGAAGATTCAAGAAAGAACGCCCAAACGAGGTCGTTCGATTCGCCCGCCTCTTGCTTACAACGTCGGTGAGTTGAGCAATCAGCTGAGCCAGACGATTGATCCAGTTTGATCATGCTCTTCACCTTCTATTGAGGCGCTTCCTCACCCACGCCGACGCTGGCGCACCGTCGATCTCTCACTGACGAGCTTGATCGATACGGATCTCGCTGCCGACCACGATTTTTATTCCGGTTGAATGCTCACCGGACTCCCGCTTTTCATCTCGCCGCGCTCGCCAACGCGAGTGAGTGGGGCGGAACATGTTTCCAGCAAAAATCTACATCGGTCAGATCACTGCCGTCTTCGGCATCGTGATCGCGTCGACGTGGGGAGCAACGCAATGGACTGCGGCTGCTCTCGGTTTTCAGGAGCGGCTTGGCGCGCCCTGGTTCTTGGTTGCCGGCTATCCGATCTATCTGCCCTGGCGATTGTTCGAATGGTGGTTTGCCTACGAGGCGTACGCCCCCGAAATCTTTGAAGCGGGCGGGGCCATTGCCGCCGCTGGCGGCGTCGCCGGCGCCCTGTTTGCAATCCTGAACTCGGTGTGGCGGGCGCGGCAAAACCAACTCGTGACGACGTACGGCTCAGCCCGCTGGGCGACGCCCAAAGAGATCAAGGAGGCGGGCCTCTTCGCAGCCAAGGGCGTGTTTTTGGGCCGTCTCGAGAACAACTATCTGCGCCATGATGGACCGGAGCACGTCATGTGCTTTGCGCCGACCCGATCGGGCAAGGGCGTGGGACTGGTGTTGCCGACATTGCTGTCGTGGACGTCGTCGGCGGTGGTGCATGACATCAAGGGCGAAAACTGGGAACTGACCTCCGGTTGGCGTTCGACGTTTTCGCACTGCCTGCTGTTCAACCCAACGGACTCAAGAAGCGCCCGCTACAATCCGCTGCTCGAGGTGCGCAAAGGGGCGGCCGAAGTCCGCGATGTCCAGAACATCGCCGACATCCTGGTCGACCCCGAAGGGGCGCTCGAACGCAGAACCCACTGGGAAAAGACCAGTCACTCGCTCCTGGTCGGTGTCATTCTCCACGTTCTTTACGCGGAAGAGCAGAAGACGCTCACCCGCGTCACCGAGATCCTGGCCGATCCTGCTCAGTCCTTTGAGAAGACGCTCAGGATCATGCTGGCAACCAATCATCTCGGCACCGAGACCGAGCCGAAGGTGCACCCCGTGGTCGCCGCAACCGCACGAGAGCTGCTCAACAAGTCCGAGAACGAACGCTCCGGCGTTCTGTCGACCGCCGTGAGCTTTCTAGGCCTTTACCGGGATCCCGTCGTCAGCCGAAACACCGAATACTGTGATTGGCGCATCGCCGACCTCGTGAGCGCCGACAAGCCGGTCACGCTCTATCTCGTCGTTCCGCCGTCGGACATCAGCCGTACCAAGCCGCTGATCAGGCTGATCCTCAACCAGATCGGCCGCCGGCTGACCGAGACCTTGAACGTCAATGCAATTGGCAGCAAGCACCGGCAGCTCCTGATGATGCTGGATGAGTTTCCCGCACTTGGCCGGCTCGATTTCTTCGAAAGTGCGCTCGCCTTCATGGCCGGTTACGGCATCCGCGCCTATTTGATCGCGCAATCGCTCAACCAGATCGCAAAGGCCTACGGCGAGAACAACGCGATTCTCGACAATTGCCACGTCCGCATTGCCTTCGCCGCCAACGACGAGCGCACCGCCAAACGGATCTCGGACGCCCTGGGGACCGCGACGGAACTACGTGCACAGCGCAACTATGCCGGTCATCGGCTGGCTCCCTGGCTTGGCCACGTCATGGTCAGCCGTCAGGAGACCGCGCGTCCTTTGCTGACGCCAGGCGAAGTGATGCAGCTGCCGCCCCATCAGGCCATCGTGCTGGTTTCTGGCCTTGCACCGGTCCGGGCGATGAAGCTGCGTCACTACGAAGACGCAAACTTCGTCAGCCGCCTGCGCGAGCCGTCGTCCTTGACGGGCGACGCGTATGCCGACCGGCCGGCGGCACGCCCTGACAATTGGAGGGGGCAGGTGCGCTCAACCGACCTTCGCCTTGCGACCCTGCCGTATCGCGAGCTCATGCAGGCGAGCGGCGAGGAGGGCGGTCTCAAGCAGCAATTGCCGTTGTTCGATGAGGCGGCACCGGCCGTAGACGACGCGCGCGCCATCGAGGAGCGATTGCTTGACGACGATTCTGACGTCGCCGCCGACCACAACCAGATGCAGCAATCCGCGGGCGCGTCTAGCGCCGTACGCCGAGCCCACGCCGTCACCCGCGACGATGACGATCTTCTCCCCTCATTCTGAAGAGCATTTCCGATGAAACCGAAACTGTCGGCCTACGTCAGCGATAGCGTGGCGCAACGGCTCGAACTCGCGGCCAAGCGGCCGGGAACCAATAAGTCAGCGATCGTGGACGCTGCGCTTGATCGCTTTCTCAATCCTGAGCGGGACGCAAGCGGCGATGCGGCGCTGATCCGAAGGCTGGACCGGATGAGCCGGCAACTGGAACGAGCCGACCGTGACGTGAGCGTCCTGGCGGAGACCATCGCACTTTTCATCCGTTATTACCTGACCATCACGCCGCCGCTGCCTTCGCAAGATCAGGATGCAGCGCGTGCGCTGGGCCGCGAGCGGTTCGAGATGTTTGTTGCCCAAGTCGGCAAACGCGTCGCCTCCGGTGGCCGGCTTGTCGCGGACGTCATGGATCGCGTCAGCACGTCGAAACCAGATCTCTTCATGCGGAACCTCGAGGAGGGCGCTCCTCAACCCAGCGATACCGGATCCCGCGCGCAGGGCGCGACGGGTGAGCCGCCGGAGCATTCTCCGGCAGGGCGAGAGGAGGTCGGCAATGTCTGATCTCCTCTCGCCAGAGACCCGCGAACGACGCCGCGGCATGCTGCGGACCGCGATGGGACCGGCAATTGCCCTGGCTCTGGAAGAGCCTGATGTCGTCGAGGTCATGGTCAATCCCGATGGGAGGCTTTGGCTTGATCGGCACGGGACGGGTCGCGCCGATACCGGCGTTATTCTGACGCCGCTGGAGTCGGAGCGGATCATCCGGCTTGTTGCAAGCCATGTGCGGGCGGAAGCGAGCAGTTCGTCTCCAATCATCTCGGCGGAGCTACCCGAGACTGGTGAACGCTTTGAAGGTGTCCTGCCGCCGGTCTCGCTCGCGCCTTGCTTTGCCATCCGCAAGCCCGCAACGACCACGTTCCGCCTATCCGATTACGTCAAGGCACAGGTTGCCTCGCCGCTAATGGCGAAAGTGCTGACATCAGCGGTCACCGAGGCGCGCAGTATCCTGATCGCCGGCGGCACCGGTTCGGGCAAGACGACGCTTGCCAATGCGCTCCTTGCCGAGATCGCTGGCCTCGGAGAGCGGGTGGTCGTCATCGAGGACACCCGTGAGCTGCGCTGCGATGCGAAGGATGCCGTAATGCTCCGGACCAAGCCGGGCGCGGCGAGCCTTGCGGATCTTGTCCGCTCTACGCTGCGCTTGCGGCCCGACCGCATCATCGTCGGAGAGGTCAGAGGCGCCGAAGCCCTCGACATGCTGAAGGCCTGGAATACGGGCCACCCCGGCGGAATTGCCACGGTCCATGCCAACTCCGCACGAGCTGCGCTCTACCGGATCGAACAGCTCATTCAGGAAGCGGTCGCAACCGTGCCACGCCGGCTCATTGCCGAAGCGATCGACCTGGTCGTCTTCATCAAGGGGCGGGGACCCGCACGGCGCATCGAGGCGGTCGCCGAGCTCAAGGGCCTCGATTCGTCGGGCGACTACCTGCTCGAGACCCCTCCCGGACTTCCAAACACAACCCACCGTCCTTGACCTGAAGGAGACTGCAATATGTCCATTCGACTGCGTCTAAACGTGCGTTCGCGCCTTCGCGGCTTCTATTCGGTCAACGCACTGCCTCTGGTCGAGCTCGGCGTGGCCTCGGCCTGCGTGCTCCTCAGCGTCACGGCGGCACACGCCGCTGGTTCGGGCATGCCATGGGAAGCACCGCTCGAACGCGTCCTGGAATCCGTGCAGGGGCCCGTCGCCAAGATCGTCGCCGTCATCATCATCACGGTGACCGGCATATCGCTGGCCTTCGGCGACACCTCCGGCGGATTCCGCAAGATGGTCCAGGTCGTCTTCGGCCTCTCAATCGCCTTCGCCGCGAGTTCCTTCTTCCTTTCGTTCTTCTCGTTCGGTGGCGGAGTACTGATCTGATGCGCCCCGATGGTTTTGAACTCGTGCTCCACCGCTCATTGACCGAGCCCATCCTCATCGGCGGCGCTCCGCGTGCCGCGGCCATTCTGATCGGGACCCTGTCGGCCGTGCTGGCGCTCGGCTTGCGCCTTTGGCTCGCAGGCCTGATGCTCTGGGTCATCGGACACAGCGCTGCCGTTTGGCTGGCCAAGCGCGACCCGGCCTTCGTCGAAGTCGCCATCCGTCACACCAAGCACAAAGGGCGACTCGCATGCTGAACTTGAGAGAATTCCGCGGCGATGCCTATCGGCTGGCGGATTGGTTGCCATGGGCCTGCCTGGTCGCTCCGGGCGTCATCCTAAATAAAGATGGCAGCTTTCAACGGACGATACGCTACCGCGGACCGGACCTCGACAGTGCCACCGAGGCCGAACTGATGAGCGTCACCTCACGCGTCAACAATGTCTTGAAGCGTTTCGGTTCAGGCTGGGCTCTCTTCTTTGATGCCACGCGCATCCCGGCGTCCGAATACCCGCGGTCGGAATTTCCGGACCCGGTGTCCTGGCTGGTTGATGAGGAACGCCGCGCCGCTTTTGCGGGCGCCGCCGGGGCATCATGGGAGGATCCCGCACGACCGGGCGGGCAGCACTTTGAAAGTGTGCTGCATCTGACCTTGATGTATTTGCCGCCGGCCGAGCGGATCTCGCGCCTCGAGGGCCTGTTCCTCGAGCGTCCCGAGGGGAAGAATCGCGCGACCAAAAAAGATCGGCGCATTCGTCCGGATCAATCAACCGCCGATGCCGATCGACACGAGAATTCGGCACAGGGCGGCATTGACGACGCCAATTTCGGCGGCCAGCGGAGGCTTGAGAGAAGCGAGCAGGGCTACCGGGACCACCTCCAGCGGTTTATCCAGGAAACCGACCGGGCGATCGATCTGCTCTCATCGGTCTTGCCCGAAATCTGGCCCCTCAACGATGAGGAGACGCTCACCTATCTGCATAGCTGCGTCTCGACCAAGCGCCATCCGGTCAGTGTTCCCAAGATTCCGGCCTATCTCGATTGTTTCCTGAGCGATGAGCCGCTGACCGGCGGATTGTCCCCGGCGATCGGGCGGAGCCATCTGCGTGCGCTGACCGTCCTGGGGTTTCCGCACGTCACCTTTCCGGGCCTGCTCGACGAACTGAATCGGCTTGGCGTCGCCTACCGCTGGGCGACACGGTTCATTCCGCTGGACCGCACGCAGGCAAATGCGACGCTGACGCGCTACCGGCGGCAATGGTTTGCCAAGCGAAAGTCTCTTGCGGCGATCCTCAAGGAGGTCATGTTCAACGAGCAGGCGGCGCTGCTCGACACCGACGCCAGCAACAAGGCGCTCGACGCCGACGCGGCGCTTTCCGAGCTCGGCGACGATCTGGTCGCCTTCGGCTACATCACAACGACCGTTACCGTGAGCGACGAGGACTCGCATCAAGCGGACGAGAAGATCCGCGCAGTCGAGCGGGTGATCAATAGCCGGGGTTTCACGGCCATTCGCGAGAGCGTCAACGCGGTGGAAGCCTGGCTCGGCGGTCTGCCGGGCCAGGCCTATGCCAACATCCGCCAGCCGATTGTTCACACGCTGAACCTCGCCCATATGTGCCCGTTGTCGGCGGTATGGGCCGGACCGGAGCGGTGCGAGCACCTTGATGGGCCGCCGCTTCTGATCGCAAAGACCAAAGGGGCGACCCCGTTCCGATTGTCGCTCCATGCCGGAGATGTCGGGCACACGATCATCGTCGGTCCGACCGGCGCGGGCAAGTCGGTCCTGCTTTCGATGCTCGCCCTTCAATTTCGCCGCTATCCGAACGCCCAGTTGATCACGTTTGACAAGGGCCGCTCGGCACGGGTCACTACGCTCGCGTTGTCGGGGGCCTGGTATGAGCTGGGCGCCAAGGGCGGTATCGCCTTTCAGCCGCTCAAGGATGTCGCGGAGGACGGGGCGAGACTCTGGGCACTCGACTGGCTTTGTGGCGTGCTCGCGCATGAGCGCGTGACCGTGACGCCCGAAGTCAAAGAGACGCTCTGGTCGGCGCTGAGGAGCCTCGGTTCCGCGCCCGTCTCGCAGCGGACGATGACCGGGCTCGTGGCGCTGCTTTCTCGTGATGCGCTTCGGCAGGCGCTGCAGCCCTATACGCTCGAAGGACCCTATGGTCGGTTCCTGGACGCAGACGCCGACCGTCTTTCCGGGGCGGACGTGCTGACCTTCGAGATGGAAGAATTGATGGCATTGCCTGGCCTGGTGGCGCCGGTTCTGACCTACCTTTTCCACTCTCTTGAAGAGCGGTTTGACGGACGGCCTACCTTGCTGGTGCTGGATGAGGCCTGGGTGTTTCTGGACGATCCGCTGTTCGCGAGCCGGATTCGCGAATGGCTGAAGACGCTGCGCAAGAAGAACGCGGCTGTGATCTTTGCCACGCAGTCGCTTGCCGATATCGCCGACAGCGAGATTGCGCCTGCGATCATCGAATCCTGCCCAAGCCGGATATTCCTCCCGAACCCCCGTGCGCTGGAGCCGACGCAAACCGAGACCTATCGCCGGTTCGGCCTGAACGACACGCAAGTTGGGCTGATCGCCGAAGCGTTTCCCAAGCGCGACTATTATCTGCAGTCTCGCGCCGGAAACCGCCTGTTCGAGCTAGGCCTTGGACCGGTCGCGCTCGCACTCGTTGGGGCGTCCTCACCGGACGATCAGCGCGTCATTGACGCGGTCCTGGCCCGCACCGGGCCTCATCATTTCGCCGAGCGCTACCTCGCCGAACGCGGTCTGCACTGGGCCGCCAACCTGATCAGCACCTTCGAACAAGCCCACAAGCTCTGACCTCAACCTCGATCCCTGGAGTCTTCCATGCTCGAAAGCATCGGCCGCGTGTTCACGGGTACAACTTCCAGAATTATCGTAACGACAACACTATCGTTTGTTATCGCCGTGAATGGGTCGCGACGGCTCGGCGCGTTCGATATCGTATTCGATCCGACGAACTACAGCCAGAATCTCCTGACTGCCGCGCGCGCGCTTGAGCAGATCAACAACCAGGTCAGAAGCCTCCAAAACCAGACGCAGTCGTTACTCAATCAGGCCAAGCATCTTACAAGCCTCCCGACCAGCGTCGTCGGTCAGCTCTCCTCGACGATCAATCAGATGAACGGCCTGATCGGTCAGGCAAAGAACATCTCGTTCGATGTGCAGACGACGCAGCAAGACTTCCAGCGGCTCTATCCCCGACAGTACGCGGCGGCCATCTCGTCCGACAAGATGGTGCAGGATGCGACGACACGCTGGGATAATAGCTACGACGGGCTGAAGCAATCGCTCACGCTGCAATCAGCTATCGTCAGTACGCTCGACCAGGATGGCCAGACGCTTCAGATGCTGATGGCTAGGTCGTCTGCTGCGGTCGGCTCGCTGCAGGCGCAGCAGTCGGGTAACGAGCTTCTCGCCCTGCAGATAAAACAGTCGCTGCAAGCCCAGGCGCTCATGGCAACCCAGGCGCGCGCAGACACGTTGCGTGCCGCCGAACAACAGGCGTCGTCGGCCGCGGCAAAGGAGCGGTTTACCCGCTTCATTGGCGACGGCCACGCCTACAGCAGTGGCAAGTAGGTGAGGGCGCCATGGCTGATCTCTCCGTCATTGACCGCTTTACCGAGACGTTCTCGCGCTACATCGACTCCGGATTTGGTCTTCTGTCTGGCGACGTCTCATTCCTGAGTTCAACGTTGATCGGCATCGACCTGACGCTCGCCGGGCTTGCCTGGAGCATGCGGGCGGACGATCACATCATGGTCACGCTTGCCAAGAAGGTGCTTTATGTCGGCGCTTTTGCGTTCATTATCGGCAACTTCAAGAGCCTCGCCGATATCGTCTTCGCGTCCTTCTCCAGCATCGGTCTGAAGGCGTCCGGTGGGACCTTAAGTGCGGCCGACCTGGCGCGGCCAGGCTTTGTCGCCGCCGCCGGGTTTACGGCCGCTCATCCTCTTCTGGAGGAGACCGGCCAATTCTCCGGCTTTGATGTCCTGACCAACCTGCCGACGATCCTGATCCTGCTGTTCTGCTGGATCCTGATCGTGCTCGCCTTCTTCGTCCTCTCGGTGCAGCTGTTCGTCACGCTGATCGAATTCAAGCTGACGACGCTCGCAAGCTTCATTGTCGTGCCGTTTGCCCTGTGGGGAAAGACTGCATTCCTTGCGGAAAAGTCGCTCGGCAACGTGGTCGCCTCAGGGGTGAAGGTGATGGTTCTCGCGATCATCATCGGCATCGGCTCGACCATTTTCGGTCAGCTCGCGAGCACCTTGACGCGGCCGGTCGATATCGTGTCGGCCATGAGCTTGTTGCTTGCGGCCCTTTCGCTGTTTGGCCTTGGCATTTTCGGCCCAGGAATCGCGGCAGGATTGGTCTCAGGTGCACCCCAGTTAGGCGCCGGTGCAGCCGCGGGAACGGTGGCGGGTGCGGCGGCTATCGCGATCGGCGGCGGAGCGGCGGCCGCGGGCGGCTTACGCGTTGCCGCAGGCGGTTCAATGGCTGCGGTTCGCTCCGCGGCGTCGCTCACCGGGGCGGCTGCGGGCACGTCAGCCCGGGCCGCCACCGCGGATCAGCTCTCAAGCGCGAGCACTGCCGGCACGACGAGCGGAGCGGCTGCTTCAGGCGCGGGACGTGCGGCGGCCTCGTCAGGACGGGGACACGCAAGGGAAGCGGCGCAAGTCGCCGCTCACACCCTGAAGGAAGGTGACAAAGGCGGGCATTCTTCAGGTCCGAAGCTGGGGGAGGAATAAGATATGGCAGGTCACCCCTTTCAGCGCGTGGCCGTTCGCTATGGCGAGACGCCGGAGCCGGTCACCGCTTATCAGAAGGCAGCCCAGGTCTGGGATGAGCGGTTGGGATCAGCCCGCGTGCAAGCGAGCAATTGGCGGTTGGCGGCGCTGGCGGCCATTGGCTTGTCGGGC
The DNA here is from genome assembly GCF_054063295.1 of Bradyrhizobium sp. USDA 3240. Taxonomy (NCBI): domain Bacteria; kingdom Pseudomonadati; phylum Pseudomonadota; class Alphaproteobacteria; order Hyphomicrobiales; family Nitrobacteraceae; genus Bradyrhizobium; species Bradyrhizobium sp. USDA 3240. The sequence continues at coordinate 7,924,236 of NZ_JBSSGD010000002.1, forward strand.
GTGCTCGGACTGACGATCTTCACCCAGATCGCTCGCTCAGGTGTCACTCCCTACGTGGTCGAGGTCGACCGGCTCGGTGAAGTCCGAGCAGTCGGGCCCGCGCTCGAAGCCTACCAGCCGTCAGACGCGCAGATTGCGCATTTTCTCGCGCGATTTATCGAGAACGTGCGTTCGCTATCGATCGATCCAGTCATTGTCCGGGCGAACTGGTTGCGTGCCTACGATTTCGTCACCGACCGCGGCGCGCAAGCCTTGAACGATTACGCGCGCGAGGCCGATCCGTTCACAAAGATCGGTTCCAAGACGGTAACCGCCGAAGTCACGTCGGTGGTACGCGCGTCCGGCGACAGCTTCGAGATCCGCTGGAAAGAGAACACCTACGAGAACGGTTCGATCGCAAAGACAGAGCGCTTCACCGGTCTCGTGACCACGGTCCTCAAGCCGCCCGCAGATGCCGAAACGCTGCGGAAGAACCCTCTCGGCCTCTACGTCCATTCACTCAATTGGTCGCGCGACCTGATTGGAGACGCCAAATGAATTCCAAAGCCCTCACCAAGCTCGCATCGGCCAGCGTCCTTGCCTTGTCGCTAGCGCTTGCCGGCTGCGCCACCAAGCTCAATCTTGAAGCGCCCTATGACGAGATGACCTTTGAGAAGGCAATTCCAGACGCCGATCCGCCGGCGCCGGTGCAAGTCGTCGAAACGCCAAAGGTCCTTCCGTTACCGGGCCAGTTGAAGCCCTATCCGACAAAGGGCGGCAAGGAGGAAAAGCTGCCACCGGAGCAGGCAATCGCCAAGGCGAACAAGGCGGCACGGATGGAGCCGACGCGCGCCGGATATATCAATGCCATCCAAGTGTATCCCTGGACGGAAGGCGCACTCTACCGGCTCTATGCAAGCCCAGAAAAGGTCTCAACCATCGCGCTTCAGCCGGGCGAGGAACTGATCGACGTCTCCACAGGTGATACGGTTCGCTGGGTGGTCGGTGATACCCTGAGCGGGCAGGGCAACTCCCGGCGTGTGCATATCCTAATCAAGCCGACGTTGCCGGATATCCAGACCAACCTCGTGGTCTTGACCGACCGGCGGGCCTATCACCTCGAGCTCGTCTCCACCAAGCAGACCTACATGGCGTCCATCTCATGGACCTATCCGACCGATACGCTCGTTGCTCTCCATAAGCAAAACGTCGCCGCTCAAGAAGGTGAGGAGCGGATCGCCGATCGCGGCGTGCGGCTCGACAGCCTGAATTTCCGCTATCGCATTGAAGGCGACGATCCGCCGTGGCGACCACTGCGCGCCTTCGACGACGGCCGCAAGGTCTATATCCAGATGCCGACCGGCCTGTCGCAAGGGGAGGCGCCGCCCTTGTTCGTCGCCGGAGCCGATGGCCGGCCGAACCTCGTCAACTACCGGGTCCGCGGCTCCTACTATATCGTCGATCGGATGTTCGGCGCCGCCGAGCTTCGCCTTGGCGAGGATCCGCAGCGCATCGTCCGAATCATCCGTATAGACGCGCGACCGGTGTCGCAGGTTTTCAGCACCGGGAGCGCCTCATGACGACAGGATTGGATCAGGATCCGGAGCCGCTGGAACTGCGAGCCCGCCCACGGCCCGTTCGGCGCCTCAACAGGCGCGCCCTCATGATCGGCTGCGCGGTTGCCGTGCTGTTTGTGGGCGGGGCGGTGCTCATTGCGCTCCGAGCACACTCCTTCAAGCAGTCGGAGCGGACAGAGCTCTACAATATCGACCGCAAACAGACTGCCGAGGGCTTGAGCAAGCTGCCGAAGTCCTATGAGGACCTGCCGCCATTGACGCCGCGGCTTGGACCGCCGTCGCCTGGGGATATTGGCCGGGCCTTCGCCGAAAACGAGAAGAAGGCTGGTGTGGCACCGGACGCTAGCTTCCGGACCAACCCGGAAGAAGACGCCGAGCGGGCCGAAAGGATCCGCCAAACGCGCGTCGCTCAGCAAGCAAAGGAGTCAGGCTTGTTCTTTCGCTTGTCGGAGAAACACGAGAAGCGCAAGCAGGCAAGCACGACCGAAGTGCCGGCAGCTTCCCCATCCGCATTCCGCCCTGCGACGGCTGATACGGGACCGTCCGCGGGCGAACTCGCAAAGACGGCGCAGGCGATGGTCGACCGATCTAGCGAAATCATTCACTCGTCGCAGGCGCGAAAGCTGGCCTTCGCGGGCGCGAGGGCTGACACGGAAATCGCCAATCCCCATGCGCTCAAACCAGCACCATCCACCTATGCGGTGATGGCGGGGGCGATCATCCCGGCGAGCCTCGTCACGGGACTGAATTCGGACCTGCCTGGGGCCACCATCGGCCAGGTCACCGAGAACGTCTATGACACGGTGACGGGCGAGCATCTCCTGATCCCGCAAGGGACGCGGCTCGTGGGCAAGTACGATAGCGTCGTCGCCTTCGGCCAGAAGCGGGCGCTGGTCGTCTGGACCCGGCTAATCCTGCCTAATGGCAATTCGATCGTAATCGAGAACCTTCCGGCCACAGATGTCGCAGGCTATGCCGGGCTCGAGGATGAGGTGGATTTCCATACCTGGCAGTTGCTCAAGGGCGTGGCTTTGGCGACGTTGATCGGGGTGGGGACACAGCTTTCGATCGGAAACAACGAGAGCGATCTCGTGAAGGCGCTGCGGGAAAGCTCGCAGCAAACAACCAATCGCGCGGGGCAGCGCCTGGTGGAGCGCGAGCTCGACGTGCAGCCGACGATCACGGTGCGGCCGGGTTGGCCGTTACGGGTGATTGTTTCGAAGGATCTAGTGCTGAAGCCCTACCAGGACGTTCAGACGGCAGCGAAGGGCCGGTGAGGGATGAAGCTCGCGAAACTGCCTGATCGGACCCCAGTGAAGATGAACGTCGTGCTTACGCCAGGGCTGGCGCATCGGCTCCGCGACTATGCTGCCTTCTATGCAGAGACCTACGGCAACAAGGAAGAAGTAGCTGAGCTGATACCGTTCATGCTCGAGGCATTTCTCGACGGGGATGTAGCCTTCAAGAAAGAAAAGAAGAAGGTCGATGGTACAAGATCATCATCGGGTGATCGATAGGCTTCTCATTGACCCTGAGCTATGTCGTCTGAGCGAGTGTAGTCCTTACATGTTCGATGGGTGCCTCCAGCGATCTCAAGAGCCCATTTAGTTCCTCTAGGGCGTGTACTCATTAACTGGCCGCGTGACCGATGTCCGCTTTTCCCTCAATAACGGCGGTAAAGCGGACATTGCCTGACTTCCGGGTTGGGCCAGCAGCGGACATCGGCAATTTCAGCACGCAGGCATGTCCGATCTTGAGACTCACCGTCCTTGCTGAACTAGGCTGACGGGGCTTGCGCCAAGTGCATCGCGGCTTCAACGCCGCCATCCAGGATCTGCTGCGCCTCTCTCGCGTCGGGCACGGCCCGCGCGAACTGCAGGGTGCCGACCATGAGCCCGAAGATCGCCGTCGCACGGCGGTGGTTCGCCTTGGAATCTGCACCCGGAAGCAGCGCGGCCAAAGTCGCAACGTACCTTCGCAACGCTTTCTCGTAATCTTGCCTGGTAGACAGGGGCTGGCGGGCGATTTCCGGTAGTAAGGCCGCTGAGGGACACCCGTCTGCCCGGTCTTTGAGGTGGGCGCGGTTGAGGTATTTACGGATCGCGCCTTCAAGGTCGAGGCCCTTGAGCTGATCTTCAAGGCAATGCTGCTGGCCCCCCAGCGCGCTCGCCAGCGCCTCGCGAACAAGCTCGTCCTTGGACTCGAAGTGCGGAGAAAAGGCCCCTTTGGTCAGGCCGGCCTCGCCCATAATCCCCGCAATGCCGGCCGCAGAGATGCCGTCCCGGCGCATGCACTTCGATGCCACATCAACGATGTGCCGTCGTGTCGCCGCCTTGTGACCCTTCTCGAATCGCATCTTCGCTCAACTCCACAAACTGCCCGCAGCCTGGTCGCGTTAGATCGCAGTCGACTTGTAGCCCAGGATACCTTCGACCCTGCGGGCAAGGACCAAGAGCGTCCGGTCGCTCCCGAGCGGGGCGTCAAGCTCAAGGCCAATCGGCAGGCCAGCGCGGGACGAGCCGACAGGAAGACTGATTCCCGGCATCCCCACGCTGCTCGCAGACACGGTGTGGTTCGCCAAAGCGAGGTAGCTGACGTCCTGCCCCGCGATGTGGACGGTCGCCTGCTCTTCGATCAAAGGCGCCGTGCACGGCGTGGTCGGTTGCAGAATGGCCTGCGCCCCACGAGCGACGAACGCCGTGTCGAGGCGGCGCTGGATTTCAGGCCGGCTCACGTTGAGCGCCGACTGATAGGCCTCTACGGAGGTGGCGCCTGCGCCGCCCGGTAGCACGATGTGTCCCCACGCCTGCCGAAGTTGGGGCTTGAGCCCATCGTAAATGGCCTCGAACGTAGTAGGAATGTCGTGGCGGCGAAGGAACTCCGAAATCGCGCCCATCGTTTCATGGGCGAAGATGCCCCATGTCGCGGTTTGGACGAGGACGTTGAAATCATTGCCAAGGTCGACCTCGACGATTTCGGCGCCAGCATCCTGCAGCCGTCGAACCACTTCGAGGGAGCGGGTTTCGACTTCCGAATCCACAAGTTCCAGGAACTGCCGAGGCGCGAAGGCGAGTCGGACTCCCTTTAGATCATGGCCGTCGGAAATTTCCGCAGCCTGTTCGCCAGTCACAACGTGATCCAGCAATACGCAGTCCTCGACGCTTCGAGCGAATGCGCCCGTGGTGTCGAGCGTGTGAGAGATCGGAGCAACGCCGTTGCGCGGCCACCGTCCGGTGGTTGGCTTGAACCCCACGACGCCACAGAACGATGCGGGTACCCGGATCGAGCCAACGGTGTCGCCGCCCAGGGAGGCGGGAACGAGGCCGGCGGCTACCGATGCGGCGGAGCCGCTCGAGGAGCCGCCCGACACGCGACCTCGTGCGTGCGGGTTCTTGACCTGGCCGTAACGTGCGTTGTGACCGGTCAAGCCATAGGACATCTCGACTAGGTTATTTTTGCCGAAAACGAACGCGCCCGCATCCTTGATGGCACGGACAGCGTCGGCATCCCTGTGCGGTACGAAGTGAGCGAGGCTATCGAGCCCGAGGCTCGTCGGTAGTCCTTTTGTCAAATAACTATCTTTCACCCCGAGCGGCACGCCCAGTAGCGGAACTGTCGATCCGGCCGCACGTGCTTTGTCTGCGTCTCTCGCAGCCGTCAACACGACGGCCTCATCGATTGTGATGAAGGTGTTTAGTTCGGCAAGCGTTCGGGCGCGAAGCAGAAGTGCCCGAAGTGTAGGCCTCCGACGTGATCTCGCCCTTACGAATGGCGGCTGCAGCGGCTGCGAGCCCCAGCGAGGGGAGATCCATGACTTCTTGCGGCGCGCGATGGCTTAGAGTGGCGGTGGTGTCGTTCATGAAGTCCTCGCAAAGAGCTGTTTGCAGCATTCGACGCCGTCAAACATCGACTGGAGTTCAATTACGATCGTAATATCACATTACGAATGTAATTCAATAGAGGTGCAGGGCTTCTCTGGACACATGAGCGTGAGGTGTTGACGAGGCGGCGATGGGTGACCACCGCATGTCGGTTTTGGGTCAAACTGAGACCTCGCACCGGCGGGTCGGCACTTCCGGGCTTCATTCGGAAGCGGACATCGTCACGGCCGTCCGGCATGTCTCAAGAGGGCCAAAAGCAGATATAAGAGGTTTAACTGACAAGACCTCAACACCATGGCATCCGTCCGCCCAGTGCTTGCTGATCGTCTAGGGCGGATATTCTTTTCTTGCGGACAGGGCCGCGCCACACCCGACCGCCAGCGCCAAATGGGCCAGCACTACCGGCCACAGGGCAACGCCCGCCAACCCTTGGCTCGTCCAAGCCAGCACGAGGATCGCGACCACGGCGGCATTGTAGAGCAGCACAGCCGCAATCAACCCTCGCACGGCGCGACCGGCAGCGTCCTCTCGCGCAAGCCAGCAGGCGATACCGATCGCTAGTATCGCAACGCCAGCGACGCGGCTGACCGTGGTGCCGGCGGCTGTGCCGGGTGCGGCGCCCAGCAGCAATTCCACCAGAAAGGACGGCGCTACCGCCAAGACTAAGCCCGTCGCCGCCTCAGCCGCGCCCATCATTGCAAGGAGCGGCTTCGACCTCAGCGCCATCGTTCCACTCACTTCGCCTTCTTCGACGCGGGCACCTTGGCATTTGGCTGCTCGATCGGATCCGGCTCCGGCGCCGCCGTCGGTCCCAGTTCTGCCTTGGCCTGCGCGGGGTCCTTGAGCTCCGGTTCGAGCTTGAACGTCAGCCTGTTGATTCTGCCGGTGAATTTGAACGGGGGATCGTAGCGATATTCCAGCATCGCCACGCCGCTGCGAGTATCCATGCCGACGTCGAAGCTTTCGTCCTCAGGGAAGGTGACCGGAATGGAGTGCTCCATGGATTTTCGGTCTACTTCCTTGCCGTCGACCGAGAGAACACCAGTTCCTCCCTTACCCAGGCCCGGGCCATCCGACTTGAAGTCGAAGACAATGGTGTGCTTGCCGGCGCTCAACTCCGGCCCCGCCCAAATCGTGCGCTTGAGGTTGAGCAGGTTGTAAAGAAACACCGGCTTGCCCGACCGAACCCCGGCCACACCCTTGCTCAGGAAAAGCCCATAGCCCCCGAACCGGCCGCCTTCGGTGACGATCATGCCTTCCCCACCGCCGCCCGGAATCTCAACTTCGGCTGTGATGGTGTAGGACTTGTTCAGAATGCTTGGCGCTGCGCTGGCGGGCACTCCCGATAGTTCGCCCGAATATTTGAAGACGCTTCGCCCCGCCGTGAGGCTCGGGCGTGGCGTGTTCCAGCGCAGCAGCGTCGTGTTGTCGAGCGGCAGCACGTTGTACTTCTTGGCTTCGACATCGAACACCGCCTGCAGTTCCTCCACTTTCTCTGGCATCTGCGCGGCGAGATCGTTGAACTGGGTCGGGTCCTCCTTGACGTTGTAAAGCTCCCACTTGTACGCGCTGACATCCGGGGGCGGAGTGGTGCTCAGCACCCACGGCTGGGTCACCGGCGTCGTTGCCGCCACCCAACCGTCGTGGTAGATGGCGCGATTGCCCAGCATCTCGAAATATTGCGTCGTGTGCCGGGTCGGAGCGTCGGCGTTCGCCTTGTCCCATGTGTACATCATGCTCACCCCTTCGATCGGGCTCTGCTTGATGCCCTTGACCGTCTCGGGCTGCGGAATGGCGGTTGCTTCCAGGATGGTCGGCACAACGTCGATGACATGGTGGAATTGGCGGCGGATGCCGCCGACGTCGTTGATGTGGCCGGGCCAGGAGATCGCCATGCCTTGCGCGGTCCCGCCGAAGTGTGATGGTACCTGCTTCACCCACTTGAACGGGGTATCCATCGCCCATGCCCAGGGCGCCGCGAAGTGCGGGAACGTCTTGTCCGAGCCCCAGAACGGGTACCAGAGGAACTGCGCCTTCACCGGCACGGGGACGCCGTTGAAAGTCGTGAACTCGTTCGGCGTGCCGTTGAGCATACCTTCCGCGCTCGCGCCATTGTCGCCGCTGATGTAGATGATCAGCGTGTTGTCGAGCTGGCCCATGTCCTCGACCGCCTCGATCACTCGTCCGATCTCATGGTCGGTGTAGGCGAGGTAGGCGCCATAGACGTCCGCCTGCTTGATGAAGAGCTTCTTTTCCAGTTCGCCGATCGAATTCCATTCCGGAAGTTCTTTCGGCCAGGGCGTCAGCTTGGCGTAATCGGGCATGATGCCGAGCCGCTTCTGGTTGGCGAAGATGGTTTCGCGCAACTGGTTCCAGCCCTGATCGAACAGGTGCATGTCGCCGATCTTCTTGATCCACTCCGGCGTTGGATGATGCGGCGCGTGCGTGCCGCCTGGGACATAATAGACAAAGAACGGTTTCTCCGGCGCGACCTCCTTGAGCGTCTTCATGTGCTGGATCGCCTCGTCGGCCATGGCCGTCGTGAGATTCCAGTCAGGATTACCCTGGAAGGGATAAATCGCTGTCGTATTGCGGTACAGGTTAGGTTGCCACTGACTGGCGTCGCCCCCGACGAAACCGTAAAAATATTCGAAGCCCATGCCGTTGGGCCACTGCTCGAACGGCCCGGCCTGGCTCGACTGGTAGGACGGCGTGTTGTGGTTCTTGCCGAACCATGAGGTGGCGTAGCCATTCGCCTTGAGGATGGTGCCTATGGTGCCCTTGCCGATCGGGATGATGGAGTCGTAGCCCGGATAACCCGTCGCTATTTCGCCGACCACGCCGGTGCCCACCGAGTGATGGTTGCGGCCCGTGATGATAGCCGCGCGGGTCGGCGAGCAGAGCGCGGTCGAATGGAAGTTGGTGTAACGCAGGCCCTGTGCGGCGATACGGTCCAGAGCCGGGGTCGGAATCACCCCGCCGAACGTGCTTGGAGCTCCGAATCCGCAATCATCGGTCATGATGAGCAACACGTTGGGCGCGCCCTTCGGCGGCACGACGCGCGGAGCCCACCAGGGTTTCGACTCCGATGCTTTCTCCTTGATATCCCCGCCGAACGCGGCCGATGGCGGCGGAATCTGTTTTCCGTCGATGGTGGTGGTGGCGCCGGGCGTGCCCAGCTCCCCCGTCACCACTTGTGCGCTCGTGGGTTCGGAAAGCGCGGTGAAACCGAGGAGAAGGACCGCCAGGCTGCTGCTTTGCAGGACATCACGATGAAAGCGCATGCGAAGTGCTCCTTTTGTCAGCTACTGGAGGACTCCGGCATCTTGCTTCTGCGCTTGACGCATCGAAATCCGACATGGCTCGTGGACGTATCGATCGCCTCCGCATGTCGTGCGGCCGGGCGATAGCGGCGACAATAGCTCGGCGCGCAGAGATGCGAGCCGCCCTTCAAGACTTTCCGCGGAATCCGGATGTTGGGTTGACTTGGATCAATGCTTTCAACCTCCGGTCCACCGCGCGGATTTTCCGGAATGCAGCACACCTTTGGCGCGTCCGCTTCGTGCTTCGGCGAATACCAGTCGGACGTCCATTCCCAGACATTGCCGATCATGTCGTGGACACCGTAGCCGTTCGGCGGGAAGGCCGTCACCGGCGACGTACGCTCGTATCCGTCGGTGCAGAGATTTTGCCGGGGGAATTCACCCTGCCAGGTGTTGGCACGATGCTCTCCGCCCGGAGTGAATTCGTCGCCCCAGGCATATTCGGCCCCGTCCAATCCGCCGCGCGCAGCGAACTCCCATTCCGCCTCGGTCGGCAGGTCCTTGCCGGCCCACCGCGCATAGGCGAGCGCGTCGGAATAGGCGACGTGGACGACAGGATGATTGTCGAGCACGTTGATACTGCTTTTTGGGCCATAGGGGTGCCGCCAGTCGGCGCCCTTCATGAATTGCCACCATATGCTCCAGTCGCGGAGATCGACGGCCTGCGCGGGCGGCGAAAACACCAGCGAACCCGCATAGAGCATGTGCGGCTGCGCGCCCGGATAGTCCTTAGGGTCGGGTGGGATTTCGGCATAGGTAACGTGGCCGGTTGCGCGCGCGAATTCCTTGAATTGCCGGTTCGTGACCGGCGTGCGGTCGATGAAGAACTCATCGACGGTCACGCGATGCGCGGGGGCTTCCTCGGGGTAATGCCGGTCCGAACCCATGCGGAATGTGCTGCCGGGAATCAGCACCATGCTCTCGACTACCGTGCCTTGACCATCAATCGCTGGGGGGTCACGCATCTGCTGCGCCCTCTGCTGATCATGCGAAATTCGCACAATGGCAGCAGTTGACTATGCAAAACCGGACAACAGAGCGCAATACGGTCGATCGCGCGATTTCCGCTTCGGGTCAATCGCGTCGTCTTTGCAGTCGGCCAGCTATTTCTGGTCTACCCTCAACTCCGGACATGTCGCTGCATTGCGCCAACTGACGCGATGGGCCAACAGGCAACATTTACATGCCCCAATTGCGCCGACGTTATTTTCTGGCCTACGTTGAGACTTCCTTCTGCTGGATTGGCTACCGGGTGGGCGATTTTCTAGAGATTGTCGGACTTTCAATCAGCGTTAGCTTGACGGCGACCGCCACAGCGACGGCCGTGAGCCTTCCCCTTGGAGCCACGCTCGCGGTTTTTCCCTTTCGCGGGCGGCATCTTGTTGTCGTTTTGATCAACGCGTTTTTCGGACTGCCGCCAGTTGTTGTCGGCCTCGCCCTATACCTCGCGCTCTCGCGCTCCGGTCCGCTGGGTTCTCTCGCCCTGCTCTTCACGCCGACCGCTATGGTGATGGCACAGAGCATCCTTGCAATCCCGATCATCACGGCACTCGTGCATCGCGCTAGCGAAAGAGCTTGGGCGCGATACGGCGACGAACTGACCGGAGACGGCGCAACGCGATTGCAGGCCGTTCCGCAAATTCTGATGATCATTCGCGCGGAACTTATAACAGCGGTTTTGGCAGGCTTTGGTCGCACCGTTTCGGAAGTTGGCGCAGTGATCCTTGTCGGCGGCAACATTCGTGGCCTGACTAGAACGATGACCACGACCATTGCACTTCAAACAAGCCAAGGCGACCTCTCGTTGGCCTTGGCTCTTGGCGCGGTGTTGGTAGGGATTAGCATTTCGATCAGCGCGACAGTCTTTGCTATGGCCGGACGTGCGCGAACGGCGGGGAGCGATGAGGTATGATCAGTTTTCGGGACGCATTGGCGCTAGTTGCGAGCGTCGTCGCAATAAATACGAGTTCTGCCGCCGAGCAATCCATCGTGTTGGCCTCGACTACCTCGGTCGAAGCGTCCGGGTTATTGGCAAACATTCTCCCACAGTTTACGACCAAGACTGGCATTACCGTGAATGTCGTCGCGCAAGGCACGGGCAAAGCGATAGACACGGCGCGGCGGGGCGATGCCGATTTGCTGCTTGTTCACGATCCAGAGGCTGAACAACAATTCATGGATGAGGGCCACGGCTCAACGCGGAGACAGGTCGCGTGGAATGACTTTATCATCGTCGGACCGTCCGGCGATCCGGCTCACGTGAAAGGCGGCAACGACAGTATTGTGGCATTGAAGGCGATTGCCACGTCGCGAGCCCCGTTCGTCACGCGTGGTGACAAAAGCGGTACGAACGCGGCTGAGTTACGACTTTGGAAGGCCGCTGGTCAAACGCTGGACGCTCTCAGCAAAGAGAAGTGGTATCGAGATATTGGCGGTGGCATGGGGCAAGCACTTAATGCCGCGAGCGCGATGGACGCCTACACTTTGTCGGACCGTGGCACGTGGCTCAGTTTCAACAACAAGGGATCGCTAGCCGTCGTTATCGAGGGCGATCCACGCTTGCTCAACCGTTATGATGTGATTGAATTGAACCCTCAGAAACACACAGGCGCAAAACTTGCCAACGCGAAGGTCTTTGCAGATTGGCTGGTTTCGCCAGACGGGCAGCAAGCAATCGGCGCCTACCAAGTGAGCGGCCAAAAGCTGTTCAACCCGTCTGCCGGTGCGCCCAAATGACGTACTTTAAAATCTAAAGCCCGGGAATTATTCTGATCGACAGCCGGTGCGACAGTTCGGCAACCCCGACCTCGCCCGGTTAGGCTCGGCGTGTGACTTACGGCGCGCGCCGAGCCGCGTTTTTCATACCCTTAATGGATCGGATGTCCGGTTGGGGTCAAACTGAGACCTCGCACCGGCGGGTCGGCACTTCCGGGCTTCATTCGGAAGCGGACATCGTCACGGCCGTCCGGCATATCTCAAGAGGGCCAACAGCGGAAGTGCGAGCTTTGGTTGTCGCTCGGTTGCTACATGATGCTTGTCAGACGGGCGCCCCAAGCCCGGGGCGCCAGTCACCGCATACTCTACTTGCCAGCATGCGACTGCATGGCCTTCTCGATCTGCTCCTTGACGGCTTCCAGGTTGAAGCTCGCACCCTTCTGCATCGGAGGAAACTCGATCGCAGTCTGGGCAAGCTTGCCCACCTCCTGCTGCACGAATTGGAATCGCCAGAACTCGTAAGCAAACCAGTTATAGAATGCCAACGACCCCTTATCGCCGTTTGGCAAGTTCGTGCGTTCGAAGGGATCAAGGCGGAGATTGGTGAGGATCGGCCAATCGACCTTGACCGTGCCGCCCAACCAGCCACCCGGCTGATCGGTGAAGCGATACTTGAAATCGTCCACCCGCACCGCGCTCAGCGTGCCTTCGGTGAAATAGAAGATCGAGTGGCGGGCAGACGGGCCTTTTCCGGTAATCAGGTCCAACTGGTTATACCCGTCGAGGTAGACCTTATAGGTCTTGTCGCCGAGCTGCTTTCCCTTCTTCAACTCTTCGGCAATAGTCGAATTGCCGGCGGCGGCCACGAAAGTCGGGAACCAGTCGAGCCCGGACATAATGCCGTTCTCGACCTTTCCCGCCGGCACCCTACCGGGCCATCGGATCATGCAGGGCACACGGAAGCCGCCTTCCAGCGCCGTTCCCTTGCCGCCCGCGAACGGCGTCTGGCCGCCGTCAGGCCAGGTGAAGTTCTCAGCGCCGTTGTCGGTTGTGAACACGACGATGGTGTTGTTGTCGAAGCCCTCGTCCTTGAGCTTCTTCATCACAGCGCCGACGATGTCGTCGAGCTGGGCGAACCCGCCCTCGGAAACCGACCAGCCGTTTTCCGAGTTGCGCATGTTCTCGTATTTTTCCGAAAGATGGGTGACGACGTGCATGCGAGTGGGGTTGAGCCAGACGAAGAACGGCTTGTTGTCCTGTTTCGCCTTGTCGATGAAGGCGAAGGTGGTTTGCAAAATCTCGTCATCGACCGTTTCCATCCGCTTCGGATAAAGCGGCCCGGCGTCCTCGATCCGCTGCTTGCCGATCTTGCCCCAGCGCGCTTGCACCGACGGATCGTCGACGTTGGTCGCCCATGAATGGACCATGTTGCGGGGGCCGACGGTGGCCAGCAGCGATTGCGGGTAATTGCGGTGGGCTGGGTCCTCCATCGCATCGAGGTGATAAAGGTAACCAAAGAACTCATCGAAGCCGTGCACCGTCGGCAGAAACTCGTTGAGGTCACCGAGGTGGTTCTTGCCAAACTGACCCGCTCCCTTGTGATCCCCCCGAAGCCGACACAGAGCGGCACACTTCCGGGTTGATCTAGATCAAGGGATGTCCGAATAGGGTCACGAACGACAAAACTCACTCTGAGCATAATAGGTCCGCTTTTGGATGCATAGCGACCAGTTGAGCCTGGGCCCCGAACCATGATTCAAGCCCTCCACGTCGTCAGGGGCTCAAATCATGCGCTACGAACTCACGGATTGTGAATGGACCGCCATCAAGCCGATGCTGCCGAACAAGCCGCGTGGCGTTCCTCGGGTGAACGACCGACGTGTCCTCAATGGCATTTTCTGGGTCCTGCGATCCGGAGCACCTTGGCGCGATCTGCCCGAGGCGTTTGGTCCGTACACGACTTGCTACAACCGGTTCGTTAGGTGGCGGCGGGCTGGTGTTTGAGGCCGCATCATAGACGCGCTTGCCGCTGCCCACGATGCGACTGTCCAGATGATCGACACCTCGATTGTCCGCGTGCATCAGCACGGAGCTTGCATCACCCGGAACCAGCACCAATCGATGGGAAGGTCCCGCGGCGGTTTGACGAGCAAAATTCATGCGGTGGTCGATAGCAATGGTCTGCCGGTACGGCTGGCGCTTAGCCCCGGTGAGACCCATGACGTCCGACTTGCAAGAAAACTGCTCTCTCGCCTTTGGCCCACGCGCCTCGTCGCATGGCCAGCTCCCTAATCCAATCAGCGTCATAGCCACGATCGGCCAGCAGCATTGCCTTTGGTTTCAAACATCCCGCCAAAACGCAATCGTACCAATCCGATCTGCTTCAGCCCTTATCTCTACCGTGACCGCAAGCGGATTGAACGCTACTTCAACCGGATCAAGCAATGCCGCCGGGTCGCTACGCGCTACGTCAAGCTGGCTGCCAACTACCTTGCCTTCGTTCAGCTTGCTTCAATCAGGCTGTGGCTTCGTGCTTATGAGTCCACGCCCTAGTCGAAGGCTAAGTCTCTTGCGTCTACCCAGTGTAGGTCGCTTATCATTCGCAGTTGACGTCCGAACGCTAGCCCCGCTGCCCCGCAACCTGCGGCTCGTTTCTCGCGATTGTCTGGATGAATTCTTCCAAAGATACTTGAGGCGTCGTTTGTAGCTTGTGGAGCTCTTCCGGCTTCAGCTTGGTGTAGCGCCGCAGCGTACGCCAATCCTTGTGGCCCGTAACCAGGGCGACCTTCTCAATGGTAAGCCCTGCCTCAAATAGCCGGCTAGTACCTTCGTGTCGAAGATCGTGAAAATGCAAATCCTCGATCTTCAACTTGTTGCAGGCGCGCGTGAATGCAGCGCTTACTGACCTGTAATTATACGGGAATACGCGACCCTGGCCTCTGGTGATAATGCGTTGCTGAAGCAAGAGCTCCCAGGCATCATAGCCGGTCAGATTAAGAAGCGGAACTTTCTGGTTGTTGCCGTCCTTCTTTCGCGGGTCCTTCCTATCAACGATTGTAAGAATCCGCGTTTTCATGTCGACGTGTGGCCAATCTGGGCGGCAAATCTCCTCTTGCCGCATCGTCGTCGCTACCGCGTAGCGAACGATGCGGCCCATTGGAATGATCTGTTGGGGATTGCTCTCGAAGTATTCGATAAGCTCATCGAGCTCATCTTGGGTCGGGCGCCGATCTCGCTCAACTGACTTTCCGACGAGACCGAGATGCTTCAACGCGAAGCGTGCCAGGCGAACTTCTTCGGCAGAAACGTCGATGCCGTGAACGGCTGCGGCATGGGTGGCGATTGTTCGGATGAACGACATGTCGATCGCAAGGGTAGCTGGACCGGCACCTTCTTTCGCACGCTTCCTGCCGTATTCGATCAGTCGTTCACGGTCGAGCCGAGGAAGCTTCGTTGGTCCGAGATCCTCCTTCAGCGCTTTCAGGACGGCGGCCTTGGACCGGCGCAGAGGGCGACCGACCTCGTGCATGTCTTCGACGTGAAGATCGATGATGTCGCCGAGCGTCTTGGCCTTTACAGCGGCGCGGGGTTTGGGTGACCCGCTACGGTCGATATTGCGCTCCATGTCGAGCGCCCATTCCTCGCCATCCTTGCGTCGGCGGAAGGTCTCCGCCACATAGCGGTTCTTGCGGCGGACCTGGACACGCCAACTCCCGGACGGCAATTGAGTGAAGCTGGCCACGGTCGTGTGCACTCCCCAATTCGTGTGCGCTACGTGTGCACTGACAGGTCAAAACGGGTACAAACGTGTGCAAATTCGGCTAGTTTGGAGTGCACAAGTTCGTGTTTCATCCCGTTGAAGCATAAGGTAAATCATTGAAATCGCAAGATTATCGCTTTTCCGTGGCCCCGATGATGGACTGGACGGATAAGCATTGCCGTGTCTTCCATCGTCTGATGTCGCGGCGGGCGCGGCTTTATACGGAGATGCTGACCACGGGTGCTGTAATCCACGGCGACCGGGCGCGGCTGCTCGGCTTCGATGCAAGCGAGCATCCGGTGGCGCTGCAGCTCGGCGGTTCCGATCCGCGCGATCTCGCGACCGCCGCGCAGATCGGCGAGGACTTTAACTATGACGAGATCAATCTCAATGTCGGCTGTCCGTCCGATCGGGTGAAGGACGGCCGGTTCGGCGCCTGCCTGATGGCGGAGCCCGCGCTGGTCGCCGAGGGCGTTGCGGCGATGAAGCGCGCGGTGAAGATTCCCGTGACGGTGAAGTGCCGGATCGGCATCGACGACCAGGATCCGGAAGTCGCGCTCGATACGCTGGCGCGCGGCGTGATTGCCGCGGGCGCGGACGCGCTTGTCGTGCACGCGCGCAAGGCCTGGCTCAACGGATTGTCGCCGAAGGAGAACCGCGACATCCCGCCGCTCGACTACGATCGCGTCTACCGCCTCAAGGCGGCGCTGCCGGACGTGCCCATCATCGTCAACGGCGGCATCACGAGTATCGCGGAAGCGAAGCAGCATCTGGCGCATGTCGATGGCGTGATGCTGGGGCGGGCGGCCTATCAGGAGCCGTGGCGGCTGCTGTCGGTCGATTCCGAACTGTTCGGTGAAACGCCGCCCCACGCTACGATGAAGGACGTCTTCGAAGCGATGCTGCCCTATATGGAGCGGCAACTGGCTGAAGGCACGCGGCTGCATTCGATCACGCGCCACTTCGTCGGCGCCTTCCATGGCGTTCCCGGTGCGCGCGCGTTTCGCAGGCACCTCGCGGAGAATGGTGTGCGGCCGGGCGCCGGGACCGACGTGCTGCGCGACGCGATTGCACGCGTTGACGATCGCGCGCCTGCGGCGGTCGCGGCCTGAGACCGCGGTTACTGCTTGCGCTGCCGCCGCGTGACGTCGTGCGCAATCTTCAGGAAGTTGAAGAGGTGCGGCATCCGGTTGTCGCGCCGGTAGTTCAGCGACAGCGCGGTGCCGGGATTATGCCCCTCATAGGCGCGGTAGGCGACGCCGGGCCGGTCCGCCTGCGACACGGATTGCGGCACCAGCGCGATGCCGACGCCGACCGACACCAGGCTGATCGCGGTCTGATAATCCTGGGCCAGCACCTGCGATTTCGGAATAAAACCCTCTTCGAGGCAGATGTTGAGGATGTGGTCGGCGAAGCTCGGGCGCGGCTTGCGCGGATAGAGCACGAATGTCTCGGCCTTGAGCGCCGCTAGCCGCGTGACCTGCTGCTCGAGCAGCGGCGAGGTGTCTGATAGCGCGAGGATCAACGGCTCCTGCAGCAGCGGCTCCGACTTCAATTCCTCGTCGTCGAGCGAGGGGCGGGCGACTGCGATATCGATCTCGCGCTGGATCACCGCGCGCTTCTGCTCGGCGTTGTTCATCGCCGACAGCGCGAGCTCGACATCAGGATAGGCCGAGCGAAACGCCTTGATCACGTTGGGCAGCACGCCATAGGTCGCCGATCCGACGAAGGCGACGCGCAGGTGCCCGGAAAAGCCTTCCCCGATCCGCTTGATCTCGCGATGGGTCCGGTCGAGCCGCTCCAGCACATCGCGCGCACGTTCCAGCAGAACGCTGCCGGCCTGGGTCAGCCGGATCTGGCTCCGGCTCCGGTCGATGAGCACGACGCCGAGGTCGCTCTCCAGCTGCGCAATCTGCCGGCTGAGCGGCGGCTGGGCGATCGCGAGCCGCGATGCGGCACGGCCGAAATGCAATTCCTCGGCGACGGCCACGAAGTAGACCAGCCGCCTCAGATCCATGACGTCGTCGCGATCGGTCACGGTCAGCCGGACGTTGGTCCGCGCGCTTCCGCGGAAGCTGCGCGAAAGGCCTGCCGGGTTTGATATCGTGTGGTCATCGGCGCATGATCGAGACAGTGGTTCCGGCGCGAAGACTGGGCGGGCGTCCCTGGATTGTCAATTATCCGCCTGGCCGACGCCATCTCGCTAATCCTTCCGGGCGAAGGCACGGATCTTGTCCTCGTCGACCTCGACGCCGAGGCCCGGGCCATCGGGGAGGCAGATCTCGAACTCGTCGAATCTGATCGGGTTGACCACGAGGTCCTCCACCAGGATCCGCGGACCGAAGTGCTCGGTGCCCCATTCGAGCCTGGGCAGGGTGGCGAATGCGGCGAGATGCGCGGCCGCGCCGATGCTGCTCTCCAGCAGACAGCCGCCATAGAGCTCGAGGCCGTGCGCGCCGGCGACCGCAGCCGCACGCTTCATTTCAAACAGGCCGCCGCTTTTCACGAGCTTCAAAGAATAGACGCTGCCGCACCCCATCGTGGCGACGCGCGCGATTTCCTCCTTGGTGAAGGCCGCTTCGTCGACAAGCAACGGGATGGAGGTGCGCGCCGCGACACGCGCCATGGTTTCCAGTTGCTGCGCCGACACCGGCTGTTCGACCAGAGCGACGCCCAGTTCCTCCAGCGCGGGCATGAAGCGGATGCATTCGGCCTCGGTCCAACCCTGGTTGACGTCGACGATCAGGCGCACCTCGTCGCCGAGGCCGGCGCGCAGCGTCTGCAACCGCATCACGTCCGCCGGTGGGCGGTTGAAGCCGAACTTGATCTTGAACTGGCGGTGTTCGCGGCGGCGCAGCTTCTCCTTCGCTTCCTCCAGCTCCTGGCCGCTGTCGCCCGAGGCCAGCGCCCAGATCACCTCCATGCGCTGGCGTACCGCACCACCGAGCAGCGCGCTGGCGGGGAGGCCGAGGCTCTTGCCGGCGGCGTCGAGCAGGGCGGACTCGATCGCGCCCTTGGCGGCGAAATTGCGGGTCGCGGCCTTGCCCATGCGCAAGGCATTGGCTTCGAAGGCGAGGGCAGGCTGCCCGAGCAGCGCGGGCGCCAGGTAATTCGTGACCGCGGCCTTGATCGATTCCACGCTCTCCTCGGCCCAGCGCGGTCCACCGAGCGTCGAGGCTTCGCCGATACCGGTCACGCCGTTGTCGAGCAGCACACGCACCAGAACGTAGCCCTGGTGCGTGACTTCCGTGTTCGAAAGCTTGTGCCGCCGGCGGGTCGGCGCTTCCACGATGGTAGCGCGGATACTGCGGATCGCAGTGTCCGTCGCGAGGCTCCGCACTGGCTCCACGGGCTCGGCGATTTCGATGACGGCACGACTCATAGGTCCTCGCAGGTCAGTTCAAGGTGAACCCTGCCGGGCTTTTCGAGCCCGGCAGGGCGTAATGCGAATCACTCGGCGGCGACAAGGCGCTCGACCGCCGCCTTCTTGAGCTTGAAGTCGAAATCGAGCACGAGATCGGTACCGGCGCCGGCCGGTGCCTTGGCGAACTTGCCGATCAGGCTCTGCTTCACGGCGAACACCGAGTCGTTGTCGAGATATTTGGTCTCGGAATCGTAGATCTGCGAGATCAGCGATTGATAGCGGTCCTTGGAGAGCATGAAGTGGATATGGCCGGGACGCCAGGGATGGTGGCCCATGTATTTCAGGAGCTCCCCGCCGGCGCCGTCATAGGGGATCGGGTAGGGCTCGGGGCGGAGCGCCACGAAGGCGTATTCGCCGTTGGCGTCGGTCGTGAAGCGGCCGCGCAGATTATAGGCCGGCTGCTCGGGATCTTGCAGATCATACAGCCCGTTCGGGGCGTCTTCCCAGACGTCGATGGTGACACCCTCGATCGGCCGGCCCGCGGTGTCGCTGATGCGCCCGCTGACCTTGACGGTTTGTGCGTTGTCGAACGTCTTCTTGATGATGGAAGCGCCCTTCGGCAGCACCGGCGGGTTCTCCCGGTAGAACGGCCCGAGCACGGTGGACTCGCTCTCGCCGTCGGTGACCCTGTGGTCGAGCATGTCGACCAGCACCTCGACGCCGAGAATATCAGCGATCAGGATGAACTCGTTGCGCTTCTCATCCGAGATGTCGCCGGCGCGGCGCAGGAACTCGCAGGCGGCGAACCACTCGGCAAAGGTCAGGTCGACCTCCTTGCAGAACGCGTGCATGTGGCGGATCAGGCTGGTCATGATCTGACGGTTGCGATCCGGAATGTCGTTCGAGAGCGCGGCGATCACGTGGTCGGTGATGGTGTCCTTGTTGACGTTCAGCATGGTCGTTTCCTCCTTTTCTTGCAGTTTGGATCAAACTTGCATCCCCGTTTTCGGGAATATCTTCTGGCGGTCTCACCAGACAAATTCGTAAGCCGCATTCTCCAGCGTCGCGGGCGCCGGGTGCGGGTCGGCAAGGCCGCCGAAGCGGCCGCGGCAGAACAGCAGCGGCTTTTTGCCGGGCTCCAGTGCCATCTCGCGGACATGGCCGAGGAAGATGGTGTGGTCGCCTGCGACGATCTCATCCGCAAGATCGGTCACGAAATACGCCGCTGCGTTGGCGATGACGGGCAGCTCGTTGTGGCGTTCGAACACGTCGCAGAGGTCGAGTTTGGGCTTGCCTGCGAAGTGCCAGGCAAGATCCTCCATGCCCTCGGCCAGAACGCTGACCGCAAAACGGCCGGTGTTCTGGATGTTGCAAAGCATCTTCGCGCTCTTCGCGATCGAAATCGCGACCAGCGGCGGATCGAGCGACACCGACATGAAGGCATTGGCCGTCATGCCATGGTCGCGTCCCTCGCAATGCGTGGTGATGATGGTGACGCCGGTGCCGAACTGGCCACAGGCATTGCGAAGCTCGCGCGGATCGATGGTGGTCATGGGTTGATGACCTCGAGTTGGGCCAGGCTGGATCGATTGGCAGGCGATGCGGTCACGATGTCCCGCCAGTTTTCCAGCGCCGTCGCGGCGGCCGCAAGGCCGGATCGCCGAAGCGAACGGATCCGGCTGCTGGAGACGATCTCGCCATTGCCGCAGCGCACCGGTGGCAGGATGCTTGTGTCGAAGTGGCGCCGCAGCAGCTGCGCGGTGCCGCCCTTGCAGGACCCGAAGCGGAAATCCTCACCGACGATCACCTCACGCGGTCGCAGAAGCTGCAACTCGGCGAGAAAATCGGCCGCGGTGCGGCGGACGTAGATCTGGTTGAAGTCGGCGACGATGACATGGTCGGGCGCGAATGTTGCGATGCGCTCGAGCTTTTCGCGCAGCGGGATCAGCGCCTCGGCCTGACCGAAATACACCTTTGGCGGCGGATCGAAGGTATAGACCACGGCCGGCACGCCGCGGCGTTGCGCTGCCGCAATGGTCTGCCTCAGCAGTTCCTGATGGCCGCGGTGGACGCCGTCGAACGCACCGATGGTCACGACGCAGGCCGTGAGGGCCAATTCCCCATCGCGATGGAAAGCGACAGCAGCGCTGTCAAAACCCTTGGCCGAGTCTTTGCCCATGGCTCGCTCCGGTTTCGCTCCCTTGCCGTGCCGTGCAATTGCTGCGTCAGCTGCGGCGTTGCATCGGCCGGACGATCGTTTGCCGTCCGGTCCGCGCCACCTGAGTCATAGCCCGAGCCGCGGCAGTTCGCGCGGTATGGTGTGATACCTTTCGTCCGCGCAGGCTGAGCGCGTAGCTTTTCCTCCGATGTCACGCCGACCAAGAGCGTGACGGGATGGTCCGGGCCGGTGTGGCAACGCCCGCCGGTCCAACGACACAAGCGGAGGAGAAACCCATGACTACAGCAGCTGCCCTGCGGGCCGATGTGCCTGCGTCGACCACCAGCGTCTATACCGGCGCGGAATTTCTGGACAGCATCCAGGATGGCCGGGAAATCTACATCTACGGCGAGCGCGTCAAGAACGTCACCCAGCATCCCGCCTTCCGCAACTCGGCGCGGATGGTGGCGCGCTGGTACGACCGCTTCCACGAGAAGAAGGATCAGATCGGCGTCCTGACCGATACCGGCTCGGGCCAGCTGACCCATCCGTTTTTCCTGGGCTCGCGCACGGCCGATGACCTGATCAAGGGCCGCGACGCGATTGCCGAATTGCAGAAGGTTGCGTACGGCTGGATGGGCCGCTCGCCGGACTACAAGGCGGCGTTCCTTGGGACCCTGGGTGCGAATTCGGGCTTCTATGGCGAATACGCCGGCAACGCGAAGAAATGGTATGCCCGGACCCAGGAGCGGCTCGACTTCTGGAACCACGCCATCGTCAATCCGCCGATCGACCGCGATCGGGCGATCGAGGACGTCCGCGACGTCTTCATGCATGTCGAGAAGGAGACCGACGCCGGCCTGATCGTCTCCGGCGCGAAGGTGGTTGCGACCGGCTCGGCGCTGACGCACTACAATTTCATCGCGCACTACGGCATCCCGATCAAGGACAAGTCGTTCGCGCTGATCTTCACGGCGCCGATGGACGCCAAGGGCGTCAAGCTGATCGCCCGCTCGTCCTACGAATTCACCGCGGCCGCGACCGGTTCGCCGTTCGACTATCCGCTGTCGAGCCGCTTCGACGAGAACGACTCCATCCTGGTTTTCGACAAGGTGCTGGTCCCCTGGGAGAACGTCTTCATCTACGGCGACGTCGACAAGATCAACCAGTTCTTCCCGGCGTCAGGCTTCATCCCGCGCTTCACGCTGCACGGCGTGACGCGGCTCGCCGTCAAGCTCGACTTCATCGCCGGCCTGTTTTCAATGGCGGTGGAGGCGACCGGATCGAAGGATTTCCGCGGCGTGCAGACGGCGGTGGGCGAAGTGATTGCCTGGCGCAATCTGTTCCACGGCATTTCAGATGCGATGGTGAAATCGCCGATCGCCTGGCAGGGGACCCAGGGCTACAATCTGCCCAACCTGAACTACGGGCTGGCCTACCGCGTCTTCGCGCCGATGGCCTATCCGCGGATCAAGGAGCTGATCGAGCGCCATGTCGCGAGCGGCTTGATCTACCTGCCGTCAAGCTCGGCCGATCTCGAGAGCAAGGCGATCAGGCCCTATCTCGATCGCTTCGTGCGCGGTTCCAACGGCTATGCCGCGATCGACCGGATCAAGCTGCTCAAGTTGCTCTGGGACGCAGTCGGCTCCGAGTTCGGCGGCCGGCACGAGCTCTACGAGCGCAACTACGCGGGCAATTACGAGAACCTTCGTGTCGAGACGCTGATGGCCGCAAGCGCGACCGGCGACCTCGGCGCCATGCAGGATTTCGTGCGCAATTGCATGAGCGACTACGACGTCTCCGGTTGGACGGCGAAGGATCTGATCAATCCGGATGACATCAACCTCGTCAGCCGCGGTCTGGTGCAGGGCTGACGACAGAATTGTCGATCTGATAGAGAGAGATGGAGTCGTCGCGATCTCGCGGCGGCTCTGATCCGTTCGCGTTACCGCCTCATCGCCTGCAAGGAGAGTTGATCATCATGCTGTTTCACGTCGAAATGGACGTGCGGATTCCGCACGATCTCCCGGTCGAAAAGGTCGATGCGCTGAAGCAGGCCGAGCGTACCCGTGCCATGGAGCTGCAACGCACCGGGGCCTGGCGTCATCTGTGGCGGGTAGCCGGACGCTACGCCAATGTCAGCATCTTCGATGTGTCGGGCGCGCAGGAATTGCACGACATTCTGTCCAGCCTGCCGCTGTTTCCGTTCATGGAGATCCAGGTCACGCCGTTGTGCCGGCATCCGTCATCGATCCATGACGACGATCGGTAATGGCGGACTGGTAAGGCCACTCGGGTTTGTGGGAGCGTCCGTCTGGACCGGGGGGTCCGGAACTCGATGTCATCAGCATTTGTATGCCAGAGCCAGCGAAGAGGATCGCTGACCTCGGGAAGCTCCCGGTGGGCTTCGCAACCGGACCGGATCATTGATCTGAATCAATCCGAACTGTGTGGAACTCACTCAGGTGCTGGATGCACCCGCCGGCGGGGTCGAAGGTCAAGGTCAGGCAGACGCTATGAGAATGCTGGCTGCTTCGGGTCCTCGCTGTGTGGCAAGAGGAGAGCCGGATGCATCCACGGGGCCGTGCTGTCGCTTCTTTGCGGGTTGCAATTGCCGTGTTGGCGGCCATTGCCTGCTGTTCATGCACGATCCGTCCCTTGCAAGGCGTGCTTGTGCCGAGCAGTGAGACGGTTGATGCCGCCTCGCAAGTCCCTATTCTTATCGGAACGACGCGCGCTCGGTCCAGCAGCGATGTCGGCGAGATGTTCGGCCGGGATCCGTCCAACGAGATGGCTTTCGGTCAGGTCACGGTCTCTATTCCGCCGGATCATTCACGAGCGGTCGGCGAAATACAGTGGCCGGTGACTCTCCCGGGCGACCCACGTAAAGACTTTGTAACGACGTCGACGGAGTATCTGGATCGCGCCGGATTTGGAAATGCTGTCACCATCGTGGCAAAAGCAAAACATCGCAGCAAGGCGATGGTCTTCGTTCATGGATTCAACAACCGCTTCGACGATGCGGTGTATCGGTACGCGCAATTCGTGCAAGACGGCAGACTTCCCGTTGTTCCGGTCCTCTTTTCGTGGCCGTCACAGGGAGCCGGAAATCTGGGGTCGTATGAGTACGACCGCAAGGTTGCGACGCAGTCAGCCGCGCCCCTGGCCCAATTCCTGGACGTCGTGAGCTCGAATCCTAGCATCAAGGAGATCACACTTGTCTGCCATTCCATGGGTTGCCTTGTAACCCTTGATGCGCTCCATATGAAAGCATCTTGCCGTAACACGATTTCGAAGCTGAAGAACGTGGCATTTGTCGCGCCCGACGTCGCGTTTGACCAGTTCATCAGCCAGGTCGGAGAAATGGGATCCCGGCGCCCTCGGATCGGATTGCTTTTGTCTCAAGATGATGTCGCTCTCAAAATCTCAAGATCAATTGCGGGAGGGACAAACCGCGTCGGCGACATCAATCCGGAAGAAGAACCGTACAAGAGCGCGCTTGCTCAGCAGAAAATTCTGGTGTTCGACCTTACTCATCTGGGGGGAGACGACTCGCACTCCAGAGCCTTCGACGAAGTAAGCACCGTAATGGGCATGTTGGAGCGGAGGTTGGCCCAGGGTCAACAACTCGGAGAGGATACGTCACGAGCGGCGTCTGCCAAATGAGGCTTTCGGGCCCGTTGTCGCACAGCACCGATTTTCACCGGACCTTCCGACATATCCGATTTGGATCAAGAACTGTCGATGACGGGCTAAGCCAACTGACTTTGGCTTTGCCTGAGATGCACACCGCTAGTCGACAACCGCGCGCGGGCGCCGGTGGCGGCTCGAGGGCGTGATGCTGCCGGTGACATCAGGGTATCCGGTGAGGCTCAGCGTGTCGGAACGGACCCCCCAGCTTTCGAGCCGGTCGAGGAAGCTCATGCCGAGCAGGTTGGTCTTCATCTGCCCGCGCTGCACCACCAGCGCCGGCACCGATTTCTCAACCAGCTTGCCGACCGCGAGACGATCGAGCGTCAGCCGCGCCGCCTTGGTGTGACCGCCGGCGGTCTCCAGGTCGACATTGTATTCGAGCATGTCGGTCGGCAGCCCGATCGCCTTGGCGGTTTCCCAGGTCAGAACCACCGAGGTCGCGCCGGTGTCGATCACCATCGGTGCGCTGATGCCGTTGATCTTGGCGCGGAACGCGAACTCGCCGCCCTGACTGCGCGCAATCTGCACCGCGGGGGCAGGGACGGCGGCCGGCGCGGCGATGCCGCGGCCGAAGATCTGGGTCAGATTCTGCCTGGCGCGCGCGATCTGATCGGGATCGCCGTAGGCGACCACGGCGCCGGCGGTTGCCATCAAGAGCAGGATGACAAGAAGGATGCGGTTCACGGTGCCGCTCCGGTCGCGGCGGTGGTCACGCGCGCTTCGGACGCGGCTCCATGCGATCGAGCCCAGCCTCGGCCATCCGCGCCGGCAGCGTCGCCATGACGGACAGCCGCTCGGTGCGGTCCATCTTGTGCCAGCGCGCGATCTCCGGAAGCGTGCGACCGCAGCCGAAGCAGAGCTTCGTCCTGGGGTCCATCATACAGACTGCAATACACGGCGTTTCTGAGCTCATTGTTCAACTGTTGACCCGTTTCACCTGCCAGTGCAAGCCGGTCGAATCGGGATGCGCCATCACGCCCCGGCTTTTTGGCGCGAGCATGGTGTTGGCGCGAACGCCTTGCGTCTATGGGCAACGAAAACCGCGTCACGATTGTCCGCGACATGCTCTACAATCCGGTGCCGGCACTCATGATCGACTTGCGGCGCACGCGCTTGCGGTCGGCGCCCATCGAGGGCTCGGCGGGCTCCGGCTGCATCGGCGGCGCTTCTTCCGTCATCGGCGCCAGCGCGCTCATCACCCGCTCCGGCGGCAAGGTGACGATCACCTCGGTGCCGATGCGCAGTTTCGATTTCAGCGTGAAGGTGCCGCCATGCATGTCGATCAGGCTCTTCGCGATCGGCAGTCCAAGGCCCGCACCCTGTTCCGCCGACTTGATCGAGTTGGAGCCCTGGCCGAACGAGGCCAGCACGACCGGGATCTCGTCCTCGGCGATGCCGCTTCCGGTGTCCTTCACGCTCAGATACTGCCCGCCCGACGCGGTCCAGCCGACCTTCAGCCAGATCTCGCCGCCCTGCGGGGTGAACTTGATCGAGTTGGAGAGTAGGTTGAGCACGACCTGGCGTATCGCGCGCTCGTCGCCCCAGATCCTGGGCATGCCGTGCTCGAACACCTCGTGGATGGTGATGCCGCGGCTGGAGGCGCGCAGCTTCAGGAGATGGTGGCAGTCGGCGACGACATGCACCAGCGCCACGGCCTCTTCGTTCAGCTCGTAACGGCCAGCCTCGATGCGCGACAGATCGAGGATCTCGTTGATGAGATTGAGCAGGTGCACGCCGGAATTATGGATGTCGGCGGAATATTCCTTGTAGACCGGCACCGCGTGCGCGCCAAAGATCTCGCTCTTCATCACTTCGGAGAAACCGAGGATGGCGTTGAGCGGGGTGCGCAGTTCGTGGCTCATCTGGGCCAGGAAGCGCGACTTGGCGACGTTGGCGGATTCGGCGCGGTGCCGCGCCTCGTCGGAGATCGCCTTGGCCTGTTCCAGCTCGCCGATCAGCGCGTCCTTTTCGGCGCGGGCCTCCAGCGTCGCCAGCGTGGTCGAATGCAGCCGATGCGCCAGCAGCGCGAAATAACCCTCGGCGGCAAGCGCGAGCAGCGCCAGCACGTAATTGTCGAACGCGCCGTTGAGCACGAGGTCGAGCGCAATCCCGACCGTCACCGGAACGGTCGCTGCGAGGGCCGCGATCGGCAGGCTCGCCGCCAGCATGCTGGAGACCGCGATCACCAGCAGCATCAGGAACATCATCAGCGTGTTGGAGGAGAGATCGCGCCCGGCGGGGTGGATCAGGATCGAGGTCCAGCACAGGCCGTACAACAGGTCGAGCAGCACGAAGCGGGTCCGCCATTTGCGGGTCACCGCGACCGAGGTGGGCTCGGCGAGGAAGCGGGAGCAACTGCGGATGATCGCGAGATGGACGCCGAGGATGCCGACCGTCCAGGCGCCGGCCACGATCGGCTTCATCCAGAGGCTAAACAGGACGCCGGTTGCCACCACGAGCAGCATCACGACGTAGGATGCCGACATCCGGGTCTGGGCATATTGCCGGAGCAGTTCGGCGTCGAAAGCCGGGCGGGTTCCACTGGTTGACGTTAACCGATCCCGCGCCTCGCGCACCCGCTGTGCTGCGACGCGCCGGTTGTTGACCGGCACCGTCACCTGAGGTCCTGCTGGAAGCTGTACAACTTCAGGCTTTTCTGCGGGATTACTCATCAACAACACAAATCCTGCCCGCGAACCGCGCGGGCTTTTTGCATTGTCTATCTGTGACGCTAATTCATTAAGCGTTACCTTAAAGAGCTAAAGAAAAGCGTTAACCGGAGGTTAAATTAACTTTTGTGCAGGCGCCGCGCCGTTGGTCCGAGGAGAGCCACGGCTTTCGAGGACTGCAACGAAAGGCGGCATGTTTCGGCATGCATCTATTGCGTGACCGCCTGCGAACCCCAGACGCTGGCCACGTCCACATGATTTCGGAATAATGGAAATGTGCCCCTGATTTGCCCGACATGTCAAGTTGACAAATCGTATGCCGGCGGCCGGCCAGTTACTTTGCATGGGGTTGTTTTCGATATTTTGGCAGCGCGCACCTTCTAAGGAGAATGCTCCTTCGCGAGACGACGCTGCATGGCACGGTGGCCCGCCGACGCGGGTCACCGTGCCAATGCGGACAGCTACCGCTGCAACCGCGCCAAGAGGCTCGACGTATCCCAGCGCTTGCCGCCCATCTTCTCGACCTCGGCATAGAACTGGTCGACCAGCGCGGTCGCCGGCAAAGTGGCGCCGTTGCGGCGGGCTTCCGCAAGCGCAATCGAGAGGTCCTTGCGCATCCACTCGACCGCGAAGCCGAAATCGTACTTACCCTCGTTCATGGTCTTGTAGCGGTTCTCCATCTGCCAGGACTGCGCCGCGCCCTTGGAGATGGTTTCGATCACAGCGGCGACGTCGAGGCCACTCTTCTTAGCGAAGTGGATGCCCTCGGACAGGCCCTGCACGAGGCCGGCGATGCAGATCTGGTTGACCATCTTGGTCAGCTGGCCGGCGCCTGCCGGTCCGAGCAATTTGCACATCCGCGCATAGGCGGCGATGATGATCGGCTCGGCGCCGGCATAGGCGTCCGCGCTGCCGCCGCACATCACCGTCAGCACGCCGTTCTCGGCGCCGGCCTGGCCGCCGGACACCGGCGCGTCGACGAACTTGAAGCCGGCCCTGGTGGCGGCGGCATCGAGTTCGCGGGCAACCTCGGCAGAGGCGGTGGTGTGGTCGACGAAGGTCGCGCCCTTCTTCATGCCGGCAAAGGCGCCGTCGGGGCCGATCGTGACCGTGCGCAGGTCGTTGTCGTTGCCGACGCAGCACATCACGAAATCCTGGCCTTCGGCGGCGGCCTTCGGGGTCGGCGCGGTCTTGCCGCCGAACTTGTCGGCCCATTCCTTCGCCTTCGCCGCGGTCCGGTTGTAAACGGTGACCTCATGGCCGCCCTTTTTCACGAGGTGTCCCGCCATCGGGAAACCCATTACGCCGAGACCGAGGAAAGCGACTTTAGCCATGTCTGTTACCTTATGATTGCCGTGGTGATCGCCCCTTGAGACCGCCGGAAAACGGCGCGGCGGGCAGGGCATTCCGTCCATGGAAGGGAGCCGCACCATACCCCCTGCGCAGCGGAGGGCAACGGCTTCGTTGGATGGCAGACCCCGGTTTTGTGCTAGGATCGGCCCACCAAAGAACCTCACAAAAAAGGGAGTGTCTCGCATGGGCATGAGCGTCGGTGTGCTCGATCATTTCAATATCCGGACCCGGAATCTCACCGCCACGGTGCGGTTCTATGAGGACATTCTGGGCCTGGAAAAGGGTGCGCGGCCGAACTTCGCGTTCCCCGGTGCGTGGATGTACAGCGAGGGCAAGGCGGTCGTGCATCTGGTCGATATTTCCGCGACCGACGAGGCACAAAAGCCTGACTCGGGCGTCGTCCATCACGTCGCCTTTGCCAGTCAGGGCTTTGACGGGATGCGGAAGCGGCTGCAGTCCAAAGGCATGGAATTCGACTCGCGCCAGGTTCCCGGCGGTGACCTCTGGCAGATCTTCGTCAACGACCCCAACGGGGTCATGATCGAGCTGAACTACGAGGCCGCCAAGGAGGGCGGCTCCGCAGCGCCGTCCGAACGGCGGGACGACGTCGGAGCGAGGTAGCCTTTTGCGCTGCAACGCTTTATTGGGTCGTCTCCTGGGCGTGATCCGGAAAAGTGTGAAGCGGTTTTCCGACAAAATCACGCCCCGCTAAAAAGCCAGGAGATGCGCGGTGAGCGTGACGCAGCAACAGGTTCTCGATTGTCTTGCCAAGGTGATGTCGCCGCGCGGCACAGCCTTGACCAACGCCAATGTGCTGTCGGCGATCACGGTCACCGACGGCAAGGTGTTCTTCTCGATCAATGTCGATGCCGCGGAAGCCCGCGCCTGGGAGAGCGTGCGTGCGCAGGCCGAGAACGCCGTGCGCGCCATTCCCGGCGTCAGCGTCGCGATGATTGCGCTGACCGCCGAGCGCAAGGCGGGCGGTGCGGCGCCTGCGCCGCGACCGGCCGGCGGTGTCCAGCCTGCGTCCGCGCACCGTCATCCGCACCCGCCCGGTGCGCAATCGCCGATGGCGCGCCAGGCCGAGATTCCCGGCATCTCGGCGGTCATCGCGGTTGCCTCCGGCAAGGGCGGGGTCGGCAAGTCGACCACGGCGCTCAATCTTGCGCTCGGTCTGCGCGACATCGGCCTGCGCGTCGGGCTGCTCGATGCCGACATCTACGGCCCATCGGTGCCGCGGCTGACCGGCATCCGCGAGAAGCCGCAGCTCAACGACGACAAGAAGATGATCCCGCTGCAGCGCTTCGGCCTGGCGATCATGTCGATCGGCTTCCTGGTCGAGGAAGACACCGCGATGATCTGGCGCGGGCCGATGGTGATGTCGGCGATCACCCAGATGCTGCGCGACGTCGTCTGGGGCACGCTCGATGTGCTGGTCGTCGATATGCCGCCCGGCACCGGCGACGCCCAGCTCACGCTGGCGCAGAACGTCCCGCTCAAGGGCGCCGTCATCATCTCGACGCCGCAGGACCTCTCGCTGATCGACGCACGGCGGGGACTGGCGATGTTCAAGAAGGTCAACGTGCCGGTGCTCGGCATTGTCGAGAACATGAGCTATTTCCAGTGCCCGCATTGCGGCACGCGCTCGGACATCTTCGGCCATGGCGGTGCCCGCCACGAGGCCGAGAAGCTCGGGGTGCCGTTCCTCGGCGAAATCCCCCTGCACATCGCCATCCGCGCTGCCTCGGATTCCGGCAACCCGGTTGTCGAGAGCGAACCGGACGGCCCGCATGCGGCGATCTACCGCGCGATCGGCAGCAAGGTCCGTGAGCAGCTGCAAGGCGTGATCGCCGCCGCCTGAGCCTGCGCGATGGCCGATGAGCCTGAAAGTCCGGGATCCCGGCGGCCCTTCTTCACAGGCCTGTCGCCCTTGGACGATTGCTGAATCGCGTCCGGCCTGTATGTTTGTCCGGCACTGGCCGAATCGTACCACCGTTCCGTCAATTGAAGGCGGGCACGGGCAGCCGACATACGGGGAGGGGCCGTGAGGCGACCAGCGACATGGCAGCATCACGCGAAGCAAACAAGCAACGCCGCAAGCATCTGACGCGGGAGAAGCGCGAAGAGGCCTCCCGGGCGGCGTTCAATCTTGCGAAGAAATCCGACTCGATCGGCGAGGCCGCCGTGGCGATCGCCAAGACCTTTGGCGTCAGCAAGACGACGGCGCAAAGCTGGATTCGGCGTGGGCGGCATCTGGCCGATAAAGCCAAGAAGGCGCGAGAGACGGCGCGGCGCTGATTGCCAATGGGAGCCCGGTGGTTGAGCGCCGGCCGGGCGGCCCGCACGCGGCGATTTACCGCGTGACGGCGGCAAGCTCCGCGAGTTGCTGCAAACCGTCGCCGCAGCAGCCTGAGCCTACATTTTCCGGCAAATTTCCCGCCTCATCAGACTTTCGTTTAATTGGTGGGGTCATGCCATTGTCGCGTTTCCGTGAGGCCGTCTTCCGTGTTAAAGGGCCGATCGAGAGCGCCTCGGCGGGCCTTTTGCAAGTGTTCTGCTTGCGAGCCTCCTGCCGGAGAATTGCTTGCGGTCACTGGGAAACGCCCCTCAAGGAGAAGCCTTACGATGAAGCGTCGTGATTTTTTGAAAGTGTCTGCGGCTGGTGCTGCCGCGACGGCGGTTGCCGCGCCGGCGATTGCGCAGTCCTCGCCTGAAATCAAATGGCGCCTGACCTCGAGCTTCCCGAAGTCGCTGGACACCATTTATGGCGGTGCCGACCAGGTGGCGAAGTATGTCGCCGAAATGACCGACAACAAGTTCCAGATCCAGGTGTTCGCGGCCGGTGAGATCGTCCCCGGCCTGCAGGCGCTGGACGCGACCTCCAACGGCACGGTCGAGATGTGCCACACCGTGTCCTACTACTATGTCGGCAAGGACCCGACCTTTGCGATCTACGCGTCGGTGCCGTTCGGCCTCAATGCCCGCATGCAGAACTCCTGGTGGTATCAGGGCGGCGGCGAGGCGCTCGGCAACGAGTTCTTCAAGAAGTTCGGCGTGATCGGCTTCCCCTGCGGCAACACCGGCACCCAGATGGGCGGCTGGTTCCGCAAGGAGATCAAGACGGTCGCCGATCTCTCCGGCCTCAAATTCCGTATCGGCGGCATCGCCGGCCAGGTGCTGCAGAAGGTCGGCGTGGTGCCGCAGCAGCTCGCCGGCGGCGACATCTATCCGGCGCTGGAAAAGGGCACCATCGACGCCGCCGAGTGGGTCGGTCCCTATGACGACGAGAAGCTCGGCTTCCAGAAGGTCGCCAAGTACTACTACTACCCGGGTTTCTGGGAAGGCGGCCCGACCGTGCACGCCTACTGCAACCTCGAAAAGTGGAACGCGCTGCCGAAGAACTACCAGGCGATCCTGAGCAACGCGACCGCCAACGCCAACACCTGGATGGCTGCGCGCTACGACATGCAGAACCCGTCCGCGCTGAAGCGGCTGGTTGCCGGCGGCACGCAGCTGCGTCCGTTCACCAACGAAGTGCTCGAGGCCTGCCTCAAGGCGACCAACGAGCTGTGGGGTGAAATCTCGGCCAAGAATGCCGACTTCAAGAAGTCGATCGACGCGATGCAGGCGTACCGTTCCGACCAGTATCTGTGGTGGCAGGTCGCCGAATACACCTTCGACAGCTTCATGATCCGCTCGCGCACCCGCGGCTAACAGCGCTTCGAGCGTTCGCGAGCAGAGAACGCGCCAGAAGCTTCGACTTAAGTAGCCCGGCCCCCGCAAGGGGGCCGGGTTCTTTGCGTCTGGCATTCGCCGAGGGGATGTTCCATGCTCGCGCCCGAAGCCTCGGCACGAAGGCGGGCATGTGATCGGTCACCGGTCATGACGGCAAAGAAACGCAGCGCGACGATCGCAAGCCGTCGACGCTCGGACAAACACAATCATACAGGGTGGGATTCAAATGAAGCGCAGAGATTTTATCAAGGTCACGGGTTTAGGTGTCGCAGGCGCGGCAACGGTCGCGGCTCCCGCGATCGCGCAGTCGATGCCGGAGCTCAAATGGCGCCTGACGACGAGTTGGCCGAAGTCGCTCGACACGCTGCACGGCGGCGCCGAGCTGATGGCCAAGGCGGTCGGTGAAGCCACCGACAACAAGTTCCAGATCCAGACCTTTGCCGCCGGCGAGATCGTGCCCGGCCTGCAGGTGCTCGACGCCGTACAGAACGGCACGGTCGAGATGGGGCACACCGCGCCCTATTACTATTTCGGCAAGGACCCGACCTTCACCTTCGGCTCCTCGGTGCCGTTCGGGCCCAACATGCGGCTCAACCAGGCCTGGTTCATGCTGGGCGGCGGCAAGGAGCTGCTCAACGAGTTCTACAAGAGCTACAACGTCACCTCGCTGCTTGCCGGCAACACCGGCTGCCAGATGGGTGGTTGGTTTCGCAAGGAGATCAACAGCGTCGACGATCTCAAGGGCCTCAAATTCCGCATCGGCGGCTTTGCCGGCAGGGTGATGCAGAAGCTCGGCGCGGTGCCGCAGCAACTCGCCGGCGGCGACATCTATCCGGCGCTGGAAAAAGGCACCATTGATGCGGCCGAGTGGGTTGGTCCCTACGACGACGAGAAGCTCGGCTTCTACAAGGTCGCGCCGAACTACTACTTCCCCGGCTGGTGGGAAGGCGGCCCGATGCTGGTGGCGATGATCAACCTCGACAAGTGGAACGCGCTGCCGAAGCACTATCAGTTCGTGCTCGAGCAGGCCGGCCATCTCGCCAACAACTGGATGATGGCGCGCTACGACCAGGCCAACCCGCTCGCACTGAAGAAGTTGCTCGCGGCCGGCACCAAGCTGCGCCCGTTCCCGGCTACGGTGATGGAAGCGTCCTTCAAGGCCGCCAAGGAGTTGCATGCCGAGGTTTCGGCGACCAATGCCAATTTCAAGAAGGTCTATGACTCGCTGACGACGTTCTCCAACAACGGCTATCAGTGGTTCCAGGTCGCCGAAGTCGGCTACGACAATTTCATGGCACGCCACTCTCAGGCCTGATGCAACGCCACCTTCAATGCGAGCAAAACCCCGGGCAAAAGCCCGGGGCTTTTGCTAGACCCGGCGAGGGGCCAGCCAAATGAATGCTTTTCGGCGAGATTCGTGCTAACGTTGCCCAGGAGCGTGAATCAGGGCGCCATATGCGTTTCCTCGGTCTTATCCTGCGGACGTTGTTTCTGATCCTTGTGGTGGTCATAACGGCTCGCGTCGCGAGCCCGCAAAACGAAACCATCTGGTCGGCCTACGAGACGCCGTCCGATCTGTTTCGCATCATCCTGGGGGCCGCGGTCTGCCTCTTCGTCGCCGTCCAGATCTTCAGGTATTCCAGAGATCCCGCTGATATGCGCAGGTGGGTCGTGATCGGCGGCGCCGCGGTGCCGTTGGCGCTGGTATGCGCGGCCGTCATCTGGTAGGCGCCTTCGCTGGCAACCACCGTGCAAGCCCCGTCGATCAAAATGGAAACGGCAATGAGCGCACGGGAAGGCGGCTTTCGAAGCTCAATCCGGTGGCCGGTCCGGTGCGGTAATGGCCGTTATAATGCCCGCCGCCCGGGCAGTAATTCGGATCCTGACGCGCCTGATCGTCGATTGTCCGGCGATAGCTTCGCTGCCGATAGCGCGTCTGCCAGCAATAGCAGTATTGATCACACGCGAGCCGTACCCGAACAATGCTTGCCGGGCCTTGCGGCGACGGCCGCGTGACCTGAACAGGCGCCGCGCAGGCTACCGACGCCATCATGGCACCGGCCGTAGCGATGAGAAGCAGACGCGTTGTGTGTTTCATATGGGTCTCATCGAGCCGATCAGCGTGAATCCCGGAAGCCAATTCGATCGCAGAAGCCTGCCGCTATTTCCTCGGCGATCGCTTTGGCGGCGCTGCCGGAGGCGTTGATGCGGTAGCCGGCGTCGTGCGAACCACCGGGTTCTTCTGCTCGGTGGGACCGCCGAGATTGCTTGGCTTCTTCGGACCGCCGACCGCGCTTTGTGCGGCCGCGGATCCCGCGGAGACCGCGAGGAGAATTGCCGCCAAGGTGAGCATGTTTTTCATTCGTCGGTTCCTCCAGTCAGTGGTCTCTCCGGCGCTTGTCAGCGGGCAGGTGGCCCGCTTTCGCTGACCCGCTGTGGGGCGGCGGCGGGCAAATCCTCCAGGGCGCATTTGCGCCAGTCGTCGGATGCGCAGTTGGTCGGCCAGCCGCCACCAAGCGCCATGAAAAGCGCGGCGCTGTCCGAGAGACGCGTCGCCTGGGCCTGAACGCGGACCACTGCCGCCGTCAGATAGACTTGCTGGGCATTGAGCACGACCACCTGATTGACCTGCCCGAGCGCAAGCTGCTTCTGGATGATGTCGAGGCTGGCCTTGGCGGCGAGCTCGGCCTTGACCGCAGCCTGCAAGGCGCGCGCGTCGGCCTGCAGGCTGCGCAGGGCGTCGGCGACGTTCTGCATCGCCGTGACGACAGCCTGGCGATAGAACGCATCCGCCTGGTCCACCGCCGCCTCCGCGGCCTTCTGCTTGTGGTAGAGCGTCAGGCCATCGAACAGCGGCTGGGTCGCACTCGCGGCGATGACGTAGAAGCTGGTCCCCGGCGCGAACAATTCGGCTAGGCTGAAGCCGGCGGCGCCGGCGTTGCCGGTGATCGTGATGTTGGGCAGCCGCGCCGCGATCGACACGCCGACCTGGGCGTTCGCCGAGTGCAGCAACGCTTTCGCGGCCCTGACGTCGGGACGCTGGGCGATCATCTTGCTCGGCAGGCTCACCGGCAGGTGTGCGGGAAGCGCCAGGCGGTCGAGCGTGAACTTCTGCAGGATCTCATCCGCCGAGAATTGCCCGGCCAGCGACGTCAGCAGGTCGCGCTGAACCGCGAGCTGCTTTTCGAGCGGCGGCAGCAGCTGCTCTGACTGGGCCAGTGCAGCCTCCTGGGCCAGCACGTCGACCTGGGCGGCGCCGCCCGCGTTGAACTGGTTCTTCACGATCTCCAAAATGCCGCGTTCGATCTTCACGACGCGCTGGATCGCGGCAATCTGGCCGCGCAGCGATGCTTCCTGGATCGCCGCGGTGACGACGTTGGCCGTCAGCGTGAGGTAGGCCGCTTCGAGCTGGAACAGTTGCTGCTCGGAGATCGCGTCGAGACTCTCGACCGCGCGAACATTCTGGCCCCAGATATCCGGCACGAAGCTGACGTTCAATTGCGCGGTATGAAGCGAAAATACCGAAGGCGACTGGCCGCCCGGGCCCGAGCCCGATGCGCCGGAAATCTGCTGCTGGGAAGGCGTGTAGTTTGCGCCGAGCTGCGGGAAGAACAGCCCGCGCTGCGCCAGCGCATTGTACTGCGCGATCCTGATCGACGCCTCGGCTGCCTGCAGCGACGGGTTGTGCTCGACCGACATCTTGATGAGGTCGTCGAGCGGCTTCGAGCGAAATGCCGTCCACCACCGCAGCGATACGTCTTCTCCGCTGACGAAGTGCTGCTTGGGCACGCTGGGGCCCCCGGCATTCGAGCTGGGGGAGGCCAGCTTCTCCGGCGTGAAGCGATCGACGTCGGGGGCGGCCGGCGGCACGAAATTCGGACCGACGGCGCAGCTTACCAGCAACAGCCCGGCGGCGCCGGTGCCGAGCGCCGGACGCAGGCCGCGCCTTCCGCACCGCGCGAGTGCGGCAACAATCCTTGCGACGATCTCGGACATCAGGCGCCCCCTTCATGCGCCGCTTCGGGCGGCGCCGTGGCAGCCGCCTGGTCGGGAGAGGCGACAGGCTCGCGCGACAGGAAGATCTTGCGCAGCGCAGGCGCCACGATCAGCAGCAGCAGCGGGCCGATGAACATGCCGCCGACCACCACGGTCGCGAGCGGTCGCTGCACCTGGCTGCCGATGCCGTGCGACAGCGCCGCGGGGAACAGGCCGACACCTGCGGACAGCGCGGTCATCAGCATCGGCCGCATGCGCTGCTCGGCGCCGTTGAACACCGCCTCCGCGATGCTCATGCCCGAGGCCCGCAATTCGCGGAAATAGGTGATGTTGAGGATGCCGTCCATGACGGCGACGCCGAACAGCGAGATGAAGCCGATCGCGGCCGAGATCGAGAAATCGAGCCCGGCGAAGTACAGCGCGATCAGGCCGCCGCCGACCGCGAAGGGTATGCCGGCCAGCGCCAGCAGGCTGTCGCGCAGCGAGTTGAACAGGCTGTAGAGCAGCACGAAGATCAGCAGCAGCGTCACCGGCACCACGATCATCAGCCGCGCCTTGGCGGCTTCGAGATTGTCGAATTCGCCGGACCAGATCATCCGGTAGCCGGTCGGAAGCTGCACGGCCTCGGCGACGCGCGTCTGCGCTTCCGCCACCGTGCTGCCGAGATCGCGGCCGCGCACGCTGAACTTGATCGGGATGTAGCGCTGGCTGCGCTCGCGATAGATGAATGACGCGCCGGTACCGAGCGAGATGTCGGCAAGCTCGCTCAAGGGGATGTAGGCGTTGGTGCCGGATGGCGTCTGGTAGGCCACCTTGATCTCGCGCACCTCGTCGATGCTCTGGCGGAATTTCGGATCGAGCCGCACCACCACGCCGAACTGCCGGTCGCCCTCCAGCACCGTCGTCGCGCTGGTGCCGCCGAGCGCCGCCTGGACCACGGTCGTCACGTCGCCGGTATTGAGACCGTAGCGCGCGGTCTTCTCGCGGTTGACCTTGATATTGAGGTTGGGCTGTCCGACCAGATGGAAGATACCGAGATCGGCGACGCCGCGGATCTTGGCCATCTCTTGGGCGACCTTGGTCGCAAGCTGTTCGAGCACGGCGAGGTTGGGACCGATGATCTTGACCGAGTTCGCGCCCTTGACGCCCGACAGCGCCTCCTCGACGTTGTCCTGGATGTATTGCGAGAAGTTGAAGGTGACGCCGGGCAGCTCCTCGTCGAACTCCCGCTGCAGCTCCTCGGTGAGCTTCTCCTTGGTCAGGCCGGGCGGCCACTGGTCGAACGGCTTGATCGGCGCGAACAGCTCGACGTTCGAGAACGGAGAGGCATCGCTGCCATTGTCGGGGCGGCCATGCTGCGACACCACGGTGATGATCTCGGGGTGACGCAACAGGATCTCGCGCATCTTGCGGGTCGGTTCGGTGCCGGCATCGAGCGACATGGTCGGCGGCATCGAGGCGCGGATCCAGAAATTGCCTTCCTCGAGCGCAGGCAGGAATTCGCTGCCGAGCTGGCTCGCAGCAAGGCCGCTCAGTCCGAGGAAGATGATGCCGGCTGCGACCGCGACCCTCAGATGCGTCAGCGACCAGCGCAGCACCGGCGTGTAGGCCTTGCGCAGCGAGCGCACGATGATGGTTTCGGTTTCCTCGATATGCCGGGGCAGCAGCAGCGATGCCAGCACCGGTGTCACGGTGAAGGTCGCCAGCAGCGCGCCGGCGAGCGCGTAGCCGTAGGTTCGCGCCATCGGTCCGAAGATCTGGCCTTCGACGCCCTGCATGGTGAACAGCGGCACGAACGCGGTGACCGTGATGGCCGCGGTGAAGAACACCGCCTTGTCAACCTGCAATGCGCTGACGAAGATCATCCGCAGTCGCTCGGTCCAGCCCGGCGCGGGCTGGCCGTTTCGCGTCGTGGGATCGCCGCCCCAGTAGCCCTCGGCGAGGTTTTGCAGCACCCGCAGCCGGTTCTCCGGGCTGGACTGGAAGTTGCGAAAGATGTTCTCCATCATGATGACGGCGGAATCGACGATGATCCCGAAGTCGACGGCCCCGAGCGACAGCAGATTGGCGTCCTCGCCCTGCAGCACCAGGATGATGATCGCGAAGAACAGCGCGAACGGGATGTTGGCGCTGACGATCAGCGCGCTTCTGAGGTCGCCGAGGAACACCCACTGGATCACGAACACCAGCAGGCAGCCGAACATCAAATTGTGCAGCACGGTGTGGGTCGTGACGCTGACCAGCGAGGTGCGGTCGTAATAGGGGACCACCTTGACGCCGGCAGGCAGGGTGCCATCGCTGTTGATCTTGGCGACTTCCTCCTCGACCTTCGGCACGATGTCGTTGGTGTGCTGGGTGCGTCCCATCACGACGATCGCCGCGGCGACGTCGTCGTTCCTGTCCTTGCCGGCGATGCCGAGCCGCGGCACGTAGCCGACCGAGACCTTGGCGACGTCCTTGATCTGGATCGGCAGTCCGTTGGATTGGGTCAGGACGACGTTCTCGATGTCCCGGACCCGGTAGCCCTTGGTGATGTCATCATCGCCGCCTGAATTGATCAGGCCGATACCGCGGATGTTGACGGATTGCTGACCGATCGCGATTTCGCGGCCGCCGACATTGATGTTCGCGTTGCCGAGCGCGCTGATCAGCTGCGGCACGGTGATGTTGTAGGCTTCGAGCTTGGCGAGATCGGCGTCGACATTGAACTGCTTGGTGGTGCCGCCCCAGGAATTGATCTGCACGACGCCCGGTATCGTCATCAACCGGCGGGCGACGACGTAATCCTGCAAGGTCCGGAGATTGGTCAGGCCGAAATTCGGCGGACCGACGAGCTGGTAGCGATAGATCTCGCCGACCAGACTGGACTGCTGGATCTGCGGAATCTGGTTGCCGGGAAGCTGGACATTCTGCGTGAGGTTGTTGGTGGCCTGCGAGAGCGCGAAGTAATAATCGACGCCGTATTTAAAGGTGACCCGCACGAACGACAGGCCGTAGAACGAGGTCGAGCGGATGTTGACCACACCCGGCGTCGAGTACAGCCCGACCTCCATCGGGATCGTATAGTACTTCTCCATTTCCTCGGCGGAGAGGCCGGCGGCCTGCGCCGTGATCTCGAGGATGACGGGCGCCGGGTTCGGATAGGCCTCGATGTTCAGCTTGGTGAACGCAGCGAAGCCGGCGGCGCAGAACACGGCGAGGCCGAGCACAATGACGGCGCTTCGTGTCAGACCGAATTGGAGGAGGCTCTTGATCAAGATGCTGCACTTACTCTTGAGCGGACGAGGGCGCGGTCAGCGTTGCGGCTAGCGCGCTAGCCGGTGGCCGCGTTGGCGAACTTGTTGCTGAGGAAGATCGCGCCGGTGGAGGCAACCTTCTCGCCGGCTGCGAGGCCGTTGAGGATTTGCCGCCAGCCGTCCTGCTCCATGCCGATCGTCACTGTGCGGCGGTCGAACTTGCGGCCGTCGCTCGTGACCCACACTGTCATCGTGCCGTCGCCCTCGCGCACGATGGCGTCCAGCGGAACGCTCACCGACAGTTTTGGCGGCTCGGTTTCGATGGTGAATCTCGCCAGCATGCCGGCGCGCAGCTTGTGCTGGGGATCGTCGATCACCGAACGCACCAGCTGGCGGTGCGAATTCGGATCGATGTTGAGGCCAAGCGTCGTCACGCGGCCGCGAAACACTTCGTTCGGGTAGGCCGGCACCCGCACCTCGACCGGCTGGCCGATCCGGTAGGCGGGAGCGTCGGTCTCGATCACATTGGCGACCATCCACATCGTCGAGATGTCAGCTAGCGAATAGGGCGCCGGCGCATTGCCGGGCTGCACGAAGAGTCCCGGCGCGGCATTGCGCGCAATGATCCGGCCCGAGATCGGGCTCGGCACCACCAGGATCGAATCGACCTTGCGGTCGGCGACGATGCGGTCGATCTCGGCGTCGCTCTTGCCGAAGATGCGCACCGCGTCGCGCCCGGCCTTGTAGTTGCCCTCGGCGGTCTGCTGATCCGACGTCGCCTGGTCGACGTCCTTTTGCGCGCCGCCGCCGGTCTTCAGCAGCTGCCTGACCCGCGCCAGCGTTCTGGTCTGCAGTTCGAGCACGCCGGCCGAAGCCAGCAGCGACGACTCGGCCTGCAGCAGATCGGGGCTGTCGATCGTGAACAGCCTGTCGCCCTTCGCAACCTTGTCACCGACATTGAGGGGCGTGTCGACGATCCTGCCGGGATTTGGGGTAAACGCCTGCACCAGCATGTTCTGATTGAAGTCGATCGAGCCGACCGCGTTCTTCAGGGTCCGGAACGAACGCTGCTCCGCGGCCATGGTCTTCAGCGAAGCCGCCTGCTTGTCGCTCAGCGCGACGTATTGCTGCTCGACATTGACGTCCTGCGGCGCGGACTCCTGCGCGGCCTTGGCATTCACGACACCATCGGCGCGCGTCGTGAGCCACGCGCCGACGAGAAGCGCCGCCAGCACCGGCATCGCCGCAAAGCCAATATACTTCATTCGAAATGACATCGCCCGCCGCCAATACTGCATGAAAGCCTCGCGCGAGAGACGAGGTCTTGCCGCATGGCGGGCCGTCGTCCGATCTCCCGGTGAGAGCGAATGAACAGTTATCAGGGCTAGCTGACGCCAGCCTTACATTTGCCCTTTTCAATAGTGCGCCCGGCGCGCGAATTTGATTGCGGCGGGTGCCGGTTTAACTATTTTGCGTGGGAATAGCAGCGGCGGCATATAGCCAAAACATAGCGCTGAGAGCGGCAATCCGGGCGCTGTGCTTAAATGCGTATCGTTTGCACATCGGGATTGCTCAGCGCGCGATCTGTTGCGGAATTGTCGCTAGGCTGGCGCATCGCAACAAGGTGTGCAAACGGAAGACCGGTCGAATGAAAACAGGACTGCTGCGATGCGCCTTCTGATCGTCGAGGACAATCTAGAGCTCTCGCGACTGCTCGCGAGCGGGCTGGTGGCGGCGGGATATGAGTCCGATATCGTCAACAGTGTTGCCGAGGCGCGTGATGCGCTGCGCAGCGTCACCTATGCTGCCATGATCCTCGATCTCGGTCTGCCTGACGGCGATGGTCTATCGGTGCTGTCGGAGCTGCGCCGCAAGACCGACCCGCTGCCGGTCCTGGTGCTGACCGCGCGCAACGGCCTGCAGGATCGGGTCAACGGCCTGCGCAGCGGCGCGGACGATTATCTGGCGAAGCCGTTCGCGCTGGAAGAGCTGGTGGCGCGGCTCGAAGCCATCCTGCGCCGGCCCGGCCAGCTGCTCGGCTCGTCGCTGAAGCTCGCCAATCTGGTCTACGACACCGAGAGCAAGCAGGTGTTCGTCGACGGTGCTCCGCACGTCTTCTCCGCGCGTGAAACGTCGGTGCTCGAGATCCTGCTGCGGCGGCAGGGACGGGTGGTGCCGAAGAAGAATGTCGAGGACCACATCTTCGGTCTGTCGGGCGAGGTCGCCTCGAATGCGGTCGAGGTCTACGTGTCGCGCCTGCGCAAGCTGCTCACCGAGCACCGCGCCAAGGTCATCATCCACACCATTCGCGGCGTCGGTTATCTGATGGCGGAGGAGAAATAGGGGTGTTCCGTTTCACGTCGCTGACCTCGCGGATCGTGTTCCTGCACATCGTAGCGGTCGCGGTCGCCGCGATCTTTCTGCCGCTGCTGCTGCTGTGGCTCTTGAATTCGGAGATCAACCAGCTGCATCGCGAAGCGATGCGCGACCAGGCCGCCGATCTCGGCCAGAACCTCGTGGTCGATTCCGCCGGCAAGGTGCAGCTCAACTTGCCGGACAGCCTGAGGGGGCTCTATTCCGACGCCTATGGCCGCTATCGCTACGACATCTACGATGCGGACGACAATCTGCTGTTTTCGTCGCATCGCGGCGCGCCGCGACTGCCAGCCTTGGCCGACCGGATTTCCGGCGCCAGCGCCACCAAGCTCGTCGGCGGTCAGACGCTGCGCATCCAGGTCGCCGAGGATCTGTCGCATCGCGACGTCATCATCGATGACATCGTCTCCAACTTCTTCCGCCGGGTCGGCTGGATCACCATCCCGATCCTCCTCATCCTGCTGGCGACCGACATCCTGATCTTCCGCCGCGCCGTGATTCCGCTGTTGCGGGCTTCGGAGGAGGCCAGGGCCATCGGACCAGCCAGGACCGACATTCGTCTGCCGACGGAGGGGATTCCGAGCGAGATCCTGCCGCTGGTGACCGCCGTCAACCAGGCCTTCGATCGTCTGGAGGACGGGTTTCACGTGCAGCGGCAGTTCACTGCCGATGCCGCGCACCAACTGCGCACCCCGCTCGCGATCCTGCGGACCCGGATCGAGACGCTGGATGTAGCCAAGGGGACCAAGGATCTGCATGCCGACATCGAGAGCATGAGCCGCATCGTCAGCCAGCTGCTCGAGATTGCCGAGCTCGATACGCTGGTGCTGGACCCCGGCGAAACCGCGGATCTGCGCGCGGTGTGCGCCGAGGTGGTCGGCTCGATCGCGCCCTATGCGCTGGCGCAGCAGAAGGATATCGCGCTGCGCGGCACCGACGGTCCGGTGCGGGTCAAGGGCAATGCCGAGATGCTGCAGCGCGCGATCTTCAATCTGGCGGAGAACGCCATCAAGTACACCGCGGACGCGACCTCGGTCGATGTCGAGGTGCATGAGGACGGTTCGGTGCAGGTGCGCGACTGCGGGCCAGGGATTGCGCCCGCCGAGCAGGGCCTGGTGTTCCAGCGCTTCTGGCGCGGCGATCGCCAGCGCCAGCGTACCGACGGGGCGGGGCTCGGGCTCTCCATCGTCCGCGGCGTCGTCGACGATCACCACGCGACAATCAGGGTGGAGAACCTGCCGTCCGGCGGTGCCCAGTTTACGCTGAGCTTCCGCCTTGCCGAGGCCGTGCCGGCGACCGTCTGAGCGGCACGGCCTGCGGCACCTGTCGTGCCGTGGGCCGGCCTACTTCACCTTGCCGTCGGACAGATCCATGATCATGCGCGTGGTCAGATACAGGCGCGGCACGATGCTGTTGATCTGCACATACTCGGCATCGTTGGAGTGCGCGCCGAAGCCCGAGAGGCCCATGCCTTCAACCACGGCTCCCTTGGTCTTGAGGGCGGCAAACGCAGCGTCGGTGCCGCCGCCGGTGGCCCGCTCGGCCACGTTCAGCGGCATGCCGAGGTCCTGATAGATCGTCTTGCCGTGGTCGGCCACGCGGCGCGAGGCGTCGTTGGCTTCGAGCGGCGGGCGGCGTACCTCGAACTTCACGTCCACCTTGGAGTCGGGCAGCAGGCGGTTCTTGATCTTGTCCTGCAGCGCCGTCTCGAGCTCGTCGAAGTCGGACACCTTGAGCGCACGCGCATCGGCCTGGGCGGTGGCCTCGGCGGGGATCACGTTGCGGTTGGTGCCGGACTTGGAAACCGTCCAGTTCAGCTTCAGGCCCTGCTCGGGCTTCGACAGGTCCTTCATCTGCAGCACCTGGTGCGACAGCTCATAGAGCGCATTCACGCCGCCTTCGGGCCTCGCGCCCGCATGCGACGACTTGCCATGCACCGTGAGGTAGGCCGAGCCGATGCCGCTGGTGGCGAGGCGCAGCGTACCGCTGGCGTCGCTGCCTTCGAACGAGAACACGGCATCCTGCTCTGAGGCGACGCGGGTGATGGTGCTGCGCCAGCCGGGCGAAGAGATCTCCTCGTCGCCGTTGATGAGCACTGTGAGCGTGCCGTAATCCTTGAAGTTGAGCTTCTGCAGCAGCGCCACGCTGTGGAGGATGGTGGCGATGCCCTGCTTGTCGTCGGCGATGCCGAGGCCGTAGGCCTTGTCGCCATCGACGCGGAAGGGTTGGTCCTTCAGCATGCCCTTGAGATACACCGTGTCCATATGCGCGATCAGCATGATTTTCGCGCTGCCGGAGCCCTTGAAGACAGCCTGCACGGCCGGGCCGATCTTCTCCGGCGTGTCGTCCAGCCGGTAGATGTCAGTGGTTTGCAGGATGTCCACCGCGCCGCCGAGCTCTTTGAGCTGGCCGGCGATGCGCGCGGCGATCTGGTTGAGACCTTCGATGTCCTTGCTGCCGGATTCGATCTGCACGAGGTCGCGTAGGGTGTCGAGCAGCGGCTGCTGCTCCTGTTGCGCCAGTGCGCGAATGTCGGCCGCCGGCGCCGCATGTGCTGTGGCAGCGGCAAACGCCAGGCTGAGGGAGGCCAGGCCGAGGGATGCGACGAGCGGGCGAACGAATGAACGGGCGGGATGCGGTTGGGGCATGGGCGGCATCTGTGAGTTGGAGGACGATCCGTATCCCCGCGTCTTCACAGGACTTGATGCCGCCGTCAACGGCTCCAGCGTGCCCCACTTCCGCAAGAGCGTTTTCGAGCGAAGTGGACACTGGTCGCGTAAAGAAACGCGTCAAAACAAGAATCCAGAGCTTCGGTTCTGATTCAATCAGAACCGAAAATGCTCTAGGCACGCGTCAGAAGCTGACGCCGGCTACTGCTTAGGTTGCCCGAAATCGAGCGGCGGCAGCTCGATCTGCGGCACCTCGATCTTCACCTTGTTGAGGTCGA
The DNA here is from genome assembly GCF_054063295.1 of Bradyrhizobium sp. USDA 3240. Taxonomy (NCBI): domain Bacteria; kingdom Pseudomonadati; phylum Pseudomonadota; class Alphaproteobacteria; order Hyphomicrobiales; family Nitrobacteraceae; genus Bradyrhizobium; species Bradyrhizobium sp. USDA 3240. The sequence goes on from NZ_JBSSGD010000002.1 coordinate 7,968,998, forward strand.
CATCGAGCGGCTTGTCGAGCAGTCCGGTGACGACGACAGGGAACGCGATCACCAGCGCCACCATGATCGCCTGCAGCCCGATCCAGGGCATTGCGCCCCAGTAGATGTCGGAGCTCTTCACTTCCTTCGGCGCCACGCCGCGCAGATAGAACAAAGCGAAGCCGAACGGCGGATGCAGGAACGAGGTCTGCATGTTGACGCAGAGCATGACGCCGAACCAGATCAGCGCGGCGTCGGGGCCGACCACCGGCGCCAGCACCTTCTGCGCGATCGGGGCGATCATCGGCAGGATGATGAAGGCGATCTCGAAGAAGTCGAGGAAGAACGCCAGGAAGAAGATGAACAGGTTGATGAAGATCAGGAAGCCCCAGACGCCGCCGGGCAGCGAGGTCAGAAGGTGCTCGAGCCAGACGCCGCCGGAGACGCCGAGGAACACTACCGAGAAGCAGGTCGAGCCGATCAGGATGAAGGTGACCATGCAGGTGATGCGCATGGTGGTCTCGTAGCCCTGCTTGATCAGGTCGCGCAGGTCCGGAATCTTGACGGCCTCGGCGCAAATCCAGACCACCGCGGCATAGGTGATTGCGAACGCGAGCTTGAAGATCAGGTTCTCGCTGAAGAGCATCGCGATGATGGTGCCGATGCCGCCGGCGATCACGCCTGTTATCAGCACCTTGCGGCCGGTCGCGCTGAAATCCTTGTGGTGGATCGCGGCGAGCACAATGGCGCCGACCGCGCCCATGGCGCCGGCTTCCGTCGGGGTCGCAAGGCCCATCATCATGGTGCCGAGCACGACGAAGATCAGCACCGCGGAGGGGATGATTCCGAGCAGGCACTTCTTCCACAGCGCCCAGCCGGTCAGTGTGCGGGCATCGATCGGCACCGCGGGCACATGGCTCGGCTTGAAGATGCCGAGCAGGAAGGTGTAGCCGGCGAACAGCAGGATCTGGAACACCGACGGGCCCCAGGCGCCGAGATACATGTCGCCGACCGACTTGCCGAGCTGGTCGGCGAGCACGATCAGGACGAGAGAGGGAGGGACGAGTTGTGTGATGGTGCCGGAGGCCGCGAGCACGCCCGTGATGTAGCGGATGTTGTAGCCGTAGCGGATCATCACCGGCATCGAGATCAGCGCCATCGCGATCACCTGCGCCGCCACCGTGCCGGTGATGGCGCCGAGGATGAAGCCGACGATGATCACGGAATAGCCGAGGCCGCCGCGGATCGGGCCGAACAGCTGGCCCATCGAATCCAGCATGTCCTCGGCGAGCCCGCATCTCTCCAATATCGCGCCCATGAAGGTGAAGAACGGGATCGCGAGCAACAGCTCGTTGGACAGCACACTGCCGAAGATGCGGCCCGGGATCGCCTGCAGGAAGTTTAGGTCGAAGAAGCCGAGATAGATCGAGAGAAACCCGAACGACAGGCCGACCGCGGCGAGCGTGAACGCCACCGGGTAGCCGATCAGCATTGCAATGATCAGGCCGCCGAACATCAGTGGCGGCATCATCTCCAGCGTAATCGTCATTGCGTCGGCCTCTCGTACTTCGCGTCGATCGTCACATAGCCCTGCAGCGCGGCGATCCGCTTGATCACCTCGGAGACGCCTTGCAACGCGAGCATCACGAAGCCGGACGGGATAACGAATTTGATCGGCCAGCGCAGCAGACCGCCGGCATTGCCGCTCATCTCACCGACCGCGTAGGCTTGGTGGAAGAACGGCCAGGACAGATAGGCGAGCAGCAGACAGGAGGGGATCAGGAAGAACAGGGTGCCGATCAAGTCGAGCCAGAGCTGGCCGCGTTCGGACAGCATCAGATAGAGGATCTCGACGCGGACATGCTCGTTGCGCTTGAAGGTGTAGGAGGCGCCGAACATCACGAGGATCGCGAACATGTACCACTGCGCCTCGAGCCAGCCGTTCGAGGAGTAGCTGAACGCGTAACGGATCATGGCGTTGCCGGCGCTGACCAGGCAGGCGAGCAGGACGAGGAGATTGCAGACGTAGCCGATCTTCTCGTTCAGTCGGTCGATGGCCTGACTCAGTGCCAACATTGGGCGCATCACGATCTCCGCGGTCGCGCGATCTGCGCACCGAATATCTTCTCAAGCATCATCTGGCCGCCGCGCGCATGCGCACGGAGCCACGGCTCACCTTCAGGAGCAGTTGCAAGCGATCGTCCTCCCCCGAAATCCGCTTCCGCCGTTGTTCGTTGCTCTTGGCTGCCGGATCGTCGGCGGGTACCGACAGGGGGCAGCGGCCTATCCGGCCGGGCGAGCGTGAAAGCCGGGGCACCAAATCAGCGCCGTCGAACGCCGTCAATCGGAAAATGGGCAAATTGACGGCGCGGCAAATCGTTGTCCCGCCTTGGTAATCGGGGGACGTCGCAGGCGTCGGCAGCGGGCTTTATAGCTAGCCGCCGGTGACGCTCATGTGGCGGCTGACGCTCGGGCGGTTGTGGCGGCGGTCGATGATGAAATCGTGCCCCTTCGGCTTCAGCCCGATGGCCCGGTCGATGGCCGCCGACAGCAGATCGTTGTCGTCGGAGGCGCGCAGCGGCCGGCGCAGGTCGGAGGCGTCCTCATGGCCGAGGCAGGTGTGCAGCGTGCCGGTGCAGGTGATCCGCACCCGGTTGCAGGATTCGCAGAAATTGTGGGTCATCGGCGTGATGAAGCCGAGCTTGCCGCCGGTCTCGGCGACCCGGACATAGCGGGCAGGGCCGCCGGTGTCGTCGGCGAGATCGGTCAGCGTGTAGTGCTTCTCGAGCCGCGCGCGCAGCAGCGACAGCGGAACGTACTGATCGATGCGGCCTTCGCCGATGTCGCCCATCGGCATCACCTCGATCAAGGTCAGGCCCATGCCCTTGCCATGCGCCCATTCCATCAGCGCGGGAATCTCGTCCTCGTTCATGTTCTTCAGCGCGACCGCGTTGATCTTGACCGCAAGCCCCGCCGATCGCGCCGCCTCGATGCCCGACAGCACCTTGTCGATGTCGCCCCAGCGGGTGATGGCCCGGAATTTTACGGGGTCGAGCGTGTCGAGTGAGACGTTGACGCGGCGCACGCCGCAATCGGCCAGCTCCTGCGCGAAGCGCGCGAGCTGCGAACCGTTGGTGGTCAGCGTCAATTCGTCGAGCGCGCCGGTCGAAAGGTGGCGTGACAACGAGCGCACCAGGCCCATCACATTGCGGCGGACCAGCGGCTCGCCGCCGGTGAGGCGGATCTTGCGCACGCCCTTGGCGACGAAGGCCGAGCACAGACGGTCGACCTCTTCCAGCGTCAGCAGATCGGCCTTCGGCAGGAAGGTCATGTCTTCCGACATGCAGTAGAAGCAGCGCAGGTCGCAGCGGTCGGTGACGGAGACGCGCAGGTAACGGATCGTCCGGCCGAACGGATCGGTCATCGGACGAAACAGCGTGTCGGAATGCGCCTGCGTGGATCCGTTCATTCAACCCAAGCCTTCAAGCCAAGCCTTCAAACCAAGGCGTTCCCAGAGCGCCGGGCCGTGACGGACCCCGCACACGCAATCTATGCATGTTGGCACGCCGTCACAATGCGTTCCAATGGATGATCCGCAACCTGCAACGCCAATTGCAAAGCGATAGGTGAGACAGATCGCGCGATGCATGATCGCAATCGCCGATGTGTCTCCACAAAATACAAAAACCCGGCTTTGGGCCGGGCTCTTGTGCAGTGCAATCTTGATCAGATACGCGCGTCAGCGCGTGGGCGCAGCGGCCGGCGGCGGTGCGGCGGCGTCCGGAGCGGCAGGAGCCGCAGCGGCAGCCGGCTTCGGCTTCTTCTTTTTCGGCCGCATCGCCTTGTGCCCGCGCGGCGGCGGGCCGGCGGGTTGCAGCTCGGCGAACACCGGGCTCGGATCGAGCGTGGTGGTGGCCGGGCTGGTGAAGTCGCCCGGCGAGCGGGTCACCGTCACCGGCACGGTCGCCGGCTGGAACTTCGGCATGTTGAAGGTAACGGTGAAGTTGGCCTCCGGCGCCGGGATCGACACCGAGCAGGGCGTCTTGCAACCCGGTCCGATCGAGGTCACGGCGTCGGCGCCTTGCGGTGCCGAATCCAGTTGCACCTGCATCGGCGGCGGTGCCGACTTGAACGAATCCAATGAGAACGAAGAGCAGCCGGCCAAGCTCAGCCCAGCGGCCGCAATCACGATGGTACGACGCATGATCCACACTCTTACTGCGGCAATCAGCCACAATCCCCGGCGCGACCATAGGAGCGTCGGAACAGAGGTGCAACAGGGGGAGGTCTGTTCGTTAAAGGATGGTTAATGGAAAATTCGCATGGCAGATCATTGCCAAGCAATATCAATGTGTTGCGGAAAGATTATGCTGCGCCGAGGCTCGCGACGGCGTCCGGCAGATCGCGCATATGGCTGATCAGCCGGTCCGGCTTCAGCTCGGTCATCGGGACGTCGGTATAGCCGAAATCGACGCCGATCACCGGGACGCTGGCGCGCCGGGCGACCCCAACATCGGGACCGGCATCGCCGACCATGATGGCGCCGGGCAGCTTGCCGCCGGCACGGGCGACCGTCTCGCGCAGGAACGCCGGATCGGGCTTGGCGACACCGAACGTGTCCTGGCCGCAGATCGCGGCAAACCGCGGCGTCAATCCGAGCCGATCGAGCAGCAGCTTCGACAGCCACTCCAGCTTGTTGGTGCAGACCGCGAAGCGATGGCCCTTGGCCGCAAGCCGATCGAGCGCGGCTTCAAGCCCGTCGAACGGGCGCGAGCCGTCGGCGATATGCTCGGCGTAATAGTCGATGAAATCCTTGGTCAGACGATCGAGGTCCGCGAGGCTGACCACGCGTCCGTCTACCTCGAGCCCGCGCTCGAGCAGCTTGCGCGCGCCGGCGCCGATCATGTTGCGCGCCGCCGACAGCGGAACCGGCCGCAGGCCTTCGCGGGCGAGCACATAATTCAGCGCGCTGATCAGGTCAGGCGCGGTGTCGACCAGCGTACCGTCGAGATCGAACACGATGATGGGGGGAGAGGAGGCGGACATCTGTTTCTGGCTATCGGGCAGCGCGGCGCGATGCAAGCGAAGATGCTAGGGTCGCGCAAAAAAGGGAGGCTCGGATGCGGGAACTTGCCGGAAAAGCCGCTTTTGTCACCGGCGCGGCCAGCGGAATTGGCCTCGCCATGGCAACCGCGTTCGCGCGTAAAGGCATGAAGGTGATGCTCGCCGACATCGAAATCGGCGCGCTCGACAAGGCCGTCGAAGCGCTGCGGGCCGGCGGCGCGGATGTCCGTGGCGTGGTCTGCGACGTCGCCGATCCCGCAAGCGTCGACCGCGCGGCAGAGGCATCGTTCCGCGCCTTCGGTAACGTCCATGTCGTCTGCAACAATGCCGGCGTCGCGGGTGGCGGCGGCATCGACCAGATCTCGGTCGACGACTGGCGCTGGGTGATCGACGTCAACCTGATGGGCGTCGTGCATGGCATCAGAAGCTTCCTGCCGCATATCCGCGCGCACGGTGAGGGCGCCCATATCGTCAACACCGCCTCGATGGCCGGCATGAATGCCGGGCTCGGCGTCAGCCCTTATTCGGCGACCAAATTCGCCGTCGTCAGCCTTTCAGAAGGGCTTTCGGCGCAACTGAAGCCGCTCGGGATCGGCGTTAGCGTGCTCTGTCCGAGCTATGTGCGGACCCGGATCGGCGAGAGCGGGCGCAATCGCCTCGAGCACTACGGGCCGCCGCGCCAGCTCGATCCGGCAAGCCCGATGGCCGCTGTCGTCGCCGAGATCGCGCGCCGGCTGGACGCCGGTCTCGAGCCGGCCTCGGTTGCCGCCCGCGTGCTGGCCGCGATTCACGACGACCAGCTCTATGTTTTCACCCACCCCGGGATGCGGGCCGAGGTCGAGGACCGTTTTGCGGCGATTTTGGCCGCGATGGATGCCGTTTCGGCCTAAAGACGGGCCCGGATGGCGCTATTCCTGCCCGTGAATCGAGGCTAGATATGCGCCCGCCGGGCGGCCGATGGCGCGCCCGTAACGGACAACCGAGGGGCTATCGGCCGTGGACATGGACGCACTGAAACGCCAGGCGGCGGCGCGCGCGCTCGAAGAAGTGCGCGACGGCATGAAGCTTGGGCTCGGCACCGGGTCGACCGCCAAGCATTTCGTCGAGTTGCTCGGCGAGAAGGTCCGATCAGGCATGAAGGTGATCGGCGTGCCGACCTCGGAGGCGACCCGGGCGGACGCGATCCGCTGCGGGGTTCCTCTCACCACGCTGGACGAGGTCGATCATCTCGACCTCACGATCGACGGCGCCGACGAGATCGACCACGCGCTCAATCTGATCAAGGGCGGCGGCGGCGCGCTGCTGCGCGAGAAGATCGTGGCGGCCGCCAGTGATCGCATGATCGTGATCGCCGACGACAGCAAATGGGTCGACGTGCTCGGCCGCTTTCCGCTGCCGGTCGAGGTGATCCCGTTCGGGCTCGCCGCGACCCAGGCCGCGATGGCGCGGGCGTTCGCCGAGGCCGGCGTGTCCGGCCAAATGATCATCCGTAAGGGCAAGGACGGTCACGTTTTTGTCACCGATGGCGGCCACTGGATCGTCGATGCCCATCTCGGCCGGATCGGCGATCCGCCGCGTCTCGCCGGTTTGCTCAGCGTGATCCCGGGCGTGGTTGAACATGGTCTGTTCATCGGGCTCGGCAGCGTCGCCGTTCTGGCCGGCGCACAGGGAATTCGGGTTGTTGAACGGCGATAGCGCCGCAAGCAAGGAGACTTGGAATGAAGCGTTTTTCGGGACTTTTGTCGGTAGCGGCCCTGGCGGCTGGACTGGCGCTCGCGGCCGCACCGGCCATGGCGCAGCAGCAGCTGCCTCCGATGCCCAAGGTCAAGCAGTCGACCCCGGCGGCGATTGCGGCTGCCAAGGAAATCCTGACGATGAAGAACGTGGCGGTGATGTATTCCGGCGCCGTTCCCGGCATCATCGAAAAGACCAAGACCGGCTTGCTGCAGCAGTACCTGAACTACCAGAAGGATCTCGACGAGGTCGCGGTGATCGTCGCCAAGCAGTTCGCCGGCGGCGAGAAGGAGATCGGCGACGGCATGGCGCAGATCTACGCCGCCGAGTTCACCGAGCAGGAGCTGAAGGACCTCGTGACGTTCTACAAGACGCCGCTCGGTCAGAAGCTTTTGACCGCGGAGCCCACGGCAATCAACGGATCGCTGCAATATATGCAGCAGTGGGCCCAGCAGTTCGGCGTGATCGTCAACGGCCAGTTCAAGGCCGAGATGAAGAAGCGCGGCAAGGATATCTAAGGCGGTTGCCACCTCGCCCCGCTTGCGGGGAGAGGTCGGCGCGCAGCGCCGGGTGAGGGGGACTCTCCGCGAATTGGATCGTGGAGAGAGCCCCTCACCCCAACCCTCTCCCCGCAAGAGCGGGGCGAGGGAGCAGGAAGAAAGAAGGTTGCCATGGCCGAGTTTGACGTCGACCTGTTTGTCATCGGTGGTGGTTCGGGGGGCGTTCGTGCCGCCCGCATCGCCGCTAATTATGGCGCGAAGGTCATGGTCGCCGAAGAGTACCGGATGGGCGGCACCTGCGTGATCCGCGGCTGCGTGCCGAAGAAGCTGTTCGTGATCGGCAGCCACGTCCACCAGGAGATCGAGGACGCCGCCGGCTTCGGCTGGAGCATCGGTCAGGTCTCGTTCGATTGGGCCACGCTCGTTGCAAACAAGGACAAGGAGATCGCCCGGCTCGAGGGCGCCTACACCACCAATGTCGAGAAGTCCGGCGCCAGGATCGTCAAGACCCGTGCGGTGCTCGAGGATGCCCACACGCTACGCCTCGCCACCGGCGAGAAGGTGACGGCGAAATACATCCTGATCGCCACCGGCGGCGCGCCCAATCACGGCCCGGCCGTTCCCGGCATCGAGCACGTGATCTCCTCCAACGAGGCGTTTCACCTGAAAGAGCTGCCGAAGCGGATCGTGATCCAGGGCGGCGGCTACATCGCGCTGGAATTCGCCGGCATCTTTGCCGGCTTCGGCTCCGACGTGACGGTGGTCTACCGCGGCGACAACATCCTGCGCGGCTTCGATGAGGACGTGCGCAAGCATGTCCGCACCGAGATGGAGAAGCGCGGCATCACCATCATCACCGGCTGCACGGTGGCGAAGGTCGACAAGCACGGCAAGGATTACACGACCCATCTGTCCAATGGTTCGAGCATCGCCTCCGACCAGGTGATGTTCGCGATCGGCCGGCATCCCAATGTCAGGGGTCTCGGGCTGGAGGCCGCCGGCGTCGCCATCAATCCCGCCAATGGCGGCATCCAGGTCGATGGCTGGTCGAAGACGTCGGTCGACAACATCTACGCGGTCGGCGACGTCACCCACCGCACCAATCTGACGCCGGTCGCGATCCGCGAGGGGCATGCCTTCGCCGATACCGTGTTCGGCAAGCGCCCGGTGCAGGTCGACCACGCGACGATCCCGACCGCGGTGTTCTCGCAGCCGGAGGTCGGCACCGTCGGCCTCACGGAAGAGGAGGCGCGGGCGCAGTATAGCCACGTCGAGATCTACAAGACCGATTTCCGCCCGATCAAGGCGACGATGTCCGGCCGCGACACCCGCGTGCTGATGAAGCTCGTGGTCGACGGTTCGAGCGACCGCGTGCTCGGCTGCCACATCGTCGGCGATGCCGCCGCCGAGATCACGCAAGCCGTTGCGATCGCCGTCAAGATGAAGGCGACCAAGGCGGACTTCGACGCCACCGTCGCGCTGCATCCGACCGCCTCCGAAGAGCTGGTGACGATGCGGACGCCATCCGCGCGCCACGTCCGCCAGGCGGCGGAGTAGGGCACACCGCCCCGGAGTGACTTAGCGTCTCAGAGGGAGTGATTCCGATGAGGTTTCTGGCGCTCTTGCTGATCATGCTCACGGCGCCGGAGCTCGCATACGCCGACGATGCGGCATTCACGGTCGGTGTCACCACGCGCGATTTCGTTCCGGCCGAGCCGTACGATTGGCGCGGCGCCAGCGCGCACATGCTCCGCGCCGTGATTTGGTATCCGGCTGCGGCCGATGCGCACGAGCAGCCGCAATGGATCGGACCACGCCTCGTCCCGCTCGTGAGCACTGGACGCGCCGCGCCTGATGCGACGCCGGCAGAGGGGCCACCGCGTCCGCTCGTTCTGCTGTCCCATGGCTTCGGCGGCCTTGCGACCGATCTCGCCTGGCTCGGCGCGGGGCTTGCGGCGCACGGCTTCATCGCCGTTGCGGTCAATCACCCCGGCAACAATCGATCCGAGGACAGGACTGTCGACGGTTATGCGCTGAAGTGGCTGCGCGCCGTCGACCTCAGCCGGGTTATTGACGCCATGCGCACCGACCGGACCTTCGGCGACCGGATCGATCCGGCGCGGATCGGCGCTGTCGGCCATTCCTACGGCGGCTACACTGTCATCGCCATCGCCGGCGGCATCACCGATCCGGAGCGGACTCAGGCATTCTGCCGCTCGCCCGCCGCTGACGCGTTGTGCACGTCGCAGCCTGGCGCGACGGAGCTGCGCCAGAAGAGCGTGATACGCCTGACCACCGATCCCGATTTCCGGCAGCGCTACAGCCTTGGTGGCCAGTCCTATCGCGATGAGCGCGTTCGCGCCGTGTTCGCGATGGCGCCGGGGCCGGTGCCGGCCTTCACGCCGGAGAGTCTTGGTGCCATAACGATCCCGGTCGCGATCGTCGCGGGAAGCGCCGACGAGATCACGCCGCCGGCCTCGGGCGCCGAGGCGCTCGGCAAGGCTATTCCCCATGCGACGCTGAGGCTGTTTCCGCGCGCGGGCCATTTCGTCTTCTTCGACACCTGTACTGCGGTAGGGCGCCTGGTGATCGGAGCCGTATGCCGCGATCCCGATGGCACCGACCGCGACGCGGTCCATGCCGAGACGGTCGGCCTTGCGCTCGATTTCTTCACCGCAAGCTTGCGCTGAGCAACCGCGGCGCCTTGGTGCGGCTCTCGCGGGGGGACGGAGCGAGCCCTGCCTGAAAGTCCAACGCCGCCCGCTTAAAATACATGCGAGCGGCGTTGTCTCTAGCCCCAGGAAGGTGATGGCAAAATCCTGATAACCTTAAGTCTGTGGGAGCGCGCAAAGGTTTCATACCTCAAAAGGGGTAGGTGGGCCTCCGCAAGACAGCGCGCTGTCGGCGGCCGCATCGGGTCGGGGGAACTAGGGCACCCTTGCTGACGCGCATAGGCCGCACTTCGCGCGCGCTCAAATCAGACCCAGCTTCCGGCAAATGGCCTGCGCAACGGCGCTTGTGCACAGATGGCAGCGCGGCGATCTCGCGCGCCTTGGAACCTTGCGCTATGCTGGCAGTTCCACTCCAAACAGTTTGATGTCTCAAATTGAGGGAGCCGCCCATGACAGGCCCAACCGAGCAGGAGATTCGCACCCGCGCCTACGAATTGTGGAAGGACGCCGGCGAACCGCCGGGCCAGATGGATCAGCTCTGGTACAAGGCCGAACGCGAGCTGCTCGAGCGCAAGGCCGCCAACGGCGAGGCGCATTGCGAGGTCAACGGGCACAACGGAACGTATCCGGAGAAGTTGAGGGGCGTGCATTGAGTGCGTCGCGCGCCTGAGCTAACGAGCCCGGCAAGCTGGCCCGGACCCGGAGGCATCATGAGCGACGCGATCGATCTTTCGCAGAAGCTGTCGACATTCACCGATCACTGGTCGCCGCGCACCGTCGCGCAATTCAACGCCTGCGACGTCATGGTGGTGAAGGTGCAGGGCGAGTTCGTCTGGCACAAGCATGACGGCACCGACGACTTCTTCCTCGTGCTGAAAGGCGTGCTCGACATCGAGCTGCGCGATCGCACCATCACATTGCATCCCGGCCAGATGTACATCGTGCCGAAGGGCGTCGAGCATCGACCCGTCGCAAGGGAAGAGGTGCATCTGTTGCTGATCGAACCGACGGGGACGCCGAACACGGGGGATAGGGCGACGGCTGCGCCTCGGAAGGTGGTGTGAGATCGGTGCCGGGCCCCAAGAGGTGAGAACCAAGAATGCGCTTACGAAATAAGCAATAATCAATTTCGCTGCTTCGCCGCAGCAACCATGCTCGGCTCGTACCCGCAACCGGCACAAGTCGGTGTCCGAACTGTCGTCGCCCGGCTTGACCGGGCGATCCAGTACGCCGCGGCCTATCGATCAATCACAACCGCCGCTGGAATACTGGATCGCCCGGTCGAGCCGGGCGATGACACCGAATATGCTGTTTGACCCTTGAATCAAGAGCTCGTCATTGCGAGCGAAGCGAAGCAATCCATCTCACCGCATATGCGGAGCAATGGATTGCTTCGTCGCTTCGCTCCTCGCAATGACGAAGGTTCGATTGCGCCTAGCTCTCCGCCTCGAGCCATTCCGCGGCGCCGCGCCACAGGGCGTCGCGGTGCTCGCTGCGGAAGAAGCCGAAATGGCCGATCGCTTTCGCACCGGCATCGGCGGGGCGGATCGAGATGATCTCCGGGGTGATCGACGTGAAGGCGGAGCACAACAGCTCGATTGCCGGCCGCGTCGCCCAGGTGTCGTCGGTGATCGCAAGCGCGCGGAGCCTGCCCTTGAACTTCGGAAAATTCACGCGCGCCGCGAGCGTGGCATCATCGAGCAGATAACGCTCGCGCATCACCCAGCCGCGCCATTGCTCGAACACGCCGCGCGGCAGGTCCATGCCGAGACCGGCCCAGGCGGGGACATAGCCGAGCGTGCGCGCCAGCGGCAGGCCGATGCCGTTCATGAAGGCGACGACGCGGTAGCGCTCGGGCGAGGCCATCAACTTCCAGGTGGCGGCCTGCGAGGCGACCAGCAGCGCGCGCGGAATTTCAGCGTTGTTGGCAAGGAGCCCAAGCGCCTGGCCGCCGAAGGAGTGGCCGACATAGGCGAAGGGCAGGTCGCGGTAGCGATAGCGCATCCAGTTCACGGCCGCGGTGGTGTCGAGCGCGGCCCACTCCGCCATCGTGGCCTTGAAGCCGGAGAGCGACTTCGGCTTGTTGAGGCCGGTCGCCGCCATCGGCCTCGAGTCGCCGGTGCCGCGGTAGTCGTAGGTCAAGACCGCCGCGCCGCGGCGGGCGAGGTAGCCGGCAAAGCCGCGATAGACCTTGCGCGGCACGGCGGTCGCCGAATTGATCAGGACGGCGTGGCGCTTCCTGCCGCGCGGCAGGAACAGCGTCGCGGCCAGCGGATAGCCGTCCGCGGCCGGCACGACGATGTCGTCGCTAAAAACGTCGTCCAGCGTGGCGGAGGCCACGGCAATTTCCCTGGCATTCATGGTATGGTCCAGCAAATGCGAATTCGTATTTTCCTGCAAGAGTTTGACGGGATTGCAGGAATCCTTCTAGCGGCGGGGCGGGCGGCTGTGTATAAGCCCACCTTTCCCGTCGATTAAGTCGCAGTTTTTGCTCAGGAGTTGACCTCATGTCCGAGCGGTGGACACCCGATAGCTGGCGCGCCAAGAAGGTGCTGCAGGTGCCCGATTATCCCGATGCCAAGGCATTGGCCGATGTCGAGGCCCAGCTTGCGACCTTTCCGCCGCTGGTGTTCGCGGGCGAGGCGCGCAGCCTGAAAAAGGCTCTGGCGCGGGTTTGCGCCGGCGAGGCCTTCCTGCTGCAGGGCGGCGATTGCGCCGAGAGCTTTGCCGAGCACGGCGCCAACAACATCCGCGACTTCTTCCGCGTGCTGCTGCAGATGGCCGTGGTCATGACCTATGCCGGCGCGCTGCCGGTGGTGAAGGTCGGCCGCATCGCCGGCCAATTCGCCAAGCCGCGCTCGTCGCCGACCGAGAAGCAGGGCGACGTCGAGCTGCCGAGCTATCGCGGCGACATCGTCAACGATATCGCTTTCACGCCGGAGGCGCGGATTCCCGATCCGCAGCGCCAGCTGATGGCCTATCGCCAGTCCGCGGCGACGCTGAACCTGCTCCGCGCGTTCGCGACCGGCGGCTTCGCCAATCTGGGCAGCGTGCATCAATGGATGCTCGGCTTCCTGAAGGACTCGCCGCAGTCCCGCCGCTACAAGGAACTGGCCGACCGCATCTCGGACGCGCTGAACTTCATGCGCGCCTGTGGCCTCGATCTCGAGAGCCATCCGGAGCTGCGCGCCACCGATTTCTACACCAGCCACGAGGCGCTCCTGCTCGGCTACGAGCAGGCGATGACGCGGGTCGATTCCACCACCGGCGACTGGTACGCGACCTCCGGCCATATGATCTGGATCGGAGACCGCACCCGCCAGCTCGATCACGGTCATGTCGAATATTTCCGCGGCATCAAGAACCCGATCGGCCTGAAGTGCGGTCCGTCGCTGAAGCCGGACGAACTGCTGAAGCTGATCGACGTGCTCAACCCCGACAATGAGCCGGGACGCCTGACGCTGATCAACCGCTTCGGCGCCGACAAGGTCGGCGACCATCTGCCCGGCCTGATCCGCGCCGTGCAGCGGGAAGGGCGCAAGGTGGTGTGGTCGTGCGATCCGATGCACGGCAACACCATCACCTCGACCTCGGGCTACAAGACGCGGCCGTTCGACCGCGTGCTGTCGGAGGTGAAGGCGTTCTTCCAGATCCATGCCGCCGAGGGCACCCATGCCGGCGGCGTGCATCTGGAGATGACCGGGCAGGACGTCACCGAGTGCATCGGCGGCGCGCGCGCCATCACCGATGAGGATCTCAACGACCGCTATCACACGGTCTGCGATCCCCGCCTCAACGCCGAACAGTCGATCGACATGGCCTTTCTGATCGCCGAATTGCTGAAGCAGGAGCGCGCAGGCAAGGTCAAACCGATGCCGGCCGCTGCTGGAATGTGAGTTGGGGGCAGGTGACTTGAGGGCAGTGACTTGCTGAGGTTCTGGCGAGCCACCATCAACTCGCGCAACGGGCTGGCCTTCGCCATTCGCTCGGAGCAGGCGATTCGCGAGGAAGTCGTCGCGCTGGTGCTGTCGGTGCCGCTGGCCTGGCTGGTCGGCGCCACCGTGATGCGCCGGGTCGAGCTGGTCGCAACCGTAGTGTTGGTGCTCGTGATCGAGCTGCTCAACACCGCGATCGAGAAGCTCGCCGACCGTCTGACCATGGATCACGATCCGCAGATCGGCCGGGTCAAGGACATGGGCTCTGCTGCCGTCGGCGTCGCGCTCGTGATGGCCGGGCTGTTCTGGCTGTTCGCCCTCGCCGAACGCCTGGGCGCATTCTCGTCGTGAGCGCCGACAAGCCGATCAAGCTCGCGGTGATCGGACGTGGACTGATCGGGTCGGCGGCCGCGCGCCACCTGAGCAAGATGGGCCATGACGTCGCGCTGATCGGGCCCGATGAGCCGGTTGATTTTTCGCAGCACAGCGGCGTGTTCGGCAGCCATTATGATGAGGGCCGTATCACGCGGGTGTACGATCCGCAGCCGTTCTGGCGGCAGATGAACCGCGCGGCGATCGCGCGTTACGGCGAGATTGCCGCGGAAAGCGGCGTCGAGTTCTACCGCGAAGCCGGTGCGCTTCACATCGGCGATCGCGAGACCACAGATGTCGCTTCGGTCGGCCAAGTCTGCGCCGACGAAGGGATCGCGTGTGAAGCCTATCAGGATGCAGCGCTCGCGGAGCGGTTTCCGTTCCTGAAATCGACGGCGGGGATGCTGGGCTATTTCGAGCCGCGCAATGCCGGTTACATCTCACCGCGCCGTCTGGTCCGGGCGCAGACCATCGCGGCCGAGCGCGCAGGCGCCCGGATCATCGACGAGCCGGCGCTCGGGATCTCGGAGAGCGGCTTCGGCGTGACGATCCGGACGCGATCGGGCAGCGTCGAGGCCGAGCGTGTGCTGGTTGCGGCCGGCGGGCACACCCAATCGCTGCTGGGCCGATCGCTGGGCTTCACGGTCTATGCGCGGACCGCGGCGCTGTTCCGGCTCGGTGCGGCGGAGGTGCAACGCCTGGCCGGCATGCCGTCGATGCGCTGTCTCGGGCCGAAGGGCGACAATCCCTACATTCTGCCGCCGATCCCATATCCGGATGGCCAGAGCTGGCTGAAGCTCGGCGGCGATCCCGTCGATCTTCGGCTCGACAGCGAGGCGGATATCAAAAACTGGTTCCGATCGGGCGGATCGGTTGACGTCGCCGATCGGCTGCAAGGCCAGATCCTCGACCGCATTCGCGATCTCAAATTCGAGGAACGCCGCGTCGTGCCCTGCATGACCACCTTCGGCGACACCGGCTTGCCCAGCATCGGACCACTTTCCGAGCGGGTTACGGTCGCATTCGGCTGCTATGGCAAGAGCGCGAAATGTTCGGACGAATTGGGTCGGCTGGGTGGCATGGCGCTGCTCGGCGAGGTGAGGGCAGAGCTTGCCCCCTGATTGGCGCCTAAGATCCCAGTGCGATTTCTGCATTCGCACCATGATCGGACGACCATTGCAGTTTGCCGTTGTGCGGGACAACATAAAGCTATGAGCGAACAACAGATCAAGATCACCCTGGCGCAACTCAATCCGACGGTCGGTGACGTCACCGGCAACGCCGCGAAAGCGCGTGCGGCGCGCGAGAAAGCCAAGGCCGACGGCGCCGACCTCGTGGTGCTGTCGGAGCTGTTCGTCGCCGGCTATCCGCCGGAGGATCTGGTGCTCAAGCCGGCGCTCCAGTCGGCCTGCCGTGCCGCGATCGAGGAACTGGCGCGCGAGACCGCCGATGGCGGCCCGGCCATGCTGATCGGCACGCCCTGGGTCGAGGACGGCAAGCTCTACAATGCCTGCGCGCTGCTCGACGGCGGACGCATCGCGGCGCTCCGCTTCAAGGCCAATCTGCCGAACTACGGCGTGTTCGACGAGAAGCGGCTGTTCGCGCGTGGCCCGGCATCGGGCCCGGTGACGGTGCGCGGCGTGCGCATCGGCGTGCCGATCTGCGAGGACATCTGGCTCGAGGAATCCGAGGACTACGAAAACGTCGTCGAGTGCCTGGCCGAGACCGGCGCCGAGATCCTGATCGTGCCGAACGGCTCACCCTATGCGCGCGACAAGGCCGATCTCCGGCTCTCGATCGTGGTCGCGCGCGTCACCGAGAGCGGGCTGCCGCTGATCTATCTCAACGAGATGGGCGGCCAGGACGAGCTGATCTTCGACGGCGCCTCGTTTGCGCTGAATGCCGATCTCTCCGTGGCGGCGCAGCTTCCGGCGTTCGAGGAGAACATCACGACGCTGACCTGGCGCAAGACCGCGGATGGCTGGCGCTGTAACGGGCCGATCACGGCACAGCTCGAAGGCGACAAGGCCGATTACGCGGCCTGCGTGCTCGGCCTGCGCGACTATGTCCGCAAGAACGGTTTTCCCGGCGTGCTGCTCGGCGTCTCCGGCGGCATCGACTCGGCGCTGTGTGCGGCGATCGCGGTCGATGCGCTCGGCGCCGACAAAGTGCGCGGCGTGATGCTGCCGTTCCGCTACACCGCGCAGGTCTCGCTCGACGATGCCGCCAAGCTCGCCGCCGCGCTCGGCATCCGCTACGAGATCCTGCCGATTGCAGATGCGGTCAACGGCTTCGAGACAATTCTGGCGCCGGTGTTCAAAGGGCTGGAGCGCGACATCACCGAGGAAAACTTGCAGGCGCGCGCCCGCGGTACGCTCCTGATGGCGATCTCCAACAAGACCGGCGCCATGGTGGTGACGACGGGCAACAAGTCGGAAATGTCGGTCGGCTACGCGACGCTGTACGGCGACATGAATGGCGGCTTCAACCCGATCAAGGACATCTACAAGACCGAGGTGTTCCGCCTCTCGAGCCTGCGCAATGAATGGAAGCCGGACGGCGCACTCGGGCCCTCGGGCGAGGTGATCCCGGTCAACATCATCATCCGGCCGCCGACCGCGGAATTGCGCGAGAACCAGACCGACCAGGATTCGCTGCCGCCCTATGAGGTGCTGGACGCGATCCTCGAGCGGCTGGTGGAGCGCGAGGAGCCGCTTGCGACCATCATCGAGGCCGGCTTCGACCGCGATGTGGTGACCCGCGTCGATCGCCTGCTCAACATCGCCGAATACAAGCGGCGGCAGGCGGCGCCCGGGGTGAAGGTGACGCGGAAGAATTTCGGCCGCGACCGCCGCTATCCCATCACCAACCGCTTCCGCGATTTCGGCAAGGCGCTGCCGGCGCCGGACGAGACGCTGGTGACGCGCGGTTCGCGCGCGTCGGCGGAAGCGTTCGAGGGGTGAGCCTTACTGCTTCTTCGGGATGAAGGTCGGGCCGACCGTGCGGATCTGGCCATCGCTTGCGGGCGCGGCAGGTGCTGCCGTTGCATCAGCGGCGGCGGGCTGCTGCGGTTGAGCCGCCGCGGCTGCGGGCGCGCCCTTCTTGCCGGCGGCAGCCTTGGTCTGCGCGCGCTGCTGCATCTTTCGCGCGCTCTCCTCGGTGACGATGATGTCGCCCTGCTGCGCGGCGGACGCCTGGTCGTCGACCGCCTTCAGCGCCTCCGCCCAACTCTG
The DNA here is from genome assembly GCF_054063295.1 of Bradyrhizobium sp. USDA 3240. Classification (NCBI taxonomy): domain Bacteria; kingdom Pseudomonadati; phylum Pseudomonadota; class Alphaproteobacteria; order Hyphomicrobiales; family Nitrobacteraceae; genus Bradyrhizobium; species Bradyrhizobium sp. USDA 3240. The sequence goes on from NZ_JBSSGD010000002.1 coordinate 7,986,487, forward strand.
GCCGGCCGCCTTGCAGGAGCAGGACGGATTGAATTCGGTGCGGTACTTGAAGGCGTTCGGCAGCGACGAGTAGGACTGGCCGTTGATCGAGACCGCCTGGTTGATGTCCTCCCCGGGATTGCGGTAGGCGAACAGGCTGGCCTCCGCGGCCGGGCACTGCGCCTTGCAGATCTGCTCGTCGGCGGCAAAGCGGGCCTGACTGGTCGCGAACGAGATCGGGAAATAGGCGCCGTCGCAGGTGCGGACGCAGACGGTGCGGAAGGTGCCGGACTGCCCGCCATATTGCGCGTCGGGCGGGGGCAGCGGATTGGGATTGCCGCCACCGCCGCCGCCGAACAGGTTCTCGATGAAATTGCCAGGGCCGCGCGCGGCCGCCGCGTATTGCGGGCCGCAATTGTTCTGCGCCAGTGCGGTCAAGACCGAGCGGCGCTGGTTCTCGCGATCGGCGCCGCCGAGCCCGCCGGTGCGCAGCCGCTCGAGATTTCCGGTCATCTGGTCGAGATTGGCGCGCATCTGCTGGATCTGGTTGTTGACCGGTCCGCACTGCGCCGAGTTGTTATTGAAGAGCGACAAGAATCCGGAGCTGTCGCAGCCCATCCGCCGGGCCTGCGCGGTCACGCGATCCAGTTCGCCCTGCTGCCGGGTTGCCGCATCCTGATAGCGGCGGATCTGCTCGTCCTTGGCCGGATCGCCGCCGCCACGATCGATTGCCGCCAGCTGGCCTTCGAGCCGGCCGCACATCGGATTGGCCTGCGCGCCCTGGGGGGCCGGGCCGGGCGGGCCCGGGGGCACCTGCGCCAGGGCATCCGCGGCGGGCAGGGCGATTCCACCCAGCACGGCGCAAGTCAGGAACCAGCGGGAGAAGCGAGAACGGGAGCTATTGGGCATATCCGGCCATTAAAACGACGCCGCGCGGCGATCAACGCCAAAGCGCGCAGGCAAGGCCGCTGCAATAGCCGTTTCTCGGGGCAGCGTCACGTCGTTTCCGGGGCGCCGGTGTGGCAATAACCCCGTTTGTCCAGCGGCTTGCTCAGCGTTGGCAGGTAATGGCGACGTATTCGCCGCAGCTATTGCCGGTGCATGTCTCGTTGGCGGCGTGCGGAACCGCGCCGGTGATCTCGTCGGGATCGACGCGGCGGTAACTGGTGGCCTGCGCAAAATCGCGTGACCGGCAGTAGGCGCGGGCGGCGGAGGCGCCGCAGCGGTCGCCGTGAGCCAGGCACTGGTCGATACCGTATCCGTCGGCCTGGTTGGCGACGATGAAAACGCGGCTGTCGGCCAAGGCGGCCGAGGAGACAAGGAGGAACGTGGAGGCAATCAATGCTGAAATGGGCCGCATGGTGCACCAGTGAAAATGGCGGGGAATCCGCTGGCCCTCCCGTACGCCCAATTCCTTAATAATGATTAACCAAGAGGGCGTTGGCGTGATTTCGGTGCGGTGGGCGCTGCATAACGCCCGAAAACTGCCCCTTGACGCGATCAGGGGGCCGTGAGACACGATGGAACCATGAACGGCCACCTCGCCATCTGCAGCATTTGCCGCGAGATTATGAGCTAGCGATTCGCTGGCTGAGGCCGTCTTTTCTCAATCACCCTGAGATCACTGGACGCCCGGCCAGCACCGGACTGGCTCTCGCATTCGCATACTTTTGCGGCGAACGGGGTTGCGAATGCGAGAGCCAGTCCGGTGTCAAGAAATTAGAGTTTAGTGCCGCCTGCGATTTGAAGTTCCTGATCGAGCTCGCCGCGACTACGACAGGAACTTCAAATCGCCTGCGGCACTGGGATGGGTACCCATGGATTTGCGCCTCTACGATACGCTGACCCGGGAGAAGCGGCCGTTCGTGCCGCTCGATGCCGATAATGTCCGCATGTATGCCTGCGGACCGACGGTCTATGACTTCTCCCATATCGGCAACGGCCGCGCCGCTGTTGTCTTCGACGTGCTGTTCCGCGCGCTGCGCCATCGCTACGGCACCGATCACGTCACCTATGTCCGCAACATCACCGACGTCGACGACAAGATCAACGTTCGCGCCGCGCGGGACTATCCCGGCGTGCCCCTGAACGAGGCGATCCGCAAGGTCACCGAGCTGACCTATCAGCAGTACCAGGACGACGTCGCCGCGCTCGGCTGCTTGCCGCCGACCGTGCAGCCGCGCGCGACCGAGCACATCCCGGAGATGCGCGCGATCATCGAGAAGCTGGTCGCCGGCGGCTTTGCCTATGTCGCCGAGGATCACGTGCTGTTCTCGCCGGAGGCGATGAATGCAGCCAATTCGACGCTGCCGCGCTACGGCGCGCTGTCGAAGCGCTCGCTCGACGAGATGATCGCGGGCGCCCGCGTCGATGTTGCACCCTACAAGCGCGACAACACCGACTTCGTGCTGTGGAAGCCGTCGAAGCCCGGCGAGCCGTCCTGGCCGTCACCGGCAGGCATTGCGATGGAAGGCCGGCCCGGCTGGCACATCGAGTGCTCGGCGATGGCCTGGAAGCATCTCGGCGAAAAGTTCGACATCCATGGCGGCGGCATCGACCTGGTGTTTCCGCATCATGAGAACGAGCTCGCGCAGACTTGCTGCGCGTTCCACACCGACCGCATGGCCAATGTCTGGATGCACAACGGCTTCCTGCAGATCGAAAGCGAGAAGATGTCGAAGTCGCTCGGCAACTTCTTCACGATCCGCGATTTGCTGGCGGATTGGCCGGGCGAGGTGCTGCGGCTCAGCATGCTGAGAACGCACTACCGTTCGCCGCTGGACTGGACGCTGAAGAGTGCGGAGGAAGCCGCAAGGACGCTCGACGACTGGTATGCGGTCGCGGCCGACGCCGAGCCCGGAGCGCCGTCGCCGGCGATGGTCGAGGCGCTCTACGACGACCTCAACACCGCGCAGGCCATGGCCGTGCTGCACAGCTTGCGTAATGCTGCCGCGAGCAGTGAAGCGAGCCGCAAGGAATTTGCCGGTTCGCTGCGGCTGCTCGGCTTCCTGTCGGAGAGTGCGGCGGCGTGGAAGGGACGCAAGGAGCAGGCCAGCGGCGTCGATGCCGCCGCGGTCGAGGCGCTGATCGCCGAGCGCACCGCGGCGCGTGCGCGTAAGGACTTCAAGGAATCCGACCGGATCCGCGATCAGCTCGCCGCGATGGGCGTGGCGATCAAGGACGGCAAGGATGCCGAAGGAAAGCCGATCACGACCTGGGAGGTCGCGCGATGAGCCGATCCGCACCCGCGTTGCGCCCGTATCTGCCCGACGATGCGCCGCTGCTGGCGTCGATCTTCGCGGCGTCGATCATGGACCTGACCGGCGACGATTATAGCGAGGCGCAGCAGGAAGCCTGGGCGATGGCCGCCGACGACGAGGAGGCCTTCGGCAAGAGGCTCGCCGGTCAGCTGACGCTGATCGCGACATTGCAGGGCGCGCCGGTCGGATTCGCCTCGCTGAAGGGGGCCGACCACATCGACATGCTCTATGTGCATCCGAGCGCCGTGGGGCAGGGTGCAGGCAGCGCGCTGTGCGACGCGCTGGAGAAGATCGCGAGCGCCCGCGGCACCAAGGCCCTGAAGGTCGATGCCAGCGACACCGCGCTCGAATTCTTCCGCAAGCGCGGCTATGTCGCGCAGCAGCGCAATACGGTCACCATCGGCGACGAATGGCTCGCCAACACCACGATGCAGAAGACGCTCGACGGCGTTGCCACGCCCGGAGGCCACGCATGAGCCGCGAGCGCCTCTATCTGTTCGATACCACGCTGCGTGACGGCGCGCAGACCAACGGCGTCGATTTCACGCTGCAGGACAAGCAGGTGATATCAGGCATGCTCGACGCGCTCGGCATCGACTATGTCGAGGGCGGTTATCCCGGTGCCAATCCGACCGACACCGAGTTCTTCAGCAGGAAGCCTGCGTTCGACCATGCGCGCTTCACCGCGTTCGGCATGACGCGGCGGCCCGGCCGTTCGGCCTCGAACGATCCGGGACTCGCCGGCATCCTCGAGGCCAAGGCGGATGCGATCTGCTTCGTCGCCAAATCCTCCGCCTATCAGGTCCGCGTTGCGCTCGAGACCACCAACGAGGAGAATATCGCCTCGATCCGCGACAGCGTCGCGGCCGCCAAGGCGCTCGGCCGCGAGGTGATGGTCGACTGCGAGCATTTCTTCGACGGCTACAAGGAGAACCGCGACTATGCGCTTGCCTGCGCGACTGCGGCCTATGAGGCCGGCGCGCGCTGGGTGGTGCTGTGCGACACCAATGGCGGCACCATGCCGCATGAGATCGAGACCATCGTCGGTGACGTCGTCAAGCAGGTGCCCGGCGCCCATCTCGGCATTCATGCCCATAACGACACCGAGCAGGCGGTAGCCAATTCGCTCGCAGCGGTGCGCGCCGGCGCGCGGCAGATCCAGGGCACGCTCAACGGCCTCGGCGAGCGCTGCGGCAACGCCAATCTCTGCTCGCTGATTCCGACCCTGAAGCTGAAGCAGGAGTTTGCCGACAAGTTCGAGATCGGCGTCACCACCGAGAAGATGGCGACGCTGATGAAGGTGTCGCGCACGCTCGACGACATGCTGAACCGCGCGCCCAACCGCCATGCAGCTTACGTCGGCGAGAGCGCCTTCGTCACCAAGACCGGCATCCATGCCTCCGCCGTCATGAAGGATCCGCAGACCTATGAGCACGTGCTGCCGGATTCCGTCGGCAACCACCGCAAGGTGCTGGTCTCCGATCAGGCCGGCCGCTCCAACGTGATGGCCGAGCTCGACCGCGCCGGCATCATCTACGACAAGGGCGATCCGCGGCTGACGCGCCTGGTCGAGGAGCTGAAGGAGCGCGAGGCCGCGGGCTTCGCCTATGAATCGGCGAACGCCTCGTTCGACCTCCTGGCGCGCCGCACGCTCGGCAAGGTGCCGGAATATTTCAAGGTCGAGCAGTTCGACGTCAATGTCGAGCAGCGCTATAACGCCAACGGCCAGCGCGTCACCGTGGCGCTCGCAGTGGTGAAAGTCGACGTCGACGGCGAGCGGCTGATCTCGGCCGCCGAGGGCAACGGTCCGGTCAACGCACTCGACGTGGCGCTACGCAAGGATCTCGGCAAGTACCAGAAATATATCGATGGCCTGAAGCTGATCGACTACCGCGTGCGTATCCTCAATGGCGGCACCGAGGCGGTCACGCGGGTGCTGATCGAAAGCGAGGACGAAACCGGCGAGAGCTGGACCACGGTCGGCGTCTCGCCCAACATCATCGACGCCTCGTTCCAGGCGCTGATGGATTCGGTGTTCTATAAGCTGGTGAGGTCGGGCGCGCAGGCGTGAGTGATTGATCCGTCATTCCGGGGCGATGCGAAGCATCGAACTATGGTGCGCTATTGCGCACCTGGGAATCTCGAGATTCCGGGGCTGGTCCTGCGGACCATCCCGGAATGACAGCGGGAGAGGTTTTCATGATCGACCACGTCTCCGTCGGCGTCCGCGATCTCGAACGCGCCGCACGGTTCTATGAGCCGACGCTGGCCGCACTCGGCCTGAGCCGTCTCGTCACGCGGCCGGCGACGATCGGCTTCGGCAAGGCCTATCCCGAATTCTGGATCAATCTGCGCGCCACGATGGCGCAGGTCGCGCATGAGAGCGGCAGCCATATCTGCCTGCGCGCGAAAACCACCGCCGAGGTCGATGCCTTCCATGCCGCGGCACTTGCTTCCGGCGGTGCATCCGATGGCGCCCCGGGCCTCCGCCCGCACGACCGCGTGCGCTACTACGCCGCCTTCGTCCTCGACCCCGACGGCAATCGTATCGAGGCTGTGACGTTTCCGAGCGAGTGATTTGGGCTAGTCTGGCGCCTAGTCAGACCCGTCATCCTGAGGTGCGAGCGGAGCGAGCCTCGAAGGATGCGCGGCCACCAGCCGGGCCGTCGATCCTTCGAGACGCCGCTTCGCGGCTCCTCAGGATGACGGGAATGGGCTGCGCGGTTCGAAGAGACCGCTGGAGGCTCTGGCTTACAGCCGCCGCGCCACCTCGGGCGCGAGCTCCTTCGCGGCCGCCGGCTTGCCGGCCACCGCGGAACGCAGCCGCGGCAGGATGTCGTCGACGCGGTCGGCCATCAGCACGTTGATCGGCAGCGTCGGGCGGATGAACTCGGTCGTGCGCATGTGGCTGAGCAGCGAGAGCAGGGGCTCCCAGAAATTGTCGATGTTGGCGAGCAGGATCGGCTTGTGATGACGGCCGAGCTGCTGCCAGGTCAATTGCTCGACCAACTCCTCCAGCGTGCCGATGCCGCCGGGCAGCGCGACGAACGCATCCGAGCGCTCGAACATCAGCCGCTTGCGCTCATGCATGTCGGGGGTGACGATCATCTCCTGCACCGAGGTCAGCGCATTCTCGCGTGCCCGCAGGAATTCCGGAATGATGCCGGTGACGGAGCCGCCATGATCGAGCGTGGATTTCGCGACGGCGCCCATCAGGCCGATCGAGCCGCCGCCATAGACCAGGCGCACGTTGTTTTCGGCAAAGGCCTTGCCGAGCGCGACGGCAGCTTCAACGAAGCGGGGATTGTTACCGGGGCCGGAGCCGCAATAAACACAGACAGTCTTGATTTGGTTCATACGATCCTTGTGGCACTGCAGCGTAAACAGGGTCAAGACTCGCATATGGGGATTGAAGGCCAAAAAATCCCGTAAATTCCCGCGAATCGCGAACAATTTTCGTCATAAGCCTGTACGCCACGTTGAAACGATCTATATGACGGGCACAATGGCAAATCGTGGAAAAGATGTGGCCGCGGACCGCCGCGCCATGACGTCGCGAGCGGGCTCCTGATGGTGCCGCCGCAACAGACTGTGACGGCGGCCGATCAGCCCGCGGCCACGACCTCGGCGGCCGAGAAGGGGACGCTGCTCGGCACCCTCGTTCATCTCTGGCCCTACATCTGGCCCGGCGATCGCGCCGATTTGAAGATGCGCGTCATCTGGTCGGTGGTGCTGCTGCTGTTCGCCAAGCTCGCGACGCTGTCGGTGCCGTTCACCTTCAAATGGGCGATCGACGCGCTGAACGGCACGGGCTCGGCGCCAGTCGCTTCCTCGAACTGGATGGTCTGGCTGATCGCCTCGCCTGTGCTGATGACGATCAGCTACGGCGCGGTGCGCATCATCATGGCGGTGCTGACGCAGTGGCGCGACGGCATCTTCGCTCGCGTCGCGATGCACGCGGTGCGGCGGCTCGCCTATATCACCTTCGTGCACATGCACGAGCTGTCGCTGCGCTTCCATCTCGAGCGCAAGACCGGCGGCCTGACCCGCGTGCTGGAGCGCGGCCGCTCCGGCATCGAGACCATCGTGCGGATGGTGATCCTGCAGCTGATCCCGACCATCGTCGAGGTCACGCTGCTGGCGGCGGTGCTGCTCTGGCAGTTCGACTGGCGCTATGTGCTTGCGGTGCTGATCACGGTCGTCGTGTTCATGTACTACACCTACATCGCGACCGAGTGGCGGATCGAGATCCGCCGCAAGATGAACGATTCCGATACCGAGGCGAACACCAAGGCGATCGACTCGCTGCTCAACTACGAGACGGTGAAGTATTTCGGCGCCGAGGAGCGCGAGGCAGGGCGCTACGACCGCTCGATGGAGCGCTACGAGCAGGCCAGCGTGAAGACCTACACTTCGCTCGCTGTGCTCAACACCGGGCAGGCGATCATCTTCACCGCCGGCCTGACCGCGACCATGCTGATGTGTGCGTTCGGCATCCGCAACGGCACCCACACCGTCGGCGATTTCGTGCTGATCAACTCGATGATGATCCAGCTCTACCAGCCGCTGAACTTCATGGGCATGGTCTATCGCGAGATCAAGCAGGCGATCATCGACATCGAGAAGATGTTCGACGTGCTGGCGCGCGATGCCGAGGTGAAGGACATGCCGGGCGCAAAGCCGCTCGTGGTGTCCACAGGCAGCGTGCGCTTCGAGGACGTCCGCTTCGCCTATGAGCCTGACCGGCAGATCCTGAAGGGTCTGAGCTTCGAGGTGCCGGCCGGCAAGACGGTCGCGATCGTCGGTCCCTCCGGCGCCGGCAAGTCGACCATCTCGCGGCTCTTGTTCCGGCTCTACGATGTCTCGAGCGGCCGCATCCTGATCGACGGCCAGGACATCAAGAATGTGACGCAGACCTCGCTGCGGTCGGCGATCGGCATGGTGCCGCAGGACACCGTGCTGTTCAACGACACCATCCGCTACAACATCCGCTATGGCCGCTGGGATGCCGGCGACGACGAGGTGGAGGAGGCGGCGCGGCTGGCGCAGATCGACGGCTTCATCCGGATGTCGCCGCAGGGCTACGAGACCCAGGTCGGCGAGCGCGGCCTGAAACTCTCCGGCGGCGAGAAGCAGCGCGTCGCGATCGCGCGCACGGTGCTGAAGGCGCCGCCGATCCTGGTGCTGGATGAGGCGACCTCTGCGCTCGACAGCCACACCGAGCACGAGATCCAGGGCGCGCTGGAGCGGGTGTCGCGCAACCGCACCTCGCTGGTGATCGCGCACCGGCTCTCAACGATCGTCGGCGCCGACGAGATCATCGTGCTGGACCAGGGCCGGATTGCCGAGCGCGGCACCCACGCGCGGCTTTTGGCCTCGGGCGGCCTCTATGCCAGCATGTGGAACCGGCAGCGCGAGGCCGAGGAGGCCCGCGAACGGCTCGCCCAGGTCGATGACGACGGCAGCGCGCCGAATCGCCTGCCGCCGGTGGTCACCGATTCGTCGGAGGATTCCACCCCCGTTGAGGGTGAGAAACCCTTGCCGACCGCCGCGGAATAGTCGATTTAGGGCCTCTCCCGCCAAACGGGGCGGGGAAACGCAAGCGAGCTCTGATGTCGATCGCCAATTCCATCCGCGCGCAGATCCCGCCGATCCACCCCGAGGGCTATCCGTTCATCGGCGGTTTCGCCCTGGCGAGCCTGATCCTGTTCTGGATCTGGACCCCGCTGGGCTGGATCGGGACGTTGCTCACGGTCTGGTGCGCGCTGTTCTTCCGCGATCCAGTACGGGTGACGCCGCTGCGCGACGGCATCGTGGTGTCGCCGGCCGATGGCCGCGTCTCCATGGTGGTGCAGGCGCTGCCGCCGGCCGAGCTTGGCCTCGGCGACAAGCCGCTGCCGCGGGTCTCGGTGTTCATGAGCGTGTTCAACTGCCACGTGAACCGCAGCCCGGTGGCCGGCCGCATCGACCGCATCGCCTACCGGCCTGGCGCCTTCATCAATGCCGAGCTCGACAAGGCGAGCGAGGACAACGAGCGCAACTCGCTGGTGATCTCGGGCGCCAATGGTCGCATCGGCGTGGTCCAGATCGCCGGCCTCGTGGCGCGGCGCATCGTCTGCTTCGTCAAGGAAGGCCAGTCGATCGGCGCCGGCGAGCGCTTCGGTCTGATCCGCTTCGGCTCGCGGCTCGACGTCTATCTGCCCGAGGGCACCAAGGCGCTGGTCTCGGAAGGCCAGACCGCGGTTGCCGGCGAGACCATTCTGGCCGATTTCCGCAACGCCGACCCCGGCCGCACCTATCGCGCCGATTAACACTGTTTCGGCTGGTCGATCAGATGGTTCCGGCGCCAATGGCGGAGCCGGGCCATGCTTGCTATATTGCAAACCATGATGCCCTTTGATCCCAATTCCAGCGAGTTGCGCCGCCGCCGGTTCCGCCCGATCCCGGTGCGGATGCTCGTGCCGAACATGATCACGCTGCTGGCGATCTGCGCCGGCCTCACCGCGATCCGGCTGTCGACGGAAGGGCGGATGGAGCTCGCGGTCGCCGCCATTGTGTTCGCCGCGATCCTCGACGGCATCGATGGCCGCGTCGCGCGCATGATCAAGGGCCAGTCGAAATTCGGCGCCGAGCTCGACAGCCTGGCCGACTTCGTCAATTTCGGCGTCGCGCCGGGCCTGATCCTGTATTTCTGGCAGCTGCATGAATTGAATAATGGCGGCTGGATCGCCGCGATGGTGTTTGCGATCTCCGGCGGCCTGCGGCTGGCGCGCTTCAACGCCTCGATCGACGATCCGAACAAGCCGGCCTTCGCGGCCAATTACTTCACGGGCGTGCCGGCGCCGGCCGGCGCGATCACCGTGCTGCTGCCGATCTATCTCGCCTTCCTCGGCGTGCCGATGCCGCCGGCGACGCTGACGGCGTTCTACACGCTCTTGATCGCCTTCCTGATGGTGTCGCGGCTGCCGGTGTTCTCCGGCAAGACCGTGAAGATGCGCGTGCCGCCGGAGATGGTGCTGCCGGTGTTCGTGTCGGTGGTGTTCTTCGTCGCGCTGTTGATCGGCTACCCCTGGCACATCCTGTCGGCGGGCTCGGTCGCCTATCTGATCAGCCTGCCCTGGGGCTGGAAGTCGTATCGTGACCAGGAACGTGCTCTTGCGGCGCAGACGCAAGGTGCGAGCGCGCCGGTGGCGGCGTCGAACGCGGCTCCCTACGCGGCACCGGTCGCGGATGCTGACAACGACGATCGTCCGACGCATTTGCATTGAGGCCTGCGTAATCCGTCATCCCCGCGCAAAGGCTTCGCCTTTGTCGCTGGAGGAGCGCGCAGCGCGTCTCGAAGGATGCACGGCCACAATCGGGCCGTTGCGCGTTCCGCGCTCCTCAGGGTGACGGTGGTGCAGTTGTTTCGTCCCAGCAAATATCAGCCATGAGCGTGGCTCAGTTGGGTTCGCCTGCGATCTCGGCTATAGGCTGAGACGGCCCAGCGAACGCCAAAAATCAGGAGAGAAACGCCGTGACATCCGCTTCCGCCCCGCTGCCTGCTTCCGTCCTCGAGGCGTTGGCGCGCTACGACACGCCGACGATCTGCAATGCGATGGAGATCGTCGCGCCGGAGCGCCGTCTGATCGGCTACACCGTGAAGCCGCTGGTCTGCCCGTTCCCGACCTTGCCGCCGATCGTCGGCTACGCGCGCACGGTCGCGATCCGCTCGGTGCTGAAGTCCGGTCTCTCGGCCGAGGAGCAGTCGAAGCGCCGCATCGAATACTATGAATATGTCGGCACCGGCTTCGGTCCGCGCATTTCCGTGATCCAGGACATTGACGGTCTCGACGTCGGCTACGGCGCATTCTGGGGCGAGGTGCAGAGCGCGGTGCACAAGGCGCTCGGTTGTCTCGGCGTCATCACCGATGGCTCGATCCGCGACATCCCGCAATGGGCGCCGGGCTTCCAGGCGCTGGCCGGCTCGATCGGCCCGTCGCACGCCTGGGTGCATGCCGAAAGCTTTGGCGGCGAGGTCCGTGTCGCCGGCATGACGGTGCGCTCCGACGACCTGATCCACGCCGACAGCCACGGCGCGATCGTGATCCCCTATGAGATCGCGGCGAAGCTGCCCGAGGCCGCCGAGCTCTGCGGCCGCCGCGAGACCCCGATCCTGGATATCGCGCGCAGCAAGGACTTTACGCTCGAGAAGCTGAAGGAAGCGCTGAAGCGTTCGGCGGAAATCCACTGAGGCAACGCGCCTCTTCGAATTGCGGAACGGCGGGCCGAAAGGCCCGCCGTTTTGCTTTCGATCGTCAGGCCGGCGCGACCTTCGCGATCTCGGTCGCCCCGCGAATGGTCATGTCGACGGCGACGTAGAGGATCACGGCGAGGCCGACATAGGCGATCCAGCGGTGGTTTTGCAGCAGCCGAGCGATGAAGGTCGCGGCCGCGCCCATCATCGCGATCGAGAGCGCAAGGCCGAACACCAGCACGATCGGCTGCTCGCGCGCCGCGCCGGCGACCGCGAGCACGTTGTCGAGCGACATCGAGACGTCGGCTATGATGATCTGGGTCGTGGCCTGCCACAGCGTCTTGCGCTGTCCTTCCGCGCCATCGGCGGCATGTTCGGCCGCGGTCTCCTGCGCGGTGGCGCGCAGCTCGCGCCACATCTTCCAGCACACCCACAGCAGCAGGATGCCGCCGGCCAGCAGCAGGCCGACTATCTGCATCAATTGCGTGGTGAGGAGCGCAAACAGGATGCGCAGCAGCGTCGCGGCCGCGATGCCGATCAGGATCGCCTTGCCGCGTTGCTGCGCCGGCAGGCCGGCCGCGGCGAGGCCGATCACGACGGCGTTGTCGCCGGCCAGCACGAGGTCGATGACGACGACCTGCAGCAAGGCGCTGAGGGCGTCGAGTGAAAACAGTTCGGACATGAGCAATGCTCCCCTTTAGGTCGGGGAGTGGACCGTTTCGACGCCGCCGCCATGCAGACGGCGAATCCGCCGCGGCGCGTGTCCGCGTCGCGGGTCGAAGCAGGGCCACTCCAACTGAGTTCCAGTCCGACATCGCAGCTTGTGGCTGCCAGAGGGGCCCGGCCTGGGATTACGGTCAAAGCGCGATGAAATCAGATTGGATTGTCATCGCGCCTTGTTCTTATTTGAGCATGATCTTTTCGGAAAACCGCTTCACACTTTTCCGGATCATGCTCTATGCCGGACGCAGCGCCGCCTGTTCCTCGAAGAACAGCGCCGCCTGATCCGGCTCGCCGAGGATCGCCGCCGCACATCCCATGAAGGTGAATGCTCCGGCAAAATCCCACAGCGTGAGGTTCGCCACGCTTGCACGCATGTGGATCACGCGCGCCGCAAGCGCGGCTATGGCTGCCTCTGCGAACAACACCAGGCTGAGCGCGGGCAGCACGAGTGCGGGCTCAACCAGACCAACGGTCAGGATGATCGGCAGCGCGGTCAGCACCGCGAATGACAGCAGCATGCCGAACGGCTCCAGCGAGGGAGCTTTCCGGGAGAACCTGTCTGGAATGGTCGAGGACATTCCGATTCTTGCCGACCCTTGCCGATCCTGGCCTTGTCGTTCATCCTGACGATATCAGAATGCATTCACATTGACGCGCGGCGCGGCGCCGCGCGACCGCAGGCCGCGCGACAGACTGCGCATCTGGTGGCCGTGGAAGAGGGCTGTGAGCGGGCCATTTCGGCGCCGTTTTGGGGGTGATCGCGTCGCGGCATGCCATGGCAATGTTCGGCTAGCGCATTTATCTTTGCTGGCAGCGCTGGGAGAACGACCGAAGGGCGATGTCCATGAATATGGCAGGCAAGACCGTGCTGATCACCGGTTCCACCGATGGCGTCGGCCGCTACGTGGCGATGAAGCTGGCATCTGCCGGCGCCCGGGTCCTGATCCACGGCCGCGATACCAAGCGGGCGCAGACCCTCGCCGACGAGATCAAGCGGGTCTCCGGCCGCGAGCCGATGTTCTATCAGGCCGATCTGTCCTCGCTCGCCGAGGTCCGCGAGTTCGCCCAGCTGGTGCTCGACGATCAGGAGCGCCTTGATGTGCTGGTTTGCAACGCCGGCATCGGCTCGCAGAACGAAGGGCCGGCACGGCAGACCAGCAAGGACGGCCACGAGCTGCGCTTCGCGGTGAACTATCTCGCCGGCTTCCTGCTCGCGCATCTCTTGCTGCCGCGGCTGAAGGCGAGCAAGCCGGCGCGCATCGTCAATGTCGCATCGCTCGGCCAGCACCCGATCGATTTCGGCGATGTGATGATCACCAAGAACTACAGTGGCGCCCGCGCCTATGCGCAGAGCAAGCTGTCGCAGATCATGTTCACCATCGACCTCGCCGCCGAGCTCGAAGGCAGCGGGGTGACCGTCAATTCGCTGCATCCGGCGACCTACATGAACACCACGATGGTGCGCGCCAGCGGCGCGACGCCGATCTCGACCGTCGAGCAGGGCGGCGACGCCATCCTGCGTCTGGTTCAGGACGACGACGTCGCGGGCAAGAGCGGGCTGTTCTTCGACGGCAAGCGCGAGGCCCGCGCCCATGCCCAGGCCTATGACGCCGAGGCGCGCAAACGGCTCAAGGCGTTGAGCCTTGCGCTCACCGGGCTGCGGATTTCCTGACGCGGCGCGACGCAGACGCGCCCTGAGTGCGACCTTCGGCGCGGATCGCTTCGAACAGGCGCTTGCAGGCGGCCTGAATCCCGCGATCGGGCACGGTTGCGATGCCGAGCAGCAAACCGGGCTGCGCGCGTTTCGGTGCGAGATACCAGGGCGAGAGCGGGGCGGGCGCCAGCCCATGCGCCAGCACCTGCCGCGCAATCGCGATATCGTCGGCGTTGTCGGGCAGCGCCAGCATGACCGCGAGGCCGGCAACCCGCACATCGTTGCTCCACGGTCGCAGCGCAGCCGTTAGCGCGTCGCGGCGCTCGCCATGGGTCCGCTTGGTGCGCCGGAGATGGCGGATGTAGTGGCCGTCGCGCATGAACTCCGCGGTGGAAAGCTGCACGGCTGGTCCCGGAGCAGGGGCAAGGCATGTCGCGACATCGGCGAACTGCGCCGCCAATTGTTCGGGCGCAACCAGGAATCCAAGCCGCAGCGTCGGCGAGATGGTCTTGCTGAAGGAGCCGAGATGGATCACGCGGCCGGCACGGTCGAGCGAGGCAAGCGCGGGCGCGGCGCGGCCATCGAGCTGCAACTCGCCGAGATAGTCGTCCTCGATGATCCAGGCGCCGGTTTGCGCGGCCCAGTCGAGCAGTTGCGCGCGACGCTTGGCTGACAGCGTCGGTCCGAGCGGCGCCTGCTGTCCCGGCGTCACGACCGCGAGCGCCGCGTCGGGCGCGTGCTTGAGGCCGTGGTCGACATCGAGGCCGTCGCCGTCGACAGGGATCGGGACCAACTCCAGCCGGGCGAGCTCGAGCCCCTTTCGGGTCAATGGAAATCCCGGGTCTTCCATCCATGCCCGGCGGCCTTCGAGGCCGAGCACGCGCAACGTGAGGCCCAGTCCGCCGCTGAAGCCAGAAGTGATGACGATCTGTGCGGGCGAGCATTCAAGCCCGCGCGCGATCGCGAGGTGCGCCGCGATCTCCCGCCGCAGTTCGAGCTCGCCGCGTGGATCGATGGTGCGGGTCACCGCGCTCAATTCCGCCCGAACGGCGCGGGCGCGGATTCGCGCCAGCAACTTCGCAGGGAGCGCGTCCTGTGCGGGGACGCCCATCCGGAAGTGTCCCTGACCGCTCAGGTCATGAAACATCTCCACGACCGATCCGGGAGCGATCGGCGCATCGGGTTTTACAATCTTCCGCGGCCGCCTGGCGACGGTGGTGCCGTTCGCCTTCGACGACACGATGTGCTGGGCATCCGACAGCTTGTCGTAGGCCGCGCGCACGGTGCCCCGCGCAACGCCGAGCTGCGCGGCGAGATCGAGCCATGACGGCAACCGGGCGCCCGGCACCAACACGCCATTGTCGATCGCCGCCGCAATCGCCTTGCGGATCTGCTCGGAGAGCGGCGTCCTTGCCGAGCGGTCGAGCGCGATGGGAAGCGGGTTGGGCATGGCCCGTGGTACACCAATTCGGTCCATTCTTGGTGCTTCTTTTCAGGCCCGCGCGTCCGCATTTTTACGACAGCAATGGAGGCACCTGATGAAGATCCTATGGACGACGCTGCTGGCCTGCGCCGCGCTTGCAACCCCCGCTGTGGCGCAATCGGTGACGCCGAAATTCGAGCATGCCATCACCAACATTCCCGGCAAGTCGCTGATCGCGGTCGAGGTCAACTTCCCGCCGGGTGAGCCCTCGGAGCCGCACCATCATGCCAAGTCGGCATTTCTCTACGTGTACGTGCTGCAGGGCGCGATCGAGAGCCAGCTGGAGGGCGAGGCCGCGCACATCTATCGGGCCGGGGACAGCTTCTTCGAGCCGCCCGGCGCCCATCACGTGCTTGGGCGAAACGCCAGCGCGACCGAGCCGGCGAAGATCCTCGCCGTGTTTGTCGTCGACAGCAACGACAAGGCGCTGACCGTCTTCGACAAGGAAGGACACAAGCCGTGAGCATGCGTATCGATTACAACAAGGTCGCGCCCGCGGGCATCAAGGCGCTCGGCGGCGTCTACGGCTACCTCACGCAATGCGGCCTCCCGGCTGCGCTGATCGAGCTCGTCTACCTGCGCATCTCGCAGATCAACGGCTGCGCCTATTGCCTCGACATGCATACGCGCAGCTTGCAGAAAATGGGCGTTGCGATCGAGAAGCTGGCGCTGCTGCAGGCCTGGCGCGAGGCGGAGGTGCTGTTCGACGCCGAGGAGCGTGCGGCGCTGGCCTGGGCCGAAACCGTCACGCGCGTGGCGGAGACCGCGATCCCGGATGACGTGTATGAAGCGGCGCGCGCCGTGTTCAACGAGAAGCAACTGGTCGACCTGACCATCGCGATCGGCCTGATGAACACCTACAACCGGATCGCAATCGGCTTCCGCAACCCGCCGCAGGCCGTGCACGAGCATTCCGCGGCGGCGTGATCTCTTAGGGTGAGTTAGCCACCCGACGGACTAGCTCTGACGTTGCGCGAGGTAGAACCCAGCCAATACGGTGACCAATCCGGCCGCCTGCAGTGTCGTCGGCGGCTCGCCGATCAGCAGCCATCCCAGCAGCAAGGTCAGCACCGGCACGGTCGCGGGAAATACGGCGGCGCGGGCCACGCCGAGGCGCTGGATCGACAGCGCGAACAGATACATGGCTGCGGGCCCGGCCAGGATGCCCTGGGCGACGGCTTGCAGCGCATTCTCGTGCAGGCCGATCGCCGCATCGCGGGCGAGCCCGCCCGAGGCGGCATACAGCGGAAATAGCGAGAGCGACAGCACGCTGATGACGGTCGCCACCGAGAGCGCAGACACGCGCCAATAGCGCACCAGCGTGGCGAAGCCCGCAAACATCAATCCGGTCGTGACGAAGATCAAATCGCCCATCACGGCGCTCAATCCCATGTGGCCGATCGACTCGCTGCCGATGACGGCAAGGCCGACAACGATGACGATTGCGCCGGCGACCCGCGAGAGTGAGATCTGTTCCTTCAGCAGGACGACCGCGAGAAACAGTCCGCCCAGGGTCGCGCAGGAAGGCTGGATCACGCTGCCGTGCCCGAGGGGCACGAACACGAAGCCGGCATAGCTGATCAGCGACATCACCGGCCCGCCCAGCATCATCAGCGCCATGCCGCGGCCCCATCCGATGCCGCAGAGGTCTTTCAGGCCGGCGCGCACAACGAGCGGGATGAACACGATGCCCGACCACAGGAAGCGATGCATCAAGAGGTCCACAGGCGTGAACCCGACTTTCAGGCCGTGCCGGGTCGCCACGAAGCCGAGAGCCCAGCACAGCGCCGCGCCAAGACCGCATGCGACCCCGAGCAGAATGGCTTTTTTGTCAGGAAGGGCTGCCGGCTTGGCGCCGGCCTTGTGTTCGTTCATGCCCGGACGAGTACGTTAGCTCCCAGGATGGATCAACCCATCGCGACGCAGGGCTGGTTGGCGCAGCAGCCAATTGCGAGGGTCTTGTTCGGTAAGGAACGTGCAGGCTTGCCAAGGTCCGCTTGTGCTATCGGGCTCGTGCCGCTGCGCGCCACGCACGCGCCTTGGCTGTGGTCTCCTCGACGAAAGCATCCTTGCCGGTCCGATAGGCTTCGATGTCGTCTTGTGAGGCGGCGGCGAGGGCCCGCTTGATGTCGGCGTAGGCGCGGGCCGACTCACCGTGAGCGCGCAGATAATCGCGAAACACCAGGCGCGCTTCCCAATTCGGATGCGACGGCTCCATCATGTGCAGATGGTGGGTCCACGGACCCGGCGGCCCCTTGCGGAAGAACAACTCGCCGGGGATCCACGATGCATATTCAGGTATGTAGGTATAGCCGAGCGCCTCCAGCGGCTTGATGCAGTGTTGCTCGGCCTCTTCGAGGCTTCGCACGCCAACCAGCAGGTCGATGATGGGCTTCGACGGCAGGCCTGGAACGGCCGTGCTCCCGACATGCTCGATGGCCAATGCGAACGCGCCGAGAGCCTGCTCGATCCGCGTGCGCTCCTGCGCGAACAAGGCGGGCCAGTTGGGATCATAATCCGACACGACAATCGACCCGGCGCCGTATTTCTCCACGTTCACCCCCTGATGCTTCTCACAGAGTATCCGTGGGCTGCGCTGGGGCGTCACTCACGAACCCTGCTTCAACTCGACAGGCTTCTTCGCGAACTGCGGAAAAGTCTCGGCCACGACGGGTCCATCCAGCCGCCACGAATAGCAGCCGCCGACGAAGAACGGTGGCTCAGTGACGCCCTGCTGGTGATCGAGCGCGCCGCGGCCCTGCGGGTCCTTGCCGGAGGTCGCGGTCTGGAACAGCGTCGTCACCGCGGGGCCCAGCAACTCGGCGAGATGGGTGCAGGTCTCGAGCTTGCCGATCTTGTGGCGGACCAGATCGCGCCAGCCCTTGCCGATGCGTTCGCCGACCAGGCGCTGCAGAATGCCTTCGACGTCGATGCAGGACGGGTAGGGCGTCGAGGCCATCGTGGTGCCGGTCTCGCGGATCGTGAAGCTGTCGTCGACCGCGAGCCGCAGCCTGATGTCGTGCACGGGATCCTCGGGCTGCTGCAGGCCGCGATGCTTGTCCTGCCGCGCATAGGGCTTGGTGTCGACCAGCCGCGCCTCGACCTCCCACAGCCCGTCGTCACGGAGATAGCCGAGACATTCGACGGAGCGGCGGTGCATCAGGCGGCGGGGTTTGCCGTCGGCGTTGGTATCAGGTGCGGACATCGGAACTCGCTGGATTGAATCTCAGATTGATCCAATCGGTCGTGTGCTCCGATGTCAACGTCCGCGGCTGAATGGCGTCATGAGGACCCTGTCATTCCGGGGCGATGCGGAGCATCGAGCCGGAATCTCGAGATTCCGGGTTCATGCTTCGCATGCCCCGGAATGACGAGAACTAGGTCGGAGCAGCGCATCAGCTGACGCGCCGCTCGCGGTTTTCCCAATACGGTTCGCGCAGCTCGCGCTTGAGGATCTTGCCGGCGCCGGAGAGCGGCAGCGGAGTTGCCGTGATGTCGACGCTGCGCGGGCATTTGTAGCCGGCGATCAGCGCCTTGCAGTGCTCCATCAGCTCGTCCGGCGTGGCGCTGGCGCCGGTCTTCATCACCACGACGGCGTGGACCTGCTCGCCCCAACGCTCGCTCGGGATGCCGATCACGGCGCATTGCGCCACCGCCGGATGCTGGGCCAGCGCATTCTCGACCTCGGCCGAATAGACGTTCTCGCCGCCGGAGATGATCATGTCCTTGACGCGGTCGACCACGTAGACGAAGCCGTCGTCGTCCATGTAGCCGCCGTCGCCGGTGTGCATCCAGCCGTCGATCACGGCGCGCGCGGTTTCCTCGGGCCGCTCCCAATAGCCCATCATGACCATATCGCCGCGCACCGCGATCTCGCCGACGGTGCCCAAAGGCACGACCTTGTCGTCGGCATCGACGATCTTGACCTCGGCGCCAAGCGTGGCGCGGCCGGCGCCGCGGTGCCGACCCTTGGCGCGGCCGTCGCCGATATGCTCCTTCCAGTGCAGCAGCGTCGCGATCGGCGACAGCTCCGTCATGCCATAGGCCTGGGTGAACTCGACATGCGGCAGCGCCTTCATGGCGCGCATCATCACGGCGTCGCTGATCACGGAGGCGCCGTAGGAGATCCGCTTCAGCGACGAGAGGTCGTAGTTGCCGAGCGTCGGGTGATCGACGAACATCTGGATCATGGTCGGAACCAGCAGCACGTCGGTGATGCGCTCCTTCTGCACGGCGCTTGCGACGCCGTCGGGCGTAAAGCCCTGGATCACGACATTGGAGCCGCCGGACAGCAGCACCGAATACATCGCCGCGCCATTGGCGAGGTGGAACATCGGCGCGGCGTGCAGATAGATCGAGGTGCCCGGCCACAGGCCTTCGCCGAGCGCGTTCAGCGCATTGGCCATCAGATTGCCATGGCTCAGCATCACGCCCTTGGAGCGGCCGGTGGTGCCGCCGGTGTAGAAGATGCCGGCGAGGTCGTCGCGGGTGCGCATCGCGTCCGGAATGGGCTCACTGCGCGCGATCAGTGTCTCGTAGTTCTCCATGCCCGCCGGCGTCTCGCCTTCGTCGGCATAGACCAGCTTGAGGCCCGGGATGGCCTTGGCGAGCGTCGCGCCGACCGGCGCAAACGCCTTGTCGACGAACAGGATCGTGGCGCGGCAATCGCGCAGCGCGTCCTCGTTCTCAATCGGCGACCAGCGGATGTTGAGCGGCACGATCACGGCGCCGGCCCAGCCGACGGCCAGATAGAGTTCGAGATAGCGGTCGGAGTTCAGCGACAGGATTGCGACGCGGTCGCCGTTATCGGCGCCAAGCGAGCGGATCGCGGCGGCGAGGCGGGCGACGCGAGTACCGACCTCGCGCCAGTTGCGCCGCTGCTCACCGCAGACGACCGCGAGCCCGTTTGGATTGACCTGCAGCGCCCGCCGCAGCCCGTGTGTGATGTTCACTCCCGTCCTCCCTTGATGCGTTTCCCACGTTTCCCTTGCGAGGCGGTTTGCCCGCCTTCTCTGCAGCCGGAACGGCTGCTTTGCGCGTTGATGTCGTTCGCGTTGTTGTTTTGGCGATGCCGTCGGTGAGGCGGATCGCGAATTCCTCGGCGACGGCGCGTCCGGTCAGCTCGCCGCCGGGTTGGAACCAGTGTCCGATCCAGTTCAGCGAGCCGGCGATGGCGAACGCCGCGAGCTTCGGGTCGCAGGGTTTCACCGAACCGTCCGCGATGCCAGTGGCGATATAGTCGCGGAAGGCACGGTCGATCCGCCGCTTCGCGGTCTGCACGGTCTTGCGGTTGTGCTCGCTCAGATCGCGGAGATCGAAGCGGACCAGGCTCTTGCCGTAGTCCGTCGTCATCAGCTCGGCGTAACGGATGGTGAGCTTGCGCAGCTTGTCGAGGCCGCTGCCGGCGCCGGCCGAGGTCTCGGCAATGCATTCGTCGACCAGCTCGTGGCCGATCGACCAGCACTCGAACAGGATCTCGTCCTTGCCGCGGAAGTAATTGTAGAGCGCCGGCTTGGTGATGTTCAGCCGCTTGGCGACGTCGTTCAGCGTGGCGCGGTGATAACCCTGTTCGAGGAACAGCTGCACGGCGGCGCGCAGCACGGCTTCGCGCTTCTCGTCGCGGGCGCGGCGCCGGCTCTCGAACGGCAGCCAGGGCGACTCGGTACTGGAAGGGGGGAAGCGGGCGTCCATCGCGTGGCTGTTGTCGCATTGACTCCGGAAGGGTGCCCGTATATTACCCATGGGTAATAAATAGTCCAGTGGGTAATTTCCGGGAGGATCCGCGATGACGTCACGCACCTATGTTGCCGGGGTCGGCATGATCCCGTTCGTCAAGCCCGGCGCCAATGCGCCGTATCATGTGATGGGCGCCGAGGCCGCCAAGCTCGCGCTCACTGACGCCGGGCTCGATTACGGCCGTGTGCAGCAGGCCTATGTCGGCTACGTCTATGGCGACTCCACCTGCGGCCAGCGCGCGCTTTATCCGGTCGGCATGACCGGCATCCCGATCGTCAACGTCAACAACAACTGCTCGACCGGCTCCACCGCGCTGTTCCTGGCGCGGCAGGCAATTGAATCGGGCGCCGCCGATTGCGTGATGGCCCTCGGCTTCGAGCAGATGAAGCCCGGCGCGTTGGGCGCCGTGTTCACCGATCGCCCCAGCGCGTTCGACGATTTCGACGCTGCCGCCGACAAGCTCGTCGATGCGCCCGGCGTGCCGCTGGCGCTGCGCTATTTCGGCGGTGCAGGCCTCAGTCACATGAAGAAATACGGCACGCCGCTCAGTGCTTTTGCCAAAGTGCGCGCCAAGGCGAGCCGTCACGCCAAGAACAACCCGCTGGCGCTGTTCCGCAAGGAAGTCACCGCCGACGACGTCATGAACGACCAGGTGATCTGGCCCGGCGTGATGACGCGGCTGATGGCGTGCCCGCCGACCTGCGGCGGCGCCGCCGCGATCCTGGTCTCGGAGAAATTCGCCGACCAGCACGGCCTCAACAAGAGCGTCCGCATCGCCGCGCAGGCGATGACGACCGACACGCCCTCGACCTTCGGTGCCTCCGACATGATGCAGGTGGTCGGCTACGACATGGCGCGCGATGCCGCGAGCAAGGTCTATGAAGCCGCCGGCATCGGGCCTGCGGATCTCGACGTCGTCGAGCTGCATGACTGCTTCGCCCACAACGAGCTGATCACCTATGAGGGGCTCGGCCTGTGCGGCGAGGGCGAGGCCGCGAAATTCATCGATGACGGCGACAACTCCTATGGCGGCAGGATCGTCACCAATCCGTCCGGTGGGCTGCTGTCCAAGGGCCATCCGCTTGGCGCCACCGGGCTTGCGCAGTGCTACGAGCTGACGCGGCAGCTGCGCGGTACGGCCGCTGCGACGCAAGTGGAGGGCGCGCGGCTCGGGCTGCAGCACAATCTCGGCCTCGGCGGCGCCTGCGTCGTGACGCTCTACGAACGCGCCTGAGGCAGCCCATGGTCGATCAATCCGCTGTCGGGCGTACGTTTACGCCGGTGACCGCGCGCGTCGAGCCGGGGCGTCTGCGCTTCTTCCTCGACACGCTCGGCGAGACCAATGCGGTCTATCGCGATGGGGCAGCGGCACCGGTGCCGCCGACCTATTTGTTTTGTCTGGAGATGATGGATGCGCCTGATGCGTTCGAGTTCCTGACCGCGCTCGGCATCGATCTCGCCCGCGTGCTGCATGGCGAGCAGCGCTTCGACTATCACGCCCCCGTTGTCGTCGGCGACACCCTGACCTTCCGGCCGCGCGTCACCAGCGTGACCGAGAAGAAGGGCGGGGCGATGACGCTGATCGTGGTCGAGACCGCGGTCACCGACCAGGCCGGCGTGCATGTCGCCGATACCTCGCGCACCATCGTGGTGCGCAATGCGAGGCCGTCATGAGCAGCAGCATCCCGTCGGTCGGCGACCGCATCGTCCACAAGGAATTCCCGCCGATCACCCGGCATCGCCTCGCGCTGTATTGCGGGGCCTCCGGCGATCACAATCCGATCCATGTCGATATCGACTTCGCCAAGCAAGCCGGCTTTCCGGACGTGTTCGCGCACGGAATGCTGGTCATGGGCTATCTCGGCCAGGCGCTGACGGACGCGGTCAGCCCGTCGCGCATCCGCTCGTTCTCGACCCGCTTTGCCGCGATCACCCAGCTCGGCGCCGCGTTGACCTGCGAGGGCACGGTGACCGAGCTGATCGAGCAGGGCGGCGAGAAGCGGGCAAAACTCACGCTGACGACGAAGGACCAGAACGGCGAGATCAAGCTCGCGGGGGAAGCAGTTATCGCGCTGTAGCGGGGTGACGAACTGTCGCCACGAAGAAACTGCGCTCCCTCGCCCCGCTCTTGCGGGGAGAGGGTTGGGGTGAGGGGCTGCTTCCGCGAGCTCTGCTCTCGGCGAGACCTTTACCCCCTCACCCGGAACGCATCTGACGATGTGTTCCGACCTCTCCCCGCAGGCGGGGCGAGGTGAAGCGGAACGCAACGAGAGAAGTCTTCGAGGGAGAAACCATGTCGAAACTGCAAGGCAAAGTCGCGCTCGTCTCCGGATCGGGCCGCGGCATCGGGCGCGCGATTGCGCTGAAGCTCGCGCGCGAGGGCGCGAAGGTCGTGGTCAACGATCTCGACGCGGAGCCGGGTAACGCCGTCGTCGCCGAGATCAAGGCCATGGGCGGCGAGGCGATCGCGGTCAATGGCAGCGTCGTCGAGACAGGCTTTGCAGATCGCTTCGTCGGTGCGGCCATCGAAACATTCGGCGGCCTCGACATCATCGTCAACAATGCCGGCTACACCTGGGACTCGACGATCCAGAAGATGTCGGACGAGCAGTTCCAGGCGATGCTCGACGTGCATCTGGTCGCCCCGTTCCGCATCCTGCGCGCGGCATCCGAGCCGATCCGGGTGATGGCGAAGAAGGAGGCCGAGGCCGGCCGCGAGGTGTTCCGCAAGGTCGTGAACATCTCCTCGATCGCGGGCCTCTACGGCAATGCCGGGCAGGCGAGCTATTCTTCCGCAAAGGCCTCGCTGATCGGGCTGACGCGCACGATGTGCAAGGAGTGGGGCCGCTACAAGGTCAACGTCAATTGCGTGGCGTTCGGCCTGATCAACACCCGCCTGACCCAGCCGATCGAGAGCCAGCAGAAGACCATCGACGTCGCCGCTCGCGACATCAAGGTCGGCGTCCAGCCGCAGATGCTGGAGGCGATGGGCCGGATGATCCCGCTCGGCCGCGGCGGCACGCCGGAAGAGGCGGCGGACGCGGTCTATCTGTTCTGCGCTCCGGAATCGAACTACATCAGTGGTCAGGTGATCGTCGCCGGCGGCGGTTTGATCGTCTAGTCTGGTTGCGTCACAACGCGTCGTGGTGCCTCCCCGTCATTGCGAGGAGCGATAGCGACGAAGCAATCCATCCTTCCGCACAAGCGGTAAGATGGATTGCTTCGCTTCGCTCGCAATGACGGGGATAGGTCCTGGTTGTCGGCACAAGCCGTTTATGACGCATAGAACTAACAAAGAGGGAATGATGCACTACCGATCGTCCTGGATGACCGAGGAGCTGGACACCTTCCGTGACCAGTTCCGCAAATTCCTCGCCAAGGATTTGGCGCCGCACGCCGAGAAATGGCGCGAGCAGAAGCTGGTCGACCGCTCCGCCTGGCGCGCGCTCGGCGAGATGGGCGCGCTGCTGCCGAGCGTGCCGGAGGCCTATGGCGGCCTGGGCGCCAGCTTCGCCTATGACGCCGCCGTGCTCGATGACCTCGAGAGCACGGTCCCGGAGCTGACCACCGGCGTTTCCGTGCACAGCGCGATCGTCGCGCACTACATCGTCAACTATGGCTCGGAGGAGCAAAAGCGGCGGTGGCTGCCGAAGATGGCGTCGGGCGAGATGGTCGGCGCCATCGCGATGACCGAGCCCGGCACCGGCTCCGACCTGCAGGCGGTCAAGACCACGGCGAAAAAGCAGGGCAATTCCTACGTCATCAACGGCCAGAAGACTTTCATTACCAATGGCCAGGCCGCCGATCTCGTCGTCGTCGTGGCGCGCACCGGAGCACCAGGCGCGAAAGGCATCTCGCTGATCGTCGTGGAGACCGCAGGCGCCGAGGGCTACCGGCGCGGCCGCAACCTCGACAAGATCGGCCTGCATGCGTCCGACACCTCGGAGCTGTTCTTCGACAATGTCACGGTGCCGCCGGAAAACCTGCTCGGCAATGAGGAGGGCAACGGCTTCGTCCAGCTGATGCAGCAATTGCCGCAGGAGCGGCTGTCGCTTGCGATCGGGGCGGTCGCCTCGATGGAGCGCGCGGTCAAGATCACCGCCGAATACACCAAGCAGCGCACAGCCTTCGGCAAGCCGCTGATCGAATTCCAGAACACCGCGTTCACGCTCGCCGAGCGCAAGACCGAGGCGATGATCGCCCGCGTGTTCGTCGACTGGTGCGTCGACCGCCTGGTCGCCGGCGATCTCGACACCGTGACGGCGTCGATGGCGAAATGGTGGTGCTCGCAGAAGCAGGTCGAGACCGCCGACGAATGCCTGCAGCTGCATGGCGGCTACGGTTACATGCAGGAATACCCGATCTCGCGCATGTTCATCGATTCCCGCATCCAGAAGATCTATGGCGGCACCAACGAGATCATGAAGGTGCTGATCGCACGCTCGCTGTAAAGGTTCGCCGTCATTCCGGGGCATGCGAAGCATGAACCCGGAATCTCGCGCCGCAACTTCGAGATCCCGGGTTCGATGCTGGCGCATCGCCCCGGAATGACGGAGTCCGTGGATGCGGCGCGGCAACCGCCGGCTCTGCGCAAATAAGTGGCGTCCCGCCGCTGCCCTTTCCCTGCCGCATGGCTCGATGCCGCCGCGGCATCCCGCGGCGAGTTCGGCCTTGCGCCATAATCCCGTCTATCATACCCCCGTCGGATCACGTTCCGCGCGAGCCGCAAGCGCGCGCCAATGCCGCAGGGAGCCCTCATGACCAAAAGCAACGCCCGCACCGGAGGCCAGATCCTGATCGACCAGCTGGTCGCGCAAGGGGTGGAGCGCGTCACCTGCGTGCCGGGCGAGAGCTATCTGGCGGCGCTCGACGCCCTGCATGACAGCCCGGTCGACGTCGTGATCTGCCGCGCCGAGGGTGGTGCTGCGATGATGGCGGAGGCCTATGGCAAGCTCACCGGGCGTCCCGGCATCTGCTTCGTCACCCGCGGCCCGGGCTCGACCAACGCCGCGCACGGCGTGCACATCGCGATGCAGGATTCCACCCCGATGATCCTGTTCGTCGGCCAGGTCGACACCGGCATGCGCGAGCGCGAGGCGTTCCAGGAGCTCGACTACAAGGCGGTGTTCGGCACCATGGCGAAATGGGCGGTGGAGATCGATCGTCCGGACCGCATTCCGGAGCTGGTCGCGCGCGCCTTCCGCGTGGCGCTGCAGGGCCGCCCCGGTCCGGTGGTGATCTCGCTGCCGGAGAACATGCTGACTGAGACCGCAGCGGTCGCCGACGCGCCGAAGGTCGAGCCTGCGCAGAGCTGGCCGGCGCCGTCGGATCTCGAACGCCTCGGCAGCATGCTCGCCGGTGCCAAGGCACCGATCGTGGTGCTCGGTGGCTCGGCCTGGACCGCAGAGGCCGCCAACGGCATTGCGCGCTTTGCCGAACGCTTCGACCTGCCGGTCGCGACCTCGTTCCGCCGCGCCTCGCTGTTCGACGCCGACCATTCGCATTATGCCGGCGATCTCGGCATCGGCCCGAGCCCGAAGCTCAGGGATCGCTTCACCGGCGCTGACGTCATTCTCCTGATCGGCGGCCGCATGTCGGAAATGCCGTCGTCGTCCTACACGCTGCTCGACATTCCCACACCGAGCCAGCAGCTCATTCACGTGCATCCGGGCTCCGAAGAGCTCGGCCGCGTCTACCAGCCCGCTCTGGCGATCCAGGCGACGCCCACAGCCTTCGCTGCCGCGGTCGAGAGCATGAAGCCCGCAGCCGCGCCCGCCTGGAAGGGCGAGGCGGCCAAGGCGCACGCGGATTATCTGGCCTGGACCGACAAGCCGCGCGAGCTGCCGGGCTATTTCCAGTACGGCGAGGTCGTGACCTGGCTGCGTGACCGGCTGCCGAAGGATGCGATCGTCTGCAACGGCGCCGGCAATTACGCCGGCTGGATTCATCGACACCACCGCTTCCACGCTTTCGCCGCCCAGCTCGCGCCGACCTCGGGCTCGATGGGCTACGGCGTACCGGCGGCCGTGATGGCCAAGCGGCAGCATCCGGATCGCGTCGTCGTCGCGTTCGCGGGCGACGGCTGCTTCCTGATGAACGGGCAGGAGTTCGCCACCGCTGTGCAGTATGACGCGCCGCTGATCGTCGTCGTCATCGACAACGCGCAATACGGCACCATCCGGATGCATCAGGAGCGCGACTATCCCGGCCGCGTCGTCGGCACCCAGCTCAAGAACCCGGACTTCGCGCTCTACGCCAAGGCGTTCGGCGGCCATGGCGAGCGGGTCGAGCGCACCGAAGACTTCGCGCCGGCGTTCGAGCGGGCGCTGGCCTCCGGCAAGCCGGCGATCCTGCACTGCCTGGTCGATCAGCGCGCGCTGTCGGTCGGCAAGGATTTTGTGCCCGAGCAGGCTGCGCAATAATGCCTGACTCCGCCGGCCGTCACGTCGCGATCATCGGCGCCGGCGCGGTCGGCGTGATCAGCGCCATCGAGGCGCTGCGCGCGGGCCATCGTGTCACGCTGATCGATCCGGGCGAGCCCGGCGGCACCCAGGCCGCGAGCTATGGCAATGCCGGCTGGCTGTCGTCGCATTCGGTGATCCCGCCGGCCGAGCCCGGCACCTGGAAGAAGGTGCCGGGCTATCTGATGGACCCGCTCGGGCCGCTTTCGATCCGCTGGTCGTATCTGCCGAAAGCCTTGCCGTGGCTGATCAAGTATCTGCTGTCGAGCCGCATCGAGGCGCAGGTCGAAGCCACCGCGCGGGCGATGCGCGATCTGCTCAAGGACGCGCCGCTGCTGCACCGGCAGCTCGCCGAGGAAGCCGGCGTGGCCGAACTGATCGAGCGGCGCGGGGTGATGCACGTGTTTCCCTCGCGCGATCAGTTCGACCGCGACCTCGGCTGGCGCATTCGGAAGCGCGTCGGCATCGAATGGCTGGAGCTCGATGAAGACGAGATGCGCCAGCGCGAGCCCGATCTGCATCCGCGCTACAAGTTCGGCGTCGTGGTCGAGGAGGCCGGCCGCTGCCGCGATCCCGGCGCCTACGTCGCAGCGCTCGCCGCGCACGCGATCGCGAGCGGCGCCGAACGCATAGCCGCCAAGGCGATAGGACTCAAGCTTGCGGGCGACAGGCTGGTCGCCGTGGTCACCGAGCGTGGCGAGATCGCCTGCGACGCCGCGGTGGTCGCCGCCGGCGCACGCTCGAAGCAGCTGACCGCATCGATCGGCGATCCGTTGCCGCTCGAGACCGAGCGCGGCTACCACGTCATGATCGAGAATCCGGAATCCGGGCCGCGCAATTCGATGATGGCCTCGGATGCCAAGATGGTGGTCAACTGGACCGACAAGGGCCTGCGTGCCGCCGGCACGGTGGAGATCGCGGGGCTCGACGCCGCGCCGAACTGGAAGCGCGGCGAGATCCTGCGCGAGCATCTCTTCAGCATGTTCCCGAAGCTGCCGAGGGACATTCCACCCTCACGGATCAAGACATGGTTCGGCCATCGCCCGAGCATGCCCGACGGGCGGCCCTGCATCGGCCTTAGCCGCGTCTCGCGCGACGTGGTCTATGCGTTCGGCCACGGCCATGTCGGGCTGGTCGGCTCGGCCCGCACCGGCCGGCTGGTCGCGCAATTGCTCAGCGGCAAGGTGCCGGAGATCCCGCTTGCGCCATTCGCGCCGTCACGCTTTTTGTAGAAGTGGATTTCAGCTCTCGCCGGCCCAGGCCGCGATCGCAGCCGGCGCGATCACGCGTCTCGGCGTGTGCGGATTGATCGTTCCGGCGCTGACGTCCTGAGTCTGTTCGAGCAGGGTACGCGCAAACACCTTGGCATCCTGTTCGGTCGTGAAGGTGCGGGTCTGGCGCGCGAAGCGGTGGTGTCCGGCGTCAGGGGTTCTGATGGCGAACGAGACGTACCAGGTGGCCTTGTCCATCTTCATCGCGCGTCTCAGGCGACGATGCTTCGCCCGCGCGATCGGGACGTGGTGCTGGATGTTCGATATGCAAAATGTGCCAAGGGAAGAATCCTGAAATACAACAGATGCCGCCAAATTACCTCCCGGTGAACAATCAACACCACGGGACCGGCACGTGCCGATGATAGCGGGATGTTACCGTTCAACCAAGGGGTGAAATAAGAATGCGCCGCTCCAGTATTGGTTCCTGCGCGAGCAGCATGCCGCGTTTTTCGAGCCGTGGAGCTTGCGAGTGCGCGGGCCGTGCGGGCGGTGTTCGATCGCATCGTATAGCGCGCATCGCGGATCGATGCGCTGATCAGTGGAATCCCTGCGGTGCTGCGCTCGGCTGATGCGCCGCCGGACAGCTTCGGATTGGTTCCTAATTTCCGGAGAAATATCGCAGGCGCGCCCGTATTGCTTCTGAAATACGTGAGCAATACCTTTTCGTCAGCGAAAGCGCGAAGCCATGAAGCAGGCCATCACCGTTCGGATCGATCCTGATTTACTGGCTATCGCGCGTGCGTGCGCGAAGCAGGAAAATCGAACTTTGACCAATTTTCTTGAGACAGCCTTGAAGGAGCGCATTGGTTCGTCCGATACGTCGCAGTTGCCCAAGCATCAATTTGCGAGCCGCAAGAGTGGCCGCGCCGGTTCAAAAAGGTCTTTGAATGGCAAATCGTAAATCTCCGGTCCTCGCCGCGGGACCATC
Source organism: Bradyrhizobium sp. USDA 3240 (assembly GCF_054063295.1). Lineage (NCBI taxonomy): Bacteria > Pseudomonadati > Pseudomonadota > Alphaproteobacteria > Hyphomicrobiales > Nitrobacteraceae > Bradyrhizobium > Bradyrhizobium sp. USDA 3240. The sequence continues at coordinate 8,016,221 of NZ_JBSSGD010000002.1, forward strand.
GGTTCAACTTCCAAAAACTCGGACGGGCATCGGCGGCTTGGATGATCTGACACTCGGTGGCCTGCCGACCGGTCGGCCGACGCTGCTATGCGGCTCGGCCGGATGCGGAAAGACTCTCTTTGGAATGACGTTTCTCGTCAACGGCGCGACCAGGTTCGACGAGACCGGCGTGTTTATGAGTTTCGAAGAGCGTGAGCAGGATTTAGCCACGAACGTGAATTCGCTCGGCTTCGACGTCGAGGAATTGATTTCCAGCAAGAAGCTGGTCATCGACTACGTCCGGATAGAGCGCGCCGAGATTGAGGAAAGCGGTGAGTACGATCTGGAGGGCCTTTTCGTCCGGCTCGGGCACGCGATCGATACGATCGGGGCAAAACGGGTCGTTCTCGACACGATCGAAGCCCTCTTCTCGGGGCTCGCCGATACTGCGATCCTTCGTGCGGAGCTTCGGCGCCTGTTCGGCTGGCTCAAGGACAAAGGCGTTACCGCCATCATCACGGCGGAACGCGGTGATGGCCAGCTCACCCGCTTCGGCATCGAAGAGTACGTTTCGGACTGCGTCATCCTTCTCGACAACCGCGTTCAGGAGCAGGTGGTCACTCGCCGCCTGCGCGTCGTCAAATACCGGGGCTCGGCCCACGGGACCAACGAATATCCCTTCCTGATCGACGACGAAGGAATCAGCGTCCTGCCGATCACGTCGGCGGGCCTCGGTCATTCCATCTCGGATGAGGCCGTTCCCACCGGCGTCAAGGATTTAGACGCCATGCTGGGAAGAGGCGGCTATTACAAAGGGTCGAGTGTGCTGATCTCCGGATTGGCGGGAACGGGCAAATCGACTTTCGGGGCGGCCTTCGCCGATGCCTCATGTGGCCGCGGCGAACGCAGCCTCTATTTCGCCTTCGAGGAATCTCCCGATCAGGTCGTCAGGAACATGAGATCCGTCGGGATCGACCTGAAGAAGCACCTCGATTCCGGTCTGCTCCGGTTCGAAGCGGCACGACCGAGCCTCTTCGGATTCGAGATGCATCTGGCCCGCATGAACCGCGACATCGAGAAATTCAAGCCCGCCACCATAGTCGTCGATCCGATATCTGCGTTTCGGGGACCCGCGATGGAAATCCATGCGACGCTCGTCCGGCTGGCCGACATTTGCAAGACCAGGGGGATTACGGCCGTGTTCACCAGCTTGTCGGCTATCGACGATCTGATGAACGAGAGCGAGCGAAGCGTGTCTTCGCTCATGGACACGTGGATCTCGTTGCGGGACGTCGAAGCGGACGGTGAGCGCAATCGCACCCTGTACTTGCTCAAGTCGCGCGGCATGAGCCACTCGAAGCAGATCCGCGAGTACGAGATCAAAGACGACGGTATCCATCTCACAGCGCCTTATCTCGGTCCGGAAGGCGTCTTGACCGGTGCAGCCAGGATGGCGCAGGAGGCGCGCGAGCGCGAGGCCGATCGCGAACGCAGCGAGCAGACCGAGCAACGTCAGCGCGTATTGACGCGCAAGCGGGAGGCGTTGGAGCGCCAGATCGCGGAAATGCGGGCAGAGCTCGAGGCCGAAGCGGAAGAGGTTTCAAAGGTCATTGCGCATCAGGGCGTCCGGAGCGCATCGGCGGCGTCGGATCGCGCCGCAATGGCGCAGAAGCGCGGAGGAAACCGATGATGGATTCGAACGGCGCCCCCGACGATATCGCCGAGTTCAATTTGCGGCTCTACGTGGCAGGCCAGACGCCAAAATCGCTGGCGGCGATCGCGAACCTCCAGAAGATATGCGAGGAAAACCTCGCCGGCCGGTACAAGATCGAGGTGATCGATCTCGTCGTGTCGCCGCAACTGGCCGCTGGTGACCAGATCGTCGCGATACCGACGCTCGTCCGGCGGCTTCCGCCGCCGCTCAAGCGCATGATCGGCGACCTTTCGAACTCCGAGAAGGTGATCGTCGGGTTGGATCTGCGGCCGATAGGAAAGAGCCGGACATGACCTCTGCAAACCACCCGGATGGCAGATACAAGCTGCGCCTTTTCGTGACGGGCTCTACGCCGCGTTCCGCCCGGGCCATCGCCAACATGCGCAGGATATGCGAGGAGAACCTTCACGGCCGGTACGATCTCGAAGTCGTCGACGTGTACGAGAACCCCGACTCGACCCGCGAACTGCAGATCATCGCGACTCCCACGCTCGTCAAGATCTTGCCCGAGCCGCTGCGCCGGATCATCGGGGATCTGTCCGACAATGAAAAAGTCCTTGCGGGATTGAACTTGACGCCCGTGAAGCCGGGCAGCTGACTATCCGATGACGGAACGCGCCGCCAACGACACGGAGTACGAATCGCTAACCGGAGAGGAACTGATCTCGCGCCTCCGGGAAGCGGAGGAGACCCTGGAGGCCATCCGCACCGGAGCGGTGGATGCCGTCGTGATCGCCGGCTCGCAAGGGCAGCAGGTCTACACGCTCGAAAATGCCGATCGTCCATATCGGGTTCTCGTCGAGCAGATGCAGGAAGGAGCCATCACGCTTTCCGAAAGAGGGACTATCCTGTACTGCAACGAACGTTTCGCGACGCTCGTCGCCAGCCCACACGACAGCATCATAGGCCAACCACTCACCAGATACGTTAGTGTCGACGAGGGGAGGGTCTTGTCGAACATGATCGCGACCGGCGCCGGCCCGGGAGTTTCCGGAGAGTTCGGGATCGTGAATTGTCTCGGTCACGAAGTGCCCGTCAACATCTCCCTGATCGATCTGAAGGTGGACGAGGCAATGCCGAGACTGGTTTGCGGCATTGTGACGGACCTGACGTCCAGCCGCATGCGGACCCGCGAATTGAGCGCCGCAAACGAGAAGCTCGCCAACGAGATCATCGAACGGCGCAAGACCGAAGAGAATCTCCAGCTGACGCTCGACGCCGCGGAAATGGGAATATGGGAGCTCGATCTTTCCGACAATCGGATGAGATGTTCGCTGCGGCACGACCGGATTTTCGGCAACGCGACGAGTCCCGCTCCCTTCGACCTGGCGGCATTGGCGGATCGCTTCGTTCCGGAAGATCGACACAAGGTTCGCGAGGCGTTTGAAACAGCGCGCGCGAGCGGCGCGGTCGAGTTCGAGCACCGGATTCGTCGGGCCAGCGACAACGCGGTGCGTTGGGTCAACGTGAAGGGTCGAACCTTCTATGACGGCAAACGGCCCGTCCGCATCACAGGGGTGACCGCGGACATCACCCAACGGCGTGAAGTCGACGAGCAGTTGCGGCAGGCCCAGAAAATGGAAGCCGTCGGGCAGTTGACGGGCGGCATCGCGCACGACTTCAACAACCTTTTGATGATCATCGGCGGTAGCCTCGACATGCTAGGCCGCCGCATGTCGGGCGACGAGAGGGTTGTGCGGCTGTTCGAGGCGGCACGGCAGGCCGTGGCTCGCGGGTCGAAACTGAACCAGCAGCTGTTGGCGTTCTCTCGCCGTCAGAATCTGCAAATCGAAGTCGTTCAGATCAATGACCTGATCCCGACCTTCGAACATCTTCTCGACCGGGCGGTCGGTGAGACCGTCAAGACGAAATTCGTCAGGGGCCGGGATCTCTGGGAATGCCGCACCGATCCGCATCAACTCGAAACCGCCATAGTGAACCTTGCCATCAACGCGCGCGATGCGATGCCACAAGGCGGAGAGCTCGTCATCAAGACGGCCAACCGGCGCGTCGACGAAGCGTTCGCGTCCCGATGGGAAGCGGCGGCTGGCGAATACGCGATGATATCTGTCGGGGATACAGGGGTCGGAATGTCGGCGGAGGTGCTCGCGCACGTTTTCGAGCCGTTCTTCACAACAAAGGATGTCGGAAAGGGAACGGGATTGGGGCTGAGTCAGGTCTACGGATTCGCCAAGCAATCCGGGGGATTCGTGGCGGTGACCAGCGCGCCGGGATGCGGGACGGTGATCGAGGTGTTCCTGAGGCGGTCGACGGACTCCGTCCCGATCGTCCGGAAGCCGGCTGAGGCCACGTTGGAGACTGGAACCGGGGTCGTTCTGGTCGTCGAAGACGATGCCGACGTGCGGGCCACGACCAGCGGGATGTTGCAGGACCTCGGCTACTCGGTACTGTCGGCGGCGACTGGTAGCGCCGCGCTTGAGATAATACAGGCGAATGCCGGTCTGGATCTCGTCTTCAGCGATGTCGTTATGCCGGACGGCATGAGCGGTGTAGAATTGGCGCGACGGATCGGTTTCGTGCGGCCCGCGTTGCCGGTGCTGCTTACCTCCGGCTATACGGCTCAACGAGCCATTCCGGAATTGCCTACGGGCGAGCGAGCCCTTCTGAAAAAGCCCTTCAGTCACTCCGACTTGTCGATTGCCATCCGGAAAATCATGGCAAGCGTTTCCGCTACATGAGCGGACATCGATCAGGCATAGCGACGCCGTTTTCGCTCGATCGCCCCATTGTGGCGAGCCTGCAATATCCGCTCTGTCCCGCTGCATGAGGACGAGCGCCCCCCCGGGTCTATGAGCGCGCGCCTAGACGGCTTCGCCCTTGCCGGCCGCGGCAATGGCTTTCTCGACTTCCGCGGCGAGGGCCGCAAGATCCTCAGCGAGCTTGGTGAACAATTCGCGCTTCTGGACGTCCGTGGCCAGGTCGCGGATCAGCGCGCACTCCGCAGCGTCGGTGCGAAGCTTCTCAAGATGCGTCAGCATGTCCTGCACTTTTTTCTCCCCACAGCCGTTTTCGGCAAACGGTAGGTGGCGCGGATTCCGGCGACAATAACGTATGATAGTTTGTCCGCCGGCCCCGGATCCTTGATTTAGGTCATTCGGCTTTTCAGAATTTGACTTGACGACGGACCCAACTCAGATGTTCAATATGCCTGTCTCACCCGGCACGAGGGGCGCTTCGCGGTCGTCACGAACGTGGGTCGAGATGCGGTGGACGCGAATTGCGCAACTGACGAGTGCGCATGAAGCGGACGGTGAAGTCGTGTGGTCCTGACGCCCTAGCGGCAGGTGTCCTCTCGCAAAACGCGAAAGCGCGTTTGCGAAGGCGGTGACAAGCAAGCCCAGTCTCGCCGGGGAGAGCACGAAGTAAGCCGTAACCCATCGCGCAGGGAAAGCCGGGTTGTTTCCGGTTACACCTGTGGTCCTACCCCCCGTGCTTTCTACCTTTTGCACGGGGCCCATGGGTGCGATCGGCACCCGGCTTTCCCTGCGCCCTCTGTTCGCAGAGCGGCAAAACGAAGAGCAAGACTCGGACAATTGATGTCGCGAGAATGCGAAGCTGTGTCCTAATGCACATCTGTCATCACCCGCGCATGCGCATGCGGGCGATCCAGTACGCCCGGCCCCTCGATTCGAGCACAACTGCCTCTGGAATACTGGATCACCCGCATGCGCGGGTGATGACACCGAATAAGGAGTTTGACAGCTGAATCAGAACTATCCCCATCATGCTGAGGTGCGAGCGAAGCGAGCCTCGAAGCCGGACGGCCTCACGGTGGCCGTGCATCCTTCGAGACGCGCTACGCGCTCCTCAGGATGACGGGTCTGGTAGGTTTCGCAGGGACGACAGCGAGGATGAGGTGAGGGCGGTGCCTCTCTCACGACCCGATCCGCACCACCATCTTGCCGAGCGCCGCGCGGGTCTGCATCGTTGTGAACGCCGCGCGGAAATCTTCAAGCTCGAACACCTTGCCGACGACAGGCGTCAGCCGGCCGTCGTTCAGCCATGCCGACAATTGCGTCATCACGCGCGCCTGCGCCTCGGGCTCGCGGCGCGCGATCTGCGCGGCGTCGACGCCGATCAGGAGGCCGCCCTTCAAGAGCGGCAGATTGAACGGCAGAGCGGGGATCTGGCCTGCCGCGAAGCCGACCACGACATGGCGGCCGTTCCAGGCGATCGAGCGGAATGCTTGCAACGAGACCTCGCCGCCGACCGGATCGAAGATCACGTCGGGACCATGGCCGCCGGTTGCGTCCTTCAGCGCATCGCGCCAGTCGGGCTTGGTATAGTCGACGACGGCGTCGGCGCCGAAGCTCGCCGCGAAGCTGCGCTTCTCGTCGGTCGAGGCCGCGGCAATGACGCGCGCGCCGATCAGCTTGCCGACCTGGATCGCAGCGACGCCGGTGCCGCCGGCGGCACCGAGCACGAGCAACTGCTCGCCGGCCTTGAGCGAGCCGCGTTCGGCGAGCGCGTACAGCGCGGTGAGGTAATTGGTGCGGAAGGCGGCGGCGGCCTCCATCGACAGGCCGTTAGGCATGACCTCGACGGCGGCAGGCGGCACCAGGATGTACTCGGCCAGCGCGCCCGAGCGCGCCGCGCCCATCACCCGCATGCCCGGTACAATGCCGGCGACGTCGCTTGCGACCTCGTCGACCACGCCGGCGAATTCCGCACCGGGCGTAAAGGGCAGGGCATCCTTGGTCTGATAGCGGCCCTCGACCTTCAGCCCATCGACGAAGCCGATGCTCGCGGCGTGGACCCGAACGCGGATCTGTCCGGTGGCGGGCCGTGGGACAGCGATCTCCTTCAGCCCGATCCGATCGATGGGTGCGTATTGCTCGACGACGACCGCCTTCATCCTGTCCTGCTCGCTTGTTCGTTTCCTCTCGGCAAAGCTATCCCATGTCCGTTGTTCTACGGGGAGACCTTTTGCGCATGCAGCGACGGCGTCCCATGCGGAAAGCCAACATCTTCAACGGCATCACGAAAAGGCAGCCGTTTACCCGTTGTTATCCCTACCAAATTCGGTAACGCGTCCTTAATGGCATTAACGTTAGGGTTTTTCCACGCGGCCCGCCTCGGGCTGCGCGCCGTCCAGGACAGGCGGGTTGCGTTCGCGTTGGAGTTTTTCATGGATATCATGACAGGCGCCGGGCTGTTGGCCGGCATCATCGTCATCGCGGTGATGATGTTCATGGGCGGCGACCTGCACATGTTCATCTCCGAACATGCCATGATCATCATCTTCGGCGGTTCGATCGCTGCGACGATGATCCGCTTTCCGCTCGGCGTGATGCTGCACGGGCTGCCGCTTGGCGCCAAGTTTGCCTTCACGATGAGCCGGCTGTCGGCCCGCGACCTCGTCGACGAACTCGCCCGCATCGCCGAGATCGCCCGCAAGCAGGGCCCGGTCGGCCTTGAAAAGGTCGAGACCAACGAGCCGTTCCTCGCCAAGGGCATTCGCTACGTCGCCGACGGTTACGACCTCGAATTCATCCGCGACAACCTGGAGCGCGACCGCGACAATTTCCTGATGCACCTCGACGAGGGCAGCAAGATCTATCGCGCGATCGGCGACTGCGCGCCGGCCTTCGGCATGATCGGCACGCTGATCGGCATGGTGCAGATGTTCGCCAACATGACCGACCCTTCCAAGCTCGGCCCGTTCATGGCGACCGCGCTGCTCGCGACCTTGTACGGCGCGCTGGTCGCCAACCTGTTCTGCCTTCCGATCGCGGACAAGCTGCACGGCAAGCTGCTCGACGAGGAGACCAACCGCACGCTGATCATCGACGGCATTCTGATGATCCGCGATTCCAAGAGCCCGGCGCTGGTGCGCGAGATGCTGCTGGCCTACCTGCCGGAAAAGCATCGCCACGAGGAAGGCGAGCCGGTGCCGGCCTGACCGGCCGGCGCTTTCGGGAAACGCAGCGATGGCCAAGAAAAAGCGCGGCGACGCCCATGGTGGAGGTCACGGCTGGTTCGTGACCTTCGCCGACCTGATGGGCCTGATGATGAGCTTCTTCGTGATGCTCGTCGCGTTCTCCACCATGGACAACAACAAGTTGAAGATCGTCGCAGGCTCGATGCGCGACGCCTTCGGCGTGCAGACCAATGTGCGCTATTCCGGCATCGTCGAGTCCGACGGCCTGCCGACCCGGCCGAAGCTGAAGAATGTCGATCACATCTCGCCGGAGGAATCCTCCGCCAATCCGACGCCGGACGAGCAGGAGCGCAGCCAGGTCAACGGCGCGCGGCTGAAAATCGACCGCGAATTCGCGCTCGCCTCCGCCTCGCTGCGCCAGGCGCTGCAGGACATGCCCGAGCTGACCGAGATTTCCAAGAACATCATGTTCGAGGAGACCAAGGAGGGGCTCAACCTCGAGATCGTCGACCAGGACGGCCGCTCGATGTTCGCCGACGGCTCCAGGGAGCCGTATGAGCGCACCCGCCGGCTGATCCAGAAGCTCGCCGCGCCGCTGAAGGCGACGCCGCTGCGGATCGCGATCGTGGGGCATACAGCCGCAGGCTTCGTGCCGGCGCGCAGCGATTACGACGCCTTCGACCTGTCCGCCGACCGCGCCAATGCGGTGCGGCAGATCCTGGAGCGGGAGGGGCTGCCGTCGTCCCACATCTTCGCGGTTTCCGGCAAGGCGGACGGCCAGCCGCTGTTTCCCGACGATCCGACGCTGCCGGCGAACCGTCGCGTGACCATCACGTTGATGCGGGAAAATCCGCCGTTGCCGCCGGATCTGAAGCCGTAGCTCCGGGTTACCCTGCTACCGTCGTCGGCCGGGTTGCTCGGTTGACAGGCGGGGCGGAAGCGTCGATAGCCGCGCGGATCAAAATCAACCGACCGAGCGTTCCAACCTCGCCATGGCTGTCAGCGTCTCATCCACCGAAGCCCAGGAAACCCAAGGCGCGGGCCAAGGAACAGGTCAGGGCAAAGGCCAAGGCGCCTCCGGCTTCTGGGCCCTGACACTGGGCAGCATCGGAGTCGTGTTCGGCGATATCGGAACCTCGCCGCTCTACGCATTCCGCGAGGCGGTCGGCGGCGCCGCACACGGCCAGCCGGTGACCCGGATCATGGTGCTCGGCGTGCTGAGCCTGATCCTGTGGGCGCTGTTCACCGTCGTCACCGCCAAATACGTCCTGCTGCTGCTGCGCGCCGACAACAATGGCGAGGGCGGCACGCTGTCGCTGATGGCGCTCGGCCAGCGCGCGATCGGACGGCGCAGCTGGCCGTTGCTCGCACTCGGCGTGGTCGGCGCCTCGATGTTCATCGGCGATTCCATGATCACGCCGGCGATCTCGGTGCTGTCGGCGGTCGAGGGCCTCAAGCTCGCCACGCCGCATCTCGAGCACTATGTGGTGCCGCTGACGATCCTGATCCTCGTGCTGCTGTTCTCGGTGCAGCGCATCGGCACCGCGCGCGTCGCCGCCGCCTTCGGGCCGGTGATGGTGGTGTGGTTTGCCTCGCTCGCAGTGATGGGGGTGGTCCACATCATGGACGATCCGTCGGTGCTGGCGGCGATCAATCCCTATTACGCAATCCAGTTCCTGCTGACCCACGGCACCGTCGGCCTGGTGACCCTCGGTGCGGTGTTCCTCGCGGTGACCGGCGGCGAGGCGCTGTATGCCGACCTCGGGCATTTCGGCCGCAAGCCGATCCAGTCCGGGTGGCTGTTCTTCGTGCTGCCGTCGCTGCTGCTGAATTATTTCGGGCAGGGCGCGCTGGTGCTGTCCGATCCCGCCGCGATCGAGAACTCGTTCTATCGCATGGTGCCGGACGTGCTGCTGCTGCCGTTGATCGGGCTCGCCACCGCCGCGACCGTGATCGCGAGCCAGGCCGTGATCACCGGCGCCTATTCGCTGATCAGCCAGGCGGTGCAGCTTGGGCTCTTGCCGCGCTTCGAGGTCCGCTACACCTCCGAGACCCATGCCGGCCAGATCTATCTGCCGCGGGTCAACCGGCTGCTGCTGATCGGCGTGCTGCTGCTGGTGCTGCTGTTCCGCACCTCGAGCGGGCTCGCCTCGGCCTACGGCATCGCCGTCTCCACCACCATGGTCGCCGACGGCATCATGGGCTTCATCGTGATCTGGAAGCTGTGGAACTGGCGCGTGGCGTCGGCCGCCGCATTGATCCTGCCGTTCGTGATCGTCGACATGACCTTCTTCAGCGCCAATCTCTTGAAGCTGTTCGAGGGCGCGTGGGTACCGCTACTGTTCGGCGTCGTGATGGCGACGATGATCTGGACCTGGCGTCGCGGTGCCGCGATCCTGATCGCCAAGACCCGCCGCATCGAGGTGCCGTTGCGCGACCTGATCCACAGCCTGGAGAAGCGGCCGCCGCATATCGTCAAGGGCACCGCGGTGTTCCTGACCAGCGATCCCAGCTTCGTGCCGACCGCGCTCTTACACAATCTCAAGCACAACAAGGTGCTGCACGAGCACAATGTGATCCTGACCATCGAGACCGCACCGACACCGCGCGTCGACCTGTCGGAGCGCGTGACCATGGAGAAGGTCAGCGACAAGTTCACCGCGGTGCGGCTGCGCTTCGGCTACATGGAATCGCCGAACGTGCCGAAGGCGCTCGCGGTCGCGCGCAAGCTCGGCTGGCAGTTCGACATCATGGCGACCTCGTTCTTCGTGTCGCGGCGGTCGCTAAAGCCCTCCGCCCAGTCCGGGATGCCGCAGTGGCAGGACCACCTGTTCATCGCAATGAGCCGGTCCGCCAACGATGCCACCGACTATTTCCAGATCCCGACTGGGAGGGTGGTTGAAGTGGGTACCCAGGTAACTATTTGATGCGGCAACGGATTCTACAGTTGAAAAGCCGTGATCTATGCGTGATATGCATGGCGGAGGCCTGAATCCGGGCTAACCTATGCATTCCTGCCGGGAGTATAGGCCTGCGACCCGGCATTGTGCAGTGCGGCAGAAGACAGAGGCGCAGCTTCCCATGTCATCCGAGAGTGCGATCACCGCGGCGGAAACGCCCGCGGCAAACGGCCATGGCGAGGCGCATTCAACCGCCACCTTTAAGGCGCTGATGCTCGGCAGCATCGGTGTCGTCTATGGCGACATCGGCACCAGCCCGCTGTACGCGCTGCGCGAAGCCGTCGTCGCGGCGGCCGGTGGCGAGGGCGCCGTGACGGCGCATGCAGTGCTCGGCGTGCTCAGCCTGATCCTGTGGGCGCTGATCGTCGTCGTCACGCTGAAATACGTCGTGATCCTCCTGCGTGCCGACAACAACGGCGAGGGCGGGACGCTGGCGCTGATGGCGTTGGCGCAGCGCGCGGTCAGCAAGGGCGCCGGTGCGATCGTGCTGCTCGGCATCATCAGCGGCGCGCTGTTCTATGGCGACGCTGTCATCACCCCCGCGCTTACGGTGCTGTCGGCGATCGAGGGCATCAAGCTCGCGACCGCGACGTTCGATCCCTATGTCGTCCCGATCACCGTGGTCATCCTGCTGTTCCTGTTCTCGGTGCAGTCGCGCGGCACCGCACGCGTCGCCGCTTTCTTCGGACCCGTGATGTGCATGTGGTTCGCCGTGATTGCGCTTGCGGCACTGCCCCACATCGCGCGGCATCCTGAGGTGCTGTACGCGCTCAACCCGATGCTTGCGGTGTCGTTCATGCTGCATCACGGCGTGATCGGCTTCATCACCCTGGGCGCGGTCTTCCTCGCCGTGACCGGCGCCGAGGCGCTCTATGCCGATCTCGGCCATTTCGGTAAACGCCCGATCCAGGCCGCCTGGATGTCCATCGTGCTGCCGTCGCTGGCGCTCAACTATCTGGGGCAGGGCGCGCTGCTGATCTCCGATCCCAAGGCGGTTGAAAATCCGTTCTTCCTCATGTTCCCGGACTGGGCCTTGATCCCCATGGTCGCTCTTGCCACCGCGGCGAGCGTGATCGCGAGCCAGGCCGTCATTACCGGCGCATATTCGCTGACGCGGCAAGCGATCCAGCTCGGCCTGATGCCGCGGTTTGAGATCCGCCACACGTCGGAAGCGCATTCCGGCCAGATCTACATGCCGCGCATCAACCGGTTGCTGTTCATCGCGGTCATTGTGCTGGTGCTGATGTTCCGCTCGTCGAGCGCGCTGGCGTCGGCCTACGGCATCTCGGTGACCGGCACCATGGTGGTGACGGCGATGATGGGCTTCGTGGTGATCTGGAAGGTCTGGCGCTGGTCGCCGATCGCCGCCGCGGCGCTGGTTGCACCGTTCCTGTTCCTGGACGTCACGTTCCTGGCCGCCAACCTGCTCAAGGTGTTCGAGGGAGGCTGGGTGCCGCTTGCGCTCGGCGGGGCCATGATCGTGGTGATGTACACCTGGCGGCGCGGCAGCCGGCTGTTGTTCGAGAAATCCCGCAAGTTGGAATTCCCGCTCGCCGATCTCGTCGCGATGCTGGAGAAGCGGCCGCCGCAGCGTGTCTCCGGCACGGCCGTGTTCCTGACCAGCGATCCCGTCAGCGCGCCGACCGCGCTGATGCACAGTCTCAAGCACTACAAGGTGCTGCACGAGAAGAACGTCATCCTCACCATCGAGACCGCGCCGACGCCGCGCATCGATCCGTCCGAGCGGGTGCGGATGGAGCAGCTGACCGAGACCTTCGCCAAGGTGACGCTGAAATTCGGTTTCATGGAGCAGCCGAACGTGCCCAAGACGCTGGCGATCGCCCGCAAGCTCGGCTGGCAGTTCGACATCATGTCGACCTCGTTCTTCCTGTCCCGCCGTGCGCTGAAGCCGGCGGCGCATTCGGGCATGCCGAGCTGGCAGGACCATCTGTTCATCGCGCTGAGCCGCTCCTCGAACGATGCCACCGATTATTTCCAGATCCCGACCGGGCGGGTGGTCGAGGTCGGCACCCAAGTCACGATCTAGGGTCCACGATCCCTGCGTTTCCGCGCGGCATCTAACCCGTTTCGGGCGCTTGATTTTCTTGCCGCGAGAGGCGACTTTGCGGCCCGGACCGGCGAGCCGCGCGACGCTCGCCCAAGCTGATATCGGGAGGATATTTCCGTGGCGGATCACAAGGTGGAAGATTTGTTTCCGGACGAGGTGTCGAAGGGCATAGCGGAAGGCCGCTATCTCCTGGTCGACGTGCGTGAGCCCAATGAGGTCACCGTCGAGGCCTATCCCGATGGCGTCGTGGTGCCGCTATCGACGTTCGATCCATCAGCGATTCCCGATCCGCAGGGCAAGCAGGTGGTGTTCGCCTGCCGCTCCGGCAAGCGCTCGGTGACGGCCTCGCTGGCGGCCCAGGCCGCGGGCCTGCCCTATGACAAGCATTTGGCGGGCGGCATCATCGGCTGGAAGGCGGCGGGACTGCCGACCAAGACGGGCGGCTGATCCCTGACATGACCTCCATGAACAAGGTCTTCGCGGACCTTCCCGTCACGATCTTCGAGGCGATGTCGCAGGCTGCGCGCGACAACAACGCCATCAATCTCGGCCAAGGCTTTCCCGACGATCCCGGACCCGAGGACATCCGCCGCGCCGCCGCGGACGCATCGATCAACGGCTACAACCAGTATCCGTCGATGATGGGCATTCCGGAACTGCGTCAGGCGATCGCGTCGCATTACGGCCACTGGCACGGGCTCAAGCTCGATCCGATGACCGAGGTGATGGTCACCTCCGGCGGCACTGAAGCACTGACTTCCTCGATCCTGTCCGTGGTCGAGCCGGGCGACGAGGTGGTCTGCTTCCAGCCGGTCTATGATTCCTATCTGCCGATCATCCGCCAGGCCGGCGGCATTCCGCGGCTGTTGCGGCTCGAGCCGCCGGAGTGGCGGCTGAACGAGGAGATGCTGCGTAGCGTCTTCAACCACAAGACCAAGGCGGTGCTGTTCAACAATCCGCTCAACCCGGCGGCGGTGGTCTATCCGCGCGAGGACCTCGAACTGTTGGCGCGGTACTGCCAGGAGTTCGACGTGGTCGCGATCTGCGACGAGGTCTGGGAGCACGTCGTGTTCGACGGCCGCGAGCACATCCCGCTGATCACGATTCCGGGCATGCGCGACCGCACCATCAAGGTCGGCAGCGCCGGCAAGATCTTCTCGCTGACCGGATGGAAGATCGGCTTCGTCTGCGCCGCGCCGCCGCTGCTGCGCGTCGCTGCCAAGGTGCACCAGTTCCTCACCTTCACGACGGCGCCCAATCTGCAGGCGGCGGTGGCGTACGGCCTCAACAAGCCGGACGACTACTTCCTCGACATGCGCAAGGACATGGCGCGCAGCCGCGACCGCCTGACCAAGGGGCTGGAGAGCATCGGCTTTCCGGTGCTGAAGTCGCAGGGGACTTATTTCCTCACGGTCGACCTGTCGCCGCTCGGGCTCAATGAGACCGACGCGGAGTTCTGCTGGCGAATTGTGCAGGATTACAAGGTCGCGGCTATTCCAGTGTCGGCGTTCTACGAGCAAGATGCGGTGACGTCTGTCGTGCGTTTCTGCTTTGCCAAGAAGGACTCGACGCTCGACACCGCGCTGGAGCGGCTGTCCGACGCCGTACATCGTCGCAAGAGGTAGACCAGAATGCAGAACCAGAGCCGTCGTCTCGTCAGCCTCGTCGGTACGATCGCCACGGTTCTGTTGTTCGCTGCCTCCGCACGCGCGGAGGAACGCACGGTCAACTTCTACAACTGGTCGAACTACATGGCGCCGGGAGTCCTCGAGGACTTCACCAAGGAAACCGGCATCAAGGTCGTCTACGACACGTTCGACGCCAACGAGACGCTGGAGACTCGGCTGCTCGCGGGCAAGTCAGGCTACGACGTCGTGGTGCCGACCGGCTATTTCCTGCAGCGGCAGATCACCGCGAAGGTGTTCCTGAAGCTCGACAAGTCGAAGCTGCCGAACCTCGCCAATGCTTGGCCCGTGGTGACCGGGCAGCTCGCGACCTACGATCCCGGCAACAATTTCGGCGCCAACTACATGTGGGGCACCACGGGCATCGGCTACAACGTCAAGATGGCGGAGAAGATCCTCGGGCCCGATGCCAGGATCGACAGTTGGGACATGGTGTTCAAGCCGGACAACCTGGCGAAGTTCAAGGATTGTGGCATCCACATGTTAGATTCCGCAGATGACATTCTGCCGGCCGCATTGAGCTATCTCGGCCTCGACCCGAACTCGACCAAGCAGGCTGACCTCGAGAAGGCCGCCGATCTCGTCATCAAGATCCGGCCCTATGTACGCAAATTCCACTCGTCCGAATATCTCAGCGCGCTGGCATCGGGTGAGATCTGCTTCGTGGTCGGATGGTCGGGCGACATCATGCAGGCGCGCAGCCGGGCGGCGGAAGCCAAGACCGGCGTCGAGATCGGCTACACGATCCCGAAGGAGGGCGCGCAGATGTTCTTCGACAATCTCGCGATTCCCGCCGACGCAAAGAACGTCGCTGAAGCCTATGAGCTGATCAACTACCTCTACCGTCCCGAGGTCGCGGCGAAGAACTCGAACTTCCTGTCCTACGCCAACGGCAATCTGGCGAGCCAGAAGCTGATCGATCCGAAGATCTTCAACGACAAGAACATCTATCCCGACGAGGCGATGCAGAAGAAGTTGTTCGTGATCACGGCGCGCGATCCGGCGACGCAGCGGATCATCAATCGCCTGTGGACGCGGGTGAAGACCGGGAGGTGACATTCTCGTCGCAGTATGTGCCGTCATTGCGAGGAGCGTCAGCGACGAAGCAATCCATGGTTCCGCAAGTGGCGAGATGGATTGCTTCGCTTCGCTCGCAATGACAAATGACAGTCTCCGCCTACCGCCAGCGCCGGTGCAACCAGAGCCACTGATCCGGATATTCGCGGACCCAGCCCTCGACGATGTCGGTGATCGCCTGCGTCGTGCCCTGGATATCGATCTGGCCCGATGCGTCGAACACCGGTTTCACTTCCTCGGTGACCTCGCCGCGGAAGCGGCCGTCGGGCAGGCGGATGATCCGGGTGCCGTGGATCGGGCAATCGATCTGCCGGCGCAGGCGCGCCAAGAGCGGGTTGGCGGTGGTCTTGCGGCCGAAGAAGGTGACGGGAACGCCGTTGGTCAAATACTGGTCGACCAGCATCGCGACGTGCTGGCCGTTCTTCAGCGCCTGCGCCAGCTTGAGCGGCGCGTCGCGGCCGGCCGGGACCAGCGTGCCCAGGTTGACAGCGCGGATGCGTTCGATGGCGCGGTCGGCGGCTTCGATGTTCGGCCGCCGGAACAGAATCGTAGCATCGAGCCCATGTGCCGCCGCGGCAATCGGCGAGAGCTCCCAGTTGCCGAGATGTGCGGCAAAGAACAAGGCCGGCTTGCCGTCGTCACGCAACTGGTCGAACAGCTGCTTGCTGCGCTCCGAGAATTCGACGCGGCCCGGCTTGTCGGGATTCCGGGGATCGTGGTCCCAGATGCGGTCGATGTGCGCGAATTCAGCGCCGATGCGTCCGAGGTTGTGCCAGACGCCCGTCAGGATCTCTTCGATCTCCTGCGGTGACTTTTCCGGGAAGGCGGCCGTGAGATTCTCGCGGCCGATGCGATCCTCGCGCAGCCGGCGGCCGATGAAATGCGCGGCGCGGCCGAAGAACCGCGCGGTCTTCTCCGGATCGAAATAGCGCGTGGTGCGCAGCAGGCCGATCGTCAGCCCGCCGATCGCCGCATCGGTCACAGGTTTTGCGGCATCACGCAGATGCGCGCGGGCGCGAAGGAGCAGGCGTTTCATCTGATGAGGCGAGGGCGCTAGGCCGGCTCGCGTGTCAGGATCAGCGAAGCGTTCTGCCCGCCGAACCCGAACGAGTTCGACATCACGGCGGTCACCTTGGCGTCGCGCGCCTTGTTGCCGACCACGTCGAACGGGATCGCCGGATCGGGCACCTCGTAATTGATCGTCGGCGGAATCCGCTGATGCTCGAGCGTGAGCAGCGAGAAGATCGCCTCGACCGCACCGGCGGCCGAGATGGTGTGGCCGACCATCGATTTGTTCGATGACACCGGAATGTTCTTGGTGTGCTCGCCGAACACCGCCGCGGTCGCAAGATATTCCATCTTGTCGTTTTCCGGCGTCGAGGTGCCGTGTGCGTTGATGTGATCGATTTGCTCGGGCTCCATGCCCGCGTCAGCAAGCGTCTTGCGCACGCAGCCGATGGCCGGCTTGCCGTCCGGGGCAGAGCGGGTGCGATGGAAGGAATCGGTGAGCTCGCCGCAGCCGGCGACGACGCCCAGGATGCGCGCGCCGCGCGCCATCGCGGCGTCGTAGCTCTCCAGCACCAGCGCGCCGGCGCCCTCGGCCATCACGAAACCGTCGCGGTTCTTCGAGAACGGCTTCGAGGCGCCCTGAGGCGGATCGTTCTGGGTGGAGAGGGCCGAGAGCAGCGAGAATCGCACCAGGGCTTCAGGATTGACCGAGCCGTCGGTCGCGATGCACAGCGTGGCGTCGGTTTCGCCGCGACGGATCGCCTCGACGCCGAGCTGGATCGCGGTCGCTCCGGACGCGCAGGCGGTCGAGAGCGAAATCGGCGACCCCTTGGTGCCGAAGGTCTCGGCGAGGCTGAGCGCGACCGAACCGAAGGTGAAGCGCCGGTGGAAATGCGTAAACTTGCCGCCGCTGCAGGTCGCCAGATAGTCGATGATGCCGAAGTCCTTGGTCGGAACCTCGCGTGCGACTTCGAGCCGCTGCGGCCACTCGGTCTCGATCGGCGCGACCGCGAGAAACAGCGGGCCGGGGAAGTCGCCCTTGGTGCCGATGCCGGACTGCTCCAGCGCCTCTTCGGTCGCGATCTCCGCCAGGCGCTGCGACAGGCTGGTCGAGGAGAACGGGTCGACAGTGACGAAATCGACGGCGCCGGCCATCGTCGTCTTCAGGCTGTCGAGCGGGAAGCGCGTCACGGTCTTGATGCCGGACTCGCCCGCGCTGAGGCGCTTCCAATTGTCGGTTTTGCCGCCGCCGAGCGACGTCACGATTCCCATGCCGGTCACGACGACGATCGGTCGGCCGAATTTATCGCGTGGTGCTGTCATGGTGTCCCCGTCGGTGCTTGCGCCGAATTACTTGACGGCCTCGACCAGTGCCATGCCTTCGCCCTGCCAATGGCCGACCCCCAAACACGACAATCTGGGTTGGCGCCCCGGTCTTTTCAACCTCCAGCCCGGTCGGGTCGTTGGCCGGATAGAGCGCGCCGCGGGAAATCGACAGCGCAGCCAGCGCGAGGCCGAGCGGGAACTGCGCCTCCATGGTGTGCCCGAAGGTCGTTCCGGTGGCGCGCACGGCAAGGCCAGGATGCTGCCCGAGGAATTCGCGCTCCTCGGCGGTCGCGGGCTCGGCGCCGGTCGCGCCCGTGATCAGCATGGCGTTGTCGTTGCTGACCCCGAGTTGCGGCCACAGCGTCTGCAGCGACTTGGTCACTGCGCCGGGCTGCTTGCGCTTGGCAAGATCGGCGACGACCTTGGTCAGCTTGGCGTACGGCTTGGCGCCGCGCGCTTCGGCGTGCTCGCGCGACTCCATCACCAGGAAGGCGCCGGCAGAGCCGATGGCGAAGCCCGGGTTGTTCCTGCGGGCCCAGACCGACGCGTATTGATCCTTGAGGGCGAAGTCGCCGAACGAATAGAGCATCAACAGGTCGCCGCGATCGCCATTATGGGCCGCGCCGACCAGTGCGATGTCGCTCTGTCCGGCCCCGATGCGTGCGACGGCGATCCGCGCGGCGTCGATGCTCGAGGCTTCCTCGCCCATGAAGGTGCGCGACGTCCCGCACACGCCGTGAACGATTGCGATGTTGCCGGCGAGCAGGTTGGAGAGCTGCGCCAGGAACAGCGTCGGGCGCAGCTCGTTCATCAGTTTTTCGTTGAGAACGGCAGGCGGCAGCTTGCCCTGCGCATCGGCGTTCATGATCGCGAGGTCGACATTGAGATCGCGCTCGCCGCCACCGGCCGCGATGATCATGTCCATCCGCGACAGGATTTCCTGATTGCCTTTGACGCCGGCGGAATCGAGCGCCAGCCCGGCTGCGTAGGTGCCGATCCGCTGCCACGTCTCCATCTGACGCTGATCGCCCTTCTTCGGGATCTGCGCGTCGAAGCTGACGGGGGCGATCGGATGGATCACATACGGCGCGAGGCGTTTCTCGTCGGCATTGACGCGCTTGGCGCCGAGCGCCTCCCAATGCGCATCCAGCCCCTCGCCGAGCGAGGAGAGCAGGCCGACGCCGGTGATCCAGACTTCCTTCTCAGCCATTACAAATTGCCTGCAGCGGAAACCCGATCTTGTTGGCGAGCGCATCCATGTGCACACGCAAGTCCGGGCTGGGGAAGGGAATATGACGGAAGGTCAGCTCGGCGTTGCACTTGAGCTCCTTGCCGACGCGGACCTTCGCCGATGTCACGGTGAAGCCTGAACCTTCGTGTTCGATCTTGGCTTCGATCGTCAGTGTCGAGCCGGGGCTGACGAAGCCACGCATCTTGGCTTCCTTGACCATCGCAAGGAAGGGCATGCGCTCGAACCTGGTCAGACCGAGGATCAGCCAGCCCGAGCTCTGGGCCATTGCTTCGGTGAGCAGCACACCGGGCATGATCGGGTAGCCCGGGAAGTGCCCCGCGAACACAGAGTGGCTGTCCGGCGGGACATCCGCCTCGACGACAATGGTCTTTGCGTCGAGGTTGAGGTCGACAATCCGATCGATCAGCTGAAAAGTTTCAAGCTGCATGATGGGCGATTACGAGGCTGAGCCCGTGCCCGCGTTCTTGGCTGCAACCAGCTCGTCGATGCGGTCGGCGAGATTCTGCAACACGAAGTACTGCTCCGTCGTGGCCTTGCCGTCGTTGACCTCCTGGGTCCACTTCTCGAGCGGCATCTTGATCCCGAAGGCCTTGTCGATGGCAAAGGCGATGTCGAGGAAGTCGAGGCTGTCGATCCCCAGATCGTCGATCGCGTGGCTCTCCGGCTTGATCGTATCGCGCGGGATGTCGCAGGTCTCCGCGATAATGTTGGCGATCTGCTCGAATGTGGAGGACATCATTAAGCCTTTGATATATTGAAGGTAAATCCGGGTCGGCTCGGAGGAGGCGGGCGCGGTGCCCCGGATTGCCTGATTGCTGCTGCCGGAGTCGTGTGCCCGTATATCGGAGCAGGGCCGTTAGTTCAATGGAGCTTGGCCGGGCTGGCAAGGACGGTTTTTAGGTACGGTTCCAGCCTGACTAGGTGCGTGGCATCACCGTAATCTTCGCGCAATCCCGGCGTCCCATCAGCACGCAATCCTGGGTCTTGCGCAAATCCGCGATGCTCATGGCGAGCCAGATACCGATCGCGGTCAGCGCCACGGTGAAGGCGAAGGCGGCGATGTTGGCGAGCATGCGCTGGCGGAAATCGTCGGGCTCCTCGCGCGGCTTCTCATAGCGGGAGAGGTCGTTGGCAACGGAAACAGGAACGACGGAAGTCGGGCGGGTCGATTGGACCGGGTCCTCGCGCTTGCCGGGCGGCTGCGCCGAGGTACGCGGCCGGAATTTCAGCACCACGTGCTCGTCATCCGAGGAAATTGGCCGCTGCGTCTTCACTGTTTTCAGTCCGGTCGCGTCGCCACTCATGTTTAGCATGTTCGTTGCGCTTCACACCTAAAATCTTGATACGCGCAGAGGTGGTATTTATCCTTCGAGGGTCTCGTGGAACCGACTGTAGTCGATCCGCAGACGTCCGTCGTCGGTCGCCTGCAGGATCTCGGCATAGCGATGACCGAAGCGGATGTCGGAATGTTCGTACGATTTTCGCGCATGCACAGTTTGCGCTGCAATGTCGTCAAGGCCCGACACGAAGAGGCCGATCCCGGCATTGACGGCTTTAAGCTCCGCGGCGTCGAGGCCGTAGAGCGGGCTGTCCTGGTCGATCACATGAAACAGGGTCCAGCTCAGCGCCAGCGCCGGGCTCTCGCTGCGCAGGAGCGGCAGTTCGTAGAACCGGCGGTATGGCATGCCTTCCTTGCTGACGCCGTTCTTGAACAGCCACAGCCGCGCGGTGGCATTGGCGATAATGTTGTGCCGCTCGTTGGCCAGGCGGATCATCAACGTGAGCTGGCCCTCATGGTCCGAGATCACGGGATGGTCGGCGAACAGCAGACGCGCGCTCGGCCGCGAGAAGCGGGCAAAGATCAGTCCGGTCATCAGCGACATCGAGAAGATGCCGGTGAAGAGTTCGATGGTGGCGATGAAGTGCCCGTAATGCGTCTGCGGGTGCATGTCGCCATAGCCAGCGGTCGAAAGTGTCTCGATGCTGAAATAGAGGTAGTCGACGTATTGGCCGTCAGGCACGTTGGCGATCGGATGATCGCCGAGCCAATACAATAGCGCGAAGACGGCGTTGAAGCTGATGAACACCAATGCTGCACCGCCAATAAAGGCGGGCCAGGATGCCGTCATGCAGCGATGGCTGATGTCTGCCCAGAAACTGAGCTCCAACCCCTCGGTCACGACCTCGCGGTTGCCGAGGCGGATCGTGCGGGCCTTCGCGCGTTCGCTTGCTCTCAATGCCATTCGGCCGAACCGGCTCTTCCGCCTGCCTGCGTCATCATGTCATAATGGAACCCATTCCGGAGTGCCGGTCAAACGGGAGTACAAACCATGGCCCATACGCGCGAGCCTTACGTCAAACCGGTCCCGATCCTGTCGCTGCGGCCGACCCAGATGACGGTCGGCATGCACGAGGTGAAGGAGAAGCGGAAGCGCTGGCGCGAGCACAGCTCGAGCAAGAAGCGCGCCGAACTGCTGGGCAAGCACATGATCCCGGTCGTCCATGGTCCGGACGATCGCTACTACGTGGTCGATCACCATCACATGGCGCGTGCGCTGCACGAGGAGGGCGTCAAGGACATCCTGGTCACGGTGATCGGCGATCTCACGATGGTCGAGCGTGACGTGTTCTGGGGCGTGATGGACAACAAGCGCTGGGTCTATCCCTACGATTCCAAGGGTGAGCGCCGGCACTTCAGGGACATTCCGAAGTCGATCAAGGATCTCAAGGACGATCCGTTCCGCAGCCTCGCCGGCGAAATGCGCCGGGCCGGCGGTTTCGCAAAGGACACGACGCCATTCAGCGAATTCCTGTGGGCCGATTTCCTGCGCCGCCACATCCCGCGCAAGACGGTGGAGAACAATTTCGACAAGGCGCTGGAGAAGGGCTTGGCGCTCGGCCGCGGCAAGGAGGCGGTCTATTTGCCCGGATGGTGCGGGCCGGCATCCGACGACTGACCGGGCGCGGCCTCCGGTCTGTGCTGGTCCTCCTTGCCGCCGAGCGCGTGGTGCAGCCACCGCTCGGTCCGCTTGCCGAAGGTCAGCAGCAGGAATGCCAGCACGAGCGCGGTGATGACGATGGGCCAATGTCCGGCGCCGCAGACGATGCCGACGCATGCGGCGAAGAACGCGCAAGCGGCGCTGGTCAGGCCACGAACCTGAAAGCGGTCGCCCTGGCGAACGATCACGCCGGCGCCGAGAAAGCCGATGCCGGTCAGCACGCCCTGGATCACGCGGCTGACCGCATCGGTGAAATGGCCGGGCTCGACGGCCTGCAATGCCAGCAGCACGACCGTGGCCGTCGAGAGGCTGACGAGACCCAGCGTCTTCAGCCCGATCGGCTTGCCGCGCAGGTCGCGGTCGAGCCCGATCGCGCTGCCGGCAAGGGTGGCCGCGCCGAGACGCAGGATGATCTCGCTCCAGTCCACCAAGGCGTCCTCTATTTCGGCTGCCGGCCGAGCATGTAGAACTCGTCGTTCGGCCGCATCCCGGTGACGTTCGCAAGCCGGTTCGAGAGCGCGAAGAAGGCCGCGACCGCGGCGATATCCCAGACGTCGTCGTCGCTGAAGCCGTGGGTCGCGAGCGCGGCGAAATCCGTCTCCGAGACCTCCTCGGCCGCGCGGCTGACCTTCATGGCGAAATCGAGCATCGCGCGCTGCCGCGGCGTGATGTCGGCCTTGCGGTAGTTGATCGCGATCTGGTCGGCGATCGCAGGGTTCTTGGCGCGGATGCGCAGGATCGCGCCATGGGCGATCACGCAATATTGGCATTGGTTGGCGGCGCTGGTCGCCACCACGATCATCTCGCGCTCGGCCTTGGAGAGGCCGGAGTCCTTTTCCATCAGCGCGTCGTGATAGGCAAAGAACGCGCGAAATTCGTCGGGGCGGTAGGCAAGCGTGAGGAATACGTTCGGCACGAAGCCGGACTTCTCCTGCACCGCCAGGATGCGGGTGCGGATGTCCTCGGGGAGCTTGTCGAGAGCGGGCGTCGGGAAGCGCTTTGTGGTCGGCTGCGTCATGAGATGGTTCCGGCGTGCCGCGGGGACGCGGCGTCACGCGAAACCATAGTGGATGACGGCTTGGGCGCAAGGCGCATCGGCGCCCTGCCATAGTGACGTCAGCGCAGCGGCTTCTTCAGGAGAGAGAAGCGGTCCGGATCGAGGCCCAGTGACGGCTGCAGCATCGGAGCCTCGGCGGGCGCCATCGTGCGCGGCGGCTGCGTCGGAGGGTTGAAGTTGGCATCGCCGCTCGCCGAATCGCGATGCGAGGTGGCGCCGCGCCAGCGCTCCAGCACGGCGCTGACGAAATGCATGTCATGGCCGGCGGTGACCGACGGCACCGTAGCGATGGTGGCTTCGCCGCGCGGCAGCTGGTGCGGCGGCACCTCCTTGAAGCGCAGCCGGGTCGGCAGCGCCACGCCTTCGCCGAACGCCAGCACTTCGCGGGTGCCGAGCGAAGGCACGAACGACAGCAGGTTGGCGGCGGCATCCGACACCGCGGAGCGCAGCAGCGCCTGGTCGCGGTCGTTGGCAAGCCGCATCGTGAACAGCGTGTTGCACTGGGAGATGATGGTCGCGTCGAGCTCGGCCGGACGCTGGGTGATCAGGCCGAGATAGACGCCGTATTTGCGGCCTTCCTTGGCGATGCGCGACACCGCCTTGCGGGTCGGCCCGAAGCCGATGTTGCGGTCGGCGGAGGCGTAGCGGTGCGCTTCCTCGCAGACGAACAGCATCGGCGAGACGCCGTCGCTCCACAGTCCGAAATCGAACGCCATGCGGCACAGCACCGACACCACGGAATCGACGACTTCCGCCGGGAAGCCGGCGAGCTGCATGATGGTCATCGGCTTGCCGTTGGCGGGCAGGCGGAACAGATGGCTGATCACCTCGGCCATGGTGTCGCCGCCGACATTGGCGTTGTCGAACATGAAAGCGTAGCGCGGATCGTTGCGCACCGCGTCGATGCGCGAGATCAGCTTGTGATAGATGATGCGCGAGGAGCGGTTCTCGAGCTTGCCCATGCGCTCGTCGATCAGCGAGATCAGGTCGACGAGGCGGTAGGGTACCGGCGTATCGACGGTGTAGCCGACCTGCTTGGGGTCGACGCGCTTCAGCCCGAGACCGACCCGGTCGGAGTTTTGGTACTGGGTGTAGATGCCCTTTGCCATCGGAATCACTTCGGCGAGGATGTCGAGCTCTTCGGGCACGCCAGGCCGGCCGCCGAACAGCACGTCGACGATCTCTTCGAAGTTGAACAGCCAGAACGGCAGCTTCAGGTTTCGCGGGTTGAGCACCTGCGCGCGCTCGCCGAAGCAGCGGCCATATTCGTTGTGCACGTCGAGCAGGAAGATGCGCAGGTTCGGCCGCGACTTCAGGATCTCGTTGAGCAGCAGCGACACGCCGGTGGATTTGCCGACGCCGGTCGAGCCGAGCACTGCGAAGTGCTTGGACAGCATTTCCTCGACGTCGACATAGGCGATAACCGAACGATCCTGCTGCAGCGTGCCGACATTGATCTGGTCCGAGCCGCTCGGCGCATAGACCGTGCGCAGCTCCTGGTTCGTGATCAGATCGGTGCTGTCGCCGATGGTCGGATAGTGGGTGACACCGCGCTGGAATTTCGGGCGGTCGCCGCCGAGGATTTCGCCGAGCAGGTCGACCGAGGCGGTCGCCATGTATTCGTCGGACGGCGGCAGGTTCTCGCACGACACTTCGGTGATCATGGCGACGATGACCGAGCTCGCGCAGCGGATACTGACGAACCGGCCGACGGTCGCGCGCATTTCTGAAAGCTGCAACTGGCCGCCAGTCAGCAGCCCAACCCGGGCCTGCGAGCCGCGCACAGAGATCACACGTCCAAAGGATGTCACAGTTCCAGCCTGGCTCGTTGGCAAAATCTAAATGTCCGGACCAATATGCGCGCCCGGGTTTGGAAAAACCGTTAAATCGCCGAGGTTGCGCATCGGCTAAATCTACACCTTCCCGGTGACGATTTGTTTCTATCGTGCCGCGAGATTGCGTTCCGTCGCGCGCATCGGCGGCGAAATCGTCGCTTTCCGGCACAGCCGGGCTTGTTTGGCGGTTTTCCTGTTAAGGCGGAATTCACCATCTCCGAGGAGTGCATCGGCAGCTCCGTAGGTTTACGGGGTTTTCGGCGCGATGTGTTACGCGCTGTCTCCAGGTATCGTGTAACCGATTGCTAACTGCGAGTTGTAACGACCTTTCCATCAGTGCTGCGTAACGATGCCGCGCCCGGGAGAGATCAGCGTGCGCATCGAACACCGCAATTCATCGTCAGGAAATGCCGACGCCGGCTCGACCAAGGGGCTGGCGTTCTGCGCCGGCCTGCTGGTCGGCAGCCTGTTCGGAAGCGTGACCGCGCAGTGGAGCGAGCGCGAAGGCCTGCTGATGGCGGCCTTTGCGATCATGGCCGTGATCGTCTTCCTGTTGCTGAAGCGGCATCAAATCTCCGACGCGCGGCTCGCCTCCGAACGTCGCAACCTCATGACCGCCGTGGACAATATTCCGCAGGGGCTCGTGCTCTACGATGCGTCGGCGCGCATCATCATCTGCAACCACCCCTACATCGAGATGTTCGGGCTCTCGCCCGATGTGGCGAAGCCCGGCTGCACCATGCAGCGGCTGATCGCGCACCGGCAAGAGACCGGCTCGTTCGATGGCGACGTCGACGAATTCTGCGATGCCATTATCCGCAATGTGAAGCTTGGCCGGGGGACGCGTCAGCTGACCGAGGCGCCGGGCGGGCGGGCGATCGAGATCGTCAACAAGCCGCTCCCGGAGGGCGGATGGGTGGCGACCATCGAGGACGTCACAGAGCGGACCCGCACCGAGAACAAGATCGCGCATATGGCGCATTATGATGCGCTGACCGATCTGCCCAACCGCCTGCTGTTCCGTCAGCGCCTCGAGCAGACGCTGACGGCGATCGGGCCCGACGAGCAGATCGCGGTCATGTATATCGACATCGATGAGTTCAAGAGCGTCAACGACGCGCTCGGCCATCAGATCGGTGACGAACTGCTCAGGGCAATCGCCGAACGCCTGCGCTCCTGCGTCGGGGAGACCAACGTCGCGGCGCGGCTCGGCGGCGACGAGTTTGCCGTGATCCAGACTGCGGTCCGCGATCAGACTGAGACCATGCAGCTGCTGGCCGCGATCTATCAGACCATCCGCCAGCCGATCGAATGCAGCGGGCACCTGATCACGACCGACGCCAGCATCGGCATCGCGGTCGCGCCCGACGACGGCCTCGACCTGGATCAATTGCTGCGCAACGCCGACCTCGCGCTCTATGGCGCGAAGAGCGACGGCCGCCGCACCTACCGGTTCTTCGAAGCCGGCATGGACGCGCGCGCCAAGGCCCGGCGCAGCCTGGAACTGGAATTGCGCCAGGCGATCGCCGAAGGCAGCTTCGAGCTGCACTATCAGCCGTTGCTCCATCTCGAGGACGGCAGGGTCAGCTGCTGCGAAGCGCTGGTGCGCTGGCGCCATCCCGAGCGTGGCATCATCTCGCCGGCGGATTTCATCCCGGTCGCCGAGGACACCGGTCTGATCAACGATCTCGGGCACTGGGTGCTCAACACCGCGTGCCGGGAAGCGGTGAACTGGCCGGATCACATCAACGTCGCGGTCAACGTGTCTCCGATTCAGTTCAAGAGCCAGACGCTGGCGCTGAACGTCGCCGCCGCGCTCGCGGCGTCGGGGCTCGCGCCCTCGCGGCTCGAGCTCGAGATTACCGAGGCCGTGCTGATTCGCGACGACGAGGCCGCGCTCGATATCCTGCATCAGCTTCGCGAGCTCGGCATCCGGATCGCGCTCGACGATTTCGGCACCGGCTATTCGTCGCTGAGCTATCTGCAGCGCTTCCCCTTCGACAAGATCAAGATCGATCGCGCCTTCATCAAGGATCTCGCCGGGACCGGCGCGTCGTCCACGATCGTCCAGGCCGTCGTGAACATTGCCGCCGCGAGCGATATGACGACGACAGCGGAGGGCGTCGAGACCGAGCAGCAGCGCAATATGCTCCGCATCCTCGGCTGCACCGAGATGCAGGGCTATCTGTTCAGCCGGCCGGTGCCGAATGTCGAAATCCGCGAGCTCTTGTCGTCGCATCGCGAGAAGGCCGTTTCGGTGGCCTGAGCGCCGGCCTCGGCCGCTTTCGATATGTGATTTCTGCCACGGAATGCCGCGCGAGCGCCGGCCATCTTGTTGATACGCAACAAGAGGGCTCCGCCATGTACATTCTCGTCAATGCGCTGCTCGTTCTGGCGATCGCGTTCTTCTTCTTCCTGCCGATGACCGATCGCCGGACCGCACGGATGAAGCTCTGCATGGTGTGCGCGCTCGCCGTTGCGCTGACCGTGTCGGCGACCATTTCCCGGCCGCATGGTCCGGCACCGGTGATGGCGTCAAAGGGCTAGGCGCGCGCTCGCTTCAACGAGGGGCGCAATTTTCGGCGTCAACATTTTGTTGACGGGACCTAATCCTTTGTACACTAGTACAAATCCGTCCGCCGTTTACCGCCCGAGCTGAAAGAGGCCGGTCCGGCGTCGTCACGGAGGGAGACCGTCCATGCAGCCGGAACCGATCTTCGATCTCGCTCATCTCGGGCACATGGAGCTGCTGACGCCGAAGCCGGACGAGAGCCTGAAGTTCTTCGTCGATGTCATGGGCATGACGGTCAGCGGCCGGAAGGGCGAGTCGGTCTATCTGCGCGGCTGGGACGATTACGAGCGTTATTCGCTGAAGCTGACCGCGTCGAAGACTTCAGGCATGGAGCACATGGCGCTGCGGGCGCGCAGCCAGCAGGCGCTCGAGCGCCGCGTCGCCGCGCTGAAAGGCTCGGGCTTCGACATCGGCTGGATTGAAGCCGACATGGGGCAGGGACCGGCATTCCGCTGCCGCGATCCCGACGGCCACGTCATCGAGCTCTATTACGAGACCGAATGGTACGAGGCGCCGGCCGAGCTGAAGCCGGCGTTGAAGAACCAGGCGCAACGTTTTCCGGCGCGCGGCGTCAATGTCCGCCGGCTCGACCATCTCAACTGCCTCGCGGTCGACATCAAGGCCAATCGCCTGTTCTTCGAGAACTACCTGGGATGCCGCACCACCGAGCAGATCGTGCTCAACGACGGCACGGAAGCCGCGATGTGGATGACGATGTCGAACAAGAGCTACGACTTCGCCTATACCCGCGACCACTACGGCAAGATGGGACGTTTCCATCACGTGACCTACGCGCTGGATAGCCGCGAGGAGATCCTGCGCGCGGCGGATATCTTCCTCGAGCACGGCGTGCACATCGAGACCGGGGCCGCACAAGCACGCGATCCAGCAGACCTTCTTCCTCTATGTCTATGAACCCGGCGGAAACCGCGTCGAGGTCGCCAATGCCGGCGCACGGCTGATCCTCGCGCCGGACTGGAAGCCGATCGTGTGGACCGAGGAGGAGCGCAAGAAGGGCCAGGCCTGGGGGTTGAAGACGATCGAGTCGTTCCACACCCATGGCACGCCGCCGGTGAAAGAATAGAGCGCGCGCTCACTTGCGCCGTCGTGCAATCCACGCGTTCGGTATCATTGCGGAATGCTGCACTGCGCGCAGCAGCATTGCCTCGCCTCGGCCGTTTGGTGTTAGGCTGCACCTCGTAACGTCAGAGGAAAACGTCGATGAGCGAACACACGACGGACAAGCGCGTGCGAGAGGCGTCTCGCAGGCGATTCCTTCAAGCGGGCGCAGCATTGGCCGGTGGCTCCGCGATCGCGGGAGTTGCCGGTTCTACCGCGCTTGCTGAACAGGGGAATAATCTTCCGCCCAGCGTGCCGGAATGGATGAAAGCGCCCGGCGACCCGATGGGAAGCCAGCCCTACGGCACGCCGTCGGTTCACGAGAAGGGCGTCGTCAAGAACATCTCGAAGACGCTGCCGCAATACATCTCCGCGTCGGGCCGCACGCCGTTGCAGGAGCTCGACGGCATCATCACGCCGAACGGTCTGTTCTACGAACGCCACCATGGCGGCGTGCCGACCATCGATCCGGCCGAGCACCGGCTGATGTTGCACGGCATGGTCGATCGCCCGCTGGTGTTCACGATGGAGGACATCCGCCGCTTTCCATCGCAGTCGCGCATTCACTTCCTCGAGTGCTCCGGCAATCCGGTCTACACCAAGCCCTACGGCAAGACGGCCTCCGACCTTGTCGGCCTGCTGAGCTGTGCGGAATGGACCGGCGTGCCGCTGAAGACGGTGCTCGACGAAGTCGGCCTGCAGGCGGGGGCCAAATGGATCGTCGCCGAAGGCGCCGATGCCGCCGCGTTGACCCGCTCGATCCCGATCGAGAAATGCCTCGACGACGCCATGCTGGTCTACAGCCAGAACGGCGAGCGGCTGCGTCCGCAGCAGGGTTATCCGCTGCGCCTGTTGCTGCCGGGCTTTGAGGGCAACATGAACGTGAAATGGCTGCGCCGGCTCAAGGTGGTCGCCGAGCCGGCCTATTCGCGCGAAGAGACCTCGAAATACACCGACCCGATGCCGGACGGAACGTCGCGCGAGTTCACCTTCTATATGGAGGCCAAGTCGATCATCACACGGCCGTCCGGCGGTCAGAAGCTGACCACGCACGGCTTTCACGAGATCACCGGGATAGCCTGGAGTGGCCACGGCAAGATCAAGAGCGTCGAGATCTCGCTCGACGAGGGCAAGAGCTGGCAGCAGGCGGAGCTGCAGGAGCCGGTGCTGACGCGTGCGCTCACGCGCTTCCGTTTGCCTTGGCACTGGGACGGCACCCCCGCCGTGATCCAGAGCCGCGCCATCGATGAGACCGGCTACGTGCAGCCGACGCTGGCGGAATTGGTGGCGGTGCGCGGTCTCAACTCGTTCTACCACAACAACGCGATCTGGCCCTGGCGTATCGATGCGAATGGCGAGGTGACCAATGGCCAGGCGTAACCTCAAGGCGGCGCTGCTGGCCGGCGCGATCGCGATGCTCGGCGCAGCTGTTCATGCCGAGGAGCGCTACGGCATCGGCCGCGTGGCGACGCCGGCGGAGATCGCCGGCTGGAACATCGATATCGGCCGTGGCGGCGCGGGGTTGCCGCCGGGCAGCGGCAACGTCGAACGCGGCCGCATCGTGTTCAGCGAGCAATGCGCAGTGTGCCATGGCGACAGCGGGCAGGGCGCGGTCGGCGATCGTCTGGTCGGCGGGCAGGGCACGCTGGCGAGCCCAAAGCCGATCCGCACCGTCGGTAGCTACTGGCCCTACGCCCCGACCTTGTTCGACTACATCCGCCGCGCGATGCCGCAGAACGCGCCGCAGTCGCTGAGCAATGAGGACGTCTACGCGGTGTCCGCCTATATCCTCAGCCTGAACGGCATCGTTCCGGCCAATGCGGTGCTCGATGCGAAATCGCTCGCCGCCGTCAAGATGCCGAACCGCGACGGATTCGTCTCCGACCCGCGGCCCGACGTGCATAATCGCTGAGCGGCGAGCCACGGCCTGTTGGCTCGCGGCATCGTGAGGCCGGGGCTCCTGTGCCCGGAGAGGCGTCGCCACCATATGGTCTTGGGGCGGCTCGGCCGGCCTTTGACATGTTTCATTGATCGATAGGAGTGGTCGCATGTCCGGATTGAGGGCGGTTGCAGCCGCCATATTGCTCGCAGGGATGTCGTTCTCGCCTGTCGTTGCCCAGATTTCCGAGCCGGCGTTGCTCGAGTCTGAAAACCCCGGTCGCAGCGCGATCAACGGCGGCGCCCTAACGCCGTGGGGAGAGGCCCAGCAGGCGCAGCAGCGTGGCGGCAATCCGGCGAATGCCTATGGCGCCATACCGGCGGCACCGCCATCCGCACCGTCCACGTCCTGCGCACGCTACCGTTCGTTCGATCCGGCGTCCGGGACCTTCCTTGGCCGCGACGGCCGCCGCCATCCCTGCCAATAGGCGCCGCGCATCCCGCATCGCGGTGGATAAGCACGCCAGCCATCACCCGGCGCCCGAACGCCTGGACGTCGGACGCGTTATAGTCCGATGATCGTGTCGGGTCCCGCCGGGCCCGAGCGGCGGAGGGCAGCTGGCGTGACTGACACCCTGGCCGGTTTCTGGGACCGAAAGCCGACCGCGGAACTGCTGCGGGAAGCGGCGCGCGCCGACGGCGACGCGGAGACGCCGATTTTCAAGCGCTCGCTTTCGGCGTTGCAACTGGTCACGCTCGGCATCGGCGGCATCATCGGCGCCGGCATCTTCGTGCTGACGGGCCATGCGGCCGCCGCCAATGCCGGTCCCGCCGTGACGCTCTCCTTCATGCTTGGCGCCGTCGCCTGTGCTTTCGCCGGCCTGTGCTACGCCGAGATGGCGTCGACCGTGCCGATCTGCGGCAGCGCCTACACTTATGCCTATGCCACGCTCGGCGAGCTGATCGCCTGGATCATCGGCTGGGACCTGATCCTCGAATATGCGGTCGGCGCGATCGCGGTCTCGGTCGGATGGTCCGGCTATTTCGTCAGCTTGATGCGCGATTTCGGCATCAACCTGCCGCAGCAATTCACCTCGGCGCCGCTCGCCTACGATGCCAACACCGGTGCGTGGTCGTCGACCGGCGCGGTCATCAACATCCCGGCGATGGCGATCATCGCGTTCGTCACCGCGCTACTCGTGGTCGGCATTCGCGAGTCCGCGCGCTTCACAGGGTTCGTCGTCGTGGTGAAGCTCGTCGTCATTGCCTTGTTTCTCGCCACCGCAGCTTCCTCGGTATCGCTGGCGAACTGGGTGACGGCGAGCAATCCGGAGGGCGCGCTGATCCCGCCGAATGCCGGTCCCGGCGTATTCGGCTGGTCCGGCGTGGTCCGCGGCGCGGCGGTGGTTTTCTTTGCCTATATCGGCTTCGACGCGATCTCGACCGCGGCGCAGGAGGCGAAGACGCCGGAGCGCGACATGCCGATCGGGATTCTCGGCTCACTCGTCATCTGCGCCGCGCTCTATGTCGCGGTCGGCTTCGTGCTGACCGGCATCGTGCCGTACGACAAGCTCAGCGTGCCCGATCCGATCGCGGTCGGCATCGATGCCGTTGGCATCGGCTGGCTCGGTCCCTTCATCAAGCTCGGCATCCTGTTCGGGCTGACGTCGGTGATCCTCATCATGCTGCTGGCGCAGCCGCGGATCTTCCGCGCCATGGCGCATGACGGGCTGCTGCCGGGCATCGCGGCTAAGATCCATCCGCGCTTCCAGACGCCCTATGTCTCGACCATCTTCGCCGGCAGCGTCGCTGCAATTCTCGGCGGGCTGCTGCCGATCGGGCTGGTCGGAGAGCTCGTCTCGATCGGCACGCTGTTCGCGTTCACCGTGGTCTCGATCGGAACGCTAGCGCTGCGTCTACGCGATCCGGACTTGCCGCGCCCGTTCAAGGCGCCGGCGATATGGCTGGTGGCGCCCGCCGCCGCGGGGACCTCGCTGTTCCTGATGTGCGGCCTGCCGCTCGACACCTGGATCAGGCTCGCGGTGTGGCTCGTAATCGATCTCGTGATCTATGCGGCCTATGGCCGACGCCACAGCCGCCTGCGGGCGAGGGGCGGGGTGTAAATCAAGTGCGGCGTCTCCGCGAAGAAGCGGTCGTCCCTGCGAAAGCGGGGACCCATACGCCGCAGCGGGTGTTGTGGATGGGATTCGTCATTCCAGCGCGGCAAGCCAATCAACGTTCGTGGTTATGGGTCCCTGCTTTCGCAGGGACGACACCGGATTTGTTGCGGCATTGAAGTCAAACGTCCGCGGCCACCTTCACTCGATCGCGTTTAGCGCGCGGCGGATCGCCGCGAAGATCGCCTCGATCTGGTCCTCGGTGATGATCAGCGGCGGTGAGATCATCAATGTATCGGCGGCGGCGCGGATCAGGATGCCGTCATCGTCGTAGCATCGCCGGGCGCATTCGGGACCGCGTACCCCGGCAGCGCCGTCGCGCGGCTTCACGTCGATCGCGGCCAGAAGGCCGATGTTCCTGATATCGATGACATGCGGTGCGTCCCTCAACGCATGCGCCGCCGCCTCCCAGATCGGCGCCATGCGCCGGGCGCGCTCGAACAGGCCGAGATCCTGATAGACATCGAGCGCGGCGAGGCCGGCCGCGCAGGCGAGCGGATGCGCCGAGTAGGTATAGCCGTGGAACAGCTCGACGGTGTTTTCCGGGCCGTTCATCAGCGCGGAGTAGACCTTGTCGCTGACGATGACGCCACCCATTGGGACGGCGGCATTGGTCATGCCCTTGGCGCAGGTAATGAGGTCTGGTGTCACGCCGAGCGCATTGGCCGCGAACGGCGCGCCGAGCCGTCCGAAGCCGGTGATCACCTCGTCGAAGATCAGCAGAATGCCGTGCTGATCGCAGATCTTGCGCAGCCGCTCGAGATAGCCTGACGGAGGCGGGTAGACGCCGCCCGAGCCGGTCACCGGCTCAACGATCACGGCCGCGACGGTCGAGGGGTCGTGGATCAGCAACAGCTTGTCCAGCTCATCGGCGAAATGCGCGCCCCATGCCGGCTGCCCGCGCGAGAATGCGGTGTGCTCGGGATCGTGGGGCAGCGCCAGATGGTCGATCTCGGGCAGCAGCGGGCCGAAATCGCGGCGGTGACGGTACAGGCCGCTCACCGACAAGCCGCCCCAGCCCATGCCGTGATAGGCCTTGGCGCGCGAGATGAAGCGGATGCGGCTGGCTTCGCCGCGGGCGCGGTGATAGCCGCGCGCGATCTTGAGCGCGGTGTCGACCGACTCCGAGCCGGAATTGGTGAAGAACACATGGTCGAGACCGTCAGGCGTGATTTCGGTGATGCGTCCGGCGAGCTCGAACGCGGCCGGGTGGCTCATCTGGAACGAGGAGACGAAATCGAGTTTCGCGGCTTGCGCCTGGATCGCCTCGACGATCCGCTTCTGGCCGTGCCCGGCGTTGACGCACCAGAGCCCCGCCATGCCGTCGAGAATACGCCGACCGTCCTGGGTGATGTAGTGCATGCCCTCGGCGCCGGTGAACAGCCGCGGGTTGGACTTGAACTGCCGATTGGGCGTCATCGGCATCCAGAACGGCTCCATCGCCTCGCGGGTGAGGGGCGTGTTGGTTGCCGCGGCGTGCGGTGAATGCATGGAGGCCTCCTGTTACTTGCGGGCGTTGGTGCGGCCGTTGGCCGGATCGTCGGTGACGCGCTTGACCTTTGAGGCGCCTTCGAGATGCTTGCGCATCAGCGCCGCCGCGGCCTCGCGCTCGCCGGCCTCGAGCCGGTCGAGGATCGCAAGATGCTCGCGGCAGTTCACCAGCACGCGCTCGTAGCCGAAGGTCCAGTCGTAGTTCGCAAAGCTGCGCAGCCGGTTCTGCTGCTGCACGGCAACCAGCAGGAAGCGGTTGCCGGAGGCGGCCGCCAGTCCCTCGTGGAAGGCCGCGTTCATCTCGAAGAAGGCGATGCTCGCCGTCTCGCTCCAGGTTTGCCTCGTCGCGTCCTGATGACGGCGGCGCATCTCGGCGGCCCAACTCGGGTCGAGCCGAAAGCCCGGCTCCAGCAGGGCGGCCGGCTCGATCAGGATCCGGTAGCGGTAGCTTTCTTCGCGCGCCCTGGCGTCGGCGATGATCGGCTGAAATCGCCAGCCGTGCCCGGGCTTGCGTTGCACCGCCGCGACCTCCGCAAGCTTGGCCAGCACGCGCTGCACCACCGGACGTGACGCGCCGTAGCGCTGCATCAGGTCGCGCTCGGAGACGTCGACCGGAAGGCGACCGCTGCGCCGGTCGCGCGCGATCGCCACGAACAGCCGGTCGGTGTCCGCAGGCGTCGGCTTGCTAGCCGTCTTCGGCGCCGGCGGGGCCGTGTCCGTGACGAAATAGCCGCGGCTTGCGCCGACCCGTATGAGGCGGCGGCCTGCCAATATTTTCAGCGCCGCGCGCACCGGCGTGCGCGAAACCTGCAGGCGTTCCGCCAGCGCCACCTCCGCAAGTCGCGTGCCGGGCGCGAGTTTTTCCGCCCGGATCAGTTCCAGGATGCCCGCGGACAGTTCGCGTTGCAGGCGGCTCGGGGCTGCCTTTGCAATGGGCGCAGATTTTTGTTTCATGTACTTACAAAATACATTAGCCTTTGCGGAAACGCAAAAGGAAGTTGACGCAAACGATGGTCGAACCATTTCCCCTGATCGAGATTTCCGGCGCGCCGCACGAGCGCGGCAAGCAGTATGGCCGCCAGGCGGCCGATCGCATCCGCAAGGGCACCTCGCACTACTTCTCGCAGCTCAAGGAGCTCTCGCTCGATGCCGCCGGCGTCGCCGAGCTGGTGCGCGACTATCTTCCGGTCATCGAGGCGTTCGAGCCGACCTATATCGAGGAGATGCACGGCATTGCCGAGGGCGCCGGCGTTCCGTTCGAGGACATCGTGCTGCTCAACGCCCGCACCGAGATCCTCAAGCTCGCCGAACCGTCGGTCCGGGCGCGGCTGAAGACACCCGACGAGCCCGACGGCTGCACAGGCGTCGTCGTGCTGCCGCAGGCAACCGCGTCGGGTCGGCTGATCCACGCCCAGAACTGGGACTGGAAGCGGGAATGCGCCGAGACCGCCGTCGTGCTGAAGGTACGCCGCGACGATGGTCCCGATCTCATGACCTTCACCGAGGCCGGCGCGCTCGGCCGCTGCGGCTTCAACGCGGCCGGCATCGCTATCACCGCGAACTATCTGCAGTGCGATCGCGACTATCGTCAGATCGGCGCGCCGCTGGCGCTGATCCGACGCAAGGTGCTGGAGAGCGACCATGTCGCGCTGTCGATGCGCACGGTCTACTGCACGAAGAAATCCGCCGCCAACAACATGATCGTCAGCCATCGCGACGGTGTCGCGATCGACTTCGAATGCGCGCCGGACGAGACCTTTCAGGTGCATCCCGATCGCGGGCTCTTGGTGCATGCCAATCATTTCGTCAGCCCGGTTGCGCTCGGCAAGCTCAAGGACACCGGCATCGCCAGCACGCCCGACAGCCTCTATCGCGACATCCGGGTCCGCGATTTGTTGCAGCCGCATCTCGGCGCCATCAGCTTCGAGACCGTGAAGTCGGCGCTGTTCGACGATTTCGCCTATCCGTGGTCGGTGTGCCGGCCGCCGCGCCGCAATCTCGGCAACAATCTCAGCGCCACCGTCGCGATGATCCTGATGGAGCCGGCGAGCGGGTTGATGGAAGTCGCGCCGCTGCCGGCGCTGAACCGGCAGTTCACGTCCTATCGGCTCGACGTGGTGGCCAGCCCCCGCAATGAGGCCGCGCCATCGGCGGCCGCGAGGGTGTCCTGATGGTCCTGTGTCGGCCATCGCGTGCGATGATGGTCGGCCTGCTGGCACTGTCGGCGATGCTGACCGTGGCGCCGCTGCGCGCGGATGCCGAGACGCTATTGCGGACTCGACTGAACGCCGACATCCGCTCCACCGATCCCGGCACCAACCGGGACGCCAATACCGACGGCGTGATGGCGCATATCGTCGAGGGCTTGGTCGCGTTTCGTGACGATACCTCGATCGGTCCGATGCTGGCGGACAGCTGGACCGTCTCGAACGAGGGCAAGACCTACACCTTCCATCTCCGGCAAGGCGTCAAGTTCCACAACGGCGCCGGCATGACTGCGGACGACGTCATCTGGTCGCTGAAGCGCTGGCTCGATCCCGCCACGCAATGGCGCTGCCTGTCCGAATTCGGCGCAACCGGCATCGCCCAGATCCAGAAGATCGAGGCGCCCGACGCGCAGACGGTCGCGATCACGCTGGACCGGCCGACGGCGTTGTTCCTGTCGACACTGGCGCGGCCCGATTGCGGGCAGACCGCCATCATCCAGCCCGACTCGGTCGGGCCCGACGGCAAGTGGATTGCGCCTGTCGGGACCGGACCTTTCAAGCTCGGCGAATGGAAGCGCGGCCAGTACGTCGATCTGGTGCGCTTCGAGGGCTATGCCGCGCGCAGCGAGCCGCGCACCGGCTATACCGGCGCCAAGATCGCGCAAGTCGACCGGATCAGGTTCAACGTCGTTCCCGACGGTTCGGCGGCCAAGGCGGGCCTCTTGTCCGGCTCGCTCGATGCGATCAGCAATCTTGCGATCCCCGATGTCGAGGACCTCAAGACGCGGCCGGATGTGCAGCTCAGCATCACGCCCGCGCTCGGTCTCACCGGCATCCTGTTCCAGACCCGCGATCCCCTGCTCAAGGACGTGCGGATCCGGCGGGCGATCGCGCTCAGCCTCGACACGCCGCAGATCATTGACGCGGTCATGGAGGGCATCGCGCGCGCCAACAATTCGGCGCTGCCGATCGGAAGTCCATTCTATGGCGAGGTGGAGGCCCAAGGCTACACGCAGAATATCGCGGAAGCCAAGAAGCTGCTCGCGCAGGCCGGCTACCACGGCCAGCCGATCAAGATGATCGCCAACAAGCGCTACAGCTACGTGTTCGATTCCGCCGTTTTGGTGCAGGCGATGGCGCAGGCTGCGGGCATCAATATCGAGATCGAGGTGCTGGATTGGGCCGCCCAGCTCGATCGCTACAACCGCGGCGATTACCAGTCGATGGCCTTCGTCTACTCGCCGCGGCTCGACCCGTCGCTCAGCTTCGAGATGCTGATGGGGCCGAAGGGGACGCAGCCGCGCAAGGTCTGGGACGATCCGGAGGCGCAGCGGATGCTGCAGGAGTCGATGATGATCGACGACAAGGCGAAGCGCCAACGACTGTTCGACGAGTTGCACCGCCGCTTCATCGACGACGTGCCGATGATCGTCCTGTTCAACGGCGCCGAGATCGCCGCCCTGCGCAACAACGTCAAGGGATTTGCCGGCTGGCTGTTCGGACAACCGCGCTTCTGGGGCGTGAGCCTGCAGTAGGGGAGGGATCGCGGCGATGCTGGGCTACCTCGCACGACGGCTGGCCATGACGATCCCGACGCTACTGCTGGTGGCGGTCGCGGTGTTCACGCTGGTGCGCCTGATCCCCGGCGATCCGGTGCAAGTGATGCTCGGCGACAACGCTGATCCGGCGCAGGCCGCGCAACTGCGCGCGCAGCTCGGGCTCGATCAGCCGGTGCCGCTGCAATTCCTGTACTGGCTCGGCAAGCTTGCGACCGGCGATCTCGGCCATTCCATCACCAACAACCTTCCGGTGCTGCCGCTGATCCTGGAGCGTTTCCAGGTCTCGGCCACCATCGTGGTGGTGGCGGTCGGCCTTGCTGCCTGCATCGCGGTCGTGGCGGGTCTCGTCGCGGCCTGGAAGCAGAACAGCGCGCTCGATCTTGCGATCGTCGGCGGCGCTACGCTCCTGCTGTCGATCCCGAGCTTCTGGCTCGGCCTGCTGCTGCTTCTGCTGTTCGGGTTGAAGCTGAAATGGCTGCCGGTGATCGGCTACGTGCCGTTCTCGGAAAATGTCTGGCAGGCTACATTGTTCATGGTGCTGCCGATCGTCACCCTGACCGCGGTCGAGATCGGCGTGCTGACGCGGATGGCGCGGGCGGCCTCGATCGAGGTGCTGCGGCTCGAATACGTCACGCATGCGCGCGCCAAGGGCGTCCCGGAATGGCTGGTGCTTGGCCGCCATGTGCTGCCGAACGCCTTTGCGCCGACCTGGACGCTGATTGGCCTCGTGCTCGGCCATCTGCTCGGCGGCATCGCCGTGATCGAGACCGTGTTCACGCTGCCGGGGCTCGGACGGCTGCTGGTCGATTCGATCTTCGCGCGCGACTATCCGGTGGTGCAGGGCTCCCTGCTGTTCACCGCGGTGATCTATGTCGTCGTCAACCTGATCGTCGATCTCTGTTATCCGCTGTTCGATCCAAGGGTGGCGGTGGCATAAAAAGGGTGACCGTGGCATGAAATGGCGCATCAACACCGTCATCGGCGGCGCGCTGATCGGGCTCGTGCTCGGCACAGCCGCGACGGCCGCGTTCTGGACGCCGTTCGATCCGCTGCGCATCAATCTGAAGGCGCGGCTGCACGCGCCGTCCGCGCTGCACTGGTTCGGCACCGATGAATTCGGCCGCGACGTACTGAGCCGGCTGATGGCAGGGGCCGCCGCCAGCGTCGTGGTGGCGCTCGCCACCGTCCTGATTGCCGTCGGTGTCGGCGTGCTGATCGGCGGTGTCGCGGGCTATCTGCGCGGCTGGACCGATCGCATCATCATGGCCGTCAACGACGCGCTGCTGGCCTTTCCTGGCATCCTGCTGGCGCTCGCCGTGATGATCGTGATCGGCGCCAACAAGTCCGGCCTCGTGCTGGCGCTGGGGCTCGCCTACATCCCGTCGGTCGCGCGTGTGGTTCGCGGCACCGTGCTGTCGATCCGCGAGAAGGAATATATCGAGGCCTCGCGGGTGATCGGCAACTCCGAACTCTATTCGATGCTCCGCCACGTGCTGCCCAATGCGATCGCACCGGTGGCGGTGCTCGCCACCAGCATGTTCGGCTGGGTGCTGCTGGCCGAGAGTGCGCTGAGCTTCCTCGGTCTCGGCGTGCCGCCGCCGGCGCCGACCTGGGGCAACATGCTGGCGGCGAGCCGGCCGTATATGGAGACCGCGGCCTGGCTCAGCATCGCGCCGGGACTATGCATCGCGCTGACGCTGCTCGGCATCAATCTGCTCGGCGACTCCTTGCGCGATCGCCTCGATCCCAGGATGGCGCACGGATGACCGCACCACTGCTGACCGTCGATCATCTGCGCATCGAGGCTGCCCGGACCGGCGCTGTCGTCGTCGACGATGTGTCGTTTGCGATCGAGGGCGGCGAATTCCTTGCCGTGGTCGGTGAATCCGGCAGCGGAAAGACCGCCGCGGCGCGCGCCATTCTCGGCCTGCTGCCGCCCGGTCTGCGGCGGGTCGGCGGCGCGATCCGGCTCGACGGCGAGGATCTCGCGGATATCGCGCCACGGCGTATGCGCGCGTTGCGCGGCCGCTCGGTCGGCATGGTGTTCCAGGAGCCGATGGTGTCGCTCAATCCGGCGATCAGCGTCGGCGCGCAGATGGCCGAGGGCCTTGCCCTGCACGAGAGGTTGACGCGGGGCGAGATCAGGCAGCGCTGCCTCGACATGCTGGCGCGGGTGCAGATACGCGATCCCGAGCGGACCTTCGATGCTTATCCGCACGAATTCTCCGGCGGGATGCGCCAGCGCATCATGCTGGCCTCGGTGATGCTCTTGAAGCCAAAGCTGCTGTTGGCCGACGAGCCGACCACCGCGCTCGACACGCTGAGCCAGCGCGAGGTGCTCGACCTGATGGTCGAACTGGCGCGCGATCACGGCACCGCGGTGATGCTGATCACCCACAATCTCGGCCTGGTGTCGCGCTATGCGCAGCGTGCGGTCGTGCTGCGGCAAGGCAAACTGGTGGAGACCGGCAGCGTCCGGCAGATCCTCTCCGCGCCACGCGAGGCTTACACGCGTCAACTCGTCGATGCGCTGCCGCGGCGGCGCGCCGCGACCGGGCCCCGCGCAGCCGGCGAGCCGCTGATCAGCGTGCGTGGCCTGAAGGTCGCGTTCGGCGGGCGGCAGCGCCTGTTCCGCAGGGATGCCGATGTTGCTTCGATCAATGGTGTCGACCTCGAGATCGGCGCCAGTGAAACCGTCGCCGTGGTCGGCGGCAGCGGCTCAGGCAAGACCACGCTCGGCCGCGCGATGCTGCGGCTGATCCCGGCGGCCGCCGGCGAGATCCGCTTTCAGGGCAGGGACGTGATCGCGACGCGCGACCGCGCGTTCCGTCTGGCCTCGCAACTCGTGTTCCAGGATCCGTATTCGTCGCTCGACCCACGCATGCGCGTCGGTGAGATTGTCGCCGAGCCGCTGCGGCATGTCCCGGAGCTGTCATCCAGCGAGCGCGACCGGCGCGTGGCCAGCATGCTCGACGAGGTCGGGCTCGCCGGCTTCGCCCAGCGGTGGCCGCATGAGCTCTCCGGCGGTCAGCGCCAGCGCATCGCGATCGCACGCGCGATCGTGCGGCATCCGTCCTTCGTGGTCGCCGACGAGCCGGTCTCCGCGCTCGACATGACGATCCAGGCCCAGGTGCTGAAGCTGTTCGAACGTCTGCAGGCGCAATACGGCTTTGCCTGCCTCTTCATCAGCCACGACCTCGCCGCGGTCGAGCAGGTCGCCGACCGCGTGGTGGTGATGCAGGGCGGCCGTATCGTCGAGCAAGGGTCGCGCGACGACGTGTTCGACCGTCCGCAGCACGAGTATACCAGAGCGCTGCTCGCTGCGACGCCGGTGCTGGATTTCGCCGGGCAAGCCGCCGCGCGCGCCTCGGGCTGACGGAAAGTCAAGACTGATGCGGCGCGACGATCCTGTAGTGCGCGGGCGCGCAGCCTGCTACACTTGCTCGCTCCGATAGAAGCAACATGCGCCGCACCCAGACGGCGCAAATCGGGGGAACTCCAATGCGAAATCCACGAACGGGCGCGCGATGGATGGTCGCGGTCCTTGTCGCGATCGGCGTCACGGCGTCAGCCCCTGGCCGCGCCGCCTCGGTTGCGCCGGTCGCCGCCGAAAACGGCATGGTGGTATCCGCGCAGCATCTCGCGACGCAGGTCGGCATCGAGGTGTTGAAGCGGGGCGGCAACGCGGTCGACGCTGCGGTTGCGGTCGGCTACGCGCTGGCGGTGGCCTATCCTGCCGCCGGCAATCTCGGTGGCGGCGGCTTCATGACCATCCAGCTTGCCGACGGCCGCAAGACCTTCCTGGACTTCCGCGAGACCGCCCCGAAGGGCGCCACCGCGAACATGTATCTCGACAAGGACGGCAACGTCATTCCCGGCCTGTCGACCAAGGGGCATCTCGCGGTCGGCGTGCCCGGCTCGGTGGCCGGCATGGAATATGCACGCGAGAAATACGGCACGATGAAGCGCGCGGACGTCATCGCGCCGGCGCTGCAACTCGCCGAGGACGGCTTTGTGCTGGACCAGGGCGACGTCAGCATGCTGGAAACCTCGACCAAGGATTTTCAGGACGATCCGGCCTCGGGCGCGATCTTCCTCAACAACGGCAAACCGTTTCAGGCCGGCGAACGGCTGACGCAGCACGAGCTCGCCGAGACGCTCCGCGAGATCAGCAAGCGCGGCACCGACGGCTTCTACAAGGGCTGGGTGGGGGCGGCGATCGTCGCCTCGAGCCAGGCCGGCAAGGGCCTGCTCACGCAGGAGGATCTCGACAATTACAAGGTTCGCGAGCTCGCGCCGGTCGAATGCGACTATCGCGGCTACCACGTGGTCTCGGCGCCGCCGCCAAGCTCGGGTGGCGTCGTGATCTGCGAGATCCTAAACATCCTAGAGGGCTACCCGCTGAAGGAGCTCGGCTACCATTCCGCGCAGGCGGTGCACTACCAGATCGAGGCGATGCGCCACGCCTATGTCGATCGCAACAGCTATCTCGGCGACCCCGACTTCGTGAAGAATCCGCTCGAGCGTTTGCTCGACAAGAATTACGCCGCGAAGATCCGCGCCGTGATCGACCCGGCCAAGGCCGGCGTGTCCAAGGACATCAAGCCCGGCGTTCCGCCGCATGAGGGCAGCAACACCACGCATTATTCGATCGCCGACAAGGACGGCAACGCGGTGTCGGTCACCTACACGCTCAACGACTGGTTCGGCGCCAAGGTGACCGCGGCCAAGACCGGCGTACTGCTGAACGACGAGATGGACGACTTCACCGCCAAGGT
Source organism: Bradyrhizobium sp. USDA 3240 (assembly GCF_054063295.1). Taxonomy (NCBI): domain Bacteria; kingdom Pseudomonadati; phylum Pseudomonadota; class Alphaproteobacteria; order Hyphomicrobiales; family Nitrobacteraceae; genus Bradyrhizobium; species Bradyrhizobium sp. USDA 3240. Next base: position 8,058,864 of record NZ_JBSSGD010000002.1, read on the forward strand.
CGGCGTGCCGAACCTCTACGGCCTAGTGCAGGGCGAGGCCAATTCCATCGTCCCCGGCAAGTGTCCGCTGTCCTCGATGAGCCCGACCATCGTCACCAGGGACGGCAAGCCGGTCATGGTGGTGGGGACGCCGGGCGGCAGCCGCATCATCACGGCCGTGCTGCTGACGATGATCAACGCCATCGACTACGGCATGAACGCACAGGAAGCCGTGGACATGCCGCGCTTCCACCAGCAATGGCTGCCGGACCTGACCAACCTCGAGGACTTCACGCTATCGCCGGACACGCGGAAGATTTTGGAAGGCATGGGCCAGACGTTCGGTCCGCCGCAGCCGGCCAATCACCTCGCGGTCATCATCATCGGGGCGCCGTCGCTGGGCGGCAAGCCGGTCGGCAATAATCGCTTCTATGGGGCGAACGATCCGCGCCGCAACTCGGGGCTTGCCGGCGGCTACTGATTGCCGATGCGCGGTCGCATGCGGACGGCCGGGCAGGGACCGCTTGCAAAGCCGGTCGTGCGTCAGGCGACGGCCGTCGACCTGCCGTCGTCGTGCCCGCTTGTGAGCAGCAGGCGCCGGCGGATCGCATCCTCGATCAGGGCCAGCGATTGCCTGGCTTCACGCGCCTCGGCTTCCGCAGCCTGGGCTCGGAATTCGACCGCATCGAGCTGCTCCTGCTGGGATTCGATGCGCCGTCGGGCCTCTTCAAGCGCCCGGGACGCGTCCCTCAGCTTGCGTTCGGTGGCGGCGATGATTTCGAGCTGCGCCTGTTCGGCGGCCTCGGCGCGCGCTTCGCCGGCGCGGGCCCGGTCCTCGATGCTGCGGAACAGGTCCGCCGCCTGATAGACGAGGTCCAAGGCCTCGGTGCCCATCGCCGATGTGGGGGTCTCGGAAATCCGAGGACATTCGGGTCGGCCGCAAAAGGTCGTCTAAATCCGCGCAGTGCCATGCAAACCAGCCCTCGCGAGTCGCGTGTATGGCAACAACTTGCGGTAGTTATGGTTAATAGACCATTAATCCTGGCGGCCCGCCGGCACTGTCCACCGGTTTCTGACGACACGGTGCCTGGAACGGCAGCCGGGTAGTGAAACCGCTCGGTCCGGCCTGCGCTTTTCTTTCGCAACCGGCTCGCCGCGCAGGTGCCGTGATTGGAGACCGACGTGCCGTCCGCCGGGCGCGCCGGCGAATCGGAGGACGGAGGGCTCGAGGCCAATGCGGTCCTGCGGAGCGTCCGAACAGCTGGGAGGGCCTGATTTGGCAGCGCGCGCGAGCCGGGCTCTATGGCATAAGTTTGACGCCTGGCGCGCTTTAATTCTCCCGTGTTGAATTGCAGGTCCATGGTGCGACCGATATACCGGGCGGCCTAAGTGGCAGGCAGCGCACTCAGAACGAGCGACGTATTCGCCACGGAAAATCTGGTCGATGAAATTTCTGTTGCGGTTCTTCGGGTTCCTGTTCACCGCAGGAACCATCCTGTTCCTGGCTGGTCTCGCCGCGGTCGCAGGGCTGTTCTGGCATTTCTCCAAGGACCTGCCCGACTATTCGCAGCTCCAGAACTACGAGCCGCCGGTGATGACCCGGGTGCATGCGGCTGACGGATCGCTGCTGGGCGAATTCGCCAAGGAGCGCAGGCTGTATCTGCCGATCCAGGCCGTGCCGAAGCTCGTGATCAACGCGTTCCTCGCGGCCGAGGACAAGAATTTCTACGAGCACGGCGGCATCGACTATACCGGCATGGCGCGCGCGGGCGTCTCCTACATCCAGAACTTCGGTTCCAACCGCCGTCCGCAGGGTGCTTCCACGATCACCCAGCAGGTCGCCAAGAACTTCCTTCTGACCAACGAGGTGTCGTTCACCCGCAAGATCAAGGAAGCCCTGCTGGCGATGCGAATCGAGCGGGCCTATTCCAAGGACAAGATCCTCGAGCTCTATCTCAACGAGATCTACCTCGGCCTCGGCGCCTACGGCATCGCGGCGGCCTCGCTGGTCTATTTCGACAAGTCGGTCAACGAACTGACGGTCTCGGAAGCTGCCTACTTGGCGGCGCTGCCGAAAATGCCGGCCAGCCTGCATCCGGTGCGCAACCGTGCGCGTGCCATCGAGCGGCGCAACTACGTGATCGACCGCCTGCAGGAGAACGGCTGGATCACCGCTGCCGACGCCGACAAGGCGCGCAAGGATCCGCTGACCGTCACCAACCGCAGCAACGGCGCGCACACCTTCGCCGGCGAATATTTCTCCGAAGAGGTCCGCCGCGACATCTTCGAGCGCTATGGCGAGAAGAAGCTCTATGAGGGCGGCCTGTCGGTGCGCACCACGCTCGACCCCAAGGTCCAGGTGATGGCGCGCAAGGCCATGGTGGCGGGGCTCGTGAACTATGACGAGCAACAGGGCTATCGCGGCGCGATCCAGAAGCTCGACCTCACCAGCGACTGGGGCGTCCCGCTCGCCGAGATCAAGTCGCTCTCGGACATCTCGCCGTGGCGGATGGCGGTGGTGCTGGAGAGCAACGACCAGTCGGCGCGGATCGGCTTCCAGCCCGGCCGCGAGCTCGGCGGAGCCATCAGCAAGCAGCGCGAGACCGGCATCATCACGATGGACGGCGTGCGCTGGGCGAGGACCAAGGGCAAGACGCCGACCGCGGTCTCGCAGGTGCTGCAGCCTGGCGACGTGATCTACGCCGATCCGCTGTTCAAGGACGGCAAGGTGGTCGAGGGCCAGTACCGGCTGCGCCAGATCCCCGAACTGTCGGGCGCGATGGTGGCGATGGATCCGCACACCGGCCGTGTGCTCGCGATGGTCGGCGGCTTCTCGTTCGACCAGAGCCAGTTCAACCGCGCGACGCAGGCCTATCGGCAGCCAGGCTCGACCTTCAAGCCGATCGTCTATTCGACGGCGCTCGACAACGGCTACACCGGATCGACCGTGATGATCGACGGCCCGATCGAGATCGACCAGGGGCAGGGCAACATCTGGCGGCCGGAAAACTTCTCCACCGGCAAGTATCAGGGCCAGGTCACGCTGCGCAACGCGCTCCGCCTGTCGCTCAACACCGTGACGGTGCGGCTGGCGCAGGAAATCGGCATGCCTGTCATCGGCGAGTATGCCAAGCGGTTCGGCGTCTATGACGAGCTGCCGAACTATCTCGCCTATGCGCTCGGCGCCGGCGAGACCACGGTGATGCGGATGGCCACGGCCTATTCGATGATCGCCAATGGCGGCGTCCGCGTGAAGCCGACCCTGATCGACCGCATCCAGGATCGCTACGGCCACACCATCTTCCGGCACGACCAGCGCGAATGCCGCGGCTGCGACGCGCCGGAAGGCTGGAAGAGCCAGCCCGAGCCGCAGCTCGTCGACCGCCGCGAAAGGGTGCTCGACGCGATGACCGCCTACCAGATCACCTCGCTGATGGAGGGTGTGATTCAGGCCGGTACCGGCACTGCGCTGAAGGACGTCGGCAAGCCGCTCGCCGGCAAGACCGGCACTTCGAACGAGGCGAAGGACCTCTGGTTCGTCGGCTTCTCGCCGGACCTCGTGGTCGGTCTCTATGTCGGCTACGACAAGCCGCGCTCGCTCGGCCGCAACGCGCAGGCCGGCCACACCGCGGCGCCGATCGCGCGCGACTTCCTGAAGCTCGCGCTGGCCGACAAGCCCGCCACCCCGTTCAAGCAGCCGGTCGGCATCCGGCTGGTGCTGGTCGATGCCAAGACCGGCCTGCGTGCCTCGTCCGGTCAGAACCGGGGCGTGGTGCTCGAGGCCTTCAAGCCGGGCCAGGCACCGCCGTTCTATGATCCGACGTTGGTCGCCGGCACCGACGTGATCAACGGGACCCAGCAGGCCATCCCGCCGGACGCGGGCCGTGCGGTCATGCAGTCCAGTCCGAGCGGGCTGTACTGAGGCCAAACGGCAGGCCATTCGCGGCTCGGGTGGTGCGGCGCTTTGTCAGAGCGCATCACGCCGCCGTGGTTGAACGTGCCGCGCGCGGCGCCGACCCAAAATAGAGTCCTCGACCGGAGAACCCCGAAGCGCGGCGTTTCCATTCGCGTCCGCGCGTGTCGAGCCGTGGATCGCGATGATCAAGGCGTTGCTGGTCGTAATGCGGCTGATCTGGACCGTTCTCGTGGTTGGGGCGGCAACCCTGATGGGCGCGGTCCTTGGATGGGGGTGGCACGGCTGGATTGGTGCCATCGCGCTCGGCACCGTAGGACTTGGCCTTGGAGCCCTGCTTGCAGCCTGCCCCGAAGTGCTGCTTGAACTGCTCGCTGAAATGTAACGCCTCTGGCCGACGCTGATCGCTCGCTTTCGGCTGCGATTTTCACGCCCGTTCCACACCATCAATGCTTGCCAAGCGTGGGACCAAGCGGGTAGAAGGTCGCACTCGCGCGGGCGCTGATTTGGCAGGCGAACCCGCTGCACCGAGATGTCCAGTCGTCCAACTAAGTTGTTGATACCACGGACAATTCTTGGGGAATGGTGTAACGGTAGCACAACAGACTCTGACTCTGTTTGTCTTGGTTCGAATCCAGGTTCCCCAGCCAATCTGCCTCAGTGGCGCGATCATCCTCCAAATCCTAACGACTTGCCGGGCGGACCTGCGCCTGAAGCGGGACCGCTCGTGGCGCGACGTGTGCCATGACGGCATCGAGGGTGGATCAGCGCGGCGTAATCCACCATGGTCTCGCGACTGTGGTGCAGCCTGTTGCGACAGAGGTTTAAGGTGATGGACGAAATTCTTTATGCCCGCGAGCCGTCGATCGGCGTCGACGAATTCATCGAGGTGCTGCGCCAGTCGGGCCTCGGCGAGCGGCGGCCGCTGGCGGATGCCGACCGGATGGCGCGCATGATCGCCAATGCGAACCTGATCGTGACGGCGCGCAAGGCGCACCGGCTCGTCGGCGTATCGCGCGCGCTGACCGATTTCGCCTATTGCTGCTATTTGTCGGACCTTGCGGTCGATCGTGAATTTCAGGGGCATGGCATCGGCAAGCGCCTGATCGCGGAAACCCGGCGCCACGCCGGACCTGAATCGATGTGCCTGTTGCTGTCGGCGCCCGACTCGATCGGGTTCTACAAGACCATCGGCATGCCGCAGCCGGACAACGCATTTCTCTACAAGCGCGAGCGATAGCGGCAGGCCAAGGTCTGCCGCGCGCTATCTGATCTCGGCCTTCAGCAGCAGCGCGAGGCAATCGGCCAGCCGTTGCTCGATCTCCCTGTCGCGCAGCGAGAGCGGGCCGGGATCGTTGAGGATCGCGTTGACAAGCGTGCCCAGCACGACCTGGAAGCCGAAGGCGATGGCGCGGGTCTTCGCCGCCTTGCGGCCCTTGCCCATCGCAGGCAGCAGCAGCGGGGTGGCGTGCTCGGTGGTCGCGCGTGCGAGGCTCTTGAACGTGGTCCACTTGTCCGGCCGGGTGTCGTCGTGCTGGAGCGCGGCGCGCAGCACGCCTTCATGGGCGCGGATCCAGCCGATGACACCCGACACGACGCGGCGGCAGAGCTCATCGAGCACGAGATTGCCGGCGGGACTGTCCATCCGGGCGAGATGCCGCGCGCCGTCCTGCGCGGCGAGTGCGATCAGGGCGTTGAAGTAGGCTTCCTTGCTCTCGAAGCGGCTGTAGAAGGCGCCGACGGTGGCGCCGACCTTGCTGCACAAGGCTTCGATCGACAGCTCCGCGAGGCTTCTTGTCCGCAACAGCTCGGCACCGGCTTCAAGCAGCGCCAGTGTCGTCTCACGGCTGCGCTTCTGGCGCGAGGGGGTGACGCCGGGAAGGTCGAACTGGGCTGAAAGCCGCGGCATTTGCGCTTGCGTCTCCTGATTTTCATAATCATAATTCGGATTATCATTTGAAGCAATCCGGCCGCACCGTGCCGGTACGGGCCGCAGGCCAACCGCGGCGAGGACAGGGAGAGCGCCATGAGCGAGCATCGGACGCCGCCGTTCGGCGGCAGCATCGGCAAGACGGTTGCGACCTCGAAGCCATGGTGGCCTGATGCGCGCCAGCCGCCGGCCGGTGCGCCGAACATCCTCGTCGTGCTGTTCGACGACGTCGGCTTCTCCGATTTCGGCTGCTACGGCTCACCGATCCGGACGCCGACCATCGACCGGCTCGCCGCCGAGGGCCTGCGCTACAGCGGTTTCCACACGACCGCGATGTGCTCGACCACGCGCGCGGCGCTGCTGACCGGGCGCAACCATCATTCGGTCGGCGTCGGGTGCCTCGCCAATTTCGATTCCGGCTATCCGGGCTATCGCGGCAAGATCGCGCGCGAGGCGGGGACGCTTGCCGAGATGCTGCGGCAGCACGGCTATCGCAACTACATGGTCGGCAAGTGGCACGTCACGCCGCTGACCGAGAGCGGCGCCACCGGTCCGTTCGACGGCTGGCCGCTCGGCCGGGGCTTTGACCGCTTCTACGGTTTCCTCGACGCGGAGACCGATCAATATGCGCCGGAGCTGGTATCCGACAACACGCAGATTGATCCGCCGGGGACTTACGAGAGCGGCTATCATCTGACGACCGATCTGGTCGACCAGTCGATCCGCTTCATCGCCGATCACGTGGCCGATCGTCCCGATCTGCCGTGGCTGACCTGGCTTGCGCTCGGCGCCTGCCATGCGCCGCATCAGGCACCCGCCGACATCATCAAGAGCTATGACGCAAGCTTTGCCCATGGCTGGGACGTCGAGCGCGAACAGCGGATGGCGCGGCAGAAGGCGATGGGGCTGGTGCCTGAAGCCACCAGGATGCCGGCGCGAAACGACGGCGTGAAAGCGTGGGATGCGCATTCCGCCGACGAGCAGCGCGTGTTCACGCGGTTGCAGGCGGCCTATGCCGGCATGCTCGACCATGCCGACCGGCATCTCGCCCGGCTGATCGTCTTCCTCGACAAGGCCGGCATCCGCGACAACACGCTGGTCATCGTGATGTCCGACAATGGCGCGAGCCAGGAGGGCGGGCCGCTCGGCTTCGTCAACGCGATGGGGCCGTATAATTTCCGGCCCGAGCCGCTGCCGGTGAAATTGCTGCGGATCGACGACATCGGCGGGCCGGACACGCACTCGAACTTTCCGCACGGCTGGGCGATGGCCTCGAACACGCCGCTGCGGCGCTACAAGCAGAACACCCATGGCGGCGGCATCCGCGATCCCTTCGTGATGAGCTGGCCGAAGCGCATCAAGGCGAAAGGCGAGCTGCGTCATCAGTTCGTCCACGCCTGCGACCTGACGCCGACGCTGCTCGATCTGATCGGCATCTCCGCGCCGGCCGAGATCGTGGGCTGTCCGCAGATGCCGCTGGAAGGCGAGAGTTTTGCGCGCTCGATCGACGACGCCTCGGCGCCGTCGAAGACATCGGCGCAGTATTTCGAGATGTTCGGCCATCGCGGTCTCTGGAAGGATGGCTGGAAGGCGGTGTCGTTTCACCCCTCCGGCACGCCGTTCGAGAACGACACATGGGAGCTGTATCATCTCGATCAGGACTTCTCCGAGGTCGACGACCTCGCAGCGAAGGAGCCCGAGCGTCTGGAGCAGATGACAAGACTGTGGTGGAGCGAGGCCGAGGCGCACAACGTGCTGCCGCTCGACGATCGTTTCGGGCCGCGCTTTGCCGAGAACGCGGCGCGCTTTCACGGCGCGCGGACCAAGTTCACCTTTCATGCCGGCATGGGCCACGTGCCGACCGATGTCGCGCCCGACGTGCGCAGCCGCAGCTACACCATCGAGGCACATGTCGAGATTGCCGAGGGCGCGAGCGGCGTGCTGATCGCGCATGGCGACGCCACCTCGGGCTACAGCCTCTACATCAAGGATGGCCTCCTGGTGCACGATTTGAATGTCGGCGGCGGCCATGAGCTCGTCACCTCGAGCCGCAAGGTGCCTGCGGGCGCGCACCGGCTCGGCGTGCATGTCGAGCGCCTGCTGCGCAAGGAGCCGCCGGCCAAGGGCGCGCGGACCGGCGTCACCGAATACACGCTGACGATCGACGGCGAGCCGGTGGGGTCGATGCAGACCCAGCTCGGTTTCCACAATTTCATCTCGTGGTCCGGGCTCGACATCGGACGCGATCGCGGCAGCCCGGTCTCGCACTACGCGGCGCCGTTCGAATTCACCGGCAGGCTGTTGCAGGTGTCGGTCGTGATGCATGACGACCAGAAGCTCGATGGCGATGGCGTCGGGAATGCGCAGATGGCGCGGCAGTAGGCGAGTCCTTCCCGGCGTCATTGCGAGCGGAGCGAAGCAATCCACGGCGCCGCAACGGAAGCATGGATTGCTTCGTCGCTTCGCTCCTCGCAATGACGGAGGGAGTTCCGCGCCTTACTTGATCTTGTCGTACACCGTCGCGAAGTCTGCGAGCGGCATCGGGATGCTGATGGTCTCCTTGCCAAGATTCTGGAACGACACCTTGAGCTGCTTGCCTGTCTTCAACTGGGCCAGCACGTCGGGCGCGATCGGCGCATTGATGTAGCAGCCGCGCGCCTCGCAGGTCTGGATCGGCACGTCGACGGCCTTGCCGTCGTCGACCTGCAGCTTGGCGCCGACGGGCAGGTTCAGCCCGAGCGGAAGCTGGATCAGCGCAACCGGCGCGCGCGTGTCGCCGGGAACGCGGATATTGACCAGCACGATGAGCTGGCCGGTCTTGGTGAGAACAGCCGTCTGCTCCATCGCGCATTCGAGCGGCGCGTCGCGGCTCGCGCTGGTGCAACGCGCGACCCAGCCCGTATTGTTGGGGGATGCGGCATCGCCTTGCGGAGCGGTCGGAGCAGCTGCCGGAGCCGGCGCGGGTGAATTCTTCGCCTTGGGTGTCTGGGCGTGGCCAAGGCCGACCATGCCGAGCACGGTGAACAGGACGATGAGCGACTTTGCGACAATCTTCACGATACCGGCTCCGAAATGAACACCTTTCGGGTGTGCCGGTATGGGGCAAAAGTCAAGTCACTCGGCGGCCTGCTTGACCGATCCGTCCTCGCCGTCGTCGGCATCGTGCTCGGCGCGCGGCGAGCGGCCCCAGTTCGCAAACGCGTTGGAGAGCCTGTCGAGGTAGAGATAAACCACGGGCGTCGTGAACAATGTCAGCGCCTGGCTGACGATCAGGCCGCCGACCATCGCGTAGCCGAGCGGCTGGCGGATTTCGGAGCCGGTGCCGGTCCCTAACATCAACGGCACACCGCCGAGCATCGCGGCCATCGTGGTCATCATGATCGGGCGGAAGCGGAGCAGGGCGGCCTGGCGGATCGCCGCCACCGGCTCCATGTGCTGATCGCGCTCGGCGGCGATAGCGAAGTCGACCATCATGATGCCGTTCTTCTTGACGATGCCGATCAGGAGGATGATGCCGATCAGCGCGATCAGCGAGAAGTCGAAGCCGGCGGCCATCAGAATCGCCAGCGCGCCCACGCCGGCCGAGGGCAGCGTCGACAGAATGGTGATCGGGTGGATGTAGCTCTCGTAGAGAATACCGAGGATCAGGTAGACGACCACGAGCGCCGCCAGGATCAACAGCGGCACGGTCGACAGCGATTGCTGGAACGCCTGCGCGGTGCCCTGGAAGCTCGAGCTCAGGGTTGGCGGCGCGCCGAGGTCGATCATCGCCTTCTGCACCGCGTCCGTCGCCTGGCCGAGCGCGACACCCTGCGCCAGGTTGAACGAGATGGTGATCGCCGGGAACTGGCCCTGGTGGCTGATCGACAGCGGTCGCACCGGTGTGCTGGTCCATTTCGCAAAGGTCGACAGCGGCACCTGTTCGCCGGTTAGCGGCGACTTGATGTAGATGTTGTTCAGCGTATCGATCGAGCCCTGCAACTCCGGCAGCACCTCAAGGATGACGTGGTAGCTGTTGAGCTGGGTGAAGTACTGCGTGACCTGGCGCTGGCCGAACGCGTCATAGAGCGTGTCGTCGATCAGCTGCGGCTGAATGCCATAGCGCGAGGCGGTGTCGCGGTTGATCTTCAGCTCGACGGTGGTGCCGTTGGTCTGCTGGTCGGTGGCGACGTCGCGCAGCTGCGGCAGTGTCTGCATCTTGCCGAGAATCTTCGGTGCCCATTCGTTCAGCTCGGCGAGGTTGGCGTCCTGTAGCGTGAACTCGAACTGGGTGCGGGTCGGGCGGCCGCCGAGGCGGACGTCCTGCGCGGCCTGCATGAACAGCCGGGCGCCGAGCACCTTCTCCAGCTTCGGCCGCAGGCGGGCGATGATCTGCTGGGCATTGGCATCGCGCTCGTTCAGCGGCTTGAGCGTGATGAACATGTTGCCGTTGTTGCCGGCCCGGCCGCTGCCGCCGATCGCCATCGCCACCGTCGCCACGCCGGGATCCTGCATGACGATCTTGCTGAGCTCCTCCTGCTTACCCTTCATTTCAGCGAACGAAATGTCCTGGTTGGCCTCCGAGGTCGCGGTGATCAGGCCGACGTCCTGCTGCGGGAAGAAGCCCTTCGGGATGATGACGAACATGTAGACCGACAGCGCCAGCGTCGCGAAGAAGATCATCAGGGTCGTGAACTTCCAGCGCAGCGCGAGGTCGAGCCCGCTCTGATAGCCGCGCAGCATCGCGTCGAAGCCGCGCTCGCTGAGCTTGTAGAGACGACCGTGCCGTTCCTCATTGTGGGCACGCAGGAAGCGCGAGGCCATCATCGGCGTCAGCGTCAGCGACACGAACATCGAGACGAAGATGGTCATCGCCAGCACCACCGCGAATTCGCGGAACAGGCGGCCGATGATGCCGCCCATCAGCAGCAGCGGGATCAGCACCGCGACCAGCGAGATGCTGATCGAGACGATGGTGAAGCCGATTTCCTTGGAACCCTTGAAGGCGGCGGCCATCGGCCGCTCACCTTCCTCGATGTAGCGGCTGATATTCTCCAGCATCACGATGGCGTCGTCGACCACGAATCCGACCGCGATGGTCAGCGCCATCAGCGACAGATTGTCGAGCGTGTAGCCGAAGATCCACATCAGCGCGCAGGCGCCGAGCAGCGCCAGTGGCACGGTCACTGCCGGGATGACGGTGGCCCAGAAGCTGCGCAGGAAGGCAAAGATCACCATCACGACCAGGAAGATGGTCAGGAGCAGGGTGAACTGGACGTCCTCCACCGCGGCGCGGATCGTGGTCGTGCGGTCGCTGATGACCTCGATCTTGACCGCCGGCGGAATGGCCGCGACCAGCCGGGGCAGCGCGGCCTTGATCTTGTCGACGGTGTCGATGACGTTGGCGCCGGGCTGCTTGAAGACAACGAGGAACACGCCGCGCTTGCCGTTGGCCCAGGCCGCCTGCTTGGCGTCCTCGGGTCCGGTCACGGCCTGGCCGATGTCGCGGATGCGCAGCGGGCCGCCATTGCGATAGGCGATGATGACGTCGTTCCAGGGCTCCGCCGTGAGCAGCTGGTCGTTGGCATAGATGGTGTAGGCGCGGGTGGCGCCGTCGATATTGCCCTTCGGGCTGTCGACAGTTGCGATGTTGATCGCCGCGCGGACGTCTTCAAGCGACACGCCTTTCGCGACCAGCTTGGCCGGGTCGATCTGGACGCGAACCGACGGCTTCTGCTGGCCGCCGATGATGACCTGCGCGACGCCGGAAATCTGGCTGATCTGCTGGGCAAGCTGGGCGTCGACGGAATCGCTGACCGTGGTCAGCGGCAGCGTGTCGGATGTCGCCGACAGCAGCATGATCGGCGCGTCCGCCGGATTGACCTTGCGATAGGTCGGCGGCGAGGGAAGGTTCTTCGGCAACTGGCCGCTGGCGGCGTTGATGGCGGCCTGCACGTCGTTGGCGGCGCCGTCGATCGAGCGGTTGAGGTCGAACTGGATCGTGACGGACGCCGTGCCCAGATAGCTCGTCGAGGTCATCTGCGCGATGCCGGGGATCTGCGCGAACTGGCGCTCCAGCGGCTGGGCGACCGAACTCGCCATCGTCTCCGGGCTGCCGCCCGGCAGCGTCGCGGTGATCTGGATGGTCGGGAAGTCGACTTGCGGCAGCGGCGCGACCGGCAGCAGGGGATAGGCGACGAGGCCGACGAACAGGATGCCGGCCATCAGCAGCGAGGTGCCGATCGGGAAGCGAATGAATGGTGCGGAAATTCCGTCGCTCATTCCTGCGTAACCTTCGACTGGGACCGGTCCGTGCTCGCCACCGCCGTCGTCACCAGGGTTCCTGGCGAGACCTTGTACTGGCCCGCCGTGATCACCTGCTGTCCCGGCGACAGGCCATCCTCGATCACCGACTTGCCGTCGATCGACTGGCTGACCTTGAGCTTGCGAAGCTCGGCCTTGTTCTCCTGATTGACTGAATACGCGTACAGGCCTTCGGTGCCATGCTGCACTGCGTCATCCGGGACGACAGTGGCATCCTTCAACGTTCTGACCAGAAGCCGGGTCGAGACCGACTGGCCCGGCCACAGCGCATGGTCCTTGTTATCAAACACCGCCTTCAGCCGGACAGTCCCGCTGGTGGTGTCGACCTGATTGTTGATCAGCGCAAGCGCGCCGGTGGACAGCACCCGCTTGCCGTCGGTGGTCAGGGCAATGGTCTTGGGCGGCGCCACAGCCAGTGCAGCCTTGATATCGGGCAGCTGGTCTTCCGGTGCGGTGAAGATCACCGTGATCGGCTCGATCTGGGTGATCGTCACGATGCCGGTCTGGGCCGAGGCGTTGACGATGTTGCCGATATCGACCAGTCGCAGGCCGACGATGCCGTCGATCGGGGACTTCACGGTGGCGTAATCGACCTGGGTCTGGGCGTTGAAGATGGCGGCGTCATCGGCCGCGATCTGGGCCGTGAGCTGGGCCACGGTGGAGCGCTGGGTGTCGAGCTGCTGGCGCGTCGCGAACTCGCCGAGCTTGGTGTAACGCTGCAGGTCGAGATTGGCGTTGGCGATGTTGGCCTCGTCCTGGGCCTTCTTGGCCTTGGCCTGGTCGAGCGCCGCCTGATAGGGCCGCGGATCGATCTCGACCAGCGTGTCGCCCGCCTTGACGAACTGGCCTTCCTTGAAGGCTATCCTGGTGATCTGGCCGTCGACCCGGGTGCGGACCTGGACGGTGTTGAACGCTTGCACCGTGCCGAGACCGGTCAGGTAGACCGGGAAGTCGGCCTTCTCGACCGGCGCGATCTTGACCGGCACGGCCGGGCGCTGGGCGGACCGCTTCTGCGCGGCTTCAGCCGCCTGCAGGTCGTTCGTGTGTTTCTGCCAGCCGAAATAACCGGCCGCGCCAACCGCAGCGATCACTAAGACCCAACCGATGGTGCGTGACTTTGACATGCGGACTCTTGGGCTCGACGTAACAATAAAGGGTGATCGAAACGGTTCACAGAGCTTGCGGATATAATATGCGTGCACTTAATGTGTAAACACACCAAGGCTTGAGAATCCTAAACATTTGGAAAGGTTTAGGTCAGAAACGAGCAGAAACATTCCGCCCGGGAAACGCTCCGAGGACCCCCATGTCGCGCGATCTCAAACGCCAGTTCATTGCGCAGCTCGTCGAGAGTTCCAGGCTGCTGCGCAACTATATCGATCATCGCGCCAAGGCGCGAGGCACCACGCGCGCACAATGGATCGTGCTCTTCCGCCTGCGCGAGCAGGAGGGACTGTCCCAGGTCGATCTCGCCGACGTGCTCGAGTTGCAGCCGATCTCGCTGGTGCGGCTGCTTGACCGCCTCGTCGAACATGGCCTGCTCGAACGCCGTCCCGATCCCAGGGATCGCCGCGCCAATCGCCTGTTCCTGACCAAGAGCGGGCGCCGCCTCGTCGACGATCTCGACAGTCTGCGCGATGAGATCGCCGGCGACGTGCTCCGCGACGTATCGGACAAGCATGTCGAGAGCGGACTGGCCACGCTGCGCGAGGTCAAGGATCGCATCAAGGCGCTCGGCGAGGATGCCGGGCACATCGCCGCGAAATAGCGCGCGCCTCGCCGCGTCCAGACCTGCTCTCCATCCGTTCACCTGGTGCGGCTTGCGCGACGTGGTTGAAACGCTGCGGGATGTCGTTCATATCGCGCAGCGACGATGCGAGAGGATGAGGGCAGCGATGGACGAGTTGAACGGACGCATGATGGCATGCCAGATCCTGGTCACCGGGTTGATCGCGCGCGTCGCCAACGAGCAGCGTGACCCGCTGCGCTTTCTCACCGACTTCCGCGACGAGATCAAAGCGGTCGTTGGCGGCGTCAATATCGCCGGTCTCGAGAACAGCGACCGCGTGCGGCAGGTCGCGCAGCGGACCATCGACGAGCTGTTCTCGCTGATGAAGCCTCCAAGCGCCGAGTGATTGGCGAGACGCCTTGGTACTAGTTTAGAACGATTATTAGAACGCTTAAAAATTGGAGTTTAGAACGATTTCAAACCACAGATTAGAATCGCTTTGAATTGGGGCGATTCAAGCCAACTGTGGCGCTGTTCGCATTGACAAAGAAAGTCGCGCTCGATAACCGAAAGAGACAGTTCGTCGCACGGTGATTTTGCGAACGGACTTGCTTTTCTGGGGGCGTGCAAGAAATGAGCAATGTGAAGGCGCCGAGATCGCTGCGCTTCGATGCGGCGATCGGTTCGGCTGATGATACGGGTTGTTCCGCCACGAAGGTCTCCGCTGTCGCGAGCCTGATCGCGGTGGCGTCGTTTTCTGGGGCTGAGGCGCAGCAATCCAGCCTGCCGCCGGTGAATGTGGACGCCCCGGTCGCGCGTCCGCGGCCCGTCACGTCAAAGCCCACGTCGGACCAGGTCCGCGCCCGCAACGCGTTGCGCCGCGCCGCACGCCGCAGCAATCAGCAGGCCCAGCAGGCGCCAGTGCCGTTTCCCAACGCCGGCGGTCTTCCCGCTGACCGCGACCGCTACGCCGATCCGGCCGCGCCGTACAAGGGCGACCGTTTGCAGGCCTCCGGGAAGTATCCCGAGCCGATCCTGAACACGCCGAAGTCGGTCACGGTACTGACCAAGGACGTGCTCGAGGACAAGAACGCCACCTCGCTGAAATCGGCGATCCTGTCGACGGCCGGCGTCACGCTCGGTACGGGCGAGGGCGGCAATGCCTTCGGCGACCGCTTCTTCATCCGCGGCTTCGATGCGCGCAACGATATCTTCATCGACGGCGTGCGCGACGCCGGCGTCAGTGTCCGCGAGAACTTCTTCACCGAGCAGGTCGAGATCCTGCGCGGCCCGGGCTCGTCCTTCGCGGGGCGCGGCACGACCGGCGGCGCGATCAACATCGTCACCAAGCAGGCGACGACCGAGAACAGCTTCTACAACATGGACACCTCGTTCGGCACCGATCGCACCAAGCGGGTGACGCTCGATGTCAACCAGGTGATCAGCCCGACGCTGGCGATCCGCGCCGGCGGCCTGTTCCAGGATGCCGGCGTCGCCGGCCGCAGCTATGTCACCGACAATCGCGATGGTGGTTTCGTCGCTGCGACCTGGAAGCCGGTCGATGCGGTGAAGATCAGCGGCAACTACATCCACACCGAACTCACTGGTATCCCGGATTTCGGCGTGCCGTACTACCGGCCGAGCACGGCGAGCACGGCCGGCGGCCCGTTCCCGGACTTCGGCGTCAACCGCAACAATTTCTACGGGTTCGTCAATCGCGACTTCTTCAGGACCGGGCAGGACATCGGCACGATCAACGCCGAGGTGCAGATCACGCCGGACCTGACGATCAGCAACAAGATCCGCGAATCGCGTTCGACCCAGAAATACATCGGCACGCTGCCGGAATCGCCGACGCTGGCCGCGGGTGCACCGTTCACAGCATATACGCTGAGCGCCAACCCGCAGAGCCGCTTCCAGGTTACCGACGTGTTCGCCAACCAGACCGAGGCGACCTACAAATCGGTCGATGGGCTCGGCTTCAAACACACGACGACGGCGGGCGTCGAATACGACAACGAGCGGTCTTCGATCGACAGCTTCACTGGCCTTGCCTCCGAAATAACCACCGGTACATCGTCTTTCACAGGGAGCGGCTCACTCTCCGGTGTCAGCGTCTTCAACCCGCAATACACAAACATCCCGTTTACGAACAGCGCGAGCCTCAGCGGACGGCCGACCAAGATCGGTATCGACACCGTGAGCGGATACGTGATGGATTCCGCCAACTACAACGACTTCGTCATCCTCAATGGCGGCGTCCGCTATGACGACTACACCATCAAGACCAGCGGCTATGGTACGGTCAATGGTGTCGCGAACGTCTTCGGTCAGCAACAGCAAGACTACGGCATGCCGAACTTCAACCTCGGCTTGACGCTCAAGCCGTTGCCGAACGGGAGCGTCTATGCCGCCTATGCCACGTCATCCAACCCCGTCGGCGCGGAGTTTGACGGCACGAGCATTCAGTATGGTGGCATCGCGCCAGTTCTCAACGGCAATCCAAACCAGATATTCGGGCCGGAGAAAAACAAGGCGATTGAAGTCGGCACCAAGTGGGAGTTGTTCGATCGTCATTTGCTGGTTACGGCGGCGCTGTTCCAGACTGAGAAGGAGAACGCGCGCGAATCCATGAACGTCACCGCGGCGACTGCAACCGCCGCATGTCCTTATCCGGCTGGTACGACCGGAACTGTCTCCTGCATCAGCGCAGGCGCGGCCTATCGCATCCGGGGCATCGACCTCGGAGTGGGCGGCAAGATCACCGACAAGTGGAGCGTGTTCGGTGGCCTCGTGTTAATGCAGTCGGAGGTGACCAAATCGAATATTCCGCCGGCTAACACGATTCTGTACACTTCGAACGTCGGCTTGCCGCTCGCCAACGTGGCGCATCAGTCGTTCAGCATGCTCTCGAAATACCAACTGACCGATATGTGGGAAATCGGCGGGCAGGCGGTGTATCGTTCCAAGATGTACGGCGGCACCTTCCTCGCGGCAAACCAGGGCACGTCGATCCCGAGCTATTGGCGCTTCGACGCCTTTGCCGAGGCCAAGATCGACAAGCATTGGACCGTGAAGCTGTTCGTCAACAACATCTTCGACAAGCGCTACTACGACGCGCTGTACCAGAGCGCAGCACCGTTCGTGCTCGAAGCGCCGGGACGCGCTGCGTATCTGGTTGTGTCTGCGCGTTACTGACGGAGGCTTCGCGGCACGAGATGCTGGTCTGTATTCCCAATGTATTGAGCAAGGCTGATGTGGCGGACTTCCGCCGCATCATGGATGCCAGCGATTGGGAGGACGGCCGCTCGACCGCGGGTGCCGCGTCCGCGATGGTCAAGCGCAACGAGCAGCTGCCGCCCGACAGCGAAGTCGCGCGGCAGCTCGGCAACCGGATCCTGTCGGC
This sequence comes from Bradyrhizobium sp. USDA 3240, assembly GCF_054063295.1. Taxonomy (NCBI): domain Bacteria; kingdom Pseudomonadati; phylum Pseudomonadota; class Alphaproteobacteria; order Hyphomicrobiales; family Nitrobacteraceae; genus Bradyrhizobium; species Bradyrhizobium sp. USDA 3240. The sequence continues at coordinate 8,076,124 of NZ_JBSSGD010000002.1, forward strand.
GCTGTCGGCAAGTCCGCGCTTCATCTCGGCGGCGATCCCGCTTAGAATCTTTCCACCCTTGTTCAACCGCTATGCCGCAAGCGACGGGCACCATTTCGGCCTGCATGTCGATAATGCGGTGCGGGGCGACAGGCTGACAGGCATGCGGATCCGCACCGACCTGTCGGTCACGCTGTTTTTATCGGAGCCGGAAGAGTACGATGGCGGCGAGCTCGTCATCGAGGACCTCTATGGATCCCATGAAATCAAGCTGCCGGCAGGCGATCTCGTGGTTTATCCTGCGTCCAGCTTGCATCTGGTCACGCCGGTCACGCGGGGAGTGCGGGTAGCGTCTTTTTTCTGGCTGCAGAGCATGGTACGGGATGCCCACGCGCGCAGCCTGATCTTTGATCTCGATACTGCGATCCAGGCTCTGGTGGAGCGGCTGGGCCGCGATGACCCTGAAACGGTCAAATTGACCGGGATTTATCACAACCTGATCCGTCACTGGGCTGAAGTGTAACTGATGATGACATTCAAGTTCCCCGCTGCATCCGCCATGATCGCCTCGCTGGCGATGCTGATGCTGATTGCGCCGTCCTCGGCGCAGCAGCAGACGGCGCCTGCCGCGCAGCCCGCGCCCGTGACCCGGGCCCAGTCCGCACCCGCGGCTCAGCCGCCGGCGGCGCAGGCCCAGCCAGCGGCACCTGCCCAGACCGCGCCGGTGGCCCAGCCGGCGCCGCAAGCCCAGGCCCAGCAAACTCAGGCCGCGGCGGCACCTGCCGCAGCAGCTCCCGCACCGACCGCACTCGATGTGTCGCCGGCCGCGTCTGCGAACGGCGATGGCAAGGTGCTGAAGTCGACCAGCACCGGTCTGCACGAATTGTCGCCGTGGAACATGTTCCTGAACGCAGACATCATCGTGAAGGCGGTGATGCTCGGTCTCGCTTTCGCCTCGCTCGTGACCTGGACCGTGTTCATCGCCAAGATGGTCGAGCTGACCGTGGCGCAGAGCAAGCTGCGCGGCGCGCTCGCCAAGATCGCTGAATCGCGGTCGTTGGCAGAAGCGCAGTTCGCACTCGGCGCCAAGGGCAGCGTGCTGTCGTCGTTCATTGCGGCCGCGATGCGCGAGGGACGACTGTCGGCGGGCATCTCGAGCGACGCCGGCATCAAGGAGCGCGCCGCGTCGAGCTTTGCGGAAATCGTGCGCGCCGAAGCCCGCAAGATCCGCGTCGGCATGGGCCTGCTTGCGACCATCGGTGCGACGTCGCCCTTCGTCGGCCTGTTCGGCACGGTCTGGGGCATCATGAACAGCTTCATCGGCATTTCGAAGTCGCAGACGACGAACCTTGCGGTGGTGGCGCCCGGCATCGCGGAAGCGCTGCTCGCAACCGCGATCGGCCTCGTCGCGGCGATCCCGGCGGTTATCATCTACAACCATTTCTCGCGCGTCACGAAGGTCTATCTCGAACTCGTCAACCGCGCCTCGGGCGCGGCGGGACGGCTCCTGTCGCGCGATCTCGATCGCACCCATGGCAGCGTTCCCGGCGACGTTCCGCGCACCGCGCATCCGCGCGCCGCGGCGGCGGAGTAGGCGATGGCAGTCTCGATCTCCGAGAACGATGGCGACGACGATTTCGCGGAATCCCACGAGATCAACGTCACGCCGTTCATCGACGTGATGCTGGTGCTGCTGATCATCTTCATGGTGGCGGCGCCGCTCTCGACCGTCGATCTGCCGATCGATCTGCCGACCTCCAGCGCAACGCCGCAGAAGAAGCCGGACAAGCCGACCTATCTCAGCATCAAGCCGGATCTCACGCTGGCGATCGGAGAGAACGCGGTGAAGCGGGCCGACCTGGTCAATTCGCTCGATGCGGTGCCCGACATGACCAGGGACAAATACGTGTTCCTGCGAGCCGATCGCATGGTGCCCTATGGCGAGCTGATGGGCGTGATGGAGCTCTTGCGCTCCGGCGGCTACTCGCATGTCAAACTGGTTGCGCTCGAGGGTCTGCCCGGAGCGCCCGCGGCGCCGCAGGCCGAGCCGGCCAAACCCTGACGGCGAACAGCGATGTCCACCAACCCTGATCTTGATCTGCGGACGTCGAAGCGGCTCTGGGTGATCGCCGCGGTGACGGCGGTCGGGCTGCATCTGGGTGGCGCAGCGCTGGCGCTGACGAATTTGCGCGGCGACGACGGCGACGAGGGGCTTGGTGCCGCCGGCGCGGAATATGCCATCGAGCTCGCCTCTCCTGACGTGCCCGATGATGCCGCACCGCCCGGTGCGCCGGCTGACGAGCAGCAGGCCGTGCAGGAGATGGCGCAGCAGAAGGCCGAGGTGAAGGACACCGACCTGCCTCAGGCCAAGCCGATTGAGGCCGACGACCCCGACCGCATCGTGACGGAGGACACCGCCAAGAAGCAGAAGGAGGACGAGGCCAAGGTCGCCAAGGTCGAGACCAACGCCCAGGAAGCGCAGCAGGCCTCGGAAGCGGCCGCGCCGACCAAGCTGGAGGACGCGCGTCAGTCGGACACCACCAAGGCCCCCAACCCCGGCATCGGCAAGGACAAGCTCGCGCTGACGGCCAAATGGGGCAAGAAGATCAGCGCCTACCTCGACCTGCACAAGAAGTTCCCGGAGAGCGTCAAGGCCAAAGAGGGCAAGGTCAAGCTTGCCCTGGTGCTCAATCGTCTCGGCAAGGTCCTGTCCGTTGCCGTGATGGAAACGTCGGGGGACGTCGCATTCGACGACGCCGCGGTCTCGATGGTCCATCGTTCCGATCCGGTGCCCGCGCCGCCGGCCGGACTGACCGAAGACCAGTTCTCCTTCACTCTTCCCGTTACCTTCAACAAGCCGAAGAAGTAACCGCTGTCATTCCGGGGCGCGACGAAGTCGCGAACCCGGAATCCATTGTGCCGCATGCTCGGCGGATCGATGAACTCCGGGCACTAGTCTCGCGAGACCCGGAATAGCGGCGGCTCAGCTCTTCTTCACCAGCGGGCAGGCGCTCTTCTCGAGCGGCAGGAAGGCTTCATCCGCGGGGATGGTCGCCACCAGCTTGTAATAGTCCCACGGATACTTTGATTCCGACGGCTTCTTCACCTCGAACAGATAGGCGGGGTGGATCTTGCGGCCGTCGATCCGGATCGACCCCTTGCCGAACAGCGGATCGTCGGTCGGCAGCTCTTTCATCTTGGCGACGACGGCGCGGCCGTCATGCGGATTGCCGCCGAGCGCTTCCAGCGCCTTGAAGTAATGGATCAGCGAGGCATAGACGCCGGCCTGCACCATGGTCGGCGGGTTTTTCTTGAACCGCTCCATGAAGCGCTTCGAGAAGGCGCGGGTCTGGTCGTTCATGTCCCAGTAGAAGCTCTCGGTGAAATTCAGCCCCTGCGCGACGTTGAGGCCGAGCGAGTGCACGTCGGTCAGGAACATCAGCATGCCTGCGAGCTTCTGGCCGCCCGAGACGATGCCGAACTCGGCGGCCTGCTTGATGGCGTTGGTGGTGTCGCCGCCGGCATTGGCAAGGCCAATGACCTTGGCCTTCGAACTCTGCGCCTGCAGCAGGAAGGACGAGAAGTCAGCCGTGTTGAGCGGATGCTTGATGCTGCCGAGCACCTTGCCACCGCCTGCGGTGACGGCCCCGGTGGTGTCGCGTTCGAGCGCCTGGCCGAACGCATAGTCCGCCGAGATGAAGAACCAGGTATCGCCGCCGGATTTGACCAGCGCCCGTCCGGTGCCGTTGGCGAGCATGTAGGTGTCGTACGACCAGTGCACCGTATTGGGCGTGCACTGCGATCCCGTGAGGTCGGACGAGCCCGAGCCGGAGTTCAGGTTGACGACATTCTTGTCCTTGGCGAGGTTGGCGATCGCGAGCCCGACATTGGAGGCCGCGAGATCGACGAACACGTCGACCTTCTCTACATCGATCCACTGCTTGCCGATGTTGACCGCGACGTCGGGCTTGTTCTGGTGATCGGCCGAGATCAGGTCGATCTTCCAGCCCTTGGCCAGCAGCCCGGAATCCTCGATCGCCATCTGCGCCGCCACCGTCGAGCCGGGACCGCCGATATCCTGATAGAGACCGGACTGATCGCCGAGGGCGCCGACCTTGGCGACCTTGTCCATGGTCTGCGCCGACGCGCTGCCGGCGAGCACGAGGCTCGTCGTCATGACCAACGCTGTCATGACTTGGGCCGTCTTGATCGAGGCTGCAATGGAACGCTTCATCTTCCCTCCAGTATGATTTTTGTTTTTGAGTTCCTCATTATGCCCGGCATCGGTCGCATCGCCTAGGGCACAGGCGCGGTCGATCGCGCGCGATATTCCACGCTGCGGCGATTAAGCGGCCAGTGACGCGCGACGCGACGCCGCAGCGCTGCGCGCGTCGACGATGAAAGCGGAAATGGGCTGAAGCGCGGACCGCGCTATTTCCAGTAGTAGCGGATCGCGACGTAGACCACGACAAGGCAGGCGAAGATCAGCGCCACCGGCATCGGACGCTTGGCGTTCGGGGCAGCGGTGGCCGCTTTCTTGGCGGGCAGGCGTCGGAACGCGGTGACGTTGCCGGTGTCGGCGGCCGGTTCGCGCGAGCGTGCCGGAACCTCGGGTGCTTTGCCGGCGCCGCCCATCTCCGCGTAGTAGGTGCGATACATCTCCTGGATCGTCGCCTCGCCCGCGTCGGCGTCGCTCATCTGGTCTAGCAGCTTTTTGTAGATGGCCAGGAAATTCTGCGCTTCCGGCGGCAGGGCGGAGGCGCCGTTCAGCTTCGCCATCATCTTCCACGTTGCAAAGTCCGCCCGCGCGCGGGTGTCGGCGCGTCGTGCAATCAGCATATCGGCAGCTTTGATCACCATGGCCTCGAAGCGTTCCCGTCCCTGCGCATGAGTAGGAAGATTGGGTTCCGACTTTCCGATCGGGTCATCCGCAAATCAAGGCTATGTGTTTCCGGTAATGAGGAGAAGGGCGTTGATTACATAGCCGGTCAGAGTTCGCAGTATCGTTGAAATAACATCAAGATTTAGGCCGATCTGCCTGCCGATCACGGGCAGCAGGATCAACAGGCCGATCAGGATCAGCATGCCGTAGGGCTCCAGCCGGGCGAGCGGAACCGCCAACGGCCGCGGCAGCAGCCCGACGGCGACCCGGCCGCCATCCAGCGGCGGGATCGGCATCATGTTGAAGATCGCAAGCACGATGTTGATCAGGAAGGCGTTTTTCAGATTGTCCGCGGTCCATTTTGCCGCATCCGCGGGAACCAATGGCAGCGCGTGGAATGCCAGCGCCGCCGCGGTCGCGAGGATGATGTTGGTGACCGGGCCGGCGAGCGCCACCCACACCATGTCGAGCTTGGGATGGTTGAGGTTGCGGAAGTTCACCGGCACCGGCTTGGCGTAGCCGAACAGGAACGGCGAATGCGCGAGCAGCAGCATCGCGGGCAGGATCAGCGTGCCGAACGGATCGATATGCTTCAGCGGATTGAAGCTGACGCGGCCGAGCTTCCAGGCGGTGTCGTCGCCGAGCCGGTGCGCGACGAAGCCGTGCGCCGCTTCGTGGAAGGTGATGGCGATCACCAGCGGCAGCACCCAGACGGAGACGTCGTAGAGGGAAATGTTCAATGGCTTGCCGCCTCGGGTTGGCTTTGACCGGAGCCTCAGGCTAGCACGGATTCGCGGACGGCCTTGCGGGGGCGTGGCCGCGGGTCAGGGTATGTCCGGCGTGACCGCGCGTGCCTGTTGCGCCTGGGTCGTCGCGATCCAGATGCCGGCAAACACCGTGACGATGCCGGCCATCAGATTCCAGCTCAGCGGCTCGCCGAGCAGGGCCGCGCCGACCAGCGAGGCGGCGATCGGATTGACGGTGACTGATATGGCCACCCGAGTTGGCGTCGTCCGCTCCAGCGCGAAGGCCCAGAGATAGAAGGTGAGTGCTGCGCCGAACGCGCCGAGATAGGTCGCGCCGAACCATTGCGGCGCACCGAACTCCGCAACCGGCGCGAAACTGCCGCGCAGCAGAGAGCCTGTTATCAGGACCGCGGCCCCGGCAGCCATGGCGAGCGTGGTGAAGGAGATCGGGCCGGAGCGGCGGATATAGGGCTTCGACCAGATGCTGTAGAGCGCCATGCACAGCGCGGCCGCGACCATCAACAGATCGCCGCGCCAGGCGCCCGGCGGCGCCGTGGTGAGCCCGGAGAGCAGCGCCATCGAGACGCCCAGGATGGTGACCAGCACGCCGGTGGTCTTTCGCGCGGTGAGCGGCTCGGCGCCGAGCGCGGCACCGACCAGCATCGTCAGCAGCGGCAGCGTCGAGAGCGCAAGCGCACCGCGGGCGGCCGTCGTGAAGATGAGCGATGCATTGAACAGGATTGGAAACGCCGCAAAGAACAGCAGGCCGAGGCCGGTGACACCTGGCCAGTCGCGCCGCGGCGGCCAGTTTCCACGCTGCAGCAGCGCCAGCGGCAGCAACAGCAGGACGCCGATGCCGAAGCGGAACGCGCCGATCGCCAGCGGATCGATCGCGCCGACCAGAAACCGCGTCGCCCCGATCGAGGTTCCGCCGAGCGCACTCGACGCAACCGCGGCCAACACCCCCCAGATCTCACCCATCCCGCTTCGATCTCCCTGTTTTGCTTGCGTAATCTAGGGAAGGGGCGATAATCATGGAATGGAATAGATTTGATCAATCAAATCACGGATCGTGATGAGTGCGCCCGTCCTGGACCCGGACCTTCTGCAAGCCTTTGTCGCGGTGGCGGACCATCGCTCCTTCACCCGCGCCGCCGCGGCGCTGAACCGGACCCAATCCGCCGTCAGCATGCAGGTGAAGCGGCTGGAGGAGCGGCTGCAGGCCGAGCTGTTTCACCGCAGCACATCCAGTGTCGATCTGAGCGCGGCCGGCGAGGGGCTAATCGGTTACGCCCGCCGCATTCTGAGCCTCAACGCCGAAGCGATCGGCCGGGTGCGCGAGCATGGCATCGACGGGCGGGTGCGCCTTGGCGTGATGGACGATTACGGGACGCTGATCGTCCCGCCGCTGCTCAAGGAGTTCATCGCCAACTATCCGCTGATCCATGTGGAGATGGAGACCGGGCTGACATCGTCGATGACGGACCGGCTCGGCGAAGCCTTTGACCTCGTGATCGCGATGCACCCCGAGGGGCGCGGCGAGGGTGAGTTGCTGCGCACCGAGCAGGCGGTGTGGGCCGCCAGCACCACGCATCGTGTCGAGGAGCTCGACCCGCTGCCGGTCGCGCTCTATCCGCAGGGCTGTCTGTTTCGGAGCTGGGCGATGCAGGCGCTGGACGAAGCGAGCCGGCCGTGGCGGCTCGCCTTCGTCAGCCACAGCCTGTCCGCCGTCGAGGCGATCGCGGCGCAGGGTCTTGCCGTGACGGTTGTGAAGTCGGGGACCTTTCCGCCGACGTTGCGGCGCCTGACCGCGCGCGACGGCATGCCCCGGCTGCCGCGCGCAGAGATCCGTCTGCATCGCGCGCCCCACCTCGCGCGCGCGGCGTCATTGCTCGCCGATCATCTTGTCACGGCGCTTCGGCAGCCAGCGAGGCGCGGGAGTTAGTACGTCGCCCGTCCGCCGGAGATGTCGAACACCGCGCCGGTCGAGAACGCGCAATCTTCCGACGCCAGCCACGCCACCATCGCGGCGAGCTCCTCGACTTGCACGAAGCGGGCTTTCGGAATCTTCGACAGCATGAAGTCGATGTGCGCTTGCGTCATCTGGTCGAAGATCGCGGTCTTTGCCGCGGCCGGTGTCACCGCGTTGACCAGGATGTCGTGGTGCGCGAGCTCCTTGCCGAGCGATTTGGTGAGCGCGATCAGGCCGGCTTTCGACGACGAATAATGCGCGGCGTTCGGATTGCCTTCCTTGCCAGCGACCGAGGCGATGTTGACGATGCGGCCGTATTTCTGGCCGATCATGGTCGGCACGATCGCCTTGCAGCAGATGAAGGGCCCCTCGAGATTGATGCGCATCACCCTGCGCCAATCGTCGAGATCGGTTTCCCATACCGGCTTGTTGGCTCCGGTGATACCGGCGTTGTTGACGAGAATGTCGATCTTGCCGAACGCCCGCAGCGTCTGGTCGCGCGCGGCGTCGACCGCGGCGGGATCGGTGACGTCAGTCTTGATCGTGATCACGTTCTCGCCGATCGCCCTGGCGGTCTTCTCGGCCAGCGGCTGGTCGAAATCCCAGATCGCGACCCTGGCGCCGGATGCGACGAAGCGCTCGGTGATGGCGCGGCCGAAGCCTTGCGCGCCGCCGGTGACGACGGCGCAGCGGCTGTTGAGATCGATCTTGTTCATTGGTGTTGTCCTTTGACGTTTCCTCGGTGCGGCCGCACGGACGTTCTGCTCCCTCGCCCCGCACTTGCGGGGAGAGGGTTGGGGTGAGGGGTTGTCTCCGCATACTGGTGCGGAGGTATTGCGCCTCGCCCCTCACCCGGAAGCTTCGCTTCCGACCTCTCCTCGCAAAGAGCGGGGAGAGGTTTGAAGGTCAGAGCATGAAGCCGCCGTCGACGACCATGTCGACGCCGGTGGTGAATGCGGCCTCGTCGCTTGCAAGATACACCGCCATGGCCGCGATTTCCTCGGCGGTGCCGAGTCGGCCCATCTTCTGGCGGGCGACGAACTTCTCGCGTCCGTCCGGGCCTGCGGCGGCGGCGCGATCAAGCATCGAAGGCGTTTCCACGGTACCCGGGCAGATGCTGTTGCAGCGGATGCCCTGGGTGATGAAGTCGAGCGCAACCGCGCGCGTGAGCAGCGAAACTGCCGCCTTCGACGCGCTGTAGACATAACGGTTGGCCGGCGGCCGCAATGCCGCGCAGGACGAAATGTTGACGATGCTGCCGCCGCCGCTTGCCAGCATCGCAGGCAGAAACGCCTTGATGGTCCGGTGCATGGACTTGACGTTGAGATCGAACGAGAAGTCGAAGTCCTCGTCCGAGCACTCCAGAATGGTGCCGTGATGCACGAAGCCCGCCGCATTGAGCAGGATGTCGATCTTGCCGACGCGCTTGGCGAAAGCGTTGACCTCGGCGGTGCTGCGAACGTCGAGCCGTGCGGTCTCGGCGATGCCGTCCTTGCCCAGGGTGGCGATGCCGCTCTCGTTGATGTCGGTGGCGATTACGGTCGCGCCTTCACGCGCGAATGCGATCGCGCATGCGCGCCCGATACCGGCCGCCGCGGCGGTGACGACGGCGCGCTTTCCCTTCAGTCGATTGGACATGCGTTTCTTCCTTCTCTCTTGACCGTCATTCCGGGGCGCGCGCAGCGCGAACCCGGAATCTCGAGATTCCGGGTCTGGTGCTACCGCACCATCCCGGAATGATGGTGATGTTTAGTGATTATCCCGCGCCACGCCGATCTTGCCTGCGATGTCGTGATAGCGCGTCGCGAGCTCGAGGCAGGCGCCGGTCGCGTGCTGACCGACGGTCTGGCGGTAGAGCTCCTGCCACGGCGTCTGGTTGGCCGGGTGCGGGAAGCCGCCCTTGGCCTTCAGCTCGGCGCGGCGGGTGCGCAACTCATCCTCCGAGATCATGATGTTGGCGCTGCCCTTGTTGAGGTCGATGCGCACCTTGTCGCCGGTCTCGAGGATCGCGAGCCCACCGTCGGCCGCCGCTTCGGGCGAGGCGTTGAGGATCGAGGGCGAGCCCGAGGTCCCGGACTGCCTTCCGTCGCCGATGCAGGGCAGGGACAGGATGCCGCGTTTGATCAGTGCCGCCGGCGGCTGCATGTTCACGACCTCAGCGCCGCCCGGATAGCCGATCGGGCCGGTGCCGCGCACGAACAGCACGCAGTGCTCGTCGATGTCGAGCGCGGGATCCTCGATCCGCGCGTGATAGTCCTCCGGGCCCTCGAACACGATGGCGCGGCCCTCGAAGGCGTTCAGATCCTTCGGGTTGGACAGATAGCGGTCGCGGAATTCCTTCGAGATCACGCTGGTCTTCATGATCGCGGAATCAAAGAGATTGCCGCGCAGCACAAGGAAGCCGGCGTCCTTCACCAGCGGCTTGTCGTAGCCCCAGATCACGTCGCCGTCGGGCTTCGGCGCTTCCTTGCAATTCTCGCCCATGGTGCGGCCGTTGACGGTGAGGGCGCCTTCATGGATGCGCTTGTGCTTGATCAGCTCGCGCACCACCGACGGCACGCCGCCGGCGCGGTGATATTCCTCGCCGAGATAGAAGCCGGCCGGCTGCATGTTCACGAGCAGCGGCACGTCATGGCCGTATTTCTGCCAGTCGTCGATCGACAGCTCGACGCCGACATGGCGCGCCAGCGCATTGATGTGGATCGGCGCGTTGGTCGAGCCGCCGATCGCGGAGTTGACCACGATGCAGTTCTCGAACGCCTCGCGGGTCAGGAAGTCCGACGGCTTCAAGTCGTCCCAGACCATGTCGACGATACGCTTGCCAGTCTCGTAGGCGATCTGGCCGCGCTCGCGATAGGGCGCCGGGATCGCCGCGCAGCCCGGCAGCGAGAAGCCGAGCGCTTCCGCGAGCGAGTTCATCGTGGAGGCGGTGCCCATGGTGTTGCAATGGCCGACCGACGGGGCCGAGGAGGCCACGATCTCGATGAACTGCTCATAGTCGATCTCGCCCGCAGCGAGCCGCTCGCGCGCCTTCCACACCACCGTGCCGGAGCCGGTGCGCTGGCCCTCGTGCCAGCCGTTCAGCATTGGGCCGCCCGACAGCACGATCGCCGGCAGGTTGACGGTCGCCGCCGCCATCATGCAAGCCGGGGTGGTCTTGTCGCAGCCGGTGGTCAGCACCACGCCGTCGAGCGGATAGCCGAACAGGATCTCGACCAGGCCGAGATAGGCGAGGTTGCGGTCGAGCGCCGCGGTCGGGCGCTTGCCGGTCTCCTGGATCGGATGGGTCGGAAACTCCATGGCGATGCCGCCGGCGGCGCGGATGCCCTCGCGGACGCGGTGCGCGAGCTCGAGGTGATGCCGGTTGCAGGGCGACAGGTCGTTGCCGGTCTGGGCGATGCCGATGATCGGCTTGCCCGACTGCAATTCCTCGCGGGTCAGGCCGTAGTTCAGATAGCGCTCGAGATAGAGCGCGGTCATGCCGGGATTGTGCGGGTTGTCGAACCATTCCTGGGAGCGGAGCCTGCGGCCCTTGCCCTTGCTGGTCTCGCCTGCGGCGCTGTGCCCGTTGGTGTGGGGTTTTGTCATTGGTTTCTCCCGCAATGCAAACTCTTGATGGGCCCATTCAAGGGCTCTGGTTCAACGTGTTGTACCTTGCGCAAATCGTCACGCATTACAAACCTCGACGATCACGCACAGGTGTTTCACTGGATGGATTGGACCTTAGTTGAAGGCACTTGGTTGCGCTACCATTTTGTCATTTTTCGCGTCCCATGTGACGGGCTGGTGTCGGGCTGATGTCAGCTGCGTCGCGCCGAGCTTTGCCGTTCCATGACACTGAAGCCCAGATCGACGACGGGGTCAGTGGGCCGGCGTCCTTCGAGTGTCTCGATCACCATCATGGCAGCGTTTCTGCCCATTTCGTAGCGATTGGTCCGCACGCTGCTCAGCGTCGGCTCGCTCGACGCCATGAATTCGAGGTCGTTGAAGCCGACGATCGCCATCTGCTCCGGCACCGCCACGTGACGGCGCTTGCATTCGAACAGCGCGCCGAGCGCAAGGTCGTCATTGACGCAGAACACCGCGTCGATGTCGGGCGTCTTGGCGAGCAGGTCGGCAAACAGCGTCCCGCCCAATGTCACCGAGGTTGGAATCGCGGTCGTGACGATGAGCTGCGGATCGAACAGCGCCGCCTCGGTCATCGCGGCGCGATAGCCGTCAAGCCGCCGCTGCACCCGCGGATCCATTCGTGCGCCGAGGAAGCCGATCCTCCGGTTGCCCTGCGCGAGAAGGTGGGCAATTGCGGCTTTTGCCGCGTCAAAATGCGAAAATCCGATCATCATGTCGATCGGGGAGGGCCCGACCTCCATGATTTGCACGATCGGGCAATCGACGGTTTCCATGATGCGGCGGGAATCCGCGGTCTGGTTGATGCCGGTGACGATCAGCCCGGCCGGCTTCTGTGCCAGAAAAAGACGCAGCAGGCGCTCTTCCTGGAGGATGCTGTAGCGGGTGTTGGCGAGCTGAATGCTGTAGCGGCTGCCGTCGAGCGCGTCATAGATGCCGCGCAGCACGTCGGCGAACACATTGTTGGTCAACGACGGGATCAGGACACCGATCACCTCGGTGCGCTGCGACGCAAGCGCACGTGCCGCGAGATTGGGCACGTAACCGAGTTCTTTTGCCGCACTCTCGACCCGGGCGCGCTTGCCGGCCGAGAGCGCATCCGGATTCCTGAAGAAGCGCGAGGCCGTAATCGGACTGACGCCGGCGAGTTTCGCGACTTCGGTGAGCCGGATCTTGCCTGGCGTGATGTGTTTTCGGGCCATTTGCCGCTCATATCACGACCTTCGTCGCAGACAAACCGATATTGACAGCGCTACCAAGCGATTGCTAATCGAACGATTGCCAAAACCGGATAAACTGCGGACAATAACGCAAGTCCAACAGAGCCGCGTACCCAGCGTGGCCGGAACAAAACAGAGCGGTGGCGGCACTTGTCGTACGCCGTCGGGAACTTGAGGAGGGAAGTGGATGTCGTCGGTCCAGATTCGCGACGTGCGGAAATCGTTCGGCAATTTTGAAGTCCTGCACGGCGTGTCGATCCCGATCGAGGACGGCGAGTTCGTCGTTCTGGTCGGCCCCTCCGGCTGCGGCAAGTCGACCCTGCTGCGCATGCTGGCGGGACTTGAGAACATCACCTCTGGAACGATCTCGATCGGCGACCGCGTCGTCAACAATGTCCAGCCCAAAGAGCGCGACATTGCGATGGTGTTCCAGAACTACGCGCTCTACCCGCACATGACGGTCGCCGACAATATGGGCTTCTCGCTGAAGCTGCGCGGCGCCAAGCCCGAGGAAATCTCGAGCGGCGTCAAGCGCGCCGCGGAAATCCTTGCGCTGACGCCGCTGCTCGATCGCTATCCGCGCCAGCTCTCCGGCGGCCAGCGCCAGCGCGTCGCAATGGGCCGCGCCATCGTGCGCGATCCGCAGGTATTCCTGTTCGACGAGCCGCTCTCGAACCTCGACGCCAAGCTGCGCGTCGCCATGCGCACCGAGATCAAGGAATTGCATCAGCGGCTGAAGACCACGACCGTCTACGTCACCCACGACCAGATCGAGGCCATGACCATGGCCGACAAGATCGTGGTGATGCATGACGGCATCGTCGAGCAGATGGGCTCGCCGCTCGAGCTCTACGACACGCCTGCGAACCAGTTCGTCGCCGGCTTCATCGGCTCGCCCGCGATGAATTTCCTCAAGGGCAACGTCAAGGTGAACGGCGCCGCCTATTTCGAGGGACCGAATGGCGTCAAGTTGCCGCTGAAATCGGCGCCGGCCAATTCCGACGGCAAGCCCGCGGTCTACGGCGTGCGGCCCGAGCATTTCACCATCGCCGATGACGGCGCCGAAGCCGAGATCGTAGTGGTCGAGCCGACCGGCTCGGAGACCCAGGTGTTCGCCAAGCTCGGCGGCGAGCAGGTGGTGGCCGTGTTCCGCGAGCGCCATCTGTTCAACCCGGGCGACAAGGTTCGGCTCAAGCCGGATCCGGCGCTGGTCCATCTGTTCGACGATTCGACGGGTAAGCGGCTGAACGGCTGAGCGATGCCGCGCCCGCAGGCAGCGTCAGCGCATTTATCACGAGAATGCCGGCCCGCAGTATTTGGGCGGGACAAGCGACGTCTGAAGCGACAACCAAAAAAACGGGAGAAAATTGCCAATGTCGATTTTTGATACTGACCGCCGCTCGTTGCTCAAGGGCGGCGCCACCATGCTGGCCGCCGCGGCGACGATGACGAGCGATCAACTGCTCGGCTACGCCAAGGCTTGGGCGCAAACGTCGCAATGGAAGCCGGAGCCGGGCGCCAAGATCAACCTGCTGCGCTGGAAGCGCTTCGTGGAAGCCGAAGACGTGGCCTTCATGAAGATCGTCGATGCGTTCCAGAAGGCTAACAACGTTACGATCAACGTCTCCAACGAGTCCTACGACGATATCCAGCCGAAAGCGTCGGTCGCGGCCAATACCGGGCAGGGCCTCGACATGGTGTGGGGCCTCTATTCGCTGCCCTTCCTGTTCCCGAGCAAGTGTGTCGATGTGACCGACGTCGCCGACTATCTCGGCAAGAAGTGCGGTGGCTGGGCCGATTCCGGCAAGGCGTATGGCATGCTGAACGGCAAGTGGATCGGAATTCCGGTCGCCGCCACCGGCGGGCTGGTCAATTATCGCGTCGCTGCGATGGAAAAGGCCGGCCACAAGGAGTTCCCGAAGGATCTCGCCGGCTTCGCTGATCTCGTAAAGGGCATGAACAAGAACGGCACCCCGGCCGGCATGGCGCTTGGCCACGCCTCGGGCGATGCCAACGGCTGGCTGCATTGGGCGCTGTGGGCGCATGGCGGCAAGCTGATCGACAAGGACAACAAGGTCGTCGTCAACTCGCCGGAGACCGCGAAGTCGCTCGAATACGTCAAGGGCCTGTATGACAATTTCGTGCCGGGTACCGCGTCGTGGAACGACAGCTCCAACAACAAGGCGTTCCTTGCCGGGCAGCTTCACCTCACCGTGAACGGCATTTCGATCTACGTCACGGCGAAGAAGGAAAATCCGCAGATCGCCGAAGACATGAATCATGCCCACCTGCCGGCCGGTCTCGATGGCAAGACGCGGGAGATGCATCTCGGCTTCCCGATCCTGATCTTCAGCTTCTCGAAGTATCCGCAGGCTTGCAAGGCGTTCACGGCCTTCATGCTGGAGCCGGATCAGTTCAATCCGTGGGTCGAAGCGGCGCAGGGCTACCTGTCGCACTTCCTGCTCGACTATGACAAGAACCCGGTCTGGACGGCCGACCCGAAGACGACGCCCTATCGGAGCGTGGCTCAGACGGCGTCGACCCCGGCTGGCGAGGCGCAGATGAGTGAAAACGCGGCGGCCGCGATTGCCGACTTCGTCGTGGTCGACATGTTTGCGAACTATTGCACCGGACGCGAGGATGTGAAGACCGCGATGGCCTCGGCCGAACGCGCGGCCAAGCGCATCTTCCGCTAGGTGACGGCCGGCGCGGCAAGCCGTGCCGGCATCAGTTCAAGAGCGATCTGAGGTGGCGCACGATCCAAAATCGGTCGCGCGTCACCGTCTGATTCGGAGTTGAGAGCGAATGAGCACTGTCCAGACATCGATGCCGGCGCAAGCCGCCGCGGCAGGCGAGCCGTCGCTTTGGTCGCGGCTCAGCGGAAACCGCAATTGGGCCGCGTTCTGGTTCATGCTGCCGACGGCGGCGTTCCTGATCCTGTTCCTGGCCTATCCGCTCGGCCTCGGCGTCTGGATGAGCTTCACCGACGAGCGCATCGGTCGCGCCGGAGCCTTTGTCGGTGTCGAGAACTACCAGTGGCTGTGGGACGACTCGATCTTCTGGCTGTCGGTGTTCAACACCTTGCTTTACACGCTGATCGCAAGCGCCATCAAATTCGCGATCGGGCTCTATCTCGCGCTGCTGTTGAACAGGCACATGCCGTTCAAGGCCGTGATCCGGTCGATCGTGCTGATCCCGTTCATCGTGCCGACCGTGCTGTCGGCCATCGCGTTCTGGTGGATTTACGATTCGCAGTTCTCGATCATCTCGTGGTCGCTGATCAAACTCGGTTTGATCCACAGCAACATCAACTTTCTCGGCGACACGGATTGGGCACGGGCGAGCGTGATCTTCGCCAATGTCTGGCGCGGCGTTCCCTTCGTCGCGATCACCCTGTTGGCCGGCCTGCAGACGGTCTCGCCATCGCTCTATGAAGCCGCAACGCTCGACGGTGCCACCAACTGGCAGCGCTTTCGCTTCATCACCTATCCGTTGCTGACCCCGATCATCGCCGTGGTCATGACGTTCTCGGTGCTGTTCACCTTTACCGACTTCCAGTTGATCTGGGCGCTGACCCGCGGCGGCCCGGTCAACGCCACCCACCTGATGGCGACGCTGAGCTATCAGCGCGGCATCATCAGCGGTCGGCTGGGCGAGGGCGCCGCGATCGCCACCGCGATGATTCCCTTCCTGGTGGCGGCCATCGCCATCTCCTGGTTCGGAATGCAGCGCCGCAAATGGCAGCAAGGATCGAGCAATGACTGATTCAACCTTGCAATCGAAGACCGCGACCGGCGACGACAGCGAGGGCATGAGCTATCTGGAGTCGCTGCCGCGGCGCCTCGTTACGCTTTATTTGCCGCTGTTCATCATCCTCGTGGTGCTGCTGTTCCCGTTCTATTGGATGGTGCTGACGTCCATCAAGCCGGACGAGCAGCTCATCGACATGGAGAAGTTCAACCCGTTCTGGGTGGTTCATCCGACCTTCAAGCACATCAGCAAGCTGCTGTTCGAGACGCAGTATCCGCGCTGGCTGTGGAACACGATGTATGTCGCTGTCGGCGCCACCTTCCTGTCGATCGTCGCCAGCGTCCTGTCGGCCTATGCGATCACGCGGCTGCGCTTCAAGGGCGCGGAGGCCGTCGGCGTTCTGATTTTCTTCGCCTATCTGGTGCCGCCGTCGATCCTGTTCATCCCGCTGGCCTCGGTGATCCAGGCCTATGGGCTGTTCGATTCTCCACTGTCGCTGATCCTGGTCTATCCGACGCTGCTGATCCCGTTCTCGACCTGGCTTCTGATGGGTTATTTCAAGACCATCCCCTATGAGCTCGAGGAGTGTGCGCTGATCGACGGCGCGTCGCGCTGGCAGATTCTGGTGAAGATCATCGTGCCGCTGGCGATCCCTGGCCTGATCTCCGCCTTTATTTTCTCGTTCACTCTGTGCTGGAACGAGTTCATCTATGCGCTGACGTTCCTGCAATCGACCCCGAACAAGACGGTGCCGGTTGCCATCGTCAACGAATTCGTCGACGGCGATATCTACAAATGGGGATCGCTGATGGCGGGAGCGCTGGTCGGCTCGTTGCCGCTGGTTATCCTTTACGCCTTCTTCGTTGAGCATTATGTCTCGGCGATGACGGGTGCCGTGAAGGAATAAGCGCGCAGGGCCCGCGGACGAATTCGAACAAGAGAAGAAAAGGAGCAGGGTCGTGCACATTCTGATTCTGGGCGCCGCCGGCATGGTCGGCCGCAAGCTGACCGAGCGTCTGTTGCGTGAGGGCCGGCTCGGCAAGCAGGACATCAGCAGGATGACCTTGCAGGACGTGGTCGCACCGGCCAAACCCGTCAACGCCGCGATCCCGGTCAATGTCGTCGCATCGGATTTCGCCGACGCCGGCGCCGCGGCGCCCCTGATCGCAGAGCGCCCGGACGTGATCTTCCATCTCGCCGCGATCGTCTCTGGCGAGGCGGAGGCCGAGTTCGACAAGGGCTACCGGATCAATCTCGACGGCACCCGCTACCTGATCGACGCGATCCGCGCCGTCGGCGGCGGCTACAAGCCGCGGCTGGTGTTCACCTCCTCGATCGCGGTGTTCGGCGCGCCGTTCCCCGAGAAGATCGGTGACGAGTTCTTCCATACGCCACTGACCAGCTACGGCACGCAGAAGTCGATCTGCGAGCTCCTGATCAACGATTACACCCGCAAGGGCCTGCTCGACGCGATATCGATCCGCCTGCCGACGATATGCGTGCGTCCGGGCAAGCCGAACAAGGCGGCGTCCGGCTTCTTCTCCAACATCATCCGCGAGCCGCTGGCGGGCGAGGAGGCGGTGCTGCCGGTGTCCGAGGACGTGCGGCACTGGCACGCCTCGCCGAAATCGGCGGTCGGCTTCCTGGTTCACGCCGGTACCATGGACCTCAACGCGATGGGGCCGCGGCGCAATCTCAGCATGCCCGGGATGTGTGTCAGCGTCGGCGAGCAGATCGCCTCGCTGGAGCGCGTTGCCGGCAAGAATGTCACCGCGCGGATCAAGCGGGTGCCCGATCCGACCATCATCAGCATCGTCTCGGGCTGGCCGCGCGATTTCGCCACCGAGCGCGCGCTGAAGCTCGGCTTCACCACGGCGGAGAAGACGTTCGACGACATCATCCGCATCCACATCGAGGACGAACTGGGCGGCAAGTTCGCCGCCTAGCTCCGCTCAGGCACGCGGGTCTTGGCATGACAAGGGTCGCCAGCATCGGCGAATGCATGATCGAGCTGCGCCAGGCTCCGGGCGGCCAGCCCGGAGGTCTGTATTCGCGCGCCTTTGGCGGCGACACGCTCAACACCGCCGTCTACCTGTCCCGGCTCGGCGTCCACATCGATTATATTACCGCGCTCGGCGATGATGTGTTGAGCGATGAGATGATCGCGGGTTGGGCGAGCGAAGGTATCGGCACCAAGCATGTTGCGCGATTGGCAGGCAAGCTGCCCGGGCTCTATCTGATCCAGACCGACGACAAGGGTGAACGGCGTTTCTTCCACTGGCGCGACAGCGCCGCCGCGCGCGAGCTGATGGACCTGCCCGAGACGGCCGACCTCCTGAACTCGCTCGCGACCTACGACATCGTCTATCTCTCGGCGATCACGCTCTCGATCCTGCGCGAGGACGGACGGGAACGGCTGATGGCGGCGCTGAAGCGCGCGCGGCTGCTGGGCACGCGGTTTGCGTTCGACACCAATTTCCGCGCCCGCGGCTGGCCGGACCTGAATGTCGCGCGAACAGTCTTCAGCAGCGCATTCGAGACCGCCGATATCGTGCTGGCCTCGACCGAGGATCTGGCGCCGCTCTATCCCGGCGAGGGCAACACCGCACTGCTCGCCGGCATCCCGAGCCCCGAGGTCGTGCTGAAGCTGGCCGAACCCGCCTGCATCGTGCGCTCCGCCGGCGGAACGCGCGAGGTGAGAGCGGAGCCGCTGGCCCAGCCGGTGGTCGATACCACGGCGGCCGGCGACAGTTTTGCCGCGGCCTATCTCGCCGCGCGGCTCGGCGGCGCCGAGCCCGAGGAGGCGGCGCGCGCCGGCCATCGTCTGGCCGGCGTCGTGGTCTGCTATCCCGGTGCGATCATTCCCCGCTACGCCATGCCGCCGAAGAAGGCGCCTCGTCCCCCACCATCCCGCAAGGCCTCGCAATGACAACGACATCGAAGCAGGAGCAGATCGCCGAGCTGATCCGTCAGGCCACCGTGATCCCGGTGCTGACCATCGAGCGGCTTGCCGACGCGGTACCGCTCGCCAGGGCGCTGGTCGCGGGCGGCGTGCGGACGCTCGAGGTGACGCTGCGGACGGCGGTCGCGGTCGATGCGGCCAAGGCCATCATATCAGAGGTGCCCGACGCGGTGGTCGGGATCGGCACGATCCTCAATGGTGACGATCTGGCGCGCGCCGAGGCGCTCGGCGCCAAATTCGGCATCAGCCCGGGCGCGACGCCCGAGTTGTTGAAAGCGGTCGCTGCCGGCCGGCTGCCTTTCGCGCCGGGGATCGCAACCGCCTCCGAGTTGATGCAGGCGCTGGCGCACGGTTTCGACGTCGTCAAATTCTTCCCCGCCGAGCAGGTCGGCGGTATCAAGGCACTGCGCGCCTTGGCCGGTCCATTCCCGAACGTCAGGGTCTGCCCGACCGGAGGCATCGGCGAGGCCAACGCGGCGACCTGGCTTGCCGAGCCCAATGTGCTGGCGGTCGGCGGCTCCTGGCTGTGCCCGGCAGCCGATATCCGCGCCGGCAACTGGGCGGGCATAACCGCCATGTGCGCGAAGGCGATGAAAACGCTGAAAGCGGCCTGAAGATACGCTACATAACTCCCTGAACAGGAACAGGGAGATACGGCCATGACCGCCAGCATTGTGGGTTGGGCGCACACGCCATTCGGAAAGTTCGACGCCGAGACCGTCGAGGGCCTCGTGGTCAAGGTCGCCAACGAAGCGCTAGCGGACGCCGGCATTGCCGCATCCGACGTCGACGAAATCATGCTCGGCCACTTCAACGCCGGCTTCTCGCCGCAGGACTTTACGGCCTCGCTGGTGCTGCAGGCCAATCCTGCGCTGCGCTTCAAGCCGACCACCCGCGTCGAGAACGCCTGCGCCACGGGCTCGGCCGCCGTGCATCAGGGCATCCGCGCCATCGAGGCGGGCGCCGCGAAGATCGTGCTTGTCGTCGGCGTCGAGCAGATGACGAAGACGCCGGGTCCGGAGATAGGCAAGAACCTCCTGAAGGCGTCGTATCTGCCCGAGGACGGCGACACGGTCGGCGGCTTTGCAGGCGTGTTCGGCAAGATCGCGCAGGCCTATTTCCAGAAATACGGCGACCAGTCGGATGCGTTGGCGATGATCGCCGCCAAGAACCACAAGAATGGCGTCGCCAATCCTTACGCGCAGATGCGCAAGGATTTCGGCTTCGAGTTCTGCCGCGCCGAGAGCGAGAAGAATCCGTTCGTTGCCGGTCCCTTGAAGCGCACCGATTGCTCGCTGGTGTCGGATGGCGCAGCCGCACTGGTGCTGACCGATGCCGAGACCGCCAAGACCATGGGCAAGGCCGTGAACATCCGCGCCACCGCCCACGCGCAGGACTTCCTGCCGATGTCGAAGCGCGACATCCTGCAGTTCGAAGGCTGCACCACCGCCTGGCAGCGCGCGCTGCAAAAGGCCGGCCTGCAGCTCTCCGATCTCTCCTTCGTCGAGACCCACGACTGCTTCACGGTCGCCGAACTGATCGAATATGAAGCGATGGGCCTGACGCCGAAGGGCCAGGGCGCGCGCGCGATCATGGAAGGCTGGACCCAGAAGGACGGCAAGCTGCCGGTCAATCCGTCCGGCGGCCTCAAGGCTAAGGGCCATCCGATCGGCGCCACCGGCGTCTCCATGCACGTGATGAGCGCGATGCAGCTCTCAGGCCAGGCACCCGAGGGCATGCAGCTCAAGAACCCGCAGATCGGCGGCATCTTCAACATGGGCGGTGCTGCGGTCGCCAACTACGTCTCGATCCTCGAGCCGCTGAAGTAGGCGACATTCTCTTCATTCGTCATGGCCGGGCTTGACCCGGCCATCCATGTCTTCCTTCTTTACGTGGCGCCAAAGACGTGGATGCCCGGGTCAAGCCCGGGCATGACAGCTTGCTTGGGGCTAGTGCGATGAACATTGCCGAATGGCTGGCGGCGACGGCGCGGGCGCGTCCCGATGCGCCGGCGCTGCTGACCGGGTTCGACCTCGACGCTGATTATGCAACCTTTGCCCGCCGCGCCGCCTCGATCGGGGCGGCGCTGGCGCGCGATCACGGCATTGCCGCCGGCGACCGCATCGCGCTGTTCGCATCGAACTGCACGCAATATCTCGAATGCCTCTATGGCATCTGGTGGATCGGCGCCGCGGCAATGCCGATCAACGCCAAGCTGCACGGCCGCGAGGCGGCGTGGATCTGCGGCAATGGCGGCGCCAAACTGGCTTTCGTCTCCGACGACACGATCGGTGCCCTGCTTGAGGCGAAGGACGATTGCCCCGCCGGCATGACCATGCTGTCGGTTGACAGCGACGCTTACAAGGCGATGCGAAGCGGCGAGGGGCCGCCTGCGCCATTGCCGCGCGAAAGCAATGATCTCGCCTGGCTGTTCTATACATCCGGCACCACCGGCCGCCCCAAGGGCGTGATGCTCAGCCACGGCAATCTGCTCGCGATGTCGCTGTGCTATCTGGCCGACGTCGATCCGGCGACGCCGCACGATGCCTCGCTCTATGCCGCACCGATCTCGCATGGCGCCGGCCTCTACAATTTCCCGCATGTCCGGATGGGCGGCCGCCACGTCGTTCCCGAGTCCGGCGGCTTCGATCCGGACGAGGTGCTCAACCTCGGCCGTCAGCTCGACAATGTCGTGATGTTCGCGGCGCCCACCATGGTGCGCCGCCTGGTTGATGCCGCGAAGAAGCGCGGCGAGAACGGCGAGGGGCTGCGCACCATCATCTATGGCGGCGGGCCGATGTACACCGCCGACATCACCGATGCGATCGCGACCATGGGCCAGCGCTTCGTGCAGATCTATGGCCAGGGCGAGTCGCCGATGACGATCACGGCGCTGTCGCGCGACTGGCATCGCGCGAGCGATCATCCGCGCTATCTCGAGCGGCTGGCGTCGGTCGGCACCGCCCAGAGCGTCGTCACCGTGCGCATCACCGGCAAAGACGGCAAGCCGCTCGCCGCAGGCGAGACCGGCGAGATTGAGGTCAAGGGCTTAACCGTGATGCTCGGCTACTGGAACAATCCGAAGGCCAACGCCGAGACGCTGAAGGACGGTTGGCTGCGCACCGGCGATGTCGGCCGGCTCGACGCCGACGGCTTCCTGACGCTGTCGGACCGCTCCAAGGATGTGATCATCTCCGGCGGCACCAACATCTATCCGCGCGAGGTCGAGGAAGCGCTGCTGACGCATCCTGATGTCCGAGAGGTCTCGGCGATTGGTGTGCCGGATCCGGAATGGGGCGAGATCGTCGTCGCCTGCGTCGTGCTCGAGGAGGGTGCTGCCGCCGACGACGGCAGGCTCGACGCGCATTGCCTTGCCTCGATCGCCCGCTTCAAGCGGCCGAAGCGCTATGTCTATCTCGATGCCCTGCCGAAGAACAATTATGGCAAGGTGCTGAAGACCGCGCTGCGGGAGATGATGGCCCAAGGATAGGCCAAAGGGATCGGCCAAGGAATCTGCAAAGGGATAGGCCGCGACCTCCCGCCGCGCTAAGCTGCTTGCGCCTGTCACCGGGAGAACGGACCATGGGTATCGAGACGTCCCTGTCGCTGTCGGAAGTGAACGATCGGATCGCAATCCTCCGGGACAATATCAGGCAGCTGATCGAGCAGGCCGCGGGTGCCGCCGGCGCCGAAGTCGAGGAGCGCATCGCCGAACGGCTCGAGCAGCAGAATGCGGAACTGGAGAGGCTCCTGAAGGCGCGCGAGGCGATGACCGGGCAGTAACCGGCGTCGGGCCGGCGGTGGGCTTCATCTTGCCCGCCCTGCGTTCCGCCGCGCGGAAACGATCCGGCCGCCGCCGCGCATACGCCCATACGCCCGGCGCAGCTTGATCTCGGCGAAGCGCTCCCGTTACTAGCTGCGTAACCAGAACATCCGGGAGCGAACAGCAAGATGGGACCACTGCAGGGTATCAAGGTCGTCGATATGACGACCGTGCTGATGGGACCCTATGCCACCCAGATGCTCGGCGACTACGGCGCCGATGTCATCAAGGTGGAATCGCCTGACGGCGACGTGACGCGGCAGATCGGTCCGACACGGCATCCCGGCATGGGGCCGGTGTTCCTCAACACCAACCGCAGCAAGCGTTCGGTCTGCCTCGATCTGAAGAAGCCGGCGGGGCGCGAGGCCGTGCTGCGGTTGATCGCGCAGGCCGATGTGCTGGTCTACAATGTGCGGCCGCAGGCGATGGCGCGGCTGCAGCTCGGTTACGACGTCGTCGCCAAGGTCAACCCGCGGCTGATCTATGCCGGCGTGTTCGGCTTCGGCCAGGAGGGACCCTATGCCGCCAAGCCCGCTTATGACGACCTGATCCAGGGCGCCACCGCGCTGCCGGCGCTGATGGCGCAGACCTCGGATGGCGTGCCGCGCTACGTGCCGAATGCGCTGGTCGATCGCATCGTCGGCCTCACCGCGGTCGGCGCGATCTGCGCGAGCCTCGTGCATCGCGACCGGACCGGGCAGGGCCAGCGCGTCGACATTCCGATGTTCGAGACCATGGCCGGCTTCGTCATGGGCGACCATATGGGCGGCCTGACCTACGATCCGCCGCTCGACAAGGGCGGCTATGCGCGGCATCTGTCGCCGGACCGGCGGCCCTACAAGACCTTGGACGGCTATATCTGCGTGATCGTCTACAACGACAAGCAGTGGGAGAATTTCTTCAAGGCGACCGGCCGCGACGATCTGCGCAGCGATCCGAAATTCGCGACCTTCGCCGGCCGCGCCACCAACATCGATGTCGTCTACGCTGAACTCGCGCGCATCCTGCAGACCAAAACCACGGCCGAGTGGAACGAGATCCTCGAGAAGGCCGACGTGCCCGTGATGCCGATGCACGATCTCGAGAGCTTGCTCGAGGATCCGCACATGGTCGCGACCGGCGTCTTCCCCGTGATCGACCACCCGACCGAGGGCCGTATCCGCAGCATGACGCCGTCGGCGCGATGGTCGGAGACCAAGGTCGAGCCGAGCCGGCTCGCGCCGCGGCTCGGCGAGCACAGCGCGGAGATTTTGCGCGAGGCAGGTTTCTCGACTGACGAGATCGCGGCGATGGTGCGCGACGGCGCGGCCAAAGTGGTGAAGGCATAGGAGCACGACAGATGGATTTCGCACTCTCCGCCAACCAGGAATCGATCCGCGACGCCGTCGCCAAGATCTGCTCGCGCTTTGACGAGGCCTATTGGCTGAAGAAGGACAAGGAGGGCGGTTATCCGGCCGACTTCCACCGCGCGCTGGCCGATGCCGGCTGGCTCGGCATCTGCATTCCCGAGGAGTACGGCGGCTCCGGCCTCGGCATCACCGATGCCGCGATCATGATGCGCACGATCTCCGAATCCGGCGCCGGCATGTCCGGCGCATCGGCTGTGCACATGAACGTGTTCGGGCTCAATCCGGTTGTCGTGTTCGGCACCAAGGAGCAGTGCCAGCGCATGCTGCCGCCGATCATCGACGGCCGCGACAAGTCCTGCTTCGCGGTGACCGAGCCCAACACCGGCCTCAACACCACCCAGCTCAAGACCCGCGCCGTGCGCCAGGGCAACAAATACATCGTCAACGGCCAGAAGGTGTGGATCTCGACCGCGCAGGTCGCCAACAAGATCCTGCTGCTCGCGCGAACCACCCCGCTTGAGGAGGTGCGCAGCGCGACACACGGCCTCAGCCTGTTCTACACCGACTTCGACCGCAAGCGCGTCACCGTGCACGAGATCGAGAAGATGGGCCGCAAGCCGGTCGACTCCAACGAGCTGTTCTTCGAGAATTTCGAGATCCCGGTCGAGGACCGCATCGGCGAGGAGGGCCGCGGCTTCGAATACATCCTGCACGGCATGAACCCCGAGCGCATCCTGATCGCGGCTGAAGCGGTCGGCCTCGGCCAGATCGCGCTGAAGCGGGCGTCGGAATATGCCAAGGGCCGCATCGTGTTCAACCGCCCGATCGGCATGAACCAGGGGATCCAGCATCCGCTGGCGAAGTGCTGGATGGAGCTCGAGGCTGCCTGGCTGATGGTGCTGCGCGCCGGCTGGCAATACGACCAGAACCTGCCCTGCGGCCCGGCCGCGAACTCGGCAAAATATCTCGCGGCGGAAGCCGGCTTCCACGCCTGCGAGCAGGCGGTGATGACCCATGGCGGCTTCGGCTATGCCAAGGAATATCACGTCGAGCGCTATTTGCGGGAATCGCTGATCCCGCGCATCGCGCCGATCAGCCCGCAGCTCATCCTCAGCTTCATCGGCGAGAAGGTGCTCGGCCTTCCGAAGTCGTATTGATGTTAACCCGTCATTCCGGGGCGATGCGCAGCATCGAACCCGGAATCTCGAGATTCCGGGTCTGGTCCTTCGGACCATCCCGGAATGACAGCGGATCGAGGTGAACAGATGAGCTTCGTCACCGGCGTCGGCCTCACGTCCTACGGCAAGCATGAGGGCCTGTCCTCGCTCGACCTGATGAGCAAGGCGGCCGAGCTGGCGATTTCCGATGCCGGGCTGAAGCGCTCCGACATCGACGGCATCCTCTGCGGTTACTCCACCGTCTCGCCGCACATCATGCTGGCGACGGTTTTCGCCGAGCATTTCGGCATTCGCCCGTCCTATGCCCACGCCGTCCAGGTCGGCGGCGCCACAGGCCTCGCGATGACCATGCTGGCGCATCACCTGGTCGACGCCGGGGTGGCAAAACACGTGCTGGTGGTCGGCGGCGAGAACCGGCTGACCGGACAGAGCCGTGACGCCTCGATCCAGGCGCTGGCCCAGGTCGGCCATCCCGACTACGAGGTGACGCTGGGGCCTACGATCCCGGCCTATTACGGCCTGGTCGCGACGCGCTACATGCATGAATACGGGCTCACGCAGGAAGACCTCGCCGAGTTCGCGGTGCTGATGCGCAAGCACGCCCTGAAGCATCCCGGCGCCCAATTCCACGAGCCGATCACGGTTGCCGACGTGATGGCCTCGAAGCCGGTGGCGATGCCGCTCAAGCTGCTCGACTGCTGCCCGGTGTCTGACGGCGGCGCGGCCTGCGTGATCAGCCGCGAGGCGACCAGCGAGCGTCAGGTTCGCGTCCGCGGTTGCGCCCAGGCGCACACCCATCAGCACATCACGGCTGCGCCCGCGCTGAGCGAGCTGGGTGCGGAGATTTCGATCGCGAAGGCGAAAGCGGTGTCGGGCATGGCGATATCGGACGTGCGCTACGCTGCGGTCTACGACAGCTTCACGATCACACTGGCGATGCTGCTGGAAGATCTCGGCCTTGCCAAGCGCGGCGAGGCGGCGGCGCGGGTGCGCGCCGGCTACTTCAACCGGGATGGAGAGATGCCGCTCAACACCCATGGCGGCCTGCTCAGCTACGGCCATTGCGGCGTCGGCGGCGCGATGGCGCATCTGGTCGAAACCCATCTGCAGATGACCGGCCGCGCCGACAATCGCCAGGTGCGCGACGCCTCGGTGGCGCTGCTGCATGGCGACGGCGGCGTGCTGTCCTCCCATGTCAGCATGTTCCTGGAGCGTGTGCGATGAGTGAAGCGATCGCTGACTGGACCAAGGGCGCGGAAGCCATCGTCTACCAGACCTGCAACGCCTGCGGCGCGCGGCAATATTTCCGCCGCAGCTTCTGCGCGGCCTGCGGCGCAACTGATCTTACCGAGCATCGCGCGAGCGGAGCAGGGACGGTGTATGCGACGTCACTGGTCTGCCGCGCCGCAACGCCGGAGACCCGGGCGCATGTGCCCTACAACATCCTGCTCGTGGATGCCGACGAGGGCTTTCGCATGATGGCGCATGGCGACAACGATCTCGCGATCGGCGACAAGGTTTTGGCGCGCTTCACGCAATTCGCGGGACGGCTGGTTCCGTATTTCGCAAAGGCAAGATGAGGGGCTGAACGATCCAGTCAGAACGCAAGACCAGGCTGAACTGGTTCGCTCTTGCCCCTCTTAGTCTACGGATAGCTTGTTTGGGCATGATCTCCGCGCAAGCGCTACGCGTTTGTCGCGAGGAAAACCGCTACACACCTTTCCGGATCATGCCTCAGTGCCAATAAAAGACAAAGCTGGCGATGACGAGCATCGCCGTCACCGCCAGCATTTGCGCAAGCGCTTCCGAGGCCGCCCTCTTGGTGGCTTCCTTCATGCGTTTCCCCTAGACTTGGGCGTGACTCATCGTGGCGCAAATTGCGCGCACGACGGCCAGATTTTTTACTCGGAACACCCCGCGTCGAGCATTCGCTTTTGATGAGTCCCCACTCAGCGAATATCGACCGTGTCAGGGTTGTCTGGGAATGCGGCGGCAATTTGACTTGCGCGTGTTGCTCCTGCGACGGTCGGCGGATACTGTTTCGGAACCAGACAGAAACGACAGAGATCAAGGTTAGGAAATGGCCCGTATCGACTACTCCGATCCCGCGAAGGCAAGCGCGCGCACCCGCGAGATCCTCGACAAGAACCGCAACGCCAACATCTTTCGCATGATGGCGCATTCACCGAGCTACTTTGAACAATATTGCCGGCTCGGCGGCGCGATCCGCCACAAGGGCGAGCTCGATCCGATCGTGCGCGAGCTTGCGATCACGCGCACCGGCATTCTCTGCGAGGCGCCGTATGAGATCGTCGCGCACAAGCGCATCGGCAAGAATGTGGGTGTCACCGATGAGCAGAACGCCGCGCTGGAGAACTGGCAGTCGGCGAGCTGCTTCAACGAGGTGCAGCGTGCGGCGCTGACCTTCACCGACGAGATCGTCAAGCTGAAGAAGCCGACGGATGCGACCTTCAAGGCGATCGCGGCACTGTTGACGCCGGCCGCGCTGATCGAGCTGCAGCTCTCGGTCGGCTTCTACATCATGACATCGAAATTTCTCGAGACGTTCGAGATCGACATGCAGCCGGTGACGGAAGTCGTGAGCTGAACGGCTCGCGCCGGGCAGTTCTTCGCCTCGCCCCGCTTGCGGGGAGAGGCCGGAGCGCATGAAGCGAAGCGGAATGCGGTCCGGGTGAGGGGGAGTCTCCGCGAGTCCGACTCGAAGTCATTTTGCTGAGGCAGCCCCTCACCCCAGCCCTCTCCCCGTAAGAACGGGGAGAGGGGGAAGCAAGACCTACCCCGACGTCAGCAGATCCACCTTCGCATTCGCCACGATCAGCCGCTCGGCCAGGATCTGCGCGAGGTTGCGCATGATCCGCTCGCCGGCGCGCGGGTGCTGCTCGCGGAAGCGCTCGAAATCCCCAATCGCGACCTCATAGGCCGTCGCCGACATGTCGGCGATCACGTCCGCAGAGCGCTTCGTCTCGAGCAGCGCCATCTCGCCGAACGCCATGCCGGCGGTCAGGGTCGCAAGCCGGATGCCGTCGGGCAGGGTGACATGGACCACGCCGCTGCGCAGGAAGAACAGCGAGGTCGCCTCACGGTCCGCGGCGATGATCTTTTCATTCGGCTGGTAGGTCCTGACCGTGCAGAGCGAGGCGATGTCTGCGATCTCCCGCTCGCTCAATCCGGCGAGCAGTGGCTGCTCGGCAAGCTCCGTGGTCTCGAGGAAGTCGATCGAGCCGCCATAGCGGTAGACGATCTGGTCCTCGGCCCATTCGATCGCGGTGTCGAGCAGATAGAAATCCCTGATATTGCCGAGCCGGTTGGTCCACTCGCTGATCGTGGTCCATTCGCGCGAGGCCCGCTTGATGCCAGAGAGGATCACGGTGACGCCGAGCTCGGCCAGCTCCTGAAAGGCTTCCGCCACCAGCCGTGCGCCGGCGCGGGTCGTCGCGGTGACACGGCGGAGGTCGAAGATCACGAACTCCGGTCGCGGGCTGCCGGCGAGGCGGCGCGAGACATAGTCGACATTGGAGAGCGACAGCGTGCCGACCAGCTCGATCACGCGGACCTCCTGGAAGTGCTTTGCCAGGATCTCCTGCTCCTGCGGCCGTCGCACCCGGCGTGACGGGTTCTTGCCGATGTTGTAGTCGGCGATGATGCTGTGGCGGGCGTCGTCGCTGCGGTTCAGCATGTGCAGGTCGTAATGCGCCGACAGCGCCTCGCAGACCTTGATGCCGCGCACGCTGTTGCCGTGCTTGTCGAGCTTCGGCGAGTAGCTGCCGAGCCCGAGCCGCGCCGGCAGCGCCGCCAGAATGCCGCCGCCGACCCCGCTCTTGGCGGGGATGCCGACGCGGTAGATCCATTCGCCGGCGTAATCATACATGCCCGACGAGGTCATCACCGACAGCGTGCGCGCGATCGCGTAGGGCGTCACCACCTGCTCGCCGGTCAGCGGATTGATGCCGCGGTTGGCCAGCGTCGCCGCCATCACGGCGGTGTCGCGCGCGGTGACGAGGATGGCGCATTGCCGGAAATAGACGTCGAGCACCGCAGGCACGTTTTCGGTGATCACGCTGTTGGTGCGCAGGAGATAGCCGATCGCCCGGTTGCGGTCGCCGGTGGCGCTTTCGGAGGCATACACCGCCTCGTCGACGTCGAGCTCGCGGCCGGCGAAGCGGCCGAGCGCCTGGCGGATGTAGTCGAACGCGCCGTCGCCCTTGTCGGCATGAAGCAGGCCGGAGCAGGCGATCGCGCCGGCATTCACCATCGCATTGAACGGGTGGTTATCGGCATTGAGCCGGATCGAGTTGAAGGGATCGCCCGAGGGTTCGACGCCGATCACGCTTTCCACCCGCTCGGCGCCCAGCGTGTCCAGCGCCAGCGCGAACACGAACGGCTTTGACATCGATTGGATGGTGAACGGCACCCTGGTGTCGCCGACCTCGTAGACATGACCGTCGAGCGTCGCCAGGCTGATGCCAAAATGGGCAGGGTCGGCCTTGCCGAGCTCGGGGATGTAGTCGGCCACTGCGCCGCCGGCCTCCGGAAGGAAGTCTGCGTAACAAGTGTGCAGAAACCGCAGCAGCGGCGGCTTCGAGCTGGACCAGGCCGTGGTGGTGGCGGTGACGGGAGGAGGCGATCGTTTCATCGCCTCCTGTTGTGCAACGCAATCAGGGCGCGCGCAACCGAGCGCGCATCGGCATCGGCCGGGTGCGGAGGCGAGCAGGCGCCAACTGGAGGCTGTCGGTTTTCGAACAGATGTTCACAAAACGAGCGCTTGCTCGGCGATTGTGTCGCCATACGAAACGTTCGGGTCGAGAATGTTTCGAAAGCGAAACAGCTTGCGACGCCGTGCGACTCCCAGAGGAACCACCGCCGATCACATGACATCCGGGAATTTGGTCCGAGCCGAGCGGCTCGACGGCCGCGCTCAGGTCTCGACGATCGCGACGGCCTGGCCTTCGGCGATGACGTCGTCAATCTTGACCAAAATCGACTTGATTTTGCCTGCTGTCGTCGACGTGACCGGGATCTCCATCTTCATCGCTTCGACGAACGCGATCTCGTCGCCGTCGCCGATGCTGCTGCCGGCTTCAACGGGAAGCGCGCAAACGCGCCCGGCAACTTCGGTCACAACCTTGATCTCTGGCATTCCACTCTCCGATACCGTCTTGCGGAAATTTCATCCGGCGAACGGCTTTTTGTTGTGGCGGCAGATTGCCTGAGGTAGCTTCATCTGCAAGTGGAATTTTATTCCGCATGACGGAATGGAGCCAAAACAAATGGGACGGCGCTCGGAACGGCTTAGCCGGCAGGGAATGCTCGCCAGCGAGACTGGCGATGGCGATGTCATCCAGGTGGTGTCGCGCGCGTTTGACGTGTTGCGGTGCTTCGAGGGGCACGAAGCCCGGCTCGGCAATCTCGAAATCTCGAACCGCTGCGGCCTGCCGCGTTCGACGGTGTCGCGCTTGACGCACACGCTGACGCGAATGGGGCAGCTGGTCTATCTGCCGCGCGATCAGAAATATCGCATCGGCCCGAGCGCGGTCGCGATGAGCACCTCGATGATGAAAGGCTTGCAGCTGCGCAACCTGATCCGACTGCGTTTGCAGGATGTCGCGGATCAGTTGCCCGGCACCGTGGGCTTCGTGATCCCCGACCGCTTTCAGCTGGTCTATCTCGAGTTCGCCCGGGCGGCGAACGCGCTCGGCCTGCATGAAGCCACCGGCAGCCGCATCTCGATGGCGACCACCGCCGCCGGCCACGCCTATACTGCGGCGCTAGATCCCGCGATCGGTGATGCGCTGATCGCAGAGATGGAAGGCGAGTTGCCGGACAGCGCCAAGATGCTGACGCCGCGCATCGCGGCCAACCGCCGTCATTTGCAGGAGCACGGCTATGTCGTCGCCTGCGGTCTGTGGAGCCCGCACATCAACGGCGTCGCGGTGCCGCTGTGGTCGCCGCAATACCAGACCTATGTGGTCACCACGATCGGCCTGCTCTCGGCGATGTATGACGAGCAGCGGCTGCATCGCGAGGTCGCGCCGCTGATGGTCGACCTCGCCGCCGCGGTAGGCAGCCTGCTCGAAGGCGCCGACGGCGACATCTTCAGCAATCGGATCGAACGCAAGTCACTCCCGGTGGCCACCCATAACAACAACAAAATCATCAAGACGGAGGCAATGAATGAACTGGAAGCCGGAACTCGACGACCTCGCCCGGCGCGAAGCGTTCGCGCGGGAGATGGGAGGCGTCGACAAGGTCAAGCGGCAACGCGACCAGGGCCGGCTCACGGTTCGTGAGCGTATCGACAAGCTCGTCGACCAGAACAGCTTCCATGAGGTCGGTGCCATCTCCGGCATCGCCGAATACGACGAGAGCAACGAACTCAAGCATCTGACGCCGGCGAACTGCGTGTTCGGCCGCGCCAGGGTCGACGGTCGCACCGTGGTCGTGGTCGGCGACGATTTCACCGTGCGCGGCGGCTCGGCGGACGCATCGATTTCCGCCAAGCCGCTGATGGCGGAGGAGATGGCGCACGACTTCCGCCTGCCGATCGTCCGCGTGATCGAAGGCTCCGGCGGCGGCGGGTCGGTGAAGACGATCGAGACGAGGGGCGCGGCCAATCTGCCCGGCGGTGTCGGCGGCACGCGCTGGTACTGGTACACGACCGCCAATCTGGCGCGCGTGCCGGTGGTCGGTCTTGGGCTCGGATCGGTCGCGGGCCTCGGCGCCGCGCGGCTGGCGGCCACGCATTACTCTGTCATGACCAAGAGCTCCGCGATGTTCGTCGCCGGCCCGCCAGTGGTGAAGCGGCTCGGCCAGGATCTGACCAAGCAGGAGCTCGGTGGCGCCGACATCCAAACCCGCGCCGGTGCGATCGACCAGGCGGTCGAGACGGAGGAAGAGGCGTTCGACTACGCGCGGCGCTTCCTGTCCTATCTGCCGGCGTCGGTCTACGATCTGCCGCCGACCATTCCCTGCACCGACGATCCGGAACGTGCCGAGGAGTCGCTGCTGAAGGCCGTGCCGCGCAACCGCAAGCAGGTCTACAAGATGCGGCCGATCATCGATGCGGTCGTCGACAAGGGCTCGTTCTTTGAGGTCGCCGCCAATTTCGGCCGGCCCGTGATCACCGGGTTGGCGCGGATCGAGGGCAGGGCGGTGCTGCTGCTCGCCAGCGATCCCTTCCACTACGGCGGTTCGTGGACGGCGGATGCCTGCGCCAAGGTGGTGCGCTGGGTCGATTTCGCCGAGACCTTCCACCTGCCGGTGGTCTATCTGATGGACTGCCCCGGCTTCATGATCGGCCTCGAGGCGGAGAAGTCGGCGACCATCCGCCACGGCGTGCGCGCGATGGCGGCGGTCAACCAGAGCACCGTGCCCTGGTGCACCATCATCATCCGCAACGCCTTCGGCGTCGCCGGTGTGGTGCATCAGCCGGCCAATCGGTTCTCGATGCGTTATGCCTGGCCGTCGGCCTATTGGGGCTCGCTGCCGCTCGAGGGCGGCATCGAGGCGGCCTATCGCGCCGAGATCGATGCGGCCGCCGATCCCGCCGCCAAGCTGCGCGAGATCGAGGACCGTCTCAACAAGCTGCGCTCGCCGTTCCGCTCGGCCGAGAAGTTCTGGGTCGAGGAGGTGATCGATCCGCGCAAGACGCGCTCGCTGCTCTGCGAGTTCGCGCGCCTGGCCGAGCCGATCCGCAAGGCCGGCCCGCCGAGCAACATGTCGACGCGGCCGTAAGGGCTGTCCGCAAACTCGGCTCGTCATGCGCGGGCTTGACCCGCGCATCCATCGTCCGCAACCGCGGACGAGTGACTCGTTCGAAGCGGATGGATTGCCGGGTCAAGCCCGGCAATGACGACCTTATCTACTCCGCTTCCCGATGCACGTCGTGGATCACGATGCCCATGCCGTTCTCGGGCATCTTGATCCAGTCGCGGCGCTTCAGCGAGCGCTTGGTATCCTCGTGTCCGCTCGCCCAATGCTCGCGCATCGAGGTGCCGGAGAATTCGTGGTCCTTGGCGTCGCCCTCATAGGCCTTCTGCTGATAGATCAGCTGCAGCAGCGTGATCCCGGGCAGCCGGCTGTTCGCCTTCTTGAGATGGCGCTCCTCGTCCGACAGCTGGTCGTCGGGGATTTTTCCCAGCGCGTTGTGCAGGGCAGTACGCAGATTGTAGGTCTTGCGGTAGACGTCGGTGTTGTAGCGGGTGCGCGACGAATACATGATGTCCTTGTGGCGGGCCATCACGTCCTGGATGTCGCGCGGCAGCGTGCCGCGTGCCGAGAACAGGTCGACCTGGAACACCAGCGAGTTGGCGTTGTCTTCCTGATCAAGCAGATGCTGCAGCGGCGTGTTGGAGACGATGCCGCCGTCCCAGAAGTGGTCGGTGCCGACCTTCACCATCGGCAGCGCCGGCGGCAGTGCGCCGCTCGCCATGATGTGCTCGGGGATGATCTCGTCATGGGCGTTGTCGAAATAGATGAAGTTGCCGGAGAGCACGTTCACCGCACCGACCGCAAAGCGCATCTTCTTGGAATTGATGCGGTCGAAATCGACCAGCTCGAGCAGCGATTCACGCAAGGGCGTGGTGTCGTAATAGCTCGTGGCGGTGCGCGCGCCGGCCGGGCTCAGCCATGGATTGCTCTGATGCGGGGTGAAAAAGCCGGGCTGTCCGAGCGTCGTCGTCAGCCATGAGCTGGTGAAATTGCGCGCCTTGCGGAAGATGTCGCCGTCCGGCGTGTAGTGCCAGATCTTGCGGGAGGTGATGCGATCCCAGAATGTGTGCAACCGCTCCAGCCGCTTCTCGGGCGGATTGCCGGCGATGATCGCGGAGTTGATCGCGCCGATCGAGACGCCGCAGACCCAATCGGGCTCGATATTGGATTCGTGCAGCGCCTGATAGACGCCGGCCTGATAGGCGCCGAGCGCGCCGCCGCCCTGCAGAACCAGCGCCACGCGATCGCATCCTTCGGGACGCCAGCCGGGCGTCGCGTGCTCGATATCGTCGACATGAGGGGATCGCGCGTCCATATCAGACACTCCAAAAAATTGCGGCGAGAATTCAGGGCGCCGATGACGCCGTGATGACAAGCGTCCCGCCGACGCACGGCGCATCCGCCGTGCCTGCCTGCATGGTTAGCATTGGCCTTCACCGCAAGACGCGGGTCATGCCCGTGACGGAAATCCCTCACATCGCTGTCAATCTCGGCCGCTAGCCTCCGCGCAATATTTCCGAACAGGGGGTTATTGCGATGCGCAGGGAAGATCTGCTCAAGCTTCCGTCCATGCCGGCTGCCGGTCCGAGCTATCCCGCCGGACCGTACCGCTTCATCGATCGCGAATTCCTCGTCATTACATATGAGACCGATCCGGAATTGATCCGCGCCGGCCTGCCTGAGCCGCTGGAGCCGATCGAGCAGGCGATCGTGCATTACGAATGGATCAAGATGCCCGACAGCTCCGGCTTCGGCAGCTACACAGAATCCGGCCTCGTGATCCCCGCGCGGCTGCATGGCGAGGAAGTCAACTTCGTCTGCCAGATGTATCTCGACGATGATCCGCCGATCGCGGCCGGCCGCGAGATCTGGGGCTTTCCGAAGAAATACGCCCATCCCAAGCTCGAGATCGTCAAGGACACCCTGACCGGCACGCTGGAATATGCCGGCCAGCTCGTCGCGATGGGCACGATGGGCTACAAGCACGAGAGCATGGCGGGCAATGGCGACGTCACCCGCGCCACGCTGTCGAAGACGCAAGTCAATCTGAAGATGATCCCCGGCGTCGACGGTCATCTCGAGATCTGCCAGCTGGTTGCGATCAACCTGACCGACATCGTCGTCAAGGGGTCGTGGATCGGGCCGGGCCGGCTGCATCTGGTGCCGCACGTCAACGCACCGGTCGCGGATTTCCCGGTCAAGCGCGTCGTCGGCGCGCATCATTACATCGCCGACCTGACGCTGCCGTTCGGCCGCGTCGTGCACGACTACAACAAGGAAGCTGCAGACGCGGCGGCGCCGACCGGTCTCGCCGCGGAGTAGCACGCGGCGAGGTTCGGTCAGGCCGCGACCGGTTTCGCCTCCGGCGCGACCTTGGGCTGCGGCCGCGAGATCGCCAGCACACTCAGCGCGGCGATCACGCAGAGCGCGCCGGCGATGAAGAACGCCGGCAGATAGCTCGCATAGAGCGTGCGCGACAGCCCGGCGCCGAACGCGGCGGCACCGGCGCCGAGCTGGTGGCCGGCGAAGATCCAGCCGAACACCAGATTGGCGCGCTCGGCGCCGAAGCGCTGCGCGGTCAGGCGCACCGTCGGCGGCACGGTTGCGATCCAGTCGAGGCCGTAGAACATCGCAAACAGCGACAGGCCATAGAAGGTGAAGTCGGAATATGGCAGGTACAGCAGCGACAGTCCGCGCAGGCCGTAATACCAGAACAACAGCTTGCGATTGTCGAAGCGGTCCGATAGCCAGCCCGAGATGATGGTGCCGAAGAAATCGAAGATGCCCATCGCCGCGAGCAGGCTCGCGGCCTGGACCTGCGGAATGCCGTAGTCGAGGCACATCGGGATCAAATGCACCTGGACGAGCCCGTTGGTCGAGGCGCCGCAGACGAAGAAGGTCGCGAACAGGATCCAGAACACCGACGATTTCGAGGAGTCGCGCAGCGTGCCGAGCGCGGCCGCCATGATCGGCGCATTGGCCGGCGGCGGCGCGGGAAGCGGCGCGGTGCCCTCATCGCCGAACGGGCGCAGGCCGACGTCGCTCGGCCGGTCGCGCATCACCCTCAGCACGGCAAAGGCAGCGACGCCGAGCATGACGCAGACGAGGCCAAGCGCGACACGCCAGCCGTAACGCTCGGTGATGGTCGCGAGCAGCGGCAGGAAGGCGAGCTGTCCGGTAGCGACGCTCGCAGTGAGCATGCCGATCACGAGGCCGCGTCGCGCAACGAACCAGCGCGTCGCGATGGTCGCGCCGAGCACCAGCGCGGTCATCCCGGTGCCGATCCCGATCACGACGCCCCACAGCAGGATGAGCTGCCAGACCTGCGTCATGGCGAGCGAGGCCAGCAGGCCCGACACCACGATCAATTGCGCCGCCAGCGTCACGTTGCGCAGGCCGTAGCGGTTCATCAGCGCGGCGGCGAACGGTGCCATCAGCCCGAACAGGATGAAGCGGATCGACAGCGCCGAGGAGATCTCCGCGGTGGACCAGCCGAACTCCTTCTGCAGCGGCACGATGAAGACGCCGGGGGCGCCGACGGTGCCGGCCGAGATCAGCGCGGCCAGGAAGGTCACGGCGACCATCACCCAGCCGTAATGGATGTTGCGGCGGGCGAGGGCGGAAGCAAGCCAGTTCGAGATCATTGGGCCCCGGATGAAATGCGATGAGGGTTCTATTCGTGATGCACAATATGCCACGAGGGAGCTATGGCTAAAATGCCAAAGTTCCCTCGTTTTCGGACTCAGTGGTGAGACTGTTTTGGACTAGTGCGTGACCCGCTCGACGGCGATCGCGGTGGCTTCGCCGCCGCCGATGCACAAAGCGGCGACACCGCGCTTCAGGTTCTGCGCCTCCAGTGCGTGCAGCAAGGTCACGATCAGCCTCGCGCCGGTGGCGCCGATCGGATGGCCGAGCGCACAGGCGCCGCCGTTGATGTTCAGCCGGTCACGCGGAATTCCGAGATCGCGCTGCGCCGCCATAGCGACCACCGCGAACGCCTCGTTGATCTCGAACAGGTCGACATCGCCGACGCTCCAGCCGACCTTGTCGAGCAGCTTCCTGATCGCCGGGATCGGCGCGGTGGTGAACCATTGTGGCTCCTGGCTGTGGGTGGCGTGGCCCTTGATTTCGGCCAGCACAGGCAGGCCGTCGCGGTCGGCGAGCGAGCGTCGCGCCAGGATCAGCGCCGCGGCACCGTCGGCATTGGCCGAGGAGGCGGCCGGCGTGATGGTGCCGTTGGCGCGAAACGCCGGCTTCAGCCCGGGGATCTTGGCCGGATCGACCTTCAGCGGGTGCTCGTCATTGGCGATGATGCGCGGACCTGCCTTCTCGGTGAGCGTGATCGGCGCGATCTCGGCCTTGAAGGCGCCGCCCTCGACCGCCTTGCGGGCGCGGCTCAGCGTCTCCATCGCGAACGCGTCCTGGTCGGCGCGGGTGAACT
Organism: Bradyrhizobium sp. USDA 3240; assembly: GCF_054063295.1. Taxonomy (NCBI): domain Bacteria; kingdom Pseudomonadati; phylum Pseudomonadota; class Alphaproteobacteria; order Hyphomicrobiales; family Nitrobacteraceae; genus Bradyrhizobium; species Bradyrhizobium sp. USDA 3240. Next base: position 8,113,781 of record NZ_JBSSGD010000002.1, read on the forward strand.
GATAGGCCTCCGCAGTCGCCTCGCCGAAATCGCCCATCGAGCGGCCGGTCTCATAGGCGTCTTCGAGCCCGTCCATCATCATGTGGTCGATGATGCGGTCGTGGCCGGCGCGATAGCCGCCGCGGGCCTTTTGCAGCAGATATGGCGCGTTGCTCATGCTCTCCATGCCGCCGGACAGCACGATCTCGGCCGAGCCGGCCTTGATGATGTCGTGGGCCAGCATGGTCGCCTTCATGCCGGAACCGCAGACCTTGTTGACCGTGGTGGCGCCGGTGGCATCCGGCAGCCCGGCGCCGCGCGCGGCCTGACGGGCGGGGGCCTGGCCCTGGCCGGCGGGCAGCACGTTGCCCATGAAGACCTCGTCGATGCGCTCAGGCGCAAGCTTGGCGCGCTCCAGCGCCGCACCGATCACATGCGAGCCGAGCTTGTGGGCTGCAAGCGGCGTGAGCTCGCCCATGAAGCGGCCGAGCGGTGTGCGGGCGGCGGAGAGGATGACGACGGGATCGGTGCTGGTTGCCATGGCAGGATTCCCTTCAATGCCGGGGATTTGATTGAATTATCCTCATCATATGATGCGCTGCAAAAAATGCAACTCCGGCTCCCATGACAAAATGTCGTGTTCGCATGAGTTGGAGGGAGCGCATTGCGCGGCGGAGTGATGCACGGGGCTCTCCCCACCGTTGTCCCGGCGAAGGCCGGGGCCCATACGCCGCAGCAGATAAGGTGAACGGGACTCGTCGTTCCCAGCGATGCGAAACATGACAATTTATGGTTATGGGTCCCGGCCTTCGCCGGGACGACGCCGAATTTTTTGCGCGACCTTCGCCATTTTATCGCGGGGGCTTGCGCCGTCGGGCAACTCAGATGTCTGGGGCCGCGCTTCCATCTACCCGTCATTCCGGGGGCGCGCGGAGCGAGAACCTGGAATCCATTCCACCACTAGTACGGGGCACAATGGATTCCGGGCTCTCGCTTCGCTCGCCCCGGAATGACGAGTTGAGAGATCCGTGCGAAGCTGGTTACGAACAATCCGAGCAGTTGATGCAGGCTCTGAAGCACTTGAACAGGCAAGCCGGTCTAGAAAGCATTGCATCGATCCAGGAACGCCCATGACCACGCTTCGTATCCACGACGGCAGCAACGGCGCACTGGCGCTTGATCTTCGCGATCTGATCGATCTGCTTGCTCCGCGCTCGCTCGAAGCCAGCTGGACGGTTTCGCCGGTCGTGCTGCACGATCCGGTGCTCGACCATTCCTTTGATGAATTCATGATCGTTGGGCAGGGCGCGCCGGGAGAAGATTTCCTCGAGAAGTGCGCAGCCGGCGGTTCGCCTGTCGGTGGTGCGCTGCTTTCAAAAGCTGCACGGGAAGCAACTCAAGTGATTTGGGGGCAGTTCGTCGGCACCCTTCCGGGCAGGAGCGACACATGGATCATGATCCGTGCGATCGACGGCACGTTCTTTGAGGTTACGTCATCTGATGGAGCGGTCCTCAACGCGATCCGCTCGGTTTACAAAGACGTACGGATGGCCGCCGGTCCGGTCACGTCAATTCCGATTGCGCCAGCTTGATGGAGGGCCGGCTCATCCGTTCGTTCGCTGGCGTTGCTGGCCTATTCCGACCGCCAGGCCCCCAGCAAGAACCGCCGCTTCGGTGCGGCGCCGGCCTGCTTCTGCACATCGGGCAGATCGACGGCATAGCGCTTCATCAATAGCTTGATTGCGATCCCGATGATCACAAAGGGCGTCACGTAGATCGCGAAAACTTCGAAGGCTGTCATGGCGTCCTCCGCGGTTTCGGATGACGCATACTAGCACAATCATCTCGCGGGGCGGAGGGGGCGACCGGCGGTCGCGGGCGCTGGGCAGTGCAGCACGTTGGCGCCGATGCCGTCGCGCATGGCCGCATGCGGCGGCTTCGATTGACACCGGCAGGCTCGGCGCTACGCTTCCGGAACAGGACGTTTTCCCAAGAGAATCAACGACCGGGATCTAAATCCGGATTCAAGACCCAGAAGAACCAAGAAAAAGGCAGGACACGCCGTGACACGCGTCATCGCGTCTTGAGCGGGACCACGCGGACTTCCGCGCTCGCGCCATTTCGCATCCGCAGCTATCGCTTTCAATGGCCGTCCGACCTGCTCACCTCCTGGGCGTTCGAGGTCGAGACGCTGGTGCTCGGCTGGTACATCATGGTCGAGACCGGCTCGGTGCTGCTGCTGACCGTGATGGCTTCGTTGCAATATGTCGGAACGCTGGTCGCGCCGGTCGTCGGGATGATCGGCGACCGCATGGGGCATCGCGATCTGCTCGCCGTGATGCGCTTTGCCTATACCGCGCTCGCCGGCACCATCATGATTCTGGCGCTGACCGGCCATCTGGCGCCGCTGAAGGTCATGGTCATCGTCGCGCTGATGGGCGTGATCCGTCCGTCGGATCTCGGCGTGCGCGGCGCGCTGCTCGCCGACATCATGCCGCCGGCGCAGCTGGTGGGCGCCATCAGCCTGGCGCGCACGACGCAGGATAGCGCACGCATCGCCGGCGCACTGACCGGAGCGGGATTGTTCGCGGCGCTCGGCATCGGCTATGTCTATGTCGGGATCGCCAGCTTCTATTTCATGGCCGCGATCCTGATGCTCTGCATGGGTCGCCCGGCCCAAGCGCACGGCATGGCCGACGAGGCGGCCGGTGACGCGCCGGGCTCAAAGCTGCTGCGCGACCTCAAGGAGGGCATCGTCTATGCTTGGAGCGGTCCCGGCATGCGCGCGGCACTCTGCGTCGCGTTCCTGGCCAACCTCACCGCGTTTCCGCTCACCAACGGCCTGCTGCCTTTCGTCGCGCGCGACATCTTCCATACCGACCAGACCGGGCTCGGCTATCTCTCCGCGAGTTTTGCCTTCGGCTCGCTGATCGGTTCGATCACGCTCAGCCTGGCCGGCGGCGTGCGCATCGCGCGGCTGCTGATCGGCGCGACGCTCGCCTGGTATGCGATGCTCATGGTGTTCGTCGAGCTCAGGACCATGCCGGTGGCGATGGCCTGCCTGGTGCTGGCCGGGATCGCGCAGAGCATGTCGATGATCTCGGCCGCCGTGATGCTGATGCGCAACGCCAGCGCGCATCTGCGCGGCCGGGTGATGGGCGTGCGCATGATGGTGATCTACGGCCTGCCGCTCGGCCTGCTCGCGGCCGGCAGCCTGATCGACCTGATCGGCTACACCGCAACCGGCACGCTGCTCGCCGCCGCCGGCTTCATCGCGATGCTGGCAATCGCGCTGCACTGGCGGGCTGACCTCTGGCCGGTGCACGCGCCGGCGAATGCAAGGTGAAACTTCGGTAGCCTGGATGAGCCGAGCGATATCCGGGGCCGCTGGTCCCGCATGTCGCTGCGCTTATGCGGGCTACGTCCTGCGATACGGGCGCTACACCGCCTGAGCCGCCCGCCGGATATGCACCGGGACCGACTTGTACGACGGCGTGCCGCTCTCCTTGTCCTGGTAGTCGAGCGGCACCAGGCCGTTGGCTTCCGGATAATAGGCGGCGACCGAGCCGCGGGCGATGTCGTAGACGATCGCGGTCAGGGTGAGGCGGCGCGGCGCGCCGGAGGGCAGCGCGGTCTCGATCTCGACGAGATCGCCATGGGCGAGGCCGCGCGCGGTGAGGTCCGCCTCGTTGGCGAACAGCACGTCGCGCCGCCCGAACACGCCGCGATAGCGGTCGTTCAAGCCATAGATCGTGGTGTTGTACTGATCATGGCTGCGGATGGTGGCGAGCTTGAGGATGGTCTCGTCCGACAAGACCGGGTCCTCTTCGAGGCCGTCGAAGATCAGGAATTCGGCCTTGCCTGATGGCGTGGTCCATTTGCGCTCGGTCGGAGGCAGCGGCAGGCGGAAGCCGCCGGGAATCCGGATCCGCGCGTTGTAATCCTTGAAGTCGGGGAAGACGCCCTCGATGGCGTCGCGGATGCGGTCGTAATCGGCGATCAGCTCAAGCCACGGCACCTTGCTCGCCGGCAAGGTCGCCATCGCCATGCCGGCAACGATCGCCGATTCCGAAAGCAGGTTTTCGGAGGCCGGGGTCAGCTTGCCGCGCGAGGCGTGCACCATCGACATCGAATCCTCGACGGTGACGACCTGCGGCCCCGAGGCCTGGATGTCGCGTTCGGTGCGCCCCAGCACCGGCAGGATGATCGACTGCTTACCGACCAGAAGATGCGAGCGGTTGAGCTTGGTGCCGAGATGCACCGCGAGCTCGAGCTTGCGCATGCCGGCCGCGCAACGCTCGGGATCGGGCAGCGCGATGGCGAAATTGCCGCCGAGGCAGATCAGGACCTTGGACCTTCCGTCGTCGATCGCCTCCATCGCTGCGACCGCGTCATGGCCGTGATGGCGCGGTGGCTTGAAACCGAAGGTGCGCTCGATGCCCTCGAACATCGGGATGTTGGGCTTCTCAGTGATGCCGACGGTGCGGTTGCCCTGCACGTTGGAGTGGCCGCGCAGCGGGCAGATGCCGGCGCCCGCCTTGCCGTAATTGCCCTTCAGCAGCAGCAGGTTTGCGATCTGGTGGACATTGTCGGTGCCGCGGCTGTGCTGGGTGATGCCCATGCCGTAGGTGACGATGGTGGCATTGGATTTTGCATAGGCGGCGGCGATTTCGCCGAGCTGGGCGCGCGTGAAACCGGACACGGTCTCGATCGCCTCCCACGACGTGGCGCGCAGGTCGGCGGCGAACGCGGCAAAGCCGTTGGTGTGCTCGGCGATGAAGCCGTGATCGAGCACGTCGTGCGTCGCGTCATCCTTCTCGATCAGCGCCTTCATGACGCCTTTCAGCACCGCGGCGTCGGCGCCGACCTTGGGCTGATAATAGGTCGAGGCGATCCGCGTCGAGCCAAGGGTCGCCATCTCGATCGGGTCCTGCGGATCAGCAAAGCGCTCCAGTGCGCGCTCGCGCAGCGGATTGAATACGATGATCGGCGCGCCGCGGCGCGAGACCTCCCACAACGTGCCCATCATGCGCGGATGGTTGGTGCCGGGGTTGTGGCCCATCGCGATGATCAGCTCGCAATGGTCGAAATCGTCCAGCGACACCGTGCCCTTGCCGATGCCGATCGATTGCGGCAGCCCGACACTGGTCGCCTCGTGGCACATGTTCGAGCAGTCGGGGAAATTATTGCTGCCGTATTCGCGCGCGAAGATCTGGAACAGGAACGCGGCCTCGTTCGAGGCGCGACCGGAGGTGTAGAACTCGGCCATGCCGGGATCGGGCAGGCTGCGCAGGCTCTCGCCGATCCGCGCGAAGGCGTTGTCCCATGTGATCGGCTGGTAGGTGTCGGACGCGGCGTCATAGGCGAGGGGGTCGGTCAGGCGACCCTCATTCTCCAGATGGAAGTCGCTCCAGGTCAGCAGCTCGGTGACGGTGTGCCCGGCGAAGAAGTCCGGCGTGACGCGCTTGCTGGTCGCCTCCCAGGTCACGGCCTTGGCGCCGTTCTCGCAGAACTGGAAGGTGGAGGTGTGCTCCTTGTCCGGCCAGGCGCAGCCCGGACAATCGAATCCGTCCGGCTTGTTGGTGCGCAGCAGCGTGATCGGCGCCTCGACCAGATCCATCTGGTCGCGCACCGCTGTCGCGGTGGCCTTGAGGGCGCCCCAGCCGCCGGCCGGAGCATTGTAGGGTCGGATACCGGGAACGTCGCGCTTTTGGACCATATGTCCTCCTGCAGCTCTTGAGTTCTGACCTCGTGCGTCTGTCCCGAAAGTGATTGCTTTGTTGGCCGCGAGCGCGGCGATCCGCGAGACCTGCGTTCCGATCGACGTTCTCGATCTGAAACACCAGGCTCGCGCGATGGAGGTTAGACTAATCGGCTGGGGCCGGCGGTCAACACTCTGTCAGGTCGGTCTCGTAGCCCGGATGAGCGAAGCGATATCCGCGACGGCCGATCCCGCATGTCGCTGCGCTCATGCGGGCTACAAAAGCATCTACCGCTTGCGATCTAGAAATCCCTGCAACAGCCGCTGCGGCTCGCCGGTCTGGAACGACTCTCCGAACATGCCGACGCTGAGGTTGACCGACTCGGTCAGCGGCAACTCTTCCCATTGCCGCAGCAGGTCCTTCTGAATGCGCAGCGCTTCGGGGCCGCATTCCAGCAGTGCCTTCACGGTGTGCTCGACGGCCTCATCGAGGCCGCCGGGTTTTGCCACGGTGTCGACGAGGCCCCAGGCGAGCGCGGTGGAGGCGTCGATGTTCTCAGCGGTCATCATCAGCCAGCGGGCGCGACCCCAGCCGATCAAGCGCGGCAACAGCGCGGCATGGATCACCGAGGGAATGCCGACGCGCACCTCGGGCATGCCGAACATGGCGTCATGCGCCGCGACGCGGACGTCGCAGGCGGCCGCGACCTCAAGGCCGCCGCCGAGGCACCAGCCAGGCAGGCGGGCGATGACGGGCGCCGGGAATTTGCGCACCGCCTCGCAGAGATCGCGCAGGCGGCTGATGAACGCTTCGGCTGACGCCTGGTCGAGCGTCGCCATCTCCTTGATGTCGGCGCCACCGATCATGCTGCGCTCGCTTTCGCCGGCCAGGATCACGGCGCGGATGGTCCGATCGGCGGCCAGGTGCTCAAAGCCTTCGCGCACGCCGTTGGTCACGGCGGAGCTGACGATGTTCAGCTTGCCGGCGTTGCAGATCGTGAGGCGGACGACGCCTCGCGCGTCGCGGTCGATGCCGCAGTGTGGATTGAGCATGTCCATTGGAAAGGTCCCGGCGCAGGAATTAACACGTCATTCCGGGATGGTGCGTAAGCACCAGACCCGGAATCTCGAGATTCTCGGTGCGCAACTGCGCACCTGAGGGTTCGATGCTTCGCATCGCCCCAGAATGACTCGGGCCATGTCCCGGACAAAGCCCGCCTCTGTCAAGGTGCTGGCCCTGTTGCGCTGCACGGCGCTGCCATATAGAATTATGTTTATCATATAAATGGAGCCATCATGACCGCCGCTGAGACATCAGACCTGCATTCGCTTGAACTGACGCGCTCGCGCGTGGTGGAATGGCAGGCGCCCGGGCCGGTCGCCAAGGCGGCGATGCCGATGTCCGGCATCGCGGCGATGCGCGCGATTCGCGACGGCCACTTGCCGCCGCCGCCGATGGCAAAGCTGATCGGCTTCCGCATGGCTGTTGTCGACGAGGGGAGGATCGTGATGGAACTCGAGCCGCATGAGAGCCTGGAGAACACCATCGGCCTCTTGCACGGCGCGACTGCTGCCGCGCTGCTCGATACCGCGATGGGTTGCGCGATCTCGACCCTGCTGCCGGCCGGGCAGACCTCAGTGACATTAGACCTCAAGTTGACCTATCTGCGCCCACTCTCCCTGCGCTCGGGAACCATCGCGGCCGAGGGCAAGGTGATCAAGCTCGGTCGCCAGACCAGCTACACCGAGGGCTTCGTCCGCGACGGCAAGGGCAATCTTGCGGTGCACGCGACTGCGACATTTTCCATGCTCGGCGGGGAACCAAAAGCGAAATAACTGCAGCATTCCGGGCGCAAATCTGTTATTGTATGATTAGAAACATTCCATGAGAGCGGCATGCGCTATTCGAAAGAACACAAGCAGGAGACCCACGCGCGGATCGTGAAGAAGGCCGCGACGCGGCTGCGCGAGAAGGGCGCCCATGGCATCGGCGTCGCCGACCTGATGAAGGACGCCGGCCTGACCCATGGCGGCTTCTACGCGCATTTCGACTCGCGCGAGGCGCTGGTGATCGAGGCCTTCAACTACGCCATGGACCGCGCCAACGAGCGCTGGCGCAAGGTTACGGCGGAGGTGCCGCCGGAGAAGCGGCTTGCGACCATCGTCGACGGCTACCTGTCGGCGATCCATCGCGACGATCCCGGCCAGGGCTGCGCGGTGCCGGCGCTCGGCGCCGAGATCGCCCGCGAAAGCCTGAAGACCCGCAAGGCCTTTGCGCTCAAGCTCGACCAGATGATCGATATGATCACCGACCAGATCCAGGACGTGCCGCGCAAGACCGCGCGCAAGCAGGCGATGGCTACGCTCGCGACCATGCTGGGCACCATCGTGATGTCGCGGATCGCAGGCAATGGCGAGATGTCTGACGAGATCCTGAGCGCGGGCCGCGAGGCGGTGCTCGGCCGGGCGGCGGTGACGAAGAAACCGCGTGCCAGAGCGAATTAGCGGAGTTCCTGCGACGAGGCGCCGGATCTCCCGGTTCGGTTTTCGTCGGCAACGAAGCCATGAGGCACCCTTTGGAAGGCCTCAGCCCTGCGAGGCTTCCGGAGTGACGGCCCGGCGCATGCTCCCTCCGACCTTGATGGCCGGGGCGGTCATCAATAACGACCACCATCGCGCTTTTGTTGTGTGAGCCATTCCGACAGCGTCCTCGTTTTTGATGGTGGCTCGCCCGAGGACCCTCGTCTGATGCTCGTTCCGGAGCGAGCCGACCGAAGCCTGGCTGATTCAGTTTCCACGATCGCGTCTGCGGAAGCCGACGATCGCTCGGCAGCTTCTCTCTCGAGGCGCAGCTTCTTCAAGCGCGCCATTTTGTCCCGCTCGGCCTCTGTCTCAGCTCCGTCGGACAACAGCGTCTTGTGGTGAGCAGTCTCTGCTGAACCCCAGACTCCGATGATGGTCGTCTCGCCAAGCGCCTTGCAGGCCTCGAGCCGATGTAACCCTTCGAGCAAAACCAGGCGGCCCTCATCGGGCCGAACGAGAATGGGGACTTGTTGCCCAACGTCCAGAATACTCGCCGCGATTTCTTGAACGAGCTCAGGCCTGAGCGTTTTCCGTTTCTTAACGGGCACGTAAATCTGATCGATTGGAAGACTTTCCGGGTCGGGCACAGTGTTACTCCCTACTCAGGATCCGTCCAAAATGCGGTATAAGGATGAAGCGCCACATCGCCAAGGCATTTCTCAAACTGAACTCGAGGGCCAGCGCGCTAGTCGGGTCGTCCCGCTGAACAGCGCGCGCTCGGCTTCGCCGGTCTCGTAGATGCAGTCCGCAAAGGCGCTGCTACGGGGCGGGCCGCGAACCGGCGGTCAGTCCGGAAGCCCCGCTTCGCGAAGGCCCTTGGCAAAAAGCGCAAGATGCTCTGCCCGGCGGAATGGGGTCAGATCTCCCAGATTGGAGATGCGCAAATCGGGATTGCGCTCGCGTGCGCGCGCGATGCCTTGCCGTGCCGGCTCGAGGCGTCCGGTGAGCGCGTTGCTGGCCGCGAACATGCAGATTGCCAGTAGGAAATCCGGATTGTCGCGCAACGCTTTCTCGGCCGATGACAGAGCCATGTCGTAACGGCCCGAGAGAAAGTGAGCATAGGACACGGCTGCGTGCATTGTGTGCATCGCCGGATCGAGCGGGCTCAGGCGCATGGCGCGCGCAGCGTAGTCAAGTGCGAGGTCGGGCTCGCCTCCAAAAGCTCTCACCCAGGCACCAAGATTCCAGGCTTGCGCCAGGTTCGGATTGATCGCCAGTCCGCGATCGACGAATGCGATAGCATCGTCGAACTCATGGGCGATAAAGGCGAGCACGTAGGCACCCATGCACATCGCTGCCGGGTCATCTGCTCCCAGATGCACTGCCTTCCGGCCGAGCCGCGTAGCTTCGGCAGATTCCTGGTCAGGATCGATCATCCAGCGGCGTGCCTTGCGTTGGATGTAGCACCACCCGGCCATGCCATAGGCGCACGCCAGACCGGGGTCGAGCTCGATCGCCTTGCGAAAGAGCAGGAGCGCTTCGTTGTTGGTTTCTCTGGTCCATCGACGAACGCGCGCCAGGCCACGCAGGTAATAGTCGTATGCATCCAGATTCTCGGTTGGCTTGCGCCTGGCCCGCTTGATTTCCTCGCGCTGCAGCATGGGCGCGATTGCGCCGACGACGGTCGAGGTCACCTGGTCCTGCAGATCGAAGACATCTTCGAGCGCACCATCAAAGCGGTCAGCCCAGAGATGTGCGCCGGTCTCGGCATCGATGAGCTGGCCGGCGATGCGAATGCGATTTCCGGCCTTGCGCACGCTCCCTTCGAGGACATAGCGCACCGCGAGTTCGCGGCCGACCTGTTTGACGTCCACGGACCGGCCCTTGTAGGTGAAACTCGAATTGCGCGCGATCACGAGCAGCCAGCGAAACCGCGACAATGCCATCGTGATGTCCTCCACGATGCCGTCGGCGAAGTACTCCTGCTCCGGGTCGGCACTGAGGTTCTGGAACGGCAGCACGGCAATGGATGGCTTGTCGGGAAGCTTGGGGAGCGCCTGCGGTGGTTCGGCCAGGGCGCCGGCCGTCGCCGCGTGCTCCTCGCGGACCGCACCGACGAACCGGAAGCCTCTGCGCGGCAGGGTCTTGATGAGGCGCTGCTCATCGCCGGAATCGCCGATTGCGCTGCGCGCGGCGTTGAGGCGCGTGGTCAGGGCTGCGTCCGACACGCTGCGTCCATTCCAGATGGCGTCGATGACGTTGTCCTTGCTGACGACGCGCTCCCGGTTGCGGATCAGGAAGTCGAGCAGGTCGAATACCTGTGGCGCGACAGCGACCATGTCCGTTCCGCGATGCAACTCGCGGCGGCCCGTGTCGAGTGCGTACTCCTCAAAGAGATAGCGCAAGCTGCGAATCCCTTGGGTGTGCCTCCGACGATCGGTCGTGAGGCGCCTTGGCACCGCTTGGAGTGCCAAGAATAAGCCGCTGGTGAGGAAAATGTAAGCAGCGTGTCAAGCGCGCGCGTTCATGCCGCGGCACCTTGTCTGGGTGGATGAACGTATCCTGGAGGTGCTGCAATGAGCGCGATCTACGGTCCAACGAGTTCAGCCCAGGCGGTCGCATCGACGCCGCGGATCTTCAGTGCTTTCAAGGGCTTTTGGGATGCAGTTCAGGAATGGCGCAAATGGGAGCGGCTTCGTTCCGATCTCGGCAGCCTGAGTGATCGGGAGCTCATGGACATCGGGATCTCGCGTGGTGAGGTCGACTATGTCGCATCGAATCGGGATACGGACCCGCGAGGCATTCGATCCGTCTGACGATGTCGGTGAGCCCTACGCCCCGCTGAACAGCGCGCGCTCGGCCTCCACGGTCTCGTAGATGTAGTCCGCCACGGCACGGATGCGGGCGAGGTCCTTGCTGTCGGCGTGCATCAACAGCCAGAAGGTGCGGGAGATCCGCACCTCGTCCCGCAGCACCGGTTGCAGTTCGGGGTGGGCTGATGCCATGAAGTGCGGCAGCACGGCGATGCCGAAGCCGGCGATGGTGGCGTTGAGCTGCGCGATCAGGTTGGCGCTGCGGAATTTCGCGGAAATCTTCGGCGAGACCAGCGGCAGATAGTCCAGTTCCGGCGTGAACAGCAGCTCCTCGATGTAGCCGACGAAGCGGTGCTTCGGCAGGTCGGTACGCGCGGCGATCTTTGGCGCCTGTGCGAGATAGCCGGGTGCGGCATAAAGCCCGAGCGTGTAGTCGAGCAGTTTGCGGCCGACGATGCGGCCTTCCTTCGGCATGGTCAGGCTGATTGCGATGTCGGCCTCGCGCTTGGAGAGCGAGAACAGCCGCGCGGTGGCGACGAGCTGCAGATCGAGATCGGGATACCGCTCGGTGAACTTGACCAGCCGCGAGGCCAAAAAGTGGCTGCCGAAGCCGTCGGGCGCGCCGATCCGCACCGTGCCGGTGAGATGCGCGCGCGAGCCGCCGACCGCCTCCTGATTGGCGACGATGGTCGATTCCATCGCCTCGGCACTGTCGGCGACGTGCTGGCCGGCCTCGGTGAGCAGATAGCCGGTCTTGCGGCGATCAAACAGTTTTGCGGACAGGTGGCCTTCCAGCCGGTCGACACGCCGGATCACTGTGGCATGATCGACGCCGAGCTGCTTGGCAGCAGCCGATACCGACCCGCCGCGCACGATGGCAAGCACGAAACGGAAGTCGTCCCAGTCGATCGTGTCGCCGCCTTGATCCTGCATTTCCGCACATCTATGGTGCAATTTATCGGACTTGAATCCTATAAAATGCAGGGTCATTAGGGTTTGTAAAGCGATCTTGCCGCGAGGAGCGGCGATTCACGTCTTCAAGGGAGGATATTCATGCGCTCGATCGGACATTTCATCGGTGGCAAGGAGGTCAAGGGCACCTCGGGCCGTACGGCTGACGTCTTCGAGCCGATGACCGGCGACGTCCAGGCCAAGGTCGCGCTGGCCTCCAAGGCCGAAGCTCGCGCCGCGGTGGAGAACGCCCGCGCCGCGCAGCCGGAGTGGGCCGCCACCAACCCGCAGCGCCGCGCCCGTGTCATGATGAAGTTCGTCGAGCTGGTGCAGCGCGACTATGACAAGCTCGCCGAGATTTTGGCGCGCGAGCATGGCAAGACCGTTCCCGACGCCAAGGGTGACATTCAGCGCGGCCTCGAAGTCGCCGAGTTCGCCTGCGGCATCCCGCATCTGATGAAGGGCGAGTACACCGAAGGCGCCGGCCCCGGCATCGACATCTATTCGATGCGCCAGCCGCTCGGCGTGGTCGCCGGCATCACGCCGTTCAACTTCCCGGCGATGATCCCGATGTGGAAGTTCGCGCCCGCGATCGCCTGCGGCAACGCCTTCATCCTCAAGCCGTCGGAGCGCGATCCGGGTGTGCCGATGGCGCTGGCCCAGCTGATGATCGAAGCGGGCCTGCCGGCCGGCATTCTCAACGTCGTCAACGGCGACAAGGAAGCGGTCGACGCCATCCTCGACGATCCCGACGTCAAGGCGATCGGCTTCGTCGGCTCGACCCCGATCGCGCAGTACATCTACGAGCGCGCCGCGCAGACCGGCAAGCGCTGCCAGTGCTTCGGTGGCGCCAAGAACCACGCCATCATCATGCCCGATGCCGACATGGACCAGGCGGTCGACGCGCTGATCGGTGCCGGCTATGGCTCGGCCGGCGAGCGCTGCATGGCGGTCTCGGTTGCGGTGCCCGTCGGCAAGACCACGGCCGACCGGCTGATGGAAAAGCTGATCCCGCGCGTCGAGTCGCTCAAGATCGGCACCTCGGTTGATCCGTCGGCCGATTACGGCCCGCTGGTGACCCGCGAGGCGGTCGAGAAGGTCAAGAGCTACATCGACATCGGCGTCAAGGAAGGCGCGACGCTCGCCGTCGACGGCCGCGGCTTCAAGATGCAGGGCTACGAGAACGGCTTCTATCTCGGCGGTTCGCTGTTCGACAACGTCACCAAGGACATGCGGATCTACAAGGAAGAGATTTTTGGCCCGGTGCTGTCGGTGGTGCGCGCCAAGGATTATCACGAGGCGCTGGCGCTGCCGTCCGACCACGACTACGGCAACGGCGTTGCGATCTTCACCCGCGACGGCGACACGGCGCGCGACTTCGCGGCCAAGGTCAATGTCGGCATGGTCGGCGTTAACGTGCCGATCCCGGTGCCGATCGCCTATTACACCTTCGGTGGCTGGAAGAAGTCCGGCTTCGGCGATCTCAACCAGCACGGTCCGGACTCGGTCCGCTTCTACACCAAGACCAAGACGGTGACCTCGCGTTGGCCGTCCGGCGTCAAGGACGGCGCGGAGTTCTCGATCCCGACGATGAAGTAGTTTCCGGGAACGTCATTGCGAGCGCAGCGAAGCAATCCATCTATCCCCCGCGTGGAAGAATGGATTGCTTCGTCGCTTCGCTCCTCGCAATGACGATGGGGTAACCTTCAGGGCTAGGCGGCGAGATGCAGTTCGCTCTCAACGAGGACCAGATCGCGGTTCGCGACATGGCGCGGGCGTTTGCGGCGGAGAAGATCGCGCCGCATGCGCTCGAATGGGACGAGAAGAAGCACTTTCCGGTGGATGTGATGCGCGAGGCAGCAGGCCTCGGCATCGGCGGCATCTATATCAAGGACGATGTCGGCGGCTCGGCGATGACGCGCTTCGACGCGGCGCTGATCTTCGAGGCGCTGGCGACGGGCTGCCCGACCACGTCCGCTTTCATCTCGATCCACAACATGGCGTCCTGGATGATCGATGCCTATGGCAACGACACGCAGCGCCACAAATGGCTGCCGAAGCTCTGCACCATGGAGCTGCTGGCGAGCTATTGCCTGACCGAGCCGGGCGCAGGTTCCGATGCCGCTGCGCTGCGCACCCGCGCGGTGCGTGACGGCGACCATTACGTGCTCAACGGTCAGAAGCAGTTCATCTCGGGCGCCGGCAGCACTGACCTCCTGGTGGCGATGGTGCGCACCGGCGGCGATGGCCCCGGCGGCGTCTCGACGATCGTGATCGACGGCAAGACGCCCGGCGTGTCGTTCGGCGCCAACGAGCGCAAGATGGGCTGGAATGCACAGCCGACCCGCGCGGTGGTGTTCGAGAACGCGCGCGTGCCGGTCGAAAACCGGCTCGGCGAGGAGGGCATCGGCTTCAAGATCGCGATGGCCGGCCTCGACGGCGGCCGTCTCAACATCGCGGCGTGCTCGCTCGGCGGCGCGCAGACGGCGCTCGACAAGGCGCTGGCCTACATGAAGGACCGCAAGGCCTTCGGCAAGCGGCTCGACGAGTTCCAGGCGCTGCAATTCAAGATCGCCGACATGGCAACCGAGCTGGAAGCCGCACGCACCTTCCTGTGGCGCGCAGCCGCTGCGCTAGACCGCAAGGATCCGGACGCGTCGATGCTCTGCGCGATGGCCAAGCGGTTCGGCACCGATGTCGGCTTCGAGGTCGCCAACCAGGCGCTGCAGCTGCACGGCGGCTACGGCTACCTCAGCGAATACGGCGTCGAGAAGATCGTGCGCGATCTGCGCGTGCACCAGATCCTCGAAGGCACCAATGAAATCATGCGGCTGATCGTGTCGCGCAAGTTGATCGAGGGCGCGCGATGAATGATGCGGCCGTTGCGGAAGGCGACCTGATTGCACGCAAGGAAGGGGCGGCCGGCATCATCCGGCTGAACCGGCCGAAGGCGATCAATGCCGTGACGCTGGAGATGTTCCACGACATCGACAGGGCGCTCGAAGCGTTCGAGGCCGATCCCGACGTCGCGGTCATCGTGCTGGAAGGCGCCGGCGAGCGCGGCCTGTGCGCCGGCGGCGATATCCGCGCGCTCTGGGAAAGCTCGAAGGCCAAGGGCGACCTCGGCAAGATCCTGTGGCGGGACGAGTACATTCTCAACGCGCGGATCAAGCATTTCCCGAAGCCTTACATCGCCTTCATGGACGGCATCGTGATGGGCGGCGGCGTCGGCCTGTCGGCGCACAGCCGACACCGCGTGGTGACCGAGCGGACCAAGCTGGCGATGCCCGAAGTCGGGCTCGGCTTCTTCCCCGATGTCGGCGGCACCTATCTGCTGTCGCGTTCGCCGGGCGAGATCGGTACCTATTTTGGTCTCACCGGCACCACCATGAACGGCCCCGATGCGATCTACGCCAAATTCGCCGACGCGGTGGTACCGAGCGCCAAGCTGCCGGCGCTGCGCGAGGCGCTGACCAAGGTTGCGCCGGGCACGACGTCCGCCGAAATCGACCGGCTGATCGCAGGCTTCGCCACCGGCGAGAAATTCGGCCCCGTGGCCGCGCTACAGGCCAAAATCGACGTCTGGTTCGCGGGCGGACGGATGGAAGACATCGTTGACGCGCTGAAAGCCGATGGCTCCGAGCTGGCGCAGGCAACACTGAAAACGCTCAGTGAGAAGTCGCCGCGCGGCATGGTGGTGACGCTGAAGCTGCTGCGGCTGGCGCGCGCCACCGCGACGCTGGAAGAGTGCCTGGTGCGCGAATATCGCGCGGCGCTCGAGGTGTTCGCCAGCGACGATTTCCGCGAGGGCGTGCGCGCCGCCGTGATCGACAAGGACCGCAATCCGAAGTGGTCGCCGCCCAATATCGAGGACGTGACGG
This sequence comes from Bradyrhizobium sp. USDA 3240, assembly GCF_054063295.1. Lineage (NCBI taxonomy): Bacteria > Pseudomonadati > Pseudomonadota > Alphaproteobacteria > Hyphomicrobiales > Nitrobacteraceae > Bradyrhizobium > Bradyrhizobium sp. USDA 3240. The sequence continues at coordinate 8,129,629 of NZ_JBSSGD010000002.1, forward strand.
CGGAGATGCTGGTGCCTTACTTCGCCGAGATCGGCGCCGACGAACTGAAATTTCCTGACAGCAAATAGAAACGTCGCAAGCGGAGGACTCCCATGGCAAACGTCGCATTCATCGGGCTCGGCAATATGGGCGGGCCGATGGCCGCCAATCTGGTCAAGGCCGGCCACAAGGTGACCGCGTTCGATCTGGTCGCGGCATCCCGCGATCAGGCCAAGAGCGATGGCGCCGCGATCGCCGAGAGCGGCGTCGGCGCGGTGAAGGGCGCCGATGTCGTGATCACAATGCTGCCGGCCGGCAAGCATGTGCTCGGCGTCTGGAACGAGGTGCTGCCCGCGATGGACAAGGGCGCGCTGATCATCGATTGCTCGACCATCGACGTCGAAAGCGCCAAGCAGGCGCATGCGCTCGCCGCCAAGCATGGCTTGGCTTCGGTCGATGCGCCGGTGTCCGGCGGCACCGGCGGCGCCAAGGGCGCGACGCTGACCTTCATGTGCGGCGGCGAGGCGAAGGCGTTTGCGGCGGCGCAGCCGATGCTGGCCAACATGGGCAAGAAGATCGTGCATTGCGGCGGCGGCGGCGCAGGGCAGGCGGCCAAGATCTGCAACAACATGATCCTCGGCATTTCGATGATCGCGGTCGGCGAGGCCTTCGTGCTCGCCGAAAAGCTCGGCCTGTCGCATCAGGCGCTGTTCGACGTCGCCTCGACCTCATCGGGGCAGTGCTGGTCGCTGACGACCTATTGCCCGGTTCCAGGTCCAGTGCCGACCTCGCCGGCCAACAACGACTACAAGCCGGGTTTCGCCTCCAACCTGATGGTGAAGGACCTGACGCTGGCGCAGGACGCCGCCACTGCCGCCGGCGCGGTGACGCCGCTCGGCAAGCATGCGCAGGAACTCTATAAGACCTTCGACGCGTCGGGACATGGCGGGGTCGACTTTTCCGGAATTATCCAGCACGTTAGAGGACTTGCAGGGAAATAAGACCGTCATCTTGAGGTGCGAGCGCTTGCGAGCCTCGAAGGATGATGGTCGACCGCTTGTGGCCATCCTTCGAGACGCCCCGCCTCGCGCGGCTCCTCAGGATGACGGCGGTGAACGCGGTGAGACCCCATGACCACATTTCAGGACGCACGCGCCTTTCTGCTCGAGCACCGCACCGACTACGACACGGCGGTGAAGGGATTTCGCTGGCCGGATCCGACGCCCTTCAACTGGGCGCTGGACTGGTTCGACGCCGAGCTGGCGCGCAATGCCGACAGCCGCGACCGGCCGGCGCTGTGGATCGTCGATGCCGCCAGCGGCAACGAAACCAAGCTCAGCTTTGCCGAGTTGGCGCGCCGCTCCAACCGGGTCGCGAACTTCCTGCGCGCGCAGGGACTGAAGCGCGGCGACCATCTGTTGCTGCTGCTCGGCAATGTCGTGCCGCTGTGGGAGACCATGCTGGCGGCGATGAAGCTCGGCATGGTCGTGATCCCCGCGACCACGCTGTTGACCGCGGATGAATTGCGCGACCGGCTCGATCGCGGCAAGGCGAAGGCGGTGGTCGCGACGCAGGATCAGGTCGCGAAGTTCGCAGGCCTCGGCGGCGAAAAGCTGGCGCGCATCGTGGTCGGCGCGACACAGGCCCATGAGGGCTGGTTGCCGTTCGAGGAGGCGGCCAAGGCGTCGGATGCCTTCACGCCCGACGGCCCGACCAAGGCCGACGACCCGATGCTGCTGTATTTCACCTCGGGCACCACGGCCAAGCCAAAGCTGGTGCGGCACAGCCAGCGCAGCTATCCGGTCGGCCACCTCTCGACCATGTACTGGATCGGCCTGCAGCCCGGCGACATTCATCTCAACATTTCCTCGCCCGGCTGGGCCAAGCACGCCTGGAGCTGCTTCTTCGCGCCGTGGAATGCTGGAGCGACGATCTTCATCGCCAACCAGCCGCGCTTCGAGGCGAAGGGACTGCTCTCGATCATCGGCCGCTGCGGCGTCACCACGCTGTGCGCGCCGCCGACGGTGTGGCGGATGTTCATTCAGGAGCAACTGTCGGACTTCAAGGTGAGCCTGCGTGAAGTGTGCGGCGCCGGCGAACCGCTCAACCCCGAGATCATCGACCAGGTCAAATCGGCCTGGGGCCTGACCATCCGCGACGGCTACGGCCAGACCGAGACCACGGCGCTCGCAGGCAACTCGCCGGGGCAGAAGGTGAAGGTCGGCTCGATGGGCCGGCCGCTGCCGGGCTATCGCGTGCAGGTCACCGACAATGACGGCCATGCCGCAAAGGAGGGCGAGGTGACCTTGCTGCTCGGCGCGGACCGGCCGGCGGGCCTGATGCAGGGCTATCAGGGCGACGACGGCAGACTGATCGGCACCGACGGCGAGATCTACCGCAGCGGCGACGTCGTGTTCACCGATGACGAAGGTTATCTGACCTTCGTCGGCCGCACCGACGACGTGTTCAAATCCTCCGACTACCGCATCTCGCCGTTCGAATTGGAGAGCGTGCTGCTCGAGCACGACGCGGTGGCGGAAGCGGCCGTGGTACCGAGCCCGGACCCGATCCGGCTCGCGGTCCCCAAGGCCTATGTGCTGCTGGTCTCCGGTGTCGAGCGCAGCCCGGAGACGGCGCTGTCGATCTTCAAGCATTTGCACACGCGGCTCGCACCGTTTAAACGCATCCGCAAGATCGAGCTGGTTACCGAACTGCCCAAGACGATTTCTGGAAAAATTCGTCGCGTGCAGTTGCGCCGGCTCGAACATGACGATGTCAGAAGCGATGCGTTGCGCGGAGCCGAGTTCCGCGAGGAAGAATTTCCGGAGCTGCAGAAGGTGCGGACCTCCGGGTAGCGGAGGTTAGCCAATGAACGAAGTCTGGAAGAAGCCGCCGGTGTCGCTGGAAACCTACCAGGGCATGGTCGGCAAGGAGATCGGCGTGTCCTCGTGGCACCTGCTGGATCAGGGCCGCATCGACACCTATGCCGACGTGATCGAGGATCACCAGTTCATCCATGTCGATCCCGAGCGCGCGAAGAAGGAGACCGCGTTCGGCACCACGATCGCCCATGGCTTCCTCACGATGTCGCTGCTGTCGATCATGTCCTACGAGGTGATGCCGGTGCTCGAGGGCACCGCGATGGGCGTCAATTACGGTTTCGACAAGCTGCGCTTCATTTCGCCGGTGCGCTCGGGCAAGCGCGTCCGCGGCCGCTTCGTGCTGGCGGAAGCCACGCTGCGCAAGCCGAGGGAACTGCTGTCGCGCACCAACGTCACGGTCGAGATCGAGGGCGAAGAGAAGCCCGCGCTGGTCGCCGACTGGCTCGGCCTGATCTACTTCAGCTAAGGGATGGTTGAGTAGCTCCACTTTTCCCGCAAGCGGGAGAGGTGGAGCGAGCCCGTCGCAACCCTCTTTCAGAGGCGGTGAGTTGCTCGCCTGATCCACATAGCGCATTGACGGCTTTGATCCCTGGTGTCCATCATGCCTCCGTTGAGGCGGTGCGGGTCCCGGGAGTGGCAGCCATGGTGCAGAACATCGTCGCCGGACTTGTCGTAGTCGGTTTGATTTTGATTGGCTCGCTGAGCTACGCCCAGGAGCATCACGAGTGCTGGAGCGGGCACCTGCTCAAAAGCCTGAAACCCTGCGGGTCGATGACCCCTTCCGTCTAGCGCGCCCGGTGGCCGTCTTGGGTCTGGCCCTCTTGGGTCTCGGCCGGGCTTGACCCGGCCATCCATCGCTGCTCAAAAGTCCCCAACCTTTTCATGCCGTTCGGCCCTCATCCTCTCTCCTTGTGGAGAGGGTGGCGAAATCGAGCGGAGCGAGATGGAGCCGGGTGAGGGTCTCTCTCCGCGTGCTCATCCGTGGAGAGAACCCCTCATCCGGCGCGCTGGCGCGCGCCACCTTCTCCCACAAGGGGAGAAGGGTAGTCAGAGCAGGAACGACAGGCATGGCAATCAGGTTTGACGGACGCGTCGCTATCGTCACCGGCGCGGGCAATGGTCTTGGGCGGGCGCATGCGCTGGGGCTCGCCAGCCGCGGCGCCAAGGTCGTGGTCAACGATTTCGGCGGCGCGCGCGACGGCACCGGCGGCTCGCTGTCGCCGGCCGAGACCGTGGTCGAGGAGATCCGTAAAGCGGGCGGCACCGCGATGGCCGACGGCGCCGACGTCTCCAACTTCGAGCAGGTCACCGCGATGGTCGAGCGCGCCACCAAGGAGTGGGGCAGCGTCGACCTGCTCTGCGCCAATGCCGGCATCCTGCGCGACAAGTCGTTCACCAAGCTCGAGGTCGCCGACTGGGCCAAGGTGCTCGACGTGCATCTCACCGGCACCTTCTATTGCTGCAAGGCGGTGTGGGCCGGCATGCGCGAGCGCAATTACGGCCGCATCGTGCTGACGACCTCCTCGTCCGGCCTGTTCGGCAATTTCGGCCAGGCCAATTACGGCGCGGCGAAGGCCGGCATGGTCGGCCTGATGAACGTGCTCGCCGAAGAGGGCCGCAAGAACAACATCAAGGTCAACACCGTCTCGCCGACGGCTGCGACCCGCATGACCGAGGAACTGCTGCCGCCGCAAGCGCTGCAACTGATGAAGCCGGAAGCGATCACGCCCGCGGTCGAATTCCTGCTCTCGGAGGACGCGCCGACCCGTACCATCATGGGCGCCGGTGCCGGCTCGTTCGCGGTCATCCGCGTGCTGGAGACCGAAGGCGTCAACCTGCCGCAATCCGAATGGACGCCCGACGGCGTTGCCGCGCACTTCAACGCGATCAGCGACATGTCGACCGCGAAGGCGCTGCAGGGCGCGTTCGAGCAGACGCAGAAGTACGTCGCCCAGGCCGCCGCGCGGGCCGGGATCAAGCTCTGAGCATGAGTGTCGCCGTCATCGGAGCCGGTCCCGCCGGCCTGATGGCGGCGGAAACCCTTGCGGCGGGTGGCGCACAGGTCACCGTCTACGACGCGATGCCGTCGGCCGGGCGCAAGTTCCTGATGGCCGGGCGCGGTGGCCTTAATCTCACCCACAGCGAGCCGTTGCCGGATTTCCTTGCGCGCTATCGCGAGGCGATGCCGCACCTGAAGGCCGCGGTCGAGGCGTTTCCGCCCGACGCCATGCGCGCCTGGAGCGCCGTGCTGGGGCAGCCCACCTTCATCGGCACCAGCGGCCGCGTGTTTCCAAAAGTGTTCAAGGCATCGCCGTTGCTGCGTGCCTGGCTGCGGCGGCTCGATGCCGCGGGCGTTGCGCTTGCATTCCGGCATCGCTGGATTGGGTGGGACGAGAGCGGCGGATTGTTGTTTGCAACGCCGGATGGTCCGCGCGTGGTCAATGCCGACGCGTCGGTGCTTGCGCTCGGCGGCGCAAGCTGGCCGCGGCTTGGCTCCGACGGGACGTGGACGGTGACCGTCGCAGCGAAGGGCATCGCCGTCGCACCGATGCGGCCGGCCAATTCCGGCTTCGCGGTCGCGTGGTCGGATGTCTTCCGTGATCGCTTCGAAGGGCAGCCGCTGAAGGGCATCGCCCTGACGATTGGACCACACACCGTGCGCGGCGAGGCCGTCGTCACCCGCACGGGCATCGAAGGCGGCGCGATCTACGCGCTGTCGGCGGAATTGCGCGAGGCGGTGCTGGGTATCGGGCAGGCGACGCTGACGATCGCGCTGCGTCCGGACCTCGACGCCGCCGCGCTGACTACCCGCTTGTCCGGGACGCGTGGCAAGCAGTCGTTTGCGAATTTCCTGCGCAAGGCGGCGCAGCTCTCTCCTGTCGGCATAGGCCTGATGCAGGAGACAGCAATTGCGTCTGGCCGGCCACTGGCATCGTTCTCGCCGGCAGAGCTCGCGCAGTTGATCAACGCGATTCCGGTTCAGCTCACGGGCGTCGCGCCGATCGATCGGGCGATCTCGACCGCGGGCGGGATCGCCTTCAGCGAGCTGGACGCGCATTTCATGCTGCGTCGGCTGCCCGGTGTTTTTGCCGCCGGCGAGATGCTCGACTGGGAGGCTCCGACCGGCGGCTACCTGTTGCAGGCCTCGTTCGCGACGGGGGCCGCCGCGGGGAAGGGCGCGTTACGTTACGTCGGCATCGCGTAGCCCGCCGCCGCCCTTCGAGGCCTCCGCTGCGCTACGGCTCCTCAGGGTGACGGCTTCGAGAGAGCTCTTGTCTTCGAGAGAGCGTCATCCTGAGGTGCTCGCGAAGCGAGCCTCGAAGGATGCGCGGGCGCCCCACGCATCGGAGCCGGACAAACTCATTCCGAGCCCGTCCTCGTCGCGAGGTCGGTGATGAACCCCAGCACGCCGAACGTGGCAGCCACCGCGCAGACCGCCGTCCATCCGCCAAAACTCCACGCCGCGGACGCCGCAGCCGCGCCGACCGCGCCGCCGATGAAGAACAGCGCCACGAACAGGCCGTTGATCCGGCCGCGGGCCTCGGGTTGCAACAGATTGACGGCGCGGCGGCCGAGCGTCTGGTCGGTGGTAATGCCGAAATCGAGCAGCACGGCGCCGACGCCGAGTAACGAAAGGGCAGCGATCCGCGACTCGATCATGCCGGCCCAGGCGCACAGCACGAGCGCGCCGGCGATGAGGAGGTGCGAGACGATCAGCAACGGCCGCGCGAAACCTCGGTCGCCCCAGCGGCCGGCGACCGGAGTCGCGGCCGCGCCCGCAACGCCGATCAGCGCGAACAGTGCGATCCCCTTGGCGTCGAGCTTGAACGGCGCTTCCGGCAGCCGCAGCGCGACAGCCGCCCAGAACGCGGTGAACGATGCCATCACCAGCGCCGCGGTCCAGGCGCGAACCCGCAGCACCGGCTCCTCGCGGAGCAATCTCGGGAATGAACGCAGCAGCGCGCCGTAGCTGACCTTCGCCGCAGGCTGCAGCGTCGGCAGATAGCGCGCCAGCGCGCAACCGAGCACGGTCATCAGCACGGCCGAGGTGAGGTAGTAGCCGCGCCAGTTCCAGCTGTCCGCGATCAGGCTCGCCAGCGGCCGCGACAGCAGGATGCCGATCATCAAGCCGCTCATGACATCGCCGATCGCCTGTCCGCGGCGCTCCGGCGGCACCATCGAGGCGACCAGCGGCACCACCATCTGGATCGCGGCGCAGGAGGCGCCGAGGATGAAGGTGGCGGCCAGCAAGATCAGCGGCGTCGGCGCGATCGCGGTACCGACCGCGGTGACGATGGCGCAGGCGAGGGTCCGCAGGATCAGCCGCTTGTTCTCGACCAGATCGACCAGCGGCACCAGCAGCAACAGCCCGAGTGCGTAGCCGAGCAGGGTCAGCGTCGAGATCAGGCCGGCCTGCAGCGCGGTCATGTCGAGCGATCGGCTCATCATCCCGACCAGGATCTGCGGGGCAAACAGGTTGGTGACGACGGTGCCGGTCGTGATGGCGCCGATCCAGATCAGGGGACGCACGGAGACGGCGCGCGCCGGGGAGAGCTTGGTGGTTTCGGAAATTGTCATGGGACCTCGCGATGGAGTGGCGAGACCCCTTTAGGGGATCGGACTAATATGCTACAATTCAAATAAGTTGATGAAGAATATGCGAGATTGTTATGAACACCCATGACCTTGTGGCGTTCGTCGCCGTGGTGGAGACCGGATCGATCGTCGCGGCCTCAGCGCGGCTGAACCTGACCCAGCCCGGCGTGACGCGGCGGATCCAGAATCTCGAGGAGATGCTCGGCGCGCAGCTGCTCGACCGGCTATCGAAGCCGCTGAAGCCGACGGCGGCGGGGATCGAGGCCTATGAGCAGGGCCGCCGCGTGCTGCGCATGCTCGACGATCTCAAGTCAGGCGTCGTCAATGACGGCGTGGTGCGCGGCGAGTTCAGGCTCGGCTTGACGCCGTTCCTGTCGGAGGCCGGGCTCACCGGTCCGCTCGATGCGGTGCGCGGCGAATTCCCCGCGCTCGCACTGCGCGTCGTCTCGGGCTGGTCGCCAAATCACATGGAACGGGTCAGCCGCAACGAGCTCGATGCCGCGGCGATCTGCCTGCCCGATGGCACCGCGCCGCCCGACGATCTCGCGGCCGACGATCTCGGCGCGCAGCCGGTGGTGTTCGTCGTCGCGCGTGAGATGAAGACGCCGAAATTCGTCGACCTCGAATGGCTGTCTCGGACCGGGTGGGTGATCAACCAGGACGGTTGCGGCTTCCGCCAGACGCTGAAACGCCATTTCGACGCGGCGCATCTGCCGTTCACCATCGCGGTCGAGGCGCTCGACAGCGAGCTGCGCCTGTCGCTGGTGGCGCGCGGGCTCGGCATCGGCCTGGTTACGCCCGTGGCGCTGAAACGAAGCCCGATCCGCAGCCGGCTCAAGACCGCGAAGATCGCGGATTTCAATCCGGCGGTGCGCGCCTGGATCGTGCACCGCCCGCCCGCCGGCCGCCTGGCGCGACCGATCGAGGTGTTTCGCGATGCGCTGGACCGCGAGTTGCAGGCGCTGATCCGCGGGTAGAATCGTAGGATGGGTAGAGCGACACCCGCCGTCGCACTTCGAGGCCTCCGCTGGGCTACGGCACCTCAGTGTGACGGCTTCGAGAGAGAATCTCCTGTAGAGAGAGCGTCGTCCTGAGGTGCGAGCCTTGCGGCGCAATTGCGCCGCTGGGCGAGCCTCGAAGGATGCGCGGGCGCTCGGTCAGCGCAGCTTGCCGCGCGCCGTCACCGGCAGCGCGCCGATGATCTCGTCGCCGCGCACCATCACCACCTCGTCCATCATGTTGACGACGACGCAGACGTGGTTGGGCACGACCCGCAACACGTCGCCGACATTCGGCCGCGTGTTGCTGCGGGCGAGATCGAGGAAGCCGTGCTCCTCGGCAAAGCGTGCGATCTTGGCCTCGGGGTGTTCGAGGATCAGGCCGTGGCCTTCGAGGCCGCCGGTGTCCGAGGTTAGCGTCTTGGAGCCGGCATCGAGGATGCCGCGCTCGGGGCCGGCGCGGCTGACCACGGTGGAATAGATATGCAGCGCGCAATCGTCCCAGGTGGCGACGCCGGCCGCGACCTGCATGCGGTCGTTGTAGATATAGGTGCCGAAGCGGTGCTCCGTGCCGCCCTTCAGTTTGCCGAGATTGACGAGGTTCGGCGTGCCGCCGGTCGAGACGATGGTCGCATCGAGGCCGTGGGCGCGCACGCCGGCCAGCGCCTCGTCGTAGAATTTCTGCGCATCCGCCCAGCCGGTCTCGGTCGGATACAGCATGAAGCCCGCGAAGCTCAGGCCCTTCGAGCCTGCGATCGCTCGCGCCAGCGCGATCGCCTCGGCCGGCGTCTCGACGCCGGCGCGCTTGCGTCCGGTGTCGCATTCGACCACGACCGACAGCGGACGCCCCGAGGCGGCTGCTGCCTTCGGCAGATCGCCGATCACGACTGAATTGTCGGCCGCGACGGTGACGTTGGCCTTGCCTTGCAGCGCGCCGAGCCGCGCCATCTTCTCGTCGCCGAGCAGATTGTAGCTGATCAGGATGTCGTCGATGCCGCTATCGGCCATGATCTCGGCCTCGCCGAGCTTCTGGCAGGTGATGCCCTTGGCGCCGGCCTTGATCTGCAGCTGCGCCAGCATCGGATTCTTGTGCGTTTTGATATGCGGCCGGTTGGCGACACCGGCCTCGTCGCAGGCCTTCTGGATGCGCGCGATGTTGCGCTCAACCCGGTCCATGTCGATCACGGCGCACGGCGTGCCGTATTCCTTGGCGATCTTGGCGGCGAGGGGCGTGGTCATCGGGTCAACTCCGGTTCAGCGTTCTGTCATTGCGAGGAGCGCAGCGACGAAGCAATCCATCTCTCCGCAAGCGGCGAATGGATTGCTTCGCTTCGCTCGCAATGACGGCAGGAATCATCATGCTCATGCCTGCTCGATCTCTTCGCGCAGCACTTCGAGTTCGAGCCAGCGGTCTTCGGCGGCGGCGAGCTCGTCCTGCGCCTTGGCGATCGCGGCCGAGGCAGCGTCGAACTTCTTGCGATCCTTAGCGTAGAGGTCGGGATCGTCGAGCAGCTTTTGCTGCTTGGCGATCTCGGCGTGCAGTCTGTCGATTGTCTTCGGCAATGTTTCCAGCGCGTGCTTCTCGTTGAAGCTGAGCCGGCGCCTGGGTGCCGCTTCGGGGGCGGCGGCCCTGGCTTCCTTCTTCTCCTCGATCGCGGCGTCCGCCTTCACCGTCTCGCGCTTCACATCGGCACCGCGCTGCGCCAGCATGTCGGAGTAGCCGCCGGCATATTCGATCCAGCGGCCCTGGCCTTCGGGCACGATCACCGACGTCACCACGCGGTCGAGGAAGTCGCGGTCGTGGCTGATCAGGATCACGGTGCCTTCGTAATCGCCGAGCATGTCCTCGAGCACGTCGAGGGTTTCGAGATCGAGGTCGTTGGTCGGCTCGTCCAGGATCAAGAGGTTCGACGGCTTGGCCAGTGCGCGCGCCAGCATCAGGCGGCCGCGCTCGCCGCCGGAGAGCGCCTCCAGCGGCGTGCCGCGCTGCTCCTGCGCGAACAGGAAATCCTTCATGTAGCCGATGACGTGTTTCGACTTGTCGCCGACCATGACGTGGTCGCCGCGGCCGCCGGTCAAAGCCTCGGCCAAGGTCAGCTTCGGATCGAGGCTTTCGCGATGCTGGTCGAGCGTTGCCATCTCGATATTGGCCCCGAGCCGCACCGAACCGGAGTCGGGTGGATCGTTGCCGATCAACAGATGCACCAATGTGGTCTTACCGGCGCCGTTCGGGCCGACGATGCCGACGCGGTCGCCGCGCTGGATCCGGGTCGAGAAGGTATCGACGATCGTGCGCTCGCCATAGGCCTTGGTGATGGTCTTCGCCTCGATCACGAGGCGGCCGGATTTCTCGGCCTCGGCGGCGGCGAGCGTGGCATTGCCGGTGGCGCCGCGGTAGTCGCGGCGCTGGTCGCGCAGCGCAAACAAATTGCCGAGCCGCTTGACGTTGCGCTTGCGGCGGCCGGAGACGCCGTAGCGCAGCCAGTGCTCTTCGTTGACGATCTTGCGGTCGAGCTTGTGCTGCTCACGCTCTTCCTCGGCCAGCACCTCGTCACGCCACGCCTCGAAGGCACCGAAGCTGCGCTCGATCTGCCGGATCTGGCCGCGGTCGAGCCAGGCGGTAGTGCGCGACAGATTGGTGAGGAAGCGGCGGTCGTGGCTGATCAGGACCAGCGCGCAGCGCCGGCTCTCCAATTCGCCTTCGAGCCATTCGATGGTCGGCAAATCGAGATGGTTGGTCGGCTCGTCCAGCAGCAGGATGTCGGGCGAGGGCGCCAGCACGCGGGCCAGCGCGGCGCGGCGCGCCTCGCCGCCGGAGATGTGCGCCGGATCCTCCTCGCCGCTGAGGCCGAGCTGTTCGAGCAGATAGCGCGCCTGGTAATGGTCGTCGCCGGGGCCAAGCCCGGCCTCGACATAGGCCAGCGTCGTCTTGTGGTCGCCGAAATCCGGCTCCTGCGGCAGATAGCGGATGGTGGCGCCGGGCTGCACGAAACGGCTGCCCCCATCAGGCTCGACCAGGCCGGCGGCGATGCGCAGCAAGGTCGACTTGCCGGAGCCGTTGCGGCCGATCAGGCAGACGCGCTCGCCCGCGGAGACCGACAGTTCGACGCCTGACAGCAGCGGCGTGCCGCCGAACGTCAGGCTGATGTCCTTGAGCTGAATAAGCGGTGGGGCCATCGCGCTAGTTCCCGTTTGCCGGCGCCTGCTCGGCGCGGCGGCGCTGGATGCGGCGGATGGTCTGGTCGAGTGTCGACAGGAAGGTCGAGCGGTCGCGCGGCGAGTATGATTTCGGCCCGCCGGTTATTTCGCCGGACGAGCGCAGGTCGGTCATCAAATTGCGCACCGCGAGCGTCATGCCGATCGATTGTTCGGTGAACGGCTTGCCGTTCGGCGCGATCACGTCGGCGCCGGCCTTGACGCAGCGGCTCGCCAGCGGAATGTCCGCTGTGATCACGACGTCGCCCTCATGCGCGCGTTCCGCGATCCAGTCGTCGGCGGCATCCATTCCGGAACCGGCGGCGATGCGCTCGATCAGCGGATCCTGCGGCACGCGGATGAAATTGCCAGCGACCACGCTGACGGGCACGCCGAGCCGGATCGCGACGCGATAGATTTCGTCCTTCACCGGGCAGGCGTCGGCGTCGACATAGATGCGGGTTTGGGCAGGGGTTTCAGTCATCGATTCATTGGTTGGCGGGCGCGGCCTGCGTGTACTCCATGGTGCGGAAAATTGCGAGCAAAACGAGAGGCTTGCCATGCTTCTTTGTTCGACTACCATTGTCACCAGAAAAACAACGGAAATAAGGGAAAACCCCATGTCTTCAGGCGCCATGCAGACCTACCGCGTCTCGGCCTACAACACCTCGAAACTGTCGGAGAACAAGATCCACGACGACACGGTGGCGCGGAAGTTCGGCTTTTCCGGCGGGCTGGTGCCCGGCGTCGACGTGATGGCCTACATGATGCATCTGCCGATCGAGAAGTGGGGCCGCGATTTCCTGGATCGTGGTCTGATCGATGCCCGCTTCGTCAAGCCGGTCTATGATGGCGAGATCGCGGAATTGACCGGACGGGAGACCGGCAATGGGCTCACGATCGAGCTCCATAGCCGCGGCGAGCTCTGCGCCACCGGCACCGCGTCGCTGCCGGCCTCTGCGCCAAAATTTGTGCTCGACGATTACAAGCAGGTCCCCGCCGTCGCCGAACGCAAGCCGGTCAGCGCGTCGTCCTATGAAGAGGGCAAATGGCTCGGCGTGGTCCCGCGCGACTGGTCCGGCGACGCCGCCAAGGAATATCTCGCCGATATCCGCGAGACCGACCCGATCTACTTGCGCGAAGGTCTCGGCCACCCCGGTCTGCTGCCGCGGGTGATGAACAAGGTTTTGGTCGATAACGCGATCGTCGGGCCCTGGATCCATGTCGGCACCCGCATGCAGCTGCTGTCGGCCGGCAAGATCGGCGACGAGCTGACCGCGCGCGCCAAGGTGACCGGCAACTACGACAAGAAGGGCCACCGCTTCGTCGAGCTCGACGCGCTGGTGCTCGGCAACGGCACGCCGCTCGCGCATTGCTGGCACATCGCGATCACCCAGCCGCGCGAGCAGGCGGCGGCGTAGGGCGCTCCGTCATTGCCGGGCTTGACCCGGCAATCCATCGTCTTCCCAAGAGTCGTTTCAAGTCGATGGATGCCCGGGTCAAGCCCGGGCATGACGAATGTGAGGTGGGGTGAGCTCTCGCATCGCCTACAACTGTCATACCCCGCGCATGCGGGGTATCGAGTACGTTGCGGCCTCTCGATCGCCCGCCTTCGCGGGCGATGACAGCGGTGTTGGTGGCGACCGCGTTGTTTGTGGCGACGGCGCCTGCTTCAAGCCGCCGCCTTCGCCTTGGCGTCCTGGATCGCGCGCCAGACGCGTTCGGGGGTCAGCGGCATGTTGATGTGCTTGATGCCGTATTCCGACAGCGCGTCCACCACGGCGTTGACGATGCAGACCAGGCTGCCGGCGCAGCCGGCTTCGCCGCAGCCCTTGGTGCCGAGCGGATTGGACTTCGCCGGCGAGGGATGATCGCCGACCAGCATCGACGGCACGTCGCCGGCGCGCGGCAGCGCGTAGTCCATGAACGAGCCGGTGATCGGCTGGCCCGAGCCGTCGTAACTGACTTCCTCCATCAGCGCCTGGCCGATGCCCTGCGCCACGCCGCCGTGGAGCTGGCCGGCGACGATCATCGGGTTGACCACGGTGCCGAAATCGTTGACCGCCGAGTAGCGCACGATCCGCGTCACGCCGGTGTCGGGATCGATCTCGACCTCGGCGACATGGCAGCCGTTCGGGAAGGTCGACGCCGTCTCCTTGGTGGCATGATCGACGTCGAGCGTCTCCGGCGTGCCCTCGGGCATCTTGCTGTCGCGCATCCGCTCGGCAAGCTCCATGATGCCGATCGAGCGGTCGGTGCCGGCGATGGTGAAGCGGCCCTGGCCGAATTCGATGTCGGCCTCTGATGCCTCCAGCATGTGCGCGGCGGCCTTCTTGCCCTTCTCGACGACGAGGGCGGACGCCTCGACGATCGCCTGTCCGGTCGCGGTGATCGAGCGCGAGCCGCCGGTGCCGTTGCCGAAGCGCACCAGATCGCTGTCGCCCTGTTCGAGCGTGATCTTCTCGAAGGGAACGCCGAGCTGCTCGGACAGCACCTGCGCGAACGGCGTGGCGTGGCCCTGGCCGTAATCCAGCGTGCCGGTGGTGAGCTTCACCGATCCATCCGGCTCGAAGGTGATCTTGCCGAGCTCGCCGCTCGGCGGCGCGGTGACCTCGAGATAGGAGCCGACGGCGATGCCGCGCAGCTTGCCGCTCTTTTTGCTCTCCTTCTTGCGCTTGGCGAAGTTCTCGTAGTCGGAGATCTCCAGCGCCTTCTGGAACACGCTGGCGAAATCGCCGCTGTCATAGGTGACGCCGGAGGCGGCCGGGAACGGCAGCTGCGACGGCTTGATGAAGTTGCGCTTGCGCAGCGTGAAGCGGTTGATGCTCATCTCGTCGGCGGCGGCGTCGATCAGCCGCTCCATGTAGTAATTCGCCTCGGGCCGGCCGGCGCCGCGATAGGCGCCCATCAGCGTGGTGTTGGTCAAAACCGTCTTGATGTCGACGCCGAGCAGCGGCGTGCGATAGACGCTGGCGAGGTTCTTGCCGGTGTTGAGCGACAGCGGGCCCGGCGCGACGCCGGTGATGTAGGCGCCGAGATTGCCGTAGCCGGAGAGCCGCACCGCGAGGAACTTGCCCTCGGCATCGAGCGCGAGCTCGGCATGGATCAGCTGCGCGCGGCCCTGGCTGTCGGACAGGAAGCTGGTCGAGCGCTCGTCCAGCCACTTCACCGGGCGGCCGAGCTGGCGCGCCGCATGCGCGATGCAGGTGTATTCGGGATAGTTGAGGTTCTTCATCCCGAACGAGCCGCCGACATTGCCGGTGAGGATGCGGACCTTTTCGGCGGGCACGTTGAGCAGCCGCGCCAGGATCGCCTTGTTGCCGGAGACGCCTTGGGTCGGCACCTGCACCGTGAAGCGTTCGGTTTTCTTGTCGTAATGTGCGAGCGCGACGCGCGGCTCCATCGAGACCACGGCGACGCGAGTATTCACGATGTCGAGTTTTGTGACATGCGCGGCGGCGGCGAACGCCGCCTCGATCCTGGCGGTGTCGCCATAATGATAATCGAGCGCGACGTTATCGGGGATGTTGTCATAGAGCTGCGGCGCGCCGGGCTTGGTCGCTTCGGCCGCGTCCGTCACCGCCGGCAGCGGCTCGATGTCGACCTCGACAGCTTCCGCAGCGTCGCGGGCCTGCGCCGCGGTCTCTGCCACCACGAAGGCCACGGGATCGCCGACGAAGCGTACCTTGTCGGTCACCAGCGCGGGGCGGTTGGTCTGCTTGAGCGGCGAGCCGTCGCGGTTCTTCAGCGGCAGGCCGCAGGTGAAGGGGTTGTAGCCCGCGGCCGCAAGGTCGGCGCCGGTCCAGACGCCGAGCACGCCCGGCATCGCCTTGGCGGCTTCCGTGCCGATCCCCTTGATGATGCCGTGGGCATGGGAGGAGCGGACCATCCAGCAATGGGCCTGGCCGGGAAGGGAGAAATCGTCGGTGTATTTGCCCTTGCCGCGCACCAGGGTGTCGTCCTCCTTTCGTCGAACAGGCTGTCCGACACCGTATTTTTGCAGTGCGATAGCGTTTTCGAGAGAGGCGGGCGGCGTGTGATCTTGCATCGAAAATGACCTGAAATGCCCGGATTTGCTGGAGTTTGGGGGCGAAGACGAGATAACGCACGCCCCCCTTAACGACAACGCCCGATTGGGCATGGACCCAATGTGAACGGAGTTTGCGCAGGGCTTTGACGCTGCTAAAGTTTCCGTGAGCGGACAATTATTCGGCAGGCCCCGAGACTCCCCCTGGATTGCCCTTGGGGTCCTGCGGAAAGACAGTGTTTTGATGAATGACTATGTGCGGCTTTGTGACGGCCCTCCGGCCGGCGAAGCCCCGTCAGGGCTGATTGCGGCGGCCGCGGAAAGCGGTGTCTACGCCGCGCTCGACCTCGGCACCAACAATTGCCGGCTGTTGATCGCCTGTCCCACCGGCGACGGGTTCCGCGTGGTCGACTCGTTCTCGCGGATCATCCGGCTCGGCGAGGGCATCGCCGCGACCGGCTCGATCAGCGAGGCCGCGATCGAGCGGGCGATTGCCGCGCTCGCCATTTGCAGCGACAAGATCCGCTATCGCAAGGCCCGCAGGCTGCGGCTGATCGCCACCGAGGCCTGCCGCGCCGCCGGCAATGCCGAAAGCTTTCGCGCGCGCGTCGCGGCCGAGACCGGCATCGAGCTCGAGGTGATCGATCGCGAGACCGAGGCGACGCTCGCCGTGATCGGCTGCTCGCCGCTGCTCGATCCGAAGGGGCGGGGCGCCATCCTGTTCGACATCGGCGGCGGCTCGACCGAGCTGGTGCGGATCGAGCGCGATCCCGACGCGCCCGATGCGCCGCCGCGCATCAAGGCGTGGATGTCGATCCCGCTCGGCGTCGTCACGCTGGCCGAACATTTCGGCGGCAAGAACGTCACCAGGGACATGTATGCGCGCATGATCGATGAGGTCGCCCGCCACGTCGCGCCGTTCGCGGCCGAGCACGGCAAGGACCTGCGCGACATGCACATGCTCGGCACCTCGGGCACCGTGACCACGCTCGCCGGTGTGTTCCTCAATCTGTCGCGCTATGATCGCCGCCGCATCGACGGCATCTGGATGAACGATGGCGACGTCACCGCGACGATCCAGAAGCTGCTCGGCATGAGCTACGAGGCGCGCGTCAACAACAACTGCATCAGCGTCGAGCGGGCCGACCTCGTGCTCGCCGGCTGCGCGATCCTCGACGCAATCCGCAACGCGTTCCCGATGCCGCGGCTGCGGGTTGCCGATCGCGGCCTGCGCGAGGGCATGCTGGTCGAGATGATGCGCGAGGACGGCGCACTGCGGGCGTGCTAGAGCTTCCTTTGCCTCGCCCCGCTTGCGGGGAGAGGCCGGATTGCATGTCAATGCAATCCGGGTGAGGGGAACTCTCCACGAAAGCATCTCTCACCCTCATTGCGGAAGCAGCCCCTCACCCCAACCCTCTCCCCGCAAGAGCGGGGCGAGGGAGAAGAGAAAATGGAATGGCGAAAGACACCACCGGGCGGCTGCACGTCACGGTCAAGAGCGGCGGCAAGCGAAAGCTGTCGTCAAAACTCTGGCTCGAGCGCCAGCTCAACGATCCCTACGTCGCCAAGGCCAAGGCGTTGGGCTACCGCTCGCGCGCGGCGTTCAAGCTGCTCGAGATCGACGACAAATATCGCCTGCTCAAGCCGGGCATGACCGTCGTCGACCTTGGCGCTGCGCCCGGCGGTTGGAGCCAGATCGCGGCCAAGCGCACCGGTGCCGCCGACGGCAAGGGCAAGGTGGTCGCGATCGATCTCCTGGAGATGGGCGAGATCCCCGGCGTCACCTTCGCGCAGCTCGACTTCCTCGACCATGGCGCGCCCGAGAAGCTGATCGCGATGATGGGCGGCCGCGCCGATTTCGTGATGTCCGACATGGCCGCCAACACCACCGGCCATCGCAAGACCGATCAGCTGCGCATCATCGGGCTGGTCGAGACCGCCGCGCATTTTGCCGGCGAGGTGCTCAATCCCGGCGGCACGTTCCTGGCAAAAGTGTTCCAGAGCGGCGCCGACGCCGAGTTGGTGGGGCAGCTGAAACGCGATTTCGCCAGCGTGCGTCACGTCAAGCCGTCCGCCAGCCGGCAGGATTCCTCCGAGCGCTACGTGCTGGCGACAGGGTTTCGGGGACAGCAACAGCCGTCATTGCGAGGAGCGTAGCGACGAAGCAATCTATCGTTCCGCAGACGCGGAGGCATGGATTGCTTCGCTTCGCTCGCAATGACGGGACTGAACCTACCCCAGCCGCTGATCCCGCGCGTTCTGCGTATCCTCGGTCGCTGCCTTGACGGCGTCAGTGGCGGCGCGTTTCTCGGCACCCTTGCGGCTCGAGATATCGATCGCCTTGCGGCCGGCGATTTCGTTGCCGGCATCAACCGGCATTTGCCAGAAGAACCAGGCGGACGCTGCCGAGATCAGCGACACCACGATGAACGCCGGTCCGAACACGTCGGCGGAGAGCTCGGTCTGGTGATGCAGCGCCAGCGTGGTTTCCACGGAGAACGCGCCGACCGCGACGCCCGCGGACACCGCGAGCTGCTGGTTGACGCTGACCAGGGTGGTGGCGCGGCTCATCTGCGGCGCCTCGACCTCGGCATAGGCCACGGTGTTGATCGCGGTGAATTGCAGCGAGCGGAAGAAGCCGCCGACCACCAGGATGGTGAAGATCAGCATCAGCGGCGTCGAGATCGTGAACAGGGCGCAGGCGGCGAGGAAGGCCGAGCTGACCACCGCATTCACCGTCATCATGTTGCGGAAGCCGAAGGCCTTGATGATGCGTGCCGCCAGCGTCTTCATGCCCATGGCGCCGACCGCCGAGGCAAAGGTGACGAGACCGGACTGGAACGGCGATAGGCCGAAGCCGACCTGCATCAGCAGCGGCAGCAGAAACGGCAGCGCGCCGATGCCGAGCCGGAACAGGAAGCCGCCGACGATCGACGCCCGCATGGTCGGCAGTCGCAGCAGCCCGAAATCGAGCACCGGCGAGCCGGTGCGCCGGGCGTGGATGAGGTAGAGCGTCATCGACACCGTGCCGACCCCGACCAGGCCGGCGACGATCGGCCATGGCAACAGATTGAGGCCGGCGACCGACAGCCCGAAGGCGATGCCGGCAAGCCCGATGCCGGCGAGCACCAGTCCCACCAGGTCGAAACGTTCAGGGTCCTCGCTCTTGATCGGGTCGATATATTTCAGCGCCAGGAAGATGCCGAGCAGCCCGATCGGGATGTTGATCAGGAAGATCCAGTGCCAGGAGAAATAGGTGGTGATGAAGCCGCCAAGCGGCGGCCCGATCACCGGGCCAATCAGCGCCGGCACCGTTACCCAGGCCATCGCGTTGACCAGCGCACTCTTGTCGACCGAGCGCAGCAGCACTAGCCGCCCGACCGGGGTCATCATCGCTCCGCCGAGGCCCTGCAGGATGCGAGCGAACACGAAATCGGTCACCGAGGAGGACAGCGCGCAGCCGATCGAGCCCAGCATGAACACGGCGACGGCGGCGGCAAACACGATGCGGGCGCCGAAGCGGTCCGCGGTCCAGCCACTGGCCGGGATGAACACCGCGAGCGACAGCAGATAGGACGTGATCGCAAGCTTCAGCGTCAGGGGGCTGGTGCCGATATCGGCGGCGATCGCCGGCAGCGAGGTCGCAATCACCGTCGAGTCCATGTTTTCCATGAACAGGGCGGTAGCGACGATGAGCGGGATCAGGCGTTGTTTGTTTATCAAAATAGGACAGCCGTGCTGAAAAAGGCGGGCGAGGGGGCCATATCATCCTGCCCAGGACCACGCTATTGCGGAACCGGGCAAACGCCCTAAATCCTGCGTGACGCTGCTATGCATCCGCCAGCGCCTGAGGTGTGCCGTGATCTACGTCCTTGCCGCTCTGCTGCCGCCGATCGGGCTGCTCCTGAACGGACAGCCGTTTTCGGCCATCTTCAATCTGGTCCTGATCGTGTTTTGCGCGATTTTCGGCCTGTTTTTCCACGTTTTGCTGCTGGTGCCGTCGGCCCATGCGGTCATTGCGGTCCACATGAAGCGCGAGGACCGGCGCCACCGCGAGGTGGTCGAGGCGATCCGCCGGCACGGGCCGCCGCAGGGATATCGCTAAGCGGGCTGCAGGGTCCCCTGAACCGGCCCGTAAAAAGCCTGTGCATGGCTGGCAAACACTTTGATTCGTCATGCCGCCATGCTATCGACCAGCGTCAACCCCACCGATGGGCGCCGATTCGACGGTGACGCAGCGAGCGTCGCCGCAGGTAGCGTTCATCCGTAAGACCCTCGCGGCTGCGGCCGCAGATAAGGAGTTGGCAATGGCCACGGGATTTCAGGCTATCCGCGAAGCCTACACGTTCGACGATGTGCTTCTGAAGCCCGGTCTGTCCGACGTTCTTCCCTCGGAAGTCGATATTCGCTCGCGAGTCACCCGCGCGATCCAACTCAACATCCCGATCATGGCGTCCGCGATGGACACCGTCACCGAGGCACGGATGGCGATCGCCATGGCGCAGGCTGGCGGCCTCGGCGTCATCCACCGCAATTTCGACCCCGAAGGTCAGGCTGCTCAGGTGCGGCAGGTCAAGAAATTCGAGTCCGGCATGGTGGTGAACCCGCTGACCATCGGTCCCGACGCCACGCTGGCCGACGCGCTGGCGCTGATGAAGGATCACGGCATCTCCGGCATCCCGGTCGTAACAGGTGCGGGCAAGAACGTGCCGGGCAAGCTGGTCGGCATTCTGACCAACCGCGACGTGCGCTTCGCAACCGATCCGCGACAAAAGGTTTCGGAGCTGATGACGCACCAAAACCTCGTCACGGTGCGCGAGGGTGTCAGCCAGGACGAGGCGAAGCGGATGCTGCACCAGCATCGCATCGAAAAGCTGCTCGTCGTCGACGACCAATATCGCTGCGTCGGCCTGATCACCGTGAAGGACATGGAAAAGGCGGTCGCCCATCCGCTGGCCTGCAAGGATGCGCAGGGCCGGCTTCGCGTCGCCGCCGCCACCACGGTCGGCGAGACCGGCTATGAGCGCACCGAGCGGCTGATCGATGCCGGCGTCGACGTCGTCGTGGTCGACACCGCGCACGGTCACTCGCGGCACGTGCTCAACGCCGTCAACCGCATCAAGCGGCTCTCCAACGCCGTGCAGGTCGTGGCCGGTAACGTCGCGACCGAGGGCGGCGCGCAGGCGCTGATCGATGCGGGCGCCGACTGCATCAAGGTCGGCATCGGCCCGGGCTCGATCTGCACCACGCGCATCGTCGCCGGCGTCGGCGTGCCGCAGCTCACCGCGATCATGGATGCGGTGGCGGCGGCCAAGAAGGCCGACGTCCCCGTGATCGCCGACGGCGGCATCAAATATTCCGGCGACCTCGCGAAGGCGCTCGCCGCCGGCGCCGACATCGCGATGGTCGGCTCGCTGCTCGCCGGCACCGACGAGACACCCGGCGAAGTGTTCCTGTGGCAGGGCCGCTCCTACAAGGCCTATCGCGGCATGGGCTCGGTCGGCGCGATGGCGCGCGGCTCGGCCGACCGCTACTTCCAGCAGGACATCAAGGACACGCTGAAGCTGGTGCCGGAGGGTATCGAGGGCCAGGTGCCGTACAAGGGCCCGGTCGGCAATGTGATGCACCAGCTCGCCGGTGGTCTCAGAGCGGCGATGGGTTATGTCGGTGCGAAGGACATCAAGGATTTCCACGACAAGGCCGAGTTCGTCCGCATCACCGGCGCCGGCCTGCGCGAGAGCCACGTCCACGACGTGACGATCACGCGCGAAGCCCCGAACTATCCGGGCGGGGTGTAAGCCTCTCCACGTCATTCCGGGGCTCGCGAAGCGAGAGCCCGGAATCCATCGGGCCGCAGCGTTGGTGGATGAATGGATTCCGGGCTCGTGCTTCGCACGCCCCGGAATGACGAGGGGATGCGGTGGCGGCACGCCTCTTCGGCATGACGCCGGTCATTTCAAACAACATTTCAAACAGCCCTGCGCGAAAGAGCAAATCCATCTCCCTTGCGGGGAGCTGGATTGCATGACTACGTGTGCGCCACGAACCAATCAGCTCAAGAGGAAATCAGCATGTCCCAAGGAAAGCGCATCGTTCTTGCCTCGCGCCCGCATGGCGAGCCCACGCCGGCCAATTTCAGGCTCGAGGATTACACGCCGCCGACACCGGGCGCGGGCGAAGTGCTGCTGCGCACCATCTGGCTGTCGCTCGATCCCTATATGCGCGGCCGCATGGCCGATGGTCCGTCCTATGCCGCGCCGGTGCCGGTCGGCGGGGTGATGGAAGGCGGTACGGTGAGCGAGGTGGTCGCGTCCAACAATCCCGCCTTTGCCAAGGGCGACATCGTGCTGTCGCGCGCTGGCTGGCAGACGCATGTTCTGTCCGACGGCAAGGGCCTCGCCAAGATCGATCCGAAGATCGCGCCGATCTCGACCGCGGTCGGTGTGCTCGGCATGCCCGGCATGACCGCCTATACGGGACTGCTCGAGATCGGCAAGCCGCAGGCGGGCGAGACGGTGGTGGTTGCGGCCGCGTCCGGCGCTGTCGGTTCGGCGGTCGGCCAGATCGCCAAGATCAAGGGCGCGCGGGCGATCGGCATCGCGGGCGGCAAGGACAAGTGCGCCTACGTCAAGAACGAGCTCGGCTTCGACGAGTGCCTCGATCATCGCGATCCCAACCTTGCGGCGAAGCTCAAGGAAGCGTGCCCGAAGGGCATCGACGTCTATTTCGAGAATGTCGGCGGCGCGGTGTTCGACGCGGTGTTTCCGCTGCTCAATGCGTTCGCGCGGATTCCGGTGTGCGGCCTGATCGCGCATTACAACGACACCGAGGCGCACGCGCCGAAATGGGCCGGCGCGATGATGCGCAACATCCTGACCAAGCGGCTGACCTTCCGCGGCTTCATCGTCAGCGACTTCGCCGCCATGCATGGCGACTTCCTGCGCGACATGTCGCAATGGGTGCGCGAGGGCAAGGTCAAATACAAGGAGTTCGTGACCGAGGGCCTGGACAGCGCGCCGGACGCCTTCATGGGCCTGCTCAAGGGCGCCAATTTCGGCAAGCAGCTGGTCCGGATCGGGCCGGACAAGGCCTGAGCGATAGCGTTTTCGAGCGAAGCCTGTCCCGGACTTGATCCGGGATGGGCACCGGTTCGGGTGAAGAAAGCGCGTCAAAGCGAGACATTTCAGCTCCCATTCCGCGTAACAAAGTAGCAAAAACGCCACAATGGCGGGCTTTTGGGGCTTTTCGGCCCCCATTTGCTTGACGGGGAACCCGGCGCAGTTGATTCAATATGGCTATATTTCAGGTGTAGTCATGGTTTTTGAAGCTATTGTTTTCGGGGTCATTCTCCTCGCCGTCGGCTATTGGCTGACGATGTTCGTCATGGGCCGCCGCGACGACGTCCTGCATGGGAAATTTGTCGAGGACGAGCCGGCCGCCGAGCCGATCCGCCCCACGCTGCGCATGCAGCCCGCGCCGGCGGCGCCGCAGCCGAACAAGGACTCGCTGCAGGCGCTGCTCACCGTCATCAAGCAGGATCTGCACGACGCGGCGCGGAGCTGAGACGGCTTACGCCGGTTGCTTGCCGAGCAGCATGTCCAGGTCGACATCGACCTGTCCCTTGGCCCTGACGTGGCGCACTTCAAAACTGTCCGGCTGGAAGCGGTACTCGACCAGGCCGGTTTCCTTGATGCCGATCACTTCCTGTCGCGCATCTGAAATGATGAAGCCGGCCGATGGCGCCCAGATCTGCCTGACACGCTCGAATGTGTAGTCGCGGCGCTGGTGCACATGGCCGCTGCCAACCAGGCGCCAATCGACCTTGCCGAACATCTCGATCAGACGGCGGCGCGCCGGCTGCGGCACGTAGCGGATCGCGCTCTCGGCGCGTTCGGCATCGTAGGGCACGTCGAGATACAGCGGCTTGTGCAGGAACAGCGCGACCGGTCTGCCGACCGCCTTGTCGAGCGTTGTGGCGAGCCAGTCGAACTGTGCGGCCTCGCTGTCGAGGCCGGTGTTCATGATCAGCGAATTGAGGCCGATGAAGCGCCAGCCGGCGGCGTCGAAATGCCAGCGGTCCTCACCGAGCACCGAGGTGAAGGCGCGGCGCGTCTCTTCGGTCGGCAGTTGCGCCGGCACCGGGCCGACCGCAGTCGGATTGTCGCCGATGTCGTGATTGCCCGGCAGATAGAGGCAATCGACCGGCAGCGCGCTGTGCAGTTCCTTGGCGAACACCAGATCGTCGCGGCTGGTCGGCCCATCGAACGCGACGTCGCCGGAGTTGAGCACGAGATCGGGACGCGTCGCGTCGATGTGCTCGCTGACGCGATGAAAGTTGTCGACCAGCGGCTTGAAGCGGCGCGCGAGGTGGGTGTCGGAGATTTGGGTCAGGCGGAACTGGGGCATGCATCGATCCTTTCGGCCGAATTATAGCGTCGGCGCGAAGTCGGAACGATGACGATTGCAGTGTGTTCTTCGCTGCTCTGTTTGATGCGTTGTTTGATGTCTTGTTTGATCCGGCGGCGCAGGCCGCTAGATCGCAAGCTGCTTGTCTGCGCGGGTGGGCAGGGCAGGCGGAGCGACGCGGCCTCCGAGCAGCCCGGTGTTCGGCGGGTTTGTTCCCGTCGCGGCCGGTGATGCATTGAGGCCGAGATAGGCGAGCGCATCGTGCCCGATGTCGTAGGCCGCATAGCCGAGCAGGCTGAGCACCAGCGCCGTGGCGAGGCTGTGCCTGACAATGTCGCGCGTCGAGCGATAGCCGCTGCGGAAATAGACCGAGAGCAGGATGGCGACCAGGAGCGCTGTGGCGACGCCGGCAAGCCCCGACATGACCATGCCGAGCCCGCCATCCGCCGCGTCGTCGAACCAGCCGATACCGGGGTCGATCGCCTTCAGCAGGGAGGTGAGGAGATCGCCGAGGCTCGCGGCCGCCAAAGCCGCGCCGTCCAGGATCGGGGTGATGATGCTCATCGCGTCATCCGTGGGGAACTGAAACCGTCATTATTCCTGGGAGTTGGTCACCCGGGCTCGGATCATGGTTCAACGGGTTACCCAGGCGCGTTATTGGCAAGCTTCATTGTGTTGCGCGGCCGTGGCAGCTAAGAGGGCGGCCGGACGCCCGGCTTAAGGGAGATTCTTGATGTCGGTTCAAATGGTTCTGTTACCGGTCTTCATCCAGATTGGGCTCGCCTTCGCGCTTCTGTTTGGGATGGCCACGCTGCGCACGCGGACGCTGGCGAGCGGCGAGACCAAGATGGCCGATATCGCGCTGCGCCAGCCGAACTGGCCGGAGCGCGCCACTCAGCTCGGCAATTGCTTCGCCAACCAGTTCGAACTGCCGGTGCTGTTCTATGTCCTGATCGCCATTGCGCTGCCGCTGCGCCGTGCCGATCTGTTCATCGTGCTGATGTCCTGGGTGTTCGTGGTGACGCGCTTTGCCCATGCCGGCATCTTCGTCACCTCCAACGACGTGCGGCCGCGCTCGCTCGCCTGGTTCGCCGGCGTACTGGTGCTGGCGGCGATGTGGCTGTATTTCGCGCTCAAGCTCCTGCTGCTGATTTGACGCGCCCAACCGAAAGAGTTCTATGACCCCCGCTGCCCGGCTCTCCGCCGCGATCGAGCTGATCGCCACCATCGACGCACAGCGCATTCCCGCGGCCAAAGCGCTGAAGGAATGGGGCACCGCGCACCGCTATGCCGGCTCCGGCGATCGCGCCGCGATCTCCGGCCTGATCTGGGACGTGCTGCGCCGGCAATCCTCCGCGGCCTGGCTGATGGATGATGCCAGCGCGCGGTCGCGGGTGCTCGGCATGCTCAAGCTCGAGCGCGGCATGGACATCCCGACGATCTCGGCGCTGTGCGACGGCGGCCGGTTCGCGCCGGAACCGCTGACTGCGGCCGAGGAGGCCGCAATGGCCTCGCGCTCGCTTGCGGATGCGCCGGCGCATGTCGCGGGCGACTATCCGGACTGGCTGGACCCGCATCTGGCAAAGGTGTTCGGCGACGACCGTTCTGCCGAGGCAACTGCGATGGCGAGCCGCGCGCCGCTCGATCTGCGCGTCAACACGCTGCGCGGCAAGCGCGAGAAGGTGTTGCCGCGCCTCTCGTATCTGGGTGCGAAGGAAACGCCGTGGTCGCCGCTCGGCCTGCGCATCGAGCTCGGCGCCGACGCGCGCAATCCCGGCATCCATGCCGAGGAGGATTTCATCAAGGGCGCCATCGAAGTTCAGGACGAGGGCTCGCAACTCGCCGCGCTGTTCTCGGCGGCCAAGCCCGGCGAGCAGGTGATCGATCTCTGCGCCGGCGCCGGCGGCAAGACGCTGGCGCTGGCCGCGATGATGGACGGCAAGGGCCGGCTGATCGCGACCGACAGCGACAAGCGCCAGCTCGTGCCGATCCATGAGCGGCTGTCGCGCGCCGGCGTGCACAATTGCGATGTGCGCACGCCGCGCGGCGAGGAGGAAGTGCTGTCCGACATCAAGGCGTCAGCCGATCTCGTGCTGATCGACGCGCCGTGCACCGGCACCGGCACCTGGCGCCGCAATCCCGACGCCAAATGGCGGATGCGCCCAGGCGCGCTCGAGGTGCGGCTGAAGGATCAGGCCGAGGTGCTGGCGCGCGCCGCGCCGCTGGTCAAGTCCGGCGGCCGCATCGCCTACATCACCTGCTCGGTGCTGGCGGAGGAGAACGGCGAGCAGGTCAAGGCGTTCATCGCGCGGCATCCGGAGTTTTCGGTGCAGCCGCCGGAGCAGACCGCATCGGTGCTGTGGGACAAGGCCGAGGCGTTTGCAGAGGCCGCGCTGCTGTCGCCGGAAGGCCTGCTGATGACGCCGCGCCGCACCGGCACGGATGGGTTCTTCGTCTCGGTGCTGAAGAAGGCGTGAGCGCAATCGTCATTCCGGGGCGTCCGAAGGACGAACCCGGAATCTCGAGGTTCCGGGTTCAATGCTTACGCATTGCCCCGGAACGACGAAATTCACCTCATGACCGCCCACAATCATAGACCACGCCAACCGGCACCGGTGTCCTGCTCACCACGATGACCCAGTACAGCAGCGCGCAGGCGCTGATCGCAGCGCCCAGCGCGCAGACGCCGAGCCAGCCGGCGGCGGCATAGGCCATCGTCGAAGCGATCGCGCCGAGCCCGCTGCCGACCGAGTAGAACACCATGTAGACGCCGATCAGTCGGCTCGACGCTTCGGGGCGGGCAGCTACGATCAGGCTCTGGTTGGTGACATGGACGGCCTGCACCGCGAAGTCGATCATGACGACGCCGGCGAGCACCAGCCACAGCGACGAATGCAGGCAGGCGATCGGAGCCCAGCCGGCGAGCATCAGCAACAGCGACAATCCGGTGGTGCGCTGGCCCCAGCCGCGATCGGCGAGGCGGCCCGAATTGCGCGCCGCCAGCGCGCCGGCGAGGCCGGCAATGCCGAGCATGCCGATCGCGGTGTGCGACAGCGACAGCGGCGGCGCGGCAAGCGGCAGCACGACCGAGCTCCAGAACGCGCTGAAGCTCGCGAAGATCAGCAACGCGAACACGGCGCGTTCGCGCAGCACCGGCTCCTCGGCGAACAGCGCGGCCGTCGAGCGCAGCAGCTTTGCATAGGATGATCCGGTCAGCGCCCGCGGCGGCTGCCGCGGCAGCACATAGGCGAGCAGCGCCGCCATCGCGAGCATCAGCACGGCCGAGGTCAGGTAGACCATGCGCCATCCGCCGATATCGGCCAGTGTGCCCGACGCAAAACGAGCCAGAAGGATGCCCGATACGACGCCGCTTTGAATGGTGCCGATGGTTTGTCCGCGCTCGGCTGGCGAGGCCGATGTCGCTGCAAAGGCGACGATCACCTGGATGACGACGGCGAGCAGCCCGACCAGCGCCATTCCGCCGAACAGCACGATTGCGTTTGGCGCGGTGCCGACCACGACGAGTGCAACCGCGGACAGCATGATCTGGCCGACGATCAGCTTGCGGCGGTCCCAGAGGTCGCCGAGCGGCACGATCAGCATCAGGCCGAAGGCGAGGCCGACCTGGGTCAGCGTCACCACGATGCCGATCGCGGCGGGAGCGATGCCGAGATCCTGCGCCATGGTGTCGAGCAGCGGCTGCGCGGAATAGATGTTGGCGACGCTGAGCCCGCAGGCGACCGCAAACAGCAGCACGACCGCGGGCGAAAGCACGCCTGCCTTGGTGTCGCGGGGCTTGTCGCCCGTCTTGTGATCGCCCGTGGCCGGCCCGGCTTCCATCATGGTCTGGTTCGTCATCTTGCCTCCGCTGCAATTCGCAATCTGGTCTTATAATGAGACCAGTTGCGTCGCGGCCTGTCTAGTCCTATTTTAAGACCAGATCGGAATCGCGATCGAAGGAGATAAGCCGCGATGCAGCGGACCGGATTCGCAAAGGCGGAATGCCCGGTGGCCCGCGCGCTGGATGCGATCGGCGACTGGTGGTCGCTGTTGATCGTGCGCGACGCGTTCGACGGCCTGCGCCGGTTCGGCGACTTCCAGAAGAATCTCGGCATCGCCAAGGGCATGCTGACGGCGCGGCTGCGCAAGCTGGTCGAAACCGGCGTGCTCGAGCAGGTCGCAGCCTCCGACGGCAGCGCCTACCTCGAATATGCGCTGACGAAGCGGGGACACGACCTGTTCCCGATCGTGGTCTCCCTGCGGCAATGGGGCGAGGCGCACCTCTACGCGCGGGGCGAGCCGCATTCGGTGCTGCTCGATCAGGCCGGGCAGGGCGTCGGGCAGCTCGTGTTGCCGTCGAAGAGCGGCAAGCCGCTGGGCTGGGCGGATACCAAGGTGAGGAAGGTTGCGGCGCGGCGGCGGTGAGTGCGTGACTCTCTCCACGTCATTGCGAGGAGCGTAGCGACGACGCAATCCATGTCTCGGCAAGCGGCGCTATGGATTGCTTCGCTCCGCTCGCAATGACGGGGGACTATGTCAGTTCAATCCACGATAAACAGCGTCGCACCCATCGCCGTCGACGAACGGTGCGCGGCGTCGCCGAAATCGGAGACCTGGTAGCTCATGCCAGGCTTCAGCGTGAATTTGCGGCCGTCGCGCAGCTCGGTGTCGAGCTCGCCGTTGACCACAAAGAGCACATGGCCGCGATCGCACCAGTGATCGGCGAGATAGCCCGGCGAATATTCGACCATCCGCACCCGCAGCTCGCCGATATTGAGCGTGCGCCACAGCGCTTGCCCGGTCTCGCCGGGATGCACTGAAGGCTCGACGTTGCTCCAGTCGGTGACGGTGAAGGGCAGGGTCGGGATTTTCATGCTGCGTGGGCTCCTCGATTTTTGCTCATCGTACGGCTCTGTATCCCAAACGCTGACGTCATCCTGAGGTGCGCGCCGAGCGGTGCGCAGCAACGCTCGGTGAGCCTCGAAGGATGGGATGGAGCCGGGCTGTCGCCGTTCGAGGGCCGCTGAAGAAGCGGCCACCTCAGGGTGACGGGAGAGATTAGTGCGTAGGGTGGGTTAGCGTTAGCGTAACCCACCATCTTTTTCGTCGTGTGACTCGGTGGGTTACGCCTGCGGCTAACCCACCCTACGATTCGACGGCAGCTCAACCCACCAGATGGTTCGCCGAGCCCTGCCTGATCTTGCTCTCCGCATCGAGCCGCAGATACTCGCAGATCTTCTTGCCGCGCTCGTTCTGGTAGAACACGACGACGCTGTCGGGCGAGACGTAGAGGTCGATCAGTTCGAAATGCAGCTCGGGCAGCTTGGCGAGCGCGGCGCTCCAATAGGCCCGCAGCTGCGCCTTGCCGTGCACCGTGCCGGAGGCGCCGAAGCCGAGTGGCGGGATCCGGTCCGAGGTCATCTCGGTATCCTCCGAATACATCGCCAGCACGCGCTCGAGGTCGCGTGCGTTCCAGGCGTCGACCCAGTCGCGGCCGAGCGCTGCGAGGCGGGACGGTTCGTGAAAATCCGGCATTGGTTTCCTCCCATTGGTTATGGCCAAATTAGGTCAATAATACTGACCTATATAGATTTGTCCATGCCCAAAGAAGAATGTGGGCGCCCCGCGCTGCGCGGTTGCGGGGGCGGGCGCCGTCGCGTATCTGCTTGCCATGACAGCCCAGCACACAGCCCGCGAACCGTCGACGCCCACCGTGGCCTCGGCGCATGACAAGATTCTGATTGTCGATTTCGGCAGTCAGGTGACGCAACTGATCGCCCGCCGCGTCCGCGAGATGGGGGTCTATTCCGAGATCGTGCCGTTCCAGAAGGCGGAGGCTGCCTTCAACGAGATGAAGCCGAAGGCGGTGATCCTCTCCGGCGGCCCGGAATCGGTGCATGAAACCGGCTCGCCGCGCGCCCCGCAGCTGATCTTCGAGTCAGGCGTTCCTGTGCTCGGCATCTGCTACGGCCAGATGACCCTGGCCGCCCAGCTCGGCGGCGAGGTCGAGGGCGGGCACCACCGCGAGTTCGGCCGCGCCGATGTCGAGGTGAAGACCGATAGCCAGCTGTTCGACGGCGTCTGGGGCCACGGCGAAAAGCATCAGGTGTGGATGAGCCATGGCGACCGCATCACCAAGATGCCGCCCGGCTTCTCGGTGGCCGGCACCTCGCCGAACGCGCCGTTCGCGATCATCCAGGACGAGAAGCGGAAGTATTACGGCCTGATGTTCCATCCCGAGGTGGTGCACACGCCGGACGGAGCAAAGCTGCTGCGCAACTTCGTGCGCAAGGTCGCGGGGCTGACTGGCGACTGGACCATGCGCGCGTTCCGCGAGGAGGCGATCGAGAAGATCCGCGCCCAGGTCGGCAACGGCAAGGTGATCTGCGGCCTGTCCGGCGGCGTCGATTCCGCCGTCGCGGCGGTGCTGATCCATGAAGCGATCGGCGACCAGCTCACCTGCGTGTTCGTCGATCACGGCCTGCTGCGGCTCGACGAGGCCAAGACCGTCGTCGACCTGTTCCGCAACCACTACAACATTCCGCTGGTCCATGTGGACGCGTCGAAACAGTTTCTGGGCGAGCTCGAAGGCGTCACCGATCCCGAGGTGAAGCGCAAGACCATCGGGCGGCTGTTTATCGACGTGTTCGAGGCGGAAGCGAAAAAAATCGGCGGCGCCGCATTCCTGGCGCAGGGCACGCTCTATCCTGACGTGATCGAGAGCGTCTCCTTCACCGGCGGACCGTCGGTCACCATCAAGTCGCACCACAATGTCGGCGGCCTTCCCGCGCGCATGAACATGAAGCTGGTCGAGCCGCTGCGCGAGCTGTTCAAGGACGAGGTGCGCGTGCTGGGCCGCGAGCTCGGCCTGCCCGAAGTCTTCGTCGGCCGCCACCCGTTCCCGGGCCCGGGTCTTGCCATCCGCTGCCCCGGCGACATCACAAGAGAAAAGCTCGACATCCTGCGCAACGCGGACGCGGTCTATATCGACCAGATCCGCAAGCACGGCCTCTATGATGCGATCTGGCAGGCTTTTGCGGTGCTGCTGCCGGTGAAAACCGTCGGCGTGATGGGCGACGGCCGCACCTACGAATACGTCGTGGGCCTGCGCGCCGTCACCTCGACCGACGGCATGACCGCCGACTTCTACCAGTTCGACATGAAGTTTTTGGCCGAGACCGCGACGCGCATCATCAACGAGGTGAAGGGCGTGAACCGGGTGGTGTACGACGTGACGAGCAAGCCGCCGGGGACGATCGAGTGGGAGTGAGGTTGCTCGGGAAAGCCAATCCCAGGATGACTTCTTGGAGCATTGTCACGAGGCCCAAATAGATTCGGGGAGGGTGGCCAAAGAAGCTATGGGATTTGGCGTATTCATTCATCGGTCGGACTCGATCTACGACGATAGTCCTGCGGAAAAGTATCAATTCCCCAGCCAGTATTTGCGCCGCGTCGAGGCCTGTGTCGGTGACTGGATTGTCTACTACGAGCCAAGCAAAGTGGCCGAGACAAAAGGTTACTTTGCGATCGCCAGGGTTCGTCAGGTTATTCCCGATCCCGGCATTTCGGGGATGTACCTCGCGCTGATTGAGCCACGAACCTATCTCGACTTCGCAAATCCGGTCCCGTTCAACGGTGCGATGGGACCGGTCGAGCGGGGTGTTCTCAATGACCAGGGACGCATTTCCGGACGGGCTCAATCTGCGGTTCGTCCACTCTCAGCTGAGGATTTTGCCAGAATAGTCGGACTTGGTTTCGAGGAAGATGTACCTCTGTTGCCGCGTTCCGACAATGACGTGCCATTGCTCGACATTGGCGAAGGAGCACAAGCGCCCTTCATATATGACCAGCAACGCGACCGTGTAAGCGTTACGATGTCGAGGATTATGCGCGACCGGGTCTTTCGCCGTGTCGTTCTGCGCGCCTACGACGAACGGTGCGCGATCACAGGATTAAAACTGATCAATGGGAGAGGGCGCGCGGAAGTGGCTGCCGCACACATTCGGTCAGTGGAGGCGAGTGGGCCCGATATTGTTAGCAACGGCATCGCGCTTTCTGGCACAGCTCATTGGATGTTTGATCGCGGCTTGATCAGCTTGGCCGACAATTTGGAAATATTGATTTCGCGGCAGACAAATGATCCGCAAGGCATACGATCAATAATCAACAAGTCAGGCCACGCGCTCCCGCCGCAGCGCGTCTCTGACCGTCCGCATCCGCATTATCTAAGATGGCACCGCGAGCATTGCTTTAAGCAATGAGCGTAGGGTGTGGCGAAGCATACTCCACCATCTCATGGATCGGTGCGCTGTATGGCGGGTTGCGTGTCGCTAACCCGCTATACAGCAATCTTGCTGCTTCGTTACATGCCCGCGGGCGCGATCAATACGGGCCCGGTTCGCAGGGGACATTGCCGCCGGTCCAGGGCGCGGTCGCGAAGGAACCGACACGTGGCGCCGGGATGCAGGCGCGACCATCAACATAGACCGGCTCGGCGGGCGCAGCGGCATTGGCTTCGGCGACATGCCTGGAAACAGCGTGTGTTTCGCGCGCCATCGCCGGTGACGCGATCATGGCAACCGCGATGAAAGCAGCCGACAACAGTTTGACGTTCGTCATTGAGTTTCTCCGTTTTGCTTAAGGGGCCAAGGAGTCTGGCCTCGTCAGATAGATGTGCGCGGAGCGGGCGCAGTTAAATGCAATCCTTGCTCACGACGGCTCAACGCTGCGTGAGGGGTTCGAAGCGTCATCTGGCGCGTCTTGAAGCTGTGCTCGCGATGGCGGGGTTCCGTGTTCGCTGATCCCCTCTGGCCCGGCGTTCTTCGATCCGCCATCGCTCCATGAGAATGTGCGGGCGAGATGACAATGACGACGCTGCTTTCCGCACCAACTTCCAACGACCGAACTTTGAAACAAACAGTAACGGTGATTTCACTCGCGCTGGGAGAAATTGTATGAGAGTATACAACCAAAGGTCAACGCTGTGCATCTTCACTGTGAGAGGGCGAAAATGAGCGACCAAATGATCGAAGCGACGACAAGTCCGGCACAGATCGTTCAGCAGGCGGCCGCAAGTTATCTCAGTATCAGCAACGCGCCTGGCTGCTGCATCGCGGTCTACGACCAAAAGTCGTTCGGCACCAAGGGCTACGTCTATCCCAAGGGACTGTCAGGCGTGCCCGGCTCTTCGCCCACGCCATTTGCGGTCACGACAGACACGGTGTTCGAGATCGGATCGGTGACCAAGGTGTTTACCAGCACATTGCTGGCGGTGGCGGTCAAAGCGGGTGGGCCCAGTCTTGATGACGCGATCGGCCCGTATCTGAACGCTGGCCACAACCTCAGCCCGAACCCGATCGGGACGCCCGTGCTGGACGCCATCCAGCTCGTGCAATTCGCTACCCATACCTCCGGTATGCCGGAGCAGCCGGGGGACGGCTTGACCGGCTACAGCCAGCAATTGTTTGCGGATCAGCCGCCCTCCAGCGAACTCGTCGCGTGGTGGAACCAATACGACACGCCGCCGCCGGGATGCTGGCAGTACTCCAATATCGGTTTCGTGACACTCGGTTTTGCGGTCACGCAGATGTATGGGAAAGACCCGGGTCATAACTACAACGAGATCTTGGCCGAATACGTCACCGGTCCGCTCGGCATGAAGCAGACCGGAGCCGTGCTCAATTCTTCCTGGAAGATCGCTCAGGGATGTATCGGGCATTGGAGCAAGAGCTCTGTGCCGCCATATTCGATCGTTTTCGACCGCAATACGCCGACCGGCGGCACTGCCTTCGATCTGAAATCCACCGGCGACGATATGCTCAGGTTTCTTGCGGCGCAGATTGCGGCACCGAAGGGACCGCTCGGCTCGCAGATCGCGCTCACTCAGCAGAACCAGGGAACATTCCCCGTCTGCGGGCAGAAGAACAGCGTCACCATGGGCCTCGCCTGGCAAATCACGTCGGACACGCAAGGCCATACCGTTTTCACAAAAAACGGCGCGACGAGTAAAGGCGGGTTCGAAGCGATCGTGATCGTGGTGCCGGAATTGCAATGCGGTGTGGCGGTGCTGAGCAACCAGTATTTCGATGCGTCGGGCGTGCATCCAGCGGGGATGGCGCCCGGCAGCACCGCGCTAAAGATTATCTCGCAGCTTCATCCAGGGTTCGAGCTGGCCGAGCCGCTGGCAGAACCCGAACCATTCGACTAGCGCGTTTTTGAGCGAAGCCTGTTCCGGACTTGATCCGGGATGCACGCCGGTTCGCAAACCTCAGCCGGTCGGTTGCTAGCGCGTGTTAACCGCCAGCTGAGCGTCGAAAGCCCGCTTGTACGCAGGCCGCGCTTCGCCGCGGGCGACGTAGGCGGAAAGGTTCGGAAATTCGTCGAGGATGCCCGATAGTCTTAGCCTGAGCAGCACCGACACCATCATCAGGTCACCCGCGCCGAACGCGCCATCGAGCCAGTCGGCATCGCCGAGGCGGGCGGAGAGCTGCTTCAGCCGGTCGCGGATGCGATCCATGACCAGCGGCAGGCGCTCCTTGGTCCACGGCTTGTCGCTCTCCAGAATCCTCGCGGTCACGAGTTCGAGGATCGGCGGTTCCACCGTGTTGACCGCGGCAAACATCCAGCTGATTGCACGGGCGCGGGCATCGGCATCGCCGGGCAGCAGGCGCGCATGACGCTGGGCGATATGGAGCACGATCGACCCTGTCTCGAACAGCACGAGATCGCCTTCCTGATAGGTCGGAATCTGGCCGAAGGGATGCAGCGCCAGATGTGCGGGCTCTTTCATCGCCTGGAACGAAACCAGGCGAACCGCGTAAGGCTGGCCCACTTCTTCCAGCGCCCAGCGAACCCGCGTATCGCGCGCCAGTCCCTTGCCGCCATCGGGTGACCGTTCGAAGGCGGTGATAGTGGGGGTCATCGTTTCACTCCATGTCCTTGCGTCCCAAGGACGAGCGAGTGGCGCGTGTACCGACAGCCGATCCTGGAATCTCTTGACCAAGCGTAGCCCGGATGCAGGCTGGGGGCGGGGCGTTTCCGGGGGCACCTGTGATCCTACCCCGTGCTTTCGGTTCCCGTCGCGGCAACCGGACGCATCTCACTAAGACCAGCGGAACGCACGATCCCGAAATTATTTTTGATCGGCGTGTTGCCCGCTGTCGGCTGGCGCCTCGGCCACTCGTCCTCCGCATAAACCAGGAGACTGCAAATGACCGATCTCGTCACATGCCTTTGGTTCGATCAGGGCCAGGCGCGCGCAGCGGCGGAGTTCTACGCCGCGACCTTTCCCGACAGCCATGTCGATGCGGGCCATGTCTCGCCGATACCGGGCATCGGGCAGGGCGATGAGCTGACGGTCGAGTTCACGGTGCTCGGCCGCCGCTTCGTCGGGCAGAACGGCGGCTCCAACTACACGCCGAACGAGGCGGTCAGCTTCATGGTGCTCACCGATAGCCAGGACGAGACCGATCGTTATTGGAATGCGGTCACCGGCAATGGCGGCAAGGAATTGCCGTGCGGCTGGTGCCGGGATCGCTGGGGTTTTACCTGGCAGATCACGCCGCGGCGGTTGCTGGAGCTCGTCAACGGCGCCGATCGCGTCGCCGGCAAGCGCGCGATGGAAGCGATGATGACGATGAAGAACATCGACATCGCGGCGATCGAGCGGGCGGCTGCCGCGTAATCCGTTTGGTGGAATGATTTGGCCCGGACGAGACAGTCATGGGTCCGATCAAGCTGATCTGTGCGACGCGAGGCCATTCGCGTCGCGGCATGCGCTTGCCGCGACGGTCACCCCGGCGCAGACGCGGGATGTGTGCGATGCCGTCGCATGATACGCATTTCGCTCCGCAGCTCTGGAGCCAGCCTTGATGTCCGTCGCAGCCGCCGCCAATCAACAGCAAAACCCCACCGCCGCCGAGAGCGATCCCGAGGCGCTCGGCTGGATGCAGGGCTTTCCGCCGCCGCGGGACAAGACGATCACCTTCCAGGACGGCTCGTTCCGCAGCTTCCCTGAGCTGCGCTGGGCCTGGAGCAACATCCGCCAGCTGGTGCCGACGGTGAACGTCTGGCGCGGCGCGGGGCCGGCGTCGGTGCTGCCGCGCGAAGATCATGACATCGGCGCCTCCGCGTCGGTGACGATGGACGGCCGCCCGCAGACTTTCGCGCGCATGCTCGAGGAGAGCTATGCCGACGGCATCGCGGTGCTGCATCGGGGCAAGCTGATCTACGAGCGCTATTTCGGCGTGTTGAAACCGCACAAGCCGCATATCGCGATGTCGGTGACGAAGTCGTTCACCGGCGTGCTCGCCGGCATGCTGGTCGCCGAGGGCAAGATCGATCCGCAGGCGCCGGTCACCGACTATGTGCCGGAACTGAAGCCAAGCGCATTCGGCGATGCGCGCGTGCACGAGGTGATGGATATGACCACGGGGTTGAAATACGCCGAGGTCTATACCGACAAGAATTCCGACGTGTGGGGGCTGCGGCGCGCCAACGGCATGGCGCCGATCCCGCCGGGCTATGAGGGCGCAACCAACATCTTCGACTTCCTCTGCGCGCAGCAGAAGCAGGGCGAGCACGGCAAGGCCTTCGCCTACAAGACCGTCAACACCGATGTGCTGGCCTTCATCATCAGGCGCGCCAGCGGCATGACCTTGTCGGACCTGCTGTCCGAGAAGATCTGGGCGCCGATGGGCGCGGAGGAGGATGCGCATTATCACGTCGACCGCATTGGTACCGAAAGCGGCGGCGGCGGATTGTCGACGACGCTACGCGATCTCGCCCGCTTCGGCGAGACGATCCGCAATCACGGCCGTTTCAACGGCCGCCAGATCGTGGCGTCCACGGTTGTCGAGGACATCGCGCGCGGCGGCGATACCGAAAAGTTCAAGCCGGCCGGCTACACCACGTTGCCCGGCGCGTCCTACCGCAATCAGTGGTGGGTGACGCACAATGCGCACGGCGCCTTCATGGCGCGCGGCGTGCACGGCCAGGGCATCTATATCGATCCCAAAGCCGAAATGGTGATCGCGCGCTACGCCTCGCACCACGCCGCCGGCAATGCCGCAAACGACCCGGTGACGCTACCAGCCTACATGGCGCTGGCGAAGGATTTGATCGCGGGAGGGTAGAGACGCAGATCAATTTGTTCGGTGGTGTAGGGTGGATTAGCCGGAGGCGTAATCCACCAACTTGCCGCCGCGATCGTTGCGGCGGGTTACGCTTCGCTAACCCGCCCTACGATTCTGCGCTAGCCCCGCGACAGCTTCTCATATCGCTTGATCAGGCGCTCCCGCTTCAGGCGGGACAAGCGCCTGATCCAGAACACGCCATCGAGCTGATCGATCTCGTGCTGATGGCACACCGCGCGGAGCCCGTCCGATTCCTCGGTCTGCATGTTGCCCTCGGTGTCCTGGTAGCGGATGCGCACGCGCGCATGGCGCTCGACCTCGTCATTGACCCCGGGCATCGAGACGCTGCCTTCCTTGTGCAGTATCATCTCCGGCGAGGTCCAGATGATCTCCGGATTGACATAGCTCCGCGGCCCCTCACTGGCATCGAGCTCAAGCACCACGACGCGCAGGGGCACACCGATATGCGGCGCGGTGATGCCGATGCCGGGTGCGGCATGCATGGTCTCGAGCAGGTCAGCGGCCAGCTCATGCAGCGCGTCGTCGAACAGGTCGACCGGCTTAGCCGGGAGCGCGAGCCGCGGATCGGGATAGCGGACGATAGGGCGAATGGTCATACGAGCGTCTTAGGCCAGCGCATCGCGGTGGACAACATGCGGATGCAGCAGCCGCGCGCGGCGCCCCGCTCAGAGACGCTTTTCGAAGAACAGATCGGGGTAGGGGTCGTCGTTGAAGCGCGGGATCTCGGCCCAGCCGGTTCGGCGATAGAGCTGGCCGGCTTCCGCCAGCGCGCTGTTGGTGTCGAGCCGCAGCACCGCGATGCCGAGCCCGCGCGCGGCATTTTCGGCGGCGTCCATCAGGCGGCGGCCGAGGCCGAGGCCACGCGCAGCTGGTGCGACCCAGAGCCGCTTGATCTCCGCGAACCCACTGCTGCTGCCCTTCAACCCGACGCAGCCGATCGGCAGGCCGTCCGACATCGCCACGATGAAGCTGCCGCGCGGGCCCACCATGTCCTTGGCATCGGGATCGCGCGACAGCTTGACGTCAAAACCCTGTTTGAAGCGTCGCGCCAGCTCGGCGTAATATTCGCCAAGGCAGTAGCGCGCCTCGTCGCTGCGCGGGTCCATCTCGCGCAGTGCTGTGCCGTGGCGTCCGAGCGCCGAGGCGATCAAATCCATTGCCGCCAGCAGCGCCTCGCGCTGGGTGTGATGGCTAAGGAAGTCCTTGGCCTGCCGGTTGGAGATCGCCTCATAGGCGTTGAACTCGCGCTTGCCCGCCGGAGTCAGCTGCGCGATGCGGCGGCGGGCATCGTCGCCATGCGCCGTGGTCTCGATCAGCCCTTCGTCCTCGAGGCTGCGGAGCAGGCGGCTCATCAGGCCGGAATCGAGCCCGAGATAATCCCTGATCTCGCCCACATCCGTGCGGCCGTGCCCGATCGCATTCAGCACCCGCGCCGCGCCGAGCGGCCGGCCGCGCCCGAGGAACGAGGTGTCGAGCGCACCAACGGCCGAGGTGACGGCACGGTTGAAGCGGCGGACGCGGGAAACAGGGTCGAGCATATATCTGACTTTAGTCAGATATTGTCGCGACGTCAATTGTGATGGCTGCGCGGACTGAGCAGGCCAACTCAATCTACGCCCGCGCCAGCACCAGCACATTGCCGGCAAGGATCGCGGCGGCGCCGGCGAGCACCGGCCAGCCCAGCACGAGATGCTCGAACAGCGCCGACAATACGAGCGCAACGAGCGGCACCAGCGCGAGTGTATAGGCGGCGCGGCCGGGACCGAGCCGGCGCACCAACTCGAAATAGAGCATGAAGGTGATGCAGGACGCGGCGACGGCGAGATAGAGGAAACTCGCGACATAGGAGAGCGACGCATCGGCCGCGAAGCGCGTGCCGGTCGCGACGGCCCAGAGCGCGCTCGCCGCCGCGCCGACGAATGCACCCCAGGCCAGCACAGAGGCGACGGGCAATCCGGCGCGCTGGTTGCGCGCACCGACCGTCGTCCCGGCGCCGGTCGCGATCGCTGCTGTGAGCGCCCAGGCGAGACCAGCGAGCGGCGCGGCGCCATGCGCGGTGGCGCCGGGCAGGAAGATGATCGCAAGGCCAAGGATGCCGCACAGCGCGCCCCAGACGAAGCTCGGCGAGATCGGGACGCCGAGCGTGGCCCGCGCGATCACCGCTGCGAACAGCGACGATGTCGACAGCACCAGCGC
Organism: Bradyrhizobium sp. USDA 3240; assembly: GCF_054063295.1. Lineage (NCBI taxonomy): Bacteria > Pseudomonadati > Pseudomonadota > Alphaproteobacteria > Hyphomicrobiales > Nitrobacteraceae > Bradyrhizobium > Bradyrhizobium sp. USDA 3240. The sequence continues at coordinate 8,169,062 of NZ_JBSSGD010000002.1, forward strand.
CGCGAGTCCGCTCGGCATCCGCGCGGTCGCTTCATAGAAGCCGATGAAGGCAATGGCAAAGAACAGCAGGCCCTGCAACGCGACGGCCGGCCGGTGCTTGCGCGGGATCGCAAGCGGCACGCCGCGCAGCCGGCCGTAGCCGAGCAGGATGAGACCCGCGAGCACCATGCGCAGCGCCACCGACCACGGCGCGGGCGTGACGCCGGCCTGCATCGCGGTGGCCAGTGCGCCGCCGCCCCACAGCAGCGCGGTCAGCGCGAACAGTGCGGCCGTCATGGCGTTGCGGCGTGGTCGAGCAACGCGCGCCAGCCGACGGCGTCGATCCGTGCGCTTTCCCCCTCGAGCCGGGTGAGGGCGGAATCGAGTGTTGTCCGCTCGCTCTCGGTGAGGCGCGCAAGCAGTCGCGCCTCGATCGCGCTGCCCAATGCGGCGATACGGTTGAACGCAGTTCGCCCGCTGCGGGTGATGCTCACAGCGGCAAAGCGGCGATCTGTCTTGCCCGGGCGTCGCACCGCAAAGCCGAGATCTGCGAGCTGGCCGATGCCGCGGCTGACCGCGAACGGATCGAGCGCGCAGGCGCGGCCGATCTCGGAGGCGTTGGCAGCATCGCGCTCGGCGATCACGGCGAGGATGCGCCAGCCGGCCTGGCTCAGTCCGAACGTCTCGCGGTAAAAACTCTCGAGCGGGCGGGCGACCTGCGCCGCGACGAGGAACAGGCGATAGGGCAGCCAAGTGCTGAGCCTCAGGCCATCGTCGGCGGCGGGAGCAGCTTGTTTCATGGCCGGAGGCTCGCACATAGAAGTGCAAGCATATCGCAAGTAAAAAGCAGGCCGAAGCCGTGGGAGGCGCATGCGCGAATATCCCGACACACTTGTCACTCCCACCATTCGTCGCCGTCGCGCCAGATTGGGGCATGGCCAATGACGAACGGCCTCGGCGTGGGAACTGCGCCGTGGTCGCGGAGTTCGTCCAATTCGAAAGATGGAGATCATCATGAGTAAATCGGCTGAGAACGATCGCGGCGGACTGGCGGCAATGCAGACGCCGCCGGTGGTGTCGCGGGAGGCGTGGGAGGCGGCGCGCCTGGAGATGCTGGTGAAGGAAAAGGCGCAGCTGCGGGCGCGCGACGCGCTTGCCGCCGAGCGGCGGCGAATGCCGTGGATGGCGGTCGAGAAGGCCTATGTCTTCGAGGGGCCGAACGGCAAGGCGAGCCTGCTCGACCTGTTCGAGGGCCGCCGGCAGCTGATCATCTACCGCGCGTTCTTCGAGCCCGGCGTGTTCGGCTGGCCGGATCACGGCTGCCGCGGCTGCTCGCTCGGCGCCGATCAGGTCGGCCATCTCTCGCACCTGAACCAGCGCGACACCACGCTGGCTTACGCCTCGCGCGCGCCGCAGGCCGATATCGCGCGGCTGAAGGCGCGGATGGAGTGGGAGATGCCGTGGTACACGATAACAGACAGCTTTGATGCCGACTTCGGCGTCGCTGAATGGCATGGCCACAACGTGTTCGTCCGCGACGGCGAGCGGATCTTCCGCACCTATCTCGTCAACAGCCGCGGCGATGAAGCGATGGGCACGGTGTGGAGTTATCTCGACATCACGCCGTTCGGCCGCCAGGAGCTCTGGGAGGACTCGCCGAAGGGGTATCCGCAGGGCCCGACCTACAAATGGTGGAACTGGCATGACAATTACGAGGTGGAGGCCGCGCCGAACGCGAAGTGGGCGGCCGTGACCGACGCCGGCGAGGCCGCGTTCCGCAAGATCGCGGAGCAGGAACGCAAGGCGACTTGATGGGGTGGAAGAGGGAGGACGCGCAGCGTCCTCCTATCTCCCGTTGTCCTTCGGGGCCGACAACGCCTTCAGCGCCGACAGCGTCTGCCGGAGCCCGCGGTCGAGGCGCTTATCGCGGCGGATCACGACGGCGAGCCGGCGGTGGAGCTTCGGCGACAGCGACCGGACGATCAGGTCGCGCTGCTTGGTGTTGGCCGGCACGGCCATGCCGGGCAGGATCGCGCAGCCGAGGCCGGCGCGCACCATCTCCTTGATCGCCTCGACGCTGCCGAGCGACATCAACGGCTTCAGCGACACGCCGCCGCGCGCCAGCCATTCATCCGCGGTGCGCCTTGTGTTGCCGCCGGGCTCGAACAGCAAGACCGGCCTGCTCGCCAGCACCTCCGGCGTGATCCGCGCCGGCAGCTTCATGTCGTACGGCGCGATCAGCACGAACTCGTCATTCATGACGGGGGTGATCTCAAAACTGCGCCCCGACACCGGCAGCGTCACCAGCCCGATGTCGATCGTGTTGTCCTCGACTGCTCGCGCGATCTCCACGGTGTTGCCGGTCGTGACCGTGATTTCGAGCGAGGGCAGCGCGGTCCGCAGCTCTTTCAGGATCGGCGGCAGCAGGAAGATGCAGGCGGTCGCGCCGGTGCCGAGCCGCACGCGGCCTGCTGTTCCCGTGGTCTGCTGTGCGACGGCGTCGACCGCCGATGTCACCGCCGCGGTGATCTGCTGCGCGTGCGAGAGCAAGGCGACGCCGGCGGCCGTCGGCCTGGCGCGTCGTCCGACCCGCTCGATCAGGGTTGCATTCAGGCTCTTCTCGAGCTGACGCACCTGCAGGCTCACCGCTGGCTGGGTCAGCTGCAGCCGCTCGGCCGCAGTAGAGAAGCTGCCGCACTCGATCACGACGGCGAAGCTTTCGAGATAGTCGAGGTTGAGATTCTTCATCAAAGCATCTCTTATGCTGCGCATAACCAATCAAAGCTTCACTTATATAGCGCCGAGGCGCATGTTCGGGCAATATTGACCGCTCGGGTGAGTGACGGAATGGCGACAGGCAACAACGGCGTCGTGGTGCGCGACGCAGCGGACGACGATATGGCCGACGTGCAGGGCATCTACGCCCATCACGTGCTCAACGGACTGGCGACCTTCGAGGAGGTGCCGCCGACGGTGGACGAGATGCGCAGCCGCCGGAACGCGGTGGTGGTGGCGGGACTGCCGTATCTCGTGGCTGTAGTTGATGGCCGGGTGGCCGGCTATTGCTATGCGACAGCGTACCGGCCGCGGCCGGCCTATCGCCACACCATCGAGGACTCGGTCTACGTCTCCAATGGGCTGCACGGCCGCCGTATCGGCGTGGCGCTGCTTCAGGGCTTGATCGTGCGCGCCGAAGCGGGGCCGTGGCGGCAGATGCTGGCCGTGATCGGCAACAGCGGCAACGCCGGATCGATCGCGCTGCACCGTCGCATGGGTTTCGAGATGGTCGGGACGCTGCGGTCCGTCGGCTTCAAGCTCGGGCACTGGGTTGACACCGTGCTGATGCAGCGGCCGCTTGGGCTTGGCGCCTCCACGCTTCCGGCGGAGAGGGAACTGCCACGGTGATCGCCCGCCGCGTCGTGGCCGCGCTCGGGCTGGCTCAACTGATCTCGTGGGGCGCGACCTACTATCTGATTGGCGGCTTCGGCGAGCAGATCGCCGCGGATCTCGGCTGGGGGCGCGACATCGTCTACGGCGGATTCGCCGCAGCACTGCTGGTGATGGGCGTGGCGTCACCGCTTGCGGGGAGGTGGGTCGACAGTCGCGGTGGTCGGGAAGTCATGGTCGCAGGCGCCGTGATCAACGCGCTCGGCTGCGCCGGTCTGGCGGTCTCGCATCAGATATCGACCTATTTCGCATCCTGGATCGTGCTCGGGCTAGGTATGCGACTGACGCTGTACGATGCGGCGTTCGCAGCACTCGCCCGGATCGGCGGACCGGAGGCGCGCCGCGCGATGTCCGGGATCACCTTGCTCGGAGGGTTGGCGGCCACCGTATTCTGGCCGCTCGGCCATATGCTTTCGGAACAGTTCGGCTGGCGCATTGCAGTGCTGGTCTATGCCGGTCTCACACTGCTGACTGTCCCGCTACACTTGCTGATCCCGAACAAGCGGTTTGCAGGCGTGCCGAGTTCCGCAGCGCCGGCATCCAAGCAACCGCGCGCCGCCGGCCGGCGGCAACTTGCGGCGGCCGGCGGACTCTATGCCGTGATCATGACCGGCGCGAACTTCCTCAATGCCGGCATGTCCGCGCATATGATCGCGGTGCTCGCCGGGCTCGGGCTCACCGTCACCGTGGCGGTATGGATCGCAACGCTCCGGGGCATCGGGCAATCCGCCGCGCGTCTCTGCGAGGTGCTGTTCGGTGCACGGCTCGATCCGCTTGCGCTCAATCTGATGGCGTGCCTGATCATGCCGCTGTCGTTCATCGCCGGCCTGTTCAGCGGGTCGTCGAACGAGATGGCGATCGCCTTCGCGCTGCTCTACGGCGCCTGCAACGGTATTCTGACCATCACCAGGGGAACGCTGCCGCTGATCCTGTTCGATCATCGCAGCTACGGCACATTGGTCGGCCGGCTCATCGTTCCGAGCTTCATCCTGCCCGCGGCGGCGCCGCTGGTCTATGCAATCGTCATCGACCGGTATGGCGATGCCAGCGCGCTCTATCTCTCCACCGGCCTTGCCGTGACAACATTGCTCGCGGCCGCGATGCTGAAGGTGATGTTCCCCAGAACTCTTGAGCCCAAGGACTCGCTGAGGTGAGCGGCGCAAGTTATCCTGTTGCAAAACCAGATAAGGGAGAAAGAAGAACATGGTGCCGTCGACCAAGATCCGCGTCGTCGCGTTCACCTTTGCCGCGTTGCTGTCCTGTGCCGGAGCGGGACAGGCGCGCGCCGAGCAGTCGGGCGACCGCACGGTTGCGCTGCTCAAGAAACTGATCTCTTTCGATACCTCGAATGGCCCGGGCGATACGCGGGCGCTCGCCGAATATCTGAAGTCGCAATTCGCGCCGCTCGGTGCCGATGTCGACATTTTCGTTGCCCCGAACGGCAAGGCTGCGCACTTCATCGCGCGGCTGCGCGGCGACGGTTCGCGGAAACCGGTGCTGCTGGCCGCGCATGCCGACGTCGTTCCGGTCGAGCGCGAGAAATGGACCGTGGAGCCGTTCGCCGGCGTCGAGAAGGACGGCTTCGTCTACGGGCGCGGCGCGATGGACTTCAAGGGCGGGCTCGCCGTCTTCGCCAGCGCGGTGATGCGGCTCGCGGAGGAGAAGACGCCGCTGTCGCGCGACGTGATCTTCCTCGCCGAAGCCGACGAGGAGCAGGGCCAGTACAGCACGGTGTGGCTGGCGAAGAATCATTGGGACAAGATCGACGCGGAGTTCGCGCTGAACGAAGGCGGCTATGTGTTGCAGGAGCGCGACGGCACCGTGCGCCAGATCAATGTCACGACGGCGGAGAAGCTCTCGGCGACGTTCGCGCTAAGGGCGACCGGTCCCTCCGGTCATTCCTCACGGCCGTTCCCGGCGGGTGCCATGGCCAACGACCGCCTGATCGCGGCGCTGGCCAAGCTCGCGGTGCATGATCCGGCCGTCAAGCTGGTGCCGGCGACCGAAGCCTATTTCAAGGCGTTGCTTCCCACCAGTTCGGAACAGACGGCAGCCGATATCAAGCAGCTACTGGTAGCGAAGGACCAAGGCGATCTCGATGCAGCTGGAAAGAAGCTGGTCGCCGACAATCCCAAGGACAGCCTGCTGCTGCACGCACTGCTGCGCGATACCTTGGTGATCACGATGATCGACGCCGGCATCAAGCCCAACGTCATCCCCGGCGACGCCAAGGCGGTCGTGAACACGCGGCTGCTGCCGGGCAGCACCACGGATCAGATGATCGAGGAAATCAAGCGTGCGATCGGCGATCCCGGCATCGAAGTCAGCATCGTCACGTCGCTGTCGCAGCAGGACGCACGGGATGCTTACTTGATGCGCTCCAAGATCCCGGCGTCGCCCATCAATACCGAGCTCTATGCGGCGCTGGATCGCAACGCAAAGCGGGTCTGGAAAGACGCCGTCCTGGTGCCGACGATGTTCGAAGCGGCGACCGACGCCATCGCCTGGCGCGAGCGCAACGTGCCCGTCTACGGCATCTATCCCTATCCGCTCGACGACGACATCCTGAGCCGGATGCATGGCAACGACGAACGGATCGGCGTCGAGGCCATCAAGCAGGGGGCGGAGTGGGTCTACACCACGCTTCGCGAGGTCGCGAAGAAATAGAGGTCACTCCGAGAGGTATTTGCCCAGGAAGTCACGCTTGCCGAGCGTCACGCCGCGATGGCGCAGGATGGCGTAGGCGGTGGCGACGTGGAAGAACAGGCTCGGCAGCGCGAAGCCGTACAGATACCGCGCGGCCGGCATCGGCGGAACGCCGAACGGCAAGGTGATCGTGCGTTCGGCCGCCCGGTCGAATGCCCGAACCGGGACCGTGTCGATGTAGTCGAGCGTTCGCGAGATCCGCGCGTAGGCCTCGGCGAGGCTCTGTTCGTCGTCGGCAAAGGGCGGCGGCTCGAGGCCGGCGAGTCGCCCGGCAGCGCCCTTGGCATGATCGCTGGCCCGTTGCACCTGGCCGACCAGCGTCAGCATGTCGGGCGCCAGCCGCGCCGCGAGCATGGCGTCGGGATCGAAGCCGCGTTCCCGCGCGTGGGCCTCGCCCTTGCGCAGCAGATCGGCAAGCGCGTCGAGCATCTGCCGGAATACCGGCACCGAGGCGTCGTACAATGGCGTGGTCATGGGCGTTCTCCAATTCGTCATGTCCGGTGCGAGGCAAGCCAGTTCGCCACCGGAAGCTCCGGCACGATGCCGCTGCGGGTCGCAACCGCCCAATCGCCGTCGTAGTAGTGCGTGAGGATGTGGTCGTAACGCAGCGTGGCGCCGACGCCGGGAAGGGCGTGGAAGCGCTTCAACAGGCCCGGCAGACGCGGATAGTCGGCGAGCCGCCTGCGGCTTGCGCGGAACAGCGGATTGTACACGGCGTCGAAGCGCGCCAGCGTCGCATAGACCAGGACGTCGGCCAGCGTTGGCCGTTCGCCGAGGCAAAATCGGCGGCCATCGCTCAGCCGGCCGTCGAGCTCATCGAGAAAGCCGAATAGCTGATCCATCGCCGCGGTGTATTCGCCCTGGTGCGTCGCGCTGGCCACCTTGTAGACGCCGACCGCCAAGCGGCGTGCGATCTCGCCGTTCAGATCGTCCATCGCAGACTTCAGCCTGGCAGGGCAGAGATCGAGACCGCGATCGCCGGTGATCGCATCGAACGCGTCGTTCAGCATTCCTGCGATCTCGAGCGATTCATTGTTGACGATGCGGCGCGAGCGCCGATCCCACAGCACCGGCACGGTGACCTTGCCGGTATAGTCCGGCGCCGAGGCGCGATAGGCCTCGTGCAGATGCCGGAAGCCATTGCCTGCTCCGTCGGTGGTCGACAGGGCGGTCTCCGCGAAGCTCCAGCCGTCGGGCGTGTCCCAGTGGGGGTGCAGGACGGAGAGGCCGACGATGTCCTCCAGTTGCTTGAGCGCGCGCACGATCAGGACACGGTGCGAGAACGGGCAGGCCGGCGACGCATAGAGGTGATAGCGCCCGGGCTCCGCGCGGAAACCTGACGCGCCGTCTGCGGTGATGCGGTCGCGAAAGCGGCCGGCATGGATCATCTGCTGCGCCTTGAGTTCGGGCGTCGGATCGATATGGCCGCGCCAGACGCCGTTGATCATGAGCTTCATGGCATTCACCGTCAGTCGTGGCGATCTCAACGCGCCGCCGGCTCGCGCGGCAGCCACAGCGATAGCCAGCCGCCGAGCGCCAGCAGCGCGACATTGCAGCCGAGCGCGATCGTGAAGGCGTGCGCATAGTCGTCGGCCTGCGGAAGCGGCCCGAGCAGGCTGTAGAAGACGCCGCCGATGACGGCGACGCCGAGCGCGGCGCCGATCTGGAAGGTCGAGATCATCATCCCCGATGCGAGCCCGGCGTGACGCGGATCGATGCTGCCGATCACGGCCTTGATGACCGACGGCATCACGGTGCCGAAGCCGAGCCCGCCGCAGATCAGGCCGAATTCAAGGCTTTGGGGCAGCGTGCCACTGACCGACAGCATCACGACACCGAAGCCGATGACCTGGAGCGCGAAGCCAAGCGTCAGCGTGCGTGCGCCGAGCCATTGCATCACCAGCGACGACACCAGCGAGCTCACGAAGAAGCCGGTGGCAAAGGGCAGGGTGGCGAGGCCGGCCGCCAGCGGTGAAAAATGCAGCCCACTCTGCAGGTAGACCGCGAAGGTGAGGTAGAACGACGACAGCATGTAGAAGGCGAGCGCCATCACCAGCCCGATGACGAAATCGCTGTTGCGCAGCAGATGCAGCGCGACCAGCGGGTCGCCGCCGCGGGCTTTCAGGCGCGCCTCGAAGCGCACGAAGGCGGCGAGCATCAGCGGAGAGGCCAGCAGCATCGCGACGATCCAGGCCGGCCAGCCGGATTCCCGGCCCTCGATCAGCGGATAGACCAGGAAGCCGAGCGTGAGCGACAACAGGATGACGCCGCCGATATCGAGCCTTTGGGCATGCTCGGCACGCGAGTCGGTCAGGTACAGCAATCCGCCGATGAAGGCGGCGATGCCGATCGGCACGTTGATCAGGAAGATCGCCTGCCAGGCCAGTCCGAAGGGATGGGCCGACACCAGGACGCCGCCCAGTACCTGGCCGCAGATGTTGGCAAGACCGAACGTCGCGCCGTAGAAGCCGAGCGCACGGCCCTGTTCGGCCGCCGGAAACAGCACGCGGATCGAGGCGAGCACCTGCGGCGCCATCACGGTCGCGGTGAGGCCTTGCAGGATGCGCCCTGCGACCAGCACATCCGGCGACCATGCGATGCCGCACAGCACCGATGCGATCGTGAAGCCGGCGACGCCGGTCAGGAACATGCGGCGCCGGCCGAGCAGGTCGCCGAGCCGGCCGCCCGTGATCAGGAACACCGCGTAGGTCGCGGCATAGGCCGAGATCACGAACTGCACCTGGCTCGGGGAAGCGCCGAGATTGTCGCGAATGGCCGGCAGCGCGAGGTTGACGACGTTGAAGTCGAGGATCGGCAGGAAGGCGCCGGTGAGCAGCACGGGCAGCGCCAGCCATCGCCGCGGGTCGACCGTTGCCGGCCTTGTGTCGTGCAGTTGCAACGTCTCGGTGGTCTCGCTCGTCACCTGCCGGCTCCTCCGCGTTGCCGGCGCGGCACACGAACTGCGCCGACCGGTCGAACTTTTCGGGAAGATGGCCTGTCCGTTTGTGATAAGGTATTAGCCAGTTCTGCGAACCGAGTTTGCAAAAATGAACAGCCCGCTCGACTGGAATGATCTTCGCCTCGTCCTCGCGGTCGCGCGGGAAGGCAGCCTCTCCGGGGCGGCGCGCAGACTGGGCGTCACGCATTCGACGGTGTTTCGTCGCTTGGGCACGATCGAAGCCACGATCGGAACGCGGCTGTTCGAGCGCTTCCGCGATGGCTACGCGCCGACACCAGCCGGCGAGACCGCGGCGGCGTCGGCGGCGCGGCTCGAGGACGAAGTGCTCGCACTCGAGCGCAGGCTGGCGGGACAGGACTTGAGGCCGTCAGGCCCGGTCCGGATCACGACGACCGACACGCTCGGCGCGGTGCTGATGCGGCATCTGCCCGCGATGCGCGCTGCGCATCCGGAGATCCAGCCGGAAATCATCATCTCCAACGTGATGGCGAACCTGACCCGCCGCGAGGCCGAGATCGCGATCCGGCCGACGCCGGCACCGTCCGAACTGCTGGTCGGGCGGCGCGTGGCCGATATTGCCCATGCGGTCTACGGATCGCGGGCCTATCTCGCCCGATATGACGACAAGGATCTGTCGGCGCATGACTGGATCGGGCTCGACGATGCGCTGGCGGGAACCGTCATCGCCGGCTGGATGCGCGAGAACCTGCGCTCGGCGCGCTTCGCCTGCCGCGTCGATGCGCTTCCGGCGCTGTGCGATGCTGCGGCCGCGGGCCTGGGGCTTGCGTTGCTTCCCTGCTATGTCGGCGATCTCGCGCCCGCGCTGCGCCGGCTGATGCCGAAGACGCTCGCCGAGCCGCGATCGGCGCTGTGGCTGTTGACGCATGACGATCTCAAGCGCACCGCGCGCATCCGTGCCACGCTCGATTTTCTGGCCAAGGCGCTCGCATCGGAGCGGGCGCTGTTCGAGGGAAAGCGGGCCGGCCGCGTGCGGCGATAGCCGGCAGGCGCGCGGGCCGCTCACATCTCGAGAACTTCAGCCGGGATGGTCGGTACCGTGCGATCCGCAGGCAGACGATGATGTTCGCGAAATGCGCTGACGATCGTCTTCAGTGTGGCGCGGGATCGCGTATCCGAGAGCGCGGACAGCAGCACGATCTCGGAGGGCGGAAGGGCAGGCAGGCCGAACCGCCGGCTGACCTCGATTGTTCCGGCAGGCGCAAGCCGGCAGGAGAACACCGACGTGGCAAGGCCGGCGGCCACCGCATCGGCGACCGCAAAGGATCCGCAGCCGAGGAAGCTTTCCGTCCACGGGATACCGGCCGCCACGAGCGCGCGGGTGGCAATGTTGAGCACGCCGCAGGATGGCGAGGAGGCGGCCAGGCGCAGCGGCTCGCCCGCGCGACGGACAAAGTCCGGCGTCGCGAACCAGCCATAATGGTCCGTCGTCAGCATCTCGCCGTCGCGGCCGTCGTCCTCGCGGCGGATGATGGCAGCATCGATGTCGCCGCGATCGAAGGCGGTGAGGAGATCGCGGGAGTCATCGAGCCGGACCTCGATGGTGAGCGCCGGATCGTGTGCGTGGAGCCGCGTCAGCAGGGTTGGCACCTCGGCGCCTCCGACATGGGTGGCAATGCCGAGCGAGAAGCGTCGTGGTCGCGCGGGCAACAGCCCTGCGACGGCGCGATCATGTGCCGCGAGCAGGTCGCGCGCGGGCGCGAGGAAGGCGGCGCCCTGTGCCGACAGGCGCACCAGGCGCGGTGTGCGCTCGATCAGCCTGTGGCCGACCTGGCTCTCGAGCCGCTTCAGCTTGACGCTGATCGCGCCCTGCGTGGTGCCGAGCGCTTCGGCCGCGCGCGTAAAACTCCTGAGGTCGGCGATGGTCACGAAGGTCTTCACGGCATCGATGTCGAGCGTGGTCATGTCAGTCATCCGGAATTGTTGTCTCTGAAATATCTAGTCATCCAATTCACCAATGCTCAAGCCGTGACTAGCTTTCTGCTGTGAAGCGCCGTGGCCACCCGATTCCTGCCGCTGCTGCCTCAATACATCGTGAGTCGATCGACCGACGCTGCTGCCAGCACCTTGGCAACAGCGTGCGGTATGCCGTTGGCTTGCCACAACAAAAGGCCTGATCATGTCCTCTGAACTGAGTCGCCGCGGCGCCGTCGTGTTGTCCGCCGTATGCCTTGCCTGCCTGATGTTCGGATTGGAGATATCCAGCATTCCGGCGATCCTGCCGACGCTGGAGCGGGTGCTGCATGCCGATTTCAAGGCGCTGCAATGGATCATGAACGCCTACACGATCGCGGTGACCACAGTGCTGATGGCGATCGGGACGGTCGCGGACCGCTATGGGCGCAAGCGCATCTTCCTGGTCGCGATCGCAGCGTTCGGCATCACCTCGCTGATCTGCGGCGTCGCCTCGAGCGTCGAAATGCTGATTATCGCCCGGTTGCTGCAGGGGCTGAGCGGCGGCGCGCTGTTGATCTGCCAGATCGCCGTGCTGTCGCACGAATTCCAGGGCGGCCGGCTGCGCGCCGTCGCCTGGGGCTGGTGGGGCGTGATCTTCGGCATCGGCCTCGGCTTCGGGCCGATCATCGGCGGTGCCGTGGTGGCGCTGCTGAGCTGGGAATGGGTGTTCCTGGTCCACGTGCTGTTCGCAGCGGTTGCGTTCGTGCTCACGATCGGCGGCGTGCATGAATCGAAGGACCCGAAGGCGAGCAGCCTCGACGTCGCCGGCATCGTGACGATGTCGCTCGCGGTGTTCTGCCTCGCTTTCTACATCACGCAGGGGCCGGATCTCGGCTTCGTCAGCCCGAAGGGGCTCGCGATCCTCGGCGTCTCCGTGCTGAGCTTCATCGCGTTCCTCGTTGCCGAGAGAATCAGCCGGCGACCGATGTTCGACTTCTCGGTGTTTCGGATCCCGGCTTTCTCCGGCTCGATCGTCGGTTCGGCCGCGATGAACCTCAGCTACTGGCCGTTCATGATCTATCTGCCGATCTGGTTTCACGCCGGCCTTGGCTATGACAGCGTGACCGCCGGTCTTGCGTTGCTCGCCTACACGCTGCCGACGCTGGTGATGCCGCCCTTCGCCGAGCGTCTGTCGCTGCGCTACCAGCCGGGCCTGATCATTCCGGCGGGACTGTTCACCATCGGCGTCGGATTCATGCTGATGAAGTTCGGCAGCGCCACAGCACAGCCCGACTGGTTGACGATGCTGCCGGGCTGCCTGATCGCTGGAATTGGCCTCGGCATTACCAACACGCCGGTCACCAATACGACGACCGGCTCGGTCTCGAGTGACCGCGCCGGCATGGCCTCCGGCATCGACATGAGCGCGCGGATGGTCTCGCTGTCGGTCAACATTGCCTTGATGGGCTTCATCCTGGCGAGCGGGGTGCTGGCGCATCTGAAGGCCGTGCTGCCCGCGCTGGACGGCGCGCAGCTTCGCAGCCTCGCGGAACGGATCGCTTCCGGCGATGCCGCATCGGCGCCGGAGCTGACCGGCCCCGTCGTGCATCAGGCGCTGGCGAGCGGCTTTGGCTGGGTGATGCTCTATGGCGGCATCGGCGTCTGGATCATGGCCGCGGTCAGCTTCCTGATCTTCAACGCGCGACCGGTGCGGCAGGCCGAAGTTCAATGCACCAAGTGAACCTGATGTCGTCGCGCCCGCCCCGGGACAGGGGCGGGCAGGCGGCATCGGTCACTTCACGAGGGTCAGCAGCGGCTTGTCTTTCTCGACGATATAGGTCGCAAGCTCGCTGGCGGTGACATTGCCGACGTTCCTTGCCGCATGGATCGTGCCTGCGGGGATGAACAGCACGTCGCCCGCCTTCAGCGTTGCCGGCGCTCTGCCGTCGACATCGTATTCGAGCGTCCCGGCGAGCACATAGATGATCTCTTCGCCGGGATGCATATGGCGGCCGAAGGCCTTGCCGGGCGCGACGTCGACACGCACCTGGACGGCTTCACGTCCGGGCGCGCTGAGGTCATGGCGCTGCAGGTCGGTTCGCGCGATGCCGGCCGGCTGCTGCGCCTGGGCCGTCGGGATCGTCAGGAAACTTCCGGCGATCAGGGCCGCTCTTGCGAGCAGGCGCGTCGCCGTCATCAGCTTGCCGGTCATTTTGAACTCCCGGGTTGTCGTCTGGACTTTGTCCGACCGCGAACCGGCAAGCGGCCGGCCCGCGTCGGAGGTCGTCATGCGATGGTCTCAAACAAGCGTGGTGGTGACGTCGATGTTGCCGTGAACCGCCTTGGAGTAGGGGCAGATGCCGTGCGCGGCTTCGATCAGCTGCTGGGCAACTTCGCGCTCGACGCCGGGAACGTGGACGTTGAGGCGCGCGCTCAGGAAGAAGGCGCTGCCGGCCTGGTTCAGATCGATCTCGGCGTCGACCTCGGGCTCGCTCGCGAGCTTGACTTTGCGCTGTCCGGCGGCGAGCTGGATCGCGCCGATGTAGCAGGCCGACCAGGCGGCGGCGAACAGGTTTTCGGCAGCCGGGTGCGGCTGCGGCAGCTTGACGTCGAGGAAGCCGTCGCGCGAGCGAGCGGCGCCGTTCGGGCCGGCGGTGACGTGGGTCTTTCCGGTGACGAGAACCTTTGCATTGGCGGTCATGGCGAGCTCCTTTGGTTATATAGATCGTGTCCGATCTAATCGCATGCGTGTTGAAATAGATCTCGCATTGGGCCGTGTCAAGCTCTTCCGATTTAATCGGATGCGATTTATATTGGGCGGGACTTCACAAACTCCGGAGACGTCCGTGACCCGCACCGCCAAGGCCGAGACCAAAGGCCGAAAACTGTCGAATTTTCTGTGCTTTGCGGTCTATTCGGCCAATCTGGCCTTTGGCCGCGCCTATAAGCCGATCCTCGACGCGGTCGGCCTGACCTACACCCAGTACATTGCCATGATCGCGCTGTCGGAGGCCGACGAGCAGACCGTGAGCGCGCTCGGCGAGAAGCTGTTCCTGGAATCCAACACGCTGACGCCGATCCTCAAGAAGCTGGAGCAGAGCGGCTATATCAGCCGCGTCCGCGATCCCGCCGATGAGCGGCAGGTGCGGGTGAGCCTGACGGCGGCGGGGCGGCGCTTGCTCGACAAGGAGATCAACGCGTCGCTGGTCGACGCCACCGGGCTCGGCGAGGAATTTCCGATCGTGCAGAAAAGCGTGGTCAGGCTGCGCGACAATCTGCTGCAGCACACGCGCGGCGATTCGAAGAAGGGTTGATGCTGCGGCAGCGGCACGTCGGTGCACGACGTGCGCCGAACCAAATTGTAACGGGCTGTATCCTTAGTGCATGCTTCCGCACTTTCGCCACGGCGCAATCGGCAACTCCGCTCCGCCTTTGGAAGACGCGGAGGAGAGTTCGACTTGCGCAGGAAGTTGCCATTCGTCTGCGGGGTAATCGCGACGACAAGTCTGATTTGTACGGCGGTGCCGCTTGCCGTAGCGCAACCGGTCTCACCGGATCGGGCGCAGCCTTCGCCGCGCGCGGGCGGCGATCGTTCGCCGGCGGTCGCGGCCGAGATTTGGGACGCCAACCATGATGGCGTCTACACCTGCGACGAATGGAAGGCCTATCTCGGGCGGCTGTTCGATCGCGCCGATCGCAATCACGACGGAAATCTTACACCGCCGGAGTTCGAGGGAGTTCGCCGTGCCGGCAGCGCGCTCGCCGATGCGGATTTCGGCTATTTCGACGAGAACCAGGATGGCAAGATTACCCGCCGAGAGTTCGTCGAGAAGCCGAACGTATTCATCCTGCAGAACGACAAGAACGGCGACTGCCGCGTCACGCCGGAGGAGCTCAAGGGGTCGCCGACCGAGGAGAAGAAGCCTGGCGGTAGGGGCAAGCGATCCTGAGTTCGATCTAGCCGGACACGAGCTCCGGAAGTGCGGGACGAAAGGGGCTTGCTCCGCTTCGATCCGATCCAAGATGCACGGCCCCTGGCAATTTGATCCGGACAAGCAGGCCGTGCGGTACATTGTCGTGCAGGGACAACTCGCCGCCATGGCCGCATACCATGGCCTGAGCGATCGACAGGCCGAGTCCGAATCCGCTTTTCTCGTCCATGGTGCGGGCCTCGTCGCCGCGGACGAAAGGCTTCAACATCTCGGCCCGGCGGTGCTCCGGAATCCCCGGGCCGTCGTCCGATACGTCGATGGTGGCTTGATCGGCGGATGCGGTCAGCCGGATATCGATCTCGCTGCCGAACCGCAGGGCATTCTCCACCAGGTTGGTCACGGTCGGGCTGATATCGCTGGGGCGGATCAAGAGCGAAGCCCTGAGCGGGCCGTGGTAGCGCACGACATGGCCGCAATCGGAGAACTGCTCGGCTATCGTCTGCAGCAGGGCGGCTACGTTCACAAGCGTCGGCTTCGCCGCGCTGCCGCCGCTCAGGAATGACAGCACCGATTCCAGCATGGCCTGCATCTGGTCGAGGTCGTGCAGGGTCTCCGCGCGCTGGGCATCGTTCTCGATGTATTCGGATCTGAGCCGCAGCCGGGTGATCGGCGTTCGCAAATCGTGACTGATGGCGGCGAGCATCCGCGTGCGGTCGTTCATCAGCGTGGTGATGCGTTCGCGCATCCGGTTGAGTGCGACCGCGGCGGCGCGGATCTCCTCCGGCCCGGTCTCGGCAAGCGGAGCGGCCGCCTGGCTGATGCTGAAATTCTCGGCGGCGCGGGCAAAGGCGGAGAGCGGAGCACTGAGCACGCGGCCGGCCCACACGCCGAGCAGCGTGACGCTCACGAACAGGAACAGGAATGTGCTGAGCCAGAAGGCGCCGAAGAACGGCGGGATCTTTGCCGGGCCGATGGTCGCTTCGAGCAGGGCGCCATCCGGCAAGCGAACCACCGCCGGCGCGGTCTTCGTGGAAAACTCCAGATCGACATCGTCGACACTTGATGCTCCGGACGACGCATCGCCGGATGCGCCCGGACCTGCGTCGCGCAGTGCGAAATGCAGCCGGGGAAACGCCCGGTCGGCGGCCTGCAACAGCGTTGCGCGCTCGGCCGCAGGGGTCTCGGCCAGAAGCTTCGCAACCAGCTGGAACTGATGGATCGGCCTGTCCGCGAACGACTTCGGTTTCTGGCTGGTGAAATAAAGCCCGATCAGCGCGTGGATCAGCACCAGCGACAACAGGATCAGCGCGCCGATCTGGCCGCTGATCCGCCGGAAGCTGAAGAGCGCGGCAATCCTGCGGGTCCAGCTCATGCATCCTCCACATGCGGCGTGAAGATGTAGCCGCCGGTCCGCACCGTCCTGATCACCGACGGTCCTTCGCCGGTATCGAGCTTGCGGCGAAGCCGGCTGACGAGCACGTCGATGCTGCGCCCGAACGGGCTGGCAGGCCGGCTGCGCGTCATGGTCAGGAGGCCGTCCCGCGTCAGGATCCGGCCGGGCCGCTCGCAGAAGGCCTGCAGCAGGTCGAACTCTGCGCTGGTCAGCGGGACCTGGGCGCCGTCGGGATCGCGCAGCTCGCGCAGGCGAAGATCGATGGTCCAATCCTGGAAGCGCAGGCGCGCGGCGCTCTGGCCGGAGCGTCCGGCAAGACCGGCCTGGGTCTGGCGGCGCAGCACCGCATTGATCCGCGCCAGCAGCTCGCGCGGATTGAAGGGTTTGGCGAGATAGTCATCCGCTCCCATCTCGAGCCCGAGGATCCGGTCGAGGTCCTCGCCCTTTGCCGTGAGCATGATGATGGGAATCGTCGAGTCGCTGCGAAGGCGGCGGCACAAGGTCAATCCATCCTCTCCCGGCAGCATCAGGTCGAGCACGATGAGATCAAGTGAGTGTCCGGCAAGGTAACGATCCATTTCCTTGCCGTTCGAGGCGGTGGCCACCAGACACGATTGGTCGCGCAGGTAACGGGCAATCAAGTCTCTGGTCGGCAGATCGTCCTCGACGACCAGGATCTTCGGGGTATGTGCAAGCATGGTTTGCGACTGGGCCTCGTCATCAGGTCATTTTGCGCGCATTGCAGCGCGCTGGCTTAGCCACCAATCGACCAGCATGCGCATCGCTTGTGGGCGGCATTGCGCCTTTTCGTCAGCATAGTGTTTCTGAACTGTAAGCGGCGGGCGCGGCCGGAAACAAACCGGGACGGCGGCCGCGTCGTACAGCGCTCACAGTCCCCAATCACTGGAAATAATCCCGCAATCCCGCAGCCACACCGCAGCCATCACCATCCCGCCACAACGGGCGACTGGTTCGCGAGGTGTGGAATGAAGATGTGGCTGAGCTTTGTCGCGGCGCTTGCGCTGACGGGATTTTCGATCCCGGCGACGTCGGTGAACCGGCCAGTGACTTGGCCAGTGACTTGGTCAGTGACTTGGCTGTTGTTGGCACCGGCGGCGGCCCAATCGGTCGATGCGATCGCGATCGCGGGCAACCGGCGGGTCGAGGCGGAGACCATCCGCTCCTATTTCAGGCCGGGGCCGGGCGGTCATCTCGATCAGGCTGCGATCGATGACGGGCTGAAGGAGCTGGTCGGGACCGGGTTGTTCCAGGACGTCAAGATCAATCACGCCGGCGGACGGATCGTCGTCTCGGTCGTCGAGAACCCGGTGATCGACCGCGTCGCGTTCGAGGGCAACAAGAAGGTCAAGGACGAGCAGCTCTCGGCCGAGGTGCAATCCAAGCCGCGAGGCACGCTGTCGCGGCCGATGGTGCAGTCGGATGCGCTGCGGATCGCCGAGATCTACCGCCACTCCGGCCGCTACGACGTGCGCGTCACGCCCGAGATCATCGAACGCTCGAACAACCGCGTCGACCTCGTCTTCACCGTCGACGAGGGCGCCAAGACCGGCATCAAGACCATCGAGTTCATCGGGAACAACAGCTTCACGGCCGCGCGCCTTAAGGATGTGATCAAGACCCATGAGACGAACTTCCTGAGCTTCCTCGGCAGCGCCAACATCTATGACCCCGATCGCGTCGAGGCCGACCGTGATCTGATCCGCCGCTTCTACCTCAAGCATGGCTACGCCGACGTGCAGGTGGTGGCCGCGCTCGCCGAGTACGACCGCGAGAGCAAGGGCTTTCAGGTCACCTTCAAGATCGATGAGGGACAGCAGTACCGCGTTGCGACGGTGAGCTTCCGCTCGACCGTTGCAGGCTTCGATCCAAGTATCCTGCGCTCGCTTTCGCGGGTCAGCGAGGGCTCGCTCTACAATGTCGAGGCGATCGAGAAGTCGGTCGAGGACATGCAGATCGAAGCGTCGCGCCGCGGCTACGCGTTCGCGGTGGTCCGTCCGGACGGCGACCGGAACTTCGAGGCGCACACCGTGGGAATCATGTTCCGCGTGGAGGAGGGGCGGCGCACCTATATCGAGCGGATCGACATCCGCGGCAACGGCCGTACCCGCGACTACGTGATCCGGCGCGAGTTCGATCTCTCCGAAGGCGATGCGTATAACCGTGCGCTGGTCGATCGTGCCGAGCGGCGGCTGAAGAATCTGGACTACTTCAAGACGGTCAAGATCACCACCGAGCCCGGCTCATCGAGCGATCGCGTGGTCCTGATCGTCGATCTGGAGGAGAAGTCGACCGGCGACTTCTCGGTCTCGGGCGGTTACTCTACGACCGACGGCGCGCTCGCCGAGGTCAGCGTCTCCGAACGCAACCTGCTCGGCCGCGGCCTGTTCGCGAAGGCAACCGTCAGCTACGGCCAGTACTCGCGTGGGCTGTCGCTGTCCTTTGTCGAGCCGTATCTGCTCGACTACCGCGTCGCGCTCGGGCTCGATGCGTATTACAAGGAGCAGCTGCCGACCGATTACACGACCTATGGCGTGAAGACGATCGGGTTCGCGCCACGGCTGGGTCTCGCCTTGCGCGAGGATTTGACGCTCCAGTTGCGCTATTCGCTCTATCAGCAGGAAATCTCGCTCGATAGCGCCTATAACAACTGCAACAACAACGCCTCCAACACCTCGCTCGCGTTCAACCCGACGCCTGCTTACATCAAGGATGTGCTCGGCGGCGTCGATCCGACCAACTCGGTCTCATCAGGGCTCTATGGATATGGTTGCTACGGCGACGGCGAATCCACCTTGCCGGTGCGCAAGGAGCTCGCTGCGGGCGCGACCTGGACCTCGGCGATCGGCTATACGCTGACGTACAACACCCTCGACAACAACAAGAACCCGACCGACGGCCTGCTGATCGACTTCAAGCAAGATTTCGCTGGCGTCGGCGGTGACGTGACGTATCTGAAAAGCGCGGTCGACGCGAAATACTATACGCCGCTGGTGTCCGACCTCGTCGGACTGATCCATTTGCAGGGCGGCGTGCTCACCAAGGTCGGCGACAATGATCTGCGCATGCTGGATCATTTCCAGATGGGACCGAACCTCGTGCGCGGCTTTGCCACCAACGGCATCGGGCCGCGTGACATCACTTACGCGAGCTTCGGGGCGGTCGGCGATGCGCTCGGCGGCACCAAATATTGGGGTGCGTCGATGGAGCTGCAGATGCCGTTCTGGTTCCTGCCTTCGGAGGTTGGGCTGAAGGGGGCGGTCTACGCCGATGCCGGCTCGCTCTGGGGGTACGAAGGACCGACGTCGTGGACCGCGACCGGCGAGGTCAACACGCCGGCGTGCCCGACCTGCGGCTTGCAATACGATGACCAAAACGTGGTGCGAACCTCGGTGGGCGTCGGTCTGATCTGGGCGTCGCCGTTCGGGCCGCTGCGCTTCGACTACGCGGTGCCGATCACCAAGGGCAAGTACGACATCGTGCAAGAGTTCAGGTTCGGCGGCGGGACGTCGTTCTGAGCTGGCAAGCGTGCCGCTAGACTAGCCGACAAAGCCGCGGGGCGACGGTCTGATCAGACTATCGATGCCGGGTTGCCGCCAAGCGTCGCTGGCACGAAATCTGAGCGCTTGGACGGCGCTATCTTCGGCAGGCTGATGACGTCGTAGCCGAGCGTGGGAAACGCCTCCATCAGCCGCTGATACTCCGCCATCGCCGCCTCGAAGTCGTGCCGTCGCTCAGCATCGGTGACGTAGATCTCCGGCCACGGCGGCGTCATGAACACGCGCACGTGGTAGCGATGGTCGGAGCAGATCGGGCGCAGCACCGGCTCGCCCGTTAAAGCCTCCAGCGCCGACGCGGCGTCGACGAGGCCGCGATCGAAGAACACCCAACCGGAATGGGCCTCGGCCATCGCCATATCCTTCATCGCGACGTCAATGGCGCGGCGCAGGAAGGCCGCCGGATCGACCCAGGGCAGGGCGTTGCCGCCGGATGCGAGCTCATCGGCGATGATGCGGCGGCCGGGCTCTTCGACGACGGTATAGCCGCGGCCACGCAGTTCCGCGAGCAGTGTCGATTTTCCGCCGCCGGAGCAGCCGGAGATCAGGACGAAGCGGCTGTTCAAGAGAGGGTCCTTTCCTTGCAACGGAGAACGCGGAGTGGCGTCCCGCGGTCGCGGATCGCCGGACGGCACTTTCATGTCTGGGGGATTGCCCGGAGATAGTTCGACGGGCGCGATCAGGTTAGCGCTCGGGGCGAGCGCAGGCAATATTGCTGGAGGTGCGGGCCGGAATCGAACCGGCTCATGGCGGTTTTGCAGACCGCAGCGTTCCCATTTCGCCACCGCACCCGAGCGAGGCGCGTACGCCTCGCTTTAGTCCTTGAACGGATCGAACTCGCCTTCGCCTGCCATCGCCACGGCAAACGGCCGCAGCGTGTGCAGCACCTTCACCGTTCCGGCATGCCGGGCAAGCACCTCCGGCAGGCGCCGATAGGCCATCGGGCTTTCATCGAGATCGGCGCCAACCAGCGTGACGCCGCGCTCGTTGAGCCAGCGGTCCATCTCCTCGCGCGTGAAGCGGCGCTTGGCCTCGTTGCGGCCGAACAGCCGCCCGGCGCCGTGCACCGTCGAGTAGAGCGAGGCCTTCGCCTCCGGACTATCGACGCCCTCGAGAATGACGGCATCATCGCCCATCGATCCGCCGACAAAGCCCCGCTGGCCGGGGAAGGCCGGCGTCGCGCCCTTGCGCACCACCCACAAATCCTTGCCGTCATGCGTTTCCCGCCAGGCATAGTTGTGGTGGTTGTGCACGGAATCGGTGACCTTGCCGCCGATGATCTGGCGGACACGATCCACGACCCACTCGCGGCCCGCATAGGAATAGCGCCCGGCGAGCTGCATCGCGGCGATGTAGCGGCGCCCGAGTTCGGAATCCTCGTCGACGATGGCGGGCGGAACGTTCATCCCGTCCTTGCCTCCGGCGGCCTTGAGGTAGCGGGTCGCGCTGGTGTGCCCGAGCCCGCGGCTTCCGAAGTGAACGCCGATCCAGACGAAGCCGGCCTCGTCCCGCATCAGGTCGACATAGTGGTTGCCGGAGCCGACCGTGCCGAGCTGGCCGATCGCCTTCTGCCGGTATGCCTCCATGTCGCTCTCGCGCCAGGCGTCGCCATCGTCGAACAACGCATGCTGGACCTGCTCGACGTTCTTCCGGCCGATGCCGAAGGAGATCACCTTGGCGACGTCGCGAATGATGGTCGGGACGGTCGCACGGATGTCGTCGAAGCGCACGTCGAGCCGCGCGGCCATGTTGCCGCAGCCGATGTCGAAGCCGACGCCGGAGATGCTGATCTGCTTCTCGTAGGCGATCACGCCGCCGACGGGCTGCGCATAGCCGAGATGGCCGTCCGCGCAGATCACGCCGGACACGACGTTGCCGACCGCCATGCAGTTACGCATCTGCTTGATGGTCGCCGGATCATGCTCGCCGAACACCTTCAGCGGCGCGTTCTTGAAGCGCTCCTCCTGCGGGCGCAGCATCGCAATCTCCGCCGAGGCCGCATCGGCCTCGCGCGCAAGCTTCTCCTTGCGGGCGGCATCGCGATACAGGCACCAGGCCGGCTGGCCGCGGCCTTCGCCGACGCGGGAATCCGGATCGACGCCCGCAGCGAGGCAGAGTTCGCGGGCGCGCTCCTGGTAGGGATCAGGTCGTCGCATTGTCTTGGTTCCTGCTGAATCTGGACCGACCGTGTGCATTCCACATGGTCGTTCGGGATTGTCCTTGCCGGAGTTCGACCAGACCGCGCGTGGGCAACAAAAAACCCTCCGAAGCGGCTGGCTCGGGAGGGTCCGTGAAGTACGGATTGTCGATCGCGCTTAAGCGAGACCGCTCCCATGAACCGGGCATGCATAGACGATCGGCCGTAGACAGGCTGATGGTCGGCGGATCTGTTCGTATCCGTGCTGCGGTTTCGGTTGCATTGGTTTGCTCGCATTGGTTCGCGAACATGACGTTCGCGAGGGCCGCCGAAATACGCCTGCAACCTCTGAATGTCAAGTGGCGGCGCTCGCCGGCAGCTGTGCGCATGCAACGCAAACCGGCGTGCGCTTGACGAATTCTTCAGCGCCGCTCCGATAATATCGAGCAAGCATGGTTGCATCCTGCTCGAAGGGAAGGCGCACATGGCATCACGCTCGATCAACTGCATCACACTCACGCTGCTGTTCTGCGGCGCGGCGCTTCAGCCGTTGCGCGCAGCGGAATCCGGCGGCCCCATTCGTATCGGCGCGGTGCTGCCGTTCTCCGGTGGCGTTGAGCTGTATGGTCAGCAGGCCAGGCTCGGGCTCGATCTCGCCGCTCGGGATATCAACGCTGCGGGCGGCATTCTCGGCCGGCCCGTGGAGGTGATCTATGCCGACGACAAGACGCGGCCGGAGTCGGCCGCCGAGGCCATGCGTTCGCTGGTCGAGAAGGACGGCGTGCTGGCCGTGGTCGGTCCGATCACATCGCGCAATCTGAATGCGCTGGTGCCGCTTGCCGAGAGCTTGAAGACGCCGCTGCTCTACGCCACCAATTACGAGGGCGGTAAATGCAGCCACTATCTGTTCTCGTTCGGCGCGGTGCCGAACCAGGAGCTCGGCCAGCTGCTGCCCTACATGACGCAGACATTTGGCAACACGTACTTCCTGCTCGGCGCCGACCGCGTCTGGCCGCATCAGATGTTCGGCATCGCGCAGCCCTTGATCGAGCAGCTCGGCGGCAGGGTGGTCGGGACGAAATACACGCTGGGGACCGAGACCGACTTCTCACCGCTGATCAAGGAGGTCGCGGCGAGCAAGGCCAAGGTGCTGCTGTTCGCGCTCAAGGGTGACGGGATGGACTTCATCCGGCAGGCCGACGAGGCCGGGTTGCTCAAGGACATCACGGTCGCTTTCCTCGGACTGTCCGAGGTCGATCTCGGCATCTTCCGCGGCAAGGGCCAGAACATGGTCACGGTCGTGCCGGCGGTCGCGGCGAGCGAGGATCCGTCCGTGAAGGCGTTCGTCGCCAAGGCGCGCGCCGCGGCGAACCCGGGCGTCGCGGTGTCGAACTACGTGATGACGCACTACAACACCCTGATCGCGCTCAAGGCGGCGGCCGAGAAGGCCGGCAAGCTCGACAAGGAGGCCATCATCGACGCGATGGCCGGCCTCACCATTGCGTCGCCGACCGGCCCGGTGACGCTCGGCCGGGATCACCACGCGGCGATGAACATGTTCATCGCCAGGACGCAAGGGACCGAGCTAGTGCAGGTCCGGCCGCTCGGCGAGATCGCCCCGCAGCCCGGATGCAGTTTGGCTGGCCGCTGAGGGTAGGCCGCGTATGAGCCTTGAAGGCCGCCACGGTCGCAAAAAAGTGAGCTAGGGCGGTCGTCCGCTGTCGGTTCCACCCCGGTCCGTTCGTCTTTCAGCCAGAACGCACTGCATGGGAGTTCTGGAATGACCAATTCGACCTATCGCTGGGTGATTGTCGCGGCCGGCGGCCTGCTTGGCTGCGTCGCGATCGGCGGCATGTTCTCGCTGCCGGTGTTCCTGCAGCCGATGGCGCGGGAGACCGGCTGGTCGGTGACCGGCATCTCCAGCGCGATGACGATCGGCTTCCTCGCGATGGCCTTCACCAGCATGATCTGGGGCACGCTGTCCGACCGCTTCGGGCCGCTCCCGGTGGTGCTGACCGGATCGGTCGTGCTGGCGGCAAGCCTCGCGCTCGCAAGCCAAGCACCGTCACTGCTGGCATTTCAGCTTCTCTTCGGCGCGCTGGTCGGCGCGGCGACGGCGGCGATCTTCGCGCCGATGATGGCCTGCGTCACCGGCTGGTTCGACACCCATCGCAGCCTCGCCGTCTCGCTGGTGTCGGCCGGCATGGGCATGGCGCCGATGACGATGTCGCCGCTCGCGGCCTGGCTGATCTCCCACCATGACTGGCGGACGTCGATGCTGATCATCTCAGGCGTGGTCGGCGCGATCATGATCCCGGTCTCGCTCTTCGTACGTCGCCCACCGGCGCTGCAAGGCGGCCACGCCGAAGCGGCCACCGCGAACGGAGAGACGCCGATGTCGCTGGCGCAGGCGCTGCGCTCGCCGCAATTCATCATCCTGATCGCGACCAATTTCTTCTGCTGCGCCACCCATTCCGGGCCGATCATCCACACGGTGAGCTACGCGGTCACCTGCGGCATTCCGATGGTCGCGGCGGTGACGATCTACAGCGTGGAAGGGCTCGCCGGCATGGGCGGCCGCATCGCCTTCGGCCTGCTCGGCGACCGTTTCGGCGCCAAGCGCGTGCTGGTGCTGGGGCTGCTGGCGCAGGCGTTCGGCGCGCTCGGCTACGTCTTCGTGCGCGAGCTGGCCGCGTTCTATGCGGTCGCGGCGATCTTCGGCTTCATCTATGCCGGCACCATGCCGCTGTATTCCGTGCTGATCCGCGAGAATTTTCCGCTGCGGATGCTGGGCACCGTGATCGGCGGCACCGCGATGGCCGGCAGCCTCGGCATGGCGACCGGACCCTTGGCCGGCGGCCTGATCTACGACACCTTCGCGAGCTATACGTGGCTCTATGTCGGCTCCTGGGCCGTCGGCCTCGGCGCATTCCTGATCATGATGACTTTCCGGCCGATGGCGGCGGCGCGGTCCTCAGCGGTGCCCGCGCCGGCGTGAGTCCGGTGCGCGCGTGAAGCCGTCTGCTTCACGCGCGGCTGCGCTTCGGCCGCCGGATCGCGCGCACCTTGTTGTTGGTCGAGCCGCTGCCGCAGAAGAACCGGTCCTTGCCGTCGGACTCGAGCCCGGAGACGAACACGCCCTGCGGCATCTCGAGCCGTTCCATCACCTCGCCGCTCTGCGGATCGATACGGCGGACGTCGCTCTGATCCTCTTCCCAGGTGCCGTGCCAGAGTTCGCCATCGACCCAGGAGACGCCGGTGACGAACCGGTTGCTTTCGATGGTGCGCAAAACCTTGCCGGTTTCGGGATCGACCTGAACGATGGTGCGGTCGCGATACTGGCCGACCCACAGCGAGCCTTCCGCCCAGGCAAGACCTGAGTCGCGGCCGCCGCCGGGTGAGGGGATCGTCGACACCACGCGTCCGCTGTTCGGCTCGATCTTCAGGATGCAGTCCTCGGCGATCTGATAGAGGTGCTTGCCATCGAAGGCGGTACCGGCATGGGCCGCGATGTCGAGGGTGCGGGTGGTGTTGCCGCTGTCGGGATCGAAGGCGACCAGCCGGCCACCGGCCGCGAACCAGACTTGCTCGCCGTCGAAGCTGACGCCGCCCACGCTCTCGACGCCCTCGAAGGCATATTCCCGGATGATCTCGGCCTCGGACTTCTTCATACGGCGCTCCTGTGATTGCTGCCTGATTCTAGCCGTTCGGCAGCGGGGCAGGGAGTAACAACGTCGTCGTGAATCCCGGCACCGGGGGCGTCATCCAGCGCCGGGCGCGGGCGCGGCCGACCGACTGCACCTTGCCGGTGGCGGCCAGCGCGTCGAGCGCACGCTGCACGGTGCGCTGGCTCGCCCCCAGCGCCACCGAGAGCGCTGAGCTCGACCAGGCCTCGCCGTCGGCGAGGAAGGCGAGCACCGCCGCGTGTTCCTCCTCGACCGGCAGCGCCAGCACGGTGACGTCGCTGCGGCCATGCGGCTCCAGCACAAAGCCGTCAGGCGTCGCGCTGAGATCGGCGAGTGGCCGGAGCGCCCGGCGCAGCCGTCCGATCTCGACCCGCAGCCGTGCACGGTGCGATTCATCGGCGTGCTTGCCGCGAAACGCGCGCGCGATCAGCGTGCCGCGCGACACGTCCTGCGGCCAGGCTTCGCCGAGCGCGCGGGCGAGCGCGAACAGCACCGGCCGCCGCGTCAGCGAGACTGTGGTGCCGCTATCGCGCACCACGTAGCGGCAGGCGTCGACGACGAGCGCCTTCGATCCCATCAGGGCCTCGACCTCCGCAAGCAGCAGCGGCCGCTCCTGGCCGCGCGCGATCAGGCGCGCTGCCGGTGTGGCGAGCAGGTTCGCGGTGCTTTCGACCTCGGCGGCAAGCTCGGCGATGCCGGCGCGACGCGCGGCATCCCTTGCCCGTTCCAGCGCCTCGCGGGCCGGCTTGGTCCGCAGCCGCCGCATCGCGATCCCGGCGACGACCAGTTCATGTCCGACCCGCAGCGCCGGCGGGAAGGGCGCCGGGTCGAGGTCATCAAGCATGCGCTCGGCCGCATCGAGGCTCCCGATCAAGAGCAGGCGGCGGATTTCGAGATAGCCGGCGTATGCTGCGTTGAGCGCGTCGCCGCGCGCCGCGAGCGTCGCGCGCGCCGCGGCGAGGCTCTTGCTGGGAAAGGACAGGTCGCGCGACACCAGCGCGATCTCCGCTTCGGCGACCACGCAGCGCGCACGCGCGATGGCTTCACGCGGACCGAAGGCGCGGCCCGCGCGCCGCAACAGCTCCTTGGCGCGGGTGAAATCGCCGAGCCGGGCCATCGCGATGCCGCGCAGCGCCAGCGCCGGCGCATCGTCGCGCAGGGCCACCCGTTTCAGTGCGCCGAGGGGATCACCCGCCGCGAGCGCGCGCGCCGCAGCGGTAATCAGCGAGTCCATTCGAATCCCGACACACTTGTCACTCTCGCCCTCCGAGGCCCGCTCCTAACCTAGCACATGACGACATGGATCATCTCCAGAGAGATCGAATGATGACCGGAATCGAGACACATGAGGATTGGTTGAAAGGCCGCATCAGTGGCCGCGGTGCCATGTTCGCGCGCTGGCTGTCGCTGGCGGCGGCGCCGACCTTCGCCGTGA
Organism: Bradyrhizobium sp. USDA 3240; assembly: GCF_054063295.1. Lineage (NCBI taxonomy): Bacteria > Pseudomonadati > Pseudomonadota > Alphaproteobacteria > Hyphomicrobiales > Nitrobacteraceae > Bradyrhizobium > Bradyrhizobium sp. USDA 3240. Next base: position 8,196,225 of record NZ_JBSSGD010000002.1, read on the forward strand.
TGGCGCTGGTAGCGGCGCTGGCGCCTGCCGACATGATCTGTGGCGCCATGCAGGGACCGTTCTCGTTGCAGGGGATGGTTCCGATGTACGCGCTGATGAGCGCGTTTCATCTGGCGCCGTGGTTGCGCCTGTTCCGATGACCGGCTCATCCCTCCGGCAGCGTGAAGACCGCGCAGGGCCGCGCGATGCCGCGCAGCTCATGGGTGCCGAGCGCGACCAGCGGCGTCTCGGTCTCGGCGGCGAGCGCGCCCGAGACCAGCACAGTCTGCTCCAGCGGCTTGCACAGGCCTTCCAGCCGGCTGACCAGATTGACCGCGGCGCCGATCGCGGTGAAGTCGAGGCGGTCGGCGGCGCCGATATTGCCCCAATGCACCTCACCGAGATGCAGCGCCACGCCGAACGGCAGTGGCGGAAGGCCGTGCTTGCGCCGCTCGGTATCGAGATGCGTCATGCCGACGCGGGCCGCCGACACCGCGCGCAATGCCGCCTCGCATGCGCTGCGCGCGCTGGTGGTGACCGGAAAGATCGCGAGCAACCCGTCGCCGATGAATTTCAACACCTCGCCGCCGAAGGCGTGGATCGCGCCGGCGATGCGGTCGAACCAAGCGTCGAGAGCCGCGATCACCTCGGCAGGCGGATGGCTTTCGGAGAGCGCGGTGAAGCCGCGCAGATCGGCAAACAGCAGCGCCGCCCGGATGGTTTCGCCGGTGTTGCGCCGCAACGGCGATGCCAGCACGCGCGCCGCGCTGCGCCGGCCGAGATAGGCCTCCAGCGCAGCCGTCAATGTCGCACGCGCCGCGAGCGCGGCGAGCGGTGCGGCCGTGAAGCGCGCCGCCTCGCGCAATTGATCCGCCTCGGCCGGCGTGAAGGCGCGGGTCCCGATCCAGCCGAGGGTCGGGCCATCCGGCCGCGTTCCGATCGTGTCCTCGTGGATCGGGCCGGGTGCGAGGCCAGCGAGCCAGCGCCGGCCGGCATCGCCGGATCCGACCATACCGGGCATGGCAAAGGGTTGTTCCGGCGCGAAGCCGAGCGCCTCGATGACCTCGCCATTGCCGGCGCGCCACAGCCAGGTGCGCCTTGCGATCAGCGGGTGCGGAACTTCGAGCGTGAGCGCACCGCCGGCAAGCGGCAGGCCATCCGTGATAAGATGGTGACCCAGATCCGCCAGCAACCGGTTGGCGCTCGCGGTCTCGGCCGCGGCGTCGACCAGCCAGCTCAGTGTCGAGGACAATCGCATCACCCCATCATGGGGTTGATGCGCCGCCCTTGTCACGAATTATCCCTGAAGACCCACCGTCAATGGAGGAGGATCGATGACTGAAGCCTTCATCGTTCAACGCGAGATGCAGATCGCAGCGCCCCCCGCAACCGTGTTCGCCTTCCTGACCGATCCGCAGAAGATCGTGAGCTGGATGGGGCTCGAGGCCGAGACCGAGCTGCATCCCGGCGGGCTCTATCTGCTCAAGGGTGTCTCCGGCGATCTGTCGCGGGCGGCGCGCGGCGCGTTCCGCGAGGTCGTGCCGGTGCATCGTCTCGCCTACAGTTTCGGCTGGGAAGGCGGCGCGGAAGTGCCGCCGGGATCGAGCCTGATCGAGATCGACCTGATCGGCAAGGACAGCGGCACGCTGTTGCGGATGACCCATAGCGGCCTGCCCAATGCTGAACAGTGCGCGAGCCATAGCAAGGGTTGGACGCACTACCTTGCCAGGCTCGCGCTCGCGGCCGCTGGGCGAGCTCCAGGCCCTGACCGCGGTCCGCACGGCTGAACCGGCACGCCGGTGCGGTTCAGTCGGTTCGGTCATTTGACGTCGAGCGTCGCGCGCAGCATCCAGGCGTGCTTCTCGTGTGCAGTGGTGCGGACGTTGAGCATGTCCACCGTCGCCTGATCGCCGGCGGACTCGGCGACGGTGAATGCATCGCGGATGGTCCGCACGGCCGTCTCGTTGTCATGCAGCAGTTCGGCCACCATCGCCTCGGAGTCGAGGCTGGCATAGCCGTCCTTGATCGCCGTGAGCTTGGCGAATGCGGAATAGGTCTGCGGCACCAATTCGCCGAGGGCGCGGATGCGCTCGGCGATATCGTCGAGCGCTTGCCATTCCTCCCGATACTGCCCTTCGAACAGCGTATGCAGGGCATGGAACGTCGGACCCGTGACGTTCCAGTGGTAGCCGTGCGTCTTCAGGTACAGCGCGTAGGTGTCCGCGAGCACCGTCGAGAGCGCCGCCGCGATGCTGGTCCGCTCCGCCTCGGCGAAGCCGGTGTTGACGGCGATGGTCATGGTGTTCTCCTTCGCGGTTCGGATTGAAATTCGGCGCGCGGTCATGTCGGCCATTTCGAACCGAGGATGATCGAGCAGAAGTTCACCCGTGTGTAGTTCATGTCCTTCAGCGCCAGCACGTCGGCCTTGACGTTGCCGAAGGTGGTCAGCGGCTTCCTGATGGTGCCGGCCGCGAAATGATCGATGATGTTCTCCTTGAAGTTCGCCTCGCGCGGATGATGCGCGCAGACATGGTCGCGGTGCTCGTGCGAGAAATCGTCATAGGCGATGCCGAGCACGTCCATCTCGACGCCGGCGGTGACCAGCGCGACGGTCGGACGCATATGTTCGGGGATGCCGGGCGTGGTGTGCAGCGCGATCGAGGCCCAGACGTCATCGACGTCGCGTTCGGCGACGCCGTAGCTCTTGAGGAAGTCGCGCGCTGCGTTGGCGCCGTCGACCTCGAAGCGCAGGTCCGGGCTCGCATGCTTGGCGGTGAGGCCCATGTCGTGGAACATGGCGCCGATATAGAGTAGCTCGGGATCGAACTTCAGCTTGCGGCGATTGCCGGTCAGCGCGCCCCAGAAGAACACGCGGCGGCTGTGATTGTAGAGCAGGTCGTCCTCGGTGTCGCGCACCAGCTGGGTCGCGGCACGCGCCATGGCGCTGTCGGGTACATGGATGCCGGCGATGATCTCGGTCATTTCAAGACGCTCCTCGATATGGCAAGACGATGCCGTGGCGTGCGAAACACGCGGGCCCCCGGCGCTCGTCTCTGCGGTGGGTTCAGATCACCTGGCGGCGTGATCCGTGGTGTGTTTGTCGCCCGTCCTGGCCTGATCCCGCAACGCTTGTGCGCCGCCGGATCGGGCCAACGAGACATCGTTTCGCGCCAGCGGGCAGGGAGAGGGTATGGCGGTTCAAAAAGTGGCGATCGCGATTCACGAAGGAGTGCAGGCGCTGGATGTCGCCGGTCCCGTCGATGTGTTCGCAGAGACGAACGGCTTTGTCGCTAGTGGCGACGGCTATGAGACGGTGCTGGTCGGCGCCAGCCGCGAGCCGCTGCGCGCATCGAACGGCATGAAGATATCGGCCGACCTCAGTTTCGATGAGGCAAACGAGAAATTCGACATCCTGCTCGTCGCCGGCGGGCCGGCATTGCCCGATGCCGAGCCGGATCCGGCGCTGACGCAGTGGCTGCGCGGGGCGCCCGCGCGCGCCGAGCTCTACGGTTCGATCTGCACCGGCGCCTTCGCGCTCGGCCATGCAGGGCTGCTCGACGGGCACAAGGTGACGACGCATTGGCAGAACGCGCAGCATCTCGCAGCGTGCTTTCCGGATGCCGAGGTGATCTTCGACCGGATCTACATTCGTGACGGCCGACTGATGACCTCCGCCGGCGTCACCGCGGGAATCGATCTCGGTCTCGCGCTGGTCGCCGAGCGTCATGGGCCGCAGGTCGCGGTCGCGGTGGCCAAGCGGCTGGTCGTGGTGGCGCAACGCCAGGGCGGGCAGTCGCAGTTCAGCCCCTATCTCACCGCGCCGGTCGACGAGGACTCGCCGATCGCGCGCGCGCAGGCGCATGTCATGCAGCGTGTCGGCGAGCGCCACACCCTGCAATCGCTGGCCGAGGCCGTCAGCATGAGCGTGCGCAATTTCGGCCGCGCCTTCGCGCAGGAGACCGGCATCACACCGCATGAATTCGTCGAGCGCGCGCGGGTCGACGCCGCACGCCGCCTGCTCGAGGGCTCGGACCGGCCGCTCAAGGCGGTTGCGTTCGACTGCGGCTTCGGCTCGGCCGACCGGATGCGCATCGTGTTCACCGAGCGGCTCGGCGTGTCGCCGGCGCAGTACCGCTCGAGTTTTCGCAAATTGTGACGCCGTTCATGGAGCGGGGCATGCCGCCAGCGTAGGATTGAAATTGCCCTTGCCAGCAAGACATCTTCCCCGGAGAGGACGCCATGGACGCGCTCACGCTCTTCATCATCCGTCACGCCGAAAAGCCCGATGATGGCTGGCCGGGGCCCGGCTTCACCGCGAACGGTGTGTCCGATACCGAGTCGCTTGTCCTGCGCGGCTGGCAACGCGCCGGCGCATGGGCTGCGTTGTTTGGCACCGACCTCGCCAAGGGCGACTATGCCAAGCCTGACGCGATCTATGCCGCGACGCCCGGCACCACGCCCAACCGGGGCCCGAGCAGCCGTCCCGCTGAGACGATCTCGGCGCTGGCGGCGCGTCTTGGCGCGACGCCCAACGAAAGCTTTAGCAAAGGCAATGAGCCGGCGCTGATCAAGGCACTGCTGGCGCTGAACGGCGTCGTGCTGCTGTGCTGGGAGCACAAGGCGATCATCGCCGACGTCCTGCCGCTGATACCAGTCAGCAGGGGCAAGCCGCCCACCAAATGGGACGCCAGCCGGTTCGACGTCGTGCTGCGCTTCCACCGCGCCAAGGGTGAAGACAAGTTCGCCTTCAAGGAGTTGTTTCCGAAATTGCTGTCCGGCGATTCCGACAAGCCGCTGGACGGCTGAACAGCATCACGGGCCGCGCCAATCAGTCGAGCCCGAGCGCCTTGCGCGATTTCCGCGTCAGCTTGGCTGCGATCAGCGCATGCGCCTGGTCGAGATAGGCCTTGAGCTCGGTGTCGGACAGGGCGTCGTTGCCGATCAATTGCACCCATTTCGCACGCGCCAGGTACGGCGCCGGCCGCGCCAGCTCCTGCTCGATCAGAAGCTCATAGGCCATGTTCGAGGTCTTGAACATGAAGCCGCCGGTGCTCGCGACGAAGCCGCCGGCCAGCGCGAACATCTTGCCGCCGACCTTGAACACCGACGTGCCTTCCCATTGCACCACATTGGTGGCGGCGGGCAGGCGCAGGCAATGAGCTTCGAAGGTTTTTGGGAGCATGAATCGGAGGGAGTTGCGGGCGTCAAAGCCATAGGCCAGCCGCGCGAGGGCGGGCAAGGCCCGGTGTGAGCCGGCAATCCCGGGCCGGTCCAGCCGCCACTTCGTCCCCAGACGCTCACGAAAACGTGGGTTGTCGCCTTTACATCTGTAGATATATCGTAAGATAAGTTTTCAGTGAGGAAAAGAAACAATGAGACGATCGATGTTTGGGGGCCGGGACGATGATGGCTTCCGGTTTGGGTTTTTCGCCACGGGGCGGCACGGCCGAGGCGGCCATCGCTTCGGCCGCGGCGGACATGGCTTCTTCGGGCGGGGTGGCGGCGGGGACTTTCCGGGATCGCGGCGGCTCTCGTCGCAGGATCTGCAACTCGTGATCCTGGCGCTGCTCGGCGAGCAGCCGGCGCACGGCTATGAGCTGATCAAGAAGATCGAGGAGCGGTCGGACGGCTTCTACAGTCCGAGCCCGGGCGTGATCTATCCGGCGCTGACCTTCCTCGAGGAGATCGGCCATGCCAGCGTCACCCAGGACGCGGCGCGCAAGCTCTACAGCATCACCGAGCAGGGCAAGGCGCATCTCGCCGAGAACCGCGCCACCGCAGACACCATTCTCGAAGCACTGTCGCGGATCGGCGGCCGCATGGAGGAGGTGCGCGAAGCCTTCGCCGGCGTCAGCGATCTGGATAGCGGAGCGTCCGACGATGTCCACCGCGCCCGCCACGCCCTGAAGAGCGCGCTGCGCCAGAAGCGCGGCTGCGATGCCGCCGAGGCGCGCCGCATCGCGAAGATCCTCGACCGTGCTGCTGCCGAAATCCTGCAGCAATGACACAATCGCAAGGGAGACCCTTCATGTACAACGCTGAACCGCACAGCGCGATTACTGATGCCCGCATTGCCGCCGTCATCGCGCGCCTGCAGGCCACGCGCCGGACGCCCGTGAGGGGCAATCCGATGCAGAGCGGCAGCCGCGATCCGAACGACTATGCCGAGCAGGGATTCTCGATCCACCCGGAGCGGGGCGAGCTGATCTATCTGCTGTGCCGCGGCCTGCGCGCCAAACGCGTCGCGGAGTTCGCGACCTCGGTCGGAATGTCGACGCTGTATTTCGCCGCCGCGATGCGCGACAACGGCGGCGGCACCGTGATCGGCTCGGAGATCGTGCCGGCCAAGGTCGCAACCGCGAAACGCAATCTTGCCGAGGCCGGCCTTGCCCACTACGCCGAGATCCGCGAGGGCGATGCGCGCGCCAGACGCTGCGCGATCTCGGCGGTCCCGTCGACTTCATCCTGATCGACGGCTGGCCGGGCGACAAGAGACCGACGCTGGCGCGGCAGGTGATCGAGATCGTCGCCCCGCAGCTTCGCGTCGGCGGCTATGTCATGAACGACAATGCCGAGGCGGATTTCCTGGAGTTCGTGCGCGATCCCAAAAACGGCTTCGTGTCGATCACGCTGCCGCTCAAGGGCGGTACCGAGCTCTGCCTGAAGGTGGCTTAGGGATCGGTTCGGCACGGCGAAGATATCCTGCTGGCGTGATTGCGAGCCGCAACGACATCACGCCACGCTGGATTTTATCGGCGCTTCTTGCTCTGTTCGAGGAAAATCAGGAGCGAAGCGCCGCATGTCCGAAGTCCCGCCGATCCATCCGCTTGATCGCCCAATCTGGAGCGCGCTGACCACGCGGCAACGCGACCTTGCGGAAGGCGGCGCCGAGGCCCGGCGCTTTCCGGTCGCGATCGCCCCCTTCGCCGACATGGCCGATATGTCGCCCGAGAGCTTTGCCGCGCTCGGCGCGCTGCTGTCGGGACCTGATATCGCGGTGCTGTTCACGCCCGATCCTGTCCCGGTGCCGCCGGAGTTCAAGGTGCTGCTGGCCGAGACCGGTGAGCAGATGATCGGCACACCGGCGGAGTTTTCTCTGCCAGGCGTCGAGATCGTCAGGCTCGGCGCTGCCGACGTTCCCGCGATGATGGCGCTGACGGACATGACAAAACCCGGTCCGTTCAGCGCGCGGACGCATGAGCTCGGCAACTTTTTCGGCATCCGCGTTGGCGGCGAGCTGGTCGCGATGACCGGGGAACGGATGAAGCCGGGGAACTATACCGAGATGACCGCGGTCTGCGTGCATCCCGACCATCGCGGCCGCGGCTATGCGCAGGCGCTGCTGTCGGCGGTCGGCCGCCAGATCGTGGCGCGCGGCGAACTTCCGTTCCTGCACGTCTTCACCGGCAACGCCTCGGCGATTGCGCTATACCGCCGTCAGGGCATGGAGATCTGCCGCCGTCTGCACATCACGGTGGTGCAGAAGCAGGGGTAGCCCTGGACTGAAGGGGAAGGTCTCTCCTCAGATAAATGGGGACGAAACAGTTCAGTTCAAGAATTGTCAGCCGCGCCTCTCACCGCGTATGTCCCGCCTCCCTCAAAGCGTGGGGACGGAGCGGGGAGCACAGCCATGGCAGTTGCGATATCAGATGGATTTGCCGACGAGCGATTTTCGGCGGCGCGCGAGGCGTTCGAGGCCAATTTCGCCGACGGGGAGGAGCTCGGCGCATCGTTCTGCGCCACGATCGAGGGCGAGACCGTGGTCGATCTGTGGGGCGGCTTTGCAGATGAGGCCGAGCTGCGGCCCTGGACGCGCGACACCATCGTCAACGTCTATTCGATCACCAAGACCATGACCGCGCTGACCGCGTTGTGGCTCGCCGACCGCGGCGCGCTCGACTTCGCGGCACCCGTGGCGCGCTACTGGCCGGAATTCGCAGCCGGCGGCAAGGCCGCTATCCCCGTGGCGCAGCTGATGAGCCACTCGGCCGGCCTCTCGGGCTGGCATCCGGCAATCAGCGGCGAGGATTTTTATGACTGGGGCAAGGCGACTTCGACGCTTGCCGCCCAAGTGCCGCTGTGGGAGCCGGGCACCGCGTCCGGCTATCACGTCTACAGCTTCGGTTTCCTGATCGGAGAAGTCGTTCGTCGCATTACCGGCAAGACGCTCGGCACGGTGTTTCGCGAAGAAATTGCGGCTCCCTTGAATGCGGATTTCTGGATCGGTCTGCCGGCATCGGAAGACCATCGCGTCGCCGATCTGGTGCCGTTCCTGCCGTCGGCGGCTGCGACCGATATCGAGATGACGACCATCCAGAAGATTACGTTCAGCGACACCCGCACCGACGTGCCGTCGACCCGCACCCGCGCCTGGCGCGGCGCCGAGATCCCGGCGGTGAACGGTCACGGCAACGCGCGATCGATCGCGGCCATCCAAACCATCCTCGCGACCGGCGGCACAGCCAAGGGCCGGCGGATCATGTCGGAGGCCGGCTGCCGCAAGGCGCTGGAGGTACAGATCGACGGCCCGGACCTCGTGATGCGCGGCATCTCCGTCCGCTTCGGCCTCGGTTTCGGTCTGCCGAGCCCGATCCTCAGCCTGGTGCCGCCGAATCCCAACACGCTGTTCTGGTCGGGCGGCGGCGGGTCGTTCGTGCTCGTCGACACCGATGCCCGAATGACGTTCGCCTATGCGATGAACCGGATGCAGCGCGGCCTCGTCGGCGACGCCCGCTCGTTCCGGATCATCCGCGCGATGTGGCGGGCTCTCGGCATGACGCCCTGAGCAGCGTTGTGCTCGCTCAGGCCAGCCTGTTGCCGGCGAGATGCACCGTGCGCTTGTCGCAGCTGGGATCGATCGCGACGGCATTGGTCGCGATCCGGCCGTGCGCGGCGACGTTGTTGCTGATCTCGACGTTTCTGGCGCGGCCGACGAAGATCGCGCTGGCGGGCTTGACGTGGAAGAAGTCGCCGGCCCCGAACGCGCCGCCGCGCAGAAATGTCTGACCGATTATGTTGCCGGCGATTTTGACGCCGTCGGCATTGCTGACGAAGATCGCGTAGATGTAGGAATCGTCGATGTGATTGCCTTCGATGATGACGCGCCGGTTCTGGAAATTGTCCTGAAATCCCTTGGCGCCTTCCGGCGGCACCATGCCGACATAGATGGTGCCGAGCGTGCCGCTGCCGCTGGTCAGCTCATTGGCGCCGTTGACGCAGTGGCTGAAGCGGTTGTTGCGGAACACGAGGTTCTCGGCAAATCCGGACTCCGACCAGAAGCCGATGTCGCTGCCAGCCTGTAGAGCGACCCCGGTCGAGAACGTGAACTGGCAATTCTCGACGATGGCGTTCGGCGCCTTCATCAGCACGCGGCCGCAGGCATGGAAATTGCAGCGCAGCACGGTGGCGCCGGATCCGATGTGCGTCAGCGAGGTGATGGCATCGCCGGTCTTGAGCGGCAGGTCCTGCTGCAGCACCACATCGTAGATCAGGTCCGGCTGGGTGGTCGGGCTCCTGCCTTTCCAGATTTGGGCGATCTTGGCCTTCAGCTCCGGCGCATGGCGCTTGGTCAATTGCTCGACCTTGCCGCGTCCGAGCGAGCGAAACGTTGCATGGTCGCAGCTCTCGACATCGTCGCCGGCCGCAAGGCCGACGTCCCATTTCGGGCTGAGCAGAAACCGTCGTGGCGCGGTCTTCGCCACGACGTAGTAGTAGAAGCCATGCACGTTGACGGCGTCGTCGGAGGTGTTGGCGAAACTGCAGTCCTCCATGGTCGGACCGCGCGCGACCGCGGTGAAATGCAAACCGTCGGAATTGGTTGAGATCAGGCGGTCGGTCGTCGCGCCCTTCGGCCGGGGTCCCGGAACGACCGAGACCTTTTGCAGCATCATCGAGCCTTCGCCGCCGTTCTCGATCATGCCCATGCCTGGCGAAGCCAACAGCTTCAGGTCGATCAGGCTGGTGGCGACGCTGGAGTCCACGGCGATGGCGTGCGCGCCGCTGTTTGCAATGGTGACCACGTCACCGGCTGCGATCGGCAGCTGGCTCGGGAAACGATCGTTCGCGCCCCACCGCAGATGCACCTTGATCTGGCCGTCGCTGAGCCGCGTGGCATGGGCCGGGGAAAGGAAATCCCTGGCGCCGGTCTTCAGCGCCCGGTTGCGGCGATCCATCACCTTGAAGAAGCCATCGGTGAAGGCGGCCAGCAGTGCCGCATCATCGGGATAGCCGGGGTCGACCTTCACCGTGATGTCGACTGCTTGCTTGTCGAAGGCGGTGATCGTTCCCTGGGTGAAGGGCAGCGGATCGTAATCAATGGTGAGATCGCGGATGGTGAGGCGGTTGCAGCCGGAGATCACGAAGGTCCCGCTGCGCGCCGTGTTGATCAGCTGCGCGCCATTGCCGTTGAGCTCGAAGCCGTGCAATTGCCGGAACGCGAGCGGTCGCTTGATCCGGTAGCTGGCGTTCTTCTCCAGATTGAGGACGATGTGCACCGGCCCCGCCTTGCTCGCATCAGCCGCTGCCTTGGTGACGGCGGCCAGCGCCTTGGCAAAGGCCGCGTCGGCATCGCCGCCGGAGGTAGCTGTGAAGGTGGCCATGTCGAAGGTCGCGGCCCCGGCGGCGGGCGCCGGTTCGGCGCGGCCTTCGGTGCCGAGCAGCGGGCCCGCCATGAAAAACGAGGCAAGCGTCAGCGCTCGCCGGCGGCTGATCGGCATGGTGCACGGCTCCTTGCGAGACCGGGAAGGGTCCCGCGCACTATCGGTCCGCGGAGATGAACCGCAGCGAAATGGCGGGCAGCAGGCGCGGGGCCTCTCGACGTCGTGATGGGTTCCCTCATGCTGCGCCGGACTGGCGTCAAATTCTTACCAGCCCGTGACGCATTGAGGGAAATCCCTCATTCGCGATTGCGCGCGGCGTGCTTACCTTTGCCGGACCGCAACACGATGAGAGAGGATATCTCGATGACCGAGCAATCCCAGGACAAGCGTCCCGTAGCCGATCCGGCGGAGAACAACGCCTTCTTTCCATCGCCTTATTCACTTGGGCAATTCACCTCGGCCAAGTCGGATCTCTCCGGCGCGGACTATCCCAACGCCTACAAGGGCGGCCGCTGGAAAATCCTGATGATCGCCGCGGACGAGCGCTATCTGCTGTTGCAGAACGGCACGATGTTCTCGACCGGCAACCATCCGGTCGAAACCTTGTTGCCGATGTATCACCTCGACAAGGCCGGCTTCGAATTCGACATCGCCACCGTGTCGGGTAATCCGGTCAAGTTTGAGCTCTGGGCGTTTCCGAACCAGGACGACGCGGTCAAGAGCATCTACCAGAAGTATCTCGGCAGGCTGAAGCAGCCGCTGAAACTCTCCGACGTGATCGAAAACAAGCTCGGCAAGGATTCCGATTACATCGCGGTGTTCATTCCCGGCGGCCATGGTGCGCTGATCGGTCTTCCCGAAAGCCTCGACGTCAAGGCGGTCCTGAAATGGGCGCTCGACCACGACAAGCATATCGTCTCGCTTTGCCATGGCCCGGCGGCGCTGCTGGCGTCCGCGGTCGATGAAGCCAAGGGCGATTATCCCTTCAAGGGTTACAAGATCTGGGCATTCCCCGATGCGATCGATCGGACGACGCCCGACATCGGCTACATGCCAGGTGCGTTGACCTGGGCCTTTGGCGAGGAGCTGCAGGCGCTCGGCGTCGAGATCCTGAACAAGGACATCACCGGCAAGACGCATCAGGATCGCAAGCTGATCACCGGAGACAGTCCCTTCGCCGCCAACAATGTCGGCAAAGCGGCCGCCAAGGCTTTGCTCGACACGCTTGGCGGGCGTTGAAGCCATCGGCCCGGCTCGAGGCGGCGCGGCGAGCCCGCCACGCCGCCAGCGGCCGGACAACGTTGCGCGCCTTGCAGGTCCACCTGGCTTGAGGGAAAGTCCTCAACGGGCAGCGTCGCGCTCGACGGGGTTTCCCGGGATACGATGGCATCCGCATGGACCACTACATTGAAGCCGTGGTTGCGATCGAAGGCAGCGGCAGCTTGTCCGCGACCCAGGCGGCTGTGCGGTCGGCGAGCGTGCCGCTCGGCTACGACCGCTTCGTGATGTTCTCGGCATCCCCCTCGCGCGAGGACCTGGTCGACAGGATCTACTGGGTCGAGGGCGACTGGTTCGGCAAGGGCGTGACGGTCGATGCCGAGACCTATGTCCGGCATTGTCCGGTCACGCGCAATTTCCTCAATGTGGATGAGGCGTTTTTCTGGACCAAGGTGATGTCGGCGCGTGGCGAGAAATACCGCGTGGTGCGGGCGCCGCGCGGGCCCGGTTTCCACGGATTGCAGGTCCCGATGTTCGGGCGCAGCGGCCTTGAAGGTGCGATGAGCTTTGCCGGAACGCGGATCGACGCGTCGGCGCGGGCGCGAGTGGCCCTGACGATGATCGGCACCGCGGCCTTTCGGGCCGCGCGCCGGCTGTTGGAAGCACGCGAGGCGAACGGCGCGTCGAGCCTGTCGCCGCGCGAGCGCGAGGTGTTGCGCTGGATCGCCGCCGGCCGGGGTCAGGCCGATATCGCGGCCTCGCTCGGGCTGTCGGAACGCACGGTCGAGAACCATTTGCGGCATGCCCGGCTGCGCCTGGGCGTCGCGACGACGGCGCAGGCCATCCGGCTCGCGATCCGCAGCGGCGAGATCGAGGATTGAGGCGGGACCGCGCGCGCGGTGGTGAGGCGGCGGACGCTCGCGGTCTTTCGCGGCGATCGCGCCGAAGAAATTGAGCCCGGGCGCGCATCGTGCGTCCGGGCCCGTTGTTGTTGATGCAGACGTCAGTGTGCCGTCGCTTCCGACGCTGCGATCCAGGCGATCACGGCCTCCGAGAAGCCGTCGACCCGCGTCCACGCGCCGTGTCCGACGCCGTGCTGGTAGGACGCCACGTTGACCATGTATCCGCGCCCCTTGGGCGCGGGCACCTGGTCGTGGCTCTGCTCGTCGGTGAAGACGACCAGGCGATCGCCCTTGCGGTCGATCTCCGTCACCGCCTTGCCGAGATACGTCCCGCCATGCGGCTGCGAGCCGATGATCGCATCGCGCAGCGCGAAACCACGGCGCGGCGGCAGCTTCACGACCTCATTGCTGAACGTGAAGATCTCCACCTCGTCGCAGACCTCGCGGGCGAGGATCGCAAGTCCGCAGGCCGCTTCCGCCCGCGTCATTTCAGACTGGGCCGAGAGCGGCGTGAACATCGATCCCGACACGTCGATCAGGAGCCGCGTGCGGCCGTCCAGCCGCGCGTAGTCCTTGACCGACTTCAGCATCGCGGCCTCGAGCTCGGGCTCGAAGTCCGGCGCATAACGCGCCGCCGTGATGAAGCGGTAGGGCAGGATACGATCCGTCCGCATCGCCTCGATCGCGTCCGCAATGGTCCGGCGCGGCACCTCCGCCTTCTGCATCAGGCGCAGGTTGCGCAGCAGCGCCAGCCCGCCGAGCCTGTTCTCGGCGATCAGCCGCTCGAAGGTCTCACGCTTGTCCTTGCCGGACGAAAGCGAGACCTCCCAGGTGTCGGGCGAGGCCAGCTCGCCGTCGACGAGCTGCTTCCACACCTTCTCCTGTGCGGCGTCCTTCGGCTTGGCGTGAACCAGGAACAGCACGTCCTTGATCCGCACCGCGCCGTCGCGATCGTACTTCGCGAGCTGGTAGGCGTCGAACCTGGTGAGCGCCCGCGCCAGCCCCTTCTTGATCTGCGCCGAGACAGGCTGACGCTTGCGCTGCTGCTGCGGGCCGAGCGCTTCCGCCCAGTAGATCGCAAGCAGCTCGGTCATCTCGTCCGGCCGCTGGATCACGCGAGCCAACGTGTCGGCGACCAGCGTGCGGTGCGTCGCGTGCCGCGCCATCTCGCGGACCACGAGCAACGGCGCATGCCGCAGCTTCATGGTCTCGCGGGCGGCGATGGCAAGCTCCGCCACGCGCGCAGGCTCGACCTTCGGCACCAGCGCCTTGATGCGATCGGCGATCGCGACGCCGTCCTCGTAGAACTGGTTCTCCCACAGGAGGCAGTTCAGCAGCGCGCGCCGCAGCTCCATCTCGGGCGTGAAGTGCTTGCCGCGCGCCCCCTCACGGGTGAAGGCGCGCATGATCTTGTTGATCGTGGCCATGATGGCCTCCTTTCTGGGTGAGTGTGGATTGGAAAGTGGTGCCGGGGAACAGACGAGCCTGTACTGCCCTTGCGGGCTTCGTATGCTCTATCCACTGAGCTACGGACTTTCGTCCGGAGGGATTCGAACCCTCGACACTACGATCACGAAGTAACAGCACTCTTCACCACCGGCCGTCGGCACGGCCTCGTGACAAACGCGGAGCGCTTGCGCGGCGATCATGCCAACGATCGAAGACCACGACCCGGGAACATGCGATTGCTGAGACCCCAGCCGGCAGCTTACCCTGCCGATCGGGAAGCGCTCTACCGCTGAGCTACCGGCGCACATGACGCCGGGCGGGATTCGAACCCGCGACCTCTCGTTTCACAGACGATGTAACAGCGATCTTCACCACGGGCGTGGAGGGGGTTGGCGGGGAACAAGCGATGCTGTTGCTGCCCCTGCGGGCGAACCGCCTTTCGGCGTGCGGGCCTCGAACCCGCTCGGCACCGAAGCGCCTTACCACGAAGTAACAGACATCTTCACCACCGCCTGGCCGGCGCAACAACGCCGGCCATTGATAGGTACGCCAGGGAACAAGCGATATCGGTGTTTTTGGGATGGTGCCAACGTCCAAAAGGACCGGCGCTCCACCGTGCGAAGTATCCGACATCTTCACCACCAGCGTCGGTTGAGCCGCACAATGCGGCAAACCGTTTTGAAAGTTTCGTCGCGGCGCTGTCGACGCGCCGCCGTTTGCGAACTCCTTGGAGTTCACTCTGCCATCGGTGTCCGGCTCATCGCCTTGTTCCCTCCGGCAGGCCCCGCGCGCTTGGACACGCGCGTTTCCGCGCGAGCCCCGGGATCCGGGTCTCCCGTTCCGGCTTGCGCCGGGCAATTCGAATGAGCCGTGCTTCGGACAACAAAAAACCCTCCCGAGCGGCTGGCTCGGGAGGGTCCGTTTAAGGCGGACTGTCGACCTCGCATTATGCGAGATCGCTCCCATGAGCCGGGCACACGCTATCGTTCGGCCGAAGGCCGTTCGACAGTCTGCGGAATTTTTCAAAACCGTGTTGCATCATCGTGCTCATGTTTGATCGCGAGCGACAGCGCTCGCGAAGGTTGCGGGACATACGCCTCGTCATGGTCGATGTCAACAAGGGAAATGATCGCGCCGAGAGAACTCAGCGCTGCTTGCGTACCTTCGTCTTGTTCGCCGGCGCGCTGCTGCGCGCGGCGATCCGCGTCAGTGCATCGGCAAACGCGCGCGCGGCGGGGCCGAGCGGTTCGTCGAGCCGGTGGGCGAGATAGGCCTCCATCGCGAGCGCGGCGTTGCGGCCGAGTGCGCCGGTTTCGACCCGCATCAGACGGCGCTCTTTCAAATCGCGCGCGACCTGCCAGAGCGGCAGCCGGCCCCAGCCGAGTCCGGCCAGGATCATAGCGTGCTTGGTGTCCTGATTGCTCACCCGGCAAATCTGCGGCGAGAGCACGCCGAAGCTGCGGCCCTCCGACAGCGGCGTCGGATCCGACAGCACGATCTGCAGATGATCGGCGAGGTCGGCAACGCTCTTGCGGCCGCGCCGCGCGAGCGGATGGCTGGCGGAGGCGACGGCTATGATCTGCACGGCGCAGATCGCATCGAGCGCGAGCCGGGGATCGCGAAAATCCTCCCCAACCGTGACGGCGAGCGCGCTGCGCCGTTCGGTCAGGGCGGCGATCGGCCCGCCCATCGGTTCGACCGCGAGCCGCACGCTCACGGATGGATAGGCTGAGCGCATTTCCGTCAGCGCTGCACCGACGGCGGCGATCGGAAACAGCGTGTCGACCACCAGCGAGAGCTCCGATTCCACTCCCTCGCCGAGGCCGCGCGCCCGCGCTCGCATCGCATCGACGCGGAGCAGCAGGTCGCGGGCGTTGCCGAGCAGCGCCTTGCCTTCCGCCGTCAGCGCCGGGCGATGGCCGGAGCGGTCGAACAGCATGAGACCGAGCTCAGCCTCGAGGTTGGCGATGGCATGGCTGATCGCGGACTGCACCCGCGCCAGTTTCGTCGCTGCGGCGCGAAAGCTGCCGCTCTCGGCGATGGTGACGAAGACCCGGATCTGGTCGAGCGTGAGGTTATCGAGCATGATCTATGAAATCGATCAAATGGATGCAAAACATATCACTCCTGTCGATGATCTGGAACCGCTATCTGTGGTGGCTGAACTGGCGGAGTGGACGCATGACGATCGAGACGGCCGTGGTGCAGCAGAGCGAGGCGAAGCGATGGGCGACGGTCGCCGTCGTGACCGGTTGCGGGATCGGCGCCGCGCTCCAGGTCGGGAAGGTGCCGATTGCGGCGGCGATGCTGCAACAAGACCTCGGCATCGACCTAGCCGCGGTCGGAACAATCGCCGGCATCTTTGCGGTGCTCGGGCTCATCGGCAGCGTTCCGGCCGGCGTCGTGATCGCCGCGGTCGGCGCGCGCAGGGTGCTGCTGTGCGGGCTTGCGGCGATCACGCTCGGTGCGGCTTCGGGCGCGCTCGCGCCGCAGCTTGCGGTGTTGCTGGGGTCGCGCCTGCTGGAAGGGCTCGGCTTCCTGCTGGTGATGGTTTCTGCCCCTGCATTGCTCAATCGCGTGGTCGATGTCGGTGCGCGCGACATCACCATGGCGGTATGGAGTTGCGTGATCCCGTTCGGGATCGCGCTGGCGCTGGTCGCGGGTCCGATGTTCGACGGCTGGCGCGCGATCTGGTGGGCCAGCGCTGCCTTTGCCGCCCTGCTGTTCGTGCTCGCCAGCGTCATCGTGCCTGAGGTGGCATCGCGGACCGGCCCGCGGAGCGGCCTGATGCAAGAGGCAACCGCGCTGGCGCGGCGCCGCACGCCGGCGCTTCTGATGGTGCTGTTTGGGCTCTACAGCCTGATGTTCTTTGCGGTGTTCAGCTTCCTGCCGATCCTGTTGACCGAGCGGCTCGGCGTCTCCAGCCAGGGCGCCGGCGGGCTCAGTGCGCTGGCGGCGGCCGCCAACGTCGTCGGCAATCTCGCCGCCGGCAATCTGCTCGCGCGCGGCGTGAGCCGGACTGGGTTGATCGCAGTTGCGGCAGTCGTAATGGGCGCGTCCGCGGTCGGTATCTTCCTGCCGGTGCTCGGCGGCGCGGGCGGCTTCATGCTGTGCCTGCTGTGCCTGCTGTTCTCTGCGACCGGCGGCCTGATCCCCGCAACGTTGCTGGCGACCGCACCCGCGGCGGCGCGTTCGGCGGCGATGGTGCCGGTCATGATGGGACTGTTGATGACGGGCAGCAATTTCGGCCAGGTGACCGCACCGATCGCAGTCGGCGCGGTCGTCTCGGCATGGGGCTGGAGCGCGGCCTGCGTCATGGTGGTTGCGGCGGCGATCCTTGCCGGTCTTGCGGCATGGCTGCTGGCGCGCGGCGATCACAACAGCGTCAGCGAGGCGAGGGACCCGGCTTGACGCCGCGCGTGCCGGGGGCGAAGGAGTGAAGGTCTCTCACGCCAACGACAACAGGAAAGTTTCATGACACGCGTGCGCTGTATCACCGAAATGGGCATGGGCGTCGACGTCCACGGCCGCGACGCCACCAAGGCCGCCAAGCGCGCGGTCTCGGATGCGATCCGCCATTCCAGCCTCGGCTTCTTCCGCATGCTCGGCAAGACCGCCAACGACATGTTCGTCGACGTCACGATCGCCGTGCCGAATCCCGAAGCGGTCGACACCGAAGCCGTCGCCAAGGAACTGCCCTATGGCACCAAGACGGTGAAGGCGATCGCGGGCGGGCTCGAGATTCCGTCGGATATCGGTAACGACCCGATCCTGATCGCGAATGCCGCTGTCATCGTCAGCTTCGACGACGGCAAATAATCGAAGAACGGTGGGCGGCGTATGCGTGCGTTATTCGTCGCCCTTGAAGTAGTCGGGCTTGCCGGTGGTCCAGGTCTCGCCCCAATGCTGGCCGCCGCCGTCGACGGTCAGCGTCTCGCCGGTGATGAACTTGCCGGAGGGCGCGGCGAGATAGACGGCGGCCTCCGCGATGTCCCAGGGCGTGCCCGGACGCATCATCGGGTTGGAGCGTGGATAGGCGGCGCGGGCCGCCTCGCTGTAGACGTTCCAGCCCTCGGTCTCGATCGCGCCCGGCGCGATGCAATTGATGCGGATGTTCAGCGGCGCCCATTCGACCGCGAGCGCGCGCGACAGGCCGATCACGCCGGAGCGCGCCGCGATCGTATGCGCGATGCCGTAGAGGCCGTGCGTCGTGACCACGACGATATTGACGATGCTGCCGGGATGTTTGCGGTCGCGCCAACGCTGCGCCGCGGCCTGCATCATGTACCAGGTGCCGTTGAGGTTGGTGTTGACGACCGCGTTCCAGCCCTTGATCGAGAAATCGATCGCGGCTTGCGGGAATTGGCCGCCGGCGCTGTTGACGAGATGGTCGACGCGGCCATGCTCGGTCCACAGCGCGTCGAACATCGCGCTGACCGCGTCGGGATCCCTGATATCGACAACGTGAGCCGACGCCTTCGGGCCCTTGCGGCCGAGATGACCGACCAGCGCATCGAGCTTGTCGGCACTGCGTCCCGCGATCACGACATGGGCGCCGAGCCGGGCGAACAGCCATGCGATGGCGCGGCCGATGCCGCCCGCGCCGCCGGATACGACGACCACCTGACCGGCCAACGCGTCGGCCGCGAACACGGTCGGATGTGTCGCGAGTTCGTCGTCGGAGGGACCGAGCGTTGCCTCTGTCTGTTGATCGTTCATGGCCGGTTGCAGACCTTGCAGCTTTCAATGAGCTCCGTACATTAGCCATCCAACAACAACCATGCAAAGAATGTCGACATGACCGATCTGTCAGCCTTTCCCATCACAAAACGCTGGCCCGCCCAGCATCCGGACCGCCTGCAGCTCTATTCGCTGCCGACACCGAACGGCGTGAAGGTCTCGATCATGCTCGAGGAGATCGGGCTGCCCTATGAGGTCCATCTCGTCGACTTCAACAAGGACGACCAGAAGACGCTGGAGTTCCTGTCGTTAAACCCGAACGGCAAGATCCCGGCGATCCTCGATCCCAACGGTCCCGGCGGCAAGCCGCTGCCGTTATTCGAGTCCGGCGCGATCCTGCAATATCTCGCCGAGAAGACCGGCAAGCTGTTGCCGGCGGATGCCGCGCGCCGCTACCAGGCGATCCAGTGGGTGCATTTCCAGATGGGCGGCATCGGGCCGATGTTCGGCCAGGTCGGCTTCTTCCACAAATTCGCCGGCAAGGATTATGAGGACAAGCGGCCGCTGCAGCGCTATGTCGCCGAATCCGCGCGCCTGCTCGGCGTGATGGAGACGCATCTGGCCGGACGGCAATGGTTCATGGACGATGAGTACAGCATCGCCGACATTTCGATGCTCGGCTGGGTGCGCAACCTGATCGGCTTCTACGGCGCGCGCGAGCTCGTCGAGTTCGACCAGTTCACCCATGTCGCGGCCTGGCTGGAGCGCGGTCTCAAGCGGCCGGCCGTGGAGCGCGGGTTGAATATCCCGAAGCGGCCCTAACTCGTCTGCTTCAGCAGCTCGTAGACGACCGGATTGTCGGCGCAGGCGGCAAAGCCGCATTCGAGCAGGGTGGACACTACGTTCAGCGCCGTCAGCCCGACCACCAGCCACACGGCGCCTTGCGCGAATTTGCCGGGCGAAGTGCCCGGCGCCGCGCGGTGCTCGAACTGGCGATCGAACAGCAGCATCGCGGCGAGCAGGACGATCGCCGCGATGAATCCGATCAGCGCCCACGAATAATAATGATAGCCGAGCAGCGCGGACCCATAGCCGGCATCGCCGGGGAGGATGTGCAGCAGGACCTGCCGGGTCGAGACCGAGGCGCCGAGGACGGCCGTCAGCAGCGACAGGGCATAGTGGCTCGGCCGCGGTCCGAAGCGGATGTTCAGGATCGGTCCGATCGCCAGCAGGGCGAAAAGGATGCGCTGCAACAAACAAAGCGGGCAGGGCAGCTCGTGCAACAGCAACTGCGCTGCAAAAGCCGCGGCCAGCAACAGCGCGAGGCCATAGAGCGCGAGGGCATTGAGGGTCACGGCCTGGGTGTCGGTCATGGCTTGCCTCAGAACGACAGCGTGAGACGGTCGGTGGCGTGGTGCAGCAAGGTCGCGACGCAGGCGACCAGGATCACCGCGAACAATCCGATCGCGAGGGGACGCGGACCACGCCAGGCCACCAGCATGGCGATGGTGATGGCGAGAAACAGTGCGGTGAATTCCATCTCAGCCTCCGGATGCGAGCCGGCCGTAGTCTATGACAGATTCGTGTGCGCGCGCGGCGGGCGCGAATGGCCATTGTCGCTTGCGCGCGGCTCCGCCAAGATGGCATCACCAGATGAGTTCATTCCAGCCCGGGGCACCTCATGACCACAGACGCGATCAAGCCCGCCGCCCATCACCGACATCAGCCCTGGTACAAGATCCTCTACATCCAGGTGTTGATCGCGATCGCCGCCGGCGTCTTGATCGGTCATTTCTATCCCGGCCTCGGCAAGCAGTTGAAGCCGCTCGGCGACGGCTTCATCGCGCTGATCAAGATGATGATTGCGCCGGTGATCTTCTGCACCGTGGTGCATGGCATCTCCTCGATGGGCGACCTCAAGCGCGTCGGCCGGGTCGGGCTGAAGGCGCTGATCTATTTCGAGGCGGTGTCGACGGTCGCGCTCGCGGTCGGCCTTCTGATCGGCGAGCTGCTGCAGCCCGGTCGCGGCTTCAATATTGACCCCTCCACGATCGATCCGAAATCGGTCTCCACCTACGTGACGCAGGCGAAGGAGCAAGGCATCGTCGCCCATTTGATGGCGATCATCCCCGACAGCTTCTTCGGCGCGCTGGCGCGCGGCGACCTGCTGCAGGTGCTGCTGATCTCGATCCTCTCGGGGTTTGCCATTGCCCTGATGGGCAAGCCCGGCGAGCCGATCGCCGAGGCGATCGACAAGGCGTCCAAGATGTTCTTCGGCATCATCCGGATGATCGTTCGCGTCGCGCCGCTCGGCGCGTTCGGTGCGATGGCCTTTACCGTCGGCGCCTACGGTCTCGGCTCGCTGGTGAACCTGGCGGCGCTGATCGCTACCTTCTATCTCACCAGCATCCTGTTCGTGCTGATCGTGCTGGGCGCGATCGCGCGGCTGGCGGGCTTTTCGATCATCCGCTTCATCGCCTATATCAAGGACGAGCTCCTGATCGTGCTCGGCACCTCGTCGTCGGAGACGGTGCTGCCGCAGATGATCCAGAAGATGGAGCATCTCGGCGCCTCGCGCTCGGTGGTCGGCCTCGTGGTGCCGACCGGCTACAGCTTCAATCTCGACGGCACCAACATCTACATGACGCTGGCGACGCTGTTCCTGGCACAGGCCACCAACACCCATCTGACGATTTGGCAGGAGCTCGGTATCCTCGGCATCGCCATGATCACCTCGAAGGGCGCCTCCGGCGTCACCGGCGCGGGCTTCATCACGCTGGCCGCGACGCTGTCGATCGTGCCCGATATTCCGATCCAGTCGATCGCCATCCTGGTCGGCATCGACAAGTTCATGAGCGAGTGCCGCGCGCTGACCAACCTGATCGGCAACGGCGTCGCCTGCATCGTGATCAGCCTCTCCGAGGGCGAGCTCGACAAGGACGCGCTGCACCAGACCATGGCGCATCCGCTCGAACTCGGCGAGGCGCTCGAACCGGGCGGAGCGGGCTAGCGTGCAAAGGTTCAGTATGAATACGATACGTTCCGTCTGTGTCTATTGCGGTTCCTCGCCAGGCAACGATGTTGCCTTTGTCGAAGCGGGCGAACGCTTCGGCAGGGATCTTGCGGCGGCAAGATTGGAGCTGATCTTCGGTGGCGGAACCAATGGTGTCATGGGTGCGGTCGCACGCGGGGTGCTTCAATCCGGCGGCAAGGTCGGTGCCATCATCCCGCGCTTTCTCACCAACCGAGAGTCCACCACGGATGCGCTGGCAATCTTCGATGACCTGACGGTTACCGAGACAATGCACGAACGTAAGCACAAGATGTTTGAACGTTCGGACGCGTTCGTGGCGCTGCCCGGCGGCATCGGCACAGTGGAAGAGATCATCGAGGTCATGACCTGGGCCCAGCTCGGGCAACACCGGAAGCCGATGGTCTTTGCCAACATCAAGGGCTTTTGGGATCCCATGCTGGCCATGCTCGACCACCTGCAACGCGTTGGTTTCCTTCACAGCAGCCACCTGATCCGTCCGATCGTGGTTGATCGCGTCGACGGCATCATCCCGGCGATCATGGCTGCCGCTGCGTCCACCCGCACGTCTTCCGAGGGCAGTGCCGCTGTCATCGACAACATGTAGCGCGGTCAGGGTCGCGGGTAGGGGCGCTGCCAAAATATCGAAAACAACCCCATGCAAAGTAGCCGGCGGTGGCCGGCATTCGACCAAGCAACTTGACACGTCGGGCAACTCAGGCGTAATTTTCTAATATTCAGAAATATGTCCCTCGCGCCGGGCTTTGGGTGCATGATGCGCCATCGATAATCCGTTGCGCGGCTGCCTTATCTCCGAGTTCCTTCATCCAGCCCAATCCAGGAACGCTCAACTATGTTCACCGTCTATGGCGAAGGTCGTGGCTTCCGTGTGGTCTGGCTGCTCGAGGAATTGGGGCTGGCTTATCGGCTGCGCCCGGTCGATCTGCTCGCAGCCGAGATTGATCGCGATTTCCTCGCGATCAACCCCGCCGGCTTCATTCCCGTACTGCAGGACGGCGAGACGATCATGGTCGAATCGATCGCGATCCTTGAATACCTGCTCGCCCGCCACGGCTCAGGTTCGCTTGCCGTCGCCCCTGACGATCCCGCCTTCGCTTCCTACCTGCAATTTCTCCACATGGGCGAGGCCGGGCTCGCCGGGCCGATGAACGCCGTCATTGTCGGTCGCCAATTGGCGCCTGAAGCCGAGCGAGATGCCCGGGTTACTTGTTGGGCATTCGAGACCTTCGAGAGCCGGCTGGGGTTGGTTGTCCGCCGCCTTGCGGATTGCCCCTATCTCGCCGGCGACCGATTCACTGCGGCCGATATCTCGGTGAGCTACGCGCTTCTGCTCGGCATGCGAACCGGCAACTACGTCCCTGGTTCGACCGAGCGGGACTATCTCACCCGCACGACGGCACGCCCAGCCTACCTCCGAGCGATGGAAAGCTGCCAGGCAACCAAGGCTTGGGCGGCGAGATCACCGGGATTGTAGCGCTCGCTTCACCGGAGCGGCCAAGCGACTGCAGTAGTCCTGCATAAGCCGTGTACTCACTGAGCGGCCGGTGCCTGATGTCCGCTTGAGCGCAACAGCGGCGGAAAAGCGGACATCTCCCGAGATCGCCGAAGGGCCAAGAGGCGAAATGGTTTCGCACTCAATGAATGAAAGAGGTCGCCAACTGAGACGGCCTTATTTGCTGATGTGTTCAAAATTGAACATCCGGAACTGCCAAGATATGGCCATACTCGAATTATGGTCTCAAAAACGAAACCGCTTACCTCCGAAGAGTTTGCCTCCTTGCTTATAGTCGGCAATACGTCCGGCGTAACCAGCCCTCCAGCAGTGATCCCGGCCGAACACAGCGCCCGGCTGATCGCAATGGGTTACATGGTCCAACTATCGGGCAGGCTGCGAATGACCACGCAGGGCAGAATGCAAATATGTGCGGGACAACTCACCACCTAGGCAGGCTCACAACGCCCCCAAGCTGAATGATGCTTGGTGGCGTTGCGCTAGCCCCGGATAGAGCAATCCTCCGGCGCTTGCTAGATCAGCACACGGCTTAGCTCTCGTCTGAGCAAAATTGCTCACTTTTGAGTTTTAGATGGGTGTTAGTCCGGGAGTGTCGAGCCGCGGGGCCTGGTGGGCGATGCTTTCGGGCAGTTGGGTCCGAGCAGGAGCGGACATTCAACGCGGTTTATTGCTAGTTCGTCCGAAGATGGCGACCTTGATTGTAAACAAGCCCCCAAAGTTCGCTGGCGTTCCAAGGCTCACTCTTCCCTTCAGTGAGCTTTTTGGCCACTGCACTCGCGAAACCGTCGCCGACTGGAGGCTCTCTCGAAATGATCCGATAGCGATCCAATGAGGGGCTCTTCGGCATCGCGATCGTAAGCCGCCGACAAATATTTGCAGCCACGGCGGCTGCATCGGCTGGAGGTATGCCCTTTTCGTCGCGCAAGGTTTGCGCGATTATTCGTTCTGCTTTGCCAGCGTCAATTCGGAGTTCTGTCATTTTCAGCCCCATT
The DNA here is from genome assembly GCF_054063295.1 of Bradyrhizobium sp. USDA 3240. NCBI lineage: Bacteria > Pseudomonadati > Pseudomonadota > Alphaproteobacteria > Hyphomicrobiales > Nitrobacteraceae > Bradyrhizobium > Bradyrhizobium sp. USDA 3240. Next base: position 8,220,608 of record NZ_JBSSGD010000002.1, read on the forward strand.
CTGAGGAAGCTACTCTGCTGTGGGAACGCCGAACTCTCGGCCGTCTTTGACGAAAGACGATAGTTGCCAACTACGCACGATCTGACAAAATACAATCCGTTATTGGCCAGTCAGCGATACGCCCTCCGAACGAGGCGTTCACTGGGGTTCAATGGGCGCCACACGGACAAATGCGCGAGGTCTGAGATAGGTCAGACTCGGAAGTCGGATCGCGTAGTCCAGAGACGCCGAGGCGGCCTTACTTCTCAGTCCGGTCGCTTCAATGGACCTAAGATCAGTCTCATCGTTACTGGCGATTTTGGTGGATCCGGACGATCACAATCAATGCAGCGGAACTCACGACCGTCCCTCTTCGCTAGCAGCCATCTCATGGGCTCGCTGCATTTATTGCAGAGAGGTGGGGGCGTATTCCTCGGCATAAATGCTCTCGCGGTATAGGCGGGAGCACAAAACTCTCAGTCACCGGTGGATGCCGTGGGCGGTCGATGATCCAGGCACTAGGCGCCTTTCGTTTGAGTAAGTCGACTCACACTTTGCTGGGTGCCCAGAACATCGGCCAAACCATTGCAGTAGTCCTACTGACAGCACTGGCCAAACCTTGGTTGCCGCTCGATTAATCGGAATCGGGACACCGAGATGGCTAATTTGTCCTCGACGGCCAACGCCGGGCCGCCCACCAGCCTGCCAGAGGCGCGCCAAATGCGAGACACCATGTGAATTGCGCAACCGACGGCGCGACAACGGCTATCAGCGTTCCAAACACGCACACGAAGACCGGGAAGACCGCGGTGGCGAACAACTCAGGATTGCGGTGACCTCGCAGCGCCGGCGACGATAAAGCTGATCATCAGCGCGATGACAGGTTGTGCGTACGCACGGACAAGGTCTATCCAAGCCGGCGCGTTCGCGAACGTGCTGGCCTTCGGTAGATCATAGGCCAGCAGCGTCATAGCAACGCCGAAGATGGTGTTGCTCAACGCCTCCAATCGGCGCATTTCGAAAAGACCGATCTGCTTCAGTGTGCCTCCCCCTCAAAGCCGCCGAACACGCTCGCGGAGCGAGGCCGCTTGAGATCCGGCGACGCTCTCAGCTGCAGGATTGTCTGGTATAACCTCCTTATGGGCAAAGTAACCGGCCCATCGCAGCACACTTCTTAGATTCAACAATGATCATCCAACAACGTTGGTTGCTGTTGGGACAGTGACCATGTCCGGTTCAAAAGCAGACGCAGACTTAGGGCTGTGCGATGTCCGCTGAGGGCCAAGGAGTGACATGAGCAAAACGGGCCGCCAATTGAGACGGCCTACAACTTCTGTCAGATTGTGCATGTTACCCGGAGGGTCCAAGATGCTCACATGCGTGGCGCGATCATCAAACCACAGGCGTCTTGGCATTGGCTCTCGCTATGTCGCGAGGGTATCAAACTGATACGGATATCCTGCCGACGCAGCCGCTGCCTCCGGTGATCGCGCCTGACAAATAGGCCCCGAACTGAGGCGGCCGGAAAGGCTTCAAATGCAGCCGAAGATCAAAGAGAGTGTCTGCCCGGCCTGCGATGGCACGGGCTTTCCGGTCGTAGTGCAGTCGGCAAAGCCGGGCCACAAAATCTATCCGGTCAAATGCAAGACCTGCGAAGGCAAGGGCAAGATTGCGGACGACAACTGAGGCGCCCTTACTTCTCTTGATGTTCGAGCCGGATCACGAAGCGTTCGCCGCTCCACAGTTCGATATTGTGGCCGTCTATGAGCTGCTTAGCCCAAACTATAGCGTCGCTGTCGCCGGCGCACTTGAACGCGCGGAACGCGGTAAAGTGGCCGTCTTGCCCAACCGTATACGCCGGTACTCGTTCACTTGGGCGAGTCGATCTTCAAATTTAGGGGAAACGGATCGGCGATGCATCTGGGCGCCTCCTAGATCGGCACCAGTGAACCGGGAGACATCAACCACTCAGCCATATGTGCAGCGGCTTCATCATGCCGCGCGCGTCGCAATAAACCGTCCCGTTCGGAACCTGGGGGAAGCTTTGTAGCGCGTGCGCGCAGGTCTTTGGCTTCTTCGGCAAGGCGTTCTTCAAGGGGACTAATGTGAGCAACGCGGCGGCGGCGGCGCTTCATGGCTCCTCTCTCCACTAACAATCCTGACCAAAACGGAATCAAGAAGCGCGACGAAGCCAAAAGTTCCATCACTGATGCCATTAAATGCCGGCCACTGAATCAAACAACGCCCCCAAGCTGAATGGATGCTTGGTGGCGTTGCGCTAGCCCCGGAAAGAGCAATGCCCCGGCGTTCTGTATGTCGGGTAGCGTACCGCTAGGTACAAGGGCAACACGTCCTCCGAGCGGCGTCAGTCCGGGACGCCTGCCGCCTTGAGGGTTTCACGATAGGCCGCGGACATCGCTTCCACCGGGAAGGGGATCCGGGCCAGGAATCCGGAGATCGTGAATTCCGGATCCACCTTGAGCAGTTCGCGCGCGATCTGGGTCGCGCGCTCGGTCTCGCCGGTCTTGACCAGCGCCACGATCAAGACGCGCAGCGCGACCGCGAAGCGGCGGTTCTGCGCCAGCGCCTTGTCGGCCCACATCACTGCTTCGGCAAAATTCTGGTCGAGCACGGCGCAGATTGCGAGCGCGGCGGAGGCGAACCAGCCGCGCGGGTCGTGCGGGTTCAGCCGCTGTGCGCGCTCGATCATCGCCCGGCCGGCCTGCTGGTTGCCGCGCATCGCCTCGATCCAGCCGCAGAGGACGAGCGCCATCGCCGAATTCGGGTTGATCGCCAGCGACCGCTCGAACAATTCGCGCGCGGGTTCGATCTCGTCGGCCATGTTCCAGATCGCGAACGCCGCCATCCACAGCACCTGAGGGGCACCGGGCGCGAGCTCGACCGCGCGCCAAGCCTGCATGACCGCGCGTTCCCGGTAGGCGTCGTTCGGCTTCAGCCAACCCTGGACATGACGCATCGCATGGCAATAGGCCGACGCCGCCAGCGCCGGCGCGTAAGCCGGGTCGAGCGCCAACGCCTGGTCGAGGCAATCGAGCGCGGCAACCATGCTCTCGGGCGTGAACTCGTACCTCAAACTGTAGGCGCGCAGCAGCAGGTCGTAGGCGTCGAGCCTGTCGGGTGGCGCCGACCTTACCCGCTCGGCTTCCGCGACCAGCAAGGTCGGCTCGATCGCGCCGACCACGTTCTCGGTGATGCGGTCCTGCAGGTCGAACACGTCGGTCGCCGCGCCGTCGAACCGGTCGGCCCACAGATGGGCGCCGGAGACGGCGTCGATCAATTGCCCGGTGATGCGCAGGCGGTCGCCGCCGCGGCGGACGCTGCCTTCGAGCACATAACCGACGCCGAGATCGCGCCCGACCTGCCGGATGTCGACCGCCTTGCCCTTGTAGGTGAAGGCGGAGTTGCGCGCGATCACCGTGAGGCGGCTGCAGCGCGCCAGCGCGGTGGTGATGTCCTCGGCGATCCCGTCGGCGAAATAATCCTGCTCGGGGTCGCCGCTCATATTGGTGAACGGCAGCACCGCAATCGACGGACCCTCGCTCGGCCGTGGCGGGGCGGCCTTGTCCGCAACCGGATGATCGGGCGCGCTGTGCTCCCTGACATCGCCGACGAAGCGCAGGCCTTTGCGGGGCAGGGTGCGGATCAGCCGCTGTTCCTCGCCATTGTCGCCGATCGCGGTCCGTGCCGCATTGACCCGGCTGGAGAGCGTCGCTTCCGAGACGATCCGCCCATGCCAGACCGCCGCCAGCACCTCGTCGCGACTGACGACGCGGTCGCGGGCGCGGATCAGGAACTCGAGCAGATCGAAGACCTGCGGCTCGACGGCCACCAGGGTATCGCCGCGGCGCAGCTCCCGGCGCTCGGAGTCGAGGATCAAGTCATTGAAATGGTAGGTCAAATCGAAGGGTCCGGCGGCCGGCGGCTGAATGCCGGGCGGAACCTAGCACAGGCGGCGTGGGGCCAAAATCACGACGGTCTGAAGGATAAATCCACGTCCTCTGAAAGCGGACGGGGGCGGTCTCTGCGATAGTCGATCCCGACACCAGACTTAAGGAGATCGCCATGTCCCAATCCGTCAATCAGCAACGCCGCCGCTTCCTCGGCATCGCCGGCGGAATCCTCACCGTTTGCAGGCTCGGCTTGATCGGATCGGCCCAGGCGCAGACCAAGGCGGCGCTGCCGGCGGTCAAGGCGGGTAGCCACACCACGATCGGTCCGGTCAAGCAGATCAATGCCGGCGTGCTCGATACCGGTTACGTCGAGATGGGCCCGGCGTCGGGTCCCGCAGTGATCCTGCTGCACGGCTGGCCCTACGATATCCACAGCTATGCCGACGTCGCGCCGGCGCTGGCTGAGGCCGGCTATCGCGTGATCGTGCCGCATCTGCGCGGCTACGGTACGACGCGTTTCCTCGCGAGCGACACGATGCGCAGCGGCCAGCCGGTCGCGGTCGCCGCCGACATCATTGCCTTGATGGATGCCTTGAAGATCGAGAAGGCTGTGCTCGGCGGCTATGATTGGGGTGCGCGCACTGCCAACATCATGGCGGTGCTCTGGCCGGAGCGCTGCAAGGCCATGGTGTCGGTGAGCGGCTATCTGATCGGCAGCCAGGCGGCCGGCAAAATGCCGCTGCCGCCGAAGGCCGAGCTGCAATGGTGGTACCAGTTCTATTTCGCGACCGAGCGCGGCCGTGAGGGCTATGCCAAGAACCGGCACGACTTTAACAAGCTGATCTGGCAGCTCGCCTCGCCGCAGTGGAAGTTCGACGACGCCACCTACGACCGCAGTGCCACGGCGTTCGAGAATCCCGACCATGTCGATATCGTGATCCACAACTATCGCTGGCGGCTTGGTCTCGCTGAAGGCGAGGCGAAGTACGACGCGTTCGAGAAGACGCTGGCGCAGGCGCCTGTGATCGCGATCCCGACCATCACGATGGAGGGTGACGCCAATGGCGCGCCGCATCCGGAGCCCGCGGCCTATGCCAAGAAGTTCTCCGGGCATTACGAGCATCGGACCTTGACCGGCGGCATCGGCCACAACCTGCCGCAGGAAGCGCCGCAGGCCTTCACCCAGGCCATCATCGACGTCAGCAAGGTCTAGAGCGTTTTCAAGCGAAGTGGATGCCGGTTCGCGTGAAGAAAACGCGTCAAACAATAATCGAGAGCGCGGATCACGGATCATGAGACAGGTTGTGAAATGGGCAGCTGCCGCGATCGCGGCAGCCTGCATCAGCGCGTCATTGCCGTTCGCCGTCGGACATGCCGACGATGCGGCGCTGGCATCGCCGATCTTCGGCGTGAAGATTCCGGACGGCTATCGCGACTGGAAGCTGATCGCGGTCGGCGAGGAGACCGGGCTCGACGAACTGCGCAGCGTGCTCGGCAATGCGACCGCCGTGAAGGCCTATCAGGACGGCGCCGCGCGATTCCCCGACGGTACCGTGCTGGTCAAGCTCGCCTGGAAGCGCAAGCCGGTTGCGGGCCTCAACGGTGCGTTCATCACGGGACCGGCGACCACTGTCCAGGTCATGGTCAAGGACTCCGCCAAATATGCCTCGACCGGCGGCTGGGGCTTTGGCCGCTTCATCGACGGCAAGCCGGTCGATGCCGCCCAGCACGAGACGTGCTTCGCCTGCCACGAGGCCCATGCCAGCGATCACGATTTCGTCTTCACGCATGACGCGCATTGAGGCCACTAATATCGGTGTGGAGACCGCTTCTTCTCGTCATAACCCGATGTCATCGCCCGGCCTCGACCGGGCGATCCAGAGGCTGCTGTGAGATACGGAGATGCCGCGGCGTACTGGGTCCCCCGGTCGAGCCGGGGGACGACACCGAGTATGGGCACTACGCCTTCTTCACGTCCTCGCGGCGCGGTCTGATCTGGCGCTGCCGTTGCAGTGAGGCTAGTTTCTCCGCAGCAATCGCATGCGGGGAACGGCTTTGACGATCACCATCTACGGCATCAAGAACTGCGACACCATGAAGAAGGCGCGCGCCTGGCTCGACGATCACGGCGTCGGCTATGACTTCCACGACTACAAGACCGCCGGGATCGCCAAGGACAAGCTCAAGCAGTGGAGCGACGAGGTCGGCTGGGAGACGCTGCTCAACCGCGCCGGCACCACGTTCAAGAAGCTGCCCGATGCCGACAAGGAAGGACTGAACGAGCGCAAGGCGCTGGCGCTGATGGCCGAGCAGCCCTCGATGATCAAGCGCCCGGTGCTCGATCTCGGTTCGAAGCGCGTCGTCGGCTTCAAGCCGGACACCTACGCCAAGGAAGTGCCGGCGAAGGCGCGCAAGAAAGGTTGACGCGTTGACCCGCAACGGCCTTGACACAGGCTGGTGTCGCGAGTCTTGTTCCCGATGGTAAAATCTGCTTGTTGAACGCCATGGGCACCGTTCGCAACGTCGAAGGCGATTTTCCCCAAGGTGGGGGCGAAGCTGCCGCACTCATCAGGTCTCTTGACTGGTCTGCAACCAGCTTGGGGCCAATCGCGGACTGGCCTGCACACCTCAAGAGTGCAGTCAGCCTTATGCTGCCGGCAAAAGCACAGATAGTGCTGTTCTGGGGGCCGGAGTTTGTGGCGCTATACAATGACGCCTATGCACCGTCGATAGGTCAGAAGCACCCAACGGCTCTTGGACGGCCTGCACGCGAGAATTGGGCCGAGTTGTGGGATGATTTAGAACCGCTACTGAGAGGCGTCCTCAACACCGGCGAAACAGTCTTCGCCAAGGATCGTCCCTTCTACATCGAGCGCCACGGCTACCCGGAAACAGTTTACTTCGACATCTCCTATTCTCCTGTTCAAAACCTGGCGGGCGAAATTGGCGGTGTACTTTGCATCGTCAGTGAGACGACCGAACGTGTAGCTGCGCAAGAGCGCCAACGGCTGCTCGCTCGGGAGGCAAACCATCGCGTAAAGAACATGTTTGCCGTTTTCCAAGGCATCATAAGTCTGAGCGCTCGGTCAGCTCGAACGCCGCAGGAAATGGCTCAATCCTTACGGGGCCGTCTGAACGCTCTCATGCAAGCCAAGGATCTAATCCGTCCCGGGATTATGGGTACGGAGACCCACAGCGAGCGAACGACCGTGGGAGACGTCGTGCGAACGGTCTTGCGACCGTACGAAGATGACACGTCTCGCGAACGCATCATCCTAGGGGGACCCACTGTGCCCGTGGGTGTTATGGCCGTGACCGGTCTCGCTCTCGCGCTGCATGAAACCACGACGAATGCGGCCAAGTATGGCGCGCTATCGGAGCCGACCGGTTCGATCAGTGTCACATGGGCGACTGAGGGCGACAACTTGCAACTTGATTGGAAGGAAACAGGCGGCCCCGCAATTGTCGCTCCGCCATCAGCCAAAGGTTTTGGGAGCGTGCTTGCGGAGCGCAGCATTTCTGATCAGCTCGGCGGCAAGGTTGAGCACAGTTGGCTGCCGAGCGGGCTCAGGTTGAGGGTTACGGTTCCTTTGGATCGTCTTGCAGTCTGAGGCTTTGCACGGGCCTAGATCAGCTCGACTGAATCATGGCTCGCCGGACGATCCGCCGGCACGAACCTGCGATCGATCACCGCCCGCACGGTGACGACCGGCACGGCCTTCGCCTTCACGCCCATCAGATTGTGCAGCCGAAAGCCGCCCTCGATGCTGATCGCCTTGTACGAGCCGATGATGTGCTCGACGGTGCCGCCGCGCCCGAACGGCAGCAGCAGCCGCTCATAGGACACGTCCTTGCCGTCGGCGTCGGTGACCTCCGCAACCGTATAGGTCGGACGCTTGCGCGCGAGGCAGGCGCGATAGGACAGGATCACGCCGGCATAGCGCTCGGGGCCGATCGCGTCGTCGAGATAGCGGTTGGTGCGCAGCCGCGGCTCGACATGCTCGTTGCCATAGGCCGTCGTCAGCCGCGCGCCTTCCTGCGTGATCATGAAGCGGGCGGCGTCGCCGCTGCCGACGACATCAAAACCCATCATGTCGGCCCGCTCGTCGGCGGTGCCGTCGGTGTGGAAATCGCACAGCAGGGGCAGGGTGTCCGGCATGCGCAGCGCGCGCAGCCAGGCGTTCAGCAGCACCCGCTGCGTGATCGATTTGACCACCGATGGATCGGCGCTTCTGAATGGCATGAGCTAGCCGAACTCGAGCACATCCGCGGGCGGGATGCGGCCGGGGGCACGGTGGAACAGGTCGCGGTCGATGATCGCGCACAGCTTGAAGTTCGGCAGCGTCTCGTTGCCGCGCATCAGATTGCGGATCTCGAAACTGCCGTTGTCGCTGATCGTCTTCAGCGAGGCGACAAGATGCGTGACGGCACCGCCGTCCGAGAACGGCAGCAGCAGTCGTTCATAGGCCACGACGTGACCGTAGATGTCGTCGATATCGGTGATGGTGTAGGCGGGCAGCCGCCGCGCGATGCATTCATGGTAGACCGGCATCACGAGCGGTGCGAGCCGCGGTCCGAGATAGTCGTCGAGCAGGCGGCCCTTGCCGCTGTGTCCGTAGGCGGTGGCCATCCGCGTGCCGTCGCTCTCGATCGTCAGTTGCGGCGGCTGCGCTGCCGCGTCGACGGTGAAGAACACGGTGTCCGGCAGATCTTCCTCGATCCGCTCCGGCTGAAATTCATCGATCCGCGGGATGGTCTGGCCACGGGCATAAAGTCGCAGCCACGTGTTGAGAAAATCACGTTGCCGGATCGACTTGATGACCGAGGAATTGGCGCTCTCGAAATGCAAGGCTCTGGCCGCCCTTAATACAATGGCGAGAGCGTCGGCGAGAAGCGGAAATATTCTATGAAAAGGAAAGTCAGGAGCAAAACAGCCTTAATGACGGCTTTCCGAGGCGCAAAGCGCGCTCGAAGGCCATTCGACTAAGGATCAACCGGAACTGGTCGTGCCAATACTGCACTGCACAGCTTTCCACCTTGCGTAACCGCCACAGATGACGGCATATTCCGGCCCGGAGGCGACAGGCCCCCGGACGGTTTCCAAGACGTACGGACAACCTGTCGAACATGAAAAAGAGCTGGCCACGCGGGCGACGGGCTTCGCGGCGATGGCGTATGGGGGAATCTATTTGGCCGATGAGTTCATTCTCGAAACCAGCGGATTGACCAAGGAATTCGCGGGTTTCTTTGCCGTTCGCGACGTTGCGCTGAAGGTGCGTCGCGGCAGCATCCATGCGTTGATCGGGCCGAACGGCGCCGGCAAGACCACCTGTTTCAATCTGCTGACCAAATTCCTGAAGCCGACGGGCGGGCAGATTCGCTACAAGGGCCAGGACATCACCGCGATGCCGCCGGCCGACGTGGCGCGGCTCGGGCTGGTCCGCTCGTTCCAGATTTCGGCGGTATTTCCGCATCTGACCGCGCTCGAAAACGTGCGCGTGGCGCTGCAGCGCCAGCACGGTGCGTCATTCGATTTCTGGCGCTCGAAGACCGTGCTCGACCGCTTCAATTCGCGCGCCCATGAACTGCTGAACGACGTCGGCTTGAGCGAATTCGCCAACACCCCGGCGGTCGAGATGCCGTACGGCCGCAAGCGCGCACTTGAAATTGCAACGACGCTCGCGCTCGACCCCGAGATGATGCTGCTCGACGAACCGATGGCCGGCATGGGCCACGAGGACATCGACAAGATCGCGGCGCTGATCAAGCGGATCTCCGCCAAATACACCATCCTGATGGTCGAACATAACCTCTCGGTGGTGGCCAACCTCTCCGACATCATCACCGTGCTGACGCGCGGGCAGGTGCTCGCGGAGGGCAACTACGCCGACCTCTCCAAGGACGAGCGCGTGAAGGAAGCCTATCTGGGAGCGGGTCATGGCTGAGGCAAAACTGGCGGAGAGGCCCGTGGCTGCGGCCGGCACCGAGGTGCTGACGGTGGGCGACCTGCAGGCCTGGTACGGCGAATCCCACATTCTTCACGGCATCAATTTCAACGTGAGGGCCGGCGAGGTGGTGACGCTGCTCGGCCGCAACGGCGCCGGCAAGACCACGACCTTGAAGTCGATCATGGGCGTCATCAACAAGCGCTCCGGCTCGATCCGTTTCGACAACAAGGAGATCATCCGCGCCACCTCCGACCGCATCGCGCGGCTCGGCATCGCGTTCTGCCCCGAGGAGCGCGGCATCTTCTCGAGCCTCGACGTGCGCGAGAATCTGCTGCTGCCGCCGGTGGTGCGTCCGGGCGGCCTGCCGCTCGACCAGATCTTCACGCTGTTTCCCAACCTGAAGGAGCGGCTCAACAGCCAGGGCACCAAGCTCTCGGGCGGCGAGCAGCAGATGCTGGCGATTGCGCGCATCCTGCGCACCGGCGCGCGCTTCCTGATGCTGGACGAGCCCACCGAAGGGTTGGCGCCGGTCATCATTCAGCAGATCGGGCACACCATTGCGCGCCTGAAGTCGCAGGGATTCACTATCCTGTTGGTCGAACAGAATTTCCGCTTCGCCTCGACCGTTGCCGACCGCTACTACATCGTCGAGCACGGCAAGGTGATCGACGGCTTCGCGAATTCGGAGCTGTCGGCCAACATGGACAAGCTGCATACCTATCTCGGCGTCTGAAGTCGCCCGAGCCAGAAAATTTAGGACGAGGGAATACCCGATGAAGAATACGATTTCTGCGCTGCTGCTCGGCACCGCGATGGTGCTCTCCGTTGCAAGTGTCGCCTCCGCTGACGACAAGATCGTCAAGATCGGCGTGTTGTCCGATCAGTCCGGCCTCTATGCCGACCTCGCGGGCCCCGGCTCGACGCTGGCGGCGCAAATGGCGATCGAGGATTCCGGCCTCAAGGCCAAGGGCTGGACCATCGACCTGATCTCCGGCGATCACCAGAACAAGCCCGATATCGGCACCACCATCGCGCGCCAGTGGTTCGACGTCGACAAGGTCGACACCATCGTCGACGTGCCGAATTCCGGCGTCGCGCTCGCGGTCAACAACGTCGTCAAGGAAAAGAACGGCGTCTACATCAATTCGGGCGCCGCGACCTCTGACCTCACCAATGCGCAGTGCACGCCGAACACGGTGCACTGGACCTACGACACCTACATGCTGGCGCACGCCACCGGCCAGGCGCTGGTGAAGGCGGGCGGGGACACCTGGTTCTTCCTGACCGCGGACTACGCGTTCGGCGCGGCGCTGGAGCGCGACACCACCGCCGTCATCACCGCCAATGGCGGCAAGGTGGTCGGCGGCGTCAAGCATCCGCTCAACACCGCGGACTTCTCCTCGTTCCTGCTGCAAGCGCAGGCCTCCAAGGCCAAGATCATCGGTCTCGCCAATGCCGGCGGCGACACCACAAACTCGATCAAGCAGGCTGCCGAGTTCGGCATCGTCAAGGGCGGCCAGAAGCTCGCGGCGCTGCTGCTGTTCCTCACCGACGTCAAGGCGATCGGGCTCGAGACAGCGCAGGGCCTCAACTTCACCGAGACGTTCTACTGGGACCTCAACGACAAGACCCGCGCGTTCTCGAAGCGCTTCTCGGAGAAGATGAAGAGCGGCGCTCCCCCGACCATGGTGCAGGCCGGCGTCTATGCGGGCCTGCTGCATTACTTCAAGGCGCTGGAAGCGCTCGGTGGCAATCCGCATGACGGCGCCAAGGTGGTCGCGAAGATGAAGACCATCCCGACCGACGATCCGTTGTTCGGCAAGGGCGAGGTCGAGGCCAATGGCCGCGTCACCCACGACGCCTATCTGTTCGAAGTGAAGAAGCCTTCGGAGTCCAAGGGACCGTGGGACTTCTACAAACTGGTCGGCACCGTGCCGGGCAACCAGGCCTTCACGCCGCTCGACAAGAGCACCTGTGCGCTCCTGAAGAAGTAACGATCATGCCCGCCGGCCATGGGCGTGGTCGGCGGGCTTCATCTATCCAGCGAAAGCTCATTCGATGCAGGCTCTCTACGCACAGCTTCTGGTGGGACTGATCAACGGCTCGTTCTACGCGCTGCTCAGTCTGGGGCTCGCCGTCATCTTCGGCATGCTCAACATCATCAATTTCGCGCACGGCGCGCTCTACATGATGGGCGCCTTCGTGGCGTATTTCCTGCTCAACCTGGGCGGCATCAACTACTGGTGGGCGCTGCTCATCGCACCCGTCATCGTCGGCATCTTCGGCATGATCCTCGAGCGGACCATGCTGCAATGGCTCGCCGGCCTCGACCATCTCTATGGGCTGCTGCTGACCTTCGGCATCGCGCTGATCGTGCAGGGCGTGTTCCAGAACTATTTCGGCTCCTCGGGCCTGCCTTACTCGATCCCGGATCAGCTCAAGGGCGGCGTCAATCTCGGCTTCATGTTCCTGCCGATCTATCGCGGCTGGGTCGTGATCTTCTCGCTGGTGGTGTGCCTTGCCACCTGGTTCCTGATCGAGAAGACGCAGCTCGGTGCTTACTTGCGCGCGGCCACCGAGAACCCGACGCTGGTGCGGGCCTTCGGCATCAACGTGCCGCGCATGATCACGCTGACCTACGGGCTCGGCGTCGGTCTTGCCGCGCTCGCCGGCGTGCTGTCGGCGCCGATCAACCAGGTCCGCCCGCTGATGGGCGCCGATCTCATCATCGTGGTGTTCGCGGTGGTCGTGATCGGCGGCATGGGCTCGATCATGGGCTCGATCATCACCGGCTTCGCGCTCGGCGTGATCGAGGGATTGACCAAGTATTTTTATCCCGAGGCCTCCAACACCGTGGTGTTTGTCCTGATGGTGGTGGTGTTGCTGGTGAAGCCAACGGGACTGACGGGACGGGCGGCCTGATATGTCAGCATTGACCGACGATACACTTCCGGTGACGCCGCGCGCGATGCGCGACGAGATGATCGTATTCGCCGTGATGGCGGCGCTGCTGGCGGTGGTGCCGTTCACGGGGATCTATCCCTTCTTCGTGATGCAGGCGCTGTGCTTTGCGCTGCTGGCCTGCGCCTTCAACTTGCTGATCGGCTATGGCGGCCTGCTGTCGTTCGGCCACGCCATGTTCCTCGGCACCGCCGGCTACGTCTCGGCGCATGCGCTGAAGGTGTGGGGGCTGCCGCCGGAGCTCGGCATCGTGGCCGGCACCGCCGCGGCGGCCTTGCTCGGCCTCGTTACCGGCTTCATCTCGATCAAGCGGCAAGGCATCTATTTCTCGATGATCACGCTGGCGCTGTCGCAGCTGCTTTACTTCCTCTATCTGCAGGCGCCGTTCACCCATGGTGAAGACGGCATTCAGGGCATCCCGCAGGGCCATTTGTTCGGGATCTTCGACCTGTCGAAGCCGACGGTGCTCTACTACGTCGTGCTGGCCGGATTCCTCGGCGGCTTCCTGCTGATCTACCGCACCATCAACTCGCCGTTCGGCGAGGTGCTGAAGGCGATCCGGGAGAACGAGCCGCGCGCGATCTCGCTCGGCTACAAGACCGACCAGTACAAGATGCTGGCCTACATCCTGTCGGGCACACTGGCGGGTTTTGCCGGCTCGCTGAAGGTGTTCGTGGCGCAGAATGCCTCGCTCACCGACGTGCACTGGTCGATGTCCGGCGAAATCGTGCTGATGACGCTGGTCGGCGGCCTCGGCACCATCTTCGGCCCGGTGGTCGGCGCATTCGTGATCATCGCCATGCAGCAATATCTCGCCGGTTTCGGCCAGTGGGTGACGGTGATCCAGGGCGTGATCTTCGTGGCCTGCGTGCTGCTGTTCCGGCGCGGCCTGGTCGGCGAACTGGCCCATCTGCTGCGGCGGTCGCTGTAGGGCAGGGCACGGCATTTTCGGCCGACTTTAGCGGTGGACGACCGCCCATTGGGGCGGTCGGTCGGGGTATTTTCCCAGGCAGATGCTCTATGACAGTTCCGTGACAGTCGCTAAAAGGGCTGTCCCGGAACGATGGAATAGAGACATGCTGCGCTGGTTTCGCGCCTTTCTGCCCAAGGAAGAGCGGTTCTTCGAGCTGTTCGCCCGACACGCCCAGACCTCGGTAAAATGCGCTCTGGCGCTGCAGGACATGCTGAAGGGCGGCGAGGAGACCCCGGTCTTCTGCCAGCGCGTCAACCAGTTCGAGAACGACGCCGATAGCGTTACCCGCGAGGTCCTGACCGCGGTTCGCCGCACCTTCATCACCCCGTTCGACCGCGGCGACATCAAGAACCTGATCACCGCGATGGACGACGCGGTCGACCAGATGCAGGCGACCGCCAAGGCCGTCATGCTGTTCGAGGTGCGCGAGTTCGAGCCGCCGATGCGCGAGATGGGCGGCCTGATCGTCGAATGCGCCAATCTGGTCATCCGCGCGCTGCCTCTGTTGCAGGCGATCGGCCAGAACGTCTCGATGCTGACCCAGATCACCGAGGAGCTGACCAAGCTCGAGGGCCGGGTCGACGATCTCCAGGATATCGGGCTCAAGGAATTGTTCCTGAAGCACCGCAACGCCAACGCGATGGACTTCATCGTCGGCGCGGAGATCTACGATCACCTAGAGAAGGTGGCCGACCGCTTCGACGACGTCGCCAACGAGATCAACTCCATCGTCATCGAGCAAGTGTAAGTCGGGGACATCACGTGGACACCACGCTCGGTCTTCCGGTCCTGACCATCCTGATCGCGGTCGCGCTGCTGTTCGACTTCCTGAACGGCCTGCACGATGCCGCGAACTCGATCGCGACCATCGTCTCGACCCGCGTGCTGCGGCCGCAATATGCGGTGTTCTGGGCGGCATTCTTCAACTTCGTCGCCTTCGCGGTGTTTGGCCTGCACGTCGCCAACACCATCGGCACCGGGATCATCGACCCGTCGGTGGTGGACGCCACCGTGATCTTCGCCGCATTGGTCGGCGCGATCGTTTGGAACGTGATCACCTGGGCGCTCGGCATTCCCTCGTCGAGCTCGCACGCGCTGATCGGCGGCCTGGTCGGCGCCGGCATGGCGAAGGCGGGCATCTCGGCGGCGGTGTGGGGCGGGCTCACCAAGACCTTGCTCGCCATCGTGCTGTCGCCGCTGGTCGGCTTCCTGCTGGCGCTGGTGCTGGTTGCGATCGTGTCCTGGCTCTCGGTGCGCTCGACGCCATTCGCCGTCGATCGCGCCTTCCGGATCCTGCAATTCGCCTCGGCGTCGCTCTATTCGCTCGGCCATGGCGGCAACGACGCGCAGAAGACCATGGGCATCATCGCCGTGCTGCTCTACTCGCAGGGCCATCTCGGCGACACCTTCGAGATTCCGTTCTGGGTCGTGCTGGCCTGCCAGAGCGCGATGGCGCTGGGCACCCTGATGGGCGGCTGGCGGATCGTGCGCACCATGGGGCTACGGATCACCAAGCTGACGCCGATGCAGGGTTTTTGCGCCGAGACCGGCGGCGCCGCGACGCTGTTCATCGCGACCTATCTCGGGGTGCCCGTGTCGACCACCCACACCATCACCGGCGCCATCGTCGGTGTCGGCGCGGCGCGGCGGCTGTCCGCCGTGCGCTGGAACGTGGCGAGCTCGATCGTCTATGCCTGGGTGATCACGATCCCAGCGTCGGCCGCGGTCGCGGCCGCGACCTATTGGGCGGTGCAGGTTCTCAGATAATTACCCGACCAGCTTCAGGCCTACGATGCCGGACACGATCAGCCCGATGCTGGCCAGCCGCATCGCGGTCGCGGGTTCACCGAGCAGGATGATGCCGAGCGCCGCGGTGCCGACCGCGCCGATCCCGGTCCAGACCGCATAGGCGGTTCCAATCGGCAGCGTCTTCAGCGCGATGCCGAGCAGGATCACGCTGCCGGCCATCGCCGCCAGCGTCAGCACCGACGGCACCAGCCGCGAGAAACCCTCGGTATATTTCAGCCCGATCGCCCAGCCGATCTCGAGCAGGCCTGCGGTGAACAGAATGGCCCAAGCCATAACGAACCCTCCGGATAAGGCAGCGTCGTCCCCGCGGATGGTGTGGTGAGGAAAAGGTCGTCCTTCCCGTGCCTATATGTGGGTGGTGCGGCTCTTCCGCATTGCGACAAAACGCCCTTGATTGCGCCCGTTTTCCCTGCCAAACGCTGCCCCGCCATGTCCGACATCTCAGTTTCAGCCGAATCTCCGTCCCGCTCGCCGCTTTCCGAGGAAGTGGCGCGCCGGCGCACCTTTGCGATCATCTCGCACCCGGACGCCGGCAAGACCACGCTGACGGAAAAGCTGCTGCTGTTCGGCGGCGCCATCAATCTCGCGGGCCAGGTCAAGGCCAAGGGCGAGCGGCGCAACACGCGCTCGGACTGGATGAAGATCGAGCGCGAGCGCGGCATCTCGGTCGTCACCTCGGTAATGACCTTCGAGTTCAACGACCTGGTGTTCAACCTCTTGGACACGCCGGGCCACGAGGACTTCTCGGAAGATACCTATCGCACGCTGACCGCGGTCGATTCCGCGGTCATGGTGATCGACGCCGCCAAGGGCATCGAGGCGCGTACGCGCAAGCTGTTCGAGGTGTGCCGGTTGCGCGACATCCCGATCATCACCTTCATCAACAAGATGGACCGCGAGAGCCGCGACACGTTCGATCTGCTCGACGAGATCGAGAAGACGCTGGCGCTCGACACCACGCCGATGACCTGGCCGGTCGGCCGCGGCCGCGACTTCCTCGGCACCTATGACGTCGTCAATGGCGGCGTGCGGCTGCTCGAGGGCGGCGGCGCCAAGACCGGCGCCACCGAGCAGATCGACATCGCCGATCTCGGCAAGCGCAACCCCAATCTCGACGTCGCCGAGGTCAGGGATGAGCTCGCGCTGGCCTCCGAAGCCTGCAAGCCATTCGAGCTCGCGGCCTTCCGCGAGGGGCATCTGACGCCGGTCTATTTCGGCAGCGCGCTGCGCAATTTCGGCGTCGGCGACTTGCTCGAGGGCCTCGGCAAGTTCGCGCCGGCGCCGCGCGCGCAGGATTCCGATCTGCGCAAGGTCGAGGCGGCGGAGCCGCGCATGAGCGCCTTCGTGTTCAAGATCCAGGCCAACATGGATCCGAACCATCGCGACCGCATCGCGTTCGCCCGGCTGTGCTCCGGAAAACTCACCCGCGGCATGAAGGCCAAGCTGGTGCGCACCGGCAAGAACATGAGCCTGTCGAGCCCGCAATTCTTCTTCGCCCAGGATCGCTCGGTGGCCGACGAGGCCTTCGCCGGCGACGTGGTCGGCATTCCCAACCACGGCACCCTGCGGATCGGCGACACCCTGACCGAGGGCGAGGATCTGACCTTCGTCGGCGTACCGAGCTTCGCGCCGGAAATCGTCCGCCGCGTCCGCCTGACCGATGCGATGAAGGCGAAGAAGCTGAAGGAAGCCTTGCAACAGATGTCGGAGGAGGGCGTCGTGCAGGTGTTCCGTCCGCGCGACGGCGCCCCGGCGCTGGTCGGTGTGGTCGGCCCGCTGCAGCTCGACGTGCTGAAGGCGCGGCTCGATGCCGAATATTCGCTGCCGGTCGAATTCGAGATCTCGGAATTCTCGCTGGCGCGCTGGATCTCGTCCGACGACCGCAAGAAGCTGGAGGCCTTCGTCGCCGCCAACAATTCCGGCATCGCCGACGATGTCGACGGCGACCCCGTGTTCATGGCCAAGAACGAGTTCTATCTCGGCTACACCCGCGAGCGCGCCGAGGGCATCACCTTCTCCAACGTCAAGGACGTGAAGAAGAAGGCGTAGCGCCGCCACATACTCGGTGTCGTCCCCCGGCTCGACCGGGGGACCCAGTACGCCGCGGCCTATCGATTGATCACTGCTGTCTCTGGAATACTGGATCGCCCGGTCAAGCCGGGCGACGACAGCGAGGTTGTGGCGAGCGCGAGGAATTGAACGTCGCCCCGCTTGCTCCGGTCCCGCCACGGTACCATTTTCCCCGGAGCGCATCCCGGGTCCAACCGCATGTTCCGACGCGTCGTCATTTGCCTCGCTATCGCCGTGGCCCTTGCCCTCGCGGGCACCGCTGGCGCGCGGCAGCGGCAGCAGACAAACCCTGTGCCGTTCGCACACACGCCCTGCAGCGTGCTCGACTATGGGCCCTGCATCCCTTCTTACTGCAGCGTGTTCAACCACGGGCCGTGTCTGCCCGAAATCAATTATCCGTACGGCGAAAATCTGCAGCTCACGATCCTGACGGTGCCGCCCGAGGGGCAGGCCGAGAAGTATCGCAAGCCGGATCATGATCTCGATACCATCGGCGATCTGTTCGCCGCGCTGCGCGCCTGCTGGGCACCGCCGCCGGCGGACGATGCGCGCGAGGGCATGCAGATGTCGGTGCGCTTCAGCTTCAAGCGGACCGGCGAGATGATCGGCACGCCGCGCCTGACGTTCGCGACGCGAGGTATCCCGGCGGATACCCGCACGACCTACCTCAACGCGATCAACGCCTCCCTCGGCGCCTGTTTGCCGCTGAAATTCACCGGCGGGCTCGGTGGCGCGCTGGCCGGCCGGCCGATCATGATCCGCTATGTCGACAATCGCGAACTGGCCAAGCCGACCGGCAATCCGTGACCCGCCACCGGGCGTGGCGCATTGCCACCCGCCCGGCGAAGATGTTACGCGAAGGCAGCAATCAATCAGGGGAGGAACATCGTGGGACTGCTCGTCATGATCCTGGGTCTCGTGCTGTTCCTTGGTATCCATGTGCTGACCAGCCTGCGCGAGCTGCGCGCCGGCATCGTAAATGCAATGGGCGAGGGAGCCTACAAGGGCGTCTATTCGCTGGTGTCGTTCGCCGGGCTCGCGCTGATCATCTGGGGCTTCGCCCACTACCGCGCGACCGGCTGGATCGACGTCTGGACGCCGCCGACCGCGTTCAAGCACATCACGGTGGCGCTGATGCTGCCGGCCGTGATCCTGGTGGTGGCCGCCTATATCCGCGGCCGCATCTACACCACGCTGAAGCATCCGATGCTGGCGGGCGTCAAGCTGTGGGCGTTCGCGCATCTGCTCGCCAATGGCGATCTCGGCTCGATCATCCTGTTCGGCTCGTTTCTCGGCTGGGCGGTCTATGACCGCATCTCGCTGAAGCGCCGCGCGGATGCCGGCGGGCCGCCGATCCCGGTGGGCGGTCCGACCAACGACCTGATCGCGATCGCGGTCGGTGTCATCGTCTATCTGGCGCTGGCGTTCGCGTTCCACCCGGTCGTGATCGGCGTGCCTGTCATGGGAGCCTGACTATGTCTGTTCAATCCGCCATCAAGCGCAAGACCGCGCCCGATCTGCGCGCCCGCAAAAATGGCGAACCGATCGTGATGCTGACGTCGTACCACGCGCACACCGCGGCGCTGGTCGACCGGCATTGCGACGCCATCCTGGTCGGCGATTCCCTCGGCAATGTGATGCATGGCTTCGAGACCACCGTACCCGTTACCCTCGACATGATGATCCTGCAGGGCCGCGCCGTGATGCGCGGCTCGCAAGCTGCGCTGGTCGTGGTCGACATGCCGTTCGGCTCCTATGAGGGGTCGAAGGAGCAGGCGTTCCAGTCGGCGGTACGGATCATGAAGGAGACGCTGTGCGGCGCGGTCAAGCTCGAGGGCGGCGCGCGGATGGCGGAGACGGTGGCGTTCCTGTCCGAGCGCGGCATTCCCGTGATGGGCCATATCGGGCTGACGCCGCAATCGATCAACACGCTCGGCTCGTTCCGCGCGCAGGGCCGCGAGGAGGAGACTTGGGCGCCGATCGAGAACGACGCCAAGGCGATCGCGGAAGCGGGCGCTTTCTCGATCGTGGTCGAGGCGGTCGCCGAGCCACTGGCGCGCAAGATCACGCAATCGATCGCTGTTCCCACCATCGGCATCGGCGCCAGCGCCGCCTGCGACGGCCAGGTGCTGGTGCTGGAGGATATGCTCGGCCTGTCGCCGCGTGCGCCGAAATTCGTGCGCCGCTACGGCAACCTCGGGCCGATGATCGAGGAAGCGATCGCGGGCTATGCGCGCGACGTGAAGAGCCGCGCCTTTCCCGGGCCGGAGCACGTCTACGGCATGAAGAAGAGCTGACGAGGCGCACATGGACTGGTCGCAACACGCACTTCCGGCCATGCGGCTCGAGCCGCGCTTCGGCGACCGCGTCGTGCCTGTCTTTGCCGAGCGGCCGGCCAGCCTGTGGGCGATGATCGCGGACGCCGTCGCACAGAACGGCGACGGCGAGGCGCTGGTCTGCGGCGCGACGCGCCTGAGCTGGCGCGAGGTCGCCGAGCAATCGGCGAAGGTCGCGGCCGGCTTTGCAAAGCTCGGCCTCGTTCCGGGCGACCGCGTCGGGATCCTGCTCGGCAACCGCACCGAGTTCGTGCTGACGATGTTCGCCGCCGCCCATGCGGGGCTGGTGACCGTGCTGCTCTCGACACGCCAGCAGAAGCCCGAGATCGCCTATGTGCTGAACGATTGCGGCGCCAAGCTGCTGGTCCATGAGGCCGCGCTTGCCGACCGTATCCCCGACGCCGCCGACATTCCCGGCCTCACGCATCGCGTCTCGGTCGGCGACGACGGCACATCGCAATTCGCAGGCCTGCGCGACAACGCGCCGGTGCAAGCGCCGGCGGAGGTGAGGGAGGAGGACACCGCGATGATCCTCTACACCTCGGGCACCACGGGCCGGCCGAAGGGCGCGATGCTCGCCCATTGCAACATCATCCACTCCTCGATGGTGTTCGCATCTTGCCTGAAGCTGACCAAGACCGATCGCTCGATCGCGGCGGTGCCGCTCGCGCATGTCACCGGCGCGGTCGCCAACGTCACCACCATGGCGCGCTCTGCCGGCGCGCTGATCATCATGCCGGAGTTCAAGGCGTCGGAGTATCTGAAGGTCGCGGCGCGCGAGCGCGTCACCTACACGGTGATGGTGCCGGCGATGTACAATCTCTGCCTGATGCAGCCGGATTTCGACAGCACCGACCTGTCGAGCTGGCGGATCGGCGGCTTCGGCGGCGCGCCGATGCCGGTCGCGACCATCGAAAAGCTCAACGCCAAGATTCCCGGCCTCAAGCTCGCGAACTGCTATGGCGCGACCGAGACCACGTCGCCCTCGACCTTGATGCCGGGTGAGTTGACCGCGGCGCATATCGACAGCGTCGGCCTGCCGTGTCCCGGCGCCGAGATCGTGGTAATGGGCGCCGATGGCCACGAGGTGCCGCGCGGCGAGATCGGCGAGCTCTGGATCCGCAGCGCTTCCGTCATCAAGGGCTACTGGAACAATCCGAAGGCGACCGCCGAAAGCTTCACGGCCGGGTTCTGGCATTCCGGCGATCTCGGCTCGGTCGATGCCGACAACTTCGTCCGCGTGTTCGATCGCCAGAAAGACATGATCAACCGCGGCGGCCTCAAGATCTATTCCGCCGAAGTCGAGTCCGTGCTTTCAGGCCATCCGGCCGTGATCGAGAGCGCGATCATCGCAAAACCATGCCCGGTGCTCGGCGAGCGCGTGCACGCCGTGATCGTGACCCGCACCGACGTGAGTGCCGAGAGCCTGCGCGCCTGGTGCGCCGAGCGTCTCTCCGACTACAAGGTGCCGGAGACGATGGCGCTGACCGCGGAGCCGCTGCCGCGCAACGCCAACGGCAAGGTGATCAAGCGCCAGCTGCGGGAAAGCATCTCGACAGGGGCATAGGCCGGCGTAGGACAAACTTCCCCGGTTAACGCTTTGATCCGCCTGGCTTTGCCTTGCCTCTGCCACACCGTTAGGGTAACGCCGCCGCGATGTGGGGATCAGGTAGGGGCTGCGCTCCGCCGAGATTCGCGGTCCCGAGGGGATGGGATAGCCTTAAGTGTCTGAATTATTTGACGAAGTCGACGAGGAAGTCCGTCGCGATCAGCTCAAGAAGCTGTGGGACAAGTACTCGCTTTTCATCATCGCGCTGGCGATCCTGGTGGTCGCAGGCGTCGGTGGCTGGCGTGGCTACCAATATCTCGAGGGCAAGAAGGCCGCCGAGGCCGGTGCGGCGTTCGACCGCGCCGTCGAGCTGTCGGACCAGAACAAGCACGCCGAAGCCGAGGCCGCCTTCGCCGACCTGATCACCAAGGCGCCGTCCGGCTACCGCAATCTGGCGCGGCTGCGCATGGCCGCCGAGGTCGCGACCCGCGATCAGCCGGCCGCCGCGAAACTCTATGACGAGATCGCAGCCGACCGCAGCGTCGGCGGTCCCGATCAGGATCTAGCGCGGATTCGTGCCGCGCAGATGGTGATGGACACCACGACCTATCCGAACATGGTGCAACGGCTCGAGGGCATGGCGAAGTCGAAGGACTCGACGTTCCGCCACTCCGCGCGCGAGTTGCTGGCGCTGTCGGCCTGGCGCGCCAACGATGCCACCGCCGCGCGGCAGTGGCTCGACCAGATTGCCAATGACGGCGAGACGCCGCCGAGCCTGCGTTCGCGCGCCGAAGCGCTGCAGGCCTTGTTGCCGCCGGTCGCCAAAAGCTGAACCGGCGCGAAACCCGAGTTTGAGTGAGAGATCGACCATGCGCCGCTCGCAACGCCTGATCGCAGCCGCAGTTCTGACAGCGCTTTGCAGCGCGCTGGCCGGCTGCGGCGGTGGCGGTATGGCCAATTTCGATCCGAGCGATCTGCTCGACTTCCTCGACACCAAGAAGAAGCTGGCCGGTGACCGCAAGCCGGTGTTCCCGGAAGGCGTGCCCGGCCTCGAGCAGGGCGTGCCGAAGGAATTGTACAAGGGCTCGCAGCAGGAGCAGCTCGACCAGCAGAACGCCGCGGCAGCGGCCGCCCAGCCGGCTCCGCCGCCGGAGCCGCCGAAGGGCGCCAAGAAGCACACCAAGCGCGCCGCACCCGCGGCAGATCAGGCCGCTGCTCCCGACGCCGGGGCGCCGGACGAGGGCGCGCCCGCCGCGCTGCCGCCCGAGCCGAAGCCGAAGAAGATTGTCCGCCGCCGCACCACCGCGCCGCCGGCCGACGACCAGCAGGCACAGCCTGCGGCGCCGGCGCAGCAGACCCAGACCTCGCAACAATCCGGCGGCGCGTTCCCCGCGCCGCTACCGAGCGGCGGATTTAGCCGCTAGAGCATGATCCGGAAAAGTGCGAAGCGGTTTTCCGAAAAGATCATGCTAAAACAACAATCTAAAGCGCGATGACGGTTCAACCCAATCGCATCGCGCGCTAGGCTCCTGCTTCAATTCATTAGACGCGCGCCGCGCCGCGGCGCCTGGATGATCCATGTCTTTTACCATCGCCATTATCGGCCGGCCCAATGTCGGAAAGTCGACGCTGTTCAACCGGCTGGTCGGCCAGAAGCTCGCGCTGGTGGACGACGAGCCCGGCGTGACCCGCGACCGTCGCGAGGGCCAGGCGCGGCTCTACGATCTCGACTTCACCATCATCGACACCGCGGGGCTCGATGAGGGCGCCAAGGGCTCGCTGACGGCGCGGATGCAGGAGCAGACCGAAACCGCGATCGAGCTCGCTGACGCGCTGATGTTCGTGATCGACGCCCGTGTCGGCCTGACGCCGACCGATCGCGCCTTTGCCGACTTCGCCCGCAAGGCCAACAAGCCGGTGCTGCTGATCGCCAACAAGGCCGAGGGCAAGCACGGCGAGATCGGCGCAATGGAATCCTACGCGCTCGGCCTCGGCGATCCCGTGCAGATCTCGGCCGAGCATGGCGAGGGCATGGGCGACCTCCACGAGGCGCTGAGCGCGCTGGTGCCCGCGACGCCAGAGGAAGACGACGAGGGCGAGGATGACGAGGACATCTCGGAGGAGGAGGCCGCGCAGCGCCCGATCCGGGTTGCGATCGTCGGCCGGCCCAACGCCGGCAAGTCGACGCTGATCAACCATCTGCTCGGCGAGGAGCGGCTGCTGACCAGCCCCGAGGCCGGCACCACGCGCGATTCTATTGCGGTCGAGATCACCTGGCAGGGCCGCCAGTTCCGCGTGTTCGATACCGCCGGCCTGCGCCGCCGCTCGCGGATCGAGGAGAAGCTGGAGAAGCTTTCGGTCGCCGACGCGTTGCGCGCGGTGCGCTTCGCCGAAGTCGTCGTGATGATGATGGACTCGCAGAACAAGTTCGAGGAGCAGGATCTGCGTATCGCCGACCTGATCGAGCGCGAGGGCCGTGCCATCGTGCTCGCGGTCAACAAATGGGACCTCGTCGAGCGCAAGCCCAACCAGATCTCGCAGCTGCGCACCGATGCCGACCACTGGCTGCCCCAGGTCAAGGGCGCGCCGATCGTCGCCGTCTCCGGCCTGATGGGTGAGGGCATCGACCGCCTGATGATTGCGATCCAGGAGGCCTATGCCGTCTGGAACCGGCGCTTGCCGACTGCGGCGCTCAATCGCTGGTTCGAGCAGGCAATCCAGGCCAGCCCGCCGCCGTCCGTCTCGGGCCGTCGGCTGAAGCTGAACTACATCACGCAAGTCAAGGCGCGCCCGCCGAGCTTCGTGCTGTTCTGCTCGCGCGCCGATGCGATCCCGAGATCCTATCTGCGCTACCTCACCAACTCGCTGCGCGAGACCTTCGATCTGCCGGGCACGCCGATCCGGATCACGCTGCGCGAGAAGGCCAATCCGTTCGCCCACAAGCGCAAGCGGCCGTCGTGAGCGGCGACGCCGAAGCCCATCCTGCGGCTGTTCCGCAGGCACGCAGTGGCGCGGTGATCTTCATCTTCATCACCCTGCTGCTCGACATGCTCGCGCTCGGGATCATCATCCCGATCCTGCCCAAGCTGATCGAAGGCTTCGTCAACAACGACACCGCCAATGCGGCGCGCATCTTCGGCGTGTTCGGCTCGATCTGGGCCTTGATGCAGTTCGTCTGCTCGCCGATCCTGGGCGCGCTGTCCGATCGCTTCGGCCGCCGGCCGGTGGTCCTGCTGTCGAATTTCGGCCTCGCCGCAGATTACGTACTGATGGCGCTGGCGCCGAACCTGATCTGGCTGTTCATCGGGCGGGCGATCTCAGGCATCACCTCGTCGAGCATCTCGACCGTGTTCGCCTATATCGCCGACGTCACCGCGCCGGAGCAGCGCGCCGCGATGTTCGGCAAGATCGGCGTCGCGTTCGGCGCGGGTTTTATTCTGGGACCGGCGCTGGGTGGCCTGCTCGGCGAGATCGATCCGCGGCTGCCGTTCTGGGCGGCGGCTGGCCTGAGCTTCGTCAACGGCCTCTATGGCCTGTTCATCCTACCGGAATCGCTGCCGGTCGAGCGGCGTGCGCCGTTCAAATGGAAGAGCGCCAATCCGATCGGCGCGCTGCATTTTCTGCGCGCGAACCGGACGCTGGCCGGCCTGTCGCTGGCGACCTTTTTCGGCCAGCTCGCGCATGTCGTGCTGCCCTCGGTGTTCGTGCTGTACGCCACCTATCGCTATGGCTGGGACACCGGCACCGTCGGTGCGACGCTGGCGCTGGTCGGGCTCTGCGGCATGATCGTGCAGGGCGCGGCGATCGGCCCGATCGTGCAGCGGCTCGGCGAGCGCAACGCGCTGTTCCTCGGCCTCGTCTGCGGCGCCCTGGGCTTCGTGATCTTCGGCGCGGCGCCATCAGGCCAGCTGTTCTGGATCGGCATTCCCGTGATGGCGTTGTGGGGCATCTCGGGCGCCGCGACCCAGGCCCTGACGACGCAACTCGTCGCCGCCGATCAACAGGGCCAGTTGCAGGGCGCGACATCGAGCGTGCAGAGTATGTCGGAATTGATCGGCCCGTTCCTGTTCACGCTGACGTTTGCGTATTTCATCGGCGACAACGTGTCCGTGAAGCTGCCCGGTGCGCCGTTCTATCTGGCCGGCGCGCTGCTGCTGCTCGCGCTCGCCATCGCCTGGCGTGCGACGGCGAAGAAGGCGTAGGGCGGGTTAGCGTAGCGTAACCCGCCGCCCTCGTGCGGCGCCGAAAGTTGGTGGGTTACGGCTTCGCCTAACCCACCCTACGTCTTAATCAGTCGCCGGCACCGAATGGTGCTCGTGCGTGATCTGCCAGCTGCCGTCGATCTTGCGCAGTCCGATCGTGAGCCTGAACTGGAACGTGTCGTCGCGCGGGCCGCATCGCATCACCGCAACGGCGAAGGCGACGTCATCGCCGGCCGTGATCGCGATGTCCTCGATATCGAAGGCGTAGGAGGAACGCTGACAGCCGAAGAACAGATCCCAGGTCTTCCTGTACGCATCAAGTCCGCGTGACTGGAGCGGTGGCGGCACGTCGAACATCACGATGTCCTGATCGTGATGGGCGAGGACGCCCGTATAGTCGTGTCGGCGGACCGCGTCCGCCCAGGCTTCGATGATTGTTCTGACTTCGGTTTCTGCCGTGTGGCGCTGCTGTGTCATCGTTCGCGTGCTCCGAGTGCTGGCTGATCGATGCTTCGAGGACGAATGCGAAGGCACCGATCCGACACGCCGATGCGTCCTGGCCGGATCTTGCGGATTGCGTCATTCTGCCTGTTTACAAACCATCCGGTTGGTTTGTATAAGGCTGATGCGGGATGAAGATGCGCGCCTCGTTCCCTGAGGCCGCCTCGGCAGGATGAGCATGGTGGACAACGAGGCCATTGATATCTGCGATGAGTTGACCCGCTTCAGCGACGCGCAGGCGGCGTTGCTGACGTCGCGCGGCCTAGTCTATCTCACCGACCTGAAGCTCGATGGCAACAGACACGGCACGATCGTCGCCGCCAGTTATGCCGACGCGGAATCGGTTGCCCGCCGCCGTGGCCGGGGAGAGAAGGTCATCGGCCGAATGGCTCACGGGTTCCTTTACGGTCTGCGCCGCCGCCTGCTGCAAAAGGTTCGCGGCGCCGAAGGCCCATGCGCGCGAGCGATCGGATAGCCCGATGATCGATGGGGTATGGCGCCGCCCGATGCCGGCGCCGGCATGTCGGGCGCGCGGTTGGCGCGGCCTGGCAGAACCGGATGCCGCGCTTGAGATTGATCGAGGCCGCTGAGATACTGCGCTTTCACGCGACTCCTTCCTGCGTACCACCATTTATCGAGTACCCTATGGATAATCCTTCCCGCTCCGAACGCTCCCGCAACGCCGCACTCGACGCCGCGATCACCATCGTGACGCGCGATGGTCCGGGGCGCCTGACGCTGGACGCGATTGCGCGCGAGAGCGGGCTCAGCAAGGGCGGCGTGATGCATCAGTTTCGCACCAAGGAAGCGGTGCTGCGCGCTCTGCTCGAGCAGCAGATGGCGCATTTCGAGGGGTTCTCGACCCGCTACCTCGAAAAGGCGCGCGAGACCACGGATCAGCCGGAACTGGCGGCGCAGATCGCAACGCTCAAGGAGGCAATCTCGACGCCGCGAGCCGGGGCATTCGCACTGCTGGCTGCGATGAACGAGAATCCCGAATTGATGGCGATGCCGCGCGATGTCGACATCAAGAAGATCGCGCTGATGAAGGCCGAGGCGCGCGATCCGGATCTGGCGCTGCTGCGCTGGGCCGCGGCGCGGGGGCTGCTGCTGAGTTCGTTGTTCGGCCTGTCGTCGCTGACCGACGGCGAGCGGGATCGCCTGTTCGAGCGATTGCTCGACGACAGCAAGTGGACGGCGATCGAGCAGGGCGCGCCGCCGGCCGCAAAGCCATCCAAGGCGACGGCGACGCGCACGGCATCGCCGCGGCCTGCCGGCGCACGGGCCGCAAAGCCGGCATCGGCGCGCAAGCGTGGCTGAATGTCCGGCGTGATCCGAAAGCACAACGCCGCCCAAGCGGAATATGGATCGCTTGGCGGCGTTGGGTCGGCACCGGGCCCCTAAAATCCCCCGGCAATTGGTGCGTTAGCACGAGAGGTATCGCGGGTTTGTGACAGCGCGAGGCCGTCATTTCGCGACGCAGCTCACCGGTTTTCCACGACGTTTCGATCGCCCGATTTTTCTGATGCGTTCCCGCGATCGCAACTTTACAAACCAACTGGTCGGTTTTATAGTTATCGCACTGAGGCAAGATCTGGCGGCGCCGTGAGGGCGAGCCAGATCGGCAGTGACGGCCGCAGCCGTAACTTCAGCCCCGGACGCGGCTGCGGCCGAGCTGCTCTTCCGCTTTAGCTCGGATGAGGAGATTGGAATGGAGAGCTCGATCGCCGCGCGCGGTCTGGGAGCGATGGCGCTTTGCGTCCTCGCCGGAGGATGTGCCGCCGTCACGCCGGTGGCTTATTCGGACGTGGCCTCGTCGGCCTACATGACGCCTGACACGTCCGACTCGTCGGGCCGTGTGCCGTACCGCTATGCGCCGCCGGTCGACTGGCGGAGCTACAACAAGGTGATGCTCGATCCGGTCGTGATCTATCGCGGCGCGGATCATCAGTTCGGCGACATGTCCGAGAAGGACAAGGAGACGCTCGCCGCCTACATGCAGACCCGCTTCGCCGACAAATTGCGGGGCCGCTTCACGCTGGTGAATACGCGCGGGCCGAACACGTTTCGCGTACGGCTGACGCTGACCGGCGCGGTCGCCAACACGCCGGTGCTCGGCACATTGTCGCGCTTCGACATGGCCGGCGCGATCTACAACGGCGTGCAGGCCGCGCGTGACGGCGAGGGCACGATGACCGGCTCGGTGATCTATGCCGTCGAGATGTTCGACAGTTCGACCGCGCGCCTGCTCGGCGCCTACGTCAGCAAGCAGTATCCCGGCGCCTACGACATCAAGGCCAGCGTCGGCGATCTCGCCGCCGCCACCGCCGGCATCGACAAGGGTGCCGATGCCTTCATGGCGCAACTGAAGTGAGGCGCGCTTCGCGCCTGCCGCAACGATCCCGACAATGAAAGGTGCTGTCGAATGAATTACATGGTTCGCCTGTTTCTGCGCGGCCTGGTCGCCGCCATTCTGATGAGCTCGACCGGCCATGCCGAAGTGATCGCATCGAGCGATCCGAGCGGCACCTGGCTGACCGAGGACGGACGCGCACGCATCCGCCTCGAGCGTTGCGGCGCGGCGCGCGACCGCATCTGCGGCTTCATCGTGTGGATGAAGGATCCGCTCGATCCGCGCGGCCAGCCGTTCCGCGACGGCTTCAATCCCGATCCCGACAAGCGCACGCGCGCGCTGCTCGGCCATCAGCTGATCCTGGGATTGAAGCTGTCGCCGGAGGGCCGGTTCGACGGCGACATCTACAATGCCGAGGACGGCAAGTCCTACTCGGTCTCGCTGTGGCGCGATCGGTCCGACCGGCTGAAGCTCAAGGGGTGCCTGCTCAAGCTGCTGTGCCAGACCCAGACCTGGACGCCGACGTTCGACGCTCAGCCCGGACAACTCGTCGGCCTGACCGGCGATCCCGGCGGCCCGCGTGCCGACAGGGAATGGACATCGCTGCCGGCGCCGGCGAAGGCGAAGTCGGCGGCGAAGTGATCGGAGTAGGGCGGGTTAGCGAAGCGTAACCCGCCAACTTCGTTCCGTGAAAAGATGGTGGATTACGCCTTCCGCCTTCGCTCGTTGAGCTACGGCGGACGTAGTCGGCTAATCCACCCCACAGAGCTCGCTTATTTCTTCACCAGCGGACAATCGCTGGCCTCGAGCGGCTTGGCGGCGTCCTCCGGCGAGATGGTGGCGATCAGCTTGTAATAGTCCCACGGATATTTGGACTCTTCCGGCTTCTTCACCTCGAACAGATAGGCCGGGATGATGCGGCGGCCGTCGATCCGTAACGGACCCTTGCCGAACAGCGGATCGTCGGTCGGGATCTCCTTCATCTTGGCGACGACCTTGGCGCCGTCATGCGGATTGCCGCCCATCGCGTCCAATGCCTTGAGATAATGCAGCACGCCGGCATAGACGCCGGCCACCGTCATCGAGGGCATCGCGTTCTTGGGCGAGACCTTCTGGAAGCGCTTCGACCAGGCGCGGGTCTGGTCGTTCATGTCCCAATAGAACGACTCGGTGAAGGTGAGGCCCTGCGCGATCTTCAAGCCCAGCGCATGCACGTCGTTGACGAACAGCAGCAGCGCCGCGAGCTTCTGTCCGCCCGCGGTGATGCCGAATTCGGACGCCTGCTTGATCGCGTTGGTGGTGTCGCCGCCGGCATTGGCGAGGCCGATGATCTTGGCCTTGGAGGCCTGCGCCTGCAGCAGGAACGAGGAGAAGTCCGCGGTGTTGAGCGGGTGCTTGACGCCGCCGAGCACCTTGCCGCCGTTCGCGGTGACGACCGCCGAGGTGTCGCGCTCCAGCGCGTGGCCGAAGGCGTAGTCGGCGGTGAGGAAGAACCAGGTGTCGCCGCCGGCCTTGGTCAGCGCCTTGCCGGTGCCGTTGGCGAGCATGTAGGTGTCGAACGTGTAGGAGATCGTGTTGGCGTTGCAGGCCTTGCCGGTCAGATCGGCGGTCGCCGCGCCCGAATTGAGCACGATCGAGTTCTTCTCCTTGGCAAGGTTGCTCACCGCCAGCGCGACGCCGGAGTTCGGCGTATCGGTGATGATGTCGACCTTGTCGTTGTCGATCCAGTTGCGCGCGATGTTGACGCCGACGTCGGGCTTGTTCTGGTGGTCGCCGCTGACCACCTCGATCTTCCAGCCCTTGGCGCGCAGGCCGGAGTCTTCCACCGCCATGTTGGCCGCGGCCACCGAATTGGGCCCGCCGATGTCGGCATAGAGGCCGGACATGTCGTTCAGCACGCCGATCTTGACGTTCTTGTCCTGTGCAAAGGCTGGCGTTGCAAGGGCGAGTGCAGCGCAAGCGAGAAGCACGGCGTGGCGCCGTGCGAGCGTCGTCGTCATGAGACATTCCCTCCACTGTCTATTTTTTCCGCAACGGCCCTCTTATGGGGCCTTGTGGCGGTCGTCGGGTTCCCGCTTACCCTTTCCTTTGGCGAGCGGCAATCCGCATAAAGCCGGATGAGCTGCGTCGAAGCGTCATCCTGCCGTCATTGCTACTTGAGCGCATCCGAGGTCAGCTTGAATTTCTGGATCCGCTTGCCCTCGACCTCGCCGGTGTAGACGTTGCCCTTCTGGTCGACCGCCATGACGTGGAGCAGGGCGAACTGTCCGGCATTGCGGCCGCTATGGCCGAAGGTGCCGACCACGCTGCCGTCGTCGCGCTTCAGCACGCGGATCTCGTTGTTGGCGCCGTCGGCGTTGAGCAGATAGGTCTGCTTCGGATCCGGCCACAGCGCGAGATCGAACACGGCGCCGTCGCCGCGGGTGTTTTTCTCGTAGAACCATTCCTTCACGAAGGTGCCGTTCTTCTGGAACACCTGGATGCGGTCCTGGCTGCGGTCGCAGACATAGACCAGCCCGTCATTGGCGATCTTGATGCAATGCACGGGATTGCCGAACTGCTCCTGCACCGCGGCGCTCGGATCGTAGGGCGGCTGCTTGTCGTCGGTGGGCAGCTTGCCGTAGCCGCCCCAGTGCCGCTTGTAGGCCAGCGTGGTGGCGTCGTACACGATGACGCGGCGGTTGCCGTAGCCGTCGGCGATGTAGAGCTCGTTGGCAGCCTTGTCGATCGCCATCTCGGCGGGGCGGCCGAGCTGGGTGGTGTCGTTGCTGTTGGTACGGGCTGCGATCTTGCCGATCTGGCCGAGATATTTGCCGTCGAGCGAGAATTTCAGGATCGCGCTGTCGTCGTCGGCATTGCCGCCGATCCAGACGAAGCCGCGTTCGTCGACCTCGATGCCGTGCTCGCGGCCGACCCATTGATAGCCGTCGCCGGGGCCGCCCCAGGCGCGCAGCAGATTGCCGTCGACATCGAATTCGAGCACCGGCGGTGCCGCCACGCAGCATTTCGCGCGCGGCGGGGTGAGGCTTGCCGCCTTCTCGCCATCGCTCAGCGAGCGCGGCCGGTGCACCACCCAGATATGCCCCTGCCAGTCGACGGTGATGCCGCCGACCTGGCCGATGATCCAGTTGTTCGGCAGCTGCTTGGGCCACGAGGCGTCGACCGCGAAGGTCGGAACGTCACCGGCATGGGCGGGCTTTGGCTGAGCGAAAAAGGCTGCTGATGCGATGCCGGCGGAGAGAAACAATCCGGACAGAATGGAGCGCGCGCGATTGAACGTCGGCGTCATGATGCCTCCCGAGATTTTTCTTGGCGGGGCGTCCCGCTTGAGGAGGGCAGTCAATCGCGGGGCGGGGAGGGTGTCAACGGGTACCACCGTCATTGCGAGCGCAGCGAAGCAATCCATTCTTCCGCGGATACGGGCGCATGGATTGCTTCGTCGCTGCCGCTCCTCGCAATGACGGCGGCCGGATATGGTTACGCAGGCGGCTGAAAGCTCCGCAGCGTGCGCGCCTTGTAGTCGTAGAGCTTGCCAGTTTGGGTCCATGCGGGCGAACACATCGGCACCATGAATTCGGCGGCCATGTCGGGCGTATCCAGCGTCATCGGGTCTTCGCCGGGAAACACCTGCGCGCGCATCCGGGTGCGGATCGGGCCGGGGCTGAACAGGTTGACGCGCAGCGCCGTGTTGGCGGTCTCGTTGGCCCAGGAGCGCACCAGCGCATCGAGCGCGGCCTTCGAGGCGGCATAGGGGCCGAGATACGCGTTGGCCTTGTGCGCCACGCCTGATGTCACGAACACCGCACGGCCGGCGTCGGACTGCCGCAGCAGCGGGTCCATGCAGCGGATCAGCTGGAAATTGGCGGTGACGTTGATCGCGAACACGTCGTTCCACGGCTTCAGCTCGATATGGCCGAGTGGCGAGGACGGGCCGGCGGTGCCGGCGTTGCCGACCAGGATATCGAGCTTGCCATGGCGTTCATGCAGCGCGAGCCCGAGCCGCGCGATGCCGTCGTAATCGGTCAGCGAGAGCGGCACCAGCGTGGCGCTGCCGCCGTCCTTGCGGATCTCGTCGTCGAGCTCTTCCAGCCCGCCTTGCGTGCGCGCCACCGCCACGACATGCGCGCCGGCCTTGGCCAGCGCGACGGATGTCGCATAGCCGATGCCGCGCGAGGCGCCGGTCACGAGGGCAATACGGGAGGCGAGGGGTTTTGTCATGTCTGTCCGTCCATATCTTGCGGCGGGTATTACAGACGGAAATGGCCGGGACAAGCCCGGCCATGACGAATTCCTGCGGTTTCGGCTAGGGGCCGGGCCCCTGGTCCATATTGCTGCTGTTGGTGCCGTTGCCCGAATTGTCGGGCGTCACCTTCATGCCCTGTCGGAAGGCAAACACGATGAAGCCGACCAGCAGCATCCCACAGAGGATGCCCATGATCGGCTGCATGGCGCGCTCCGTCAGCTCGCCTCGGCCAGCAGCGAGAGCTGGCGCGGCGGGGCCTCGGTTTCGCTCTGGTCGGTGAGGTGGGTCGGATAGGCGCCGGTGAAGCAGTGGTCGGCGAATCTCGGATTGGCCGCGTCGCGCCCTTCATAGCCCATCGCGCGGTACATGCCGTCGATCGACAGGAAGGCGAGCGAGTCGGCGCCGATGATGTCGCGCATCTCCTCGAGCGAATGGGTCGCCGCCAGGAGGCCGCCGCGATCGGGCAGATCGATGCCGTAATAGTCGGGATACAGGATCGGCGGCGAGGCGAGGCGGAAATGCACCTCGCGGGCGCCGGCATCGCGCATCATGCGCACGATCTTCTTCGAGGTGGTGCCGCGCACCAGCGAGTCGTCGATCAGGATGATGCGCTTGCCCTCGATCGCGGCGCGGTTGGCCGAATGCTTCATGCGCACGCCGAGCTCGCGCACGGTCTGGGTCGGCTGGATGAAGGTGCGGCCGACATAGTGGTTGCGGATGATGCCGAGCTCGAACGGCACGCCGGAATACTGGCTGTAGCCGACCGCGGCGGGCACGCCGGAATCCGGCACCGGCACCACGACGTCGACCTCGGGATGGCTCTCGCGCGCGAGCTGGGCGCCGAACGCCTTGCGCACGTCGTACACCGAGCGGCCGCCGACGATCGAATCCGGCCGCGCGAAATAGATGTACTCGAAGATGCAGGGCCGCGCCGGCTTCGGCGGGAACGGCTTGTGGCTGTGCGCGCCGCGCTCGTCGAACACGATGATCTCGCCGGGCTCGATGTCGCGGACATACTTCGCGCCGATCATGTCGAGCGCGCAGGTCTCCGAGGTCAGGATCGGATGGCCGTCGAGATCGCCGAGCACCAGCGGGCGGATGCCGAGCGGATCGCGGGCGCCGACCAGCTTCTTGTTGGTCAGCGCGACCAGCGCGTAGGCGCCCTCGATGGTGCGCAGCGCCTCGATGAAACGGTCGATGAAGCGGGTGCGCTTGGACTGCGCGACGAGATGCAGGATCACCTCGGTGTCGGTGGTCGACTGCATCATGGCGCCGCCCTTGACCAGTTCGTGGCGCAGGGTGAGGCCGTTGGTCAGGTTGCCGTTGTGGCCGACCGCAAAGCCGCCGGCGCTGAGCTCGGCGAACAACGGCTGCACGTTGCGCAGGATGGTGCCGCCGGTGGTGGAGTAGCGGACATGGCCGACCGCGGCGTTGCCGGGCAGGCGATCGATCACCTCGCGGCGGGAGAAGGCATCGCCCACCAGGCCGAGGCGGCGTTCACTGTGGAAGCGGCCGCCGTCAAAGGAGACAATGCCGGCGGCCTCTTGGCCGCGGTGCTGCAGGGCGTGCAGGCCGAGCGCGGTGATCGCGGCGGCCTCGGGGTGGCCAAAGACGCCGAACACGCCGCATTCCTCGCGGAGCGTGTCGCCATCAAGATCGGGGTGGTATCTGAAATCGTCGTCCCGGTGGTCTTGTCGGAGATGTTCCTGCTTTTCGATCGGCCCGAGGTCGAGATCCATCTGGGCGGCGTGATCGGAAGGGGTTTGCATCTCGTTCATCGCCTCTCGCAAGGGGCCCAAATAAGTTATCGGCCCGCGGGTTTCTCGATCAGCTTTTTCAAGCTGTCACGCGCAGGTTTGCTGTAGCCATCGCCCGACGCCGGCGTTGCCTGATCGTTGGTATCAGCCGCAGAATCGTCGTCGGGCTTATTCTTCTTGAACTTCTTTAAGATGGTGTTCTCGGGGTCATCAGGCAAGAGCGCCATCAGCCAATCCCCGGTTCCCTGCAGCACCACCCGGGACTTCGCGCCGGTGACCCAGTCGGGCCGCTGCTTGTCCGGAACCAGCCAGGTGAAGAACATGAACGCCACGACCACGATCAGGAGGCCGCGGGCGAGGCCGAACAGGAAGCCGAGGGTGCGGTCAAGCGCGCCGATCCGGGAATCCAGGATCATGTCCGAGATTCGCACCGTGATGATCGAGACCACGATCAGCGTGCCGATGAAGACGCCGGCGACCACGACCACGGCCGCGACCGTGTCGTTATTGAAGTAAGTTTTGGCGGTCGGCAGCAGCTTCGAGAAAGCATACAGCGTGACCAGCGCAGCGGCGCCCCAGGCCGCGATCGACAGGATCTCGCGCATGAAGCCGCGCACCATGGCAAGCAGGCCCGAGATCAGCATCACGCCGAGCAGGACGAGATCGAGTATCGTTATGGGCATCGGCTGGTCAGGTCCGCTGGTACGTTTGGGTCCGCTGTTAAGGGCTCGCGAATCGGCAAAGTCGGTGCCGTCCTAACTGAGGCGCATCGGGGGCATTCGGCAAGGCCGCAACACCACCTGTCCCGCGCGCCGGATGTATAGCGGCGGGGGGCTGATACGTCACGTCCGCTTTAGCTGGTCTCGCGTCGGAATCGGGCCGGTGTGGCATTTTTCTCAGCCGCATCAGCGCCCCTGGAGCCGCCCTGGTCGTCCCGTGGCGCAGCCCGGCCGCCGCGGGGCGTCCCGCGCGCCGCAATTTCGGCGACCAGCGTGGTCAGGTTACCGACGCTGTTCAGCGAAAGCCCGCTATCGCCGCCACCATCGCCGCGGGCCGATTCGGGCAGGATGGCGCGGCCGAAGCCGAGCTTGAGGGCCTCCTTCAGCCGGGCCGGGGTCTGCGCCACCGGGCGGATCGCGCCCGACAGCGAAATCTCGCCGAAATAGACCGCGTCGGTCGGCAGGGGCGCATTGACCAGCGAGGATACCAGCGCGGCGGCGGCTGCGAGGTCCGCGGCCGGCTCCTGGATGCGCAGGCCGCCGGCGACATTGAGATAGACGTCATGTCCGGACAATTTGACGCCGCAATGCGCTTCCAGCACCGCCAGCACCATCGACAGCCGGCTCGGGTCCCAGCCGACCACGGCACGGCGCGGCGTGCCGAGCGAGGTCGGCGCCACGAGCGCCTGCAACTCGACCAGCACCGGGCGGGTGCCCTCGATGCCGGCGAACACCGCGGTACCGGGACTGCCGAGCTCGCGTTCGGAGAGGAACAATTCCGAGGGATTGGTGACCTCGCGCAGGCCGAGCCCGGTCATCTCGAACACGCCGATCTCGTCGGTCGCGCCGAAGCGATTCTTCGCCGAGCGCAGGATACGGAACTGCTGCGAGCCTTCGCCCTCGAACGACAGCACCGCATCGACCATGTGCTCGACCACGCGGGGGCCGGCGATCTGGCCGTCCTTGGTCACATGCCCGACCAGGATGATCGTTGCCCCGGTCTTCTTGGCGAAGCGAATGAGGGCCTGCGCCGAGGCGCGGACCTGGGTCACCGTGCCGGGCGCGGATTCGACCGTGTCGGTCCACATGGTCTGGATCGAATCGATCACGATCAGCCGCGGCACCGCGCCTTCCGACAGCGTCGAGACGATGTCCTCGACCGAGGTTTCGGAGGCGAGCTGCACCGGCGCGTCCGCCAGCCCGAGCCGCTCGGCGCGGAGCCGCACCTGCGCGACCGCTTCTTCGCCAGAGATGTAGACCGCGCGATGGCCGGCGCGCGCCATCATGCTGGTGGCCTGGGTCAATAGCGTGGATTTTCCGATGCCGGGATCGCCGCCGACCAGCAGCACCGAGCCGCGAACGAAGCCGCCGCCGGTGACGCGGTCGAGCTCGGCCATGCCCGACGACAGCCGCGGCGCGTCCTGGGTCTTGCCGGACAGCGATTCCAGCGCAAACGTCCGCCCCTTGCGCTTGCTGCGGATCGAGACCGGCACCGAGCCCGTGGTGTCTTCCTCGGCCAGCGTGTTCCACTCGCCGCAGGAATCGCACTTGCCCTGCCAGCGATTATACGCCGCGCCGCAGTTCTGGCAGACGAAGGAGAGGGTGGATTTGGCCATGGGGGAGAGCTCGATTCCGTCTTCTCTCCATAGCATGGATCAAGAGCCGGCAACGACCAACGGCGCCACCGTGTCTGCCTATGTCGGCCGTTGCTTCAAGACCCGCACGGCGATTTGAGGGGGCCGGCCAGAGCTGCAGCCTGTAATGATCGTCTCTCTCCAGGCCGTCCTCCGACAGCGTATCGAGCGCGCCATAGGACGCGCGCACCCGATAGGTCCCCGGCGCGGTTTCGATGCGCATGGCGTCAGGGAAGTAGTCTGTGCAACCGGCGATCACGATGCGCCCGGACGCGACGTCCAGGCCGGCTTCGACGACATGATCCCAATCGGAGAAATCGTGGTCCGGCTCGCGTTCCAGAATCTGCGCCGAGACCGGAACATGCATGGTCCGCACAGTGCCGATCCCGACCGTTCCTGACGCGATCGCGAGCATTCGATCGGTCGCCTCCTCCGTCCACGCAGTCGAAAGGTCGCCCGATGCAGATTCATCCTGGATGTAGAATTGGGAGTAGTCGGCGAACAGCGAGAGTTCGACTGATTTCATGTTCGGGCTTCCGTCGATGATCGATCTTCAATTCGCCATTGCCGACCATAGCAGCGACGCGCCCGCCGCCAGCATGATGCCATCCATGATCAGGCGGAAGGCCTCCGGCTTCATCTGCAGCACGAAGCGTTTGGCGATGAAGGCACCGGCCATCAGCGAGGCGCCCGCGATCAGGCCCTTCAGCGCGATGTCGGGTGTCAGCGCGCCGAACCGCTCGAACGTCACCGACTTGCTGACATAGAGCCCGAGCGAGCTCGCCGCTTCGGTGGCGAGGAAGGCGCCCTTGCTGAGGCCGTAAAACAAAAACAGCGGCACGCTGAGCGGGCCGGTCGAGACCACGATGCCGGTGAGATAGCCGATCAGCGCGCCACCGATTGCGAGATGCCAGAGATTGGCCTTCAGCTCGTGCCGCGCCAGCCAGTGCCGCACCGGCACCATCGCGATCAGAAACACGCCGATCGCCACGTCGACCGCGTGCGAGGGCAGAGCGAGCAGGGTGCGCGCGCCGAGCGCTGCGGCAGGGATGCCCGTGATCGAATAGGCGGCGCAGGCGCGCCAGTCGACCTCGCGCCACCAGGCCAGGATGCGCGACAGATTGGCCATCACGGCTGCGACAGCCATGATCGGCACCGCCTGCTTCGGCCCGTACTGATAGACCAGCACCGGCATCAGCATGATCGACGAGCCGGTGCCGACGATGCCTGAGATGGTGCCGGCGACCAGGCCGACGATGAGGACGAACAGGAAGCCCACGCTCACTCCGGGACGTGATCCCGAGCCACGCCGGATGCGTGCCTCGACAACGAAGGCTCAGTGTGACCTCAGGGTTCAAGACGGCGCAAGAGCGCCTTGAACCGGAGACGTGCCGTCGCGCGCCGCGTCAGTACTTCGCGACGACCGGGCCGCCGAAGCGGTAGTTGACGCGCACCGTCACCATGTCGACGTCCTGGCGGATGCGTTCGTCATGGTTGAGCTGGGCGATGAAGACCGGATCGTAGGTCATGTGGACGGTGTTGGTCCCCATGAACAGATGGTCGTATTC
This sequence comes from Bradyrhizobium sp. USDA 3240, assembly GCF_054063295.1. Taxonomy (NCBI): domain Bacteria; kingdom Pseudomonadati; phylum Pseudomonadota; class Alphaproteobacteria; order Hyphomicrobiales; family Nitrobacteraceae; genus Bradyrhizobium; species Bradyrhizobium sp. USDA 3240. Next base: position 8,259,121 of record NZ_JBSSGD010000002.1, read on the forward strand.
GATCGCCAGCGACCAATTGTGTGCGATCGCATATTCGGCGCCGGCGCCGATCGCGCCGCCCCAGCGCGTCTCGCTGCCGCGGTCGGCGATGAATCCGACCGGCACGCCCGGCCCGAAAGCCGGCGTGATGAAGCTCTCGTAGCGATCGCGCACGACGGCGGCGCCGCCCTTCGCGTACAGCAGGAAGGCGCCCCAGGAATAGCCGACCTGTCCGGTGAACAGGCCGATGGCATCGATCTTCGAGCGGTTGGCGAAGCCCGCGAACAACGCCGCTGTGGACGGGTTCGAGCCGGAGAGGTCGGCCCAATTGCCCTGCGCTTCGACGCCGAACACCCAGGCCGCCTGCTGCCAGCGATAGCCGATCTGGCCGCCGGCGGTCGCCCCGCTCGCGGTGTGGCAACCTTCCGGCCCGGTGAAATTCACCACGCCGAGCGCCGGATTGGCGATGGTGAAGGGCACGATGTCCCAGCACTTCCGGCTCCAGCCGCCGCCGCCATTGGCACCGAGGTAGAAGCCGCTCCAGTCATTGCTGGCGGCGACGATCGGGGGCGCCTTGGTGTAGGGGCGGGCGGCGAGGTCGGCAGCGGACGCGCTTGCAATGCCGAGCATGAGCATGGTGGCGGCGACGCAATGTGTCTTCATGGGCAGCCCCAATGCATGAATCAAATCGATGGCAGGCTAGTCGATTTGCACCACCTCCGGCTGTACCCGGTCCGCCACATCAAGCCGCATTCGCGTGCATCGACAGGCTCCCGGCGAGCCGTGCCGCACATTCAGTGTCGTCCCGGCGAAGGCCGGGACCCATAACCACAAATGCTGATTGCTGTGCACCGCTGGGACGACGAGTCCCGTCAACAACATCTGCTGCGGCGTATGGGTCCCGGCCTGCGCCGGGACGACTGCGTGGTTGGGGTTCACGCCCGGCAAACATATCGATCACTTCAGCACGACCCAAGCCGGCGCATGATCACTCGCGCCTTCCTCGCCACGAACGTCGTGGTCGACGCCGGCCTTCAGAAGCCGCGCCGCAACGTCGGGGCTGAGCAGCAGATGATCGAGCCGGAGGCCTGCATCGCGCGGCCAGCGCTGGCGCTTGTAGTCCCAGAAAGTGAACATCTGACGATCCGGATGCAGTGTGCGGAGTGCGTCGCACCAACCCTGATCGACCAGCGCCTTGAACGCGACGCGGCTCTTCGGCTGGATCAGCGCATCCTTGTCCCAGGAGCGGGTCGGATAGATGTCGAGAGGCGTCGGCGCGACGTTGTAGTCGCCGGCGAGCACCACGGGGACCTGCTGCTTGAGCAGCTTGGCGGCGTGGGCGCGCAGCCGCTTGAACCAGGCGAGCTTGTAGTCGAATTTCGGGCCGGGCTGCGGATTGCCGTTCGGAAGGTAAAGGCTGGTGACGACGATGCCGCGCACCGCGGCCTCGATGTAGCGCGCCTCATGGTCGTCGCGGTCGCCGGGCAGGGCGGTGCGGATCAGGACCGGCTCGGCCTTGCGCGCAAGTATGGCAACGCCGTTCCAGGTCTTCTGGCCCTGCCACACCGCACCGTAACCGGCCTTCTCGAACGCGGCAGCGGGAAACTCGGCGTCGCTGGCCTTGAGCTCCTGCAGGCTGACGACGTCGGGCTTGGCCGATTTCAACCAGCGCAGCAGGTTCGGCAGCCTGCGATTGACGTTGTTGATGTTGAAGGTCGCGATCTTCATAGGCAATCGCGAATCCCGATCGCGTCAGGTGGACGGTGCCGTCGGCGCGGCGGCAGGCAATGGCGGCGGCGCAGGCGCTGCCGTTGGCAAAGCAGGAGGCGCCGCTTGCACCGCGGCCGGCTCGCTCTTCTCGACAGCAGCGTCGCTTCTTTCGGCAGGCGCGTCGCTTGTCGTGGCGACGGCGCCGCCCTTGTAGATGCGCACGAAACGGCGGCCGAGGCTGGTCAGCACCTCGTAGCCGATGGTGCCGAAATGATGCGCGACCTCGTCGACCGTGATGCCTTCGCCGATCAGCGTCACCATGTGGCCGCGCCGCACGGCATTCTTGTCGAGATCGGTGACGTCAACCGCGATCAGATCCATCGAGACGCGGCCGGCGATCGGGCAGCGCTTGCCGGCGACCACGACCTCGGCGCCGCGGGTGCCGTCATTGGCGCTGGCGGCGCGGAAATAGCCGTCGGCATAGCCCGCGGACACGATCGCAAGCCGGGTCGGCCGGCGCGCGGTCCAGGTGCCGCCATAGCCGACGGTCTCGCCGCGATCGATGTTGCGGATCTGCACGATGCGCGCCTTGAGGTCGACCACCTGCTGCATCGGGTTGTCGGCCTCCGGCGTCGGGTTGACGCCATAGAGCGCGCAGCCCGGCCGCACCATCTCGAACTGGAATTGCGCGCCGAGGAACACGCCGGAGGAGTTCGCCAGCGAAGCCGGCACTCCGGTGAACAGGCTCGCGATCTCGCGGAAGCTCGCAAGCTGCCTGGCGTTGGCGGGATTGTTGAGCAATTCGGCAGAGACGAGGTGGCTCATGACCAGCGTGATGCCGTGGTCGCCGGCATTGATCCGCGGGATGATGCCTTGCGCTTCGCTGACCGTCAGCCCTAGCCGGTTCATGCCGGTGTCGATATGGATGGCGGCGCCGCCGGACCAGCCGGAGCGGCGGCAGAACACGTCCCATTCGGCGAGCTCGTTGAGATCGCCGATCACAGGCTTGCAGTCGATTTTGGCGTAGGCGTCGCCGGTCTGCTGAAAAAAGCCGCCGAGTGCATACACGGTCGCCTGCGGAACGGCCGCGCGCACCACGGCGGCCTCCTCGACGGTGGCGACGAAGAAGGTTTTGCAGCCGGCCTTGGCCAGCGCCCGCGACACCTGCTCGGCGCCGCAGCCATAGGCGTTGGCCTTGACCACGGCGGCGCATTCCGCCGGCACCGCGGTCTTCTCGAGCTTGCGCCAGTTGGCGATGATGGCGTCGAGGTCGACGGTGAGGATGCCGGTGGCGGCCGGATGGGCCGCCAGCAAACTGGCTTCGGGCGTCAGCTGCGATTTCGCGTCGGTCACGATATTCATGGCTCAGTTGTACAAGCGGGGCCAGCGGCCTTCAACCGTGCCTCTGCGCTAGAGCTTTGTCCGTTCCGATTGAATCGGAACGGGGCTCTAGATTCTTGTTTTGACGCGTTTTCTTCACGCGAACCGGTATCCACTTCGCTCGAAAACGCTTTAGTAGGAGGGTGGGCGATCCGGGACCAGTCCGTCCGTTGCGAGATCGCCGAACCGGGTGACGCTGGCTTCGAAGTGCAGTTCGACGGTGCCGGTCGGACCGTGGCGCTGCTTGCCGATGATGACTTCGGCCTTGCCGAGCGCGCGCTCCATTTCGGCTTGCCAGGTCGCGTGCTCCGGGGTGCCGGGCCGTGGTTCCTTGTTCGCGAGATAGTATTCCTCGCGGTACACGAACATCACGACGTCGGCGTCCTGCTCGATCGAGCCGGATTCACGCAGGTCCGAAAGCTGCGGCCGCTTGTCCTCGCGGTTCTCGACCTGACGCGAGAGCTGCGACAGCGCGATCACGGGGACGTTGAGCTCCTTCGCCAGCGCCTTCAGATTGGTGGTGATCTCGGTGATTTCCTGCACCCGGTTGTCGTTGCCCTTCTTGCCCGAGCCCTGCAACAGCTGGATGTAGTCAATCACGATCAGGTCGAGGCCCTTCTGCCGCTTGAGGCGGCGGGCGCGCGCGGTGAGCTGCGAGATCGAGAGACCACCGGTTTCGTCGACGTAGAACGGCAGCGACTGCAACTCGATCGAGCAGTCGCGGATCTTCTCGAAATCGAGCTCGGTGATACCGCCGCGCCGGATATGGCTGGAGGGAATGCCGGTGCGTTCGGCGAGAATACGGGTGGCGAGCTGTTCGCCGCTCATTTCGCAGGAGAAGAAACCGACCGCGCCGCCGTTGACCGCCTTGGTGGTGCCGTCAGCCTGCACCTCGGGGACATAGGCCCTGGCAATATTGTAGGCGATGTTGGTGGCGAGCGAGGTCTTGCCCATGCCGGGTCGGCCGGCGAGCACGATCAGGTCGCTTGGTTGCAATCCGCCCATCTTGGCGTCGAGGTCGCGCAGCCCCGTCGAAATGCCGGACAATTTGCCGTCGCGCTGGAACGCCTTTGCCGCCATGTCGACGGCGACCGTGAGCGCATCGGCGAAGCGCTGGAAGCCGCCATCGTAGCGGCCGGTTTCGGCGAGGCCGTAGAGCTGCCGCTCGGCGTCCTCGATCTGCGCGCGCGGGGCAAAATCGACCGGTGCGTCGTAGGCGACGTTGACGATCTCCTCGCCGATCTGGATCAGGTTGCGGCGCAGGCTGAGATCATAGACGGTACGCCCGTAGTCCTGCGCGTTGATGATGGTGGTGGCTTCGGCGGCGAGCCGGGCGAGGTATTGGCTGACCGTCATGCCGCCCAGGTCGAGCTCGGCTGGCAGGAATGTCTTCAAGGTCACGGGATTCGCGACCTTGCCCATCCGGATCAGACTGCCGGCCGTTTCAAAGATCTGCTGGTGGATAGCTTCGAAGAAGTGCTTCGACTCCAGGAAATCGGAGACCCGGTAGAAGGCGTCGTTGTTGACCAGGATCGCGCCGAGCAGCCCCTGTTCCGCTTCGATGTTGTGCGGCGCGCTCCGATAGGTCGCGGACGCGGCGTCGGGCGCGAGCTTGTGGACGTTCGAATCAATCAAGGCCATGGACGAGCTTATTCTTCTGATTTCGTCGTTACTGAGATTTTCGGCTGTGGGGCCGCGATCAAGCGCCAGCCCGGGACGAAGCGAAAGGACGGATGTTTCTTATGCACGATTCACACAACGCGATGTGTGAATCCGCCACAGCCGGATGCATTCCGCTTGACGGGGTTTCGCTCGAAAATCGGCGGAGTCCGGCCGGTCAGCGATGTCGTTGGCAAAAATCCGACGCGACCTGAACCTTTTGCCAGGCCGCCGCGCCCAACCAGCAGCGAGGTCGGTGCTGGCTTCGGTTCCTCAGACCAGGATGAGGAAAGCCAGCGCGATCAAGGCGGCCGCCACGCCGGTTGCGATCAGGGCGTAGTCGGTCACGAGGTCGCGTTGCGGGTCCAACATCGTCTGGTGCGGTTCTCGGGTCATTCCGGACCACTACGACAGCCCGGAACAGACCTCTGTGAAGCAGATCACACCTGGCGCATTTTCTTTGCGGCAGGCTCGCGGGAACGACCCGGCGCATTCCGGGTTGTCTTCGCTCAGGGAAGATACGGCGACGATGGCTCGAGAGTTTCAGACAGCGCGACTAAGGATTAGCCGGGCAGGCGGCATGGACCGCCGCTGGCTGGCGTCGCTTGTCGATGCCATGGAGCAGGCGGCTAGTCCGGAGGTCCGGAACGTTCCCTGCGACATCAACCTGATTTCGGCGGCCGCGGCCCACCTTGCGCGCCCGGCGCCGACCTTCGCCCATTGCGGCTCGGCCTACAGCCTGCGCAACTAGCGGTATCCGCGCTTTCAGACCTATTCGCCGGCGAGTTGCAGCCGGGGTTTTGCGGCGCCGGCTTCCTTGTGCCGGAGGCGGCCTTCCTCGCGCCCGATATAATCGCGGGTCATCGGTACGATGTCCTGGCGCTTGGTTAGCTGCAGCTGGAAGTTCATCATGTTCTGCACCCGGAACGACATCTCCGAGGCCGCCAGATAGAATTCCCACATCCGCGCAAAGGTCTCGTCGTAGAGCCGCACGGCCTCCTCGCGCCGCGCCATGAAGCGGTCGCGCCAAGCCTTCAGGGTCTCGGCGTAGTGCAGGCGCAGGATCTCCATGTCGCAGATCAGCAATCCGGCCTTCTCGACGGCCGGCATGACCTCGGAGAGCGCCGGAATGTAGCCGCCGGGGAAAATGTATTTCCGGATCCAGGGGCTGGTGACGTCAGGACCGGTCGAGCGGCCGATCGAATGCAGCAGCATGACCCCGTCATCGCTCAGGAGTTCGGCGCAGCGCTTGAAGAAGGTTTCGTAAAACGCGACCCCGACATGCTCGAACATGCCGACCGAGACGATGCGGTCGAACGGGCCGGGGATGTCGCGGTAGTCCTGCAACAGGAAGCGCGCCGAATGCGCGAGGTTCTTCTCCGCCGCCCGGGCGTTGGCGATCTGCAGCTGCTCGGTCGACAGCGTGACGCCGGTGACGTCGGCGCCGCTGATCTCGGCAAGATAGAGCCCCAGTCCGCCCCAGCCGGAACCGATGTCGAGGACGCGGTCGCCGGGCTTGATCAGGAGTTTTGCGGCGAGGTGGCGCTTCTTGGCGAGCTGGGCGTCGTCCAGCGTCGAGTCCGGCGTCTCGAAATAGGCGCAGCTGTATTGCTTGTCCGCGTCGAGGAAGAGGGAATAGAGGCGGCCGTCGAGGTCGTAATGGCGGGCGACATTGCTCCTGGAGCGGCCGCGCACATTGAGTTGCTGGGCGCGCCGCCCGAGGAACCGCACCCAGGCTTGCAGCCTGGCAAAATTCGGCAGCATGGCCGCTTGGCCCATCAGGACAGCCAGCACGTCGGCGATGCCGCCTTGCTCCACCACGAACGTGCCGTCCATGAAGGCTTCGCCGAGGTAAAGCTCGGGATCGACCAGAATGCGCAGCTCGGCGGCGCTGGTCATGAACCGTGCGGCGACGGGAGTGCCCGTGCCGTCACCACAGGTGAATTTGGCGCCGCTCGCGGTCGTGAACGTGATCGAACCGCGGCGGATGAAGCGCCCCAAGAAAAATCGCAACAATCGGTCCATCGAAGCACCAACGGAACGGCAAGCTGCACACTGACACCACCGGAGCTGATCACTCCAATGTGTCCCCGACCCAAAGATAGGCAGGGAATTGGATCGCGCTATTGCGTTGTGCTCAAAGCCGATATTCCAAAATGTGACAATTGCGTGGATGCGGCACGCGCGCGCTTCCATTCGCGCGATAATCGGATAAAAGGTGACCGCCGCGGCCGATCCATCAGGCGCAGGCGGCGATTTTTCCGGAATCTGGAGACTTAAGGAATGTTGAGCCGAGCCCTCAGTCTGGCGACGGTGGCGCTTCTGATTGGCTGCCTGTCAGCCGTATCGGCGCAAGCGCAAAACCTCGAGGCCGGCAAAAGCCCCTCCCAGATTTTCGCCAACACCTGCACGGCCTGCCACAAGAGCCCGCGGGGTCTCTTGAAGACCGTACCGGCCGGCTCGCTGCCGGGCTTCCTGCGCCAGCACTACACAACGTCGAGCGACATGGCCGGCGTGCTTGCGTCCTATCTGATCTCGAACGGCGCCAACGATCCGCGCTATCAGGCCAAGGATCAGCCCAAGGGGGCCAAGGGCGGCCGGGACGGCCGCCAGGAGGCGAACCAGTCCCCGGAGCAGCCGGCCGAGCGCCCGTCTCGCCGGCAGCACCAGGGTGCGGTGCCGCAGGAAGGGGCCAAGGAAGCTGCGAAGCCCGACGCCGACGGTTTGAATCCCGAAGCACGTCCCGCTCACCGCGGCCGGCGCATGGCGCGTCCGAGCGAGACGCCGGACGACGCCAAGCCGGACGACGGCCAGACTCCGCAGGCCGCCGGCGAGGGCAGGCCATCGCGCCAGAAGCACGGTCGTCGTGGCAAGCCGGTCGAGGAGCCGAAGTCCGACGAGATGCCCAAGGGCGAGACGGCGGGCGACGAGCCCAAATCCCAGTCGGCGATCAAGCGCGACGACAAGGGTGAGGCCGAGAAGCCGGCGAAGCCTGCCGGCCAGCCCGATACTGCCAAGGTCGATGCGCCCAAGGTTGATACGCCCAAGGCCAACGCAGGCGGCGAGCCGGCCGCCGTGCGATCGGACCCGGTCCCGCAGGTCACTCCCGCGGCTCCCGCCGCTTCCCCTGCGACCGAGCCGGCCGCTGCCGCATCTCCCGCGCCGGCGCCCGCCGCGCCGCCGGTAACCGCGGCCGCGCCGCCTCCGCCGCCACCCCCGACGACGCCAGGCTCCGGTCCGCCGGAAGCGCCGAGCTCGAAGTAATCGCCAACGCCGGGCCGTGAGGTCCGGCGTTATCGTTTGACTGCCGCTAGAGTAAATCTCTAGAGTATTGGTCTAGTCAGCAAGGGAGCAGGGGTGAGTACGGCGCGCGAAGACCTCCTGGTAGCGGGACTGGCGGTGTTCGACCGCGACGGTTTCGAGGGCGCGACGGTGGCCGAGATCCGCTCCCGCGCCCGCGCGTCCAACGGCAGCTTCTTCCATTTCTTCACCTCGAAGAAGGAGCTCGCCGGAACCCTGTTCCTGGAGATCCTGCAGACCTATCACGCCGCGATCATCACCGCGGTCAACGACACGCACGGCGCCGGCGAGGGCGTTGCGCGGCTGATCCGCGCCCATCTCGATTGGGTCGTGACCAACAGGCGCGAGGCGCGCTTCCTGTTCGAGATTTCGCGCAGCGAGTGGGGCGAGGAAGTGCGCGGCGCGCAACGCACCGAGAATTCGCGGCTCACTGACGGCATCGACCGTTGGCGCGCGCCGCTGCTCGCGCGCGGCGAGTTGCTGCCGATGAGCGCTGTGCTGTTCTTCAGCCAGATCATCGGGCCGGCGCAGATCTTTTGCCGCGCCTATCTGTCGGGCCGCCATCACGGCGACCCGCGCGAACAGGTCGAGACGCTGATCGCCTGCGCGATCCGCGCAGTGGTGGCGCCGGGTGCGCCGGAGCGAGCGGGAGGGACGTCATGAACGAGGTCGATCCGGACTTTGCGCCGATTGCGACGCGGATTCGCGACAATATCGGCCGTCAGGGCTTCATGGGTCTTGTCGGTGCTGAGGTGGCCGAGCTGTCACGCGGCGCGTGCACGCTCGCGGTCGACCGCCGGCCTGAACTGTTGCAGCAGCACGGCCTGTTTCACGGCGGGGTGACGGCGTTTCTGGTCGACAACGCCACCACGATCGCGGCCGCGACGTCGCGGGGCCAGCCGGCGCTGACGGCCGAGTACAAGCTCAACCTGCTGTCGCCGGCGTCGGGCGATCGCCTGATCTGCCGGGCGCGCGTGATCAAGCCCGGGCGTCAGGTCGCCGTCGTCGCAGCCGACGTGTTCTGCATCATCGACGGCAAGGAGAAGCATACCGCAACCGCACTGGCGTCGATCGCCATGCTCGATGATCAGGCAGCGGCACGAATCCAAAGCCCGGCCTGATGGGGCCGGGCTTCAGTCGGTGGAGGGACGAAGAGACGCTTACTTCTCTTCTTCGGCGGCCGGAGCCGGCGCGGCCTCGTCGTCGTGCTGCGCTTCCGGATCGAAGAATTCGCCGGCGGCGGCGAGTGCTTCGGCGGCAGCGTCCTGATCTTCCTGGCGGGTCGAGATGTCCTCGCCGCGCTTGATCCGCTCGGCCTCTTCGGCGGAGCGGGCGACCGTCACGGTGACGCTGGTCTCGACCTCGGGGTGAACGGCGATCGTGACCTTCTGCGCACCGATCACCTTGATCGGCGAGTCGAGCCAGACCTGCGGGCGCGCAACCGTGATGCCGTCGGCGGCCAGCGCAACGACGATGTCGCGCACCGTGACCGAGCCGAACAGCTGGCCGGACTCGGAAGCCTGGCGGATGATGATGATGTCGCGGCCGTCGATCTTCTCGGCGACCACTGAGGCTTCGCCCTTGGCCTTGATGTTGTTGGCCTCGAGCTCGGCCTTCATGCCGTCATACTTGGCGCGGTTCGCCTCGGTGGCGCGCAGCGCCTTGCCGCGCTTCAGCAAGAAGTTGCGGGCGAACCCGTCCTTGACGCGCACGACTTCGCCCATCTGACCAAGCTTGGCAACGCGTTCCAGCAGAATGACTTCCATTTTCGTTCTCCTTTAGAGGCTAAGTATCGGGTTGAGTGGTTGGATCGAATGTCAGGCCGCAGGCAAAGGCGGCGGTCTGGTTTGCAGATAGCGCTGGCGCAGGCCGAACACGGCGTCGGCAATGCCGAGCGCGAAGATTGCCACGATCGGCCAGCCGAACATGACGACGACGGCGTAGATGCCGCCGAGCCAGAAGCCGCGATTGGCGAGCGACAGCGTCAGGGTATGCAGCACGGCGAAGCCGACCAGCGCATAGGCGATCACGAGCGCTGTGGTGACGATCTGCGCCAGCAGCGCAGGCATGCCGCCGACGAAGCTGAAGGCGACCGCCACCAGCAACGCGACCAGCGCCATGGCGGGGAGCGCGGTGCCGCGGAGCTCCGGCCACGGCCGGTTCAGCCGCCCCGAGGTTTGTGCGATTTTGCCGGCGAGCCACAAGCTCAGCGTCAACGTGACCATCGCCAGGATCGTTGCGGCGAGGGGCGCGAGGATCACCAGCATGTCGACCAATCGTTCGATCTCAGCGCTGGGCAGGCCTTCGCCGGTGCTGAGCACCCTAAGCAGACCGCGCCGCAAAGCACCGGTGACTGTGTCGGCATCCGAGCCGAGTGTGAGCAGCGCGGCGGTCGTGGTGATGATGGCGAAGGCTGCGATCCAGAGCAGGATGCGGCCGACGGGATACCATTCGAGCGCGGGCGGCTGCTGGGTGACGCCGTCGCCGGCTGCGCCTGCGATCGGCCGTCCGAGCAGCGCAAGGTGGCCGAGCCACCAGCCGGGCAGGGCGACCATCATGGCAAACGCGATGCAATAGGGAAGCCCGAAGAGCGCACCGAGAACGGAAGCGGCAGCTGTGCCACCTATGGCCGCGGCAAGCGGTCCCCAAGCGAGTGCCGACACCATCAGCGGCAGCGGTGCAAGAAAGTACAGCAGCAACGAGATCAGCGCGCCCGAACTGATCGAGGCGAACATCAGCGCCGACGCGGCGCCGGCTACAAGTGCAACGATGAGGATCGCGATCATCAGCTGTCCCGCCCCCTTTGAGCGGTTAGGGGTTCTGCTTCGAGAACCCCAACCATCGGCGACCGGACGACCCGGAAGCCTTATGAGAATGAGCGGCCGGCGGCAGGTGCCGCCGGCCGGAAACGGTTAGCGAATAACGTAGGGCAGCAGTCCGAGGAAGCGCGCGCGCTTGATGGCGCGGGCGAGCTCACGCTGCTTCTTGGCGGACACGGCCGTGATGCGGCTCGGCACGATCTTGCCGCGCTCGGAGACGTAACGCATCAGCAGCTTGGAATCCTTGTAGTCGATCTTCGGCGCATTCGCGCCCGTAAACGGGCAGGACTTGCGACGACGGAAAAACGGACGGCGGGCACCAGCATCAGCCATGATTCATTACTCCTCGGTCGCAGCTTCTTCTTCGCGCGGACGGCGCGGGCCACGATCGCCGCGGAAGCCGCCGCCATCGCGATCACCACGGAAGCCGCCTTCGCGGTCGCCGCGGAAGCCACCGCCGCGATCATCGCGCTCGCGGTCACGGTCGGCCTTGCGCATCATCGCGGACGGGCCTTCCTCGTGCTCTTCGACGCGCACGGTGAGATAGCGGATGACGTCTTCGCTGATCCGCTCCTGGCGCTCGATCTCGGTGACGACAGCCGACGGTGCGTCGATGTTCATCAACACGAAATGCGCCTTGCGATTCTTGTTCATGCGGTAGGTGAGGGAGCGCACGCCCCAGCTCTCGGTCTTGGTGACCTTGCCGCCGCCCTGTTCGACGATACCCGTCATCTGGGCCGTCAGTTCATCCACCTGCTGGGTGCTCGCATCCTGACGCGCGAGAAAAACATGCTCATAAAGAGGCATGGTTGTCCTTTCCTGTGTTGGCGTGGTTTCCGGCGACAAGCCCTTCGAGACCTTCGGAAAGGACTCGAGCTGCTCAGAAGGCGGGAGCACGGGACGACGGGCCGACTGGCCCTGCCACATCAAAATCAACGGGTGAATTTGCTGAGACCGTCCGTTCAGCTCCCGGCCGGAGCCCACGAATGGGGCGCGTTATACGGATTTTGGCCGCGAAGGCAAGGGTCCGCGGAGGGTTCTTGGCCCCCAGAGTGACGAGAGGTCGTAGCCGCGCGGGCCGCCCAGCGCAACTTTCGGCCGGTTCCTGTTGATTTCTTTGTTTGTATGTCATACAAATATCTCACGGGAGGACGATCGATGGGTTCGGAGACCGCCAGCGGCATGCCTGCGCCCGATCCGAAGCACGCGGTCCGCGCGACGCGGTCGGCAGGGCGCAAGATGCGCTCGCTGCTGCTCGATGCCGCCAGCCGCCTGTTCAAGGAGCGCGGGCTCTCGGGCACGTCGATCTCCGACATCGCCGCCGCCGCGGACGCCTTTCCGAGCCAGATCACCTATTACTTCCGCACCAAGGAGGCGCTGTTCGTCGAAGCCGCCAGCCGCGACATGCTCTACCTCGCGCGCGCGACCGAGCAGGCCGCCTTGAAAGCCCACACGCCACTGGATTACACCCACGCCTTGGCCGAGACCGTGACCGCGACCGACACGGTCGCCTTCTTCGCCGAGGCCCTGACCTTGACACGGCGCCGGCAGGATCTCGCGCCCTTGGTCGAGCGCACCATCGAGCGTCTGCACAGCGAAGGCGCGCGCGCCTATGCGAGCCAGGTCGAGCGGCATGGCTGGCGCTCGCTGCGCGCGCCCGAGGAGAGCTCGCGGCGCTTCTGGGCGATTGCGATCGGCGTCATAGTCGAAGGCTTTGCGATGGGCCGCGCTTCCGAGGAGATGTGCCGCGAATTGCTGCGCGCGCTCGGCGAGCAGGCGACCGCGACATCTTCTGCGGCCAATGATGGATCGCGGCTGCGCCTGGTCGGCGACCGCGATCATTCACCCTGGACCGACGGGGAGACCAGCTCATGACCGCACTACGCATGCGTGCCCGAGATTTCCTCACTGAGGACGAACTGGTGGCTGTGCGGGAGCGCACGACATGGAAGGGCGCAGCCCTGATCGTACACGCATGGGCGCTGATCCTTGGTGCGATCGCGCTGGTTGCGTGGTGGCCCAATCCGCTGACCTATCTGCTTGCGGTCGCGATCATCGGCTCGCGTCAACTCGGGCTCGCCATCCTGATGCACGACGGTGCGCATGGCTGTCTCTCGGCGAACGAGAACACCAATCTCACGCTGAGCCAGTGGTTCTGCGCCTATCCGATCTTTGCGGAAACCCGCGGCTATCGCCGCTATCATCTGCAGCACCATGCGCGGACGCAGCAGGAGGATGACCCGGATCTGGTGCTGTCGGCGCCGTTTCCAATCACCAAGATGAGCTACCGCCGGAAATTCCTCCGCGATATCACCGGGCAGACCGGCTACCAGCAGCGCAAGGCGCAACTGCTCAATGCGATCGGACCGAAAGAATGGCCGCTATCGCAGCGCGCCGCCAATTTCTGGCAGAAGCTCGGGCCACAATGCGTCACCAACGCGTTGCTGTTCGCAGGCCTCGCCGCCGCGGGCGTGTGGTGGGCCTATCCGCTGTTGTGGCTGGTGCCGTTGCTGACCTGGATGATGGTGATCACGCGGATCCGCAACATCGCCGAACATGCCGTCGTGCCCGACAGCGCCGATCCCTTGCGCAACACGCGCACCACGCGCGCCAACGTGCTCGAGCGGCTGTTCATCGCGCCGTACTACGTGAACTACCACCTCGAGCATCATCTGCTGTTCTACGTGCCCTGCTACAACCTGCCGCGTGTCCATCGCATCCTGAGCGAAAGCCGCTACGCCGACCGGATGGAAGTCCAGCCGGGCTATGCCGCCGTGCTGGGGCTGGCGACCGCCAAGCCCAATCGGGAAGACCGCCCGGGCCAATTGGTCAACAGCGCGCGCCGGGCGCGGGCCGGCGCCGAGGTTAACGCCGACCAGAATGCCGGTGGATTCTAGGCCGGGCCGGCCCCGGCATCCCCAGGGTTCCGCGCGCGCGGCTTGACATCGCGCCCCCCATCAGTGTCTTACGGCCCGGTCCGAGGCCGGTTGCAAGATTTGGTTGCAGGGAATTGGTCCGGACCCGCTGTGGCGCGTTTCGCGCGACGGGATACCGTTTTCCCCTGCGGCAGGCGCGGCGCTTGCGCGGGGATCACGCTCAACAAGGTAGGGAGCGCCGATGACGGCAGCATTCACGTTTCCCGGGCAGGGCTCGCAGGCGGTTGGCATGGGCAAGGCCCTGGCCGACGCCTTTCCAGTCGCGAAGGCCGTGTTCGATGAGGTCGATTCCGCGCTCGGCGAGAAGCTGACCGCGATCATCTGGGATGGTCCGGGCGAGACATTGCAACTGACGGAAAATGCCCAGCCCGCCCTGATGGCGGTCTCGATCGCCACCTTGCGCGTGCTCGAGAGCGAGGCCGGCTTCTCGGTCGGCCGCAACGCGGCCTTCGTTGCCGGGCACTCGCTCGGCGAGTATTCGGCGCTCGCCGCCGCCGGCAGCCTGACCGTCAGCGACACCGCGCGGCTCTTACGCACCCGCGGGCTTGCGATGCAGAAGGCGGTGCCGGTCGGCGTCGGCGCGATGGCCGCGCTGCTCGGCCTCGACTACGAGGCGGCGGTCGCGGTCGCCAATGAGGCGGCGCAGGGCCAGGTCTGCCAGGCCGCCAACGACAATGGCGGCGGCCAGGTGGTGGTCTCCGGCGACAAGACCGCCGTCGATCGCGCGGTCGAGATCGCCAAGACCAAGGGCGCCAAGCGCGCCATGCTGCTGCCGGTGTCGGCACCGTTCCACTGCAAGCTGATGCAGCCGGCGGCCGATGCGATGGCGCAAGCGCTGGCCGGCGTCACCATCAAGGCGCCCGCCGCGCCGCTGGTGTCCAACGTGCTGGCGTCCTCCATCACCGATCCTGACGAAATCCGCCGCCGCCTGGTCGAGCAGGTCACGGGGACGGTTCGCTGGCGCGAGTCGGTTGCCTATATGGCAGGCCAGGGCGTGACGCGGTTCTTCGAGATCGGCGCCGGCAAGGTGCTGACCGGTCTCGTCAAGCGCATCGCCGATGGCGCGGTCGGCGTATCCGTCGGCGGCCCGAACGATATCGCTGCGGCCAAGGATGCGCTCGCAGCATCGGCCTGAAGCAGCCGGAAGGAGAATTCGATGTTTGATCTGACTGGCAAGACGGCGCTCGTGACGGGCGCAACCGGCGGCATCGGCGGCGCGATCGCGCAGGCGCTGCATGCGCAGGGCGCGACGGTCGCGATTTCGGGGACGCGGCGCGAGGTGTTGGACGGCTTCGCGGCCAAGCTCGGCGAGCGCGTTCATGTGCTGCCGTGCAATCTCTCCAGCAAGGATGACGTCGAGGCGCTGGTGCCGGCGGCGGAAGCTGCGATGGGGCAGGTCGACATCCTGATTGCGAACGCCGGCATCACCCGCGACAACCTGTTCGTGCAGCTGCGCGACGAGGATTGGGACGACGTGATCGCGGTCAACCTGACCGCGACATTCCGCCTGGCGCGCGCGGCGACCAAATTGATGATGCGCAAGCGCTTCGGCCGCATCATTGCGATCACCTCGATCGTCGGCGTCACCGGCAATCCGGGGCAGGGCAACTACACCGCGTCAAAGGCCGGCATCATCGGCCTGGTCAAGACGCTGGGCGCCGAATACGCCAAGCGCGGCGTGACCGCGAACTGCATCGCACCGGGCTTCATCAAGACGCCGATGACCGATGCGCTCAACGACAAGCAGCGCGAAACCATCCTGGCGAAGGTTCCTGCGGCGCGGCTCGGAACGCCCGAGGATATCGCTGCGGCAGCCGTCTATCTGGCCTCGAACGAGGCCGCCTACGTCACCGGCCAGACGATTCACGTCAACGGCGGGATGGCTATGATTTGAGTTGGTTGCTGGCTCTCGCAATGCGGCGAAAAGCCGTTTTCGGGAGCCAGTTCAGGCGTGTAGTCAAGGCTTGGGAAGTATGATAGCTGAACCCCCTATGGATGGGCAAAGAACGCCATTGCAGGATTTTGAAACCCTGTATATTGGCGTGGCGACGCCTGCCGTTCGCCGGGGCTTTAATCGGCTACGACCGGGCCGAATCAAGACTATGCGCGACTGAGTAATCGAGACGACCACGATGGCTCGTATCGTCTTGGGGTCGGGTCCAATGGAACAACGAGGTTGAACGATGAGTGAGATTGGCGAGCGGGTTAAGAAGATTGTGGTCGAGCACCTTGGTGTCGAACCCGAGAAGGTGGTCGATGGCGCGAGCTTCATCGATGACCTCGGCGCCGACAGCCTCGACACGGTCGAGCTCGTGATGGCTTTCGAAGAAGAATTCGGTTGCGAGATTCCCGACGACGCCGCGGAGACGATTCTGACCGTGGGCGACGCGACCAAGTTTCTTGAGAAGAACGCGAAGAGCTGACGCCGATCGCGAAGTTGACGGGGCCGGACGGACCGTGATCAAGCGGTCCCCCGGCTTCTTACTATCAGCCGCGCATTGCTGGCCGGAGACGTTGAAATGAGACGGGTTGTCGTCACGGGGCTGGGCATGGTTACTCCGCTCGGCTGCGGCGTTGACGCAACTTGGGCGCGTATCCTCGCCGGCGACAGCGGCGGCAAGAAGATCGACACCTTCGAAGTGTCCGACCTGCCGAGCCAGGTCGCCTGCTACATTCCGCGCGGCGACGGCTCCAACGGCACCTTCAATCCCGATCAGTGGATGGAGCCGAAGGACCAGCGCAAGGTCGACGACTTCATCCTCTATGCGATGTGCGCGGCCAGGCAGGCGCTCGACGATGCCGACTGGCATCCGAAGTCCGATGAGGACCAGTTCGCGACCGGCACGATGATCGGCTCCGGCATCGGCGGCCTCACCGGCATTGCCGAGACCGCGGTGCTGCTGAAGGAGCGTGGACCGCGCCGGATCTCTCCCTTCTTCATTCCGGGCCGCCTGATCAATCTGGCGTCCGGCTACGTCTCGATCGAGCACGGCCTGAAGGGGCCCAATCATGCGGTCGTCACGGCGTGCTCGACTGGCGCGCACGCGGTCGGTGATGCGGCACGGCTGATCGCTCTCGGCGACGCCGAGGTGATGCTTGCAGGCGGCGCCGAATCGCCGATCTCCCGCATCGGCATTG
This sequence comes from Bradyrhizobium sp. USDA 3240, assembly GCF_054063295.1. Classification (NCBI taxonomy): domain Bacteria; kingdom Pseudomonadati; phylum Pseudomonadota; class Alphaproteobacteria; order Hyphomicrobiales; family Nitrobacteraceae; genus Bradyrhizobium; species Bradyrhizobium sp. USDA 3240. The sequence continues at coordinate 8,276,042 of NZ_JBSSGD010000002.1, forward strand.
CCGGCTTCTGCGCGGCGCGCGCACTGTCCACCGGCTTCAACGACACACCGGAAAAGGCATCGCGACCGTACGACAAGGACCGCGACGGCTTCGTGATGGGTGAGGGCGCCGGCATTCTGGTGCTCGAGGAATACGAGCACGCCAAACAGCGTGGCGCGAAGATCTACGCCGAGGTCACCGGCTACGGCCTGTCGGGCGATGCCTTCCACATCACCTCGCCGCCGCCGGACGGCAATGGCGGCTTCCGCAGCATGAGCATGGCACTGAAGCGCGCCGGACTCGTCGCATCCGATCTCGACTACATCAACGCGCACGGCACCTCGACGCAGGTCGGCGACGAGATCGAGCTCGGCGCGGTCGAGCGTCTGCTCGGCAACGCGGCTTCGAAGGTCTCGATGTCGTCGACCAAGTCCGCGACCGGACATCTGCTCGGCGCTGCCGGTGCGATCGAGGCGATCTTCGCGGTGCTGGCGATTCGCGATAATGTGGTGCCGCCGACCATCAATCTCGACAATCCGTCGGTGCAGACGGCGATCGATCTTGTGCCGCACACGTCGCGCAAGCGTGACGTGAACGTGGCGCTGTCCAATTCCTTCGGTTTCGGCGGCACAAATGCCTCCGTGATCGTGCAGCGCGTGACCAATTAGTAGGTCGCTAGAGCGTTTTCGAGCGACGCGGGTACTGGGTACCGGTTCGCGTGAAGAAAACGCGTCGATATAAGAATCTGAAGTCCCGTTCAGGTGCGATCGGAACGGGACTTTAGAACTAGTCCACCGTTTTGCCGTATTCCGCGGTGACTCCTAATAGCGGGCGTATGCTATTGGCAGGGCAGGGGTTTGTCCGGCCACGATTCAACCGGCAGGATATTGGTTTGCATCGATGAGTGAGAGGCCGCCCATTTCACCGAGGAGTCCACGTGCGGCGCTGGAGCCCGAACAGGTTCCGCCGCCGCCCAAGCGTTCGGATCGCGCCCGCAATCCCTTCGTGATCGTCGGCAATGCCATCTTCACCATCCTGATCATCCTGATGATCGGTGCCGGGGCCACCTATTACTACGGCAAGCAGACGCTGGAATCGCCGGGGCCGCTGCAGGAAGACAAGATCGTCAACATCCCCGCGCGTGCCGGCAAGCGTGACATCGCCGACGTGCTGTCGCGCGAGGGCGTGATCAACGTCAATCCGTGGGTCTTCATCGGCAGCGTGTTTGCGCTGAAGGCGAGCTCCGACCTCAAGCCCGGCGAATACTCGTTCCAGAAGAATGCGAGTCTGCGCGACGTCATCGCCACCATCGTCGACGGCAAGGTGGTGCAGCACGCCATCACGATCCCTGAAGGTCTGACCTCGGAGCAGATCGTAACGCGGCTCACCGACAACGACATCTTCACCGGCTCGGTGCGCGAGATTCCGCGCGAGGGCACGCTGTTGCCGGAGACCTACAAATTCCCGCGCGGCACCACACGCGACCAGGTGATCCAGCGGCTGCAGCAGGCGCAGAAGCGCGTGCTCGCCGAGATTTGGGAACGCCGCAACACCGACTCGCCGTTGAAATCGCCGGACCAACTGGTGACGCTGGCCTCGATCGTCGAGAAAGAAACCGGTCGCGCCGACGAGCGCAGCCGTGTCGCCGCCGTGTTCGTCAACCGCATGCGGCAGAGGATGAAGCTGCAGTCCGACCCGACCATTATCTACGGACTGGTGGGCGGCAAGGGAACGCTGGGGCGTCCGATCAAGCGTAGCGAGATCACGCAGCCGTCGCCCTACAACACCTATGTGATCGACGGCCTGCCGCCGGGACCGATCGCCAATCCCGGCCGCGCCTCGCTGGAGGCGACCGCCAATCCGGCGCGCACCCGCGACTTGTTCTTCGTTGCCGACGGAACCGGCGGCCACGCCTTTACCGAAACCTACGACCAGCACGCGAAGAACGTCGCCAAGCTGCGCGCGTCGGAAAAGCAGATCCAGAACGACACCGTCGAGCCCGCGGATGATCCGGCGCCAGCCGCGGCAGCGCCTGGGGCGGCCGACACCAATCCCACGGCGGCCACGCCGGCGAAGCCCACCAATCAGAAGAAGCCGCCGCGCAGTGGTCGCCAGGGCGCAGCCCAGCAGACCGTTTCGCCGCCGGTTGTGCAGCGCTAAAGCGCGATGCGATCAACGCGCTTTAGCTTCTTGTTCGAGCATGGTCTTTCGGAAATCCGCTTCACGCTTTCCCGGACCTTGCCGTAGCTCTGCATTTCCCGAGGGGGGACGTAATTCCACTTTCACGGAATCCGTTCTAAGGTCGCACCGGCTGCCCACGAGTCTCGTCGTCTCCGGGTGAGTCCCATATCCTTCTGTTGGAGAGTTTCACGCGATGGCGCTATCGAGCATGACCGGCTTTGCCCGAAGCCATGGCGCGAGCGGTCCCTATACGTTCGAGTGGGAGCTGAAGTCGGTCAACGCCAAGGGCTTTGACCTGCGCTTGCGGCTGCCGCCGGGCTGGGACGAACTGGAAGCCCTCGCCAAGAAGCGGGCCGGCGAGTTGCTGTCGCGCGGCACGGTCTACGCCAATCTCAGCGTCAAGCGCACCGATGCGGCGCAGACCATCCGGATCAACGAGGATGTGCTGGCCGCGGTCGTGAAGGTCGCAGGTGAGCTCGCGCAGCGGATCGACGCGGTGGCGCCGAGTATCGACGGGCTGCTCGGCATCAAGGGCGTCATCGAGGTGGTTGAGCCTGCGAGCGATGAGGACGAGGACAAGGCGGCACGCGAGGCGGCGGCGAAGGCGTTCGAGCAGGCGCTCGGCAGCCTCGTCGAGATGCGCCGCCGCGAGGGCGATGCGCTGGGCCAGATCCTGATGCAGCGGATGGACGAGATCGAGCGGCTCGCCAGGCGCGCCGAGACGGCTCCCGGCCGCAAGCCCGAGGCGATCAAGGCGCGGCTTGCCGAGCAGATCGCGGCGCTGCTGGAGACCTCCGATCGCTTCGATGCCGACCGGCTGAGCCAGGAGGCGATCCTGATCGCCACCAAGGCCGATATCCGCGAGGAGCTCGACCGTATCGCCTCCCACATCGGCCAGGCGCGCGAGATGATCGGCAAGGGCGGACCGGTCGGGCGGCGGCTCGACTTCCTCGCCCAGGAGTTCAATCGCGAGGTCAACACCTGCTGCTCGAAGTCGAACGACGTCGAGCTGACCAATACCGGGCTTGAAATGAAGAACGTGGTCGAGCAGTTCCGCGAACAGGTCCAGAATCTGGAGTGAACGATGACGGCGCAGGGTTTTGACGGCGTTGAGCGGCGCGGACTGATGTTCGTCCTGTCGTCGCCCTCGGGCGCCGGCAAGACGACGCTGTCGCGCATGCTGATCGACCGCATGCCGGGGTTGAAAATGTCGGTGTCGGCGACCACGCGGCCGAAGCGGCCGGGCGAGGTCGAGGGGCGCGACTATTTCTTCGTCGACAAGACCAAGTTCGAGGCGATGGCCAAGCTGGGCGAACTGCTGGAATGGGCCACCGTGTTCGACAACCGCTACGGCACGCCGCGCGCGCCGGTCGAGGCTGCGCTGGCGGCCGGCGAGGACGTGCTGTTCGACATCGATTGGCAGGGCACCCAGCAGTTGCGCGAGAAGGCGCGCGCCGACGTCGTCAGCGTCTTCATCCTGCCGCCGTCGGCGGCCGATCTTGAGAAGCGGCTGCACACCCGTGCGCAGGATTCCGAAGAGGTCATCCGCGGGCGGATGAACCGCGCCACCCATGAGCTGAGCCACTGGGCGGAATACGACTACATCGTCGTCAACCAGAACGTCGACGACGCCTTTGCCGAGGTGCAGTCGATCCTGAAGGCCGAGCGGCTCAAGCGAGAGCGCCGCACCGGCCTCACCGAGTTCGTGCGCGGGCTGCAGCGCCAGCTCGAGAAGTAACCCGCCGGAACCATAATGCGATCCGGGGATCGCATCATGTCTCATCTGCTTTCTTGAGCGCTTTTTAGTTCGCCGCGCTGCGCGCCAGCCGCTGCAGCATCGCCGCGATCTGCTTGTTGTCTTGCTCGGTTTGATCCGGCTCGCGCGGCGTCTCGCGGCGAGCGACCGGCGTCTCGGCGCGGCGCGGAACCGGTGTCTCCGACCGGCGCGGCGCAGCCTCCGACAGGCGCAGCGGACGGTCGCGGTCGACCACTGCCATCGGCGGCGCCGGTTCGGTGTGGAGTGAATCCCAGGGCGCACGCCATTCGTCGCTGATCTCATAGGGCGGCGTACGGGTGCGGGTCAGCCCGAACACCAGCGCGCTGACCAGGCCGGCCAGCGCCAGCGCGCCGACCATCACGATCAGCAGCATCTGCGTCGAGGAGGACGACTTCTCGGTGGACGCCTCGGCCGTCACGGGGGCGGCGGGTGCCGGTGCGGCTGCCGGTTGCGGCGTCGCATCGGCCTGCGCGACCACGGTCGGCTGATCTGCGGGGTGCCGGGTTCCGTTGGTTCCGGCCATGCTCGATGCATCCAGCCATCTGGCGTTCACCTCCGATGCCTGGCCGTTCGGGCCGCTGGGCGCGGCGGATGCCGTCGGGGCGGTCGTTGCCGCGGTGCCGGCCTGACCGGCATCTGCGCTCGGCGCCGGCGCGGTCGCCGCCTGCTGCGGCGAGGGCCACTCGGCATGCGCGTCCGCGACGGACTTGCGCATGGCCGGCTGGGGCGCCGGCTGGCTCCGTGGCGGCGTTGTATCGGCGGTCGCGATGTCCGGCGCGGCGGCCGTTGGCTGCTGCTGCGTCGCCGCGGTCTTGGCGACGGCCTTGGTCTTGGCGTCACCGAGATACCAGCACTGCTTCTTGGTGCTGCGGTCGAGGTGGTAGAACCAGTGGCTCCCCGCAGGCGCGGTTCCCTTCGGCGCGGACTGACAGCTATCCGCGGTCTTCGCATTCGCCGTAGTGGTGCTCGCCGTGCTGGCGGCGGTCTGGGCCATGGCTGTGAAGTTGGCAGCGGCCAACATGCTGACGGCAAGCGCCGCAGCGAATTTCGCTGAACGATTTGACATACGCGTCCCCGGTATTCTTTTTTACGCAAACGCTGGTGCAGCCAATCTCGGTAAAGAGTTGGGTCGCAATGCGCCGCAAATCCGGAACGGGTAGGGCTTAATTGAGGCTCGCGGCGGACCGCAATTGCGGCGCGCCGGTGGCAGAGCGCATGCTGGCTCGCTCAGGGAGTGGACTACCGCTTTGACGCAGTCCAGCGGCCCTTGCATCCGTCAGATCGCACGAATGAGCCGGAACCGCTGCGGCCCGAGAAACGGCCCGAACTGGTCCAGCTCAAGCCGCCGGCGGACCCGCTGCCCGTCGTGGATCCGTTGGGGCTGACTTGCCCGGAGCTCAGCTCTCCTGAAATGCTGCCGCCGGAGATCACCAGTCGTTCAGTGCTGGAGCCGCAGGGCGAGCCCTCTGCGACAACCACCCACGCACCATCGAAATTGCCGCTGCCGCCACCGCCCTCGCTGCCGGTCTTCCGCGTGGCGCGGCGCGGCACCTCCGAGCTCTTGCTTCGCGCCGGCGTTGACGGCGCGACGGCGCGCGGCGACTGGCGCGTCCCGGACAGCGACTTCTCGTCATTGCCGATGCTGCCGCCGCTGCTATCGGACTGCGCGAACGCGGCCGTTGAACCCGCGAGGTAGAGCAGGGCAGAGAACAGGATCGTTCGGGCGTTCGGTTGAAACATCGTTTGCATGGTCGGGCGTGTCCAAATTCTTGCTTTGCAAATTCAGGGTCCGAGCCTCGCTATTGTTTTGTGGCGGTCCAGGTCCCGCTGCAGCCGTCGGAGCGGCGGAACGTTCCCGAGCCATTGCGGCCGGACAGACGGCCCGAACCGATCGAGGTTACGCCGTTCGAGCGCAACACGGACCGCGCCGCGCCATTGGGGCTGACGGATCCGGTGAGGCCTTCGCCGATGATCCTGCCGCTCGTGACCACGACCGCGCCGGAGGCGGTGCCACCGCAGCCCACCGAGGTAACCACCCAGGCGCCGTCGGTGCTGCCACCGCCACCACCTCCGCCGCTCCTGCGCGCGGTGTGGCGAGGCTCCTCCGATTCCGGCTTGCTGCGCCGGACCGGCCGATCGGGTTCGACGGAGCGCGGCGCGGCGCGCGAGCCGGACAGTGATTTCTCATCATTGCCGCTGCTGCCGCCGCTGCTGCCGGCTTGCGCAAGCGCGGCCGTCGGACCGAGAGCGAAAAGGAGCAGGGCGGAAAACAGGACGGTGCGAGGCAGTGAGCGAAACATGCTTTTCATTTTCAGCTCTATCCAATGTGATCAATCAATTCAGTGCCCGGAGCCGTCAGCGCAGACGGCATCGATAATGCGGCAGGATTTCCCGGCCTTGCCGCATTCGTCAAGCGCGGCGGTCTTGGCGCGATCGAGCGTGTCGCGCTGGATCAGCGACCAGGACTTGGCTGATATCGCGAACGCGCCGCAGCGCGATCCGTAGAAGGAAAGCTCGAGGGTGCATTTGGCGCCGCCGCATTTGGTGCGCGCGTCGTCGACCGCGGCACGTCGTGACGCATGCTTCCACGAGATGCCCCATTTATCGATATCCGGGCCGTAGACGATCGACCCCCAGGGTTGCAGGTCCTCCATCTTGCGCAGCCGCGTCAGGAGGCCCTCGGTCGCTTCGCCGGTCGGCGTCATCGCGACCTTCTCCTGGAATTTGCTGATCGCCGCACGCATGCCGTTCCTGCTGTCGAGCGGCTCGGGATCGAAATTGTGCTCATAGAGCCGATCGCTCAATTCGCGCAGCAGCGCGACGTCCTTGATCGGGATGCGATCGGGATCGGGCCGCAACGTGCCCGGCAATTGCGGCTCGGGCTGCGGCGCGACCGCAACCTTTTGCTCGGCGGCCACCGGGGGCACGAAATAGAACGTTCCGTCGATCGGCGACGACGAGACCCAGGGCTGTTGCGAGCCGCCGGTCTCGCGCTTCACCGCAAGTCCGACCTGGTTGAAGGTCTGGAAGATTTCGAGGCCGGCGAGCTTGATCGTGGCGGCCAGTGCCTTGGTGTAGGGGCTGTGGCCGCCGGTGCCGTCCTGCGCGACGTTGCCGGGCTGCGTGGCGTAGGAGATCAGGGTGCCCTCCGGGGCGCGCATTTGTGCCAGGCCGCCGTCTGCGGCGCGCAACCCGCGTCCACCGAACGGGTTGTTCCGGCAGGCATCGAGGATCACCATGTTGAGCCGTGTGCCGGAGCCTTGCATCTGCCTCAGCACCAGATTCACGTCGAGCATCTGGAAATCGACGTCGGCCTCGCGGGTGGCGTTGGCGCTGACCGGGACCAGGTAATTCGCGCCGGAGACCTGGACGCCATGGCCTGCATAATAGAACAGCGCGACGTCAGCGCCCTGCACCTGCCGGCCGAAGCTCTGGACGGCGATGTCCATCGCCGGCTTGTCGAGATCGAGCTGGGCGCGGCCGCCGACCAAGGTGAAGCCGAGGCCTGCCAGCGTCTCGGCCATCAGGGCGGCATCGTTGCGGGGATTGTCGAGCCGCGTCACGTTCTGGTAGGCGGAATTGCCGATCACCAGCGCGACGCGCTTTTCGGCGGCGGCCTGCGCCGCGCCGACGAGTGCTTGCCATAGCAGCGCCAGCAGCGCCGCAGCCGCCAGGCTCCTGCCTTGCACTGCTCCGTGCATGCCCCGTACCCTCTCAGCCTCGCCGGAAGATTACCAGCGCGCGCGGCAGGACAAAAGCAGCACTCAGGCCCGCAAGGCGCGACCAAATGGGCTCATAAGGGGGATGTCCCGCCGGCGGTCGCGCGGCCGGCGGGACGTCTTCGTCAGTTCTTCAGCACGATGCGTCCGACGACCTTGCCGGCGCGCAGCTCTTCGATCCATTTCTGGACGTCGGCCATCGGCTCTTCCTTCATCGGGGTCGGCTTGATCTTGCCGGCCCGGGCGAGCGCCATCAGCTCCTGGCCCTCGGCGAGCGTCCCCACCATGAAGCCTTCGATGGTCATGCGCTTGTAGACCCATTGCACCATCGGCAGCGTGAACTGGCCGCCCATCAGGCCGGACACCACGATCTTGCCGCCACGCGCGACGGTCGACACCGCAAACGCCATCGACTTCTCGTTGCCGGCAAAGTCGACGACGCCGTCGAAGCCGCCGTCGCTCTCCTTCAGCATGCGCTTGACGACATCGGGCTCCGCGGGATCGTAGGCCGCCGCCGCACCGTTCTTCAGCGCGGTTTCACGCGCCGCCGGGCTGAGATCGGCAACCGCGATCGGCTGCTTGAACATCGCCTGCGCGAACGACAGGCCCATCATGCCGACGCCGCCGAGGCCGATCAGCAGCAGATTGCGCTGGCGCGGACGATCGACCAGGCGCTTCAGCGCGCCGTAAGCCGTGACGCCGGAGCACATCAGCGTGGCGGCCTGATTGACCGGCAGCGGATCGTAATCGAGCAGGTATTTCGCGTCGGGCACCAGCACGTGGGTGGCGAAGCCGCCGTCGATCGAGACGCCGAGGAAGCGCTGCTTGGCGCAGAGATTCTCGTCGCCGGCGAGGCAGTCGCGGCACTGGCCGCAGCCGATCCAGGGGAACACCGCCTTCTTCGTTCCGACCAGATCCTTCGACGCATCGGGACCGACCTCGTCGACGACGCCTGCGATCTCATGGCCGAGTGTGAAGGGCAGCGTCATGCCGCGGGTGGTGTCGAGCTTCTTGCCGCCGCCGAGATCGGCGTAGCCGTCCTGGATATGGAGATCGGAATGGCAGAGGCCGCAGCGCTCGATGCGCACCAGCACTTCGCGTCCCTGCGGCTTGGGCGTGTCCACGATGGTTTCGCACAGCGGTGCGTCGAATTTCACGAGGGATTGGCGGACCATACGCGCCATTACGTTTTCTCCTGATGTTCTATTTTGTGGACCGTATATCGGCCAATTCCCTCGCCATGGCAACAAAGCCCGCGACCGGAATGGTTTCGGCGCGCCGCGTCGTGTCGATCTGGGCTGCGGCAGCAAGCCGCGCCGGATCGACCGACAGCGATTTCAGGCTCTGGCGCAGCATTTTGCGGCGCTGGCCGAAGGCGGCAGCCGCGACCTGCTCGAGCATGCGGCGGTCGCACGGCTCCGGCGCGGCGCGCGGTATCAATCGTACCACCGAGGACGTGACCTTCGGCTGCGGCACGAAGGCTGCGGGCGAAATGTCGAACAGGATCTTGGTCTCGGCGCGCCAGTTGGCGAGCACCGCGAGCCGGCCATAGGCCTCCTCGTCCTCATGCGCGACGATGCGCTCGGCGACCTCGCGCTGAAACATCAGCACCATGGTGTCGTACCAGGGCGGCCACGGCTCGATCGACAGCCAGTCGACCAAGAGCTGGGTCGCGATGTTGTAGGGCAGGTTGGCGACGATCTTGGCCTTGCCGCCATCGAGCAAAGGACGCGGATCGAAGTGCTGCGCGTCGCCATGCACGATCTCGATGCGGCCGGGATAGCGCTTGACGATATAGTCCAGCGCATCGATCGCGCGCTCGTCGCGCTCGATGGCGATGACGCGCTTGGCGCCCATCGCAAGCAGTGCGCGCGTCAGTCCGCCGGGGCCGGGTCCGACCTCGATCACGGTTGAATCTTCCAGCGGGCCCGCGGCACGGGCAATGCGCGCGGTGAGATTGAGATCGAGCAGGAAATTCTGGCCGAGGGATTTGCGCGCCGACAGCGAATGCTCGCGAATGATGTCGCGCAGCGGGGGCAGATCGTCGATCGCGCTCACTTAGCTTGATGCCGCGGCCATGCGCGCGGCGAGCCGGAGTGCGGCGATCAGGCTCGACGGATTGGCCTTGCCGGTGCCGGCGATATCGAAGGCGGTGCCGTGATCGGGTGATGTCCGGATGAAGGGCAGGCCCAGCGTGACGTTGACGGCGTCCTCGAACGCGACGGTCTTGATCGGGATCAGCGCCTGGTCGTGATACATGCAGAGCGCGCAGTCATAGGTCTTGCGCGCGGCTGCGTGGAACATGGTGTCGGCCGGCAGCGGACCGCGGGCGGCAATGCCGTCGCGGCGCAGAATCTCGACCGCAGGCGCGACGATCTCGACGTCTTCCATGCCGAGCGTGCCGTCTTCGCCGGCATGCGGGTTGAGGCCGGCGATCGCAAGCCGCGGCGAGGCGAGGCCAAACCGCGCCTTCATGTCGGCGACCACGATTCGCGCGGTCGAGACGATCAGGTCGGTCGACAATTGCGCCAGCGCCTCGCGGACCGACAGATGGATCGTCACCGGGACGACGGCGAGCGACGGCGACCATAGCATCATCACCGACTGCGGCGCGGGCCCGCCGCGGGCGGCAAGCTCGGCGAGGAATTCGGTGTGGCCGGGATGGCGGAAACCGGCGCGGTACAGCACGTTCTTGGCGATCGGATTGGTGACGACCGCGCTGGCCTTGCCCGACGCAACATCGGCGACGGCCTGACGGATCGACGCCAGCGCGGCATCCGCGCTCGTTCCGTCCGGCTTGCCCGGTTGCGCCGTCGCCGCCTTGCCGGTCGCAACGACGGGCAGGGCCCGTGCAAATGCCGCGGATGCCTCCTCGGCGTTGACCTCGGCAAACTCGACGACGAGCCCGAGCGTCCTGGCGCGCTCGGCCAGGGCCGCGCGGTCACCGAGCAGATAGAACGGCGGAAGGTCGAGTTCGCGCCGGCGCAGCCACGCGGCGAGTGTGATGTCGGGGCCGATGCCTGCGGGCTCGCCGCATGTCAGTGCGAGAGGTTGAGCCATGCGTCAACGATAGTCGATCATCGCCCGCCTGGATATTCGATCATCGCGGCTTTCCGGACTTCCTGCAGGTAGGCTTTCGACTTCGCCTCGTACTTCTGCACGTACATCTTGTCCCGCATCTCACGCTTCTTCGGCGTGTCCACGGTGGTTGCCTTCCGGCCGCAGAGGGCGACCATTTCGACGCCCTGCTTGGTGAGTTCGGGAGGGGTGAGGTGGCCGACCGGGGTCTTGTCCAGGATGTCGCGCAGCGCCTGCGGCAGGTCGGCCGACGTCTTGACGACGATCTCGCGGATCGCGGCGTTGCGCATCGACTTGAAGAAGGTGTTGGCTTCCTCGCAGCTGGTGACGCGCTCGCGCAGGGTGTCGGCTTCCTTGCGGCGGTTCTCGAATTCGGATTGCGGGGAGCCGCGGGGCACGATCAGCACGACCGGCTGCATCCGGTATTCGAACGCCTCGGCGTCGGGCGCTTCGCCGGCCCCCTTGACCGCGGTGTCGACGTCCTTCTCGCCGACCTGCAGGCTTTCCTTGAAGCGGCCGCGGACCAGGCTGGTCCAGACCATGTCGGCCCTGATGCGTTGCTTGAGCGTATCGGGGCGGATGCCTTTGCTTTCGAGGACCTTGGTCAGCTGGTCGTTGTTCAGCCGCATCCGCTGCGCCATCCCGCCATAGGACTGCTCGATGTCGTTGGCGGTGGGATCGACGCCGAATTTCTTGGCTTCCTTGATCTTCAGCTTCTCGTCGATCAAGTCGTCGAGGACGGTTTTGCGATCGGGGGTCTTGCCGCCGGTCAGCGCGTTCAGCTTGGCGCGCTGCTCGATGTCGAAATTGGTGATGGGTTCGCCATTGACCATCACGGCGATGGTCTGGGCGTGCAGTCGCGCACCGCCTCCCAACAGGAGGAAAAGAGCCAGCAGGGAACTCAACACTAGCTGATAGCAGCGCCTTGGCAGGCTAGCGGTCGTCATTGTGGTCATGTCAGCCGTTTAAACCAATTCAAGCCGGGGCCACAGGCCCGCGGGCAATACAAGCCCCCAATTCAAGCCCCCAATACATGGTCCTTGGCAGGCTCCTCGCTCGCTACTGCATGCCAGCCGAGCTGCTGGTCGTGGAGGTCTGGGCGATCGTCCGCAGCCCGATCTGGAACATGAACGCATGGCTGAGGACGGGCGGCTGCGAGCCTGCCTGATAGGTATAGGACGTGATGTAGTTGGCAGCCAGCACGAAGCAGTCGTCCACATAGCCCGCGCCGACGGCATACTGGTTGATCTTGTTCGCTTCAAGGTCCCAGCGCGCCGCACCCTGAACCACCCAGTTCGACGCCACCTTGACCGATCCGCTGGTGAGGATGCCCTCGCGGCGCGTCAGGTAGCCGAGTTCCGGCTGCGCTGCGTAATCGCCGTAGGTCACGGCGATCGACCAGCGGTCGAAGTTCGCGCTCGCCGTAGCCTCGAACCGGTTGATGTTCCAGGTCGCTTCATCCATCCGCGAGCGGACGCTGAAGGTGTAGGTGCGGTTGGGCGAATAGGCGAGGCTCGCGACATAGTCCGAGCGCGGGTTCTGCAGCCCGGAGTCGATGCCGGTATTGGTCATATCAGCGACCGCGAACGAGTTCAGCCCGAACATCTGGTAGGACTGCCCGAACATCCCCTTGACGCTGCCGCCGTGATCGAACTGCGTGGTGGCCTGCACGCCGACATTGGCGCGGCTGCCGCCTTCGACACGGTCGTAGCCGGAGAACTTGTCGACCGCGAACAGGTTGCTGGTGTCGAACACCAGGCTCTGCGCGTCTTCGTTCGGAAGCTTGCCGGCATTCGGCTCGTTGGGCCGGATGATGACCTGCGCGATCGGCTCGACGGTGGTCGTGCCCCACGGCTGCACATTGATGAAGGGGTAGCGGTATTCGAGGCCGACGGTCGGCATGAAGCGGACCGTCTGGGTGTCGCCGACCGGCAGGAAGTTGGAAACGCCCGGCTGGTTCGAGATGTCGGCGTTGATGGCATCGGCGCGGACGCTGGCGAACGGCGTCCAGATCTGGCCGAGCGGGTCGGTATAGGACTTGCGCCACTGTGCCTCGGCCGTCAGCCTTGTGTAGGTGCCCGGCATGCCGCGCAGCAGGCACTGCGACGGCGTCCGAGCCAGCGGATCGGCGGACGTCAAACTGCACAGGCCAGCGGTGTTGGCGATCGTCGTGATCGGGTCGAACACCGCGGTTTCGCGGGTCAGGTTGACGAAGTTCATCTTGTAGCTGAACTCGCCGCCCAGAATGTTGTTGTTGATCACGTTGTTGTAGTCGATGACGGGCGCGACCACGGGGACCTGGTTCTGGTTGCCCGAGTAGCTGAGATAGTAGATCGCCCGCGCGTCGAAGAAGCTGCGGTTGCCGACGCCGGTCAGATAGAGCTGCGAGATCGCTTCCGTCGGCAGCGACAGGAACGATCCGAACGGATCCTTGTACTGCGCGAGCCGGTAGTCGGACATGAAGAAGTAGTCGGACAGCACGACGCCGTCCCAGCCCCAGACCCATTTGTCGTTCAGCGCGAACTGGCCCTTGGTGTCGACGCCCCAGCGGAAGTCGCGGTCGCCCGGCTGGCCGGTAAACTGACCCCGATCGAGCTGGTCGATGCCGTAGAGCCTGATCTGATAGGAGCCGTCCACGAAGCGCTGGCGGAATTCGGTCTGCAGCAGCACGCCCTGCTTCGAGGTGATGCGCGGACTGAAGGTCGCGTCCATGTCAGGCGCGATCGCCCAATAATATGGAATTTCGACGCCGTAGCCGAACGCCGTGTAGGTGGTGAAGCCCGGCATCAGGAAGCCGCTCTTGCGCTTCACGGTCGGATCGGGCGTCGAGAAATAGGGCATGTAGGCCATCGGAACGCCGAAGAACTCGAGCTGGGCGTTCTCGAAATAGAGCATCTTCTTGGTCTGGTCATGGATGATGCGCGCGCCCTTGACCTGCCAGAGCGGCGGCTTCTTCGGATCATCCTTACAGGGGGCGCAGGCGGTATAAACGCCGTTGTCGAACACCGTGTAATTGCCGCTGGACCGATCGGCGCGGGTCGCCGCCATGCGGGTCTGGTCTTCAGTGTCGACGCGCAGCGAATCGACGAACCCGTCGCGGTAGTCGTCGCTGAGATCCAGGATGTTGGCGTAGGTGATCTTGCCTTCCGCATCGGTCATGCGGATGTTGCCTTCGGCATGAAGACGCTTGGTCTTCTGGTCGTAGATGACCTTGTCGGCCTCGACGCTGGTGCCGTTGTAGAACATCTGGACGTTGCCGACGGCCGAGATGCGGCTGTTGTTGTAGTCGTAATCGACCTCGGTCGCCTGAACGAGCATCTGCCCGTCGTTCTTGGCCGGCGGCCGCACCGGCTTCGGCGGCCGAGGATTGTAGGTAAACGACTGCGCGGCAGCCGGTGTCGACGTGACGACGTCGAGCGCGCTGACCATGACGAACGCGGCAAGCAGAGCAGAAATCGAAACGCCAAACGCGGCCATGCGGCTCCGTTGACGGCGCAGGGCACTGCGCCGCCCGAATGCAGGCGACATCAACTGGCGGGCGGCGACAGTAGCCACTACCCGTCCTCCTGGTACAGCAAGGCTAAGAAACCGGTGAGGCTACCCACAACGACAGGCAACCACGCCGCAGCGATGGGATGCATCAACTCAGCCTTGCTCAAATCTTCAGTTACTTTCGACAGGACGTAGAGCAGAAAGCCTGCGCCCACGCCACTCAAAACCATCTTCTGCACGCCGCCCATCCGGAAGAAGCGGAGGCTCACAGAAGCCGCCAACATCACCATCGCAGCCAGCAAAAACGGCTGCGCGATAAGCTTGTGATACTGCAAGCGATAGCCGGCCGTCGCGAACCCTGAGCTCTCCGACGAACGGATGTAGTTCGGCAGTTGCCAAAAGGACACAGTTTCGGGGGTGGAGAAACTGTTGCGCACCTGTGCCGGGGTCAAGGTGGTGGTCAGGTAGAAGGTGTCCTGGTCCACCGGAGCCTTGTCGAGGGTGTATCGGCGTACTCCCGTGAACGCCCAGCGGCCTTCTTCGAGCGTCGCTTCGCGGGCCTCGATTCGTTCTTTGAACTGCAGCGCCGTATCGAATCGGAACACCGTGAGGCCGGTCAGCCGGATGCCTTGCTGCTCACTGCGAGCCGCATTGATGATCGCCTGACCTTCGTCGTTGATCTGATTGAGCCAGAAGCCGGACGCGTCCTGGATGCCGCCGCCGGGCGCCGAGCCAAACAGCTCGGCCTCCATTCGTTTGGAGAGCTCGCGCAGATTGGCCGACACTGGATTGTAGGCGGTGGTCGCGAAGATGCCGAGCACGATCGCACTGACCAGCGCCGGCGAGATGAATTGCCAGGCCGAGACGCCGGCGGCGCGCGCCACGACGAGCTCTAGCCGCCGCGACAGCGCGAGATAGCAGGTCATCGCGCCGATCAGCACGCAGAACGGCATCAGTTTCTCGAGCAGCTGCGGCACGCGGAACAGCGAGGTTTCCGCGACCGTGATCGCGGAGGCCCCGACCAGGCTCGACGTCTTGCGCACCATCTCGATGTAGTCGACCAGCACGAGCAGCACGAAGATGCCCGCGAACACGCCCACCGCCGCGACCACGAAGCGGCCGGCGAAATAACGCCCGAGCGTATTTGTGACCATGCTCATGCGGTGGCCGGCCTCCGGAAGAGGCGCGCAATGCGTTCGTTGTTCCTGTTGATGACTTCCATCAATGCCGCCGGCGGTTCGACGACCACGCCGCCGACGATCATCCAGATCCCGACGCCGATGCCGGCGAACAGCATCAGGTATTGCACCAGAGCCGCCAGCGGCGTCTTCACCGCCATGACGGAGCAGGCGAATCCGACCATGCGCAGGCCGAACACCGCGAACACCGAGCCGCCGATCGAGAAATTGCGGCTCTGCCGCGTGGTGCGTGGCGCGCCGAGGAAGGCGAAGGTGAGGGCCGCGAACGCGAACGGATAGATCGGCGCCATGAAGCGATCATGCAGCTCCGCGAAGAACTGGCCCGACAGCTGCTGATAGGTCTGGTCGTTCTCGTCCGGCCACATCAGCTCCCACAGGTAGCGCTCGCGAATTCCGAGCGTGACGTCGCGGCCCTGCGAGAATTTCGACATGTCGAACGCGTAGCGCTGAAACACTACCAGCGTCGGATCGCGCTTGCCGACCTCGAATCGCTCGAGATTGCCGTCCTCCAGCACGAGATATGAGCCGCTCTCGTTCTTCAGCACGGTGCCGTGGTCGGCGACGATGGTGACGCGCTGCTGCGGATCGCGGCGATCGTCGACGAAAACCCCGCCGAGCACGCCGGCGGGCAGGCGCTCGCGGATCCGAATCGTCAGGTTCTGATCGAGCTGGGCAAAGCGGCCGGGCTGCAGGATGTTGGTCAGCACGTCGGCGGTGATCTCGGCATCCCATTGCTTGATTCGGCGCATGCCGTCGGGGGCGAGATAGGCGCCGATGAAGGCGACCAGCGCCGCCACCACGCAGGTGGCGAAGAAGAACGGCCGGAACAGCCGGAACGGCGAGAAGCCCGCCGCGTTCATCACGATGATCTCGGAATCGGTCGCGAGCTTGTTCAGCGTGTGCGAGATCGCGATCATCAGCGCGATCGGGGCGATGATCAGGATCAGGGCGGGGATCACGAGGCTGGTGATGCCGAGGAAGGTGAGGATGGTCTGACCCTGGCTGGTCATCAGGTCGATGCCGCGCAACGCCTGCGTAATCCAGATCACGCCGGTAAGGCTGACCAGGACAAGCGCAAACGACGCCAGCGTCGTTTTGAAGATGTACTTGTCGATCGACCCCATCGCTACCGCACGGCCCCCAAGACCCCCTTCACGCAACCAGACGCACGGCTTTCGACCAATCCCGTCAACCCGGGTTCCCCTATGGTCGAGCCGCGGACTCGTCCGGCTCACTCTCTGTTCACAATCTCACTACCATCCCTTTGATCCGTCAACAAAATGGCTGGGCCAAGGCACGCTTAATTTATGGTTAATTAATCGCTTTTGTGGCCTTCCGGCCACTCCGGCGCTTGGCAGCGGCGCAGCCGGCAGGTCATAGTGTGCCACAAGCCCGGTCCGGGCCGCTTACGGACCGCCATCGCAATGCTCACCCCTGCGTGCCGGAAGGGCCGCCTCAGGCCCGAGCAACACCCTGAGTTCTGGAGGATTTTCCTATGTCCGACGCCGTCAAGGTCGGCTTTGTCCCGTTCTCCGCGTCCGCCCGCGGCATTCTGGTCGCCTTTTGCGACGAGCAATTGAAGCTCGGAGCCGCCACCCGGAAGACGCTCGGAGCTGCCGCCGAGACGGTCAAGCGGGCCGCGGCCGCCAACCAGTTCAAGGGCAAGAGCGGGGCGGCCTTGGACATCCTGGCGCCGGAGGGAATCAAGGTCGACCGGCTGATCGTGATCGGCACCGGCAAGGTGGCCGACCTCAAGGAGAAGGATCTGCTCAAGTTCGGCGGCGTGGTGGCCGGCAAGCTCAACGCCGGCAGCGGTGCAATGACCGTCCTTGCCGAACTGCCCGATGCCGCGATGACGGCGGGGCAGGCGGCAACGGTCGCCACCGGCATCCGCCTGCGTGCCTACAAGTTTGACCGCTACAAGACCAAGAAGAAGGACGGCGAGGACGGCACCGTGCGCGCCGACGTCTCGGTCGCGGTCGACGACGTCGCTGCTGCCAGGAAGGCGTTTGCGCCCGATTCGTCCATCGTCGACGGCGTGAACCTGGCGCGCGAGCTCGTCAACGAGCCGCCGAACGTGCTGTATCCCGAAGAGTTCGCGCGCCGCGCAAGCCAGCTGCGCAAGCTCGGCGTCACCGTCGAGGTCCTCGACGTCAAGGCGATGACCAAGCTCGGCATGGGCGCGCTGCTCGGCGTCGGGCAGGGCTCGGTACGGCCCAGCCGCACCGTGATCATGCGCTGGAACGGCGGCAAGAAGAGCGAGGCGCCGGTTGCATTCGTCGGCAAGGGCGTCTGCTTCGACACCGGCGGTATCTCCATCAAGTCGGCCGGCGGCATGGAGGATATGAAGGGTGACATGGGCGGCGCGGCCTGCGTGGTCGGGCTGATGCACGCACTCGCGGCGCGCAAGGCCCGCGTCAATGCGATCGGCGCCATCGGCCTCGTCGAGAACATGCCCGACGGCAACGCGCAGCGTCCGGGCGACATCGTCACCTCGATGTCCGGCCAGACCGTCGAAATCATCAACACCGACGCCGAAGGGCGCCTCGTGCTCGCAGACGTGCTCTGGTACGTCGCCAAGAAGTGCAAGCCGAAATTCATGGTCGATCTCGCAACGCTGACCGGCGCGATCATGGTCGCGCTCGGCACCGATTACGCCGGCTTGTTTTCCAACAATGACGAACTCGCCGAGCGCCTCGCCAAGGTCGGCCTCGAGACCGGCGAGAAGGTGTGGCGGATGCCGCTCGGTCCCGAATACGACAAGCAGATCGACTCGCAATTCGCCGACATGAAGAACACAGGCGGACGCAATGGCGGCTCGATCACGGCTGCGCAATTCCTGCAGCGCTTCGTCGACGGTACGCCCTGGGCCCATCTCGACATCGCCGGCACCGCGATGGGCGCGCCGAAGACCGAGATCAATCAGAGCTGGGGCTCCGGTTACGGTGTCCGGCTGCTCGAGCGGCTCGTCTCCGATTATTATGAAGCCAAGAAGTAATATAGAGTGTCGGCCGGCGCATGACCGAGGTTCTGTTCTACCATCTGCAGAACATGACGCTGGAAAGCGTGCTGCCGCCGCTGCTCGAGAAGTCACTCGAGCGCGGCTGGCGGGTGGTCGTGCAATCGACGTCGCAGGAGCGCGCCGAGACGCTCGACGCGCATTTGTGGACCTACAGCGACGATTCGTTCCTGCCGCATGCGAGCGCGCGTGTGGCCGACGCCCAGGACCAGCCGATCGTCCTGTCGATCGAGGAGGGCAATCCGAACCGGGCCAATGTCCGGTTCCTGGTCGACAACGCGGCGCTCCCGTCCGACTGCGACAGCTACGAGCGCTTGGTCCTCGTGTTCAACGGCGACGACCCCGACGCGGTGGCTTCGGCGCGGGAGAGCTGGACCGCTTGCAAGGCCCGCGGCTTCGAGGTCACCTATTGGCAGGCCGACGAGCGGGGACGCTGGCAGCGGCGCCAATAGCGATATCGACTAATTAATGATAATTCGACGTTTCCTCGGGCGGGTCACGGTCATGCCGCAAAGTGATGTTCGGACAAGCCCTTAGGTAGAGGGGTTAGGAGCCTTGTCGATCGTGCGTGATGGAACATTCAGTCGGAAGTCGCTGCTGGCGTTGCTGGTACTTGCACCTGGCCTTGCCGGCTGCTCGGGCGCGTCCGACATCTTTTCGCGTGACGCGGATTGGTTCTCGCGGCCTGGACGCGTGTTCATCCGCAACATCTCGATCGAATCGCCGCCGCTGACGCCCGACAAGCCGGTGACCAATGACGATCTCGTCAGTGCCGACGGAAGCTGCCCCGGCATGGCGCCGCCGGCGGGCGCTGCTGATGCAAATGCGCAGGCTCCCGGTGCGCCGCCGCCGCGGCCGACGGGCGGCAGTGTCGCACTCGGCCACACCGAATGCGACGTCGTGCGCGGCATCGGCGCCCCCGACAGCGTGAACCTGTCGAGCGGGCCGGGCGGCGAGCGCGTTGCGGTCGTGACCTGGTCTCGCGGCGCGCGCGCCGGCATCTATACGTTCTCCTCGGGACGCCTGACGTCGGTCGAGCGCGGTCCGGATGCAGCGCCGGAGCCGAAGCCCGCGAAGCCGAAGAAGAAGAAGTCTGCGCACGGCTAAACCCCGGGCGCTTCCTCGCAAATCTAGCTCGCGGCTTCGTCGAGTTCGGCGCTGGCTTCCAGCCATTCTTCCTCGGCGCGTTGCAGCGCGCTCTCGGCGCCGGCGCGCGCCTTGGTCAGCTGTGCGGCTTGCTTGGGATCGCGCGTGAAAATATCGGGCAGCGCGAGCGCGGTATCGATCTTTGCGATGATACCATTGATGCGCTCGATCTCGCTCTCGGCCTGCGCGACCCGTTGCCTCGGTGAAGCGCGCTTCTCATTGCGGATACGCTCCGGCTTGGCCGGCTCCCTGACGCGCTCACGCGACACGGTCCGTCCGTCATTGGCCGACAGGATCATGCGTCGATATTCGTCGAGATCACCGTCATAGGCCGTCACGGTCTGGTTGGCGACGACCCACAGGCGATCGGCGCAGGCCTCGATCAGATAGCGATCGTGCGAGACCATCATGATGGCGCCGGGGAATTCGTTGATCGCCTCCGCCAGCGCCGCGCGGCTGTCGATGTCGAGATGGTTGGTCGGCTCGTCCAGGATGATCATGTTGGGGGCGTAGAACGTCGCAAGCCCGAGCAGCAGCCGCGCCTTCTCGCCGCCCGACAGGCTCTTCACCAGCGTGTCGCCGGCCTTGCCGGAGAAGCCGATCGCGCCGACGCGGCCGCGCACCTTGCTCTCCGGCGCCTCGGGCATCAGCTTGCGGATGTGATCATAGGGTGAGCCGTCGAGATTGAGCTCGTCGACCTGGTGCTGGGCGAAATAGCCGACCGACAATTTGTCCGCCCGCGTGATCCTGCCTGCGAACGGCGCGAGCTTGCCTGCCAGCAGCTTGACCAGCGTCGACTTGCCGTTGCCGTTGGAACCGAGCAGCGCGATGCGGTCGTCGGGATCGACGCGCAGCGTCACGCGATTGAGCACGGGCTTGCCCGGCTCGTAGCCGACCGAGACGTCATCGACCGCGATGATCGGCGGCGACAGCAGCTTCTCCGGTGCCGGAAACGAGATCTCGCGAACGTCCTGGGTCACCAGTGCGGTGATCGGCTTCATCCGCTCCAGCATCTTGACGCGCGACTGCGCCTGCCGCGCCTTGGAGGCCTTGGCCTTGAAGCGGTCGACGAAGTCCTGCAGGCGCTTGCGCTCATCGGCCTGCCGCTTGGCGTGCTTGGCGTCGAGCAATTCGCGCGCGGCGCGCTGCTCCTCGAAGGAGGAATAGGTGCCCTTGTAGAGCGTCAGCTTGCCGCGATCGAGGTGCAGGATCTGATCGACCGAGGTGTCGAGCAGATCGCGGTCGTGGCTGATCACGATCACCGTGCGCGGATAGTTCGCAAGGTGGTTCTCAAGCCACAACGTGCCTTCGAGATCGAGGTAGTTGGTCGGTTCGTCCAGCAGCAGCAGATCGGGTGCGGAGAACAGCGTCGCCGCCAGTGCCACGCGCATGCGCCAGCCGCCGGAGAATTCCGCGCACGGCCGCGCCTGGTCTGATGTCGAGAAGCCGAGGCCGGAGAGGATCGCGGCGGCGCGGGCCGGGGCGGAGTGAGCGTCGATGTCGACCAGCCGGGTCTGGATATCGGCGATCCGGTGCGGGTCGTGCGCCGTCTCGGCCTCGCGCAGCAGCGCGTCGCGCTCGAGGTCGGCCTTCAGCACGACGTTGATCAGGCTTTCGGGCCCGTCGGGTGCTTCCTGCGCGAGGCTGCCGATCCGCCAACGCGGCGGAAGCGCGATGCTGCCGCTCTCGGTCGGGAGCTCGCCCCGGATGGCATGAAACAGCGTCGACTTGCCGACACCGTTACGGCCGACAAATCCGACGCGTGCGCCGGGCACGATTTGCACAGAACTGTGATCAATCAACAGCCGCCCGGCGATCCGGACTGAAATGTCAGTAATGGAGAGCATGCAGCGTTGTCACCGGACCCGCTGCCAAACGCAACCCGTCTGTCGGTAAAATCTCTCCGGACGGCTGTTGCAAAAACGCAATGGGGCTGCCGGTCAGCCCGCATTATCTAATGGCGCTCGTTTTCCCGGCGTTGCATTTCCTCGAGCAGCTGTTGCAAGCGGGACGAAAGTGCGGGTTCTGGCCGCATGCTTTGCTGGAGCCGTTCACCCACGGCATCGCAGATGTAACGGCAGGTCTTGCGATCAATCTGATCAGGATCGTTGTCGGTCTGGGTCATTGTCATCGTCATGGCTCTTGGCATGTGCCTTGGAATGTTTCTTGGAATGCTTCTTGGCGAGTTCCATCTCGCGTGCTTCGTAAATCCTGCCATGACAAGTCGCGACCCCCGAATTTGGTTTCGGTTCCGCCTCACTCTCGCCTTGAGGTAGTGAGGCGGGTTCCCAGGCGGGCACAAAAAAGCCCCGGCGCGAGGCCGGGGCGAAGCAAGTCAGGGGAGCAGTCGACAGAACAGATGGATCAGTAGCAGCGATTGACCAGGCGCCAGCGGGGTCCCCACGGGGTCGGCACGACGCGGCGCACGTAGCAGCCGCCACCGTAGCCGTAGCCGCCGTAGTAGGCCGGCCCACCGACGATGACGCGCGGGCCGCCCCACCAGCCGTGGTGCCATCCGCCGTGCCAGCCGCCATGCCAACCACCCCAGGCCGAGGCGGAGGTCGGGGCGAGTGCAGCGGCACCGAGCGAAATTGCGGCAACGGCAGCGAGCGATAATTTGCGTAACATGATCGTCTCCTCGAGGTATGGGCGCGCGTGACGCGCCCGCGGTGACATCGTTTCCCGAGACGTCCTGTGAGGCTTGCGGATGGGGGGCCAGCAAGGCGTCCGATCGGTGGAGAGCCTAGGCGGCTGCAGCTGAACGGCAGCGGCACGGCGCTGTCAGAATGGGTTCACCTAAGTGAAATCGCGGTAAGTTGGCCGAGCCTGTCGCTGTCCACAGACCGCCCGGACGACGGTTTTTGTCGTGAAAATCCATCAAAACTAAAGGCTAACGCGTCACAGGGTCGCTTGCCGTTACCCCATCGCGCCGATATAAGCCCCGGCAACTCCCAGCCACGTTTACAAGGACGAAATCATGGCGATTGAACGCACCTTTTCGATCATCAAGCCCGACGCCACCGAGCGCAACCTGACCGGCGCGGTCAATGCGGTGATCGAGAAGGCGGGGCTGCGGGTCGTGGCGCAGAAGCGCATCCAGATGACCCGCGGCCAGGCCGAAACCTTCTATGCCGTCCACAAGGCACGCCCGTTCTTCGGCGAACTGGTCGACTTCATGACCTCCGGCCCGGTCGTGGTCCAGGTGCTGGAAGGCGAGGGCGCCATCCTGAAGTATCGCGACGTGATGGGTGCGACCGATCCGTCGAAGGCCGCCGAAGGCACCATCCGCAAGCTCTATGCGAAGTCGATCGGCGAGAATTCGGTGCACGGTTCGGATGCGCCGGAGACCGCGGTGATCGAGATCGCGCAGTTCTTCGCCGGCAACGAGATCGTCGGCTGACGCCGCATAACTGAAGTGACGCGGTCTCCTGGGGAGACCGCGTCGAAATGAACTGGGAGCGGCGGGCCACCGCCGCCAGGGGCGGCCGCAGGGCCGAATAGGACTCGCTGTGGACTGGCTGTGGCAGATCTTTGATCCGGCGTACATCGGCGCGTTCTTCACCGAGTTCAAGAACGAGATGGCGACCCCGACCTTCTGGGTCGCCGTCGGCAAGATCATCTGGATCAACGTCCTGCTGTCGGGCGACAACGCGCTCGTGATCGCGCTCGCCTGCCGCGGGCTCGCGCCGCGCCAGCGCCTGTGGGGCATGATTCTCGGCGCCGCCGCGGCGGTGCTGCTGCGCGTCATCTTCACGGGCATCGTCGCCAGCCTGATGGAGCTTCCCTACCTGAAGCTGGTCGGTGGACTGGCGTTGATCGTGATCGCCGCCAAGCTCCTGGTGCCGGAGCAGGAGGACGAAGACAGCGTGCACACGGCCTCGCATCTGTGGGCCGCGGTTCAGATCGTCGTGGTCGCCGACATTGTGATGAGTCTCGACAATGTGATCGCGGTCGCCGCTGCCGCCAATGGCAGCGCACCGCTGCTGGTGCTCGGACTTGCGATCAGCGTTCCCCTGATCGTTGCGGGTGCGGCGCTGATCATGGCGCTGCTCACCAAGCTGCCGGTCCTGGTCTGGGCCGGCGCCGCGCTGCTCGGCTGGATCGCGGGCGACGTCATCGCGACCGATCCGGCCGTGCATCCCAAGCTGAATGCGCTGTTCGCCGGACCGCTCGGTGCCAGGCTCGATTCCTGGCTGACTTCGATCGGGATGTCGCCGCAATTCGCCCATGGCGGCAACGGCGGCGAGATCACGCTCGCCGTGCTCGGCATCGTCGTGGTGCTGGTCATGGGATCGATCTGGCGCCGTCACACGCTCCGCAAGGCCAAGCACGCCGCCAAGGCGGCGTGACGGGCACCTGCGATGTCCCGCTTCAGGCGGGCCGTCCGATCGTCAACGGAACGCATCGATCCCGGTCAGCGCGCGTCCGACGGCAAGCGTATGAATTTCATGCGTGCCTTCGTACGTCGAGACAGCCTCGAGATTGATCATGTGGCGGATCGGCGAAAATTCCAACGTAATGCCGTCACCGCCGTGTAGGGCGCGAGCTTCACGTGCGACGTCAAGACCTGCCTGAACGTTCTGCAGCTTGCCGAGGCTGAGCTGCGCGGCGGTCACGCAGCCCTGTTCTCTCAGGCGGCCCAGATGAATGGCGAGCATCATGGCGTGGCCAACCTTCGAGCACATCACCGCAAGGCGCTGCTGCGTAAGCTGGAAGTTCGCCAGCGGACGGCCGAATTGTGTTCGCGCAAGTGATCGCTCCAGCGCGGCAAGGAAGCAGTCGCGCGCCGCTCCCGCCGCGCCCCAGAGAATCCCGTAGCGCGCTTCGCTGGTGCAGGACAGCGGCGCGCGCGAGCCGGAGGCGAGGGGAAGCAATGCCGATGCCGGCAGCCGAACGTTGCGGAGGCCAAGCTCCGTGGAGGAGGAATGGCGCATCGCCACCTTGTCGCCGATGTCCACGGCGCTGAAGCCGGCCGTTCGGGTCGGGACGACAAAGCCGCGAATGCCCTCGTCAGTCTTCGCCCAGACGATTGCAACGTCGGCATCCACACCGTTGGTGATCCAGCGCTTCTTGCCGTTCAGTACCCAATCGGGACCATCTCGTCGGGCCACCGTCTGCATGCCGGCGACGTCGCTGCCGGCAGTGGGCTCAGTCATCGCGAAGCAGCCGACGGCCTCGCCGGTGGCAAGCCGCGGCAACCATTCGGAGCGTTGCTCCGGCGAACCGTACTCGGCCAGCGCAAACATCACGAGGTTGTCCTGCGTTGAGACGAGCTGGCGAAAGGCCGTGTCGCCAGCTTCGAGCTCGAGCATCTGCAGGCCGAAAGAGACCGCGGGCGGAATCCGAGCCGCAGTCTCCCCGATCAATCTGCCGAACATTCGGTGCTGGCCGAACAATCTCGTCAGTTCGCGAAGCGGCGGCCTTGTCTTGAACCAATCCCGCGTATGCGGCTTCAGTTCTTTTTCGACGAATTGCCTCACGGCATCGCGTTCACAACGCTCCGCAGGCGTGAGCAGCGAGTCGAGCGCGAGAAAGTCAGCCGGGCTCGAAGTGTCCTTGCCATGAAGCACTTCCGGTAGCAGCCATACGTGCTCAGCAGCGTCATGTTCCACCAGCGATACGTTCGCCATATCGAATCGTCCTCCTTTGCGCGACGGGCATTTGCCTGCCAGCGACCTGTGCATCGCGATGGTGCGGAGGAGAACTGCCGATCTTTGCGCAGTTCGTGTGCGCAAACGCGCAGAAGGGTTGCTACGGGATGTCCCGGCTCACCTCAGGCATTGGGTGATCGCCACGAGGTGATCGATCACGACGCGGATGCGCGCCGAGCGACCGATGTCGGGGTGATAGACGAGCCACAATTGGCGCGTGGCTTCCTCGCTTTCAGCCACGCAACGGAGCTCCTCGCAGTCCTCCGCGAGCACGTGGGGGACGGCGGCGAGCCCCATCCCGGCGCGAGCACCCGAAATCAAGGACACCAGGTCGTTGGCCAGCATCACAATGGGCCGGTCCCCGGCGAATTTGCGTAACCAGCGTTGTTGCGGGGAGGCGTCAAGCGCCTCGTCGTAGGCCAGAAAGACCCGCTCTTCCTCAGCGACCTCGTCGAGATAGGTGCGCGCACCATAGATCCCGTATCGCAAGCGACCCAGGTTCCGGATCGTCAAGCCGCCGTCCTCGGGGCGCGACAGCCGCAACGCGATGTCGGCTTCCCGGCGTGCGAGGCTTGCTGCCGCAGTCGCGCCGAGGACGTCGAGAACGAGACCGGGATGATTGCGGCCCAAGGCCGCAAGGCGTGGAACAAGCCAAAGGCTCGCGAACGCAGGCGGCGCGCTGATTCTGACCCGGCCATTGACCGCCGCTTCACCGCCTTCAAGGCGCTGAATCGAGAAGACAGCTTCTTCAAGCGCGCCGACGCGCTCGGCGATGCGTTCGCCTTCGGCCGTCAGCACGTATCCGCGGGGCAGGCGATCGAACAGCTTGATCTTGAGCGCGCGCTCCAGGCTGTCGACGCGCCGGGCGACCGTCGAATGGTCGGCACGAAGCCGGCGGGCGGTGGCCGAGAGATTGCCCTGGCGCACCAATTCGGCAAAGAAACGGAGGTCATCCCAATCCATATGCGAATTTTTGCACAGAAACTGCGCGCGGATAAGGAATTCTTGCGCGCAGGTGCTCCCCCTAGGTTGGTCTTATCACTGGAGACCACCAATGACCCTGAGCATTGCCATGACCGCGCCCGGCGGCGTCGACGTCCTCGAGCCGGTTCGCGCGGACCTTCCGCGCCCGGCGGCCGATGAGGTGCGGCTGCGTCAAACCGCGATCGGAGTTAACTTTGTCGATATCTACCAGCGCATGGGGCTCTATCCCGTACCCGGCATGCCGGCCGTGCTTGGAGTGGAGGGGGCCGGCGTCGTGGAAGCGGTCGGGACCGAGGTCAAAGCGTTCCGCATCGGTGACCGTGTCGCCTATGCCGGCCTGCCGCTCGGCGGCTATGCCGAAGCCCGCAACCTGCCGGCCAGCAGGTTGGTGCGCATTCCCGACAGCATCGACGACAAGACCGCAGCGGCCGCCATGTTGCGCGGGATCACCGCACACATGCTGCTCGATCGAGTGTGCCCGGTTCGCCAGGGCATGGTGGTGCTCGTGCACGCCGCCGCGGGCGGACTTGGATTGATCCTTACGCAGTGGGCAAAGCGCCTCGGCGCAACCGTGATCGGTACGGTCGGGTCCCTCGACAAGGCGGAGCTTGCGCGCAGCCATGGCCTCGATCACGCGATCCTGTATCGCGAGACTGATTTTGTTGCGGAGGTGCGTCGTCTGACCGACGGTACCGGCGTCGACATCGCCTATGACGGTGTGGGCGGAGAGACGCTGACTCGGACGCTCGATGCGATGAAGCCGTTCGGTACGGTCATCAGCGTCGGCCAAGCCGGCGGATCCTTGCCGGCAATCGCGCTCGGCGAGTTGGTACCCCCTCGGTCATTGTCACTCGCGCGGCCCAGCTTCTTTGCCTATGCCGGCGATCCAAAATCCTACGCCCGTGCGACGGCGGCCCTGTTTGAGCAACTCGGACGCGGTCTGAAGATCAAGATTGGCGCCGAGCTTGCGCTGGGCGATGCGGCGAAAGCCCATCTCCGTCTCGAGCAAGGCGCAACCGTCGGGTCGATTCTGCTCCGGCCGTAACGGCCGGCGGAGTTTTCAAATCGAATCCCCCGGGAAGGGAAGTCCGGTTCGATCCAGAAACGCTCCTAGCGCCGCACGATCGAGCCGGCACGCCCGACCAGCCGCGCCAGTTGCTTGAAGCGGCTGCCGACGCGGTCGGCGACCAGATCCACCATCCGGTGCTCGAACACCAGCATCAGCTTGCGGCCCTGGGTGCGGAAATGTGTCGCCGGCAGCACGCCGGTGCGCGCCGCCGTGATCAGATGGGCGACACGGAACGCGGCGCCGAGCACACGCGCGCGCTCGTCCATCGCCGGCGTCACCAGCGCGCGGATCTGCGGTGGCGGTTCGTTCTCCTCGCTGAGGCCGGCGTAGCGATAGAACACCGACAGCGCGACGAAGGCGCGGCCCTGATGGGTGATCGAGCCGAAATTGCCGTTCATGATCAGGCTGAGGGTTTCCTCGCCGCGATGATCGGGATGCACGCGCCAGCCGATGTCGGAGAGCAGGCAGGCGACGTGACGCAGCCTGCGGTCTTCCTCGGTCTCGCGCAGCCGGACGACGCGCACCAGCCGGTCGGTCCACGCCGTCAGCTCCTGGGCGTGGCGGGCAGAGCGCGACAGCAATTCGTTGAGGTTCTGCGCGGCACAGACCAAGCCGTCCTTGGCGCGTTCGGCCTGCGGCAGCATCTCGTAGAGCAGGCCCTCGCGCACGCCGAAGGTCGAGAACACGATGGTCTTCGGCTGGGCCACGCGGATGATGTATTCGAGCACGAGCGCGGCGTAGGCCAATAGCGGCCGCCGCGCATCGGCGATGGATTCGATGTTGGCGAGCATGTTGGTGGCGGCGAGCCGCCGCAGCCGCTGCGCGAAGTCGAGCGCGTCCGCCGCCGGAATCGAATAGCCGTGCATCACCTTGAGCGGGTAGCCGCTCTGGATGATGTGGATGCGCGCCAGCGCGCGCCAGGTGCCGCCGACCGCGTAGAAGGTGCGGCCGCGGCCGGTCTTGAGCTGGGCGACGCCGAGCAGTTCGTTCTTGACGATGCGTTCGGCGCGCTTGAGCGATTTGTTCGAAAGGTCCTGCAGTGCCAGGCTGCCGAGCGGCAGTGTCACGCCGCTGCGCACGCGGTTGCCCTTGACGTCGATCAATTCGAGCGAGCCGCCGCCGAGGTCGCCGACGATGCCGTTCGGATTGTGCACGCCCGAGACGACGCCGAGCGCAGACAGCTTCGCTTCACGCGGTCCGGTGAGAATCTCGATCTTGGCGCCGCAGATGCGCTCGGCCTGGGCGATGAAGTCCGGGCCATTCTTGGCATCGCGGCAGGCCGCGGTCGCAATCGCGTAGACGCGGCCGACCTGCTGGATTCGGCACAGCGCGCGAAAGCGGCGTAGCGCGGTGAGCGCCTTGTTCACCGCATCGGTTGCGAGCAGGCCGGTGCTCTGCACCTCGCGTCCGAGCCCGCACAGCGCCTTCTCGTTGAAGATGGTGATGAGGCTGCGCGCCATCGCCTCGTAAACCACGAGACGAACCGAGTTCGAGCCGATATCGATCACAGCGACGCTGGAAGCGCGCTTCCGCGGCCGCTTCACCGTAAGGCCCCCTTAAGACGATGGCTGCTGACGCTCGTTACGACGCGTGAGACGGCGCGGTGAAGATTCCTTGAGAGACTTACCACGGCCGGACAGACTCGGATTTGTCATAAAATAGTCATGCAGATTGAAAGGCTCTTCGCCTTTCGCGGCCTTCATACGCGTTGACGATCCGTCCGGCAACAATTGCCAGCTCTGCTCGGTGTCCTTCAGGTTCGCGACCATGATCTGTTCGAGAACCTGCTGATGCACCGTGGGATTTTGCAGCGGACAGAGCACCTCGACGCGGCGGTCGAGGTTCCGCGGCATCATGTCGGCGGACGAGATATACACAGCAGCTTTTGCGCTCGGCAGGCCCTGGCCCATGCCGAAGCAATAGATTCGGCCGTGTTCCAGGAACCGGCCGATCACCGATTTGACGCGGATGTTCTCGGACAATCCGGGCAGTCCGGGCCGCAGGCAGCAGATGCCGCGCACCACGAGTTCGATCGAGACGCCGGCCTGCGAGGCCTCATACAGCGCGTCGATGATGTCAGGATCGACCAGCGCGTTCATCTTCATCCAGATCGCGCCGGACCGGCCATGCTTGACGTGGGCGATTTCGCCGTGGATGTGCTCGATGATCCGCTTGCGCAATGTCAGCGGCGACACCGCCATCTTCTCGATGTCGCTCGGCTCTGCATAACCGGTGATGTAGTTGAACACCCGCGCGACGTCGCGGCCGATGATCGGGTCCGACGTAAAGTAGGAGACGTCGGTGTAGATGCGGGCGGTGACCGGATGGTAGTTGCCGGTGCCGGTGTGCACATAGGTCGTGAGATTGCCGCCCTCGCGGCGCACCACCATCGACAGCTTGGCGTGCGTCTTCAGCTCGATGAAGCCGTAGACGACCTGGACGCCGGCGCGTTCGAGGTCGCGCGCCCAGCGGATATTGGCTTCCTCGTCGAACCGCGCCTTCAATTCAATCAGCGCGGTCACCGACTTGCCGGCTTCGGCGGCATCCGCCAGCGCGCGCACGATCGGCGAGTTGTTCGAGGTGCGATAGAGCGTCTGTTTGATCGCGACCACGTCGGGATCGCGCGCCGCCTGTTGCAGGAACTGGACGACGACGTCGAAGGATTCGTAGGGGTGGTGAACCACGAGGTCCTTCTGCCTGATCGCGGCGAAGATATCGCCGCCATGGTCGCGGACGCGCTCGGGATGGCGCGGCACGTAGGGCGGGAATTCGAGGTCGGGGCGATTGAGGCGGGTGAGCTGCGACAGCTCGTTCATCGCGAGCACGCCGTCGACCAGGATCACTTCATCGTCTGCGGCCGACAAGGCGTGCTGTACGAAGACGCGCAGCTCTTCGGGCATCGTGGCCTCGATCTCGAGCCGGATCACCGATCCGCGCCGGCGGCGCTTGAGCGCGGTCTCGAACAGGCGCACGAGGTCTTCGGCCTCTTCCTCGATTTCGAGTTCGGAGTCCCTGATGATGCGAAACGCGCCCTGGCCCTTGACGGTGTAGCCGGGGAACAGGCGGCCGATGAACAGGCCGGTGGCCTGCTCGAGCGTGATCAGGCGGGCCGGCGCGCCTTCCTTGGTCGAGGGAATGCGGATGAAGCGGTCGATCTTGCCGGGCATGCGGATCAGCGCGTTCATCGCCTTGCCGTCGGCGATCCGCGACAATTGCAGCGCGACCGTGAAGCCGAGGTTCGGGATGAACGGGAACGGATGCGCCGGGTCGATCGCCAGCGGCGTCAGCAGCGGGAAGATGTTGTGGAGGAAGTGATCCTCGATCCAGGTGCGTTCGGACTTGGTGACGTCGCGCCCGTCGACCAGCTGGATGCCGACCTTGGACAGGAGCTCGCGCAGGTCGCTCCAGATCGCCTGCTGGTCGGAGGCGAGTTGCGAGACGGTCTTGTTGATCATCACGAGCTGCTCGGCCGGCAGCAAGCCGTCCGGACTGCGCTCGGCAATGCCCTCGCGGACCTGAGCCTTGATGCCGGCGACGCGGACCATGAAGAACTCGTCGAGGTTATTCGCCGAAATCGACAGGAAGCGGACCCGCTCCAGCAGGGGATGGCCGAGATTGACCGATTCCTCGAGCACCCGGCGGTTGAAGTGCAGCCAGGACAGCTCCCGGTTGATGAACCGCTCGGGGCTGCTCGCGATCGCGGGGACGGGCGGGAGCTCCGCCTCTTTCTCTTTGATTTCAGGTGCTTGTGCCGAGTCCATCAAGTGCTGGTCCAATTCCGGGCAGGGGGCTGGGGCGGTCTAGCCGAGGGCCGCGCAGACCATGTGATATTGCGATGACGTTTCGATGACATTGATGTTCCGCTGGCCTGCGCCGTCAAGCCGCGGGACTGCTCAAGCATCGCGCAACAGCTCCGCCGCCAGCGCCCGGGTCACCGGCCGGCCGAGCCGGAGCGCCTCGGTATCCAGGAGCTCGACCGCCTGGCGGACGGCGGCATAGGACCGCTCGATCCGGTTGGTCAGGTAGCTGACGAGCGGCTCGTCCACGCTCATCTGGCGGTCGGCACAGAACTTGACGATCAGGCCGCGGAACAGCTGGTCGTCGGGCGGCAGCAGCGTCACCGTCGGCACAGCGCGTAGCCGCGACCGCAGATCGCGCAGCTCGATCTCGAACGCCGACGGCGGGACGCGCGCCGTGATCAGCACGAAGGCATCGTCCTGGCGCGCGAGATTCATCAGATGGAACATCGCGCGCTCGTCGAAATCCGCCGGCCTCAGATCTTCGACCACCAGCGCGCCGGTAGCGAGAGCAGTGGGCACCGCGTCGGCGGTCAGGGCATGTGCCGCGGTCGAGCGCGCGCCGGCGATCTCGGCCCAGATCGCGGCGAGGTGGCTCTTGCCGGAGCCGTCAGGCCCCACCAGCAGCATGATTCGGTTCGGCCAGTCGGGCCAGCCGTCGATCAGCGCCAGCGCTGCCTCATTGGCGGGCCCCTCGAGGAAATCGTCGCGGGTCAGCTTCTCCTCGTGCGGCAGGGCCAAGGCCAATTGACGAGGTTGAACGCTACCTGCCACGCAAATCTCCAAACCACTTTATTTTAGCATGATCCCTGCGCAAACGCTTCGCGTTTGTCGCGGGAAAACCGGTTTCCACTTTTCCGGGATCGTGCGCTACCGAGCCTCAATCGTGCTCATGTGCCGCACCCACTCCACGAGATAGAGGGACACCGAACCCAAAGTAAAGATTGTGACCAGTCCCATCAGGATCACGTCGTAGGGATGCGGCTGAAAGCCGAAGCCGAGCGAGGCCAGCACCAAAGCCGCGAACGCGACCTGTGCCACCGTGTTCAGCTTCGACACCATCAGCGGCTTCATCTCCACCGGCTTGTCGAACAACCATGACACAATCACGGCGGAGACGATCATGATGTCGCGCGACACCACGAGAATCACGATCCAGCGCGGCACCGCGCCCCAGATTCCGAGTGCGACATAGATCGACACCAGCAGCGCCTTGTCGGCGAGCGGGTCGAGCAGGGCGCCGAGCTCGCTGGCCATGTTGAAGCGCTTGGCAAGGAAACCGTCGACCGCGTCCGAGACGCCGGCGATCACGAAGATCGCGAACGCGATCTCCATCTGGCTCGACACGATGGCCCAGACGATCACCGGCACCAGGATGATGCGGGCGAGGGTGATGATATTCGGAATGCTCAACTTGAATCGCTTCCCGGCTAGAAGCCTGATTTTACTCGATATCCGGCTCTTTTGCGCGGTGGCCGGGTGTTATCTACATAGTATCGCGGCAGCATTGCCGCGAGCCATTGCGCGGGGGCGGAATTCCTCGTAACCAGCCCCTTATCATCTGGAATTGGGCATGACCGAGCGCAAAAACGGGCTCACTTACGCGGATTCGGGTGTCGATATCGACGCCGGCAATCGTCTGGTCGATCTGATCAAGCCGATGGTGCGGGCCACCGCACGGCCCGGCGCGGACGCTGAGATCGGCGGATTCGGCGGGCTGTTCGACCTCAAGGCCGCGGGCTTCAAGGATCCGGTCCTGGTGGCTGCGACCGATGGCGTCGGCACCAAGCTGAAGATCGCGATCGAGACCGGCATCCATGGCGGCATCGGCATCGACCTGGTCGCGATGTCGGTCAACGACCTCGTCGTGCAGGGGGCGGAACCGCTGTTCTTCCTCGACTATTTCGCCTGCGGCAAGCTCCACCCGGAGGCCACCGCGCAGATCGTCGCGGGGATCGCCGAGGGCTGCCGCGAATCCGGCTGCGCGCTGATCGGCGGCGAGACCGCCGAGATGCCCGGCCTCTACAAGGACGGCGATTACGACCTCGGCGGCTTTGCGGTCGGCGCGGCCGAGCGCGGCACCCTGCTGCCGACGGGAGATATCGCGGCCGGCGACGCCGTGATCGGGCTGGCGTCCTCGGGCGTGCACTCCAACGGCTATTCGCTGGTGCGCAAGCTCGTCGAACTGTCCGGCGTGGCCTATGATGCGCCGGCGCCGTTCGCACCGGTGATGACGCTCGGTGCGGCGCTGCTGACGCCGACCAAGCTTTATGTGAAGTCCTGCCTGCGCGCGATTCGCGAGACCGGCGCGGTGAAGGGGCTCGCCCACATCACCGGCGGCGGCTTCACCGACAATATCCCGCGCGTGCTGCCGAAGCATCTCGGCGTCGGCATCGACCTGGCGCGGCTGCCGGTGCTGCCGGTGTTCAAATGGCTGGCCGAGCAGGGCGGTATCGCCGAGCTCGAGCTGCTGCGCACCTTCAACTGCGGCATCGGCATGATCGCGATCGTCAAGGCTGACGCGGTCGATGCGGTGACCGAGGCCTTCACCGCCGGCGGCGAAACCGTGACGCTGCTCGGTGAGGTGATCGAGGCCAAGGACGAGCATCGCGTGGTCTATCACGGTCATCTCGATCTTTCGCGATGAAGCGCCGCACAGCCATCCTCATCTCCGGCCGCGGCTCCAACATGGCCGCGCTGATCGAGGCTGCGAAGGCTGCGGATTTTCCGGCCGAGATCGTCGCCGTGATCTCCAACCGCGCCAACGCTCCCGGGCTCGAGAAGGCGGCCGCGAGCGGCATTCCGACTGTCGTCATCGAGAGCAAGCCGTTCGGCAAGGACCGCGCCGGTTTCGAGGCGGCGCTGCAGCGGGTGCTCGACGACAGCCAGGTCGAGCTGATCTGCCTCGGCGGCTTCATGCGGCTGTTCACCGCCGAATTCGTCCGGCACTGGTACGGGCGGATGCTCAACATCCATCCGTCGCTGCTGCCTTGCTTCCCCGGCCTCGATCCGCATGGCCAGGCTCTGCGTGCAGGGGTCAAGCTGTCCGGCGCGACGGTGCATTTCGTGATCCCGGAGACCGATGCCGGACCGATCGTGATGCAGGGCGCGGTCACCGTGGCTGACGACGACACGCCGGAGACGCTCGCCGCGCGCGTGATCACCATCGAGCATCGGATCTATCCGGAGGCGCTGCGGCTGCTGGCGAGCGGCCGGCTCAAGCTCGAAGGCGATCTCTGCAGGACGCAAGGCAGCGCCGCAACCGGCGGCACGCTGATCGCGCCGGCGCCTTAACGCGTGGTTGCGCAAGAGATCCCCGAAAGCAATCCCCCGGGTGATGCGGCCGGGGGAGGCATCAGGATGAATTCCGCCAGCAGCGGCCGTTCAGTGAACCTTGAGGTTCTCTGCCGACGCCTTGCCGCGGTTCTCCACCAGCTCGTACTCGACGGTCTGGTTCTCGTTCAAAGTGCTGAGACCTGCGCGTTCGACCGCCGAGATGTGAACGAACACATCCTTGTCGCCGACGGCCGGCTTGATGAACCCGTAGCCTTTGGTCGGGTTGAACCATTTGACGGTACCCTTCGGCATCGTCTCTCTCCCAGTCTAGACATAAAAAAGACGCGGCCACGTTTTCCACGTGCCACGCCACAAGCGGGCTTTCCGCTGTCTGTTCAATTCCCGGGTCTCTATATCCAAGGTCTTCAAGTCCGAAGTTTCGCCTGTCGAAGCCTTGGCTATCAACGTCGTGAAACGCACAGTCGAACGGCCGCAATCCGATTGTGAAGGGATTGCAACACGAAATCTGCGCCTTAGCAAGCGCGCTGGTTTCGCCTGACGCAACCTCAGCCTGTGCCGGTCGAACTCCGGCGCCGAGCGTTCGGCCACTGGCCGACGGCCGGACGTGCCGGAACCTGGTTTGCTAACCCCGATCCACCCGCACCACGCGGCCCTTGTCGATCGCAAGCGCGAGCTGCCCGCGCTTGAGCTTGAGCGCCGCCTCGCCGAACAGTTCGCGCCGCCAGCCGTGCAGGGCGCCGACCTCGGCCTCATCGCTGGCGGCGATCTGCTCGAGGTCGTCGACGGTGGCGATCACCTTGCTGGCGACGCCGTGGCGCTCCGAGGTCATACGGAGCAGCACCTTCAACAGCTCGACGGTCGCCGCGCCGTTGGAATTGTTTCTCGGCTTTTCCAGCTTGGGGAGCGTCGCCGGGTCGCGAGCCAGTCCGCGCTGCACCGCGGCGATGATGTCGGCACCCCATTTCGAGCGCTCGAAACCCTTCGGCAGCGAGCGCAGATTGCCGAGCTTGTCCAGCGAGGTCGGCGCATGGGTGGCGATGTCGCCGACCGCATCGTCCTTGAGCACGCGCGAGCGCGGCACGTCGCGGCTCTGCGCCTCCTGCTCGCGCCATGCGGCAACCTCGATCAGCACCGCGAGCTCGCGCGGCTTGCGGACGCGGGTCTTGAGCCGCTCCCAGGCACGCTCGGGATGGAAGTCGTAGGTCTTGGGCGAGGTCAGGATTTCCATTTCCTCGCTGACCCAGTCGCTGCGGTCGCGCTTCTTCAGATCGGCGTCGAGCGCCGCGAACACTTCGCGCAGATGGGTGACGTCGGAGACGGCGTAATGCAGCTGCTCCTCGCTCAGCGGGCGGCGCGACCAGTCGGTGAAGCGGTGGGTCTTGTCAGGGCGGTGGCCGGTGACGCGATCGACCAGCTGGTCATAGGCGATGCTGTCGCCATAGCCGAGCACCATGGCGGCGACCTGGGTGTCGAAGATCGGATGCGGGATCGTGCCGGAGAGGTGCCAGACGATTTCGATGTCCTGTCGCGCGGCATGAAACACCTTCAGCACGGCTTCGTTCGACATCAGATCGAACAGCGGCTTGAGGTTGATGCCGGGCGCCAGCGCGTCGACCACGACGGCTTCATCCGCGCTCGCCATCTGCACGACGCAGAGCAGGGGATAGTAGGTCGTCTCCCGCAGGAACTCGGTGTCGACGGTGATGACCTTGTGTTGGGCGAGCCGGTCGCAGGCGGCGGCGAGGTCGGAGGTCGTGCTAATCAGATCCATGAACAGTCCATGACGGCTTGACCACACGCGTTCTGCCGAAAGGGCAGCTATGTCAAGGGTCTTGCAGGGATTTTGGCTCTGCACCCTGTGAGGGACAGGGCATTTTTGAAGTGATTGGGCGCGATTCGCGGGCGTTTTCGGCCCGGTTGTGCCCCGAATCCGGCCGTCGTCTTGGCGAAAGCCAGGGCCCATAACCACTGGAATTCGTTGGTCGGGGCGGCCCCGGCCTCGTATGGCAACGCACCGTCATCGGCGAACCCCATCTTCGGTGTCATCGCCCGGCTCGACCGGGCGATCCAGTATTCCAGAGACGCCTGTGCTTGAGCCGAGAAGCCGCGGCGTACTGGATCGCCCGGTCGAGCCGGGCGATGACAGTTGGAGTGGCGACGTAGCTTCGCGTTTCTCGCGACATGAGTCGCCCGAGTCTTGCTCTTCGTTTGGCCGCTCTAGGGCGTCAGGACCACACGGCTTCACCGTCCGCTTCGCGTGCTCTCGTCAGCACCACGAGCTGGAATGGGAGCGGCACTTGGACGGCGATGTCACGCGAGAGTATAAGGATGTCAATGATCTTCCCCTGCTGAGCCGGATTCGCTGTCGGCTAACGCATTCCAGACCGACGCGAATTCAGGCTCCGACGGGTGCAGCTATCGCGATCTCAGAAGCAGCCGAGTGAGGGTCGTCCGATGGAGCTCCACCACGCGAACCAGATCGAGGAAACGATCGAACGCGATGTTCGGCTCGACCTGTTCAGAGGGCTCGGGTTGTGGATGATATTTCTGGATCACATCCCCAATGATGGAGCCATCGGCTGGATTACGCTGCGCAACTACGGCTTCAGTGACGCTGCGGAGTTCTTCGTTTTCATCTCGGGTTATCTTGCCGGCTTCATATACGGCCCGATCATCGCTGTAGGATTCCTGCTGTCTGCAGCGAAGCGGCTGTGGACGCGGGCGGCGCATATCTACGTGGCGCATATAATGCTGTTCCTGATCTTCACGGCCCAGGTCGCGAGAACCTCCCGACGGCTCGACAATCCGATGTATGAAAACGAATTCAACGTTTTCAATTTTCTGCAGCATCCGGATATCCTGATCGGGCAGGCACTCACCCTGCGATACAAGCCCGTGGATCTCGACGTGCTGCCGCTGTTCATTGTCTTGCTGCTCGCGTCCCCGCTGGTCATCTGGGCCTTGATGCGTCGTCCCAATCTCACCTTGCTGGCGTCGATTGTTCTCTACGTGCTGGCGCGATGGTTCGATTGGAACATCGCCTCCTATCCACCGGGCACAACGTGGTACTTCAATCCATTTTGTTGGCAGTTGCTGTTTGTCTTCGGCCAGTGGTGTGGGGCGGGCGCGTTGTCGCAGATATCGAGACTCATCCAGTCGCGGATCGTCGCGGCTGTCGCGATTGCCTGGCTGATCTTTTCGTTCCTGATCGTGATGACCTGGCATTTCCATGCGCTGGAGGCGTTCATACCGGGATGGTTGATGAAGTTCATCTACCCGATCGACAAAACGGACCTGGACATGTTGCGCTTGACCCACTTTCTCGCGCTCGCGGTCGTTGTCCATGGCCTGATTCCGCGGGACTGGCCGCCGCTGAAGTCCCGATCATTGCGTCCGCTGACCTTGTGCGGCGAGCATTCGCTTCCGATCTTTTGCCTCGGGGTCTTGCTTTCGTTCTCCGCCCATTGGGTCTTGACCCAATACAGTGGCGCAGTCATCGCACAGCTCGTGGTGAGCGCGGCCGGAATCGCGATCATGGTCGTCGTAGCGTGGCTGTTGCATCGCGCCGACAACATTCCGAATTTGTTCGTCGATGTGACAAATGCAGAGCTTCGACGAAGGATTGCCGACCGAACTGGATTAATAAGCAACAAGGAGCTGCCTTGATCGCGACGCCGCCTGGGGCTGTTACCAGCGAGCTGTTTCAAATCGCCTCTGATGTCCCGGAGCATCGCCGCGATGCCGTGCTCGACGACATCAACAGCATCATCGACACGAACTGGCTGGCGGAGGAAAGATTCTGGTCGCGCCAGCACTCACCGTTCAAGGCCGACCACGGCATTGTCCTGCTCCACCACGGCGGCGCATGCGTGGCTTACATGATCGTTCAGCGCCTGGCTGTTGCCGGCACCTCGGTGATCTATCTTTCGGGCACCGCAGTCAGAGACAGCTATCGGGGCAGCGGCTTCTTCAAGCGGATGTTCGATACGGCCATGACGGCGGAGTTCGGTGATCCGGCGGCGCCGGCAGAATTCTGCCTGTGCTGGCGGACGCGAAATCCGGTCATTTACGTCTTGGGTCGCGCGCAATGCCGAAGCGTCGTGCCGGCCATTCCGGCCGCGATACACGCGGGCGATCTCGACGAGTTTTGTCTCGGCCTGGCTGCAACCCTGTATCCTCGTCAGGCCATCGAGAAGCCGACGATGGCGATGCGGGGCGCCTATGGCGAGCTGCGCTACCGCGATGAGCCGAGGACGCAAACCTCGCCGGATGTCGACCGGTGGTTCGCGCAGACCATTCCCGACAGCGCCGATGCCGTGTTCTGCGCCGGATGGGCGCGCAATCGCTGGTCGCGGCGCAGTCAGTGATTGGCGATTTGCCCGGCCTCGACCGGGGCGGCGATGTGGCCCGGATCGATCCGTGCGTCGCGAATGCGCGACGGCCATCCGTGCCGTGACGCCAGCATCGTGAGTTTGTTCCTGACGAGATAATGCGCCGGGCCTTCGAGGAAGCGCCAGACGAACCATGCCAGCGCCACCATGCCTGCCACCACGAGCGCGGTCGAAACCGCGTCCGGCGTTGGCGTCATCAGGGGGAGGATCACGTAGCCGAGTTGCAGGTGCAGCAGATAGAGCGGATAGGTGATGCCGCCGACGGCCCTCACGACGCTGTCCGGCAGCGGCACCGACTTGATCCGGGTCGCGGCGAACACGATGCCGAGCGAAACGATGCAGATCGCGGTCACGACGCGCGGATCGAAGCTGCCATGGGTGTGGACGCCGAGCCGTTCCAGCTTGTGCACGGCCTGGAACGTCGCGGTGCCCATCGCCAGCGTCAGCAGGCTGTAGAGCCTGGTGTCGCGCCGTCCGCGGTAATGCTCGTAGATCAAGAGCCCGACGGCGAAGAAGCCGCTGTCGTCGGCCATGAACAGCTTCTCGAACAGCGGAACGTCCAGCGTCAGCTCGTTGACGAAGGTGATGGCGATCCACGCCAGGATGATGGTGTCGATCTTCCGCGGGAAAATGCCCCAGGCCAGAAACAGTGCGACCCAGACGTAGAACACGACCTCGATCACCAGCGACCAGTAGGCGTCGTCCATATAGGGCTGACCGAGCATCGGCGCGGCGATGACCAGGTTTGCCAGCCATTGGCTCCACGTCACGTGGAAATACGCCTGGCCCAGCAGCAGCGTGGTGAGGAAGGTCAGCGTCATGCAGATGACGAAGGTCGGATAGATCCGGCTGAAGCGGGCGATCGCGAAACCGACCGGCGTGCGGCCTTCGGTCGAATAGGCGATGACGAAGCCGGAGATCGCAAAGAACACGGGGACGCCGAGGAAGCCGTATTGCGCGACCGGGGCGAGGTACGGCAGCGCCACTTTCTGAACGCCGTGCGATGCCGTGCCCCAGAAGCCGTAATGGTACAGGATCACGGCCCCGACCGCGGCGAGCCGCAGCAGGTCCAGCACGGGAACCCGGGTCGGATCCGGTTGTTTGGGTACGCTCGGCATACGCCTTCAATGATGGCGGCCAGGCATGAAAGCGTTCTTAATTTGGCCCGCGAGGGCGCGGCGTCGCTGTTCACGATTGCAGGAGGCCGGTGGCGATGCCGGCGGCCGCGCTGAGGACGACCACCGCGAGCGGCGGCGCGCGCCATGCCATGAGCAGGACGAAGCCTGATAGCGCGATGCCGAAATCGAGCGGACGTTGCACGCTGCTGGTCCAGACCGGATTGTAGAGCGCGGCACCGAGAATGCCGACCACGGCGGCGTTGACCCCGCGCATCATCGCCTGCGCCGCCGGCCGCTTGCGAAAGCCATCCCAGAACGGCAGCGCCGCGAGCAGGACGAGCAGTCCTGGCAGGAAGATGCCGACGAGGCCGACGAGCGCGCCCGGCACGCCGCCGATCACGGCGCCGAGATAGGCCGCAAAGGTGAACAGCGGTCCCGGCACGGCTTGTGCTGCGCCGTAGCCGGTCAGGAACGCATCGTCGCCGATCCAGCCCGGCGTCACCACCGCTTCGCGCAGCAGCGGCAGCACGACATGGCCGCCGCCGAACACCAGCGCGCCGGAGCGGTAGAAGGCCTCGAACAGGCCGAGGCCGGGCCATGCGCGGGCGAGCAGCGGCAACCCGACCAGCAGGGCAAGGAACAGGATCAGCGCGCAGAGGCCAACGCGCCGCGACACCGACATCGCGATGTGCGTGACGCCGTCGGCCGGTTGCGCCGCCTGGCAGAACCACAACCCGGAGATGGCGCCGAGCACGATGGCGCCGATTTGCGCGATCGACGACGAGCTCGTGAGGACGATGAGCGCCGCGACCGTCGCGATCGATGCGCGCTCGCGGTCAGGACAGAGCGAGCGCGCCATGCCCCAGACCGCTTGGGCTACGATCGCCACCGCGACCAGCTTGAGGCCATGCACCAGGCCCGCGCCGGCCGGGCCGCTCAATCCGCCGGCGCCGAAGGCAAACAGCACCAGCGCGATCGCCGAGGGTAGCGTGAAGCCGGTCCAGGCCGCGAGTGCGCCCAGATAGCCAGCGCGCATCAGGCCAAGCGAAAAGCCGACCTGGCTGCTCGCAGGCCCCGGCAGGAATTGGCAGAGCGCGACCAGATCCGCATAGGCCTGTTCGTCAAGCCAGCGCCGGCGGATGACGAACTCGTCGCGGAAATAGCCGATATGCGCGATCGGCCCGCCGAAGCAGGTCACACCGAGCTTGAGGAAAATGAGCAGCACTTCGAGAGGCGAGTGTGCTGAGCTCGCGGTGGACGTGTCGGAGTGCTGGACGTCGGTGTCGTTCAAGCGTCGTCAATTCCCTGGCTTGCGTTCCATGTTATCAGCGCAGCATATCGTCAATCGACGACGCCCAAGCGCGATATTCTCGCGACGACCGTCAGCCGATCCAGCCGAGCAGCCGGAACCAGACGAGATAGAGCGGCGCCAGCACGACAAAGGAGATCAGGCCTACGACGAGGCATATCTTGACCGCCGCGCTGGTCGGCACGCGGGCCATGCCGGCGGCGACCACGATCGGCGCGGCCTGATACGG
Organism: Bradyrhizobium sp. USDA 3240; assembly: GCF_054063295.1. Taxonomy (NCBI): domain Bacteria; kingdom Pseudomonadati; phylum Pseudomonadota; class Alphaproteobacteria; order Hyphomicrobiales; family Nitrobacteraceae; genus Bradyrhizobium; species Bradyrhizobium sp. USDA 3240. Next base: position 8,317,477 of record NZ_JBSSGD010000002.1, read on the forward strand.
CAACAGCGGCGTCGCATAGGCGAACACCTGCGACATCAGCACGGTGGGAAGGCTGAGGCCGGTGTGTGCGGCGAGCGAGGCCGCGAGCGGCGTGAACACCGCGGGGACGCCGTTGGCGGTGACGACGAAATTCAAGAGGCTGGCGAGCCCGATCATCGAGGCGAAATCCGCTGCCGGCCGCGCCGGGTCGAGCGGCAGATGCGGAATGATGAGATCGCCGATCGCGGTGCCGAGCCCGGACCACGCGACCACGGCGGCAAGCCCGAGAATGCCGCCGAGATAGATGCAGGTGCGGACATTGACGCCGGCGGCGAATTCCTCGCCATTGAGGAAGCCCACGCGCGGCAGCAGGCAAAGGCATGCGGAGACCAGCCCGACCCAGGCCGGGCGGATGCCGTGCAGAGAGTCCGTCATCCAGAATGCGAGCGTCGCAAGCAGGATGATCGAGAGCCGCCATTCGGCGGCGCTCATCGGTGTCGCCTCGGCGCCGCCCTCGATCGGCTTGGGTGAAGCCGGAAACAGCCACACCAGACACCCGATCAGCACGCCCCCCTTGAGGATGCCGATGACAGGCGCATGCAGCACGAGATACGACATGTAGTCGAAGTGCACGCCATAGGCGCGCTCGGCGGCGCCGGTCATGATCAGGTTCGGCACGTTCGCCGGCAGGATCGACGCCGACAGCTGATAGGTGCCGAAGCCGACGGCGAGTGCGAGCGCGGCGCGGCCCGGCGATCCCTCCGCCAAGCCGGCGCGATCGGCCAGCGCCAGGATGATCGGCATCAAGAGCGCGATGCGGCCCATGTTCGAGGGCATCACGAAGGCGAGTGCATAGGTGAGCGCGATCACGCAGGCCACCATCCGAAACCAGGAGCCATTGAGAAGGTCCGCGAGCAGCCGGGCGATCCGGTCGGCGAGTCCGACCTTGCGGATCGCGGTGCCGATGACGAAGCCGCCGAGCACCAGCCAGAACGCTTCCGACTGGAAGCCGGAGAACAGCACGTCCGGCGGCGCCGCGTGGAACACGGCGACCGCGGCGAAGAACAGCAGCGCGGTGAGGAATTCCGGCAGCAGGCTGGTGGCCCAGAGCAGGATGGCAATCGCGGCAAACCAGCCGGGATGGATCAGCGACGAGGCGGTCTCGGTCATGTCAGGGAATCAAGGGAACGAGGGCAGGACGACGCGACCATAGCACCGCGCAACCCGGCTGCGTGGCCGTGATCGGGCAAGGCAGAAGTGTCGGGATGGCGGGGCGACCGGCGCGTGGCGTGAAGTCCGCGTCGCGCCTGATGCGGCGTTACGCGAAACGCCGATGGCAGACGGCTTCGATCCGGTTGCCGTCGGGGTCGCGCAGAAAGGCGCCGTAGTAGTGGGGGTGATATTCGGGACGCAGACCCGGCGCGCCTTCGTCGGATCCTCCTGCCGAAAGTCCGGCGCGCCAGAACGCGTCAACCTGCTCGCGGCGTTGCGCCTTGAAGCACCAATGCCGCCCGTATGCTTCATCGGGCACCGGTCCGGGGCGGATCAGCAAATAGGTCAGGTCCGGATGATCGGCGTCACAGCGCTCGCCGTAACTAATCCACGTCTCGCCACTGCTCATCTTGGTGACGGCGAGCGCTGCCATCACGGCGTCGTAGAAGGGCTCGGCGGCGCGGATATTGGATACGGTGATGGAGACGTGGTCCAACATGAACGATCTCCTGCATTGACGACGACGGCCCGGGCGGAGCGCCTCTCTATCACACACCGATCCGCGCGGCTCGTGCGCCGCGTCGGGTGCATCACTCGTAGCGCATGTTCTTCGACGGTCGCCGCGCCGCCGGCATCGCCAGCACGACGAGACACAGCGCGATCATCGCCAGTCCCATGAATTCGAATGCAAATGCGTCCACGGGCCATTCTCCCCCATTAGAAACAGTTAGACTTGTTGGGGGAGCGTTGACGCGCTGTTAAGCCTTATGGTTACCGCCGCCAGCCTCCTGGCATGGTGGAGGGTGAGTTAACGCTCACGACGGGCATCGTGGAACAACGCGTTCGCGCTACGCCACGAGCTTCGGCAGCGCGGCTGCGAGCGCGTCGACCGCAAGCCGGACCTTCAGCGGCAGTCGCGGCGTCGGCAGCCACAGCGTATGGCAATCGTAGGGAAGCTCGCCTTCATCGCCGAGAACGCGGACCAGCGCGCCGCGCTCGAGGCGCTCGCGCACCAGCCAGGAGGGCAGCCACGCCAGTCCCATGCTGCGCGCGGCAGCGTCGGCGATGGCTTCGAGATCGTCGAGCCTGAGCCGCCCGGCGGGCCAGACCTCGCGCGGTGGCTGGCCGTCGCGCGGGAACAGCCACGGGCGCGCGCGTCCCAGGCGGCGATAGACGATCGCCTGATGCTGGCCGAGCTCGTCGAGCGTGCGCGGCTTGCCGTGCGCCTTCAAATACGCGCGCGAGCCGCACACCACCATGCGCTGGCGCGCGATGCGCCGCGCGATCACGCCGGATTGCTCGTCGAGATCGCCGGTCCTGATCGCAAGGTCGTAGCCGCCCTCCATCAGATCGGCGACCGGATCGCCGAACGAGAGATCGAGCTCCAGCGCAGGATATTTCTGCGCCAGCTTGAGCAGCAGCGGCGCGACGCAGTGCCGGCCGAGCAGCGCCGGCATCGTCACCTTGAGCCGTCCGCGCGGTTCGGACAGTTGGTCGGCCGCGAGCGCGTCGGCGGCATCAGCTTCGGCGAGCACCGCGCGGCAGCGCTCGTAATAGGCCTGCCCGAACTCGGTCAGGCTCTGACGCCGCGTGGTGCGGTGGATCAGGCGAACGCCGAGCCGCTCCTCGAGGAAGCGGACATGCTTGCCGACCATCGGGCCGGACATCTCGAGCGCCTCGGCGGCGGCCGCGAAGGAGCCGAGATCGACCGCCCTGAGAAACACGGCCATGCTGGTCAGGCGGTCCATCATTCGAAACCCTTAGTTTGGACTGTTCAGTCTGCGGGATGATTTATCCGCTGAACCGGCCTTGGCATAGCTCATTCAACTGAACTGTTTTGCAATTCAACTGCTTTGGAGTGTTGCCGATGGCTCGCGTGGTTCGTTTTCATCAACATGGTGGTCCCGAGGTGCTGCGCGTCGAGGACGTTGCGATCGCGCCGCCGGCGCGCGGCGAGGTCCGGATCCGGATCAAGGCGCTCGGACTGAACCGCGCCGAGGCCCTGATGCGCACGGGGACCTATATCGAGACGCCGGCGCTGCCGTCCGGCCTCGGCCTCGAGGCCGCCGGTATCGTCGAAGCGATCGGCGAGGGCGTCGGTGGTTTTGCGCTTGGTGATGCCGTCAGCATCGTGCCGCCGATCTCGATGGCGCGGTGGCCGGCCTATGCCGAGCTCGCGACGTTCCCGGCCGAGCTGGTCGTCAAGCATCCGTCAGAGCTGAGTTTTCCGGAGGCCGCAGCGGTGTGGATGCAATATCTCACGGCCTACGGCGCCTTGATTGATATTGCGAAGCTAGGGCGGAGCGAGTTCGTCGTCATCACGGCAGCATCGAGCAGCGTTGGCCTCGCCGCAATCCAGATCGCCAATCGTGTCGGTGCGATCCCGATCGCGGTGACGCGGACCTCGGCCAAGGCGCAGGCCCTGCGCGACGCCGGCGCTGCGTACGTGATCGCGTCGGCAGAGGAAGACCTGCAATCGAGGCTGGAGCAGATCGCAGGGCCGAACGGCGTTCGCGTCGTGCTCGACCCGGTCGGCGGCCCCGTCTTCGTGCCGCTGACGGCAGCGATGGCGCATGGCGGCATCCTGATCGAGTATGGCGGGCTCAGCCCGGAGCCGACACCGTTTCCGCTGTTCACCGTGCTGAGCAAGAGCCTGATCCTGCGCGGCTACCGCGTGCACGAGATCGTCCAGGATCCGGCGCGGCTTGCCGCGGCGAAAGCGTTCATCCTCGACGGGCTTGCGGACGGCGCGTTGAAGCCGATCATCGCGCGGACGTTTGCCTTCGAGGAGATCGTTGCGGCGCACCGGTATCTGGAGTCGAACGTGCAGTTCGGGAAGATCGTGGTGACGGGTGTGAGAGGTTACTGACGATCCCCACCGTCATTGCGAGGAGCGAAGCGACGAAGCAATCCATTGTTCAGCGCATGTGGCGCGATGGATTGCTTCGCCGCGCTCGCAATGACGATGTGGAGGCCTTACGTCCCGCAGAACGTCTGCGTCACCATCTGCTCGGGCAGCGGCGGATCGGCGTAGGCCGCGAACTGCGGCTGATCCTCGAACGGCTTGGTCAGCACGGTCAGCAACTCCTCGAACGGGGCATAGTCGTCGCTGTTGACGGCGGCCGCAATCACCGCCTCGATGCGATGGTTGCGCGGGATGAAGGCCGGATTGACGGCATCCATCGCGGCCTTGCGCTCGGTCGGGGTCTGCGGCTCCAGCGCGAGGCGGGCGCGCCAGCGGCCGGCCCATTCGTCGAATGCTGCCGGATCGGTGAATTGCGCGCGGACGTTGGCGGCGTCGCCGTCCGCTGCTTCGCCGAGATGGCGGAAGGTCAGCGTGAAGTCGGCCGCGTTCTTCGCCATCGCGTCGAGCAGGTCCTGGATCAGCGCCTCGTCACCGTCGCGTGCGGTGAACAGGCCGACCTTGGCGCGGAGTCCGGCCTGATAGGCCGCGGTGAACTTTTCCGGGAATTCGCCGAGGATCACTTGCGCCTGCTCGATGGCCTTCTCCTGCTCGCTGTCGAACAGCGGCAGCAGGCACTCGGCAAGCCGGGTCAGATTCCACAGCGCGATCCGCGGCTGGTTGGCATAGGCGTAGCGGCCCATCTCGTCGATCGAGGAGAACACCTGCGCCGGATTGTAGGCGTCGAGGAAGGCGCAGGGGCCGTAGTCGATCGTCTCGCCCGAGATCGAGGAGTTGTCGGTGTTCATTACGCCGTGGATGAAGCCGACCAGCAGCCAGCGCGCGACCAGCGCGGCCTGCCGCGCCACGACGCCGGCGAGCAGCGCGTGATAGGGCTGGGCGGCATCCTTCAGCTCGGGATAGTGCCTGGCGATGACATGGTCGGCCAGCGCACGCACGCCGTCGGTGTCGCCGCGAGCGGCGAAGAACTGGAAGGTGCCGACGCGGATGTGGCTGGCGGCGACGCGGGTCAGTACTGCGCCCGGCAGCGCCGTCTCGCGCATCACGGGCTCGCCGGTGACGACAGCGGCCAGCGAGCGGGTGGTCGGGATGCCCAAAGCGAACATCGCCTCGCTGACGATGTATTCACGCAGCACCGGGCCGAGCGCGGCGCGGCCATCGCCGCGGCGGGAGAACGGGGTGGGGCCCGATCCCTTGAGCTGGATGTCGCGGCGGACGCCGTCTTTGTCGATGACCTCGCCGAGCAGGATGGCGCGGCCGTCGCCGAGCTGCGGAACAAAGTGCCCGAACTGGTGGCCGGCATAGGCCATGGCGATCGGGTCGGCGCCGTCAGGCAGTCGCTTGCCGGCGAGGATTTCGGCGCCCTCCGCCGTCGAGAGCAGGTCCGGATCCAGCCCGAGCTGGACCGCGAGCGGCCGGTTCAGCTTGATCAGCCGGGGGGCGGCCACCGGGGTCGGCGCGACGCGGGCGAAAAAGTTCGCCGGCAGCGCCGAATAGGTGTTCTGGAACGGGAAATGGATGGTCATATCGGGAAGATAGGTCTGCGGGCCGAATAGGCAAACGATTGGCGGCGTCGGTGCGGAAAATCTGCCGTTTGGCCCGAAAACCGGGCGTTCCCTTGGTTGCCGCACCCGGCCTCGTCGGGTAAACCCTCCGCAACTTCGGACAGGGCATTTTGGCCCTGTCGCGATTCGACCCTCCGACATCAGTTTTGGAACGAATATGCATCGCTACCGGTCACACACATGCGGCGCGCTCCGAGAGAGCGATATCGACCAGACGGCCAGGCTGTCAGGCTGGGTCCACCGTGTCCGGGACCATGGCGGCGTGTTGTTCGTCGATCTGCGCGACCATTACGGCATCACCCAGTGCGTGGCCGATCCGGACTCGCCGGCGTTCGCCGAGGTCGAGAAGTTCCGCTCGGAATGGGTGGTGCGGATCGACGGCAAGGTGCGCCGCCGTCCCGCCGGCACCGACAATCCGGAACTGCCGACCGGCATGATCGAGGTCTACATCAAGGAGATCGAGGTGCTTGGCCCGGCGGCCGAGCTGCCGCTGCCGGTGTTCGGCGAGCAGGAATATCCTGAAGATATCAGGCTCAAGTATCGCTTCCTCGACCTGCGGCGCGAGAAGCTGCACCAGAACATCATGACCCGCGGCGCTGTGGTCGATTCCATGCGCAAGCGGATGAAGGAGCAGGGCTTCTTCGAATTCCAGACCCCGATCCTGACCGCGTCCTCGCCGGAAGGCGCGCGCGATTTCGTGGTGCCGTCGCGGATTCATCCCGGCAAGTTCTACGCGCTGCCGCAGGCGCCGCAGCAGTACAAGCAGCTCCTGATGATGTCGGGCTTCGACCGCTACTTCCAGATTGCGCCGTGCTTCCGCGACGAGGATCCGCGCGCCGACCGTCTGCCGGAGTTCTACCAGCTCGACGTCGAGATGAGCTTCGTCACCCAGGACGACGTGTTCGCGGCGATGGAGCCCGTCATCACCGGCGTGTTCGAGGATTTTGCCAACGGCAAGCCGGTGACCAAGAACTGGCCGCGGATTCCGTTCGCGGAAGCGGTGCGCAAATACGGCTCCGACAAGCCGGACCTGCGCAACAAGATCGTGATGCAGGAGGTGTCCGAGCACTTCCGCGGCTCCGGCTTCAAGGTGTTCGCGCGGATGCTGGAAGACCCGAAGAACCAGGTCTGGGCGATCCCGGGCACCGGCGGTGGCAGCCGCGCGTTCTGCGACCGCATGAACTCCTGGGCGCAGGGCGAGGGCCAGCCCGGCCTCGGCTACATCATGTGGCGCGAGGGCGGCGAGGGCGCAGGTCCGCTTGCGAACAACATCGGCCCGGAACGCACCGCTGCGATCCGCGACCGGCTCGGCCTCAAGGAGGGCGATGCTGCGTTCTTCGTCGCAGGCGACCCGGAGAAGTTCTGGAAGTTCGCAGGCTTGGCGCGCACTAGGCTCGGCGAGGAGCTGAACCTGATCGACAAGGACCGGTTCGAGTTTGCCTGGATCGTCGACTTCCCGATGTACGAGTATGACGAGGAGAACAAGAAGGTCGACTTCTCGCACAACCCGTTCTCGATGCCGCAAGGTGGCCTGGAGGCGCTGCAGTCGCAGGACCCGCTGACCATCAAGGCGTTCCAGTACGACATCGCCTGCAACGGTTACGAGATGGCGTCCGGCGGCATCCGGAACCACAAGCCGGAAGCGATGGTGAAGGCGTTCGAGATCGCAGGCTACGGCGAGCAGGAGGTCATCGACCGTTTCGGCGGCATGTACCGCGCGTTCCAGTACGGCGCGCCGCCGCATGGCGGCATGGCGGCCGGTCTCGAGCGCATTGTGATGCTGTTGTGCGGCACCAACAATCTGCGCGAGGTCTCGCTGTTCCCGATGAATCAGCAGTACGTGGACCTGCTGATGGGCGCGCCGTCGGAAGCCACGCCGAAGCAGCTCAAGGAGCTGCACATCAAGACCAACCCGCCGGCGAAGAGCTAGCCTGTGAAGTTACCTCGCCCCGCGCTTGCGGAGAGAGGTCGGCGCGAAGCGCCGGGTGAGGGGCTTCTTTCCGCGTAAGCTCGTCTTCCTGAATTTGCGGAAGCAGCCCCTCACCCTCACCCTCTTCCCGTAAGAACGGGGAGAGGGAAAAGAACAGGCGAGCGCGTCACAACCCTGTCGAGGCCTCGATCCGGAATTGCGCCAGCGCCGACGGCGGATCGGTCTTGAGCAATTGCATCAGCTGAAGCGCCGGCGCTTTCGCGCGTGGCGTCAGCTTGATGACCAGCGTCTGTCCCGGCGTCTCGATGAACTGGCTGATGGCGGTGACGAGCGCCGCGACATCGGCACTGCCGCCGCTGACCGCTTGGCCCTGCGCCTTGATGCTGTTGAGGACGGCGCTGCGCGCCTCGTCGCGGCTGACATTCTGGGTGCGCGCGTACTGGGCGATGGCGAGATCGATGACGCCGAGATCGTGGACGGCAAGTTCGATCGTGCCGGCCTCGATCTGCGCGGCCGCGCCCAGGGATTCCGCGGCGTTGGTCGAGAATGCCTCGCGCGGCACGTTGGCGAGCGTGACCTTCGCCGACGCATTGAGGAGGCCCGCCATGTCGAGCTTGACCGGCTCCAGCGCGAACGAGCGTGACGCCTCGGTCCAGACCGCGCCGAGATCGGCATCGACGGCCATCCGGTCGATCCCGGCGGCGACGAGTGCCTGTTGCCGCGGATCGGCTGCATCCAGCGGCGCCGCCATCTTCGCGACCAGCCGCAGCTTGCTCGGGATCGATCCGACGAACTGGCCCCAGTCGAGGCTCAGGACGTCGATGTTGACCGGCTTGCCGGTGGATTTGTATGGCGACGTGACACCCTTGACCTCGACGCCCTCAATCAGGGGCAACAGCGTCAGCGCCTGTTCGGGCGACGGCTTCTGCGCGGCGAACTGTGCCGACAGCCGCATGAGGTTGACAACATCGAGCGACTTCAGCGCGAAACGTCCGACCTTGAAGGGGCCGTTCTCGGCATTGCCATCAAGTCCCTCGACCGCAAGCTCGCCGATCTTGCCGTGTTCGAAGTTGAACCGCATCGAGGCAAGCTTGAGCGGGCCTTTCGGCGTCTCGACCGAGAACCCGTGCATCTCGGCATTTCCGATGCCGGCACCCGCATAGAGGCCGGCGACCTTCTCCAGCAGTTCGCGCGCCTGGGCCGGAGACGGCGGTGGACTCCCCGGTGGCGGGACCATTGCCAACAGCGCCGGCAGTTGCATCTTTGACGGGTTGATCCTGACGTCGTCGATGGTCATGCCATCGATCCGCATGTTGAGGCGAGGCGTGGTCGTGGTGGTGATCACGTAGGGGCCGGCGGAAACGCGCCCCTGAACCCGGTACTCCCGGTCATCGTTGGCTTTGGCCGGATCGAATATCGCCGCCATCGCGCCGACGTCGATATCGGTCGCGACCATGTTCGCAAGATCGCCGGTCGTCTTGATCGCCTTGCCGGCCGCCTGCGAATTGATCGTGAACGCAACCTTGTCGATCTTGTTGGTGCCGATCTTTCCGTTCTTCATGTTCTCGATGGCAAGGCCCGAATAGGCGAATTCGCCGCCGGCGCCGTCGCCGACATGTGCTGCGGCGCTGAAGGTCATCGTTCCGGTCAAGGTGGGCGCGGTCACCGACGATGCGCTGATGCTCGCGAGCTGGGTGAATGCGAACCGGTACAGTTCGAAGATCGACGACGAGGCGGGAAGCTGGGGCAGGCCGGCCGGACCGGAATAGTCCTTCACCGTGATCTGCGGCGCCTTGTAGGTCAGGACGGTGATGGTCGGCGTCGGCCCCGTCGCGCCGATCTCAACATCATTGAATGCGATATTGTCAGCGGAGATCCGGCCCGCGTCGGGTTGACCGAGGCCTGTCATGGTGAGGCTGGCAATCCTGACATTGACAGGGGGCTGCGTCCCCGACTCGGTGGCAATGTCTGAAATCGTCAGGGTGCGGCTCTTGGTGTCGAACGCGATCTTGCCGTGGGTCGCCTTGGCGCCGGCGGCACGGACCTGCTCGAAGGCGGCCTCGACGTCGCGCGTGACCCGGCGCTGGGCATAGAAGTCGAAACCGAAGTAGCCGCCGGCTGCGAGGACTGCGACGGCGACCAGGCCGAGCAGAATTTTCTTCATTCGGTCAACTCCGGATCATCAAGGGAAAAAAATTGCCAATCAGCGGTCGGAAGGTGCAGCATCGATGACGGGCCCGCCCGGGGCTGTTGACGGGGATAGTATCCGATGTTGCATCCAAGCGGCGGGACATGCTTCACATCCGGCTCGATTTGCCGGACAACTGACTTTTGCCTGGATTAGCACAGAAACAAGAAATTTGGGCCGGAAACGCGGGGAGCACGCATGTCGTCATCGTCTGAAGAACTCCATAACGCTGCGCTCGCCTATCACCGGCTGCCGCGGCCGGGCAAGCTCGAGATCCAGGCGATCAAGCCGCTCGCCAACCAGCGCGACCTGGCGCTGGCCTATTCGCCGGGCGTCGCCGCCGCCTGTACCGAGATTGCCAATAATCCCGCCGAGGCGGCGACGCTGACCGCCCGCGCCAATCTGGTGGCCGTGGTCTCGAACGGTACGGCGGTGCTCGGGCTCGGCAATATCGGCCCGCTGGCCTCCAAGCCCGTCATGGAAGGCAAGGCGGTGCTGTTCAAGAAATTCGCCGGCATTGACGTGTTCGACATCGAGATCAATGCGAACACGATCGAACGTGTGGTGGAGACCGTCGCTGCGCTGGAGCCGACCTTCGGCGGCATCAATCTGGAGGACATCCGCGGGCCGGAGTGCTTCGAGATCGAGACCCAGCTCAAGGAGCGCATGAAGATCCCGGTGTTCCATGACGACCAGCATGGCACCGCCATCATCGTCGCGGCCGCGATCGTCAACGGGCTGCTGCTGAACGGCAAGCAACTGTCCGACGTGAAGATCGTCTGCTCGGGGGCGGGTGCTGCCGCGATCGCGACCCTCAATCTCCTGGTCTCGATGGGGGCGCAGCGCAAGAACATCTTCGTCTGCGACATCGACGGTGTGGTCTATGACGGCCGCAACACCACGATGGACCGCTGGAAGGCGGTCTACACCCAGAAGACCGATGCGCGCGTGCTCGCCGACGTCATTCCGGGGGCGGACATCTTCATCGGGCTGTCGGCGCCGGGCGTGCTGAAGCCTGAAATGGTCAAGCAAATGGGCGACAAGCCGCTGGTGATGGCGCTTGCCAATCCGGTGCCGGAGATCATGCCGGAAGAGGCGCGCGCGGCGCGTCCCGATGCGATGATCTGCACCGGCCGGTCGGACTATCCGAACCAGGTCAACAACGTGCTGTGCTTCCCCTTCATCTTCCGCGGCGCGCTCGACGTCGGCGCCACCGCGATCAACGAGGCGATGAAGCATGCCGCAGTGGACGCGATCGCGCAGCTCGCGCGCGATCCGCCGTCGGATGCGGTGGCCCATGGTTTCGATAGCGGCGAGACGCAGGGGTTCGGCCCGGGCTCGCTGATCCCGAGCCCGTTCGATCCGCGCCTGATCCTGCGTATCGCGCCGGCCGTGGCCAAGGCCGCGATCGAGTCCGGCGTCGCGACCCGGCCGATCACCAATTTCGACGAGTACGCCGCCAATCTCGAACGTTTCGCGTTCCGCTCCGGCCTCACCATGAAGCCGGTGTTTGCCAAGGCGAAGACCCAGCCGGTGCGCGTGATCTACGCCGAAGGCGAGGATGAGCGCGTGCTGCGCGCGACCCAGGTGGTACTCGAGGAGAAGCTGGCGCGGCCAATCCTGGTCGGCCGTCCGTCGGTGGTCGAGACCAGGATCAAGCGCTTCGGGCTGTCGATCAAGGCCGGCCGCGATTTCGACCTGGTCAATCCCGAGGACGATCCGCGCTACCGTTCCTATGTGCAGTCCTATATCGACGTCGCCGGCCGTCGCGGCGTGACGCCCGAGGGCGCGCGGACCGTGGTCCGTACCAACAACACTGTCATCGCGGCGCTCGCGGTATCGCGCGGCGAGGCCGACGCGATGCTGTGCGGCGTCGAGGGCCGCTACATGAGCCATCTGCGCCATGTCCGCGAGATCATCGGCTTCCTGCCGGGGGTCAGCGACTATGCCGCACTGGCGCTGATGATCACCTCCACCGGCGCCCATTTCCTCGCCGACACCCAGGTGCGGCCGAATCCGAGTGCGGAGGAACTCGCCGAAGTGGCGTCGCTCGCGGCGATCCACGTCCAGCGCTTCGCCTTCAAGCCGAAGGTTGCCTTCGTGTCACATTCCGACTTCGGCAGCTACGATACGGACTCCTCGCGCAAGATGCGGCGGGCCACCCAGCTCCTGAAGGACAAGCATCCGGAGATCGAGGCCGACGGCGAAATGCAGGGCGACACCGCGCTGTCGGCCGTTGCCCGGCGCATGGTGCTGCCGCAGTCGCGACTGGAAGGCGAGGCCAACATCCTGATCATGCCGAACCTCGACGCCGCCAACATCGCCTATCAAATGATCAAGTCGTTGGCCAACGCGTTGCCGGTGGGGCCGATCCTGATCGGTCCGGCGCGCCCGGCGCACATCCTCACCCCCGGCGTGACGGCGCGCGGCATCCTCAACATGACGGCGGTCGCCGCCGTCGAAGCCCAGGAGCGCGCCGGCCGCGCGCAGCCGACGCTGTTCGGCTGACAGACGTCGTTTGAGCACGTTATGTTCGGAGAACCGCAGCGCAGTTTTCCGGATCGTGCTTGAGCCGAGATCGATTCGATTTGATCGAAGCAGGCGGGGCGGCCATAATCGCCCCGCCTGCTTCGTCCGATTTCTGCCATCCAGTGAGGCCGACCCATGCCAGCGTTCATCACCTTCGGACGGATTCTGTTCGCCGTGCTGTTCCTCTATTCGGGGGCAAGCAAGCTGTTCGGCATCCAGGCAACGGCGGATCTGCTCACGGCCAAGGTGACGATCCCGGCCATCGCAGCACCCTATACGCAGCAGATCGAGACCTTCGTCGGCATGCCGTTCATGCAGCTCTTGGCGATCACGGTCGGCGGCTTCGAGATCATCGCGGGGCTGATGATCGCGGTGAACGTGCTGGCAAGGTTCTTCGCGATCCTGCTGATTATCTTCGTGTGCTTCACGACCTTCTATTTCCATGATTTCTGGAATCAGCCGGCGCCTGACAACGCCAAGACCCTGATCGACGCACTGAAGAACCTGTCGCTGATCGGCGCGCTGTTCATCATCGCAGGCTACGGCCGCGGCCCGCGCCGCGACGACCCGGCGTATGGGGATGTGTAGATACGACGACTACGTCGCAGTCGTAGGGCGGATTAGCGAAGCGTAATCCGCCGATTTTCATATGGGGCAGGAGGAGCCGGCGGGTTACGCCTTCGGCTAACCCGCCCTACGAACGACGATCTTCAACCCACCCGCCGCCACGGCGTCACGCTGACATCCTGCTCCGCGTCGATCTGCTGCGGCGCGCCGGCGTGAAGGCCGTGCGCTGACAGCACCTGCTGCGGGGTGCGGGCAGGAACGCCGGGAAAGCACGGCTCGCCGTCGGGGATGCGCACTTTCGGTGCGACCGAGAGCCAGAACGTGTCGTAGCGGTCCATGAACATGCCGAACACGCCGGGGCCGCCGATGATCGCGACCGTGCCCGAGCTCACGCCGGCCTCGCGGCTCGCGGTCTCGAACGTGCAGCCGGCGGGATTCCACAACAGCGCCTTCGGATTGTCCGGATCGGGTGCGATGGCTGCGACCTTGCCGGTCAGGATCAGGCGGCGCCGCTTCGATGCGTTCGGCTGCTCTTCCTGGGAGTGGCGGCCATGCACGACGAGGTCCGCACGGTCGAGCGCTGCGGTGAAGAACCGCTTGTCGCCCTCGATCTTGAGGTCGTCGGGCATCACATTCCGCGCGTTCGCCAACCGGCCATCGGCGGAGACGATGACGAAACCCTCGATACGCAACCCAGACACCAGAATGATCGCCGGCGCGCTTACTGATCGACTGTCGTGACGACGCTGTTCACCGGCCGCGAGCTCACGGTCGGCAGCTTGACGTCCTTGGCGAGCTCCTGCTCGTATTGCGGCAGCACGGTCGCCGGGGATTTCGCGCGCATCGCGACCACCTTGTAGCCGCCGGCCTTGAGCTGCGTCAGCAGCGTCGGCAGCGCTTCCGCGGTGTGCTTCTGGAAGTCGTGCATCAGGATAATGCCCTTGCCGAGCTTGGCGAGCTTCTTCATCACGGTGTCGATCACCTGTTGCGAGTTCTTCGACTTGAAGTCGAAGGAGTCGAGGTCGCAGGAGAAGATCGCGATGTTGCGGTTGCCGAGATAGGTGACCATCTCCGGCGGATGTTGCAGCGCCGGGAAGCGGAAGAACGGCGAGGGCGACGTCTCGAGCGCCCACTTGACCGCAGCCAGACCGCGCTCGATCTCGTCCTTCTTCTGATCCTCGGTCAGCTTCTTGTTGTTCAGATTTTCGTGCGACCAGGTGTGCGAGCCGACGGTGTGCCCGGCAGCATAGACCTGGCGCAGGATTTCGGGGTGATAGGTGGCGTGCTTGCCGATCGGGAAGAAGATGCCCGTGGTGCATTCATCGGCGAGCGCCTTCAGTACCGCCGGCGTGTTGCCCGGCCACGGACCGTCGTCGAAGGTCAGCACCACCTCATGGTCGCGCAGGAAGTCGAGCTGCTTGAAATGCTCGAAGCCGAAGCCGGGACCGCCTGTGGTGTCGATCTCGACGGTGCGGGCGACACCGAGCGCGTTCGGATTGTTGCAGGCGGCGCGTGCCGGCTGCGGCGCTTGCTTCGGTGGCACTTGAGCGGCCGCTGCGGCAGGCGCAGCAGTAGCAGGCGCTGCGGCCGCTGGTGCTGCCGCCGGCGCTGGGGCGGCGCCCTTGGCGGGCGGCGTCTGCGACCAAGCTGCGCTCGACGCGAGCAATGATACGGTCCCTGCGAAAATCAGACCTGCCGCAATGCGCATGGCGTGTTCCCTGCTGATCGCGCTCCCGGTGCCGGCACTGCCGCAACCAAGGCCGCTTCACCCCCAACTGATCGTACCCTAGTCACAGTGCCGACGCCAAGGCAATGAACGTGGCGACCTCGCGCCCAAAATCCCAGTTAATTCCGGGGATTATCGTAACTTCTCAGGCTGCCGCCAGTGCCCGTGCGATCCCAGTCTTGATGCGGGTGTCGTCCGGCGTCACCGACTCAGGGAAGACGTCGGCGATATAGCCGTCGCGGCCGATCAGGTATTTGTGGAAATTCCAGCGCGGCACGTCCTTCGGCCGTGCCTCCGCCGCCCAACGGTAAAACGGATGCGCGTTTGCGCCCTTGACCACGGCTTTAGCCGCGATCGGGAAGGTGACGCCGTATTGATGCTGCGCGGTCTCGGCGATCTCGGTCGGGCCGCCGGGTTCCTGGCCGCCGAAATCATTGGAGGGCACGCCGATGATGACGAAGCCGCGATCGCGGAATTCGGTCCACAATTGCTGCAGGCCGGCATATTGCGGCGTGAAGCCACACAGCGAGGCCGTGTTCACGATCATCAGGGGATGGCCGGCATAGTCGGCAAGCCGAATGTCGCCGCCGGAGAGAGCCGGAAATGAGAAGGCATAGGCCGTGATCCGGCTCATCGCCGGCTGCTCCGCATGCAGCGCACGGGATCCTGCGGCCGCGGCCAACGCCGCCACGATCAGTGTCCTGCGGTCCATCATGGTCTCGTCCCCGGAACAGATGTTCACGGCGATCATAATCCAGCGGGCAGGCGCGGGCTTTCAAGAAGCTGTTACGGCTGGAGAGGTGGCGGGAGCCGATTGGACCGGGGCCCATCCATTGTCATTGCGAGCGAAGCGAAGCAATCCATAACCCGATCCAGGGAGATATGGATTGCTTCGTAGCTATCGCTCCTCGCAATGACGGTGAGGTCTGTTACTCAGCGCAGCGGCAGGATGAAGTCGGTGCCTTCGCCGGTCTCGCCCTGGTTCACGCCCAAGTCCGAGACGATGATCGATCCGCCGGTGCCGAGCGCTTCGTTGATCCGCGCCGTCGCGTCGGCCGGGATCGAGATGCGGTCGAGCGCCTCGGCCGGGGTGTTGGTCGCCGGCTGCGGCTTCGCCTCGACCGGCGCTGCGGCCGCCAGCTTGCGACGATGCGAGGCGCGCTCCTCGACGTCGATGCGGGCGGCGTTGCGGGTCGGCAGCGTCACCACCGACCAGCGCAGCAGGTTCGCATCGGTCTTGTCGGCTTCCGCGGTGAACACATGCGTGCCGAGCGGCCGGTCGCTGGCTGCGATCGTCACCGGCACCTCGAACAGCGGCGCAAAGTTCTGCCGCACATAGAGCTTGGAATCCTTGCGGCTGATGAACACCGCGATCTGGCCGCCGCGCTTCGGTATGTCGATCTTGGCAACGCCGGGCAGCCGTGCGGGATCCTTGGCCGCATCCTGGCTGGCGTCGGCCGCAGTCGCCGCCTCGGCGGGCTTGACCGCATCCGCCGCCTTGGCGGCGTCCTTGCTGCCCGCATCAGTCTTGGCCGCGTCCGTCTTGGATGGTTCCGTTCTGGGCGCCTCGGCAACGCCGGGCTTGGCGGCGTCTGCCTTCGGCTCATCGGCTTTGGCTTCGGCCTTCACCGGGTCGCTTGCGGAAACCTCGGACTTCGGCGTGTCGGTGCTGCCGGTGACCTCGCCGACCGTCTTGTCGTCGGCAGCGGCAGGCTCGGCCGCGCTCACCTCGGACTTGTCAGCTGCGATCTTCTCCGCAATGGCGTCGCGCGTGGTGGAGGACGCATCGGACATCGTCGCCGACGCGCTTGCCGCCGACATCGCGCCGCTGGCATCGGCGGTGTGGGTGTTGTCGCGCAGTGACGCGGCGGCTGCATGGCCGACGCTGGTGCGCAGGTCGAGACTGGATTGCTTGTCCGCGCCCTTGTCGCTCTTCACGCCGAGCGGCGCGTCCATCTTCAGAACATCGTCGGCAACCGGCTGCTGCGGCGCGACCTTCTGCGTCACCAGCAGCGGATGCGAGAAATTCTCCGGCGAGATCGTGCCCGGCGTGACGAACACGCGGGCGCCCATCCGCGTCCAGTTGTACATCTTGACCGCAAACGACATCGGCATGCGGATGCAGCCATGCGAGGCCGGATAGCCGGGCAGCACGCCGGCGTGCATCGCGATGCCCGACCAGGTGATGCGCTGCATGTACGGCATCGGTGCGCCGCTATAGATGTTGGACTGGTGGTACTTCTGCTTCTGGATGACGCTGAAGACACCCATCGGGGTCGAATGCCCCTTCATGCCGGTCGATACCGGGCTCTCGGCGTAGAGGCCGTTGGCGTCGTAGATGCTGACCCGCTGCTGGTCGATCGAGACCGAGATGATCAGGGGACCCTGCGGCTTGCGGCCGGCCTCCTTCTCGATCGCCGGATTCTTCTTGGCTGTACTGCGCTTCGGCTTCGGCCGGGCCTGCTGCGGCGGCATCGGCTCGATATCGCCGTAATAGCCGGAGTCACGATTCCAATAGAACAGGGCTGCATCGGCCTGCGAGGAGGCGGCCACGGTGCCGGCTGCCGTCAGAATTGCAAACTGCCAGACCCGCCTATTCGCAGAATCAAAAATCGAAATCTGACGTCCGCTTGCGCGCATATTCCGAATCCCAGTCCAAACTATCTGTTGGTTGTCGCAGACGCCGAACGCGTTCACCAGCGCAAGCGATCTAACCCTTCCGTGAGGGGCTATTTTTCGACGAAAGAGTAGCAAAAAAGCCTCACAGGAGGTTAAAGCGCCCGGTCTGATCACCGAACTGTCAGCGCCTTCCTGTGCGGCGTTTGCGCACTACATAGGCGGGACCCACCCGGCGGAGACCTCAATGACATCGAGAAATGTGAGCTTGTGTGACGTGCGACTGTTGTCTCGATGGGGCTGCGCGGCGCTGCTGATGTTGCTCGCTTTGGGGCAGGCGGTTCCCGCAGCCGCGGCCGACGAGCCGGACCTGATCTTTCGCCGCTCGACGGTGTTCAAATGGGTGAGCCCGAACGACAAGCTCGCGACCTATGGCGTCGACGACCCCGAGGTCGACGGCGTCGCTTGCCACTTCACGGTGCCGGAGAAGGGCGGCTTCAAGGGCTGGCTCGGCCTTGCCGAGGAAGTCTCCGATATCTCGCTGGCTTGCCGGCAGATCGGGCCGATCCGCTTCAAGAACAAGCTCAGCCAGGGCGACGACATGTTCAGCAAGCGGCGGTCGCTGTTCTTCAAGCGGATGCAGATCGTGCGCGGCTGCGACGCCAAGCGCAACGTGCTGGTCTACATGGTGTATTCCGACAAGCTGATCGAGGGCTCGCCGAAGAACTCGACGTCGTCGGTGCCGATCATGCCTTGGGGCGCGGCCGACGCCACCGCCGTGCAGAAATGCGGCGAGTTCATTCAGTAGCGGGAGCAGGGGCTTGGCCCGGGCGGGCTGAAGCGGCGGTCGAGCTAGCGCTTGGTTTGCCCGAACTGCTTCGTGCCGATGCTGAGGCCTGGCTTGACCTTTGGGTCGTGGCAGCCGACGAGGCGGACCAGCTTCTGCTGCGCGCACTCATTGTCGCCCATCACATAGGCGCCCTGCTGCGGCATCGCGGCCGTCATCTGTTGCTGCTGGCCGGATTTGCTGGCCGCGGATTGATTGCCAACACCCATGTTGCCATTGCCCACGACTGACATCCTTCGTTGGATTGGATCACAGCAACTGTTGGATCAGGGATCACAACAACCGTTGGATCGGGAATCACCACAACGTGCCACCGCGGAGATGGTTGCACGGCGCCCAGATGAGTCGGCCGAACCGCCGGCCGGTTCACGCCGCTGTTGCTGTGCTGCTTCCTGTCTCAGCAGAGGAAAGTTAAGAAAGCGCGGTAGCCCGCTCAATTTGCACGCATAATTCGTCGGCGGTTCCCGCCGCCGAGCGGCGCTCGGCGCGCGAAATGTTGAACACGCCCACGGGCGGCGTGCTCGCGCTGAAAACATTGGTGTTTTCCGGCCAATGTTTCGTGGGCTGCCGATCGACGAAACAATTCTCCGGTCGACGAAACCATTTTCAGCTTGTTCCGCAGAACTCTCGAAACGGCAGATCGTTATCAAACCGTCAACAACGGCGCCCGGCGTCGAGTCGGAATGACGGAGACTGTCAAATGCGGACCATGAGCCTGATCCTCGCCTTCGCCTTCATGATGGCCGGTTCGTCGATGGCTGGTACCCCGGACAATGGTTTGCCCGGCATCGGCACCTTCTCCTACAACGGCTCGCCGGTGGTCACGTCGGCCCCGATGGTGGTGGCGCAGGTCAACTGAGCGCGACGCGACAAACAGAACTGCCGGTAAAGGCTCCCCATGTTGCTCCGTATCTGTTCCGCCGCGCTCCTGGCATCGCTTGCCCTCATAGGTTCCGCGCAGGCCCAATCCCGACTTCCACTCGAGTCGATGCAGATCCGGTCGCTTTACCGGGTACCTGAGCCGCGCGACGAGTTCGTGCGCCAATGCGCGCCGCATATGCTCGGGCGCTGGGCGCATCCCGAGGCCGTGTGCGGTTGCCTGCATGACCATGCTGCCGCGACGGTGGACGATCCCGATCTGCGCCAGGCGCTGCTGCGCGGCATCAGCGAGACCGGCGTGCCGACCATCGAGACCGATTGGGTGCCGCCGTCCAAGCAAAACGAGATTGGCCCAACCTTCACCAAAATCGCCAAGCCGACGCTGCAATGCATGTTCGAGCCGATCTCGAACTGAGCGGCGTGTTGCCGATGCAATGATGAATGAGGCGCCTCGCCGAAGCTGGGCGCTACTTTTTGGCGAGGCGCTGCACGCAGCTTTGGGTCCGCACCACGCCATTCTGGCTCAGCCTGGCGCCGATCACCTGCTTGATCTGCCCGGCCGGGCAGGAGCCGTCATCGACCAGGACGCGCTGACCGACCCGGAGGTCGACGATGTCAGCCTCGCGCATGACGGTCTGTGCGGAAGCGGACTGAATGATCGCGAGAAATGCTGCGGCGCTGACCAGCGCGACCAATCCGATGCGCGGCATCGCAGCCTCCTTCACTTGTTCTGGATCTTGACCCCGTCGGGGCCGACATTGATCTGCAAACCTTCGGGCTGCTTGTTCGCCTGGTATAGATTGTAACCGAGCATCCCTGCGATCACGACCAGCGCGGCGATCACGAGATACAGGACGTTGCGATTGGGCATCCGGTATCTCCGTAGGCGGACACTGACTGAACGCGGGCGACCTTAGTCAGGTGGTTGCGATTCTCCTAGAGCGCTGCGGCCTGGCGGACATCTTGCGCGTTGCGCGCAGCGCAGTCAGCGTTGTCTTCGCCAGTTGTTCCGCCGACGCGACCAGTTGCGGAACCGGATGACCGGAAAATCCCAGCACGAAGCCGGGCAGTGGCCGCGCGCGATGATAGGTCTCGGCGAGCAGCCAGCCGCCGACGCCGGCAGCCGCCTTGGCCTGCGCGGCAATCTGCGGATCGGTTGAGGGAACGAGCCGCGCCACGAGATGCAGGCCTTGCGACGGCACGGGAACCGTGAGCTCGCCCTCGGATGCACGGGTGAGTGTCGAAGCCAGCACGTCGCGCGCCTCGCGATAGAGTTTGCGCGACTTGCGCAAGTTGGCGGCGAAGGCGCCGGAGTTCAGCATGTCGGCGACCGCGCCTTCCATCAGGGTGCCGGGAAAGCGATCGAGCGCGGCGCGCGCCGCCGTCACCGGGCCGATCAAGGCTTCGGGCAGGGCGCAGTAACCGATCCGTAGTCCAGGAAACAGCGTCTTCGCGAACGTGCCCATGTAGATCACACGGCGCAGATGATCGATGCCGGCGAGCGACAGCAGCGGTGCGCCGTCATAGCGGAACTCGCTGTCGTAATCGTCCTCGAACACGAAGGCGCCGGCGTCCCTGGCCCAGTCGAGCAGCTCGAGCCGGCGCGGCATCGCCATCTGCACGCCGAGCGGAAACTGGTGCGACGGCGTGACATAGGCGGCGCGCGCGCTAGGCGCGGATAGGCGTCCCTTGTCGATGCGCATGCCGGAGCCATCGACCGGCACCGACACCGGACGATAGCCGCAATGCTCGATCGCGCGCCGCGCCGCCGGATAGCCGGGGTCCTCGCACCAGACCTGGTCGCCTGGCTTGAGGATCGCGCCGAGCACGATGCGCAGCGCATGCAGCGTGCCCGAGGCCAGCATGATCTGGTCGGGATCGCAGCGCAGCCCGCGCGCCGACAGCAGATGGTCTGAGATCGCGGCACGCAACTCGCTGCTGCCGCGGGGATCGCCGTAGTGCAGATGCTCGGAGCCGAAGGCGCGCAGCCGGCGGCCGGCAAAGGCGCGGAAGCGCTGCAGTGCGCGCTCATCGATATGCGTGCAGCCGAGCGACAGCGCATTGTGCTGCGGCGGTTCGATCTCGATCCTGGCGCGTCGCGGCGCGGTGGCCTGGGCCGGAATGCGCGCGGCGACGAAGGTGCCGGAGCCCGTGGTCGCCACGGCGAAGCCGTCGGCGATCAGCCGCTCGTAGGCTGTGGTGATGGCGTTGCGGCGGAAGCCGGTCTGCTTGGCCAGCGCGCGCGACGGCGGCAGCGGCTCGCCCGGCTTGACGAGGCCGCCGACGATGGTGTGGCACAGCGCCTGATAGAGCCGCTGCTGCGAGGCTGCGCCAGCGGTCACGTGCGGGCCGGTGAGGTCGAGCGGTAGCTCAGGCTTGCGCGCCGTGGGCTCTCGGGAATTGGTCGGAATTTTTCGCATGGAATTGGCACTATCGCAGACCAAATGGGCCGCTACAACTCTGGACAGATTCCAGATTTCGAAAGGCACTGCCGTGACCGAAGGCGCGTCCACTCCGTCCTACCCCATGTCGTCCCGCAACCGGGTCAAGCGCCGCCATGATCGCGGCTTCTACGACCACGCCACCGTGCACAAGATCCTGGACGCCTCGATGCTGTGCCACGTCTCCTACGTGATCGACGGCCAACCCTATTGCACGCCGACCTTCTTCTGGCGCGAGGGTACGAAACTCTATTGGCACGGCTCGAGCGCGAGCCGGATGCTGGAGAACCAGTCCGAAGGCCAGCGCGTGTGCCTGACGGTTGCCCATCTCGACAGCCTGGTGCTGGCACGCTGCGGCTTCAACCACTCGGCCGACTATCGCGCGGTGATGGCGTTCGGCTCGGCCTATCTCGTGACCGACCCGGAAGAGAAGGAGCGCGCGATCGTTGCGATGGTCGACCGCTTCTTTCCGGAGCGCACCGCGGGCCTGCGCGCCAGCAACAAGCAGGAGATCAAGGCGACCTCGTTCATAGCGATGGACATCGAGGAGGCCTCGGCAAAGGTGCGCGCCAAGGGCGTCGCCGACGACGACGAGGATTACGAGTTGCCGATCTATGCCGAGCGCATTCCGGTGCGCACCGTGCTCGGTGCGCCCGAGCCGTGTCCGCGGCTGCTCGAAGGCGTGACGCGGCCGACAATGCTCGATGGCTATTCGGAAGGCCGTCTGCTCGAAGATGCATTGCGGGATGCCTATTTTGCGCAATACCCGGAGGGATAAATCGGGTTACGGTGCGGCTCCCGCCTCTTCTGATGTCCTCCATGGAGCTGCCGAATGACTGCCGAGACGCAACAACGAATCCTTAGCGCCGTTGACGAAGGATTCGATGCGCAGCTTGCGACGACGCAGGCCTTTGTCGCGATCCCCTCGACCCGCGGCGCCGAGGGGCCGTGCCAGGACATGATCGGCGATCTCCTGCGCGAACGCGGCTACGAGGTCGACGACTGGCACATCAATCTCGACGAACTGAAGGATCTGCGCGGCTTCGGCCCGATCGAGCATGACTTCTCCAAGGCGCGCACGGTGGTCGGTACCTATCGCCCGGCTACCAATGCCGGCAAATCGCTGATCCTGCAGGGCCACTGCGACGTGGTGCCGACCGGCCCGCTGGAGATGTGGGAGACGCCGCCGTTCTCGCCGGTCATCAAGGACGGCAGGATGTACGGCCGCGGCGCCTGCGACATGAAGTCCGGCACCATCGCTGCGCTCTATGCGCTGGATGCGATCAGGAAGGCCGGCCTGAAGCCGACGGCGCGGATCCACTTCCAGTCCGTGATCGAGGAGGAGAGCACCGGAGTCGGTGCGCTCTCGACCTTGCAGCGCGGCTATCGCGCCGATGCCTGCTTCATCCCGGAGCCGACCAACGGCAAGATGATCCGCTCGCAGGTCGGCGTGATCTGGTTCCGCCTGAAGGTGCGCGGCTTCCCGGTGCACGTGTTCGAGGCCGGCGCCGGCTCGAACGCGATCATGGCTGCGTATCATCTGGTGCATGCGCTGGAGAAGCTCGAGATCGCCTGGAACGAGCGCGCCAAGGCAGACCGCCACTTCAAGGACGTCAATCATCCGATCAATTTCAATCCGGGCATCATCAAGGGCGGCGACTGGGCCTCCAGCGTGCCGGCCTGGTGCGATGTCGATTGCCGCATCGCGGTGCTGCCGGGCTGGTCGATCGCGGAGTGCCAGAAGGAAATTCTGGCCTGCGTGTCGGCGGCGGCGCGCGACCATCGTTTCCTCTCCAACAATCCGCCGCAGGTGGAATGGTCGGGCTTCCTGTCGGAAGGCTACGAGCTCGTGAACTCCGAGGCGCCCGAAGCCGCTTTCGCCAAGGCGCATCAGACGGTCTATGGCGGAACGGTGGAAGACCGCGCTTTCACCGCACTGACCGACACGCGTTTCTACGGCCTGAACTACGACATCCCGAGCCTCTGCTTCGGCGCCAGTGGCGCGGCGATGCACGGCTTCAACGAATATGTCGAACTGGAATCGCTGCGGAAGTCGACCAAGGCCATCGCGCTGTTCATCGCGGAATGGTGCGGAGTGGAGAAGGCGTAGGTAGTCTTCCCGTCATTGCGAGGAGCGAAGCGACGAAGCAATCCATTTCGCGGCAAGCAGTGACATGGATTGCTTCGCTTCGCTCGCGATGACGACGCAGTTGTCCTATACACGCTCCGCCCACAACGCCTTGACGATCGCATCGAGCCCATCAGTCAGCGCCGCGGGGCCGGGCTGCAGGATGATCGACGACTTGATCTCGACGATGCGGTCGTTGCGCACGGCCGGAATATCGCTCCAGCCAGAGCGCTTGCGGATGCGGTCGGGTACGACCTTCTTGCCGCACCAGGATGCCAGGATCACGTCGGGCATCGCCGTGTGCACGGCATCGGGCGGGACGATGCGATCCTTGGCGGCCTTCTGCTCGCGCAGGTGCGGCAGCGCGTCCTCGCCGCCGGCAATCTCGATCAGCTCGGACACCCAGCCAATGCCGCTGATCAGTGGATCGTCCCATTCCTCGAAATAGACCTTTGGCCGCGGCGCCGGACGCGGCGTTGCCGCGATGGCGGCCAGCCGTTGTTCGAGGCTTTGCGCGAGTTGCCCGGCGCACTCGACAGCACCGACCATCGCGCCGAGGCTGCGGATCATTGCGAGGATGCCGGCGACATCGCGCTGATTGAAGACATGGACGGCGACACCGGCGCGCACGAGATCGGCGACGATGTCGGCCTGCAGGTCGGAGAAGGCGAGCACCAGATCGGGATCGAGCGCCAGGATCTTTGGAATGTCGGCGGAGATGAACGCCGACACACGCGGCTTCTCGCGGCGGACCTGCGGCGGCCGCACCGCGTAGCCGGAGACGCCGACGATGCGGTCCTGTTCGCCGAGCAGATAGAGAGTCTCGACGGTCTCTTCGGTCAGGCAGACGATCCGGCGGGGAGGGAAGTCGCGCATCGCGGACGGTATGCAGACTCGCCAACGATTGTCACGGCGGCCATGACGTCATCTGCACCATTACCTCGGAGGTCATTGCCGGGCTTGACCCGGCAATCCATCATGCAGAGGACGCTTCTCGCGAGAACAATGGATACGCGGGTCAAGCCCGCGTATGACGCCAGAAAAACCGGAGGAACGTGATGACGCCGCTCGAAAAGATCCAGTCCATGAAGATGCCGTTTGCGGAACTGAAGGGCGTCACCTTCACCGAGGCCGGCCCGGATCGCGTGGTTGCGAAAATGCTGGTGCGGCCGGACCTCTGTACCCTCCGAAACACCATCCACGGCGGCGCGGTGATGGCCTTCGCCGATTCGGTCGGCGCCGCCGCCACCGTGATCAACCTGCCTGAGGACGCCAAGGGCACCACGACGCTGGAGAGCAAGACCAACTTCATCGGCGGGGCCAAGGAGGGGGCCACCGTGATCGCGACGGCGATCCCGGTTCACCGCGGCCGGCGGACCCAAGTCTGGCAGACCAGGCTGGAGACTGAGGACGGCAAGCTGGTCGCGGTGGTTACGCAAACGCAGCTGGTATTATGATGAGGCAATGATGTGATTTACCGATCACATCATTGTTTACTTAAATGAATCTAGACACTTGAATTATATTGTGCGTCGCACAATATTGGGACTACTAGGGACTCGACGCCTCCTCGAGGGCTACCAAGAGGAGTTATGAAATGAACTATGATTCCATCCGTCCGACGTCCGCCAAGGGCACCGTGCGGACGTTGAGCCAGCAGGAGGAGCTTCCGCTGCTGCGCGATCACCTGTTGCGACTGGATCGTACCAGCCGCCATGATCGTTTTCATGGCTTCATCGACGACAGCTTCATCCGCCGCTACGCCGAGCGCTGCGCCAATGACGGCACGGTCATTATCGCCTATTTCGAGGATGGCGTGGTCCGCGGCGCGGCCGAGCTGCATCCGCCGGAGCAATCACCGGATGCGCAGCCTGAGATCGCCTTCAGCGTGGAACGGTCGGTGCGGCGCAAGGGCGTCGGCAGCACGTTGTTCCGCAAGCTGATCGCCGAGGCGCATGCCAAGGGCTACGACAGCCTGCGCATCACCACCGGCGCGCAGAACGACGCGATGCGTGCGCTCGCCACCAAGTTCGGTGCGCAGCTGACCTTCCGTCACGGTGAGTCCACCGGCAGCATCGACCTGACCGAGCAGCACCAGGCTGAACCGGCGCCGGCCGCTGCACCGGTTACGCCGGTCGAGGCCGCGCGCGCGATCGTCGACATGAACCGCGCCTATTGGCGAATGGTGATGCAGATGTCCGGCTGGGGCCGCGCAGCTTGAGCTGAGGTATCGGATCAGAAGCGTAAAAAGGGCAATCCGCTCAGCGGACTGCCCTTTTTCTTTGAGTAACCGGATGTCGTTGTTCAGGTGCCGGTACGTTTGTCGATCGCGAAGCGGCGGACCACGCGGCGCTCGACCACGACCGAGCGCTGTGCGCCCTGTTCGCCGGCGATCACGCGGGTTGCCGTACCGGTGCGGGCGCTGACGCGCGCGGTCTTCTTCACCTCGGCCAGCACCTCTTCATAGGGCAGCCCCATCAGGGACGACGCGATCTCGGCCTGGGCCTCCACGTCGTCGGTGATGCCGATGGCGGCGAAGATTGCCTCCTCCAGCGTCGGCGGATCGTGCCGCACGCGCCGGGTGCCATACTTGGTGTTCCAGTCTCCGCTCATCGCCGCCTCATCTTTGAATCGCGGGAGATACGTAAGGTCCCCAATGTTGCATTGCAATATGAATATGAGATGGCAATCCAGCCATGCAGCTAGAGTCTCTCAATCTTGTGAGCGTCATAAAGTTCGATGGTGGTCGCAGCCGCCGCGAGAGATTGCAGGGAGCGGACGAAATCGCGTGACGCAGGCACCGCAAAATGCGCCGCCAGCGCAGCGCGGTCGGCCCATTGCTCGAAAAACACCAGCCTGAGCGGATTCTCGCAATCGACCTGGACCGCATGCGAGATGCAGCCGGGCTCGGTGCGCGAGCGATGGACATGCTCGAGGCTCAGTCGCCGCACCTCGTCGAACGAGTCGGGGCGGGCGGTAACGCTGCCGGTGACGACGATCATGGTCTCCCCCCAGTTGTTACGGGGCGGCTTCCGCCCCTGATGCACCAATCGGTTGCTGCGGCCAGCGCTTCAGCGCGGCGCGGCCGGCATCGGTCAGCACATAGATGCCGCGCTCGGCGCGATCGAACCAGCCGTAGACATTATGCTGCAGGATCTTGCCGGCGTCGGGAATCTCGGCGCGCAGGTCGCGCACCCGCCGGGGACCATCCGACAGCGCACAGGCGCAGGCCAGCGCCTGCTGCCGATACGCGGTCATGATCGGCGCGCGCGTCGATCCGCCCATGGCAGGATCGCCCTTGCGCTTCCGATGCTCGGTGATCAGGCGCGAGCGCTTCTTCGGATTGCGGCGCGGTGCCGCAGTCGGCGGCGGCACCAGCACCTCGACGTCGCCGCGGTCGGTGACGCCGAGCATGCCGAAGCCGAGCCGCCGGCACAGATTGCGATAGCGCGCGTCGCTCTCGCGGCCCTTGCCGCGGGCCGAGACCTTGGCCGCGATCCACACCTCATCGGCGGCCGCGGCGCGATCGACCGCCTGCAGGATCAGTTCGAGATTGAAGGCAAGCTTCAGTTCGCCGATCACGACGACAGGCGGATCGCCGCCGCTCAGCGCCACGAGGTCGCAGCCGCCGATTTCGCCCTTCACCGTGAAGCCGAGCTTTTCCAGGAAGCGTTTGACGGGCAGATAAAGCGCGGTTTCCAACAGGCAGGCTCCTGCGGCATCCCGCCGCGACTCAAGCGCCAGCATAGCGCGGAATTGCGCCCACTGAGGCGGATGGAATTTGCCCAAAGCGCGGCCAGGCGGCTATTGTTGGGCCGGACAGGGCGCGACCATTTCATGATCCGGAACGGCCTCTATCACATCACCGTCGAATTTCTCGATGGCGTCTCTGGCGGCAACCAGGGCGTCATGGTGCTGCGCGACGGCCAGATGCGCGGCGGCGACTCGTTCTTCTTCGCCCACGGCAGCTACACCGCGGCCGACGGCAAGTGGAAGGGCGAGGTCACCAACGAGGAGCATTCGCCGACCTACGGCGAACGCCCGGTGTGGGAACGCAAGGTGGTCACCATCGGTTTTACCGGCACCTACACGGACGAGGCCGCCGAGGGCAACGGCATGGCGCTGGCCGGCAAGCAGAGCATCCGCTTCCGGTCGAAGCTGCGCCTGCTGGTTGCAGACTAAACCCGTCCGTTCACCGGCAGCAGCGCGCCGGTGACGGCGCTCGCGGCGTCGCTGGCGAGGAACAGGATGATCTCGGCGAGTTCCTTCGGCGTCACCCATTTCGAGATGTCTGCCTTCGGCATCGCGGCGCGATTGGCGGCAGTGTCGATGATCGAGGGCAGCACGGCGTTGACCGTGACCTTGCCCTTGAGCTCGGCGGAGAGCGACTCGGTGAGGCGATGCACGCCGGCCTTGGAGGCCGCGTAGGGGCCCATGCCGGAGGCCGCCTGCAGGGCGCCGAGCGCACCGATATTGATGATCCGTCCGGCGCCCGATTTGATGAGATGCGGAATGGCCGCGTGCGACGTGTTGAAGGCGGTCATCACGTTCATCGCATACATGCGCTGCCAGGTCGCGGGATCGCCGTCGCTCACCGCCTCGAAGGTGAAGCCGCCGGCGATGTTGATCAGTCCGTCGAGCCGGCCGAAATGCGCCGCCGCCTTGTCGATCGCAGCCGTCGCCTGCGCGGTGTCGGTGAGGTCGACATTGCCGAGCTCGATACGATCGGCCGTCGCGGCCAGCTGCGAGGCTGCATGATCGATGCCGGCAACGCGCGCGCCGCGCGCCAGGGCTTCTTCGGCGACCACCTTGCCAAGCGCGCCAAGCGCGCCGGTGATGATGATGGCTTTTCCCTTCATGGCGGTCTCCGTATCAGCAACAGGTTGCTACCCACTATGATCAGGCGGATTTCATTTGCAATGCTGCCAATTTCGTCTCCTACTGCGCGTATTCATCAGTTCATTCACCTCAAGGATGTTTGCGATGCCGACAGCGAGGACCTGCGAAACCCATCTCGAACTCGTCAAGTTCAGCTACGGATTGCCGCATCTTGCGCAGGCGCTCAAGCGCGACCGGAAGGTCAAGATCGTTGCCCTCGGATCATCATCGACCGCGGGAGCCGATAAAATTCTCCCATTTCCACCACGGCTGGAGATCTTATGGCGTAGCCAGAAGCAGTCCTTCGGCCGGATGATCGACATCGTCAACCGAGGGATCGGCGGGCAAGAGGCGCCGGAAGAGTTCTCGCGCATCGAGTCCGATGTCATCGCCGAAGCACCGGTGATGGTGATTTGGCAGGTCGGCACTAACGCCGTGTACAGGAACTACAACTTCGATCAGGTGCAAGCGACATTCGAGGCAGGACTCGATGTGCTCGCCGGGCTGCCGCTAGACGTCGTGGTGATGGACTCGCAATACACCCAGGCAATCATCGGCGCGCCAGACGTGCTCAAGCTCGCCAACCAGTTCATGCCAATGATCGCCGACGTCGCTGCAAGCAGGAAAGTCAACCTGTTCCGCCGCTTTGCGCTGATGAAGCAATGGGTCGATGCCGGAATTCCGCTCTCCGAACTCGACGATGGTGCACAGGAGCATCTCCATACGAGCGAGTGGGCGACCGATTGTGTCACTCAAGCGTTGCTCGGTGCGATCAACGATGCAGTGGCACGTAGCGCGAGCATGTCGTCCTGACTACGTAAGACTACGGAGGTGGGCGGGTTCGATAAAATTTGCGGCAGTTCTGTAAGTCGTTTTCAGAACCCTTTGCTTAGAAGCGGAACTCCGATCAAGGCAGGGGAATGCGAATGGGAAATCTTCCGGATCACGGTTTACCGCTCGTTCAGCTTAAGGAGCAGCGGCGCGATCTCGTGGTGGCGCTGCAAAACCGCAACGGACCAGTGGGCAGCTGGGAGCTGATGCAGATCGCAGCGATTCAGCAGGCGATCTCGGCGTTCGAGGACGTGATTGCCGACCTCGACGCCGAGCTTGAGCTCGAGGCCGCGGCGGCCTGAGCGACGTGAATCGATCAAGCCTGTAGATAGCGGCCTTCAAGCGCCTTGCGCTCGGCCTGGCCGAGCCCGAGGCCTTCGCGGAAATAGCCGTCGAGGCTGCCATAGTCGGCATCGATCGCCTCGAACGCCGCCTCCAGAAACGCCGCACGTACGGTGCCGAGCACCTGCTTGACGTCATCGGGCAGCTCGGTGCTGTGGGCCGGGTCGCGCTTGTAGAACTGGTTGGTCAGGAGATAGTCGTCCGCGATCACCTGATCGGACACGCCGAGCGCGTGCAGGATCAGCGCGCAGGCAAAGCCGGTGCGGTCCTTGCCCGCGGTACAGTGGATCACCAGCGGGGCGCGGTCCTCGAGCAGATGGGCGAACAGCGTGCGATAGCGCGGCGTGTTGTCCTGCACGTAGCCGCGGTAGGAATCCCGCATCACGTCGATCGCATCGGCCTCCAGCAGTTGACGTTGGCTGGCGATCGCGCGCAGCGAAGCAACCACCGTCGGCTCGACCGGGAGCGAATGCACGGTCACGTCGCTCATGCTGCACAGCGCCTCGGCGCGCTCGGCGACGCCGCGGAAGTCGAACGCGCACTTGACCCCGAGCGAGCGCACCACGGCGACGTCCTGCTCGGTGAGATAGGCCAGATGGTTGGAGCGGAAGATCTGCCGCCAGCGCACCGTCCGGCCGTCACGCGTCCGGTAGCCGCCAAGGTCACGAAAATTGCTGGCGCCGGCGAGATTGAGGTGACGGGCAGGGGCTTCTGACATCGGGCGGGCCTGTTGCAGCTGGTGAGGTCTTGGCGCAGAAAACCTGACGCAGAAAACTTGGCGCAGGAATCCCGGCGCAGGTGTATCGGCGCAGACAGGTCTATAACCGGCCTCTCGGGGGGAGAATATGACTTATCGCGGAGGCGCCATTCTCGTCGGCGCAATTCTTGTCGGGATTCTTGGTTCCTCGGCCGCGCCGGCGCAATCCGCCTTCCGGAATTATCATTGTGCCGACGGTACGCATTTCATTGCCGCTTTCTTCAACGGGGACACCCGCGCGCATCTGCAACTTGACGGCAAAGCGGTGACACTGACGAAGCGTCTGTCGCTGACGGGTGTGCGCTACAAGGGGGGCGGCGTCACGCTCGAGGTCACCAAGGCCGGTTTGACCAGGCTCCGGCATGCGAAGCGGCCGGTGACGGCCTGCGAACTGGCATGAAAAAAGGGCCGAAACGCTTCGTTCCGACCCTCTCTTACTGCTCTGCTGCTGTCTGACGCTTTTGCGTCACGCCTCTCTGCCCGATCGACATCAGTGATCGCGGCTCGGCTTGGCGTCTTCGATGGCCGCCTGATGGTACCAGCTCTCGCTGCAGGCAGAGGTCTCGACCTCAGCGGCAAGCTCGCGCGCCGTCCGCATCTCGCCGTAGGGGCGCCCGCCGAGCGCCGCGCGGCCCCCAGCCGGGAATTGATAGATCGTTGCCGATCCCTGATTTTGGCCCGTCGTAATCATGTCAAAGTCTCCTATGGCCGGAGCGAGCCTCCATGGTGCGCCCGACTCATTCGTGTGTCGTTACCGTCGTTTTGATATCGGCCCGGGCCCGATAGGGCGCAAGTTGACCAAGAAATAGTCATTCACTGTCTAATTTGTGTGCAAATCCAGGTTTGCATCTTGCGAGGCAGGATGCAGCTGACCAACGCTTGGGCCGAGCCGATGGTTGCTCGGCGCCCAATGGTGGGACTCGAACTGTCACATGGCGCTGCCGCCGCATTAATCGGTAGCCGACGCCGTAGCTGAATTTGCTGCAGAAACGGGCGGCGGAGGGCGCTGAGAGAAGATTTTGGCTGACCGTGGCGCATGCCAGCTGCGCTGCTTTGTCGCAGCTAAAAATGCGATGTCCGCTGTGGACATCCGCAGGCCGGGCGGGTGCCGCAGTGCAGCGACTGGCATTTTAATTGCTTAGTAAGAGCCGGCCGATGGTGGCCGGGTACGCGTGCGGCGGCCGACTGGCTTTCGGTTCCTCACGGTTTTGCATCATCAACAGAGAGGTTCAATGACCAAGTACAAGCTCGAGTATATCTGGCTCGACGGATATACGCCGACGCCGAGCCTGCGCGGCAAGACGCAGATCAAGGAATTCGCGTCGTTCCCGACCCTCGAACAGCTTCCGCTGTGGGGCTTTGACGGTTCGTCCACCCAGCAGGCTGAAGGCCACAGCTCTGACTGCGTGCTGAAGCCGGTCGCTTGCTATCCCGACGCCGCGCGCGAGAACGGCGTGCTTGTCATGTGCGAAGTCATGATGCCCGACGGCAAGACGCCGCATGTCTCGAACAAGCGCGCCACCGTTCTGGATGACGAAGGCGCCTGGTTCGGCTTCGAGCAGGAATACTTCTTCTACAAGGACGGCCGTCCGCTCGGCTTCCCGGAAGAGGGGTATCCGGCTCCGCAGGGCCCGTACTACACCGGCGTCGGCTACAAGAACGTCGGCAGCGTCGCCCGCAAGATCGTCGAAGAGCATCTCAATCTCTGCCTCGCCGCCGGCATCAACCACGAAGGCATCAACGCCGAAGTGGCGAAGGGCCAGTGGGAATTCCAGATCTTCGGCAAGGGCTCCAAGACCGCCGCTGACCAGATGTGGATGGCCCGCTATCTGATGCTGCGCCTCACCGAGAGCTACGGCATCGATATCGAATTCCACTGCAAGCCGCTCGGCGACACCGACTGGAACGGCTCGGGCATGCACGCCAACTTCTCGACCAAGTACATGCGCGAAGTCGGCGGCAAGGACTACTTCGAGAGCCTGATGAAGGCCTTCGACAAGAACCTGATGGACCACATCGCCGTCTACGGGCCGGACAACGACAAGCGTCTGACCGGCAAGCACGAGACCGCGCCGTGGAACAAGTTCAGCTATGGCGTGGCTGACCGTGGTGCGTCGATCCGCGTACCGCACTCCTTCGTCAACAACGGCTACAAGGGCTATCTGGAAGACCGCCGCCCGAACTCGCAAGGCGACCCCTACCAGATCGCTTCGCAGATCCTGAAGACGATCTCCGAGGTTCCGACCGGCGCCAAGGCTGCGGCTTGAATGGCCGCGGCTTAATGGCCGCGGACTAAGCAGCTACCGGCCCCGGATGGAGCCATCCGGTACCGCAATCGGGTCCGCCAGGGCGACTGCCTTGGCGGACCCTTGCTTTTTAACGACAGTCTTGGCGGACAGCCTGCCGCCGAAAGCGGTTTCGCTGCGTTATGAACCGCGCTAGACAACGGTTGTATCTTGGCTGCCGGGGACACGGCGCTTGTTTGAAGGGTTTTACAAGGTCCGGTTCGAGCTGGGCGGCGCTGTCGGCCGCAGCGTGATGTATGTCGGCGACGGCAAGATGCTCGGCGGCAACTCGGCCTTCGCCCATATCGGCACCTACGAGAAGGCCGGCGACGAGGTCGCGATCGAGATCCAGACCGTCCGCCACAACCCCGATCCGAACTACCGCGCGATGGCCGGCACCGATGATGCGACGCTCATCGCCAAGGGCGGGCCCGACGGCGAGCTTTATCGTTTCAAGGGCGAGCTCAAGGAATTGCCCGGCGTGCCGTTCCAGTCGGTGATGACGCCGATCACCGAGGATGACATCCCGATCGCAGGCGGGGTCGGCGAGGGCGGCATCATCAACGGGCTCTATTCGATCCACATCCAGTTGCTCGACGGTGTCGACGGCAGCCTCACCGGCGTGATGCTATTGAACGACGGCCGCATCCTCGGCGGCGATGCGTTCTTCTACTATCTCGGCACCTACACCTCAGAGAAGGGCCGCTGGAAGGGGCAGATCCTCAATCAGGAGCACAGCTCGGCGATGGGCGAGAACCCTGTGTTCGGCGGCCATGAGGTCGGCATCGGCTTTGCCGGCACCTGCGACGCGGAAGGCGCCGTGCTCGAAGCGACCGCGCTTGCCGGCAAGCGCAGCCTCCGCCTCGGGGCCACGCTCAAGCTGATGCGGCGGGCGTAAGCGGGATGGACAATTCGGTTCGCGTGCTCTCGACGCTGGCGCTGAAGGGCGCGGTCGCGCACCTTGCCGCGACTTACCAGGCGGCAAGTGGTGTGCGGATCGATGCCGATTTCGCGCCGACGCTGGCGCTGCTCGAACGCCTGCGCGGCGGCGAGGCCGCCGATCTCGTGATCCTGACCCGCGAGGGCCTCGACGAGATGACCGGCGAGGGCCGCGTTGCGCGGGAAAGTGTTGTCGATCTCGCGCGCTCCTATGTAGGTGTTGCCGTGAAGGCGGGCGCTGCGCATCCCGACATCGCGAGCGAAGCCGCATTGCGTGCGACGCTGCTCGGCGCACGGGCGGTGGCCTATTCGCGGCTCGGCGCCAGCGGTATCTTGTTCGCGCAGCTGATCGCGCGTCTCGGCATTGCGGAGGCGATCAACGCCCGTGCGGTGATCATTCCGGTGGGCTTCACTGCGGAAAGGCTCGTCAGCGGCGAAGCCGATGTTGCGATCCAGCAGATCAGCGAGTTGAAGCAGATCGATGGCATCGAAGTCGTCGGGCCAATTCCCTTAGACCTGCAGACGCCGGCGGTGTTTTCCGCGGGCCGCATGGTCGCCTCAGAGCGCGCAGCGGCCGCCGATCATCTGCTGCGGTACCTCGCGTCGGCCGATGTCGCGCCGGTGCTGCGCGAGACCGGGCTCGAGCCTTGAATTTGCCCGCACCGCGACGCAACCTGCCGGGCATGTTCAGACCTTTCCATGCAATCGTTCTTGCCTTGGCGCTGGCCGCGCCTGTGCTTGCTCACGCGCAATCGGCCGACCTCGTGCTGTGCGATCGGCTCGCCGCCGATCCCACCGATCCCGACAAGCCGGCCGACGTGAAGGGCGTGGCCGAAATTGCGTCGGCCGATATCGCGACCGCGATCAAATATTGCGCGGTGGCTGCAAAATCGTCGCGCCGCGCGATGTACGAGCTCGGCCGCGCCTATGCCGCCAACCGGCAGGCCGCCGAAGCAATGTCGGCCTGGCGCAAGGCGGCCGACAAGGGCTCGACATCGGCGATGGTCGAGCTCGGCGTGCTCTACGGCAACGGCACCGGCGTTGCCAAAGACGAGGCGCAGTCGCGCAAATTGTTCGAGCGCGCGGCGCAGGCCGGCAACGCGCGTGGCGTCAGCAATCTCGCTGCCCTCGGCGGCAGCGTCGCGTCCGACCCGGCACGCGCGCGGGAATTGCTTGCCAAGTCCGCCGAGACCAATGCGGAGGCGCAGTACCAGCTCGGCATGATGTTGGCCGAGGGCAAGGGCGGCGCGCAGGACGATGCCGGTGCGCGCGCGTTGTTCGAGAAGGCTGCCGCGCAGAACCATCCGGGCGCGCTGGAGCGGATGGGCGCCTTCGCGCAGGCCGGCCGCGGCGGACCGAAGGATGGCGATGCGGCAAAAGCCTATTACGAGCGGGCAGCTGCGCTCGGCGATGAGGATGCCAAGAAGGCGCTGGAGCGGGCGCGCTGCCCGTACGTGATCAAGGACAAGCGCGGCAATGCCGTGACCAACCTCTGCTTCTAGCGCTACGGCGGGCAGGCCGCGCCGGTCTTCACCCAGGCCTCGACCAGAGCGCCGGCCTCTGCCTGCGTGCCGGGCGCGGGCGAGCGGCCGAAACCGGGATGCCAGGCCCAGCCCACCAGCGTGTCCTTGCCGATATGCTCGATCAAATCCTCGACCTTGCGGCCGCCATTGCGCGCGGGATCCCGGATCTGCTGGCAGATCTCGCCGACGGTTTTCCCGGCCCAGGCCATCTCGCGCGGCGCGAGGTGCCATTCCGGGTGACCCGGCACGCGACCGGGATCGAAATTGGCGTGCTGGTGGCAGATCGAGCAGCGCATCGCGTTGCTGCCATGGCCATCGGCGCCGCGCGTGACCGGCGGCTGGTGCATGCGGCTAATGTCGCCCTGCCGCGGGCTGTCGCCGGCCGGATGGCAATTGGTGCAGCGCGGATGCGTCAACACCTTGCCGAGCTCGGTGAAGATCGCCGCCGAGCGCTGCTCAACATTCTCTATACCGGCAAAGCTTTCCGGCGAGGCGAGGGCGTGGCTTGCGCTCTCCGACGCCGCATAGCCGGCACACAGGCTGGTCGCCAGCGCCGTCAGCACCGCAATGATCCGAAACCGCGTTTCCGATGTCATCGCGCGTGCGCTCATTTGTTGGCGGTCAGATAGCGCTTGGCATCGGCGAGGATCACGTCGCGCACCGCCTGATGATATTTGATGTAGCCGGTGCAGCGGCACAGATGGCCATCGAGCGCGTCCGCAATGACGGTCTCGAGCTGGTCCCGCGCCACCGGCTCTCTTGCCAGAAGTTCGAGCAGCACCTGGCCCTCGTTGAGGAAGCCGGCCGTGCAATAGCCGCACTGGAACGCGAAATGCTCGATGAAGGCGCGCTGCAACGCGGAGAGCTCGCCGTCCTTGGCATGGCCCTCGACTGTGCGGATCGCCTTGCCGTCGAAATTCGCCGCCGGCACCACGCAGGTCGGGGTGGTGTAGCTCGTGCCGTCGGGGTTATCGATGATGACGGCGCAGCTCAGGCATTGCGCGGCGCCGCAGCCGAATTTGGTGCCGGTCATGCCGAGCATCTCGCGAAGGAAGTCGTTCATCGAGAGGTCGTCGCGGACCTCGATCGGGCAGTGCTTCTGGCCGTTGATGGTGAGGTTGAGCGTCGTCACGCAAGCGCTCCCTTGAGCAGGCTCGTTGTCACCGGCAATGAGCGGAAGCGATGGCCGGTGGCATCGTTGATGGCGTTGAGCAGCGCCGGTACGATCGGGATCATCACCACCTCGGCCATGCCCTTCGGCGGTTCGTCCGGCGTCAGCGGCGGCAGCATCTCGATCTCGAGATCGTGCAGCGGCAGGTCGGAGCCGCGCGCGATCAGGTACTGGCCGAGATTCCACTGCCCGTTGCCGGGGCCGCCTTCGAACGGCGGCAGGGTCTCGAGCAGCGCGTAGCCGACGCCCATGGCAAAACCGCCATGCGACTGGCCCAGCACCACTTCAGGCACCAGCGCCTGGCCGCATTCGAACACGCTGTAGGCCTTGGCGATGCGCAGGATGCCGGTCGCGCGCTCGATCTCGATACGCACCAGCGTGCCGCACATCGAGGTGTAGGCGGTGCCGATCCGGTTGTTGTCGCTCGGCGGAAACTTGACGCTGACGCGGTCGATCCGCTCGAACCTGCCGCGGCCGCGGCGGATCGCGAGTGCATCGATCTCGGCGCGGTACTGCTCGCCGAACAGCGGGAAGCGCGCGCGCGACCAGGCCCAGCGCGAGAAGCTGTGCGCCACCGCGCCGGTGACGAAGCCGCGCGCGTGCGCGGTCGCGGCGAGCTTGGGCAGCGGCAGCGGCGCGAGTTCATCGAGCACGAGCTGGCCATCGCTCCAGCGTGCTCTGTCCCATTGCCGGGCGCGCGGATCGGCCTTGCCGATCTGCCAGAGCTCGAGTGCCGCCGGCCACAGGCCGTAGCGGAAGATGACCCGGGCGGCTTCGGCCGAGGAGTGCGTGCCGATCGAGGCGCTGGTGGCCGAGCTGATCGCGGGCACCCAGCGCGGGTTCTTCTCGGCGAGATCCTGGGTCTTCTGATCCATCGTGTAGGGATCACCGGACGTGACGAGCCCGAGCGCGTCGTAGCTGTCGACCCGGGAGACGGCGACCTCATCGGCGACTGCGCCGAGATGGCCGGCAACGCGATTGGCAAGCGCCGTGCCGATGCCGTTGCCCATCTCGACGTGGTCGCAGAAGATCGCGATCCGTCCCTCAGGATCGATCTCGACCCGGCCGAGCGAGCAATCCGCGCCCGCGCCGTAATCCTTGGTGACGCAGGCCAAGCCGGTGCCGACCAGCCGTCCTTCCGGCGCCTTCTGCTTGAAGGCGGCGCGCTGCCGCCAGATCGGATGCGTCTCGAGCTTGTCGAGGATTTCGGGCGTGCGCACCGACACGATGTAGGGGTTGCCGGTCATGGTCCGGCCGTTCTGCTTCAGCGCGTTGTTGCGGCGGAACGCGATCGGATCGACCTTGAGTTCGCTGGCGGCCTCGTCGATCAGGACTTCGAGCGCGGTCATGGTCTGCAGCGTGCCGTAGCCGCGCATCGAACCGGCGGTGACGCCGCGCGAATGCAGCGCCACGGTGGTGACGTCGACCTTCGGGACGTCGTAGATGCCGATCGCCGCGGTGGCGGCCACGGTCGCGACGTTGGCGGAGAAGTTGGCCAGCCCGCCGCCGTCGAGCACATGATCGGCGGCGAATGCGGTGATCTTGCCACTCCTGCGATCGATGCCGATCCGCGAGCGCATCTTGATCGGGTGGCGTTTGATGCCGCCCTGGAATTGCTGGTAGCGGTCGTGCGCCAGCCGCACCGGCCGTCCCGGAAAGAACATTGCCGCCAGCGCCACGTAAAGCACGAACGGGGTGTGGTCGCGGCCGCCGAAGCCGCCGCCGACATGGGCGAACTGCGCGTTGATGTGCGAGGGGCGGAAGGGCGAGCGGGCCTTGCCGAGCATGAAGGCGATCGACTCGGTCGCCTCATAGGGCGACTGCACGCCGAGCACCAGTTCGAGATTGCCGCTGTTGTCGCTGTACCAGGCGAGCCCGCTCTCGGGTTCGAGGAACATCGGATCGACCGACTGGGTCTCGAACTCGCGGTCGAGCACGAGCTGCGACGGATCCTCCTTGGCGAGCTGGGCGCGGATCTTCTCGCCATGGATCGCGGCCCGGGCGTAGTCGGCCTTGGTCTCCTTGGCGAGCGGCAGCCAGACCGGCAGTGCCGCGTTCTGGATCCGGCTAGGCGAGACCCAGCCGGCCTGGATCGGCGAATAGACGTCGGGCGCATCGGTCGTGGCGCCGGCCACGCGGGTGAAGCGATACGCGCCGAAGTTCGGCAGGACGACCGGACCGGTCTCGTCGCCGAACTTGACGAAGCCGACATCGCGCAGCGCGAGGCGTGCCCGGTCGAAGGCGTCGAACTGCTCGAAGATCAGCAGCGCGACCGGCTGTCCGAGATAGATCGGCGTCGTGCCGACCGGGCAGAACAGATTGCCGGTGTAGAACTCCGGCACCCGCGTGCCGATCCGGTCGAGATCGGCCGCAGTCACGACGACCGAGGGCTTCGCCGGACCATCGAGGCGGGCGAGGTCCATGCCGGCATAGACATGCGTGGCGTCGTTGGCGCGGACCAGGATGGCGTGCGAGGTGGTCGCAGGCCAGCCCGGCATGTCGGCGGCGCGAAAGTCGGAGGCGTAGAGCTTTGCGCCGGTGACCTTTGCCACTCCGTCGACGCGGCCGGCGCCCTTGAGCGCCGGATTGAAATGGCCGCGCCCGGGAAG
The DNA here is from genome assembly GCF_054063295.1 of Bradyrhizobium sp. USDA 3240. Taxonomy (NCBI): domain Bacteria; kingdom Pseudomonadati; phylum Pseudomonadota; class Alphaproteobacteria; order Hyphomicrobiales; family Nitrobacteraceae; genus Bradyrhizobium; species Bradyrhizobium sp. USDA 3240. The sequence goes on from NZ_JBSSGD010000002.1 coordinate 8,356,342, forward strand.
CGTCTCGCGGGTCGCGAAGGCGGGCTCCTTCGCAAGCGCCAGATGCGACAGGCTGACCGAGATACCGCCTGCCGACAACCACTTCACGAAGTCGCGTCGCGAGGGCCGCATGGTCTGATCTCTCATCAACGCTTCGGCGGCGTATCGCGCCGCGGTTTATGAATTGGCAAAATACACGCTGCAGTGTTGCGGCAAAGCGAGCGCAATCGCGATGCCGCAATAGGTCGTAGCCTTCTCACTTGTAGATCTGGCCTCACCTGAGGTCGGCGATGGTGGCCGGTCCAGGACCCGGGGTGATCAGGGTCGGCCATTGCTTGGAACCGAACGGCACCAGCGGCGGCAGGAAGGTCGTCATGCCGCGCTTCCTGGTTTCGGCGACGATCGCCTCGCGCGCATCGCCCCCCATCAGCTCGTAGTCCATCAAATGGTAGCTGCCGAAAAACAGCGCGCCCACCGAGCGGTCGGCGATGATCCGGGTCAGCGACTCCAGCATGTCCGACGGTGTGGTGGTGAAGGAAATCGTCTCGATCAGCATCAGGCGGCTGTTGATGGCGTCAGGCCCGAAGAACTGCGCCAGCACGCTGAAGATCACGTTGTTCTGCCGCGCCACATAGATCGTGTTGCTCGCGCCGTAGGTCTTGTCCCAGTCGGCGCCGAGCTGGGTCTTCCAGTCGGCCATGACCGTCATCCAGTGCGCGACCTGGGTCTGCGCGGCCCAGGCGACGTTCTTGGCGAGCAGCGGCGCCTGCTTCTTGCCGAATGCCTCGAGCGTCGCGAACGGGATCGCGCCGGCGGTGAGGCATTCATCCATGAAGGCGATGTTGTTCTTGAGGATGGCGCGGTTGTTGTCGCGCCAGTCCGCCTGCATTGGCGTGGCATCGAGCCCGTCGAGCGCCGACTGCGTCCGGCTGCGATAGGCCTGCATCGACCCGCGCCACGCCTTGTCGTCGGGATTGTTGACATAGGGGCCGACCACCTCGGCCAGCGCCATCGTGCTGTGGCCGACCGACTTGAGCAGCTGATAGACGACCGGCACCTGCGGCGCCTCGGTCGGCGGCTTGCCCGGCCGGTAAAGGACCAGGCGGCCGCCGGCACCGGAGAACAGGCCGAGGATCACCGGATGCTTGTCGAGGATGTTCTTCTGGAAGATCCGCGCGGCATCGCCATAGAGCTCGAACATGCCGGTGTTGAGCGCCAGCACGTCCTTGGTCGCGACATCGGCCGGCGTGGAGCTGGTCTTGCCCGCGATCGGTGCCATGTAGTCGGGCAGCGACTGGGCCAGCGCCGCACTACAGCTGCCGAGCAGCAGTGCCAGCGCGGCGGCCAGGCCAAAGCGATTGATCATGTGATGCTCCTCGAAGCCTCGCGCCAACGTCGCGGCCGGATGCGGCCGCGCGATCATCGGCGGAATGCGCAAATGCCTGGACGCAATGAACTGGAGAGAAGTGAACAGGGGGTGTAGATCCCGCGTGACGCAGCACAACGCGGGCGGTGACTACAGCTAAGCGACGAATCACCTGGTGTCCACACCCGGACATTGCGGGCCTTGCCCTGCGCCAAAACACCCAATGGTGCAGCCTTCGGCCCGGTGCTATCTCGCGAACAGAATCAATTTTATTTATTGGATTTTTTGCGTGCTCAACGGACTTTACAAGGTCGAGTACGGCATCAACGGCGCATTCGGCCGCAGCATCATGTGCCTGCACGACGGCAAGATGATGGGCGGCAATTCAGGCTTCGCCCATCTCGGCACCTATCAGGTGACGAATGGCGAGATCGCCGGCGACGTGATCACCGAGCGTCACAACGACGATCCCAATTTCAAGCCTTTGATGGGCGCCGACATCGCCGTCATCAAGGTGCGCGGCCGAACCGAAGGCTCGACCATCCTGCTCGAGGGCCGGGCGGACGCGATGCCGGACGGCGTGTTCTGGGCGAATTTGGCGCCGCTCGACGACGAGGCCTTGCCGCCGCGCGGGGAGGTCGGGCTGGGTGGCATCGTCAACGGGCTCTATTCCATCCAGCTGCGCGCGCTCGACGGTGTCGATGCCGGCCTCACCGGGGTGATGCTGCTGATGGACGGCCGCATCCTCGGCGGCGATGCGTTCTTCTATTATCTCGGCTCGTATTCGTCGGCGGATGGCCGCTGGCGCGGCGAGATCGTCAACCAGGAGCATACGCCGGCGAAGGGCGCGTACCCGGTGTTCGGCGGCTACGAGGTCGGCATCGGTTTCGCGGGGACCTGCGGCGACGACGGCGCCGAGCTTGAAGGCATTGCGCTGGCCGGCAAGCGCAGCCTTCGCCTGTCGGCCGAATTGCGGTTGATGCGCCGCGCGTAGTTCAAGCGCGGCTCGCTCTCAATCCTTGATCAGAAGCACGCCGCCGATGATCAGCGCGATGCCGGCCAGCCGTGAGATCGACACGGGATGCTGCGCCAGCCCGAACGCGCCGAAATGGTCCATCGCGATGCCTGCGGTCATCTGACCCGCGACCACCAGCGCCAGCAAGGTCGCGGCGCCGAGCGACGGCAGCAGCAGGATCATCAGGAGGATGAAGACTCCGCCGAGGATGCCGCCGCTCCAGGCCCACCACGGCACGGCCGAGACCAGCTTCCAGGACGGCACCGGCTCCCGCGTCGCGACCAGCACGACCGCCATCGTCACGAGACCGCCGAGATAGCTGACGAGCCCGGCCCAGGCGGGCGAATTCAGCGCGGAGCGGAGGTTGCCGTTCAGGACCTGTTGAACAGCCACGGCGATGCCGGCGCCGAGCGCGAGCAGATAGAGAAACCAGACTTGCATGTGACGCCCCAAAACCGGTCGCTGAAGGATTTCATGTCATATTCGATCGGCAACGTTCGTGGCATGCGTAAAGCACGGCGCGAAACCCTAAGGATTGGGCTTCCACCCACGTCCCAGATCGAATAAGAGGCCGCAAACCCTCAGTTCCCAGTCATAGAGCATGATCCGCCTCGATAACGTTTCCAAGCAAGTCGGCCACCAGATCCTCTTCATCGAAGCCTCCGCGGCGCTCCAGAAGGGCGAGAAGATCGGCCTTGTCGGCCCGAACGGCTCCGGCAAGACCTCGCTGTTCCGGATGATCTCGGGCCAGGAGATCCCCGATGAGGGCCAGGTCTCGCTCGATCGTGGCATCTCGATCGGTTATTTCAGCCAGGATGTCGGCGAAATGTCCGGCCGCAGCGCCGTGGCCGAGGTGATGGATGGGGCCGGGCCGGTCAGCGTGGTCGCAGCCGAGCTCAGGGAACTCGAGGCCGCGATGGCCGACCCTGACAGGGCCGACGAGATGGACGACATCATCGCGCGCTATGGCGAGGTGCAGCATCAGTTCGAGGAGCTCGACGGCTACGCGCTCGACGGCCGCGCGCGCGAGGCGCTCGCGGGGCTCGGCTTCAGCCAGGAGATGATGGACGGCGACGTCGGCAAGCTCTCCGGCGGCTGGAAGATGCGGGTGGCGCTGGCGCGCATTCTTCTGATGCGTCCCGACGTCATGCTGCTCGACGAGCCGAGCAACCATCTCGATCTCGAAAGCCTGATCTGGCTCGAGCAGTTCCTGAAGGGTTATGAAGGCGCGCTGCTGATGACCTCGCATGACCGCGAGTTCATCAACCGCATCATCAACAAGGTGGTCGAGATCGACGGCGGCCAGCTCACCAGCTACTCCGGCAATTACGAGTTCTACGAGCAGCAGCGTGCGCTCTCCGACAAGCAGCAGCAGGCGCAGTTCGAGCGGCAGCAGGCGATGCTCGCCAAGGAGATCAAGTTCATCGAGCGCTTCAAGGCGCGCGCCTCGCACGCTGCTCAAGTGCAGAGCCGCGTCAAGAAGCTCGACAAGATCGAGCGGGTCGAGCCGCCGCGGCGGCGCCAGACCGTGGCGTTCGAATTCCAGCCGGCGCCGCGCTCCGGCGAGGATGTCGTCAGCCTGAAGAATGTCCACAAGGCCTACGGCAGCAAGCGCATCTATGACGGCCTCGACTTCATGATCCGCCGCCGCGAGCGCTGGTGCGTGATGGGCATCAACGGCGCCGGCAAGTCGACGCTCTTGAAGCTGGTCGCCGGTTCAACCGAGCCGGACGACGGCGCGGTCGCGGTCGGCGGCAGCGTCAAGATGGGCTATTTCGCCCAGCACGCGATGGACCTTCTCGACGGCGAGCGTACCGTGTTCCAGTCGCTGGAGGATGCATTTCCGCAGGCCGGGCAGGGCTCCCTGCGCGCGCTCGCCGGCTGCTTCGGCTTTTCCGGTGACGATGTCGAGAAGAAATGCCGAGTGCTCTCGGGCGGCGAGAAGGCGCGGCTCGTGATGGCCAAGATGCTGTTCGATCCGCCGAACTTCCTGGTGCTGGACGAGCCGACCAACCATCTCGACCTCGCCACCAAGGAGATGCTGATCAACGCGCTCGCCGAGTTCGAGGGCACGATGCTGTTCGTGTCCCACGACCGGCACTTCCTCGCCGCGCTCTCCAACCGCGTGCTGGAGCTGACGCCGGAAGGTATCCATCAGTTTGGCGGCGGCTACACCGAATACGTCGCGCGCACCGGGCAGGAAGCGCCGGGGTTGCGGAGTTAGCTCACGCTCTCCACCGCGCGCAAAACGCCTCGACGTCGCCGGACTGAAACTCCGGTAGCCGCTCCCAGATCGTCTCGGCCGGCCAGTTCCACCAGGCGATCTGCGACAGCTCGGCCGCGATCCTGCGGTTGAAGCGCTCCTTGATCGGCCGTGCCGGCACGCCGCCAACGATGGTGTAGGGCGCGACATCGCGCGAGACCACCGCGCCGGCCGCGAGCACCGCGCCGTCTCCGACGGTGACGCCGGGCAGCACGATCACGCCGTGGCCGATCCAGACGTCATTGCCGATCACGACGCGGTCCGCGCGCCGGTCGCTGAAGAAGCCATGATCGCGCTCGGCGGAGGCCGAGTAATATTCAGGGCAGTAGGTGAAGCGGTGCTGCGAGGGGCGCTCGACTGGGTGATTGGGTGCGCCGATCCTAACCTGCGCCGCGATCGCGCAGAACCGGCCGATCACGGCGTCGGCGACCATGCAGCCGCTGCCGAGATAGGAGTAGTCGCCGAGCTCGGTATATTCGATCGCGGTGTCGCCGAGGACTTCGCAGCAATGGCCGACCTTGACCTCGCGCAGCTTGACCGTCGGCTCGATGACGGTTTCGGCAAGCTTGGGGCGGGAAGGCTTCGGTTCGGTCATAAGGATTGTCCTCGATGCGGCGAGCGGCGGCTTCAGTCGCACGATTTCTATGACGGCGAGATGACAGGAGACGCCGGATCTAACGCCCGGTGAGCCGGGCGATGGTCTCGATCTCGTTGGTCCAGATGCCGCCGGAATAGTTCTCGGGCAGGCGCCGGAAGAGTTCGGCATCGTCGACCCCGGTCGAGAATTCACCGCCCTGACAGGGGCCGAGCACGAACACCACGCTGTTTGCCGCCGCCATGCGGTTGAGGAAACGGTCCGGCCATCCCCACAGCCACGGCGCGTAGTTGATCGGCACCAGCACAATGGCGTTGCGGCAGGCGTCCGGCACGATGCCAGTCCAGCCATAGCCGAGATAGCGAATGAGGCAGCTCTTGATCGCCGCGCGCGAGATCGTCCGTGTTCCCGGCGCAAGACGCCGGATCGTCTCGATCGGATCGTCGCCGCCATAGACCATGATCAGCTTGCGTCGCTCGGCGGGAAGCCGGTTCAAGACCGCCGCGAGCTTCTCGCCCTCGGAGGGATCCCGGCTCTTGATGTTAATCAGGAACTTACGATCCGGAAACGTCTTGAGCACTTCGTCCAGCGACGGCATCAGGCCGATGCCCTTGCCGCGGAATGGAAAGGTCTTGCCGCCATCGGCGGTGTAGCCATAGCCGATATCGAGCATCTTCAGCCGCGCCATCGGCTGTTCGCGGGTGACGCCTTGGCCGTCGGTACGGCAATCGACCGTCCAGTCGTGAAACACCGCGAACTCGCCGTCGGTCGTCGGATGGACGTCGAGCTCGACGATATCGGCGCCGTGCTCGAAGCTCGCCCGCATCGAGCGGATCGTGTTCTCGAGATAGTCGTGGGTTGGCGGCAGCATGCGCGCCGCGGTGCAGGTGTCGTTCCTGAGGTCGCGTTCGTCGAAGCGCTGCGCCATGCCGCGATGGGCGAGCAGTACCGGCTTGCCGCCGGCGTGGGTTGCGAGAAGACTGGAGTTGTTGAGGTAGATGCCGGCGGCGATGGCAACGATCGCCGCTGCCGCGTATTTCAATTTCCTGCCCAAGCGACTCTTTTCCCTGCTGGATAGTCGCTCCGGGTAGGGCGCGTTTTGGGTCGATTTGCGGCGGCCTGATCCTTCAAGCCGTCGACAACGGCAATCGCCTTGTTGAGCAAGTCCGCGCGTGGAACCAAGGCGCTAACCGGGTCGAGAAATATACACTGCAGATTGGTGCGCTATCGAAGGTACCGCGATTCGTATGCTTGCGTTTCGGACCTCGATAGGTTTTAAGCCCGGTGACTTCATGACCGTTGGCATGAGCAAGAAGCGCGCTGCGTGGCTCTACCACATTCTGGTCAGAGTTACATCGCAGCTCGCGCGCCCCCCAATTCAGAGGATTTCAGCATGGCCAAGATGACGAAAAATCAATTGATCGACGCGATTGCCGAGGGCACGCAGATCTCGAAGAACGACGTGAGGACCGTCATCGAGCACATGGCGACTGTTGGCTACAAGGAGCTGAACGAATCCGGTGAGTTCGTCATTCCTGGCTTTGTGAAAATGTCTGTCGTGCACAAGCCTGCCACGGAAGCTCGCAGCGGTGTAAATCCTTTCACGAAAGAGCCGATGGAATTTGCAGCGAAGCCGGCCAGCAAGTCGGTCAAGGCGTCACCTCTCAAGGTCGCCAAGGACGCTGTTTAAAGACTACGGTTTGCGGCAAGCCACGCGCGCAAGCAATGCAACGGCGCATGGCCTGCCGCGCTGTGTCCGGCTTGTCCGGCTCAGCATCACCCGCTACGCTTCACGGAAAAAGCGGGAGCGAAACAGCATGAAGCAGATCAGGATCGGCGACATCACGATCGACGCGGTGATCGAGCGCGAGGGGCCGTGGCGGCGGCCGCAGGATTTCTTCCCGACCTATGACGACGATGTGTTCAAGCATCATCTGAAGACGATGGAGCCGGAAGTCTTCGATGCCGCGCGCGGCATGATGGTGATCACCTATCAGACCTTCGTGGTGCGGACGCCGCGCTACACCATCCTGGTCGACACCTGCACCGGCGAGGACAAGGGGCACCCGCCGCCGTTCGACTTTCCGGGCAAGGAGCGCTGGCGCAACGAGCTGTTCGCGCTCGGCATCTCCTACGAGCAGATCGACTACGTGTTCTGCACCCATCTGCATATCGATCACACCGGCTGGAACACCACGCTGCGCGACGGAAGCTGGGTGCCGACCTTTCCGAACGCGAAATACGTCTTCCACAAGGGCGAGTATGCGGCCTGGGAGGCCGAGAACGCCAAGGGCGCCAATCCGCCCGGCACGGTTTTTCGCGACAATTGCCTGCCGATCGTCGAGGCCGGGCAGGCGCTCCTGGTCGACGACGACTATGCGCTCGACGACACCGTCACGCTGACGCCGACGCCGGGCCATTCGCCCTGCCATTGCTGCGTCAACATCTTCTCGAAAGGACAGCGCGCGGTGGTCGCCGGCGATCTGATGCACCACGCGATCCAGTGCCGCGAGCCGGAGTGGTCGGCCAAGCCCGATTGGGACCCGAAGCAATCGGCGGTCTCGCGGCGAAAGTTCTTTGCCTCGGTGGCGGGGACCGACACGCTGATCCTGCCGATCCATTTTCCGGCTCCCACCGTCGGCCTGATCACGGCGGACGGCGACCGCTTCGATTATCGGTTCAAGCGCAAGTAGGGCGCGGCAGTCGGCAGCTCGAGGTCACCGCGCCGCGCCGGTCCGGCGCGGCACCTGGGTCAGAAACCGCTCGAGATCGGTGCAGAGGCGGTGGGCGAGCTCCTCGTCGATCTCGAACGTCGCGATGGTGCCGGCGCAGTCGATTGCGATGGTGCCGCGCAATGGTGCGGCGGAGACCGCCGATACCGCGATGCTGGTTGCTCTGTGCATGGTCATGTCGTCAACTTCCCCTCAGGGCCCGCTGCCGCCAATCCTCATCTCGGAATGACGGCACGTCCCTTTCGCTTTCGTTCTTCGATAAATCGCACGCCGATCTCGGCGCCGTCGACACGAACCAGCTCGCAGCGGCGGAACGCCAGGCCGCGCGAGGACAAGACCAGGAAGAACTCCTGGGCCTTCAGCACATCAAGCGTTCCGTCGACCTCGAGCCGGGCACCGCTTTGCGAGACGTCGAGCAGGATGCAGCTGCGGCGCCACGTGCCGTCGACCCCCATGAGATTGACGGGATGGCGCGTCTCAAGCCTGACACGCTCCGCCCTGCGGTCACCATACGTCATAACGCAACTCACACTGCCTGAAGGGGTTTCGCAGCCAACTCGCTCAGCGAGCCAAACCGGATCATGCGCTGCGCATTTGAGAGCGGCAGTGCCTCGAACATCTTCCGGGCTTGCTCGAGCTGATCCGGCGGGACTTTCGAGCCGGCCTTCCGGTAACTGACGATGGTGGCCGTCGTGTTCCAGTTCAGTCGCGATGCGCGGCAGGCGATCACGAGCCCGTTGATGTCGGCGGCTTGCATCAACGGCGCGATCGTCTCGATCGGAACGGTCGCGAGCTGCGCCAGCGCCGCGACGACGTTGTGGACTTCCCGTCGGATCGCGAAGCGGTTGACGCTGGAATCGTTCAGCTGTCCGGAATTGTTGAGGGCCATCACCGTGGCCCGCGCCTCCGCATAGTCGATTGTGGCTGGTGGGCTTGCGGAGGCGCGGGCTGCGCCGCCATCGATGGCAGCGCGGATCGCGTGCTGGATCTCGGGGTGTGCGATCTTGAGCAGCCGGGCCTGCTGGCGCGGCGTCGATCGCACGACGAGGTCGGCAACAACGCGGTGAGGCAGGTCCTTGCGCGCGACCAGCGCGGCTGCGATGTCCTCGTCGCGCTCGGCGGCATCGACCATCATGGCAAGGCCTGCGCTCGTCATGTCCGCGCCGGGATTGCGTGCGAGCGCGCGAAGCACGTTGCTGTCGCCTCGCATCAGCAGAATGTCCGTGAGCTCCTGGTTGACGGCCTTGCGTCCCGCGATCGCGCAGAGATGCCCCTCGGCCCGCATCCAGGCAATGTCGATCAGATCGGCGTCCGGAATGCAGGCGCATTTTCGCAGGATCGGAGCGGCGACATCGGCATCATCATGGTTGGCGAGGCGACGGGCGAGTTCCCGCGGCACCAGATGCAGGTCGGCGAGCGAGCGGCTGAGCGTGGTCAGGGTCCGCAGCTCGACGCTCTCGGTCAGGCGGATCAGGATGTCGTCGAACAGACTGACCTGATGCTCGCTGAGGCGGTGGGCGTCGTCGAGAAACAGCCCGGCCACCTCCTGCAGCATGCGCGTGCGGAGGTCTGGGGAACCGGCTCTCAAGACATGGTCGAGCTTGGCAATAAGATCGGGCGAGGCAATAGCTGTCATTGCGGTCCCTAAAATGTTCCGCGACGGGGAACATCATCGTTCCCGATGTCAATCTGCTCCCCGAATCTTTAATAGGGGTATAGAAATTGATGTGGAGGTTGATCCCAACGGTGGATATCGCGGCAAACACTATCGAAATTCGGCAGCAGCGCTATTTTGCCAGATTGTCGGGTTCGACGAGCGGACAGCATTTTTTCTGACTGAGTTCATTGGACGATTCGAATTTTGTGCATGCAATTTATCAATGCGGCCGGCGCGCTGTGCGCGGCGCCGCGCGCAAATTTTAGAGACCATTTCACAGGAGCAGTCATTTGACGGCGCCATTGCTGGTGCCGAGAGTCTTTCGTTTTGACGATGTCGATGCGTTCCGGAGTTCGATCCGGGATCTGGATGTTGATTTCACGCCACTCGCGCGGAAGATTTCGGCCGAGCAAATCATCCTGAGTTTGCCGGGATGCGAGCTCAACTACACACAGTCGTTTCCGCGGATCGTCGACGCGCAGCTTGCGCGGCATACGACCGCGGTCGGCTTCACGATGGATGACGGCGTTCCGATGCGGTTCAACGGCGTCGAGCGCGATCGTGCGGTGATCGTGCTCGGCGGCGGCGGCGCGTTCTACACGTCGGTGGAGGAGACGCCCCGCCAATATGTCTCGATGATGTTCACGCCCGAGATCGTCGATCGCGGTTGGCCGAGTGCCGGACTCCATTTCAGCATTCACGAGATATCTCAACGCGCGCAGGATCGGCTGCGCGAGGTGGTGAGGCAGGTTCTGCTCGTCACGTCGGATCAGGTCACGATTGCGGAGTTCGCCACGGGCGCGTCGATCAAGGAGACGCTGCTGTCCGCGATCGACAACGCGTTCGCCGAGATCGTACCGGCCAAGTGGGCGACGCGGGCCAACACGACGCGGCAGTTCAAGGTCTTCAACGACGCGCGCGCCGTCCTGGCCGGCGACGTCGCGCACCCGATCTACAGCGGCGAGCTCGCCAGGCAGATCGGCGTGTCGGTGCGCACGCTGCATGATGCGATCCAGCGCTACCGGGGCATCAGCCTGCATCGCTATCTGCGGCTGCGTAGGCTTTGGCTGGTGCGCCAGCAACTGCTCGCCGGCGCGCCGAGCGTCAAGGCCTGTGCGCTGGCCTACGGGTTCTGGCACCTCAGCGATTTTTCACGGAGCTATCGGTCGCAGTTCGGGGAAGCGCCATCGGAGACGCTGGCGGCCTCGCGCCGTGCTGGCGTCGCGCCCGCCGATCCGGCCGGCGGCAGACACGAATCGTAACAATCCGCCTGAACCAAATCTTAACGGGGGGTTGCGAATCTGTGGGTACGATTCCACCAGAGGCGGCCTGATGCATCCCCGACGATTTGCGCGTGTTCGTCCGACAGGATGTGTATCCAGCGTGGTCAAGCTCCAGCTCGAACCGAAGGCGCCCCTGATCGAATGCCGGCTGGTGGACTATTCCGCCGGCGGGGCCTGCCTGGAATTTTCCAAGCCGATCCAGTTGCCCGAGCGTTTCGAGATGTTTCACGGCAACACCCGGAAGCGTTGCCGGCGGGTCTGGAGCAGGGGCGTCCGGGTCGGCGTTTCGTTCTAGCGCCACAGGGCGTGGGCCGATGAAGGGTCCGTCCACCCGTCAACAGCCGTTCGGGCCGCGCCCTGCGCGACCCGATTGAGTCCCGATGAAGTCTGTCCCGATTGAGGGGGCTAAATGAGCGCCGGCGAGGGGCTCAGGCGCCGCTCTGGCACTTCTTCATGAACGAGTTCTTGGCCGCGCCGGCGAGCTTCTTGCCGTCGGAGCCGACCGCCTTGGTCTCGCAGGTATCCATCGTGCACTTCTTCATGAACGAGGTCTTGGCCGCGCCGGCCAGCGGCTTGCCGTCCTTGCCGACGGCTTTCGTCTCGCAGGAGGCGTCCTGTGCAAATGCCGAACCGGCGGCAAAGGTCGCGATCACGGCCGCCAAGAAAATCCGCTTCATCTGGGTTCTCCCTAAACCAAACCAGTGGACGGATTGGATATCGGATTCTTGGCTCGATCAAGTTCCCACAGCCGAATTTGTCTATAAAATACCCCGATAGCTGCGAGAAAATTCCGTGTGCAGCGCGGAACAAAATGGGGGAAACGCGGAAATGGAATTCGAGACGCTGGTACAGACACGCAAAAGCGTGCGCGGGTTCAAGAAGCAGCCGGTGTCACGGGCGACCGTCGAGGAGATCATCGAGGTGGCCAAGCGCGCGCCGTCCTCGATGAACACGCAGCCCTGGCACGTCCATGTCCTGACCGGGGCGCCGCTGGAGGAAGTGCGGCGCCGCAACATGGAGGAGATGATCGCCGGCGCCAAGGCCAAGCGCGACATCGTCAGCCATGGCGAATACCAGGGCGTGCACCGCGGCCGCCAGGTCGACATTGCCAAGAAGCTGTTCGGCGCCATGGGGATTGCCCGCGACGACAAGCCGATGCGGCAGGATTGGGTGTTGCGCGGCTTCCGCCAGTTCGACGCCCCGGTCTCGCTGGTGCTGGCCTATGACCGGATCCTCGATCCCGGCGCGGTCTGCCATTTCGATCTCGGCGCGCTCTGCTACGGCATCGTGCTGGCGGCCTGGGATCGCGGCCTCGGCAGTGTGATCAACGGCCAGGGCATCATGCGCTCCGACATCGTGCGCGAGGTCGCCAATATCCCGGAAGACCAGGTGATCATGACCTGCGTCGCGATGGGTTATCCCGACGACAGTTTTGCCGCCAACGCAGTGCGGTCGGACCGCGAGGCCAACGGCGATTTTGTCCGCTATGTCGGCTTTGCCGAGTAGCGCATGATCCGACCAGTGCGGACCCGCAACGACATCGGCGCGGTCGTTCTGGCCCTGGTGGTCTTCATCTCGGCCTCCGGCGCCGCGCGAGCCGAAGGCATTCGCCTCGATGCGCTCAAGATCCCGGTGCCGAATGCGGAAGGGGCAGGGCCGGCCGCTGCGCTGCTCGACGCGATCGTGCTGCGGCCGGATGACGGGCAGCCGCATCCGCTGGTCCTGCTCAATCACGGCTCGCCGCGCTCGGCGAGCGACCGACCGTCGATGAGCCCCTACGGGATGTGGGCGCAGGCGGCGGAGTTCGCACGCCGCGGCTGGGTTGCGGTGGCGTTCCTGCGCCGGGGCTACGGCGCCTCGCAGGGCGGATGGGCCGAGACCTACGGGCCGTGCTCCGGTCCGAACTACGCGAAAGCCGGCCGCGCCGGCGCCAGCGACATCGCAGCCGCCGCCAAATTCATGGCCGGCCAAGTTTACGTCAGCAGCGGAAAGTGGATCAGCGTCGGCCGCTCGGCGGGCGGCCTCGCCACCGTCGCATTGACGTCGAGTGCGCCGTCGGGTCTAGCGGCCGCGATCGTGTTCGCACCGGGCCGCGGATCGAGCGGCCCCGATACGGTCTGCGGAGAAGGCGAGCTCGTCGACGCCTTCGCGCAGTTCGGAAAATCCTCACGCGTTCCGCTCCTCTGGGTCTCCGCCGACAACGATCACTTCTTCGGCCCGAAACTCGTGACGCGGTTGTCGGACGCGTTCGCGAAATCAGGCGGCAAGCTCTCGCTGGTTCGAACGGCCGCATTCGGCAGCGACGGTCACATGCTGTTCAGCGAGAACGGAACGGCGATCTGGGCGCCGATCGTCGATCGCTTCCTCAAGGAGAATGGCCTCACGCGGCGCGATCCATTGCTCGACATGCCGCCACGTCCAGCGCAATTGCGCACGCGCTGACCGCGCCGCGGGATATTGAATTCCGCACCATGAAACCATCGCGCGACAGTGAGCGCGAGCGCGCGTTTCCGCTATTTGTGTCGACAAAAAATGCGCTACTGGTTTTGTGAAGCGAAACAGCACAGGCGAGGAATCCCAGATGAGCGATGATGAACAGACAGCCATGATCCGCGAGACGGTCGCGCGCTTCGTCGATCGCGAACTCATTCCGCTCGAGCCGCAATATCTGAAATCGAAACTGCCCGGCAGCGATCATCCCGAGCTCACCGCAGAGCAGCGCAAGCGGCTGCGCGACGTCTCCAAGGAGCTCGGCCTCTGGGGCCTCGATGCGCCCGAGGATCTCGGCGGCCACGATTTGCCGACGCGCACGATGGCTGCAGTGCACGAAGAGCTCGGCCGCAGCTGCGTGCCGTTCGTGCTGCCGCCGGATTCGCCGAACCTGCGCATGCTGCAGGCGGTCGGCACCGACGCGCAGAAGAAGAAATATCTGCAGCCCTATATCGAGGGCCGGATGACGTCGGCGATCGCGATCTCCGAGCCCGGCGCCGGCGGCGATCCCGCGGGGATGAAGACGCGCGCGGTGCTCGAAGGCGAGCAGTGGGTGCTGAACGGCCGCAAGATCTGGATCAGCAATGCGCGCGCCGCCGACTTCATCATCGTGATGGCGCGCGTCGGCAACGACCAGCGCCAGGGCGGCATCACCTCCTTCATCGTCGAGAAGGGCACGGCGGGCTTCATCATCGAGCGCGAGATCCCGATGGTCGGCGGCGGCTCGACCTACGAGATCGTGTTCGAGGACTGCCGCATCCCGAAGGACTCGGTGCTGGGCGAGGTCGGCAAGGGCTACGCGCCGATGCAGCTGCGGCTGCGCACGCGGCGGCTCGAGATGGGGTCGACCTGCGTCGGCATCACCAAGCGCGCGCTCGACATGATGTGCGAGCACGCCAAGCAGCGCGAGACCTTCGGCGTCAAGCTCGCCGAGCGCCAGGCGATCCAGTGGTGGATCGCCGACATCTCGACGCGCATGCATGCATGCCGGCTGATGGTGCGCGAGGCTGCCGACAAGACCGATCGCGGCGAGGACATCCGCCACGAGGCCTCGATGATCAAGGTGTTCGCGACCGAAATGGCCTATGACGCCTGCGACCACGCCATGCAGACGCTCGGCGCTCTCGGCGTGACGCTGGAATTGCCGCTCAACGCGCTCTGGCAGAAGGCCCGCCTGATGCGGGTGTACGAAGGCCCGAGCGAGGTCCATCGCCAGGCGATCGCCCGCCGTGTGCTCGGCCTGCGCGGCGGCTGATCAGCGCGTGAGGGCTATCGTCGGCTCGCAGCAGCCTTGATGATATCCTGGGCGATGTCGCCGATCTCGCGCGGGCCGCCGCGACTGCGCGTGAACACCGTGAACTCGACCTCGGGAAGTCTGGGCAAGCCGGCTTCGCGGCCGAGCGCCCGCAATTGCGGTGTGAGCAGGCTGCGATAGAGCGGGCACACTGCAAGCTCGGCCGCAGCGGCGGCACGCAGACCGCCAATGCTCGGACTCACCACAGTGATGCGGGCTTCACGGCCGGCCGCAGCGAGCGCGGCCAGCGCGGCGTCGCGATATGGGCAGGGCTCGGGAAACAGCGCGAGCGAGAGCGGCGCCGTGGTATCCGGCGTCGCGCCCTTCGCATAGGCCCACACCAGCGGCTTGCGCCACAGCAGCTGGCCGCTCTGGTCGCCCTGGCATCGGCCGCAAACCACGACATCGAGTTCGCCCCGGTCGAGCCCGGCCAGGAGCAGGGCCGTATTCGCGACCCGCACCTCCAGCGTCAGACCAGGGTGACCATGCTGGAATTGCGCGAGCGTGCGCGGCAACCAGTTGCTCATGAAGTCGTCGGATGCGCCGATGCGCAAATGAACGCCGCGGTTCTTGCCTGACAATCTCAGGCGCGCGTCCTCGTTGAGGCGAAGGATGGCACGCGCATAGCCGAGCAAGGCTTCGCCTTCGGCGGTCAACGCGACCGACCGCGTGTTGCGTGCGAACAATGGTCGGTCTGCCTGAACCTCCAGGCGGCGAATATGCGCGCTGACCGCGGACTGCGTGAGATTCAGCCGGCGCGCTGCCTTGGTGAAATTTGCCTCCTGAGCGACCGCCTGAAACGTCCGGAGGAGCGTTGTGTCGAACATCGATATATCTCGATATGAGATTAATTAGACAATTATATATCATTTCTCTCACTGAACGGAAGCTGCTCTGTTGGGCCGCCACCAGCCCCGGAGATTCCAGATGACCCGCATCCTCTATGTCGAAGCATCCCCGCGAAAGAACCGCAGCGCGTCGATCGAGGTGGCACACGCCGCGCTCGCTGCATGGAGCGACATCGAGCCCGATCTCAGCGTCGATGTCCTCGACCTATGGTCGACGGAGCTCCCCGAGTTCGACGGTCCGGTCATGATGGCGAAATACGCCGGACTGGCGGGAACGGCGCTAACGCCTGAGCAGGCCGAAGCGTGGGCACAGATATCCGCGATTGCCGCGCGCTTTCTCGCGGCCGACGTGATCCTGCTCGCGGTGCCGTTGTGGAATTTCTCGATACCTTACAAGTTGAAGCAGCTCATCGATGTCGTGTCGCAGAAGGATCTCCTGTTCACGTTTGACGGACGGGCGTTCGGCGGTCTGCTGCACGGGAGGAAGGCTCTGCTGGTGCTGGCGCGGGGGCTCGACTATGCACCGACGGCAGCCACGCCCGCCGGCAGCTACGACTTCCAAAGGCCCTATCTGGAGATGTGGCTGCGGTATATCGGCATTACCGACATCACGACGGTCGTGGTCGAAAAGACCCTCGCGGGGCCTGACGTCGATCATGCCTCGCGTGCAGCCGCCAAGCGGGCCGCGGTCGAGGCGGTGAAGCAGCTTGCGCATTCGTCATCACGCGCGGTGACGTCATAGCGATGCATCGCCGCCGGGGGCTGTCACCATGTGTCAAAGCAGCTGGCTGGTCTGCGCTGCCGCTCCGTCTCTTGGTCGGGCGCGCTCTTACGCCGCCCGCACGTCGGAGAGGAAGCGGTTGACCTGGCCGGCGAGGTCCTTGGACTGCGTCGAGAGCTGCTCGGCCGCGCCCAGCACC
Source organism: Bradyrhizobium sp. USDA 3240 (assembly GCF_054063295.1). Classification (NCBI taxonomy): domain Bacteria; kingdom Pseudomonadati; phylum Pseudomonadota; class Alphaproteobacteria; order Hyphomicrobiales; family Nitrobacteraceae; genus Bradyrhizobium; species Bradyrhizobium sp. USDA 3240. The sequence continues at coordinate 8,372,784 of NZ_JBSSGD010000002.1, forward strand.
TGGGTCGCCGCGGCGCCGGTATCGTCGGCGGCGCGCTGCACGCCGGAGATGTTGGAGTTGACCTCCTGGGTGCCGCGTGCGGCTTCCTGAACGCTGCGCGAGATCTCCTTGGTCGCCGAGCCCTGTTCCTCGATCGCTGCGGCGATCGCAGTGCCGATCTGGTCGATCTCGGTGATGACGTCGACGACGCTCCGGATCGCGGTCACGGTCTCGTCGCTTGCGGTCTGGATCGCGGTGATCTGCTCGGAGATCTCCGTGGTCGCCTTCGCGGTCTGGCCGGCCAGCGATTTTACTTCCGAGGCGACGACGGCAAAGCCGCGGCCGGCCTCGCCGGCGCGGGCCGCCTCGATGGTGGCGTTGAGCGCGAGCAGGTTGGTCTGCGCCGCGATGCTCTGGATCAGCGTCACGACGTCGCCGATCTTCTGGGCGCCCTCGGCCAGCGAGCGCGCGGTGTCGCCGGTGCGGCGGGCATGGTCGACGGCACGGGCGGCGATCTCGGTCGAGGTCGCGACCTGGCGGGCGATCTCCGAGATCGAGGAGGTCAGTTCCTCGGTCGCGCTCGCAACCGTCTGCACGTTGGTCGAGGTCTGATCGGATGCGGCGGCAACGACCGCGGCTTGGCGATTGGTGGCGGAGGCGGTGGCGGACATCGATTGCGCGGTGTCCTCCATCACCGATGACGCCGCGGACAATCCGCCGACCAGTTCGGTGACCTTGGCTTCGAAGGCGCGGGTCAGATCGTCGAGCGCGCGGGCGCGGCGCATCTTGACGTCGTTCTCAGCTTCCTTCTCGGACGCGAGGCGATCGGCTTCGATCCTGTTGTCCTTGAACACCTGCACGGCGGCGGCCATCGCGCCGATCTCGTCGTTGCGCGCGGCGCCCGGGATCGCCTCGGCGACGTCGCCCGCGGCGAGGCGGGACATCCGGCCGGTGAGGGCTGCGATCGGGTTGAGGATGCGGCGGCGGACCACGACGATGAGGCCGGCGCTGACGGCAATGACCGCGAGCAGCCCGGTCAGTGCGATCACGAAGCTGAAGCGCGCCGACGAATAGGCGCTCGCAAGCACCTGCTCGGCGTTCTCGTAGAATGCCTCGCGTACGGTGATGATAGCGGCGAGGCCGATCTGCGATTCCGGATAGTAGGTGTCGAGATCCACCTCATACTTGCCGGACACTGCGCCTTCCTTGGCAAGCTTCAGCGCCTTGCCGAAGCGCTCGACATAGTCGGCCTGCATCTTGCCGAGCGCCGTCATGACGTTCGCGGGCGTCGCCGGATTGTTGCGCAACTCCTGCAGCGTCGAGAGGATCTGCTCGGTGCGGCCGGTCGAGCGGTAGAGTTCCAATTTCTCCTGATCGGTCGCGACGCGCTTGGCGCCGACCAGCGCCTTGTGCAGGCTGGCATTGAGACCGCCGGTGTCGCGCAGCATCCAGGCGACGTTGGCGTAGCTGGCCTGGCGATAGGCATTGCCGTCGAGGCCGGCGAGCCGGCGCACCTGCTCGTCGAGCAGCGTGGTGACACCGGCGTTGAATACGGAATTGTCGGCGACGATCTTGCCGGCGGCCGCGCGGCGGGCATCGGCTGGACCTGAGATGGCAGCCGCGATGGCGTCGCGCAGCCCGGCAAATTTCACCTTCAGCGCGTCGATCTCGCGTGCGACGGCCTCGCCATCGTCGAGCGATCCCGGCAGGGTGGTGCGCACCTGGTTGACCTTGGCCAGCGCACCGTCGGTCAGCTGACGCTGGCGGTCGAGCTCGGCGATCTGCTTCGGGTCGATCGTGCCGCCTGCGAGCAGCAGGTTGGTGGCGTAGCCGCGCTCGGGGTTCATGTAGCGCGGGATGTCGCCGACGGCGCGGACGATCTCGAGCCGGCTCTGCGCGGTCGAGACCTTGTCCATGGTCTGGTACTTGGTCACCGCGACATAGGCCGCAAGGCCACCGCCGACCGCGGACAAGGAGACGATCGCGGCCGTCAGGAGAGTACCGATTTTCATGGGATGCGCGCCATTTCTTGACGAGAGAGGGAGAGACCTCAACCGTACCGGGTGCGCATTAAGCTTGGGTTTATGATCAGGGATCCGCGGCGGTCCCGCCCAGTCCGCATTGTCCGAAAGTCGAACGCGCCGGGTCGCTCGGCCGCGCGTGGCGACACGGCGTGACGGTCAGTGCCCGTCGTCGTCAGCGCCCTTGGTCGCGGCGCGGTGCTGGGTCGCGCCGCCCGTGCCCGCTTCGCCGCAGGGAAGCTGGTTCCAGGTGCCGTCGGCGGCCTGCTGGTAGGCCTGGCAGCCGGCCGAATTGGTTGTGGTGGCGGCTTTTTCGTCGGCCTTCTGCCGCTCGGCACTCTTCGCCAGCGCTGGCGTGGCAAGGGCAGCGACGGCCGCGAGCGAGCCTGCGAAAACCAGCTTTGCGATCTGCATGTCGGGTTCTCCTTCTCGAAGCGAAAAACATATCCAGAAAACAAATCTGGCGATTTTTGGCCGCGGTGGGCGATCTGCGACGAATTGCTTAATGCCGGGAAAACGCGCCGGAATGCCCGTTAATATCTGCGCGCCGGCCGCGGGACGGCTGTCGCAGCGCCGTGGTAGGATCGCGCCATCATGACCCATCGCATTCTCGTTCTCTACGGCTCTTATCGTTCGGATCGCATGGGCATCCGCCTGGCGCACTTCGTCGTCGACGGCCTTCGTGGGCGCGGCGACGATGTCGAGTTGATCGACGCCAAGGAGGTCGGCCTGCCGATGCTCGACCGGATGTACAAGGAACACCCGAAGGGCCAGGCGCCGGCCGTGCTCGAAACGCTCGCCGGCAAGATCCGCGACGCCGACGGCTTCCTGTTCGTCACCGGCGAATACAATTGGGGCATCCAGCCCGGGCTGAAGAACCTGACCGATCATTTCCTCGAGGAATGGTTCTGGCGTCCGGCGGCGATCGCAAGCTACTCGGCCGGGCGGTTCGCCGGTGCGCGCGCCGCGACCGCCTGGCACGGCACGCTGTCGGAGATGGGCATGGTGGTGGTGTCGAGCACGATCAGCGCGGGGCCGATCGCGCAGACCCTGTCCGCCGAAGGCAAGCCGATCGGCGAGGGCGGCAAGTCGCTCGAACGCGCCTTTGCGCGCTTTGCCGACGACTTCACCTGGTGGATCGAAGCCGCCAAGGCACAGCGGGCGCGCAAGGCGCCGCCATACTGAGCGCCGGTCTGCACGTCCGCGGAGTTAGACATCATGAGCCTCTTCACATCGCCCTTCGATCCCGCGCGCGAGGCCGCTTTGGTGACCGGCGCCGGCAACGGCATCGGCCGCGCGGTCGCGCAGGCCCTGGTCGGCGAGGGCGTGCGCACGGTGTTCGCCGACCTGCATGAGGACAGGGTGCTTGCCGCGATCAAGGCCGCCCCACATCCCGAACTTGCCGTGCCCTGGGTCGGCGATCTCGCGCAACGTGCGGCGTGCGACGCGCTGCTGGCGCATGCGCAAGCAGCGGTCGGGCAGGTGACGCATTTCGTCCACAGCGCATCGCCACCGCGCCGCGAGGCCGATCACGCGATGGCGGTCGATGAAGAGACCTGGCGGCAGATGCACGCGGTCAATCTCGATGCCGGCTTTCATCTGTCGCGCGAATTGGCGCGCAAGCTGATCGCGGCGAAGAAACCTGGCTCGTTCCTGCTGCTCACCTCGCTGCACGCGGGTACGCCGCGTAACCTGCCGCATTACTCGACGGCGAAGGCCGGCATGGCGATGCTGGTGAAGGAGCTTGCCAAGAGCTGGGGCTGCTACGGCATCCGCGTCAATGCGCTGGTGCCCGGCGCGGTCGCGGCCGGCGGCTTCGTCGCCGATCCCGCGCTGGCCAAGCACATTCCGCTCGGCCGGCTTGGTCAGGCGGACGATCTCGCGCCCATGGCGCTCGCCGTGCTCTCGCACAAGCTCTCCGGCTACGTCACCGGCGCATCGATCGCGGTCGACGGCGGCCTGTCGCTGACCAACTGGTTCGCGCCGCCGGAGCTGGATTGAGATCGAAGGTTTACTACTTGGTCCTGATGTAGCCCGCGAGCCGCGTCTTCTGGTCCTGGCACCAGGTCGTCATGCTGCCGGCGCGGCGTTGGTCGAGGTCGGTGCTCTGGGTTGCGATCGCGACTTCGGTCATCAGGTCGTCGGCCTGCTTCTCTCCCATCTTGCCGCCGGTATGCATGAAGGCGATTGCCTTGCGCACCTGTTCGGTGGTGCCGTCGGGCAGGTGCATGTCCTGCGCGCGCTGCACGAGGTCCTGGTAGACGAGATCGGTGCCGGGGCACTCAACCTTGGCGGCAAAGGCCTGCAACACCATGGTGACATAGGCCGCGCGCGGATCGGCGTGGGCCGGTGTTGCCGCGATAATCAGGCCGCCGATCAGCAGAGCGTAACGCATCGAATTCCTCCCGATGTTTTAGACATTTTGCGGCAAGGCTAGCGTCCGCGGGAACCGACTGCAACCGTAAGGACACAGTTGCGGAAGGAACCGATCAAACGGCCGTGTTCCAGCCGGGGCTGCCACGATTTCAGCACGATTTCGGCAGCAAGTGCCACAAGTTGACGTAGGGGAGAATGATCGTGTCGAAGTTGGGGCTTGCTGCGGTGCTGGTGGGTTCGCTCGCACTTGGCGGCTGCATGCAGGCGACGCTGTCGCCGGTGACGGATGCCGCGATGACGCCGCGCGATCGGCAATTGCTGGCGCATCCGCCCTATGCGGACGCCAAGATCCCGGATCAGTTCCAGCGCCACATTGTCGATTACAGGCGGAAGGAGCAGCCGGGCTCGATCCTGGTCGATACCGACGCGCGCTACCTCTATTACGTGCTGCCCGGCGGCAAGGCGATCCGCTACGGCGTTGCCGTCGGCGAAGAGGCGATGGCGTTCTCCGGCGTGGCCACGGTCGGCCGTCTGGCGGAGTGGCCCGATTGGGTTCCGACCAAGGACATCCAGGAGCGGCTCGGACCGTATCCGGCGCGGGTCGCCGGTGGACCGGCCAATCCGCTCGGTGCCCGGGGCATCTACCTCTACCAGGGCAACAAGGACACGCTCTACCGCATCCACGGCACCAACCAGCCCGAATATATCGGGCAGGCGATCTCGTCGGGCTGTATCCGCATGAACAACGCCGACGTCATCGATCTCTACCAGCACGTCAAGCCGGGCGCGACCGTGGTCGTGCTGCCGCCGGGACAGAGCGCGTAATTCGTATTTGAACTGCAAAGGGCGCCGATTGCGTAATCGCGATCGGCGCCCTTTCTTTCGCGCGTTAGCTGGCCGTCAGCGCAGCGGCATCGGTGGCCGAACCACGGGGCCGTTATCATCGGCATCGACAACCGAGGACTGCTGCGGCTGAACCGGCCGCGGTGCTACCGTCTGCGGTGCGGCCGCAACGGGCGCCGGCAGCGGGGCTGCTGATGCAGCCGGTGGCGGCGGGATGTAGGCCTGTGCCGGCGGGTACGACCGGCGCACCGGCGGTGAAGCAACAGCCGTATGTGGCGCCGCAGGCGGCGGTGCGATCGCGGCGCGCGGGCGCGGCGTGACCGGCCGCGGTTCGACGGCCCCGGTCTCGGTCGTCCGTGCGACCCGTTGCGTCAACTGATCCTGGCTCGCCTTCAGCTGATCGATGCTGGTCTTGAGCTGCTCGATCTGCTGTCCCATCGACGCGAGATCGCGTGCCATCGTCTGCAGCAACTGCGTCTGGTCAGCTGGTGCCGCCGGGGCAACGGGCGCCGCCGCTGCAGCGGGTGCTGCGGCCGCCGCTGGCTGAACTGCAGCGACGTCCTGTGGCGCGGCCGCAGCCGCCGGAGCAGCCTCAGACGGCTGATCGGCCGCAGCCGCCTGCGCGGGCGGGCTCGCCTGGTCGGCGGCGGGAGTGGCCTTGCCCGGCAGCAGCGACGTCAGGGCCTCGACCTGGGGCACGTACTCCGCCACCACCTGCTTGACGCGATGCCCGTAGTGTTGCCACGCCGCGGTGCCCATGGCGCCGGCGATCGCGAACAGGAACCAGAAGGCGCGGATCGCCCATTTGTTGGTCGGACGCGGCGCACGCTCCAGCCTGATGTCGTCCAGCCTGCCGTCATGGCTCGCGGTGCTGTATTCCGGCGCGGCCGGCGGCGCCGTCACGGGCATCGGCGTCACCGGTGGCACCGAGGCGACTGGCGCGGCGGGCGCGACCGGTGGCGTGGAAGAGGGTGCGAGGCTCGGGCCGAACCATGGCTCCCGTTGCCCCGATGCTACCTTGCCGGCAGGTGCCGGTGTGATGGCGGCATTGTCGGTGCGGGTTGCAGTGAAGCTAGGTTCGATCGCGAAAATATCGTGCGGATCTGCGTCTTTCAGTGTCGATTGCATGGCGGTCCCCGTTTCAGTCCAAGGTCAACCGCAAATGGGCGGCCGGCAATTTGAGCTCTGTATCGACCCCTGGCCCTGACCCCACGACTCCAGTCCGGTTTGACCAAAGCAAGGCGAGAGGGTGGAGAGGTTGGGGAGTTTCGGGAACCACACAGGGAGCTGAGGGGGCGGGCACCCGGCAACGCGGGCGGAGAGGCTCCGGGATCGCATTTTCGGGCGAATCGCCCTGGTTGTGTGGCGCATCCACCACAGCCGAGGGGAAATCGCGTTGCCCGCGGCACGTCCGACCGCGCTCCGCCTCCGTTCCGCCCTGATTGGATTCGGCCATGCGGGTGTTGGATTTTTGGCTTGGGCTGGGGCACGAGTTGGGGATGCAACATGTCACGCGACGATGCAGTCATTTCGTACGTCGACGTCAAACGCAGCGCCCGCGGTGCTGCAATTCCGTTGACTCGTGCGCGAGCGCCGCTGCGGCTCTGTGCCATCGTGATCGGCGCCGCGTCGCTTGCCGCCTGTGCGCAGTCCTCCGTCGTCAGCCAGCGCTCGCAGGCGCTCGCGAGCCGGCCGGTATCGGCCGAGCCGACGCGGGCCGCGTCATCGGCGACGCGCACACATGTCGCAACCGCGCGCAAGCACACGCCGTACGCCGCGCGCAAAGGCGGCGACACCAGGATTGCGTCGCAGGGCGTCGCAAGCTTCTACAGCGACGAGCAGGAGACCGCGAGCGGCGAGAAGTTCAACGCGCGCGAACTGACCGCCGCGCATCCGACATTGCCGTTCGGCACCAAGCTGCGCGTCACCGACGTCAAGACCGGCCGTTCGGTCACGGTGCGTGTCAATGACCGCGGGCCTTACGTTCCCGGGCGCATCGTCGACGTCTCGTATTCTGCAGCGCAGTCGCTCGGCATGATCGGCAAGGGCGTCGCGAATGTCCGGCTCGACGTGGTGCAGTGAGCCCCGTCGTAAGCCGGGTTCGGGATTTTTGCCGGCTGGATCGGGAAAAAGTCCCGGCGTTACGCGCGCTTTAATCCTGTTGTCCGAACGCCAGCTGCAAATAGAATTGTCGCCGCTACTTCCCGCGCTCTGCTTTTCCAGGCGCGTGGATTTCAACCCAATGAACCTTCCCCGCCTTGGCGTCCCACCGAGGCGGGGTTTTTCTTTGGGGCATGCGCGCCGCATGTGCTGCTGCGGTGGACGCTAGACCTGGCACATGCTGGATATGCCGACCTTGATAGGTAAGTTGAGCTAGCCGCGACCGCACGTTGCGCTCTGCCGCATCCGGCGCCTGTGCTTCCATCAAATTGTCATGCTCCCGGCGAATTGCGGCCCAACGTCGCTGCCAACACACCGCGGAATGGACTGTGTCGGCGAGGGACAAGCATTGGCCTACAAGATGATCGCAGAACGCGAGAACGAAACGGTCAGGATCGAGCGGGAGAGCACCTTCATCATCATCGCCAAGGCCAAGGTCTGGGCGAGCGAGGGATGGCAGGTGGTGATCACCGACAAGGACGGAAAATCATACCCGCCCGAGGAATTCGACAAGCTGCTTGCGGCGTGATGCTAGCGCTGCGCTGACACCAGCATCATCATCGGCCGTTCCAGTTCGTCGGCCAGTTCGGGCACAGCCTTGATCTGCTCCCGCGTCGGGGAGAATTCCTCGACATGGCGAAGCGTGAAGCCGGCGCCGATCAACGCATTGAGCGTGGTGCCGATGGTGCGGTGATATTTCAGCACGCCCTTCACATACCAGTCGGTCCGCCGTTCGCCTTCGATGAAGTAGCGATTGACCGGCCAGGTCTTGCGGCCGTCCCGGTCCTGTCCCCAGTCGGGGTGGGTGGCGGCCATGTAGATCGGATGCTCGATGGTGAAGACCAGATGCCCCTCCGGGACGAGCGTGCGATACAGCATCCGCGCCAGGCGATCGAAGTCCCTGATGTAGTGGAAGGTGAGGGCGCTGTAGGCGAGGTCGAACGTGGCCTTCGGCAGCTCCAGCGTTTCGAGGTCGGCGATCTCAAAAGCGATGGCCGGATCCTGCGTCATCGCCGTGGCGCGCGCGATCATGTTCTGCGAGAGGTCGATGCCGAGCACGCCCGAGGCGCCTTGCTCGCGCATCCAGCGCGACACCCAGCCGAAGCCGCAACCGAGATCGACCACGCGCTTGCCCGCGATGTCGGGCAGCATGGCGCGGATGGCGGGCCATTCGGGCGCGCCGAGCAATCCGCGGACCTGCCGCGGCAGCTGGCTGTAGCCGGCAAAGAAGCCGGGATCGTCATAGATGTTCTGCGCCATGGGTCCGGCAACTCGCGAAGCAACGGGGGCCGCCTCTCTGTATCCGCCGCCGCGGAGCGGGGGAACCATTGATTCCGTCGCGCCAGCCGGGATGCTGGAACCAGACACGGCGTTCGGCCGTTTTGAAGTCAGCCCGCGGGACGCGCGGTCACGCCTGTCCCTGCGGCATCGGACAGCAGAGGAGAGCGCCATGATTGCCGAGATGCGATCCACACCATCGCGCGGCAGATGCTGGAGAAGCACGGCCTGCAGGCGATTGCCGAGGCGGCGCAGAACGCCGTCGCCTGCGAGAGCAAGGGCGAGACCGAAGAGGCCCGCGAGTGGCGCCATATCGAGGACGCCATGAAGATGATGCGCGGACCGCATCAGAGCTGACCGCGGGAGCGCGCGACGCCTGGTGGAGTGCTCTGGCGCTGTGCGCCGGATCGATTCGATTTGCGCCCCCGATGCCGCTTGCCTTCGCCGGAGTTTCCGGGAACTGTGTTCAGGACAAGCAGCAAACAAATTTTCTATCTGGGGGAATTCGCCATGACCTTTTCACTCTACGACGCGACCGTTGCCAACTATCTGCAGATCCTCGGCGCCGCCTCGGGCTTTCTCGACAAGAGCCTCGCGCATTTCAAGGCGAACGGCATCGATCCGGCCGAGATCGTCGAGACCCGGTTGTTTCCGGACATGTTGCCGTTCCGCTTTCAGGTGGTCTCGCTCGCGCATCATTCCCGCGGCGCGATGGAAGCCGCCAGGACCGGTGTGTTTGTGCCACCGTCCGGCAAGCCCGATCTGGATTACGCCGCACTGCAGGCGCTGGTGAAGGACGCGCAAAGCGAATTGTCGGCCCTGACGCCGGACGCGGTCAACGCGTTGCTTGGGCGCGAAGTGATGTTCAAGATCGGCGAGCGCTCGATGCCGTTCACGGCCGAGGGGTTCCTGATGTCGTTCTCGCTGCCGAACTTCTTCTTCCACTCGACCACCGCCTACGACATCCTTCGCCACAAGGGCGCGCCGCTCGGCAAGCGTGACTTCATCGGCCGGTTGAACATGAAGAAGTGATCGGGCCGCACGCGAACTGGTCTTGCTGAGGCGGCAACATCAGTCGCTGCGCGCAGCAAGACCAAGACCGCGCGCTGACGGGCGCGGTCAACAGAGTCCAAAGCCTGCCGGCGCTAGCCGGCCCTGCGCCAGTGTGGCACGGGATCGAGCGGCGTTCGATACAGCTCGCGCCGGTCGACGTCGGTGACGCGCACGGCACAGCCGCGCGCCTTCAGCTCCGGCTTGACCTGCGACAGCTCGTTGGCGAGCTGATCGGCGCGATCGGAGGCGAGGCTGATGTCTTCGAGGATGATCGTTCCTTGATTGCGGAACTCGTCCCCCACCACGAGATCGAAGGTGTAGTACGGCATTCCGAAGTCTCCGTTTCGGTTTGCATCACAGGGTAACACTGAGTCGTGCGTTCCCTAAGATGCATCGCGCACAATCGTCGGGCGATCGGCGCAAAAACGATGTGCAACGCTCGACGCACGATGAACGACGATGCCGCGTGGCACGGCGAAGGAGTCTCGTGAGACAGCTCACCGCCATGCCGTTAAGATTTGATTAAAACTGTCGTCGCAAGCTTGGGACCAGGTGGAATTGCGGCGGAACCGGACTCCGGGAACCGGCAGCCGCAGGAGAAGGCCGGTGGCGTAACGCCCATCGGCCTTTTCTCGTCGCTCAAGCGCTCGGACTAGAGCGCTTTCGAGCGAAGCGGACAGCGGTTCGCGTGAAGAAAACGCGTCAAACAACAAACTCGAGCTTCGGTTCTGATTCGATCAGAACCGAACATGCGCTAGTCGCGCAGCGTGGCCTGCCGCCTGGCGCGGCATTTCGGACCCGGCCCGCGCATGTAGTACAGCTCGGGGCGATAGGGGTTGATGACGCCCTCGACCAACGCGACACAGCGTGCAACGAGGCGGGCGAGGTGGCGGCGCAAGGGATGCAGGGCGAGTTCCATCGAATTCATGGCACGCCCTCAGTGCAATTCGCCGAGAACGGCGGTGAATGGCAACTCGAAGATCTCGGTGCCGATATCGTCGGTGACGTGGACCGCCCAGTTGCGCCAGTCTTCCACGCTCGGTGTCATGACAAAGCTGCGCGCCAGCTGCTCCGCATACACCCGCACCTCCCTAAAATCCATTGCGGCGCCGGTGCGATCCAGGATGACGTGCTTGTCGTCGGAGCAGTGAAAGAAAACTGCAGACATCTTCCGATTCCCATGCCGAAGCGATTCTCGCGCATTGAAATAGCAGCGCGCGCCGGCAGTTAGAATCCGGGTGATCCCCCATCGGTAAACTACGGGGAATCCAGACGATTTGAATCACGCGGCCGTGATCGAGCCGGGTCGTCAGAAGATCGGTTCACCGATCGCAACCTCGCTGCGCGGGCCGAGCACGATCACCTGGCCGCCGGCATCCTTGGCGCCCAGGATCAGCAGTTCCGAGGTGAAACCCGCGATGTTCTTCGGCCCGAGATTGCAGATGCAGACGACCTGCGAGCCGACCAGCGCCGCCGGCTCGTAATTCGTGATCTGCGCGCTCGACCACATGGTCCGACCGGCGCCGACATCGACACCGACCTTGTATGAGGGGTTGCGGGCGCGCGGAAACGGCTGCACCTCGACCACCTTGCCGATCCTGATGTCGAGGCGGGCGAAGTCGTCATATGTGGCCTGAGGCTTGAGCGGAGACATCAGCGCTCCTGAAACGCGAGGCGGATGCCGAGCGCGATGTAGATCGTGCCGACCACGCGGCCCTGCCACTGGCCGATGCGGCGATGCCGCCGGATCCACGGGCTGATCTGGCCGGCGGCGAGCGCGAGCAGCGAGGTGTAGGCCGCGCTCATCGCGACGAAGATCAGGCCCAGCGTCGCGAACTGCGCCACGGCGGAGCCGTGGCCGGGATGCACGAACTGCGGCAGGAAGGCGAGGAAGAACAGCGCCGTCTTCGGGTTGAGCATTTCCGCCCAGATCGCCTGCCGGAACGCGCGCCGCGGATCGACCGGCTGCGCCGCCGGCAAATGCAGGTCGTCATTCTTCTCGAACAAGGCGCGGACGCCGAGCACGATCAGGTAGATCACGCCGGCATATTTGACGATCGAGAACGCGAGCGCCGAGGTCATCAGCACGGCCGACAGGCCGAACGTCGCCATGGCGGTGTGGACGAGGTCGCCGAGCGCGATGCCAAACCCGGTCGCGACGCCGACGCGCGGCCCGCCGGTGACCGAACGCGCGAGCACAAGCAGCACGGCCGGCCCCGGAATCAGGAACAGGCCGAGCACGACGGCGGCGTAGGTTAGGAGGGTGGTGATGTCGATCATGAAAGGTGTCCCGGATGTCAGGATGCTGGGATGGCGACCGCAGCGAAGCGTGGTTTTGGATCAAGCATCACCTCGGCGCTTTCGACAATGCGCATTTCCTCGGTTCCTCGCTCCGCCGTGCGCACCAGCACGCCGTGGATGCCGGAGGCAGCGTGGCTCAGCGCCTCCGGCGTCGCCAGGCCGCGCACCCGGGCGGCGACGAACAGTGCGGCGAACAGGTCGCCGGTGCCGGACGGGCTGATCGGCACCCGCGGGGTGCGCACGCGCCACGCTCCCGTGCGCTCGATCGCCAGCGTTTCGATCTCGCTGTCGGGCGCGCCGGCAAGCTCGGCGCTGGTGATGACGATGGTCGCAGGCCCCCGTGCCATCAGCATGCGAGCCTGCGCGATGACGGCATCGATGGTCGTCACGCGTGCGCCGCAGAGGAATTCGAACTCGAAATGGTTGGGCGTGATGATGTCGGCCAACGGACAGAGCTGGTCGCGCACCAGCGGCGGGATGTCGGCGCGCACGAACATGCCGCGGTCGCGATCGCCGAGCACGGGATCGCAGCAATAGAGTAGGGCCGGGTTTTCCGCTTTCGCGCGGGCAACGAAGTCGGCGACCTCAATCGCGATGTCGGCCGAGCCGACATAGCCCGAGAGGATCATCCGCGCGGCCTCGACCGCGCCGCGCTCCTCGATGCCGCGCAAGAGGTCGGCGACCAGCTGCACATCGAGCACCCGTCCGCGGATGGTCGGATAGCCGGGCCGGTTGCTCAGCAGCGTGGTCGGCACGGCGACGACGTCGATGCCGTGCAGCTGGATCGGAAAGGTGGCCGCGCTGTTGCCGACATGGCCCCAGGCGATCTGTGACTGGATCGAGATGACGGTCATATTGTCCGCATCACCCAAACAGCGCGGCGTAGATCACGTAGAGCCAGCCCAGGATACCGTGGATGATCGCCCACAGGATCGAATGGTTCTTGGTGTAGGAGATCGCAATCGCCAGCGCCGAGCCGAATCCCACGCCGTATTTCGCCCCCTCGACGCGGACGCCATAATATCGGTTGCCGTTCATGGTGATCCTTCCAGCGCGAGGGCGTGAGATTGGTGGCAGCGTAACCCGCGAGTTGGCGCGAGTTCAACGGTGCATCGTGGCTTTGCGCAGGGATGACGGGACGGGTGCCTTGCACACCAATGTCGTCCTGGCGAAAGCCAGGACCCATAACCACCGCATTTGATAATGGACGGGATCGTGGCCCCAGCATCGCGCAACCAGTCTCATTCGTGGTAATGGGTCCCCTGGGTTCACAAACGAAGTGCAACACTTCCTTGAGGAGGTGTTGCCATGGGGCGGACTTACAAGCAGCTCTCTCTGGACGACCGATGCGAGATTGCCTGTCTATCGGCCAATGGCAGCTCGGTCCGGCAAATCGCGGCAGCTCTGGATCGCTCGCCATCAACAATCTCTCGGGAACTGAGCCGTAATCGGAGCGTTCAGGCTGGCTACAAGCCAAATTATGCCCAGCAACAGATGCGAGCGCGGCGCTGGACGGGCGGACGCCTCGAACGGGAGCCCGTCCTGCGCCGCGCGGTGTTGCAACGCCTTCGCCGAGGTTGGTCGCCGGAGCAGATCGCCGGCCGGCTGGCCCGCGAGTGCGGGCACAAGGTGATCTCCCACGAGACCATCTACCGCTTCATCTATGGCCAACTCAGGCGCACCACGAACTTCAACTGGCGACGCTACCTGCCGCGCGCCAAGAGCAAGCGCGGCCTCCGCGGCAAGCGAGGCGGCAGCCCCGCAAGCTTCATCGAAGGCCGTGTTTCCCTGGCAAATCGGCCCCTTGAGGTTGCCGACCGTAGCGTCGCCGGGCATTGGGAGGCCGATTTGATGATGTTCTCGAAGTACGGTCAGGCCGTGCTGACCGTGCATGAGCGCACCTCTCGCCTGCTGCTCGGCATCCGCCTTGCCAGCAAGGTTGCGCGCGGTGTCGCACGCCATCTCGTCCGCTTCTTCGCTGCCCTTCCACAAGAGCTGCGCCAGACCGTCACCTTCGACAACGGCACCGAGTTTGCCGGTCACTTGGCGCTACATCGCCTCTCGATCGAGACCTTCTTCTGCGATCCCCACGCGCCCTGGCAGAAGGGTGGTATCGAGAACGCCTTCGGCAGGATGCGCCGCTTCATCCCTCGCAAAACGGATCTCGTAACCCTCTCGACCGCCAGATTCCGCCAGTTCATCGCCACCTACAACAACACCCCACGCAAATCCCTTGACTACCGCACGCCTGCGGAGTCCTTTGCCGATCAAGTGTTGCACTTCGAGTGTGAATCCACCTCCTGGCTTTCGCCAGGACGACATCGAATGAGTTGCCCGTCGGGTTGTTCTGTCGCAGCTCTCGCACCGGATTTGACTTGCGCGCAGGCAGGCTCGGTTGCGGCCGCGAACCTCAGGTCCCGGCGGTCACGCTCCGATCAATCGAATGTGTCGAACTGAGCCGCAGCACAGGCAAATTCGCTGCGTCCTCGCGGAATAATCGGGTGGCGCCGCCCGTCATGGTTCTAGCGAAAACGCTTCAGCAGGCCGGCGACACGGTCCGATCCTGTTGAATCCAGCAGGAGACGCTCGATGACCGCGATCAAACACGTTGCTGCGGGCTTGCTCGCGCTGGCCATGCTGGCGACATCGGCCATGGCGCGCGAAGTCCCGGCCGGCCCATCCGCGTTGGTGAAGGGACATGCCGCGGCCGCCGGCCGCTGGAGCGGCGCGGGCCGCCGCGGATGGCGATGCCGCGCTTCGGCGAGTTCGAAACGCTGCCCCGGGACCAGCCCGGCGGCGTCTGCGACCACGGCGACAATGCCATGATCTGCTGAGCCGGATGGTGCATGGCGGTGATCTCCGGCAAAAGTTGCGCTAGCTTCGCTGGGTCGTCTCCCTCCAGCCGCGAGCGCCGCCGCCATGCACATCCTCCGTCCCCAATTTCGTATCGAGGACGACCGCGCGCTGGCCTTTGCGGCGGCGCGCGGCTTCGGCGCCATCGTCGCCGCCGATGCGCGCGGCCCGCGGGCATCCCATGTACCGTTCGTGATCGAGCGGCGCGACGATCGCGTGATCGTGCAGATCCATCTCACCGCGAACAATCCGCTGGTCGAGCTCGCCGACGGCGTCAGGCGTTTCCTGCTGGTCGTCTCCGGCGACGACGCCTACATCTCGAACGACTGGTACGTCTCGCGCGATAGCGTCTCCACCTGGCTCTACGAGGCGGTGCATTTGTCCGGCGTCGCGCATCTGCGCGATCACGGCGAGAACCGCGGCCACGGCGACGCGCTGCTCGCGGCCTCCGAGGCGCGGCTGCCGAAGCAGCCCTGGGACCTCACCCAGATGGAGCCCGGCAAGCGCGAGGCGATGCTGGCCGGGATCAGGGTGATCGACCTCGTCGTCGACCAGATCGAGGGCCAGTCGAAGCTCAACCAGCACAAGAGCGATGCGGACTATGTCGCGCTCGTCAACCGCCGGCTCGCGCATGCGGCGGAGACCTCGAGCCACAGGCTGGCGGAGAAGATGCGCGCGCTGCGGCCTGGGCTTGCGTATGAGGGTGATCGCGTAGGGCGGGTTAGCGAAGCGTAACCCGCCATCTTCGTTGGATGGGCGGCGGATCACGCCTTCGGCCAATCGCCCTGCAAAGTCGATCGACATCGAGATCGCAAACCTGTTGTTAAGATTTGCGCCGCGCCGATTTGTCTGATTCCGATTCGTTCTTTGCGAACAAAATGGAGTCGGATGGAGAACAGTTAGGGTGTGCCTTGCAGGAAGCTCGCAACTTCATCGTTGAATCGATCCGCCTGCTCGACATTGAGAATGTGAACGCCGGGCAGCAGAACGAGCTTTGCATTGGCGATGGTCGCTGCGATCTCTTCGCTGTGACTGGCCCGCGTGACGGTGTCGCTCTCGCCGCCGATGATCAAGGTCGGCGCTGCGATCAGCGAGATTGCCCGGCGAAGATCGACATCGCGCAGTGCGGCGTAACAGCCGGCGAGGCCGCGCGGCGCAGTGGTGAGCACCATGCTGCGGAATTCGTCGACAATCTGGTTCGGCGCAGCCAGCATCGTCGCGGGAAACCAGTTGCGCATGAAGCCATCAGCGATTCCGTCCATATCCTTGGCAGCCAGCACGGCGCGGATCTGGTCGTCGAACGGCAGCTCCGACGCCAGATGGGACGCGGTGTTCGAGAGAATCAGGCGATCGATGCGCTCAGGCGCGAAGATACCGAGCCATTGCCCGATGAATCCGCCGAGCGACAGGCCGAGGAAGTGCGCACGATCGATCGCAAGGGCGTCGAGCAATTCGACCACGTCGCGGCCGAGCCGGTCCATCGAATAGGCGCCCACCGGCGCGTCCGAACCGCCGTGACCGCGGGTGTCGTAGCGGAGCAGGCGGAAGCACCGGCTGAGGGCCGGCACTGAGCGGTCCCACATATGCAGGTTGGTGGCGATCGAGTTCGACAGTGCGAGCACCGGCCGATCGTCCGGACCGTCGATCCGGTACGCAATCCGGCAGCCGTCCGCCGTCGTGAAGTGTCGATCGCCGGTCATGTCGTCAATTCCTTGTGCTGGTCGAAGCCGACGGCTTCGCGTCGCGCCAGGCTAGGGCTCGCGCTCCGCAGAGAAAATTACTACGATCAACCAATCTCTGTCGGAGATATGGACAATGGATCGGATCAAACTCCACGATCTGCGGTGCTTCGACGCGGTCGCGACCAAGGGCAGCTTCCAGGCTGCCGGCGCCGCCCTGAACCGCTCGCACCCGTCGGTGTTCGCGGCGGTCGCCCGCCTCGAGCAGCAGCTCGGCCTCACGCTGTTCGACCGCAGTGGATACCGCGTTGGGCTGACGGACGCGGGGCGGACGTTTCACGAGCGCGCGCGGCTGACGCTGCGCGAACTCGATCTGCTGCAGACCTATGCGGACCAGCTTGTCAGCGGGGAAGAGGTTGTCCTGCGCGTCGTCATCGGCGACCTCTGCCCGCGGCCGCCGGTCCTGCAAATGCTCTCGGGGTTCTTTGCCAAATATCCCAACACGCGCCTGCATCTGGAATATGAGGCCGTCGGGGGACCGATCGAGCGCCTGATCGATGATAACGCCGACCTCGTGTTTCATCGCGCGGACCCGTCCGATCCGCGTTTCGAACGCATCGAACTCGCGACCACGACCATGGTGCCGGTTGTCGCTCCCGGGTTTCTGCCATTCGCGTGGACGAAGAAGATCGCGCCGGAGCAGATGCGTCCCTTCACGCAGTGTGTGATCCGTGACACGGCGCGGCAATCGACATCGGAAAGCTTCTTCCTGATCGACGGCGCCCATCGCTGTACCGTGCCGGATCAGATGATGAAGAAGGAGCTGATCCTGCATCGTCTGGCCTGGGGCCATCTGCCGGCGTGGCTGATCGAGGATGAGCTCAGGGATGGCCGACTGATCAGCATCGCGGGACCGAATTTTCCGGGCCGCGAGGAACATCTGGCGGCGATCCGCCATCGGCAGCATGCGCACGGACCGGTCGCGGAAGCGCTTTGGCTTCATCTCGAAGAGTGGCGGCTCGCGCGGCGCGCAGGGCAGGGCACCAAACGGCTCCGCGCAAAGCGCGGGCGATGAACGGGCCTAACTCACCGCAGTGATGTCGCGGAGAGGTGGCGGATTACGCTTGCGCTCATCCACCCGACAAAGTGCCGCCGCGACGAGGGCGTGCAACGTGTTGTTAAGAATCGGCCCGCGCCGATTTTTCGATTCCGATTCGTTCTTCGCGAACGAAATGGAGTCGAACGGAGAACGTGGCGGTGATGTCGTCTGTCGCACAATCCGGGAGGCCGGCACATGCGACGGACCCGAACCACACGGCGATATCCCGCACCGAGCGCAATAATCCCACCATGGCACAACATCGATCACTCAGACTCGGTACGTGCACAGAGGTTGTTAACGCCTGAGCCGCACCGATTTTTCCGATTCCGATTCGTTCCTCGTGAACAAATTGGAGTCAGATGCAGAACGGAGTGGTGGCGTGCGATGCGTTTCTCTGCTCCACTCGGTGCCCACAACAGAGATCGCGCCGATGGCCAAGAAGACAACCAGGAAGGCAAGCAACAAGAAGACGCAAAGAGCCGTGTCGCGCCGGACGGTGCTGGCGATCGACATCGGCGGCACGCATGTGAAGGTCATGACTGACAAGGAGCGCATCAAGCGCGAGTTCGAGTCGGGTCCAACGCTGTCCGCCACCGAGATGGTGCGGCAGGTCAAGGCGCTGACCAGGGATTGGTCCTATGACGTGATCTCGATCGGCTATCCCGGGCCGGTGGTTCACGACCGTCCGTTGACGGAGCCGCACAATCTCGGCCGCGGCTGGGCCGGCTTCGATTTTCACAGCGCGTTCGGCCGGCCGGTGAAGGTCGTCAACGATGCGTTGATGCAGGCGATCGGCAGCTATCAGGGCGGACGGATGTTGTTTCTCGGCCTCGGCACCGGGCTTGGCTCGGCGATGATCGTGGAGGGCGTTTACGAGCCGATGGAGCTCGGTCACTTGCCCTACCGCAAGGACGGGACGTTCGAGGACTATGTCGGCGCTGCCGGCCTCGAGCGGCGCGGCAGGAAGAAATGGCGCAAGAGCGTCGATGACGTCATCGCGCGGCTGTCGGCGGCGTTGGAGCCCGATTACATCGTGCTCGGCGGCGGCAATGCCGACAAGGTCGACAACCCGCCGCCGAAAGTGAGGTTCGGCGACAACGCCAACGCGTTCGAGGGTGGCTTCCGGATGTGGAAGAAGGCAACGCGCAAGACGCGCGGTGCGCGTCGGTGAAACCAAGTCTGCCACCAAATTGCCGCAACTGCCGAAGTTTCGCGCTGCTCCGCCACCTCTGTTGCCGGAACTGATTGGGTGCGCCGCTCGTTTTATGCGGCATGACATCCCGTTCCATGAGGAGTGACTGATGCGAAGCTTGATTATTCCCGCCATTGCGGCGTTGGCGATCGGCGCAGCGACGCCGGTGATGGCCTATGATTCCGGCAGCCAGATCTCGATGGAGGCAGCCCTCGATGTCGCGACCAATCTCGGCGTCGTGACGGTGTCCAACACCCAGTTCCTCGGCGACGAGTGGGAAGTCGAGGGCCGCGACCGGCTCGGCCGCTGGATGCAGGTCGATGTCGATGCGCGCACCGGCGAGGTGCGCAATGTGGATCGCAGCTGGTAGCGGCTTATTCATCGCAACGTGAGCAGCCCGCGCCGGCGATCGGTCCTGATGTCGTTAGCTAAGTGACATCACGCACGCACGATACGAGGTTTTCGGACGGCCGGCGGCGCGGGCGCACGCCGGCCGTTCGTTATCCAGAGTGTTCGATGCAGTGTTTTGGCGGAATGGCACAAAGGTGGAGTATGCTTGCGGCAGATTCTTATGGATCAGCCGATGCGGCGATCCCTCGAGACAAGGAGACTGGCCGTGGTCAAACCGTTTCCGTCCAGAACCCACATCGGCAATCACCTGCTGCATCCGGAAACCCAGATGCTGAACTACGGCTACGATCCGCAACTGTCGGAGGGTGCCGTCAAGCCGCCGGTATTTTTGACCTCGACCTTCGTGTTCCGGACCGCCGAGGACGGCAAGGACTTTTTCGATTTCGTTGCGGGCCGGCGCGAGCCTCCGGAAGGCATGGGAGCGGGGCTGGTCTATTCGCGCTTCAATCATCCGAACAGCGAGATCGTCGAGGACCGGCTCGCGATCTATGAGCGCACCGAGAGCTGCGCGCTGTTCTCCTCCGGCATGTCAGCGATCTCGACCACGGTGCTGGCCTTCGCGCGGCCCGGCGACGTGATCCTGCATTCGCAGCCGCTCTATGGCGGCACGGAGACGCTGTTCACCAGGACGCTGGCGGGCTTTTCGATCGGCGCGGTCGGCTTTGCCGACGGCCTCGACGAGACCATCGTCCGCGCTGCTGCCGACGAGGCGATGAAGAAGGGCCGCGTCGCGATGATCTTCATCGAGACGCCGGCCAATCCGACCAACGGCCAGGTCGATATCGCGCTCACAAGGCGCGTCGCCGACGCGATCGGCAAGGCGCAGGGCTTTACCCCGATCATCGCCTGCGACAACACGCTGCTCGGGCCGGTGTTTCAGCGCCCGATCGAGCACGGCGCGGACCTCTCGCTGTACTCGCTGACCAAATATGTCGGCGGCCACTCCGATCTGATCGCGGGCGCGGCGCTCGGATCGAAGAAGCTGATGAAGGACGTCAAGGCGCTGCGCGGCGCGATCGGCACCCAGCTCGATCCGCATTCCTGCTGGATGATCAGCCGCTCGCTGGAAACGCTCAGCCTGCGCATGGAGAAGGCCGACCGCAATGCGCACATCGTTGCCGACTATCTGCGCGACCATCCCAAGGTGGCGCAGGTGCAATATCTCGGCCATCACGACGCAGCGTCGCCGGCGGGGCGTGTGTTCGCAAGCCAAAGCAGCGGCGCCGGCTCGACATTCTCGTTCGACATCGTCGGCGGGCAGCAAGCGGCGGAGAAATTCCTCAACAGCTTGCAGATCTTCAAGCTCGCGGTCAGCCTCGGCGGCACCGAGTCGCTTGCGAGCCTGCCTGCGACGATGACGCATTCCGGCGTGCCGGCCGACATCAGGAAGAAGATCGGGGTGCTGGATACGACAATCCGGCTCTCGATCGGGATCGAGCATCCATCCGATCTGGTCGCCGACATCGCGCAGGCATTGAGCAGGGTGTGAGCGTGCGGGATCGCTGCACGCCGGCGGAGCTAGAGTTGCGCCTTGAGCGCGGTGGCCAGGAAATCGATGGTGGCGCGAACGCCGGGCAGCATGCCGCGGCGGGACGGAAACACCAGATGGATGATACCTTCCCTGGCGCTCCAGTCCGGCAGGACGCGGACCAGCCTGCCTTCGCTGATTGCGGCCTGACATTGCAGCTCGGGCAGCAGCGCGATGCCGAGCCCGGCCTCGGCTGCGTGAATGAGAATGGTGAAGTCACCCGCCGAGATCTTCGGCTCGACGGCGACCGAGGCCTTTTGTCCGCGTGGGCCTGACAGCTCCCATGTCCGCACGCCCTGCGTTTCCGTGGCATCGAGGATCGGCAGCGCCGCGAGATCGCTCGCCGCCTTGGGCACGCCGTGCGCCTTGAGCAAGGCCGGGCTCGCGACCAGCAGCCTGCGGCTGGTCCCGATCCTGCGCATCTGCATCTCGCTGTCGTCATCGAGGCTGTCGCGGATGCGGATGGCGACGTCGACCTGCTCCTCGATCAGATTGATCGGCCGGTTGGTGATGAGAAATTGCGCCCGCAGCCGCGGATATTTGGCGAATAGTTCCGGCAGTTTCGGCGCCAGCGCCCGCTGCACGCCGACCGGGCAGCCGATGCGGACCAGGCCCTGCGGCTCGGATTTCATCCGCAACGCGACTTCATCAACGGCCTCGGCGGCGTCGACCACGGTCTGCGCATGCCGATAGACGTCGCGGCCGATCGCCGTGATGCTCAACCGGCGGGTCGAGCGTTCGATCAGGCGAACGCCGAGTTGCTCTTCCAGCAGCGCGACATGGCGGCTGATCCTGGACTTCGGCAGGCGGAGCGCGCGCGCCGCGGCCGAAAAACCCTCGTGCTTGACCACGGCCGCGAAGAAATAGAGGTCGTTGAAGTCCCGCATGAAAGGCACTGCCAGGTCAATTCCGCCCGCATCGGGCGGGACCAGATCATTCATCCGCATCATAGTTCCCTTGGATTTTCAACGTCGAATCGCCGCCTGTCGACCGGAAAGCCGTTCGACAGGCAGCGCGGCGAAAGCCTGCATGGCGGCGAGGGCGCCTCGTGAGCGGCCTCACCAGCCATCGTCGAGGCTGGTCTTCGGGGTTGCGATGTCGCCATCGTCCTCGTCGTCGTCCCGGACGACCGGCGTGAGATAGGCGTGCTGGAAGCCGCGCAGGGCCTTGATCAGGTTGTGTTTGAGGATGTCGCACATGGTCCGTCTCCTTCGATGCATGGGATCGTAGAGACGATCGGTCGGTCGCATTAGCCGGCGTTTGTCAGACGGAGCGTTCCACTGACTGAACGACGCTGCGCGATCCGGATCATGTCCCGCGATCGTTCTTCTGGTGGAACGATCCGTCTGAAACTGGACGGCTAATCGATCGGCGGTTGCGGGGCGATAACAGGGAAGAAGCGGACAGCACAACGGTTCGCGACCGGCGAGGCCACCGACGGTGGGGCGCCGTATTCATCCACGCAACAAAGGATCACGACCATGAGCGCTACCAAATATCTTCCCTTCGCCGGCCGGCTTCTGATCGGCCTCCCGTTCGCCATGAGCGGCCTCGGCAAGCTCGGCGCGTATGCGGCCACCACCGGTCTGATCGGTGCGGTCGGCCTGCCGTTTCCGCCGCTCGCCTTTGCGGTGGCGGTCGTCGTCGAGCTCGGCGGTGGCCTGCTGCTGATTGCCGGCTATCAGGCCCGCGCCGTGGGGCTGGCACTGGCGGTGTTTTCGATCGCGACCGCGGTCGCGTTCCACAGCAATTTCGCCGACCAGAACCAGATGATCCACTTCCTGAAGAACGTGATGATGGCGGGTGGATTGCTGCAGATCGCAGCGTTCGGCGCCGGCGCGCTCAGCCTCGACAACCGCGCCAGCCATGCCGTGCCACAAGCCGTCGCTGCGCATTGAGCCGAATGCGAACCAGCAACCGCTGCCGCGCCAGAAGCGGCAGCGGTCGGCTGCGTGATGCTACGCTTGCGGCTTGATCCCGCCGGCCTCGGCGATCAGCTCGAACGATCGCAGCCGCTTCTGGTGGTCGTAGACGTCGGATACGATCATCAATTCGTCGGCGCCGGTCTCGGCGACCAGCGCATCGATGCCGGCACGCACCGTCGCGGGCGAGCCGATGATGGTGCGGGCGAGCATCCGCATCGCCTGGACCTTCTCCGATGGCGACCAATAGGTCTCGATGTCGTCGATCGGCGGCTGGCTGAGACCGCGCGCGCCGCGGAAGATGTTGGTGAACGACATCTGCTGCGTGGTGGCGAGCCGCCGCGCTTCCGCGTCGGTGTCGGCGGCGATGATGTTGACGCCGACCATGGTGTAGGGCTGCTGGAGCTGCTCCGACGGCTTGAAGCGCGCGCGATAGATCTGCAGTGCCTGGATCAGGAGCTCAGGGGCGAAGTGCGAGGCGAAGGCGTAGGGCAGGCCGAGCTCGCCGGCCAGCATCGCGCCGAAATTGCTCGATCCGAGAATCCACAGCGGCACGTCGGTGCCCGCGGCCGGCACCGCCTGGATGCGCTGGTTGGGACCGGCGGCGGCGAGGAAGGCCTGTACCTCGAGCACATCCTGCGGAAAGTTCTCGGCGGATTCGGGCGTCCGGCGCAGCGCGCGCAAGGTGAGCTGATCGGTGCCCGGCGCGCGGCCGAGCCCGAGGTCGATGCGATCAGGAAACAGCCGCGCCAGCGTGCCGAACTGTTCGGCGATCACGTAAGGCGCGTGGTTCGGCAGCATGATGCCGCCGGCGCCGACCCGGATGGTCTTGGTGCCCGCCGCGATGTGCCCGATCACCACCGATGTCGCGGCGCTCGCGATGCCAGCCATGTTGTGGTGCTCCGCCACCCAGATCCGGCGATAGCCCAGCGCCTCGGCATGGCGAGCGACATCGCGCGCATTGTAGAGCGCGCCGCGCGCGTCGGTCTCTTCGGTGACGCGGACGAGATCGAGAATAGAGAGGGCGGCCACGGGAGCTCCGGAATGAGAGGAGGGTGCGCAAGGGACGAGGCCGGTGGTATCAGGCTGTGTCCACGGTGGGTGCGAATTTCATGCAGATGCATATGGATACGGTCGCCATGCGGGTCAATCCGCCTGATCCGACCGAGGTGCGCTGAAGCGGCAAAGCTGCCCGTCCCAAAATATCGAAAACAACCCCATGCAAAGTAGCCGTGGCCGCCGCGACCCGGAGAAGCGACTTGACGCGTCGGGCAACTCAGTAGTATTTTTCCATTATTCCGAAATTGTGCAAGTGCCCGCGGTTCGACCGCCGCCGCCCGAGAATCGTCGCGTCAGCCCCCAGACGATTGCGGCCGTGGCTGCCGTCGCGAACAGATGCTTCAGGGTGTGTCCGCTGACGAAGCCGAGCGTGTCTGCGATCCGATGGTCGAGCACCTCGGCGATCTTGGCCGCGACGTACAATCCCATCGCGGCGGCGAAGGCGATGCGATCGGCGCGCGGTGCGCGATAGATCGACTGCCACAGCGGAATCAGAATCAGCGGCAGCACCTGCAACAGCAGATACGGTCGTAGGTCGCCCGCACCGTGTCGGTCGGTATAGACCCACCATGCGACGCTGGCGGTGGCGAAAAGGGCGAGCACGATCGCTTCGATGTTCGTCTTCGATACCGGCCGGGTGTCGCCGCGAACGCCGACGAGCAGTCCCGCGCCGGCGAGCGCGATTGGCAGCATGTCCCAGGTCAGCCGGCCATTGCCGGGGGCGAGGTGAAAGAAGGCGGACCCGAAGGCGGTCAGGAACAGGCCGATCAGGAACAGGCGATAGCCCGGCCATCCGGCGCGAAGCTGATCGCTGTTGCGGTAGGGGCGCAGCGCCAGCCAGCCCCAGATCGCGACCAGGGTGAAGCCTGCGTTCGACAAGACATCGGCGGCGTGAGGGATGCCGAAGACGGCCGAGTGGTCTGCGAAATCGTTGTAGTTGGCCGGCTGCGCGATGCGTCCGTGCACCGCGAATGCCGCAATGATGCCGATCGTGATGATCGTCGGGGCGACTTTCATCCACGGTTTCGCGGGCCGCTCGGCCCCGGTCGAACCGTCGATCCGGAAGGTCGTCTGCATCGTCGCCTCCAACAAAAATGAACAATGTTCAATAATAGATCAAGAAAATGAGCGATGTTCAAGTTCTATTTTTGAGGGAGTTTTGGCGGCCGCTGATGGGCAGGTGCCTGGAGACCTCAACTGAAGCTTCGAAGCGGTCTCTGGCCTTGCCGGGGCGAAGTCCGCCTTGCTCCACGGCAAAGCTGAGCGCGCAGCGCGCTTCAGCGAGGCGTTACTTGCCGAAAATGTGCTGATGACAGCGGCTTACGTCCGCGGCCGATCCACCTTACCTTCGCTGAGCGCTTACCGCAGAGCCTTAACCGATCCGATCCGGAGCGAACCTATTCCCCAACTCATCTTCGGCCTGACCGGTCTCTTGATTCTGGCCCGCTTCATCTGGCCGCTCGACTGGCCGCTTTCGGCAAAGATCGTCGCAGCGTTGCTGGTGCTGGTCGCCTTGCAGTTTCACCGCTGGAACAGATGGTCGTCGGGATCGGAGTTCTCGCCGGAGTTTCCGCGTCCGGTGGTCGCGCTCTTCAACTGGGCGTTCGGTGCGGTCATGCTGTTGGCGCTGCTGCAACTGGCGCTCGATGCGGGCCTATTGGTCGCAGCCCTGATCCACGGCGGCTTCGTCGGCGCGCCTGACGACGTCCGCTACGCAATTGCAGCGCTCGCGGCCGTAGCCGCCGCGATCGGCGTCCATCAGGCCATGCGAATTCCGCCGCTCAGGGATGTTGAGGTCGCCATCCGCGGACTTCCGCGGCAGTTCGACGGCTACACCATCCTGCACCTGACCGATCTTCACATCAGCCGGCTGTTTCCGGCGCCATGGGC
The DNA here is from genome assembly GCF_054063295.1 of Bradyrhizobium sp. USDA 3240. Taxonomy (NCBI): domain Bacteria; kingdom Pseudomonadati; phylum Pseudomonadota; class Alphaproteobacteria; order Hyphomicrobiales; family Nitrobacteraceae; genus Bradyrhizobium; species Bradyrhizobium sp. USDA 3240. The sequence continues at coordinate 8,398,431 of NZ_JBSSGD010000002.1, forward strand.
GCGCGAGGTCGTCGCGCGATCGAACAAGCTCGGCGTGGACCTGATCGCGATCACCGGCGACCTGATCGACGGCACCATCGATGCGCGGCGCAAAGGACATCGAGCCGTTGCGGGATCTCGTGGCCGCCGATGGCGTCTACGTGATCTCGGGCAATCACGAATATATCTTCGGCTATGACGCCTGGATGGCGCACTACGAAGCGTTGGGCCTGCGCTCGCTCGAGAACAGGCACATCGTGCTCGAACGCGGCGGCGGCCGCCTGGTGATCGCAGGGATTACCGACCGCGCGTCGCGCCGCAGGAAGCATCCCGTCCGCGATCTTGCCGCGGTGCTCGAAGGCGCCCCCAAGGGCGCGCCCGTCGTCCTGCTCGACCACCAGCCCAGCGACGCGCGCAACTCGGCTGCGCTCGGCGTCGCGCTGCAACTCTCCGGACACACCCATGGCGGATTGATCTGGGGCATCGATCGCCTCGCGGCGCCCGCGAATGCCGGCTTCGTCTCGGGCCGCTACGACGTCGACGGGATGACGCTCTACGTCAACAACGGCACCGCGCTCTGGCCGGGCTTTGCCCTGCGGCTCGGCCGCCCGTCCGAATTGACGCGGATTACGCTGCGTGTGGCTGGCGACGCCTGAGTGATTTGTTTCGGATGCGGTGATGTGAGTTCGAGCATGTAGGGCGGGTTAGCGAAGCGTAACCCGCCGATCGGCGAGAAGGGCGGCGGATTACGCCTTCGGCTAATCCGCCCTACGGTTGCTGCGAGCGTATCATCGTCACAAAAATACCTCAGCTATGAACACGCCGCAGCGGTCGCATGCTTAAGGTATTGGTCATCTCTTTGCTTTCATTTTCACGACCTCATTCAGCAGGAGGCACCATGTCTGACATCACCATTCCCGGCGGAAAAATTCGTTCCTTCGTCGAGCGGGTCGAGAACCTTGACACTGAAATCCAGGAACTGACCGAGCAAAAGAAGGAAGTCTTCTCGGAGGCCAAGGGCGAAGGCTTTGACGTGAAGATCCTCAAGGAGATCATCAAGCTGCGCAAGCAGGACCAGGACGAACGCGACGAGCGTGAATCCCTGCTCGATCTCTACATGCGCGCGATGGAAACCGCGCCGGCAGAGAAGGAAGCAAAGGCGGCGTGAGGTCGAGGGGCGCATCGTATGCGTAGGGCGGGTTAGCGAAGCGTAACCCGCCGCGACTGTTGCGAGCGAAGCGGCGGATTACGCCCACGGCTAATCCGCCCTACGCTTTACTCTTGTGCGACGGTGGTTGTCCGCAGATGCGGGTGGGGTAATTGGACGTGGTCATGCTTTCGCGAGGGCTAGTCATTGTTGCAGCTACGCTCATGCTCGGGACCTTGTCGGTGCGCGCGCAGCAAAGCACCGAGTACGATGCGTGCATGGACAAGGCCGAAGGGGTGTCAACCAAGATGCTCGATTGCGGCAAGGCTGCCATCGAGAAGTGGGACGTCAGGCTCAACGCCGCTTATCAAGCGCTGCTCGCAAAGTCGAAGGGCGAGGCGCACGCGCAATTGCAGACCGAGCAGCGGACCTGGCTGAAGCATCATCTGGGTGAAACCCATCGCCTCGCCGTGGACCCCAACAACGGGTCGGTCGCGTTCCTCGACTCCCAGGCATTCGAATTGCAGGACATCTCCGACCGCACGCTGCTCCTTGAAAAGCGTGCCGGCCAGTAGGGCGCATGATGTCGCGACGGGCCATCGGCGACGTGACGAGGCGCGCGACGAAGCGTTGCGAAAGTCAGGCGCGAGGCTCCAGTTGCTCGCCATTGAAAATATGGAGCATCCCGGCAAATCCGGGATGATCGGCCTCCACGACGTAACGCACTGCACCGGCTCGCGTCGTGAAAACTGAAACGATAATGCCGGGATACTCATAACCGGCACGCTTCCTGACGAGATCGCCGACTTTGAAAGGATGGGACATTGTTCCTCGTGAAGTTGCGAGCGGCCATTGCTGAATCACTCAGGCGAGCTGCCATCATAGCAGGTCACAACGGCAGGTCGCTGAGCGAGTAGGGCGGGTTAGCCAACGGGTCCGCCCGCAGGGCGGCGCTTGCTCATGCTCGCTGCCAGGCAATCGATGGCCGCCCGTAATCGGCCTGCTGCGGAGCGTGCGGCCGCAGCGCAAGTGGTCTGCACGCTGAATAACCCGCACACTGCGTCGCCTCAGCAACGCGGGAGGCGTGTGATGGAATTCTTCTGTGGCCTGGATGTCGGCATGGACGAGACGGCGATCTGCGTGGTGGACGACAAGGGCAAGGTGCTGCTGGAGGCGGCGGTGGTGACCGATCCCGACGCGATCAAGGCGGCGCTGGCGCTGTATCTCGGCCGCTTGCGGCGGCTTGGCCACGAGGCCGGCTCGCTGTCGCCCTGGCTGCATCCGGAGCTGTTAAGACTTGGATTGCCGGCGGTCTGCCTGGAGACCCTGCATGTGCGCGCGGCGCTGAAGGCGCAGCGCAACAAGACCGACAAGGCGGACGCGCTCGGGATTGCCCATATCATGCGCACCGGCTGGTTCCGGCGTGCGCATATCAAGAGCGCGGCCTGCTACCGGCTGCGGCTGCTGCTGACGCACCGGCGCAATCTGAAGCGCAAGTTTCTGGATCTCGAGAACGCGATCCGGCATTCGCTGAAGGTGTTCGGCATCCGCCTGAACCGGGTCAGCCGTGGCGGCTTTGCGCAAGCCGTGCGCGAGGCCGTGGACGGCGACGCGCTGGTCAGCGAGCTGATCGACGCCATGCTGGCCGCGCGCGCGGCGCTATGGCAACAATACTGCCGGCTGCATGACCTGGTGGTCAAGCTGGTCGCCGGCCACGAGCTGTGCCGGCGCTTCATGCAGATTCCCGGCGTTGGCCCGATCGCGGCCTTGAGCTTCATGACCGCGGTCGACGATCCCTCGCGCTTCAAGAGGTCGCGCGATGTGGCGGCATATTTTGGCCTGACCTCGCGGCGCTGGCAGTCCGGTTCGTCGATCGACGTCCACGGGCGGATCAGCAAGGCCGGCGACGGCGACGTGCGCCGCGCGCTCTACGAGGCGGCGAGCGCGCTGCTCACCCGCTACAAGAAAAAGGACAAGGTCAAGAGCTGGGGGCTGGCACTGGCCAGGCGGTCCTCGCACCGCAAGGCGACCGTGGCGGTGGCGCGCAAGCTCGCCGTGATCATGCACGCCATGTGGAGCAGCGGCACGTTCTACTGCGGTGACCCGGATGTCGCGGCAGCAGACGTCAGCGCGCGCGCCGCGGCCAAGGATCGCCGGCTGCTCGGAGTCTACGCATGAGAAGCGCAAGGGATTTGCACGTCGGCGGCACGATGCCCGCCGCGAATTGAACACGGAGCTCCGCGCGAGCGGATGAGGACTGGTGCAGCACACGAACGACGGAACGCACGTTATCTTGCCTGCGACGGTGCATCTTCGGATGCCGACCGATCGCGCCGGATTGCCTGTGATGTGGCTCCGTCATGCCGATGGAAAGATGCGCCGCGACGGCGTCCGCGCTGCCTTGCTGCAGCGAAGCCTGGCCGTCGATGAGCGCGGAAGACTGCACGGCGCATCAGGACTCATGACGATCGCGGCGCTTCGCGTCATGGCGTGGATCAAACAGGCTTGTCGCAGAAAAGAAAGGAAGCGAGAATGGCTGAGATCAGAGAGACGAGACGCCCGATTAAGACGGCAAGATAATGCCATGCTCCCTGAAGGGCGAATTGCAGTGCGATTATTTCAGGACGCTGCGACAGGCAGCCCAATCCATCCAGCGCAATCGGCGATCTCAGAATAAACCTCTCGACGGGCGGAAACACCACGACGTGCCTTTCGCGCGGCACGTATTGACCGGGAGCCGCACGGTCCCTATTGGCGGGCGCGGAGAATGCCGACGCAACGATACGGGATGGGCTCGATGCAAGTGACTTTGATGAAGGGCAAGATTCATCGCGCGCGTGTCACCGAAGCGGACTTGCACTACGAGGGCTCGATCTCGATCGACCGCAACCTGATCGAGGCCGCCGGCTTCCTGATCAACGAGCGCGTCGACATCTACAACATCGACACCGGCGCGCGGTTCTCGACCTACGTGATCGAGGCGCCCGCAGGCTCCGGCACCATCGGCCTCAACGGCGCCGCCGCGCGCCTCGCGATGGCGGGCGACAAGGTCATCATCGTCGCCTATGCCGGCTTTGATGCCGAGGAGGCGCGCCGGTTTCGTCCGCGCGTGGTGATGGTGGATGAGAAGAACCGGCGGGTGGAGGCGGGTGGGGTGTCGTCTGGTGCTGTGTTGGCTGAGGCGTAGGTCACGCTCGCCGCGTCGTTGAGCTGCGTAGTTACCGAAGCGTAACCCACCGAAAACTGTTGCCGGCAAAACGGCGGATTACGGCTTCGGCTCGTCCGCGTCGAATTTTTGTTTGGCCGTCTTGATCAGCCCTTTAATCGCTCGCAATGTGCGGGACAATGACGGGGCATTTCCATCAGCTACGGCGCGAGTAGGATCCCATTGCGTATGTGCGAATTCGATTATCCAAGCTGCATACTCAGGGCCAATCGAAATACCCGCGCCCTGTTCAGGGACTAGACCAATCTTAACGGCCCTTTTTCGCGACTTTCGCGCAAGATTCACGATCGTCAACTTGGGATCTTCCAAGGTTTCAGGTTGGATCGGAACTTGGGCGAACGGCACACCTATCGCGCTCGCAAATGCTTCCCGATCTGCCAATAGCCAAGCTTCAGTCTCCCTCACGGCAATCCGAAAACACATCAGCTCATTTGATGAGGGCAAGTTCTGGGCTCTTAATGCAGGAGCGCAAGCTGCATCGTGATCCATGTCGCGGATCGCTAACCAAGGGTAGTGGGCTGCCGCCGCATTGTACTTTGATAGATCAGCAACGAGTTTGCTCTTTCCACCCATTACACGTTCAATGCCAGGCGTCGCGCCGCCGACGCGAATCAATGTGCGCGCAATAGCGGCATCAGTGACGCCCTCAACTAGATAGTTTATCTCAGGAAGAGATGGCATCGAACAGCGACAGTTGCTCGACCCCCTTGGGGCGCGCAAGTGGCATAGTGGCCTCTCCGACAGAGAGCCCACTTTCAACAAGAGTTCGGACTTGCTTGTTATTCTTTGCTGTCTCTATGGTCGTTCCGTTCTCGCTGGGGATCAGACGGTGGACTTCTTGAAGCCCAACGCCATCTGCACCGACTAGCGCGTCAGAGTGAGTGGTCATACAGACTTGGCGTCCGGAAACTCGTTGCATCCGCGCAATCATTGCAGGCAACTGACGCACGACGTCGGGATGTAGAGAGAGTTCCGGTTCTTCCAATAGTAGAGGACCGTCTTTCTCACCTAAAGACCAGAGGAAGCCAATTAGTCTAAGTGTGCCATCCGAGAATACTTCCTCAGTCTGGTACGTAGGGCGAGGACGCCAATGCTTGAAGCCAGCTTTCAGGTGTGGTCGTCCCTCCTTGTCATGATCAAGCTTCAGGTCAACGAACTGGGGAACTGCGATCTTGAGAGCGTCGGCGACTCGACGCAGGCGAGATTCGCGGGTCCGGGGCGTCGCCTCGTTGATACGCTTGAGGAGGTCGCCCCCATATGGATCCTCGCTACGTTCCAAGGCTCTCCGAGGGTCACGAACAATCTGAGGAACTACATGGAGGTATCGTATTGACGTGAAGAATCCGACTAGCTCTCTAAAGTTGGATTGGTTAGCTGCCTGTTGAATAAGTGACTGGCTGTATCTAATTGGGTCAGGTGTTACCTTTTTTCGGCTCTGTGCCGCAATTAGCTCGCCATCGCGCTTGATTTCTTCTTCTTCCACGGTGGGAAAAGGCTCCCGGCCGAACCTAGTAAAGCGTATCCGATAGGACCATATCGCTTGTTCGTCGTCCGTGCCGATATCGACGTCAATTTCTACGTAGCTTACCCTTCGGGCTTCTAAGCAACGAATGGCTCTCAGACCATCGCGGTCCTCGATTGCGGTGCTGAAGCCGCCAGCAATCGGCTTGACGAGATCTCTAAGAAATCTAATTGCATCCAGGAGATTAGATTTTCCCGATGCATTTGGCCCAATGAAGAACGCTCTCTTGGAGAGCGCGACTTCGGCCGATTGGAAGTTTCGCCAATTGGTAAGTTTCAGCCGAGTTAAGCGTAGTCTTTGGTGTTCGGGCTTGGCCATCTTGTAAGTCCACCGAGCGCAATCTTCCGTCGGAGTTTAGTCTGGAGTGACAGAAGATTGCGCACTGTGGGTATCAAAGACTGCTACGTCAAGGAGTTACGAACACCCCGTCGTGCTGCCGCAAGTATCGCACTTCATGCAGGTGCCATTCCGCACCAGCGTGAAGTTGCCGCACTCCGAGCACATCTCGCCTTCGTAGCCCTTGGCCTTCGCCTCGGCGCGACGCTCGGCCTTGGACGGGGCAGCGGCTGCGGCGGTGCCGGGCTTGCTCCAGTTCAGCGCCTCGAGCTTCTCGGTCGGCGAGAGGTCGTGGCTGACTTCCTGCTTGAGGGCAACCGCGCCTTCGATGGTGTCGGAGACGCCGCGGGCGGTTGCGCCGTGCGGAGCGAGAGCCGTGACGCGGCTGCCACCGGCGGGGGCGTTGTCGGCGTTGCCGCTGACCGCGGCCGAGCCGCCGCGCATGACGACGAGGTTGTCAGTGCGCGACCGGGTCAGGCCCTTCGACACGTACTTGGTCGCCTGGTGGGTCGGGGCCTCATCCGGCTCCTTGCCTTCCTCGACGCCCTTGCCGAGCGCGTCGAAGCCGCTTTCGTTCGGATCGACATGGGCGAGGTCGAAGCGGCTCATATAGCTCACCGCGAGCTCGCGGAAGACATAGTCGAGGATCGAGGTCGCGTACTTGATCGAGTCGTTGCCCTGGACGGGGCCTGCGGGCTCGAAGCGGGTGAAGGTGAAGGCGTCGACATATTCTTCCAGCGGCACGCCGTATTGCAGGCCGAGCGAGACCGCGATTGCGAAGTTGTTGATGAAGGAGCGCAGCGCCGCGCCTTCCTTGTGCATGTCGATGAAGATCTCGCCGAGCCGGCCGTCGTCATATTCGCCGGTACGGAGATAGACCTTGTGGCCGCCGACAACCGCCTTCTGGGTGTAACCCTTGCGGCGATCGGGCATCTTCTCGCGCTCGCGCATCACGATGATGCGCTCGACCAGCTTCTCGACGATCTTCTCCGAGACCTGGGCGGCACGTGCGGCCATCGGCTTCTCGTAGAGCGCTTCCACCGCATCGTCCTCGTCCTCATCGTCGGAGATGAGCTGCGAGTTGAGCGGCTGCGACAGCTTCGAGCCGTCGCGGTACAGCGCGTTGGCCTTCAGCGCCAGCTTCCACGACAACAGGTAGGCGGACTTGCAGTCCTCCACCGTGGCGTCGTTCGGCATGTTGATGGTCTTGGAGATCGCGCCCGAGATGAACGGCTGCGAGGCCGCCATCATCCGGATGTGGCTCTCGACCGACAGGTAGCGCTTGCCGATCTTGCCGCAGGGGTTGGCGCAGTCGAACACGGGATAGTGCTCGGCCTTCAGATGCGGGGCGCCTTCGACCGTCATCGCGCCGCAGATGTGGACGTTGGCGGCCTCGATCTCGCGCTTGGAGAAGCCGACCGCCGAGAGCAGGTCGAAGCCCGGCGCAGCAATCGCCTCAGCGCCGATGCCGAGCGTGTCGCGAATGAAGTCTTCGCCAAATGTCCACTTGTTGAAGGCGAACTTGATGTCGAACGCGGTCGGCAGCGCCTTTTCCACCTTGGCAATGGCTTCGTCGGTGAAGCCTTTTGCTTTCAGCGTCGTGGCGTTGATCCCGGGCGCATTCGACAGCGAGCCGTGGCCGACGGCATAGGCCTCGATCTCCGCGATATCAGCTTCGCGATAGCCGAGCGCGCGCAGCGCGGCCGGCACCGCCTGGTTGATGATCTTGAAGTAGCCGCCGCCGGCGAGCTTCTTGAACTTCACCAGCGCGAAGTCAGGCTCGATGCCGGTGGTGTCGCAATCCATCACGAGGCCAATGGTGCCGGTCGGCGCCACCACCGTGGTCTGGGCGTTGCGATAGCCGTTGACCTCGCCGAGGGCGAGGGCGTCGTCCCACGCCAGCTTGGCATGCGCGACGATGTCGGCCTGCGGGCAGGACTCGTGGTCGAGCGCCACCGGATTGACGGCGAGCGCCTCATAGCCGCGGCTTTCACCGTGCGCGGCGCGGCGGTGGTTGCGGATCACGCGCAGCATGTGGGCCGCGTTCTTCTTGTAGCCCGGGAAGGTGCCGAGCTCGGCCGCCATCTCGGCCGAGGTCTTGTAGGAGATGCCGGTCATGACCGCGGTCAGCGCGCCGCACAGCGAACGGCCTTCCCTGGAGTCATAGGGCAGGCCCATGGTCATCAGCAGGCCGCCGATGTTGGCGAAGCCGAGGCCGAGGGTGCGGAACTCGTAGGAGAGTTCGGCGATCGCCTTCGACGGGAACTGGGCCATCATGACGGAGATTTCGAGCACGATGGTCCAGAGCCGGCAGAGGTGCTCGTAGGACTCGATGTCGAACCGCTTGGTGGTCGAGCTGTAGAACGTCAGCAAATTGGCGGAGGCGAGGTTGCACGCCGTGTCGTCCAGGAACATGTATTCCGAGCACGGATTGGAGGCGCGGATGTCGCCGGACGCCTTGCAGGTGTGCCAGTCGTTCATCGTGGTGTTGAAGTGCAGGCCCGGATCGGCCGACGCCCAGGCGGCGTAACCGATCTTCTCCCAGAGGTCGCGCGCCTTCAGCGTCTTCGTCACCTTCTTGGTGGTGCGGCCGACCAGATTCCAGTCGCCGTCCGTTTCCACCGCGCGCAGAAAATCATCCTTCAGCGACACCGAGTTGTTGGAGTTCTGGCCGGAGACGGTGAGATACGCCTCGGAATCCCAGTCGGTATCGTAGATGTCGAACGAGATGTCCTTGTAGCCCTGCTTGGCGAACTGGATGACGCGCTTGATGTAGTTGTCGGGCACGAGGCTGCGGCGGGCGAGCTTGATCTCGCGGCGGAGCGCCGGGTTCTTCTCGGGATCGAAGCAATCGTCGCCACTGCCTTCGCAGTTCACGCAGGCCTTCATCACGGCCTTGAGGTGCTTCTGGTTGATCTTGGAGCCGGTGACGAGGGCCGCGACCTTCTGCTCCTCCTTCACCTTCCAGTCGATATAGGTCTCGATGTCGGGGTGATCGGCATCGACCACCACCATCTTGGCGGCGCGGCGGGTGGTGCCGCCCGACTTGATCGCGCCCGCGGCACGGTCGCCGATCTTGAGGAAGCTCATCAGGCCGGACGAGCGGCCGCCGCCGGACAGCTTTTCGCCTTCGCCGCGCAGGCTGGAGAAGTTGGAGCCGGTGCCGGAGCCATACTTGAACAGGCGCGCCTCGCGCACCCAGAGGTCCATGATGCCGCCCTCGTTGACGAGGTCGTCGCCGACGCCCTGGATGAAGCAGGCATGCGGCTGCGGATGCTCATAGGCCGACTTCGATTTTGTCAGTTTGCCGGTCTTCCAGTCGACGTAATAGTGGCCCTGGCCGGGACCATCGACGCCATAGGCCCAGTGCAGCCCGGTGTTGAACCACTGCGGCGAGTTCGGCGCGACCATCTGCTTTGCCAGTTGGAAGCGCAGTTCGTCGAAGAAGGCGAGGGCATCTTCTTCGGTCGAGAAGTAGCCGCCCTTCCAGCCCCAATAGGTCCAGCAGCCGGCGAGGCGATCGAACACCTGCTTGGCGCTGGTCTCGCCGACGATGCGCTCGTTCTCGGGCAGGGTGGCGAGCGCCTCGGTGTCGGGCACCGAACGCCACAGCCAGGACGGCACGGTCTCTTCCTCGACCTTCTTCAGGCGCGCGGCGACGCCGGCCTTGCGAAAATACTTCTGCGCCAGCACGTCGGAGGCGACCTGCGACCAGAACTCCGGAACCTCGACGTTCTCGGCACGGAACACGACCGAGCCGTCCGGGTTGCGGATCTCAGATGTGGTCAGGCGGAAATTGATCCCGGCATAGGGAGATTGTCCGCTGGTGGTGTTGCGTCGTTGGATCTGCATGGTCGAGCCCCGTCTCTTCTTCTGCCCGGCCCCACGTTTCCCCGCAGGTTGCCGGAATGTTATCTGTTCGCGGACATCAGGGAAAACGCGTCAGCACGCCTCCCGTCATCCGCAGCTCAGCCGGTGGACCCGGCCTGTTTTCTCTCGTCCGTCCGGCGCCGGTTTGACCCGGCCCAGCGGCGGCATGATCCCGCGGCGGCGCCCGACTGGTCGGGTCCTCCGGGTCATGCATTCAACGCCCCAAACGCTCACGCGACACGTCACGCGTACGCTTCTCGCGGGCCGGTTACGGCCTCTGTTTCCGGGTCCTTCTCGGCCCGTTCGTCGTCCCTACAGCGGCCCAAAAACAGGGCAGACAAGCCCTTCACCCGCGGCCCGAAGGCCTGGCGGAGTGGTCATTTTGGAACCCTTGTGGGAGCGACCGGCGGGGACCCAAACACACTCGCGCCGAACAGGTTGAAAGCTAGGCCATGTCCGTTGCGCCCGTCAAGGACTAGTACGAGTTTCTGAATCAAACACTAAATATGGTGGACGAAGGGGGATAACAGGGGTCGGTGCCGCGCCTGTGATCGAGCCAACTATCGGTGAGTCCTCAGGGATTCCCAAGCCAAAAAAATTCGCTCCGCCTGTGGATTGGAGGTTCGCCCCGCTGTTCACAGGCGAAGTTTTTATTCGCCGTGGCGGATTGAATTTTGGGGACTCACGTAGCCCTACGGGCAAACTACGGATCAGGCATGTCAGAGGCGTGATGGTCGGGCGACAAAATCGCGGGCAAGCTGCGGCCGACTCACTCCTCTTCATACCTTTGCTCTTCACACCCTAGCCGGGTTCCATGACAGATCCGAAGCCTTCCGGGCGGACGCGCCTTGCGCCCGCCGGCCTGATGTTCCTCGCCATCACCTCGGTGGGCTGGGGGTTCAACTGGCCGTCCACCAAGTTCCTGCTCAGCGAGCTGCCGCCGCTGACCCTGCGCGGCATCACCGGCGTGATCGGCGCCGTGCTGCTGGCGGCGCTGGCGCTGCTCCGCGCCCAGAGCCTGCATGTCGAGGCAAGGCTGTGGCCGCGCCTCGTGCTGTATGCGGCGCTCAATGTCTCCGGCTGGATGGTGCTGATGGGGCTCGCGCTGTTGTGGCTGCCGGCGAGCGAGGCCGCATTGATTGCCTACACCATGCCGGTGTGGGCCTCGCTCCTGGCCTGGCCGGTGCTCGGCGAGCGGCCGACGTGGCTTCGGACCATCGCGCTGGTGATGGCGTTCGCGGGGCTTGCCGCGATCATGGGCGGCAACGGGATTTCCGCGAGCAAGGACAAGCTGCCGGGAATCATCATGGCGCTCGGCGGCGCGTTCGGCTTTGCGCTCGGCACGGTGCTGGCGAAGAAATACCCGCTGGTGATGCCGCCGATCCCGGCCGCGGCCTGGCAGATCGGGCTCGGCTGCGTGCCGATCGCGATCATCGGCCTCCTGATCGAGACCACGCATCTCGATCGCGTCACGACGGTCGGCTGGTGGCTCCTGGTCTATTCGACGCTGATCCAGTTCTGCGTCGCCTATGTCGCCTGGTTCGCCGCGCTCGCCCGCCTGCCGGCCTCGGTGGCGGCGATCGGCACCATGGCGGTGCCGGTGATCGGCGTGATTGCTTCGGCGATCGCGCTGCACGAGCCGCTCGGGCCGACCCAGATCACAGCGCTGCTGTTCACGCTCGCCGGCGTCGCGCTGGCGACAAGGTAGCTCACATCACTCGCCGAGCGCCTGCTGCAGCATGCTGGCGAGCTGCGCCTTGCGATAGGGCTTTGCCAGCAGCAGCACGCCTTCGTCGAGGCGGCCGTGATGCACGATCGCGTTCTCGGTATAGCCCGAGGTGTAGAGCACCTTCATGCCGGGGCGCCGTTTTGCCACTTCGTCCGCGAGCTGCCGGCCGTTCATGCCGCCGGGCATGATGACGTCGGTGAACAACAGGTCGAACTTCTCGCCCTTGTCGACCAGCGCCAGCGCGGCGCGGGCGTCAGGCACGGCAATGGTTTTGTAGCCGAGCGCGCCGAGCTGCGTGACCACGTAATTGCGCACCAGCTGGTCGTCTTCCACGACCAGGATGACTTCGCTGCCGCGCCGCGGCGGCTCCGGTGCAGGCGCCTCGACCTCGACCTGGCCGCGGGCAGGGGGCAGATAAAGCTTGATCGTGGTGCCGTGGCCTTCCTCGCTGTAGATCTTGATATGGCCGCCGGACTGCTTGACGAAGCCGTACACCATGCTCATGCCGAGGCCGGAGCCCTTGCCGACCTCCTTGGTGGTGAAGAACGGCTCGAACACCTTGTCCTGCACCGCGTGCGACATGCCGGTGCCGGTGTCGCTGACCGCGAGCAGCACGTAGCGGCCCGGCGTGATGTCGGGATTAACAGACGCATAGGCGTCGTCGAGCACGATGTTGCTGGTCTCGAACAGCAGCTTGCCGCCGTTCGGCATCGCGTCGCGGGAGTTGATCGCCATGTTGAGCAGCGAGTTGGCGAGCTGCGACGGGTCGATGTGAACGCTGGCGACATCGGAAGCGAGCACCTGATCGATCTCGATCTGCTCGCCGAGCGTCGGCCGCAGCAGCTTGGCGATATCGACCACGGTGCCGTTGATGTCGACGGTGCGCGGCTCCAGCGGCTGGCGGCGGGCGAAGGCGAGCAGATGCTGGATCAGCTCGCGGCAGCGCTCGGCGGCGCGGTCGATCAGCTCGGCGGTCTGCGCAAGCTTCGGCTGGCTGCGCAGGCTGTCGACCAGCGTCTCGGTGGTGCCGGTGATGACCGTCAGCATGTTGTTGAAGTCGTGCGCGACGCCGCCGGTCAGCTTGCCGATGGCGTCGAGCTTCTGCGCCTGCTGCAGCTTGTGCTCGGTTTCGCGCGAGGCGGTGATGTCGTGATAGATCAGCGCCGCGCCAGTGATGGTGTTGTCGCCGTCGCGCAGCGGCCGGCCCGACACCACGAGGTGAATCTCCGACGCGCCGCGCACCGGCCGGGCGACGAATTCCAGCCCGTCGAATTCCTCGCCGCGCAGCGCCTTGGCCGAGGGCATGTCATCGGCCTGCATCGGGGTGACGCCGTCGGCCTGGAACACGTTGCTCATGGCGCGCAACTGCCGGACGGTCATGCCGGGCTTATAGCGCAGCATCTTCTCGGCGGCCGGGTTCGAGAGCAGCACGATGCCTTCGGCGTCGATCACCAGCACCGCCTCAGCCATGGTGCGGAAGGTGGTTTCCATCACCGAGGTGGAGCGGCGGAGCCCTTCGAGGGCGGCGCCGAGGTCCTTGGTGCGTTCGGCCACCTTGCCCTCGAGCGACAGATTGGTCGCCTTGGTCGCGCTGAGCGCGCCCTGCAATTCGCGGCTGGCGCGCCGGGCCGCCAGCGTCAGCGCGACCGCGAGCAAGAGGATCATCATCACGCCGGCAAGGTCGACCGCCAGCAACAGCCGGCCATTGGTCTTCGACTGTTCGGTGCGAATCCCGAGCAGGCGGCGTTCCTCGGCGACCAAACGGTCGAGCGCCGTACCGACCTTGTCCATCAGCGCGCGGCTCTCGTCCGCCGAGATCAGCGCCGCGGCGCCGGCCGTGTCACCCGCCGTGCGCAACCTGATCAGTTCGGCGCCGAGCGCAACGGCGCGCTCGACCTGTCCCTTGGTGCCCGCGATCAGCTGCGCTTCCTCCGGGGCCGACTTCACCGCGGCCATCAAATCGTCAAACGCGGCGGTGAGGGCGGTGCTCTGCTGGCGAAACTCGTCGGCAAAGGACGTATCGCCCGTCAGCGCGAAGCCGCGCGCCGCGCTCTCGACGCCGCGCGGCAGCGAACGCGCATCCGAAATGCGCTTGAGGATGCCGAGCGCGTGATCGACCGAATCAATCTCGCTGCGCGACTTGACGTCCAGCCCGATCGACGCCGCGCTGATGACGAGGAGGATCGCAAGGCCGCTGCCGAGGATGAGACGCTGGGAAGCCATCGACGATTAGTACGAGCAATTATTTGGAAAGACGAGCAGAAGGAGCAGACTTCGCAAGACATTCGTTAACGGCGGCAACCAGCGCCTGCGGGGTAAACGGCTTGCGCAGGCAGGCCGACGCGCCGAGCTCGATCGTCATCCGCAGGAAATCCGGCGCACGGTCGGCATTGGCGAAGGCATAGCCGGACATCGCGATGACGGGAATATGGGGCGCGCGCTCGTGGAAGACGCGGATCGCCTCGAAACCGCGCATATGCGGCATGAAGACGTCGACCAGCATGACGTCGAACGACGCCTTGTCCAGCGCGCGCATACCCGATTCACCGCCATCCGCGACGGTGACGTCGAAGCCCTGGCGCTGCAAACACACCTCGATGGCGACGCACACCATCGGGTCGTCATCGACCACGAGAACGCTCGGCACGATGCATCCTCTTCCTGCGGCCTTGCGTGCCGTCGACTCGCTTGGCCCGTCTGCCGATTAAGGCGGAACCTGGATGGAAAGTCTGTATCATAGAATGCATATGCTGTTTGCTGACAAGCAGATTTCCAGCTAGCCCTGACACCATCACTTGTATTTGTCCGCCCACATTACGACGGGTCCATGACCGCAGTTCCAGTCGCCGGCCGCGCCCCGCTGTCACCGCTCGGTCTCGCATTCCTGGTGGTCGCATCGACCGGCTGGGGTCTCAATTTCCCGATCATGAAGTTCCTGCTCACGGAGTGGCCGCCGCTGTCGTCGCGCGGGCTCTGCGGCGTGGTCGGCGCGATCGCACTCGCTCTGGTGGCGGTCGCACGCGGACAGACGCTGCGCGTCCCTGACGGCATGTGGTTGCGGCTTGCCCTAGTGTCGACGCTGTCGATCGGTGGCTGGGTCGCGTCGATGGGCCTGGCGCTGATCTGGCTGCGGGCCAGCGAGGCGGCCGTGCTCGGGATCTCGATTCCGGTGTGGGTCGCGCTGGCCGCCTGGCCGGTGCTCGGCGAGCGCGTGTCGCTGCCGCGTGCGCTCGCGCTTGGCGTGGCGCTTGCCGGCATCGCCGCACTGATCGGCGGTGGCGGCCTCGACGCGAGCCTCGGCAAGTTGCCGGGCCTGCTGTTCGCGCTCGCGGGCGCGCTCTGCGTCGGGCTTGGCACGGTGCTGACCAAATCCTTCAAGCTCGCAATGCCACCGCTGTCGCTTGCCGCCTGGCAGCTCGCGATCGGCTGCGTGCCGATCGCAATCGCCGGCGTCCTGATCGAGCAACCGCAGCCTGTCGCGCTGTCGCAGCTCGGCTGGGCGTCGATGCTCTACATGACGCTGATCCAGTTCTGTCTTTGCTATGTCTGCTGGTTCGCGGCGCTGGAGCGGCTGCCGGCGGCGACCGCGTCGATCGGCACGCTGCTGGTGCCCGTCGTCGGCGTGCTGGCGGCAGCGGCCATGTTGCGCGAGCCGCTCAGCACGAGCGACGTCGCGGCGCTGGTGGTGACGTTCGCGGCCGTCGCGGTGGCGTTGCGGACATGAAAAAGGGCGGCGTTGCCGCCGCCCTTCGCCAACTCAAAGATTCAGGTCGTGATTACGGGCAGGGGTGCCGCAGGCCGTCAAAGCCGAGATAGGTGCCAGAGGCCGGATCGTAGGACCTGTAGCGCTGCGCGCAGTAGCTCGCATCGCCGCCCGGCGCGGCCTCGACGGCGACAGGCGCGCTGTCGTCGTAATAGCCGTAGCTGTCGTCATAGTAGCCGGGGCCGTAGCCGCCGTAATACGCGCCCGAGGCGAGGGCACCGCCGACGACTGCACCGGCAACCGCGCCCGGCCAGAAGCCGCCGCCGCGGTGATAGCCACCGTGCCAGCCGCCACCGCCGCCGCGCCAACCGCCGCCGCCGCCACCACCGGCCCAGTGGCCGCCGCCGCCGCCACCGGCCCAATGACCGCCGCCGCCACCGCCCATCGCGGCACCACGGCCGCCGCCAAAGCCACCACCGCCGCCGCCGACATGGCCACCGCCACCGCCACCGCCGCCGCGAGCACCACCGCCACCGCCCATCGCGCCCATCTGCGCGGCAGACTGGGCGAACGAGATGGTCGGCGCCACAGCCAACGGCAGCGCAAGCGCCAGCGCCGCGGCGGTGCTCAGAACCTTCATATTGATCATTTTGGACTCCATTAAATCGGACAATGTCTAACCATCTCTGGGGTCGGACGTTCCTGCGCTCGACATTGATTGTCCGTCATCTTTGCTTGACCGGCGGCGCATGTATGGCGGGTGAACAAAACTCCTCGTGACCGCGTCATTTGGTCGCCAAAAGTCCCGCAACCCGGGGTCTATTCCGGGAGTGCCGGCTACCTTGGGGGCGGCTGGACATTTGGAGATTCAGGTGGCATCAGAGCCGGACTGCCTCGAACCGACCGGCCACGCATGAAACAATTCCTGCTGAAATTCTTCACCTGGTGGAACGGCCAGACCTTTGGCACGCAATTTTGGACCTCGCGCTATGGCGAGCTGGTCGGCGAGGACGAGCAGGGCAATCGCTACTACCGGACCAAGGGTGGCGAGATCGATCCGACGCTGCATTTCGAGCGCCGCTGGGTGATCTATAACGGCTATGCCGAAGCGTCCCGGATCCCGGCCGGCTGGCATGGCTGGATGCATCACACGGTTGATGTGCCCCCGACCGAGGAGACGTACGCGCCGCGGGAATGGGAAAAGCCGCATCTGCCGAACATGACCGGCACCGCGCAGGCTTACCGTCCGTCCGGCTCGACGCTGGCGAGCGGCCGCCGCCCCAAGGCGACGGGCGACTATCACGCCTGGACGCCGGGTAGCTAAGCTTCACGCATTTCGGATGTGCGCGCGCGTAACACCGCGCGTGCGTCGCACACGGGCCTGTGGCAGCGCAAGCGCGCCTGTGAACAACGGTAACAGCGGGGACAGGTGCGCCGCATTCGATGCTGTCCGCTTGCGCTGTGCGCGCCTTCGCGGCTCAATGAAGCCATCTTACGGAGATGGGAAACCATCGCGTCGGATCGGGCTCCAGATCGCGACTGTCCCGATGAGCAGCGGCCTCCGA
The DNA here is from genome assembly GCF_054063295.1 of Bradyrhizobium sp. USDA 3240. Taxonomy (NCBI): domain Bacteria; kingdom Pseudomonadati; phylum Pseudomonadota; class Alphaproteobacteria; order Hyphomicrobiales; family Nitrobacteraceae; genus Bradyrhizobium; species Bradyrhizobium sp. USDA 3240. The sequence continues at coordinate 8,415,508 of NZ_JBSSGD010000002.1, forward strand.
GTTGGATGCGGCCGGGAGATAGGCCCCCGGTGCAGACGTCCGGAAATCGCCCGCAAATGTGAGGCTGCCGTGAGACAGGAAGGGCCGCTCGGGAAACCGGGCGGCCTTTTTCTTCGTCTCACGATCTTCTTTGTCTCACGATCGGGTCAGGACAGCCGTGCCGCGGCGCGGCTCATCAATTCGCCCCGGCGCGCGTGTGCCGGTCCCATCCGCTCCTTCATGAAGGCGAGGATCTCGGCCGGCGCGGTATCGGGTGAGCCGGCATTGAACGGCGGGGCCGGGTTGTATTCGAGCCTGAGCTGGATCGCTTCCGCGGTCTTGCGATCGACGAGTTCGGACACCAGCGTCAGCGCGAAATCGATGCCGGCCGTAACGCCGCCGCCGGTGAAACGGTTGCGGTCGACGCAGACGCGCGTCTTGGTCGGGATGGCTCCGAAGCTCGACAGGAAATCGATCGCGCTCCAATGCGTGGTGGCACGATAGCCCTTCAGCAGACCGGCGGCGCCGAGCACCAGCGAGCCCGTACAAACCGACGTGACGTATTTCGCTCCTTCGGCCTGCCTGCGCAGGAAGCCGAGCATCTCCTCGTCGCCGACCATGTCGTCGGTGCCGAACCCGCCGGGCACGCAGATCACGTCGAGCTGCGGACAGTCGGTAAAGGTCGTGGTCGGCGTCAGGATCATGACGGAGTCGGTCGGAACGGGTTCGATCCGTTTCCAGATCAGATGCACCTTGGCGCCGGGGACCGAGGAGAACACCTGCAGCGGGCCGGTCAGGTCGAGCTGGGTCACCTTCGGGAAGACGAGCAATCCAATCTGCAGGGGTTCGGACATCGGAGGTCTCCAAATAGCGCTTGACGGAACCACGATGCCATGGTGGCCTCCTGTCCAAAATGGCGTAATTCCCTCATTTTCGGACGTCGACGCCATCTCCCGGTATTCGGCATTGCGAGGATTTGGCAGATGATCGGCGTCCTGATCTTTCCCGACTTCCAGCTGCTCGACGCAGCCGGCCCGATCGCGGCGTTCGAGATCGCGGCACGCTTCGCCAACAATCCGCCTGATATCAAGACGATCGCGCTGAAGGCCGGGCCGGTGCGCTCTTCGTCCGGCGTCGAGATGCTGGCGCGCGGCTTCAAGCCGTCGGCGGCGATCACGACGCTGATCATCGCGGGCGGCAACGGCGTGCGCACGCCGGCGACGTGTCCGATCACGCTGTCATTCGTGGGGCGGATGGCGAGCCGCGGCATCCGCGTCGCCAGCGTCTGCTCGGGCGCCTATGTGCTGGCCGAGGCCGGTCTGCTCGACGGCCGCCGTGCCACCACGCATTGGCAGCGCACGCCGCATTTCGTGAAGACCTATCCGAAGGTCAAGCTCGAGCCGGACCAGATCTTCGTCCGCGACGGCAACATCTGGAGCTCGGCCGGCATCACCGCCGGCATCGATCTCGCGCTCGCCATGATCACCGAAGACTACGGCGACGAGGTCGCGCAGAAAACCGCGCGGCAGCTCGTGCTGTATCATCGGCGCAGCGGCGGGCAGTCGCAGTTTTCCTCGCTGCTGGAATTGAAGGCGCCGAACGGTCGGTTCGGGCCGCTGCTCGCCTGGGCGCGCGAGCATCTCGACGCGCCGCTGACGGTCGAGGATCTCGCCGACAAGGCCGGGATGAGCTCGCGGCATTTCACCCGCGCCTTCATCGCGGAGACCGGCACGACGCCATCGAAAGCGGTGGAGCGGCTGAGGATCGAAGTGGCGCGACAGCGCGTGCAGTCGTCGGGCGAGGCGATCGAGCGCGTCGCCGAGATCACCGGCTTCCGCGATCCGGAGCGGATGCGCCGCGCCTTCATCCGCGCCTTCGGCCAGCCGCCGCAATCGCTGCGCCGGGCATCGCGCGCGGGCTAGGTCGTGGACGCGCGGAACTCCGGCGCGTTGTTGGAAAGATTGGGTGATCATTCCAGCGGCGAAGCGAACGCGGCTGCCGATGAGGGACCGTCGCCAAGCTCACCGGCGCTGCCGGCAGCGGTAATTTGAGTTTGGGACAAGCTCGTTGTCCGATCTCACGCGATTCATTCAGTCGTTGCACCGAATGAACCGGCGCGAAGGTTCCTGTGACCCACGTTAGGTGGGGCGTTGCGGACCCGAGGAGGTTCCACATGACCAAGCATCGAACGATTACCGGGTTCGTGGCCGTCACCCTGCTGGCTGTCACTGCAACCGCCGCGACGATCAGGTCGCACCTGCCCCGGACCGAGGGTGTCGTCGTCTCCGACACGGACGCGCTCCCGGCCAAGGATTTCAGCGACCGCTGGTCCCCGATTTCAGCCTTGCCTCCGGCAATGGACATGACTGAGCGCGCACCTGACGTGCGTTAAGCCGGTCATCGACGCAGATCCGGCCCAGTCGCGGACACCCGCGCGCAGAGTTCACCGCAGCACAAAGGCCCCGCCGAAGCGGGGCCGGATGTTGAACCACTTGATGTTGAACGACTTAATCCCGAACGACTTGATCTCAAATAGAACTAACGGTCCCGCCGCGCCGGAATAGCGCAGGCCTTCACCTATGCACGACCAAAATCCACGGACGGCTGAGTACGAAACGTGCCCGAGCCAAATATTAATTGCCCAATGTGTCTGTCGCGATCTTCTTCTTGAGTGCTTCGCAGGTATTCCTGACCTCCGTGGTCATCAACGAAACGGCTTCGATCTGCAGGAAGAAACGCTTGCCCTGGTCGCGGTAACCCGCGGCGAACTCCTTGATTTCCGCGATCATCTCATGGACGCCTGCCACCATTGCCTCACAGTTCTTGGCAGCCGCTTGCAGTTCCGATCCGAGGGCCTCGATCTCTTTGACCGCCGCTTCGTATTCGCGCACGACCGCCTCGGCCGATAGCTTGCCAACCTCGTTGACGCCGTTGCGGTGCTCGACGTAGTCCGGCATCGGTGAGAGAGGCCTGACGTTGCTGCGTGGTCGAGGCGAAGTCATCGTGTCGACTTCGCTCTGCAACTGTTCCAGCGGGGCGCGGGCGAGGACTTCTGCACTGACACTCATGCGAACGCTCCATAAGTTGTTACGACGAATGGAGTTTAGCAATGTCAACGGATTTGTCTCGCTTTTCCACAAGTTTGAAGCAATCCAATTGTGCGCCGCAGCATGGTGAGTTCCACATTTGCCTCAATGCGGCGCGTCCGGATGCCAGCCGAGTAGGGCCAGCATCACGAAGAAGCCGACGACGTAGGCCACCATGATCGGCCAGCCCTGGGTGATCCAGCGGACCACCGACTTGGCTTCCGGATACATGTTGGACACCGCAACGCCCGCGGACGAGCCGAACCAGACCATCGATCCGCCAAATCCGACCGCGTAGGCGAGGAAGCCCCAATCGTAGCCGCCTTGCCTAAGTGCCAGCGCGGTCAGCGGAATGTTGTCGAACACCGACGAGATGAAGCCAAGCCCGAGTGCGGTCTGCCATGATGCGGCCGGCAGCGTCTCCACCGGCATCATCGAGGCCGCCGTCACCAGCGCGAGCAGGAACACGGTGCCCTTGAACGTCTCGGGCATCACCGACCAATCCGGCCGCCGCAGCAGGGAGGTGACGAGGATCGCGGCCCAGACCGCGAGCCCGAGCACGGGCAGCGCATCGAGCAGCGCGGGGAATTTCAGATTGGCGGTCACATTGGCCGAGAGCGCGGCGAGCAGGATCACCGCGACGATCGCAACCCGCGACCAATCGATCGCGAGACCGGACGGCGGGTTCTTCACGATCGGGGAATAGCGGTGCTGCTGCAACGAGGCCGGCACCGCAAACACCAGCATCGCCACGATGGCCGCGACATAGGCGTCGACGACGGTGAGCGGGCTGACGCCGTCGATCCACATCATCGTGGTCGTGGTGTCGCCGACGACGCTGCCGGCGCCGCCGGCATTCGATGCGGCAACGATCGCCGCGAGGTAGCCGATATGGACGCGGCCGCGGAACACGGAACGCGCGACGGTGCCGCCGATCAGCGCGGCTGCGATATTGTCGAGGAAGGCCGACAGCACGAACACGATCACCAGCAGGATCAGTCCGCCCTTCCAGTCGTCGGGCAGCAGCGCCGGCATCTCGTCCGGGATGCGGCTCTCCTCGAAATGCCGCGACAGCAGTGCAAATCCCATCAGGAGCAGGAACAGGTTCGCGAGCGTGACCCACTCATGCTCCATCTGGTGCACGAGGCCGGGCAGGCCCGCGCCGAACCTTGCGAAGCCCGTGAACATCAGCTTGTAGGCGACGATCGTGGCAAGGCCGGTCAACGCCACCGCGAGCGTATGGTGATGGAAGATCGCAACGCCGAGCAGCGTCAGCGCGAACAGGATGAATTCGAGCGGGATACCGTAGACGAGGATGGACGTGAACAAGACGATCTCGATGGCTGGAGTGCCCGGTGGCGCGAAGCGTGCCCGGCCGCACTATCGCGCGGCGCGGGGAACTTCAAGGCGCGCTAACGCCGCAAGCTGCGCGCGCCATCCACTCCGAGCTTCGATCGAGAGGGCGACGCTGCAAGCGCGTCGCCCGGATCGGATCGCTAGCCCAGCGTCTTCAGCCAGGCGCTGATCTCGGTCACCGCGATGTTGGCCTGGTTGAGCAGCTTGCCCATGGTGAAGAAGCCATGGAACTGGCCGGGGAAATGCCGGTAGGTGACGGGCACGCCGGCGTCCTTGAGGAATTTCGCGTACTCGTCGCCTTCGTCGCGCAGCGGATCGGCGCCGGCGGTCAGCACATAGGCCGGCGGCAATCCGGCGAAGTCTTTCGCGCGCGCGGGCGAGGCGCGCCAGTCGCTGTTGTCGGCGCCGCCGAGATAATGGTCGCCGAACCAGCCGATCACCGAATGCGTCAACAAGATGCTGGTCTCGGGCTCGCGATGCGAGGGATGCTTCCGCGAGAAATCGGTCGCGGGATAGACCAGCAGCTGGGCGGCGAGCTTTGGTCCGCCGTCGCGGGCGGTGAGGGCGACCACCGCAGCCAGATTGCCGCCGGCGCTGTCGCCGCCGACGATCAGGCGCGTGGCATCGATGCCGAGGCTCTTGGCATTAGCGGCGACCCATTTGGTCGCAGTGACGGCGTCGTCCACCGCAGCAGGGAAGCGGTGCTCGGGCGCCAGCCGGTAATCGACCGAGATCACGATCAACTCGCCCTCATGGGCAAGCTTCTGACAAACCACCTCATGGGTGTCGAGATCGCCGATCACCCAGCCGCCGCCATGGAAGAACACCAGGCAGGGCGCGAGCCCATCCTTGTTGCGCAGCGTCTTCGGCGTGTAGATGCGGGCCGGGATCGTGCCGTGCGGCGCCGGGATCGCCAGCGCCTTGCTCGATTCCAGCGGCGGCGGCTCGGGATTGGAGACGATGCGGGCGGCGCGATAATAGTCGCGCGCTTCCGGTGCGGTCAGCGATTCATAGGCGGGGCGGCCGGCCTCCTGGAAAGCCTTGTAGACGGCAGCGGCATCGGGATCGAGAACGACGGGCATAGGCGGCAAACCTTGTTGTGATGCTTGGTGATGTCATTCCGGGATGGTGCGTTAGCACCAGACCCGGAATCTCGAGATTCCGGGTTCGATGCTGCGCATCGCCCCGGAATGACAACGGGTCCTAGGCGGCGGTGCGGCCGCCGTCGACGGTGTAGGCGGAGCCGGAGACGTAGCTCGCCTCGTCGGAAGCGAGGAAAGCGACGATCGAGGCGACCTCGCTTGCAAGGCCGAGCCGGCGCGCCGGGATGCGGTCGACGATCTTCTCGACCGGCGGCGGCGCGTTGCCGCCGGAACGGCCCTGCAGGATGGTGCTCAGCATCCGGCTCTCGATCATGCCGGGGCAGACGCAATTGACCCGCACGCCGGTGCCGGTGCATTCCCAGGCCGCGCTCTTGGTCAGCCCGATGACCGCGTGCTTGCTGGCGCTGTAGACCGCGATCATCGGCGATCCCATCAGGCCGGCGATCGAGGCGGTGTTGATGATGCTGCCCTTGTTCTGCTTCAGCATGACGGGCAGCACATGCTTCATGCCGAGGAAGACGCCGACGACATTGACGTCGAGCACCCGGCGAAAGCTCTCCAGCGAATATTCCGGGATCGGCCTGACGTCGCCCTCGATGCCGGCGTTGTTGTAGAAGGCGTCGATGGTGCCGAAGCGGTCGACGGCGGCGCGGACATAGTCCCTGACCTCGTCCTCATCGGTCACGTCGGCGGTGATCGCGAAGGCCTCGGCGGAGGCGGGGAAGTCCTTGATGGCGGCCGCAAGATCGGCCCCCTTGCGGTCGACTGCGACGATCCGTGCCCCGCGTTCGGCGAGCAGCTGGAGCGTGGCGGTTCCGATGACGCCGGCAGCCCCGGTGACGACGGCAACCCGGCCGTCGAGCCTGATGCGATCTGGCATGTCTGGGTTTCCTCTGGCTGGTCCGGTTCGATCCGGATTTTCTCAGGTTTTCGCGCGGTGCCGCGCGCCTTCAGCGTGAGGACTATCACACGTGTTCCCAGGAGTGACTAGAGGGGTGACCTGTGCCTGGCCGGCAGCCCGGGGACGGGCCTCCGGGCGCCCTTTCCCCGCCGTATTCGGCGTGTTAACCGGTGGCCTGCGAGCGGCCGATATCAAGGTAGACTGTCGCGAGCCCGATTCGCCTTTTTAAAGCCCGCGAGATGCTTCGAACCATTGCCCTGACTGGCTTTGCGGCCCTGGTCGCCGCCTCAACCATCTCGCTTGCGCCGCCCGCGCGCGCGCAGATCGGAACGATTTTCTCCGATCCCGCGCCGCGTCCGCCCGGCTCGATTCCGCGTGGCCAGGTGGCGCCGCCCAGCGACGACGACGAGGAAGTGCCGGAATTGCCGCGCGGCCGCCTGTTGCCGACGCAGCCGCGCGCGTTGCCGCCGAGCCAGGCGGTGCCGCCGCCCGGTAATGTGCAGTCGCAGCCTTTGGCACCGCCGCCAGGCAGCACGGTCGCGCCGCCCGGCGTTGCGGTGCAGCCGCCGCAGCCCGGTGGGCCCGCCGTTGCCAACACGCCGCCCGCAGCCAACCCGGCGCCGGGGCAGCGTCCGGCCGCCAAGGGCGCGGCTCCGGGCGCGGCGCCGCAGACGCCGGCCGCTTTGCAGCCGGGCGACGAGGTCGTGCAGGAGCCGCCGTCGACGAAGATCACCAACAAGAAGGCGAGCTTCTCCGGCCTCGACAAGATCACCGGACGCATCATCAATTTCGACGAGGATATCGGCGAGACCGTGCAATTCGGCGCGCTGCGGGTGAAGACCGACGCCTGCTACACCAGGCCGTCGACGGAAGCCGCCAACACCGACGCCTTCGTCGAGGTCGACGAGATCACGCTGCAGGGCGAGGTGAAGCGGATATTCTCCGGCTGGATGTTCGCGGCGAGCCCCGGCCTGCATGGCGTCGAGCATCCGATCTACGACATCTGGCTGACCGACTGCAAAGGGCCGGACCAGACCATCGTGACCGCCGCGCCCGATCCGCCGAAGGCGCCGACGCCTCCGCCGCCGGCCCAGAAGCGCGCGCCGCCGAAGCAGGCCGCGCCGCGTCCGCCGCCGCAACCGCTGCCGCAATATCAGCAGCAGCCGCCACCTCCGCCGCCCCAGCAGCAGCGGCCGGGCGGGTTGTTCGGCGGATTGTTCGGAAACTAGGCGAGACTGCGTAGCCCGGATGGAGCCAAAGCGAAATCCGGGTTTGTTTCCGCGGAGAAGACTCGTCCCGGATTGCGTGGAGCCTGTCATCGGGCGCGCGTTTGCGCGACCCGTTGGCTCCATCCGGGCTACGGCAGCGAGTTAAATCAATTGTGCGCAGCGATGATCGAAAGCGCGTCGGCACCCTTGATCGGCTGTGTCGTGTCGAGCTTGCGGAATTCCGCCGGCTCGCCTGCGATCGCCTTGTCGAGCAGCGCGCGATAGCGGCGGCGCGAAATCTCCACCGCACCGAACGTCTTCAGATGCTCGGTCACATATTGCGTGTCGAGCAGCTCGAACCCGCCCGCGATCAATCGTGCCACCAAATGCACCAGCGCGACCTTGGACGCGTCGCGCGTGGTGTGAAACATGCTTTCGCCGAAGAAGGCGCGGCCGAGGCTGACGCCGTAGAGGCCGCCGACCAGATTGTCGTCCTGCCAGACCTCGACACTGTGGCAATGGCCTGACGCGTGCAGCCCGAGATAGAGATCGCGGATGCGCTTGTTGATCCAGGTGTCGTCGCGGCCGGGCTGCGGCGCCGCGCAACCGGCGATCACGGCCTTGAACGCGGTATCGACGGTGACGCTGAACGCATCCGAGCGCACGGTGCGCGCCAGGCGGGAGGCGACACGGAAGCCGTCGAATGGAATCACGCCGCGCAATTCGGGCTCGACCCAGAACAGGGTCGGATCGTCGGCGCTCTCGGCCATCGGGAAGATGCCGCAGGCATAGGCGCGCAGCAGCACCTCGGGCGTGATCTCGGAGGAGGCGGAGTCGCGTGCGGTCATGCCGGCGAAGATAGCAAAGCGCGGGCGGACTTGCGATGGGGCCTGCCAGGGGTCGCGACGTGTTGACGAAACGCGCCGGTTCCTCCACAAGCCGCGCCATTCCGCCGCAGTTTCCCGAGACGGACTGCGCGGCCATGCTACATTGCCGCAAAAAGATGGCGCCGACGCCCGGGACATGGCGGCTTGCGCGCCTGACAATCAACACAGGTGAGGGGGACGCTGCATGAAGTCGTCATGGCGGACGTTTGCGCCGTTGCTGGTCTGGCTGGTGATCTATCTGGTGCCGGTGCCATCAGGGCTGAACGCCAATCAGTGGCACTATTTTGCGGTGTTCGCCGCCGTGATCACCGGGCTGATCCTCGAATCGATGCCGGTCGGTGCCGTGGGCTTGATCGGCCTGACGGTCGCCGGTATCGGCGGCTACGTCGAGCCTGACCCGAACAAGTCGCTGCGCTGGATGCTCGCCGGCTTTTCCGAGAGCACGGTGTGGCTGATCGTCGGTGCCTTCGTGTTTTCGATCGGCTATCGCAAGAGCGGGCTCGGCCGCCGGCTGGCGCTGCTCCTGGTGCGCGGGCTCGGCCGCCGCACCATCGGGCTCGGCTATGCGGTGGCGTTCTCCGATCTGGTGCTGGCGCCGGCAACGCCCTCCAACACCGCGCGCTCGGGCGGCACCATCTATCCGATCGTCAGCAACATCCCGCGCATCTACGGCTCCGAGCCCGGCCCGACCGCGGGCAAGATCGGCACCTTCGTGATGTGGACGGCGTTTGCGACCACGGCCGTCACCAGCTCGCTGTTTCTGACCGCGCTGGCGCCGAACGCCGCCGCGCTGTCGATCGCCAAGAAGCTCGTCAATATCGAGGTCGGCTGGTCGCAATGGTTCATCGGCTTCGCGCCGCTGGGTATCCTCTTGCTGCTGCTGGTGCCGCTGTTGAGCTACGTCATCTGCCGGCCTGAGATCAAGGAGAGCCCGGAGATCGTGACCTGGAGCGAGGGCGAGCTCGCCAAGATGGGGCCGCCGTCGCGCCACGAATGGATCATGGCGGTGCTGGTGCTGCTCGCGATGTTCCTGTGGATCTGCGGCTCCAATCCCAACATCAGCGTGCCGCTGCTCGGCTCGAACTTCATCAACGCGACCACGGTGGTGTTCGTCGTGATCTCGCTGATGCTGCTGTCAGGCGTGATCGCGTTCGAAGACATCGTCGCGGAGAAGAGCGCGTGGGAGGTATTTTTCTATTTCACCTCGCTGCTCACGCTGTCGTCAGGTCTCAACGAGATCGGCTTCATCAAATGGGTGGCCGAGGGTTATGCGAAGCCGCTCGCAGGGACGTCGCCGCTGGTCGGGATGATCCTGCTCGTCACATTCTTCTTCTGGATCCACTATTTCTTCTCGAGCATCACCTCGCATACCGCTGCCGTGCTGCCGGTGGTGCTCGCCGTCGGCTCCAGCATTCCCGGCCTGTCGGTGCAGACCCTGATGCTGCTGTGCGTCTATTCGCTCGGACTGATGGGGGTGATCTCACCCTACGCCACCGGACCGGCGCCGATGTATTACGGCAGCGGCTATATCGGCAAAGGCGACTTCTGGAAGTTCGGGCTGATCTTCGGCGTAATCTACTTTGCCGGATTGTTGCTGATCGTGTTGCCCTGGCTACAGACGATCGGGTAAAATAGCCACAATCCAGCGAGAAACAGCGGCCGACCGGGAAGGAGGGCTATCCTTTCCGATTCTTAACGCGCTTTGTCCGACCGAAGCGTTCAAAATGCTTCCTCGGATGTGGCGCGCGCGAACTTCAGGGGACACATAGAGCGGCGCGAGCTCGTTCGTGTTTCTTCGTGGGCAAGTTTATGGACCAGCATGTCAAAGACCCGTCGATTGTGGCGCCCGAGCAAACCAGGCGGCCGTCGCGCGGGCGAGGGTTTCTGACCGGGTGTGTCGTGCTGGCGGTGCTCGCCGGCATCGTCTGGTGGACGCGGCAGCAGGCCGCGCCGCCGCAGGCCGGCGGCGGGCGCAACGCCGGGCCGATGTCGATCGTGCCGGAGGCCGTCGGCAAGGGCGATATCGGCGTCAGCCTGAATGCGCTCGGCACCGTGACGTCGCTCGCCACCGTGACGATCCGGAGCCAGATCAGCGGCTACCTGATGAAGATCGATTTCAAGGAGGGCGATGAGGTCAAGAAGGGTGACCTGATCGCCGAGATCGATTCGCGTCCCTATGAGGCGACGCTGGCGCAGGCCAAGGGCACTCTGGCGCGCGACGAGGCGCAGCTGAAGGGCGCCCAGGTCGATCTCACCCGCTACCAGAACCTCGCCACGCAGAACGCCGTGCCGCATCAGACGCTCGATACCCAGGTCGCGCTGGTTGCGCAGTATCAGGGCACGGTCGAGGCCGACCGCGCGTCGGTGAAATCGGCCGAAGTGAATTTGCAATATTGTCACATCGTCTCGCCGATCAACGGGCGGGTCGGACTGCGCCAGGTCGACCTCGGCAACTACGTGACGCCGGGCGACACCAACGGCCTTGTCGTGATCACGCAGCTCGAGCCGATCAGCGTGCTGTTCACGCTGCCGGAGGACAATCTGCAGGCGGTCGCGAAGCGGTTGAAGGAGGGCGCGGTGCTGCCGACGGCGGCCTATGACCGCAGCGGCGCCAACAAGCTCGCCGACGGGTCGCTGCAGACCTTCGACAGCCAGATCGATGCGACCACCGGCACGATCAAGCTGCGCGCCCAGTTCGAGAACGAGAAACGCACGCTGTATCCGAACCAGTTCGTCAACATCCGCCTGCTGCTCGACACCCACAAGGATGCCACGACGATGTCGACCGCCGGCATCCAGCGCGGCGTCCCCGGCACCTTCGTCTATCTCGTCAACGCCGACAGCACGGTCTCGGTGCGGCCGGTGAAAATCGGCGTCACCGACGGCGACCGCGTCGAGGTGCTCTCAGGGCTTGTGCCCGGCGATCGCATCGTGATCGACGGCGCCGACAAGCTGCGCGAGGGCGCCAAGGTGGTGGTGCGCTCCGCCGCCGATGCCGCGAGCCCGGCCGGCGCGGCCAAGGGGACGGCGAATGGCGCCGCCAAGGGAGGCGGCGCTGCTCCCGACAAGCCGGGAGGCGGCGACCATAAGGGTCCCGCGGACGGGCAGACGAAATGAACCCGTCGCGGCCATTCATCCTGCGGCCGGTGGCGACGACCCTGATGATGATCGCCATCATGCTGTCGGGCATGCTGGCGTTCAGATTCCTCCCCGTCGCGGCGCTGCCGGAAGTCGATTATCCGACCATCCAGGTGCAGACCTTCTATCCGGGCGCCAGCCCTGACGTGATGACGTCGTCGGTGACGGCGCCGCTCGAGGTGCAATTCGGCCAGATGCCGAATCTGAACCAGATGAGCTCGGTGAGCTCTGCCGGTTCATCTGTCATCACGCTGCAGTTCGGCCTGTCGATCTCGCTCGACGTCGCCGAGCAGGAGGTGCAGGCCGCGATCAACGCCGCGGGCAACCTGTTGCCGTCGGACCTGCCGGCGCCGCCGATCTACGCCAAGGTCAATCCGGCCGACGCGCCGATCCTCACTCTGGGCCTGACCTCGAAGACCATGCCGCTGACCCAGGTGCAGGACTTCGTCGACACGCGACTGGCGCAGAAGATCTCGCAATTGCCCGGCGTCGGCCTCGTCAGCATCAGTGGCGGCCAGCGGCCCGCGGTGCGCATCCAGGCCGACATCCGCAAGCTCGCGGCCTATGGGCTGAACATCGACGATCTCCGCACCACGCTCGGCAACGCCAACGTCAATACGCCGAAGGGCAATTTCGACGGCGCGATGCGGGCCTACACCATCAATGCCAACGACCAGATCCGCAATGCCAGCGACTACCGCTCGCTGATCGTCGCCTACAAGAACGGCTCGCCGGTCCGCCTCAGCGACGTCGGCAACGTCGTCGACGGCGCGCAGAACGACAAGCTCGGCGCCTGGATGAACGAGACGCAGGCGATCATCCTCAACATCCAGCGCCAGCCCGGCGCCAACGTGATCTCGGTGGTCCAGGGCATCAAGGACCTGCTGCCGCAACTGCAGGCGACGCTGCCGGCCGCGATCGACCTCAACATCCTGACCGACCGGACCGTGACGATCCGGGCCTCGGTCCGCGACGTCGAATACGAGCTGGCGCTTGCGGTGATCCTGGTCGTGCTGGTGATCTTCGTGTTCCTGCGCTCGACCCGCGCCACGCTGATTCCGAGCCTGTCGGTGCCGCTGTCGCTGGTCGGCACGCTGGGCGCGATGTATCTGTTCGGCTTCAGCCTGAACAATCTGTCGCTGATGGCGCTGACGATCGCGACCGGCTTCGTGGTCGACGACGCCATCGTCGTGATCGAGAACATCTCGCGCTACATTGAGGAGGGCGAATCGCCGCTCGAGGCGGCGCTGCGCGGCTCCGAGCAGATCGGCTTCACCATCATCTCGCTGACGGTGTCGCTGATCGCGGTGCTGATCCCGCTGCTGTTCATGGGCGACGTCGTCGGCCGCCTGTTCCGCGAATTCGCGATCACGCTGTCGGTCACGATCCTGATCTCCGCCGTGGTGTCGCTGACGCTGGTGCCGATGGCCTGCGCAAAACTGCTGAAGCCGGAGAGCATGACGCGCGAGAACACCTTCCAGCGGCTCAGCCGGGAAGGCTTCGACGCCGTCATCGCGATCTACGGCCGGATGCTCAACTGGGTGCTCGACCGCCAGACGTTCGTACTGCTGATCGCGCTCGCCACCTTTGGTCTCACGGCGCTGCTCTACGTGGTCATCCCCAAGGGCTTCTTTCCGGTGCAAGACACCGGCGTGATCCAGGCGATCTCGGAGGCGCCGCAATCAGTGTCCTATGCGGCGATGGCCGAGCGGCAGCAGCGGCTCGCCAGCGCGATCCTCAGGGATCCCGACGTCGAGAGCCTGTCGTCGTTCATCGGCGTCGACGGCACCAACACCACGCTCAACAGCGGCCGCATCCTGATCAATTTGAAGCCGCACGAGCAGCGCAGGGCCGGCGTCGCGACGATCATGAACCGGATCAAGGCCAGTACGGCTGATCTGACCGGCATCACGCTCTACATGCAGCCGGTCCAGGACCTCACCATCGAAGGCACCGTGAGCCGCACGCAGTATCAGTTCATCCTGCAGGACGCCGACCCGAACGAGCTCGCGGAATGGACGCCGAAGCTGGTCGACAAGCTCAGGGAATTGCCGGAGCTCAGCGACGTCACCAGCGATATTTCCGCGCAGGGGCTGTCGGTGTTCGTCGACATCGATCGCGACCAGGCGGCGCGGTTCGGCATCACGCCGGCGACGATCGACAACGCACTGTACGATTCCTACGGCCAGCGCATCGTCTCCACCGTCTTTACCAATTCGAACCAGTACCGCGTCATTCTCGAGGCCGATCCGTCGTTGCAGAACTCGCTGGATTCGCTGTCGTCGATCTATCTGCCGTCGTCGGTGGGCTCGACGCCGGTGCCGCTGTCCGTCATGGCCAGGATGCGGGTCGAGACCGCGCCGTTGCAGGTCTCGCATCTCGGCCAGTTCCCGTCGGCGACGGTCTCGTTCAACCTGGCGCCGGGCGCCTCGCTCGGCGGCGCGGTGACCGCGATCAAGCAGGCGCAGGCCGAGATCAACCAGCCGCTCGGCATGATCACGAGCTTCCAGGGCGCGGCGCTGGCGTTCCAGTCCTCGCTGTCCAACCAGCTGTTCCTGATCCTCGCCGCGATCATCACGGTCTACATCGTGCTGGGCGTGCTCTATGAGAGCTTCATCCATCCGCTGACCATCCTCTCGACGCTGCCTTCGGCCGGCATCGGCGCGTTGCTGGCGCTGATGATGGCAGGCCAGGACCTCACCATCATCGCGATCATCGGCATCATCCTTCTGATCGGCATCGTGAAGAAGAACGCGATCATGATGATCGACTTCGCGCTCGATGCCGAGCGCAACGAGGGCAAGCCGCCGCGGGAGGCGATCTACCAGGCCTGCCTGCTGCGGTTCCGGCCGATCATCATGACGACGATGGCAGCCATGCTCGGCGCGCTGCCGCTGATGCTCGGCAGCGGCGCGGGCTCCGAGCTCCGGCATCCGCTCGGCATCTCGATCGTCGGCGGCCTTTTGGTGAGCCAGCTGCTGACCCTGTTCACGACGCCCGTGATCTATCTCTGGTTCGATCGCCTGGCGCTGCGGTTTGCAGGGCGGGCGGACGAGGTCGGCGAGGCGAGCGGGTCGCGTTGAGCCATGGATCCGTCAACGCCCTTCATCCGCCGGCCGGTCGCAACCACACTGTTGACGTTCGGGCTTGCGGCGGCCGGTCTTGTCGCATTCTTCAAGCTGCCGGTGTCGCCGCTGCCGCAGGTGGATTTTCCGACCATCTCGGTGCAGGCGACGTTGCCTGGCGCCAGCCCGCAGGACGTCGCGACCACGGTCGCCAGCCCGCTTGAGCGGCATCTCGGCCAGATCGCCGATGTGACTGAAATGACGTCGTCGAGCTCGGTCGGCTCGACCCGGATCACGCTGCAGTTCGGGTTGAATCGCGACATCAACGGCGCGGCGCGGGACGTGCAGGCCGCAATTAATGCGGCGCGGGCCGATCTGCCGACCAGCCTGCGCAGCAATCCGACCTACCGCAAGGTCAACCCGGCCGACGCGCCGATCCTGATCCTGACGCTGACGTCGGATACGCTGACCCGCGGCGCTCTCTATGATGCCGCCTCCACGGTGCTGGCGCAGAAGCTGTCGCAGGTCGAGGGCATCGGCGAGGTCGTGGTCGGCGGCAGCTCGCTGCCCGCCGTGCGCGTCGATCTGATCCCGCAGGCGCTCTACAAATACGGCATCGGTCTGGAAGACGTCCGCGCGGCGCTGTCGAGCGCCAACGCCCACAGCCCCAAGGGCGGCATCGATGTCGGCGACCAGCGCTACCAGGTCTACGCCAACGATCAGGCCAACAAGGCCGACGACTACAGATCGCTGATCGTGGCCTACCGCAATGGCGCGCCGGTTCACCTCTCCGATGTCGGTGAGGTGGCCGACGGCGTCGAGAATTTGCGCAATGCCGGGCTCGCCAACGGCAAGCCCGCGGTGCTGCTGATCCTCTACCGGCAGCCGAACGCCAACATCATCAGTACCGTTGACCTGGTGAAGGGGCTGATGCCGCAATTGCAGGCCTCGATTTCGCCGGCGATCGACATCGGTCTCGCGGTCGACCGCTCGACAACCATCCGCACCTCGCTCCGCGACGTCGAGCGAACGCTGGTTCTGGCGGTGATGCTGGTCATCATCGTGGTGTTCGCCTTCCTGCGCAATTTGCGCGCCACCTTGATCCCAGTGGTGGCGGTCTCGGTGTCGCTGGTGGCGACCTTCGGGGCGATGTACCTGATCGGCTACAGCCTCGACAATCTGTCGCTGATGGCGCTGACGGTCGCGACCGGCTTCGTGGTCGACGACGCCATCGTCGTGCTGGAGAACGTCACCCGCTACATCGAGGAGGGCCTGAGCCCGCTCGAGGCGGCGCTGAAGGGCGCCAACGAGGTCGGCTTCACCGTGCTGTCGATGAGCATCTCGCTGATCGCGGTGTTCATCCCGATCCTGTTGATGGCCGGCATCGTCGGGCGGTTGTTCCGCGAATTCGCGATGACGATCTCGATCTCGATCCTGATCTCGCTCGCGGTCTCGCTGGCGACCACCCCGATGATGTGCGCGGTGCTGCTCAAGCCGGACCGCGGACGCCACGGCCGGCTCTATTGGGCCAGCGACCGCTTCTTCGAGGCGATGCTGAATTTCTATCGCAGGACGCTGACCGCGGCGCTGGCGCATCCGCTGTCGGTGATGCTGATCCTGGCGGCGGTGTTCGGCCTCAACTTCTATCTCTACGACGTGATCCCGAAGGGCTTCTTCCC
Organism: Bradyrhizobium sp. USDA 3240; assembly: GCF_054063295.1. Taxonomy (NCBI): domain Bacteria; kingdom Pseudomonadati; phylum Pseudomonadota; class Alphaproteobacteria; order Hyphomicrobiales; family Nitrobacteraceae; genus Bradyrhizobium; species Bradyrhizobium sp. USDA 3240. Next base: position 8,431,910 of record NZ_JBSSGD010000002.1, read on the forward strand.
GCAGCAGGACACCGGGCGGCTGGTCGGCTCGATCCAGGCCGACCAGAGCGTGTCGTTCCAGCTGATGCAGCAGAAGCTCGCGCAGTTCGTCGGCATCATCCAGAAGGATCCGGCGGTCGAGACGGTGGTCGGCTTCACCGGCGGCGGCCAGACCAATTCCGGTTTCGTGTTCGTCTCGCTGCGCCCGCTCGACCAGCGCAAGATCGGCGCCGACGGCGTGATCTCGCGGTTGCGCCGGGAGATGGCGGTGGTGCCCGGCGCCAGCCTGTTCCTGCAAGCGGTGCAGGACATCAGGGTCGGGGGCAGGGCCTCGAACGCGCAGTATCAGTACACGTTGCAGGGCTCGACGCTGGAGGAGCTCAATGACTGGACGCCGAAGATCGCCGCGGCCATGCAGCGCGATCCGAACCTCGCCGACGTCAACAGCGACCAGCAGAACAAGGGGCTGGAATCCGACCTCGTGATCGACCGCGACGCCGCGGCCCGGCTCGGCATCACGGTGAGCCAGATCGACAACACCCTCTACGACGCCTTCGGCCAGCGCCAGGTCTCGACGATCTATGTCGCGCGCAACCAGTACCACGTCATCATGGAGGTCGCGCCGCGCTACTGGCAGAACCCCGAGACGCTGAAGGACGTCTATATCAGCACGTCGGGCGGATCGGTCGGCGGCTCGCAATCGACCAACGCGGTGGCGGGCACCGTGGTGGCGCCGGGAGCCTCGAGCGCGGCCAGTTCGGCCAATGCCCAGGCCGCGCGCAACCAGGCCACCAATTCGATCGGCTCGACCGGGAAGGGCGTGGCCTCGACCGGATCGGCGGTCTCGACCAACAGCGAGACCATGATCCCGCTGTCGGCGGTCGCGGCGTTCAAGCAGGGCGCGACGCCGCTTGCGGTCAACCACCAGGGCCTCCTGGTCGCCAACACCATCTCGTTCAACCTGCCGCCGAACGTGTCGCTGAGCACCGCGGTCGGCAGTATCGAGGCGACGATGAACCGGATCGGCGTCCCGGCCACGATCCGCGGCACCTTCCAGGGCTCGGCGAAGGCGTTCCAGGATTCGCTGAGCAACCAGCCGTTCCTGATCCTGGCCGCGATCGTCACGATCTACATCGTGCTGGGCGTGCTCTATGAGAGCTACGTCCATCCGCTGACCATCTTGTCCACACTGCCCTCCGCAGGTGTGGGTGCCTTGCTGGCGCTGATGGCATTCAAGACCGAGTTCAGTATCATGGCGCTGATCGGCGTCATCCTGCTGATCGGCATTGTGAAGAAGAACGCCATCATGATGATCGACTTTGCGCTGGACGCGGAACGCAGGCGCGGGCTGGAGCCGTTCGAGGCGATCAAGGAGGCATGCCTGCTGCGCTTCCGTCCCATCATGATGACGACGATGGCCGCGCTGCTCGGCGCCGTGCCGCTCGCGATCGGGATGGGCGACGGCGGCGAGCTGCGGCAGCCGCTCGGCATCGCCATCGTCGGCGGCCTGATCCTGAGCCAGGTCCTGACGCTCTACACGACGCCGGTGATCTACCTCTATCTCGACCGGTTCCGCTTGTGGGCCCTGCGCGTCCGCCGCGGCAGCGCCGTGCGGATGCCGGGCTCCTCACTTCAACCGGGCGAGTAAATGCCGACAGGTGCAGCGTTGCATAGTCTTCGAATCTTGCGGAAACCGGTCCGGTTTCGGCGCGTGGCCGCGTTCGGCGGCCTCAGCCTTGGTCTGAGCCTTGGCCTGACCGGCTGCATTCCCGGGGTGGAGAAGCCCGAGCTCAGTCTCGAAGTGCCGGCGAGCTATCGCGCCGCGGCCAAGGGTGATGCCGACGCCGCCGTTCCGGCGCTCGCCTGGTGGCGCGGCTTCCGCTCGCCCGAGCTGACCGGGCTGATGGAGTCCGCGCAGCAATACAATCTCGATATCGCGGTGGCGATCGCCCAGATCGTGCAGGCCGACGCGCAGGCCGGCGTGTCCGGCGCGGCGCTGCTGCCGTCGATCTCGGGATCGGCGAATGCCGAGCGTCAGCGTGTGGCCACAGGATCGAGTTCATCGCTCGCTGGGGGCAGCACGTTCTCGCAGTACAGTCTGGGGCTGAGCGCGAGCTACATCGTCGACTTCTGGGGCAAGAACCGCGCGACGCTGTCGGCGTCGGAAGAGAGCGCGACGGTTGCCCGCTACAATCGCGAAGTGGTCGCGCTGACCACGATGGCGACGGTGGCCAACACCTATTTCCAGGTGCTGGCGGCGCAGGACCAGATCAAGGCCACGCGCCGTAATCTGGCGGCGGCCGACCGCATCCTGACCCTGATCAAGTCGCAATTCGCCGGTGGCACCGCCTCGCAACTGGACCTGTCGCAGCAGGAGGCGCTGGTCGCCACGCAGCGCGCGGCGATCCCGCCGCTCGAGGTGACGCTGGGACAAAACACTGCGGCGCTCGCGCTGCTGGTGGCGCGCGCGCCGGCTGATTTCTCGGTGCGCGGCGGCAGCACCACGCAGATCGCGGTGCCCCGCATCACGCCGGGGATGCCGTCGGAATTGCTCTACCAGCGGCCTGACGTCCGCCAGGCCGAGGCGCAGCTCGCGGCCTCCAATTTCAGCGTCGACGCGGCGCGCGCGGCGTTCTTCCCGCAGATCCAGCTGACCGGCACCACGGGCTTCCAGAGCGCGGCGCTCGCCTCGCTGTTTGCGCCGGGCGCCTGGTACTACACGCTCGCCGCCGGGCTGACCCAGCCGCTGTTCGACGGCTTCCTGCTGGAGAGCCAGCTCAAGCTCGCCAAGGGCCAGCAATTGCAAAACCTGCAGGCCTATCGCAAGGCGGTACTGTCGGCCTTCGCCGATGTCGAGAAGGCGCTGATCGCGTTGCAGAAGTATACGCTGCAGGAGCGGCTGCAGTCCGACGTGGTGGCGAGCTCGCGCAAGGCGTTCGAGGTCTCTGAGACGCAGCTGCGCGGCGGCACGGTCAATCTCATCACGGTGCTGCAGACACAGCAGACGCTGTTCACGGCTGAACTCAATCTTGTCTCGGTGCGGCTCAACAAGCTGCTGGCGGCGAGCAGCCTGTTCCAGGCGCTCGGTGGCGGCTGGACACCGGCCGGCACGCTCGCGGCGGCAGTGCCATGAGGTCGGTCATGCAGCGGTTCGTCACACTCCTCGTCGTTACTCTCGTCATCGCGCTCGGTGCGCCGGCCGGCGCGGCCCGGGCGCAGCAGCGGCCACCCAACAGCATTCCGCTCGCCTTCGGCATGAACCCCGACCAGGCCAGCCAGTCACTCGGCGTTCCCCTGAACTACGTTCGCGGCACGCCGGGCAATGAACTGTTCGTCGCGCTGCCCAATGTCAGGGGCAGCGTGCTGTCGCGGCGCAGCGACGGGCTCTATCTGCAATTCGGCAAGGGACGCCTGATCGCCTGGAAGGGTGATTGGGGGACCATTCCGCAATGAAGGCCTTGGCCATGACCGCTATCAGAGCATTGATCGCCTGCGCTGCCATCGCGCTCGGCACGGCCGCTGCCTCGGCCCAGAACCTGTCTCATGACTTGGCGCCGCAACGGCCGCTGCGTTACGGCAGCACCGGCGGTGCATATTTCGACGGCAGGAACGACGATCGCGATTTCCGCAGCAACGGCTCCTTTCCGGGCAGCTTCGCCGCCGATCCCTTCAGCGCGGGCTTCGGCGCAGCGGGTCTGTTCGGCTCGACGCCGTATCACTCCGCGCGGCCCTATCCGTCGCAGGTGATCTTCGGCGCGCCATGCCAGGATTGCCGTCCGCATCGCCCGCGGCGGCAGCGCGATCGGCCTGATTGAGGGTTTAGCTCTTGCTCAGAAGGTCGTCGATGATGCGCAGCTTCATCCAGCCGGCCTTGTCGATGATCTCCCGGCGCAGCGCGTCCTTTTCCATTTCATATTGCTCGTGCGGGACGTGGTGGCCGCCGCTCGCGGTCATTCCGAATTCCTTGAGCAAGGCGTTGTGCCGCGCCTCCCACGCGATCACATGCTCGGTCATGAGCTGCGTCACCGCCGGAAGGAAGCCGGGATGGCCCGCCAGGCCGCATGCTTCCGTGGTCTGCTGATCCTCCGCCAGCATGATCACGTTCCACTCGTCGTAGCCGATCAGATCCAGCTGCGCGTAGAGAAACGCGCCATGCGGCCCGTCCCAGATCTTGTGGTCGATGACCAGGAAGGGCAACGCATGGCAGTGGCCGTGGCGCGCCGTCATGTCACGGTTGAAACTCTCGGTGCGCTCCTGCAGCCGTTGGTTGGCCGCGGCAAACACGGCAAGGCGATTGTCCGCCGCCGGCACGATGCTGGTTGCGTCGTCGGGCACGAACCCCGCATCGCGCAGCATCGGCCCGATCCGCGGATCTTCCCACTGCCTCTTGTGAAAGCTGGGTGCCGCGCCGTCGGCACCCGGTGCCGGACGCAAGGGCTCCCTAGGATCACCCGCGGTCGCCTGCTTCTTTCCGAAAACCACCCTGCGCTCGAACATCGTGCCGTTCCTGCCAAGCTGGGGGAAAAGCATGGCAAGCAATGCCCAGATTTGTCTTAACCCGGTCAGGGCAGGCGGCTGCGATCGAACAACAGGGTGACGCGGCCGTTAACGCCAACGCGAAAACTCGATCAATCCGCTACCGTCAGCGGCCTAACTGGCGGCGACGCTTGTCGACTTCGCCCGAGCGAGGGTGACGCGCGGGAACCGTACCACGAAGCGGGTGCCTTTCTGGCTGGGGTCGCGCTCGACGCTGGCGTCGAGCTTGACGGCCATCGCCGCGACGATGCGCTGGCCCATGCCGGTGCCGCGCGGATCGGCCTTGTCGGAGAAGCCCACGCCTTCATCGCTGATCGCAAGCTGCAAATCGTCCGCCTGTGGCTTCAGCTCGACATGGATCGGGCCGGCGCCGTCGGGATAGGCGTATTTCACGGCGTTCATCACCAGTTCGTTGACGATGATGCCGATCGCGACCGCGCGGTCCGGATCGATCTCGACCGGATCGGCCTTCAGCGTCAGCCGCGACATCTTGTTGCCTTCGGCCGATCGCCTGAGATCCTCGAGCAGCGCCTCGAGATACTGGTTGAGCATCACCGTCTTGAAATCGTGCGAGGTGTAGAGGCGGCGATGCACCTGCGCGACGGCTGCGACACGGCCCATCGCATTGGTGAGCGCCGCCTTGACGTCCTGCTGGGTCGAAGAATTGGCCTGCAGATGCAGCAGCGAGGCGATGATCTGCAGCGAATTGCCGACGCGATGGTTGACCTCGCGCAACAGAACCTCGCGCTCGGCGGCGAGCGCGGCGTAGCGGTCGCGTGAAGCGTGCACCTCGGCCTCGGCCTCGTCGCGCGCCTTCTGGATCGCGGCGCGCCTGATCGCGCCGTTCACCGCGACCTGGAGCAGGGGGATGAATTCGCCCCTGACGTCCTTGACCAGATAGTCCGCCGCGCCGGCCTTCAGCGCGGTGACGGCGATCGCCGAATCCTGCGAGGCGGTGACGAACACCACCGGCGGTGCGTCCGCGATCTTGAGGATCTGCTCCAGCGTCTCCAGCCCGTCGAGGCCGGGCATGTACTGGTCGAGCGCGACGACGTCGATGCCGCCCTGCGCGAGCCGGTCGAGACCGTCCTGGCCGCTTGCGGCGTGCACGACCTTGTAGCCCGCGCGCGTCAGCCCGCGTTCGACCAGGCGCGCCAGCGCCGCGTCGTCGTCGATATAGAGCAGTGTCGGCGTTGCGCTGGTCATATTGAAGCTGGCGGCACCTGAATCACGGAAAAGAACAGGCCAAGCTGGCGAATGGCGTTGGCAAAGCTTTCGTAGTTCACCGGCTTGGTGATGTAGACGTTGCAGCCGAGTTCGTAGCAACGCTTGATCTCCTGGGAGTCGTCGGTCGTGGTCAGCACGACTACCGGCGTCGCCTTGAGATGCTTGTTTTCCTTGACCCGCTTCAGAATGTCGATGCCGGTCATGTCAGGCAGATTGAGATCAAGCAGGATGAGCAGGGCCTGGTTCTTGCGCTCGACCGCGCTGCCATCCTTGCCGAACAGGTAGTTGACGGCCTCTGTACCGTTGGTGAACGGGACGATCTCATTGTTGACACCTGAGCGCCGGATATTCCGCTCAATCAGGCGAGCATGGCCCTCGTCGTCCTCGATCATGATGATGGTGACTGGATCGCTCATGATTCCCTATCCCGGTTCTTGCCTGAGTTCTTGCCTGACCATTTGATGGGCAGCGTGATGGTGAACGTGCTGCCGTTGTGAAGTTCCGATGCTACCGACATGGTGCCGCCCAGTCTGCGCACAAGTGCGCGGACATGGGCAAGCCCGATGCCCTGACCGGGCTTGTCCTGGGTTCCGGCACGGCGGAACAGATCGAAGATGCGCTGGTGGTCCTTCGGATCGATGCCGCGGCCGTTGTCCGTCACTTCGAAGATCGCAAAGCCCAGCTTGGTGCGGCCCTCGATCGCGATCTCGCCGGGGACGCCGTCCTTGAGGTATTTGAGTGCATTGTCGATCAGGTTGGAGAAGATCTGCTCCAGCGCGAGGCGGTCGCTGACGATATTCGGCAAAGCGCCGATCTCGACGGTCGCATTGGCCTCAGCGGCCTGATGCGCGACCGTCTTGACGATGCTGTCGATCAGCTCGCGGAGATCGATCCGCTCCGGCTTGAACTCGCGGCGGCCCTCGCGGGTGAGATTGAGGATGGCGCTGATCAGGCGGTCCATCTTGGCGATCGAGGATTTGATGAAGCCGAGCGATTCGTTGAAATCGTCGGATAGCTGCTTGTCGGAGCCTTCGAGCTCCGGCTCGGCCACGTCGGTCGCATCTTCCATCGCCGGCGCCAGCGATGCGGTGCGATTGAGCGTGGCGATGCGTCTGAAGATGTCGCCGCGCAATTCCTCCAGCTCGCTGGTGAAGCCCATGATGTTGACCAGCGGCGAGCGCAGGTCGTGGCTGACGATATAGGCGAAGCGCTGGATTTCCTCGTTGGCCTCGCGCAGGTCGGCGGTCCGCTCGTCGACGATGGTTTCGAGATTGACGTAGTTGTCGCGCAGCCTGGCCTCGGCGTCGTCGCGCGCCCGCGAGGATTGCCGCAGCAGCACGAGAGAGAGGGCGGCGAGCGCCAGCACCATGCAGGAGCCGGCGATGGTGACGGAGGAGGCGAGCACCTGCGTCCGGTCCGCGGTTGCGGTGCGCGCCGCCAGCAGGCGATCCTCCTCGGCGCGCATGTCGCGGCCGATCCGGGCGATCGCCTCGACCGCATCGGTCGATGTGCCCTTGCGCAGGATGTCGACGCTGGTGGCGACGTCGTTGTTCTTGACGCGCTCGACGCCGAGGGCGAATTCGGCGAGGCGCTGCTCGACGGCGGCCTTCAGCTTCGCGGCATTGGCGACCTGCGCCGGATTATCGACGGTCATCATCTGAAGGTGACCGAGCGCGGCCGGGAGCCCTGCCGCGGCCGACTGGTACTCGGACAGGTATTGTGGTGCTGATGTCAGCAGATAGGCCCTGGTCGCGCTCTCGGCGCGCCTGATGTCAAGCAGCAGGTTGGCGACCTGGCTCTCGACCTCGACCGTATGGACCACCAGGGCATTGTCCTCGCGTGCCTTGTTGACCAGCAGGACGGACGCCACGCTGATCGCGACCAGCACGAAAAATCCCGCCGAAAGCAGCAGGATCTGTAACGTGGACCGGCGTCGTGAAACTTGTGTCACGACGGTCTCTTCGCAGGAGTGGGATTCAATGCGTCCCCGTGGAAAGCCAATAACCCTTAGTACGTTTGAACTGGGCTTTGGGTTCCACCGGGTTCCAAACTATTTCGGGGCGTCGGATGGCTGGCCGGCGAGATACTGCTCCAGCCAGTGGATGTGGTAGTCGCCCTCGATGATGTCGGGCTCGCGCACCAGCGCGCGGAAAAGCGGCAACGTCGTCTCGATGCCGTCGACCACCATCTCGTCCAGCGCCCGGCGCAGCCGCATCAGGCACTCGCCGCGGGTCTTGCCGTGCACGATCAGCTTGCCGACCAGCGAGTCGTAATAGGGCGGAATCACGTAGCCCTGATAGACGGCGGAATCGATCCGCACGCCGAGGCCCCCCGGCGCATGGAATTGCGTGATCCGTCCGGGCGAGGGGCGGAAGGTCTGCGGGTTCTCCGCATTGATGCGGCACTCGATGGCGTGGCCGATGATCGCGATGTCGCTCTGCTTGGCCGGAAGCTCGCCGCCCGCCGCAATCCGGATCTGCTCGAGCACCAGATCGATGTCGGTGATGCTTTCGGTGACGGGATGCTCGACCTGGATGCGCGTGTTCATTTCGATGAAATAGAACTCGCCGTCCTCGTAGAGGAATTCGATAGTGCCGACGCCGAGATACTTCATGTCCCGCATCGCCTTGGCGCAGGTCTCGCCGATCCTGGCGCGCGCCGCGGCCGCGAGCACCGGCGAGGGGCCTTCCTCCCAGACCTTCTGGTGACGGCGCTGCAGCGAGCAGTCGCGCTCGCCGAGATGGATGGCGCCGCCGCGGCCGTCGCCGAGAATCTGGATCTCGATGTGGCGCGGCTTCTGCAGGTATTTCTCCAGATAGACCGACGCGTCGCCGAATGCCGACTTGGCTTCGTTGGCCGCAGTCGTGAGCGCCAGCGCGAGGTCAGCCTCGGTGTGGGCGACCTTCATGCCGCGGCCGCCGCCGCCGGCCGCCGCCTTCACCAGCACCGGGAAGCCGATTTCCCTGGCGATCGTCATGGCGTCGTCGTCCGCCGTCACCGCGCCGTCCGAGCCGGGCACCACGGGAATGCCGAGGCGCTTGGCGGTCTTCTTGGCCTCGATCTTGTCGCCCATCAGGCGGATGTGCTCGGCCTTCGGTCCGATGAAGCCCAGATTGTGGTCGGCGAGGATTTCGGCGAAGCGCGCATTCTCGGACAGGAAGCCGTAGCCGGGATGCACGGCGTCGGCGCCGGTGATCTCGCAGGCGGCCAGCAGCGCCGGGATGTTGAGATAGGAATCCTTCGACGGCGGCGGGCCGATGCAGACGCTCTCGTCGGCGAGCCGCACATGCATGGCGTCGGCGTCGGCGGTGGAATGCACCGCGACGGTGGCGATGCCGAGCTCCTTGCACGCCCGGAGCACGCGAAGCGCGATCTCGCCGCGATTGGCTATGAGGATCTTGTCGAACATCGCAGCGCCTGACGTTGACGGAAGCTATTCAATGATGACGAGCGGCTCGCCGAATTCGACCGGCTGGCCGTCCTCGATGAGGATCTGCGTCACGGTGCCCGCGCGCGGCGACGGGATCTGGTTCATCGTCTTCATCGCCTCGATGATCAGAAGCGTCTGGCCGGCCGTGACCTTGCTGCCGACTTCAATGAACGGCTTGGCGCCGGGTTCCGGAGCCCAGTAGGCGGTGCCGACCATCGGCGAGGGCACGACACCCGGGTGCTTTGCCATGTCGGTGGCGGCAGTGGCGGCAGCCGGCACGGCCACCGGCGCGGCAACCGCATGCACGGCTGACGGCACGGAGGCGGCGATGCTGATGTTGCGTGCGACCCGGACGCGCAGGCCGGCGCGCTCGATCTCGATCTCGGTGAGGTTGGTCTCGGCAAGCAGCAGCGCGAGCTCGCGGATGAGGACGCTGTCGTCGCTCCTGACGTCGTTCTTGGAGTCGTTCTTGGACTTTACGGCTGATTTGTCGTCTGGCTGGCGCGCCATGTTGTTTGATCCGAAATCTCTGTCTGGTGACGGGGAACGTCAGGATTGACGATTAAGTCTTTGCCTTCGCACCGATCCTGGTGGCGAGGCCGATGATCGCAAGCCGGTAGCCGTCGATGCCGAAGCCGCAAAGTGACGCGAAGGCGGCTTTAGCAGTGAACGAGTGGTCCCGGAAGCTCTCGCGGGCGTGGATGTTGCTGACATGGACCTCAACGGCCGGGATCTTGACCGCAACCAGCGCGTCATGCAGCGCGATCGAGGTATGGGAGTAGCCGCCGGCGTTGATGATGATGCCGACCGCCTTCTTGGCGTGGGCCTCATGGATGAAGTCGATCAGTTCGCCCTCGCGGTTGGACTGCCGGCAATCGGCGGTCAACCCGAACTGCCGCGCGGTGTCCGCGCACAGCTTCTCGACGTCGGCGAGGGTGGCATGGCCGTACGTCTCCGGCTCGCGCGTCCCCAACAGGTTGAGGTTCGGGCCGTTCAGCACATAGATCGTTCCGGCAGCAGCCATTTCCAGAGGTTCCGGCGAAGGGAAAGTGGGCCGGGTTATAGGTAACAACCGGCCGCAGGGGAAGTCTTTAGGTGAAATCGGAACCTCTTCAACAGCTTCCTCCGGCCTGTTAGATAGCTGGCGTAACCTATGGAAATTGCTGATTAACCAAATCCGGAGGTGGGCGCCCCTCGGCTGTGCTCCCGCCAGCCATCCACTGGCGACTGCGAGCTGCAGCCGCATGCAAAACCCCGCCCCTGAGGGGGCGGGGTTGAGATCGAGGCGAGGGCCCGTCAAGGCACCCTCGCGCCGAGGCCGAGGTCAGCCCTCGATGATGTAGACGATCTCGTGGGTCTCCGGCTGCACGATGATGTAGCGCCCGTGGACCAGGATGAACTCGTAACCGCGCCACTCCGGATAGATCGTCACGACGCGCTCCGGCACCGGGTAGAAGTGCACGTCGGCCGGGACGCGCGTGCCGACGGCGATGTTGACGTTCACGTTGGTGGCTTCGGTGACGTGCTCCGATTTGATCGCGGTCGAGATCTGGGTGCGCTTCTCGGCCGGCGGCGCCGCGGTGGCCGACGTCGCCGCGTTGCCCGTCGTGGTCTGGGCGCGGTTGGTGTCGGTCGGGCTCTTGGTCTGAGCGTTCTGGTTGGTGGTGGCGCCGCTCTTCTCACGGCTCTCGGCGGCGTTGTTCATCTTGCCGCTCTTGTCATGCTCCTCGGCCTTCATGTTGCCGCCCTTGTCGCGGCCTTCGGCCTTCATGTCCTTCGAACCTTCCTTGGCGCCCTTGGTCGCATCGTTCTCCGAGCTCATGCTCTTCGACTTCTGCGTGTTCTCCTGTGCACCCTTGGTGGCGGGGCCGGACTTTTCGGACTCGGCGCCCTTCATGCCTGGCGAGTCATCCTTCATGCCGCCCGTATCGCGCTGCATGGTGCCCGACGATGCACCACCGGACGGTGCAGAGTGCTGCACGGTCGCGCCACCGCCGGCTCCGGTCTCCTTGTTCGCGCCGCCGGCACTCTGTGCATTCGCAAATCCGGTACCTGCGATCAAAGCCGCCGCAGCGACCGAAATCAGAAAGCGGTTAGACATCATATTCTCCTCGTTATTCAGCATTGCCCGCGCCGACAACGGGAGAGGATGCGCGATGTTCCTATTGATTAGCGGTTCCCCGCGGTTTGTCTCTTGTGTGAATGCGCGATGAACGATTTGCGTTTCAACCGCAGGCCCAGTCGAACTCCATGCTCGCAAGGTCGAGCTGGCCGTTGCCGCCGCCGAAATTGAACCCGCCGAAATGCTCTTCGATCTCGAGATAGGTCGCGCTGTATTTCGGCGTCCACTGGTTTGGAAACATCGTGCCGCCGAGATGGTTGCGGCCGTGCAAACGCTCGAGGCCGCGTGCTCTGCCTTGCTCGTCGGAAGGCGCGATGTAGTCGCCGAGCTCGCCCTTGTGCAGCAGATGATCGCGCGGCGGCTTGCCGACGTTGGGATCGTCGTTGCGCGGTGCAAGGGCGATGCCGTAGGCGTGGTGCCCGGTCTCGGGGATGCCGCCGAACAGGCGGTACCAGTACGTCTTTTCCAGCGCGTCGGTGCGGGTGCGGCCGACATTGACGTCGAACGCGGTGCGCGCCGCGCCCTTCACCAGCCAGCGTGGAGGCGAGTTGGCTTCCAGCAGCGGATTGCCGGCAAGCTCCGGCGGCCGGCAGAGCGGTCCGGCAAACTCGGTCTCGGTGAGCCAGATCGCCGCAAAATTGTGATCGATGATGTCCTTCATCCGAAACTCCATCGAATGACGGTTCTGCCGATAGGCGAAGTAGGGCAGCAGATTGGGATCGGCTGGACGCGCGATGGTCTCTGCCGCGAGATATTGCGCGACCGCGTCGATCTCGTCGGGTTCGTCATATTGCTGATCGGCGAACATGGCGAGCGCGACATAGGCGTCACCCTTGGCGCGATACTGCGCCGGGACGCGCAGCGTGAAGCAGTGCTGCATCGGAAAGCCGTCGTGGGGACTGAGCGGCCATTGCTCTCTGCGAATGCCCGGCGGCAGGCCGTAGCACCAGCCGTGATCGTGGTCGGTGCCACGCTGTGGCGCCGTCTTCAGCAGCGTGAAATCGTAGCCAAGGGTTGGTGGAGCAAGGGTTGGCGAGGCCAGTGTTGGCGGGGCCAGTGGCATGGCGCGCAGCTTCCGTTGTTGGTGATGCCCCTTGGTTGCAGCCAGCGCGAAAGCGGTTCGGTGCCGCGAATAAAAAATCCGGCTGCCAGGGCAGCCGGATTTTGCTGAATGGATGAGCGCTGGTGAAGCGACGATCAGCAGGTCGCCTTGCCGCAGCGGGCAATGCCGATCTTCTCCTTGAGACCATCGACGCCGACCGCGCCGATCACGACCTGCTTGCCGATCACGTAGCTCGGGGTGCCGTTCATGCCCATGGATTCGGCGAGGCGGAAGTTCTCCTCGATGGTCGCCTTCACCTCGGGGCTGGCGATGTCCTTCTCGAGCTTGGTCATGTCGAGACCGACTTCCTTGGCGACCGCCAGCGCGCGCGCCTTGTCGGCGGCGCCGCGGCCGCCGAGGAGCTTCTGGTGAAACTCGAGATACTTCTTGCCGGTCGGATCCTGCATGCGCACGGCGACCGCGACCTGCGCGGCCTCGACCGAGCCCTGGCTCAGCACCGGGAATTCCTTCAGCACGACCTTCAGCTTCGGATCCGACTTCATCAGGTCGAGCATGTCGGACATCGCGCGCTTGCAGTAGCCGCAATTGTAATCGAAGAACTCGACGAAGGTGACGTCGCCGTCCTTGTTGCCGATCATGACGCCGCGCGGCGAGTTGAAGATCGTGTCGGCGTTCTTGGCGACGCTCTGCTCATGCTTCTCGGCTTCGGCGGCGGCCTGCCGCTTGCTGAGCTCGTTCATCGCCTCTTCGAGCACCTCGGGGTGCGCGATCAGGTAGTTGCGCACGATGGTCTCGATGTCGCCCCGCTGGGTATCGTTGAAGCTCTGCGCGGACGCAGTCAGCGGTGCGGCGCAAATGCCGAGCGCGAGCAGGGCAGGGGCGAGAAAACGAAGCGCTGGCATGGCAAAATCCTTGTTCGAGGTGGCCCGAAATACGGCAGGGCCGCGGGCCGGTTTCGGTGATCGTTGTATGGAACTACGGTTTATTTCTAGTTGTTTTTCTGACCCGGCATCGGCTTGGCGCTCACAATGTCGTCAGCTTTGACCCAGCCGGGCGTGCCGATCGCAAACCGCGTCTTGGCGCGCGAGGCCAGTTCGCGGGCCGTCTTGTTGTCGCCACGGAGATAGGCGGCCTGCGCCGAGGCAAGGTCGGCCTGGGCATAGTCGCCCTTGCGGCCATACGCCATCGCGAGCTGGGTATAGCCTATCGGCGCCTCCGGCTCGCGCGCCACGGCGTTGCGCAGCATGTTGATCGCGTCGTCGGTGTAGCCCTTGTTGTCGGAGGCGACCAGCGCCTGGCCGAGCAGCATCTCGATCAATGGCGAATTGCCGGAGAGCTGCACCGCGCGGCGCAGCGGCGCGATGGCCTCCGCCGGCCGACCGCCTTCGAGCAGTGCCTGGCCGCGCAATTCGTAGAAATAGGGATTGTTGGGCTGCACCTGGATCAGCCCGTCGATCTGCGCGATCGCCGAACGCAGGTCGCCGTGCAGATAGGTGGTGATCGCGCGGGCATAGCGCGCCGGCATGCTGGTGTTGGACAGCGGATAGCGGCGATAGACCGTGTCCTGCCGCTCCATGAAGCCCGAGATCTTGGCGCGCATCATGTCGTGGCGCAGCTGCAGCGCCGGATCGTCCTTCTTGTCCCAATAGGGGCTCGAGCGCGCCAGGTCCGCCAGCGCCGAGACACGATCGACCGGCATCGGGTGCGACTGCAAATAGGGGTCGGCGCCGCGCGCGGCGAACAGGCTCTCGTCGGTAAAGCGCTTGAACGTCTCGTACATGCCCTTGGCCGACTGGCCGGTCGCGTTCAGGAACTTGACGCCGGCGCGGTCGGCGTTTTCCTCCTGCTGGCGCTGGTAGGAGAGCAGCGTGCGCTGAATGACCGACTGCGGCGCCGAGATTGCGGCAGCTCCAGCGCTGGAGAGGCCGTTTCCAACACCGCCGCCCGCAGCGCCTGCGGCCAGCGCACCGACGCCGAGCAGCATCGCGATGATCATTTGGGTCTGCGCCTGCGCAAGCTGCTCGCGCATCTTGGCGAGATGGCCGCCGGCCAGATGGCCCGTTTCATGCGCCAGCACGCCGATGATCTGGTTCGGTGTCTCCGACTGCAGCAGCGCGCCGTAATTGACGAAGATGCGGCGGCCGTCGGCGACGAAGGCGTTGAACGAACCGTCGTTGATGATCACGATCTGGATGTTCTGCTTCTCCAGACCCGCGGCGCGCAGGATCGGCCTGGTATATTCGCGCAGCAGCTGCTCGGACTCGGTGTCGCGCAGCACCGGCGGGCCCTTCTGCTGGGCGCGCGCAGGGACGACGGGGCCGACGGCGAGCGCAACCGCGGTGAGCAATGCGGTCAGCTTGGAGGTCTTGGTGCGCAGCGTGAGGCGGAACAGCATGGGCGATCTATCGGCGATGGCTGGCCGCGCCGCGGCAAAGTCCGGTTCCCGACCCGACCGGATCAGGCGCGTGGCACAGTCTGTTGTTTTTGCAGTTCTTCTTCACGCGAACCGGGTATTCACTTGGCCTGAAAGCGTTATAAGGAGCCACCGAATGCGGCCAGTCTGGGGCGGTAGCCGGTATCGGAACCCGAATTCGGCAGCGGCCGTGCCATAGCAGAAATCCATGCCTGAAGCGACAGCGAGAGACCGTGTGAGCAGCCTTTTGACAGCGTCCGGCCGGAGCGATGTTCCGCCGTTCATGGTGATGGACGTGATGGCCGCGGCGGCGCGAATCGAGGCCGCCGGCGGCCATGTCATCCACATGGAGGTGGGGCAGCCCGCCGAGGGCGCGCCGAAGCCGGCGATCGCGGCCGCACAGGCCGCCCTTGCCGGTGGCCGGATCGACTACACCTCCGCGCTCGGCATCCCCTCATTGCGCGCGCGCATCGCCCGGCATTACCGCGACACGTATGGCTGCGCGGTCGATGCGGAGCGCATCATCGTCACCACGGGCTCGTCGGGCGGGTTCATCCTGGCGTTTCTTGCGATGTTCGAGCCGGGCGACCGGGTCGCCGTCACCGTGCCGGGCTATCCGCCTTACCGGCACATCCTGACGGCGCTCGGCTGCGAGCCCGTGCTGATCGAGACCTCCGGCGAGACCCGCCACGCGCTGACCGGGGAGGCGCTGCTGGCTGCCCATCGCAAGGCGCCGCTGAAGGGCGTGCTGGTCGGCAGCCCTGCGAACCCGACCGGCACGATGATGTCGCGCGAGGCGCTGTCGAGCCTGATGGCCGCCGCCGACAGCGCGGGCATCCGCTTCATCTCCGACGAGATCTATCACGGCCTCGACTACGCGTTTCCTGCGGTGACGGCGGCGGAGCTGTCGCCGAACGCACTCGTGATCAACTCGTTCTCGAAGTACTTCTGCATGACCGGCTGGCGCGTCGGCTGGATGGTGGTGCCCGACGTGCTGGTGCGGCCGATCGAGCGGCTGCAGCAGAATTTGTCGATCTCGGTGCCGACCTTGTCGCAGATCGCCGCCGAAGCGGCGTTCGAGGGCCGCGAGGAGATGGAGGCGATCAAGCGCGGCTATCAGGAGAATCGCCGCATCCTGATCGAAGGCTTGCCCAAGGCCGGGCTGACCAAGTTCCTGCCGGCCGACGGCGCATTCTATCTTTACGCCGATGTCTCCGACTTCACCTCCGACAGTTTCGCGTTCGCCAGCGAGATGCTCGAGAAGGCGCATGTCGCAGCGACCCCGGGCGTCGATTTCGACCCGATCCACGGCCGTGCCTTCATCCGATTTTCCTATGCGCGCTCGGCGGCGGAGATGCAGGAAGCAGTTGCGCGGATCGCGCATTGGCTTAAATAGCCCGCGAAGTTCGAGAGCCTTCCGTCTTGTCAGACAGATCGATTTCGCATCCGGCGCCGTGATCGCGGCCGCGCGGTGCGCGGCAGATCGTCGCGGATAAGCGGCAGGGCGCAAACAGTTCCAGTTTGACTCGAACGGCCAAGTTGATCTTGGCTATTTCCGCCATTTCTGAGGGGGAGTGACACATGGCAACGGCAACCGTTGCCACGGCTTCACCGGCGTCTGCCGGTGGCAAGCCGTGGTACAAGATTCTCTATGTCCAGGTTCTGATCGCGATCGTGCTCGGCGCGCTGGTTGGCTGGTTGTGGCCCGGCATTGCCACCAACGAGTGGATCAAGGCGCTCGGCGACGGCTTCATCAAGCTGATCAAGATGGTGATCGCGCCGATCATCTTCTGCACGGTGGTCTCGGGCATTGCCCATATCCAGGACGCCAAGAAGGTCGGCCGCATCGGCGTCAAGGCGCTGGTCTATTTCGAGGTCGTCTCGACTTTCGCGCTGGTGATCGGATTGCTCGTCGGCAATATCGTGAAGCCGGGCGCGGGCTTCGGTGGCGCGGCGGCGAGCGCCCAGGCGGTTGCCGGCTATGCCAAGCAGGCGGAAGCGCAGAAGAGCGTCGACTTCGTGCTGCACATCATTCCGGACACCGTGGTCGGCGCCTTCGCGCAGGGCGAGATCCTGCAGGTGCTGCTGTTCTCGGTGCTGTTCGGCTTTGCGATCATGGGCCTCGGCGAGCGCGGCCACACCATCCGCTCGTTCATCGACGACGCCGCGCATGCGGTGTTCGGCGTGATCTCGATCGTGATGCGGGCAGCGCCGATCGGTGCGTTCGGCGCGATGGCCTTCACCATCGGCAAGTTCGGCACCGGCGCCATCCTCAACCTGATGGGGCTGATTGCGACCTTCTATCTGACCGCAGCCCTGTTCGTCCTCGTGGTGCTCGGCATCATCGCGCGGATCGCCGGGTTCTCGATCTTCAGGTTCCTGGCCTACATCAAGGACGAGCTCCTGATCGTGCTCGGCACCTCGTCCTCCGAGAGCGCGCTGCCGTCATTGATGGAGAAGCTCGAGCGCCTCGGCTGCTCGAAGTCGGTGGTCGGCCTCGTGGTGCCCACGGGTTATTCGTTCAACCTCGACGGCACCAACATCTACATGACGCTGGCGACGTTGTTCATCGCGCAGGCGCTGGGCTACGACCTCTCGTTCAGTCAGCAGCTCACGATCCTGGTGGTGGCGATGCTGACTTCGAAGGGCGCCTCGGGGATCACCGGCGCGGGCTTCATCACGCTGGCGGCAACGCTTGCCGTGGTTGATCCGCGGCTGGTGCCGGGCATGGCGATCGTGCTCGGCATCGACAAGTTCATGAGCGAGTGCCGCGCGCTGACCAATCTGTGCGGCAACGGCGTCGCCTGCGTGATCGTCGCCTGGTGGGAAGGCGAGCTCGATCGCGACAAGCTCAACGCCAATCTCGCCCGGCAGATCGACCCGACCGACCTGGAGACCGCGCTGACGACGGAGTAAATCCGCGTCAGCGGTCAGAAGCGATCCAGCCGATACGGCGAGGTGTCCACCGAGGATGCCTCGCCGTTCATCGTTTCGGCCAGCACCCGCGCCGTCGCCGGGCCCAGCGTAAAGCCCTGGTGGCCGTGACCGAAATTCACCCACAGCCCGCGATGGCGCGGCGCAGGTCCGAGCACCGGCAGCATGTCGGTGGTGCAGGGGCGGGTGCCGAACCAGGGCTCGGGCTCGACGCGGCTGCCGATCTCGATCAGCTCGCGTGCGGCCGCTTCGGCATGGCCAAGCTGAATCGGCGTCGCCGGCGCGTCGGGGCTGGTCAGCTCCGCGCCGGTCGTGATGCGGACCCCCTTGGCCATCGGCGCCATCGCATAGCCATTCGCTGTGTCGACCAGCGGCAGGTCGAGCGAGCGACCGCCCTGGTAATGCATATGGTAGCCGCGCTTGCGCACCAGCGGGATCCGGTAGCCGAACTTGCGCAGCAATTGCGGTGACCATGGCCCGAGCGTGATCACGATGTGGGCGGCATCGATCCGGCCGCCGGTCGTGTCGACCGACCAGCCGGTTGTGGTCTCGGTCAGCGTCTGCGCGTCGCCGCGCAGCAGCGTGCCGCCGAGACGCTCGAACAATCCGGCATAGGCCGAGACCAGGCCGCCAGGGTCCGACACGGTCCATGGCCCAAGCCAGTGAATGGCGCCGGGCAAGTCGTCGCGCAGCAAGGGCTCCGCCTTGGCGAGCTCGCTGCCGTCAAGCACGCGAAACTGCACGCCGAAGTCACGCTGGTTCTCTTCGGCGACTGCGATCGCCTGCTCCAGTGCCGCCGGGTCGCGATGCAGCAGGCGATAGCCGGCGCGGCGGATCAGATTGTCGGCATGCGCATCGCGGATCAGCGTGTCATGCTCTGCCGTGGCGTAGGCGATCAGGCGCGCCCAGGCGATGGTGGCTTCGCGGTGCCGCTCGGGCGTCGAGTTCCACCAATAGCGCAGCAGCGGACCGGCGTGCCGGGGCAACGAGGCCAGACGGTAACGCACGTCGTTGGTGCGTCCCATCGCGATCCTGGCAAGCGTGGCCGGATCGCGCGGCATCGGATAGGGCCGCACCGCCTCGCTCTGGATGATGCCGGCATTGCCGTAGCTGGTCTCGCGGCCCGGTTCCTTGCGATCGACGAGCGTCACCGACCAGCCGCGGCGTTGCAGGTGTAGCGCCGTGCTGACGCCCACCATGCCGCCGCCAAGAACGATCGCGCTTTGCATCGGGATCCGTCTCCGTCAGGCTCCGTCACGCCGGCGTCTGACGAACGGATGGCCTGTGCAATAAAAACGCCCGGCGTGAACGGGGCGTTTTGACTTCCAGGTGGCGCTAGTTGCCGCCGCCGCCGAAGCGGCGCGACCACCAGCCCTTGCGGGCCGGAGCCTCGGCCGTGGCGGCGTCCGGTGTGGACTGCGGGGCAGCGGCCGCGGGTTCAGGGGCGGGGGCAGCTTCCTCCGCCGGGCTCTGAGCCAGCGCCGCGGCCTCGGGCTGCGGGTTCGACGCGAAGCTGACCTTTTCACGCACCGTCGAGCGGCGCCGCTGGGCGCGGTCGGCGTCCGCCGTGTCCTCGGCGGCAG
Source organism: Bradyrhizobium sp. USDA 3240 (assembly GCF_054063295.1). Classification (NCBI taxonomy): domain Bacteria; kingdom Pseudomonadati; phylum Pseudomonadota; class Alphaproteobacteria; order Hyphomicrobiales; family Nitrobacteraceae; genus Bradyrhizobium; species Bradyrhizobium sp. USDA 3240. The sequence continues at coordinate 8,451,197 of NZ_JBSSGD010000002.1, forward strand.
GCGCCACGACAGGCTCGGGCTCGGGCTCGGGTGCTGCAATCGCCTCAACCGGTGCGGCCTCGATCGGCTGCCATTCCGCCGGCGGGGCAAACAGCTCGGGCTGCGCGAGCGAGGGCGCCGGCTCCGCATCGTGGCTGTCGAAATCGGCGACCGCATCGGTGGCCTCGGGGGCCGCCGCGGGGCTCAACTCATCGGAGATCGATCCGGCGAGACCGTCTTCCGGTCCGCCAGTGCCGCGCCGCCGGCGGCCGCCACGACGTCCGCGGCGTCGTGGACGGCGATCGCCGTTGCCGGCCGGGTCGTCGCCGGCCGCGCCCTGCGCTTCGCCGCCTTCATCCTCGTCGCCTTCCGCATCCGCGGCGGCAACCACCTCGGTGCCATCAGGCAGGACATGCATCAGATCGCCGTCCTCGCGCGGCTGCGGAGCACCGTCACGCGGCTCGTTGGCGCCACCACGGCCGCGGCGCCGACGGCGGCGCTTGCGGCGCTGGCCGTCGCCTTCGCCGTCAGCGGCACCTGCTTCCTCGCCGGCCGCCCGGTCGTCGACGAGGCCTTCGGTCTCGTCGGTCTCGATCTCGGCCTCGTATTCGAACAGTTCTTCCTCGTCATCCGGCTCATCGGCCTGCGCCGGCGCAGCGGCAGCTTGTGCAGCAAGCAGCGCCTTGGCGGCTTCGAGCGTATGCACCTGCTCGCCGCGATCGATGATGTAGGATTGCTGGCCGTGCACCGTGGCGTCGGCGACGATCGACAGCGAGACGCGGAAGGAGTCCTCGAGGTCGCGCAGATGGCCGCGCTTGTGGTTGAGCACGTAGAGGGCGACATCGGTGCGGGTGCGGACCACCAGATTGTGGGTCGCGCCCTTCATCAGGATCTCCTCGATGCCGCGCAGCAGCTGCAGCGCCACCGACGAGACCGAACGGACGTGACCGCTTCCGCCGCATTGCGGGCAGGGCTCGGTCGAGCTCTCCAGCACGCTGGCGCGGATGCGCTGGCGCGACATTTCCAGGAGGCCGAAATGCGAGATGCGGCCGACCTGGATCCGGGCACGGTCCTGGCGCAGACAGTCGGACAGCTTGCGCTCGACCGCACGGTTGTTGCGCTTCTCGTCCATGTCGATGAAGTCGATGACGATCAGGCCCGCGAGATCGCGCAGACGCAATTGACGCGCGACTTCTTCCGCGGCTTCCAGATTGGTCTTGAGCGCGGTGTCCTCGATATGGTGCTCGCGCGTGGCGCGGCCGGAGTTGACGTCGATCGAGACCAGCGCCTCGGTCTGGTTGATCACGATGTAGCCGCCGGAGCGCAACTGCACAGTCGGCGAGAACATCGCGTCGAGCTGGCTTTCGACGCCCATGCGCGAGAACAGCGGCTGGCCGTCGCGATATTGCTTCACCGCGCGCACGTTGGCCGGCATCAGCATCTTCATGAAGTCGCGCGCTTCGCGGTAGCCGGCTTCGCCCGCCACCTGAATCTCGTCGATCTCCTTGTTGTAGAGGTCGCGCAGCGAGCGCTTGATCAGCGAGCCTTCCTCATAGACCAGCGTCGGCGCCTGCGACTTCAAGGTCAGGTCGCGCACCGTCTCCCACATCCGGATCAGGTACTCGAAGTCGCGCTTGATCTCCGGCTTGCTGCGGGAGGCGCCGGCGGTGCGTAGGATGATCCCCATGCCCTCGGGCACGTCGAGGTCCTGCACCACTTCCTTCAGCCGCGAGCGGTCCTGGGCCGAGGTGATCTTGCGGCTGATGCCGCCGCCACGCGCGGTGTTGGGCATCAGCACGGCGTAGCGGCCGGCGAGCGACAGATAGGTGGTCAGCGCGGCGCCCTTGTTGCCGCGCTCTTCCTTGACGACCTGCACCAGCATCACCTGCCGGCGCTTGATCACTTCCTGGATCTTGTACTGGCGACGCGGGCGGAACGCGCGCTCCGGAACCTCCTCGAGCGCGTCGTCGCCGCCGACGGACTCGACGACATCCTCTTCCTCGCCGTCATCCTCGTCATCGTCTTCGCCGGCATCGTCGCCATGCCGAGCCTCGGCCGCGGCTCCGTCCGCAAGCGTTGCGTAGTCGGCGACGCCGTGCTCATCGGCGGCGGCGTGGACTTCATCGGCAGCCCCGTGCGGTGCGTCGTCGGCATGCGCGGCGTTTTCCGCGACCTGTTCCTCACGGGCCCGCTCGGGCTCATGATTGACCTCGGCGGTCTCGACGAATTCCGGCGCGGCTGACGCAACGGAGGCCTCGACCACCGCGACAACGGGATCGGACGGCGCGTCGGCGGCCGGCGCCTGGCTCGTTACGGGGGCGTGGTCGTGATCGTGCGCATGATCATGGTCGTGGTGATGATCGTGATCATCGTGGCCATGATCGTCGTGACCATGGTCATGGTGATGCTCATGCTCATGGTGATGGTCGTCGTGATGCGCATGATCATGCGCCTCATGCTCGTGACCCTCATGGGCGACCACGCCGTGCTCGTGATGCCGGGCATCATGTTCATGATGCCCGCTATCGACGGAATGTTCGTGAGCCTCGGTTGCCGGCTGCGTCTGCGCGTCGCCCGCACCCTCGATCACCTCGCTCTGGACGCGGTCGCCATGGCCGCGGCGGCGGGCGTTGCGATGGCGCGACCGGCGGCGATGGCCGCGGTTCTCGTGCTCTTCCTCGGCCTCGCGATGGGCGCGCTCGTCGGCTTCGATCAGCGCCTGACGGTCGGCGACCGGGATCTGGTAGTAGTCGGGATGGATTTCGCTGAAGGCCAGGAAGCCGTGTCGGTTGCCGCCATACTCGATGAAGGCAGCCTGCAGCGACGGCTCTACGCGCGTGACCTTGGCGAGGTAAATGTTGCCGCGCAGTTGTTTGCGCTGGGCGGTCTCGAAATCAAACTCTTCGACGCGATTGCCGCGGACCACAACGACCCGGGTCTCTTCCGGGTGGGTGGCATCGATCAACATCTTGTTGGGCATTTTGGGGCTCTTGACGGCGGCGGGCGCGGATCATGGCGCGCGCAAACTGCGCCGCCCGGTGACGCGACGGTCCACCTGATTCGGGGGTGAGGGGAAGGCCAAAACGCGTCTCGCGGCGCAGCGCCGGACGGGAACCCACCGGGATGATGCGACGGGCGAAGTTTTCACCTCGCGTCAGCGCGATCATTGGGGGGATCCTGGTCGGCAATGCAGTCTGGCGCATTAAGCGTCGGCCCGTCTAAACATGTTGGCGGCGAAATTGACCGCCGTATCTTTTGCTGAAGGCCCCGCCTGGCGCCGAAGCGCCTGCCGGCCATCGCATATCGAGGCCCCAAGGGGCCGGATAATCGGTTACGCCGTGTCTCAAACCGTCCCTCTGGCGAGGGAGTGTGTCTGGGACCGGACGCCGCTCGGGCTTGAATCCGCCTCTCCGTGTCAGCCGCGCGCGGCGCTGGCTGGGGAGGGACCGGAAAAACACGGCGGGATCTTCGACTTGGAAGGTTCCACCGCTGCACCAAGAGGCTGAACGTGACACAACCGGGAGTACTAGCCGTCAGCACTCCGTACATACGTGGATTGCCCGCCGCGTGCAAGGGAAGCGTCACGCCGCCGCAACACTCGGTTCTTTTCACCGGCGCGTCATTAGCCTGCGATTAACCGTGCGGTTCTAATGCGGTAAGAAGCAGCTGGGAGGCTCCGAATCGGGTGGAGAACCGCGCAAAACACCTTGTTTTCTTGGGATGCGGACTGTTGTGCGCTGCAGCATTGGCGCTTGCGGTGGCCAGCGCCCCGAGCGCGGCCGAGGGACCAAAGGACGGCCAGCCGGCCGCCACTGCTTCTGCCGCCAACGCTCCGAATTTCCCGATCGCATCCGGCGCCAGGCTCGCCGGCGACGACAAGCAGACCCGATTCATCCTCGATCTCGACCGCAAGATCGAGTTTCGCGCCTTCCCGCTGGCCGACCCCTACCGTGTCGTGGTCGATATCCCGCAGGTCAATTTCCAGCTTGCTGCCGGCACCGGCGCGGCGGCGCGGGGCTTGGTGAAGGCGTTCCGCTATGGCCTCGTGATGCCCGGCGGCTCCCGGATCGTGTTCGACATGACCGGCCCGGTGAAGATCGCCAATTCCTATGTGCTCGATGCCGCCAATGGCCAGCCGCCGCGGCTGGTGCTCGACTTCGAGCAGGTCGATCGCACCAGCTTCGTGCAGTCGCTCGCGCCGGAGAGCCGGCCCGAATTGAAGCCCGCGATCTCCGAAGGCAACACGGCAAGCATCCCCGCCGTCACCACGGCGGCATTGCCGCCGGTCGCGACCACCGACTCGCGCCCGCTGATCGTGATCGATCCCGGTCACGGCGGCATCGACAACGGCACCCAGTCCGGCGACCAGACCGAGAAGAGCCTGGTGCTGGGCTTCGGCCTCGCTTTGCGCGACCGGATCGAGAAGTCGGGCAAATATCGCGTGGTCATGACCCGGTCCGACGACACCTTCATCCCGCTCAACGACCGGGTGAAGATTGCCCGCTCGCAATCCGCGGCACTGTTTGTCTCGATCCACGCCGATGCCTTGCCGCGCCGCGAGGGCGACGCCCAGGGCGCCACGATCTACACCGTGTCGGACAAGGCGTCCGACGCCGAGGCCGAACGGCTGGCGGAAGCGGAAAACAAGGCCGACGCGATCGCCGGCGTGAACCTGACCGACGAGCCGACCGAGGTCGCCGACATCCTGATCGACCTCGCGCAGCGCGAGACCAAGACCTTCTCCAACCGCTTCGCCCGCCTGCTGATGGACGAGATGAAGTCCACGGTGCGGATGCACAAGCATCCGTTGAAATCGGCCGGCTTCCGGGTGCTGAAGGCGCCCGACGTGCCGTCGGTTCTGGTCGAGATCGGCTACGTCTCCAACAAGGGCGACCTCGAGCATCTGGTTTCCGAGAACTGGCGCAACAAGGCCGTCGGATCGATGGTCCAGGCGATCGACGCGTTCTTCGCCAAACGGCTGGCAACCGCCGGACCGGCAAAGTGAAATTGGCCGTCTGAAAAGCCCGGGCCGTGGCCCGGAAGCCCTAGTTTGGCCACAGCAGCGACGCTATAGACAAGGGACCGCAGGTCCGCAGAATCGACCATATTGTCCGGCGGCTTTTGTTTATTCGCGTGCGCAAGGCGGCTCGCTGGGCCAAGGCTTTGAAGTAAAGGCCTCACTGCAAAGGCCTCGAATGTAAAGGCCTCCGTTATGTGAGGCTTCGCACTTTTGGACAGGCGCTTCTGACGATTGAGCGCCGGAGGGTAGGAACGGAACGTCGATAATGCGCCTGCTCGTGCGGTTCATGGGTTTCTTGTTCGCCGCCGGAACCGTCGTGTTCCTGGTCGGGGTCGCTGCCGTCGCCGGCGCCATCTGGCATTTCTCCAAGGATCTGCCCGACTATTCGCAGCTCCAGGACTACGAGCCGCCGGTGATGACCCGCGTGCACGCCGCCGACGGCGCGCTGCTCGGCGAATACTCCAAGGAACGCCGGCTGTATCTGCCGATCCAGGCGGTGCCGAAGCTCGTGATCAACGCGTTCCTCGCTGCCGAAGACAAGAACTTCTACGAGCACGGCGGCATCGACTATCAGGGCATGGCGCGCGCTGCGATCGTCTATGCGCAGAACTACGGCTCCAACCGCCGCCCGCAGGGCGCCTCGACCATCACCCAGCAGGTCGCCAAGAACTTCCTGCTGACGAACGAGGTCTCGTTCGCGCGCAAGATCAAGGAAGCCTTGCTGGCGATGCGCATCGAGCGCGCCTATTCCAAGGATCGCATCCTCGAGCTCTACCTGAACGAAATCTATCTCGGGCTCGGCGCCTACGGCATCGCGGCGGCGTCGCTGGTCTACTTCGACAAGTCGGTCAACGAGCTGACGATCGCGGAAGCGTCCTATCTGGCCTCGCTGCCGAAGGCGCCGGCCGCGCTGCATCCGGTGCGCAACCGTGACCGCGCGATCGAACGCCGCAACTATGTGATCGACCGCCTGCTGGAGAACGGCTGGATCAAGCAGGCCGACGCCGACAAGGCGCGCAAGGATCCGCTCAACGTCACCAGCCGCTCAAACGGCGCGCACATCTTCGCCGGCGAATATTTCGCCGAGGAAGTCCGCCGCGACATCTTCGAGCGCTACGGCGAAAAGAAGCTCTATGAGGGCGGCCTGTCGGTCCGGACCACGCTGGATCCCAAGATCCAGGTGATGGCGCGCAAGACCATGGTCGCGGGCCTCGTGAATTACGATGAAGCGCAGGGCTGGCGCGGGGCGGTGCACAAGCTCGACGTCTCCGGCGACTGGGGCGTCAAGCTGGCCGATGTCAAATCGCTCTCCGACATCTCGCCGTGGCGGATGGCAGTCGTGCTGGAGACCAGTGATCAGTCGGCGCGGATCGGCTTCCAGCCGGGCCGCGAGCTCGGCGGCGCGGTCAGCAAGGAACGGCAGACCGGCATCATCACGATGGACGGCGTGCGCTGGGCGAAGAGCAAAGGCAAGGCGCCGACGGCGGTTTCGCAGGTGCTGCAGCCGGGCGACGTGATCTATGCCGACCCGCTGGTGACCAAGGACGGCAGTGCGGTCGAGGGCCAGTATCGCCTGCGGCAATTGCCTGAAGTCTCCGGCGCCATGGTGGCGATGGATCCGTGGACCGGCCGCGTGCTCGCGATGGTCGGCGGCTTCTCGTTCGACCAGAGCCAGTTCAACCGCGCGACGCAGGCCTACCGGCAGCCCGGATCGTCGTTCAAGCCGATCGTGTATTCGTCGGCGCTGGACAATGGCTACACGCCGTCGACCACCGTGATCGACGCGCCGATCGAGATCGATCAGGGGCAGGGCGCCGGCGTGTGGCGTCCGGAGAACTATTCGTCCGGCAAGTATTACGGCCCGACCACGCTGCGCAACGCGCTGCAGCGCTCGCTCAACACCGTGACGGTGCGGCTTGCGCAGGACATCGGCATGCCGCTGGTTGGCGAGTATGCCAAACGCTTCGGCGTCTATGACGAACTGCCGAACTATCTGTCGTATGCGCTCGGTGCCGGTGAGACCACCGTCATGCGCATGGTCACGGCGTATTCGATGTTCGCCAATGGCGGCCGTCGCGTGAAGCCGACGCTGATCGATCGCATCCAGGACCGCTACGGCCACACCATCTTCAAGCACGACACCCGCGAATGCCGCGGCTGCGACGCGCCGGGCGGCTGGAAGAGCCAGCCGGAGCCGCAACTCGTCGACCGCCGCGAGCAGGTGCTCGATCCGATGACCGCCTACCAGATCACCGAGATGATGGAAGGCGTGGTCCAGCGCGGCACCGCGACCGTCGTGAAGGAGGTCGGCAAGCCGATCGCCGGCAAGACCGGCACCACCAACGACGAGAAGGACGTCTGGTTCGTCGGCTTCTCGCCGGATCTCGCGGTCGGCGTTTACATGGGCTACGACAAGCCGCGCAATCTCGGCCGCACCGCCACCGGCGGTCACGTCGCGGCTCCGATCGCCCGCGACTTCCTCAAGCTTGCGCTCGCCGACAAGCCGCCGACGCCGTTCAAGGTTCCGGCCGGCATCAAGCTGATCCGCGTCGACGCCAAGACCGGCATGCGCTCCGGCCCGGGCGATAGCGGCAACACCATCCTCGAAGCCTTCAAGCCGGGCACCGCGCCGCCGGACAACTACTCGGTGATCGGTGTCGCCGATGCCGACGGCCGCGGCCCAGCACCTGGTCCGCAGCCGTCGCAGAGTGGCGGACAGCCCGACGGCGGCTTCTTCATGCGGCCGGGAACCGGGGGGCTGTATTAGCGGTCGTTTCGGCCGAATCGCCGGGATTGCGTGGCCAAGCCGATTGCGCTTTGCCGCGCCGGTCGTTACATCCCCGGCAAGCTTTTTCACCAACACCTGAAAGATCATGCGCGCGGAAATCGAACGCCTTGTTGAAGAGATCAAGCAGTCAGTCGGGCTGCTGAGGAGGCATCTTTGACGTCGAACAATCGACGGCACGCCTCGCTGAGCTGAACAAGCTCGCTGAAGACCCCAATCTCTGGAACGATCCGCAGAAGGCCCAACGGCTGATGCAGGAGCGCACCTCATTGGAGGACTCGCTGTCGGGCATCGGCAAGGTCGAGCGCGAGCTCGAAGACAATATCGGCATGATCGAGCTCGGCGAAGCTGAGAACGATGCGGCCGTGGTCGCCGAAGCCGAGAAGGCGCTCAAAGACCTCAAGAAGGAGGTCGCCCGGCGCGAGCTGGAAGCGCTGCTCTCGGGCGAGGCCGACAAGTTCGATTCCTATCTCGAAGTCCATGCCGGCGCCGGCGGCACCGAGAGCCAGGACTGGGCGCAGATGCTGCTGCGCATGTACACGCGCTGGGCGGAGAAGCACGGCTTCAAGATCGAGTTCCTCGAGGAGCAGCAGGGTGAAGAGGCCGGCATCAAGTCCGCCACCATCCAGATCTCCGGCCACAATGCCTATGGCTGGCTGAAGACCGAGGCCGGCGTGCATCGCCTGGTGCGCATTTCGCCGTTCGATTCCAACGCGCGGCGGCACACGTCGTTTTCGTCGGTGCAGATTTTCCCTGTGATCGACGACTCGATCAAGATCGAGATCAAGGAGTCCGACGTCCGCACCGACACCATGCGGTCGGGCGGCGCCGGCGGTCAGCACGTCAACAAGACCGAGTCGGCAGTGCGCCTGACGCACATTCCGACCGGCATCGCGGTGGTCTGTCAGGCCGGACGCTCCCAGCACAAGAACCGGGCACAGGCCTGGGACATGCTGCGCGCGCGGCTTTACGAGATCGAGCTGAAGAAGCGCGAGGAGCAGGCCGCTGCCGATCAGGCCGCCAAGACCGACATCGGCTGGGGTCACCAGATCCGCTCCTACGTCTTGCAGCCGTACCAGATGGTGAAGGATTTGCGCACCGGTGTGCAGACCTCCGACACCTCGGGGGTGCTCGACGGCGATCTCGATGAATTCATGGCGGCGACCCTGGCGCAGCGTGCGTTCGGCACCGGGCCCGGCTCCGTCGAGGATGTGGATTAGCCCATGACGCGCGTCGCTTTCATCGGATTGGGACGCATGGGCCACGGCATGGCCGGCCGTTATCTCGATGCCGGTTTCACGGTCGCGGTGTGGAACCGGAGCAAGGCCAAGGCCGAGGATCTGATCGCGCGCGGCGCGCTGTGGGCGACTTCGCCGGAGGACGCCGCGATCGACGCCGATGCCGTCGTGACCATGGTCGCCGACGATGAGGCATCGCGCGCGGTCTGGCTGACCAAAGACGGCGCCGCCGCCACCATGAAAGCCGGCACGCTGGCGATCGAGTGCTCGACGGTCTCGTACCAGCACACGCTGGACATGGCGCGCGAGCTCAACAGCCGCGGCCTGATCTACATCGATTGTCCCGTCACCGGGCTGCCGGAGGCGGCAGCTGCCGGCAAGCTGACGCTGCTGGTGGGGGCTGATCCGGCCGATCTCGAACGGGCGCAGCCGTTCCTCACGCCGATCGGCAGCACGATCCGCCATTTCGGCGCGGTCGGCACCGGCACCGTGTTCAAGCTGATCAACAATCTGATCGGCGCGGTGCAGATCGCAAGCCTCGCCGAGGGCGTCGCGATCGCCGAGCAGGCCGGTCTCGACATGCAATTGGTGGCCGAGGCGCTGGGGACCGGTGCGATCGCGAGCCCGCAAGTGATCCGCCACTCCAGGCGGATGATCGAGCGCAACTTCTCCGGCGCGTCGTTCACGGCGGCGCTGCGCCACAAGGATGCCGACTACGCCGTGCGGTTCGCCGAGACGCTGCTGCCCGGCGTGCCCGTCAGCCGCGCCGCGCTCGCTGCCTACGAGAAGGCCAAGGCCCATGCGCCCGACGGCGACGAAGGCCAGATGATCGAGATCGTGTCGCGGCCGAAATAGGCAGAGCCGCCATTCACAGAAATCGGGTGGCCAGCGCCGCCGCGCCCGGCTAGGCATCTGCGCCAGCGCAGATGAGTGCCCGCCATGCCTTCCGTTGACAACAGGATCGATCGCCGCGACTGGGGGCTGCTTCTCTTTCTGTCGGTGTTGTGGGGCGGCTCGTTCTTCTTCAACGGCGTCATCCTGCGCGAATTGCCGCCGCTGACGCTGGTGCTGCTGCGCGTCGTGCTCGGCGCGCTCATCCTGCTGCCGCTGCTGCGCGCCCGGAAGATCGAATTCCCGCGTGGTCTGTCCGGCTGGGCGCCGTTCGCCGCGATGGGGCTGTTCAACAACGCGCTGCCGTTCTCGCTGATCGTGTTCGGGCAAACCTATATTCCGAGCGGGCTGGCCTCGATCCTCAATGCGACGACGCCGCTGTTTGCGGTGGTCGTGATGGCGGTGGCCGGCGAGGAGCGGCTGCAGGCGCGCCGCGTGGCGGGCGTGGTGGTCGGACTGATCGGGGTCGCGATCCTGCATGGTGATGCGCTCGGCTTCGAGAGCAGGCAGGGCATCGGCATCCTGCTCTGCCTCGCCGGCGCCTTCAGCTACGGCATCGCGGCGCTGGTCGGACGGCGGCTGCCGCAGCGCGTGCCGCCTCTGGGCACGGCGACGTTCCAGATGATGGCCTCCAGTGTCATGATGGCGGTCGTCGCCGGCGTGGCCGAACGACCCTGGCTGCTGCCGATGCCGCATCTGACCACATGGCTCGCCGTGCTCGGGCTCGCGGCGCTGTCGACGGCGCTGGCCTATATCGTGTTCTTTCAGATCCTGCAGCGCTCCGGCGCGACCAATGTGATGCTGGTGACGCTGCTGCTTCCGGTCACCGCGATGCTGCTCGGATATCTCGTGCTCGGCGAGCCGGTCGCGCCGCGCGAAGTGATCGGCGCGCTCGTGATCGCCAGCGCGCTGCTCCTGATCGACGGGCGCGTCTTGACCTGGTTCAGCCGCGCGCCTGCTTCCACGCCGCATACCAGCCCGTAAAGCGGCCGCTGTCGCGCTCGCCGCCGTGCCAGGCGGCATAAGTCGTGCCGTCGTCGGCGACCAGCACCACGGCATCGAGTCCCCTCGAGCGGCGCAGCGTGTCCATCGCCTGCGCCGGCGTCTGCGCGATGGGACCAGCCACGTTGAACGACGTGTTGACCGACATCTCGACGCCGATATGGCGGCCGAGCGCCTTCAGATAGGCATAGGTGAGGGGATCGTCGGTCTCGCGCACGATCTGGATGCGGCCGGTGCCATCGGCATGCACCACGGCGGGAATCTTCGCGCGCGCCTCCGGCTTCGAATGCGCCGTGAGCACCATGTAATTGTACGCGTTGTAGTCGGCGTCGGACGCGCCGTCTTCGAGCTCGAAATAGTCGCGCGCGGCTTGCAGCGTCGCCATCGGCGCCAGCGGCCGGATCGCCTCGCGATACTTGACGCGCTCGTTGAGCCGCTCGCGCACCTCGGGGTCGCAGGGGTTGGCGAGGATCGAGCGATGGCCTAGCGCGCGCGGGCCGGTTTCGGCCGCGCCCTGATAGATCGCGATCACGCCGCCCTGCGCAACCATGCTGGCCATCAGATCGGCAACCGCATCGCGCCCTTCCGATGTCGCGACATTGCCGATCTCGGTGGAGGCGACGTCGTCGGCGCGCAGCGCCGCGGTGATGTCGGCGTTCGAAGGCGGCAGGCCGCAATGGAAGGCGTGCGACAGCGGCGCACCGCGCGCCGCGCCCGCCATATGCGCGAACAGCCAGGCCGCGCCGATCGGCACGCCGGGATCGCCGGGCACCGGCGGCACCCACATATGCAGCCGGGTCTTGCGCTGCTGCACGCGTTCGAACCACGCCTCGTCGAAGTGCTCGAGCAGCCGCATATTACCGAGCGCGTTCAGCGCCACGCCGCCGGTCAGCACCAGGCGGTCGGTGCCGGTGATGCGCAGGAGATGATCGATGACATGGATCATCGCATCCTCGAACACCAACTGCGTGGCGGCGGCCTTGTCGACGCGGTCCTTGGTGTCGGGGCGGTGATTGATGTCCTCGACGCGCAGCACGGCGTCGGGATTCCAGAGCTGCTCGGGCCGCAACGGCGGGCCGAGGATATCGATCAGCGGCTGATGATAGGGGGTGTCGGCGGGGTCGGCGTACCAATTGGCCATCGCGCGATTGAGCTGCACGCTGCCATTGGGCCCGAGCTGCAGCACCGCCTTCAGGCGCTGATAATACGGATTGGTGGCGCGGTCCATGTCGCCCCAGGCGGCGGCGCCCATGTAGCGGCCCTCGCTGGAGAGCCAGGTCCAGCCGCCCTGGCTCGACGAGATCACGGTGTAGAAGGCGCCGAGCGAATCGAACAGGCTCTCGTTGCAATAGAGCTGCTTCATCTCGCCGTTCTCGGCGACATAGAGCGAAATCGAACCGACGTCGCCGGTGCCGTCGAGCACCGCAATCGCGACCCGCTCGCGCACATCGGCGAACGGCGATGCGGTGAACGAGTACCAGGCGTGATTGTCGTGATGCGGCATGCAGATCAGCGGCAGCTGTTCGCCGAGCCCGTACATCCTGCCGAGCCTACGCGCGATGCGCCGCACCTGGTCCATTTGACGCAGATTGATCGCCGGCGCGATCGGCGCGCGCAGCAATTTGATGCTGCCCGGCGCTTCCTCCAGCGAGGTGCGGATCAGCATCGCCAGCAGCGCTGGATAGTCCCACGTCGTGACGAAGGCCGCGATGTCGCCGACGTCGCGGCCCATCCGTTGCAACACCTTGCGCATGTCGTCGAGCGCGTGTTGCGGAAACTCATTGGTGTGTTTGTTTCCGGAAAAGCGCTCTTCCTCGTTGTTGACGATCAGGCGCGGTCCGTCCTTCTGGGTGACCTCGACCAGTGCGACGCCGGTGTTGTGCGTGCCGGGGCAGGCGAGGCCAGCGATGTAGACGGTCTCGCCGCGCTGCAGCTTTTCGCGGACCGAAGCGATCGTGCGCTGCGCGAACTCGCCGTTGGCCTTGTGCAGGCCACGCTTCGCCAACGCACGTTCGCTGAGGCGGCGCGTGATCTCATAGCCCGCGGCCGCAATACGCGGATGCCGCGGACCGGTACGAATGTCCGGTTTACGCAATCAGAACGCCTCGACTCGTGATCCCCAGATCGACTTCAATCATAAATAGCGCCAGGCAACAATGCCGTTTCGCCCAACGGAAAAACCCAGCGCTTGCCAGCACATGCGTCTCTTGCGAGACTTGCCGTCAAAACTACGACAAAAATCGGGGAGAAAACGATGCCGGCTCGTTCTGGATATATTGGCGCGATCGTGGCCTTCGCAAGTGCCGCATTGATCACGACCTCGGCGACAGCGCAGAAGAAATACGACCCCGGCGCAAGTGATGGCGAAATCAAGATCGGCAATATCATGCCGTATAGCGGCCCGGCGTCGTCCTACGGCGTGATCGGCAAGACCGAGGCTGCGTTCTTCAAGATGATCAACGAGCAGGGCGGCCTCAATGGCCGCAAGATCAATTTCATCAGCTACGACGATGCCTATTCGCCGCCGAAGGCGATCGAGCAGGCGCGCAAGCTGGTCGAGAGCGACGAGGTGCTGCTGATCTTCCAGGCGCTCGGCACGCCGTCGAATTCGGCAATCATGAAATACATGAATGCCAAGAAGGTGCCGCAATTGTTCGTGGCCTCCGGCGGCACCAAGTTCGGCGATCCCAAGAACTTCCCCTGGACGATGGGCTTCCAGCCCAACTACCAGAGCGAAGGGCGGATCTATGCGAAATACATTCGCGACAAATTCCCCGACAGCAAGATCGCGGTGTTCTGGCAGAACGACGACGCCGGCAAGGATCAGTTCAAGGGCCTGAAGGACGGGCTCGGCGACAAGGCCAACATGATCATCGCCGACAAGTCCTACGAGGTCTCCGATCCCTCGATCGATTCGCAGATCGTTGCGCTGCACGATTCCGGCGCCGACATCTTCTTCTCTTGGGCGGCGCCGAAGGGATCGGCGCAGGCGATCCGGAAAGTGGGCGAGCTCGGCTGGAAGCCGAAGTTCTTCCTCGCCAACACCGCGACCACGGTCGCCTCGGTGCTGAAGCCGGCGGGGCTCGAATATGCCAAGGGCATCATCTCGACCCAGTACCTGAAGGATCCGACCGACCCAACCTGGGACAAGGACCCCGCGGTCGTGAAGTGGCGCGGCTTCATGGACAAATACTATCCTGACGGGGACAAGGCCAATTTCAACAACGTCTACGGCTATGTGCAGTCGGAGGCCATGGTGCAGGTGCTGAAGCAATGCGGCGACAATCTCACGCGCGAGAACGTCATGAAGCAGGCGGCCAGCTTGAAGAACTTCCACTCCGACCTGATGCTCCCGGGCATCATGGTCAACACCTCGCCCGACGACTACTACCCGATCGAGCAGATGCAGTTGATGCGGTTCAACGGTGAAGCGTGGGAGCTGTTCGGCGACGTCATCACGGGCGAAGTCGGACACGACGCGACGCGGTAGGCGGTGATGGGAGGCACTGCTTGTATCGCAACACCACCGTCGTCCCGGCGAAGGCCGGGACCCATACGCCGCGGCGGTCGTTGTGAACGGGACTTGTCGTTCCAGCGTTGCGCGACAAGCAGCATCGGTGGTTATGGGTCCCGGCCTTCGCCGGGACGACACCGAATATGTTGCGCGGTACTAGCGCGGCGGCGCACCGCAGGTGTCCGCCAAGATCTTCTCCGGCCGGCGGGCGCGCAGCGCCATGCCGCCGGCGACGCCGACGCCGATCACGTACATCCAGCCTTCGTGAAAATCGGACAGATGTGAGTTCAGCAGCGAGCTCGTGATGTTCTGCACGACGACGGCGAGGCCGATCCAGCTCACGAGATCGCGGCCGGCGAACAGGCGGATGTGGCTGATCCACATCGCGTACAACAGCAGCACGCCAATGAGCCCCCACTGGATCGCGACATCGAAGGTCTGGTTGTGCGGGTTGTTGATCACCTCGGCCTCGAGGCCGGTTTGTCCTGTCGCATCCTGCGTGAAGAGGTGCCTGATCGCGCCGGTGCCGTGCCCGATGAGCGGCGCCTCGGTGATGAACTTCACCGACTTCCGCCAATAGGTCAGGCGCTGCGCGGTGGAGGCGATCCCGGACGTGTCATGCGCGCGATACTCGACGCCGACGTCGGCGATGCGTTGGCGCAGATAGGGGGACGTCGTCCACACCAGCAGGCTCGTCAGCGCGACAGCAGCGAACAGCAGCCGTGTGGCGCGGCGGGACAGATGCAGCGAGGCGAACGGGACCAGCAAGACCGGCATGGTGACCAGCGCGGTCCGCGCCGAGACGACGTAGGACATGTTGGCGACGAACAGCAGGATCAGCGCGATGGCGCCGGCTGCGATGCGCCATTGCCGGGCCCGCAGCGCCGTCAACGCCGGCAGCATCAGCGCGAAGGCGCACAGCACGAATTCCTGGCTCTGGTCGAGGTAGTTCTTGACTGGCACGCCGTCGGAGGCGGTGTGCGCGAGCTTGAGCTGCGGCAGCGCCAGCACGATCCAGGACAGCATCATCAGCAGCGTGCATGACACCAGGAAAGCCAGGAACACCCAAAGCCCGCGCCGCGAGCGCTGGAAGTAGCCGAGCAGGAACGGCAGCAGCAATAGCTTGCCGAGCGGCTTGATGCCTTGCAGCCGCTCAGTCCAGCCGGTCTCCGACCATGCCATGCCGAGCACCGCGAGCGCGACCAGCGCGACCGGCAATGCAAAGGCCGGTTGCGCGAGGTCGAGAATGAACTGCTCCCAGTCGATGGTCGGGATTACGGTGACCAGCCACAGCAGCATGAAGACGGCGAGCGCGGTGGTCGACCACGGCAGCGAGGCCGCGGCGAGTGCGATCAGGATGTCGGTGGTGCGGACGTAGGCGGCCGTACCGGACCAGGCGCGAACCCGGTCGCGCCATCGTGTCGGCGGTTCGATGGCGAGACTGATGGCGTCGGAATCGGTGCTCATGACCCGTCACACACTGTGCGCGGTCGCGCCGTTGAAGGTCGCCATCGCGGCGGTGAGCGCCGCGGCGGCGGTCGCGACATCAGGGGCCGGCCGATGCGACAGCAGGTCGCGCGCCTGGGTGTGGTGGCCGAAGCGCTCGGCGAGCTCGGTGCGGCGCGCGCGGATCTTGTTTCGCCATTGCTCTTGCTCGGCCAGAACCCGGGTGACCGAGGCGCCGATGGATTCGATCGAGAACGGGTCGAAATAATCGGCGAGCTCACCGGCGACTTCGCGGAACACGGCGATATCCGAGCACAGCACCGGCGTGTTGACGGCCAGCGCCTCGATGATCGGGACGCCGAAGCCCTCGGCGAGGCTCGGCATGATCAAGCCATGGGCATCGGCAATCAGGTCGGCTTTCTCGTGCTCCTCGACATAGCCGGAAAAGCGGACATTGGGTGGCGCATTGCGGGTCAGGCTAGGCGCGCCGGTGTAGCCGATCACGACGAGATCGGCCTGGGGCAATTTGCGGAAGGCGCGGATGACCGCGGCGAGGTTCTTGCGCGGCTCGGCGGAGACGATCACGACGAAGTATGGCCGTCCGCTCGGCGCACCTGCTGCCGGCAGCGCCTGTGCATCGAATCTGGTGCGGGGATAGACCACCCGCGCCGGCAGATGCGCGAACTGCGGAAGCAAAGCGCGGAACCGGCCCAGGCTGTAGTTCGAGACGAAGGCGAGCTCGTCGGCCTGCTGCAGGCTGGTGAACAAGCGCGACAGGAACAGTCGCGTTGCGACGTCGCTGAGCTTGAGGTCGGTGAGCGGCAGCAAATCGTGCACCACGCAGATCAACTTGGCGCCGCGCTTGCGCTGGATCGCGACCCGCGTCGGCGTATCGACGAGGATGACATCGTAGCCGCGCGCATCGACCCGCGGCGGCGGCAGCCGCAGCAGCGCCGAGGTGTCCTGATAGCTGTAGAAGCCGGGTTCGAGCAGAAAGTCGCCGAACAGCTTGAGATGGCGCAAATCGGTCGGGATGTATTCGAGGCCGTCGGCGTGGTTCTCGATCAGGCTGACGCCAGCCGGCAGCAGATGGAGCGCGCGTAGGAAGCTGACCGCGAATTCCAGCGAGGTCGCGGCGCGCAGCTTGCCTCGGAACCAGTCCACGGTGCGGCGCAGACCGCCGCTGCTGCGCATAACAGGCGCATTCATGTCGGCCTCGTCGAGGAAACGATAGAGCGCAAGCAGCTCGATCAGCCGCGAGCCGTCGGGCAGCAGCCTGGTGCGCTGCTGGCGTTGGCGCAGCTTGCGATAGCGGCGCGTGGTCTCGACCAACAGCGTCAGCTCGTGGCCGTCGCCGGCCAGCGAGCGGATCAGTTCACGCGTGAAATGGAAGATGCCGCGCTTGTGGTTGGGTTCGCCGAGCGCCTCGCTGACGACCAGAATCTTTGTCATGCGGTTATTTCTCTGAGTTCGAGGTGATGCGGGACGGGCGGAACCAGCGCAACGCTGCTGGTGATGCGGCCGTGATCGAGATTGATGATGCGATTGCATGTCCGGCGCAGCAGCCCCTGGTCATGCGAGGCGATGATCACGATCGCCGCGGCCTCGACCATCTTGCGCAGCCGCTGCTCGGCCTTGGCCGAGAAATTCTCGTCGACCACGCTGAGCCATTCGTCGAGCAGCAGGATGTCGGCGGGAAAGGCGGTCGCGGTCGCGAACAGCACGCGCATCAGCATGCCCGACGAGAACATGCGCAGCGGCAGCCGCTGCATGCGCGCCTCCAGCTCCGTGAACGCCCAGATCTCGTCCAGGATCGCCGGCGTCGGCTTGCGTCCGGAGATCCGCAGCAGCAGGTTGATATTGTCGGCGGCGACGAAATCGAGATTGACGCCGGCGCCGAGGCCGAGCAGCGGCACGATGTTGCCGGAAATCCGGACCTCGCCTCTGGTTGCCGGAAACACGCCGGCGATCAGCCGCAGCAAAGTGGACTTGCCGGAGCCGTTCGGCCCGGCCAGACCGATGCGGGCGCCGGCCTTCGCCTCGATCGAGATGTTGTCGACCGCGCGGATGGTGCGCATCTCGCTGGTCTGGCGGAACAGGCGGCCGAGCAGGCGGCGCTTCAGCGAAAAATCGTAAGCGCCGTACAACGGATAATCGAGGCAGACGTCGCGGAGGTCGATGCTTGCCATGTGCTAGATCCAGAATGCCGCTTTGCGCAATTGAGCGACCGTCACGGTCGCGGCGACCGCGAGCGCAGCAAGGCAGGCCAGCACGTAGATCACGCTCGTCATCGCGACATGGCCCGATGCCAGCGGGTCGCGCCAGACCGCGAACAGATGGGTCAGCGGATTGAGCCGCATCACGGTAGAGCCGCGATCGATCATCTCAGGCGTCCAGATGATCGGCGAAGCCAGGAAGGCCAGCGTTAGCGAGGACTCGATGATCGGCTTGATGTCGCGGTAGCGCGTCGCCAGCGCGCCGAGCACGAGGCTGACGCCGAGCGCGCAGATGACGAACAGGACGAGCCCGGGCAGCGCGGCGATCGCACCGCCGACATCCCGCGGCGTCAGTGTGAGCCACAGGATCAGCGGCACGACTGCATTGTGAGCCGCGAACAGCGCCTGGCGGAAGGTACATTGCAGCAGGAAGATCACCGGCGGCAGCGCGCGATCCTTGATCAGGCTGGCCGAGCCCTGCAGCGCGGTGGTGGCGTCGAGCACGACGCTGTTGAGGAAGGTCCAGGCGGTGAGGCTCGCCGCCAGCATCGGCAGCCGCGCCACCGCGCTGGCGTTGGAGAGATGGCCGATGACCGAGCCGAGCACGGCCACCATGATCGCCATCTGGATCGACATCCAGAAGGGTCCAAGGAGGGAGCGGACATAGCGATGGCGAACGTCTGACCAGGCCAGCGCTGCCGCGATCTGGATCGCGCCGACGAGACCGGCCGTTCGGGGGCGCGGGGCTGGGGCTGACGACCCTGCGTCCTTTGCGGCGGCCTCTTCGGTAACGACCTTGCGGTACACCGTCTCCACTCCCTCCTTGAAGGCTGATGTCGAGTATTTCGTGATCGCGCGATGCCGCGCTGCCTGCCCCATGCGGCGGCGGCGTTCGGGATCGTTGATCAGCGTCTCGATGGCGTCGGCGAGAGCTGTGGGATCGCCGGGCGGCACCGTGATGGCCTCGATGCCGTCGCGGGCGACATGCGGAACGCCGGTGTCGAGCGTGGTGTTGACGATGGGACGGCTCGCCGCCATCGCCTCGAGCTGGGCCAGCCCGAAGGTCTCGGCATTGGTCACTGACGGCATCACGAAGACGTCGGCGATGCGCATCAGCTTGACGCGCTCGCTCTCGGACACCGAGCCGAGCAGGCGGACGCGATCCTGCAAGCCGTAGTCGCGGATCAACTGTTCGAGATGCTCGCGCTCACGGCCCTCGCCGACGATCCAGACCTCGAAATTGCGGGCGTGGGCGGCGCGCACCAGCACGTCAAAACCCTTGTAGGGCACCAGCCGGCCGCAGGCGAGGACGAGGCGGCCGCGGGCGTTGACGTCGTCGGCTTGCGCGGCCGGGCGGTCATACTTCTCGACATCGACGCCGAACGGAACGGCGTGGCACTTGTCGGCAAATTCCTGCAGCAGCGGCGTGGTTTCGATTAGCACCGGATCGGAGACGATGATCGCGGCGGCACGGCGCAAGGTCCGGCGCATCATCGGCTCGACCAGAAAGCGCAAGGCCGCGTGCGAGACGATATCGGCGTGCCAGTGCACCACCAGCGGACGCGCGCGGCCGAGCCCGCATGCGAACACCAGGTCGGCGAGCGGGAAGGGCGCGTGCAGCGCCAGCAGATCGTGCTCGGCGATGCGGCGCCACAGCCGCCACGGATAGGTCGGCGCCGCCGGCAGCGACAGCACATCGCCGAACGAATGCACGCGCTCGACCGCAACGTCATTGACCACGATCTGCCGCTCGCCGCCGGCGCGCGAGCAGACCAGCACGGCGGCGTCGAACGTGTCCTTCAGGGAGGCGCAGATGTCGCGGATCACGGTCAGCGTGCCGCCGAACAGGTCGGGGTAGTAAACCTTGAAGATATGGAGCACCGACGGACGCCGGACCGGCGTGTTCAGACCAATCATGGGCGGCTCGATCCGGATCATGCGACGAACAGGGCGACGACGAACGGCAGCGCCAGCGCGGCGGCGAACACCAGCGAGCGCAGCAGCGCCGGAAACACCGGCTCGATCGGGCCGCAAGGCGCCTGCGGCGCGAAGCAGAAGCCTGCCTGCGGCGGGAAGCGGAGTGTGGTGGCGGCGAACCGGCCGGGTTCGCGATGTGAACCGGGTTCGCAAGACGAACCGGGATCGTGGGCCGAACGAAGAGACATAGCGTCGGATTCCCTGTTGAATGGATTTCTGGGTGCGTGGGAAAATGTCACACGTCAATGGCATCGGACTAAAATGTGGGATTATGTCCCACGTGTGGCGGTGGATAACTTTTTTGACAGGAGGCATCGGAGCGCATGCCGGCGCGATCGCGCCGTGACGGCGCGAGGCGAACAGGTCGTGAGTGCTAGCGAGGTGTCAGGCCGGCTCGGCGGTGCTGCCCGTCGTCGATGGCTGCAACTGGCGGCGGATGGCGGGGATGTCGAAATGGATCCGCTCGGGCAGCATCGCGGCTGCGGGCCGCTGCAGATCCTGCTCGATGACGACGCGCTTGCCGCCATCCGCAGTCACCGCGATCGAGATCGAGTTCGCCCGTGGCTCGGCGGTGAGGCCGGCATGCGCGCGGCAGGCATATTCGCCGGCGCGCAGGCCGCCGAAGCCGAAGGCGAGCAGGCGGCCATAGATGTACAGCGCCAGCAGGTCGGTTTCGCCGAAGCGGCGCGGCGAACCGGGCGCCACGCCCGGCAGGCAGGGATAGCCGCCCGCCATCACCGTCGACACAAACTCGTCGTAGGGAACCTGGGCGATCCGGCAGGCTTCCGCGATCGCAAGGTCGAATCGGGCAGGCGTCATGGAGCGGTCCGTAGGGATATCGGCGCCCGCAGGCCGCGCCGTGTCCGGAGGTTACTTTGTTTCCCATAAGTGGGAAAATGTCACACGTCAAGCAAGGTGGGCAAAACGGTGGGATTGTGTCCCACGCGGCGGACGGCTAAAAGTTAGGCATGAATGCCAAGCCCCCGAAGCCGAAGCCGGGATCGTCCGCGCCGATCGCCGCCGCGAAGCTGCACGCGCCGCTGGCGCGGATGCTGCGCCCGCTGGTGCGGCTTTGCGTGCGCGGCGGCATGACATTTCCGGCGCTCACCCAGCTGTTGCGCGAGCTCTATGTCAACGTCGCCGAACACGACTTCGCGCTCGAGGGCAAGGAGCAGACCGACAGCCGCGTCAGCCTGCTGACCGGCATCCATCGCAAGGAGGTGGCGCGGCTGCGCGGCGCGGGCGCGCCGGTCAATGCGGTGCCGGCGACGCTGTCGCGCACCAGCGCGATCATCGCGCGCTGGCTGGCCGCGCCCGAATTCACCGACGCCAAGGGCGATCCGCTGCCGTTGCCGCGCACCGCCGATGGCGGCGCGCCGTCGTTCGAGACGCTGGTCGAATCGATCACCAAGGACGTGCGGCCGCGCGCCGTGCTCGACGAGTGGCTGGACCGTAAGCTCGTCACCATCAATGACGACGACGAGATCATGCTGGTCGAGGAGGCCTTCGTCCCGCATGGCGACGACGACCGCAAATGGCATTATCTCGGCCGCAATTTGCACGACCACGTCGCGGCCGCCGAGATGAACGTGTCCTCGGCGACACCGCGCTTCCTCGAACGCGCGGTGCATTACGACGGGCTGTCGGCCAAGCTGGCCAAGCGGCTCGAAGGCCGCTCGCGCGAGCTCGCAATGGAGGCTTTGAAAGTCGCCAACCGCGAGGCCAACCGCGCCTTGGCCAAGGACAAGGGCGGCGACTACCGCTGGAATTTCGGCATCTACATCTATCGCGAGGGCCCCGACGGCCCGGTCGATGACGATGCCGACGAAGGCGGTGCGGCATGAAAGGCCCGTCGGTTATTTCCCGTCGCGCGCTGCTGATCGGCTTCTGGTTCGCCGGAACGTCGCTCGCGGGCGCGCAAGTCAAGAAGCGCGGCAACGATCAGGGCATCGGCGGCACCGGGATCACCGGCTCCGACCAGGGCATCGGTGGCACCGGCATTGTCGGCGTGATCCAGCGGTTCGGCTCGATCTACGTCAACGGTGAGCGCGTCGCCTATGCGGCCGACGTGCCAGTCCGGATCGACGGCGAGGCGGCGAACGCAAAGGCGCTGCGGATCGGGCAGCTCGCGCGCGTGGTGGCGGAGCGCGATGCCGGCGGCACGCTGTCGACCAAGCGGATCGACGTGGCGAGCGAAGTGACCGGGCCGGTCGAGCAGATGAAATCGGGCGAGCTGACGGTGCTCGGCCAGAAGGTCGCCTGGAGCGGCCGCGAGAGCTGGCTGAAGGTCGGCGCGCATATCGCCGTGTTCGGGCTGCGCCGGACGGATGGCGTGGTCGTCGCAAGCCTGGTGCAGGAGCGCCATGACGCTGCGATGCGCGTCGCAGGACCGCTCGAGCGCGATCGCGCAGGGACGTTGCGCATCGGCGAGCTCAAGCTCAGCGGCGTCGATGCGGCTTTGGCCGGTCAGCGCGTGCAGGCCGAGGGCCATGTCACGCAGGGCGTGATGCAGGTCTCGCGCAGCCGCGCAGACGACTTCTCCGATCTCACCGGCGCCAAGCGGCTGTTGATCGAGGCCTATGTGCGGCGGGTCGGCAATGACCTGCAGCTCGGCTCCGGCTTCGTCGCGCGCGACCATTCGCGCTTTTCGCCGGCTGCCGATACGCGCGTGGTCGTGAATGCGCAGCTGTCGGGGACGCGCGAGCTACGGGTCGAGTCGGTGCAATCGGTCACCAGATTCCCGGGCTCGTCGGTGCGGAGCACCGGCACGCCGGGCCGCGGCTCTGGCGGCGGTGGCTCCGGGCCGGGACATGGGTCCGGACCAGGCGGGCGCGGCGCGCCTGGCGGTGGCGGCCCTGGCGGGCCATCTGGTGCGCCCGGCGGCGGGCCGCCTGGTGGTGGCGGTCCTGCGCCTGATCCTCTGAGTGGCGGAACGACTGGCCCGGGTCCGGGCGGCTTTGGCTCGCCCGGCGGACCATTCGGCCCCGGTGGTGGTGGCGGTGGCCCATTCGGGCCCGGCGGCGGATTCGGTGGTGGCGGGCCGCCCGGCGGCATGGGCGGCGGCGGCCGTCGCTGATCCGGCAAGACAAAACCGGCGCAGGCTTGGGCCCGCGCCGGTTTCAGAACGTGCCGTGTGATTGGAGGCTTTAGCCTGCGCTGAGCCGGACGCCGGCGCGGAGAAATTTCTGCGGATCGACCGCTTCGCCGTCGATCCGGGTTTCGTAGTGCAGATGCGGACCGGTGGAACGGCCGGTCGAGCCGACAGCGCCGATCACCTGGCCGATCTTGACGTACTCACCGACCTTGACGCCGATCTCGGAGAGATGGCCGTAGCGCGTCGACAGCCCGTTGCCGTGATCAACCTCGACCATGCGGCCGTAACCGCCGGCCCAGCCTGCCGACACCACCTTGCCGTTGGCGGTGACGCGTACCGGATCGCCCTGTGCGGCGCGGAAGTCGAGCCCGGTGTGCATTGCCGGACGGCCGAGGAAGGGATCGGAGCGAACGCCGAAGCCGCTGGTGAATTCGACCTCGCCGACGACAGGCTTGCGGTAAGGCACCAGCGCCAGCGTCTGGTTCAGGCGCTGCATCTGCGCGCGGTTGATGTTGATGCGGTAGAGCTGACGCTCGAACGCGCCGGCGTCGGGTGCGAGCTTCACCGGGACATAGGGGCCGCCCATGCCGGAGCGAGGCGTCGCGGCTTCGAGCTGCGCCATGTTGAGGCCGAGATCGGAGATCACGCCGCGCATCCGGCGCACCCGCGATTCGATGCCGTCCTCGACCGAGGAGAGCGCTGCGACCTGGCGCCGCTCGACCTGGTCGAGCGAGGTCTGCAGGCGGACCAGGACGTTGTCGACGCCCTGGGCCTTGGCGAACTGGTTCGGCTGCGACTTGGCGATCAGCGGCGCGCGCGATTCCAGCCGCGCCTCGCGATCCGGCGGCGCCACGAAGATCACGGTGTCGCTGATCGGGGAGGGCTTTGGCGTGCCGGATGACGGCGCGGCGTCGGCGCGGCCCTGCGGCTTGATCGATCCTGTAGTGGTCGCATCGGGCATTGCGCCGAGCGCGGTGGCGCGCGATTCCAGCGCCGACTGCCGCTTCATGATCTGGTCGAGCTTCTGGTCGAACTGCTCCTGGTCGAGCAGCTGGCGGCTGGTGGTGCGGTCGACCTTGGAGCGCAGCTCCGAGATGCGGTCCTCATAGGCGTATTGCATCTCGGCCTGGCGTGCGATCAGCCGGGTCAGGACGTCGTCACGGAACGCGAAATAGGTCGCAGTCGCCGCCGACCACATGCCGAGCAGGACCACGGTGCCGACCGCGATCCAGAACACCACCGGTCCGAACCGGACCTGCTTGCCGGCATGGACCAGCGTATAGCCCTCGCCGGAAGCCGCCGCCGCTGCTTGCTGCGCGACCGGACGGCGTGCCGGCGTCCGGCCATGGTCCTGAGGATGATGGTGTTTCTGGTGATGACCGGACCGGCTCGACATCGGTACTCCCGCGGCCGGTCGGACCAAGCTCCGTACGGCTAATTTGCGCGGCCGATTTGAGCTCGCCATGGTTAATTTTCAGGAAACGGAACCCCTCCGTCAGAGTGATCGGGCTGCCTCCAATACCGCCTCGGCATGGCCGTCGACCTTCACGTGGCGCCAGATGCGGGCAACTTTTCCGCCGGAATCGACCAGAACCGTGGTGCGAATAATTCCCATGAAGGTCCTGCCATACATGGATTTTTCGCCCCAGGCACCATACGCCTCCAGCATCTGATGGGCGGGATCCGAGACCAGCGGCACCGACAGCTGGTGTTTGTTTCGAAATGACTCCTGCGCCTTAACCGTATCGGCGGAAATGCCGACCACCTCGGCTCCTGAAGCCGCGAACTCATTCTTGAGCCGGGTGAAGTCGATCGCCTCCCTTGTGCAGCCGGGGGTATCGGCGCGGGGATAGAAGAACAGCACCAGCTTCTTGCCGGCAAAATCCCTCAGTGAAACGCTGCCTCCACCGTCGCGCGGCAGGTCGAAGCCGGGCGCCGCGGCGCCCTCAGCGAGTGTGACGGCGGACGACTTGGTCACGCTCGCGGCCGCCTTCGGCTTTAACGGTTTCGATGCGGCCTTGTGCGAGGCTTTGCTTGGAACACCCGCTGCGCTCTTGGTCTTTGCGGTTTTGGCCGCTGCCTTCTTCGCAACCATTGTGCGGGTTTTCGTCGCGGACTTCCCAGTGCTTGCGCCTGCGGCGCGCGCAACTTTTGTTGCGACCCGCTTTCCGGTTGTGTTGGAGGATTTCTTGCGCGTTTTCTTGGACATACGCCTTCCTTTCGTCGCTTTCCGAAGATCAACCATTGGGGTATTGCGGGTCTCATTCGCAGCGGCCGGATTCGCATCGGCCGCTGGGCAAGTTTGATGGCCACGGAGTATGGTGACAAGGAATTCGACGCATTACCCGTCCGCTTGCTGAATTGGCTTTCGATTGATTGGTTTGGTCCGTTCCGAGGGCCATCGGCGAGTAACATGATTAGGCGAGGATAGGCGGCGATGCCGGCAAGGGAGCGCTCGATAACAGTCGACGGGCGCCCCGATGGCGGCGATCAGCTTCGCCGTCAGCACCGAGAGGCAATGGCAAGGAACACGTCGCCGCAAGGTCCAAATTCGCGCGCCGGGACTGACTTCTCGCAATGGGAAGACGACGGCGCGTGGGACGAGCAGGATGAGGCGGCGGGCAACCGTGCGCGGCAATTGCTGTCGCGTTCCAACACCAACCTGCATCGTTTCACCGATTTCTGCTCCGGCATGCAGCGCTGGCTGAACCGCGAACGCTGGATCCGTCGCATCGGACTGGTCCTCGTCGTGCTGGTCGTGTTGTTCGCGACCTGCTTCGGCGCATTGTGGTGGCGGCTCGGCGCCGGTCCGATCAATCTCGATTTGGCGACGCCATGGCTGGCGGCGGCGATCGAGGAGAATATCGGCCACGGCAACACGGTCGAGGTCGGCGGGACGCAGATCGAGCGCGCCGGCCGCGTCAGGATCGCGGTGCGCATCCGTGACATCATCGTCCGCGACCGCGACCATGCGGTCGTCGCCAGCGCGCCGAAGGCCGAAGTGCGCTTGTCGGGTACGGCATTGCTGATGGGCCAGTTGCGGGCGGAGAGCCTCAATCTGGTCGATGCGGAACTGTCGGTGCGCATTACGCCGGACGGCAATGTCACCGTGTCCGCCGGCGACACCGCAAAACCGCTGGCCACCGGCGTTGCATCCAAGCGCGAGGCGGGGTTGCCGCCGACATTCCCGCGGCCGTCGACCGCTGCACCGCCGCCTCCGGTTGCCTTGCCTCCGGTTGCCTCCGGGCCCTCGGCCACCGCACCCGATTCGGCCCAGAGCGGGCTGCTCGCCGGCCTCGACTGGCTCGACAGCCTCAGCCTGACCGGTCTCGACGGTCAGAACCTCAACGAGATCGGCCTGAAGAACGGCAATCTCGTCGTCGACGACCAGCAGCGCGGCAACAAATGGAGCTTTGAGAATATCAGCCTGAGCCTGCGGCGCCCGAGCGGCGGCGGGGTTGCGCTCAGCTTCGGCGAGGACGGCGCAAAGCCCTGGTCGGTGCGCGTGCTGATTGGACCGCAGCAGAACGGCGTGCGCTCGGTCGACATCAAGGCGGACAAGGTTTCGACGCGGAACATCCTGCTCGCGATGAGGACCAAGGATCTCACCTACACCGCCGACCTGCCGCTGTCGGGCGAGATGAAGGGCGAGCTCGGCCGCGACGGACTGCCGACCTATTTCCGCGGCAAGCTCAATGTCGGCGCCGGCAACATCATCGACACCGACACGCCCGACTACCCGATGCCGATCGATTCGGCCGAGATGAGCGTCGAATGGGATTCGGGGCGCCGCGTGCTGCTGGCGCCGATCAAGATCGTCTCGGGCGCCAACCGCATCACGCTGCTCGGCCATCTCGAGCCGCCGAACGACAACGTCACCGACTGGCAGGCGGGCCTGTCCGGCGGCACCATCGTGCTCGCCGGCGCCGACAAGGACGAACCGCCGCTGATCTTCAATCGCATCAACATCGGTTTCCGGTTCGACACCGAGAAGAAGCGGGTGCTGTTGACCCAGGCCGATATCAGCAATGGCGAGATCGGGGTCGCCGGCACCGGCAGTATCGACTATTCGGGCGAGCCGCGGTTGCAGCTCGGCTTTGCCGGCACGCCGATGTCGGCCTCGGCCCTGAAGCGGATGTGGCCGATCATCATCGTACCCGAGGTGCGCGAATGGGTGCTCGAGCGGATCGACCGCGGCACGCTCCAGCGCATCGATGTCGGCGTCAACTCGCCGGTGCATAATCTGTCGCGCAAGGGACCGCCGATCCCGGATGACGGCCTCTCGGTCAACATCGTCGCTTCGGGTGTCACGGTGCGTCCGGTGGACAAGATGCCCGCGGTGCATGATGCGGACCTGAAGGCCAGGGTGACTGGCCGCACGGCGACCGTGACCATCAACCAGGGCATCGCCGACACGCCGGCAGGCCGCAAGATCACGCTGTCGGATTTCAGCTTCGAGGTGCCGGACATGGCGCCGAAGCCGTCGCCGTCGAAGGTCAAGTTCCGGGTCGACTGTCCGGTGCCGGCCGCCGCCGAGATTCTCGCATCCGACCGGCTCAGCGATCTCTCAGGTCCACCGATCGATCCCAATGCCAGCAAGGGCAACGTCACGGCCACGATCAATCTCGGCATGCCGGTGACGGGCGGGCTGACCAAGGCCGACACGCAATATTCCGTCACCGCCGACATCTCCGGCGTTGCCGTCGACAAGCTGGTGATGAACCAGAAGCTCGAGGCCAACACGCTGAAGGTGATTGCGAGCAACGCCGGCTTCCAGGTCAAGGGTGACGTCAAGATCAACGGACAGGCGGCCTCGCTCGACTACCGCAAGCCGGCCGACGGCGATGCCGACGTCAAGCTGCAGGCGACGCTGGACGATGCGAGCCGCGCACGGCTCGGGCTTGATCTCGGCCCCGCAGTGTCAGGCGCGATCCCGATCAAGCTGAGCGGCAAGATCGGCAGCGGCGACAATCCCACCACCAAGATGGGTGTCGAGGCCGACCTGACCCAGCTCAAGCTCGACAACATCCTGCCCGGATGGGTCAAGGCGCAGGGCAGGGGTGGCAAGGCGACCTTCAACGTGGTGCCGAAGGGGCAGTCGACGCGGTTCGAGGATATCTCGATCGAAGGCAGCGGCGTCTCGATCAAGGGCGCGCTCGAGGTCGACCAGAACGGCGACCTCATGAATGCGAACTTCCCGACCTATGCGCCGTCGGACGGCGACAAGACATCGCTGCGGGCCGATCGCGGTCCCGACGGTGTGATCAAGGTGACGATGCGCGGCGACGTGTTCGATGGCCGCGGGTTCCTGAAGTCGGCGATCTCCGGCCGCGACAGCGATCCCAAGAGCAAGGCCAAGACCACCGATTTCGATGTCGACCTGAAGCTCGGCGCGGTGGCCGGTTTCAACGGCGAGGCGCTGCGTGCTGTCGACGCCAAGATCTCGCGCCGCAACGGGTTCTTCAAGGCGTTCACGCTGAGCGGCAAGGTCGGCGGCCAAGCCACCCCCGTCAGCGTCGATATGCGCGGCCGCCAGCAGGGCCGCGAGGTGATCTATTTGCAGACCGGCGACGCCGGCGCGTTCCTGCGCTTCATCGACACCTATTCGAAGGTGGTCGGCGGCCAGCTCACGCTGGCGATGGAGCCGCCGATCCCCGAGCCGAGCCCGAGGGAAGGACTCATCAATATCACCGGCTTCTCGGTGAAGGGCGAAACCCAGCTCGACCGCGCGGTCGCCGGCGGGCCGGTCAGCACCCAGAACGGCATCGGGTTCGACGCGTTGCGCGCCGAGTTCACACGCCAGAGCGGCCAGCTTTCGATCCGCAACGGCGTGGTCAAGGGACCGAGCATCGGCGCGACCATCGAAGGCAGCATCGATTATGTCGGCAACCAGGTGCGGATGAACGGCACCTTCATTCCGATGTACGGCTTGAACAACATGTTCGGCCAGATCCCGTTCTTCGGGATTTTCCTCGGCGCCGGCAGCAATGAAGGCCTGATCGGCGTGACCTATGAAGTGGTCGGCACGCCCAACCAGCCGGTGCTGCGCGTCAACCCGATCTCGGCGCTGGCGCCGGGCCTGACGCGCAAGATCTTCGAGTTCAAGCAGTACGGGCCGAACGATCTGCCGACGACGAACAATTAGCGCGTCGGTTCATTCCCTCGGCTTCAGCCGAGGTCCCGGACGAGATCGCCGGACCTAGCCGACCGGATCATCCATCGTCACAAGCGTGATGCTGCAGTGGACATGCGGTCGATTGTCGCACGCCCGTAACAGTCCGCCCGCAGATTGCGCGCGCCGATTGCCTACATGGCGGACGGCTACGCGCCCCTCGTTTTCTGAGAAAATCTTACATTGGGAGAAAAGCAATGATCGCCAAAGGATTGCGCCCGCCTGTGCGGCTTCCGCTGTCTCGGCCGGTTTTTGCGCTGACGCTGCTCGCCTCCACGGCGCTCGCCAGCAGTCTTGCGCACGCCGACGGCGACGACGTTCATTTCCGGCCGGGTCATCTGTTGTTGAGCCGTGCGGTGTTCGTCAACAACGCCGTCACCATCACGCCCGGCGTGACCCAGTTGCCGCCGAACTGCGTGTCGCCCAATTGCGTGACCGCCACAGCGGACGGCACTTATCCGACCGTGTTCAACAACGACGGCGTCGACGGCTCGTTCGGCCTGACCGCGAAGATCCTGCTCGACGAGCTGCGTCTCGACGGCCGACACGTGCAGTCGCTCGAGGTGCCGAACAGCGCCCAGCGCGGCGTTTCCCAAAACAAGGACCAGATGGTCACCAGCTTCTCGTCAAAATCCGAGCTGGCGCTCAATCTGTCGCTCGATCATCGCAGCGTGACCTTCATGGGCTATCTCGCTCCGATCGGCGCCATCGACGTGTCGAACTCCAACACCCCTGACGTCATCGATCCGACCAATCCGGTGCCCGGCACCTACTATCGCCTGGTGGCTGAAGTCGACGAGAACGGTCGCTTCCACTTCACCAAGGTGAACGGCTATAGCGGCAACAACGGCCGCGCTGCGGTGTTCAACGATCGGCATGGCGCCGGCGTGTTCTACACCGCCGGCAACGCGGGCAATGGCGGCAACCCGCAGCCTGCGGGGGTCATCACGGGCGCCGGCATGCAGATCGCGCGAGAGGCCGACGTGCCGCTCGCTCGCCAAGCAGATCCGGGCGGACCTTTCCCGCTCGGCAGCTTCAACATCACCGAACTCGGCCAGAAGGCCGACAAGATCGGCAAGGACACCAATTTCCGCGGCCTCACCGTGTTCAACAACGTGATCTACACGACCAAGGGCAGCGGCGGGAACGGAATCAACACCGTCTACTTCATCGACACCACCGGCAACGCCGCCAATGGCAGTCCGAAGGCGTGCCCGAATGGAGTCGGCCTGCCGGCTCCGTCGGCGTCGCTGCCGACGACGCAGATCTTCTACGACGGCTCGAAGTTGGCGACGCAGGGCGTCACGCCCTACAACATGTGCGTGCTGAGCGGTTTCCCGACGGCGCTCAAGAGCACAACCTCGTTCCCGTTCGGCATCTGGTTCGCCGACGCGAACACGCTCTATGTCGCCGACGAAGGCAACGGCACCGCGACATTCGATCCGGCATCTAACAGCTATACCGCTGCCAAGGCGCAGACATCAGCCGGATTGCAGAAGTGGGTGTTCGACAGCACTGCGGGTGCGTGGAAGCAGGCCTACACCTTGCAGGCGGGACTTGATCTCGGTGTGCCCTACACGGTGCAGGGCTATCCGACCGGCAACAACGCCGCGACCGGCAAGCCGTGGTCGCCGGCGACCGACGGCCTGCGCAACATCACCGGCCGGGTCAATCGCGACGGCAGCGTGTCGATCTGGGCGATCACCTCCACGGTGAGCGGCAGCGGCGACCAGGGTGCCGATCCGAACAAGCTCGTGATGATCACGGACAAGCTTTCCGCTGCGACGCTGCCGGCCGGCGAGCGCTTCGTCACGCTGCGGACCGCGAACTCCGGCGAGGCGCTGCGTGGCGTGTCGTTCACGCCAGGCACCGGCGATGGCCGGGAGGAAGCCCATGACCGCGGCTCCTGCGGCCGTGATCACCGCGGCGACGATTGCCGCGACATCGACTGAGCGAAAGACGTCGTAGCCTTCGGCCTCTCCCCATGTGCCTGTGGGGAGGGGCCGTCTACCATGCCAAATCATTGCGGCGCGGGCGAAGGCCCTCCCGGAAAGCGAATCCCGAAGCGCAGGATCAGGCGGACCGTTGCTCAACTCTGCCCCGAGCTCTCGGAAATAGTTCTCGAAGGCGGCCGGCGAAATGATCTCCAATATGCGGGTGGGCGTGTCCCCGGCATTCCAGAACGTGTGCCACTGCTCGCGCGGCTTGAAGATCAGATCTCCCGGATTGCCGATCACGACGGTGTCGCCGAGCATCGCCCCGATGCGGCCCTCGAGGACGAAACTGTATTCGTCCTCGCGATGATGCCGGTGCATGGGCGCCGCCAAGGCGCGCGGCTGCATCGGATGTTCGACAACAGCGAAGCGCTTGCCGGCATCGTCCCCGTCGATCATGAAGCGGGCGCTGGTGCCGCCGAGAATTGCGAGATGACCATCATGCGGGCCGAGTGTTCGCGGCGATGCCATGGTGTCCTTCCTGGAGAGCTCCGGATTGCTCGGCATATCCGCGGCTCTGGTGGTTGGGCCGGCGGCGGCGACCGCGATGCCGGCTGTGATGATGCCAAACTGGCGGCGCGTTGTTCTCATCGCCGTCCGGTCCCCCGCTAGGGCCGGCCTTGCGGCGGAGGCGGCAGCGCTCCGATCTGATGAAGCAGCGCAAACCGGTCGGGTACGCCCCAGTGCTCGACGAGCTTGCCGTCGGCAAATCGGCAGATATCCATGACATCGATGGAAACAGGTTTTCCAGAGCGCGGGTCGACGCCCGTTGCCTTACTTCGCGCCCACACCGTATCGCGCGTTTCCACGATCGCCTCGATCGTGAGCTTCAAGTCCTTGATGCTGCGCCGCGCGTCCTCGATTTGCCCTTTCAGGATTTGTGGGCCGGGAATATCAGTTTTCGACAGATACTCATGCTCGATCAGCGTCTCGGCGCAAACTTCGTCCGCGACTGTCAGGTCGCCGTGAGAAAAGCCGCGCTCGACGATGGCCTTGAAGCGCTCCAGGTTGGTCGACATGTTCATTGCTCCAGCTCTCGGGCCGGCGACCGCGATGCCAATCCCAACGACGCCGAGTTGCGCCGCGTCATTCTCGTTGCCATGCTGGCCTCCCGCGAAGGCAGACCTTGCCGGAAGCGCTGGCGAAAGCGCTTGTAAATTTTGGTCATCAGCCGGGGAAAAGACATTGTCCCAATCGCCGATGAGGCTGCTTGGCGGCAGGCCGGCGAAAGTGTGGCATTCGCGGATGAAATGGGCCTGATCGAAATAGCCGAGTTCGTGGACAATGTCGGTCCAGGACCGGTTTGGGGCATCACGGCGGGCGACCAGCGCCCTGTCGAACCGGATCGTTCGCGCAAACAGCTTTGGCGTCATTCCGACCTGCATCGCAAAGCGACGCTGGAACTGGCTGGCGCTGAGGCCGGAATTTGCAACGAGGTCCTCGATCCGTGTACGGCCCCGGACGGCGATCATCCGGCGTGAGGCGGCGGCGATCGCGCAGTCGGGGCCGCGCTTCTCGAGCATCGCCTCGACCCAGCGTTCGACCGCGGCGACGCGCAGATCGAAGTTAGGCGCCATGCGCACGGCATCGCCGAGCGACGTGGCGGAATTGCCGAGAACATCGGAGGCCGCAGGGTCATGGTTGACCAGGGTGGTCATGTCGATCCCAACCAATCGGTTCAGGCCGGTCGGTTGAAACAGGATGTTGAAGACATGGACCGAGCCAGACAGGCAAACATGCGCGCGACGATAGGTCTGCGGTCCGACCACGCCCACATCCGGCGTCGTGCTGACCTGGCCGCCGTCGATGCGCACGCGATATGGTTCAGCCAGATGGATATCCAGGATCTGATGCGGCCGGGCGGCGACGGGCCAGGCCAGAACGGCGCCTCCCAAGTCCACGCGCCGTTCCTCGAACGAGCGCAGGACGCCGCGAAGTCGGGGATGGGGTAGCGCCCGCTTGATATCCATTGAGGACCTCGGCGGCGGAAGCCTAGATCGACCTGGGACCTGCGACAATATCTGTCTTGTCGGCGCAGTTGCTGCGCATGCGCCGAACGGAGCGCTAGCGACGCAGCGCCGGCACCACCAGGAACGGGATCAGGCCGAGCACGACATTGACGAGCGCGAAGGCGATCAGCGGATTGTAGCTGTGGGTCCAGTCGTGGATCAGGCCGCCACCCCAGGAGCCGAGCGCCGAGCCGAGGCCGCTGCCGATCATGATGGTTCCGTAGATCGTGCCGACGCGCTCACCCCGGAATATCTTCAGCGCGGTCGCGGTGATCAGCGGGCCGCGCGAGCCGATCATGCTGCCGAAGCAGATCACAAAGCCGGTTAGCAGCCAGTAGTTCGGATACCACTGCATGATCCCAATATTGCGAAAATCGCCGATAATATCGCTATTTTTTGTTCATGGGCGCGCGACTAACCGCCGTCGTATATGCCAAAAATGCGTCCGCGTTGATCGCTAGGGTGTATCACTCATGAAGGCCCGATGTCCGTTTAGTCC
Organism: Bradyrhizobium sp. USDA 3240; assembly: GCF_054063295.1. Lineage (NCBI taxonomy): Bacteria > Pseudomonadati > Pseudomonadota > Alphaproteobacteria > Hyphomicrobiales > Nitrobacteraceae > Bradyrhizobium > Bradyrhizobium sp. USDA 3240. The sequence goes on from NZ_JBSSGD010000002.1 coordinate 8,485,033, forward strand.
TCAACAGCGGCGCGGAAGTGGACGCTGCGCGAGGTCCGAGACGGGCCACTTGCGGACTCATGCACCGTGGCAAAGAATGTGGGAAACGGCAGTCTTGTGAAGATTCGGCTCGATACCGGCCGTCGGGGTAGAAACATGTCCAACCATTCAGACGGACCTTCGCGCCTATTCGCGATCGATCCTGCCACCAAGGCGTCGATCGGACGGATAACCCAGCGCGAGCACTGCGCTTGTTTGGCAGTGAGGACAAAGAAGGGGTCGCCCCTCGTTCCGAACATGCACGTGGAAGCGCAGGACCAGAGCGCGGCGGGTTGGGCGCAGGTCAAGGATTTGATCGGGCGGCTTGCACGAACGAGTTCTCCCATCCTTGAGCCATCGGCACAAATCCCTTGGGAAGACTGGATGCGCGTCATCACGCTCCCACCTCAAGTGGCGTCTCTAACACATGTGGTGGAAATGCGCTTTTATGGCAGCCACTTGCGGCGATTTCCCCCAGAGATCGGGCGAATGGCGTCGCTCGGAGAGTTGGACATCTACACGTCTTATTCGCTGCATTGGCTCCCTTACGAAGTCACACGGTGCGCGAACCTGAAGGTCAGCAGGATGAGCACACGCGCGCTTTATGGGAACAGGAAGACGCGATTGCCATTCCCGCGCCTTTTGGACCCGATCGAGGCCCTGCTACCGGCAACCTGCAGCGTTTGCGATCAGCCGTTCGGTGAAAGAACTCCTCAGCCATTCTGGACAACGCAGCGGGTCGGCACAGACTACGTTCCCCTCCTGATTCACAGCTGCTCGAGTGCCTGCATCAACGCAGTTCCATCCGCGCCGTCCGGTTTCTTCGAGCGCCCTCACAGGGGTGGTGGTGGCGTTGGTATGCCGATCGCCTAGGGTCTCGCAAACCGTCGCATCAAATGAGCGATGGACGATGGGAAATTGAGTCAAGAAAGGAATGGCCGCTTCGGGTCAATCGCGTCGGTTTGACAGTGGACCGGTCACTTCCGGTCTACCTCTAACTGCGGACATGCTGTCGCACTGCGACAATTTCCGCTCGTCCGGCACGCGAAGATGCGCGTAGCGTTCGATTATTGGTGCGATGGTGATTGGCGTGAGGTCGTTTGGTCGTCCTTGCGATATGGCTCTCAAAATACATTCCCCGGACGTGATGTGTGCATCCGACATCACGTCCGGGGTTGCATGGACCGGCAGAAAAAGCGACTAAACTGCCGGAGCATTCTTGTTGGGGATTGCGGCAGCAAGCAATGATCGCATGTGCGCTGCGTGCAGGTGCAACGTTGCCTTATCGCCGTCGCGGTCTAGCAATTCGCGCATATATTCGAGATGCGACAATCCAGCCTCGCGGTGTTCTTCGTTGGTCAATTTCGTTGCCATGGGTAACTATCTCCGTTGTTTTCGGACGTGTTGAGACGGCCCCGTCCTTCAGCCGTTTGCATTCAGTTAAATTGCTGTTTCCACGCTGCGCGAAGTTCCTCGAATTCTGCCGCGTGCCCATCGCGGATCTTCGCGCAAAACCAAGCGCAATCGCCGAAAGCAGTGTGCTCAATGTCCGCAACGACGCGGCACACTGCGCGAATGATGTCGGTGATATCCGAGGAGTTGGGAAACAACCGCATGAATGCAGCGTTGAACGCCTTGTCGCTCGCAGTTGGCATTCTGCGATACAACCAAGCCATTACGTCGGTCAGCGCGAAGCCGTCCAGACACAAGCGATTGTAAGCGTTGACGTGGATTGGAGCAGTTGTTGCGTCGAAGGATTCGACGACAATTGCGTGCAGGTTGATCGCTTCGTTGCGGTCAGCCCTCTGAATTTTGAAGATGGTTCCGTTTAGGACGAGAACGTACAACTTGGGCTGTTCAACGTAGTAAAGCATCGCAGTATTCCTTGTAAGTTTGTTCGGCCTGATAATCCGTCATCGTGATCAGAATTCGCGGCATGTCGCCGAACAAAGCCTTGCTGATCGTTTCGGGCAATCGCGGACCGTAGTTGCGTAGCGTCATTGCGTAAGACCGTATGTCCGCCTCTACCGATGAGGTGGCTCGCCCTACACTGCGCGTCCGAGGGTTGCTCGGGCGAACCGAGCCGATCCTCATCACAGGAGGACGAGCCGTGGCAGATTATAGGGAAGCATTCGTCGGAATCGATGTGGCCAAGCTGAGAAATGCCGTCGCGATTGCGGATGCAGGCCGGGAGGGGGAGGTTCGGTTCTTCGGCGAGGTTGATGCTTCGGCCACCAACATGCGCCGCGTCTTAGGGCGGATCGCCAACCGGTTTGACCGCGTCCACTTCTGTTACGAAGCCGGCCCGACTGGCTATGGTCTTTATCGCCTGATCCGGTCGCTCGGCCACCAATGCACGGTGGTGGCGCCGTCGCTGATCCCAAGGAAGCCGGGTGATCGTGTGAAGACGAACCGCCGGGACGCCGTTTCTCTCGCGCGGCTGCTACGCGCCGGCGAGCTGACGGCGGTATGGGTTCCCGATGAAGGTCACGAAGCGATGCGCGACCTCGTTCGCGCTCGATCGGCAGCGGTTGAGACGCTGCGCATCCACCGGCAGCAGGTGAGCGCCTTCATGCTCAAGCATGGCCGCACCTATCCCCGCAAAAAGGGCTGGACGATGCGCTATTTGCGTTGGCTCCAGGAACAACAGTTCGACCACCCCGCACATCAGATCGCGCTACAAGAAATGGTCGAAGCAGTTCGCGTCGCCAGGGACCGGGTCGACCGGCTCGAGCGCACGATCGAAGAGTTCGTCTCGACCTGGTCTCTGGAGCCGCTCGTGCGGGCGCTTCAAACATTGCGCGGCGTCGATCTGGTCGTCGCAGTGACATTCGCAACCGAGGTCGGTGACGTGAGCCGTTTTGAGGGCCCACGTCAACTTATGGGTTACCTCGGTCTGGTGCCAAGCGAGCGATCGACGGGAGAGGCTGTCAGACGTGGCGGCATCACCAAGGCCGGCAACGGCCGTGTTCGCCACATGTTGGTCGAAAGCGCCTGGACATATCGACACCCGCCGAAGATCGGCAAGACAAAACTATACCGGCTCGAACAGACGTCGCCAGCAGTGCGAGAGATTGCTTGGAAGGCGCAGAGCCGCTTGACGGCCCGGTACCGGAAGCTGGCGGCGCGCGGCAAACGAACGACGGTGGTCTGCACCGCTATCGCCCGTGAACTGGTGGGGTTCATGTGGGCGGTTGCCAGGCAAGTGCAGACAGCCTGATCGAGCGCCCTTATCATCGTGCATGGGCGGAGGCGGGACCACGGCAGAGGGAATGCCCGTCAGACGCTTTGTGGCCGGCAAGAGCGCCGACGCCCGCAGTAAGATAGGAGCAGACCTCGGACGCACAATCGGGAATGCGGTAGCCAACCCGCGCATCAGAGCTTGATCACCGACGTCCTTCGGTTCCGCCTCCACCTATGCACGACCATCTCTATGAATAGCCGATCGACGACGATCGGGGCGGTGCTCTGCGTTCTAATCCTTGACAGCGGACATCAGAGCGCTGTTCAGGGGCCACCTACCAGATGAGGGGGTGATCTGCGAGTCTGCGGTCGGTTTGGACCGTTAGGCTTAGAATGGACACAGTGCATAATGCTATCACCGAGCCGGCGCGGCGGCTGGAGGTCTTCACCGGAGCCGGTCGTCGGCGGAAGTGGAGCGACGAGGACAAGGCACGGATTGTTGCAGAGATCGTGACGAGTGGCGACTCGGTCTGCTCGGTAGCGCGACGGCATGGATTGTCGCCGCAGCAATTGTTTGGCTGGCGACGCCAGTTGAGAGAAGCCGTGGGCGGTCAATCCGGGACAGAAGAAGTACAGTTTGTGCCGGCGGTGGTGGATGCCGTGGTGCCGACACCTGACTTTAGCCGAGAGCGCAAGGTGGTGCGCTGTAAGCCCAAGGCGGATTCCGGGATCATCGAGATCGAAGTTGACGGCATAACGATCCGAGCCGGTCGTGGCGCGGACGCGACTATGATTGCGTCGATCGTGCAGTCGCTGAAGGCAAACCGGTGATCGGCCCATCGGGTGCTGTCCGGGTGATGGTGGCGACCAAACCGGTAGACTTCCGCAAGGGGATGGAAGGGCTTGCGACCCTGGTGCGTGAGAGCATGCGGGCTGACCCCTTCTCGGGTGCGGTCTATGTGTTCCGGGCCAAGCGAGCGGATCGCATCAAGCTGGTGTTCTGGGACGGAACGGGTCTGTGTCTGTTCGCTAAGAGGCTCGAGGAAGGGATCTTCCGCTGGCCGAAGATCGAGGACGGCGTGATGCGTCTGTCGGCGGCGCAGTTGTCGGCGCTGCTGGAAGGGCTCGACTGGCGGCTTGTGCATGAGGCACGGGAGACGTCGGCGCCAACGCAAGCGGGATAGTTGCTGGCAGCGCTGCGGCGAAGTGAATCAGGAGCGTCGGACGCGTCGCCAGATGGCGATGAATATGCTCTGAATTGGGTGTGAGCGACGCCCTGCCTGACGATCCCGAGATGCTGAAAGCGATGCTGCTTGCCGAGCGGTGCGAGAGCGAACGGCTGCGCCAGATCATCAAGGAATTGCAGCGGCATCGGTTTGGCCCGCGAGCCGAGACGCTGCCTGAAGATCAGATGCTGCTGGGCCTGGAAGACGTCGAGCAGGTGGCCGCGTACGGCAAGACGGCGCAGGACGTCAGCGCACCTGAAGGCCGTGAGGTGCGGGTTCGTAAGCGCCGCGGCAACCGTGGTGCCTTGCCGGCGCACCTGCCCCGGATTGAGGTCGTCGTCGACATCGAGGATAGGACCTGTCCCTGCTGCCAGGGTGAGTTACATCGGATCGGCGAAGATAGAACTGAGCGGCTGGACCTGGTCCCGGCGCAGTTCCGGATCCTTGTAACCCGGCGACCCAAATACGCCTGCCGGACTTGCGAGGACGGCATCATGCAGGCGCCGGCCCCAGCGCGGCTGATCGAGAGCGGATTGCCGACCGAGGCCACCGTCGCCCAGGTGCTGGTGTCCAAATATGCCGATCACCTGCCGCTCTATCGGCAGGCACAGATTTACGCCCGCCAAGGCATTGAGCTCGACCGTTCGACGCTGGCGGACTGGGTCGGGCAGGCAGCCTTCCATTTGCGTCCGTTGCATGAGCGCCTCCTTGGCAAACTTAAGCAACGGGCAAAGCTGTTCGCTGACGAGACGACGATGCCGGTGCTCGATCCCGGCCGGGGGCGCACCAAGACCGGTCAGCTCTGGGCCTATGCGGCGGACGACCGGCCATGGGGCGGTGCCGATCCGCCGGGCGTCGCCTATGTCTATGCCCCCGACCGCAAGGCCGACCGACCGATCGCCCATCTGGCAGGCTTCAGTGGGATCCTGCAGGTCGATGGCTATGCCGGCTATGGCAAGCTGGCCGAACGTGGCGACGTTCAGCTTGCATTCTGCTGGTCGCATATGCGGCGTAACTTCTACGAACTTGCCGCTCCTGGCCCCGCGCCCATTGCGAGCGAGGCGCTTCAGCATATCGCCGAGTTTTATGCCATCGAGAAGGACATCCGTGGCCGCAGCGCCGAGGAACGCTGTCTCGTTCGGCGGCAGAAAGGCCGCCCGCTGGCGGAATCCTTCGAGCGGTGGCTCCGCGCAAAGCTCGCGTTGATCAGCCAAAAGGGCAAGTTGGCCGACGCCATCCGCTATGCGCTCTCACGCTGGGAGGGCCTGACGCGCTTCATCAATGATGGCCGTATCGAGCTCGACAACAACATCGTCGAGCGCTCGATCCGCCCGATCACGCTGAACCGGAAAAATGCGCTGTTCGCAGGCTCCGACGGCGGTGCTCAGCACTGGGCCGTCATCGCCTCGTTGATCGAAACCTGTAAGCTGAATCGCATTGACCCGCTGACCTATATCACCGATGTCCTCACCAGAATCGTCAATGGTCACCCGAACCGCCAGCTCGACAGTTTGTTGCCATGGAACTACGGAAGCGGCTAGAATCCGGCCTAAGCGAAGAAAATCGACGAACCAACATTCTTGAGGCGCGCCGGTGAGCGACAAGAACATCTTGTGGCAACAGGACGGGGTCGATCCCGGTTGGTTTACAGCCGATCATATCGGGTCGATTAGGAACAGCACGAGTTACCGCCCGGGTGGTTGGTGGTTCTTGCCTGCTTGGCTACCCGACACGCAAGAACACGACGTTGGTCCATTTAAAACCAAGGCAGCAGCACTAGCTGAGGCGGAACGGCTGGCAGCCCTCCACAAACGAAAAACGTAGAGATCAGCTAACGTCTCGAAGCTGTGTGTTCGGAACAGCGCTTACGTCATTGCGTAGGCGTTGCCGGGATTGCCGTCCGGATCGATATCGTTACGGGCGATGAATGCTGACATGCGTTCGGAATAATACTCATAGTGCGCGCGTTGCTCATCGGTTAGCGTTTCGAGCTTCGCTGCGAGGCTGCCGCGCGGCCTGATGATCGCAATGATATCGCGCAAAACCCTACGATCACGTTCCAGCAAAAGCGCGCTCATCGTGTTTGTAGTTTTTCCAGAATTTCGTTCAGCAATGCGCGATGGTCATCAAGTTCGTTAATCGATTTGACGTCCTTTTTGTTTGCGATCATCGCTTTGGCTTGTTCAAATGAGATATCGCCCGAGGCCATTGCGCCGTCGATGTCTTCCACCGTTGTTCCATGCATTTCGATTGTGATGCCGTTAGGGAGCATTAGCGCGAAGTACAATTGCAAAGCCCAGCGTTCTCCGCTGTTAATTGCTTCCGTTAGCTTCTGAGTGGCTATTTCTGCCGGAATGGCTCTTACGAGAGCAGAGAGGTCACGAGCATGGCGCGAAACCGCCCCCTTGGGCCGCCCAATATTTCCGGGGCCGCTGGCAAATCTACCCTTGCCATCGCGCCCGATAAGATCGGCCGATAACGGCGTGACGTTGCTGCTCATGATTTCAAATCCAGAATACAGCGCAACCGTGAAGTTCGGCCCAGCGCGCGATTGCGGCAGCATCAGTGAAACTCGGCCATCGCGCAACGCCGGTCCCGTCTGCTTTGCTTCGGGGGACGCGAACAGATTGTGGAAAACCGAATCTACATCTCCATGAGGACAATCGAGCTTTCGAGCAACAGAATGCGTCCATGATCTCGGGCGCGCTTAACTGCGATGCTGTTCGCAAAACGATTTGATGTGGCAACCGTGGTCCGCGCATGATCTGCCTGTTGATGTTATTGATCGGACGGTGTTGATCACCGTCCGATCGTTGCGTTGGTTATGCAATCTTGCCGGTGGTGAGGAGCGAATACGCTTGATCGCGAGTGCATTCGCAAGAAACTGCAACAACACTCACAACGTTGTTGAGAACGGTTGCGACGGTATCGATGTTCACGGAGCGCTGTTTCAACCTAGCGACCGAAGCCTTTGCTGCTGCCATCGCAGATTCGGGGTCTGGACCCGTGGCGAGCGGGGCATCTGCGGACGGTGAGAGCGCATAATCCGCCTGCAAGCCTGCAAGTCTGATGTGCCGCAGCACCACGTACCGCTCGCGGGCCATGGTCGCGATATCGAGCGGAAGATCGTCCAAAATTCCGACCTCAATGGTTCCGGCGAGTTGCTGCTCATTGAAGCCCTGCAAGAGCCTTGCCTTGCCCGCGATGTCCGTCCCGTCCATAAGGGCCGTTGCTCTCGCTCTCACGGCTTCCGTTGCAATCGTGGCGGGATCGACCGTGAGCGCCATGGCCCAATCCTTGGCTACGGCAACTGCCTCCGCGATACCCGCCTTCTGCAATGCCTTGAAGGCCTGCGAGAGCACGTTGACGACGGCCGCGCGGATATGGCTCGATACAACGTTCGGCAGGAATTGCGCGACCGCGACGCTGACGTTCTGACCGAAAAGAGCCAGGGCAGTGACAAGCGCGGCGATCAGCGTTTCAAAGACGGTGCCGGTCATCGTCGGTGCGAACACGCCTGACCGCTGGTCACTCCGTGTGTGCGTGACAGTGATGTTCGTTCCCCGACCGTCCATGACGCTCTGAGTTAGTTCGACTGACATTGCGAAATCCCCGCGTGCTTGACCTTCCAAGGTTGCGCCGCGCGGAAGGTCAATCGTCCGGGCGGCACTCAATGCATAGGTGCTTCGCGGAGACCGTACAACACGATAATCGTTGTTATACTATTGGAATTACTTATTTTTTGTCGACTGACCATCACTCTACTGATTGCAATCGCAAGACGCTAAGTAGTGCGCAAGTAATTCTGCGTGATCATCGATTGACCATGGCAATGACCAGCGCAACATAGGTTGGTAGATTGATCGCGAAGATCACCGCTATCGTTTTGAAATGACTCAGCGCGTGGCTAAGGGGAGCACAGCCGCGACGACCGGACGGGCAAGGGCGGGCTATATTTCCGTGTCACCGCCGCACCACGGCAATGTTTTCAGTGGTGACAGAAAATGCCCTGCATTTTTGGTGTCATCGCCACTGTCACCACTGTCACCAGTAAAAATCGGAATGCGAATAGCGATCTATGGGGAGGGCATATAGAGAAGCGAGGTAATATAGGCGTCACCACGGTGACAGCTGGTGACGCGGTGACAAACCCCCGTCCGGACGGCAAATCAGCGTCCAAATAGCAAATGCGTAAACTATGGAAGTGAGAAAAATGGCCCGGACGACGCCGGGCCATGCGCGCGTCAGGTAGTGGACGCTTTCACGTATCGCCAATCGCGTTTCTCACCGTAGCGAATTTGCTTTCTGAAATAGCCGACTTGGTTCAAGCAATTTGCGATGCGCTTATTGACGTTCGAATTTTGTCGTTCAAAGGGAATGTTGAGAATGACGCAAATCGTTTCTACGGTGGTTGGCAATCCGGCCAATGCACTGACGTGTGAACTAATCTTTTCTTGCCACGGATCAACCTCGCGGCGTTTCTCTTGTTCAGCGCGTGCTAGATGTTCCTCGCTTGCGTCAAACCACCATCGTTCGCCGTTGCGATAGCGCGCGAGCGCTTCTGCCCATAGTTGATCGCGGTCGCGCTTAATCGCCTCAACGTCGATTGTGCCGCAAGCCAGTGGCCAGAAACGGCGGTTGCCGGTTTGATCCTTTAGGTATTGCTCATCGTTGGTTGTGGCGACAAACACGGATTGCCGAAGGTGGTCAGACGCGATCTTCTCATATGGCGCGCGGTATCGGTCGTTTGACCGGCTCATAAACTTCTTGATCGTCTCAACGTCCGAACGTTTTAGGGCAGACAGTTCAGAAACTTCAATGATCCATTTCCCTGTCAATTGAATTGCGGCATCCTTTGTTTGCAGGTCCGGCAATTCGTCCGTGAACCAATCTGATCCTGCGAGCGCGGCGACGGATGATGATTTCAGTTTACCTTGCGCGCCTTCTAAGATGACTACGTTGTCCATTTTACAGCCGGGTTTCATAATGCGAGCAACAGCGCCGATCATGAATTTCACGCCAACAGCGCACGTGTAGGGCGTCCGTTCTGTTCCGAAATACCGAGTTGCGAGCAGCGGCAAGCGCTCGATACCATCCCATTGAAGCATATTGAGATAGTCGCGCACTTGATGTCTTTTGTGCTTGTCCGCGATGATCCTTACTGCGTCGTGAACAGTATCCTTGCCGGGTTTAATAGAGCAGGCTTGGACATATAGCTGGCAGTGGATCGTATCCGTCTCCGTCCACTGTCGCGGATATGAGGAAGTTTTGTCCCAAGCCAGTTGATTTATTGCCGAGATAGTTTGCGTGAATTCATCGAACGCAATGGGCAGGTTGTTGTGCAGCATCCTGACTGCCTCAATCAAAGTATTCTTTCCGTTGTCATTGGTTACCGTCGATATCACGTTTTCATAGCCGTCCAACTGTCGCGGCGTTTGCGTGAGCGGCATCGGTGGAGATAATGACTGCTGATCAGGCTTGCGTTCGCCGAATATAATTTCTGCGTGGATGTGGGGCACGCGGCGTTCGAATGATTTCCATCCAATCTCAGTTTCTCGAATGCTGAGCCAATTTTTCGAATTCTCGGCGGGATCATTCGCGGCGTATCTCGCGCACCATTGTGACCACACGTCAAATAGCTGTGCTTCCGTTGCGAAACTCCAGCGGCCTGTTTGAATGCGGATGTAACTGAAATCCAATTACCGCGATCAAGCGTGTTGGGATCGATGGCGTTGAGCGCTCGCATGGCAAGATCAAGCGATGGTGCTTGCAATGACGCTTCGCCCAACGGATGCCTTCCGCCAGTGCCATCAATCACAGGGACGCGAGCCAGGGCGATCTCCAACATGCCCGGAGCAATCGGCCTTCCGTAGCCGCTCAATGACCAGCACGTCACAAGATGCGGCTGTTCTGGCGTTTTGAGATGCAGGAAGCCGGGCAGTCGCAGCACGCGCGATGGATCGATGACGGTCTTATCGCCGTCGAAATGCTGGATTAGCTTGCGCTGCAACAGCGTGAATTTATTGCGGTCGGTGTGGTGTTGCGTTTGCCAGTAGATATGCAGTTTTCCGGGCGATGACTGTACAGCGAACGACGGGGGCGGGTTGAATTGCGCCGCGCGCTCATAGTTCTGTTGTGCGCTGAGATTGTCTAAATCTACAGCCTGACAACGTATCGTCTTGACGTTGGCGATCTCATAGCGTCCGCTTCCGTCCATCTCATTGATGCACAGGAACACGCCAAATCCAACGTTGTTCCATGCGCACAGTTCTGACCAAAGGTCGCGTAATGTGCCACGGCGCGGTATTGCTGCGGTGGGCTTGTTTGCATCATGAAAGCATCTCGCATCGATCAAGACGCGATCAGGATCAGATTGTGTGAGAGCGGCGACAAACGAGTAAGCCTGCTCATAACTCTGCGGTGGCACGGAGGAGTTGAAATGCTGCGGCAGATTGTGTACGGTCACGGTTGCGTTCTTTCTTGGACGGAAGGCGCGTTGAGTGATTACAGGCGACCCGGTTGCGACCCGGGTCGCCTTTTTCATTCGATGGCTACTGCGCGGCGGTAGCGCGGGCGGCGAGGGCCGCTTCAAGGGCTTCGCGGACGATATGAGCCTGTTCAAGTACTCCCCTGAAAACGTCTGGCTCGGCCGCGGCGACGCGTTCTAGCATCGCGTCTATGGCAGCCAGGGCGACGGCCTTGTGTGCGAGACGTTCAGCGCGTCGGCGGTCACGCCATTGCCGGTGATATTCGAGGGTCGCCATGTGTGTGCCTCCGTTGCTGTTACGAATTTCGCATCAGCAACCGTCACTGCTTCGCGCCGATCTCACAAGGTCGCGAAAATGCGCGCTGCACGGTCACGCACGGTCCTGCACGGAAGGGGTAGACTTTTCCACAAGTGGTCGCGATCCGTTCCGATCGAACGGTGACGGCTAATCCTGTAGTAGCCGAACACCGGGGAGTTTGCGGGAGTATTGCGCGTGCGGGTTTGCACTCGCAGCGGTATATGCCAAGTCACGCACCTTCCGCGCTTATCTTGCGCCGCTTCAGCTATCCATATTTCTTAGACTCGCGGGCACCCTAGTGGCATCAGCAATACGACGCCATTTGCGCCGAAATTCGGAAGCAACCCATGGTAAGGCGGTTGCTTCACTGATGATCACGGGACTGTCGCCACGGCGAAAGTCCGTCCAATAATCCAATTCGGCTAACACCAACGGCGCGTTCTTCAAATCCAATTCGAGGTTCCTACGTCGCAGAACCAAATCGTCACTAACCTCGGACCAGCGAAGGCCGTGCAACCACTTCATTCCACGCCAAATAACATTGGTACAGCCGGGATATTCCAATGGTACGTATTCGCCGAGACAATCACGTTGCGTCAAAGGAGTTTCGAACTGCAATGCTTGCACAAAGGCGATGGAATGCGCACCCCATTCGTGAGCCTTCGCGATAATCGCTTTAGCTTGTTCGATGCTCAGTTTCGCTGTGGATCTCGCGACCGTTTCGTTGTGGATACCTTTGATGGCTTCGAGTAGCTCAATGCACTTCGTGTCCTGTTTTGAAATAGCGCCATAGGCAAACAGAGACCTCAATTGCCATTTGAGTGCGCGAGCTGTGGCATTCTTACCGTCACGGCCCCACATCTGATTCCAATAGACAAGCATGGAAGAGTTGATCGCTTCGACGGGGTATGCTCCTTTTTCAGCTTTGATACGGCGCAAGTAACGACGGCTGTTCTCGCGAGCTCGATAGCTGAGATTGCTGAGTCCGGAATTCGGATCAGCCACATAGAAGTCGATTAATTGGCCCAAGGTGGTCATGGCGATCATCTCAGAATGTCAGAGATGCAGCGTGCATCGCAACGAAAGCAATAATAAAACTCAGCAACGCTAACGCTGCAACTACGCCAACGATGCCAACGGCACCCTGTGCTTCGATTTGCCAGCCGAGTAGTCGAATTGTGAATTGCGGATCGTGTTCCATATGTAGGTTGTCCTCCATCAAAACTGAGAACTACCTCGCGTCCTGCTCATGTCTTGGCAACACCGTCGAAAACGCGCGTGCCAAATCATTGAATTATCAGATACTTAGCGGCCGATGCTATCTTATCCGCACTCTCACCGGCGTGGCTGTGCGGATTGTGCGAAAGGCCCTATCTTGCGGGCTATGTCGATTCCACCTCAGCTGTGGCGCTTTGCCGAGAGGCACCAACGTATCTTCAAGACGAAGGAGTGCCTTGCCGCTCGCTACCAGCCGCCATGTCGAGGCCACATCGTCCGTGCGCACATCGTTCCTCGTTCCCAACTGAGGCAAATCTCGCGGAATGGGCATATCGTTGCCGTTCCAAACTCGCTGCTTGCTATAATGAAGATGCAGCGAACCAAGTTTGAGGCGGTAGAGATTGGCATAGGCGAGTTCTCGACCATGAACTGTTTCTGCGCTGGTCACGACAAGAAACTGTTTGCGCCCATTGAAGACACGCCGCTTGTCTTTTCGCCTGAGCAACTGGCGCTGCTGCACTATCGAGCAATGGCCGCTGAATTCTATCAGCGCAGCAACCAGCTTGAGTCAGCGGAGAGGGAGCTTGATTGGGAATCGGAAGAACCGCAGGATGTCAGATATTCATGGATTTCTATCTGTAACCAGAAGGCCTTGGATGATGCGCACCCGGCCTTGAGCCGCACAGAAAAGTTGATTGCAGCTCGACGTTTTGGGGATGTTGAGAGCCTCATCGTGCGCTTCGATGCGCCGCCTGCCGTGGTGGCCGCTGGCGCCTTTTGCCCACACTACGATTTCACCGCACGACGCGTGCAGAATCTTGCTGACGATTGCTGCTATGTGGCGATGCACCTGCTCGCTGCCGATGGCGCAGCAGTACTTGTCTTCACTTGGCTCCAGGGCGAGGCGGCACCAAGAAAGTTCGTGGACACCTTTGTTGCTCTGCCAAAAGAGCAGATGGCATCGCTGGCTGTTCAATGCGCCTTCGAGCACGTTGAACACACTTGCATGTCCGATGCTTGGTGGAGCGATTTAACGAGCCACAAGAGGGCTGCGCTGGTCGAGCGCGTTCGGCGCGCGAATTCCTTAGCTTATCGTCGTTCACACCGTTGCCTATGCTATCGCATTCGGTTCGCCGATTGGCCGGTCGCGGACATCCGTCTGTCTGGTCGCTCTGCCAATAGGCAACGATGACGGCTTGTCGCATCGGTCGCGGTTGTCGAAGCTAAGACGTTAGTAGCCGAACAGTTGCGAAATGATCGAATGAAATTGATCGCGCGTTTCAGTGAACGGGTCCCATCTACCATCGCATCAATCAACGCAGTGCGATGAGAGCAACGGAAACCTATACACTGAGGATGGTAGCCAGCAACGGCCTGTCAGAACTTGCCGATCGCGACTGAGACGGCGCGGAAGATTGTGAAGCTGAGTACGAGGACTTGAGAGCCTACTAGGCCGATACACAGCACTTGATAGAATGCGGCGGATGGTTCTATCGGTCTTACCGAACCCATCGAAGGCGATATCTCCCGCGCTCGAACGGCGGCCGTATCAGCAGTCATGCTGGCTGCTCGCTTGCCTCCAAACCATGGCATCACGACAAGCCAAATCAGAAAGCATGGGATGGAGAAGAGGTAGGATATTGAGCTCTCAGGCTCAAGCGGTCTACCAAACTTATCGAGTCCATGGCGGATGATTTGGGAGGGGATTGGAAAATTCAAGTAGACATACAGAGTCACGCTTAAACCCACAAAGGCGAGCAGTGCATTGATGATCGCCGTGCGTTTCGTATATTCACGAAGAGTATTCGCTAGCTCTTCGGGCGTTGGCGAGGATTGGTTTTGCATATGCAAAGACATTCAGGTCAAGATAATAGGCGATAGCGGAGCGAAAATCCCCATGTGATCAGGCGTCCTTAGCGCGGCTTTCGTGACGTTCAATATCGCTCAATCTAAACCGTGTCACACGCGCCGACAACTTCACCGGCTGCGGATAGGTCGGCGACTTCTTTGCATTGCGCCAGATGGTCGATGGATCGACGCCCCAACGCCCCGCAAGCTGTTTGTCCGTGATGAACCTCTCTGGGCCGGGTGGCTCGCTGTTGGCGAATGCAGCCAGGTTGAGCGGCGAGGGCAGTATGGCTGCTAGTAGTCGGGTGGAAAGCATCGGGCGTCCTTTCATTGCCGTGCGCTAGGTCGCACTGCTAAGCCGGAAGACGCATCTATAATGGCAAGAATATGCCCGGTAGCGCGTGAAGCGTACCGGGCCGACAGATTACAAATTGTTGGCTGTGATTATCGCGATGGTCACTTGCGAAATTCGTAAATGAGCCACGCGATGAACGCTATGAAAAAAAGGGTTTCCATGCCCATTAGTGCGTTGCCCGTCTCTTAGTCGCGGTGGTCATGTCGATTACGTTGTCGGATGCCGCGCGGTTGCCATGCAGGAAGTTAGCCCAATCCTGCATCATGTGTCGGCGCTTTTCGATCATGTCGCCGCGACGATAAGCCGCCTCGACTTTATCGCCAACGGTGTGCGCCAACGCCAGCTCAGCCATTTCGTTGGGATAGGTGGTTTTCTCGCCTGCCCAATCACGGAATGTGCTCCGAAGGCCATGGGGAACGGCGGGCCGTCCATTCTTTGGATCGATCCATTGCTTGCCGTCGTCTTTGGTCATCCGCTTCATCGCCGCGCTGATAGCGGCATCGGTCAACATCCCGCCAGATGGTGATGCAAACACGTAATCGCGGCCGTCCGAATGCGGTTGCTTTTCAATGATTGCAATCGCTTCGTCGCTCAGCGGAATACGGTGTTCTTTACGTGATTTCATGCGCGCTGCGGGGACAGTCCAAATCTTCGCCTTGGCGTCGTATTCCGATCGCTTCATTCCGCGAACTTCGCCGGATCGGGATGCGTTCAAGGCGATGAATTCCAGCGCTCGCGCTGCGGTGCCGTCCCGATCGCGCAGCGCTCCGAACCATGGCGTTGCGTCGGTCAATGCGATGGCCGGATGATTTGCCGTTGCGACAACCTTGGACGGTCGCGGCAGCGTCAAGGCTAGATTGCCGTCCCAACGCGCGGGATTATCGCCTGATCGGCGACCGTGAACAGTGGCCCATGCCAACACGTTTTCGATTTCGGCGCGTAGCCGCATGGCCGTTTGTGTTTTGGTGTCCCAGATCGGTGATAAGACGCGCAGAATGTCTTGCACGGTGATAGCGCCAACCAACATGCGGCCAAGTTCAGGCTTGGCATATGTGTTGATTGTCGCCTCAAGCGCTTTGCGGTTTTTCTCGCTGCCGATAGATGCAAGCTTGGTCGGCAGATATTCGTCTAGTGCTTCGGTAAACGTCATTCCGCGTTTCTGTTCGGCGACCAACGCGGCTTTCTTTTCGCCCCGTTCAATGATCGGATCGCGCCCGTCACGGACGCTTGCCTTTGCGTTGCGGGCCGCGTTACGCGCCGCTTCCAAGGTGACCTCGGGATAGCTGCCCAATCCCATGTTTCGGCGCTTCGTTGCGACGGTCGTTCGCAGCACCCATGATCGGCCGCCGTTGGGTGTGATTTGGAGCATCAGCCCGGCGACGCCTCCGACCGCGTAATAGGCGTTGAATTCGCCGTTGTCCGGATCGGGATGTTTGAGGCGAGAAACCGCTAAAGCGGTCAATTCCTTCGCTATTCTGGGCATTTAATACCTTGATGGTCATTGCGATGTTCTTTGCGATGGTTATCAAATACCGCCTATATGCCAAAAAATGAGATATCGGGCTAATTTTTAGGATACAGCGAAGTATGCGACGGTCATCACAGGCGCAAATATAACCAATCTATATGCCAAAAACAATGCGACTTTGTGCAATGTTGAGCGCGGTTGCGCACGGTTGGCTTGGGTGCGACGAAGCCGATAGCGTTCTTCAGCGCCGCAGCGCCGGTACCACCAAAAACGGGATCAGGCCGAGCACGACGTTGACGAGCGCGAAGGCGATCAGCGGATTGTAGCTGTGGGTCCAGTCGTGCAAAACACCGCCAAACCAAGAGCCTAGCCCTGATCCGAGGCCACTGCCGATCATGATGGTGCCGTAGATCGTGCCGACGCGCTCGCCCCGAAATATCTTCAGCGCGGTCGCGGTGATCAGCGGGCCGCGCGAGCCGATCATGCTGCCGAAGGAGATGATGAAGCCGGTCAGCAGCCAGTAGTTCGGATACCACTGCAACAGCCAGAGCAGGATGGTGCCGAGGATCGAGACGCCGTAGCTGAACAGCACGCTGGGACGGCGGCCGATGATGCCGTCGAGCGTGGACACGCCGAGCATGCCGACGAACAGCGCGACGCCGGAGAAGCCCCAGGCGGTGGCGGCCTGGAGCGGCGGGAAGCCGACATCGATCAGGTAGGCGACGATCTGCGCCGTCAGCGCATACATCGCGACCGCCGTGAAGAAGAAGGTGGAGAACAGCGCCCAGAAGGCGTGGTGGCGCATCGCGGCCAGCAGCGTCCAGCCTTCTTCGGCGAGGCCGGCTTGCGCCTTCCTGACGATGTGCGGCGATCCGCCGGCGAGCAGCCGCCACGGCAGGAAGACGAGCGGGACAAGCAGGCAGAGCGCACTGACGCCGAACACCTGATAGGCCTCGCGCCAGCCGATCCGGTCGATCAGCACCTGTGACAGCGGCAGCAGAACGAGGAGGCCGGCGCCAGTCGCCGAATACATCACCGCCATCGCGGTCGGCAGCCTTGGTCCGAACCAGCGGCCGAGCAGGATCGAGTTCGAGACGTTGCCGATCAGCGCGGTGCCGAAGCCGACGCAGAGGCCGACGCTGAGCTGGAATTGCCAGAGCGTTTGCGCGCGTGAGGCGATCAGGAATGCGCAACCGAGCAGCGACAGGCCGAGCGCGTAGACCACGCGCGGACCCGAGCGATCGAACAGGCGTCCGACCAGGGGCGCGGTGAGGCCGCTGGCGAGCCAGGTCAGCGAATAGACCGACACGACCGAGGCGCGGTCCCAGCCGAAATTTTCCGAGATCGGTTTGAGAAAGACCGTGAAGCTGTCGCTAAGGCCGCGTCCGAGCACCGACAGCACGAAGCAGAGCGCAAGCACGTTGAGTGCGACGCGCGACTGTTTCGCCGGCGTTGCAAGCGTGTCGTTCGGCGGCGTGTTCTGGTCCATCGAAAAGGAGGGAGCGCGCTTTCGGCACCCCCTGCAACCGACAAATACGAATGCGCCTATGCAGGCCTCAGCAGGACGTGGCGCTTCTTGCCGAGCGACAATTTGACCACACCTTCCGGCGTCAGATTGGCCGGCGTCAACAGCATCTTCTCATCGGTGACCGCAACATCGTTGACGCGCAGGCCGCCGCCCTTGATCTGCCGGCGCGCTTCGCCGTTGGACGCGACGAGCTCGGCCTTGACGAAGGCGGCGAGCACGCCGACGCCGGCTTCGAATTCGCCGCGCGGAATTTCCACCGTCGGCAAGGTTTCGGCCAGCGCGCCTTCCTCGAAGGTGCGGCGCGCGGTCTCGGCAGCCTCGTTCGCCGCATCGCGGCCATGGAGCAGGGCAGTTGCCTCGGTCGCCAGCACCTTCTTGGCTTCGTTGATCTCGCTGCCGCCGAGCGCTGCAAGCTTGTTGATCTCGCTCATCGGCAGGATCGTGAACAGCTTGAGGAACTTGACGACGTCGGCGTCCTCGACGTTGCGCCAGTACTGCCAGAAGTCGTACGGCGAGAACTGGTCGGCGTTGAGCCACACCGCGCCCTTGGCGGTCTTGCCCATCTTGTCGCCGGAGGCGGTGGTCAGCAGCGGCGTGGTCAGCGCGTACAGTTGCGGCGAGCCCATGCGGCGGCCGAGATCGACGCCGTTGACGATGTTGCCCCACTGGTCGGAGCCGCCCATCTGCAGCCGGCAGCCGGCACGGCGCGACAGCTCGACGAAGTCGTAGGCCTGGCAGACCATGTAGTTGAATTCGATGAAGCTCATCTCCTGCTCGCGCTCGAGCCGGAGCCGCACCGAATCCATCGTCAGCATGCGGTTGACCGAGAAGTGCCGGCCGATGTCGCGCAGCATCTCGATCCAGTTCAGCTTGGTCAGCCATTCGGCGTTGTCGAGCATGATGGCGTCGGAAGGCCCGTCGCCATAGCGCAGCACCTTGGCGAACACGCCGCGGATGCTCGCCTTGTTGGATTCAATCTCCGCGACGGTGCGCATCGCGCGCGTCTCGTCCTTGCCGGAGGGGTCGCCGACCATCGTGGTGCCGCCGCCCATCAATGTTATCGGCTTGTTGCCGCTCTGTTGCAGCCAGTACAGCATCATCATGGTGAGGAAGTTGCCGATGTGCAGCGACGGCGCGGTGCAGTCGTAGCCGACATAGGCGGTCGCCTCGCCCTTCGTGGCAAGCGCGTCGAGGCCCTCGAAATCGGAGCACTGGTGGACGAAGCCGCGTTCCTGTAGAGTGTTCAGGAAATCCGATTTAAATGCAGTCATTTGTCGGCGAGCCAGATCATTCTTGTTTTACGGTTTTTGCATCTATTTGCGGAACCCTGACGCTTGAGGCTGCCGCAGGCGGACGCGCAGTGGCATTATAGGATGTACTTGTTTGAGACAAGCCGGGGGTTCCCGGCTGGGGCGCTTCCAAGATGATGTTAACGGCACTCGGTCTGATGAGCGGGACCTCGCTCGACGGGGTCGACGTGGCACTGATCGAGACCGATGGCCGACAGATCAAGGCCTTCGGACCTACGGGCTATCGACCCTATACCGACGGCGAGCGCAGCCTGCTGCGCCAGGCGCTGACCGAGGCCGTTCATCTGTCGCGGCGCGATGCCCGGCCGGGGATCCTGCGGCAGGCCGAGCAAGCCGTCACGACAGCCCATGCCGAGGCGGTCGCCAGCTTCACGGCGCAGACCCGGATCTCCGCCCAGGACATCGACATCGTCGGGTTCCATGGCCAGACCGTGCTGCACCGCCCGGAGCGGAAGTTGACGGTGCAGATCGGCGATGCCCTGGCGCTCGCCAAAGCGATCCACATCCCGGTGATGCATGATTTTCGTGCCGCCGACGTCGAGGCCGGTGGGCAGGGCGCACCGCTCGTGCCGGTCTACCATCGGGCGTTGGCGCAATCGCTGAACCGCGAGGGGCCGATCGTCGTGGTCAATATCGGCGGCGTCTCCAACATCACCTATATCGACGGTGCCGATACGCTGATCGCCTGCGACACCGGGCCCGGCAACGCGCTGCTCGACGATTTCATGTTCCGCCAGATGCATCAGCCGTTCGATACCGCCGGCAAGTTCGCCGCGCTGGGCAAACCGGACGAAGCCTGGATCGCCCAGGCGCTCAAGCTGCCGTTCTTCTCGGTTCCGCCGCCGAAATCGCTCGACCGCAACGACTTTTCCGGCCTGAAGCTCGGTGCCGTGGCGCCGGCCGATGGCGCGGCGACGCTGACCGCTTTCACCGCGGCTGCGATCGCCCGCGTGGTGCCGCTGCTGCCGAAACGCCCGAAGAGCTGGATCATCTGCGGCGGCGGCGCCTCCAACCTCACCATGATGCGGATGCTGCGCGAGCGCCTGGCACCGGCAACCGTCGAGCCCGCCGAGGCGCTCGGCTGGGCCGCGGACGCGATCGAGGCGCAGGCCTTCGGCTTCCTCGCCGCGCGCGGCATGAGGGGGCTGCCGCTGAGCTACCCCGCCACCACGGGGGTGCCGATCCCGATGACCGGGGGCATCATCGCGCGACCGTGATTTAGATGCAAATGCATCTACCTTGACAGTTCCATGCCGCTGCATTTAATTCGATGCGGTTGCATTGAACGCGAGGTTTCGTCATGGCCGCCCTGAAACTGATTAGCCACAAGCTCTGCCCCTATGTGCAACGCGCGGTGATCGCGCTGCATGAGAAGGATGTGCCGTTCGAGCGGATCGACATCGATCTCGCCAACAAGCCGGACTGGTTCCTGAAGATCTCGCCGCTCGGCAAGGTGCCGGTGCTGGTCGTGACCGGCGACGACGGCAGAGAGGTCGCGCTGTTCGAGAGCAACGTGATCTGCGAGTACATCGAGGAGACGCAAGGCGGCGCCAAGCTGCATCCGCAGGAAGCGCTCACCCGCGCCGAGCATCGCGCCTGGATGGAGTTCGGCTCGGCCGTTCTCGGCGATCTCTGGGGGCTCGAGACCGCGACCGATGCCGCGACCTTCGAGAGCAAGCGGCAGGCGGTCACCGCAAAATTCGCGCGCGTCGAGGCTGCGCTCGGCGCGGGTCCGTTCTTCGCGGGCGACAGGTTCAGTCTGGTGGACGCGGTGTTCGCGCCGGTCTTCCGCTATTTCGATCTGTTCGATCAGCTGACCGATCTGGCGGTTTTCGCCCACACGCCAAAGCTTCGCGCCTGGCGCAGTGCGCTGGCGCAGCGGCCGAGCGTGCGCAGCGCGGTTTCGCCTGAATATCCCGCGCTGCTGCACGCGTTCCTGGTCGGCCACCGCGCGCACATGCTGAAGCTTGCCGCCTAAGCCATGTCGCACTCCATTGCCTGGATCGCGCTGGTCGTCGCCGGTCTTCTCGACGTCGGCTGGGCCATCTCGATGAAATATGCCGAGGGCTATACGCGGCTCGGCTGGACGCTGGTCTCGCTGGCGCTGCTCGCCGCGTTCGTGTTCCTGCTCGGGCGCGCGTTGCAGGTGCTCGGCGTCGGCGTCGCCTACACGGTGTGGACCGGCATCGGCGCGGTCGGCACGCTGACCATGGGCGTGCTGTTGTTCAACGAAGCCGTGAACCCGATGAAAGTGGCCGGGATTGCGTTGGTGCTGGTCGGCATCGCTGCGCTGAAATTCGCGCCGGAGTAGGGACCGTAGCCCGGATGAGCGAAGCGATATCCGGGGTCTGCGCCGTTGCGACCCGCATGTCGCTTCGCTCATGCGGGCTACAAGGTCGGCGGCGTCAGCGCACGTTGGCGAGGCGCATGTCGAGATAGCCGGTCACCGTCTCCATCAGCGGCTCGAGCTTGCCGTCGAAGAAATGGTTGGCGCCGGGGATGACCTGCTGGTCGATCACGATGCCCTTCTGCGTCTTCAGCTTCTCGACCAGCGTATTGACGTCCTTGGGCGGCACCACGGCATCCTTGTCGCCGTGCACGATCAGGCCCGACGACGGGCAGGGCGCGAGGAACGAGAAGTCGTAGAGATTGGCGGGCGGCGCGATCGAGATGAAGCCCTCGACCTCCGGACGGCGCATCAAAAGCTGCATGCCGATCCATGCGCCGAACGAGAAGCCGGCGACCCAGCAGGCGCGCGCCTCCGGGTTGATCGCCTGCGCCCAGTCGAGCGCGCTCGCGGCGTCGGACAACTCGCCGGTGCCGTGATCGAACGAGCCCTGGCTGCGGCCGACGCCACGGAAGTTGAAGCGCAGCACCGAGAAGCCGCGATGCGCGAACGCGTAGTAGCACTGGTAGACGATCTGGTGGTTCATCGTGCCGTGGAACTGCGGATGCGGATGCAAGATCATCGCAATCGGCGCGTTCTTCTGCTTGGCCGGATGGTAGCGGCCCTCGAGACGGCCAGCAGGGCCGGTGAAAATGACTTCAGGCATTGTGTTCCCTTGATTGACGCGTTCCCTTGATTGACGTCGATCAATCAACCGGTTGGAGCCATCTTCGGCGACGGGCGCGAGCAGAGCGGCTCATGATGAAATCGGGCGCAGGCACCGCCGGGCGGCACGCTGGAAGGCCTTCTAGCATGACGCAAGGGGCAAAAATCAAGGAAATTGTGCCGCTTGGCGGAGGCTAATCCGCGCCGTGACGCGCGCGTAGCCGGCGCGTCGGCGGCGATCCGGATCGACGCGTCGATTTGTTCGCTGGCTACCTGAAGTTTTGATTTGTCATATTGCTATCGCGCTCGGTGCGCAGGCCGACGTCTTGCCTGGCAACACGACGGGACTCCCGGCGAGCGTGAAAAATCTCTCGCGCCAGTGACTCTGATCTGGTCTCGCTGCCCGACTGTCGTTATGTCGCAGTGGAAGGCCGCAACCACGGTGGTTGCCGCGGACAAGCTCGATGGCCGATCGCGTCTATCTCGACTGGAATGCCACCCACGCCGCTTCGCCAGGAGGCGAAGGCGGCGATGGCTTCTGCGTGGGAATTGAGCGGCAACCCGTCCTCGGTGCACAGCGAGGGACGCCGCGCGCGGCGGCTGGTCGAGGACGCCCGCAATGCGGTGGCCACGGCGGTCGGCGGCCGGCCGCAGGACGTCGTGTTTCTCTCCGGCGGGACCGAAGCCAATGCGCTCGCGTTGACGCCGGGATTGCGCCGCGGTGTGGGCGCGCCGATCGGGCGGCTGTTGGTGTCCGCGATCGAGCACGCGTCCGTCCTTGCGGGCGGGCGGTTCGCGCGTGAGGCGATCCTCGCGATCAATGTCACGCGCGCCGGGGTGATCGATCTCAACCATCTGCGAGCGCTGCTGGCCGACGGTCCACCCGCTTTGGTCTCGGTGATGCTGGCGAACAACGAGACCGGCGCCATTCAGCCGGTGGCCGATGTCGCCGAGATCGTCCACGCAGCCGGTGGCCTGCTGCACGTCGATGCGATCCAGGCGTTCGGAAAGATCTCGTTCGATCTCGCCTCGACCCAGGCCGATCTCGTGACGCTGTCGGCGCACAAGATCGGTGGACCGAAGGGCGCGGGCGCACTGGTGCTCGCCGAAGGCGTTGAAGGACTGGAGGCGTTCCTGCGCGGCGGCGGCCAGGAGCTCGGGCGGCGGGCAGGGACCGAGAACGTCGCTGGGATCGCAGGCTTTGGCGCGGCCGCGAAGGCCGCGATGGTGGCGCTGAAGGCCGACGCCGCCCGCGTCGGGGGATTGCGCGACCGGCTCGAGCACGGGTTGCGGCAGACGCCGGACGTGCTGATCTTCTCCGATGACGCGAAACGGTTACCTAATACCGTCCTGTTCACCGCGCCCGGCATGAAGGCCGAGACGGCGGTTATCGGCTTCGACCTGGCCGGGGTCGCGGTGTCCTCCGGTTCCGCCTGCTCGTCGGGCAAGGTCCAGCCGTCTCACGTGCTGGAGGCAATGGGATACCGTTCAGAGGTGTCCCAGGGAGCGGTGCGGCTCAGTCTTGGCTGGTCTACCACGGAGACAGACGTGGATTTCACCCTCAAGGCTTGGCGAAAGCTCGCCGATACCCTAGTTAAGGGGGAACGACGAAACACAGCTTGAACTGTTCTAAGCCAGTGATTTCGTGTTCAAAGCATCGTAAGCGATTTTTCTGAACTAGAGATCCACCGCGGTCCTTGAAACCGCGAGCGGAGGATTGAATGCCTGCTGTACAAGAGACGGTCGAGCGCGTCCGGCGCATCGACGTCGACCAGTATCGATATGGGTTTGAGACTCAGATCGAGTCCGACAAGGCCCCGAAGGGGCTGTCGGAAGATACCGTCCGCTTCATCTCCGCAAAGAAGAATGAACCGGCCTGGATGCTGGAATGGCGCCTTGAGGCGTATCGCCGTTGGCTGACCATGACCGAGCCGACCTGGGCGCGTGTCGACTATCCCAAGATCGACTACCAGGACATCTACTATTACTCGGCGCCGAAGCCGAAGAAGACGCTGTCCTCGATCGACGAGATCGATCCGGAAATCCTCAAGACCTACGAGAAGCTGGGCATTCCGCTGCGTGAGGTCGCAATCCTCGAAGGCGTCGAGCCGCCGCCCGGCGGACCGCCGTCGCCGAGCCGCAAGATCGCGGTCGACGCCGTGTTCGATTCGGTTTCGGTCGCGACCACCTTCCAGAAGGAGCTGAAGGCCGCCGGCGTGATCTTCATGCCGATCTCGGAGGCGATCCGCGAGCATCCCGAGCTGGTGCAGAAATATCTCGGCACCGTGGTGCCGACCTCGGACAACTACTTCGCAACGTTGAACTCGGCTGTATTCTCCGACGGCTCGTTCGTGTACGTGCCGCCGGGCGTGCGCTGCCCGATGGAGCTGTCGACCTATTTCCGCATCAACGAGCGCAACACCGGCCAGTTCGAGCGCACGCTGATCATCGCCGACAAGGGCTCCTACGTTTCCTATCTCGAAGGCTGCACCGCGCCGCAGCGCGACGAGAACCAGCTGCACGCCGCCGTGGTCGAGCTCGTCACGCTCGATGACGCCGAGATCAAGTATTCGACGGTGCAGAACTGGTACCCCGGCAATTCCGAGGGCAAGGGCGGCATCTATAACTTCGTCACCAAGCGTGGCGACTGCCGCGGCAAGAACTCCAAGATCTCCTGGACCCAGGTCGAGACGGGATCTGCGATCACCTGGAAGTATCCGAGCTGCATCCTGCGCGGCGACAATTCGAGCGGCGAGTTCTACTCGATCGCGATCTCGAACGGCTACCAGCAGGTCGATAGCGGCACCAAGATGATCCACCTCGGCAAGAACACGTCGAGCCGGATCATCTCCAAGGGCATCGCCGCCGGCAGGTCGCAGAACACCTATCGCGGGCTCGTCAGCGCGCACCGCAAAGCCACCGGCGCGCGCAACTACACCGCCTGCGACTCGCTCCTGATCGGCGACAAATGCGGCGCGCACACCGTGCCTTATGTCGAGGCCAAGAACTCGTCGGCGACGTTCGAGCATGAGGCGACGACGTCGAAGATTTCCGAGGACGTGCTGTTCTACTGCATCCAGCGCGGGCTCTCGCAGGAAGAAGCCGTCGGCCTCGTCGTCAACGGCTTCGTGAAGGACGTGCTGCAGCAACTGCCGATGGAGTTCGCGGTGGAAGCGCAGAAGCTGATTTCGATCAGCCTTGAAGGTTCGGTTGGCTAATCCATCCCGCTTGAGGGCGCGGCCGACGCGCCTTGCGGATGATGCTCAGGAAAAATCAGATGTCTCTGCTTGAAGTGAAAGATCTGCAGGTTCGTGTCGAGGAGCGCGAGATCCTCCACGGGCTGTCGCTCACGGTGAACCCGGGCGAGGTGCACGCGATCATGGGGCCGAACGGCTCCGGCAAGTCGACGCTCTCCCACGTCATCGCCGGCAAGCCCGGCTACGAAGTCACCGGCGGCCAGATCCTGTTCAAGGGCGAGGACCTGCTGGAGATGGCCCCCAATGAGCGCGCCGCCAAGGGTGTGTTCCTGGCGTTCCAGTATCCGGTGGAGATCCCCGGCGTGACCACCTGGAATTTCCTGCACGCGGCGCTCAACGCCCAGCGCAAGGCGCGCGGCGAGGACGAGATCTCGTCGCCGGCCTTCCTCAGGAAGGTCCGCGAGGTCGCCAAGTCGCTGAACATCCCGCAGGACATGCTGAAGCGCGGCGTCAATGTCGGCTTCTCGGGCGGCGAGAAGAAGCGCAACGAGATTCTGCAGATGGCGCTGTTCGAGCCGGCCGTCTGCATCCTCGACGAAATGGATTCCGGCCTCGACATCGACGCGCTGCGGATCGCGGCCGACGGCGTCAACGCGCTGCGCTCGCCGGAGCGCGCGATGGTCGTCATCACCCACTATCAGCGGCTGCTCAACTACATCGTGCCCGACGTCGTGCACGTGATGTCGAAGGGTCGGGTGGTGAAGAGCGGCGGCAAGGAACTGGCGCTGGAGCTGGAAGAGTCCGGTTACGCGCAGTTCGAAGACGCTGCCTGATAAATGCGGGTTCTCAGATGAACGTTGTTGCAAAGACCGAGACCGGACGCGCGCTGGGCGATGCATTCGCCGTCGTGCGCGACCGTCTGCCGGGCAAGGGCAAGATTGCCGATCAGCGCCGCGAGGCATTCGAGGCCTATGAGCGCCTTGGCCTGCCGCATCGCCGGATCGAGGATTGGAAGTACACCGACCTGCGCGCGCTGATGCGCGAGGTGCTGCCGCTGGCCCCTGCGCCGGATGCCGCAGCACTGAATCGCGCCGCTGCTGCCGTCAAGCTGCGGGCGATCGACGGCGTGCGCCGCTTGGTGCTGGTCGACGGCGCTTTCGCGCCTGATCTGTCCGATCTCGGTAATCTCGACAAGGGACTCAGCATCCGCCCGCTGCACGAGGTGCTCGACGCCGGCGATGCCGCGCTTTCGGCGCAGGCCTTTGCGTTAGACACGTCCAATCCCATGATCGCACTGAACGGTGCGATGGCGACCGACGGCGTCGTCATCGACGTCGCCAATGGCACGGTGCCGGCCCAGCCGCTGCACATCGTCCACGTCGCCTCTGGCGCGACGCCGGTTGCTATGTTCACGCGCTCGCTGCTCCGGGTCGGCCGCGACACCGGCGTGACGCTGGTGGAGAGCTATCTCGCCGGCGAGGGCGCCAAGGCCTACCAGACCCATGACGGGCTGATTGTCGCGATCGGCGACAATGCGCGGCTCGATCACGTGCGTCTGGTCGAAGACAGCGTCGATGCCTTCAACATTTCCTCGGCGACCGTGTCGCTCGGTGCGCACTCCCATTTCAACACGTTCGGCCTGACCTCGGGCGGTCATGTCAGCCGCTACCAGCTGACGGTCACCTGCGCCGGCGAGGGCTCCAATGTTGAGACCAACGGCGTCAACCTGATCAACGGCAAGCAGCACGCCGACACCACGCTGTTCATGGATCACGCGGTGCCACACTGCGCGAGCCGCGAGATATTCCGTGCCGTCGTCGACGACCGTGCCCATTCGGTATTCCAGGGCCGCATCATCGTCCGTCCGGACGCCCAGAAGACCGACGCCAAGATGATGACCCGCGCGCTGCTGCTGTCCGACGACGCGGAAGCCGACAACAAGCCGGAGCTCGAAATCTTCGCCGACGACGTCACCTGCGGTCACGGTGCGACCACCGGTGCGCTCGACGAGAGCCTGCTGTTCTACATGCGCGCCCGCGGACTGCCGGAGAAGGAAGCGCAGGCGCTTCTGATCCAGGCCTTCGTCGGCGAGGCGATCGAGACGATTGCCAGCGACGCGTTGCGCGAGGTCGCAATTGCCACCGCGCAGCGCTGGCTTCAGGCGAGGGCGTGAGCATGCACAAGGCGGTCGCGAACGGTTCTTACGACGTCGCTCTGGTGCGGCAGGATTTCCCGGCGCTCGCCATGCAGATCTACGGCAAGCCGCTGGTCTATCTCGACAACGCGGCCTCGGCGCAGAAGCCGAATGCGGTGCTCGACCGCATGACCGAGGCCTACAAGAGCGAATACGCCAACGTGCATCGCGGCCTGCATTACCTCGCCAATGCGGCGACGGAGGCCTATGAGGGCGCCCGCGGCAAGGTCGCGCAGTTCATCAACGCCCGCCGCAGCGAAGAGATCGTCTTCACCCGCAACGTCACCGAGGCGATCAACCTGGTGGCATCGTCCTGGGGCGGGGTGAACATTGGGGAGGGCGACGAGATCGTCCTCTCGATCATGGAGCACCACTCCAACATCGTGCCGTGGCACTTCCTCAGGGAACGCCATGGCGCCGTGATCAAGTGGGCGCCGGTCGACGACGAGGGCAACTTCCTGATCGAGGAGTTCGAGAAGCTCCTGAGCCCGCGCACCAAGATCGTCGCCATCACCCAGATGTCGAACGCGCTCGGCACGCTGGTTCCGGTCAAGGAGGTGGTCCGGCTCGCGCACGCCCGCGGCATTCCGGTGCTGGTGGACGGCGCACAGGGCGCGGTGCATCTGCCTGTCGATGTCCAGGACCTCGATTGCGATTTCTACGCCTTCACCGGCCACAAGGTGTACGGGCCGACCGGCATCGGCGCGCTCTACGCCAAGCACGAGCATCTGGTGGCGATGCGGCCGTTCAACGGCGGCGGCGAGATGATCCGTGAAGTGGCCAAGGACTGGGTCACCTATGGCGATCCGCCGCACAAGTTCGAGGCCGGGACGCCGCCGATCGTCGAGGCGATCGGGCTGGGTGCTGCGATCGACTACGTCAATTCGATCGGCAAGGAGCGCATCGCCGCGCATGAGCATGAGCTGCTCAGCTACGCGCAGGAGCGCCTGCGCGAGATCAATTCGATTCGCGTGATCGGCACCGCCCGCAACAAGGGTCCGGTGATCTCGTTCGAGATGAAGGGCGCGCACCCCCACGATGTCGCGACCGTGATCGACCGGCAGGGCATCGCGGTGCGCGCCGGCACCCATTGCGTGATGCCGCTTTTAGAGCGGTTCAACGTCACGGCCACCTGCCGCGCATCCTTCGGGATGTATAATACAAGGGAAGAAGTCGACCATCTGGCGCAAGCGCTGATCAAGGCGCGGGAATTGTTCGCATGACCGATACAGCCGAAGTCAAGACGGCCACCATGGAAACCACCTCGGCGCTGCCGGCGGAGGAGACCGAGCGCATGAGCGGCGAGATCGTCGCGGCGCTGAAGACGGTGTTCGACCCGGAAATCCCGGCCGACATCTACGAGCTCGGCCTGATCTACAAGGTCGATCTCAAGGATGATCGCTCGGTTGACATCCTGATGACGCTGACCACCCCGAACTGCCCGGCCGCCGGCGAATTGCCGCAGATGGTCGAGAACGCGGTTGCCAGCGTCCCCGGCGTCGGCGTCGTCAACGTCAATCTGGTGTGGGATCCGGCCTGGACGCCGGACCGGATGTCGGACGAGGCACGCCTTGTCCTCAATATGTGGTGATGCGTTAGGGGATCGAGCTTAACCTTGGAATGACTGGCAATTGATTTGCCGCCGGGACTGACCACATGAGTGACATGACACAAGCCTCACCGACCCCAGCCAAGCCGAAGCGCCCGCGCCCGCAGGTTATGAGACTGACTGATGCCGCGGCGGAGCGGATCACCGAGCTGACCAAGCGCGCCGATTCCGAGATCGTCGGCCTGCGCGTCGGCATCAAGAACGGCGGCTGCGCCGGACAATCCTACACCGTTGAGTACGCCCACGAGATCCGTCCGACCGACGAAGTGGTCGAGGACAAGGGCGTGAAGATCCTGGTCGATCCGAAGGCCGTGCTGTTCCTGCTCGGCACCGAGATGGACTACGTGGCCGACAGGATGCAGGCCCAGTTCGTGTTCAACAACCCGAACCAGGTTTCCGCCTGCGGTTGCGGCGAATCGGTGCAGCTCAAGCCGGCGACGGTCTGATCAAGGAAGCGCCGGTCTCTGCGGCGCAACCACCAATTCCATCCGGCGTCATTGCGAGGAGCGATAGCGACGAAGCAATCCATGGGTCCGCACACGCGGTTGGGTGGATTGCTTCGCTTCGCTCGCAATGACGTGGATGGTGACGCGCTCTTCCCTTGAGCGTGCAAAGCGGGGCGATGGGCATATGGACCGCGAATTCCTGACCGACCTGTTCGCCGATTTCGGCCCGGTCACGCTGCGCCGGATGTTCTCCGGCTACGGCATCTCCGCTGACGGCACCAACTTCGCGCTCGCCTTGCGTGCCGGGCTCTACTTCCGCGCCGACGAGGAGACCATTCCGCAGTTCGAGGCCGAAGGCTCCAAGCCGTTCCAGTACACGACGCGGGAAAAAACCGTCACGGTGAACTCGTACTGGCAGCTGCCGGCGCGGCTGTTCGATGATTCCGGGGAGCTTGCGGTCTGGGCACGCTCGGCGCTCGGCGCCGCCCGGCGCGCCGCGCTGCGCAAGCGGCCGAGGAAACGATCGGCTGAGCGGACGGCGAAGGCGCCGGTGAAGAAGGTCGCCGCGAAGAAGAGCGCGGGGAAGAGGGCAACGACCAAAAGAGCGGCGAAGAAAGCGGCCAAGACGACCAGCAGGCGCGCTCCGAAGAAAAAATCCTCACCCTAAGGCCGCCGCTCTATCCACGTCATTGCGAGGAGCGTAGCGACGAAGCAATCCATCTATCCGCATTTGCGGGCAGATGGATTGCTTCGCTTCGCTCGCAATGACGATGGGGAGAAAGACGCGGACCGGTCACGCCACTTGGGTCTGGGTCTCGGCGCTGTATTCCGGGTCGGCTTCGCAGATCACGCGGTTGCGGCCGGCGCGCTTGGCGGCATAGAGGCAGGCGTCGGCGCGCTCGATCAGGGAATCGGTGTCGTCGGCCGGCTTCAGCATGGAGACGCCGACCGAGATCGTGACGCGGCCGAGGATCTCGCCGGTCGACTTCTTCTTCAGCTCCTTGGCCATCACGGCGCGGCGGATGTGGTCGGCGACCGTCAGCGCCTGGCGCAGCGCGGTGTTGGGGAGGACCACGGCGAATTCCTCGCCGCCATAGCGGGCGGTGATGTCCTGGCCCTTGATGGTCTGCTTCAGCGACTGCGCCACCAGCCGCAGCACCTGGTCGCCGGTGAGATGGCCGTAGGAATCGTTGAACGACTTGAAGTGATCGATGTCGAACATCAGCAGCGACAGCGGCTCGCCGCTGCCCAATGCAGCCTGCACCGCCATGTCGATCGAGCGGTCGAAATATTTGCGGTTGCCGAGGCCGGTGAGCGGATCGGTCAGGCTCTCGGCACGGATCGCCTCGAGGCTGTGTTGCAGGTCGCTGATCTCCGACTTCGACAGCGCGAGCCGGTTCTCCAGTGCCTGATTGGTCTCGCGCATCTCGCGCGTCGATTTGGCCAGCCCCTCGACGATGGTCTTGATTTGGTCGCGGGTGGTCGCGGTCGAGAGCCGGTCGCTGGCGCCGACGAGGCTCGCGTCGTAGGTCGCGGACACGCCGAGCGCATCGGTGATCAGCCGCATGACGGCATCGATCTCGCCGATGACGCGTGCGCCGACCTTGTCGATGCGGTCCGAGGTCTTGATGTGCGAAAGGTAGGTTTCGTAGATCTGCTCGAGATCGGATTCAGAGAGCTTGCCGCTGCGCGCCAGCGTCTCGTTGATGACCTTGTTGAGCGGTGCGTTGTATCCGGTCGCGTAGACGTACCAGATCTCATAGTTGCGGGGGACGGCGGTCTGGCGAAGCGAGCGAATCTGACCAAGCGCGACTTCGGCAAAGGCCAACGTACGTTCGTGTTCGTCCAGCAGCTTGACCACTGTTACGTCCTTAATGCACGCAATGCCGGTCATGCCCGGCAGCAATGACTAAATTATTGGCGCGAGCGTACGGGACGAGAATGAAGGCAAGGTAAACAGTGGAACTACGGGGATTTCGCCGCGACTAATGTCGTACGAACGCGATCCCATCGCGGATCGCGCGCGGCTTTCGCAAGCTTTTGGCTTGCTCGCCATTGCGCTGCGAAAACTGCGCGCATTTGCTTCAAACGCGAGAAATCAGCGTGGGTGTCGGTCGGCGGCGGCGAAACAGATTCGGCGGAATGCCGCCGCTGGCGCGGCGGCATCGGAGCCGGCCCTAGGCGCGTGCGCGCACAGGTCGCAGCAGGAAGGCGGGCAGGTGCGAATGATCGGCGGGCTCATGGTCCGCCTCGCGCTGCGGCCGCGATGGCTCGGCACGCCCGATCGACGGCACGTGCGACGGGGTGGCCCTGGGCGCGGTGCCGCGGCCGTGACGCGGTTCGCGCTCCGGCTTGGCTGCACGCTCCTGGCGGGGCTCCTGGTCCTGACGCGGCTCACCGTGACGCGCTTCGCGTTCGCCTTGACGCGGCTCGCGCTCACGTCGCGGCTTGCGGCCGCCTCGGGCGCCGTCGCGCGAACCTTCGCGGCTGCGCGAGCGGCGCGGCGCACCGTCCTCGTCGGAGGACTCGCTCTTAACGGTGTAGTCGCCCTCCGCGCGCGGGATCGGCTGGCCGATCAGCTTCTCGATCGCAGTCATCGACTTGCTGTCGAGCGAGGTGACGATGGAGATCGCGGTACCGGTGCGTCCGGCGCGGCCGGTACGGCCGATGCGGTGGACGTAATCGTCGGGGTGGTGCGGCACGTCGAAATTGAAGACGTGGCTCACCGCGGGAATGTCGAGGCCGCGAGCGGCGACGTCGGAGGCGACGAGCAGCGGAATCTCACCCTTGCGGAATTGATCCAGCGCCGCGGTGCGGGCGGACTGATCCATGTCGCCGTGCAGGGCGCCGACACTGAAGCCATGCTTCTGGAGTGATTTGTGAAGGACGGCGACTTCGCGCTTGCGATTGCAGAAGATGATCGCGTTGTTGAGGTCCTTGGCGTCGCGCAGCAGGCGGCGGAGGATCTCGCGCTTGTCGTGCGCTTCGCGACCGGCCGGGACCTGCAATTGCGTGACGGTGACGGCAGTGGTCGCGGGCTTGGAGACTTCGATCCGGGCCGGATTGTGCAGGAAGGCCTCGGTGATGCGGCTGATCTCAGGCGGCATCGTCGCGGTGAAGAACAGGGTCTGCCGCGTGAACGGGACGAGCTTGCAGATGCGTTCGATGTCGGGAATGAAACCCATGTCGAGCATGCGGTCGGCTTCGTCGATCACCAGCAGCTCGACACCGGTGAGCAGCAATCCGCCGCGCTCGGTGTGGTCGAGCAGGCGGCCGGGCGTTGCGATCAGAACGTCGACGCCGCGCATCAGCTTGGAGTCCTGGTCGCCGAACGAGACGCCGCCGATCAGCAGCGCGACGTTCAATTTCTGACCGGCGCCGTATTTGTCGAACTGCTCCTTCACCTGAGCGGCAAGCTCGCGGGTCGGCTCGAGGATCAGGGTGCGCGGCATGCGTGCCCGCGCACGGCCCTTCTCGAGCAGGGTGAGCATCGGGAGGACGAAGGCAGCCGTCTTGCCGGTGCCGGTCTGGGCAATGCCGAGAACGTCGCGCCGGGCGAGGACGTGCGGGATTGCCTGTTCCTGGATGGGAGTGGGAGTGGTGTAACCGGTGGCCGCAACTGCGGCGAGGACCTTATCGGACAGGCCTAGATTGGAAAAAGACATTGAGCCTCTGGTCGAAACCGCCGTTCGGCATCGCAGGTAAAAGGCTGTCGCGTTCGGCCCCGAAACGGCTCGCTTTTCTATAAAGCTCGGGGGCTCTGGCTAACGCTGACGGACGGCAAACCTGACGAATCGCGTTTCGATCCGAGGGCCGCGTTGCCCGCAACATAGGGGCGAAAGCGGTAAAGTCAATCTTGGAACCAGCCGGATGGCCGAAAAAGCTTAATGTTTTCGCCAAAATAACCGCCGTTTCCGTCATTTGTCGGTCAAATGAATCATTCCCCTCGTATCCGATGGCGCGGCCTCGACGGGGGCCTGCACGCTGTTTCGGGCCCTGAATTCGCCGGGCGTCAGGCCTTCGGAGGCGCTGAAGATCCGGTAGAACGTCGCGAGGCTGCCGAACCCGCAGGCGAGGGCGATGTCGGCGATCGGCCGCGGCGGCTTTTCACAAAGCAGCCTGCGGCTCTCGTTCAGGCGCTCGGCGGTGACGGTCTGCGAAAAGCTCGCCCCCGTCGCTTCGAACAGAACGTGCAGGTAGCGGACCGAGACGCCGAGCAGGTCGGCGATCATCCCCGGCGACAGCGCCGGCTTCGCGAGGTGGCGCGTGATGAGGCGGCGCGCGAGGCTGAGCCGGCCGACGCGCAGCGCCTGCTGGGCGCGGCGGCTGCCCGGCCTGATCGCGCCGCGCTCGATCAACGCAAGCTCCGCCACGATCTTGACCAGCGCGGGAATGTTCGCGGTATCACCGGCCTCGGTGGCCTCCTTGAAATCGGCAAGGCAGGCTTCGAGCAACGGCGCCCAGCCGCGATTGCTTGTCGTCGGAGAACTCCGACGCGCAAGCGCGAGGGCTGCAGTCTGATCAACGCGCTGGTCCAGGGCATCGGAGCCAGGGGCGCACGCCGGGCCTGCGGATGGCGATTCCGTGCCGTAGTCCTCGAGCTTAGTGCGCATCGTGCATGACCCCTCGCTCTGCCGCAGAGCGCGCGTCGCCGGTAAAGAAATTGGCTGTGCCGAGCCGGGGCGAAGCGCCAGCGCGGTTCTGGCGAAATCGCCGGAAATTATCCTCTCAATGCGCGCAGGCTGATCACTTCGGTTCGGAGGACGCGGGACGCGCCGCGATTGGCCGGGTCGTCCGTTTGTCCCATGTCAGCCATTCGAGGCGTCTCCAAAGGTCTTGCGAGCAATATCGTACATTTCATATAGTCGTGTAAGATATGAAATGGCTAACAAGCGTCAAAACTTATCCACCGTCCGGCGAAATGGTCCGGCCGGTCCCTGACGGTCGACAGTTGGGAGGGTCTTGCTGATCGGCGACGGTCGCGCGCGCGGGCCGTCGTGCGGACTACTTCCGCTTCGGCATCACGGCGCAGCCGTAGAGCACCATCGCGCACATCTGGCGGTAGCGGGCCGAGAAGTCGTCGCGGGCGATCGGCGGCAGCGCCTGGTTGACGGCCCGCGCGCCGTCCGCAAGGGCCTGTGCGATCTGCACCGGTTTGAACGCGCCGTTCAGCTTCAGTAGCCGTGCGGCCTGCAACTCGATCACCAGTCTTTCCAGATCGGCCTGGAACGAGACGGCGGATTTGATCATCAAATCGCGGCAGCGCTTGAAGGCCTCGGCATTGAGCTCGACGGTGTGCGGCGAATGGGTGAGGCGGCGCCGCGTCTCGCCGTAGCGGACGTCGAGAATCGTCGCGAAAATATCCAGCGCGCCGCCGCCCTTCGCCCGCACGGACCGGCCGGCCTCCAGCGCGAGTGCCATGTCCTCGACGTGGCGCCAGGCGATGACGGCGCGAAACGCCTCTTCCTTGTTGCTGAAATAGTAATACAGCGCGCGCTGCGTGAAGCCGCAGGCCTTGGCCAGCCCGACCATCGACAGCCCGCTGTAGCCGTAGTCGAGAAAAGCCTGATTGACCTGTGCCAGCAGGTCAGGTCCAGGCTTGATTATCTTCTTCGACATCAGAATCCCAGGGACGACGAGGGACGGCGCGTGACGCCGGGAATCCCGATTACGGGCATCACGGCGCTTTAGCAACCCGCAAGTGCCCGGTGTCCCGGCCGGTTCGGATCGAGGCTCAGGCCACCCGAGCCCGGTAGTCGCCCGGGGTCATCGATTCGGACGCATTGAAGAGACGGTAGAACGTCGCGAGGCTCTCGAAGCCGCAGGCAAACGCCACCTCGGCGATCGTCTGCCCGGATCGCTCGCGGAGCAGGCGGCGGCTTTGCGCGAGCCGAAGCGCGGTGACGGTCTCCGAGAAAGTTTTCTCCGTCTCCTCGAACAGGATGTGCAGGTGACGGACCGAGATGCCGAGCAGGCCGGCGATCAGCGTTGGCGTCAGCTCCGTACTCGACAGATGCTGCCGGATCAGGCGGCGGGCCAGTGACCGATGGGCGCTTCGCAGGGCCTGCTGCGCGAGCCGGCTCTTGGGCCGCATGATGCCGCGCTCGATCAGCGCGATATGGGCGAGGGCCTGCACCATCGGGGCCGCGTCCGCCGCGGTGGCGTCATGGCCTTCGACGAGGTCGCGGAAGCAGGATTCCAACAATGGCCGCAGCGCGGTCTCATCCTGCACCGGCCGCGGGACGAATTCGCCGAGCTCGGCGCCCGGCGGGACGAGGTTCGCCACCGGGATCTTGATGATGCGCAGGTGGAAGCCGTCGTCGCGAAGCGGGGCGGTCTGATAGGGCAAGTCCGAATAGCTGGTCGCGAACATGCCGTCGCGCACCGCGAATTCATCGAGCCGCGCGCCGCCGAACCAGCCGCCACCGCCGAGCTGCTGATAGATGCACAGGCTGTCGCTGCGGGCGTCGGCGATGTCGCCGGCGCGCCGCTCGACGCGGTAGGGCGAGGCCCGCAGCTCGACCAGCCCGGCATCGCCGAGCTGGCGCAGCGAGAACTCGCCGAAGAAGTCGCGGCGGTGCTCGGGTTCGAGTTCCGCGGTGACGCCGAACAACCCCTTGGCGCGCACCTCGCGCCAATAGTCGAAGCGATCGCGGGGATCGACTTGCTCAGTGGACCATGTGTACACGGAAAAGCCCCTGGAATGCCCTTGGGACGTGCGGAGAGCTCGCGCCGGATGGAAGGTGGAATCTATCATGCGGGCCGTAAAAAGAAACTTGACCTAGGACGGACGGGACGCCTCATGGGGCCGAGAGGGTCGCCAAGGCGGCGGTCACGACGGCCGTCCGGCGTCGGCCTTGAACCGGCCAAACGGCTGATCCGACTATTAGGCGGCGGTCGCACGAGCGGCGCACTTGTCGTGCAGGCGGGAATTGGGATGAAGAGCTGGCTTTCGAGACTTTCAGCGACCCTGTTGGCGGTCGCATTTGTTGCGTCGGTGGCGCCCGCCCAGGCTGAAAAGCGCGTCGCCCTGGTGATCGGCAACAATGATTACAGGAACGTACCCAAGCTGCAGAAGGCGGTGAATGACGCCCGCACCATGGGCGACACGCTGAAGCAGCTCGGTTTCAACGTCATGGTGGCCGAGAATCTGAACCGGCAGGCGTTCTCCGAGACGCTGCTCGCCTTCGACCGCGCCGTGGAACCCGGCGACACCGCGTTCTTCTTCTATGCCGGTCACGGCTTCGAGATCGCGGGCCAGAACTTCCTGCTGCCGACCGACGTGCCGGCCGCGACCGAAGGGCAGGAGGAGCTGGTGCGCGACGCCTCGGTTCTCGCCGACCGCATCATCGAGCGATTGCAGAACAAGAAGGCGCGGACCTCGATCCTGGTGTTCGACGCCTGCCGCAACAATCCATTCGAGCGCGCCGGCACGCGCGCCGTTGCCGGTGGCGGTGGCCTTGCGCCGATGACGCAGCTGCCGGAAGGCGTGTTCTCGGTGTTCTCGGCGGGGCCGCGCCAGACCGCGCTCGACCGTCTCTCGAACGACGACGCCAATCCCAATTCGGTGTTCACGCGGACTTTTGCCAGGGAGCTGCTGCAGCCCGGTGAAAACCTCGTGCAGGTCGCCCAGCGTACGCGGCGTCTGGTCAGCGAGATGGCGGAGACCGTGAAGCACAAGCAGATCCCGGTCTATTTCGACCAGATGGTCGACGACGTCTTCCTCAACGGGATCGCGAAGGCGCAGGCCGAGGCGGCCAAGCCGTCCGCTCCGCCGCAGCAGGTGGCCGCGCTGCCGCCGGTCTCGGTGCCGAAGCTGCCGAAGGACGATTCTATCAACGCGCCGATCGCGAGCTTCTCGCGGCACAATGGCGGCTGGACCGTCGTGTTCTCGATCGCCGATCCGACGCTCGGCATCTCCTGGCGGATCGGCGATAGCGGCGACTTCCGCGAAACCGGCTTCATGGACACACTCGATCCGCGCACGCGCAAGCGGATGCCCAATCCGTCGATCGAGCTGCCGGCCGATGCGCCTGCGGCCACGATTGAGCTTCGCTATGTCGATACGCAGGGCGAGATGCAGGGGCCGTTCCCGATCAAGTTCGATCCCGACGCTGCGCTGATCCGCGACCAGCGCAAGATCCTCGACATGACCGCGACGAGCTGGCTGTCGTTCCGCGAGTTCAACGGGCTGCTCGTCTACTACACGCACCTGATGTCGTATCGCTGCGCGATCCGCGAGGTGCGGATCGGCATCGACACCGCGGTGCCGGACAAGGTGTTGAAGATGCCGGCCTGCAATTCGCGCGATCCGAGCGCAATCCCGTCCGACGCGCAGCCCTATCTGAAGCTCGCGCCGCAGACCAAGTCGGTTTCGGTGGAGCTGACCTATCGCGATGGCAGCGTGTCGGAAATCAAGACGTTCAGGCGATAGCCTTGCATCCTTGTCGTCCGATCCGCGTTACAATCGAGGCCTGAGGGTCGAAGCAGCGGTAGGGAAGGCATCATGGATGCAGACAATCCGGCAGCGCCGAAGACGCGTCAGATGAACGTGCGCTGCTGCGTCGTGGGCGGCGGGCCGGCCGGCATGATGCTCGGCTATCTGCTCGCGCGCGCCGGGGTCGATGTCGTGGTGCTGGAGAAGCACGCCGATTTCTTCCGCGACTTCCGCGGCGACACCGTGCATCCGTCGACCCTGCAGGTGATGGACGAGCTCGGTCTGATCGACGGCTTCCTGAAGCTGCCGCACCAGGACATCCAGAGGCTCGACGGCATGTTCGGCGGCACCGCGGTGCGGATCGCCGACCTCAGCCGCCTCAGCGTCAAATATCCCTTCATCGCGATGATGCCGCAGTGGGACTTCCTCAATTTCCTGCGCGAGAGCGGCGAGCGCTTCCCTTCGCTGAAGGTGCTGATGAGCGCCGAGGCGACCGACCTGATCCGGCGCGGCGACGCTGTTGCGGGCGTCCATGTGAAGACGCCTGACGGCCCGATCGAGATCGAGGCGGATCTCACCATCGGCTGCGACGGCCGCCATTCGATCGTGCGCGAGCGCGCCGGCCTCGACGTTGAGGAGATCGGCGCGCCGATGGACGTGCTGTGGTTTCGTGTCGGGCGGCGTCGGGACGAGACCGAGAATTTGTTCGCCCGCATCGACCACGGCAAGATGATGGTGACGTTCGATCGCGGCGACTATTGGCAATGTGCCTATGTGATCGCCAAGGGACAATACGAAGCCGTGAAGGCGAGGGGATTGCCGGCGCTGCTCGACGACGTGCTGCGGCTCGCGCCGATCCTCAAGGCCGGCATTGCCGACGTGAAGAGTTTTGACGACGTCAAGCTGCTGACGGTTGCGATCAATCGCCTGACGCGCTGGACCCGTTCCGGCCTGCTCTGCATCGGCGACGCTGCGCACGCGATGTCGCCGATCGGCGGCGTCGGCGTCAACCTCGCGGTGCAGGACGCGGTCGCGACCGCGAACATCCTGGCGGCGAAGCTCGTCACTGGCTGCCCGTCGGAGGACGAGCTCGATGCCGTGCGGCGACGCCGCGAATTCCCGGTGCGGGTGACGCAACGCATGCAGGTGATCGCGCAGAACAACCTCATCAGCGCCGCGCTGAAGGGCGGCGATCAGCCGGTGCCGTTCGCGTTGCGGTTGATCACCGCGATGCCCTGGCTGCAAGGGCTGACGGCGCGTCTCGTCGCGGTCGGGGTGCGGCCGGAGCACGTCCACTCGCCGGCGGCGCGTTGACAGGCGTCTCACGCAGGGGAGGAATTTATCAAGGATAACAGCTCCTTAAAGGAGCCGTTAGAAGTTGCGCGATTGCAACAGACCGACATGATTCGAAACCGGCAGACACGGATTCTGCGCGACCGGTTCCCGCAGTTTGCTTTTGGTAAGGGTCTCTCTGGGAAAGCTCGTCCCCGTCAGACAATCTGGGGATGCCACCATGTCTCATGCCAAATTCATTGCCGCGCTGACCGTGACCACGGCGCTCGGCGTCGGCGCTGCATCGGCTGCCGACCTTGCCGCCCGTCCGTACACCAAGGCGCCGGCCTATGTGGAAACGGTCTACAACTGGTCCGGCTTCTACCTCGGCGGCCATCTCGGCGGCGCCTGGACCAACGAGCAGTGGGTCAACAGCGCGAACACGACGGCGTTCGGCGATCTCGCACCCGGCCAGGGCTTTCGGCAGCGCGGCTCGGGCTTCATGGGTGGCGGTCAGATCGGCTACAACTGGCAGGCCAACAACTTCGTGTTCGGCGTCGAGGGCACGTTCTCCGGGCTCGACAATTCCGGCCGCGTCACCAACACGGTGTTCGGCGTCGGCCGCGACGATCAATTCAGCTGGCGCTCGAACTTCATGGCAACGATCGTCGGTCGTGCCGGCTACGCGATGCAGAACAATCTGCTCTATTTCAAGGGCGGCTATGCCGGCGTGAACAACCGCCTGTCCGTCGTCGACAACCTTCCGCCGGCAACCGGCTCCGGCAGCCAGACCCACTGGGCCAGCGGCTGGACGGTCGGCGCCGGCTGGGAATACGGCATCACCCGCAACTGGACGGTCGGCGTCGAATACAACTACGCAGCCTTCGAGCGTCAGACCTATCAACTCGCCGGGACCGCTGCGGGCACCTACACGTTCGACGCCAAGCCGCGCGACATCCAATGGGCGGTGGTGCGGATGAACTACAAGTTCGACGCGCCGGTCATCGCGCGTTACTGAACACTAGAGCCCCGTTCCGATTGAATCGGAACGGGGCTCTAGATTCTAGTTTTGACGCGTTTTCTTCACGCGAACCGGTAGCCACTTCGCTCGAAAACGCTTTAGTGAGGCGAACAGGATGCAGGAGCCCCGGCAAGCGCCGGGGCTCTTGTGTTTCAAGGGGCCTGTTTCAGGCCATCACTGAGTAGCCGCCGTCGACGGGGATCGCGGTGCCGGTGACGAAGTCCGACGCCGGCGAGGCCAGGAATACGGCAATCCCTGAGAAGTCGTCGATCGCTCCCCAGCGGGCCGCCGGCGTGCGTGCAAGCACGCGCTCATGCAGGCCTGCGACCTGCTGGCGCGCGCCCTTCGTCAGATCGGTGTCGATCCAGCCCGGCAGGATGGCGTTGACCTGGATGTTGTCGGGGGCCCAGGCGTTGGCGCAGGCGCGGGTGTACTGCACGATGCCGCCCTTGCTCGCGGCGTAGGCCGCAGCGAAGCTCGCGCCGAAGATCGACATCATCGAGCCGATATTGATGATCTTGCCGTGGCCCGACGCCTTGAGCGCCGGATAGGCCGCCTTCGAGCACAGGAAGGCGCTGGTGAGGTTGGTGTCGATCACCTTGCTCCACTCGTCGAGCTCGAGCTCGTGCGGCGGCTTGCGGA
Organism: Bradyrhizobium sp. USDA 3240; assembly: GCF_054063295.1. Lineage (NCBI taxonomy): Bacteria > Pseudomonadati > Pseudomonadota > Alphaproteobacteria > Hyphomicrobiales > Nitrobacteraceae > Bradyrhizobium > Bradyrhizobium sp. USDA 3240. The sequence continues at coordinate 8,525,842 of NZ_JBSSGD010000002.1, forward strand.
TGCTCATGCCGGCGTTGTTGACGAGGATGTCGATCCGGCCGAGCTCGCCCGTGACCCGCTCGACCATCGCCGCGACGGCGGCCTTGTCGGTCACGTCGGTTGCCACCGCGATCGCCTTGACGCCGCGCTTGCCGAGATCGTCGACGGCAGCCTTCGACTTCGCCTCGTTCCGGCCGACCACGGCAACCGCCGCGCCGGCGTCCGCCAGGCCGCGCGCCATGCCAAGCCCGATGCCGCCGTTGCCGCCGGTGACGATCGCGACCCGGCCCGAGAGATCAAACTGTCCGTTTCTCATTGTTATTGTCCGCTGTGGTTTGAACCTGCGGAGAGAGTGCCCGATCGTCGGAGCGCTGACCAGATCGGGCGCGGCCGGTCGGCCCTGCGCGAAGAGGCGTGCGAGCGAGGTTGTTCTCGAACGTGTTCAGGCAACAAAAAAGCCCCGGACAATGCCGGGGCTCTTCGTCTGCTGGATCAGCAGGGATCAGTACTTGGCAACAACCGGACCGGTCCAGTTGAAGCGATAGACCAGCGAGGTGCTGATGGTCTGGACGAGCGGCTTGAAGGTGATGTCGCGGCCATTCGAGATGTTGGTGACGTCGGCGAGTTCCGAGATGTTCTTGCTGTCGTAGTAGGCAGCACGGTACTCGGTCTTCATGAACCAGCCCGGCGCGGTGATGCCGAAGATGTTCAGGTTGTTCTCGACGCCGCCGCCGACGAACCAGCCGCTGCGATCGAAACCGTTGGTGTGCAGGCCCGAGGGAAGTGCGGTCGCGGTGTTGAACAGCGTGGTGCCCTTCCAGTGCGAGCTGGAGTAGCCGGCATTGACGTAGGACAGAACGTTCGGAGCGACCAGATAACCGAGGCGCGCACCGGCGGCCCAGCTGTAGTCATTCTTGATCGAGCCGGCGACGAACGGACCCTGATCCTGGATCGTGCCCTTCAGGCTGCCGAACTGACCGTCGGCGAACACGCCGAGGACCCAGCTGTTGGCGGTCTGCCAGTCGTAACCAGCACCGACGGTGCCGTACCAGCCATCGCCGCCCTGGCGCTGATTGAAGCCGAGGATCGGCGCGCCCGTGACGGTCGACTGGACACCGGTGTCAGCGTCCCAGACGCCGCCGCCGCCACCGCCGAAGATGTAGAAGCCGGTCCAGCTCGGAGCGACTGCGATCGGGGCCGGAGCCTTGGTGTAGGGGCGGGCGCCCAGATCGGCAGCCGACGCGGAACCCGTCATCGCAGCAACCGCGGTCAGAGCGAGCAAAATCTTCTTCATATCCAAATCCTCGACTTTAGCGTTCGATCGGGGCGCTGACGGGGACGCGATGGCACCGATTCCCGAAATTCATGTCAGGACTATACGTGGTTCCGTCGGAAATGCTGTTGCGGGTGAGACACAACCGCCCGAAAACGAAACCGCAGACGCTCTCCGAATACGCGAATGAAAACGGCCGCCCCAATCTGGAGGCGGCCGGAAAATCATTCCAAATCAGTCGGTTAGACCCTAGACGTCAAGCAGATCGTCGCTCGCGAATTCGGCCTTGTCGGAGATGAAGGCAAAGCGGGCTTCCGCCTTGGTGCCCATCAGCCGCTCAACCGAGTCGGCGGTGCCCTCGCGATCGTCGGCAAGCAGCACCACGCGCAGCAGCGTGCGCTTGGCCGGATCCATCGTGGTTTCCTTGAGCTGCGCCGGCATCATCTCGCCGAGGCCTTTGAAGCGATTCACCTCGACCTTGGCGTTGGCGTTGAATTCGCTCTTGAGCAGCTCTTCCTTGTGGGCGTCGTCGCGGGCGTAGACCGACTTGGTGCCGTGCTTCAATTTGTAGAGCGGCGGCACCGCGAGATAGAGATGTCCCTCGTCGATCAGCCGCGGCATCTGCCGGTAGAAGAAGGTGATCAGAAGCGATGCGATGTGCGCGCCGTCGACGTCGGCGTCGGTCATGATGATGATGCGCTGATAGCGCAGATCCTCTTCGCGATAGTGCGCGAGCGTGCCGCTGCCGATCGCCTGCACCAGATCGGAGAGCTGCGCGTTGGCGGTCAGCTTGTCCTTGCCGGCGGACGCGACGTTGAGGATCTTGCCGCGCAGCGGCAGCACGGCCTGCGTCTTGCGATCGCGCGCCTGCTTGGCGCTGCCGCCGGCCGAGTCGCCTTCGACGATGAAGAGTTCGGAGCCTTCGGTGCCGGCATCCGAGCAATCCGCGAGCTTGCCGGGAAGGCGCAGTTTCTTGCCGGCGGTCTTGCGCGCGGTTTCCTTTTCCTGGCGGCGGCGCAGCCGATCCTCGGCACGGTCGATCACGAAGTCGAGCAGCCGGTTGGCCTGGTTGGGATTGCCTGACAGCCAGTGGTCGAACGGATCCTTCATCGCCTGCTCGACGATACGCTGCGCTTCGGCGGTGGCGAGGCGGTCTTTGGTTTGGCCCTGGAATTCAGGCTCGCGCACGAACACCGAGAGCATCACGGCCGCGCCCACCATCACGTCTTCCGAGGTGATGGAGGCTGCGCGCTTGCCCTGGCCGGCGCGCTCGGCGTGATCCTTCAAGCCGCGCAGCAGCGCGCTGCGCAGGCCCGATTCATGCGTGCCGCCATCGGGCGTCGGCACCGTGTTGGTGTAGGACGACAGGAAGCCGTCGGCATCGGCCGTCCAGGCCACCGCCCATTCGCACGCGCCATGCGCGCCGCTGCGGCCGGATTTGCCGGAGAAGATATCCTGATGCACCAGCGTGTCGGCGTGGATCGCCGCGGCGAGATAATCCTTCAGGCCGCCGGGGAAATGAAACTTGGCTTCCGCCGGGACGTCCTCGACGCCTTTCAGCAACTCCGGGTCGCAGTGCCAGCGAATCTCGACGCCGCCGAACAGATAGGCCTTCGAGCGCGTCATCTTGAACAGACGCTGCGGCTTGAAGGCCGCCTTGGCGCCGAAGATGTCGGTGTCAGGCTTGAAGCGAATCCGCGTGCCGCGGCGGTTGTTGACCTTGCCGAGGTCTTCGAGCTTGCCCTTGGGATGGCCGCGCTCGAACGTCATGCGATGCAACTGCCCGCTGCGCGCGACCTCAACCTCGAGCCGCGAGGAGAGGGCGTTGACCACCGAGACGCCGACGCCGTGCAGACCGCCCGAGGTCTCGTAGACCTTGGAGTCGAATTTGCCGCCCGAATGCAGCGTGCACATGATGACTTCGAGCGCCGACTTCTTCGGGAATTTCGGATGCGGGTCGACCGGAATGCCGCGGCCATTGTCGGTCACGGTCAGGAAGCCGTCGGTGGTCATCTCCACGTCGATGAAGGTGGCGTGGCCGGCGAGCGCCTCGTCCATGCAATTGTCGATCACCTCGGCGAACAGGTGGTGCAGCGCCTTCTCGTCGGTGCCGCCGATATACATGCCAGGGCGCCGGCGGACCGGTTCCAGCCCCTCCAGCACCTCGATATCAGCCGCCGTATAGCCGGCTTCAGCGCCTCCCGTGGGCCGGGAAGCAGCCTTCGCCGGGGCGCGTCCCTTCGGCTCCGGGGCTCCGAACAGGTCGTCGGCAGATTTACTTTTGGCGTTTGATTTCAATGGTTTGGTCATGGTTCTTCAAGTGGCGCGCCAGTCACGGCGCAGCGAATCGGTTGCTCTGACTATGCCACGGATGGGCTGCCAAATGGGGGCGGCCGCGCCGTGAAGGCCCGCCCGCCTGTGTAGATAGGAGCCTGCGCTTACGCCCGCGAGGTGCGGAATACAACGACCGTGAACAGGGCCATGGCAGCGACCACCATCAGCGATCCGACGATCGGCGCGGCCTCGAACGCGGGACCCTTCAGCAATACCGCGGCCACACCGGCCGGAAACAGGATGCCGCCGACGATATGCAGCCAGCCCTGGATTTTGGCGAGCAACATGGCTCCCGCCGGCGGCACCAGCCGGTAATACAGGCCGAACAGGAACAGCAGCACGCCGCCGACGAGATTGAGATGCGCATGCGCCGGCCCCAACGTGAAGTCGTGCTGGATACCCATAACGATGCCCGCGAGCATTCCGAACAGCAAGACGAGAACGCCCACGCACATCATCAGTGACCCGATCATCAAGTGATTCCTTTTTCTTATGAGGGAGATGCCAGCCAGCCCGGACCGCAGGGGCCTTACGGGAAATCACGTTCGATCCCCGCCTTTGTGACTTGATGTCACGCAATGGGCTGGCTTACCTGTTCTTAGGCTGCGTGCCGCTACAAAGGTTCATTCGGTTTTCAACGGAGCGGAAGGCACTCGACGAGATGGAAGACTTTACGCGGGCCCTGGCCGAATTCGTCCGCCATCACCAGGCCTGGGCCGCTCCGATCGTCATGCTGCTGGCGTTCGCTGAATCGCTCGCCTTCATCTCGTTGCTGGTGCCCGCCTGGGGCGCGCTGGTTGCGATCGGTGCCCTGATCGGCGTCAGCGGGATCAGCTTCTGGCCGATCTGGATCGCGGGCGGCATCGGCGCCGCGCTCGGCGACTGGGTCTCCTACTGGTTCGGCTATCGCTACAAGGAGCAGGTCGCGCAGATGTGGCCGCTGTCGCGCTATCCGGAGATCCTGCCGCGCGGCGAGGCCTTCGTGAAGCGCTGGGGCGTGCCCAGCATCTTCATCGGCCGCTTCTTCGGCCCACTGCGTGCCTCGGTGCCGCTTGCGGCCGGCATTTTCGAGATGTCGTACTGGCAATTCCAGATCGCCAATTTCGTCTCCGCCCTGGTCTGGTCGGCGGCGCTGCTGCTGTTCGGCGACGTCATCGGCCAGGTCGTCGAGTGGATGTGGCGGGTGGTGTAACGAAGTCAGGAATATCGCTGCGATGCAGGGGTTAGCGGAAGAACAATTGCTCGCACAGCCGTCTTCACGCGACTGTCAAAACGCTGAGCAAAACTCACCACAGCGGACGCGGCTCCGCCGGGCGCATCATTTCTTCACTGGGAGGACATCAGATGGATCTGACACGACGTCACGCTCTCGCAGGTGCTGCCGGCATCGCCGCCGCACCGTTGTTATCAGCCGTTCCCGCGGCCGCGGCAGCGCCCGCCGCCGACAAGCAGGCGCCGAGCTTCTATCGCTACAAGGTTGGCGACATCCTGGTCACCGTGGTGTCTGACGGCAAGAACGTCTTCAAACTGGAAGATGCCTTCATCCCGAATGCGAAGCGGGACGATGTCAACGCGGCGCTGGAGAAGGCGTTCATGCCCGCGCGACATGGTGTCGATCTGGTTCGCGCCGCTGGTGCTCAACACCGGCGGCAAGCTGGTTGTGATCGACACCGGCAACGGCGCGCTGGCGAAGGCCAGCACGAAGGGGGCCAATGGCCTGTTCGCCGACAATTTCGTCGCGGCCGGCTTCGATCCGAAGAATGTCGACATGGTCGTGATCTCGCACTTTCACGGCGACCACGTGAACGGCCTGCTGACGGCCGAGGGCACGCCGGCATTCCCGAACGCCGAGGTGCTGGTGCCGGCGACCGAATGGAAGTTCTGGATGGACGACGGTGAGATGAGCCGGGCGCCGGCCGGCCGCATGGCGGGCCTGTTCAAGAACAACCGCAACATCTTCGAGGCCGGCCTGAAGAAGAAGGTCACGCCCTATGAATGGGGCAAGGAGATCGCACCGGGCCTGACCTCGGTCGAGACCGTCGGCCACACGCCGGGCCATACCTCTTACGTGCTGGCCTCGGGTCCGGACAAGGTCTTCATCCAGTCCGACGTCACCAACAATCCGAACCTGTTCGCGGCCAATCCCGGCTGGCATGCGTTCTTCGACCAGGACGGCGACGTCGCGGAGAAGACCCGCCGCCGTATCTACGACATGGTGGTCGCAGAGCGGCTCCAGGTGCAGGGCTTCCACTATCCGTTCCCGGGCCTCGGCAATGTGGTCAAGGACGGCAACGGCTACCGCGTCGTGCCGGCGCCGTGGAATCCGGCCATTTAGGTCCGTCATTCCCCGGTGCGCAATGGCGCACCTGAGGGCGATGCGTAGCATCGAACCCGGAATCTCGCGCCGCAATCGCTGGATTCCCCGATGCGCAATTGCGCATCTGAGGTTCGCGGGCAGGGCGCGCGCCCCGAAATGACAAGCAACATCTTGACGCAAAACGGGCGCGGCCTTATAGCCGCGCCCATGATCAACGCCGCGACCATCATCATCGCCCGTCGCCGCCGCATTCTCGCGGTATGGGCGGTCGCTCGCGTTTAAGACCATCGCCTCTGCCGCCGGATCCGATCCCGCGGCGCTCTCCTGAAAAAGACACGCGGTTCGATCTGGCGGCTCCTTCGTCATGCAGGAGCTTCGACCATGTATACGCCACCGCCTTTCAAGCCTGACCGCGCCGCGAGCCTTGCGTTCGCGGAAGCGCGCGGTTTCGGCATCGTCTGCGCGTGCGACGGCGGCAAACCGATCGCCTCGGCGCTGCCGTTCTATTTGACCTACGCCGCCGACGGCACGCCGCGGGCGCTGTTTCATGTTGCCCGTCACAATCCGCTGGTAAAGCTGGCGAACGGGAGCCCGTGGCTGCTGGCCGTCACCGGCGCGGATGCCTATGTGTCGCCGGACTGGTACGTGTCGCCCGATCAAGTGCCGACCTGGCTTTATCAGGCGGTGCATCTGACCGGGACGGTGCGGACCCTGTCGGACGAGGAACTGGCCGTTCAGATCGACGTGCTGAGCGCCAAGTTCGAGGATCGGCTGCTGCCGAAAAAGCCGTGGGTGTCGGGCAAGATGACCGCTGCGCGGCTGGAAACCATGAAGAAGGCCATCGTGGGCCTCGAGATGACGGTGGAAGGGGTGGAGGGCAGCTTCAAGCTGAACCAGCACAAGTCTGAAACCGATTTCGCGGCGGTCGGCAACGCGCTCGCATTGCAGGCCGAAGCCGGTGCCCGGGACATCGCGGCTTTGATGCGTGAGGTGCGCCCGCAGGCTTTCGCGACGATACAGGCCGAGATGACTACGCTTCCGAGGAGCGAGTAATGACGAAGAAGAAAATCGGAATTTTGGGCGCGTCCGGCTACACCGGCGCCGACGCGGTGCGCCTGTTGGCGCGGCACCCGAATGCCGAAATCACCGCGCTTACCGCCAACACCCATGCCGGCAAGGCGATGAGCGAGGTGTTTCCTCACTTCTTCATGCTCGACCTGCCAAAACTCGTGGAATGGGAAAAGGTCGACTGGACGCGGCTCGATGCCGTGTTCTGCGGACTGCCGCACGGGACGACGCAAGAGATCATCGCCGCGGTGCTGAAAGCCAATCCCAGAATCAAGATCCTTGATATGTCCGCGGATTTCCGGCTGCGCAACAAAGACAGCTACGCGCAATGGTACGGCCACGAGCACCGGGCGCTCGAATTGCAGGACGAGGCCGTCTATGGGCTGACCGAACTCTACCGCGAGAAGGTCACGGCCGCACGGCTGGTGGCCTGTCCCGGCTGCTATCCGACGGCGGTGCTGCTGGCGCTTGTTCCGCTGGCGAAGGCAAAGCTGATTGACGTCGACGACATCGTCATCGACGCAAAGTCCGGCGTCACCGGCGCCGGACGCGGACTGAAGCAGAACACGCTGTTCAGCGAGGCCGGCGAAGGGTTGTCGCCCTATTCGATCGGAAGCCATCGGCACTCGGCGGAGATCGAGCAGGAGATCGGCGCAGCCGCTGGCTCGGCTGTGACAGTGAACTTCACCCCGCATCTCATTCCGATGGCGCGAGGTGAGTTCTGCACGTCCTATGTCAAGCTCAATGGGGCTACGCCGGACGATTTGCGTGCCGAGCTGGAAAAGGTCTACGCCAACGAGCCGTTCGTCTATGTGACGAAGAAGGGCGTGCTGCCGCAAACGCAGAACGTACGCGGCTCGAATTACGTTCAGATCGGCGTCGTCGCCGACCGGATCAAGAACCGCGCCATCGTGCTCTCTACGCTCGATAATCTTGTGAAGGGTTCGGCCGGACAGGCGATCCAGAACATGAACCTGATGTTCGGCTTGCCTGAAACCACCGGACTGGAGCAGATCGCGCTGTTTCCATAAGCAGGGGTTGTTGTCGTGGGCGAGGGTGCGCTCAATCCAGGGGTAACTGCCCATCCCCGTTGGCAGCGCAGGCGCGGCCAGATGTGTTAAACGAAACGAACGATCTCGAAAGGACCATGCCATGACCGTCACCGACACCAACCAGCCGAAAACCAGGAGCGGTGCGACCAAGGCGACCGTGTTCGTCGATGGCGGCTCAGGCACCACCGGCCTCGGCATCCAGGAGCGGCTGCACACGATCGGCGACGTCGCGGTCAAGCACATCGCCGAGGACAAGCGGAAAGATGCCGCTGCCAAGCGCGCGCTGATGGAGGAGGTGGATCTCGTAATCCTCTGCCTGCCTGACGAGGCCGCCAAGGAAACCGTCGCGCTGATCGACACGATGGGCAATTCGGCGCCGAAGGTGCTCGACGCGTCGACGGCGTATCGGGTCGCGCTCGACTGGGCCTATGGCTTCGCGGAACTCGCGCCCGACCAGGCCGACAAGATCCGCAACGCGCCGAAGGTCTCCAATCCCGGCTGCTATCCGACCGGTGCGATCGCGCTGCTGCGGCCGCTCGTCGACGGCGGCCTGCTCCCGGCCGACTATCCCGTCACCATCAACGCGGTGAGCGGCTATTCGGGCGGCGGCAAGACGATGATCTCGAGCTTCGAGGACGGCTCGGCGCCGGCATTCCATCTCTATGGGCTCGGCTTCGAGCACAAGCACGTGCCGGAGATGCAGCTCTACTCGCATCTGACGCGGCGGCCGCTCTTCGTCCCGTCGGTCGGCAACTACCGGCAAGGCATGCTGGTCTCGGTGCCGCTGCAACTCGATGCGCTGCCGGGTAAGCCTGATGGTGCCGACCTGCAGGCTGTGCTGGCGAAGTGGTACGCCGGCAGCAAACACGTCTTGGCGATGCCGCTGCAGAACGAAGCGGTGAAGGACGGGCGGATCGAGCCTGAAGCGCTCAACGAGACCAACCAGCTCGAGCTCTATGTCTTCGCCAGCGACAAGCACCGCCAGGCCGTGCTGGTCGCCCGGCTCGACAATCTAGGCAAGGGCGCCTCGGGTGCCGCGGTGCAGAACATGCGGCTGATGCTTGGGCTTTCCGACAGCTGACGGCGAGGGGCGCATCGTGGACGACGCCACGCTGCAATTCTACCGGCGCAATGCCGAGGCCTATGCCGGGTGGACGAAAGCACCGTCCGCCCGGCTGACAGCTTTTCTCAAGCTGCTGCCGCCGGGCGGCGCGATCCTCGAACTCGGCTGCGGTGCCGGCAATCATGCCGCGGTCATGCTTGCCGAAGGCTTCGTGCTGCGCGCGACCGACGGTTCACCCGAGATGGCTGAGGTCGCGGCGCGCCGCATCAACCATCCTGTCGAGGCGATGTTGTTCGATGAGCTCGAGGATCGTGGGGCCTATGACGGCGTCTGGGCCAGCGCCTGCCTGCTGCATGTGCCGCGCGACGAATTGGCCGGCATCCTCGGCCGCATCCATCGCGCGCTGAAACCCGGCGGCATCTTCTACGCGAGCTACAAGGTCGGCCACGGCGATGGCCGCGACAGCATCGGACGCTACTACAATTATCCCGCGGCCGACTGGCTGGCGGCGACCTACGCCGCGTCAGGAGCCTGGCTCCAGGTCTCGTCCGACACCAGCGAGATCAAGAGCTTCGATGAGGCGCCCGCGACGATGCTGCATATCGTGGTGCGGAAAGACGAGGAATAGCGCCGGCGCGGCCGTGACCGCCGCCGGCGCGAATGTGTCGCTTAGAGGATCTTGAAGATCGCGAGCGCCAGCACCGCCTGCGCGATGAAGCCGACCGTGAAGGCGAGGGTGCGGAACACCGGCAGGCCGAGCGTGTAGACGATCAGATGCGCGACGCGGGCCCAGAAATACACGGCGCAGGCCAGCACGGTCCATTTGGTGGAATAGTCTGCCGCGTTGAGGATCAAGACCAGCGGCGCGAAGATCACGAGGTTCTCGACCGCGTTGTCATGGGCGAACATCAGCCGGTTGGCCCATTCGGCGTGCGGCTTGTCGGTGCGCGATGGATTGCCCATGGCGCCGGAGAGGCCGCGCACCTGGCAGCGGTTGATGATGTAGGGAACCCACAGCAGCCCGGTCAGGATCACCGTCAGCGACAGCCAGAACAGTTCGCGCGTCATCGTCTCCCCCTCAAGTGAATTCGATTCCCGACCGTCGGGACCATCTGTTTATAGCTGAGCGGAAGAACTCGCGCTACGCGCGGACGCGGACATAGCTGCCCGGAGCGTCCTCGAGCACCGACGCCCCGTTCGAGCCCACCATGCGTGCCGGCACCGTCTCCGGATCATGGCTTTCCAGCCACCCGCGCCAGTCGGGCCACCACGAACCCTTGTGCTCCTCGGCGCCCTTTAGCCAGTCGGCGAGCTTCATGTCCTTGATGTTGTCGTTGGTCCAGTACTGGTACTTCTTGGAGGCCGGCGGATTGACCACGCCGGCGATATGGCCGGAGCCGGACAGCACGTATTTCACCGGGCCGCCGAAGAACTGCGAACCGTAGAGCACCGATTCCGCCGGCGCGATGTGATCCTCGCGTGCCGCGAGGTTGTAGACCGGCACCTTCACCTTCGACAGATCGAGCAGCGTGTTGTCGAGCACCATCGTGCCGGTCGACAGCCGGTTCTCCAGATAGCAGTTGCGCAGATAGTAGGAGTGGTTCGACGACGGCATCCGCGTCGCGTCCGAATTCCAGTGCAGCAGGTCGAACGAGGAGGGCGGCTGGCCCTTCAGATAATTGTTCACGACATACGACCAGATCAGGTCGTTGGAGCGCAGCATGTTGAAGGCCATCGCCATCTTGCTGCCTTCGAGCACGCCGGATTCCTGCATGTCGCGTTCCAGCGCCGAGATCTGGTCCTCGTCGACGAACACCAGGAGATCGCCGGCGTGGGTGAAGTCGACCTGCGCGGCAAAGAACGTCGCCGAGGTCACGCGCTGGCGGCGCTTCTCGGCAAGGTAGGCCAGCGTCGAGGCGAGCATGGTGCCGCCGACGCAATAGCCGGCGGTGTGCACCTTCAACTCGCCGGTGACCTTCTCGATCACGTCCATCGCCGTGAGCGGGCCCTCGGCCATGTAGTCGGCCCAGGTCTTCTTGCCGAGCTCCTTGTCCGGATTGACCCACGAGATCACGAACACCGTGATGCCCTGGTCGACGCACCATTTGACGTAGGATTTCTCAGGGCGCAGATCGAGGATGTAGAACTTGTTGATCCATGGCGGCACGATCAGGAGCGGGGTGCGCAGCACGTTCTCCGTCGCCGGCGAATACTGGATCAGCTGCATCAGGTCGTTCTGGTAGATCACCTTGCCCGGCGTCGTCGCCATGTTGATGCCGACCTCGAGATTGCTCGAATCGGACTGGCGGATCCGCAGCGTGCCGTGGCCGGCCTCGATATCCTCGGCCAGCATCTTCATGCCGCGGACCAGATTGTCGCCATTGGTCTCGACGGTAGCGCGCAGCACTTCCGGATTGGTCAGCACGAAATTCGACGGCGCCAGCGCGTTGGTGATCTGCTGGACGTAGAATTCGGCCTTCTTGCGTGTATGCGGATCGATCCCGTCGGCGTCGTGGACCAGCTGCTGCGCCCATTTCGCGGTCAGCAAATAGAGCTGGAGGATGAAGTCGAAGAACTGATTCGACTTCCACTCCGGATCCTGGAAGCGCTTGTCGCGCGGGGCCGGCGCGATCGCGGGCTTGGCGTCGGCTTCGCCGGCCATGCGGCGCACGGCCGATCCCCAGAGATCGAGGTAATCCTTGCCGAGCTGCATCTGCAGCGACGAGGCGCGTTCCTTGTCGGCGAGCCAGTATTCGGCGATCACGCTGAAGGTCTTGATGACCTCACCGAGTTCGTTCGGCGGCTTGTCGCGGACTTCCCCGGTCTGGCGCGGCTTGAGGTAGGCCGCCAGCGCCTGGCCGCTGCTCTCCATCGCCCGGGCGATGTTCATGGCGAAGGCTTCGGCGTTGAATTTCGGGGTGGCTTGGGTGTCGGTACTGACGTTGCTCATCTGAGGGACAATATCGTGTCGTTGGGGGGGCGTCATCGCGCGGTGCGGTAGCGAAAATCGGTCAAAAGCCGATGTTTCGCTCTGTTGCGGTGCGATAAAAAAATCTTTGTTCCGTCATATTGAAGCCTCAGGGGTCGCTTTTGTTGTGCACGCTTTAAGCGTTTCGGGCGACAATGGTTTGAAACGTCTAAAGCCAGGATTAGATGCAGCGGGGACGCTGCAAGGCTCGTACCAGTGCGACCCGTGTCGGCAATGTGCGACGTGCGCGCTAGCTTGTTGGGGACAATTCGGCGCATGCCGATCGATCGAATGAACAGGGGGCTCGCGGCCGCAGCGCTGCTCGCGTCGATGCTGGCGCTGAGCGGGTGCTCGAGCACGATTGCCGATATGGCCATGCCGGCCGATGCGCCGGCGCGGCAAAAGGACGCCAACGGCTACCTCCCGGTCCACGACCTTCCGCCCGACCGCGCCGATCCGACGATCAAGCCGGCGGATCAGGCCAAGATCGAGCAGGAGCTCGTTGCCGCGCGTGAGCGCCAGGCACAGGCTCAGGCCGCGACGGCCGCCCAAAGCGGGAAGTGAGCGCGCCAGTTTGGCCGATCAGCGCTGGCGCCGCCCAGCGTCCGTGCTAAAAGAAACCCAATTCAACCGCAGATCCGGCCGCAGCCCCCCGATCGTGCGCCTGAATTCGCTCTAAGTCATTGATTCAGTGCGATTTCTGTAAGAGGCCGAGCCGGCTTCCGCAAATCTACCAAGGGGGACGATTCTGGCATCGCGGTTGTCGGAGCAAGGGTCCCATGGAAGATTTTTACCGCATTCGCCGTCTGCCGCCTTACGTCTTTGAGAAGGTCAACCAGGCCAAGGCGGCCGCGCGCAATGCCGGGGCCGACATCATCGACATGGGCATGGGGAACCCGGATCTGCCGACCCCGGCCCACGTCATCGAGAAGCTCAAGGAGACGCTGGGCAAGCCGCGGACCGACCGTTACTCGGCCTCCCGTGGCATCAACGGCCTGCGCAAGGCCCAGGCCGCTTATTATGCGCGCCGCTTCGGCGTCAAGCTGAACCCCGATACCCAGGTGGTTGCGACGCTCGGCTCGAAGGAGGGATTCGCCAACGTCGCGCAGGCGATCACCGCGCCCGGTGACGTCGTGCTGTGCCCGAATCCGAGCTACCCGATCCATGCGTTCGGCTTCCTGATGGCGGGCGGTGTGATCCGCTCGGTGCCATCGGAGCCGACGCCGCAGTTCTTCGAGGCGGTCGAACGGGCGATCCAGCATTCGATTCCGAAGCCGATCGCGCTGATCGTCTGCTATCCGTCGAACCCGACCGCCTATGTCGCCGACCTCGACTTCTACAAGGATCTGGTCGCGTTCGCGAAGAAGCACGACATCTTCATCCTGTCCGATCTCGCCTACGCCGAAGTCTATTTCGACGAGAGCAATCCGCCGCCATCGGTGCTGCAGGTGCCCGGTGCGATCGACGTCACCGTCGAATTCACCTCGATGTCGAAGACGTTCTCGATGGCCGGCTGGCGCATGGGTTTTGCGGTCGGCAATGAGCGCATCATCGCGGCACTTGCGCGGGTCAAATCCTATCTCGACTACGGCGCCTTCACGCCGGTCCAGGTGGCGGCGACCGCCGCGCTGAACGGTCCCGACGACTGCATCCGCGAGATGCGCGACACCTACCGCAAGCGCCGCGACGCGCTGGTTGAGTCATTTGGCCGCGCCGGCTGGGACATTCCGCCGCCGCAGGCCTCGATGTTCGCCTGGGCGCCGCTGCCCAAGGCGTTCGAGGCGGTCGGCAGCATGCAGTTCGCGACCCTGATGGTGGAGAAATCCGGCGTCGTGGTGTCGCCCGGCGTTGCGTTCGGCGAACATGGCGAAGGCTATGTCCGCATCGCGATGGTGGAGAACGAGCAGCGCATCCGGCAGGCCGCGCGCGGCGTGCGCCGCTTCCTTGAAAGCGGCATCGAAACGTTGCACAACGTCGTTCCTCTCGCCAACCGACGCTAATCCTTCCAGGTTGCTTAATCTCCAGGTCCCTTAATTCCATGGTCGCACCCCTGAACGTGGGCATAGCGGGGCTCGGCACCGTCGGTGCCGATGTCGTCCGCCTCATCGAAACGCAAGGACGGGCGCTGGCCGAGCGCAGCGGCCGCGGTATTCGCGTCGTCGCCGTCACGGCGCGCTCGAAAGCCAAGAAGCGCGGCCTCGACCTGCGCGGCATCGCCTGGGCGAAGAGCCCGCAGGCGCTGGCCGAAGATCCCAATATCGACTGCTTCGTCGAGTTGATGGGCGGCGCCGGCGATCCCGCGCTGTCCGCGATCGAGACCGCGCTGAAGGCCGGCAAGTCGGTCGTGACCGCCAACAAGGCGCTGATCGCCAAGCACGGGCTGCGGCTCGCCGCCGCCGCCGAAAAGCACGGCGGCGCGCTGAATTTCGAGGCGGCGGTCGGTGCGGCGATCCCGGTCATCAAGACGCTGCGCGAGGGCCTCGCCGGCACCAGCGTCAACCGCGTCTATGGCATCCTCAACGGCACCTGCAATTACATCCTGACCCGGATGGAGCAGGAAGGTCTGTCGTTTGAGGAATGCCTGAAGGACGCCCAGCGACTCGGCTACGCCGAAGCCAACCCGTCATTCGACGTCGATGGTCATGACACCGCGCAGAAGCTGGCGATCCTGGCGAGCCTTGCCTTTGGAACCAAGGTCGCCGAAAGCGCGGTCTATGTCGAAGGCATCTCCTCGATCACGCCGGAAGACCTCAAGGCCGCCGCGGAACTCGGTTACCGCGTCAAACTGCTCGGCGTTGCCGTGCGCACGGCAAAGGGCATTGAGCAGCGCGTGCACCCGACCATGGTGCCGAAATCATCCTCGATCGCGCAGGTGATGGGCGTCACCAATGCTGTCGCAATCGACGGCGAGGGGATTCCCCCGATCACGCTGGTCGGCCCCGGCGCCGGCGGCGGCGCGACCGCCTCGGCCGTGGTCGCCGACATCGCCGACGTCGCCCGCGGCATCCGCGCCAAGCCGTTCGGCCGTCCGGTGGAGCGCTTGCGGGACACCACCAAGGCGCCGATGGAACGCCACGAGGGTGGCTACTATATCCGCCTGATGGCGCGCGATCTTGCAGGCACTGCCGCAACAATCGCCACCCGGCTCGCGGAACAGAAGATATCTCTGGAGTCCATCGTGCAACGGCACCCGGATGGCGTCGATGTGAACGGTGCGGCCAAAAAACCTTCACCGGTCCCGGTCATTCTGATTACCTATGCGACCAGCGAGGATGCGGTGCATCGTGCGCTGGCCGCAGTGCAGCGCGATAAGGTCATCAGCGGCCGGCCGCAGGTGATCCGGATCGAGAAAAACTAGCGCATGGCCTGAACGGGTCGGGCGTGAGACGATTGATGCGGGCAGGCTGGCCTGTCCCCGAGGCTTTAAGGAGTACGCCGATGTCGACCCATATTTCCGTTCCGCCGCAGATGCTGCTCGAGCGCATCCTGACGCTCGAAATCGTGCGCGTGACGGAGCGCGCGGCGGTGTCGGCCGCGCGGCTGCGCGGCCACGGCCAGGAGAAGGCCGCCGACAAGGCTGCGGTCGACGCGATGCGGCGCGAGCTCAACAAGCTGCCGATCGAGGGCACGGTCGTGATCGGCGAGGGCGAGCGCGACGAGGCGCCGATGCTGTTCATCGGCGAGAAGGTCGGCCTCAATGCCGGCCCCAAGGTCGACATCGCCGTCGATCCGCTCGAAGGCACCACGCTGTGCGCCAAGAACATGCCGGGCTCGATCGCAACCATGGCGATGGCCGACGGCGGCACGCTGCTGCACGCACCCGACGTCTACATGCAGAAGATCGCGATCGGTCCGGGCTATGCCAAGAACGTGATCGAGCTCGACGCGCCGCCGGCCGACAACGTCCGCCGGCTCGCCAAGGCGAAGGGTGTCGATCCCACCGCCATCAATGTGCTGGTGCTCGACCGTCCGCGCCATGCCGACATCATCAACAGCGTGCGCTCGACCGGCGCTGCCGTGCAGCTGATCACCGACGGTGACGTCGCCGGCGTCATTCACTGCGCCAAGCCCGACGAGACCGGGGTCGACATGTATATCGGCACCGGCGGCGCGCCCGAAGGCGTGCTGGCGGCGGTCGCGCTGCGCTGCATCGGCGGCCAGATGCAGTGCCGCCTGATCCTCGACACCGAGGAGAAGCGCGAGCGCGCCCACAAGATGGGTGTGCTCGATCCGAAGATGATCTACGGCATCGAGGACATGGCCAAGGGCGACTGCCTGTTCGCCGCCACCGGCGTCACCACCGGCTCGCTGCTGACTGGCGTGAAGTTCAAGAAGGACGTGATCGAGACCGAGACGGTCGTGATGCGCTCCGTCACCGGCACCGTGCGCTACATCAAGGCCGAGCACCGCCAGCTGGAGAAGTTCCACCTGGATTGAGCAGACACCGTCATTCCGGGATCCGCCTTTTGGCGCAGGCCCGGAATCCATACTCCCGATGGTGGTTATGGATTCCGGGCTCGTCCTTCGGACGCCCCGGAATGACGAGAAGAGATGTGACGCAATCAAGAACAACAAAAGCGGGAGGCACCCATGTCCGATCTTTCCGGCGTCAAGGCACTGGTGTTCGACGTGTTCGGGACCGTGGTCGACTGGCGCACCAGCCTGATCAACGACTTCACCAAATGGGGCGAGACGCGCGGCATCAAGGCCGACTGGACCGCGCTGGTCGATGGCTGGCGCGCGGTCTATGCGGCCTCGATGGACGAGGTGCGCAAGAACCCGCAGAACGGCTACGTCATCCTCGATGTCCTGCACCGCCGCTCGCTTGAGAAGCTGGTCGCGCAATTCGACGTGAAAGGCCTCACCGAGGCCGACCTGCAGCATCTGACGCTGGGTTGGCATCGCCTGCACGGGTGGCCCGACAGCGTCGCCGGCCTGACCCGGCTCAAGACCAAATACATCATCTCGCCGCTGTCGAACGGCAACGTCGCGCTGCTCACCAACATGGCGAAGTTCGCAGGCCTGCCCTGGGACCTCGTGATGTCGGCCGAGCTGTTCGAGCATTACAAGCCCGATCCGGAGACCTATCTCGGCGCGGCAAAGCTGCTGCGTCTGCCGCCGGAGCAGGTGATGATGGTTGCCGCGCACAATTACGACCTGAAGCACGCGCAGAAGCACGGCCTGAAGACGGCGTTCGTCGCACGGCCGACCGAATACGGCCCGTTGCAGAAAGTCGATTTCGAGGCCACCGGCAACTGGGACATCGTGGCCAAGGATTTCGGGGAAATCGCCACCCGGATGGGCTGCTAGAACTGGCTTGGGATTCACTGAGGCGCTACGATTCCCGCTTGATCGGAAGGGAATCATGACGCTGCACGCATCCGCACTGCCCGTCGAGGCGCCACAGGCGTTCCTTGGCGTGGCGCGGTCGCTGACCGGAAAGCTGTGGCGCGACCGGCTGGATGCGCGCGGGGCGGCGCGGGCGCTCGCGATCGTACAGCGGCACAATCTGCCGGAAATGCTGGCGCGCGTGCTGGCCGGCCGCGACGTCGCGATCGACGAGGTCGCCGACTTCCTCGACCCGACCATCCGCAAGCTGATGCCGGATCCGCACACGGTCACCGAGATGGAGCATGCGGCCAAGCGCATCGCGGATGCCGCTGTGCGCGGCGAGAAGGTCGCGATCTTTGGCGACTACGACGTCGATGGCGCGACCTCGGCGGCGCTGCTGACCTGGCATCTGCGCCATTGCGGGCTGGACCCGCTGATCCACATTCCCGACCGCATCTTCGAGGGCTATGGGCCGAACGTCGACGCCGTCCGCGCGCTGGCGGCCAAGGGCGCGACGCTGCTCGTCACCGTCGACTGCGGCACCACCAGCATCGAGCCGCTGGCGGAAGCCAAGAAGCTCGGCATGTCGGTGGTCGTGATCGATCATCACCAGACCGCCGATGAGTTGCCCGAGGTCGACGCGCTGGTGAATCCGAACCGGCCCGACGATCTCTCGGGCCTCGGCCACCTCGCGGCCGTCGGCCTGGTGTTCGTCACATTGGTCGCGGTGAACCGTGAGCTGCGCCAGCGCGGCTTCTGGACGGGCGAGATGCCGGAGCCGGATCTGCTCAGCGTGCTGCATCACGTCGCGCTCGGCACCGTCGCCGACGTCGCGCCGCTGATCGGGCTGAACCGGGCCTTCGTCGCCAAGGGCCTGATCGCGATGCGCCGCCGCGACCATGTCGGCCATACCGCGCTGATGGATGTCGCGCGGCTCAATGGCCCGCCGGAGGCCTGGCATCTCGGCTTCATGCTGGGCCCGCGCATCAATGCCGGCGGCCGCATCGGGCGCGCCGATCTCGGCGCGCGGCTGCTGCTCGAAGGCGATGTCTCGGAGGCCGCGCGGATCGCGGCCGAGCTCGATCGCCTCAATGCCGAACGGCGGGTGATCGAGCAGGCGGCCGAGGCGCAGGCCGAAGCCGAGGCGCTGGCCTCGCTCGGGCTCGAAGACAAGGGCGCTGTCATCGTCACGGCGGCGGAAGGCTGGCATCCCGGCGTGGTCGGGCTGGTCGCAGCGCGGCTGAAGGAGAAGTTCGCGCGGCCGGCGTTTGCGATCGCGCTCGAGCCGGGCGGCATCGGCACCGGATCGGGCCGCTCGATCGGCGGCGTGGATATCGGCAAGGCCGTACGGCAGGCGGTGCACGACGGTCTGTTGGTGAAAGGCGGCGGGCACGCGATGGCCGCCGGCGTCACGCTGCGCAAGGAGAAGCTCGCCGAATTCCGCGCCTACATGGAGAGCGCGCTGGCCGCCGACGTCGCCAACTCGCGCCACGAGAACGAGCTGTTCATCGATGGCGCAGTCACTGCGCGCGCGGTGACGCCGGAATTCGCCGCGACGCTCAATCGCGCAGGTCCGTTCGGTGCCGCCAATCCGGAGCCGGTGATCGCGCTGCCGTCGCATCAACTGGTCTATGCCGACGAGGTCGGGCAGGCGCATCTGCGACTGCGCTTCAAGTCCGGCGACGGTTCCATCGTCAACGGTATCGCATTCCGCTCGGTTGGACAGAAGCTCGGCAGCGCCTTGACGCAAAATCGCGGCCAGCAATTGCACGTGGCGGGCTCTCTTGCAGTCGACCGTTGGCAAGGCACCGAACGTGTGCAATTCCGTGTGCTCGACGTCGCGGTACCGGATCAGGGCCCGGCGGTGATCAGATAAGAAACGTCGGGAGTGAACATGGCAGGACAGGTTGAAGGCAAGGTCGCGCTGGTGACCGGCGGCGCGTCGGGTATCGGCGAGGCCATCGTCGAATTGTTCGCGCAGGAAGGCGCGACGGTCATTGCGACCGATATCGACGAGTTGAGGGGACCGGAGCTTGCCGCGCGGCTCAAGAAGGCCGGGCGCGAGGTGGTCTTCCTGCCGCAGGATGTCACCAGCGAGGAGCGCTGGATCGAAGTCGTCGCTGAGATCGGCAAGCGCTATGGCCGCCTCGACATCATGGTCTCCAACGCCGGCATCGGCATCGGGGCGCCGTCGATTGTCGAGATGTCGCTCGCGGACTGGCGCCGGCAGACCGCCATCAATATCGACGGCGTGTTCCTGTCGGTGAAGCATTCGCTGCCGCTGATGCGTAAAACTGGCGGCGGCTCGATCATCATGATGTCGTCGC
Organism: Bradyrhizobium sp. USDA 3240; assembly: GCF_054063295.1. Taxonomy (NCBI): domain Bacteria; kingdom Pseudomonadati; phylum Pseudomonadota; class Alphaproteobacteria; order Hyphomicrobiales; family Nitrobacteraceae; genus Bradyrhizobium; species Bradyrhizobium sp. USDA 3240. The sequence goes on from NZ_JBSSGD010000002.1 coordinate 8,545,554, forward strand.
TGGCCGGCCTGCGCGGTGCGGCGACGCTCTCCGGCTACAGCGCGACCAAGGGCGCGGTGCGGCTGTTCGCTAAGTCGATCGCGATGGAATGCGCGCAGGTCAACGACGGCATCCGCGTCAACTCCGTGCATCCCGGCATCATCGACACGCCGATCTGGGGCAAGATCCCGACCGGCGCGACGGGCGCCGGCCAGAACGCTCCGATCGATCCGGAGGAGCGCGCAAGGTTCGCCACGCCGCTCGGCCGCGCCGGGCAGGCGATCGAGATCGCGCAGGGCGTGCTCTATCTCGCCTCGGATGCATCGCGCTACGTCACCGGCACCGAGCTCGTGATCGACGGCGGCATGAATGCCGGCGGCGTGGTGCGGCAACCGAACTGATTTCCGTCATTGCGAGCGAAGCGAAGCAATCCATGGTGCCGCAAGCGGACAGATAGATTGCTTCGTCGCTTCAGCGCAAAATTGCTTCGCAATTTTGTCGCGAGCTCCTCGCAATGACAGTGGATGGCTAACCGCCTTGACGTAACCGCGCCAATACCTTGAGCCCGCCGTACCCGTCAGCGGGCAACAGGCCTGTCTTGGTCTGGAAATCCTTGATCGCCTGCATGGTGTCGTTGCCGACGCGGCCGTCGGTGCCGCCGGTATCGAAGCCGGCCTTGGTCAGCCGGGTCTGCATCTCCTGCACCTCGGCGAGCGTCAGCGCGCGCTCCGAGCCCGGGAACGGCTGGATGAAGGGCGGTCCGCCGAGACAGCGATCACCGAGATGGCAGATCGCAAGCGCGTAGTTCATCGACGGATTGTAGCTCTTCACCGAATTGAAGTTCGGGCCGAGCAGGAAAGCGGGACCGCCCGCGACCGGGATCCAGAGCTGCGCTGATGCGTTCGGCTGAGGAAACGGCTGGCCGTCGGCGCGGCTCACGCCAGCGCTCGCCCAGGCCGCGTAGGTGCGGCTGCCGCCGGCACCGCCGCCGGGCGCACGGACCTCGTAGCCCCAGTGCTCGCCACGATGCCATTTGCCGCGATTGACGAGATATTTCGCAGTCGAACCCAGCGCGTCGTCGGGGCGGCCGAACGGCGAGACCTTGCCGTCGCCGTCATAGTCGAAGCCGACATTGAGCCAGACTTCCGGCATCCACTGCGAATGGCCCATCGCGCCGGCCCAGGAGCCGTTCATCTCGGCCGGCGTGCTCCAGCCGCGCTGCACGATCTTCATCGCGTTGATCAGCTCGGTTTCCCAATAGGCCTTGCGCCGCGGCTCGTTCCAGGCGAGCGCGGCGAGCGAGGGAAACACCGGCGTCATGTGGTTCTGCTGCACCAGCGGATCGCCATAGGCCGATTCAACGCCCCACAGCGCGAGCAGCGTGCCGCGCTCGACGCCGAAGTCGCGCTCGATGCGGGCGAACAGCGCCTCGTTCTTCTTCAGCGCCTCGCGGCCGTGGATGACCCGCCAGTCCGAGACGCGGCGGTTGATGTACTGCCAGATCTGCTCATGGAATTCAGGCTGGTTGCGCATCTGCTTGAACACGCTCATGTCGGGCTCGACCCGTCCCATGCAGCGAGTCCAGGTCACCTCCGAAATGCCCTTTGCCAATGCGCGGGCGCGAAAATTGTCGCGCCACTGGTCGAATCCCGGCGGCGCGGCCGCCAGTGCGCCGAGCGGCGTGCCGAGCGTCATGCCAGCCGCAAGCGCCGCCTTCAGGACGGCGCGGCGGGCAGGGGATTTCAGAGAATCAGGCTGTTTCATTCGGCCAGTGTAGCGGCGCCGATCGGGTGAGCCAAAAGCCACGCCGCCGCAGGAGCTATGTATCCTGCAAATCTGTGGCGATTTTTGACAGCCATTGCCGGACCACCTGCTCCGACTTGCTATCGAGGCCGGTGGCGAGCCTGCGCTCCTGGGCCTGGGCGATATGCCGGCATTTCTCCAGCAGCGTGGTTCCATGGCCGGTCAGCGTCCATTGCAGCACCCGGCCGTGGACCGGATGCGGTGTCTTGCGGATCGCGCCGTCGCGCTCGAGGTTGCGGATGATCACGCTCACGGTCTGTGGCGTCAGCAGCGCGACCCGGGCCAGATCGGCGCCCGAGAGCCCCGGATAGGCCTTCAGCATCGTCAGCACGACGAATTGCGGGGAGGTGACGCCGAGGCCTGCCAGCTCGCGCTCCATCGATAGCCGTGAGGCCGCGTGCGCCTGACGCAGCAGATAGGCGAGGTAACCCTGTTCGCCGCGCTTGCCTTCGCCGGGCGGCGGGACGGCGGAGGCGGGCGGGGTGTCTGCGGCCGATCCTGTCCCGATCGCGGCCTTGCGCGCCGCCGCTTTCCCCGCCTGCCGCCGCTCGGCGGCACCGGATTTCCCTCGTTTCTGCATTCCCGCCATGTTGCCTTCGCGAATGTCTGCGTCTTGCTCTATATCAGAGCTCTGATAATATGTCAGCACACTGATAACATGAGGCCAAGCCGATGTCACATGCCCGCAAGGAATACACCGACTTCGAGAAGCTCGCCCCCGATGTCTTCGCCGTCGTGCGTGACCTCGGCCAGTTCGCGGCGAAGGCCGGTCTCGACAAGCAGCTGCTCGAACTGGTCAAGCTGCGCGCCTCGCAGATCAACGGCTGCGCCTTCTGCGTGCAGTATCACATCATGCAGGGCGAGAGCCTCGGCGTACCCGTCGACAAGCTCAACCTCGTCGTGGTGTGGCGCGAGGCGCCGCAGTTCTCGGCGCGCGAGCGCGCGGCGCTGGCCTGGACCGAAGCGCTGACGACCATGCCGAACGGCGTTAGCGACGCGGTCTATGCCGAGGCCACCGCCGAATTCTCCGAAAAGGAGCTGACCTACCTGACCTCGGCGATCGCTTCGATCAATGTCTGGAACCGGTTCGGCGCCGCCTATCGCTGGACGCCGCCGCCGCGCCGGCAGCGGGCGGCCGCGGCAGCTTCGTGAGTCTGAACAAACAGCAATTGACAGGGAGAACGACCGATGACCTCGATGGCGATGACACCATCTCTTTCATACGCGCGGCCGCCGCGGGCGGTCTGGCTGGCCGTGATTGCGGGGCTGGCGTCAGCTTTCGTAATCGGCAAGGCCTTGCCGACCCCGATGGATGCGATCGCCGCGGTGATCGCGCCACTCTGCGCCAGTGCCAACGCGGCGTCGCCGCTCGACAAGGTCGAGGTCATTACCTCGCACGCGCTGCCCAACGTGGCGGGCAAGCGTGTGACCGTCGTGCGCGTGTTCTACGGTCCCGGCGGCTTCACGCCGCCGCACCGCCATTCGGGTACGGTGACGGCCTACATCACCAAGGGCGAGATCCGTTCCCAGCTCGGCGGCGGGCCGGTCGAGACCTTCAAGGTCGGCCAGTCATTCTTCGAGCCGCCGGGCTCGACCCACATGGTCTCGGCCAATGCCAGCACCACGGAGCCGGCGGAACTGATCGCGGTGTTCGTCGCCGACGAAGGCGCGCAGCTAACCACGATGCTGGAATAGCCACCGGCGATTCCGATCGACGTACTGGGCCAGTTTGCTGTGAAGTCCACAGCAAACTGGACCTTGCAAGCAGAATTGGGCGCGGTGATTGATAGCGCGGCGGTGACGACCGCGATGCGATTTCGCCGCTCGTGCGGCGGTTACCGAACAGGAGCAACCGATGGTCAATCTCAAGGGGCTTTCCGCCTTCCCGATCACGCCCTCGAACAGGGATGGGCAGGTCGATGCAGGAGCGCTTCGCGCCTTGCTGGAGCCCTTGATCGCGGCGAAGGTGGATTCGATCGGGCTGCTCGGAAGCACCGGCTCATATCCCTATTTCAACCGCGACGAGCGACGGCGTGCCGTGCAGGTGGCTGCCGCGCTCGCAGATGGCAAGACGCCGCTCCTGGTCGGCGTCGGCGCGCTGCGCACCGATGATGCGGTGAAGCTTGCGCAGGATGCACGGGATGCCGGCGCGGCGGCAGGCCTGCTGGCGCCGGTGTCCTATACGCCGCTGACCGATGACGAGGTCTTCGAGCATTTTCAAACGGTGGCGCGTGAAAGCGGATTGCCGATCTGCATCTACGACAATCCGGGCACGACGCATTTTCGGTTCACGCCGGCTCTGGTCGGCCGCTTGAGTCACGTTGCGGGAATCGTGGCGGTGAAGAGCCCCGCGCTGGACGCTGCCGCGGTGCCGGGCCATATCGCCGAATTGCGCGCCGTCGTACCGAGCGGCTTTTCGTTGGGTTACAGTGCCGACTGGAATTGCACCGAGGCGCTGCTGGCGGGTGGCGAGACCTGGTACAGCGTGCTCGCAGGAGTTTTTCCCAGGGTCTGCGTCGACATCGTCCGTGCTGTGGCAAGTGGAGATGTCGCCAGGGCGCGGCAGCTCGACGCGCATCTGCAACCGATCTGGCAGCTGCTCAAGACATTCTCGAGCGTGCGGGTTGCCTACGCGATCGCGAATCTCAGGAGGATCTGTGCGGCCGAGCCTCCGCGTCCGATCCTGCCACTGCCTCCTGATGCTCAGAGGAAGGTCGGTGAAGTGTTGGCTGGAATGGAGATCGGCTGATCGCATCGATCAGCTTCGCAGCAGGATCCGCGGTCGCTCCACCGCTATCGTAGCTTCCATCCGCGCATAAAATCGGCTTAACAATCGCCCGTCGTGCTCGGCTTTCTGGGAGGCGTTCGATGCGATTGCCGGTGGTTCTGTTGAAACTTCTGATCCCTGCGATGGCGTGGGCCGAGGAAACCGTGACCAACGCGCCGGCGTTGTGGGGCAGTCCCACCGTCGACAACGGCGCCTGCTGCAAGACGCTCGGCGAGGTGCGCAGCAATATCGACCGGCTCGACCGCGAGATCGTGCGCCTGATGGCCGAGCGCGGCCGCTACGTCCATGAAGCCGCCCGCTTCAAGGCGAACCCCGCGCAGGTCGAAGCGCCGGAGCGCGCCGAGGCAGTGGTGAAGAAGGCGATGGCGCTTGCGGAAGCGGACGGGCTGTCGCCCAAGGTTGCGGAAGCCGCCTATCGCGCAATGGTCCGCGCCTTCATCGACTACGAGCAGGGCATCTTCGCCGATGCCGCGGCACGCGGCGATACGCCCTGGAAGAAATAGGCGGACGCGGCTCACCATGCGGACCAACGACGCGACCGATGTGGCGCGGAGCGCCATGGCCCGGGGGCGAACGGCGTTTGCACGATTTCGGAATAATGGAATAATGCCGCTGAGTTGCCCGACGTGTCAAGTTGTCGTGCCTGCTGACGGCAGCCGCCGGCACCTTTGCATGGGGTTGTTTTCGATATTTGGCAGTGCGCGCCCCGAACCGGTGTCCGCGTCGCTCGCCCTAATTGCCGCCGCCTTCCTGGGTGTCGATGCGATGCACGACGTCGTCGGGCAGGGCGTGCGCCACCGCAGCCGCAGGTCCGGGCTCCGGTCCGATCTCGCGGCCGCGGCCGCGGATCAGCCGCTCATAGGCCGACACCAGCGTGGTGTAGGGATTGACCCAGAGCCAGCCGTCGCGCGTGAACACCTGCACGTCGAAATGCAGATGCCGTGACGTGCCGTTGGGATGGTCGAGATAGTTCGAGACCACGCCGATCTTCTCGCCCTCGCTGAGGCGGCGTCCGTTGAGCAGGCCGTCGGCATCCATCACGGACGGGTTCATGTGCATGTAGCGGAAGCGGACGTGCTCGGTGCTCGTGTTGACCTGCAATGTCGCGGCCTGCTGCTGCGTCGAGCGGATCACGATACTGTCGCGCACCGCGACGACCGCCTGCTGCCTGGGATCGCAACCGTTCTTGCTGTCGGCCGGACAGGCGCCCGGCCTAATATCCTGGCCCTGATGGCCGTAGCCGCTGGCGCATTGGCCGACCTCGAAGCTGCGCGCCTCGCAGAAATTGTCCTGCCAGGGATATTCGTCGACGGTCGCGCCCGCCTTGCGCCTGGCGAAGGATTGCGAGTGCGCGAAGGCCGGCGCCTTGTCGAGCGGAAAGCGGATCTGCGAGTACACCGTGAAGTCGGCGTGGCCACCCTGCTGCCTGCGGCCGCCGCTGCCCGCGACGATGTCGCCGCTCGGGCGGTAGGTGAAGTCAGCCGATTGAACCATCGGCCGTTCGGCGATGCCGGAGGCGATGTCGCTACGCGGCCGCGACGGTTGCCCGCCGGCGATGCGCAACGCCTTCAGGAAGCGCTCGGCCACCGGATAGGCCTCGCGACAGGCCAGCCGCTTCGGCCGCGGCGCGCTGTCGAGGCACTGGATCGAGACGATATAGGGAATTCCGAAGCGGGTGAAGGCGTAGCGCACATAGCCTTCGCGGATGAAGCGGCGCAGGTCCGGAAACTGCGCGGCCAGCGTCTTGACCGGCTCGCCCTTGCCGCTGAGCCGGTCGGCGAGGTCGTAGACCAGGATCGAGCCCGAGATCTGCACCTCGACCGGCTTTGCAAACGTCCGCGGCGGCATGCCGTCGCCGGCGCCCGGGTCGAGCGAGAATACCGCGTCATAGCCGGACGCGCCGGCATGGAAGACATCGGCCGCGCGGAAGTCGGCCTGGTAGCGTGCAACCGGCAGGCTGTCCGGCGCGCCGTTCTGTCGGGCGTCGAGATAGCTTGCGGGGTCGAAAGGCAGCAGCACCGGGATCGGGCTCTGCGCAATGCCGGGGAAGAGCGGCGACGTCACCGCGTTCAGCTGCACCAGCGCGGGCGTCGACCGCGGATCGGTGGCCGGGACGCGGCGTTGTCCGGCGAAGGTGAAGCTGGAGGCGATGGCCGGGCGGGTGGTGATCTCTTGCCGGAGCTGGTCGAGCACGGAGCGCCATTCGACCCGCATGGCCGAGATCGAGGGCGTCCGGAATTCGTCGGCATGAGCGCCGGGAGGAGGCAAGAGCAGGGCTGCCAGCCAGCAACTGATGAAGCTGACGACCTTCCTGTTCACTGCACTCCCCGATTCATGTTCGATCGCGAGAGATTAGAGCAAGTTCCGGAAAAGTGCGTAGCAGTTTTCCGGAAAGTTTGAGCTTAAACAACAACCCGATGCACGATGATGATTCATCACGACTGCCACCGCGCCTTGGCGCTCAATCCTTCTGCTCAATCCTTCCTCTTAATCCTTGGCGCGCTCGACGTAGGAGCCGTCCTCGGTCATGACGACGATGCGCGTGCCGGTGGCAACGTGCGGCGGCACGCCGGTGCGGATGCCGTTGGACAGCATCGCGGGCTTGTACGACGACGAGGCGGTCTGCCCCTTGGTGACGGGCTCGGTCTCCACCACTTCCAGCGTCACGCGCTGCGGTAGCTGGATCGCGACCGGATTGCCGTCGTGCATCGACAGCTTCACGGTCATGTTCTCCTGCAAATACGGCGACGACGAACCGACGATCTCCTTGGAGACCTGGACCTGGTCGTAGTTGTCGTTGTTCATGAAGTGGAAGCCGTCGGCGTCTTCATAGAGGTAGTTGTAGTTGTGGTCCTCGACGGTGGCCTTCTCGACCTGGTCGGTGGTCTTGTAGCGCTCCGACACCTTCACGCCGTCGCCGATGCGGCGCATTTCGATCTGGCTGACGGGGGTGCCCTTGCCGGGATGAATGTTTTCGGCGGAGAGGACCACATAGAGCTTGCCATCCTGCTCGATGATGTTGCCCTTGCGGATGGAACTGGCGATGACTTTCAAAGGTGTTTTCCTGAATTTGAGAAGCGGGGGCGCAAACCGGACCGGCAGCCCCTCGGCCGTGGCGGCGATTTCGGGCTGCAACATACTGATTTGTCCCTGAGATGCCAGCCTTTTGCGGCCGAATTCGGCAGTTTGCCGGGCGTTCCCGCCGCCCGAATTCGGGCCGCTTGCGCGGGTTCAGCCGAGGCTGCACATGGACAATGCCGGCTTCTTTCGACAAGAAGGGACACGCTTTGCTGCGTTCCACTGAGACCAAGGCCGTGCCGACCATGTATTTGTATAGAATCAAGCGTTTGCGCCCGGCTCTTCATTCGGGGCGGTGGCTTGCTAATGTTGAATCCGCATCCGCAGGGACGGCCGGCCGATGACAGCTCATGACCAGCCCTCGCCCTGGTGGACGGCGTCACGCTACGCCGACCGCAGGCCCTTCCTGCAGGCGCGGACCGCGATCACGCGGGCGCTCCGGGCCTGGTTCGAGGAGCAGGGTTTTGCCGAGGTCGAGACCGCCATCCTGCAGATATCGCCGGGCAACGAGACCCATCTGCACGCCCCGCGTACCGAGCTCAGACGACCCGATGGCGCACTGGCGCCGCGTTATCTGCGCACCTCTCCCGAGTTCGCCTGCAAGAAGCTGCTCGCGGCCGGCGAGCCCAAGATCTACGAGTTCGCGCGGGTGTTCCGCGATCGCGAGCGCGGCGACCTGCATCTGCCCGAATTTACCATGCTGGAATGGTACCGCGCCAATGCCGGTTACGACGCCATCATGGCCGACACGATCGTCGTGATCGCCCATGCCGCGCAGGCGACCGGGATCGGACGGTTTTCCTTCCGCGGCAGGATGGCCGATCCGTTTGCCGAGCCGGAATTGCTGACGGTTGCCGCAGGTTTCGAGCGCTTCGCCGGCATCGACCTGCTGGCGACGATCTCGGGCGGCGAGGGCGACCGCGCGGCGCTGGCGTCAGCCGCGCGCGAGCGGGTGCGGATCGCCGACGATGACACCTGGTCGGACATCTTCAGCAAGGTGCTGGTCGAGCATGTCGAGCCCAATCTCGGACAAGGCCGCCTGACGGTGCTGTTCGAATACCCGTCGCCCGAGGCCGCGCTGGCGCGCACCAAGGCGGGCGAACGTCGCGTCGCCGAGCGGTTCGAGGTCTATGCCTGCGGGGTCGAGCTTGCCAACGGCTTTGGCGAGTTGACCGACGCGGCCGAGCAGCGCCATCGTTTCACCGCAGCCATGGACGAGAAGGCCCGCCGTTACGGCGAGCGCTATCCGCTCGACGACGATTTCCTTGCCGCCGTCGGCCAGATGCCCGAGGCGAGCGGCGTCGCGCTCGGCTTCGACCGGCTGGTGATGCTCGCGAGCGGCGCGCCACGAATTGACCAGGTGGTCTGGACGCCGCCTGCAGGAGAGACATGAACAGGATCGATCCGAAACTGGCGGCAACGCTGCGCCAGCCGCGCGAGCTGGCCGATGCCGGCCTCGTGCCGGTCGCGGCACTTGCCGAGCTCGAACAGGTGGCCGCGCGCTACGCGGTCGCGGTGACGCCGGAGCTCGCGGCGCTGATCGATCCGGCCGATCCCGCCGACCCGATCGCGCGGCAGGTCATCCCGAGCGCTGACGAGCTCGTCGAGCAGCCGGGCGAGAACGCCGATCCGATCGGCGACGATGCGCACTCGCCGGTCGCAGGCATCGTGCATCGCTATCCGGACCGGGTACTGTTCAAGCTCGTCCATGTCTGCGCGGTCTACTGCCGGTTCTGTTTCCGGCGCGAAATGGTCGGGCCGGGCAAGGCCTCGGCCTTGTCCGACGACGCCTACCGCGCGGGACTGGAGTACATCCGTACCCATCAAGAAGTCTGGGAAGTCATCCTGACCGGCGGCGATCCCTTGATGCTGTCGCCGCGCCGGCTGTCCGAGATCATGGCCGATCTCGCCGGCATCGATCATGTGAAGATCATCCGCCTGCACAGCCGTGTACCGATCGCCGATCCCGGACGCATCAATCCCGACATGATCGCGGCGCTGCGGGTTGCGGGGGCGACGACCTGGATCGCGATCCACGCCAACCATCCGCGCGAGCTGGGCGCCAATGCCCGCGCCGCCTGCGCGCGCCTTGCCGGCGCTGGCATTCCGTTGGTCAGCCAGACCGTCTTGCTGCGCGGCGTCAACGACGATGCTGCGACGCTCGCGGCGCTGATGCGCGCTTTCGTCGAATGCCGGATCAAGCCCTATTATCTGCATCACGGCGACCTTGCACCGGGCACCGCGCATTTGCGCACCACGATCGAAGCCGGGCAGGAATTGATGCGGGCGTTGCGCGGGCGCGTCTCCGGACTGTGCCAGCCGGATTACGTGCTCGACATCCCCGGCGGCTACGGCAAGGCGCCGATCGGCCCGACCTATTTGTCGCAGCCGGCTTCCCGCGAAGGTGAAGATCCGCTGGAACGGCAGTACCGTATCGTCGATTATTGCGGTGACGTTCATCTTTACCCGCCGCAACCGTGAGCCGCGATGAGCGGGGCCGGGGACGGACGGCAGGAGCCGCCCGACGACGAGGGCAGCCGCAGCACGGAAAATGCTGTGATGTTCGGCTTCTTTGTGGTGCTGGTCGCGGCGGGAATCTGGCTCCTTGGCACGATGGCCGATATACGGAAGGTTCAGGATTGCGCAGCGCAGGGACGACGCAACTGTGCTACCGTCGAGGTGCCGGAACGGGCGCAATAGGGTTGAGAAGCGGAGACGCGAGATGCGGAAGACTGTTTTGTTGATGGCTCTGATGATGGTTGGAGCGCCCCAGGTTGGAACGTCCCAGGCATGGGCGCAGCAACAGGGCGGATCGTCCTCCATGCAGAAGAACGCGCCGCTGCCGGAGGCGCCGGTCGGACATCGTCAGCCGCGCCGCGGCGACGTTGGCAACGAGAAGAATATCAGCGATCCGAACAGCACGGCGAACAAGGAAGACGCTGCGCTCGACAAGAAGATCAAGAGCATCTGCCGCGGCTGCTAGGCCAGCAGCAGCGCCGGCACGGTGCCGGATTTACGCATGAGCGGCACAGGCATCACTCGACAAGGTGTGGGGGCAAAGCTTTGCGCCCCCTCCTGCGCCGTTCGAAAGCGCTAAATCCTCACTCTGGGCGATCGGCTAGCCATACTTGAGGGTGGTGCTCTGTCCCACCTCGATAAGATAGCCATCGGGATCACGGATGTAGCAGCGCCACTCGCCGTACTTCTCCAACGGCTCGGTGATGAACTCGGCTCCTCGACCTTTCCATAGTTGATAGCAGGCTTGAATGTCCGCAACGCGGATATTCAGGAAACTGTTGATGTGGTTCGGGTCCGGAACGCTGAGCGATACCGTTGGCTTGTCCGGTGTGGGTCCGCCCCCGACGTTCAAAATCATCCAGATATTTGCGAGCTGAAGGTACCCTGGCGCGTTGCCGTCTCCGAGGCTCAGAATGCGTGCGTCGAAAACCTTTTCGTAGTAGCGAGCCGATCGCTCGATGTCGGCAACGGTGAGAAATTGCGCTATGCTGATCCCCTCCTGTGGGGGCATCTCGTAGCTCTTCTGCTCGATGTTTACGCCCATTGGGAACTCCTTTTCCGATCCAGAGCCCAGCAGCCATTAGACACCCTAAACCCGTCGTATGGCACCCCAATTGTGCGCCTCGCGCTCGAACGGGTATCAACTCGCCAATGCCCCGGAGAGCTAGCGGAGCGCGATCTGGTGCGCACCGCTAGCAAGCGCTCAATCCGTCCGGCCGCGTCAGGCCGAACGCTCCTGCAGACCGTCGCGCCGCACGCTGCGCCTCGCGTCGACGGCATCGGCCAGCTGCTTCAAGACGTCAGCCGTCGTCGCGAGGTCGATGCAGCCGTCGGTGATGCTCTGGCCGTAGGTCAGCGGCTTGCCCGGCACGACGTCCTGGCGTCCCGCGACAAGGTTGCTCTCGATCATCACGCCGATGATGCGCTGTTCGCCGCTTGCGACCTGCTGGGCGATGTCAGCGGCAACCAGCGGCTGGTTCTCCGGCTTCTTGCTGCTGTTGGCGTGGCTGGTGTCGATCATCAACCGCGGCGCGACACCGGCGTGGCCGAGCTCGGCGGCGGCCGCATCGACGCTCGCTGCATCATAGTTCGGCGCCCGGCCGCCGCGCAGGATGACGTGGCAATCCTCGTTGCCGCTGGTCGCAGCGATCGCCGAACGGCCGCCCTTGGTGACCGCCATGAAGTGATGCGGGTGCGACGCCGATTTCACCGCGTCCGCCGCGATCCGCACGCCACCGTCGGTGCTGTTCTTGAAGCCGACCGGGCAGGACAGGCCGGACGCCAGCTCGCGATGGATCTGGCTCTCGGTGGTGCGCGCGCCGATCGCGGCCCACGAAACCAGATCGGCGATGTATTGTGGCGTCGTCATATCGAGGAATTCGGTGCCGGCCGGCAGGCCGAGATTGTTCACGGCCGACAGCACGTTGCGTGCAAGTCGCAGGCCCTTGTTGATGTCGAAGCTGTTATCGAGGTCGGGATCGTTGATCAGGCCCTTCCAGCCGACGGTGGTGCGCGGCTTCTCGAAATAGACCCGCATCACGATCTCGAGGCGGTCGGCGAACTGTTCGCGCAGGCCGGCGAGACGCTCGGCGTAATCGACGGCCGCCGCGGGATCGTGGATGGAGCAAGGGCCGACGACGACCAGCAGGCGGTCATCGGTGCCGTTGAGGATCGCGTGGATGGCGTTGCGGGCGCCCATCACGACGCGGGTCGCCGTCAGGGTGCGCGGGACCTCCCGCATCACCTCTTCGGGCGTACTCAGCTCTTTCAGTTCCTTGATGCGAAGATCGTCTGTCGTACTCAACACGGCTGGCTCCTTTGGATTTTTCGGACCTGCCGGCACAAAAAAGCCGCCAGGTCTGGCGGCTTGTTTTGGACGTTTGCTGCAATTCTTCAGATTGAGCGCGATCCTCCTGCCGCCAGCGAGCTGTCGTAGCTAAAGTACCAAAAATAGCTGGTGGCGACGGTGATCATGGGCGGCTCTATAGCGCAGGGATTTTTGCCTGTCACCCCCCAAATCCGCGAGGGCAGCCAGTTGGCCGTCAGGTGTTGCGCGCCGCCAACGCCATATCTATTAGCGTCGCCCCGCCGAACATCAGATTGAGGCCGACCAGGAGGCCGATCGCCCATCCTGTCGAGATCGTTGGACAGGGTCATCGCGGCTCTCCAAATCGGCAACCGAAAAGTCTGCAACGGCCAAGCCTGCGAGCGTGCGGCGTATCCTAGCTCTGGCCCGGCGCCGACGGAAAGCCTTCCGCGGCAGTCCGCATCCGGTTGCGGCCGAGGAAATAGACAGCAGTGGTCGCGATCAGCAGCGCCAGTCCGATCAGGATCGAGGTGAAGCCGATCGGGACCAGGATGAACGACGCATTGCGCTCGGGGTTGACGTACCAGTGATGCAGCGAAGTGAGCAGGAAGGCGACCCCGGCAAAGCCGGTGCCGCCGCCGATCAGGAGCAGCGCCCACATCCGCCGCAGCTGGCTCAATCGCTCGCGCGCAACGTCGGTGCGCGGGGCATGATGCCTGCCGAGGCGGCGCACCAGGCGGATCGCAAAGCCGATCGAGGAGAAGCCGATCAGCACGCTGGCCGAACCAAGCAGCAGGTGCGTGGTCGAGCTGAGATCAGGAATGCGCTGCAGCGCGAGCAGCGGAAAATCGAACGCTGCGTGCAGCAAGACCGGCGCGACCAGCACCAGCGCCCAGTTGGTGATGCGCGCCCAGTCGCGGTGGCCCCGGTAGGCGCCAAGCGCGCCGCCGGAGCGCGCAATGGCAAGGTAAGCGCCGGCGATGATGCCGAGGGCGCCGTGGAACGGCACCGTGAGCACGCTGCGCAACGCCGCGAGCGCCCGCCACATGTCCTTGTGCTGGACGAGGTAGGCGAGGTTCTCGTAAGCCGCAAATCCGAGGCCCGCGGCCGCGCCATAGACCACCGTATCCATCGGATCTGCGAAGGCGCGGCGGCGCGTCGAGATCACGACGATGACGAGAACCTTGACGATCTCCTCAGGCGCTGCGACGCCGAACAGCGCGCGCACCGCCTGGGTCGCCCAGGGATTGTCGGGAATGGCGAGCAGCGCATTGAACGGAATTCGCGCCAGGCCGAGCAGCGAGATGCTCGCCGCGCCGAGCACGAAGGCGAGCCACACCTGCACCGGCGGTCCGGGGCGTTCGTCGGCGGCAATCACCAGCCACAACACCAGCAGGGCGGGCGCGATGGCGGCGGCGCCAATCACAGTCGGAAGCGACTCAAGCAACAACATGAGCCGGACGGCCCCTTTTATGGCACCAACGCGATGCGTACCGAAGAAATGGCAGCAAGTTCAGCGGATTGCAAATCGGGCAATTGGGGAAATCGGCTCGGCTGACGCGCATCTCGTGTCCAATATGCCACGGTTGCCGGCGAAAGCGCGGCGCGGGCCTCGATCGGCTGAAAGCAGAGGGCGGCGACCGGCTGCCGGGCAGTTCCTGACGGCGAAAACGCCCCTGCGGCGTTCCAGGCGCAGTGCCCAGTACCCGAACCGTGATCGGGTGACGATCTGTCGGTCCAGCCAGCTTGCTTGAATGCCGCGAGCCGCGCGGCGATGTCGTGCCGGAGTGAGATGGGGGCGCATCGACAAGGTGGCTCACGGCATGACGAGGTCGTCGACCCGTGGATCGGGCGAACTTCACGGCGCGTGGCCGTGGCACGACGTGGCGGCGGCAAGTTTCGGCACCGCGCCTGTTTCCATGGGCTATAATGTCGCGGGCAAAGCGACTGATCCGGTAAAAGCCAAAGATGTCTTCGATTGATTCTGCTGTGATCGTTCTTGCCGTGATCGCCCTGTTTGCGGCCTTTGTGAACGGTGCGCTGGGTTACGGGTTTTCCTCGCTCACCGTGCCGGTCGCGCTTGTCTTCTATACCAACCGCGTTCTCAATCCTGCGGTCGTCATCGTCGAAGTCTTCGTCAACCTGTATGTTCTGTGCATCAACCTGAGCGGCGTTCCGGCCGTGTGGCGGCGCGTGCTGCCTATTCTCATCGGCATGCTGCCCGGCATTGCAGTCGGCGCCTTTGCTCTGACGTCACTGCAACCTGGCTGGATCAAATTCGCCACCTACTCGATCATTCTGCCGCTGATCCTGCTGCAGGCGGCCGGTTGGCGGAAGCCGATCCAGTCGAGATGGCTCGTCGGTTTGCCATTCGGAACGGCGCTCGGGGTCCTGTACTCGGTCACGACCATCTCGGGACCGCCACTGGCGATCCTTTTCAACAATCAGGGCTTGGTCAAAGACGAGTTTCGGGCCGGCCTCGCGCTGGTTCGGGTGACAGAGTCCGGCTTGACTGCGATCGCGTACTACAAGCTCGGTCTGTTCATCGAAGAAAGCCGGAGCATCTTGTTCGTGCTGGTTCCCTGCGTGGTCGTTGGCATTCCGTTCGGTGCCTGGCTGATCCGGCGGCTGGATGCCGAGACGTTTCGCCGGATCTGCATGAGCTTTGATGCCTGGGTCGTGGGATTCGGACTGTCGCGCGTGTTGGTCGAAGTGAAGCTGATGGAAAGCCCGTGGGCCTACAGCATCATGGCCGCAACGATCCTGATCGACGTCTGCTTGTTGTACGTGTTCTTCACTGTGCGGAGAGGGACCGCGCAGAGCTCACATGCGTTGGCTCCGCAGAGATCCGGAATCGGGGTGGCCCAACCTGATGGCGACAATGCCGCGGGGCGGCGTTCGCAAGGCAGCTAGAGCTTTTCGGTTCTGATCGCGTCAGAACCGAAGCTCTGGATTCTTGTTTCGACGCGTTTTCTTCACGCGAACCGGTGTCCACTTCGCTTGAAGACGCTCTAACCTGCCAGTAAGCGGCGGCAGGTTTCGACAAACACCTCGGCGCCCGTGACGATGTCTGCGTCGTCGGTGTTCTCGCTCCAATGATGGCTGATGCCGCCGATCGACGGCACGAACAGCATCGCCGCCGGCATGACGGTGGCGAGCACCTGGGCGTCATGGCCGGCGCCGCTCGGCATCCGGATTGATTTGCCGCCGGCACAGACGGCGCTCGCGGCTTCGATTGCGTCCTGGAAGGCAGGCGTCATCGTCGCGGGCACGCCGGTGCGGATGCGCTCGACCTTCACGCCGCAGCGGCCCTGCGCGGTGGCTTCTTCCGCAGGCGATGCAGATGGGCCTCGAGCCGCGCGATCACCTCGGGATTGTCGTCGCGGATCTGGAACAGCATCTCGGCGTGTCCTGGAATGATGCTCGGCGCGCCCGGGTCCAGCGTGATGCGGCCGGTGGTCCAGACCGTGCGCGGTCCGCACAGGGCAGGGAAGCTGTCGTCGATTGCGACGCAGAACCGCGCCAGCGCCAGGCCGGCATCCTTGCGCACCGCCATCCGCGTGGTGCCTGCATGGTTCTGCTCGCCGGTGAACGTGATGCGATATTGCCAGATGCCGACGATGGAGGTGACGACGCCGATCTTGAGCCGGCTGCTCTCCAGCGTGTCGCCTTGCTCGATATGCGCTTCGAGATAACCGATATGGCGGCCAGGTTCGGCGCTGACGCGCGGGCGGCCGGCGAAGCCCGCATCGTGCAACGCCTGGCGCATGGTGCGATCGCTGGAGCGGTCGCGCGCCGCATCGATGTCGGCCTCGGTCACCGCGCCTGCGAACGACCGGCTGCCGAGGAAGCTGCCGAAATGTCCTTCCTCGTCGCACCATGCTGCGACCTCGACCGCGCCGTCGATGCCGGGATCGCCGTTGATGACGCGCGCAGCCTCCAGCGCATAGATCACGCCGAGCGGCCCATCGAGCCAGCCCGCATGGTTCTGACTTTCGAGATGCGAGCCCGCGAGCAGCTTCGGTCCCGCTTTCGTGCTGATGCCGAACACGTTGCCGATGCCGTCGATCGTCGCGGTGAGGCCGGCATCGGGCAAGTGTGCCGCAAGCCAGTCCAGCGAGCGCAAATGCGGCTCCGAGAATGTCGGCTTGTGCACGCCGGTCTTGTAGGCGCCGATCGCGCGCAGCGCGTTGAGATCGGCGAGCACGCGCTTGCCGTCGAAGCGACCGTTGATGCCTGGCATGGTTGGACTACTCCGGATTAGCGTCTTGGTGCCTCAATCCCGTCTTGATGCGGTCGCGGTTGGATGCGACGGAACAATCAGGGTGAACGATTTCTTAGCGGTTCTGCTCTTAGTTCGCAGAACTGATGTCGCGGTACGAATAGCGTGTGAGTGTGATCATGTCTGCATTCAGGAACTGGGCTCGCAAGGCCGCTGTGCTGTTTATTCCGATCGCGCTCGGCGCCTGCGCGCAATACTCGCAGCAATACAGCATGACGGCTCCGTCGCCGGGAACAGGTCCGTTGGCCTGGGATGGCGCCGGGCAGGATCCCAATCAGCCGCAGCCGCGACGCCATGCGCGGAATGCGTCACCGGCGGCGGCAGAGACGCAACTGTCGGAAGAGGATGCCGACAACCGGTTGGCGCGCAAGCTCGTGATCTGCAGCACCTGCATCAAGCAGAAGCCAGCGGTGGCGGCGGCACAGCCGACCGATCGTCAGGACGTCGCCAGCGCGACCAATCGCTAGCGCGCCGTCGCCAGACATCAACTCGGCCTGCAGGCCATAGTTAGGCCACGATGTGGTTCGATGCGCAGGCCCATGTCGCTCCGTAGACTCATTGTTCCCGCCATCGTCATTGCGCTTGCCGCCGCCATCCTGATTCATGGGGGCGGTTCGCGGGCCCATGCGCATGTGCCGCTGCATTGCGGTTTCTGGACCTCGATCGAGGCCGGATTGTCGTGCAGGTGATCTCCCGCAGGTGGCCTGGGCGGGCAGTCCGGGAAAAGCGTTCTGAACGCTTGCCCGTCCGGCCAATCGCCACTATACGTTCGCCCGTCGCGGCCGGTTGCAGGTCACGGCCAGTGCGGCATGTCTAACGTATAACGTATTGATTTGCCGGGGGTTTTGCTCCCTTCGTCTATCGGTTAGGACGCCACCCTTTCACGGTGGAGAGAGCGGTTCGATTCCGCTAGGGAGCGCCATCGGCGCCAAACCGGAAATCCAGCAGACTCAACGAATTATCGCACAGGCGAACGCCCTGCCATGCGGTTCGGCTCGCTGTGAACAACGGCACAATCACTGCAATCCGTCGATCTTTCGCAACCCTTTGGTAAGCCCGCGGCGATAGGCGTGAGCCCGGGGATGATGTGATGGCTTTGGGATCCAAGAAGCGCGAAACGCGCAAATCGCTGCGTCAATCCGGCTGGATCACGCTCGACGGCGGATTCGCCGCGCGGCCTTGCGTGGTCGAGGACATTTCCTCGTCGGGCGCAAAAATCACCGTGCAGGACAACAACACGCTGCCGGCCAAGCTGCGGTTGGCGTTTTCCCGCGACGCCCGCACCGGGCGCGCCTGCGAAGTGGTCTGGCGCAAGGGCAAGACGTTCGGTGTTAGATTCGTGCGCTAGCCTGATCCGGCCGCGCGCGATAAAAGGCGGCATGCGCAAGACCTGCTTCGCCATCATCGCCGTCCTGCTTCCCGCCGCTGCGTTCGCGCAAACCGGCGACCGCCGCAACTTCCAGACGCCGCCCGATGCCGGCAAATCCCTGCCGTCGAAATCCGCGACGCGGAGCAATTCCTGCGCGTCGTACGGACCGGGCTTCGTCAAGGTCGAGGGCTCGGACACCTGCGTGAAGCTCGGTGGCGCCGTCAGCGTCGGTGCAGGGGTGTCCGGCGGACGCTGAACGGCTTGCCGCTCACGACATCGGCGGCGCGACGATGCGGATGAAGGCCGGCCGCTGCGCGATCTCGCCGAACCAGCGTTCGAGATGAGGCAGCTTCGGCTTGGTCACGCCCTCGACGCCGAACCAGCGCCGCGCAAAGGCGCCGAGCGCGATGTCGGCGATCGTGAACTGATCGCCCTCGACGTAGCGGCGGCTTGCAAGCTGCGCCTCGACGACGCGCCACACCACGCCGGCGGCATCGGCGTCCTTCTGGCTCTGCACCATGTCGCGCTTTTCGGGTGCCGTGCGCACCAGCCCCCAGAATAGCGGGCGCTCGACCGGTTGCAGCGTCGACAATGTCCAGTCGAGCCAGCGGTCAACGGCGGCGCGCGCCTTCGGCGCCTGCGGATACACCGGCGAGCCCTGGCCGTAGGCCAGGCAGAGATAGCGCATCACCGAATTGGATTCCCACAGCACATAGTCGCCGTCGACCAGGGTCGGGACGCGGCCATTCGGGTTCATCGCGAGATAGTCCGCCTGATCGTTCTTGCCGAACTGCATGCCGGCATCGATGCGCTGATAGGGCAGGTCGAGCTCGGCGAGACACCAGAGCACCTTCTGCACATTGACCGAATTTGGCCGGCCCCAGATCGTCAGTTGCGGCTTGCTGTCCATCACGCGTTTCTTTCCGCTGTTGTGCTTTGCGCGCGTTCTTAGCCGAACCGTCAGGGAAAAGCGCGGGGTGACCGAGTTCAAAAAAGAGGCTCCGCCGCGATGCGGCAGAGCCTCGTCGATCTCAGTCAAAGCGCAGTCAGTGACCGAACAGCAACCACAACACGATGATCACCGGGATCGGTACACCCAACAGCCAAAGCAAAAGTCCTTTTCCCATCTCCTCGCCTCCTCGCATTCGTGTGAGGAGGCAACGTCAACCAAAGCGCCATGTTCCTCGCGATCGCCGCGTCCCACCGATGGAGAAACGCGGATAACGCGGATTAGGAACATGCGCGCGGGCGCGGCGTTTACCAGTGCCCGGTGTTCGGCATCGAGGCCCATGGTTCGGCCGGCGCCTTCGGATCGCCCTTCTGCAGGATCTCGATCGAGTGCAGGTCGGGCGAGCGCACGAACGCCATGTTGCCGTCGCGCGGCGGACGATTGATGGTGACACCCATCTTCATCAGCTTCTCGCAGGTCGCGTATATGTCGTCGACCTCGTAGGCGAGATGGCCGAAATGACGGTCCTCGCCGTATTTCTCCTCGTCCCAATTGTAGGTCAGTTCGACCAGCGGCGCGCCGCGGCTCTGCGGCAGCGACTTGAGCAGATGGAGATCTTCCTCCGCGCAGAGAAACACCAGCGTGAAGCGGCCCTTGTCATTGTCGATGCGGCGCACTTCCTTCAGCCCCAGCGCGTCCTGATAGAATTTCATCGCGACATCGAGATTGCGGACGCGCAGCATGGTGTGCAGATAGCGCATTTTCTTGTCCTCCTGGGAATTGCGAGATTTTGTTTTGGCTCGGGCGAGACGCGCCAAGAAATAGCAGCAAAACGCGGCGCGGGGCAGGGGCGTGCACCACTTTTGCCGACCGTTCGGGGCGGTTGCGCTCTCAAGCTTTCGCGAGCCGACGCAACCGAGCGAGTGGCGACACGCTCATGCCGCGCGCAATACGAGAAAGCCCCGCCCAGGAAAATTCCGGGACAGGGCTTTCGTGGTCGAGCCTTGGAGGCACGGCTTTCTATCCCATCGATTGCCCATCACTGCCAATCAAGGACGCGCGAGGTTGGACATCCTCTAAAACGCAAAACCCCGCGCGTGGTCTCGCGGGGTCTGATGCCGATCGGCCTTGGGGAGATCGTGCCGGAACCAGCCAACTCGCTGTGCTCGCGGCGGCAGGTTCCTGCATCCCGAAAATGGAAAGCCCCGCAGGCTGGATGCGGGGCTTTCCCAGCTGACGGACTGGGGATCTCTCAGGGCGTGAGCCGTCAACTGTTGGGGCCCAAACTTAAGGTTGAATTTATAAAATGCAACAGCGCCGCGTAGACGGAATATCCTCGTCCCACAGCGCTGCGCCAAACACTGGGCCCTGAAATCCCCAGCGCATTTATGTCTTGGCGCTGCGCAAAAGGTTCAAAGGAAAAGTCCGGCGAAGGGGGATTTGCGGGGGCGTTCGGGGCCGGCCCGGCGGTGGGTCCCGGATCACGCGCGACATGCGCCGGCGCGCGCCGCCAAATGTGCAATGCAAGCGCCTCAAAGCTGGTTGCGGTCTCACACCTTGATGTCGAGAAGGGTCTCGACGGCGTCGCGATCGGCCTTGTTCTTGGCGGCGAAGACGTCAAGCACATCCCCGCTGATGACGCGCGGCTGCTCCTTCGCGGTCTGATCGACGACGAGCTGCACTCTGGCTTGCGTCACTTCGACAGGTACGGGGTAAACGAGCATGGCTCTCTCCCTCCGGCCGTCGAACCCTGTCAGGGCTTTCTTAACGATTTGTAAGCGCCTGGACCCACGCTTTCAGCTCGAATCGGCGGCCGGGCGGGATCGACCCGCTCGCCTGCCGCCCGGCTTGGCGGCATACTGCGGGCCGGCGGGACCGGACGGCGCGATCGATGAGGAACGGGCTTTATTCGATCCATATCCTTATGTTGGACGGCGTGCGGGGCCGCGACAGCGGCGTCCTGATCCTTCGCGATGGCCTGCTGATCGGGGGCGGGCCGCATTTCTGGTCGATCGGGGCCTACACGGCGAGCGAGGGCACCTGGAAGGGGCACCTCCGGACCAATCAGCATTCTCCGTTTTCCGATCCGTTCGCGCGGCCGCTGTTCGCAGGGCAAGAGGTGACGAGCGGCTTCTCCGGTACCTTCAGCGGTGACCAGGCCGAAGTGTTCGGGACTGTGCTGGTTGGAACTGAGCTTCCAGGCAACCCTGAAGCGCCTCGCGGATGCCTGATTGCGGCGAGGCTGTGGACGAGTGCGCAGCAAGCTTCGCATTCTGTTTGGCAAAATGATCTGCCGCGGCTGTGGATTTGCTGCGGACAAGTGCGGGATATCGTTGTGGATGAATGTCGCGGCAAATGAGGCATCCCAACGCCGCCCTACCGGGCCACGGCTAACCCTACTTGGTTAGGTTAAGAGCA
Source organism: Bradyrhizobium sp. USDA 3240 (assembly GCF_054063295.1). NCBI lineage: Bacteria > Pseudomonadati > Pseudomonadota > Alphaproteobacteria > Hyphomicrobiales > Nitrobacteraceae > Bradyrhizobium > Bradyrhizobium sp. USDA 3240. The sequence goes on from NZ_JBSSGD010000002.1 coordinate 8,567,045, forward strand.
ACATTGCGTTGTCACCACCTGCGATTGCGGTAGGGATGGTTGCAGGTGACAGCCATGACGCCAACATTCCACAGCGCTGACCGACCGACCCACCGGCGCGTGATGGTGGTGGGCCTGCTGCTCTGTTCCGCCTTTGTTGCGATCAGTTTCTGGCTTCGGCCGCAGCCGGAGAGCGGCAAGGTGCTCGTTAAGGCGGACCGGCTGGTCCGCACGGCGGGAGAGGCGCGGAAATCAAACTAGAGGAAATCAAACTAGAGCGGACATCAAACCGGAATCGGCAAGCTGAGCCGCGCCCCGGCGCTCAGTCCGGCAGCTTCCCGTTCGGATGCTTGTCATACATCGCGATGCCGATAAAGCCGGCAAAGCCCATCACGTTCAGCAGCAGTTCCATCCACGCCGGCATCGATGCCAACCTCGCTCAACGCAAACTAATCATTGAGGTTGTGTTTTTGTTCCACCGCTAACCGATGGTAGCTTTGCGCTATCGCATGGCTGCGGAACCGGACAGGCCTTTTGCAGCAACCATCCTTTTGCGCCCGCGTTGGTGCACATCACCACGTGAGGAGGTTGGCGATGAAAAGGACATTGGCAGTTTTGGCGACGGTCGCGACGGTGGGCGCAACGATGGTCAGCGCGCCGGCGCAAGCGCGCGGCATCGGCCCGGGCCTGGCGTTCGGTCTGGCCGCCGGTGCGCTCGCCGCGGGTGCGGCCGGCGCCTATGCGTATGGCCCACACTACTACGGGCCCGGCTACGGTTATTATGGCCCGCGCTACGGCTACTACGACGACGGATACGCCTACTATCGCGGTCCGTATTATCGGCACCACCACTACCGCCATTACTGGTAACGGCGACGAGCCCGGAGCACACCGCTCCGGGCTTTTCAATCACGCGTCATGGTGTGATCGCGCGCAAGCTCAAGCGCTCTTGCGCTGCAATCCGCTCCAGACATTGCCGAGCGTGTTGTCGTAATATTCCTGGCGATCGCGCTCGAACTTCTGCTGCGTCGCCCTGAAGTTGGCAATGCGTGCGACGATCTCTTCGCGCTCGCGCGCCGCACTGTCCTTCTGATCGGCCATTGCCCATCCTCTTCGTCATGGTCCTATCCCCGCCGCGCATTGGCATCGGTGAATTGGGCGTCAATGCGGAGCAGGCTTTGCAGGATTGTGATGAAGCCAAGGCAGCGGAAGAAGGGCAGCGGAAGACCGACGAAGCTGATGCGCCGGCGAAGCAGGTCACGCAATCCGACCACGGCGGCCTGACCGCAGCCGATCGCTCGCGTGATGGTCGAGAGCAATCGCTCCGACCATGCTATAGTCACGGCCGGCCAACCGGATCATTCCCAGTGATTGCAAAAGATCTGCGCAGCGGCGTCGAGCGGCTCGGCAACATGATTGCCGAGGCATCATCGATCGTGCCCTTCACCGGGGCGGGTATCTCCACCGAGTGCGGCATTCCCGACTTCCGCTCGCCCGGCGGGCTATGGACGCGCAACCGGCCGATCCCGTTCGACGAGTTCGTGGCCAGTCAGGAGGCGCGTGACGAGTCATGGCGCCGGCGCTTCGCGATGGAACCGACATTCGCGGCCGCCAAGCCGGGGCGCGGCCATCGCGCGCTCGCGTCGCTCTACCGGGCCGGCAAGGTTCCCGGCATCATCACCCAAAACATCGACAATCTGCATCAGGCGTCGGGCTTCAAGGCCGATGACGTCATCGAGCTGCACGGCAACACCACCTATGCCCGCTGCATCGGGTGCGGCAAGGACTACGACCTTGCGTGGGTGAAGCTGCACTTCGACAAGATCGGTGCTGCGCCCGATTGCGCGGCGTGCGGCGATCCGGTGAAGACCGCGACGATCTCGTTCGGGCAGTCGATGCCCGAGGATGCGATGCGTCGCGCGGCGGAACTCGCAAGGCACTGCAACCTGTTCCTGGCGATCGGCTCGTCGCTGGTGGTGTGGCCCGCCGCAGGCTTTCCGATGATGGCGAAGGAGAGCGGCGCGCGGCTCGTGATCATCAACAACGAGCCGACCGATCAGGACGACATCGCCGACCTGGTGATCCGGCACGACATCGGCGACACGCTTGGTCCTTTCGTAGGCAATTGACGCCTGATTGATTCGTGGCTGCGCTAGCCTGTTCATAGTTCCAGCAAGAATCGTTTTTTAGCTATGCCCGGCAAGCGGGAGTGTTATCTTTTGGTTGAGAGATTCGCGCAGCGTCCAAATGAGTTGGTCATGGAGAGCAGCGTGTACAGGGTGCGCCGCAACGTCGGCGCTCTGCATTTGATGTGTGGGGTCCGGGGTCATGGGGTCGGACGGATTTGAGTCCAAGAAGCTCGGCGGACCGCCGATCGGCGGAGTTGGGCAAAGTAGGATTGCACAAGGCGAGTATGGCAGCGCGCCGCGCGATCCGGCGATCGATGCCTTCTCCGGTCTCGGCGACACGGCGGCGAACCTCGTCGAAGTCTCCGGCGTCATCAAATGGTTCGACGCCTCGAAAGGCTACGGCTTCATCGTCCCCGACAATGGCTGGCCCGACATCCTGCTGCACGTGACGGTGCTGCGGCGCGACGGCCACCAGACCGCCTATGAGGGCGCGCGGCTCGTCGTCGAGTGCGTGCAGCGCGCGAAGGGCTACCAGGCCTTCCGCATCGTCTCGATGGACGAGTCGACCGCGATCCATCCGGCACAGATGCTGCCGCCGCGGACCCATGTCACGGTGACCGCGACCAGCGGGCTCGAACGTGCACAGGTCAAATGGTTCAACCGGCTGCGCGGCTTCGGCTTCGTGACTTGCGGGGAGGGCACGCCCGACATCTTCGTGCACATGGAGACGCTACGCCGCTTCGGCATGACCGAGCTGCGTCCCGGCCAGTATGTTCTCGTGCGGTTCGGGCCCGGCTCCAAGGGCATGATGGCCGCCGAGATCCACCCGGAGACCGGCCCCTCGGCGCTGTCGTCGCACTGAGCCCTAGCTGGACTCCCTGACGGAAACGTGAGCCGCCGGCGAGCCGTCAGGGCTCTGGCATTTGCCGCAATCATCGGGTTAGGGTCCGCCGGAAAATCTTCCCCGGTGTGAGTATTTGTCGATGAATTTCGATCGCATGGTTGGGCGGCTTCGCCCGTGGCTGGTGGCCTCCCTCGTCATGATGTTCGGCGCGCTGCTGGCCCCGGCCGCGCAGGCGGCCAGCATCCAGCCGCTCGAGATCGTCACCAAATCAGGCGTGCACGTCTTCTCCGTCGAAATGGCGACCACCGAGCAGGAGAAGGAGACCGGCCTGATGTACCGGAAGGAGCTCGCCGACGGCAAAGGCATGCTGTTCGACTTCACGCCGGAGCAGGAAGTGTCGATGTGGATGAAGAACACCTACATCTCGCTCGACATGATCTTCATCCGCGCCGACGGACGCATCCTGCGGATCGCGGAGAACACCGAGCCGATGTCGACCAAGATCATTCCGTCACGGGGGCTCGCCAAGGGCGTCCTCGAGGTGATTGCCGGCACCGCGCAGAAATACGGCATCCAGCCCGGCGACCGGGTCGGCCACCCGCTGTTCGGCGGTCACTAGCTCGCCGTTCCCTTGCGGCTTCCGGACGAAAACGCGGCTGATTTCCCGGCCGCAAGTCCCGCACCGCCGCCTTGCTGGCGCTGGCTGAAGCGTGTATCCACGGGGCTTCTCGGAAATATCGGGGTATAGCGCAGCCTGGTAGCGCGGCAGTTTTGGGTACTGCAGGTCGTTGGTTCGAATCCAGCTGCCCCGACCATCTCCTAGCGATCGTGAACGGCGGATCGCTTTCGTACCCAAGACCATTCCTGAATTTGCGGATCCTGATGGTCAGCTAGCCGGTGGAGGCGAGGGCGGCAACGCACGCCTGCGGCGACATGCTCTCGCTGATCAGGCTTGCCAACGTGTGGGATCCGAACCAACAGGTGGTTGGCGACAAGCACATCACGATGCTTTGCCAATCCACAAATCGTGGTCAGTCGGCACCCTGAAATGGCAAGCGCCGGACCGAAGCCCCCGCGCTCCACTCCCCGCATCTCCAGCCGCCCGGGCGCTGACTAGATCAACGAGCCGGCGGGTTGTAGCGATCCAAGATCACGGTTCTTGGGCCACTCGCCGACGGTCGTGAGATGGCGTCGTCGAATTTGTGATAGCGGTCGAACTTCTGTTGCTCATCGCGCAGATGTGGCGCTTCGGCGGACGAGTAAGCTCTATTTGCACCGTTCCAGTGATCAAATCCCGACACGACGCAACCTCATCTTGGTTCAGATGCAGGTTGGTTAGCATCGTTGTAAGGGTATCTCTGTATGGCCGTGGCAACACCACCAGCAAACCGCCCGACATGAGCACACGGATTGTTTCTGCGGCTCGCTGTGCGTGAACAGCGTTCTGGCACGGGTAACCACGCTTCGGTCGGGATTGTCTCGCCTGACGCAACAACGCCGTCGGGACGGAATATGGATCGTCCAGACGGCGTCGCCGAATACTGGGCCCTGAAATCCCCAGTGCCCATGGGTCGTCCGCACGGGAAATAGGTTCAACGGCGTGGCGCCTTGCCGCTGTCGCAACCGGGGCAGACCCATCGCCTGATCTCGTGCGGATGTGGCTTGCCGATGGTGCGCGCGGACTGGCAGGTTGCTTCAGCCTGACAAGACCAATCCGCGAGGAGGCACCATGGCGCGCAGACTGATCGATATCTCGGTTCCCTTGCAGAACGACGTTCCGGCCGATCCGCCGGGCAACCATCCGACCATCCAGTATATCGACCATCAGCAAGGGCTGCCGCGCATGCTGCAGTTCTTTGATGGACTGAAGGCTGCGGATCTGCCTGACGGGCAGGGCTGGGCCGTCGAGCAGGTCTCGCTCTCCACGCACAACGGCACGCATCTCGATGCGCCCTGGCATTTCCATCCGACCATGAACCGCGGCGAACGCTCCTGGACCATCGATGAGGTGCCGCTGGAATGGTGCTTTCAGCCGGGCGTCAAGCTCGACTTCCGGCATCTGCCTGACGGCTACGTCGCGACCGCAGGCGATGTCGAGGCCGAGTTGAAGCGGATCGGCCACACGCTGTCGCCGCTCGAGATCGTGATCGTCAACACCAGTGCCGGCGCGAAATATGGCCAGGCCGACTACGTCAATTCGGGCTGCGGGATGGGCTATGAGGCGACGATGTATCTGCTCGAACGCGGCGTGCGGCTGACCGGCATCGACGGCTGGAGCTGGGATGCGCCGTTCGTCTTCACCGCGAAGAGATATGCCGAGACCAGGGACGCCAGCCTGATCTGGGAAGGCCACAAGGCCGGGCGGCATATCGGCTACTGCCACATCGAGAAGCTGCACAATCTCGAGCAACTGCCGTCGACCGGGTTCATGGTGTCGTGCTTCCCGGTGAAGATCGAGCGCGCGTCGGCGGGGTGGACGAGGGCGGTTGCGATCCTGGACGGCTAGGCGCCTACCGAGGTTTTCGGCAAGCCTCTGGAACCGGTGGACAGGCTGTGCATTGCGGCAGGTTGTTGCGGTATGGCTACAGCCAGAGGCGGCCGAATCTGCTCTCATACACGCCGTAGATGCATTGGGTGATCGGGCCGGCGGCTCGTCCTCGCGTCCCGATTTCTGAAGCGTTCTCTCCCGTGACTGGAGCCCCGGCGTCTCCCGGGGCTCTTTCTTGCGTGCCGGAGATGAGCCGGGCCCCAGCGGGTGAACCAAGTCCAAGCAGGACAACCAAGCCGCAAAAAGAAAATCAGGTGCGCCGGGACCGACGCACCTGATTGATGTCTTCAATATCGCTTGTATCGGCCGTCGGTTGTTACCAGCGGCAAACGCGAACACCACGCGGGGTCCACCAGCAACGGGGACCGGCATAACCGCCGTAGTAGCCATAGCCGCGGCCATAACCATATCCACGACCATAACCCCATCCGCCTCCGCGACCCCAGCCGCCGCGATATCCGTAGCCACGTCCGCGCCATTGCGCCTGCGCAGACGACGTGGTGGCGCCGATCAGGATGGCAGAGGTGCTTGCGACATAGACGAACAACAAAGCGACTGCTGCGAGGCAGCGAGTCAGGATATTGTAGCGTTTAGTCATTCCGAAGATCTCCAGTCACTTCCAAACATCTGAACTGATGCTGGCTGTCTCACTTGGATGCGCGACACCGGTATCCGGTTCGAGCATGCTAAGACAATATTTTCACTAAGGTTCTTGCGAGCTTTAGCGACTCTATTGAGACCAACAGGTAAGGTCAAGTTACGTTCCCGCCTGCAAAGGATGATGTGGTTGCTACACTCATCTTGTCGTTCATCCGCCGTTCATTCTGTTCATCTTGCATTGTGCCGATGTGATTTGTGCGTCGCAGAAGCAGAGACTTGCGAGCCGCGGAAAATGCTGTCGAGAACTTGAAGTCGACACGATCATGTTCTCTGAGCGTTTCAGAATCCTTCCCGAAGAGTGCCCATGCCGAAACAACACACCTATGTCCTTGGTCTCAACGTCTACGACCATGACGTGAGCGCCTGCCTGCTGCGTGACGGCGCGATCGCCTATGCGATCTCCAAGGAGCGCATCACCCGCGAGAAGCACGCCTCCGGCTTCTACAGGGAAGTCATCGACTACTGCCTGTCCGCCGAGGGCATCACGCTCGACGACGTCGATCTCGTGGTGAGCAACAGCTACATCCTGCCAGTGCCCGAGATGGAGGAACGGATGCTCCACCAGGACATGCCGGGCTTCCTGCCGATCGCCGAGCGCAACGAGGCGATCAAGCATCCGCTGTTTCGCGCGAAATCCGACAAGGTGGTGTCGATCTCGCATCACCTCGCGCATGCCTACAGCGCGTTCGCGGTGTCGCCGTTCAAGGACGGCGTCGTGATGATCGTCGACGGTGTCGGCAACTACCAAGCCGATGCGATGGAAACCTATCCGCAGGATGGGACGTCGCCGCTCGCCCGCGAGTCCGAGAGTTACTACAGGTTCGACGACACAAAGCTCGAATGCCTGAAGAAGGTCTTTATGGAGCCGGCGCGCGGTCTCTTGTCGGACGAGTTCTACAACATGCCGGGTCTCGGCGCGCTCTACAGCCGGGTCTCGACCTATGTGTTCGGCGACTGGAACAAGTGTGGCGAGCTGATGGGGCTTGCGCCCTATGGCCGCCACGAGCAGGTCGGCCATCTGCTCGAGATGAAGGACGGCCGGCTGAACGTGCCGTTCTGGGGCGCCGACAACCAGCAGCCCTTCGTGCTCGACAGCGGCAGCTGGGACAAGAGCCCGACCATGCGGCACTGGGAGGACATCGCCTGGCGGGTACAGGATGACACCGAGAACGTGCTGCTGGCGCGGGCGCGCTGGCTGCGCGAGACCACCGGTGCGAAGAACCTCTGCATCGCCGGCGGCGTCGCGCTGAACTGCGTGGCCAACGGGCGCATCGCGCGCGAGGCCGGCTTCGAGAACGTCTGGATCCAGCCCGCCGCCGGCGACGACGGCATCGCCATCGGCTGTGCCTATTACGGCTGGCTCGAGATTCTCAAGCAGCGCCGCTCGTTCGTGATGGACCATGCCTATGTCGGCCGGCGCTACAGCGACGCAGAGGTCGCGGCCGCGCTGCAAAGCTTCCTGGTGCGGATCCAGGTCGACGCGAAGCGCAGCGACAACATCTGCCGCGACACCGCAAAACTGCTCGCCGACCAGCGCGTGATCGGCTGGTTTCAGGGGCCCTCTGAGTTCGGTCCGCGCGCGCTCGGCAACCGCAGCCTGATCGCCGATCCGCGCAAGGCCGAGATGAAGGACATCCTCAACAGCCGCGTCAAGCACCGCCAGGCATTCCGGCCGTTTGCGCCGATCGTGCTGGCCGAGCGCATGAAGGAGGTCTTCGAGGGCGAGGAGGACTCACCCTATATGCTCATCGCCAAGCCGGTGCGGCCCGAATGGCGCGACAAGATCCCGGCGATCGTGCATGTCGACGGTTCGGCGCGGGTGCAGAGCGTGCGGGAAGAAACCAACCCGGTGCTCTACCGCTTGCTGAAGGAGTTCGAGGCGCTGACCGGCGTGCCGGTCTTGATCAACACCTCGTTCAACGTCAAGGGCGAGCCGATCATCGAGACGCCGCAGGACGCGGTGAGCTGCTTTCTCACCACCGGCATCGACAACCTCGTGCTGCACGACACGCTGGTGTCGAAGACGGCAATGCACAAGGTCGTCACGCCGGTCATGACGACGTTCGGCGACGTCGCCACCATCGTCTCCTCGACCACGCAGGACGGCAGTCGCGGCGGCTGATCGAGGACTATCCGGCAGGGGGCGGTTCCATGCCGCGCCCCAGCCCGAACTGGCCGACAGGCCCCTCGACATGAATATCGAGCCCGGTCATCTTCGCGAACAGATCGATATTGGCGGTGCCGATCGCACAGCCGCCGAGGCCCAAATCCGTCGCCACCAGGTACAGCGTCTGGGTCAGGACGCCGACATCCTTCAGGATGAGCGCATAAGCGATGGCGCTGTACTTCCAGGAGATCCGGCCAAATCGCGCGGCGATGGTGATCAGGATCTGCGGCGGAGACGGCGCGTCCATGGCAAATTCCGCGCTTTGCAACATGGCCTCGAAGTGTTGCGGGCGGACGTCGATGGCTGCCAGCGCATGCGCATCGGCGTCGTAGTGATAGAAACCTGGCGTCAAGCCGTCGCAATTCGCGACGGCCAGATAGAGCTCAAGCTCGTAGGCGCTGCCCGCTGCCGGATACGGCCTGCTGGTGTATTCGATATCGGGACCATCGTCGGCAAACTCCAGCTGCCCGCTCCATTTCGCCCGGACCCGCGCGACTCTGTTCAGGAACGTCGAAAGTTCAGCCAATGTGACAGGCTTGTGATCGTCGAAATCGCGCGTCGAATGCCGGTCATGCAGCAGTTGTTCCAGCGGCGAGGCGATGCGGTCGGATTCCGGTAGCTTGATGGTCTCGCCGGGCCAGGCAGGTCGGATCGCGGGGAGCGGCGCAATCAGGCCGGTGTGCGGATAGAGGCCACCCAGCGGACTGGCCTGTCGGCCTTCCGTGCTGCGGGCATGGAACAGCAAGTCGTGAAAATCCCAGAGCACGAGGCCGTCATCGCCTTCCGCCTTTCGCAGCGTATCGCGGTTTGCCGCGTCGACCTCGATCAGGATTTGGCAGTCCAGCAGCAGCGCAAGCAATGCAGGGCCCGGATAGCCATCCAGACGTCGGATGCGGCTGATCTTCTGAGGACTGGCGAGGATGGTCAGCAGAGCCGCAATCCACGCATCATGGATCCTCAACAGTGCGCCGGCCCGCGGCGATTCCAGAATCATCTCGGTGCCGCGCCGCCGAAGATAGGCGAAGCGTGACAGCACGACTGTTGCCGCATCGTCGAGCTTTGGCGTTCGCGGCCAGTAATCGGGGGTCTGCGGCTCGATCGTGACGAGATCATTGGCATCGCCCGGACGCGCCAGGCGATATTCCAGCAGGCCGCGGCGTGCCAATTGCCGCATCAGGCGCTCGACCTCTCGCTCGACCGCGTCGCCTTCAGAGCGCGGAAGCGGCAGGCCCACCCGCAGTTCGAGGGCGCGTTCCGCTGCGGCTGCGCTGAACGTTCCCAGTGGCTCCGAATAGCCTTCGACAAGAGCCGCTATGCTCCCGTCAGGTTGCGCTTCGAGCGCGACGAGCGGGTTGAGCCGAACGAAGACAGCCGGCGGCGTGGCGCGTGGTGATTTCTTTTTCTCGCTCATTTTCCTGGGCGCGCGCACGCCGGTATCACCTCAAGTGTGCGGAAGAAATGGCGTCAACTCGCTTTCCAGCGATGGCCGATCGCGCAATCCGAGCTTGACGGGCACATCGTAGAGCCGCCCCGGCGCGAAGCGGCGATAGAAATGGCGCATCCCGGGAACGATGACCCGGACCACCGGAACCTCGACGTCCGGTCGCGTCTGGTCGAGAACAAGGAAGTCGAGACCGGCGCGGGCCGCGATATCAACGCAGGCATCCACCTGTGCACGGGCGTTGTCGAGCGGCACGTCGGCCGCGGCGGCCGGCGGGATGACGGGATTGGCACTTGGAATCAGGAACGGATATTCGTCGAGCCGCAGCGGATTGACGCCATCGAGGCTCGGCTTCTCGCCGCTGCCACCACCCATCAGGCCGATGGAGAGGAACTGATTCAACTCGGTCAACGACCGCAGCAGCGCGATGCGCGGATCGAAGTGAGCGCCCGAGCCGAACTCGATATTTTCCTGACCGTTCTGCATCCAGTGCACGATCGCGACATAGGTCGGGACGCCGAGATCGCTGGTGATATCCAGCACCCAGAGCCGCCGGCCCGTTTCCTCGAGTTGGGTCTTCAGATCGCGGACGTAGGAATCGTCGAACTGGTTCAGATCGACCGCGGCGCGTTGCGACCGGTTGTACCACCAGATCGCATAGGCGTCGCGCTCCATCAATTCGAGGAAGCCCTGCACGATGGCTTCCTCGCGGGTATTGCCGGCAGCGCAGCCGTTGGAATCAGCGGCGAAGGCGGCCGGACCTTCGTAGAAGAAATACAGCAGGCTGGTCGGAATCTGCCTGAACCGCTTGTCGCGCAACGACCAGACGGGTGACCATTCGATTTTCGCGGACGGATCAAACGGCTCGGGGGCGGGCTGGGTGTGGTGTGAATCGTCGGGATCCGGCACGGCGCTGCCGCTGTACTGCGCGTCGCTGAAGAGCAGGATGTCGTTGGGACGGATTGCGTCGCCGGGGGAGAAGTCGGCGAAGCGCTTTCGGGCCCGGATCTCGTCACCCTGGAAAATACCCGAATATCGTTCGATCGCTTCCATCAGCGCGCTGGCCTCGCCTTGCTCGGCCGTGCTGCCCTTGCCGAAACTGCCGCCGCTCAGCCCGGCGCGTAGCTGATCCACGTTCTGCGCCGGCGCGGAGAAGTTATGTTGGGCGTAGAAATTGGTGTTCATCGGCAGATCGACGTCGATCCGCTCGAGCCGCGTCACCACGCCGGTGAGGGGGCTGACATGCTTCTTGAACCGCGCCACCGTGGTGCGGGACGAGACGGCGCGATACCCGCCACTGGTCATGACCAGCTTGGCGCCGGGTCCCAATTCGATCGGCTGTGGTGACCGCCGCGGGTTTTGCAGTTTCTTGTTGCCGCAGGTTGGGCATTGCGGGCGGGCTGCCACGTAGTGCCTTGCAATGGTCGAGCCCAGCAAATCGAGACTGACGATGTGATTGCGCAGATCGGTACGGAAGCCGCTCGCGATCGCCTTGGCGACTTCTACCGCGGCAAAGTGGATGGCGCTCTGTCCAACGGTGTGCTGGGCGAGCGGAGACACCGCGACCGCCCGCGCTCCGCCGCGATCCAGGAAGCCCTTGACCTCGCGGTTGCGGATCATCCGGTCGTACAGGCAGGTCCAGCACGCGGTCTCGCCCGGGCTGAACATGGGGCCGACCAGGGGAAACACGCCGGAAGGCTGCACCAGCAACCAGGCCGATCCGTCGGACACGTGCTGCAGGTTGCGTTCGGCGAGCCGCCGATCGAGATAGTCGTTCACCAACGTGACCGTGAGGTCGGGCGATGTCTTGACGACGCGGACGCCCAGCTCCTGCAGTGCCTCGCTCAATTCGGCCGCGCCCTTGACGTCGATCGTCTCAAGTCGAACGCGGCAGTTGTGAAGGTTTTGTTCGGCGATGGCGCCGGGAAGGCCCAGGCTTGCCCAAAGCCCCGTCGCGGCCGTCCCGGGACCCGGCGACTTCGCGATCACATAGCGACGGTCGAGCAGTCGCTTGATGGCTTCATTGATCTTGTCGGACGGAAACTTCCGCCCGAGCGTGTCCGTGAGCTTGGCGACACTGCATCCATTTGCACCGATTGCCGACGCCAGCGTGCAATAGAGCTCGCCATGGAGAAAGAACTTTCGATCTTCGGAATAGAGGCAGACGACATCCGGAGGCAGCACGTAGGCCGTGAAATTCGGTGCGAACTGCAGAACGTCCTTGTTGGCGTGCTGGGTGGATTTTCCTGGCAAAGAATCGTTCCTGTGCAGCTTGCGGGTCGACTATTGAAGCGGACGAGGCCGCGGCCTCGACACCTCCGCGCCGTTGTCCGGAGCGAGCCGCTCAACGATACGGAGACAATATGATTTGGCCGGGTCGACGTGTGTCGGACCCGGCCATGACGATCGATGTGTGTCAACGCGATTTCGACTAGCAGACGCGGCAGGCGCCCCACGACAGGCAGCAGCCGCCACCGCAACCTGCGCAGCCACCGCAGCGGCAGGCACGACAGCCACGGCAACCGCGACAGCCACGGCAACCTCGGCAGCCGCCGCATCCGCGCCACGCCACCTGGACGCCGGCTCCGACGTCTTCCTTGTCGAACAGGTGGAACGTCGCCAGGCTGACGTCGGCGATTTCTTCTTCGCCGAGTGTGATGGCTTGCGTCGGTCCGTACTTCTGAATCTGCGGCACGTCTGCTGCCGGAACGGCGGATGCGGATGCCCCCCCCACCAGCGAGAAAGTCAATCCGGCTGCCCCCAAAGCGGGCACAGCGGCCTTGGTCATACGCTTGCTGGTCACACGCTTGCTCTTGGGGGCTTGCTTCACTCGTGGCATGCTCGCATCCTCCATTCTTGACGTGTTGTCGAATTCAACTCTCGCGCAGTTGTACAAATTGTCGCAGCCGCATGCAAGACGCGCTGCGTGCACACTCTCGCGAGGAGACGCTGGCGTGCATCAAGTACTGTCGTTCATCTTCGTTCCCAGGTTCATCTTGATGAACGCGATTATTGGCCTGCCCTGTCGCTCAGGCGTGATCGTTGACGATGTGGGAATTTGCATGCTGCACTGCGGTTGTCTGGACGCCGACGCGAGGGATCGGCATGGCCGATGATGCTGCGAGCTTCGCTTGGTATGAGCTGCTGACCACGGACGTGGGAGGAGCGAGTGCCTTTTACGGCAGCGTCCTCGGCTGGGTGACGAAGGATGCCTCTACATCCGGGATTTCTTACAAATTGTTCATGTCGGGCGAGCTTGCCCGAAGCGGCCTGATGGAGTTGCCCGAAGAGGGCATACGCCAGGGCGCAGCCCCGCGATGGATTGGTTATGTCGGTGTTGACGACGTCGATCTTGCCGTCCGCCGAATGCAAGAACGTGGTGGCGCGGTCTACGTGCCGCCGACCGGCACCAATATCGGCCGTATCTCGATCGTCGCCGACCCGCAGCGGGCGACGTTCGGATTGCTGAGCGGATCAAGGATCGCTCAGCCCGCGGTCGAGGGCATTGATGCCCCTGGGCGGGTCGGCTGGCATGAACTGCTGGCTGCCGACTGGCGGAAGGCTTTTGCCTTCTACAGCGAGGTTTTCGGCTGGCGACAGGGCGACAACGACGTCGCCGGCGCCGAGTCCTACCAACCGTTCTCTGCCGGTGGGCAGACCATCGGTGGAATCTTCAACAAGCGTCCGCTCGAACCTATTGCGTTCTGGCTCTACTATTTCAACGTCGACGACGTCGACGCAGCCATCGAGCTCGTCAGGGCCGGTGGCGGACGAGTCTATGAGGGGCCGCTGGAGCTGCCGAACGGAAGCTGGATCGTTCGCTGCCTCGACCCGCAGGGCGCCACGTTTGCCCTGGAGGGGGCGCGCAGCTCCGATAGCATCGCGAAGGCGCCGGCGGCCGAGTATCGCTGGACCACCACCTGGGATGGAGTCACTTCAAAGGGCAGGTGGCGAGACGGCCAGCCGGGTGGCAAAGGGCGACGGCCGGGCAAATGAGGAGCATTGTCACCCGGCCTTTACCGGTGCCGCGGGTTTCGGCGCCGGCGGCTTGATCGGCTTGTCCTGCCGCTTCGACCACGAGATGTAATAGGCCACGATCGTCATGATCGCGATGCCGGAGATGCTGACGAAGATCTGCGCGAACAGCGAGCCCGAGCTCATCGAGAGCTCGAAATGTCCGACAAAGGACAGGAACACACCGACGCAGAACACCGCGAGCGATTGCTGGCCGCAGACGATCACCGGATCGAACACCTTCCACTCCAGCGCCGACCAGTCCTTCGGGACGAAGCGGATCACCAGCACCGTGATCACCACGAAGTGCAGGAAGCGGTAGGGCGCGAGGTTGGTCTTGTCGTTCGGGTTGAAGGTCGAATACAGCCAGTCCGGGAACATCGCGCCGAAGTCCGGGAAGCGGCCTGCCATCGTCATGATCAGGCCGAAGATCATGTAGGCGACGCAGAACCACAGCGTGTAGCGCGAATTGATGATGTGCATGTTCGCGCGCGCGCCGCCCATCGCGCACCACGAGCCGAACACGAACAGCACCTGCCAGGCGTACGGATTGAAGTACCAGGTCCCGGCCGGGTAGGCGGGCAGGTTCCAGCCCATGTGCCGCGACACCAGCCACAGCGCGAGCGAGGCGATCATGGTCCAGTTCGGCTGCCGCAGCATGAACCACAGCACCGGCGGGAACAGGCCCATCAGCACGATGTAGAGCGGCAGCACGTCGAGATTGACCGGCTTGAACTTCAGGAACAGGCCCTGGCGCAGCGTCTCGGTGGCGTTGTCGACGAGGCCCGCGACGTTGAACTCGTTGATGATCTCGGAATCGCCGAAGCGTAGCGCCAGGTAGCTGATCGAGGCGATGTAGATCACGAACAGGATGATGTGGGCGACATAGAGCTGCCAGACCCGCTTGGTCAGCCTGGTGGCGCCGACGATGAAGCCGCGCTCCAGCATCATGCGGGCATAGACGAAGGATGCGGTGTAGCCGGAGATGAAGACGAACAGGTCCGCGGCATCGCTGAAGCCGTAGTTCCGCGTCGTGATCCAGTTCACGATATTGTCGGGGATGTGATCGAGATAGATCGCCCAGTTCGCGATCCCGCGAAACAGGTCGAGCCGGAGGTCACGTCCTTTTTCGGGCAGGTGAGCGTGGATTTCCATGGGGCGCCGCTTCCTCGAGATGATGCTGTCGAGAAGGCCGCGCCGCGGGCCCAAGGGACTCCAAAGGGAAGCCTCCCGGGGCCAGATTGTCACAGCGCGGTAGAATGACTATACCGGTCCGGCGAAGGCTCCCTCCGAGATCGAGGAATCACCGATCAGATGGTTGAACGGTGTCTCTATACTATCCCGGCGGCTTCCTTCAAATCGCTTCCATATCGCACATCCCACGGGGCCGACCATCCATGACCGCACGCATTTTTAAGCCCGCCAAAAACGCGATGCAATCGGGACGTGCCAAGACCAAAGAGTGGCAGCTGGATTACGAGCCGGAGCAGCCGCGCACCGTGGAGCCCTTGATGGGCTGGACCTCGTCGACCGACATGAAGCAGCAGCTCACGCTGCAGTTCGAGACCAAGGAGGAGGCGGTCGCCTATTGCGAGCGCAAGGGCATCGCCTACCAGGTGATCGAGCCGAAGGATTCGGCGCACCGGCAGGTCGCCTATGCCGACAATTTCGCGTTCCGCCGCTGGGAGCCGTGGACCCATTAGGGCTGGACCCATTAAGGTCGGGCCCACCAGACCGGGCTGAGCCCGCGATCAGCTCGCGGAGATGGGCGCGGAGAGGGCGCCCGGGATCGGCAGCGGCGCGTCCTTGGAGACGCCGAGCACCGGAAAGCTTCGAATTTTACGCACGTTGGGCAGGCCGGCAAACTGCAGCAGCTGCTGACGCATGTCGTCGACGCTCGGCGCGACGCATCTCAGCATGAAATCGGCATCGCCCGAGATCCGCCAGCATTGCAGGAAGCGCGGCACGCCCGCCACCGCGGCCTCGAACGCCTCGATCGCAACCAGGTTCTGGCTGTCGAGCTGGATCAGGACGAAGGTCGTCACCTCATAGCCCAAGAGCCGCTCGTCGAGCGTGGCGCGGATCGCCTGCACCACGCCGCGGCTGCGCAAGGCACGGACCCGGCGCAGGCAGGGCGGAGCAGTGATGCCGACCCGCTCGGCAAGCTCATTGATCCTGATCCGGCCGTCCCGCTGCAATTCGGACAGGATCCGCAAATCGATGTCATCGAGCTGTGGGCGTTCTGTCACAGTCACGAGCCCGCTACCGCAGTGCGTGGGCTCTTGCTGCCGCTGCCGACCCGACCGAGCGCGGCCTGCGGTGCGACGCCCGACAGCACCAGCTTCTCATGTGCCGCGATGATGGCATCGCGGGTCAGCCGGCCGCCGGGGCGGTACCAGGTGCAAAGACCCGTCAGCAGCGCGATGATGGCGAAGGTCGCGACCTGGATATCGCCGACCTCGAACACGCCGTCCGATACCCCGTCGGTGAGGATCTGCGCCAGCCGCTGCTCATAGGCCCCGCGCAACGCCACTACGATGTCGTAGTTCTTGGCATCGAGGCTGCGCAGCTCGGAATTGGCGATGAAGACCTCGCGTTTGCGGGTCATGTGATAGCTGACGTGGAAGGTGACGAAGGCACGCAGCTTCTCGACCGGATCGGCCTTGCCCTCCAGCGCGAGATCGAGCTCGCGCAGCAAATCGTTGATATGCTCCTGCACCAGATCGAACAGCAGGTCCTGCTTGGTTGAGATATGGTTGTAGAGTGAGCCTGCCTGGATGCCGACCTCGGCGGCGAGCTGGCGCAGGCTCATCGCCTCGTAGCCGCGCTCGAAGATCAGGCGCACGCCGGCCTTGCGGATCGCCTCCAGCGTCGTGGGGCCGTGTGAGCCGATCGTGCGTGCCATCAGGGCCTCGGAGGGATGTTGGCTTGCCAGGGGGTGCCGGAAACAAGCAAACGACCGTATGTATATCGCATGAAATCCCAGTAAATTCAATGAACTGCGGATTTCATATGCAAACCATAGCACGGTTGCTTGCGAAGCCAAGAAAAAAACGTATGATCGTTTAATTGCAGGATGAATCTCATGGGAGGGATCATGGCCTCGAACCAGGCGGCAATCTTCAATTTCGACCTTGGCGAGACCGCGGATGCGATCCGCGAGACAGTGCATGATTTCTCGACCAACGAGATCGCGCCGCGCGCCGCCGAGATCGATCGCTCCAACACTTTTCCGCGCGACCTCTGGCCGAAGATCGGCGCACTCGGGCTGCACGGCATCACGGTCGAGGAGGAGTATGGCGGCTCGGGCCTCGGCTACCTCGAGCATTGCATCGCGGTCGAGGAGATCTCGCGCGCTTCGGCGTCGATCGGACTGGCCTACGGCGCGCATTCCAACCTCTGCGTCAACCAGATCCGCCGCAACGGCAACGAAGCGCAGAAGCGCAAATATCTGCCCAAGCTGATCTCCGGCGAGCATGTCGGATCGCTGGCGATGTCGGAGCCCTCCGCCGGCTCCGACGTGGTCTCGATGAAAACCCGCGCCGAGAAGAAGGGCGACCGCTTCGTGCTCAACGGCAGCAAGATGTGGATCACCAACGGTCCCCACGCCGAGACACTGGTGGTCTACGCCAGGACCGATGCCAATGCCGGCCCGCGCGGCATCACCGCCTTCATCATCGAGAAGGGCATGAAGGGATTCTCCACCGCGCAGAAGCTCGACAAGCTCGGCATGCGCGGCTCCGACACTTGCGAACTGGTGTTCGAGGATTGCGAGGTGCCGGAGGAGAACGTGCTGAGTGAGGTCGGCCGTGGCGTCAACGTGCTGATGAGTGGTCTCGACTATGAGCGCGCGGTGCTGGCGGCGGGACCGATCGGCATCATGCAGGCCTGCATGGACGTCGTGCTTCCCTACGTCCACGAGCGCAAGCAGTTCGGCGAGCCGATCGGCTCGTTCCAGCTGGTGCAGGGCAAGATCGCTGACATGTACACCACGATGAACGCCTCGCGCGCCTATGTTTACGCGGTGGCGAAGGCCTGCGACCGCGGCGAGACCACGCGCGAGGACGCCGCCGGCGCCATCCTCTATGCCGCCGAGAAGGCCACCCAATGCGCGCTGGATGCGATCCAGCTCCTGGGCGGCAACGGCTACATCAACGATTATCCCACCGGCCGGCTGTTGCGCGATGCAAAACTCTACGAGATCGGCGCCGGCACCAGCGAGATCCGCCGCATGCTGATCGGCCGCGAGCTGTTCGCCAAGACAGCATAGAATCTTCTCCCTCGCCCCGCTCTTGCGGGGAGAGGGTTGGGGTGAGGGGCTGTCACCGCATTAACGGTGACAGTTGAGCTCACCCTCGTGCGATGAGCTACATTCGTAAACCCAACCGATACTCCAACGAAACGTGCAACAGCGATGCCGCTTCATTCGACGATCGATCCCACATCCTCTGAATTCGCCCGCAATGCCGACGTGATGCGCAGCCTGGTCGCGGAGCTCCGCGACAAGCTCAAGCAGGTAGCCGGCGGCGGCGGCGAGACCTCGCGCAAGCGGCACACCTCGCGCGGCAAGATGCTGGCGCGCGATCGCGTCGATCTCCTTGTCGACCCCGGCACCGCATTCCTCGAACTGTCGCCGCTCGCCGCCAACGGGCTCTACGGCGGTGACGTCCATTCGGCGAGCGTCATCACCGGCGTCGGGCGCATCTCAGGGCGGGAATGCATCATCGTCGCCAACGACGCCACCATCAAGGGTGGCACCTACTACCCGCTGACGGTGAAGAAGCATCTGCGCGCCCAGGACATCGCGCGGCAGAACAATCTGCCCTGCGTCTATATGGTGGATTCCGGCGGCGCCTTCCTGCCGTTGCAGGACGAGATCTTTCCCGACGAGCGGCATTTCGGCCGCATCTTCTACAATCAGGCGCAGATGTCGTCGCAGGGCATCCCGCAGATCGCGATCGTGATGGGCTCCTGCACCGCGGGCGGCGCCTATGTGCCGGCGATGTCGGACGAGAGCATCATCGTGCGAAATCAAGGCACGATCTTCCTCGGCGGCCCGCCGCTGGTGAAGGCTGCGACCGGCGAGGTCGTCACCGCCGAAGAGCTCGGCGGCGCCGACGTCCACTCCCGGCAGTCGGGCGTGACCGACCATTACGCGCAGAACGATGCGCACGCGATCGGGATCGCACGGCGCATCGTCGGCACGCTGAAGCAGCCCACGAAGGCGCCGCTCAACATGAAGACGCCGCAGGAACCGCTGTTTCCGGCCGAGGAGATCTACGGCGTGGTCTCCGCCGACGGCCGCAAGCCGTTCGACGTGCACGACATCATCGCGCGGATCGTCGACGGCTCCGAGTTCGACGAATTCAAGAAGCTCTACGGCACCACGCTGATCTGCGGCTTCGCCCATATCTGGGGCTATCCGGTCGGCATCATCGCCAACAACGGCATCCTGTTCAGCGAGAGCTCGCTGAAGGGCGCGCATTTCATCGAGCTGTGCTGCCAGCGCGGCATTCCCCTAGTGTTCCTGCAGAACATCACCGGCTTCATGGTCGGCAAGAAATATGAGGCGGGCGGCATCGCGCGCGACGGCGCCAAGCTGGTAACGGCGGTTGCGACCGCCGGCGTGCCGAAATTCACCGTCGTGATCGGCGGCTCCTACGGCGCCGGCAATTACGGCATGTGCGGCCGCGCCTACAGCCCGCGCTTCCTCTGGCTGTGGCCGAACGCCCGCATCTCCGTGATGGGCGGCGAGCAGGCCTCGATGGTGCTCAGTCAAGTGCGGCGCGACGGCATCGAGGCCAAGGGTGAGAGCTGGTCGGCGGAGGAGGAAGACAAATTCCGCGAGCCGATCCGCGCGCAATACGAGAAGCAGGGCAATCCCTATTACGCCACGGCGCGGCTCTGGGACGACGGCGTGATCGATCCCGCCGACACCCGCCTGGTGCTCGGGCTCGGCCTGTCGGCCGCGGCCAATGCGCCGATCGAGCCGACGAAATTCGGCCTGTTCAGGATGTGATCATGGACCGCTCAAAACTCTACCGGCGTTTCCGCACGCTTCTGATCGCCAACCGCGGCGAGATCGCCTGCCGCGTCATCCGCTCGGCGCGCGCCATGGGGCTGCGCACTGTCGCGGTCTATTCCGAGGCCGACCGCGACGCGATGCATGTCGCGCTTGCCGACGAGGCGGTGCTGCTCGGGCCCGCACGGGCGCGCGACAGCTATCTCAACATCGAGCGCGTGATCACGGCCGCAAAGCAAACCGGCGCCGAGGCGGTGCATCCCGGCTACGGCTTCCTGTCGGAGAACGCCGAATTCGCACAAGCTTGCCTTGATGCCGGCCTGGTGTTCGTCGGCCCGACCGCCGCGATGATGACCGCGATGGGCTCGAAATCCGGATCGAAGGCGCTGATGGAGAAGGCCGGCGTGCCGCTGGTGCCTGGCTATCACGGTGAGGCGCAGGACGAGGCGATCCTGGCGGAGGCCGCCAACCGGATCGGCTTCCCGGTGCTGGTGAAGGCGTCGGCCGGCGGCGGCGGCCGCGGCATGCGCGTGGTCAATGCGGCGGCGGAGCTTGCGGCCGCGATCACCAGCGCCAAGCGCGAGGCCAAGGCGGCGTTCGGCGACGACCGCATGCTGATCGAGAAATACGTGCAGAACCCGCGCCACATCGAGGTGCAGATCATCGGCGACAGCCACGGCAATCTGCTCTCGCTGTGGGAGCGCGAATGCACGCTGCAGCGCCGGCATCAGAAGGTGATCGAGGAGGCGCCGTCGCCGACGTTGAACGCCGCGCAGCGCGAGGCGGTCTGCGAGGCCGCCCGCAAGGCGGCCGGTGCGGTCAACTATGTCGGCGCCGGCACTATCGAGTTCGTCTCCGACGGCAAGGATGTGTTCTTCATCGAGATGAACACCCGCCTGCAGGTCGAGCATCCCGTCACCGAGCTGATCACCGGCGTCGATCTCGTCGAATGGCAGCTGCGCGTTGCCTTCGGCGAGGCGATGCCGCTGAAGCAGGACGAGATCAAGCTCAATGGCCACGCCGTCGAGGCCCGTGTCTACGCGGAAAATCCGCAGAAGAACTTCATGCCCTCGGTCGGCCGCATCAAGACCTGGCGGACGCCGCCGGAAGGCGACGGCCTGCGCATCGATAGCGGTTATTGCAGTGGCGACACGGTCTCACCGTATTACGACGCGATGCTCGCCAAGGTGATCGCCTGGGCGCCGACGCGCGAAGGCGCGATCGAGAAGCTCAATCGCGGGCTGGAACAGACCGATGTCCGCGGCATCGTCACCAACATCCCGTTCCTGTCGGCGCTGGTGACGCATCCGGCGACCCGCGCCAACGCGATCGATACCGGCTTCATCGAGCGCGAGCTGAAGAACCTGACTTCAGGCGCCGGTGCGGCCGGCGAGTTCGAGCTGTGCGCGGCGGTGGCTGCGATCGTCAACGACGAGCAGAAGGCGGCGCGGCGCGAGGCGAATTCGCCCTGGCAGGCCTTCGGCTGGATGCCGGTCGGGCGTCGCCAGCGGGTGTTTTCGTTCCGGCAGGGCCACGAGCCGCCGCATACGATTACGCTTCATTATGGCCACGGACCGATGACGCTGTCGGTCGGCGGGCGCGAGCTTGTCTTTGCCATCGCGTCAGCCGGCGAGGATGGCTTCGACTTGACGCTCGACGGCCTCAAGTCGCGCGTCGCATCCGTCATCGAGGGCCACGAGCTTTACTTGCGCACCCGTAACGGCCGCTTCGACCTGCACTGGGTCGATCCGTTCGGCGGCGAGAGCGAGGAGCAGGTCGGCGAGGACAAGATCGTGGCACCGTTGCCGGGCACCGTGGTCGCGCTGCTGGCCGAGGAGGGCGCGACGCTGGAGAAGGGCGCGCCGATCCTCACTCTCGAAGTGATGAAGATGGAGCAGACCCTGCGCGCGCCCTATGCCGGTGTGTTGAAGAAGCTCAAATGCAAGGTCGGTGACATCGTCGGCGAGGGCGTCGAGCTTGCCGAAGTCGAGCCTGCGGCCGCGTCATGACCGATCAGATCCAGATCGTCGAGATGGGGCCGCGCGACGGCCTGCAAAACGAGAAGACGTTGGTTAGCGTCGAGGCGCGTATTGCCTTCATCGAGGCGCTGGTGGCGGCAGGGCTCAACACCGTCGAGGTCGGCGCCTTCGTGTCGCCCAAGGCGATCCCGCAAATGGCAAGCTCCGATCAGGTGCTGCGCGGCGTCAGTCACATCAAGGATGCCGAATTCCACGTACTGGTGCCGAACGAGAAGGGCTATGACGCCGCGCGCGCGGCCGGCGCCCAGGTCGTCTCGGTGTTCGCGGCGGCGTCCGAAGGGTTCTCGCGCGCCAACATCAATTGCTCGATCGCGGAGTCGATCGAGCGCTTCAAGCCGGTGCTGGCGCGTGCCAAGGCCGATGGCGTCAAGGTGCGCGGCTACATCTCCTGCGTGCTCGGCTGTCCGTTCGACGGCGAGATCAAGCCGAAGGCGGTCGCCGACCTCGCGATGATGCTGTGGGATCTCGGCTGCTACGAGATCTCGCTCGGCGACACCATCGGTGTCGGCACGCCGCTGAAGGCCAAGGAGATGCTGCGCGCGGTCGGCGCCGAGCTGCCGGTCGCCAATCTCGCGATGCACTTCCACGACACCTACGGCCAGGCGCTCGCCAATCTCTATGCCGGCATGGAGGAGGGCGTGCGCGTCATCGATTCCGCCGCCGGCGGCCTCGGCGGCTGCCCCTATGCGCCCGGCGCCACCGGCAACGTCGCGACCGAGGATGTCGTCTACATGCTCGAAGGCATGGGCGTGAAAACCGGTATCGACATGGAGAAGTTGCTGGCCACGACGAACGAGGTCGCCGGCTTGCTCGGCCGCCCGCCGGTCAGCCGCGTCGCCTCTGCGTTGAACGCGAAGCAGAAGCGCCTCAGCGGATCGTAGTCCTCGACCGCACGGGTTCCAGGAACAGCGGGATGGAACCCGTTTTTGCGGCGCACACCGTACAGCTGCTGCTCAAAACGCCTCGAAAGCGTTCATGGCTTGGTGACTCAAACATGCTGAGGTGACGGGGCTCGCAATTGCTCCAGGTGCGCCATGTCCGGACAGGTGTCAGCTTCCCGCGGCCGAACGTTTTTGGCCGGAAAGATCGTCTTCAATTTCGGTCGGTCGGCCTTCGATTGCACGGTCCGACAGCTCACCGATACCGGCGCGACCGTGGAACTCGAAAGCGTCGTTGGCATTCCCGACCAGGTCCAACTGTTGATTGTCGGCACCAATCAGGTGAGGCCATGCAAGCGGCTGTGGCAATCGGACCGCCAACTCGGCCTGGTGTTTGAGGCGCAGCAGGCCGCTCCCGCGCCTGCCGCTGCCGTGCCTGCCGCTCCTGCGCCATCAGCCATGCCCGAGCGGCGCAGCGGCGATATTCTGCGCGGGCACATGCTGGCGCTACGCTCAGCGCTTGATCAGATCCCGGTCGGCATCCTGCTGTTGGACTCGGAGTTGAAAGCCCTCTTCATCAACCGCGCGTTCCGGAACATGTGGCAGCTTCCGGATGCGGTGGCTGACCGCAATCCCAGCTTCACCGATCTGATGCATCACGGCTGCAAGACCATGGCCTATGAGCTGCCGCCTGAGCAGCTTCAAGCCTACGTTGCCGAACGCGTCCGCCTCGTCAGCGTCGGCGACGCAAACCCGATCGATCTCAGGCGCAGCAACGGTGATGTGGTTCGATGTCAGTGCACGCCGCTGCCCGACGGCGGCCGGATGGTGAGCTACACGCCCGTGACCGACATCGTGCGCGCATCGGACAAGTTGAAGGTGCTGACCGGCGCGCTCGAGAACGTGGAGGACGGCGTTGTCCTGCTCGACCGCGATCTCAATGTGGTTTTTCTCAATCGGAGAATGCGGGACTTCTGGGAGGTGAGCGAGGAGGAGGTGGCGCGGCATCCGGAATACGTCACGCTTCTCACGCGCAGCCGCCGGGCAGTCCCGACGGGCTCGACCCCGGAACAGATCAGAGCCTTTCCGGCGAAGCGGATCGCGGAGATCAAGGCGGGCGATCACAAGCGCGACGTCCAGACGCCTGATGGCCGCAACATCAGGATCCATTGCTCGACGATGGCGAACGGCGGCCGGATGCTGACCTTCGTCGACGTCACCGATCTTGTCGGTAACGCGCGACAGCTCGAAGTGCTCGCGACCACCGATCCGCTCACCGGACTGTTCAACCGCAGGCAATTCCTGACAACGCTAGATGCGGAGTGGAGCCGGTTCCAGCGCTACTATCGCTCCGTCTCCGTCCTGATGGTCGATATCGATTACTTCAAGAGCATCAATGACCGGTTCGGGCACGCGGCCGGTGACGAGGCCATCAAGGCCGTCGCCGAGATTTGCACCCGCGGCAAACGCAAGTCCGACGTCGTCGGCCGTGTCGGAGGCGAGGAGTTCGCGGTTCTGCTGCCGGAAACGACATTGTCGCGCGCCCGGACCGTCGCCGACCGCATTCGCAAGCGGGCGGAAGGGCTGGCGCTGCGGGCGGACGATCGGCCGGTGTCATTCACGGTGAGCATCGGCGTCGCCGAGGCCATCACCAGCATGCCCGGGATAGACGCCCTGATGAAGGCCGCCGACGCAGCGCTCTACCAGGCCAAGGAGCGCGGCCGGAATCGCGTCGAGTGCTGGGCGCTTCCGCCGTCGCCGAAGCTGGCGGCTGAGTAGACTGCAGGAAGGGTGGCACGCCTTGTCCGCCGTAGCTCGAAGAGCGAGGCGGAAGCGATAGCCATTGTGTCTCGACGCGTATTGATGGGCATCGCTGCTCCACACTTACGAACTGCCAACTCCCTCCATTGTCATTCCCCGGTGCGCAATTGCGCACCTGAGGGCTCGCGAAGCGAGAGCCCGGAATCCATTTCACCATCAGTTTTGTGACCCAATGGATTCCGGGCTCGTGCTTCGCACGCGCCGGAATGACGAGAGGAGATGGAGTGGCGCGCCATACATCTGAGTTGCCCGAACGGCGCAAGCCCCGCAGGGATATTTCGCTTTATCAGAAATTGCAGCTCGATGTATGGTTCGGCCGTCTCGCCCGATCGAGGGGGCGCTTCGCGATCGTCAGTTTAGGAGAGGCAGCAATCGACTCACAACTCGGGCGAGTTTGATCGCGATGCGACAACTCCACGGCTATTTGGTCAGGTGCGTGTCAGGTTCCCATAAGGACCGATAATACATGGTTGCCCGGGAGCCACGATTGTTGCGTCGTCGCAACAGTGAATCGACATTTAACCCTAAACACAGCCAGTCCGTAGTCGCGCCGCTTTTTGGCCACACCCTGACATGAAAGGATATTCACCTAGCTGAATAGCCAGCGCTCGCGACGACGGGACTTTTGATCGGTTCCGGCGTTGTTGGAGGAAAGAGCGCCGGGAACAGGGTCGCGATGGACGCCAAGACGAACATCAAGGGTAGGCTGCCGAGCCGTCACGTGACGGAGGGGCCCCAGCGCGCGCCGCATCGGTCCTATCTCTACGCGATGGGGCTGACGACAACCCAGATTCATCAACCCTTTGTCGGCGTTGCTTCATGTTGGAATGAAGCTGCTCCCTGCAACATTTCGCTGATGCGCCAGGCGCAGGCGGTGAAGAAGGGCGTGGCGTCGGCCGGCGGCACGCCGCGCGAATTCTGCACCATCACTGTCACCGACGGCATCGCGATGGGCCATGACGGCATGCGCTCCTCGCTGCCGTCGCGCGAATGCATCGCCGATTCGGTCGAGCTGACCGTCCGCGGTCACTCCTATGATGCGCTGGTCGGGCTCGCCGGCTGCGACAAGTCGCTGCCGGGCATGATGATGGCGATGGTCCGTCTCAACGTGCCGTCGATCTTCATCTATGGCGGCTCGATCCTGCCCGGCAACTTCCGCGGGCAGCCGGTCACCGTGCAGGACATGTTCGAGGCGGTCGGCAAGCACTCGGTCGGCGCCATGTCGGACGAGGACCTCGATGAGATCGAGCGGGTGGCGTGCCCGTCGGCCGGCGCCTGCGGCGCCCAGTTCACCGCCAACACCATGGCGACCGTCTCCGAGGCGATTGGCCTCGCGCTGCCGTATTCGGCCGGAGCTCCGGCGCCTTACGAGATCCGCGACGCCTTCTGCTCCGCCGCCGGCGAGAAGGTGATGGAGCTGATCGAGAAAAACATCCGGCCCCGCGACATCGTCACCCGGGAAGCCCTTGAAAATGCTGCTGCCGTGGTTGCAGCCTCAGGTGGTTCGACCAATGCTGCGCTGCACCTACCGGCGATCGCCCATGAGTGCGGCATCAAGTTCAATTTGTTCGACGTTGCCGAAATCTTCAAAAAGACTCCTTACGTCGCGGATTTGAAGCCGGGCGGCCGTTATGTTGCCAAAGACATGTTTGAAGTTGGCGGCATTCCGCTGCTGATGAAAACGCTGCTCGACAATGGCCACTTGCACGGGAATTGCCTGACCGTCACTGGCCGAACGATCGCCGAAAACCTCAAAAGCGTGAAATGGAATCCGCACCAGGACGTGGTGCGGCCCGCCGACAATCCGATCACCGTGACAGGTGGCGTTGTCGGGCTGAAGGGTAATCTCGCTCCGGAGGGTGCGATCGTGAAGGTCGCGGGAATGTCCAACCTGAGGTTTACCGGTCCGGCCCGGTGCTTCGACCGCGAGGAAGACGCCTTTGAGGCGGTGCAGAAGCGCACCTACAAGGAAGGCGAAGTGATTGTGATCCGCTACGAGGGGCCGAAGGGCGGTCCTGGGATGCGGGAGATGCTGGCGACCACGGCGGCGCTGACCGGGCAGGGGATGGGCGGCAAGATTGCCCTGATCACCGATGGCCGGTTCTCCGGCGCCACCCGTGGCTTCTGCATCGGCCATATTGGACCTGAAGCGGCCGTCGGCGGGCCGATCGGGTTATTGCAGGACGGCGACATCATCGAGATCGATGCGGTCGCCGGCACACTTGACGTAAAATTGAGCGACGCCGAGCTCGCAAATCGTAAGACCAAATGGGCCCCTCGGGCGACTAACCACACGACTGGTGCGCTGTGGAAGTACGCCGAACAAGTGGGGCCGGCGGTGGATGGCGCAGTCACCCATCCGGGTGGCGCGTACGAGAAACAGTGTTATGCGGACGTTTAAGCGTGCGATATTTGCGTTTGCGTTAGGGGCCATCCCGGTGGCGGGCCCCGGATTCGGATTCGACGGCGCCCCGGTCAACCCCCAGGATACCGTTCTTCCTGTGGTCGCGCCGCAGCCCGGCACGGCCGGCGCCCTGAAGCGGGCCGCCACGCCGGTTGCTCCTGTGGCGACCTCGCCGACCTCGTCCTTCAGCACGCTGCAGTACCAGGCCGAGGGCGGTCATCCCGTCGCGCAGTGGAAGCTTGGCAAGATGTACGCCGAGGGCGACGGCGTCATCCAGGATGACATGCGCGCCTTCGAGTATTTCAGCCGGATCGCCAATGCGCATGCCGAGGATTCGCCGTCGGCGCCGCAGGCCTCGATCGTGGCCAACGCCTTCGTGGCGCTCGGCCGCTACTATCTGAGCGGCATTCCCAATTCCAAGGTGAAGGCGGACACTGAGCGGGCGCGGGAGATGTTCTCCTATGCCGCGTCCTATTTCGGCAATGCCGACGCCCAGTACGACCTTGCGCGGCTGTACCTGAAGACGCCGGATGCCTCGCGGGACGATTTTCGCTATGGCGCACGCTGGCTCGGCCTTGCCGCCCAGAAGGGCCAGCATCAGGCGCAGGCGCTGCTTGGCCAGATGCTGTTCAACGGCGACCGGCTGCCGCCGCAGCGGGCACGTGGCCTGATGTGGCTGACCCTGGCGCGTGACAGCGCCACGCCCGACGAGGCCTGGATCAAGGAAAGCTACAACCGGGCGATCACCAAGGCGTCCGAAGATGATCGCGCGATGGCGCTGCAGATGCTCGAGCACTGGGTGCAGGGTCGTCGCGATTAGAGGCCGCCGGGATTGATATCCCCCGCGGCCGGCAGTCGCTTGGCTGGCAAGGCTCAAGCTGTCTCGAAATCGAGATCGGCCCAGACCGGGACGTGGTCCGACGGCTTCTCCCAGGCGCGGACATAGCTGTCGATCCCGACATCGATCAGCCGATCGCTCGCTTGCGGCGACATCAGCAGATGGTCGATCCGCAGGCCCCAGTTCTTCTGCCAGGCGCCGGCCTGGTAGTCCCAGAAGGTGTACTGGCCGGGCTCGTCGTTGACCGCGCGCAGCGCATCGGTCAGGCCGAGGCCGAGCAGCGACTGGAAGGCTTCGCGGGTCGCCGGACGGAACAGGGCATCGTCGACCCAGGCGGCCGGATTGTAGACGTCGCGGGCCGCCGGAATGACGTTGAAGTCGCCGGCCAGAATCAGCGGCTCCTCGGCCTTAAGCCGTTCCCGCGTGTACTCAAGAAGCCGCGACATCCATTTGAGCTTGTACGGATATTTGTCGGTGTTCGCGGGGTTGCCGTTGGGCAGATAAAGGCACGCGACCCGCACCACGCCCTGTTTCAGCGTAACGACGCCTTCGAGGAAGCGGGCATGGGCATCTTCGTCGTCGCCGGCGAGGCCCGACTTGGTCTCGTCAAACGGCAGCTTCGACAGCAGCGCGACGCCGTTGAAGGTCTTCTGGCCGTGAGTGACGACATTATATCCGAGCGCCTCGACCTCAAGCCGGGGGAATGCGTCGTCGACGCATTTGATCTCCTGCAGGCAGACGATGTCGGGGGAACACTCCTTCAGCCAAGCGACCAGAAGCTCGATTCGTTGCCGGACCGAATTGACGTTCCACGTAGCGATGCGCATGCAAGTGACCGGATTGAAGCCGCAGGATTTTACTTAGGTGGCATACCATGGGCGGTCCGCCTGTGCTAACCCTCTCCGGAAACAAGGCGTAACAATTGCCGATGGGGGAGTTGCGAAGCGTCCCGGCCCTGAAGGGAAGCGGGCGGCGCATGTACAAGACTTATGAAGAAACATAATTTGGTTCTGACTGTCGCTGTTCTCGGCATTGCGGCCGGGGCGGCTTACATGACCCGCGCTTCATGGATGGGTGGCGGTGCCGCCATCTCGCAGGGGACGGCGCGGCCGCGCGTGGTCTCGGTGGATCTCGCCAAGGCCGAACGCAGATCGGTCCCGGTCGATGTCGACGCGATCGGACAGGTCACGCCGATCTCCAGCGTGGCGCTGAAGTCGCGGCTGGGAACCACCATCGTCTCGGTGCATTTCGAGGACGGCGCCAGGGTCAATGAGGGCGACCTGCTGTTCATGCTCGACGCACGGCAGATCGACGCCCAGATCGAGCAGGCCGAGGGCGTCCTGGCGCGCGACCAGGCCCAGTTCGAGGGCGCGCAGCGCGACCTCCGCCGCTATACCGAACTGGTCGGCAAGGGCGCGACCACGCAGGTCAACCTCGACAACGCAAAAACCCAGTCCGACGTCCTGATCGGCACCATCAAGGCCGACCAATTCGCGCTGGAAAACCTCCGCGTCCAGAAGAGCTACACCGTGATCCGCGCGCCGTTCGCGGGGCGGATCAGCGCCGCCAACGTCAAGGTCGGGAACTTCGTCCGCCCCGCTGACACCCAGCCGCTCGCGGTCATCAACCAGATGGCGCCGGTCTATGTCACCTTTGCCATTCCGCAGCGTGCGCTGGTCGATCTGCGCGACGCCATGGGGAAGGACGATCCCAAGGTGATCGCGACCATTCCCGGCCACCAGCGCTCCGAGAGCGGCAAGGTCGCCATGGTCGAGAATGCCGTCGACGCGACCACCGGCATGGTCACGGTGCGCGGCATCATGAACAATGCGAACGAGACGCTGTGGCCCGGCACCATCGTGCAGACCAAGCTGATCATCCGCAACGAAGACGCGGTCGTGGTACCGACGGTCGCAGTGCAGCGCAGCCAGAATGGCAATTTCGTTTTCGTCGTCCAGGACGGCGTCGCCAAGGTCCGGCCGGTCAAGGTCGATCGCACCTTCCAGGGCTCATCGGTGATCTCGGACGGACTGGCGGGCGATGAAAGCATCGTGGTCGACGGCCAGTTGCTGCTGTCGGAGGGGTCGCGGGTCGAGCTGCGGGCGCGCAAGGCCGGAGCCTGATCCATGACGCTCTCCGAGCTCTGCATCCGCCGCCCGGTCATGACGACGCTGATCACGGCGTCGATCATCGCATTCGGCGTGTTCGGCTTCCGCCTGCTGCCGGTCTCGGCGCTGCCCAAGGTCGACTTCCCAACCATCGCGGTCACCGCCACGCTGCCGGGCGCCAGCGCCGACACCATGGCCGCCTCGGTCGCCGGCATCATCGAGCGCCAGCTCTCGACCATTGCCGGCATCTCCTCGATGAACTCGAACTCCTCGCAGGGCACGAGCGTCATCACCATCCAGTTCGACCTCAACCGCAACATCGATGCCGCCGCTCTCGACGTGCAGACGGCATTGACGATCGCGCAGCGCCGGCTGCCGATCGAAATGACGATTCCGCCGAGTTTCCGGAAGGTGAATCCGGCAGACTTCCCGGTGCTGTTCGTCTCGCTGGGGTCGGCGACGCTGCCGCTGTCGGCGGTCAACGAATATGGCGACATCACGATCGGGCAGGCGTTGTCGCAGCTGCCGGGTGTTGCGCAGGTGCTGATCTACGGCGCGCAGAAGTTTGCGATCCGCGTTCAGGCCGATCCGGAGGCCGCGGCCGCCCGCAGCGTCTCGATGGAAGACATCCGCGCCGCGGTGTCGCGCGCCAATTCCTCGACCCCGGTCGGCACGTTGAACGGGCCCAAGCAGGACGTCGCGCTGCAGGCCTCCGGCCAGATGGACAAGGCGGCCGACTACCGCCAGATCTACGTCGCCTGGCGCAACGGCTCGCCGGTTCGGCTCGACGAGATCGCCAAGGTCTATGACAGCGTCGAGAACGACAAGATCGCGACCTGGATGAACGACGAGCGGGCGATCGTGCTCGCGATCCAGAAGCAGCCCGACGCCAACACCGTGGCCGTCGTCGATGCCGTGCTGGCGAAATTGCCGTCGCTGCGCGCCGCGATCCCGCCCTCGGTGACCATGCAGGTCATGATGGACCGCTCGGTCTCGATCCGGCAGGCGGTCAGCGACGTCGAGGAGACCCTGCTGATTGCAATCGCGCTGGTGATCCTGGTGATCTTCCTGTTTCTGCGCTCGGCGTCGGCGACCTTCATTCCGGCGCTGGCGCTGACGCTCTCGGTCGGCTTCGTGGTCGACGACGCCATCGTCATGCTGGAGAACATCGTCCGCCATATCGAGCACGGCATGAAGCCGTTCGAGGCGGCGCTGAAGGGCGCCCGCGAGATCGGCTTCACGATCATCTCAATTACCTTTTCACTGATCGCGGTGTTCATCCCGGTGCTGCTGATGGGTGGCATCGTCGGCCGCGTGTTCCGCGAATTCGCGGTCACGATCTCGGTCGCGATCATCGTGTCCGGCTTCGTGTCGCTGACCTTGACGCCGATGCTGTGCGCCCGCGTGCTGCGCGCGCATGATGCGACCAAGCGGCCGAACATCGTGCTGCGGGCGTTCGAGGCGATGTTCGAGGCCTGGCTGCGCGCCTATGAATGGGCGCTCGACTGGGTGCTGGCCAAGAAGGCCCTGATGCTGGTGGTCACGCTGGCGACGCTCGGCGGCACTGTCTATCTCTACATGATCGTGCCGAAGGGCTTCTTCCCGCAGGAGGACACCGGCTTCCTGATCGGGGTGACGGAAGCGGCGACCGATACCTCGTTCGAAGCAATGAAGGTGCGCCAGCAGGCGCTGGTCGAGGTGATGCGGACCGATCCGGCGATCGATTACATCAATTCGACGGTCGGCTCCGGCGGTCCCAATCCGACCACCAATTACGGCCGCTTGTTCATCGCGCTGAAGCCGCAGAAGACCCGCGACAACGCTGCTGTCGTGATCGGACGGCTGCGCCAGAAGGCGCGCGAGATCCCGGGCATGCAGGCGTTCTTCCAGAGCGTCCAGAACCTCAACATCGGCGGCCGCATCTCCAAGAGCCAGTATCAGTATGTGATGCAGAGCGGCGACACCGAGTCGCTGTACCGCTTGGCGCCCGAGATGCGCGACAAGATCGAAAAGATTCCGGGCCTACTCGACGTCACCACCGACCTCTACATCAAGAACCCGCAGATGACGGTCGACATCGACCGCGAGAAGGCGGCGGTGTACGGCATCACCGTCGATCAAGTCCGCAACCAGCTCTACAACGCCTACGGTTCGCGCCAGGTCGGCACCATCTACATGCCGTCGAACGACTACCAGATCATCCTGGAGGTGCAGCCGCAGTTCCGCGTCGATCCGTCAGATCTCTCGAAGCTCTACATGAAGACCGCGAACGGCCAGACCATCCCGCTGGATGCGGTGGCGCGGCTGGTGCCGACGGTCGGGCCGCTGCAGATCAACCACCAGGGCCAGCAGCCGGCGGTGACGATCTCGTTCAATCTCGCGCCGGGCAATTCGCTCGGCTACGCGGTCGACAAGATCACCGAGCTCGAGCAGAACGCGAATTTGCCGCCGACGATTGCGACCGGATTCTCCGGCACCGCGCAGGTATTCCAGGACTCGCTGCGCGGGCAGGGCGTGCTGATCCTCGCCGCCGTGTTTGCGGCCTTCGTGATTCTCGGCATTCTCTACGAAAGCTTCATCCATCCGATCACGATCATCTCCGGCCTGCCGTCGGCCGGCATCGGCGCGATCCTGACGCTGATGCTGTTCGGGATGGAGCTGTCGGTGATCGCGATGATCGGCATCGTGATGCTGGTCGGCATCGTCAAGAAGAACGCGATCATGATGGTCGACTTCGCACTGGAGCGCCGCCGCGTCGGCCTCAGCGCCGAGCACGCGATCCGCGAGGCGGCGCTGCTGCGTTTCCGCCCGATCATGATGACGACGTTCGCGGCGATCTTCGGCACGCTGCCGATCGCGCTCGGTGCGGGCGCCGGCGCTGAACTGCGTCAGCCGCTCGGCGTCGCGGTGGTCGGCGGCCTCTGCGTGTCGCAGCTGCTGACGCTGTTCATCACGCCGGTCATCTACATCTATCTCGACCGCATCGACCGCAGGCTGCGCCGCAAGCTCGACCCGCAGGCGGAGGCGGGCGGCGACGCCGAGCGGCCGCAAGTTGTCGCGGCGGAATAACCTAGTGTCCCGCGAACCGGTTACCGGCTCGCGTCACGAGGTCGCGTCAGGCGAGGAAGCGTCAGATCGAGAAGCTGGTGCCGCAGCCGCAGGACGCGGTGGCGTTCGGATTGACGACGCGGAACGAGGCGCCGATCAGGTCGTCGACGAAGTCGACCTCCGAGCCCGCGAGGAACGGGACCGAGGCGGGATCGATCAGCACCACCGCGCTGTCGCGCTCGATCACGAGGTCGTCATCGGCCTGGGTGCGCTCGACGTCGAACTTGTACTGGAAACCGGAGCAGCCGCCGCCCTCGACCGAAATGCGCAGCTTGGCACCGTCGCCTTCCTTGCTGAGGATCTGTCCGATCCGGCGGGCGGCCCGTTCGCTGACGGTGATGGCAGCAGTCATGGTCGGTCTCCGAAACCCAATCTGTGCATGATCTGATCGGATCATGCCCGGCGTCATGCCCAATTCATTTGGTCCGCCGCCTCAGTCATAGTTAAGTGCGTCGGACCATGGAATCAAATGGATAAGGACTAAAATACCGTGTCGGTCGGAATGGCTGCCCCCCGCGCGCCTTATGCCTGCGATCCCGACCGCAGCCGCGGACGGCTTGTCTTGGAGCCGCCGAGCCGGACCCGCAGCCCGTTCCGGCGCGACTGTGACCGGGTGATCCATTCCACCGCGTTCCGCCGCCTCAAGCACAAGACCCAGGTCTTCGTCTTCCACGAGGGCGATCATTATCGCACCAGGCTGACCCACTCGCTGGAAGTCGCGCAGATCGCCCGCGCATTGGCGCGCCAGCTCGGGGTCGACGAGGATCTGACCGAGACGCTGGCGCTGGCGCACGATCTCGGCCATCCGCCGTTCGGTCATGCCGGGGAGCGGGCGCTCGATGACTGCCTCAAGGATGATGGCGGCTTCGACCACAATGCGCAGGCGCTGCGCGTCGTCACCTCGCTGGAACATCGCTACCCCGAATTCGGCGGGCTGAACCTGACCTGGGAGTCGCTCGAGGGCATCGTCAAGCACAACGCGCCCGCTGACGGAACGCAACGGCGCACCTAGCGGGCGCTACCTCCACAGCGGACTTCCGATCGGGATCGCCGACTACAACCAGACCTACGATCTCGAGCTCTGGAGCTATGCCTCGCTCGAGGCGCAGATCGCGGCCTTCGCCGACGACATAGCCTATGACGCGCACGATATCGACGACGGCCTCCGCGCCGGTCTGTTTGCGGTCGACGACCTCAAGGAGATGCCGCTGACCGCAGAGATCATCGCCGAGATCGATCGCCATTATCCCGGGCTCGACGAGGTCCGGCGCGGTGCCGAACTGGTGCGTGAGCTGATCTCGCATTTCATCAGCGCCGTCTTCAACGAGGCGACCCGGCGGCTTGCGGCCGCGCAGCCGCAATCGGCCCAGGACGTGCGCCACCACAACGCGCCGCTGATCGCGTTTCCGCCTGAGGTGGCCGAGCAGGAGGCGGCGATCAAGGCATTCCTGTTCCGGCGGATGTATCGCCACCGGCGGGTGATGCTTGTGATGCGGGAGGCGGAGCAGGTGGTCCGCAATCTCTATGAGCGTTACCGGCAATCGCCGGGCGACCTGCCGGCGGAATGGATCGAGGGGAGCGTGCAGGAGACCGGGAGCGCGCGGAACAGGCGGATCGGCAATTTCATTGCCGGGATGACCGACCGTTTTGCCCTGATCGAACACCAAAGGCTTTTTGACTCGACCCCGGATTTGCGTTAGCGCCCTGCCATGGCCGACACCACTGCACCATCACACCTTTTTGCCGACATGCTGGCGCGCGTGCACGCGATCTGTGCCGCTGTCGCTGCCGAGGACAACTGGCCCGCGGGCATCGATCTGTCCCGCGTGGTGGTTGAGCCGCCGCGCGATGCCAGCCATGGCGACATGGCGACCAATGCCGCGATGGTGCTCGCCAAGGAGGCCAAGGCTAAGCCGCGCGAGCTCGCCGACAAGATCGCCGAGCGGCTGCGTGCCGACGCGCTGGTGGCGTCCGTTGACGTCGCCGGGCCCGGCTTCATCAACCTGACCTTGAAGCCGCAGGTCTGGGCGGACGCGTTGCGCGCCGTGCTGGCCGCCGGCTCAGCCTACGGACGCAGCGACATCGGCAAGGCCGAGAAGGTCAATGTCGAATACGTCTCGGCCAACCCGACCGGGCCGATGCATGTCGGCCATTGCCGCGGCGCCGTGTTCGGCGATGCGCTGTGCAGCCTGCTGCAGTTCGCGGGCTTCGACGTCTGTCGCGAATATTACATCAACGATGCCGGCGCGCAGGTCGACGTGCTCGCTCGCTCGGCGTTCCTGCGTTACCGCGAGGCGCTCGGTGAGGATATCGGCGCGATCCCGGAAGGGCTCTATCCCGGCGACTACCTCGTGCCGGTCGGCGCGGCGCTCGCCAAGGAATACGGCGAGAAGCTGCTCGACATGAGCGAAGCCGCGTGGCTGCCGATCGTGCGCGACAGGGCGATCGCCATGATGATGGAGATGATCAAGGCGGATCTCGCCGCGCTCAACATCCATCACGACGTGTTCTTCTCCGAGCGCTCGCTGATCACGTCCGGCAACAACAAGGTCGCCGAGACCATCGATTTCCTGCGCGCCAAGGGCGACATCTACGAAGGCCGCCTGCCGCCGCCGAAGGGCAAGCCGGTCGAGGACTACGAGGATCGCGAGCAGTCGCTGTTCCGCGCCACCGCCTACGGCGACGACGTCGATCGTCCGCTGATCAAGTCGGACGGCTCGTACACCTATTTCGCGTCTGACATCGCCAACCACCGCAACAAGTTCGAGCGCGGCTTCACCAGCATGATCGACGTGTTCGGCGCCGATCACGGCGGCTACATCAAGCGCATGCAGGCGGCCGTGAAGGCGGTCTCTGCTGGCAAGGCCGAGCTCGACGTCAAGATCGTGCAGCTCGTCAAGCTGCTGCGTGACGGCGAGCCGGTGAAGATGTCGAAACGCTCCGGCGAATTCGTCACACTGCGCGAAGTGGTCGACGAGGTCGGCTCGGACGCGGTCCGGTTCATGATGCTGTTCCGCAAGAACGACGCGGTGCTCGATTTCGACCTCGCCAAGGTGATCGAGCAGTCAAAGGACAACGCCGTCTTCTACGTGCAGTACGGTCACGCCCGCGGCCATTCGATCTTCCGCAATGCGCGGGAGGAGGCGGTTCCCGATCTGCCCGAGACCGACGAGGCGCGGCTGGCCTATCTGCGGAACGCTGCGGTCGAGCGGTTGACCGACCCGGCCGAGCTCGAGCTGCTCAGGCGGCTGGCGCTTTATCCACGGATGATCGAGGCTGCATCGGTGGCACATGAGCCGCACCGAATCGCTTTTTATCTATATGATTTGGCCAGTGAATTTCACGCGCTGTGGACCAAGGGGCGCGATTTGCCCTATTTACGCTTCATTATCAATAATGATGCAGAGATCACGAGGGCGCGACTGGCAATGGTTCAGGGCGTCGTCTCGGTTCTGGCATCGGGCTTAGCTGTTCTAGGCGTCCACGCTCCGACCGAGATGCGGTAGGCAGGGGCATTAGGCCCTCACGAGTGGGGATTTGTGAGGGCATCTGGCAGGGGCCAACTCGTTCGGACCGGCTGTGCCGGCGATCTTGGCGCTGTCCCGAAGGGGATGCATCATCACGATGGCTGATCGATATCAGGACCGACTTTTTTCCACCGACGCGGCACCCAGGGCCGAGAGCGATCCGCTCGCCGAACTGGCCCGGCTGATCGGCCAGACGGATCCATTTGGCGCCGCGAACAAGCCGCCGCCGCGTCCGTTGCAGTCGCGCGCCAACGCGCGTCCGCAACACTATGATGCGCAGGCCGAGGACGAGGATGCGGCGCCCGCGGGCCCGCCGCCTTGGATGCAGCGCGCGCGGCAGGAGACCGTGGCTCCGCCGCCCGTGCAGCACACCGAGTACGAAGAACCCGAACAGGACTACCAGCCGAAGCCGGTGCATCCGTTGCACCGCTATGCGGCCCAGCAGGCGCAGCCGCCTGCGCCCGAACCGGTCGCGACCTATCGGCCGGTCGAGCGCCCCAGACAACCTGAGGCCTTTGACGACGAGCCGCCTTATCAGAGCGGCGATCAGAGCCACGATCCGTCGCGCTATGACGAGGCGCTCTACGGCCAGCTGGAAGCCGGCGAACAGGATTTGCAGCGCGATCCGTCCTATCCGGACGATCCCTATGCGTATGAAGCCGACGAAGAAGAGCCTGAACCGCGCCGACGGAGCAGCGGCCTGATGACGGTCGCTGCGGTGCTGGCGCTTGGCGTGTTCGGCGTCGGTGGCGCGTACGCCTACCGGACCTATGTCGGCTCGCCCCGCAGCGGCGAGCCGCCGATCATCAAGGCCGACAACACGCCGACCAAGGTGATCCCGGCCCAGGCCGATGCGCCGGCCAAGACACCGGATCGCATGGCAGCGGGTGACGGCACCGAGAAGATCGTGTCGCGTGAAGAGACGCCGGTCGACGTCAATTCGAAGACCGCCGGACCGCGCGTCGTGTTTCCGGCGCTCAATGCGAATGCGAATCCGCCGCCGGTGGCCAGTGTGCAGACCGCGCAACCCGCGCCGGCGCCGATCACCGCGAACGGGACGCTGCCGAACAACGAGCCGCGCAAGGTTCGCACGCTCGCGGTCAAGGGCGATTCGCCCGATGGCACGCAAGCCACGGCCGCCGTGCCGGCGAAACCTCCGACCGCGGCGAAGCCACCGGTGTCGCGTGGTAATCCGGCTGCGGCCAACGCCAGCGTGAACGCGCCAATGTCGCTGGCTCCCGGGCAGGCCGACGCGGCTCCGGCCGCGCCTCCGACCCGGGTGGCGTCGACCTCGACTGCCTCGGTTGGTGGCGGTGGATATCTGGTTCAGGTGTCGTCGCAGAAGAACGAGGCGGACGCGCAGTCGTCCTATCGGACGCTGCAAGGCAAGTATCGCAGCGTGCTCGGCTCGCAGCCTTTGGTGGTGAAACGCGTCGATCTCGGTGAGAAGGGCGTCTACTACCGCGCCTTTGCCGGTCCGTTCGCGTCGTCGGAAGAGGCGAACCAAGTGTGCCGGAGCCTGATGTCGGCTGGTGGGCCGCAGTGCCTCATCCAAAGAAATTAACTGCCGTTTCCTTGACCCGTGAGCTGCATACGGCCTAATCGGCCGAATGGCGAACCGCGCATTCATCACGGGCACATCCGGGCTGGTCCTCAACGACGCTGAACGCGAATTCATTCGCGCCGAGCGTCCATGGGGCTTCATCCTGTTCAAGCGCAACATCGAGAGTCCTGCCCAAGTGGCGGCTCTTGTTAGGGAACTCAGGTCGGCGGTCGGCATGGCCGATGCCCCGGTCCTGATCGACCAGGAGGGTGGCCGGGTGCAGCGGCTCGGCCCGCCGCATTGGCCAGTCTATCCGCCGGGCGCGAGCTTCAGCGCGCTCTACGACATCGATCCGAAGCTAGGCCTGACAGCGGCCCGGCTCAGCTCGCGGCTGATTGCGGCCGACCTGATCGACATCGGAATCACCGTCGATTGCCTCCCATTGGCCGACGTTCCGGTGGCCGGCGCGGATGCGGTGATCGGCAACCGGGCCTATGGAACCGAGCCGGGCAAGGTCGCGGCGATCGCGCGTGCGGTCACGGACGGGCTGGAACAGGGCGGCGTGCTGCCGGTTCTCAAGCACATTCCCGGCCATGGCCGCGCCACCGCGGACAGCCATTTCCGCCTTCCGACGGTCGATACCGCGAGATTAGAGCTGGAACGGACCGATTTTGCCGCGTTTCGGCCGCTGGCGGACCTGCCGATGGCGATGACCGCACATGTTGTGTTTAGCGCGCTGGACCCCGTCCATCCGGCAACGACTTCTGCGACAATCATCGAACAGGTGATTCGCGGCCTGATCGGGTTCCAAGGTTTGTTGATGAGTGATGACGTGTCGATGAATGCGCTGGCCGGATCAATTGCCGAACGGACCCGCGCCATCGTCAACGCCGGTTGCGACATGGTTCTGCACTGCAACGGCAATATCGACGAAATGCGCGAGGTCGCGCGGGAGACGCCGGAACTGGCCGGCAAGGCGCTTGAGCGGGCCAAGGCTGTGCTCGCCGCGCGGAAGCAGCCTGAGCCGCTCGACCGGCAGGCGGCACGGGCTGAACTGGATGCGTTGTTGGATCGGGTAGGGACGGCATGACCGCTGAAATTCTATCGTTTGAGACCGGGCGGCCGGCCGATCTCGCCGACGGCGAACCGGCGTTGGTGGTCGACGTCGAGGGCTATGAAGGCCCGCTCGACCTGCTGTTGACGTTGGCGCGACAGCAGAAGGTCGATCTGTCGAAGATTTCGATCCTTGCGCTCGCCGACCAATATCTGTCGTTCATCGAGGCCGCGCGCAAAATCCGCCTCGAGCTTGCGGCCGACTATCTGGTGATGGCCGCCTGGCTTGCCTTCTTGAAGTCGCGGCTCCTGCTGCCCGAACCGCCGACTGCGGAGGGGCCGAGCGCCGAGGAAATGGCGACCGCGCTCGCCAACCAGCTGCGCCGCCTGGAGGCAATCCGCGAGGCTGCGAACCGGCTGATGAACCGGCCGCAGTTCCAGCGCGATATCTTTCCGCGCGGCAATCCGGAATCGATCGCCGAGATCAAGCATCCGAAGTTCACCGCGACCCTGTACGACCTGCTGTCGGCCTATGCCACGCAGCGCGCGTCACGCGTGCTGACCTCGGTGCATCTGGCCAAGCGGACTGTGTGGTCGCTAGCCGAAGCGCGCGCCTCGTTGGAGCGGCTGGTCGGCCTTGCCGAGGACTGGAGCTGCCTCGACGAGTACCTGATGAACTACGTCGCCGATCCCAAGCAGAAGGCGACAGTGTTCGCATCGAGCTTCGCTGCTGCCCTCGA
Organism: Bradyrhizobium sp. USDA 3240; assembly: GCF_054063295.1. Taxonomy (NCBI): domain Bacteria; kingdom Pseudomonadati; phylum Pseudomonadota; class Alphaproteobacteria; order Hyphomicrobiales; family Nitrobacteraceae; genus Bradyrhizobium; species Bradyrhizobium sp. USDA 3240. The sequence goes on from NZ_JBSSGD010000002.1 coordinate 8,606,908, forward strand.
ACTGGTTCGCGAGGGCGAGATGGAAATCAACCAGAAGCAGGCGTTCGCGCCGATCTATTTCCGAAAGCGTCAAGCGCAGGCCGCAATGGCTGCGCCGGACCTGTCGGTTGAGTAAGTGGAAGAAGGAGAGCAGGCCCATGGCAAGCTTGGCGGAAGTGCGCAGAGACGAGCCCGAGGAGGAGGTTTCTCCTATGGATCATCCGGTAGCGCGTCCTGAGGAATTGCGGCTCCTTGAAGCCCTGTTGTTTGCATCGGCCGAGCCGATCGATCAGGCAACGCTGGCAAAGCGGATGCCCGACGGCGTCGATATCAAGGCGGCGCTTGCGCAGTTGCAGGCGGAATATGCGCCGCGCGGCGTCAACCTGGTTCGCGTCGCCAACAAGTGGACGTTCCGTACCGCCGGCGATCTGTCGTGGCTGATGACGCGCGAGAGCACCGAGACACGGAAGCTGTCGCGTGCCGCGATCGAGGTGCTGGCGATCGTCGCCTATCACCAGCCGGTGACCCGTGCCGAGATCGAAGAGATTCGCGGCGTGGTGACGTCGAAGGGAACGATCGACGTGCTGCTGGAGACCGGCTGGATCCGCCCGCGCGGCCGCCGCAAGACGCCGGGCCGTCCGTTGACCTTCGGAACTACCGACGCCTTTCTGACGCAGTTCAGCCTCGAAGCGCTCGGCGACCTCCCGGGACTCGAGGAGCTGAAGGGCACCGGCCTGCTCGACTCGCGGCTGCCGACCGGCTTTTCCGTTCCGTCGCCATCGGATGATGCGACGCTGCGGGAGGACGAGGAGCCGCTCGAGCCGGGCGACACGCTGGAACTGCTGCTCGCGCCGGCCGTCGAGCCGGAAGCCGAGGAACCGAAGACCGAGAGCGAAGCGCTTGCCGAGGTTGAGGCTGCCGAGGTTGGGACTGCCGAGCTCGAACCGACAGCCGAGGTCGAAACCGACCTCGAAGCGGACGTTGCCGCCGAGGTCGACACGGCCGAACCTGACGCTGATGAGCCGGAAGAGCACATCGACCACGCGGGCGATGACGACAGCGCCGAGGAGAAGGGCGAATAGCCCGGAATATTCCCGGTTAAGCCTAGCAATATTACGTAGCCGCGACAGCGATTTGCCGCGGCCGAGGTCCTTGTTTTTGACACCCCGGGGGCCTAACTTCCGGCGATGTTCAGGCCGGTCCACCGGCCATTTCTGGAGGGTTGCAGGATGGGTTCGCTTAGCATTTGGCACTGGATCGTCGTGATCGCAGTGGTCCTGCTGCTGTTCGGACGCGGCAAGATTTCGGACCTGATGGGTGACGTCGCCCAAGGCATCAAGGCCTTCAAGAAGGGCATGCAGGACGACGACAAGGTCGCGGACAAGCCGGAGTCCACCAAGGCGATCGATCACAATGCGGCGCCGTCGGCCGCGCGCCAGGACGTCGGCAGCAAGGCCGTCTAACGCGCTTGTACTGACGCATATTTCGACGTTTTTCTTCGCGCGAAACGGTGACGTCGCCGTAGAGACGCGCTATGGACGCCGATGAGAAAAGGCGCCGGCAGCCCCAGATCCTGTTAGGACCGATGGGGCCGATGGCGGCGCGCTTAGGCGGAACAATTCATGTTCGATATCGGGTGGAGTGAACTGGTCGTCATCGCGGTCGTCGCGCTGATCGCCATCGGCCCGAAAGAGCTGCCGGGCGTGCTGCGCATGGTCGGGCAATGGATGGGCAAGGCCCGGAAGATGGCCTCCGAATTCCAGGGCCAGTTCCAGGAAGCCATGCGCGAGGCCGAGATGGCCGACCTCAAGAAGAGTTTTGACGAGGTCAGGGAAGCCGCAACCGGCATCACCAGCGGCAACATCATGACCTCGCTGCACAAGGACGTCAGCGACGCCCTGCAGATCGACAAGCCGGTCGATGCGCAGGTCGCCTCCGCGATCGACGCGCCGGTGACACCCACGACACCGGCTGAGCCGACGCCGGAAACCTTCGTCGAGGCCGAGACGCACGCCGCCGTTGGCGAGCCGCTCGCGATCACCAGCGAGGTGAAGTCCGAGCCGGCGCCTGCGCAGGACGAGACGCCGGCACAGCCTGACGTGCTCAAGGACGCGAGGGCGTCATGAGCGCCGAAGATATCGAGGCCAGCAAGGCCCCCTTGATGGATCATCTGATCGAGCTGCGCTCGCGGCTGATCAAGGCGCTGCTCGGCTTCGCTGTGGCCTTCATTATCTGCTTCTTCTTCGCCAAGCAGATCTTCAACGTCCTGGTCTGGCCCTTCATCTGGGTGGCGGGACCGGAGAATTCGAAGTTCATCTATACGGCGCTGCTCGAATATTTTCTCACCCAGCTCAAGCTCGCAATGTTCGGGGCGGCCTTCATCTCGTTCCCGATTGTTGCCGGGCAGGTCTACATGTTCGTGGCGCCCGGGCTCTACAAGCATGAGCGCAATGCGTTCCTGCCGTATTTGGTCGCCACGCCGATATTCTTCGTGATGGGCGCGATGCTGGTTTATTTCGTGGTCTTCCCGATGTTGACCCGTTTTTCGCTCGGCATGCAGCAGACCGCCGGCGCGGAGACCGCGCAGATTCAGTTGCTGCCCAAGGTCGGCGAGTATCTCTCGCTGATGATGTCGCTGATCTTCGCCTTCGGCATCGCGTTCCAGCTGCCGGTGATCCTGACGCTGCTCGGCCGCATCGGCATCGTCACCTCGAAGATGCTGAGGGAGAAGCGGCGCTACTTTATCGTGATCGCCTTCATCATCGCCGCCGTGCTGACGCCGCCCGATGTGCTGAGCCAGGCCTCGCTCGCGATCCCGCTGCTCGCGCTCTATGAAGGCGCCATCATCGCGGTCCGGATCGTGGAGAAGAAGGCCGCGGCCTCGAGCACCTCGTCCGGGGCGCCATCGGCGACCAATCCGGCCGAGTAGGGCTGTCTTCACGTCACATTCGGTGTCATACCCCGCGAAAGCGGGGTATCCAGTACGCCGCGGCTTCTCGGTGACACGCCGACGTCTCTGGGAATACTGGATCGCCCGCCTTCGCGGGCGATGACAGTCGTGGTAGTGGAAACATACAACGCAAACGTTGGCATACAACGCTATCTGCCCGAGCGACGTTAGGACCCCGACTGCCATGCACGACATCAAAGCGATCCGCGACAACCCGACAGCCTTCGACGCCGGCCTGAAGCGCCGCGGACTTGGGGCTCTGTCGCCGTCGCTGCTGGCGATCGACGAGAAGCGGCGTGCGGCGATCCTGGCATCCGAGCAAGCCCAGGCGCGGCGCAATGCGGCCTCGAAGGAGATCGGCGACGCCAAGAAGGCCAAGGACGAGGCGCGCGCCGCCAAGCTGATGGCCGAAGTCGCCGAGCTCAAGACCGCGATGCCGGAGCTCGAGCTGGCCGCGAAATTATCCGATGACGAGCTGACCAAGGAGCTGTCGTCGATTCCCAATCTGCCGCTCGACGAAGTGCCCGACGGCACCGATGAGCACGGCAACGTCCAGCACCATGTGTTCGGCAAGAAGCGCGACTACGGCTTTGCACCGAAGCTGCATGACGAACTCGGCACCGCGCTCGGCTATATGGATTTCGAGGCGGCGGCGAAATTGTCCGGTGCGCGCTTCGTCGTGCTGAAGAAGGGGCTGGCGCGGCTCGAGCGTGCGATCGGGCAGTTCATGCTCGATTTGCACACTGGCGAGCACGGCTACGCCGAGATCAATCCGCCGCTGCTGGTGCGCGACGCCGTGATGTTCGGCACAGGACAGTTGCCGAAATTCGAGGACGATCAGTTCTGGGCGATCAAGGGCGAATTGCTGTCGGCGCCGAATGCCGATCTGCGCAGCGAGCGCCTCGGCCTGATCCCGACTGCCGAAGTCTCGCTGACCAACCTCGCGCGCGAATCCATCCTCGATGAAAAAGAGCTGCCGATGCGGCTCACCGCGCTGACGCCGTGCTTCCGCGCCGAAGCCGGAGCGGCGGGACGCGACACGCGCGGCATGATCCGGCAGCACCAGTTTACAAAGGTCGAATTGGTGTCGATCACGACGCCGGAAGCCAGCAAGGACGAGCTCGAGCGCATGCTGTCCTGCGCCGAGCAGGTGCTGCAGAAGCTCGACCTGCATTATCGCGTGATGACGCTGTGCGCCGGCGACATGGGCTTCTCCGCGCAGAAGACCTACGACATCGAGGTGTGGATGCCGGGGCAGGGCGATGGCGGCGCCTATCGCGAGATTTCGAGCTGCTCGGTGTGTGGGGATTTCCAGGCGCGTCGCATGGATGCGCGCTATCGCGGCCCCGACGGCAAGCCGCGCTTCGTGCATACGCTGAACGGCTCCGGCACGGCGGTCGGGCGCGCGTTGATCGCTGTCATGGAGACCTACCAACAGCAGGACGGCTCGATCGCGGTGCCCGATGTGCTGCAGCCCTATATGGGCGGGCTCAAAGTCATCGAGCACGGCATGTGAGGCGAGGGCCAGTGTGATGCCGCTCCACCGGGACATCCACTGGCTTGGTCGACAATGGGCCGTCACGGGCCACGGTCTGCAGCTGATCAATCAGAAGCAGATGGGCTATTACGACATCGAGGCCGCGCGCTTGTGGGAAGCGCGCGTGACCGAGATACAAACGAAGGCCTGGATCGACAGGCCGGACTTCGACAAGGCGCTGGAGATCGCGCGCGGAAAGTTCACCTATTTGGCTCCGGCCGATCTGCCCGCACCCGCCGACGTCGCGCCGCCACCTGCTCCGGTCCGGGCCGCGCCGCCCGCCGCGCCGCGCGCTCCGCGTGACGCGGAATCGGTGCCTTCGATCGAGGAGTTGCTGGCGAGGCTGAAATCGAAATCGGCCGCGCCCGTGGCAACGCCGGCCGAGGAGGCGCCCGTGCCGCCGCCCAGACCTGAACCTCTCGCGTCTGCACCTGGCAAGACCGAACCCGTCGGGGCCGAGCTGCTCAGATCTGAGTTTCCGAAACCGTCCGAGCCGGAACTCCGCCAGACTGCCCCGGACGCAGCCGTGCCGCTCAGGCCTGAAGCTCGGGGGGCTGAATCGCCCGGGGTTGAATCGCTCGGGGGCGAGCCTGCAAAACGCGAGGCTCCGAAGCCTGAGCTTCCAGAGACCGAGCCGATCAGGTCCGAACCTCCCGAATCTCGCCAGGCTGCGCCGGTTGAGCCGGAGGCGCCGCCGCCCTCACCATCAGGCCTCGCGTCCGTTCGGCGGCCGGCCTGGCCGGTGTTCGACCGCAAGATCGCCGGCAGCGGCAGATTCGTGCATCCATGGCGCATCGCCTCGGCGCGATGGCAGGGGCCGGGTTTGCCTCCACGGTCCTAGCCGGTTAAGACGGCAATCAAATCAGGAGCCGCGGCCCAAGAAACCCGCGTTGGATCGAAACAAGGGGCACTTTGACGGATGCGAATTCTCTGTACCAATGATGACGGCATCCACGCCCCCGGCCTGCAGGTCGTCGAGCAGATCGCACGCTCATTGTCCGACGACGTCTGGATCGTCGCCCCCGAGCTCGACCAGTCCGGCGTGTCGCATTCGTTGTCGCTTAACGATCCGTTGCGTCTGCGCGAAGTCAGCCCGCGTCACTTCGCGGTGCGCGGCACGCCGACCGATTGCGTCATCATGGGCGCGCGCCACATCCTCGGAGACAAGCTGCCCGATCTCGTGCTGAGCGGCGTCAACAAGGGCCGCAACGTCGCCGAGGACGTGGTCTATTCCGGCACCATCGCCGGCGCGCTGGAGGGCACCATCCTGGGCTTTCCGTCGTTCGCGTTGTCGCAGGAGTTTTCGATCGAGACGCGCAACGCGCCGCTGTGGGAGACCGCGCTGAAATTCGGACCCGACGTCATCCGCAAGGTGATCGGCGCAGGCGTTCCCCGCAACACCGTCATCAACGTCAACTTCCCGTCCTGCATGCCCGATGACGTCAAGGGCATCCGGATCACGCGGCAGGGCAAGCGCAACCAGGGTTTCCTGAAGATCGATCGCCGTCACGACGGACGCGGCAATCCGTATTTCTGGATCGGCTTCGAGCGCGCGGCGATGATGGACACGCCGGCCGAAGGCACCGATCTCGCCGCGCTTGCCGCGCGCTACGTCTCGGTGACGCCGCTGCGGCTCGACCGCACCGATGAAGCGTTTTCGGAAACGCTGACCGCGGCGTTGAAGTGATGTTCTCGTAGCCCGGATGAGCGAAGCGATATCCGGCTGGGTCTGAGTCTTGGATCCCGGATGTCGCTGCGCTCATCCGGGCTACAGACCCCGTTGCGCGCGTTAAACCGGCGCGCTCCGCATCGCGCTGGAGATCACCTGCGCCAGCGTTTCCAGCTGGAAGGGCTTTTGCAGCGCCGGACGATCGCGATACTCCGGGGGCAGGCCGGACGAGCCATAGCCGGTCGCGAAGATGAAGGGGCGGTTGCGGGCGTTGATCAGCTCGGCGACCGGGGTGATCACCTTGCCATTGACATTGACGTCCAGGATCGCGAGGTCGAATTCGGTCGATTGCGCGAGCTTGACCGCTTCGCCGATCTCGCCGGCCTCGGCCGCGATGCTATGGCCGAGCTCTTCCAGCATGTCGGCCACCATCATCCGGATCATGACCTCGTCCTCCACGAGGAAAACTGAACAGCCCGCCGGCCGTGTCGCTGTCATGATGGAATCCTTGCCCGTCCCTGAAATAGGCTCGCAAATAACACTACAAGGCGCAATGCAAACGTTTGGGAATTAGTCGGTTTCCAGCACGCGACGTTGCATCGCCGGATCGTTCTGACTGACGTGTTGCGCAGGATTCGTCCAGAACCGCACGACCAGAGCCCCCCGCGCGCCTGGGCGTTAACCGCGCGTCGCCGTCGACTATATGGGAAGCTGTCGTGCTGGCGCCAACACGAAATCGGACTTCCGGTTCCTGACCGGGAACAAAAGGTGACGGGAAATTTTTCCTTAACGCGGTATTTCGGATTTCAATGGCATCAAGCCTAGGCAAGATTCCGCGCTGCCGCCCTGAGACGCTGATGAACATGGCCGTGAAGCCCGATCCGACCGAGAAGATGATGTTTCAGCTCACCCTGCGGCGACGAGGGGTCAGCGATCAGGCGGTGCTGCGCACCATGGAGGAGGTGCCGCGCGAGGTGTTCGTCGATCCGCGCGATCGCAACGAGGCCTATCGCGATAGCGCGCTTGGGATCGCCTGCGGGCAGACCATCAGCCAGCCCTTCGTCGTCGCCTACATGACCGAGCAGCTCCAGCTGCAGAAGGACCACCGTGTGCTCGAGATCGGCACCGGCTCGGGCTATCAGGCGGCCGTGCTGTCCCGGCTGTGCAAGCAGGTTCTGACCATCGAGCGCTACCGGACGCTGGCTGACGGTGCCCGCAAGCGTCTTGAAAATCTGGGCTATTACAACATCGAGGTGCTGCTCGGCGACGGTTTCGACGTCCCGGCGGGGGCCGGCGATTTCGACCGCATCATCGTCACCGCGGCGATGGAGCAGATCCCGGAGAAGCTGCTGGAGCGGCTCGATCCGGGCGGCATCCTGATCGCCCCGGTCGGGCCGCATCAGGGTACCCAGACCCTGGTCCGCGTGGTGCGCACGGAGAGCGGCTTCGATCGCAAGGAATTGGTCGACGTCCGCTTTGTGCCGGCGCTGCCGGGAATCGCGCGCGAATTGTAAATTCGGCGATTTGCTGCTTGGCACCAACGCCTTATTCGCAGGGTTAAGCGGTTATTTACTCGCGACGTGTTTACTCAAAACAGTCTTTTGTTGCGTACGAGTGAGTAACCATGTCTGGGGTTGTTGAGTTGCTTCGCTCGCGTCGCGTACCGCAGGTTGCGGTGCTGACGCTGATGTCCATGGCTTTTGCCGGTTGCAGCGCCGATATGTCGTCGCGCTTCTCGCAAAATTCCTACTCGCAAAATCCGTTTGCGTTTGATCCGCAGCCGACCGGCACCGTGCAGGCGCCGCCGCCGCGCGAGCTGCCGCAATATGCGCGGCCACGATCGCAACCGCAATATTCACAGTATCAGTCACAGCCGTTGCCGCCGCCGGTTGCAGCGCCGCAGTCCTATCCGGTCGCCAACGCCGGCGTCTCCGGAGGAGGGCGTGGGCTTTCGTCCTACACGCCGCCTGCGCAGCCGCAGATCGAAGCCACCGGCACCGTTCCGCGTTCGGTCGCCGCAGCGCATGCCGGACATAGCGGCACCACTATCATCGTCGGCACCAGCGATACGCTCGAAGTGCTGGCGCGCCGCTACAACGTCTCGACCGCCGAGATCGTGCGCGCCAATGGCTACAAGGGACCGCGGGCGCTGTCGCCCGGTCAGCAGCTGGTCATTCCGCGCCCGATGGCTGCCGCCGCAGCAGCGCCGGCGATGGCAGCACCTGCGACGCGGCCTGTTGCCGTCGCAGCGGCGCCTTCCGGCGTCCACTACGTCAATCGCGGCGACACGCTGCACAGCATCGCGCGCCAGCACCACATTCCCGTGGCTGAGCTTGCCCGCGCCAACAATCTCGATCAGTCGGCTCGGCTCAGCCTCGGCATGAAGCTCGTGGTGCCCGGCGCCAAGACCGCGATGGCGGCGCCTGCGCCGGTTGCACAAGGCGTTGCTGCCGCACCGGTTGCGGTTGCCCCGGCACCGGCCATGGCGGCGCCGAAGGTCGTCGCCACGGCGCTGCCGCAGCAGAGCGCGCGGCTGGTTCAGCCGACCGCGACTGTCGAACAGCCGGTCGCCGCCGCAGAAACGCCGGTGGTCACCAAGTCGAGCGAAGCCACCGGCGCATTGCCGACGTTCCGCTGGCCGGTGCGCGGCAAGGTCATCACCGCCTACGGCTCGAAGACCAACGGCAAGGTCAACGACGGCATCAACGTCGCTGTGCCCGAAGGTACGCCGGTCAAGGCCGCCGAAGACGGCGTCGTCGCCTATTCGGGCAATGAGCTGAAGGGTTACGGCAACCTCGTGCTGGTTCGCCATTCCAACGGTTATGTCACCGCCTATGCCCATACGAGCGAAATTCTGGTGAAGCGCGGCGATACCATCAAGCGCGGCCAGGTGATCGCCAAGTCGGGCCAGTCGGGCGAGGCGGGCTCGCCGCAGCTCCACTTCGAAATTCGCAAGGGATCGTCTCCGGTCGATCCGCTCCAGTTCCTCAACGGCGCATAAGTTACGCGCCGGGACTTCCAAGGGACTTCCAAGTCTCACAACAAAGACAACGGGGGAGGTGCAAGCCTCCCCCGTTTTGTTTCGGTTTAGAAGTCGAAGGTCATGCCTGTCGTCACAGCGCTCGCCTTGTTGCCGGCGACCACGTTGTTGTTGGCATCGCGTCCGCATATGCCATACCCGTGACCGCTCACGCCGAGGCAATAATGCGCGCCGGGGCCGTTGCGCAGGTAACTGCCGACAAGATACCAGGTCGCAAACGGGCTGAAGTGGTACTTGACGCCAGCCGCATACTGATCGGCGCTGCTGTCCACCGAGTTGAGCGTAAAGTCGGCCGATCCCGGTGCCGGAGTGACGGTGTAGTTGTTGAATACGCCGGTGCCGGGCGAGCCGGGGGAGGCGTTGGCATGGGCCCATGACGCGCTGACGTCCCAGGCGCCGACGCTCTGAGTGGCGCTGAGGAAGTAGCCGTCGCGCGACCGTTCGTTGAAGTCGGCCACGGTGTTCTCGCGCCGCATCACCTCATAGATGCCGTAGAGTTGCAGCTTGCCGATGCCGTCGTCGATGCGATACCCGGCGCCGACCTTCGCGGCCCATTCGTTGGCGATGCCGACGGCTCCCGGCGGAACGATCAGCACGCCGCCATTGCTCAACGGCGTGACGGCTTCGTCGCCGGTGCGGTTGGTGCCCTCATGCAGCTCGTAGGCGGCGACCGCCGTGAACGGTCCCTGATTGTAGGTCAGCGACGCACTGTAGAGGTTGCCGTAGGAGCCGTCGGTGCAGCCTTCCGGTGCCGCGGTGAGCGGGAAGCCGCTGCCGCTGCCGCGCGCGGACGTGGCGGGGCAGTTGAAGTCGCCGAGCGCGAAATCGCTGTTGTCCTTTGCCGTGTTCTGTCCCGGCGAGATCATCAGCGTGGTCTGGAAGCCGTTCCAGACCGGCGATTCGTACCAGAGCGCATGGGCCGCGCGCCAATCGAACTCCGCGCGCAGGTCGCCGCCGGTATTGCCCATGATCGAGTTGTAGTCGCCGAGCGTCGCCGAGAACGGATCGAACTTCGATGTGGCTTTCTTGTACGGCGTGTCGGACTTGCCGGCCTTGATGGTTCCCCATGGCGTTGCCATCCCGATGAAGCTGTCGCGCGTTCCGAGCGCGGCGCGCTCGGTCGGAACCGCGGCGACCTCGACAAGGGATTCGAACTGGGCGATGGCGGCCCAGCCGGCGAAGCCATACGGTGTGAGATCGTGACGCGCGTGGACGCCGAAAAAGGTGAGGTTGCTTGCCACACCGAACTTAGTGCCCTGATCGAACACGCCGGCGTTGAAGACGTCGCCGGATAGATCCACGTGGCCGTAAAGCGTGACGGTGGTGTTGTCGACGAAGGCGTTGCCGCCCGGCGCCTTGCTGTAGAGCGGCGCGCCTCCGATGCTGACGACGGCATGCTCCGGAGCTGGAGTCGGCGTCGGGGAGGGCGCGACGCCCGCATGCTGTACCGGGTTGCCCTTTGGCGTTGAGGCCGCCGCAGGGGGCGCGGCGCTGCGGCTTGAGATGGTGTTCACGCGATCCCGAAGCTGTGCATTCTCCTTCGCGAGCTTCGCATTGTTTCGTTCGAGCGCATCCAGACGCGCCATCACGTCATCGAGCGTTGCTGCCTGCACCGGTTGTTGTGTGAGCGCCAGGCCGATCGCCGCGAGTGCGGTTCCGGCGAGAAGTCCCTTCTTCATCTAATCCCCCTTTGTCAGAACGCCTCAGCGGTGTGCTGAGGGTCACAAAGTGGAGGAACGTTAATGTATACCACACACCAGATACATGGATGCGGACGGGGCCAGACAGATAAACACGCGATGTGACTTATATGGTACTATGATACTGCTGCACTGCATCAATTTGTCGCATCTCTGAGTCTGGAATAAGATTTGACTTACACTCAGGCAATTGAACTTGCGTCAGGAAAATCGATCCCCAAAATTCGGACAGGATTGCTGACGTAAGATATTGCACCGCAGAAATGTCGATGCATTTTGGAATAATGGATGCCAACTTTCGGTAGCTCAGAGCGAGTTCGTGCCCGGCAAGAGGCTTAGATCGGCTGCCAGGGGTCTCGCGTATCTGCGAGACGCTCGACCATGTCGCTCAGGAATTGCGGCGGTCCAAACGCGTGCCAATCCCCATCCGATTGCAGCAGCAGGGGCCGGCGCGCGTCGCGGCTGAAGGCTTCCAGCCACGCGCGCGCCTTGGCTTTCGGACGAGCGCCGATGGCAACCGCGACATCGACTGGAATTGTGCGCCAGACAAAGCTTGCCGGGAGAAAGATGACATTGGATTTGTCCGGACGCATCCAGTCAGGCAGCGGGCTTGTCGGCGTCAGCCAGCCGCAGACGAAATTCCGGCAGGGATCGATCGGACGCTCGTCGTAGATCGTGCATTTGCCTGCGCTGCTGAACGGGCACCTCTGCCCCGGATGGACGTCGTGGCCACGGATCCGGATTTTCAGCCAGCCATCGCAGCAAGCGGTGCACTCGCCACATCGTCTCGCAGTCGTGCTGGGTTCGGCCGGCATGCGTCGAGTGTACCCATGCCGCAATGAATTCAGAAGGCCTGCGACTTGATTCAGCGACCTGCCGGACGTGCGGCTCGCACTATGCGCCGCTCAGCCGCACGCCGAGCCGGCCGGCGAGTTCCTGCGCGTACTGCCAGGCGACGCGGCCCGAGCGCGATCCGCGGGTGGTCGACCATTCGAGCGCCTCGCGCTCGAGCTCGTCCTCGGCGATCTTGATGCCGTAATGGTCGCAATAGCCTTTCACCATCGCGAGGTACTCGTCCTGGCTGCAACGGTGGAAGCCGAGCCAGAGACCGAAGCGGTCCGACAGCGACACTTTCTCCTCGACGGCTTCGCCCGGATTGATCGCGGTCGAGCGTTCGTTCTCGATCATCTCGCGCGCCAGGAGATGCCGCCGGTTCGAGGTCGCATAGAGGATGACGTTCTCGGGGCGTCCCTCGATACCGCCTTCCAGCACCGCCTTGAGCGATTTGTAGGAGGCGTCGTTGCCGTCGAAGGAGAGGTCGTCGCAGAACACGATGAAGCGGAAGGAGGAGCTGCGCAGACGCTCCATCAGGCCGGGCAGGCTCTCGATGTCCTCGCGGTGGATCTCGATCAGCTTGAGCCGGTCGGCCGGCTTGCGATCGACATTGAGGCTGGCATGCGTCGCCTTGACCAGCGACGACTTGCCCATACCGCGGGCGCCCCACAGCAGCGCATTGTTGGCGGGCAGTCCGTTGGCGAAGCGCTCGGTATTCTCCATCAGGATATCGCGCATCCGGTCGACGCCCTTGAGCAGGCCGATCTCGACGCGGCTGACGCGCGGCACCGCGGCGAGGCGTCCGTCCGGATGCCAGACAAAGGCATCGGCGGCGCCGAACGTCTCAGCCGGATCGGGGGCCGGGGAGGCGGTCGCAAGGCGGCTCGCAATGGTCTCCAGGGCGTTCGCGATCCGCTCGGCGGTGACGCCGTCGAGTGGCATTACCGGGCGTTTTGTCGCGGCGTTTGCAGCACGCTTGGCGGCAGCTAGAGGGGCGGTTTTGCGGGTTGTTTTACTGGTGGTTTTCTTGGCTTTTTTCGGCATTTGTCCAGTTCCTGACGGCGCAGCCTTATCGGGCTGGCGGCGGTCCCGCAAGCGCCCTAAATGACGGTCCGTTAACGTTGCAATTGGGACCGCGGCCGCTATAGTCCGCGCGAATTTGTCCGGACCGCCATACCGCCCCGAACCCGAGGGTGCTGCCGGTCCTTTCCCGTCTTATCCGAGGATCGTCTGAATGCTGATTACTCCTGCGTTTGCTCAGGCTGGAGCTGGCACTGATACCAACAGCATGTTGATGTCACTGCTGCCATTCGCGCTGATCTTCGTCATCATGTACTTCCTGATTCTGCGCCCGCAGCAGCGGAAGGTGCGCGATCACGCGGATCTCGTGAAGAACATCCGCCGCGGCGACACCGTGGTGACCTCGGGCGGTCTTGTCGGCAAGGTGACCAAGGTGGTCGACGACGACCAGATCGAGTTCGAGATTTCGGACGGCGTTCGCGTGCGGCAGATGCGCCAGATGATTTCGGGCGTGCGTACCAAGGGTGAGCCGGCGAAGGGCGATGCCAAGGACGAGGCGTCCGCGAGCTGATTGCCGCGGAGCCCTTTGCCGAATCTGACAGGTCAATTCGATGTTGTATTTCACGCGGTGGCGAGCGCTGGGGATTATCCTGACAGCGCTGGTGGTCTGCCTGTGCGCCGTGCCCAATTTCTTCCCCGAAGCGCAGGTCAAGACCTGGCCGGCCTGGGCACAGCGGCGCCTCGTCCTCGGCCTCGATTTGCAGGGCGGCTCGTATCTCCTGCTCGAGGTCGACTCCAACTATGTAAAGAAGGAGAAGCTCGAACAGATCCGCGACGATGCCCGGAAGGCGCTGCGCGATGCCCGGATCGGCTTTACCGGGGGAATCGTAATCCGCAACGACGGCGTCGAGGCCCGGATCGCGAAGGAGGCCGATGTTCCTGCGGCGTTGGCCAAACTTCGGGAGATCGCGCAGCCGATCGGCGGCCTGATCGGATCGAGCGGGCAGCGCGATCTTGAGGTGGCGGACGCCGGAGGCGAGCTGATCCGCATGACGATACCGCAAGCGGCCATGCTCGATCGCATGCGCAAGACCATCGAGCAGTCGATCCAGATCGTCGAGAAGCGCGTCAACGAACTCGGCACCGTCGAGCCCTTGATCCAGCGTCAGGGCACCGATCGCATCCTGGTGCAGGTGCCGGGTCTGCAGGACCCGACCCATCTGAAGGAGCTGCTCGGCAAGACCGCGAAGATGGAATTCCGCATGGTCGACTCCTCGGTGTCGCCCGACCAGGCCCAACAGGGCCGGGTGCCGCCGGACTCCGAATTGCTGACGAGTGCGTCGCCGCCGCCGGTTCCGTACGTCGTCAAGAAGCAGGTGCTGGTTTCCGGAGCTGAACTCTCCGACGCTCAACCCGGCTTCGACCAGCGCACCGGCGAGGCGATCGTCAGCTTCAAGTTCAATACGTCGGGCGCGCGCAAATTCGCTCAGGCGACCGCCGATAACGTCGGCCAGCCGTTTGCGATCGTGCTTGACGGCAAGGTGATCTCGGCGCCCGTGATTCGCGAGCCGATCACCGGCGGGCAGGGGCAGATCTCCGGCAGCTTCACGGTGCAGTCCGCCAACGATCTGGCGATCCTGATGCGTGCCGGCGCGCTGCCGGCGCCGTTGACCGTGGTCGAGGAGCGCACCGTCGGTCCCGGTCTCGGGCAGGACTCGATCGAGAAGGGCGAGCTCGCTGCCTATGTCGGCTCGATCCTGGTGATCGTGTTCATGCTGATCACCTACCGGCTGTTCGGGGTGTTCGCCAACATCGCGGTGGCCATCAACGTCGCCATGATCTTCGGGCTGCTGTCGCTGCTCAACGCCACGCTGACCTTGCCCGGCATCGCCGGTATCGTGCTGACGGTCGGCATCGCGGTCGATTCCAACGTGCTGATCTACGAGCGCATCCGCGAGGAATTGCGCGGCGGCCGCAACGCGATCTCGGCGATCGACGCCGGGTTCAAGCGGGCGCTGGCGACCATCCTTGACTCCAATATCACCACCTTCATCGCTGCCGCCGTGCTGTTCTATATCGGCACCGGGCCGGTGCGCGGCTTTGCCGTGACGCTCGGCATCGGCATCATCACCACGGTGTTCACCGCCTTCACCATGACGCGCCTTATCGTCGCCGGGTGGGTGCGGTGGAAGCGGCCGCAAACCGTGCCGATCTGAGAGGCCTATTGTGACTCATACCGTTCTCATTGGCCTTGGCATCCTGATTGCCGTGCTGACCGTGGTCGCGGCGCTCGGCCTGCTGCCGCCGCTGCGTATCGTGCCCGACGACACGCATTTCGACTTCACGCGCTTCCGCCGCATCAGCTTCCCGATCTCGGCGCTGCTCTCGATCCTCGCCATCACGCTGTTCTTCACCCACGGCCTGAATTTCGGCATCGACTTCAAGGGCGGCACGCTGCTGGAAGTGCGGGCCAAGTCCGGCACCGCCGACATCGCCGCGATGCGTACGACGTTGAACGGTCTTGGCCTCGGCGAGGTGCAGTTGCAGCAACTCGGCGGTTCGGGCGAGGCCGACGTGCAGATCCGCGTCGCCGAGCAGCCGGGCGGCGACAAGGCACAGCAGGATGCGGTGGGCAAGATCCGCGCCTCGCTCGGCGAGTCCGTCGATTACCGCCGTGTTGAAGTGGTCGGACCTCGCGTCTCCGGCGAGCTGCTCGCCTTCGGCATGCTCGGCCTGATGCTCGCGATCGTCGGCATCCTGATCTACCTCTGGTTCCGGTTCGAGTGGCAGTTCGCGCTCGGCGCCATGATCGCCAACGTCCACGATATCGTGCTGACGATCGGCTTCATGTCGATCACTCAGGTCGATTTCGATCTCACCAGCATCGCGGCATTGCTGACGATTCTCGGCTACTCGCTCAACGACACCGTCGTCATCTACGACCGTATCCGCGAGATGCTGCGGCGCTACAAGAAGATGCCGATGCCGCAGCTGCTGAACGAGTCGATCAACTCGACGCTGTCGCGTTCGATCATCACCCACGTCACCGTGACCCTGGCGCTGCTCGCGCTGCTGCTGTTCGGCGGCCACGCGATTCACAGCTTTACCGCCGTGATGATGTTCGGCGTGGTGCTGGTCGGCACCTACACCTCGATCTTCATCGCGGCGCCCATCCTGATCTATCTCGGGGTTCACACCACGCGGGGCGAGGCGCAGGACGCGCCGGCCAAGAAGCCGGACGCGGCCGCAGCCAAGAAGTAGCCGGTCATGAGCAATCCCTCGGACGCTCCCCATCTTCCGAGGTCGGCGCCGATCGAGGCCTACGGCAAGGGCGGCTTCGCGTTTGCCGATATGTCGCATCGTGGCTCGCTGTTGTGCCTGCCCGACTCGATGTGGGCCTGGGCGGTGACCAGGCCGCAGGAGATCGACGAATACGCGCTGCAAAAGGTATTCGCGGCCGCCAATGCGATCGACACCCTGATCGTAGGCAGCGGCACCGAGGTCTGGGTGCCGCCAAAAGGCCTACGCGAGGCCCTGCGCGCGGTGCGGGTGGTGCTCGACCCGATGCAGACGGGCCCCGCGATCCGCACCTACAACATCATGCTGGGCGAGCGGCGTCGCGTCGCGGCGGCGCTGATCGCCGTGCCATGAGCGCGGCGGAGGCGCCGCAGGACGGCGCGGCATTCTGCGCCGATTTGGTGCGGACCCATGACTTCGTGCGCTACGCGTCGATCTTGTTCCTGCCGGGTCCGGAGCGCCGGGCGCTGCTCGCACTCTATGCCTTCAACATCGAGGTCTCGCGCGTGCACGAGCAGGTCAGCCAGCCGCTGCCCGGCGAGATGCGGCTGCAATGGTGGACCGACATGCTGGCAGGCGCCGGACACGGCGGCGTCGAGGGCAATCCGGTCGCGGCGGAGCTGCTGTACGCGATCCGCAATCACCGACTGCCGGTCTCGCCATTGTCGCAGCTGGTCGAGGAGCATCAGTTCGATCTCTACAACGACCCGATGCCGTCGCTGGCCGCACTCGAGGGCTACCTCGACGCCACGGCGTCGGCGCTGTTCGCGCAGGCTACGCGCGTGGTGGCGCGGCCGTCGGAGGCGATCGATCACCTGGCTCGTCATGCCGGCCTCGCCCAGGGCATGGCGCAGGTCATCGCGGCGCTCGGCCGCGATGCGTCGCGGCAGCAACTGTTTCTGCCGGTCGAGCTGCTGCAGCAGCACGGCAGCAGCAAGGAAGAGGTGTTTGCCGGCAAGCCGACGCCGAACATCCGCGCTGCGATCAATCAGCTTGCAGACGAGGCGCAGGGACATCTCAAGACCGCATTCGGGCTGCTTGCGGATGTGCCGTCCGGCGTGAGGCCGATCTTCCTGCCGCTCGCTCACATCAGGCGCGAGCTGAACCGGGCGAGGAGGGCCGACTACGACCCGTTCCTGCCGAAGCCGGTGTCACGACTGCGTACGCTCTGGACGTTGTGGCGAGCCGCGCGCACCGAGGAGTTCGGTCGCTAGCGCTGCTCTTTCGAGATGTGCTTGGTGAAGATCCGGATCGTCGCGCCTCTGACCACCGGGCCGCTGTCAAAGATGTCGGATGCGATCATCTCGATCGCGTCGCGCAGCGCAATGAACTGCGCCTGCCGGGCCAGGCTCGGTGTTCCGCGCGTGCCGGCCAATTCGTCCATTGCGGCGTCGCTGATCTGACATTCAACTTCCTGATCGCCGTGCATCATGGTGAAGCCGAACGCCAGGCGTTCGGAATCATATCCCCCGATACGGCCACGGGTGAGTGGCATTAAGCTTGTCCCTTGAGCGCGCTAGCCCTCACAAGATTGGCGCTTCGAGCTGCGTTTGTCGAGAGTGCGCGCGCTTCAGCGCGCCGGCCGATCCATCTCGGCGACTTCAAAATTGAAGCGGTCGCGCAGATTCTTGCGTTGCTCGAGGATGTCCTTGAGGAACTCGCGATCGGCGTCGCTGCGCATCATCGGCTCGATCAGGTCGATCTGGTTCATGGCGACGAGCTGCAGGATTTCGGTGCGCGGCTTGCCGGTCGCATCGCGCGGCAATGCATGCACGATCTGGATGTGTTCGGGCGGCTTGACGCCCTTGGCCCCGGCAAGCTCGCTGCGCAGCGTCTTCTCCAGTGCGGACTGGTCGGCCTCGACGAAGGCGTAGAGTCCGACGCCGACGCGCCGATCGGCAAAGGCGACGATCGCGGTGTCGCGCACGTCGGGATTCCTGCGGATCAAATCGACCAACACCGGCGCGTCGTTGACCAGTCGCCGGCCGCCACCTTCGCGGTCGGTGAAATTGAAGATACCGCGGGTGATTGCCTGATAGACCTTCTTGCCGGTCTTGAGCCAGACGCTGGCGACCGCGGACTTCTTCGCGAGCACCTTGCGCTCCTTCGGCGTCAACGCCTCCGGCGCGTAGCTGCGCTTGTGCTTCAACAGATGCCGTAGATCCTCATAGGCCGCGATGCGGAACAGCCGGCTTCGGGTCTTGAAGCAGGCAGCAAGCTGGAAGTCGGTGAGGTAGGCGCGGCCGTCGCGGCCGACCAGCCAGTTCTGCTCCTTGGCGAGGTCGTTGTGGCAGATGCCGGCGCGATGCAGCTTGCGCAAGGCGGCCTTGGCGGAGCGGAAATAGGCGACGTCGCCATGCGGCTTCGCCAGATGCAGAGCCGCGCCGTCGATGAAGCCGCGCACCAGCGCGCGCCTGCCTGCCCACAACAGCTTGGGGCCGACGTCGAGATCGCTCGCCAAGGTGAGCGCGCGGCGTTCGCGCGAGAACAGATGCAGCGCCACGGCGAACGACCAGAACGGCACCTGATCGAGCCGGCGCAGCACGCCCTCGACCTCGCCGCCATCGGTCCGGAAATGGCCGCGCTCGACCGTCGAGAACACGTCGCGCTTGAGCAGCACGCCTTGGCTCCATCGCGCCGACAGGGTGGCGTCGTCGTCTTTCGGCAAGCTCATGACTGTCAGGCCGCTGCCGCAACGCGCAGGTGCTCTGCGATCCAGTGGTCGAGGTCGGTGAGTGCCCGCGCGCTGATCGCCTGCTTCTTCGCAACCGTCTTCTCGTTGCCGCGCAGCCGCGAACCGTCCGGCTTCTTGGTCGGAGCACTGGCCAGCGGCGGGAACAGTCCGAAATTGATGTTCATCGGCTGGAACGAGCGCGTCCCGGCGTCGATGGTTTCGATATGGCCACCGGTGATGTGGCCGAGCAGCGCGCCGAGCGCGGTGGTGGCGGGCGGTGGCGTCAGCGCGGCGCCGCGCATCTCGGCGGCAGCGCAGAGGCCGGCAACCAGGCCGACGCTGGCCGACTCGACGTAACCCTCGCAGCCCGTCATCTGACCGGCGAAACGCAGCCGCGGCTGCGCGCGCAGGCGCAGCTGGCTATCGAGCAGTTTCGGCGAGTTCAGGAAGGTGTTGCGATGCAGGCCGCCGAGGCGCGCGAACTCCGCGTTCTCGAGCCCCGGGATAGTGCGGAACACGCGTTGCTGCGCGCCATGCTTCAGCTTGGTCTGGAAACCGACGATGTTGTAGAGGGTGCCGAGCTTGTTGTCCTGCCGCAACTGGACGATCGCATAGGCCTTGACCGTCGGATTGTGCGGATTGGTCAATCCCACCGGCTTCATCGGCCCGTGGCGCAGCGTCTCGGGGCCGCGCTCGGCCATCACCTCGACCGGCAGGCAGCCGTCGAAATAAGGCGTGTTGGTCTCCCAATCCTT
The DNA here is from genome assembly GCF_054063295.1 of Bradyrhizobium sp. USDA 3240. Lineage (NCBI taxonomy): Bacteria > Pseudomonadati > Pseudomonadota > Alphaproteobacteria > Hyphomicrobiales > Nitrobacteraceae > Bradyrhizobium > Bradyrhizobium sp. USDA 3240. The sequence continues at coordinate 8,626,363 of NZ_JBSSGD010000002.1, forward strand.
GAAGTCGACCTTCTCGCCGTCGAGCAGCGCCGCGACGAAGGCGTCATATTGATCCTTGGTCATCGGGCAATTGATGTAATCGGCGCCGGTGCCACCCGGGCCGACCTTGTCATAGCGCGACTGAAACCAGGCCACCGACATGTCGATGGAATCCTTGTGCACGATCGGTGCTATCGCATCGAAGAAGGCCAGCGCGTTCTCGTCGGTGAGCTGCCTGATGGCGTCGGCGAGCGGCGCCGAGGTGAGGGGACCGGTAGCGACGATCACGTTGCTCCAGTCGGCCGGCGGCAGGCCCGCGACTTCTTCGCGGCTGATCTCGATCAGCGGATGTTCGTTCAGTGCTTCGGTAACGGCAGCGGAGAAGCCGTCCCGGTCGACCGCCAGCGCGCCGCCGGCGGGCACCTGGTTGGCATCGGCCGAGCGCATGATCAGCGAGCCCAGCCGCCGCATCTCGGCGTGCAGCAGCCCGACCGCGTTGTTGGCGGCATCGTCGGAGCGGAAGGAATTCGAGCAGACCAGTTCGGCGCAGCCTTCGGTCCGATGCGCCTCGGTCATCCGGTGCGGGCGCATTTCATGCAGGACGGCACGGACGCCGGAGTTGGCAACCTGCCAGGCGGCTTCCGAGCCGGCGAGCCCCGCGCCCACGATGTGCACGGGTTGGGAAGAGGATTGATGCGGTGTCATCGCGCAGCGTTAGCGCGTTTCGAGATCATATGCATCTGAAACTGCAGCAGAGCGTTTTCAAGCGAAGTGGGTACCGGTTCGCGTGAAGAAAACGCGTCAAACCTAGGACCAGAGCCCATCCCGTTCCGACCCCGTTCGGAACGGGATGGGCTCTGAAAACGAGAACGCCCGCTGTGGAAGCGGGCGTTATCCGTTCATCAGATGGCTTGCGGCCGATTAGCCGTTGTAGGTACCGGCGGCAACGCGCGGAATGTCCGAGCGGTCGAGGCCGATATCGGCCAGTTCGCGATCGCTGAGCTGGGACAGTTCGCTGACATTGCGCTGATAATCCCGGAAAGCCTGGATCATGCGGATGAGCGAGAGCAACATGGTAGTCTCCTAGTAATTATAGCAATTCAGATTCAGCTTTTCCAAAGCCTCATCGTTGAAGTGAATATAGATGATATGGTGCGCCGCGGTAGTTCCAATGGTGCGATGCAGCTAGACCCAAAACGCATGGCGGCGGTAAGTTTCGATTAACCGTTTGGCGCTTGCCGAGCAGGCCCACCAACGGAAGTTCCGCCGATGCGGCGTGCAATACAAAAATAATCTTGAAATCAGTTGGTTGGTAGAATTTCGGTAAGCCGGATTAGGCATCATATATGGTAACTGAAGACCGTCCAATCAAGTTTTTCGGCGACCTCGCGGGCCGGATCACGGCGATGTGTTCCATGCGTGATTCGCATGCGACAGGATGTCATAGAAGTGATTTTTTATTCATCTTATGGTGCGGGCGCCTCCATGGGTCGGCGAGGCGTCAATCAGTCGCATTGACGTGAGAGGTAATTCGGTCATGCGCCACGCGCGGATCCCCGTCGCGTCCGGCCGTGTCGCACGGAACGTGCTGAGGATTATCGGAAGTGCATTCGATTGAAGTGAACGTTGGCAGCAAAGCTAATGCGGCGCCGCTTCCTTACCGACATGTAATCGAAACACTATGCAACGCATGCGCGATCCGCGTGCAGCGCCGATCACATTCGTATCGCGCGAAGTTCATTCTGAACGGTGCCGTGAACAGCGAATAATCGCGCTGCAGATTCCGCAATCACGCAGGGATCTGTCCAAGAACAAGAGATGGATCATCCCATGATTAAAACATTCATCGCCGCGGCCGCCATGGCTGCCGTTGCTTACGCTGTCGCTGCTCCCGCCCAGGCCGCTCATCGTCATCATATGGGCGTCGGCTGCAGCGGTGCCAATTTCGGCAAGACTGAAGCCGCCGTCGAAGCTATGGCCGACAATGAGGTCAAATTCGCGGCGGAAAAGGAAGTCTCGCTCGCGCAGGATGCAATGCTGAACAACAAGTGGGGCGCATGCGGCGCGCACCTCAGCAAGGCCGCCGAAGAGAGCATGGCGAAGTAAGCTTTTGATCATGGCGATAAGGGCCGATTGCCTGGGGCAATCGGCCCTTTTTGATTCATCCTAGCGGGATCGGTATTGATCGAACCGGAGGCGCAGTCCGCGTTTCGCGTTCTTGGCTCGCCGTTGGCGCAAGACGGTGTGCCCTCCAGGGCGCTACGGAGCCTTGGCGAGCTGGGTCGCAAAGTAGCCGATCGTCTTGGCGTACACCTCGCTCTTATTCCACTGCTGGATGACTGCGAAATTCTCGCTGCCGGGCTCCCAGCCTTTGCCCTTCTTCCAGCCGTAGCTCTTCAGGAAGTTCGCCGTCGAGGCCAGCACGTCAGGCACGTTGTGCAAGAGGTCGCGTTTGCCGTTGCCGTCGAAATCGACCGCGAACTTGATGTAGGACGATGGCATGAATTGGGTCTGGCCGATCTCGCCGGCCCAGGCGCCGCGCATCTCCTGCGGTGCGAGATCGCCACGCTCGACGATGCGCAACGCATCCATCAGTTCGGCCTTGAACATGTCGGAGCGGCGGCAATCATAGGCCAGCGTCGCCAGCGAGCGCATGGTCTGAAACTTGCCGGTGTTGACGCCGAAATCGGTTTCCAGCCCCCAAATCGCGACCAGGATTTCGCCGGGTACGCCGTAGGCCTCCTCGATCCGCGACAGCACCGAGCCGTAGCGCTTCATCATGTCGGAGCCGCGATTGAGCCGCGGGGGTACCATGCGACCCGAGAACTGTTCGAAGGTCTGGCTGAACACCTGCTGCGAATGGTCGCGCGCCAGGATCGCCTTGTCCTGCGTGACGCCATTCAGCCCAGCCTGGATCGCGTTCTGCGAAATGCCCTTCGTCACAGCCTCCTTCTTGAAATCGTCAAGCCAGGACTCGAACGTGCCCGTGCCGCATTGGGCGGCCAGCGCAGACGCGGTCGAGGTCAAGAGCCACGCCCCGACGGCGAGCGTGCGAATGGAAAAGCGCGAGGTCATAGGCAATTTCACTCCGGAGTCTGCGATGTCATCGATTGGTCGCGAAACCCGGCGGGTATGTTCGCGGCAACAGCGGCCAAAACAAGGCTCGTGATCGAGCCGTTTATCTCGGGCAACGCTGCAAATGCCACGCCAATTTCACACCCATTTGACGATCCGGAACGACAAACCGCCAGCCGAATATAATCGGCCGGCGGTTGCTTTGGCGTTTACGCGTTCGGGTTAACGGGCGCTTAGCCGCGATCGCTGCGCCGCCACGGGAAAAGGTTGGCCGGGAAGTCGGCGGCGGGCTTGCGCTCGCGCGGCTCGGGGATCACCGGCCGTGCGTTCGGATCCTTGACGATGACCTCGCGATAGAGATGCCAGGTGGCGTGACCGAGCAGGGGGATCACGACGGCAAGGCCGAGGAAGAACGGGATTGTGCCGAGCAACAGCAACACCGCGACGATCAGGCCCCAGGCCGCCATCGGCACCGGGTTCTGTGCGACGGCGCGCATCGACGTCACCATGGCTTCGCCGGCGCTTGCCTGGCGGTCGAGCATCATGGGGAAGGCGACCACGCTGATGCAAAGCGCGACGAGCGCGAACAGGAAGCCGACACTGCAGCCGACCACGATCAGCCACCAGCCTTGCGTTGTGGTCAGCACGCGCGTGGCAAAATCGGGAATGTCGGCCGCAACCGCATAGCCGAACACAGCGGTGTAGATCGCCTGCGCGGTGGCGATCCAGGTCACGAACAGTGCGAACAGCAACGTTCCGACCCCGAGCATCGCGCCGAATGACGGCGAGCGGAATACCTGGACGGCGTCCCATGCGGATGCCTCACCGCCGTCCTCGCGGCGGCGGCTCATCTCGTAGAGGCCGATCGCGGCGAACGGGCCGAGCAGGGCAAAGCCCGCGGCCAGCGGAAACAGCAGGGGCAGCACGGAATAACCGTGCACGGTGCGCGCAAGCACGATGCCGAGCACCGGATAGATCAGACAGAGGATGATGGCGTGGCTTGGTACTGCCTTGAAGTCTTCCCAGCCGAGACGCAGCGCTTTATGCAAATCGGACAGGCCGATGGTGCGGATAACCGGCGCAGATGCGGGGCCTTGTCCGCTCTGTGTCATCGATGTGACATTGCCTTGGTATGGAGTGGCCATGGTCGTTGTCTCCCTCTGGGCGGGCGCATTCTGCGCCCGGCGCGTGGGCACAAACGTACCGCCTCTCGAAGCGATCACGATCAAGCCAGACGCGAAAGACAGAGCAGGGAACTGGCCGTGTCGCGAACTGTGAAGCGAGGGTACTCCCAAACCGCGGCAAAAGCACTCACGCTTAGGTGAATGTCGCATTGGCAAGGTATTGAGGGAGCGATACACTTGAACTGCGACCTCGGTCAGCCGGCGCGTTGCCGCGCGGCCTTCACATCTCAACTCTCTTGGGAGCGAACGATGAGCATTTTCGGAAAAATCATGGGCGCGATCTTCGGCAGCAGCGCCAGCGCCGCGCCCGCCGGCGGAACGGCCACAAGCGCAGCTCCCGCCGGTGGATCCGGTAGCGCATCGCCGTCTCCCGCCACGGTCCCCGCCGGGGCGGCGCCCGCGCAGTCCGTTGATGTCGCCCCGATCCTCGACAAGGCGGTTGCCGCGAAGGGCGAGAAGCTCGAGTGGCGGACCTCGATCGTCGACCTGATGAAGGCGCTCGACATCGACTCCAGCCTGTCGGCGCGCAAGGAGCTCGCCAAGGAGCTCGGCTACACCGGCGACACCAACGATTCCGCCAGCATGAACATCTGGCTGCACAAGCAGGTGATGACGAAGCTCGCGGCCAATGGCGGCAAGCTGCCACCCGATATCAAGCACTGAGATATCAAGCACTGACGGGATCATCATCCCGCACACCGCCAGGGCCCGCGCCAGCGCGGGCCCTTTTTTATAGGCCGGCGAGCATCTATAGATCGGCGGACAAGAAGGAGAACGCCCATGAAAACTCCCATGAAAACGCCCATGACTGATCTCGATCGCCGGACGATTCTTGCGACCGGCGCCCTCGCACTGGTCGGCGTCGCCGCGCAATCCGTGCCGGCCCATGCCGAAGCCGCGCCGAAGGCGATGTTTGCGGTCCCGGCCGTGACGATCCCGATCGTCGGCGCCACCGAGGTGTTCCAGGTCCGCCGCATCTACTGCATCGGCCGCAACTACGCCGCGCACGCCCTCGAGCGCGGCTCCGATCCGACGCGCGAGCCGCCGTTCTTCTTCCAGAAGCCGACCGATGCGATCCAGAACGTCGCGATCGGTACGGTCGCCGATCATCCCTATCCGTCGCTGACCAAGAACTATCACCATGAGGTCGAGCTGGTCGCCGCGCTGAAGTCCGGTGGCACCAACATCCCCGCCGACAAAGCGCTCGATCACGTCTATGGCTACGCGCTCGGCCTCGACATGACGCGGCGTGATTTGCAGAACGGCATGGCGGCGGAGAAGAAGCCGTGGGAGATCGGCAAGAGCTTTGATCACGCCGCGGTGCTCGGGCCGATCCATCCGGCAAGCAAGACCGGCCATTTCACGCAAGGCGCGATCTCGCTCGCGGTCAACGGCACGGTGCGGCAGAGCTCGGATCTGAAGAACATGATCTGGAGCGTCGCCGAGCAGATCGCAAAACTCTCCGAGGCCTTCGAACTGAAGGCCGGCGACATCATCTATTCCGGAACGCCGGAGAATGTCGGCCCGGTCGTCAAGGGCGATGTGCTGCTGTGCAAGCTCGAGGGCTTGCCTGACATGTCCATCAAGATCGTTTGACGCCGGGCAGGGCGCTAGCCCGCAAGGTCCGCAAATTCCGGATGCTTGTCGAGGTAGTCCACCACGAAGCCGCAGCCGGCGATCACCTTGTGGCCGTCGGCGCGGATCAGCTCCAGCGCGCCCTTGACCAGCTCCGACGCGATGCCGCGGCCGCGCAGGGCGCGCGGTGTCTCGGTATGGGTGATGATGACGGCCGAGGGCGTCTGCCGGTAATTCGCAAAGGCGGTGCCGCCCTCGGTGTCGAGTTCGAAGCGCCTCTCGGCCTTGTTGTCGCGGACGGCAGCCATCGCAAAATCCCGGTTGATTCACAGGCCTTGATCTAAGCGCGTGAACCCGCCGGTGCAAAGCCGCGACCAACCCGCAAATTGGCATTTGTGGATTGACGAGATGCGCATTTTGGCCGGCCTGACCGCCGCATTGCTCGGCGCCGCGCTGACGCTGCCAAATCGCTCGCGAGCCGCACCCGGCGATCCTGCCGCATCGCACATGCGCGGATCGGGCTTGCGGGCCGATGCAATTCGATTAGGCTTGTTCCCAGACATACGCCCCCGGATGCGGCCCAATGGTCGTCTGGTACCGAGTGGTGAGGCCGGCCGCTGACGTATGCCCCTTGTCGCAAGGAGGTTCGTCATGTCGGACAATCGTTTCTTCGGCACACACCGCCCCTGGGAGGACTGGCTCGGCATGCTGCTCGGCGTGCTGATCATGGTCTCGCCCTGGTTTCCGATGCAGGTCAGCGACGTCGTCGATGTCGAGCGCAGCCACCTGGTGCTCAACAGCTTCGTGGTCGGCATGCTGGTGCTGGGCCTCGCCCAGCTCGAATATGTCGCGCTGCATCGCTGGGAGGAGGTGGCGAGCATCGTGCTCGGCCTCTGGCTGATCGCGTCGCCCAACATCTTCGGCTATTCGGAAGACCAGGCGCTGCAGCTCTGGCACATCCTGCTCGGCGGGCTGGTCGCCTTGATCGGCGCCTTGCAGCTCTGGCAGGACTGGAACCTGAGCGAGCAGGACCTGGCCAAGCATCCGCAATAGCGGTCTCGGGCCAAGCATCCTCGGGTTGGCTGCCGTCGGCGCGGTATCATCGCGCCGCGCCCGGCGGGCCTTGCCGAGGCGCGCTGCTTGGCGATAAACCGGGGCGCACCAATCCCTTGCGGCGCTTGAAGACGCCCGGTTCTGACCGAGGAAACACCTGATGACCGTCCTGACCATGCCTTGTCTGTTGTGCGTATCGGCGTGGCGGCAATGAGCGGGACCGAGCTGACCGCGCCGCGCGGCGGGATCGCGCGGGTGTCGCGCCGGGTGATGAACCTCGCCTACATCCTGACCCAGAACGCCCGCCGCCACGGCGATCGTCCCGGCTTCATCTGGAACGAGAAGGCCTGGTCGTGGCGCCATATCGACCAGAACGTCTCGGCGCTGGCGGCAGCGCTCGCCGCGCGCGGTATCGGCAAGGGCGACCGTATCCTGGTGCATTCGAAGAACTGCGACGAGATGTTCTGGTCGATGTTTGCGGCCTTCCGGCTCGGCGCGGTCTGGGTGCCGACCAATTTCCGCCTGATGCCGGATGAGGTCGCCTATCTGGCGGCGGCCTCGGGCGCCAAGGCGTTTCTGTGCCATGCCGATTTCCCGGAGCACGCCAAGGCGGCCGCCAATCCCGCGCTCGAATTCGTCTGGCGGATCGGCGAGGAGGGGACCTTCGGCGAGGCCACGGTCGGCGACGTCATTGCCAAGCATGCCGGCGCTGCGGTCGAGAACGTTGCTGTCGAATATGACGATCCCTGCTGGTTCTTTTTCACCTCCGGCACCACCGGCCGCTCCAAGGCCGCGGTGCTGACCCACGGCCAGATGGCCTTCGTGATCACCAACCATCTCGCCGACCTGATGCCCGGCACCACCGAACGGGACGCCTCGCTGGTGGTGGCGCCGCTGTCGCATGGCGCCGGCGTGCATCAGCTGGTGCAGACCGCGCGCGGCGTGCCGACCATCCTGCTGCCGTCGGAGAAGTTCGACATCACCGAGGCGTACCGGCTGATCGCCAAATATCGCGTCAGCAACATGTTCACGGTGCCGACCATTTTGAAGATGATGGTCGAACATCCCGCCGCCGACCAGCACGACCATTCCTCGCTGCGCTATATCATCTATGCCGGCGCGCCGATGTATCGCGAGGACCAGAAGGCGGCGCTGCACAAGCTCGGCGGCGTGCTGGTGCAGTATTTCGGCCTCGGCGAGGTCACCGGCAACATCACGGTGCTGCCGCCCGGCCTGCACGATCCCGAGGACGGACCGCATGCGCGGATCGGCACCTGCGGCTTCGAGCGCACCGGCATGCAGGTCTCGATCCAGGGCGACGACGGACGCGAGCTGAAGGCGCACGAGACCGGCGAGATCTGCGTGATCGGCCCCGGCGTGTTCGCCGGCTATTACGACAACCCCGAGGCCAATGCGAAGGCGTTTCGCGACGGCTGGTTCCGTACCGGCGACCTCGGCCACATGGACGAGGAGGGTTTTGTCTATATCACCGGCCGCGCCTCCGACATGTACATCTCCGGCGGCTCCAACATCTATCCGCGCGAGATCGAGGAGAAGCTGTTGACGCATCCCGCGGTCGGCGAGGTCGCGGTGCTCGGCGTGCCCGACCCGTTCTGGGGCGAGGTCGGCATTGCCGTCTGTGTCGCGCGCGAGGGCACCGAAGCGGTCGCGGAGGCGGAGCTTGCGGCGTACCTCGCGCCAAAGGTGCCGCGCTACAAGATGCCGAAACGCTTCTTCTTCTGGGAGGCGCTGCCGAAGTCCGGCTACGGCAAGGTGCCGAAGCGGCTGATCCGCGACGAACTCGAAGCGCGCGGGCTGCTCGAGGTAACACCCAAATCAACGGGCGCGTGAGGCGATGCGCAGCATCGCCCAGCCTGGCGCTCCCATCCCCGAGCGCATCCAATGGGTTGCCGCGCGCGGCCGCGCTTTTTCATTCGTGCTCGAAGCCGGCATTCCCTTGCTCGAAGCCGTGCGTCGCGGCTTTGCGGCGGAAGGATTTTCCGGCGGCGTGCTGAGCGCGACCGGTGGGGCGCTCGGGCCGTTCGCCTATGTGATGCCGGCGCTGTCGAAGGACGGCGTCAATGCCGCGTTCTACAGCGACACGTTCCGTCCCGTTGGCGTGACGCGGCTCAAGCTCGCGGCGCTGACCTTCGGCGAACGCGACGGCGCACCGTTCTTCCATTGCCATGGCTTGTGGACGGAGGCCGACGGTCGCTTCAACGGCGGACACATGCTGCCGGATGAAACGATCGTCGCCGAGCCGTTCGAGGTCAGCGCGTTCGGGATCGACGGCGCGACGTTCGTCGCCGAGCCCGACAGCGAGACCAATTTCAAGCTGTTCGGTCCGGTCGCCAGCGCGCCGACGGGTGCGAAGACCACGAACCATGCCTTCGCGTTGCGGCTGCGGCCGAACCAGGATTTCGCCTGTGCTCTGGAGGGATTCTGCCGTGAGCACGGCATTCTGCGCGCGCGTCTGCATGGCGGCGTCGGCTCGACCATCGGCGCGGTCTTCAGCGGTGGCCACAGCGTGGTGCCGTTCGCGACCGAGCTTGCGGTGACCGCGGGGCAGATCGCGCCCGACGCCAATCGCCGGATGCGCGCCAGTCTCGACGTCGCGCTGGTCGACTATCTCGGCGGCATCGCCGAGGGACGTCTGGTGCGCGGCGATAATCCCGTGCTGATGACGATGGAGCTGGTGCTGGAAGTGCTGGAAGAGGCGGAGCGGCCGTAGGGGGCGTCCTCTGGTCTCTCCACGCGTCGTCCCGGCGTTTGCTGGAGTCGATACCGCGCCACATCCTTCGCTGTCGTCCTGGCGAAAGCCAGGAGGTGGATTCACACTCGAAGTGCAACACTTGATCGGCAAAGGACTCCGCAGGCGTGCGGTAGTCAAGGCATTTGCGTGGGGTGTTGTTGTAGGTGGCGATGAACTGGCGGAATCTGGCGGTCGAGAGGGTTACGAGATCCGTTTTGCGAGGGATGAAGCGGCGCATCCTGCCGATGGCGTTCTCGATACCACCCTTCTGCCAGGGCGCGTGGGGATCGCAGAAGAAGGTCTCGATCGAGAGGCGATGTAGCGCCAGGTGACCGGCAAACTCGGTGCCGTTGTCGAAGGTGACGGTCTGGCGCAGCTCTTGTGGAAGGGCAGCGAAGAAGCGGACGAGATGGCGTGCGACACCGCGCGCAACCTTGCTGGCAAGGCGGATGCCGAGCAGCAGGCGAGAGGTGCGCTCATGCACGGTCAGCACGGCCTGACCGTACTTCGAGAACATCATCAAATCGGCCTCCCAATGCCCGGCGACGCTACGGTCGGCAACCTCAAGGGGCCGATTTGCCAGGGAAACACGGCCTTCGATGAAGCTTGCGGGGCTGCCGCCTCGCTTGCCGCGGAGGCCGCGCTTGCTCTTGGCGCGCGGCAGGTAGCGTCGCCAGTTGAAGTCCGAGGTGCGCCTGAGTTGGCCATAGATGAAGCGGTAGATGGTCTCGTGGGAGATCACCTTGTGCCCGCACTCGCGGGCCAGCCGGCCGGCGATCTGCTCCGGCGACCAACCTCGGCGAAGGCGTTGCAACACCGCGCGGCGCAGGACGGGCTCCCGTTCGAGGCGTCCGCCCGTCCAGCGCCGCGCTCGCATCTGTTGCTGGGCATAATTTGGCTTGTAGCCAGCCTGAACGCTCCGATTACGGCTCAGTTCCCGAGAGATTGTTGATGGCGAGCGATCCAGAGCTGCCGCGATTTGCCGGACCGAGCTGCCATTGGCCGATAGACAGGCAATCTCGCATCGGTCGTCCAGAGAGAGCTGCTTGTAAGTCCGCCCCATGGCAACACCTCCTCAAGGAAGTGTTGCACTTCGTTTGTGAACTCAGGGGACCCATACGCCGCGGCCATCGCAAAGGCACGCGGCGAGACCTTCATCTTGCAACTGACAGTGGTGGCAATGGGTCCCGGCCTTCGCCGGGACGACGGGGAGTGCGTGGTGTGGGTCACACATCCGCATTCTCGCAACTGGCAAGGGCCGCGCCGCTCACCGCCGCTTGCGGACGTGAACGTTGATATCGAGGTCGATCGCGCTGACGCAGGTCTGCTCGGTGCGGTGCGAGCCGCCCTCGTGCCAGGCGCCCTTGCGCAGGCTGAGGGCAGTGACCTGGGCAAGCCGCAGGCAGCGCCATTGCGGCAGCCTGCCCGAACTTTCGCCGGCGAACTGCCAGGCCAGCACGACCTCTTCGCCGCTTTTGTTGTGGCCGATGATATGCGGGCATAGCTCTCGCGGCCGGCCATCATAGATGCAGACCGCTTGCTGCTCGGTAAGGATCGCCTTGCGGAAGAGCATGTAGGCACGACTTGGCATCGGCTCAGTCGTCGAACACGCGGAAGACGGCGGCGGCTGTCACCAGCAGCTTGTCGCCGGCGAAGGCTTCCGCATCGACGAAAGCGAAAGTCCGCGTCACCTTCTTCAAGGTCGTGCGGCCGATGATCCATGGACCCGGCGCGGCGCCGCCGACGAAGCGGGTGTCCAGCGAAACGGTCGCGCATTTGCGTTTGGTTGCCATGAACACGGCACTGCCAAGGGCGGTATCGAGAAAGCCGAGGATCGCCCCGCCATGAATGTAGCCGTAGGGATTGCCGTGCCGCTCGTCGCTCTGAAATCCCCATTCAGGCGTGGCGTCGCCGGTCTCGCGCCAGTAGTAGGGGCCATTATGGTCGATGAACCCTGGGCGGCTCGGCAGGAGCTTGAACCCTTCTGGAGGCGAAGTTGTCATTTCGGGGATCCCAACAAGGCTTGCTGATTCCGCGTCGCATGCGCGGGACGTTGAACCTAGCATTGTGCGCCGACATGCGCGCCAGACCAGTCCACGCGTTCCCGTTGTGTTCTTGACGGGGTCACCTCGATCTGGGATCGTGGTTGGCGCCGCCGCGGCGTGCCGGAAGCAGGACGAATGGCCAGAGGACGACACCGCCCGATCAACATGCCCGCGCCGTATCTGAGGCGCGTCTGGCTCGATCCCGAGCGCATCCCCAATCGCAACGGATATCCGTTCGTGCTGCCGCTGCTGCGCGACGAATTCGAACTCAGCTTCGACAAGGCGATCAGCATCATTGTCGGCGAGAACGGCACCGGCAAGTCGACGCTGCTGGAAGGCATCGCCGTGATGGCGGCTATGACGACGCCGGCGGCGGCAAGGGCTATCGCGCGGTCGACCATGGTCGTGCGCTGGAGAAAATGGGCGGTTCGCTGGCGTCAGCGCTGCGTGCGAGCTGGTTGCCCAAGGTCACCAATGGCTGGTTCTTCCGCGCCGAAAGCTTCTTCTCGGTTGCACGATATCTGGACGAGGCAGCGCAGGACGTCGGCGCGTTGCCGCCGGACTTCCTGTCGCATTCCCACGGCGAGGGCTTCCTACGCTTTTTCGAGGAGCGCTGCCAACGGCAGGGCATCTTCATGTTCGACGAGCCGGAATCCGCCCTGTCGCCGTCACGGCAGATTGAATTCCTCAAGCTGCTGCACCGGATGAACGGCACCGGCCACTGCCAGGTGATCATGGCGACGCATGCGCCGGTCCTGATGGCCTATCCCGACGCGACGCTGCTGCGGCTCAGCAAAAGCGGGCTCGAGCCGGTCAACCTGCGGGACACCGATCACTACCGGCTGATGCGCGAGTTCTGCGACGATCCGAAGGGGTTCGTCGAGGCGGCGATCGAGGAGTGACGCCGATCCCGGCAGGCTTGCCTCGCGGGGAAGCCGGCGGCCGCGACTTCGCTCTGGTGCAAGAAGCCGGCCCCCGATCTAGTCTAGAACCTCGAACCATAAACTGCGGCATGCGCCAGGCGGCGCATGACCGACGGACATCGGGAGAGACCAGGGATGAGATCGACGATCGCGAAGGCCGGCGTGTTGGTGGCGGCATTGGCCGTATTGGGGGCCGCCTGGGCCCATGGGCCGACCCGCCAGAAGGTGCGCGAATCTATCGAGATCGATGCGCCGCAGGCCAAGGTGTGGGCGGTGATCGGCAATTTCCAGGACATGAGCTGGCTTGCCGGTGTCGCCAAGACCGAGGGCGAGAAGGGCAACGAGATCGGCGCCACGCGGCGGCTGACACTGGCCCCCGGCATTACCATCGACGAGGAGCTCTACAAATACGAGCCCGAGATGATGAGCTATTCATACCGGATCACGGCTGTCGACGTGAAGGTGCTGCCGGTCACAAATTACTCCTCGACGCTGTCGGTGTCGCCGGCGCCTGGCGGCAAGACGAAGCTGGAATGGGCCGGCGCGTTCTATCGCGGCTTTCCCAACAACGATCCGCCGCCGGACCTGAACGACGAGGCCGCGGTGAAGGCCGTGAGCGAGCTCTACCGCGGCGGGCTGGCGGCGCTGAAGAAGAAGATCGAGAGCGGCAGCTGAGCATGCGCGCGATCGCGCTGGTGGCGCTGCTCGCCAGTCTCAGCGGCGCGCGCGCCGAGGAGGCGTTCGTCACCAACCAGCTCAGCGACGATCTGACGGTGGTCGATCTTGCGACCTCGAAGCCGGTCGCGACCATCGCGATCGGCGGCAAGCCCGCGGGCGTTGCCGTCAGCAACGACGGCCGCTTCGCCTATGTGACGAGCCCGGACGCCAAGGCGGTCACGGTGGTCGACGCGTCGGCGCGAAAGGTGGTCGGCCGGGTCGAGGTCGGCGGCGGGCCGCTCGGCATCGCGGTGGCGCCCGACGGCGCAACCGTCTATGTCGCCGACTGGTATGCCGCCGCGGTGCGGGTGATCGATGCCAGGGAGCAACGTGTCGTCGCCAGTCTCGCGGTCGGCGCATCGCCATCCGGGCTTGCCGTCACGCCGGACGGGCGGCTGCTGCTCTCGGCCGACCGCGACGACGACAGCCTTTCGATATCAGACATTTCCGCCCACGAGCGGAGAGGGATCGTGAAGGTCGGGACCCGTCCGTTCGGCGTTACCATCGATGCCGACGGCAAGCGCGCCTACACCGCCAATGTCGGCTCCAACGACGTCTCGGTGATCGACATCTTAACCGCGCGCGAGATCGGCCGCGTCCATGTCGGCCTGCGACCCTATGCGGTGGCGCTGGCGCAGGGCCGCGGCTTCGTCACCGACCAGTATGACGGCAAGGTCAGCGTGTTCGATCTTACGACGTTGCAGCTGGTGAAGCGGATCACGGTGGGCGACTACCCCGAGGGCATCGAGGCGACCGCCGACGGCAAACGCATCGTGGTCGCGAACTGGGAGAGCAACACGCTGAGTGTGATCGATGCCGCCGAGCTCAAGGTGATCGGCGAGGTCAAGGTCGGCGACGGCCCGCGCGCGTTCGGGGCGTTTCTGAGACGGACGGAGTAGGTGCGAAGCACGGTGCGTAGGGTGGGTTAGCGAAGCGTAACCCACCACCTTCCTCGCGGAGGAGCGGTGGGTTACGCCTTCGGCTAACCCACCCTACGACCTTCGAGCCGCCTGACGCTTCCTCGCGCGACCCGTTGGCTGACCGGGACGACAGGCCTATAATCCCCTCCGAACAAGGGAAGACAGGGAGGATGCCATGCATCATACCTTGGTGCCCAGCGACCGCGTCGAGCATGTCTGCGTGTTCGGGCGTGATGGCTCAAAACTCGGATCGATCGAGCGGCTGATGCTCGACAAGGTGAGCGGAACGGTGGCCTACGCCGTGATCAAGACGGGCGGCGTGCTCAGCAGCCACCACCATTATCCGGTCAAGTGGACGGCCCTGAAGTTCGATCCCGCGCGCCAGGCCTTTGAGGCCGAGGTGACGCTGGACGATCTGCGCACTGGCCCGTCCGAGTTCGACGGCGACGAGTTCGACTGGGGCGACCGCTCGCACGGCTACACGCACCCGAATTATTGGGCGGTATAGCGCGGAGGCGAGGGGACGGTTGTTGTAGCCCGCATGAGCGAAGCGACATGCGGACAGAGGTCGACGACTACGAGAAGGCTCCCGGATATCGCTTCGCTCATCCGGGCTACTGCTCTAATCTACGGCGCATCGTCGTGGCCTAGGCAAAGACAGACGCATGCCCCAGTTCAAGCCCGCCGGCTGGCCTTCCGTCATACCGCGAATTGTCACGCGCGACCTCACCGGTTTGGCCGGATTCCTGAGAGACGTTTTCGATGCGGAGGGCGACGTCCGGTCCGGCGCGCCAACGGAAATTCGGATCGGAGACTCGATCATCCTTATCAGCGACGGCGGAGGCGTACGGGACGCCATGCCGGCCTTTCTCTATGTCTATGTTGAGAACGCGGACGAGACCTACCGGCGCGCGATTGCGGTAGGCGCTGAATCGATCGAGACCCCTGCGGATACGCCTTATGGCGACAGGCGCGCGATGGTCCGGGATACATGGGCGAACGTCTGGCAGATAGCCACTTACCGAGGGAATCCGTAGAATGGGTGGAACGAAGCGATACCCATCATTCGGGCCGCAGGATGAGTTGATGGGTTTCGCTTCGCTCTACCCATCCTACGCGCTGGTCCGCGCTGCTTACCAGCGTGCCCGGTACCGAATTTCACGCGGACGCAATTGCCGCTAAGCGTGCCCGGATGTCATCGTACCTTGGTCCCACAACACCGAACTTCGGACGGTATCGAAGTCCGGACTCTTCCTGGTCGGCCGCACTAAGCGCTGTGCGTGCGTTGTTCGCGGCAAGGTCGGTCAATCCGTAGGTGTTCATGATGAGGGCGCGGCTACCGTAGACGCGGAATACTACCACGGGAAACAATGCTGCTCGATTCCCGAACTCATCAAGGACCGCAAGGGCAGTCTCATAGCGGTTCGAGAGTTCGTTAGTCGCGACGACCCACGCAAGTTCAAGCCACGCCCATGTCTGGACACTCGGCTTGACACGCATCCTCTGGATCGCATGCTCATAGTAAGTCAGCGCGCCCTCAATGTCTCTTGACCTTAAAAGACAGTCGGCTTTTGCGGAGAGCGCTTGCACGACGGTAATGGAATTAGGGTAGCGATCGATCACGTGGTTGAAGAGAGCTATCGCATCGGCGTCGTATCGCTGCCCGATTTCCATCAGAGTGAAGCCTTGAACGAAGACGTACTGCGCCCGATTTGTCTCCCGCGCTCTGTTCAAGCGCCGCCAAAATTCGGTTTGATCCTCTTGCGACCAAGACTGCTTGCGAAACCAGTCGACGCCCATTCTAAGACCAGTCAAAAACGCTTTGGCGCACTGAGGATATCCACGATTGACCCCGGAATAGGGGGCTTCCTAAACTACTCCGCCGCCTCGCTCGCCGAGCTCTTCCTCGGCTTGCTGTTCCCCTTCTTCAGCACCGGGGCCAGAAACTTGCCGGTGTAGCTGCGCGGCGCCTTGACGATGTCCTCGGGCGGGCCCCAGGCGACGATCTCGCCGCCGCCGTCGCCGCCTTCGGGGCCGAGGTCGATCACCCAGTCGGCGGTCTTGATGACTTCGAGGTTGTGCTCGATCACCACCACCGTGTTGCCCTGGGCGACCAGCTCGTGCAGCACCTCCAGCAGTTTTGCGACGTCGTGGAAGTGCAGGCCGGTGGTCGGCTCGTCCAGGATGTAGAGCGTGCGGCCGGTGGCGCGCTTTGACAGCTCCTTGGCCAGCTTGACGCGCTGGGCCTCGCCGCCGGACAGCGTGGTGGCCTGCTGGCCGACATGGATGTAGTCGAGGCCGACGCGGTGCAGGGTCTGGAAGGTCTCGCGCACGCGCGGCACTGCCTTGAAGAAGTCGGCGGCTTCCTCGACCGTCATGTCGAGCACGTCGGCGATGCTCTTGCCCTTGAACAGCACCTCAAGCGTCTCGCGGTTGTAGCGCTTGCCCTTGCAGGTGTCGCAGGTGACGTAGACGTCGGGCAGGAAGTGCATCTCGATCTTGATGACGCCGTCGCCCTGGCAGGCCTCGCAGCGACCGCCCTTGACGTTGAAGGAGAACCGCCCGGGCTCGTAGCCGCGCGCCTTGGCCTCGGGGAGGCCGGCGAACCATTCGCGGATCGGCGTGAATGCGCCGGTATAGGTCGCGGGGTTCGAACGCGGCGTGCGGCCGATCGGCGACTGGTCGATGTCGATGATCTTGTCGATGTGCTCGAGGCCCTCGATGCGGTCGTGCGGGGCCGCGCCTTCGCTGGCATTGTTCAGCTTGCGCGCGATCGACTTGTACAGCGTGTCGATCAGCAAGGTCGACTTGCCGCCGCCGGAGACGCCGGTGACGCAGGTGAACAGGCCGAGCGGAATCTCGGCCGAGACGTTCTTCAGATTGTTGCCGCGGGCGTTGATCACCTTGATGGTGCGCCGGTGGTTCGGCGGCCGCCGGTCGGGCACGGGCACCGAAAGCTCGCCGGTGAGATACTTGCCGGTCAGCGATTTCGGGTTGCGCATGATCTGGTCGGGCGTGCCTTCGGCGACGATGTGGCCGCCATGCATGCCGGCGCCGGGTCCGATGTCGAGCACGTAGTCGGCAAGCCGGATGGCGTCCTCGTCATGCTCGACCACGACCACGGTATTGCCGAGGTCGCGAAGCCGCTTCAGCGTGTCGAGCAGCCGGGCGTTGTCGCGCTGGTGCAGGCCGATCGACGGCTCGTCCAGCACGTAGAGCACGCCGGTCAGGCCCGACCCGATCTGCGAGGCCAGACGGATGCGCTGGCTCTCGCCGCCGGACAGCGTGCCTGAGGAGCGCGACAGCGTCAGGTAATTGAGGCCGACGTCGAGCAGGAAGGTCAGGCGCTCGCGGATCTCCTTGAGGATGCGCGCGGCGATCTCGTTCTGCTGCGCATTCAGCGCCTCCGGCACCGTCTCGAACCATTCGCCGGCGCGCCTGACCGAAAGCTCGGAGATCTCGCCGATATGCTTAGCCCCGATCTTGACGCACAGCGCCTCCGGCTTCAGCCGGTAGCCGTTGCAGCCGGCGCAGGGCACGTCCGAGAAATACTTGCCGAGCTCCTCGCGCGCCCACTCGCTCTCGGTCTCGCGGTAGCGGCGATTGATGTTGGTGACGACGCCCTCGAACGGCTTCTTGGTGTCGTAGGAGCGGACGCCGTCCTCATAGGAGAACTTGATCTCGTCGTCGCCCGAGCCGTGCAGCAGCGCGGCCTGCACCTTCTTGGTCAGGTCCTTCCACTTGGTGTCGAGCGTGAACTTGTAATGCTTGCCGAGCGCAGTCAGGGTCTGGATGTAATAGGGCGAGGACGATTTCGCCCACGGCGCGATCGCGCCCTTGCGCAAGGTCAGCTCCTTGTCGGGAATGACCAGGTCTTCGTCGATATGCTGCTCGACGCCGAGACCGCCGCAGGCCGGACACGCGCCATAGGGGTTGTTGAACGAGAACAGGCGCGGCTCGATCTCGGGGATCGTGAAGCCGGAGACCGGGCAGGCGAATTTCTCCGAGAACAGGATGCGCTCGGGCCCGCTCTTGTCGTGGATCTTCGCGGTCTTCTTCTTGTCCTCGGCCGGTGCCGCTGCCGGCGCGTCGGCGTATTCGATCACGGCGAGGCCCTCGGCGAGCTTCAGCGCGGTCTCGAAACTTTCGGCGAGGCGCTGGGAGAGGTCGGGACGCACCACGATGCGGTCGACCACGACGTCGATGTCGTGCGGGAATTTCTTGTCGAGCGCGGGCGCCTCCGACAGCTCATGGAAGGTGCCGTCGATCTTGACGCGCTGAAAGCCCTTCTTGAGATACTCGGCGAGCTCCTTCTTGTACTCGCCCTTGCGGCCGCGAACGACCGGCGCCAGCAGGTAGAGGCGGGTGCCTTCCGGCAGCGCCAGCACGCGGTCGACCATTTGCGAGACGATCTGGCTCTCGATCGGCAGCCCGGTAGCCGGCGAATAGGGCACGCCGACGCGCGCCCACAGCAGGCGCATGTAGTCGTAGATCTCGGTGACGGTGCCGACGGTGGAGCGCGGGTTCTTCGACGTGGTCTTCTGCTCGATCGAGATCGCAGGCGACAGGCCGTCGATCTGGTCGACGTCGGGCTTCTGCATCATCTCGAGGAACTGGCGCGCATAGGCCGACAGCGACTCGACGTAGCGGCGCTGGCCCTCGGCATAGATGGTGTCGAACGCGAGCGACGACTTACCGGAGCCCGACAGGCCGGTGAACACCACGAGCTTGTCGCGCGGAATCTCGACGTCGATGTTCTTCAGATTGTGTTCGCGCGCGCCGCGGATCGTGATGGCGCGCGATGAGGAGCCGGCGGTCTGTTGGCGCTTCGCCTTGAGCACTTCATCCATAGCGACATTTCCGGGCGCATGATCGGGCGCCTTTTGGGCGCGCATCGCCGGTGCTGCCGGGACCTTGCGCCGATGGGTGAGAAGACTGGAACGTAGGAAGAACGGCCGACAATTTCCAGTGCTGAGTCGCGTCCATCAACGGATAGTTTGCCTGTTGGCAGCAGCCGTCAGCAGGGCCCGGTTCCCGGACGCAAAAAAGGCCGGCGCGAGGCCGGCCTTTTCGAGACCGTGAGGTCTGCTTTTCGCTCAGTACTTGGCGACGATCGGGCCGCCGAAGTGATAGTTCACGCCGAACTGCACGGTGTGCAGGTTGATGTCGGCAGACCGAATGCCGAAGTAGGTCTCGCCGCCGAGGCTGCGATACAGGTACTCGCCCTTGATCGACCACTGTGGCGCGATGAACGCCTCGATGCCGGCGCCGACGGTCCAGCCGGAGTGGAAGTTGCTCTGCGAGACGTTCACGCCGCCCGCGCTGAGGGTGAGCTTGTTGTCGGCCCAGGCGTAGCCGCCGGTGCCGTAGAACAGCACCTTGTCGACGGCGAAGCCGATGCGGCCGCGCGCGGTGCCGAGCGCGTCGATCTTGCTCGTCGCGGTGATGCCGAAAGCGGTAGCGGACGCATTGACGTCAGCCCAGGCGCCGTCAGCCTCGAGGCCGTACACGATGTTGCCGGCCTGCCAGTTGTAGCCGACGGTGCCGCCGCCGAAGCCGCCTTCCATCTTCGGGTTGCCGGAGTCCTCGCTGGCATAGCCACCGAAGCCGCCGATGTAGAAGCCGGTCCAGTTGTAGATCGCGGCCGGCTGCGGAGCCTTCACGTAAGGCGCGCGTGCCGCCATGTCGGCGGCCATTGCCGGTGCAATTGCGCTGAGGGCAAACATGCCGGCCGAAGCCAGCAAAACATTCCTGATTTTCAAAGTCCCAGTCCCATTTTCTTGTTGTCCCTTCAAACACTGAAGGGAACGTCACAGCAGTGTCGTGTGACGATCGCGTGTTTCTACTTAGAAATCTTGGAAGTTGTGTATCCGTGAAACCACAATGCACGGAAAATGGCTCGGCGAAGCGCGCGCTTGCACGCAACGAAAAGCCGGCGCAAGGCCGGCTCTTTTCTCCGATGCGAAGCGACCGCCGGTAGCTCAGTATTTCGCTGATACGACCGGGCTCAGCGCGTTGAAGTGGTAATTGATGCCGAGCTTGACGGTGTGGAAGGTGTCCTTCCACTCCGAGCGATCGTTGATCGCCGGCGTGTACTGGGTCGGCGCGACCTTGCCGAGATCGATGTAATTGTACGCGAGCTTGGCCGACCAGTTGGCGGCGAACATGTATTCGACGCCGGCGCCGACGGTCCAGCTCCAGCGCGTGTCACTGGCCGAGACCGAGGGCGGCGCGAGCCCGGCATTGTAGCGGTGCAGGATGTCGCCGACCGCGGCGCCGCCGTTCACGAACCACAGCGTCGCGCCGTCGGCGTAGGCGAGCCGGCCCTTGATGTCGCCGAAGCTGCGCAACTCGGTGTAGTAGCTGTCGAGCACATCAGGCGGTCCGACGTTGGAGCGCACCGCCCTCGCAAAAAAAAGGCCGGCGCGAAGCCGGCCTTTCGTCTGGATCAAATCCGTGTCACGCGATCAGTAGCGCGCAACCACCGGGCCGCCCCACTTGTAGTTCACGCGGACGGTGACGAGGTCGACGTCCTGGCGATCGCGGATGTTGCTGAACAGCGCGCCGGTCGGGGTGGTGAGGTTGTAGGTCTTGTCCTGCATGAACAGGTGGTCGTATTCGACGCCGGCGGTCCAGTTCGGCGCGAAGCCGACTTCGATGCCGGCGCCGATGGTGCCGCCCCAGCGGGTGTCGCTCGCGCTGCCGGCGAGGACGCCGGTCGGCGTGAAGTAGGTGTTGAAGCGATTGTCGGTCAGCGCCGCACCGCCCTTGGCGTAGAGCAGCACGTTGTTGACGGCGTAGCCGATCTGGCCGGTGAACAGGCCGAACGCGTCGATCTTGCTCTGGTTGGTGAACAGGCCCGGGAAGATCGCGCTGTTGTTGCTGCCCTTCAGGTCAGCCCAGTTGCCCTGCGCTTCGAGGCCGAACACCCAGGTGCCCGCCTGCCAGCGATAGCCGATCTGACCACCGGCAACGCCGCCGGTCGCGTCGTGGCAACCATCCGAGCCGATGAAGATGCCGCCCGGGACCTGGTCCCAGCAATTGTGGCTCGAGCCCCAGCCGCCGTTGGCGCCGATGTAGAAGCCGCTCCAGTCATAGACGGCGGCGATCATCGGCGGCGCCTTTGTGTAGGGGCGCGCAGCGAGATCGGCAGCCGCGGCAGGCGCAGCGAATGCAATCAGGCCAACCGTAGCGAGCAAAAACTTCTTCATAATCAAACCCCCAGCTTCCCAATCGGCTTCCAACGGTCCCGAAGCGCGACTTCAGACGCGAGCGCCCGTCTGATGGGTGGTAGCTATACGCTGATTCAACCTGAAGCGCCGTCTCCCAAATGCAACACTCGCAGAGGAAGTGTCGACAAGGCAAGGCGTTGATTTAACTTACATTTTCGTAAGGCGTCAGAGCCCGCTGGTGGTCGGACCGAAATCGGCGGCGACTCCATGACCACCGGCTGCTTCTACGGCTGGTTGTGGCGAACAAAACTGGAACAGTGTCGGCTGCGATGCTATATCTTGAATATCGTGGATAACCGCGCGACGGCGAGGGCATCGAGCCGGCACCGGCCGTATAGGTCATTCGCGGCGCCTGCAAGTAAGTGGCGATGGTTGAGAGTGGCGGCCGATGTCCGGCGCCCGGTTTTTGAGCGGAGATGATGCGATGGCGGGAAGCGTGAACAAGGTGATCCTGGTTGGAAACCTCGGCAAGGATCCGGAAATCCGGCGGACGCAGGACGGCCGACCGATCGCAAATCTTTCCATCGCCACCTCGGAGACCTGGCGCGACAAGGGCACCGGCGAGCGCAAGGAAAAGACCGAGTGGCACCGCGTCGTGATCTTCAACGAGGGCCTCTGCAAGGTCGCCGAGCAGTATCTGAAGAAGGGCGCCAAGGTGTACATCGAGGGTCAATTGCAGACCCGCAAATGGACCGACCAGAGCGGCGTCGAGAAGTACTCGACCGAGGTCGTGCTGCAGGGCTTCAACTCCAACCTCACCATGCTCGACGGGCGGGGCGGCGGAGGCGGCAGCTTCGCCGATGATGGCGGCGGCAGCGATTTCGGCTCGTCCGGTCCGGTCAGCTCGGCGCCACGCCGTGCGGTCGCCGCCGGCGGCGGCAGCCGCAACAGCGACATGGACGACGACATCCCGTTCTGACCGGAGGTCAGGCTTTCCGAGATTCCGTCAGACGCCGTTCCGTGAAGATCATTATCCCGGAGCGGCGTTGAGATTTGTCGCGGAAGTCTCCTCGTGTGGATTTTGAGGATAACTCTCTAAGCGCCTGCTTGACCTTGTCCAACCGAGGACGGCCAGCGCGGGTTCCCCGAACTTTGACACAGGTCAATGTGAATGATATTTACATTGGCCTGCGGCGAGCGACGTCTGGCCGCGAGCTTCACTCGAGGGCTGCCATCATGAGCCTCGCGCCACTGCTCGACGCTGCGCCTGCGATCCCGCTCCATGCCTTTGCCGCGATGGCGGCCTTCGTGCTTGGCTCCATCCAGCTCGCCGCACCGAAGGGCACGCTGCCGCACCGGACGCTGGGCTGGATCTGGGTGATCCTGATGCTGGTGGTCGCCGGGAGCTCGTTCTGGATCCATCAGATCAAGCTGGTGGGCCCGGGGAGCCCGATCCATCTGCTGTCGATCTTCTCGCTGATCATGCTGGTGCTCGGCGTGACGGCCGCGCGGAACCACAACGTCCGCCGCCACAAGTTCACGATGATCGGCATTTTCTTCGGCGCGCTGGTCATTGCCGGGCTTTTCACCTTCATGCCCGGGCGGATCATGCACGCGGTGATTTTCGGCCAATAATCGGATGATCAGGGCGTTGCGAAGGCCGGTTCCACCAGGCCTTCGCGACCTTGCAACCGCCGGGCTAAGCAGGCGCGTCGCAAACCTGCAATGCGGCCGGTAAGTGCATGAAAAAACGAAGGGAAAAACGGCTTGCGGCGCCGCGCAAGGGTGGTTATCAGGCCTTCAATGGTCTATATGATTCCCCAGCAGAACTGACCGGATTTCCCCTTTGTCCGAACCCGAAGACGACAAGCCCGGCGAGCCGCCGGTGCCCTCAGATATTCGTCCCGTTTCCATTCTCGACGAGATGAAGAAGTCCTACCTCGATTACGCGATGAGCGTGATCGTGTCGCGTGCGTTGCCCGATGCGCGCGACGGGCTCAAGCCGGTGCACCGGCGCATCCTCTATTCGATGCATGAGCAGGGACACACCCCGGACAAGAAATACGTGAAGTCCGCGCGCGTCGTCGGCGACGTGATCGGTAAGTATCACCCGCATGGCGACCAGTCGATTTACGACGCGATGGTCCGCATGGCGCAGGACTTCTCGCTGCGGGTGCCGCTGATCGACGGCCAAGGCAATTTCGGCTCGGTCGACGGCGATCCGCCGGCGGCCTACCGATATACCGAGGCACGGCTGACGAAGGCGGCGCTTGCCGTCCTCGCCGACATCGACATGGACACCGTCGATTTCCAGCCGAACTACGACAACTCGGAGAAAGAGCCGGCGGTTCTGCCGGCCCGGTTCCCGAACCTCCTGGTCAATGGCGCCGGCGGCATCGCCGTCGGCATGGCGACCAACATCCCGCCGCACAACCTCGGCGAGGTCGTCGACGCCTGCGTGGCGCTGATCGACAATCCGGCGCTCACGATCGACGAGTTGATCGACATCATTCCCGGACCGGACTTCCCGACCGGCGGCATCATCCTGGGCCGCCAGGGCATCCGCTCGGCCTACCATCTCGGCCGCGGCTCGATCGTGATGCGCGGCAAGGTGGCGATCGACACCATCAGGAAGGATCGCGAAGCGATCATCATTACCGAGATTCCCTATCAGGTGAACAAGGCGACGATGGTCGAGCGCATCGCCGATCTCGTCAAAGAGAAGAAGATCGAGGGCATCGGCGACCTGCGCGACGAGTCCGACCGCGACGGCTATCGCGTCGTCATCGAACTGAAGCGCGAAGCGGTGCCCGACGTGGTGCTGAACCAGCTCTACCGGTTCACGCCGCTGCAGACGAATTTCCCGGCCAACATCCTGGCGCTGGATTCCGGCCGTCCGCAGACGATGAATCTGAAGGACCTGCTCACCATCTTCGTCGCGTTCCGCGAACAGGTGGTGACCCGGCGGACCAAGTTCCTGCTCGGCAAGGCCCGCGATCGCGCCCACATTTTGGTCGGCCTGGCGATCGCAGTCGCCAATATCGATGAGATGATCCGTGTCATTCGAACCTCGCCCGATCCGAACACCGCGCGCGAGGCCCTGATGTCGCGCGACTGGCCGGCACGCGACGTCGAGGCGATGATCACGCTGATCGACGATCCCCGGCATCGCATCAACGATGACGGCACGCTCCGGCTGTCGATGGAGCAGGCCAGGGCCATCCTCGATCTCCGGCTGCAGCGCCTGACCGCACTGGGGCGGGACGAAATATCCGAGGAGCTCGACAAGCTCGCGGCCGAGATCGCCGACTATCTCGACATCCTGCGCTCGCGCGCGCGCGTGCAGGGCATCGTCAAGACCGAGCTCGCCGAGGTGAAGCAGCAGTTCGCCACCCCGCGCAAGACCGTGATCATCGAGCATGAAGGCGAGGTCGAGGACGAGGACCTGATCCAGCGCGATGACATGGTCGTCACCGTGTCGCATGCGGGCTACGTCAAGCGCGTGCCGCTGTCGACCTACCGGGCGCAGCGCCGCGGCGGCAAGGGCCGCGCCGGCATGCAGACCCGCGACGAGGATTTCGTCGCGCGCCTGTTCGTGGCCTCGACCCACACGCCGGTGCTGTTCTTCTCGTCACGCGGTCAGGTCTACAAGGAGAAGGTCTGGCGGCTGCCGATGGCGGCGCCAAACGCGCGCGGCAAGGCTCTGATCAACATCCTGCCGCTGGAGCAGGGCGAGCGCATCACCACGATCATGCCGCTGCCGGAGGATGAATCCTCCTGGGGCAATCTCGACGTGATGTTCGCGAC
Source organism: Bradyrhizobium sp. USDA 3240 (assembly GCF_054063295.1). Taxonomy (NCBI): domain Bacteria; kingdom Pseudomonadati; phylum Pseudomonadota; class Alphaproteobacteria; order Hyphomicrobiales; family Nitrobacteraceae; genus Bradyrhizobium; species Bradyrhizobium sp. USDA 3240. The sequence goes on from NZ_JBSSGD010000002.1 coordinate 8,651,565, forward strand.
CACCAGCGGCACGGTTCGCCGCAATAAGCTGTCCGATTTCGTCGACGTCCGCCGCTCCGGCATCATCGCCATGAAGCTCGGCGAGGGCGAGGCGATCGTCGACGTGCAGATCTGCACCGAGCGCGATGACGTGCTGCTGACCGCCGCCGGCGGGCAATGCATCCGCTTCCCGGTCACCGATGTGCGCGTCTTCACCGGCCGCACCTCGATGGGCGTGCGCGGCATCGCGCTGGCCGAGGCCGACAAGCTGATCTCGCTGTCGATCCTGCGCCATGTCGAGACCACTTCGGACGAGCGCTCGGCCTACCTGAAGATGCGCCGCGCGGTGGCCGGCGAGGCGACCGTCGAGGAGCCCGCGGATGCCGAGGGCGAGGAGACGGCGAATGCGATCCAGCTGTCGCAAGAACGTTATGCCGAGCTGTCGGCGGCCGAGCAGGTGGTGCTGACCGTCTCAGTCAACGGCTTCGGCAAGCGGACCTCGTCTTACGAGTACCGCACCACCGGCCGCGGCGGCAAAGGCATCGTCGCGATGAGCGTCAACAACCGCAACGGCAATCTGGTGGCGTCGTTCCCGGTCGAGGACGCCGACCAGATCATGCTGGTCACCGACAAGGGCCAGCTGATCCGCTGCCCGGTGGCCGACATCCGCGTCGCCGGCCGCTCGACCCAGGGCGTGATCGTGTTCGACACCGCCGAGGACGAGCACGTGGTCTCGGTCGAGCACATTCCGGAGGAAGAGAACGGCGCGAACGGGAACGGCGAGTAGGGTCGTTCCCGAACGTGGTTCGTTGCAGGCGGCTCAAGGTCGGGGCGCCACGCCAGGTTGACTGATGCCTGATTGCCTGGGCGCGCAGGGCTGCGCCCATACGTCGTTTCGCCGAGCTTCGCGAACGTGCGTCTCTGTTCGTCGAAGGGCGACCCGCTCAGGGCGTCTGGGGCGCAGATAGCATTGTGAACAGAACGCTATCGCCGTCCCGTTGCGCTGTTTCACGTGACGTCGCGTAGCCGTGCACGAGCTCCAAACCGCCTTCGGAAACATGCCATTTCCAGCGAGTGGGCTCTTTCTGCGCACTCACGACAACCTCGAGAAGGCGAACGCGGGTTTGTTTGGCCATCTTGCCGACGTGCGTCTGAGTTGGCATTTGCCGATGCGCCCAATCCGGTCGCGCCGGAGCTATTTCTTCTTCCTCGGCGGAGGAGGATTGATCTCGGCGATCTTGCGCAGGCAATCGGCTTCGGTGTCATGCGGGCCGGTCACGAATGTCCCGCTGACCTTTGTGGAATACCAACCGGACGTCACGCCGAGGCGCACGGACTCTTCAGTCTTGACGTGACGAGGCGAGAGATTTTGCATGAAGCTCTTTCGGTGAGTGCGTTCGAGTCTTTCTCGAGCGCACGGAGGAGGCTTTCGACCATCCGACTGGAACATTCGTCGGGTTCGCCTCGCGCTGGAAAGCCGCGCCAGTCGGCAAGCGTCGTCGTTCCTGCGCGCGATTGCAGCAAATAGCCAGCACTTTCTCGCGCGATACGGGTATTTGTCCGATCAGGCAGATCGTACCTTGTATTCGACCGCATCGTCGCCATGTCGGTAGGACATAGAGGAACGTATTTCGAATGAAGCTTCGCGTCGGATTCGAAATGCACTACGAGTTCCCGCAGCCGACGCCCATGATCATGGTGCTGGGCACGCATTTCACGCGCGCCTCCGATATCATCGTCCCCGACCACCTGACCACCAGCCCGGCGGTGCCGATCACGCCGTATCGCGACGGATTCGGCAATTGGTGCAGCCGTATCGTTGCACCGGCCGGTCCGATGCGCCTGGCGGCCGATGGCGTCGTGCGCGACAGCGGCGAGCCTGATCCGGTGTTTGCTTCGGCCGGTCAGCACGCGGTCGAGGACTTGCCGGCGGACACGCTGGTCTATCTGCTGGGCAGCCGCTATTGCGAGACTGACCGGCTTTCGGAAATCGCGTGGAAGTTGTTCGAGGGCACGCCGCCGGGCTGGCCGCGGGTCCAGGCCATTTGCGATTTCGTCCATCGCCACATCGCTTTCGGCTACGAGCACGCCCGCGCCACCAAGACGGCGCGGGAGGTCTTCGACGAAGGCAAAGGCGTGTGCCGCGATTACGCGCATCTGGCTATTGCCTTCTGCCGCTGCATGAACATTCCGGCGCGCTATTGCACCGGCTATCTCAGCGACATCGGCACCCCGCTGCCCTGGGCGGCTGGTGATTTCGCCGGCTGGTTCGAGGCCTATATCGGCGGCCGTTGGCATATGTTCGATCCGCGCAACAACGTGCCGAGGATCGGCCGGGTTCTGATCGCACAGGGACGGGATGCCTCCGACGTTCCGATCACCCAGACGTTTGGGCCAAACACGCTGGTTTCGTTCAAGGTCTGGACCGACGAGGTCGCGTCATGACGGATGATCCCCAAGTCCTCAGTTCGGACGAGTTCGCCTCCCTGGTCGAGGTCGGCAAGGGTGAAGCGCAACGGGAGATTCCTCAGTTGCACGGGGAGCGACTTGTCGGACTCGGTTACGCAGTCAGACGGCTCGGTGAACTCGGCCTGACCGCATCCGGCGTGCGTCGTCTCGCGGCGGGCGAATAGGCCGTCCGGCCTTTGCCAGGCCTCGATGCCCGCGTCCGATTTCGGTCAATAAGCCACGGCCTGACTGGTCGAATTCTCGAGCTCTCTGGTGAGGCCGGCCAGCGCATCCGCTTTGCCGATCTGCGCGAACCAGCACCACAGCTCTAACATGGAGGCGAGCCGGTAGAGCGCGATCGTCGCTTCCCAGTCGGGGCGATCGAGCGCGCCATAGCCGGCGAGCAATCCTTCACGCCGCGCCGCATCCTTCGGGGTGAAGTAGTACAGCGCCTTGGCGATATCCATCAGGGGATCGCCGGCCGTCGCGTTCTCGAAATCGACGATGCCGCAGAGTTGCGGCTTTCCTTCCGGCGTCACCAGCACGTTGCCGGCATGGAGATCGTAGTGGCAGAGGCGGGGCCTGTCGGCGGCGTCGAGCAGGTGCGCACGGGCGGCGATGCAGGTCCGGAGCCGCTCGGCCAGCGCTGCGTCGCCGCCGCGGGTACAAAACTCGGTCAGCTTGCGGTCGAACTGCGCGGACATGTAGGCGCGGTTGGTGGGGTGGGGCGTCCAGACCCCGCTTGGGCCGATATAGCCGAAGCTGTCGAGCGTGATGTCGTTGATCCTGCGCAGCGCCGCGCCCATCTCGGCGAAGATCGCAAACTGCTCCTGCTCGCTCAGCTCCGGATCGCGCCGGCTGAGCTCGACGCCGTCGAGCTTGCTCATCAGCACGAAGCCGAGATCGATCACCGACCGTGTGTCGTCAGCGAGCAGGATGCGGGGCACGGGGATATCGGCGTCGCGCAACAGCCCGTGGACATAGACCTCCTTCGCCATCTTCCAATGCAGCTGGGCGGGGTAGACCTTGAGGATACAGTTTGGCGTGTCCGTCAGCGCGATCTCGAGGATCGTGCTGATCTCGCCGCCGCGCAGCTCGACGACGTCGCGCACCGTTGCGCCCGGTGCGGCGCGGCTGATGATCGCCTGCGCCTGGTCGATCGAAATCGCCAGCCGCGGCTTCAGCTGAAGAGGCGGATCGTCTGACATTGCCGGTTATCGTAGCCCGGATTGCGCTGCGCTGCATCCGGGCTACGCAAGCCGCTCGATCAAATCTCGATCTCGGTGCCGAACTCCACGACCTGTCCCGTCGGCACGCCGAAGAAGGCCGCGGAACGCTCGGCGTTGCGCTGCAGGAAGGCGAACAGCGATTCACGCCACACCCACATGCCCGGGATATCCTCGCTTGGGATGATGGTTTCGCGGCCGATATAGTAGGTCACGTCGGAGAGATCGATGCCGGGCAGCTTGGCCTGCAGGCAGGCGGTCTTCAGCCCCTCATAGATCGTCGGATACTGCATGAAGCCGTAATGCAGGACGATGCGGGTGATGCCGGGGCTGATCTCGAGCACATTGGCGCGTTCCTCGTCCGAGATCCGCGGGCGCTCCTCGATCAGCACGGTGACCAATAGCACGCGCTGATGCAGCACGTGATTGTGCTTGACGAACTGGGTCAGCGCGAGCGGCACGCCATTGGGGGCCGAGGCCAGGAACACCGCGGTGCCGGGCAGGCGGGCGCTGCATTTGTTGACCGCGGTCTCGATCAGATCCTCTTCCGGCTGACGCAACTTGCCGCGCGCCTTTTCGACCAGCTTAACGCCGCTGCGCCAGGTCAACATCAGGAACGCCACCGCGGCTGCGAGCAGCAGCGGGAACCAGCCGCCCTCGAACAGTTTCTCGGTGTTCGCCGCGAAGAAGATCGCGTCGATGATGAAGAAGAAGCCGTTCACCGCGATCACGATGATCGGCGAATAGCCCCACTGGATCGCGACCAGCGCCGCGAGCAGCGTGGTGATCGCCATCAACAGCGACACGGCGATGCCGTAGGCGCCGGCCAGCGCGTCCGAGGTGCCGAAGGCGAGTACGGCGCCGAGCGTTCCCGCCGCAAGCAGCCAGTTCACCAGCGGCACGTAGATCTGTCCGATCGCATCGCTCGTGGTGTGGCGGATATGCATCCGCGGCAGGAAGCCGAGCTGGATCGACTGCTGGGTCAGCGAGAACACACCGGAGATGATGGCCTGCGAGGCGATCACGGTCGCAACGGTCGCGAGCAGGACGAGCGGGTAATGTGCCCAGTCAGGGGCAAGCTGGAAGAACGGGTTATCGATCGAGCTCGGATCGTTGATCAGCTCGCCGGCCTGGCCAAAATAGTTCAGTACCAGCGCGGGCAGGCAGATGGCGAACCAGGCGAGCCGGATCGGAAAGCGACCGAAATGCCCCATGTCGGCATACATGGCCTCACCGCCGGTCACCGCGAGGAACGCGGCGCCGAGGATGGCAAAGCTGACGTGAAAATCCTGATGGATCAGGAAATCGAACGCATAGAACGGGCTCAGCGCGACCAGCACGCCGGGCGCCTTGACGATGCCGTGAATGCCGAGCGCTGCGAGCACGGCGAACCAGAACAGCATCACCGGGCCGAAGATCTTGCCGATGAAGCCCGTGCCCTGCTTCTGCATGAAGAACAGGCCGATCAGGATCACGACGGTGAGAGGTACCACGGCCGGCGTCAGCGACGGCGCGTCGACCTTGAGGCCTTCGATCGCCGACAGCACGGAAATGGCCGGCGTGATCGCGCCGTCGCCATAGAGCAGGGCGGCGCCGATGAGGCCAACGACCAGCAGATGGGCGCGCCAGGTGCCGGGCGCCGCGTTGCGTGCGGAGAGCAGCGCCAGCAGCGCGACGATGCCGCCTTCGCCGCGGTTGTCCGCGCGCAGGATCAGCATGGCGTATTTGACGGAAATGATTAGGATCAGTGCCCACAGGATCAGCGACACCGTGCCCAGCACGGCAGCTTGGCTGAGTGGCCCGCCATGCGCGGCGGCCTTGGCGGCTTCCTTTAGGGCGTAGAGGGGGCTAGTGCCGATGTCGCCATAGACGACACCCAGGGCACCGAGCGTGACGGCAAACGGGATCGGGCTGGTTGGAGGATGGCCAGAAGAAACGATGGCGGGCGTACTGGTCACGGCAATCCCCCGATGGCTTGCGCCCGCCGGATCATCCGGTCGGGCGCCTTAGACGATAGTCTGCGACGGGACGTCGCAAATTACCATTGGGTTTTGTGTGACGGACGGAAGTGACGCCTTTACGGGTCAGAAGTGACTACGGGGTGCGATCGGCGGTGACGAGGCGGGCTTCGCGAACGACCGTCTTGTTGCCGGCGCTGCGCAGGCAGGAGGCTTCGAAATTCGGCCAGGCCTGCTGTGAGCACTCCTTGCCGACCGGGTGCACGTCGAGACGGTCGCTCTTGGCCAGCGGCTGCGGGGTGGAGGCTGCGACCTGCGGCGCAAAGCCCGGCAGAACGGTGAGCGCGGCGGCAATGAACGCGGCAACGGCGATAGCGGAAAGTGCCTTGATCATGACGGTCCCCATATGATCGGACCCCCCGGGCCCGTCGTTTCGTTGTCCAATGTCTACCGGCCGCAGGTTTCCTGGTGTCTTCGCCAGGGTGGAAAATGGTTTCATCGCCGGCCGGTTTTGTTTCGTCCGCCAACGGCCGACGAAACATTCACCACGTAGACGCTGGCATCCCAGGACTCGTTCACTGGACGAGCAGGTATTTATTTCGCGCGACGGGTGGAACCCGGGCGGCTTGCCGGGACGAGCCGGGCGGGTTAGGAGGGACCATGTCCCGTATCGCGCTCTATCCCGGCTCCTTCGATCCCGTCACCAACGGCCATCTGGACGTGGTCCGGCAAGCCGTCGGCCTGTGCGACCGCCTGGTCGTCGCCGTCGCTATCCATGCCGGCAAAAAGCCGCTGTTCTCGACCGAGGAACGGCTGGACATGCTGCGCGAGGTGTGCGGCCCGATTGCCCAGCAGGCGGGCTGCGCCTTCGATTGCACCACCTATGACAATCTGACCGTGACGGCGGCGCGCAAGCTCGGCGCGACCATCATGATTCGCGGCCTGCGCGACGGCACCGATCTCGACTACGAGATGCAGCTGGCCGGCATGAACGAGGCGATGGCGCCCGAGGTGCATACCGTGTTCGTTCCGGCGTCGGTCGCGGTCCGCCCGATCACCGCCACACTGGTGCGCCAAATCGCCCAGATGGGCGGCGACTTCTCTGCATTCGTGCCGTCATCAGTCGCCGCTAGCCTGAAGGCCAAGTTCGCCGGCTGATGCCGGCGGCCTGCCATACCCAAAACGTCCAGAGATCCGGAGTTTCCATGATCCGCATTCTTGCATTCGTTGCCGCGCTGCTCTGCGTCGTGCCTGCGGTCGCGCAGCCGCTGCCAGCCAATCTCGACAAGGCCAATGCGATCGTGATCGACACCACCAAGGGCCGCATCGTCATCAAGCTGCGCACCGACATCGCGCCCCAGCATGCCGAGCGCATCAAGCAGCTGGCGCGCGAGGGCTTCTACAACAACGTGCCGTTCCATCGCGTGATGGATGGCTTCATGGCGCAGACCGGCGACGGCCAGAACTTCAACGGCACCGGCGGCTCGAAATATCCGAACCTGAAGCAGGAATTCTCGCAGGTCCCGTTCAAGCGCGGCATCGTCGGCATGGCCCGGCGCGGTGACAGTGTCGACAGCGCCAACTCGCAGTTCTTCATCATGTTCGCTGAAGGATCGAGCCTCAACGGCCAGTACACCGTGGTCGGCGAGGTGGTGTCGGGCATGGACGTGGTCGACAAGCTGAAGAAGGCTCCCGCGGGCTCTCCCGGCGGCGCCGTCACCGATCCCGACAAGATGGTGAAGGTGCAGGTCGCATCAGACATCAAGTGATCGGCGATGGCGGCGCGCAGCAAGCCACTTGCCTGGTTCGCCGCGCCACTGGTGCTGTGGCTCGCGCTGACCGGATCGGCGGCGGCCGAGCCGGAGCAACTCAATACGATCCGGGACGTTATTCTGGCGATCCATCGCTGCTGGCGGCCGCCGGCGGCGGACAAGGCCGCTCCGATCGACATTACCGTCATTGTCAGCTTCAACCGTGAGGGCGCGATCCTCGGGCATCCCAGGATCAGCTATGAATCGCAGGAAGCGACCGACAACGACCGGATCGCGTACCGGGTCGCGGTGATGGAGGCGTTGCAACGCTGCACGCCGATGCCATTTACCGAGAGCCTGGGCGGCGCGGTTGCGGGCCGTCCATTCGCGATCCCGTTCCGGAATAAGAAATATCCACCCCGAAGCCAGGAGAAGCGAGCATGGCTGCTACCGAAAATACTCTGATCCTCGAAACCACCCAGGGCCCGGTCACGATCGAGATGCGCCCGGATCTCGCGCCCGGTCACGTCGCGCGGATCAAGGAGCTGGTGCGCGAAGGCTTCTACGACGGCATCGTGTTCCATCGCGTGATCGACGGCTTCATGGCGCAGACCGGCTGCCCGCAGGGCACCGGCATGGGCGGCTCCGGCAAGAAGCTGAAGGCGGAGTTCAACAAGGAGCCGCATGTCCGCGGCACCACCTCGATGGCGCGCGCCGCCAGTCCGGATTCCGGCGACAGCCAGTTCTTCATCTGCTTCGACGACGCCTCCTTCCTCAACGGCCAGTACACGGTCTGGGGCAAGGTCACCGAGGGCATGGAGAACGTCGACAAGATCAAGCGTGGCGAGCCGGTGAAGGACCCGGACAAGATCGTCAAGGCACGCATGGCCGCCGACGCGGCGTAAGCTATTCGCTGTCATTCCGGGGCGATGCGCAGCATCGAACCCGGAATCTCGGGATTCCGGGTTCACGCTTCGCGTGCCCCGGAATGACGGCGCTGAAGTAATAGTCACGGCCATGCGCACCGATCTCTTCGATTTCGAACTGCCGCCCGAGAGCATCGCGCTTCGCCCTGCGAGCCCGCGCGATTCCGCGCGGATGCTGGTCGTGCATCCGGACGGCGTGCTGCGCGACGCCACGATTGCCGACCTGCCGCATTGGCTGGAGGCGGGCGATCAGATCGTCGTCAACGACACCAAGGTGATCGCGGCCCAGCTCAGGGGCCGCCGGATCGGGCGCGAGACCGAGCCGAAGATCGAGGCGACCTTGATCAAACGGCTCGACGGCTCGCGCTGGCAGGCGCTGGTGAAGCCGGCGAAGAAGCTTGCGCCCGGCGACGCCATCCGCTTCGGCAATGAGGGCAAGGTCTGCCTGCTCGGCAATCTCGATGCAGAGGTCGAGGCCAAGGGGCAGGAGGGCGAGGTGACGCTGTCATTTTCGTTCCATGGTCCGGTGCTCGACCAGGCCATCGCCGATGTCGGCGCCACGCCGCTGCCGCCCTACATCGCCTCCAAGCGCACGCCCGACGACCAGGACGTCAGCGACTACCAGACCATGTTCGCCGCCAATGAAGGCGCAGTTGCCGCGCCGACGGCGGGGCTGCATTTCACGCCGGCGCTGGAAGCCACGCTGAAGAGCCGCGGCGTCGGGCTGCATCGCCTGACGCTGCATGTCGGGGCAGGGACATTCCTGCCGGTCAAGGCCGATGAGACCTCCGAACACAAGATGCATGCCGAATGGGGCTGCATCAGCGCCGAGACCGCGTCTGCCCTGAATGCCGCACGCGCAAAGGGTGGCCGGATCGTCGCGATCGGCACCACGTCGCTGCGGCTGCTGGAGAGTGCCGCAAATGCCGACGGCACCATCCAGCCGTTTGCGGCGGAAACCTCGATCTTCATCACGCCGGGCTATCGCTTCCGCGCGGTCGATATCCTGCTGACGAACTTCCATCTGCCGCGTTCGACGCTGTTCATGCTGGTCTCGGCCTTCTCCGGCCTCGAGACCATGCAGGCCGCCTACGCCCATGCGATCAAGGACGGCTACCGGTTCTATTCGTACGGCGATGCCTGCCTGCTGTTCCGCGCGCGCGACTGAAGTTCACGCGCGAGGCTCAAGCTTCGCGTAGAGATAGCGCACCGTCTTCGCGCCGCCGTCGATCGTGGCCCGGCCGACTTCCTCGAAGCCAAGCGAGCCGTGGAATGCGTCCGACGTCGGGTTCGGAGGCTCGACGTTGACCTCGCAGACGACGCGGCCGAGGTCGCGCTGTGCAGCCTGCTGGAACACCTCGCGGTAGAGCATGCGCGCCAGTCCGTACCGCCGCCACGCTGCCCCAACGACGATGCGATCGACGTAGATGAACCGGTCCATCCGGCGGCGAAACCACCCGAAATGCGTGCCGTCGTACTCGTCGCAATGCGCAAACGCCAACAGCAGTGCGGCGGAAGGCGGCACGAACAGCGCGATCGATGCGGTATCGATCAATTGCGCGAAACGCTGCGCCGTCAGCAGCGAAGTCTCCCGCGCGCTGGCGTTGTTCAGATGCAGGAGGTCGTCGCGCTCAGAATGAGTGTGAAGATCTCTGATCTCGAACTGTTCGGATGAGGAATGCATATCGAGAAGGGGTCCGTCGGCAACGCATCGAAGTGGGTTACGGCAGCTCGCCCGATGGTGTGACTTGAGCGAGTTTCACCGGGCATGCCCGTCAGACGTCAACCTTGAACCCGAGGTCAATTTCGGACGCGGGCAAACCTCCGCGTAAACCCCAATTGTCGGATGGAACCTCGATCAGAACGGTCTTGATCTCATTGGCGGGCACCCCGAGGGCGGAGAGGTTCGCCACCACCGCACTGTAGAGCGCTTTCTTGGCCGTCAGCGATCGTCCGGAAAACAGCAAAATCTCGATCCGTGTGTAGCGCTCCGATCGGCCGGTGGGCACGATCCGGGCGGCGTCGTCATAGAGGTCGAGCACGACATCGCGGTCGTAGTCAGGGATTTTCAGCGCCGCAGCAGGGCGTCCTGGACGGCTTCAATCACCTTGGTCTCGATGCCGCGGGCCCAGATGCCGGTCGTGATCCGAGTGCTTGGCATGATACGTCCTGCTCTGTCTGTCGCCGAACGATGCGGCGGATCGCGGGGTGGGCTACGCTTTGCCCACCCTGCGCAGTTCATCACATCACGCCACTGCGCGTTCGGGCAATAACTCAGCGATCTGCACCGCGTTCAATGCAGCGCCCTTGAGCAGCTGATCGGCCGCGACGAACATCGAGATCGAGTGCCCGCTGGGATCGCTGAGATCCTTGCGGATGCGGCCGACCAGCACGTCGTCCTGGCCGGAGGCGTCGATCGGCATCGGGAAGTAGTTCTTCGCGCGATCGTCGACGATCTTGACGCCCGGCGCCTGTGCCATGATCGCGCGCACCTGGTCCTCGGTGATCGGCCTCTCGCATTCGAAGGTAATCGCCTCGCAATGCGCGCGCAGCACCGGCACCCGCACGCAGGTGACGCCGACCGCGATCTTGTCGTCCTCGAAGATCTTGTGGGTCTCCTTGATGACCTTGGTCTCTTCGTCATTGTAGCCGGTCTCCGGATCGATCGCCGTGTTGTGGTTGAACAGGTTGAAGGCGTAGGGGTGCGGCATTACCTTCGGGGTGTAGACCTGTCCGTTGAGATTGGCGCGGGTGGATTCGACGAGCTCCTCCATCGCGGCTGCTCCCGCGCCGCTCGCGGCCTGGTAGGTCGAGATGATCACGCGCTTGATGCGGTTCTTCTGGTGGATCGGCCACAGCGGCACCAGCGCGGTGATGGCGGCGCAGTTCGGGTTGGCGATGATGCCCTTGTGGTCGCGGATGCGGTTGGCGTTGATCTCGGGGATCACCAGCGGCACGTTCGGATCCATCCGGAAGGCCGACGAATTGTCGACCACGACGGCGCCCGACTTCACGGCAACAGGCGCGAACTTCTTCGAGATGCCGCTGCCGGCCGAGAACAGCGCGATGTCGACGCCCTCGAAAGCGCGCTCGGTCAGCTCCTCGATCACGACCGGCTTGCCGCGGAAGCTGACGGTCTTGCCGGCCGAGCGGGCGCTCGCCAGCGCCTTCAGCTTGCCGACGCGGAAGCCGCGCTTGTCCATGGTGGCGATGAATTCGGCGCCGACTGCGCCGGTGACGCCGACAATCGCGACGACGGGATCGTTACTCACTTTGTCCTCCATTCGAGTTTGAGCATGACGCAGGCAACAAAAAAAAGCCCCGGACCTTCATCAGGCGGGGCTTCGGGTAGAGATGATGCTGTACGACCGACTACGCGCGCACGCCTCCCGAGGCCCCAGAGGGCTTGGTGGTTTTGGTCGTGCGTTTGGTCGCGGTGATCATGATGCGGACTTATGCGGCAGAGATCGGCGTCCGTCAACGGCTTTTGGGCGAAAACTTGGCAAGGGAGAACCGGGCAGCGCCCGCGCCGCGCTCAGCGCCTGCGCGCGCCGGGCGGCTCGAGGATCACCTCTTTCAGATCGCTGCCCGTCAGCACCACGATGACGAAATTGAGCTTGCCGCGTTCGCGCATCAAGCCGCCGCTGATCGCCTTGCCCGAGGTCGTATGCTCGGCGACACGCACCGCATCGGCGAGGCGATGCCGGAGCGCCCTGAGCACGACAAGGTTGTCGCGGTCTTCGGCACCGAGGGAGGCCAGCGGCGAAGGCGGCTCGCCGCCGATCACCTGGCCGGTCGAGGCGTCGATCGCGTGCTGCCAGATCCGGTTCTGCTGCATGGTCTTGACCCGGTAGACCGCGGGGTCCGATGCGCCGTCGAAGCTGATGTCGGCGGTGATCGAGCCTGAGTGCAACGCTTCCGCAATCGCCATCGCCTTGCGCAGCGAGATCTGGGCGGACTGGAAGCTGTCGAGCTCGCGGCGAACCGCATGCACGTCGAGCGCGCTGTCACTGTCCTGCGGGGAGAGCGCGGCGGCAGCCGAACTCGAGATCGCATGGGCCGGCGACGCGAAGGGCAGGGCCAGCAGCGCGGTTGCAAGCAGCCGCGTTCCCAATGCCAAATGCCTCAGTGCGTGCAATCGTCCTGTCCTCATCGTCGAACCTGTATCGAATATGTGCACGCGCATGACCCGCGTTCGCAGCGCGACGGGGCGGGTCGAGAAAGATGCGGCCGACCCTTGTTAGTCAGAGGTCGGACGCCGAACGTTCAGGCGGAGCGATGGCGGCAGCTCCGTCGTGACGGTCGAAGTTACAAGGCGACGCAGAACCCTTTGGGGGGCGATCTGGGTTCGGCGTCTCTTTGCAACTAAACAATACGGTTTCGTTCTGTTTATTCAAGGTTCATCACGGCAACGTGTAAGACGACGAAACGATCCCCTAAAAACGGTCAGCGCGCCGGCCGGCGTCGCGCTTTGGCGGCGTCGCGCAGCCGGTCCCGCGGTCCCACGGCACCGGCAAGGAACAGCCGGATCGAGACTTCCATCCGCGTCACGGCGGCCTTCATGTCGATTACAATCCCGAATGTCGCCATCCGGTGGGTGTGGCCGACCACCATGTTGAGGAAGGTCTCGGCCGCGATCGTCGTGTCCTCGAGGTCGAGGGCGCCGTTGTCGACCAGATGGTCGAAGAAATCCGCCGTGGTCGACACCGCTTTCGACCAGCCTTCGTCGACGGCAAGCTTGGCGACCTCGGGAAAATTGATCGCCTGCGCGGTCAGGATCCGGCTGAAGGCGATCGAGTCGGCGCTGCAGTTCAGCACCAGCAGCTGGCGTCCGAGCTCGATCAGCCGTTCCTCGACCGAACCATCGCAGCTGCCGCCGGCCTGCGCTTCGGCCGCCGCGGCGGCGAGCGGAGCAAGCCAGCGGGCGATCTCGCGCCGGAGCACTGCGGTGAACAGGCCGCGTTTGTCGCCGTACTGTCCGTAGACGGTCGGCTTGCTGACGCGGGCAGCCTCGGCCACGGCGTCGATCGACGTCGCATCGAAGCCGCGCTCGAGGAACAGGCGCGTGGCGACCTCGATCAGCCGCTGGTCGCGCTCGATCGCAGCATCCCGGGTCGGCCGGCCGCCGCGTGACTTGATCACGCCGCGCTTGGCCGCCTTGGCCTTGGTTGCCGTCAATCCCATTGCCCATTCATCTCGTTGTGCGTTCGGACGGGTCTGTCCGGTCTATAACCCGCGCGATGCGGATTCGTCCATTCGGCGGTACCGGGAGCTGGCTCGCTTTAGGGCGGCGTCGCGGTCCAGGCCTGCCCCGCGGCGGCCTTCTCGTAGCCGTGCTGGTAGAGCGCGCGCATATAGGCGGTGTCGAAGCCCTGGGTTTCCGGCGCCGGATAGTCGCGCTCGATGTAGGACAGATGGAAGCCGAGCCGATTGCGGCGGGCGAAATCATATGTCGAGAGAATGACCGAGCGCGTCTGCGCCTGGGTGATCGCGGAAATGCTGCGCGAGGCGACGTCGATCGTCGAGTTCGACACCAGCTCGAAATTGCCCTCGAGCTTCTTGTTGACGAGGATGTAGATGTTCATGTGGCCATTGGCGGGCCAGGCACGCTCGCGGAACAGCAATGCGTCCGGCAGCGTCAGGACCGGCGCGGTCACGCCGCCGTCGACATGCATCTCCTGGAAGCGGCGGCCCTGGCCCTCGGCGTCGATCATGATCGGCGGAAACACCAGCGGGATGCTGGCGGAGGCCGCCATCACGTCGCGAAACAGCTGGAGCGCCTCGGGCGTTCCGACGGCGGCGATCCGTCCCATGTCCCAGATCACCGTGCGCTGGGTGTCGAGATCGGTGGTGACGATCAGGAGCTTCCGGCCCTTGGCGTTTTCGCGCGCCACCTCGCTCAGGATGTCCTGGCCGACGTAACGCGCCACCAGCTCGCGCAGCCGCTTGTTGCCGAACAGGCCGGAGCCGAACAGCACCCGCATCAGGCTCGGGTCCTGCAGCAGGCTTTCAGCGATACCTGACGTGTATACCTCCCTCAGCGTGTCGTCGTAGCGCGGGCCGAGGAATGCAAAGGGCGCGATCAGTCCGCCGGTGCTGACGCCGGAGACGACCGAAAAGCTCGGGCGGTTGCCGGCCGCGGTCCAGCCGTTGAGGACACCGACGCCATATGCGCCGTCGGCGCCGCCGCCGGAGAGGGCGAGATAGGTCTTGATCGGGGCAACGGTGTTCTTCTCGAGCCGGAATTTGGACGCCGGCTCGTCGGCGTAGCGGCGCAGCCCGTCGAGATCGAGCACCCGCGAATTGGCGGCGTCGGCAGCCGTGTAAGGCATGCGCGGCAGCGAGCTGCAGGCCGCCAGCGCGATGGCGAGCCCGCACAGCAGCACCGCTTGCCGGATTGCATGAGCGGGTGTCATCCGATGGCGGACGCCGTCAGGCCGGGCGCTGGAGGATGGGAACATCTCGGCCAGTCAGGTTTTCGCGCGGATTGCATTCACGGGCGGGAAGATCCGCTGCCTTATTCTCGACATAAAACGATACGGTATCGTTTTGTTTAACGGAAGGACTGTTCCGGGGCAAGCATCGGTCCGGCCGTTGGCGTTCACGAAGTCGCGCGAAGACCGTTACCCGACGGGTTGATCGGGCATCGGCGACACGCAATAAGCAGCCGCATGACTCTTCCCAATCATTTCGAGTTGCTGGCAACTGACGGCGCCGCCCGCACCGGGCGCCTCACGACGCCGCATGGCGTCGTCCGAACGCCCGCATTCATGCCGGTCGGTACCGCCGGGGCGATGAAGGGCATGCATTGGCGCGAGGTGCGCGATGCCGGCGCCGATATCGTGCTCGGCAATACCTATCACCTGATGCTGCGGCCGGGCGCCGAGCGGATCGCAGGGCTTGGAGGCCTGCAGCGCTTTACCGGCTGGGGCGGCCCGATGCTGACGGATTCCGGCGGCTTCCAGGTGATGTCGCTCTCCGAGCTGCGCAAAGTGACCGAGAAGGCCGTGACCTTCCGCTCGCATATCGACGGCGCCAAGGTCGAACTGTCGCCGGAGCGCTCGATCGAGGTGCAACGGCTGCTCGGCTCCGACATCGCGATGCAGATGGACGAGTGCGTGCGGCTGCCGGCCGAACGCGCCGACATCGAGCGCGCAATGCAGCTGTCGCTGCGCTGGGCCGAACGCTCCAAGCGTGCCTTCGAGAGCGCGCCGGACGGCTACATGCTGTTCGGCATCGTCCAGGGCGGCGACATCCCCGATCTGCGCCACACCAGCGCGCGCGGGCTGACCGATATCGGCTTTCACGGCTACGCGATCGGCGGGCTGGCGGTCGGCGAGCCGCAGGCGGTGATGCTGTCGATGATCGAGGAGACCGCGCCGGCGCTGCCGTCCGATCGGCCGCGCTATCTGATGGGCGTCGGCACGCCCGAAGACATTCTGGAGGCGGTGGCGCGCGGCGTCGACATGTTCGACTGTGTGATGCCGACACGGAATGGGCGCCACGGCATGGCGTTCACCCGGTTCGGGCAGATCAACCTGCGCAACGCGCGGCACATCGACGATCCGCGTCCGCTCGATGAGGAGAGTTCGTGGCCTGCCGCGTGCAACACTTCGCGCGCCTATCTGCACCATCTGGTGCGTGCCGGCGAGACACTTGGGGCAATGCTGCTGTCCGAAATCAACGTCGCCTATTACCAGGAGCTGATGCAGGGCATCCGCGACGCGGTGGCAAACGGCACTTTCGAGGATTTCAAAACGAAAACGCGCGCCGGTTGGGCGCGCGGTGACATCGCTCCGAGGTGAGCTTAAGTGATCAGTTGCACACGATCGGTTTCACCGTGTGCTTGGTCACGAACCCGTAACCGCAATTGTCGCAGGTCCAGAGATAGCTGATTAAATTGTCGAACAGGTACGCGGACGCTTCCGCCGCTACCATGGAGTCAGCACACACGGGGCAGGTCGGCAAATCGCTGCCGCGCGGATCGGGCCTGGACGCTACGGTCGACAGAACTTCAGCAAGTGCCGGCATGCGCGTCTCCCTTTACGTTCTGAGCTTCACCTGACGAAAGTATATAGACGCACTTGTTTGACCTTGTCGCAACACAAATGCGTAGGTTTTACGTTATTTGCGCAGGTTCTAGTTTTTGCGATGCAACGAATTTGCACCTCGGCGGTTTCTCACTTGCGCGTCATGATGCGCTGCTTCTAATGAGAGAAGACCGCTTATTTCCAGCATATCCCGCAGCAGGAGCCGCTTGATGGACGCGCCGTCGACAACGAGTGCAGTGCAACCCGGACGCGGCCGCGTCTTTGACTCCATCGTCGATGCGATCGGCTCGACGCCGATCGTGCGGCTGCGCAGACTGCCGCAGGCAAGCGGCGTCAACGCCACGATCCTTGCCAAGCTGGAATACTTCAACCCGGCGGCCAGCGTGAAGGATCGCATCGGCGCGGCGATGATCGTGGCGATGGAGAAGGCCGGCATCATCAACGCCGACACCGTGCTGATCGAACCGACCTCGGGCAACACCGGGATTGCGCTTGCCTATGTCGCGGCGTCGCGCGGCTATCGGCTGAAGCTCGTGATGCCGGAGTCGATGTCGATCGAGCGGCGGCGGATGCTCGCCTTCCTCGGCGCCGAGATCGTGCTGACGCCGGCGGCGCAGGGCATGAAGGGCTCGATCGCGACCGCGGAAGAACTCGTGCGCACGACCCCCAACGCGGTCATGCCGCAGCAGTTCAAGAACCTCGCCAATCCCGAAATCCATCGCCGCACCACGGCGGAAGAGATCTGGAACGACACCGGCGGCAACATCGACTATTTCGTCGCCGGCGTCGGCACCGGCGGTACCATCACCGGCGTCGGGCAGGTGCTGAAGCCGCGCAAGCCGTCCTTGCGCGTCGTCGCGGTGGAGCCGGAGGAGAGCCCGGTGCTGTCGGGCGGCCAGCATACGCCGCACAAGATTCAGGGCATCGGCGCGGGCTTCATCCCTGACATCCTCGACCGCTCGGTGATCGACGAGATCGTCAAGGTCAACAGCGCCACCGCGATCGAGACCGCGCGCGCGCTGGCGCGCAACGAAGGAATTCCCGGCGGCATCTCGTCAGGGGCGGCGATCGCGGCCGCCTTGCAGATCGGCAAGCGGCCGGAGGCTGCGGGCAAGACCATCCTGGCGATTGTGCCGTCATTCTCGGAGCGCTATCTCTCGACGGTGCTGTTTGAAGGAATCTAGGACATGGCCGACCAGCCGAGACGACCGCGAACCCTGAACGATGCCCGTAGCGAAGCCGAGGCGGCGTTCAAACGGGCCACAACCAAGGTTGCGGATGCACTGCCAAAGACTGCGGCCGTCCCGGTCCCCGGCGTCCGGGAGCAGATCACGCTGCGGATCGATCAGGACGTGCTGGCATATTTCCAGGAGGGCGGCCCTGGCTGGCAGGACCGCATCAACGCGGCGTTGCGCAAGGCCGCCGGGAAGTAGCAAGATGAGGGGCCCCGGAAGATCCCCGGGACGCCCACTTGAAGGCAGAAGCCTTTGCCCGCATCCATCGATGTCCCGCGCGGAAATCCGCCGATACGCATGCCGAAGTCTATTGTGTATCGATCGCGCTCGCGGTTTGCAGCGACGATAAATCGCGCGATGGGCTAGATCCGGACGCTCGCCACCCTCAGACGCCGTGCTTGCGATTGCCGAGGCACTACCTTCCATAAACATGTACCTTGCAATAAGAGGTACCTTGTAATATATGCTCTCTGAACGGTCCTACCGCGCGGATTGCCATGACCGAGCAGAACCAAGTCCAGCTCAAGAAAGGCGCGCTCGAATTGTGCGTGCTGGCGCTGTTGGCGCGCGGTGAAAGCTATGCCTACGAGATCGCCAGCGCGCTCGCGGCCGGCGTCGGCATGGGAGAGGGAACGATCTATCCCCTCATGCGGCGCATGCAGGACGACGGGCTGGTCGAGACGCGCCTTGCCGAATCGAACAGCGGTCCGCCGCGCAAATATTACCGGCTCACCCCAGCCGGCCGCGCTGCCTTCGCAGAGCAGAAGCGCGAGTGGCGGACGTTCACAGATGCCGTCAACCAGCTGCTGGGAGAACGCTGAATGAACCGCGTCGCCTTCTTGACCATTCTCAAGGACGGGCTCGCCGGACTTCCAGCGCGGGAGATCGACGATATCCTCGCCGACTACAGGTCCTATTTCGATGAAGCCGAGGCCTCCGGGCGAAGCGAGGCCGAGGTGGCGGCGGCGCTCGGTGACCCCAGGCGGTTGGCGCGCGAACTGCGCGCCGAGACCGGGCTGCGTCACTGGGAAAATCACCGCAGTCTGGGGCAACTCCGCCACCGCTCTGCTCGCGCTCGGAGGATTGGCCACTGTCGATATTCTGTTCCTGCTGCCGCTGCTGTTTGCCGTGACCCTGGTCATGCTGGTGATCGGCCTCGTCCTCTTCGCGCTCGGCATCGTCGGGATCGGATTGCTGCTGAGCCTCGTGAAGGTCGGGCACTTTGCCTCGGCCGCCGCGATGCTGCTGCGCGCGGTGGCCGGCATCGGGCTGATCACCGGCAGCGTCGGCGGCGGCGCACTGCTGCTGCTGGCGCTCGACGGCGCGGTGAAGATGCTCGGGAATTACGCCCGGCTGCACTACCGGCTGCTCAAGCCGGAACAGGACCCGACTTAACGAGTAGGAGGTACGTCATGCGCAGGCGTCTTTTAGGGATCGCAGTGGTGTCGCTGAGCATTGCGTCGGCGTGCGCGATCGTCACGGTTCTGACCACGGCAACGGACTGGGTGAATGGCGACTACCGATCATGGGCCGGCACGCTGCGAAGCTGCGCATCGGCGAAAACGATCGGCGCGGGCGAGCGCCGCACCGTCGATCTCGACTGGGCGGGCAGCGATGTCGTCAAGATCAAGATTCCGGCACAGGTGCACTATCAGCCTGGACCCAAGCCACAGGCCAGCGTCACCGGCGACGCCGACCTGGTCGGCCATGTGCGCCTGCACGACGGCACGCTGGAATGGGACACGGTGGAGTGGGACCGCCTGGTTGACTGCTTTCCGGCAAGCGATCTCGTCGTCCAGCTCTCCGGCCCCGCAGTCACGGCGTGGACGCTGAACGGCTCGAGCGAACTCAACCTCTCCGATCTCAAGCAGGATGTATTGCGCGTCACCGTGCACGGCAGCGGCACTGTGACGGCAAGCGGCGAAGCCAAGGAGGTAACGCTCGATGCCGCTGGCTCCGGCCGAGCCGACTTCGGCCGGCTCGTCGCACAAAAGACCAGCGCGAAGATGACGGGCAGCGCGGATCTCAAGCTTGCCGATATCAGGCAGGACGTGCTGCGCATCATCATGCACGGCAGCAGCGTCGTCACTGCCAACGGAACGGCCCACGAGGTGTCACTCGAGTCCGCCGGCTCCAGCCGCGCCAATCTCGGCGGTCTGATCGCCGAACGAGCCAGCGCGCAAATCCACGGCAGCGGCAACGTTGATCTCGCACCGCGCCAGGATGCCGATATCTCGATCTCCGGCAGTGCTGTCGTGAAACTGCACGGCACCGTGGCGCGGATCAATTCGCACGTGTCGGGTTCAGGCGAGATCAAGCAGGTGCCGTAGGCTCTTTTGCCGTCAAGCAGGCTCGGACAGAGGGAGGAGAATTCGATGCGCGCTTCCAACCATTTTTGCAGATTGCTTTCCGCCATCGGCTTCTGCCTCACAGCAACGCTGACACAGGCAGCCGGCCTGCGCTCGTTCGACATTCCCACTGATGCCGATGGCCCGACCATTCACGGCGCGATCTGGTCTCCCTGCACCGAACCGCCGGGAGAGGTGCATCTCGGCACGATGACCTTACCAGGCGTGAAGGATTGTCCGCTGCCCGACGGCAAGCTGCCGCTGGTCGTCGTCTCGCACGGCAGGGGCGGCAATTTCGCGGGGCATCACGACACCAGTGAAGCACTCGCCGATGCCGGCTTCATTGTTGCCGCTATCAGCCATCCCGGCGACAACTCCTTCGATCTGAGCCGCTCGGACGACATGTCCGTCTATGTCGAGCGACCGCAAGACATCAAGCGCCTGATCGATTTCATGCTGGTCACATCACCGTTGAGCGCAGCCGTCGATCGCGAACGGATCGGATTGCTAGGCTTCTCGCGGGGCGGCTACACTGGCCTGGTGGCGGTCGGCGCCAATCCGGATTGGACCAAAGCCAATGCCGTCTGCCAGCATTCGGCGAGCCACGCTTGCGCGCAGATTTTGCGAAAGGAATATCCTGCGCAGCCTCTGGCGCACGACCCGCGGATCAAGGCCGCCGTCATCGCCGATCCGCTCGCCGTCGCCTTCAGCGCGGAAAGTCTCTCGGCGGTTAAGGTGCCGGTACAATTGTGGGCCTCGGAGTATGGCGGCGACGGCGTGTTTCCCCGCGATGTGGCCGCCGTGGACGCCAACCTTCCGGCCAGGCACGACTATCGCATAGTTCCGAACTCCTGGCATTTCTCATTCTTGCCGCCCTGTCCACCGGCGCTGCTCAAGTCGCGGCCCGAACTCTGCGTGGATGCGCCGGGCTTCGACCGCGTCGCGTTCCACACGCAGTTCGACGCCGACGCGCTCGCGTTCTTCCGAACATGGTTGATCCGGCCAGCCGAAGTTCGCTGAGCCCCTCTTAGGTCCGGCGGCGCCGGACGGCGCGCCAGCGTCAGCTTGCGCGCGCCGCGACCTTTCCGCCCGGCTTCAGGTTCAGGAGGTTGCCGGCCAGAATCATGGCGGCGCCAAGCACTGTGTAGGCGTCGAGCTGCTCGGCATAAATCAGCCACCCGACGATCGCGGTGAGCGGCACCCGAACGAAATCCATCGGGATCACGACGGTCGCATCGGCATGGAGCAGGGCGCGCGCCATGCAGTAATGCGAGAAGGTGCCGCAGAATGCGATCACCGCAAGCCAGCCCCAGGTGGACAGCGGCGGCCAAGTCCAGACGTAGAGCGCAGGCCCGATGCTGGCGAGCGACTGCACCACCAGCATCCAGAAGATGATCGTCAGCGCCTGCTCGGTTCGCGTCAGCGATTTGACCACGACGATCGAGACCCCGAAGCCCATGGCCGCGCCAAGCGCGATCAGCTGGCCCGGATTGATCGCACCGGTGGCCGGCCGCACGATCACGATGACGCCGACCATGCCAAGCACGATCGCGACGATCTTCCAGGATGTCATGCGTTCGCCGAGGAAGCCCGCCGCGAGGATCGCGGTCCAGATCGGCATCGTGAACTCGATCGCGACCACTTGGCCGATCGGGATCAGTGTCAGCGCATAGAACCAGCCAAGCTGCGCGCAGAAATGGATCAGGTTGCGCGCGATGTGGACGTGCACGCGTGCCGTCTTCACGATCGAAAAGCCGCCATTGATGTGGATCAGCGGATACAGCATCACGAAGCCGAGCACGCCGCGCACGGCCATCAGCTGGAAGACGTTGACCTCTCGCGTCGCCTCGCGGCCTGCCACCGCCACGATCAGCATCAGCGCGAGCCAACCGGACATCCACAGTGCTGCGCGGGTCTTTGAGTGCGTGCGATCCATGATCGGAATGCGATGAGGAGGGATTCCCGGTATCGGCGAGCCGCTATGAATTTGCAACGCGCAATTCTGCCGATGCGTGGTGCGCCAACCGCGTGATCTCTGCTAAGCAGGGCACCACTAATCATATCAGGAGGATCTGCCCATGCGTGTCTTGCAACCGGCCGAGTGGTCGAAACCCCGCGGCTTCTCGCACGGTGTCGCGTTCGATGCCCCGGGGAAATGGATTGTCTTGGCTGGACAGACCGGCGGCGACGAGAAGGGCGAGTACGCGCCCGAGATGGCTGCCCAGGTCGGCACGGCACTGAAGCGGATCATCAAGCTGTTGAATGAAGCCGGCGCCGGTCCCGAGCACATCGTCCGCCTGACCTGGTACCTGACCAGCCGGAGCGAATACGAGGCCGCGGGCGCCGGTATCGGCGCGGCGTGGAAGGAGACGCTCGGGCGCAATTTCCCGCCGTCCACGCTGCTTTACATCGACGGGCTGGTCGATCAGCGCGCCAAGGTCGAAATCGAGGTCACGGCATTCATTCCCGCAGCATAGGAACTTCAGCGATGAACAAGAGCAACATGCGAAAGGCGCCTGAGCTCCTCACGGGGTTCGCGACCGGGTGGCCGGAGCAACAACCGGATATCATGGTGATCTCCATGACGACGGACAAAGGCGTGCACGACTTTGCGGTCACCAAGGATCAGGCGCTGTTGATCGCCCGCACCATCCAGCAGACCGCCGAGAACCTTGGCAAGCCACGCACTGCGTAGCGAGCGCATGGCGGATGAAAAACGCCCCCGAGATTTGGGTCCCGGGGGCGTTGTTGTCTGAAGGCCGGTTACTTCGTCAGCGTGATGTTGGCGCCGCGGAACTGGCTGTCGGCCCGGATCGTGACGGACTGCTTGTTGCCGGCGGTGCGCATCGAGATGTCGGCGTTGAAGCCGGGCGCGCTGGCGACGACCTGGAAGTTGCCGCCGCCGCCGCGACCACGCAGATCGCCGCTGACATTGCGGCTGGACTCGCTCCAGGAGCCAGTGACCGCGCTACCCTCGGCCTCCACGTCGGCCGCCAGATTGAACTTGTAGGCGTCGCTGGCGCAGGTAAGGCTCATGGTCATCTTGGGCCCACCGACGTGGTAGGTCGCACGGCAGCGGATACGCTCGCTGGAACCGTCGTCGAGGGTGACCGAGCCGGCGCCCGACCAGGTGCCCGCCATGCCGGCGAACGGGCTGGACTGGGCATGGCCTGCGGTGCTTCCCAATACCGTCACGAAAAACGCGGCGGCTGCAAATGCTGGCCGCCGCGCGATGGCGAAGAAATTCGATACGCTGGTGATCTTACTGACGGGACGCTTCCCATCGGCCGCTGCACGGTACGCCAGCTGATGCCCCATTCCACTTCCCCGATCCGGAGTTGCCACTGAGTTGTCCGTTCGCATATGCACCATTGATTGAGACTCGCACAAGGCCCCCGCTGCCGACGGTGCCGGAGATCGTCGCGCCGGGCGCGGTGATCTTTCCTTCCGAAACGGTCAGGGTGGAGCTGGACGACGGCTCGCAGCTACCGGTCTTGGTGACGACGGTGACGTTCCAGAGGCCGTCATAGGGCTGCTGGGCGGAGGCGGGAGCAGCGGTGAGGGCGGCAGCCGAGGCGACCGATGTGACCAAAATCAGGTCGCGAATGCGGATCGAACGCATGAATCAAATCCCTGTAATTTCGTGTGATGACGCGGCTTATCCTGTCACAATGTGTTCAAAATTTGCTGCGTCGCGAGAGCCCCAGATGTTCCTGTGAACTCAAACACATCATGGTGAATTCGGTTCCAGACCAGGAACGGAGAATCTGGGGCACTCTTTCGAATCTTTGGTATTTTGGTACCGCAATTACGGATTAGTGCTTGTCGGGGCTGAGGTTAGGCGCCTTGGTCGCAAACTGCTCATCCTGGGGCTTGGCCGGCAGCGAGCCGTTGACCTTGCCGTAGTCGATGACCTCGCCGAGCAGACGCAGGCCGAGCGGCGCCAGCGCGCGCTCCCACAATTCGCGTGCCGTTTCGCCCTTCTTGACGAAAACCCAGTCCTGGGCGGCGATCGCGCCGGCGTCCATGCGGTCGGCGAGGTGATAGATGCTGCCGCCGGCGATCGGATCGCCTTCCTTGATGGTCCATTCGACCGCTGCGATGCCGCGGTGCCGCGGCAGCAACGACGGGTGGTACCCGATGCCGCCAAGCTTGGCCACGGCAAGGGCTTCCTTGCTGACCCGGGCGTGGCTGTGGGCAGTCACGATCAGGTCGGTGCCCGGCGCGATCTCGGCGGCCGTCACCAGCTTGGGATCGGCCTGGACCACGACCTCGATGCCGGCCGCCCTGGCCGCTGCCGCCAGCCGGTCCTCGCCGTCATGGACGACCACCCTGACCAGCGTGACGTGGTGCTCGCGCAGCATGTTCAAGGTCGTCACGCCGAAATGGCGGGAACCGACAAGGGTGAGGCGCATGGGATCAATTCCGTGGGGGTTACGCGGGATTTGCTTGGGCTGCCGCTATGCCGATAGCACACCGCGGTCGCCTGTTTCGTTGTCCTGCCCGTTATCAACAGGCCGGCCGGCTGGCAACCTCAGGCCGCCGGCTGCTTGCTCGCCAGCACCTTGTCGATGCGCCGGCCGTCGAGATCGACGATCTCGAAGTCCCAGCCCTGCGCCGTGGTTTTCGCACCGGTGTCGGGGATCGCGCCGAACGCATGCAGCAGGAAGCCGGCGGCGGTCTGGTAGGGCCGCGGCGAGGGCAGCACGATGCCGAGCAGTTCGCTGAATTCGAGCGCCGGCATCCAGCCCGAGATCAGATAGGAGCCGTCGTCGCGCCTGACATAGGCGGGCTCGGCCGGGCCTTCCTCGGTATGGAAGGCGCCGACGATGGCCTCGAGGATGTCGGCGCTGGTGACGACGCCCTGGAAGGTGCCGTATTCGTCGTGCACCAGGCCGATATGCACCGCGGAGTCGCGCAGGATCGCGACCACGTCGCGGGCGTCGACGGTCTCCGGAATGATCGGCGCATCGCGCGTCAGCGCGCGGATGTCGGGCGTCTGGCCGGCGAGGTAGACGTCCAGCACGTCCTTGGCCTGCACGATGCCGAGCGCATGATCGCGGTTGCCGTCGAACACCACACAGCGCGAGTGGCTGCTCTTCTGCAGCGTCGCCAGGATCTCGGCCGCGGGCGCTGCGAGGTCGATCAGGCTGACCTCGTGGCGCGGCGTCATGACCGCGCCGACCGGCAGATCGCCAAGGCGCATCACGCCGGCGATCATCTCCTTTTCGCCGGGCTCCAGCACGCCGGCGTTCTCGGCTTCCACCACCAGCGTCTTGATCTCGTCCTCGCTGACGCGGTCCTGCGCATCCTCGCGATGGCCCAATAGCCACAGCAACGATTTGCCGGAGCGGTCGAGCAGCCACACCACCGGCAGCGACAATTTTGCCATCACCGTCATCGCCGGAGCCGCCCGCACCGCGATCGCCTCGGGATCGCGCAGCGCGATTTGCTTCGGCACAAGTTCGCCGACGATCAGCGAGGCATAGGTGATCACGCCGACCACAATGCCGACACCGGCGGCGTCGGCGACGTTGGCCGGCACGCCAACCTCGAACAGCCATTGCGACAGGCGCTGGCCCAGCGTCGCGCCCGAGAACGCGCCCGACAGCACGCCGATCAGCGTGATGCCGATCTGCACGGTAGACAGGAACTTTCCGGGATCGGAGGCCAGCGCGAGCGCGCGGCGCGAACCGCTGACGCCTTTCTCGACCAGCGCCGCGAGGCGCGCCGGACGGGAGGAGACGATCGCGAGCTCCGACATCGACAACAGACCGTTGACGACGATCAAGACCGCCACGATCGCAAGTTCCAGATATAACACGGGAGTCTCTGAGGTTTGGCGGCATGGGCCGCTCTGCGACGCCCTATATAGGCATACCGGGGCCGTTTTGCTGTGCCTTGTCGGGCATCCCTGCACAAGCAGAGGGGGTGTATAGCGCGCATGCAGCAGGAGATCGCGGCATTTTGGCGCGCTGGCACTTGTGACGCCTTCACCTGGACCGGAGTCCGTTCCGCCGGAAAACGCGGCTAGGCGAGGATCCGAAGCTCAGGTCTGACGAACGTCTTGCCCGCTGCCGCCGGCTGACTCAGCATCTGCTTGGAAGCGGCTTGCAGCTGCACGCGCAGATCGGCGTGGCATTGCTTCATCTGGTTGCGCAGCTCGCGGCGGGAGAAGGCGGTGAGCGAGGGATCCGCGAGCTGCTGCCAGGCAGTGCGGAGCCATTCCTGCAGCTCGCGAATGTTCTGATCCAAAATCTTCTGATCCAGGACGCTGGGCTGGGTCATGCAGCCAAATCCCACGAAGTGATCAGTTGCAAAGTAACGCTGATTCGCGTCGCTTCACCTAGCGCTATGTTGCGCGGGCGCGGGAACGGCAGGGGAGATCAGCGTCAGCGCGCGTTGCCGGGGCCGGCGCGCAGGAAATCCAGCGCGATCGGCAGCGCGAGGAACAGCGCGGCCATCATCGAAAGATGGCGTGTCTGCGCGGCGGTTAGGCCGAGATCGTCTTGGGCGAGATAGGCGAGCATGATCGCTGTGTAGGCGGCGACGCAGATCGCGACGGCGATGCTCCCGAAATCGGTCTTGCTGTCGGGCTTGCAGTCCATGGCACCACCACTTCGTTGCGGGAGTGGTGTAGCGTGCCTCGCCTGCACCGACTATGAGCTGGATCACGCGCGCGAGCCTGCGGATTGGCTCCGCGCGTCGCGGCGATCAGTCAGGCTGGCTCGCGGCGCGAAGCCTAGCGAGGGAGCTTGCGTTTCGGCTGGCCTTCCTGCGGAAGCTTGACCGGGACGTGGGGCGATGTGCTCACCACACGCGGGCTTCCGTCGGAATGGGTCTGGCCGTTGAGCAATGTCTCGAGAACCAAAAAGAATTTTTCAGAAAGCATGGGCGTAGCCCTCGTCGTCTAATGTCCTTATGTCGCCGGGCGCGGCGGAAAATTCGATCAATTAAAAGCGAGTCGCGCCGTGATGGCGATGCTGCGGCGCGGGGTATGCCCTGTGCAATCCGGGAAATTACCGGCGCCGAAGCCTTCAGCCTGCGCGCCAATGGTTGCCAAATTCCTAATGGCGGCCGGCGCAACAGGCGATTGCGTCACACCGTTCCTTCAAGGATCGACGTTAACGATAGCGGCATGGATCGGGACCAGGACATCGACGAGGGATTTGGGTCGGCGCCGCGCCGCAGCTACGGCCGGTTCGCCTGGTGGATCGTGCGGCTCAACCGCGTGCTCGAGCCATCGCGCGCGGCAGAGCCGCCGCGCACCCAATTGCCGCCGCGCGCCGCCGCCCCGCCACGCCGATCCATCCCGCCGCGCCCGGAATAGACCTCACCGGAATACCGCCACCTCCTGTATCGGCCGTTCGGCCGGACTGCTATGCATGCGCCATCCGCGGACCTCTAAGGGTCCGCCGTTTTTGACGATGCGGCCGCGCGGCGGCGCAAGCGACGAGAAGGGACAGACACAATGATCGAGACGGTTGGCATCATCGGCGCCGGAACCATGGGCAACGGTATCGCGCAAATCTGCGCGGCGGCGGGCCTTGCCGTGACCATGGTGGATATCTCGGACGCGGCGGTGCAACGCGGCCTGAAGACGGTCGGGTCCAGTCTCGATCGCCTGGTGTCCAAGGAGAAGATGACGGCGGCCGATCGCGACGCGACGCTCGCGCGGATCATTGCGACCACCGACAAGGCCAAGCTTGCCGCCTGCGATCTCGTGATCGAAGCGGCAACCGAGAATGAGGACCTGAAGGTCAAGATCCTGAAGGATCTCTGCGTAGGGCTGAAGCCGAGCGCGCTGGTCGCGACCAACACCTCGTCGATCTCGATCACCCGCCTTGCGGCCTCGACCGATCGTCCCGACCGCTTCATCGGGATGCACTTCTTCAATCCGGTGCCGGTCATGGCGCTGCTCGAACTGATCCGCGGCCTGCAGACCTCGGACGATACGGTCGCCAAGGCCGAGGCGTTCGCCAAGCGTGTCGGCAAGGTCGCGATCACCGCGAAGAACAGCCCGGGCTTTGCCGTGAACCGCATCCTGTGCCCGATGATCAACGAGGCGATCTTCGCGCTGCAGGAAGGTATTGCGACCGCGGAAGAGATCGATGCCGGCATGAAGCTCGGCTGCAACCATCCGATCGGCCCGCTCGCGCTCGCCGATTTGATCGGGCTCGACACGATGCTGTCGGTGATGGAGGTGTTTTACACCGGCTTCAACGATCCCAAATACCGGCCGGCGCCGCTCTTGAAGGAGATGGTCGATGCCGGTCATCTCGGCCGCAAGACCGGGCAGGGGTTCTACAGCTACAGCAAGTGAAATCTGCGCGCGCCCGACCCCGTAGTCATCCGGGATGGATCGCGCGGACAAGCTCGCGTAACCACAACGCCTGATCCGTCACTGAGGCGGGGGACATCAGACACGAGGCCCGGGCTCCTAGGCACACCGGGCCTCGTGTTTTTTGTTGGGTGCCCCGCGCCTGTCCATGGCGCCCTGGCTTCCCCTGCGCTCGGGTCACACCTTCTTGAGGCGGTGAGCGGAAACCTCGCAGATCTTCCCGGCGTACCTAGATCAACTGCTGGGTGCCGATCGAGAAGGAAGCAGACTCATGCGCAGGTCAAATTTGGCAATTCTGGCGTTCGCGGCGCTCGGGACGAGCTGGATTGTCGGTTCCGCACGGCCGGCGGCGGCCGATCCCTACGATTATCCCTGGTGCATCCAGGGCAGGGATGAGGGCTATCCCGGCTATTGCGGCTACCAGACCTACGAGCAGTGCCAGGCGTCGGCGTCGGGCCGTGATGCGTATTGCGGCATCAATCCGCGTGTGGCGTTCAGCCAGCAACGGATGGCGCCGCGGCGGATCCGGTAAGCGCGAGCACGTCGGCCGGGCGGCCATCAGGCACGATGGTTGCATTGCCGATGGTCGGAGAATTCCCCCTGCGTTGGAGAGCATATGGGCGAGATCATCAGGTTCATCTCGAAGTCTGAACGCGAGCGTGCGCGTCTGATTCGCGAGGCCCGAGCCAATTACGAGCGCATCTTTCCGTCGGCCGATTCGGCTGACGTGGAAGGCGCCGCGATCGAGGGCGACGGCGGCGAGGCGTCGTCGAAGCCGTAGCGCGGGGATTGCGCTCAGGAGAATGCGGACGCGGCGATGGGGAAACGGAACTGGCGGCAGCTGTGGCAGACATTTTGGCAGACCTGGACGATCGACAAGCCGGCCGCGCTCGGCGACTGGCTCTGGCTGGTCCTGGTGGTTGAGCTCGCTGCCTTGCTGGATCGGCTGACGTTACGGAAGCTGATCGCGCTGATCCCGGTCGTCATCGTGATCGGCGCCTATCTGCACCGGATTCCGCTTCCTCCCGAATTGATGCTGGTCGGCGATGTGCTGGCCTATATCGACGTCTTCTCGATGGTGTTCCTGATCGGCCTGTTCACGCGCGTGGCAACCGTCATGGCCGTCGTCAGACAGGCAATCGAGCTCGCTCAAAGCCTCGCGCGGCGTGTGCCGACGGCGCGGCGCCGGTTTGACACGCGTCATCGTCGCGCCAGGGACAGCGCGCGCCGCAGGCGCCTCACCGGCGCGAGGGCCGACGATGATGAGCCCGCTGTCGTCGCGGGCTTGGCGTGGGCCTAGGTCGAGGCGATGCGGCAGTGAGGAACGCAATTGCGCCATCTATCGCGGCTGTCGGGCCCGTTCGTCGCTGTCGTCGGCCGCGGGCCGGGCAGGGCTACTCGCGGAAGAGCCGTCCTGGCCACGCCGGTGCGAGCTGGAGAGATCGGTTGGGGCCTGCCGGGAGCGATGAAACGCGATGCCCATCTGGAAACTCCAGATACCGAACAGCAGCGCGCCGGCCGCACAGGCGGCCACAAAGGCCCAATCGCGTTTCTTCATCTGATGCAACAATGCCAACTCAAGGATGCACCGGCCGTGGCCAGCGCCAACCAGTCCGCCAAAATGCCCATCGCGGCAATGCTCGCGAAGATGCCCCGCGCTCCCGTCAAGACGTTGCTGCGTCCGAAGCAAGACTCACGCATAGTGATGCGATCGGGCGCGCTTGTCGATCCGCGCAGCACGCACCCGCGCTGGTCACGGAGCAGTGATTATCAAATCATGCCTCCAGCAACACTCCGACCAGATCATCCCGTGTCCGCAACAATCTTGCCAAACTTTCACTAGGCCGTTGGCGCACTGAGTTCGAAGATGCAGATGAAATCGGACGAATCGCAATGACCGAACTTGAGGAGCTTCGCTACTTCGAGCACCAGTGCCTCGAGATGGCCAGGCAGTCCACGCTGCCGGATGCCCGACGCGCGCTCCAGATCCTGGCACGCAACTACGCTACAGCTGCCGAAATCCTCGAACGGCGCGCCCAATCCGCCAACACCGCGCTCGCCCAACTGTTTCGATGCCTGAGGGTCTGAACTAGGGGCCGTCGACGTCCTGCTGCCTGACCAGATCGGTCATCCGGACGAGCAGTTCGCGGCCCATCTGATCGCCGTCGATCGCGGACGGGTTTGCAAGCAGGCCTTCCATCTTGCAAGTCCAGGCCGGGCCGGCAGCGGCGCCGGCATAAGCCATCGACCAATCGGGGAAGCGCCGTGGCGTCGCCGGCCTGAAGGTGAGCAGGGTGATGTCCCGGTGTCTCGGATCGGACTCGATCGCGCTGAATATCTCCTCGACGGCAGCCCGCTCGCCTTCGAGGACCTGGCAGAAGTAACCCTCACTGAACAGCAGGGCGCCGGTCACGCCGAGCCGCGCATTCTTCGCGCGCGACTGCGCCAGGATGCTGCGAATGATCTCACTCGCGGAACTGTCGTGCAGGTTGCTGGTGCTACGACTGACGTAGATCAGGGCATGCTCGGTTGGCGACATCCTCAAATTGCCTCAGCGCGTCGAAGGAAGCAGCCGGCAACGAACACGCGGTCCAAAATGAAAAGGGGCCGCGTCACGCCAACGGCCCCCCTACCGGCTTGATGCAATAGCCCAAGTTCCCCGCTGGTTAGCGCGGTTCCCGATTAAAGGGGAATCCGGAGAAACACGGGACGGCAGACGGTGTCGGCGAGCTCCAGGAAGGTATGCCGCCGCCGCACAAACAACGTTTCATTAACCCGACTCGCCCACGCTCGTGTTGGGCCGTCTGGATGGGCCGCTACGCCGAAGGCCGCCACGATGAGTTTCGTGGCGGCCTTTTGGCTTCTGACAGTGCTGAGGGAGACGACCGATGGACTACGGCGCCTTCACCGACGCCAGCCTGAAGATGATGTACGAAGCCATCCGCGGCGCGCTCAAGGCCGACGATGAATTCGAGGCACACGGCGAAGAGCCAAAATTCCGGGTCCGCGCAACGCCCGAGTGGAAACGCCACGCCGGCAGTCTCGAGGCAGAGATGCTGAAGCGCGGGCTGCAGCTCGAGATCATCGACTGGACGAACGGCCAGGGCGAACTGCCGCTGACGGTTGGGCCGTGAACATCTTGCTCAGATGCGGGATGCGGCGGGCACGTTGGCATGTGCTCTAGAAGCAGATGCCGGTATCCGCGGCGATCTCTCGCTTGAGCATTGCCAAAAGACAAGCGTTCCGCGCTGGCTTTGTGAATATGGAGATGATGGCCGTAGAAACACGGGAATCTCGGGCGGGGAGAATAGGGTAAAATGCAGGTGTACGATAAGCGCTTCGAGGAGTTTTTACGTGCAAGTCATACGGAATGGATTTTTATCGCTTCTGGCCCTGGGAGCATTGACCCTGGAAGGTCACGCTCAAACCGTGGTCGCAGCATTGGAGTGCGATTTTCCGCCAGCTTCAAGTGATGATTGGAACATGGCCGCGGCGACCCTTCAGTATTACGTTGATCCCGCAGGAGGCTGGAAGGTGGAGCAGGATTCCTTCTCCTTCGATGGCCCGACAAACATTACCATCGGTGGAAAAGATCGCGCAGCTTCGCTTTCGATCACCATTTCTCGACAGTCAGGCAAAGCCACCAAGACCCTGTCGTCGGAACGGAAATCCCTTACGATCAGTGGGGAATGCAGAAAGATGGACTCTTCCGGACGCAAGTTTTAGGCGAACCCGTCGGCTCAAATGCGCGCGAGCCGGCGAGCGGAAAAGCCCCTAACCCGAAACACCCTTCGCGAAGTTAGTGACCTCGCCCCAGTCCAGGCGGGTATCGACCCAGCCGACCTTGCCGCACGAGGTGCACTTGAGATGCGCCGAGCGCACATTTGTGGTCCGAGCGTGCTTTGATTGGTGAGCGCGGAGGGTGTGGAGAACAGGATGCGCTAAGTCGGTCCGGGAGGTGGCTTGTTCTGGAATTGGATGTTGCACTTCTTCGCGATCGAGGCCTGCTCAATCGCGACCATCTGTCCCTTCATCTGACCGAGCTCGGCCGCGGTTTGCTTGTCTCCGCCGACAAGGAACGCCGCGGGCCAGAAGACGATGACGGCTGCTGTCGTCGCGATCGTGTCCTTCGTTCGCTGGCTGTCTTGGGCGCCGGAAAGCGCCGCCGCGCGCGCGGATACGCCCTGCGCCTCGAGCGCGAGCTGTTGGCACGTGTAGGACTGATACATGACAGGTGAAACATAGTTCGGCGTGATGTCTGCCGCCGACGACGCGCAACCGCCCAGCATGGCGGCCAGCGCCACCACTCTCAAATTTCTCATTAAAAAAGCCTCCCCAGCGGTCCGCTACTAAGCGCAACCACTGGTGGAGGGCAATCCGTAGGTGTCCGGATATCCGAAAGTAGTGTGTACGAGCGGAAGCGGTCCAGGCCTGACGAGGGAGGCCGCGAGCTAGCCGGCGCGCGCGATCAACCGGGCCGAACCAATAGCGACAAGCGCACTTGCCGGCGCCAGGGCGTGCCCGAATGAACTGAATCGCACCGGAAGCGCAACCGCCGACGGCTGTCTCACTAATCCCAAAAAGATACGCCGCCGGGCCCGAAATGATTTGTCCCGGCGGCGCCCTGTTTCAATCTGGGGACTGCAATCCCAGCGGATGAATATCAGCAATGGCTATGCCACGAGGCTCCGGCGGAGGGGCGGGTACGGCCCTGCGCCTACTTTCTTTTCGGTGGCGTCCACACGCACACGACCCGGCGCCACACTAGCAACGGGTTTTTTCTGCCCTCAATGATAGCGCGATCGGCGTCATCGCTGCGGGATCCGTCGATCGGGTCAGGCGCGAAGGCGAGGCCCGTGTTCACCGAACTGCCTAAAAGCGTCACGGTATGATCCGCTTGAGGTATTGACGAAGCCGCGTCAGCGGTTCTGAATTTCAGCACGACGCCCACACCGCCGCTAGCTGGGGCGCCGGTCCAGGGCGAGGTGCCGAAGTCCCCAAACCCCGACGCCTCGCTTGCCCACGGCCCTGGTCTTCCCAAGACTGGGGCCGTGCCGCTTTGACGGGACCTCTAACTGCGGTTCCATGCGCTCACGGCGCGAAGAGGGAAATTGGCGCCAGCACCGTCAGAGCCATAGCGAAAAGTCCAATCATGGTGATTGCTGCCGCCATGGGATCCGAACTCGACGACTATCGGCGCCTAGAGCGCATCTGCCGACAGGAAACGGAGAGGGTGGTGCTGTCCGAGAGCGGGCGCCGCTGCTCGTCATGGCGGGCCGCTATCGCGTTGCCGCCGCGGCCGTCGAGTGCGGTAATGTGTTTGCCAACACAGTGCCCACACGATGGATTTTCTGGCTGGTTAGATTTTCGTCGAAGCTATTGAATTTGATTGGTGAGCGCGGAGGGACTCGAACCCTCGACCCCATGATTAAAAGTCACGTGCTCTACCGCCTGAGCTACGCGCTCACTCACCTGAACATCGGATCCGGACGCAGGCTTCGCGCCGCTCCGGATCATGCTCCAGCCCGCGCTGTGTAGGGGGCAGGGCCCATCGGGTCAATAGCCGAGGGGCGGTCAATTGTGCACCGTGAGGGAGGATTTGCCGTTCCGGCGCCTCGGGTTAGGCCGGTTTCTTGAAGTTAGTCAGCTGTCGTGGCGGATTTCCGAGCCGACCGGCTGCGACGGGGCGGCAACCGAGGGCAGGCTGACCGGGCGGAGCCCGATCAGTTCCGCGGTGCGGATCGCGCTGTTGCGCCAGAACGCGAACTCGTTGATCCGCGAATTCTCCAGGATCGCGATGGAAACCGCGGCAAGGAATGGCAGGCTTTGCAGCACCAGCACGCCG
Organism: Bradyrhizobium sp. USDA 3240; assembly: GCF_054063295.1. Taxonomy (NCBI): domain Bacteria; kingdom Pseudomonadati; phylum Pseudomonadota; class Alphaproteobacteria; order Hyphomicrobiales; family Nitrobacteraceae; genus Bradyrhizobium; species Bradyrhizobium sp. USDA 3240. Next base: position 8,685,673 of record NZ_JBSSGD010000002.1, read on the forward strand.
GCGAAGATGTAGATCTCGCGCACCTGCTTGTAGCCGTTGGTGACGACAAGCACGATGGCGCCGATCAGCAGCAGCACGCCGATCACGGCTTCCCAGAACGCCTGGAATTCGATCGACATCCGCGACAGGCCGCCCTTCGAGGTGCGGGCGAATGCGAGATGCTCGGTGATCAGGCCCTGCGCCACGGCGCGCGACACCGTCCATTGCACGCTCATCGCCGCGATCATGGCGCCCAGCATCTGGGCGGCCTTGATGTTCACCCGCAGCCGGTAGAGCGCGACGAAATGCACCAGCGAGACGATGAAGGAGGCGATGATCGGCAGGGTCAGGATCTTGTCGGGGATCGCGATGTCGGCGAAGGCGACGATCGGGACCCAGATCAGATTGAGGATCGCGACCACGACGCCGAGGCTTTCGGCCCCCAGCCAGTTGAGCCAGCCCAGCGAGAACTCGCGGCGCTGGTCCGGCGTCAGCCGGCTGGCGCCGGGCAGGAAGCGCCGCCAGTGCTTCTTGACGATCTGGAAGCCGCCATAGGCCCAGCGGTGGCGCTGCTTCTTGAAGGCCTCATAGGTGTCGGGCAGCAGGCCTTCGCCGTAACGCACATTGGTGTAGTGCGTCAGCCAACCCTGTTGCTGGATCGAGAGGCCGAGATCGGTGTCCTCGCAGATCGTGTCGGAGGACCAGCCGCCGGCCTTGTCCATCGCGGCGCGGCGGATCAGGCACATCGTGCCGTGCACGATGATGGCGTTGAACTCGTTGCGCTGGACCATGCCGATGTCGAAGAAGCCGGCATATTCGCCGTTCATGATGTAGTGCATCAGCGAACGGTCGCCGTCGCGATGCTCCTGCGGCGCCTGCACCAGGCCGACGCGCGGATCGGCAAAGGCCGGCACCAGATCCTTGAGCCAGTCCGGATGCACGACATAGTCGGCGTCGATGATGCCGATGATCTCGGCATCCGCCGCCGTCCGCTCCATCGCGATGCGCAGCGCGCCGGCCTTGAAGCCCTGCACCTTCTCGGCATTGATGAACTTGAAGCGCTCGCCGAGCATCCGGCAGTGATCCTGGATCGGCCGCCAGAAGTCGGGATCGGGCGTGTTGTTGATGATGCAGACGCACTCGAAGTTCGGATAGTCGAGCCGCGACACTGCATCGAGCGTCTGCTTCAGCATCTCGACCGGCTCGAAATAGGCCGGGATGTGGATCGAGACCTTCGGAAACTTGACGTCCTCGCCCATCGTGGCAGGCGCGAGCGGTTCGCTCTTGCCGATCAGCCGGCGCGGGCCGCGGCCGAATGCCACCGCCGCGATCTCCTCGATCCGCGCCATCGCGATCAGGACCAGCGGAACAAGCAGCACGAGGCCGAGGCTGAGCGCAAAGGCCGAGCCCCAGACGAAGTAGTGCGTGGTCCAGTACGAGAACACGGTTGCGGTCCAGGCGCCGACGCCGTTGGCTGCGGCCGACAGCAGCAGCGCCTGCATCACGGTCGGCTGGTCCAGCCGCAGGATCGGCAGCGACATGAACAGGCCGACCAGCACGGCGACCAGCGCGATCTTCCAGTAATTCGGATCGGTGACCGGGCCGGTCCAGGCGAACTTCGCCTCGCGGTCGGCATTGAGGATGCCCCAATAGGGACCGACGCCGCCTTCGAAGAACTTCCAGGGCTGATCGATGGCCTCGACGATGTTGTAGTCCATGCCGATGGCTTCGGCGCGTGCGACGAAGTTGCGTAGCACCGTGGCCTGCTGGAACGGGCCGGGTACGGCGCTGCGCAGATTGTAGCCCTGGCTCGGCCAGCCGAATTCGGCGATCAGGATGCGCTTGCCGGGGAAAGAGTCGCGCAGGAGGTTGTAGCGGTCGACCGCCTGATCCACCGCCTGCTTGTCGGTGAAGTTTTCCCAGTACGGCAGCACGTGCGCGGCGACAAAGTCGGACGAATTGGCGAGCTGCGGATGGTCGCGCCAGATGTTCCAGATTTCACCGGTCGTGACGGGAACGCTGACCGACTTCTTGACCGTTTGGATCACCTTGATCAGCCGGTGCACGTTGTTCTCGGCGATCGCCCACTTGATCGCCTCGGCCCGCTTGTCCTCGGGCTGCGCTTCGGCATCGTGGAGGCGTGTGTCCTCCTCGCGCTGAACGCGCGGGGCCTCGTCACGAAGGAAGCGAGCAAAATCCTCGCGAAAGCGCTCGGCCTCGTCAGGGCTGGGGTCGTCCTTGGGCAACGGTCCGAGATTCTCGATCGGAACCTGCTCGCCGCGGAACACGGTTTCGTTGCCGACCACGATCCCAATGACATTGCTGTTGCGCTTGGCGAGATTGATCGCATTGAACAGCTCGCGGCTGTTGCGGTTGGCGTCCTTGTCGATCCAGGCGCCGACCGTGACCTTCATGCCGAACTCGGCGGCGACCGGCGGTACCAACTCGTTGCCTTCGGTCGACGAATAGAGGCGGACCGCTTTGGTGAGCGTCGAGAGCTTCCTGAGGTCGGCGCGCACCTTCTCGCTGTCGGCGGCAACGTCTGCGACGGAGTGGCCGGACTCGAACGGGGCGTAGGACAGGCTCGGCAGCGTGCCACGGAAATCGGGCGCCGACTGCTTCTCCTGGAAGAGACCCCACAGGGCAGCGTGGGCGGCGGTGACAAGCAACAGGACGGCGACGACGGCGCGCATCGCGGTTAAACCATACGGGGCCTGAGATTGAGGACTAAGCGAACCCGTCCCCTGGGTTCGGCCAACATAGCGGCGGAGGGAAAGATATCTCCGCCATCCGATTTAACAACTGGTGTGCCGCAATGGCGTTTTAAGGGCGCAAGCCGTTCCAGCTGCGAAAAAAAACGCGGCCGGATCCGAGCGCGCGATTCGGCTATTTCGATGCCGGCGCCGGTGTCGCCGACGGGGTCGGCGCAGGCGAGGGCGACGCGGCCGGCGCAGGCGCGGCATTGCCGGCCGTCGGCGGCGCCGGGGTTGGCGCGGCGGCCGCTGCCGCCGCCTGCGGCTGGGCGCCCGGGTTGACCCAGCATGCGTGGATGCGGCCGTCGAGGCTGCCGCGCACCTTGTCGTCGATCTGGGCGCCGAACCGGGTCAGGCAGCGGAACGCGGCCTGGACGTGACCGCCGGGGCAGCCGAACCGGTCATAGAGGTCGAGATGGCGGAACGCGGTATCGAGGTCGTCGTTCCACATCAGGCGGACCACCCGGCGGCCGAGCCAGACGCATTCCGGGTTGCCGGCCGGGCCGTTGATGGCCTGTTGGGCCTCGACGAATTCCTCGACCTTGCGCTGGTTGGCCTCCCGCACTGCGTTGGCATTGGCGTCAGCCTGACCAGGCTGCTGCTTGGCCTGATCGGGCGGGTTCGGCGTGCCGCTCTGGGCGAACGCGCCGCCGGCTCCGTTCACGAGCGCGAGCGCTGTGACCAGGCCCGTTACGGCAAGATGGCGCAAAGCAGTGTTCTTCAAGTCAAGCAGCCGTCGACGCATGCATTCCCCGATATGTTCCGGCCCCTGCGGGATCATCCTAACGGCTGGCGTGATGCCGTCCAAATAGGTCTCCAGTGCGGCGGAGACTCTGGCGAAATCTGATGACTGGAATTTGGTATTTTGTCCAGCAAACTCACAACTTTATCGGCCCAGCGCAAAACTGTCGCAGGACAACCATGGTATTGACCGATTCCTGGACTTGGCAGACGGGCTATGACCGGCTAATTCGACGGTCCCCCGGAGGATGGAACCGATTTCGCTTCGTACGCCGCTGGCGCTTCTCCTGATCTCGCTCGCTGTGATTGCATCCGTGTGGTGGTGGCTCGCCACGCCGATTACGCTCGCGCGTGCGCCGATCGATCCTGCCGCAAAGCTGCAATGCGTGTCCTACACGCCGTTCCGCGGCGCCCAGACACCGCTTGATCCCACCACGCAAATTCCGGTCGAGCAGATCGAGCAGGACCTCGCCGATCTCGCCAAGGTCACCGATTGCGTGCGGACCTATTCGATCGAGAACGGCCTCGACCAGGTCCCCGGCGTTGCGGCCAAGGTCGGGCTGAAGGTGATGCAGGGCATCTGGCTCAGCAGCAACCGCTTCAAGAATTTGCAGCAGATCGCGATCGCGGTCCGGCTCGCCAAGGAATATCCCGGTGTCGTCACCTCGCTGATCGTCGGCAACGAGGTGTTGCTGCGCGGCGAGATGACCGCCACCGATCTTGCCGGCAACATCCGCGCGGTGAAGGCGGCGGCGGGCAATCTCCCGGTCACCTATGCCGACGTCTGGGAATACTGGCTGAAGAACCGCGAGATCTATGACGCGGTCGATTTCGTCACCATTCACATCCTGCCGTATTGGGAGGACGTCCCGATCAAGGCGAAGTACGCCGCGGCGCATGTCGACGATATCCGCAAGCGGATGGCGGTGGCGTTCCCGGGCAAGGAGATCCTGATCGGCGAGACCGGCTGGCCGAGCGCGGGACGGATGCGGGAGGGCGCCTTGCCGTCGCGCACCAACCAGGCGCGGGTGGTGTCCGAGATCCTCGATCTCGCCAAGCGCGAGGGCTTTCGGGTCAACCTGATCGAGGCCTATGACCAGCCCTGGAAGCGCAAGCTCGAGGGCACCGTCGGCGGCAATTGGGGCCTGTTCGATGCGGTCAAGCGGCAGGTGAAGTACCCGCCCGGCGTTGCGATCAGCAATTACCCGGACTGGAAGCTGCAGATGGTGGGCGGCATGGCGCTGTCAATCGCCACCTTCCTCGCGGCCTGGTTGACGCTGCGCCGCCGACCCTGGACGCCGCGGCCGTCGGCCTGGATCGCGGTCGCGATTTCGGCGACGACGGCGGGGACGCTGCTCGGGATCGCCGGCGACAAGATGTACTATGAGAGCTACGGCGTCGGTGGCTGGCTGCATTGGGGCGTGCTGCTCGCTGCCGCGATCGCCTCGCCCCTGCTGACCGCGCACGCGTTGATCGCCGGGCGCTCGCTGCCGACCTTCCTCGAGCTGGTCGGGCCGCGCGACTATCGCGGCAAGGGCGCAATCGGCGCGTTGCTGGCGATCGTGCTGGTCGTCACCACGGTGATCGCGGCCGAAACCGCGCTCGGGTTCACCTTCGATCCGCGTTACCGCGATTTCCCGTATGCCTCGCTGACCATGGCCGTGGTGCCGTTCGCGCTGCTCACCATGCTCAATCGCCCGAAGGAAGGCATCCGGCCGCTCGCGGAATCCGTGTTCGCCGGCCTGTTGGCGATCGCCGCCGTCTACACGATCTGCAACGAGGGCACGATCAACTGGCAGTCGGACTGGACCTGCGTGATGTACCTTCTGCTCGCCGCTACGCTGTGGCGGGGGCGGGCCGCGCAAAACCCAGGATGAACAGCCCGATCGCAAGCCCCGACAGCACGACGTTGTAGAGCACGATCCCGAGCCCGGCTGCGATCAAGCCGACGGTGAGCAGCACGATCGACGGCCGCGTCAGGTTCAGCACCGCAATCACCAGCGCGGTGATCCCGAACACCGAGTTCTTGAACAGCACGGTCGACAGCGCGCGGGCCTTGCAGAGCATGGTCTGCGTGCCGGCGTCGCACGCCAGTGCAACCGGCGAGAATTCGATCGCGAGATACCGCACGTACAGCGCGTAACCGACAGTGATGAAGCCCACGACCATCAGGAACTGGACCTGATAGGGGGAGAGGCGGAACGGAGGTTTTGTCATCGCGGCACTATGGTCGGGAACGAGGTTTCGGACAAGGCTCGGCGAGACGCAGCGAAATTGGTTGAGAATTTGGCCGCAATCCCTTGCCGGGCATGATTATTGGCTGTTCCGCCGGAACATCGAGGAGATCGTTGTTCCTTCCGGCTTCTTTTCCTCGGCGACCCGGCTGCGGCGGTGGTGCGGCGGCGCGCCTCGGCGCGACACGCCGGTGCGGCGAAGCCGGCTTGGCGTCGGCAGGTGGCTCGTTCAGGGCCAGCCGCTGGCCGTCATAGATCGCCGTCTCGCAGGTCCGCTGGACCAGGCTGAGGCCGGCGCAAATCTTGGCGGCGGTTCCGGCGTCGTTCAGTGGCCCGGCCACCAGGCGCAACTGCATGCCGAGCCCGTTGCTGCTCTCCTTGATGACGATGATCGGCCGCAGCGCCGCCAGCGGCGCGTTGGCCTTCGACTTCAAGAGGCCGCGCCACAGCGCACGCAGTCCATTGACCGAATTTGCCGTGCCGAGATCGACGCCGAACTCGGTGCGCTGGATCTGCGCCTTCGGCGCATCCTCTTCAACTTCGGAGTCCGGATCCGGGGTGATCACCAGCGGCGGGATCGGCGCGGCGCTGACATCGTTGGCGGTCGGCGGCTTGGCAGCTTCGGTTGCCTTGTTCGGCGCGGGATCGCGCGACGCCATCAGCGGCCTGTCCACCCGCGTAGTCGCGGCTGCTGGCGCGGCCGGCTTTATTTCGTCGGTATTGGCCGCGGCGGCCGCGGCGCTCATCGGACTGGCAACCGATGGGGCGGCGGCAGAAACCGGCGGCGAACTCTCGGGGGCCGACGGCTTCTCCGTGGCAACCAGCGGCCTGCTCGTGGTGGCCATCGGCTTCTTGTCGGCCGCCATGGGCTTCTCGGTCGTAGCAACTGGCTTCTCGACCGGTGCCGGTGCCGGCGCCTTGCTGTCGATGGTTGCCACCACCTTGTCGGTCGCGACCGGCTTGTCCGATGCGGCAGGCGGCGTCGTTGCGATGGCGACAACGGCCGGTGCCGCCACCGCGGGCGCCGAATTGGCTGAAGCGGGCGGCGTGGCCGGCGCCGCTGCCGAGGATGGTGGTGCCGGCACGGCTGCCACCGGCTGTTTCGCGATCGTGCCGGTCACGGAGTCGAGACCCTGCTCCAGCGTGGTGACGCGCGAATACAGCCGGTCGCGGTCGCCGTTGAGCGTATCGATCGCGGATGCCAGCCGGCGCGTCTCGTTATGGCTCTCCTTCGCCAGCGTCTGCAACTGCTGGGCCTGTCGTGCGACATCGGATGCGGCGACCTGGTCGCGCCGCAGCGTCAGCGCCGACTGGTTGGTCATCACGGCGATGGTGACGGCGCCGACCGCAGCCACGCCCCACGACCCGAGCCGCCACAGCATGCGGCGATCGAGAGCATCCTCCTCGGCCAAAAAGCCGGTGCTGCTCTCGGCATCGAAATCCGCCGCCAGATTGTCGGGATCTTTGGCCAAAGCCCGCTTGGCCCTCCTCAAGGCCCGCCGAATCACGAGGCAAAGATTAACAGGAAATGGACCGGGAACTTGAATCTGAGGGGCCACGGAGGCGAATCGGTTTCTTCTGCCGGGGAAAACAATTAAAGACGGCCTCAAAGAAAGCGTTGCGCAGCAGATTGCGCGAACCGTCGAGGATACTGAATGACTGCGCGATCGAGCCTGACAGTGGTGCTTGCGGCTGGTGAGGGCACGCGGATGCGCTCGTCGCTGCCGAAGGTGCTGCACCCGGTGGCCGGACAGTCGCTGCTGGCGCATGTGCTCGATGCCGCAGCCTCCGGCGAGGGCTCGCAACTCGCGGTCGTGATCGGTCCCGACCATGAGGCGGTCGCCGCGGAGGCGCGCCGGGTGCGGCCCGACGCGCAGATCTACGTGCAGCGCGAGCGGCTCGGCACGGCGCATGCGGTGCTCGCGGCGCGCGAGGCGCTCGCCAGCGGCGCCGACGACCTCTTGGTCGCGTTCGGCGACACGCCCCTGATCTCGGCCGAGACCTTTGCGCGGATGCGCGCGCCGCTGCGCAACGGCGCTGCGCTTGCGGTGCTCGGTTTCCAGGCCGCCGACCCGACCGGCTACGGCCGGCTGGTGACCGAGAACGGCAGACTGGTTGCGATCCGCGAGCATGCTGATGCCAGCGCCGAGGAGCGCAAGATCACGCTGTGCAACGCCGGCGTGATGGCGTTCGGCGGCAGCAATGCGCTCGCGATCATCGAGAAGATCGGCAATGCCAACGCCAAGGGCGAATATTATCTGACCGATGCCGTCGGCATCGTCAGGGAACTGGGACTGGAGGCCGTCGTGATCGAGACCAGCGAAGACGAAGTGCGCGGCATCAACACCAAGGCACAGCTCGCCGAGGCGGAGGCCGTGATGCAGGCGCGGCTGCGCAAGCAGGCGCTCGAGGCCGGCGTGACCCTGATCGCGCCGGACACGGTCTATCTCGCCGCCGACACCAAATTCGGCAAGGACGTTGTGATCGAGCCGTTCGTCGTGATCGGACCGGGCGTTTCGATCGACGACGGCGCCGTGATCCATTCCTTCTCGCACATCGTCGAGGCCACCATCGGCAAGAAGGTGTCGGTCGGTCCCTATGCCCGGCTGCGGCCCGGCACGTCGCTCGGCGACGGCGCGCGGATCGGCAATTTCGTCGAGACCAAGGCCGCTGTGCTCGAGGCCGGCGTCAAGGTCAACCATCTCTCCTATGTCGGCGATGCCCATGTCGGCGCCAATTCCAATCTCGGCGCCGGCACCATCACCTGCAACTATGACGGTTTCCTCAAGCACAAGACGCTGATCGGCGAGGGTGCCTTCGTCGGCACCAACACCTCGCTGGTCGCGCCGGTCACGATCGGCAAGGGCGCCTATATCGGCTCGGGCTCCGTCATCACCAGGGACGTCCCCGACGACGCGATGGCGCTCGAGCGCAGCGAACAGTCGATCCGCGAAGGCGGCGCCGCGCGCTATCGTGCGGCGAAGCTCAAGGCGAAGGCCGCGAAGGGGAAGTGAGCGGCTGGCGTGATTGGCGTCATGCCGGCTCAACGGCTTCGCCACTGTGCCGGCAGAGCGGTGATAGATTTGGCCACGCAATCTCCCCAATCGTCGTCCTGGCGAAAGCCAGGACCCATAACCACGACATGTAATTGTGAGAGGGATTGGGGCCCCAGCGTCGCGCAGCAATTGGCGTAAGGGGTAATGGGTCCCCTGAGTTCACAAACGAAGTGCAACACTTCCTTGAGGAGGTGTTGCCATGGGGCGGACTTACAAGCAGCTCTCTCTGGACGACCGATGCGAGATTGCCTGTCTATCGGCCAATGGCAGCTCGGTCCGGCAAATCGCGGCAGCTCTGGATCGCTCGCCATCAACAATCTCTCGGGAACTGAGCCGTAATCGGAGCGTTCAGGCTGGCTACAAGCCAAATTATGCCCAGCAACAGATGCGAGCGCGGCGCTGGACGGGCGGACGCCTCGAACGGGAGCCCGTCCTGCGCCGCGCGGTGTTGCAACGCCTTCGCCGAGGTTGGTCGCCCGAGCAGATCGCCGGCCGGCTGGCGCGCGAGTGCGGGCACAAGGTGATCTCCCACGAGACCATCTACCGCTTCATCTATGGCCAACTCAGGCGCACCTCGGACTTCAACTGGCGACGCTACCTGCCGCGCGCCAAGAGCAAGCGCGGCCTCCGCGGCAAGCGAGGCGGCAGCCCCGCAAGCTTCATCGAAGGCCGTGTTTCCCTGGCAAATCGGCCCCTTGAGGTTGCCGACCGTAGCGTCGCCGGGCATTGGGAGGCCGATTTGATGATGTTCTCGAAGTACGGTCAGGCCGTGCTGACCGTGCATGAGCGCACCTCTCGCCTGCTGCTCGGCATCCGCCTTGCCAGCAAGGTTGCGCGCGGTGTCGCACGCCATCTCGTCCGCTTCTTCGCTGCCCTTCCACAAGAGCTGCGCCAGACCGTCACCTTCGACAACGGCACCGAGTTTGCCGGTCACCTGGCGCTACATCGCCTCTCGATCGAGACCTTCTTCTGCGATCCCCACGCGCCCTGGCAGAAGGGTGGTATCGAGAACGCCATCGGCAGGATGCGCCGCTTCATCCCTCGCAAAACGGATCTCGTAACCCTCTCGACCGCCAGATTCCGCCAGTTCATCGCCACCTACAACAACACCCCACGCAAATGCCTTGACTACCGCACGCCTGCGGAGTCCTTTGCCGATCAAGTGTTGCACTTCGAGTGTGAATCCACCTCCTGGCTTTCGCCAGGACGACACTGAATGTGTTGCACGATATGAGTTACCGCGCTATCGCGACATCTCACCCTGCGCGCCGCTGTTCAGGCCGCACTCTTTGCCCGGACAGGCTCATCAGTATTCGGCTGAACCGGTCCGAGCAGGATGCGCCGTTGCATCTCGTCAAAGGCGCGATCGGCGTTCTTCTCCCGTGTGACCAGCGATAGCAGGATCGCGACTGCGAACGACAGCGGCATGCTGACGATCGCCGGGTTGCGCAGCGACACGAACCACCATTGGTGCTCGACCGATGCCAGCGGCTTGCCGAGAATGTCGACCTGGATGGTCGGCGACAGATAGATCAGCACCAGCGAGCTCAGCGTGCCGACGAGGATGCTCACCACCGCCGCAGGTGTCGTGAAGCGGCGCCAGGTGATGGCGAGTACCAGCGAGGGGAAATTGGCGGCGCAGGCGATCGAGAACGCAAGGCCCGCCATGAAGGCGACGTTCTGGCCCTCGAACGCGATGCCGAGGAAGATGGCGAAGATCGAGATCATGACGGTCGCGACACGCGCGACCTTGAGCTGCTCGGCCTCCGAAGCGCTGCCGTTGCGGATCACATTGGTCCAGACGTCGTGGCAGAGCGTGGCGACGCCCGACAGCGTCAGCCCGGCGACGACGGCGAGCATGGTCGCGAACGCGACCGCACAGATGAAGCCGAAGAACGCATTGCCGCCGACCGTGAGCGCCAGCAGGGGCGCTGCCATGTTGCCGCCGCCTCCCGCCTTTGCCACCGCGTCGGCGCCGACCAGCACCATGGCGCCGAAGCCGATGATGAAGACCATCAGGTGAAAGACGCCGATCAGGCCGGTGGCATAGAGGATCGATAGCCGCGCGGCCTTGGCATCCTTCACCGTATAGGCCCGCATCAGCACATGCGGCATCGCAGCTGTGCCGAACATCAGGCCGAGCCCGAGCGAGATGGCGTCCCATTGGCCCGAGACCACCTTCGATCCCGGCTGCAGGACCTTGGTGCCGTACTTCTCCGACGCCGCGGCGAACAGCTTGAGCGGGTTCATCTCGAAATGGGTCAACACGAGGAAGGCGAGCAGGATGCCGCCGCCCATCAGCAGCGCAGCCTTCACCACCTGCACCCATGTCGTCGCCAACATGCCGCCGAACAGCACATAGACCAGCATGACGCTGCCGACCACGACGACCGACCAGGTGTAGGGCAGGCCGAACAGCAGCTTGATCAGCGATCCCGTCGCGACCATCTGGGCGATCAGGTAGAACAGGATGACGGCAAGTGTCCCGACAGCGCCGGCGAGGCGCACCGGGCGCTGGCGCAGCCGATAGGCCACGACGTCGGCGAAGGTGAAGCGGCCGACGTTGCGCAGCGGCTCGACGATCAGGAACAGAATGATCGGCCAGCCGACCAGCCACCCGATCGAATAGATCATGCCATCGAAGCCGTTCGAGGTGACGATGCCGGCGATGCCGAGCAGGGCGGCGGCGCTCAGGAAGTCACCTGCGAGGGCCCAGCCGTTCTGCCACGGCGTGACTTGGCCGCCTGCGGCGAAGAAGTGTTCGGTGGTGCGCGTGCGTCGCGCGGCCCAATAGGTGATCACCAGGGTCAACGCCATGAAGGCGAAGAAGAACCCGATCGAAAGCGTGCTGCTGCCCATCTTGCTCTGCTCCCTTCAGCGAAGATTGCGGATGCCGGCATCGAACACCCGGTTCGCCCACAGCACGTAGACCAGGCAGAGCGCGAAGGAGGAGATGATGACGAGCGGGCCGAGCACAATGCAGAGCGAAAGGCCGGGCACCAGGATGGTGCCGAGCAGCGGCTTGTCGAACGCGAACAGCCCCATGAAGCCGAAATAGATCACGATTATCGCGGCACTGAGCACGAGCGCGACTGTCAGCCGCTTCCTGGCCAAGGCGCTGACACTCGGCGCCGGATCGGAATTGCCGGGAATAACCACGTTCATGCTTGCCCCCTCAAAGCTTCAGCGCGCGCGACCTTGCGCCAATCGGACGAGCTTCAGCCGGGCTCCCGGGGAAGGGAACTATGGATTTTTGCAATCTGCCGTGCGCGGCTGCGGCAGGGCATCGCCCAGCGTGACCTGCATGTCGGGGTCCTGCTTCAGGGTATTTTTCAGAAACGCGCGGACCGCACGGATGCGCGGGGCAAATTGCAAGTCGCTGTGGACGTTGAGCCAGACCTCGCGAAAGGTGCCGGCGAGGGCGGGCAGCACGGGGATCAGGTCGGGCCGATCGTTAGTGGCAAAGCTCGGCAGCATGACGATGCCGAGGCCGCCCGCCGCGGCGTTCATCTGTGCAATCATGCTGTTGGAGTGGAAGGAGACCTTCGGCTCCTCGATGACGTCGGCGAGCCAGCGCACCGAATCGACCTGGATCAGATCCTCGATATAGGAGACGAACCAATGATCGGCGAGGTCGCGAAGGCTTGCAGGCGTGCCGTGATGGTCGAGATAGCTCTGGCTCGCGAATAGCCCGAGCCGAAACTTGCCGATGCGCTCGGAGATCAGGCCCGGACCGGGTGGCCGGAAGAACGACACGAACAGATCGGCTTCGCGCTTGTGCACGTAGACCGTCTGTGCCGATGTGACGAGCTCGACGGAGAGTTGCGGCGCGGTGCGACGCAGTTTCGCAAAGCGTTGCGCCAGATAAAGCGAGGCGATCCCCTCCATGGTGGCGAGCCGCACGGTCCCGATCAGCCCCTGGGTGTCGCTGGCGCTGGCCTCCTCACGAATGGCGATTACCGCGCTCTCGACCCGCTCGGCATGACGCAGCAAGCGCTCGCCGACTTCGTTGAGCTTGAGCCCGGTGCGGTGGCGTTCGAACACCGCGATGCAGAGCGAAGCTTCCATCTGGGCGATCCGCCGGCTCACGGTGGAATGATCCAGCCGCAGCCGCTTTGCGGTCTGACTCAAATTTCCGGCGCGAGCGGCGCAGAGGAAGACCCGCAAATCGTCCCAGTTGATCGTATCGAACATGACCTGCCTCCGGATTTACGGCCCCTGTCATCAAAGCAATTCCCGTTCCAACGCGCCGACGGCTCCGATCCTTCGCAACCGGCCTTGCGACAATTCCCATGCGTGCCGGGAAGGCAGGGATGATACCGCTTCGCCTCCCTGGCCCTAGAGCTTTTCCGTTCCGATTGGATCGGAACGGAGCTCTAGATCTTGTTTCGACGCGTCTTCTCGCGAACCGGTATCCACTTCGCGGGAAAACGCTCTAGCCGGAATTTTCGTCATGCTCCCTCGTTTCAAGGCTGCCGCCGTCCACGCCGCGCCCGTCTTCCTCGACAGCCGGGCGACCACCGAAAAGGCGATCGCCATCATGCGCGAGGCGGCCAGGGCCGGCGCCGAGCTGATTGCGTTTCCTGAAACCTACATTCCCGCCTTTCCGGTTTGGGCCGCGCTGTGGCCGCCGATCGACAATCACGATCTGTTCGTGCGGATGGCGGACCAGTCCGTGCTGGTGGACGGGCCGGAAGTGGCCGGGCTGTGCGCCGAGGCGCGCGGCCTCGGCGTCACCGTCTCGATCGGTATCAGCGAGCGCTCGGCCGTCAGCGTTGGCGGCCTTTGGAACTCGAACCTGTTGATCGGCGAGACCGGCGAAATTCTGGTTCATCACCGCAAGCTGGTTCCGACCTTCTATGAGAAGCTGGTGTGGTCGTCGGGGGACGGTGCGGGCCTGAAGGTCGCGGAGACGCGGCAGGGCCGGATCGGTGGGTTGATCTGTGGCGAGAACACCAATCCGTTGGCCCGCTTCGCGCTGATGGCGCAGGGCGAACAGGTGCACATCTCGAGCTGGCCGCCGATGTGGCCCACAAGGCGCCCGGCAGGCGGCGGCAATTTCGACAACGTCGCCGCCAACCGCATCCGGGCCAGCGCCCACTGCTTCGAAGCCAAGGTATTCGGGATCGTCACCGCCGGCTACATGGACCAGCCGATGCGGGCCTTCCTGATTGAACGCGACAGAACCATCGCCGACGTGATCGACCAGACGCCGCGTGCGGCGAGCTTCTTCGTCGATCCGACGGGTGGTGTCTTTGGCGACGAATTGCAGGACCAGGAAGGGATCGCCTACGCGGAGATCGATCTCAATCGCTGCGTCGAGCCGAAGCAGTTTCACGACGTGGTCGGCTACTACAACCGCTTCGATATCTTTGGCATGACCGTCGACCGCAGCCGACTGACCCCGGCGCGATTTCGCGATGACGAGCAGCCAATAGCGAAGGCGCAGGACGAGGCAATTCCGTCCGTCGACACTGACGCCGTATCGAGCGGGCAGAGGCGCGAATACCGGAGCTGACGAAGAGCTGGCTATCCGACGTCGCAGAGCCTGACGCTTTTGATCGGTGCGGAGACGAGCACCGTTGCCAATGCGGAAATCTATGGCTACGTTTTGCTCTAGGTTAGTCCCCAAGCGCTCGTTCGATCGGCCGGACGCTCATGCCCAAATTCCTTCGCATCGGAGTCCATCAGTCGAACGTGTCCGGATACACGTCGAAGGCATGGTGCATTCGACGGGCCGGCTCGACGGTCTTCCTGAAATGGGGCGCCGTGGAGGTTCAGGGCGCCGGCGCCGGGCGAAAGGTCTCTTGGACGTTTCCACCGCAGGAAAAAACCATTCGCTGCCGCACGGTGCAGCGCGCTCAGGACTACACCAAGGCCGCGGTCGCGCGGCGGCGCAGCCACAGCTATGAACCGCTGACGGGCAATATTGCGAACCGGCGTCGGACCTCCGACCGAGGCCCGGAACTCAAGCAGGCGCTCGCCACAATCCTCTTTGTCGACATCGTCCGATCCACCGAAAAAGCCGCGCGGCTGGGCGACTCGCGCTGGGCGACGGTGATGAATCACTACTACGCCGCCGTCCGCCGGGAACTGAAGGCCTTGCGCGGCAAGGAGGTCGTGACGACCGGCGACGGTGTGCTGGCGACATTCCGCGCGCCGGCGGCCGGGATCAGTTGCGCGACTGCGATCGTCAAGGCCGTGCGCACGCTCGGGCTCGAGATCAGGGTGGGATTACATGCCGGCGAATACAAGGTCAGCGGCGCGGAGGTGATCGGTCTTGCGTTTCACATCGGTGCGCGCGTCGCCGCCAAGGCGCGTGCCGGCGAGGTGCTGGTCTCGAGCGCGGTCAAGGACCTGATGCCAGGGTCAGCCATCCAGTTCAAGGATCGCGGCGCGCACCAGCTCAAGGGCGTGCCGGAGCGATGGCGGCTCTACCGGGTCGAACATTAGGGCGTCTTGAACGGACGCCTGGGTTGCAATCAACGCCGACCGCTAATCGCTCGTCATTCCCCGGTGCGCAATTGCGCACCTGAGGGCGCGCCCCTTGGCGCGAGCCCGGATCCATCAGGCCGCGGAATCGGTGGTGAAACGGATTCCGGGCTCTCGCTTCGCGAACCCCGGAATGACGATTAGAGATTGACTTGTGGAGATAATCCCGCGCCGCCGCTCAGGTGAAAGCAACCTCGATCCGGTTGTCGCACTTCGCGGTGATGCGGCAGGCCCGTGACAGCGCGTCGGCGGCGATCGCGAGCTTGAACTGATCGGGAATGCCTGAGATCGACAGCACCTCGATCGTCGCGGTCTCGCGCGACAGGCCGCGCACCGTGCAGTCGATCGTGGAATGGCCGGCGTTGAAGCTGATCTTGCCGGCCTTGAACACCCGCCGCGCGGTCGGCGCGATCGACGGCGCCCGCTCGACCCAGGCCAGCGCCTGATTGCGGCCGGCCTGCTTGGCGCCGTACATCGCAAGGTCGGCGTTGCGCAGCATGTCGTCGAAGCAGTTGCCGGGTGAGAGCACCGCGCCGCCAAGGCTGCAGGTGACACCGATCGTGCCGGCCGGCGTCTCTGTCCGCGTTGCCGCGACGGCGGCGCGCACCTTCTCGAGCACGCCCATCGCCTGGTCGAGCCTGGTGTGCGGCAGCAGGATGCCGAACTCTTCGCCGCCGAGCCGGCCGATCACGTCGGAGCCGCGCAACGCGCAGCGCGCGGCATCCGCGACCGCCGCCAGCACCATGTCGCCGACGGCGTGCCCATAGGTGTCGTTGACCTGCTTGAAGTGATCGACATCGAGCACGGCGCAGGCAAGCGGACTGAGATGCCGTGCGGCCAGCGCGGTGAGCCGTTCCCCTTCGCCGCGGAAGGCGCGCCGCGAGGAGCAGCCGGTGAGGCCGTCCTGCAAGCTCAGGTTCCGCAGCATCAGTTCATCGACGGCGATGGCGGCGAGGTCGGTCAGCATGCTGACCGCATCGGCATCGAACTCGCGGGGGCGCGTGTCCATCGAGCACAGGGTTCCGACGATCGCGCCTGAGATCCTGAGCTGCGCGCCGGCATAGAAGCGGATGAATGGCTTGCCGCGCACGAAAATATTGTCGGCGAGGCGCGGGTCGTATTGCGTGTCGGGAATGATGAGGGGATGGTCCTGCGCGATCGCAAAGTTGCACAGCGCAGGTCCGCGTGCGGTCTCGCGATCCGCCATGCCCTCAGAGGCCTTGAACCATTGCCGATGGCCGTCGATCAACGTCAGCGTCGACATCGGCACGCGAAAGATCTTGCGGCACAGCCCGGTCAGGCGATCAAAGGCGAGTTCGCGCGGCGTATCGAGGATGTCGAGTTCGGCCAGGACATCGAGGCGCTGCGTCTCACGGTCGTGCGTGGCTTGCATCAGGGTACCTCCGGCGGCGGCACCCTCTCCGAAAGCCGCTAATGACTGGTTTCGACGAATAAGCTGGGTTGCAGGACGGGCAATCAGCTATCGATCTTGGGAAATAGTGATGCGAATTCAGCCGCTTGGTTCATGACACGCGGGCGCATCGCGCAGTTTGCCACCCCCAACGAACTATCAACAACTTGCGCGTGCGAACCTCGTTCTTTCAGAGCGGTCTTCAGGTACGAATAAATCGAGACACATTACGGGTTGCCAAATGTCGTTACCGCACTTCGAGTATTATGATCAAAGCGCCTTACTTGAACGACTTACGACTGGCATTGCGCGATCAGAGCAGTCAGTCGTTTTTCTCGTCGGATCAGCTTTGAATGCTCCGATTGATGATGCACTTGGTGTTCCCAACGTCACGGGCGTAAGGGAACAATGCCGGCCAAAGACGCGCGATATATCAATTATTGCGCGCTCCGCTCCCACATGCATTGGACTAGGCTTGAGCACACCGAGGCTGTGAAATGGGCGGAAGCTGGCAAGGCGCTTAAGGATCGCACGAATGTTGATACGCGATTTAATACAGACCATGAGCTAGCTCTGGCCCGACGTGATGCTGGTTACCCAGAGTTGGCTATCGACTATTTTCTCAACGGCATTTCGGTCGATGAGATACTTGATCCTGACGAGTTTGATGAAAGTAAAGGCGAGTCGTTCTATGGCAATACGGGCCGTTGTTTGCACCTGATGGGAAAGATTGACGAAGCGCTAGTTTGCTACCGAAAGTCGGCGCTAGTTCTTCATCGATCTCCTCGGGGGCATGCCGAGAACAAAGCCTTCGTCCGGAATTGGATTGGCGAACTGCTTATCGCCAAGGGAGAGTTTTGCAACGCCAAAACGTTCTTAGAGGCCGCGGAGGCGATTTGGAACTTGGTGGCGCCGACGCGAGCTAGGGCGGTGAAGGAGAAGCTTGAAGACATAACGCCGCTTACTCGGGACTGCGCCCAGATCAGTGCCCTCGATGCGGAACGATACGTGGTGGCTTGGGTAAACGATCGCGCAAGGTACTTCGTCGGTCTGGGATAGTCCAATCGTAAGAGCCGCCTTCCTCCCGCTCCCGCGCTCTTGCCAAAATAGTTAGCCCCGATTAACCAGCCGGTCGCATCAACCTTGCCGTTTAAGACTGTCGCAATCGGCAATAATTATTGAGTATCTTGCGACCGGCGATTCCCGTTAAGGGACCGTGTCGCCGCTTTGGCAAATTTTCGGCGATTTTTGGGGACATTGAACCGCATGTGCGGCATCGTCGGCATTCTTGGACGCGCTCCGGTCGCGGAGCAACTGGTGGATTCGCTGAAGCGGCTGGAGTATCGCGGCTATGATTCAGCCGGTGTCGCCACGCTGGAGAACGGCTTGCTGGCGCGGCGCCGCGCCGAGGGCAAGCTGAAGAACCTCGAGACCCGGTTACAGGCCAAGCCGCTCGGCGGCCACACCGGCATCGGCCACACCCGCTGGGCCACCCACGGCAGGCCGACCGAGAACAACGCGCATCCGCACGCCACCGAACGCGTCGCCGTGGTGCATAACGGCATCATCGAGAATTTCCGCGAGTTGCGCGAGCAACTCGAGCATAAAGGCGTGGTGTTCTCGACCGAGACCGATACCGAGGTCGTGGTGCATCTGGTCGACGATCTGCTCAAGGGCGGCGTCGCGCCGGTCGAGGCGGTGAGGGCGGTGCTGTCGCAACTGCGCGGCGCCTTCGCGCTCGGCTTCATCTTCGCCGGCCAGGACGATCTGATGATCGGCGCCCGCAACGGCCCGCCGCTCGCGGTCGGCCATGGCGAGGGCGAGATGTATCTCGGCTCGGACGCGATCGCGCTCGGACCGTTCACCGACACGATCAGCTATCTCGAGGACGGCGACTGGGTGGTGCTGAACCGCAAGGGCGCCACGATCTTCGACAAGGACAACGCCATCGTCCACCGCGAGGCGATCAAGCACACGACGGCGACCGCTCTGGTCGACAAGGCGAATTATCGCCACTTCATGGCGAAGGAGATCCACGAGCAGCCGGAAGTGGTCGGGCACACGCTCGCCCGCTACGTCGACATGGCGACCGAGCGCGTCGCCCTGCCGGTCAAGCTGCCGTTCGACTTCAAGGATATCCAACGCATCTCGATCACGGCCTGCGGCACCGCGAGCTATGCCGGCTTCGTCGCAAAATACTGGCTGGAGCGGCTGGCGCGCGTTCCGGTCGAGCTCGATGTCGCCTCTGAATTCCGCTACCGCGAGGCGCCGTTGCGCAGGGGCGACCTTGCGATCTTCATCTCGCAGTCCGGCGAGACCGCCGACACGCTGGCGGCGCTGCGTTACGCCAAGTCGCAGGGCGCGCACACGCTCTCGGTCGTCAACGTGCCGACCTCGACGATCGCGCGCGAGAGCGAGACCGTGCTGCAGACGCTCGCTGGTCCCGAGATCGGCGTTGCCTCGACCAAGGCGTTCACCTGCCAGCTGATGGTGCTGGCCGCGCTCGCGGTTGCCGCCGGCAAGGCGCGCGGCGAGCTGTCCGATGCCGACGAGGCCAAGCTGGTGCACGGCCTCGTCGAGATCCCGCGTCTGATGTCGGAAGCGCTCACCTCAGAGCTGCAGATCGAGAAGCTGGCGCGCGAGATCTCGAAGTCGCGCGACGTGCTCTATCTCGGCCGTGGCACCAGCTATCCGCTGGCGCTGGAAGGCGCGCTGAAGCTGAAGGAGATCTCCTACATCCATGCCGAGGGTTATGCCGCCGGCGAGCTCAAGCACGGGCCGATCGCGCTGATCGACGAGCACATGCCGGTCGTGGTGATCGCGCCCTACGACAAGGTGTTCGAGAAGACCGTCTCCAACATGCAGGAGGTCGCCGCCCGCGGCGGCAAGATCATCCTGATGACCGACGCCAAGGGCGCCGCGGAGGCAACCATCCAGTCGCTGGTGACGATCGTGATGCCGGACATGGGGGCGACCTTCGCGCCGATGGTCTATGCCGTTCCGGTGCAGCTGCTCGCCTATCATACTGCCGTGGTCATGGGCACCGACGTCGATCAGCCCCGAAATCTGGCTAAATCGGTCACGGTCGAATAGCCGCAAGTGACGCTGTCACGCAGCCCTTCAAAAACCTGCTAGAATGGCTTAGCTGAGGGGTGCTGCGCGCCGAAGTTCGGGACAGGATCATCATCTCACGCTAGCCTTTTGTTTATGCACGGTCTTTTCGGAAATCCGCGGCGCACTTTTCCGGATCATGCTGGTGAGGACAGCCGCTTCGACGATCTGGAACAGCAATGACGTCCAACAAAGTGCCTCCCCACGCGCCAGGTGAACTGCCTCCGGACGCTCCCCGCGGGCTGATGGCGCGGTTCCGCAACTATTTCCTGACCGGCCTGGTGGTGGCCGGGCCGATCGCGATCACGTTCTATCTGACCTGGTGGTTCGTGAACTGGGTCGACAATCTGGTCCGGCCGTTCGTGCCCACGGCCTACCGGCCGGAGACCTATCTGCCGTTCGGATTGCCGGGTTCCGGCCTGATCGTCGCGGTCATCGCGCTGACGCTGCTCGGCTTCCTCACCGCTAACCTGATCGGCCGAACCCTGGTCGATCTGGGCGAGCGGCTGCTCGGCCGGATCCCCGCGGTGCGTGCGATCTATCGCGGCCTGAAGCAGGTGTTCGAGACGCTGTTCTCCGGCAACGGATCGAGCTTCCGCCGGGTCGGCCTGGTCGAGTTTCCCTCGCCCGGGATGTGGTCGATCGTGCTGATCTCGCAGGCGCCGAGCGCCGAGCTTGCGGCCAGTCTGCCTGGCGAGGAGGAGCACATCTCGGTGTTCCTGCCGTGCGCGCCGAACCCGACCACCGGCTTCTTCTTCTACGTGCCGAGGAGCAAGATCATCGAGATCGACATGAGCACCGAGGATGCCGCGACGCTGATCATGTCGGCCGGCGTGGTGCAGCCCGGCGCCAACGATCAGAAGCAGCGCGCCGCGGCGCTCGCCGGCATGGCCAACGCAGCGCGCGTCGCCAACCAGGCCTCGTTGCAGCCGGCCACTCAGCCCGCGCCGGCGAAGGTGGAGTAGGACCCTCCGCTCTATCCCCGTCATTGCGAGGAGCGAAGCGACGACGCAATCCATGGCTCCGCACACGCGGAACGATGGATTGCTTCGCTTCGCTCGCAATGACGACGGAGGGGACGGTGACCTAGATCAGCGTGTCGTAGAGGTCGTTCCAATCTGGATTCAGCGCCTCGATCAGCGCAATCTTCTTCGCGCGACTGCCGGCCTTGATTTGTTTTTCCCGCGTGATCGCGTCGTACATCGTTTCGTGAATCTCGTACCAGACCAGAATCTTGCATCCATATTTGGCCGAGAATCCCTTTACTAATCCCTCGCGATGCTCAAACGCGCGCTTGGGCGGATTGGCGGTGACGCCGGTGTAAATGGTGCCGTGACGTTTGTTCGCAAAGATGTATACGCACGGTTGTTTCATGGTGATCCCCCAGCCGTAAGCATACATCGTCATTGCGAGGAGCGAAGCGACGAAGCAATCCATGGCTCCGCATACGTGGATGGATGGATTGCTTCGCTTCGCTCGCAATGACGGGGCTGGCCGTTACCCCGCGCCGATCAGCGGCACCGCCTCGTCGCGCTCGTAGAGATAGAGCAGGCAGCGCAGCGCTTCGCCGCGCTCGCCCTTCAGCTTCGGATTGTCCTTCATGATCCGCAGCGCCTCGTCGCGGGCCTGGGTGATCAGCTGGCCGTGCACCTCGGAGCGCGCGATGCGGTAGCCGGGCAGGCCGCTCTGGCGGATGCCGAGCACGTCGCCTTCGCCGCGCAGCTTTAGATCCTCCTCGGCGATCCGGAAGCCGTCCGTGGTCTCGCGGATCACTTTCAGCCGCGCCTTCGACATCTCGCCGAGCGGCTCCTTGTACAGCAGGAGGCAGGTCGAGGCCTCCGAGCCGCGGCCGATGCGGCCACGCAGCTGGTGCAGTTGAGCCAGGCCAAAGCGTTCGGCGTTCTCGATCACCATGATGGTCGCCGCCGGGACGTCGACGCCGACCTCGACGACGGTCGTTGCGACCAGCAAGCCGATCTCGTGCGCGGCGAATTGCGCCATCACGCGATCCTTCTCGGTGCCCTTCATCTGGCCGTGCACCAGGCCCACACGATCGCCGAACCGCTGCTGCAGGCTCTCGAACCGCTCGGTCGCATTGGTGAGATGTTCGGTGCCCTCGGCCTCGGATTCATCGACCAGCGGGCAGATCCAGTAGACCAGCTTGCCGGCGCCGAGCGCGCGGCCGACGCCGTCTATGACATCCTCGATCCGGTTCATCGGCACCGCGCGGGTGTCGATCGGCTGGCGGCCGGCGGGCTTTTCGCGCAGCTCCGAGACGTCCATGTCGCCAAAGTATGTCAGCACCAGCGTGCGCGGGATTGGCGTTGCGCTCAGCACCAGCACGTCGACGGCCTCGCCCTTGGAGGTCAGCGCGAGGCGCTCGCGCACGCCGAAGCGATGCTGCTCGTCGACCACGGCGAGCGCCAGCGCCTTGTAGATCACGTCATCCTGGATCAGCGCGTGGGTGCCGACCAACAGGTCGATCTCGCCGGCTTCGAGCCGCGCCAACAGCTCGCGGCGTTCCTTGCCCTTCTCGCGGCCGGTCAGGATCGCAACCCGCATGCCGGCGCTCTCGGCGAGCGGCGCGATGGTCTTGATGTGCTGGCGCGCCAGGATTTCGGTCGGCGCCATCAGCGCGGCCTGCTTGCCGGCTTCGGCGACGGCGGCGGCCGCCAGCAGCGCCACCACGGTCTTGCCGGAACCGACATCGCCCTGCACGAGGCGCAGCATCCGCACCGGCTGGCGCAGATCCTCAATGATCGCCGCGACCGCCTGCTGCTGCGACTTGGTCAGCGCATAGGGCAGGGCGTCGATGATCCGGTTGCGCAGATGGCCGTCACCGGCGTTGCGCACGCCGGCGGGGCGGCGCAACGTGGCACGGATCAGCGCCAGCGCGAGCTGGCCGGCGAGCAGTTCGTCGAAGGCGAGCCGCGACCAGAACGGGCCGTCCGGCAGGATGTCGGTCAGCTCGACCGGAACATGGACGCGGGTCAGCGCCTCCCTGATCGGCGGGAAGTTGCAGCGGCGCAGCACGTCGGGACTGATCCACTCCGGCAGGTCCGGCAGCTTGGTCAGCGCCTGCGCAATCGCGCGGCGGAGCGAGCCGATCGCAAGCCCCTCGGTCAGCGGATAGACCGGGTCGATCCCGGACAGCTTTGCAAAGCCGGCTTCATCGATGACGCGGTCGGGATGCACGATCTGCGGGATGCCGTCATACATCGCCAGCGTGCCGGAGACGTAACGCTTCTCGCCGACCGGCAGCAGCTTCTCGACATAGCCGGGCTGGGCGCGAAAGAAGGTCAACACGACATCGCCGGTGTCGTCGCTGGCGTAGACGAGGTACGGCGCGCGCGAATTGCGCGGCGGCGGCGGACGATGGCGGTCGACGGTGACCTCGAGCGTGACCATGGTTCCGACCGCGGCGTCGCGGATCTTCGGCCGCGTGCGGCGATCGATCACGCTGGCCGGCAGGTGCAACAGCAGATCGACCAGCCGCGGCGTCTCGCTGCGGTCGAGCAGATAGCGCAGCAGCTTGTCCTGCTTCGGGCCGACACCCTGGAGGGTCGTGACCTGGGCAAACAGCGGATTGAGCAGGCTGGGGCGCATCGGTGTCCTCGCACACACGACTCACGTCATGCGCGGGCTCCTGTCCTCGACTCGATCGAGGATGACCCGCGCATCCATCTTCAAAAGAGGATGGATTGCCGGGTCAAGCCCGGCAATGACGGCATGCGCCCAAAGCATCTCCAAAACGCGGCAAAAGAGGGCTGACATCGGCCCCCGCCGTCGCTATATCAAGCCCGCCCGGCACGTCCGGGCTTTTGGCGTTTGATGGATTTTGGGACATGACGGGATCGACACGATCGAGCAGCGGGCTCGATGACCGCCGCAAGCGGCTTTTGTTTCGCTGCTGGCATCGCGGCACCCGGGAGATGGACCTGATCCTCGGCCGCTTTGCCGATTCGACCATCGCCGACCTGTCCGATCAGGAGCTCGGCGAGCTCGAGCATTTGATCGAGGTGCCGGACCCCGACCTCTATGCCGCGCTGACCGGCGATAGGGTGCTGGCTGCCGAGCATCAGACCGCGCTGTTTGCCCGCATCAAGGCGTTTAGGGTGGCGGATCCCAGCGCATGAAGCAGCCCATGAAATCCCCGGCCGCGATGCTCGCGCCCGGCCGGGTGCTGACCATCGCCAATGTCGCCGAGGGCGCCGAGGGGCTCGTCATCTCCGACCTGGCGCGCGCGATCGCCGCGCAGCCGAAGCGGTCGGCGGTCAGTCTCGCCGTGGTGTGCCGCGACGGCGCGCGGATGCAGCAGCTCGCCCGCGCACTGGAGTTCTTTGCGCCCGATATCGCCGTGATGCAGGTTCCGGCCTGGGACTGCCAGCCCTATGACCGCGTCTCGCCGCATTCCGGCGTTCTGGCGCAGCGGCTGACTGCGCTGGCGAAGCTGTCGCGGCTGGTCGGCTCCGACAAGCCGCTGATCGTGCTCACGACCGTGAACGCCGCCGTGCAGCGGGTGCCGGCGCGCGATCAGGTCGCAGCGCAAGCGCTGTCGGTTGCGCCCGGCAACGTGGTGCCGATGGATTCGGTCGTCGCCTGGCTCGAGCACAACGGCTACACCCGTTCGTCCACGGTGCGCGAACCCGGCGAATACGCGGTGCGCGGCGGCATCCTCGACCTGTTTCCGGCCGGCCTCGACCAGCCGGTGCGGTTCGACTTCTTCGGCGACTCCCTCGAATCGATCCGCACCTTCGACGCCGAGACCCAGCGCACGCTGCTCGACATGCGCGGGCTCGACCTTGTGCCGGTCTCCGAATTCCAGCTCACCACCGAGACGATCCGTCGCTTCCGCATGGGCTATGTCGCAGCGTTCGGCGCGCCGGGACGCGACGACCAGCTCTATGAAGCGGTCTCCGAGGGACGGCGCCA
This sequence comes from Bradyrhizobium sp. USDA 3240, assembly GCF_054063295.1. Lineage (NCBI taxonomy): Bacteria > Pseudomonadati > Pseudomonadota > Alphaproteobacteria > Hyphomicrobiales > Nitrobacteraceae > Bradyrhizobium > Bradyrhizobium sp. USDA 3240. The sequence continues at coordinate 8,710,382 of NZ_JBSSGD010000002.1, forward strand.
TCCCGGCATGGAGCACTGGCTGCCGCTGTTCCAGGAGCGGATGGACACGCTGTTCGACTATCTCGACGGCGCAACGATCGCGATCGAGCCGCAGGGCGAGGACGCCGCGCGCGAACGCTTCACGCAGATTGCCGATTATTACGACGCACGGCGCGAAGCGCTGGAGCATCCCGGCAGCGGCGCGATCTACAAGCCGCTGCCGCCGGACAAGCTGTATCTGTCTGAGGCCGAATGGACCAGGCTGCTCGGCGATACGCCGCTGGCGCGGCTGACGCCGTTCGCGGTGCCGGAGGGCTCACCCGACGTGTTCGATGCCGGCGCGCGGCAGGGCCGCAATTTCGCGCCGGAGCGCGCCGACGGCAATGTCAACGTGTTCGAGGCCGTCGTCGGCCACATCGGCGCGCTGCAGTCGCAGCGCAAGAAGGTGATCGTCGCGCTGTGGAGCGAGGGCTCGCGCGACCGCATGGGCGCGATGCTGCGCGACCACAAGCTGCTCAACACCACCAGCGTCAACACCTGGCGGATCGTGCAGGCGACCCCGCGCAACGAGACCATGCTGGCCGTGCTCGGCATGGAATCCGGTTTCGAGACCGACGAATTCGCCGTCATCAGCGAGCAGGACATTCTCGGCGACCGCCTGGTGCGGCCGCGCAAGGCGAGCCGCAAGCTCGACAATTTCATCTCGGAGGTGACGAGCCTTGCGACCGGCGACCTCGTCGTTCACGTCGAGCACGGCATCGGCCGCTTCGTCGGGCTGCAGACCCTGGAAGTCTCCGGCGCGCCGCATGACTGTCTCGAGCTGCACTATGCGGCGGAGACCAAGCTGTTCCTGCCGGTCGAGAACATCGAGCTGTTGTCGCGCTATGGCTCCGACAGCGCCAATGTCGAGCTCGATCGTCTGGGCGGTGGCGGCTGGCAGGCGCGCAAGGCGAAGCTCAAGAACCGCATCCGCGAGATCGCCGGCGAACTGATCAAGATCGCCGCCGAGCGGCAGCTGCACGAGGCGCCGAAATTCCCGCTGCAGCCGCATGTCTATGACGAGTTCTGCGCGCGCTTCCCCTATGAGGAGACCGAGGATCAGCTTGGCGCCATCAATTCGACCTTGAACGACCTCGAGATCGGCCGCCCGATGGATCGCCTGATCTGCGGCGACGTCGGCTTCGGCAAGACCGAGGTGGCGCTGCGCGCGGCGTTCGCCGTGGCGCTCGAAGGCCGGCAGGTCGCGGTCGTGGTCCCGACCACGCTGCTGGCGCGGCAACACTCGCGCACCTTCACCGAGCGCTTCAAAGGTTTCCCGGTCAATGTCGCGCAGGCGTCGCGGCTGGTTTCGACCAAGGAGTTGAACCAGGTCAAGAAGGGACTCACCGATGGCAACGTCGACATCGTCGTCGGCACCCATGCGCTGCTCGGCAAGGCCATCAAGTTCAAAGACCTCGGCCTTTTGATCGTCGACGAGGAGCAGCATTTCGGCGTCAGCCACAAGGAGCGGCTGAAGCAGCTTCGCGCCCAGGTCCATGTGCTGACGCTGTCGGCAACCCCGATCCCGCGCACGCTGCAACTGGCGCTGACCGGCGTGCGCGAGCTCTCGATCATTGCCTCGCCGCCGGTCGACCGCCTCGCGGTGCGCACCTTCGTCGCGCCGCACGATCCCCTGATGATCCGCGAGGCGCTGCTGCGCGAGCGCTACCGCGGAGGGCAGGCGTTCTACGTCGTGCCGCGGATCGAGGACCTCGCCGGCGTCAAGGATTTCCTCGACAAGAACGTGCCGGAGATGAAGGTCGCGGTCGCCCACGGCCAGATGCCGCCGACCGTGATCGAGGACATCATGTCCGCGTTCTACGACGGCAAGTACGACATCCTGCTCTCGACCACGATCGTGGAATCCGGTCTCGACATCCCGAACGCCAACACATTGATCGTGCACCGCGCCGACATGTTCGGCCTCGCCCAGCTCTACCAGCTGCGCGGTCGTGTTGGCCGCTCCAAGCTGCGCGCCTATGCGCTGTTCACCTTGCCGGCGCAGCAGAAGATCACGGCGCAGGCGGAGCGGCGGCTGAAGGTGCTGCAATCGCTGGAAACGCTCGGCGCGGGCTTCCAGCTCGCCTCGCACGACCTCGACATCCGCGGCGCCGGCAATTTGTTGGGCGAAGAGCAGTCCGGCCACATCAAGGAAGTCGGCTTCGAGCTGTACCAGTCGATGCTCGAGGAGGCGATCATCAACCTCAAGGCCGGCGTCGCCGAGCCCGCCGCCGATCGCTGGTCGCCGCAGATCACGATCGGGATGCCGGTCCTGATCCCCGAGGACTACGTCAACGACCTCAGCGTGCGGCTGTCGCTCTATCGGCGTCTCGCCGATCTCGAGACCGACGACGAGATCGACGCCTTTGCCGCCGAGATGCGCGACCGCTTCGGCGTGCTGCCGGACGAGGTGCGTTATCTGTTCAAGGTCGCCGCGATCAAGGCCTATTGCCGCCGGGCCAATGTGGGGAAGGTCGATGCCGGCCCGAAGGGCGCGGTGATCGCGTTCCGCGACAACAGCTTTGCGCATCCGGAGCGGTTGGTGACCTTCATCCGCCAGCACGGAAAGGCCGCCAAGGTGCGGCCCGACATGAAGGTGGTGTTCTTCCAGGAATGGGATACGCCGGAAGAGCGGCTCGCCGGCACCACGGAGATCCTGCGCCAGCTCGCCAATCTCGCCGAGAGCAAGAAGGCGGCATGAGGCTCACGCGCCCGGGAGGGCGCGGCTGTCGCATCGGGGCGAGGTGATCGGCGTTCCCGCAAGCTTGTCATGGCCGCGCTTGTCCCGTTCATGACTGTTCTGAAATGTCCAGAAACATTTGGAGAAGGCGGATCGTTCGCGGCGAGCGAACGGAATATCCAAGGCGGGCGCGACGGTCCCACATTGTGAATAACAGGCGAGGAACATTGGACTTTTGCCAATGCGACCTTGACGGCTTTTGCGCGAATTGTAAGTTGGTCGTGTATTTAGTTCAGATCGGCCTTTATATTTTGGATGACGTAGCAACTTGAATCTGGTTGGCGTCCCGCCAGCATTTCAACTGCTCTCCAAAACTCAGTGATCAAGACCCCGCGCCAAGTGAGTTGGTGAGGGCTGGATGGCGTTCGCCTCCTCGGCTGTCGGCAGCCCATCGGCCAGACTCGGCCGCGGAGGTGAATTGCCGGACATATTTTTTGGATTTTGAGATCAGTTTTTTTGGGGAGGGGTCTATGGGTGTGAACGTTGCCAGCGGCAGCACCGTTTCTGTGTCCGATACGGAGACCAGCAACACAGTCCAGTACGGCGGCACGCTCTACGTGCTGAACGGCGGCTATATCAGCGACACCGTAAATGCCGGGAGCGTCGTTGTTTCCTCCGGCGCTACGGATATCGGCGACACGACTTCCAGTGGTTCTTCCAATAGTGCCGGGCAGATTTATGTTCTTGGCACACTCGTCAACGCCGTGGTCAACGGTGGTGGAGGTGTGGTTCTCGGCACCACTCCGTCAAACGCAACCGGAACTGGAACGGCGATTGGAACGACCATCAACAGCGGCATAATGGCCGTTTACAGTGGCTCGACCGCAAGCAACACCACGGTCGGCAGCGGCGGGATTAGACTATTCAACGGCTCAACCATCAACACCACCCTCAGTGGCGGCAGCGAACAAATGTGGGGCGGCACCACGATCAGCACCTTGATCGAGAACGGAGGATACGAGTACGTCTCCGACACATACAACAACAACTTCGTAGGCAGCGCCCTCGCGTCCAACACCACGATCCAAAGCAGTTCCGAACAGATCGTCGGATTTCTTGGGGGCGGCGTTGCAACCAACACGACAATCGCGGGCGGAACGCAGTGGATCGGCTATGCCGCCTTCGGAAGCGCCGGTCATGGTGTCGCAAGCAATACCACCATCACCAGCGGTGGAATCCAGCTGGTCGCGCCATATAATTATATTGCAACAGGCACAGCCGTCGACACGACGGTCACCGGCAGCGGCAGCATCCAATACGTCGGCAGTGGCCAATACAGCGGAAGCGCAACGGCGATCTCCACCACGCTGATCGCGGGCGGTGAACAGATCGTGTGGGGCGGCGGCCCGTACAGCCCCATTGCCAGCAGCACGGTGATCAGTTCCGGCGGTGCCGAGATCGTTTCATCCGGCGGCATCGCCAGGACCACGGTGATCAGCGCCGGCGGCACCGAGACCGTGATGGCGGGCGGCATCGCCAGCAGCACAGTGATCAGCTCCGGTGGCACCGAAGTCGTTTCGTCCGGCGGCACCGCAAGCGGCATCACGGTCAATAGCGGGGGCACCTTGATTGTGATTGCCGGCGCCAGTGTCACGGGCTTGACCAACAACGGCGGCACGGTGATGAGCCAAAGCTCCCCGGTGACCGTGAGCAGCGGATCGTCCTACACCGTATCGAGCGGTCAAACCGACACCGGTGATACCGTCCTCAATGGCGGTTCGATGTTCGTTGCCTCCGGCGGGTCGGCTATCAGCACCACTGTTAGCAGCGGCGGACTTCTGACCATCAGCAAGGGCGGCAGCGACACGGGTACGACCGTCTCGTCCGGCGGCACCGAAGCGGTCGCGGGCAATGATGCAAATGCCGTCGTTGCAAGCGGCGCGACGATGTTCGTAAGCAGCGGCGGCACGGCCAGTGGAACGCTCCTATCCGGTGGAACGCTCGACGTGCTGGCTGGTGGATTTGCCACCGGGACGACGGTCTCGGCGGGCGGCACTCTGAACGTCACGGGGACCACGTCCAATACGGTCGCGGTGTTGAGCGGTGGCATCGAGAACGTCTCGTCCGGCGGCGTCATCCAGGGCACCATCAGCGGCACGACCGGTACCGGCACGTTCGTCGCAGCCGGTGCGACGCTCAACGTTCTGGCCGGAGGCTCGGCCAGCATGGTCAACGTGTCCGGCACCCTCAACGTGCGGGGCAAGATCACCAGCAATGTCACCGTTCAGAGCGGCGGCCACGAAATCGTCTCTGCGGGTGGCTCCGTCACCGGCGTCACTGGTTCGGGGACCGCAATTTCGGGCGTGGTCGACGTTCTCTCCGGCGCTTCGTTCGAATATGCGACCGTCTTCAGTGGCGGTGACCTGAATGTCTCGTCCGGCGCGACGGCGGACCATATCTCCGTCTCGAGCGGCGGCATCTTCAACGTCGGCGGCACAGTCCTGAGCAACGTCGCGGTCTTTGCCGGCGGCATCGAGAACGTGTTCTCGGGAGGTGTGGTTACCGGCGTGACCGGCTCCGGAACCGGGATTTCGGGCGGCACGGTCAACGTGTCGTCGGGAGGCGCGATCGACCACATGACCGTCAGCAGTGGCGGCATGTTGAATGTTCTGTCCGGGGCGACGGCCCACAATGTTTCCGTCTCCAGCGGCGGCACGTTCAAAGTGGCTGGCGCAGTGACCAGCAACGTGACGGTGTTTGCCGGCGGCGCGGAAGTCGTTTCCTCCGGCGGGTCGACTGGTCCGGTGACGATTTCGGGCGGCGTGGTCGAGTTGCAGGCCGGCAGCGTCGCGAGCGGCGGTATCACCTTCAGCGGGTCCGGCGCGCAGCTGAAGATCGACAGCACGTCGATGCCGACGACGACCATCAGCGGGCTGGTGCTGGGCGACAGCATCGATCTGGCCGGGGTGACGTTCTCATCCGGCGGCTCGGTGACCTTGCTTGCGGGCAATGTCCTGCAGGTCACGGAGGGTGGGACCTCCTACGATCTGCAGCTTGATCAGACGCCTGGCGTGCGGTTCAGCGTCGGCACGGATTCCGGCACCGGCACGCTGGTCACGACGCGTGCCGATATCGCACCGGTCACGTCAGCGCCCAATGTACAGGCAACGGTCGGCCAGACCTCTGTGGCGGCATCCAGCCTCTTTACGGTGTCGGACGCCGATGGTGATCCCATCACCCAATACGCATTCTGGGACACCCAAGGTAACGGCCACTGGGCCATCAACGGCGTCGTCCAGGCCACCAACGCCGAGATCGATGTTGCGGCCGCGAACCTTTCGCAGGTGAGCTACGTGTTCGGTCCAAGCGGCTCTCCGGCCGATACGCTCTACGTCCGAGCCAATGACGGTACGGTTTGGGGCGGCTGGACCCAATTTGCAGCAACGGGATTTGTGGACACCGCTCCGACCTTGAACGCAGTCAACGTGACCGGGGCGCATGGTCAGACGTCGGTTGCCGCATCCAGCCTGTTCACGGTGACCGATCCGGATCACGACACGATCACCGAGTACGCCCTCTGGGACACCGGGGGAAGTGGCCACTGGGCGTTGAACGGCGCGGCTCTGCCTGCCAACACCGAGATCGATATTCCCGCGGCGCAGTTGTCGCAGTTGACCTACGTGTTCGGGCCGCCAGGATCAGCCCCCGATACGCTGTTCATCAGGGCGAACGACGGAACATTGTGGGGGGCCTGGAAAGCGTTCACGGCAGGGCCGGGGAGCGATACTGCTCCGGTTGTTATGGCACCGAACGTCACCGCCAATCACGGGCAGGCGTCAGCTCTCGCCTCGAGCCTATTCACGACCTCGGATGCCGAGCACGACACGATCACGCAGTATGCGTTCTGGGACACCGGCGGCAACGGCCACTGGGTGGTGAATGGTATCGCCCAGGCGGCCAACACCGAGATCGATGTTGCCGCGGCGAACCTGTCGCAGGTCAGCTACGTATTCGGGCCCGGCGGCTCGACATCAGATACGCTCTACGTGCGGGCGAACGACGGAATGCTATGGGGAAGCTGGACCGCGTTCACGGCAGCACCGGGCCCCGATACGGCTCCGGTGGTGACGGCACCGAACGTGACCGCGACTCATGGTGAGACGTCGGCGCTCGCCTCGAGCCTGTTCTCGGTCACGGACGCGGAGAACGATCCGATCACCCAGTACGCGTTCTGGGACACCGGCGGCAACGGCCACTGGGTGGTGAATGGTGTCGCCCAGGCGGCCAATGTCGAGATCGATGTCTCCGCGGCGAACCTGTCGCAGGTGAGCTACGTGTTCGGCCCCGGGGGCTCGACGGCTGATACGCTCTACGTACGAGCGAACGACGGACAGAAGTGGAGCACCTGGGCCGCGTTCACGGCAACCCCGGGGATCGATGATCCTCCGGTCGTGACGGCATCGAACGTGACTGCCAATCACGGGCAGTTCTCGGCGCTCGCCTCAAGCCTGTTCTCGGTCAGCGATGCCGAGAGCGATACGATCACCCAGTATGCGTTCTGGGACACCGGCGGCAACGGTCACTGGGTGGTCAATGGTGTCGCCCAGGCGGCCAACACCGAGATCGATGTGTCCGCGGCAAATCTGTCGCAGGTGAGCTACGTCTTCGGTCCCGGCGGCTCGGCGCCCGATACGCTTTACGTGCGGGCGAAGGACGCCGGATCGCCGTGGAGCGCCTGGGCCGCGTTCACGGCGACACCAGGGATCGATACGGCTCCGGTCGTGACGGCAACGAACGTGACCGCCAATCACGGGCAGTTCTCGGCGCTCGCCTCGAGCCTGTTCTCGGTGACGGATGCCGAGAACGATCCGATCACCCAGTACGCGTTCTGGGACACGCAAGGTAACGGACACTGGGTCGTCAACGGTGTCGCCCAGGCCGCCAACACCGAGATCGACGTCTCCGCGGCGAACCTGTCACAGGTGAGCTACGTGTTCGGGCCCGGCAACTCGACATCAGATACGCTCTACGTGCGGGCCAACGACGGATCGAAGTGGAGCATCTGGACCGCGTTTACGGCAACACCAGGGATCGATACGGCCCCGGTCGTGACGGCACCGAACGTGAACGCCAATCACGGGCAGTTCTCGGCGCTCGCCTCGAGCCTGTTCACGACCTCGGACCCCGAGAGCGATCCGATCACGCAGTACGCGTTCTGGGACACCGGGGGCAACGGCCACTGGGTGGTGAATGGTGTCGCGCAGGCCGCCAACACCGAGATCGATGTTGCGGCGGCGAACCTCTCGCAGGTGAGCTACGTGTACGGGCCCGGCAACTCGACGCCCGACACGCTCTATGTGCGGGCGAACGACGGATCGAAGTGGAGCACCTGGGCCGCGTTCACGGCAACACCGGGCCTCGACACGGCTCCGGTCGTGACGGCATCGAACGTCAGTGGCATTCACGACCATTCGGTGGCGGCCACGAGCCTGTTCTCGACCTCTGATGCCGAGAGCGATCCGATCACCCAGTACGCGTTCTGGGACACGCAAGGTAGCGGCCACTGGGTGGTGAACGGTGTCGTCCAGGCGGCCAACGCCGAGATCGATGTCTCGGCGGCGAATCTCTCGCAGGTGAGCTACGTGTACGGCCCCGGCGGCTCGCCGTCGGATACGCTCTATGTGCGGGCCAATGACGGCAGCGAGTGGAGTACGTGGACAGCGTTCACGGCCACCGCCACCAACCAGGCGCCGACCGTCTCGGTCGCCAACGTCGTGACGGTTTCGGGGCAGACCTTTGCTGCCGCGAACCTCGTCACTGCGACGGACGCCGACGGCGATGCCATCACGAAATATGCGCTGTGGGATTCCAACACGAACGGGCGTTGGAACGTCAACGGAGTGAACCAGCAAGCGAATACCGAGATCGACATCACCGCGGCGCAACTCTCGCAGACGACCTATCAGGCGGGCTCGGGTACGGACCAACTCTGGATCCGTGCGTATGACGGCATCGCGTGGGGGGCTTGGCAGTCTTTCAACGCGACCGGCGAGAGCTCCGGCGGCGCCAACATCGCTGCGGGCGCCACCCTGGAATTGCCGGGAGCGTCGAGCGCCACCGTCGCATTCCAGGGCTCGACGGGGACGCTGAAGCTCGACAATTCCGCGAGCTTTGGCGGGACCGTCGCCGGGATGACCGGTTCGGATGCGATCGATTTCGCGAACATCAATTTCGCGAGCGTTCACACGCCGAGCTTCAGCGGAAACGCAGCGAGCGGAACGCTCACGGTGACGGACGGCACCGTCACGGCGAGTATCATGCTGCTGGGCAACTACATGGCCTCGACCTTCACGACCTCGAGTGATGGCCATGGCGGAACCCTGGTTGTCGATCCGCCGGCGACGCAGGTCAGCCAGCTGGCGCAGCCACAGCATGCGTGAGGCTTGAGGATGAGGAATGCGGAGCCGCCCAGACAAGGCGGCTTCGCCTGCCGACGATACCCGCGCAGCGATCGCAGCAACTGACAAACGGCATAGAGCTTGTTACGACGCCGCGCGTTCCGGCGTGCCGAACAGGCGCCCGAGCAGCGAGAGGGCGGAATCGCCCGGCAGCAGCGTTGCGATGCTGACGGCGGGCTCGGCCCTGCTGTCGCGGCGGCCGTTCTGGGTGTGGCGCATCACGCTCGCCAATCGCCGCGTAATTGCCTGGGCGTTGCGCATGTCGGTCCCGGCGAACGCCACGACGAGCGACCGGTCGTCGTGCACGGCGCCGAAATCGGCCTGGCGCATCAGCCGGCTGATGATCCGCGCGCCGTCGAATTGCGCGCGCGGCTGCGTGTTGTCGAAGGTGAAACGCGCCACCGAGAGCGCGCCGCCGCGCTCCGCGGTCTGGTAGACGGTGGTCGCGAAGTCGCGCTCGAACGCGGCCTTGGTGAGCAGACCGGTGCGGGGATCGATCAGGCCCTTGGCGTCGATCGCCTTCAACATGCGGCCGAGCCGCGCCTCGAAGGCATGCTGCCGGATCATCGGCAACACCATGTCGCCGACGCGTGTCGGCCCGGCCGTGACGATCTCGAGATTGGGCAGCTCGTAACGCGGCGTCAGCTCGCCGGAGGCGACGATCACGGGCAACGGACGAAAGCGGACATCCTCGGTCAGCACCGTCAGGAACGCATCCATCACACGCGGGGTGAAGCCTTCGGCCAGCACGATGCCGTCGATGTCACGGTTGGAGAGATGTTTTGCGGCCGCCTCGATGCTCAGCGCACCGACCACGCCGGCGCGTTCACCGAGCGCGACCGACAGGGCCGGGTAGGCGCCGCCGCGGCCGATCAGCAGCGCGGTGGCCTCTCCGACCGGATCGATATCGGACATTGCGATCGGCGCCGGCGGCACCAGGCGGCGCATTACGGTCGCATGCAAGGCGCGAACGCGTAAGGACGCGTTGAGCCGGGCGGCCAGGCGATCCGGCATGCCCTTGTGCTGGAAGAACGCGATGACGGTGTCGGGTAGGGTGGTCGCAGGATCGACCGCGATCAGCGGCAGATAGGGCGCGCGGGCGGCAGCGCGCTTGGCAAGGCCCGACAGGGCGACGAAGTCGACGCCCTCGGCGGCGGCGATGATCGCCGCCGGCTTGACCTGTTCGATGGCGCGTCCGACCTCGTTCCAGTCGGTGACCACGACCGGAAACAGCTTCCTCTCATCGAGGACCGCGGCAAACGGCGGCTTTGCCGACGCCGATACGATGAGGACCGGACCTTGTTGAGACATTCGAACGCTCGAAACCAATGCACAGATCAGCAACGGCTACGATGCTAGTTGGCATGGCTTAATGCGGCGTCAACACAATGCTAAGACTAACGCAATGATAAGATTCTAGGGCGTTCCGGTGCCGTTGCGGTCGCGAAATGCTTCGACCATCAAGGGGTTAAGCCCAAGTTCTGTCAGGGCGTCGCGGGCCCGCGCATTGTCCTGGGCCCGTCCGGCCAGCCGGTGGCCGCTCAGGCGGTCGGGCAGTGCCGTCAACAATGCGCCCTGGCCGAGGCGGCGCGACCACTCTTGCAGCTCTTGGGCAAGGAATCGGTAGCCGCCGACCGTCATGACCCCCGACGGCGGGGCGGTGATGTTGACGGCGCCGGTCGCGCGATCGACCCGCGCGGCATATTCGGTGTCGACGTAGTCACGCGGCGGTGGCGCAATCAGGGTGTCGCCCGGGGGCGGCGGCGGCGCATAGGCGGCGACCGGCACCATGGGACCACGCAGGCCGAGCGTCCCCTTCGGGGTCAGCAGGATTTCGCCGGCGATCGATGCGCCGGGAGCCTCACGCGGCGCGCTGTGCGGACCGGGCTTGATCGGGGCCGGCGATCCGTCCTCGGCGTTGCGGCGGGCGCCGAACAGCCCGGCCTCGCCGAACAGATAGACGTCGGTGAGGGTCACCCGCCGCGACGTCCAGTGCGGACTGGAGGCAACCTGCTCCGGCGTCCGCCAGAGGCCGATCGCGTTACGCAGGGTGGGCAGGCGCTCCGACAGTCCGCACTCGTCGAGCCGCAGCGCGAGCTGCGCCGGCGCGATCAGCGTGTCGCAGCCGTGATCGTTGAACTGGGTTTCGAACGCTTCCTCGTCGAACGGATGATGCATGACGAGCGTTCCGCCCGACAGCAGCCAGGCCACCAGCGACGAACAGATGCCGGCGAACGACATCGGCGCGAACGCCGACATAATGGTCGCGCCCTGGGCCAGGTCGCTCTCCAGCGACATCGCGAGCCCGCCGGCGATCAGGCCGAAATGCGCGCGCGGCACCGGACGAAAACCCTCGCTGGTGACGTCGAAGGAGATCAGCGCCGCCTTGCGGCCGTCCTGGATCATCGGGCGCGCGGTCCGCGAGTCCTGCAGGATAGCGTCATCGAGCGACGCCATGCCTTCGGGCAGATCGGTGCCGAACCCGCAGACATGGCGGATCGAAAAGGCTTCCGCCGCGGCGTTCATGGCGATGTCGGCGTAGGAGACGCCGTCGATCTTGCCGCAGGTGACGATCGCCCGCGCCGCGGTGCGATTGAGGACGGACGTCAGCTCGGCCTGCCGCCACAATAGCGGCAACGGCGCCACAACGAGGCCGACGCGATGGGCGGCGAGCACGGTCAGGGCGAATTCGATCGTCGAGGGAAGCTGAACCGCGATCACGGTATTGGCCGGCAATCCGCTCTCGACGAAATGGGCGGCGATCGCCGAGATCGCGCGGTCGGCCTGAGCATAGGTCAGGCGCTTGCAGGTCTGTCCGGTGATGCGCTGCTTGTTGATCGGGTCGACCAGCGCCAGCGCCTCGGGTTGCCGCGCCAAGCTGCGCTTGAACAGCGTATCGAGCGTGGGCGAGGTGATCGACTGGTTCACAGGTTCAACGTCGGTTGCATCGCTTCGATCAGACCGGTCCATGCCGCGTCGGGTCGCAAATCACTTGGTCGCTCAACTTGGCAGCTCAATTGGATTGCGCGCCGGGCTTCTGCCACCAGGTCTCCGGCAGGTAGCCCGTCAACGCGGTGGCCGAAGGCCGTTCTATCCGATTCCAGCGCGCGATCCATTGCTCTCCCAAGTTAAATAGGGGGATAGCGTAGAAGCCGGACATCAGGGCCCGGTCCAGCGCCCGCACCGCCGAGACGAAGGCCGGCCGCTCCCGCGCCGCGAGCAGCGCGGCGATCATGGCGTCGATGGCCGGATCCCTGGCGCCCATGTAGTTGCGGGTGCCCGGCACGTCGGCTGCCTGGCTGCCCCAGTAGAACCACTGCTCGTTGCCCGGCGACAGCGACTGGTCCCAGCGAATGGGGATCATGTCGAAATCATAGGCGACCCGGCGTTGCTCGAACTGCACGGCATCGACCACCCGGACCGCGGCGTCGATGCCGGCCCGCTTCAGGTCGCGCTGATAGGCGAGGGCGATCCGCTCATGCTCGCGTGTCGTCACCAGAAGCTCGATCCGGAGCGGCGTCCCGGTCGCGCGCTCTTTCAGCACTGTGCCGTCGAGCGTGTAGCCGGCGTCCGACAGGAGTTTAAGCGCGTCGCGAAGAATGGTGCGGTCGCGGCCTGAACCGTCGGTCTCGGGGAGGCGATAGCGGCCCTCGAGAATGTCGGGCGCGATATGCGACAGATACGGCTTGAGGAGTTCGCGCTCGCGATCATCCGCCGGGCGGCCGTAGGCGGACAAGTCCGAGCCGGCGAAATAACCGCCGGCGCGCGAGTAGAGTCCAAAATAGTAATTGCGATTGATCCATTCGAAATCGAACAGCATCAGCAGCGCCTGCCGCACCCTGACGTCGGCGAACTTCGGCCGTCTGGTGTTGAACACCAGGAATTCCGACGGATCGGGCGTGCCGATCTTGATGGTGTCGCGGATCACCTCGCCGCTTTTCGCGGCGGGGAAGTCGTAGCCGTCATGCCAGCGGAGCGGTTCGGGCTCGGTCCTGAAGTCATAGAGGCCGCGCTTGAACGCCTCGAACTGGCCGTTGGCGTCGCGGTAGTAATCGAGCCTGATCTCGTCGAAATTCCAGAGCCCGCGGTTCACCGGCAGGTCGCGCCCCCAGTAATCCGGATTGCGGGTGAACGTCACGCTGGTTCCGGGCTTGACCGCCGTCACGCGGTACGGGCCGGTGCCGATCGGCGGCGCCAAGGTGGTCTCTTCAAACTTGGAGACGTCGGTGGCATGGCGCGGCAGAATCGGCATCAGCCCGAGGATCAGCGGCAATTCGCGGTCCGCGACGCCGCCGAAGTCGAACCGCACCGTGAGCCGATCGAGCACCTCGGCCTTTGCGACTTTCGAATAATACTGGTGGTGCAGCGGACGGCCGTGATCGCGCAGCAGCTCGAGCGAGAATACCACGTCGTCGGCTGTGACCTCGTGCCCGTCGGAGAAGCGCGCGCGCGGATCGAGGCGGAATGTCACATAGCTTCTGGCATCGTCGGTCTCGACGCTGCGGGCGAGCAGGCCGTACAGCGTGAAGGGCTCGTCATTGTTCCGCACCAGCAGGCTTTCGTAGACATAGCCGCGTTCATAGGCGTAGCCCCGCAGCTGCTGCACGGCGAGACCCCTGACAATCAATGGATTGAGGCTATCGAAGGTGCCCTCCCGGGGGCTCAGGACCAGACGGCCCCCCTTGGGGGCGTCAGGATTGGCGTAGGGCAGGTGGCTGAAGTCGGCAGGCAGCGCGGGCGCGCCATGCATCGCGATGGCGTGGCTCTCGCTGGCGGCCGCAGGGGCAACCGCGCTCGTCAGGAATGCCAAGATGGATGCCAGGACGAGCCAGATGGCGGCCGACACGGCGCGCCAAACGTGACCGGGAACACGTCCATGAGGCGCCGGATTTGATTCGCGAAACGTCACATCGGGAGGTTTATCACAGGGCGCCAAAACTCGCCGTGACAGGTGCGCAAATGCGCTTGTCGGCATTGATCTTTCCGCGCGCCGCTGTATTGAAGGCGTGCAATTCGAAGGCGGGAACGCCTGTCACGTATCCGCCTCAATTGACTAGGAGACAGCCGCCCAAACGGCTATGTGTCGGCGCCTGCAGCGGTTTCGGGCGCTGCCGTTCAGAAAGGGTTTTCCGCAATGAATTTCCGTATCTTGGCCGCCCCGGTCCGGCCGCATGGGCGAATTGTTGCCCTGATGGCGGCGACGGCATTCTCTGCAGCGCTCCTGGTTCCTGCCGCTCAGGCCCAGCAGCCGGCAGCGCCGGCGCCTGCGGCACCGAAGGCCGCGCCCAAGGCGGCACCCAAGGCAGCTCCGAAGGCGCCGGCTCCGGCAGCCCAGGCGGCGCCCCAGGCACAGGCCCCGGCCGCAGGTCAGGCGCCCGCCGCGGCAGCCCAGCCGCCCCAGGATCAGCAAATCCAGCTGATCTACGCCCCCTGGACCAAGTTCTGCCTGAAGGGCCAGGAAGCCAACGCCAAGCAGGTTTGCTTCACCGGCAAGGATGGCCGCATCGAGTCGGGCCAGCCCGTGATCGCCGCCGTGATCATCGAGCCGGAAGGCGAGCCGAAGAAGATCCTGCGCGTCACGCTGCCGCTCGGCATGCAGCTGGTTCACGGCACCCGCATCATCGTCGACAGCAACCCGCCGCAGCAGGCGCCCTATGTGATCTGCTTCCAGAACGGCTGCATGTCCGATTATGAAGCAACCCCCGAGCTGATCGCCAACATGAAGAAGGGCCAGAACCTCGTGGTCCAGGCGATCAATTCGAACGGCGCGCCGCTGACGCTGCCGCTGCCGCTCAACACCGAATTCGCCAAGGCCTATGACGGCCCGCCAACCGATCCGAAGGTGTTCGAGGAAAACTCGAAGAAGCTGCAGGAAGAGTTGCAGAAGCGCGCCGAAGAACAGCGCAAGAAGCTGGAAGGCGCGGGCGGTGGCGCGGCTCCGGCCAACCCGGCCGCCAAGTAACAACGTCGATCGCGCGTTCAAGAAGTCGCGAGTTCGTCGCAAGCAAAAGGCGCCCGTAAGGGCGCCTTTTTTTGTCATGCGAAACAGACTGGCTGATGGCAGCCTGCCGCGCTGGTGATCGCACAGGTCGTGTGCGATGGTCGCTCAAGGCAAATCGATCGCGCCAAGCCGCATCGTCGTTGCCTTGTCCGGACAAGTCCGGCGTCGAAGCACAATCATAAATCTGTTACGGGAGGCCGGACGAAAGCGCGGAACGCGCGCCTTCGATGCGCAAATGCGTGCGTGGTTCGCTGCGAACCCCGGCCACTGTGTGGAAGCGTGATGGCGCGATGCGACTGGACTTTGCCTGGGCCGCAAGTCCGTCCGTCGATCGCAATCATGAAAGTCCCCAATGTCCCAGCGAGTCAGCACGTAGCGGCGGGAACCGCTTTCCCGGCCTTCGGAGCAGCCGACCGGCCGTGCTTCGGTCGATGCCGGCGGGCGTCTCAACCAGGACAACGCCCCCGGGAGCTTTCATCCGGGCATCGTTCATCTCGCGCTGGCGATGGGCGGCTTCGCGATCGGCATCGCCGAATTCGCGACCATGAGCCTGCTGCCGTTCTTCGCCCATGACCTGCACATCAGCGAGCCCCAGGCCGGCCACGCGATCAGCGCCTACGCGCTCGGCGTCGTGGTGGGCGCGCCTGTCATCGCCGTGCTGTCGGCGCGCATGACGCGGCGGACGCTGCTGATCGCGCTGATGGGCTTCTTTGCGCTGATGAACGGTCTCTCCGGGCTCGCGCCGGATTATCACACCATGCTGGCGCTGCGCTTCCTCGCCGGGCTGCCGCACGGCGCCTATTTCGGCATCGCCATGCTGGTCGCGGCCTCGTTGGTCCCGACGGACAAACGCACGGCGGCGGTCGGCCGCGTGCTGCTCGGCCTCACCATTGCGACGACGATCGGCGTGCCGCTCGCCAATGGCGTGGGGCAGGCGATCGGCTGGCGCTGGGCGTTCGCGATCGTTGCGGGCCTCGCGCTGCTGACGTCCATCCTGGTTCTGATCTTCGCCCCGCGCGACGTCGCCGACAGCAATGCGAGCCCGTTGCGTGAGCTCTCGGCGCTCGGGCGCAAGCATGTCTGGCTGACGCTTGGGATCGGCGCCATCGGTTTCGGCGGACTATTCTCGGTCTACACGTATCTGGCGTCGACCATGCTGGCGGTGACTCACGCATCGCCCGCGCTGGTACCCGTCACACTCTGCGTGTTCGGCGCCGGCCTCACCGCCGGCAACATCATCGTGCCGCGCTTTGCCGACCGCGCGCTGATGGCAACCGCGGGCGGGTTGCTGCTGTGGTCGGCCGCGACGCTGGCGTTGTATCCGCTGGCGGCCGCAAATTTCTGGACGCTGAGCGCCGACGTGTTCCTGATCGGGCTGGGCGGAGCGCTCGCCACCGTGTTGCAGACCCGGCTGATGGATGTCGCGGGCGAGGCGCAGAGCCTCGCCGCGGCGCTCAACCATTCCGCCTTCAACGTCGCCAATGCGCTGGGGCCGTGGCTCGGCGGAATGGCCGTCGCAGCCGGTTACGGCTGGACCTCGACCGGTCTCGTCGGTGCTGGACTGGCGCTGGCGGGTTTTGCGGTCTGGGCGATCGCGGCGGCACTGGCCGCGCGTGAGGGGGTATGAGCAGGCTGGAAGCCGCGCCGTCGCGTCCGTCGCCGGACAGGCGACGAGCGTCAGTTCAGCGACGGGTTGCGCGGACGGTAGCCGCCCGATTTGTCCTTCACGAAGATCTCAGCCACCTGCGAGTGTCGGATCGGTTCGCCGGAATCGTCGGGCAGCAGGTTCTGCTCGGACACATAGGCGACGTACTCGGTCTCCGAGTTTTCCGCGAGCAGATGATAGAACGGCTGGTCCTTGTGCGGCCGCATGTCCTCGGGGATCGACAGCCACCATTCCTCGGTGTTGTTGAACTCCGGGTCGATATCAAAAATCACGCCCCGGAAGGAGAACACCCGGTGACGGACGATCTGCCCGATCTGAAACTTGGCGGTGCGCGCTTTGATCATGGTTCGTCGATAGACCAACATTGTGGCCGATGCTAGGGGCTAAGCCTCGAATTAACCCCCGGTTTACCGATTCTAGCGGCACCAAAACGACCCGAAATCCGGCCGAGAAACTACTTTCAGAATGATCGATATCCTCAATCTGGCGTTGCCGTATTTCGGCTTGATCTTCATCGGCTACGCGTGCGGAAAAGCCAAGGGTTTGCCCGAGAGCGGGCTCGCCTGGATGAATTTCTTCCTGCTTTACGTTTCGTTGCCGGCGCTGCTGTTCGGGATCATGTCGAAGACGCCGTTCGCCGAGCTGAACAACCCGCCATTCCTGATCGCCACCACGCTCGGAACCGTGATCGCGTTCTTCCTGGCGATGGTCGCAGGCAGACTGATCGGCGGGCTGTCGCTGCGCGAGGCGACGCTCGCGGGCCTGTCCGGCGCCTACGGCAATATCGGCTACATGGGGCCTGGGCTGGCGCTCGCCGTGCTCGGCGCCAAGGCGGCGGCGCCGACCGCGCTGATCTTCTGCTGCGACAGCATCTTCCTGTTCTCGATCGTGCCGCTCCTGATCGAGCTCACCGACCGCGACCATCCCTCGCTGCTGCACGCGTTCGGCGTGGTGCTGCGGCAGATCGTGCAGAACCCGCTGATCATGTCGGCAGTGTTCGGCGCGCTGGTGGCCGCGTTTCACATCCCGATCCCGGTCGCGCTCGACCGCACCATCCAGTTCCTGGAGAACGCCGCCGCACCGACGGCGCTGTTCGTGCTCGGCATCACCGTGGCGCTGCGGCCGTTCGAGCGGGTGCCGTGGGAGGTGCCGGGCGTGGTCGCGATCAAGCTTCTGATCCATCCGCTGCTCGCCTTCGGACTGATGCTGCTGTTCGGTCCGTTCGCGCAGCCCTGGGCTGCGACCGCGGTGCTGATGGCCTCGCTGCCGCCGGCACTCAACGTGTTCGTGATCGCGCGCCAGAACGACACCTGGATCGAGCCGGCATCGGTCGCGGTGCTGATCGGCACCTTCGCCTCGGTCGTCACGCTGACCAGCGTGATGTGGTTCATCCAGAGCGGACGGCTGGTGTTTCCCTAAGACGAGTAGGGGCTATCGCCGCCATGACGGCGCGAGGCCCTCGCGCATCGCGAGCCGCCGCAGCGGGCCGAAGGCGCCGAGCAGATGCAGGCCCGCGGCCCGCGCCGTCTGCACGCCCAGGAAATCGCTGAGCAACGACCGGTTGGCGATGTCGATCGCCCAGGTCCGGCTGGCGACATCCGGACGCCGCGCCGCCTGGTAGCGCGACAGCACATTCGGCGCGCCGGGATCCTCGCCGCGGCCGATCGCCTGGCCCGTGATCTCGGCGATATCGGCAGCATCGCGCAGCCCCATGTTGAGTCCCTGCGCGCCGATCGGCGGCAGCACGTGGGCGGATTCGCCGACCAGCGCGATCCGGTCCTTGGCGAATTGCCGGGGCCGCTCGATCGCAAGCGGAAACACGTAACGGCCGCCCTGGACCTCGACGCGGCCGAGAATCGAATGCGACTGTCGCTCGGCCGCTTCGGACAACTCGTCATCGCCAAGCGCCTTCAGCCGTTCGGCCTCCTTGGGCGCCGAGACCCAGACCACGCTGCTGCGGTTGCCGCTGAGCGGCACGAACACGCAGGGGCCATGCTCGGTGTGAAACTCGGTTGAGATGTTGTTGTGCGGCCGGCTGTGGGTGATGTTGAAGGTGAGGGCGGATTGGCCGAGCTCGCGGCTGACCACCTCGATGCCGGCGGCCTCGCGCGAGAGCGAATTGCGTCCGTCGGCGCCGACCACGAGCCGGGCCGATAACGTCTGGCCCTGCCGCGTCACCACGGTGACCGCGGCATCATCCGGTTGCACCGAGGCGGCCTCGTCGTCGAACCGCGTCATTGCGGCCATCTCGCCGGCGCGCTCCTCGAGCGCTGCGACCAGCGAGCGATTGTCGATGTTGAAGCCGAACTGCTCGCGGCCGATCTCCTCGGAGGTGAACCGCACCTCCGGCGCGCGGATCAGGCGGCCGGTGTCGTCGACGAGGCGCATAGTCTTGAGCGCGGCAGCCTTGTCGCTGCAGCGCCGCCAGACGTCGAGCCGCTCCAGGATCTCGGTCGAGGCGCCGAGCAGCGCGGTGGTGCGGTTGTCGGCATAGGGGGCGCGGCGCGCCAACAGCGCGGTGCGCGCGCCGGCGTCGGCGAGGGCAATCGCAGCCGTTAATCCGGCCGGGCCGCCGCCTATTACGATAACGTCATAATCCTGCGAGCTGTCGGTCATATCAGGACATTTGACATGCTTGGCCCGATTTTCAAGCCATCGGTAACCACTGAATCCTTCCAATGGTTTGCGCGGCGGAACGCCGCAAGACTGCATATGCAAAGGGGGCCGATTCCTGATAGCACTCGGCCGATGGAGCACTCGAGCCAGCCGGATGCGTTGCCAGAACGGATGCGGACCGCCGCATTCTCCGTTCATATTTTCACGGCGCTCGGCGCCGGGGTCGCGCTGCTGGCGATGCTGGAGGCGGTGCGCGAGCACTGGGCCAACATGTTCGCCTGGCTCGGGGTGGCGCTGATCATCGACGGGATCGACGGCCCGCTGGCGCGCCGGCTCGACGTGGTGCGGCTGCAACCGAACTGGTCGGGCGAGGTGCTCGACCTGGTGGTCGATTTCGTCACCTATGTGTTCGTGCCGGCCTATGCGATCACCGCGAGCGGCATGCTGCTGCCGCTGGCCGCGCCGGTGCTCGGCATCGGCATCGTGGTTTCCAGCGCGCTGTATTTCGCCGACCGCCGCATGAAGGCCGACGACAACCATTTCCGCGGCTTCCCGGCGCTGTGGAATGCGGCGGCGTTCTATCTGTTCCTGCTGCATCTGCCGCCGGTGCTGTCGACGATCGTGGTCGCGCTGCTGATCGTGCTGACCTTTGCGCCGTTCCATGTGCTGCACCCGTTCCGCGTGGTGCGGCTGCGCTGGCTCACGTTGTGGCTGCTCGGCGCCTGGGCGCTGCTCGGCATGTACACGCTCGCCAACGATTTCGTTGTCGGAGCCCCGATCACCTTCGGCCTCTGCGCCATCGCCGTCTACATCGTCGGCAGCGACACCTTGATACGCCGGATGAAAGCCTTCAGAGCATGATGCAATTGATCACCAGCCCGGAAGCCTGGGCGGCGCTGCTGACCCTGACTGCGCTCGAGATCGTGCTCGGCATCGACAACGTCATCTTCCTGTCGGTGCTGGTCTCGCGGATTCCGCGACCGCAGGCCAACCGCGCGCGGCAGATCGGCCTGCTGCTGGCACTGGTGTTCCGCATCATCCTGCTCAGCGTCCTGGTCTGGCTGATCGGGCTGACGCAGCCGGTGATCACCATCGAGAGCGTCGCGCTGTCGTGGCGCGACATCATCCTGATCGGCGGCGGCCTGTTCCTGATTGCGAAGGCGACCCACGAGATCCACGCCGAGGTCGAGGCGCGTGACGCCGAGGAGAATGACAAGCCGAGCCCCAACGCGTTCTTCTGGGTGATCGTGCAGATCATCATCATCGACCTGGTGTTCTCGCTGGATTCGATCATCACCGCGATCGGCATGGCGCAGGACATCGAGATCATGATCGCGGCGGTCGTGATCGCGTGCATCATCATGTACGTCTCGTCGGGACCGGTGGCGCGGTTTGTCGCCGAGCATCCGACCACCAAGATGCTGGCGCTGGCGTTCCTGGTGCTGATCGGCGTGGCGCTGGTGGCCGACGGCTTCAAATTCCACATCCCGCGCGGCTACATCTATTTCGCCATCGCATTCTCGGCGGCGGTCGAGATGTTCAACGTGCTGGCCAAACGCAACCGCAGGAAGCCGGCGGGCTAAAGGGCATGATCTTTTCGGAAAACCGCTTCGCACTTTTCCGGATCATGCTGTGCCCCCGGTTCCGGCCGGTTGGTTGACAAGCCGGTGCCGATGGCATTCGCTCGTTTGACGCTGAGATCTGAGGGAGCGACGACATGACTAAGGCTGTGCGGGTGCACAAGGTGGGGGGCCCGGAGGTCCTGACCTATGAGGATGTCGAGGTGGGGGCGCCGGGGACCGGCGAGGTCCGCATCCGCCAGCATGCGGTCGGGCTGAACTTCATCGACGTCTATTTCCGCACCGGCCTCTACAAGGCGCCCGGCCTGCCGTTCATCGCCGGCAACGAGGCCGCGGGCGAGGTCGTGGCGGTTGGTCCGGGGGTGACCAATTTCCACCCCGGCGATCGCGTTGCCTACTACTACAACCTCGGCGGTTACGCCTCAGAGCGCGTCATCCCGGCGGATAAACTCGTCAAACTGCCCGACCACATCACTTACGAGCAGGGCGCCGTCCTGATGCTCAAGGGCCTCACGGTCTGGTACCTCCTGCACAAGACCTTCAAGGTCGAGCAGGGCCATCGGGTGCTGATTCATGCGGCGGCCGGCGGCATCGGGCTGCTGGCCTGCCAGTGGGCCCACGCGCTTGGTGCGCATGTCATCGGCACCGTCGGCTCGAAGGCGAAGGCCGATATCGCGCTCGCCAATGGCTGCGACCACGTCATCCTCTACAACGAGGAGAATTTCGTCGAACGCGTCAAACAGATCAGCCGCGGCGAACTTTGCGACGTCGTCTATGACGGCGTCGGCAAGACCACCTTCCCGGGATCGCTGTCGTGCCTGCGGCCACGCGGCCTGTTCGTCTCGTTCGGCAACGCCTCCGGTCCGGTGCCGCCGTTCCCGCTCGCCGAGCTCAACAACCACGGTTCGCTGTTCGCGACGCGGCCGAAGCTCAACGACTATGTCGGCACCCGCAAGGAATTGCTCGAAGGCGCCGACACGCTGTTCGCCGCCGTGATCAACGGCAAGCTGCACGTGCCGATCAACCACGCCTATGCGCTCAAGGACGTCGCCAAGGCGCATATCGACCTGGAGAGCCGGGCTACGACGGGTGCTGCGATCTTGCGGCCGTAACAAGTTGTCATTCCGGGGCGATGCGGAGCATCGAACCCGGAATCTCGAGGTTCCGGGTTCATCGCTGACGCGATGCCCCGGAACGACAGGAACGACGTTACGCCACCCGTCTGGCCGCACCGACTTTCGTCAGCACTCCATCCAGACAATCGATGACAGCGGATATCTCCTCCCGCGTGACGTCGAGCGCCGGCATGAAGCGCAGCGTGTCCGGCTGCGGCGAATTGACAAGCACACCGGCCGCGAACGCCTCGGCGACGATGGCGGCGCCGATCGGCATCTTGAGATCGAGCGCGAGCAGGAGGCCGCGGCCTCTGATGTCGCCGAGCCCGTGCCGCGCCGACAGCCGCTGCAATTCGCGCTCGAGCAGCAGACCGGCATCGACGACCGATTTCAAGAAATCGGGCTGGCCGATCTTGTCGAGCACGACAAGCCCCGCGGCGCACATCAGAGGGTTGCCGTTGAAGGTGCCGCCCTGATCGCCGTGATCGAAGCAGGAGGCATGCTCGGTCGCGAGCAGCGCTGCGAGCGGCACGCCGCCGCCGATGCCCTTGCCGAGCGTCATGATATCAGGCTCGATTCCGGCGTGCTCATAGCCGAACAGCTTTCCGGTCCGGCCGATGCCGGTCTGGATCTCGTCGACGATCAGCAGCAGCCCACGCTGCTGGGTCAGCGCCCGCAACTCTTGCAGGAACGCGTCGGTCGCGGGCCACACGCCGGCCTCGCCCTGGATCGGCTCCAGCATCACCGCGACCGTCGATGGCGAAATCAACTTCCGCACCGACTCGATGTCGTTCAGCTTGGCCTTTCGGAAGCCCGAGACCTTTGGCTCGAACAACGGCTCGAACGCCTTCTTGCCCGATGCCGACATGGTCGCGAGCGTGCGCCCGTGGAAGCCGCCTTCGAAGGTGATGATCTCGTGCGCGCCACCCTTGTACTTGGCGCCAAATTTGCGCGCGAGCTTGATCGCGCCTTCGTTGGCCTCGGCGCCGGAATTGGCGAAGAACACCTGATCGAAGCAGCTGTTGTCGACCAGCATCTTCGCCAGTTTCAGGCTCTGCTCGTTGTAGAATGCCGGGCTCGGCGTCAGTAGCCGCCTGGCCTGCGCGGCCAGCGCATCGGCAACGATGACCGGCGAGTGGCCGAGCGGATTCACCGCCCAACCCTGCACGAAGTCGAGATAGCGTTTGCGGTTGGCGTCCCACAAATACGAGCCTGCGCCGCGCACGAACACGACCTCGGGGCGAGCGGTGATGTCCATCAGCGCATCGAACGGATGGGTGGCGTTGGTCATGTCGATCTCCTCTGGGGTCGGTGTCGGGATTAAGGGCAGGCCGAAAAGCGAGAAGGCCGCGCTTTGGGGGCGCGGCCTTCTCGAAAACCTTGGCTGATTTAGCTAATCAGCGGTGGCGTCGGACACGGCGCAGCCCAGCATCGTCGCGGGTGCGACGACGGTTGATGGCGCGGCGGTGGGTCCGGTTCAGCTTCATGGCGCAGGGCCATACAGCCGAAGGGCCGGTGGTGTCAAGCGGGAGGTGATATCGGACGCGACGGGCTCGTTGAGGGTGTTAGGCTGCGACCAGGCAATCCTGGAGGTGGCGCCGTGATCAAGTTGCTGATCGAACGAGATCTTCCGGCCGGTTTCGATGTGACCGATGACGCGCAGGCGGCGCGTCACGCGCGGATTGCGCTGGACGCCATCATCGCGACGCAAGGCAAGATGCATTGGCTCTGCACCTACGCGACCGACGACCGCAAGCTGTTCGGCCTCGTCGTGGTCGAGAGCGAGGAGGTCATCGATGCCTATGTGCGCAATGCAGGCATCGGTACCTCGGTTCGCGTCCATCGCGTGCTTCGCACGCTGGATCCGGCGCTCGCCGCTGCGCCGGCCGCAAATTAGCGGATCTCAGAATCCGGCGACGCTGCCGTGCAGGTCGTATTCGTCGGCGCGCTCGATCTTGGCGGTGACGATCTCGCCGACCTTGAGCGGGCGGCGGCTGGTGAGATAGACGGCGCCGTCGATCTCCGGTGCGTCGGCCTTTGAACGACCTTTCGCGACCGTCGGGCCGACCTCGTCGATGATCACCTGCTGGCGGGTGCCGACCTTGCGCTTCAGGCGCTTTGCCGAAATCTTCTGCTGCCGCGCCATCAGCGCATTCCAGCGCTCCTGCTTGACCTCGTCGGGCACCGCATTGCCGATTGCGTTCGAGGCGGCGCCGGCGACCGGCTCGTATTTGAAGCAGCCGAGGCGATCGATTTCGGCTTCATCGAGCCAGTCGAGCAGATAGGCGAAATCGGAGTCGGTCTCGCCGGGGAAGCCGACGATGAAGGTCGAGCGCAGCGTCAGCTCCGGGCATTGCTCGCGCCACTTCTGGATTCGCGCCAGCGTCTTCTCCTGCGCGGCCGGGCGCTTCATCGCGCGCAGCACGTCGGGGCTCGCATGCTGGAACGGGATGTCGAGATAAGGCAGCACCTTGCCCTCGGTCATCAGGCCGATGACCTCGTCGACATGCGGGTAGGGGTAGACATATTGCAGCCGCACCCAGGCGCCGAGCTCGCCGAGCTCCTTGGCGAGATCGAAGAACTTTGCGCGCACGCTGCGATCCTGCCACGGGCTCTCGGCATATTTGATGTCGACGCCATAGGCCGAGGTGTCCTGCGAGATGACGAGCAATTCCTTGACGCCGGCCTTCACCAGCTTCTCGGCCTCGCGCAGCACATCATTGGCCGGCCGCGACACCAAATCACCGCGCAGCTTCGGGATGATGCAGAAGCTGCAGCGGTTGTTGCAGCCTTCGGAAATCTTCAAATAGGCGTAGTGACGCGGCGTCAGCTTGACGCCCTGCGGCGGTACCAGGTCGAGATGCGGATTGTGCGCCGGCGGCAGCGCGCGGTGCACGGCGTCCAGCACGCTCTCATATTGCTGCGGCCCCGTGATCGAGAGCACGCCGGGATAGGCGGCCTCGATCTGCTCGGGCTCGGCGCCCATGCAGCCGGTGACGATGACCTTGCCGTTCTCGGCCATGGCCTCGCCGATCGCCGCGAGCGATTCCTGTTTGGCGCTGTCGAGGAAGCCGCAGGTGTTGACGATGACGATGTCGGCGCCGTCATGCTTGCGCGCCAGCTCATAGCCCTCCGCGCGCAGCCGGGTGATGATGCGCTCGGAATCGACCAGCGCCTTGGGGCACCCCAAGGACACAAAGCTCACTTTCGGCGTGGCGGCCTCTTGCATATCTCTGAATCTGCCTGATTGATGGGCAGGAGCTAGTCCCAATTGCCGAGAATTACAACCCTTTCCCGGGGCTTCCGGCGTGATATGGATGGCTCTTGCCGGGCTTTAAGAGTGGTCGATGAGCGCTGAATCGTCTCCCAAGATCGTCATTGTCGACGAGAGCCCGATCCGTGCGGCCATCCTCGAGGAGGGGCTGCGGGAGGCCGGCTATACCGATGTGGTCCATATCAGCGAGATGCAGAGCCTGCTCTCGCGGATCTATGCGCTCGATCCCGAGATCATCGTCATCGACCTCGAGAACCCCAGCCGCGACGTGCTGGAACAGATGTTCCAGGTCAGTCGTGCCGTCCGCCGCCCGATCGCGATGTTCGTCGACCAGAGCGACGCTGCCTCGATCCAGGCCTCGGTGGAGGCCGGCGTCTCTGCCTACATCGTCGACGGCCTGAAGAAGGAGCGGATGAAGCCGATCCTCGATCTCTGCGTGTCCCGCTTCAATGCCTTCGCCAAGCTGCAGGATGAACTCGACCGCACCAAGCATGCGCTGGAGGAGCGCAAGGTGATCGACCGCGCCAAAGGCATCCTGATGAAGGTGAAGGGGCTGACCGAGGAAGAGGCCTATGTGCTGATGCGCTCGACCGCGATGCGCGAGAAGAAGAAGATCGGGGAGATCGCGCAATCGATCCTGACTGCGTCGGAGCTGTTGAAATGACCACACCCTTGCACATCGGGTTCATTCCGCTGGTGGACGCTGCCGCCCTGATCGTCGCGGTCGACAAAGGGTTTGCGGCAGCCGAAGGCCTCGATGTCACGCTGGTACGGGAAGTGTCGTGGTCGAACGTCCGCGACAAGCTCAATATCGGCCTGTTCGACGCGGCCCATCTGCTGGCGCCGGTGGCGATCGCCTCGAGCCTTGGGCTCGGTCACGTCAAGGTGCCGATCGCAGCGCCATTCAACCTCGGGCTCAACGGCAACGCCATCACTGTATCGCCGGCGCTGCACGCGGCGCTGATGGAAGAGATCGACGGCGAACGCTTCGATCCGATGGCGACCTCGCGGGCGCTGGCGCGCGTGGTTGCGAAACGGCGGAAGAGCGGCGCGGAGCCCCTGACCTTCGGCATGACGTTTCCGTTCTCGACCCACAATTATCAATTGCGGTTCTGGATGGCCGCCGGCGGCGTCGATCCCGACGAGGACGTCCAGCTCGTGGTGCTGCCGCCGCCCTACATGGTGGACAGTCTCGCCAACGGGCATGTCGACGCGTTCTGCGTCGGCGCGCCCTGGAATTCGATCGCGGTCGATCTCGGCGTCGGCCACATCCTGCACTTCGTCTCCGACATCCTGCTCAGCGCGGTGGAGAAGGTGCTGGCGGTGCGCCAGAGCTGGTCGGAGAAGAACGCCGACGTCGTGGCCGCGCTGGTGCGCGCGCATCTGCGCGCCGCCGAGTTCATCGAGCAACCGGAAAACCGCCCCGAGGTCGCGCGCATGCTGGCGCAGCCCGAGCGGCTCGGTGTCGAGGCCAGCGTCATCCAGCGCACGCTCGATGGCCGGCTCAAGATCCTGCCCGACGGCACCATGCGCGAGAGCAGTCGCTATCTGCTGGTCGGGCGCGAGGCGGCGGCGCGGCCGGACCCGGGGCAGGCGGCCTGGCTCTACGCGCAGATGGTTCGCTGGGGCCAGACACCGTACCGGCCGGAGGCGCTGAAGGCTGCCATGGCGGTGTTCAGGCCGGACCTCTACGACGCCGCGGCCGGGCGCCCGGCTGATACCTCCAACGCCATAGGCGCGTTCGCCGGTCCACCGTTCGATCCGAACGACGTTCCCGGCCATCTGGCGGCCTTCAAGATTGGGCGCTGGAAGCCCTGAGCGCGTCGCAGCGGCCGCGCCTCAGCCAGCCACCTCCGGCTACTTTGCATGGGGTTGTTTTCGAGATTTTCGGTATTGCAGGACTGGCGCTGGTTCCCAACGCCTCGAATTGCAACGAATAAGATTCTCGGGTCGGCCTGCGGGGAAGAATATTCCTCTGGGAACCGGGTTCGCCGAGGGAGCGGCGTCGCTATTTTTGCCACCCGCTTGAATCGGCGCGTGAACGATATTCCATATGCCCGAGAATGGGGCGTTGGAGATCGACCATGCGCGAGCTATCGGCGGAAGCCCGCCTGCACTTTTACGCGCGACAAATTTCAAGGAAGTCCGGGACCGGAATTCACACTGCGGCGCTTTATAGCGCCTTCGCGGTGATCGCGGCCATCGTGTTCGGCACGCTCTCCGTCCACCCGTTCTGAGGCCCTGAGAGAACTGCAAAGCCGCCGTCTGATGTCCTCAGGCGGCGGCTTTGTGCTGTCTGGACGCTGACGGCTCAGTAGCCGTAGCCGCGTCCGTATCCGTAGCCGTACCCACCGCCGCCGCAGGTGTTGCAGGTCTGCTGGACCGGCGCGTAGTAGGAATAGCCCGGCGAGACCATCTGGGTGCGTTCCTGGGTGGCGTATTGCGGCGCGATGCGCTCATAGGCGACGCCTTCGGGCGCGACCATCACGGTCTTCGGCACCATCACGGTACGATACTGCGGCGGCGTACGATGCGCGATGACGTGGCCCGGCGACACCATCACGGTCTCCTGCACGGTGCGATACTGCGGCGGCACGGTCTGCACCTGATAGCAGGTCGTGCAGGGCTGGGGCGGCGGCGTATAGCAGCTGTAGCAGCCGGCGGAGGCCGCGCTGGTGAAGGCGGCCGTGGCCACCGCAGCAATTGCGAGGGAGAGGCTGGTGCGGAACATGCTTTCGTACCCAATTTTCCTGAGAGGACAATCAAAGGCTCGGAAGCTGCACCTAGCAATCAAACGGCAAGTTTGGGTTTAAGAAGACTCTTAACGGAATCTAAAAGGGTCGGCGCGGCGGCCGGCCCTTGCTGCTCCGTGTGTTCGCGGCTCAGTGCGCGGTCTTGAACGGCGCGACCGTGATGCCGGCCGTGCTCAGCGCCTCGCGCAGGCCGCGCGCGATCTCGACGGCGCCATGGGTGTCGCCATGGATGCAGACGGTGTCGGTCTGCATCTTGATCACCTTGCCGGTGACCGAGACGACCGCGCCATCCTGCACCATCCGCACCACACGCTCGGCGATCGCCTTGGGATCGTGCAGCACCGCGCCGGGCTTCTTGCGCGACACCAGATTGCCGTCGTCCTCATAGGCGCGGTCGGCAAACACTTCATGCGCCATCCGCAGATTGGCGGCTTCGCCCGCGCGCACCAGCTTCGAGTTGGCGAGCACCACGAAGATGAGATTGCGGTCGACCGCCTTGATGGCATTGGCAATCGCGCGTGCGGTCATGTCGTCCTCGCAGGCGACGTTGGATATCGCGCCATGTGCCTTCACATGGGTGACCTTGTGGCCGGCCGCGGTTGCGATCGCCTGCAAGGCACCGATCTGATAGGCGATCAGGTTCTCGATCTCGGAGGATGTCAGTCCCGGCATCGGGCGGCGGCCGAAACCATGCAGGTCGCGATACCCGGGGTGGGCGCCGACGCTGACGCCGCGCGCCTTCGCGAGCTCGACGGTCTTGCGCATGATGTCGGCGTCGCCGGCATGGAAGCCGCAGGCGACGTTGACCGAGGTCGCAAGCTCGATCATCGCGGCGTCATTGCCCATTTCCCAGGGGCCAAAGCTTTCGCCGAGATCGCAATTGAGGTCGATGGTTGCAGTCATGACGATCGATCCGTTCGTTGTTCGTATTGATTCAGGGTAGCGTAACTTGCCAGGTCGTCACATCGACGGCGCTGACGGCCTGACCCGCGACATTCGCATCCCGCAGCGCCTCGATGTTGAGGCCGAGATCGTCGATGCCGCGGAGGCGATCGGGCAGGGAATGCAGGAGCGTGTGGAACTTGATCGCCTCGGCCTGCGCTTCCGCCATCGTGACGGCCTTGAAGCGGAACGGCCGGCCGGCCGAGGTCTGCGCGAAGCGGCCAAGATCGGCCGTGATCACGGTTGCGATCTTGGGATAACCACCGCTGGTGCCGCGGTCCGGCATCAGCACGATCGGCTGGCCGTTGCCGGGCACCTGGATGCTGCCGTTGACGGTGCCGTCGGAGACGATGTTGTGGCCGTCGCGGTGCTTGATGACGGCGCCTTCGAGCCGGTAGCCCATGCGGTCGCTGGTGGCCGAGATCTTCCACTCGCTGTCGAGGAACAGCTGCTTGTTTTCCGCGGTGAACTCGTCGTCCTGCGGGCCGAACACGATGCGGATCGGCGCTTCGGTAGCTATCGGCAATTCGATGCGGCGCTCGGCGGCGCCGCTCGCAGCCTTCGTCTTCAACTCGTCGCCGCTTTGCAGCGGCCGCGGGTAGGGGCTGCCGAGCCCGGCCCGGGCGTTGACGGCGAGGCTGCCGAACATCGGCTCGCCTTCGATGCCGTGCTCGATCGCGAGGTAGCTGAACGAGCCGCCGCGCGCAAAACCGAGATTGAGCGTCTCACCTTCGGCGAGCGTTGCCGAACTGTCGAAGGCAACCGGCCGGCCACCGATGTCAGCATTGCGTGACGCGCCGGCGAGCCCGATGCGCACCGCGCCGCCGCGCGCGGTGAAGGTGGCGCCGAACGGGCCGATCTCGACCACGGCAGCGAACGGCTCATTGCCGACCAGCGTGTTGGCGGCCGCCAGCGAAAGCCGATCCATCGCGCCGCTCGGCGTCAGGCCGTAGCGCTGCGAGCCCGGACGTCCGCCGTCCTGTACCGAACTTGCCGGACCGATCGAGGTGACGACGAGCTTGCTCATGGCGTCACCAGTTCTGCGACGAACTCGCCGGCCTCGGCGGCGCGGTCCTGTTCGGCAAAGGTCTTGGCATCCACCGCTGTGAAGGTGACGGCATCGCCCGGCTCCAGCAGGAAGGTCGGGTCGCGATGCAATTGGTAGGTTCGCACCGGGGTACGGCCGAGCAGGTGCCAGCCGCTCGGGCCGGCGAGGCACTGCACGCCGGTCTGGATGCCGCCGATCGAGATGGTGCCGGCCGGGGTCACGAGCCGCGGCTCCTTGCGCCTGGACATATGCAGGAACTTGTCGAGCCCGCTGAGATAGGACCAGCCGGGCGTGAAGCCGATCATGGCGACGCGATAGTCACCGGCGGCGTGGCGCGCGACGATATCATCGGGCGTGGTCTGGAGCGCCTTCGCCACATCCTCGAGATCGATGCCGTGCTCGCCGCCATAGGTGATGGGGATCCGCCAGCGTCGCGTTCCGCTCTCGGTCGGCGGCGCCTTGGCGGCGCGCGCAAGCAGCTGCTCGCCGAGTGCATCGAAGGTGATCTGCAC
Organism: Bradyrhizobium sp. USDA 3240; assembly: GCF_054063295.1. Classification (NCBI taxonomy): domain Bacteria; kingdom Pseudomonadati; phylum Pseudomonadota; class Alphaproteobacteria; order Hyphomicrobiales; family Nitrobacteraceae; genus Bradyrhizobium; species Bradyrhizobium sp. USDA 3240. The sequence continues at coordinate 8,741,045 of NZ_JBSSGD010000002.1, forward strand.
GGGATCGTAATGCACCAACAGCGACCGGTAGGTCGGCACGGTCTCGATGATGCCGGCGATCGGCTCGGCTGCGATCACGCGGTCGAGCGCGAGCACCCGCCGGTTGGCGGCGTCATCGATGGTGCGGCTGAATTCCACCGTGATGGCGCTGTCGCCACTCGGCAAAAGGCGGGGAGGACTTAAGGGTTCGGCCATCGGCTCAAGCAGATTGGATTGGCCATCAAGCTAGCGTGTTTCGATTCAAAACGGAATTCGCTTCGTGCAAAATGATGCAGCAACTTCAATAAATTAATCGGCATGCCGGCGATAAATTTGGATGATCGCAGGTTTTTCGCGCAGCCCTTGACGCAGGGCCTTCGCCCGGCAACATGCGCCGGTCTTTTCCTCCCATCGGAGCAAGCTTTCGAGATGTCACTGTCCGCCGAAGCGATCGCGACGCTGTCGCACGTGTCCACCGCCACCATCACCACGGTCCTGCTCAAGAAGGGCCTGCGCAACATCTGGATGCGCGGCACCAAGCCCTTGAAGCCCGGGCAGAAGCGGTTGGTCGGACCGGCCTTCACGCTGCGCTTCGTGCCGGCCCGCGAGGATCTGGCGACGCCGGAATCCTGGTCGTCGCCGATCTCGACCCGTACCGCGATCGAGGCGATGCCTCAGGGCTGCATTGCCGTGGTCGATGCCATGGGCATCACCGATGCGGGCATTTTCGGCGACATCCTCTGCGCCCGCATGGTCAAGCGCGGGGTGACGGCGCTGATCACCGATGGCGTGGTGCGCGATCTCGAGGGCGTGCTCGGCACCGGCCTGCCGGTGTGGTGCGATGGCTACGCGGCGCCGCCGTCGGTCGCAGGCCTGACCTTCGTCGGCTGGGGCGAACCGATCGGCTGCGGCGGCGTTGCCGTGTTTCCGAACGACGTGGTGGTGGCCGACCAGGACGGCGCGGTGCTGATCCCGCAGGCCTTCCTCGACCACGTGCTGACCGAGGGGCCGGAGCAGGAGCGGATGGAAGCCTGGATCGTCAACGAGGTGAACAATGGCGCCCAGCTACCCGGCCTGTATCCGATGAACGCTGAGACCAAGGCGCGCTACGCCGCATCCAAGAAATAACGTCAAGAAAGGGAGGTAACCCCATGGATATCCACGTTTCCGGCTCGCGGCCGACCCGCCGCGCGCCGAAAGAGAACTTCACCGGCAGCGTGCTGCAGGACCCGATCAACATGGCGCCGGCGCCGGCCCGGCTGAATGCCTCGCGGGTGTCGTTCGAGCCTGGTGCGCGCACAGCCTGGCACACCCATCCACTCGGGCAGACGCTGTACGTGATCTCAGGCATCGGCCGCGTGCAGGCCAAGGGTGGGCCGATCCGGGAGATCCGCCCCGGTGACGTCGTCTGGATCCCGCCGAACGAGAAGCACTGGCATGGCGCATCGCCTGACAACAGCATGACCTACATCGCCATGCAGGAGGCGCTCGACGGCGTGTTCTCGACCTGGATGGAGCACGTCACCGACGAGGAATACAACGGCAAGCTCGGTTGAGGCGTCGTTGCCTGCCCAAAGGAAAAGCCCCGCTCTCGAGCGGGGCTTTTTGCTTTCACGACGCGGCGTCGATCAGTTCATCCGCGTCCAGGTCTGGCCGCCGCAGAACATGCCGCCGAACGCGCAGCCCTGGACGCGCAGCGTGTCGGGGCTCTTCAACGCGATGGTGGAATCGTAGGTACTGCCGCTGTTCGGATCGAAGATGCGGCCGCTCCATTTGTCCTTGCCCGGCTTCATGTTGATCAGAACCTGTTCGCCGTTGGCGTTCGATTTCTTGTCGACCGAGTAACCGCAGAGATTGGCGCCGCATTGCTCGATGCGAACCCTGCCTTCCTTCTCCTCGGTCAGCCAGACGCCGAGCGGCGAGTTGGCTCCTTGTACGGGGTTCGCTGCCGGCTTGGGCGCAGGCGACACGGCGCCGACGGTGGGCGCTGAAGCGGGCTTTGCTGCCGGCGCGGCGCTTTGTTGCACGACTGGCGGCGCGGGTGGTGGCGGCGGTGTGGTCGCTGCCGTGGCCGGAGGTGGCGTAACGCTCGTGTTCGCGGGGTCTGTCGTTGTTGCTGTCGGCGCCGGCGCGGCGGCCTGATCAACGGCAGGCGGAGAGGGTGAGGCAGCGGCTGCGGGTGGCGTGGCAGGCATGGACGGAGAATCCGCTTTGGCATCCTTCGGAGCCGTTTCGCGCTTCTGCTCGGCGTCCCTGTGCTTGGCGCGCTTGGTGCTGCGGCCGGTATTGTCATAGACGCCGGGGATCGAAACGGTTCCGCGATCCGGATCGATCCGAATGGTACGGCCGCCGTAATCGAAGGTGTATTGCGCCTGCGCTGTCGCCGTGCTCGCCAGCACGAGTGTGGCGATCGCCAGAAGCTTTCTCATTTCGACCTCCAGTGCAGGGAATCCCGTTCGCGAGGCTATTTGGTGGCCGCCTCGCTGAACGCGCCCCAAATCACGGTCAAAACATGAGTCGTGTCCTCGCGCCCCAGGTTCAAATCACTGGATTGCGATCTGGTTTCAGGCCGTGCGCATCAATTTGCGGCACGCGAGCAGTGAACTTGACGCAGCCTATTCAAACCACGCGGCATAGATCTTCGCATAACTGCCGTCTTCGCGCGCGATGTGAAGCCACTGGTCGACGAACGCCTTCAAGGCGACGTCGCGCTGCATCCAGTAGGCCTTTTCCGCGAAGTCGAACGGCTTGTCGGGATGCACGGCGCAGAGCACGCCGGGATGCAGCTTCTGCTGATAGCGCGTCTCGGACGCGTCGGTCATCATCAGGTCGGCATCACCCTTGGCGATCTCGTCGAAGATTTTGGTGTTGTCGTTGAAGACACGGATGTCGGCGGCCTTCACGTTGGCGCGCGCGAAACGCTCGTTGGTGCCGCCGGGATTGACGATGACACGGGTGCCGGGCTTGTCGATCTCGGCGATCGTCTCAAACCTGCCCTTGTCGGCGCAGCGCGCGATCGGCGTCTTGCCCTCGCGCATGATCGGCGTCGAGAACAGCCCCTTCTTCTGCCGGTCGAAGGTGATGGAGACGCCGCCCATCGCGATGTCGAAATTGTCGGCCTCGAAATCCCTGGTCATCTGCGGCCACGATGTCGGCACGAACTCGACCTTGACGCCGAGCGCCTTGCCGAGCGATTGCGCCATATCGACGTCGAAGCCGCGGAACGCCTTGGTCTCCTTGTCGAGCGCCGTGAAGGGCAGGTAGTCGCCGGTCATGCCGACCCGCAACGTGCCGCGCTTGACGATCTCATCGAGCCGGGACGGCGCCGGCTGCGCGTGCGCGGCAGACAGAAGCAAAACGAGAGCGAGGCCGGCCAGCGCGCGAAACATCAGACGTCTCCGTCAATTCCGATGACATGTCGTTGCGGACCATTTAGACCAGATGAGACTTTCGAGCCAGTACAGCGGGCGCAACATTGACCATCTCGCTCCACGAAGCATCTGTCGGCGTCTATGTGCCGTACCTGCGAAATCTCTCCGCGCTGCTCGATCATGCCGAGGCGCATGCCGGGGCTCGCAGGATCGATCCAACCGTCCTGCTCGAGATGCGGCTTTCGCCGAACATGTACAACCTTCGCCAGCAGGTCGGGGAGGCGAACCGGCATGTCGTGCTGAGCTGCGCGTTGCTGGCAGGGTGCGCGCCGCCGGTCTTGGCCGACACGGCGCCCGGCATCGGCGGGCTGAAGGCGCAGATTGCGGCCACGATTGATTTTGCGCAGGGCCTGCCGCGGGAGGTGATCGACGCCGCCTGCGACAGGGACGTCGTCTTCACGTTCCGGAGCGGCGCGACCAGGCCATTCACCGGCAAGTCCCTGATCCTGACCTTCAGCGTCCCGCAGTTCTTCTTTCATGTCGCAACGGCGTACGACATGTTGCGCCATGCCGGCGTCGATCTCGCGAAGAAGGACTTTCTGGGACCACCGCGGCCGCCGCAGGGCTAGAGCGTTTTCGAGCGAAACGGACGCCGGTTCGCGTGAAGAAAACGCGTCAAGACAAGAATCTAGAGCTTCGGTTCTGATTCAATCAGAACCGAGGCTCTAGGCCTCGTGGCGGTCCTTGCTTGCCTGAAGGGCGGCGGCCGTGCGGCTGACGATCTCGCGCTTGAAATGCTCGAAGCGCTGCCGTGCTTCGGCCTCACGATCGTCGACGAATTTGATCGCTGCCTCCCTGTCCATTGGGCCGTTGACCAGCGGGGTCGATCCTTCGCCGACAGTCTCGTCGACATAGTATTGGGCGCCGTCCTCGCGCACCGTCCAGCGGAAGCGCAGCGCGGCCATCGGGCCCGGTCCGGACTTGGAATAGCCATTGGCCTCGATCGGCTGGGCCGGCCGGATCGGCTCCGGCTCGCTCGGCTCTGGTGCGACAGCTTCGGGTTCGACCGGCTCGGGTTCTTCGAGCTCGGCCTGCTCGATGTTTGGCTCGACCTGCTCAGTCGGCGACGGCTCGAGCGCCGGCGGCTCGGCCACGATGGAAACCGCCTCGACAGAAACGTCTGTGACGGACGATGGCAGGGGCGGTGGCATCGCTATCGAGACCGGCGGCTCCTCGGCAGCGTCCGATGCCTCGTCGGACGACTTGGTGTCGGACGATTTGGACTTCTCGGGAGGCGTCGTCGTCTGATCGAGAATGCTCGCGATGGCGGCGAGCGCATTGTCGGTCGGGTCACTCACGGTTCGGTCTCCCAGGCATGACGCCGGCGGAATCGGGCCGGCGCCCTTCCTATCTACCTGATTGGACTGCCCTTTGTCGCGCCCGATTGAGCTAGGCGCAAACCGGCGGGCGCCGGTCCTTCCAGGGGCGGACCTGTTCGAGCTGACCGGCCAGGCGGAACAGCAGTCCTTCCTCGCCAAGCTTGGCCGCGAACATCATGCCCAGCGGCAATCCGGCCTTGTTCCAGGCCAGCGGCACCGACATTGCCGGCTGCCCGGACATGTTGAACATCGAGGTGCCCGGCATGTAGCGGCGCAGCACCGGCGCGATGTGGCTCAGGTCCTCGGACATCGTGTTCAGTTCACCAATGCGGAGCGGCGGCGCGCACAGCGTCGGGCTGAGGAAGACGTCGCAGCCCTCGAAGAAGGTGGCGAGTCCGCGCGAGATCTGGAACGCCGCAAGTTGCGCGGCGACGTAGTCGGCAGGCGTCATCTTGATCGAGTTCTGGCCGCTGGCGAGCGTCAGCCGCTCGACATCGTCCGACGTCAGCGTGCGCCCGACGCGCTGTTCGAGCAGGCGGATGGTCAGCGCGGTGTTGCCGCCGACGATGGTAGTCATGACCGCGGCGGGATCGGCGGCAAGCGGTGGCGCGCGCTCCTCGACATGATGGCCGAGGCTCTCGAGCACCTTGGCGATGTCACGGACCGCCGCGGCGATCTCGGGATCGACAGCATCGCCATAGGGCGCCTTGTCGGTGAAGCTGATGCGCAGATGGCCGGGGTCGCGGCCGACCTCTTGGGAAAACGGCCGTTCCGGCGCCGGCGCGACGTAGAGGCTCGACGGCTCCGGACCATGGATCGCATCCATCATGACTGCGCTGTCGCGGACGCTGATGCTCAGCACATGGCCGACGGAGAAGCCGCCCCAGCCTTCGCCGCGATCGGGACCGCAGGGGTTGCGGGCGCGCGTCGGCTTCATGCCGAACACGCCGGAGGCGGAGGCGGGGATCCGGATCGAGCCGCCGCCGTCGCTGGCATGCGCGACGGGCAGGATGCGCGCGGCGACCGCAGCCCCCGCGCCGCCGGACGAGCCGCCGGAGGAATGGTCGAGATTCCAGGGATTGCGGGTCGGGCCGAACAGGCGGGATTCCGTCGTCGGCATCAGGCCGAACTCCGGGCTCGCGCTCTTGCCGAAGATCGCAAGACCGGCATCGAGGAAGCGTTGGGTCAACGTACCGTTGTGGTCGGCAACGAAGTCCTTCAGCAGGCTGGCGCCCGACGTGGTGCGGGTGCGCCTCGAGCAGGTCGAGATCCTTCAGCAGGAACGGCACGCCGGTGAAGGGGCCGTCAGGCAACCCCTTGGCGATCTGGCGCTCGGCGTGGTCGTAATGCTTGACGACGACCGCGTTGATCTTCGGATCGACGGCGGCCGTGCGCGCAATCGCCTCGTCGAGCAGTTCCTTTGCCGTGACGTCCTTGTTGCGGACGAGCTCGGCGAGACCGACCGCATCGTAGTTGCCGAATTCCTTGAAAGCCATGTGCATGCTCCGCATCGCCGGGCCGACCTCGCGGGATCGGCCGCGGCGCAAACGAGGGAGGCTGAAAGCTCAGCCGAGGACGTCCTGGTTGATCACGTTCTGGCGCAGCGGATTGCCGTCCAGCACGCTCAGGATATTGCGCGCGGTCTGCTCGCTCATGCGATCGACAGCCTCGACCGTCACGCCCGCGACGTGCGGCGCCATGATCACGTTCGGCAAAGCATGCAGCGGCTGGCCGACCGGTGGAGGCTCGACCTCGAACACGTCGAGGCCGGCGCCGGCGAGCTTGCCCGACGCCAGCGCGTCGTGCAGCGCCTTCTCGTCCACGATGCCGCCGCGGGCGGTGTTGATGAGATAGGCGGTCGGCTTCATCAGCCTGATCCGCGCGGCGTTGAACAGGCCGACTGTCTCGGGCGACTTCGGGCAATGGATCGTGACGAAATCCGCACGCGGCAGTGCCGCTTCGAGGCTCGACACCGCCTGACAGCCGGCCGCGGTGATCTCGCTCGCGGGCTTGTAGGGATCGTAGACCAGCACGTTCATTTCCATCGCGAGGCAGCGCTTGGCGGTGCGGGTACCGATGCGGCCGAAGCCGACGATCAGGACCGTCTTGCCGTAGAGGTCGAACGGCAGCACACCGAGCCGGCTCGCCCAGGTGCCTTCCTTGACCATCGCGTGCATTTCCTGCGCGCGCTTGGCCAGCGTCAGCATCATGAACACGGCATGCTCTGCGACCGACGGCGAGTTTGCGGTGCCTGCGACCATCAGCGGCACCTTGCGGCGGGACAGCGCCGGTACGTCGACCGCGTCATACCCGACGCCGATCCGGGTCACCACCAACATGCCCTTGGACGCCTCCAGCTCCGCCTCGCCGAAGCGGGTCGCGCCGAGCGCCACGCCATGGACCGGCGCGTGCTGCTCCAGCATCGCCTGGAAGTCCTTGGCCGAGATCAGGTTGGGAAATTCGACGAGTTCTACATCATCCCGTTCATTGAGGAGGACCCGCGCCCCCGGAGACAGAGTCTGGGTGATGAAAATCTTCTTCTTGTTGGTAGCCATTTCCTGCCCTTGAGGTTTCTTGTGCGCCGTCAAAGCACGGCGCCGGTCACCTCGTTTAGCAAATGCATATTGTTGAGGTCCACAGCCAATCGGAGCGGGCTGCCATCCTGCGCGCCGGCATTGGGATTGACCCGGCCGCAGAGCTGGGAGCCCTCCAGCGTGAAATAGACCAGGGTCTCCATGCCCATCGGCTCGGTGACGTCGAGCACCGCATCGAACGGCTCGATGCCGGGCTCGGCATGCGGCCGCGCCTCCATGACATGCTCGGGCCGCAGACCCAGCAGCAGCTTGTCGGTGCGGGAAAGGGCCTGGTAGCGGGCGGCGCGCGCCGGCGGCAGCGGGAAGGAGAGGCGATCGGTCAGCCGCACGTTGAGCTTGCCGCCGACGTCCTCGAGCCGGCATGGCACAAAGTTCATCGCTGGCGAGCCGATGAAGCTCGCGACGAACCGGGTCGCCGGCTTGTGATAGAGCTCGTTGGGCGTGCCGATCTGCTCGATCTTGCCGTGGTTCATCACCACCACGCGGTCGGCCAGCGTCATTGCCTCGACCTGGTCGTGGGTGACGTAGACGGTCGTGGTTCGGACCTTTTGGTGCACCTTCTTGATCTCGATCCGCATCTGCACGCGCAGCTTGGCATCGAGATTGGACAATGGCTCGTCGAACAGGAACACCTTCGGGTTGCGCACGATCGCGCGTCCCATCGCGACACGCTGGCGCTGGCCGCCGGAGAGCTGCTTCGGCTTGCGGTCGATCAAGTCGGTGATGTCGAGCATGCGGGCGGCTTCCGTGACCCGGCTCTTGATCTCGGCCTTGGGGTAGTGCTTCAGCCGCAGCCCGAACGACATGTTCTCGGCGACGGTCATGTGCGGATAGAGCGCGTAGTTCTGGAACACCATCGCGATGTCGCGGTCCTTCGGCGGCACGTCGTTGACGACATCGCCGCCGATCATGATATCGCCGTCGGAGATGTCCTCGAGGCCGGCGATCATCCGCAGGGTCGTCGACTTGCCGCAGCCGCTTGGGCCGACCAGCACCACGAACTCATGGTCGGCGATATCGAGGTCGATGCCGCGCACCGCCTCGACCTCGTCGTAACGTTTCACCACCTTGCGCAAACTGACGTCGGCCATGAATCCTACCCTTATCCTACCTTTGTCGCGTTCAACCCTTTGTCGCACCGGCGGTCAGGCCGGCAATGTAGTAGTCCATCAGGAAGGCGTAGATGATCAGCGGCGGCGCGGCGCCGAGCAGGGCGCCGGTCATGATCTGCCCCCAGTTGAAGACGTCACCCTTGATCAGGGTCGTGATGATGCCGACCGGCAGCACGAGCTGATCGGTCGAGGTGGTGAACACCAGCGGATAGAGGAATTGGGCCCAGGAGACGGTGAAGGCAAAGATCGTCGCCGCGATCAGGCCGGGCAGGGCGACCGGGATGAAGATCCGGGTCAGGGTCTGGAACCAGCTCGCGCCGTCGATGATCGCAGCTTCGTCGAGCTCCTTCGGGATCGATGCGAAATAGCCGATCATGATCCAGGTGCAGAACGGCACCGTCAGCGTCGGGTAGATGAACAGCAGCACGTACCAGCGATTGACCAGCTGAATGCCGGTCCAGTCGCCGAACACGGCAAACATCTTGAACAGCGGGATGAACAGCAGGCTGTCCGGAATGAGATAGGTGAGGAACACCCCGGTCGCGAGCGTCGCCGAGCCCCAGAACTTCATCCGCGCCAGCGCAAAGGCCGCCGGCACGCTGATCAGCATCGTGATCGTGACCACGATGATCGAGACCCAGGCCGAATTCCAGAAGAAGCGCAGGAATTGATTGGAGGTCAGCAACTCAATGTAGTTGGAGAGCGTCGGATGATATACCCACCACGGGTTGGTCGCCGCGGAAATCTCCGCGCTGCTCTTCAGCGAAGTGATCAGCATGTAGAACGGCGGCACCAGCGAGAAGATCGCAAACAGCGTCAGGAAGAAGTAGGACCAGCGCAGCGCCCAGGTCCGATCGCGGCTCATGCTGCCGTATTTGACCTTGCGGGTCGGTCCGGACTTGTCGATCGTCACGGTGCTCATCAGGATTCATTCCCGCGTTTGGTGATGTCGCGCAGGATGAAGATCGCCGCGACCGCGAGGATCGGCACCATGAACAGCGAGACGCTGGCGCCGAGCGGAATGTCGCTGCCCTCTATGCCGACGCGGAACGCCCAGGTGGCGAAGATGTGGGTGTGGTCGAGCGGTCCGCCCGCAGTCAGGATGCGCACGATGTCGAAATTGGCGAAGGTCACGATCAGCGAGAACAGCGTGGTGATCGCGATGATGTTACGCATCATCGGCAGGGTCACATACCAGATCCGCTGCCACCAATTGGCGCCGTCGATCGCGGCCGCCTCATAGAGCTGCTCCGGCACCGATTTCAACGCCGCCAGATACATGATCATGAAGAACGGCGCGCCGTACCAGACGTTGACCAGGATCACCGAGAAGCGCGCCCACATCGCGTCGCCGGTCCACGGGATCGGGCCGAGGCCGAAGAACGACAGCGTGTAGTTGAAGGCGCTGTAGGACGGGTCGAAAAGCCACAGCCAGGCCAGCGTGCTCATCGCCGGCGGGATCACCCATGGCACCAGCAGCATGCCGCGCCATTTGCGCTGCCTGTTGGCGGGGACGTTGTGCACGAAATGCGCGACGATGAAGCCGATCAGCGCTTTGAAGACCACCGCCGAGATCGCAAAGATGCAGGATTGCTTGACCACCAGCCAGAAGGTTTCGCGCTTGAACAGGAACTCGAAATTACCGAAGCCGACGAACTTCGTCATCGCCTTGTTCAGCGTCGCGAGATGCAGGGAATAGAGCGCCGGATAGATCACCAGCACCGCGATCAGGAGGATCAGCGGCAGCGTCATCAGGAACGCCGACATCGACTTGCGTCGCAGCGCGTTGCGCAGGCCGGCGCGCTTTCGCCCTGCCTGGGCCGCAGCTGTGCGGCTGGATTGGAGTGCGACATCAACCATTACGCTGGTCCCTCGCGCGGGTTGGTTGCACGGCTCGCCGTGTTCGGCGGCCGGGATGCAGAGGCGAGATCTCGCGCGGCCAACATGATCGGCGACCGCGCGCGAACTCGTCCGTTCGTCAGCTTCGCATGAAGCCTTCGCACTCGCCCTCGGCCCAGGCGAGTGTCTTTTCCATGGCTTCACCCTGGTAGTAGCGCAGGCACATCTTGGTCAGGGTGGCCTGGAAGTAGATCTGCTGTGCGACCTTGGGCGGCGCGGGCGAGGCCGCAATCGACAGCGTCTGGTGCTTGAAGGGGTTCGGGTAGTGATAGAGCGTGCCCTTCGGCGGCCCAACCTCTTCCCAGACCTTCAACGTCGTGAGCTTCTCGTAGGCCGGCAGATCGTAGCCGCCGCTCGCGACCACCATCTTCTCGATCGATGCGGGTTGCGACAAGTAGGACAGCAGGCTCTTGGCCGCTTCCTTGTTCTTCGAGAACGACCAGATCGACCAGAAGAACGGCAGATAGGGCGCGAAGCGTCCCTTCGGCCCGGCCGGGAACCCGTGCGTCCAGCATTGCTCGGCGACTTGCGGGGCGTCGCGCTTGGCGACCGCCCACGCGCTCGGCGGGTTCATGATCATCGCGCCCTTGCCCGCGACCAGCCACTTGTTGTTGGAAGCATCGTCCCATGCGGCAACGTCGGGTGGCAGGAACGCCAGCAGCTTCTTGTAGAATTCGAGCGACTGGCGAACCGCGTCGGTCTTGACGGTGAGGTTACCCTTGGGGTCGACCAGCTGCGCGCCGAACGACTGGAAGATCGCGCCGGCGGTGTCGACATTGTCACTGGTCTCGCCGAGACCGATGCCGAACGGGAAGCCAGCCTTGTGGCAGGCTTCAGCCGCCTTGAGGAATGTATCGAGGGTCCAGTTGTCCGCCTTCGGCGCGCTTCCGGCCGGATACATCTCCTGGACGTCGATATTTGCGTACTTCTTCATCAGGTCGATGCGCGAGCAAGGACCCTTGATCTGGCTGCCGACGCTGGCGGGAACGCCGAGCCATTTGCCGTCGGCCTGGCCGAGATACTTCACCGTGCCGTTGACGTCGCCGTTCAGCTTGATCAGCGGGTCCATGATGTCGTTGACCGGCTCGAGCAGCTCGGCGTTGGACTGTGGCCACCATGTCGGCATCTGGAAGATATCGTGACCGGATTTCGCCTGCGCCTCGGCGGCGATGGTGACGATGTTCTTGTTGCCCTGGCTGGTGATGTAGTCGAGCTGGACCTCGACCTTTTCCTTGGCAGCCCATTCATTGACGAGCTCGGTGGAGGCACTGTTCGCACCCGGCACCCAGTGATCCCAGAAGCCCATCGAGAGCTTGCCGGCTGCGTAGGCGCCACGGACGTAGGGGGCTGTAATGAGCGCCGCCGATGACAGCGCTGTCGCTGCAACGAATTCTCGGCGCGAAAGCTTCTTCCGTGACATGGCATTCCCTCCCTGGTAGCCGACGGACAAAAGACTTTTTGAATCCCGTTGTTGTTTTTGTGCGTCGCGTTCGCGCGACGTCGCGGGATTTCATTCACACTGATCAGAACAGAATTGCCGGCTGCTGTCGAGAAACGAGATGCCTGTGCCAAGTAGTACTAACGTTGTGGTCAAATCGCAGGCAGTGTCATCGGCATCACTGCAGATGTCCGTGGTTTGGCGCGCTTCCGGTCATCATGCTGCGACGCACGCGGAGGTTGGCGCAAGCGATGCTCGCAGACGGTGCGCGGTTGAGCCGCAGGTTTCCGGCCACGCCTGATCGAGCCGCGTTCCGTCATGTTGATGGCCGTCGCGACCGATAGACTTGCCGAAGCCGGAAACGATAAAGTCCGGATTCGTCGAACCCGCCCGCCGCGTCAGTCCTGCAATCCACCATCGATCACGGAGATCCGATCATGCTCATCCCGGTAGCGAAGCTGCGAGCGCAATGGAAATTGTGCGTCGCGGTTGGGGCCGCCGCCGTCACGCTGCTTGCAGTGCCTCATATGGTCGATGCGCAGATCGTGCAGGGCGTCGAAAACGGCGCGCGCGAAGGCAACAAGGCTGCTGGCCCGGTCGGCGGCGTGCTGGGCGGAGCAATCGGCGGCGTCGTCGGGGTGGTGACCGGCGTGACCGGGGTGCTGACCGGCAACAACAACGCCAACCCCAATGCCGGCAACGGCAAGAATGCGCAGGCTCCCGCGTCCGGTGACAAGCAGGGCGCCAAGGCCGCCAAGTCGGCCAAGGCCGCCGCCAAGGACAAGGGTGCGAAGCAGGCGCCGACCGTGCTGACCCAGGCAGGCGCGCCGCAGCTTACGGCCGAACAGATCGTCGCCAATAGCGACGCCAACATCGAACGGATCAAGAAGGAGCTCAACCTGACGCCGGAGCAGGAGAAGAATTGGGCCGGCTTCAACAGTGCGATGCACTATCTCGGGCACAATGGCGCCGATCGGCTCAACCTGCGCATTGCGCGTGCGCAGCGCGATCCGCCTGACGACATCATCGAGCAGATGCGCAACGAGGCCCAGTTCCTCAATGACCGCGCAGGCGATCAGCGCGGCGTCGCCGACGCCGCCGAGCCGCTCTATGCGAGCCTCGACGACAAGCAGAAACAGATCTTCATCAACGAAATGGTCCGCCTCAGCCACGAACGCGGGCTCGATTGAGCCCCATCGACGGCGAAGTGGGGACGAATAGCCGGGCTACCAAGCCCTGGGGTAGGTTAAAGGCGCAGCACCCGGCTATTCTGCCGCAGCGGCGCGGCCGGGTTAATTCGTCATTCAATGTTGAAGAAAAGCGGACCGGATCACGCCCGAGTGATGGCCGAGTCAGGGCCTTGTCGGGAACCGGTTTGCTGACATGAGAAATTGGCCGGCACATGCGCCGGCCAATTGTTGAGCAGGGGCAAAAAACCGGCGAAGACCGCTTCAGCTGTTCGGGAAATTCAGCTCCACGCCGACGCCGTCGGGATCGTAGAGGAATATCTGGGTGTCGCCGGTGCGCGGCACGATCTGCTCACGGAAGCTGACGTTGTTCGACTGCAAGCGCTTGCGCACGGCGTCGACGTCGGTGGCTGCGAAGGCAATATGGTCGAGCCGGCCGGTGTCTTCATATTTCTTCTCGGTGCCGCGCACCACGATGCCGTCGCGCGGCTTGCGGGTGCCCATTAAATGGACAGTGGCCTGGCCGCCGGAATAGAGCCAGTAGCCGGGGAAATCGAGCGGTGGGCGATCGCCATTCTCGAGCCCGAGCACATCGCAATAGAACGCCTTAGTCTTCTCGAGGTCCTGTGGCTCGATGGTGAAATGCTGTAGTCCACCCAGTGGCATGGTTCTTCTCCCTGAGAAATCGGGTTAAACGAAGCTGAGGTCGGCATCGACGCCGAGCATCCAGGCGCCGACCGTCTCGAAATGACTGAAGCGGCCCTGCAATTGCTGGGTCACGGTGTGGATGTCGCGGAAGCGCCGTTCCAGTGGATGGCCGTCGAAGATCGCGGTGGCGCCGGCCGTGTTGTAGGCGAAGTCGACGGCTTCCCGCGCCTTGTGGATGGCGTGCGTCGCCGCCATCCGGATCGTCATGCGCTGCGCGACCGTGATGCTGTGGCCGGCAACCAGATCCTGCCAGATATCCGCCATCGACTGCAGCAGGAAGGCCCGGGCGGCGCGCAGACTGACCTCGGCCTGGGCGAGGCCGGATCGCACCACGGCATTGTCGCGCAGCGTCTTCTTCATGCCGCGCGGCACCTTGTTGCGGGCGACGTCGACGAAATTATCCAATGCGGTACGGGCGATACCGCAGGCAACGCCGGCGAAGCCGACCTGGTAGCAGGTGTGGTTGCTCATCCGGTACAACGGGCCACTCTCGCGGCATTCGCGATCGAATTCGCGGGTGATCGAATGGTCCGAGCGGACGAAGAAATCGTCCAGCGCGAACTGGTCGCTGGCGGTGCCGCGCAGCCCGACCGTGTTCCAGATGTCGGTCCATTCGACGTCTTCCGTCCGCACCAGCATGGTGCGCTCGACCTGCTCGCCGTTGGCGTCGCGGCGCGGCGAGCCGTCCGCGGCATAGACCGGGCAGTGGGCGCCGAGCCAGGTGGCGTGCCGCCCGCCTGACGCAAACGACCAGACCCCGGTGACGCGGTAGCCGCCTGCGCGTTCGACCGCCTTGACCTTCGGGCCGGGTCCCCCAGGCCAGCACGGCGCGCGGATCGGCAAACATCTCTTGCGCGACCGGCAGGTCGAGATAGGCCGCCGACATCGCACAGCCGCCGGCCTGGCTCAGGCACCACGCCGTCGACGCATCGGCCTTGGCGATGGTCTCGATGACATGGAAGAAGGTGACGGGATCGGTCTCGATCCCTTCGGTCGAGCGCGGCAACAGCAGGCGGAAAAGGCGCGCCTCATGCAGCCGGTCGAGCAGATCGGGCGGCAGGCGGCGGGTCATCTCAATCGCGTCGGAGGCGGCCGCAACCGCCTCCCTGACCGCCTCCGCGCGGGCGATCACGTCGCGATCACCGGCAAGATCGGCAGAAGTCACGCTCATGTCAGCCTCCCTCAGGCGCGCCGTATGGTTGCGGAGGCCGCGACGTCAGCCGTCGCGTTGAGCTCCTTGTCGATCTGCTCGATCGACTTGCCCCGGGTCTCGAGCCCGAAGAACAGATAGACCGCGCCCGCCATCAGGAACCAGCAGCCGAGATAGACGAAGGCGGTCGGGATCTGGGTCAGGGGCACATCCGGCTTGAGATAGTTGTTCGAGCCGACGATCAGGGCAAGCCCAACCGGTCCGATGATCTTGCCGATGCCGCCGAAGCCATAGGCCGATCCCATGCCGGTGGTGCGCAGATGCGACGGCCAGACCTCCGCGGCATAGGGGCCGACGATCGCAAAGCCGCCGTCGGCGAAGAAGAAGGCGGCGCCGAGCAGCAGCCAGAATGCCGACATGCCGAACAGCGTCGCGTCGTAGTGATAGCCGGCGATGATCGTGAGCGCGCCGGCGCCGAGGCCGAGCAGGCCGCCGGCGATGCGCCGTCCCAGCAGTTCCGAGAACCAGGAGAACGAGATGCGGCCGAGGAAACCGGTGACGCTGAGCAGGATCATCATCTTGGCGGCCTCCTGCGGCGTGACCTTCAAGAGCAGCACGAACAGCGCGGGCGCCCACAACGTGATGCCGTAGACGCCGGTCTGCGCGCCGGCATTGCCGAGCCAGGAGACGATCAGGCTGCGCGGATATTTGAACAGGTCGAACCAGCTTGTCTTGACGATCGGGCCGGCGTCGGCCGCGCTTGGCAATGGCAGCTCCGATGGCTGAACCTCGAGGGCCCAGGCCAGCGACTTGCGGGCCTCGTCATAGCGTCCCTGACGGCACAGCCAGCGCGGCGATTCCGGAACCCAGAGCCGGACCAGCAGCACCAGGACAGCAGGCAGCACGCCGATCGCAAACAGCAGCCGCCATTGATCGGTGCCCATGATCGCGCCCAGCACCGCGCCGAGGCCGACACCGAGCGGGATCACGCAGGTGACGAGCCCGCCGACCCAGCCGCGCTTGTGCGAGGGCACGAACTCCTGCACCAGCGGCAGGTCGACACAATAAAGTCCGCCGACGCCGGTGCCGACGAAGAAGCGCAGGATTGCCAGATAGACCCAGCCATTGTCGGGCGTGAAATAGAGCAGGCCGGTCGCGATCGAGAAGTTCAGGACAGTGCCGATGAAGACGATGCGGCGCCCAACCCGGTCGGCCAGCCAGCCCCAGAGATAGGCGCCGAGGATGGCGCCGATGCCGGAACTCATCAGCACGGTGGCCGACTGGCCAAAGGTGAGTTTCCACGGCCCGATCAGGAACGCGAGCACAAAGCCGATCAGGAAGTAGTCGAAGAATTCCAGGGCATCGCCGATGATGGCCGCCGCAAGGATCTTGATCTGGTTGCCGGTCAGAGTCGTCCGGCGATCGAGGATCTCGAACATGGCGCGTCTCCCCATGGCGCCTGTTCGTTGTTGTTGGGAGCGTGCGTTGCGCCGGCGCATCGCCCATAGGGTGAGGCTATCCTTGCGCCGTCGCGGACCACAAGCCCGCACCGACGCGGGGCTCATCTGCAAGGGCGCGATACGCAATTCGGCTTACTGCTGCGCACAAATCGTGGTGCGAAAGCCCGATGCAAGCCGCGGCAGCCGTTGACTCCGGCAATGCCGATCGCCCACGTTTGCGTGAAGAAAGTTTGAGGGGGGCAAGGCCGGGTGGACGAAAAGCGCAAGCATCCGCGAATCGAGGTCAACGAACCCGGCTACGTCTCGTCGGGCGGTTCGGTCATGCATTGCACGATCGTGAACATATCGCCGGAAGGGGCCGCCATCGAGGTCGAGAATCCGGCCTTCGTCCCGCACAGATTCCGCTTGGTGATGGCCCGGGACGCCTCGGTCGTCTATGACTGCCAGGTGATCTGGAGCAAGAAGACGCGGATTGGAGTGAGTTTCGTGACGGCCGCCTGAGTGCGGCAATCTCCAGGGAACGCCGTGACCGACCGTGCCAGGTGGGGCGTGTCTGGTTGGTGGAACAGCAGGTGAGGCGCCGATGACTCCGGAACCCGCAACGATCTGCCTCGGCTGCTGGCAAAACCTGCATATGCCGATCCCGTTGCGCGGTCCCTTGTCGGCGCCGTTCCGCCTGTTCGGTGTCCGGCCGAGCCGTATGAATCCGAACACCTGCACGATCTGCGAGATGGCCTTCTCGAAGATCATGAAGGCGCGCGCCGTGACCATCGACGCCACCCTCCTGTTCGCCGATTTGCGCGGCTACACCACGCTGACGCAGACCATCGCGCCGACCGGGCTGACATCGCTGCTCGATGCGTTCTACGACGACTGCGCCGCCGCGATCTGGCGCTATGACGGCATTCTCAACAAGACGATCGGCGATGCCGTGTTCGCGATCTTCAATTTTCCGGTGCGGCGGGAGGATCATGCCGTGCAGGCCTTGCTGGCGGCGCGCGAGATCCAGCGCCGTTTCCAGGATAGGCACGATGCGCTGGTGCGGGCGATCGGCGCCGGCGACATCGAGCTCGGCATCGGCATCGGACTGGACAGCGGCGACACCAATTTCGGAGAGTTCGGCCAGACCCACCGCGACCTGACCGCGGTCGGCACGGTGGTCAATCGGGCGGCGCGCGCCCAGGCCGCGGCGAAGTCCGGCGAGATCCTGGTCACAGCGGCCGTGCGGGATCGAACCCGCGACATGATCACGGCAACCGGTTCCGACTATACGCTGAAGGGCTTCGACCAGCCGGTTACGCTGTTTTCTGCGTGAGTTGATGCGGCGCAAAAAAAAAGACGGCTCCAGCGTGCAGCTGCGCGCCGAAGCCGTCGGGATGGTCGTTTGCCGATTACGAACGTCGCCTCAACGCGGGATCGGCGGCTTCGTTCCTGCCCAAACGAAATTTCTTTTGACCCGTTTCAGCGCCACATGCCGCGCATCCGGGCGCCGATGTCGATCGGCGGCGCGCGGCTGGCGGAGGAGGCCTGCGCGGCCGCGGCGCGCGGCCACGTGGTCCGCTCGAACATCGGCAGCAGCCGTTCCGTGATGAAGCGGGTGCGCGAGGCGTACATGTGGCGGTCGCCCTTGGCGGCCTGGCCGTGGACGAAAAAGCGCTGCGGCACCAGCAAATGCAGATCGTCCTTGGCGCGGGTCATGGCGACATAGAGCAGGCGGCGCTCCTCCTCCAGTTCCGCCGATGTGCCGGCGCCGAGATCGGAGGGCATGCAGCCGTCGACGACGTTGAGCACGTAGACGGATTTCCATTCCTGCCCCTTGGCGGAGTGGATGGTCGACAGGATCAAATAATCCTCGTCGAGCAGCGGCACACCCGCCCGATCGCTGGTCGCGTCGGGCGGATCGAGCGTGAGCTCGGTGAGGAAGCGTTCGCGTGACGGATAGCCGGCGGCGATCTGCTCAAGCTGAATGAGGTCGGCGCGGCGGACCTCGCTGTCCTCGTGGATTCGATCGAGATGCGGCTCGTACCAGAGCCGCGCGCGTTCGATGTCGACCGGCCATTCCGAGTAGCGGAGGTTCTCGATCGCCTCGACGAACAGACGCCAGTCGGCGCCGGCGCGTGGCGGCGCAGGCAGCGCCACGAGTGCTGCGATCGGATCGGGGGCTTCTGCCATGCGGTCGAGTACGCGCTGCGCCGAAGCCGGCCCGACGCCGGGCAACAGGTGCAGGATGCGAAAGCCCGCGACCCGGTCGCGCGGATTGGCGGTGAAGCGCAGCAGCGCCAGCATGTCCTTGACGTGCGCGGCGTCGAGGAATTTGAGGCCGCCGAATTTCACGAAGGGAATGTTGCGCCGGGTCAGCTCGACCTCCAGCGGACCGCTGTGCGAGGAGGTGCGGAACAGCACCGCCTGGTGCTTCAACAGCGCGCCTTCCTCACGGTTGGCCAGCACCTGCTCGACGATGTAACGGGCCTGATCTGCCTCATCGCGGATCGTGACGAGCAGCGGCTTGCGGGTCGAGGTTCGGTCGGTCCAGAGGTTCTTGGTGAAGCGTTCCTTGGCGAGCGAGATCACGCCATTGGCGGCCGCCAGGATCGGCTGCGTCGAGCGATAGTTGCGGTCGAGCGTGACGATCTCGGCGGCAGGGCTGAACTGCGCCGGGAAATCGAGGATGTTGCGCACGGTGGCGGCGCGGAACGAATAGATCGACTGTGCGTCGTCGCCGACGACGGTGAGCCCGCGTCCGGCCGGCTTGAGCGCGAGCAGGATGGAGGATTGCAGGAGGTTGGTGTCCTGATATTCGTCGACCATCACATGATCGAAGCGGCCGCCGATCTCCTCGGCCAGGGCCGTATCCGTCACCATCTGCGCCCAGTAGAGCAGCAGGTCGTCGTAGTCGAGCACGTTCTGCCGCTGCTTGGCTTCGACATAGGCCGCGAACAACTGCTTCAACTCGCTGGCCCAGCCGGAGCACCACGGGAAGAACTGGCCCAGCACAGCCTCGATCGGCATCTCCGCGTTCACGCAGCGCGAATAGATCGCAAGGCATGTGCCTTTGGTCGGAAACCGGCTTTCGGTACGGGAGAAACCGAGATCGTGGCGGACCAGGTTCATCAGGTCGGCGGAGTCCTCACGGTCATGGATCGTGAAGGCCGGGTCGAGCGCGATACGTTCGGCGAATTCGCGGAGCAGCCGCGCGCCGATGCCGTGGAACGTGCCGGCCCAATTGAGCGCATCCGTCATGATCGAGGCGCGATCGCCGAGCACGCGCCGTGCGATGCGCTCGACGCGGCCGGCCATCTCGGCGGCTGCGCGTCGCGAAAAAGTCATCAACAGGATGCGGCGCGGATCGGCGCCCGCGACGATCAGATGCGCGACGCGATGGGCGAGCGTGTTCGTCTTGCCGGAGCCTGCGCCCGCGATCACCAGCAGCGGGGCGCCGACGATGCCATCCGCGCCGACCCCGTGCTCGACGGCGCGGCGCTGCTCGGAATTGAGCGCATCGAGATAGGCTGTGTTGGCAAGATCAGGCACGAATCACCTCCACGAAACGCTAACAGACATTGCGATTCCGTGGAGTCGGCGCGCCGGCGTGGGAGCCGAGAAATTAGATTGACATTAACGCACCGCGGAGCACAACCGCGCCATGGCTGACGTTTCCAAATCCGACACGCCGCTGAAGGCGACATTCAGAGTGCGGCAGAACGGCGAGACGGTAACGCTCGCGACCGTCGGCCAGGCCTACCGCTTCATCAGCAATCTCAGCGCCGTCGAATGGATGGAGTTCCGCTCACTGCATGACGACGCGCTGGTTGCGCTGGAGCGCGCAGCCGGTAACGCCATGCTGACGGTGCAGGCAACCTCCGCGCTGCGGGTGCTGTTCGTCCGCGCCAAATTGCTCTGAAAAGAAATGGGCCGCCTTGGCCCTCCGAAGGCGGCCCGAGAGTGCGGCCGAAGCGCATTGCGCCCCTGGCCGTCGCGTGTACCGCCGTTACCTTGTTTGCGGCCATAACGAACGGGCCTTACGAAAGGCGTGCCGATTCGGCTGTAGCTGCAACACCACAATCAGTGGCCGACGTCGTCGACGAGACGGTCATACACAAGCGCAGAGCGCAGATTCATCGTTGCGATCCTCAGATAGCTGGGCTCGCGCATGGCGTTGTTGAACATCATGATTGCCGTCTTCCAGTACCCGCGCTCGCGCTGATCGACATTCAGCGCTGACAGGTAGTCCGCCGCGTCGCCAACGGTCGCGAGCGTTCGCCCGTCCTTCAGCGTGATCGGGAACGCAAGCGGCGACCGCTTCTCCAGCTCCAGCACGAAAGGCTCCCCCAAGACAAAGCAGCAATAGCAGAACAGACCTAGCTGCGCCGCTATATCAAAGCCTTAAGGGAGTGTCCGGCCCGGGTGGGTGGGCGGTTCAGAAGGAATCCGCCAATGCGATCTCGGCCCTGAGCGCATCGATGCGCCGTTCGGCTTCCTCTGACGTCAGGCCGTGCACGTACTGGTTCGGCTGATAGGCCTCCTCGGCCAGACTCCTCAACCGCAGCGCCTGGGCACGCGACATCAGCCCGCCAAGCCGCTCCGCAACCCCGCCAAATCTTACCGCTGCCATGCTCATCGCTCACCTCGCTTGCCGGATCGTGACTTGACAATATGTTCTATTTTTGTTCTAACAAGCCATGGACAACAAGATCAATGAAATTCGTCGCAGGATCAGCACTTTGCGGGCTGAGATGACCCTGGTCGAGGCGTCGATCCGGGACCAAGTCAACCGCGATCTGGATTGCAGCGAGGCGTCCTACCGGCTGATGGCGATGCGCGCCGAAGTGGCCGAACTCATCGGCCGCTGGAAGGCCGCCGGCGGTGGCGAGCGCCTCCCCACGGTTCGGGAGCGGCTGAGCCGAAGCTTTGCGGATCGGCCGGTCGCAACCGCTAAGCCGGCCCCAGTGAAATCAGACAAGGCCAAGCCCAGCGCCAGGGTGTGATCCGGCCGCTCGGCTAAACAGGAGCGTCCGCACCGTCTCGCACTCAAATCAGGTTTCCGGGCTGGAACCCTGGCCGCGGGTGGGCATTTTCTTGTGGTGAGAGCCAACACCATAGCATCGCCCAACGCCATGATCGCCGATCCGACCGCGCCACCGCGGGCATCGATGAATGACGATCGCAGCCCACTGCTGACGCTGATCTCCTGCATCAGCTGCATCAGGACGATGCGGCTTGAGAGCAGCTCTCCGGGCAGCGAGGGCAGGGACATCCTTCAGTATCGCTGCGAGCAATGCAGCCGCATCGAACGGGTGCAATTGGTGCGGCGAACCTGGCCGGCGGACCGTTCGTCCTCAACTTGAGAATTACTGCCGCGCTCGGACCTTTCTGGGCGCATCTTGATGCGCCGGGAGATCGTCCGAAGCGGTTTCGGATCGTTGCCCCGTCAGCTTCGAGAGTTCGCGGCTGAGATCGTGAATGTGGTACGGCTTGCGCAGAACCGGAAAGTCGGACCGCACGTCGCGCGCACTCTCGCTGTAGCCCGTCGTCAGCAGGATCGGCAGCTCAGGCCTCCTGTCCCGGATCGTGCGCGCGAGCTTCAGCCCATCCATCCTGCCCGGCATGACGATGTCGCTGAACACCACGTCGACGCCGTCGGCGTCGATTTCCAATAAGGCAGCCTCAGCGTTCGACGCCCAGCGCACGGTGTAGCCGAGCTGTTCGAGCAGGCCGGTGCTCGCGTCCGCAACGGCCGGATTGTCCTCGATCAGCAGGACGGTTGCGGAACCGCGCACGCTGTGGCCCGCGGTCGTACCCGTTGCGGCCGCGGTCCCGCGCGGAAGGTAGATGCTGACCGTGGTGCCCTTGCCAAGCGTGCTTGCAATCTCGATCCGGCCGTCGGCCTGGTGGGCGAAGCCGTGGACCTGGGACAGTCCGAGGCCGGTCCCTTTGCCGACCGGCTTGGTGGTGAAGAACGGGTCAAAGACCTTGCTCAGCACATCCTGGGGGATGCCTTCGCCGGTATCCGCTACGCTGACGGCCACCTCGGTGGTTTCGGATACGTTTCGGGCCGAGACGATCAGCGTGCCGCCATTGGCCATCGCGTCCCGCGCATTGACGACGAGGTTGATCAGCGCGGTCTCAAACTCGTTCGGGTCGACGAACACCGGCCAGAGATCCGGCTGGATCTCCATGTTGAGCTTGATCGCGCCGCCGAGCGCGCTGCTCAGCACCTCGCGCACCGCGGTGATCCGGTCGGCGACATCGATGGTCTGCGGGTTGACGCTCTGGCGGCGCGCGAAGGTGAGCAGTTGGCTGGTCAGGGATGCGGCGCGCTCGGATGCGGTTTCGATCGCGCTCAGGGCAAGCTGGCCGCGCTCGCTCGTCACCTCGCGCTTGATCCGGTGCAGATTGCCCGAAATGATCATCAGCAGGTTGTTGAAGTCGTGCGCGACGCCGCCGGTCAATTGGCCCAGCGCATCCATCTTCTGCGATTCCGCCAGTTGTCGCTGCACCAGTTCGAGCTTCTGCTGCGCCTCACGCCGCTCGGAAATGTCCCGCGTGATCTTGGCAAAGCCGACCAGACTGCCGCCGCTGTCGCGGATCGGATCGATCACGACGCTGGCCCAGAAGAACGAGCCGTCCTTGCGAACCCGCCAGCCATCCTCCTCGTAGTGCCCGGTCTCTTCCGCGATCTTGAGCGCGCGGGCCGGCTTGCCCGCGGCCTGGTCGGCCGGCGTGTAGAACCGCGCGAAGCTCTGGCCGATGATTTCGCCGGGCGAATAGCCCTTGATGCGCTCGCCGCCGGCGTTCCAGTTGGCGACGATGCCGGCCGGCGTCAGCATGTACAGCGCGTAGTCGGTGACGTTGCTCACCAGCAAGCGGAACTGGCTTTCGCTGGCGTCGAGATCCGCGCGCGCCTGTTGGCGCTCGGTCACGTCGCGGGTGACCATCGCGTAGCCGATCAGCTTGCGCTTCTCGTAGATCGGATCGATGACGACAGAGGCGTAGAATTGCGAGCCATCCTTGCGGAGGTACCAGCCCTCGGCCACGGCGTGCTTTTCCTTCCGCGCCATCCGCAACGCCATCGCGGGAAGGCCCGATGCACGATCCTCTGCGGGGTAGAAGACCGAGAAATGCTTGCCGAGGATCGTTTTGGCCGGATAGCCGGTGATGCGCTCGGCGCCCTTATTCCAGTTGATCACCCGTCCGTCCGGGGCGAGCGTGCAAATCCCATAGTCAATCGCCCCTCCGGCCAACAGGCGGAAGCTGCGCTCGCTCTCGAAAATGCCCTGCTTGAGCTGGTCCGATTTCTTAACCATCACCAATCCTGCCAACGCCGGGAACGTTCCGGAGAGGCCAATGTTCCAATGCGATCAAATGCGCCGATGACGGCCAGGCAATACGAACGGCTTACGCTACTGCGCAAAAAGTTCCAATGCGCATTGGAACTTTTGGTTCCATTGGCGATTAAGCCCCTCGGTTTGCGTCACAAATCGCGGTTTTGGCGTTTTCCCGCTTGAATAGATCAAGAGCAGTCATTCTTATGGTCACACTGGCTTCTCCGAGTCCCTGGATTCGTGGCCAGCGCGTAGGGGAAATTACATGACCGATCTCGGTTCGCCGCCTCGTCCCCGTGCTGATACCCGCCGCGCCCAATCATCAAACGGAAGCCTCGATTCCTCGCACGATCTGCTGCAGTCGCTGCAGGCGATGCGCGGTGGCGACTTCTCAGTTCGCATGCGTGGCGACTATCTTGGCATCGACGGCAAGATCGCGGACGCCTTCAATGAAATCGCAGCCGCCAACGAGCGCATGGCGCAGCAATTGGCGCGCGTCGGACAGGTCGTCGGCCGCGAAGGACAGACCCGCCAGCGCGTCAATTTCGGCCTCGCCAGCGGCGCCTGGGCCGATATGGAAAGCTCGGTCAACACTCTGATCGACGATCTGCTGTGGCCGACCCGTGAGGTCACCCGTGCGGTCGCCGCGGTGGCGCAGGGCGACCTGCTGCAGACCGTGCAACTCGACGTCGAGGGCAGGCCGCTGCGCGGCGAATTCCTGCAGTCGGCGAACATCGTCAACACGATGATCAAGCAATTGTCGGTGTTCACCTCGGAGGTCACGCGCGTGGCGCGCGAGGTCGGCACCGAGGGCAAGCTCGGTGGCCAGGCCCAGGTGCCGGAAGTGACCGGCGTCTGGAAGGACCTGACCGAGAGCGTCAACTCGATGGCCAACAATTTGACCGGCCAGGTCCGCAACATCGCCGAGGTGACGATCGCGGTCGCCAACGGCGATCTGTCAAAGAAGATCACGGTCGACGTCCGTGGCGAGATCCTGCAGCTCAAGGAAGCCATCAATACGATGGTCGATCAGTTGCGTTCATTCGCCTCGGAAGTGACGCGCGTGGCGCGCGAAGTCGGCACCGACGGCAAGCTCGGTGGCCAGGCGATCGTGCCCGGCGTCGCCGGCACCTGGAAGGACCTGACCGACTCGGTGAACGCGATGTGCGGCAACCTGACCGCTCAGGTCCGCAACATCGCTAACGTGACCACGGCCGTGGCGCGCGGTGACTTGTCGCGCAAGATTACGGTCGACGTCAGCGGCGAGATCCTGGAGCTGAAAGACACCATCAACACGATGGTGGACCAGCTCAATTCATTCGCCTCGGAAGTGACGCGCGTGGCGCGCGAGGTCGGCACCGAAGGCAAGCTCGGCGGCCAGGCCCAGGTGCCCGGCGTCGCCGGCACCTGGAAGGATTTGACCGACAACGTCAACTTCATGGCGTCGAACCTGACCGCCCAGGTCCGCAACATCGCCGACGTCGCGACCGCGATCGCCGGCGGCGACCTGTCGAAGAAGATCACGGTGAATGTGTCGGGCGAGATCCTTCAGCTGAAGGAAACGCTCAACACGATGGTCGACCAGCTCAACGCGTTTGCGTCGGAAGTGACGCGCGTGGCGCGCGAGGTCGGCACCGAGGGCAAGCTCGGCGGCCAGGCCAACGTGCTCGGCGTCGCCGGCACCTGGAAGGACCTGACCGACAACGTCAACTTCATGGCGTCGAATCTGACCGCGCAGGTGCGCAATATCGCGGGCGTCACCACCGCGGTCGCCAATGGCGACCTGTCGAAGAAGATCACGGTGGACGTGCGCGGCGAAATCCTCGAGCTGAAGGACACCATCAACACGATGGTGGACCAGCTCAACGCCTTCGCCGGCGAAGTCACGCGCGTGGCGCGCGAGGTCGGCACCGAAGGCAAGCTCGGCGGCCAGGCCGAGGTGCGCGGTGTCGCCGGCACCTGGAAGGATTTGACCGACAGCGTCAACTCGATGGCCTCCAATCTCACGGGACAGGTGCGCAACATCGCCGAGGTCGCAACTGCCGTGGCGAAGGGCGACCTGTCGAAGAAGATCACCGTGAACGTGTCGGGTGAAATCCTTCAGCTGAAGGAAACGCTCAACACGATGGTCGACCAGCTCAACGCCTTCGCCGGCGAAGTGACGCGCGTGGCGCGCGAGGTCGGCACCGACGGCAAGCTCGGCGGCCAGGCCGAAGTGCCCGGCGTCGGCGGTACCTGGAAGGACCTGACCGACAGCGTCAACTCGATGGCCGGCAACCTGACGGCGCAGGTCCGCAATATTGCGGAAGTGGCGACCGCCATCGCCGGCGGCGACCTGTCGCGCAAGATCACGGTCGACGTTCGCGGCGAGATACTGCAGCTGAAGGAAACGCTGAACACGATGGTCGACCAGCTCAACCGCTTCGCGGGCGAGGTGACGCGCGTGGCGCGCGAGGTCGGCACCGAGGGACGTCTGGCCGGCCAGGCCAACGTGCCCGGCGTTGCCGGCACCTGGAAGGACCTGACCGACAGCGTCAACTCGATGGCCGGCAACCTCACGGCGCAGGTCCGCAACATCGCCGAGGTGACGACCGCCGTGGCGCGCGGCGACCTGTCGCGCAAGATCACGGTCGACGTGAAGGGCGAAATCCTCGAGCTGAAGAACACCATCAACACGATGGTCGACCAGCTCAACGGTTTCGCGGGTGAAGTGACGCGCGTGGCGCGCGAGGTCGGTACCGAAGGCAAGCTCGGCGGCCAGGCCGAAGTGCCCGGCGTCGCCGGCACCTGGAAGGACCTGACCGACAACGTCAACTTCATGGCGTCGAATCTCACGGCGCAGGTCCGCAACATCGCCGAGGTCGCGACCGCGATCGCCGGCGGCGACCTGTCGAAGAAGATTACGGTGGACGTGCGCGGCGAGATCCTGCTGCTCAAGGACACCCTGAACACGATGGTCGAGCAGCTGCGCTCGTTCGCCGCCGAAGTGACCCGCGTCGCGCGCGAGGTCGGCACCGAGGGACGGCTGGGCGGCCAGGCCGTGGTGCCCGGCGTCGGTGGCACCTGGAAGGACTTGACGGACAACGTTAACCTCTTGGCCGCGAACCTGACCACCCAGGTCCGCAACATCGCGGAAGTGACCACCGCCGTGGCGCGCGGCGATCTGTCGCGCAAGATCACGGTCGACGTGAAGGGCGAAATCCTCGAGCTGAAGAACACCATCAACACGATGGTGGATCAGCTCAATGCCTTCGCCGGCGAGGTGACGCGCGTGGCGCGCGAGGTCGGCACCGAGGGCAAGCTCGGCGGTCAGGCCGAGGTGCGCGGCGTCGCCGGCACCTGGAAGGACCTCACCGACACGGTCAACGTCATGGCGGCGAACCTGACTGAGCAGGTGCGCGGGATCGTCAAGGTGGTGACCGCGGTCGCGGACGGCGACCTCAAGCAGAACCTGACGGTGAAGTCGAAGGGCGAGGTGGCCGCGCTCGCCGACACCATCAACAACATGACCGAGACGCTTGCGACCTTCGCCGACCAGGTCACCAGCGTGGCGCGCGAAGTCGGCGTCGAAGGACGCTTGGGTGGCCAGGCCAACGTGCCCGGTGCGGCTGGCACCTGGAAGGATCTGACCGGCAACGTCAACCTGCTGGCCGCCAACCTGACGTCCCAGGTCCGCGCCATCGCGGAAGTGGCGACCGCCGTGACCAAGGGCGACCTGACGCGCTCGATTCAGGTCGACGTTCGCGGCGAGGTTGCGGAGTTGAAGGACAACATAAACACCATGATCGGTAACCTCCGTCTCACCACGGAGCGCAACACCGAGCAGGACTGGCTGAAGACCAACCTCGCACGCTTCACCAACATGCTGCAGGGCCAGCGCGACCTTGCGACCGTCGGCCGCCTCCTGCTGACCGAGCTGGCGCCGCTGATCAACGCGCATATGGGAGTGATCTATCAGGTCGACAATCCGGAGAGCCCGCAACTGCGGCTGCTTGCTGCCTATGCCAACGACAGCAGCAACCCGCATTCGCAGATCGTCCAGTTCGGCGAGGGCTTGATCGGCCAGTGCGCACTCGACAAGCGCCAGCGCCTGGTCTCGGACATTCCCGGCGATGCGGTGCCGATCAATTCGGCGCTGATGCGGATCATGCCGAAGAACCTCGTCGTGTTCCCGGTGCTGTTCGAAAACCAGGTCAAGGCGGTGATCGAGCTGTCCTCGATCTCGTCGTTCACGACTTCGCAGATCACCTTCCTCGAACAGCTGACCGACAGCATCGGCATCGTGCTCAACAGCATCGAGGCGACGATGCAGACCGAGGCCTTCCTCAAGCAGTCGCAGACGCTCGCCGGCGAGCTTCAGACCCAGCAGAGGGAGTTGCAGCAGACCAACGACCAACTCGAGCAGAAGGCCCAGCAGCTTGCCGAACGCAACGTCGACGTCGAGCGCAAGAACCAGGAAATCGAGCAGGCCCGCCGCGCGCTGGAAGAGAAGGCGACCGAGCTGTCGCTGACCTCGAAGTACAAATCCGAATTCCTCGCCAACATGTCGCACGAGCTGCGCACGCCGCTGAACTCGATCCTGATCCTGGGCCAGCAGCTCACCGAGAATCCGGACGGCAATCTGACCGGCAAGCAGGTCGAGTTCGCCCGCACCATTCACGGCGCCGGCACCGACCTGTTGAACCTGATCAGCGACATCCTCGATCTGTCCAAGATCGAGTCCGGCACGGTGACGGTCGATGCCGAGGAAATCCTCACTTCGAGCCTGCTCGAAACCGTCGGGCGGCCGTTCCGGCACGAGGCGGAGAACCGGCATCTGTCCTTCAGCATCGATGTCGACGCCAACCTTGCGCGCAGCATGGTGACCGACTCCAAGCGGCTGCAGCAGGTGCTGAAGAATCTGCTGTCGAATGCGTTCAAGTTCACCGCGGATGGCGGCGTGAGCCTGACCGTGTCGGCCGCGGTCGGCGGCTGGAGCGCCGAGCATCCGATCCTGAACGCCGCAACGGCCGTCGTCGCATTCGAAGTGTCGGATACCGGTATCGGCATTCCCCAGGACAAGCAGAAGCTGATCTTCGAGGCGTTCCAGCAGGCCGATGCCGGCACCAGCCGCAAATATGGCGGCACCGGACTTGGCCTTGCCATCAGCCGCGAGTTGGCCGGCCTGCTCGGCGGTGAGATCCATCTGCGCAGTGCACCGGGCAAGGGTTCGACCTTCACGCTCTATCTGCCGCTGAAATATGCCGGACCGTCGGCGGCGTTGCGTCCGCAGGCGCTGGCGCTGCCGCACACGGCGACGCCGTCGCTGCAATCGTCCGGCGTGCAAGAGCGCGTGATCGAGCAGCTGCCGGACGACCGGCTCGATCTCGAGCCCGGCGACACGATCCTCTTGATCGTCGAGGACGACCCGCATTACGCGCGGGTGCTGATCGATCTGGCGCGTGACAAGGGCTTCAAGGTTCTGGTCGCAAGCCGCGGCGCCGAGGCACTGGATCTCGCCAAGCAGTTCCAGCCGAGCGCGGTTTCGCTCGACGTCTTCCTGCCCGACATGCTGGGCTGGACGGTACTGAGCCAGCTCAAGCACAATCCGCTGACCCGTCACATTCCGGTCCAGATCATTACGCTCGACGAGGACCGACAACATGCGCTGGCGCGCGGCGCGTTCTCCTTCGTCAACAAGCCGACCACGACCGAGGGCGTCAGCGCGGCGCTATCGCAGATCAAGGAATACGCCAGACCACGTCGCAAGCGTCTGCTGATCGTGGAGGACAATGCGGCGGAGCAGCTTAGCATCACCGAGTTGCTCGGCCACGAGGATATCGAGATTGTGACCAGCGGAACCGGGGCAGGGGCGCTGTCGACGTTGCGGGAGCATCCGTGCGATTGCGTCGTGCTCGATCTGCGGCTGCCCGACATGAGCGGCTTCGAGGTGCTGGATCAGATCCGCAAGGACGAAACGCTCTCCAATATTCCCGTTGTGGTGTTTACCGGTCGGGAACTTTCGGCCGAAGAGGACGCGGAACTGCACACGATGGCGCGCAGCATCGTCGTCAAGGGTGTGGAGTCGCCGGAACGTCTGCTCGACGAAACGTCACTGTTCCTGCACCGTGTGATCACGGAATTGCCTGTCGAAAAACAGAGGATGCTGGAGAAGCTCAATAGTTCCGATGAGGATCTTATTGGCAAGACCGCGCTCCTGGTCGACGACGACGCCCGCAACATCTTCGCGCTGTCGAGCGTGCTGGAGCGGCGAGGTATGAAGGTGTTGACTGCGACAACCGGTCACGAGGCGATCTCGCTGGTCGAGTCCAATCCCAAGATCGCGATCGTGCTGATGGACATCATGATGCCGCAGATGGACGGTTACCAGACCATCGGCGCCATCCGGCTAAATCCGGCCTTTGCGCGGCTGCCGATCATTGCACTGACCGCGAAGGCGATGAAAGGCGATCGCGAGAAATGCCTGGAGGCAGGCGCATCCGACTATCTGGCGAAACCGGTGAATACCGAGCAACTGCTGCTGGCGATCCGCATGTGGCTGCACCGCTGATCGGCGATCGAACATGATGGACCATGAAAAGGTGAACATCCTTCTGGTCGATGACCAGCCGGCCAAGCTGCTGGCCTATGAGGTCATCTTGAAGGAACTCGGTGAAACGCTGGTTGCCGCTTCGTCAGGCCGCGAGGCGCTCGAGTTCCTGCTCAAGAACGAAGTCGCGGTCATTCTGGTCGACGTCTGCATGCCCGAGCTCGACGGCTTCGAGCTCGCGGCGATGATCCGCGAGCATCCGCGCTTTCAGAAGACCGCGATGATCTTCATCTCGGCAATCCAGGTCAGCGACATCGACCGGCTGCGCGGCTACGAGATGGGCGCGGTCGATTACGTGCCGGTGCCGGTCGTGCCGGAAGTGTTGCGCGCAAAGATCCGGGTGTTCGCCGAACTCTACCGCAAGACACGGCAACTCGAACGCCTCAATGCCGAGCTCGAGGACCGGGTGCGCGCGCGCACCGCCGAGCTCGAGCAGTCGACCACGCGGCTGGTCGAGAGCGAAGCACGCCGCAGCATGGCGATTGCCGCGGGCAAGATGGGCTCGTGGGACTGGGATTGGGTCAACGGCGACTGGATGTGGGACGAGGGACAATACAAGATCTTCGGCGTCGAACCGAAGTCCTTCGCGCTGACATCAAACAATATCCAGGCGCTGTTTCATCCCGACGATGTCGAACAACTCCGGCAGGGCTGGACCGGCTTCGACAACGGCCGCACGTCCTATGAGGCCGAATTCCGCGTCGTGCGGCCGGACGGCGAGATACGCTGGTGCGTCGGCACGGCTGCGGCGACCAGCGACAGGAACGGCAGGGTGGTGCGGGTCAGCGGCGTCACCGTCGACATCACCGATCGCAAGAAGGCCGAGGAACGGCAGAGCCTGTTGACCCGCGAGGTCGACCATCGCGCCAAGAACGCGCTCGCGCTGGCGCAGTCGATCGTGCGCCTGACGCGCGCGCAGAACGTGACCGCCTATGTGCGGGCGGTCGAGGGCCGCATCACGGCGCTGGCGCGGGTTCACACCGTGTTGTCGCTGTCGAGCTGGCAGGGCGCCGAAGTCCGGCGGCTGGTGACCGAGGAGATCGCGCCTTACTCCGAGGCCGGGCAGATCCAGATCGCCGGCGGAGAGGTGCAGTTGCAGCCCGCGACTGCGCAGACATTGGCACTGGCGCTCCACGAGCTCGTCACCAACTCCGCCAAATATGGCAGCCTGTCGGTGTTGCCGGGCCGGCTCGCGATCACCTGGGAAGTGGCGGACGACACGCTGATCCTGGCCTGGGTGGAATCCGGCGGGCCTCCGGTGACCAAGCCGAAGCAGAAAGGCTTCGGCACACGAAGTGTCATCGCCAGCATCGAGACCCAACTCGGCGGACGGGCCGACTTCGATTGGCGTGCCGAGGGCCTGATCTGCCGCCTTACGGTTCCTCTCAAGCCGCTTGTCGGAGACACGCCGGCGTTCCGCGAACCGTCGGCAGCCGAGCGCAAGCCCATGGTCCGTTCCAGAGCCGTGTAGTGCATGCTGCGGAGCAGCTCGCCTGCTGATGCGACGGCGCCTCCCAATGGACATCGATGCAGACGACATTGTGAACGCAGCCTGCGCGCGAACTGCGCTATGAGCTTCGCGTCTGACCTGGGCCTCGCGCGAGGAGCAAATGCGTAAGACAAATCTTGCCGGCGTGAGCATGTCCGTCGTCATCCTCGTAGTGACCAGCATCGCGCCGTCGGGCGCTGAACCTGTGCTGAAAGGCGCGGAGGCCTTCGGCGACTGGCAGCGCGACAGACCCGGCACGGTGCGCCTGATCACGCCGCAGGACTTGCCCAAGCCGGGCGCAACGGCTTCCAGCAGCAATTCGTCCCGCGTCGTGTCGCGCCCCGCATCGGCGGTGCCGCAGGTGCCGGCGGGCTTCAAGGTCGAGCTGTTTGCCAGCGGATTGAGCGGTCCGCGCATTATCCGGACCGCGCCCAATGGCGATATCTTCGTCGTGGAAACCAGCTCCGGCCGCATTCGTGTCCTGCGCAGCGCCGACGGCGGCACCAGGCTGGCGACCAATGAGGTCTACGCAACCGGACTGAACCGGCCGTTCGGCATCGCGTTCTTTCCAAACGGCGACAATCCGCAATGGCTCTACGTCGCCAACACCGACAGCGTCGTGCGCTTTGCCTACCGCAACGGCGATCTCAAGGCGTCGGGAAAGCCCGAGAGCATCGTCACGAACCTTCCTCACGGCTACGGCCATTCCACGCGTGATATCGTGTTCACGCCCGACGACAAGCGCATGCTGGTGTCGGTCGGCTCCGCCGGCAACGCCGGCGAGGGCCTTGGCCGGCCGCCGGAAGGTATCGAAAGCTGGAGTCGCGATCACGCGCTTGGCGCTGCCTGGGGATCGGAAACCGACCGTGCGGCTGTGCTTGCCTTCGATCCCGACGGCAAGAACCAGAAACTGTTCGCCACCGGTATCCGCAACTGCGTCGGACTTGCGATCCAGCCCGGAAGCGGCACGCCCTGGTGTTCGACCAACGAGCGCGACGGCCGCGGCGACAATCTCGTGCCCGACTATGTGACGCGTGTCCGCGAGGGCGCGTTCTACGGCTGGCCCTGGTACTATATCGGCGCCAACGAAGACCCCGCACATGCCGGCGCGCGGCCCGACCTCAAGGACAAGGTGACTACTCCCGACGTGCTGTTGCAGGCGCACTCGGCCTCACTCGGCCTGACCTTCTACACCGGCAGCAGTTTTCCGGTCGAATATCGCGGCGATGCGTTTGCAGCCGAACACGGCTCGTGGAATCGCGCAAAGCGAACCGGCTACAAGGTCATTCGCATCAGGTTGAAGGACGGCGTGCCGACCGGCGAGTACGAGGATTTCGTCACCGGCTTCGTCGTCGGCGACAATGAGGTCTGGGGCCGTCCGGTGGGTGTCACCGTGGCGCGGGACGGCGCGCTGCTGGTCTCCGAAGACGGCAACGGAACGATCTGGCGCGTCAGCCACGACTAGCTGTTCAGTCGACGGCTGCTACCCCAGTCCGTCCTTCAGGCCGTATTCCTCATAGATGGTCAGGGGATCGGTATCGGGAAACAGCCGGCACTTGGCCTGTGCAAGATGCAGCGTGACGGCGCCGGCCTCACATCTCGCGGTCAGGATCTTCCGCACGTCCTCCATATGCGCGCGCGGCTGATGCTTCGACGGCAACTGCTCGAGCGCGACCAGCGCGGTGGCCAGCGCTTCCGTGACCGCCCAATCGTCGTGTCCGGTAATTCCCTTTCGCGGCATCACCACACCCTCCGTCACACCGGCTGCGACATTGTAGCGCGAGAAGGGTGGGGGCTGTCATCAGCCAACATGGGCAGGGCGGCCAGGAACCGGTTGGCACGGCGCTGCCACGATGCGCCGCAGGGAACCAGCGTGGCGGCGCGCGCAGGCAATGCTTACAACGACGGGTACGCCCCTGATCACCCAATCAGCCCGCCCGATGTTCGAACCCTATCTCTCGGCCTGGAGCCTCGTCCCCGACGGCGATCCGATCGTGACGCACGCCGCACGGTTGCTGCCGGTGCGGCAGTTCGGCGAACCGGCGATGCTCAAGCTCTCGCACGAGCCGGACGAACGCCTCGGCGCCATCGTCATGGAGTGGTGGGGACGGCGACGGTGCGGCGCGCGTCCTTGTGCGTCATGGCGAGGCGCTCCTGCTCGAACGGGCGATGGGCTCGGCTTCGCTCAGCGACATGGCGCGAACCGGCCAAGACGATGAGGCCTGCAGAATTCTCTGTGCAACGGCCGATCGGCTTCACGCCCGGCGAACGAAACCGCGGCCGGACCTGACGCCATTGAGGGACTGGTTTCGCGAACTGTGGCCGGCGGCGAGGGCGCATGGCGGCATCCTGAACCGGTCGGCTGCCGCCGCCGAAGCACTGCTCGGCGATGTCAGCGAGATCGTGGTGCTGCATGGCGATCTGCACCATGACAACGTGCTCGACTTCGGCGCGCGCGGCTGGGTCGCGATCGATCCAAAGCATCTCGTCGGCGAGCGTGGCTTCGACTTCGCCAACATCTTCACCAATCCGGATCTTGCCGATCCGACACGGCCGGTCGCGACCGAACCCGGACGTTTTACGCGGCGTCTCGACATCGTCGTGGAAGCAGCAAGGCTGGATCGCCGGCGCTTGCTGTCATGGATCGTCGCCTGGACCGGCTTGTCGGCAGCATGGTTTCTCGGCGATGACGATCCGCTCGCCGAAATCGACCTGCAGATTGCAAACCTTGCCGCGGCCGAGCTCGACCGGATGGCGTAGGGCGCGCGGCGACTAAGCCGCGGCGGCGCTGGCTCCGCTCAGCGACACGCTCAAGATCCGCCATTTCGATATGTCGAAGAAGTAGGCCGCCTTGATACGCGCGGACGCGGGATCCGGCGCCTGAATCGCCGTGTGGAATTTCCGCTCCCCGTCGCTCAGCGAAATCCGGAATGTCTGCATTGATCGAACCTCCACGCGCGGATGCTGCGGCAAGGACGGTTAAGATCCGGTTGCTGACAGCGGTCCTGCGTGGAGCACGCGCGTCTCACGCGATGCCGTTCTCAGGTGAAGTCTGCGGCAGCCGCACCATCGTGTCTCCTGCACCAACGACGCGTCCGTCCTGCGCTCTCAGCTCGAGGCGGCGCACCGGCAATCCGTTCTTTCGGTCGACCAGCAGCACATGCGCCTCGTCGGGCTCGAAGAAGAAATCCTCACCCCATTGCCGGAGCGCGACAAGGAGCGGGAACAGCCCGCGTCCCTTTTCGGTCAGCACATATTCCTGATACGGGCTGCCGTCCGCGGCGGGCACGGTCTCCATGATTCCGTGCGCCAGCAGATTGCGGAGCCGGGCGGAGAGGATGTTCTTGGCAAGCCCGAGGCTCTTCTGAAATTCACCGAACCGGCGCAGCCCGTCGAATGCATCGCGCACGATCAACAGCGACCACCAATCGCCGATCGCGTCCAGCGGCCGGGCCACGCCGCACATCGAGTCCTTGTGGCTCACTCGCTTGGCCATCGTGCTCCACCTGACGCTCCTCATTCCACGTCGTGAATCGGTGGCGCGGTCCCGAAAGACCGCCCGAGTCGGAGCTCGATATATCGGTT
This sequence comes from Bradyrhizobium sp. USDA 3240, assembly GCF_054063295.1. Classification (NCBI taxonomy): domain Bacteria; kingdom Pseudomonadati; phylum Pseudomonadota; class Alphaproteobacteria; order Hyphomicrobiales; family Nitrobacteraceae; genus Bradyrhizobium; species Bradyrhizobium sp. USDA 3240. Next base: position 8,776,307 of record NZ_JBSSGD010000002.1, read on the forward strand.
GCAAAGTAAAACCTCAAGCGCTACAGGATGGTTTCAACTTAAAACCACTCGAGGCCAGCCGTGATCCAACCCGACGCCACCTTCGACGGCACCTTTCCGTTCGCACCGCATTTCAGCTCGGCGCCGGGCTTCCGGATGCACTATCTCGACGAAGGCCCGCGGGACGGCGAGGTGGTGCTCTGCCTTCATGGCGAACCGACCTGGGGCTATCTGTTTCGCCATCTCGTGCCACTCCTCAGCACCACGCACCGCGTGGTCGTTCCGGATCACATGGGGTTCGGCAAGAGTGCGACGCCGGCGGAGCGCAGCTATTGGCTGCAGGACCATGTCGACAATCTCGAAGCGCTGGTCCTTGCGCTCGATCTCACCGACATCACGCTGGTCATGCATGACTTTGGCGGCCCCGTCGGCATGGGGTTCGCGGCCAGGCATCCGGATCGCATCCGCCGCGTCATCTCGGCCAACGGGCCGACGCCGTTCGGGCAAAGCGATCTGTTCGAGCGTGTCACCGCCAATGCGCTGGCTTCGCCGTGGTTTCAATGGATCGCAAGGGCCGGAGCGGACGGTGAGCTCGAGCCGGTTCTCGGCCAACTCGGCTTCAACATCCTGAGCACCCTCAAGCTCAACGGTTTCGAGAACAACGCAGTCATCACCGACGCCTGGCTCGCCGCCTACGGCGCACCCTTCGCACGCCCGGCCGACTGCCTCGGTGCGATCGGATGGGCCAGGGGCTTTGCGATCGGCGCGCACAGGTTCGACGCGCCGGATCCCACAGCCGACCGCGCGATCCGCAGCAAGCCTGCACTCGCTATCTGGGGCGAAGCGGACCGCACGCTGCACGCAGAGCATTTGCTGCCGCTGTTTTCCGCGATCTTCCCGGCGGCAACGGTCAGGCGTCTTGCCGGCGTCGGGCACTATTGTTTTGAGGATGCCCCGGAGGAAATCGGCAGCCTGATCGCGGAGTTCATCCGCCAGACCTGACTGCGTGCCCGATCGCATGCGACGGGCAGGGCAGCGACGGCGCTGGTCAGGTGGCAGAGGATTCGGACGTTGATCGGATCATGCCTGCTCGCAACAAGCGAGCAGGACGGTCAGATCGCCAAATCTCAATTGGGATGTGTCTGGTTCAGCTCGCGCCTGCGAGAAGGACAAGGTTGTTGATGACGGGCGTCGCGCAAAACGCCACCACAAGGGCAATCCTGGAAAGGCTTTCGCTGCGCCAAAGCAACGCGATGACGAGGAAGGTCAAACCCAATTTCGGGATCAACCACCAGGCGCCGAACCAGGCCTGCGCCATCTCCATGAACGGGTTCGCCTCGCCGAACCCGAGCTCCAAAATCCGGTTGGTGGTCGCGAGGTCCGCGCATCCAAGGAGAAGCACGGAGAGCAGCAGCAGTGCCTTGGCCCAATTCATTTTAGCCTCTTGGTGTCGAGCGCCAGCCTGGCAATGACCCCATCATTTTAAGCTGATTCGTTAATTGTTGGTTCCAGCAGGAGATTCAACCGCGGCACCGGGATGAGCGCGCGGCCATTTGGCATGGCCGCTGCTCCGGTCACCCCCTTGCATTTGCTCTAAACGACACCAACGACCCTGATCGTCGCTGGCTTGGCTCGCGCAAATCGTTTCCTCGCGTAGCCGATCAGCGGAGACTCGATCGTGCGCCAGGTGATCTCCGCCAGGACGCAGACAACCGGAAGTGCAAGGCACCCTGCAAGCGGACGGCCGAAGTCAAAGAACACGTCGTAGACGAGCATGTGGAATAGATAGAGCGAATAGCATCTGCGTCCCGGCCATACGAACGGACGAAGCAGTTCTGTCCGTTCCATGTTGGCGCCCAACCACACAATCGCGCAGCATGCGAATGCTGCGATGGAGAGAAAGCCGAAGGGTTCAACCACGATGGCATACGCCACATCGCAAAGCGGCGGCACGCAGGCCAGCATCATCCACACGGAGCGGGAGCGGCAGTAGCCGCGCATGAAGCAGGCGAGGAGGACGCCGCCGAACAGTTCATCGAGGCGACCGGGCAGCAGAAACTGCCAGGAATGGTCGGGCAGATAGGCGTGAAACAGCCAGCGCCAGACCGGCGCCAGCAGCACACCCGCCCAAATGGTAGGGATCAGCCATCGGCGTGGCAGCCAGTAAATCAGGATGGGCAGGATCAGATAGAACTGCTCTTCGATGGCCAGCGTCCAGGTGACGAAGGTCAGGTCAGACTGCGGATAGCCGAACTCCAGCCACGGGATGGCCTGGATGAAGAACAGGTAGTAGCCCCAGTGATCTGGCGGCACGAGCGCCAGCAGCAGCCAATAGAGCGGCAGGATCCGAAACGCTCTTCGTCCATAGAAGGACGAGAAATAGCCGGGCTGTTCGCGGCTATCCAACAGGATGCCGCCGATCAGAAAGCCGCTGAGGACGAAGAACAGATCAACGCCCAGCATGCCGTATTTGAAGCCGAAATAGTGCCGGGCGATGACCATCAAGATGGCCAGCCCCCTGAGCGCGTCAAGCGGTTCGGAACGGCCGGACTGACCCTTGCGTTCCGCGCTCATGGATCGCCGATAGCAGCAGTGTCCATCTTGGCCCGCCTTCAGGAGGAGCGGAAAGGCTCCCGCACCCGACAGCGAAGGGCAACCCGGGACTCTACGGGGCTTCCCGGTCTTGCTGAACGGAAATGCGTGGCTTGGGCGATCGTGCCAATGCCGTCCAGAAATGACTCATCCAGCGACGACGACCACCATGACCGATCCCCAGGTGGTCAGTAGAATGTTCGAGATCGGATAGGCGGGCGTATAGCCCAGCACCACCACCGAACTGCCGGAGCGCTCCTGAATGGCGGCCATCGCTGCCGTGACCGTCTGTGCCCCGGTCAATGCACCGAGCAGGAGGATGGGATTCATGCGCAGCACGAAATGGCCGAAGCAGAAGCCGACGATCTGCGGCAACAGGGTGACGATCATGCCGCCCAGAAGCAGGCCGATGCCCGACTCGCGTATGGCGGAAAGGAAGATCGGGCCGGCATGAATTCCGGTCAGGCCGACAAAGGCCGCCAGTCCGAGCGACGTCATCAGGCTGATGGCGCCGTCGGGGATCCGGCCGAAATGCGGCAGACGGGTGCGGAGATAGCCAACCAGAAGTCCAGCGAGCAGCGTGCCGACGCTGGTGCTCAGCGAGATGTTGATGCCGCCAACCGTAAAGCTGACGAGAACACCGACGAGGCCGCCGAGGAAAATCGCGAGCCCCAGCACCACGAAGTCGATGCTGGTGCTCGGCGCAACGATGACGCCGATGCTCTTGGCCGCATTCTGCACCACTGATTCAGGACCAACGATGCGAAGCAGATCGCCGCGCTGCAGGACGACCCCGGCGGCTACGGGGAGCGCTTCTCCACCTCGGCTCAACGAGCGCAAATAGAGGCCGCGAGCCCAGCTCTGTTCCGAGGCTTGCTCGAGATTGGTGCCCGCAAGCTTCGGGTTGATCAGGAACACGTCTGCCGAGATCAGAGGGATATCGAGCAGCTCCCGGTCCTCCACCTCTTCGCCGCGCGGTCCGATCAGTTCCACGATGGTCTGGCGCGGTGCGGACAGCGCGATCACGTCGCCTGCCGCGAGCGTCGTTCCAGGCTCCGCCTCGAGGATGTGCTCTCCACGGCGAATGCGGTGGATGAACACGCGTTGCCCGGGTACGCGGGCTTCGGCGGCGGCAACCGTCAGTCCGGCGATCGCCGCGTGATCATCGAGCCGGTAGCCGCGCAGTTCGAATTTGCGCCAGGCCGACGCCAGACCGGGCTTGGCGCGCGTGATCCCCAGGGCCTGCTCCAGCTTGAGCGCTTCCGTCTTCAGGTCGATCTTCAGCAGCGCCGGGACGACGATCGTGCAGAATGTGATCACGCCGGCATAGCCGAAGATGTAGCAAACCGCATCGGCCACCGCGATGTGCGAGACGAACAACGCACGCTGTGCGTCGGACAAAGGCAGCGAGTTGACTGCGTCGGTCGCCGTACCCATTGCGGCGCTCTGGCTGAGCGCACCTGACAGGAGCCCGGCCGCAAAGCCGGGGTCAAGTCGCAGCACGCGTGCCACGACGATCGCCGCCGCAAGGCCGGTGAGGCTCACGACCACGGCCATCAGCACCGGCTTCAGCCCGTCACGCTTCATCGCCAGCACAAATTGCGGACCGACCGAATAGCCCACCCCGAACAGGAACAGCAGGAACAGGAACGATTTGGTCATGTTGGAGACGGGCACGTGCGCGAAGTCGCCGACCGCAAGGCCAGCGAACAGCGAGCCCGTCACCGGGCCGAGGCTGAAAGCGCCGATCCTGAAGCTTCCGATCCAGTAGCCCGCTGCGATCACCAGGAACAGCGCGAGCTCCGGATAACGGACCAGAAACTGCTGCAGCCAGATCAACATGTTCCGGGCCGCGGCTAAGTCATCATCATCACCAGCACCATGCCCCAGATCGTCAGCAGCGTGTTTCCGACCGCGTAGGTGACGGTATAGCCGAGGCCGGGTATCTGGCTTTTCGCGCGGTCGTTGATCATGCCGAGCGATGCAGTGGTCGTGCGCGCGCCGGAGCAGCATCCGAGCAGGATCGCGTCATGGAAGCGGAACAGGTATTTGCCGACGAACATCGCCAGGATCAGCGGCACCGTGGTCACGATGACGCCCCAGAGGAACAGGCTGAAGCCGAGCTTCTGCAATCCGGCGACAAATCCCGGTCCCGAGGAGATGCCGACCACGGCAATGAAGACATTCAGGCCGACCGAGTTCATGAACCACACGGTTGGTGAGGGGATGCGGCCGAACGTCGGGTGCACGGATCGGAGCCAGCCGAAGAACAGACCGGAGATCAGCGCGCCGCCGGAGGTGGACAGGGTGAGCGGCACGCTACCGATCTTGTAGACGAAGGCGCCGATGAGCGCGCCGATCGCAATGGCCGCCCCGATGAACGCTACGTCGGCAACGTCGGTCGCGCGATCCGGCCGGCCCAGCAGCTTCGTGGTGGCCGCGACATCTGACGTGCGGCCGACCAGGGTGACGATGTCGCCGCGGTTGATCTTCGTGTTCGGCAGGATCGGGATCTCGGTCGCGATCGCGCCCCGGGCGATCTTGCGCAGGAATACGCCGCGAGCGCCCGGTTCCTTCGCCAGTTCCGCCAGCGTCTTGCCATCGACGTCCTTGCTGGTGACGTAGACATCGACGCCCTCGATCGGCACCGCCAGCAGCTCGCGATCGTCAACCTCCTCGGCCTGCTCGCCGATCAGCTGCACGAGCACGTCGCGGCGGCCGGCGACGGCGACGACATCGCCCGCGTGAATCACGGTGCCGGAGCTTGCCTCCATGATCTTGCCAGCTTGCCGAAGCCGGAGGATGAAGATGCGATGATCGGGGATCAGCGCCTCGGCTTGCTCGACCGTCTTGCCGACGACCGGCCCGCGTTCGCTGACGCGATAGGCACGCAAATCGAACTGGTGCCAGGCCGTACCCGGACCGCCCACCTCCTTCTTGCCGCCATGCTCCTCTTCATATCTCTTGCAGGCGGTCTCGAGATCGATGCCGAGCAGCGCGGGCCCGAGCAGGGCAAGGACGATCGCCGACCCAACCGTGCCGAAGATATAGGTCACGGCATAGGCGACTGGCATCGCATCGAGCAGCTTCTTGGCCTCGTCCGCGGGCAGACCAAGGCGATTAATCGCGTCGGTTGCGAGCCCCATCGACGCGGAGATCGTCTGCGAGCCGGCATAGAGCCCGATGGCCGATCCGACGTCGTAGCCGGCGATCTTCGCGCCGAAATACGCCGAGAGAAGGCAGAACACACAAACCACGGCCGCGAAAATCGCCTGCGGAATGCCGTCCTGCGCGATGCCGCGCACGAATTGCGGTCCGACACCGTAACCGATCGCGAATAGGAACATCAGAAAGAAAAACGGCTTGAGCGGACCTGAGATGGTGATGCCGATCTGGCCGATGATAACCGCGGCCACCAGCGTCGCGGTGACGGCGCCGAGGCCGAGACCCTTGTAGGTGAAGGATCCGAAATAGTAGCCCAGGGCCAACGAGAGGAAGATCGCGATTTCGGGATAGGTGCGGAGCGTCTGGAAGAACCAATCGATCATGATGTCACCCGTTCATGCTGTCCCGGGGCTTCGGCATGCGCCCGCTTCGATCTCACGCAGGGGGCCGAAAAGGGCGAGCAACTGTATCGATCGACATCAGACGGTGGCCGACGAGGTGGATGTTGATCTATGTCAACCGCGAGTGCGACAGCCTCGTGATTTCATTGTCTTGCCGACAACGCACGCGTGAGCTGCTTGCGATCGCAAGGCCGGCACGAGACCGTTGACATAGATCAAGGCTCGTCACCGGCCGCCGCTCATGCTGAGCGCAAGGCGCCTGTCCACCTCCATTCCAACACCTTGCATCGTCCCGGGAGTGTCAAATGGCCGATCTTCTGACCCTAAAGAAATTCGAGGCGTTGAGCCCGTTCGAGATCAAGGACGAGCTGATCAACCTCGCGAAGAGCAATTCGAAGCGGAGTCAGATGCCCTTCCTGAACGCCGGGCGGGGCAATCCGAACTGGGTGGCCACGACGCCGCGTGAAGGCTTCTTCCTGCTTGGACAGTTCGCCATGACCGAGAGCAAGCGGGTGATGGAGCACCCGGCGGGCATCGGGGGCATGGCTCAGGCAAAGGGCATTGCCGGACGGTTCGAGGCCTGGCTCGCACAGCACAAGGACATGCCGGGCGCGAGCTTCCTGACCGAAATGTTGCCCTTCGCGGTCAAGAAATTCGGCTTCGATCCCGACGCTTTCGTCCACGAACTCGTCGACTCGATCATCGGCGACAATTATCCGGTGCCGGATCGCATGCTGGTGCACAACGAATGGATCGTGCACGAATATCTGATGTGGGCGGTCTGCGGCGAGCCGCGGCCGGCCGGGAAGTTCGACATCTATGCGGTTGAGGGCGGCACGGCGGCGATGTGCTACCTCTTCAAGTCGCTGAAGGCCAATCGGCTGCTGGTGCCAGGTGATACGATTGCGCTGGCGACGCCGATTTTCACGCCCTACATCGAGATGACGCACCTGGAGGACTACGATCTGAAGGTCGTTCAGATCAGGGCTCCGCAGGAAAACAAGTTCCAGTTTACCGACGAGGAGATCAAGAAGCTGGAGGACCCGAAGGTCAAGGCCTTCTTCGTCGTCAATCCGTCCAATCCTCCGGGGATGGCGTTGAGCAAGGAGACGATCGCCAAGCTGGCCAATTTGGTCAAGACCAAGCGTCCTGACCTGATGATCCTCACCGACGACGTCTACGGAACCTTCGTGCACAACTTCCGTTCGCTGCTCGGCGAGCTGCCGCACAACACCATCGGCGTCTACTCCTATTCGAAGTATTTCGGCTGCACGGGATGGCGGCTCGGGGCCATCGCGATCCACGAAGACAATATCTTCGACAAGAAGATCGCCAAGCTCCCGGACGAGGCCGTGAAGGCGCTCGACAAGCGTTACGGGCCGCTGACGCTCGAGCCGCGCAAGCTCAAGCTGATCGACCGGATCGTCGCCGACAGCCGCGACGTGGCGCTCAATCACACCGCGGGACTGTCGTTGCCGCAGCAGGTGATGATGAGCCTGTTCTCGCTTGCGGAGATGCTGGATGTGAAGAAGGCCTATCAGGCCGCCTGCATGGAAATCGTCAACAAGCGCCTGTGGTCGCTGCTCGACGGGCTCGGGCTTGCCGACAAGCTGACCCCGAATCCGAACTACGATGCCTACTACGCCCTGATCGATTTCGAGTTCTGGGCTCGCAAGAATATCGGCGACGATGCCGTCGAACACCTGAAGAAGAATGTCCACCCCTTGGATCTCGCGTTCAGGCTGGCCGAGGCCCACGGGATCGTGCTGTTGAACGGAGGTGGCTTCGATGCGCCGGAATGGTCACTTCGCGTGTCGCTGGCAAACCTCCCTGACGATGTCTACGACGACATCGGACGCGGCGTCCGGGCGATCGCCAGAGGCTATCGCGATGCCTATGACGCTGCGACAGGGAAGGGCGCAGGCGCGAGGCGCTGATGAACTGAATTCTACGGGCGGAGAGACCCGTTGATTTTCGGCGCGGCAGTTGGGCACGGTTGTCCACCATTCAGCTGTCCAGATGTCGCGTCGTCAACGGCCCGGCTCTCATAGCCCGATTGGGTTAGCCAGGTTGTCGCAAGTGATTTCGATCGCGTGGCACAAGCTGCACTGGTCAACCGGTTTCCACGTGATCTACGATGACGATCATGAGGAACGGCGACGACAAACTTAGTCGAATCGTTCGTGCAGGCCGCGCTCGCGGTTGGTTGAATCATTGGCTTGAAGCCATCGACGGCGATTTTGCTTTCAGGATGATTGTTGTCACAGCCGGCACCCTGTCGACCATGGCGATTGCATTCGGATTGTTGTCGCCCTGAGCGCGACGTTACCCGAAGTCGGGCGAACTGATGTCGGTGACGAGACCGGCGTCGGCAACCGCGGGCACGTAGCGTGGCGCATTCGTGAACAGGACCTGATCGGAGGGCGACGCTATCGGTGCTTGGCCGAGCGTGCTCATCATCGCCGTGATCAGGTTGATGACCTCCTCGCAGAAGGCGGTAAATCGATGCTCGCCATCGACGCTGAGTACGCCGGTCTTCCAATCCTCACCGATCTGATACAGCATCGGGGCGATCATGCCGATCAGGATGTCGACCGGCCGGCAGCTTGCACCGATTGCCTCGTCGACGACAGCTTTCGCGGTTTGGACGTTGTTGTTGCGCCCGGCAATGAACAGGCGGCCGAAGATATCGCGGAGGAATTGTGCATGCGCGAGCTCGCGCCCCTCGAGGGACCAGTAGTGCTTCGCTTCGCAATCCGCGCACAAGCCGTGCGTGATGCTGAAATCGCCGTATTCAGGCGCTTCGCCCGTGAAGCGTTGGCAGTATGAGCACCATTTCAGCACGAGACGGCTACTCCCGGCCGTGATGAATGCGCTTCAGAATAATTGCAAATTCGACCGGACGTCGAGACCGCTGTTCGGCCAGGCTCGGTATCGGGGCCTGTGTCACGACCTTCTTGTTCTGCTGCGCACAAGAGGCGGTCGCGCTGCCGCTAACACCATTCCGTTATGAGGCCCAGGCGCATCGGCATTGTCCCGGGGATACCGTGGTCTGGCTCGATCTCCGCCGCGGACGCTATTATCTCTCAAGGGACAGAGCCGTTATGCCAGAGGCTTCGACGGCAGTTACGTGTGCAGGAACGAAGCCCGCGACAGCGGCTATCGGCGATCGTTGCTGGGCCTGCGGTGACTTCCCTGCAAGCCGGCATAGCGCCCGACGACCGATCTACCATCCGTAATAGGCGCGCGGCTGGGCGTAATATCCGTAACCTCCATATCCTCCATAAGGCGGGCAATAGCCGGAGCCGTAACCATATCCGCCGCCGTAATAGGGATATCCGCCATAGGCGGAGCTTGCGACGGCTCCGCCGACGATCGCCCCGGCTGTGGCGGCGCCCCATCCGCGATAACCCCATCCACGATAGCCCCAGCCGCCGTAGCCTCCTCTCCAACCGCGATAGCCCCAGCCACCGCCCCATCCGCCCCAACGGACCTGAACGGTGCCGTGGTCGACCGCGGCAATGGCCGCGATGTTGGTCGGCAGCGGGGCGGCATGGCTCGCGTCAACGCCGATCGCGCTCGCAAGCAGGGTCAAGGCCAGCAAGGTTCTGGTGTTCTTCATGATGTCCTCCAGATCGGGGTGACAAGGCAGTCGTGATCCAATGGCTGGCAAATCACGACCGGCTTCCAGATCATGTGCAACCCAGACTGTCAGCAGGCGGCAGCCGACGCTTGACTTGAATCAAAGTGACCGTGGGGGCTCCTCGGTGGAGCGGACGATCGATGCTGCACCTTGGGACAATTGCCGCGGGCAGCAGTCCGTCGCCTAATTGGAGCGCGATCGCGATCGTGATCCCGGCCGTGAATCGCATCCCGACGAGTTGGAGCGGCCTCGATTCCCATCCCCGAACCGGGGCCGTTTCTTTGCCGAGGCAGCGGACGCGCGACGCTTGATCTGGATCAACTCGCGCGCGGCAGTGCGATGGCACCACTTCCTGCGTGCCTGCTGACGCTCAATCGAAAGCATGCTCTTGAAAACCCTTCGCCAGCTCGTAGCCGGAGATGAGTTCATCCAGCTCGCAATTCGCCTCGGATTGCTGGCGCTGCTGATCTACTGGTCGTTCGTCCTGGTCCGCCCGTTCGTGCCGATCCTGGCCTGGAGTGTGGTGCTCGCAGTCGCGCTCTATCCCGTCTTCACCTGGCTCACGAGGATACTCGGCGGCCGCGCGAGCATTGCGGCTCTCGTTCTGACCTTGATCGCACTGGGAGTCGTCATCGGACCGGCGACCTGGCTCGGGATCGGGGCGGTGGACGGGGTGAGGGAGCTGGCAGGACAATTGAGCGCCGGGAACGTTGTCGTGCCGTCGCCGGTGCCGCAGATCAAGGATTGGCCGCTGATCGGCGGCCCGCTCTACGATCTCTGGGATCGGGCCTCGACCAATCTGAGCGCCGTGCTGCGCGAGGTCGTTCCGCACCTAAAACCGCTCGCCGGGATCTTGTTTGCGTTTGCGGGCGATGCCGGGGTCGGGATGCTGAAATTCCTGCTCGCCGTTGTCCTGGCGGGGTTTCTGTTTCCCTATGGCTCGCAGCTTGCCGCAGCGTGCCGGAGCTTCCTGTCCCGCATCGTGCCGGAGCAGAGCGAGCACTTCCTCGACCTGGCCGGCGCAACCATTCGGGCGGTGTCCCGGGGCGTCATCGGCGTTGCCGTCCTGCAATCGCTGCTGGCCGGGGTCGGCTTCAAGCTGGCGGGGATTCCAAGTGCGGGCCTGCTGGCGTTTGTCGTGATGCTGCTGGCGATCGTGCAGATCGGGGCGGCGATCGTGCTGATTCCGGTGATCATTTGGCTCTGGTCGACCAAGGACCTGGCGACGGCGCTTGCTTTCACGTTGTTCTTCCTGGTCGTCGGGGTCATCGACAATGTGCTGAAGCCGCTGGTCATGGGGCGGGGCCTGACCACGCCGGCGCTCGTCATCTTCGTCGGCGTGATCGGCGGGACGCTTGCGCACGGCATCGTGGGCCTGTTCATCGGGCCGATCATTCTCGCGGTCGCCTGGGAACTGGTCACGGCATGGATCCGGGACGACCGCGCCCGGTTGGCGGGACAGCGATGATACTGCTTCAACTCATCGTGGGATCGGCGGTCAGCGCGATCAATATCGCGGTCCATTCGCTATTCACCGTCGCGGTGATTGGGCTACTGCGGAACATCGCCTTGAGCGCGGCCGGCAGGTCTGGGTTGCAGCTCAGCGGCGTGATGGTGGCGGCTGCGCTGATCCTGATGGTCGCACACACGCTGGAGATTATGGTGTGGTCACTGGCCTATTTCGTGATGAGTGCAGTGCCTGCGGGTAGCGATCTGATCTATTTCGCGTTCGTGAACTACACCACGCTCGGTTACGGCGACGTGATCCCGGTAAAGGCGTGGCTGTTGCTCGGACCGATGGCGGCCATGAACGGTATTCTGATGTTCGGCTGGTCGACGGCGGTCCTGTTCGAAGTGCTGCAAAAGACCATCGAGCGCCAGGCCGCGCTCGTGAAGTCCCCGTAAACTCGCGGTCAGTTGTCCAGCCTGGACAGCTGGTCGCGGTCCACCAGCATGATTTCGCGCTGGTTCGAGCCGAGGAAGTTGAGCGCTCCGTAGGCGTGCAGCTTGGAAAGCGCGCGCGATACCGTCTCCAGGGTCAGCCCGAGATAGTCGGCGATATCGCGCCGGCACATCGGTAGGGCGACGACGTCTACTCCAGTCAGCCGGCGGTCCATTTCGAGCAAGAATGCTGCAACCCGCTCCAACGCGGTCTTGCGGCCGAGCAGCAGCATGTGATCCTCGGCATGCTGCAGGTTGCTCGTGGTCATGCTCAGCAGGTTGCGGGACAGGGCGGAATCCGAATGGGCCACCCGTTCGAGGCTCATCCGCTTGACCAGGCGCACATTGGTGTCGACGACAGCTTCGGCGGTGAAGCGATGGAACTCGGTATTCTCGAGGCCGAAAATGTCTCCGGCGAGATGAAAGGCGCCAATCTGGCGCCGTCCGTCTGAGAGGAGCTTGTAGCTGCGGACGGCCCCCGAGACGACCTGATAGACGTACTCCGCAGGCTCCTTCTCGCCGTAGATCTCGGCGCCCTTTCTGTAGTGGAATTCGCTGGTGATGAAGTTGGCGTGCCGGGCGGTCAGCCCACCGAGGATGTTAGGTCCATTGGCCGGTCTGACATTGACGTGAGCGAACATGGACCAACTCACTCTGTAATGAACTTGCGGCGTCCGAGCGGTTCGAAAGGCCTGTCCGCACGCAATGACTACGACAGGGCTCGATCAGCCTCTATTGGTCCTGAGGTCATTGTCCTAAAGGACAGGGCGCGGGAATGCGGCGATTTGTCCGTAATTGGTGCGGAAGTCTTCGATGAAAATTCAATTCTCTCGACGATAACGGAGTGCTAAGTTTTGAACCCGTTGATCTCCGGCTCCGAGCGCTATGGGCAAGCCAATTCGGCTCTCTGGACTGATCATCCTGCTGGCTATCTTGCTTTCTCCGCCTGGTCTCCGGGCGCAAGAGATGCGTCCGCATTCGATGCTGGTGCTGGACCAGTCCGATCGGCGCGGCCCGTTCGACGATCAGGTGTTCGTCGGGCTGAGCGATGCCGTGAGCGCGCAGGGTCACGCGCCGACGACCGTCTACACGGAGAGCCTCGATCTCAGTCGCTTCGGTCGCGAGGCTTATCAAGATGGATTTCGGCGTGAAGCCGCTCTTCAATTGGCAGCAGATGCAGCACTGCCGCAAGGCAGCGAAAGTCGCTTCCGTGAGCCGACTTTTATTGAAAGGTACCGCTGGCGGGCGATCGCGCTCGCCGCTGCAATACTAGCCCAGACCTTGCTCATCGCGTTCCTGCTGCACGAGCGGCACATGCGGCGGAAGGCCGAGGTCGAAGCCCGTAATCAGCTGTCCCAGCTTGCCCACGTCAATCGGCAGGCGACCGCCGGAGAGCTGTCGTCCTCCATTGCCCATGAGCTCAACCAGCCGCTTGGCTCGATCCTGACCAATGCCGAGACCGCGGAACTGATCCTGGCTTCGCCGACGCCCGACCTTCAGGAGGTCCGGGAGATCATTTCCGACATCAAGCGCGATGATCTGCGCGCGAGCGAGGTGATCCGTCGGATGCGCAGTCTGCTGAAGCGTGCGCCGTTCGAGAAGAAAGAGATCGATCTCAATCAGACCATGCGGGAAGCGTTCGATTTCCTCAAGCTGCAGGCCTCCACGCGCAACGTCGCCATCTACCTGCAGACCTCACCGGAGATCTTGTGGGTGAAGGGTGACCCGGTTCAGTTGCAGCAGGTCATTCTCAACCTTGTGGTCAACAGCATGGATGCGATGGCCAAAATGCCCTACGGGCGCACGATCATCGGCCGTACCGAGGTCAACGGCGACGCGCTGGCGATGATTTCCATCTGCGATTCAGGTCCGGGAATTCCCCAGGACAGGCTGAACGATATTTTCGATCCGTTCTTCACCACGAAGGAGCAAGGCATGGGCATTGGCCTGTCCATCGCACGGACCATCGTTCTGGCGCATAGCGGTCAGATCTGGGCCGAGAACCAATCCGGCGGCGGAGCGGTTTTTCATCTTTCATTGCCGCTCGCTGCATAGCTCGTTTGGGGTCTTTTCTTGGCAGGAGGCCGTGATAATACGAATGCAGAATCTCGCTGTCGATCGCGCAGGAGAGGGCGTCATGCACGCTTACGTGCATATCGTCGATGACGATGCCTCGTTTCGTACAGCACTTGAGCGCAGGCTCAAGCTCGCGGGCTATCGTGTTCTGACGTATGCGTCGGCCCGGCAACTGCTCGATCGATTGCCCGGCGACGAAGAGGCCGGCTGTATCCTGTTGGACGTGCGGATTCCCGGAATGAGTGGTCCCGAGCTGCAGGGCCGTCTGAACGAGCTGCAATCCACGCTCCCGATCGTATTCCTCACCGGACATGCCGACACAGCGACGACCGTGCAGGCGATCAAGGCCGGAGCCGAGGATTTCCTGACCAAGCCGATCGCGTCCGAGCAACTGATCGAGGCAATCAATCGCGCCGTCGCGCGGCACGAACTGGCCCGCAGCCAGCGAACCAGGCTCGACTCACTCCGCGCGCTGCTGGCCAGGTTGACCCCGCGCGAGCGGCAGGTGTTCGATCTGATTGTGCGCGGTCGGATCAACAAGCAGATCGCCTATGAGCTCGGCACGACGGAACGCACGATCAAGGCGCATCGTCACCAGGTCATGGAGAAGATGCAGGTGCAATCGCTTGCGGAACTGGTCTCGATCGCCGAGCGGCTCGGCGCGCGCGAGCTTGACCGCGAGGTCAAGGGGTGACCCGCTGCGGCCGTCCTGTCCCATGGTACAATATGAAAGCTCTGTGACGGCGCTTATCTCGAATAATACCGCGACGGTGTCGCGCGCCGATCGACGTTCAGTGTCCTGCATCGGGACACGGACGTCGGGTGACGAATCAAGATTCGGCGTCGAGGTAGAGGTTCTATAATTTGCCGATCCAGAAAATTGTTCTCGTTGTGGACGATAATCCCTCCATGCTTCGGGGAATCGGACGGCTGCTTCGGGAATATGGATTTGCATCCAGATTGTTCGAGACCGGAGCTGCCTTGCTAAATGACAGTGGCTTCGATGGCGCGTTGTGTCTGATCCTGGACATCAATCTCAGCGATGGTTCAGGGATCGAACTGCGTCACCGCCTGGCAGATCAGGGCATCGAAGTCCCCGTCATTTACATCACCGGAAATGACAACCCGGCGACACGCATGGCCGCGATGGCATCCGGATGCGTGGCCTATCTGACCAAGCCGTTCACGGCGAAGTCGCTGATGCAGCCGATCGAACAATTGTTGGCTGGCGCAGCGATTGCGGGTCTCGATCACTCGTCGATGGCTTGATCGAGCGTCAGCGCGGGTGCTCCCTTGCGCACGGTCGCAAAGCGGTCGAGCGGGACCGATGTCGTCATCGTCAGAATACTGGTGTCGACCACCTCTATCGAGAGCGTCTTTCCACCATCCATTTCCCCAAGCAGCTTGGGATCGGCAACATCGGCGGCGATGCACATGTTGGTCACGCACCAGGTATAGGGCAGGCGATGGACCTGCTGCTGGTCGACCGACAGCTTGACCCCGGCCTGCAGGTACATCCCGACGGGCAGGAACAGCTGGAGACGGGCGGTGCCGTCTTCGCGCTCGATCAGATCGACGCGAACGGCCGTCTGGCCGGTCCCGAAGGTGCCGGTGATCGTCGTCCGGCACAATGTCTTGGCGCCGGCAGCATTGAAACAAAGCCTGCGCCAATCGCCGAATTTGACGTCCCGCGCCGCGCGTGCGCCCCGCGAGGTGACCTCCGCGCCGTCCTTGACCGCAGCCGGTGGCGAGGGCGTCTGTTGACTGTACGCAGCACCGATGCTGACCGCGAACAGCGCCAACGTCGCCCAAGCACGATACAAGGCACGATATAAGGCACCAGATCGGTCCATGGATGCTCCTTCAGCGAGGCTTGGCCGCCTAGCGAACGTTGCCCAGAAATCGTTCGACCAATGGCGACCAGATGGGAATCGAATTGGGAGAGCCGATCAGGAAATGCCCTTCGTCGCCGAACGGCGGCAATAGATGGTATTCGGCCCGCCCGCCGGCGCGCGAGAACGCCTCGTGCATTCGCTTTGACAGGACCGGGCCGAAGAAGGTGTCGTTCTCGATATAGAGCCACAGCATGGGCACCCGTGAGGTATGGCCAAAGAAGCCGGTCGTTTCGACTAGTTTATCGGGATTGCAATTGTTGTTGGGCTTGCCATCGACCCGGCCACCGCGGCCGGCCGCGAAGGTGATGATGGCTTTGACCTGCGGAGGGTTGAGGCTAGACAGCGCGATCGCCGCCCAACCGCCGGCCGACTGCCCGACGACGATGACGTCTTTCGGCACGATGCGCTTTTCGGCTGCCATGTAGTCGATGATCCAGAGATCGACCTGCGCGACGGCGAGACCCGGATCGAGGAAATTCGGATTGATGCATTTCCCGACCTTGGAGAAGAACGGGCCGTAGAGACCGCGTTCGGGAATATCGATCGCCGCCGCGCCATAGCCGGTGCCGACCGGTGCGACCACGAGATAGCCGCGCCGCGCAAACCACATGGCGGCGTCGCGAAACTCCACCAGGGGGAAGAAACTGCGATCCCTGGCGTTCAGCGACACACCGTGGTTCATGATGACCAGCGGGAAGGGGCCGTCGCCCACGGGGCGGACCAGGTAAGCGAACATCGGTAGCGGCAGCGGCAATGCCCAGATCTCTTCCTGGATGCGCTGGGATGGGTCTTGATCATCGGTGCGTGCGGGAGCGGTCAGGCCAAGCAACAGAAGCGCTGCGGTTGCGAGGATCCGTAAGCGGTGCTGACGCATGCCATGCGCTCCAGCGGTCGTTCGGCAAATGTGCAGGTCACGATAATCGAGCCGACGTAGGTGAGAAGCACATTGCGGGCAGCGAGGCTTGATCTGAGTCAACGAGCATCGCGTCCGCCGGCGCAACCACATGCAGCCATTGCGGCTTCATACGGCGGGCGTGATGTCGATCCGAGGCGAGATGAGTTGGATGCGTCGGTTTCCGCCGGCGATCTGGCTCGCCGATTATCGCGCCTCCTGGCTTGGGGCGGATGCGATCGCCGGGGTCACGCTGGCGGCCTACGCCATACCGGTGTCGCTGGCCTATGCGGGCCTCGCCGGCCTGCCGCCGCAGATCGGCGTCTACGGCTACCTGCTTGGCGGAATAGGCTACGCCCTGCTGGGCTCCTCCCGGCAACTCGCGGTCGGACCGACCTCGGCGATCTCGCTGATGATCGCCGGTGCCGTCGGCATATTGGCCGGCGGCGATGCCACGCGTTACGGACAGATCGTCAGCCTCGTTGCCTTCAGCGTCGCAGTGCTCTGCCTGATTGCGTGGCTGTTCAAGCTCAGCCTGCTGGTGCGGTTGATCAGCGATAGCATTCTGGTGGGCTTCAAGGCCGGGGCAGGGCTCACCATCATCATGAGCCAGCTGCCGAGCCTGTTCGGCGTCGCAGGCGGCGGCCATAATTTTTTCGACCGCGCGATCAAGCTTGCCGGCCAGTTCGGCGATACCAGGCCGCTGGTGCTCGGCATCGGTGTGGTTGCGACCGTGCTGCTGTTGCTCGGCGAGCGCAGGCTGCCCGGCAAGCCCGTTGGGCTGGCGGTGGTCGCGCTGTCGATCCTGACCGTCTCCGTGCTCGGGCTTGCGGAAATGGGATTGCCGGTGACCGGAAAGATCCCAACCGGGTTGCCGGTCCTTGCGCTGCCGACATTTGGCCTGCTCGAATTTGACGATCTCTTTCCAATTGCCGCCGGGTGCCTGGTGCTGGCCTATGTGGAAGGCGTATCCGCCGCGCGAAGCTTCGCGGCAAAGCACGGCTACCCGCTGGATGTCCGGCAGGAGTTTTTGGGACTCGGCGCGGCCAATCTCGCGGCAGCCCTTGGGCACGGCTATCCCGTTGCGGGCGGCCTGTCGCAGTCGGCCGTCAATGACGCAGCCGGCGCGCGAACGCCGCTGGCCCTGGTGTTCTGCTCCGTGACCCTCGCACTCTGCCTGCTGTTCTTCACCGGTCTGCTGACCAATCTGCCGAAGACCGTGCTTGCCGCGATCGTCTTTTCGGCCGTCTACAAACTGGTCGATATTCGCGCGCTCGCCAGAATGTGGCGGATCAGCCGGATCGATTTCTATGCCGCGCTCATCGCGCTGGTATCCGTGCTGTTCCTCGGAATCCTGCAGGGAGTGTTGCTGGCCGCCGTCGCCACCATCTTCCTGCTGCTGTTGCGCGCGTCCCAGCCGAATATCGCGTTTCTCGGCCGTCTGCCTGGCAGCGGCCGCTATTCCGACCGGGCGCGGCACGACGACGTGGAGCCCTTGGCCGGAATCCTCGCGTTTCGCCCGGAAACCTCTCTCCTTTATGTCAATGCCGAGACGATCTTCGAGACGGTATTGGCGGCGCTTCGGATGTCCCCCGACGTCAAGCTGGTGGCCTGTGACCTGTCGGCCTCGCCATTCATCGACCTCGCGGGGTCGCGCATGCTCCACGATCTTCACCAGGAACTCGCATCGCGCGGAATCACGTTCCGCATCGTCGGGGCGCACGCGCAGTTGCGCGACCTGCTTCAGGCGGATGGCCTTGCCGACAAGACCGATCGTGGAGACTGGATGCGCACGCTTGACAGCGTGTTGGACGACAGGAAACCGCCGGCAAACACCTAGCGTGTGCGACCGAGCGGATCGCCCCCGGACACAGTAGCCCTGTCGCATCGCAAGGCGTGGCGCCTGCTCGGAAGCTGTGAGACGCGTCTCAATCCGGCGTCGGCTTGACTTGGATCAAAGGGAGCATTGGGCCCGGTTCCTACGATCGGACAGAACCAGCGCCAGGATCACGAGATCAGGAGTCATTCATGGCCAACGACGCGAAGCCGGCACAGCAGCGCATCGACCAGTTCTTCTCCGGACCCGGCGGACGCGCCGACAATTGGCGCGATCTGGTTGAGGCGGCAAAGCGGTGGAGCGGAGGCGGCGACCGTGCCGCGTATGACGCGGCGCTGTCGGCGCTTGCGGTCACGGAGGAGTTTCACGGCTACCCGGGCCTTCGTTTGATGGCGGCACTGAAGGAAGCCGCGGCGGCGGGTGATGCCGCCACCTCGCATATGCTTGCGACGCGGATCACGCAGGCCCTTCAAACGAAATCCTTCCGCCAACAGGCCCACGATTGGAGCACGCAGGACGACGGCAATGGCGACGTTCCCGATCTGCTTCCGCCAACGCTCGGACAATCGGGGGGCCGCCGTCCCTACTTCGAGACCCTGATCGTGACCGGGGTGCCGGCCGGTAACTGGCCGGGACTGCTTTCGGAATGGCGCAGGCTGCGGCGTCCGGTCGACGCCTTCATCTATGAGCCCGTGGTCGTGGGCAGTCTCGAGGACGCCTTCTGTGCGGCCATGCTAAATCCCAACATTGCGGCGGTGGTGATCAACGAAGGCTTTGGCTTGCGCTCGCGCCACGACGCGCCTGTGCTTCGTGCCATGACCGGCGCCATGGGGCTCAACGACGAGTCCGACGCGTCCGCGCTCCGGCTGGCCCATATCCTGAAGCGGATCCGTCCCGAGCTTGATCTCTACCTGATGTCCAACCGCGACGTCGAGGAATTGGCCGGCAATCCCGAGGCCGACGTGGCGCGCCGGGTGTTCTACTCGGTCGAGGATATCCTCGAATTGCATCTGTCAATTCTGGAAGGCGTGCAGGATCGCTTCGATACGCCGTTCTTCGACAATCTGAAGAAATACGCGCAGCGGCCGATCGGAACCTTCCACGCGCTGCCGATCGCGCGGGGCAAGTCCGTGTTCAAGTCGGACTGGATCCGCGACATGGGCGAGTTCTATGGGCTGAATCTGTTCCTTGCCGAGAGCAGCGCCACCACCGGCGGCCTCGACAGCATGCTGGAGCCGACCGGTAACATCAAGAAGGCGCAGGAGAAGGCCGCTCGCGCGCTCGGCGCCGACCGCGTCTTCTTCGTCACCAACGGGACCTCGACCTCCAACAAGATGGCGGTGCAGGCGCTGCTGGGTCCCGGCGACATCGCGATCGTCGATCGCAACTGCCACAAGTCGCACCACTACGGCATGGTGCTGGCGGGCGCGCAGCCGCTCTACGTCGAGGCATTCCCGATGACGGAATACTCGATGTACGGGGCAGTACCCCTGAAGACGATCAAGCAGGCGCTGCTGAATGCGAAGGCCGATGGCCGGCTCGACCGGGTCAAGATGATCGACCTGACCAATTGTACCTTCGATGGTCACATCTACAACACGCGGCGGGTGATGGAGGAATGCCTCGCGATCAAGCCCGACCTGATCTTCCTCTGGGACGAGGCCTGGTTCGGCTTTGCGCGGTTCTCGCCGTTCCTGCGGCGGCGAACCGCGATGGGCGCGGCCAACGAGATCGAAGCCTGGATGCGCGATCCCAAATCGGTTGCCGCTTACGAGAAGCAGCAGGCCGAACTCGGCAAGAACCCTTCGGACGAGGTGCTGCTCAAGACCCGGCTGATTCCCGACCCGCGCCAGATCCGGTTGCGGGTGTACCAAACCAATTCGACGCACAAGTCGATGTCGGCGATCCGGCAGGGCTCGATGCTGGCCGTCAAGGACATCGAATTCCACACGGTCGAGGCGCAGTTCAAAGAGGCCGTGTTCACGCACGCTTCGACCAGTCCGAACCAGCAGCTGATCGCAAGCCTCGACGTCTCGCGCCGCCAGATGGAGCTCGAGGGTTATGGACTGGTGGCCAATGCGATGGAGATCGCGTTCGCCATCCGCAATGCGGTCAACACCAATCCGCTGATCTCCCGATATTTCCGCGTTCTGGGCGCGGATGCGATGGTGCCGAAGGCCTATCGCCAGAGCGGGTTCACCGATTATCTGGCTGATGGCACCAACTGGGCGAGCGCGCTGAAGAGCCTGAACGACGACGAGTTCTGCCTCGATCCGACCCGGATGACGCTGGTCTGCGGCACGGCCGGCTACGACGGAACGCAGTTCAAGGGTCTGCTCGCCAGCCGCTACAACATCCAGGTCAACAAGACCTCGCGCAATTCGGTCCTGATCCAGTCCAACATCAACAATACGCGGAGCGACGTCGCGCATCTGGTCCGGGTGCTGGCCGAAGTCTCCGGCGAAATCGATCGCGGCCTGGCTAAAGGTGGAGCGAACGCCAGGCGCGATTTCGACGCGCGGGTCAGCAGCCTGATGAAGGACGTGCCCGACCTGCCGAACTTCTCGCATTTCCACGACGCTTATCGCGGCGACGCGGGCACGAAGACGAACGAGGGCGACATCCGCGGTGGGTTCTATTCAGCCTATGATGCGGCTGGATGCCAATACATTCGCCTGAACGATCCCGAGATCGACAGGCGCCTGAAGAACGGGCCCGCTCTCGTTTCCGCGAGCTTCGTGATCCCGTATCCGCCGGGCTTCCCGATCATGGTGCCTGGCCAGGTCATCACGCAGGAGACCATCGATTTCATGCGCAAGCTCGATGTGAAGGAGATCCATGGCTACGACGCCGCCGAAGGCTTGAAGCTCGTGACCACCGAGGCGCTGGCCAGGATGGGCAAGCCGCGGGCGGCAGCGCCGAAGCTGAAGGCCGCATCATAAGGGCACGAGATCTCGCAAGGCGTCTTCGCATTCTCGGAGCGATGATCCTTGCACAACAAGTCGTAACGCAACCGGTTTCTGGAGAGAGCCATGAGGAAAGTGAGTTTGATCGGAGTTCTTGCTGCGGTGGTGATGGGATTGGCCGGCTTCAGCACGCCATCACTGGCCGAAACCGGCTCGGTCGCCGTCATCTTCACCAAGGGCGGCTTCATCGTGGGTGTCGGAGGCGGCGAGGGCGTATTGACGCTGCGCGGCAAGCATTATCCGTTCACAGTGTCGGGGATGAGCGTTGGCTTCACGATCGGCGCTTCGACCACCAAGTTCGTCGGGCGTGCCATCAATCTCAGGGGGCCTGCCTCAATCGAGGGCTCCTACAGCGCCGCAGGCGCCGGTGGTGCGATCGCCGCGGGCGCCGGCGGCGTGCAATTGCAGAATGCCAATGGCGTGATCCTGCAGCTCAGCGGCCCGAAGGTCGGCGCCGAAGTCTCGGCCGCCGTGGGCGGTGTCACGATCCGCTTGAAATAGGTCTGAAGGACCAAGGCCGCGCGCGGCGCGGCCTTGCCCTTCAGTAGCGCTCCTCGACGAACTTCATCCCGCGCAAGCCGGTCTGGTCGTTGTAGCGGCCCTTGTTCGAGCGCTTGGGCAGCTTGACCTTGACGCGCTTGACGCGTCCGTGAGGAATTGTCTTGAGCAGGAATGAGATGCAGTTCAGTCGCGCCCGCCGCTTGTCATCGGATCGGATGATGTTCCAGGGCGCATGCTTCGAGCTCGTCGCCTTGAACATCAGGTCGCGCGCACGTGAGTAGTCATACCAGCGGCGATAGGATTCAGTGTCCATCGGGCTCAGCTTCCACTGTCGCAACGGATCGTCGATCCGAGCCCTGAAGCGCCGTTCCTGCTCATCCATCCCGACCTCGAGCCACAGCTTGACCAAGATGATGCCGCCCTCGATGATGTATTGCTCCATCTGCGGGCAGAGCGAGAGGAACCGCTTGTGGTCCGCAGGCGTACAGAATCCCATCACATATTCGACGCCTGCGCGATTGTACCAGCTGCGATCGAAGATCACGATCTCGCCGGCGGCGGGAAACTGCTGCATGTAACGCTGGATGAAGAGCTGGGACTTCTCGCGATCGGATGGTGCCGGCAGCGCGACCACCCGAAACACACGTGGGCTGACCTTCTCGGTCAAGGCCTTGATGGTTCCGCCCTTGCCGGCTGCATCGCGCCCCTCGAACAGGATGATGACCCTGAGCTTGTTCGCGACCACCCAGTCCTGGAGATGGCACAGCTGGACCTGCAGCTTGTGCAGCTCTTCCTCGTACTGTTTGCGCGTCATCTTTTCTGCGGACTTGTCTTTCGCCATGGATACCCGTCCATCGTTCGAGCTGTTAACCCCAGGCAATGACGATGCCGATGTCGCCGGGCATGCCCCCGGGGTATTCAACGACCTGGTATCGGATGCGGTAGCCGCGCGGCTGCAGATAGTCCGCCCAGAGCTGGTATATTTCCTTCGGTATGCCTGTCAGCGTCTTTTCCCAGCCGGCCTCCATCTGATTGATGGCGCGCCCCTTGTCGGTGCACAGCGTGTTGGGGAAGCGGTAGACCTGCACTTCGGTCAGTCCGTTGCGTACTGCGCGCTGAATCACCGTCGATGCCAGCTTGACCTTCTCGTCCTCGCTGAGCCCGGAGGGTTTGCTCAACCGCTCGATCAAGGCGCGCTTCTCGGCCTCCACAGCAGCCGCACGCTTGGCATGTTCCTCGGCCTTCCCCGCTTCCTGGAGCGCTGCCTGCTTCTGGATCTCGTGCGCATTCGGGATCAAGTCATCGATCTTGTCTCGCATGGCTGGGGACTCCTAAGCCCGATCTCTCACCGTGCCTCCGAACGGTAGGGTCGGGCCAACGGGCCTCCTTGATCCAGATCAAGCAAGCGCGATAGGATGATCAGCAGTGTCGATCAAGATTGCTTGCGGTTTTATTGCAACCGGGAGACTTGGCTTGAACGAACAGATCCATCCGGCAGCGCCCCATCATCTGCCGTTTTTCATTCCCGGCGCCGACGGGTCGGATACCCTGATGGTGGTGATGGGCATTTTCCTTGTAGCCACAGTCTTGTGGGTTGGCACTCTCTACTGGAAGCTGCACAGCCTGCCGGAACGCATGGCGCACAAGAGCCAGAAGCTTCAATTTGAGATCGTCGCGGTCCTCGGCCTGATATCGCTTTTCACCCACATGCATATCTTCTGGGTCGCCGGCTTGCTGCTGGCGCTGATCGACCTGCCGGATTTCGGCACGCCGATGCGCAGCATTGCCGATTCCGTCGAGCGCATAGCCGACGCCACGCCGGGTTCGCCCGCTGCTGAACCGGAAGCCGAATCCGTACCTGGCGGCGGTCCCGACGTCCGGACGCCCGCGAAGCAGGAGGTGCACAACCATGCTTGAGCTGATGATCTGCTCGCTGGTGACGATCCTGCCGGATTACCTCTACCGCCGCTATCGGCAAGGCAAGCGGTTCGGCAAGGAGATCACGTTTTTCTCCGTCTGGTACGAGTTGAGATGGGGCATCACCGGCTGCCTGATGCTCACGATCTCGCTGATCACGATGATCTTCTACTTCCATCCCTCGACAAGCTCCGCGGCGATCTACTTCAGAACCGTACCGATCCTGCCCGAAGGGTCCGGCCGCGTCATCGAGGTCAATGTCGACTTCACCGCGCCGGTGAAGAAAGGCGACGTTCTGTTCCGGCTTGATGGTTCGAAGCAGGAGGCTGCGTTGGAGACCGCCAGGCGAAAGATCGCCGAGGTCGATGCGTCGCTGATCTCGGCGCAGGCCGATGTCGTCAAGGCGGACGCCCAGATCGGGGAGGCGAAAGCCTCATTGCAGCAGGCCAAGGACGAACTCGACGTGAAGAGCGAATTGCAGCGCCGTAATCCCGGCATCGTGCCGCAACGCGACATCGAGAAGCTGCAGGTGCTGGTCGATCAGCGGCAGTCCGGCGTCGATGCCGCTAGCGCCGTCAAGGAATCGGCGACGCTACGGGTCTCCACGCTCCTGCCGGCCGAGCGGGCGAGCGCCGAGGCCGCGCAGGCGCAGGCCCAAGTGGATCTCGACAAGACCTTCGTCCGTGCCGGCGTCGATGGCCGCGTCGAGCAATTCCTGGTTCGCCCAGGAGACCTCGTCGCTCAGATCATGCGGCCGGCGGGAGTCCTGATACCGGACGAAGCGGGCCGCAACAGGTTGCAGGCGGGCTTCGGGCAGATCGAGGCCCAGGTGATGAAGCCCGGCATGGTTGCAGAAGCCACGTGTATGTCGAAACCCTGGGTGATCATCCCGCTCGTCGTCACCAGCGTGCAGGATTTCATCGCCGCCGGCCAGTTTCGGGCCACCGAGCTGTTGATCGACCCGCAGAGCCTGCAGAAGCCGGGTTCGATCCTCGTGTTCCTTGAGCCGCTTTACAAGGACGGCCTCGACGGCGTGACACCGGGCAGCAGTTGCATCGTCAATGCCTACACCAGCAACCATGACGTGATTGCCGATCCGAAAACCGGCGCGTTGAAAGGTTTTGCCCTGCACGCCGTCGACGCGACCGCACTCGTTCATGCACTGCTGCTGCGGATCCAGGCTCTGCTGCTGCCGATCCAGACGCTGGTGCTCAGCGGTCACTGACGGGCGCGAACAGGGAGACAGCATATGAAACCGGATCGCAAATTTCGCGCAATCGTGGTCGCGGGCGTGATCTTCGGATCGCCGGATTGCGCGCGCGCATTCGATCTCACCGGCGCCTGGGCGACGAGCGCCGAACAGTGCCGAAAAGTGTTTGCGCACAAGGGCCGGGCGAGCCAGCTCACCTTCACGAATTTTTCGGGCGTCTATGGCGGAGGGTTCATCGCCGAGGCCGATCGCCTTCGGGGCAAGTTCGAGAACTGCAAGATCAAATCGCGCAAGGACGACGGCCAGAACATCAACATCATCGTCGGTTGCGCGTCGGGAATCATGGTATCGAACGTGCAGTTCTTCCTTAAGGCCGTCGACGACGATACCATTACGCGCCAGTTCCCGGGCATCGAGGGGATGGAGGTCAATTATCATCGTTGCAAGCTCTAGAGGCGTCCGCTTGCCGCGCTGGCGCGGCGCCGCCAAACTGTTCTCGGCTGACGCCGGGCCGATTGGGTAGCGCGCCGTGGATCCGGGCAGGTTGCCGAGGTCATTCCGCATCGCCCTGGTGGTGGGAATCATTCTTCTGGCGGCGGGGGCGGGCTTGCTGGCCTATCGCTGGTATGAGCGGCCGACGACCTTGACGATCGCAGTTGGCTCGCTCGATGGCGAGGCCGGCAGGCTGGTCTCGGCGATCGCCGGAAAGCTCACCCAGTCGAAAGCGCCGGTCAGGCTCAGCCTGGTCCAGACCCCGGGGCCGCTTGAGTCCGCCCAGGCATTCGCGTCCGGAAAGGTCGATCTCGCCGTCGTACGTGGGGATGTCGGCGATCTCTCGCAGGCTCAGGCGGTCATCGTACTGGCCCACGCCACCGTGCTGATGATCGCGCCGCCCGGCGCTGCGATATCCGACGTGGCGGAGCTGAAGCGCGCCACCATCGGCGTGATCGGCGCCGAAGCCAATCAGAAGCTGATCAAGGTGCTGACCGACGAGTACGACCTGACGCGGGCCGGCGTGACGTTCAGGCCGCTGGCGCCGGCGGACGCGCGCCGGGCCCTCGACACCAAGGAGGTCCGGGCAATCCTGCTCGTGATGCCCCTGACCGAGAAATATCTTGCGCTGCTGCGCAATGTCTTCCCGCACACGGCGCGAGCCGGCCCGGTGATGATCGCCATCGAGTCCGCCGGCGCGATCGCGGAAAAGGAGCGCGCCTATGAGAGCTTCGACGTGCCGAAGGGCACCTTGCGCGGCTCGCCGCCGATTCCCGCCGACGACCTGACGACGCTGCAGACATCGTTCTATCTGGTGGCGCAGAAGAAGCTCGGGAATGACCTGATCGGCGACCTGACGCAATCGATCATGAATGCGCGGCGGGACCTGCTTGCAGAGCTGCCGGGGCTTTCCCAGATCGCCACGCCCGACACCGACGCGGGCGCCTATTTGCCGGTGCATCCCGGGGCGGCAGCTGTCTTTGAGGGGACCCGGGAGAGCTTTCTCGACCAGTGGGGCAATGCGATCTTCCTGGCGCCGATGATCGCAGGCGGGCTCGCGTCCGTGCTCGCGGCGGCTTGGAAATTCCTGCGGCCGGTCGAGATGCCGAGCCGCCAGGAGGCGCTCGACGCGCTCTATGCGCTGGGGCCTCGGGTCCGGGCGGCCGGTCTCGAATCGGAGCTGGAGGAGATCGAGCGTGAAATCGATCAGGTGCTGCGGACGCAACGCAAGGAGCCGGTCGCAGACGACAAGGCAGAGCGTGCCGTCACCGCGGTGAATGTTGCGGCTCACCGGCTCGAGAACCTGATCCACGATCGCCGCGTTCATCTTGCATCGCGGCAGCCGAGCCAAGTCCAAAGTTGAACCGCAAGCTGAGCGGAAGGATGCTTTCCTTGATCTCGATCAAGGGGAAGACGTGGCTGTGGCGGATGCTGCCGACCGTCGGTGTCGATGGAGGTCGCGATGGTCCGTTGGGGCAAGACTCTGCTTGTGGTTGCGCTGGTGTCGGTGACATCAGCTGCCGGATTCGCGCAGACGGCCGACAAACCGCCGGCTCCGGCCGGCCAGCCGGCCGCGGCAACAGCGCAGCCGGCGGATCAGCTCCTGAAGCCCGAGCAGTTGGAAGCCCTGGTGGCGCCGATCGCGCTTTATCCGGACTCGCTGCTGGCCAATGTGCTGGCGGCCTCGACCTATCCGCTCGAAGTCGTGCAAGCCGATCGTTGGCTGAAGGAGCGCAAGAGCCTGAAAGGCGATGCGCTGAAAGCCGAGGTCGACAAGCAGGCCTGGGATGACAGCGTGAAGGCACTCGCGAGTACCGCCGACGTGCTCTCGATGATGAGCGACAAGATCGATTGGACGAAGAATCTGGGCGATGCCGTGCTGGCCCAACAGGCCGACGTCATGGATGCGATCCAGCGGCTGCGCAGCAAGGCGCAGGCGAACAACAAGCTGGTGACGACCAAGCAGCAGAAAGTCAGCGTCCAGACCCAGGAGAACAAGCAGGTTATCGTCATCGAGCAGACCGATCCGGACACGGTCTACGTACCCTACTACGATCCCGCCACGGTCTACGGCGCGTGGCCCTATGCTGAATACCCGCCGTATTATTTCGGCTATCCGTCCTATATCGGCGCGGGTGTGATCGCGACCGGCCTTGCCTTCGGCGCCGGATGGGCGATCGGGCGCTGGGGCAATTATTGGGGCGGTGGCTGCAACTGGGGCAATCGCAACGTCTATGTGAACCATTTCAACAGAACCAACAATATTGCCAACGGCTGGCAGCACAATTCCGCGCATCGCCAGGGCGTTCGCTACAACAACAGCAGCGTCCAGCAGCGCTTCGGCGGCAACAACAATCGTGCCGGCGTCAGCGACCGGATGAACTATCGCGGCCGCGACGGTCAGCAGGTTCTCAACCCGGGCGGCGATCGCGCGGGTGGCGCAGATCGGGCAGGAGACCGGGCAGGAGACCGCGGCGGCGATCGCGCCGGAGACCGTGCGGGTGATCGCGCTGGAGATCGTGGGGGTGACCGCGCCGGAGATCGCGCCAGAGGTGGCGACCGTGCCAGTGCGGGCGATCGTGCCAAAGGCGGCGACCGCGCCGGTGCCGGCAACAAGGCCAAGGGCGGCGGCGATCGCGCAAAGGCCGCCAACCGTGGCAATTCCGGTAACCGCGCCGCTTCGGCTAATCGCGGTGGCGGTGGCAGTCGCGGCGGCGCCATGAACGTGTCGTCCGGACGGGCAGCCGCGGCGGCATCGGCGCGCGGGCGATCGAGCATGGCCAGCATGCCGCGCGGCGGCGGCGCAAGCTTCGCCGGTCGCGGTGGCGGCGGCGGAGGTGGCTTCCGAGGTGGCGGCGGAGGTGGCGGCTTCCGCGGTGGTGGCGGCGGTGGACGGCGTTCCGACATCGCGCTCAAGCACGACATCGAACTGCTTGGGTATCTCGCCAACGGCCTCGGCTATTATCGCTTCAGCTATCTCGGCAGCAACAAGGCCTATGTCGGCGTGATGGCGCAGGAAGTCGAACAAGTGATGCCGGCGGCGGTGACACGCGGCGCCGATGGCTATCTCAGGGTCTATTACGACAGGCTCGGCCTCAAGTTCCGCAGCTACCACGACTGGCTTGCCGCCGGTGCGAAGATTCCATCCTCGTCGGAGGCATCACGATGACAGGCACTTCGTACTTGCGATTGGATCGCCTCGCGTGGATCGGCATCACGGCGGCAGCAGCATTCGCCTTGCTCCTCTCTCCGGTTCGCGCGCAGCAGGGCTTCCCCAATCCGGAGGACGCGGCGTCCGCGCTGGCAACCGCCGTCAAGGCCGGCACGAGCCGGGCCATGCTGAAGGTGCTGGGCCGCGATGCCGCCGACATCATCGAGTCCGGCGACGACGTCGCCGACGCCAATGCGCGAGAGCGTTTTCTTTTGGCCTACGACGCCAGGCATTCGATCAAGGCCGACGGTAACAAGAAGGCCACCCTGATTCTGGGACCGGACGATTTCCCGTTCCCGATTCCCCTCGTCAACAACCAGGACGGCTGGAGTTTTGACGCGGCCGCGGGACGTCGCGAAATCCTCTACCGCAGGATCGGCCGCAACGAGCTTGCTGCGATCCAGACCAGTCTCGCCTATGTCGACGCGCAGAATGAATATGCCGAGAAGGATCGCGGCGAGGGCGTCGGCACCTATGCCCAGCGCATCGTCAGCAGCCCAGGCAAGACCGACGGATTGTTCTGGCGCGACGACAAGGACCCGAGCCCGCTCGGTAAGCTGGCAGCACAGGCCGCGGCGGAAGGCTACAAGGTCGGCGAGCAGGCCGAGCCGTACCACGGATACTACTATCGGATCCTGAAAGCGCAGGGCTCCGATGCTCCGGGCGGTGCGCTGAACTATGTCGTGAAGGGCAAGATGATCGGCGGATTTGCACTGGTCGCCTGGCCCGCCGAGTACGGCAATTCCGGCGTCATGACCTTCCTGGTCAATCACGCCGGCACTGTCTACCAAAAGGACCTCGGTTCACGCACCGATTTCCTCGCCAAGCGCATGATCGCCTTCGATCCGGATCAGACCTGGAAGAAAGTCGACCCTACAAATCCTTGAGCGAAGAGGGGCTGCAATGATGCGAGGCATCCGTCCCGTCATACTGGCGCTTGTCGCGATGGTTCTGCTGGTCGCGCCCTGCTTTGCGCAGGCGACCGGCCACGTCCAAGTCAAGTTCGTGAAGGCGGCGCTCGTCGTGGGTGGCGGCGGCGGGAGCGGCACGCTCACCTACCGTGGGCGGCACCATCGGTTCATCGTGTCCGGCTTCAGCCTCGGCGTCAGCGCGGGCGCATCGGTGACGTGGCTGGAAGGCACCGCCTCCGGCATCAGGGAAGTCAACGATTTCGCCGGCAGCTATACGCTGGTCGGCGGAGGCGGCGCATGGGCCGCCGGCGTCGGCGGTGTGAGTATGCGAAATGAGCACGGCGTTCTGCTCATGCTCAAAGGGCCGAAAGCAGGCCTGGAGTTTGCGGCAAATCTGGGCGGGCTGACGATCTCACTGCAATGAAGTCAGGCATCTTGCGTAGCGCCTGGCAATCGAGCTGCATGGTGCGCCCTTCCTGGCGAGCATCCAAGCGTCGAAACTGAGCCAGTGAAAATTCAATCCTCTACCAGCAGAGCTGACGGAAAGTAGGCGAGCAATTTTCCGTCCGGCGGACCGTACTTCCAGAAGCCGGCAGCGCGGTGAAAGCCGTCGATCAATATCGGAAAGCTAAACGAACGACCAAACGTAATCGGATCCGCGGGAAATTCATAGCTCGTTCCCCTGGGAAGTACGCTTCGAGGATCATCGAGATCGAGGCTCGTGGTTTCCATGTATTCCTCGAACGAAATGAAACGTCCCTCGCTTTCGGGATCCCACACATTTGGAGGCACGAACATCGAGCCTAATCGGGCCCGTCCGATCTCGACAACGTCGAACGAAATTACGCCGGTTAGAAATGCGAGCAGGACGGGCCTCGCGCACGCCGCGCCAAAGGCAAGTTCATATCGTTCGGCTTCAGAGAGCCGCTCAAATGATGTCCCACTCAATCGCTTTGCGGCGAGATGCGCCAGGTCAGAATAGTGCCGAGCGGCCGGAGAATCTGTCAACTCGCTGTAGCCCCACCGAGCTTGAACTTCCAACAAAGGGACGTTTTGCAGTCTCAAGACATCTACTTTCTCTCGATCGAAATTGGGCTCGCTTTGTCCAGGCCATTCCGGAATTGCGTCAAGTTGATGGTACTCGCGACTATTTGGTGCTCAGCCGGTCGCTGACACCATCGTCACGCTGAACCACCAGGGGAGGGATGCAGACGTAGCTTTGCATTGTGGGATACGCCAGGTTCATAGCCCCATCGATCCCTTGGTCCTCATCGACGATCGGTGTTCCAGGAAACGGTACGAGCTGCTTCTTGAGCGGCAGCACGCTTCCCAGGAAGCGCCGCGCTCCGCGTGGACTAATCGAGTATGCCTGTATTCCGTAGGCGTGCCTGAGCCGGTAGGGGCGATAAGTTGGTGGGCCGTCCGGAGTATCACTCCAGGAAAACGGTTCGCTTCGGTCGTAGAACCGAAGCTCCGAAGCGGAAAATCCAAGATCGATCCAGAGATACAGTGGATCGTAAATGAAACCCCACAAGATTATATCCCAATCGCTGGGCATCTGTGCCAGCACCGACAATCGGTGCTCATCGAATGCAGGATGACTAAGCGCGTCGTCCTCGAAAATCGTCAAAGGCTGGTCTTGAGACGCCGCCTTTTGCCAAAGGTTTATGTGAGAGAGCGCGCAACCCAAGGCTCCCGCGCTGTAGTCAAGTCCGGGGGCAATGAGCCCCTCCCGTTCGAGCCGTGAGCGATCCAGCTTGCTGCCATCGATCGCTGAAACTCGCTCAACGTTGCTGAGTTTGGCGTTGCGAGATTTGAACTTATCCCAGCGGGCCGCGCTTCGGTCCAAATTGATGACATGGATGTCATTCGTTGATTGCCTGTTTCCTTGCGCTGCTCGAGGTTGCGTGTTTGCCCCCTTCGCCAGCAGGAATGTACCCAAACCATCTGATACGATCGAGCGAGCCGCAGCCTCGGCGCCGACTGGATTTAGGTGAAAAGCGTCTTGAAAAATGTCAGTGCGGCCGGCTAATCGCGCTTCCAAATCGCACAGGATATGTTTTCCAGCACGAGCGGCCGCGCGAGTGGTTTCGTTGACCAACGCACGGGTTCGGGCCACGGCTGGATCGATACGTTCGCCCCGCAGATGGGGAATAGTCGCAAACCAAAGCTCGATGCCAAACGATCGCGCCGCGAGGGAAAAGAGATCGAGTAGCCGACGACGATCCGCGACGCTCGGTACGGAAAGCAAGTTTTGGTCGCGCCACGAGTTGTTCGTGTTGAGGTCGACGATCGGCTCGAGCCAACAATCGCGGCTCCAGAAACTGGCCTCAAGACCCGCGACATCCACATCCACAATTCCCGTCATCAGAATGACGACGTCCGGCTTGAGCGGTATGATCTTGTTGAGGAACAGATTCAACATATGGAGAGTGGTTGCTCCGCTGTAGCCTCCGTTTCTAACGATGACGTCCAGAGCACTCTCGCTACGCAGAATTGTCTCGAGCTTGGCGCAAAACCGGTCATCGGGGTCGAGATACATGCCCTCGACCACACTGTCGCCGAGAACGATCACAGTTCGAGCCGCCGTAGCCGGAGACTGTGACCCGCGAATGAAGCCGAGCGCGTCAGTCTCCATGAGATATGGCTTCCGGACGAGGGTGTGCTTTCGACTTTCGACGTACTCATCTGAAGGCGTGTGCGACAAGGATACGTTCGCAGGATATTCCTTCAATCGTATCGTCCGTTTTCCATTGCTAGCCGGAACAGTCTCCTTGCTCTGTGTCTCCTGTGATAGTTTTGCCGCAAATTCTCCAGCAACCAGCGGCCGAATTGCCTCCCCATCGGACGCAAACGTCAACCATCCGTAAATCTCGCGAGTGTCCAACGTTTGCGAAATGCCCGCGCGACGCGCGCTATGGGAAAATATCACGTATTCATACCGACCCGAACCATCATCGTAGGTCAAATGCGGTATCGCGTCTGCGCGAACCAGATATGTGCAATGGACGACAGGTACCTCGTAGAGCCCTGGCGAGGAGCGGCCCAGGATATTGTTGTATTCGTCGCTGGGTAGAAAATATCCGTTCGCGTCGATCTTCTGGTGATAGTTTGAGTACAGCGGCCTGTCTTCGTCCACGCATTTGAGCAGCGGCGCTACGATCGGACGATTCAAATCTACGAGGCTTCGTAGGGTGGAGGGGCGCAGATAGTTGTCGACGTCGACCACGAGATAGTAGTCGCATCCCAGGACCAGGGTCCGGTTCATGCTGTGCTGACGGATCCGCCCTAGCACAGAAAAACGAGTAGCATTCCACTCGTGGTCGGCAAACTCCTCGACCCGTTCGGCTGCGTCGCTGTCGTCGAGTTCTACGTGCGAGTATCGCCGTCCAACCCGTTTGAGCCAGTCCCGGAGAATGTTGGCGGTGTCATCTTGATTGTTGTTGGTTCGGACGTGAACCGCAATGCGATCCGGCGGATAGTCGAGCGCCTCGATGCATTCCAGGTACAGCGGCAGATGGCCAGCTTTGCTCTTGGCGAGTATTGCTATCAGCACTTTGGGAAGGGGATCCGCTGCGCCGGGCTGCCGGTGCGCATCCGCAAGCCTGACCCTTTCGGAAATCCGGTCCTTTGCAAAGCGCAGATTGTCCTCTACGCGTCTCTTCACACCCTCATCGATCGATGGAATTTGAAGGATGCGAAGGCAGGCGTCGATACAGCCTTCATAGTCGGCGGACCAATAGGCATTGACCGCGAATTCGTCGAGGAGCCCGAATTCATAAATCCACTCTTCGACGAATAGCGCTCCAATAGGGATCGGCAAATCGATGCCACCGCGAGCGATATCGGCCCCCTGCTTGTTGCGGCTCTTTGAACGGCAGTATCGGCTGGCACCGTGTAACGCTTCGGCCCTCTGGGGTTGAGCGTCGGTGGCCCGCTGGTAAGCCGCAATGACGTCGTCTTCTGGGTAGGCAAGAGCCTCCTTGAGCCGTGCCGCGCTGTAGAGGGAAATGAATACCTCTTCCTGCCAGAAGCCCATTTCGGCACGAGCCAGGTAGTGGGGGAGTGCTTTCTCGGGTTCATTGCAGTCTCGATAGCTTTGGGCAAGATAGAACGTATAACGAGAGCGAAGAAACGCATCCGTCTCGCTCTGAAGGGCGCGTTCCAACAGCGCAGCATCCTTACGGTACTTCAGAGGATCTTGGCTGCGCGCGCCCCCGCCGCCTATCTGGATCGCAAAGCCGGGAGCTGTCTCTCGACCATGAGCGTCGGCCGGCGCCTCGACGAATTCGTGGAGTACGCCTCGAAAATAGAACTCCTTTTTGTTGCTGCAAATGTGTGGTCGATAATGACGGATGCCGTTGTGGTTGATCGCCACGTCATAGAGGTCTGCGGACATGCCAGACTTGAAGCCGGCAACGTCGAATCCCGGCTCGATGGTGAGTGCGTCGTCGGCGTCGATGATGAAGGCGTAGTCGACGTCCGGTCTGCGGCGAAGGCAAGCTAACGCGTGCGATCGGTTGTATGCGAAATCCCGCCACGGTTCGTCGACGACTTCGCCCGCCAGCCCATTTCTGTCGAGCCACTGCCTTATGACCTCTTGCGTGCCGTCGGTTGATCCTGTGTCTTCGATCAGCACATAGTCGATCAATTGCCGAACGCTGTCGAGACAGCGGTCGATGACCGCGGCCTCGTTCTTGACGATCATGCATAAGCCGATCGACTTTCCGACTCGTTGCGGCAATCCAAGCTCCTTCGCCACGTGCTGTTCGCTTCTGGGCGTGTTCTCTGACGGCAGAGGAGGCGACACAGCCGAAGCCTTAGGCCGGGACACCGGATCGCTCTCAAGTGTCGAGCGGACCTCGGTCGCATCGATCGAGGCGATCCAAGACTCGCTGTCGGCGACCCCATAGGACACGAGTAGCCGACGGCCGTCTGGATGCCACGCCAGGCCAGCTGCAAATTCTACGCCTTTGTCCTTGAAAAAGAACGGTCGGCTAAGCCGGCGCAGGCGATTGTCGCGATCAAACCAGACAAAGCGATGCTGATAGAACCTTCGATCGTTCTGCCACTGAACTTCGTGGACGAGCGCGAGCCATCCTTGGTCGAATTCGATGAGTGGCGTTCCGCCTCGAAACTGCTCGACGGCAAAGGCAGCATCACTCTCTGAGACAAGTTCACCCCTGTCGTTTACGATCTTGGTCGGGCCGCACGAGTAGACGAAACGCAGACTTGTGCCATTGGCTTGTGGCATCCAGTTCTTTTCGTGGAGTCGAGGACCCTCAGGACGAAGCACGCGCCAATCGGCGAGCCGGGTTTCCGAACTGCTTCGCTGTTCAATCCGGGCGATCAACTGTTCGCACCAGCCTTCGGCATTCAACTCGCGGACGCATGAACTGCCCCACAGCGAGCCATTCCAACTGAACAAACGGATATCCTCGAGTCCTTGCACTTCCTCGAACTGGGCTATTGGAAAGTCGGCGGGCGGCAAGATTTCGGCCGACGTTTGCACGCCGAGATTCGTGTCCAGCCGTAGCAGAAAGTTGCGGGTCCGAATGGGATCGCCGCTGTCGGTCTCATAGGTGCCATCTTCGAGCAGACGAAAATTCACTGCGCGCTGCACGAGGTAGAGGTCATCTCCATGACGCGAGACGGATGGGTTGGTTGGCCGATAGCCTGTAGGCACATCGTATTGCACCGGTTGTGCCGAAAACGATTCAAATAGCTGCTGCGCTGACTGTAGGTAAAAGAATAGATTTGCCCGCGCGAGCTCGCGTGGGTCGTCTGGAATTGCTCGGTTGAGCGCTAATCCGTTGCAGATTGAGTACCCACGGTCCCAGCGGGCAGCGTCCTGACTGTAATTCGCAGCGATCGAGAATTCCTCATGCAGGCCGGTCTGATAGACGTCGGTTTCGATGAAAAGGATGTCGCTCTCGGGAGCTGGTATGGAAAGTCCGAGCTCGGAAAAGTGGAGGCTCGTCTCATGTCTACCGCACTCCCGATAGTATCGTGCTAAATCGTAGAGGGGTTCGGCGCGTGTCGGCCGCTGCTTGAAAGCCTCAAGCGCCTTGCTGACGAACGCGTCTTCATCGCCCATATCTCGCAGGCAACGCGCGTGCTGCAGCTGTGCCATCCACGCCTCTTCGTCCCAGCCTTCCATCTCTGCGCGCTTGGCAAAAGTTGCCGCGGATTTGGCATACTGGCCGGCATCTCGATACGACCACGCGAGATAAAACCAGTATCGGGCGTTGTCCGGCTCCCGCTCGAGCGCAGCTTCCAGCAGTCGTATATCCCGCTCCGATTTATCTCCGCGGTTCGCCCCGCTGGCGTGATCGATGTACCAGGCGCCTTGCAATTCAACGACATCTCCGGGGACGTCGATATATTCGTGCGTGACTCCAATATACCTTGAGCCGGTGTCACGCCGCACCAATCGCGTGTTCCAATAGCTCAATCCGCCCGACGCGCGTTGGAGGAGGCGATAGCCGGGACCGGCAAGGGATTGGCGGAATTTGGCGTCGTCGACAATGAACTCCATATCGGCGTCGTTGAACAGGACATAGTCGAAATCGAGCTTTGAAGCGCAGGTGCGATCAAGCGCTTCGTTCCGGGCCTGGCCGAAATCGTGGAAGGGAATCGTATGGAGTTCACCCGGAAGATTGCGCCGGGCAAAGAATGTTCTGATGAAGTCCTGCGTGCCGTCGGACGAGCCAGTATCGCATATGACCCAGCAAGAGATGTGATCAGCAACCGCCGACAGGCAGCGCTCGAGATTTGCCATCTCGTTCTTGACGATCATGTTCAAGCAAAGGCGCTTATTTTCTGTCACCGCCAAACTTTTTAGGTTGATGCAAGCTATTACAAAAAGCTCAAACTAGAAGAAGAGTTGATCGGTTCGACACGGCATGCGCCGGCGCTTTGGTTCCATCAACGGAAACAGCAAACAACGTAGCTGAAAATGTTCGGGCAGCAAATTCAGCAAGTTGCGCCGCCTGATGCGCAGTCAATCGTTGTTAATGGAACCCGTTAACCGAAATAATTTGACATAACTCGCGCTCGATTTTGAATCTTCTTGCGCTATTTTTCTCGATCTGCTTATGCTTAAGGGATTATTAATTTCTGCGGTCCGTCTGCGCTTCAGGCGGGGGTATTTGGAATGACGTTCAATCTTGGAATGTGTTCGTTGGCTGTTTGCTGATGGCTTAGGTATGCGTAGCGGCTAACCACCCAAGGTTGAACCACTATTTCTAGTTGGATCGAGCGTCGGTTTCCGGGCGAAGGGGCTCCGGGCGTCGACCTGGTCCGTGCATTGGGTGGCGTCGCATGGTCAAGTCAGGTCGAGCCGGCAAGTCGTCGATTTCCCACAACTTCCCGTCCATCGCACCTCCGATAACTGCGGCAGGCGTTGCTCAATATACTGGGCTTCTCTCTGCGGGCATCTCGAACGAGATCACGGTGACCGGATCGCTGCCGCGAGGCGCGACCACGCAAAACGTAACCTACTTCGTCGTCGATCGAGCTACGAAGACGATCGTTTCCCAAGTCATTTTACCAGATGCGTCCAATCGCTTCGACGCGGTCGAGATGCGGATGAAGGTCGGGCGCTATGCGAGCGCCTACGACGTCGGCACTTTTGATGCGAACGGGGAGTTTACGGTCTGTCCGTTCCTGTCCGTGCGCAGTTCTCTGAATCTATCACCACCTGGCGGACCGAGCAGCGGATGATCTAACCGCGCTACGGCAGCGTCTGCAGTTTGATTTTGGTCGAGGCGGCACTCCGCGCTCGGCGCGAATTGTTGCAAGCTAAAACAGGACCAATTTCATGGCCCACTCAGAGCTTCTGTTCGTCGATCCATTCGTTCCCGATCTAAATACACTGCTGGAAAATCTGCGTCCCGAAGTTCAGGCGCTGGTACTTGATCCTGGCAGGTCCGCAGCGCGGCAGATGGCCGAAGCGCTCGAGGGGATTGAAGGTCTCGATGCGATTCACATCGTCGCACATGGCGCGCCCGGGCGCGTTTGCTTCACATCTGACGAGTGGTCGGTTGATACCCTGCCAGATCACTCTGAAGACTTGGCCCGCATTGGCAGCGCTCTTGCCGAAGAAGGAGATGTACGGCTCTGGAGTTGCAATGTCGCTCAAGGATCTCTCGGCACGACATTCGTTGCAGCGCTTAAGCATGAGTTTGGCACGGGCGTTGCGGCAGCATGTGGGCCAATCGGCGACGTGCGCCGCGGAGGGACGTGGAGTCTGGTTAGCTCAAGGGACGACGGGCAGCACTTGCCGTTTGCGCCAGACGTGCAGTCGACCTATGCGGGTCTCCTGGCCGTGGTCGATGATTACGTTACGATCACCGGCGCCGTAGGCAATGGCAGTGGTCGCCTGTCGAGCGGCACCTACTACATCGAAACCACAATCGGTGGAGTGATCACCGTTGTTGGTTCGTTTTCAATCCCGAATATCAACAACGTCGCGTTCCAGCTAAACGTACTCGTTAGCTCCACAGGCACTTACACCATTGTCAATACGTTTGGTTCGACGATTGATGGTACGAGCAATGGTGAGACCTTCACTCTGACTGGTCCCAGCAGCAATGCGGGCCCCACCGGCGCTACGGGTGCGACAGGCTCAACCGGTGCGACCGGTGCCACGGGCAGGACGGGAGCGACCGGCTCGACGGGTGCCACGGGAGCAACTGGCGGCACGGGTTCAACAGGAGCAACCGGCGCTACGGGAGCGACGGGTGGCACCGGCTCGACGGGTGCCACGGGAGCGACCGGCGGCACGGGTTCGACGGGGGCAACCGGCGCCACAGGTGCGACGGGTGGCACCGGCTCGACGGGTGCCACGGGAGCAACCGGCGCCACAGGTGCGACTGGCGGTACGGGTTCGACAGGAGCAACCGGCGCTACGGGTGTGACCGGCGCAACCGGCGCCACAGGATCGACCGGTGCAACGGGCGATACCGGCGCGACTGGAGCAACAGGCGCGACGGGCGACACCGGCGCAACCGGTGCCACAGGATCGACAGGCTCCACGGGTGCGACGGGCGACACCGGCGCCACAGGTGCGACCGGCGCCACGGGTACGACGGGCGACACCGGCGCAACCGGCGCCACAGGATCGACCGGCGCCACGGGTGCGACGGGCGACACCGGCGCAACCGGAGCCACAGGTTCGACCGGCGCCACGGGTGCGACGGGCGACACCGGCGCAACCGGAGCCACGGGTTCGACCGGCGCCACGGGTGCGACGGGCGACACCGGTGCAACCGGAGCCACAGGATCGACAGGCTCCACGGGTGCGACGGGCGACACCGGCGCAACCGGCGCCACAGGATCGACCGGCGCCACGGGTGCGACGGGTGACACCGGCGCAACCGGCGCCACAGGATTGACCGGCGCGACGGGCGACACCGGCGCAACCGGCGCCACAGGTGCGACCGGCGCCACGGGTGCGACGGGTGACACCGGCGCAACCGGAGCCACAGGATCGACCGGCGCGACGGGTGACACCGGCGCAACCGGCGCCACAGGATCGACCGGCGCCACGGGTGCGACGGGTGACACCGGCGCGACCGGCGCCACAGGATCGACCGGAGCAACAGGCGCGACGGGCGACACCGGCGCAACCGGTGCCACAGGATCGACCGGTGCGACGGGCGCGACGGGTGATACCGGCGCGACCGGCGCCACAGGATCGACCGGAGCAACAGGCGCGACGGGTGACACCGGCGCAACCGGTGCCACAGGATCGACCGGAGCAACAGGCGCGACGGGCGACACCGGCGCAACCGGTGCCACAGGATCGACCGGCGCCACGGGTGCGACGGGAGCCACCGGCTCGACTGGCGCAACTGGAGCGACCGGTGATCCTGGCGCGACGGGTTCGACGGGAGCAACGGGCTCGACAGGAGCAACTGGTAATACGGGAGCAACCGGCTCGACGGGTTCGACAGGATCAACTGGAGCCACAGGTGCGACGGGCGCATCTGGAGCTACAGGTTCAACCGGTGCCACGGGCTCGACGGGTGCGACCGGCCGGACCGGTGCGACGGGTGCGACCGGACCGACAGGGCCTACGGGACCGACGGGTCCGCGCGGCAACACTGGTGCGACTGGTCGCACCGGTGCAACCGGTTCGACCGGCGCCACTGGGGCAACGGGTGCGACCGGGCGTACAGGCGCCACCGGCTCGACGGGGGCCACTGGTTCGACGGGCGCCACCGGCTCGACGGGAGCTACCGGCTCGACTGGTGCGACCGGATCGACCGGTGCAACCGGCGCGACTGGGGCCACTGGTTCGACAGGCGCGACGGGAGCAACAGGTAACACTGGAGCAACCGGAGCCACAGGTGCGACCGGAGCTACGGGCTCGACGGGTGCGACCGGCTCGACTGGTGCGACCGGATCGACCGGTGCAACCGGCGCGACTGGGGCTACTGGTTCGACAGGCGCGACGGGAGCAACAGGTAACACTGGAGCAACCGGAGCCACAGGTGCAACCGGAGCCACGGGCTCGACAGGCGCAACCGGATCGACCGGTGCTACCGGCTCGACTGGGGCCACTGGTTCGACCGGCGCAACGGGAGCAACAGGTGACACCGGAGCTACGGGTGCCACCGGCGCGACCGGCGATCCTGGTGCGACTGGCGCGACGGGTTCGACCGGCGCAACCGGATCGACCGGGGTAACGGGAGCCACAGGTGCGACCGGAGCCACGGGCTCGACAGGTGCAACCGGAGCCACAGGTGCTACCGGCGCAACCGGCGCAACCGGCGCGACTGGGGCTACTGGTTCGACAGGCGCGACGGGAGCAACGGGTGGCACTGGAGCAACCGGAGCCACAGGTGCGACCGGAGCCACGGGCTCGACGGGTGCAACCGGATCGACGGGTGCCACTGGCCGAACCGGAGCGACGGGTGCGACCGGACCAACAGGGCCTACGGGCCCGACGGGCCCGCGAGGCAACACTGGTGCAACCGGGCGCACCGGTGCGACCGGCGCAACAGGGGCCACGGGTTCTACAGGCGCCACCGGCTCGACAGGGGCGACTGGCCGAACCGGATCGACGGGTGCAACTGGTGCTACCGGCTCGACTGGGGCCACTGGTTCGACAGGAGCGACCGGAGCCACGGGTGCCACCGGCTCGACCGGTGCCACCGGGTCGACGGGTGCGACCGGCTCGACTGGTGCGACCGGCTCGACAGGTGCGACGGGAGCCACCGGCTCGACGGGTGCGACTGGAGCGACCGGCTCGACAGGTGCGACGGGAGCCACCGGCTCGACGGGTGCAACTGGTGCGACGGGCTCGACCGGCGCCACGGGAGCCACCGGCTCGACGGGTGCAACTGGTGCCACCGGCTCGACAGGTGCGACGGGAGCCACCGGCTCGACGGGTGCGACGGGAGCCACCGGCTCGACGGGTGCGACGGGAGCCACCGGCTCGACGGGTGCAACTGGTGCCACCGGCTCGACGGGTGCAACTGGTGCCACCGGCTCGACGGGTGCAACTGGTGCCACCGGCTCGACGGGTGCAACTGGAGCGACCGGCTCGACAGGTGCGACGGGAGCCACCGGCTCGACGGGTGCAACTGGTGCGACCGGCTCGACCGGCGCCACGGGAGCCACCGGCTCGACGGGTGCAACTGGTGCGACGGGCTCGACCGGCGCCACGGGAGCCACCGGCTCGACGGGTGCAACTGGTGCCACCGGCTCGACGGGTGCAGCTGGAGCCACCGGCTCGACAGGTGCGACGGGAGCCACCGGCTCGACGGGTGCGACGGGAGCCACCGGCTCGACGGGTGCAACTGGTGCCACCGGCTCGACGGGTGCAACTGGTGCGACGGGCTCGACCGGCGCCACGGGAGCCACCGGCTCGACGGGAGCCACGGGCTCGACGGGTGCAACTGGTGCGACCGGCTCGACGGGTGCAACTGGTGCAACCGGCTCGACGGGTGCAACTGGAGCCACCGGCTCGACCGGCGCAACCGGACGAACGGGAGCCACCGGCGCAACTGGCCCGAGGGGGCCGACCGGACCAACAGGCCCGCGAGGCAAAACCGGCGCAACAGGCCGTACCGGAGCCACGGGCGCTACAGGCTCGACCGGAGCCACTGGGGCAACCGGCGCGACGGGAGCGAGTGGGGCAACCGGCAATCCTGGCGCTACTGGGGCCACCGGTGCTACGGGCTCGACGGGTGCAGGCGGAGCCACGGGTGCGACAGGCTCGGCAGGCTCGACCGGGGCGACCGGCTCGACCGGTCCACGAGGTCCGAAGGGTCCGACTGGTCCGAGAGGCCACAGGGGTCATACCGGCCCAACGGGTCCGACGGGCACTGCCGGAGCGACGGGTGCAACCGGTGCGACTGGCGCACGAGGCGCTACCAGTTCGACCGGAGCTACCGGTGCGACGGGAGCTGGAACGACGGGCTCGACAGGCTCGGCGGGCCCAACAGGAACATCTGGTCATCATGACGATCAGACGTCGCTGACCACGACGATCAATCCCGATACGACCGTTGGAACGTTGAGTCCGGTGCTGCTAAAGTTGGAGGCTGCAGTCGCGGACCTGGCGCTGGCAATGGCGGGAGGGTCAATGAATGGCCAGCAGTTGCAGGCCGATCTCACGACGATCAAGAGCTTGGCGCAGATGCTGTTGTCCCGCATGGGCAACACCGATGGCGGCTCAGCTTTCGATCAGAACAGTCCAGGTGGTGCCGGAACGATTGGTCAATTCGATCAATCAAATCGGCCAAACCTCAACTTGCCGAAGAACGACCATTAAGGTCGGCGGCTAAAGCAACGACTGACAACGAAGCCAGGGATCGCGCATCCCTGGCTTCTTGTTCGACCAGGCCGAGAGTAGCCGATGGCTGGCACTGCCCTGATCGACCGCCGACGCTTCCTCGTTCTCGCGAGCAGCGCGGCCGTTGTCGCCATGGAAGGCAGCAGGAGGGCTCTCGGACGCGAGATCGCTCCGACTGAAGGCCTGCTGAGTGGTCCGATCGAATTATCGGGCGATTGGCATGCGGCGCCGACCGACGCCGTGATGCGCGTGCTCAACCGCATCCGGGAGGTCGATCTATCAGGATTGCGATTGCTGTCGGATCGGCAACCCAAGAAGATCCGTATCGAAAATCGCGACGAAGTCACGCCGGCGATCTGGTTGCACAGCGACCAACCTGACATGGCATCGATCGTCGTAAACGTCGGGTACGCGGATTGGTGCAGGCTCGCCTATCAATTCGGTCATGAGCTCGGGCACGTGTTGTGCAACAGCTGGCAGTTCTCCGCGAAACCGCAGCCTCCGACACAATGGCTCGAGGAGGTGCTGGTGGAGACATTTTCGGTTCGCGGTCTGCGGCTGCTAGCCGGCAGTTGGGAGCGATCGCCGCCATTTGCGGGAGACGCAGGATTTGCCCGCGCCATTCGTCAATATGGCTCAGCGCTGCTGGACAAGTTCAAAGCTGACGATCTTTCACCGGCCGAGTGGTTCCGGACAAATCGAACGAAGCTGGAAGCCAGATCAGGAAAGGAAGTTCCGTGGGGCCCCGCCGTGGTCGGCGTCCTTCATATCTACGAGGACGTCAAGGTGGGCAAACCGGCCTGCCTCGATGATCTGGGAGCCTTGAACCGCTGGCCGGAACGGACATCCGTTCCGATCGAGCGCTATCTCGACTTATGGACAAAAAGCTGTGTTGCGATTGGTTCCACCGGCGAATTGCCGTCCCGGCTAAGGCAATTGTTCGCGATCGGGTGAAACGTGGGTGAAAACGGGTCCCAAGCGCATCAACCAATAGCGGGGATTTCGGTGTTACGGCCCATCGAATTCGTCTAGATTGCCGGGATATAGCGAAGAAATTTCATTCTGTTGTCGATTTTGGAGGGTGACCGTGGACCCGCATAGGGGCGCCTTTGGGGAGCCAGGGCCAGGCAAGTATGTCCGCTTGCTGCAGAACGCCATTGACGATCTGTCGGCGAGCGACGAGGCGTCGCGCAACGCGCTTTACAGCCGGGCACGCGCCCTTTTGGAGAGCCGGCTAGCCGCCAGAATCGATCTGTCGCAAGCCCAAGTCGACAATGAGAAAAGTGATTTCGATGAGGCGGTGTGGCGCGTGGAAGGGCAGGCCCGCCCTGGCGTAACGGCACCGGCGCGAACACAGTCGTTCAATATACGCGGCGATCTGAACGTCATCCCCGTGCAGC
This sequence comes from Bradyrhizobium sp. USDA 3240, assembly GCF_054063295.1. Taxonomy (NCBI): domain Bacteria; kingdom Pseudomonadati; phylum Pseudomonadota; class Alphaproteobacteria; order Hyphomicrobiales; family Nitrobacteraceae; genus Bradyrhizobium; species Bradyrhizobium sp. USDA 3240. The sequence continues at coordinate 8,820,144 of NZ_JBSSGD010000002.1, forward strand.
ACGACGACAGGCCGCAGGTTGTGGTGTCACCGGATATTGCTACTGCACGTCCGAAGGGCCGTCCACACGTTACCCAAAAGCCGAGAGCATCGCGACGTGCCTCATGGAAAGCGACGAAAGCGCAATTCGCAACGCGATGGTCCGATCACCTGCATTCATTCATGGATTCTCTCCGTGGAAGAAGCGAGTTATTGATCGACCTCGGCGTTCGCGCACGTTTGTCCGCGCAACGGCTTTGCGCGAATCTCGCCGCAAAGGTCAACGTAGAGGCTCGGTCAAAGCCGCGGGCCGTCTCATCCGAGCCGAAATCAATCGGAGTTGGTCCGCAACAAGGGCCTTCGATCAATCGAATGGAAGCGCAACGCAGTCCGCAATACCAGGCGCGATTGCAGGCGGTTGTCCAGGTCGCGCGTCATCACGGCGTCGAGCTCGACGTCGCAGAATTGAGAACGGGTGAATCCGAAATCTATCCATCGGCTGCAGCGCTCTCGGCCTGGGCGCAGAATGCCGGCCTATGGTCTCGCGCGGTACGAACCAGCTGGCGCCAATTGCTCGGGATGAGCGAAGCCGGGCCCGTCATCTTGTTGTTTGCCGACGGTAGCGCTGCGCTCATGGTTGGTGCGAACGCCGATCAGAATATCGTCATGCTCAGGGATCCCGGCGCTGCTGCGGACGGGGCCGTTCCCGTCGACGAGTTGCGCCTTTCGCAGGTGTGGAACGGCGAAGCCATCCTGGTGCGCGCGAGCCGAAGCCGCGTTGCAGCCGACGCGCCGTTTGACCTGCGCTGGCTTTTCGATCTCGTTCTGCATGAACGGCGCTTGTTGCGGGACATCGGTATTGCTTCGCTCACAATCAGCTTCCTGACCATCTTCCCACCGCTTCTGGCTGATGACGATGGTCAACAAGGTCCTGCAATTCCACAGTACGTCCACCTTGGTCATGCTCGCCGCCGTCATGACGGTCGTGATCGTCTATGAGGCCCTTTTGGGACATGCGCGACGTCATATCATCGCGGTGGTCGGCGCCCGGCTTGATGCAAAACTCAATCTGCACGTCTTCAACCGGCTGCTTCGCCTGCCGCTCGATTACTTCGAGCGACATCCTGCGGGTGAAACGATGTACCGTATCGCGCAGGTCTATCGTGTTCGCGAATTTCTGACCGGCCGCCTTCTGACGACGTTTCTCGACCTGATGACGCTTTGCGTGCTGCTCCCGTTCCTGTTCTATCTCAGCCCGATCCTGGCTAGCATTGTGCTCGGCTGCGCCGGCGCAATCTTGTTGATCATCATCGCATTCCTGAAGCCGATGCGCGAGATGTACGGACGGGTCGCTACCGCCGAGACCTGGAAGTCGGCGACGCTCGGCGAGACGATCGTGGGCATCAAGACGGTCAAGGCGTTGGCTCTCGAGCCACAACGTCGCGCTCTTTGGGATGAGCGGATTGCAGAGGCCGGCAAATGGCGGCTGGAATTCGGCCGTCTGTCCAACTGGCCGCAGACTTTGGTTACGCCGATCGAGCGCTTCATGGTGCTCGGCACGACCATGCTCGGTGCGTATCTGGCGATGAACGACTCGTCAGGCTACATGGTAGGCGGATTATTCGCGTTCCTGATGCTGAGCGCGCGGGTTGCCCAGCCACTCGTTGGGTTGGCGCGGTTGATCGAGGACTATGAGGAGGTTGGGGCGGCGATCGGAGAGGCAAGTTCCGTACTTAATCGGCCAGCCGAGAGCAGCGCGCGAGCGGCGGGCCTCAGACCGAAGTTCGCAGGCGAAATCGCCTTCCAGGACGTCAGCTTCACTTACCTCAACACGACCATCCCGGCGCTCGACAGGATCAGCTTCTCGGTTCCGGCAGGATCGACGCTGGGCATTGTGGGTCGCAGCGGATCGGGCAAGTCGACGGTTACGCGCCTGCTGCAGGCAATCAATCGTGACTATAAGGGATTTGTGAAGATCGATGGCGCCGACCTGCGCGATGTTGATCTGCGTCACCTTCGGCAAAGCCTCGGTGTCGTCTTGCAGGAGAACTTCCTGTTTCGTGGCTCCATCAGAGATAACATCATCGCCGGTCGACCGGGCTTGACGTTATCAGATGCTGTCTATGCGGCAAGGCTCGCCGGCGCGGAGGAATTCATCGAGCGGATGCCCAATGGATTTGAGACCTACATAGAAGAAGGATCTCCGAACCTGTCTGGCGGACAACGGCAGCGGTTGGCGATCGCACGAGCGCTCATCACCGATCCGCGCATCCTGGTATTGGACGAAGCGACCAGTGCCCTCGATCCCGAAAGCGAAGCTGTCGTGACGGCCAACCTCGAGCGCATTGCGAGCGGACGGACGATGATCATCGTTTCACACCGGCTGTCGTCATTGGTTGGCTGCGATCAGATTTTGGTCCTCGATCAGGGTAAGATCGTCGATTGCGGCGCGCACAGTGTTTTGGTCGAGCGTTGCGCCATCTATCGACAGCTTTGGAACCAGCAAAACCGCCATAGCGAACCGGCGCGCCAGTCCGTTACTCCGAAGCTGGTCTCGGGCGGAGCGAACGAACCATGAGCGAAGTCCAAGCCAATTTGCTGCCGCTACCGACCAGGGCGAAGAGGAACGATCCGACGCTGCCGGTGATCCTTGAGTTTCAGCAACCGTCGACGGCGATCATCAATGCTCCCGTACCGCGCTCCGCACGTGGCACGATTTGGATCGTCTCCAGCATGGTCGCTGCTATGGTCCTTGTTGCGGGGGTATTGCCCGTCGATCAGGTCATCACTGCGCGCGGTCTGGTGGTCTCGCAATCTTCCACCATCCTCGTTCAACCGCTGGAAACGGCTATCGTCCGTTCGATCGACGTAAGCGAGGGCCAGCATGTCCGGGCGGGCGATGTGCTGGCGCGCCTCGATCCGACCTTCGCCGAAGCAGATCGAGTGGCCCTCGAGGGGCAACTGAACAGCCTTGAGCCCGAACTCGCGCGTCTGCGTGCCGAGGCGGATGGCCAACCGTTCACCTACTCCGGCGATGATCCAAACTGGGCCCTGCAGGCTTCGATTTTCAGTCACCGAAAAGCGCAATTCGATTCCAAGATCGAAAACTACGAGCACCGGCTGCAGGAACTGAACTCCGTAATAGCGAGATCGGAATCCGATGCTGTGGGCTATCGCGAGCGCCTCGGTGTGGCTCAGAGCATCGAGGATATGCGTAAGCAGCTGGAGGCGACCCAAACCGGAAGTCGGCTGAACTCGCTGATCGCCAAGGATACACGCGTTGAAATGCAGCGGTCGCTTTCCAACGCGGTCGCTACCGGGGAGGGGGCGAAGCGCGATCAATCGGCCCTTGCTTCGGACCGTGACGCCTACGTCCGCGGCTGGAAGGCGGAAGCTTCGCAGAAGTTGCAGGAGATCAGTGTCAAGGCAGCCGACACGCGGGAGTTGCTGACCAAAGCCAACCTACGACGCAAATTGGTCGAGATCCGCGCCGGGCTTGATGCGATCGTGCAATCCGTCGCAAAGGTTTCGGTGGGTTCCGTCATGCAGTCGGGGCAGCAATTCATTACGCTCGTGCCGGCCGACGCACCACTTGAGGTCGAGGCCAACATTGCGGGCAAAGATAACGGCTTCGTGCATGTCAAGGATCCCGTGTCCGTCAAGTTCGACACGTTTCCATTCTCCCAGTACGGGATGGCGGAGGGAGCCGTACGAATCGTGAGTCCGGATAGCTTCAATGCCCAGGTTGAGGCGCGCAATCCTACGAGTGCCATTCCGACGACGAACCTGGAACCATTTTACCGCACTCGGATCAGTATTGATCGCGTGGCCCTGCATGGCGTGCCGGCCGGTTTCCAACTCACACCAGGCATGCCCGTAACCGCCGATATTAAGGTTGGTCAGCGGACCGTGCTAACATACATGCTCGGCCTGATGCTTCCGGTGACGCAGGAAGCGTTGCGCGAGCCGTGATCGATTTGGCTCTGCAGTGCTGACGGATGGAGCCTTCGGGAAATGCTCTTTGATCGCTTGATCGGAAAGGCCTCCCCCGAGGCGGGGCTGCGCCGAGCGATCGCTCTAATTGAGAAAGAGCGGTTTGCTGAAGCGTTGCCGCATCTGGCCCGAATGGCCGAAGCCGGCAGCGCGGAAGCCGCCTATCATATTGGAAGGCTTTATCTTCAAGGCGCCGGCGTACCGTACAGTCGGACAGAGGGAGCGCGCTGGTTGGAACGGTCGGCCTTGAACGGCAACGTCGAGGCGCAGTCTTTGCTGGCTTCGCTCTTGCTCCAGGGGCTCGGTTCGCAAGCGCGAGAGGACCGCGGCGACGCCGCAGCGCGACTATTTTCACAGGACAGCACGTCAAGGCCAGATTTCGACGCCGCCCTGAGATGGGCTCGCATGGCGGCTGACGCCGGATCTCCCGACGGGCAGGCTCTGCTCGCTTACATTTTAACCTACGGTCCGCCACCGCTCAGAGACCAGATACAGGCGAGGGAATGGTATAGCCGCTCCGCCTCCGCAGGCTGCGCCCAAGGACAGTTGGGATATGCGCTGTCGCTCGCCGGAGACCCGAACCGGGCCGCTCACAGGGACGAGATCGTTGAAAACATGAAAGCAGCGGCGGCTGCTGAAATTCCTACGGCCGTGTTCATGCTGGGTGTGCTCACCGAAGGAGGGATCAGCGGCGAACACGATCCCACTGCAACCGCTGAACTTTACCGTAAAGCTGCCGAGCTGGGACACCGCGGTGCGCAGATTAAATGGGGGACGATGCTGATTGAAGGTAGCGTTGTTGCCAGGGATCTGGTGTTGGGCGAGACGTGGCTTCGTCGTGCTGCCTTGGCAGGTGACGCTCGTGCTGCGGAACTGGTCGGCAACCTTTATGCCAAGGGCGGAGCATTGCCGCCGAACTATGTGGAAGCGGCAAACTGGTATCGTCGTGCGGCGGAGGGTGGCAACGCGGCGGCCGCTCGGTCGTTGAGTTCGTTTTACATGACCGGAGCCGGAGTCCCTCAGGACAATCATGAAGCGGCCCGCTGGTTGCGCATCGCCGCCGAGGCCGGAAATTTGGATGCTCAAGTCGACGTCGGAAATGACCTGCTGGAACGAGCGGTCAGAGGAGAGGAATGTCCGCCGGTCGCGGATTGGTTCATGCAGACAGCGCAACGCGGCAATCTTGTCGCCGCGTTCAATCTCGGCGTTTGCCTTCTTCAGGGCATAGGTGTCGAGCGCAACGAACAGCAGGCCGCAGTCTGGCTGCGGCGTGCAGCCGAAGGAGTTCCAGAAGCGCAGTTCATGATCGGTCGTCTTGTCGCCGATGGCCGAGGTGTGCCGGCCGACCCGAAGGCAGCACGAGGCTGGTTCGCGCGGGCGGCGGAGGGAGGCATCACCGATGCTCAGGTTGCTCTGGCTGAGATGCTCGTGAACGGTCGAGGGGGTCCACAGGATGCTCCTGCCGCGCTCAAACTATGCGAACAGGCCGCAGCGAATGGCCACGCTGGAGCAATGTTTGCACTAGGGGCTATGTATAGCGGCGGTCATGCCATTCCCGTGGATCGAAGCAAAGCCGAGCGTTGGTTTCGCGCGGCCGCGGAGCGCGGTCACGGTCAAGCTCAACTCATGCTCGGGCGCTATTTGCGTAGCGGTGCGGCTGGCCACAGTGATCCCAAGCAGGCGAGTTACTGGTTCGAAATGGCCGCCGCCCAAGGCATTGTCGATGCAGATGCAGAGCTTGCCGAATTGACAAGAGCCGTATCAGGATGATGTCGCCGGACCGGCCATGGAGGCGATCCAACGCCCGCTCAGGCTCCGCTGGTATGCGTGCATCGGTTGTTGGGCGTCATCGCGCTCACCCGTAATAATACCTCGCCATCTCAACGCCCACAAAAATGAGCAGCCACAGGCCGACTGCAATGAAGCAGACCGCCAAACCGCAGCCGTATCTGGAGGAACGATCGTCATCGCTCATAGGTCAGTTCGCTGGTACGTCGAGAATGCCGATCGCGCGCTTCACTTTGGCCGGCAAGGCGGCGAACGTGTGCTCGCCGGTGAACGCGATATGCTTGCGCTCGTCGGCCTGACTGTTTCATGCGCGCTTGATCCGCGCTGTCATTGCTGAGGCATCATGGTCACACGGATTATTCGGAAGCAGAAGCGCGGTAGCGACTATCGCACCCCGCGAACAACAACGCCGCCAAGCTTAAAATGCTCGCTGGCGGCGTTGGTCTAGCCCCGGGAAGGATGTGCAAAGTCCCGACATGAGGGAAGTCAGCACAAAGCGTGCCAAGGTTCATCTCGCAAACGGGCTACCACACAAGGGTTATGTAGTGTCGCCAGATGCGAACAGATCCGTCTTGGTTTCCAACGGGTCATGAACTTCAGCATCTCGATCGCGAAATGCTCTACGGATAAGCGCCGCTCGATGAGTGAGTTCCGACTTCGCTAAGTTTGTTGCGAAGTACCCTCGGTGATGCTCGATGTCTGCTTGCGCACGCGCGGCATCGCAATCTTTCGTTCTCGACGCCGGTCGTGTTGCGATCGCCCGTCACCCGCAAGCGGCGGCATCGCGTTCAAGGCGTGCGTTCTTGAGCGACACGTCCTTGAAGGAACCCAAGCCGTGCCAGCGCTCCTTTCCGTCCTTCCAATCACGATAGGACCAACTCTTCGCCGCGGGCCCATTGACTATCAGATAAAGCGCACCGCCGTCGCCGTACTTGCCCGCTTCGTTTCGCGCTCGACATCGAGTGGCTTGAGCTTTCCAGCCATATGTTCCTCCGATGAAGGCCATCCTCCGAACCCACGGTCCCAAGCCACGGTTTGCGCTTCGATTGTGAGGAACGACAGCGAACTGGGAATACAGCCAGCTGACGAAAACGCTGATTTTGTTGGGGATTCCGAACAGCGGTGAACAACGGAGAACAGTGTACTGGCGGAAGGGGTGGGATTCGAACCCACGGTACCCTTGCGGGCACGCCGGTTTTCAAGACCGGTGCCTTAAACCACTCGGCCACCCTTCCAAACCAACAATTTCAAGTGCTTAACGGCGGACTCGAAGAGAACGAACCGCGAAATTGGCACCCGATTGGCAGCTCACGCGCCAGCGCCGCATTGATCGCCGCCGCCTTGCCGTCGCCGTTCCTAAACAAGTGGGCGTAGACGCGCAAGGTGATGTCCGGCCTCGCGTGCCCAAGGCGCCCTGAGAGAGTGACGATATCCACGCCGGCATCGATCAGCCGGGACGCAAGGGCGTGCCGGAGATTGTGGAACCCCGAGTTGGGCTGGAGGTCGCTCCAGGCCTTTGCTGTGGCGTTTCTTGATAGGCGCGTGTGCCCGCTGCGAACTGGCGGGCGAGTTCGGGCTGGATCGCGATCGGCATTCGCGTGAAGGGCAAGACCTGAGCTTACGCGCAACAACGCCGCCAAGCTTAAAATGCTCGCTGGCGGCGTTGATCCTAGCCTCGGGAAGGATGTGCAAAATCCCGACATGTGAGGGGTCAGCACAAAGCGCACCAAGGTTCATCTCGCAAACGGGGTACTACCGAAGGGGTATGTAGTGTCGCCTTATGCGAACAGATCCGTCTTGGGTGATGTTTCCCGACGGTTCATAAACTTCAGCATCTCGATTGCGATACGCTCTTCGGATAAGCGCCGCTCGATGAAGTGAGTCTCGACTTCGCTAAGTCTGGTGCGAAGCAACCCTCGGTAATGCTCGATGTTTTGCTCGTGCACGCGCAACTTCGCAATCTTTCGTTCTTCCATTTACGCCCCCTGTGTCTCGGAGGCGCTTTCGCGCCGGTTACCGTCGTTACTCTAGATGCAAGAATCGACGCCACGATGACTGTCAGTTCGCGACGACCGTCAAATTCGGAGTATGTGTACATCGGGGATTTCTCGCGAAACTGCGATGCCGCCGACGGTGGCTTGGGTCCGGCATCGCAGGCCCGCGACCAAATTGATTTGCAGCAGCGCCTTCTTTTGAACGACGCCGCCAACTGAGGTGGCTTTCACCCGGGCAGTATTTTTCCCAGTATCGGCTCCTCCCAGAAGCGCTCTATTCCTCAGCTACGATACGGATGTAGGTGAGGAAATATGTCCTTTGACCCAATGGCCGCAGCGATTGATTGGCTGAACGCCTATCGCGCGCGCGACCTTAACGCGATTGTACAGATGCACGCCGACTCTGCTGTCGTGGATTGTCGATGCTGCGTTAGGGAAACCGTCGCCAGCAAAGCGCGATTGATGGCCTTCTGGAAAGAGCGTTTGGACGACTGCGTTCCGTCCGAGATCAGCGATCTAAAGCCGGTCTTGAATGGGACATCGATATCCTTCGTTACACCGCGTGGTGCAACGACTGCGATTATAGAATTCGATGTAGACGGCAAGATTGCTTACATGGAATGGGGCGCTCTAGGTGCGCCACAGGGAGATCGCCGGTCGATTTGACGACAAGCCGCTGCGAGGAGTTGTTACCTGCAAGTCATACGGAATGGATTTCTATCGCTTCTGGCCCTGGGCACGTTGACTGGTCAATCAGCGCGAAAGCGGAAGGCGTCGTAGGCGTGGGCACCCAGGATCACGGCGCTTAGGCACAGCAATACGACGATAGCGGCTTCCATCATGACGCTTGCCCCCGATCAATTCGTGAAGGTGTGGTATAGGTCCATTGTTTCAGGCCGGTTTCGTGCGTCCCTCGAAAATGGCCTTCCACCGGTCTTTCGTGTGGAAAATGCGCATCGCCGACCGGCTTGCTGATTTGCTAACGGCCTCGCTTGGCCTGACGAAGAATAGATATCGTTTTTCGGCGAGTAGAGGCCGCTACCGACGCACACGGGCCGGATATCCTTGCGGCCTGCTTTGCTATCGACCTACGCTGGCCACCATTAGATCAAGGGAGATTTGTCTAGTGGCGACAGGTACTGTGAAGTGGTTCAACTCGACGAAGGGCTATGGTTTCATTCAGCCGGACGGCGGCGGCAAAGACGTCTTCGTGCACATCTCAGCGGTCTCGAAAGCGGGACTGAGCAGCCTCGATGAGGGGGCGAAGGTAAGCTACGAAGTCCAGGAAAATCGCGGCAAAACATCCGCTGAAAATTTAAGGGTGGGTTGACGCCCCGGGAACAAGTGGAAGTGTCGGGAGTAGTCCTTTGCTCCCGTCGTCTCAGTTGCCCAACCCCGACTGCGGGAGATTGAATGCGGCCTCGACGCTCCCTGCGTCGAGGTCGTTTTTTATTGGGGTGGCGTTAGAGGTGGGCGACGACAAACGCTGCGCTCGCGCGCATGCTTCGGCCACGGGCGGAGTTGATTCGGCCATGATGCTGGAAGCCGTCGTGCTGCTGATGGGATTGGGCGCTTGCGCCTTGCTGCTCATCGCCTTCTGGGGGCTTACGTTGCGGTAGTAGCGCGAAGCAGGCAGACCCTCGGATGCGCCCTGTGGGGTACCCCGTGAAACCTCGGCAAGCCCGCTCCGACGTCGAGTACAATTCGGGCTGCCGCGGATGTACCGGCGCTCTGCTGAATCGAGGCGGCCTACTTACTGGCGCCCGCGCCCCAGGCAGACGGAATGACGGCCTCAGCAATCCCCAAGCTGAGGCCGTTTTTCGTTACGGCACGCGAACTTGGCGAGAACACCGGAGTGAAGTGGGCCGGTTGCTTGGTCCACCAGCAGCAATCGGCCGCGGGTCATCGTCGCAGGCACGCACCAAGGTTGACCGCGACCACCGCCGTTGGCCATCATGGTGTCCATGAAGCGCGTCCTGTTCCTTTGCACCGGCAACTACTACCGCAGTCGATACGCAGAGGAGCTGTTCAATCATCTTGCCCGCCGCGAAAACCTGCCGTGGCGCGCCTCATCGAGAGGCGCCGCCGAACGGGGCTCGCCCGACAATGTCGGAGCCATGTCGGTGTTCGCTGATGACCGGCTTCGCGCCAACGGCATCGTTCCGGAGGGGGCAGCGCGCTATCCGCAGCCATGTTCATTGGCCGATTTCGACGGCGTGGACCTGGTGATTGCGCTCAAGGAGGCCGAGCATCGTCCGCTCATCGAGCGGCGGTTCCCCGAGGTCGCCGACAACGTGACTTACTGGCATGTGCACGATATCGATGTTGCCCAGCCTGCGGTTGCGCTGCCGATGATCGACGATCTCGTCCGCGCGCTGGTTTCATCGTTCAGGTAGTCGGTTCGCGCTTCCGAAAGATCGCCAGCGCATATTCTGCCGGGCGTGCGAGCCTGCCGCTGATGCGTTCGATGTCGTCCACGGCCACGATCTCGAGGCGACCTTCAGTGACCTTCAACCGGTCGATCGGCACCTCCCGCGCGAGGAATACCTCGCCGCGAAGGGTGCCGCCTGGCGTCGAATGATCCGGCCCGAAATAACGACCGATCCGCTCAAAACGCGCGGGCGGCAAGTAGTAGCCAATCTCCTCGTGGATTTCGCGCACCACGCATTCCAGGAAGGTCTCGCTGCCCTCCCGCCGCCCGCCAAACAGGCTGATCTTGCCCGGATCGGAAACGTGGGGAAGGTCGTCGCGCAGTTGCATCAGCAACCGGCCATCCGTGCTGACGAGCAGCGCAGACGTTCCTTCTCGTAAGCCGCCGGTCATTCGCGAATCCTCTCGCTGGAAAGGTGGAGGGGTGCGTCAGGACTGGGGCTGGGAGAAGGCGGCGGATCTGCCGTGCAGATCATATCAGCCGAGCGCTTGCCTGGTTGGCATCGCCAGCTATTGAAGGCTGACGCGGAAGTCCGGCCGGCGAGGGAAATGAGGTGAGGGTGGCCGACGCCTATCGCATGGGCGCAGATATAGCGCCCAGGGCATCACGGGTTCAGCCGAAGGCAAATGCCAGCAGGCTGGAGCACAGCAACACGAGGCTCGCTGCGGTCAGGGTTAGAAATCCGTCGGAGACTAAATCGTGACTACGCATGATACACCTGCTTTCTACCGATGCTCATCCGAATTGATTAAAGCTTTCCGAACTTCTCTCCTGGGAAGAGGTGACGCGTCTTTCCGCCTTCAACGGACTGTCAGGCCCGGTACCGATAGCCTTCCACGGCGTGCGCCAAGAAGATCGCCGCACTCACCAGGCCCATCACCGCTGTAACCGTCTCGATCATCGCAAACTTCCTTTGCGCCCCACGCGGGAGAGAAAACGATTGCAGCCTTGCACAGTCAAAAAGATTCAATTGTTGGAATTGAAGATGCCCCCCGACTGATGATTTGTTGCAACAGTGTGTCTGATCGCGGGACAGGCGCGGGCGTTTTGCGCGCACGGAGGTCCGTAGAAGGACGGAGGAGGCGCAACAGACCATTCACCAAGACGCCACCGCCTCATGGCTCTCCCCATTTCCGCCGTGTTCCGGTTGCGATATCTTCACCATCTGCTGCGGAGGTGGGCCGCACAGTGACAGAATCGATCCCGACGCCTCGAAGTAGGCGCGGGTCCTGCAGAATGGTACTTGGGGCAGATGGGGATTAGACGGCCAGATTCGATGATCCGGACGGCGCGCGGCGCCGTTGCGGTGGCCTCGTGCCTCGTCCTCGCCAATTGTGCCTCCTCGAACCAGCTCACCAGCCGGATCGATCCCAAGTACGGCGTCTCCTCGAGCCCGCGCGTCGTGGCGCTCGGTGACCCCGTGCCGAAGGGCGGCGGCACCTACCGCATCGGCAAGCCCTATGTCGTCGCCGGCCGCACCTATGTGCCGGAGGAGAACGAGAACTATCGCGCCGAGGGCATGGCGTCCTGGTACGGCGATGATTTCCATGGCCGCCTGACCGCCAATGGCGAGGTGTTCGACATGGGCTCGCTCACGGCCGCCCATCCGACCTTGCCGATGCCGAGCTACGCGCGCGTCACCAATCTGAGCAACGGGAAGTCGCTGGTGGTGCGCGTCAACGATCGCGGCCCATACCGCGGCAACCGCCTCATAGACGTCTCGAACAAAGCCGCCGAACTTCTTGATTTCAAAGGCAATGGCGTCGCGCGCGTCCGCGTCGAGTATGTCGGGCGGGCGCCGCTCGAAGGTTCCGACGACCGCCAGCTAATGGCGACCCTGCGCACCGGAACGCCGGCGCCGTCGCCGTCGATGGTCCGGGTCGCCTCCGCGCGGCCGTTCGTGCCGGAAATGTCGTCCTCGTCGGGCCGGGTCCGCGGCGACGTTCCGTTGCCGGAGGGGCGGCCCTACAGCCTCGGCAACACCCAGGCCGACTACGCCTCGGTCAACGCCACCTCGGAAATGTCGGCCTCAAGCCGGTCGCACCGCCGCGTGCCGAACAATCCGCGCGAAGTCTCCTACGAGGGTGACGCGCGCTACGCCGCGGCCCCGAGCCCGGCGGCGGCCGCTTACGTGCCGATCGACGCGCGTGGACCCGCCGAAGTCCTGAGCGGGCGCGGGCTCTACTGAGCCAAGCGGCTTACTGAACCAAGCCGTTGCGAATCAAGCTTTTGGCCTGATCATTTCAGAAATGCGATCAGCGCGGCGTTGACCTCGTCCGGGCGCTCCTGCTGGATCCAGTGGCCGGCGCCCTCGACGATCAGCTTCTGCCGCAGGTTCGGCAGCACACGCTCCATGTCCGCGACCCGCTTGGCACCGATCAGCCCGGTAATCACCGAATCGTTCGAGCCGGCGATGAACAGCGACGGTTGATGGATCTGCGCGTCCTGCCAGGGCGCGGTCAGCTCCCAGTTGCGGTCGAGATTGCGGTACCAATTCAGACCGCCGCGGAAGCCGGACTGCCGGTAGCCTTCGGCGAATTCGGCGATATCAGCCTCGGTCAGCCAGGCCGGCAGCGGCATTCCAGCCGGGAGCTTGCCGAGGAAGCCCTTGGCTTCGTCGACGAACATCGAGCTCGGATCGGAGACGCCGCGCCCGAGCACCAGCCGCATGGTGTGGGCGACGTCGCGTTCGAACTCCGCCTCCGCCACGCCCGGCGGCTGGAAGTATTGCCAGTAGAAATTGGTGATACCGCTCTCGCGCAGGGTTTCCAACGGACGGCCGCGGCCACGGAACGGCGGCGGCACACTGAGGCCCGCGACCTTGGTGAAGATATCAGGGCGGAACAGGGCCGCGTGCCAGGCAACCGGTGCGCCCCAATCGTGACCGACGATCATCGCCTTCTGCTCGCCGAGCGCGGCCACCAGCGCGACCATGTCGCCGACGGTATCGAAGATTGTGTAGGCGCCGACGTCGGCCGGCGCGGTGGTCCGGCCGAAGCCGCGCATGTCGGGGGCCGCGACCCGAAAGCCTGCCGCGGCGAGCGCTGCGATCTGGTGCCGCCACGAGTAGGACAGCTCCGGCCAGCCATGGCAGAGCACGATCAGTGGGCCTTGCCCGGCCTCGCGCACGAACATGTCGATGCCGTTGGCGGAGATGGTGCGGGAGGATGACATTCGCGTTTCCGCCTTGTTTGCCGGTTCTGCTGTCGTTAGCTGGTTCCAAGGATACGGGCGTTCAGCGCGGGCGGCAATCCAGCCGGCCGTGCACAAGCGGCGAAACCTCAGTTGTTTGCGATACTTCCAGCTGTTAGAACGCAGTCTTTCAGGACATCGCCGATGGCAGCCCATACCGCAATTCCCCGCACGTTGTTCGCTCGCGCCGGGCGTGGATGGCGTGGCGTGATCGCGGCCGCGGTCGTGCTGGCGATCGGCTGCGGCGGAATGGTCTATGCCGCCAACAACAGCGTCCAGGGCGCCAAGAAGGAAGAGGGCGGGTTCGACGGCGATGCGCCGACCGCGATCCTGGTCGAGGCCTCTTCGGGCAGCGTGCTGTTCGAGAAGAACGCCGACGAGCTGCGCGCGCCCTCCAGCATGATGAAGCTGATGACGGCCGAGGTGGTGTTCGACGCCATCAAGAAGGGCGATATCAAGCTGACCGACGAATACCGGGTCAGCGAGAACGCCTGGCGGCGGGGCGGGGCGCCGTCCGGGACCTCCACGATGTTCGCGGCGATCAACAGCAAGGTCTCGGTCGACGACCTCCTGCACGGCGCGATCATCCCGAGCGGCAACGACGCCTGCATCGCGCTGGCCGAAGGCATCGCCGGCAACGAGCATACCTTTGCGACCGACTTCATGACCAAGCGCGCCCGCGAGCTCGGCATGACCAAGTCGACCTTCGGCAATTCCAACGGGCTGCCCGACCCGACCAACAAGATGACGGTACGGGAACTCGCGGTGCTGGCGCGCCACATCATCCTGACCTACCCGGAGCGCTACAAGCTGTTCGGCGAGAAGGAATTCACCTGGAACAAGATCCGCCAGCAGAACCGCAATCCGCTGCTGAACGCTCTGCCCGGCGCCGACGGCCTGAAGACCGGCTACACCAAGGAAGGCGGCTACGGCATGGTCGGCTCGGCCGTGCAGAACGACACGCGGCTGATCGTCGTGGTCAACGGCCTCGAGGATTCCGAAGACCGCGCGACCGAAGCCAAGAAGATGCTGGAATGGGGGTTCCGCAGCTTCGAGACCCGGGTCCTGATCGCGGCCAACCAGCCGGTCGGCTACGCCCGGGTGTTCGGCGGCGAGAGCCGCTCGGTGAAGCTGGTGAGCCCCGATCCGATCAAGGTCATGGTGTCCAAGAACGGCAACGACAAGCTGCTCGCGCGCGTCATCTATAGCGGCCCGGTCAAGGCGCCGGTCACCGCCGGCCAACAGATCGGCGTCGTCCGGGTCTGGCGCGGCGGCAATGTTGCGATGGAGACGCCGGTGTTCGCGGCCGATGCCGTCGGCACGGGATCGACGATGCGCCGCGCGCTCGACGGCGCCCAGGAGCTTGTGATCGGAATGTTCCGCGCAGGGGTCGAGAAGCTCTGACATGGCGGAAGCAGCAGTCCAACGGCCGAGCTTGCGCGGTCGCTTCATCACCTTTGAGGGCGGCGAGGGATCCGGGAAATCGACCCAGATCCGCAAGCTCGCCGAACGGCTCGATGTCGCCAAGCTGCGCGCGATCGTGACCCGCGAGCCCGGCGGCTCGCCCGGGGCCGAGATCATCCGTCACCTGGTACTGTCGGGGATGGGCAAGCTGCTCGGGCCGGAAGCCGAGACACTGCTGTTTGCCGCCGCGCGTGACGACCATGTCCGCACCGTGATCCTGCCGGCGCTCAACCAGGGCATCTGGGTACTGTGCGATCGCTTCTTCGATTCCACGCGCGCCTATCAGGGCCAGCTCGGGCAGGTGTCGCCCGGCCTCGTCAATGCCATGCAGCGCGTCACCATCGGCGACCTGAAGCCCGACCTGACCTTCATCCTCGATGTGCCGGTCGAAGTCGGACTGCAACGCGCCGCCCTGCGCCGCGGCAATGCCACGGCGGATCGCTTCGAAGCCGAGGGCATCAAGTTCCATCAGGATTTACGCGATGCCTACCGTAAGATCGCGGCGGACGATCCACAGCGTTGCGTGCTGATCGACGCGACGGCCGATCCGGACACGGTCGCGGCGCGAATTTGGGCCGCGCTGCGCGAGCATCTGCGCGCAACGCTCACCGCAGACAGTCCCGCATGAGCGCACGCAAGGTCGAACAGGAGAGCCCCGCTCGCCACCCGCGCGAAACCCCCGACCTGTTCGGGCATCGCGAGGCGGAGACTGCCTTGCTCGATGCCTATCGCAGCGGACGAATTCCGCATGCCTGGCTGATCGGCGGCGCGCAGGGCATCGGCAAGGCGACGCTGGCTTACCGCATGGCGCGGTTCGTGCTGGCGTTCCGCAATCCCAAATCGTCCCAGGTGCAGGCGGCGCCGACGCTGCGGGTCGATCCGGCCGACCCGGTGGCGCGCCAGATCACGGCGGGCGCCCATGGCGGCCTGCTGGTGCTGGAGCGCGGCCTCAACGACCGCGGCGTGATGCGCACCGTGATCACGGTCGACGAGACGCGCGAGACGATCTCTTTCTTCGGCTCGACGGCTGCAGTCGACGGCTGGCGCGTCTGCATCGTCGACACGGTCGATGAGCTCAATCCCAATGCCGCGAATGCGCTGCTGAAAATCCTCGAGGAGCCGCCGCAGCGGTCGCTGTTCCTGCTGGTCAGCCACGCGCCGTCACGGGTGCTGCCCACCATCCTGTCCCGCTGCCGCAAATTGCTGCTGCGGCCGCTGGAGACGGGCGATGTTCTGCGCGCTGCCACGGCCGCAACCGACATCGCGGCCGACGATCCCGCGCTGGCGGAAGCCGCGGCAGCGTCCGAGGGCAGCGTCGGGCGGGCGCTATCACTGCTCGGCGGCGACGCGCTCAAGCTGCAGCAGCGCACGGCCGCGCTCCTGGCGACGTTGCCAAATGTCGATCCGCGCGAGCTGCACGCGCTGGGCGATGCGCTTGGCACCAGCGACCGCGTCGCGCTTGCCGCCTTCATCGACGGCATCGATCGCTGGATGAGCGAGCGCATGCGAACCGGCGACGCCAATGCCAATCTGCCGCGCCTTGCACGGCTTGCGGAGGTATGGGAAAAGATCGTCCGCGCCGCGCGCGATACCGAAGCCTACAATCTGGAGCGCAAGCCGCTGGTTTTCTCGGTGTTTTCGATGCTCGCGGACGCGACCCGATAGACGCCAAGTCTGAAAACAATCTGTCTGAATGCGCTCTCGTCCGAAAACACACTCGTCCGAAGACACATCCGTCTGACAACACTCCCGACAATCTCGTTTCGATCTGCAAAGGATTCCGTGGTGGCGACCGCTAAGAAGAAATCGTCGAAAAAGGCCAAGAAGACGAAGAAGGCATCGCCCGCTCGCGCGACCAGGAAGGCCACGGCGAAGTCACGCGCTGCCAAGACCAAGAAGGGTGGGCGCGTCACCAAGAAGACGAAGAAGGCTGCAAAGGCCAAGACAGGAGCCAAGAAGTCGGCTGCGAAGAAGGTCGCCAAAAAGGCCGTCAAGAAGGCTGCGAAGAAGACGGCTCGGAAGGCTGCCACAAAGCCCACCAAGGCTCCGCCGAAGACGGCAGCCGCGACGACTGTGACTCCGGCTGCAAGGAAGCCCGCTGCGCCGAAAGCTTCAGCCGCAGAGAAGGCGCCGAAGGTGGCAATTGTCCGCGCGCCCAAACAACCGAAACCCGTGGCGAGGGCTGCTGCGCCCGCGTCCGTCCCGGCACCAGCCGCGGACCGCGGCAACGCCTACTACATCACCACCGCGATCGCGTATCCGAACGGCCAGCCGCATATCGGCCACGCCTATGAGGCGATCGCGACCGACGCATTGGCGCGCTTCCAGCGGCTCGACGGCAAGGACGTGTTCTTCCTGACCGGCACCGACGAGCACGGACAGAAGATGATCCAGACCGCGGCCGGCGAGGGGATGACACCCTACGATCTCGCGACCCGCAACGCCGCGCGCTTCAAGGAGATGGACGAGCGGCTCAACGTCTCGTTCGACCGTTTCATCCGCACCTCGGAGCCCGCGCACCACAAGTCGGTGCAGGAAATCTGGCGCCGCATGCAGGACAATGGCGACATCTATGTCGACGCCTATGCCGGCTGGTACTCGGTACGCGACGAGGCCTATTACGCCGAGGATGAGACCACGGTCGGCGAGGACAATGTCCGCCGCGGCCCGCAGGGCACGCCGGTCGAATGGGTCGAGGAGAAGAGCTACTTCTTCAAGCTCTCGGCCTATCAGGACAGGCTCTTGCATCTCTACGAGAGCCAACCCGATTTCATCGGCCCGGATTCGCGCCGCAACGAGGTGATGAGCTTCGTGCGGGGCGGGCTGAAGGACCTCTCGATCTCGCGCACCACCTTCGACTGGGGCGTCAAGGTCCCCAACGATCCCGAGCACGTGATGTATGTCTGGGTCGACGCGCTGACCAACTACATCACCGGCGTCGGCTATCCCGACGAGAGCGACAAACACTGGCGCTACTGGCCGGCCGACGTGCACATCATCGGCAAGGACATCATCCGTTTCCACGCGGTGTACTGGCCGGCCTTCCTGATGTCGGCCGGCATCCCGTTGCAGAGGCGCGTCTATGCGCACGGCTTCCTGTTCAACAGGGGCGAGAAGATGTCGAAGTCGGTCGGCAACGTGGTCGACCCCTTCAATCTGGCGAACCAGTACGGCGTTGACCAGGTGCGCTACTTCTTCCTGCGCGAAGTGCCGTTCGGCCAGGACGGCAACTACAACCACGAGGCTATCGTCGCGCGCATCAATGCCGACCTCGCCAATGATTTCGGCAATCTCGCGCAGCGTTCGCTGTCGATGATCGCCAAGCAACTCGGCGGCGTGCTGCCGGAGCCCGGCGAGTTCAGCGAGAACGACAAGGCGATCCTGGCGCAGGCTGACGCCATGCTGGAGACGTCGCGGACCGCAATGGCGACGCAGCAGATCCATCAATGGCTCAACACGGTCTGGGCCGTGGTCGCCGAAGCCAACCGCTACTTTGCCGGCGAGGCGCCGTGGGCGTTGGCGAAGACCGATCCGGCGCGCCAGAAGACGGTGCTCTATGTCACCGCCGAAGTGGTGCGCCAGATCGCAATCATGGCGCAGGCGGTGATGCCGGAATCCTGCGGCAAGATGCTCGACAGCCTCGGCATCCCTGCGGATGCGCGTAGCTTTGCCACGATCGCCGAGCGGATCAAGCCGGGCACAGTTCTGCCGGCGCCGGTTGGCGTGTTTCCGCGCTACGTGGAACCGAAGACCGAGTGAGCGGTTCGAAAGTCATGCTGGTCGACAGTCACTGCCATCTCGATTTCCCTGACTTCGCCGACGATCTCGACGGGATCGTCGGACGCGCCGAAGCGGCCGGCATCGGCCGCATGGTCACGATCTCGACCCGGGTCAAGCGGCTCGGCGGCCTGCTTGCGATCACGGAGCGCTTTCCGGACGTCTACTGTTCGGTCGGCACCCATCCGCATCATGCCGACGAAGAGGACGGTATCCCGGCCAGCGAACTGATCGAGCTGACCAAGCATCCGAAGGTCGTGGCGCTCGGCGAGGCGGGGCTCGATTACTTCTATGAGCATGGTTCGCGCGAGGCCCAGGAGCGCGGCTTTCGCTCGCATATCGCGGCGGCCCGCGCAACCGGCCTGCCGCTCGTCATCCACACCAGGGAGGCCGACGAGGATTGCGGCCGCATTCTGGAGGATGAAATCGCGAAGGGGCCGTTCAAGGCCGTGCTGCACTGCTACACCGGCGGGCGCGAGCTCGCGATGAAGGCGATCACGCTGGGGCTGTCGATCTCGTTCACGGGCATCCTGACGTTCAAGAAGTCGGAGGCCCTTCGCGCACTGGCTGCGGAGCTGCCGGCAGATCGCATCATGGTCGAGACCGACGCGCCGTATCTTGCGCCCGGAAAATTCCGCGGCAAGCGCAACGAGCCGTCCTACGTTGTCGAGGTCGCCAGGGTGCTCGCCGAAACCCGCGGCGTCTCTCTCGAGGAGATTTCGCGGCAGACCACTGAAAACTTCTTCCGGCTGTTCTCCAAGGTGCCGGCGCCGAAGGTTGCTGCATGACGCTGACACTGACCATTCTGGGCTGCGGCTCATCCGCCGGCGTGCCACGTCCGGCACTCGGCTGGGGCGCCTGCGATCCCAACAATCCCAAAAACCGCCGCCGCCGTTGCTCGATCATGGCCGAGCGCACCATGGAGCACGGCACCACGCGGGTCGTGATCGATACCTCGCCCGACCTGCGCGAGCAGCTGATCGACGGCAATGTCGAGCACATCGATGCGGTGTTTCTGACCCATGAGCATGCCGACCAGACCCACGGCATCGACGATTTGCGCTCGGTGGTGCTGCACCAGCGCCGCCGCATCCCGGTCTACTTCAACCAGTCGACCGCCAAGGACATCATGGCGCGGTTCTCCTATTGCTTCATCTCACCGGAAGGCAGCGACTATCCGCCGATCCTGACCCGGCATTCGATCGAGGCCGGCGAGAGCCACACGGTGCAGGGGAAGGGCGGTCCGCTGAAGCTCGAGGCCTTCCTGGTGAAGCATGGCCAAATTCCCGCGCTCGGCTACCGCATTGGAGATGCCGCCTACACGCCCGATCTGCACGACATTCCCGAAGAGAGCTGGCCGACGCTTGAAGGTCTCGATCTCTGGATCGTCGACGGCCTGCGCTATGCGCCGCATCCCAGCCATTTCAGCGTTGCTGACGCGCTGTCGTGGATCGAGCGCTTCAAGCCGAAGCGCGCGGTGATCACCAACATGCATTCCGACCTCGATTACGAGGTGTTGCGGCAGAGTCTGCCGGCCGGCGTGATCCCGGCCTATGACGGCATGCGGCTGACGCTCGATCGGGCAGGCTGAAGCAACCGGTCGCGTCGCGCGGCAATAAATCCGACCGGTCACACCCGGCGGACGGCATTTGAGCTTGCACTCTGCCTGAGCTTGCCCTCTGCTGAGGGTCGCGAATAATCCGTTTTTGAGGGAACTGTATGCTCATCGATCCCACTGCGCGGATTGAGGATGGGGCGGTGATCGGCGCCGGCACGTCGATTGGTCCTTATTGCGTTATTGGTTCCCGTGTCATCATCGGCGCAAACTGCAAGCTGATCGCCCACGTCCACATGACCGCGGAGACCACGATCGGTGGCGGCTGCACGATCTATCCATTCGTCTCGCTCGGCACGCCTCCGCAAGCCCTGAGCTATCGCGGCGAACTGACCAAGCTTCAGATCGGTCAGGATTGCACGATCCGCGAGCACGTCACCATGAATGCCGGAACCGTCGCGGGTGGCGGTGTTACCCGCGTCGGCGATCGCGGCTATTTCATGAACTGCAGCCATGTCGGTCACGACTGCGTCATAGGAAACGACGTCATCTTCGCCACGTCCGCGACGCTGGGCGGCCATTGCGAAATCGGCAATTTTGTCTTTATGGGAGGCCTCTCATCCGCCCATCAATTCGTTCGAATTGGGGCGCAGGCGATGATCGGGGCTACGAGTTGCGTACGTGGCGACGTAATCCCGTTTGGCCTTGCAAGCGGTCAGTACGCGGGTCTCGCCGGGCTCAACCTGGTTGGCATGCGACGCCGCGAATTTACCCGCGAACGCCTCGCGGTGGTCCGGGCGTTCTATCAGAAACTATTTCGCGGCCCTGGTGTGTTTGCCGCGCGTCTGCACGAGGTAAGGCAATTGGCCGACGCGGATCCCGCGATTGCAGAAATCCTGGGCTTCATCGACGCGGTAAGGCATCGCTCGCTGTGTCTGCCGGCGAACGACGATCATATGATTGCCCCACGCCGAAGCTCGTTCGCTGAATCGAGCTGATAGCACCGCGGAAATTTCCGGATCTTTCGGCCGATGTCTTCGGGATCGTGCGGGCTCCGTCACCCGCGCGCCTTGCCTCTGCTCGACCGCGGCGCAGAGGACTTCCCCCATTTCAGATCGGGTTTCCCGCGACCACCGCCATGAACCCGCCGCCCGGCGGGCGGCGTCGGTTGCACAAGATCGCCAACGGTCCTGTCTTGACCTTTCACGCAAAGGGCATATCGTTATGATCATAACAATGCGCTGGGAGGAGCAGATGACGGAAGCTGTGGCAACGCGCGATTTCACTGATCGCACGCGATATGACGCGCTGATGGATGTCGTGAAGAACCGCCTGACGACCCGGGCGTTCGATTCCAGTTACGTGATGCCGGCCGAGCATTACGACATGATCCTGGAGGTCGCGCGGCACGCGCCATCGGGCGCCAATGCGCAGCCGTGGCACTTCATCGCGGTCACCGATCAGGATCTGAAGAACAGGATCACGGAATATTTCCGCGAGGAGCAGGTCGCGCGCGCCCGGCTCAAGATGAAGT
The DNA here is from genome assembly GCF_054063295.1 of Bradyrhizobium sp. USDA 3240. Taxonomy (NCBI): domain Bacteria; kingdom Pseudomonadati; phylum Pseudomonadota; class Alphaproteobacteria; order Hyphomicrobiales; family Nitrobacteraceae; genus Bradyrhizobium; species Bradyrhizobium sp. USDA 3240. The sequence goes on from NZ_JBSSGD010000002.1 coordinate 8,841,850, forward strand.
TTCCAACGCCCGATTATCGCGGCCTCGCGTCGGCTCCCGGCTTCATCGTCGTCGCCAGCGACTTCCGCTGGGTCAAGGCGTTTCCTGTGCTCAACGACGGCTCCGAGCTCGACAAGATGTACAAGGAGAATGCCGAGCGGATCCTGCTGCAGAGCGTGGCGGCGGCGACGATGTCGGCGCATCTGGCGGCGGCCGCGCTCGGCTATAACGTCTGGTGGGTGACAGCGATCGGGCAGGAGAAGGCCCAGCAGGCGATGAAGCCGCTGCTCGGCATCCCCGATGAATTATCCGTGCTCGACATCATGTGCTTCGGTCCGCCGGCCAAGCCGCCGTACAAGCGCTGGAAGAAGAGCCTGGCCGATATCAGCAACTGGAACAGGTTCGATGATCAGCACTTCATGACCGAAGCCCAGATCGACGAATGGGTTTCGACCACGCGCCACAAGGTGATGTACCGCGATGCCGAGAACGTCGACTAAAGCAGCGGCGCCCGTCAGGCGCGTTGCGTCGGACTACAGGCTGGAGGACCAGGTCGGCTTCCTGCTGCGCAAGGCTTATCAGCGCGCCTCGTCCAACCTCGTCGATCGGATCGGATCCTACGACCTGACGGCCCCGCAATATGCCACGCTGGCCCGGCTCTACGAGCGCGGAGCGCTGTCGCAGAACCTGCTCGGGCGGCTGGTTGCGATGGAGCCGGCCAATATCCGCGACGTCGTGCTGCGGCTGAAGAAGCGCCGCCTGGTCGCGACCCGGCGCGATGCGACCGACAAACGGCTGATCCTGGTCGATCTGACCACGGCAGGCATGGCGCTTGTCGAGCAGCTGATCCCGATCGAGATCGAATGCACCGCGACGACGCTGGCTCCGCTCAAGGCCGACGAGAAGCGAATGCTGTACGATCTGCTCGGCCGCCTTGCGGAGGGCTGAGCGTCGTAACCGCTCAGGCCGAAATCGCCTTGGCCGATCCGACCTGGTTGCGCAGCAGGAATTTCTGGATCTTGCCCGTGGATGTCTTCGGGATCACCCCGAACACCACTGACTTCGGCGTCTTGAAGCCCGGCATATGCTCGCGACAATAGGCGATGATCTCGGCCTCGGTCGCCTTGGCGCCATCCTTCAGCTCGAGGAAAGCGCAGGGCACTTCGCCCCATTTCGGGTCGGGCTTGGCGACAACAGCGGCGAACAGCACGGCCGGGTGCTTGTAGAGGATATCCTCGACCTCGACCGAGGAGACGTTCTCGCCGCCGGAGATGATGATGTCCTTCGAGCGGTCCTTGATGATGACGTAGCCGTGCTCGTCGAGCACGCCGAGATCGCCGGTGTGAAACCAGCCGCCGGCGAAGGCTTCCTGCGTCGCCTTCTCGTTCTTCAGGTAGCCCTTCATCACGATGTTACCGCGAAACATGACCTCGCCGATGGTCTCGCCGTCGTGCGGCACCTCGCGCATGGTCTCGGGATCGAGCACCGTGACGTCTTCCTGTAGCGGGTAGGCCACGCCCTGACGCCGCTTCAACTGCGCGCGGGCATCGGCCGACAGTTCGTCCCAGCCCGGCTGCTCGGCGCAGACCGAGGCGGGGCCGTAGACTTCGGTCAGCCCATAGACATGGGTCAGCTTGATGCCGATGCGCTCGGCGCCCTCGAGCACGGCAACCGGCGGCGCTGCGCCCGCGATCAGGCCGACGACGGGCTTCGCCTTGCCGCCCTTCGGTGCATCGGGCGCGTTGATCAGCGTGTTGTAGACGATCGGCGCGCCGCACATGTGGGTGACGCCGTGCTGCGGGATCAATTCGAAGATCTTGGCGGGGTCGACCTTGCGCAGGCAGACGTTGACGCCGGCGGTCGCCGCGATGGTCCAAGGGAAGCACCAACCGTTGCAGTGAAACATCGGCAGCGTCCAGAGATAGACCGGATGCTGGCCGAGATTGCCGGCGAGGATGTTGCTGACGGCGTTGAGGTAGGCGCCGCGGTGATGGGTAACGACGCCCTTCGGATTGCCCGTCGTGCCGGACGTGTAGCTCAGCGCGATCGCATCCCATTCGTCGGCCGGCGGCCGCTCGGCGAATGCCGGATCGCCGGAGGCGACCGCCGCCTCATACTCGATCTCGCCGATCCGCTTGCCGCCGGCGAAGGCGGCATCGTCAACGTCGATCACGAACGGCTTTGCGCCCTTCATCAGGGTCAGGGCTTCCGCGATCACGCCGGAGAATTCGGGATCGACCAGGATGATCCTGGCACCGCCATGATCGAGCTGGAACGCAATCGATTCCGCATCGAGGCGGATATTGAGCGCGTTCAGCACCGCGCCGGCCATCGGCACCGCGAAATGCAACTCGTTCATCGCCGGGATGTTCGGCAGCATCGCCGCGACCGTGTCGCCATGGCCGATGCCATGACCGACTAGATAGGACGCAAAGCGCTTGCAGCGATCGAAGGTCTGTTTCCAGGTGAAGCTGCGGCCCTCATAGACCGCGCTGATGTGGTCGGGATAGACCGCGGCCGAGCGCGCCAGGAAGCTCAGCGGCGTCAGCGGCACGTAGTTGGCGGGCGTCTTGTCGAGCCCGATCGAGTACTGGTTTTGAGCTGCACTCATGGCTCTATCCCATCCGCAAGCTGCCTTAAAGGAAACCGATCGATATCCAGGGGAAGATGGCGACAATGATCAGGCCGATCAACAGCGCCAGCATGTAACCCCAGATCGGCCGGATACCCTCGGCCGGATCGACGCGCCCGATGGCGCAGGCGGCATAATAGCCGACGCCGAACGGCGGCGCGAACAATCCGATGCCCATCGCCAGGATGATGATCATGGCGTAATGCACCTCGTGGACGCCGACCTGGCGCGCGATCGGAAACAGCAGCGGCCCGAACAGCACGATGGCCGGAATGCCTTCGAGCACGCTGCCGAGGATCACGAAGGCCAGGATCGAGACCGCGATGAAGGTTGCCGAACCACCGGGCAGCCCGGCCATCGACGCGGCCAGCGCGCGCGAGAAGCCGGACTGGGTCAGGCCCCAGGCCATGCCGGTCGCGGTACCGATGATGAAAAGGATGGCGCCCGACAGGCACGCCGTGTCGATCAGCATCGGCACCAGCCGCCGCCAGTTGAACTTGCGGTAGATCAACAGGCCGATGACGAAGGCGTAGACGATGCCGATGGTCGAGACTTCGGTGGCCGTGGCGATGCCTTCGACCACGGCGTAGCGGATCACGAAGGGCAGGGCCAATGCGGGCAGGGCGAACACCAGCGCCTTGCCGATCTCGCTGCCGGTGGCGCGCTGGACGTGGCTGAGGTCTTCGCCGCGGTAGCGCCACCACACCAGCCCCGACAGCGTGATCGCCAGCACGACGCCCGGCAACAGGCCGCCGGTGAACAGCGCCGAGATCGACACACCGGTGACCGAGCCGATCGTGATCAGCACGAGGCTCGGCGGAATGGTCTCGGTCTGGGCGCCGGTGGCGGCGAGCAGGGCGACCAGATCGCCCGGCTTGGCGCCGCGCTCCTTCATTTCCGGGAACAGCACGGGCGCAACGGCGGCCATGTCGGCGGCCTTCGATCCGGAGATGCCCGAGACCAGGTACATGGCGCCGACCAGCACGTAATGCAGGCCGCCGCGGACATGCCCGAGCAGGCTCGCCAGGAACGCCACCATCGCGCGCGCCATGCCGGTCATCTCGATCAGCAGCCCCAGGAACACGAACAGCGGAACCGACAGCAGGATCAGGTGGCTCATGCCCTCGTCCATCCGGCCGACCAGCACCATCAGCGGCGTCCGCGTCGTCAGCGCCAGATAGCCGAAGATCGCCATGCCGAAGGCAAAGCCGATCGGCACGCCTGCGAACACGCAGAAGCCGACTACGCCGACGAAGAAGATGATCAGATTGAGGTTGCCGAGCGGCCGCAGCATCGGCTGCGCCAGCCAGAATACGCCGATCAGCGCGACGACCGTCAGCGCCGCCAGCAGGAAGGTCTTGAAATCGCCGACCCGCGCCAGCCGCAGCAGCGCGAACAGCCCCATCAGGCAGATGCCGACCGGCAGCGCCGCCGCGCGCCAGGTGTTGGAAATCTGCAGCGCCGGCGTCGTGATGAAGCTCTCTTCGTAGGCGTATTCGTAGGCTGGCCGCACGATCAGGATCAGGAAGGCCAGCGCGGCGCAGGTCGCGACCACGTCGAGATAGGCCCACAGCCTCGGCCCGGCGCTTGCGACCAGTGCCGTCATCCGCATGTGCTCGCCGCGGCGGAACGCGACCGCCGATCCCAGCATCGCAAGCCACAGGAACAGGATCGACGCCAACTCGTCGGACCAGATCAGCGGCGCGTGCAGAACGTAACGCGACACCACGCCGGCGAACAGGATCACGACCTCGGCAACGACAAGGATCGCCGCCGGGACTTCGACCAGCCATCCGAGCGCAGCCTCGATGGAACCGAGAACGGAGCGGCGGCGAGGGGGCTGTGACGCCGCCTCGCCGGCCACGGCCGGCGTCATCTCGACATGAGCCATGGCAATCCTCCTGGCACGCCTCCCGCTTGATCGATCAGGACAGTTTGCCGACGGACTTCTCGAGCAGATCCCAGGCCTTCTCGCCGTACTTGCCCTTCCACTCGGCGTAGAAGCCGGCGGCGCGCAGCTTGTCGCGGAACGGCCCGACCTCGGGCTGGTTGAACACGAGGCCCTTGCCGGTGAGTTCCTGCTTCACGGTCGCGTTGAGCTTCTCGGTGTCCTCGCGCTCCTTGACCGCCGCCGCGTTGACGTTCCTGGCGACGATGGTCTTGATATCGTCCGGCAGCGCCGCCCAAGCCCGGCGGTTCATCAGGAACCAGAAGCCGTCCCACATGTGGTTGGTCATCGAGCAGTACTTCTGCACCTCGTACAGCTTCGCCGCCGAGATCAGCGCCAGCGGGTTTTCCTGGCCTTCGACGATCTTGGTCTGCAGCGCCGAATAGACCTCGCTGAAATTGATCGAGGCGGGCGATGCATCGAACGCCTTGAACATCGAGGTCCACAGCGGCGACACCGGCACGCGGATCTTGAAGCCCTTGAGATCGTCGGGGCCGTTGATCGGCTTGGTCGACGACGTGGTCTGGCGGAAGCCGTTGTCCCAGATCTTGTCCATGACCTCGAGGCCGGCCTTGTTGATCTCGCCGCGCACATAGGCGCCGAGTTCGCCATCCATGGCCTTCCAGACCGTGGGATAGTCCGGGAATGCGAAGCCGATGCCGTTGATCGAGGCCGCCGGCACCAGGGTCGCCAGGATCAGGCCGGACAGCGTGAAGAACTCGACGCCGCCGGAGCGCACCTGGCTCAGCATGTCCGTATCGGAACCGAGCTGGCTGTTCGGAAACACCTGCAGATCAAACCGGCCGTTGGTCTCGGTCTTGATCGCCGCAGCCATCTCCCGGGCGCGCGCCACGAACGGATGCGACTCCGGCAGGTTGTTGGCGAACTTGTACGAGAACTCGGCCGACTGGGCGCGCGCGACATACGGCGCGCCAATTCCGCCCAGAACGGCGGAAGCGGCGGAAACCTTCAGCAGCGTGCGTCGTGAAAAGCTCATTGGGTTTGCTCCCTCGAGAGGCTTGTTGTTGTTCTGAGATGCCATCCTATACGGACCTGATGCCGCGGGGTCACCAGCGATCTCTGCACAGCTGGCGCTTATTGCAGCGTCCGTACGCCACGGCAATATCGGCTTTCTGACGAGATGCGTGGGCGTGGATCGCTGTGCTGCCTGGACCAGCAGAAACAATGACCGGGACAAGCCCGGACCGAAGCCAAGCTGCGGGCCGGTGCGAAGAGTTCCCACTAAATATCTGATCTAATTGTAGATATAAATATTCCATAATATACCTTATGCGAATTACGGATATGGAAGCCGATCCGGTTTGGCGACCCAGCCGTGGCTTCCCCTATACGGTTCGCATTTCATCCGTCGCGTTCGGGCGCAGCCATCATCGGCTCTGCGATCTCTAAGGTCGCCCCCAGTATGTCCGGCTGACCATCCGCGACGCGCCGGTGTCCGTCATGGCCGCAGGTGAAGACGCTGCCGAAGATGGCGAAGGCGGCGCAATCGAAAGACCTGCGGAAGGTTTTCGCCAAGCATCTGCGCGAACAGCCGGATCGCGCTGACCGGATACGCGCGCGCCTTCGGTCCGGAAAGCGCGTCATATTTTCTTGTCCGCATCGTGCGTGATTGCGATCCCTGCGACGGACGGCCGCCTGCTCCAATGCGAGCGCATCCTCAGCCTGCCGTTGCCTAGGCCGGCAGCACGATCACTTTCGTTTTGAGCGGCGTTCGCGAATAGAGGTCGATCATGTCCTGACTGAGGAGGCCGGTGCAGCCGCTCGTAATGCCGTTCCCGATCGTTTCGGGGTCACTGGTGCTATAGATCGTGTAAAGCGTGTACGCCCCGTTTTGATAGAGGTAGAGCACGCGGGCACCGAGTGGATTATCGAGACCTCCCGGCATGCCGCGAGCATATTTGCCCGCCTCCGGCTGGCGCGCGATCATCTCCTTGGGTGGCGTCCAGGTAGGCCATTCGGCTTTGCGCCCGACATAAGCCTCCCCACTCCACCGGAATCCATCGCGGCCGACATTGGCGCCATAGCGCGTCGCGTTGCCCTCACCTTCGATGCGGTAAACATAGTACTTGCTGGGATCGATGATGATCGTACCGGGCGCCTCGTCGCTGTCGTAGCGCACTGTCTTGCGAAAATATTGCGGTTTGACCTTGCTAACATCGACCCCAGGGATCGGGAATTTCTCGTTGGGCACGGGCCCGTAGACTTTCTCAGCCTCGGCCAGGCTCATGTAGTCCGAGGCACAACCGGCCAGGCCCAGTGCGGCAAGACCGGCAGCGGAGCCGAATAGAAACGCCCGGCGGTTGAGACGCGGCGAACGAGGCCCAGACAGATCGCCCTTACCCATCGCGTCGGCAATACCACGGTCCATGATCATGATTTCGGGTTTTCCGTGCTTTTCCAAAGGCGCGACAACCCTATGTCGGGGAAAGACCCCGTTACGACACTCCTATGGAGGATTTCGCGCTTTTTTATGAAAGGAAACTTTCAAGAAAAAGCTAAGGAATTCCGTTCTGTGTGTCGGTCTTGTGCGGGGATTCACCACCCCCCGCTTTGCCTGATAGTCTGCCCCCGACTCCACGACACCAGTTCGAGACTTGGAGACCAATGGTCCGACGTACCGGCAGCGCCGATCTTCCGCTCCATGGTGGACGCGTGCCGCCGTGGCTGGCGGAGCGCATGGCGACGCTGGGCGCGATCATCACGCAGGCCGTGGTCCATCATTACGGCCGCGACGCGTTCCTGCAGCGGCTCTCGCATCCGTTCTGGTTCCAGTCGTTCGGCGCCGTGATGGGCATGGACTGGCATTCGTCGGGTATCACCACGAGCGTCATCGGCGCACTCAAGCGCGGGCTGGCGCCGGTACAGGACGAGCTCGGCATCTATGTGTGCGGCGGCCGCGGCAGGCATTCGCGGCGCACGCCGGACGAGCTTAAGGCGCTGGGCGAGCGGACCGGCTTCGACGGCGTTGCCCTCACCCGCGCCAGTCGTCTGGTCGCCAAGGTCGACAGCGCGGCGGTGCAGGACGGTTTCGAGCTCTATCTGCATGGCTTCTTCGTCACCGCGGACGGCAAATGGACCGTGGTCCAGCAAGGCATGAACGATCACAAGCGGCAGGCGCGACGCTATCACTGGCATTCCGAGGCGCTACGCAGCTTCGTCGACGAGCCGCACAGCGCGATCGACGGTCCGTCGCAGGGCGAGATCGTCAATCTCACCGACCACCGTGCCGACGCCTCGCGCCAGGCACAGCTCGATCTGCTTGCCGCGCTCGGTCCCGATGGCATCGCGCATGAATATGCCGAGCTGACCGAGAAGGTGGCGGCGCAGGGCGATCTGTTGCACCTGATCATGCCCGCGCATCACGACGTGCGCTCGAGCGATGTCTTCATCCGCCGCCTGCACGGCACCCTCGCCGCCGCGGCGGAGCGCGGGCCGCTGGATTTCCCCGAACTGCTGCTGACGCCCGGTGTCGGTGCCCGCACCGTGGAGTCGCTCGCGATGGTCGCCGAGGTCGTTCACGGCACGCCGTACCGTTTCCGCGATCCGGCGCGTTTCTCGCTCGCGCATGGCGGCAAGGACCGCCATCCGTTTCCGGTGCCAATCAAGGTCTATGACGAGACCATCGGCGTGCTGAAATCGGCGGTACGGCAGGCGAAGCTCGGCCGCGATGAGGAACTGCAGGCGCTGAGGCGGCTGGACGACCAGGCCCGCAGGCTCGAGCTGACCGCAACCGGGCCGTCCTTCGATGCCTACGTTGCCAACGAGCGCGCACGTTCGCCTGACCTCGACGGCCGCTCAGTGTTCGGCCGGGAGGCCGACCTCGCCGGCCGCGACCGCATCACCAAACGCTAGGCTAGGCACACCCGTCAGCGTCCTCTGGAGCGTGGCTTGCGCCGGCCGAGGAAGGCCGCGACGCCTTCCTTGTGGTCGTCGGTCAGGCTCGCCAGCGCGAACTGGTCGAGATCCATGTGGCTGGCGAGATCGTCGAGCGCATGCGCCAGCCGGTTGACCGTCAGCTTGGTCATCGCGACCGAAATCGGCGGCTGGGCGGCGACCTTGGCCGCGAGCGCCATCGCAGCGTCATACGATTTGCCCGGATCAGTCACCTGCTCCACCAAGCCCCATTCGTAGGCCTCCTCGGCGGAGATCCGGTCGTCGGCCAGGATCACGGCCTGCTTGGTGCGCGCCGGCCCCATCAGATGCAGCATGCGCGGCACGCTCTGCCAGCTCATGTTCATGCCGAGCGCGATCTCCGGCACGCGCAGATGCGCATCGCGCGCAATGACGCGGAAATCCAGCGCGACCGCGAGCGCCACGCCGCCGCCGACGCAAAAGCCCTCGATCGCGCCGATCGTGACCTGCTCCATCTCCTGCCAGGCGCGCGTCAGCCGCGGCCCGAGCTTCAGGTGACGGCGCAACGTGCCCATATCCATGGTTTGCCGCGAGCGTCCTTCGGCATCCTTGAGGTCAAAGCCGGCGCTGAACGATTTGGCGCCGCCGGTCAGCACCACCACCGAGGTTTCGCCATCGTCCTCGAAACTGCGCGCCGCATCGGTCAATTGCCGCAGCGCCTCCGGCGACAGCGCGTTGATACCGTCGCCGCGGTCGAACCGCACCACCGCGATGCGGCCCTCCGGTCCGAGGCCCTTTTCGATCGTCACATCGTCAACCACGCATACCTCCCAGCTCGCATTGTTGTGTACTGCTTGCCTCGACATAGCACGGCGATTTCGCCTATTCTGTAGGCATGAGCGAACATGATCATCACCTCCACGATCACGACCATTCCGAACTGTCGGAGACCGAGCTGCGCGTCCGCGCGCTGGAATCGATCCTGACCGAAAAGGGCTACGTCGAGGCTGCCGCGCTCGACGCCATCGTGCAGGCCTATGAGACCAAGATCGGCCCGCATAACGGCGCCAGGGTCGTCGCCAAGGCCTGGACCGATCCCGCCTTCAAGAAGGCCCTGCTCGAGGACGCTTCCAAGGCAGTCGGCACCCTCGGCCATGTCAGCCGGGTCGGCGATCATCTGGTCGCGATCGAGAACACGCCCGGCCGTCACAACATGGTCGTCTGCACTTTGTGCTCCTGTTACCCTTGGGAGATGCTCGGCCTCCCGCCGGTCTGGTACAAGGCCTCGCCGTACCGCTCGCGCGCGGTCAAGGATCCGCGCGGCGTGCTCGCCGATTTCGGCGTCAGCCTGCCGAAGGAGACGGACATTCGGGTCTGGGACTCGACGGCTGAAACACGCTTCCTGGTGCTACCGATGCGGCCTGCAGGCACCGAGGGCTGGAGCGAAGAGCAGCTTGCCGACCTCGTGACGCGCGATTCCATGATCGGAACCGGCTTCCCGAAAACCCCGGGAGCACCGTCGTGAACGGCGTCCACGACATGGGCGGCATGGACGGGTTCGGCAAGGTCGAGCCCGAACCGAACGAGCCGATGTTCCATCAGGAATGGGAATCGCGGGTGCTCGCCATGGTCCGCGCGATGGGCGCCGCCGGCGCCTTCAACATCGATGCATCCCGCTTCTATCGCGAGACCCTGCCCCCGCAGGTCTATCTGTCGAGTTCCTATTACCGGAAATGGCTGCTCGGGCTGGAAGCCCTTCTGCTCGACAAGGGCTATATCTCCAACGACGACGTCGCCGCCGGACATTCCGTCGTGCCGGCGAAATCGCTCAAGCACGGCAAGTTCTCGATGGCCGACGTCGAGCGCATCATGGTGCGCGGCAAGTTCGGCCGCACCGCACCGGCGCCGGCGAAATTCAAGGCCGGCGATCGGGTGCGGGCGAAGAACATCCATCCGGCCACGCACACGCGGCTGCCGCGCTACGTGCGCGGTCACGTCGGCGTGGTCGAGCGCGATCATGGCTGTCACGTGTTTCCCGATACGGTCGCCAACGATGCCGGCGAGCATCCGCAATGGCTGTACACCGTCGTGTTCGATGGACGCGAATTGTGGGGACCGGACTCCGATCCGACCATCAAGGTCTCGATCGACGCGTTCGAGCCGTATCTGGAGGCGGTCTGATGGATACCGGCGCCGCCGCGCGCGCGACCAGCGCCGTGTCCAGCATTCCCCGCGATCAGGATGGCCCGGTGTTCCGCGCGCCGTGGGAGGCGCAGGCCTTCGCCATGGCGTTGACGCTGCACGACCGCGGCGTGTTCACCTGGCCCGAATGGGCCGCGGCGCTTGCCGATCAGATCAAGCGCGCGCAGGCGGCCGGCGATCCCGACACCGGCGAGACCTATTACCAGCATTGGCTGGCGACACTCGAGCACCTCGTCGCCGCCAAGGGCGTCACGACACCAGAGACGCTGCACCGCTACCGCGACGCCTGGGACCACGCCGCCGATCGCACTCCGCACGGCCAGCCGATCGTGCTGACGGCTAAGGATTTTGGGTAGCGGCGCCCGTCGTCCTGGCGAAAGCCAGGAGGTGGATTCACACTCGAAGTGCAACACTTGATCGGCAAAGGACTCCGCAGGCGTGCGGTAGTCAAGGCATTTGCGTGGGGTGTTGTTGTAGGTGGCGATGAACTGGCGGAATCTGGCGGTCGAGAGGGTTACGAGATCCGTTTTGCGAGGGATGAAGCGGCGCATCCTGCCGATGGCGTTCTCGATACCACCCTTCTGCCAGGGCGCGTGGGGATCGCAGAAGAAGGTCTCGATCGAGAGGCGATGTAGCGCCAGGTGACCGGCAAACTCGGTGCCGTTGTCGAAGGTGACGGTCTGGCGCAGCTCTTGTGGAAGGGCAGCGAAGAAGCGGACGAGATGGCGTGCGACACCGCGCGCAACCTTGCTGGCAAGGCGGATGCCGAGCAGCAGGCGAGAGGTGCGCTCATGCACGGTCAGCACGGCCTGACCGTACTTCGAGAACATCATCAAATCGGCCTCCCAATGCCCGGCGACGCTACGGTCGGCAACCTCAAGGGGCCGATTTGCCAGGGAAACACGGCCTTCGATGAAGCTTGCGGGGCTGCCGCCTCGCTTGCCGCGGAGGCCGCGCTTGCTCTTGGCGCGCGGCAGGTAGCGTCGCCAGCTGAAGTCCGAGGTGCGCCTGAGTTGGCCATAGATGAAGCGGTAGATGGTCTCGTGGGAGATCACCTTGTGCCCGCACTCGCGGGCCAGCCGGCCGGCGATCTGCTCCGGCGACCAACCTCGGCGAAGGCGTTGCAACACCGCGCGGCGCAGGACGGGCTCCCGTTCGAGGCGTCCGCCCGTCCAGCGCCGCGCTCGCATCTGTTGCTGGGCATAATTTGGCTTGTAGCCAGCCTGAACGCTCCGATTACGGCTCAGTTCCCGAGAGATTGTTGATGGCGAGCGATCCAGAGCTGCCGCGATTTGCCGGACCGAGCTGCCATTGGCCGATAGACAGGCAATCTCGCATCGGTCGTCCAGAGAGAGCTGCTTGTAAGTCCGCCCCATGGCAACACCTCCTCAAGGAAGTGTTGCACTTCGTTTGTGAACTCAGGGGACCCATAGCCACCGAATTTGCCTGTGAACGGGATCGCAGCCCCAGCGTCGCACAACAATTGAGGCTTGGGGTAATGAGTCCTGGCTTTCGCCAGGACGACGATGAGGATGGGTTCGCGATTCAAGGCGCCAGACCACGCGCACCCGCGCCTGCACAATTTCTGAATAATAGAAGGCTACCGCTGATTTGCCCGACGTGTCAAGTTGCTGTGTCGAACGCCGGCAGCCGCCGACTCCTTTGCATGGGGTTGTTTTCGATATTTTGGCAGCGCGCCCCTGCGGACGGCTATGCGCCCACCGTTACCGGCCACCCTGCGCGACATACTCCCGCCAGCCCTTGGCCCGCAGGCTGCAGGCCGGGCATTCGCCGCAGCCATAGCCCCAATCGTGCTGCGCGCCGCGTTCGCCGAGATAGCAGGTGTGCGAGTGCTCGCGGATCAGATCGACCAGCCCTGCCCCGCCGAGCTCGTGCGCAAGCCGCCAGGTCGCCGCCTTGTCGAGCCACATCAGCGGCGTGTGCAGCTCGAAGTCCCTCGCCATGCCGAGGCTGAGCGCGGATTGCAGCGCCTTGATGGTCTCGTCGCGGCAATCCGGATAGCCGGAATAGTCGGTCTCGCACATGCCGCCGATGATGTGGCGGATGCCGCGCCGATAGGCCAGTGCGCCCGCGAAGGTGAGGAACACGAGGTTGCGGCCGGGCACGAAGGTGTTGGGCAGCCCGTCCGCGCCCATTTCGATGGCGACGTCGCGGGTCAACGCGGTATCTGATATCTCCGACAGCGTCGGGATCGCCAGTGTGTGGCTGTCGCCGAGCCTTGCAGCCCAGTCCGGCCGGATTTGCTTGATCCCGGCAAGCAGGCGGTCGCGGCAATCGAGCTCGATCGCGTGACGCTGGCCGTAGGTGAAGCCGAGCATTTCGACGCGCGCGAAGCGGTCCAACGCCCAGGCAAGGCAGGTGGTGGAATCCTGGCCGCCGGAAAACAGCACCAGCGCGGTGTCGGAATTGTTGTGATCGGTCATAAGTGGCGATTTAGCACCTGACGGCGCCGCGGCCAATCCGTGGACAGCGCCGCGTTTCCGGCGTGTTTTGCTGGGATCGGGAGGGGTGTTTTGGCATAAAGCCAGGACCTCCCTGATGCCGGTGTCCCATGACCCCTTCCCGCGACATTTCCCGCCTGATCGAGATCATGGCCGCGCTGCGCACGCCGGTGACCGGCTGCCCATGGGACCTCGTGCAGAATTTCGAGACCATCGCGCCTTACACGATCGAAGAGGCCTATGAGGTCGCCGACGCGATCGCGCGCAGCGATTTCGAAGATTTGCGCGACGAGCTCGGCGACCTGCTGCTCCAGGTGGTCTATCACGCAAGGATGGCCGAAGAGCAGAACGCCTTTGCGTTCGGAGACGTGGTCGAGGCGATCACGAGGAAGATGATCCGCCGTCATCCGCACGTCTTTGCCGACAAGGACGGCAATATCCAGCCCGCCGGCGTCAAGAGCGCCTGGGAGCGCATCAAGGCCGAGGAGAAGGCCGAGCGTGCCGCACGGCGGCCGCCGGAAGAGACCGCGCACACATCCCTGCTGGCCAGCGTGAAGGCCGGCCTCCCTGCCCTGACCCGCGCGATGGAGTTGCAGCGCAAGGCGTCTACCGTCGGCTTCGACTGGAACGACCCGCGCGCCGTGCTCGCCAAGATCCGCGAGGAGGCCGACGAGATCGAGGCGGCGCTCGACCGCAACGACAAGGCCGAGATCGCCGAGGAAACGGGCGACCTGATGTTCGCGCTGGTCAACCTCGCCCGCCACGTCGACGCCGATCCGGAAACCGCGCTGCGCGCGACCAACGCAAAGTTCGAGCGGCGGTTTGCCTATATCGAGCAGGCGCTGGCCGCGAAGGGCCGCTCGCTCAACGGCGCGACGCTGGAAGAGATGGACGCGCTGTGGAACGAAGCGAAGAGCGCCGTCGTCCCGGCGAAAGCCGGGACCCATACCGCGTGATCTAACGGTTCATCGAGTCTGCCAATCCCACGCAAACGCGGAACTGCGACTGCGCTCAACAACGAGCTTCGGTGGTGATGGGTCCCGGCTTTCGCCGGGACGACAGTGAGTTTGTGGATGTGGCGCAGCGACCGCCGGCGGGCACAGCCGGCGAACGCTCACGCTGACCATGGACTGAAGATTCCGATCCGCTGTCCGGTGAAGCTGCCGACCCAGATCTGCTCGCCAACCAGCATGGCTCCCGTCGCGCCGCCAAAGCCCTTGGCCGCCGCGCCGACCTCGTCGATCGCGATCAAGGGTTCGATCGCGAGGCTGACCGGATCGAGCCGGACGACCTTGAACGCCAGCGGGCAGCGATCGCCGCGCGCTTCGCAGCCGAATAGAACCTCCGGCCGCGTGGATTGTCCCGCGAGCAGCAGCCGCCCGTCCGCAGTCCAGCGCAGATTGTCGGGCAGGAAATCCGTCTCGACGCTTGCGACCGCTACGCCGTCGCGGTCGAGCCGCCAGACGCGACGCGCGGCCCATTCGCAGGCGATGACGAAACCATCGCGCGACACCGCGATGCCGTTGGCACCGGACATCGGCTGATCGCCGAACCGGCTCCAGCCATTGGCCGGCGACCAGCGCCACACCTGCCCGGTCGGCTCGGCGCGCGCAAACCGCGACACGAACTCGCCGTCGGTCGGATCGAACATGCTGGTCATGACGAAGCCGCCATCCGGCAGATGCGCCACCGCGTTCGCCGACGTCCGCGGCGGCTGCACCAGGCGCTCGCCCGTTGCAATGAAGGGCCCCTCCTCGCCGAGCTCGAGCACCAGGCGGTCGATGGCTTCGCTGCCGCCGTGATCGGCCACCAGCAGCTCGAACGTCTCATCGGCCAGACGCCGCGCCGCGATTCCGTGCGGGTCGAAGACATCAGGTCCGAGCCGCGACTGCTGCGCGGCAGGTGCCCAACGCAGCTCCGTCGCGTGTGACGGCCGCGCCGTATCGACCTTGAACAGGCCGCCACTATGGTCCGCACATCGCATGCAGCTGACGATGACCCAGGACGTTCCCGGGAGTTCGACCAGGTCCTCCGGATGCCATACGCCGTCGACAAATCCGCTCAGTTGGTAGCTCGCATGATCCGTATGGATGTGTTGTGCCATCGTTCGCGCCTCGGTGAGTTCAACTGAACCGAGGATAGAAAGTCGGTGGCCGCCGATCATCGGGCGGAAACTCGCGACATCGGCGACCGGAATTCGCTAATCTGCCACCATGGAAGACCCGCCGTCACTCGTCACCTTCGTCACCGTCGCCGAAACGCTGAGCTTTGCAGCTGCCGCGAGAAAGCTCGGCCTGTCGCCATCAGCGACCGGAAAGGCGATCGCCACACTGGAGGCCCAACTCGGCGTGCGCCTGTTCACGCGAACGACGCGGCGCGTCAGCCTGACGCCCGAAGGCGAATTGCTGCTCGGCCGCGCACGACGGCTGCAGGACGACTGGCGCGAGACCACGGAGCTGCTGTCGGCATCGGCGGGCGAACCACAAGGCCTGCTGCGCATCAGTCTGCCTGCCGCCGGCTATCGCTTCCTCGCGCCGCATCTGGCGGCCTTCGCGCAAGCGCATCCGAAGATCCGGCTCGATCTGGATTTCGACGACCGCATCAGGGATCTGGTGACGGAGGGTTTTGATCTTGCGATCCGCAGCGGCGTGCAGCCTGATTCCGGCCTGATGTCGCGCAGGCTCCCGCCGTTCCGGCTCTCGGTCTACGCCGCGCCGTCTTATCTCGCCGAATGCGGCGAACCGGCCGATCAGGCGGCGCTGTCGGCGCATCGCCTAATCCGCTTCCGCCATCCCGACACCGACGTGCTGCAGGCGTGGCAGCTGGCCAGCGGCGCACAGGCCGCGATCGAGGAAGCAACGCCTCACGTGATCTGCTCGAACATCGAAGCGGTCCGTGCGGCAGCGGTTGCAGGCCTGGGACTCGCCTGGGCGCCCGACTTCCTGATGCGCGACGCGGTCGAGACCGGTCAGCTGCGGATCGTGCTGCCGCAGGAGACGATCGAAGCCGCGTTCTGGCTGCTGTGGCCCTCAGGCAGATACGGTTCGACGCGGCTGCGCGCGTTCATCGATTTTGCTGCAAGCCGTCTATTTGCCACCTGACACGGCCTACAGCAGCGTTCCGTGCAGGATGACCGCCGCTACGCCGAAATAGATCACGAGGCCGGTGACGTCGACCAGCGTCGCGACGAACGGCGCGGACGCGCTCGCTGGATCGAAGCCGATGCGCTTGAGGATGAACGGCAGCATCGATCCGGAAAGCGAGCCGAAGGTGACGATGCCGACCAGCGCGGCGCCGACGGTGATGGCCACCAGCATCCAATGCGGGCCGTAGTCGAACAGGCCAAGCGTCTGCCAGAGCGTGATCCTGATAATGCCGATCACGCCGAGGATGGAGCCGAGCACGATACCGGTCGGCAGCTCGCGCAAGGCGACGCGCCACCAGTCGCGCAGCCGCACCTCGTGCAGCGCCAGCGAGCGGATCAAGAGTGAGGTGGCCTGCGAGCCGGAATTGCCGCCGGAGCTCATGATCAACGGGATGAACAGCGTCAGGACGATCGCCTTCTCGAGTTCGCTCTGGTACGACTGCATCGCGGTCGCGGTCAGCATTTCCGAAAGGAACAGCGCGCACAGCCAGCCGCCGCGCTTCTTGATCATTTCGAGGAAGCCGATCCGCAGATAAGGCTCGTCGATCGCTTCCATGCCGCCGAACTTCTGGGCGTCCTCGGTCGATTCCTCGACGATGGCGTCGATGACGTCGTCCACCGTGACGATGCCGAGGATATGGCCGGGGCCGTCGACGACGGCGACCGCAAGCAGATCGTAGCGCGAGATCAGCCGCGCCGCTTCCATGCGGTCGGCCTCGGGCGCGATCATCAGCGGCTTCCGCGCCGGCGCCGCGGTGAGCACATTGGCATGCGGGTCGGCCGAGATCAGGCGGCGCAGCGGCACGGCCTGGATCAGGGTCTTCTTGACCGGGTCGGTCACGAAGATCGAGTAGACGGTCTCGCGGGTGCGCTCGACCATCCGGATGTGATGCAGGACCTCGGCGATGGTCCAGTTCGAGGGCACGCTGACGAATTCGGTCGTCATGATGCTGCCGGCGCTGCGCTCGGGATAGGCCAGCAGCCCGGAGATGACGTTGCGTGTATCCGGATTGAGGCCGTTCAGCAGCGTGGTGCGCAGCGGCTCGACCAGTTCCTTGAAGATGTCGGCGGCGCGGTCGTCGGAGACGCCTGATAGCAGCGACACCGCGGTGTCCTTGGGCAGTTCGGCCAGGATCTCGCAGGTGTTGTCGAGCCCGGGCAGGTCGAGCACCTCGATCGCCTTCTCCGCCGGCAGCGATTGCAGCAGCTTCGCCGCATCCGCCGGCTCCCGCGCATTGAGCGCATCGACGATCTCGGGCGCCCGCACATGGGCAAGATCCCCGTTCGGGCCGGCGAGCGTGTCGTGGGTGATGGTGTCGCTGGTGTCCTGCATCTATCGGCCTCGGCTTTGCGTCCAGCAGCGCAATGAACCAAGGCGGCGCAGATTTCAAACAGAAAGTGCGGCGGCACGTCGCAGGCGCGCCGGAGCGAGCCCGCGTCACGGCGCCGTCACATTTCGGGAGATTGCGAGTTGCCGTGCCGGAAGGCCGCTCAGGTCCGGCTGAACAGTTTCGCAGCGTCTTCCACTGCCTGGCGCGCGGCGGCGAGATCCGGCGTCTCGTTGTCGTCGTTGAAGCCGAAATAGTCGCTTTCGCCGAGCGGCTGGACGACGATGCCGTCGCGCCGGCCGAGGACGCTGAGGTTACGGTAGAAGACGCCGTAATTGACATCCGGCTGGGGAATGAGCCAGGCGATCTGGCCGCGCACCGGAACGATGCTCTCGTCCCGAAACAACGCACGGGCGCCGTAGCCGGTGCAGTTGACAATGACGGTCTCGCGGATCTTCGAAAGATCGGACGGCGTGTGCAGCTCGATCGGCACGAACAGCCCGCCGGCGCGTTGAAACTCCGCCTCGAGCTGACGGTAGAGATCCGTGACGTTGTAGGTGAGCGAGGCGCTCTTCCAGGCGTATGGCGCGGGAAACGGATTTGATCCGGCGGCCAGCAGGTCCCATCGCGGCGTCAGCGATCTGATCCGGCCGCGCAATTCGAGGAATTTCTTCTGGCCGTCGCTCGCGGCATGCTGACGTCTGTGCGGACGGCCGTCGGCGTCAGGCGCATCGTCGGAAAGCAAATAGCGATCGGTCCATTCGATCGGATTGCCGGCAAGGCCGAGATAGCTTTGATGGGTGGCAAAGGTCGTGAGCGCCATCCGCTCCCAGCGGTCGGCAAAGTCAGGCGCGACGTCTGCTTCCATCGCGATCCGCGAATCCGGCGACCAGTCCCCGGTCGCACGCGCCGAGCGCACCTGCGGGAAGCGCTCCTTGGCGTAGATCGTGACGGTCGCGCCCATCCGCTGGGCGGTGATCGCCGTCGTCAGGCCGATCGCGCCGGCGCCGAGGACGGCGATGTTGCGCGCGCTTAATTGCAAAGCGAGCGGCACGGCCTCCTGCGCGGCGCCCCAGGACAGCGACCAGCCGCTGCCGCCGTGTCCGTAATTGTGGACGACATATTTGCTGTCGATCCATTCTGCCTCGATGCGCGGACCGGCAGCGCGGAACGGACGGAGGCATACGGTGACACGAAACATGCGATCCGGATGCGCAAGGACCGGCCGGAGCGCGGGCGCGTCGACGAAAGCAGCGTTGTCGGCGGCCCCACGCGTTGAAATGCCCGCGACCGCGGCGCTCGCCAGGCCGCCGCCGAGAAATGCTCGACGATTGAACATCGATCCCACTTCGATCCCCCTTGCCGCCGCGGACTTCCGGGACGTTACGTCCCGTGCGGAAGAGCATCGAATCGTGACATGACGATGTCGCGCTTGGTCTCGTCGACCCGCACCGTCATGTCGAAGCGCTCGCCATTGAGCTCCTTGTTCAGGACCTCGGCATTGCGATGCAGCCAGCTGATGCCGGCGCCGTCGGAGGCATCGATCGAGAGATTGAGCGTGATGCGCTTGGCCGCGAGGCGATCCTCGATCGCGGTCAGGAGCTCTTCGATCCCCTCGCCTGTGACGGCCGAGACCAGGAAGCACGGCCGCTCCGGCGGCCGGCGCGCGGCGATGTTGCGCAGATTGTCCCGCTCCTCCGGATCGAAGCGGTCGATCTTGTTCCAGACCTCGATGATGCGCTGGCCGCCGTCGGCGTCGGGATCGATGCCGAGCTGGTGCAGCACCGCCTCGACGTCGCGTTCCTGCGCCTCCGCATCCTCGTGGGAGATGTCGCGAACGTGCAGGATGATGTCGGCTTCCAGCACCTCCTCCAGCGTGGCGCGGAACGCAGCCACGAGCTGGGTCGGCAAATTGGAGATGAAGCCGACCGTGTCCGACAGCATCGCCTTGCCGCCATGCCGCAGGTTGAGCGCGCGCAGAGTCGGGTCGAGCGTCGCAAACAGCATGTCGGCGGCCTGCACGTCGGCGCGCGTCAGGCGATTGAACAGGGTCGATTTGCCGGCATTGGTGTAGCCGACCAGCGCGACGACGCGGTACGGCACGCGCTGGCGTCCGGCGCGATGCAGCCGCCGTGTTGCCTGCACCTTCTTCAGCTCGTTCTCAAGCCGCGTGATGCGGTCGCCAATCAGGCGGCGGTCGGCCTCGATCTGGGTTTCACCGGGGCCGCCCATGAAGCCGAAGCCACCGCGCTGCCGCTCGAGATGGGTCCACGACCGCACCAGGCGGCTGCGCTGGTAGTTGAGATGGGCGAGCTCGACCTGCAGCGCACCTTCCTTGGTCTTGGCGCGGCGGCCGAAGATTTCCAGGATCAGGCCGGTGCGGTCGAGCACCTTGGTGCTCCAGGCCTTCTCGAGATTGCGCTGCTGGATCGGCGACAGTGCGCAATCCATCACCACGAGCTCGACCTTGTCGCCGGCGACGAGGCCGTTGATCTCCTCGACCTTGCCCTTGCCGAGATAGGTCGCGGGCCGGATCTGGCTGATCGGCGCGACGACGGATTCAACCACGGTGAGGTCGATCGCACCGGCGAGGCCGGCGGCTTCCTCGATTCGCGCTTCGTAGTCGCGGACAGAGGAATCCGTTTGCGCATCGCCGTCGCCGCGGCGCATGCGCAGGTAGGGGCCGATGACGATCACCCGCCCGATGCTCAAGTCCCCCGCCGACCCGGGCCTAGACTTAGTCCGGTCAGCGCCCCCTTCAGGATTGAAGGGTTCCAATCAGTTCACTCTCAAGCCGGTGCGTCCTCACCACCTTCGAACAGCTGAATCGGAGCGCCGGGCATGATGGTCGAGATCGCGTGCTTGTAGACAAGCTGCGAGTGACCGTCGCGCCGCAGCAGCAAGCAGAAATTGTCGAACCATGTGACAATGCCCTGCAGCTTTACCCCGTTGACCAGAAATATCGTCAGTGGCGTTTTTGTTTTACGAACGTGATTAAGGAAGGTGTCTTGTAGATTTTGTGCGCGGTCTGCCGCCATTGTTTTTGTCCCGCAAGCTTGTGCTTCTTTTTATTGAACCGGTTGCGGCTCTCTGACGGAGCCTCCTCCGGCTGCCCGCCTGCCCTGAGATCCCCCTCTGGCAGGCGTAGCGGTAGGATTAGAGGCCACGCGCGGTTTTTAGGCAAGCCGGTTCGCGCAGCAGTCGGTAGGAACACGGTGGCAATTCTAAGAAAGCGCAGGGAAAGAGACGAATATTCTCGCGGAGAGTGGATAAATCCCCCGGTTGTACCGGCCCCGCCCTCGCCTCGCTCAGCGGCCCGCCCGGACCCGAGCCTGGCCCTGCCTCCCCGGCCGGGTGACCGCCGAGGCTTCGCGCCAGGCTACCGGCGAGTGCCGGCTCAGGCGTATTGGGTCAGGCGTTTCGGGGTCAACCGACCCCGAGCGCCTTCAGCTTGCGATGCAGCGCCGAGCGTTCCATGCCGACGAACTCCGCGGTGCGCGAGATGTTGCCGGAGAAGCGGCTGATCTGGGCGATCAGATAATCGCGCTCGAACACTTCGCGCGCCTCGCGCAGCGGCAGGCCCATGATGTGCTCGCCATTGTTGGAGGTCGGCATCGCCGGCACCATGGAGCCGACGTCCTGCGGCAGCATATCGGCAGTGATGATCGCCTCCGGGCCGCCGCCGGCCAGGATCATCACGCGCTCGACGTTGTTGCGGAGCTGGCGGACGTTGCCCGGCCAGACATGCGACTGCAGCACGGCCATCGCGTCCTGTCCGATCTGCCGCTTCGGCAGGCCGGTGGCCGCCGAGATCTGGTCCATGAAATAGTCGATCAGCTCGGGGATGTCCTCGCGGCGCTCCGACAGCGGCGGCACCCGGATCGGCACTACCGAAAGCCGATGATAGAGATCTTCGCGGAAGCGGCCCGCCGCGATCTCTTCCTCGAGGTTGCGCGCGGTCGAGGAGATGATGCGGACGTCGACATGGACCTTGCCGGTGCCACCCTGGCGCTGGAAGGTCTGATCGACCAGCACGCGCAAAATCTTGTTCTGGGTCTCGCGCGGCATATCCGCGATCTCGTCGATGAACAGCGTGCCGCCATGCGCCTCCTCGAGCGCGCCGGCCTTGCGCTGCTGCTCGCCGTTCGATCCCTCGATGCCGAACAGCTCGATCTCCATGCGTTCCGGCGTGATCGCGGCCGCATTGATCACCACGAACGGCCCCTCGGCGCGCCCTGACGCATGGTGCAGCATGCGCGCGGCAAGCTCCTTGCCGGCGCCGGAAGGACCGACGATCAGGATGCGGCTGTTGGCTTTGGCGGCGCGGTCGATGGTCTGGCGCAGCTGATTCATGCAGGCCGAGCGGCCGGTCAGGACGCTCGCCGCGGGCGCCAGTTGCTTGAGCTCCTTCACCTCACGCTTGAGCCGCGAGGTCTCCAGCGCCCGCGTCGCGACCAGGATCAGCCGGTCCGACTTGAACGGCTTCTCGATGAAGTCATAGGCGCCGCGCTTGATCGCGGCGACGGCGGTTTCGATGTTGCCGTGGCCGGAGATCATCACGACCGGCAGATCGGCATTGTCCTTCTTGATCTGCTCGAGCAGTTGCAGGCCGTCGAGCTTGGAGCCCTGCAGCCAGATGTCGAGGAAGACCAGGTTCGGGCGGCGGTTGGCGATCTCGGCAAGCGCCGAATCGCTGTCGCGCGCGGTGCGCGTGGAAAACCCCTCATCGTCCAGGATACCCGCAACGAGGTCGCGAATGTCTGCTTCGTCGTCGACAATCAGAATGTCACTTGCCATGGGTTACACCTGCGTTGTCAGTCGCCCGTCGCGGCTTTGATTCTTGGCTGTTGGCTTCTTGGCTCTTGCGCATTTGGCTCTTGGTTATTGGGTTCTTGCTTGTTGGGTTCTTGGATCGGCTCTTGAATTTTTGGTTCATTGTTGGTCGCCTGTGCCGGGCCGTTGGGCGGCTCTTGCGGCGGATTTTTTTCACCGTCCGGGTCGGATGATTTCACGTCCGGCTTTTGTTCCTTGCTCTCGGGCTTGTTCTCCGGCTTGGCCGCCTGGCCCGTGACGGAAAAGCGCAGACGCATCCAGGCACCGCGCTGGCCCTCGCGGAAATCGGAGGCGTCCTTGAGCTCGATGCGGCCGCCATGGTCCTCCAGAACGCGGCCGACGATCGCCAGTCCAAGCCCGGTGCCCTTCGCCCGCGTCGTGACATAAGGCTCGAGCAGCCGCGCACGGGCGACCTTGGGCAGGCCGATGCCGTTGTCGACGACATCGATCAGGATGTCGTCGCCCTCGCGCTGCGCGACGACGTCGATGCGGCCCTTGCCGAGCTCCTCGCGCGGGACCTGCTCGATCGCCTCGGTCGCGTTCTTGATGATGTTGGTCAGCGCCTGTGAGATCAGCCTGCGGTCGAACTGTGCCGGCAGCGGCGACTGCTTGATTTCGGCCTCGATGTCGAGATCAGGATGCGCGACCTTCATCAGGAACACCGCCTGCTTGACCACGTCGGCGACGTCCTCGCCCTCGATCACGGGCTTGGGCATCCGCGCAAAGCGCGAGAACTCGTCGACCATGCGCCTGATGTCGTCGACCTGGCGCACGATGGTATCGGTGCACTGCTCGAAGATCGACTTGTCCTTCTCCTCAGTGATGGTCTTGCCGAACTTGCGGCGGATCCGCTCGGCCGAGAGCTGGATCGGGGTCAGCGGGTTCTTGATCTCGTGGGCGATGCGGCGGGCGACGTCGCCCCAGGCCGAGGTGCGCTGCGCCGACACCAATTCGGTGATGTCATCGAGCGTGATGATGTAGCTGTCGCGCGACTGGCTGGTCTGCTCGGCCGAGACGCGAACCGACAGATTGCGCTCATTGCCGTCGCGCAGGATCGTGACCTGCCCCTGAACCAGGCGCTGAGTGCCTTCGCGCGCCGTCTTCATCATCTCGTCGAGCTCGGGCAGCACGTCCGAGAGCGGATGGCCGAGCGTCTCCGACTCGGCATGCCCGATCAGCTTCTCCGCCGACCGATTAAGGACGCCGATAGTGCCTGAGGCGTCGACCCCGATGATCCCGGCGCTGGCCGACGACAGCACCGCTTCGATGAAGCGGCGTCGGCTGTCGATGGTCTCGCTGGCATCGACCAGCTCGTTGCGCTGGGTGCGCAGCTCCTGGGTCATCTTGTTGAAGATTTCGCCGAGCAGCGCGAGGTCGCTTGCCGACTTGTGGACCGGCACCTGGACATTGAGGTTGCCGGTCGAGACCTCGCTCGCCGCACCCATCAGCTGGCGGATCGGCGACACCAGCCCGTTGGCGAAGTTGAGGCCGATCAGCACCGAGGCCATCAGGATGGTCAGCGCGATCACCGCGAACATCAGCGCGAACGCCACCTGGATGCCGAGCCTTCGGGTCTCGAGCTGCGCGTATTCGGCGGCGCTGGTCTGGGTCTGCTTGAGCTGGGCGACGACGGCCGGATCGAGCAGACGCGCCACGTACAGGAACATGTCGTCATAGGCCCGCAGGCGGACCACGGAGGCGACGTAGTTTTCGGGGAAGACCGAGATCTTCGGCTCGGTTTCGTTGATGTCCTTGAGGATGTCCGGCGGCGGCGCCTCGTAGTTCAGGCGAACGCCGGTTTCGGCGCTGGCGACGATCTTGCCGTCCTTGTCCATCAGCACCGCGACCGGCAGGTTGCGGGACTCGGCGCCGGCCGTCATCAGCTGCAGGAACGTCATGCGATCCTGGTCGTAGAGCGGCCGCGCATGGGCGAGATCGTTGGCCATCGCCAGCGTGTCGCCGTTGATGAGCTGCGCATGCTCCTGCATGTAGGCGCTGGCAATCGTCAGCGAGTTCTGGATCACCTGCTTGGTGGGGCCAGAGAACAGCCGGTCGAGGCCACGCTCGATGGTGACGTTGGCGACGATCGACACCAGCACGGCGGGCAGCACCGCGATCACCGAGAACAGGCCGACGATCTGGACATGCAGCCGTGCCGCCGCCCGTCCCCGCCGCCTCGCCTGCACCATCTGCCAGACTTCCCGGACGATGATGCCGACCAGCAGCAGGATCGTGGCGGCATTGATCATAAGGAAGGAGCGCACGACCTCGGAGGTCGGCTCGATCGGGGTCAGGCCGGTCAGCACCACGAAGGTGAGGAAGCCGGACAGCAGCGCGATCGCCACGGCGAACGGCGCCAGCCAGCGCCGCAATGGGAAGCCCCGCGCCTCTACATTGGGCTCGGCCGGGGGCGCGTGTAACGTTGAAGCGGTGGTGTCTGCGCTGGTCATACCGGCAATTGAGCTGAAAGCGATCGCCCGCGGGAATTGCGAACTGATGCAATCATATCACAATGTTGCCGAATTGCGACATTTCCGCGGCGCAAACCGCGGTGCGGCGCCGTGTCCCTCAAAACCATTTGTGACTACTCAATAACGGTAGCGAGGCTTGAAGCCGGGCTTGCGCCCCGCCCCGTCGGTCCTAGCCGCCGCTCCGGTAGACCTGGATATCGAGGTCGCGGATCTTCTTGCGCAGCGTGTTGCGGTTCAATCCGAGCAGGTCGGCGGCCCGGATCTGGTTGCCGCGGGTCGCCGCCAGTGCGGCGGTCAGGAGCGGGATCTCGATCTCCTTGAGGATGCGGTGGTAGAGACCCGGCGGCGGCACGCCGTTCGGGAAGCCGGAGAAGTGCGAGGACAGATAGGCCTCCACGGCTCCGCCGAGATTGTCGACGCCGACGGTCGCGGTGCTGCCGGAGGTGACGGCCGGCGGCGCCAACTCGCCGTCGATCACAGAGGCGGTGATGACGTCCTGCGGATAGAGCGCGGCGAGCCGCCGGGCGAGGTTTTCCAGTTCGCGGACGTTGCCCGGCCAGCGGTGCTGCTTCAGCCGCTCCAGCGCCTGGGTGTCGAGCTTCTTCGGCGGCAGGCCGTCCTTCTCGGCGAGCGAGAAGAAGTGCCGGATCAAATCGGGCAGATCCTCGATGCGCTCGCGCAGTGGCGGCAGCCGCAGCGGCACCACGTTGAGGCGGAAGAACAGATCCTCGCGGAACAGGCCCTGCTGGATCAGGATGCGCAGATCCTTGTTGGAGGCCGCGACGATGCGCACGTCGGTCTTGATCGGGGTGCGGCCGCCGACCGTGGTGTATTCGCCCTGCTGCAGCACGCGGAGCAAACGGGTCTGCGCCTCCATCGGCATGTCGCCGATCTCGTCGAGAAACAGCGTGCCGCCCTCGGCCTGCTCGAAGCGGCCGGAGGCGCGGGTGTTGGCGCCGGTGAACGCGCCGCGCTCATGGCCGAACAACTCGGATTCGATCAGGTCGCGCGGAATCGCCGCCATGTTGACCGCGACGAACGGGCCGTTGCGGCGCCGGCCATAGTCGTGCAGCGCGCGGGCGACCAGCTCCTTGCCGGTGCCTGACTCGCCCGAGATCATCACGGTGAGGTCGGTCTGCATCAGCCGCGCCAGCACGCGGTAGATCTCCTGCATCGCCGGCGAGCGGCCGACCAGCGGGATCGAGTCGAACTCGCCGTCATCGGCGGGACTGGAGACCCGCTCCTTCGGCTCGGCCAGCGCGCGGCCGACGATGGTGATCAGCTCCTTCAGGTCGAACGGCTTCGGCAGATATTCGTAGGCGCCGCGCTCGGAGGCGCGGATCGCGGTCATGAAGGTGTTCTGCGCGCTCATCACGATGACCGGCAAATTCGGCCGCATCTTCTTGATCCGCGGCAGCAGATCGAACGCGTTCTCGTCGGGCATCACGACGTCGGTGATGACGAGATCGCCCTCGCCCTGGCTGACCCAGCGCCACAGCGTGGCGGCGTTGCCGGTCAGGCGCACCTCATAGCCGGCGCGCGACAGCGCCTGGTTCAGGACGGTCCGGATGGCGGTGTCGTCGTCAGCGACAAGTATGCTACCTGCAGGCATTGGTGTTCCTCATCGTGTATCCTGAGAGGCAGGCGAGGACGTACCCGGAACGTCATCGCGGTTGCTTTGGTCGTGTTGCTTGGCGGCGGTGTACATCGGCATCAGCACGCGGAAGGTGGTTTTGCGCGGCTGCGACTCGCATTCGATGATGCCGCCGTGATCGCCGACGATCTTGGCAACCAGCGCGAGGCCAAGCCCGCTGCCGGTCTGCTTGGTTGTGACGAAGGGATCGAACAGGTTCGGCAGCAGGTCCTCCGGCACGCCTGAACCGTTGTCCTTGACGCAGAACTCGAGCGGCAGCGAGACCCGCGATTTCTTGCCG
Source organism: Bradyrhizobium sp. USDA 3240 (assembly GCF_054063295.1). Taxonomy (NCBI): domain Bacteria; kingdom Pseudomonadati; phylum Pseudomonadota; class Alphaproteobacteria; order Hyphomicrobiales; family Nitrobacteraceae; genus Bradyrhizobium; species Bradyrhizobium sp. USDA 3240. The sequence continues at coordinate 8,868,657 of NZ_JBSSGD010000002.1, forward strand.
GGCACCGACAGCCGCACGCCCGGCCGGAACGCCGTGGTGAGGTGGATCTCCGCATCGGTGCCGAGATCGGCGACCGCTTCGGCCGCGTTCTTCACGAGGTTGAGGAACACCTGGATCAGCTGGTCCTGATTGGCCAGCACCGGCGGCAGCGACGGATCATAGTCCTCAATGAAGCGGACGTTGCGGGCAAAGCCCGATTGCGCCAGCCGCTTCACATGATCGAGCACGGAATGGATATTGACCGGGCCACGCGCCACCGGACGGTCGTCGCCGAACACTTCCATGCGGTCGACCAGCGTCACGATACGGTCGGCCTCGTCGCAGATCAGCCGCGTCAGCAGCCGGTCCTCGGAGGACGCCTGCTGCTCGAGGAGTTGCGCCGCGCCGCGGATGCCGGACAGCGGGTTCTTGATCTCATGGGCGAGCATCGCGGCCAGCGCGATCACCGAGCGCGCCGCGCTGCGATGGGTGAGCTGGCGGTCCATCTTGTCGGCGATGGTGCGCTCCTGCAGCATCACCACGATATGGCCGGGCCGCTCGGTCAGCGGCGCGACGTGCAGGTCGACCTGACGATCGCCGCCGATCCGCGGCGTGCCGAGATCGACCTTGTATTCGTTGACCGGCGAGCCGCTCGCCCGCACCTGCTCGATCAGCGCGAGCAGCGGGCTGCCGAACGGCACCAGCTCCTTCAGCGACTGCCGGCGCAAGAACTGCGTCGAGATCTCGAAGAAGGATTCGGCGGCGATGTTGGCATCGACGATCCGTCCGTCGGGGGCGACCAGCAGCACCGGATTGGGCAGCGCGTTGAGGATGGCCTCGCCGTCGGTGGGCACGGGCCGGCGAAATTCCATGGCTGACGTCATGCGGCAGCACTCCAGGCAAAATCGTCGTAGGCGTCCTCGAGCGCGCGATGCACGCTGGACGGCTCCTCTGAAGTCAGGATCGCCTGCCGCCACGTCTTCAATGTTGCCGCCGGCGCGCAGCTATAGGCCGCAGCAGTCTCCAGCGCCCAGCCGAGATGCTTGCGCGCATGCCTGAGCCCGATGCGTAGACCATAATGGCTGCAGACCTCGTCATACAGCGCGCGAACATGCTTGAGCTGCTCGGCGAGCGACGGCGCAGCCTCGGCGATCCCGGTCTCGAGCCGGCGGCCGATCTGGCCGGGCAGCCAAGGCTGGCCCTGCGCGCCGCGGCCGATCATGACGGCGTCGGCGCCGGACATCTCCAGCGCGTCGAGCGCCTTGTCGAACGAGGTGATGTCGCCGTTGACCACGACCGGAATCGTGACGGCATCCTTGACCGCGCGCACCGCGTTCCAGTTGGCCTCGCCCTTGTAGAACTGGCAGCGGGTGCGGCCATGCACGGTGATCATCTGCACGCCCGATGCCTCGGCGCGGCGCGCCAGTTCGGGCGCATTGAACGAGCGGTCGTCCCAGCCGAGCCGCATCTTCAGCGTCACCGGCACCTTGACCGCCGCCAGCGTCGCCTCGATCAGCGTCACCGCGTGGTCGAGGTCGCGCATCAAGGCCGAGCCGGACTGGCCGCCGGTCACGTGGCGCGCCGGGCAGCCCATGTTGATATCGATGATGTCGGCGCCGGCGCCCTCGGCGATCCGCGCGCCTTCCGCCATCCAGTGGGTCTGGCAGCCGGCAAGCTGGACCACATGCGGCCCGATCCCGGCTGCCTCACAACGAAGCTTCGACATCGGCTTACCGTTCACCAGATCGTCGCTGGCGGTCATCTCGGAGACCACCAGTCCGGCGCCCAAACCAGCGGCGAGTCGCCGGAAGGGCGCGTCGGTGATGCCTGACATGGGCGCGAGGAGAACCCGGTTGGCGACAGCAATATCGCCTATCTTCAATGGGTTACGAGGAGTACTTTGCACGCCGGTCACAGCCGTCTCGTCGTTCTGTCAGCTACGCCATTGCAGCTGACGTCGTCCATTCTGCGCACAATTCTTGTGCAGTCAAGGCTCATGCCTACGGTTTAGACATTCCTACCACCTGTGCAAGTGCACTGCAACAAAATCTGCTTTTCCCACAGTCATCGGCAAACGCTCTGTTTTTGCGCAGCGGTCATGCTAAGGGCTGTGCGCCGCGGTCCCTGCCGCTCCCCTCATCCCCGATTTGTTTGTCACTGGTTCAACATGCCGAAGCCTGAGCGTACCGCAGCCATCCTTGTCGCAGCCGGCCGTGGACTGCGCGCCGGCCCAGGTGGACCGAAGCAGTACCGGACGATCGGCGGGCAGACGGTGATCTACCGCGCCATGGAGGCGTTCTCCGGGCACCCCGACGTGTTTGCGGTGCAGCCGGTGGTCAATCCCGATGATGCCGCGCTGTTCGACGAAGCGGTCGCAGGCCTCCGCCATCAACCGCCGACGCCGGGCGGCGCGACCCGGCAGGCCTCCGTCCATGCCGGGCTCGAGGCGCTCGCCAGCGCGAAGCCCGACATTGTGCTGATCCACGATGCCGCGCGTCCCTTCGTCACGTCGGCAGTGATCTCGCGCGCGATCGCCGCGGCCGGTCGGACTGGCGCTGCGATCCCCGTCATTCCCGTCACCGATACGATCAAGGTCACCGGCGATACCGGCGATGTCGAGGCGACGCCCGAGCGCGCCCGCTTGCGGATCGCGCAGACGCCGCAGGCATTTCGTTTCGACGTAATATTGGAGGCGCATCGTCGTGCCGCGCGCGAGGGCCGCAGCGATTTCACCGACGATGCCGCGCTTGCCGAATGGGCGGGATTGACCGTTGCGACGTTTGAAGGCGATGCTGCCAACATGAAACTCACCACACCCGAAGATTTCGTGCGCGAGGAAGCGCGGCTTGCGAGCCAGCTCGGCGACATCAGGACCGGCACCGGTTACGACGTACACGCCTTTGGCGACGGCGACCATGTCATGATCTGCGGCGTCCGCGTGCCGCACACAAAGGGATTCCTGGCCCATTCCGACGGCGATGTCGGGCTGCATGCGCTGGTCGACGCGATCCTCGGCGCGCTGGCCGACGGCGACATCGGCTCGCACTTCCCGCCGAGCGACGCCAAGTGGAAGGGCGCCTCCTCCGACCAGTTCCTGAAATATGCCGTCGAGCGCGTCACCGCCCGCGGCGGGCGGATCGCCAATCTCGAGGTGACGCTGATCTGCGAGCGGCCGAAGATCGGCCCGCTGCGCGACACCATGCGGGCGAAGATCGCGGAGATCTCCGGCGTCCACATCTCGCGCGTGGCGGTCAAGGCCACCACCAGCGAGCGGCTCGGCTTCACCGGCCGCGAGGAAGGCATCGCGGCGACCGCGAGCGCCACGGTTCGCCTCCCCTGGGATGAAACCGGCTGGAGTGCCTGACATGGGCGGCAGCGACGCTCGTGCCCTCTCCCGCGCGCTGCTCGACCTGTGCCGGATGCGCAAGCTGACCATCGCGACCGCCGAATCCTGTACCGGCGGCCTGGTTGCCGGCGCGCTCACTGATATTCCCGGATCGTCCGACGTGATCGACCGCGGCTTCGTCACCTATTCGAACGAGGCCAAGCGGGCGATGCTCGGCGTCAAGGCGGCGACGCTCGAGACGTTCGGCGCGGTGAGCAAGGAAACCGCGACCGCGATGGCGATCGGCGCGCTGGAAAAGGCCGGCGTCGACCTTGCGGTCTCGATCACCGGGATCGCTGGCCCCGGCGGCGCGACGCCGGGCAAGCCGGTCGGCCTGGTGCACTTCGCCGTCGCCGCGCGTGACGGTCGCATCGTTCATCGTGAGCAACGATTTGGCGCGATCGGCCGCAGCACAGTGCGGCAGCGTTCCGTGGTCGAGGCGCTGCGCATGCTGATGGAGCTCGCGCGCCCGCCGCAGGCCGCAAAGCCGCGGCGCGAGGCCGCCAGCCGGTTGCGGCCGCGCGTGGCGCGGTCGCCGCGAAACCACGCCGCGAAACGCCGAAGGCCGCCACGCGGATAGGCCTACGCAAGTCTAGTCGCGCGAAGGCCAGCCTCACACTAGCCTCAAGTCAACTGCGACCCAGTGCCGCCTATCTCAGGTGGAACTGCGACGTCGCTTCGCCGTTTTCCATTATTCCCGCTCTGCCGTTTGAATCGTTTTTCCAAACAGCAAAATCCCACAACAAGGAGAAAATGATGAAGTTGGGAACTTTGGTCGTGGCCGCAATTACCTCTGGCGCCATGACGCTGTCGACTATTGCGCCCTCGTTCGCCGCACCGCTCGCGCCCGCCCGGTTGCAGGACCAGCCGATCTCCGTCGAGCACGTGCAGTATCGTCACTGGCATGGCGGCCCGCGTTACGGCTACCGCGGTGGCTATTACGGTCATCGCCATGGCGGTGGTGGAAACGGCGCTGCGATCATCGGCGGGCTTGCCGCCGGTGCGATCATCGGCGGCGCCATCGCGGCGAGCCAGGCCAAGGCCAACAACGACGCCTATTGCTCGCAGCGTTTCCGCTCCTACGACCCGGCTTCGGGCACCTACATCGCAAAGGGCGGTGTACGGCGTTCGTGCCCTTAAAGTCAGCGAACGCGCCTCCGCACTATCCGTCATGCCCGGCCTTGTGCCGGGCATTTGCGTTCCGGGGAAACGACCGCCTCGTCAGCGGACGAGACGGCATCACTAGGTCGAGAGCTGGGGCTTGCCGTAGACCTGGTCGGCACGCTTCTCGAATGCGGCGGCAAAGCGCGAGAACGCGGCGTCGAACATCGAGCCCATCAGCATCGCCAGCATCCGGCTCTTGAATTCGTAGTTCAGGAAGAAGCCGACATCGCATTCGGTCTCCGACTTCGGCTCAAAGCTCCAGCGGTTCTCCAGATTGCTGAACGGACCACGCAGGTACTCGACCAAAATCTTCAGGTTGGGCCGGTCGAGCGTCACCCTGCTGGTGAAGGTCTCGCGCACCAGCTTGAAGGAGACGGTCATGTCGGCGACCACGACCTCTGTGCCGTCGTCTTTGGGCGTCCGCTGGCGGATCTTGAGCGCCTGGCACAGCGGCACGAATTCGGGATAGCGCTCGACGTCCGCGACCAGGTCGAACATTTGAGGTGCGGTGTGGCGGACCCGCCGCTTGCTTGAGAATCGTGGCATCAGTGGATACTCGCACGGTTTTGCTGGCGTGCGAGACGCTGCAGATAATCGTCCGCCTGAGCCCGATCGGTGAAGTAGACCAGCGATTGATCGGCGCGCAAGCCCGAAAAATATTCGATCAGCTTCGGTCGCTGCTGCTGGCGATAGGTCCAGACATAACGGAAGAATTCGAGGTCGATCTTCTCCGGGCAGCCTTCCGCCATCTCGGGGCGAACCTGGCCATAGCTGCCCGCAATCCGCCCCAGGATTCCGAGCATGCAGGTCAGTCGCGGCAGGTCGAACCAGATGATCGTGTCGGAAAGCTCCCGGCGCAATTCACCTGCGCCGTTCCTCATGAAGTTCCCATCCATGATCCAGCGCGGCCCTCGCGTGACCTCGATCATGCGGCGCTCGAATTCATCCTTGTCGGACTCGACCCAGCCCGGCTTCCAGAACAGCGCGTCGATCGACACAGTCGGGATGCCCGTTATGGCAGACAGCCGTCGCGCAAAGGTCGACTTGCCGGACCCCGACGATCCCATCACCAGCACGCGTTGCATTGGTCCCGTCCAAGATTCGGTCAAGGCTCGATCAGGCAACGGCGCGCGGTGACGCCGGCCTCCTGCCGTTTCAAAATCTAGCGGCCGCGAGCCGTGCGTGCCGCCTGCAGCTTGGCAAAATCCTCGCCGGCATGATGCGACGAGCGCGTCAGCGGACTCGCCGACACCATTAGAAATCCCTTGGTATAGGCGACACGCTCGTAGCCGGCGAATTCATCCGGCGTCACGTAGCGCATCACGGCGTGATGCTTGCGCGTCGGCTGCAAATACTGGCCGATGGTCAGGAAATCGACCTCGGCCGAGCGCAGATCGTCCATCACCTGCAGCACCTCGTGCCGCTCCTCGCCGAGACCGACCATGATGCCTGACTTGGTGAAGATGGTCGGGTCCATTTCCTTGACCCGCTGCAGCAGCCGGATCGAATGGAAGTAGCGCGCCCCGGGACGGACCGTCAGATAGCCCGACGGCACCGTTTCCAGATTGTGGTTGAAGACATCGGGCTTGGCCGCGACCACGCGCTCGAGCGCGCCGTCCTTGCGCAGGAAGTCCGGCGTCAGGATCTCGATCGTGGTGGTCGGGCAGCGCGCGCGGATGGCGCGGATCACTTGCGCAAAATGCTCGGCACCGCCGTCAGCGAGATCGTCGCGATCGACCGAGGTGATCACGACGTGGGCCAGTCCCAGCTTGGAGACCGCCTCGGCGACGTGTTCGGGCTCATGGGCATCGAGCGCGCTGGGCATGCCGGTCTTGACGTTGCAGAACGCACAGGCGCGGGTGCAGGTGTCGCCCATGATCATGAAGGTGGCGTGCTTCTTGTCCCAGCACTCACCGATGTTGGGGCAGCCCGCCTCCTCGCACACCGTGACGAGGCCGTTCTCCTTCACGATCTTGCGCGTGTCCGCATAGCCGCGCGTGTTCGGTGCGCGGACCCGGATCCAGTCCGGCTTCGGCGGCGACACGGCATCCGGCCGGTTCACCTTTTCGGGGTGGCGCGGGCGGAGCTGAGTGGTGGAGATGGTGTCGACGATGGTGACCATTTGTGCCTGCAAGTCGCGAGAGGCCATAGCTAGTCCGTGTTGGCACGGCTCGCAACCCGGCCTATGCAACCCTAGCAGATCAGCCAATATATTGGCAGTGTCGAGGTCCGTTCCGCCCCGATTCCCACCTCAAAATGGCTCAAAAACCCCGCTCGACCCGTGCGACCGCGCCGCGCCTCGGCAAAGCTCTGAAACGCTCGTTCTTCGATCGCAGCGTCCTCGAGGTCGCGCCCGACCTGATCGGCGCGACCTTCCTGGTCGGCGGCGTCGGCGGCATCATCACGGAGGTCGAGGCTTACCATCACACCGAACCGGCGGCCCACTCGTTCAACGGACCGACCCCGCGCAACCAGGTGATGTTCGGCCCACCGGGCTTCTCCTATGTCTACCGATCCTACGGCATCCATTGGTGCGTCAACTTCGTCTGCGAGGCGCCGGGCTCTGCCAGCGCCGTCCTGATCCGCGCGCTCGAGCCGACCCATGGGCTTGCCGCGATGCGCCGGCGGCGCGGGCTGGAGGATGAGCGCGCACTGTGCTCGGGGCCCGGCAAGCTCTGCGAGGCGCTCGGCATCACGATCGCGCACAGCGAACTGCCGCTCGACCGGCCGCCGATCGCGCTCCACGCGCGGCTGGAGCCGCCCGACATCGTCACCGGATTGCGGATCGGCATCACCAAGGCCGTCGACCTGCCCTGGCGCTATGGGCTGAAAGGATCGAAGTTCCTCAGCAAGCGGTTCTGAGCGTCACAGCGTTATCAGCTATGACGCCTTCTTCAGCAGCTCGATCGCCTCGAGGATCTTGGCGCGGCGCTCCGTTGCTGCCGCGCGCTTTTCCTTCTCTTCCTCGACGAGCTCTTCCGGCGCGTTGGCGACGAACTTCTCGTTGGAGAGTTTTGCATCGACCCGCTTGATGTCGGCGTCGGCCTTGCCGAGCTCTTTCTCCAGACGCGCCCGTTCGGCCGCAAGATCGATCACGCCCTTCAGCGGCAGCGCGACGACTTCGCCGCGCACGAGCAGCTGCATGGCGCCTTCCGGCGCGGCGTTAGCGAAGGAAATCTCCGACAATCGCGCGAGGCGCTTGATGGTGTCGTTCCAGCGCTGGGCGCGGTCGCGCGTCTCGTCGGAGGTGGTCACGATCACCAGCGGCGTCAGCGTCGACGGCGGGATGTTCATCTCCGCCTTCACCGATCGCATTGTGGTGACGAGATCGACCACCCAGCCGATCTCGGCCTCGGCCGCGGGATCGCTGAACTCGTCCGCATCGAGCGCGGCAATCACCGGCGGAATGATCGGATCGACGACGGGACCTGCGGTCGCGATCGCCGCCAGTTGCTCCCCGGTCACGCCCTGCTTGCGCGGCCAGGGCGCCAGCACCAGGAGGCCGTCGCGCTTTGCGGTCACGGCCCACAGCTCTTCGGTGATGAAGGGCATGAACGGATGCAGCAGCTTGAGGATCTCGTCGCGGGTCCAGGCAATCATGGCGCGGGTCTCGGCCTTGGCCGCGCCCTCCTCGCCCATCAGCACCGGCTTTGCGAGTTCGAGATACCAGTCGCAGAACACGTTCCAGACGAAGCGGTAGATCGCGCCGGCCGCGTCGTTGAAGCGATGATCCTCGATCGTCTCGGTCACCTCGCGGGTGACGCGCGAGGTCTCGTGCGCGATCCAGCGGTTCAACGTCTCCTTGGCGCCCTTCGAATCGAAACCATCCGGCTTCACGCACTCGTTCATCTCGGCGAAGCGGCAGGCGTTCCAGAACTTGGTCGCGAAGTTGCGGTTGGTCTCGACCAGATGTGGCGACAGGCGGATGTCGTGGCCCTGCGCCGCCTCACGGGTCAGCGCAAAGCGCAGCGCGTCGGCGCCGAAATCGTCGATCACGCCGAGCGGGTCGATGACGTTGCCCTTCGACTTCGACATCTTCGCGCCCTTCTCGTCACGGACGAGACGGTGGATGTAGACGGTCGAGAACGGCGCCTGCTTCATGAAGTGGAGGCCCATCATCATCATGCGGGCGACCCAGAAGAAGATGATGTCGAAGCCCGTGACCAGCGTGTTGGTCGGGTAATAGCGCGCGACCTCCGGGGTGTCGTCCGGCCAGCCCAGCGTCGAGAACGGCCACAGCGCCGACGAGAACCAGGTGTCGAGCACGTCCTCGTCGCGCGTGATGAAGCCCTCGCGCTTGGCGGGATCGACCGCCATGTCGTGGCCCTGCTCCGGCGTGATGACTTCCTGCTCGACGTAGTAGCCGAGCGCGTTGCCGACCGCCTCTTCCTCGGTCTCGGCAACGAACACCTTGCCGTCCGGTCCGTACCAGGCCGGGATCTGATGACCCCACCAGAGCTGGCGCGAGATGCACCAGGGCTGGATGTTCTCCATCCACTCGAAATAGGTCTTTTCCCAGTTCTTCGGCACGAACGTCGTCTCGCCCGAGCGCACCGCCGCCATCGCGGGCTGCGCCAGCGTCTTGGCATCGACATACCATTGGTCGGTGAGATACGGCTCGATCACGACGTTGGAGCGGTCGCCATGCGGCACCATGTGGGTGTTGGGCTCGATCCGTTCGAGGAAGCCGAACTCCTCCAGCCGCGCCACGATCTTCTTGCGCGCCGCGAAGCGCTCGATGCCGTGAAACTCCGCGGCGAACTCGTCGGCGCCCGTCGGCAAGCCGCGCAGATAGTCCTCGTTGCCGGTGAGGCTGAGGCAGCCTTCCTGGTCGAGTACGCTGATCTGCGGCAGGCCGTGGCGTTTGCCGATCTCGAAATCGTTGAAGTCGTGCGCCGGCGTCACCTTGACGGCACCCGAGCCCTTCTCCGGATCGGAATAGTCGTCGGCGACGATCGGAATCCTGCGGCCGACCAGCGGCAGGATGACATGCTGGCCGACAAGGTCGGTGTAGCGCTCATCGTCCGGATGCACCGCGACCGCGGTGTCGCCGAGCATCGTCTCCGGACGCGTGGTCGCGACCACGATGAACGATTTGGGGTCCTCGGGATTGAACGTCCGCCCCTCGATCGGATAGCGCAGGTACCAGAGATGGCCCTTGACCTCGACCTGCTGCACTTCGAGATCGGAGATCGCGGTGAGCAGCTTCGGGTCCCAATTGACCAGGCGCTTGTCCTTGTAGATCAGGCCCTGGCGGTGCAGCTCGACGAACACCTTGACGACGGCGCGCGACAGGCCCTCGTCCATGGTGAAGCGCTCGCGCGACCAGTCGCAGGAGGCGCCGAGGCGCTTGAGCTGGTTGACGATGGTGCCGCCGCTCTCGGCCTTCCACTGCCAGACCCGCTCGAGGAACTTGGCGCGGCCCATGTCGCGACGGCCCGGCTCCTGCCGCTCCATCAGCTGACGCTCGACCACCATCTGGGTGGCGATGCCGGCATGATCGGTGCCGGGCTGCCACAGCACGTCGCGGCCGCGCATCCGCTCGAAGCGGCACAGGATGTCCTGCAGCGTGTTGTTGAGCGCGTGGCCCATGTGCAGCGAGCCGGTCACGTTCGGCGGCGGGATCACGATGGTGAAAGGCGCGGCGTCCTTGCGCTCGGGCCGGCCGGCCTTGAACGCACCGCTCTCCTCCCAGATCTGGGCCATCCGGAGCTCGATATCGGCGGGCTGGTAGTTTTTCTCGATCATGACAATGCGCTGTGGACCATGGGGAAAGGGTAGAAAGCCGCCCGAACGCACCAAGTCAACCGGACCGGCACGTCAAAACGGCATTGGGAGCGTTTTCGAGCGAAGTGGATACCGGTTCGCGTGAAAACGCGTCAAAACGGGGAACTGGCGTTTCGGGTCTGATCCTATCAGAACCGAAACTCTGGGGCATTTGGGGGCTGAATGAGGCTGCCAAGCCCCTGCGGAAGGAGCTGACGCCCGCGGCGGACTAGCGCCCGCGGGAGACCCGCTCGATCTCGGCCTTGACGATCCGCTCGACCAGCCCCGGCAGATTGTCGTCCAGCCAGGACTTGAGCATCGGCCGCAGCATCTCCTTGACCAGATCTTCCAGCGTCCGTGCATTGTTGCTCAGCACGGTGTTGGCCAGCGAATTGAAGGCGGATTCGACCGCCCGCATCGTGGTTCCCGAGATGATCTGCTGCATCGGCGCAGTTTCGATTGCCGGCGGTTCTCGCTCTCGAACCGGTTCTCGCATTGGCTCCGGCGCCCGTGTGCGGGCTTCCGTGAACTCGACGTCATCCTGCGGCTCGACCTTGCGGAACGACGGCGTGGCCGCCGGTTCCGGCAGCGCCATGTCGTCGGTGAGCTCGAATACATCGGCTTCGGGCTGGGCTTCGGGCTGCGGCGACGGCCTGATCTCGGCCGCAGGCGTCGCCTCGTCGAGGCTGGCGAGCAGCGAGTCGATGTCGTCCTGACTGTTGCTGGCCGGCGCTGGCGCCGGCGGCGGTGATTTCGGTGCCGACGCGGCGGGCTTCGCGGCCGGGGGTGCTGCGGGCGGCGGGCTCTTCATCGCAGGCTTGGCGGCTGGTGGCGGCGGCTCGACTTTCGGCGGCGGCGGCGGTGCAGCAGCAGCAGCAGCAGGTTTCTCGGCCGCGGCCGGCTTCGCCTCGTCGTCGGCAATGATGCGACGGATCGACGCCAGAATCTCCTCCATCGAGGGCTCTTGGACCTTCGCAGGTTGCGTCATCTCCGACTCCACATCGAAACTTATTTTACATCAAGCCCGAGAGGATTCGCCGGTTCCGATGAAGCAGGCGGAGATTTTCATTGCTCCCGCCCGACTTGTCCCCAGATCAAGCCCGCCCGAGGCTTTGTGCAAGCTTCGGGTCGCCCAATGCAGCGTGATCACAGGTGGCGTCGCACCTGCCATCACGCAACGCCGGCGCCGCGAATCGCGTTGCTGCCCAACAAAACGGTATGTCAGGCCAATTATCGATTGCAAGCAAACGCGCCAGTCTGTGGTCCTGATTAACTCAGAACCACAAACATGGCGCGACAAGCGACGTTGATGTGAAGGTGTTTAGCGGCCGTCGGGCGTGCGCACGCCGGCCCAGTTGTCGCGCACTTGCTGGTAATGCACGGTGGGATCATAGACGTTGGTCGAAAGGCCCATCACCTGCGGTGACAGCCGGCCGATCGCGCTCAGCACGTTGTAGGATGCAACGACGCGGTCGTGTTGCGCGGTGACGAGTGCGTTGCGCGCATTGACCAGCGCTTGCTGCGCGTTGAGCACGTCGAGCGTCGTGCGCTGACCGGCCTTGGCCTCTTCGCGCACGCCGTTCAGCGCGATTTCGGACGCGGTCACCTGCGCCTGCGCCGACGCGACCTGCGACTTACCGGCGACCAGCTGGCCCCATGCAGTGACGACGTTGGCACGCGCCTGATCCCTGGTCTGTTCCAGGACCAGACGCTGCTGCGCCAGCGATTCCTTCGACTGCCGGATCAGCGAATACTCAGCGCCGCCCTGATAGATCGGGACCGACACCTGAACCTGCGCCGCCGCATTGAACAGCCGGTTCACCGACAATTGCTGCTGGTAGCCTTCGGTCACCGACGCCTGCAACCCGACCGTCGGTAGCAGCGCGCCTTCGGCAACCTTGGTCTGCAGGAAGTTGACGTCGACGCCGTACATCGCGGCCGTGACGTTGGGATTTTGGGTCAGGCTGAGCTCGACGGCCGCCGCGAGCGTCGTCGGCAAGAACCGATCGACCGGCGAGCCGGGCGCAAGATTCTGCGGTTCGTTGCCGATGATGCGGCGGAAGTTCGACCGCGTCGTCGTCAGGTTCGATTCCGCGGTGAGCTGCTGGGTCTTGCCGGCCGCAAGCTGCGCCTCGGACTGCGCGACGTCCGTCCGCGTCACCTCACCTACGTTGAAGCGATCCTGGGTCTGCTTCAGCGTCTGCTCGAGCACACGCGTGTTGCTGCGCTGGACCTCGACGATCGCAGCGTCGCGCAGATAATCCATGTAGATGGTGGCGGCGCTCAGGATGACGGTCTGCTCGAGCACGCGCAGACCTTCGCGTGCCGACGACACCTGGCTTTCGGCCGCGCGCACCCTGTGCGGGGTCTGCGCGTTGTACAGCGACTGGTTCACCGTCAGGCCCGCGCTGGCCGGATTCTGGGTTCCGTTGATCGCGCTCTTGATACCCGTCGGCTGCTGGTCGGTGTACTGATATCCGCCGCTCACGGTCAGCGCGGCTTTCGGACGGTAGCCCGAGAGCGCTTGCGGAACGTTTTCGTCCGTCGCCCTCACCAGCGCGCGCTGCGAATTCAGCTGGGGGTTGTTCTGGTAGGACCGCACCAGCGCGGCCTCGATAGTATCGGCGAGCGCGGGCACGGGGCCCAGCTCCGCCAAGAGAAGGACGGCAGTCGCAGCCGCGGTGATAGCTTTCACCCCACGCATCCCCGGTAATCCAATCATTGTAGTCGCCGTCTCCACACGCAAGTCAGTTCCGGCGGTCGCTTCAGACGAAGTGAGTCCCGCCTCACCTTAGTCCGCAGCTAAGGGCAACGGAACCACCCCGCAACGGAACACGGCGGAAACTCTTCACATGGGGCAAACGGGCCACACTTCTGATTCGGAACGGGATTTTATCAGGTGGCGCAGCGCGGTAGCGGTCAGAACACGAAGGCGGGAACCCGTTCCAGTCCGGGCAGTACGGGGGCCGTGGCGTCGAACAGCTCGCGATGTCCGAAATCCCCGTGGGTGTGAGTCACGAGGGTGGCGCGCGGCGGCGGCGTCAGGCCGAACACCCCGACCAGCCGGCCCCCCTCCTTGAGCTGGCCGAACAGCCGGGTCGGGATGACCTCGGTCGCGCCGTTGAGAACGATGACGTCGTACGGCGCGCCGGCGGCATCGCCGTCGGCCACCGCCGCGGTCTTGACGGTCACATTCTGGATGCCGAGCTGGGCGAACGCGGCAGAGGCCTTGCCGGCAAGCGCCGGATCGCTCTCGGTTGCGCTGACCTCTCCGGCAAAGTGCGCCACGATGGCGGCGGCGTAGCCGGTCGCACAGCCGACGACCAGGACGCGGTCGGTCGCCTTGATCTCGGCGGCTTGCAGCATCCTGGCGAGCAGCGCCGGCGTGATCAGGCAGCGCTTGGCCGCATCGCCCTCGGTCACGTCGAGATCGAGGTCGAGATAGGCCAGTGCCTGCTTGCTGGCCGGCACGAACACCTCGCGCGGCACGGTCAGCATGGCTTCGAGAATACGATCATCGGTCACGTCGCTCGGACGCACCTGACCATCCACCATGTACTGGCGCGCGGTCGAAAAACCGGTCATTGGCGGGACCCTGCAAGTCGCGGCATTGCCGCTGGAGAAGCTAGAACAGGGCCATCTTTTGGAACAAGCTTCGCCAAAACGCAACACGCCGTTGGCGCGCAAGACGCATCCAAAAAGGCGCTTCGTGGTGCGCCCTATTCGATCGTGACGGCAAGCCGGCCGATCAGGCGCGCCACCTCATCGAGGTGCTCGGAATCATGCTCCTCGACGGCCCTCGCGAGCCGGCGAACGCATTCATCGTCACTGATGCAGGGAGCATCGTTCGGAACAAGCGTCGGCTGCGGCATCGACAGGTCGATCAGGGTAATGGCCATCAGAATCACCTCTCAAGACCCGGCAGGACGAAGTCTCCGCGGTTATTGAGTCGATTTGACGACGATTTTTGTCTGCCCGTTACGGACCACAGGCTTGTGAACGACGATGAAGGGTATTGATGGGGCCAAAACTGGCTCCCCGGGCTGGATTCGAACCAGCGACCATTCGATTAACAGTCGAATGCTCTACCGCTGAGCTACCGAGGAATGGGCGAACAAAGCGTTCGCGAGCGGGCAGCGTATAACAAAGCCTTTCGGCCTTGCAAAGAACCAAATGGGCCTCCGGCGAAACTTTAGCGCGGGACGGTAAACCTCTGCGGTGCAAGGCTTTGCCGGCGTTCCATGGCGACGCAGGCCTGTCCCGGCTGTCCCGCTTTCGGCGCCATGGGCGCCCGCAAACGCCGCCGGCGCGGCCATTCCGCCGCGCCGTTGATTCTTCCGCGGGCCCGGCCCGCCCCTGACGTCACTCCGCGATGAACGAGGTGGTCTTGGTACCGGCGTCGTAGCGCAACCTCAGAACATTGAGCTTACAGAGATTGACGTTCTTCCACAGCACCGATTCATTGTAGTTGGCCCAGTCGACCTTGATGTTCCAGACGCAGCCTTCGTCGTCGTCGTTGCCGAACTCGACATAAGCGGTGTCCTGATTCTTCAATGTGCCCTCGAGCTCATTCTCCCATTCATCGAGGCCGTCATCGGGCCCGTTGAAGCCGAGAAATTTGATGGCGTATCCGGTCTCGTTGACCACCGAAACGTTGCGGTTATCGGCGGCCGACGCGGGCGAGGCGATCAGCGCCAGTCCCATCGCAAGCAGTGCCGGCAAAATAGACTTCATTGAAAATCTCCTGGCAGTCGGCCGCGCATCGGTGTGCGGCGTCACCTCCTTAGCGATCGTGCCGCACGGGTACAAATCGTGCACAGAATGCGAAGCGCATCGCTCACAAAACGCTCTATCGC
This sequence comes from Bradyrhizobium sp. USDA 3240, assembly GCF_054063295.1. Lineage (NCBI taxonomy): Bacteria > Pseudomonadati > Pseudomonadota > Alphaproteobacteria > Hyphomicrobiales > Nitrobacteraceae > Bradyrhizobium > Bradyrhizobium sp. USDA 3240. The sequence continues at coordinate 8,883,807 of NZ_JBSSGD010000002.1, forward strand.
GTAGCGATGGCGACAATGAACAGCGCCGTCGCCGCAAGCGAGGCGATGGTCCGTACGTGGTTCCAGAAGGTCCAATCGGTGAGATAGCGCGCCCAGACCGGTGCGGCCGCTGCGCTCGCCGGATCTGTGGCCGCAAGCTGATCGTTCAGCGGCACGTTGAAGACGGCCGTGACGACGAACATCCCGACGACATAGACGATGCCGCCGCAGATCATCGCAAGCGCACCCGGCTCCTGCCATCGCAGCCCGCCGAGCAAAACCAGCACGGCGCAAGACAGCGTGGTGCCGAGGAAGACCGGCATGAACAGCGAGCGCACGATGTCGACATCGATCGCGTTCATCGCCGAGATGCCGGCGGCCTGATCGATACGGCCGAGCGCGGTCATGACGAACGCCGAGAACGCGAAATAGACGCCGGCAAGCAGGCCGCAGCCGAGTGCGGAAAACCACAGCAAGCCCGAGGTCAGGACAGTGCGCATCGTTTCATCTCCAAATGCGATAAATACTCGTATTTGTAAAATGAGATAAATTCTCGTATTTGAAGCGTCAACCCCGATTGCGGAGGCGAGAGATGGCGAGACGAAAGGCCGCGCCTGAGGCGGCAGCAAAGGCAGCGGCAAGGGCCGCGTCCGGGGTGGAAGCGCCCCTGCCCGGGCTGGCGCGGCTTGCTCCGACGCAACAGCGCAGCCGCGAGCGGTTCGAGCGCATCCTCGCCTGCGCGACCGAGATCATGGCGGAGAAAGGCAGCGAGGCCTTCCGCATGAGCGACATCGTCGAACGCAGCGGCGTCGCATTCGGCTCGCTCTATCAATATTTTCCCGACAAGGCCGCGATCATCGGCACGCTGGCGGAACGACACAACGCCGTCGGGCGCGATTGCGTCAGGCGCGACCTGGCCGCGGTCTCGTCCGCGCGCGACCTGCACCCGGCGCTATGCCGGATCGTCGACAGTTACTACGAGATGTTCGTGCGCGAGCCCGTGATGCGTGACATCTGGCAGGCGACGCAGGCCGACCGCGCCCTGCAAAAGCTCGATGCGGACGACATGGCCGTGCTCTCCGGCCTTTTGTCCGACGCGGTCAGGCGGGTTGCGCCCAGCATGCCGGCCGCCTCCGTCACGGCCTTCTCAGGACTGACGATGACGCTGATCGCAGCCGCCGTGCGTCACGCGATCACGCTGCCGCCGCGGAAAGCGCGGCAGGTGCTGACGCAATTCAAGACCATGCTGCCGGGAGACCTCGCCGGGCTCGCATGACCACGATCGCGCCGACACCGGGAATTTCCCCGGCTTGTCTCCGCTGTCACGTCTCCCTAAAATTTCTGCGATATTTGACGGCTATCAATATTGCCGGGAAGTCCGGGAAGAGTTTTTCGCAAGATGTGATTTGTCTCACACGAGGTGCGGCCTTGCCGACCTAGGTTCCCCGCGGGGGTCAGCAGCGTTTTATTAACCAAAGCGGGCGCCATCGTTCTTTTCATAAAATTCGAACGATTGGCTCAATCCGGACCGAAGACAGTTTTGCGACCATGGCGCTCTCGAACCTCGGAGAGCGCGATGAGCGAAGTCGAATTTGATCTGCTGCTGGACGCCGTGCGAACGGCGATCGCGCCTATTGCTCAGGAGGATTTCGTGGCCCAGCCGTCGCCCCGCATTCAGCCGCCGCCGCGCGCCGCCAATGACAACCAGGTGCCGTGGCCGCTGATTCCGTTTCCTGAAGGCTGGGTACGCCGCGAGCTAAGGCGGCTTCTCACGTATTGGCTGCAAGCCATTGATGAGATGAGTGGAGGCCACGACCAGAATTGAACTGGTGTACACGGTTTTGCAGACCGTTGCGTAACCACTCCGCCACGTGGCCCCTTGCGGCGCACTTCATATACGCCCTCTCTGCGATAGGCAACCAACCAAGCCGGACAGCTAACGCCGGGGCTTCCGGAAGTCCCGCTTCTTCGGTTTTGGCGCCAATTCCGGCATTTCGACCTGCACTTCGCGGAATCTCGCCAGCATCCGCTCGAAACTATCAGTTAACGCTGTGGCGATATCCGGCCGCTTTTCCAGCCCGGCCAGCAAGATCGCGGCCGCCTCGATGGTGGACAGGCCATCGCGCCGCGGTTCCCGGCGCAGTTTGCCGTACAGCGAGGGCCGTTTCGGTCCGAGAATCACCCGCTGGCACTTCAGCATCCAGGCGTTGCGCCACCACAGCGCCTTGGCTTGGCTCCAGGTGCCGTCGAGCAGCACGATGCCTTCGATGTCGGAGAGGATCCCGCGCTGGTGCGGCTCCAGCTCACCCTTGCGGTTGATCGCGACGATCTCGGCGTCGGTTTCGAGATCCTCGACCTTGGCCGAGCCGAGATAGAGCACCGCCCAGCGCGAGGGATCGGGCACCGGCCGGCCGAGTGCCTTGGCGAGGCTCGGCCAGGACAGACCGATCCGCACCACTGCGTTCTCGAAATGCCGCGCCAACAGTCGCGCGGTGCCGAGCGCCCTGTCCTGCTCCTGCGGATGGATCAGGATCAGGAGCCGGATCCGGCTCTTGATCGGCGTGACGCTGTCGCAGATGCACAGCGGCATCGGCTTGCCGCAATGCGGGCATTCTTCCACCGTGTCCGGTGCAGCAACAGGATTCGACATTTCAAAGGCTATACGCTGTGGGTGGCCAATCCGGCAACATCAACGCAAGGCCCAATTGGCAATACCGAAGACAGCACTAGCGATACCACTCGCGATACCGAGCCATCTCAGCTTCTCTCGCCCCGGCAGATCCTTGAACCGGTCGATCAGGAGATAGATCACCGGCGTGGTGTAGAGCGTCAGGATCTGCGACACGAACAGGCCGCCGATGATAGTGATGCCGAGCGGCCGCCGCAGCTCGGTGCCCGGGCCGGTCGCGATCACCAGCGGAATGCCGGCGAACAGCGCTGCCATGGTCGTCATCAGGATGGGACGGAAGCGCGCCCGGCAGGCCTCGAAGATCGCATCCCTCGATGACAGGCCCTGATGCCGCTCGGCCTCGAGCGCGAAGTCGACCATCATGATGCCGTTCTTCTTGACGATGCCGATCAAGAGGATGATGCCGACAAAGGCGATCACGGTCAGCGGCGTATTGGTGACCTGCAACGCCAGCAAGGCGCCGAGGCCGGCCGACGGCAAGGTCGAGATGATCGTGATCGGATGCGCCAGGCTCTCATAGAGCACGCCGAGCACGATATACATCGCAACCAGCGCGCCGAGGATCAAAAGCGGCTGCCGCCCGCTGGTCTTGTTGAAGTCGCCGGCATTGCCGTCGAAGCTGCCGCGAATGCCCTCGGGCATGTGCAGTTCGTTGACCGCCTGCTGGATGTTGGTGGTCGCGACCTCCAGCGGCACGTCCGGCAGCAGGTTGAACGACACCGTGGTCGAGGGGAAGCCGCCGGAGTGATAGACCGCGAGCGCCGACAGTCCGCGCTGGTAGTGCACGAGCGCCGACAGCGGCACCTGCACGTCATTGGCGCCGGCGACGTAGATGCGCTCGAGGTTCGACGGGTCGCTCTGGAATTTGGGGTCGATCTCGAGCACCACCACGTACTGGTTGCGCTGGGTGTAGATGTACGAGATCTGCCGCTGCGAGAACGCGTTGTTGAGCGCATTGTCGATGTCCTGCACCCGGACGCCGAGACTCGAGGCCATCTTGCGGTCGATCACGAGGTTGAGCTGCAAGCCGCCGGGATCGCGGTCGGAGGAGACGTCCGTGATGCCTTCCACCGTCTCCATGCGCTTGGCAACGAGCGGCGCCCATTTCTGCAACAGATCGAGATCGGTCGAAGCCAGCGTGTACTGGTAGTCGGAATCGCTCTGCCGGCCGCCGGTGCGGATGTCCTGGGCGGCGAACATGAACAGGCGAATGCCCGGCACCATGAACAGGTTGCGGCGCAGCCGGTCGATCACCTGCGCGGTCGACAGGCCTCCCCGTTCCTCCGGCGGCTTCAAGCTAATGAACATGGTGCCGCGATTGGAGGTGGCGCCACCCGGGCCGCCGCCGGAGCCGACCGACGAGCCGATGCCGGCGACCGCGGGGTCGGCCATCACGATGTCGGCGAGCCGCTGCTGCAAGCCGAGCATCGATTGGAACGAGATGTCGGCGGACGCGCGGGTCGCCCCGATCACGAAGCCGCTGTCGTCGGTCGGGAAATAGGCCTTCGGCGTCTTGACGTACAGCACCACCGTCAGCGCGACAGTGGCGAAGAACACCACGAGGGTCAGGAAGGGATAGCCGAGCACGATGCGCAGGGTCGACGCATAGAATGCCACGACCCGCGACAGCGTGCCCTCGATGACGCGATCGTACCAGGTGGCGCGGTCGGAGGTCGCCTCCTTGATGTAGTGCGCGCAGATCATCGGCGTGATGGTCACCGACACCAGGGTCGACACGATGATGGCGAACGTCAGGGTCAGCGAGAACTCGCGCAGCAGCCGGCCGACGATCCCGTCCATGAAGATCAGCGGCGTGAAGGCCGCTATCAGCGATAGCGAGATCGACAGCACCGTGAAGCCGATCTGCTTGGCGCCTTCGACCGCGGCCGGATATGGCGCCATGCCCTGCTCGAGATTGCGGTACATGTTCTCGATCATCACGATGGCGTCGTCGACCACGAAGCCGACGGAGATCGCGAGCGCCATCAGCGACAGATTGTCGATCGAGAAGCCGGCGAGCCACATCCCGGCGCAGGTGCCGGCCAACGCCAGCGGCACCGAGACGCCGGCGGCGATCGTCGGTACGATCCTGCGCAGGAACACGAACACCACGACCATCACAAGCATGGCGGTCGCCAGCAGCGTGAACTGCATGTCCTCGACGCTGGCGCGGATCGTTCCGGTGCGATCGACCAGGGTCGAAATCTCGACCCCGGCCGGGATCCACTGCTTCAGTTCCGGCAGCATCCTGCGAACGCCGTCGACGGTATCGATGACGTTGGCGTCGCCCTGCTTGGTGATCTGGATCAGCACCGCCGGCTGCTTGTTGAACCAGGCGATCGAGCGCGAGTTGCGAACGGAATCCTCGACCTCGGCAACATCGGAGAGACGGACGAAATTGCCGTTCGAGCTCTTGATGACGATGTCGCGGAACTCGGCCGCGGTGCGCATCTGCTTGTTGATCGAAAGCGTCTCGCTCAGCCGGTCGCCGTTGAAGATGCCGACCGGACCCAGCGGATTGGCATTGATGATCGCAAGCCGGACATCATCGGTCGCGATCCCGGCATTGGCCAGCGACACCGGATTGAGTGCGATGCGCACTGCCGGCTGGTCGGCGCCGCTGACGGTCACCTCGCCCACTCCCGACACCTGCGAGATGCGCTGCGCCAGCACGGTGTCGGCGACGTCGTACATCGCGCTGGTCGAGATCGTCTTCGAGGTCAGCGCCAGCACGAACACGGGCGCTGCGGCCGGATTGGCCTTGCGGAATTTCGGCAACGACGGCAGGTCGCTCGGCAGATCGGCGAGCGAGGCGTTGATCGCGGCCTGCACGTCGCGCGCGGCGCGGTCGATGTTGCGGCCGATCGAGAACTGCACCTGGATGCTGGTGGTGCCGAGCGAACTCGTCGAGGTGATCTGGTCGACGCCCGAAATGGTGCCGAGCTTGCGTTCCAGCGGCGCCGCGACGGTCGCGGCCATCACCGAGGGATCGGCGCCGGGCCGCGACGCCGACACCCGGATGGTCGGGAAGTCGACATTCGGAACCGACGACACCGGCAGAAATTCGTAGGCGACGATCCCGACCAGGAACAGCCCGATCGCCAGCAAGGTGGTGCCCACCGGCCGGCGGATGAAGGGCTCGGAGATCGAGATCACTGCATGCCCTCGGTGGCGCCCGCGATCGGCGGGCCGCTGGGACCCGGTTCCGGCACGGCCCGCTCGATCCGGCGGTTGAGCCGGTCGAGCGCGAGATAGATCACCGGCGTGGTGTAGAGCGTCAGCAGCTGGCTCAGCAGCAGGCCGCCGATGATCGAGATGCCGAGCGGAAAGCGCAGCTCGGCGCCGGTGCCGCTTTCGATCGCGAGCGGCAGCGCGCCGAACAGCGCCGCCAGCGTCGTCATCATGATCGGCCGGAACCGCAACAGGCAGGCCTGCACGATGGCGTCATAGGACGACATGCCCTGGTGCCGCTCGGCCTCCAGCGCGAAGTCGATCATCATGATCGCGTTCTTCTTGACGATGCCCATCAAGAGGATGATGCCGATCAGGCCGATCACCGAGAGGTCCTGCCCGCACAGCATCAAGGCGAGGATGGCGCCGACGCCGGCCGAGGGCAGCGTCGACAGGATCGTGATCGGATGGATGTAGCTCTCGTAGAGCACGCCGAGCACGATGTAGATCGTGATGATCGCGGCCAGGATCAGCCAGGGCTGCCCGGCCAGCGAGCGCGCGAATTCGGCGGCGTCGCCGGAATAGATGCCGACGATGCTGCCGGGCATTCCGATCCTCGTCTCGATCGCCTTCACCGCCTCGACCGCGTCGCCGAGCGCCTCGCCCGGCGCCAGGTTGAAGCTGAGCGAGACCGACGGGAATTGCGCCTGGTGCGAGATCGCGAGCGGCGCCGTGGTGCGGACCAGCGTCGCCACCGCCGACAGCGGCACCTGCGCCCCGTTGGCGCCAGGCAGATAGAGCTTGTCGAGGATTGAGGGGTCGCGCTGATACATCGGCAGCGCCTCGAGCACGACGCGGTACTGGTTGGCCTGACCGTAGATCGTCGAGATCTGCCGCTGCGCGAAGGCGTCGTTCAGCGTGTCGGTGACGCCCTGCAGACTGACGCCGAGTTGACCGGCGCGCTGCCGGTTGATGTCGAGCGCCGCGCGCAGGCCGCCATCCTGCGCCTCCGAGGAAACATCGCGGAAGATCGGATCGCGCCGCATCTCGGCGACCAGCTTCTGCGACCATTGCGAGACCTCGGCGGCATCGGTCGCGGTCAGCGTGTACTGGTACTGCGAACGGCTCGACTGGGTCGAGATCTGCACGTCCTGCACCGGCTGGAAGTAGACCGTCATGCCGGGGACCATCGCGATCTTCTGCTTCAGCCGCTCGATCACCTTGACGACACCGTCGCGCCGCTGGTCGAGCGGCTTCAGCGTCATCACCAGGCGGCCGACATTGGTGGTCGGATTGACCGAGCCGGCGCCGATCACCGAGACCACGCCGACCACGTCGGGGTCGGCCTTGATGAGGTCGGAGACCGCGCTCTGGCGGCGTTGCATCTCGGCAAACGAGACGTCGGGGCCGGCCTCGGTCACCGCCGTGATCGAGGACGTGTCCTGCAGCGGCAGAAAACCCTTCGGCGCCAGCACATACATGATGAGCGTCAGGGCGATGGTCGCGAACGTCACCAGCAGCGTCGCGCGCTGGCGCCGCAGCACCCAGAGCAGCGTGCGATGGTAGACCTCCACCATGCGGTCGATGAAGCGGCTGACCGCGGCAAGGCCCGGAACCGCCATCTCCTCATGGATGTTCTTGAGCAGCCGCGAGCACATCATCGGCGTCAAGGTCAGCGAGACGATCGCCGAGGTCACGACCGCGATCGTCAGGGTCAGCGCGAATTCGCGGAACATGCGGCCGACCAGGCCAGACATGAATAGCAGCGGAATGAACACCGCGATCAGCGACACCGTCAGCGAGATCACGGTGAAGCCGATTTCGCTGGCGCCCTTCAGCGAGGCCTCCATAACAGTCTCGCCGTTCTCCATGTGGCGGACGATGTTCTCGATCATCACGATGGCGTCGTCGACCACGAAACCGGTCCCGATGGTCAAAGCCATCAGCGACAGATTGTCGAGGCTGAAGCCCGCGAAATACATGACGCCGAAGCTCGTGATCAGCGACAGCGGCAGGGCGACGCCTGCGATCAAGGTCGCGCGCAGCGACCGCAGGAACAACAGCACCACCAGCGTCACCAGCACGACGCTCAGGATCAGCGTGAACTGCACGTCGTGGACCGAGGCGCGGATCGTCACGGTACGGTCGGAGACCACGGTCAGCTTGACGCCGGCCGGGACGGACCGTTGCAGCCGCGGGATTTCGCCGCGGATCTGCTGGACGACGTCGATGACGTTGGCGCCCGGCTGGCGCTGGATATCGATGATGACGGCCGGCGTCCCCTGGTACCAGCCGCCGGTGCGATCGTTTTCGAGCCCGTCGACGATCTGTGCAACGTCGCCGATCGTGACCGGCGAGCCGTTGCGATAGGCGATGATGATCGGCCGGTAGGCGTCGGCGGCGGCGATCTGGTCGTTGGCGGCGATGGTGTAGGATTGCTGGGCGCCGTCGAGCGAGCCCTTCGGCCCCGACACATTGGCGCCGGCGATCGCGTTGCGCAGATCCTCCATCGCGATGCCATAGGCCGCAAGCCGCGCCAGGTCAGCCTGCACGCGCACCGCGGGCTTCAATCCGCCGAGGATCGAGACCCGGCCGACGCCGGAAATCTGGCTCAGCCGTTGTCCGAGGATGGTATCGGCGAGATCGCTCATCGCCCGCAGCGAGATCGTGTCCGAAGTCAGCGCCAGGGTCATGACCGGCGCGTCAGCCGGGTTCACCTTGGCATAGACCGGTGGATAAGGCAGCGTCTTCGGCAGGATGCCGGCTGCGGCATTGATCGCTGCCTGGACGTCCTGGGTGGCGCCGTCGATGTCGCGGTTGAGGTCGAACTGCAGCGAGATCTGGCTGACGCCGAACGAACTGGTCGAGTTCATCGACGACAGCGACGGAATCTGGCCGAGCTGCCGCTCCAGCGGCGCCGTGATCAGCGAGGCCACCACATCGGGGCTCGCGCCCGGCAGTTGCGTCGACACCTGCACGGTCGGGAAGTCGACCTGCGGCAGCGCCGAGACCGGCAGCGCCCAATAGCCCAACGCGCCGCCGATCATCAGGGCGATGCCGAGCAGCGAGGTGGCGATCGGCCGGCGGATGAACGGTTCGGAGACGCTCATGGTTGCGTGCTCGCTGTTGGGTCGGACATTACGAGGTCAGGATGTCGGTCATGGCTGCGCCTTCGGCGCGCCGCCCGACTGTTCGCCCCCTGCCGCCGGCGTGGGCGCCGGTCCGGTCTGCCCCTTCTGATCGCCATCGCTGTGCTCGCGCCGGCCGCGATGCTCGCCGCCCTGCCCGTCCTGCCTGGCGTCCTTGCTCTGCTCCTTGCCCTGGTCCTTGCTTGGGCCCTCGCCTTGCGCCCCGCGCTTGCCGTCCGGATTGCGGCTGCGCTTGCGCGGCGCCAGATCGGCGGCCGGCAGCCCGTCGTCCTTGCCGACGACGACCTTGGAGCCATCGGCGAGATTGGCAAAGCCCGTCGTCACGACGCGGTCCGACGTGGTCAGGCCGCTGGCGATGACGGCTTCATGCTCGTTCTGCTGCGTGACCGTGACCGGCTTGGCGGTGACGGTGTTGTCCGCGCCGATGACGTAACTGAACGTACCGGCGGGACCGCGCTGCACCGCCGAGGTCGGCACCACGATCGCCTGCGGCAAGGTCTCGGCCTTGAGCCGGACATTGACGAACTGCCCGGGCCAGAGCTGGTAGCTGGCATTCGGAAGTTCGGCCTTCAGCTTCAGCGTGCCGGTGGTCGGATCGACCTGGTTGTCGATGCCGGTGAGCTTGCCGGTATCGATCACGGTGACACCATCATTGCCGAACACATCGACCGCGAGCTGGCCCTTCGCCGCCGCGGCGTTGACCCGCATGATCTGCTGCTGCGGCAGGCTGAACCACACCGCGATCGGCTGCAGCTGGGTCAGGATCACGAGCCCGGTGGTGTCGGAGGCGTGGATGATGTTGCCCTGGTCGACCTGACGCAGGCCGGCGCGGCCGGAGATCGGCGCGACGATCTTGGTGTAGCCGAGCGTGGCGCGCGCATTGTCGACCTGGGCCTGGTCGGCCTTGATGATGGCTTCCTGCTGCGCGACCAGCGCACGCTGCGTATCGGCCTGCTGCTTGGAGCCCGCGTTGGTGGCGGCGAGCTGCTCATAGCGGGCGAGGTCGATCTTCTGATTGGCGAGCAGCGCTTCGTCCTTGGCTTTCGTGGCCACCATCTGGTCGTATTGCGCCTGATAAATCGCGGAATCGATCTCGCCCAGCACATCGTCCTTCTTGACGTCCTGGCCCTCGACGAAATTGACCTTGAGCAACTTGCCGTCGACCTGCGAGCGCACCGTGACGGTGTTGAGCGCCTTCACCGACCCGACGCCGTCGAGATAGACCGGCACGTCATGCACCTGCGGTGTGGCCGCAAGCACCGGCACCGGCAGATCGGGCCGCGCGCCCGCGCCGCGCCCGCCGCCGCCATTTTGCTTGGGCTGGAAAGCAAGCCAGCCGAGATAGCCGAGCCCGCCGAGAATCACGAGCGTGATGAGCAGCGACACCATGCGCCCAAGCACGCGCGAGACCAGGCTCCGCTTGCGCGGCGCAGTACTTTTCTCGTCATCCGTCGAGTCAGGCTTAAAGAGCATCGACCGGTCTTTCCATCTTCGGTTCCCAGCCGCCCCCCAAAGCCTGATACAGGCTCACGATCGCTAATAGCCGGGCCAGCTGGGCCTGGGAATAAGCGTCTTCCGCCTGGAACAGGGTCAGCTGCGTGTTTAGCACAGTTACGATGTCGGCGGTGCCGGCCTTGAGTTGCTGCTCGGCCAGATCGAAGGCGCGTCGCGACGACGACAGCACGTCGCGCTGCAGCTGCAGCCGCCGCGAGGTCTCGCGGATCGCGACCAGCGCGTTGTCGACATCGGTGAACGACTGCACGACCGTCTTGCGATAGGTCTGCAGCAGCTCATCCTGCCGCGCCTTCGCGTTCTCGAAATTGCCGAGGATCCGGCCGCCGTCGAAGATTGGTTGGGTCATGCCGCCGACCAGGTTGAAGAAGGCCGCATGCGGCTGGAACAGCGAGACCAGCGCCTGGCTCTGGTAGCCGCCCGTCCCGGTCAGCTGGATGCTGGGGAAGAACTGCGCTCGTGCGCTGCCGACATTGGCGGTGGCGGATGCGAGTTGCGCCTCCTGCCTGCGGATGTCGGGACGCTGGGTCAGCAGTTCGGATGGCAGGCCCGGCGTGACGCGCGGGATCGCAACGGAGTTGAGCGAGCCGCCGGCGACGCGCACGCTCTCCGGCGGACGCGACACCAGCACCGCGAGCGCGTTGACGTTCTGGTCGAGCGTCTGCCGCAGCGGCGGCACCAGCGCGCGCTGATTCGCGACCACGCTTTCCTGCTGCGCGACGTCGAGATCGGAGCCGGTGCCGGCCTTGAAGCGGTCCCGGATCGCATTGAGGATGCGCTCGGCGCTGGCGATGTTGCGCTGTGCGGTTCGCAGCCGGTCCTGGGTGGCAAGCACCGTGAAATAGGCGTTGGCGACGCTGGCGAGCGTCGTCAGCGCCACCACCTCGCGGTCGAACCGGTTGGCGACTGCGGTCTCCTCCGCCGCCTGCGCGGCGTCGCGATTCTGGCCCCAGAAGTCGAGCTGGTAGCTGGCGCTGAGCGAGCCGCTGTAGTTCACCACCTCGCGCCCGCCATTGGTCAGGCCGCTGGCGCTGGAGCCCGAGGTGCGTGAATAGGTCTCGGAGCCGTTGAGATTGAGGGTCGGCAGCAGCGCCGCGCCCGCCTGTCGCGCCAGCGCGTCGGCTTGCCGGAAGCGCGCCACGGCCGCGGCGATGTCGAGGTTGACGGTCTGCGCCTCCTCCATCAGCTGCGTCAGCTCCTTGGAGCGGAAGCCCCGCCACCAGTCGAGCGTCGGAAGCGCGTCGCCCGGCCGGCTAAGGCGCGCCGCCTTGTAGCCCTGCGGCACGTCGAGCGCGGGATCGGGGATGTCCTGGGTCAGGATGCAGCCGGCTGAACCCGCGATCAGGCCGAGAGCGACGAGCGATCGTCCCGCGAGCCGTCGCATGCGGACAGCGAGGCCGAACCGGCCTCCGGGCACCATCACGGACGCGGGCTGGGTCACACCCGTTCTCCGCCGAAGCCAGACTTCGCCCGTGGCGTACGAATGACGCGATCAGCAATGGTCTGGGTGACGTGCACGGGGTGAATCTTCCAATGGAACCTGACTGTCCCATCCTATCCTTGGGACAATAGGGCGGACAGCCCCGTCACGATCGCGCGACGTCGCATCCACTGCGATTCGCCGCCACCCGGGCGGGCGACTTTTCCCCATTTTTGCAGCGTTTCCTCGCACCCGAACCAGTATCCGGACGTTCGGATTCTAACAAAGATTTCATGGGGATTTCTCCGCCCTGTTGCTCCGAATCCGCAGCTTGCCGTCCCCGACCGGCGCCGGGATGATCCAGACGCATCGATCAGTCGTTACCTCATTGAGAGCTGCGCCTTGCGACAGCGGCGTTCAACCTTCGGGCCCCGACATGACCTACCTCTACGCCTACCTGTCGACACTCATCGTCTTTTTGCTCTGCGACATGGCCTGGCTCGGGACCATGGCGAGCCGATTGTATCGCCCGACACTCGGCGACATCCTGTCGACGGAGGTCAACCTGCCTCCGGCGATCGCCTTCTATCTGATCTACCCGATCGGGCTCGTGGTGTTCGCGGTGCTCCCGGCCATAAGGTCCGAAAGCCTGGCCCAGGCGGCGCTCAGCGGCGCACTCTTCGGCTTCTTCAGTTACATGACGTATGATTTGACCAATCAGGCGACTGTGCGGAACTGGACCTTGCAGCTCACACTGCTTGACATGACCTGGGGAACGCTGCTTGGCGCCATGTCCGCCACAGCGGCCTGCCTCATCACCGCAAGGCTAGCTGCCTGAAGTCCGCTTCGGAAATGGAAAGAACGGCCGGGTCCGCGCCTGCACGTCACGAAATTGCTGGCCGCGCGAGCGCAGCATGTGCTGTTCGAGCGGCGGCACGCCGGACACATGGACCAGAATCCAATACATGCTGGCCGGCGCCAGCAACGTGATCCAGCCGGGCGGATACGAGGCGTCGATCGCGATCAACGGATACGCCAGCCAGCAAAGCCACTCGAAGAAATAGTTCGGATGGCGCGACCACTTCCATAATCCCGCCTCGCAAATCCGATGTCGATTGGCGGGATTCGAGCGGAATTTGCTGAGCTGCGCGTCGGACAATGCCTCCCCGATCAGGCCGGTCAACAGCAGCGCTGCACCGAGCAAGTCCGCAAGCCCAAGTGCGGGTCGCGGGTTATGCGCCGCGAGCGCAACGGAGATCGTCAGGATGAGCCCAACCGCCGCCTGGGCCTGGAGCTGCAGGAACATCCGCCGGTCGGCCGTGTCGCCCCATTGATCGATCAGGTCGCGATAGCGCGGATCATCGCCGGCTTTCCAGGTCCGCGACAGAAGATGACTGCCGAGCCGCAGCGACCAGATCGCGACCAGCAGCGCGACCATGGTCTGCCGCGCGGTCGGCACGCCAGCTTCCGGGACCGGGACGAGGCTGGCCACGCAAGCAACCAAACCGGTGCCGAATGTCCAGCAGACATCGATCCATCCGGTGGCTCCGGTCCGTCGCTGGATCTGCCAGGCGGCCGTCATGACCGCAGACAGCGCAAGGGCCATGATTGCGACTTGAGATATCAGCTGGAGCAGGCTCACGGAGCATCTCCCAGGAGCGGCCGTCACATGCGGATCAACGGCTGCAACAAACGGCCGATCATTCCGTTGAGCTTCAAATCTCCCTGCATTGCGACCAGGCAGATGCAGTCCTCCGTCGAGTTGATCTTGACGTCATGATCCACCGACCCGTCGCCAAAGTCGAAGTCTCCGGGTCCGAAATGGCCCCCGGCGTGAACGAAGCTTCCTGACAGCACGCAGGTCATTTCAAACCCTGTGTGGGTATGTTCGATCATCCTCGTTCCCGGGCTGGATTTCAGGAGAAAGACGCGCGTCGCACTCGGCTCGGGCAGCCGGATCGGCCGCAAATGCACCTTTGGTGCGATCCATCTCCACGGACTATCGGGATAGCTGTCCAGAAAGTCCGGCAAACCCGGTACGTCGCGGAATGCCTGCCCCCGGCGCCGCTCCGGGATGGAGGTCCGCGAGGTCTCGTCCAGCCTGCGCTCTATCGCCTCGAGCGCTCCGTCCGACATCGCGGTCGGCGGCAATCCGGTCAGCATGGCGCCGCCGACATGCTCCATCGCGCGTACCACTGCACGGCACTTCGCACAGCCGACCAGATGGGTGGCAACACCAATATGCTGGCCAAGGTCGACCGTGCCGGCTGCGAACATCGCCAACAGCTCGTCCGGGGGATGATGATGGACAGTCATGAGAAGTCATCCAGCAAGCTGCGCAGCCGGACCATCGCCAGCCGCAAGCGTGATTTGACGGTGCCGAGCGGGATATCGAGCGCCCTTGCGATCTCCGCATGGGCGATTTCGTGAAAGAAAGACAGCTCGATCACCCGCATCTGCTCTTCCGGCAGCACAGACAGCGCATCGCGCACCCGCGCCCCGATTTCAGATGCCGCCACCCCAGCGTCGGGCAACGGCCCCTCATCGCGCTGAAACTCGAGTTCCGTCTCGGACGTATCGTTCGTTGGGGTTCGTTTCTGACGACGGAGCGCGTCGATGCGGAGATTTCGCGCGATCGTAAAGATCCAGGCTGCGGCACCAGCGCTGCCGGGATCAAACAGGCTGGCCTTTGACCACACGGCGAACAAGGCCTCCTGCGCCAGTTCGTCGGCAAGCTGCTCGCTTGCACCGGAGCGCTGCATGAACGTCTTGATGCGCGGCGCAAAATCTCGAAACAACGCCGCGAAGGCCTCGCGATCCCTGCGGACAGCAACGGCTTCGATCAGCCGGGCCCATCTGGCGGCATCCGACGTCTCATTGTCGGGAGTTTCACTCAGCATGCCGCGCGGGCACTCCCTATCACTGACGGCTCTGCGACCGCAGTACCGGATCGCGCCGGGCCTGACCAGACCGATGACCCCGGAAACATGTCGAGCGGCGGCTTGCATGCATCAGGAACGCCACCCGGCCGCGGTTGGATCACTGCCGGTGATCCAACACGCAACATCCGTCGTTTCATTCCAAGACGCCGACCGCGCAATCGGCCGGCGCAGCGTGCCGCTGAGGGATTGTAGTTGAGCAGCGACGGCAGATTGAACATAGCCGTGATCGGAACCGGCATTTCCGGCCTCTCGGCCGCCTGGCTGCTCAGCCAGCGGCACGACGTGACCGTCTACGAGAAGTCGGATCGGATCGGCGGGCATTCCAACACCGTGATAGCGTCCATCGGTGACGAGCGCGTTGCCGTGGATACCGGCTTCATCGTGTTCAACCGGAGCACCTACCCTAATCTCGCTGCGCTGTTCCAGCATCTCGACGTGGCCACGCAAGCGTCGGAGATGTCGCTGTCGGTTTCGCTCGACCGCGGCAATCTGGAATATTCCGGGACCGGCCTCTCCGGTCTGCTGGCGCAGCCCGGCAACCTCCTGCGCCCGCGTTTCTGGTCGATGCTGCGCGACGTCGTGCGGTTCTACGATCGCGCGACCCGCGACGCCGCTCGGCTGAGCGACGAGTCGATCAGCCTCGGCGACTATCTCGTGCAAGGTGGTTATGGCGCAGCGTTCCGCGACGACCACCTGCTACCGATGGCAAGCGCCATCTGGTCGGCACCCCCGGATGAAATTCTCGCCTTTCCCGCGGCAACATTCATTCGCTTCCACCACAATCACGGGCTGCTCCAATTGACGGGGCGGCCGCCATGGGAAACCGTGATCGGCGGCAGTCAGGTCTATGTGCAGCGGCTGGTCCAGCCGTTCGCGGACCGGATCAGGCTCGACTGCGGCGTGGTCGGGATACGCCGATCGTCCGGCCGCGTCATGGTCACGGATGTCCACGGCGAAACACAGCCGTACGATCACGTCGTGCTGGCAACGCACGCAAATCAGGCATTGTCGACGATCGACGATCCGACGCCCGATGAAGCCGAACTGCTCGGCGCGTTCCGCTATAACCGCAACCTGGCCGTGCTCCACTCCGATCCCGGATTCATGCCGCGGCGCCGACCGGCCTGGTCGAGCTGGAATTATGTCGGCTCGCGCGACAAGGCCGCCGCGCCGGTCGGCGTCACCTATTGGATGAACCGGCTCCAGGGCATTCCCCAGCATTTGCGGCTCTTCGTCACGCTCAATCCGGCGCATCCGCCACACAGCGAAACGCTGCATCACACGGAGATGTACGAGCATCCGATCTTCGATGCCGCCGCGATCGCCGCACAGCGCCGGCTATGGTCGCTGCAAGGCCAGAAAAACACCTGGTTCTGCGGCGCGCATTTTGGCGCCGGCTTCCACGAAGACGGGCTGCAATCCGGGCTTGCAGTCGCCGAACAGCTGGGAGGCGCGCGGCGGCCGTGGACCATATCAGACGAATCCGGACGCATCGCGCTCGCCGCAAGCGCGAGGTCGCTGCCCGAACCGGAGCTGCAACCATGACGCTCCGCTCCTGCCTCTATCGCGGCAGCGTCATGCATCGGCGACTGAGGCCCACCACGCATCGCTTCCGCTATCGTGCGTTCTGGCTGCTGCTCGATCTCGACGAGATGCCCCTGCTCGCTTCCCGTTTGCGGCTGTTCTCCCGCAACGGATTCAACCTGTTTGCACTTCACGATGCCGATCACGGCGACGGCAGCGCAACGCCACTGCGCCTGCAGGCCGAACGTTGCCTGATGCAGGCAGGGATCGATATCGCCGGAGGGCCGATCCGGCTCTTCTGCATGCCTCGAACGCTCGGCTACAGCTTCAATCCGCTCAGCATCTATTTCTGCCACCGACACGACGGCCAGCTCGCCGCGATCATCTATCAGGTTCACAACACGTTCGGCGAACGCCACGCCTATGTGGCCTCGGTCGCGGCCGATACTGGCACCATCCGGCATGACTGCGACAAGGCCTTCCACGTGTCTCCCTTCCTGAACATGGACATGTCCTATCACTTCCGGCTGAACCAACCGGACGCGCATTTTGCGCTCGGTATCAGCGCAAGTGCGGGCGGAGCAACCGTGCTCGGCGCCTGCCTGACGGCGTCACGCCACGAGCTCAGCGACCAAGCGCTGTTGTACAATTTCGTCGCCATTCCGCTGGTCACGATCAAGGTGATCCTTGCGATTCATTGGGAAGCGTTGCGGCTTTGGTTGAAGGGCTTGCGGTTACGCGGGCGCCCGCAACGCTCTCCTCACACGATCACGACCGTGCCCCCATCGCCCCAGCATCGGATTGACTCGCATGCACTCTGACCACCCGCAGACCGTCCCCTGCCCGCATCCCGTCGAATGGCCGCCGGTGCTGCGGGCGACTGTCGGGACGCTGCTGCGGCGGCTGTTCCACCGTATCGACTGCGGCGAAATCCTGCTCCAGACGCCGAGTGGGCGCGGCGTCGTGATTTCCGGGATGCGCGGCGAAGAGCAGGCGCATATCAGGATCCATGGTTGGAAATGCCTGCTGCGGCTGCTGATCGGCGGTGATCTGGGTTTTGCCGAAGGCTTCCTTGCCGGCGAATGGTCGACGCCCGACATCTACTCGTTCCTCAGCGCGGCTGCACCGCGTTCGGCACGCGCCCCTTCGTTCGAGCGGCTGAGGCCGCCGCAGCCTCTGAACTGGCTTCGTCACGCCCTGCTCAATCGCAATACCAGGCGCGGCAGCCGGCGCAACATTCGCGCCCATTACGATCTCGGCAATGACTTCTACCGCCTCTGGCTCGATCCGAGCATGACCTATTCATCGGCGATCTACACCTCGCCACACCAGACGCTCGCGCAGGCCCAGCAGAACAAGCTCGATCGGGTGACTGAACTGCTCGATCTCAGCGGCGGCGAGAGGGTTCTCGAGATCGGCTGCGGCTGGGGCGCGCTGGCACAGCATCTTGTCGAACGGAATGTCTGTCACGTCACCGGCCTGACACTGTCGACTGAACAGCTTGGCTACGCATACGAGCAACTCGCCGAACAGGGTCTCGCCGACAGGGCAAATCTGCGGCTCGAGGACTATCGCGACACCGAGGGCACCTATGATCGCGTCGTCTCGATCGAGATGCTGGAGGCAGTCGGCGAGGCGTACTGGCCGTTGTTTTTCGACAATCTGCGGCAACGGCTCGATATCGGCGGCATCGCGGTGCTGCAGGTGATCACGATCGACGAACGTCGCTTCGAAAGCTATCGCAGGCGGCCGGAATTCATCCAGCGATACGTATTTCCGGGCGGAATGTTGCCGACCGTCGAGATCGTCGAACGACTGGTCGACAATTCCGGACTTCGGCTGGTTTCGACCGAGTTCTTCGCTGCCAGCTATGCGCGCACGCTGGCCGACTGGCGCGACCGGTTCGTCGACGCGTGGCCATCGATCGAAGCCCTCGGCTTCGATATCCGCTTCAAGCGGATGTGGGAGTATTATCTGGCCTATTGCAGGCTCGGCTTCGAAATCGGCGCTCTTAATGTGGGGCTGTACAAGATCGAGCGACCGTCTTGAACGAACCGTGTCGTGCGAATCTGACGCAGAGCGCCGATTTGCAGCAAGATTTGGCCGGATCGCAGCGCATTTTCAAAACGATCTTTCCGGCTGTGTCATCCCCCGCACGGCCAACTGGTTAACGCAGACCGCCACGCGAAATTCGCCGCACTGCAAAAGCCTTCCCCTTTTGCCATCGGCACACTAGTTTCCGGCCAGAGCAAAACACGGACCGGCAAAAGATTACCCCGACATGGCATTCAACAAAGACGTCATTGAAGCGATCGGCAACACCCCCCTCATCAAGCTGAAACGCGCATCCGAACTGACCGGCTGCACCATTCTCGGCAAGGCCGAATTCATGAATCCCGGCCAGTCGGTGAAGGATCGCGCCGGCAAGGGGATGATCCTGGAGGCCGAAAAGCGCGGCGATCTGAAGCCCGGCGGGCTCGTGGTCGAATCGACCGCGGGCAATACCGGCATCGGACTTGCGGTCGTCGCCAGTGCGCGGGGCTACCGCACCCTGATCGTCATTCCGGAGACCCAGAGCCAGGAAAAGAAGGACATGCTGCGGCTGTGCGGGGCCGAGCTCGTCGAGGCGCCGGCGCTGCCCTACTCCAATCCGAACAACTATCAGCATCTCGGCAAGCGTCTCGCCGAGCAGCTGCGCAAGACGGAACCGAACGGCGTGCTGTTCGCCGACCAGTGGAACAACCTCGACAATCCCAAGGCACACTACGATTCGACCGGACCGGAGATCTGGCAGCAGACCAACGGCAAGGTGGATGGCTTCATCTGCTCGGTCGGCACCGGCGGCACGCTCGCCGGCATCAGCCGCTATTTGAAGGAAAAGAACAAGGACATCGTCACCGCCTGCGCCGATCCGCACGGCTTCGCCATGTACGAGCTGTTCAAGAACGGCCAGGTCAAATCGACGCCGGGCGACTCGATCACCGAAGGCATCGGGCTCGGACGCAAGACGCCCGTGATCGAGACCGCGAATGTCGACGACGCGTTCCTGGTCTCCGACGAGGAAGCCGTGACCATCATCTACGAGCTGCTGGAGCACGAAGGCCTGTGCCTCGGCGGTTCGACCGGCGTCAACATCGCGGGTGCGATCCAGCTCGCCAAGCAGCTCGGCCCCGGCAAGACCATCGTCACCATTCTCTGCGACTCCGGCAACCGCTATCAGTCCAAGCTGTTCAACCCGGCCTTCATGCGTTCAAAGAATCTGCCGGTCCCGGAATGGCTGGAAAAGCGGAGCAAGATCGAGCTGCCGTTCGTTTGACGGGCATCGTCATTCCGGGGCAGTCCGCAGTGCCGAACCCTCAGGTGCGCAATTGCGCACCGAGAATCTCGAGATTCCGGGTTCGATGCTTACGCGTCGCCCCGGAATGACTCAACAATCACCGCAAGATCTGGCTTAGGAACAGCTTCGACCGCGCGTGTTGCGGGTTGGCGAAGAATTCCTGCGGCGTGTTCGACTCGATGATCTGACCGGCGTCCATGAACACGACGCGGTTGGCGACCTCGCGGGCAAAGCCCATTTCGTGAGTCACGACCAGCATGGTCATGCCCTCCCTGGCGAGATCGACCATGGTGTCGAGCACCTCCTTGACCATTTCCGGGTCGAGCGCCGAGGTCGGCTCGTCGAACAGCATCACCTTCGGGTTCATGGTCAGCGCTCGGGCGATCGCCACGCGCTGCTGCTGACCGCCCGACATCTGGCCGGGAAACTTATTGGCCTGATGCGGGATCTTGACCCGCTCGAGGAACTTCATCGCGGCCGCCTCGGCATCCTTCTTCGGGATGTTGCGCACCCAGATCGGCGCCAGCGTGCAATTGTCGAGCACGGTGAGATGCGGGAACAGATTGAAGCTCTGGAACACCATGCCGACTTCGCGCCGCACCTCGTCGACCCGGCGCAGGTTCGGGCCGAGCTCGATGCCGTCGACAACGATCTCACCCTCCTGAAATTCCTCCAGCGCGTTGATGCAGCGGATCAGGGTTGACTTGCCCGAGCCGGACGGGCCGCAGATCACGATGCGCTCGCCCTTGCCGACCTCAAGGTTGATGTCGCGCAACACGTGGAAGTCGCCGTACCATTTGTTGAGCGTGGAAATGTTGACGATCGGGGTTGTGGACATGGTGACCTTGTTCAGTGGCGGCGGTGAGCGTTGAGCCTGTTTTCGACGAACAGCGAGTAGCGCGACATTCCAAAGCAGAACACGAAGTAGATCATTCCTGCAAAGGCGAAGCCGGTAAAGGCTGTCGTCGGCGTCGACCAGTTCGGGTCGGAGAACGATGCCCGCAGGGAACCCAACAGATCGAACAGCGCCACGATCGACACCAGCGAGGTATCCTTGAAAAGCGAGATGAAGCTGTTGACGATGCCGGGAATGACGTAGCGCAGCGCCTGCGGCAGCACGATCAACGACGTCGTCTTCCACCAGGACAGGCCGAGCGCCGAGGCGGCCTCCGCCTGCCCGCGCGCCACCGCAGCCAACCCGCCCCTGATCACCTCGGCCATATAGGCGCCAGTAAAGATCGCCACGCCAATCAGGGCACGCAACAGGCCGTCGACGGCGAAATTGCCCGGCACGAACAGCGGCAGCATGTAGGTCGCGAAGAACAACACCGTGATCAGCGGCACGCCGCGCCAGAATTCGATGAAGGCGATCGAGAAGATCCGGATCAGCGGAATGCTCGACCGGCGGCCGAGCGCAAGCGCAATCCCGATCGGCATCGAGGCAACGATGCCGGTGATCGCGATCACCAGCGTCACCAGGAGGCCGCCCCACAGCCGCGTGTCGACGATCGGAAAGCCGCCGCGATCGAGCCCCATCAGCTTGATGCCTGCGGCGATCCCGGCGAACGTCAGCAGGCTACCGATCAGCGCCCTGTGCCCGGTCCGCGTGCCGCCTCCGAGCACGAACAGCACGGCGGAGACGATCGCGGCAGTGACCAGGAAATCGCCCCAGACCGGCAGCGACGAGAGCTGCAACTGGTCGCGCAGCCAGGTCAGCGGAAAGATCAGCCAATGGATCAGAAGGCCGACCAGGACGAGCACCTTGCCCAGTACCCATGGCAGCGGGGCGATCGCCGAACTCTTGCTGAGATTGACCAAGAGATCGCCGGCGCCGCCAATGCTCTGCTCGAACAGCTGCAACAGGCCCGCGGTCCAGCTCACGCCGAAGCCGGCGATGCCGCCGCCATGCAGCAGGAAAAACGCCACCACCGGAAAGGCGAAGAAGAACAGACCGGAGTTGATGCCCTTGGCCGGCAGGCGCGGCATCAGCAGCGGCAGCAACAGCGCGGCGCCAAGCCCATAAGTCAGATTGACGCGCCAGCGCTGGGCTTCGGGATAGAAGCCATAGACCAGCTGCGTCAGCTTGGCCTGGATATAGGGCCAGCAGGCGCCGACCTCGTGCCCCGCCTTTTCGGCGAGGCAAGCAGTGCGCTCCTTGCCGGTCCAGACCGCGTCGACCAGCAGGAACTTGAGCGTCGGGACAACGATGTACCAGGCGAGCAGCAGCCCGAGAATCGTGAGCAGGATGTTGCCCGGCGAATTCAGCAGCCGCGTTCGCACGAAGCCGATGAAGCCGGTGGTCTTGGCCGGCGCCGCGCGCTCGGCGACCAGATCCTGCCGGACAAAGGACGAGGCGGACAGATCGGTCATGCCGCCATGCTCCGGTTGATGCGCCAGCCGTAGACGCTCATCAGCGCGCTCGTCGTCAGCGAGAGCAACAGGTAGACGCCCATCGTCATGGCGATGATCTCGATCGCCTGCCCGGTCTGGCTCACCGCGGTGCCGGCGAACACCGAGACAAGGTCCGGATAGCCGATCGCCACCGCCAGCGACGAATTCTTGGTGAGATTGAGGTACTGGCTGGTCAGCGGCGGCACGATGACCCGCATCGCCTGCGGCACCACGATCAGCCGCAGCGTCGCGGCGCGGCTGAGGCCGAGCGAGGAGCCCGCCTCCATCTGGCCCTTATGGACCGACATGACGCCGGCGCGGACGATCTCGGCGATGAAGGCCGCCGTGTAGGTCGACAACGCGACCGTCAGCGCAACGAATTCGGGAATGACCCGCGCGCCGCCGGCGAAGTTGAAGCCTTTCAGCTGCGGCAACTCGAACTTCAACGGCCAGCCGAAGATCAGCATCGAGACCAGCGGCAAACCTACCAGGCAACCCAGCAGATAGGGCCAGATCCGGATCATCTGCCCGCGCTGGAACAGGGCGCGCCGCGCGTGATGCCGCAAGCCCAGCGCCACGACGATGCCGACCGCGAGCGCGGCCAGGAACGGATAGAGGCCGGGTTCACTGACCGGCTGCGGCACGATCAGGCCGCGATTATTGAGGAAGAACGCACCGAAGATCGAGATGCTCTGCCGCGGCGCCGGCAGCGCCGCGAGCACTGCGAGATACCAGAACAGGATCTGGAACAAGACCGGCAAGTTCCGGACAATCTCGACATAGATGCCGCCGATCCGCGACAGCAGCCAGTTCGGCGACAACCGGCATAGCGCCACGACGAAGCCGATCACGGTGGCGAAGACAATGCCGATCACCGAGACCAGGATCGTGTTCAACAAGCCGACGAAGAACACCCGCCAGTAGGTGTCGGAATTGTTGTAGGCGATCAGGCTCTGATTGACGTCAAAGCCCGCATTGTAATTGAGGAAGCCGAAGCCCGACGCAATGTGCTGGGTCTCCAGGTTCGTCCGCGCATTCGCCACGATCTCGTAGGCGATCCAGGCCAGGACCGCGGCGAAGCCAATCTGGGCGGCCAATCCGTTCCAGCCGGTCTTGCCGCCAAGCGCACGCTTCAGCCTGAGGGTAAACTGAAGCGGTGGTTTGCGGGGCGCGATGCTCATCGCGGCAGCCGTTGGCCGGACCGATCAGCGGATCGGCGGCGCGTACTGGATCCCGCCCTTGTTCCAGAGATTGTTGACGCCACGGGCGATGCCGAGCGGCGAGCCGGCGCCGACATTGCGCTCGAAGGTCTCGCCGTAATTGCCGACCGCCTTGACGATGCGCACCACCCAGTCCTTGGTCAGGCCGAGCTGTTCACCCAGATTGCCGTCGGTGCCGAGCACCCGCTTCATCTCCGGCTTATCCGATTTGAGCATCGTGTCGACATTCTTCTGGGTGATGCCGAGCTCCTCGGCATTGATCATTGCAAACAGCGTCCACTTCACGATGTCGAACCACTGGTCGTCGCCGTGGCGCACCATCGGCCCCAGCGGCTCCTTGGAAATGATTTCCGGCAGCACGATGTGATCAGCGGGGTTCGCGAGCTTCAGACGGCTGGCATAGAGCCCGGAGGCGTCGTCGGTGAAAACGTCGCAGCGACCGGATTCATAGGCTTTGACCGCTTCGTCGATGCTGCCGAATGCGATCACCTCGTACTTCATGTTGTTGCCCTTGAAGAAGTCGGCGAGGTTCTGCTCCGTCGTGGTGCCGGTCTGCACGCAGACCGACGCGCTGTTCAATTCGAGCGCCGAATTGACCTTGAGCGACTTCTTCACCATGAAGCCCTGCCCGTCATAATAGGTCACGCCGGTGAAATTGGCGCCGAGCGAGGTATCGCGCGACACCGTCCAGGTGGTGTTGCGCGACAGCACGTCGATCTCGCCGGATTGCAGCGCGGTGAAGCGATCCTTGGCCGACAGCGGCACGAACTTGACCTTGGTCGGGTCGTCGAGCACCACGGCAGCAATGGCCCGGCAAACGTCGACGTCGATCCCGGTCCAGTTCCCCTTGTCGTCCGGTGATGAAAAGCCAGGCAGACCCTGGCTGACGCCGCAGGACAGCTGACCGCGGTCCTTGACCGTCTTGAGGGTTTGCGCCGAGGCGGACTGGACCGACAAGGCAGCGGCAGCGGCAAGGAGGACAGCCAGGGATACGCGTTTCATGGGTAGGCCTTTCAGGGTCGTCCGTTGGACGTTTTGCTTTGTGATCGCCTCGCGTTCACGGGCCATCCCAATGATCCCCTGCAGCAAAAGATGCTGATCTGACAGTCAGTTTGACATGCAAACCGGCCAGGCAACGGATCGTAGGTCGCGGCAGGCCCCTCAACGTGCGGCGACTGGTAGTTGCGGCGCATCACATAGCGACTGACGAGCCGGGTCAAGGGGTTGACGCACGTCTTCTACCTCTTGTTAGTAACACCTCCCGGCGTGGCCCTGTCTTCCCGACGCGGTACCGCTGCGGCAAAAAGTCTAAAATCCAACGGCAGCAAACCATGACCTCCTCCGACGGCTCCACGCCCTTCCGCCCGCAAGACGCCGCGACCCGTCTGGTCACGGCCGGCCGCGACACCAAGGCCCAGAAGGGCTTCGTCAATCCGCCGGTCTTCCACGGCTCGACCGTGCTTTATCCGACCGCCGAGGACCTCCACGCCCATCGTGCCGAATTTACCTATGGCCGCCACGGCAGCCCGACCACGCGGGCGCTGCAGGACGTGCTGATGGCGCTGGAAGGCCCGCAATGCGCCGGCGTCGGCATCGCCCCGTCGGGACTGGCCGCGATCAGCACCACGCTGCTCGCCGTGCTGAAGGCCGGCGACCATCTGCTGGTGTGCGACAACGCCTATCGGCCGACCCGCAATTTCTGCGACAACATGCTGAAGCGCTACGGCATCGAGACCAGCTATTTCGATCCGCTGATCGGCGCCGGCATCGAGACGCTGTTCAAGCCGAATACCCGCGCGGTGCTGATTGAAGCCCCCGGCTCGCAATCCTTCGAGATGCCCGACGTCCGCGCGATTTCGGCCGTGGCGCACGGCCGCGGCGCGCTCGTGATCGACGACAACACCTGGGCGACGGCGCTCTATCACCGCTCGCTCGAACAGGGCGTCGACATCAGCATGCAGGCCGGCACAAAGTATATCGGCGGCCACTCCGACATCATGTTCGGCACCATCGCGGCCAATGCAAAGGCCTGGCCGCTGATTCAGGAGGCGATCCGCCTGCTCGGCGTCTGCGCCGGTCCGGACGACGTCTATCTCGCGCTGCGCGGTGTCCGCACGCTGTCGGTGCGGCTGGCGCAGCACCACCGCTCCGGGCTCGAGATCGCGCGCTGGCTTGGCGCGCGGCCCGAGGTCGATCGTGTGCTGCACCCGGCCCTGGAAACCGATCCGGGGCACGCGATCTGGAAGCGCGACTTCACCGGCGCCTCCGGCCTGTTCAGCATCGTGCTGAAGCCGGTGCCGCAGAGCGCGGTCGATGCGATGCTCAACGCGCTCACGCTGTTCGGCATGGGCTTTTCCTGGGGCGGCTTCGAAAGCCTCGCCATCCCGTTCGACTGCAGCGACTATCGCAGCGCGACCAAATGGTCGCCGGGCGGGCCGACGCTGCGGCTGCATATCGGGCTCGAAAATCTCGACGACCTCAAGGCCGATCTTGATCGCGGCTTTGCCGCGTTGAAGGCCGCGCTCTGATCCTTCGGCGCCGGCTTGCGCGTTAGGCGACATTAACCACGACCGACTGGCCGTGACGCCGCGTTGCGACCTCCACGTCGCACACGTTGCACGCGCGCGATCTCAGGGATTCTGCGGAGATGCGACGGCGCCCGATAACTCGCCGTTCACCATCCCCACCAATCCCTTAATTGTCCGGACGTTCCATCAAGTTCCCTTATACTTTTGCGGCCGTAGTGATGCTCCCGGGAAGGGTTGTCAGTGCCGCAAGGACGTGACTGCCCTGCGTTAAGGGCATTCAGACAATCGCATGAAGACGGCACGCATCGTGGTCCTCGGCATCGCCGGCGTCGCAGGCCTCGCGGCCATGTATCTCGCGAGCGTTGGCGATCGCAAACCGGCGCCGGTCGCGCCGCCAATAGTTCAGCTGCCGACCGTCGAGGTGCTGGTGGCGAAGTCCGACATCGGGCTCGGTCAGTCGGTCAAGCCTGAAGACGTGCAATGGCAGCGCTGGCCGGCCGAGACCGCGAGCAGCGCGTTCATCCGCCACGACACCAATGCCGACGCCATGAACGACGTCATCGGCTCGATCGCGCGCGCACCCTTCATCATCGGCGAGCCAATCCGCGAGCAGAAACTGGTCAAGGCCAATGGCAGCGGCTTCATGGCCGCGATCCTGCCCACCGGCATGCGCGCGATCTCCACGGAAATCTCGCCGGAGACCGGCGCCGGCGGCTTCATCCTGCCCAACGACCGCGTCGACGTGATCCTGTCGCGACGCGACAAGAATCCCGATAGGCAACAGGGCAGCGGCGACATCATCACCACCGAGATCCTGCTGTCCAACGTCCGCGTGCTGGCGATCGACCAGGCGCCGAAAGAGAAGGACGGCAACAACTCCCTCATCGGCAAGACCGTGACCCTCGAGCTCAAGCCCGAACAGGCCGAGACGCTCGCGCGGGCCCGGCAGAGCGGCACGCTGGCGCTGGCGCTGCGCAGCATCGCCGACGTCAACGAGAAGACCGACGAGACCACAGACCATGCCCCGAAGCGGGGCGAGAGCATCCGGGTGGTGCGTTTCGGCATCCCGAGCTCTCAGACGACACAGAAGTGATGGGGGCTTCGATATGACAATTGGTGCAAAACAACTGGCGACGCGGGCCACACTGGTCCGCTCGCTGTCATTCTCGGCGGTCACCGCCCTGATGCTGATCCCTGCCCTCGCGAGCGCGACCGACCCCGACAAGAACGCGGACGTCGCGGTGACCAGCAGCATCGCCGCCAAGACGCGCTTCGTTTCGCTCGGCGTCGGCAAGTCGGTGGTGGTCGACCTGCCGCGCGAAGCCAAGGACGTCCTGGTCGCCGATCCCAAGATCGCTAACGCCGTGATCCGCTCGGCGCAGCGCGCCTATATCATCGGCGCCGCGGTCGGCCAGACCAATGTGGTTTTCTTCGACGCCGACGGCAACCAGGTCGCCTCCTACGACATCGCGATCAAGCGCGACCTCAACGGCATGCGTGCCGCGCTGAAGCAGATGCTGCCGGGCGTCCAGATCGAGGGCGTCGGTGAGAGCGTGGTGCTGACCGGTACCGTGGCAAGCCCGGTCGAGGCGCAGCAGGCCGGCGACATCGCCGCCAAGCTGGTCGGCGGCGCCGACAAGGTCGTCAACTCCATCGTGGTGCGTGGCCGCGACCAGGTGATGCTGAAGGTCACCGTCGCCGAAGTGCGCCGCGACGTCGTCAAGCAGCTCGGCGTCGATCTCAGTGCCAACATGAACTATGGTACCGCCGCGGTCGTCTTCAACAACGCCAACGCCTTCACCGCCAACAACGGACCGCTCGCCAACAATATGCTGACCGGCGCGGCCCTGAACAAGCTCGGCGTGCCGACCGTCACCGCGACGCTGCGCGCGATGGAGAGTGCGGGCGTGGTGAAGACGCTGGCCGAGCCCAACCTCACGGCGATCTCCGGCGAGTCCGCGACCTTCGTGTCAGGCGGCGAGTTTCCCATTCCGACCGGCGTCACCTGTCAGACCTCGGCGACGGGCACGATCGGGAATTGCGTCCAGACCGTCAGCTTCAAGAAGTTCGGCATCTCGCTCAACTTCACCCCGGTGGTGCTGTCCGAGGGGCGCATCAGCCTGAAGGTGATGACCGAGGTTTCCGAAGTCTCGATGGATAACGCGTTGACCGGCGGCCAGGGCGGGACGACCATTCCCTCAATCAAGACCCGTCGCGCCGACACCACGCTGGAAGTGCCCTCCGGCGGCTCGATCGCGATGGCCGGATTGATCCAGGAGCAGACCAAGCAGGCCATCAATGGAATGCCCGGCGTCGATCAGATCCCGGTGCTCGGGCAGCTGTTCAGGAGCCAGGACTTCGTCAACAACGAGACCGAGCTCATGGTCATCGTGACACCCTATGTGGTGCGCGCGGTTGCGCAGAAGGAATTGTCGCGTCCCGATGACGGCTTCGCGCCGGCCTCCGACGCGCAGTCGGCGCTGCTGGCGCGCGTCAATCGCATCTACGGCGTTGCCGCCCGTGCCGAGCCGATCGGCGCCACGCCGGTCAATTTCGGCTTCATCATCGACTGAGGCGCTGAAGGGTTGGGGGATGCCATGATGACACGCAACACACGAGCCGGTCTTGCGAGGACGCTGTCGCTGTCCGGCGCCCTCGTCGCCACCGCGATCGCGCTTGGCGGCTGCAATCTGACCGGCGACAATATCGCCACCGGCACGGTGCCCGACGACTACCGGGAGCGGCATCCGCTCGCGGTCACCGAGGGTGAGCAGTCGATCGTCGTGTTCGTCGGCCGCGCCCGCGGCAACCTCACCGAAACGCAACGCGACGACGTCATGGGACTGGCTCGCACCTGGCGCCGCGAAGGCACCGGCGCAATCGCGATCGACGTCCCGGCCGACACCTCGAATGCGCGCTCGGCGCAGGCGGTGTACCAGGAGATCCGCGGCGTGCTGGCGTCGATGGGCGTGCCCGCCCACGCCATAACCCGGCGTTCCTATCGCGTCGACGATCCGCGCGCGCTGCCGACCATTCGCATCAGCTATCCGAAGATGGCCGCGGTCGCAGGGCCCTGCGGCGTGTGGCCGAGCGACCTTGGTCCCTCGATCTACAATCCGAGCTACAACGAGAACAAGCAGTGGGACAATTTCGGCTGCGCCACCCAGCGCAACCTAGCCGCGATGGTCGCCAATCCGTCCGATTTGGTACAGCCGCGGACCGAAACCGCCGCCTACACGCCGCGCCGGTCGGTCGCGTTCCAGAAATACGGCAAGGGTGAGTCGACCGCGACCACCTACCCAGAAGCCGATAGAGCCAAGCTGAGCGACGCCGGGAAATGACCGAACAGCAAGACGAGCCACAGCACCCCAACGACCACATCGCGCCGGCGCCACGGATTTCCGTGCAGGCCTTCTGCGCCAGCGTCGCGACTGCCACGACGGCGCGCGCCGCCGCCGAGGACCGCCGGCTCGCCAAGGCCCACCTCTCCGTCCATATGGGCGGCATCGCTGCCGCCATCGACGCCTATCACAAGGCGCCGACGCCCAACGTCATCATGCTGGAGACCGAGCCGGACATTGATTTGCTCGCCGGTCTCGACGAACTCGCCACGGTCTGCGATCCCGGTACCCGCGTCGTCGTGCTCGGCACGCCCGGCGAGACTGCACCGTATCGCGAACTGGTCCGGCGCGGCGTCAACGACTACGTCATCGGGCCGGTCAAGGTGCTCGACATCGTGCGCTCGATCTGCGGCCTGTTCTCGTCCACGGAAGCGGTCTCTGTAGGCCGCCTGATCGCTGTCGCGGGCGCCAAGGGCGGTGTCGGCGCCTCGACCGTTGCCCACAATGTCGCCTGGACCATCGCGCGCGACCTCGGGCTGGATTCGGTCGTGGTCGATCTCGACCTCGCCTTCGGCACCGCCGGCCTCGACTACAACCAGGATCCGACCCAGGGCATCGCCAATGCGGTGTTCTCACCCGAGCGCCCGGACAGTGCCTTCATGGAGCGCCTGCTGGCAAAATGCGGCGATCACCTGAGCCTGCTGGCGGCACCGGCCACGCTCGACCAGGTCTACGATTTCGGCGCCGAAGCATTCGATGCCATCTTCGATACGATGCGCATGACCACGTCCTGCATCGTGCTCGACGTTCCGCATCAGTGGACCGCCTGGACCAAACGTGTGCTGGTCGGCGCCGACGATATCCTGATCGTCGCCGAGCCCGACCTCGCCAACATGCGCAACACCAAGAACATGATGAACCTGTTGCGCACCGCGCGTCCGAACGACCGCCCGCCGCTCTACTGCCTGAACCAGGTCGGCATGTCGAAGCGCCCCGAGATCGAGGTCAAGGACTTCGCCAAGACGATCGAGAGCCAGCCGATCGCGACCATCCCGTTCGATTGCAGGTTGTTCGGCGAAGCCGCCAACAACGGTCAGATGATCGCGGAAGTCTCGGCGCGTCACCGCACCACAAGGACCTTCCTGCAGATCGCGCAACGCCTGACCGGCCGCTCCGATCTCGCCGAGACGCGCGAGTCGTTCCTGTCGCCGCTCCTGCGGAAGCTGCAGCCGCGCCGCAACGATGGACGCCGCGCCGCCGGCTAGAGCATTTTCGGTTCTGATTGAATCAGAATCGAAGCTCTAGATTCTCGTTTTGACGCGTTTTCTTCACGCGAACCGGTGTCCACTTCGCTCGAAAACGCTCTAGCCTTCCAGACTTGCGCGTGAGAATGCTCTAGTCGCGGCGGCTCGCCGCGACCGGGATCTTGTCCGTATCGGTGCGGCTCGCATCCTTGCGCGCCAATAGCCGCTTCAAGGCGGCGACATTGGCGGAGCCCTGCTCCGGCGGCACATCGGCCTTCATGATGGTTTCAGCGTCGGCCTGACGGCCCTGCAGGCCGACCACGACGGCGAGATTGGTGCGCACCCGCATGTCGTCGGGCGCGCGATCCCGCGCGCGGCGAAGCGTTTCCTCGGCCTTCGGCAGGTCTTTCGACAGCAGATAGGACAGGCCGAGATTGGAGAGCACCGACGGATCGTCGGGCACGATCTTCAGGGCACTTGCGTAATACTGGCGGGCCTCATCGTGGCGCTCGAGCTGGTCGAGCACGGCGCCCTGCGCCGACAGGATGCGCCAGTCCGGATCTTCCGGGGTGTGGGCGCGCCCGAGCACGTCGAATGCCTGCTGGAAATTGCCGTTGTCGGCGAGCGCCCGTCCGTAGCCGGCGAGCAGCGCCTTGTTGCTGGGCTGCGCCAGCACCGCCTGCTCCATGACCGCGACCGCCTGCGCCCGCTGGCCGGTGGCGCGCAGCGCCCGGGCGTATTTCAGCGCGGCGTCGGTATCCTTCGGATTGGCGCGAACGCGTTCGTGGTAGGTCGCGATGTCTCGCCGCGGGTCGGCTGGGGCCGGCGTGGACTCCGCCGTATCGCCCAATGACCCGGTGATGTCGGACGGACCCGAGGTCTGACAGGCGGACAGCCCGATCAGCAGGATCGCAGCCGATACCGAGCCGGCGAGACGGTGCATACGGCCTGAAGGTCGGGATAGTTTGTCAGACATCAACGAGACTCGGAACAGCGAAGGTTCCGGGATGCTCACAGCTTAACCCTAAGTTCCGGTTAAGGATGCCATCATCTCGCCGTCATCCGGCCCAGAAGCGGCGCCGGACGCGGCGCAAACCGCCAACCTGGCGGCTGGATCAGTCGACGAACTGGGCGCCGAATTCGTGCCCGATCCGCCAGGCCAGGCGGCACTGACGCGGACTGCCGCTCGACAGGATGATGGTGAATTCCGGCGGAATCTCCAGATATTCAGCGATCACCTTGACGCCGCCGGCCGAGATATCGGTGATCATGCAGTCGCGTGGCAACGACCCTGTGCCCAATTGAATTTTGGCGACGCTCCGGCACTCACGGCGTTCGCTCTTGCGGCGATTGACAAACATTCTGATCCCCAAGCCCTCTTCTGGATAGCTTCTCGGCTGGACAGCTACTCGTTCCCACCGTCATAACGGGGAAAGATTGGAAACTGCCTAGCGGAACCAATCGCAATTGAGCGGTGATGTTCGAGATTCGTTTACCGGGCCTCACCGTTGGACCATGAGGCCGGCTCCGGTGACCTCAGTGCCTCAATTGGCGGCCTCCCTCATTACGGGCCCTTTCCAACAGCCGGTTCCAACGTGAACAAAAAGGGGTTGATCCCAGGTCATTTGGCGATAGCGTGACCCCTTCGACTCGAATTTGCCGGGATATCCAGGAAGTATGGGAAGTCTAGTTCTGCTTGATCTGATGGGGGGCGTCGCGCTCCTGCTGTGGGGCCTGCACATGGTCCACAGCGGGATTCTGCGGGCCTTCGGGCCCGATTTACGGCTGTTGCTGGCCCGCGCGCTGAACAACCGCTTCACGGCGCTTGGCGCCGGCCTCGGCCTGACGGCCCTGCTCCAGAGCTCGACCGCGACCGCCCTGATCACCAGTTCCTTTGCCGCCGAGGAGATCGTCAGCCTGGTGCCGGCGCTTGCGATCATGCTCGGCGCCAATATCGGCACCACGCAGATCGTGCAGGTGCTGTCGTTCAACGTCGCAGCCGTGGCGCCGGTGCTGTTCATTGTCGGCCTCGTCGCATTCCGCAGCGGGCCGCGCTCCCGCATCAAGGATCTCGGCCGCGTCTCGATCGGCCTCGGTCTGATGCTGCTCGCGCTGCATATCCTGCTCGACACGATGGCGCCGGCCGAGAATGCCCCGGGCGTGCGCGTGTTCCTGAATGCGATCACCGGCGATCCCGTGCTCTGCATCCTGATCGGCGCAATCGTGACCTGGCTGGTCCATTCCAGCGTCGCCAGCGTGCTGCTGATCATGTCGCTGGCCTATTCGCAGTTCATCTCGCCCTATGCCGCGTTCGCGCTGGTGCTTGGCGCCAATCTCGGTAGCGCCATCAACCCGTTGATGGAGGGCGCGCGGCGCGACAATCCGGCGAGCTACCGGCTGCCGGTCGGCAACCTCGTCAACCGCGTCGTCGGCGTGCTGCTGGTGGCGCCGTTCCTGCGCCCGATCACGGAGACCATCTACGCCTGGCAGCCGGATCTCGCCAAGGCGACCGCGCTGTTCCACATTGCCTTCAACGTTGCGACAGCGGTGCTGTTCATCGGCGTGCTCGACCACATGGCGCGGCTGCTCGAGCGCCTGTTGCCCAAACGGGCGCAGGAGACCGATCCGTCACGGCCGCGCTATCTCGACGAGAGCGCGCTGGAGACGCCTTCGCTCGCGCTGGCCGATGCCGCGCGCGAGGTGCTGCATATGGGCGACCACACCGAGGCGATGTTGCGCAAGGTGATGGCGGCGATGCTGACCAACGATCGCGCGCTGGTCGACCAGGTGTCGAAGATGGACAACACCGTCGACCGCCTGAACGAGGCGATCAAGCTTTACGTGACGAAACTTACCCGCGGCAGCCTGGATGAGCGCGAGGGTCACCGCGCCATGGAGATCGTCGCATTCGCGATCAATCTCGAGCATATCGGCGACATCATCGACAAGAATCTGAGCGAGCTCGCGACCAAGAAGATCAAGCATCGCCTGCAATTCTCGGCCGAAGGCGCCGAGGAATTGTCGGCGTTCCACAAGCGCACGATCGACTCGCTGCGGCTCGCGTTCGGCGTGTTCATGTCGGGCGATGCCGCCGAGGCGCGCAAGCTGCTCACCGAGAAGGCGGCGCTGCGCGCAGCCGAACTCGCCGCCGTCGAGCGCCATCTGGAGCGCCTGCGCGAAGGGCGGCCCGAGACCATCGAGACAACCTCGCTGCATCTCGACGTGCTGCGTGATCTTCGCCGCGTCCATTCGCACATCTGCTCGGTCGCCTATCCCGTGCTCGACGCCGCCGGCGAGACCGCCGCCGATCGCGAGAACGCGGTCGAGGCGGCCGAACTGCCCGCGCCCGGACGCCCTTGATCCGACGTGCCTCCAAAAGCTACGTCGGCGGCCGGTGCTCGGAGCCAGACTGGTGCTGTGGAAACGCCGAGGCCGCGGCGAGCTGGTCGATGCTGTCCCGCTGGCGATCGAAAGCGCCAAGGAGATCGCCTTGCAGCAGCCGGCCGCCTGACAATTTCATCCGCAGCGGATCGACGTTACGGCCGTTGATCCGCACCTCATAATAAAGATGCGGTCCGGTCGAGAGCCCTGTCGATCCGACATAGGCAATCGTCTCGCCCTGACGAACGCGATCTCCGATCTTCAGCCCGGGCGGAAAGCTCGCGACGTGGGCATAGGTCGTCTCATAGCCGCGATCGTGCAGCACCCGGATAAATTTCCCGTAGCCGTGCTCGTAGCCTTCGGTCTCGACGACGCCGGCGCCCGCGGCCGCAATCGGTGAACCATAGGGCGCCGCAAAGTCGACGCCCTCATGGAAGCGGCGGTCGCCGAGGATCGGATGGATGCGCCAGCCAAAGCCGTCGCCGAGGCGCCCGCTGACGACCGGCTTGCGCAACAGGAATTTGGTGATGGACTGGCCATCCTCATCGTAGAAATCGGAGCTGCCGTCGTCCGGCGCCGTGAAGCGATAGTAGCGGCGCGCCTGCCCGCCGGCCGCCAAGTCGATGAAGACCAGCTCGGGCTGGCCAATGTCATTGGGCGCATAGATGATGTTGGCGACGTCGGCATCGCCGAGAGGCTCGTCGAGGTCGAAATCGCGGCCGCAAAGCCGCATGAGTTCGGCAACGATCCCCTCGTCGACGTGATTGGAGCGAGCAAGCGCGTTAAGCCCGTCACGTAGCGTCTCACCGGGGACGGAGTGGATGTCGGTCGACTGACGCAACAACTTCCTGTTCGACGCGGCGACATCCGGCTGTTCCGGCACGATCGCCTGGTATCGGCCGCTGTCGGTGCGACCGACAGCGGACACTGCCGAGTCTGGCCGTTCGATCGAGACTTTGGCGACATGGCCGCGCGGCGAGCCGGTGTCTCCGTCCTGTTCGATGATCGTGATCTTGTCGCCACCAGACAGCGTCTCGTGACCGCCAAGCGACGGGAAAGCGGCAAGAATCGCCGGAGCGTCCTCCGCAGCCGCGGTCAACGCCCGCAAAATGGCGAACAGTGTGTCACCGGCTCTTGCGATGAAGACATGTCGATGGTGACGCGCCGAGGAAGTCGACTTCGGAAGGCTGGTGACGTTGACAGCCTCACCGATCGGAGAAGACGGCTGCGGCGCAACTTCACTGTCGGCATAGGCGCTGGTTCGGCCCGGCAGCTCGCGGCGTGATGGACCAGTCCGGATGATGGCGGGTAACTCCGACAGCAATTGCGCGTTCGCTCGCTGCTCGTCCTTACCGTCTGCCGGTGCTTCCCGGCGATGGTCCTGTTGTGGTTCGGGATCGATCTCCGCGAGCCGCGCTGACACGCGGGTAAATCGACGGACCGAGCCCGCATCGCTCAGCTGCTCGATCTTGAGCGCAGACGGATGGCCTTGCGGGCCCGGCTTCCGATCCAGACGATCGCCGCGCCGCGCCTCCTCAACCACCTGCCCCGTGAAACGCGGAAGTGAAACGACCGGCGATGCCGCGAATCGCGTGCGATCACCGAATGCTCCACGCAGCGCGCCACCAAGGAGCACGACGGCTGCCGCCCCAATCAGAACCGTCCCCGCCATCCAGCGGATACTGATAGCGCGCCGGTCCGGCAGGCCGCGCTCGCCGGTCAGCGGCGGCTCTTCAGGAAACCCGAGATCACGGTCGCTCGATGGATAACACGCGCTTTGGTGGGTTCGCCATGGCCGATCATCAACGCCCCTCATCCCCTGGCGCGGGATGCAGCCACGCCCACGACGAAGCGTAGATGCCATACGCCTTGGGGCGATTGTTTGACCGTCGTTCAGCTTTGATCACAATTGAGGTCGACTGGAATCCGTCGAGACGGCCGAGGAGACCAGCATACCGCTCGTCGTACTGACGACCACGAGGATCAGTTGTCGAGCGTCTTCGACGCCTTGCCGCGGTTCTTCACGATCAGCATGATGTTACGAATGTAGATCAGCGTCGCGAGGCCCTGCCCGATGATGATGACAGGCTCGCGCTTGGCGAGCCCGTAGATCAGCGTCATCAGACCGCCGCCCATCGAAAAGAACCAGAACGCCATCGGCACCACGCTCTGGCCGGCGCGCTCACTGGATATCCACTGCACGAGAAAGCGCGCCGTGAAGAACAATTGCGCGATCAGGCCGAACGCCAGCCAGAAGTCGAACTTGGCGATGAACACGTCGTAGAAATAGGCGCTGAGCGCCTGGCCGAACTGAATCAGCATCACTTCACCTCGGTCACGACAGGCACTTCAGTGCCTGTCACTTCAGTGACGACCGGCGTCGGCTTCTTGCGGCGGATCAGCCACCACACGCCACCGAGATCCATGATCCCGATCCAGAGCCGGTCGAAGAATCCATAATTCGACACGCCGGAATGGCGCGGGCGGTCGACGACATCGACATAGGCGATCGCGAGCCCCTCGCGGCGGACCAGCGCCGGAAGGAATCGATGCAGCCCGTCGAAATAAGGCATCGCCAGAAACACCTCGCGCGGAAACGCCTTCAGGCCGCACCCGGTGTCGCGGGTGCCGTCGCGCAGGATGATGCCGCGCACGGTGTTGGCGATCCGCGATTGCAGTTTCTTGAAGCCGGTGTCCTTGCGTCCGACGCGCTGGCCCGCGGCGAGGCCGACGCGGCCATTGCCGCTCTCGATCGCCGCGATCAGCTTGGGCAGGAAGGCCGGATCGTTCTGGCCGTCGCCGTCAAGCGTTGCCACGATCGCCCCGCGCGCGGCGCGCACGCCGCTGCGCACGGCGGCGGACTGGCCCGACGAGACGGTGTGGCGGAGTTGCCGGAGATTGGGCCGCTGCGCCATGATCGCGCTCAGCCGTTCTCTGGTTGTGTCAGTCGAGCCGTCATTGACGTAGACGATCTCGTAAGCCCAGCGCCCGTCGAGCGCGGCCGCGATCTCGGCGATCAGCGGCGCGATATTGTCGGCCTCGTTGCGCACAGGCACGACGATGGAAACGGCGACCGGCGTCTGGTCGGAAGCAGGCAAATCGGCACTCGTGGTTGGTGTTGGCAAGGGCTGGAACCCGCCCGATCCGGCCATCGGGCGACCGCTTTTATGGGGCGAAGGCGTTCCCCGCAACCCTTTTGAGGCGCCCTTCCGACGGTCCTGACAGCGCCAACACGGTGCCATCGCGATCAATGGCGAAACCAAGGCGGCGGGCCGCGAACCAGTAGCGCACGGCCATTGCGCCGATCACGCCGACCAGCGCGCCGGCCACCACGTCGCTCGGATGATGGGCCAGCAGCACGAGCCGCGTCGCGATGATGATCAGCGCATAGACCAGCATCGCGACCCGTGCACGTGGCCATACTGCCGACACGGCGAAGGCCAGCGCGAATGCCGTGATCGAATGTCCCGACGGAAAGCTCGAATAGGCCTCGGAGCCGGCGAAATGCTGGAAGTTGAAAGCATTGGCCTTGCCGCCGACGAACGGCCGCCCGCGGCCGACGATCCACTTGAGCACTTCCCCCATCGCCACCGACAGCATGACCGACAGGAACAGGTATTGCAGCCTCGTACCTAAGCCGAGCAGAGTCGCGCGCGGCACACCGCGCAGCGCGGGCGATGCCAACGCGACCGCAACCAGCAGCAGGCCAAGCGCGCTCAGCACATACTCGTCTTTGCCGAAATCGGTGAGTATCTTCACCCACCAGAGACCCGGCGTGCCGCGTGGCGGCATCAGACTGATCTCGGCGACATCGACCGCATACATCAGCGTGATGATCACGACGCCAACGACGACGACGAGCAGGAGTGCGTGGCGCGCGGAGCGTCGCGCCGCCTCGGCCCGGCGCGAATGCGATGGGGCACGCACGAGCTGGGCGAAGGATAGCCAGACCAGCGTCAGCAATCGTGCGAAATAATTGGCGGATTCCGTTGTGGCTGGCGGCGCCGGCATGTCACTCCGTCCCTTCGGAACGGAAGATCGCAATCGAGACCGCCTTGCCCTGCGAGATGTTGTAGCCGTCGATCCGCACCGGCGCGTTGTAGCGCAGGCCGATCGCCTCGGCGCGTTGCACGAAGGCGCGCTCGGAGCGCTGTTCGACCAGAGCGAAGCGGCAGGAGCCCTGCCCCAGGAAATCCGCGGCGCCCGATCCGTCGGTAAGCAGCGTCGAGGTATCGGTCATGAACACGAGGCTCGGCTCATGGAAGCCGGCGGCCGCCGCCTTCGGGCCGACGCAGGTCACGTTGCGCAACGCGCGCGCGACCTCCTGGCTCGGAAACACGGTGGTGAGCCGCGGCAGCACCACGCCATAGGTTGCCCCCGCCATCAGCGCCGCGGCGATCACCGCATTGAGCAGCGAGCGCTCCGCGCGGCTCTCCTCGAACATCCACCACGCGATCAGGCCGAACACCATCGCCACGGCGAACAACGGCCACGCCGGAAACACCGGCTGATGGATTGCCTTGATGGCGCCGACGATCACGAGCACCGCGCCGAACGCGGGGATGGCGAACCACCAGGCGGCACCACGCAACAGCCAGGGGGAACGCGACAGCACACGCCGCTCGAGCGCGCCGACGGTCAGGATCGCGATCGCCGGATAAAGCGGCAGCACGTAATGCGGCAGCTTGGTCAGCACCGCCTCGAACACGATCCAGGACGGGATCAGCCAGGCCAGCAGGAACTGCGCGCCGGGCTCGCGCCGCGCGCGCCAGACCGCCGGCGCCGCCAGGCCTGCGAGCGGCGCGCCGGGCCAGAACGTGATCCAGAACAGCAGCAGATAGAGCCCGGGCGGCGCACCGTGCGACTCCTGTGCGCCGAGCTTGCTCAGCATGTCGCCGCCGACCGAGTCGGCAAAGAAGGTTTCGCCGGCGCGCAGGAAGATCAGCACGAACCATGGCAGCACCAGCACCAGGGTCCACATCAGGCCCCAGACCGGGCGCATGCGCCAGAACCAGGCCGCCGAGCGATCGAGGATCGCAAGCCCAGCCATGGCAAGGCCGACGAACATCAGGATCAGAGGGCCCTTGATCAGGATGCCGACCGCCAGCGCCGTCCAGAAGATCGCAGGCGGGGCCCATGATGGATGCGCCGGATCCTCGCCGCGTTGCCAGGACAGATACACCCGCGCCATCGCGCCCATCGCCGCGGTGACTGTCAGAAGCAGCATGGCGTCGGTCTTGGCGAGCCGCGCTTCGACGCCAAGCAGCACACAGCTCGCCATCATCAAGGCAGCCAGCACCGCCCCCTGTCGAGTCACGAAGGCGAGCGCCGTCCAATAGGTCAGCAAAACGGCGCCGATGGCGCCGATCAGGGACGGCAGGCGGTAGACCCAGATGCGGACCTGGGCGCGCGGCACCCCGAGCGAGGAGATCGTCTTCAGCGCCGCCGCCTGCATCCAGTAGATGCCGACCGGTTTCTTGTAGCGGACGTCGTCCTGGAAGCGGATGTCGACGAAGTCGCCACTCTCGACCATCTGCTTGGTCGCCTGGGCAAAACGAACCTCGTCGCGGTCGATCGGCGGGATCGTGAAGAAGCCCGGCAGGAACAGCACCAGGCAAGTCAGCGTCAGAAACAGGATCGAACGCCGTTGGCTGGCCGTCGCGAACTCAAACGCCATGAACAGCCTGCGGCTCGAATGCGCAGGTTTTACAGACTGTTGCCCTGCTCCGAAGCGCCGGGGTTGGAGGCTATCCACCATGGGTTTCGCATACGATGAAACCGCAGCGCAAACAACCGTGCTGTTCCGCTTTCCAACCGTGCCGCTCCCTTTCCCGGGCGATCATTGCACGCGGATCACAACGGTATCCGCTGCCCCCGTGGCGTCGATCACGGTGAGCCGCGCGAAGCCCGGCCCGGGCGGGTCGATCAGGCGCTGGCGCCGGCTGTCGATGTCCCCGGCTGAGACACCGTTCACGAGTACCGTGAGCGGCAGCACCCCGCCGGCGACCTTGACCGGCATCGCCGCTTGGCGGCCGCCCTCCGATTGATCGACGTCGATGCGTGAGCCGTTCAGAGGAAACTGGATGTGTGGCGCCTGGTCGTTGCCGCTGCGGACTAGTTCGCCAAGCGGCCGGAACCGGCGCAGCGGCGGCGGCAGTTTTGCGTTGGAGGCGACCAGCACGCCGCGCGGCGGCTTCGGCAACGCCGCCGGGATCTTGCCGGTGCGCGCAAAGGCGTCGAACAAGATGGGCGCCGCCGCCGTGCGCCCAACCAGGCCCGGCACCGGTGCACCATCCGGGCGGCCGACCCAGACGCCGATCGTGATGCGGCCGTCGAAGCCGACCGACCATGCATCGCGATAGCCGTAGCTGGTGCCGGTCTTGAACGCGATCCGGTTATGCACGCCGTTCTCCGGCGGCGGGGTGCCGAGCAGGACATTGCCGACCTGCCAGGCCGCCGCCTGATCCATCAGCCTCATCGTGTCACGGTTGTCATTCGCCTGCATGATCTCGCGCAGCGGCTTGGTCGCGCCGAGCCGCGCCAAACCCGAATAGAGCTGGGCGAGATCCTGCAGCGTGATGCCGACGCCGCCGAGGCCCATCGCAAGGCCCGGCGCCTCATCCTTCGGCAATACGAGGTTGGTGCCGGCCTGCTTCAGCCGCGACGACAGGCGGCTCGCGCCGACCCGGTCGAGCAGCGCGATCGCCGGAACGTTCAGCGACAATTGCAGCGCCTTGCGGATCGGCACCGTGCCCTGGAACGTCATGTCGAAATTTTCCGGCGCGTAAGTGCCGAACCGGATCGGCCGATCCTCGATCAAACTGTCGGGATGAACAAAGCCGTCTTCGAAAGCGAGGCCATAGATGAACGGCTTCAGTGTCGAGCCCGGCGAGCGCACCGCGCGCGTCATGTCGACCTGCCCGGCGCGCCGGTCGTCGAAATAATCTGCCGAGCCGACACGTGCGAGCACGTCACCCGTCTCGTTGTCGACCACGACGATCGCAACCGAGACGTCAGGTCCCTGCGCGATGGCGCGGTCGCGCGCCAGCGCCTCCAGGTTCCGTTGCAGTGAGGCGTCCAGCGTCAGCTTGATGACGGGCGAATCCTTCATCGTCGCGATCGCCTGATCGGATGAATGCGGCGCCAGGATCGGGATCTGCCTGCGCAGCTTCGGCACAGGCGTTGCGCGGGCCTGCGCGGCGTCGTCCTTCGACACCACACCGTCCTCGACCATGCGGTCGAGCACGCGGTCGCGCGCGGCGTGGGCAGCGTCCGGATAACGATCGAGCCGCCGCCGCTCCGGCGATTGCGGCAGCGCCACCAGCAGCGCGGCCTCCGCGAGCGACAGCCGCTTCGGCTCCTTGCCGAAATAGGCGATCGAGGCGGCGCGCACGCCCTCGAGGTTGCCGCCGAACGGCGCCAGCGCGAGGTAGAGATCGAGGATCTGGTCCTTGGGGAGCTGCCGCTCCAGTTCAACCGCGCGCACCATCTGCCGCAGTTTTGCGTAGACCGAGCGCTGGTGCCGCGGCTCGATCAGCCGCGCGAGCTGCATCGTGATCGTCGAACCGCCCGAGACGATATGGCCGCGAGTGAGCAGCTGGAAGCCGGCGCGCGACAGCGCCAGAGGATCGACGCCGTGATGCTCATAGAAGCGCTTGTCCTCATAGGCGAACAACAGCTTCAGATAGCCAGGATCGACTGCGGCCTTCGCGTCGACCGGCAGCCGC
The DNA here is from genome assembly GCF_054063295.1 of Bradyrhizobium sp. USDA 3240. NCBI lineage: Bacteria > Pseudomonadati > Pseudomonadota > Alphaproteobacteria > Hyphomicrobiales > Nitrobacteraceae > Bradyrhizobium > Bradyrhizobium sp. USDA 3240. The sequence goes on from NZ_JBSSGD010000002.1 coordinate 8,925,362, forward strand.
CAGCGTCCATCCGCCATCGCATAGGCGCGCAACAGTTTTCCGTTGCGGTCGATGACCGTGGTCGAGACCTGCCGTGCCCCATCGAGTGGCAGAGGCCCGAGCGACACGACCCAGGCGGCGAAGGCCGCAGCAACCATGACAAGCACGATCGCAACAGCGCCGACGACGCGAAGCGCCAACCGCCCGCCACGCTTGTCATGCCCGGGCTTGACCCGGGCATCCACGTCTTTCTTGCCAACGGACGCGTCCCTGGATGGCCGGGTCAAGCCTGGCCATGACGAGAAGAGTTTTGGACGGGCGTCCTTGCTCATTCCGCGATCACTCATTTCGCCGGCTTCACCTCGACAGCACCGGTGCCGCTGCGGCCGTAGCGCGAGGGGTTGTACATGTCCTCGACATAGGCCTGCGGCAGCACGTATTTGCCGGGCGACACCGCGCGCACGACATAGGCGACGGTGAACACCGACTTGTCGTTGGCGCCGCGGTCGATCGCCGCGGTGAAGCGGTCATCGCGGAACTCGGTGTTCTTGGGCTCGACACCATCCTCGATCCACTCGAGCGTGCCGGAATCGCCCGACGACACCAGATTCGGGTTGTCGATCTCGAGCCCCGCCGGCAAATAGTCGGCCACCATGATGTGACCGAATTCGGGTTTGGCTTTCCGTCACCTTCAGGACAACCGCAAAGCGGTCATTCTGTTTCGCCTTGGCGACGTCCGCCGGCTTGCCGTCGAGCGTGAAGTAGCTGCGCTCGATCTTGAAGCCGTTGGAGGCCGCGGGTTCCGGTGTCACCGGTGAGCCCGACACCGAGATCACCGCCTGCACCGGCGCATCGCCGGTGTTGGTGATCTTCAGCGGCTGGCCCGTCATCTCCTCGGCCTTGTAGCTGCGATAGACCGCGGTCTTGACCGGCTGGCCGTTGATGTCGAGCGCCATCGTCTCCCTGGCGAGCGCGCGTGCCGCCAGCACCATCCACGCATTCTCCTGCGTCGAGGTGTAGGGCGACAGCCCCCGCGCCGCCTCGACCCGCAGCACGGCCTGCGTCAGCGTGGTGCGCGGCGCATTGCCCTCGCCTGCGAGCGAGACCAGCGCCGCCGCATCGCGCAGCGCCGAGCCGTAATCGACCCGGCCGAACTCGATCACCGGTTTGGGGTTCAGCGCATCGAGCGCAGCACCATAGACCCGCTCCGCCCTCGCCTTGTCGCCGACCAGCGCCAGCGCCGCAGCAAGCTGCGCCTTGGAGATCGGCGTCGCCAGATTGTTCAGCTTGGTATCGGCGAGATAGCGCAGGTCGCCGATCGGCGCGGCGCCGTTGCGCGCGAGCACGTAGAGGCCGTAGGCCAGGTCGCGGCCCCCGTCCTTCTCCGGCTCGTTGGCATTGACCACCGAGTTCCTGACGCGGTCGAGTGCGTTCTTGAACAGCACGTCCGGCACCGCAAAGCCCTTTTCGCGGGCCCGGGTCAGGAAGTCGGTGACGTAGGCGTCGAGCCAGGCGTCATCGCCGCCCGCCGACCACAGGCCGAACGAGCCATTGGAGCCTTGACGAGCAAGGAGGCGCTCGATCGCGTCGCGGATGCGCTGGTCGACCGCGGTATCCATCGCAAGATGGGCGCCGGCAGCGAGATCGTTGACATAGAGCAGCGGCAACGCGCGGCTCGTGATCTGCTCGGAGCAGCCATAGGGGTAGCGGTCGAGCGCCTTCAGGATGCTCGCCGCATCGAGCGCCGTCGACAGGCTCGCCGAGACCGACACGCTGCCGGTGCCCGGCACCAGATCGGAGAACATGTCCGAGGTCAGCGTCAGGCTCTCGCCTTTCGCAAGCGTGCGGATCGAGCGGCGCGCCAGCACCTGGGTCGCCGGCTTGACGTCGAGCGCATAGTGCCGCGCCAGCGTCATCCCGTTCGGCCCTGATATGTCGACGTCGAAATCGGCACGACCCGCGCCGCCGGCCTCGAGGCCGAGCGACAGCGAGGTGCGCTGCTTGGCGGCGAGCTTCACCGTCGTGGTCGGATTGCCTGAAGCCTTGATCGGGCCGCTCGCCTTGACGCTGACGGCGTAGTCGCCGGCGGCGCCTTCGACATTGTCGATATCCATGCTGATGGTGCCCTTGTCACCGGTCAGCAGGAAGCGCGGCAAGGTCGCCGTCACCACCACGGGATCGCGCACGATGACATCAACATTGGCGCGGCCGAGCTTGGTGGCGCTCCACGCCACCGCCATCACTCGCGCGGTGCCGGCGAATTCGGGGATGTCGAAGCTCACCTCGGCGGTGCCGTCGGGGCCGACCGTGACGATGCCGGAATAGAGCGCCAGCGGCTTCTGCGTGGGCGGCGAGCCCTGCAGCTCGGCACCGGCGGCGTCACCGCCGCTGCGGATCTGGCCGGTCGTGCCCTGCATGCCGTCGATCAGCTGGCCATAGAGGTCACGGATCTCGGCGGTCAGGCGGCGCTGGCCGAGATAATAGTCATCCGGCGCGGGCGGCTTGTAGTTGGTCAAATTGAGGATGCCGACATCGACCGCGGCCAGCACCACCTTGGCATCTTCACCAGGATTGAGCCCGCCGAGCTTGACCGGGATCTTCAGCGCCGTGCCCGGCCGCACCAAGGCGGGCGGCGAAAGCTCGACGGCCAGTGTACGTGTCTTCTTGTCGATGCCGAACCATTTCAGCCCGATCGCGCGACCGGGCATGCGTCCAGCGGCGGCATCGAGCGGACGGCGCAGCGTCGTCATGACATAGGCACCGGTGCCCCAGTCCTTGCCGACCGGAAGCTTGACCTGCTGGGTGCCCTCCTTGACGTCGACGCTTTGGGTCGTCAGCAGGCGGTCGCCCAGCACGTAGACCGTGAGCTTGCCGGCCGTGCGGGCGTTGACCGACACCGTCATGGTGTCGCCGGACTGATATTCCGGCTTGTCGATCGAGGTTTCGAGCAGGTCGGGCGTGTCGGCACTGCCGTCGGAATACCAGCCGACATCGAACTGCACCGAGGTCACCGGACCGTCGGCGTCGGTCGATTTCACATCGAGCCGGTAGCGGCCGGGCTGCGGCTGAAAGGTCAGGCGCATCGGCTTGTCGGCGGCGAGATTGACGTCGCCGTCGGAAACGCGGCGGGTCGATTTGACCGGCTCATACTGCCAGGACGAATTCTGCCGGTACCATTGGTAACGCGACTCAAGCTTCAACAGCTCGTAGCGCAGCCCGTTGCGCGACAGCTGCTTGCCGTCGGGCGCGACGAACACGACGTCGAACTCGGCCTTGTCGCCCTCGGCCACACTCTTGTCACCGAACAGCGGCTTGACGCCGATCAGCGAGGCCGCAGGCGCCACCGGCAGCACGATCTTGCGCTCGACCGAACGGCCTCCAGTCTCCGCCATACGGATGAAGATCTGGGCTTCCTGCGGCCGGGTCGAGGCCGGGACCTTGTCGAGCTTGACCGGGAAGCTCGCCGCGCCGTTCGCATCGGCCTCCGGCAGGTCCTCGATCGGGGTCCGCTCATTGCTCGCGGTCTGCTCGTCGTCGACGCCGAACTGGTAGCCGGCGTAGCCGGGCCGGCCGGCTGCTGCTGGTGCGACCAGCATGTCACCTTCGAGCTGCAGGCCCGAGGCCGGCGCGCCATAGAGGAAGTGGCCGGAAACCTGAAGTTCCACTGGAACTTCAGCTTTGATCACCTTCTCCTTGCTGGTCAGGTCGAATTCGACCCGCTCGGGGATGTAGTCCTCGACCATGAAGGTGGTCTCGCCGACCGACGAGCCCTTGGGATCGGTAAAGACGCGCGCCCGCCAGGTGCCCGTAGGCACCGCAGAGTTGAGCGCCACCGCCAGCATGCGGCCGCCTGCGCCCTGGTCGGGCAGCACGGTGCGGCGGAATTCGACGCCGTCGGGCCGCTCGATCACCATGGTCAGCGGCGTCCCGGTCAGGGCGTTGCCCTGTCCGTCGCGCAGCAGCGCGGTCAAATAGACGGTCTCGTTGGAACGGTAGACACCGCGCTCGGCGTAGACGAAGGCGTCCGCGCCGGCCGGGATTGCCCGGCCCGCGACGCCGCGGTCCGTCAGGTCGAAGGCGTTGGTCTTCAGGCTCAGGAAGGCGTAGTCGGCCTTCTCGCCCGTGACCGTCAGCAGCGCCGGCGACAATCCGCCCTCGCCGCGCGCCAGCCCCTGCTCGAACAGCACATGACCCGCTGCATCGGTCTTGCGCGTGGCCAGGATCTCGTTGTTGCGGGCGACCAGCTTCACCTCGGCATTGGCAACCGCTTCAGTGGAGGCCAGCGAGTTGACGAAGACGTGGATACCGTCATTGCCGGAGAAGGCCGACAGGCCCATGTCGGAAACGATGAACCATTGCGTCGCCAGCGTGCCGTCGTCGTCGCTGCCCGGCCCCTTGGCCGCGGCGGTCATGACGTAGACACCCGGCTGCAGATCGCCGAGCGCCTGGTCGACCGGAAATGCGGTGACGACGTCCTGGTTCAGCGTGGTGGCGGTGGCCAGCTCGCCGGACCACACCTTGACGCCGCGCTGGTCACCGAGATCGGAGAGCTGATAGCGGCTCAGCGTGCTCTGGAAGTCGCTGTCGATCACGGTGTTGATCAAGTTGCGGTCGCCGATCCGGAACACGTTGACCGTAACCGCCGGCGTGTTGACGCTGACCACCGGGATACCGCGCTGGCCGGTCCGCGGCAGCACATAGGCGCGCCCGGTGAACCGCACGAACGGCTTGCGGTCGCGGACATAGATGTTGAACTCGGCCGATTTCGGCAGGGTCTCCTTGACGGTCGACGGCAGGCCGGCGCGCAGATTGATGTTGTAGCGCTCGCCGTGCTTCAGCCCGTCGACGCAGAGCTGCTGGCCTTCCGCCGACAGAGCCGGCTTGTCGGTGCCGGCCAATGCGAGATACGGCGCGAAGTCGACGCGCTTGGCGAGCTCCTCGGAGAACTGGAAGCAGGCCCGCGGCGAGGCGGCGTCGGAATCGACGGTATAATCGAGCAGCCGGAAGCCGTGCTCGTCGCGCATCTTCTCATATTGGCCGCGCACATCGGCGACCTCGCGCTGATCCAGCGACAGCCGCAGCGCGTCGAGCGCCGGACGCCACAGCTTGCGCTCCGCGAGCGCCTTGCCGAGCACGGCCAACGAATCGGCCTCCTCGCCCGCATTGCCGGCGCGCTGATAGGCGATGTAGGCGGCGGTGGAGGCGCGCTCCATCAGGAAGGTCTGTTCGCTGGAGCTGGCCGATCGGATCTGGAAGACGGTTTTGGCAAGCCGCAGCCAGTTGGCGCCGTCCTCGGGCGCGGTTGCCGCGATCTGGCCGAGGATCGTGAGCCCGCCGCGGAAATCATTGCGCTTGAAGGCTGCGTCCGCGTCGGTGCGCAGGGTCGCGGCCGACTTGTTGACCGCGCCCGCCTCGCTCTTGATCTGGGCCTCCAGCTTGATCGCGGAATCGGCGAGATCGTCGCGCTTGAAGGCCTTGTCCGACGCCTGGGCGCTCACCAGGCCGAGCGCCAGCGTGGCGCAAAGTGCGGCCGCACGAACCAATCCGATCATGATGGAGCTCCTGGACGCCCCGCGGTCGACCGCCGCGTTGGGGTTAAAAAATGCGCGAAAAGGTGACGGAGTGAAGGCGCCGACATGAATGGACGAAAACGTCGCAGATTGCATTGCCGACATTCCTTCGACCGGCCCCGGCGGCAGCATGATGCCGGCTCGGCGGGCTGGTCTGGCCAACACAGGACGGGACCCCTGCTCGCCTTTGTCGTCCGACCACAAAAATCGGTTCGGACAGACTTGGCGGAAAGGCGGATTTTTCATATTGCGGGTGCTACAAGGCGGCCACGGTCCCGTAGCTCAACTGGATAGAGTAGCGGATTTCTACTCCGCGGGTTGCA